>OZ253569.1:1740000-6454945 GCA_965262875.1 Halioglobus sp.
CCTGGTCCGCAGAATTCTTGCCGCCGTGATTAGCCCCTCTTGGCAAATCTTTTTCTATTCCCCGAAACCCTCTCTCAAAAAAACGATTGCGCCATCGGCCTACCTTGTTGACATCAATTTCCAGCTCTTCAGCAATTTTGTAGTTGGGAACATTTTTGCAGCGAGCAAAATAATCCTTGAGCGCTCTACCAATCGAACCGGTGTCGTTTTGCTTCTTAACATTATAGCGACCTTTCGACGCCGTTTTTTGCCTCAGCTTGAAGCACTTTTTGTTCAGGTCTTGTTGCTGGCGCGTGAAATGAAGCTCATGAAGCTTGGGCGTATCGCCCTGGATGGCACCAAGATCAAGGCGAATGCCAGCAAGCATAAGGCGCTTTCTTATGGCCACTTAAAGAAAATCGAAGCACAGCTCAAGACAGAAGTCAGCGCTCTCACTGCACAGGCAGAGGCGGCAGATCAAACGCCGGTAGCGGATAGCATGGACATTCCCGCGGAGATTTCCCGGCGCGAAACACGACTTGAGGCACTGGCTGCGGCCAAAGTAAAAATTGAAGAACGGGCGCAGGAGCGTTTTGCGCGTGAACAAGCCGAATACCAACAAAAACAAACCAAACGCCAAGCTCAGAGGGATACTGGAAAAAAGCCCCGGGGCCGGGAGCCTAAGCCACCGCTTCCCGGCCCTCGAGATAAAGACCAGATGAATTTGACCGATGAAGAGTCGCGTATCATGCCGGTATCTGGCGGCGGCTTTGAACAGTGCTACAACGCCCAGGCCAGTGTTGACACCGATACAATGCTCGTCGTCAGTACACACATGAAACGACAAACAACAAATAAAGCCGGCCCTGACAAAGCTGAATACCCTGCCTGAAGAACTGGGCAAGGTGACCGACCTGCTGGCCGATACAGGCTATTTTAGCGGTGATAATGTAAAGGCTTGCGTAGAGGATAATATCCAGCCTTTACTGGCAGTAGCGCGTGACCACCATCACCCGTGCGTTTTTGATCGGTTTGCCCCTGACGCCCCCACTCCGATAACGGATGATCAGGTGAGGCTCATGAAACATCAACTGACGACCCAATCCGGTCGAGCGCTGTACGCATTAAGAAAGCAAACGGTAGAGCCAGTGTTCGGCATCATCAAACACGTTATGGGGTTGAGGCAGTTCTCGATGCGAGGTTTGGACAAGGTTGCGGGCGAATGGACGCTGGCGACACTGGCATGGAATGTAAAGCGTATGAATGTGCTGAGAATGGCATAATTAAGCGGTCATTTGCCGCATAAATGCCCATTACAGGGCTGGATAAAGGCGTGATGAAGGTTGACGTGGCTGCCCTGGGACAATCACATCTTCTGCGTGGTGTCCTGACAGCCCTGTAGCACGCTGGAGTATTAAATCGTGCCCGTCAGGAGCTGAGTCCGACAAACTGCTAGGGCGCTTAACTTGCTCGCATCGCGGGAGAATTGGGTTTATGCAAATGAAAGCTTACTACCGCTACTGGGGGAAGGCCAGGAAGAATCCACTCCTGAAAGGGCCAGGTTACCATTTGCTGGTTTATCACAGCCTGGACGTAGCAGCGGTGGGTTGGCAGCTGTTGCATCCGAAGCACAACCGCAGCAAGCAACTGGCAGGGCAGCTCCAGGTCGATCCGCACTGGCTGCAAAAATGGTTTGTGTTTTGTCTGTGCCTTCACGACCTGGGTAAATTTGCCAGAGCCTTTCAGGGGTTGGTGCCAGACTTGTCAGGACAGCTGGTTACCGCGGATCAACGCTTTGATTACCAGATCCGTCACGACACTCTGGGCTTTGTGCTTTGGCAGAAAGTATTGGTTGATTGGCTGGGTGACATTTTTCCATCCGAGTACAAATCACAAGTTGCTGCCTGGCTGGAAGTGGTCTGCGGTCACCATGGTCAGCCGCCCAATAAGGTTCAGGCCCGGAAGGGCATTAACAGCTTTTTGCCCGAAGACAAAGATGCTGCCCATGCCTTTATACGAGACTTGGTTACAAACTGGCTGCCTGATCTAACGCCGTTGGCAACCATCTCCCGGGGTGATTTTCGACTCGTGTCGTGGCAACTGGCTGGATTGGCGGTACTAGCGGACTGGTTGGGTTCTGATCAAGCCAGGTTTCACTATAAAAGCGATATCGTTCCACTTGAAGACTACTGGAAAGAGGAAGCAGTGCCAGCGGCAGAGCGTTCTTTAGCGACCTTCGATCTCCATCGCTGCGATGTTGCTCCGTTCGCCGATATTCGCCAGCAGTTTGGCTTTATCACTGAGCCGACGCCGCTGCAGAAGTGTGCGCAGGAGGTAACACTCGGCCAGGGGCCGCAACTATTTATTCTGGAGGACGTCACCGGCGCGGGGAAAACCGAGGCGGCGATGGTGTTGACTCATCGGTTGATGGCAGAGGGATTGTATGTTGGCCTGCCCACGATGGCGACCGCTAATGCGATGTACGAGCGCTTGGCGGGAAGCTATCGCAGTCTGTATCAAGGTAGCTGCACACCATCACTGGTGCTGGCCCATGGAGCCCGTCAATTCTCCGACGCGTTTCAACAATCGGTGGCTTTGGCTCCGCAAAGCGATGACCACCAATATAATGCTGATGAGACAACGGCCAGCGTGTATTGCAACCAGTGGTTGGCAGATAACCGCAAAAAGGCATTGCTGGCCGATGTGGGGGTGGGCACGATTGATCAAGCATTGCTCGCCGTGCTGCCGGCACGGCACCAGTCCCTGCGCTTGCTAGGGCTCGCCGGTAAGGTATTACTGGTTGATGAAGTGCATGCTTTTGATCCCTATATGCGACGGTTGCTAACAGCACTAATGGAGGCTCATGCCGCTCAAGGGGGAAGTGCTGTATTGTTATCTGCAACTCTGCCAGTGCATTTTCGATGCGACCTGGTGGCCGCCTATGCTCAAGGCCGTGGCGAACAATCGATTTCTCTGAAGCAAATTACCGCGTATCCACTGATTACGCATTTCAGTAACCAGCGCCTATATGAAACACCAGTTGACACCCGTGATACGGTAATTCGTCGAGTGTTGGTTAAACGGCTAGATGATGAGGCGGCCGTGCTGCAGCTCATTTCGCGGCACGTTGCTGAAGGGCACTGCGTTTGCTGGATACGCAATACCGTAAGGGATGCACGCAGAGCCTATGAGCAAGTCGGCGAACGGGAAGGCGTAGAACTGGACAAGGTCAGCTTATTCCACAGTCGTTACGCAATGAAAGACCGTCTGGCTATTGAAAAAGATGTGTGCGCCCGGTTTGGCAAGGATTCCACACCTGCTGTTCGAGAGGGGCAGGTGTTGATTGCCACACAGGTGGTAGAGCAGAGCCTGGATCTGGATTTCGATGTGATGATCAGCGACCTTGCGCCGATGGATTTATTGATCCAGCGCGCCGGGCGCTTGCAACGTCATATCCGTGACGCGCAGGGCAATTATCTCGGTGTAGGCAAAGATCAACGATCTTTGCCTTGCCTTTATGTTTTGTCGCCCGATCCCCAGCAAGTGGATAATAAAAACTGGCTACGTAATGTTTTGCCCGGCACTCAAGCGGTTTACGCCAATGTGGGTGAACTATGGCGCACTGTGTTAACCCTGCAAAGCAATGGTGGTTTTGCGATGCCGCAGGACGCGCGTCAGCTTATTGAAAGTGTCTATGGCGAACAAGCTCCGAAGATACCTTCTGTGTTGTTGCAGGCGACGCAGGATGCAGAGGGTGAACAGAAAGCGCAGTACGCCATGGGCGAATTTAACCGTTTGAGAATGGAGTATGGCTATACGCGAAAAAGTGCGGCTCAGTCCGGAGGCTGGGATGAGGACGTTAATATTCCTACCCGCCTCGGTGCTGACACGGTAAGGGTGGCACTGGCATTAGCTGATGGTGAGTCGCTGGTGCCTTATGCTCAAGTTGAAGATCATGCCTGGGCATTGAGCCAGATCAATGTGCCGGAAGGGGAGTGGGGTGAGGCCAAAAACTTGGTGCCAGAGCAGTGGCGGGAGGTGATTGAGGATATGAAAAAGGCGTTGCCGGCATTGAGGTGGGTGGAGGTGTTTCCACTGGTGGGAAATGTGCGGCAGGTGTACGACGCTGCTGCTGGGTGGTGTCTTCAAGAGGTGAACCCCGCCGAAGCGGGGAAGCTTGGTTAGCCGAGCGCGTCGTATGAAACACGTACACGGTTGATCTCCATCAACGAGGAGAACAGTTTAGGGGATAATTTATCTGTCTATTTTCGCTACCCTGAAGACATTCGCCGAGTTATTTACACAACCAATTCAATTGAGGCGGTGCATCGGCAGTTTCGCAAACTGACTAAAACCAAGGGTGGCTTTCCGAACGATAACAGCCTGCTCAAACTGCTATATCTTGGCATTCAGAACGCCAGTAAGAAGTGGACGATGCCGATTCACAACTGGAATCTAACCTTATCTCAACTGGCCATCTTCTTTGACCCGGATCCCCAGATAGAAATCTCTAAACCGTAGAAAGCCCTGGCTGTATAATGGTTAGCAACAAAACAGACCATCACCCACTGGGTGCACAACTCAAGGCTTACGATTATTCTACCTTACAAACTCGATACAACGAACGATTTACTCACTTCCTGTGCCGGTTTATTGGCCATGGGTCACACATGGACTCATTGAGCCTTGCCGAACGTATCGACAAGTACTTTCCTCAGCCTAAAAGCAATCGGGGATATAAGCCCTCGGAATTTATCAAGACACTCATCCTGATGCAGCACGAAGGCAGCTTTCACCTGGATGAGGTTCGTCACATACAGGATGATGAGGCGCTGCGCACCGTATTGGATCTCAAGAAACTCCCCAGGGCGACCACCCTCGGAGACTGGTTGAGGCGCATGGGCAACCAGCCGCACATCCAGGATGCCTGGGTCAAGGTCAATAAAGCCTTATTGCAGTCAGCTTTACACCGCTGTAAAAAGTGACACTGGACATCGATGCCACTGAAATTATTGCCCATAAAGCGGATGCTAAGTGGACCTACAACAAGAACAAGGGTTTTATGCCCATGGTGGGTCATATTGCGGAAACCGGGCAGGTTGTAGCGGTTGATTTCCGCCACGGCAATGTGCCGCCAGCACAAGACAACCTGGCCTTTATCCAGCAATGCCAGCAGTCGTTACCGGAAGGCTGTGCCCTGAATGCGCTGCGTATAGATGCCGCAGGCTATCAAATAAAAATCATTGAGTATTGTGATACGCAAGGTATCGAGTATGCCATTCGAGCCAAAACCAGCGCAGCTATGCGGGCACAGATTGAAGCGGCCAGCGATTCGGATTGGCTACCCTTGCTTGATAAACAAGGCGAGGTTATGGGTGGACAGGACACCTACCGCACGAGTTTCTGTATCGGTGATTATGAAAAACCCTTCACTCTTATCATTCAAAGAACAGCCCTTAAAGGCCAGGCGAGCCTGGATCTGGATTCACAAGAAAGCTCAGAGGCAATCAACCAGGGGGGTTATGTTCATCGTGCGATTGCCACCAACCGGGATGAGCTCAGCGATAGTGAGATTATTCACTGGTACAAGGTGAATTGGTGCGTAGCACTAAGAGAAGGTGCCCTGGGGTACAAGGTGAATTGGTGCGTAGCACCAAGAGAAGGTGCCCTGGGGTACAAGGTGAATTGGTGCGTAGCACTAAGAGAAGGTGCCCTGGGGTATAACCAGCGTGCTGAGGACAGCGAAAATCGCATCAAGGAACTGAAGCTGGATTTTGGCGGCGATACGTTGCCATGCCCGGATTTTAACGCCAATGCGCTGTACTTTTTAATCTCTGCACTGTCCTACAATTTGTTTGCCCTTATGCGCCAATTACTGCCGGAAGAGTTGGCGCACCCTCGGGCAATGACCCTGCGCTGGCGTTTGTAGGCCATCGCGGCAAAAGTCGTCAGAACGGGGCGGCAACTATTTGTAAAACTGCAGGAAAAACACCGAATATTGTTGGAACGAGTGCTACTTGCACTGAAGGAGTTTGAGTCGCCGCCCATTTAACCCAATATCGAACAAGAATGACGGCTTATACAGGATAGGTCCGTCCAAAATGGCCAATTAAGCGCTGACACTGCGCAGAGCAACGGTTTTTGATTAAACCTCTCTGCCCTATCCGCTGTGAAGGCTTATAATAAAACTTGAAAGAGGGATTCAGAGGCCCTTGAGACGCTGGCGATACTCTATCTGGGGATTTGGGGCATTATTTACGCTGGACGTAGCCGGGGGTGTTCAGGGTATAATTGACGGTTCCTCCGGCGTAGCCTCGTTGCCGGTTCGAACACAGGGTCCTTCACAAGCGCAATGCATCGGCGACAAAAATTGACGCCAGAGCAAGTTTGGAGCCCAAAAGATTACTTACAATGCCATTATCGAGCACACCAATGTGTGCCGGTGGGCATTATTCACCATGGGAAGAAACCATAGATGGCACGTGTAACTGTTGAAGATTGTTTAGAGAATGTGGCAAACCGCTTTGAATTGGTCATGGTCGCCAGCAAGCGCGCCCGGCAATTGGCCACAGGGGGCAAAAATCCGCTAGTGGACGAAGAGTCTGACAAACCAACTGTTGTCGCCCTGCGTGAAATTGCCGATGGCATGATTACCGCCGACATTCTCACTCGTGAAGACGAGATTGAAGCCGAAGAGGAGCTGGCTGAAGTCACGAACGCCGCCACCGAGGCGATCTAAATCCAGTAAGGGCGTCCGCGACGATCCAAAGCGAGTCACAATGATATGGAAACCGTCGATGCCCTTGATCCCACCCTCAGAAGTTATCTCAGCCCCGATCAAACCAATGTCGTAAAGCGCGCCTACTATTTCGCAGAGCAGGCCCACTACGGCCAGCTTCGCAGCAGCGGCGAACCCTATATAACCCACCCCCTCGCAGTCGCCGGTATCCTGGCGAACATGCACATGGACCATCAGAGCCTGATAGCCGCCATGCTGCACGATGTCATCGAGGATACGAGCATTGAAAAGTCAGCTATCGGCAGCCAATTTGGGCCCACGGTGGCAGAGCTGGTAGATGGCGTTAGCAAGCTGACGCAAATTGAGTTCAGTTCCCTCGCAGAAAAGCAGGCCGAGAATTTCCAGAAAATGACCCTGGCAATGTCCAAAGACATTCGCGTCATTTTAGTGAAGCTGGCCGATCGCTTGCACAACATGCGCACGCTGGGCGTACTCAAGCCAGAAAAAAGCCGGCGTATCGCCCGAGAAACCCTGGAAATTTACGCTCCCATCGCCATGCGCCTGGGCATGAACACTGTGAGAATGGAATTTGAGGACCTGGGTTTCAGCGCCCTGTATCCCATGCGAGCGCGCCGCATAGAAGCCGCTTTGCGCAAAGTTCGGGGCAACCGCAAAGAACTCGTCGATAAGATCGAGCATCAGATAGAAACCACACTGGCGCAGGAAGGTCATGAGGTTGAGGTCATTGGTCGCGAGAAGCACCTCTACAGCATTTACAAAAAAATGAAGGCCAAGCGCAAATCCTTTTCGGAGATCATGGATATCTACGCGTTTCGTATCATTGTCGATTCGGTGGACACCTGTTATCGCGTGTTGGGCAGTGTACACAGCCTCTATAAACCCGTTCCCGGTGAGTTCAAGGACTATATCGCCATTCCCAAAGCCAACGGCTACCAATCTTTGCACACTGTACTCAAAGGCATGCACGGCGTACCCATTGAAATCCAGATTCGCACTCTGGAAATGGAAGAGATGGGCAATAACGGTATCGCCGCGCACTGGCTGTACAAGAGCGATGAGCAGTCAGCCAATGGCAGTCACGCCAGAGCGCGTCAATGGGTGCAGGGTTTGTTGGAGATGCAGCAGCGCGCGGGCAACTCATTGGAGTTTATCGAGAGCGTAAAAATTGATCTGTTCCCGGACGAGATCTACGTTTTCACACCCAAGGGCAAAATTCTTGAATTACCACGCAATGCCACCGCCGTTGATTTTGCCTACGCTGTGCATACGGACGTGGGAAATAGCTGTGTCGCCTGTCGCATCAATCGCCGCCTGGCTCCACTGTCAGAGCCTTTACAAAGCGGTCACACGGTGGAAATCGTTACTGCCCCCGGCGCCAGACCTAATCCATCGTGGTTTAACTACGCTGTCACCGCAAAGGCTAGATCGAATATACGCCACTTTCTAAAACATCAAACCCGTGATGATTCCATAACCCTGGGTCAGCGCCTGCTTGAAAAAGCGCTGCTGGATTTAGGAACCAAGCTCGAAGACGTGCCCAAAGAACCACTGCAAGCGTTCCTGGCTACCCACAGTTATGACGAACTTGCGGATCTGTTGGAGGACGTTGCTCGCGGCAACAGGCTCCCTGGAATTACCGCCCAGCAAATTCTGGGAGGATCCAACCCCAATGACCAGGACTTAAACGGTAGCGCTTCTGCGCCAGTTGCGATACGTGGAACTGAGGGGTTTATGGTGAGCTATGCCAACTGCTGCCACCCCATTCCCGGCGACGCGATAGAGGGCTATTTGAGCTCCGAAAAAGGCATGGTGGTACACCGCGAGACCTGCAACAACTTGGCCGACATGCGCGACAACCGCGAGCGCCTGGTCGCCCTGCGGTGGGATAGTGAGGTAGAGGGAGAATACCGCGCAGAGCTGCGTATTGAAGTGGAAAACCGGCGCGGAATGATCGCTGTTTTGGCCACTCGCATCAACAGCATGGACGTCAACATCGACAAAATTTCCACTGAAGACAAAGACTATCAATTTACCTATGTCAATCTTGCGATGCAGGTACAAAACCGGGTTCACCTGGCAAAAATCATGAAACGCCTGCGCACCCTCAGCTCCGTGCGCAAAGTCACGCGAATCAGCAACTAGGCCACGCACCCTAGAACATTTTCATCAGGAGAACTGCATTGAGCAACCGAGCCATTATTTCGACACCCGAGGCACCCACAGCCATTGGACCCTACTCCCAGGCGATAAAAGTGGGCAACACCGTATGGCTTTCTGGCCAGATTCCGCTGGTTCCGGAAACCATGGAGGTTATCGAAGGGGACATCAGCGCACAGGCTACCCAAGTGTTTGAAAACCTTAACGCCGTAGCCCAGGCTTCCGGAGGCACCCTGGATGACGCCGTGAAAATCAATATTTCTCTGACGGACCTGGGAGATTTTGCCGCAGTGAATGATGTGATGGCTTCATTCCTGAGCGCGCCCTTTCCAGCGCGGGCTTGCGTGCAGGTAGCAGCCCTGCCACGAGGCGTGAAAATTGAGGTTGAAGCGATACTTTCTGTTTAAGCCCTCGCTTTCAGTACGGACCGATATCCATCTTTATAACTGGGGTATCGGAGCTGGTAGCCAGAATCCAGCAACCGTTTGTTAGTGCAGCGTTTGCTGCCAGCAAGTCGTTCAGTTGCCAGTTCCTTTGACGGCTTAATCTCAACCCCCATCTGTGCGGCCAACCAACTTTCGGTTTCGTAACGAGGCGCGGGATCGCTATCCACTCCTATGTAGACACTGTGCCGCTGGTCCTCATTCATCTCGAGCAAATGTGCAAGAAAGCCCGCGCAATCATCACGGTGAATTCGATTGCCATACTGCAATGGTTGCTCCGCACAAAGCTCCCCTGAAGCGATTTTGCTTAGCAAGCGGTCGTTAGGGTCTCCGTAGATCTCGCCAAAGCGCACCAGGCAACAATTGTGTGTGGATGCGAGCAGTAACTGTTCCGCTTCGACAATCGCGGTTGCAGCAAAGCCGTGATCAGCCAGCGGGCTGTCTTCATACACGGGGCCTCCAGCATGCTCGGCGAAGACCCGCGTACTGGACACCATGAGGATCAGTTTTGGGCGATGAGACCCCAAACCCGACAGCAGATTTTTAACAGCCCCTACGAAACCTCGCTGATAGCCCTGGGCGGAAAACCCGGCAGGCTTGAACGTCGCCATGACATAATCAGGAGCCGCAGACTCGATAAAATCCAGGCTGCCTTGCTCGCAGTAGTCAGCGCTGTAGCCTTCAAATTCTGCGGGTAGCTTGCTTGGATCGCGACAGGCACCTCCGATTGCATAGCCACGCTGACCCAAGATTGCACCGCTGCGAATGCCAATATCGCCACAGCCTACAATTAAGATCGAATTTGGCTTCATTATGGTTTCTCTCACTGGTTACACTAGGCACAAATATTTGTAAATCAAAGAGCGACGATTATGACACCGATGGAACTTCTCTACATGGTTGGCACAGGTGAATTTCCAACAACCATCACCGTGCTGTCCGCACCCAAGAGGTAATAGCGCCACGTGTCAAAAATCGCCGGGTTACCGGTACAACAACTTCGTGGCGTAGGGCCAAAACTCGCTGAAAAGCTCGCCGAGTGTGGCGTGCGCGAGGTGGAGGATCTGTTGTTCCACCTGCCGCTGCGCTATCAGGATCGAACCCGGGTAACGCCGGTGGCTGCCGCCCGCGAAGGTGACGATATTGTCGTCGAGGGCGAGGTCAGAATCGCCGATATCGTTTTTGGCCGCCGCAGAAGCCTAGTCGTGAGGCTACAAGATGGCAGTGGGCTTATTTCGCTGCGCTTCTTCCATTTCAGCGCGGCGCAAAAAAACAATCTACAAACCGGCACGCGGCTGCGTTGTTATGGGCAAGTTCGCAGGGGCAGCGCGGGCCTGGAGATGTACCACCCGGAATATCGACAACTCGAAGAAGGCGAGACAGCCGTTGAAGAGCGGCTAACGCCTATCTATCCGACTACTGCGGGAATCTCTCAGAATCAATGGCGCAAATTGTGTGAACAGGCGGTGGCCTGGTTGCAGCGAGCGCAACTTATCGACTTGTTGCCAGTAAACACCGCCTACCCCTACGATCTGTCAGCGGCACTAGAGTATTTGCACGCGCCACCACCGGATGCTCCACAGGATCTATTGCGCGAAGGCCAACACCCCGCGCAACTTCGCCTGGCACTGGAAGAGCTTGTCGCCCACAACTGTTCCCTTTATCGCTTGCGAGCGAAACATCAGCGCGATGGAGCACCCTCGTTACCAGTGCAAACTGAATCCCTGGAGCGTTTTCTCGCAACGCTTCCTTTTTCGCCCACCGCCGCACAAACCAGGGTCAATAAAGAAATATCCGTTGATCTCGCCAAGCCCTACCCCATGCACCGCCTACTGCAAGGCGATGTGGGTTCGGGGAAAACCCTGGTGGCCGCCTGCGCTGCACTACAGGCCATTGGCGGCGGTTATCAGGTTGCCATCATGGCGCCCACTGAAATACTGGCCGAGCAGCACTGGCAAAACTTCAATCACTGGTTTGGGTCCCTGGGTATCACCATGGAATGGTTAACCGGCAGGCTTAAGGGTAAAAAGAGAGAGCAAACGCTTGAGAAAATTGGCGCTGGAGACGCCGCCCTGGTCATCGGCACCCACGCATTGTTTCAGGCAGATGTTTCCTTTTCAAAACTCGGGCTGGTCATCGTGGATGAACAACATCGATTCGGCGTTCATCAACGGCTTGCCTTGACCGAAAAAGCGCAGCCAGAGACAGGCCGGCCACACCAGCTCATTATGACCGCAACACCTATACCAAGAACACTGTCGATGGTCGCCTATGCCGACCTGGACTGTTCCATTATCGATGAGCTACCCCCCGGGCGACTGCCGGTAGAGACCGTGCTAATCGACAGTTCTCGACGGCAACAGATTGTCGAGCGCGTGGCGTCAGCCTGCCAACAGGGCCGCCAGGCCTACTGGGTATGCACGCTGATTGAGGAGAGCGAAACCCTGCAGGCACAAGCCGCCGAAGCTACTGCAACAGAGTTAACCCAGGGGCTGCCCGAACTCAAAATTGGCTTGGTCCACGGACGACTAAAACCTGCCGACAAACAGGCGGTGATGGCTTCGTTTAAAGATGGTGAGCTGTCCTTGCTGGTCGCCACAACGGTCATCGAGGTAGGGGTGGACGTGCCCAACGCCAGCTTGATGATTATCGAAAACCCCGAACGACTGGGGCTGGCGCAACTACATCAATTGCGAGGGCGCGTGGGGCGAGGTTCACAGGCGAGCCACTGCGTCCTATTGTACAAACCCCCTTTATCGTTCAATTCAAAGCAAAGGCTTCAGGCCCTTCGCGAAAGTAACGATGGTTTTTACATTGCTGAAAAAGATCTCGAGTTGAGAGGCCCCGGCGAGGTGTTGGGGACACGCCAAACAGGTCTGATGACTTTTCGAGTCGCTGAACTTCCGGCGCATGATCACCTTCTGGACCTGGTTCAGGAGTTGGCGGAAACTACCCGAGCGCAGTATCCGCAACTGGAAGAAAAACTCATAGCGCGTTGGACAGGGACTACCCAGGAGTTCGCCCGAGTATAATGCTCTTTTAATCGGTAAAGATTTTGTGCCAACGACTGCGCAAGACATCGCCGCCGAGCTCTTCCAGGGTCTCTATATTCCGCTGTGGAATGAGCTCTGGTTGTGGGAATTGGGCAAGTGATCGCGTCAACATACTTTCGCGCAGCAAATGCACCATTGGATAGGGAGAGCGGTTGCTATAGTTTTCCGGGGCGTCGGGCTCGGTGCCCTCAAATTGATAAAGGGGGTGAAAACTCGCGAGCTGAATCAAGCCTTCTAGCCCAGCTTCGGCAACAAACTCCTGAGCCTGATCCAGGAAACCCAGAAAGTCGTCGAATACATTGAGCGAATCGGGAAAGACCAGCAAAGTTGTTGCCACTTCCTCCTCTGAACAGCTTTGCAAGACATCCAATTCTTCGAGGAATACCGTGTGAAGATCAGTAGATGTTTGCGCCCCAGAAATACAAATACGCAAACTATCTGAGTGCTGCAACGGCCTGGCAAAGGGACACAGATCCAGGCCGATGACGAAGGAGTCCAACCAGGCTCTGACGCGGCGCTCAGCCTTATCCACTGGGTTTAGCTCCTGGATTCAATATCTGACCATCTGGCGCCGGGCAAATCCATTAAACCAGAATGGCCGGCAGCTCTTTCTGCAAGGCCATTTTGGCTTTAGTGGCATCGCCTGTCAGAGCAAAGCCCAGAAGACTGCCGCTGACGTCGCGGAATTCTGCTTTAACATTATTGCCATCTTGTTCAATCGCCCACTCACCCTGCGCACCCGGTGCAGGAGGGGCGACCACAACCGGACAGGCGGGTGTTTTTATGCTCACAGGCATGGCGGGATAGCTGACCGGTGTGGGCTCGCCCGCCAGAGTTTTGCCCAGCGCTCTAGCGGCCGCCATTAGGGGTGCTACATAAACCAGGACGTGACCGGCTACTTCAGCGCAATCGCCCAGGGCGTATACGTTTGCAGCGCTGGTTTCCAACAACTGGTTGGTCACGATTCCGCAGTTGGTTTCTATACCAGAGTCTTTCGCAAGATCAACCCTGGGTCGAACCCCAACCGCAGACACCACCATATCCGCATTAATAGTCTCGCCGTTGTTTAAACTCACGACAACGCCATTGTCTGCATTGTTTACAGCGGTCACCAGCGGTCCAAAATGAAACTTGGCGCCCTTGTCTTCCAGTGCAGATTGCACCGCTTTTCCGGCGGCTTCGGGCAGCAACGTGGGAATGCAATAAGCCAGGGGATCCACCGCCTCAACTTCGAAGCCGCCGTTGATCAGATCGTTGGTGAATTCGCAGCCAATCAATCCACCGCCAATGATGCAGACCTTTTTCACATCGTTCTTTTTAACAGCGGTGCGGAAGTCATCGTAATCAAGCAAGTCGTTGACAGAGTAGACTTTTTCCAGGCCATCACCACCGATAGGCGGGCGAATAACGTCAGCACCGATAGCCAACACTAACTTGCTGTAGTGGATGACCGTTGCAGCATCGCCAACTTTAATTAACTGAGCGGCCGTATCAATTTCATTGACTTTGGTCATGGTCCAAACGCTGGCTTTGAGCTGTTTGCCCATACTCCCCGCGTCCAATTGAGCCAGGTCGTTTGCGCTGGTGTCCTTGGTGTATCCAGTAGACAACATGGGTTTTGAGTAGGAGCGCCCATCGTCGGCGGTAATCAAAATGAGTGGCGTCTCGCTGTCGTGCTTGCGAAACTCTTTGGCCAGCCCATAGCCCGCCAAACCCGTTCCCAGAATAACGACCGGTGGGTGAACAGTATCAACCACGGGCTCTTCGTGATGCGGCACATCGTCTACTACCGCCTCTTCGATGAGTTCAAAATCTTCCTTGCCGACACCACAATCAGGACACAGCCAGTCCTCGGGAACATCTTCCCACTTGGTGCCGGGGGCGATGCCATCGTCAGGCCAACCTTCTTTTTCATCGTAAACCAGACCACAGACAATACATTCCCATTTGCTCATACCAAAGCTCGCTCTCAGTGCTTGTGAAGACCCCGGGTACCAGACTTGATTTACAAGGCAATATGCCCGGGGTTTAGATAAAATTTAAGACGCAACACTATAAAACTGTATGAAAAATGTGCAAGGGTTTTCTGGCCATAACGGTTTGCCAAAATAGGCCAGTCGCAAGCTTGCAAGAGCACTGCCTATGACGCATCCTCTCGAATGTCATCGCGTATACACAGGCAATCAGTGTCCCAATCACACAACCCGAACCGCATAAGCGTGGAGCCTCAATGGCGCGCCGTGACCCGGTTTACGGCAGCTGAGTTGCCCCAGGGCAACCGACACTGGCTCCTCGACGACGGTTCCCTGACAAGCCGACTCATGGCCCTAAGCGGTGGTGAATTCAGGGTAGACCGGCTCTATCAGGGGTGGCAGGTACCGAGACACTCGGAGCGCCGTCTACTGGGTCTTCCCCCGCGAGAGTTAGCACTTGTTCGCGAAATAGCTCTGCTGACCAACGAGCAATCCGTGGTCTTCGCCCGGAGTGTATTTCCGCTGTCTTGTCTCACGGGCGGCCTGAACCACCTCAGACGCCTTCAGACCAGACCCCTGGGTGCGATTTTGTTCAAACACCCTAGCATGCATCGCAGTCCTTTTGAACTGGCCAATATGTCGGGACACAGCGACTATCTCCCCGCGCTTCTACATCAATCGGAACCGGCCTGGGGCCGGCGTTCGCGCTTTACGGTTGAGGGCAAGTCCCTCATGGTAAGTGAAGTTTTTTTGCAGCCATTCCAACCCTGGCCAGATATTGCGCCGGTGCACCGCGCCCAGCGCGGCAAGGTAAGCGCTGCAAACTTCCCCGCAAAGCAGTAAGCTTGGCTGCTCTAACTTTCGCCCGGATTATTGATGCCCGCCAAATCCAAGTTTAAAGCATTGCTTGAACTTATTCGCTTTGATAAACCCATTGGGACTCTGCTGCTTTTATGGCCCACGCTCTGGGCACTATGGATTGCAGCTAAGGGAGTGCCCGATACCAAGTTGCTGGTCATTTTCATCGCCGGGACATTCCTGATGCGCTCGGCAGGTTGTATTGTTAACGATATTGCAGACCGCCACGTGGATGCCAGTGTTGCTCGCACGCGTGGGCGGCCATTGGTCACTGGCCAAATCACAGTCAATGAGGCCTTAGCATTATGCTCGGCCTTGAGTATGATCGCCTTCATTCTGGTGCTGTTTACCAATACCTTAACCATAATGTTGTCCCTGGTTGCGGTATTACTCGCCAGCGTCTATCCCTTTATGAAGCGCTATACCAATCTTCCACAGCTGGTTCTAGGGGCTGCGTTCTCCTGGGGCATTCCAATGGCATTTGCAGCACAAACTGGAGCGCTCGCGGCGCCCTTGTGGTTGCTCTATGCCGGGAACCTTTTGTGGACCGTGGCGTACGACACTCAATATGCCATGGTGGACCGGGAAGATGATTTAAAAACCGGGATAAAATCGACGGCTATTTTGTTTGGAGAGACGGACCGGCTCGTAATCGGTGTCTTGCAGGGGCTGTGTTTACTCGCGCTACTGCTGGCGGGTATGCGTTTTGAGCTGGGACTTTACTACTACGGCTCACTGCTGGTATCGGCGGAACTCTTTGTCTATCACCAACAGCTGATTAAACAGCGCAAACCGGCGCAGTGTTTTAAGGCCTTCAAACACAATAACTGGGTCGGGCTGGTCATATTTTTGGGCATAGCTGCGCACTATCATATGGCCAACGGCGGTTAAACCTCCGGTGATGGAAGATGCCACATCCCCCGAACTCTCCGTGGAGTTTCTGCCAAGCCTGGCAGACATCAGCCCAGCCGAATGGGACCGTCTGGCGGGAGGGGATTACCCTTTTTTAAGACACCATTTTCTATGGGGTCTGGAAAACACCGGCTGTACGAATGCCGAGTCGGGTTGGCAACCCTGCCATGGCGTGCTGCGCAGGGGCGAACAAGCCATCGCAATTATGCCGCTGTATTTAAAGTCACACTCCTATGGCGAATACGTTTTTGATTGGGCCTGGGCGGACGCCTGGCAGAGGGCTGGTCTGGATTACTATCCGAAGCTGGTCAGCGCCATACCGTTTACCCCGGCTACTGGTCCGCGAGTTTGCATGGCTTCCCAAGAAGACCCAGAAACTGTGTATGGCGCGCTGTTATCAGGCATCCAGCAACTTGCGCAGCGACAAACCATTTCCTCTTTCCATTTACTGTTTCCTCATGAAGCGGTAGCTAACAAACTTGTTGGCGATAACATCCACCTACGCGTGGGCTCGCAGTTCCACTGGTTCAACGAAGGATATCGGGATTTCGACGACTTCCTGAAAACCTTTAGCAGCCGAAAACGCAAGAACCTGAAACGCGAACGCAAACGTGTTGCCGAGCAAGGCCTAAGCCTGAAAACTTTGGTGGGAGACGATATCGGCGAACAGGAGTGGGAACAGTTCCACCGTTTTTACCAGCTCACCTACGCCAAACGCAGTGGTCACGGCGGCTACCTGAATCGGGAGTTTTTCACACACACCGCTGCGGGCATGGGAGAGCAGGTCATAATGGTGCTAGCCTACCTCGGCGAGCAGGCCGTTGCAGGCGCGCTCTATTTCCGCTCCGAAAACACCCTCTTCGGTCGCTACTGGGGCGCTGAGCATGAATTTGACTGCCTTCATTTCGAAGCTTGCTACTACCAGGGAATTGAGTTTTGTATCGCCAACGGTATAACGCGTTTTGATCCGGGTGCACAGGGAGAACACAAAATTCAGCGCGGCTTTCGCCCGGTAAAAACCTATTCGAACCACTGGATAGCCGATCCGCGCTTGAGCGCTGCGGTGGGAGACTTTACCCGCCAAGAGCAGGTACAAATTGGCAACTATATGTCTCAGGCGGAGCAGTTACTGCCTTTTAAAACTGCGGAATAATCAGACCGCTTTACGCCAGACCAGCAACCGATTGTTGGCCGGCATTTCATTATCTTGCTCTAAAACAAACCCCGCAGCTTGCGCCAGTCCATCCACTTTCTCAAAATCGCGAATCGCACTGAGCGGATTCTGCTGCACCAACCATTGATCAAAGCGGGCGTTGCTGGGGCTGGTGTACTGTCCCCCGCAATTGAACGGGCCATAAACCACAAGACTGGTATCTGCTTTGGCCTGATTGCCCAAGGCCTCGAACAGGGCTGCCACGGCGGTATAGGGCATGATGTGCAAACTGTTGGCAGTAAACAGCGCGTGTGGCACATCCACTGGCCAGGGATTGTCGGTGACATCAAGAGACGTCACCGGGGAAATATTTTGACCCAGATACGACTCGCACCGCAGTTTCGTCAGGGCTACGTTTTCGGGAATGTCAGTCGGCTGCCATTGCAACCAGGGCATGTGCTGGGCAAACCAGGTCGCGTGCTGGCCGGTGCCACTGCCTAACTCGAGCACCTGTTCACGATTTTTAAATACTTTGCTCAGGTGCTCCAGGATGGGACCTTTATTATTGTCGCAGGCCTGGGAGTATGGAGGCTCCGGCGCGCCACGGAGCACTATCTAGCGCTCGGTGGTGTGTCGCGGGTAAAAACCAGTTCGCGCGCGCTGGATTGCTCGCTATTGTACTTGTAGCCCTCAGCGTTGAATTTCTTGAGTTGCTTGGGACTGGTGATACCTTTTTCAATAATGTGACGCGACATTAGCCCGCGCGCCTTTTTGGCATAGAAACTAATCACCTTGTACTTACCCGACTTCAGGTCCTTGAAAACCGGTGTAACAATTTCAGCGTTCAATTCGCGAGATTTAATGGATTTAAAATACTCGTTCGAGGCCAGATTAATCAGCACATCAGACTTTATCTTTTTCAACTGCGCATTGAGACTATCGGTAATATCGTGCCCCCAGAACTCATAGAGGTTTTTGCCGCCACGATTGGCAAACTTAATCCCCATTTCCAGGCGATAAGGTTGTATCAAATCGAGCGGGCGCAGCACGCCGTACAGGCCGGAGAGAATACGAAGGTGCTGCTGGGCAAAGCTCAACTGGGAAGCCGAAAGCGTTTCAGCGTGGAGCCCTGTGTACACATCACCTTTAAAGGCCAGCACTGACTGTTTCGCATTGCCCAAACTGAATGGGCGGTTCCAATTCATAAAGCGATGGTGGTTCAATTCGGCAATGTTCTCGCTCACGCCCATCAGCGCGCGAATATCATCCGGGCTGAGCTCCTGCATATCTTCAACCAGCCCGGCTGAACGGTCCAGAAGCGCCGGAACCGTGGACTTTCGTGTGCTTGGTGGCGTTTCGAAATCCAGTGTTTTAGCCGGGGAAATTACTATCAGCATCAATCCATGTCCAAATTTGCAGGGTCTAGCGGAATTACTTTTTCACCCCAAATAGCCCCCTATGATACTCTCCTGACAGACAAATAAAAAAGATCCATTTGAATGAATATCCTGCACGCACTTGTGCGTTACATCGACGCTTTCACTGACCTTTCCGGGCGGTGGCTTGCCTGGCTGAGCCTGGGTATGGCGCTGCTAACAGCGCTGATCGTACTACTGCGTTACGGCTTTAACCTCGGGTCGATTACCTCCCAGGAAGCCGTCATCTATATGCATGGCTGCCTGTTCATGCTGGGTGCGGCCTACACGCTGAAAACCGATGGACATGTGAGAGTAGATATTCTGTATCGTAATTTCAGCGAACGAACACGGGCCTGGGTCAACAGCCTTGGGGGCATCGTATTTTTAATTCCCCTATGTCTCTTTATTGCGGGAGCCAGCTGGAATTACGTTCTCGAATCCTGGGCTATAGGGGAAGTATCACCCGAGCCAGGTGGTATTCCAGCAGTGTTTCTGCTCAAAAGTCTGCTGCCGCTTATGGCGGTTAATTTGCTGCTCCAGGGGATTGCCGAAACAGCGCGCAATGCCATTATCTTGGTGGAGGGGCGCAGCTAATGGACGGCTATACCTCACTGTACATGTTTCTCGCGGTGTGTCTTTTTCTGGTGTTGGGTTATCCCGTCGCATTCACGCTGGCGGGAACCGCCCTGGCCTTCGCCGCTGGCGGAATTCTGTTTGGCCATTTTGACCCCGCTTTTTTGTCCGCCATGCCGGGTCGCCTTTTTGGCACCATCAACAACGCCACCCTGATTGCGGTCCCGCTGTTTATTTTGATGGGAGTCGTGCTGGAAAAATCTAAAATAGCCGAAGAGTTGCTCGGCGCTATGGCCAAACTGTTTGGTGGAATACGCGGCGGATTGGGGGTTTCCGTGGTCGTCGTTGGAATGCTGCTGGCCGCCAGTACAGGAATTGTCGGCGCCACAGTTGTGACCATGGGATTGCTCTCATTACCGAGCATGCTAAAGGGAGGCTACAAGCCGTCACTGGCCGCTGGAACAATTTGTGCTACCGGTACTTTAGGCCAGATCATTCCTCCTTCAATTGCACTGGTCTTACTCGGAGACGTTATTTCCAACGCCTATCAGCGCGCGCAGCTGAACTTGAATATTTTCGCGCCCAAGACCGTGTCCGTTGGCGATTTGTTTGTCGGAGCCGTTATTCCGGGCCTGCTGTTGGTTCTCCTCTATATTGTCTACCTTTTGAGCGTTGCATGGCTGCGGCCAGAATCTGCGCCTGCCGCCGCAACGGGACGGGTCAGTCGAAACGAAGTGTTGAGCAGCCTGTTACCTCCCCTTCTTCTTATCGCTGTTGTACTGGGCTCGATTATTGGGGGCGCAGCAACCCCCACCGAAGCTGCCGGTGTAGGCGCTGTGGGGGCGCTGATACTGGCATTTGCCAAAAGGCAGATGGACTGGGACAGGCTCTCAGAAGTCGTGATCAGCACACTGCGCGTCACTTGTATGGTGTTTATGATTCTGATCGGCGCTGCGGTGTTTTCTCTCGTGTTCCGCGGATTTGGTGGTGAAGAATTAATCCATCACTTTTTCGAGCAGCTTCCCGGTGGAGTCGTGGGCGCTACCTTGGTAGTAATGCTAACGATTTTTCTTCTCGGTTTTATTCTGGACTTCATTGAAATTACTTTCGTGGTCGTCCCAATTGTTGGGCCTATTTTACTGACCATGGGAGTGGACCCCATCTGGCTTGGCATCATGATTGCGCTGAACCTACAAACCTCCTTCCTAACACCGCCCTTTGGTTTTGCCCTGTTTTACCTGCGCGGCGTAGCGCCTTCATCACTGCCAACCAGCGCTATCTACCGGGGGGTGATTCCATTTATAATCATTCAGCTAATCGTACTGGGAGCGCTCTGGGTATGGCCATCAATGGCCACCTGGCTACCCGCTCTGATCAAAAACTGAGAAATCCACTTTTAACGGTAACGCCATTTAGGGCCAATTCTCATGAAAGACATAGACTCCGTTCCTGCACCGCAAGGTGACATTGCACTGCAAACCATTGCGATGCCCAAAGATACCAACGCCAGCGGTGATATTTTTGGCGGGTGGCTGCTGTCTCAAATGGATATGGCCGGGGCGGTCACTGCTAATGAAGTCGCAGGAGGCAGAGTAGCTACTGTCGCAATAGATAGAATGGCGTTTCTCACACCCGTGCACTTGGGAGCCGTAGTCAGCTGTTATGCAGATGTACTGGAAATTGGTGGCAGTTCAGTACGTGTCGTCGTAGAGGTATGGATTAACTCGAGACACGACGGTGAGCCTATTAAAGTTACCGAAGGAGAGTTCGTTTTTGTGGCTATCGATGAAAACGGACGTACGCGAAAAATTAAAACCTAAGTAGTTCTACTAGCGCTAACTGCAAACTAAAAATACAGAACCCACACGCCCACCAATAAAACATGTGGGTACGCTATTGTTGGCCGCAGAGCGTGTTTTAAATATTCAAGAATGAGACCCACTAACCCCGGACGATTTCGCGCATAGGCAGTGTTGTACTGGAAAGGCCTGACCGGGGAACTGCTTTGGTTGGGATCTTCCACAAAGCCGCGCTCCACATCAAGAAGCCTGGCATTTATTCTAGATTGAAAAATCTTCCATATCGCATCTTGCAACCACAGTATCAATAGCAATCCAAGTGTGAGCATGCCTATGTGGTGTAAGAGGTACGAAAAACTTAAAACCGCAACACTAAACAGCTTAATGATCAGTGAGAATTTCTCATAGCTGTCGTATTGGTTTTGCAAAACTGACCATTCGTTGGCAAGGTCGGGCGTGTTCATAGGATCATCTTCTTTTTGTAAGGTATATGGATTTGGTGGACGGAAAACGCTCGAACTTGTAGCTACACACTCTCATAGTGCTGTACTTGTGGAAAGGGATCATAAAAATCATGCAACAATGTACGCCACTTCTGATACTCCTGAGACTTTCGAAAACCTATTGTGTGGTGCTCAAGCGTTTCCCATTCAACCGTTAGCAAATATCGACTAGGAGTTTCGATACATTTTAAGCTGATGGGAGATATACCCTTCCCTACTAGCGATGATTTCTTGCGCAGTTTCAAACGCAACCTCAAATTCGAGCTCACGGCCAGACTTCACATCGAGTATGGCTAATTCGAGTATCACAAAGGTTTTCCCTGAAATTATGCTTCTATTATTTTCTTCGGTGCTAACGCTACGCGCCTTTGCTTTTATGCGCCAGCGTGTGGGCGTTTTTTTCCCGGTTTTGGCCGTCAAAGTTGGTGACGTTAACAGATTGCGCCTGCGTATCGAGACAATGCGCGTTAATATCAATGCCATCGGGGTTTGAGCGCGGGTAGTAGAAGGGCTTAATACCGCAATGTCTGCAGAAGGTGTGCTTCGCGATTCCCGAGCCAAAAGTATACGTGGCTAGAGACTCCTCACCGGATATCAGCTTAAATTTCGTCAGCGGAACAATAAGATGCAAATAGCCTGATTTTGAGCAGATCGAACAATTGCAATAATCAGCTTCGAGCATCTCGGGTGCATCAACGGTGAAGCTTATTGCCTGGCAATGGCAGCTACCCTGGTAAATCATGGCACTCTCCTGAATTTGGTGTTTTGAAAAGTCCGAAAATCTCGCGAACGACGCTACTGCAAATAGCCAATAGAGACTTGTTAATCACAGCTTGCAATCGACACAGGGCAACACCAGTTTTGACGCCATCTCAGTTGTTTCGATTCCGGTGATTGATCTTCAAAATGGGTTTTGATTGCTTCGGCAAACTGCAAATCAGTTCCCACACACTTTGAATTAACAGCTCCGTACAAGTCACCATCAATTTCAACTGTCACAAAAACGAGCGAATCACAGTGGCCACATTCATGGAAGATAGCACTGTTAGACCCGTGTTGAACTGTGCGATGCAATTTATTGTTATGAATCCTCACAGAAAATTTCGAACCAGATTTACTGATATACGCTGCGCCTTTAGAAACACAATAGCTGCATTGGCAGCTCCTGGGTACCAAGCTGCGATCCGTCAACTGCCAGTCGATCTCTATATTCTTACAGCGACAGCTAAAATAGACACCCATAGTTCTTTCTCGCTGGTTCTACGGACTACTGGTCGCAGCTTGTAGCGAAATTTTTTGGCCCCTTCATCGAACCACAGCATCCTGTTAGCGCCACAGTAAACCCGCAGTTATTTGCCGCAGAATAAAAGAACGACAAAGAGGCGACAGTGATCCGGCTTAACTCCAATCGATCACAGGCTAGAACGGCAGCTCATGATTTACCTCGACACTGTCTGTGTACTCTTGTTGCTCAATCCGGATCTCCTCGTACAGTTGCGCAATCTCATCACCATAGTGATCCCACAGTACCGATCTCAGGTCGCCGAGCAGCTGATAAATACAATCGGCTTGTTCAGCCGTCCAGTAGGTTGTGATTTTTAAGGTTTTCATTTAGCCTTTCCTCGCTTTTTGGTCTCGCGCCGCTTCGACGCACACTCCTGCGCTTCCTTCATGCGGTACGACTCACCCTCAATGGCGATGACCTCGCTGTGATGGACTAAACGGTCAATCAGGGAGACCACACACGCGGCATTGGGGAACACGTCATTCCACTCGCCAAACGGACGGTTCGTTGTCACCAAAGTTGAACATTTCTCATAGCGCCGGTTGATGATTTCAAACAGCAAGTCAGCATGACGATTGCTGTAGGAGAGGTAGCCCACTTCATCAATTACCAGCAAGGCGGGCCTGGCGTAGTGTTTCAATCGACGCTGCAGGGCATTGGCACCATCCTGACCTGCCAGGTCGTTGAGCATCGCCGCTGCGGTGGTAAACAGCGCCGTATAGCCGTGCATGACAGCGTTATACCCCAGGTTCTGGGCGATCATCGATTTGCCCACGCCGTTGCTGCCCAGCAGGATAATATTGCTGGCCGTGTCCATAAAACCCAGTTGCATCAGGGCATGAATCGCTTGTGGGTCGATAGCGCTTGGCCACTGCCAGTCAAACTCACTCATCGGTTTGAACCGGCCCAGCCTGGCGCTGCTCAGGCGCCGTTCGAGTGAGCGCTGTTTGCGCTCGGCAAGCTCCCAGGCGATGAGCTGTGCCCGCCAGGGGTATTGCTCGTCGGTGATCTCGCCCCAGTGCGCCAGCACGCCGTGGAGCTTCAGTTCAAGTGCCTGCTGTTTGAGTTGCTCGATATCAATCATCGGTATCATCTCCTGTCTCGCTTCGGGTGCCATTGAGCTTGTCGTAATCGGCAAGCCGAGCCAGCTTGACGCTGTAGTGTTTGACCTTCGCCGGCACGGCGACAGCAAGCGGTGGCGGCAGGTGCTGTTCATCACGGCGGCGCTCAAGAACGTGCTGCACCGCCTCCGGGTAGGGTGATTGCCGATCAAGTGCTTCACCCAGAGCTACATGCAGCTCGTCCCGCCCATAATCATCAAGCAGTTGATTGAGTAACCGGACCGTGGTTTTAATGACATGTCCACGCTGTGCCGATTGCTGCAGCAGCGTCTGGGCGTGCGCCGAAGCATGGCTCAGGCGATCCTGACCCCGGTGTAGTTTGGCGTGGGTTTTCTCCAGCCATAGGGCATTGATATGCGCCTCCTGTTCGATTTGCTCCCCTTTGCCAAAGCTGCGCTGATGCTCAGCAATGCATTGATCGCCCTCCACTATCTGGAGCCGCTCCAGGTCAGCGCTCACGCTCAATGGCTTGTGCACGTATTGATGGGGAATGGAGTAATCATTGAGATCGAAGCGAACATAAGGGGTTTTGGCGGCCCGCACGGGCTGTCTCTCATGGGTATCAAAGGGATTATCCGGCAAACTCACCTGCTCCTGTAAGAAGGCTTCCCTGACCGTCAACGTACGCTCTTCAGGGCAAGCCCGATCAGCACTCACACCCTGGCACCAGTGCTCAGCTTGCGCATTGAGTTCGGCCAGTGTTTGCCAGTGACGAGCGGCAAAGAAATTATCGCGAATATAGCGAATCGCTCTTTCTACCCGGCCCTTTTCATTGCCCCGGGCCACCGCCACCGGGCGTGGTTCGAAGCGATAGTGGGCTGACAAGGCCAGCAAGGTGGGGTGGAAGCGGATGGCGTCACCGTGGCGCTCCAATACGGCCGATTTAAGGTTGTCGTACAGCAGCACCTTTGGCAATCCTTGCCAGGCCTCGAATGCCGCTACATGGCCGCGTAAAAAGTGCTCCATTTGCTGGTTGAGATAAAAGCGCAAGAAGATCTGTCGCGACCAGCTCAGCACCATCACAAACGCCATTAACGGCCGCCGGGCCTTGCCGATCTGAATATGCCCGAACGAACCCCAGTCAACCTGGGCTTGCTCACCGGGCAGGGTTTTTAGGTGTAAATACGCCTCGGGCAGCTTGCGCGGCCGCAGTTCACTGATACGCTGGCGAAACTGGCTGGGGCCACCGGGGTATCCCCGCAGGCGGGCCATTTCATACAAGCGGGCCGCCGTGAGTGTGGGAAACTCCCGCAGGGTGTGTCGATGACAAAGGGCAGATAGGGGTCGATGATCGATGCACGGCGAGTGCGCTCCACCTTGGGCAGGCCAGCCTGTGCCAGTACCCGATCAACCACTGAGTGGTGAATGCCAAGCTGGGTCGCAATGGTGCCCGTTCGCCACTTCTCAACAAAATGGTAGCGCAGTATTTTTGCTTCAGTTTCTTTGCCGATGGCCATGACTGCCCTCCGATTGATGACTCCTGTCCAGCCGCTGCACTAATGTCGCCGGAATCTGCGCCTGAACTGACTGCTCTGCAGAAAATCACTGCGCAAAAAGGGACCGCAGACCGCGCCACAGTGATGGCAGCGCACGGTGGCGTCAGTTTTACCCGGCATATCGGCCCTTTTGATCTCATCAGGCACGGTTTGCAGTAGATCACGGAGTATTATTGCCAGAGAACGGTGATGCGTTACTTTTTGTTGTTGCCGTTCTCGATAACGCTGTTGGCGAGCGGCATTATTCATGCGACCCGGGCGAGTGGCCTGGTACTTCGCTCTGGCTCGTTTAATGGATTCCTTTCTGGCTTCCTGGCTGCAACCATCGGTGCAATACCGCTGGCCGCGATCACAGTGGGTACAGACGATGACCTGGGCGTAGCAGCGACAACAGTGGTAGAGACGGCTGGATGATGGCATCGACACAAAGGTCGATGAGGGCTGGATTTATTCCCATTATGTGCAACACTTAACGGGTCGTGCACCTGCACGGTTTTTTTGGGTATGGCGCCAGCGTTGACCGTCAAATCTGTGGTGGCGTCATACCGTTCTCAGCGACACTTATTCTTATAGTCCCTACGCTTGAATCGTGCCTGCTTATTGGTCGCTCTTGAGTGTGACTGGGCCGCAGTTCTACCGCGCCGATTCTAATACGCCGAGATCCGTCTATTTCAAAATTCGGCAAATAGCTGCGGTTTTGGAGTGGCGTCTACATCGCCGAACGCATTGATCATTACTTTCCCCCGCCTAAAAGTAATCGCGGGTATAAGCCCTCGGAATTTATCAAGACCCTCATCCTGATGCAGCACGAAGGCAGCTTTCACCTGGATGAGGTTCGTCACATACAGGATGATGAGGCGCTGCGCACCGTATTGGATCTCAAAAAACTTCCCCAGGCGACCACGCTTGGGGATTGGCTCAGACGGGTTGGAAACCAGCCGCAAATCCAGGATGCCTGGGTGAAGGTGAATAAGGCCCTGTTGCAGTCAGCCTTGCACCGCTGTAAAAAAGTCACACTGGACATCGATGCCACTGAAATTATTGCCCATAAAGCGGATGCTAAGTGGACCTACAACAAGAACAAGGGTTTTATGCCCATGGTGGGTCATATTGCGGAAACCGGGCAGGTTGTAGCGGTTGATTTCCGCCACGGCAATGTGCCGCCAGCACAAGACAACCTAGCCTTTATCCAGCAATGCCAGCAGTCGTTACCGGAAGGCTGTGCCCTGAATGCGCTGCGTATAGACGCCGCAGGCTACCAAACAAAAATCATTGAGTATTGTGATACGCAAGGTATCGAGTATGCCATTCGAGCCAAAACCAGCGCAGCTATGCGGGCACAGATTGAAGCGGCCAGCGATTCGGATTGGCAGCCTTTGCTTGATAAGCAAGGCAAGCCCATAAGCGGGCAGGACACTTATCGAACGAGCTTTTGTATCGGTGATTATGAAGAAGCCTTCACCCTGGTCATTCAAAGAACAACCCTTAAAGGCCAGGCGAGTCTGGATCTGGATTCACAAGAAAGCTCAGAGGCAATCAACCAGGGGGGTTATGTTCATCGTGCGATTGCCACCAACCGGGATGAGCTCAGCGATAGTGAGATTATTCACTGGTACAAGGTGAATTGGTGCGTAGCACTAAGAGAAGGTGCCCTGGGGTACAAGGTGAATTGGTGCGTAGCACTAAGAGAAGGTGCCCTGGGGTATAACCAGCGTGCTGAGGACAGCGAAAATCGCATCAAGGAACTGAAGCTGGATTTTGGCGGCGATACGTTGCCATGCCCGGATTTTAACGCCAATGCGCTGTACTTTTTAATCTCTGCACTGTCCTACAATTTGTTTGCCCTTATGCGCCAATTACTGCCGGAAGAGTTGGCGCACCATCGGGCAATGACCCTGCGCTGGCGTTTGTATGCCATCGCGGCAAAAGTCGTCAGAACGGGGCGGCAACTATTTGTAAAACTGCAGGAAAAACACCGAATATTGTTGGAACGAGTGCTACTTGCACTGAAGGAGTTTGAGTCGCCGCCCATTTAACCCAATATCGAACAAGAATGACGGCTTATACAGGATAGGTCCGTCCAAAATGGCCAATTAAGCGCTGACACTGCGCAGAGCAACGGTTTTTGATTAAACCTCTCTGCCATATCCGCTGTGAAGGCTTATAATAAAACTTGAAAGAGGGATTCAGAGGCCCTTGAGACGCTGGCGATACTCTATCTGGGGATTTGGGTATTGTATTGCGATTAATGCAGCAAGTAGACTATGATCTGGAGTCGGGATTCACTCAAGGGAGGCGTATAGTTGAGTTTACTCTTGGAGAACTACCAGGTTTTACATTCTCACGACGCCGACGATGTTTGTGACCGTGTTGGTCGTGCCTATTGTGATCACAGCCTGAAACCTAGGTCTGCAGGTAAGCGACTTGATACACGCTACCATCGAGCCTCATTCGGAGATGTCAGCTTCAACTACCTCCAGTACGGCGCGGATGTTGACGTTGCTCCTGCAGCATTCGGAGAGTTTCTTATGTTGGAAATTCCCCTTTCAGGGCTTGCAAAAATTTATTACGGAGATGATGTTGTTTGCTCGGCGCCAGGAGTTGGGTCGGTTGTATCTTCCAGTAAGCCGGTGCGCTCCCAGTGGAGCGCGGATGCCCGCAGACTAATGGTCCAGATAGATAGAAACTCCCTAGAAAATTACGCAACCGATCTACTTGGCCATCGCCTCACTCAACCCATAGAATTCCGACTGGATTTACAATTGGACCGAGGAATCGGTATGGGGCTGACTTCGTATATCAGTCATGTGGTGGATCAGCTCACTCACAATGATATGTACGATCAATTTCTGATTGTGCGGCAGCAGGTATCACGCACCATATTTGCGATGCTCTTGAACGGACATCCGCACAACTACTCACGCGAGATAACTGCAGTTGCCACCCCAGGAGCGCCGCGGGATATTGAGCGGGCATATCAATACATAATGGAGCACTTCGACGAGGACATCAGCATCGAAAGGCTCACCCAGATAACTGGCGTATCGAAGCGCAGCCTGTATGAGGGTTTCAAACGCTATAAGGGCATTTCGCCAATGCTCGCACTGAAAAATCGGCGGTTAGAAGCTGCCCACGAAGATCTGTTACAACCTGGCTCGAGCGTCAGCGTAACAGAGGTTGCACTCAAGTGGGGCTTCAGCCATCTGGGCAATTTCGCGAAGGATTATCAGCGTCGGTTCCACTGCTATCCATCAGAAACGCGCAAGAAAACTATTCGCGAAAACTGCTAGTATCTTTACAGCACCGTACCT
Organism: Halioglobus sp.; assembly: GCA_965262875.1. GTDB lineage: Bacteria > Pseudomonadota > Gammaproteobacteria > Pseudomonadales > Halieaceae > JBALVT01. The sequence continues at coordinate 1,768,795 of OZ253569.1, forward strand.
GTCTTCCAGTGAATGTCCAATTCGTGACGGCAACATCCATATACTGCAGCCAATCCCTCTCACCCGGATGACAGCCTAGTCGGGTCACTCTAAGCTAGCCCACTTTCAATACAGCTGTGAGAAACGGGCGAACATGCGATGACAAACTCGATAAAGGCCGCATTCAATAGCGACCGGAAATTACTCGGTTGCTATCTTTTGGGCGGAAATCCAGACAACCTTCCACGACAGGCTGAGATCTATTATGAATCTGGCGTCGATTTCGTGGAGTTCGGGCTTCCTAGTGCGGATCCGTTCCTGGATGGCCCGGTTATCAAGGAGGCAATGGCACGAGTATTGGGCGCTGGCGTCGGTCCCGAGGAAATTAGTTCCCATCTACTAAATATACGCAGGATATTCAAAAACAGGCCCATTGTGGCGGTCTCTTATGGCAGTAAACAGCTCGCTGAATTGCAGCAACACAGCGATCAGCCGCTGGTCGATGCCTTTCTTGATCTTCTCGAAGTCACCGAAAATCCCGCCGAGCCCAGGCCCAGGCCCATTCCTAGTTCGCTTCAGGGTGTATCAACCATTGGCTTCGTTTCTCATGCACTGACAGCGGAGGACATCGATCGGGCGAAGCGGGCCACAAGTTATATCATGCTGCAGGCGACTTCAGGCAAAACTGGAAACGACTGCGAGCTCGAACAATCGGGCTCTCAAAAGATCGAGCAATTGCGATCACTAGGAATAAACTTGCCCATTCTGCTTGGAATTGGCGTCTCAACAAATGCTCATGTTTCCGCTGTATTAAACATGGGAGCAGATGGAGTGATCATTGGCACTCGCTGTTTGGTAGAAGCCAGCCAAGGCGAGGATTCGCTGCGAGACTTTCTGACCCAAATTAGGGAGACGCTCGATGCCTGATAATGAGTTAATCGCGGGGATCGACTTGGGTACCACTTCGGTAAAGGCAAGTGTTTACGAGCTCAATGGGGAGGCAGTGTACAGCGGTACAACGTCCTACAAGACTTATCATCCCAAGTCGAGTTGGTCCGAGCAACACCCGGCCGACTGGATGGCAGGCATCAAGCAACTGCTACGAAATGCCACAAACCAGATTGAACCGGAGAGGGTTTGCGCGCTGGGTATTTGCAGCCAGGTAAATACACACGTCTTTGTGAATCAACAACTCGAAGTACTGATTCCGGCGATTGTTTGGCAGGATCAACGTTGCGCGGCGGTGGTAAGCAATCTAGAGGAGGAGAGTGAGCGTCTCGGGCTTAATATTCTCATAGATTTTTCGTCTCTGGTGAGTCGCGCCGAGTGGGTTCGTCGAAATATGCCCCAAGTATGGCAGCAGACACGATACATTCTTTCACCAAAAGACTACTGCATTGCTACTCTCACAGGCAGTGTGGCCTCCGATGCGCTGAGCTCCATTGGTCTGGTAACAGAAAGTGGCGAGAGCTATGATCCCGGACTTGATCAACTTGTGCCGGGGCTGTCCGATCGACTACCTGCCCTGAAAGCTCTCACCGATTGTATTGGCGAAGTACAACAGTCCGATCTGCCGCTCACGTGTCCAGTGACCGTTGGTACAATGGACGCTTGGGCATCTCTATACGGCACGGGTGCGGTCGAAACAGGCTCCGGGTTTCAAATTTCCGGCACCTCTGAGATTATCGGCGTCCTATCAGTTGACAGTTTTCCCGCCCAGGGGATAGTAAGCTTTCCCCCCGTTCAGGGAACTCATCTACACGCAGGGCCAACACAATGTGGTGGTGATGCCCTAGCCTGGTTTGCGCAAAGCCAAGGTATGGACATTCCCACCATTTTGGAGATGGCTGAAAATGCCCCCAGTGAGCGTGCACCGCTGCTCTTTCTGCCGCATTTGATGGGAGAGAGAGCGCCCTTGTGGAACCCGTCCGCCAGAGGTGCTTTTGTGGGGCTGACACGCACTCATACTGCAGCAGACATGGCACTGGCCGTACTCGAGGGAGTGGGCTTTTCGGCGAGGCATTTACTGGAGGAAATCGAGAGGGCCGCGGGACTCTCACTGGATTCGCTACGTTTGTGTGGCGGCGGTGCACGCAGCGATCTGTGGTGCCAAATCAAAGCGAATATTCACGGTAAAACACTACAAAGAGTTAAGAATATCGATACGGGTTGTTTCGGAGCTGCCCTGATTGCGGCAGCGGGTGTGGGCGCATTTGCGGATATAGAAACTGCGGCCACACAGGCGGTAACCATTGATCGCGTGTTTCATCCGGTACTCGAGCAGACCCGAGCATACGACGAACTTTATGGCGTATATCGAGCGACTTATCGAGGACTGGAGAGCGTTTTTGCCGATCTTGCGCGGTTGGGCGAGAGGTCGCTGCAATAACTGGATGATGCTCGCAGGGAATGGATTTCTTGTAGCTCGATGTCGTAATAATGTATAGGACAGAATAGTGTAAAACCGCAAAGACTGGAGAGTAAATAGAATGACGCGCATTAGTGTTAATTATAGAAATATCTGTTTCAAGCAAACCACATTGTGCGCAGCTATATGCGCGGCTCTCTGCGTGCCTAGCATCGTGATGGCTCAAGCTGGTGCTATTGAGGAAGTTATCGTTACAGCACGTAAGAAGACAGAAAACCTGCAATCGGTCCCCGTATCGATATCCGCATTTAACGGCGACGAACTGGCACATTTGGGGGTTGAAAATCTTGCGGATGTGGCGCGGTTCACACCTAACCTGTTCTTTGATAATACGGCAGCTATCTCCGGGTCATCGATTGCGACCACCGTGTTTATTCGAGGTATAGGTCAGACAGACTTTACGCTCAATTCAGATCCAGGTGTGGGAATCTACGTCGACGGGGTTTACGTGGCGCGTTCTGTAGGTGGCTTACTCGACCTCAATAACATTGAGAGTGTGGAAGTATTGAGAGGGCCTCAAGGTACACTTTTCGGGAAGAACACCATTGGTGGTGCGATCAATGTGACTACCAAAGCCCCCGCGGAAGAGGCGGGAGGATATGTCGAGTTACAGGCTGGTGATTTCTCTCGACTCAATCTCAAAGCTGGATTTGACCTCCCGATCAACGACGAGCTACTGACCAACGTGTCGGCTGCATTTCTCAACCGCGATGGCTATCAAAAAAGATTGCTGCAACCTGACGAGGAAGACTTAGGAAATGTCGACCGCATGGTAGTGAGAGGGCGCGCGCTCTGGTTTCCCAATGATAATTTCAGCGCGGATTTTATTGTTGACTATACCGAAGGGGATGAGGAGTCAGTGCCACAGTCGGTGCTGCGCATCGAACCAGATACGAGCATACCCAGCTTGGGAATCGGTGGCGCACCTTTCATTGCCGCGGCAGCGGGCTTGATTCCTGGAACGACCCCCACTATTCGGCCTGAGTTCCAAAACCAAGGGATCTTGCCCACCGATTTGCTAGATGGCTCTTTCATTACGGATGACCCATTCGAAACATTCTACGGTGGTACGTCGCGATCAGACTTCGAAATCCTGGGGCTAACCATGATCCTTGAGTGGGACCTTGGAATAGGGCAGCTCAAGTCGGTCACTGGATACCGAGATCTCGAGAGTAACTTCGCCCGAGACTCCTTGTCATCTCCATTTCAGGTCGCAGATACCATCGACTCCTATGACCACGAACAACTCTCCCAGGAATTTCAACTCAGCGGAGACCTGTTTACTCAGCGTATGGACTACGTTGTAGGGCTGTTCTTGTTCGAAGAAGAGGGTGAAAATTTCAACTTAGTGGACACTTCTATCGGCGACCTGGGCAGTGGTGGCAGCATCGACAATACGGCCTGGGCATTGTTCGGACAGGCTGACTACCGTATTACAGACCAACTGACTGCCACCTTCGGCTTGCGTTACACCGACGAGGAAAAAGAGTTCACACCTGGCTTTAACGGAGGGCCACAGCAGTTTTTCACTGATTCTAATGGCTTGGCATTAGGTTTACCTCCGACGTTACCCCTTATCATTCCCGGTACCTATGAACTCGAAGATGACAATACCGATGGAATGGTCTCACTTAGGTATCAGGCCAACAATAACCTGATGGCCTATGCCTCCTTTAGTACTGGATTTAAGTCGGGTGGGTTTTCACAACGTATCGGCCCAGGGCCGGGCGTACCAGCGCCGGATTTTCGTTCTGAGGAGGTAGAAACCTTTGAGACGGGATTCAAGTGGACAGGCCTTGATAACAGTCTCAGACTAAACGGATCACTATTTTTCTCAGACTACTCGGACCTGCAAGTGGCGCCAATTTTCGAGGGCATCGGCCCAGTTACACGTAACATCGGCGATGCCGAAGTATGGGGCGGAGAACTTGAGTGGCTGTGGGTTCCAACAGCTTCTTGGAAAGTGGTCGGCGGAATTGGGTACCTAAATGATGAGCTGACCTCGCTTACCAGCGAAGCTGCTGCCAACATCAATTTGGACGGAACACAGGTACTGACGCTCGATACCGAATTGGCGAAAACCCCGGAATGGACAGCGAATGCTGAGGTGACTCACAATTGGGATATCGGTAGCAGCGGTAGAATCTCGGCGAGTGTCAACTGGAGCTATACCGATGATCTTTGGAACGATGTACTGAATACTCCCGAGCTAATGCGAGAAGAGGTACATCTGTTTGGCGCCCGACTAAGTTACGAGAATATAGAGAATCAATGGTCTTTGACTTTGCAGGGCAACAACCTCACGGACGAAGAGTATATAGTGGCAGGTAACGCGGAACTCGCCGGTGCGCAATTCGGCTATATTCAAGGCACCTATGCCAGGCCACGCGAGGTTTGGGTCAGTATTCAGAAAAGCTTCTGAGAGTAGTCAACATGATCGCTCAGACTGATACGAAAAGCTCTCCCTGGCTCACTAGCTTTTTGATTTACGGGTGTGCGGCACTTATCGGCGTCAACCTGGTAGCAGTTCCGGCGAGCAGTGTGTTCCTAAAGGAACTTCACGGTATGTCGGATCAGGTGTACGGCGCCGTTTTTTTACCTCAATTACTGACAGCGGTCGCAGGCGCGCTGCTGGCAGGGAAGGTGGTTCTTAACTGGTCCCTCAAAAGTATGCTGGTGCTGTCGATTATAATGTTCGCATTATCCCTGTCGTCGCTTGCTCTGAGCAGTCAATTCTCCGCCGATATCGCCTTGATTCTCATTATGCTGTCGACGGCGTTATTCGGTTTTGGTTTTGGTTTTGGTGGTGGCCCTCTCAATGGAATCGTTTGCTTACAGTACCCAGATACAAGCAGCTCTGCACTGACGGTATTGCATATGATGGCTGGCATGGGTCTTGTTTTCGGGCCTTTCTATTACAACGCCTTCGAGGCGCTCGGACTGTGGACGCTGGGGCCAGCATTGGCTTCGGGTGTAGCTGTATTGTTTGCAATAGGCCTGGCGTTGCGCTTGGAGACGGATATTCCACAAGTATCTGAAGAGGAAGGGAGCCGCCTGCCAACAAGGGAGGTCTATTTCTGGCTAATGGTCGGAATTGCCCTGCTGTATGGTTTTGTCGAAGCGACTTTTTCAAACTGGGCCTCAATTTTTGTCACTGAAAGTCGTGGGATGTCAGCGGCCGTCGCCGCCACGGCCCTCTCCGCATTCTGGGGAGGCGTCACCTTCGGACGGTTTGTAGCTTCTTTTCTTCTCCGTGTGATCAATCCTGCGACCTTACTGGGCATAGCACCGTTTGCGATCGCGCTGTCCTTGGTAGTGATCCCTTTTAGCGACAGTGTCCCCGAGGTTATTGCTTCGTTTGCGCTAGCCGGCCTATCCTGCTCAGCGTTTTTCCCACTAATGATCTCAGTGTCATCAGAACCATACCCTCACGCGGTTTCGTGGATAGTATCGATGCTGACGGCGGCACTCATGACGGGTGTTGGGCTTGTATCATTTCTGGTGGGCAACGTTACTCAGTCCATACCTATGGAGAAGGTGTATATTTACTCTCTGATCTACCCTTTGATAATACTTCTTTTAATGTTCATCGCCAAAAAAGTTCGGATAGGAAGAGGGCACTGAAGGGACAGGTATCTCAAGACTTTGGCCTCCAGAAAATAAGCGGACGTGATTATCCGCTCAGAGGGTTTAAGCTATTGAAAACATTGATATTGATACCCAAGTTTTCAAACATTCAAATCAAGCCAGTCGAAGCGCCAGAATCTTCCCCATATCAAATGCTTCATCGTTGGCCGCGGCTCTCCTAAAATCATACTCACCCTGCATGTTGACGTGTTGCCAGGTGAGCAACGAACCGCTGGTGATCGCCTTGAGCATCTCGTCTTTCTCTTCAGTGTTGTTCGTGTTCGACAACTGCTGTGACAAGTATAAGTTGTTCCAGAGGACGATAGCATTCTGGATCAGCACCTTGCAGGCCGTGGCGATCTCGGCTGGGGCGTGCATATCGTGCAAAAAGTGCCGCTAAGAAACTCCAGCTATTTCAATAGTTTAACTTTCTGAAACCCCAGTTTCTCCTTATAAATCAATAAGATGATACTAATTTTCAATATGGCAGCGATCCGATAGGCTGATTGGCCCACTCTGGCGCCTCACTGGCGAGGGAGTCGTCCATGCAGCCATGGCAAACCACATTTCTCGGTAATCAAGCGCTACCGCGGACGTTAACGCCATTCGAGCTTCGCTACTTTTTTTCATTCACTGAAGCAGAGAAGCAGGCTATTCAGTCCCGTCGGCGCCCCCTGAACCAGCTCGGCGCTGCACTGCATCTGGGCTTCATAAAAATGAGTGGCCGGGCACTCGATGCCTTCGACATGGTTCCTCGACTTTTGCTGGCGCATCTTGGACAAGAACTTGAAATATCGGTACCGACGCTCACTTCACTGCGAGCTCTGTATCGCCGCCGCCGCACTTTGTATGAGCATCAACGCTGGGCAGCGGATGTTCTGGGATTCCGGAACTTGACCGAGCGCCAACGGCGAGTAATGACAGGGTTGATCAAGAAAGAGTCCCACAAGGCGCTGACTCGGGCGCAGCTGATAACCTTCACCCGGTGTTGGTGTTATGAGCATAAATTACTCATTCCCGGTGATCGTGCACTTGATGATCTCGTTCGCAAAGCCACGCAGCAAGCAGAACAGGACTTATTGGATAAGATCAAAGAAGTGATCCCTGAAACGTTGAGGCAAGACTGGCTTCTCGCACTGGGCTCAAATCATTCCAAGGACCGTAGTGTCCTGCCGTGGCTACAGGGTGAACCCGGCAAAGCCTCGCGTGCAACATTAATTCGACAATTGGCGTACATCGACTATCTGAAAGGGCTTTCCGTTCACGAGTACCCACTCGATATGTTACGCCTGGAGCACCAGAAGCAACTGGCGCAGCGCATTCGAAGAAGGCGGCCAGCACGCTGGCAGACGCTTAAGGAACCGCGAAGAACACTGGAGTCCGTTTGCTTTCTGCGCGTCTCGTTGTTGCAGAAAACCGATGGGCTAATCTCGATGATCGAGCGGGACACACTCAAGCTGCGGCGGGACACTATCGAACGGGTGAAGTCAGCGCATGCAAAGATGGGGGTATCTCTCAGGGAAAAGATTCAGGATCTACACGCCTATGCCCAGGCACCGGGACGAACGTTGACGGAGGTCCGCCAGGCGATAGCCGAACTACAACCGGATGCCAGTATTCCCCGCTTCACCAGCCAGGCTGGCGAAGTACGATACCATATGACAGACTCGGCCCACCGAGTCCGTCGCTATCTAAAGGCGCTACTCAGCCTGGAGTTTGAGGGACCACGCGGACATCTGTTGATCGCTGCCATCTCCATTCTACGGGCGCTCTATGACAAAAGCGCCCGGCACTTACCCCAATCCATTGATGGCACGTTTTCACCGATATGGTCCGCCATCATTAAGGGCCCTGACCGGGCTCGGGCCTTACGTGGCTTTGAGACCGCTATTTTGTTCGAGTTGAGAAAGGCGCTGCGCAATGGCTCGATATGGGTGCCGCACAGTATGTCCTATCGCCACCGTGAGCAGCTGTTGATTACTTCTCGGCAGTGGCGGCAGAGCAAGACGCGCTACTATGCTCACCTGCATTTGCCCGCTGATCCAGAACGGTATGTGGCCCGATACAAGAAGCGGCTCGATGAGGGACTGGAGCAGGTCGCGGAGGCGGTCCTTTCAAACCATATCGACATTGAAAAAGACCAACTGGTGATGGAGGCACTGGAAGCGGAGGCCGTCTCACCGGACCTGGAGCCGACACGCGATGCGATCTTCGGGGAAATTGGTGCCGTACAGTTTCCTGAACTAATGATGGAAGTCGATAGCCACACACGATTCAGTTCCGCATTGCTGAGGTCTGGCCAAGATTCGTGTTTATGCCGAGCTCGGCATAAACACGAAAATCCCGAGTTCCGGATTATGTCGAGTGGCCGGTGATTGTTCATCTAACCACAGGATATTTCTACGTTTTCAGTTTAATTCACTCGACATAATCTGCCTATAAAGCTCTCCTTCTTCTGTGGCCATTTGGCCCTAAAAGGAGATGATTATGATAGATTCCATTTTTGTTCGGGCGTATGTTCTCGTCCGACTACACCAAAACCCACTTCAACCTCACCTCGAGGAACTCGCTTCCACCTTGTACGAGCAAGGCTACGCGCGCCGTAGTATTCAGAACAGCGTACTTGCCGGCGAGAAGTTCGGCTGGTGGCTACAACGCCAAGGCTGCGTCGGCACTGAGATCGATAAAACGCTCTTGGAGCGCTATGTCGCTGGACTAAAACGATACCCTTCCGGTAAACGTTGCAAAGCCGCAGCGGGGTTGAGCCACCTATTCCGAATACTGCGCCAACATGGGGTCGTGGTACAACGGCAAGCAGCGACGCCCATAACACCCGCTGATCATTGGCTTGGTCGATACGAGCAATACCTGGAGCAAGTCATGGGTGCTGTTGTTAGCACCCGTCAGTGCTACCGTCCGATTGTTCGACAATTCATCGCAAAATGCAGTATTTCGGAAGGGGAAGGCATCGATTGGACCTCCTTGAGCGCGGAGACAGTCACGGAGTTTGTTTGCGAACAAGCTGCTGCGCGACAGAGCCATGGACGCAAGAAGCCGAGCGTGGCGGTGCGTTCATTTTTACGTTTTCTGGTTTTTGAAGGTAAGATCAACACCGGCTTGGAGGCTGCGGCACCCTCACCACCGCAATGGACGCACGCGGCACTACCGGTCCGCCTGACATCCGAGCAAGTTGAGCGTGTGCTGGCCATTTACAATGTGAAAACAGCCGGCAGTTTGCGCAATCGCGCCATGCTTTTGTTACTTGCACGCCTGGGCCTACGCGCCGGGGAGGTTCTCACACTGGGCCTGGACGACATCGATTGGTACCAGGGCCGGCTAACTATCCGCCCAGGCAAGACTCACCGAGCGCGCACATTGCCGCTGCCCCAGGAAGTCGGCAAGGCCCTGGCCGCATACCTTGAAGATGGTCGGCCCAAAGGAAGCACCAGTCGACAGATCTTCTTGCAGTGCCTTCCGCCGTTTCAGCCGTTAGCCACCAGCGGTGCCATCGTGAAGGTCGTACGGCGGGCACTACAGCTCGCAGGGGTGGCCAAACAACCCCGCGTCGTGAGCCATATTTTTCGCCACACTGCCGCCTCTCAGATGCTCAATCAAGGTGCCAGCTTTAAAGAGGTGGCTGATGTCTTGGGGCACCGTTCATTACAGACTACGGGCATCTACGGAAAGTTGGATGTGGATGCTCTGGCTTCGGTAGCGCAGCCGTGGTTGGGAGGTGCACAATGAACATAAACGCCGACTTTCTAGACACCCAGCTGACAGCGTACCTGAGCCTGCGCGAAGCACTCGGCTTCCAGATAGGCGCCGAGAAAACGCTTCTCCCAGAATTTGTCGCCTTTATCCAAGCTCACGACATAACTGACCCGATTCGCGCCTACCTGGCCTTGGATTGGGCTTGTTCCGCCTCCACTCAACGAGGCGCGAGCGGTGCGGCCCGGCGCTTGAGCATCGCACGCCGTTTTCTGACTTTCCTCCAGGCCTCAGCACCGGATACTGAGGTGCCATCCCGGAACCTGTTGCCAAACGCCAGGAGAACGAAACCGTACATATTTACGCCGACTCAGCTGACGCTGTTATTCGAAGCGGCCAGAGCGAGTCGGCCCCAAGCGTCGCTACGCCCCGCCATGTTGTCGACCTTGATTGGTCTGTTGGCGAGTACGGGCCTGCGCATCGGCGAAGCGATCCGGCTACAGGTGGTTGACGTAAAGTTAGACCTCGATCCCGCTCAACTTTACATCTTGGAGACAAAGTTCCACAAATCACGGATCGTACCGTTACATCCCAGCACGGTGGTACCACTGCGCCACTACGCCGAACAGCGTGCACGCTTAGGCTACGATGGCTTATCGAAATCTTTCTTCTTGTCAGAACAGGGACGAGCATTGAATTATTCCGCCCTTCAAAGGTGGTTCAGTCGGTTGTGTCGGCGATTGGCCATTCAGCCTACGGATGACCGTCGGGGGCCTTGTCTGATGTCATTTCGGCATACCTTTGCCGTAACCTGTATGCGCCGCTGGTACCAGCAGGAGCTGGATGTACAAGCCTGGTTACCACACCTGTCGGTCTACCTGGGTCACGTACGGCCACAAGACAGTTACTGGTACTTGAGCGCCGTTCCGGAACTGTTAAACGCCGCAGCGCAGCGTTTCTGCACTTATGCGGCCACAGGAGGTGATCATGACCAATAACGACTTGGTTGCATCTCATCTGGAAGAGTTTTTTACCAACTACTTGTGTCATCAGAAACGGGCGAGCCCCCAAACGATAGTCAGTTATCGTGATACCTTTAGGCTATTGTTGACGTTTTTAAAAGACACAACAGGCATCGAGCCCTGCGCATTGCGGGTGATCGACATGAATGCTCCGGCCATACTCAGCTTTCTCGATCACCTTGAGCAACAGCGCGGCAATACGGTCAGTTCACGCAACGTCCGGTTGTCCGCTATCCGCTCGTTCTTCCGCCTGGTTGCCTTGCGCGATCCCGAAAGCGTTGGTCTTGCCACGCGCGTGCTCGCAATTCCTGTCAAACGCGGAGACAAAAAACTGATTGGGTATCTAACACGAACAGAGATTCGAGCGATACTCGCCGCACCAGATCGGTTGCAGTGGGCGGGTCAGCGTGATCACGCCTTGTTTTCAACGCTGTACAATAGCGGTGCTCGAGTTTCCGAAATCATCGCCCTGAAGCGCCATCACATCTGTCTTGGCGCGACCAGCTACTTGCAGCTGATGGGTAAGGGCCGGAAAGAACGTACGATACCGCTATGGGGCAAGACCAGTAAGGTCTTGAAGGCTTGGTTTTGTACGCTCGGTAATAACGCTGACAATGTTGTGTTCCCAAATGCCAGGGGCAAACCCCTTTCGCGAGACGGCGTTGATTACTTGCTAAAAAAAGCTGTCCGGAAAGCGGCTATCGACTGCCCCAGTCTTACGACCAAGACGGTAACGCCTCACATCGTTCGCCACGCAACTGCCATGCATTTGTTACAGGCTGGGGTAGATATAGCTACGATAGCTCTTTGGCTCGGTCATGAAAGTATCGAGACTACTCACGTATATATCGAAGCTGATCTCGCCCTCAAAGAAAAGGCACTGAGCAAACTTGATCCAGTAGACGATGGGCACATGTTGCGGTTTAGGGCAGATGACTCACTGCTAGAGTTTCTCGCTTCGCTTTGATTATGCCGAGTAACATCTCATGAAATCCCTGCCACATATACGTTCGCCTAACTAACTCGACATAATCCGGAACTCGGGATTTTCATGTAAAAAGTTCCACTTGGTTTTCTTGGCCCAAACCAATGGGATGGGTACTGTCAATTTAACTTAATCGAGTATAAATTATCGGCATGAGTACATACAAACGACACAGATATCCGCACCTGGGCGGTCCCCCAAATCATTAGCCATACGATCTGGCTCTACCACCGATTCACCCTTAGCTTCAGGGATGTTGAAGCAATCCTGGCTTCCAGGGGAGTAGTTGTCTCCTAGCAGTTTGTCGGACTATGGCCTTAATTAAGAAAGTTGAGTGTTTTGTGATCAGTTTTAGTGCCGCTACACGAATATCAGAGCAGTTAAGTCTTAAAAACCACAAAGCATTCGTGTAGGAGCGCGTTGAAAGTTTAAGTCCGACAGACTACTAGTGTAGTGTATTAAACTGACCGATGATTTGAGAGTGCATGCCTTGCGCGCCCCACTTTCTCCAAAATCTCTTCTGCGGACTTTGTCCAGGCAAATGGCTTTTTATCTTCATTGTGCCTCTCAATAAAATCCATGATGGTCTCTTCCAGCTCTTGTACCGATGTGAATACACCACGGCGCAGTTGCCTTTCTGTCAACAAACCCAAAAATCTCTCCACCAGATTTAGCCACGAAGAACTGGTTGGAATAAAGTGTAAGTGAACCCTTTTATTACGCTTAATCCAGTTCTTCACTTTTTCGTGTTTGTGCGTCGCGTAGTTATCAACGATAAGGTGAAGGTCTAACTCCTTGGGTGTTTGTTTTTCCACAGTCTTCAGAAACGCCAAAAATTCCTGGTGCCGGTGACGCTTTTTGCACTCACCGATAACATCACCAGTCAGGGTGTTCAGTGCCGCAAACAAGGTGCTTGTACCCTGACGCTTATAGTCGTGAGTCATGGTTCCGCCGCGCCCGGGCTTCATCGGCAATCCCGGCTGCGTTCTGTCCAGCGCTTGAATGGAACTCTTTTCGTCAACACAGAAAACAACTGCATTCTCTGGCGGCGATAAATACAAGCCAACAACATCGCGTAGCTTTTCTTCAAAGGCAGGATCGTTGCTCACCTTGAACTGAGCAACCAGGTGTGGCTTCAGACCAACTTCTCGCCACACTCTATTTATAAAGGAGTGATTAATTCCCATCACTTTTGCCAAACCCCGGGTTGTCCAGTGGGTGCCATCCTTGGGTTTTTCCTGCGTGGTTATCTTGATGACTTTCGACCGCAGCTTTGCCTGGTCCGCAGAATTCTTGCCGCCGTGATTAGCCCCTCTTGGCAAATCTTTTTCTATTCCCCGAAACCCTCTCTCAAAAAAACGATTGCGCCATCGGCCTACCTTGTTGACATCAATTTCCAGCTCTTCAGCAATTTTGTAGTTGGGAACATTTTTTGCAGCGAGCAAAATAATCCTTGAGCGCTCTACCAATCGAACCGGTGTCGTTTTGCTTCTAACATTTTTTTCCAACTGCTTTTTCTCTTGCGCTGTTAAAGTTATATTTATTTGGGCGGGCATTAGCTTCACACGGGTAGTGAATGAAGTAATCATTATATCATTAATCTGTTTAATACACTACACTAGTATTGTTTAGTACCAGCACGTAGTCGCATAGCGGTATAGCCATTTTTACATGCTTCAACGTTCTTGGTATCCGGCCTTCAACTTTATCCCGGGGAACGTCATGTCCACCATCCAGTTTTCGCTGCTTCACCCGCATCAGATTTATGTCGATCGAGTCCACATGAATGAAGACCATCGTTACCTCGTAACCCAGCGCCTTGGCCTTTGCTATGAAGTCAATCTTTGATGGGTGTGAGAACACTGTTTCGAAACAGAAGCTGATACCCTGGAGTATCAAGTCGTTTCTGGAAGCCTCGGCAATTTGCGCTGCACGATAACTATTCGCCTCTGGATCTTCTGAGTAAACCTCTCGTGCAATGTCGTCCGCATTGATAAAGGGAACCCCTCGCGGCTTCAGCTTCTCCAGGTAGAATGTACTTTTCCCGGCACCGTTGCCACCGACCAGAATCCAAAACCTCTTCACATGGTGGTCTGGAGTGCCCGTGTCCCGGGATGAAATTCCCCGTCACGAAACTGAGTATAGTGCTTCGCGAAGGCACGCATTACAAGGAATGGGCGTCTGTACTCACTAAGGAGTATGCTGAATTTATCAATCGCGTTGATCATGGAGAAAATGATGTGATCGATGAATACGGGGCAGTTTCAGCCGTGGAGTTTTTTGCCGTCGCGACTGAAGCGTTTTTTGAGAAGTCGATGCACATGAAGAAGAAACTCCCAGACCTCTACCTCCAGTTTCAAATATTTTACGGTCTTGATCCCGCTGAGTGGGGAAGTGAGAGCACTTAGCCTATTTTTACAGTCGTTGTTCTGAGCGCGAAACGAACGGGGTTGGAGAGTGCCGAAATCTATGGGGCATATCCAATTGACAATCTAACAACTGCAATAATTATTCAATAAACACAGCTACTTAGTCGACCCTGAAAAAGCCTAATTGGCCATCACGGCATCGCCGTAATGCCGTGGCTTGATAATAAACTGCGTTAAACGACTCCATAAGGAAGCCGTTTTCGGGGCCAATAAAAACAATCTCATCCACTTCCTGAAGTTAAACGCAGCAGCAGCCATCAGTACGTTAATCTGGTCGCCTTCAAATCCTTTGAGATAACTTTTGTTCAATCGATGATCCGACTTCAGGTGGCCGATCACCGGCTCTATGCCAGCCCGCTTTCTAAAACGTTTCCGCATCAGCACCTGGTAGGCACTATCCGTATCCCGAGTACCTGTGCTGGGCATTATGATCCGCGTGTCATTGATCTTTTTCTTCCCTTTGTAACCCCGATCACATAAGCCAACGGCCGGTTTCAGGGCTCTTCTCCGCTTTGTTGAGTGATTCTAGGTTTTCAAATAGAACATAGATTGATTATCTGGGAGGGATGATTGTCTAATTTTGAGTTTGAAGTACTCGGTATCCCTGATGCCCCTGGCGCGCTTACGGATCATTCCTATACTGACATTACCAGCCTCTATCCTGGCGCTTGTTAGCTTGTGTTTTGCATAATTGCAGATGCCGACACAATGTTTTCTGAGCGATTTTGCGAACTTTTTCAGATAGAGCATGTGTGACTGATCTGCTATCAAGCACCAACTTTCCAGTTGCTCTGCCATCCCCTCAAATGAAGTGGCACTCCACAGATACTGAAGCTGTTCTTTTAAAACGTAGAGCGCATTCAGGTTGCTATTGCTATCCAACAACGTTTGCAGCTTGTTACTTTGTTTCTCACTCAACTTATCCGCATTTTTGAGCAACAGATAATGCGTCCCCTTCATCAGTTTTTTACCATTCGGATCGGCCTTCCTGAACTCAAGCCGGCGCTGATTATGGATAGCTTTGCTGTAATTTTTCATGACGTGAAAACGGTCAAACACAATGTCTGCCAACGGCAAGCACTCCCTGACAGCCTTTTGATAAGCAGGGCCCATATCCATAGCTACGGCCTTGATTTTACTGGATGTATCCGGGGAGAGATGTTTTAGAAATCTTGCAAACACCTCGGCAGTTCGACCAGCTTCCACCCAGACCAGATGACCTCCGACCATATCGTAGACCACCGTCATATAGTCATGGCCTTTCGCCCTGGCAACTTCATCGACACCAATATATTCCAAGCCAGTCAACTGTGCAGGATCAAGCGCAGGGAGCGTTTCCATCAGGTATGCCTTGTCGATATTCTTTACTGTCTCCCATCGTATCCCCAAATGCCTGGAGACGGCCTGAATAGACATATGGCGGCATAATCCACTGATCAGTCGGCAAAACCGGTGGGTGAAACGGCACCCTTTATCGACAAAATCACACGCCTCAATGCGGCGCTCACCCTTGCTAATAAACACTTGGGCCAGTTCAATGTCGAGCACACATGGATACCCAAAAAGGGGGATATCCTTAACCTGCCGGCGAATATGCTGGTTGATAGTTCCCTTCTTGCCTGTGGTGGGGTCTATAGTGCTCCTGCGGGCGTCCCGGCTACAGTGAATAACAATCTTGTCACCCTCTTCGTCCAGTTTAATTTCATTTACACGTTGCCCCGTGAGGTTTAAAATATTCCGTGAGATGTTGATGGTCATATACCTGCCCTATGTAAAGTTGTCATAAACCAAACATATCAACAGGTTACTTGATGGTCAGCATCTTTTTTCACTCAACAAAGCGGAGAAGAGCCCAAAGTAACAAGCTGCAAACGTTGTTGGATAGCAATAGCAACCTGAATGCGCTCTACGTTTTAAAAGAACAGCTTCAGTATCTGTGGAGTGCCACTTCATTTGAGGGGATGGCAGAGCAACTGGAAAGTTGGTGCTTGATAGCAGATCAGTCACACATGCTCTATCTGAAAAAGTTCGCAAAATCGCTCAGAAAACATTGTGTCGGCATCTGCAATTATGCAAAACACAAGCTAACAAGCGCCAGGATAGAGGCTGGTAATGTCAGTATAGGAATGATCCGTAAGCGCGCCAGGGGCATCAGGGATACCGAGTACTTCAAACTCAAAATTAGACAATCATCCCTCCCAGATAATCAATCTATGTTCTATTTGAAAACCTAGAATCACTCAACAAAGCGGAGAAGAGCCGCAATCGGCGATAAAAAAGCAACAAAAACAAGGGTGTTACGAGAACTTATCCGTCGCTGAATTACTTGTTGCCCTCGCCGTAAAAGACCAGATTCTTGAAGATAAATGTTTGCTTCTCGAAGAAAAAAACGAGGTTCACCAGAAACACCTCGGCGACAAAAACCACATCATCCTTGAACAGGGTAAACGCATTGACCTGCTCGAAGAATACTTGCGCCTGGCCACGGTACAGAAATTCGGAGCCAGTAGTGAGAAACTGGCGTTTCAGTCTGATTTGTTCGATGAGGTTGAAATCGAAGTCGCCCTGAGTGAGCTCGAAGAGCAACTGCCTGAAGAAGACCGGGTTCGGCCTCAAAAGAAGAAAAGAAAGCGCGGGTTTAGCGACAAGCTGCAACGGGTGCAGATACACCTCACACTTTCAGATGAGGAAAAGGATGGGGCCACCAAAACATTCTTCACCAAGGTCAAGGAGGAGCTGGAGTTTATTCCCGCCCAGGTCAAGGTGCTGGAATACTGGCAGGAAAAGGCGGTATTCAATATTGACGGTGAAGATGTCATTGTCGCCGCACAGCGCCCCGCTCATCCGCTGGGGAAATGCTTTGCCAGTCCTGCATTGCTGGCCTACATCATTGCCTCCAAATACGCCGATGGACTGCCGCTATACCGCCTGGAGGGGATGCTCAAGCGTTACGGCGGTGATATCAGCCGCTCCCAACATGGCCCACTGGATTGTACGGCTTCAGGATGTATTCCAGCCCTTGATCAACTTGATCCGGGAGGTTCAGCTTGAGGGGAATTACCTGCAGGCGGATGAGACGCGCATACAAGTGTTGAAGGAGGCGGGCAAAACGGCCCAATCGGATAAATGGATGTGGGTGATACGCGGTGGCCCACCGGATAAACAATCAGTGCTGTTCGAATACGACCCCTCACGTGCTGGCGCGGTGGCGGAGCGCCTGCTGGATGGATTTAGTGGTGTGTTGCAGGCCGACGGCTATTCCGGTTACAGCAAGGTGTGCCGGATAGCGGGCATTACCCGAATTGGATGCTTTGACCATGCCCGGCGCAAGTTCGTTGAAGCCAGCCGGGCGGCGGAAACCAGGAGCACCAAAAAGAAAGTGGGGCAACCCACCAAGGCTGACGTTGCACTCAGTAAAATACGAAGGCTGTATGCGATAGAGAAATCGATCAAGGATCTGGAGTACGACAAGAAAAAACAGGCAAGGCAGTCACTCAGCGTGCCGATTCTCGAGGACCTGAAGCCATGGCTGGAGAAGAACGTCAGCCGGGTGCCCAAAGATAGCCTGACCCACAAGGCCATAACGTACACACTGAACCAATGGGAGTACCTGATTGGCTATTGCGAGGACGGCCAGTTGAATATCAGCAATGCGCTGGCTGAGAATGCGATCAGGCCCTTTGCGGTTGGTCGGCGCGCCTGGCTATTCGCAGATACCTCCTGCGGGGCCCGAGCCAGTGCGACCTGTTATAGTTTAGTGGAATCGGCAAAGGCGAACGGCCTGGAACCTTATGCTTACCTCCAGCATGTGCTGGCGCACATTGCGGCGGCAGATACGGTGGAGAAGCTTGAAGCATTACTGCCCTGGAACATGGAAATCGAAGAGTAACGGCGAGGTAAAGCGATCTACTGTCTAGCGGCTCGCAGACAAAATCAATAGGGTCGATTTAAGTGCGCTTACGGTTAAAGAGCATCAACGATCAAGTGACGGACACGCTTTCCGTGGAAACGGCAAGCTGACACCGGAGCAGACAGAAACCCGCCAGTTGAGGGAGGAGAACCGGCGCTTGAAGATGGAGAAAGATATATTAAAAAAAGCGACGGTCTGTGTGCTATGAAGCTGCATAATCGATGAGGGTAGGCCCCTCGACATCGCCTTGCAGGAGGGGATGTCAAACCACCTCAAGCTGCTGTGTTCAAGAGACATGGTAGTGAGCGTTGAGGAAAAGTCATAGAAAATATGGCAGGTAGGGAATAAGGAGACGAGCGCAAGCGAACCACTCGATGAGGTGTCGATAGCTTTTACCCGATGTCGTCAAAACCAGAGACCAGACCGTTTTCTGGGACAAATCAAGAAGTTACCTGTTTACTGACTTGATGGCGACCGGCATTAAGGTGGCGTGAACTTATATCCAGGCGATTATGTGGAACATAGGAACCTGTCGTCCTGATGTGAAGGGAGAAGCCGAACTGGTAGTCCCAGGAAGGTGAGAGTACCGATGCAGGGCACAGGGGCGGAGCACTCCGTAGTAGTGATGAAGCGGCTGTAATGGCGGTGGAGCGAAGGGGGTGAGTTGTTCAGCGAAGCAAGTTGGTCAACCAATTGGGAGGAACCAATGAGTCAAGCAAAACCGTTTGAAATATCCAAGCATGCTGTATTTGATGCTTGGCGCCAAGTGAAGGCGAACCGCGGTGCTCATGGAGTAGATGAACAGACGATAACTGAGTTCGAAGGGAACCTGAAAAGTAATCTCTACAGGCTCTGGAACCGTCTCTCATCAGGGAGCTATTTTCCACCACCGATTCGAGGGGTAGAGATACCTAAGAAGGATGGAAAATTTCGCCAGTTAGGCGTACCGACTGTAGCCGATCGGATTGCGCAGACAGTTGTGCGCAACCGGTTTGAAACGCTTGTAGAACCTCACTTTCATCCAGACTCTTATGCCTATCGCAAAGGTAAATCGGCGATAGATGCAATCAGAGTCACGCGACAACGTTGCTGGAAATACAGTTGGGTGCTGGAGTTCGATGTGCAAGGGGCGTTCGACAACATTGATCATGCGTTGATGCTAAAAGCAGTTCGGCATCATACCCAATGTCGCTGGACGTTACTGTATATCGAGCGCTGGCTAAAGGCTCCGTTGGTTAGAAAGGATGGCAGTATCGTGGAGAGAGACAAGGGTACACCTCAGGGCGGTGTCATTAGCCCGGTGTTATTCAATCTCTATCTGCATTATACCTTCGATCTATGGATGAAAAGGCACTTTCCGCACATTCCATTTGCGCGCTATGCCGACGATGGTGTGCCACGAGCACAGACTGTTGCGTAAGCAACACTTGTGCGTGCTGCACTGAAGATGAGGGTAGGCCCCTCGGAGCCGCCTTACAGGAGGAGGCTTCAAACCACCTTAAGCTGCGAAGGTAAAGAGCCTTGGTGGTGAGCGTTAAGGAAAAGGCAAAGCATGACTTTGTCAGGTAGGTGTTATGGAGGCGAATGTAAATGAACCTTTGATGACGTGTCGAAAGCGTAGTGATGATGTCAAAACCGAGGGGGAGTCGTTAACTCGGGATAAGTTTGGGGGAAGACCTGTTTACTGCCCAAGCGGCATCCGGCATGGAGAAGGCGTGAACTTAGCACAGGCTTTTGTGTGGAACGTGGGAACCTGTCGCCTCGATGTAAAGGGAGAAACTCAAGCAGAGACCCTGCAAGAGTCTGAGTACCGATGCGAGGCACAGGGACGGATGATCCCGTAGTAGTGATGAAAGCGCTGTAATGGCGCTGGAGCAAAGGGGGTCAGTTATTCAGTTGAATTTAACTATCAACCACGCAAGTGGGAGGAATTTTTGAAGACAACAAAACCATTTGAGATTTCCAAGCATGATGTAGTACGAGCATGGGAATTGGTCAAAGCCAACAAAGGCGCCCCTGGCGTTGATGGTGAGACCATTGAGCAATTTGAGTCAAATCTCAAAGGTAATCTCTTTAAGCTTTGGAATCGCATGTCATCCGGTAGTTATTTCCCTCCGGCAGTAAAAACGGTAGCAATACCGAAGAAAACGGGTGGGGAAAGGAAGCTGGGCATACCCACGGTTTCTGATCGGGTAGCTCAGATGGTGGCGAAGTTGCACTTTGAGCCGCTGGTAGAACCGCATTTTCATGCGGACTCCTACGGCTACAGGCCGAACAAATCAGCACACATGGCGCTGGAAGTCACCCGGAAACGGTGTTGGCGTCAGGACTGGGTGCTTGAATTTGACATCAAAGGCCTGTTTGACAACATTGACCATCAGTTACTGATGAAAGCGGTGAAGAAGCATACGGATAATCGTTGGTTACTTCTGTATATCGAGCGCTGGTTAACAGGGCCGATTCAACTAGAGGATGGCACGACAATTAACCGTAAACGAGGCGTGCCTCAGGGAGGCGTGATCAGTCCAGTATTATCCAATCTGTTTATGCATTACGCTTTTGATAAGTGGGTGGAAAGACACTTTCCGGGCAAACCCTTCTGTCGGTACGCCGACGATGGGCTTGTCCACTGCCACAGTGAGGCAGATGCGAAAATGGTAAAGGTCGCACTGGCGAACAGGCTGCAGGAATGCGGCTTGGAAATGCACCCTGATAAGACGAAGATTGTTTATTGTAAAGATGATGATAGGACGGAGGAACACGCTGTCACGAGTTTTGATTTCCTGGGTTATACATTTCGCCCAAGACGGTCGAAAAACAGGTGGGGTAAGTACTTCATTAATTTCAGTCCAGCGATGAGCGCCACGGCAGGAAAGGCGATCAGGCAAGAAGTGAGGCGTTGGAAGTTGCATTTACGCAGCGACAAATCACTACTTGATCTGGCCCACATGTTTAGGGCGAAGATCCAAGGTTGGATTAATTACTATGGGCGTTTTTATAAATCAGCGATGTACCCGACATTAAAGCACATCAATCGCAAGCTTTGTTTGTGGGCGATGAGGAAATACAAAAAGCTTAAACACCATAGAAGACGGGCGGAGCACAGGCTTGGGGATATTGCTAACATGCATCCCGGCATGTTTCCGCATTGGAAGCTGGGTGTTCGGCCGATGGTTGGATAATGGGAGCCCAGTGAGCTGAGAGGTTCACGCTGGGTTCTGAGAGCAGCCGAGGGGGAGGTTCCCTTGGCTGACTCACCGGCTGCTACACTGCAACTCGCAGGAAGAAGCCGCTCATTTGCAGGACGTCGTTGGCGAACGCCTGCGTACCTGCGGACTTGATCTACACCCGAAGAAGACAAAAATTGTGTATTGCCGAGATGCTAACCGTCGAGGGAAGTATCCCAATATCCAATTCGATTTTCTGGGGTATGTATTTCGAGGTCGGCTGGCCAAAAGTCGGAATGGAAAATACTTCAACAGTTTTAGTCCGGCAGTTAGTCGAACATCTGCAAAACACATTCGACAACGAATGAGTCAGTGGAATATCGGCAGATGGACGAATGCTGAATTGGAGGACATTGCGAAAAAGTCTAACGCCTCATTGCGAGGGTGGTGGAACTACTTCGGGGTCTTCTACCCGAGTTCCCTCAAACGCGTGATGGCCCATCTGAACGAAGTTCTGGTGAAATGGGCTGTGAGAAAATACAAACGATTCAAAGGAAGCAAACGCAAAGCAAGAAAGTGGTTGCGAGGCATCTCCGAAAGAGAGCCGAATTTGCTTTATCACTGGCAACTGGGCATTTTGCCTGCGGTTGGACAATAGGAGCCGTATGACATGAGAGTGTCACGTACGGTTCTGGGAGAGCATTGTGGGGAAGTTCCACTTTGCCACTCGACTCTTCGCCAAGGAAACAAGGTGAAATACGTGTTTATTGCCCAACACAAGAAGACCTGGCCAGTTGACCTGATGTGTCGACTCCTGGGCGTTACCCGCGGTGGTTACTATGGTTATCAGCAGCGTGGAGGTGGCAGTCTCGATTATTACCGCCAGGAATTACTGGAAGCTGTCCGAGACATCGCCAAAGCAACCCAGGACAGCTACGGTAGCCGGAGAATGAAGGCGGCGCTCAGCGCGCTAAGCTATCCGGTGAGCCGGGAGAAGGCTCGAAAATTGATGAAAGAGGCCAACGTTCAGGTTAAGCACCGGAAGAAATACAAAGTCACGACAAACAGTAATCACAAGCAACCTGTGTTTGAGAATGTATTGGATCGGCAATTTGATGTTGATCGAGCTGACCGGGCGTACGTTGGGGATATCACTTATCTCTGGACCCAGGAGGGCTGGCTGTACCTTGCTGTTGTTATTGACCTGTATTCGAGAAAGGTTGTTGGCTGGAGTATGGGTTCACGAATGAAGGCTCAGCTGGTTTGCGATGCACTGAGGATGGCCATTTGGCAAAGGCGGCCCAAAGCTGGCTTGATTGTCCATTCCGATCGAGGCTCTCAATATGCCAGTAAGGATTACAGGCGGCTTCTTAAGGCCCATGGCTTCGTCGGGAGCATGAGTCGCAAAGGTGATTGCTGGGACAATGCAGTTGCAGAGAGTTTCTTTGGAAGCTTGAAGCAGGAGCGTGTCCACTGGCGTAATTACCAGACCAGGCTCGAAGCACAACAGGATGTTTTGAACTACATATCCATGTTTTACAACAGCCAACGGCTGCATTCATATCTGGGCTACGTGAGTCCGAATCAATATGAGGCGGAGATGGTTGAATTGAAAAAAGCCGCTTAACTGGGTTGTAAAGAAATGCTGGACCACGTCAGTTAGATTGGGGCCACTAACGGGTTGTACTCGACTGGCCGAGTAAACAGAACAGCTCCTGCTTCACCCCATCCCTGCCGTGGCAGTAAGTTAGAGCCAAGCCTACCTGCCGTAATCTGAAATCTAGGGTTTAGCGCCCTTGAGTGAGCCATTCTTCCGGGAGGGGCTACTACTACAATATTCTTCTTAGGGCACTCAAGTGAAACCCTATGTACTGCAGGTATCAAGTCGCTGTCTGCTGTTACTAAGAAAGCATCATCGTACTTGTCCATTAATCCATCAGCAACCAGTGTTACAGCAGCAGTGACATCACTCTTCTTTTCTTCATGGATGGTCCAGGATGAATTACACGTGCGGCAGGTGTTCCGCCGCAGCTTGAATTCTCCCATGATCACATTTACACCCTTATACTCGAGAGCTTTGACATACTCTCTATGACGAAGTAGTTCAGGAGGCTTCCAAGTAGCATAAGCAGAAAAGTAATTCACTGCTGCTAGCTCTTGATAAGGCCTGAGAAAGGACTCAGACAGGCTCCAGAGATCAACCCACTTTAGGTGGTTAACTCGATCTGCCGGGGGCTTGAGGCCTAGCTTCGTGCGATGGCGGAAGTTGTAGTTTAAATCATCTATAGCGTGGTAGAGATTAAACCCATCTATATAGACAGACACTCTATTTTTAGGATTACTCATAGGGCAGAAATTGAAACGGCCCCCGAAGGAGCCGCTGTCCAACAGGATATACCTGCTGGGAAAGAACACTTGGGATAATAGGGTAAAATGACGAACCCGTCAATATCTTTAGCTGTGTATAACTAGAGCACATGGAGACCGATCATACACAGATACTATGGGAGAGGCTATTGGGGTACTACTCCCCCTCCTCCAGCCGCCCTGCTTTCTTACCAAGCCATTGCCTAACCTCCACCCCCGTCACTCAACCTACACAGATCTACCAATATGGGGTGCTATGTCCAGTATGCTTACCTCACTCTGCTTGATATTGTAGTAGTCCCTCACCTTGGCGATCTCGGGGCCATACTTTTCCATGATCTTGTCCAAGATTTTAGGGTAACGGCTTAAAACACTAGTTAGTACCCTGCCCCCGCGGAAGAATTTCATCGGAATTGAAGTACCCACAACATATAGATACTTTTCTTTTGGGGTTTCATATTCTGCGAGAGCACCGCAATGTCTGGGGCAGCCATTCGCGCTGGGCCTCCAGGCTTGTTGTAATTGATTGTATCCACTGAATAATTTCGGATAGTGCCGTGGGAGTCAATCCAAATTACCCCACACATTGCGGTGCTCTCGTGAACAACTTATTCCGTCAACAAAGACACCTGCTTTCTGCAGGGGGTTATCGAGTATTAAGGGGTCGCGCATTTGTTACATGGGAGCAGGTGACTTGTGTCTGTTAATCGAGTAGATATCCACTGCATCGGACATTCTACAGCTCGCTTTCGTTAACGTGACAATGCCTGCGACCGGCATGGCGCAATTCGTATCTGAGGGATTGGGATTTGCCGGGAGATTGAGCCGAAAATGGTCCCAAGCCGGGCGGGAAATTAAAATTAATACTTTAAAATCAATGGGTTATATGGCGGAGAGCGAGGGATTCGAACCCTCGATAGGGGTAAACCTATACGCCCTTAGCAGGGGCGCGCCTTCAGCCACTCGGCCAGCTCTCCGTAAGGGTTAAACACGTTTTAAATACGCGTCAAACCACAGGCGCGGGATAATACCACAACTGCTTAAAAATCAAAGTACCAGAGGGAAGTCTGAGGTAATTTAGTCTTTCTTTTCGGGGTGTGAATCTTCGCCATCATGGATGCGATTATAAATCTCTTCGCGATGGACAGAAACGTCCCGTGGAGCGTTAATGCCTATTCTCACCTGATTGCCCTTCACACCCAGAACAGTCACGGTAATCTCTTCGCCTACCATCAGTGACTCACCCACTCTACGGGTTAATATCAGCATACGTTACTCCTTCTTCTAAAACCGCCGTCAGCCCCTACTGACCCGGTATCGTAAGATTCTCCACTCCTCCTGAGCAGACCCGCGATTCTACCCCAATAGTAGACCCTGACGTAGGGAAATACTAAGGAGATGTGTCTTAGTCCACACTTTCGTCGATGGGTTCCTTATCCAAGCCAAAAGACGAATGCAGTGAACGCACTGCCAGTTCCAGAAACTTCTCTTCGATGATCACCGATATTTTAATCTCAGATGTTGTGATCATCTGTATGTTAATGCCAACGTCCGCGAGAGCGGCGAACATTTGACTGGCGACACCCGCGTGAGAACGCATTCCCACGCCCACCACCGACACCTTCGCAATCTTATTGTCACTGCGAACTTCCTGGGCGCTGAGTTCCGCAGCGACCTTATTTAACACCTCTTCTGCTCGAGGCAAATCTTCTCGACCCACTGTGAAGGTAAAATCTGTACTCATATCGTCGGCAACGTTCTGGACGATCACATCTACCTCAATGTTGGCATCGCCTATGGGTCCGAGAATCTTGTAAGCCACACCGGGTGTATCGGGCACACCCAATATTGTCAGTTTAGCCTCATCGCGATTAAACGCTATGCCGGCAATAGTTGGCGTTTCCACAGCTTTTCTATCCTCTAGTGTAATCAGTGTTCCAGGGCCTTCCTGAAAACTGTGCAGTACCCTCAGGGGTACATTGTATTTGCCGGCAAACTCCACGGCTCTTATCTGCAAGACTTTGGAGCCCATACTGGCCATCTCCAACATCTCTTCAAAAGTGATTTTCTCGAGACGTCTCGCGCCATCGACCATGCGGGGATCGGTAGTGTAGACGCCATCGACATCGGTATAAATCTGACACTCGTCGGCTTTTAGAGCTGCGGCTAAGGCAACCGCGGTAGTGTCTGAACCACCCCGGCCCAATGTTGTGATATTGCCGAACTCATCCACGCCCTGGAAGCCAGCAACAACGATAACGTAGCCGGCCTCTAGCTCGGCACGCAGGCGCGCATCATCAATTTCTTTGATTCGCGCTTTGGTGTGAGCGTCGTCGGTGAGAATTCGCACCTGGCTGCCGTTATAAGATTTAGCCTTAACACCACGTTTGTTAAGTGCCATGCTAAGCAATGCGGTAGTAACCTGCTCGCCGGTGGAGACCAAAACATCCATCTCGCGAGGTGTGGGCCGATCGTCAACTTCGTGTGCGAGGCCAATTAGGCGGTTAGTCTCGCCGCTCATGGCCGAGACGACCACAACGATGCCGTGGCCGGCATTGCGAAAACTCGCCACCTTGTCGGCCACTTGCTCGATGCGTTCGATACTGCCTACCGACGTACCGCCAAATTTTTGTACGATCAAACTCATAGAGACCTCAGTATAACCCCGTAATTTTTCGAATATTTCGAATCGCAATATTTTTAATCACCTCAAAGCAGTATCGAAGCAAGTTTTTCGCGGGTTTGCTTCAATTTATCCAGGGTTCAGGCTCCTTTGCCTGATTTTTGGCGCCACTATCCTGCATAACCCGTGTTCGGTAACCCGTAACGCGTTAAAAAACTGGCTCCTTTCCGGATATTCGCAGCCATGGCTGCCAAGCCATAAAACGTCGTGTTTTTAGCAAGCCCCATGAAGCGTGTTCCGGAAAGATTGTAGTGTCTCTTGCAGGTTGCAAAAGGTCGCTCCCCGCCTGTCCGGGTGACGGCAATTTCCTGGTTACGAATTCGATCAGCCTCCGATAAGGGGTGGCCACGATAACCTTTGCGCTGAACCTGATCATCAATGCCCAGCTGCGCCAACTTATTATTACCAATGCCCCCGGGGCTTACGGACTAGCCCAGTGTTGATTCAACCCAGGCAGGAACCGCTTTAAGTGCATCCGCGAGACCGGCCACATCGGTGCCACCTCCCTGCGCCATGTCGGGTCGGCCACCGCCTTTGCCCCCGAGGCGCTGGGCGAATTCTTTTATCAGGTCTCCAGCTTTAACTTTGTCGGTCAGGTCCTTGGTGACACCTGCCGCCAATGCGACTTTGTCACCCTCAATCGCAGACAATAATATGACGCCGCTACCGAGCTTGTTTTTTACCTGATCCAGCGTATCTCGCAGAGATTTTGCGTCTGCGCCTTCTACGTTCGCTGCCAGCACCTTGATGCCCCGCACCTCCACGGCGCCAGCGGTTAAATCTCCGCCTGCAGAACTGGCGAGCTTTTGCTTTAGCCTGGCGATCTCTTTTTCCAGATCGCGATTGTCGTTGCGCAGGGCAGAAACTTTTGCGGCAACATTGGCAGGAGCCCCCTTAACAGCTTCGCAAACTTCGGCGAGTCGCTGCTCGGTCTCATCAATGGCGGCGATTGCTGCAGCAGCGGTAACCCCTTCAATACGACGAACCCCAGCGGCCACTCCCGACTCTGAAATAATACGCATTAAGCCTATGTCACCCGTGCGGGACACATGAGTGCCACCGCACAGCTCAACGGAGAAATCATCCGCACCCATGGAAAGAACACGAACCTCATCCCCGTACTTCTCACCAAATAACGCCATGGCACCCGCCGCCATAGCATCGTCCATTGACATCACGCGTGTCGAGACTGGGCTGTTGAGACGAATCTGGTCGTTGACTATTTTTTCTATGGTTTTAACTTCGTCGGAAGTCATCGCCTGGGTGTGAGAAAAATCAAATCGCAACCGCTGGGAATCTACCAAAGACCCCTTTTGCAAAACATGATCGCCCAAAACCGATCGCAGAGCGGCGTGCATCAGGTGTGTCGCTGAGTGGTTGAGCTTGGTGCGTTGGCGCACATTCTGATCGACCTGTGCATCCAACACATCACCGACTTTCACACTGCCCGAAAGCACTTTTACATGATGAAGATGATGCCCTGACGCCTTGGTGGTATCTCCCACTTCCAGTCGAGCATCAGACCCTGACAAATAGCCCGTATCACCCACCTGGCCGCCCGACTCACCGTAAAACGGGGTCCGATCGAGGACGACAATACCTGAATCATCGCCGGACAACGCGTCTACAGCTTGACCGTCTTGTAAAAGAGCAACAACCGCTCCACTGCCGGCGAGGCTTTCGTAACCCGTAAAGGCTGTGGTGCCCTCCAGTTGCAAAGTATCGTTGTAGTCGACCTTGAAGCTGCCACTCTCTTGAGACCTGACACGTTGTCTCGCCATGGCATCGTCATATCCAGCCATGTCCAGAGTCAAATTTCGTTCTCTGGCGATGTCATTGGTCAGATCAGTGGGAAACCCGTAGGTATCGTAGAGCTTGAAAACAACCTCACCCGGAATTTCATTGCCAGTCAAATCCTCAAGGGCTTCTTCCAGAATCGCCATGCCGTTGTCCAGCGTCTTGGCAAACTGATCCTCTTCGCGCAGCAAGGCCTTTTCAATTTGAGCTTGCTGTTTGACTAATTCAGGATAGGCGCCGCCCATTTCGGCCACCAGGGTAGCTACCAATTTGTGGAAGAATGGTGCAGTGGCACCGAGCTTATTACCGTGACGAATAGCGCGCCGGATAATCCTGCGTAATACATAGCTCCTTCCTTCATTGCCCGGCAAGACGCCATCGGTAATCAGAAAAGAGCAGGAGCGAATATGGTCGGCGATAACGCGCAACGAGGAGTCTGCCAGATCGGAGACGGACAGCACGTCGGCTGCGTTTTTAACCAGGGACTGAAAGAGATCTATTTCGTAGTTGCTATGAACGCCCTGTAAGATCGCCGCGATTCGCTCAAGACCCATTCCGGTATCGACTGAGGGCTTGGGCAAGGCATTCATTGCACCGCTTTGATCGCGGTTGAACTGCATGAAAACCAGATTCCAGATTTCTATATAGCGATCCAGATCATCGTCTTCGCTACCGGGAGGGCCACCGGGAATATCGGGGCCGTGGTCGTAAAATATTTCAGAGCTAGGGCCACAGGGACCCGTATCGCCCATTTGCCAGAAGTTGTCCTCGTCAAGCCAGGAAAGCCGATCGGCACTCACGCCAATCTCATTGATCCAGATATCCGCAGCTTCCTGATCGCTGACATGCACGGTGACCCAAAGTTTCTCTTTCGGCAGACCCAAGGTTTCGGTAAGAAAAGACCAGGCAAACTGAATTGCATCGCGTTTGAAATAATCCCCAAAGCTGAAGTTGCCCAACATTTCAAAGAAGGTGTGGTGGCGCGCTGTATAGCCTACATTTTCCAGATCATTGTGCTTGCCCCCTGCGCGCACACAGCGCTGGGAACTGGTCGCCCGCACATAGGGCCTCGGGTCAGCACCCAAAAAGGTATCCTTGAACTGAACCATACCGGCATTGGTAAATAGTAGCGTGGGATCGTTTCCCGGAACCAAGGAGCTGCTCGCAACGCGGGTGTGATCTTGCTGTTCAAAGTAAGCCAGAAAGGCTTCGCGTATTGCTACGGTTTTCATAGGGGGTCTCAGTGAGGTTGGTACAGGCCTGTCAGGCCATTTTTTCTTCTGAAAATATTCGGCCTGCGATGATATGCAAATGAAGATGATAAATGGTCATGCCCACATCTTCTCCATTATTAACCACCAAGCGGAACGCATCGCCCACGCCCAATTGCTCAGCGACCTTGCCGGCAACAAGCATCAGATGCCCCAGCAGGGCCTGGTCTTCTTCGCGTGCGTCCACCAATCGGGGAATTCCCTTCTTGGGGATGACCAGCACATGCACAGGCGCCTGGGGGTTGATGTCGTGGATGGCGATACACAGTTCATCCTCATAGATGAACTCGCTGGGGATTTCGCCGCTTATTATTTTGCCAAAAATGGTGTCCGACACGTTGTTACCCCTCAGCCTAACCTTTCATCTGTGGTTAAGGTCCGCGCCTCGGTTTCGAGCATCACCGGAATGCCGTCGCGAACCGGATAGGCCAAACCACTGGCTTTACAGATTAGTTCGCTCTTGTCCTGATCGTATACCAGCGGTGCCTTGCTGACAGGGCACACCAGAATACTCAGTAATTTTTTGTCGATCATCGCCGCATCCCGGAGCTTTAAAGGGAGCCTATTATACGGGCTTTTTCGGGGCATGGGCATGGGGGGGACAAGTAATTGTGGGTCGATCCGGCGGTCTCGCCAGTTCATACGCCAATCCAGATGGGGCCCCGTGGCTCGGCCTGTTGAACCCACTTCCCCGAGGATGTCTCCCGCTTTGACCTCAACGCCCGCCTCTACCCGCACTTTGCTCAAGTGCAGGAAGCTCGAAGAAAGTCGATAACCATGGTCGAGAATAATCGTTCCCCCGGAATAGAACAGATCGGCCTCGGCCAAAGTTACAAGCCCGGCTGCCGGGGCACGGACAATCGTACCTGTTGGTACAGCGACGTCCACACCATAGTGGGGCCTCTTGGGTTCTCCATTGTAGTAGCGCTGAGAGCCATAAACTCCCGAGATTGGCCCCTCAACTGGCCAAACAAACCCTCCGATGGCCGCCTCGATTAGATCGGGACGCTCCAGTCGATCTTTGCGTGCGCTCCTTACCATCGCTGCTTCGCGTCGAATACGGGCCATTCTTTCAGGTGGTGGATTAACGGTCTGGGCGGGAACCCCCTCTACGCGCTGGATTTGATAATCACGACTGGTTATAGCCAATGCTTGACTGCACTCCATTGCCTGGGCAGCTGATTCAACCTTCTTCACCAACAGCTCCGATGTCGATTTAGCATCTCGACCAAAGCCAATCATCACCGTCCCATCGTCTAAAACATCTAGATACTCCCCATCCACACTCACGAGTGTGCCAGGTTCTACTGTGGCCCAAACCAATGCCCCCTGTTGCAATGGGGCGTTGAATTCCAGGCACGCAGAGCTCGCCGCGCTGGTGAACAGTAATGGCAGAGCGATAAAAGGAGTTAATTTCACTAATCCGAATTTGAAGCGTGGGCGGGAGAACACAAAGCATACCTCAGCAGTTTCTATTCGCTATTTGTATCAGCACCTATACAACAGGTCTAGTCCCTTTTGGCGCTTCGGCATCACAGCGGTACAATGTAGGCATGGGAAGATACAGACCACCAAGAGTTCGCGGCTCAAACTACATCACACCCGAAGGCGAGAAAGCCTTGCGGGAGGAGCACCACCAACTGTGGAAAGTGGAGCGCCCGATTGTCACCAATGCGGTTCACGAGGCGGCGAAAAATGGCGATCGCTCTGAAAATGGTGATTATATTTACGGCAAAAGGCGGCTGCGAGAAATCGATTCACGCGTGCGTTTTCTCAATAAACGCCTGGATGAACTGCAAATTGTTGACCGCCCTCCCGACAATCAGGACAAGGTTTTCTTTGGTGGGACGGTCACGCTGGAAGATGAGGACGGCACTGAATTTCAATGGAAAGTTGTAGGGCCGGACGAATTTGATTTAACGGCTGGCAAGTTGAGTATGGACTCGCCCCTCGCCAAAGCGATGTTGGGCAAGGGTCTGGACGACGAATTTAACGTCCAGAGCCCCTCGGGTAAAAAGACCTACTGCGTTGTCGCTATTCGCTACTAAGACTGAGTTAAAAGTTCCACTCAACTCCAACCGATGCCGTTCTGGACCTGTTCGGCCTGGCACCATCGGGCTGACGTGACACAATCGCCTGCTCATCGAAGACGTTCTCGACTTTCAGGAAGGCAACAGCGCTATCATTGAGTTCGTAGCGACTGATGTAATCTACGACGAACAAGTCTTCACTGCGATCAAACCTGGTACCCCCGTTGTTGCAACCAACATCCATACACAGTTCGTCAATGTATTTTGCCACCGCGTAATTGTTCCAGCCACTGCCAGATTCGATCCCTACACGCACACTAAAGGCGTTTTCGGGAATGGAAGCCAATTGATCGCCGTCTTCAAAACCTTCCTCAGCGTTGTCTTTGCTGATGGTGGCATCGGTGTAGGTATAGCTCACGTCAATCGGGACCAGTAGATCACCGACTGTGAAAGTCGTGCTGGCTTGAAACTCGATGCCGGCAATAACCGCTTCGCCCGTGATAAAAGAACCGGAGGTAGAACCGTCGCTACAGGGGCTGGCGTTGGAGCAATTTTCGGTTTTGTTGTCGAAATCGCTGTAGAAACCAATGGCTTCAACAAACCAGTCTCCGGTGTAACGGAATCCCGCTTCCCAGTTGACGCTGGTCTCAGCTTCCTCATTTTCGGAAGCTCCGCCTCCCAGCGGAGAGAAGCCTTTGTGCACACCGGCCAGCACTTGCCAGGTATCGTTCAGCTTGTAGGTAAAGGACGCGCCGGGCAACCATTCATCGCTGGAGTTTTCCCGCATGGACGCAATCACAGAGCGACCGGGATCGTTGTATTGCCGGCGCCGCGATTCAACATCTTCGTAGCGCAGAGCTAAATTGACATTCAAAGCATCATTCACTTGCCAACTGTCCACCGCCCAAAATGAGAGAGCATCGGCACTCTCTAGACGGTTATCACTGCCCGCCGGCTCAGTGATTCCAGCAAACACGAGTTCACCATCCACTTGATCGAATAATTCGGTGGGCTGGAAACGATCCATTTCATCCTCGTGCACCCGACCACCCAGGGCGAGCGAGTGTGCGCCCAGGGCGAGGTCAAAGTTCACATCGATGCCCTGTGATTCATAATCGCGGCTATTGTGCTTGTATCGCAGGCCTTCTACATCTTCTGTGCCATCGAGCACGCCCTGTGAAAAGGCATCACCGCCGTTAGCAGCAGTAATATAGCTATTGCCGCCGCTCAACTTGAACCAGTCTCTGGAAAACTCGTTGTAGTAGGCAATCGCGGTCATGGAAATCTGATCGTTTAGGGACAAACGATAAGTTAGATTATAGCCCTGATGATCGTTGTCCATTTCATCGATGCTTGACAAACCGTAGCGGCGATTCTCGTCATCGTCAAAATCTGCATCGGTAAGGCCTAAGTATGTTTCATCCGAGGTTTCTTCTGAGTACTGAGCCTTGAACAGTAAGCTCTGGCTGTCACCTTCCCAAGCTAATTTAAGAACATAGTCTTCAATATCAAAGCCGGTATCCTGGGAACTGCGTTCAATGTCTTTAAAACCATCGTAGGAGCGTTGAACCGTCTCAAGTAGAAAACCAAATTGCCCTGCTCTGGCACCATAGCTGGCGTGAAGGTCTGTTTTCCCATCTTCGCCGAGGATCAGGTTCAATGCCCCAGCGCTCTCCCTGGGTATTGGAGTCGACAACATATTAATGACACCACCGATCGTCTGAGGACCATAACGCAATAGCGGCGCACCTTTTAGCACCTCGATGGAATTGAGGCGCAGTGTGGTTGGAAAATAGTATGCCGAGGGGTTGGAGTATGGCGCCGGCGCAATCATGACGCCGTCTTCCATCAGAGTAACCTTCGAGGAGCGCTCTGATGTGGCACCGCGGATACCAATATTGGGCCTCAAGCCCAAGCCATCTTCTTCTTGGATGTAAACACCGGGAACCGTTTTTAAAAGCTGGTTAATATCGTTGGCAGACTCGATCCCGATTTGATCGCTACCAATAACACTGCCAGAACCGGGCAGCGAGCGCGCTGCATCTCGGGTACCTATAATCGTGATTTCTTCGTAATAGTGATTGTCTGCGTAAACATTTGCAGCGTTGAGTGCACTGTTGGTGACTGCTGCGACGGCTACAGCCAAGATACTTCGTTTCATCACTTCCCTTACTCTTAATCAGGTCACAGTAGAGAAGATAATACTAACAATCATTCTCATTTGCAATAGCAGATGAGAATGATTGTTATTAAGATGTAGAGGCGCGCATATTCAACCGGAAAGTAGCTAGATATTGTCAGTTCAATGGCGAATACCATATGGGTGAGGTCCAAGCTCGCTCCTGCATGGTTTTTTTCAATTCTGGGAGACAGCACTGCGCTGCTTCCTCGCTCAACTCATCCGGATTTGAACAGTCTACCTGTTGCGTATTGCAGATATAAGTACTCCAACGGCAGCTCGGATTTTCCAATACCCTGGCGTAGTAGAACGCGTGCTGGTCGTTGTCGAAAGCCGGATCGCGCCATAGGGCGCACAGGTTCTTGAAACCAGAGCCCCGGGGCTCGCAGTTGGCAGTATTTACCGTGGCTCCATTCCTCGGATCCCCTGCCACCTCGTAGACTTTTTCTCGGCTGACGCCGTGCTGTAGACGCCACTCCAAAACCGCAGCTATTTGCCGAATTTTGAAATAGACGGATCTCGGCGTATTAGAATCGGCGCGGTAGAACTGCGGCCCAGTCACACTCAAGAGCGACCAATAAGCAGGCACGATTCAAGCGTAGGGACTATAAGAATAAGTGTCGCTGAGAACGGTATGACGCCACCACAGATTTGACGGTCAACGCTGGCGCCATACCCAAAAAAACCGTGCAGGTGCACGACCCGTTAAGTGTTGCACATAATGGGAATAAATCCAGCCCTCATCGACCTTTGTGTCGATGCCATCATCCAGCCGTCTCTACCACTGTTGTCGCTGCTACGCCCAGGTCATCGTCTGTACCCACTGTGATCGCGGCCAGCGGTATTGCACCGATGGTTGCAGCCAGGAAGCCAGAAAGGAATCCATTAAACGAGCCAGAGCGAAGTACCAGGCCACTCGCCCGGGTCGCATGAATAATGCCGCTCGCCAACAGCGTTATCGAGAACGGCAACAACAAAAAGTAACGCATCACCGTTCTCTGGCAATAATACTCCGTGATCTACTGCAAACCGTGCCTGATGAGATCAAAAGGGCCGATATGCCGGGTAAAACTGACGCCACCGTGCGCTGCCATCACTGTGGCGCGGTCTGCGGTCCCTTTTTGCGCAGTGATTTTCTGCAGAGCAGTCAGTTCAGGCGCAGATTCCGGCGACATTAGTGCAGCGGCTGGACAGGAGTCATCAATCGGAGGGCAGTCATGGCCATCGGCAAAGAAACTGAAGCAAAAATACTGCGCTACCATTTTGTTGAGAAGTGGCGAACGGGCACCATTGCGACCCAGCTTGGCATTCACCACTCAGTGGTTGATCGGGTACTGGCACAGGCTGGCCTGCCCAAGGTGGAGCGCACTCGCCGTGCGTCGATCATCGACCCCTATCTGCCCTTTGTCATCGACACACCCTGCGGGAGTTTCCCACACTCACGGCGGCCCGCTTGTATGAAATGGCCCGCCTGCGGGGATACCCCGGTGGCCCCAGCCAGTTTCGCCAGCGTATCAGTGAACTGCGGCCGCGCAAGCTGCCCGAGGCGTATTTACGCCTAAAAACCCTGCCCGGTGAGCAAGCCCAGGTTGACTGGGGTTCGTTCGGGCATATTCAGATCGGCAAGGCCTAGCGGCCGTTAATGGCGTTTGTGATGGTGCTGAGCTGGTCGCGACAGATCTTCTTGCGCTTTTATCTCAACCAGCAAATGGAGAACTTTTTACGCGGCCATGTAGCGGCATTCGAGGCCTGGCAAGGATTGCCAAAGGTGCTGCTGTACGACAACCTTAAATCGGCCGTATTGGAGCGCCACGGTGACGCCATCCGCTTCCACCCCACCTTGCTGGCCTTGTCAGCCCACTATCGCTTCGAACCACGCCCGGTGGCGGTGGCCCGGGGCAATGAAAAGGGCCGGGTAGAAAGAGCGATTCGCTATATTCGCGATAATTTCTTTGCCGCTCGTCACTGGCAAACACTGGCCGAACTCAATGCGCAAGCTGAGCACTGGTGCCAGGGTGTGAGTGCTGATCGGGCTTGCCCTGAAGAGCGTACGTTGACGGTCAGGGAAGCCTTCTTACAGGAGCAGGTGAGTTTGCCGGATAATCCCTTTGATACCCATGAGAGACAGCCCGTGCGGGCCGCCAAAACCCCTTATGTTCGCTTCGATCTCAATGATTACTCCATTCCCCATCAATACGTGCACAAGCCATTGAGCGTGAGCGCTGACCTGGAGCGGCTCCAGATAGTGGAGGGCGATCAATACATTGCTGAGCATCAGCGCAGCTTTGGCAAAGGGGAGCAAATCGAACAGGAGGCGCATATCAATGCCCTATGGCTGGAGAAAACCCACGCCAAACTACACCGGGGTCAGGATCGCCTGAGCCATGCTTCGGCGCACGCCCAGACGCTGCTGCAGCAATCGGCACAGCGTGGACATGTCATTAAAGGCTCTTCTCCGCTTTGTTGAGTGATTCTAGGTTTTCAAATAGAACATAGATTGATTATCTGGGAGGGATGATTGTCTAATTTTGAGTTTGAAGTACTCGGTATCCCTGATGCCCCTGGCGCGCTTACGGATCATTCCTATACTGACATTACCAGCCTCTATCCTGGCGCTTGTTAGCTTGTGTTTCGCATAATTGCAGATGCCGACACAATGTTTTCTGAGCGATTTTGCGAACTTTTTCAGATAGAGCATGTGTGACTGATCTGCTATCAAGCACCAACTTTCCAGTTGCTCTGCCATCCCCTCAAATGAAGTGGCACTCCACAGATACTGAAGCTGTTCTTTTAAAACGTAGAGCGCATTCAGGTTGCTATTGCTATCCAACAACGTTTGCAGCTTGTTACTTTGTTTCTCACTCAACTTATCCGCATTTTTGAGCAACAGATAATGCGTCCCCTTCATCAGTTTTTTACCATTCGGATCGGCCTTCCTGAACTCAAGCCGGCGCTGATTATGGATAGCTTTGCTGTAATTTTTCATGACGTGAAAACGGTCAAACACAATGTCTGCCAACGGCAAGCACTCCCTGACAGCCTTTTGATAAGCAGGGCCCATATCCATAGCTACGGCCTTGATTTTACTGGATGTATCCGGGGAGAGATGTTTTAGAAATCTTGCAAACACCTCGGCAGTTCGACCAGCTTCCACCCAGACCAGATGACCTCCGACCATATCGTAGACCACCGTCATATAGTCATGGCCTTTCGCCCTGGCAACTTCATCGACACCAATATATTCCAAGCCAGTCAACTGTGCAGGATCAAGCGCAGGGAGCGTTTCCATCAGGTATGCCTTGTCGATATTCTTTACTGTCTCCCATCGTATCCCCAAATGCCTGGAGACGGCCTGAATAGACATATGGCGGCATAATCCACTGATCAGTCGGCAAAACCGGTGGGTGAAACGGCACCCTTTATCGACAAAATCACACGCCTCAATGCGGCGCTCACCCTTGCTAATAAACACTTGGGCCAGTTCAATGTCGAGCACACATGGATACCCAAAAAGGGGGATATCCTTAACCTGCCGGCGAATATGCTGGTTGATAGTTCCCTTCTTGCCTGTGGTGGGGTCTATAGTGCTCCTGCGGGCGTCCCGGCTACAGTGAATAACAATCTTGTCACCCTCTTCGTCCAGTTTAATTTCATTTACACGTTGCCCCGTGAGGTTTAAAATATTCCGTGAGATGTTGATGGTCATATACCTGCCCTATGTAAAGTTGTCATAAACCAAACATATCAACAGGTTACTTGATGGTCAGCATCTTTTTTCACTCAACAAAGCGGAGAAGAGCCCCGATTGCATGGCGTAATTATAACATTCATGGCGACAAAAAGCCTTAAAATACAGACTCATAATGCAATTTTTTATGCCCGGTCATCAGCATGATGTCGTACCCGTCGAGCAGCCAATTGATCTGTTGTCCTGTCAGTGAAACAACTTCATCACCACGGCGAGGCCAGCGGAATTTCTCCTCGGCAAGGGCCTTGTAGTAGAGCACAAAGCCATTATCTTCCCAGTACAGGCACTTGATTTTGTTGCGCCGCCGGTTGGTGAAGGCGTACAGGCCGCCGTCGAAGGGATTGTGGCCCAGCTCTCGCTCAACGATGGCAGCCAGCCCTGCACTGGCTTTTCTAAAGTCTACTGGGTCCCGGTACAGGTAGATCCGCGACATGTCATCGGCCGGACGGAAATAGCGAGTAGTCACAGCTGCTCCAGTAGCTGGCGCACCACCGGCACGTTATCGGCACAGATACCTCGCACAATGAATCCGTTGGGCAGTGACAAGGTTAGCCCCCGATCGGCGTCAGGTCTGACACTCACTGCGGCAAAGCCACCTTGGTCTTGTTTTATAGAAGACACACGGATGGTATCGTCAAACTTCCGACGCCAGTACACAAAGCGATGGTAAGTCAGGTGATTGTGTTTGCAAAACCGGGTCTGAGACAAGCCCGACAGTTTCCAGGTTTGTATTTGCTGCTTCCAGTCAATACCTTGTGGCTGGGGCTGAGTGATATCGTTCATGATTTGCTCCTGTGTGGTTATCAGGAGAAAGTCTGGCGGGAACTCTTACAAAAAAATAGGTGCTGATTTAGGGGCGCTTACCCAAGAAGACTGTGCTTCCCTTGGTGATTGTTGCCTAGGTGGTGTATCTGGCGCTGCCGTTTAGTCTGCACCCGTCCTGGATAATCCTGCCGTTTGCCATAGGGTTTGGCCTTACGGTTACGGTAACTGCGAGCACCTTTAAGAAATACCTTTGATCCATCGAATCATTCGTCTAGTGAGTGAGGGGTCTCTATTAGAATGTTGTGCTGACAAAGAAGGATATGACGTGAAGTTGATACGGATGGATAGGAGCACCGCCTAAGTCATTTTAGGCAGCCACATTTAAGGTCACATGCAGGCCAAGACGGTGGGCCATGTCGACCAAACTGTCCAAACGAAAGTCGTTGATTTTACCTTTCAGCAAAGCGCTCACTCGTGGTTGAGTGATGTGTAAAAGTTTTGCAGTTTGTTGCTGGGTTAACGTCCGACTTTCAAGGGTTTCTGTAATTTCGATGAGTAAGGCAGAGCGCAATTTCAGATTTTCCACTCGAACGGGATCGTCTTCTATGGCATCCCAAATACTGTCAAATCGTTGGTTGGTATTCATTTCTATCATCTCTTCTTTAGTGCCTGATATTCACGTTTGGCGGTATCTATGTCCGCTTTTCGTGTCTTTTGCGTTTTCTTCTGAAATGCGTGTAAGACATAAATCGCGTCGTCAAATTTAGCCAAATAAATAATTCGGTATTGCCCTTGATCTTGGATACGGATTTCACGGACGCCAGCTCCGATAGAAGTCATGGGTTTCCAGTCTTGCGGATCAAGGCCATGTTGTATCCGATCTAACTGATAACCAGACTCCCTTTTTACCGCAACGGGGAACTGACGAACAACGTCCAGCGACCGACCACAAAATGCAATAGGCTTCATCGAGGAATTATATACCTAAAGGAATAATATACAAGTAAAAGTATAAATTGATAAAGCCGGGGCATCAGTCATAAACACCATTTACGCTTTCTGTACTTCGAAGATCAGGTAGCTGTGATCGGAATGTCCTTCTATCCAATGTTTAGATTCATTATCGTTCGATGAATCAACCCAGCCACGCACGTCCACGTCCTTTTGTAGACGCCACTCCAAAACCGCAGCTATTTGCCGAATTTTGAAATAGACGGATCTCGGCGTATTAGAATCGGCGCGGTAGAACTGCGGCCCAGTCACACTCAAGAGCGACCAATAAGCAGGCACGATTCAAGCGTAGGGACTATAAGAATAAGTGTCGCTGAGAACGGTATGACGCCACCACAGATTTGACGGTCAACGCTGGCGCCATACCCAAAAAAACCGTGCAGGTGCACGACCCGTTAAGTGGTAAGCGCACTTAAATCGACCCTATTGATTTTGTCTGCGAGCCGCTAGACAGTAGATCGCTTTACTTCGCCGTTACTCTTCGATTTCCATGTTCCAGGGCAGTAATGCTTCAAGCTTCTCCACCGTATCTGCCGCCGCAATGTGCGCCAGCACATGCTGGAGGTAAGCATAAGGTTCTAGGCCGTTCGCCTTTGCCGATTCCACTAAACTATAACAGGTCGCACTGGCTCGGGCCCCGCGGGAGGTATCTGCGAATAGCCAGGCGCGCCGACCAACCGCAAAGGGCCTGATCGCATTCTCAGCCAGCGCATTGCTGATATTCAACTGGCCGTCCTCGCAATAGCCAATCAGGTACTCCCATTGGTTCAGTGTGTACGTTATGGCCTTGTGGGTCAGGCTATCTTTGGGCACCCGGCTGACGTTCTTCTCCAGCCATGGCTTCAGGTCCTCGAGAATCGGCACGCTGAGTGACTGCCTTGCCTGTTTTTTCTTGTCGTGCTCCAGATCCTTGATCGATTTCTCTATCGCATACAGCCTTCGTATTTTACTGAGTGCAACGTCAGCCTTGGTGGGTTGCCCCACTTTCTTTTTGGTGCTCCTGGTTTCCGCCGCCCGGCTGGCTTCAACGAACTTGCGCCGGGCATGGTCAAAGCATCCAATTCGGGTAATGCCCGCTATCCGGCACACCTTGCTGTAACCGGAATAGCCGTCGGCCTGCAACACACCACCAAAGCCATCCAGCAGGCGTTCAGCCACCGCGCCAGCACGTGAGGGGTCGTATTCGAACAGCACTGATTGTTTATCCGGCGGGCCGCCGCGTATCACCCACATCCATTTATCCGATTGGGCCGTTTTGCCCGTTTCCTTCAAGACTTGTATGCGCGTCTCATCCGCCTGCAGGTAATTCCCCTCAAGCTGAACCTCCCGGATCAAGTTGATCAAGGGCTGGAATACATCCTGAAGCCGTACAATCCAGTGGGCCATGTTGGAGCGGCTGATATCACCGCCGTAACGCTTGAG
Source organism: Halioglobus sp. (assembly GCA_965262875.1). GTDB lineage: Bacteria > Pseudomonadota > Gammaproteobacteria > Pseudomonadales > Halieaceae > JBALVT01. Next base: position 1,809,323 of record OZ253569.1, read on the forward strand.
CATCCCCTCCAGGCGGTATAGCGGCAGTCCATCGGCGTATTTGGAGGCAATGATGTAGGCCAGCAATGCAGGACTGGCAAAGCATTTCCCCAGCGGATGAGCGGGGCGCTGTGCGGCGACAATGACATCTTCACCGTCAATATTGAATACCGCCTTCTCCTGCCAGTATTCCAACACCTTGACCTGGGCGGGAATAAACTCCAGCTCCTCCTTGACCTTGGTGAAGAATGTTTTGGTGGCCCCATCCTTTTCCTCATCTGAAAGTGTGAGGTGTATCTGCACCCGTTGCAGCTTGTCGCTAAACCCGCGCTTTCTTTTCTTCTTTTGAGGCCGAACCCGGTCTTCTTCAGGCAGTTGCTCTTCGAGCTCACTCAGGGCGACTTCGATTTCAGCCTCGTCGAACAAATCAGACTGAAACGCCAGTTTCTCACTACTGGCTCCGAATTTCTGTACCGTGGCCAGGCGCAAGTATTCTTCGAGCAGGTCAATGCGTTTACCCTGTTCAAGGATGATGTGGTTTTTGTCGCCGAGGTGTTTCTGGTGAACCTCGTTTTTTTCTTCGAGAATCTGGTCTTTTACGGCGAGGGCAACAAGTAATTCAGCGACGGATAAGTTCTCGTAACACCCTTGTTTTTGTTGCTTTTTTATCGCCGATTGCATGGCGTAATTATAACATTCATGGCGACAAAAAGCTTTAAAATACAGACTCATAATGCAGTTTTTTGTGGCCTGTCATCAGGGAGATATCGTAGCCGTCCAGCAACCAATTGATCTGCTGGCCGGTGAGGGAAATCACGTCGTCGTCAGGGTGCGGCCACCGGAACTTCTCTTCCGCCAGTGATTTGTAGTACAACACAAACCCATTGTCCTCCCAGTACAAACATTTTATTTTGTTGCGCTGGCGATTAGTGAAGGCATAGAGGGCACCCTCAAAGGGGTTACGACCCAGTTCTCGCTCCACAATGGCGCTAAGGCCATTGACCGATTTTCTAAAATCTACGGAGTCCCGGTACAGATAAATCTGTGGCATGTCATTGGCCGGGCGGAAGTAGCGCGCCGTCACAATTGATCCAGTAACTGCCGCACCACCAACAGGTTTTCGGCACAGATACCTCGCACAATGAATCCGTTGGGCAGTGACAAGGTTAGCCCCCGATCGGCGTCAGGTCTGACACTCACTGCGGCAAAGCCACCTTGGTCTTGTTTTATAGAAGACACACGGATGGTATCGTCAAACTTCCGACGCCAGTACACAAAGCGATGGTAAGTCAGGTGATTGTGTTTGCAAAACCGGGTCTGGGACAAGCCCGACAGTTTCCAGGTTTGTATTTGCTGCTTCCAGTCAATACCTTGTGGCTGGGGCTGAGTGATATCGTTCATGATTTGCTCCTGTGTGGTTATCAGGAGAAAGTCTGGCGGGAACTCTTACAAAAAAACAGGTGCTGATTTAGGGGCGCTTACGTTAAGTGTTGCACATAATGGGAATAAATCCAGCCCTCATCGACCTTTGTGTCGATGCCATCATCCAGCCGTCTCTACCACTGTTGTCGCTGCTACGCCCAGGTCATCGTCTGTACCCACTGTGATCGCGGCCAGCGGTATTGCACCGATGGTTGCAGCCAGGAAGCCAGAAAGGAATCCATTAAACGAGCCAGAGCGAAGTACCAGGCCACTCGCCCGGGTCGCATGAATAATGCCGCTCGCCAACAGCGTTATCGAGAACGGCAACAACAAAAAGTAACGCATCACCGTTCTCTGGCAATAATACTCCGTGATCTACTGCAAACCGTGCCTGATGAGATCAAAAGGGCCGATATGCCGGGTAAAACTGACGCCACCGTGCGCTGCCATCACTGTGGCGCGGTCTGCGGTCCCTTTTTGCGCAGTGATTTTCTGCAGAGCAGTCAGTTCAGGCGCAGATTCCGGCGACATTAGTGCAGCGGCTGGACAGGAGTCATCAATCGGAGGGCAGTCATGGCCATCGGCAAAGAAACTGAAGCAAAAATACTGCGCTACCATTTTGTTGAGAAGTGGCGAACGGGCACCATTGCGACCCAGCTTGGCATTCACCACTCAGTGGTTGATCGGGTACTGGCACAGGCTGGCCTGCCCAAGGTGGAGCGCACTCGCCGTGCGTCGATCATCGACCCCTATCTGCCCTTTGTCATCGACACCCTGCGGGAGTTTCCCACACTCACGGCGGCCCGCTTGTATGAAATGGCCCGTCTGCGGGGATACCCCGATGGCCCCAGCCAGTTTCGCCAGCGTATCAGTGAACTGCGGCCGCGCAAGCTGCCCGAGGCGTATTTACGCCTAAAAACCCTGCCCGGTGAGCAAGCCCAGGTTGACTGGGGTTCGTTCGGGCATATTCAGATCGGCAAGGCCCGGCGGCCGTTAATGGCGTTTGTGATGGTGCTGAGCTGGTCGCGACAGATCTTCTTGCGCTTTTATCTCAACCAGCAAATGGAGCACTTTTTACGCGGCCATGTAGCGGCATTCGAGGCCTGGCAAGGATTGCCAAAGGTGCTGCTGTACGACAACCTTAAATCGGCCGTATTGGAGCGCCACGGTGACGCCATCCGCTTCCACCCCACCTTGCTGGCCTTGTCAGCCCACTATCGCTTCGAACCACGCCCGGTGGCGGTGGCCCGGGGCAATGAAAAGGGCCGGGTAGAAAGAGCGATTCGCTATATTCGCGATAATTTCTTTGCCGCTCGTCACTGGCAAACACTGGCCGAACTCAATGCGCAAGCTGAGCACTGGTGCCAGGGTGTGAGTGCTGATCGGGCTTGCCCTGAAGAGCGTACGTTGACGGTCAGGGAAGCCTTCTTACAGGAGCAGGTGAGTTTGCCGGATAATCCCTTTGATACCCATGAGAGACAGCCCGTGCGGGCCGCCAAAACCCCTTATGTTCGCTTCGATCTCAATGATTACTCCATTCCCCATCAATACGTGCACAAGCCATTGAGCGTGAGCGCTGACCTGGAGCGGCTCCAGATAGTGGAGGGCGATCAATGCATTGCTGAGCATCAGCGCAGCTTTGGCAAAGGGGAGCAAATCGAACAGGAGGCGCATATCAATGCCCTATGGCTGGAGAAAACCCACGCCAAACTACACCGGGGTCAGGATCGCCTGAGCCATGCTTCGGCGCACGCCCAGACGCTGCTGCAGCAATCGGCACAGCGTGGACATGTCATTAAAACCACGGTCCGGTTACTCAATCAACTGCTTGATGATTATGGGCGGGACGAGCTGCATGTAGCTCTGGGTGAAGCACTTGATCGGCAATCACCCTACCCGGAGGCGGTGCAGCACGTTCTTGAGCGCCGCCGTGATGAACAGCACCTGCCGCCACCGCTTGCTGTCGCCGTGCCGGCGAAGGTCAAACACTACAGCGTCAAGCTGGCTCGGCTTGCCGATTACGACAAGCTCAATGGCACCCGAAGCGAGACAGGAGATGATACCGATGATTGATATCGAGCAACTCAAACAGCAGGCACTTGAACTGAAGCTCCACGGCGTGCTGGCGCACTGGGGCGAGATCACCGACGAGCAATACCCCTGGCGGGCACAGCTCATCGCCTGGGAGCTTGCCGAGCGCAAACAGCGCTCACTCGAACGGCGCCTGAGCAGCGCCAGGCTGGGCCGGTTCAAACCGATGAGTGAGTTTGACTGGCAGTGGCCAAGCGCTATCGACCCACAAGCGATTCATGCCCTGATGCAACTGGGTTTTATGGACACGGCCAGCAATATTATCCTGCTGGGCAGCAACGGCGTGGGCAAATCGATGATCGCCCAGAACCTGGGGTATAACGCTGTCATGCACGGCTATACGGCGCTGTTTACCACCGCAGCGGCGATGCTCAACGACCTGGCAGGTCAGGATGGCGCCAATGCCCTGCAGCGTCGATTGAAACACTACGCCAGGCCCGCCTTGCTGGTAATTGATGAAGTGGGCTACCTCTCCTACAGCAATCGTCATGCTGACTTGCTGTTTGAAATCATCAACCGGCGCTATGAGAAATGTGGCTCTTCTCCGCTTCTATGAGTGAAAAAGGATGCCGATCCCCACGTAATCTGTTGGTATATAAGGCTTCTGACAACTTTACATAGAACAGGTATATGGGAATCGACATCCAGAGGGATATTTTGGGCCTCAAGGGGCAGCGGGTCAATCCAATACAACGGGACGAACAGGAGCAGCAACTTGTCATTCATTGCAGCAGGGACAGGCGTAGAAACGCCATAGACCCCGTTACGGGGCGAAAGGGAACAGTCAACCGGTACGTCCGTCGACAGATCAGGGATGTGCCGCCACATGAGTATTCAGCCGGTCTCCAGACATCTCGGTGTACGCTGGGAGACGGTGAAGAATATCGACAAACATACATGGAGGAAACCCTCCCGGCGCTCGACCCGACACCGCTGACTGGCCTGAAATACCTCGGTGTTGATGAGGTGGCCAGGGCGAAAGGCCACGACTACATGACCGTGATTTACGACACGGTGGAGGGGCATTTAATCGGTGTGGAAACCGGTCGAACGGCTGACGTTTTCTCTGGATTTCTAAAGCAGCTGCCGGCACAAACCACTGAAAAAATAGAGGCTGTCGCAATGGACATGGCGCCATCCTGTCAGAAATCAGTCCGTGATTGCTGACCCAATGCCGACATTGTGTTTGACCGTTTCCACGTCATGAAGCACTACAGCAAGGCCCTGAGCAACCAGCGGCGAATAGCGTTTGGAAAGGCCAACAAAGCGGGTAAGGAATTGCTAACAGGAACACATTACCTGGCGCTGAAAAACGCCGATAAACCGGACGAACCCCGGACTCAAAAATCACAGCGACTATGGGATGAAAATGCCCATCTCGATACGCTGTATATCTTGAAGGAACAACTTCAGGCCTTGTGGGAATCAGAGACTGTCGAACTGATGCAGGAGCGACTGGAAGCCTGGTGCCGGATAGCCGATCAATCGACCATGCTCTACCTGAAGAAGTTTGCAAAATCCTTGAGAAGGCACTGTGTGGGCATTTGTAATTACGCGAAGCACAAGCTCACCAGTGCCAGGATCGAGGCTGGCAACATCAGTATCGGCATGATCCGCAAGCGCGCCAGAGGCATCAGGGATACCGAGTATTTCAAACTCAAGATCAGACAGTCATCCCTGCCGGACGGGGACTCGATGCTCTATGTTGCGGCCTAATATTCACTCACAAGACCGGAGAAGAACCAGAAATGTTCAACTTTGGTGACAACGAACCGTCCGTTTGGCGAGTGGAATGACGTGTTCCCCAATGCCGCGTGTGTGGTCTCCCTGATTGACCGTTTAGTCCATCACAGCGAGGTCATCGCCATTGAGGGTGAGTCGTACCGCATGAAGGAAGCGCAGGAGTGTGCGTCGAAGCGGCGCGAGACCAAAAAGCGAGGAAAGGCTAAATGAAAACCTTAAAAATCACAACCTACTGGACGGCTGAACAAGCCGATTGTATTTATCAGCTGCTCGGCGACCTGAGATCGGTACTGTGGGATCACTATGGTGATGAGATTGCGCAACTGTACGAGGAGATCCGGATTGAGCAACAAGAGTACACAGACAGTGTCGAGGTAAATCATGAGCTGCCGTTCTAGCCTGTGATCGATTGGAGTTAAGCCGGATCACTGTCGCCTCTTTGTCGTTCTTTTATTCTGCGGCAAATAACTGCGGGTTTACTGTGGCGCTAACACCTTTTTATCAGTTGAACCATTCTTGTCGTTAAAAGGCTTGAAAGTCAGATGTTTCGATGCGATAACGTGGTCGAGATCGGCTTTGGGATAAGTACTTCCTGGGCCGTTCCACCAAGTCCAGGGTGTAGATTTGGTTAGTCTGCGCATTTTGTTCCAGCGATTACCGGCATCCCGGTCGATCTTTTTGAGTTCAGTCTGTGCATCAATGGCTTTATCGAACGGGTATTTCATGCCCATGGTGTTGAGATCACCCGGAATGATAAAATGGACATCCTTGCCATCGGGCAATGCTTTGTCCAGTGTCCGCTTGAGTTTAAAGGCATGATCCAGTTGGTCATCACGGAGTCCCGGCCCAATGGGTTCGCTATGACTTTTCAGGTGCAGGAACAATAGGGAATAGATTCCCCATCGTCCTCTAACACCCAAACCATCACTATGCCCCGTAACAAAAACACGGGAGCATCAGTGACATGTCACGCCACCTCTGGCAAATCATATGCCTGTAACCTACAATGATCCACAACTGGCGGGTGCAATGTCCCCAGTGCTGCAAAAACTGTTTGGAGGCGCCTTTGTAGAAGGCGGCTTAACGACCGGTGCCGAAGACTTTGCATACTACCAGGAGCAGATACCGGGCTTATTTGTCAGCTTGGGTGTTCTACCGAAGGGCATTGCCCTGGAAAAAGCAGCGCCGAATCACTCGCCCTTTTTTGAAGTGAACGAGGCTGAGCTGGTGAAGGGAGTAACAATAATGTCGCACTTGGCACTGGCTTATCTGAAACAGGCCCAGCCCAATTGAAGCTAGGCGCTCGCTTCGCTGTATTTTCCGAATACGCGAAGAATCACGACCAGCGTGGCGCAGGTTAATAGTAAACCAAGCCACCAGCTCATCCCAAATCCAACGGGTATGATTCCCACCACCAGTGCCACGGCTCCAACCACAAAGGCGTAGGGTATTTGAGTGCGAACGTGCTCAATGTGATCGCAGCCCGATGCCAGGGACGACAGCACGGTGGTATCCGAAATGGGCGAGCAATGATCGCCCCACACTGACCCCGCCAGTACCGCCGAAACCGTTGAGTAAAGAATGTGCATTTCATCGGGGGTGACGCTGCCGTCCATAGATAGCCCTGTCCAGGCCACGGGAATGACCAAAGGCAGAATAATGGCCATCACTCCCCAACTGGATCCGGTGGCAAAGGCCGCGGCCGCCGATAGTATAAATACAATGGCGGGAATAAGTGCCGGTATTAGAAGATCGCCTGCCAGGGCGACTAGAAAATCAGCGGTTCCGAGGGTCGTGGTAATACCCGACAGCGCCCAGGCGAGCACCAGAATAACCAATGGAGGCACCATCAAGTTGGCGCCGTTTAACCAGGCTAGAACTATTTTCTCCAGGGGCATCAAGCGTTGTCCAAGCGTGAGACCGCCGGCAACGGCAGCGCTTAAAAAAGAACCCCACATCAATGCTTGATAGACGTCAGCTGTGCTGAGAATATCCTGCAGATTGTCACCCTCTCCGGTGTAGTAGAAACCGGCTGCGCTGCTAATCACCAGCGTGACAATTGGCGCAATTGCGTTGATGGCTCGAGCCGGCATGGCTTCCGGTTCATCTGTGGGAGATGGCTCAGCTGGAATGATTTCGGCCCTGTCGGGAGCCTGCCGTGCCGCCTTTTCGGCCTTCAACATGGGCCCGAAATCTCTGCCAGAAGAGGCGATGAGGTAGACGAATAAAATCGCAGCCAGAGGGTAGAAGCTATAGGGTATAGAATGCAGGAAAATGGTGTACGACGATTCGTTTAGCCCCTGTATTCCCTCTATGGCATCGCCAATGAGCCCCACCTCATAGCCAATCCAGGTTGTGAACACTGCAACACACGCGACGGGTGCGGCAGTAGAGTCGACAATATAGGCGAGTTTCTCTCGGGAAATTTTTAAGCGGTCGGTTATCGGTCTCACCGAGTTTCCTACCACCAGTGTGTTGGTGTAGTCATCGAAGAAGATGCAAAGACCCAGAAAATAGACCGACAATTGGCCGCGCTTAGCAGAATCGGCCCACTTTACGACGATGTTGATGACTCCCCCCATCCCCCCGTTTTTCGAGACCACGCCCACCATACCGCCGATCATGGCGGTGAATAGCAGCAGGGAGATATGCCCGCGATCCTCCAATTCGTCGACGATGTTGACCGCAAAAACATCGAGCATCGCATCCAGGACGTTCTCAAATGTAAATCCATAGATGAGTACAAGGCCTGCCCACAAGCCAAAAAATATGGCGGGAATGACGCTCTTGATCCACAGTGCCAAACCGATGGCTATCAGCGGCGGGATGAGAGATTTCCAGCCCGCTATGGCCCGCACTTCGGCGCTGCTGATACTCTCGCCTTCGCTTTGTAAAACGATGTTGGCAGCACTGGTTCCAGTGACGCGTAGCCTGCTGATTTCGGTGGTACTTCCGGTCAGCGTAATCGGCAGTACCTGGCCGGCTACTACAAGTTCCAAATTCCCTGGTGATGCAGCTGAATCCTGCTCATCGACAATAATTTTAACCGTAAAATCTGTGTCCAGATGTACGACTGTTGGAGCTTCAATTTGAATGTCAGCGTGAGTACCTGCGCACAAAAGTAATAGGCAAACAGTCAACACTTTCAAAAGTAACTTCGAGTATTGGTTCAGAGCGTGCGAGTTACCTGATCCCATTACCTGGGCTCCCGAATTATTATTAGGTTTTTTAGCCTTGGCTTTGTCAGTTTAGTACAACAGGGCACCCGGTGGCGGAAAATTCAGTTTAGAAAGCTTTAATCTGAATCGAAAGCGCCTCACAGTTCTGCACATAAATTTAAAAATCGACTGTGGAAAGATCGATCCCATAGGCATCGGGGTCGAGACCGTAACTCACGTGGCCCGCCATATGTGCGGTCTCTTCCAGGGTAAGTTTGCGTTCTGCTTTGAGCAGCCCGGGATCTACACGCAATTTACCCACATCCATCAACATACAACCCATGGCGAGTGAGCGTAAATCGTGGCGCGGTAAGCCCAATTGCCGCCCGAGTGACACAGACCAGATCGCAGCACCCAGGGAGTGTTGGTAAGTGTATTCGTCGTGGTTTTTCAGGCGAGCCACCCACAGACAGGCGTCTGGGTTGCGCGTAATGCTGTCGACAACGGGGTCAATGGACTTTTTAAGTTTGATAACGTTGATTTTCCCGCCGTCACTGACTTGGGAAAATATTTCGGTGATGTCACTCACCAGCGTGTCTACGGCTTTTTGCGCCAGTGGTCGCTCGTCTTTCCACTCACTTTTATCCTGATAAGACTTGATGGTGCGATTTTCAAATATCTGCCCCACCGGGATTCGCGGTCGCCCGGAATAATTTGTTACAGCTGTGGGCGCAAGCTTGGCGCTTGGGGAGGTCTGACTCTTTCGAACCTTCCGCTTTAATATGGACGAGCGCTGTCGGCTTTTACGTCCGTCTACGAGTACGTAATCGCAATATTCTCGCAGCTGCTCAATATCTTCGCGGCTCTCAATCAGGAATCCCTGAGTGAGGAATGGAGTTTCCAGCCACGGGCGATCCAGGCCGCTGACATACATGCCAATGTCCAGGTCGCCAATATTTATTCTAAGGGTGTTGAGCATCGTGGCTCTATTCTCCCTACTCCTGTGTTTCTGCCCCACTTTCAAACATAGCGGATTTCTGCCAGAAAGACCCACTCTATGTATAGGGCATACTCACGTGCGCGAGGAGCGTTTTTGTGCTCAAGGTTGGCCAGGTCCGCTTAATGTAAGCGAGCACTAATTATCAAAGAACCGTGCTGGCCTTGAAAACTGTCAATACCGAAGACCCTATTGCCCTAGCCATCTTGCAAGGTGGCTTTCAGTTTTAGCCCGGCGTTATCGGTGTTGGCGATGTTGCGCCGCCACATGGGCGCTGCTGGTGCGTCTCGTAAATGAAAATTGCTCATACCGTGTTCCAGATCCGCACCGTAGATTCTCGCTTCAACGGTTAGGTCTGCAGATACGGCAAAGGTGTAGCTTAGGCTGTAGAGGTCGCCTTCAATAAAGTCGATGTCCATGGGCAGCGCGGGTGTGCCAGTGTCTCCGGTATCACTATTACTGTAGTCCGGTTGAATGGAGTGGCGCCCCCTTTGATAGCCATAGCCTAGGTCATAGCGCTGACGTTCGTATTCACTGGGAGTGATGTCGCCGTCGGCGAACTCTGCGTCGTCTCCCGTTTCAGTCATTGCGGCAATTTTTATGCGGTGATTTTCATTGCCGGCCATCCATTGCGGTGGCAACTCGGGACCCGTACATGCCTCTATATTGGACGATGCCTGTGAGTGGCCCATTGCCGTTTACGTTTGCACCAGGAGCCTGTCTAAGTAATTGCGCCGCGTCGGCCGAAATAACCAGAGCCGAGTTAACATCGATGGTGCGAGTGTCGTGTGAGCCGGTCACTACCAATTCTTCGAGGAGGCCAGCGAGTGTGTTACTAGCAATGAAAGAGGTCGCCAAGGCAACGGAGGGGATTAGTTTAAACACGCAAAACTCCTTTTCAGACGGGTACAAAGGTGAGCTTTATTATATCGAAGTGATCCCTCGCCGGGATGTGACATATTGTCGCGCTCACAATCCCTGAATTTGAGGCCCAGCTGGGAGCCCCTGTGGTTTAAGTAGTTCTACTCATTGTGCTTAACATTGCGCTGACTAGGGTTTAACTTATTGTTTTATGTACATATTTATATTATAAAACGGCTCTTCTCCGCTTTGTTGAGTGAAAAAAGATGCTGACCATCAAGTAACCTGTTGATATGTTTGGTTTATGACAACTTTACATAGGGCAGGTATATGACCATCAACATCTCACGGAATATTTTAAACCTCACGGGGCAACGTGTAAATGAAATTAAACTGGACGAAGAGGGTGACAAGATTGTTATTCACTGTAGCCGGGACGCCCGCAGGAGCACTATAGACCCCACCACAGGCAAGAAGGGAACTATCAACCAGCATATTCGCCGGCAGGTTAAGGATATCCCCCTTTTTGGGTATCCATGTGTGCTCGACATTGAACTGGCCCAAGTGTTTATTAGCAAGGGTGAGCGCCGCATTGAGGCGTGTGATTTTGTCGATAAAGGGTGCCGTTTCACCCACCGGTTTTGCCGACTGATCAGTGGATTATGCCGCCCTATGTCTATTCAGGCCGTCTCCAGGCATTTGGGGATACGATGGGAGACAGTAAAGAATATCGACAAGGCATACCTGATGGAAACGCTCCCTGCGCTTGATCCTGCACAGTTGACTGGCTTGGAATATATTGGTGTCGATGAAGTTGCCAGGGCGAAAGGCCATGACTATATGACGGTGGTCTACGATATGGTCGGAGGTCATCTGGTCTGGGTGGAAGCTGGTCGAACTGCCGAGGTGTTTGCAAGATTTCTAAAACATCTCTCCCCGGATACATCCAGTAAAATCAAGGCCGTAGCTATGGATATGGGCCCTGCTTATCAAAAGGCTGTCAGGGAGTGCTTGCCGTTGGCAGACATTGTGTTTGACCGTTTTCACGTCATGAAAAATTACAGCAAAGCTATCCATAATCAGCGCCGGCTTGAGTTCAGGAAGGCCGATCCGAATGGTAAAAAACTGATGAAGGGGACGCATTATCTGTTGCTCAAAAATGCGGATAAGTTGAGTGAGAAACAAAGTAACAAGCTGCAAACGTTGTTGGATAGCAATAGCAACCTGAATGCGCTCTACGTTTTAAAAGAACAGCTTCAGTATCTGTGGAGTGCCACTTCATTTGAGGGGATGGCAGAGCAACTGGAAAGTTGGTGCTTGATAGCAGATCAGTCACACATGCTCTATCTGAAAAAGTTCGCAAAATCGCTCAGAAAACATTGTGTCGGCATCTGCAATTATGCAAAACACAAGCTAACAAGCGCCAGGATAGAGGCTGGTAATGTCAGTATAGGAATGATCCGTAAGCGCGCCAGGGGCATCAGGGATACCGAGTACTTCAAACTCAAAATTAGACAATCATCCCTCCCAGATAATCAATCTATGTTCTATTTGAAAACCTAGAATCACTCAACAAAGCGGAGAAGAGCCCGATTATTGTGGTGTCGACTTGAACGCAGGTGCCATTTCACGAGACCCTCAGGGGAGAACTTCCCTGAGGATTCACCATGTACACCGGCAAAACCCTGTTTGCGCAGTTGATGGACTATCTGCCCTGGACGACCTTTACTCGAATCGTCGATCGTTACGACGGCAATCTTCGTATTCGTACGCTTCCATGTGCCGAACATTTTCGAGTCCTGGCGTTTGCACAGTTGACCTATCGAGAAAGCCTTCGCGACATCGAAGCGTGTCTCTGGGCGCAATCGGCCAAGCTCTACCACATGGGTATTCAGTCGTCGGTCAAACGATCGACCCTGGCCGACGCCAACGAGAGGAGAGACTGGCGCATCTATGCCGAGTTCGCCCAACGGTTGATCATGCAAGCCCGCAAACTTTACGCCGGAGAGGACCTGGGGTTGGAGTTGTCCAATACGGTATACGCGTTGGATTCCACTACCATCGATCTGTGCTTGTCGGTGTTTCCATGGGCGCCGTTTCGCAGCACCAAAGCGGCAGTCAAAATGCACACGCTGTTGGATTTGCGAGGCAATATTCCGAGTTTTATCCACGTTTCCGACGGCAAACTGCACGATGTCAACGCGCTCGATCTGATGATTCCCGAACCGGGGGCGATCTACGTCATGGACCGAGCGTATTTGGATTTCGACCGTCTCTTCTCGCTTCACCAGGCTGGCGCATTCTTCGTTACTCGCGCCAAATCGAACACCGATTTCCGACGCATCTACTCGGCACCAAACGATCGAGAGCAAGGGATTATCTGCGACCAAACGGTGGCACTGTCGGGCTTCTACAGTCAAAGGAAGTATCCACTGCATCTACGGCGTATTCGGTTCAAAGATACCGAAAACCCTGATATTCCTGACCAATTTGTTTGCCCCTCCGGCGGCCACCATTTGCGCTCTGTACAAAGCACGTTGGCAAGTAGAATTGTTTTTCAAATGGATCAAGCAACATCTACGCATAAAGCAGTTTTACGGAACCTCGGAGAACGCAGTGAAGGCCCAAATATGGACGGCGGTCTCAATGTACGTGCTCGTAGCCATCATCAAGAAGCGGCTCAACCTGGATGCCTCGCTCTACACTTTATTACAGATATTTTCAATCACTCTTTTCGAGAAAATCCCTTTAAATAAGGACTTTCTCGACAGATCACATGGCGCTGAAAATGATACATTATCTAACCAATTGAAATTATTCAATAATTAACCGGACACTAGTGATTTTAGGTAATAATTCGCAAAGCTGCCCAGGCGGCTTTTAGTATACTGTATACTGGCGCCGTCAAGAAAAAGGCTGAACGCGGTGGCTCCCCACGCGCATTGGCATGCAGATGACCCACAGGAGAAGTGTTGATGATCACCACTTTTACCCGCAAGAGTTTGCCACTGGCCGTGCTGCTGGCCTCAGGCTTGGCATCAAACAATGTCACCGCCGCATTGGAGGAAGTTCTGGTTACCGCTCAAAAGCGTGAGCAATCACTGCAAGATACACCCATCGCTATTACAGCGTTTGACAAAGCTGCGATAGATGCCAGAGGCATTTCAGATATTCAGGATTTGGCGCGGTTTGCGCCCAATGTGCAGATTGTTGAATCTCCCGCGGGTAGCTCCGGAGTCACCATCGCAATTCGCGGCGCGTCCACGATAAATCCCGCGGTTACCTGGGAGCCGGTTGTTGGCTTGTACCTGGATGGCGTATTTTTGGGTAAAAACCTGGGCGGTATCTTCGATATTGCCGAACTCGAACGCGTGGAAGTGCTGCGTGGCCCGCAGGGAACTTTGTATGGAAAGAACACTGTGGGTGGCGCCATCAATATGATTACGCGACTGCCCTCAGAGGAGTTCGGCGGACAGTTGGATCTTTCAGTGGGTAATGAAGGACACGCGATGGGCAAGTTGCGCATCGATACCGGTGCACTGGGTCGGTTCAGGGCCAGCGCGGCCTACCTAAAGGCAGAGCGAGATGGTTTTTACGACAATATAGATCTGGATCCTGGCGGCGGTCAGAATCCCTTTGTTAATCCTCGTTCCAGCGATGAATTCAACAACCTCGATAGTGAAGTATGGCGGATCGATGCAGTGTTTGATGTCAGTGATACTTTCAGCGCCCGCTATGTCTATGATCACAGCAAAAGAAATCAGGAGCCATCGAAAGGTCAGCTCACCGATGTGAATCCGCTGGTGTTTGAGGGTTTCGGCGTTGGATTTTTAGCGCCGTTATTGGATCTGTACACGGTTTCAGAGCGCGACAACGCCAGTTCTATCAGCAATGACTTTGCCCAGTTTGAAAACTCTGAAACTGATGGCCATGCTTTGTTTCTCGATTACGAAGTCGGAAGCTGGGGCGCTCTGGGAGATGTGCAGCTGAAATCGATTACGTCTTTCCGAGAGCTGGATTATGAGGACTCTGTCGATATCGATGGCTCCCCAATTGATCTGTTTCATTCCGGCCGCGATATTGAATATGAGCAGTTCAGCCAGGAGTTCCAACTGCTGGGCAATACCGACAACGTAAGTTACGTAGTTGGCCTGTATTACTTCGAGGAAGAAGCTGACGTCGTCAACCCAATTACTTTCTTCGGTTTGTTCGGCAGCGCGACGGATGTCAACGAGTATGGAATAGATGGTGAATCCATTGCGCTTTACGGTCAGGCAGAATGGAGTCCCCCTTCAATGGAACGCCTCTCTGTGACACTGGGTTTGCGATATACCGGAGAGGATAAAGATCAGTATATTGTTCACCCCAATGCATCAGGCACGGGCTTTACTTTCGATGTAGAGGATTCCGATTCCTGGGACAATACCTCTGGCTCTCTTATTGTGGCCTACGATCTCGCGGATGATATAAACGTCTACGGAAAAGTTTCACAGGGCTGGAAGTCCGGGGGTTTCAACGGCGAGGCTCCAACGGCTGACGCCTTCCGTGAGGGATACGATGCCGAGGAAGTGGTGTCCTTCGAAGCGGGTATCAAATCACGATTTGCCGATGGCAATGTGCAGTTGAACGCCGCGGTGTTCTACAACGATGTTTCAGATCTGCAAGTGTCTGTGTTTCTGGAAGGCGCGGGGGCTGCGGCCTCAAACGTAGCTAACGCCGGTGAGGCCACCTTCCAGGGCCTTGAACTTGAACTGGTTTGGCAGCTGGCAGAGTCCGTGGTGGTTTCGGCGAACTATGGTTATCTCGATGCCGAATATGATGAATTCATCGAAAATGGCGTGGATGTCAAAGATGCGAAAGATGTCCCCTATGCTCCCGAAAACACGCTTAGTCTTACCCTGGATTGGGCGCTGGGTAATGTGGGTTTCGGCGATCTTGATCTGCACGTGGATTGGAACTACAACGATGATTATGTGCCGTACATCAACCCTGACCAAAACGCGACCAGCATGATTGAGAGCTACGATATACTCAATGCCAGCCTGATATTAAGCGAAGTGTCGATAGGTTCTCACAGTTCCCTTCAGTTCTCCCTTTGGGGCAAGAACATCACCGATGAGGAGTATCGCCAGAACACCATTCCGTTCGGTCTGTGGACGATCAGCTATTTTGGTCAGACGGCCACTTACGGATTTGATGCCAGGCTCAACTTCTAACAGCAATCTATTCATCTCAAAGCCTCGCTGAAGCGAGGTTTTTTTTGCCTGTCGATTCTCACTTAGCTGCGCAAGATACTTGAACGCAGACAAAACATACTGTATGTTCAAATCCCGATTTTGAGGTAGCTCGGCGGTCCTTTTATTGCCAGCTACACGAATAGCCACTGACCAACAGGCTGGTAGTTCTAGCCGTGGTCATACCATCAAAAAGAGGTAATCCCGTGAGTGATCCAGAACAGTTCCGCCAGGAAACGCGCACCTGGCTGGAGGAAAATTGTCCGCAATCTATGCGTCTTCCCATAAAAGATCTACTGGAAGGTATTTACACCGGTGGGCGTGAGCCAGAAACAGATCATCCCGACCAAAAGATCTGGTGTGATCGAATGGCGTCTAAAGGTTGGACGGTTCCGCATTGGCCATCAGAATTTGGCGGCGGAGGCCTCAACAGGGAGGAGTGCAAAGTACTGGCCGAGGAAATGCGTCGTATCAGCGCACGCAAGGCTCTTAGTAGCTTTGGTATCTCCATGCTCGGCCCAGCGCTGTTGCAATTTGGTACGGAAGAACAAAAGCAGGAACACCTTCCCAAAATTGTACGCGGTGAAATTCGCTGGTGTCAGGGTTACTCCGAGCCCGGCGCAGGATCCGATTTGGCAAGTTTGCAAACCAAAGCTGAGGACCAGGGTGATCACTACATCGTGAATGGTCAGAAAATCTGGACATCCTATGCCGACAAAGCAGACTGGATTTTCTGCCTGGTTCGCACCGACAATTCAGGAACAAAGCACGAGGGCATCAGCTTTGTCTTGTTTGACATGCAAACCCCGGGTGTCACGGTTCGCCCTATTAAGTTGATCAGCGGCTCATCTCCCTTTTGCGAAACCTTCTTCGAGGATGTGAAAGTGCTGAAGAAGAACTTAATGGGTGAAGAGGGCAAGGGCTGGACGATTGCGAAATACCTGCTGACCCATGAACGCGAAATGATTTCAGGTTTCGGTTCGGCTTCTTCCAAATCACTGGGTGTCCACGCTAGTGAAACTATCGGCACCGACGCCTCCGGAAGACTGGCTAACCCGGTTCTGCGGCAAGACATTGCTCAATATGATCTCGACACATTTTCCTTCGGTGCGACTATGGGCCGTGTCGGCGATGAAGCCAAAGCCGGCAAAGGATTGGGTGCAGCGTCGTCCATCTTTAAATATTACGGAACTGAACTCAATAAACGCCGCAATGAGCTGATCATGGCGCTTGCGGGTGAAAGCGCTCTGGGCTGGGAAGGTGAGGCCTATGACGATGGCAAGTTGTCAAAAGATTGGTTGCGCTCCAAGGGCAACTCCATCGAAGGCGGCACTACTGAAGTGCAGCTCAATATTATTTCGAAACGCGTTCTGGGTCTTCCCGACGCGTAAGTTCGTAAACAAACAGGAATTGAAACGATGGCATTGGTTTTAAACGAAGAGCAGACAATGCTCAAAGAATCGGCGGCGGGATTTCTGGCGCAAAATGCAACGATCTCCCATTTGCGTGAATTGCGCGATAGCCAAAATGAGCAGGGCTTTGATGCCTCGGTTTGGAAGGAGATGGCCGATATGGGTTGGGCAGGAATCGCCATCCCGGAAGAATTTGGCGGTCTTGGCTACGGTTACACTGGCCTGGGTCTGGTGCTGGAACAGGTGGGGCGCAATCTCAGTTCATCACCTTTAGAATCCACAGTATTGGTTGCGGCTTCACTCATTCTTGAGTTGGGCAGCGCTGCGCAGAAAGAGGCATTGCTGCCCCCTATTGCGGCGGGTGAGTCGATTGTATCCCTGGCCTTACAAGAAGGCCCACACCACGCACCTGAACAAACAGCAATGACCGCTAGCATGGACGGTGACAGCTACCTTTTGAATGGCAATAAGGTATTGGTGTTAGATGCGGTGTCGGCCGACAGCTTTATTGTAATAGCCCGGAGCGCAGGTAGTGCCGGTGATCAAACAGGCCTAAGTGCTTTTGTTGTAGATGCCAAATCCGCAGGTGTTACCGTTGACCGCCGCATGCTGGTGGATTCCAGAAGTGCCGGTGCTGTGACCTTTGAAAACGTAAGCGTTTCTGCAGACAGTTTACTCGGACAACCGGGAGAAGCCTGGGCCGGTCTGAGCCGTTCACTGGATATCGCCAACATTGGCCTTGCATCGGAGCTATTGGGCTTGTCTACCGAAGCGTTCGAGCGCACAGTGGCCTACCTGAAAGAGCGCAAGCAATTCGGTCAGGTCATTGGCACATTTCAGGGTTTGCAACACCGAGCCGCTGAATTGTTTGCCGAACTCGAACTCGGGCGATCTATTATGTTGAAAGCATTGCATGCTATCGACGACAACGACGAACAATTAGCCAGGATTGCCAGTGCGGCCAAGGCCAAGTTGAGCGAGATTGCACAGCGTGCCACCAATGAAGCCGTTCAAATGCACGGTGGTATCGGGATGACTGATGAGCACGAGATTGGCTTTTTTATTAAGCGAGCGCGAGTGGCACAGCACTGTTTCGGTGACTACAACTATCATCTGGACCGTTTTGCACAATTAAATGGTTACTAAAAAACGAGAAAAACTGAAGGAAAAATTACAACGATGAACCCGGTACTGAAGCAGCTGGAAGACACCATTACGCAGATGACAGCATCAGGCGGCGCTTTCGAACTGGAAGAGGTTCAGGTCGCCGGTGTGAGCTATCGCAACTATGCGACCATGCCAAAGCATCTGGGTGAGTACTACAAAATCATGCTGGCGCATGCCGACAGGGATTTTGCTGTTTACCAGGACGAGCGATACACCTTTGCACAGGGTTACCAACACGGCGCCGGAATTGCCGCAGCACTTATCGGAAGCTACTCTGTTCAAAAAGGCGATCGGGTAGCTGTTCTGGCTCGCAACAGCCCTCAGTGGTTGATGGCCTTTATTGGCGCAACCGCTGCAGGAGCAGTCGCAGTGCCGATGAATTCCTGGTGGACCACCGAAGAACTGGATTACGGCTTTGAAGATAGCGGCGCGAAGATAGTGGTGGCGGATCGTGCGCGGATCAAAAGCCTATTACCGATTGTGCAAAAGCACGGACTTCAGATTATTTCGACTGACGATTGCGAGGGGCTGGATATTCCACATACACCCTTTGCGAGTTTGCTTGAGCAGTACAGGGGCGTAGCTATGCCAGAGGTGGAGATGGCACCGGATGATCACGCCACCATTATGTACACGTCCGGTTCCACAGGTCATCCTAAGGGGGCTCTGTCCTCTCATCGCGGTATTTTGAGCGCACTGTACAGCTGGATGCTCAGTGGGCTTTCCGCTAAGGTGATTGCTGATAGCGCCAAAGATAGCGACGCGCCGGAGTACCCGGCATCGGCTATGGCCTGACGGAAACCAATGCTCTTGGCGCCATCAACAATGGCGCTTTTTATATCTCCAATCCAGGCAGTACCGGCAGAGCGGTTCCAGCCGTGACCGATTTTAAGGTGATCGGAGACGATGGCTCCAGTTTACCCGCAGGAGAGCGCGGCGAGCTCTGCATCAAATCTCCTGCGAACGTGTCGGGATACTGGAATAAACCTGAAGCGACTGCCGAAGCCTTTGTTGACGGCTGGTTTCACACCGGAGATGTCGCTTACCTCGATGAGGATGGATTTCTATATATAGTCGATCGAATCAAAGAAATTATTATTCGCGGCGGCGAAAATATCAGTTGTATCGAAGTGGAAGCCGGAATATATAAGCATTCAGATATCGAAGAGGTTGCGGTATTTGGTCTCCCGGACGAGCGTTTAGGAGAAATCGTTGGTGCAGCTGTCGTACTCAAAGAAGGTTGTTCTATGACTGATGAGGCGTTGACGGAATTTTTACGCGAGCATCTGGCTGCTTTCAAGATACCGGCACATATTTGGTTTAGAGACGAACAACTGCCGCGGATTGCCTCCGGGAAGATTTTTAAACGAGAGCTAAAAGCGAACTACTCGGCGGAACTGCTCGCATAACTTACTAAAAGCGCCAACTAACAAATTGTAAACTGAAAGAGGAAGAGAAGAATGGATTTAGGCATTAGCGAAAACGTAAAACCACTACTTGCGGAAGTGAAACGCTTCATAGAAGAGGAGATTCTTCCGGTAGATCATGAATATTATGCGGAGGTTTCCGTTGGTGATCGCTGGCAGTATACCGATCGACAAACTGAAATTAGAGAGGGTCTCAAGGCCAAGGCTAAAGCCAAGGGGCTTTGGAATTTTTTCCTGACAGATGGCGATAGCGGCTCCGGTCTGAATACGGTTGAGTATGCCTACCTGGCAGAAGAGATGGGCAAATCTCATCTTGCTGCAGAGGTGTTCAACTGCGCTGCACCGGACACGGGCAACATGGAAGTACTGCATAAGTACGGAACGGAAGCCCAGAAGAAAGAGTGGCTAGAGCCACTCATGAACGGCGAAATTCGCTCTGCTTTTGCGATGACTGAGCCCGACGTTGCCTCTTCGGATGCAACGAACGTTCGCACCGAAGCTGTTCTGGAAGGTGACGAGTGGGTCATCAATGGTGAGAAGCACTATATTTCCGGTGCTGGCGATCCACGATGCAAAATTATGATTGTCATGGTGAAAACTGACCCCGACGCAGCCAGGCACGTGCAGCAGTCTCAAATCCTGGTGCCTATGGATACCCCGGGAGTTGAAAACCTGCGTGCTATGCATGTGTTTTCCATGGACGATGCGCCTCACGGCCACATGCACCAGCGCTACACCAATGTGAGAGTACCCAGGGACAACATCATTCTCGGGCCAGGTCGGGGTTTTGAGATTTCCCAGGGTCGCCTTGGGCCAGGCCGCATTCACCACTGCATGCGTGCCGTGGGTGCAGCGGAAACAGCGCTGAAGTTGTTGTGCGAGCGCTCTCTATCTCGTACCGCCTTCGGAAAACCCCTGGCGAGACTCGGCGGCAACATCGATATTATCGCCGATGCCCGAATGGATATTGAACAGGCTCGCCTGCTTACGCTGAAAACGGCCTGGATGATGGATAATGTCGATGCCAGGGAAGCCAGAATCTGGATTTCCATGATTAAGACAGCTGTTCCCAATATCTCCATTCGAATTGTGGATGAAGCCATTCAGATGTTCGGAGCGCTAGGTATCTCACAAGATACCCCGTTGGCGGGAATGTACATGGCTCAGCGAACACTGAGACTGGCAGACGGCCCAGATGCGGTGCATCGCATGGTAGTGGGACGACATGAACTGGGAAAATATGGTGAAACCGCTGCCACCAACGCGACATTTCGCGACGGCTAAACGGTTTTAAGTATGGGTAAGTGGTAAGCGCACTTAAATCGACCCTATTGATTTTGTCTGCGAGCCGCTAGACAGTAGATCGCTTTACTTCGCCGTTACTCTTCGATTTCCATGTTCCAGGGCAGTAATGCTTCAAGCTTTTCCACCGTATCTGCCGCCGCAATGTGCGCCAGCACATGCTGGAGGTAAGCATAAGGTTCCAGGCCGTTCGCCTTTGCCGATTCCACTAAACTATAACAGGTCGCACTGGCTCGGGCCCCGCGGGAGGTATCTGCGAATAGCCAGGCGCGCCGACCAACCGCAAAGGGCCTGATCGCATTCTCAGCCAGCGCATTGCTGATATTCAACTGGCCGTCCTCGCAATAGCCAATCAGGTACTCCCATTGGTTCAGTGTGTACGTTATGGCCTTGTGGGTCAGGCTATCTTTGGGCACCCGGCTGACGTTCTTCTCCAGCCATGGCTTCAGGTCCTCGAGAATCGGCACGCTGAGTGACTGCCTTGCCTGTTTTTTCTTGTCGTGCTCCAGATCCTTGATCGATTTCTCTATCGCATACAGCCTTCGTATTTTACTGAGTGCAACGTCAGCCTTGGTGGGTTGCCCCACTTTCTTTTTGGTGCTCCTGGTTTCCGCCGCCCGGCTGGCTTCAACGAACTTGCGCCGGGCATGGTCAAAGCATCCAATTCGGGTAATGCCCGCTATCCGGCACACCTTGCTGTAACCGGAATAGCCGTCGGCCTGCAACACACCACCAAAGCCATCCAGCAGGCGCTCCGCCACCGCGCCAGCACGTGAGGGGTCGTATTCGAACAGCACTGATTGTTTATCCGGTGGGCCGCCGCGTATCACCCACATCCATTTATCCGATTGGGCCGTTTTGCCCGTTTCCTTCAACACTTGTATGCGCGTCTCATCCGCCTGCAGGTAATTCCCCTCAAGCTGAACCTCCCGGATCAAGTTGATCAAGGGCTGGAATACATCCTGAAGCCGTACAATCCAGTGGGCCATGTTGGAGCGGCTGATATCACCGCCGTAACGCTTGAGCATCCCCTCCAGGCGGTATAGCGGCAGTCCATCGGCGTATTTGGAGGCAATGATGTAGGCCAGCAATGCAGGACTGGCAAAGCATTTCCCCAGCGGATGAGCGGGGCGCTGTGCGGCGACAATGACATCTTCACCGTCAATATTGAATACCGCCTTTTCCTGCCAGTATTCCAGCACCTTGACCTGGGCGGGAATAAACTCCAGCTCCTCCTTGACCTTGGTGAAGAATGTTTTGGTGGCCCCATCCTTTTCCTCATCTGAAAGTGTGAGGTGTATCTGTACCCGTTGCAGCTTGTCGCTAAACCCGCGCTTTCTTTTCTTCTTTTGAGGCCGAACCCGGTCTTCTTCAGGCAGTTGCTCTTCGAGCTCACTCAGGGCGACTTCGATTTCAGCTTCATCGAACAAATCAGACTGAAACGCCAGTTTCTCACTACTGGCTCCGAATTTCTGTACCGTGGCCAGGCGCAAGTATTCTTCGAGCAGGACAATGCGTTTACCCTGTTCAAGGATGATGTGGTTTTTGTCGCCGAGGTGTTTCTGGTGAACCTCGTTTTTTTGGCTCTTCTCCGCTTTGTTGAGTGAAAAAAGATGCTGACCATCAAGTAACCTGTTGATATGTTTGGTTTATGACAACTTTACATAGGGCAGGTATATGACCATCAACATCTCACGGAATATTTTAAACCTCACGGGGCAACGTGTAAATGAAATTAAACTGGACGAAGAGGGTGACAAGATTGTTATTCACTGTAGCCGGGACGCCCGCAGGAGCACTATAGACCCCACCACAGGCAAGAAGGGAACTATCAACCAGCATATTCGCCGGCAGGTTAAGGATATCCCCCTTTTTGGGTATCCATGTGTGCTCGACATTGAACTGGCCCAAGTGTTTATTAGCAAGGGTGAGCGCCGCATTGAGGCGTGTGATTTTGTCGATAAAGGGTGCCGTTTCACCCACCGGTTTTGCCGACTGATCAGTGGATTATGCCGCCATATGTCTATTCAGGCCGTCTCCAGGCATTTGGGGATACGATGGGAGACAGTAAAGAATATCGACAAGGCATACCTGATGGAAACGCTCCCTGCGCTTGATCCTGCACAGTTGACTGGCTTGGAATATATTGGTGTCGATGAAGTTGCCAGGGCGAAAGGCCATGACTATATGACGGTGGTCTACGATATGGTCGGAGGTCATCTGGTCTGGGTGGAAGCTGGTCGAACTGCCGAGGTGTTTGCAAGATTTCTAAAACATCTCTCCCCGGATACATCCAGTAAAATCAAGGCCGTAGCTATGGATATGGGCCCTGCTTATCAAAAGGCTGTCAGGGAGTGCTTGCCGTTGGCAGACATTGTGTTTGACCGTTTTCACGTCATGAAAAATTACAGCAAAGCTATCCATAATCAGCGCCGGCTTGAGTTCAGGAAGGCCGATCCGAATGGTAAAAAACTGATGAAGGGGACGCATTATCTGTTGCTCAAAAATGCGGATAAGTTGAGTGAGAAACAAAGTAACAAGCTGCAAACGTTGTTGGATAGCAATAGCAACCTGAATGCGCTCTACGTTTTAAAAGAACAGCTTCAGTATCTGTGGAGTGCCACTTCATTTGAGGGGATGGCAGAGCAACTGGAAAGTTGGTGCTTGATAGCAGATCAGTCACACATGCTCTATCTGAAAAAGTTCGCAAAATCGCTCAGAAAACATTGTGTCGGCATCTGCAATTATGCAAAACACAAGCTAACAAGCGCCAGGATAGAGGCTGGTAATGTCAGTATAGGAATGATCCGTAAGCGCGCCAGGGGCATCAGGGATACCGAGTACTTCAAACTCAAAATTAGACAATCATCCCTCCCAGATAATCAATCTATGTTCTATTTGAAAACCTAGAATCACTCAACAAAGCGGAGAAGAGCCGTTTTTTTCTTCGAGAAGCAAACATTTATCTTCAAGAATCTGGTCTTTTACGGCGAGGGCAACAAGTAATTCAGCGACGGATAAGTTCTCGTAACACCCTTGTTTTTGTTGCTTTTTTATCGCCGATTGCATGGCGTAATTATAACATTCATGGCGACAAAAAGCTTTAAAATACAGACTCATAATGCAATTTTTTATGCCCGGTCATCAGCATGATGTCGTACCCGTCGAGCAGCCAATTGATCTGTTGTCCTGTCAGTGAAACAACTTCATCACCACGGCGAGGTCAGCGGAATTTCTCCTCGGCAAGGGCCTTGTAGTAGAGCACAAAGCCATTATCTTCCCAGTACAGGCACTTGATCTTGTTGCGCCGCCGGTTGGTGAAGGCGTACAGGCCGCCGTCGAAGGGATTGTGGCCCAGCTCTCGCTCAACGATGGCAGCCAGCCCTGCACTGGCTTTTCTAAAGTCTACTGGGTCCCGGTACAGGTAGATCCGCGACATGTCATCGGCCGGACGGAAATAGCGAGTAGTCACAGCTGCTCCAGTAGCTGGCGCACCACCGGCACGTTATCGGCACAGATACCTCGCACAATGAATCCGTTGGGCAGTGACAAGGTTAGCCCCCGATCGGCGTCAGGTCTGACACTCACTGCGGCAAAGCCACCTTGGTCTTGTTTTATAGAAGACACACGGATGGTATCGTCAAACTTCCGACGCCAGTACACAAAGCGATGGTAAGTCAGGTGATTGTGTTTGCAAAACCGGGTCTGAGACAAGCCCGACAGTTTCCAGGTTTGTATTTGCTGCTTCCAGTCAATACCGTGTGGCTGGGGCTGAGTGATATCGTTCATGATTTGCTCCTGTGTGGTTATCAGGAGAAAGTCTGGCGGGAACTCTTACAAAAAAACAGGTGCTGATTTAGGGGCGCTTACGGTAAGTGAAGCGGGGCGGTGTTGCTGCCCCGCTTTTTTTATGCGAACCCGTTTTCCCTGTTTTTTTAGTTCTGCCTTTTTAGTCTTGAGTAATAGCGCTGTTAACTTTCTCGTGGAAATCGACCGCGGTTTTTTCAAAGGCGCCGAATAGTAGGTGACTGTTTGCACCGGAGCGCAGCCCTCGTTGCGTGCCCTCAGAGACGAAGATATCTTCCGCTTCGAAAACGCCTTCATCAATCATGGTAAAGGAGCGCTGGAAATGTGCCTTTTCCTTTTCGGACGAAGGCGGGTTGGCTGTCAGCATGGTGTGGGTGAAGATGGTTTCGTCCGGGCTCGGGGATTTGTGATTCATGGCCAATAATTACTGGTTGCTTCAGGAAGAGGATATCGCGCTCTGGCTCATACCGGTCCTGTCCCGTGTAAACCTCAACTGGAACACGTAAGGTCATTGATTCAGGCCCGGGAGCATTGCCTGCTGCCCGCGCCGACAGTTTCTCTATTAGCGTGACAGGGTCGGGATTAGCGGCCTTATTCATGACTTGATTCCCCCTTTTGGTTCAGACAACAGCAGAATATCTTACAAGAATGGTGGCGCCGGGAATATAAAAAAATACTTGAAAGGAATAAATACATACTGTATGTTCAAATCCGTTTTTCAGTACCTGTCTGCGGCATCGTCTCGCGTCGTCTGACAGGCTCTTTAACGTCGAAAGGTGATAGCGATTATTCAGTCGGAATATCGGCAAAGTCCCTCGGTTCGACTACACTTTATTCATTTTTTACCCCCCCCCCCGTCTAATGAGGAAATTGAGCATGGCAGTTAAAATTGTTCCCAAGGAAGAAATGGCATCTGCAGTGGGCACTAAGTATGAGTCCGGCGAGTGGATCGAAGTGACCCAGGAGCGTATTAATACCTTCGCCGATTGCACCGAAGATCACCAGTTCATCCACGTAGACGCGGAGAAAGCGGCTGCTACCCCCTTTGGTGGAACAATTGCTCACGGTTTTCTTACCTTGTCACTGCTGTCCAAATTGATTGAAGGCAATGGCGTTGTGCCTGAAAACACAGTTATGGGTCTCAACTACGGCTTTGACAAGGTTCGCTTTTTGGCGCCCGTTAAATCCGGCAAGCGCGTTCGCGCTAATGTGGAGGTGAAAAGCGTTGAACAAAAAGGAGACAATCGATTCCTGATTTGTAATGCCATCTCCGTGGAGATCGAAGGCGAAGAAACCCCGGCTTTGGTCGCGGAATGGCTATCCATGGTCATAACCGGCTAGGCCGGGTTCAATCGTATAAACTTTTTAATTCTGACAATCTATAGAGGACGCATTAATGTCTATTCGTTATGACGGCAAAGTTGCCATTGTTACCGGTGCTGGCCAGGGTTTGGGTCGCAGTCACGCTATTGAGCTCGCAAAACGCGGCGCCAAAGTGGTAATCAATGATTTGGGGGGCTCCAAAGATGGTACTGGTGGTTCCAGTGATTCTGCCCTCGCGGTAGTCGCCGAAATTGAAGCCCTCGGTGGTGAAGCTATCGCCAACGGTGCAAACGTCGCCAGGTACGACGAAGTTGAAGCTATGGTTAAGCAGGCGGTAGATACCTGGGGCCGTGTAGACATTCTGGTCAACAATGCCGGCATTCTGCGTGATAAGAGTTTTGCCAAGGGTACGCTGGAAGATTTTAAACTGGTTCTGGACGTGCACTTGATGGGAAGTGTGAACTGCACTAGGGCCTGCTGGGACATTATGCGTGAGCAGGGCTATGGCCGTATTGTGGTTACGACTTCCTCGAGCGGCCTGTACGGAAACTTTGGCCAGACTAACTACGGTTCTGCCAAAATGGGCGTCATCGGCATGATGAACACGCTTGTTCAAGAAGGCGCAAAGTACAACATCAAAGTGAACGCATTGGCACCCACTGCGGGAACGCGGATGACAGAAGGCCTGATCCCCGAGAAGGCGTTCGATTTGCTAACACCTGAAACTGTAACACCTGCAGTACTGTATCTGGTGAGCGAAGGCGCACCGACACGCATTATCATGGCTGCTGGCGCTGGAGCTTACTCGATAGCGAAGATCGTAGAGACTGACGGAGTCTGGTTGGCGCCAGAAGATCAAACACCAGAGGGCATTGCGGCCAACTGGGATGCGATCACCTCACCTGAAGGCGAGGCAGTTCCTCAGGCAGGTTTTGAGCAGACTTTTAAATTCACAGGAAAAGCCGCTGCGGGTTTGGGTATAGACCTCAGCTAAAGCCATTTGATATTTTTTGGGCCTTTGCAAACGGTCCCAATCAAGGAGAGCAAAAATGAAAGAAGCAGTAATTGTATCAACAGCACGTACTCCGATCGCAAAAGCCTATCGCGGTGGATTCAACAACCTAGGTGGTGCCAGCTTGGGCGCAGTCTCTGTGGCCGAAGCGGTAAAACGCGCCGGTATTGATCCTGCTCGAATTGAAGACGTGATCATGGGCTGTGCATTACAGCAAGGCGCTACGGGTTCGAATGTTGCCCGTCAGATTGCTCTGCGTTCGGGCCTACCCGTCACTGTCTCCGGTATGACATTGGATCGTCAGTGTTCTTCAGGTTTGATGGCCGTGGCAACTGCGGCTAAGCAGATTATGCACGACGGCCAGGACGTTGCTATTGGCGGCGGTCTGGAGTCAATCTCTCTGGTGCAGAATGAGCACATGAACCTGCACCGCATGGTGGATGACGAATTGATGGCCATGGCACCGAACATCTTCATGCCCATGCTGCAAACTGCGGAAAATGTTGGTCAGCGTTACGGTGTAACCCGTGAAGCGATGGATGAGTTGGGCGCAGAATCGCAGGCGCGTACCGCTGCGGCCTATGAGGCTGGAAAGTTTGACGACGAACTGGTTGACGTGACT
Organism: Halioglobus sp.; assembly: GCA_965262875.1. Lineage (GTDB taxonomy): Bacteria > Pseudomonadota > Gammaproteobacteria > Pseudomonadales > Halieaceae > JBALVT01. The sequence goes on from OZ253569.1 coordinate 1,836,880, forward strand.
TGCACGCGCACTGTTTGGAACAAAGAAACAGGTGACGCCTCTGAAGTTGAAGCGACTGTTTCAAGAGATGAAGGCCTACGTGCCAGTACTCCCGGGCAACTCGCAGGTCTTAAAACTGTCATCGAAGGTGGAACCATAACAGCGGGTAACGCATCCCAGTTGTCCGATGGTTCATCTGCCCAGGTTTTGATGGATTCTAAAGTTGCAGAGCGCGAAGGTATTGAGCCTCTGGGTATATACCGCGGTATTGCAGTTGCTGGTTGCGAGCCAGACGAAATGGGTATTGGCCCTGTGTTTGCAGTGCCCAAACTGCTCAAAGCTAACGGCTTGACCATGGACGACATCGGTCTGTGGGAACTCAACGAAGCCTTTGCAGTTCAGGTTATCTACTGCCGCGACAAGTTGGGAATCGACAACGACAAGCTGAACGTTAACGGTGGTGCTATTTCAGTTGGCCACCCTTATGGCATGAGCGGCTCGCGTATGATTGGACACGCCTTGATTGAAGGCAAGCGCCGTGGCGTCAAGTACGTGGTAGTCACCATGTGTGTTGGCGGTGGTATGGGTGCTGCGGGCTTGTTTGAAGTCGCTTGATACCTTTCGCATCCCGATAGAAGATTGCACTACGGCACCCGAGGGCGCCGTAGTTGTTTTCTAAGCCAGAACAACTAAAGTTCTATTTCGATTTCTATTTTTTGACGATTTTTGTGGGTGAGTCGAGTTTATGAAAGCAGTGATATGTAAAGAGCACGGTTTGGCGGATAAGTTAGTGCTGGAAAACGATTGGCCCAATCCGGAAATGGGCGAGCACGATGTATTGATTGATGTTAAAGCTGCGGGTCTGAATTTTCCGGATGTATTAATCATCCAGGGCAAATATCAAATACAACCGGAAATGCCCTTTATACCCGGTGGAGAGTGTTCAGGAACGGTAGCAGCTGTCGGATCTTCTGTAACTCGTTTCAAAGTTGGCGACAAGGTGATTTCCATGGCTTCCACAGGAGCCTTCTGTGAACAGATTGCGGTCAATGAGCACGGCGTGTTTCCGATGCCCCAGGGTCTGAGTTTCGAACAGGCTGCGGGCATCAGCATTACCTATTTCACTTCTTATTATGCCCTAAAGCAAAGGCGTGGACGTGGTATATGACCCCGTGGGTGGAGATTACGCTGAACCCGCAATAAGAGGCATGGCCTGGAATGGACGCTACCTGGTTATTGGTTTTGCCAGCGGACCTATTCCCAAAATCCCTCTCAACCTCGCATTGCTCAAAGGCTGTTCTTTGGTCGGTGTGTTCCGGGGCCGATTCACCGGGGAAGAGCCGGCGGAAAACCTGAAAAATATCGAAGAACTTTGGGAACTGTTTGAGGCCGGCAAGTTGAGCCCTGTGGTCACAGACAGTTTTTCAATTGATCAGTACGAAGAGGCGTTTAATTGCCTGATCGAGCGGCGTGCTCGCGGCAAAGTAATCATGAATTTTTAGGCTGTATCACAATATGTCCCGACCTGGAGGTGAATCCATGGAAGCTTTTGTATTCAATACTGTTCCCGGAATAATCAGTGGTGACGGTAGTGCTCTGCAGTTAGCGCAGCAGTGCGAGCTGTTGAATATCAGCCGGCCTTTGTTGGTGACAGATCCAGGATTGATCGCAATCGGGTTGATACAGCCCGTGCAGAAAGCGCTCTTCGATGCGGGTTTTAATCCGGTGTTGTTTGATCAGGTGAAAGAAGATCCTCCCGAGGCGGTGGTGTTAGCTGCCGTGGAGCTGGGTAAGGCCGAGAAAGTCGATGGCGTGATTGCAGTGGGCGGTGGAAGCTCCATGGATGTCGCTAAAGTTGTCGCCGTGCTCATGACTGGGAGTCAGAGCCTTTCTGAACTCTACGGGGTGGATCAGGTACGCGGTGGTCGATTGCCCATGATCTTGGTTCCGACCACCGCAGGCACCGGTTCTGAAGTGACTCCTGTCGCTGTTATCACAACGGGGGAGACCACTAAGTCAGGCGTTTCATCGACTGTTTTGCTGCCCGATGTTGCGGTACTGGATGCGGAACTCACTCTGGGTTTACCTCCTGCAATTACCGCCATGACGGGAGTGGATGCCATGGTGCATGCTATTGAGGCTTATACTTCGCAGCACAAGAAAAACCCGGTGTCGGACAATCTGGCGAGATCCGCTCTTGCCCTTTTGTCCAGAAACATACGCACAGCAGTGCTTGAAGGCGGCAATCGCGAAGCTCGTGCGAATATGTTGTTGGGTGCCACTCTGGCGGGACAGGCGTTCGCCAACGCCCCCGTTGGCGCGGTGCATGCTTTGGCATATCCCCTGGGTGGGCACTATCACATTCCACACGGTTTAAGTAACTCGCTGGTGCTGCCTTCGGTGCTTGAATTTAATGCCTCCCAGGCGAGCCACCTCTACGCGGAGTTGGCCGAAATTGTAGTGGGAGAACCGGTACCTGGTAGTGATGAAGCCAAGACCACGGCTTTGATCGACGCGCTGCGCAGCCTGATTGAAGATGTCGCGCTGCCCGCCACCCTAAGTGATGCGGGTGTGAAGGAGGGTGATTTGGAGATGCTAGCTTCCGATGCCATGTTGCAGCAGCGCTTACTCATTAACAATCCGCGAGATGTGGCTTATGAAGACGCGCTGGCCATTTATCGAGCGGCATTTTAAGGGACCCAATGAGCGATTCAACGATTCCAGCTCGATCCGGCTACAAGTTTTTTTACCCTGTCAACACCCGTTGGAGTGACAACGACGTCTACGGTCACGTTAACAACGTCATCTACTATTCGTACTTTGATACCGCAGCCAACCGCTATCTGATCGAGGAGGGTGGTCTGGACATCAGCGATGGAGAGATAGTCGGTTTTGTAGTGAGCTCAGGCTGTGAGTACCATGCACCCATTACTTATCCCGAACCGATAGAGGCAGGTTTGAGGGTGGAAAAATTGGGCAATAGTTCTGTGCGCTATGGTATCGGGATATTCAAGCAAGGTGTCGAGGACGCCGTCGCCCACGGCCACTTTGTGCATGTGTTTGTTAATCGTAAGGCCAATAAATCTGTTTCGATCCCCGAGAATCTTCGCGAGGCGTTAGAGCGAATCACTGTTTAGTTTTGAGTTTTACGCTCGATGACGATTAACGATACCAGTGCCACCGCAAAGACACACACGCTAAACAATGCAGCTGGCTGTCCGTATACTTGATAGAGCGCACCCGGGCAACAGGTCCAATCGTAAATCCGATGGCGGGACAGGAACTCACCATACCGGCGATTGCACCTTGTTCCCGGGGTGTTACCGCCAGAGAAGCTCCGGCCGAAATTGCCGGTACGCACATCCCCAATCCTGTCCCCAAAAACCGGAAAACTCTGGGGTCGGAATAGCGTACATGCACTCTGACTGACCAAATCTGGTTTTGGTGTCGTGGGCAGCTTGCGCCAAATTAGCACGGCGGCAATAGAAGTGATTTGTATTTCGCTCAGATCAACTTCACGACCCGGCGGCGGCAGTATGGCAAATACCAGTGACTGACCGATGCCGGTGGCCATAAGGGCCACAATGAGTACGGCGAATTGTTGTCGTGATAACGACCTGGACAAAGTTGGCCTCACATAGTGGTGATTACTTCAGTTCGGAGGAGGGTTTTCCCAATACCCGACGCGCCACAATCAGCTGCTGAATTTGCTGCGTACCTTCAAAAATATCGAGAATCTTGGAGTCGCGAGCAAATTTTTCCAGCAACTCGTTCTCACTGTAACCGAGGCTCTGACACAACTCTACACAGCGCAATGTAACGTAGTTGCCCATACGACCGGCTTTGGCTTTGCACATTGACGCCTCCATGGAGTTTGGCATCTTGTTGTCGGCCATCCACGCGGCTCTTTGAACCAGTAATCGCGCGGCATTCCACTCCGCTTCCATTTTGTATAGCTCAGCTTCCAATGCTGACGAGCTGTTCGGGTTTTTGCCGAACTTCAGCTCAACCCCTTCCTTTTCCAGTATTGATCGCGTTAAGTCGAGAGCGGCCCTGCCGACACCAATCGCCATTGCCGCAACGGGGGGGCGGGTGTTGTCGAAGGTTTGCATAACACCACCAAAGGCCTTTTTGCGTTCTTCGGCGCTGGTTGCTACCGCTGCGCTTCCCAGAATATTTTCTTTGGGAATACGGCAGTCGGAAAAGTTAATCGAGGCGGTGTCAGATGCGCGAATGCCCATTTTGTGCTCCAGGCGCGCTACTTCACATCCCGGTGTTCCTTTTTCTACGATAAAGGATTTAATGGCTGCCTTGCCCAGTGATTTGTCCAGCGTTGCCCACACTACCAGGGTGTCGCATCAATCGCCGTCAGTGACAAAAATTTTCTCGCCATTGAGTACCCATTCGTCGCCATCGGCAACAGCGGTGGTGCTGATGTTGGCAGAGTCTGATCCTGTGCTGGGTTCGGTGATACACATGGCCGCATAGGAACTGCCATACTTAGCGACTTGCTCTGGAGTGCCAACCGCACTGATCGCAGCGTTCCCCAAGCCACTTCCAGGCATTCCCAGAAACAGACCGACATCGCCCCAACAAAGGCCTTCCAGCCCTGTTACTGAGCCGAGATTGCCACCATTCACAATAGTACCTTCCGGTACTTTTTCCTTCTTGCCACCAGAGAGACCCTCGCGGCCACCCCGGATGAGTTTTGCCACTTCTTCCATCTCGGTAGGCGGAGTGTGTTCTTCCTTGTCGTATTTGCGGGAGTAAGGGCGGATCATGTGCTCTGACAACATCATTAAATTGTTCAGAGTTTCCTGGTGTTTGTCGGACAGTTCTAGATTGATCATTGTTTATTCCTCGGAATTTTTTGGTTTATACGGAGGCGACGCCTTCAAGAATGGCTATGGCTCTTAGGTTTCTATACCACTGCTCTACCGGGTGCTCTCGGCAGAAACCGTGGCCTCCTAGCAGCTGCACTCCGTCGGTACCAATTTTCATAGCGTGTTCGGCGCAAAACATTTTGGAAAGGTAGGCCTGCTCGTGAAAGTCCAGGCCCTGTTCGGCTCTTGACGCTGCGCGCCAAGTCATCAGGCGCATAGCATCCAGTTCAATGGCAATATCCGCGATCATAAAAGCTACCGATTGGCGATTAGTGATCGGCTCGCCAAAAGCGATCCGCTCGTTGCAATATTCTTTGACGTAATCCAGCACTGCCTGACAGGTGCCCACTGCGAGTGCGCAGATACCAATACGTGACAGATCGATAAAGCGTTGCAGGTCGAACAATCCATCGCCCAGAAGTGACTCTTGCGGAAGTTGTACGTCGTCGAAATTCAGGGTCGCTGTTTGCAAAGTTCTCAATCCCATATTCGATTCGGTTTCTCTGCTAAGGCCTGTGGGATTGCCTTCTACAATAAACGCAGCCGAGCCCTCACCTTCAAGTTCGGCGATAACCAGCATCAGTTGTGCATCAATACCCAGCGGTATCATTGACTTGCGGCCGTTGAGGGTAAACCCGCTGTCGGTTCGCTTGGCGTAGCACTGGGGCTGGGTGGGTTCGAAAGTTGCCTTGGGTTCGAGCAATGCCGTTGTGGCCGGAACAAACTCTTCACCACAAAATAGCGGTAAGTACTTTTCCTGCTGCGCTTCACTTCCCTGGTCGAGCAGCGTGTTCACGAACGCAAGAGGGCTGATGCAGCCCAGCGCCATGGAAAGATCTCCGTGGGCCAGATCTTCTGCATTGAGCGCATTCGAGATGGGCGATCGGCTGACACCTGCGCCGCCCAAAGCCTCTGGAATTGGCATTAGGGTTAGGCCAAGGTCCAGGGTCTTGGCGTAAAAGTTGTCGGGGGTGGCACCCGCCTCGTCAGCACTTTTAGAGGCGGCGCGAATTTCCGCAGCGGTGAATCGCTGCACTGTCTCGCGGTTCATGCGTTGGTCGTCGCTTAGGGTGACGTCGAATATTTTCTCTTCTACTGCTGTGTTCATTTTCTTTTCCTCTGATGCTTGGCCACACTATTTAGTTTGGGTTCGCTAATTTCGATGTACTTTTGGTCGTGGTCTATTTGGTTTCGATGTGCGAGGGTGCTTTGAGCCCCCCTATCAGATAGTCCACCAGATGATCTAACAATTGGTCGTTATCAAAATGACTTAAATCCCCCAACGGTGTGTGTGCCAAAGAGGCAACTTCCGCAACGCCGTGGAAGGCGTTCACTGACATGAACATAAGTCGCAGCTTTCTAACTTCATCGGGTAGTTCGGGTACTAACCTGGCGAGATTCCCGTCTACTTGCTCCCAAAAAGTCTGATAGGCAGGGTTAAGAATGACGGCAATATCCGGATCGCTTTCAGCAATGGCGCGCGACATAAAGCGGATAGCGTCTGCGCCCCAATCTTGATGGGCAGGCAATTCTGTCAGTGGGCGCAGGGTATTGCGGAAAGACTCCCTGAGCGTTGGGTGAGATGGCGCCTGCAGTTGAATACTCTGTGCAATGCCCTTCAACTCCTGCGCAATCATGGCCGCCAGTGCCTCGATTACGCCAACCCGGTTTTTAAAGTGATAGTGCATCGCAGCAGAATTTTTGGACCCTGCAGCGGCGCTGATACTGCGCAGGGACACCGCGTGCAGACCCTCCTTGGCATACAGATGCAGTGCGGTTGTCAGTAATTTTTGGCGAGTATCTCCTTTTGGATTCCCGCTGTTGTCTTGGGCCTGCCTGCTCATCACGACGTCATAGAATCCATAGTTTTCCCCAGCCCCGGTATCAGGCGCGCGTAGTTAACGGGGAACAGTCGAGACAGTAAGGACAGCAACTTTGCGTCTGCACCAATTAATAGTCGAACCTTGCGCTTTTCAATGCCGGTGATGATCTGGTGTGCTGCAGAATCTGCTGTGGTTCGTGCAAGTTGCTCGAAGTTTGCATTACTGACTTCTCTGTCGGTTCCGGATACTTTGCTGCGGCTGTTGCGGGCGATATTGGTTTTGATGCCACCGGGATGAACGCAGCAAATATGCACATTGCTATCGCGCAATTCATGGCGCAGTGCTTCGGTATAGCCTCGCACTGCAAACTTGGCGGCGTTATAGGCCGATTGTGTGGGTATTCCAACAATCCCGAAAATTGAGGATACATTCACCAAGTGCCCCTGCTGACTTTTACGCAACAAGGGGAGGAATGCCTTGGTGCCATACACCACACCCCAGAAGTTGATGCCCATAAGCCACTCTATATCCTCATATTGACTGTTCTCGACTGAGGCCATCATGGCCACGCCCGCGTTGTTGATCAGAATGTCTATATAGCTATGTTGGGCTTCGATATCGTCGGCCCACTGGTGAACGCTCGCTTTATCAGCGACGTCTAGCACCTGACCTTTGGCGGGAATGTCGCTTCGTGGTAGAGATGAGAGTGTTTCGTTCAGCCCATCGGGGTCAATATCGCTTAACAACAATCTGCAGCCGGCCTGGTTTAGCTGATGCGCAAGAGCGCGGCCAATGCCCGACCCGGCGCCGGTGATTACCGCCAGTTTTCCAGTGCTATATGCCATTGGGTTCTCATGGGAAGGATAGATCCAGACCATGATAAGGATAAAATAGATTAAAGCAAGTGCTTTACTGTCTTTTGTCCAGTAGCTACGTGCTCTGGGGGCGTTAAAGATTTCACTCTCTTTGCCTTATTGCGAGGCCGCACCTAAGTATTTTCCAATATGAAATGAGCCTGAAGGAAGGGTGTATTAAGCCCTTATCTTGAGTCGCTCATGGAGTTGCTGAAATAAGTGATCTCGTGCTGAATTTAGTTGTTCAGCGGCCTCATTGTCCGTCATTTCATTGGCGAATGCATCCAGATTTCTAAAGGTGATTCCCGGCTTTAAATATTGGCTGGGTTTGGCCAGGGAGCGGAATTTCTCATAGGGTGTCATCATGTCGTCGTAGCGGTATTTCTTCCGCTCCTTGCCCTTCTCATCAATAATGGTGGTGGGGAAATAGCAGGGCCGGTGGAAATTGACGTATCGGTAGACTTGATGGCTATTGAGTTCAGTGAAATCCGTGGCGTACTGCTGAGGTATGTGGGTATAGCCATAGAGTTTGCGAATGACCGAGCCATTTTTACTCTCAACCAAACCATTGTCGTTACTGTGCCGGGGCCGTGATTTGGTAAATTCAATGTGCAACTTGTCCAGAAGCTCAGCAACGGTGTAGTTGATATATTCGCCGCCATTGTCTGCGTGAAAGCCCCGTATTTTAAAGGGGAAGGCAGCCAGAATCTGCCTGAGGGCTGGCAGCATAAACGCCTCGCTAATACGTTCCAGCGTGACGATGATCTGGAACTGTGTCACCTCATCCACGGCATTGACGTGGTAGATTCCTTTGCGTTTGTCCTGATCACCTTGATGGACAGAGTCAATGCGGATATAGCCTGGTTGATCGTTCGGGCAAGGTTTGCGCCGCTGGCCAATAGAGGCGGCCTTAGGTCGTGTCTTTGTCAAGACACAGCGCTGCCTCTGGTAGGTCTTGGAGGCCCGCAGGTTGTACAGGTGAGAAACCGAAATACCCGCCAGGCGTCGATAGTCGGCTTGGCCAAAGCGCTGATAAGCCCGCTCACAGAGCTTTTTAAGTACCGCGCCGCTGGGCTGACCATGTCGCTCATCCATACTCGCCAATAGGCGTATATCGGCGTCAGTGTAGGCGCGCTTGAAGCCATTACGCCGAGCTGGTTTCACCGAGACGGTGCCTGCTTTGACGTATTGGCGTATCAGGCGCCTGGTCTGGGCCAGGGAGTAGCCGGTTACCTTTATCAGGTAGCGGGTGACGGTTCCCCGGTCTGTTTTGCCAAGCTGTAAGTATCGGTGCTTCACCAGTGCCTTCTGTACCCAGCGATAGCGTTCAGATTTCTCAGTGGCCACGTTGAAGGCTACTTCCTGTGTGCCGTCGAGAAACTGTTTGATGGCACCCAGGGTATTCAGATGTTCTAAGCTCATGATCGTTTTCATCCGCTGATCATGAACGACTACAAGGACTATTTCAGGCTCATTTTATGTTGGAATCAACTTCCGCCACATTCCCGGGTTTCAGGCTCATTTCATATTGGAAAAGACTCACTCTAGTTTTTTTCCGATGATCCTGATAGCCTGCTCAGGGCACTGCATCTCGGCCAATTGCACGCTCTTTAGCAGTTCAGAAGGCACTTTTTCCATGCCAGGGATAAGCTGAGCATAGCCCTGGTCGTCGAACCGAAACACATCGGGACACACCATATTACACATGCCGTGGCCCTGACATTTGTCGCTATCCAGTTGTACTTTCATGTCGATTGCACTTTGCGCAGCCAGACTGAGCTCGCACCTTTCATACCGGCAAAAAGTTCGGGTTTCCGGTCGGGGTGTAACTCGTAATCGGGAAGCTTGCGGTGTAATGCCAATAGCCCGATCTTCAGTTCGCGGCGGGCCAGGTGAATGCCCAGGCAACGGTGGGGGCCGTGCCCATAACCCATGTGACGATTAGGCACCCGGTCGTAGATCAGCTCGTCCGGGTTTTCGAACTCGTCGGGGTCGCGGTTGCAGGCCTGCGTCGGACACATAATATTTTCTTCCGCCGCGATGCTAACTCCGCCCACTTCCACGTCGCGGGTAGCACGCCGAGGCAGCAGCACGATCGAGTGGTAGCGCACCAGCTCTTCACATGCAGCGTTGAGCTTGCTCGGATCCTCCATCAGCTCGACGAACTCTCGCCGCTTGGTGGGATTCTCGGCAAAAGTTTTCACGACAAGTCCCAAGACCGAGGCAACCGTATCCAGGCCACCCATGTAGAAGAGGAACATCGTGTCGAGCAACTCCTCCTCGCTCAGGGGCCGCTCATTGTCAAAACGCGCAACAATCAGCTGGGAGATCAGGTCATCCTGCGGCTTCTCCCGGCGCTTCTCCAGGAGTTCGCCAAAGTACTCATAAAGGGATATCGCGATAGAGCCACGAATTTGCAACTCCACCTCCGAAGTAAGCGGCTCTCCTTCCGGGATATCGAGCCCTATTTCCCGGCCGTGCGCTACTGCCAATGCGTGGCCGCGGGAGTGTCCATCATTTGCGTGCATGAGGACGTTTTTGCGGTCCATGAGCATTTCATAATCTTCCGTGGGAAAACCCATGAGCTGACAGAAAATGACTGTGGGAAATCGATCGGAAAAATCGGCGACAAAATCGAACTCGTCCTTCTCAAGCATTTTGTCGATCAGCTCTTCCGCGTACTCCTCAAGATGCGGCTCCATCGCCGTCATCGCATCCGGCGTAAACCATTTATTCATCATCCGGCGATACGAAGTATGCTTAGGTGGATCGATGGCCTGCGGAATCCAGGGTCTGACCGGGTAGTCATTGGCCTGGCTGGAGAAGTCACTGGTGTTCGCCAGGCATTTGCTCGCATGATCATAGCGAGTCAAAAGCCAGGTCGCGGGACCTTCGTGACCGGGAAAGCCCTTTTTCTGGGTGATACTGGCAACCGGGCATTCTTCACGCATCAACCGGTAAGTTTCGAACTCATCGTCCAGAAACTCCTGTTCATACATGTTTATCGATTTCGCGACTTCTTCAGCCCGCGCACGACGATCTTCACTCATGTCCTTTCTCCTTCTCTGCCTTCCTGCGCAAACGTGCGCGAATGTCCCTCACGGCCTGGCGCTGATTCATGGTCTCCAGTGTAAACAGGCCACGCCTGCGATCTGCCTCCATCTCCGCCTGGGTCAGGTTGTCCTTGACCAACGACAATAACGAGGCAGGTGTTCTCAAGAGCCGCGCAGCGATTCCCATTGTGTAATCACCCAATTCCGCGGCAGGTAGCACCCGGTTAATCATGCCCCACTCCAATGCCTGGACTGCGGTCAATTTCTCGTTGAGATAATAGAGCTCCCGTGTTCGTGCCGTACCGATGATCTGCGTCCAGAACAGCGAGCCCCCATAGTCACCGGAGAGACCGTTGGCGGAAAAATTGGCCGCAAACACTGCTTCTTCTGAGGCATAACGCAGATCACAGGCAGCGGCTAGACCCAAACCTGCGCCAATAGCCGGCCCACCCACCATGGCAATCGTCGGCTTGGGTATGGTGTGCAAAAGCATTGGAGCATGCAGGTCGAAACGCTCCAAGTCGTTTTCCGCTGTTCCTGGCGCAGCACCCATCGGTCGCTCGTCACCGGGTTCGCGTTCGATACCACCACCCTTGACGTCCCCGCCGGCGCAAAAGCCCCCATGGCTACCCTCGTAGGCAGCGCCGGTCAGGACAATCACCTTGGCCTCCGGGTCATCGGCCATCTCCTGCACCGCGACGTCAAGGGCTTCGATTAGCTCCCCGTTGAGCGCATTGCGGCTATGGGGTCGATTAAGGGTTATCACACCAATGCGGTTGATCACCTCCGTGAGAATGACTGGCTTCATATCTGGATACCTGCCTCGCGCCAGTACTCTTCACGGACCTGGCGCTTGTAGAGCTTGCCATTCTCAGCGCGGGGCAGCTCGTCACGAAAGTCCACCGAACGCGGGCATTTAAAGTGAGCCAGCTCCGCTCGACAAAAATCGATAAGTTCCGCAGCAAGCTCTGGGGTACCTTCGCGGTCCGCCGCGGCCTCAACAACAGCCTTGACCTGCTCACCCCACTCCTCGTCCGGCACACCAATCACCGCCACATCGCCGACAGCGGGATGGTTGAGCAGGACGGCTTCCGCCTCGGCGGGGTAGATGTTGACACCGCCGGAAATGATCATGTCCTTTCTGCGATCCCGCAGAAACAGGAACCCATCTTCATCCACGCATCCCATGTCACCGAGGGTCAGGTAATCACCACGCCAGAGGGCACGAGTCTTCTCCGGATCCTTGTAGTATTCCGTCCTGGGCTGCCCATTGACCGAACGGAAATAGACGTCGCCGATCTCCCCAATGGGCAGTTCATTGCCGTCCTCGTCGAGAATCTTGAGATCCACTCCGCGAATTGCCTTACCCACTGTCCCAGGCTTACGCATCCAGCTACGCGGAGTAGCGATCGTGGCTGCGCCCTCTGTTCCCCCGTAGGTCTCATAAATCACCGGCCCCCACCAATCGAACATTTTGCGCTTTATCACCTGCGGGCAGGGCGCAGCCGTGTGCACAATACTTCGGAGGCTGGAGACGTCATACTTTGAGCGCACGTCTTCGGGTAACGCCAGCAACCGATGAAACATGGTCGGTACCATCTGGGCGCTGGTGACCTGGTATTTTTCGATCATTGCCAGGCATTCTTCAGCGTCCCACTTGTCCATCAGCACCTGGGTGTAGCCCACGTTCAGGGTCGTAGAACTCATCATGTGGGGCCCGGCGTGATGCAATGGACCACAGGTCAGGCACACCCCTTCGCCGGGCTCATTACCGAACCCACGCGCAGTGATTCGACCGATCTGCGCGGCCTGCACCACCGGGTCCACGTTCTGAAGAGCCTTACGCACACCTTTTGGCAGCCCCGTGGTACCGGAGGTATACATCATCCGCGCCCCGGCAATTCGCGGTAGTGGTTGCGCCGGCCGTACTGCCAGCAGGTCACTGAATTCAATGAATCCGGGAATACTACCAACGGAAAAACACCGCCCTGCTTGCAATCCCGCATGCTCGGCAGCAGAGACAGCGAAGTCGGCGAATCGCTCGTGGGCTACGAGTACCGCCGATTCGCTGTCGGCAATCACATGGGCGGCCTCTGAGGGCGCCAGGTGGCAGTTTACCGGCACGAAGTAAAGTCCGGAATACATGGCCGCCAGTTCAACCAGCATGAAATCTCGACAGTTGGGAAGCCCGCAGGCAATAGCGTCGCTTCGCACCAGACCCAAGTCATGCAAGGCCTGCGAAAGACGCTGCACCAGGTCCAGCAGCTCACTAAATGTGGTTTCCGTGCCATCTGTGTCGACGATGGAAATGCGCTCCGGATAGCGCTCCGCGAGATGCCAGAACCCGAGTTTTTCGTCTGTCTCAGTCATGCAGTAATTATGTCCTGAAATGGAATTGTAATGTTATCTAAACTTACAACTACGTTAACTTATATAGATAATTAATGCCACTGCAATAAACAACCACTATCACAGGCGTCACAAAGCCCTGCGTCGGCGGGGAAAAATCGGAGGTAAACGTATGTATGACGTAATGCAGGGTGTGCGAGTCATTGAATGCGCCGAACATACCTTTGTCCCCGCTGCCGGCACTGTGCTGGCTGACTGGGGCGCAGAGGTGATCAAGATCGAGCGCACCACCGGCGGCGGCGACAGTTCCCGTCACCTACTGATCCTGCAACAACCCGGCCAGGCCCGGAATGGATTCTTTGAAGTCGCCAATCGCGGCAAGCGCAGCCTTGCCCTGGACCTGACGACACCCGAGGGTCGCGATGCCCTGCACAGAATCATCCCACAAACAGACGTCTTTATAACCAGCCTGCGCACTAGCGCACGGCAGAAGATGGGCATCGAACCCAGTCAACTCATGCAACTGAACCCACGGCTGATCTACGCGCGAGGTACAGGTTATGGACTACAAGGCCCCCTTGCGAATGCGCCGGGCTTTGACTATCCCACCGCCTGGTGCCGCGCCGGCGCCGCCTTTGCGCAGGATAGCCGGAACGGCGTACCACCTCCACCGCAGCCCGCCTCCGTGGGCGACTTAACCGGCGGTGCCACTCTGGCTGGCGCCATTGCTGCGGCGTTGTTCCGTCGTGAACGCACAGGCAAAGGGGCGATCGTTGACCATTCGCTGTACCTGATGGGAACTTACATGATGACCCAGAGCCTGGCCAGCGCCAGTCTCCGTGGAGCCGGCCTTAAAGACCCTGTAGGGCCACGCGAGGCAGGTGTGGGCCACCCGCTGATCCACGCCTACGCTACCCGGGACGAGCGTTTCCTCCAACTCTGCCTTGCAGGATCGCTGGTTCCCGGACCTGGCCAAGTGCCTCCAGCGCGAGGACCTGGTCGATGACCCCCGCTTTCGAGATGAGCAGTGCAAGATGGACAACGCACAGGCGCTGATCGATGAGCTCCAGAACGTGTTCTCCCAAAAAACGCTCGACCAGTGGTGCGACATCCTGGCCAACAGCGAGGGCGCCTGGGCGCCACAGTTCAGGCCCATCGAGGTCCTACACGACGAACAAGCGCTGCTTAATGGTTTTGTTACCCCGATCAGTACCGACGATGACAGTGATTATCTGGCCGCAGCATCACCGGGCCAGTTCGACGAACAGCCTGTAGGAGGACTGTAGGCGGCACCCCGCTGGGGGCAGCACACAGACCAGGTCCTTGCCGAATGGGGCCTGAATCCGAAGGAAATTGCAGCCCTGAAGGAAAGAGCAATTGCCGTTTAGTAATTGAGCTAAAGACTGACAGCAAGATGTTAATAATTTATACTAGTGCTATCAGTTGGTATTTAGCATCAGCTTGCGTGAGTGGTTTTATTTACATCAATGGAGAAACAAAATGCACGATATAGCGAGACCTAGGGCTAGGAACAGTTCGGCGAAGCAGGTGAGAGTGCCGAAAGCTGCCGAATTGGTGGCGAACCAACTGAGACGCCGTATTATACTGGGTGAACTTGAGGAAGGGGACAACCTGCCGCCCGAGGCATCGCTTATTGAAGAGTTCGGAGTATCGAGACCGACGATGCGCGAAGCGTATCGAATTCTTGAAACGGAAGATATGGTGAGCGTTTCCCGCGGCTCTAGGGGGGGTGCGCAGATACACTTGCCTAGGATAGATGTTGTAACGCGTATTGCCGGACTCTACCTGCAATCCCGCAAGACTTCATTAATTGATGTACATAATGCGCGCCTTTTAATCGAACCCCACTCGGTCAGATTGCTTACAGAGCGACGCCCTAGCAAGGCAATCAAGGAGCTCAGAGAAATTGTTTCTCACTTACCGAGCTTACTCGATCGCCCTGATGACTATTTGCATGATGTATCCGAATTTCACCTTAAGCTTATCGAGGGTTCTGGCAACGGAACCCTGACTCTGGTTGGGCATGTGATGTGCAGAATCTGGGAGGCACATCTTATAAATACAATAAGCAAGCGGTTCGTTCCACAACAGGCCAAAGAAGGAATTAAAAAGTATGACGAGATACTCGATCATATTGAAGCCGGTGATGCTGACGGTGCGGAAAGCCTAGTTCGCGAGTACATCGTTAGAACAGGGAATATCACCATGCGAAACCTGGGCAAAAATAGTAAAATCGAGTTGCTGTCCTAGTGTAGGTCGTCAACCGGTTTGGGGTACTGGGGGTCCGTGGGCATAAGAGGACGAGGTATGGACTTCCCCCGATATCCCGACACTGCCCAGCCTCATAATGAGGCCTGCTCAAAGGCCTCTGGACTGACCCCGCCAATGTGGCTATGATGGCGTGTTCGATTGTAGAAGACTTCAATATAGTCGAAGACATCGGCACGGGCTAGATCCCGGGTTTTATAGATACGTTTTTTGATACGCTCCTTCTTGAGGCTGCTGAAGAAGGAGTCAGCGACAGCGTTGACGCTCCTATGTCAAGCTGAACCACTGACATTGCCTAAATCACTCAATATTACGGGGAATAGCTCCCTGACAATATAGCGCTTCAAGCATCGATGAATCTCTTTGGTCGTAAGGCCTTCAGTGGTACGGCGCTTGACGTAATCTTGCGTTCGCGGGTCACTTCGCATTCGCACCATGGCTATAGTCCATAACGCGTTATTTGCCGACCTACTGCCACCTCGGTTCAGGCGATGCCGTATCGTCTTTCCAGATGAAGCGGGTAGACACGGTTTAATCGGTTCGTGTTCCTCAACCTTCCAATACTCAGCCTAGAGACGCATCTTGGCGTAACGACTTCGCCTCACGTCCCGTTTCCCACGGGCTCCGTCACCCTGTCAATGTACACAACAGGTCACCGCCGCTTCGGCTCTCGCTTTCCCATAACAGAAAGCGGGCACCCTTCTCTATTTCCTCCTTTCAAAATTCGGGTGCATTCCAAACATGCCCAAGCTCAGGCAGCGTTTTCCAAACGCCTCCCGAGGTTGTGCGCACTGTAAGTGATATCAGTCACCCAAGCGTGGTCAGGGACTGGAACTGTCGATGTTTTGGATAGCGGGGGCTAAGCCCCTGACTAACCTTGATCTACGTTCATTATTACTGAATTGGCTGGGTTGGGGCATAGGTAAACAATACCGTTCCTCGAGGAACGGTATATAGTATAGAGGCGATATTCTTGTCGCAATGGGATTCTTTCGGCGGTGGTTTGGTGGGGTATCTCTACTGTTTAGGCCGTTTACTGTAAGTGGGCACTTACTTCTTGGGGTGATGTTTGGCTGGGAGGAGGGCGCATGATCGCGCTGTGCCGCTTGTGCATTCGCTGTATCTCTGAGGGAGGGGTCCAACGCATACCAGGTGGTCAGGCGATTGAGGGCGCGAGAAGCGCGACTGCTTTATAAAAAGAAACCCTTTCAGATGGGGAGGGTCAGATTAGCATCAGTTTGCCTTGAATACAGGTATGCGCATACTTTCACTGCGTGTGGTTCTGAGGAAGTCGGTTCTTTGCGTTTTGAGTAGGCAAAAGAAAGGCGCTTTGCAGCGCCTTCCCAATGGATATGAGGCATGACATTTCCGCTCTAATTGCGTGGTGTGAGAGGCCTCAAGCCCTAATCTACGCAAAATTAGTTGATTTGTCAAAAAGACCCCTTCACGGCACTACTCCCAGCAGCCTACAAATCCTTGATCAACAGACCGTCGCGACGCCACTTTTTCTCCGGGTCCGGGCCTTCCTTTGCGTATATACTGGTCACGGTGTTGAAAACACCTGTACGGCCGATCCGCTGCTGTTTTCGAATGGGTACGATGATCGGGCATCCCCCTTTGGTCTCCAGCGTCATTACCACTACCGAATCAATCAGGCCCGAGTTCGCGGGGCGATAGAGTGATTTTGGTGTCGCTATAATCTCAGGTAATCGTTTCAATATGGAGGTCGCGATACCGTGATCAAAACAAGCCTTTCCCACTACGCTGCCTTTTAAAACAAGATTCAGCGCCGGAAAAGCGGCGTGAAGTAGAAGAAATTCGGGGGTCGGCCCCAGGTCCAGCACCATTTCATGCCGAGGGTGGCCGTCCATTTCGGATTTGATCAGTGCGTCGATTAAGCTGGTGTAGTTATCCATGCGGGCGATCATACGCGGATGGAGAGGGCTTGACACTTCCCAGGGCGAGCATAACGACAAGAAAATCACAGTCGTGCCGCGAGCATCAAACTTTGATCTATTGATGGATTGAGTAGGGGCACCCGGGCGGGCATCTTCGGGTTTCGCTACGCTACATCCCTGCGGGACAAGCCCTGTGAATCCCTGGTGCAAAAAACAAGGCAGGTTTCGACTGCCTAGGGGAGTGCCGGCGACGCCGGCACGTCCTTTTAATTGAAAAATTATTCCTCTGGGGCGGGAAGAGCCTAGCAGCGTTTTGGGCTTAGTCCAGGCATCCCCCAATCTTCTCTCACTACGTTCATTGCAGACCTGCGCGGATCCGCTGGCGCGGATGTGCTGGCCTTGCGCCTGTGGCTTCAGGCGGGAGGTTCCCCGTGCCCGGACACACCCAAAGCCACTGCTCTACTCGCGTTGCTCGCATTTTGGGGTTTTCAACCCCAGAGGAATGGGGTTTACACACAAAACCAACAACAGACAGAGCGAGAGTTGACCATGACCATACTTATAGATGCCACGTACAGCGCCGAAGATAACAAATTACGCCTTTATGCCAGTGAGCGACTGGATCAGGAAACTTTTGAACAGGTGAAAGAAGCGGGGTTCAGGTGGGCACCGAAACAGGATTTATTTGTAGCGCCAAAGTGGACCCCAACGCGTGAGGATTTGTGCATAGAGCTGGCCGGTGAAATTACCGCTGAGCAAACTACTATGGCAGAACGGGCAGAAACCAAGGCCGAGCGATTGGACAATCTAGCCGTGAAGAGGGCAGGGCAGGCGAGTGCTTTCCAAGATGCGGCGCGGAACATTTCACAGCGGTTTGAAGCGGGACAACCTATATTGGTAGGGCATCACTCCGAACGGCGAGCACGCAAAGACAAAGACCGTATGAACTCCGCAATGGAGAAAGCGGTTAAGGCCCATGATGCGGTGAGCTATTGGAATTATCGAGCCGAGGGAGTAGAGCACCATGCCAACCACAAAAGTAATCCGCGAGTCAGGGCGCGTAGGATCAAAACGCTACTGGCGGAGCTTCGAGACATGCAACGGCGAATCAATCATGCCCATTTTTGCCTGAAACTGTGGAACCGAATAGACCAGACCACAAATACAGACGAGCAAGGCAAAGCGGCTTTACATTGGTCCGGGACGCACTTAGCCGGTGGCGGTGCTGTTCCCATGCTTAGGGGCGATTCAGTTTGGCACATGCTTGATCGGGGAATAATAACCACGGAGGAGGCCATATTAAAATGCTTGGTACACTGGAAATTCGTTCTAGAAAACCCACATTACAGTCGTTGGATAGCGCATATTCTTAACCGACTGGCCTACGAGCGCGCAGAGCTGGGGCCGGTTGAACGGTTTGAGGGGGAGCTAACGCCGGTGATCTTGCAGGCCTTCGCCCGCGAACACGGCGCAGAAAAGCCCAAAGCGAAAGAGCAGGAAAACGGGTTTGTTTTAACTTCGCCGGTACCGCTACCCATGCACCTGGCACAAGGCTGCGAGTTGGCATTAAGTGCGGACGAGTGGCGGAACCTGATGCAGTCTGTCGGGTATGAGGTAGTGATTAAAGTGCGCAGGCCATCCAAAAAACAAACCTGCCCACTCATTAACCCCACGGCCGAGCAGGCCGAAAAGCTGCAAGCGCTTTGGAATGCCGGTGCGGAATCCTCGAAGTACGGCAAGGCGAGTGAGCGACTGGAAACAACACAGCCCCACTACAGCACCAACAGTAAAGGCGACTACGGGCGCTATTCCACCATTTCAATCGATGACCAGGGGAATAGAATTTGGGGCGGTAATCGCGAGGCGGTGCCTGTCTGTCGCATTCGGATTGGAAGTGGTCCGGGCCTGTACGCAGCGGATCGGGTGATAACATTGACCGACAAGCCACAAAAAGCGCTCCCTCTCGACCTGGATGCAATCAAAGAAGCGGAGGCCGCATAAATGGACGCTTCACTCTACAGCAGGCCAAACAAACCAAAGCAAATAGTAGTCCGCAAACGGACAGGAGCACCAGAAATGGCGCTCACTGAACTGCCGCAGGCCATAGAGATTGATAATGCAACCGAATGCCATGTAACGCCGCCCGATGTGGCGGCGCGCATGGTGGAATATCTGGGCCAGGTCGGGGATTTTCTAACACTGGAGCCGAGCGCCGGCACTGGGAACCTTCTGGCGGCGCTTTTTGAATCCGGTCACTCTGTCAACGAAACAGTGGCTATCGAGCGCCACCACGGGCTGTGTAAGGCCATTCGATCGCGGTTCCAGGGAAAGGAATACATTGTTGACCCCATGCAGCGGTGTTTTTTGGAGTACGTCGAGGAATGGACAGGGCAGGGGGAATACCCACGCATCATCATGAACCCTCCCTTTAAGCAGATCCGCAAGCACATGGCGGCCGCACTGTCGTTGCTTGGCCGCGGAGGGCATAGCAGCCCCGCTGTACTTGTCGCGTTGGTGCCGATTACTTACCAACATGAGGATGCAGAGCTATTGGAGGAATTGCCTCGCGATACATTTCCCAACTGTCAGGTGTTTACCAAAATAATCCGGTTCAGGCTGTGAGCAGCACCTATCCTCCAATATTGGACTACTATGTTGCAAAACGGCCAATAAGCCAGCTCTCAGCTTTGGTTTACATGCACTGTAACTTTGCGATGCATCTATAAATTGCTATAGAAGCATCATTACAAACAGTGTGACTATTCTCTTATCTACACTGAGTTCAAATGTTGTCGATTTTGTTTTTATTA
The DNA here is from genome assembly GCA_965262875.1 of Halioglobus sp. Lineage (GTDB taxonomy): Bacteria > Pseudomonadota > Gammaproteobacteria > Pseudomonadales > Halieaceae > JBALVT01. The sequence goes on from OZ253569.1 coordinate 1,856,818, forward strand.
TTATTTTCATGTTTGTACCTAATACTAGAGTTTAGAGCGAAAGAGCTGTTGTCGGAAGCTTCAATCCCGACTCCTTTTCCTTAATGTTCTCTCAAAACCTGCGTGTAATACAAGCTGCAACGCAATGTTACCCATCTTGTATATAATCTACCGCACCAGGGGCTTGGAATTTTTTGCATCTTTCGTTCCACCAGCTTCGAACGTTAACATGGCGAAAATGTTTTGTCAGACCCAGCCTGATTCTTCCCGCTGTAATAATATCCGGCTTGCGCCATGGTGCATCCGTCACCAGTGGGCCCGCTTTATCACCCAATACCAGCGTCAACAAATGAAGCAGTCCGTAACCTACAGTCGTCAAGTGAACCCAGCGATGCAGCGTTTGGCGCCGTTGCTGCCAGGCTTCTTTGAGCCCCCACAATTGTTTCAACTGGTAGTACATCGACTCAATCGACCAACGCAGTCCGTAATCTTCAATCACTTGTTCGCTCGTTAGAGTCGTATCGGTTGAAAGAAATAATCGAGTCTTGGTCCACTGACCTTTACCCCTGTCTAGCTCGCACCAAACGGCTCTGACTAACTGACCGTCAAGGAACCTTGCCTTGGCGAGCCGACTACGGTATCTCACCTTTTGTTCTTTTCCGTACAGCCGCAGTAGTGCTTCCGTCTTTTTAAAGTGGGCAATTCGCTTGGGTGTGTTTTTTTCGCCATACTTGCGTGGCCGCCCGCGTTGCCCCGGTTTTCGTTCGGGGGGTTCGTCGTAAAGCCGCGTATCGATTCTCGCCTGGCCAATCACGGTAAAACCGTACGCTGTCATCGCGTTGATAAATCGTTTGCGCATATACCAGCAATCGACCAATACCCTCACCGTTTTATCTTCAAACAAGCGGTAAACAGCACGCATGATCACTGTCGCTGCGACCAGCTTGCCCGTATTCCCTGCACTGGGTATCAGTCGGAACAATAGAGGTATCGCCGTCGTCTCCAGCGGTGTGCGCCTGAAAACAGCCGCTAAACTAACCCAGCATTGACCACGAACATAGGCGGCTAAATTCGGCTTATTTCCGTGCTGATGATGTATCTGGCTGCCCGGTGCTTTTTTCGAGGCTCGTAGACTCACCGTATCGTCAATCGCTAAATATAGAACGGGATCATTCTTGGCACTAAGAACCAGACAGACGAACTGTCTTGCCAGCTTCAACCAGGACCACTTTCCGGCTTCAAGCCATTTGTAATACGTCGTCCAGTGCCTTTGCATGTCTAGAAACAAATAGGTTTCGGTGACAAAGCCAGCGGGCGTTAACATAGCGCCGATCAATAGTTCAATGAATGTGCCTACGGATCTTGGGGGTAGCGCTTTGCTTAAAAATGTTATCCAATAGCACAGTTCGCGGGGGATGCGAGCACATCCTGTTGCGTTCATAGTGGCCTCCAGAAGAAATCGATTCATTTCTTTCTGAAGGCCGCGCCCTATACACCTTTTAAAAAGCAAAGCTGTATAGGGCGCGGCAAACTTTTTGCCGCTTTATGTCAAGTTTTTTCGCACACTTTGCGCGATAATCTTCCTCCCCAGACTCTAAACTCTAGTACCTAATAGTTATAGACAAGAATAATTTCCGTCTACACCTATTTATATAAACCTCGATTTAAACCTTCAGAAAATAGAACAAGAGCCCTGGACCTTTGTGCGCCCAAGCGGGCTCCTTTGGGTTTCGCGTTCGCTGCATCCCTTTGGGACTTTGCCCTACATATCCCTGGCGCAATCTCGTGCCTCGACTCAGCCGCCTGCCCCTGCAGGCGGAGTTAGGTAGCGTGCCGGAACACCGGCACGCTACCTAACTCAATAACTGATTCCTCTGGGGAGGGAAGAGCCTAGCAGCGTTTTGGCCTTAGTCCAGGCATCCCCCCACCTTCACTCCACTGCGTTCCATTGCAGGCCGGGTGGTTCCCCCTGCCCGGACACACCCAAAAGCCACTGCTCTACTCGCGTTGCTCGCATCTTGGGGTTTTCAACCCCAGAGGAATGGGGTTTACACACAAAACCAACAATAGACCTAAAGCGAGAATATGATTATGACTACTCAAATGATTACCCTAAACAAGCTCACCGTATCCGCTAAGAACGTGCGCAAAACGGCTCCGGACAAAGAGGCTGACAAACGACTGATGGCCAGTATTGCCAGTCAGGGCGTATTACAAAATCTGGTAGCCGTGCCGGAAGGTAAGGGCAAGTTCGGTGTGGTAGCAGGTGGGCGGCGCCTGCGCGCCTTACAAGCATTAGCCAAGGGGAAGAAGATCGCAACAAATATTGGAGTGCCCTGTTTGGTGAAAGACAAGGACGCGGACATTACCGAAATCTCACTGGCCGAGAATGTGGGGCAGGAATCCATGCATCCGGCAGACACCTACGTTGCATATTCCGAAATGGTGGAACAGGGCGTGGGTATCGAGAACATTGCGGCCAAGTTTGGGGTGACTAAGAAAGTCGTTCAAAAGCGCCTCAAATTGGGACTGGTGGCACCTTTCTTGCTAGATGAGTATCGCGCGGGAGATTTGAATCTGGACTGCATCATGAGTTTCACGGTCTCGGACGATCAGGAGCGGCAACTGGCTTGCTACAAAGAACTGTCGGGTGGGCATATCCATGCACGTGCTATCAAGAACTGGCTTATGGGCGAAGCGGTGAGTATTCGAAATGGTATCGGGGCATTCGTGGGCAAAGCGGCCTATATCAACAATGGCGGCGTACTGTCAGAAGATTTATTCGAGGAAACGGTGTATCTGAGTGATACCACGCTGGTGTGCGAACTGGCACAAGCCAAGCTAGAGCGGGCCGCGAAGAAGCTGGAAAAAGAGCAGGGCGGCTGGATGTGGATAGATACCACGTTGGAACGGCGCGAGACTATGGATGATCTGATTCAACTCAGTGCGGAGCATGTGGGTGTTCCCAAGGCACTGGATAGTGAGATTGAGACACTGGAAAAGCAGATCATGGCATGGGAAGACCTTTACTATGATGATGAGCTGGCTGAAGGGTTTGAGGACGAGGAAGCATTCTCTGCTGCCATTGAGGCAGCGCAGGAAAAGGTCAGAACATTGGAAGAAAAGCGGGATGAGTATCTGCAATTCAGTGAAGCGCAACAGGCCTATTCCGGTTGTGTGGTGACATTTGACCATGCGGGCAAGCTGGACGTTCTGACGGGCATGGCTCGCAAGAAGGAGATACCCAAGCAATCTGCCAACAGTGAAAAATCGGCAGGGGAGGGCGGGGAGGCCTCCGAGAAGCCGAAAGCAGGACTGACTCAGGCTCTGGTTAGTGATTTGGGGAACTATCGGCAACAGGCCACCAAGGCCGCACTGCTACGCGATCCCGCTGCGGCAGCCGATGTATTGCACTACACCTTGGCTATGCAAGTCGTGACAGCGAATCACTGGGAAGGTCGGAATCTGCAAAATGCTTCTTTTACTGTGGTGGACTCCAAAACCAGCCGTGAAGATACGGGAGAGGGCAGGGCATTTGACGAACTGACCAAGGCCCGCGAGGCGTTGCCTCTGGAGTGGGCCGCTGTTGAAGATGCCGGTGAACGGTTCGCAGCGTTCCGCAAGCTCAACAAAAAGGCCAAGGATAAACTGGTCGCCTACTGCACGGTACAGACGTTGACTATCGGCGTACGGGGGAAATCAGAGGAACAGGATAAGCTCATCGAGCAGTTGGACGTGGATTTTGCGGGATACTGGCGACCTACTAAAGACAACTACTTTGGGCGACTGACCAAGGGACAGATGTTTGAGCAGTTTGGCCCTGTATTCGGTCAAGAGTGGCTGGATTGGTCCGATGATATGAAGAAAGGTAGCATCGTCGAGGGCTTGGAGGAACGGTTCAACCAAAAACCCGAGGGCAAGGATGATGTGCGCAGCACGTGGATTCCCGAGCAGTTCTGACCACAGCGGGGCCGAACAGGCCCCATTTCCTACCCGCGCTATAAAACGAAGGAATCGGGTCCGGTTATCATTTTTCTAGCAGTCTCGCTTTGCCGCCCCCTGGGCGGCTTTTTTGTGACCAAAAAAAACCCCTGTCTCAAAAGAGAAAGGGGTTGGATGGGACAAACCAATTTAACTACATGAGGCCATGCTCCGCGAAAGAATAAGACTCTTTCGGCGAAACGATGATGTGATCCAAGACACGAATACCAAGCATGGACAAGGCATCTTGAAGACGCTTTGTAATTCGCTTATCCGCTTCACTTGGACTGACTGCACCGCTCGGATGGTTGTGTCCGAAGCATACAGCCGCTGCGTTGTTGGCTAGAGCCGATTTTGCAACTTCTCTGGGGTAGACTGCCGCCCCATCAATCGTGCCATAAAACAGCTCATCAACACCAATTAAACAGTGCTGTGAATCCAGGTAGGCCACACAAAAAACCTCACGTTCCTTATCGCCGATACGGAGCCTGAGCATATCGCTCATAGCCCTAGGGCTGGAAAGTGGGTCTGTTATGTAGCGCGCCTTTTCTTCCACAAATTCGATTACTGCTGCAATCACCTCATTTTTGCTGTTGAAGGTAAATGGTTCCATAACGTATCTCGCCTTTTTTAAGTGAGATACGCCCCAACGGGAAATATCCCATTGGGTGTGTTGCAAAAAAAACCCCGGGATTGCTCCTGGGGTTTCGATGATAGGCGGAGCCTATCGTGTCTTGATTTAACTTTTGTCGTTTTCTCTGGGTGGGAACAGAACCAAGTCTCCACTCACGGCAATGCCGGGAATGAACTTCAGGTTAAATCCTTCTCCTTTGGTATGAGGAAACGCAACGCCCACTTTCGTGTAGTTGTTTTTCTCCGTACCGTTATCGTCAAAAGTCTCTTGAACAAACACGTTTAAATGCTTAGCCATGGGTTTAATCTCCAAAAAATGAATATCAATCCCATCAAGACAAGCTCCCCAATGGGTAACTAGACCCAATGGGAAACAATGCTGGTAAACCAGCCAATACAAGCACATCCGCAGCTTTCGCTTAAAGCAGTAGTACCAGTAACTTAAGCCACATTCGCAGCAATTAAGTACCTAGAATACTATCAAATCTGGCTGGATCGTCAAGATGTCGTGGAGGAAAAGAAAAAGGAACCACGAGGGTTCCTTTTCCAGGGTAGTAACAGCCAGCTCGAGAGCCAACTGTCAGGACTTAGAGATTGAGCGTGATCGACACGACAATGGCTGTGCCGATGACAATTGATGCTGAGATGCCCAGAATAAATCCCAGGTTGTCCAGAAACAAATTGTCTTTGTGTTCACTCATATTATCCACCTCCAAATACCTTTCCGATGTACGTAATAAATGCACTGAGCCCGCCAATCACCAAAATTACGGTTTTGACGACCTCCAGAAGCAATTTTCGGTCTTCACGCTTAATACTGCTCTCGATCTGTTTGATCTCGGCAATCGTCTTCGCATCCGACATCGATAATTGTTCCTTGCTGCCAAGGTTAGTTTTAGCGTTATCGGACATGGCGATTCCTCGCTGATCCGACTTCTACAAAACCGATCCTTGCGACCTTTTCCCGTGCTCCTTCAACCAGCTCTATTCGCATAGCGGCGGTTAAGGGTCCGGTGGGCAGATTCAGACGCGGACAAAAGTCCACAAAATCTGTCCTAGGCTCAAAACGATTCACCATGTCCACAGCTTGCGCTGCTTCACTGACAATCGAATGAACGGTCGCATTGTCCACCACGGCCAATACACTCAGTACCTTTCCGTCTACGACGACTGGACACCGAAAAGCCGGGTAGGGGATATCGCCCTGACCATACTTCGTTTCTACCACGTTCGTGATGCTTTTCATTGGGTTCTCCTTAAAAGAAAAACCCTCCCAAATAGCATCACCCATCGGGTTAACTACCCGACGGGTTTGAACGTTTGTGTACAAGATGATTCCAGTACACGGCGCATTAGTCACCTAATGCAAATACAGGTACATCCGCAGCTTTCGCTTTAAGCAGTAGTACCGGTAACTTAAGCCACTATCGCAGCAAATAAGTGGTTCGACCTTACCGCTACCTGAGTATGGGTGCAAGTCAACCCTACCCGCGAGGGCCAGGATAGGGCGCAAGCGCCACTTCTCATCAATTCAAAGACTATTCCTCTTGGGAGGGAAGAGCCTAGCAGCGTTTTGGCCTTAGCCCAGGCATCCCCCTACCTTCACTCGCTCTCTTCGTTTACTCCTTGCAGGCCGGGTGGTTCCCCCTGCCCGGACACGTCCAAAGCCACTGCTCTACTCGCGCTGCTCGTATCTTGGGGTTTTTAACCCCAGAGGAAATGGGTTTACAACAACATTAACAGCGAGAACCGGACATGAACAAAAGTACTCAAAAAGTCGTCGACACACTACAAAACCACATGGCAGAGGGCAAACTGATTTGGCACAACCCGTGCATTATGGCGACTCAGGCCAATCTCGCCAGCGGCAAGGAATATCAAGGTATTAATCATTTCATTACTGCGGTTGTCAGTATGAGCGAGGGGTACAACAGCCCCTATTGGGCGACCTTCAAACAGATCAAGACGGCAGGAGGTACTCTGGAAAACGCGACCGGCAAAGGGGTTCCGATTACCTTCTATAAAGACTTGCCTGACAAAGAAGGTGAGGAGGGGAAAAGCGCTTTGTACTCCGTCATAGCTTTGTGTTCAATCTGGATTTGGTGGCAGGGCTTGACCTAGATGCGGCGGACATAAATAACAGCGCAGAGATGCAAAGCGATCAAAACGCTGAGCAGGTTATCAATGATTATCTTGCGCGTGAATGTATTCCCGTGACCGTCGGCAATCCTGCCTACGTGCCCTCAATAGATACGATCAAAATGCCCGCGCGGGACACGTTTGTGTCGATGGACAAAATGTACTCAACGATTTTTCACGAAGTTGGTCACTCCAGCGGCCATGTGAGCCGATTGGCCCGTTTCACCGATGCCCAAACCAAACTGGAACAGAAAGAGGAGTACTCCAAAGAGGAGCTTGTCGCTGAGATTTTTAGCGCGATCCTTTGCCACGGGTGCGGGGTCGATAGTGAGTCCAGTATCAAAAACAGTGCGGCCTATCTGCAAGGCTGGTCGAGGTTCATCAAGGATGAAGCGGAAGCTTTTGTCTGGGCGGTCAATCAAGCCTACAAAGCCCGAACCTTTGTAGTAGCAGGGGAGGGCGCGCAATGAAAAACCGCAAAATGAGGCTAATTGAAATATTGGAGCGTGAATTCAAGGGTGAGACATTCACCCGTTTCGCGGTTATGAGCTGGCACCATGAAGGTGATCTTACCCACTGGAACAAGGATTTTGACACAATGGTTAAGTCTGGACGGCTGGTTGAAGGCGAAATGCGTCCTCTGGGCGCTGTCTACACGCGACAAGATAGACTGGCGATTTGCTGGAACTGTTGCCCCGATCAAAAGGAACCAGACTGGAGTCCTTACAACGCTCTAGAGCTGGCCGGATGTATTCAGCAGGGCGGCTATGTGGAGCGAGTAGAGGAGGATACTACGCCGACATTTTATACCATTTACGGTCATTTGATCGGTGGGGGCTGTGAAGCCCTTCATGATTGGCCGGATGGATACCGGGACATCGTAAGTATTCGAGAGCAGTGTGCTGAGCTGGGTGAGCGACTTGGATTTACGGTTTGGGATATGGTTGCATGAACGATGGGAATACTAAAAAAAAGAGGGTTTCATTATGCCACCTTACGGTATATAATAGAAACCTTCTTAATGAGGGTAAGGGTATGGCACGGGCAATCAAACTTTCCGAGACGCTAATTTCTGATGCGGCAGTGAGTGGTAAGGCACAGCATCGCTCAACCCCACGCCAGATAGAGTACTGGGCCAACATAGGCAAGATAGCCGATGAAAATCCGGACATGCCATTGGGGATGGTGAAGGACATTCTTCAGAGCCTTGAAGAAGTCAAAGCCGGTGACGTTTCCGATTACTCGTTTGGATGAAAATTCAGCAGAGCAGTAGCTTCCGGCGAAAACTGAAGAAGTTACCCCCTGATCATAAGCCGACGCTCGATCGTGCAGTGAAGAAGATTGCAGGAACTCCGGATATTGGTGTCATGAAAAAGGGCGATCTGGCCGGGGTACGTGTTTACAAGTTTAAGGCAAAAACGTTGCAATACATGCTGGCTTACTTACACGATAGTGAGATCGAATGCGTCACCTTACTGGCCGTAGGGCCACATGAAAACTTCTATCGAGACTTGAAGAGTCGGTAAGGAATACTGCATAGGAAATGTTATGAGTGTTTTTAATCGTGAAAATCGCCTGCTGTCTTGGTTTCAGCTTCTCGCCTTGGTGGGAATTATCGGATTAGTTGACTGGTTGCTCTGGATTTGGCTAAAGATTCCAACCGGAAGTGCGAGCCCTATGCTAGAGGTAATGAGCCTTTGGGGCTTTGCCTTCGTCGCGGGTCTCACATCGTTCGGGATCGGAGTTGTTGGTATACATATGGCATCGCGGAGCCAGAAACAATAAGTAGTGTTGACGGAGTATAGATTTGAAGGAGATTGTACTTGTACTGCTATTCGGGGTACTAGGGATTTTCCGTCCAAATAAGACACTTATCGCTACAGGCCACGCCAGTCGGGGCTTTCCAGGGGGTATTACTTTACCCCATGGGCTTATATTCCTCCAAATATGGCGCTTTTCCTGTCGAATCGAAAGGATATCGGCTCGTTAGATTATTAGTAAGCGCCCCTAAATCAGCACCTGTTTTTTTGTAAGAGTTCCCGCCAGACTTTCTCCTGATAACCACACAGGAGCAAATCATGAACGATATCACTCAGCCCCAGCCACAAGGTATTGACTGGAAGCAGCAAATACAAACCTGGAAACTGTCGGGCTTGTCCCAGACCCGGTTTTGCAAACACAATCACCTGACTTACCATCGCTTTGTGTACTGGCGTCGGAAGTTTGACGATACCATCCGTGTGTCTTCTATAAAACAAGACCAAGGTGGCTTTGCCGCAGTGAGTGTCAGACCTGACGCCGATCGGGGGCTAACCTTGTCACTGCCCAACGGATTCATTGTGCGAGGTATCTGTGCCGAAAACCTGTTGGTGGTGCGGCAGTTACTGGATCAATTGTGACGGCGCGCTACTTCCGCCCGGCCAATGACATGCCACAGATTTATCTGTACCGGGACTCCGTAGATTTTAGAAAATCGGTCAATGGCCTTAGCGCCATTGTGGAGCGAGAACTGGGTCGTAACCCCTTTGAGGGTGCCCTCTATGCCTTCACTAATCGCCAGCGCAACAAAATAAAATGTTTGTACTGGGAGGACAATGGGTTTGTGTTGTACTACAAATCACTGGCGGAAGAGAAGTTCCGGTGGCCGCACCCTGACGACGACGTGATTTCCCTCACCGGCCAGCAGATCAATTGGTTGCTGGACGGCTACGATATCTCCCTGATGACAGGCCACAAAAAATTGCATTATGAGTCTGTATTTTAAAGCTTTTTGTCGCCATGAATGTTATAATTACGCCATGCAATCGGCGATAAAAAAGCAACAAAAACAAGGCGGTTACGAGGGGCTTGGTGTCTCGGAACTGCTTGCAGCCCTCGCTGTAAAAGACCAGATTCTTGAAGAAAAAGACGAACTCCTCCAGGCTCACCAGAAACACCTCAGCGACAAAAGCCACATCATCCTCGAACAAAGCAAACGCATTGACCTGCTCGAAGAATACTTGCGCCTGGCCACGGTACAGAAATTCGGAGCCAGTAGTGAGAAACTGGCGTTTCAGTCTGATTTGTTCGATGAGGCTGAAATCGAAGTCGCCCTGAGTGAGCTCGAAGAGCAACTGCCTGAAGAAGACCGGGTTCGGCCTCGAAAGAAAAAAAGAAAGCGCGGGTTTAGCGACAAGCTGCAACGGGTGCAGATACACCTCACACTTTCAGATGAGGAAAAGGATGGGGCCACCAAAACATTCTTCACCAAGGTCAAGGAGGAGCTGGAGTTTATTCCCGCCCAGGTCAAGGTGTTGGAATACTGGCAGGAGAAGGCGGTATTCAATATTGACGGTGAAGATGTCATTGTCGCCGCACAGCGCCCCGCTCATCCGCTGGGGAAATGCTTTGCCAGTCCTGCATTGCTGGCCTACATCATTGCCTCCAAATACGCCGATGGACTGCCGCTATACCGCCTGGAGGGGATGCTCAAGCGTTACGGCGGTGATATCAGCCGCTCCAACATGGCCCACTGGATTGTACGGCTTCAGGATGTATTCCAGCCCTTGATCAACTTGATCCGGGAGGTTCAGCTTGAGGGGAATTACCTGCAGGCGGATGAGACGCGCATACAAGTGTTGAAGGAAACGGGCAAAACGGCCCAATCGGATAAATGGATGTGGGTGATACGCGGCGGCCCACCGGATAAACAATCAGTGCTGTTCGAATACGACCCCTCACGTGCTGGCGCGGTGGCGGAGCGCCTGCTGGATGGCTTTGGTGGTGTGTTGCAGGCCGACGGCTATTCCGGTTACAGCAAGGTGTGCCGGATAGCGGGCATTACCCGAATTGGATGCTTTGACCATGCCCGGCGCAAGTTCGTTGAAGCCAGCCGGGCGGCGGAAACCAGGAGCACCAAAAAGAAAGTGGGGCAACCCACCAAGGCTGACGTTGCACTCAGTAAAATACGAAGGCTGTATGCGATAGAGAAATCGATCAAGGATCTGGAGCACGACAAGAAAAAACAGGCAAGGCAGTCACTCAGCGTGCCGATTCTCGAGGACCTGAAGCCATGGCTGGAGAAGAACGTCAGCCGGGTGCCCAAAGATAGCCTGACCCACAAGGCCATAACGTACACACTGAACCAATGGGAGTACCTGATTGGCTATTGCGAGGACGGCCAGTTGAATATCAGCAATGCGCTGGCTGAGAATGCGATCAGGCCCTTTGCGGTTGGTCGGCGCGCCTGGCTATTCGCAGATACCTCCCGCGGGGCCCGAGCCAGTGCGACCTGTTATAGTTTAGTGGAATCGGCAAAGGCGAACGGCCTGGAACCTTATGCTTACCTCCAGCATGTGCTGGCGCACATTGCGGCGGCAGATACGGTGGAGAAGCTTGAAGCATTACTGCCCTGGAACATGGAAATCGAAGAGTAACGGCGAAGTAAAGCGATCTACTGTCTAGCGGCTCGCAGACAAAATCAATAGGGTCGATTTAAGTGCGCTTACGATTATTAGATTGATATTGTGCCAATCAAAAGGACACAATGAGCCTCAGAACCGCTGGTTTTTGCCTATTCTCGGGTGTTTACAGAACTCCAGTATTGGCTGCCGCCGTCGCCCTGGCCAACCCATCTTTTTGGGTCAAGTCGTTCATCGTCACCAACCGCGCATCGCATTCGGCGACGTGAGAATATCGAAAATCCTTCGAATATTGCGTGTGCTACCTGCATTGACTGGCAAGGCCAATGTGACATAGAGACTTATAATCATTGCTATAGAGCGCACGATTGCACTTGTAATCCAAGTTACAAGAGATATGAAGTAGTTGATATCTCCTCTAGCTCCGTGAGCTTTTCCGAACGTCACTAATCCAACACGTCGCAAGGGGAGATCAGCAGTAGAGCATATGCACCAGCGTCACGTTCACAGAGCTGCCATTCACTTCTAAGAGCCACCATAGGACCAAGTTAGACTATGTATAATCCTTGTGATAATATAGACATAGTTTAACTTTGCAGAGGTCATCATGCACACGAATATACGCAAGTGGGGTAACTCGGCGGGAACCATTATCCCGGCCAACATCCTGCAGGAAGCAGGCCTAGAAATCGGCGATGCACTCGATGCACGTGTAGTGGAGGGAAAGGTCATTCTGTCGCCAGTGGAAGGTGAATTGACGCTAGAAGAATTGCTGGCCGGAAGCCCAAAAGAAAACCTAGCGGTTACAGACGAAGACCTAGAGTGGCTCGACGCACCCAGTGTGGGCAGTGAGGTTTGATGTATATCCCGGATCGTGGCGACATCATCTGGTTAGATTTTGAGCCCAGTGTGGGTAAGGAGATTACCAAGCGTAGGCCAGCGTACGTTGTTTCCCGAAAAGCCTTTAACGAACACACGAGATTTGCACTGGTGGCCCCCATTACCAGTACTGTGCGGAACGTGCGACTGGAGATAGTCCTGGAAGGTACTGAGACAGAGGGAGCCATCTTGTCATACCAGACTAAATCTTTTGATTTCGAACAACGTCAGGCCGCGTTCATCGAAAAAGCCCCCGACGCGATCATCGCAGCCGTGACACAGATCATGCAAGTAATCGTGCGGTAGGGGATAGGTATGTGGGCAGACAATGAAACTGATGAGGATCTGCTTGGGTTCTCCCTCCACGCGGACTTGATTAGCGAGATAGTAACAGATCCAGAGATGTTGCCGGTGACAATTGGTCTCTTCGGTGACTGGGGTGGCGGGAAATCCAGCATTCTGAAAATTATCGAACGTGACTTGTCGGACAATTCTGATTTTGCAGTTATCTATTTTAACAGCTGGGTATTCGAAGGGTACGAAGATGCGAAAGCGGCAATTCTCACCTCTCTTTTGACGGAGCTTTTGCATCAGAGAAAGTGGACGGCGGTTGTTCAGGACGAAATCCATTCTCTTTTGAAGAGAGTGCGTTGGATGAAGGTCCTAAAATCAGGTGCGTCTGCAGGATTAGCATACTTGACGGCAAATCCGTTACTCCTGGCTGGTATCGAAAGCCCTCTGGAAGCCGAACCGGTCGATGTGCCCAGTGACAGTGCCGAGTCAGCGACCGAACCCCCAAAGAAAGGCGGCCTAAAACCAGGCGACTTTCTAGAAACTATCGAAGAAACGGTACTCAACGTACGTTCATTTCGAGAAGATTTTCAGGGGCTTATCGAAAAAACGAAGCTCAAGGCGTTTGTCATACTAATTGATGATCTCGATAGGTGTTCTCCAGAACGCGTAATTGAAAATCTTGAGGCTGTGAAACTGTTTTTGAATGTTGAGAGTACCGCTTTTGTGGTAGCGACAGACCGCCGAATCGTGGAGAACGCGATTCGCGTTCGGTACTCCAACGTGTTCTCCGGAGATCGCGCACAGTCTCTAGAGCAGGAATCACTAGTCACCGATTATTTGGAGAAATTGATTCAAGTACCCTATACGCTCCCCAAGCTGGCACCACACGAAGTGCGATCCTATATGGCCCTGTTGTTTTTGAAGAAACATCTGGATTCTAAGAAATTTGGTGAAGTGCTCGGAGAGTATACTGAGTTTTTGGCACAGGAACGCTATAGCTCCTTTCCTCTTGGCGATACCCTAGAGTCACTGCCAGAAGGAAGTGCCAAAGTAGAGCTGACGGAGTGTGTCAGATTGGTGGAGGCTTGTTCTGACGCTATCACAGATGGCCTAAAGGGAAACCCGAGGCAGATAAAGCGTTTTCTCAATGCCTATTGGCTCAGGAAAAAACTGGGAGGCATAGCGCATCTCCAGCACGTCAAGGACCACATACTAATAAAACTCATGGTCCTTGAGTATATCAGCGATGATCGATTTGAAGAGCTCTACAACCTGCATCGAAACAGTGAAGATGGATCGGTAGGAGTGCTTACAGACTTGGAAGCGGCGAGTAACGCAGATGAAATCGATGACAGTCTTAAGGGGTGGGGAACACCGAGAATCTGGAAATGGATTAAGTCCGAGCCGATGTTGTCTGGTGCCGATCTTCGCGACTATTTCTGGCTCTCGAGGAGTTCCATTACCGATACGTTATCCGGCGTAAAACTGTTAAGCCAAGCTATGCGCCTAAGCGTGGATTCGCTGCTCGCTAGCTCGCAGACTCCTCAGAACAAAGTACAGCTTTTTCTCGCGCTCTCGGAGGATGAGCAGTCGGGTGTCATCGCGATGGTGGCCAAGAAGGCAATGCAGGACATTGAGGACAATACACCAATGGATTCCCTGCTTGATTTGGCGTTAGGCGAGTCGGAACTGGCAGCAAGCGCGTTCAGGTCCTGTATTGGCAAGGTCGGTCCAAGTAATCTCAAACCCGGACTCGGTGTTAAATTACGAAATATGAAGTACCCCACTGGCTCTCGTTCCGGAGAAATTCTAGAGGAAGTGGTGGCAGAATTGAAAGCGTCAGACACTAAAATAGGGCGGGCACTTAAGAAAAAGAGCAAGAACTAGCGGGGATAAACGTGGGAACTTCGAAAGCATACGATAGCCCTAAGTGGCCGGGCGTCAACGATAAGGTGGGGTCCGCAGCCTCTGACGGGCCGCTAACGACCGGAAAAACAACGAGCGCATTAAGCGCATTTTCGGGGGCCTACAAGAAATATATCAATACCGCGTCCGGTGGGTCCTCCGTCGGATCTAAGGGGCCTAGTTCTGGAGGAAGGACTCAGGGTAGACGTGGAGGCGGAGGCGGCTCAACGGCGCGAGCTCGAGCTGCAACAACGGGGGCCCGTCTTGGTGGGTTCCTGGCAGGCGTATCCAACTCGGGATTGAGTCAAACCCTTGAGAGACTCGGGTTAGGTGATTTAGAAGGTAAGTCATTAGATGAAGTATTGGATACCGTCCTAGATACACTTTGTGAGGATGGAGGTCTACTCGACGACTCCGCGCTGACAGAGGGTATGGCAAGAACGCTGGATGAGTTGGGTGAAGGGGCGGAGACTGTGGAAGAGTTCGATGAATTGTTAAGTAGCCGAGAAATTGGTGTAGAAGGCTATCTACAGATCTATTTCTCTCATGTGCTCGCCGTGAATTTTGAGCAGAAGGAAGGCGCCTTCGTGAGAGGCAAGATATCTCAGAAGCAGTGTGATGGGTTCTTCAAGCAGGCCCGCGAGCTCATAAGAGCGCTTGTGGTCGACGAGCTTGCCCAAGACAGAGATCTAGCGTCTATTGACTGGAGAAGCGCAGAGGCAATATCGATCGCAGACTCCATCAACCAGGAAGTATTGGACATACTGATTGCCGATGATTGATATAACAGTAACAACACATGTCGAGAGCCCCTTTCACTCCGGTGCAGGTGTATACCTTAATATTGCCGGGCAGGACTCCGTAAAGCTCTCATTCAACATTGAGGACTACGCGCGTATTCGGGGGCCTTTCAATAAGGAAGCAGCCGAATTCGCCTATTTTTGTGCAGTAATATATGGCTGTGATCGTCTAATCGAGCGTAATACGGGTGACGGTGACCGCTGGACACGCGAGATTGCTGTCAAGATTCCGGTAAGGAACCCTGCGAATTGGGAAGCTTGCGTAGAGACGAGTGAGAAGATGTTGGAATTTCTGACTGGCGATATTTGGCGCCTCACATTTCTACCTGAATCCCAAGCGCTGTTAGGATCACTTTTCCATAAAACGCGGCAAAATTTCGGCTCCCAGAACATAAGCGGACGTGATTCTCCGCTCAGTGGGTTTAAGCCGCTGATTTCCCAGTAATTTTTCCCGCCACTTTTACAGGGAGTGAATTCGCTTCTTTTTCGCTGATTTGTGCCGCTCTTTGAGCTCTATATCAATGTACTTGTCGGTAATGGCGCTGGAGCTATGGCCTGCATCGTCTCTCACATGCTCTCTGGGCCTGGTTTTGACGTCTTCTGAGATACCTGTATGGCGCAGCCAATGCACGGTAGCACCCATCAGTGATTCGGCCTCTTCTGTTTGTTGCTGAGCAACAAGGCTCTGAATCGCCTGGTCGAAACAGTCTTGTACTATAGGCCGTATGTGTGTGGTATTGGCCATAGGCCCTTGGCCCCGATGAACCGGAAGTAGTGGCGAGTCATCAGCTGGCGTGGGTAGTACCGATAACCCCCGAAACTTCCGCCAGCGTTTTAGCGCAGCCAGCATTGTATCGCTAACCGCTATTTGCCGCTCTTTATTGCCTTTTCCTACCGTGGTAAACCACCACAATCCATCGTTATCCTTGTGAAAGTCATTCATCGTGGGTGTCCAGCGATCGCTAGCCGCCAACTCTGATATCCGTAAATACATACTGTAAAGCGCGGATAACATGAAGAGCGTTCGCTCATGAGATCCCGGGTTGTCTGCGGCCATCTGCTCAGCGGTAGTGATGACCACTTGCCACTGAAGTGGACTCAATCGACGTATTCTAGTTTGGCCCTGACGCTTCTGCACGAACTTACTTTTTTGCCGAATCAAGGCCACCGGGTTGGTGTAGACATATTCCTCTAACAGCAGATATTGGTAAAAACTACTGCAGATAGCCATCAGCTGTTTGATGCTGTTATTTGAGGCGAAATAGTCCTTTTTAGAAGGCGCTTCGCCCTTTTTGTGGGCAGATTTCGAGACCGTTGCCACGAAGGGTCGCCACTCGGGGTTTGGTCGGCGCTCACCTTCACTGTCAATAAAACGCGGCGCTTTCTTAACGCCGATCCAGGCGGCTGGTGGACGCTGACTAAACCGAATGAATTTCTCGATATCCTCTCGCTTCAGTCCATCCAGTGTGGACAGGGCAATGTGCCAGGTCCATTGCAGCAAGTTTTCGACTTCACGACGGTAACTATTAAACGTTGCGGCGCTACCGGTGTACTGTTGGAGGAATTGCACAGCAATGGTGAAATCGCGACTCTGCGCTTCCGACAGGCCGTCGGGCGGACTCGCGTTATCGATATACTCCATGGCATCCAGGTATGCTAGTGTAGTGTATTAAACTGACTGATGATTTGAGAGTGCATGCCTTGCGCGCCCCACTTTCTCCAAAATCTCTTCTGCGGACTTTGTCCAGGCAAATGGCTTTTTATCTTCATTGTGCCTCTCAATAAAATCCATGATGGTCTCTTCCAGCTCTTGTACCGATGTGAATACACCACGGCGCAGTTGCCTTTCTGTCAACAAACCCAAAAATCTCTCCACCAGATTTAGCCACGAAGAACTGGTTGGAATAAAGTGTAAGTGAACCCTTTTATTACGCTTAATCCAGTTCTTCACTTTTTCGTGTTTGTGCGTCGCGTAGTTATCAACGATAAGGTGAAGGTCTAACTCCTTGGGTGTTTGTTTTTCCACAGTCTTCAGAAACGCCAAAAATTCCTGGTGCCGGTGACGCTTTTTGCACTCACCGATAACATCACCAGTCAGGGTGTTCAGTGCCGCAAACAAGGTGCTTGTACCATGACGCTTATAGTCGTGAGTCATGGTTCCGCCGCGCCCGGGCTTCATCGGCAATCCCGGCTGCGTTCTGTCCAGCGCTTGAATGGAACTCTTTTCGTCAACACAGAAAACAACTGCATTCTCTGGCGGCGATAAATACAAGCCAACAACATCGCGTAGCTTTTCTTCAAAGGCAGGATCGTTGCTCACCTTGAACTGAGCAACCAGGTGTGGCTTCAGACCAACTTCTCGCCACACTCTATTTATAAAGGAGTGATTAATGCCCATCACTTTTGCCAAACCCCGGGTTGTCCAGTGGGTGCCATCCTTGGGTTTTTCCTGCGTGGTTATCTTGATGACTTTCGACCGCAGCTTTGCCTGGTCCGCAGAATTCTTGCCGCCGTGATTAGCCCCTCTTGGCAAATCTTTTTCTATTCCCCGAAACCCTCTCTCAAAAAAACGATTGCGCCATCGGCCTACCTTGTTGACATCAATTTCCAGCTCTTCAGCAATTTTGTAGTTGGGAACATTTTTTGCAGCGAGCAAAATAATCCTTGAGCGCTCTACCAATCGAACCGGTGTCGTTTTGCTTCTAACATTTTTTTCCAACTGTTTTTTCTCTTGCGCTGTTAAAGTTATATTTATTTGGGCGGGCATTAGCTTCACACGGGTAGTGAATGAAGTAATCATTATATCATTAATCTGTTTAATACACTACACTAGTGGAGGCCGTCTCATGCTAGCGGTTGTCATCGGCTGCTCACGCTGATACATTTACCGTATTAATATTAGTTATCACAGTATATAGATAATTATAGGCAAGGCAATATGTATTCAGGAGTTCCTAAATGACGCGATTGGTCTTTCTGTCGCCCACTGAAAAAAGGAAATTCGACTCCCCTCCCGTTTTTACAAAAGAACAACGTCACGCCTACTTTGTCGTGACTGAGGATATTCGAAGAACTCTGAGCCAGTTACGCACAACGACAAATAAAGTCGGCTTTCTTTTGCAGCTCGGATATTTCCGGAATTGCGGAAGATTCTTTGTGCCATCTGTGTATCGCCGTAGAGATATTCAATACGTGAAGCAGCTTCTCAACATCACAGATGAATTCAATTTCGATCGCTACCCATCAGCCCGAATCTTACAGCATAGATCACGCATTTTGACATTGCTGGATTGGACACCTTTCGATGAGTCCAATGCCACATTGATTGCTGAACGTATCCAATTGTTGGCCCAGCAGCAATTGAAGCCAGAACAGGTATTCGTTGCTGCAATCGATTTTTGCTGGAAGCAACGCATCGAAATACCGACCTACCATCAGCTATCCACAGTGATTACGGACAGCTTCAATATCGTGGAATCTAGCCTGTTAATCACCCTGGCAACAGAATTGCGGGAGGATGAAAGATCCTCGCTAGAAGCATTGCTAGCAAGTCCGAAGATTCACTGGCTTCCTTTGCTCGGGCAAATCAAACAGGTTAACCAGTCATTGCGCGCCAAGGACATTCAGCAAAATGTCAACGCGTCCCGGACGCTCAGAAATTACTTCGGACGGTTTCGATCAATTTTTGACGAGCTGGATTTGAACCAACAAGCCACAGAGCACTACGCTACATGGGTACAAAAGGCAACGCTGACACAAGTGAAGCAGTTTCCCAACCCACAGAAACGCCACCTTCATTTACTGGCCTTTATCAAGCACCAGTATTATTTCCGTCAGGATGTATTGATGGATATTTTTCTAAAAAGTGTCCGTACTGCCACGAACGCTGTCAATAAGAGGCTTGCTCAGAGAGAGCAAAACATGCAATCAGAGCGAAAGACAGCGATTCAAACAATCAACACGTCCCATAAGAATTCACGCCATCTACTGGACGAAATTACGCGCATCGTTCGATGCAAAGATCACTCCGACTCCGAGAGAATGGAAAAGATCGAACGCCTGATCGATGATCATGAGGCTCTGCAGGGCGATATAAAAATTGAGAAATTGCAATTCTATGAACAATTACTCGACCGACACACAGATGGCCAGCACTATTACGATACCCTGGGAAATCAATCTTTGCGCCTTCAACGCAAAGTGTCTTCGGTGCTGAAGTCCCTCGAATTTGATGCTGCCTCATCGGAAAAAACGTTACTGGCTGCTGTCAGATATTTTCAAGTGACGGATGGGAACATCGGACACTCTCCTCCCCTGGACTTCCTGCCAGAGAAAGAACGAGACATTGTTGCTGGCGATACCGCATTTCGCACATCGCTGTACAAAATATTGCTTTTTCAATCCGTTGCGGATGCAGTGCGCGCGGGCAAGCTTAACCTTCAATATTCATACCGTTATCGCGCCATACAGGACTACCTAATTCCTACCGCACGCTGGCAAAAAGAACGAGACCGCTTGCTGACATTGGCTGGCTTACAAAAATTCGCAGATGGCGCCGGCTACCTTGCAGAACTCAAAACCACCCTGGATAACACATACCAGGCTGTCAATGGCCGCTTTGGTGAAGGGGGTAATACGTACTTGTCTGTTGACGACTCTGGCTATGCCAAGGTCAGCACGCCCGGTACGTCATATAGCGAGGACGGATACAATGGAACCCTATTGAAAGAAAACGGTATCGTTCCCGTTTTGCGCGTTCTTCGGGACATTAACCAAACGAGCGAATTCATCCGTTGCTTTAAGCATCTGAGTCCAAAACACCACAAACTGAAACCGACCGCCGAAACGGTTCTGGCCGGAATTATGGGCATGGGTTGCAACATCGGTATTGATAAACTGTCCCACATCTCCGTCGGTATCAACGAAAGTACGCTGAAAAATACTGTGAACTGGTGCTTTAGTCTGAAAAATATTCAGGCAGCGAACAACGTCATTATTGGCCTGATTGACAAGCTCGCTTTATCCAATGCGTTTCAAAAATATCCGGACCAGCTGCATACCAGCAGTGACGGCCGCAAGGTAAATGTTGGCGTAGATTCACTGCACGCGAGCTATTCCTTCAAATATTTTGGCAAGGATAAAGGCGTCACGATTTATACATTTATCGATGAGCGTCATGCCCTGTTCCACTCTACCGTGATTAGTGCATCCGATAGGGAGGCCGCCTATGTCATTGATGGCCTGATGCAAAATGAAGTCGTCAAGAGTGATATCCACTCGACGGATACACACGGATTTTCTGAGGCAATTTTTACGGCGACGCATATGATCGATACCGCCTTTGCCCCTCGCTTCAAAAAGATTGGCGATCAGCGGCTGTATGGATTCTCAAGCAAATCCACGTATCAAAAGCGCGGTTACAGCATTGTGCCCAGTCGCACAATCAATCGGAAGCTCATCCTCAAAAACTGGGATGACATCCTCCGCTTTATGGCGACGATCAAACTGCGCTATTCCAGCGCTTCGCAATTGTTCAAGCGGTTGAGCTCCTATGCGAAAGATCATCCGTTGTATCGGGCATTGAAGGAATTTGGCCGCATTATTAAATCTCAGTTTATACTGACTTACTATGACGACGTAGAACTACGTCAGCGTATTGAAAAGCAGCTGAACAAAGTGGAACTCGCCAACAAGTTTTCGGCGGCGGTGTTCTTCGCCAACAACCAGGAGTTCCAGGTAGGCACCAAGGAGGAACAGGAAATAGCGACGGCCTGTAAAGTGCTGATACAAAATGCCATTGTTCTGTGGAATTATCTGTACCTGTCGCAACGGCTATCCTCAACCGCCGATCCCGACGATAGGCAGGACATGCTCGAGGCCATCACCGGTGGCTCGATCATAGCCTGGGCACACGTCAATATGCAGGGGGAATATGATTTTACTCGCCCTGCCGCTAATGATGATGCCTTTGATATGCCGAGCATTCTAGCGCTAAAACTGGGTTGACCTCCGACTTTGTCAAAAGAGGAAGGAATGAATCCTTACAGGGCAATGGGTTAGTTCCACTGAGCGGAAAATCTCGTTCACTTATCCCGCAGGCCCCAAGGCCGTATACAAGAGTAAGAAACTATTTCTATTGCTCGGCATGTACCACATGTGGTACATTTAGCCAGATGATGGCGCCCAAGAAAACAATAACCGCCGTTTTTTATCGCCTCTCTAGCGGGAAAGAACCTGTTAGGGACTGGTTGCTTTCACTGACCCAAGAGGATCGGCAAACAATTGGGCAGGACATTATGGCAGTGGAGTTCGGTTGGCCTTGTGGTGAACCGCTGTGCAAATCCTTATCTGGCTATCCTGGATTGTGGGAGGTCAGAAGTAATATTAAGAGCGGGATCGCCCGTGTGTTTTTCTACATCGACAAATCAGAAATGATCCTATTGCATGGTTTTGTTAAAAAGACCCAGAAAACACCGGACAGAGATTTAAAACTCGCTCAGAAGCGGAAGACGGAGTATCAGAAAAATGGCTAAAAGAAACCCTCGAGCAGGTTCAAGCTTTGACGATTTTCTAAAGGCAGATGGTATCTATGAAGATGTTCAAAATGCCGCGATCAAGAAAGTGCTGTCAGCAAAACTTGAAGCTGCCATGCTTGACCAAAATATTTCAAAAACCGATATGGCCAAACGCTTGAAAACAAGCCGTTCACAGCTTGATAGATTGCTTGATCCAGACAATGAAACCATAACACTCCAAACTGCCAGTAGGGCAGCGACAGTGCTTGGGATGACGTTGGAAATCAACCTCAGCCCGATGTAAAGGCCTGGTCCAGATTCGGCCAAAAGCAAGCCCTATCAAGCGTCTCAGAAAATGGCGGATAGAATTTGTCGTGAAATCAACGGCTTAAGCCCTCTGAGCGGAGAATCTCGTCCGCTTATGTTCTGGGAGCCTATATGAGCGTTAGAGACGACGGGAAATGCCGCGTACGTACACCGAAGACCGATTACGATACCGACTCATTCATTTCTTCAACTCTAACGAGGCAAGGTATCGTGCCTATTTTGCAGTTGTTAAAAAGTGTCGATAGTGCCTGTCATTTCACCAGTGCCTTCAAACACTTCAGTACAAAGCACAGTAAAATGAAGCCATCCCCCGAGACCTTGATGGCCGGTATTATCGCCCAGGGGTGCAACATTGGCGTCAGCAAACTCGCGAAGATATCCACTGGACTCAACGATGATGTGTTACGCAATACCGTGAACTGGTATTTTGATCATGAAAACCTTAGAGCGGCAAACCGCAGGATAACCTCACTAATCGGAGAGCTGGCACTGGCGAACAACTACCTCAGCCAACCCCCTGCCCTACATTCAAGCAGCGATGGACGCAAGGTAACAGTGGCCGTGGACTGCCTGCATGCGAACTACTCCTTCAAATATTTTGGTAAAGACAAAGGCGTTACCGATTACACTTTTATTGATGAACGCCAGGTGCTTTTCCACAACACATTATTCAGCGCATCCGACCGTGAGGCACCCTACGTGATCGATGGGCTGCTTGACAACCAGGTGCCCGGCGGGCATGTTCACTCGACGGACACTCACGGCTTTACTGAGCAGATTTTTTGCACAACCCATTTGATGGGTATCTCATTTGCCCCTCGACTCGCAAACATAGGAAAACATCGCCTCTATGCATTCTCATCGCGGAAAAGTTTTCAAAGAAAAGGTTATTCTTTGCTACCGAGCCGGACGATCAATCAGAAGTTGATCTTGCGACAGTGGGACAATGTGCTTCGTTTTATGGCCACGATCAAGACCCGTCGTACCACCGCTTCTCAGCTCTTTAAGCGTCTGAGTTCATATGCGCTGGATCATCCACTTTATCGGGCCTTGAAAGAATTTGGGCGTATAATTAAGAGTCAGTTTATCCTGACCTATTTTGATGACGCTGAACTTCGCCAGCGAATCGAAATGCAACTTAGTCGGGTCGAGCAAGCCAACAAGTTTTCAGCGGCAGTGTTCTTTGACAATGACCATGCATTTCAGGATGGATCATTGCATCAGCAGGAAGTGGCATCGACCTGCAAACTGCTTTTGCAAAACGCCATCATTCTGTGGAATTACCTGTCGTTGTCGGAACATGTAATCAATACACCGAGCCCCGATGAGCGGCGTCAGATCATAGACGCAATCCGAGGAGGAAGCGTTATTACCTGGACCCATGTGAACGTGCATGGAGAATATTCGTTTACCCCTCCCTCGGCAAATGATGAGGTGTTCGATATTAGAAAGATAAAAGCTTTCCAAATCAATTAGATGCGGCGGTAAGTGTGCTGCTCACGCCCCTATATTGCCGTGGACCCTACCTGGCGGTAACGCAGCGGAAGCACAGCGAGCGATCAGGCTCGCACACGGGCATAAAAATGCAATAGCTCTCCCAAAAATGTCCTTGTCGGAAATTGGCGGATTAATGAGTTCCGCCTAGGGCGCCAGTGGGCAGAAGTTTCGCTTAGTGAAAGACAGTTCTTATGGCGCCATGCTTCAGGTTGACATTAATCACTGCTGGCAGGACGTCTACAGCTTCGATTTAAGCCCTGTTTATAGCGCTGATATAGCAATGAGCCATTATTTCACCCAGACAACGGTTAAGTCATTATTCACGCGTGCACGAGTCGCTACACTGCCGACAGCTCAGGGACGCATCACCTTGCTGAATCATACATTGCAACTCACTCCGTGACCGGTACAGTAGCAGCCTGGCGCAGAGAATATTAGATGGGATCTATTGAGCGCTTACTTTCTCCCGAAACACTGAAGGACTCATCCCCACCCCATTACAGAAAAACTTTGAAAAGTGTGCTGGCTCCCTAAAACCGAGATCATAGCTAAGCTCAGTAATACTCATAACCGTGTAGAACAGACTACGCTTCGCTTCAAGAAGCAGTCTTTCATGACACAAGTGAGTTGGGGTTTGGTCAACGACTGATCTGCAGATGCTGTAAAGCCGGTTATCAGTGATATTCAGTAGTTTGCAATAGTCCGGCACTGTAAGGTGGTTCCTATATTGTTCTTCGATCAACTTTTCAAACTCGCGATATAAGCCTAAATAGGGCGCGCAGTTTGCGCTTGCGCTCTGAATGATCTCGGCTTCTCGTGCTATGGAGACCAAAAGCACTTTTAGGTAACCGGCTGTAATGGCTATTCGGCCAACCTTTCTCGCCCGAAACTCGGACTCGATATTTTCTATCAACGATGCAATTTGAAGATGATTTTGTGTCCTGGAATCTATACGTATAGCTCCGGCATGCGCAGTAATACCCTGAATGACGAGCATCTCCGCCTGAGAAAAAATGCTATGTAAAAATACTGTTGAAACGGATAATACATAACCTTCTGTAGTTGGGTTTACGATAAATCCATGTACAACAGTGGCAGGGATACACAGTAAGCAAGGCGCGTTGTGCCGCTTAAGCGAGCCATCAATACTAGCTTCCAAATGCCCCTTTTCTAAATACAAAAGCTGCATTAGATTGTCGTGACGGTGCGGAGTAATCTCCCAATTATTTTGGGCACTCCGATAAGCTATCTTCTCAATATGCAAAAACTCCAGCTCATCGTTCTGCTGCGTTTCACCATAGAGATAGTAATGAGGTATTACCTTTTGTGTGAGCATGAGGCCCTCCATCATCACCGAATAAACGACTTTTTGTTATTATATACCAATGCTTCAGCAGATACTCTTTCTCTACCGGTTCAAGTTTGTGTTTCGGGCATGCGAACCACCAGACCGTCCATATCAGCAGTCACTCTAAGCTGGCAGGAAAGCCGGCTGTTCTCGCGAGGTTCCGGAACAATCTGAATCATGGACTGCTCCATATCATCCGCCGCAGGCACTTTACCTACCCATGCATCATCGACATATACATGGCATGTCGCGCAACTGCATGCGCCACCGCATTCAGCAAGAATGCCATTAATGTCATTATCATATGCACCTTGCATCACAGACATGCCCGCAGCAACATCGATTTCTGTTTCTGTGCCTTGGTGCGAAATATATTTTATAACTGCCATTTGTTCCTCCAGTTCCCTTACAAATTTACTTCTGTCGCAACTTAGCTAGCGATTAAAAACGATTCCAGATTCTGCATCAGGTGATCTTTCTCAGACAGCAGGCAACGGAAGCCGATGTATCCATCTGGGCGCAGCAACAGAAGGCTGCTTTGATCTGCGTCACCGTAGTCTGCAAAGACCTCACCCTCGGCATCGTGGTAATACAGAGCCTGATTTAGACCCCAGACTGCCTCTCGCTGAACGATATGGCCTTTCACGGAGCGACCATATTTCTTATCAATTGTTTCTATGAACTCTTCAGCCGCCTTCCCATCGCCATCGCGACAAAGCACCAGCAAGGACATCCTTGGCTGCGACATGATATCAAATAGTCGTTGTGTGCCGTGCAGAACCACATCATGAGCACGACTTCCAATAGCGAGGCCAGGCAATACAGTCATACCTTCCGGGGTTTTCTGGCTGTCTTCATAGGTGTAACCCAAACCAGAAATCTTGGCGACCGCACGCTCATTCCAACCTTCTCGCTTAGTCAACGCAACGCGGCCAGCCATGTCATCGCCATGCGCCATAATGATTTGGTGCATATCGTTTGTGCCCTCAACTACTTGTTGTGCAACCGGCATACGTTCTGTTTCGTAGGAATCGAGGAATTCATCTTTCATTCCACCGTTAATCACCATGGCCAGCTTCCAGCCCAGGTTAAATGTATCTTGCATACAGGCATTCATACCCTGCCCACCTGAAGGCGAATGGATATGAGCCGCATCTCCAGCAACGAACATACGCCCTTTACGATAGCTAGTAGTTTGACGTTTCCAGATTCGCCAGCTGGTACTCTCACGAGGCTCAACGATCTCACCCTTAACACCCAAGCTGTCGAATATTTCCTGGAAAGTATCCCGAGCCGTTAGCTCACCACTCGCTCTCGACTCACCACGGTCACTCACCAAAATACGATATCTATCGCCAGGCAATCGACTAATCAACAAGAAGGTCTCTTTCGACATAAAGTAATGAACCCACTCATCGGTATGTTCGTAGCCGAGTATAGGCGTGTCCATCATTTGCATAAGCTGCCCCTGATAGCTTTCGCCTTCAAATGGCAAACCCAAAGAGTCTCTCACTGTGCTGCGAATACCATCACAGCCAATGACCCAACCAAAATTCTCCTTCTGTACATGCTCTTCGCCGTCTATGTACGTCAGTTCAACATCGACCGTGTCGCCCACTTGTTCGAGAGAGGCTAAAGACGTCCCCCACTCAATGGTTTTTCCATAGCGGGCTTCCAAATGTTCGCGTAGCAGCTTTTCCGTTTCATTTTGGTTAAACACAGTAATAAACGGATAACGCGTTTTTGACTTAGTAAAGTCCAGCTCTGTGCGATGATCTTCACCTTGAAAGGTAAATGTGAAACCGTTGTTTTTAATCCCATACTCAAGAAAACGATGAGCAATACCGATATTTTCAAACATCTCCATTGTCTTCGAATGAATGGTAAATGCCCGTGAGCTTTCGATGGGTCTGGTCTGCCTATCAATAATTCGGCAGTCCACGCCCCGCCGCAACAGCTCATTTGCCAAAATTAATCCGGCTGGACCGGCACCCACTATCAGTACATTTTGCGCGGACATATTTTGCTCCTCGTTATTCATAATAATATTCGTAGCGTTTCTATTGCTTGCTATTTGAGTCACTAGATCTATATAATTGCCTAGGCAACTATATTACTAAATGAATCAGGAAGTCAACCATGGCGAAACTGGATGAACGTTTTGCACTGAAAGAAAGCACCGGCTATTGGTTGCGCCATACCTACTATGCAGTACGTGAAAGCCTGCAAAGCCGTTTTGATCAATACGATATTACCGTCGCTCAATGGCCTGTTTTATATAGCTTGTATCATGATGAAAAGAACACTCCCGCCGAACTTGCCGAGCATTTGGGGCTAAATCGTTCTGCGATCACGCGTTTACTGGACAGACTAGAGAAAAAACAGCTGGTTCAACGCGCCATCTCATCACAAGACAAGCGGTCTGTAAGTGTCACCCTTACTGAAGCAGGTCTAAAGCTAGTGCCCCATCTGGCGGAAATATCCCGTGCCACAAACAATCATGTCCTGTCTGGATTATCTGTGGATGAAATCAAGCAGTTTGATGAAACGCTGAGAAAGGTTCATGCAAATGCGAGTGATTAACTTTTAATGCGGCAGCCGCAATAAAGTGCATGTTGCGAACACTTTTCAACTTCATGACGCCGACTGCACAGGCAGGGCAGTGAAGCTCATCGGCTCTCAGGCAACGCGGGCCTAGGGGGGCGCGACCTTATGCTCGTTGCGCCTAAACAATGGGCGCAATCGTGATGGCCGTTCCGCATTCGCAGGAATCTAGGAAAGTACATGCTAAACAAGTTTATGTACATACAAAGCGACACGGCAATCTACTATTATGGTTGCTTGGGAGCTCTATCTGGCTGGCTCACTTAGTAAGGGTTTTTGGGATGATTTAGGAATCAATATACTATTTTTAAGGGGAAGCGATGAAAAATTATAAGATAGAATCTACGCTATGCGCAGCAGGTATCGCCTGTGTAATGGCTGTGCCATTTCCTGCAATATCGGCTGAACTGGAAGAAGTCCTTGTCACGGCACGTAAGCGTGCAGAATCACTACAGGATGTTCCTATAGCATTACAGGCCGTTTCGGGCGAGCTGATTGCGGAGCAGGGTATCGTTGATTTTCAGCAGCTGGCACCCTACACACCCAATTTTAGCTATATTCAGGCAGCTGGAGCTTCTGACCTGTACTTCATGCGTGGTCTTGGCACATTCGGTAGTGGTATTCACTTCGAGCCGAGCATTGGGCAGGTATTCAATGGTTTCTTTTCAACACGAAGTCGCCTGGGCCGAAGTGCTCTGGTCGATGTTGCTCAGGTGGAGGTACTAAAGGGCCCTCAGGGCGCAATTATTGGTAAAAACACCTCTTTGGGTGCTCTCAATGTTACATCAAACGGCCCGACCGATGAATTTGAAGCTTCCTTGTCATCACAGTACAACTTTGAGGCCAGTGAAGGCTATGAAGTAGAAGCTATGGTATCTGGTGCTTTCTCCGATAGTGTTAGAGGTCGAGCGGTAATCAACTATCGTGACGTCGATGGCTGGATAGATAACTCAGTGACAGGTGATAGCCTACAGCAGAGCGAAGATCTGACGGCACGTCTTATGTTGGATATAGATATCACTGAATCTACAACTTTGAGCCTTCTGTACCAGAACACTGACTATGACCGAAAAGGCAAGGGGCGTGTTATTACAGGCTGCCCTGAATTTCAGGGACCATCAGGGCCTCCACAGAGTATTGCCAGGGCTGAATCTAGTGGACTGATTTGTAGCGGTGTTGATGATAAGAATTCGACTGTGGATCTCCGTACTGATGCCAATGGTAATCAGTTTGCTACCGAAGAGCCTTTCACACTTGAATCCGACTTTTTCGGCGTTACTCTAGATATGGAGTTTGACAACTTTACGCTGACATCCTTAACCGGTATTACCGAGTACGATGTTGCTGATACCTTTAGTGGCGACCAGATCAGCATCGAACGAGTGAGCATCAATAATGATGAGAATTTCGAACAATTTTATCAAGAGATTCGCATTGTTGGCAGTACGCCTTCAGAAAGCCTTGATTACATTGTAGGTGGGACCTACTTCGATGGTGAGTTGGATGCATCGCAGAGCTTCCATGGCGTTGATCGAGCAGTTGGTCCTCCCATTCCACCGAACGTAGCGGTGTCACGTAATGAATTTCAGAAGTCGGAAACGGAATCAACATCGCTTTTTGGACAGATTGACTGGCATTTTACCGATCAATTCACCCTGACAGCAGGTCTGCGTTATACAGATGAATCTAGAGAAGGATCGAAAGCACA
Organism: Halioglobus sp.; assembly: GCA_965262875.1. Lineage (GTDB taxonomy): Bacteria > Pseudomonadota > Gammaproteobacteria > Pseudomonadales > Halieaceae > JBALVT01. The sequence goes on from OZ253569.1 coordinate 1,885,827, forward strand.
GGTTGTTGGTGAAATTTATACCAGTGATCTAGACGCTGCCCCGGTTCCCTGCAATGTGCCTTTTATACCTCTTTCGGCCTGCACAATGGGTAATGACGGTATGACACCAGGTGCACCAATTACAGACAAGATTGACGATACGAACACGTCATATAACCTCTCGCTGCAGTACTCCCCTTCGGATGATCACCGGTTTTATATTACCAGTGCCACAGGATTTAAGTCGGGCGGTTTTGATTTAAGGGGCGCAGGTAACCCGGATAACTTTGTCTTTGGTGAGGAAGAAACCACTAATTTTGAAGTAGGCGGTAAGCATTACTTCCTGGATAACTCTATACGCTTCAACTGGACGATTTTCCATACAGAAGTTGAGGGTTTACAGGTTTCAGCAAACGACCCTGTCCTCATTCAGCAAGTTGTTGCTTCGGCAGATGCAACCAGTGAAGGCCTCGAGGTAGATTTATTGTGGTCAACGCCCATTGAAGGCTTGAATATTAGCTTTGTTGGTGCCTACACAGACGCAACCTATGATGAATTTCTGGGTTCTTGCTATCTTGGACAAGTGCCATCGCCCGAGGCAATTGTGAATGGAAGTGTTAATGGTTGCGACAACGTAGCAGTTGCTACGGGTAACTTTACAGGCGTTCAGGACTTAGCTGGTGAAACCTTGCCGGTGGCACCTGAAGTTTCCTTTGTGTTTGGTGCAGATTATGTTGTTTCTGTAGGTGATATGACACTGACGACATCTGCCAAGTACCTGTATATGGACGAGCAATTTATGTCGATTGAACGTGACCCTCTAGGTTTTCAGGACTCAAGAGAGCGATTTGATGCCAGCCTGATTCTTTCTGGTGAAACCAGAAATAGCAATTCATGGTCACTTGCTTTAGTTGGGAGAAACCTCAATAACGAACTTGTTCATACCTTTGTCAATGCCTCTACCTTGTCAGGCGCAGCGGTTGTGACAACCAACCTTGAAGAAACCCGCTCAATTAGTTTGAGAGCTTCTATCGCGTTTTAATCAAGCGCAGGAAGGTAACTGGGGAATAGCTTCAGTTATCCATAGAAAGCCCCGGTTTCCCGGGTTTTTTTCGTCTAAACTTTTTGCCTGTGGTTAATCAATGTCTTCTACAAATATGTCCAGGGGCAATATTGCCGATACGTTAACATTGGGGGCATCGACCAGTTGGCCAATTCTCAAATCGACGGCGACACTCATCACCACATATGCCTGCTCTTTGGTTAAACCCTTGCTTGAGACCAGATAATGTAACATCTCGATCAACGCATTACGTGCCGCTAGAGAAATATCTTTGGATAACCCGGTTAAAGCCGCAATTTTTTCGGACTCCAAATAGAGCATATCTGGTGGTACTTCACCGCTTTTTTTAAAGGGCATTCCGGTAGTCGCGAAAAAACGCCGCGAAGGAATATCGAGCAATGTTGCCTGGCCTTCATAATACAATCCCTTCAGACCAATACCCTGTTTTAAGACTTTCGTCGAGACGGAAACCACAGCGTCCATTTCAATGGCAGTTCCTGAGACCTCTCCATCGCCTTGAGCGTAGTGCGCATCACCAATGCCTAAACCACAGCCGTCTACATAGCATGGCAGATAGAGTGTTACACCAGGAGCCAAATAGCGGATATCGACGTTTCCTCCATGCTCTCTTGGCGGCATGGTCCTCAAGCACTCGGATACATGAGTACCCGATTTACCACACACGTTTGCCGGAGACGCATTCACCGGCTCCGGTACACTCACCCTCCCCCCTTCCGCTAGCAATCGCTCCTCTCGCACCAGCATTCGTTGGTTCAATTCCTCATCTGGAAGCACCGTTACTATTCCAGGAAAACTGGCGTTTGGTATCCGCACCCCTGGAAGGCTAGGCGACTCGGCATACGCATCGTTTAGCTTCCACAGCACTTGGTATCGAGCTTTGGGAAATAGATCAGAAATAAACCCACTCGGTAAAATGAGGGTAAAACCATAGTCAGCAGGTTTCACAGCATGAATGGTAACCGCTAGCGTGTCTCCTGCCTTGGCACCTAGTATGTACACGGGGCCGGTAATGGGGTGTACCGTACTTCCATGAACTCGCTCCAATCTTTCGTTGGGTACTTTATTGTCAGGGTGGATATTCGCATCCAAGGTGTTGCGCGTATGAAAAACAATTGTCTGACCCGCGTCTGCCTTAATATGCATCGGGATATCGTGGTGAATGCGATTAAAGCAATTGGGGTCCTCGCCGCAATGGGCTCCCTGCAAGGGAATTACCAGAGGCTCACTGGCGCTGGAGGTATTTTGCAAAAATACGGAAAAAAACATTAAAGTGTAACGAAGCAGCATCACACAACAGCCTCAAAAAACACTGCTAAAAATCTCACTTCAATATTGGTTTTTATGTGAAGTCCTCCGAGATGAGCGAGTAATTAGCTGCCATTACACCTGTGCAGGCCCAACCATACTGCACAAGCAGCGATAAATACAATCCAGGAAAATGACCAAAACACGCGAGGGGCCGAAGCGAGTGGTATTCAATTTTATCGAGATGTTTTACAACTTAGATTCAAGTCATAAGTGCAATTTCTAGAGCAGGTGGCCAACTGGTACAATCCAGTGCCATTTTCTCGACCAAGGAAATTACACATGAACTATACACAGTTGACCGAATACGAACGATACCAGATTGAAGCATTTTTAAAAGCTGGTTTTACACAAAAAGCCATAGCCAGAGAGCTTAGACGAAGCCCTGGGACAATTAGCAGAGAGCTTGGTCGCAATACGGGCTTGCGTGGTTATAGGCCCCAGCAGGCCCAGCGTTTTGCCACTGAACGGCAGCATCACCACACCCATACACGTATTACAGAGATAACCTGGCAGCGGGTTGAATCGCTACTGAGGGAGGAATGGAGTCCAGAGCAGATCAGCGGTTGGCTAGCAAAATCAATCCTGCAATCTGTTAGTCCAGAATGGATTTATCAGTACATTCTGATCGACAAGAAGGCCGGGGGCGACCTCCATGCCCACTTGCGCTGCCAAAAGAAACGTAAGAAGCGTTACGGGAGTCCAGACAAGCGCGGGCAGCTAAAGAACCGGGTAAGTATCGACGAGCGTCCAGCGATTGTTGATGAGCGCAAGCGTATTGGTGATTGGGAAATGGACCTTATCATTGGGCGCTTGGGTGGCTCCGTACTGATGACGGCTGTTGAGAGAAAGACACGTTTCACAGTGATCGCCCTGGCCCCCAATAAAACGGCGAAGGCCGTCAAGGAAGCGATACTTGGGGCGCTTTCCCCCTTAGCCGCCCCGGTAGAAACACTGACCTATGATAACGGCAAGGAGTTTGCCTTACACGAGGTTATCGCCCAACAGCTGCAGGCTGAAAGCTACTTCGCGCACCCTTACCATTCATGGGAGCGGGGATTGAATGAGAATACAAATGGTCTGATCCGCCAATACGCCCCGAAAGGATCTAGCTTTGATGATATGACGCCGGAGTGTGTCCAGAGAATCTTTGATAAACTTAACAACCGGCCAAGAAAATGTCTGGACTTTAAAACCCCCAACCAAGTACTGTTTGGGATCAACCCACCGATTGCACTAGCGACTTGAATCCGCCCAATCAAATAACGCGGCATACCTGTAACGGCGAAGGCTAATTTGAAATACATAATTTTCTGCCTACTGATACCGATTCTGTACGGAACTGGAGTTGACGTCCATGCCCAGCAGGTACCGAACAAAACGTTTGTATTGGTACATGGTGCTTGGGTGGGCGAATGGTCGTGGGAGCCCGTGGCAGAGATTCTTCGCAAAAATGGACACGTAGTCTATAACATTTCATTAACCGGGCAGGGCCAGCGCCAAGATGAGCATAAGTCCACTATTACTCTTGAAGACCACATCAATGATGTACTTGCAGTTCTCGAGAAGCATAACCTTAAAAAGGTCTACCTTGTCCCGCATAGTTATGGGGGCAAGGTCGCAACGGGTGCATGGGATCGAGCCCGAACTCGTATTCACCATGTAATCTACATCGATGCCTTTGCCCCGGTTCGTAAAGGCAAGGATCTGTTCTTCCCTTCAGATACTGTCGCCAAGTTTCTCGCAGACAATCCCGGCGCTCAGCACACAGCGCTTATACCCTTTCCCAAGCCATCAGCAGCAATTGCTGCTAAAACATTACCCATGCCGCTTGGCACAGTAGGCGGGACGGTTCGCGTATCAGAGCCATTGCCGGAAAGCACTCTCAAATCCTATGTACTTGCAGGTAATAACAACGGTAGCGTCTTTCAAAGGAGATACTTCTCGGCGATTGTAGATGATGAAAGCTGGACCACCTATGTATTACCAACCGGACATTTTATAATGGGCGAGCTGCCGGAAGTGCTTGCTGCGATATTGCAAAACGCGAAATAGCATACTGGATTTCTCTTCGAGAACTTCGATATTCAAGCAAGTCTACATATTAACCTACCTCAATCTGGAGCATTTGTTATGAACTCACCCGTGGCCGCACACTGGATTGCAGGCGAATGGGTCGCCGAGGGCGAAATCAGACATACAATCGATGCCGCCTCCGGCGATCAGCATAAGCCTTTCTATTTTGGGGATGGGGATATTACCCGTCGAGCGATCGGCGCAGCCAGAGAGGTCTTTGAACAGTCATCCTGGGCGCACAGTCCCCGACTGCGATCACAAGTGTTGTTTGACATAGCCGATGCCATTGAGTCCTGCGGGGAAGAAATTGCCCACGCCATAGCCATTGAAAGTGGCAAAGTTATTCACCACTGCATCGCTGAGATGCGCGCTGCGGTCAGCGAGTGTCGTTACTACGGAGGACTAGCCCGAGGAATATTTGGGCGAGTGGCGGAAATTGAGGAGGGAAGCCAGTCCATTTTTACGCGGGAGGCGATAGGTGTCGCCGGTATCATTGTTCCCTGGAATGCACCCTCCACTCTTCTCGTACGGTCACTAGTGTAGGTCGTCAAACAGTTTGTAACTTATTAAGTTTCTCTCTGCCACGCTTCACTTTCTCCAATATGTCACTCGCGGATTTGGTCCAGATATAAGGCGCTGGCGCTTGATTATGAGTCTCAATGAACGCCATGACTGTTTGCTCAAGCTCTTCCACACTGCTAAAGACACCTCGTTTCAATTGCTTTTCAGTTAGCTCCCGAAAAAACCGCTCCACCATGTTTAACCACGATGCGCTGGTTGGCGTAAAGTGCACATGGAATCGCTGGTGATATTTCAGCCAGCTTTTTACCTTCGGGTGCTTATGTGTGGCGTAGTTGTCACAGATAATATGAATCTCTTTATCCTTGGGCGTCGACTTATTTATTTGGCGGAGAAACTTCAACCATTCTTGATGGCGATGCCGTTCGGCGCAGGTACCTAACACTTCCCCTGTCAAGATGTTCAATGCCGCAAACAAGGTCGTGGTGCCATGACGTTTATAGTCATGGGTCATTGTCGCCGCCCTGCCTTTTTTCATCGGCAAGCCCGGCTGCGTTCTATCCAGTGCTTGTATCTGACTCTTTTCATCACAACTGAAAACAATGGCATTTTCTGGCGGTGATAAGTAAAGACCGACGATTGCCTCCAACTTCTCGGCAAACTCTTTATCGTTCGATACCTTGAATGTATTTATTCGGTGTGGCTTCAAACCGTGGCTTTTCCATATCCTGCCCACCGAGGACATGCTAATGCCGGCCTTATCTGCCATGAGACGCTGGCTCCAATGCGTAGCGTTTTCCGGTGTCTCTTGCGTCGTGAGTCTGATCACCTGTGCAACCTTGCGTGAACTGATTTTCGGTTTTCGCCCTGGCCGATACGCATCCTGGCTGATGCCTTCGACTCCACTGTCTGCATAGCGTTCTCGCCAGCGGCCCGCTTTCTGTCTCGTAATGCCCAGTTCAAAACCGATCTCTTCATTGGTCATGCCCTTGCCGGCCAGAAGAACAATTCGTGAACGCTCCGCCAATCGGACCGAGACAGAACGCGATTTAGATAACTTACTCAAACCCAAAACTTCGTCATCAGACAAAACAATTTCTACTGCAACACGCACGACAAGCTCTCTATATAGGGAAGAGACTATATGGTACACTATTTACGACGACCTACACTAGCGCCCGCACTGGCATCAGGTTGCACTGCAGTTTTAAAAGGCGCGCATCAAACTGCAACAGTGACCCATTTATTAGCGCAGTGCCTGGCAAACTGCGCTTCGCTACCCGCCGGAGTGGTCAATATAGTGCAGGGCGACTTGGAGGTCTCAAAGGTATTGTGTACGGACATCGATATGGACGTTGTGAGTTTCACCGGTTCGAGCGCTACCGGAAAGTCCATTATGCAATCTGCTGCACCGACTTTGAAACGTCTCTCACTGGAACTCGGCGGCAAATCGCCCGCAATAGTTTTCGCGGATGCAGACATGCAACGCGCTGCGCGTGAGATCAGTGCAGGCATCATTCCACACTGCGGACAGATGTGTACCGCCATTAGTAGAGTTTTAGTAGAAGAGTCTGCATGGACTCAGTTTGTCCCTCACCTAGTTGCAGCATTGCAATCGAAAAAAATCGGCAGACCGCTCGATAATCACAGTGATATGGGACCTCTGCTCACCCCAGAGAATACAAATCGCTATGAAAAATATATAGCCCAAGCTGCCGACATCGGTGACACGATATTAGCCGGGGCGCGTTTGGCCGGTGGTTGGCCACGTGAAAATTTTGTTTCACCGGCGCTTTATCACATCAGTGATCCCTCGCATCATCTGGTACAAGAGGAACTATTTGCACCGATCGGAATACTCGAGACATTCAAGTCAGAAGAGGGAGCTGTAGTCAGTGCAAATGCTAGCCGTTATGGCCTGGCGGCAAGCCTCTACACTACGGATGAGAGCCGTTCCAAACGAGTTGCCAGGGCTATAAAGTCTGGGACTGTTTGGGTGAACTGCCACAATCGACTATTTGCCGAAGCCGAAACAGGTGGTTATCGAGAATCAGGGCTTGGCCGCCTGCACGGGCTGGAAGGCCTGTCGCCGTTTATGGAAACCAAGCACATCTATTCCGAGTTTGGGCGAGTCTCCTCCTAACGTGCATTGCCGGTCGCCCGGCGCAGAATTTCCGAGGGCAACGCCGGTTCGTCCGCGCCCACCCATGTCACGAATTGATCCGGAGGTACGAGTGTCCACGGGTGAAGATGATGTCCCGGCCGTGCTTCGAAACTATGTCCACCTCTGGCGTTACAGGTTTTAGTAGTAGCGTCTGCCACATGGAAGCTCCAATATTAGTAGTGGCAGGCGTGTTGCTATCGTAGCTCTATTAGCTATCCGAATAATTCAGACCGTTATTTTCACATTGCATATGTGAAAGCATGCCCCCATCACAGGGAATATTGGTACCGCGAATCCAGGCGCTATCGTCCGAACATAAAAAAGCGATCACCGGGGAGATGTCGGTTGCCTCACCATATCTATCCATTAGCAGTCGGTTTTGTTTCGCCCGTTCACCCAACGACTCCAGGAAATCAGCGAGGATGGGTGTGTCGACCGGGCCCGGGCTCACGCAATTCATTCGAATGCCGCGATCCCGCCAGGTCCAACGATTCTGCATGGTCCAGACAATCAATACTTCCTTCGAGAAGAAGTAGCCGCGCTGATCGTCGACACCAAGCCGTTCACATACAGACTCCACATTGTCGAAATTGGCATCTTGTAGAAATTCGGTAATCTGATCTGTAGCAGCCGCCCATCCGCCTCCAGCCAACGAGGTTACATTGACGATTGAACCGCCATCATTCATTACCTCTACTACGGCAGCCGTTAGTGCCTGGAGGCCCATCACATTAACCTTCATGACCGGAACCACTCCCGCTGTCGGGGGTACACCCGCACTATTAACAAGCGCATCAACACCATGGGGTATTGTGGCTGCTGCTGTAGTTATACTCTCGGGGTTCGACAGATCCACTGCTATGTATTGATCGACATTCTCAGTCACTTCATTGCGATCCATGCCAATCACCCAGGCCCCCTGGGCCTTAAGTGCTTTGGCGGCTTCCGCCCCAATCCCCGACGCCGCGCCAGTTACGATTATTTTCTTGTCTTGTAAGCCCATGAATTAACCTCAGGCCTTTTTATTGATTTAGGCGACTAAATACCCGGCGTGCATTGCCTTCAAAAATGGCATTTTTCCCATCCGCGCTCAGGGCCGTGTTGTTATCGATATAGCGTTTAGTATCGTCGAAATAATATCCGGTTTCCGAGTCTATACCACGCACCGCCCCGACCATTTCCGAAGCAAACAGGATATTTTTTGCGGGGATCACATCCAGCAGTAAATCTATTCCCGGTTGGTGATAAACGCAGGTATCGAAGTACACATTGTTCATCAATAATTCGTCTAGCGGCGCCAGTTTCATCATGTCCGCCAGGCCACGAAAACGCCCCCAGTGATAGGGTACCGCACCTCCGCCGTGGGGGATAATGAACTTGATAGAGGGAAAGTCCTGACATACGCTCGAGGTCATCAACTGCATAAAAGCGGTTGTGTCCGCACTCAAGTAGTAGGAGCCTGTGGTCTGAAACGCGTGATTACAAGACCCACTAACATGGATCATGGCCGGTACATCCAGTTCACACATCTTTTCGTAAATCGGGTACCAGTAGCGGTCACCCAACGGCGGTGAGCTCCAATGGCCGCCAGAGGGATCCAGATTCAGGTTGAAACCGACGAAACCAAATTCATTCACGCAGCGCTCCAATTCGGCGACGCTATTTTCCAAGCCCGCGCCAGGGGTCTGGGGCAGTTGGCAGCCACCGGCAAAGTTATCCGGATACAGCTGGGTGATGCGATAGATCAATTCGTTGCAGTGCTGCGACCAATACTTGCTGGTGCTCTCATTGCCGACGTCATGCCCCATCCAACTAGCACGCGGTGAAAAAATGGTGAGATCGGTGCCTCGTTCCCGTTGCAGTTTTAGCTGGGCCCCCTCAAGACTTTCTCGCAACTGATCATCACCAATATCAATCACGCCTTTTTTATGCTGAAAAAGTGCATCTTTGAGAAGGTCGGCTTTCTGCTGTTCTCTGTAGATTCCCAATTCGTCGGGTGCTGTTGTGTAGTGACCGTGACAATCAATGATCATGTTCAATCTGCCAATTCATCTAATGAGTCTAGGTAGACAAAGCCAGCCTCTTCGAGGCCGGGCCGCATATCGTACAAATCCAGTCCCAACACACCGGAGGCGAACTTTTCGCGCTTGCTCGTTTCAAATTCTTCTCGAGCCCGTCCTGTTGCGAGTACTTCCTCCGCCCGGCTTTTCGGAACCACCACAACCCCATCATCATCCGCGACAATCACATCACCCGGGTTTACCACCTGACCGGCACAGACGATGGGCACATTTACCGCGCCCAGCGTGTTCTTAACTGTGCCCTTTGCAGACACGGTCCTGGACCAGACCGGGAAACCCATTTCTTCGAGTTCCGCAATATCGCGCACACCGGCATCTATCACCAATCCATTCACTCCTTGGGCCTTGGCCGAAGTGGCCAGCAAATCGCCAAACATCCCGTCGGTATTGTCCGTTGTACAGGCGACGACAATGAGGTCTCCGGGCTGGCATAGCTCCATAGCCACGTGGAGCATCCAGTTATCGCCAGGCTGAGCCATAACAGTAATGGCACTGCCTGCTACCCTAGCGCGCGGATAAATCGGGCGAATATAGGGTTTTAGCAGACCCACCCGACCCAGTGCCTCATGCGCGGTGGCGACCCCCAATGTTCCCAGCGCCTCTACGGTAGCTGCCTCCGCTCGTTCGATGTTTCGAACCGCCACTGTTCTCGTCACGTTACTTCTCTCCTCGATCGGGGACATACAGTACTCCGCTGCTCAGCAGGCGTGCAGTGCGGAGCAATCCGGCTTTTTCAATCACCGGAAGCTCTCCGGTTTCATTCACTTGCAGAGTGACCGAGAACTCTCCCGTGGGGTGTTCCACTGAAAAATTTTTGATCTTTCCGGCGGGTATCTCGACCATGCTATCAATGACCGATGCGGGTAAAATGCAAGCGGTAGCCGCAGACACCGCTCCCAACACCCCGACCGCTGCATGGCATTCGTGGGGGATAAATGTACGAGTATTAATCAAGCCCCCGTCCCTGGCAGGAGCAACGAGACACATCTTGGGGACCGCCTTACTCGTCACGTCACCCAAATTCATACGGGGGCCAATTTCGCGGCGAATAGCTTCTAGACGCACCTTGAGAGCTTCATTAGCATTCAGTTCCTGGGGTGACTCGTATCCACTAATACCGAGATCTTTCGCACGCATGACCACTAAGGGCATACCGTTGTCTACACAGGTCACCTCTACACCCTGCACGACATCGCGTACTTTACCGGTCGGTAGCAACTTACCGCAAATGGAGCCCGCCAAATCCCGGTAGGAACACAGCACCGGCGCAGCGCTACCTGGCACGCCGTCAATAACAGCATCGCCCTCGTACTCCATCGCGCCATTAGGGGTAAGCAATTCCAGCTCACTCAATTTCCCACTGTTAACCATGTGCACCGTAAGTCGGCTTGTTTCATCACCTGCCCGGACCAGCCCGGCCTCTATTGCAAAGGGACCCACGCCCGCGAGAATATTGCCGCAGTTTGGTGTGGTATCAACTCTGTCTTGCCCCACCACGACTTGTCCAAAAAGAAAGTCAACATCCGCATCTGTGCGCTGTGAGCGACTTACAATCGCCACCTTGCAAGTTAATGAGTCGGCACCGCCCAGACCATCGATCTGTCGCGCGCCTCTACCCATAGCATCTAGCAAGATCTCGTCTCGTTGCGCCGCATTCGTCGGCAAATCACTGGCGAGGAAGTAAAGCCCTTTCGAACTCCCACCGCGAAACGCCATGTACGGTATCGCCCTTTGTTTCATCTACCTACATCCCATCTTTCTGATACAAGTGTAGGCAGCATACGCTTTGCCAACCAATGCAAATTGATTGCCCAGCCATGCAAAAAAGTAAAACGACCGCCCTACCCTGGCCAAAGCTGACCCTTCTTGTGTGTTCCCAGTCATGAGTTTTTGTGACAGAATAATTGCCCTCTTATTCTTTGGAATTACTGAATAAACTATGGGTAGCACTAATTTCGGTATCCCGGAAATCAGCCTCCGTCATTTGAAAGCTGCCCTGTATGTGGCGAACTACAAAAATGTTACCCGGGCTGCCAACAAACTAAACCGCTCCCAGACAGCAATCACCAAAGCAATCAGCGAACTTGAATCCACTCTCAATACTCAGCTGTTTGACCGGGCCTCAACAGGTATGACGCCCACTGTGTATGGTGAAGCACTGGTTCACCGGGTACAGCTCGCTGTTGATGAATTTGCCAAAGCCGGCGAGGCATACCAGGAAGTTAAGCCAGGAGGTAAGCACTACCAGTCGATCCCGGTTTTCTCAATGGATATTAGCTACAAGCGGTTGGCGGCTTTTGTTGCACTGCATGAGAAACGTGACATCACCTGTGCCGCACAGGCCCTGGAGATAACCAAAACAGCAGTCTACAACTCCGTGCGGCAAATGGAGGAGTTGTTGGAAATGCCTTTATTCGAGCGCCAGCCCCATGGCGTAGTACCGACAGCACTGGCCACAATCCTTGTCCGTCACACCAAACTCGCCTTTTCCCAGATTCGTCACGCCGTTGAAGATATCGCCAGCCTGGACGGCGTGACGCGCGGGCGCGTGGTTATCGGAACACTACCCTACACGCGAACTTATCTGACTCCTGTCGCGATCAACAGACTACTTTATGCCCATCCCCAGCTCGACGTTGCCACCCAGGAGGGGCCCTACAATATATTGGAGTCCTCTTTGCGCAGCGGTGATATCGACTTCATCGTGGGCGCTGTTCGCAGTGTCGAAAACCGTTCAGATATTGCCATCGAACAGCTGTTTGAGGACAGGCTGTCGGTGATTGCCCGCAAAAACCATCCCTTGGCCAGCCAAACCAGTATTAGTTTCAAAGAAATGCAAGATGCCCCGTGGGTGCTTCCCGTCAGGGAAACTCCTTCTCGGGCGCTATTTGATGAAATGCTGTCCCGTTACGAAATGCACGTACCCCGGCACGCGGTGGAGACCAGCTCCCTGTCCATGGTGAGGGGGCTACTGATGGACAGTGAACGGGTGGCGCTGCTGTCAGAACATCAAATTTACTATGACAAACTCTCCGGCCTATTGGATGTTTTACCGGTGGAGATGGAAGACAGCTACCGACCCATCGGTGTGACAATGCGCGCTCACACGAAGCCCTCGCCTGCGGCGGAATTATTTCTCGAACAGCTTAGAAAAGTATCGGCGGAAATTCACGAAAAGATCTAGAGCGCCAGGCTCTGATCAAGCAGGTGCAAAGCGTGCATTGTGCTCAGGCACTGGGCCACGCTGGCATTAGGTTCACGATTATCACCAATAGCACTGATGAACTCCCGATCGATCAGTTCAATGCCACTCATAGAGACATCCACCCCGGATACATCAATCTGCTGCTCATTGCCATGGAACAAATCATCGTAACGCGCGATGTAAGTACCATTGTCGCAAATATAACGAAAATACGAACCCAGGGGGCCGTCATTATTAAACGACAGAGACAGTGTGCATAGGGCGCCGGAGGGAACTTGCAGACCGATGCTCATATCGGTGGCAATTCCCATCTTCGCGTCGATAGGCCCCTGCAATGCAAAAGATTTTGAGATCTTCTCACCCGTTTGATACTGAAAAAGATCAACCGTATGGCAGGCGTGATGCCACAGTAAGTGGTCTGTCCAGTCGCGCGGCTTACCCAGAGCATTTATATTGCTACGCCGGAAGAAATAAGTTTGAACATCCAATTGCTGAAGCTTCAGATCACCTGTTTTGATCTTATTGTGGAGAAACTGATGGCTGGGGTTGAATCGCCGCACGTGGCCAACCATCGCAACCAGGCCGGTTTGTTTTTGCGTTCTCACCAGCGCTTCGGCATCGGCCAGATTGTCCGCCATAGGAATTTCGACCAGCACATGTTTACCCGCTTGCAGAACCTGAATCGCCTGCATGGCATGCAAGGGAGTGGGCGTAGCTAATATGACGCCCTCAATGCCCTCCTGAGATATCCCCGCCTGTAGATCGAGTGTCCAGTGAGGTATTCCACGAGCCTCCGCCACCGAGCGAGTTTCGGCTTCTGAGCCACCCACCAGGCTCGCGACTTCAACGCTCTCAATTGAGGCCAGAGCGTCCAGATGTTTATTTCCAAAGGCACCCTCGCCCACCACACATAATTTCATCGGCTTCACTTCTCCGGCCAATACAAGCGCATTGGGTTATCTACTAACAGCTTCTGCTGCAGTTCAATCGTCCGGGCTATATGGGGTATAAAGTCCACTAGCTTGCCATCATCGGGCATGTGGGATTTCATATTAGGGTGCGGCCAATCTGTCCCCCACAACACACGATCCGGAAAAGTTTCGACCACTCGTTGGGCAAATGGAATGACGTCGGCATAGCCCTGGGGCCCCGTTTTGGAAATTCGCTCCGGGCAACTTACTTTAGACCAAAAATTCTCATTGTCGGCCAGCAGTTTGATGAACAGATTAAACCCGGCACTATTGACGGACTCCCCTACGTTGGGACGCCCCATATGATCGACTACTACCGTGGTAGGAAGTGAGGTAAAAAAATTGTAATACTCCGCCAGATCGGCTGCCTCAAAGTAGATAACAGTATGCCAACCCAGCGGCGCCACACGCTCGGCAATACTGGCCAGGCTGTCAAAGGGCAATGTATCAACCAGGCGCTTCACAAAATTGAAACGCACACCGCGTACCCCAGCGGCATTCAACTGCGCCAATTCTTCATCCGTGATACTTGAGCGTACTGTAGCCACACCTCTCGCCATGTCATCGGAGGATTGCAAAGCGTCTACCAACGCACCATTATCCGCGCCATGACAGGTGGCCTGAACTATCACATTGCGTGAAAACCCAAGATGATCCCGCAACTCCCAGAGCTTTTCTTTACCCGCATCGCAAGGTGTGTATTTCCTCTCCGGAGCAAAGGGGAATTCCCGGGCGGGACCAAAGACGTGACAGTGCGCGTCGACTGCACCGTCGGGAACGGCGAACTCAGGCGAGCTTGGCGCACCGTGGAACGGCAACCAATCGGGATCCATTACTAGTTAACCTCACATTTAGAGACAGTAGCTACTTTGGTCGACAGGGAATTCGTTGGCAAGCCCTGGGACATTACTTTTCTAAACCTTTCTATAGTGAAGTCTGTCATTGAACGCTCCGTATGAACCCTCCAGCCATGAACCAATCGAAGCAGTCACTCCTGACGAGCTTGTTCAATACCGCTACCTATCGAGAACAATTTTACCGCCTGGGACCGAAGCCCTGGAGCAGCACAAAATCACCTTTTCCTTGCGCTGCTCTTTGCTCAATACGTAATCACGATGTTCGATTTCACCGGCCACATACGCCGTGGCACACACACCGCAAATGCCATCACTGCATTTAGTTTCCACTGCATATCCCGCTGCCGCCAGCGCCTCAGTTGCCGTTTTGTCCTCTGGCACCTCGACTTCAACACCGGAGTTCTGAAGAACTAGCTTGAAGGCGTGATTCTCATAATGGTCAGTATTGGGTGCGGTGAAATACTCGCGGTGCAAGTTATCTTCATCCCAGCCCTGTGACAGGGCCGAGTCAAATACCGCATCCATAAATGCGGCTGGGCCGCAGGTGTACAGATGATCATCGGGCTTGTAATCACCCAGTACGTCCGCGACGTTGAGACGATTTTCATCGCTGAAATAAAAATGAACGCGATCAGCCCAGGGGTAGCTTTGCAATTCCTCCACAAAGCCGGCGCCGGCTCTCGTTGATGCCTTGTAATAGAGATTAAACTCCCTGCCCTTAGCATGAAGCGTATGAGCCATTGATATCATCGGCGTGACGCCTATACCGCCCGCCATTAACAGCGAGCGCTTGGCGTCATCATATAGCGGGAAGTGATTACGGGGGCGAGAAATCAGTAAGGGCCTATCTTCACGCAGTGTTTTATGAATACGCAGTGAACCCCCGAGTCCCTCATCTTCTCGCAACACGCCAATTATGTATTTAGACGGATCGGCAGGGTCACTACAAAGACTGTATTGGCGAATAAACTGGGGCGCAGACGTTACATCTATGTGCGCCCCAGCCTCGTAAGCAGGCAATTGCGAACCGTCCATCGAGGTGAATTCAAACAGGACAACCTTGCCATCGGCAGAGGTCGGTGTACGCTTTTTCAGCAACACCGTTATCACCGGTGGTGGACCGTCGGGGACCACATAGGGCGGCACCAAGCCCTCTGTCTCACCACTGGCGATTCGGCGCTTATGTTCCGCCGGTGTCAGCAATTCTTTATAGGCAGCGATACCTGCCTCGCGATCAATAGGCGACGGCTCAGGATAAGGCGACGGCGCTATGTTCGCTGGATAGCACGCCAGTGTTTGATCTTCAGCTTTTAACACCACATTCGGGGTTAGTTCACGCTGATTGGTATCAGTCGCAATCAGTGTATTGCCATGTTTATCAGTGCGTAAATCCCACCACCATTTCTTTACCGGGTTAATACCACCATTATCCAGCCAATCGTCCACTTTGGTAATCCAGGGAGCCAACTGGGGGAAATTCACGGCCAACCAACGGTAGGGTGCCTCTTTAAACACACCCTCCAGATTCCAGGGGCAAGTTTTCATACAGCGGCCACACATGGAGCCCGAATCATTGGTCATTCGATAACGGGCGCATTTCTCAGCGTCTGCTCGCCAGATCTCATAGCCATTGAACATGGTCTTACCACCGGCGGTTATCGCCCCGGAGGGACATTCGCGCGCGCACTTATTGCAATTACCGCAAAAAGTTTGTAGACCAAAATCAATCGGCTTGTCGACTTCCATGGGGAAGTCGGTGGTTATCACTCCGCACTTTAAGCGAGGCCCAAGGAAAGGATTCAAGATCAAATCACCGATACGGCTGATCTCCCCCAATCCGGATAACAACATAAGTGGCGGCTGCAATACGTCACCATCTGCGGCCGTGTGATTCGTCGCAGGATAGCCCAGATTACGTAGATGCTGCGCTACAACGCCGTTAACCAGGGAAGCCCGCATATAAGAACGCATACTCAATGCAGCAGATATCCAATCATCGCCACTGGCACCGTCCATACTTTCGTGGCCTTGATCAACCAGTGTTGTGATGGCGAATTTATGCGCAGGTGTTAGCACCTGACCATCAGGGGAATGAGAATACCAAACCCAGTCTGGTGCTTCGGAGATTCCCACCATATCCGCACCCAGAAAGTGCAGTGTTGCTTTGATAATATCGGCATTACTGTTTGGGTTCTCGTCAGCCACAGCCTTCGTTGTACTCTCTTCCGCCCGCTGCAAAATTGAGTAGCTATTGAGCGTTGCTGACAGCGCACGACCCATGGGATGTTTCACCACGGAGAAACCGTCGACTGAAGCTTCTTTCGGGCCCTCTCCGAGATCACCAAAGGCAATGCGGACAAAAAACTCAGTGCGTTTGGGTACTCGCGGAATACGATCTGCGTCAATAAATGAAGTAGGCTCATCAACTCGCTTCACTTTTTCCATAGGATGCAGGCTGTCCTTAAACTGCCGCTTTCCGTAGGGGAGCCAATTCCAGGCATTTTTGAGTGTGCCGTATCCCATCCACCAGCCTGGACCCTTGCCCTTAAAATGGCTGGAACCGCCCTGTGAATCGAGAGCATCATCTGCCTCGATAGCGAGTGAGGTCGTCACCACAGCCAAACCAAATCGACGACCTATATACGGGGCCGTGAGTTGATCCCGGCCATCGAGGGTGGCCAAGCCTGCAGCTATAGCGACTTTATTGAGATCAATATCCGAACTGGTTGCGGAATGTGCTCTTGCCATAACACCCAGAGTCCGTAAATACTGCGCTAACACTGATGCCGTTTCTGCCGCGCGCAGATTGGCGCGTTGAGCTTGCATACCGGTAATCCAATCTGTGCCCGGTTCATCTTCACCGGGGTCACGAGGATATTCCACCAGTATCACCAACGCGTGGCTGTGATCCTGGATGGATTGCCGGCTCAATGTGGACGATGACGCCATACGCTGATAAACCATGGCGAGGTTCAGGCGTAAGTGGAGCTTTTTGGGTTCACCTTTGCGTAGCCATTGGTCAATATTCGGATGGTGAAAGTTATCTGCCAGGAACATCTCGGGCATCAACTGACAAACACCAACCATTGAGCTATCCAGAAAATATCCGGCTGCTTTTAGATGTTCAGTCCGCTGTTTGGGATCAGAGGGAATTTCCGCCAATTTTTCTGATACTGGCCCTTCGCGCACAGCGTCCAGTAGCGACAAGTAGTCATCCATAGCGCGGGCTATGGAATAGGGATCATCTCCTGATACCATCTGAAATTGCTGAAACGGGGGCACACGGGACAATTCTGGCGCCACCGTAGTTCGCCGAAGTTTTTCAAGGGGATAGGGGCCGCGATGTACCGGGCGGTTGCGGTAAGAAAATGGCCGTACGGCCACTACCGAACACCCAGCAAAGATTCGACGTTATTGCGAAGCGAAGCATGGCCATAACGTACGGGTCGGGGAGGAACAGATTTCAAAGGCTCGCGCTCCAGGCTTTTGAAAATCTTGTTGATCCAGTGCACAGCATTGCCCGCTTGCTTAGACACGAGAAAGTGTATGGACTCCAGGGTCAATGCAGCAGCCACTATAAACTTCAGCAGCGTGGTAACACCGCAGAACTTTGCATTCTTATTCTTTGTTATGATGTCAACGCAGACCTCTACCGAGAAAAAACCTTTCTGCATTCAAGGGTTTTCCAGAATAATAATACCTGCACCGCTATTGGAGGCTGGCACATGATAATGGCGATGTACTTCTTGTGCATCGTCATCCAACGCTCCTCTCATTATCATCCACATCACAAGTTCAGCACCCTCGGACCCAGCCTCACGCAGGTACTCAGCGTGGGACATCCCGACGAGGCGCCCTACATCCGACGTCAAATCATCCAGGAAGGCCTTATCAAATGCTGGATTAACGAGGCCTGCACGTTCTCCTTGCAACTGGTGTGACATTCCTCCAGTCCCAAAAATAACGACCTTGAGATTTTCGTCGAACGAATCTACCGCCTTGCGAACCGCCTTGCCCAAATTGTAGCAGCGCCGGCTAGTGGGCTGTGGGTATTGAATTACGTTGACACACAGGGGAATAACTTGGCAGGGCCATTCCTGCGACTGATCACAGGAGATGGACAATGGTACAGTCAAGCCATGATCCACATCCAGCTTATTGGCAAAAGTTATGTCGAACTCGTCCAGAACCAAAGACTCGGCAATGTGCCAAGCCAATTCTGGGTGGCCCTTGACCACAGGCACTTTGCGCGGACCAAAGCCTTCGTCTGCCGGATGAAACTCTGGCGCGACTCCCAAGGCAAAGGTTGGGATCAGTTCTAAAGAAAATTCTGACGCATGATCGTTATAGACAATAATCGCGACGTCTGGCTTCTCGCGCTGCATCCAGTCTCTTACTGGGCCATAGCCTTCAAACAGCGGCTTCCAATAGTCCTCGCCCGTTTTACCGTGATCAATGGCGGCACCGATAGCGGGGACATGTGAGGTGCCAATTCCTGCAAATAAATCAGCCATTGTTAGTCCACTCCGACGTAAAACGATTGCCCTCGATTGATCGACCACCGCCAATCATCATTTCCTGAAATGTCTCTTTGGACACACCTGTCATCAGCCCCCCTACCTCTTGCATACTCAGACCATCGAAGATGGCGATCTTGAAGGTGTAGTAGATATTCCCCCCCAAACGTAGCATCCCGAGCCAATCCCGTTCAAGCACCGCGACCCGCTGCTCAGCCGTCAGAGAATACTGATCGAGGTAGGCCGCTTCGTCGGCACGAAACTTCTCACGATTTTCCGCCTTGTTGAGCGACATACAACACATATTCAGGTTATAACCCAGCATGCAATGGTGCGAGTCAAACACATAAGTGCCCGGTATATCGCTGTAATTTCTGTCCTGATGCATAGTTAACTTCCTCGCGTAAATTGATAGTTTACGGCCGTTGGGCTGCGAAACGTGGTTGAGGAAATCCACTCCAACTCAGCGTCACTACGTTGCATACTTGGAATACGCCGATAGAGCTCTGCCATCGCCAGTTCGACCATCATCTTTGCTACCGGTGATCCCACGCACATGTGCTTTCCTCCACCCATACCTGTGTGAGCTCTCACGTTTGGCCGGTCGATATCGTAGGCATCAGGATCATCATGCTTGCGATCATCACGCCCGCCCGAGCCATAACACAGAATAACTTTGTCGCCCGCTTTCATCTGTTGCCCATGCAACTGGTAGTCGCAGGTTAGGGTGCGGCGAAAACGCTGTGCTGTGGTGTTGTAGCGCAGTGATTCCTCAATAGCGTCTGGTATCCTGCCCGGATCCGCCAGCACCTTGGCCCCCTGCTCAGGATTATCCAATAAATTAAGCGCCAACATTGTCAGAAAACTCGAGGCTGATTCAACACCCGCCATAATGAGTGTAAGAGAGGTCATCTGTATTTCACGGTCGAGTAATTTGTCGCCATCGATCTCCGCATCAAGAAGCCGAGTGAGCAAGTCATCCGGGCGTTCCACTTTGTGTCTTTCCAGCAGAGCATTGGTATAGGTTTTCAACCATTCGAAAGAGGCCATAGACTCTTCCGTCTTCTGCCTTGTTTCGGGGTCTGTGGATAAAATAGATACAATATTTTTGCGCAGTGCTTCCTGATCCTCAATCGGCATTCCCAAAAGCTTGGACAGGACACCGACAGTGACCGGGCTGGAAAAATCATTGATGAACTCAAATTCACCCTTATCGATAAATTGATCAATCTCCTCATTGGTGATCTGTTTGATCGGCTCAATCAGATAATCCAAACCTCGCTTGGAGAAGGCATACTGAACCAGAGCGCGTAATCGATCGTGGCGTGGAGGATCTGTGGTGCCTAGCGTCGAGCCGGCACGTTCCGGGATGTCGTCTAGCATATTTCCCGAGGCAGACGAGAACACTTCCCAGTTTCTCCCCGCATCGTAAATATCCTGAAAGCGAGTGAGTACCCAGCAGTCGCCGGATTCGCTCCAGTAGCACGGATGTTCGTCCCTCAATATCTTGTATAGGGGAAATGGATCGATATCCACTTCTCGAGAATAGGGGTCAAACTCAAACGTCATAATAGCCTCGGTCCGTAATCAGTGGGAGCAGTTTCATATTGCGAAACCAGTTTAGGGGTAGAAATCCGCCAACAACAGGTCAATAACCCACTGTTACCTGTATAATTCAGCCAATTAAGCTATTATTCATCAGATTTCAACTGGCGGCCCCTGCCTGACTCACAGAGCCAGTGAGGCAAGACAAGTACCGTCAAGCATTCTGTAGTTCGGCGACAGAAAAGAAGTCGTACCAATCTGATTCCAGGCCCTCGAAACGCTTGCCGATTTTTACGTCTACTACATAGGGTTCACCGGCCCTCATAGAAACACGGCAGCGCTCCAGTGCAGGTTTCACCTGATCCGGCTCAGTCACGCGCTCCGCTCGAATGCCATAGGATGCGCACATAGCAGTGTAGTCAATGTCCGGATGGCCCAAATTTACGCCGATGTATTTTCCAGTTGCCTTCATCCTGTGTCCGCCAGATCGATTCTGGTTCAGTCGATTGGCCTGATACTGTCCATTGTTAAAGATGACTATTCCAATAGGTACTTTGTAACGAGCAGCCGACCAAAGGGCTTGGCTACCAAAGTTGAAACAGCCATCACCAGTCAGGCACCAGACTTCCTTCCCCGGATTACCAATCTTGGTACCGATCGCGGCGGCCAAGCCCCAACCAAGGATACCCGAGGCTGTATCAAAGTTTTGACGACGTTCTCTTTGTGGCACCCTATGATCGAAAGTCAGGTACTTTCGCAGCTGATCACTTGAGGTGACAACTTCAGATACAATGTAAGCCTTGTCGTCCATAACCCGGTCCAGCTCAATCATCAGCCGTGATACAGCGATAGGATTTTTATCCCACTCTTTTTTAGCCTCGGCCGCCAAGGTCTTGCGACGATCCGCATCATAAACTGCCACCCATTGCTGGCGCTTGCGATTCGCAGCTGTGGCGAGGTCACGGGACTTAAGTTCAGCTAAAACAAGTTCTGCGGTGGTTACCACATTGGCAAATGCCGCGGTATCAACAGGGTAGTTGCGACCCACATCTTTAACGGCGAGGCTGGTATGCATCGTTACCGCCGCTCGAGAAATAAGGGGAGCCTGCGGTTTCTGGGCCCTCTTGAACATGTGGCCACCCACGCTCCAGAAACAATCAATAGTTGGGGATAACTCCACGTCATCATTGTGAAATTGCCCCGCGAAGTTCGGATGTGTGGTTGGAAAAACAATGGGGATCTTGTTGGAAAGCATCACCAAACTACCGGTAAGTTCTGCAATCTGGGCGATCGCATCACTGGGATTGTAACGGGCGCACTCATTGCCCAGGAATATCACGGGGCGCTTGGCGCCGGTCAAGTAATCCGCTATGCGCTTTACATGTGTGTGCGGTGGCGGAATACCGTCCTCAACTTCCGAACGCAACCGCGGCAGAATCTCAACTTGCTTAACAGTTTGTTCCCACAGGTCATTTGAGAACGTTATAAATGTTGGGCCGCCGGGCGGCGTCTCAGCAAACATGAACGCCCTGCGCAGCACTTCCGGAATTGTCTGGGCACTCATCACATCCCAGGTCCATTGGGCATAATCCTGAGGTAGGGTGTGCAAGTCTGCGGCTTCAAGAAAACCATCCTGGCCACGGTAGTCGGTGGCTTGGCGGCCTGCGCACACCACCACTGGAACACGGTCGCGATAACTACCTACGATCTGACCAAGCGCGTACGCCGCCCCTGCTACTGAGTGCAGAGACACAATGGAAGTCTGTCCCGTGGAGCGAGAATAACCATCCGCCATCGCCATGGCCGCATTTTCATGCAGACAAGTGACAAAGGGCACATCGCGATCGACAAGCGCGTCGAGTAGCCCCACCTCTTCGGAGCCCGCCAGCCCAAATAGATAGGGTACATCCCACTCTTCCAGGAATTCGAGCATGACATCGCCACCCGTCATGTTCGTAACGAGGCGCCCCTGAACCGGTGTTGAGTCTCCCGCTGGAACAGAATCCGCTCTGGCGCCAACACTATTTGCCAGCGCGGATGCACCAGCCGCGGAAATTCCAGCCTGCCCCAATCGCCTAATAAAGGTGCGACGATCTATAAGCTGATCGACTAATTGGCGAAGATATTCACGCATACTGAACTCCTGCTAAGTTAGCATATTGATGCCACGGTGAGTGGAGCCACTTCTGGATCACTCAGTTTAGGCGTAGGAGTCTGCCACCAACAGGTCAATAACCCTCTGTTACCGGTAAATTTCAGCCAATAATATTTATATTTATCGGATTTCAACCGGAAATCTGAGCATAATGAATACATGAAAATGACAGTGCCGCATTACCACCTTTACGGTGAAAATCAGTCTACCATCGAATCTGGGTTTCTCCACGTTGAGGCAATCGCAGAACGAAGCAGTGCCCTCGAATGGGAGATAGCGCCCCACCGACACGACAATCTGTTTCAAATGATCTGGGTGGATCGCGGCCAAATCGAGGCAGCCATAGAATCTACAAAGGAGCTCTGTTACGGCCCGGCAATCATGCTCGTACCCCCCGGAGTAGCTCATGGCTTTAGCATAAACCACGGTACTACCGGTCTGGTCTTCACCATCGCGGACGCCTTCATGCACCGCGTCTTCGACGAGAGTGACCAAAATAACTTGGGCTATTTATTCATCCAGCCACGCCTTGTCTCTATAGATACCAATAACGCGGTAGGTAATGCTCTGCTTGGAGTCATCAAACAGTTAGACGAGGAATACCGTTGGCAAAAACCCGCAAGACTCCAAATTATAGACGCGCTGGTAAAGACATTGTTCGTTCACTTGGCGCGATTGGTGCCAAAAATTGAAAGAACTGCGGGTGTCGAGAGCAATGCTATTGATCAATTCTATCGCTTTCAGAAGCTGTTGGAGTATCATTTCCGCGAGCGCTGGAAAGTACAACAGTACTGCGAATCATTAGCGGTAAGTGAAAAACGACTGGCACGATATTGCAAAGCGGCTGTAGACCTCACCCCTTTACAAATTATTCACAACCGCGTGCTTACGGAGGCAAAGCGACAGCTTGTCTATACACGAATGTCGATAAACGAAATTGCTCTGGATCTCGACTTCGTCGATCCGGGCTATTTTTCAAAGTTCTTTCAGAAAGCAACAGGCCAAAGCCCTACGACATTTCGTCGAAACTGTAGAGGCGAAGGGCAACAAAACATTCCGTGAAAGTCTGGTTCAGCGTTCGCTGCAAAAACTTAAACGTAGTCTAAATTGGGAACTGGTGCTCTCCGCGCTGAATAGTGACCCATTTCAACTCGGTAAAATCGTCCATGGAGAACTTCCCACCTTCACGGCCGGAACCGCTATCCTTGATACCTCCAAATGGCGCGCCCGGATCATCTCTAATCGTTGGCCCGTTTATATGAACCATACCGGATTCTAATCCGTCTATCATATACATAGACTTTTGCAGGTCATTTGTCATAACCGCAGCCGTCAACCCATATTGGCTATCATTGGCCAATTCCAGGGCGTGGACATGATCTTTCGCTCTTATCACAGCAGCGACAGGCCCAAAGCATTCTGTTCGGAAGATGCTCATTTGGGGGGTAACGTCTGCCAGCACTGTCGGCTGGTAATAGCTGTCTTTATAAGTGCCGCCCGTTAACAAGCGCGCACCATCGGCCACCGCAAGGTCTACTTCATTCTGGATAAATCCTGACTGCTCCGGACGTATGAGCGGGCCAACTAATACACCGGGCTGACGAGGGTCTCCGCAGTTTAACTCCGAAACTCTTTGGGTAAATTTTTCTACAAACTCATCATAAACTGCATCCTCAACTATCACTCGAGACGCTGTCATGCAAACCTGCCCCTGGTGCATAAAATTACTAAATGCCGCAGCAGTTACCGCGTAATCCAAATTGGCATCGGCCAGTACAATCAAAGGATTCTTGCCGCCCATCTCAAGCGTACACTTGGTATTGTGTTGCGCACAAGTAATGGCTATCGCTTTACCGACTCGGCTGGAGCCAGTAAATGCCACTTTCTTAACTCGGGGATCCGCAATAAGACTGTCACCCAGATCAGCACCCTGCGCGGGCAGAACATTGAGCACCCCATCGGGCAATCCAGCCTCTGAATAGATTTCGCCTAACTTCAAACCTATGACGGGTGTCACCTCCGACGGCTTCAGGACAACAGCGTTGCCAGCAGCAAGCGCCCAACCAATTTTTCGGTTTGATAGTAGTAACGGGAAGTTAAAGGGCGAAATGGCCAACACGATCCCCAGCGGATTACGAATACAATAGGACTGGACCCCAGGGTAGTCAGACAAGTAGGTTTCCCCCGTCACGCGGCGGCATTCCCCGGCCATACTGAGCGTATGCAAAGGAGTATGAGCGGCCTCGTAACCCGCCTTCATTACAGTTGAGCCCGCCTCGTCGATCAGAATATCCATCAACTCTTCTTTACGCGCCACCATAATTTGCGCCGCCTTGATGAAAATTGCTTCCTTTTTGGCCGGAGGTACTGTCTTCCAGCTTTGAAAAGCCTCCCACGCTATGTCGAGAACTTGGGCTACATCCGTTGTATTGGCCTGGTGCACTTTGGCATATATCAAGTCTGTTGCCGGATTCATACTGTCGGCAATCTTGCCTGAATTCGACGGCCGATAGCCGCCATTTACGTATAACTTGTATTCTTTCATTATGACAGCCTCGAATTAAACGTGGTCTTCTTATATTGGGAGAAAGGGTAGATCGAAACTCTGTGCAACCCACTGCTGGAATCTCAGAGAGATTAATAGATCTAGCTGCGGCTGTGTGGGAGTTCGGTTTGAAAGGACATTGCTTTTTGTTGATCTCAGTACCACAGGTACTTTACCGTGAATTAGTATATTCGGGTACGCCGCTCAGGTTTTTAGCCTTCTTGCCCTCGCGGTGCGTGGCAACATTTAAAATTAAACCGAGATACAAAGGAATCAGTCTTATGTTCAAGAGAGTCGATCATGTGGAAATTGTTCCAGTTGATGCTGAAGAAACCATTGAATTCTACACCCGTATTTTTGGTTTCAAGATTAAAAGCCGAAAGATAGCAAGCATGCCGCCCATGAAGGAAGTTATTTATCTCGAGCTTGGTGATACGGTCATTGAGATTATTTCCGTGGAGAATCCAGAGCCAAAATCTGAAGCGTCCTGGGAGGTAGGTTACAGGGCCATTGCGCTGGAGGTAGAAAGTATGACGGAAGCTGTGGATTATCTAGCGGACAAGGGGATAACCATAACGTGGGGGCCCCGAGACTTGGGCGATTCGATGCGTGGAGAGATAAGGGATCCGAATGGGCTCATTATTGAACTGCGAGAATGGAAATAGCACCGGTCGGCTCTCGACTTCCAGCAAAGGAACACTCGCAACATATATTACAAACCTGGTTTGAGTTGAGTTTCCCTTCGGGCCATCGGAAGCGTAGCAATTGCGAACATGCCCAGTAGCATAGAGAACGAGAATATAACGAAAAGTGTTTTCGGTTGGAACGCCTGGTCGAGCATAAAACCAGCTATTAGCGGCGATGCAATTGCGCCAAAGCGCCCAATCCCCAGCGCCCAGCCAAGGCCAGTGGTCCGTATTTCCGTTGGGTAGAGGTCACAGGTGATGGTATAGCAGCCGGTAATTGCACCCAGAATGAAGAACCCATTCAAACTGGCCACAAATAAGGCGATTTGCAAGTTTTCCATAACAAAGGCAAAGGTGAGCATAATTACAAAGGCCAGGAAAAAATAGCTGACCAACAATTTTTTCAAATACAGGCGCGTTGCCAGAAAGCCAAGTGCCAATTGGCCTGCAATGCCACCTAAGTGGAGTACAACGCCTCCGGAAATACCCTGGGAAGATGACAAACCCGATGCGATTAACAGTTTCGGTGTCCAGCTCAGGATAAAGTAGAGGCAGAACATCACCATAAAAAATGCAAACCAAAGGCGCAAGGTTGAGTGCCGAAACTCAGGCGTCAGCAGCCCTTTCACACCTACCTTTTGAGTGGATGCCGCTTGCGGGGGTAGGTTTTCTACTTGCTGTAGCCCCATCCGCGCCAGCTGTCGGTTGATATTTTCCAGAGCATTGGGTGGACGCCGGGATAACAAATAGTCGATTGATTCAGGCAGTTGCTTCATCGCCACCGGAATAAGTAGCAAGGAACCAATACCACCTGCCACAAAAACAGACTCCCAGCCAGACTTTGCAATTAGCACCGCAGCTACCGCACCCCCGATCATTGCCCCAAGTGGGTAGGCTGTTTGCACTATGCCAATTGCAAGTCCACGGCTTTTCGCAGGCGAGTACTCTGCTACAATTATGTTCACACTTGCCAGCACCGTTCCCACGCCAACCCCGGTCAAGACGCGCAATATAACCAGTTGCAACAACGTCGCCGTGAGGGCCGATAAAAACATCCCCAGAGTAAGTAACACTAGCGAGAACAACACAATGGGGCGTCGCCCGAAGCGATCAGCAAAGGGAGCCACAAAAATTGCGCCCACTGCCATGCCGAAAAGGCTTGAGCTGAACAGAGTGCCCAACTGTACGCCGCTAAGCTGCCAGTCTTCCGAGATACTCGGCCCGGTAAATGCCATTACCAGCGCATCAAATCCATCGAGTATAAAAATAACAAAACAAACCGAAATCGCGGTCAACTGGTATTTGGATACGGGGCTGTTTCCCACCAAGTCACGAATAGCCTGCTCAGTATGTACCTTTAACTTTTTGGTCATCGTTCAACTAGGCCCTTTGCTTAAATTTCTCTGGATAAATCTAGCAACAGTTGGCAATTTCATGTTGTTGCGAACTATCGGCAATACTTCGGGAATGTATTTGCTGTAAATGAGAGTTCCTCAGGGATCACGCCCCCTCTTCAGGAGCCTCAATCCGCTGGTAAAGTCGCTGTCGGCAATCTTGCCTAAGTTCAAGTACCCATAGCCGCCATTTACGTACAGCGGATATTCCTTATTGTTATAACCTTAATTTAAACCTGAAGTTTTTTTCAAGGGGGAAATGGTCGATCGAAACTCGGCGCTGCGCACGTCCGTTATCATAGTTATACTAATAGAACTATCTGCCGGTGTGCGGGAGTTCGACTTGAAAGGACATTCCTTTTTGTTGGTCCCGGTACTGCAGGTATTTACTAGCTCAAGATCGATACCATCACTCATCGCTTATGCAACCGAAGCTTCAAAATTCAAATAAATCAGTAGTGATTCTCGAAAGCACTATTTAACTTGTAAATAAAATATATACCCATACCTTACTTGTAACAAATATCTATTATGCGGAAACTATCAGGCTTGTGAACTTGGTAACTTCAAAACTTGTAGATTCAGTGGTGTTTAACATGACAGATAACAGCCAAACCCAAACAGATTCAGCCGCGAGCTCTCCTCCTACTCCCGGAGCCCATCTTACTGGCCATCACCACATCACTATTGGTGTGGGTAATCCTCAGGAAGATTTTGATTTTCACACCAAAATATTGGGTTTGAAATGCGTGAAACGGACTCTCTTTTACGATGGAGCCGTTCCTGTCTATCACTTTTACTACGGTAATGACCACGGGAATGAAGGCACTTTGCTCACTACCTTCCCGCTCGAACACCTGGGTGTCAATGGCGTCGAGGGCGTAGGCCAGTGCAGTAAGGCGACTCTTTCTGTACCTGTGTCCTCTCTGGATTACTGGAGAAAGCACCTAAAGGAGAATCGTTTTGATGTCACCGAAAAAGAGTATTTCGGTGAGAGGCATCTTGAGTTCCGAAGCCCCCACAATATCAACCTTTCCATGGTTGGTATTGATGGCGATGACCGCGCACCTCGATCCGATGGCCCTATTCCTTCCGAACACATGATCCGCGGTACTCACACTGCGGGGGTATCCACTCGAGATATGGACTTCATGGCTGAATTTATGGAAGTGGCATGGGGCTCGCGCAAAGTAGCAGAAGACGGCAACGTAATCCGCTATGAAATGGGTGAAGGCGGTACGGGAACGTATACGGATTTCGTTATTGAGCCAAACAAACGTTCAGGTAGCTGGCATGTCGGTCAGGGTGCCATTCACCACCAAGCCTACAACGTTGCTACCCGTGAACAGCAAGATAATATAAAATTTTTCACTGAGGGCTTGGGGTATACCGATTGTTCCGAACCAAAAGATCGTGGTTATTTTGATTCGATTTATGTTCGCACGCCTTCAGGTGCATTGTTCGAGGCCTGTTGTTCGCACGAGACTTCATTCCTTTGCGATGAACCCTATGAGACATTGGGTACCCAACTGATGATGTCACCACAAGTTGAGCAGAATATCGAAGAAACACTCGCTATCATTGGAAGAGTTGAAGGCTAGGTGTAATTTATTTTGAAGACTCAACCTATAACTTGATGAGCTAGCTAATGGAATTTCAATACAAGCCTCTGCCTTGGAATATAGTTTTTGGCGTCGGCGCGCTAGATCTCTTGCCTGGAGAGTTGGATAAGCTAAACAAATCTCGCGCCTTGGTTCTCACGACACCGAACCAATCTGATGACGGTAAAAAACTGGTTGAAAAGCTGGGGCACCGAGCTGCCGGGCTGTTTGATCAGTGTGAGAT
Source organism: Halioglobus sp. (assembly GCA_965262875.1). GTDB lineage: Bacteria > Pseudomonadota > Gammaproteobacteria > Pseudomonadales > Halieaceae > JBALVT01. The sequence goes on from OZ253569.1 coordinate 1,914,755, forward strand.
GCATGTCCCAGCGGCGACACTTACGGCAGTGACTCGTGTCGCCAAAGAACTCGACATTGATTGCACTGTGTCACTTGGGGGTGGGTCAACAACTGGGCTGGGCAAGGCATTAGCCGCTCGCGAAGGCATAGACAATATTGTCATCCCGACCAGCTATGCCGGATCGGAAATGACCGACATATGGGCCGTGACCGAAGCTGGTCGCAAGGTCACTGAGCGAAATACAGTGGTTGTCCCGACGCTCACGCTCTACGACCCTAGGCTTACGCTGTCTTTGCCGCCCAAATTTGCCGCAGCCAGTGGGCTCAACGCAATGGCCCAAGCGGTAGTCAATGTAGCCACGGATAATCCCAATCCCATTATTTCCAGCCTGGCTGCTGATGGCATCCGCGCACTGGCTCACAGCCTTCCGATTATTCTTGAAGAACCCGATAATCTGGATGCAAGATCAGAAGCACTCTACGGAGCGAGCATGGCAGGAGGTGCGCTGGGTACCGGGATTACCAGCTTACACCATCGACTTTGCCACACCTTTGGCGGAACCTTTAATACCCCGCACGCAGAGACTCATGCGATCCTCCTACCCCATTCTGTGGCATACAATGCCGCCGCTACAGAGACTGGAACGCGTAGAGTGGCTGATGCTCTTGGTGTGGACAATGCAGCCGAAGGCATCTTTGCTCTGGCAAAAACACTGGGTGCACCAACCGCTCTGAGTGAAATCGGAATTACAGACGCGGATCTGGACAAAGCCGTCGAGGTGACTCTGGAGAAGGCTTTTAACAACCCGGAGCCGGTTGATGCGGTGCGCTTACGACGCGTATTAGCGAATGCCTTACAGGGTAATTCTCCCGAGCCATTCTAATCCACCGGATTAATTTCGAATTTATGTCTCCCAGAGGCTCGGCCCAGGTAAAACCTATGAAACAAACCCCACAGATTTCATGTGAACAGGCAGCTGCAAAAATTAAGTCCGGTGATGTTTTAATCGCCGGAGGATTTGGCATGACCGGTAACCCCGTTCATCTTCTCAATGCTCTGGCGGAAACCCAGGTTAAGGACCTAACGTACATCGGCAATAACGTGGGCGAGCCAGGTCTTGGTGGCGGGAGATTGCTGCGCAATGGCCAGCTTAAAAAAGCGATAGGTTCTTATTTCACCAGCAACCCTGAGGTTGTTCTTGCGGCACAGTCCGGGGAATTGGAATATGAACTGCTTCCACAAGGAACCCTGGCAGAGGCACTGCGGGCCGGTGGTGCGGGCCTGGGTGGATTTTTTACCCCAACCTCGGCGAACACTCCTCTGGCCGAAGGTCGCGAAACCCGCGTTATCAACGGTAAGGATATGGTTTTCGTCGAACCGCTTCGGGGTAACGTTGCTCTGATTAGAGCTTGGAAAGCGGATACAGCGGGCAACCTCCAATACCGGATGACGGAGGGCAATTTCAATACCGCCGCGGCCACTACAGCCGATCTCGTGATCGCAGAGGTTGAACAAATCGTAGCCGTGGGTGAGATCGACCCAAACCAGGTACATACCCCCGGCTGTTTTGTGGACTTCCTCGTGCAGGCTGATTTAACCCTGGCAGATCTGGGTTCTTCAGCATCGGTTGCCGGCAGCTTGAAGAAAGTGGATGACGTGCGTCTGAGTATGGCAAGAGCTGCTCTTGAAGAGTTATCTCCCGGTGATTTGGTCAATCTTGGCATTGGCATACCAACACTGGTGGCCGACTTAATTGGCTCGGATGATGGCATCACCATGCATACGGAAAATGGCATGCTTGGCGTCGGCCCGGAACCGGAAAGTGGCGGAGCAATGGAGCACCCTGTCAACGCCGGAAAGATACCAGTTACCGCTCTACCCGGCTCAAGCTACTTTGATAGCTGTGTTTCGTTCGGAATGATTAGAGGTGGACACATTGACGTCGCCATCATGGGTGGGCTGCAAGTTGATGAAAAAGGGAACCTGGCCAATTGGGCCGTTCCTGGCAAACCCTTGCTCGGTGTAGGTGGTGCTATGGACCTGGCGTCTGGTGCTAAAAAGCTCATTGTGACTCTCACCCACTGCAATAAGAATGGAGCCTCAAAAATTGTGAGGGACTGCGATTTACCGCCCACAGCAACGGGTGTTGTTGATGTTGTGATTACTGATCTGGCGGTTTTTCACTTCGTTGACAATGAAATGAGATTAATAAAGCTGATGCCTGGTGTCACTGAGGATCAAGTTGCGGATAAAACTGAAGCCCGCTACATCATCGCGCTTACCAACTAGGCAATAGTCCATGGCTGAAGCATATATCTGCGACTACATTCGCACCCCGTTTGGTCGCTACGCCGGTGCACTCGCTTCTATTCGAGCGGATGATTTAGGGGCTGTTCCGATAAAAGCACTGATGAGCCGAAATTCTCAAGTTGATTGGAGTGCCCTTGACGATGTGATTTTTGGCTGCGCGAATCAAGCTGGAGAAGACAATCGGAACGTTGCCCGGATGTCTTCCCTGCTTGCAGGTCTTCCAGTGTGTATTTCGGGAACCACGATTAATCGACTCTGCGGATCGGGAATGGACGCGGTGATAACTGCGTCCCGCGCCATCAAGTCCGGCGAGGCCAATTTAATGATCGCAGGTGGCGTCGAAAGCATGTCCCGCGCCCCCTTTGTTATGCCCAAAGCCGGTTCTGCTTTCTCGCGCACTAACGAGCTATTTGATACAACGCTTGGCTGGCGGTTTATCAACCCAATCATGCGCCAGCTGTATGGAGTTGATTCCATGCCCGAAACTGCCGAGAACGTTGCACAACAGTTTTTTATCAGCAGGGAAGATCAAGATAGGTTTGCGCTGCGCTCACAACAGCGAACAGCCCAAGCTCAACAGTCTGGCCGCCTCGCTCAGGAAATAGCCCCCGTGAGCGTAATTCAGCGCAAAGGGGGGCCGTTTGAAGTAGACAAAGACGAGCATCCCAGGCAAACGGATTATGACAAACTATCCAATTTGCCTGCACAATTTCGCGATGGCGGTAGTGTGACAGCTGGCAATGCCTCCGGGGTAAACGATGGTTCGGCGGCGTTGATAATTGCCTCCGAATCGGCAATACACAAATATGGCTTAGCGCTGTTAGCGCCACAGTAAACCCGCAGTTATTTGCCGCAGAATAAAAGAACGACAAAGAGGCGACAGTGATCCGGCTTAACTCCAATCGATCACAGGCTAGAACGGCAGCTCATGATTTACCTCGACACTGTCTGTGTACTCTTGTTGCTCAATCCGGATCTCCTCGTACAGTTGCGCAATCTCATCACCATAGTGATCCCACAGTACCGATCTCAGGTCGCCTAGCAGCTGATAAATACAATCGGCTTGTTCAGCCGTCCAGTAGGTTGTGATTTTTAAGGTTTTCATTTAGCCTTTCCTCGCTTTTTGGTCTCGCGCCGCTTCGACGCACACTCCTGCGCTTCCTTCATGCGGTACGACTCACCCTCAATGGCGATGACCTCGCTGTGATGGACTAAACGGTCAATCAGGGAGACCACACACGCGGCATTGGGGAACACGTCATTCCACTCGCCAAACGGACGGTTCGTTGTCACCAAAGTTGAACATTTCTCATAGCGCCGGTTGATGATTTCAAACAGCAAGTCAGCATGACGATTGCTGTAGGAGAGGTAGCCCACTTCATCAATTACCAGCAAGGCGGGCCTGGCGTAGTGTTTCAATCGACGCTGCAGGGCATTGGCGCCATCCTGACCTGCCAGGTCGTTGAGCATCGCCGCTGCGGTGGTAAACAGCGCCGTATAGCCGTGCATGACAGCGTTATACCCCAGGTTCTGGGCGATCATCGATTTGCCCACGCCGTTGCTGCCCAGCAGGATAATATTGCTGGCCGTGTCCATAAAACCCAGTTGCATCAGGGCATGAATCGCTTGTGGGTCGATAGCGCTTGGCCACTGCCAGTCAAACTCACTCATCGGTTTGAACCGGCCCAGCCTGGCGCTGCTCAGGCGCCGTTCGAGTGAGCGCTGTTTGCGCTCGGCAAGCTCCCAGGCGATGAGCTGTGCCCGCCAGGGGTATTGCTCGTCGGTGATCTCGCCCCAGTGCGCCAGCACGCCGTGGAGCTTCAGTTCAAGTGCCTGCTGTTTGAGTTGCTCGATATCAATCATCGGTATCATCTCCTGTCTCGCTTCGGGTGCCATTGAGCTTGTCGTAATCGGCAAGCCGAGCCAGCTTGACGCTGTAGTGTTTGACCTTCGCCGGCACGGCGACAGCAAGCGGTGGCGGCAGGTGCTGTTCATCACGGCGGCGCTCAAGAACGTGCTGCACCGCCTCCGGGTAGGGTGATTGCCGATCAAGTGCTTCACCCAGAGCTACATGCAGCTCGTCCCGCCCATAATCATCAAGCAGTTGATTGAGTAACCGGACCGTGGTTTTAATGACATGTCCACGCTGTGCCGATTGCTGCAGCAGCGTCTGGGCGTGCGCCGAAGCATGGCTCAGGCGATCCTGACCCCGGTGTAGTTTGGCGTGGGTTTTCTCCAGCCATAGGGCATTGATATGCGCCTCCTGTTCGATTTGCTCCCCTTTGCCAAAGCTGCGCTGATGCTCAGCAATGCATTGATCGGCCTCCACTATCTGGAGCCGCTCCAGGTCAGCGCTCACGCTCAATGGCTTGTGCACGTATTGATGGGGAATGGAGTAATCATTGAGATCGAAGCGAACATAAGGGGTTTTGGCGGCCCGCACGGGCTGTCTCTCATGGGTATCAAAGGGATTATCCGGCAAACTCACCTGCTCCTGTAAGAAGGCTTCCCTGACCGTCAACGTACGCTCTTCAGGGCAAGCCCGATCAGCACTCACACCCTGGCACCAGTGCTCAGCTTGCGCATTGAGTTCGGCCAGTGTTTGCCAGTGACGGCTGGGGCGTGCAAAACATGTAAAAAGTGCCGCTAAGAAACTTCAGCAATTTCAATAGCTTGAATTTTTTAAATCCCGATTTCCCCTTATAAATCAATAAGATGATGCTAATTTACAAAATAGCGGCAATCCGATAGGCTGATTGACCCACTCTGGCGCCTCATCGGCGAGGGAGTCGTCCATGCAGCCATGGCAAACCACATTTCTCGGCAATCAAGCGCTACCGCGAACGTTAACGCCATTCGAGCTCAGCCACTTTTTCTCATTTACTGAAGGTGAGAAGCAGGCCATCCGATCCCGCCGGCGCCACCTGAACCAGCTCGGCGCAGCGCTGCATCTGGGCTTCATAAAAATGAGCGGCCGGGCACTCGATGCCTTTAATTCAGCGACGGATAAGTTCTCGTAACACCCTTGTTTTTGTTGCTTTTTTATCGCCGATTGCATGGCGTAATTATAACATTCATGGCGACAAAATGCCTTAAAATACAGACTCATAATGCAGTTTTTTGTGGCCTGTCATCAGGGAGATATCGTAGCCGTCCAGCAACCAATTGATCTGCTGGCCGGTGAGGGAAATTACGTCGTCGTCAGGGTGCGGCCACCGGAACTTCTCTTCCGCCAGTGATTTGTAGTACAACACAAACCCATTGTCCTCCCAGTACAAACATTTTATTTTGTTGCGCTGGCGATTAGTGAAGGCATAGAGGGCACCCTCAAAGGGGTTACGACCCAGTTCTCGCTCCACAATGGCGCTAAGGCCATTGACCGATTTTCTAAAATCTACGGAGTCCCGGTACAGATAAATCTGTGGCATGTCATTGGCCGGGCGGAAGTAGCGCGCCGTCACAATTGATCCAGTAACTGCCGCACCACCAACAGGTTTTCGGCACAGATACCTCGCACAATGAATCCGTTGGGCAGTGACAAGGTTAGCCCCCGATCGGCGTCAGGTCTGACACTCACTGCGGCAAAGCCACCTTGGTCTTGTTTTATAGAAGACACACGGATGGTATCGTCAAACTTTCGACGCCAGTACACAAAGCGATGGTAAGTCAGGTGATTGTGTTTGCAAAACCGGGTCTGAGACAAGCCCGACAGTTTCCAGGTTTGTATTTGCTGCTTCCAGTCAATACCTTGTGGCTGGGGCTGAGTGATATCGTTCATGATTTGCTCCTGTGTGGTTATCAGGAGAAAGTCTGGCGGGAACTCTTACAAAAAAATAGGTGCTGATTTAGGGGCGCTTACAGAACATTGGCTGCCCAGCGTTGATGCTCATACAAGGTGCGGCGGCGGCGATACAGGGCTCGCAGTGAAGTGAGCCTCGGTACCGGTTTCAAGCTCTTGTCCAAGATGCGCCAGCAATAGTCGAGGAACCATGTCGAAGGCATCGAGTGCCCGGCCGCTCATTTTTATGAAGCCCAGATGCAGCGCTGCGCCGAGCTGGTTCAGGTGGCGCCGGCGGGATCGGATGGCCTGCTTCTCACCTTCAGTAAATGAGAAAAAGTGGCGGAGCTCGAATGGCGTTAACGTTCGCGGTAGCGCTTGATTGCCGAGAAATGTGGTTTGCCATGGCTGCATGGACGACTCCCTCGCCGATGAGGCGCCAGAGTGGGTCAATCAGCCTATCGGATTGCCGCTATTTTGTAAATTAGCATCATCTTATTGATTTATAAGGGGAAATCGGGATTTAAAAAATTCAAGCTATTGAAATTGCTGAAGTTTCTTAGCGGCACTTTTTACATGTTTTGCACGCCCCAGCCCGATAGCGCGCCGTAACAACACGCTATTTTGACACGCTGCAAATTAGGAAAAGCAATCATAAACAAGGCAAACTATCCCGACAAAAAAAGTTAGGCTCAGAGTGAACCGCGAAAGCCCCGAAAACATACCTCCCTTCGGGACTTTATTTTACGCTAGCTGTTCTCTCTTTATAGGCTCGCTACCTTAGTGGGCAGAGCGAAGACTGTCAGGCTGCCACCTAGCTGAGTATAGTCACTGAGCTTGCGGTAGGCGCCAACTGCCCCAAGACCTTCGGTATCGCCTTCCAGCCCGGCAGCCATGCCGATACCAGCCCAACCACCTATCCCGGAGAGTATAGCAATGTACTGTTTCCCAGCGTGCGTATAGGTATTGATATTGCCGATGATGCCAGAAGGCGTTTTAAACTTGTATAGCTCCTTACCCGTTTTGGCGTCTACTGCCTTCAAGTAGCCTTCCAGTGTACCGTAGAAAACTACATCTCCGGCTGTTGCCAGCGCTCCGCTCCAGACGGAGAAAGCCTCCGGTAGTGACCACACTATCTTGCCTTTGTCCGCATCCCAGGCAATAAAGTTGCCCAGTCCACCATGACTGTCCGGTGCCGGGAACATGCTCAACGTGGCACCGATATAAGGCTGGCCTGCCGAATAGGCTACTTCATAAGGCTCGTAATTCATGCACACATGGTTGGTTGGCACGTAGAACAGGCCTGTACGCGGCGAATACGCCGCTGGCTGTTGATCTTTACTGCCTAGCACGGCGGGACAAACACCTTGTGTGTCAACATCTGCACCATTTTGGTCGGTGCTGTATTTGCTCACGACTTGAGGTCGTCCAGTTTTCATATCGACGTGAGTCGCCCAGTTGACCGCCGGGTCAAATTTCTCTGCAACCAACAGTTCACCCGTCTTACGGTCCATCGTGTAGGCGAAACCGTTGCGGTCAAAATGCACAAGGGTGTTACGCATTTTCCCTTTGACTTTTTGATCCACCAATATCATCTCGTTGACGCCGTCATAGTCCCACTCATCATGAGGCGTCATTTGATAGAGCCACTTCGTCATGCCGGTATCGGCGTCACGGGCCCAGATTGCCATGGACCAACGGTTATCACCGGGACGTTGACTAGGATTCCATGTACCTGGGTTGCCTGAGCCGTAATAGATAAGATTCAGTTTCGGATCGTAAGAGATCCAGCCCCATGTGGTGCCGCCGCCAATTTTCCACTCGTCACCTTTCCATGTGTCAATACCGGAGTTCTTACCGATAGGCTTTAGCATATGCGTGGTCTTTTCCGGGTGCACCAGCATTTCATTATCCGGGCCAGTGCTGTAACCGCGCCAGACTTGCTTGCCCGTTTTGGTGTCATAAGCGGTGAGGTGTCCTCGAACGCCAAATTCACCACCACTGATCCCAACAAAGACCTTGTCTTTCACAACTATTGGCGCGCTGGTACCGGTTGCCCCTTTCTTGGGGTCACCATTCTTCACTGACCACACCAGCTTACCGGTGGCTGCATCTAGGGCGATAAATGTGGCATCGGCTTGCAGCATGAAGATTTTGCCGTCGCCGTAAGCTAGTCCCCGATTGACCGTGTCGCAACACATCACCGGAATGACCGAGGGATCTTGCTTCGGCTCATACGCCCATTTCAATCCCTGGTCCACCAGGCTAATGGCGAACACTTTGTTGGGAAAGGGGGTTTGTAGATACATGGTATCGCCGATAACCAGCGGACCACCTTCATGCCCCCGTAAAACCCCGGTCGACATAGTCCAGGCAACCTGTAACTCAGCGGCATTACTGGCGTTGATCTCTTCCAACTTACTGTAACGAGTACCCGCGTAATTCCCGCCCCACATAACCCATTGGTTAGCGTCTTCCTGCATCTTGAGCAGTTCGTTATTTGCCGACAAACCCGCGGAAAATAGAATAGTTGCTACAGCAACAACGGTTAGTCTCGATATTGAGATTCTTATTTTCATACTAGAGTTTAGAGTCTGGGGAGGAAGATTATCGCGCAAAGTGTGCGAAAAAACTTGACATAAAGCGGCAAAAAGTTTGCCGCGCCCTATACAGCTTTGCTTTTTAAAAGGTGTATAGGGGGCGGCCTTCAGAAAGAAATGAATCGATTTCTTCTGGAGGCCGCTATGAACGCAACAGGATGTGCTCGCATCCCCCGCGAACTGTGCTATTGGATAACATTTTTAAGCAAAGCGCTACCCCCAGTCTTTTCCAATATGAAATGAGCCTGAAACCCGGGAATGTGGCGGAAGTTGATTCCAACATAAAATGAGCCTGAAATAGTCCTTGTAGTCGTTCATGATCAGCGGATGAAAACGATCATGAGCTTAGAACATCTGAATACCCTGGGTGCCATCAAACAGTTTCTCGACGGCACACAGGAAGTAGCCTTCAACGTGGCCACTGAGAAATCTGAACGCTATCGCTGGGTACAGAAGGCACTGGTGAAGCACCGATACTTACAGCTTGGCAAAACAGACCGGGGAACCGTCACCCGCTACCTGATAAAGGTAACCGGCTACTCCCTGGCCCAGACCAGGCGCCTGATACGCCAATACGTCAAAACAGGCACCGTCTCGGTGAAACCAGCTCGGCGTAATGGCTTCAAGCGCGCCTACACTGACGCCGATATACGCCTATTGGCGAGTATGGATGAGCGACATGGTCAGCCCAGCGGCGCGGTACTTAAAAAGCTCTGTGAGCGGGCTTATCAGCGCTTTGGCCAAGCCGACTATCGACGCCTGGCGGGTATTTCGGTTTCTCACCTGTACAACCTGCGGGCCTCCAAGACCTACCAGAGGCAGCGCTGTGTCTTGACAAAGACACGACCTAAGGCCGCCTCTATTGGCCAGCGGCGCAAACCTTGCCCGAACGATCAACCAGGCTATATCCGCATTGACTCTGTCCATCAAGGTGATCAGGACAAACGCAAAGGAATCTACCACGTCAATGCCGTGGATGAGGTGACACAGTTCCAGATCATCGTCACGCTGGAACGTATTAGCGAGGCGTTTATGCTGCCAGCCCTCAGGCAGATTCTGGCTGCCTTCCCCTTTAAAATACGGGGCTTTCACGCAGACAATGGCGGCGAATATATCAACTACACCGTTGCTGAGCTTCTGGACAAGTTGCACATTGAATTTACCAAATCACGGCCCCGGCACAGTAACGACAATGGTTTGGTTGAGAGTAAAAATGGCTCGGTCATTCGCAAACTCTATGGCTATACCCACATACCTCAGCAGTACGCCACGGATTTCACTGAACTCAATAGCCATCAAGTCTACCGATACGTCAATTTCCACCGGCCCTGCTATTTCCCCACCACCATTATTGATGAGAAGGGCAAGGAGCGGAAGAAATACCGCTACGACGACATGATGACACCCTATGAGAAATTCCGCTCCCTGGCCAAACCCAGCCAATATTTAAAGCCGGGAATCACCTTTAGAAATCTGGATGCATTCGCCAATGAAATGACGGACAATGAGGCCGCTGAACAACTAAATTCAGCACGAGATCACTTATTTCAGCAACTCCATGAGCGACTCAAGATAAGGGCTTAATACACCCTTCCTTCAGGCTCATTTCATATTGGAAAATACTCTCTTCGGGCAAAGATTACACGGCGAGAATGCGAAGCACGCAAAAAACTAGGGCGGTGCAGGGCACCATCCGGAAGGCACCGCGACATAGCGTTCAAAAAGTTGGTCAAAGTGTTCGTCGACCGCGCCCCACAAGCGAATATTCTCCGGCCCCACAACAGAACGCAAAACCTCACAGGTGCAAGATAGCTCACAGTCCGAAGAAAGCGGCGCATAGCTAAGATGCCAACGCTCAGGTGCCACGCCCCCATTGTCTGAATGATAGGGCCGGAAAAAATCGTGGGACAGGCCAGCCGCCATACGCTCGTCCAGCCAAATATGTAGCGGGTCAAAGATGCCCCCCGGAGCAACTTCGAAAGGGCTGAGTTGCAACTGATAACCACGGGGCATCGCACTGGCATCAAACACATCCAAATCTGAGCCCCAGTGATGACGTGATGTACCCGGAATGGCGGAAAAGCGCATAATGGCGTGCACTCTTTCCATCTCGGTCAGTTTAGAGATGTCGATAGGGGCGCCGTGCTCATCGTATACCGTTCGATTGCCCGAAGCCTTTTCGTCCCAGATCACGCGCTGCCGATCAAAGGATCGAAAACTACTGACGATCTCCAGCTCGAACCCCGCGTTATTTGCATCGCGCTGCAACTGTTCAAAGGCTGCAGCCGCAGCACTTTGCAACTGATGGCCATTGGTCATCGTTGTCAGATGAGAATCATCCTGACCAGTGAGTTGCCGGGTTGTCAGTGTTTGGGACACAGTGTTAGTTAGCCTCTACTGGAATTCTCGGCCGGCTTGACCTTCAGCCAATATTCGGGAGAATACCGATCTGCACGACTATCCTACCTTTAACATCAGAGAATCAACACCGTATGAGCCGAATCGGAAATATCGAGGATTTCCCCGATAACAGCACCACCAGCCTGCAAACCGATTACCTATTACTGCTGCTGTACAGAACCGGCGAATCCCTCTATCTGTTTGAAAATAACTGCCCACCTGCACAAGACACGCTGGACCCCTTGGGCGGATCGGTCATCAGCACCGATGGCCTGTTACTCCACTGCCAGCGACACGGCGCAGAATTTTTGAGCCACAGCGGTGAATGTGTCTCCGGGCCCTGCTTGGGAGACAGCCTCAACGCAGTGCCGTTTACCCTGAGTAACGGCGACATCTATCTCGATTAAAACGCAAAACCAAAGCGCAGCTGGAGGGCCGACCTCTGGATACCGACTGCAAGAAGACCTGCTCCTCAAAAACTTACTCTTTAAATACTTCGACAGTAGACCGAAAGCCTGGAAGCCTGATTGGAGTTGGCAAACCGTCGAGCGCATGGATGCGTGAGCCGAGCCCACATGGACGTGTTTACGGCGCGTTTGCAAACTCCAATCAGGGTTCCAGGCGCCACTCAACCTGCTCAAGAACCACGTATCGCAGATCAGGAGTCCACCGAAAAAGGCAGAACGTGAGACAAACTGACACCCTCCACAGACACAGACGCCTTCCAAGCCAACACCTCCACCCCCGCACCAATCGCCGCAACCAACGCCTCACGATAAGCCGAATCAACATCCCCCGCAGCACAAACAGACTCAATCCCCGAGTGAAAAACACAAAACAGCATGACGCTGCGCGTGTCTTTGTCGAGAATAGCCTGCAATTCCCGCAAGTGCTTCCGACCCCTCTCACTCACCGCATCCGGAAACGCCCCCACACCAACATCACGGCACAAGGTCACCGATTTAACCTCGATAAATACACGACCACCATCACCCTCAAGCAGAAAATCTGCCCGACTACCCTCGCCGTATTTCACCTCCGAGCGCACTATTGGGTAGTTTTCAAACCCGGGAATCTGGCCTGAAGCCAGGGCCTCTCCCACCACCTGATTGGCCAATACCGAGCGGATACAAGCCATGCCGGCTTCGGTTTCCACCAACTCCCAGGTATGGGGGTATTTGCGTGTTTTTGACTCACTTCGCGAAAGCCAAACACGCGATCCGGGAACAGCGCAGCCCGTCATCGCGCCAGTATTTGGGCAATGGACCGTTATCATCTCTCCATCTGGAAGCTCGATATCGGCCAGAAAGCGTTTATAGCGCTTGAGCAGGACACCCTCTTGCAGATCCTGGAATTTCATCCTAGCCCAGCACTCGCGATAGCCGGTCCACAGCTTCTTCCAGCCGATCCATTCCTGTGGTGTATGAAAAGCGAATGTGCTCGTTGGAACGATTGCTGCCAAAATCCAAGCCCGGGGTTAGCGCAATACCGTTGTTTTCCAACAGCTCCAGGCAAAATTTCTGGCTGTCATCGGTAAAACGACTGGCATTGGCGTAAATGTAGAACGCGCCCTCCGGTTTGCAAGGCACGCTAAAACCCAGCTCCTCCAGGGCGGGTAACAAATAATCTCGACGCCCACGAAATATGTCCCGACGCTCATTCAAAATATCCCGGGTGGTCGGCTCAAATCCCGCCAAGGCCGCGTACTGCGCCATGGTCGACATAGAGATAAACAGGTTTTGCGCCAGCTTCTCCATCTCTGCCACCGCTGCTTCTGGCGCCACCAGCCATCCCAAACGCCAGCCGGTCATGCCGAAGTACTTTGAAAAGCTGTTGATCACAAAGGCGTCCGGATCTATCTCGAGGATCGATGTTGCGGGGGCGTCGTAGCAAAGGCCTTGATAAATTTCGTCCACCAGTAAATAGCCGCCGCGCTGTTTAACCACCTTGGATAAGCCGGCTAACTCTTCCCGGCTCAGCGCGGTCCCCGTTGGATTGGCGGGCGAGGCAACCAGAGCACCAATGGTATTGCTCTGCCAATGTTGCTCCGCTAGTTCTGAGGTTAACTGGTAACGGGTATCCACTCCCACCGGAACAAGCTGACCGCGACCTTCAACCAATCTCAGAAATTGCCGATTGCAGGGATATCCCGGATCCGCCATCAACATCCCGTCACCGGGATTTACCAAGAGGGCACTGAGTAACAGCAGGGCTCCGGAAGCTCCAGGAGTGATCATGATGCGCCCCGGAGAAATATCCAGACCGTAATCATCGCGATAGTACTGGGACACTGCCTCGCGCAATTCGGGTATGCCAGCGGTCTGCGAATAGCCGGTTGCTCCCCTGGCTAATGCGGCTCGCCCAGCCTCAACAATTGGCCCGGCCGTGGCAAAATCGGGCTCCCCGGCAGCCAGGTGCACAATATCGCGCCCCTGTCCTGCCAGCTCAGTGGCTCTGGACAGCACCTCCACCACTCTAAATGGCTCTATGTCGGCAACTCGATCCGCAAAACCTTTCCGTATCGGGCCATTGCCCATGTCATTCTCCCACCGATTCAAGCGCGCCATTCTAGCAACAGCTGTGCGCGCATGTCAGACCCCCACTGGGATCCCGGCCCCTGAACACTCAAAAAACTACCATTAATGGTGGCACCACCGCGGGATATCTGGTAGTTTCTCCGCCCTTGAGTTTGGGGGCTTATCATAGCCATCCAGACATTCTGCGAGTATTGCGAAATCCACATCACGTATGGGAATCACACCATGCCAAAAGCAGCCAAAAAGGTAGTAAGCACCGAGTTTAAAAATTTCGAGCCGTATAAAGTCAAGCGCGGCGAAGAATACATGAACGAGGCACAGCGCAAGCACTTCAACCAAATCCTCCTGGACTGGAAAGCTCAGCTCATGGAAGAAGTCGATCGCACTGTAAGCCACATGAAAGACGAGGCGGCGAATTTCCCCGACCCCGCCGACCGGGCCACTCAGGAAGAAGAGTTTAGCCTGGAATTGCGCACCCGTGATCGCGAGCGCAAGCTGATCAGGAAAATCGACAGTATGATGGATCGTATTGATCACGATGACTATGGCTATTGCGACGCCTGCGGCGTAGACATCGGCATTAAGCGTCTGGAAGCCAGGCCCACTGCCACCTTGTGCATAGACTGCAAAACCCTTGACGAAATCAAGGAAAAGCAGGTACTGGGCTAACGCCATCGAGGAGCCGGTAGCTCAATGAGTTCTGCCTACCGGGGGCGTTTCGCGCCCTCACCCACCGGCCCTTTACACCTTGGATCTCTTATCGCCGCACTGGCGTCCTACCTGGACGCCAAATATAACAACGGCACCTGGTTGGTCCGAATGGACGACCTCGATCCCCCACGGGAAGTGCCGGGTTCAGCACGCAGCATATTGAACAGCCTGCAAGCCCACGGACTTCATTCGGATGAGGAGGTTCTTTGGCAAAGCAGGCAATCGGCTGCCTATGAGGAAGCGCTTAGCTTACTTGCCGCACAGGGTAAGACCTTTGCTTGTGACTGCTCTCGGCACGCCCTGACGGCACGGGGATACTGCCAAAATAATTGTGAACAAGAACAAACTCGTGTGACAGAACCCTCGGCGACACGCATTAAAGTGACACCTGCAAGCCGACTTATCTTTGAAGATACCTTGCAGGGCCTTCAGAGCTCAGAAATGGAGGAGCAGCTGAGCGATTTTGTCATCAAACGCAAAGACAATTTTTACGCCTACCAGTTGGCTGTTGTTGTTGACGACGCGCAGCTCGCGATAAGCCACATCGTCCGAGGCTCTGATTTGATGGACTCCACAGCTCGCCAAATTTATTTGCAGCAAACATTGGGGCTTCCCACCCCAAACTATGCCCACTTACCGGTCATCACCAATAACCAGGGCCAGAAATTCAGTAAGCAGAATCACGCACCGGGGCTCGCCGATAGCGAAGCGGAACAAAACCTTCGCCAGGCACTCGCCTTCCTCGGGCAAGCAGTGCCTCCAACTCATCTGGATACCACTGCCTCAATACTCGCGTTTGCACAGCAAACATGGTCGCTGGATCGGGTCCCGGGGCGGCTTGCAATTCCGGCCACTTGAGACACCCAGCCGGTTTGAGCTTTACCGACCCAGAGCGCTTAAGTAGTATCAACCGCTTGGCACAAACGGAATCGGGCACCCATGTATATTAATAGAGCGTTGCTGTTGATGATCGGCGTCGCTTTTATTTTCTACCCCGCCATCGAAGATTGGCTTCTGGACGGCAGTAGCAACTGGCATCGCCCCTATCAGCTGTGGCTTTTAGTGGTACTCGCTGCGTACTGGAACCAGCGTACTCGTGATACCGATGAGCTATAGCCTTCCTCAAATACTGCTGTTTATTGTGGCCTACCTGAGCGGTTTGTTTGCCGTGGCTCACGTGGCAGACCGTGGAATTCTACCCGAGAAAATCACCCGTCACCCCGCTGTATACGTTCTGTCGCTGGGTGTTTTTGCCGGGGCTATGGCCAGCTATGGCACCCTCGAACTTGCCTATCGCTACGGTTACAGCTTTTTACTGTATTACCTGGGCATCGTATTGATGTTTGTATTGGGGACCTTGCTGATGATGCCCCTGTTAAAATTGTGCCGGGTCTATCAGCTCAGTTCATTAGCTGATGTCCTCACCTTCCGGTTTCGGTCCCAGTGGGTGGGCGCTGCCATTACCGGGGCCATGTGCATCACCTTGCTGCCCCTACTGGCGCTGCAGATACAGGCAGTTGCCGACAGCATTCATATTTTGGCCGGTGATCATCTGTACCTGCTTGCGGGTGTCGAAAGACAAGACGGCCTCGCTTTCGTGTTCTGCATTATCATCACGGTATTCGCCATACTGTTCGGCACACGACATGTTTCCTTCCAGCGTAGAAACGACGGACTGGTAGCGGCAATCGCGTTCGAATCACTGGTGAAGCTCGCCGCACTTTTTATCCTATTTTTTGTCGCTATTTACGGTGTTTTTGGCAGCTTTTCAGGTTTGGAAAACTGGCTGGGGGATAACCCTGTTGTCAGCGGCGTACTGGACCACCGAATGGAAGGCGACTCCGCTAGAGCGCTGCTGCTGGTTTTCTTTGCAGGGGCGGTATGCATGCCGCACATCTTCCACATGGCCTTTGCAGAAAATACCGAAAGTCGAGATCTCAAATCGGCCACCTGGGGCCTGCCGCTCTACATGATGCTGCTTAGCCTGCCCGTTCTGCCGCTCACCTGGGCCGGAATCAAATTGGGCCACGACCTCCCCATCGAATACACCGGTCTGGCGATTGGTCTGTTCCTGGAATCCACCAGTGTCAGTGTAATCGCCTTCGTGGCGGGGTTGTCGGCCGCGAGCGCTACCATCATTGTCACCACCTTAGCGCTGGCCAATATGTGCCTGAACCACCTAATCCTGCCCACCGGTGTGCTTCAGGTCGATGGACAAGAGAGCATCTACGCCCAGCTAAAATGGCTGCGCCGATTGTTGATTACTTTGCTCATACTCGCTGGTTATATTTTCTTTAACATTATCAGCGGCAGAGAAACACTCACCCAGCTCGCGCTGGTCGCCTTCATTGGCACACTGCAATTCCTACCCGGCATCATCGCCACACTGTATTGGACAAGTGCCAATCGCAAGGGCTTGCTCTGCGGATTGGCTGCGGGTTTGACCGCCTGGTTTTTTACCCTGTTACTGCCGATCGTCAGCGACTTTGAACCTTTATTTCCAAGGTCGCTCACTGCAGGAGATAGCTCATGGGCAACTGCTGCGATGCTGGCGCTACTAGTAAACACCGCGTTGTTCGTCCTTGTCTCGCTGGTCACGAAAACCAGTGCCGAAGAAGGGATCGCAGCGGAGATTTGTTCCATGGACGACCTCACCAGACCCACTCGGCGAACCTTGGCCCTGCACAGCTCAGCAGAATTCGCCCGCAATCTTAGCGCAGCGCTAGGAGAGAATACCGCTCAGGTAGAAGTGAGTCGGGCTCTCGCGGAATTGCAGTTTGATGAAACTGAATCACGGCCCTACGCATTGAGAAGGCTGCGCGGGCGCGTCGAAGCCAATCTTTCAGGACTGCTGGGTCCCTCAGTTGCACACAGCATTATCGATCGCTGCATACCTTTTCAACCCAGCCCGCACGCAGGCGTTGAAGACATCAATCTCATCGAACGCAATCTCGACCGAGCGCAAATAAACTTCACCGGCATGGCAGCCGACCTGGACAACTTACGCAGGCACTATCGGGAGACCCTGGACAATCTTCCCATTGGAGTGTGTTCAATCGGCAGCGATGGCGAGCTGCTAATCTGGAATCGGTCGATGGAACAAACCACAGGAATTTCCGCCGGTGAAGTACTGGGCTCCCTCCTGGATTCCTTGCGCGAGCCCTGGCGCGAGATTCTCGGAGACTTTGTGCTCGGCAGTGCCGCCACGGTTCTCAAGCAGGAAGTACAAGCGCGCGACGGCTCGCACTGGATCAGCTTGCACAAGGCTCCGGTGGACATTACTACTCCCGACAGTAACGATCGGGTGATCCTGGTAGAAGACATTACGGATTACGAGCTGATGGAACAGGAGCTGCTGCACACCGAGAGGTTGGCGTCCATCGGCCAACTCGCTGCAGGTGTAGCACACGAAATAGGCAACCCCGTCACCGGCATAGCGTGCCTGGCGCAAAACCTGGAATACGAAACCGATGCCGAAGAGATACGCACCAGTGCACGGGAGATACTCAAACAAACCGACCGCGTAACCCGTATTGTAGAATCTTTAGTCAACTTTTCTCATGTAGGGTCACGTACCGGGGAAGTTAAGCTCGTGCCTTCCAACCTCGCGGACTGCGTTGACGAAGCGGTCCATTTGCTGGAGCTGGATCACGAGGCCAAGCCGATCAACTTTGAAAACGGGACAAATCGAGAATTGGTTGTACTGGTGGACAGCCAGCGACTCCTGCAGGTCTTTATCAATTTGCTGGGAAATGCCCGTGACGCCTGCGATCCCGGCGGCATTGTTTCAGTTCAGGCGAAACAGGTTGCCGATTGGGTCACTATTGATGTGACGGACAACGGCTGCGGAATTCCGGCGGACCACCACGCTCAAGTATTCGACCCTTTCTACACCACCAAGGATCCGGGTGAGGGAACAGGTCTGGGCCTGGCGTTGGTCTATACTATTATGGAAGACATGGGAGGCAATGTTCAGCTGGAGAGCCCCATTGATGACAACGTCAATCACCCCGGCACCCGAGTGACACTCGAATTACCCCTGGGGCGCTACGGGTCTGAATTCGAGGTATAGGAATTTTGGTAACAGATCTCCCGGTGCCTAGCTGGAAAATTACCCCGGGTAGTAGTATGTTGTGTCAGTTGTACCCAATCGGTAACACTGAGGAACCTCCGTTAAAATGAAGCAGATTCTGGTTGTTGAAGATGAATCCGTTATCCGGACCGCGCTGCGCCGCTTACTGGAGCGCAACGAATATCTGATCAGCGAAGCCGGCTCGGTTCAGGAGGCGGAGTCCAATTTCACGCTTACCGACTTTGATCTGGTCATCAGCGATCTGCGCCTTCCAGGGGCACCAGGTACCGACCTCATTCAAAAAGCCGGCGATGTCCCTGTGCTCATTATGACCAGCTATGCCAGTCTGCGATCAGCGGTTGACTCGATGAGAGTGGGGGCGGTTGACTATATCGCCAAGCCCTTTGATCACGGCGACATGATATCTGCCGTAGCGCGCATCATTGCCGACCACCCCACCGCACGCCCGGAGGGTGAAAAAGAGACCAGCGCCGCTCTGGCCACCGGCAATCGGGTAACCGGCATTATCGGTAACTGTCCGGCGATGCACACCCTGTACGACCATATTGAAAGAGTCGCTCCCACAGATGCCACCATTCTGGTATTGGGTGAAACAGGAACCGGTAAAGAATTGGTAGCTAGAAGCGTCCACGAGCACAGCCGCCGCTCCAACAAAACCATCATATCGGTGAACTGTGCGGCCATTCCCGACACACTGATAGAATCTGAGCTTTTCGGCTACGAAAAAGGCGCATTTACAGGAGCCAATGCCAGCAGGATGGGTCTCATAGAAGCAGCCGATGGCGGTACGCTGTTTCTGGATGAGATCGGCGAACTCCCCATGGAAGCGCAGGCCAGATTGCTGCGCTTTATACAGGAGGGAGAAATCCGCCGTATCGGCTCGGTGCACTCACGCAAGGTCAATGTACGCTTGATATGTGCAACTCACCGTAATCTTAAAGCCTTGTCCGCCGAGGGACAGTTCAGGCAGGATCTGTACTATCGAATCAACGTGCTGCGCCTCGCCCTACCCCCTTTGCGCGAACGCGGCAAAGATATATTGCAGCTGGCAGAGCGATTGTTACAGCAGCAAACGGAGCGCCTGGGTAGGGGTAAAAAACACCTGTCACCCAAAGCCATTCAGGCAATTACAACTTATCAGTGGCCGGGAAATGTAAGAGAACTTGACCACGCAATAGAACGAGCAGTGATTCTTACCGACGGGGACGAAATCGACAACGAGGCTCTGGGTATAGACCTCGAGTTAGTCAACATCAGCAGAATTCGAGGCCGGAGTATCGATTCTCCAGCAACTACCCGCATGACGAGTAACGATCCCAACGAGGATCTATCTCTGGAGGATTACTTCCAGCGGTTCGTTTTGGAACATCAGGATTCAATGAGCGAGACAGAATTAGCTCAAAAACTCGGAGTGAGCCGTAAATGCTTGTGGGAGCGACGGCAGCGATTTGGAATCCCACGGCAGAAAAATGGCTCAGCAGGCCGCAGCCGTAAAATAGAAAGTGCTGAAAAAGAGCCCCAAACAAACGTTACCGGAAGCTAAACAAGGAACAAATGTGGAGTATATCGGTAACAAAGGCTGGATAAAGATGGGAATCTCCAAAAAGGATTATTGAGTAGGTCTTTGTTTATACTGACTTTATAGAAAACTGGCACAGGTCGTGCATTGCATGTGGCAGCAACAAAAATAAAAATAACATATTGCTGTAATAAAAATAACACGCACTACTGTGGACTTGGATGGGGAAGAATCTTTCCCCTCAATTTAAACCACCTTATATTGATTGGCCACGCGCTGCGGCTACACCTGTTTTGGGATTTCGTTTTTGCGACTTCTAGGATGGATGACAGACAGCGTTGTGTTTTGGCTATATCACATAGCGGGTCTTGGTAAACTTCGAGTGAGGTTCACCTGGGCCAACCTATAAGTCTGTGTTGCTATAAGAGCCAATAATAATAACGAAAACCAAGAAATAATAATAAGACTCGATAAGAGACCTGGACGGGGAAAACGCATGTTTTCCCCGTCATCATTCCCGGCGTTTCAACCCCGTCCAAATCTGGCTTAACCACGCTACTGTGTTAGACTGCGACGCACTCCTAATAAGGTAACAGGCACACTTCGGCTTGAACGTCATCCCCAGGGATCAGCATTGCATTTCCCGCAAAAATATCAGTGACAGTGCTCTCAAAGTCATGTCGCGATTGCGCAGCCAAGGCTTCCAGGCGTACCTGGTAGGCGGTGCCGTTCGAGATCTACTGCTGGAGGGAAATCCAAAGGATTTCGACGTTGCAACGGATGCGACCCCCGAAGCGGTTCATGACCTGTTTCGCAATTCGCGCATTATCGGCCGCCGCTTCCGAATCGTTCATGTGCGCTTTGGACGAGAAATTATTGAAGTCACCACCTTCCGGGGGCATCACGAAAACGGCGATGAAAACAACGCCAGTTCCAGTGGCAATCACTCTCGCCAATCCGAAAGTGGCATGCTGTTGCGCGACAATGTATACGGCACTTTGGAAGAAGACGCCGCACGTCGCGATCTCACCGTAAACGCACTGTACTACGACTCGGGCAAGTTCGAGGTCTTCGACCACACCAATGGTATCCGAGACCTTAACGATCGAACCATTTGCATTATCGGAGACCCCGCTACGCGTTATCGTGAAGACCCTGTAAGGATGCTGCGCGCGCTGCGCTTTGCCGCCAAGCTGGATTTTGACATCGAGGCCAACACGGCCAGCGCAATCGATGAGTGCTCCCACCTGCTGGGCAACATTCCCTCAGCACGCTTGTTTGATGAATTTCTAAAGCTGTTTTTATCGGGGTATGCCGCGGTCACTTTGGATAAGCTCCTGGAGTTCGGCCTCTTCGAAGCCCTGTTTCCAGATAGTGCTAGCTGCCTTGGAGACGACGAACTCGCTCTCCCTTTATTGCGAGCGGCAATGCAAAACACCGACGCAAGAATTGCCCAGGGGAAACCCGTGACACCGGCGTTTATTCTCGCGGCCATACTGTGGCCGGACGTTTCAAGATTGGAAAAACGGCTGCGCGATCGCGGCGATGCACCGATGGTCGCGATGCACAGTGCCGGCCAGGAAGCTGTTTCCAGTGCGGTTAAGATCGTATCCATTCCCAAACGTTTCACCCAGGCTATGCGGGAAATCTGGGAGTTTCAGTTACGCTTGGAGCGCAAGCAAGGTCGTAAAGCCGCAGAATTGGTGGACCACCGAAGGTTTCGCGCTGCCTACGATTTTTTATTGCTTCGCGAGCAAGCCGGAGAAACCACCAGTAACCTGGGCGAGTGGTGGACACATTTTCAAACCCTGAGCTTCGACGAACGATTGAAGGAAGCAGGGAAACAGAATAATTCCTCGCGCAATAAGCCCCGTCGAAAACCAGCGCCTACCGATTCATGAGCACAGCTTATATCGGTCTGGGAAGCAATCTGGATAACCCTGCAGGGCAACTGCAAAAAGCACTTATCGCAATCGGGGGTTGGAAGCATTCCTCCATAGACTCGCTGTCAAAGATTTACTCCAGCACTGCGGTTGGCCCGGGAAATCAGCCCGACTATCTCAACGCAGTGCTCAGAATTATCACACATCTGTCCCCCTCTGCTTTGCTCGATGAATTGCAGATTCAGGAGTCTGCCCAGGGGCGAGTTCGCACCGAACACTGGGGAGCGAGAACTCTCGATCTTGATATATTGCTATTCGATAATTTACAAATCTCGACTTCAAATCTTAAAATACCCCACCCGGCCATGAAGCAGCGCAACTTTGTGCTCTATCCGCTGGCAGATATTGCCAAATTGGAAATGGTGCTGCCATGCGGCTCAGATCTTGGTACATTGCTAAAGCATTGCCCACAGGATGATCTGGTGCAGACCGATATTTCTCTTAACAATAACGTTAAATCAGAATAGGGAGCCCGGCCCTGATGCGGGATAACTTGGCCATCAATATAGACTTAAGGGGCAGAACACCGCCTCCATTTATTGCCATAGAAGGCCCCATAGGCGTGGGGAAAACCGTGCTCGCCAAACGTCTTGCCAGCAGTTTCAACTACCAGACACTGCTGGAGGACGCCGGAGATAACCCATTCCTCGAAAGATTTTATCGCAATCGCAAGCAAGCGGCGCTCGCCACGCAATTGTTTTTCCTGTTTCAGCGCGCACAGAAAATTCAGGATATGCGCCAGGCAGATATCTTCGAACCGGTACGTGTTTCCGACTTTTTGATCGAGAAAGATCCTCTGTTTGCCCGAATCAACCTGGAGCGCGACGAATACCTTCTTTACGAAAAGGTGTTTCAACAGATCACTATAGACGCACCAAAACCGGACCTCGTGATCTATCTTCAGGCATCAACCGATGTCCTTCTGTCGCGTATAGATAACAGAGGATTAGCCTATGAACAGGGCGTCGATAGAGAGTATCTGGAGAAATTGAACGAAGTGTACAGTGAGTTCTTTCTGTATTACGATGGCGCTCCTCTGCTCATTGTGAACGCCAGTGAAATCGATTTGGTTCACGGCGAGTCAGATTACACTCACCTGGTAGACTATTTGCTCGATATCCGCAGCGGTCGCCATTACTTTAATCCCACCTTTTTTGGATAGTTGCAGCTATGGGTAAAGTCTCAATCAGCACTCTGCAAAAGATGAAATCCGAAAAGGAAAAATTTGTCTGCATTACCGCCTACGACGCCACCTTCGCACGGGTCATCAGCGAGGCTGGCGCCGAAACAATACTGGTTGGCGATTCACTGGGGATGGTCCTGCAGGGCCACGACAGTACGATCCCCGTCAGTATTGAAGATATGGCCTACCACACCGGTTGTGTGGTGCGCGGCAACCCCAACTCTCTAGTGATGGCCGATATGCCCTTCATGACCTATGCCACCCCCGGGGATGCACTGGTCAACGCGACTCTCCTGATGCAGGCGGGCGCACAGATGGTGAAGCTCGAGGGCGGGACCTGGCTCAGTGACACGATTAGCATGCTCGTAGAACGCGGTATACCAGTCTGCGCACACCTGGGTTTGACTCCACAGTCGGTGCACGCCTTTGGTGGTTTCAAGGTACAGGGTCGCACTCCCAAGGAAGCCAAATCCATTCTCGCCGACTCGG
Source organism: Halioglobus sp. (assembly GCA_965262875.1). Taxonomy (GTDB): domain Bacteria; phylum Pseudomonadota; class Gammaproteobacteria; order Pseudomonadales; family Halieaceae; genus JBALVT01. Next base: position 1,938,300 of record OZ253569.1, read on the forward strand.
TAGAGATTAAAGATGCGGGCGCCAGCCTACTGGTTCTGGAATGTATTCCCTCGCATTTGGGAACTGATATCTCAGAAAAGCTGGATATCCCCGTGATTGGTATTGGTGCCGGGGCAGGCACGGATGGCCAGGTGCTGGTCATGCACGACTTGCTAGGATTGTCAGAGCACACTGCGCGCTTTGTGCAAAACTTTATGGAAGGCCAAAGTACAATTCAAGGCGGACTCAAAGCGTTTGTTCAGGCTGTCAAAGATGGCAATTATCCCAGGGAAGAGCACAGCTATCAGTAGCCTTTCTGACTCGCCAGCGGAAGCATTAAGTCGCCCCTTTAAGTAAGTGCTCACTACCAATATACCAACTTGTTACTAAAGTAGTGAGCATTTTGCTTCCTTTGGTAACAAAATAATGTCAACTTTCCGCTAAAACCCATTGATCGTGACAATATCCCTGGGGCATACTGCCCACCGCGACGGACGTTATTACTGGCGCGAAAAATAACCAGTGTCTTCAACTGGTTTAGCATCACCCATTCCGCACAACGGGAAGGTAGACATGCGAACTTACGCAAACAACGCTCAGTTACAATCCGCTATTCGCACTCTGCGTCAAAGCGGGCAGACCATTGCATTTGTTCCGACTATGGGAAATTTGCACGAAGGTCACCTCAAGTTAGTCCGCAAAGCAGCCGACCTGTGCGACGTCGTCGTCGTCAGTATTTTCGTCAATCCCCTGCAATTTGGAGCCAACGAAGATCTGGATTCTTATCCAAGAACAATGGCCTCGGACAAAGAAAAGCTGTTTAGTGAAGGCGCGCAGATTTTGTACGCACCCGACGTAGAAGAAATTTACCCGGAAGGTATGGCCGCACAGACACAGGTTCAGGTACCAGAGCTGGCAGATACCCTATGTGGCAGCAATCGCCCCGGCCATTTCCATGGCGTTACCACGGTGGTTACAAAACTGTTCAATATCGTACAGCCTGATGTCGCGGTGTTTGGAGAAAAAGACTTCCAGCAGTTGTCCATTATTCGCAAGATGGTTGCCGACCTATGCATGCCTATCGAAATAGCCGGTGTCGCCACATCAAGAGATGAAGACGGATTGGCTCGCAGCTCGCGCAACGGTTTCTTAAACGCAGAGCAACGCCTGATCGCTCCGATTATCCACCAGACATTGATGAACTGCAGAGAAGCCATAGCCTGTGGTTTTGACAACTTCTTGCAACTTGAATCTCACGCTCGCATGAAACTGCTTCAGGCCGGTTTTGAGCCAGATTACTTTGCAATACGTGACGCCAAAACGCTTAGAGCGGTTACTGAAGATACGGAGGAAGTTGCCATTCTCGCCGCGGCAAAATTGGGATCTACCCGACTGATCGACAACGTTAGACTCAGCCTCAATCCTGTTTCAGACTGGGGTATGTTAGCCACCCATTAGCCCTTATTTCCGGGAGCATTCTGCTCTGGCGCCTTGCTTCTGCAGGTAGGCGCAGTATTATTCCATGTTCTTGAATTTATTAGCCGGTTCGCCACTATGTCTGACTTCCCCGCACATCCCGTTCCCGCCAATTTCCAGGACGCCCACATTGATCCGGCGCTCTACAAAACCATGTATGAGCGCTCAATCAATGATCCTGAAGGCTTCTGGGGCGATATGGCGAAGGAGTTCCTAGACTGGGACGAATCTTGGGATAAAGTCGTTTCAGCCGATTTTTCAACAGGCGACGCCCAGTGGTTTGCCGGCGGCAAACTGAACGTGAGTTACAACTGTATCGATAGGCACCTACCGGAACGCGCCGATCAAACTGCCATCATCTGGGAGGGCGACAATCCCGCTGACAGCAAACACATTAGCTATGCTCAATTAAAAGACGAGGTGTGCAAGCTCGCCAATGCGCTCAAAGCCCGTGGTGTTGGCAAAGGCGACAAAGTCTGCCTTTACATGCCTATGATTCCCGAGGCTGCCTATACCATGTTGGCCTGCACCCGAATCGGCGCCGTTCATTCCGTCGTGTTTGGTGGTTTTTCGCCAGATGCCCTCAAAGACAGAATTCTGGATTCTGACTGCCAAGTGCTCATCACGGCCGACGAAGGTGTGCGCGCCGGAAAGCCGGTCCCTCTCAAGGTGAATGCGGACAAGGCTCTGGCGTCGTGCCCTAACGTGCATACCTGCCTGGTGGTGGAACGCACTTCAGCCAAGCTTGATTGGGTCGAAGGTCGCGATGTGTGGTATCACGAGATCACTGATACTGCCGAGCGCGAGTGTGCGCCCGAGTCCATGGACGCCGAGGACCCCCTGTTTATCCTCTACACGTCCGGATCAACCGGCAAACCCAAGGGCGTTCTGCATACCACCGGCGGCTATCTACTTCAGGCGGCCATGACCTTCAAATACACCTTCGACTATCGCCAGGGCGAAGTGTACTGGTGCACTGCTGACGTGGGCTGGGTGACAGGTCATACCTATATTGTGTACGGCCCCCTTTGCAATGGCGCAATATCTGTAATGTTCGAGGGAGTGCCGACCTATCCGGATGCAGGCCGATGCTGGGAAATTGTCGACAAGCATCAGGTCAACACCTTCTACACTGCTCCCACAGCGATACGCGCCCTGCAAGCCGCTGGAGATGAACCGGTAAAACGCAGCTCACGTGCCAGCCTTCGCCTTCTGGGATCAGTGGGTGAACCCATCAACCCGGAGGCCTGGGAGTGGTACTACACGGTAGTGGGCGATTCACGCTGTCCTATTGTCGACACCTGGTGGCAAACTGAAACTGGCGCCCACATGATCACACCGATGCCCGGAGCAACCGCTCTTAAACCTGGATCTGCTTCTTTTCCCTTCTTTGGTGTAGACCTTGCACTGCTCAACGAAGACGGCAGCGAAATCGAAGGGGCTGGCGCGGGGTATCTGGTGATCAAATCTTCCTGGCCCGCGCAGATTCGGTCCGTTTATGGCGACCACAAGCGATTTACTGAAACCTATTTCAGCCACTACGACGGCTATTATTTTACAGGTGACGGCGCTAAGCGCGACGAGGATGGTTATTACTGGATTACCGGCCGAGTGGATGATGTATTAAACGTTTCGGGTCACCGCATGGGCACTGCGGAAGTAGAAAGCGCGCTTGTTCTGCACAAAGATATTGCGGAAGCCGCCGTCGTTGGCTATCCCCATGAAATCAAAGGCCAGGGCATTTACTGCTATGTGACTCCCATGAATGGCGTCGATCCAAGTGACGAACTTCTCAAAGAACTGGTAGCACTCTGTGTGAAAGAAATTGGGCCTATCGCTAAACCGGACATCATTCAGTGGGCACCCGCACTTCCAAAAACCCGCTCCGGGAAAATCATGCGACGCATATTGCGCAAGATCGCGGAGAACGAATTGGATTCATTGGGAGACACCAGTACTTTGGCAGACCCTTCAGTCGTCGATAACCTGGTAGCCAATCGCCAGCAATAACTTTCGGCAAAAAAAAGAGCCACATCTTTCGATACGGCTCTGTGTTCGCCAGAGGTTACCCTCTACACGAAATCTACCTCAGTCGCTTACTCAGCAGCTTCTTCTGCAGGTGCTGGTGCTTCTGCAGCTTCATCTTCAAGCAGCTCTTTAATAGAGAGCTTGATACGACCACGCTGATCAACATCCAGTACTTTAACGCGAATTTCCTGACCTTCGCTCAAGTGGTCGGTAACATTCTCAACACGCTCATTGGCGATTTGAGAAATGTGTACGAGGCCATCTTTGCCCGGAAGAATATTCACGAATGCACCAAAGTCCACGATTCGTGCAACGGTACCGGTGTAAATCGCGCCAACTTCAGCTTCGGCTGTAATCTCTTCAACCAGAGCAACAGCAGCATCGCGAGATGCCATGTCTGGGCCGAAAATACGAACTGTTCCGTCGTCGTCGATATCAACGGTCGCGCCAGATTGCTCGGTGATTGAGCGAATCATTGCACCGCCCTTACCGATAATGTCGCGGATTTTGTCGGAATCAACTTTCAGGGTCATCATGCTAGGCGCGTTTTCAGAAGTAATAGTACGCGGTGCACCCAGAACCTGGTTCATCTGACCAAGAATATGCAGACGGGCAGTCAGGGCCTGGCTTAAAGCCACTTCCATGATTTGCTCGTTGATGCCTTCAATCTTGATATCCATTTGCAAAGCAGTGATGCCTTCAGCGGTACCGGCAACTTTAAAGTCCATGTCACCCAGGTGGTCTTCATCGCCGAGGATATCGGTGAGAACAGCAAACTGATTGCCATCTTTAACCAGACCCATCGCGATTCCAGCAACAGGAGCGCTAAGCGGTACGCCGGCAGCCATCATGGCCAAAGAACCACCACAGACGGAAGCCATAGAGCTAGAACCGTTGGATTCAGTAATTTCAGATACAACACGAATGGTATAAGGGAAATCATCAGAGTTCGGCAGAACAGCAGCCAAACCACGACGTGCCAAACGACCGTGCCCTACTTCGCGACGGTTGGTAAAACCAACACGGCCCGCTTCACCTACAGAATAGGGAGGGAAGTTATAGTGCAGCATGAATGGATCGCGTCGTTCGCCTTCAAGGGCGTCGATAATTTGCGAATCACGAGTTGAACCCAGTGTAACTGCACAAATAGCCTGTGTTTCACCACGAGTAAACAGCGCCGAACCGTGGGCTTTCTTAAGCAGATCCACTTCGCAAGCAATAGCGCGAACAGTTTGTCCGTCGCGGCCGTCAATACGAGGCTCACCTGCAAGAATGCGCTTGCGGACAATGCTCTTTTCTAGTGATTTGAAAACATCTTTAATTTCGTCGGCGGAAGGACCACCGTCAACCGCCAGTGCGGCAGTACAAGCTTTGCGAATTTCGCCAACACGCTCATATCGAGCTGCTTTTTCGGTGATGCGATACGCTTCACCAAGGTCATCCAGTACTTGCCCTTCAACCGCAGACAACAGCTGCGCATCTACAACCTCTCCTTCCCAGTTCCAGGAAGGTTTGCCAGCTTCTGCCGCCAATTCGCGAATGGCTTGTATCACAATCTGCATTTCCTGATGGGCAAATAGTACTGCGCCCAACATTTGATCTTCAGACAGCTCTTCGGCTTCTGATTCAACCATTAGCACTGCATCTTGAGTGCCAGCTACAACCATGTTCAGCTTGCTAGTTTCCAGCTGTGGGTAGGTTGGGTTGAGGATGTAACCTTCGGTGTCGGTAAAGCCGACACGGGCGCCACCAATAGGGCCGTTGAAGGGGCAACCCGATACGGCCAGAGCCGCAGAGGTACCAATCATGGCAACAATATCGGGATCGATGTGCTTGTCCGCAGACACAACCGTACAAATCACCTGAACTTCGTTCATGAAGCCATTTGGAAACAGAGGGCGAATAGGGCGATCGATAAGACGGGAAGTCAGAGTTTCTTTTTCGCTGGGCCGAGCTTCGCGCTTAAAGAAGCCGCCTGGAATTTTACCTACTGCGTAAGCTTTTTCAGTGTAGTGCACGGCTAGCGGAAAGAAGTCTCGCCCTGGCCTAGCGGTTTTTTCTGCAACCACGGTAGCCAGTACCGTAGTGTTTTCGACGGTGACCAGAACCGCGCCGCTTGCCTGTCTGGCGATGCGACCGGTTTCCAGAGTGACTGTTTGGCCACCGTACTGGAACGTTTTAGTTACTGGATTCACAATTATTCTCCAATTTTGTATAGGAATACCGAGGTGCACTTTTCATTTCTGTGCTGCCCTCGGTATGGGTTGTCGCTTATCGACGCAGACCTAATCGCTTGATCAGTTCGGCATATCGCGCGGTATTTTTACGCTTCAAGTAGTCCAGCAGTTTACGACGCTGGTTTACCATGCGGATTAAACCGCGGCGGGAGTGGTGATCGTGCTTGTGTGTCTGAAAGTGTCCCTGTAGCTGCTCAATATTTGCTGTTAGCAGTGCTACTTGAACTTCAGGCGAACCAGTGTCACCTTCACCGGTTTGGTAATCTTTTACGATTTCTGCTTTCTTGTTTGCATCTAAAGCCATTGTATCTTCCTCATTTAATCTGCGAGTAGCGAACCGCCATCATTTGGCATCGGTCACTACGTTTATAAAAGAGCCAGTCCGTGCAGATTCACAGACTGGTTCGAGTCACCCGTTGGTGACAATCAGTCGACGCGGCGCTACGCGCCCATCGTCTAATATTTCTCCTATGCCCAGAAACTCTCCGGTTTCCAGGGCGATGCGCACCATACCATTACCCGGCGCATTTGGCACCAGCACTGGCTGCCCTTGCCTCATGTAAAAGCCACTGGATTCGCTGAGCTCAACCAGAGGGATCGCACCCAAAGCGGCATCCGAAGGCAACAGCAAGGCATCCATGTCCGCCTCGAGTCCGTCGCCTTTGAGCGCTTCCAACGCGGGCATCGTTATACAGTCGTCGATGCCAAATGGCCCTGAGCGGGTACGCCTAAGTGCTATCACATGCGCGCCGCAACCCAGCGCCTTACCTAAATCTTCTGCAACTGAGCGCACATAGGTGCCCTTGGTGCATTCCATCTCTACATCCACCTCGGGATGCGGGCCCGGCCGAAAAGCCTTTAGCTCCAACCGATGTATGGTGACTCGGCGAGCTTTGCGCTCAACTTCCTTACCTTGTCGCGCCAACTTATACAGCGGTTGACCCTCGTGTTTAATCGCGGAAAACATCGAGGGTATTTGTTCTATTTCACCCCTGAATGCCTCCAACGCCAACTCGACATCTTCTTTCGAGACATGACTGGCATCTTGTTCATCTAACAACTCGCCCCCGGAATCGCCCGAGGCCGTTGTCTTGCCCAACAAAAAGGTACTAGCGTAGGCTTTGTCCGCGTCCAGCAAAAACCGGGAAAACTTGGTCGCCTCACCAAAACATAAGGGAAGAACGCCGCTCGCCAGCGGATCCAGGCTGCCCGTATGCCCTGCTTTGGCCGCAAAAAATAACCGTTTCGCCTGTTGCAACGCCCGATTGGAGCTATCGCCCAAGGGTTTGTCCAACAGTAAAATTCCATCCACCGGACGACCGCGACCACGCCGCGCCACCTCAGTTAATCCTCCTGGTCAGCATCGTCGGTTCGCAAACCCAGTGCTCTATCTGCGTCCTTCGCCTTAACTATCAAATCTTCCAAATACCGTCCGCGACCCACACTACTATCAAAATAAAATCTCAGCTGTGGCACACTGCGCATAGCACTGTCGCGAGACAATAGCTTGCGTAAAAAACCTGAGGCTTTATTCAGAACCACGGTGGACTCTTCGGTATTTTCGGCACTATCGTCTGTACTCAACACGGTGTAATGCACTTTGGCATGGCCCATGTCACGACTGACATCAACACCTGTAATACTTACCATACCCACACGCGGGTCTCGGACCTCGCGTTGGATCAAGCCGGCCAATTCTCTTTGCAGATAATCGGCGACCCGCTGGGTACGACTATATTCCTTTGCCATAGTGGTTCCGCCTACAAGGAGCGGGCGATCTCCCTAACTTCAAAGACTTCAATAGAGTCCCCGACTTTAACATCGGTGTAGTTCTTAACCCCGATACCGCACTCGACTCCATTGCGCACTTCGTTTGCATCATCTTTAAAGCGACGCAGCGATTCCAATTCACCTTCGTAAATCACTACGTTTTCGCGCAATACCCGGATCGGTTTCGATCTGGATACCGTACCCTCGATCACCATACAGCCGGCGATAAGACCGAACTTGGGTGAACTGAAGACATCGCGAACGTCGGCAATACCGACAATCTCTTCGCGCAATTCTGGCGCCAACATGCCCGACAAAGCATCTCGAACATCATCGATAAGATCGTAGATGACTTTGTAGTAACGTAAATCCACGCCCTCTTCGTCAACCAATTTACGCGCAGCATTGTCAGCTCGAACATTAAATCCAAACATTACCGCTTCGGCAGTAACTGCCAAGTTAACTTCGGTCTCGGTGATACCGCCGACGCCCCCGGAAATAATATTAACCTGTACTTCATCGTTACCCAGATCAAGCAAGGCACCCTGAATAGCTTCTAAAGAACCGCGTACATCGGCTTTAACGACAACATTGAGATTCTTCTTTTGGCCCTCCGTCATGCTGGCAAACATATTATCCAACTTGCTAGCTTGCTGACGCTGCATTTTAGTACTGCGGGTTTTCTCCTGACGGAAATCGGCCATTTCTCTGGCTTGTTTCTCACTTTCCATTGCCGCGAAGTTGTCACCAGCACCCGGCGTGCCATCCAAGCCGAGAATTTCGACCGGAATACTGGGGCCGGCTTCATCAATCTGCTCGCCGTTTTCATCCAGCATCGCGCGTACACGACCGTACTGTAGACCCGCTAGTACCATATCGCCTTTGCGCAACGTTCCGTTTTGAATCAATAGTGATGCAACGGAACCACGGCCCTTATCCAAGCGGGATTCAATGACAATACCTTGAGCGGGAACATCTCTGGCCGCGGTCAATTCTAACAACTCAGCCTGCAGCAAAATTGCATCCAGCAACGCGTCAACACCGTCACCGGTAATTGCCGATACGTTTATAAACTGTGTATCACCGCCCCACTCTTCAGGAATAACTTCCTTGGCTGACAGTTCATTCTTAACACGCTCAGGGTCAGCACCCTCTTTATCCATTTTGTTTACAGCGACAATCAGAGGAACACCGGCTGCACGAGCGTGCGACACCGCCTCTACCGTCTGCGGCATTACGCCATCATCAGCAGCAACAACAAGAATGACGATATCGGTACTCTTTGCACCACGAGCTCGCATCGCGGTAAACGCAGCGTGTCCAGGAGTATCAAGAAACGAAATCATCCCCTTGTCAGTTTCTACGTGATACGCACCAATATGCTGGGTAATACCACCCGCCTCGCCAGAGGCAACCCGGGACTTGCGAATATAATCAAGTAGTGACGTCTTGCCGTGATCGACATGGCCCATCACGGTCACCACCGGAGGTCGAGACTCCAATGTGCCCTCGTTTTGCGCAAGAGCCTCTACCAAATCATCTTCCATCGCATCTTCGCTCACAAATTTCACTTTGTGGCCCATCTCTTCAATCACCAAAGTGGCAGTATCCAGATCAATCATTTGATTGATGGTGGCCATGACGTCCAGTTTCATCAGTTCCTTGATGACCTGACCCGTTTTAATGGACATGCGCTGTGCAAGATCGGCGACCGATGTCTGTTCACCAACTTCAACCTCGTGAATCTTTCTCTGTGTTGGCATTTCAAAACCATGCTTTCCGTGTTCTTCGTGAGTGCGCTGCATTTTCTTGCGGCCACGACGTCTTGCCGCTCCGTTCTCAGCGGCATCCAGATCTGAAAGAGAAAGGTTGTGACCGCGTTTTTTGCCACGGCCAGCGCCTGGAGTGCGCTCCAAGCGACCGCGACCCGGGCCTGCTTTTCGCCGTTGCTCTTCGCCATTGGGTGTAGGCGCGTTGTGTAAACGCTTTGGCCTGGCTTTGGCGCCCGAGGCTTCTTTCCCGGAGGGTGCCGCATTAACCTGGGCCTTTGCTGCAACCTCTGCTTTTAATCGCTCTTCTTCAGCTTTGCGAGAGGCAACTGCTGCCTGACGACGGGCCGCTGTATCGTCTGCATCTTTTTGCTTTCGACGTGCCGCGGCGCGCTGGCGCAACACTTCCGGATCCATGTTAGCTGGATCTTCATCAATTTCTGGGTCTTCCTCTACAAACTCCTGATTCTCGGCGGTAATCGTTTCCGCTGCTGGAACTTCTTTAGGCGTTGCAACTGCTTCCGCAAGCTCTGGAGCTTCTTCAATCGCTGCCGCTTCATTTCCCGCAGCGGCTTCCAGTTCCTCAGCGTCTCGCTTCACGTAAGTACGCTTTTTACGCACCTCGACGCTGACGGTCTTGCGCCCCTGGGAACCGGCTGTTCTCAAAGTGCTACTGGTTTTTCGCTTGAGCGTAATTCGCCGCGGCGCACTGGTAGATTCACCATGACTGCGCTTTAAATAGCTGAGTAACGTCTGCTTGTCCTCATCGGACACAGCCTCTTCCGCATCAGTATGCGGTAAGCCAGCTTCTTTCATCTGCGTTAACAGACGGTCGGCTGGAGCGCCTACCACTTCTGCCAACTGATGTACTGTTACCTGCGCCATTCAATTATCTCCTTAGAACCCAATTTCTTTGCCGTAAAAAAACCCTGTGGAAATTACTCGCTTTCCTCGGCAAACCAGGGTGCTCTCGCGGTCATGATAAGTTCACCCGCGCGCTCTTCTGTCATATCCGGTATATCAATCAACTCGTCCACAGCCTGCTCGGCCAGGTCTTCTATCGTGATGATTCCCCGACTCGCCAGGATGAATGCCAAATGCTTGTCCATTCCATCCATTGTCAGCAAATCTTCAGCGGGCTCATTAGCACCCAGCTCTTCTTCTGAAGCGATAGCCTGCGTTAGCAGTGCATCTTTAGCACGAGCCCGCAGCTCTTCGGAAATCTCTTCGTCGAAACCATCGATGGCCATCATCTCTTCAAGAGGCACATAGGCAACCTCTTCAAGCGAGGTGAAACCTTCTTCAGCCAGAATTTCAGCTACGTCTTCATCAATGTCCAACTGCTCAACAAACACCTGAATAATTTGACCCGCTTCAGCTTCGTGCTTGACGGCCGCATCTTCGGTGCTCATCACATTGATGGTCCAACCGGTGAGGTCACTGGCGAGGCGAACATTCTGACCGCTGCGACCAATCGCCTGTGCCAGGTTGTCTGCTGACACAGCTACGTCCATCACCCGGGTGTCTTCTTCAACAACAATCGATTCAACTTCCGCTGGCGACATGGCATTGATAACCAGCTGCGCAGGATTGTCGTCCCAAAGCACAATATCAACCCGCTCATTATCCAATTCATTGGAAACGGCTTGAACGCGAGATCCACGCATACCAACACAGGCTCCGACTGGATCAATTCGCTGGTCGTTGGTCTTGACGGCGATCTTTGCGCGAGATCCGGGATCTCTTGCTGCTGCACGTATCTGAATCACTTCTTCAGAAATTTCCGGCACTTCAATTTTAAACAATTCGATCAACATCTCGGAGCAAGAACGGCTGAGTATCAACTGCGGTCCGCGAGGCTCGGTGCTTATTTCGATGAGAATAGCGCGAACGCGGTCATTGACGCGGAATGTTTCGCGCCCGACCAACTGCTCTCTGGGCAATAAGCCTTCGGCATTGTTACCCAAATCGACGATAACGTTATCGCGGGTCACTTTCTTAACGGTGCCGGCAACCAGCTCACCAATACGGTCCATATATTGCTCGACCACCTGGGCGCGCTCAGCATCTCGAACCCGCTGCACAATTACCTGCTTGGCAGTTTGTGCTGCAATACGACCGAACCCGACGTTCTCTATCGTTTCCTGATGGATATCGCCAGGCACGAGTACGGGATTGGCTTCTATCGCTTCCTCAGTGGTGAACTGAGTTCCCAGTAACGCCATTTCATCGTCGGGTACAACCAGCCAGCGACGCAGCGTTTCGTAATCGCCGGTCTCACGATCAATCGTAACTTCAATATCCGCATCTTCGTCGTAACGCTTTTTGGTCGCCGTAGCCAACGCCAGCTCTATCGCTTCAAAGATAATGCCCTCAGACACGCCCTTCTCATTCGATACAGCCTCGGCTACTAACAAAATTTCCTTACTCATCTCAAGCCTCGCCAGTTCAGATCTGCACTCTAGACACGCGGTTCAATGCGCGCTTTATCAATCCCATCATGAGGTAGCAAAAATTCGTCGTTATCTATCTGTACAACGACATCTACTCCCTCAATTCCTTTTAAAACACCTTTAAAATTGCGCCGGCCATCAAATGGGCTGCGCAAATGAATATCTACAATCTCTCCGATATAGGCCCCGTATTGGTCCAGCCTAAACAGGCGCCTATCCATACCGGGCGATGAAACCTCTAGCGTGTACTCACCGGTTATTGGATCTTCCACATCGAGAATACCGCTTACCTGGCTACTCACCGCTGCGCAATCATCGGCAGTGATACCGCGCTCGCGCTCAATAAAAATTCTTAACACGCTGTATCGGCCCTGGGAGCTATATTCGATCCCCCACAGACTAAAGCCCATGGCCTTAACCGTGGGTTCGAGCATCTCTTCCAACAGCCTGTCTTTTGTTGCCACATTTACTCCGGTGAAGGTGGGCACGGCAATGCAAACTCTCCACGTACAAAAAAGCCCCTAAAAAGGGGCTTTTTTACTTCGTATCGCGTGCACTTTAGGTACATGCAATACGTTGCTGGTAGCAGAGACTGGATTTTATCCGTCGACCTTGTGGTTAAGAGGGACCCATAGGACGCTCTTAGCAAAAAGGTACATCTACTACAAGTTGGTAGCGGGGGCCGGATTTGAACCGACGACCTTCGGGTTATGAGCCCGACGAGCTACCAGGCTGCTCCACCCCGCATCAAAACTTTTCTCGCTATGAAGGCCCCTTTAGGCACTTCACATTGGGTCAATCCCATCATCTCGACCCAAATTCGAGGGTGTGCATTATAGGTACCACCCCGGGTTCGGTCAACCGTCAAAAAGGGCTCTTCTCCGCTTTGTTGAGTGATTCTAGGTTTTCAAATAGAACATAGATTGATTATCTGGGAGGGATGATTGTCTAATTTTGAGTTTGAAGTACTCGGTATCCCTGATGCCCCTGGCGCGCTTACGGATCATTCCTATACTGACATTACCAGCCTCTATCCTGGCGCTTGTTAGCTTGTGTTTTGCATAATTGCAGATGCCGACACAATGTTTTCTGAGCGATTTTGCGAACTTTTTCAGATAGAGCATGTGTGACTGATCTGCTATCAAGCACCAACTTTCCAGTTGCTCTGCCATCCCCTCAAATGAAGTGGCACTCCACAGATACTGAAGCTGTTCTTTTAAAACGTAGAGCGCATTCAGGTTGCTATTGCTATCCAACAACGTTTGCAGCTTGTTACTTTGTTTCTCACTCAACTTATCCGCATTTTTGAGCAACAGATAATGCGTCCCCTTCATCAGTTTTTTACCATTCGGATCGGCCTTCCTGAACTCAAGCCGGCGCTGATTATGGATAGCTTTGCTGTAATTTTTCATGACGTGAAAACGGTCAAACACAATGTCTGCCAACGGCAAGCACTCCCTGACAGCCTTTTGATAAGCAGGGCCCATATCCATAGCTACGGCCTTGATTTTACTGGATGTATCCGGGGAGAGATGTTTTAGAAATCTTGCAAACACCTCGGCAGTTCGACCAGCTTCCACCCAGACCAGATGACCTCCGACCATATCGTAGACCACCGTCATATAGTCATGGCCTTTCGCCCTGGCAACTTCATCGACACCAATATATTCCAAGCCAGTCAACTGTGCAGGATCAAGCGCAGGGAGCGTTTCCATCAGGTATGCCTTGTCGATATTCTTTACTGTCTCCCATCGTATCCCCAAATGCCTGGAGACGGCCTGAATAGACATAGGGCGGCATAATCCACTGATCAGTCGGCAAAACCGGTGGGTGAAACGGCACCCTTTATCGACAAAATCACACGCCTCAATGCGGCGCTCACCCTTGCTAATAAACACTTGGGCCAGTTCAATGTCGAGCACACATGGATACCCAAAAAGGGGGATATCCTTAACCTGCCGGCGAATATGCTGGTTGATAGTTCCCTTCTTGCCTGTGGTGGGGTCTATAGTGCTCCTGCGGGCGTCCCGGCTACAGTGAATAACAATCTTGTCACCCTCTTCGTCCAGTTTAATTTCATTTACACGTTGCCCCGTGAGGTTTAAAATATTCCGTGAGATGTTGATGGTCATATACCTGCCCTATGTAAAGTTGTCATAAACCAAACATATCAACAGGTTACTTGATGGTCAGCATCTTTTTTCACTCAACAAAGCGGAGAAGAGCCTCAAAAAGACGAAAAACGTATTATTTTTCAGGTACTTTGCGAACGGTAGATACACAGTTTTCCAGGACCGCGCCGCGACATATGGGAATAGGGAATTTTATCTAAATATGGTGCCGAAGGCGGGACTTGAACCCGCACGAGCATAGCTCACCACCCCCTCAAGATGGCGTGTCTACCAATTCCACCACTTCGGCATATTTTTACTCTTGTGCAGGTATATCTTCCTCTGTCACGTCGACTGCAGGAACAGATTCTGAAAACTCATCTTCAAAACCGGGAACATCATCAGAGAGTGAGGTCGCTGCTGCGGGGAACTCGTCCTCTACAGAGGGCAAATCAGATTCTAATTCGGGCTGAACAGTTTCGACCGGGGCGTTCAGATCAAGACCTAAGCCCAAATCATCTACTGGTCCCGACTTTTGGCTGGCGATAACCGCCAAGCCAAAACTAGTGGCGAAGAACGCTACCACCAACCATGAAGTCATTGTGGTGAGAATGTTGCCGCTGCCATCACTGCCGAATATAGTCTGAGAAGCACCCGCGCCAAAAGAAGCTCCGGCATCCGCACCCTTACCCTGTTGCAGCATGATAAGAGCGATAATGGCCAACGCCACCAGCAGGTGTCCAATTAAAATTATCTGTTCCATATTGCTACCGCCCCTCGGGGCATCCTTTTCTGATTAATCAGCCGGCGACATGTTTTCGAACTTAAGCCGCTGCCGCCTGTACAATTGCTAGAAACTCACTGGCGACTAATGCTGCACCGCCTACCAAAGCTCCATCTATGTCTTGCTGAGCAAAAAGCTCCACTGCATTGCTACCTTTGACGCTGCCGCCGTATAACACCCGGGTAGCATCTGCATCTATTGTGTTGATCGAGGCCAGTTGCTTCCTGATAAAGGCGTGCATATCCTGCGCCTCTTCCGGGGTGGCTGTTAAGCCTGTGCCAATGGCCCACACTGGCTCGTAAGCTACAACCAAACCTCCCAAGCTATCCTGTCCTTGCAGCGCTCCAATAAGCTGAGACGCCACAACAGATTCTGCCTCACCACTCTCTCGCTGCTCGCGAGTTTCACCAACACAAACGATTGGCGTTAAACCCGAGTCGATTGCGGCGGACAGTTTCGCCGCGACCAGATCATCGGATTCTCCGTGATACTGGCGCCGCTCAGAATGTCCGATTATCACCCACTGGCATCCCAGCGCTTGCAACATCGCCGCTGCCACTTCACCGGTAAAGGCCCCGGCAGCAGCATGACTACAATCCTGGCTACCAACCTCAATAACTGAATCTGCACACTGGCTCAACACTTGAGGAATGTGCACATAGGTGGGGCAAACGACAACATCCACTGGCAGCAACTGCTTACCTTGCGCCAACACATCCTGCGTTAAACCTGCCAGCAGCTCTTTGATACTGGCGATGGAGCCGTGCATTTTCCAATTGCCTACGACAAGTGACTTACGCATCATCTGCTCCCGGCGAAAAACGGCCGCAATCTTAACCAAGAAAGGTGTGAGTTACAAGCTCGGCGGCTCGCTCGGACCCCAGCGCGGGTCATCCTAGTATCCGCTCCACTTCAGTTGCTAAACCACTGCAGAGCAGTTCCACCTCAGCCGGGTCTTCACCTTCGATCATAACCCGCACCAGCGGTTCAGTGCCGGAAGGTCGGAGCAAAACTCTGCCCCGCTCGCCAAGCTTCCCTTCTACCTCGGCAACAACGGTGGCAAGCTCTGGAAAATCTGACAAATCTACCTTGTTTTTCATGCGGACGTTTATCATGGTCTGCGGAAACTTTTTCATACCCGATCTCAAGGTCGCCATATCGGTATCAGCGGTCTTCAGCGCCAGCAACACCTGCAACGAGGCGACTATGCCATCACCCGTGGTGGTGATATCCGAGCAAATAATATGGCCAGAGGATTCCCCGCCCAAAAACCAACCCTGGGCTTCCATCATCTCTTTAACATAGCGGTCGCCCACCTGAGCACGATTAAACTGCAGGCCCTGCTCTTTGAGCGCCAATTCCAATCCAAGATTGGACATTAAGGTGCCCACCACACCGGCATCACTATTGCCCAACGCCAAGCGATACATAGCAATGATATAAACCAGTTCGTCGCCATCCACGATCTCTCCATTCTGATCGACAAACATGACGCGATCGCCATCACCGTCATAGGCAATCCCCACATCAACATTGTGTTCCTTTACAAGTTCACAAAGCTGAGCCGGGCTCGTTGAACCGACTTCCTCATTGATATTGAACCCATCTGGCTGGGCACCAATGGAAATCACCTCGGCACCCAACTCACCCAATACGCTCGGAGCGATGTGGTAGGTAGCGCCGTGAGCACAATCCACTGCAATGCGTAAACCACGCAAACTGAAGTTTTCGGGCACTGTAGACTTACAAAATTCGATATACCGCCCCGCCGCGTCAACCACGCGCAGCACCTTTCCAATATCCTGAGACTCTACAGTGGTTAGCGTCTCTTCCAATTGGGCTTCGATAGCGTACTCGACCTCGTCGGGAAGCTTTGAACCACTTTCAGAGAAGAACTTTATACCGTTGTCATAGTAGGGGTTGTGAGAAGCACTAATCACGATACCGGCCACTGCATTGTGGCTCCGTGTCATCAACGCTACGGCGGGCGTCGGCATCGGCCCCAGCAACTTAACGTCCACTCCAGCAGCCACCAGACCAGCCTCGAGAGCCGACTCGAACATATAGCCCGAAACCCGAGTGTCCTTGCCAATAATGACGGTACAGCGACCTTCACCGGCCGAACCTGCAGCAAATACACGACCACACGCCCAACCCAGCTTGAGCATGAAGTCAGGGGTAACCGGATGCTGCCCAACCAGGCCACGAATTCCATCCGTTCCAAAGTAGCGCTTCGACATTAGTTCTGTTCCCTTGAGTTCTCTAGCAGTTTGTCGGACTCAGCTCCTGACGGGCACGATTTAATACTCCAGCGTGCTACAGGGCTGTCAGGACACCACGCAGAAGATGTGATTGTCCCAGGGCAGCCACGTCAACCTTCATCACGACTTTATCCAGCCCTGTAATGGGCATTTATGCGGCAAATGACCGCTTAATTATGCCATTCTCAGCACATTCATACGCTTTACATTCCATGCCAGTGTCGCCAGCGTCCATTCGCCCGCAACCTTGTCCAAACCTCGCATCGAGAACTGCCTCAACCCCATAACGTGTTTGATGATGCCGAACACTGGCTCTACCGTTTGCTTTCTTAATGCGTACAGCGCTCGACCGGATTGGGTCGTCAGTTGATGTTTCATGAGCCTCACCTGATCATCCGTTATCGGAGTGGGGGCGTCAGGGGCAAACCGATCAAAAACGCACGGGTGATGGTGGTCACGCGCTACTGCCAGTAAAGGCTGGATATTATCCTCTACGCAAGCCTTTACATTATCACCGCTAAAATAGCCTGTATCGGCCAGCAGGTCGGTCACCTTGCCCAGTTCTTCAGGCAGGGTATTCAGCTTTGTCAGGGCCGGCTTTATTTGTTGTTTGTCGTTCGGGGCCTGTGTCATGTGTGTACTGACGACGAGCATTGTATCGGTGTCAACACTGGCCTGGGCGTTGTAGCACTGCTCAAAGCCGCCGCCAGATACCGGCATGATACGCGACTCTTCATCGGTCAAATTCATCTGGTCTTTATCTCGAGGGCCGGGAAGCGGTGGCTTAGGCTCCCGGCCCCGGGGCTTTTTTCCAGTATCCCTCTGAGCTTGGCGTTTGGTTTGTTTTTGTTGGTATTCGGCTTGTTCACGCGCAAAACGCTCCTGCGCCCGTTCTTCAATTTTTACTTTGGCCGCAGCCAGTGCCTCAAGTCGTGTTTCGCGCCGGGAAATCTCCGCGGGAATGTCCATGCCATCCGCTACCGGCGTTTGATCTGCCGCCTCGGCCTGTGCAGTGAGAGCGCTGACTTCTGCCTTGAGCTGTGCTTCGATTTTCTTTAAGTGGCCATAAGAAAGCGCCTTATGCTTGCTGGCATTCGCCTTGATCTTGGTGCCATCCAGGGCGATACGCCCAAGCTTCATGAGCTTCATTTCACGCGCCAGCAACAAGACCTGAACAAAAAGTGCTTCAAGCTGAGGCAAAAAACGGCGTCGAAAGGTCGCTATGGTGTCGTGATCCGGATGCGTGTTGGCCGCCAGGTAGCGAAACGCAATGGAGTCGTGGGTGGCTCGCTCAATCTTACGGCTGGAAAACACACCGGTGGCGTAACCGTAGATCAGCAAACTCAGTAGGACCGCTGGATGGTGAGCCTTTGATCCACGCCCGGCATATTGACGGGTGAGCTCAGACAGATCGAGCTGATCAACGACCTCCACGACAAACCGTGCCAGGTGGTGTTCAGGTAACCAGTCCGACATAGAGGGAGGGAATAGATAGTCCGTCTCTCGATCAACGTTTACAAAATTGGCCATCACTTATTCCCGGTTACTTTTCAGTGTGACCACATTATCTCATAATGACGTTGTTGGGTTAAGTCCGACAGGCTGCTAGTGCAGTTAGTGCAGCCACCATCGCCAGGGCGTCAGTCGTTTCCGCAACATCATGCGTTCTGATTATATTTGCACCGCGTTGCACCGCCATAACCGCAAGTGCCAAGCTGGACGGCAGCCGATCATTTACTTCCCGCCCCATAATGTGCGCAATCATGGATTTTCTGGACAGCCCTACCAGCACCGGTAAGCCGCGCTGAGCCAATCGAGGCAGCCCTTGCAAGAGCTGCAGATTATGCTTCACGGTTTTGCCAAACCCAAACCCTGGGTCCAATAAAATTCGCTCTCGAGCAATACCCGCCTGTTCGCAGACCAGCACACGTTCATCCAGATAGGCGCCAACCTCCTCTACAACATCTCCATAATTCGGCTCCGCCTGCATAGTATCGGGATTTCCCTGCATGTGCATCAGGCATACGGGCAGGCCAGATCTCGCTGCCGCATCAAGCGCACCTTCGCGAGTTAAGGATCGAACGTCGTTAATCAGTCCCGCGCCGGCCTGAGCGGCCGCCTCCATAACCGCGGCCGTACTGGTGTCCACGGACACGATCACTTCCAACTCTGAAACAACACGCTCCACCACCGGAATGACTCGATCGAGTTCCTGTTGCAAGGTAATGGGCTGCGCACCCGGACGAGTAGACTCACCACCAATGTCAACAATCGCCGCACCGGCTGCAGCCATAAGACTTGCGCGCGCCAGTGCGAGATCTACATCGAGATGATTTTCTTGATAGAGGGTGCCGCCGTCAGAAAAGGAATCGGGCGTTGTGTTTACAACACCCATTACCGTCGGCTTGGTCAAATCTAGTATGCGGCCAGCACAATTCAGCGCTGCCCGCTTTGGAAGAGGCCTGGAAAACAAGTTTGGAGCCGGCGTTAGTGCTCGCCGGCAGGGCCGCCGATGGGACCTGTAGAATCGGCTTCCCCAGCCGCCTGGTTGGTTCCAGCGCTGTCGTCACCACCGGCATCGCCCCAACCTTTAGGTTCACGCGGCGTTTTTCCAAGCATGATGTCGTCGATTTGCTCAGCATCGATGGTTTCGTACTGCATCAGTGCGTCAGCCATGGAGTGCAACTTGTCGAGATTTTCTTCCAACAGTTTTTTTGCAGTGCCGTAGCATTCATCGATAATCCTGCGAACTTCCTCGTGGATTTGCTGAGCAGTTTGAGGAGACATAAGATTCTGCGATTGGCTGGCTGAGCGGCCAAGAAACACTTCTTCCTCCCCCGCATCGTACATCAACGGACCCATCTTCTCGGACAAACCCCATCGAGTCACCATTTTCTGCGCTATATCTGTCGCCCGCTCAATATCGTTGGAGGCACCCGTTGTTACACCGTCCTTGCCCAGCGTCATCTCCTCGGCAACCCTGCCACCAAAGAGGCTGCAGATTTGGCTAACAATATGCCGTCGACTGTGGCTGTAACGATCTTCTTCTGGCAAAAACATGGTAACGCCAAGGGCGCGGCCACGGGGGATAATGCTGACCTTATAGACGGGATCATGTTCTGGCACGAGTCGACCCACTATGGCGTGACCCGCTTCGTGGTAGGCAGTGTTGCGTTTTTCGTCCTCGGACATAACCATTGATTTGCGCTCAGCACCCATCATGATTTTATCTTTAGCCAGCTCAAACTGCGCCATTCCCACCGTCCGAACGCCCGCTCTGGCGGCGAAAAGTGCCGATTCGTTGACCAGATTGGCCAGATCAGCACCCGAAAATCCCGGCGTACCCCGGGCAATTTTCGAAACCTCTACATCTTCGGATAAAGGAACCTTGCGCATGTGTACTTTGAGAATTTGCTCTCGCCCACGAATATCGGGCAAACCAACCACTACCTGTCGATCAAATCGACCGGGACGTAAAAGAGCGGGGTCAAGAACATCGGGACGGTTGGTCGCTGCAATTACGATAACACCGTCATTAACCTCGAAACCATCCATCTCAACCAGCAACTGGTTGAGCGTTTGCTCACGTTCGTCGTGTCCGCCGCCCAGGCCCGCGCCACGATGGCGACCAACTGCGTCAATCTCATCAATAAAGATAATGCAGGGGGCCTGCTTCTTCGCCTGATCAAACATGTCGCGAACGCGAGAGGCGCCTACGCCGACAAACATCTCAACAAAGTCGGAGCCTGAGATGGTGAAAAACGGGACTTTGGCTTCGCCGGCAATAGCCTTCGCCAGCAGTGTCTTACCCGTGCCCGGCTGGCCGACCATTAGAACTCCGCGAGGAATACGGCCTCCCAGTTTCTGGAACCGCGCTGGCTCGCGCAAGAAATCCACGAGTTCCTTGACATCTTCCTTGGCCTCATCAACCCCCGCCACATCGGCAAATGTGGTGGTGATCTGGTCTTCACCCAATAGGCGCGCCTTACTCTTGCCAAAACTCATCGGGCCACCGCGACCGCCGCCACCGCCCTGCATCTGGCGCATGAAGAACATAAATACGGCGATGATGATCAGAATGGGAAAGCTGGCGATCAATAATTGCGTCCAAACACTTTGCTGTTCAGGCTTGCTGCCTACGACCACTACCTTATGTTTGAGCATGTCGTCCATGAGACGAGGATCTTCAATCATGGGGCGAATCGTATCGAACCGGGTACCATCGTATCGCTCACCGGAAATGGTCAGACCATTGACCACAACCTTCTTCACCTGATCGTTTTGAACGGCAGCCACAAACTCGGAATACCCCAGCTCTTGGGTGGGTGTCTGCACGTTAAAATTGTTGAAAACCGACAACAGGACGGCGGCTATAACTAGCCAGAGTAGTAAATTTTTTGCCATATCATTCAATGCTGTATCCTCACCAACAAGCGGCTTGTTATGCGTAAAAGAGTATCTTCATCTTCCCCGAACAACCCACAATCACGCAGTAACAGCTCTTTACTCCTTACATCTTTAGACAATTTGTACTCCCGCTACAGAGCTCGGCAAGTGCAATACTTGTAACCCCGCAGTTCATTTGACGCGATAAAGCGCCAAAAACCAGGTCCTAATGTACTACAGTTGGGTCTATCTTCCCATGTTTCAAGGGGCCCGAAGACTGATTACCCCCGGCTCTACACCCTCTGATGAAAGCCTTTGGCGACCAGATATACCTCTCTGGATCGGGGTCGGGATGCCCTGGGCTTTCGCGTGAGAACCTTGGCAAAATCACTCTGTGCATCTCGCAAAAACGAATCGAACCCCTCACCCTGGAACACCTTGGCCACAAACTGCCCATCGGGGCGCAAAACCCGTCTGGCCATGTCCAATGCCAGCTCTACCAAGTACATAGACCGCGGTTGATCCACTGCGTTCATACCGCTGAGATTGGGCGCCATGTCCGAAATCACAACATCAACTTTCTCGCCATCCAGGGCGACCAGAATCTGCTCAAATACATCATCGTCGGTAAAATCGCCCTCAATAAACTCAACACCCGCCAGACTGTCCATGTGCAATATATCCGAGGCGACAACCCGGCCCTGATGCCCCGCCAACTCCACCGCGACCTGGGACCAACCACCTGGCGCACTGCCCAGATCCAGCACGGTCATTCCCGGGCGTACCAACTGATCTTTTTCCTGCAGCTCCAGCAATTTGTAACAGGCTCTGGAGCGGTAGCCCTCGCGAAGCGCCTGTTGAACATAGGGATCATCCCGATGCTCCTGCATCCAGGCCTTGCTGGAGGATTTTTTCTTGGACATAGTGTTACTAACCCTGCGCTAAGTATCGTGCCGGGGCCGGCTT
This sequence comes from Halioglobus sp., assembly GCA_965262875.1. Classification (GTDB taxonomy): domain Bacteria; phylum Pseudomonadota; class Gammaproteobacteria; order Pseudomonadales; family Halieaceae; genus JBALVT01. Next base: position 1,960,520 of record OZ253569.1, read on the forward strand.
GTGTAGAATACGCGCCATCATACCCTGGAATGACTATGAGTAAGAAAGCGAATCACGACATCAAACAATTAAGAGCCATCGGCCACAAGCTCAAGCCGGTGGTGACCATTGCGGCAAAAGGCCTGAATGAAAACGTTGTTAAAGAAATAGACCGGGCACTGACCGATCATGAGTTTATCAAGATCAAGCTGGCTGTCGGCGGTCGCGAAGCACGCCTGGTGGTCGCACAGGAGTTGTGCGGAAAAACCAAATCAGAAGTAATACAGAGCGTGGGTAATATTATTTTGGTACTGAGGCGCTCTGCTAAGCCCGACCCGAAACTTTCCAATCTGATTCGCCCCGCCTGACCGGTGGCACCGAGCTCGCATAGACCGCGGCACAAACTAATCTGACGCGACTAATTTAGAGGGATTCGAATTCATGCGGGCTCGATAGGCAGAGGGGGTCATTCCGACGACCTTTGAGAACGCTCCGCGCAAACTAGCGACCTCCTCGAAGCCCACCATTTTACTAATTGTAGCCACCGGGTCGGAAGATGTCTCAAGTAGGGTTTTAGCAACCTCAATACGAGTTGCCGCAATCATCTGTGTTGGCGACATGTCCAACAGCTTCTTTACCCGGCGATGAAAAGTTCGCTCACTTAACCCCAATTCTGATGCCAAGTTTGCAACCGTAAGCCCCTCACTGAGATCTCGTGAAATAATTTCCTGGGCGCGCGCCATCAAAGGATCAGACTGGGTAAAAAGGGAAGGTACTACAAATATTCCGTTCACTGGTCTACCGGGCTCAATCACAGCGATCTTGGAGCACAACCGCGCAGCATCCAGACCCATAAATCGCTCTACCAGTTGTAAGACAAGATAAACATACGAATAGGGACCAGAGCTTGTCATGCAGGAATCGTGTACTTCCAGCATAGAATTTTCACGCAAATCTATTTTCGGATATCTGTGCGAAATAAACTTCAGGAGCCACCAGGTTGATGTCGCCCTGTTCCCATCTAACACTCCAGCTTCCGCCAACAACAAAACAGAGGTGCAGCTCGCACAAACAACTTTTTGATCAATCGAACCCAGGCCACTCAACCAATCGACAACGGGGCGGCAGGTCTGAAGAATTTGCGACTCGCAACCAGGGCCCTGGGCGATAGGGGGCAAAAACAATACCTCACCCACTGCTGAATACAATGGTTGTGAGTCGGCCGTGAACTCGAGAGTTTCACAGACAAAGCTTTCCTCCTTCCCAAGCACAGCAGCGACGCCGTTGGTCTTATCCGCCACTCACACTATCAACAGCGCATCCGCATAATGGTCCCGAAGCCATTCACATTGGAGTTACTCCTGACAGACCTTATTCTCGTAGAACAAACTGGCAGCACCCTGAAGACAGGCATCAACCGACCTGAGCGTCGCAATGCCATCAATCAGGAAATGTTTCGGGGGCTAGCAGCCGCCTATACCCGACTGTGTGACAATCCCGAGTTGCGCTGTGGCATTCTGTATTCCACATCAGAACTATTCACCGCAGACCTGGACCTGATGGACATGGCCGCTGTATTAACGGGACAGGAGGACGCGCCACAGCTGGTGGAAGATGATCAGGTAGATCCGTTTGACTGGGCGTCTGTCGCGGGGAAACAGGGAAGAAAGCGAACCAAACCAATTATCTCGGCGATCAACGGCAAATGCGAATACTGGCACTGCCCATGGCGAACTTGCCGCTGCAGAAAATATTATGGCATTGGTAAGACCTGCCATCAGCGATTCAAATGATCTGCGCGAGGGCATAACTGCACTGTTCGAAAAACGAGAGCCAGTTTATACGGGAACCTAGCAGCACCTACATCGAGTTGGAGAAACCATGAGACCCACACTTTATATTTTCACAACTTCCCGGTTTTGTGAAAAAGCTCGCTGGACACTAGACTATCTGGAGATTGAATACGACGTGGAGTACCTGGCACCAGGACTCCATATGGCTGCAGCAAAAAAAATGGGAGCAGCCGGTTCTACCCTTCCCATTCTGCCAGTAGATGGCCAGGTGATTCAGGGCTCGGCCGAAATTATCTGTTTGCTGATACTTTCAGCCGAGCGGACATTGCTGTGGCCAGCCTTCTATCGTGCTTGGCGAGCGCGAAGGAGCACCCGCAATATGTGTTGATGCAAACCCCACCGCGCATGGCTGTTGATCAAAAGGAACGGAGTGGCCGACCATCACCGGTGTGGATTAGAAACCTCTATCAGAACTATCGCTGATCTTTTTTTAGGTTCTTCCGAGTTTCTTATGGGTAAAAGCCAAACAATGGTCAAGAATGTGGTACAAGAGTCTTTTTTATGGAGATATTCAAATGAAAGATACCGCGTTGTTTACTCAACTTTTGGGGCTTAGCGACCCATGGAAAATCACGGCTATTACCCCGGATCTGACCGACAAATCAATTACCCTCCAGATAGATTGGCCAAAGGGAACGAAAGGCGCGTGTAGTGTCTGCCATGCCCTTTGTTCGGTTTACGACCATCGTGAGCAACGCACATGGCGACACCTTGATACGATGCAGTTCAAGACGCAGTTAGTTGCTCAGGTTCCGCGTATTCATTGTAAAGCGCATGGAATCAAAAGCCTGAAAGTACCGTGGGCAGATACGCAGGCACGCTTTACGCATTTATTTGAGCGTTTCGCTATTGATGTGCTGTCGGCTGCCAGCAACAAGACACAGGCCGCAAAACTACTTGGTCTGTCGTGGGATGAGGTGCATCATATTCAATCCCGAGCAGTGAAAAGAGGGATGGACAGACGCTCTGTTGAGGAAGTGAAACACCTTGGCATCGATGAAAAAAGTTTTCGCAAGGGGCAATCCTATGCCAGCCTGCTGTACGATTTGAATGCGTCCAGAGTGCTTGAGGTCGTGGCAGATAGAACGGCGGAATCGGCAACCGCATTGCTGTCCACGCTTCCAGAACAGCAGCGTAATGAAGTAGCTGCTGTTGCCGTGGATATGTGGGTTCCATTTATGACGGCAGTTGAGGCGACTTTACCGAACGCCGCTATTGTTCACGACAAGTTTCATATCGTCAGTTATCTTACAAAAATGGTTGACCAAGTCAGGCGCAAAGAAAATAAAACATTAAGAGCCGCCGGTATCAATGACCTGGTCGGGTCTCGCTATACCTGGTTACGCAATCCCGACAACTGGAGTGAAAAAGATGAAGCCACTTTTTATGGCCTTCAATCAAAGAGGTTGAAGGTTGCCCGAGCCTGGGCAATCAAAGAGACGCTGCTTGACCTGTGGACTTACAGCTACGATAAACCAGCCCGGGCGTTCTTTAAGAAATGGTACTGGTGGGCGACACATTCACGTCTAAAGCCGGTCATATCAGTCGCCAAGATGCTAAAGAAACATCTCGACAACATAATGACTTACTTGAAACATCGCATCACCAATGCGACCGCAGAAGGATTTAATTCAAAGATTCAGACAATAAAATCGGCTGCCCGAGGATTTAGAAACTTCGAAAACTATCGAGTTTCAATTCTGTTCCACTGTGGAAAACTCAACCTCTACCCACAGGATTCCCAGTAGAACCTTTTTTTACAAGGACGATGCCCTCGTGCCGTCGCCCACCAATCGATCTCTACTTCAAGACTAACCAGAGCTTAACGTCGTTCTTGCGCCTTCAGTGGCCTGCAGTTCCAGGATGTAGCTATAAAGATTTTCCATATCGTTTCTTTGAAAATTGAATTGCACGATAAGCGTAAGGCACGCGAGAGAAAACAGCGATAACACTAACAGCATATACCAGGTGCTGAGCTTTCCTGCGGCGAAGTGACTCATAACCAGAAATGCCGTAAGAACGCTGACAATAGTGCGTAACCAGTGCTTTGGGCCCCAACGATGCAGTAGTAACCCGGTTTCTTGGGAATCTAACTCTATCTCGCCGCTCAGAAGAATATCATTGATAGGTTTTATCAACACCAGGGTTATCGGAATCACCGAGATCAAAACCACCGCTCCGACTAACCAAGCCCACTGCATTGTGAGAAAAAACAGGCTCTTCTCCGCTTTGTTGAGTGATTCTAGGTTTTCAAATAGAACATAGATTGATTATCTGGGAGGGATGATTGTCTAATTTTGAGTTTGAAGTACTCGGTATCCCTGATGCCCCTGGCGCGCTTACGGATCATTCCTATACTGACATTACCAGCCTCTATCCTGGCGCTTGTTAGCTTGTGTTTCGCATAATTGCAGATGCCGACACAATGTTTTCTGAGCGATTTTGCGAACTTTTTCAGATAGAGCATGTGTGACTGATCTGCTATCAAGCACCAACTTTCCAGTTGCTCTGCCATCCCCTCAAATGAAGTGGCACTCCACAGATACTGAAGCTGTTCTTTTAAAACGTAGAGCGCATTCAGGTTGCTATTGCTATCCAACAACGTTTGCAGCTTGTTACTTTGTTTCTCACTCAACTTATCCGCATTTTTGAGCAACAGATAATGCGTCCCCTTCATCAGTTTTTTACCATTCGGATCGGCCTTCCTGAACTCAAGCCGGCGCTGATTATGGATAGCTTTGCTGTAATTTTTCATGACGTGAAAACGGTCAAACACAATGTCTGCCAACGGCAAGCACTCCCTGACAGCCTTTTGATAAGCAGGGCCCATATCCATAGCTACGGCCTTGATTTTACTGGATGTATCCGGGGAGAGATGTTTTAGAAATCTTGCAAACACCTCGGCAGTTCGACCAGCTTCCACCCAGACCAGATGACCTCCGACCATATCGTAGACCACCGTCATATAGTCATGGCCTTTCGCCCTGGCAACTTCATCGACACCAATATATTCCAAGCCAGTCAACTGTGCAGGATCAAGCGCAGGGAGCGTTTCCATCAGGTATGCCTTGTCGATATTCTTTACTGTCTCCCATCGTATCCCCAAATGCCTGGAGACGGCCTGAATAGACATAGGGCGGCATAATCCACTGATCAGTCGGCAAAACCGGTGGGTGAAACGGCACCCTTTATCGACAAAATCACACGCCTCAATGCGGCGCTCACCCTTGCTAATAAACACTTGGGCCAGTTCAATGTCGAGCACACATGGATACCCAAAAAGGGGGATATCCTTAACCTGCCGGCGAATATGCTGGTTGATAGTTCCCTTCTTGCCTGTGGTGGGGTCTATAGTGCTCCTGCGGGCGTCCCGGCTACAGTGAATAACAATCTTGTCACCCTCTTCGTCCAGTTTAATTTCATTTACACGTTGCCCCGTGAGGTTTAAAATATTCCGTGAGATGTTGATGGTCATATACCTGCCCTATGTAAAGTTGTCATAAACCAAACATATCAACAGGTTACTTGATGGTCAGCATCTTTTTTCACTCAACAAAGCGGAGAAGAGCCAAAAAACAACAATACACCTGAGAAAAAACCCGTGAGTGCTAAAACAATTTGTAGCGGCGCCGCTCGTTTGTACACAGGAGGAAAGAACTGTCCACCAACGGACACCCCGGCCTCCAATGTAGCCGGGTGCTGAGCAAGCGATATATACAACGCTGCTCCGAAAAAAGTACCACAACTAAATAGCGCTAAAACTTCGAGAATCATTATCATCTCCTTTTGATGCCCGTCAGTAACAATTCGAAAACGCACGAAAGAGATTCACGTCTGTATTATTCCAACTCTCTGTCGTCCCAAACAGGTAAGTCGTTGTAACACGCGCAACTTGAGCAGCCAGTTTTCCTCTCGGGAGGTTAAGTGAATCATTAATCAAAATCACCTGTTTCATACCTGGTGGCCCTGCCCACTGAACTTAGACGACTTTCTATTCGCACCTTGCAAAAGAAATCTGTTCATACTGTTTGGGGTTTTCGTAACCGCTCGCCAGGTAGTGACGATTGCGGCGGTAAAACAACTCGATATACACAAACTAACCTGCATAGGCCTCATCCTTGTTTGCTGGTGGCACAGCATCAATTAATTCCACCTTTAGCCGGGCAAAGAACGACGTCATCGCCGCGTTGTCCCAGCCATTATCCTTACGACTTATACTGGGCCAGCTTCCCCAAACCAGCAACCGCCCCTGATACTCACTTCAGCAGTTTTGAACATCCTGATCTCCTGTCATCCGGCTTATTCACCTGCGATCACTTCCATCCAAGGGCTGTTTTTCGCTATGATGGCACCGACACCCGCAACGCGAAGGAACCGGCATGGGTAGAGTGTATGAATTCCCATCACAGCAGGCACAAGGTCTCGGTTATCTGGACAGAGAACTGCGTAATCTTCTCGAAAGCAAAGGCGCCGATCAGCAACTGATTGACTTTGCCGCCACACAACTCACCAAAATTTATGCTCAGCTAAGCGAATCGGAACAGTATGTTTTTTCCCTAACTGTACCGGCGGGAATAGCCGAAGATGATCGAGAGGATTTAAAGCGACAAATCAACACTGGACTTGAAGGGATTCGACAGGAAAATCATGCCATGATGGTTAATCTGGTCGCCCAACTGGTGTTGGCTGAGGTTCGTTTGTATCAGCAAGAAAAGGGCGACTAACGCTCAACTAGTGTAGTGTATTAAACTGACTGATGATTTGAGAGTGCATGCCTTGCGCGCCCCACTTTCTCCAAAATCTCTTCTGCGGACTTTGTCCAGGCAAATGGCTTTTTATCTTCATTGTGCCTCTCAATAAAATCCATGATGGTCTCTTCCAGCTCTTGTACCGATGTGAATACACCACGGCGCAGTTGCCTTTCTGTCAACAAACCAAAAAATCTCTCCACCAGATTTAGCCACGAAGAACTGGTTGGAATAAAGTGTAAGTGAACCCTTTTATTACGCTTAATCCAGTTCTTCACTTTTTCGTGTTTGTGCGTCGCGTAGTTATCAACGATAAGGTGAAGGTCTAACTCCTTGGGTGTTTGTTTTTCCACAGTCTTCAGAAACGCCAAAAATTCCTGGTGCCGGTGACGCTTTTTGCACTCACCGATAACATCACCAGTCAGGGTGTTCAGTGCCGCAAACAAGGTGCTTGTACCATGACGCTTATAGTCGTGAGTCATGGTTCCGCCGCGCCCGGGCTTCATCGGCAATCCCGGCTGCGTTCTGTCCAGCGCTTGAATGGAACTCTTTTCGTCAACACAGAAAACAACTGCATTCTCTGGCGGCGATAAATACAAGCCAACAACATCGCGTAGCTTTTCTTCAAAGGCAGGATCGTTGCTCACCTTGAACTGAGCAACCAGGTGTGGCTTCAGACCAACTTCTCGCCACACTCTATTTATAAAGGAGTGATTAATTCCCATCACTTTTGCCAAACCCCGGGTTGTCCAGTGGGTGCCATCCTTGGGTTTTTCCTGCGTGGTTATCTTGATGACTTTCGACCGCAGCTTTGCCTGGTCCGCAGAATTCTTGCCGCCGTGATTAGCCCCTCTTGGCAAATCTTTTTCTATTCCCCGAAACCCTCTCTCAAAAAAACGATTGCGCCATCGGCCTACCTTGTTGACATCAATTTCCAGCTCTTCAGCAATTTTGTAGTTGGGAACATTTTTTGCAGCGAGCAAAATAATCCTTGAGCGCTCTACCAATCGAACCGGTGTCGTTTTGCTTCTAACATTTTTTTCCAACTGCTTTTTCTCTTGCGCTGTTAAAGTTATATTTATTTGGGCGGGCATTAGCTTCACACGGGTAGTGAATGAAGTAATCATTATATCATTAATCTGTTTAATACACTACACTAGATATGCTGTACCTGATCAATCTCGTACTCAATATCGCCACCAGGTGCCCGCACTACCACTACATCACCTTCGAGCTTGCCAATCATGGCTCGGGCAATGGGCGAACCTATCGAAATTAGGTTCTGCTTAACATCGGCCTCATCCTGGCCTACGATTCGGTAAGTTACCGTTTCGTCAGTTTCTACATTGACCAGATCAACTGTTGTACCAAAAATCACTTTTCCGGTTCTCGGTATCGTGGTTACATCAATGACCTGAGCGCCGGCCAGTTTCGATTCAATCTCGATAATTCGCCCCTCGGCAAAACTCTGCTGCTCTCGGGCTGCGTGATACTCGGCGTTTTCTTTCAGGTCGCCGTGTTCTCGCGCTTCCGCAATGGCCTGAATAATTCGGGGCCTGTCTACTCTTTTGAGTTGCTCGAGTTCACCCCGAAGAGCCGCCTCTCCGGCTGTGGTCATTGGTACACCGCTCATGATCCAATACTCCTGTGCAAGTCCTGCAACCTGCGAACCTTTTTATCACCTTCGCGCTTCAGGGACATGCAAATGGCCTCTGCCGCTGTCAAAGTCGTAGTATAGAACACCCTGCGCGCTTCGGCACTGGCGCGAATAGGCGCAGAATCGGCAATGGCTCGGCGGCCCTCAGTGGTGTTTACGATCAAGTCCGCTTCGTCGTTTTTAATCATGTCTACAATATGTGGGCGCCCTTCCAGTACCTTGTTAACTCTTCGCACCTCAAGGCCCGCGGCTTCCATCGCATCGGCCGTACCACCGGTCGCCGCCAGGGTAAACCCCATGCTTACCAGATCGCGTGCAACCTCTACCGCTCCGGGCTTGTCCACATCCCGCACGCTAATCAAAGCCGTCCCACTGCGTGGCGGCGGTGATCCGGCGGCCAATTGCGCTTTGGCAAAGGCGTCGGGGAAGTTGTCGCCGGTGCCCATCACTTCGCCAGTGGACTTCATCTCGGGGCCGAGAATCGGGTCGACGCCGGGGAACTTATTGAAAGGCATTACCGCTTCTTTTACAGAGAAATACGGAGGAACAATTTCCCTGGAAAAGCCCTGGTCTTTCAGCGACTGCCCCGCCATGCATCGCGCGGCTATTTTCGCAAGAGAAACGCCAATGCATTTGGAAACAAATGGCACAGTTCTGGAGGCACGAGGATTCACCTCAATCACATAGATTTCATCGTCCTGCCAGGCAAGCTGAACGTTCATCAAACCTTTAACCCCGAGCTCCAGTGCCATCTGCTTTATTTGCCCGCGCATCATGTCCTGCACTTTAGGGTCCAGACTGTAAGGAGGCAATGAGCAGGCCGAATCACCGGAATGAACGCCGGCTTGTTCAATGTGTTGCATGATGGCGCCGATCACAACTTCTTCGCCATCCGATACGGCGTCAACATCCACTTCTATGGCCGCACTTAAAAAGCTGTCCAATAACACGGGGGAATCGTTCGACGCTTGTACCGCATTGTGCATATAACGCAGCAAGTCTTCCTCGCGATAGACAATTTCCATGGCTCGCCCACCCAAAACATAGGAGGGACGCACCACCAGGGGATAACCAATTTTAGCTGCGGCTGCCACGGCTTGGTCGGTGCTGCGAACCGTGGTGTTCTCAGGTTGCTTCAGGCCCAGCTTCTGAATCATGTGCTGGAAGCGTTCGCGGTCTTCCGCTCTGTCGATTGCATCCGGTGTCGTGCCTATTATTGGCACACCTTCGGCTTCGAGAGCCCTGGCCAATTTTAGCGGAGTTTGGCCACCGAACTGCACAATGACTCCCTTGGGTTTTTCAAGGGCAACAATTTCCAACACGTCCTCCAGGGTTACCGGCTCAAAGTACAGTCGGTCAGAAGTATCGTAATCGGTGGAAACCGTTTCGGGGTTGCAGTTAATCATGATGGTTTCATAGCCATCTTCGCGCATGGCCAGGGCGGCGTGGACACAGCAGTAATCAAATTCAATACCCTGGCCAATTCGGTTCGGACCGCCACCCAATACCAAAATTTTATCTCGATCGGTCGGCAGTGCTTCGCACTCTTCCTCATAGGTTGAGTACATGTACGCAGTGGCCGAAGCGAATTCTGCAGCGCAGGTGTCTACACGTTTGTAAACCGGCCGGATGTTCAAACCGTGGCGATGTTTACGCACTTCGCTTTCTGGGGAATTTAACAAAACTCCCAATCGAATATCAGAAAAACCCTTGCGCTTGAGCGCAAACATTTGCGCGTAGTCCATGTCGCAGAGCATCACACGCTTAAGACTGTTTTCCGTGTCGATAATGTCTTTGATCTGCACCAGGAACCAGGGGTCTACACCAGAGAGCTTGTAAACCTCGTCGATGCTCATGCCCGAGCGAAACGCATCTCCCAAATACCAAATACGCTCTGGGCCCGGGTTAGTTAATTCCGACACCAACTCATCGCGCAGGTCCGGGTTGTCCACATCAATCATATGCTCAAAGCCGGAGGAGCCCACTTCCAAACCGCGAAGCGCTTTTTGCAAGGATTCCTGGAAGGTTCGGCCAATGGCCATCACCTCACCCACGGATTTCATTTGAGTGGTCAAACGAGTGTCGGCGCCTTCAAATTTTTCGAAAGCAAACCGTGGTATTTTCGTTACGACGTAATCGATGGAAGGCTCAAACGAGGCGGGTGTAGCGCCACCGGTGATATCGTTTTGCAGCTCGTCCAGGGTGTAGCCAATGGCCAATTTTGCGGCCACTTTGGCGATAGGAAAACCCGTTGCCTTTGATGCCAGTGCAGACGAGCGCGAAACCCTGGGGTTCATCTCGATAATCACCATGCGACCGGTTTCAGGGTCCTGGCCAAACTGCACATTGGAACCGCCTGTTTCCACCCCAATTTCACGCAGTACCGCCAAAGAGGCGTTGCGCATAATTTGATATTCTTTGTCGGTCAGGGTTTGTGCGGGTGCCACCGTAATGGAATCGCCCGTGTGCACACCCATGGCATCAAAGTTTTCGATGGCACACACAATAATGCAGTTGTCGTTTTTGTCCCGCACCACTTCCATTTCAAATTCTTTCCAACCGATAAGTGATTCATCGATTAGCAACTCCGTGGTGGGCGACAAATCCAGTCCGCGGGTGCAAATGGTTTCAAACTCGTCGCGGTTGTAGGCGATGCCGCCACCTGAGCCACCCATGGTAAAAGAGGGGCGAATAATGCAGGGAAAACCTATTTGGTCGAGTACCTGGTAGGCCTCTTCCATACTGTGGGCGGTCGCAGAACGCGGTGTCGCCAGACCGATACGCTTCATGGCATTGTCAAACAGCTGGCGATCCTCGGCCATGTCGATCGCTTCAGCGGTGGCGCCAATCATTTCTACGCCGTGTTTTTCCAACACCTCTTCGCGGGCCAAATCCAAAGCGCAGTTCAGTGCAGTCTGCCCGCCCATCGTGGGCAATAACACGTCGGGCTTCTCGATCTCGATGATCCGCTCTACGGTCTGCCATTCAATAGGCTCGATGTAGGTAGCGTCGGCCATCGAAGGGTCGGTCATAATGGTAGCAGGGTTGGAGTTCACCAGAATAACCCGGTAACCCTCTTCTCGCAGGGCCTTACACGCCTGCGCACCTGAGTAATCAAACTCGCAGGCCTGGCCGATAATAATCGGGCCTGCACCCAGAATCAGCACGCTTTCAATATCAGTTCTTTTTGGCATAGGGTGTTAACTTTTCCCGGTGGCGGCGGCCATCAATTCAATAAAGTGATCAAACAGGGGGGCGGCATCGTGCGGGCCCGGGCTAGCTTCGGGATGCCCCTGAAAACTGAAAGCATTTTTGTCGACTCGGTGAATACCCTGCAAGGTGTGATCAAACAAAGACTTGTGCGTGACCCGAAGATTCGGCGACAAGCTTGCTTCATCCACCGCAAAGCCGTGATTCTGGCTGGTAATCAACACGGTGCCGTCATCCAAATTCTGAACCGGGTGGTTGGCTCCGTGGTGACCAAATTTCATTTTTACAGTGGATGCTCCGCTGGCCAAGGCCAGCAATTGGTGTCCCAGGCATATTCCAAACACGGGAACATCGGTCTCGAGTATGTCCCTGATAGCGGCTATGGCGTAATCGCAAGGTTCGGGGTCGCCGGGGCCATTGGAAAGAAACACACCGTCGGGGCTCAAGGCCAACACTTCGGCGGCGGGGGTCTGTGCGGGAACGACCGTTAAACGACAACCACGGTCTACCAGCATGCGCAAAATATTACGCTTTACTCCGTAGTCGTATGCGACAACGTGATAGCCAAGCTCCTCGGCGGGACGTTCGGAGTGACCAACCCCATGCTCCCAGCTACCTTCGGCGAAGGTATAGCGTTCCTGCACCGTCACTTCTTTGGCCAAGTCCACTCCCTTGAGGCCGGCAAATTGGCGGGCCTGCTCAAGAGCCTGCTCTTCGTCGATACCGGACCCAGCCACCAGAGCACCACTTAAGGCGCCCTTCTCCCTCAGTATTCGGGTCAGGCGGCGGGTGTCGATGTCGGCAATAGCGACAATGTTGTGTCGTACCAGATAGTCCTGCAAAGATTCCTGATTGCGGTAGTTACTCGCCATCAGAGGCAGGTCGCGAATAATCAATCCAGCGGCCCAGATGGCCCGCGATTCCTCATCTTCTGAATTAGTGCCTGTATTGCCAATATGAGGGTAGGTCAACGTCACCATCTGGCGAGCGTAGGATGGATCTGTCAGGATTTCCTGGTAGCCACTCATCGCTGTATTGAACACCACTTCTCCGACCGAACTGCCCTGAGCACCGATCGCAACGCCTCTGAAAATACTACCATCGGCGAGTGCCAATATGGCTGGACTGACCAAGCAAACCTCCATCAAACTTCGGCGATAATCTTCGCTGCGCGCTCGAAAAAACGCGAGATGGGAAGCCTCATCTCGCTTTTTTCATATGTTCAGCTCTGGTTATTCACAAGGCAATTACGAGTCCCGGAGCGCTGACCGAGGCTTGTGAAATCTGGCGGGTGATTTTAGGCGATAGGACTCTAACTGTCCATAGGTAGTCTTTTCCAATATGAAATGAGCCTGAAACCCGGGAATGTGGCGGAAGTTGATTCCAACATAAAATGAGCCTGAAATAGTCCTTGTAGTCGTTCATGATCAGCGGATGAAAACGATCATGAGCTTAGAACATCTGAATACCCTGGGTGCCATCAAACAGTTTCTCGACGGCACACAGGAAGTAGCCTTCAACGTGGCCACTGAGAAATCTGAACGCTATCGCTGGGTACAGAAGGCACTGGTGAAGCACCGATACTTACAGCTTGGCAAAACAGACCGGGGAACCGTCACCCGCTACCTGATAAAGGTAACCGGCTACTCCCTGGCCCAGACCAGGCGCCTGATACGCCAATACGTCAAAACAGGCACCGTCTCGGTGAAACCAGCTCGGCGTAATGGCTTCAAGCGCGCCTACACTGACGCCGATATACGCCTATTGGCGAGTATGGATGAGCGACATGGTCAGCCCAGCGGCGCGGTACTTAAAAAGCTCTGTGAGCGGGCTTATCAGCGCTTTGGCCAAGCCGACTATCGACGCCTGGCGGGTATTTCGGTTTCTCACCTGTACAACCTGCGGGCCTCCAAGACCTACCAGAGGCAGCGCTGTGTCTTGACAAAGACACGACCTAAGGCCGCCTCTATTGGCCAGCGGCGCAAACCTTGCCCGAACGATCAACCAGGCTATATCCGCATTGACTCTGTCCATCAAGGTGATCAGGACAAACGCAAAGGAATCTACCACGTCAATGCCGTGGATGAGGTGACACAGTTCCAGATCATCGTCACGCTGGAACGTATTAGCGAGGCGTTTATGCTGCCAGCCCTCAGGCAGATTCTGGCTGCCTTCCCCTTTAAAATACGGGGCTTTCACGCAGACAATGGCGGCGAATATATCAACTACACCGTTGCTGAGCTTCTGGACAAGTTGCACATTGAATTTACCAAATCACGGCCCCGGCACAGTAACGACAATGGTTTGGTTGAGAGTAAAAATGGCTCGGTCATTCGCAAACTCTATGGCTATACCCACATACCTCAGCAGTACGCCACGGATTTCACTGAACTCAATAGCCATCAAGTCTACCGATACGTCAATTTCCACCGGCCCTGCTATTTCCCCACCACCATTATTGATGAGAAGGGCAAGGAGCGGAAGAAATACCGCTACGACGACATGATGACACCCTATGAGAAATTCCGCTCCCTGGCCAAACCCAGCCAATATTTAAAGCCGGGAATCACCTTTAGAAATCTGGATGCATTCGCCAATGAAATGACGGACAATGAGGCCGCTGAACAACTAAATTCAGCACGAGATCACTTATTTCAGCAACTCCATGAGCGACTCAAGATAAGGGCTTAATACACCCTCCCTTCAGGCTCATTTCATATTGGAAAATACTCATGACCGTATTTCCCACGGTCAATTCCCCGGATTATTTGGCCTATGCCGGGGCTATTGTTGATGCGGGTGTGACCATCGTGGAAATGGCAGGTACCTCCGCTGTCGCCGAGATCTGGGATGTCATGCAAACCGCGGGCGTGCGAATTATTCATAAGTGTACCGCGGTCAGACACGCCGTCTCTGCACAGAAGCGGGGTGTTGATGCGGTCTCCATTGATGGTTTTGAGTGTGCCGGGCACCCTGGTGAAGATGATATCCCTGGCTTGGTGCTGATCCCGGCGGCGGCCGATCAGCTCAGCCTGCCGATCATTGCCTCCGGTGGAATTGCTGACGGACGTGGGCTGGTGGCGGCCCTGTCCCTGGGTGCCGATGGCATCAACATGGGGACGCGCTTCTGCGCTACACAAGAGGCGCCTATCCATGAAAATGTGAAGCAGACTTACCTCAACAATGACGAACGGGGTACCAACCTCATCTTTCGACAATTCCACAATACGGCCCGGGTTGGCAAGAGTGATGTATCGGATGAAGTTGTCAAGATACTATCGACTTCGGAGGCGAAATTTAGTGATGTGAAGCACCTGGTCGCAGGAGACAAAGGGCGTGAGCTCCTCAAGGAAGGCGATCTCTCGCAGGGCATCTTCTGGGCCAGTATGGCCCAGGGTTTGATTCATGACATTCCATCTGTGCAGGATTTGATCGATCGGATCATGGCTGAGGCAGATGCCGTTGTTTCGTAAGCGCACTTAAATCGACCCTATTGATTTTGTCTGCGAGCCGCTAGACAGTAGATCGCTTTACTTCGCCGTTACTCTTCGATTTCCATGTTCCAGGGCAGTAATGCTTCAAGCTTCTCCACCGTATCTGCCGCCGCAATGTGCGCCAGCACATGCTGGAGGTAAGCATAAGGTTCCAGGCCGTTCGCCTTTGCCGATTCCACTAAACTATAACAGGTCGCACTGGCTCGGGCCCCGCGGGAGGTATCTGCGAAAAGCTTTTTGTCGCCATGAATGTTATAATTACGCCATGCAATCGGCGATAAAAAAGCAACAAAAACAAGGGTGTTACGAGAACTTATCCGTCGCTGAATTACTTGTTGCCCTCGCCGTAAAAGACCAGATTCTCGAAGAAAAAAACGAGGTTCACCAGAAACACCTCGGCGACAAAAACCACATCATCCTTGAACAGGGTAAACGCATTGACCTGCTCGAAGAATACTTGCGCCTGGCCACGGTACAGAAATTCGGAGCCAGTAGTGAGAAACTGGCGTTTCAGTCTGATTTGTTCGATGAGGTTGAAATCGAAGTCGCCCTGAGTGAGCTCGAAGAGCAACTGCCTGAAGAAGACCGGGTTCGGCCTCAAAAGAAGAAAAGAAAGCGCGGGTTTAGCGACAAGCTGCAACGGGTGCAGATACACCTCACACTTTCAGATGAGGAAAAGGATGGGGCCACCAAAACATTCTTCACCAAGGTCAAGGAGGAGCTGGAGTTTATTCCCGCCCAGGTCAAGGTGTTGGAATACTGGCAGGAGAAGGCGGTATTCAATATTGACGGTGAAGATGTCATTGTCGCCGCACAGCGCCCCGCTCATCCGCTGGGGAAATGCTTTGCCAGTCCTGCATTGCTGGCCTACATCATTGCCTCCAAATACGCCGATGGACTGCCGCTATACCGCCTGGAGGGGATGCTCAAGCGTTACGGCGGTGATATCAGCCGCTCCAACATGGCCCACTGGATTGTACGGCTTCAGGATGTATTCCAGCCCTTGATCAACTTGATCCGGGAGGTTCAGCTTGAGGGGAATTACCTGCAGGCGGATGAGACGCGCATACAAGTCTTGAAGGAAACGGGCAAAACGGCCCAATCGGATAAATGGATGTGGGTGATACGCGGTGGCCCGCCGGATAAACAATCAGTGCTGTTCGAATACGACCCCTCACGTGCTGGCGCGGTGGCGGAGCGCCTGCTGGATGGCTTTGGTGGTGTGTTGCAGGCCGACGGCTATTCCGGTTACAGCAAGGTGTGCCGGATAGCGGGCATTACCCGAATTGGATGCTTTGACCATGCCCGGCGCAAGTTCGTTGAAGCCAGCCGGGCGGCGGAAACCAGGAGCACCCAAAAGAAAGTGGGGCAACCCACCAAGGCTGACGTTGCACTCAGTAAAATACGAAGGCTGTATGCGATAGAGAAATCGATCAAGGATCTGGAGCACGACAAGAAAAAACAGGCAAGGCAGTCACTCAGCGTGCCGATTCTCGAGGACCTGAAGCCATGGCTGGAGAAGAACGTCAGCCGGGTGCCCAAAGATAGCCTGACCCACAAGGCCATAACGTACACACTGAACCAATGGGAGTACCTGATTGGCTATTGCGAGGACGGCCAGTTGAATATCAGCAATGCGCTGGCTGAGAATGCGATCAGGCCCTTTGCGGTTGGTCGGCGCGCCTGGCTATTCGCAGATACCTCCCGCGGGGCCCGAGCCAGTGCGACCTGTTATAGTTTAGTGGAATCGGCAAAGGCGAACGGCCTGGAACCTTATGCTTACCTCCAGCATGTGCTGGCGCACATTGCGGCGGCAGATACGGTGGAGAAGCTTGAAGCATTACTGCCCTGGAACATGGAAATCGAAGAGTAACGGCGAAGTAAAGCGATCTACTGTCTAGCGGCTCGCAGACAAAATCAATAGGGTCGATTTAAGTGCGCTTACGTTTTTTCTCTTGCGCTGTTAAAGTTATATTTATTTGGGCGGGCATTAGCTTCACACGGGTAGTGAATGAAGTAATCATTATATCATTAATCTGTTTAATACACTACACTAGTTGATTCCACTACAGATTTTTTGCGCTATATCTAAAAGCGGAATTACTTAGCTGTATCCGACAGGCACGTTGCCGTGTGGCAAATAGCCAAGAACCCGCGTTGTATGGGAGTATGGGCCTAAATACAGCGAATCGACATGGAAGATAGGTGAGATGGACAAACGCGAATTTTTCTCAATAATAAGCTGTTATGTGAATTTACACGGCTCATAAATAAGGACGTTGTATGACTACAATTAGAACTTTAGCAAAAAAAATTACAACTCTAGTTTTAGATACAAATTTAGAGCTAATGGGTAAGTTTTTACTAAAATGGGTGCTTGCACCCTGTATGTTTATTCTATCGCTTAGTTTTATTTATATGGCATATGAACATCACCGAGACCTAACATATTGTAGTGATCGCGGTGTGTCAGAAGCGCAATGTAGCTATTTCATCGAACAATGGCGGCTCAAACCCTGAGCAATGGTGAGTACATGTTGACACTGGAGTGTGAGTCGCAATTAAAGGTAAGCCGCAGCTATCGCGACACAGTCAAACACCTGCTAACGGTGTGAGGGGGGTCCCAATGCTCAACGGCCCCGACAGATTGAGATCACGTTCAGATACCTCACCCACAACAGCCGAGCAATCATAGCCCGCGCTGTGAAGATCGGCGCAAAGTTCCCCGGCCCGGTTTGCCGCGACACCCAGTAGCAGCCCACCACTGGTTTGAGGATCGATAAGTAAATCGAGAATGTCTAAATTGGTTTCGGGTGCTACGAAACCCAGGGACGTCTTGGCCAGTGCATTGGTCTCGTGCATTGAACTGTAAACCCCTTGTTTCACACTGCTCAGCGCTCCCTCAAGCAAGGGAATTTCGGACAGGAAAAGTGTCGCTCCTAGTTCGGAGCCAAGCATCTCGAGCAAATGACCCAAAAACCCAAACCCCGTCACGTCCGTCGCCGCGGTAGCACGGTATTGCACCGCCAGCTTGGCGGCGGCAAAACTGCTGTGAGTCATGCTGCGTATCGCGGCGTCCACATTGGAGCTGTTCGCCGCAAGGCGCATATGACTCGCAAACAAAGTGCCAGTGCCCAGCGCTTTAGTCAGTATCAAACTGTCTCCGGGCCTCAGTCCCGTTTTGCCTATCAATCCATGTTCGATCGAGACCGGCGTTCCATTGACTACAAAGCCCAGGTTCAGCTCCTGGCCCTGCAAACTGTGACCTCCCAGCAACTTGCAGTCTACCTTGGCAAATTCGTGAAGGGCTCCGGACAGATATTGTTTCAGCTCACGGGCCTGAATCGCCGCACTGGCAAAGGGCAGCGTAATCGTCGCCAAAGCTGACAGGGGCCTGGCGCCACTTGCGTACAAATCGCTCAGTGCGTGGTTGGCCGTTATCCGGCCCATCATCCAGGGGTCGGAGACCATTTCCCGCAACACATCGATACTCTGCACAAGATCCCCAGTGCCGTAACCGGACACTATCGCGGTATCATCAGCCTCGCCGCTATTGAGACAGTGCCGAGGGAACTCGTCTCCCAATTCCGCCAGTACCGAAGACAATGTATCCGCACCGATCTTCGCACCGCAACCGCCGCAGGGCATTTGAGTCGCAGTGGATAACTCCTGAGAAGAGCTCGCCGGACGGGACGCCATAACTAACGGCAATTCCTCAAAACGTGCCATGAATTTACGGTCTATCCGATCTTTCCAGCGCCACACCCACTTACCCGTGGCATGCAGCATTCCCCAGTTCGCCGTAGCGGTTTTCCCGCCAAGGGATAGTAAAGAGAGAAAGCCACGTTGCGGGGTATGTTCTATCAATGGCTTACCGAGCAGCGCATTTCGCAAATTCTTGGCCAACACCGGCCCCTGGCGAACGGCATAGACTCCGGCTTTGGGCCTTGGGTGATTCACCTGAGTCGCCACATCTCCACCGGCGAAAATTGATTCGTCGCTCAAGGACTGCAGCGTATCGCCAATGGCCAGAAAGCCCTGTTCGTCCGTCTGCAAACCGCTGCTGCTGACAAACTCGGAAGCGGCTGCTCCCGTGCACCAAAACAAATCGTCAAAGGCGTGCTCGGATCCATCGGCTAGATGAAGTCTTTGTTGCGTCACAGATACAACGCGAGCATTGACCCGCAGTTTGATGTTCAAACGTGCGAGCGCTTTTTCAACCGAACGCCTGGCGCCCTGATTGTAAGCCGTGAGAATTTCTGGCGAACCGCAAAATAATTCGAAACCAATTTGCGTGTCAGCAAGCGAGTTGGCCATGGCCATAATCAGTTCAACGCTTCCGGCGCCGCCACCCACCACCGCTATATGACGCGTTTGAGTACCTTCGTTTGTCAGGTCAAGACTTTGCCAGCGCTGCCACAACTTTGCCACAGGCTTGACAGCTACACTCCACTGCTTGGCACCCGGCACAGAATCCAACTCTGGCACCGATCCTGTATCGATGCTCAACAAATCATAAGAATACCCAGGGCGGTCGATCAGAGTTAGCGTCCTGTTTCCGGGAGCTATTGCAGAAACGTGCGCTTTAACAAAACGCACTCCGGCCCATTGGCACAGACGCGCTAAGTCAATATGACTTTCTTCGAAAGAATAGTGGCCGGCGACAAGACCCGGCAGCATCCCGGAATACGGCGTATGCGTAGCGGGTGAAATGAGTGTGACTCGCACACCCGGCAGCGGTGACATCGCCCACTGACGCAACACCAGAACGTGGGCATGGCCACCCCCGACCAAAACCAGCTCCCGCGATATTTCGGTGGCCGCGTGCATCTTTTAGCCCATCGCCAACGCTTTGGCGACAACCTGATCTCGCGATCCGCTAAACAGGATTTCCCCTGAGCGTTTTTCCAACTGGTAGTCGTACATTGGGTCGTAGTAAGTCGACAAAAGCAGATCTATCCATTCGCCGTGCAAAGACAAATCGGCTTCGCTCCACTGTTTTTTAAATGCGGCGTCGAGAAGTTCACTCACCTGCGTGTGCCGTTCGCCGCCCAGCCGTTTGCGAATTCTGTAAAGATCATCCTGGAGCTTGGCCCGATGCAGGTGTTTTCCCTCTTCGCCGTGAGCTTGCTGATATCTGGCCCCAAGGTCTGTCACGTAGTCGGCAACCACAATATCGATTCGTTCTGCCAGGGTTTGCTCTACCAGCAACATGGGTGCTTCTTTCATTGCATCCAGTAACACCTTGGGCAGATAGCGTTGTCCAATAAGATGCCCCTCGTCCTCCAGAAAAATTGTCCCGCGGTCAGCCTCGCACAGCTTCAGTAAATCGATGCTCAGCAAGTTTTCAAAATCAATCTGACTGGGTTGTGGTTCTAGCAATTGTCCAAAACTGGAGCCTCTATGGCCCGCCCTGCCCTCGAGATCAATCGCCGTGGGAAGCGCCTCGATAACCCGAGTTTTACCGGTACCGGTTTTGCCGGCGACGAGTACAAAATTTGTCTGCGCGATGTTGGCATCCAGCTGAGCAAGCAGAAACTGGCGCATGGCCTTGTAGCCACCTTTCACGAGCGGATACTCGATACCCTGTTCAAGAAGCCACTGCTGAACCGTTTGGGAGCGCAGGCCACCGCGAAAACAGTATAGATATCCGTTCGGATGAAGCTGAGTAAATTCACTCCACTGCTCGAGACGCGCCCGACGAACTTCGCCGCAGACCAACTGATGGCCCAAGGCGATAGCGGCCTCCTGACCGCTATTCTTATAGCAAATACCAACCTGCGAGCGCTCATCGTCAGACATTAATGGCAAACTGGCCGCACTGGGAAAAGCACCCTGGGAAAACTCCGTCGGAGCTCGCATATCCATCATAGGCGCACCGGCCAGAAAAAGGCTGCGATAATCGTCTGTGTCAGAGCGGCGCGCCATCAAATATCACACCTTACAGTGCTTCTCCACCAAACATCGCTATCACGCGCTCCTGCAAACCAATAACCGCCTCGGACATCAATGCAAAATCTGCGTCCAGGCGCGCCGCCATTTCTGTATCCGGTATCTCATCGTTCTCCTTGAGTAACTCATCGGAGAACCTCAAACGTCGCAGACAAAGATCTTCCGCGATCACTAAGGAGAGACGCTCCTGCCAACTCAGAGACAGCCGCGCAACCTGCTTACCGGCGTTAAGGTGAGTTTCAACCTCTTCACTCAAGAGGTCAACGCCACGGCAGCGCACAACCCCGCCCTCTTCTCCTGGCTCACGCAATTCACACTCTTCCCCGAGAGCAAAATCATCCGGCAGGTTCTGGTGTGCCAGCCAGTTGGTCATCACCGCAGACGGTGCATCGTTCACTTGTGGCAATATAACCGGGAAGCTGCCTATCCCATCGCGCATCAGATTCAGCAGCTCTTCCGCCTTGGATGCACTGGCTGAATCGATAAACAACCATCCCGTTTGGGTATCCACAAAGGCAAAGATTTTGGAGGATCGGGAAAAGGCCCTGGGTAGGCAATCCTGGACAATTTCGTCCTTCAGGTTCAACCGCTCTTTGCGGTATACCTTCCTGGCCTCTTGCGCTTCGATGTGGGCGACTTTTTCCTCCAGTTGCTCCCTTACTACGGTGGAGGGGAGCAGCTTTTCCTCTCTCTTGAGGCATAGCAAAAAGCGCCCGTTGGCGGCATGTACCAGTAGTTCTGAGGTCTCACCCAGGGGTGCAACCCAACCGATCGATAAGGCCTGGGATTTGGCGCAGGGCACAAAGACGCCGTCCGCCAGTTTTTCGCCGAGTTGTTCCGCCGACAACTCAAAAGGACTGGTCAGGCGATAGGCACGAAGATTTTTAAACCACATATTCGACTACTAAGTTCTCAAAAGGGCGGGAATTGTACCCCAGTGGTTGTGCAAAACCAGCTACGCAAAGAAATATTGCACCCGAGATTGGCAAGGAGGGCCTCCACCGAGAAAAAAAGAGCCAATGTACAACATGTTAATCCGAACTCACCCAGGCCTTATTGTCAGCTTTCCTTTAAAGGGCTTTAATTTGTGCCTACCTAAACTTGGCCAGCACTTCAACAAGCCGGCATTGCACAACTCCACACCCATCCCGAGGAAACCTGAAATGACAGAAACTGCAAAAACCAACCCTTCTCAGCCCCGTAAGGCATCAGAAGTACATCACTGGGACTTGGAAACTGATATCGCGATAGTGGGATTTGGTGGCGCGGGCGGCTGTGCAGCCATAGAGGCGGCCAATGCGGGCTCCAAGGTTACGATCTTTGAATTGGCCAGTGCCAGCGGCGGATCTACAGCGCTATCCAGCGCCGAGATCTACATGGGTGGTAACGGTGGCACTCGCGTTCAAAAAGCCTGCGGTTTTGAAGACAGGACCGAAGACATGGTCACCTATATGATGATGTGCGCTGGCCCGCAAGCCGATGAGGAGAAGATCCGCGGATACTGTGAGAACAGCACTGATCACTTCGCGTGGCTGGTGGAGCTGGGCGTACCGTTCAAGGACAGCTTTCATGAGGAGCGGGCCATCATGTGTTTAACAGATGACGGGCTCCTGTACACAGGTAACGAAAAAGCCTACCCATTCGCACAACAAACCAAGCCCTGCCCCCGCGGACACAACCTCTACGTGGAGGGTGACAACGGTGGCCCCCTATTTATGAAAATTGTGACTGAAAACGTCGACAAGCGCGACAACATTTCAGTGGAGTACGAAGTCCGTGCGCTGACGCTCATCGTTGATGCAAACGGGGGAGTTGCAGGACTGGTCGTACGCAAAGATCAGCAAGAGCTAAACGTGAAGGCCAGCCGAGGCGTTATCCTCTGCGCTGGCGGGTTCGTCATGAACGAAGACATGATCCAAAAATATGCCCCCATGCTCACGCGCGGCAACGCTCCCATCGGCAACCCGGGTGACACCGGCACCGGAATCTTGATGGGCATATCCGTGGGCGGGGCCGCAGTCAATATGCACGAGGGCTTTGTTAGCCTGCCCTACTATCCACCGGCCTCTATGACCTCAGGCATTTTAGTAAACGACAAAGGCCAGCGCTTCATTAACGAGGACGTCTACCACGGCCGCATGGGAGCGGCCATTCTTGCTCAGCAATCGGAACGGTTCTATTATGTTTTGACTGTGGATCAGTACGGGGATTATGAAAGAGTCAGCTATATGGGCGCAGAAGTGGCTGGGACCGGTGAGACGGTGGCTGAACTCGAGGAAGAAATAGGTCTGCGGAAAAATGCGTTGCAACAGACCATCGCCAACTATAACGAAGATTGCCAATCCGGTGAGGATACACTCCAGCACAAAGCGGCCCAGTGGCTGGAAACACTCGAGCCACCTTTGGTAGCACTGGACGTGACTCCCGGCAGAGGCGCGTTCTACCCCTTCTTCACCCTCGGCGGCCTGGATACACTTCCCAGTGGCGAAGTGGTCGATCCACAGCGGCAGATCATTCCCGGTCTCTATGCCGCTGGGCGCACTGCTTGTGGAGTGGTCAGGCGCGCTGAAGGCTATAGCAGCGGAATGTCTGTCGGCGATGCGACCTACTCGGGTAGAATAGCTGGAATAGCTGCTGCCAGTGCGCAGCACCATCAGGACTAGTCCATGAAATACCTGCACACCATGGTTCGCGCGAGTAACCTCGAGGACACCCTGGACTTTTATTGTGAGAAGTTAGGCCTGGTCGAAGTTAATCGCTATGACAGCGAAGCCGGCCGTTTCACTCTGGTTTTTCTTTGCGCCCCCGGGGACCTGGAAAATGGCCGCAATGGACAGAGCCCCCTGGTGGAGATTACGCACAACTGGAATCCCGAGGAGTACGACGAGGGCAGAAATTTCGGCCATCTCGCCTATCGAGTCGAAGATATCTACGCCTCGTGTCAGGGTCTTATGGACAAAGGGGTGCTAATCAACCGCCCACCCAGGGACGGGCACATGGCATTCATTCGCTCTCCCGATGGAATTTCCATTGAACTGATTCAGGACGGCGAATCACTGCCGCCTGTGGAACCTTGGGCCAGCATGGAAAATTCCGGTCACTGGTAACAGCCTAGGATCTCAGAAAGCTCATGACCCAATTCGCAACACGGTCTCCTTGGTGCTTGCCCGCTAGAGAATCTACACCTGCGATGTAAACCGGCTCAGTTATTTTTTCCCTGCGCAAATCCATGATTGCTTTTGAGTACTCGGGTACAAATTCAGGATGGCCCTGAAAAGACAGTATATGGTCGCCGATTTGGCACACCGCATTCTCACAAAACTCACTGCCGGCAAGTACCACCGCTCCGGCAGCTGGCACAGTCACCTGGTCTTGATGGCTCACCAGAATATCCAAATCCGGATTTCCCTGGTCGTGCCAGTCGGGACGTTGATTGAATCGGTGCCGATGCAAACCAACTCCCCAGCCCTTCGGCGATTTTTCGGTTTTACCATCCAGCGCAAGCGCAATAAGTTGGTGACCAAAACAAATGCCCACCACTTTCTTTTTTTGCGCGTGCAAGCGCCGCATAAATTCTATCAACGGCGGTATCCATGGCACATCGTCGTAGACGCTGGATTTGCTGCCGGTAATCAGATACGCATCGACCTCGTCGATATCTGCCGGGTAGTCGCCACTTTGAACATCGTAAGTGATGCACTCAAGAGAGGGTTCGGCACGCTGGAGCAAAGCGGCAAACATATCGGGATATTCACCAAATTGTTCTACCCATTCCGGCCGCACCGTATCGGTTTTCAAGATTCCCAGTTTCATGCCACACCTTCTGAAAAAGAGCCCACTGTGCCCAGTATTTGGCGACATAATAGGCAGCGCCGACCCGGCTGTCTATACCACTCTAGGGCTGGTTTGAGTTGGGCAACAATAGCCGGATGAGGTATGGTGAGCCCCAAATGTTAGCTGCAACGGAAATACCATGCACCGCCTCAAAAGCCTTTTATTGGGTGCCCTTCTAGCAAGTGCAACATCGATATTTGCATCGGAATATACAGGTTCAAAAAGCTGCATGGATTGCCATAGTGAACAATACACTTTGTGGCAAGGGTCGCATCACGATTTAGCCATGCAGCTTCCAACATCCAGGACGGTATTGGGTGACTTTAACAACGCCACTTTTACCTACAACGGAATAACTTCTACGTTTTTTAAGCGGGACGAAAAATTCTTTGTCCGCACCGACGGTGAGGACGGCGAGCTTACTGAGTTTGCCGTCGCCTACGTGTTCGGGGTAGACCCGCTTCAACAGTATTTGCTGCCTCTGTCGCGTGGTCGCTGGCAGGCCTTGAGCATCGCCTGGGATGCGCGGCCAGCGGAGCTTGGAGGCCAGCGCTGGTACCACCTTTATCCCGATGAGAAAGTGGATTTCAAAGATCCACTGCACTGGACGGGCCCCTATCAAAATTGGAACACACGCTGTGCCGAATGCCACAGCACCGACCTTCAGAAAAATTATGATGGTAGCACGCGCACCTTCTCTACCCATTTCAAGGAGATTGATGTCAGCTGCGAGGCCTGTCATGGGCCCGGCAAGAAGCACGTTGCTTTGGCCGACGCCGGGAAACTGGACGGTATATCCCCAAGCGGTTTCCCCACTGCATTGTCCCAGCGAGGAGATTGGAGTTATAGCCAGCACAGCCCGATTGCCAGCAGGAACGCTCCACTAAACACCCGCGCCCAAATCGATAACTGCGGACGCTGCCATGCCCGCCGCGGAACGCTGGGGGATTACCACTACGGAGCGGACTTACTCGATACCCATCGCCTGTCGATGCCCCAATCACCAAGCTACTTTCACGACGGCCAAGTTCTCGACGAGGTCTATGTTTACGGCTCCTTTGTTCAAAGCAAAATGCACCAGGCAGGTGTCGTTTGCAGCAATTGCCACGAACCCCACAGCCTGAAACTACGGGCACAGAAAAACGGCGTTTGTGCGCAATGCCACAAGCCCGATGTCTACGACAGCAATGAACACCATCATCACAGCACCGGTTCGGCAGGCACGGAATGCGCAAATTGCCATATGCCTGAGACTACTTACATGGGCATCGATCCACGCCGGGACCACAGCTTGCGGGTTCCACGGCCCGATTTAAGTATCGTAATGGGCACCCCCAATACCTGTAATCAGTGCCACTTGGATAAAGACCCACAGTGGGCACTAGAGGCTCTTCGGGCCTGGGATGTTCATTTTACAGATACCTCAACCCACCCGGCCCGCAGTTTTTTACAGGCCGACGCAGGTGACGGCAGGAGTTTACCGAGGCTAGCGCAACTGGCGGCTGACGTTTCCGCTGCCCCGATATGGCGAGCCAATGCCATGGAGGCCCTGGGGAATTTTGGGGGCCGGGAGGCATTGCAAACCGCGACCCAACTTTTGTATTCCGAAGATTCACTACTGCGAGTTAGCACCGTGCGGGCGATTCAGTTTTTGCCTCTTCACCAACGCTTCCAATTGCTACAGCCGCTGATGGACGACGAAATCACCTCGGTGAGAATGGAGGTGGCAACCTCCCTGGCGGGGGTGCCGCTAGACCAGGTAAAACCCCAACAGGCACAAACGCTGTTGAAGTTATTCCGGGAGTATCTGGACATTCAAAAACAGCATCTGGATATGCCCGGCGTCCAGTTGCAATTGGGTATTTTCTATTCGGGTAGGGGCGATCTCCCCTCTGCCGAAGCAGCCTACCGGGAAGCCATATATCTCAATCCGCAGCTCATTCCCGCACTGTTGAACCTGGCGGATTTGTTGCGCGCTCAGAGTCGCGACGAAGGGGCTAGAGATATCCTGCACAATGCTTTAAAGGTTGCGCCAGAACACGGGGCCACCCTCCATGCTCTTGGCCTACTCGAAACTCGCACTGAAAATTCGACATTGGCGTTGGACTATTTGCACCGAGCAGCGAAACAGGAACGTACCGGGACACGGCACCGCTTCGTGTATGCCATCGCACTGCATGATCTGGGAAAGCCGCAGCTGGCGATTAGTGAACTGCGGTCTCTCCTAAGAGCAGTGCCGCAAAGTCAGGAGGTGCTACTGGCTCTGGTCAATTACAATTCAGAGTTGGGTCATGTGGAAAAAGCGCGTAAATTCGCCACAGAACTGACCCAGCTGGCGCCGAACAATCGAGACTATAGGGAACTGCTGAAGAAACTTTCTAAATGATGCCAGTACCGTAACTGAGCCCTACAGTGTTCGCAGGAAATCGAGCAACAGTTCGTTTAGCCGGTCCGGCTGCTCCTGCTGCACAAAATGGCCGCAGTTGGGAATCAAAGCGAGCTGACGGAGATTCTTCACTCGGCTCTTCATAACACTGAACCGTTCTGGCCCCGCCAGGCTGTAGACCGGATCCTGTTCTCCAATTGCAAAACAGGTTGGAACCTCAACATCAGCGTGGGCAAACTCGCGGAACATAAGCCAGTTCCTATCCATAACACGATAGGAGTTGACGCCCCCGACAAAAGCGAGATCCCGACCGGCACTGAGATACTCATCCACATAAAACTCCATGTCATCGGCCGATAGCCAGGACCAGGGAAGGTTCTTCGACGGTTCCTCGAGTACATCTAGATAGGCCGTTCCTTCGCTGGGGAATTTTTCCCAGTTCAGCAATTTGCCCTCGGCGCTTAACGCCCAAAACAATTTGCTCAGCAGCTCCGACTCGCGACCGCGTACCGAACGCTCGGCAACACCAACCGCCTGGTAGTAGTACATGTGAAAGAAATGATTGGAAGCGACCGCCGCAAAGAGCTCTGAGGGAAGAACATCACAGCCTCCCGCTAACTCCATATCGTAAGGGGAGCTAAGTGGCGCGATAGCTGAGATTCGATCCCGATGATGTATTCCCATATGCCAGGCGAGATTTGCACCGAAATCATGCCCAACCAACACTGCAGTAGCGGCGCCAAAATGGTCCAGAACTGCTAGCACATCGCCGCCCAACTTATCGTAGCTATACTCGGCACTCGCGATAGGGCGTGAACTTCTGCCATAGCCACGCATGTCCATCGCCACTGCGTGATATCCAGCCTTGGCGAGTGCCGTCAATTGATGCCGCCAGCTGTACCACAAGCCCGGGAAACCGTGACACATTAACACCAGCGGTCCGCTCCCGGCGCTCACTACGTGGAGGCGAACATTACCATTGACGATTTCTTGGTGGACGTAGGACACAAAGTCTTATCACCGGGACCTGGGCTCATTTAGCGTGCAGGCACGAACTCCAAGCGAAAGGAAACTGGCACCGCAGAACTAATCGAATTCAAGCCCGCGGCGTTGCGCAGCAGTTCGATACCATTTTCCAATCCAAAATCGGCAGCTCTGATCAGGATCGGCCGCGATGTTACAGCTAACAGTCCGCCGCCGGATGTTCGGGCCAGCACGACTGAAGCGGTGATAGCTTTGTCGCGCCCATGGAGCGACACACTGACAGGAATATCCATTGTGATGGCGGTGTCGCTCTCCAGGATTTTCTGAAGTACCGCGGCATCAACCGTCGCCGCTATTGTAGCCAAGGGAAAATCGGCGGTTTCAAACAACATACTGCGAACGCGTTCATTGCGAATATCAATGAGTGTGTTAACACTTTCCAACTCGACCGCAATTTTCACCGCGCCGTCGGAGCTCACCGAACCGCTTAAGGCATCGAAGCTATGGCTCTCTGCAACGGCAGAGTTCTTGGTGGAGATAAAGTCGAGGGAGGAGTTGTCGCCATCGAGGGACCACTGGGCATAAACGCTAGCGGCGAAACCCCAAAAGCAAACTGCAATAAGCGCTTTTGTGGCAATAGATAAATGCTTCATGAAAACAACTCCCCATCAATTTCGGCAAAGCCAATAGCAATCAGGCAACTACTTCCGCCAAATCGCCGTTCTTTTCCAACCAGGCTCTGCGGTCTGGCGCCCGTTTCTTAGCGAGCAGCATATCGAGCATCTGGTTGGTTCCATCCCCGGAATCCAAAACCAGGCGAACCAATCTGCGGGTATCGGGGTCCATCGTCGTTTCTCTGAGCTGGAGTGGATTCATTTCACCCAGGCCCTTAAAACGCTGCACATTCACTTTGCCCTTTTTCTTTTCCGCTTCTATACGATCCAGTACACCCTGCTTTTCGCTTTCATCCAGCGCGTAGAAAACCTCTTTACCGATGTCGATACGATACAAGGGCGGCATGGCAACGTATACATGCCCGGCTGCAACCAGAGGCCGGAAATGGCGCACAAACAACGCGCAAATCAAGGTGGCGATGTGTAGGCCATCAGAATCTGCATCCGCGAGAATACACACTTTGTCATAACGCAAGCCGGAGATATCATCGCTGGCTGGATCAACCCCGAGCGCAACAGAAATATTGTGCACTTCCACAGAGGCGAGAATTTCCTGTGAGTCGACCTCCCAGGTGTTGAGAATTTTGCCACGCAGGGGCAGTATCGCCTGAAACTGGCGATCTCTAGCCTGTTTGGCCGAACCGCCGGCGGAATCACCCTCCACCAGAAACAATTCACTTCTGCTGGTGTCCTGCCCCGAACAGTCCGCTAGTTTTCCCGGCAGTGCCGGTCCAGAGGTGATTTTTTTCCGCGCCACCTTTTTGGAAGCACGCAGCCTGCTCTGGGCATTGCTAATGCACATTTCCGCCAGCTGCTCGGCCTCTTCGGTGTGCTGGTTCAGCCAAAGGCTAAAGGCGTCCTTGGCGACACCGGAGACGAAGGCGGCGGCTTCGCGAGATGACAAGCGCTCCTTGGTTTGACCCGAAAACTGGGGATCTTCAAGTTTCGAAGACAGCACGTAAGCACAGCGATCCCAGATGTCATCGGGAGACAATTTAATACCCCGGGGCAACAAGCTGCGCAGCTCGCAAAAATCCCGTAACGCATCCAGCAATCCGGTACGCATGCCGTTCACATGGGTTCCGCCCAGCGCCGTGGGAATCAGATTTACGTAGCTTTCAGTGACAAGCTCTCCGCCTTCGGGCAGCCACTGAACCGCCCAGTCCACACCCTCACTGCTGCCGCTGAAACTTCCAGTGAAAGGCAGACTTGGCACACAGGTATAATCGATGGTTGAGCCGATTAGATAATCTCGCAGCCCATCCTCGTAATACCACTCGTCAGACTCAGCCCTGGCTTCGTCAAGGAATTTAACGCGTAATCCTGGACACAAGACCGCCTTCGCTCGCAAGACGTGGCGCAGGCGTAGCACCGAAAAATTAATTGAGTCGAAATAGACCGGGTCGGGCTCGAAACGAAGGGAAGTACCTGTATTTCGCTTACCGCAGCTGTCGATCACTTCTAATTCCGATGACTTTTCACCGCCCTGGAAACGCATCTGGTGAACCTGGCCGTCACGACGGATGGTAATTTCGAGATTTCGCGACAAGGCGTTGACCACGGAGACACCCACCCCATGTAATCCACCGCTGAACTGATAGTTCTTGCCGGAAAACTTACCGCCGGCATGCAAAGTGCTGAGAATAACTTCAACTCCGGGCTTGCCCTGTTCCGGGTGGATGTCCACCGGCATTCCACGGCCGTTGTCAGTCACGGTGACCGAGCCGTTTTTATGCAATACAACATCGATTTGGTCTGCGTAACCGGCGAGGGCTTCGTCGACACTATTGTCAATCACTTCCTGGGCCAGGTGATTCGGCCGGGTAGTATCCGTGTACATCCCCGGGCGTTTCCGCACCGGTTCAAGTCCCGTGAGGACTTCTATGTCTTCGGCGTTATAGTCGCTCATTGATGTGGTTTAGTTCCCAAAAATATCTACGGAAGGTCGGTGCGTATTGTACCTTAGGTGAAGGAATTCAGGCGCACCTTAAAGAACCAAAAACCTCAGTTATCGGCCTTTTTTGGGTTCCCGGTGGCCCGAGCTACAAATACCCTTTGGACTCGAGGTCGACATTGAAATCAACACCCTCGACTCGGGACACGCCACTTAACACTGACCCATCCGGTTTTAACTCCAACCACCGATAGCCGGGGGCCGAATCATCGGCCTTGAACTGATCACTCCCGGGTGCAAATTGGACGCATGTAGAGGGCGAGCCCATCAAGGTAACCCCATTGTGCGTTCTATCAATCTGTTGGTGAACGTGACCCCACAATATGCCTTTTACGCCGGGGAAGGCGTCGACAATTTCAAAAAAAGCCCCCGCATCAGACACAATTTGCTCATCGAGCCATGCGCAGCCTATATTCACTGGATGGTGATGCAGACATACCAGGGTGTGCCAACTTTCCGAGGCGGCAAGCTTCAGGGCGCCTTGAAAAAATGACAATTGCTCCGATCCCAACTCACCGCCAACCTCACCGGGAATTTGCGTGTCGAGCATTAGAATTTGCCAGCCGGCAATGCGTATCTCCTGGCTCAAAGCAGCACTGCCTGCAAGCACTGCACTCATCCCCTGGCGATCGTCATGATTGCCAGGCAGCCAAAAACAACTGGGACCGACCTGCCGACTATAGTCGTGCATTCGAACATAGGCAGAGGTGTAACCGTGATCAGAGAGGTCGCCGGTAAACAGCGCGGCATCCGGTTGGCCGCGCTCGCTCAGTGCGCGATCGATAACCAACTGCAGGGACCGATCGGTATCCACTCCCAGCAATCTAGCACCCGAGCGCTTGCCCAAATGGCAATCCGTAATCTGGAGGAGTTTAACCACTCCACCGGCGTACTCCAGACGATGGAAGCTGGCTTCCGCGGAGCTTTTTATGGCTGAGGTAGCAGCCATGCCTTCAAGAGTCGGAGTTGTCACGCATCACCGCGGTGGAGATCCGGCCATTGAGCAGGCAGTGCTCCAACCAGTCCGCAAGAAAGCGGTTTTGCTGAGACTTTTCATCCTGTTGATACATTTCTTTGTTGGGATATTCGTAGCGGGCATTGACACTTCGACGGGATTGAAACACACCCACTTCAAGCATTCGCGCGTCGTGGTAAGCCCGCACCTCCATAAGTAATTGTCCCAATAAGGGATCGCCCGACTGGCGCTGGTGAAGACGAAAAAAAGTGGTATAACGAGCGCGTTCCAGGACCTCAAGGCTAACCCGCGACGAGCCCAGCGAAAACTCGCGTTCATTGCTGGTTTCATAATCCGGGAACAGGCGCAACATGCGCGCGTAGTTGGCTTCACACACGCTGTGCAGTTCGGATAAGTTCAGCTTGTAACTTCTTTTCCTTATAATTGGCAACTGGGGCTCCCGTAATTTGTTGCATCTGGTTTTCACCCGACGAGCCTGAGCCAATGACGAGTGGACCATCTTGGAGTCTAGCACTTAAGGCGGCATAAACTACTGGCAAATTGCCTCTTTACTGGGCTCTTAATATATGCGCGGGGCCGTTTAGGCTGTTAAACTCTACTGGGCAAACACCAGTAAAAAAATTATAAGGAATTTGGGGATGAAAAAGTATGGAGTCGCGCTATTGGCGCTGACAATATCAATGGGGTACTCATCGGTTTACGCGGAGTCGCTGCGAGATATCTACGAACTGGCGTTAGAAAATGACGCACAACTAAAGGCGGAAGAAGCTCAGTACCGCGCCAACCTTGAAACCGAGAAGCTGGGTCTGGCGGGTTTGCTGCCACAGATAAATGCGTCTTATGACTACACTGACTCCGACCAGGACACACAGGGTGAGAGCTTCGATATCAGTGCCAGTGGCGGCACCATCGTCAACACACTCACTAATGTAGATACCGATCGCGAGGGCTATCAGGTTTCCCTAAGCCAACCTCTTTTCGATTTACCAGCATGGTTCACGTTTCAATCGGGTAAGCAGTTCTCGAAGCAGGCTGAGGCGACCTTTGCCGCCAACCAGCAGAACTTGATAGTGCGTACCGTGGAAGCCTACTTGTTGGTTCTGCGTGGTCAGGACAATCTAGAGGCGTCGAAGGCCCAGGAGCGAGCTTTCGAACGTCAGCTCGAACAAACTCAACAGCGATTTGAAGTTGGCTTGATCGCGATCACCGATGTCTATGAGGCTCAGGCTGCCTACGACCTGTCGCAAGTGAATCGTATTGTCGATGAAAACAATGTTTCTGTTGCACTGGAGCGCATGTCGGTTTTAACCGGCCGCAGTCATGAAAATCTATCTGTGCTCAAGGAAGATTTCGATATCATGTTGCCAGAACCTCTGGACCGCGCAGCCTGGGTGGAATTTGCGCTGGAGAATAATTTCACTCTGAAAGCCTCGCGCTTTGCCGAAGAGGCAGCGCGTCAAAGTTCCAAAGCCAGCACATTCGAGCATGCACCCGTGGTGAGCGGTAACTACAGTTATTCCGATTACGAAACCGACGGGGATTTAACCAGAAGCCCCGCAACAGATTTCGACGGATCACCCAATCAGGATGTGGAAGCCAACAGCTGGCAGATAAAGGTTGATATACCCCTGTTCTCCGGCGGTAGAGTGAGCGCGAATCGTCGCAAAGCCGCACAGGACTTAAACGCCGCCAGAGAAAACAGAATCAACTTGGGACGGAACACTGTGACCAACGCCCGCTCTTTGCATATGACTGTCGTGAGCGACGTATCACGAGTGGCAGCTCGCAAGCAGAGCATTGTTTCGTCGCGCAGCGCTCTGGATGCTACACAGGCCGGCTATGAGGTCGGTACACGAAATGTGGTAGACGTATTGAATGCTCAGAATACTCTGTTCTCATCCGAGCGGGATTATGCCAATAGCCGCTATGACTACATCATTGATATGGTGCAACTTAAAGAGCAGGCCGGCCTGTTAAGCCCCAAGGATGTGAATGAGTTAGATACGGCCATGGAACCCGCACCTGCACCGACGGCGAGTGGCACTCAGTAAACCCGGAAGTCATCACTGCAGCCAATACTGATTTGTGAGGATTACTCGGCTGCCATTTGTTCATCGATAAGCGCCAACAGGCGCTTTTTTGCCCCGCGGTTATCGGCGACTACTTGTAAACCAGACGCCCCGATTTCCTGCAAGCGCTGTTGATTGGCAAACAGTTCTTGCAGCGTACTCCCCAGACTGTCAGCCCGACTCAGCATTATCATCGCTCCGGCATCGCACAGCAGCTCGCTAATCTCGGTGAAATTAAACATAGAGGGCCCGGTCACAACCGGCACCCCCCAGGCCGAGGCTTCCAACGCGTTGTGGCCACCGTGTTCCACCAGGGAGCCCCCGATAATGGCCACAGTCCCGAGGCTGAGCAGTAACAACAGTTCACCCATCGTATCGCCCACAACAACATCATCACTTGCCACAGGAGCAATTGCCTCCGAACGGCGTCTCACTTGCCAACCCTGTGTGCGAGCCAACTCAAACACATCTTCAAAGCGTTCGGGATGGCGTGGGACGAGCAACAATAGGCAATTGTCTACCGAGGTTCTTAGCTCGGCAAAAGCCGCCAGAATTATCTCATCCTCCCCTGGGTGGGTACTGGCAGCGACCAACACGGGACGATTTTCCAAACCCCACTCTTTTTTAATGCCCAGCGACTGTTCGCGGATGTCGGCATTTAACTCAAGATCAAATTTAATACTGCCTGTAACTTCAAGCTGTTCTGGCTTAAGTCCCATCGCAATCATTCGGTCGCCATCATCCGACGATTGGCAGGCCACCTTGTTCAAATTTGTGAGCATCGATTGACTAAGCGCAGAAAATCGCTTATATCCAGACGCCGAGCGCTCAGACATGCGAGCGTTTGCCAAAACTATCTTCGTTCCACCGGCCGCGCTGTAATGCAACATA
The DNA here is from genome assembly GCA_965262875.1 of Halioglobus sp. Classification (GTDB taxonomy): domain Bacteria; phylum Pseudomonadota; class Gammaproteobacteria; order Pseudomonadales; family Halieaceae; genus JBALVT01. The sequence continues at coordinate 1,995,181 of OZ253569.1, forward strand.
TTCGGCCACAGCTCGGTTTCCATAATGACCAGCAATTGCGGCTGCACTTTTTTCAGGAATCGTTTAACAGCACCCGGCAGGTCCCAGGGTGCATACACGCGGACCACACGATCACCGAACAATGCCCGGACTCGTTCCGAGCCCGTTGGGGTCGTCGTTGTCAGCACCACAGTATGTTCCGGGTAGCGCTTCAACAAGTCCTCGACCAGGGGCGCCGCTGCAATAGTTTCTCCCACCGAAACTGCGTGAACCCATATAACCCGGCCTCCCAGGGGCCCTCCCGCAACGCAAAACATTCCGAACCGTTCGGCGAGGCGGCGCCGATAGGCAGGTGCTTTGCGCGAGCGCAATAACATTCTCAGCAAAAAGAAAGGTATCAGGACGTAAAGTACGGCGCTGTACAAAAAGCGCATGCAATCTCCCTGGTTGACGCCGATGGGTAAACGAGCCCAGCATAACGATAGCCTCCTTTGCTTACCAGTCACCAGCACCACTATTGGCGCAAGATTAAGGCTATAATTGCGCCTTTGAATTGATGGCTCGCTCCAATGACGGCTACACAACTGCAAACGGACATCGCTATTATTGGCGGCGGCATAGCCGGATTGTGGACTTTGAATCAACTGCGCAACCAAGGCTATAGCGCGGTCTTGTTTGAGCAGGAGGCTCTGGGCAGTTACCAAACCATGGGCTCCCAGGGCATGATCCACGGTGGTATCAAATACGCATTGGGTGGCGCACTCAGCGGTGGCTCAGAGGCCATCTCCGCTATGCCCGATGTCTGGCGCGAAGCGCTGTTGGGTAATGGTAAAGTGGATGTACAAAAAGCCAATGTTCTCAGCAAAGACTTTTATCTGTGGTCCAGTTCAACCGTACAATCCAGAGTGAGCTCCTTCTTCGCCAGTAAAATGCTGCGCGGCAGAGTGGACAAACTACGCGAATCCGATTATCCAACGCCCTTTCAGAATCCTAAGTTCAGTGGCCAGGTTTACCGACTCGTAGACCTCGTGATGGACATGCCGAGCCTGGTGCAAACCCTGGCGGAGCAACATCGGGAAGCCATCTTTAAAATAGATTGGGAAGTCGCTGCGCTGGTTCAGGAAAACGGTAAGGCCCGGCTCTGCCTTCCCGGATTGGAGGTAAACGCGCAGCGGCTCATTCTAACGGCGGGCACCGGCAACGAAGCGCTCCTCGCCAAGCTGGGCACTAACAAACCCGCCATGCAGCGGCGGCCACTGCAGCAAGTTTTGGTGAAGCACCAATATCGTGAATCTCTGTATGCCCATTGTATGGGTGGAAATGCCTCGCCGCGATTGACCATATCCACACATCGCACCAGCGCCGGTGAACCCGTTTGGTATCTCGGCGGAGACCTGGCCACCGAGGGCACCGACGATTCACCGGAGGCACTCATCGCCAAAGCCAGGCGTGAACTTGGCGAACTACTGCCGTGGATTGATTTTGGCGATACTGCGTGGTGCACCATCAAGTTGGACAGAGCAGAACCCAAACAGGTTCGGCTGCTACGACCGGATCAATCCTTTGTCGGCAAGTCCGAGTCACTGGATAACGTCCTGACGGCATGGCCTACAAAACTTACTCTGAGCCCGCATCTGGCCGATGAGATTGAAAGAATACTTATCGAGGACAGTGTTTTGCCGAAGTTCACACCCGACTTGACCGAACTTGCCTCGCTTGGCAGACCGCAGGTAGCAGCAACCTGCTGGGATACATTGTTCACATGAACTGGATGCGCCCGCTGGGGAAAACCGGAATGCAGGTTAGCGCCCTGGGATTCGGCACCGTTAAGTTGGGTCGTAATGAAGGAGTAAAATACCCGGGGGGATTTTCGATTCCCGATGATCGAAGCGCGTCCGCACTCATTGCCTATGCTCAAGAGCTGGGTATTAATCTTATTGATACAGCACCGGCATATGGCAACAGTGAAGAGCGCCTGGGAAAATTGTTGGCGGGGCAGCGAGATCAATGGTTAATCTGCAGCAAAGTAGGGGAGGAGTTCGAAAACGGATCGTCCCATTTTAACTTTACCCCTGAGCACACGGTATTCTCCATCGAAAGAAGTTTGCACCGCCTTCAGACTGACGTCATCGATATGGTATTGGTTCATTCGGATGGCGATGATCTGCGGATTGTGAACGAGCTGGGAACACTCCAGGCACTGTCCCACCTAAAGCGTCGTGGCCTGATCCGCGCTTACGGAATGTCGACCAAGAGTGTCACTGGTGGAATTGCGGCGGCAGCGGAATGCGACATGGTTATGCTCACCTATAATCTGGTGCGGCAAGAGGAAGTAGATGTATTGGACGCCTGTGCCACACACGGCGCAGCTGCGCTAATAAAAAAGGCCTTGGCAAGTGGGCATCTGGCTGCAAATTTTGATGATCCGGTCCAGGCGAGTATGGACTTGGTCTTTTCACACGAGGCAACCAGCTCGGCAATTGTCGGCACTATCTCGAAGGATCATCTCAAGGCAGACGTGGACGCCGCAAAGCGCACCCTGGCCGCGCTCTAGCTTTCTCCTTCGCTCTGAATCTTGGTGACAATGGCCGTCGTCGATAAATCATCGATGAAGCCCAGGGCGCGAACTTCACCCCCATACGCCTCAACAATCTCCCAACCGACCACGCCTTCTTTGTCGTAGTCGCCACCTTTAACCAAAACGTCAGGCTGCAATGCCCGCAATAAAGGTTCAGGTGTGTCATCTTCAAAACAGACAACCCAATCGACAGATTCGAGACCTGCAAGCACTGCCATGCGGCGATCCTGTGGATTGATCGGCCTGCCCCTGCCCTTAAGCTTGCGCACCGAGCTATCACTGTTCACCGCTACGATAAGACGATCACCCTGTTCACGAGCTTGCTCGAGATAGCTGACATGACCAGCGTGAATGATATCGAAACAACCGTTGGTAAAAACTACTTTTTCGCCGTGGCTGCGAGCATCCGCAACAGCGACTTGAAGTTGACCCAAGGTCAGGGCTCCACGTTCTGAACCTGAATCAATCTGGATTGCCCTGCGCAATTCAGGTGCACTGACAGCGGCTGTTCCCAGCTGACCGACGACAATACTCGCCGCCGTATTTGCCAAGGCAACGGCCTGTGGCAATGCCTCGCCCGCTGCAACCGCAGCCGCCAGAACGGCTATTACCGTGTCGCCCGCACCGGTTACATCAAACACTTCTCTGGCTCGCGCAGGCAGGTGAAATTCTTCCTCTCCCGGGCGCAGCAAGGTCATGCCGTGTTCGCCTCGGGTAATCAACAGAGCACCAAGCTCGAGTTCAATCATCAACTGCTCGCCTTTTAAGACCAACTCTTCTTCCGACGCACAATGGCCTACAACACCCTCAAATTCGTGAAGGTTGGGAGTCATCAAAGTTGCACCGCGATAGCGAGAAAAGTCGGAGCCCTTAGGGTCTACCAACACGGGTACACCAGCTGCTTTTGCAGCGGCGATAATCGCTTCGGGCGCGCGCAGTGCGCCCTTGGCGTAGTCGGACAAAATCAGTGCGCCGCATTGTGAAAGGTCGTCATCCAAATTGCGCTCCAGGTCGGCGCCGTTTTCGGCCAAGTCAGTCTCTTCAAAATCCAGCCGGATCAATTGCTGTTGCCGGCTAATCACCCGCAACTTGGTAATGGTGGAATGGTTCTGTACACGATGGAAGGCGCAGGCGACCCCCGCACCATCGAGCATGGCCTCAAGCGAGTCCGCCATTTCATCGTCACCGGTAAACCCGCGCAAGATGGCACCAGCTCCCAGCGCCGCAATGTTAAGCGCAACGTTCCCTGCTCCACCGGGCCGATCATTAATTTGTTCAACCTTTACTACCGGCACCGGGGCCTCTGGCGAGATGCGTGAAGTGCCTCCCTGCCAGTAGCGATCAAGCATAATATCCCCTACGACAAGGACCTTAGCGCGATCAAAGCGGGGCATACTCAGTTTCATTATTTACGATACCTCTTGTGGCGCGGGGCCAATAATATCGGGGAGCTGATGGTCATGATAACACTCTGTGCAAGCGTACAGCTCGCCTTTGGAAGGCTTGCCATGGGCGACTAAAACCGCTACTTTCCACGACCCGTTACCCACTCGTAAAGGATACACCGCATGATTCCCGGACTTCCCGCCAACATCAATGAACTGAAGGGCTTTCTCGCCGATGATGAGGCGCAGGCGCTCTACCAACAGGCACTAGCGAGCACTCAACTGGGGCCAGTTCTGGAAATAGGTAGCTACTGTGGTAAATCGACAATCTACCTGGGGCTAGCTGCGGCGAAAAATAACAGCACCGTTTTTGCCCTGGATCACCACCGAGGATCTGAGGAACACCAACCAGGGGAGTTTTTCCACGATCCCGATCTATACGATCAGGGCGCGGGGTTAATGGATACCTTCAGAGAGTTCCGCCTAAACATCCGCAGCGCTGGTTTGGACGAAACAGTCGTCCCTGTGGTTGCCGGCTCAGATGCTGCAGCTCGAGATTGGCAAACCCCCTTGGGCATGGTGTTTATTGATGGTGGCCACAGCCTGGACGCTGCCCTAACTGACTACCGCTGCTGGACTCCGCATGTAAAACGCGGCGGTGTGCTGGCTATTCACGACATCTACCCCGACCCCCACAAAGGCGGACAGGCGCCCAACGCAATTTACAAAATGGCCTTGGCTTCGGGTTTGTTTGAGCTTATCGCGCGGGTAAACAGCCTGGGATTACTACGCCGCCTTTAGGCGCGCAATTCGATTCGCCGTTGGGGCGATACTTCACCACATTTCTCAATCCACCAGAACGCGTCGTTCCTGCGCTTCGCCATTGCCGACATCTAGCAACTGCACGCTGGTAAACAGCCCGGATGCTGCCGTGTGTTGGGTCAGGGCATCAGCCGCTAACAAAATCGCACCGGCTGTCCACGTGGGTTTTTCGTCCGGCCAGAGAAGGTCTTCTACCAACTGATACCCTGTCCAGTAAGAGCCATCGCTGGTACGCCACTGGTGCAGCCAACTATATACCTCTACTGCGCGTACGCGATCGCCGGCGGCCAATAGCGCCATAACAAGTTCGCAGGACTCGGCAATCGTTACCCAAGGCTCCTGCTTTTCACAGCGACATCCCAGTTTATCCTCGACGAACTCATCCCATCGCAAGGCGATACGAGCGCGTGACTCTTTTTCATTTAACACACCAGTGAGGACAGGATAAAACCAATCCATGGAGTACCGGGATTTGCTCTCCCAGGTGCGATCAAATCGCTCCGGTTTGTTCCGCAGTGCGCCCCCTAAATTCTCTCTTGCGAGGGTCCATTCGGGGCGAGACTCATTGAGAGTCACCGCAATATTGTGGGCACATTCCAAGCTTTTATAAATAGAGCTACACCCGGTAACCAGCGCATCACATTTTGCCTCACCATCACCGTCTACCGCCCAGTGGATGTCACCATGCGGAGTCTGCAAAGACAAAACGAACCCAATGGCTCGGTCTACGGTAGGCCACATACTCTCGAGAAAATCCGTATCCTGGGTTACCAGGTAGTGGTGCCAAACTCCCGCTGCGACATAGGCGACAAAATTGGTTTCCCGTCGCTCCAGGTTATCAATTGTCTGTCCGCGATAGGAAGCCCACCAACTGCCGTCCTCCAACTGCAGTCCCGCCAGCCATTCGTAGGCGCGTTTCGCTGCGTCGTGCTCCTGTCCAATAGACAAACCCATCGCCGCTTCTACATGATCCCAAGGATCGGTATAGCCTCCTTCAAACCAGGGAATTTCGCCAGTTGGACGCTGCACATCGAGGATAAATTGAACCGTGGGGCGCAAAAATTCCCCCGGAAATAACCCGCGACTTAAATACAGACCGCTCATGACAAGGCCTCCTTACGAAAATACATAACCACACTCTTACCCATAGTCGGGTTTAACAAACGCTCAAGGACTCGGGTAAACACCGGCCGATCCATCAGATCCCAAACTAAAAAACGGTGATATTGAGCCACCCACCAGTTTTTCTCTTTGTTATCCCACACCAAGCACTGTAACCACCAGTATGGCGTATGCAGCGCGTGTGCCCAGTGCCGATGAAGATGATCAAAACCCAGGCTTTCAATTTCACCACGCAGTGTCCTGGCGCGAAATATACGTAGATGACCGCCCACCACCTGATGATAGGCATCGCTGAGCACCCAACATATTTTTTCGGGCCAAGTGCGAGGCACACTGGCGCAGAACAAACCACCGGGCTTTAATACTCGTTCGATTTCCCGAAGTGCACCCTGATAATCCGGAATGTGCTCCAACACCTCCGAGCAGATAACCTTGTCAAAACTGTTGTTGGCAAAGGGTAAAGCCAATGCATTGGCACAGGACAATTTGAAGGACTTAGCTGCGTTGTCAGGCTCGTTGAAATCCTCAAACTTCTCTCGGGTGGTCTGCAAATCATCCAGGGAGAGATCAACACCTACCGATTGCACATTGCCCTCTATATAGGCGGATATTACGTGGCGGCCCTCTCCACAGCCCAGGTCCAGCACCACATCGCCAGAGTCCAGAGGAAAATAGCGAAAATCAACCGTTTGCATCTTTTAAAACCTGCTCGTAATACTGGGTCATTTGTTTGGCGCAAACCTGCCAGCAAAACTCTTCGGCGATGCGAGCGCGCCCCGCCATCGATAGTTGCGCTCGCCGCTCGGGATCTTCAAGCAATTGGGCAATGGCCTGCCCGAGGGCTTTAACGCTCTTGACAGGAACGATTACCCCGGCATCACCAACGACCTCGGGAAGTGCGCCGCCATCACTGGATATAACCGGCACACCGCAAGCCATCGCCTCGCCTGCAGGAAGCCCAAAACCTTCGTAGACGGAGGGAACGACCGCGATTGTCGCCTCGGCATAGTAGCGGACCATTTGCTGAGTGCTGATACCGTTGACGAATTTAACCTTATCGGCAATCCCTAGCGATTTGACCAACCGTTCGGTTTTACCACCGGGCAGCGGCTTGCTAACCAACAACAACTCCAGATCTGGATAGTTTGCCAACAGACGCGCGTAGGCTTCGAGCAAATAGCGCAACCCCTTGAGTGGAGCATCTGCAGATGCTGTGGCCATTAACATTCGCGGGCGGCGCGCGATATCTGGCAGAGGTCTAAACTCGTCGATATCTATGCCATTGTGTACCAGGCTAATACCCGCTGGCTGAATTCCAAAGTCCGCTGCAATGTCCTGACGCGAGCAATCGGAAACGGTGACGATGTTGTGCAGTTTTTTAACCACTTTTTTCTGCATGTTGAGAAATGAGTGCCAGCGCCTGATCAATAAACGCTCATGCCAGCTGCGCGCGGCCTTTAGGGCGATACGCAAATCATTGGTGATGGGGTGGTGCACGGTGGTCACCAACGGAATTCCCATCTCCTGTAATTGCAGCATGCCGTAGCTCAAACTCTGGTTGTCATGAACCAGATCATAATTGTGACCGTGCTGCTTCAAATACTTCACTGCACGGCGACCAAAGGTATAGGGTTCGGCAAACCCCCCGGTCAATTTACTAGTCCATTCAATGATATTCGTCCAGGAACGCAGATGTTCAAAGCGCAGAGAACCCAAGCCATTTTCGAATAGATCCAGGCTCGGCAGCTCTATCAATCTCACCCGGGGGTCCAGATGCGGATAAGGCGGGCCCGAAATCACATCCACTTTGTGGCCGGCATCTACCAGCGCCTTGCTGAGGTATTTCAGATAGACACCCTGACCACCACCGAAGGGCGCACTGCGGTATCCCAGGAGGGCGATCCGCAGCGATCGGCAGGCATCGGGATGCTCACCCGATAACTCGTCGGGAGCCGGATTGATGTCCACAGCCAAAGCTGAGGCCCTCTGATTAGGTTCAGTATGCCTGATGGGGTCGTCCTCTTGGTTTTTTGCTAAAGGCCTGATTCAAACGGAATTCATGCGAGCAGGCTGGCACACACGATGTTCAGTCGTGCCAAACACCTTATTAAAGGGGGCTAGATTTTAATCAGTTGGCCAAAAAAAAGCCAGCCCTGACAAATGGGCCCCAAATACACCCACCCCCGGGGCTCTAGTATCGTAATTATTGGCTATTGCTGCGTATAATGCGGCCTTCAGAGGCACTGGATCGGGCTCCATGAGCAACACTACACCCTACAAGGGCATTATTTTGGCCGGAGGCTCTGGCACACGCCTTCACCCGTTGACCAGCACGGTCAGCAAGCAATTGATGCCAATTTACGACAAACCAATGATTTACTACCCATTGGCCACGCTGATGTTGGCCGGAATCCGCGATATCCTGCTTATTACCACCCCCAGGGATCAGGAGGCGTTTAGCCAGTTGTTGGGAAATGGCCACCAATGGGGGCTAAATCTCAGTTACACGGTCCAACCCAGTCCCGACGGGCTGGCTCAAGCATTCATACTAGGCGAAGAATTTATCGCCAAGTCGCCCGCCTCCCTCGTGCTCGGGGACAATATTTTCTATGGCGGCGGGCTCAGCAAGAAGCTCAAGAGCGCCGCGAGTCGAGACAAAGGCGCCTCCATCTTCGCTTACTACGTGCAGGATCCCGAACGCTACGGTGTCGTCAACTTTGATAGCAATGGAGTCGCGCTGGATATCGAAGAGAAACCCGCTCAACCAAAATCCCACTACGCGGTAACCGGCCTGTATTTCTATGAAAACGACGTGGTCGATATTGCCAAGAGTATCCAGCCCTCGCCGAGAGGCGAACTGGAAATTACAGATGTGAATAAAGTGTACCTGGAGCGCGGGGATTTACAGGTTGAGTTAATGAGTCGAGGTACCGCCTGGCTGGACACCGGCACTCACAACTCGCTACTGGACGCTGCAAACTTCATTCGAGTTGTTGAAGAGCGCCAGGGCTTGAAAATCGCCTGCCCCGAAGAGGTCGCCTACCGCATGGGGTATATTACCGCCGAACAGCTGTTAGCACTGGCCGCGCCCCTGGAAAAAAGTGGCTACGGCAAATACCTCAAAAATTTGCTCAATGATGTGGGTGCCGTGCTCGATGAAGTTTGAGCAAACTCCTCTTCAGGGAGCGTTCTTAATAGAGCCCAAGGTATTTGGTGATGAGCGCGGGTTTTTCATGGAGAGCTGGAATGCGCAGACATTCCGCGATGCGGGGCTGGACCTGAAATTCGTTCAGGACAATCGCAGCCGCTCAGAACACGGCATTTTGCGAGGCATGCATTATCAGACGCAGCAGACTCAGGGTAAACTGGTGAGCGTGAGTGCCGGCGAGGTTTTCGATGTCATTGTCGACTTGAGGCGCTCATCACCCACTCTCGGTCAGTGGTTCGGCGCCTTGCTCAGCGAGCAAAATCACAAGATGATGTGGGTGCCCCCGGGCTTTGCTCACGGATTTTATGTGTGCTCGAAATACGCTGACTTCGCCTACAAATGCACCGATTTTTACCACCCCGATAGTGAAGTCTCACTAGCTTGGAACGATCCTAGCGTGGGCATCCAATGGCCTATCGCCGAGTCAGAATCACCTCGATTGTCTGGCAAAGATTCTCAGGGGCAAGCCTGGGATGAAATCCCCTTGTTCGACGCAGTAATCGAGAACTAACTAGGCAGTAGCGGACGCCACCAATCTTCCGAGCGCAAAAACCAATCGATAGTCTTGGAAAGACCTGTTTCGAAACTCTCGTGCGGGCTGTAAGCGAGTTCCCCGGTAATTTTTCCCGCATCGATGGCATAGCGCCAGTCGTGCCCGGCACGGTCTGTTACAAATTCAATCAGGTCGGCGGCACAGCGTCCATTCGCAGCAGGTGAGTCTGGAAAACGGGTATGTAGCTCCGGGCTCGCTGCAAACCGGGCATCTAACTGTTCGCACAGTAAATTAACGATATCGAGATTATTCCACTCATTATTGCCCCCGATATTGTAAACCTCTCCAACCAGGCCCTTGGCAAGAATCAATTCAATTCCCCGGCAGTGATCCTCTACGTACAACCAATCTCGAATATTGCTGCCATCTCCGTACACAGGCAGTGGCAGGCCCCGAAGGATATTGGTGATACACAGCGGAATCAACTTTTCCGGAAAGTGGTAGGGCCCATAGTTGTTGGAACAATTGCTGGTAGTAACCTGCAGGCCATAGGTGTGCATATAGGCTCGCACCAGATGATCCGAAGCGGCTTTACTCGCCGAGTAAGGAGAATTGGGTTCATACTTCTGCTCTTCGTGGAAACCGGGGGCATCAGTTGCCAACGAGCCATACACTTCATCGGTAGACACATGATGAAAACGATGGGGGATGACCTCCTCGCCACCGAGCCAAACTGAACGGGCAGCCATAAGCAAGGCGTGTGTGCCAAGCACATTAGTTTCAATAAACGCGTCGGGGCCACTAATGGATCGATCAACATGAGATTCAGCGGCAAAGTGCACAATGGTGTCTAGTTTGTGCTCTCGTAGTGCTGTCTCTACCTCCGCCGCATCACAAATGTTGGCCTGCAAAAAAGTGAAATTTGGCTTCTCGCGTAATTCGGCAAGGTTCTCAAGATTCCCCGCGTAGGTCAGAGCGTCATAAGCGACAATCTTATCCTGCGGATGGTGGGTCGCCCAATAGTGCGCAAAATTGGATCCGATAAACCCGGCGGCTCCTGTCACAAGCAGGCCTTTACTCATCATTACTTTCCTTCAGTTCTTCCAGCATTAATCGCAACTGCACTCTCCAGTGCACGGCTTCCAATTGCAAATCTTGCCAGCTCTGGTGCTTGTCCAGAACACTATAGGGCGGTCGAGCTGCAGGCGTGGGGTATTGCGCTGCCAGAATGGGGCGAATACTAGTCTGGGTAGAAAGCAGGCCAATATTGCTAGCCTCTTCATAAATTGCCACTGCAAAATCGTACCAGCTGCAAACTCCCGCGTCGGACCAATGGTAGATTCCAGATAGCTGGGCTCGTTCTGATGCAGCCCATATTGCCAGGGCCAGTCCGCGCGCCCAGGTAGGCGTGCCCACCTGATCCACCACCACCCCCAATTCATCTCGCTCGGACATGAGGCGCAACATGGTTTTCACAAAATTACTCCCAAAGCGTGAATAAACCCAGCCCGTTCGGACAATTAAAGCGCCTGGTAAATACTCCGCAACGGCACGCTCCCCAGCAAGCTTGCTCCTGCCGTACTCTCCTATGGGATCGGTGGGCGAATCCGGGCTGTAGGGCGTATGCGATTCGCCGCTAAACACAAAGTCGGTGGACACATGTATAAGACGCGCTCCAGAAACTTTACAGGCACCGGCGAGAATCCCGGGGGCGATTTCATTAATGCGTGCAGCATTTTCCGCGTCGGATTCGGCCTGATCGACCGCAGTGTAGGCGGCGGCGTTGATCACCAGTGTCGGTTTCATCTTCCCCAGGATCGCACTGACTGCCTCAGCGTCCCCGATATCCAGCTGCGATCGTGTGAGTGCGATACACCGAGTTTCACAATTGGCAGTTTGAACTAGCTCACGGCCCAGCTGGCCTCCGGCTCCGGTTATAAGTACCGTTTGCGTCAAGAGATCACCTCTGGCATGGTAGCGGCCAACAGCAGCGGCGGTAGCATCATCTCAATGCCGCCGTTAGACTAGTAGCAAAACAGAGTTTAATTCGTGTTGTCACATTCTTCTTCCAAGTCAATGCACTGGGCGCAAACTGCGCTGCTGGACTATCGGATTATTATTGCCCTGAGCTGCTTGTTATCGCTGTGGCTTATCCTTATCGATCCAATTATAAACCGCGATGCTATAATATACTTGCGCACCGCAGATGCCTATCTACAAGGTGGCATTGTGGCAGGTCAATCGCTGTTTGACCGGCCGATATTACCCATCAGCTTCGCACTGGTTCACAAGGCAACGGGAATTCCCTTGCTATACAGCGGCCTGATCCTCACGACCGTCTTCTATGCACTTTTATGTGTAGCTTTTGTCGGCACTATAAGAGTGATGGGCGGTGATCGTAGAGTACAGATTATCGCCGCAATCGTTATCCTTTCCCACCCAGTACTGAACGATGAGCGCTCTTCCATTATGCGTGACCCAGCCTATTGGGCATTTTCTCTTTTGGCGTTCCGGGAGTTACTTTTGTTCGCACGCTCTCCCGAATTTAAATATCAACTGCGCTGGTTGGTGTTTATTGCTATTGCGATCCTGTTTCGTTTTGAGGGTTTGTTCTTTTTGATTCTGGTGCCCTTTACCCTAATCTTCGCAGCGGAAAAGGGAACTCGCTGGCGCATTTGTGCTCGACTTGCACCACTGGCGCTTATTGCAGTCGGCACACTGCTGCCACTGCTGCTTTTTGCCCAGAGTTCCCTGGCGGAAAAAGAATCAATGTTCCCCGACATTGGTAGATATGTAAGGCATTTTTTTGCCATACCTCAGGATTTCTCACTGCTCGCACAGAAAGCGGCGGACAATTGGCTGTCTTTCACCTCCACTGAGGATGCGGCCTTCGCTGTCATCGGTGGCCTGGCCGCAATCCTCGGAGTAAACTTGTTCCGCTCCTTAAGCTGGCCCTATGTGGGTGTGATGCTTTGGGGTGCGTCCAACAACTTGCTGGATCGGGTCACACCCCGCGATCGAAAGCTTATCAATTCGCACCTGATCATTTGCCTTATATACCTGAGCCTGTTTCTGCTGACAAAGCGTTTTATGCTTGAGCGCTACGCCAATATTTTCACTCTCTATGCACTTCTTTATGTTCCCTTCCTTCTTAACTCTTTGTGGTCCAAAGGAAAGCGCGGCGGTGGGAAGTTTCTGGTCGTTTTGTTGTTATTCGGATTTTGTGTCGACTCGCTGACCAATCGCGATCACGAAAAAGCGTATATCAAAGACGCCACAGCCTGGCTTATTGATAACACGAACGAAGAGGCCAGCCTTGTAACCAACAGCTCTTATATCGCGTATTTCAGTCAGCGAAAATTTGAATGGGGCAATCGGGCTTATCAATTTACTATTGCAGATTTAGAAGCGGAACCCGAGAAATGGCGCAATACCGATTATCTGATGATGTTAGTAAAAAAACGCCACGTTAAACAATGGCAGACTTTTTTGAATAGAAACTCGCTACAGGAATTGCAAGTGTTCGCGGGCAATCGAACTGGGCAGGTCAGTATTGTGAAAATACCCAGCGCACTCGAGTTACCCGCTACGACCGGCACTGAATGAGTTCGAATTCAGATGTTTGCATTGTAAAATATTGACATTCGTGTCGCTGGAGAGCCACTGTTATCGCCGGAGAACCCCTTACAGAAGAAGCCCTGCACCAATGCGCCGAAGCACTTTCGCAGGAACGCCCACCCGATGACTGGGAGATTATAGCTAGCTCAAAAATGGCGCGTGTCGCATTTCACGACGAGGATGGAATTTACTTCAAGGAATTTTTCCCGCGCAGTCCCATCGAAAAACTCAAGGCCCTGGTAAAAGGTAGCAGAGCAACTCGAGCTCGACGCCAAAGCGAAGCCCTTCTACTAGCAGGTTTTGATGCCCCACAGAACATTTGCTGGGGGCACCTTGGCAGTTCTCACGAGTATCTTTTCACCTACGCGGTACCAGGTTTCGGAATTACTGCGTGGCTGCGGCAGGAACTGAGCGCCCGAGATCCAGCATCTTTGCGCAAACGCAGGCAACTACTGCGCGAACTCGGCATTTTTGTTGGGAGGATGCACGCCACGGGATTCATTCACGGTGATTTGCGCTCCAGCAACGTAATGGCCGTTGAACGCCGTGACAGATTTCAATTCTCTTTAATTGATAACGAGCGCAACGTCCAGCAGGTGCCCCCAACGGGAAAACAATTACTAAAAAACATTATGCAGTTGAACATGTTATTTCCCAGTGATCTAACGCGTTCGGATCGACTTCGGTTTTTCCGAGCCTAGCACAGTCAAATGCGAGATCTGACAAAAATTGAAGCGGAAATACTGGGCGTGGAAGCTTACAAGTGGGCCATTCGACGTCTACGAGCGAAGGGAAAAACCTCAGGCTGAAGTGTTGCCACTCACATGTCGAATCTTTTTGGCAGGCACACCGCCAACCAGAGTTTTAGAAGCAACATCTTCAACGACTACCGCACCTGCGGCCACAACGGCACCGCGTCCAATGGTAACGCCCTGCCCTATAATCGCTCCGCCACCGATCCATACCTCATCTTCAACAACAATGGGTTTAGTTGACGTTCCCCGTCCTTTCCCCGGAACGTACTCAAGACCGTGGCTCGCGGTTTCAAACATAACGCGTGGGCCTATTTGAACATTCTCTCCGATAGTCACCGTGTCAGTTGGGACGCCGAATCTAACACCGGTATTAACGAAAGTTCCCCGACCAATCGCTATGTTCTTTGCACCCCCGATGGGGCGAATGGTAAGGCCCTCCCAAATCATGCATTTACCTGAAATCCTTACCCCGGCCCCCTTTAAAAAAAGATAGCGCACGCGATCAAAAAAACTGAGTCTGGGGAGATGATTGGCCATCGCCAGGAAAAAAATTCTCTCATCGTTTACTGGCCTGCAAGATCTGCGCGTGTAGGGAACACTAACACAATCCTTGGGACCCTAGACCAGTTATTACACTTCGCGCCAATCATCAAAGAGCGTAAACTAACCGTGCTGCTCTACAACCACTGAGCAAATGCTTGCAATAAAAAGGTCAATCTCAGCTTGAAACGCCTACACATAGTCGGATGTCCCAGAAGCGGAACCACTCTATTGATGGAGTTGATGGCTACCTGTTTCGCAAGCGATGGATATTGCGCTCACGAGATGAGCATATTCGAGCCCATTGAACAAACAGGTGAGGTGTATTTCAGCAAACAGCCCAACGATATTAAGCAGTTAAAACACGTCTTCGCGCGAGACGACAAGCTTTACGTCATTTATATGGGACGCGATCCACGCGCGGTCATTATCAGCAAGCACAAAGAATCGCCCGACCAATACTTTTGCAACTATAGAGTCTGGAGCGAATGTGACCGTGCATCTCAGAGCTACCTCAGCCATCCGAGGTTCTTAGCTCTGCGGTATGAAGACCTGGTTGCAGACCCCGACTCGGTCCAGGGTGCGATTAAAACCCAATTCGATTTCCTGGATTTTCAACATCCCTTCAGTGAATACCAGAAGTTTGCCGAGCCTTCCGAAGCAGCCAGCACGGCGATGAATGGATTGCGTGAAGTCAACACCAGCAGTCTGGATAAATGGCGAGAGCATTTACCGCACCTGGCGCAGCAATACCAACTCCACCCAGAATTAGCCAATGATTTAATTCGACTTCGATATGAATCAGACAAAACCTGGCTAACCGAACTCAATGGAATTACACCGATAAGCTATCCTTGCCGCTACCCCCCAACGCGGCCATATCTGAAGGAATGGGAAAAAGATCTGCGTGTGTATTTGAAGTCTCGACGTTACCTGAGGGCGAAAAGCCTATAGTCCACTAGGACGAAATGCCCAATAGCGGATGCCCTCTTTCACCATATTTTTTTACATGATGTGCGCGAAGCCGAATAAGAATGGGCAGAGTCCATCTAGTCACTTCTTGCTCGTCTTGACCAGTAGAAGAAAGGTAAGCCTGTAGAAAACGCTGGTAGCTGTCAAAGGGCGCCCCCATGTCCTCTGAATTTAGAGTGAATCGGGCGATATCGCGATGTCTTCTCTTACCGGAAGGACTGAACTCTCCAACGGCCTCTAAATCGACCATATAGATTTCCCCATCAGCGAGCAGCAAATTACTCCACTTAAAGTCACCGTGAAAAAAACCGGCATTATGCAGTTTTGCCAGGGATGATCCCGCTTTTTCCCAGCACGGGGCATCACTCCCCGCCAGACCTTGCTCCCACAAAGTTTGTAAATTTATAGCCTGGGGGATAGCCTCAGTAAGCAACAACATCCCGCTCTTAGCCAGCACACAGGCGTAAGGCCTGGGGACTAAAATATTACTGCTTAAAAGTACCCTCGCCTTCGCGTAGCTCTTGGAGCCACGACCAAGCCCGGCTTTAAACCACAGGCGTTGATGCCAGGATTGAATCGAATAATATTTTAAGTAGCAACTCTGACCATCAAGGTCTACCAGGCCTACCAAGCTTCCTGGAGTGTCTTTTATTACCTTCATGTTACGCCTGGCCCAGTCATCCGCGGTAAGAGACGATTGCTCGATCTGTCCAGACAAGGTGCGCCCCCAGGGTTCCCCAGCAAGTACCTGTAAGCGTTCGACGCTCACGCCCCAGCTCCCCTAAAGATAATCTCTGGCGCATCTATACCATGTTCTTTTCGATACAAATGAGCCGCGTTGCGCGCTACCTGCAGCCAGAATGTTCTGTCCTCCCCCATAGCACTCCGTAAGCCGTCATCGCTGTAATGTCGCATGAAGCGCAACAAATCCCGGTAGTTTAATCCACAATCCATTGCGGAAAAGTACAGCCCGCCCAAGTCTTTTACCAGCCAACGCCTTGGTGTTTTACTCCGAATTTGAGCGCGATGTAAATCGATTAAGAAACAGCTAGGTTCTTCTCGCTCCAGGGTCTGCTCATCCAGATGAAAATGACAAATATAGAAATCTCGGTGATTTATGCCCGCCAGGTGCATACTTCTGGCGCTATCGGCTAGCTTTCGCAGCAATTTCAAACGAACCGAGAATGGCGGAGGGTTGCGTTCCCAATCGCCACAGTAATCCTCCAGGCTCACAGTGCCTACCAGGTCTTCAGTCACAATCACTGACTTAAGATTCGCCGGGTTGAAACCTTCGCAGCTGTAAGCGGCCACCGACATGGTATCGACACCCAAACGATTCAGCGCGGCAACGGCATCGTATTCATTGCGCGCACTCAATACGGGCAGGCGTGCCTGCAAGAGATTTTTAAATATTTCCACCCATCCAGCACCCGAGTGCATTTTCAAGAAGTACGATGCCCCGCCGGCATAAAACCTCAGGGTTTTACGACCTTCCTTGCTGCGATATATATCCTTTGGCTGGGCCTCTTCGGCAATTTGTCTTGCCCACTCAAACAGATTCCCATTGGAAACGTTCTGCGAAAAATCATCCCGCAGGTACAAGGCACTCACGCAGCAGATTCCTTCTGCTCAATAAACTTCTGTATCAAGAGTGCACCTGTGCTGTGCATCGAATACAAATCCTCGTGCTGCGCATAGTGGAGCGCACGCTCAGTACAGCTAACACGGAAGTGGGGATCCAGAGACTGTTCAACCGCACGGTCTAAGTCTAATTGCTGAAAAGGCGAACGCAGCACCACACCCGCATTGGCCAATTCGATATGGTGAGCGTAACCACATATGTCCGTTACCAAAACTGGCAATCCTGCGACTAGCGCCTCCAGCAGTACGATTCCCGCAGCCTCGTCTTTGGCGGGATGGATCAGCACATCCGCAGCGAGCAGTAAATCGGGTATGTCATCTGAGCCACCTAAAAATTCTACCTGCTTAGCCACATTCAACCGAGCGGCCAATCGGCGAAAACGGGTTTCTTTGTCTTGCCCGACGACCAGCAGGCGAATGTTTTTTTCTGGCATCGTCTTCGTCAAATTAGCGAGGGATTGTATGGCCCTGTCCAATCCCTTTTTTATGAACCCTGAACCCACAAACAATAAAACGTGATCACAATCGCTTAGACCCAGTGCCTTGCGGCTGTTCTGGCGACGCCGAGCGGAATCGGCCGGTGCTTTGCGACTCATAGATATTCCCGGAGGTAACATATGCATACGCTCTTCGGGTGTGTGGTAATAGTGTTTGAATTTGGCTTTTTCTGTCTCGGAGATAAGCAGTATCTGGGTATCGCTGTCGACACTGAAGACCGCCTGTTCGTAGTCAGAAAAATGCCGAAATCGGGTACCGCGCCGATACCACCAGCTGCGTTCATTAAAAGCCTTGTTGAGATAACAGGAGTCAGCAGCATAGTAGACATCCAAGCCAGGCATTTTATTAAACCCGATCACCCCATCCACCGGATCTTGCGCTAGATCGGAGTGCACCCATTGGGAAAAACCAACATTGCGCCGGTGATTGCTCATTGCCGACACCGGAACCTGCCGTAAGTCGGCGCTTGCTATTGCCTCACCCTGCCATGAAAAATAGTACACGCGACAATGATGGCCAAGTTTTTGGGACTCTTGGACGAAGCGCTTGAAGTCGCGCTGCATGCCGCCATAGGGAAAATATTTATAAAGTACGAAGGCCAGGCGCATCTTCAGCTGCGCTCCGACAAAAGTTCCATCAGCTCGCGACGCACTTGATGAGCCTGGATTGATTCCATCATTGCTAATGGATCATTGCTATCAGAGGCACCAACGGGCGACGCGATATGCACCTGGTTGCGCCCATAAGCTCCGATTAAACTGATATCGGTTGGTCCGTACAGTGAGACTGTAGGTACGTCCAGCGCAGCGCTTAAATGTGCCAGCCCTGTATCGACGGCAATGGCTCCATCCACCTCCATCAACATACTGGCCAACCCCAGCAAGTTAAGCCTGGGCAGTACCTCCGCATTGTTTACACTGCGCGCAATTTGCTCTGCGCGTTCACGCTCCGCTTCATTGCCCCAGGGTAACCACACTTTAAAGTTATCTGACTCCAAAAGTCCGGCGAGCTCTATCCAACGATTTTCAGGCCACAGCTTCTCCGCCCTGGCAGTGCCGTGGAAAAAAAGTAAGCTGCCCGGGACTTTGTCCTGGCCGTTTTTTAAATTCGACCGCACACCATACTCGCCCTTGATATTCGGTATCTCATACTTCAGCGATTTTGCAAACACCATGCGGATGCGCTCAACCGCGTGTAATTTCTGTGGTACCGCAAGGCAGTGATGATAAAAAACAGTAGCGAGGCGCTCACGCACTGATTGCTTATCCATACCGTAGCGAGGTGCACTAATCAAGCGTGCGACCAAAGCGCTTTTTAGCAATCCCTGTGCATCGATCACAAGATCATATTGCCGCCTGCCGATACTGGAGCGAAATTTTTTCCACTCCAGGCCTCTGAAATTTTTTACAGGCTTCTTGCGCCAACGCCGAAGCGCTATCGGAATCACCCGATCTACGGCGGGGTGCCACGCTGGAATTTCCGCGAAGGCCTCTTCAACTACCCAGTCAAATCGAATACCCGGAACTGCGGCGACTGCGTCATTAAGCGCAGGCAAGGTGTGTATCACATCACCCAAGGAAGACATTTTAACAATCAGAACTCTCACGTAACCTGCCCTTGTGCCAACAGCGCGTCCAGTTTGGCAATAATCTGATCGACACTGGTTTCACGCATACAACGATGATGCCCCAGGGGACACTCCCGCGCAAAACACGGCGCGCAGTCGATAGTAGGAATCACCGTATCAGATTGCTCGCTCAAAGGTGGAGTAAACGCCGGTGAAGTCGCGCCATAAACCACCAGCACGGGACGGCGCAATGCGCTGGCGATGTGCATAAGGCCGGAATCATTGCTCAAAACCGCAGTGGCCAGAGATAGCAAATCCACCGCCTCAGCCAACTCTGTGCGACCCGCAAAATCGAAACAGTCCCTATTGTCCTGACAAGCAGCGCGAATCTGACCGGTAACCTCCTGATCCTTGGCCGAACCAAATAAAACGACCTGCCAACCTTTGGATAAATAGTGCGTGGCTACCTGCGAGTAATATTCCGCCGGCCAGCGTTTGGCAGAGCCGAATTCGGCACCTGGGCAGAGGGCGAGTATCGGCCTGCTGTGATCCAAACCAAACTTTTCTGCGCTGCGGATCACTTTGTCAGCGTCCACTTCCAAATGGGGTGTTGGCAACTCAGTCGGCAAAGCTTGATCAGCTTCCTGGCCCAGAGCTACAAAACGCTGCACCATCAGCGGAAGTCGGTTTTCATCAAGAACGCGCATATCGTTCAACAAACCGTAACGCATCTCTCCGCGCCAACCCGTTCGCTTTGGAATGCGCGCCATAAACGGCGCGAGTGCAGATTTGAAGGAATTGGGCAGCATTATGGCCTGGTCGTATTGGCTCTCACGCAATACTCGACCCAACTTATGTCGTCGGCCCAAACCCAACTCGCCATGCCCAATAGGCTTAACGATGGCAGCCGAAACCTCGGGCATACGCTCAAGCAGTGGTTCGCTCCAGGACGGAGCGAGCACATCTATGGTGGCACCAGGGCGCGAATTCGCAAGGAAAATGTAGAGGGACTGGGACATGACCATGTCACCGACCCAAGCTGGGCCGACGACAAGGATTTTTTCAGGATCGCCGTTCATAGCTGTATATAGTGACGAACTGTCATCGCGTCACCTCTGGGTTAAATTAGGCTACCGGAGCCAACCACTGTGGATTCTGCGGGCGGGCACCTCTGACTGAATCAAAATACATGGCTTGAAGTTTTTCAGTCAGGGGGCCGCGAGCGCCCGCGCCAATAGTGCGGCCATCGACTTCCCTGATCGGAACGACCTCGGCGGCTGTTCCGGTAAAAAATGCTTCATCGGCAATGTAAACGTCATCGCGCGTAATTCGCTTTTCGTGCACTGTATAACCCAACTCTTCAGCCAGAGCGAATACTGTAGCGCGGGTAATGCCATCCAGACAGGAAGTCAGGTCTGGTGTGTAAATTTTGTCATCGCGCACAATAAACACATTTTCACCACTGCCCTCGGCTACATAACCTTCGTTATCCAGCATTAGTGCTTCTTCAGCGCCGCCCTCCAGCGCTTCCTTCAGGGCGAGCATAGAGTTGATGTAGTTACCGTTGGCCTTGGCCTTACACATGGTGATGTTCACATGGTGGCGCGTATAAGAAGAGGTCCGCACCTTGATACCGCGATGCATTGCCTCGGGATCCATATAGGAAGGCCATTCCCACGCAGCCACCATCACGTGAGTTTTCAAGCCATCGGCCCTCAGCCCCATCCCCTCAGAACCGTAGAAGCACATCGGCCGGAGATAGCCCTCTTCAAGACCATTCTCACGCACCACATCTTTCTGAGCCTGATTCAGCGTCTCTTTATCAAAAGGCATGTCCATTGTCAGTATATGCGCTGAGCGGAAAAGTCGGTCTGTGTGCTCTTTCAGTCGAAAAATACAGGTGCCGAGTTCCGCGGTTTTATAGGCTCTTACTCCTTCAAAAACCCCCAAGCCATAGTGAAAAGTATGGGTTAACACGTGTACTTTCGCCTCGCGCCAGGGAACCATCTCTCCGTCGAGCCAAATAGTGCCATCGCGATCGGCCATGTCCATTGTTCTACTCCTTACTTGGGGTTATCTAAATCTGTTTTCAGTTCAGGTTCAATAGCGGCAAATAGGTTGATCCACGCAGCGCGAACAGCGCTCCGATACTGCATGTATCCGCCAGCGGCCACCACATCAGGCTGCTGCTGCAAAGACAGTTGATGAGCGGCACTGCGGTAGGCGATATACGCTTGCGTGAGGACGTCGCACACTTGCGGGTCGAACAAGCCTTCTTGACCTAGTGTCTCCAGGATTCGGACGTTGTCGGACCACTGAGTCAACCCGCCGACCCGATGAGACCAAGCCAAGACCGCGTATTGCACCATAAATTCAATATCGACGATACCTCCGGCGCCCTGTTTTAGGTGAAATTCCCCACTTTGCAAGTCTTCATCTGCCATCAGCTGCCCACGCATCTTCTCGCGCATTTGTATGACTTCCCGCGCCAGAACCTCTTCGTCACGAGCGCGACTGAGCACCTCGTGGCGAACACGCTCCACCCGCTGGGCGACTTCGGTATCTCCCACCACCCATCTGGCGCGCACCAAAGCCTGGTGCTCCCAGGTCCAGGCTGACTCTCGTTGATAGCTATCGAAGGCCTGTGTTGTGGTGACCAACATGCCGGAATCTCCCGAGGGTCGCAGCCGCATATCGACCTCATAGAGCTGGCCCAGAGCCATTCTTGTATCCAGGATATGGATGACCTTCTGACCCAATCGCGTGTAAAACATCGTGTTGTCGATGCTTCGCTCCCCACTGGTAACACCCCCACGAACGGTATCGTAGACAAAGACAAGGTCGAGGTCCGAGCCGTAACTCAGCTCGATTCCTCCGAATTTTCCGTATCCAAAGATCGCAAAGCCGCTGCCGGCCGCCTCTCTTAGCGGCTCGCCATATTTTGCGCTCATATCTGCCCAGGCAACGGCGAGCACTTGCTCGAGAATAACCTCTGCAATCCAGGTTAACTTATCACTCACTTTCATTAGTGGCAGGCGACCTTCAACCTCGCTAGCGGCGACCCGCAACACATGGGAAGCTTTGAAGTATCGCAATGCATCCATTTGCGCTTCGAGGTCGTCCTCGTTCAGTCTTGCGACCTGCTGCCGGAGTTCTTGCTGCAGCAGCGACTTGTCGGGGGCAGTGTACAAATTTGCTCTGTCTAGAAGTTCATCGAGTAACACTGGATTCTTGGCCAGTTGTTCTGCAATCCATGGGCTGGCGCCACACAACACCACCAGTTCGCGCAGGGCTTGGGGATTTTCCAGCAAGAGGACAAAGTAGGCGCTGCGACGAAGAACGGCGGCGACTAAAGGCAACACACGCTCAAGAGACAGATCTGGGTCCGGGGCGGAGGCACAGTGGCTCAAAAGCTGCGGCATAAAATCTTCGAGCCGCTTTTTCCCCGCTGACTGCAAGGTCATCACTCTCGGGCTGGACTGCAGTGACTGCAGTGACTGCAGTAAATTTAACGAGGAGTCGACGTCCCTAAACCCCAGGTCGCTCAGATGTTCCCCGCTGAGGTTTTCACTCCAGGGAAGCAGATCGAGTTCATTGGCATCTTGCTCGCCCGGGGTCGCAATTAGTTCTCGAAAGTGGCTGGATACCATTTCACGGTGATGTGACAGCGCAGCCAGATAATCTTCCCAGGCGGCAAAACCCATTGTCGAGGCCATCGCAGCCTGAGCGAGTTCACCATCGGGAAGCGCCTGGGATTGCTTGTCTTCATAGCCTTGTATTGCGTGTTCACTATCGCGCAAGAATAAGTAGGCACTGCGCAACTGCTCCACAACCTCACTCGGTAGGCATCCCAAATTGGCACACTCGGATAATACAAACAACAACTCTCGTTGTTGTAACCCCAAATCGCGACCGCCGCGTATAAGCTGGAAGCACTGGGCGATAAACTCAACTTCGCGAATACCCCCGTGACCTAACTTCACATCTCGTTCAAGACTTCTGCGCCTGACCTCGGCGTTAATCATCTGTTTCATTCCGCGCAGGCTTTCTATAACGCCGAAATCTATGTAGCGCCTGAAGACAAAAGGTCGCAGGGAGTCCATGAGAATCGCCGCTTGGTCCTGGTCTCCCGTTACGGGTCTGGCTTTTATAAGAGCATAACGCTCCCAGTCACGGCCCTGCATCTGGTAGTACTGTTCAAGGGCCGAAAAATTGTGGGCCAGTGCACCACTGTCGCCATAGGGACGCAGGCGCATATCAACTCTAAACACAAAACCGTCGACCGTATTCTGGCCCAGTGCCATTATCAGCGCCCGACCCACTTTGGCAAAATACTGCTCGTTGCTCAGAGGCTTCGTTGCATGATCGGTTTCACCGGCTTCGGGATACGCGAAAATAAGATCGATGTCTGAAGACACGTTCAGTTCACGGGCACCGAGCTTGCCCATGGCCAGCACAATGAGCTGCTGGTGGCTGCCGCTTTCGCGACCGATAGGACGGCCAAAACGTTCCTCGAGTTCAAGCTGAACACTGAGCAATGCTTGTGCAATACACGCTTCAGCCAGCAAAGAAGTGTCTCGCACCGTTTCGAGCGTGTCCGCGAGTCGACACAAATCACGCCACACTATTCTGAGCATGTGATAAGCACGAAAACGCCGCAAAACAAAAGACAGCTCACTGCCGGCCTTTTCGAGCAGACCGCCAAGAGCGCTGGAATAATCCAATTCGCCTATGGGTTCACTCAGCTGATTGTCCTGTAACAGCTGCAAAAAAATATCGGGCTTTCTTTGAATAAGATCTGCTACAAAGGGGCTGTAGGCCAAGATATGTGAAAGTTGCTCAGAAGTTTCCTCATTCAGTAGATTTGCCACTGCATGAGAAGTGTCCGCGCCCCAGAAATCCTGAATTCGACTCCAGACTTTTTGAGACTCTTCAGACAGAACCTGAGGAAATGGGGTGCCAGATACACTCATGTTAATCTATCTCAAGCGTCCAGCATAGGTGCGACTCGCATCACTTCCTCGATGGTCGTTTGTCCCTTCGCTACCCGAGCGGCACCGCTTATACGCAAGGTGTGCATTCCCTCGGCCATCGCCGCCTCGCGAATTTTCGTGGTTTCTATCTGCGGCAGTATCAGGCGCTGGACGGCGGGCGAACTCACCAGAACTTCATAGATACCCTGGCGACCGGAGTACCCAGTCTCCCTGCACTTCTTGCAGCCCACCGGCTTGGCCATTTTCGCCGGTGGCGTGACCTTCCAGGGGTGAGTGAGTTGCTTCCAGGCATCCAGATCAATCTCGGTCAAGATTTTGCAGTCTTCACATAAAATTCGAACCAGACGCTGGGACATAATCCCGCGAACGGTCGCCTTAATCAGATAGGATGGAACCCCAAGCTCCAACAATCGGGAGATAGAGCTGGGTGAATCATTGGTGTGCAGAGTGGAAATAACGAGGTGGCCCGTGAGCGCCGCCTGCACCGCCATATTCGCGGTCTCCAGATCCCTGATTTCGCCCACCATAATGATGTCCGGATCTTGTCGCATGAGCGCGCGCACCCCGGAGGAAAAATCCAAATCGATATTATGATTCACCTGCATCTGGTTGAAGGCATCTTCTACCATCTCTATAGGATCTTCGATCGTACACACGTTCACCTCTGAGGTGGCGAGCTTGCGTAAAGTAGAGTACAGGGTAGTGGTTTTACCGGATCCGGTAGGTCCGGTTACCAGTACAATTCCGTTTCCGGTTGCCGTCATACCGTCCCAGTTTTCCAGGTCGCGATTCGCCAGCCCCAGCGCAGAGAAGCTTCTTTGGAGCACCTCCGGATCAAAAATCCGCATGACGAGTTTTTCACCGAAGGCGGTGGGCAGTGTCGCCAGACGCAGCTCAACCTCGCTGCCTGAAGGGGCACGTGTTTTCAAGCGGCCGTCCTGTGGGCGCCGTTTTTCCGCGACATCCATTCGGCCGAGAATTTTTATCCGGCTAGTAACAGCCGCCGCAACCTGCTGGGGTAGCTCATACACACTGTATAAC
Organism: Halioglobus sp.; assembly: GCA_965262875.1. GTDB lineage: Bacteria > Pseudomonadota > Gammaproteobacteria > Pseudomonadales > Halieaceae > JBALVT01. The sequence continues at coordinate 2,020,394 of OZ253569.1, forward strand.
ACCCCATCGATTCGAAAGCGGACATTGCCGACATCACGGCGAGGCTCAATATGAATATCACTGGCACGTTGCTCAAAGGCATACTGCAACAACCAGTCAACGATGTTTACGATATGCTGATCATTGGCATCGGGCTTTTTCATGGAACCCAGATCGAGCATTTGTTCTAAATTGGTAACACCGGGCCCGCCGTCGGGTTTGCCCACCACGTGTGCACCGCGAACAGATCCGGCCATGGAGTAAAATTCCGCGGTGTGCTTGGCGATGTCTCGCGGATCTGCCAGTACCCGCTTTATGGGCTTGCGCAAAACGTGTTCGAGATTGCTCTCCCAGCCCCGAATAAAGGGCTCATCACTGGCTATGACAACTTCGTCCTCAAAAACCTCTACCGCTAAAATCCGATGCCGCTGGGCAAAGGCCAGAGACATTACATCTGCGATAGATCCTACATTTATTTTCAAGGGGTCTATTTGGTAGACACTCTGCCCGGTTTTTTCAGACAGCCATGCCAACAGCGCATCCATGTGCAAAATACTGCCGGCATTTGCAGCGTCGGCCAGTTTCTGTTCGGCCAGGTAAACAAGGGGATGGACAGTACCGGCGGCCGCGGTGCTCAGATTGGTCTTGTGGGCCTCCGACAGCCTGCCATCTCCGTTCAGATCGTGCACCAACGTGGGCACGCTAAGCCGCTGCTCCATCACCTTTTCACCAAAGTTTGTCGACATAAACTTATCCAAACTGAGCTTATCTAGTAGCTTTATTGCCAAATGATGCTACCACAATGGGACGGGTATTATTGTGCCATTGAAACGGGCAAATTCACTCAATCTGCAGCACATTTTTTCCTGTGACAGGCCCAAACAATATGCATATACTGCGCCCTTCTACGAACGGAGTTTTAAGCATGGCGTGCGTAAATCCCTTTGGTAATCTGTTTGCCCGATCTCCCATCCAGCCTATTCAGGAACACATGCAGGTTGCTAATCAAGCTGCTCAACTGCTGACCGCCTTTATGCAAGCGAAGAAGGACGATGATTGGGATCGCGCCCAGGAGTTGTACCAGGAAATTTCGAAAATTGAGCAAGAGGCTGACAAGCTCAAGCGCTCCATACGTCGCCATCTGCCCAAAAGTCTTTTTCTCCCCGTGCCTCGCACTGATTTATTGGAATTAGTGTCCATTCAGGACCAGGTGGCAAATTACGCCAAAGATATCGCCGGTATTATCCTGGGGCGCCAAATGCGCTTCCCCGAACAGCTTCACAAAGGGCTTATGGAATTCACTGCTGCCTGTATAGCGACATCGACTCAGGCTCTGGCCGCGATCAACGAGCTCGACGAGCTGCTGGAAGTGGGTTTCACCGGGCGCGAGGTCAAGCGGGTTGAGAGTATGATTAAAGAACTCGACAAACTCGAGGCACGCACCGACAAACAAGCCATTGTACTGCGCGGCAAACTGTTCAAGCTGGAGGCAGACCTGCCGCCGGTGGATGTCATGTTCTACTACCAGGTAATTGGCCTGCTGGGGTCGCTCGCCGACTCCGCCGAGCAGGTTGGCGACCGACTTCAAATTCTAATCGCTCGCTAAGAGGCGTCCACAATGAGCATTATTGCGCAACACGGTGATGTATTCCTGATTCTCGCCTGCTGCTTTGGGTTTTTCATGGCCTGGGGCATTGGCGCCAACGACGTAGCCAATGCCATGGGAACCTCGGTGGGTTCACGGGCACTGACCATCAAACAGGCGATTCTAATCGCCATGGTGTTCGAGTTCATGGGGGCCTATCTGGCCGGCGGTGAGGTAACCTCGACCATTCGCAAGGGGATTATTGACCCGGCCATACTGTCTGATAGCCCCGAATTGATGATTTACGGGATGTTATCCGCGCTCTTGGCTGCGGGAATGTGGCTGATGATAGCCAGTATGAGAGGTTGGCCAGTTTCGACGACCCACTCCATCGTCGGAGCCATTGTCGGCTTTGCCGCGGTGGGTATCTCGGTTGACGCCGTTAACTGGGGAAAAGTCGGCACCATCGTCATGAGCTGGGTGGTATCACCGATCCTGGCTGGAACGCTTTCATTCGGCCTGTTTATGAGTGTAAAGGTGCTCATACTGGATACCGAAGACCCCTTTCGTCGCGCCAAGAAATACATCCCGGTCTACATGTGGATGGTGGGCTTCATGATTTCTATGGTGACGCTACTGAAGGGCCTGAAACACATCGGCTTGGACTTTGATCTGGGCCTGGGTTCTAAATTTGCCAATGCCCTGCCTGTGGCGGCGCTCATGGGTCTTGTTGTCGCCGCATTTGGTGTTCTACTACTGCGACGAATCAAAGAGGTTCCGTCAAGCCATAACAGGTTTGTTGATGTCGAGCGGGTCTTCGCCATACTGATGGTCTTTACTGCGTGTTCAATGGCGTTCGCACACGGATCAAACGACGTCGCAAACGCAATTGGACCGCTCGCCGCCATCGTGAGCACCGTTTCTACCGGCGAAATCGCCGCCAAATCTGCCATCCCATGGTGGATATTACTCATTGGCGGCTTGGGTATCGTAGTGGGTCTAGCCACCTACGGCTGGAAAGTCATTGCAACTGTGGGCCGCAAAATCACCGAGCTTACCCCAAGCCGAGGTTTTGCTGCTGAACTCGGAGCTGCCTCTACCGTAGTGATCGCATCCGCGACCGGGCTCCCCATCTCCACGACTCACACACTGGTCGGAGCGGTATTGGGTGTAGGCATGGCCCGAGGCATTGGAGCCCTCAACCTGCGCGTTGTTAGTACTATCTTCATGTCCTGGATTATCACTCTGCCAGCCGGAGCCGGCTTGGCCATTGTGTTCTTTTTCCTCTTTAAAGGGATATTCGGCTAGCGCCGGAGGGAGGAGGCATAGTGCCCCATTCAAGCAAGGCCATAATCGACCAGCTGCAACAGCTGGTCGGCACTCCCTCCGTCAGCTCAACCGATCCAAGTTGGGATCAGGGGAATCGGGCAGTGATCGATTTGCTGGCCAGCTGGTTATCCGATCTGGGTTTTAAGACTGAAATTATTCACGTCAACTCAGACGGCTCGAAGGCAAATTTGATTGCCACTTTGGGGCGCGGTCCAGGCGGGCTCGTTTTAGCTGGACACTCGGACACCGTTCCCTTTGATGAAGGGCTGTGGAAATCAAACCCTTTAGCTATCACCGAGAGGGATAACCGTCTGTACGGGCTTGGCAGTACAGACATGAAGGGCTTTTTTCCTCTGGCCATCGCGGCGGCTACAGCGTTCAAAGACATCACCTTGAAACAGCCTCTGATCATTCTTGCAACTGCGGATGAAGAGAGCTCGATGAACGGCGCAAGAGCTCTCGCGGCAGCTGGCAGGCCAAAAGCCAGAGCGGCAATTATTGGCGAACCCACGGGTCTGGTTCCGATCAGAATGCACAAGGGCATTATGATGGAATCTATACGAGTGACCGGCTCTGCCGGACATTCTTCCAATCCCGACCTGGGCCGAAACGCACTGGAAGGTATGCACACCGTTATCGGAGATCTGATGGCGTTTCGCTTACAGCTGAAAAAAAAATACAGTGACGACTTGTTCGAAGTGGCCTATCCCACGCTCAATCTCGGCTGCATTCACGGCGGTGACAGTCCCAACAGAATTTGCGGCAGCGCCGAACTGCATTTTGATTTGCGCATGACTCCGCGGGGCGACAATGCCGGCGTCCGCGCACAAATCAACGCGCGGATGACAAAACTTGCCGAGGATCTATCACTGGGCATAGAGATGCTGCCCCTGATCAAAAATATCGAACCCTTTGAACAACCGGCAGATTGCGAACTTGTTCGAGTCGCGCAAAAGCTATCGGGACATCAAGCACAAGCTGTGGCTTTTGCGACCGAAGCGCCGTTTATGCAGCAGCTGGGAATGGAGACCATTGTGATGGGGCCGGGGTCAATTGATCGCGCGCACCAACCCGATGAGTATTTGGAGCTGGAACAAATCGAACCATGTATCGCCCTGCTGCAAAACTGCATACGACATTACTGCCTCTAGCGTTACTGTCTTTAACCTTGGACCCTCGCCCTGTGCACTATTGCCATTAGGTATTCAGTGCCGCATTCGGTATTCTTAACAGTCTTTAGTTTTCAAGAGCTTAGCCGGTAAAATGACCACACAGAGCCGGGCGCATATTCGCTGGTTCAGGAACACTGCGCCCTACATAAATATCCACAGGGAAAAAACCTTTGTCTTGATGCTGGGGGGCGAGGCCGCGCAGCATGAAAACTTTGCCAATGTCATCCACGACATTGCCCTCCTCAACAGCCTCGGTGTAAGGCTGGTTTTGATTCACGGATCCAGGCCGCAAATTGATCAGCGCCTGACCAACGCCGGCCTGCAAACAGAATTTTTCCAGGGCAAGCGAATCACCGACACCGCGGCCATGGAGCACGTAAAAGATGCCGCCGGCTCACTGCGCGCACAATTTGAAGCCCTGCTATCGATGGGGCTTCCAAATTCACCCATGCAGGGATCAAAGATACGGGTCTGCAGTGGCAATTTTGTGACCGCAAAACCGATTGGTGTTGTCGACGGTGTTGAGTTTCATCACACGGGCAAGGTCAGGCGCGTAGATGCCCGCGCAATTCACAGGCAGTTGGACGACGGAGCCATCGTGTTACTTTCACCTTTAGGGTATTCCCCCACAGGAGAAATCTTCAACCTGGCTCTCGGAGATATTGCGGTGCACTGCGCATCTGCAATAGATGCTGACAAGTTAGTGCTATTTGGAGCCGCAAGTGGGATAAGCGATTCTGATGGCGAACTCATCAGACAATGTGCAGTAGGCGAAATAGACAAGCTAGGCATAGTCGATAGCGAACAGGCCTCCTTGCTAAACGCTGCGAGGCAAGCGTGCGCCTCCGGTGTTCCACGCTGCCAAATAATCAGCTACAGCGAAGATTGCGCGCTACTGGAAGAGCTTTTTACCTACGACGGCTGCGGCACACTGGTTGCCAACGATGACTATGAGCAATCGCGAGAAGCCAACATCGATGATATCGGAGGCATTCTGGAGCTGATCGAACCGTTGGAGCAGCAGGGCATTTTGCTCAAGCGCTCCAGGGAAGTTCTGGAAACCGAGATCAAACAGTTTCGCCTGCTGGAACGCGACGGCCGCATTATCGCCTGTGCGGCACTCTATCCCTTCCCTGAAGATGAGAGCGCAGAACTTGCCTGTATCGTCTCGCACCCGGATTACCGAGGCGGACAAAGAGGTCAGAGGTTGCTGCGCGAGCTTGAAGCTGAAGCGGCATCGCAAGGGCTCAACAGCGTATTTGTCCTCACCACACAAACTACGCACTGGTTTATCGAGCAGGGTTTCGTTCAGGGCACGCGTGAACAGCTGCCGCAGCACAAACAATCGCTCTACAACTTACAGCGAAATTCCAAGGTGTTGTTTAAAACCCTGCCGAGATCTTGGCTTTCTCGGCACGATTCTGACTTTCTCGGACAGTTTCAGAAACTGTTTCCGACCTGACGAGAAGCCATTTTTTTGCTACTCTTTCATGCTGTTTCGAAATCACTGAACCAATCCGACATGCTCTTTGGCACGTCACTTAAGTAACCGGACAAACCCATGCCAGTATATCGCTCGAAGACATCAACCCACGGCCGCAACATGGCCGGAGCCCGCGCACTGTGGCGTGCCACCGGCATGAAAGATGACGACTTCAAAAAGCCGATCATCGCCGTGGTGAATTCCTTCACCCAATTTGTTCCCGGGCACGTTCACCTTAAAGATCTGGGACAGTTGGTAGCGCGAGAAATTGAGGCAGCGGGCGGCGTTGCAAAAGAATTCAACACCATCGCCGTCGACGACGGGATCGCCATGGGCCACGACGGTATGCTCTACAGCCTGCCTTCCAGAGATATTATTTCCGACTCGGTGGAATACATGGTAAACGCACACTGTGCGGATGCCATGGTGTGCATTTCCAACTGCGACAAGATCACACCCGGAATGTTGAACGCCGCCATGCGTTTGAATATCCCCGTGGTCTTTGTATCGGGCGGGCCCATGGAGGCCGGCAAGACGAAGCTTTCTGAGAATAAGCTCGACTTGGTTGATGCCATGGTTATCGCAGCCGACAGCAGCGTGAGCGACGAAGATGTCGACGAGATAGAGCGTTCGGCCTGCCCCACCTGCGGCTCCTGTTCAGGCATGTTCACCGCCAATTCCATGAACTGCCTGACAGAGGCATTGGGTCTGAGTTTGCCGGGTAACGGCTCAACGCTTGCGACACATGCAGATCGGGAACAGCTTTTTTTGCGCGCGGGTCGACTGATCGTCGAACTGTGCAAGAGCTACTACGAGCAGGACGACGAATCGGTGCTGCCGCGCAATATAGGCAACTTCAACGCCTTTGAAAACGCGATGGTCCTGGATATCGCCATGGGTGGTTCAACCAATACCATTTTGCACCTGCTCGCAGCCGCACAGGAAGCGGAGTTGGATTTTACCCTGGCGGACATCGACAGACTGTCCCGCAAGGTTCCACAGCTTTGCAAGGTTGCACCCAATACGCCGCTCTATCATATGGAAGATGTCCACCGCGCAGGCGGAGTCATGGGCATACTCGGACAATTGGACCGCGCCGGCCTACTCCACACTGACAACCGAACCATTCACAGCAAAACAATGAGCGAAGCATTGGAGAAGTGGGATATTTCTCGCACTCAGGATGCCGACGTTCGAAAATTCTATAGCGCGGGCCCTGGAGGCATTCCCACGCAGGTAGCCTTTAGTCAGGAAACACGCTGGCCAAGCCTGGACGATGATCGCGAAAATGGCTGCATCCGCTCCCTTGAGAACGCCTATTCACTCGAAGGTGGCCTGGCGGTGCTGTTTGGCAATATCGCCCTGGATGGCTGTGTTGTAAAAACCTCAGGCGTCGATGAAGGGAGCCTGGTTTTTTCCGGCCCAGCCTATATTTGTGAAAGCCAGGATTCCGCTGTTCGGGATATTCTTGATGGCAAAGTCAAAGCGGGTGACGTTGTCGTCATACGCTATGAAGGCCCACGCGGTGGTCCAGGCATGCAAGAAATGTTGTATCCCACCAGCTATCTAAAATCGACTGGGCTGGGTAAAGCCTGTGCACTGCTCACCGATGGCCGATTTTCCGGCGGCACCTCAGGCCTTTCTATTGGTCATGCCTCCCCGGAAGCGGCTTCCGGTGGTGCCATTGGATTGGTGGAGCCCGGAGACATCATTGAAATTGATATTCCGGCACGTTCGATCAATGTCGCACTGAGCGATAGCGAGCTGAACGAGCGACGGACTGCGATGGATGCTCTGGGGAAAAAAGGCTGGCTTCCAACCGAAGACCGACCCAGAAAAGTCACCCCGGCGCTAAAGGTCTATGCCAAAATGGTCACCAGCGCAGACAAGGGTGCGGTCAGGGATCTTTCTCTGCTGGATTAGATTGCTTCGAAACAGCTGGAGAAGTTTTCAGAGTTATCGTTTCTCTTTTTGGCCTTGCTCGATAAGCGTCAGCAGGTCTTCGCGAAAATTTCCTAGCTTTTTGTGCAAACGGCGATCCTGCTTTTCGCTGCGGCTATTTAATACCGCTGCCGCTAGCGACTGCACCTGATTCAGGTTGTGTTCGTAAACTTGTGTGTAGTTTTCGGAGTGGTTTTCTTCGCGCGTGTCCAGGGTCAATCGCAGTTCCTGCTGCCACCCCGTTTCTCTGCCCAATATACTTTCCAAATTCGCTACCCACGCTGCGCGCTCTTCCAACCAAACCGAGTCCGATCGTTGAAGCGTGGCACTGGTTGATTTCAGCATTTCTTTTTGCTTCGAGTCCAAGCGCCCAAGATAGTCCTGAAAATTATCCCGAAGATTATCGTAGGCATCTTCGTAATATTCTTCTAGATCTCGATCCAGATACTTTTCTTCATACTCGGTTTGTTGCTCATGCAAAGCGTCGATAAATTCATCGATCTGCTGGTCGCTTAAATCTGCGCCCAAAGTGAGTAGCCATTCCAAAGCGCCTTGTTCAACACGCAGGAATGCTGTTTCGACCGTCGCCGATATTTCTACGATATTTTCCTGTTCAAGCGGCTTATCAAGATGGCTCTCGATCAGGGTGAGAATGTCCAAGTACTGGGGTAACTCTTCGCTACGATGCCAGCGCAGATAGGGTTCCAGCAGTTCATCTAGAGCGCGTTTCTGAGATCGCTCCAGATCTACATAGTCATCCAGATACCAAGGAATCAGGAAATCCAAACGATTGTAGACAAAGGTAGTGCTACTGCAGGCGCTGCACAGCAGTAAAATCGCAATCAGACTGGCTTTAAGAAAACGAGATTTCATGGGCGCTTATAACTCACTTCGGGCAGCTATTCACCGCAGCTTTCACCACGGCAGGCTATCCAGGTCGAGATTACCACCGCTGATCACAAGCGCAACCTTTCGCCCGCGAAATCGTTTCTCGTACTCAAGTACGGCGGCAAAGCTGACTGCCCCTGAAGGTTCGACAACCGTCTTTAACTGTTCCCATTGTAAACGCATGGCCTCCACGATGGCGGCCTCCTCGACGGTGAGAACCGTATCGACATGCTCTTGTATGATTTCAAAATTTAGTTTCCCGAGGCTACTGCGAAGACCATCCGCAATCGTCTGTGGGTTGGTCTGTGGTATCAGGCGGCCCAAACCGAAGGAGCGAAACGCGTCATCTGCACCCGCAGGCTCAACGCCGACTACCTCTATTTTGGGATTGATACTCTTAACCGCAGTGGCGACACCGGCCAACAGGCCACCACCGCCTACCGGCACTAAAATGGTGTCCAGCTCAGCCACCTGCTCCAGGATCTCTAAACCGACGGTACCCTGCCCTGCGATCACCCTGGGATCGTGATAGGGGTGGACTACATGTGCTCCAGTGCGCGCAACAACCTCAGCCAGAGTTTCTTCTCGCGCCGCCAGCGTGGGCTCGCAATCAATAATCGTTCCACCACATTGGGCGACAGCAGCCTTCTTTGCTGCGGGTGCATTTGTCGGCATTACCACATGAGCCGCGATGCCGCGCTTGCGGGCTGCCATGGCGATAGCGGCGCCATGGTTTCCAGAAGAATGTGTCGCGACGCCACCTGTGCAGTCGGCCTCATTCAATCCGAGAATTGCGTTACAAGCACCCCTGGCTTTGAACGCGCCTATCTTTTGCAGGTTTTCACATTTGAAAAACAGCTGCGCTGCAAACCGCTCGTTCAAATAGTCGTTTTCCAAAACGGGTGTGCGCTGCACGTGGGATAGAATCCGCGCGTGCGCCGCTTTCAGGTCCTCCAGACCCGGAGCTATCATCTCCATATTCAGGCTGCCGCTATGCGATCGCGCTGTGCCGCGAGGTTAATTGCTCCGAGAATGCCGTCCAGCGAGGCTTGAACGATGTCATGGCTGCGGCCCACGCCGCAGTAACGCTCAGCGTTGATGTTGAGCTGAATATAGCAAATAGCTTCGGCATCAACACTCTTGCTAAGGGCGTGCTCGGAGTATTCTACCAACACAATTTTCTGGCCTGTGAAGCGCTGCATGGCATCCACGAAGGAGGCGACAACACCCGAACCTGATCCATTCAATTTGTGAGTCTGGTTGCCCGCGACCAGCTCAGCTTGTAACTCATCCGTCTGCCCCTGGCGCGTAACCTGGTAATTTCCCAGGCGCCAAGCTCCCTCTTCCGACAGATAGGTTTGCTCAAAAAGAGTGAAAATTTCATCAGAATTCACTTCCTTCTTGTGCTCCTCGGCATAGGCCTGCACCGACGAACTGAAGTCGATTTGCAACCAGCGAGGTAATTCCAGGCCGTAGTCTCGCTCCAGAACATAGGCGATTCCACCCTTGCCCGACTGGCTGTTAATACGGATAACTTCCTGGTACGAGCGCCCTATATCGGCGGGATCAATGGGTAAATAGGCGACCTCCCAGGGCTCCTTCTCATCTCTTTTGTCCAGACACTTTTTAATCGCATCCTGATGGCTTCCCGAGAACGCAGTGAACACTAACTCACCTGCATAGGGGTGCCGTGGATGGATCGGAAGCTGAGTGCACTCTTTTACGGTCTGGATAATTTCATCCATGTGGCCGAGATTCAACTGCGGATCGACGCCCTGGCTATAGAGGTTCATCGCCATGGTAATGATGTCCATATTACCGGTGCGCTCACCGTTGCCCATGAGAGTACCCTCAACCCGATCGGCGCCCGCCATAATGGCAAGTTCGGTCGCGGCGACCGCACATCCACGATCGTTGTGGGTGTGTATAGAAATCAAAACACTGTCGCGATTTTCGATTCGATCACAGAACCACTCTATTTGATCTGCATAGACGTTGGCGGTACTCATCTCGACTGTGGCAGGCAGGTTCAAAATAACGGGCCGCTCAGGCGTGGGTTTCCAGACGGCGTTGACCCCATTGCAAATCTCTACGGCAAAATCCAATTCTGTGCCGGTGAAGCTCTCTGGCGAGTATTCAAAGACCCACTCAGTTTCGGGGTACTTCTCGGCATATTCCTGCACCAGTTTGGCGCCATTGACGGCTATATCAACAATGCCTTTTCGATCCAGACCAAACACCTGCTCGCGCTGGACCGTAGAGGTAGAGTTATAGACGTGAACAACAGCGCGACGCACGCCCTTTAGAGCGGCGAAGGTTTTCTCAATAAGGTCGGGCCTGGCCTGGGTCAGTACCTGGATCGTGACATCATCGGGAATTCGATTTTCCTCGATTAGCTGACGGACAAAGGCAAAGTCGTGGCTTGAAGCCGCGGGAAATCCCACCTCAATTTCCTTAAAGCCAATCTGTAGCAGCTGATCGTAAAAGCGGGACTTTTGAGCGGCAGTCATCGGCTCGATCAGAGCCTGATTCCCATCGCGCAAATCCACACTACACCACAGGGGTGCTTTGTCGATAATCTGGTCGGGCCAGCGCCTGCCTGTCATTTTAACAGGCTGAAAAGGTTTGTACTTGCGATGATCAAAGCTGCTCATAGGTATTGCCCAATAATGTTAATGGTCAAAATAGGCCATTCACCTGCCCGAGAATCGGGGCATATACCTTCGTGGGGCATGCGGGAGGACAAACGGAGCGATAACTCCGGCTGCTCTCCTCGACTACAGGTGAACTTATCAGCCAGATACACAGTATAGACGCTGTCTGTGAGTGATTTCGTGCAAATACCACCTGATTTTCACAAAATTTTGCAATTAATCACTAATGTTTTATTATTTATGCTATATATCACTAATAACTGGCCTCTAACGAGAGAGTCACAATGAAACTGCCGCGTTTGAAGTAACAACCGAAGAACTATTCCCAGGGTGTACTAGTGAAGCTTGATAGAACCGATAGACGAATCCTCGAGACCATGCAGCGCAATGGCAGAATCACCAACATCGAGTTGGCCGAAGCGGTGGGCTTATCCCCAACGCCATGCTCAAGAAGGGTCAAGCGTCTGGAGGAATCCGGCTTGATTCGTGGTCATGTCACCTTGCTGAATCAGTCGATGCTGGGACTGAAGCTCACCGCCTACATCGGCATTACCATGGACCGCCATACGCCGGATCGGTTTGAAGCCTTCGAGGAGCAAGTTAAAGCCTTTGAGGAGGTAGTGGAGTGCAATGTAGTGACCGGCCAATCAGCCGACTATCTCCTCAAGGCAGTTGTGCCAGACATGGAATACTACGAGCGGTTTTTGTTGGGCAAGCTCACACGGATCGAAGGTGTCGCAGGCGTACACTCGAGTTTCGAGCTGCGCAGGGTGGTTCAGCGCACCGCCTTGCCCCTGGACCACATTCAGGCCTGATGCGACGTGAAAGATTCAAACGAAAACCGCCGTGTTAACAGATTCTGACACTATTGCTGGCCGCTCAGGGACTTGTGGTAGAGCCGCTCCACTAGCACTATGAATTTTGAAACCGCTATTGATGTTAACAACAGGAGCACACATGACGGATATGATCGGCAAAGTGGCACTAGTCACCGGGGGAGCCAGCGGCATGGGTCGCATAATGGCATTGCGCTTGGCCAAGCGCGGAGCGCGCGTTGCCATCTTCGACGTCAATGACGAAGGCTTAGCGGCAACCGCTGCTGAGGCTGGGGACATCACCCCCTTCAACTGTGATATTTCCAAGCTGCAAGATGTGGCGGCAAAAGTCGCTGAGGTTACCACCACACTTGGGCCTATCGACCACCTGGTAAACGCCGCAGCACTGATGCCGGGCCACAAACTCATGGATCACACCCACGAAAATATGGAGCGGCTGTTTCGAGTTAACTATTTCGGTACCACTTACCTGGTCAAAACAGTCTTGCCGGCGATGCTGGAGCGCAAATCGGGCCGAGTTATCGTGTTCGGCTCTATAGCGGGTCACGCACTGGTCCCTAATATGGGAGCTTACTGTGCTACAAAATCCGCGGTGAATACCTACATGGAAGTGCTGCAGAATGAAGTTCGAGGGTCGGGAGTTAACGTTCACCTGATCTGCCCACCCGCGGTCAATACACCGCTCATGGAACAGGCTCTGGCGACAGACGCGCCGGGAAGCATCAAGGAATCTATCGAAAAGGGAAGGCTGGCGGACCCGCAAAAAATTGTCGATGCCATCGACAAGGGAGTCTCTAAAAACAAGGACATTATCTACCCCGGAGAAGCCTGGTTTCTGATGGTGTGGCATACACTATTTCCAAAGCTCTGGTGGAAGGTTGTGCTTAATTTCGACAAGTAGGCAGTTTCTACTGAGTATCACCATGGGCTGTGCTAGCATCGCCGGCCCATGAACCCCAGACATCTCCACGAAGACTCCCGCTGGCTGCTTGCAATATTGGCGGGCCTGGTGGCGCTCGGCCCCCTTAGCATCGACATGTATCTTCCGGCCATGCCGGCCATGAGAATCTCCTTAAATACTGACATCAGCGGCATGCATTTGACGGTCAGTGCCTACCTCATCGGTTTTTCCTTGTTCCACCTGCTGTGCGGCCCCCTCGCGGACCGGATTGGAAGAAAGCCGGTACTGTTGGGCGGAACAGTATTATTTGTCGCAGCCTGCTTGGGGTGTAGTCTTTCCACGACAATCGAAGAGCTCCAGGCCTGGCGGTTTGCCCAGGGAGTAGGTGCCTGCGTTGGGCCGACTCTAGCCAGAACTATCGCCCGGGATATCTTCGGCCCCACGCGACTCGCGAAGGTGTTCTCGCTGATTGCCATGCTAATGGCGCTTGCTCCAGCAATTGCGCCCACCCTGGGCGGACTGATGTTGCTCGTCCTTCCATGGCCAAGCGTATTCGTTTTTCTAGCGCTCTATGGCTGCTCCATCGTCTTCTTAACCAGTCGATATCTGCCTGAGTCTCTACCCGAAAAACAAAGCCTGCGTCCCGCAGCCATTTTGAAAAACTACGGCAAATTGTTCGCCGACCCGCTCTACATGACAGTGACGATAGCCAGCAGCATGACCTATGCCGCTATGATCAGCTACCTCTCATCTTCCAGTTTCATTTATATCGATATGTTGGGCGTACCGGTAGAGTACTTCGGGCTAATTTTCCTTACCACCGTACTGGGATACATGGGCGGAAGCGCTTTGAGTGCGCGACTCTCGAGCTCTCACAGTTCCGGGTCACTGATGCTAATGGGCGCTGTAATAGCGCTGATCGCAACGCTTGCAATGTGGGCGGCCACAGAAATATTTCCCAACAGTCTCTACGCACTAATGCTGCCAATGACCTTTTTTACCACAGCACTGGGCATTATCCTTCCTCACGCTATGACCATTGCACTTAGGTCTTTTGCACATATTGCCTGTACCGCTTCGGCCTTCTTGGGTTTTGTTCAGATGTCGCTCTCCGCCGGTGCCAGCGCAGCGGTAGGCAGTTTTCTAACCGACTCACCACGGCCAATGATCATCACGATGGTACTCATTTCTATTGCAGCATTAATTCTGACAACTCGTGCCTATCGTGTTGGTAGCCGCTGACCGCAAAGGCGCGGCTGTGGCATACTCCCCAGCACTGACAAACACCTGTTTCCGGAGAGACTAATTTGCAAACCGCCACCGACGTCACCGCGCTGATAGGAAATACTCCCCTACTCCATCTAAAAAAAGTCTCTGAACGCACCGGCTGCGCCATTCTGGGCAAGGCAGAATTCTTAAACCCGGGGGGTTCGGTCAAAGACCGCACGGCTTTGGGAATCATCAGAGCTGCGGAACAATCGGGTGAACTTCAACCCGGCGGACGAATCGTTGAGGGTACTGCGGGCAACACAGGCATCGGCCTGACACTGCTGGCCAATGCCCTGGGCTATACCAGTACTGTGGTTATGCCCATTACCCAGAGTAAGGAAAAAATCGACACGCTGGAACTACTCGGTGCTGACCTTCATCTGGTCAATGGCGCTTCCTACGACGACCCAAAACACTATATTCATACTGCAGAGCGCTTGGCAAAGAAATACGCGAGCAGGGAAAGCAATGGTGCAATTTGGGCGCGGCAGTTCGATAACCTGGCCAATATGGAAATTCACGCCAGAACCACGGGCACTGAAATTTGGGAGCAGACCGATGGCAAGGTTGATGGTTTTGTCTGTGCGGTAGGCACCGGTGGCACTCTAGCTGGAGTTTCAGCGACTTTAAAACAGCACAATAGCAATGTGGTCATCGGTATTGCAGACCCGGCAGGGGCATCACTTTACGAATACTTTAAAAATGGCACGCTCGAAGCCTCACCGGGAAACTCCATCGTAGAAGGCATAGGCATAAATCACGTCACAGACAATATGGCCCAGGCAAAGGTGAACCAGGCGTTCAGCATTAGCGACGCCGAAGCTCTTCCCTATATTTTCGATTTGTTAATTCACGAAGGTTTGTGCCTGGGCGGGTCGTCGGCGATCAATATTGCAGGCGCTGTTCGCCTAGCGGAGCACCTGGGTCCTGGGCACACCATCGTCACAGTCTTGTGCGATTACGGCAATCGTTATCAGAGTAAACTTTTTAATCCGGTCTTCCTCGAGAACAAAGGTCTACCCGTTCCCGAATGGCTGACTATTTAAGAATCAAAACAATCATTAGGATAGAAGATGAAGATAGGTATTATCTGCGGCAGCCATAGAGTGCAATCACAAAGTGGAAAGGTTGGCAGGCATATAGAACAGGAACTCCTGAAGCAGGGTTATTGCGAGCACACCTGGTTATACGACCTGGCGGACAATCCGCTGCCCCTATGGGACGAAAGCATATGGGCCGGAGATGAGCAGTGGCAATCAATTCTCGCGCCCCTGAGCACGGAATTAAAATCCTGCGATGGCTTCGTGATCGTCTCCCCGGAATGGCATGGGATGGCCCCAGCCGGGCTCAAGAATTTTTTCCTGATGTGGACTGCCGGCGGAGAGCTCGCTCACAAACCAGCACTAATCGTGACGGTATCCACAGCCGATGGCGGCTCCTTCCCCATCGCTGAATTGCGAATGAGCAGCTACAAAAACAGCCGCATCTGTTATTTACCTGAGCATCTTATCATTCGCTATGTCGACAAAGTCTTCAATGAAGACCCGCAGAATAACAAACCCGAAGCGCAGGAATATTTTGAGCAGCGACTCGACTATTGTCTGGCTATGCTAAAAGAGTATGCGCTGGCATTTCGGCAAATCCGCGGCAGCGGGAAGACTTCTTTGGAAATATACACTAGCGGGATGTAAGGGTTTTTGGGGATCCAACTGGCGAGGGCAAAAGCCGCCCTCGCGTATTATTGCAATTTCGAATGACTGCCTATCAACTCCCCTTGGCTGCGCGCTCTTTCTGTATCAAAAAACTCGCAACTTTCAACATATCGCTCTGGCCCTTCACCGCTTCCAGACGAGTGCTGATTCGATATTTGCCATTGACCATCATCTCAGGTGTGCCGGTGACCTTCGCAGCCCGAGCTCTAGAGGCAGCCTGGCGAGCCTGACTTGAAACACCAAAAGAATTGAGTGTCTTCAAAAAATCCTCTTTTGAAACGCCGTTGGCTGCAAAAACCTCGGCGACTTCATCTTCGGAAGACAATCGCTTGCGATCGACATTCATAGCCTGAAACAACGCAAGATGCATTGTATCCAGCACCCCCAGAACTTCTGCCACATAGTAGGCTTTGGCGTGCAGCTCCATTCCTGGACTCCACACCGCAGGTGATCCGCGGAAGTCGACATCATCGGGAAGGGTTTTCTTCCATTGATTCAGAATGGGCTCAAAATTATAGCAGTAACTGCAGCCGTGCGAGAAAAACTCAACGACTTCAATTTTGGCAGGGTCAGCAGTGCGAACCGCCGGAACAATCAGACTGTAGTGGGTACCTTCGGCATAGCTTTGCGCGCTCTCCTGGGCAGTGCACGCCAGCGGGCCAAGCAGAATGAGTGGTATCGATAACAGTAGACGCTTAAACATGTTTTTCTCCATAAATGTGGTATCAATCTTCGACAACATTTTACGATAAGGGTTCTGAATTGGAAAAAAAAGGCGACTAAAAAGCCACCTTGATTTTTCCAACGACAACTTATTTTAAACCGGCGATGTAACTAGCGACCGCTTCAATTTCCTTGTCGCTAAGCCCGAATGCGGTGCTGCGCATAATCATCGCGTCACCGTCGTTAGTACGACCAGTCTCGTCTTCGTAGCCCTTGCGATACATTTTCAGCTGAGTAGCGATATACTCGGCATGTTGTCCGCCAAGAGAAGGAAATCCCGCTGGCGCATTACCGCGGCCTGTAGGCGAATGGCATGCGGTGCAGGCGGCAACTTTGCGCTCAATCACTCCTGAGCGATAAATCTTTTCTCCCAGGGCAACCAAATCTGGCTTGGCTTTACCGCCAGAAGCGGGCTGTGATGCATAGTATGCTGCGAGGTCTGACAGTTGTTGATCTGACTTTCCGGTGAGTTGACCCGCCATAGTGGGTACTGGACGCGCACCGTCTCGAATATCCTGCAGCTGCTTGAGCAAATACCGCTCTCCCTGACCCGCTAATTTGGGAAAACCCGGAACAGCACTATTGCCGTCAGCTCCGTGGCAGGCAGAGCACACCATGCTCTGGCTTTCACCCGCGGTAGCATCACCAACCAGCGCTGCAGCTGCGGAATAACCTACCTGCGTCAGACCTGCAATGAGGCCCAGCATAATTGCGACTTTCTTCATTTAAATTCCAGATAAATAGTAGTAAAAATTACTTATTCAGCAGGCTTAGCCATGAACTCTATCAGGGCTTGAACCTCTTCAGTGCTACAATCGAAACACATACCCTTGGGCGGCATTGCACTAACACCTGTTTCGACTGACTTGAGTAGAACATCCATGCCCTTCGCCAGGCGCGGAGCCCAGCTGGCAGCGTCGCCTGTCTTGGGAGCATTGGCAGTGCCGGTCGCGTGGCAGATAACGCAGCTTTTGTTGTATTTTTCCATATTGGGCTCTGCGAATACCTGTGTAGCAAACATTAGCAACAAGACGGCAAACAATTTGTTCATGAGTAACCTCGTGTAATTTCCAATAAGGCCAATTAATCACCGCTCGGCATGCAAGCTTTTGATAACTGACGAAAAAAGCTGTGGCATTATATACGAGATGCCCCCACCAAAACAGGCAATACCACGCAATGGATAATACAGATCAAACGGTTGGCATAAAAGCGCCCAATTACCGCGCCGCTGAGTTCCTCACCAGCGCGAGGAAAGTTTCGCAATGTCCCCCGGACAGCGGTTATGAGGTGGCTTTTGCAGGGCGCTCTAATGCCGGAAAATCGAGTGCAATCAATAGTTTAACGCAAAATAAGAAACTCGCGAGAACCTCTAAAACTCCCGGCCGCACGCAGTTGCTCAATTTTTTTGCTCTATCAGACGAGCAGCGTCTGGTGGATTTGCCCGGCTACGGTTTTGCCAAGGTCCCCAAGGCCGTCAAGCTAGCCTGGATTAAGGAACTGGAGGGTTATTTGCAACGCAGAGAGAGTTTACGCGGATTGATACTGCTAATGGATTCCAGGCACCCCCTGCAGCCCTTCGACGAACAAATGCTCAGCTGGGCGGTGGCGGCAAACATGCCCGTCCATATCTTGTTGACGAAATCTGACAAGCTGAAAAAGGGCCCGGCCAAGGCGGCAATGCTGAAAGTAAGTGCGGCAGTTCAGGAGCACAAGGACCTGGTGAGTGTGCAGCTGTTCTCTTCTTTGAAACACACGGGACACCAGGAGTTAATAACCGTATTAAACACCTGGTTGACCCCTCCAGTCCCCGCCCAGGTTTCCAACGATGAGCCGGAGCACGCCGCGCTCACCAAGTAGTTAAGCTTTCTGGCACAAACCTTAAGCCCTCTAATGGGCCTCGTCCCAGTTGTCTCCGATGCCAGCTTCAACAACAAGAGGTACATTCAGGGATGCCGCATCAGACATCAGCGTGCACAATTGTGTGCTGGCACTATCAACTTGATCCTCGGCAATCTCCAGGACCAGTTCGTCGTGTACCTGCATCACCATTTGGGCATCCACCTCGCCTTTCCCCAACCAAAGATCAACAGCGAGCATGGCTTTTTTAATGATGTCAGCGGCGGTGCCCTGCATCGGCGCGTTAATAGCGGTTCTTTCGGCCGCCTGTACCCTCATTTTGTTTTTGGCATTAATTTCTGGCAGATAAAGTCGCCGCCCAAATAAGGTTTCAACATAGCCCTGCTCTTTGGCCAAAGCCCGAGTCGTTTCCATGTAATCCTGAACTCCGGGATAACGCTCGAAATAACGATCGATGTACTCCTGGGCTTCGTGACGTCCTAGATGCAATTGTTTGGCCAAGCCAAAAGCAGACATACCGTATATCAAACCGAAGTTGATGGCCTTCGCCTTCCTGCGCTGATCGCCTGAAACTTGATCGAGAGACACCTCAAACACTTCTGCCGCCGTTGCCTTATGCACATCCAGCCCCTCGCTAAAGGCGCTCAACAAACCGGGGTCTCCCGAAAGATGAGCCATAATACGAAGTTCAATTTGGGAGTAATCCGCCGCTACTATTTTGTACCCTTGTGGCGCAATAAAGGCCTGGCGGATACGCCTACCCTCTTGGGTACGAATAGGAATGTTCTGCAAATTGGGGTTGGAAGACGACAGTCGCCCAGTGGCTGTAACGGCTTGATGATAAGAGGTGTGCACCCTGCCGGTTGCGGCATTAATCATTTCTGGCAATTTATCGGTATAGGTAGATTTTAATTTGCTGAGACTGCGGTATTCGAGCAGTAACTTTGGCAGAGGATAGTCCAGGGCCAGTTCGGTAAGCACTTCTTCTGAAGTGGACGGCGCTCCTTTGGGAGTCTTCTTAACCACGGGCAACTGCAATGTTTCAAATAGGATTTCACCGAGTTGTTTGGGAGAACCAAGGTTGAACTCCTGGCCTGCCATCTCATAGGTTTGCGTTTCCAGCTCCTTTAAGCGAGCACCCAACTGCGCACTTTGCTCAATCAACAACTCCCTGGATATTAAGGCCCCGCGTCGCTCAATACGCGATAGCACAGGCACCAGAGGCAGTTCGATCTCCTCGAAGACCGACCGCAGGGATTTTTCCTGCTCCAGATTTGACCACAGTTTTTCGTGCAATCGAAGTGTGATGTCAGCGTCTTCGGCGGCATAGGGGCCCGCCTCTTCCAATGTGATCTGATTGAAACGGAGTTGCTTGGCGCCCTTCCCTGCAATATCCTCAAAGTGAATCGTGCTGCAGCCTAAATATTTCAGCGCCAGACTATCCATGTCGTGCCGGGTGGCGGTTGAATCGAGAACGTAGGATTCAAGCATGGTATCGAAGGCTATGCCCTTCAACTCAATTCCGTGGTTGGCCAGTACGCTGGCGTCATACTTCAGATTCTGCCCCACTTTGCGTTGTTGGGGATCTTCAAGCAAAGGCTTGAGCTGTGCCAACACCAACTCCCGGTCAAGCTGTTGCGGCACCCCAAGATAGTCATGAGCCAACGGCACATAAGCGGCCTTCCCTGCTTCTACGGCGAAGGACACTCCAACAATGCGAGCTTCCATGTAGTCCAGGCTGGTGGTCTCAGTATCGAAGGCGAACACCTCGGCATCTGCCAGGATTTGCAACCAAGTATCAAGACTTGCCTGCTCGGTCACCAGGTCATAGTCCACAGCAACCCGTTCAGCGGGGACCAAGTCCTCATCTGACAGTAGTTCTTCCACCCAGGAGCGAAACTCCATTCGAGTAAACCAGTCAAGCAGCCCTTCTCTGTCGGGATCTTTGTTTTCCAGCTGCTGGGGCGATTCATCCAGTGCAACGTCGGTCTTTATGGTCGCCAGCGTATAGGACAGTTCAGCATTTTCCTTTTCGAGCTCCAGTTTGGCGGCCATGTTTTTAGAACCGCGAAAGTCCAAGCTGGCGACTTTGTCTAAATTGGCGTAAATCTCATTCACCCCTCCAAGACCCTGCAGCAATGCCAATGCCGTTTTTTCACCAACTCCTGCAACACCTGGAATGTTGTCGACCTTGTCACCCATTAGTGCAAGCAGATCGATTATCAACTCAGGAGGTATTCCGAATTTGTCCACAACCCCACTTTTGTCCATCACAGTTTCTGTCATGGTGTTAACCAAGGTTGTGTATTGATTAACCAGCTGAGCCATATCCTTGTCGCCGGTGGATATCACCACCGACAGCCCCTTTTCGCTGGCCTCACGCGCGAGCGTACCAATTACGTCGTCGGCCTCAACCCCCGGTGTACATATAAACGGGAGTCCCATCGCCTTGACGATTTCATGGATGGGTTCTATCTGCTCTCTCAGTTCGTCCGGCATAGGAGGGCGGTTGGCCTTGTATAGGGGATAAATGTCATCCCGAAAGGTTTTACCCTTCGCATCGAATACGACCGCCACCGGGCTATCCGGATAATCCTTGCAAAGGCGGCGCAACATATTGATCACGCCCTTCACCGCGCCAGTGGCCTGGCCCTGGGAGTTGGTCAAGGGGGGCAGAGCGTGAAAAGCTCGATAAACGTAGGAGGAGCCGTCAACCAATACGAGCGGGGGCGAAGTTGCAGTCATAGACATTTTCTTTTGATGAAGCGGATTAGTGGGCCCGGTATGCCGGGACAAGGATTAAAGCCCATTGTGAGCGAAATTTCTACGTCCCAAGGAGTGTAGCAAATCGGGGCGACCGGCTTGCTCTTAGCGCGAGCAATATTGTTACCTTTGTAGAAATGGTGTTACATAGCGAAACTCCAGCCTTGTCCATGGTTAAATGTGGATCAGTTAATATAGTAAAATTAACAACTTAGGAAATTTTATACATTTGTTACTTTAAAGCTTGAAAAGTTCAAAATAAGCTCCATTATAGACGTCCACAGTAATTATTATGTTACCCGCACTTGTTTAGGTAACACTTTTTGGAGAAGTTATGAAATTTCAACTATCGGCAATGGCCCTGTTGATCGCGGCCAGCCAGTTCAGTATTGCGGAAATGCCCAAAAGCATTAAAACGGCCAACAACGAAACACAAAACCATACTGCGGCTCAAACAGCAGCTCAGAGCACGGGAGAAAATGTAAGCACCGACGCGGGCACTCTGCCTGGGGCTGTTATCAAGGTGGCGAACGGCCTGGAGCTTAAATTGGAGCAACGCCTACAGGCTAGTTTTGACCTAGGTTTTATAAGCGGAAATGAGATAGCAGGCGCTCACTAACGTGGGCGAGTTCTAGCTATTGCTGCCACTGGGCTCGGACGGAGCGATAAGTCACTTTCATTTTCGCCATATCCAACGGCGCCTTGAAAAAACCGTGGTAATCGCCGCGGGGATTAATGAGTACCACATTAGAACTGTGGTCAACCTGATACTCTCCATCCTTTCCGGTGACCTTGCGAAAAGGGGTATTGAGCGCCGTGGCTACGCGGTGTATCTCCAAAAACTCGCCTGTTAGACCCACGAAGTCTTTATTGAAGAAGGGGACATAGCTCGCCAGCTGCTCAACGGTATCGCGGGCCGGATCCACGCTAATCATTACCACTGCGGTATTTTCTGATTCGGTACCCTCCAACTCGCCCACAAATTTGTTGAGAAAGCTCATGGTCGTCGGACAAATATCAGGGCAATAGGTAAATCCGAAAAACACCAGGGTCCACTTCCCCTGGAAACTGGCAGGCGTGAACGCCTCGCCCAAGTGGCTTTGCAAACTGAATTGGCCGATATTACGTGGCGTCTCGAACATATATGCGCCATTTATCTTCATCTCCGAGGCACCCATTACTCGCGGCATCTGCACTCGATGAACAAAGCTTGCGACCACGATAAACATAAACACCGCCACCGCTGCGATCGTTATCTTAATCCCTCTCGCCTGGGTGCGCCTGTTTTCGTTGGTCATAGGAGAGAGTTACACCAGTATTTGCGGAAAGAGGTAGTGATCTACCAACATCACCAGGAACAGTGCCATTAGATAGACGATGGAGTACCTAAAGGTCTCGATCGGTGCGTTGGGATTTTTATCCCGTAGCAACTCCACTGCCCAGTAGAAAAACCCAGCCCCCAGAACCACAGCACCCAGCAGATAGAGCGGGCCACTTAACATGGTGGCATAGGGAAGTAGGGTGACCAGAAACATAATGATGGTGTAAAGCATGATATGCAGTTTGGTAAAGGCGACACCGTGAGTAACCGGCAACATTGGGATATCGACCGCAGCGTACTCTTCCTTCCGGTGGATAGCCAAAGCCCAGAAGTGGGGTGGAGTCCACGCGAAAATAATTAAGGCGAGGAGGAGGCCGTGCCCACCCATTTCTCCGGTAACTGCAGTCCAGCCGAGTAGGGGAGGGGCGGCACCGGCAAGACCGCCGATCACGATGTTCTGCGGCGTAGCTCTCTTAAGAAACATCGTATAGATAAAAGCATAGCCAACTAGGGATGCCAGGGTCAGCCAGGCGGTCAGAGCGTTAACCCAAACCAGCAAGATCGCCATTCCCCCGGCACCCAGGACGCAAGCAAATACAGTGGCTTGGGCGGTGCCTATTCGGCCTTGGGCAATGGGGCGATTGCGAGTCCGCGCCATTTTCTGATCGACACTCTGGTCCACGAGATGATTCACAGCAGCCGCAGCTCCAGCCACCATAGCGATGCCAAGATTACCCAGTATAAGAACTTGGAGTGGCACCATTCCAGGTACCGCCATAAACATTCCAATGACCGAGGTCAGTATCATCAGGGCCACCACCCGGGGCTTGGTCAGCTCCTGGTAGTCGCGCCAGCTCGCGGGTACTGCAACCGGATTTTCGGCCATATTGACGTTACTCACTGGAGTTCTTCAGCAAAAATTTGAGATCGGACATAACGCCTTTATAGTCAACCGTTCCGTCATAGGACATCATAATCCACCCCGCAGGATCAACCAGATACCAGCTACTGGGCTCGATCGCGTACTCCCGGAGCAATGTCCGGTGGTCTTTATTTGATACGGTCATGGCTTTCATCCCACGATACTGCGAGGCCAAAAGCTTTTCAAAACTTTTGGGGACTGGCTGCTGGTCACTTAATTGATCAAGGTCCAGCATGGTATCAGCTGTGGTCGTGTCACTTAAGTAGATTCGCTGGATGCGATTAAACTCTTTGCCCATGGCGATATGAATCTGCCGGGTGGTATAGAGAGTCTCTTCACATACCTGGTCGCAAATACCGTTTCCCGGCACCAGAAACGTCCAGCGGCGTTCAAGTTCAGAGTACCTGGAGGGGAGGGCATCAGTTTCCCACATATCTATTTCCTGGAGTTGTCGAGGTGGCTGCACCAGCGCTCCATTATTGGAAGTACCCACTGCCGCCAACAGGTCCAGGTCTCCCTGGACGACGTAATACCACAACCAGGTAGCCACAAGGACAACGGTCACGGGTATTCCCGCGATAAGAAGCAGCACCATACGATTGTTGCTGCCAGTTTTCTCGGCGTCCATTTAGCTTCGATTCCGTTTTGTGAATGGCAGTAGCTGCCACAGATTAGTGCTGCGAAGCAGGTAGAATATCGCTAGAAACACAGCCATGGCGAACCACTGAAAGGCATAGGCGACGTGCTTTTCTGGGCTGACATTAACAATTTTCCAATCCACGACGAGCGCACTCGGCTGCCCATAATCTATGCGCAATAGATGCGGAAACATATTTTGACTGTACTGATCTGGAACTGCCCGGGCTATCTTGTCCATCTCGAGTGCCTGAATTCGCTTGGGCCAACCGGGCTCAAAGATCTGCTGCGCCAGCAGATAAGGTTTATCGCCTGGAATGTAAAGATGGCCCGAAAGAGATATTTGCCCCTCTTCGCGGGGAATCTGAGGTAGAGATAATCTCGCTGGGTCGCCGCCAATCCAGCCGCGATTTACCAGCACGGGCAAATCTATTCCATCGACGTCAAAAAGAGCCAGAACCTCGTAGCCAAATTGCCCTTTGTGTATTCTGTTGTCGAGCAAAAATACTGCGTCTTTCACGTATTTCCCGGTCACTAAAATAGGTTTGAAAGCCAAGGTGTCAGGGCCCTGACCCACCACTTGAGAGAGAGGGGCAGGGGGCTCATGGCTGCGTTGCTCCCAGGTCTCACCAAGATCAGCTTTTTCGCGCGCACGCTCCAATTGCCAAAAACCCAGGCCTACAAGGAAAGGTAACAACAGCGCTGTTGCGAGCCCAATCCGCCATTCTGGGTAAAACTGAAAACCGGATGCTCTATCAGGCATTTTAACTTCCAATGGTCTGCGTGCACCGCCAGGTAAATTCACCTCAAGCTCCGCAGGTGGTTTATACTGCCACTATAAAAAGAAGGAGATGCCATTTGTTAAAGATAGCGATAGTCGTTCTTGTGTTGGCGTTGCTTGTGAGCATGGGAAGTAGCTTTTACTTCCTCATGAAGGATCAGGGAGACAAAACAAAGAAGCGCACTCTGCACTCACTGGGCATTCGACTACTAATTGCCATCGCACTGGCGGGCTTAATAATTTACAGCATAGCCACCGGCCAGCTGGGAAACCAAAACCCTTGGGACGCAGGGCCATCGCCACAAACGTCCCACCAACCTTAATACCCCAAGCTGTTAGAGAATATAGATAAACAAGAACAGCATTATCCAGACAACATCGACAAAGTGCCAATACCAACTGGATGCTTCAAATCCGAAGTGATCCTCCGCGCTAAAGTGGCCGCCTCGAACTGAACGCAACCACTGAATCAACAACATTGTCATTCCCAATGCCACGTGGAAACCGTGGAATCCGGTCAGCATGAAGAAGGTAGACCCATAGACCCCTGACTTCAGAGTCAGTCCAAACTCGACGTAGGCCTCGTGGTATTCCATGTACTGCAAGTAAAGAAAAATGATACCGAGCGCGACGGTGATACCAAGCCACCAGTTAAACTTCTTCTTGTCACCTGCGAGGATTCCATTGTGCGCGATATGACAGGTAACACTGGAGGTAAGCAGGATGATAGTGTTCCACATTGGCAGCCAGGCGTACCAGGCGTGCGCATCCGCGAAGGCCATGCTGGTGTGAGGGCTAGTAAACGTGCCGTTGTTCGCGATGGGCTGTGCCGCGGCACCACCCAATACTTCTTGTGGTGTTTCCATCATCGGCCAGGCGTATTGAAAACCATCCCATAACAGAGCGCTCATTCTGCCGCCGTCACCTTCACCGCCCAGCCATGGGCCGGATAGGTTGCGGATATAAAACAAGGCGCCAAAAAAGGCGAAGAAAAACATCACTTCCGAGAAAATGAACCAGAATATACCCAGCACATAGGATTGCTTTAACTGAGCGCTGTTCATTCCCGCCATATTTTCGCGGATAACAATGCGGAACCAGTTAAACAGAGTCGCCACAAAGAAAAACAGGCCGAACAGGAAGATGGGCCAGGAGTTGGTAGACTCCCCCGGATCACCGAAAGTCATATCATTCATAATGCTGGCGGCGCCGAAGATGCTTAAAATCAGCCCTGTGGTCGCACATACCGCTAGCTTGCTGTTGTCGGGTACGTAATATTTTTCGTACTCTGCGGAAGTCTGACTTGTCATTTTTTTCTCCGTATTATTGCGCCGGCCACCGAAGGCTGCGCGCTAGCGATTGGCAAGTGAGCCCTTCGCCATCTCCGTTACATCAAATATTGTATAAGACAAAGTGATGGTCTTGATATCCCGCGGCAAATCCTGATCAACAATAAATTGCAGGGGCATTTCCGCAGAGCTATCGCCATCCAGTGGCTGCTGGTCAAAACAAAAGCACTCTGTCTTGTGAAAATACTCCGCCGCTCGCGCCGGCGATATGCTTGGAATCGCCTGGGCTACCATAGCCGCAGGCATGGGGTTCCTGGCCAAAAATACCGTGTCATTCACAGCACCTGGATTTATCTTCATCGCCGTAACACTGGGCCCAAATTCCCAGGGCATACCCTCGTTATTGGTGGCTACAAACTGCACGGTTATCTCGCGACTTTCATCCACGCGAACCTCTACGGCTGTATAAGCCCGCCCATTCGTCTTACCGTTAATACCCAGAACATCACACAAAACGTTATACAGTGGAACCATCACGACAAACACGAAAGCGAACATCAGCACTGCGACCACAACCAACTTGGCTACGGTATCGACGACAGGGCTGTTGTTCACTTTCAGCATGCTAGGTTCTTAGCGCACCATCGGTGGTGTTTCGAAGGTATGGTAGGGCGCAGGTGTCGGAATAGACCACTCCAATCCCTCAGCTCCCTCCCAGACTTTCTCTTCACTGGTGGGCGTACCTGACACAATCGTGGCGATCACGTTGTACAGGAACATAATCTGCGATGCACCGTAAATGAATGCGCCGATGCTGGACATCATATTAAAGTCAGCAAACTGCAGCGCATAATCGGGGATACGCCTTGGCATCCCAGCCAGTCCCACAAAATGCTGCGGGAAGAACGCCAGGTTAAAGCCGATGAACGAAATCCAAAAATGGGTTTTGCCCATGTTCTCGTTGTACATTTTCCCGCACCACTTGGGCAGCCAGTAGTACACAGCGGCGGTCATACTAAACACAGCCCCCGCCACCATTACATAGTGGAAGTGAGCCACTACAAAGTAGCTGTCGTGGTACTGGAAATCGGCAGGAGCGATGGACAACATCAAACCTGTGAAGCCGCCAATGGTGAACAAAATCAAAAAGCCAATACTGAAAAGCATGGGAGTTTCAAAGGTCATCGAACCGCGCCACATGGTAGACACCCAGTTGAATACCTTTACCCCGGTGGGAACAGCGATCAACATCGTCGCGTACATAAAGAACAACTCGCCGGCAACTGGCATACCTACTGTGTACATATGGTGCGCCCATACGATAAACGATAGGAATGCGATCGAAGCCGTCGCGTAAACCATAGAGTCATAACCAAACAACCGCTTGCGCGAGAACGCAGGGATAATCTGAGAAACCACACCGAACGCAGGCAGAATGATGATGTAAACCTCAGGGTGTCCAAAGAACCAGAAAATATGCTGGAACAGCACTGGATCGCCACCGCCGGCCGCCGAAAAGAAGCTGGTACCGTAATGGATATCCATCAACATCATCGTCACCGCACCTGCGAGAACCGGCATCACTGCCACCAGCAAAAACGCGGTGATCAACCAGGTCCAGACAAACAACGGCATCTTCATGTAAGTCATACCGGGCGCCCGCATATTGATTACCGTAGCAATAATATTGATTGAGCCCATGATGGAAGACAAACCGAGAACGTGCACCGAGAAGATAAAGTAAGTTACAGACGGCGCGGCATAAGTCGTTGAAAGAGGAGCGTAAAACGTCCAACCGAAGGCTGGCGCCCCACCTTCCACAAACAAGGTGGATGCCAACAACAGAAAAGTTGGAGGCAGAATCCAGAAGCTCCAGTTATTCATTCGCGGCAAAGCCATATCCGGTGCCCCAATCATCATCGGGATCATCCAGTTAGCCAGGCCGACGAAAGAGGGCATGATAGCCCCGAAAACCATGATCAGCCCGTGCAGCGTCGTCATCTGATTGAAGAATGCCGGCTCTAGGAGCTGCATACCGGGCTGAAACAGCTCGGCGCGAATAATCATGGCGAACGAGCCGCCCAATATGAACATCGCAAATGAGAACCACAGGTACATGGTTCCAATATCTTTGTGGTTGGTGGTAAAGAACCACCTTGTCAGGCCCTTGGCGGGACCGTGGTGATGATCGCCCATCGTATACTCCTCCAATTAGCCTTTTTTGTGGTTGAAGACATCAATGGGCTGAACTATATCGCCCATATTGTTGCCAAATGCGTTGCGCTGAAAAGTGATAACAGCGGCCATATCGACGTCGTTCAGCTGTCCGCCAAACGCTTGCATAGCCGTGCCGGGCACACCATTAATACCGACCTCAAGATGCGCGCTCACATCACCGACAGCAATTGGGCTACCCGCAATTGGCAAACCTACTCCGCCTTCTCCATTGGCTCCATGACAGGCCAGGCAGCTGCGATCGTACACAGACCTACCGCGCTCCATTTGCTCATCCAATGAGAAATTTTGAGCCATTAACTGCTTGATCTCGGCGGCGTCTTTTTGCTTGACTGCCAGCCAGTCAGCGTAAGCTTCCTTGCTGACAACATTGACCACGATAGGCATAAAGCCATGATTCTCACCGCACAGTTCTGCACACTGGCCACGATAAACTCCTTCTTGCGTGGCGAGGGTCCAGGTTTCATTGATAAACCCTGGAACCGCGTCTTTCTTAACCGCCAGCTCGGGAACCCACCACGAGTGAATCACATCGTTTGCGGTCACCAGGAATCGCACTTTGGTATTCACGGGTATAACAAGAGGCTCGTCTACTTCCAAAAGGTAGTGCTCGCCCTTGGCTTCAGTGTTGTTTATTTCGCTTTGAGGTGTACTTAAGTTGCTGAAAAAGGAAACATTTTCCTGGCTCTCGTCCAGGTACTCGTACTTCCATTTCCACTGATAGCCGGTCACCATGATATCCAACTCGGATTCATCAAAGTTGTAGACATCAAGCAGTGTTTTTGTGGCCGGTACAGCCATAACAACGAGGATAATAAAAGGAACAACCGTCCAGGCGATTTCTACCTGAGTACTCTCGTGAAAAGTAGCCGGTGTGACACCTCTCGACTTGCGGTGATAATAGATGGAGTAAAACATTACCCCAAATACAGCCACCCCGATAACGACGCAGATCCAGAGAATGATCATATGCAGATCGTAGATACTCTGGCCTACACTTGTTACGCCAGCGGTCATATTAACTGTACTGCCGTGGCTCGCCTCTAAGTCGCTGCCCCAGGCACCGGCACTCAGCAAGCTCATCAGCATCAGCACAGGACCAAGCGCCAGCTGGTACAGCCGTTTCGCTTCAAAACACATTCCCCGTGTCTCCATATTGTTGTATTTAGTTGTGACCCAGCTACCAGACGCCGGAGAATTGCTAAGTAGAAAACTCCCAAGCGCATCCAGAATCAAACCGATTCGATGAACCGGCCCATAAACAAATATAGCGCAGATGTTGCCAGACCACAGGCAGTTTTTCCCGCATTACACTGTTTGATTTTGTATATCTGATATCCTTTATCTTCGCCGCGGCCGGTAGCCGACATCGCGAAGCGCGGGGATTATAGCGAAACTCAAACGGAAAAAACACTAAGATACTGATTTTATGGAAGTTTGATTCGGCAAATTATGGTCATCCACAAACAACCATCACCTGGATGTGAGTGCTAGATATGGCAACAGCCCACAAGCTCAACCACCAAATATGGGATATAGCCTGGCCGGCAATCCTGTCGAATATTTCGATCCCCATTCTGGGCCTGGTTGATACAGCAATACTGGGACATCTGGGCACGACCCAATATCTCGGCGCAGTGGCAATCGGAGGCGCAATTCTCTCGTTTCTCTATTGGGGCTTCAGTTTTTTGCGCATGGGAACCACCGGCTTGGTTGCCAAAGCGGTGGGCACAGGAGACCGCACAGCCGCTCTTTTGGTATTGGCACAGTCGACCCTGTTAGCATTAGCGATCGCCTTTTGGGTCGTAATTTTGCATCCCCTGTGGCTTGACGCGGGCCTCACTCTGATGGCTCCGAGCGAACAGCTCAGCGCATTGGCGAAAAGTTACGCCTCCATTCGTATTTATAGTGCCCCAGCAGTACTGACCACCTACGCGTGCATCGGGTGGTTTATCGGCAACAGAAATACGCGCTGGCCACTGGTTATCGTAGTAACCACCAACGCGTGCAACATAGCGCTGGATTTTCTGTTGATAGTTGGTCTGCAGATGGCGAGTGATGGCGCCGCACTGGCTACTGTCATCTCCGAATACCTCGGCTGCGCTCTCGCTTTTTATGGGGTTTGGAGAAATATACCAACTCGCCCAAACTCGCAGTTCTATAGAGCGCTACGCAGCCCGGCTGCCTATCGAAAGCTGCTAAGGAGCAGTCGCCACCTATTTGTTAGAACAAGTTGTCTGTTGTTCAGTTTCGCTTTCTTCACCTCGATGGGGGAAAAGCTAGGACCCGACATCCTGGCGGCGAACGCCATTATGATGCAACTTCTCATGCTTGGCTCCTACGGCATGGATGGGTTTGCTTATGCCGCGGAAGCACTAACAGGCACGCGGATAGGGGCCAGAGATCTCAAGGGTTTTTATCACGCCGCAAAGCTCTGTGCTCTTTGGTGCGGCGGCGCAGCCGTCTTGGTCAGCCTGACTTTCCTGGTGTTCCGACAATCTCTTTTTACACTGTTAACAGATCTGAGCACCGTACGAGAGATTATGGCGCAATATCAGTGGTGGCTGATCGCCCTGCCGCTAATCGCCGCGCCGAGCTATCTCCTGGATGGAATTTTTATCGGCACCTCACAAACTCGCTACATGATGTATACCATGTTGTTCAGCACGGTAGGTGTTTACCTGCCCACCTGGTACCTGACCACCAGTTGGGGCAACCAGGGTCTATGGCTAGCGTTTGCCTTATTTAATGTTGCTCGAGGCCTGTCTCTACAATTAAGTTATTGGCAACTGAGTCGGACGAATCGCTGGTTATCCTAAAATAAAAAGTCGTCAATGTAACAATTCCTTAGCAAAATTATAAGAATGTACTAGCCTGAATCAAGGGACAAACCCTGCGACCAAGAAATCGGGTGCTTCATGGCGACACCGACAATCAGAGAAGTTATAAGCGCGGCAATTCTTAGCGAGGAAAAAACAGGACAGTTGCGCGCTCGTCTTGGTGATCGACAGACTCAACTATCCCAGACTCTCATCTTGCCGGAGCGCGATCCAGTATCGGCGCTGATGATTTTCATTACCGGCTATATCGAAAGTGTACCGAGCAGCCTTAGCCTGGTAGCAGCTATGAGCAAGAAAATGGGTTTCCACAGCTATGCCGCTCCATTTTTGTCCTTGGCGGAAGATTATTTTATGCACCCTCCCGAGCCCATCGCGGATGCACAGGGGCTGATGGGCCTGCTCGATGAAGCGTTTCTGGCTCACCGCTTGCTTGAGGAAGTGAATGACAATCATATGAGACACCTGAGCCGACCATTGTTGCCCGTGGATATGACCGAAGCCAACACGATTGTGCATCACCTGATAGGTGACGAGTTGGCCAGCAACCTTGAAAACCTGGTGCAGTACGCGGCCTCACAATTGCTGGCCGAGGAAAAAGCCTGGGAGCAAATTCGAAATTTACCGGCCTCAGCCGATTTACCCCAGACCATTGTTTCCAGCGAACAACTGATGTGGGAACCGCACAAAGTGCGTCTGCGGATGGCATCCTGATCCAGCGGTAAACTAACTGTCCTTGTCGAGCGCGGCAGGATCTACAAGAGTCACCACCTCAGCAGGAGTTTCCACGCGTCTAGCCGATGCACGACTAACTCGCGTCGGTAACTCGCCGGCGGCAGCAGCCTGTGGACGAGCTTCACTGAAACCACAGGCAACGCACTCACGTTGATCGGTGTCACCATCAACAATAATTTTGTCCATTGCCGAGCAGCGCGGACATACCGCACCCGCAATAAAACGTCTGGTCTTCACATGACCCTCCACAAATCTACACAAATTGGGATGATGTCTCCCCGCCTTCGTCAAAGTACTGGCAAGACCCTCTCTCGCTGGCTATTGTAGCAACACACAAGAGCAGTTATCAGAGGCATAAATGAAGCATTACAATTCCGATAGTGTCCGCAGCTTTGACGGTACTACCCCCACCATGGGGCAGCGTGTATTTGTGGACCCATCAGCCGTTGTGTTGGGGGACGTCGTTCTTGGCGATGACGTGTCGGTTTGGCCCCAGGTCGCTATCCGCGGCGATATGCACAAAATTCACGTGGGCCGGCGGACGAGTATCCAGGATGGATCGGTATTGCACATCACCCATGCCGGACCTTACAACGAAGGGGGGTGGCCTTTGACAATAGGCTCAGAAGTCACCGTGGGGCACAAGGCCACCTTGCACGGTTGCACCATCGGAGACCGGGTGCTGGTCGGTATGGGTGCCATCGTAATGGACGGCGCCGTAGTAGAAAGTGATGTCGTCATTGGAGCGGGAGCGCTAGTGACACCTCGTAAGCATTTACGCAGTGGATTTTTATATGCAGGCTCACCCGCTAGGGAGGTTCGGGCACTGTCGGAAGGCGAAATGACATACTTCAGCTACAGCGCAAACAACTACGTGGCCCTGAAAGATAAGTACCTCCAAAAGCTCGAATCGGTCTAACACACTGCGATTTTGCCGCTAGCGCAGGAAAACTAAGCCGACGAAATGGAAGCTCTGATTTGGCTGATTACGGGGCCACTCTCCGGACGAGCGCGACGCCACAAATAAAACGACTCCGCGGCTTGTTCAACCAACATACCCAGCCCATCAGCGACCGCCCAGGCAGCGTGGCGGGCTGCCCAACGCATGAACACCGTTGGCTCTGAACCATACACCATGTCGTAGCAACAGCTGCGCTCAGTCAGCATCGAACTGGGGAGGTCCGGCATTTCTCCGCTTAGGCTACCACTGGTGCCATTGATAATAAGATCAAACTGACGCTGCTCGATAAGCGAATACGCACCCCCCTCAATCGGTCCGAGATCGGCGAACTGCGCCGCTAGCTCAACAGCGCGCTGGGGCGTTCGATTGACCACCAGCAATTCCTTGGGGTGCTCGCGTAACATCGGTTCAAGCACGCCCCGAACGGCGCCACCTGCACCCAGGACCAAAACTCTCAAACCACTAATTGTCCAACCCAGGTTGGCGACCATGTCCTTAATCAGGCCGATTCCATCCGTATTGTCCCCTGATATGGTGCCATCGGAATTGCAGATCAGGGTGTTTACAGCTCCCGCGCGCTGGGCTCTGCCACTTTTGATATCCGCAAAGTCGAAGGCGTCGCGCTTGAAGGGCACGGTAACATTCAAACCCGATCCACCACTTTCAAAAAACTTCGTAGCGGCAGCATCAAAACCATCAATGTCCACTTTTACGGCTCGATATAGCATTGATTGGTCGCACTGTTGTGCAAACACAGAATGTATCAACGGCGATTTACTGTGTTTTATCGGATTTCCAAACACTGCGTATTTATCGATTTTTTGTGCATTCGTCATAGCTGTTTTACTTTGCCTGCGCCAGCCAGTCTCGGGGGCGAAGGTAATAATCAGTTAACTCAAATTCGGGGGTGCCTGGCTCGGGATGATAATCGTATTCCCAGCGCACAAGCGGTGGCAGTGACATCAGTATCGCCTCTGTTCTACCGCCCGATTGCAAACCAAACAAGGTACCTCGATCAAATACCAAATTGAACTCTACATAGCGTCCCCGACGATAGAGCTGGAACTGTCTCTCCCGATCTCCATAGGGCTGATCTTTGCGCCGCCGCACTATAGGCTGATAAGCCGGTAGAAAGGAATTCCCCACGGATTGCATGAAAGCAAAACAGGTGTCGAAGTCCCAATTGTTTAAGTCGTCGTAAAACAGGCCACCAATTCCCCGCGGCTCATCGCGATGCGCGAGATAAAAATATTCGTCGCACCAGGTCTTGTAGCGCGGATACACATCATCACCAAAAGGTGCACAGGCGGAGGCGGCTACTTGATGCCAACTAGCGCAATCTTCGGTATTTCCGTAGTAGGGGGTTAAGTCATAACCACCACCAAACCACCAAATTGGATCTTCGCCGTCTTTTTCAGCTATAAAAAACCGCACATTGGCGTGTGAAGTTGGCACATAGGGGTTGTGAGGGTGGATAACAAGAGACAGGCCCATAGCCTGAAAATTGCGCCCCGCCAGTTCGGGCCGCGCGGCACTTGCTGAGGGAGGTAAATTGGCTCCATGGACGTGAGAAAAATTGACACCGGCCTTTTCGAAAACGGCCCCATCAGCCAATACCCTACTGCGCCCTTCTCCGCCTTCAGGACGCTGCCACCTATCTTCTGTGAAAGATTGTTGACCGTCTTCCTCACTCAGCGCGGCGCATATGCTGTCCTGCAAAGCCAGTAGATAGGTTTTTACTTGTTCAATCTGCATATAAAGCTTATTCACCGTACCGGACCGCGCAGAATTATACTCGCGAACACCACATAACAATACCGGGTGCTGCAAACTAGCTGCGAATTATTTGATCTGAGACAACATCGCGGATGAGCGAGGGGGTTTTTGCACGACCAACAGAGCCCGGAACCACATAGTCCAATTGGTCACCAAAATATCGCAACACCTGAAATCGCTGCGTGGCGGGGGCATCGCCAGAGCGATTGGCGGAGGTAGACACCAGCACACCACCCCAGCAGTCACACAGATTGCGAACAACGCGGTGATCACTAACCCGCACCGCCACCGTATCATGGTCACCATGAATCCACGGAGCCACCCGGTTTTTATGCGGCACCAGCCAGGTGTTCGCCCCCGGCCAGGATTGATCGAGGCGGGCACGGTGTTGCTCATCGAGGTCAAACAACAACCAATCAAACTGCGACACATCGCTGGCAATCAGTATTAAGCCCTTGCC
Source organism: Halioglobus sp. (assembly GCA_965262875.1). Classification (GTDB taxonomy): domain Bacteria; phylum Pseudomonadota; class Gammaproteobacteria; order Pseudomonadales; family Halieaceae; genus JBALVT01. The sequence continues at coordinate 2,055,442 of OZ253569.1, forward strand.
CACATCGCGGAGCTTTAACTCCAGCAGCCGTCTTACGGCAGCTTCATTGGCTGGGTCGCAACCCAGTCCCCAGACGGCTTCGGTCGGATAAGCGATAAGTCCGCCCCGATGCAATGTCGCAACGGCGGCTGCAATTTGGAAGGCAGGCGGGGCAGGCAAGATCAGCTCTGGAGAGATTTCTGTAAGGCCTCATCTTTGGCAAAAATCACAGCGGCATTAGCCTCGCGCTCTGCGCGCAAAGCATCACCGAGGGCGGGATTTGAGGTCGCAAGAATCTGGGCGGCTAGATAGGCCGCATTCTTTGCTCCGGCCTTGCCGATAGCGACTGTTGCCACTGGTATACCCGCGGGCATCTGCACAGTTGATAGCAGCGCGTCCAAACCATCCAAAGAAGCATTCATCGGCACGCCAATGACCGGCTTCACCGTCGTTGCTGAAACGGCGCCGGCCAGGTGCGCAGCCATTCCTGCAGCCGCAATGAAAACCTCGCATCCTCTGGATTCCGCATCCACAATAAAGGCCTTGGTCGCCTCCGGAGTGCGATGGGCAGAAGTGATTCGAACCTCAAAGGGTATGCCAAGCGACTTTAGTACAGCGAAGCTCGCCTCCATCACAGGTAGGTCCGAATCGGAACCCATCACAATTCCAACAAATGGCGTACTCATCAATAAACTCCTAATCCAAAATGTAAAAGTGAGGCTGCGCCTCGCAAGGAGTGCGGATTCTAGCAATTGCCGCAGCGCTGGCAAAGCCCTCAGAGACGAATATAACCGCTACCGCTTCGCTGTATCAGTTGCGCCACCTCCAGGTCCGACAATTCACAAAGCACGGCAGAGACGGCCATACCACTGTGCTCTACAATTTCATCAACTCCAATTGACTCGCTGCCGACAAAGCTCAACACCTGTTTCGCCCTGTCGTTAAGTTCGACTGCTAAACCTGCTTTGTGCTCCGCACTACCCACCAACTCTCTTTGACATCTAAAGAGTGGTCCGAGCTCCTCGAGGATATCCTCGATATCCTGCACCATCTTGACACCCTGGCGAATGAGCCCTAAACAGCCTCGCCCCTCGGGATGAAAGATTGACCACGGCAGAGCAAAAACTTCTCGTCCCTGCTCCATGGCGGTGCGAGCGGTGATAAGCGAGCCGCTGCGCAATGCGGCCTCCACCACAAGTATGCCGAGTGACAAGCCGCTGATAATCCGGTTTCGCTTGGGGAATCGGTACTGCAGGGGCTTACATCCCGGTGGAAATTCAGTCAACAAACAGCCAGAGCCTACTATTTCCTCCGCAATTGAGCGGTGGCGCGCCGGGTATATGATATCGGGCCCGCTGGCCATGACGGCAATGGTTTTGCCACCGGCATCGAGCGCAGCCCGATGCGCGGCGTAATCAATGCCCAGAGCCAATCCGCTACAGACGTGCATCTGCGCCCTAACAATATCCGCACTGAGCCCACGAGCCGCGCGCGCACCATGAGGGCTGGCCTTTCGAGAGCCGACGATACCCAATTGGGCTTGTTGCAGAACATCTACTTCGCCGCGCGCGTAGAGAATAGGGGGTGGATCATAGAGCGTATGAAGAAGAGACGGGTAACGCGGGTCGCAAATGGAGATTACGTGGGCCCCAATTTCATCCAAAGTACGCAGCTGCTCATCGATTTGCGCAGCGTCGGCGCTGGAGAGGCCGCCTTTTTGAATCGCGAGTGCACCGCTGATTGCCTCGTTATCCACACCCTGTGCGCGCCAGTTTGCCACAGGGGCATCCCAAATTTTAACGGCACTACCGTGTTCAAGAAAAAGCCTGGCTAGAGGAATGTCGCCAAGCGAGGGGAGACTGTGCAATTGCAGGCACGCCTGAGCTTCTAAAACATCCATACATCATCCTTGACGTAATGTCTGATTCAATCAACAAACGGTTTAAAACACCCCCTTGCGGCTTACACTAACTCTCCGCCAAGGTCGCAAATGCTAGGGGTTTTGAACCTTATCTAAAACCTTCAGAGGGCGATTGGCCTTCAAAACAATGGCGTAGCTCGCTTTTTCAAATACTTCGAAAACCATCAACAACCCTGCGCGAGTGTCTGGTAAAAGCACCTGTTCCTTGGCAATTTTATCGTATACAACTTGCCCGGTTTGATAGATTGCCAACACATTGCCGATTTCCAATCCCTCGCGACTACCCCGATTCAGCACCACAATGTCGGTGGTGCCTATCTGACTGACACCCCCATCGACCGCTATCATAAACCCATCTTCTATTACGCTGCTGGGGGGACGGGGTTGAAAGGTAGCGTCGAGAATGCGCTCTTCATTGGGCAGCAGACGATCCTCAATTCGGACTTCCTCTGCCACTCGGGTCACTTCCAGCTCAACAACATCATCATCATTGGAACTCAGTAACTGGGCATTGCCAATGTCACGTGCCTGGTGCCCGAGGATCTCAGCGGTAATTGGGTCACGATAAACATCACCCTGGCGGAAGATGCCGTACGCCCTTTCACCCTCGGGGAACAAACCCCGGCCGAATATCCGATCACCTGGAGCGCTAATTAAGTGCCCTTGAGCACCCGCCACGACATAGGCTGACCGCTTGAGCTCGCTCGCAACGAGAATGCGGTGGCGCTGCAAAAAAGCGCCGATTTCATCCAGGGGAATGGCGGGTATGGCAAGGTCCAACCCGGTGACGCGCATGTTCGGAGCAAGTTTCACGTTGCGCCCCCGCTTCACGCGCAGACGTGGTCGACCATCCACCCAGACCAGATAAAGGGTATCGCCGGGGAAGATAAGGTGTGGGTTGTCTATTTGGGGGTTTACGTCCCAAAGCTCAGGCCATAACCAGGGCTCCTGCAGGTACATTCCCGAAATACCCCAAAGCGTATCCCCTTTTTTTACAATATACGTCTCGGGAAGGTTGTCCTGTAATGCCACCGCTGCTTGTAGAACACCGCTGAATAACAGCGACATCAACAATACAAACACCGATATTGATTTAGTTTTCATTTTTTATCCCACGTCGCCCTGATTATTATCTGCCAGAGGTGCGCCCAACCCCTACAGTACATTTAATATTATCTAGCGCAGGGGTGCCCCAGTTCATCTGTCCCGCGCACTACACACCAAAGCCATGCTGCTGGGCAGCACAGCCGCACTGACTGTATAATAGACACAGTTTGCGATGGCAAATTGCCTCTGGCAAGCCAATTGTTATTAATTCACGCAGGCAAATTCGTCCATCACCATCTCGAAAAAGGGCATTTTATCGCCATGGCAGTACTTGAAATACTGGAATTTCCCGACTCTCGGCTGCGCACCAAAGCTAAGCCCGTGAAGCGGGTGACGGCACGTATACGCTCGCTGATAGACGACATGTTTGAAACCATGTATGCGGCGCCGGGCATAGGCCTGGCGGCCTCTCAAATTAACGTGCACGAGCGCTTCCTGGTAATCGACGTCTCTGAAGACAAAAGCGACCCCCTGGTGTTCATTAATCCGGAAATCACTGTACTTGACCCCCAATTGGGGGAATACGACGAAGGATGCCTCTCTATTCCGGGGTTTTACGAAACAGTGTGCAGACCACTCAAAATTTCTGTGACAGCACTGGATCGCGAGGGCGCAAGCTTCACCCGTGAATTGGACGGACTATTGGCGATATGCCTACAGCACGAGGTTGACCATCTCGATGGCAAACTCTTTGTCGACTACATCTCCTCTCTCAAGCGCCAGAGAATTCGCAAAAAACTAGAAAAATCCCAGCGCCAGCAGGCCTAGCAGAAAATGGCCATTACTCCCTTGCGAATTGTATTTGCCGGCACCCCCGATTTTGCCGCACCACACCTGAAAGCTCTGTTGACGAGCCCTCATCAAGTGGTTGCGGTGTACACGCAACCCGACCGGCCCGCTGGGAGAGGTAAAAAGCTGCATGCCAGCCCGGTAAAACAACTGGCAGAATCATCCAAGGTACCCGTGCGTCAACCAGCATCTTTAAGAAGCGACACCGGGGTGGCCCAGCTGTCTGCCCTGAAGCCAGATGTCTTGGTGGTGGTGGCCTATGGGCTGATATTGCCCCAGGCAATTCTGGATGTACCAAGATTGGGCTGTCTTAACGTACATGGGTCCTTGCTTCCGCGCTGGCGCGGTGCAGCACCCGTTGCGCGGGCAGTAGAGGCGGGAGATGAGCAAAGCGGTGTCACAATTATGCGAATGGATGCCGGGCTCGATACCGGCGATATGCTGGCGAGTGCTCAATGTCCCATTAATATCACAACGACATCGGCTAGCCTGCACGACGATTTGGCCAAAGTGGGCGCCCCACTTCTACTGGAGGTACTCAATGACCTGCCACAGTATTTGTCTAATCCTATTTCACAGCAAGACTCGCAAGCGACCTATGCCAACAAGATCCTAAAGTCTGAAGCACAAATAGTCTGGCGGCAAAGTGCGGGCACAATTGCCCGATCTGTTCGAGCCCTTAACCCATTCCCCATTTGCTTTACGACCCTGGGTGAGCAGCGTTTAAAAATCTGGGAGGCGTCTGTCGTTTCTTGCCCCGACCATCAACAAACTCCGGGCACTATAGCTGCGGCCACTCGCGACGGGATTGTCGTGTGGTGTGGACAGGATCAATTGAACATTACCAGGGCGCAGTTGCCCGGAGGCAAAGTCTTGTCAGTCGAGCAAATACTTAGCGCTAAAAGTGAACAATTCGCACCGGGCACCTGCCTGGGTACGCTCTGATGGCCCTGGATGCTCGCGCTGCTTCAGCCGGTATTATCAAGCAGGTCATCGCCGGTAAGTCTCTCAATCAAGTCATGCCTTCGGTGTTACCCAAGGTGGCCGAGAGGGATCGCTCCCTGGTACAACAATTGTGCTACGGCACCTTGCGTCAACAACCCCGCCTCGTGGCCATACTGAATCAACTTCTGGACAAACCACTACGGGCCAAAGATGGCGATGTTTTCGCCCTGCTTTTAATGGGCCTTTATCAACTAGACTCCATGCGCGTTCCAGATCATGCGGCGGTCGCCGAAACCGTCGGGGCCTCCCGGGCACTGAAAAAGCCATGGGCCAAGGGGTTGATAAACGCCTTGCTGCGTCGTTATCTGAGAGAACGTGAAGAACCAGTTGAAACTCTGGATGCCGCTGCCCGCAACGCTCATCCAAAATGGCTCTACCGGAAAATTCACCAGCAATGGCCAGAGCAGGCCGAATCTATTATTCAAGCCAACAACGATCAGCCTCCGATGTCCTTGCGGGTGAACGCCTTGAAAACGACGGCGGATGTTTATCTCGAACGGCTAGCGAAAGAAGGTATCCCCGCACGTGCATGTGAACACTCACCTTGCGGTGTTCGTCTGGATCAGCCGATGGACGTTGCATTAATACCAGGTTTCGCCCAGGGGGATGTCAGTGTCCAGGACGAAGCGGCCCAGATAGCTGCACTGTTTTTGGACGCTCAACCTGGAGAGCGCATCCTGGATGCCTGCTCCGCTCCCGGCGGCAAAGCATGTCACATCATGGAAACCCAACCCCAATTGGATGAATTGGTCGCCGCTGATGTGGACGAACAGCGTCTGGTAAAAGTAAATGAGAATCTAGCGCGTCTTAAGCTAACTGCGACGGTGCAGGCCGTTGATGCGGCCGCGCCCCAGGAGAGCTTTGAGGCAGAGTCTTTTGATCGCATATTGGTTGACGCCCCATGCTCAGCCAGTGGCGTAATCCGCAGGCATCCAGATGTCAAACTTTTACGAAGACCGGAAGATATTGCTGAAATGGCGGCGCAACAGTTCCATATTCTCAAGGGACTTTGGCCACTGCTAAAACCGGGTGGGTCGTTACTGTACGCCACTTGCTCAATTTTCGAAGAGGAAAACAGCGGCGTCGTGGAAAAGTTTTTGCAAAACTACCCAGATGCAGCCCATCAAGACCACATCAACAGTGAGTTGATCCAAAAACCCTACGGCAAGCAATTACTACCAAACACCAATGGCGGCGATGGATTATTCTATGCCATGCTTCAAAAACAAAATTGAGAACCGACAAGCGCTCAGCAATGTGCACAATTTCGCCCTGTGGGTACTTACATTCAATACAAGATTTCATTATTGTGCATGAGTACTCACCACAGTTGCTCGGTCTATGAAGATCATCATTCTTGGCGCGGGCCAGGTCGGTAGCGCACTGGCAGAAAGCCTGGCCGACGAGCAGAACGATATTACGATCGTAGACACCGACGGCGACAAACTGCGCTCCTTACAGGATAAGTTTGATATCGGCATTGTCGTCGGAGAGGCCTCCCACCCCAGCACTTTGCTAAAGGCGGGTGCAGAGGATGCGGAAATGCTGGTGGCCGTGACCAGTAGCGACGAAATCAACATGATGGCGTGTCAGGTGGCGCATTCTTTATTTAGTACGCCCACCAAGATTTCACGAGTCAGATCACCCAATTACCTCGCTTATCAAGAACAGATCTTTAACAGCGAAAATATCCCAGTCGATGTCATCATTGGCCCAGAACAGCTAGTTACCAAGAATATCCGTCAGCTCATCGCCAACCCCGGCGCGCTTCAGGTTGTGGATTTTGCCGATGGGAAAGTTCAGTTGGTCGCAGTAAAAGCGTACTACGGCGGCCCCATCGTCGGACACGAACTGCGGGATATTCGGAAACACATGCCCAAGGTTGACACACGGGTCGCGGCCATTTTCCGCCACGACCGGGCAATAATTCCCGAGGGCGATACAGTGGTGGAGGCCGACGATGAAGTGTTTTTCATCGCGGCAAAAGAAAATATTCGAAAAGTGATGTCCGAGCTTCGCAAGGTCGACAAGCCCTACAAGCGGGTGATGATTGCCGGCGGCGGAAACATCGGTGCGACTCTCGCGCAAGCCATCGAAGAGAAGTATCAGGTTAAGGTCATTGAGAAATCTTACTCCCGTTGCCGAGTACTGTCAGAACGATTGACGCACAGCATCGTCCTGAACGGCAGCGCATCCGAACCTGCTCTTTTGTCCGCTGAGAACATAGAATCCAACGATGTATTTTGCGCACTAACCAACAACGATGAATCAAATATCATGATGTCCATGCTCGCCAAACGCATGGGCGCCAAAAAAGTCATCACTCTGATTTCAAACCCGGCCTATGCCGATTTGGTCGGAGGCGAAATTGACATAGCGATTTCTCCACAGCAGATAACGATTGGCAGCCTACTCATGCATGTTCGTCGCGGTGACATCAGCAACGTGCACTCTTTGCGCCGGGGTGCGGCGGAAGCCATCGAAATAATCGCCCATGGTGATACCTACTCATCGAAAGTTGTCGGCAGAAGACTGGATGAAATTGGGCTGCCCGAGGGCGTCACTATCGGCGCAGTCGTCCGCAATGACGAGGTACTAATCGCCCACGGCCACATCGTTGTGGAAACTGACGACCATGTCATTTTGTTTCTCGTAGACAGCCGCAAAATCTCTCAAGTAGAGAAATTGTTTGTGGTTGGATTCGGATTCTTTTCTTAGGAATCGAGCATGCATCTGTCAATTTCCATGCGGGTTCTGGGTTTGCTGCTGATGCTTTTCAGCAGTGCAATGGTCGCGCCGCTGGTGATGGCCCTACTCGCCAATGATGAAACGATTACGGGTTTTCTCTCTGCACTCGCCATTACTTTTTTCTCAGGACTGCTGTTGTGGGCACCCTTTCGCAACACTCGCCATGAGCTGAGAATCCGAGACGGTTTTCTGATTACATCTTTGTTTTGGACGGTACTGGGAATTTATGGCGCCCTTCCATTTGCTCTGGATAAGGAATTGGGTCTAACGCCCACCGAAGCCATATTCGAATCCATTTCCGGGTTGACGACAACAGGGGCAACCGTGATTGTTGGTCTGGATTCACTACCTTCATCAATTTTGATGTATCGCCAAATACTGCAGTGGATGGGGGGAATAGGCATTATCGTAGTCGCAGTGGCAGTATTACCGATGCTCGGTATCGGCGGTATGCAGCTCTATCGTGCGGAAACACCGGGCCCTTCCAAGGACAGCAAGCTCACCCCGCGAATAACTGAGACCGCCAAAGCATTGTTTACGGTTTACCTCGCGCTCACGCTGGCCTGTGCACTGGCATACTATGCCGCCGGAATGAGCGGCTTTGACGCAATCGCACATTCTTTTTCAACCGTGGCTATCGGCGGGTTTTCAACACACGACGCCAGTATGGGGTATTTCGAAAGTGACGCCATACTCATGATCTGCAGCGTATTTATGGTTATCTCAGCGATCAACTTTGGCCTGCACTTCATGGTCTGGCGCCGCCGTTCGCTACTGATATACCAAAAGGATTCCGAGACCAGATTTTTCCTCACGGTACTATTCGCCTGTGTTGTCCTCACCTGTGGCTATCTGTATCAAAACCATACATTTGATGCGAAGGAGAGTTTCGCCCACGGCTTGTTTCAAGCCATATCTATAACCACCACTACCGGTTTTGCGACGCGAGACTTTGCTGCCTGGCCAACATTTTTACCGATTATGTTACTGATGTTTTCGTTTATGGGCGGCTGTGTTGGCTCTACAGGGGGGGGCATCAAGGCGATGCGCCTCATGTTGATCTATAAACAGGGGTTAAGAGAGCTCAAACAGTTGGTTCATCCACAGGCCGTCATACCGCTCAAGATTGGAAAACGCCGCGTAGATGCTGCGGTAATTAGCGCGGTATGGAGTTTTTTCGCTGTTTACATGTTCGCGTTCATTGTTATCTTACTGATTTTGATGGCCACGGGGCTGGACTTCACTACCTCATTTTCCGCAGTGATCGCCTCATTAAATAATCTTGGTCCTGGCTTGGGAGAAGTGGCAAACAACTATAGCTCGATCAACGAACCCGCAAAGGCAGCACTATGCTGCGCTATGCTGCTCGGACGTCTGGAAGTGTTCACCTTGTTGGTGCTATTCACACCCATGTTCTGGCGCCCCTAGTCTATTGATGACGAGCGCCCTCCCGCTTTTCCTATTTAGTCGACCCTGAAAAAGCCTAATTGGCCATCACGGCATCGCCGTAATGCCGTGGCTTGATAATAAACTGCGTTAAACGACTCCATAAGGAAGCCGTTTTCGGGGCCAATAAAAACAATCTCATCCACTTCCTGAAGTTAAACGCAGCAGCAGCCATCAGTACGTTAATCTGGTCGCCTTCAAATCCTTTGAGATAACTTTTGTTCAATCGATGATCCGACTTCAGGTGGCCGATCACCGGCTCTATGCCAGCCCGCTTTCTAAAACGTTTCCGCATCAGCACCTGGTAGGCACTATCCGTATCCCGAGTACCTGTGCTGGGCATTATGATCCGCGTGTCATTGATCTTTTTCTTCCCTTTGTAACCCCGATCACATAAGCCAACGGCCGGTTTCAGTTTGTTAAGCCGCTTCAATTGCAACAGCACCTCCGGCAGCGTATGACCATCAAATTTGTTCGTATCAAAGGCCATGGCACCAACAATGATTTTTGAATCCCGAGTTGTCGTGATAGAAACCTTGGTGCCAAATTCATAGCGCTTATGCTCTTTGCCTTTACTCATGCAGTAGACATGGGGTTCGTGCAAGCTGTACAGCTTGTTCGTATCCCCTCGCTTCTGGTTCAGTCCACGATGGAATAGTGCAAAGTCCTCTGCCAGCTTTTCCAGAATGTCGAGTGGCAGTTTACGCTCCAATTCCCGCACTAAACGACCGGCAATGGTCTTTAGCCGCTTAACGGCTTTGCGGGCCTTGGCACGGTTCCTGGGATGTCCCGCAAAACGACATTCCAGTTTTCTTTGCTTAATTTCCTTGGCATAACTGCGGCGAAGTGTTATCCCTTCTTTCCTGGCCAATTTCAGGCAACGAACAATAATCTTTCGGTACAACTTTGCATCGGTGGGAAAGGTGATGTTTTTTTCCTGTACTGTGGTGTCAATACAGACTTCCTCTTCGACCGCTTTCTCACCATGAATGGTGATAGAGGATGCCAATATTTTTTCAAATCCCTTTTCGCCGACTCGCTTGCGGAAGTACACCAGATCGGATGGGTCACAAGGGAATGACCACTGGAATTCAACCTCCCCGCAAAATGCCTGGTAATACGGGTTTTGTACCCAGTGTTGCACGATAACCTCATCGCTGACATTTTCCATATGCTTGAGAATAGATAAACCCACCATCAAGCGTACGGGTTTGGCAGGCCTGCCAGTTGCCGCATACAAGGGAGCGAACTCCGATTCAAAAAAGTCCCAGGGTATGGTTCGCGCAAGATGTAACAGAGGGTGTTTCGGATTGAGTTGATCCATCAACCCAGCAGCCATAAAACTCATTTGATGGTGATCGGGGGAAGAATCTTTCATCGAGAGCCACCTTTGTTTCGACCGGATTAAGTGCCAAATAGGCTTGAAACTGGTCGAAATCATCTCACAAATACCCAGTATTATCTAATACAATCAACATGTTAAGCGTTTTTCAGGGTCGACTATTTAGCGTGGGCTCGGTGCTTACTAATCGTATCGTAGGCTGCGAGTATTTTTTGTGATTTTTCAGTCGCAATTTTAATCATCTGCTCAGGCACCCCCTTGGCGATTAATTTGTCGGGGTGATTTTCACTCATTAACTTTCTGTAGGCGCGCTTTAACTCTTTGTCAGTTACGCTTTTCTCAATGCCCAGGGCTGAATAGGCATCTTTGAGTGAAGGGTCGCTTCCCGAACTGGGGTGAGATCGATTGTTAAAGCTACCTTGCGCCTGGGCCATGCCCAAAAGCTGCTGCAATTGCGCCAGGTTAAAACCCATACGTCCGGCTATGTCTTGCAACGCAAGCTGTTCTGCTTCCACAAGTCCGTGATCGTCAGCCAGAGCCATAGAGATCAGAAACGCCAACAGGGTCTGCTGAAGATGTTTTTGGGATCCGCATATTTCGTTAAATGCGACAAGCGTGGGCTCGACCTGAAAGTCCGCAGCAGAACCGCCCCGGAAGAATTCGATAGCTCGCTTGCGCTGCTCACCATCCAGGCCCATCTGAGCAATTACCTGTTCAGTATGTGCAATTTCCGATTCGGAGATTCGCCCATCTACCTTGGCCAGGTATCCCAGCAGAAGGAAGTTGGTCGCAAAGAAGCTGTCTTTAATGCGTTCAATATTTTCTGGCGAGCCAAAATTGAATGTACGGACTAGCCCACGGTCAAAACTGTGGCCGACAAACACACCAATGATCAGGCCGAAAAGGCCTCCAGAGAGCAGGCCAATCATGCCGGCAATCACTTTTCCGTAAAACATTGTATTCCTTTTGAAATTCGGGAGTGCCCAAAAGCATCCTACATATTATCGTAGAGGCCCTCACCATCCCGGGGTCTGACCCGAAACCGCTTGTACTCCCACTGGTATTGTTCGACACAAGATTGCAAAGCGCGTTCAACACCGCGGTTCAATGCCTTAAGAGAAACCGCGGTATCCTCGTCATAGATGTCGGGGTCCGCCTCCTCATAATGTATAGAAAACCCACCCGGAACTCTGCGTGCATAACCAAAAACAGCCAGAGCGCCGGTGCGCCGAATCATATTGCTCGACAGGGTCCCGGTGAAACACTCCACTCCCATGAACTCGCTGTTCTCCCCGGAATTCAAATCTGAAGGGGCCTGATCCGGCAGAATGGCCGATATTCCCCCATTCTTTACGCATCGCAGCAGCTGGGCCAGTCCACGAGAGTTGGTCGGTACCAAAGTAGCGCCGCTGGATTGACGAGCCTCCTCAATGAGAGGTCCCAGACCCGCAAGTTTTGGTGGTTGATAGAGCGATACAGTCTGTCCCAGGGTGCCCAGATGTAGACCAACCACTTCCCAGTTGCCCAGATGAGGCGCCAGCAGTATTACACCGCGGCCCTGGGCTTGGGCGGATTCAATTAACTCCACTCCAGTGACTTGTGTTATCAATCCGGCGACATAGTCCCAGGGCTTCAGCCAGACATGCCCCATTTCAGTAAAAAGTTCAGTGGTCGCCAACATACTTTGTTTTGCAAGTTGGTGTTGCTCTGGGGGGGGCATCGCGGGGAACGCGGCCGCAATATTGATTTCAGTCACACGCCTGCTACGGCTACGAAAGGGCCAGTAGAGACATCCTATCCCTCGTCCAAGTGCGCGCGCTAGTGACAGCGGGAGACTTGCACATATCGCCAGGAGGCTTTTAATCGCAAAGAGCTGAACAGCTTTCATGAGAGAGTTGCTTGATTTCCACTTTCGGACGGGTCGAGTACGAAAGCGCATATTATGCCGACAAAAGAGCCTGTATAATAGCCAGCTTTTTTGCAATTAGAAAATAGGTTTAATGGTGTCACGCGGCGAGCAAGATTTTCTAACCTTTCAAGATATCATCCTAAAGCTCCAGGAGTTTTGGGCAGATCGCGGATGCGTCGTGCTGCAGCCGCTGGATATGGAAGTGGGCGCTGGAACATTCCACCCGGCTACTTTTCTCAGGGCTATTGGGCCAGAGACCTGGAACGCTGCGTATGTCCAACCTTGCCGGCGCCCCACTGACGGGCGCTATGGTGAGAACCCCAACCGGCTCCAGCAGTATTATCAGTTTCAAGTTGTTATGAAGCCCTCTCCGGGAGATTTGCAGCAGGACTATCTGGATTCTCTCGCTGCACTGGGGGTGGACATGCTAGTCCACGATGTGCGTTTTGTTGAAGACAACTGGGAGTCGCCCACCCTGGGTGCCTGGGGTCTGGGTTGGGAAGTATGGCTCAACGGTATGGAGGTCACTCAGTTCACCTATTTTCAGCAAGTGGGGGGCTTGGAGTGCTATCCGGTGACGGGCGAGATTACCTATGGCCTCGAGCGGATCGCTATGTACCTGCAAGGCGTCGATAGCATTTACGATTTAATCTGGGCCCACGGCCCTGATGGAGACGTAAGCTACGGCGATGTTTTCCACCAAAACGAAGTGGAAATGTCCCGTTACAATTTTGAGGAAGCCGACACAGAACATCTATTTTTACAATTCGACCACTGCGAGAAGGAAGCCAAGCGGCTTATCGAAAAGAACCTGCCACTTCCGGCCTATGAAAGAGTGATGAACGCCTCACACGCCTTCAACCTGCTCGATGCTCGCCACGCCATTTCTGTAACGGAGAGACAGCGATTTATTCTCCGGGTTCGAACCCTCGCGAGAGGGGTCGCCCAATCCTATTTCAATGCGAGAGCCACTTTAGGTTTCCCCTTGGCGAGCGAACCCCTAAAGCGGGAAGTGCTCGGAAAAATTCAAGCGGAGGCTAGCTAGAGTATGAGCACTGAAACCCTGCTGGTAGAACTGGGCACAGAAGAATTACCCCCCAAGGCTCTAAAGTCTTTGGGTGAGGCCTTCAGAGACGGCATTGTTCAAGGATTGAAACAGCGAGAACTGAGTCACGGCGACGTGCAGTGGTTTGCGTCCCCCCGCAGGCTTGCGGTGTTAATCGACCAGGTTCAATTGCGTGGCGCCGATCGGGAAAAGGAAGCCCTGGGTCCTCCGGCAGACCGGGCAAAAGATGACAAAGGTAACTGGACTGCGGCAGCGACTGGGTTCGCGCGCAAGCTCGGTATTGAGCCCGAGGATCTTCAAAGCATAGATACCCCCAAAGGTGTCAGGCTGGGCGTTCGCAGCACAGAACCGGGTACCTTGGCAAAAGACTGCCTCATAGAAATTATCAACGAAAGTATCGCTGAGCTGCCAATCCCCAAGCGGATGAGATGGGCCGCCAGTCGCACTGAGTTTGTTCGGCCTATCCAGTGGAGCGTTGTTATGCTGGGAATGGAGTCCGATTTCGGAGAAATTCTGGGTGTTCCTTCCGGCGCTAGCACCCGAGGTCATCGCTTTCACAGCGGGGGCCCCATCACCATCACACGCCCCGATGACTATGAGCAGATATTAAAGTCCGAGCACGTTATCCCCTCCTTCGATGAGCGCCAACAGATCATCCGCACTCAGGTTGAAGAACTCGCATCCTCACTCGGTGCAGTTGCGGTAATCGACGATTCTTTGCTGGATGAGGTCACAGGGTTGGTTGAATGGCCGATTGCCCTGGCAGGTTCCTTTGAGAATCGCTTTCTCGAAGTACCCGCCGAAGCGCTGGTACTGTCAATGAAGGAGCACCAAAAGTATTTCCATCTGGTGGATAGCGATGGGCAGTTAATACCCAATTTTATCACCGTTAGCAATATCGAAAGCAAAGACCCCGACCAGGTGATACGCGGCAATGAAAGAGTGATTCGCCCTCGCTTGAGCGATGCTGCCTTCTTTTTTGCGACGGATATGCAAACACGGCTGGAAGATCGAGTAGAAAAGCTGCGAACGATCGTATTTCAACAAAAGCTGGGAACATTGCATGACAAAACCACGCGTGTCGTGGCGCTGGCAGGGCTTATTGCTCAAAAGATAGGTGCACCGCAGGCCCAAGCCGAGCGGGCAGCTCTATTATGCAAAACCGATTTGTTGAGCGATATGGTCCTCGAGTTTTCCGATATGCAGGGCATTGCGGGCTATTACTATGCTCTTGCCGACGGGGAAGGAAAGGAAGTAGCAGCAGCCCTGGCGCAGCAATACTGGCCAAAGTTTTCTGGAGATCGACTGCCTGAAACACACACGGCCTGCGCTCTGGCTTTGGCCGACCGCCTGGATACCCTGTGCGGCATATTTGGCATCGGCCAGCCGCCAACAGGCTCCAAGGATCCCTTCGCGCTGAGGCGCGCATCACTTGCAGTGCTGCGAATCATTATTGGAAAGCAACTGCCACTGGATTTGATGGATTGCCTGCAATTGGCTCAGGCGCAATATCCCCAGGGCGTAATTGCACCGGGAAGTATCGATCAGGTCTTCGAGTACATCATCGAACGCTTTCGCGCGTGGTATGAAGATGAAGACATACCCGTGGAGGTATTTAAAGCGGTTAGCGCCAAGGGCCTCTCCCAGCCGCTAGATATTGAACGCCGTGTTCATGCTGTCAATGCATTCACCCAATTGCCTGAGGCTAGGGCACTGGCCGCTGCCAACAAAAGAGTCGCCAACATCCTGGCAAAGCTGGACAGCGAGCACAAATTCGGCGATGTAAGCGCCAACTTACTGATAGAGCCTCAGGAAAAGTCATTGTGGGACTCTCTCCTAGAGGTAGAGATAAGTAATGCGAACTTGTTGCAAGAGCGAGCCTATACCGAAGCACTCGCTAACCTGGCGGTTCTTCGCGGCCCTTTGGACGCATTTTTCGATGATGTACTGGTCAACGCGGAAGATGCCGAGCTGCGAAACAACCGCCTCAATCTATTGAAGTCTCTGCGGGAGCTGTTCATGCATGTTGCCGATATTTCCCAGCTGGCAGTGAGCAAATAGCCGCCGCCAATGCCGCTAATCATCCTTGACCGAGATGGTGTGATCAACGAGGACTCCGATGCTTATATTCGCAATCCGGAGGAGTGGATACCCATCCCTGGCAGTATTGAAGCTATCGCCAATCTCTCCAAGGCGGGGTTCACCATTGCCATAGCCACCAACCAATCGGGGCTTGCAAGAGGGTATTTCAGCCTCGATGACATGGAGGAAATTCACAAAAAGTTAATCCATAGGGTCGAAGCACTCGGCGGCGAGATTGCCGGGGTGTTCTATTGTCCCCATCTACCAGACGCGCAGTGCAGTTGTCGAAAGCCTGCCACTGGTCTCTTACAGGCTATAGAACGCGATTTGAAGGTCAGCGCCGTAGACGCGCATTTTGTAGGTGACAGTCTTAAGGACCTGCAGGCGGCACAGAGCTACGACTGCAGCCCCATCCTGGTCAAAACCGGCAAGGGACTACAAACTTTGGCAGCTTTAGCTGGGTCAAACCCTGGTATCCAAAGGCCTCTCGATATACCGGTGTATGCCGATCTGGCCGAGGCGAGCGACGCAATTCTTGCGACCATGCAGGTATAGAACCCTCTCAACCTTCGCCCTATCCGCGCTAGAACAGTCTAAATTCGGTACCGGTAACCCACAGCCGGGACACAATAATTAACCCCTTCAGGTTATTATAAAAACCGCTTATATAAGAATAAAGCGTGGTTAGCGGCGCGAAAGCCGTGGAAGTTTAGATAAATCTCGACTTTTCTCCGGTTTTTTATTGCTGACCAAGGTTTTCATTTGCAAAGCTACAGGTTCGACTTTCCGTGGGACGGACGTAGCTACTATGAACAAGTTATTTTTACGCGGCTCGCTTATCGCGAGCATTGCCTTCAGCGCTTTTACTTACGCCAGTAGTGCGCTGTCAGTCGATGAGGACTTCCGGCTGCTAGCAGCCTGTCGGACTTAACCCAACAACATCATCATGAGATAATGTGGTCACACTGAAAAGTAACCGGGAATAAGTGATGGCCAATTTTGTAAACGTTGATCGAGAGACGGACTATCTATTCCCTCCCTCTATGTCGGACTGGTTACCTGAACACCACCTGGCACGGTTTGTCGTGGAGGTCGTTGATCAGCTCGATCTGTCTGAGCTCACCCGTCAATATGCCGGGCGTGGATCAAAGGCGCACCATCCAGCGGTCCTACTGAGTTTGCTGATCTACGGTTACGCCACCGGTGTGTTTTCCAGCCGTAAGATTGAGCGAGCCACCCACGACTCCATTGCGTTTCGCTACCTGGCGGCCAACACGCATCCGGATCACGACACCATAGCGACCTTTCGACGCCGTTTTTTGCCTCAGCTTGAAGCACTTTTTGTTCAGGTCTTGTTGCTGGCGCGTGAAATGAAGCTCATGAAGCTTGGGCGTATCGCCCTGGATGGCACCAAGATCAAGGCGAATGCCAGCAAGCATAAGGCGCTTTCTTATGGCCACTTAAAGAAAATCGAAGCACAGCTCAAGACAGAAGTCAGCGCTCTCACTGCACAGGCAGAGGCGGCAGATCAAACGCCGGTAGCGGATGGCATGGACATTCCCGCGGAGATTTCCCGGCGCGAAACACGACTTGAGGCACTGGCTGCGGCCAAAGTAAAAATTGAAGAACGGGCGCAGGAGCGTTTTGCGCGTGAACAAGCCGAATACCAACAAAAACAAACCCAACGCCAAGCTCAGGATGCTGGAAAAAAGCCCCGGGGCCGGGAGCCTAAGCCACCGCTTCCCGGCCCTCGAGATAAAGACCAGATGAATTTGACCGATGAAGAGTCGCGTATCATGCCGGTATCTGGCGGCGGCTTTGAGCAGTGCTACAACGCCCAGGCCAGTGTTGACACCGATACAATGCTCGTCGTCAGTACACACATGAAACGACAAACAACAAATAAAGCCGGCCCTGACAAAGCTGAATACCCTGCCTGAAGAACTGGGCAAGGTGACCGACCTGCTGGCCGATACAGGCTATTTTAGCGGTGATAATGTAAAGGCTTGCGTAGAGGATAATATCCAGCCTTTACTGGCAGTAGCGCGTGACCACCATCACCCGTGCGTTTTTGATCGGTTTGCCCCTGACGCCCCCACTCCGATAACGGATGATCAGGTGAGGCTCATGAAACATCAACTGACGACCCAATCCGGTCGAGCGCTGTACGCATTAAGAAAGCAAACGGTAGAGCCAGTGTTCGGCATCATCAAACACGTTATGGGGTTGAGGCAGTTCTCGATGCGAGGTTTGGACAAGGTTGCGGGCGAATGGACGCTGGCGACACTGGCATGGAATGTAAAGCGTATGAATGTGCTGAGAATGGCATAATTAAGCGGTCATTTGCCGCATAAATGCCCATTACAGGGCTGGATAAAGGCGTGATGAAGGTTGACGTGGCTGCCCTGGGACAATCACATCTTCTGCGTGGTGTCCTGACAGCCCTGTAGCACGCTGGAGTATTAAATCGTGCCCGTCAGGAGCTGAGTCCGACAAACTGCTAGGTCTGAAGACCAATCGTAAAATTCTTTTTTTTGTTCGGCTGAGGGCGCATTGCTCGCCGGGAATAGCAACTTACCGGTGCCGAAAAGCCAGTCAAAAACCTCTTCAGAGCGCGTATCGCAAACCCAGGCTATGACCGCTGCGCTTTCGATCCTTGTACGAGTGGTGAATTGTTCAAACTCCGTCACCACCTCATATCCGGCTTGTTGTAGTACTTCACTCAGTGCAGAGGCTGTTGGTTCGTTGGAAATCACGCAGCTCATAAATATTGAATTTCTGCATGAGTGTCAGGCAGCGCTGAAACACAGCATCGGCCTGATAGGCAGAGGGGGGAATGCCGTAAATATCCGTGATCTGTGCAAAGATCATTGACGCAATGTCCCTTCTCACCTGGTCTTGTCGATACATCGCACTATCGACCGGTGAAGAAACTATGGGTGAGCCATAAACTAAAAATGCCTCCCAGCGACGAACGTCGTGTCGCCCTGGCAACTGGGAAACGAGAAATTTTACAATATTTCTCAGCTCCACCGCCGGGGGTAAAATGTCTTTTTGCAGCCACTTTCTAACTTCCGTTTCGCGCCATTCGCTGTTGATGCCCAACACGCTGATAACACGCCCTTCTATTTGCGGGGGTACGGCGGCGGCCAAATCCCATAGCATATTTAGCCGCGCTGAAAACCCGAGACAAGGCGGCAGCTCTGATTCCATGATTTGCCGATATTCCTGTGCATATTCCTCAATGCTTTTGGTCTTTAGCCCCGGCTGATCGGAGTCGGCTTCGCGATTATCTACTGCCATCGTAGCACTATGCTGTTAGTCATTACTGTCTTCCCTGTTCACTGTCAAAAATACTGTGCAATCTTTTTTGGTAGGTTGGAACTGATACTGCCATGATTTTTGCTCGGATCGAGATTTTTGCGTCCGCACACTGTTCGGCGACATGTGCCTCCAACATATTCTGAACAATCTGCTGTGGAGGCTCAGACAACCAGGGTGTCTCTCTCACCCATTCCCCAACAAAACGTTTTGGCTCCCTCCACACAGGGCTGTTGTTCCTCTCATCCGCACGAGACAATATTTTTGGCATCCACCGACCAATGTTTCTCGGCTTGGTATGCAGAAATTCAGCGGCAAGGCGCTGGTCTCCCTGGTACCGATCCGTAACCGCCAAAACCAATTCATCTTCCAGCCAGGCGCCCAATGGGGTAACACTTTTATCTCGCGCCACACTGTGTACCGCTTGTCCCAATGCAATATTGAGATCCTCCAGCGCAGTTGCGGCGTATTCATCTTCATCCTCTAGGTCCGAATCCAAAATAGAAAGGAACGGAAGAGGATCCGTAATCGACGCTGCACCATCTGCAGAAATACCAGTAAAAATTCCCAGGTCCACCGGTGTAATCCACTCCTTGTCAGTGCGCTGCAGTGCACCAACGATGCACTCGCGCATCTCGCTAATATTTCCAGGCCACTCATGGGAAAGCAGTGCCTGTTCCACATCTGGAGTAAAACCCTTTATGGGTCGGTTTGCCGCAGCACTTTCCTGACTCAAGATCTTGTGCGCCCAGCGCAATACCGCCTGCTTGCGATCTTTTACGCAGGGGACATTGATCGGGTAGCCGGCAAATACACTGGCTAATCGTTCTGAAAGGCCCGAATGTAATACGAGCTTTTCCAAAGAATCAGGGAACAACGCTACGTACTTCGCGTCGGGAAGATATCGGGCAGGTTTAGAATCTGCCAGCGTACGAGTACTAATTTGTCGGGCAAGTTTTATTTGTGCATCGGGCGCCATCAGGTGTGGAGACTTAAACACCAGTGTTTTTCCTTCCGAGCGATCCAATAGTTTTACAATGCGTGTATTGGCATCGTCGCGACTTCTAAACTCTCGACAATCAACCTGCACAATCATGCCCTCAGCACCACCCCATTCCTGATGGATGATTTTTGCGACATACATTTTTCCCGTTCTACGTGGCCCTATTATCGCCACAGGAATATCGGTTTTGGCAAGAAAGGTCGCTTGGTCAACGGCACCTTCCATATTGTCCACCACGTAACCGTCTATTTTTGTATCCAGTGGCGTAGCTTCACGCGCACCTTCCACCGTGCTTAGATCTGGCGCGTCGAGACTTTTCTTCATACCCGGCAAACTGTCGGCGATCAGTGATAAAGCACCGGTATCAAAACGAAATACAGCTGCTTCGGTTTCGATTTCTTTCTCATATTCCAGTGTTATAAAACCGAGAACCGTTTGCCTTAATATCAGCGGTTGAATCGCCTCGTTTTGACCCAGGGAGATGTGGCTCGACTCTTTCAGAAAATCTACTTTGGGCTTCCTAATCTGCGCAGTAAATACACTGGAGAGTTCATCCTCCCTTATGGTTGTATAGCCTTGCTCAGATCGCTGACCGCCGGCAATGTATCGATAACGCCCGTCTTTCCGTCTTCTGAAAATCCCAATTTTCTTTATGCCTCCCTGAAAAAGAATCAGCTGCAAAAGACTGCTTGTAAACTTCTCGGTATTTGCTTCACTTTCAGCCAGCCGGGAAAGCTCGATGCGAAAAGAACAATAGTCTTCGCTGTAAGGACTTTGAGTAAAAAACCCCTCGCTACTATGTGTGACACCACCGAGCTTTAGCTGATCCCATTTAGACGCTACAAATATAGGCTCAGAGGGCAATCCAGGGCGCGCAGCAAGCATTGCATTGTTTCCAGCGACGAGAGCCTGCAAGGATGAGGAATAGTTCTTTCGAGGTGCCAGCCCCATACAAAAGCGAACATCGGTAACCGATTCTCCATAGTGAGGCGGAACCGATCGAAGATGAGACAGCAGAGCGTTACATACATCCAGAGAATCCTCTGTCCCGAGCTCTCGGAGGAGAATGGCGATAGCGCTACCGTGCGGCATGGAAACGATGTCTTCGCTGCGAACAATTTCCAAAAGACTAGATCGTAGATCCATTAGAAAACGAATATTGTCATTTTCACTCCAGTTGGGTCCATATTGAATTTGGTCTACACCCAGAATGGCCACGCTGTCTTTGACGCTAATCTTATTGGCCAGAACTTCCATCGAAGTATTGCCAACGTATTGAAGAGAGATCGTTGCCGTTTGCTTATCGGTATGATTCCTCGGCGTAACCACTGCAGTAACTACCTGCTCTTTCCCGTGGGCTGACTGAATCGCAATCGGAGGTACGCACATTCGGATCCCGGTGGAAACCGCGTGAGCCAGAGGATGATCCACCTCTTTGTTACACCCCAGGTTTTTCCACCAGGGTTGGCTGTCTAACTCAGACTGATCAAGTACAAACCAATCCTGCGCAACTTTATTATATTGTGTGATCAAGTTCAGATTTTTGTCGATGCTCAGAATCGCGGTATTTTGATTCTCTAGCAAGGGTGTTGATTCCCTGGCATCACGGTCAGCTTCGTACAGTAGTTCAAATCGTTTTAGAGCCCCAAGAAAAATAGCTTGAGTTGTAGGATCTAACTTGCTGTTTTTAACGGGGACATAGGCCAGGGGACTCACTCGCGAAGTCGCCTCGGTTATGTCATTGACTTGTGGAGAATTCGAAACAAACACGCAGCGAGCGCAATGCTCACTTTTCGCCAGTAGTGCGAGCGCAATACCATCGTGGAGTCCCAGTTCATGCTCACTGGAATCGACAAAACGTGATTCGGTAACAAGAAGATCTACAGTGTTGGACTGCAGATGATTCTTAGCCTGCTCAAAATCGCCGGAAACAGCCACAACCTGAAACACATCCCCGCGGCTTTCCAAGGACTCTGCAATAGATCGTCCAAACTTAAGGTCTCTTTGAACCACAAGCACTCTGGCTTGTTTCGGGTAGGCACGATGCGTTGTGTCCACTTTGTGGGACTCTCCTGAAAGACTGACCTCCAACGGAGGCCGGGCCAACTACAGCAAAATGGTCTTTAAGTATTGAGCACTACCAAGTTCAATTTCTGAAAGTTCATCCAGTAGGCTCGCTTTATCCGGGTAAGCTTCCTTCAATCCTTGCCAGGCATTAGCGCCCTGTCTCTCGGCATCTTCCTGAATTGTCATTTGTCCCACGGGGTTGAGCTCAGCGAATACCTGGTAGTACGTTTCTTTAGCCGCGGGAATCATGTTGGCAACCAGTTGACGATGCTCTTCTGAAGGTGGAAACATTGCCTCCACGCGCTCAGCTATTTCATCTTCTCGCCTCGCACACTCAAGCAAGCCTGCTTGATGTTCGGGTACTTCCTTCTCGCCCATTCTCTATATCGAGCAGCGGCAGTGCGCTCCAATTGTGAGAGCATGTAGGGGAAAGCCTCAGCAGGTACTTGCAACAAATGTGGGGCCAGTAGTTCGCCAAAGTTGGGTGCACTAACATTAGTCATGGCTATCTTCCGAGAAAGCGGCCGCAGATGAGAAAACTTGCCAATGATTGAACAAGCACATTTTCGTCAGACATCCAGGTTTGCAACTGAAAGGGCATTTTGTTCGATGAACTCTCGACGCGGCTCAACGTGGTCACCCATTAAAGTGGTAAAGATTTGATCAGCGGCGATACCATCCTCAATTGTCACCTTCAACATGCGGCGAACTTCCGGGTCCATTGTTGTTTCCCACAATTGCTCTGGATTCATTTCACCCAGGCCTTTATAGCGCTGAATACTGAAACCCTTGCGAGCTTCAGTCATTAGCCATTCCAGACCCTCGGCAAAACTCTGGGTTTGTAAGACTTTTTCACCGCGCTTAAAGTAGCCTTCCTCGTCAATTAAGGTATTCAGGGTTTCACCTAAGTCCACCAAGGAACGATATTCAGACGAAGAGAAGAACTCATGTTGATACTCTGTTTCGTCCTCCACACCATGGGAGAGAAGCTTGACGACGGGGAAGTATGTCTGACGTTCCTGGTCTTTCCTGACAAACGTAGAGTACATGATGCTCTTGGGCGCCACTGATTGTAAGCGCTCACTTAGCTGCTCGGCAAATGCGGCTACGACCGCCTCATCGCGCATATCATCCACCGACAAGGACGCCCCATAAACCATTTGCCAAAGAACTGTATCAGAATACAAACGGCTAAGCCGCTCGACCGTGGCGGCGACTTTACGATACCTTTCAACCAATTCCGCAAGGCCACTTCCATTGATAGGGGGCGCCTCAGCATTTACATAGATTCCCGCACCATCCAGCGCTCCTTGAGTGAGGTGTTGATTGAGTGCTTCATCGTCTTTTAAATACTGGCTCTGCTTTCCCTTGGCGATTTTGTACAAGGGCGGCTGTGCGATAAAGATATGACCGCGGTCTAGCAGCTCTCGCATTTGACGAAAGAAAAAAGTCAGTAACAAAGTTCTAATGTGAGAGCCGTCAACATCAGCATCTGTCATTATGATAATACTGTGATAGCGCAGCTTATCGGCATTGAATTCATCTTTGCCTATTCCGCAACCCAGGGCGGTGACAATCGTCCCTACCTCTGCAGAACCCAGCATTTTGTCGAATCTGGCTTTTTCGACATTTAGAATCTTGCCCTTTAGAGGCAAAATAGCCTGGTATTTTCGATTGCGACCCTGCTTCGCAGAACCTCCAGCGGAATCACCCTCCACCAGATAAATCTCGGAAAGAGCGGGATCCTTTTCCTGACAGTCCGCCAGTTTTCCAGGCAGGCCAGCAATATCGAGCGCACCCTTGCGACGGGTCATATCACGAGCCTTACGCGCCGCTTCACGTGCTCGAGCAGCATCAAGCATCTTGCCTATGATCAGCCGGGCTTCCTTGGGGTTTTCCATTAGATAGTCTTGAAACTGCTGGCCCATGGCTTGTTCCACGGCTGTCTTCACTTCAGAAGAAACGAGCTTGTCCTTAGTCTGAGAGGAAAATTTGGGGTCCGGGACCTTGACTGAAACGATGGCGGTTAAACCTTCGCGAGCATCATCGCCAGTGGTAGATACTTTATCTTTCTTTCCCATACCTTCTCGTTCGATATAGCCGTTTAAACTGCGAGTCAGCGCTGCCCGAAACCCGGCCATATGAGTACCGCCATCGCTTTGGGGGATGTTATTGGTATAGCAAAACAAGTTCTCCTGAAAGGAGTCATTCCACTGGAGAGCAACCTCTACGCCAATACCGTCATCGCTTTCAACATTAAAGTGGAACGGCCTATTGATGGTAGTTTTGTTCTGGTTTAAGTAATCAACAAAGGCATTAAGCCCGCCTTCGTAAGCGTACGTCTCCTCTTTTCCACTACGCTCATCCTTTAGCAGGATAGAGACACCGGAATTTAGAAATGCCAGCTCGCGTAAGCGCTTGGCTAGCTGGTCAAAGTGAAACTCGATATGGGTAAACGTTTTATCCGAAGGAGTAAAGCGCACCTCAGTACCCGTGGTTTCAGTGGTTCCTATTTCGGCAAGTGGCGCGACAGGAACACCATGCTTATAGATTTGCTCGTAGCGTTTCCCCTCGCGTCGAATAGTCAGTACCAGCTCAGAAGATAGTGCATTCACAACGGAGACGCCCACACCGTGCAGACCACCTGAAACTTTGTAGGTGTTATCGTCGAACTTACCCCCGGCATGCAAAACGGTCATGATAACTTCCGCAGCAGAAACGCCCTCTTCATGCATCTCAGTAGGTATTCCGCGGCCGTCATCACTAACGGAGACCGATTCATCTGGATGAATAACGATCTTGATCAGATTGCAATGCCCCGCCAAGGCTTCGTCGATCGAGTTGTCAACCAACTCGAATACCATATGGTGCAGCCCCGTACCATCGTCCGTATCGCCAATGTACATTCCAGGGCGTTTTCGAACGGCGTCCAAACCCTTCAGAACCTTGATACTGGACGAATCGTAGCTATTTTCTTCAGTCATAAATTTACTCAGTAACCGCTTGATTTAAATCGTATGTTTTGGCGCGACGCTCTATACCGCAGTGGTAGCGCTAGGTCTTTCTTTTCCTGTACGGGAGATAACACCCTGTTCCACGTGGAACACTCCCAAACTTTCGCTATCTGGCCACATGGACTGGAGATCCTCTAACTCGATACAGCTTACAAACACCTGTGCAGACATGGATGAAAGTATCTCGCACACGCGCTGACAGTGGGTCGAGTCAAGCTCAGAGGGTAGATCGTCTACCAAATAAGTACAGGAGCCCCTGTTCGTTTCAGCCATTAGCTGCCCTTGAGCCAGTTTCAAGGCGGTGACGACCAACTTCTGCTGACCACGAGATAAGGTGTCTGAGGCCAAATGCCCGTCTATAAACACTCTAAGGTCCGCTCTTTGCGGGCCAACATGCGTATACCCTTGCTCCTGATCCGACGGCAGGCTAGCCTCCAAAGCCTGGACATAGTCCAGTGTTCTGTCCCAGCCCTGCCTATATCGCAACTCCAACCTCTCTGCCATGTACGGCATCAGCACGTTAATAATACTTTGAAAACGGGGCACAAGCTGGCTAACGTAATCCATTCGAAAAGAGTTTATAGTCGCCCCCGATTTAGCCAAGTCCCTTGTCCAAACCGGCAGTTCTGGTGTCATTTTACCACGACGAAGCACCACATTGCGCTGTTTTATACAACGCTGAAACCGCTGCCACTCTCCAAAAAACCGCTGTTCCACGTGGAACACCCCCCAGTTTAAAAACTGCCTACGAGCGTTTGGGGGGCCTGTAAGCAAATCAAAGCTATCGCTATTGATGACCTGTAGCGGTAAGTGTTCGACCAAATCAGCAACAGACCGGACAGCTTTACCGGCCACTTTTATCTGTGAGGCACCCGAGCGCTCTCGACACACACCCAGAGCTTGGGATGAACCACTCAAAGGAGAAGTGGAGGCCAAACCATATACAGTGCAGCTATCACGCTGATGGGTGATCAAAGACTTAATACTCGCGCCACGAAAAGAGCGTGCCATACCCAATACATGGATTGCTTCAAGCACACTGGTCTTACCACTGCCATTGGGGCCGTAAAAAACGTTAACGCTCCGAAGATCCTCCAACTTTATAGACTGGAGGTTCCGGACATTATTAATGTGTAATCTAGTTAGCGCCACGTTGGCCGGCTAAACCCATCAGCCGAAATAGATAACGCCGCTGCAACGCAACGTCTAAAGCCGCATTGGCATAACAACGTACAGGGAATCCCCATCAATAGACTCTTCTACCAGCGCACTACTGTTGGGATCAGATAACGAGAACTTAATCTTTTCCCCACTCAGGACACCCAGGACATCAAGCAAGTAACTCACGTTAAACCCGATCTCGAGGGTATCTCCCTCATAGTCTACAGAAACGACTTCCTCTGCCTCTTCTTGTTCTGGGTTATTTGCGACAATCTGCAAGCTCCCCGAGGTAAGTTGTAAGCGCACTCCGCGGTACTTTTCATTGGACAGAATAGCGGTACGGGTGAAAGCCTGGCGTAGCTCTAGTCTATCCCCCATGAGTACCTTATCTGGAGACTTGGGTAAAACACGTTGATAATCCGGAAATTTGCCATCTACCAGCTTTGACGTAAAGGTGAAATCCGTGGTCGTCGCTCGAATATGATTACTACCGATAACAATAGCGATCTCTGCTTCATCCTCTAGTAGAAGCCTGGAAAGCTCGATGACGCCCTTTTTCGGCAGGATTACTTGAGTATCATCCTTTAAATCTATCCTGGAAGGCAGTGTGCACATTGCCAATCTATGGCCATCGGTTGCAACAACACGCAACTGACCGTCTTTTAGTTCCCACAACATCCCGTTCAGATAATAGCGAACATCCTGCTGCGCCATTGCAAACCCAGTACGATCAATCAAGCGCTTTAGTTCCCCCTGCTTTAGTGTGAACTGGTGGGTGCCCAGGCTGTCCTCTACGTTCGGAAACTCTCTGGGGGGGAGAGTCGCCAGAGTAAATCGACTACGACCAGATTTGACAGTCACTTTATTTTCGTCAGAACTGAGTTCTATTTCGCTACCCTCTGGTAGTGATTTGCAGATGTCGACGAGTTTTCGCGCGGGCACGGTTATCTCGCCCGACTCTCCGGCGGAAGGAAGTTGCACCCGACCCAACAATTCAACCTCTAAATCGGTGCCGGTAAGCGCTAGCCTGTCACCATCAAGTACCAAAAGGACATTTGCTAAAATCGGCAGTGTCTGTCGGCGCTCTACAACGCCGGCTACGAGGTTTAACGGTTTGAGTAACGCATCTCGCGAAATTACAAACTTCATACAATCTTCTTCCCGTTCTCAGCTATAAAACTAAGCTTTCTAAATGAGTGGCTTTTACGTTGTTAGCGAACGTAGCAAGTTTTGGTAATCTTCGCGTATATCCGAGTTTGTTTCACGAAGTTCCTTGATTTTACGACATCCGTGGAGAACTGTCGTGTGATCTCTTCCTCCAAAGCTATCACCAATCTCGGGGAGGCTATGGTTGGTGAGCTCTTTGGACAAAGCCATGGCTACTTGACGAGGCCGGGCTACTGAGCGGCTGCGTCTCCTGGACATCAAATCGGCGACTTTTATTTTGTAATACTCAGCAACGGTACGTTGGATATTATCCATGCTGACCTGCCGGTCCTGAAGAGCAAGCAGGTCTTTAAGGCTATCCTTGATCAGGTCAACATCAATAAGTCTAGATGTGAAGTGAGCATTCGCTATCACTCGTTTCAGTGCACCCTCTAGCTCTCGGACATTAGAGCGAATTCTCTGGGCTATGAAAAAAGCGGCATCGGGAGGCAGTTCCACCTTAGCCTGGCTCGCTTTTGTCATTAATATTGCAACCCTGGTTTCCAACTCTGGCGGCTCGACAGCAACCGTTAGGCCCCAACCAAATCTAGACTTCAATCTCTCCTCCAGGCCATTAATTTCTTTCGGGTAACGGTCACAGGTCAGAATCATCTGCTGGCCACCCTCAAGCAAGGCGTTAAACGTATGAAAAAACTCCTCTTGAGACCGGTCCTTACGGGCAAAAAACTGAATATCATCGATCAATAAGGCATCTACCGATCGATAGTAACGCTTAAAGTCTGTTATCGCGTTCAGTTGCAGCGCCTTTACCATGTCTGCTACAAAACGTTCGGAATGAAGGTAAACCACCTTCGCACCAGGGTTATGAGTTTTCAGTGCGTTACCCACCGCATGCATCAAATGAGTTTTGCCTAAACCCACCCCTCCATAAAGAAACAACGGGTTGTAGGATTCACCTGGATTCTCTGCGACTTGCCGAGCGGCTGCCAAAGCCAATTGGTTTGATTTGCCCTCCACGAAGTTGTCGAAGGTGTAATTGTCAACCAAATTGTCTTTATGGTTGAGTGAACCCTCAACCTCATGGACTCGTCTGATTTCCACGGCCGAGCCGGCCTGGGGAAGCACGCTACGACGCAGCCGAGTAATCTTAGCAGTGTCACCGCTGACCACCTGCCCCGAGACCGCAGGAGCGATGCCAGTGGTGGAATTGATCGAGGCGGGTTGATTTTCTATAACTGTTTTGACGGGCAGCGAGGGAATGACTTTTCCAGCTGCAATCTCCAAAGACAAATCCATTGGGGGGTTCGCCTGAATCTCATTTACCAGCTCTACGATTCGGCCCGAATACTTATCGGAGACAAAATCCCTTATAAATCGATTGGGGGCAAAAAGCGTGAGAAGTGACTCATCTTGACTGGCCTGCAACGGCCTGATCCAAGTGTTAAATTGTTGTGAGGGCAGCTCATCTTGCAAGCGGTCCACACATCTTTGCCAAACGACTTCAGGCAAAACTATCCCCTCACAGCCTGCGAAAGAAGCAAACCGCACAAAAACTTAACTAGTTATAATAGATTTCTGGTAGATCATAGCCTATGACCGGCCAATTGACGCATCATACTCCCGAAAACGAGAGTTATCCACACAATTTATCAAAATCCGATAAATATAATTTATCATTGTTTTCAATGTGTTGCAGCACTATTGGTTATTTTATGTCCACACAGCTCGAGAAAAGGGGTGGATAATATTACCTGTGGATAAGCTGTTATTATCTTCTTGAAAAAATGTGGAACGATGCCCGGAAGTAGCTAGATTACTGCCTCTTCAGCCAGAATTATCTGCTAATTTCTTGCGAAAGTTACTATCATTCAAACCTGTTTTAACGCTCGCTTACCACATGAAAAAAACGCGAAGAAGATTGAATTAGTGTAGGCATTTCAATAGAATACAGCACCTTTTTTCAGGCCTTGGGCTAAATCGAATTAGAACCTCGGCCTACCTTCACCTAATTTTGGAAGAGCATCATGAAAAGAACATTTCAACCAAGCGTACTAAAACGTAAGCGCACCCACGGCTTTCGCTCTCGTATGGCTACCAAGGGAGGGCGTGCTGTGTTGAATCGCCGTCGTGCCAAGGGTCGTCAAAGCCTGTCAGCCTAATAGGGCATTGCGCTGAGTGATCAGTGCAACTACCAAAGCGTCTTCGGGCGCTTCGTTTTGCAAGGCAAAGCGCCTACTGAACGCAAATGACTACAGCCGGGTTTTTGACGGCGCTGAAGCTAGAGCCTCCCACAAGAACCTGCTGCTATTAGCAAGGACAAATAAAGAACCCGGGCATCGCCTGGGTTTAGTTATAGCCAAGAAAAATGTTCGCTTGGCCGTTCAAAGAAACCGAATAAAGCGTATTGCCAGGGAGTTTTTCAGAGCCTTGCCAGACACCGAAAATAGCCTGGATGTTGTTTTGTTGGCTCGCCGAGGGATGGATCAGTTGGATAATGCCGAACTATCCTCTATATTGCGGCAGCAGTGGCAAAAGCTTGAACGCCACTGCAGCAAATTGAATTCATCCACACAACGAGACTCCTGATGCGCCGCACAGCTATTTTTATAATCGCCTGCTACAGAGCCATCATCAGCCCGTTCCTAGGTGACAATTGTCGCTTCTATCCAAGTTGTTCCTCCTACGCAGAAGAAGCTATAGCAAAACACGGTGTCTTAAAAGGTAGTTGGATGTCTATCCGACGCCTATTAAAATGCCACCCATGGCACGAAGGCGGAATTGATCCCGTACCCCCGTGCTTGCACTCACATTCAAATTGATTCTATGACTATGGATTTGCAACGCTCACTGCTGATAGGCGCCATCGCCGTACTCTCATTCATGCTACTCACCGAATGGCAGACTTTTAAAAACGAAAAAAGCGCGGTTGTAGCCGAATCAACCAGCAGAATTATCTCCAACACCAACAACTTAGACAGCGCCTCTTTGGAAGTTCCCCTCTCTATTACGAGCGACGACTTCTCCGAAGATGATATTCCGCAGGCTGAGGAAATCATTAATCCCGATACGGCGCCAGCAGCGGCCACCGTGACAAACAGCAATAGAATAGTTCAAATTCATACCGGCGTTTTACAGGTCGCCATTGATTTGTCCGGCGGCGACATAATCGAAGCCGCCCTGCCTGCATTTTTAGAAAAACTGGACAATCCGGATGTTCCCTTTGTATTACTGGAACAAAATGAGCGAAGAGTCTATATCGCCCAAAGCGGCTTGATCGGAACCGACGGTATAGACAAGAAGGGTGAACGCGCTCTTTTTAGTGCCGCAAAGAACGAATTCACCCTACGGGAAGGTGAAGAGAACTTAGAGGTTGACCTGAACTGGAAAAACGAAGACGGAATATCCATCACCAAACGCTTTACGGTGCAGCGCGGCGAATATTTGATAAAAGTAGAATACCTTGTTAACAACGCAAGTAGCACACGCTGGCAAGCCAACTTATTTGGGCAAATTAAACGCGACAGCTCAGAAGATCCCGCATCCTCCTCCGGACAGGGTCTCACACCTTTTCTAGGTGCAGCTACAACACAAGAAGACGATCGATTTACCAAATTCGACTTCGATGATATGGCAGAAGAACCGTTCAAGGCTCGATTGCCAGCCGGTTGGATCGCTATGATCCAACATTATTTCCTGAGTGCCTGGATTCCCAATCCCGATCAAAGCCACACTTACAGCACTCGTGTAACTAAAAGCGGCTTTAACATTGCTGGATTTACCAGCCCTACCTTAGTGCTTGATCCGGGTAAGTCCGGTTCAGTCAGTGCCCACTTTTACGCCGGCCCAAAAGATCAGTACCGGTTGAAGGAGATTTCACCCTATCTTGAACTCAGCGTGGACTACGGGTGGCTTTGGTGGATTGCGCAGCCGCTATTTTGGTTACTTACCAACATTTACTCTCTCGTTGGAAACTGGGGCTTTGCGATAATACTACTTACCGTTCTTATCAAAGCGGCGTTTTTCAAGCTTTCCGCTACCAGCTATCGCTCCATGGCCAATATGCGTCGCGTACAACCACAAATGACGGATATTCGCGAACAGTATGGCGACGACAAGCAAAAACAATCCCAGGCAATGATGGAGCTGTATAAGAAAGAAAAAATTAATCCTATGGGTGGATGTTTGCCGATTCTGGTGCAGATGCCGGTATTTATTGCTCTGTACTGGACGTTGATGGAAAGCGTCGAGTTACGACACGCTCCGTTTATTCTTTGGATAGAGGATTTATCAGTATTGGACCCATACTTCGTCCTTCCATTAATGATGGGTGCCAGCATGTGGTTCATGCAAAAACTGAATCCACCACCACCGGACCCCATGCAAGCAAAAATCATGCAATGGATGCCAGTGATGTTTACATTTTTCTTCCTGTGGTTCCCGGCGGGTCTGGTCCTGTACTGGGTTATTAACAACTTGTTATCGATGGCCCAACAGTACGTTATTACTCGTCAAATCGAATCAGCCGCAGCGAAAGCCTGAGCCGCTATAACCCCAAACCTCAAGCGGGGTGAGGGGTTATACTAGCGCAATGAACACACTAACCTCCCTGGATGGCGACACTATAGTCGCAATAGCAACAGCTCCCGGACGCGGAGGAATTGGGATTATTCGAATTTCAGGCAGCAAATCCCTCGCCATTGCCACCGCTATCACGGGAAAGTCTCCCGATCCTCGCACCGCACACTTTAGCCATTACCATGACAAAAACGGTTCAAACCTGGACTCTGGAATCACGCTTTTCTTCCCCAGCCCAGCTTCATTTACCGGAGAAAACGTGGTTGAGCTGCAAGCCCACGGGGGTCCGGTAATACTCGACCTTCTGGTGCAAGAGTGCTGTCATTTAGGCGCGCGATTAGCCAGGCCAGGAGAGTTTTCCGAACGAGCCTTCCTGAATAACAAAATAGATCTTGCTCAGGCGGAAGCCATTGCAGACCTGATCAACAGCACGACATCCACAGCGGCATTAAATGCAAGCCGATCATTGCAGGGCGCTTTCTCGGAAAAAATAGCACGTTTGGTAGATTCTGTAACGCAGCTTAGAGTCTACGTGGAGGCAGCAATTGATTTCCCCGAAGAAGAAATAGACTTCATTGGTGATGGAGTTGTTAAAAGTAAGTTGGAACAGATTATTCAAAAGCTAACTGCGGTCAAACAACAAGCCAGGCAGGGAAGTATAATTCGTGACGGTATGAAGCTGGTTATAACGGGAAAACCCAACGCTGGAAAATCCAGCTTACTCAATGCATTGTCTGGCCAAGATTCAGCCATAGTAACCTCTGTAGAGGGAACGACAAGAGACGTTCTCCGAGAACACATACAAATAGATGGAATGCCCCTGCACATAGTAGACACCGCAGGGCTCAGAGACAGTGCAGATATCATTGAACGCGAGGGTGTCAGACGAGCGAGAGAAGAAATAAAATCGGCCGATAGAATATTGCTCCTGATAGACGGCAGTAAAGGGCCTATGCAGGAGAAAGACCTAAAGAGTCTGCTGACTGAAAACGACCCAGATGTGCTCAAGGAAATTCCCGTAACCATCATCCATAACAAATGCGACCTTTACCATGAAGAAGCCGGCATCGAACTAAGCGGGGAGTATCCTATTCTTCGTATTTCTGCGAAATTGGGTAGCGGCATCGAGCTGCTCAAAGAACATCTGAAATCTGAAATGGGGTACAAACAGGAAGAGGAAGGACAATTTAGCGCCAGACGCCGTCACCTGGAATCCCTGGAGCTGGCTGCGCGATATCTCAACGCCGGAATGGACCAGTTACTAGGTGCGGCGGCCGGAGAGTTGCTTGCAGAAGATCTTCGGCACACTCAGAACGCCTTGGGGGAGATTACGGGTGCAATGACGAGTGACGAACTGCTGGGCGAGATCTTTTCAAACTTCTGTATAGGGAAATGAGCCCCCCAAAACTTATACAACCATATTCACAGCCAATCAACGCAACATTAAGGAAGAAAGAACAAAAATAATTTAATTAATTTTCTGTGGATAAATCGTGTACTGGGCTTGAATGAAATCGGTATGAAAACCGTATAACTTTAAAGGCAGATCCAAGGCAGAAATCTATCCCCAGAAAACACTGACTTTTCCACACGGCAACCACTAGTTCTCAAGCCTAAAATCAGGAGTTTTCTGCCTGTTTATCATTGGGATAAGACCATGGTTTACAAAGAAAAATACCGCTTTTCCACAGAATTAGGCCTCTCTAATAATAACTATAACAATAGTTCTATATATCTTTATATATACATATATTACTTATTTAATATTAAGACCTAAGCAACATAGTAATTATTCGAGACCTCAGAATAACTCAACAATGCAGACAAATTCCCAGTATAATTTCGTATGCAAAAATCCTTCGCAACACAGCCCCGATTATTCGTTTCAAACGCTACGTTGAATCATCCCGTCCTCCACAGTCTTGATGATACCGGGGCGTTACTAGAATGGTCCTAGAATGGTCAGAGATAGAGAAACTACTCGCCACTCTTTATGCCTCAAAAACAGGCCGTCCAGGCTATCCATTGCCGACCTTGTTCAGGAGCTTGTTGCCCGGTGCAGGGTATCGGCTTTCAGACGTACCGTTAGCTCAAAGTCTGACTCGAGATCTGCTGTTTCGAAAATTCTGTCATCTTGAGTTAGATAGAGAAGTTCCTGAGGCATCCACCTTGGGGAGATTTCGAACCCGACTGGTCGAGCAGGGATTGTGGGATCAACGACTGGCTGAAATTCACCGTCAAAGCGTGACGCCGGGTAATGTGCACGACTCTCGGGAGCGCGATACCTTGTTACCGGGTGATGAGACGGCACTGTACGCGGATGCCGCTTACAGCTCTCAACAGACCCGCGATAAGTTGGCGCAGCTGGGCATTGATGATCAGGTTCAGCGCAAAGGTTATCGTGGCCACCCCTTATCGGAGGCTGATCGAATTCGTAACCAGGAAATTGCAGTCACCCGGGCAGGCGGGGAGCGACCTTTTGCAACCTGCAAGAGACACTACAATCTTTCCGGAACACGCTTCATGGGGCTTGCCAAAAACACGACGTTTTATGGCTTGGCAGCCATGGCTGCGAATATCCGGAAAGGAGCCAGTTTTTTAACGCGTTACGGGTTACCGAACACGGGTTATGCAGGATAGTTGCGCCAAAAATCAGGCAAAGGAGCCTGAACCCTGGATAAATTGAAGCAAACCAGCGAAAAGCTTACTTCGATACTGCTTTGAGGTGATTAAAAATATTGCGATTCAAAATATTCGAAAAATTACGGGGTTATACTGAGGTCTCTATTCATAAGAACATATTTTGTGCAGCGGCCACTGTGCACGTATAATCCCGGCCCCTTGTCGTATTTGATCGAGCCCAGAGGCACCCACGGTGGATTACCAGGATCAATTTGATGTAATCGTTATTGGCGGCGGACATGCCGGCACCGAGGCCTGTCTTGCCGCCGCTCGAATGGGTTGTCGAACCCTGTTACTCACTCACAGCGTTGATACGCTCGGGCAAATGTCCTGCAATCCCGCCATCGGTGGTATAGGCAAGAGCCATTTGGTGAAGGAGATTGACGCTCTCGGCGGAGCCATGGGTTTGGCTACGGACCGCGCGGGAATTCAGTTTCGTACTTTGAATGCCAGGAAGGGTCCTGCGGTTAGAGCAACACGAGCTCAGGCCGACAGAGTGTTGTACAAAAATGCCATTCGACAGGTCCTCGAGGCACAAGAAAATCTGTTTATTTTTCAACAGTCTGTTGACGACCTGATCGTAGAAAATGGAGTGGTTGCTGGCGCAGTAACCCAGATGGGTCTGCGTTTTAGGGCGCCCAAGGTGATATTAACCGCCGGAACTTTTCTGGGTGGCAAGATCCATATTGGATTGGAAAACAGCGCAGGTGGAAGAGCCGGAGATCCCCCCTCGATCGCGCTGGCAGACCATCTGCGAGAAATGCCTTTCCGGGTCGAGAGACTTAAAACCGGGACCCCTCCGAGAATTGACGCTCGAACAGTCAACTATGATCTGCTCGAACAGCAGTGGGGAGACTCTCCAGAACCGGTCATGTCGTTTTTGGGGACAGTGGAGGATCATCCTGAGCAGCGATGTTGTTGGATTACCCACACCAATGAAAATACGCACGACATTATTCGCGGAGGGTTGGATCGATCGCCCATGTATTCCGGTGTGATTGAAGGTGTTGGTCCACGCTACTGTCCGAGTGTCGAAGATAAAATCCATCGCTTTGCCGATAAGACCTCCCATCAAATATTCATTGAGCCAGAAGGATTGACTACCAACGAGCTCTACCCCAATGGTATTTCGACAAGCCTCCCCTTTGATGTTCAATTTGAGTTGGTGCGATCGATCGTTGGGTTTGAAAATGCTCACATTACGCGTGCTGGCTACGCGATCGAGTATGACTTCTTTGATCCAAGAGACCTCAATTCTTCGCTTGAAACCAAGGCAGTGCCGGGTCTTTATTTTGCCGGTCAAATTAACGGAACAACGGGTTACGAAGAAGCCGCCGCACAGGGATTACTCGCTGGAATAAATGCAGCTCTATCCGTGAAAGGAGAGCAAACCTGGTGCCCCCGCAGAGATGAGGCATACATCGGGGTATTGGTTGACGATTTAATTACTATGGGCACGCTTGAGCCCTACCGAATGTTTACCTCTCGCGCCGAGTATCGTCTGATGCTGCGTGAAGACAATGCCGATTTACGCCTTACAGAACACGGTAGAAATATGGGCTTGGTAGACGATGTGCGTTGGCAGCGCTTTAGCGAAAAACGCGAGGCTATATCGAAAGAAACCGAGAGGCTGGCGACAACCTGGGTTCACCCCAATACCGAGCAGTCCGAACAGCTGGCTCGAAAACTGAAGGACCCTATAAGCAGAGAATATTCTCTGGCTGATCTTCTCAAACGCCCGGAGCTGGTTTATGAAGATGTTGCCAATTTAAAAGGCGAAGCCACGAGCGATCCACAGGCCGCAGCGCAGGTTGCCATACAGGCGAAATACGCCGGGTACATCGATCGTCAGCAAGAAGAAATTGATCGGCTGCGTCGCTATGAAAACATGCTGCTTCCAGAGAATCTGGATTACGAGACTATTTCGGGTTTATCCAATGAGGTGAAACAGAAACTGGGTGATGCTCGGCCAGACACTTTAGCCAGAGCAGGCAGGATCCCCGGTGTAACACCTGCAGCTGTATCCCTGCTATTGGTCTACTTGAAAAAGAAGGGTGTGCTCAGCCATCCGGATTCGTCTTTGAAAAGCGCCTGAATTGGACAGCGAACTGGAACACGAATTGGTTCAGGGCGCCGAAGCACTTGGTCTGGAGCTGAGTGCTAATCAAACTCGACTAATGCTCGATTACCTGGCCCTGATGGAAAAATGGAATCGAGCTTACAATTTAACCGCGATACGAGATCCCATGAAGATGGTATCTCGACACTTGTTAGATAGTTTAGCCATTGCCAGGTATTGCGGTGGCAATGCTGTACTGGATGTGGGAACAGGAGCCGGACTGCCGGGCGTGCCATTGGCCATATTGTTCCCGGAACGACAGATTCATTTACTCGATAGTAATGGTAAAAAGACCCGTTTTCTTTTTCAGGTGAAAACAGCTCTAGGCTTGGATAATATAACGGTCCACAATGATCGGGTCGAATCATTTGCGCCAGCGCAGTTATTCGATGCCATTTTGTCCCGTGCATTCGCCTCCCTGCAGGATATGGTCTTGAGCTGTCGGGAACATCTCGCCACAGGGGGAAGTTTTCTTGCGATGAAAGGGGTTTTCCCTGAACAGGAGCTCCAAGCGGTTGAGTCCATGTGTCGAGTTGAAGCGGTTCATCCGATAGAGGTGCCCGGTTTGGGCGAACCACGTCATCTTGTGGCGATGACACTCCGCTAGCGCGGATTTACTCACATCAGAGGCAGTAGTAGTGGCTAAGATTCTTGCGATAGCAAACCAGAAAGGAGGGGTCGGTAAAACCACTACCTGTGTAAATCTGGCCGCATCCTTGGCTGCTATGAAAAAGCGTGTCTTGTTAGTTGATCTAGATCCTCAAGGTAATGCCACTATGGGCAGTGGCATTGACAAGCATGAAGTAGATGCCAGTGTTTACGAAGTGTTGGTGAATGGAACCGCCGTGTCACGCGTTATACGCCGAGCGGTGGAGTCTGCTTTTGACGTATTGCCGGCAAACAGCGATCTGACCGCGGCCGAAGTAGAACTGCTTGAAATCGATCAGAAAGAGCGTCGCTTGCGCGTGGCCCTAAATGCTGTAGCACCGAACTACGACTATGTGCTGATCGATTGCCCTCCGTCTCTGAATATGCTGACTTTGAACGGGTTGGTGGCGGCAGATGGCGTCGTAATTGCCATGCAGTGTGAATATTATGCGCTGGAAGGTTTATCTGCGCTGGTGGGCACCATCAATCAGGTGGCTGAGACGGTTAATCCCTCGCTCAAAATCGTGGGAATACTGCGAACCATGTACGACCCTCGAAACAGTCTTACCAGCGACGTATCTGATCAGCTAAAGATACACTTCCCCGATCAGCTTTATCGAACCGTAATTCCTCGAAATATTCGCCTCGCAGAAGCGCCTAGCCACGGTCTACCGGTAATGCACTACGATGATAAATCCCGAGGTGCCATGGCTTATCTGGCGCTAGCCGGTGAAATAGTTCGCAAAGATGAAGAAAATAAAAACAATGTGTCCCAAGCCACGCAGCCCGAAACACAATAGGAGCAGAGACAGAGTATGGCAGCAAAAAAACGTGGGCTGGGCAAGGGCCTT
Source organism: Halioglobus sp. (assembly GCA_965262875.1). Taxonomy (GTDB): domain Bacteria; phylum Pseudomonadota; class Gammaproteobacteria; order Pseudomonadales; family Halieaceae; genus JBALVT01. The sequence goes on from OZ253569.1 coordinate 2,093,444, forward strand.
GACGCTCTTCTTGGGGCGACCAGTGCCAAAGACAAAAGCTTGCAGACTGCTTCAGCAGAACTAGCTCAGGGTATAGGCACGGCTCTGCAAGAGCTACCAATTGACTTGATTCAGCGGGGAAAATATCAGCCACGACGAGATATGGATCCGGATTCTCTGCAGGAATTGGCGGACAGTATTCGCGCACAAGGTGTAATGCAGCCCATTATTGTTCGACCTATATCCGATAAAAAGTACGAGATTATTGCCGGTGAGCGCCGTTGGCGCGCCACACAGTTGGCCCACCTGGAAACTATCCCTGTTGTCATAAGAGATGTTTCTGATGAGACCGCGATAGCGATGGCCCTGATTGAAAATATTCAGCGCGAAGATCTAAACCCGATTGAAGAGGCCGCTTCTCTGCAACGTTTGCAACAGGAGTTTGAGTTAACCCAACAGGAGGTAGCCACAGCTGTTGGCAGATCACGATCTACGGTAGCCAACCTGCTGCGCCTGATGAGCCTGCAAGAGGATGTTCGTATTTCTCTTGAGCGCGGTGATTTGGAAATGGGCCACGCTCGCGCGTTGTTGGGTCTTGAGGCTATGGATCAGTCCCAGGCGGGTAGAGTTGTAGTGGGTAAAGGGCTGTCCGTGAGACAAACGGAAGCTTTGGTTAGAAATATTCTTGGGCAAAAGAACAAAGCCCCCGTATCCAGAGCGCTAGACCCCAATATCCGACAGCTACAGGATGATTTGTCACAGAGAATTGGTGCCAAGGTACAAATTCAGCACAGTGCTAAGGGCAAGGGAAAGTTGGTTTTGGCCTATAACAGCCTCGATGAACTGGATGGCATACTGAACCACATAAAATAGTCGTGTCTCAAGCGGATTAATACATTATATAGTGGGCCGATGTAAAGTGAGCTACAACATAGGGTGTCGGAACGAAGGCTCAATGGCTTTCGTCGATATTGTGCCGCTAACTTCTGGTATTGGGATTGATAATAAGCACTCCAAGGCGGTTGAACCTGACTATCAATCAACCTATAATGCCGCCGCCTGAAACGAGGAACAATCCCAAATTTTTCAACGCCGGGATACTTAGGAGCGCTAATGACCGGCGCCCAATTTAAAAAGCCTCCAATACACCGAATTACGGTTGTTCAGTTATTAGCGCTGTTTGTATTATGTCTGGCGTTATTGAAAATAGATCAGGTTTGGGCATACTCGATGTTTTTAGGGGGCCTGATAGCGGTGCTACCGCAAGCCTATTTTGCAGCGAAGGTGTTTGGTCAAACCGGAGCTCAATCCGCCCAGGCCATAGTAAAGGCTAGCTACTCTGGCGAAATAGGTAAGTTTGTACTAACTACAGCTGGTTTCGCCGTAGTCTTTGCAACAGTAAGCCCATTGAGTGGGCTGACAGTGTTTATCGGTTATCTGATAATGCTGGTGATTCAAATTACTGGAAGTTGGATGCTACTGCGATAGCACCTATCGCGATGGTTAACAGCGGGAATTGGATAAAGTAAGAGTTTATTAAGATGGCTGGCGAAAACCCTACAATTTCAGAATACATTGTCCATCACCTGACAAACCTCACCTATGGGCAACTGCCTGGCGGCTACGAGCGCGAAGATGGCAGCATAATCGCTGAAGGTGGCGCCTGGGTTATGGCTCACGGTGGCGAAGAAGCGTCTGTCATGGGCTTTAACGCCATTCATGTCGATTCCATGGCCTGGTCCATTGGGCTTGGTATTCTCTTTTGTTGGTTGTTTCGAAGTGTTGCCAAAAAGGCTGAGTCCGGCGAACCCGGCGGGTTTGTAAATTTGGCAGAAATGGTTGTCGAATTTGTCGACAATACCGTCCGAGATACCTTTCACGGTCACAACAAAATGATAGCGCCTCTGGCCCTGACCATTTTCGTGTGGGTATTTCTGATGAACTTTATGGATCTTATCCCGGTAGACCTCATCCCCACAGCACTGGGTTTGGTTGGGGTTCACTTTCAGAAGGTAGTGCCATCTACCGATCCGAATATCACAATGGGTATGGCTCTGGGCATCTTTATTCTGATGCTTTACTACTCTATTAAGGTGAAGGGTTTTGGTTTTGTTAAAGAGCTGACGATGAATCCCTTTAACCACCCTTTATTTATCCCCGTGAACCTGTTTATGGAGGTTGTAGGCTTGTTGGCCAAGCCCTTCTCCCTCGGTCTGCGATTGTTCGGCAACATGTATGCCGGCGAAATGATTTTTATCCTGATTGCGGCATTGTTCGGCGCCGGTGTCTTCTGGCTCGTGCCCGCAGGATTGTTGCAAGTAGGTTGGGCGATATTCCATATTCTGGTTATCACCCTGCAAGCCTTTATCTTTATGGTACTGACGATTGTATATCTCAGTATGGCTCATGAAGACCACTAACTGATTTACCTTTTACTTTAGTTATTAACGCTAGGAGAAAAACATGGAATTAATCTACGTAGCTGCCGCCATTATGATGGGTCTTGGTGGCCTTGGAGCCGCCATCGGTGTTGGCTTACTGGGAGGCAAACTGATCGAGGGCTCTGCTCGTCAGCCTGAGTTGGCTCCCAAACTGCAGGTTACTTTCTTCCTGGGCGCAGGCCTGGTCGACGCGATCCCCATCATTGGTGTTGGTATCGCAATGTACTTGATCTTTGTTGTTGCACCGACTGCTGTTTAATCTCGATCGCAACGAAGAAAAGGGGTTGTCTTGATGGCAGCCCGTAATATTCTGGAAGGAGCAAAGCGTGAATATTAATCTTACGCTTATCGGGCAGATGATAGCTTTCATCTGTTTCGTGGTGTTCTGTATGAAGTATGTATGGCCGCCAATTATTGCAGCTATGCAGGAACGTGCAGAAAAAATCGCCGATGGTCTGGCCGCTGCCGATAGAGCAAGCCACGATCTAGAATTGGCCCAAGAGAAGGCTGTTGAGCGTCTCAAGGAAGCCAAGGTAGAGGCGTCAGGCATTATTGATGCAGCCAACAAACGTGCTGGCCAGATAGTGGAAGAGGCCAAAGACGTCGCGGTTGTTGAAAGTGATCGAGTCAAGGTTTCTGCCCAAGCTGAAATCGAGCAGGAAATGAACCGCGCTCGCGAGCAGTTGCGAGGGCAGGTTGCCAGCTTGGCATTGAGCGGTGCAGAAAAAGTACTCGGCTCAGCCATTGACCAAGAGGCGCACGCTGCCCTGGTTGATCAACTGGCAGCAGAGCTGTAACAGCGAGGGAGCCATGGCTGAACTAGGCACATTAGCGCGCCCTTACGCCAAGGCCGCATTCGAATACGCCCGCGACAAGAACGCTTTGTCTGCGTGGTCTGAACAACTGGCAACAGCCGCGGCAGTTTCCGCGGACAGCGCACTTGAGGCGGTTTTAAATAACCCTTCGATGACTGCCGAGCAGCAATCGCAAACAGTAGTAGATGTTTGTGGCGATGCTTTGGGGTCAGAGGTACGCAATTACGTTGCAATACTGGCATCCAATAAACGTCTCGGTTTGCTGCCGGAAATACATTCTCTTTTTGCGCAGTACAAGGCCAATCATGAGAAAGCAGTAGATGTTGAAGTGATTTCTGCATTTGATTTGGCAGACGCCACTAAAGACAAATTGGCAGATGTACTGGGTAAAAAACTTGAACGCGAGGTAAAGGTTACTACGTCCACGGACAACAACCTTTTAGGTGGCGTTTTGATTAGGGCCGGCGATCTTGTGATCGATGGTTCCGTACGCGGCAGGCTGAACAAGCTTGCTGAAGCAATGAATTCGTAGGATTGAGGAACAGAGCATGCAGCAGCTGAATCCATCAGAGATTAGCGAGATTATTAAGGCGCGCATCGACCAGCTCGATGTCACCAGTGAGGCCCGTAACGAAGGCACCATCGTATCCGTTACCGACGGCATTATCCGTATCCACGGTCTTACCGACGTTATGTACGGTGAGATGATTGAATTTGACGGCGGCATTTACGGAATGGCGCTCAACCTGGAACGCGACTCTGTTGGCGCGGTTATCCTGGGTGACTACAAGGGCTTAGCAGAAGGCCAGACTTGTCGTTGCACCGCTAGAATTCTGGAGGTTCCGGTTGGTCCGGAGCTTCAGGGTCGCGTTGTTGATGCATTGGGTACCCCTATAGATGGAAAAGGCCCCGTAAACGCGGCAATGACCGACGCATTGGAAAAAGTTGCTCCGGGTGTCATTGAGCGTCAGTCCGTTGACCAGCCTGTTCAAATTGGCTTGAAAGCAATTGATGCGATGGTGCCAATTGGTCGTGGTCAGCGCGAATTGATTATTGGTGATCGTCAGATTGGTAAAACAGCGATCGCTGTTGATGCGATTATTAACCAGAAGGGCACCGGCATTAAGTGTGTCTACGTAGCGATTGGCCAGAAAGCATCATCTGTAGCAGCTGTTGTCAAAAAGCTTGAAGAACACGGCGCTATGGAGCACACCATTGTTGTAGCGGCTACCGCATCTGACCCAGCTTCAATGCAATACTTAGCGCCTTTTGCTGGTTGCAGTATGGGCGAATACTACCGCGATCGCGGCGAAGACGCTCTGATTATTTACGATGATTTGACCAAGCAGGCCTGGGCATATCGCCAGATTTCACTGTTGCTTCGCAGACCACCAGGTCGTGAAGCCTATCCAGGTGACGTGTTTTATCTCCACTCTCGTTTGTTAGAAAGAGCGGCGCGAGTCAATGCTGCCTATGTTGAGAAGTTCACCAACGGTGAAGTGAAAGGCAAAACAGGTTCTCTCACCGCGCTGCCTGTTATTGAAACTCAAGCCGGCGACGTTTCTGCTTTCGTACCGACCAACGTTATTTCTATTACCGATGGTCAGATCTTCCTCGAAGCGGATATGTTTAACGCGGGCATTCGTCCTGCCATGAACGCGGGTATTTCTGTATCGCGTGTTGGTGGTGCAGCGCAAACTAAAATTATTAAGAAGCTGTCAGGTGGTATTCGTACTGCACTGGCGCAGTATCGAGAATTGGCGGCTTTCTCACAGTTTGCATCGGATCTCGACGATGCGACGCGCGCTCAATTGGACCACGGCGAGCGGGTAACAGAATTGATGAAGCAAAAGCAGTACTCTCCGCAAAGCATCGCGGAAATGGGTGTGTTGTTGTATGCGGCTAACGAAGGTCACCTGAACGATATCGAAGTCAGCAAAATTGGTGATTTCGAATCAGCCTTGCTGTCATATATGCACGCTGAAAATGCCGAGCTGATGGCCAGTATTGTTGAAAGTGGAAACTATGATGGCTCGGTTGAAGAGGCGTTTAAGGCTTCAATAGAAGCGTTTAAAGCTACTCAAACCTGGTAAGGTCGAGGACAGCACATGGCAGCCGGAAAAGAAATTCGGACGCAAATTAGCAGCATCCAAAGCACACAGAAAATTACTAGTGCGATGGAAATGGTTGCAGCGAGCAAGATGCGCAAAGCCCAGCAACGTATGCTACGTGGCAAACCTTATGCCAGACGGATGCGGTCTGTTGTTGGTCACATAGCAAATGCCGCACCGGAATACCGCCACCTCTTTATGCAAGAGCGCGAGGTTAAGCGGGTCGGCTATTTAGTGGTATCAACTGATCGCGGATTGTGTGGTGGCCTGAACATTAACCTGTTCAAGGCTCAGATTAGATCCATGAAAGAATGGGCTGATCAGAACATTGAGGTCGACCTGTGCTTGATCGGCGCCAAAGCGGCAGCCTTTTACAATAGTTACGGTGGCAATGTCACTGCGGCGGTCCGCGATATTGGTGAAGAGCCGGCGACTGCAGATCTAATCGGCTCGGTAAAGACCATGTTGGATGCTTACGCTGATGGCAAGATCGATAAGTTGTATTTGGTCGGCAATCAGTTTGTAAACACCATGACTCAAAATCCCAGCGTTGAGCAGTTGTTGCCTTTGGTGGCAGAAGAAAGCAATGAGATGAAGCACCACTGGGACTATATTTACGAGCCCGATACCAAAGAGCTTTTGGAGGTGTTGTTGACACGTTACATTGAATCTCAGGTCTATCAGGCTGTGGTTGAAAACGGTGCTTGTGAGCAGGCTTCACGAATGTTGGCAATGAAGAGTGCCACTGACAATGCCGGCGAATTGATTGATGATTTGCAGTTGGTTTACAACAAAGCCAGACAGGCTGCGATCACACAAGAGCTATCTGAAATAGTAAGCGGTGCTGCTGCAATTAGCTAAATAGGCTGTATGCGGTAACTGCACCATGAGTAAATTTTCGGCGAAGGGCGCTGACCCAAGCCAAACAGAATTGAACTTTGATCTAGAGGACCCGGACATGAGTAGCGGACGAATCGTACAAATTATTGGAGCGGTAATCGACGTGGAATTTCCACGAGATGACGTACCCAAAGTATATGACGCGCTGAAAGTCACTGAAAAAGACCTGACACTTGAAGTGCAGCAGCAGCTGGGTGACGGAGTAGTTCGTACCATTGCGATGGGAGCTTCCGAAGGCGTTAGCCGCGGATTATCAGTTGAAAATACACGTGCACCTATTTCTGTTCCCGTTGGTATCGAAACACTCGGTCGCATCATGGATGTCTTGGGTAATCCCATTGATGAATGTGGACCGATTGGTGAAAAAGAGCGCGCCTCTATTCACCGCAAAGCGCCTGCCTATGATGAGCTGGATGCCTCTGATGATCTCCTCGAAACGGGTATTAAGGTAATCGACCTGGTTTGCCCTTTTGCCAAGGGTGGCAAGGTCGGACTATTCGGTGGAGCGGGTGTTGGTAAGACGGTCAACATGATGGAGTTGATCAACAACATTGCTACTGAGCACTCGGGTTTGTCTGTGTTTGCGGGAGTGGGAGAGCGTACTCGAGAGGGCAACGACTTTTACTACGAAATGCAGGAATCCAAAGTTGTTGATGTGGAAAATTTCAGCAACTCGAAAGTAGCCATGGTCTACGGACAGATGAATGAGCCTCCCGGAAACCGTTTACGCGTTGCGTTGACCGGCCTGACTATGGCCGAGAAATTCCGTGACGAAGGCCGTGATGTTCTTTTGTTTATCGATAACATCTATCGATACACGCTTGCGGGAACCGAGGTATCTGCGTTGTTAGGTCGTATGCCTTCTGCAGTGGGTTATCAGCCAACACTCGCTGAAGAGATGGGTGTACTGCAAGAGCGTATTACCTCTACTAAAGTAGGTTCTATTACTTCTATTCAGGCGGTATACGTGCCGGCGGATGACTTGACTGACCCCTCGCCTGCAACCACCTTTGCTCACTTGGATTCAACCGTTGTTTTGAGTCGTGATATTGCAGCGAAAGGTATTTACCCTGCGATTGATCCACTTGATTCAAACTCTCGCCAGCTGGATCCATTGATTATCGGCACCGGGCATTATGAAACAGCTCGGGGTGTCCAGTCGGTTCTGCAGCGCTACAAAGAACTTAGAGACATCATCGCTATTTTGGGTATGGATGAGCTCTCTGAGGAAGATAAGCAAACTGTTGATCGCGCTCGTAAAATTGAGCGATTCCTTTCGCAGCCGTTCCACGTTGCGGAAATTTTCACTGGTTCTCCCGGTAAGTATGTTTCCTTGAAAGATACAATTGCGGGTTTCAGAGGAATTCTTGCAGGCGAATACGATCACCTGCCAGAGCAGGCGTTCTACATGGTTGGCAGCATCGAAGAAGCTGTCGAGAAGAGTCAGAACCTCTAAGAGGCTCAAATAAATGGCTATGACAATACATTGCGATATCGTTAGCGCGGAAGAAGAAATTTTCTCCGGACTGGTAGAGATGTTGGTTGCCAACGGAGATGTAGGCGAGTTAGGTGTGAGCTACGGCCATGCTCCGCTACTTACGTCTTTAGTGCCCGGACCTGTTCGCATTATCACCCAAGGCGGGGACGAAGAAATATTCTATGTATCGGGAGGCTTCCTGGAAGTTCAGCCCGGCGTAGTATCTATTCTTGCCGACTCTGCTTTGCGTGCTGATGATATGGACGAAGCTGCAGCTGAAGAGGCACGAAAAGAAGCTGAGCAAGCGTTGGCTAATCAATCGGGTGAGTTTGACTACGGTCGAGCCGCTGCGCGTTTGGCTGAAGCAGCTGCACAATTGGCCACACTGCGTAAAATTCGTTCACGCGCCGGTCGATGATTTCTTAGGCACACTTGCGTTAGTATTCCAAAGCCTCGATTTTATCGGGGCTTTTTTCTATCCGCTTCTAGAGCAACTTCCACAGGGTGTCGAACAATACTTGCTGGGTGGATGCTATCGCCAGCGAATCGATAATGACAACAACGGGGTAATTTTTTTCGGTAAGAGTAATCATCGCGACCTTGGGTGGATAAATAGCGATATATGAAGCGTCTGCGGATTCATCACCTGGCAACCATTTTCGTTCGGCCAGTTCTGCGTCGTCACCGCCTTCGCCAGCGGCTATTACACGCACTTTAATTCCTCGAGCGATTCGTTGCTTTGTGTAATTCGGGAAAGGGCGATACAAATGTTCACGCAGTGTTTTTGTAGAAATAACAGCGTATCCACGCTCTGGGTTTTTCGAAGTGCTGTCCAAAATATTTCCCAGCACCAACTCCACACCATCGTCTCCTTCGTAGAAACGAACATTACCAGGTGAAAACTGTGTTTAAGTAAGTTTCAGCGCGGGTATCACTTCCTTCCGTAATTGGTCCATGGCTAGCGATAAAGCCTGCTGTTTGCTCTCTCCCAAACTCAACAAGCGCTCCGGATCTTCTGCTTGAAACACGCGTCGTTTTCCTTTTGGAAAGTAACTGATAATGCCCTTGGCTACTAATTGCTTGAGGGTTTCGTAGGTGCTGCCGCGATTAATTCCAGATTCGGCGGCGATGTCTCGAATAGACGCCGGCCCCAGGCGCAGCAATGCTTGATAAATGGTGATCTGCCGGTCCGTCAGATCCAGTTGGTGTAAGCTTTCAAATTCCATTGTTGTCATTATATTTGTGACAAAAGACATTGTTTTGATAAATACACTGGTTAATATGGTTCATACACGTACCTTATGTCAAAAATAAAATGACAGCGGATTTAACTCACGCTGCTAATCGAGAGCTTTCGAAGATGAATTTAGAAGTTATTATTCTGGCCGCCGGCAAGGGCACGCGGATGAAATCCGACTTGCCCAAGGTTTTACATCGTGTCGCTGGCATTCCTATGCTGGAACACGTGGTTAAAACCGCACAGATGCTCAATCCCAAAAAAATTCACGTTGTTGTCGGGCACGGCTCTGAGCTGGTAGAAAAGGCCCTGTCGAATTATCCAATCAACTGGGTACTTCAAAAAGAACAAAAAGGAACTGGGCATGCTGTATTGCAGGTTGTGCCGGAGCTAAATTCTGAAAGCGTTGTGCTGGTGATGTATGGCGATGTTCCTTTGATCGAAACACAGACCCTCCAAGACTTGATAGATAAAGCCCAAGATGCGCCTACATTGCTAACGGCGGTATTGGCAGACTCTCACGGTTACGGAAGAATTCTTCGCGATGAGGCCGGAGTACTTCTGGGAGTCGTGGAAGAAAAGGACGCTAATGAGACCCAGCGCACAATTCGCGAAATTAATACCGGCGTACTGGCTGCGCCAGCATCGAATTTAAGCGAGTATCTTCCATTGGTTAATAATGAAAATAGTCAGGGGGTATATTATTTACCTGATATTTTGTCGCTAGCGGCGACAGGGGGTAAAACTATACTGTCGGCCCTGGCAACATCGGAGCTGGAAATACTCGGTGTTAACGATCGCGTTCAGTTGAATCAGGTAGAGAGAGAGTACCAGTGCAAGAGCGCGGAAAGATTGATGCGCGCCGGTACATCCATTGCAGATTCTAATCGCATTGATATACGAGGCAGCCTCGAATGTGGTGAAGACGTCACCATTGATGTAAACGCGGTTTTTGAGGGTAAGGTGGTATTGGGAAGTGGAGTTACCATCGGCGCAAATTGTGTATTGATAGATACGGTGGTGGGTGATGGCGCAACTATTCACCCGATGAGCCATTTGCAGGAAGCCGTAGTTGGCGACAACTGCTCAGTGGGGCCCTTTGCGCGATTGCGATTAGGCACGGTGTTATCTGATGGTGCACGCATTGGTAATTTTGTTGAAACAAAGAAAGCGAATATAGGAGTTGGCAGTAAGGTAAACCACTTGAGCTATATCGGTGATTGCGAAATGGGGTCTGGCGTAAACGTTGGCGCCGGAACTATAACGTGTAACTACGATGGCGCGAACAAGTATGTAACAGAGTTGGGAGACGGAGTTTTTATTGGATCGAATAGCACTCTCGTCGCCCCTATTAAAATTGGAGAAAATGGTTTTACGGCCGCGGGATCTACCATCACCAAAGAAGTAGGCAAAGATGAGTTGGCGGTTACTCGGCCCAAGCAGCGAAACGTAACGGGCTGGCAGCGTCCGAGTAAGGACAATAAGGGTTAAATATGTGTGGAATAGTAGCAGCAGCGGCGCGTCGAGAAGTATCCGAAATACTGTTGGAAGGTTTGCGTCGCCTTGAGTACAGAGGTTATGACTCCTCTGGCATGGCGTTAATCGACAACGAGAACAATCTTCTTTTGCACAAGCGCCTGGGTAAGGTAGAAGAGTTGGAAAATGCTCAAGCTATGGGCCCACACTACGGTTGTGTAGGTATAGCGCATACCCGCTGGGCAACTCACGGTGAGCCCTCCGCAGCCAATGCTCACCCACATATTTCCGGTCAGCGTCTTGCCTTGGTTCACAACGGCATTATTGAAAACCATGCTTCACTCCGTGAAGAATTAAAAAGCCAGGGTTATGAGTTCGTCTCCGCCACTGATAGTGAGGTTGTAGTACACCTGCTGCATGGTTACCTTGAGGCGGGTGATAGTTTGCTGGAAGCGATGAAGCAAACCGTGAGCCGTTTAGAGGGCGCGTATGCCTTGGCGGCGATCGACAATGAAAACCCTGATCAAGTTGTTGCCACACGAGAAGGTAGCCCCCTGGTAGTTGGCGTGGGAATAGGCGAAAACTTTTTGGCCTCCGATCAAATGGCGCTACGCCAGGTAACCGACCGGTTTATTTATCTCGAGGAGGGGGATTTAGTCCATATGACTTCCTCCTCCCTGATAATCTACAACGAGCAGGGTGAAGAGGTGCAGCGCAAGCAGACTCGATTGTCTGACACGGTCGAGAGTGTAGATCGCGGTGAGTACGCTCACTATATGCTCAAAGAAATATACGAGCAGCCGCGCGCGTTGGCTGCAACTTTCAATACTGCAATTCAATCAGAGGTTTCTGACGAGTGCTTTGGCGAGGGCGCTGGCGCTATTTTTGATCATGTACAGGCGGTGCAAATCGTAGCCTGCGGTACCAGTTACCACTCCGGCATGGTGGCGCGTTACTGGCTAGAAGAGATCGCAGGTATACCCTGTCAGGTAGAGGTGGCGTCGGAATTTCGCTATCGCAAAAGAGTGCAGCACCCCGGAACCTTGCTAATTACCGTTTCGCAATCCGGAGAAACAGCCGATTCGCTCGCCGCCCTGAGAAATGTCGGTGAGGGTGAATTTCTTGGCAGTTTGGTAATAGCGAACGTAGACAACAGCTCGTTGGTGCGAGAGAGCGACCTGGTGTTTCTCACCAAGGCGGGCACCGAGATTGGTGTTGCATCTACCAAGGCGTTTACAACTCAATTAGTGGCGTTTTTGATGTTGACGATGGTGTTGGGTCGTCGAAAAGGTCTGGAGCCGCAACACCGGCAAGTTCTTATCAATGCTCTACACAGCTTGCCAGATTTCGTTCAGCAAACGTTGGAGTTGAATGATGCGATAGAAAAGATGTCACATGCGTTTATTCCACGTGATCACGCACTCTTTCTCGGCCGGGGAATTCAATACCCCATTGCTATGGAAGGTGCCCTAAAGCTGAAGGAGATCTCCTATATCCATGCCGAGGCCTATCCGGCAGGAGAGCTAAAGCACGGCCCATTGGCGCTGGTTGATGCTGATATGCCAGTGGTGGCGGTTGCACCCAATGGCGATTTACTGGAAAAACTGAAATCCAATTTGGAAGAGGTTCGTTCTCGTGGTGGGGAACTCTATGTGTTTGCTGACCGCGAGGCGGGGTTTGCCAGTGAGCCACGAGTGAATGTATTGCAGATGCCCAGCTGCCCAGCTGTCCTAAAGCCAATTGTCTATACAGTCGCCTTACAGCTATTGTCATATCACGTAGCGGTGCAAAAAGGTACAGACGTAGACAAACCTCGCAATCTTGCGAAGTCTGTTACGGTTGAGTGATTGGGTAAATCCAGCTAGGAGCTAGCTGGGGTTTGCTGCTTTATACGCGCGAATCGCCGAGTTAAATTTTCCCGCAACTTCTTCTTCTAAAGAAACAGCGCTGTTGTAAATTGTCTGCGCCTTTTCGAAGCTGGCCTGTGCGGCAGATTTTGCGTCTCCGCTCGTGCTTTCGACTGCGGCAGAGGCTTTGTTCATTATTTCCTCGACACAGCCCATGTAGTCGATATTCGCGGCTTGAAACGACTTCACTGCGCCTTGACCTGCAATCATTTGTTCCATAGTGGCGCCGCCACCGTCCGGCAGTGATGGAACTTCGGGTATTGTACATTCAGCTGCGCTTACCGCGCTGCCAAACACCAGTGCCAATGTTGCAATTACTTTACTATTCATTGTGCTTCCCCTCGGATGCTTTGGTTTTACAAAGTGTAAAAGATAGCAGGCCGACGAGCGGCTGCCAAATGCCTTTTGGAACTAATCTGTAAGCCAATTACTGCTGACCAACCCAAAGCTTGGGCAGCTTATACTGTTTCGCCAACGCTTGGGCCACATCTCTTGCCTGTGCTTCATTGCTCAGGTTGACCACGCGAACCCGGTAGTAGGTATCGCCATTTTTGACTGTGGGTACTGCGACAACCTCTCCGTGTGCTGGCTTTAGCCTTGCCACCCAGGTATTAGCAGTTGCACTGGCGCCGTAGGAGCTGAAGTTAACAAACCAATTGCCGCTGGCAATGCTGGTAGTGGCAGGCTTTGATGCGCTTGCAACGGGCGTTGCAGGGCGGGTCGGAGCCCTTGCGAGCTTAGGTGCGACCGCAACAGCCTTCGGTATTGTCGCGCTATCCGGTTTCAACTCGAATAGCTGAGACTCCAGGCCCTGGGTGGTATCGCGCAGTGAGCGAATTTCCATATGCAGAGCATCCACCGTATTGAGCAGCTCCTTATTTCTGGCAGAGAGAACCCGCTGTGCATCACGGCTGGCTGCGACCTCTTTAGGGCTGGCTGATGTGGCGGCGGCGGCCTGCAGAGATCGAATCTCTTCTTGCATGCTCGCGCGCTGTTGCATCACGCCATAACCCCCCGCGCTGATCAGCAATAAAGCGACAACGGCAACGGCAATCAAACCTATAGGCCATGGGCCATTGCCGGAACTTTTGTTTTCCCACTTCTGCGCCGGCTCGGGTGCGGGAGCAGGTTCCGGTTCGTATTCAAAATCCTCTTCGTCATCATCCAGCTCGGGCTCTGTTTCCCGAACCAGCTCTGGCTTTAGCTGTTCTGCCTGCCAGGCGGCGGCGATTGTTGCAGCAGCGCCGGCTTCAAACTCTTCCTCTTCGGCCATAAGGCTTTCGGGGTCTACGTCGTAATCCAGAGTATCGTCCTCGTACTCCGGGCTATAGCGCGAGTTTTCGAAGGTACTTTCTCCGGAATCCTCGTAGGCGGTCTCGAAAGACTCCTCAGCTTCAAAATCCTCAAACACCGGCTCAAGATCGCGCTCCTTTTCACTAAAGGAGCCACTGTCGAAACCCGGTTGCTCTTCGGTTCTATCGCTGGAAGGTGGCTTTTGCTTGTTATCGTCGTTACTCATGGCCCGATCCTGAGTTGTCGATGTGAAATTGCCGAAATCTTACCAGAGGCTGAGGCCAAATGCTCAACCCTATGTACGTAGAGATTGTAGACCCTTATTGAGTTTAATGAGGTGGCGGTCTACGTCTGCGCCTTTCATTTTAGAAACGCCTACGGCCGGCTAGGATGTCGATAACCGTCAAATGGGCGATTCTGGAGGGTAGAGGGCTATAGCTATCGTCCTTGGCCTGCTCAACATCAATAGGGATGGGAATGGTGCATTGCTCAATAATTGGAGTACCGCCCGGTGCCAAACCGATGATGCTGGCGCCAGTCTCGCGCACGTGGTCCATGGCTTCCGGCAGCGCGGTGGTTCGGCCGGATTGGGAGATAGCCACAACCACATCTCCCGGAGCCAGTGACATGGCCGACATCGCCTGGAGGTGAGGGTCGGAATGAGCGGCGCTGGCGATTTGCAGGCGGAAAAACTTGTGCTGTGCATCGATTGCCACCGGGCTGGAAGCCCCAAAGCCGTAAAATTCAACGCGTTTGGCGTTGCACAGGGCATCAACGGCGACTTCTATGGCATCCGGGTCCAGGGTATTGCGAACCCGGTTCAGGGTTTCCATCGTGGCATCAAACACTTTGTGCGTGTAATCCCGGGTGGTGTCCAGTTCGCTCAGCGAGAAGGGTACTTGCGCGGGGTTTTGAGCCGTACTCTGAGCCAGGGCCAGTTTGAAATTCTGGAAGCCTTCACAGCCAATCGCCCGGCAAAACCTCACCACGGTGGGTTCACTGACATCGGCTGCGGCAGCCAGATCTACAATGCGCATGTGTATCACCTGCTCTGGCTGAGCCAGAACAAGATCGGCCACCTTGCGCTCGGAGCGCCTTAATTGCTCAAGCTGGTCGGTGATTTCTTTCAGTATTGGTCTGGCTATCCGGGACACAGCCACCGCCGTTGAAGAATTGAAGGTATTTATTATACATTTGTCACCCAGTAAGGTCAGGCAATCGTGAGGCGGCTGCGAATATTCTGTAGAATGGCGCGATGGACGTATCCGATATTCTCAACCCCCTCAATGATGCCCAACGCGATGCAGTGGCCTCTGACAGCGAAAATCTGTTGGTACTTGCCGGAGCAGGCAGCGGCAAGACCCGCGTGTTGGTGCATCGCATTGCCTGGTTGATTCGCGCACAAAACTACTCTCCCCACTCTATTTTGGCGGTTACCTTTACCAATAAGGCGGCCAAGGAGATGCGCAACCGCATTGAGGAGATGCTGCATATACCGTCACACGGATTGTGGGTGGGTACCTTTCACGGCTTGGCTCACCGGCTGCTCAAGGCACACTGGCAAGAGGCAAAGCTGCCGCAGAATTTCCAGATACTCGACAGCGATGACCAACTGCGAGTGGTAAAAAGAATTTGTAAAGAGCTGGAGCTGGACGATGGCATGTGGCCGCCCAAGCAAGCCCAGTGGTATATCAACGGTCAGAAGGATGAGGGCCTAAGAGCCAACCACACACAGGTGGCTCTGGGTGATATGCACGCGCAAACGATGCTGCGAATTTACCAGGCCTATGAAGCCGCATGTGAAAGATCGGGCATGGTGGATTTCGCCGAGCTGCTGCTGCGCGCTCACGAGTTGTGGCTGCATAATCCCGATCTGCTAAAGCACTACCAGGGCCGTTTTCGTCAAATATTGGTGGATGAGTTTCAGGACACCAACACCATTCAATATGCCTGGCTGCGAGTATTAGCGGGCTCAAACATTCCGGTGGTGGCTGTAGGTGACGACGATCAATCAATCTACGGTTGGCGCGGAGCAAAGATAGAAAACATTCAGCTTTTTAGCCAGGATTTTAGCGGGGTGGAAACTGTTCGCTTGGAGCAGAACTACCGTTCAACCCAAACCATACTGCAGGCCGCCAATGGAGTTATCGGTAATAATTTTGGCAGGCTGGGCAAAGAGCTTTGGACGGCGGGTGAATCTGGGGAGCCCATATGCCTGTATGCGGGCTTCAATGAACAGGATGAAGCGCGCTTTATTGTGGAGCAAACCGGAGACTGGCATGGGCAGGGCAACAACCGATCATCGGTTGCCATTTTGTATCGCTCCAATGCGCAGTCGCGGGTACTGGAAGAGGCGTTAATTCGCAGTGGCATTCCCTACCGCATTTACGGTGGCCAGCGCTTTTATGAGCGCCTGGAAATTCGCAATGGATTGGCCTATCTGCGTTTGCTAATCAATCGCGATGCCGACGCCGCCATAGAGCGAGTGATCAACACACCACCACGGGGTATTGGCAGCAAAACACTGGACTGCGTTCGCGACTGTGCACGCACCCGCGAGTTACCCATGTGGCAGGCCATTGCCGCTGTGATCGAAGAAAAAAAACTGCCTGCTCGTGCAACCGCCGCGTTGCAGGCCTTTGTTACCCTAATCGATGAATTGGACGTTGGTACTGCTGAGCTAACCCTGGAAGAGCTGGTTGATCACATTGTACAGGTGGGTGGGCTAATAGAGTTTTACCAAAAAGAGAAAGGGGAGAAGGGCCAGGCCAGAGTAGAGAACCTGGAAGAACTGGTAACTGCAGCCAGACAATTTGCACCCGAAGGGGAAGAGCTAACCCCACTGGAGCAATTTCTAGACAGCGCCTCGTTGGACGCTGGTGATGCCCAAGCAGACGAGCACGAAGACAGCGTACAATTGATGACGCTGCACTCTGCCAAAGGCCTGGAGTTTCCCCTGGTGTTTCTCGCGGGAATGGAAGAAAATCTGTTCCCCCATAGGATGTCCTTAGAAGAGCCAGGCAGATTGGAAGAAGAGCGCCGGTTGTGCTACGTGGGAATAACCCGCGCGATGGAAAAGCTCACCATTACCTACGCTGAGACCAGGCGCATGTATGGCAACGAAAACTTTAACGCGCCATCGCGTTTTATTCGGGAAATACCCGCAGAGCTCTTGCGGGAGGTTAGATTACACACGGCGATATCCAGGCCGGTAAGTTCAATAGCACACGCTGAAATACCCGACACAGGCATCAGCCTGGGCCAGCGGGTTTACCACCAAATTTTTGGCGAAGGCGTAGTACTAAATTTTGAAGGCCGTGGCGGCAATGCCCGGGTAGAAGTCAATTTTGATACAGAAGGCAGCAAGTGGCTGGTTGTGCAATACGCAAAACTGCAACTTCTCTAACGGGAAAATAATAAAATGACAAACACAGTAGAAAAAAACTATACGCCGCTGATAATTTTGTTGCTGGTTGCAGCCCTGGTAGGAGTAGTGGGTCTGTGGGCGACAGACAAAGCGGGAAGCAACCCGGCCAATGGCGCAACAGGCAATTCGCAGAATCAAAATTCACAGCAAACGTTCCACTGGAAAATTATCACCACGTGGCCGAAGAACTTTCCCGGCCTGGGTACCGCCGCAGAAAACTTTTCGCGCATGATTGATGAAATGAGCGAGGGAAGGATGACAGCCAGAGTGTATGGCGCCGGCGAAATTGTTCCCCCGTTCGAGGTGTTTGATGCGGTGTCCCAGGGCGTAGCGGATGCAGGCCATGGCGCGGCCTATTACTGGAAGGGCAAAGTGCCGTCCTCGGTATTCTTTACTGCTGTTCCGTTTGGGCTAAATGCACAGGAAATAAATGCCTGGATATATCATGGCGGAGGTTTGGAGCTTTGGCGCGAAGCCTATGCACCTTCCAACCTTATCCCCATGTCTGGTGGCAACACCGGCGTGCAAATGGCTGGGTGGTTTAATAAAGAAATAAATTCGATAGAAGATTTAAGAGGCCTAAAAATGCGCATACCTGGTCTGGCGGGCGAGGTATTTGCGTCAGTGGGTGGCACGCCAGTTCGGATTCCTGGTGGCGAGCTCTATACCTCGCTGCAAACCGGCGTTATCGACGCGGCGGAATGGGTGGGGCCCTATAACGATTTAGCCCTTGGCTTGCACGAAGTGGCGGAATATTACTATTACCCTGGTTGGCACGAACCTGGAGCCATGCTGGAGTTTATAATCAACAAGGACTCTTTTGAGGCTTTGCCTGCGGATTTGCAGGCTATTGTAACTGTTGCATCTCGTGCTGCTAATCAGGAAATGCTTGACGAATATACGGCTCGTAACAATGCAGCACTGCGACAACTAATTGATGAGCATGGTGTTAAGTTGCGACGGCTGCCTGATGATGTAATGGCTGCCTTGGGGAAAGCCAGCGAAAAAGCCATGCAAGATTTAATTGACTCAGACCCTATGGCGGCGAAAGTGCATGTATCCTATAAAGTGTTTTATGACGGAGTGCGGGCTTATCACCATATATCCGAGCAGGCTTATATTAATGCTCGGGATAAGGTATTGGATTGAGTTTTAAACCCAATTGAAGCCCTTTGCAAATACACCAGCACATGAAAGTCGTGCGAGTAGCTGTTTTTCATGAGAAATATTCTCAGAATGTACGAAGGCCTTTGCTAGCTAGTGTAGTGTATTAAACTGGCTGATGATTTGAGAGTGCATGTCTTGCGCGCCCCACTTTCTCCAAAATCTCTTCTGCGGACTTTGTCCAGGCAAATGGCTTTTTATCTTCATTGTGCCTCTCAATAAAATCCATGATGGTCTCTTCCAGCTCTTGTACCGATGTGAATACACCACGGCGCAGTTGCCTTTCTGTCAACAAACCAAAAAATCTCTCCACCAGATTTAGCCACGAAGAACTGGTTGGAATAAAGTGTAAGTGAACCCTTTTATTACGCTTAATCCAGCTCTTCACTTTTTCGTGTTTGTGCGTCGCGTAGTTATCAACGATAAGGTGAAGGTCTAACTCCTTGGGTGTTTGTTTTTCCACAGTCTTCAGGAACGCCAAAAATTCCTGGTGCCGGTGACGCTTTTTGCACTCACCGATAACATCACCAGTCAGGGTGTTCAGTGCCGCAAACAAGGTGCTTGTACCATGACGCTTATAGTCGTGAGTCATGGTTCCGCCGCGCCCGGGCTTCATCGGCAATCCCGGCTGCGTTCTGTCCAGCGCTTGAATGGAACTCTTTTCGTCAACACAGAAAACAACTGCATTCTCTGGCGGCGATAAATACAAGCCAACAACATCGCGTAGCTTTTCTTCAAAGGCAGGATCGTTGCTCACCTTGAACTGAGCAACCAGGTGTGGCTTCAGACCAACTTCTCGCCACACTCTATTTATAAAGGAGTGATTAATTCCCATCACTTTTGCCAAACCCCGGGTTGTCCAGTGGGTGCCATCCTTGGGTTTTTCCTGCGTGGTTATCTTGATGACTTTCGACCGCAGCTTTGCCTGGTCCGCAGAATTCTTGCCGCCGTGATTAGCCCCTCTTGGCAAATCTTTTTCTATTCCCCGAAACCCTCTCTCAAAAAAACGATTGCGCCATCGGCCTACCTTGTTGACATCAATTTCCAGCTCTTCAGCAATTTTGTAGTTGGGAACATTTTTTGCAGCGAGCAAAATAATCCTTGAGCGCTCTACCAATCGAACCGGTGTCGTTTTGCTTCTAACATTTTTTTCCAACTGCTTTTTCTCTTGCGCTGTTAAAGTTATATTTATTTGGGCGGGCATTAGCTTCACACGGGTAGTGAATGAAGTAATCATTATATCATCAATCTGTTTAATACACTACACTAGTTGATTCCACTACAGATTTTTTGCGCTATATCTAAAAGCGGAACTACTTAGTGTAGGTCGTCGTAAATAGTGTACCATATAGTCTCTTCCCTATATAGAGAGCTTGTCGTGCGTGTTGCAGTAGAAATTGTTTTGTCTGATGACGAAGTTTTGGGTTTGAGTAAGTTATCTAAATCGCGTTCTGTCTCGGTCCGATTGGCGGAGCGTTCGCGAATTGTTCTTCTGGCCGGCAAGGGCATGACCAATGAAGAGATCGGTTTTGAACTGGGCATTACGAGACAGAAAGCTGGCCGCTGGCGAGAACGCTATGCAGACAGTGGAGTCGAAGGCATCAGCCAGGATGCGTATCGGCCAGGGCGAAAACCGAAAATCAGTTCACGCAAGGTTGCACAGGTGATCAGACTCACGACGCAAGAGACACCGGAAAACGCTACGCATTGGAGCCAGCGTCTCATGGCAGATAAGGCCGGCATTAGCATGTCCTCGGTGGGCAGGATATGGAAAAGCCACGGTTTGAAGCCACACCGAATAAATACATTCAAGGTATCGAACGATAAAGAGTTTGCCGAGAAGTTGGAGGCAATCGTCGGCCTTTACTTATCACCGCCAGAAAATGCCATTGTTTTCAGTTGTGATGAAAAGAGTCAGATACAAGCACTGGATAGAACGCAGCCGGGCTTGCCGATGAAAAAAGGCAGGGCGGCGACAATGACCCATGACTATAAACGTCATGGCACCACGACCTTGTTTGCGGCATTGAACATCTTGACAGGGGAAGTGTTAGGTACCTGCGCCGAACGGCATCGCCATCAAGAATGGTTGAAGTTTCTCCGCCAAATAAATAAGTCGACGCCCAAGGATAAAGAGATTCATATTATCTGTGACAACTACGCCACACATAAGCACCCGAAGGTAAAAAGCTGGCTGAAATATCACCAGCGATTCCATGTGCACTTTACGCCAACCAGCGCATCGTGGTTAAACATGGTGGAGCGGTTTTTTCGGGAGCTAACTGAAAAGCAATTGAAACGAGGTGTCTTTAGCAGTGTGGAAGAGCTTGAGCAAACAGTCATGGCGTTCATTGAGACTCATAATCAAGCGCCAGCGCCTTATATCTGGACCAAATCCGCGAGTGACATATTGGAGAAAGTGAAGCGTGGCAGAGAGAAACTTAATAAGTTACAAACTGTTTGACGACCTACATTAGCTGTATCGTAAGCGCACTTAAATCGATCCTATTGATTTTGTCTGCGAGCCGCTAGACAGTAGATCGCTTTACTTCGCCGTTACTCTTCGATTTCCATGTTCCAGGCCGTTCGCCTTTGCCGATTCCACTAAACTATAACAGGTCGCACTGGCTCGGGCCCCGCGGGAGGTATCTGCGAATAGCCAGGCGCGCCGACCAACCGCAAAGGGCCTGATCGCATTCTCAGCCAGCGCATTGCTGATATTCAACTGGCCGTCCTCGCAATAGCCAATCAGGTACTCCCATTGGTTCAGTGTGTACGTTATGGCCTTG
This sequence comes from Halioglobus sp., assembly GCA_965262875.1. Classification (GTDB taxonomy): domain Bacteria; phylum Pseudomonadota; class Gammaproteobacteria; order Pseudomonadales; family Halieaceae; genus JBALVT01. Next base: position 2,114,460 of record OZ253569.1, read on the forward strand.
TGGGTCAGGCTATCTTTGGGCACCCGGCTGACGTTCTTCTCCAGCCATGGCTTCAGGTCCTCGAGAATCGGCACGCTGAGTGACTGCCTTGCCTGTTTTTTCTTGTCGTGCTCCAGATCCTTGATCGATTTCTCTATCGCATACAGCCTTCGTATTTTACTGAGTGCAACGTCAGCCTTGGTGGGTTGCCCCACTTTCTTTTGGGTGCTCCTGGTTTCCGCCGCCCGGCTGGCTTCAACGAACTTGCGCCGGGCATGGTCAAAGCATCCAATTCGGGTAATGCCCGCTATCCGGCACACCTTGCTGTAACCGGAATAGCCGTCGGCCTGCAACACACCACCAAAGCCATCCAGCAGGCGCTCCGCCACCGCGCCAGCACGTGAGGGGTCGTATTCGAACAGCACTGATTGTTTATCCGGCGGGCCGCCGCGTATCACCCACATCCATTTATCCGATTGGGCCGTTTTGCCCGTTTCCTTCAAGACTTGTATGCGCGTCTCATCCGCCTGCAGGTAATTCCCCTCAAGCTGAACCTCCCGGATCAAGTTGATCAAGGGCTGGAATACATCCTGAAGCCGTACAATCCAGTGGGCCATGTTGGAGCGGCTGATATCACCGCCGTAACGCTTGAGCATCCCCTCCAGGCGGTATAGCGGCAGTCCATCGGCGTATTTGGAGGCAATGATGTAGGCCAGCAATGCAGGACTGGCAAAGCATTTCCCCAGCGGATGAGCGGGGCGCTGTGCGGCGACAATGACATCTTCACCGTCAATATTGAATACCGCCTTCTCCTGCCAGTACTCCAGCACCTTGACCTGGGCGGGAATAAACTCCAGCTCCTCCTTGACCTTGGTGAAGAATGTTTTGGTGGCCCCATCCTTTTCCTCATCTGAAAGTGTGAGGTGTATCTGCACCCGTTGCAGCTTGTCGCTAAACCCGCGCTTTCTTTTCTTCTTTTGAGGCCGAACCCGGTCTTCTTCAGGCAGTTGCTCTTCGAGCTCACTCAGGGCGACTTCGATTTCAGCCTCATCGAACAAATCAGACTGAAACGCCAGTTTCTCACTACTGGCTCCGAATTTCTGTACCGTGGCCAGGCGCAAGTATTCTTCGAGCAGGACAATGCGTTTACCCTGTTCAAGGATGATGTGGTTTTTGTCGCCGAGGTGTTTCTGGTGAACCTGGAGGAGCTCGTTTTTTTCTTCGAGAAGCAAACATTTATCTTCAAGAATCTGGTCTTTTACGGCGAGGGCAACAAGTAATTCAGCGACGGATAAGTTCTCGTAACACCCTTGTTTTTGTTGCTTTTTTATCGCTGATTGCATGGCGTAATTATAACATTCATGGCGACAAAAAGCTTTAAAATACAGACGCATAATGCAGTTTTTTGTGGCCTGTCATCAGGGAGATATCGTAGCCGTCCAGCAACCAATTGATCTGCTGGCCGGTGAGGGAAATCACGTCGTCGTCAGGGTGCGGCCACCGGAACTTCTCTTCCGCCAGTGATTTGTAGTACAACACAAACCCATTGTCCTCCCAGTACAAACATTTTATTTTGTTGCGCTGGCGATTAGTGAAGGCATAGAGGGCACCCTCAAAGGGGTTACGACCCAGTTCTCGCTCCACAATGGCGCTAAGGCCATTGACCGATTTTCTAAAATCTACGGAGTCCCGGTACAGATAAATCTGTGGCATGTCATTGGCCGGGCGGAAGTAGCGCGCCGTCACAATTGATCCAGTAACTGCCGCACCACCAACAGGTTTTCGGCACAGATACCTCGCACAATGAATCCGTTGGGCAGTGACAAGGTTAGCCCCCGATCGGCGTCAGGTCTGACACTCACTGCGGCAAAGCCACCTTGGTCTTGTTTTATAGAAGACACACGGATGGTATCGTCAAACTTCCGACGCCAGTACACAAAGCGATGGTAAGTCAGGTGATTGTGTTTGCAAAACCGGGTCTGGGACAAGCCCGACAGTTTCCAGGTTTGTATTTGCTGCTTCCAGTCAATACCTTGTGGCTGGGGCTGAGTGATATCGTTCATGATTTGCTCCTGTGTGGTTATCAGGAGAAAGTCTGGCGGGAACTCTTACAAAAAATAGGTGCTGATTTAGGGGCGCTTACTTTCGTTCCACCAGCTTCGAACGTTAACATGGCGAAAATGTTTTGTCAGACCCAGCCTGATTCTTCCCGCTGTAATAATATCCGGCTTGCGCCATGGTGCATCCGTCACCAGTGGGCCCGCTTTATCACCCAATACCAGCGTCAACAAATGAAGCAGTCCGTAACCTACAGTCGTCAAGTGAACCCAGCGATGCAGCGTTTGGCGCCGTTGCTGCCAGGCTTCTTTGAGCCCCCACAATTGTTTCAACTGGTAGTACATCGACTCAATCGACCAACGCAGTCCGTAATCTTCAATCACTTGTTCGCTCGTTAGAGTCGTATCGGTTGAAAGAAATAATCGAGTCTTGGTCCACTGACCTTTACCCCTGTCTAGCTCGCACCAAACGGCTCTGACTAACTGACCGTCAAGGAACCTTGCCTTGGCGAGCCGACTACGGTATCTCACCTTTTGTTCTTTTCCGTACAGCCGCAGTAGTGCTTCCGTCTTTTTAAAGTGGGCAATTCGCTTGGGTGTGTGTTTTTCGCCATACTTGCGTGGCCGCCCGCGTTGCCCCGGTTTTCGTTCGGGGGGTTCGTCGTAAAGCCGCGTATCGATTCTCGCCTGGCCAATCACGGTAAAACCGTACGCTGTCATCGCGTTGATAAATCGTTTGCGCATATACCAGCAATCGACCAATACTAGAGTTTAGACACCTAATAAATTAAAGGGTGGAATACGCTTAATAACGGCAAGAAATGTTAAAAATGGAAGGTTATCCATAGAGCCAGAAGACTTTATTTCTACAGCAGAATACTCAGAGAGGATGACGAGAGGTTTCCCCAAGGAAGGAGACATACTGTTTACTACAGAGGCACCGCTAGGAAATGCTTGCATATTAAATTTTAAAGAAGAGATAAGTACAGGACAACGGTTAATAACTTTTCAAGGCTATTCGTCTGAGATTAAAAACGAGATATTTCTACTTTTTATTCTTTCGCCGTTTTACCAAGAGTTTTTGGTAAAAAAAGCTACTGGGATGACAGCAAAGGGCATCAAAGCAAGTAAGTTAAAAGAAATGTTGATTCCACTTCCTCCTCTCCAAGAACAAAAAGCCATTGTCGCCAAAGTAGAAAATCTGCTTGCTGTCTGCGATCAACTGGAAAAACAAATCACCAGTAACCAAGGTCATACCAATGCTCTAATGCAGGCGGTATTAAAAGAAGCCTTCACCCAAACCAATAATCAAATAGAACAGGTAGTTGCCAATGCTTAATAAAGCCGCCAAACTTGCCTTGGTGGCTACCTCACTAGCCCCCATCTGCCTGACCCTTTGGTTTGTTGAATTCAGCAAGGCTTGGAACTGGCAGGCGGGTTGGGCTTATCTGTTGGTGGCGATACTGCTTACATTACTTTGTGGTGGTTTAGTCTGGCTGGCTGGAAAAAATCTCGAAAAATTACCCGTTAAAATTAAAGCGGTTAAAACCGTAGATAAAGAGATTGTCGGGTTTCTGCTGGTATATTTACTCCCTTTGATCAATCAAACCAGCTTAGATTCAAGTCATAAGTGCAATTTCTAGAGCAGGTGGCCAACTGGTACAATCCAGTGCCATTTTCTCGACCAAGGAAATTACACATGAACTATACACAGTTGACCGAATACGAACGATACCAGATTGAAGCATTTTTAAAAGCTGGTTTTACACAAAAAGCCATAGCCAGAGAGCTTAGACGAAGCCCTGGGACAATTAGCAGAGAGCTTGGTCGCAACGGGCTTGCGTGGTTATAGGCCCCAGCAGGCCCAGCGTTTTGCCACTGAACGGCAGCATCACCACACCCATACACGTATTACAGAGATAACCTGGCAGCGGGTTGAATCGCTACTGAGGGAGGAATGGAGTCCAGAGCAGATCAGCGGTTGGCTAGCAAAATCAATCCTGCAATCTGTTAGTCCAGAATGGATTTATCAGTACATTCTGATCGACAAGAAGGCCGGGGGCGACCTCCATGCCCACTTGCGCTGCCAAAAGAAACGTAAGAAGCGTTACGGGAGCCCAGACAAGCGCGGGCAGCTAAAGAACCGGGTAAGTATCGACGAGCGTCCAGCGATTGTTGATGAGCGCAAGCGTATTGGTGATTGGGAAATGGACCTTATCATTGGGCGCTTGGGTGGCTCCGTACTGATGACGGCTGTTGAGAGAAAGACACGTTTCACAGTGATCGCCCTGGCCCCCAATAAAACGGCGAAGGCCGTCAAGGAAGCGATACTTGGGGCGCTTTCCCCCTTAGCCGCCCCGGTAGAAACACTGACCTATGATAACGGCAAGGAGTTTGCCTTACACGAGGTTATCGCCCAACAGCTGCAGGCTGAAAGCTACTTCGCGCACCCTTACCATTCATGGGAGCGGGGATTGAATGAGAATACAAATGGTCTGATCCGCCAATACGCCCCGAAAGGATCTAGCTTTGATGATATGACGCCGGAGTGTGTCCAGAGAATCTTTGATAAACTTAACAACCGGCCAAGAAAATGTCTGGACTTTAAAACCCCCAACCAAGTACTGTTTGGGATCAACCCACAGATTGCACTAGCGACTTGAATCCGCCCAGCAATACAATCAGTTTGCCCGTTTTAATATTTATCGCCGTGATATTTTTCTTTATTGTGCAAAATTCTCACGCCTACCACTTTAATCCTTTATTGGGTTTCTTTGGCTACCATTTTTATGAAGCCACCCTTGAGGGTGACATAACCTATGTACTGGTTACTAAACAAAATATCGCCGACTGCAAAAGCATTAGCCATGTGGTGCAACTAACCGAATACATGATACTGGAACCATCCCATGCCTGATAACAACAACGCTATTACTAATTTGGGTTCTACTGGGAATCCTGTGGGTAGAGGTTGAGTTTTCCACAGTGGAACAGAATTGAAACTCGATAGTTTTCGAAGTTTCTAAATCCTCGGGCAGCCGATTTTATTGTCTGAATCTTTGAATTAAATCCTTCTGCGGTCGCATTGGTGATGCGATGTTTCAAGTAAGTCATTATGTTGTCGAGATGTTTCTTTAGCATCTTGGCGACTGATATGACCGGCTTTAGACGTGAATGTGTCGCCCACCAGTACCCTTTCTTAAAGAACGCCCGGGCTGGTTTATCGTAGCTGTAAGTCCACAGGTCAAGCAGTGTCTCTTTGATTGCCCAGGCTCGGGCAACCTTCAACCCCTTTGATTGAAGGCCATAAAAAGTGGCTTCATCTTTTTCACTCCAGTTGTCGGGATTGCGTAACCAGGTATAGCGAGACCCGACCAGGTCATTGATACCGGCGGCTCTTAATGTTTTATTTTCTTTGCGCCTGACTTGGTCAACCATTTTTGTAAGATAACTGACGATATGAAACTTGTCGTGAACAATAGCGGCGTTCGGTAAAGTCGCCTCAACTGCCGTCATAAATGGAACCCACATATCCACGGCAACAGCAGCTACTTCATTACGCTGCTGTTCTGGAAGCGTGGACAGCAATGCGGTTGCCGATTCCGCCGTTCTATCTGCCACGACCTCAAGCACTCTGGACGCATTCAAATCGTACAGCAGGCTGGCATAGGATTGCCCCTTGCGAAAACTTTTTTCATCGATGCCAAGGTGTTTCACTTCCTCAACAGAGCGTCTGTCCATCCCTCTTTTCACTGCTCGGGATTGAATATGATGCACCTCATCCCACGACAGACCAAGTAGTTTTGCGGCCTGTGTCTTGTTGCTGGCAGCCGACAGCACATCAATAGCGAAACGCTCAAATAAATGCGTAAAGCGTGCCTGCGTATCTGCCCACGGTACTTTCAGGCTTTTGATTCCATGCGCTTTACAATGAATACGCGGAACCTGAGCAACTAACTGCGTCTTGAACTGCATCGTATCAAGGTGTCGCCATGTGCGTTGCTCACGATGGTCGTAAACCGAACAAAGGGCATGGCAGACACTACACGCGCCTTTCGTTCCCTTTGGCCAATCTATCTGGAGGGTAATTGATTTGTCGGTCAGATCCGGGGTAATAGCCGTGATTTTCCATGGGTCGCCAAGCCCCAAAAGTTGAGTAAACAACGCGGTATCTTTCATTTGAATATCTCCATAAAAAAAGACTCTTGTACCACATTCTTGACCATTGTTTGGCTTTTACCCATAGGAAACTCGGAAGAACCCTAATTTGTTTGCCCTGTTAGATGATGATCAAACCCCCGTTCGCCGTATTCCACTGACCCAAGATTTTCAGCAGGAAATAGGAACATTCTTTAATGAACAACAACAGACATTTATCGCTGACAAGCAAACTATCGAGTTTACGGGCAGTTACAATGTGGATTCGGGGGAGATATTCCAAATTGAAGATTATCCATTGCCCGAAGCCATCTCCAATGCACTGAGTAATCCACTAAATAACCCGATACTAAATTTAAACACTGAAACCCACCGTATAAAAGCATTGCTTACAGGCGCATGGACGGATCAGAATAAGCAGGTGAGCTTTCAAGTATTTGATACCGGCAAACTACTATCCAAAGGCTGGACGCTCATAGGCTCAGGTGACACCTATAAAAAACTGGAAGAGCCAGGCTTGGTATTACAAGACAAGCTCACGGCTTATTATTCTAACGGTAATTTGGTGTTCATCTCTTATCACAACACTAAGCGTTTTCTCGACTTAAGCGACTACTACACCGCTGCTACTGATAGCGATCTGGATAGCTTTGCTGAAAATTATTTGTTTGAGTTTGAAGATCAAGACACATTCAAGGGTAATGCCGATTCCGTCATCAGAAAGAAGATTGCTTTACTACAGAAGCTAGAGTTTAGAGTCTGGGGAGGAAGATTATCGCGCAAAGTGTGCGAAAAAACTTGACATAAAGCGGCAAAAAGTTTGCCGCGCCCTATACAGCTTTGCTTTTTAAAAGGTGTATAGGGCGCGGCCTTCAGAAAGAAATGAATCGATTTCTTCTGGAGGCCACTATGAACGCAACAGGATGTGCTCGCATCCCCCGCGAACTGTGCTATTGGATAACATTTTTAAGCAAAGCGCTACCCCCAAGATCCGTAGGCACATTCATTGAACTATTGATCGGCGCTATGTTAACGCCCGCTGGCTTTGTCACCGAAACCTATTTGTTTCTAGACATGCAAAGGCACTGGACGACGTATTACAAATGGCTTGAAGCCGGAAAGTGGTCCTGGTTGAAGCTGGCAAGACAGTTCGTCTGTCTGGTTCTTAGTGCCAAGAATGATCCCGTTCTATATTTAGCGATTGACGATACGGTGAGTCTACGAGCCTCGAAAAAAGCACCGGGCAGCCAGATACATCATCAGCACGGAAATAAGCCGAATTTAGCCGCCTATGTTCGTGGTCAATGCTGGGTTAGTTTAGCGGCTGTTTTCAGGCGCACACCGCTGGAGACGACGGCGATACCTCTATTGTTCCGACTGATACCCAGTGCAGGGAATACGGGCAAGCTGGTCGCAGCGACAGTGATCATGCGTGCTGTTTACCGCTTGTTTGAAGATAAAACGGTGAGGGTATTGGTCGATTGCTGGTATATGCGCAAACGATTTATCAACGCGATGACAGCGTACGGTTTTACCGTGATTGGCCAGGCGAGAATCGATACGCGGCTTTACGACGAACCCCCCGAACGAAAACCGGGGCAACGCGGGCGGCCACGCAAGTATGGCGAAAAACACACACCCAAGCGAATTGCCCACTTTAAAAAGACGGAAGCACTACTGCGGCTGTACGGAAAAGAACAAAAGGTGAGATACCGTAGTCGGCTCGCCAAGGCAAGGTTCCTTGACGGTCAGTTAGTCAGAGCCGTTTGGTGCGAGCTAGACAGGGGTAAAGGTCAGTGGACCAAGACTCGATTATTTCTTTCAACCGATACGACTCTAACGAGCGAACAAGTGATTGAAGATTACGGACTGCGTTGGTCGATTGAGTCGATGTACTACCAGTTGAAACAATTGTGGGGGCTCAAAGAAGCCTGGCAGCAACGGCGCCAAACGCTGCATCGCTGGGTTCACTTGACGACTGTAGGTTACGGACTGCTTCATTTGTTGACGCTGGTATTGGGTGATAAAGCGGGCCCACTGGTGACGGATGCACCATGGCGCAAGCCGGATATTATTACAGCGGGAAGAATCAGGCTGGGTCTGACAAAACATTTTCTCCATGTTAACGTTCGAAGCTGGTGGAACGAAAGATGCAAAAAATTCCAAGCCCCTGGTGCGGTAGATTATATACAAGATGGGTAACATTGCGTTGCAGCTTGTATTACACGCAGGTTTTGAGAGAACATTAAGGAAAAGGAGTCGGGATTGAAGCTTCCGACAACAGCTCTTTCGCTCTAAACTCTAGTACAGAAGAACAACGTACTCGATAATCTTTCGGTTAACGATATTGAAACGGTAGCCAATGACCTTAATCAGAATGTCGCCGAAGAACACAAGATAAACATCACAACCAACAATGGAAAACTGGTCATCCCTAAAGATAAAAAACAACTAAAAGAACTGATCCGATTCCTTGATGAAGACTATGTAACAGCACCTTTAACAAAAAGAAGGTGCCTGACAAATTCACAAAGCAGTATCTATAGCAGGATTAACCGTTGATCACCGAAAAATGCAGATATAACAAGTTGCTGCACGCGGACTCCGTAAGCTGTCGCGGTTTTTGCAAAAAGACGCAAAAACGCGCGCCAACTTACTCCGCCGGTGAGCAAGGCGTTATGCACTAAATAAAACTAAGGATGCATTATGAAACCGCTGATATTATTAATTATTTCCATTGTTATTGTTGGTTGTGCCACATCAGGAAAGATCAATAATGTTGGCATTGGAATGACGAAATCTGAGGTGATAGTAGTTATGGGAAAACCCGTAAGTGTTAGCGCGAAAGGAGATACGGAATACCTAAATTATAAATTGTCAGAAACTGATAATGATGCGGTTAGCGGATGGACATCAAAATACTATGTTCGTCTAATAGATGGAAAAATTGACTCATATGGAAGAACTGGTGATTTTGATAGCACTAAGACTCCAGCGATAAAAATTGAAACTGATGAAAATATTAATGTACAGGGAAAAAGTGACCTGTATACAGAGTTGCGTAAACTCAAAGAATTACGTGATGAAGGTATTCTCACAGAAGAAGAATACCAAATACAAAAGGAAAAAGTTTTAGGTCAATACTAATGCATAACAAACGCATCAAATCGGATTCCGTAAGCGGTCGCGATTTTTTGCAAAAAAACGCGCAAAAATACGCGCCAACTTACTCCACCGTTTATGCAGGCGTTATGCTGCCTGAGCATTGACATACCAAATATAGTATATATACTCTTTATAGTATGTGGTCGATATTTGAACATAGGCGACTGGACAAGCAACTGGCCAAGGTGCCTATGGAGGTCCAGAAGCGCTACGAGAAATGGAAGGATATCGTAGAGATTTCCGGTCCTGCTGGGTTAAAGCTCGTTCGTGGCTTTCGAAGAGCAAAACCCCGCGTCCGGATTTCTCCGGGAGAATCCGTTCGAATTATGCGTGAACTACAAGAACTCAGCCAGAATCAACTAGCAGAGGCAGCTGGTATTCCTCAGTCCACCATCTCTGCCATAGAACGGGAGAGAGTAAACCTTGGGGTAGAGCGAGCCAAGGTGCTTGCCAGAGCTCTAAAGTGTCATCCAGCGGTACTCGTGTTTCCAGGCTGGGATGCCGGTGCAGAATCCGCAGCATAACAAGTCAAGGCTGGCGGACGCTTCGCGCCGCAGCTCGAAGCGTTAGGTGTCCTGTTCTACATTTAGTCGGAATTAATGGAGATTCAAAATGAGTGATTATTCAGATTTTTGCGAGTCTTATGGAGGAAGTGCAAATGATCCTGACTTCATGGGTAAATGGTTAGATAAATACGCTAGCGAAAGCACATCAGTAGGTCGATATATATCAAAAAGTGAAGAGCAAGCATTTATAATAGAATACGGCCTTACTGATAAAGCGTGGGGGCAGGTTAAGGAATACGTAGCAATATTCAAAGACCAATCTCTGGAAAAGCATCATGAAGTAAATAGTCGACCCTGAAAAAGCCTAATTGGCCATCACGGCATCGCCGTAATGCCGTGGCTTGATAATAAACTGCGTTAAACGACTCCATAAGGAAGCCGTTTTCGGGGCCAATAAAAACAATCTCATCCACTTCCTGAAGTTAAACGCAGCAGCAGCCATCAGTACGTTAATCTGGTCGCCTTCAAATCCTTTGAGATAACTTTTGTTCAATCGATGATCCGACTTCAGGTGGCCGATCACCGGCTCTATGCCAGCCCGCTTTCTAAAACGTTTCCGCATCAGCACCTGGTAGGCACTATCCGTATCCCGAGTACCTGTGCTGGGCATTATGATCCGCGTGTCATTGATCTTTTTCTTCCCTTTGTAACCCCGATCACATAAGCCAACGGCCGGTTTCAGTTTGTTAAGCCGCTTCAATTGCAACAGCACCTCCGGCAGCGTATGACCATCAAATTTGTCCGTATCAAAGGCCATGGCACCAACAATGATTTTTGAATCCCGAGTTGTCGTGATAGAAACCTTGGTGCCAAATTCATAGCGCTTATGCTCTTTGCCTTTACTCATGCAGTAGACATGGGGTTCGTGCAAGCTGTACAGCTTGTTCGTATCCCCTCGCTTCTGGTTCAGTCCACGATGGAATAGTGCAAAGTCCTCTGCCAGCTTTTCCAGAATGTCGAGTGGCAGTTTACGCTCCAATTCCCGCACTAAACGACCGGCAATGGTCTTTAGCCGCTTAACGGCTTTGCGGGCCTTGGCACGGTTCCTGGGATGTCCCGCAAAACGACATTCCAGTTTTCTTTGCTTAATTTCCTTGGCATAACTGCGGCGAAGTGTTATCCCTTCTTTCCTGGCCAATTTCAGGCAACGAACAATAATCTTTCGGTACAACTTTGCATCGGTGGGAAAGGTGATGTTTTTTTCCTGTACTGTGGTGTCAATACAGACTTCCTCTTCGACCGCTTTCTCACCATGAATGGTGATAGAGGATGCCAATATTTTTTCAAATCCCTTTTCGCCGACTCGCTTGCGGAAGTACACCAGATCGGATGGGTCACAAGGGAATGACCACTGGAATTCAACCTCCCCGCAAAATGCCTGGTAATACGGGTTTTGTACCCAGTGTTGCACGATAACCTCGTCGCTGACATTTTCCATATGCTTGAGAATAGATAAACCCACCATCAAGCGTACGGGTTTGGCAGGCCTGCCAGTTGCCGCATACAAGGGAGCGAACTCCGATTCAAAAAAGTCCCAGGGTATGGTTCGCGCAAGATGTAACAGAGGGTGTTTCGGATTGAGTTGATCCATCAACCCAGCAGCCATAAAACTCATTTGATGGTGATCGGGGGAAGAATCTTTCATCGAGAGCCACCTTTGTTTCGACCGGATTAAGTGCCAAATAGGCTTGAAACTGGTCGAAATCATCTCACAAATACCCAGTATTATCTAATACAATCAACATGTTAAGCGTTTTTCAGGGTCGACTAACTAGCATGTATTTTAAATTAATTTGCCAAATTCTTGAAATTACAGGCGGCGATGGTGACCCACTAATTAATGACGAGCGGTATTGATTAGTGTACATACCTAACAGGCAAGCAAGCCGACGCTGTAAGCGCGGCTTCTTTTAGCGTTAAAGGCTACCTACTTGCCAGCTCCCCCTTAATGGTATATTTTCTATACCATGTCAGAATTTCAATATAATCCCCAAAAGAGTCGATCTAATCTCAAGAAGCACGGAATCGATTTTGAACAGGCTCAAGTCCTTTGGGACGACCCGAATCATGTGACGATCACAGCAAGATCCGAGGACGAGACGAGGTCTCTTATCATTGCGCGCGTGAATGAGCAGCAATGGTCTGCCATAGTGACTGATCGCGAGGACGAGATTCGAATTATATCTGTAAGGCGGTCTCGTACAGCCGAGGTGGAACTATATGAAAGCTAAAGACTTCGATAAGAAATTTGACGCAGGCAAAGAGGACATCATTAATGATCTCGACCTGTCCAGCATCAAACGCCCGAATCAAACTCCCAGGCGTGTGAACGTTGATTTCCCCGAGTGGATGATCGCTTCCCTGGACAAAGAGGCAGCAAGGCTGGGTGTTACCCGCCAATCCATTATAAAGGTATGGCTTGCAGAGCGACTTGAACGTCCCGCCCTTAACAAGTAAAGGCTGCGGACGGTTTCACCGCCGCAGCTTTAAGCGTGTGTGCCGGGCATGGCACTAGACTAGTCGGGTGAAAGTCCCGATACCAGGTATTCGCGAAGCCGAAGGTTAGCGGAAGGACAAGGGCGTTGTCGCGAGGCGGGGTCTGAAGGAAGTCCAACGCGAAACTGCGGGGCGACGAACAGAAATTGGATATGAGGTGTGACGTAGTTGAGGGCAGTGGGCACGTGACCATTAAGCCTTCCATTCGCAACCGGACTACGTTTTATAAATCCAGCGCCTACGCAGCGAAAGCCTAGTGTCTTACCCCGGGAGGTCTGTAGTGTGTTGAAGGATCAACTGACACTGAAGCAATTCAGTGTGATCGCACTGCAGAAATCAGCAGAAGGCATAGTAGGTTGACTGGTGCAATTGAAGGCCTGAACAAGTTAGGGACGGTAATCGTGCAAGAAGAGGTATTGGATGGCATCTGCAAATCAGCTCACGCTGTGCCCGCGCTTGCGGAGGATGAACCAGTAACTGGAAATTGTGCTGAACCGAAGTCCCAGACAAGTCCATCGTTGATGGCGCGTGTATTGGACCGGGATAATCTGGAACGCGCACTGAAACAAGTCCAACGCAATAAAGGAGCGCCGGGCATCGACGGTAACCCTGTGTGTCAACCTGATCCCATACACTCCCTGTTTGGGATAACATAGATTTCAGGGCTATGGATGCAGGAACCACACAATGCCAAAACCACACTCAGATCCACTCAATACACAAGTCACACCAGAGCCCGCACTGGAGAAACGCACGCGTCGCCAGTTCAAGCCGGAGTATAAGCTACGCATGATGGCCGAAGCTGACGCCTGTAAGCACGGTGAACTGGGTGCCCTGTTACGCCGTGAGAAACTCTACAGCAATCAACTCTCCGCCTGGCGCCGCGAGTATGCCGAAAACGGGGTTGCTGGCCTGAGCAAGAGTGCTCCCGGCCCTGCACCCTCGAAGACACCGGCTCAACGGCGCATCGAGCAGCTTGAGAAAGAAAACAATCGCCTGAACCGCAAGTTGGAGATTGCCAACGACTGTCTGGATTTGCAAAAAAAAGCCTTGTCGATGCTCGATCGTTTACGCAGTGGGAAGGATGTGTGAATAACGTGATTACCCATCGCCCTGCAAGACTGCCATTGTCGCAAGCGTGCCGTGCGCTGGGACTCAATCGCAGCAGTGTTTATGCGCACAGAAAACGCGCTGACAGTGATCTAGAGCCGCAACGTTCTCGGCAGTACGCTGTGCAACCGAGAGCACTGAGTGTCGAGGAACGCGCAACGGTAATCGATACGCTGCACAGTGAACCTTATTCTGATCAGCCACCAGCTGAGGTCTATCACCGCCTGCTTGAGCAGGAGCAATATCTGTGTTCGGTGAGCACCATGCCATACCGCGGCTGTTAGCCACGGGCCCGCACGATGTCTGGACATGGGATATTACGAAACTGCCGCTGGTGCGACGGGGCATCTACTTATCACTATATGTGGTGCTCGACCTGTTCAGCCGCTTTGTCGTGGCCTGGATGGTTTCACGCAAGGAAAATAGCGCGCTAGCCAAGCAGCTGATGGACGAGGCCACCACCGGCTATGGTATTGAGCCTGGTCAACTTACCCTACACCAGGATCGTGGTTCACCGATGATCGCTCACGGGTATTTGGACTTGATGCGAGAATTGGATGTTACCTGTAGCCATAGCCGCCCTCGAGTGAGCAATGATAATGCGTTCAGTGAAAGTCAGTTTAAGACGCAGAAATACCAAGCGGATTATCCCGGTCGCTTTGACACGATGTCACACGCGCGGCTCTGGTGTGAAGGTTATTTCCACTGGTACAACTTCAAACACCATCACAGTGGGCTGGCAGGGTTTACCCCGGAACAGGTCTTTACAGGACGATATCGTGACGTGGTCGAGCAAAAGCAGCGAGCGCTTGATGAACGTTACCGGCAGAACCCCGAACGCTTTGTTCGAGGACGACCGAGAGCATCATTGCCACCAGCAACAGTGGCAATCAACCCCGTAGAGTCCAGCAATGATGGGACCATGCGTTGCGACCGTGTTAACTTCCCGACACTCACGGCCGCCGGTTATGTGAAATAGATGTTATCTTTAAAATGACTGTCCATATGAGGTTGACACCTTCCGGAGCCTATTCCAGATCCGATTTCCCTCAAGAGCTTTAGTGGTAAATTCATGGTTCGCATACCGCCGGAAACTCATCGTCTGCTCACAGTACAGGCAGCTGAATCTGGCGTAAGTTTGAATCGTCTTGTTTCAAGCAAATTAAGCTAGTGCAAGCATGTAAGGCCAGGCAAAATCGCCCTACGGGCTGGACTCGCTCCTTCGTCGCTCGTCTTTGCTGGCGGCATTAGGCGGCTAAACAATGCGGCAAGATGCGACAATCAACGACCGCATTGAATCCGCTTTTTCTCAAAGCATCTGGATCGCCAAAGAAACTAGAGCCTCCTTGAAGGATGAGTTCCCCAAATTCCTAATCACAGAATTAGATTCCATTCTCTACGATAGCTGCTGGCCGGCCGAGCCTTGGACTACTTCCGCTTCTTTGCCTGAAGCAGCTGCAAAAGTAGAACCAGAATTAAGATTGAAGTATCCTAAACTCAGCGATCAAAGTATCGGTCTTATTCTTAACTACGCCTGTTTTCAATGGAAATGAATCAACTCGTATGTGCGCGCCCTAACAAGTCGTTGCAGCGGGCATATTCGCTTTTGCATGCGCAAAAGCTGCGCGTTGTAAATATGTCCCGCTGAACTCCGGCGTTACATGTTCTTCCAACCATGAATATATCCACGAGGGTAAAAGCAATAATTGGGGATACAGGGACGGTTTACTTATTTAACAAGAGCTTCTTTGTGTTAAGTACACTGCCCCCGTTGGGTTAAAGTATACTGTCCCTATTGCGCCGGAGTAATTTAGTGAATTTGGAAGAAAACGAGTATTGGTCGAAGAAATTTAAGGACTTGGATTTTTCCGAGACAGAAATTTTATCGAAAGAGTTTGATGGATGTACATTCAAAGGATGTGACTTTAGCGAGGCAACATTTAGTAGATGTAATTTCGTTGAATGTGAGTTTACCGATTGCAACTTGAGTGTCGTCAACCTGGAATACAGCAAGTTTTCTGATGTGTGCTTCCATGAATCAAAGTTGATTGGTATCAACTGGACTAAAGCATCGTGATCAAGGCTAATATTTAGCGCGCCTATTAAGTTCTACAAATCTATAATTAACGATTGTTCATTCTATGGGCTCCCATTGCGAGATTTCGTTTTGGAAGAGTGTAAGGCCCACAATGTTGATTTTCGAGAAAGTGATTTCAGTAATTCCAACTTTACCTATTCGGATTTAGCCGGTTGTCTATTCGGCAATACAAACCTGTCTGGCGCAGATTTCTCAGAAGCCGTTGGCTACGATATTAATATTGTTAGCGCCACAGTAAACCCGCAGTTATTTGCCGCAGAATAAAAGAACGACAAAGAGGCGACAGTGATCCGGCTTAACTCCAATCGATCACAGGCTAGAACGGCAGCTCATGATTTACCTCGACACTGTCTGTGTACTCTTGTTGCTCAATCCGGATCTCCTCGTACAGTTGCGCAATCTCATCACCATAGTGATCCCACAGTACCGATCTCAGGTCGCCGAGCAGCTGATAAATACAATCGGCTTGTTCAGCCGTCCAGTAGGTTGTGATTTTTAAGGTTTTCATTTAGCCTTTCCTCGCTTTTTGGTCTCGCGCCGCTTCGACGCACACTCCTGCGCTTCCTTCATGCGGTACGACTCACCCTCAATGGCGATGACCTCGCTGTGATGGACTAAACGGTCAATCAGGGAGACCACACACGCGGCATTGGGGAACACGTCATTCCACTCGCCAAACGGACGGTTCGTTGTCACCAAAGTTGAACATTTCTCATAGCGCCGGTTGATGATTTCAAACAGCAAGTCAGCATGACGATTGCTGTAGGAGAGGTAGCCCACTTCATCAATTACCAGCAAGGCGGGCCTGGCGTAGTGTTTCAATCGACGCTGCAGGGCATTGGCGCCATCCTGACCTGCCAGGTCGTTGAGCATCGCCGCTGCGGTGGTAAACAGCGCCGTATAGCCGTGCATGACAGCGTTATACCCCAGGTTCTGGGCGATCATCGATTTGCCCACGCCGTTGCTGCCCAGCAGGATAATATTGCTGGCCGTGTCCATAAAACCCAGTTGCATCAGGGCATGAATCGCTTGTGGGTCGATAGCGCTTGGCCACTGCCAGTCAAACTCACTCATCGGTTTGAACCGGCCCAGCCTGGCGCTGCTCAGGCGCCGTTCGAGTGAGCGCTGTTTGCGCTCGGCAAGCTCCCAGGCGATGAGCTGTGCCCGCCAGGGGTATTGCTCGTCGGTGATCTCGCCCCAGTGCGCCAGCACGCCGTGGAGCTTCAGTTCAAGTGCCTGCTGTTTGAGTTGCTCGATATCAATCATCGGTATCATCTCCTGTCTCGCTTCGGGTGCCATTGAGCTTGTCGTAATCGGCAAGCCGAGCCAGCTTGACGCTGTAGTGTTTGACCTTCGCCGGCACGGCGACAGCAAGCGGTGGCGGCAGGTGCTGTTCATCACGGCGGCGCTCAAGAACGTGCTGCACCGCCTCCGGGTAGGGTGATTGCCGATCAAGTGCTTCACCCAGAGCTACATGCAGCTCGTCCCGCCCATAATCATCAAGCAGTTGATTGAGTAACCGGACCGTGGTTTTAATGACATGTCCACGCTGTGCCGATTGCTGCAGCAGCGTCTGGGCGTGCGCCGAAGCATGGCTCAGGCGATCCTGACCCCGGTGTAGTTTGGCGTGGGTTTTCTCCAGCCATAGGGCATTGATATGCGCCTCCTGTTCGATTTGCTCCCCTTTGCCAAAGCTGCGCTGATGCTCAGCAATGCATTGATCGCCCTCCACTATCTGGAGCCGCTCCAGGTCAGCGCTCACGCTCAATGGCTTGTGCACGTATTGATGGGGAATGGAGTAATCATTGAGATCGAAGCGAACATAAGGGGTTTTGGCGGCCCGCACGGGCTGTCTCTCATGGGTATCAAAGGGATTATCCGGCAAACTCACCTGCTCCTGTAAGAAGGCTTCCCTGACCGTCAACGTACGCTCTTCAGGGCAAGCCCGATCAGCACTCACACCCTGGCACCAGTGCTCAGCTTGCGCATTGAGTTCGGCCAGTGTTTGCCAGTGACGAGCGGCAAAGAAATTATCGCGAATATAGCGAATCGCTCTTTCTACCCGGCCCTTTTCATTGCCCCGGGCCACCGCCACCGGGCGTGGTTCGAAGCGATAGTGGGCTGACAAGGCCAGCAAGGTGGGGTGGAAGCGGATGGCGTCACCGTGGCGCTCCAATACGGCCGATTTAAGGTTGTCGTACAGCAGCACCTTTGGCAATCCTTGCCAGGCCTCGAATGCCGCTACATGGCCGCGTAAAAAGTTCTCCATTTGCTGGTTGAGATAAAAGCGCAAGAAGATCTGTCGCGACCAGCTCAGCACCATCACAAACGCCATTAACGGCCGCTAGGCCTTGCCGATCTGAATATGCCCGAACGAACCCCAGTCAACCTGGGCTTGCTCACCGGGCAGGGTTTTTAGGCGTAAATACGCCTCGGGCAGCTTGCGCGGCCGCAGTTCACTGATACGCTGGCGAAACTGGCTGGGGCCACCGGGGTATCCCCGCAGGCGGGCCATTTCATACAAGCGGGCCGCCGTGAGTGTGGGAAACTCCCGCAGGGTGTCGATGACAAAGGGCAGATAGGGGTCGATGATCGACGCACGGCGAGTGCGCTCCACCTTGGGCAGGCCAGCCTGTGCCAGTACCCGATCAACCACTGAGTGGTGAATGCCAAGCTGGGTCGCAATGGTGCCCGTTCGCCACTTCTCAACAAAATGGTAGCGCAGTATTTTTGCTTCAGTTTCTTTGCCGATGGCCATGACTGCCCTCCGATTGATGACTCCTGTCCAGCCGCTGCACTAATGTCGCCGGAATCTGCGCCTGAACTGACTGCTCTGCAGAAAATCACTGCGCAAAAAGGGACCGCAGACCGCGCCACAGTGATGGCAGCGCACGGTGGCGTCAGTTTTACCCGGCATATCGGCCCTTTTGATCTCATCAGGCACGGTTTGCAGTAGATCACGGAGTATTATTGCCAGAGAACGGTGATGCGTTACTTTTTGTTGTTGCCGTTCTCGATAACGCTGTTGGCGAGCGGCATTATTCATGCGACCCGGGCGAGTGGCCTGGTACTTCGCTCTGGCTCGTTTAATGGATTCCTTTCTGGCTTCCTGGCTGCAACCATCGGTGCAATACCGCTGGCCGCGATCACAGTGGGTACAGACGATGACCTGGGCGTAGCAGCGACAACAGTGGTAGAGACGGCTGGATGATGGCATCGACACAAAGGTCGATGAGGGCTGGATTTATTCCCATTATGTGCAACACTTAACGGGTCGTGCACCTGCACGGTTTTTTTGGGTATGGCGCCAGCGTTGACCGTCAAATCTGTGGTGGCGTCATACCGTTCTCAGCGACACTTATTCTTATAGTCCCTACGCTTGAATCGTGCCTGCTTATTGGTCGCTCTTGAGTGTGACTGGGCCGCAGTTCTACCGCGCCGATTCTAATACGCCGAGATCCGTCTATTTCAAAATTCGGCAAATAGCTGCGGTTTTGGAGTGGCGTCTACAAATATCCATACGAATGACATTAAACGCGCCAAATTTAGTCGTTTTGAAGCTGTCAGACTTCTAGATAGCCTTGAAATAGAGCTAGTTGATTAGCGAATTAACCAATATTGCGAGGATTGTGGGCATGACCTATAAACATGAATTAGACGGCTTCGATGTGACGTCGGCATCGTTGCCCCCCGACCGAGAAGCCTGAAGAGCTAATGTCTGCTCTGCGAAACTCACATACATTGGTAACTGCAAGGGCGACAGAGCAACTTGTTGGTATCGGCAATGCTATATCGGATGGCCATCTTGTGGTTTACTACCCTCATATGCTGGTTCATCCGACTTATCATGGGGTAGGAATCGGGCGAAAAATGATGAGCGCCATGCAAATAATTTATGGGGGCTTTCATCAGCAAATGCTTACAGCTGACGGTAGTGCAGTAGAATTCTACAAATCACTGGGCTTTGAGCGAGCAGGCAATACTCAGCCTATGTGGGTATATGCGGGTTCTGATCACTAGTGCATAACAGGGCGGAACAATAGCCTTTCAGTCTGGACTAGCCTATGCGCGGGGCGTTATGCCTCGACACAGTTTTTAACTTTGTATTCGAACCGGTGAATTCGGATATAATTTTTATGTTTCACCAACAATCGCGAGTAAATAAAATGAGTAAAGGTACCGTTAAATGGTTCAACGCCGATAAAGGCTTCGGTTTTATAACACCTGAAGATGGCAGCAAGGATCTCTTTGTTCACCATTCAGAAATTCAAGCCGGTGGTGGGTATGCAACGTTGAATGATGGCCAGGCCGTTGAATTCGAAGTTGGCCAGGGTCAGAAAGGCCCTTGTGCAAACAAAGTTGTTCCTGTTTAACGAAAGAAATCTCGGTGGGCTTGCCCCCGAGTCAAGGTAGATAGAGGTTAGAAAATTCCGGTTGGCCGAAGGCCAATCGCATTGGGCGTAAGCTCGGTCGCTTGCGGCCGAGTAGCCCTTTGCGAAGGAATTTTCTTTTTACCGCCGGTTCTTTACAGATTTTTACGGGCAAATTGTAGTACCCAATGCAGAGCCGCATTCGCAGGCGGAGCTGGTCGTCTTTCGAGGCCAGGATGGCTACCGTTCTGGGTTACCTCTTGCCGATCTACTTGCGGGTGACGTTCTTTTGGCAGACACACTTGATGGAAAACCATTATCAGTGGAGCACGGGGCTCCTCTGCGTTTGGTTGCACCGGCTCACTATGGATATAAAAATGTGAAACATCTAAGTAGGATTGAGTTTCTGGAATCGAGTGCTTCCTACAAAACATCAGGGCTTCCCTTTATGGACCATCCCCGCGGACGAGTTGAATTCGAGGAAAGAGGCACAGTGGCGCCGGGATTCCTCTACCGGCTACTTTATCGGCCGATGGTAGAACCAACGATACGTCGATTCCAGAATGCTATGAAAAACCACAACAGGCAGGCAACCCAGAAATTGAATTCTCATAGGGACCGGTATGACTAAGCCAGAGATGTTTTGGGATAAAGCGGCTGAGAGGTATGCAAAAAGTCCGATTTCCGATGAGGAGAGCTATCAGAAGAAGCTTGCTGAAACGCAGAGTTTTTTTACCCCAAATATGCGAATTTTGGAGTTTGGCTGTGGAACAGGGACGACTGCTATCCAACACGCCACCCACGTGCAGCATGTTGATGCAATAGACATCTCTGAGAAAATGCTTGAGATCGGCCGTGGTAAGTCTGCTGAAACGGGTATCGAGAACATCAAGTTCACTCGTGGGACTCTAACCGAGTTCAATGCACAGCCTGAAAGTTTGGACGCCATTTTGGGTCTAAATGTAATTCACTGACTACCGGATCGGCAAGCAGTGATTGCGGAAGCCGCCAGGGTTCTTAAGTCCGGAGGTATTTTCGTGAGCAGTACAGTTTGCCTTGGCCATTCGTACCTGCGTTTTATAAAGCTGGCGGTACCGCTTGGCAAACTGCCAGGGCTTATGCCCGACGTATTCGTAATGACGGAACATGAGCTGTCTAGCGAGCTTTCAAGTGCGGGGTTTGCGATAGAACGCCAGTGGCATCACGGAGAGAATGGTATCGCAGTGTTCATCGTCGCGAGAAAGGTTTAAAGGGGTAGGCCTACAAGCGTATACTTTATGAAACACAACACAAGCTACATCCACCCATCAGGTTTGGATTCAGATAGCGGAGATTGTTTTGATTAAATGGGTTCTACTGGGAATCCTGTGGGTAGAGGTTGAGTTTTCCACAGTGGAACAGAATTGAAACTCGATAGTTTTCGAAGTTTCTAAATCCTCGGGCAGCCGATTTTATTGTCTGAATCTTTGAATTAAATCCTTCTGCGGTCGCATTGGTGATGCGATGTTTCAAGTAAGTCATTATGTTGTCGAGATGTTTCTTTAGCATCTTGGCGACTGATATGACCGGCTTTAGACGTGAATGTGTCGCCCACCAGTACCCTTTCTTAAAGAGCGCCCGGGCTGGTTTATCGTAGCTGTAAGTCCACAGGTCAAGCAGCGTCTCTTTGATTGCCCAGGCTCGGGCAACCTTCAACCCCTTTGATTGAAGGCCATAAAAAGTGGCTTCATCTTTTTCACTCCAGTTGTCGGGATTGCGTAACCAGGTATAGCGAGACCCGACCAGGTCATTGATACCGGCGGCTCTTAATGTTTTATTTTCTTTGCGCCTGACTTGGTCAACCATTTTTGTAAGATAACTGACGATATGAAACTTGTCGTGAACAATAGCGGCGTTCGGTAAAGTCGCCTCAACTGCCGTCATAAATGGAACCCACATATCCACGGCAACAGCAGCTACTTCATTACGCTGCTGTTCTGGAAGCGTGGACAGCAATGCGGTTGCCGATTCCGTCGTTCTATCTGCCACGACCTCAAGCACTCTGGACGCATTCAAATCGTACAGCAGGCTGGCATAGGATTGCCCCTTGCGAAAACTTTTTTCATCGATGCCAAGGTGTTTCACTTCCTCAACAGAGCGTCTGTCCATCCCTCTTTTCACTGCTCGGGATTGAATATGATGCACCTCATCCCACGACAAACCAAGTAGTTTTGCGGCCTGTGTCTTGTTGCTGGCAGCCGACAGCACATCAATAGCGAAACGCTCAAATAAATGCGTAAAGCGTGCCTGCGTATCTGCCCACGGTACTTTCAGGCTTTTGATTCCATGCGCTTTACAATGAATACGCGGAACCTGAGCAACTAACTGCGTCTTGAACTGCATCGTATCAAGGTGTCGCCATGTGCGTTGCTCACGATGGTCGTAAACCGAACAAAGGGCATGGCAGACACTACACGCGCCTTTCGTTCCCTTTGGCCAATCTATCTGGAGGGTAATTGATTTGTCGGTCAGATCCGGAGTAATAGCCGTGATTTTCCATGGGTCGCTAAGCCCCAAAAGTTGAGTAAACAACGCGGTATCTTTCATTTGAATATCTCCATAAAAAAAGACTCTTGTACCACATTCTTGACCATTGTTTGGCTTTTACCCATAGGAAACTCGGAAGAACCTAATAATTCAATTCATCACAACTCAATATACACATCCAGCTATGGTTCATGTGCGTTGAGCGACTTGGCCTAGATCCAGGTTTTTCGCGTTCTCTTGTTTTTTATATGCCCGTATGGTGCAAAACTCGAACGGTCCGTATGAAAACGGTGAAATCCACTTTTGAGGTCTTCTACCGCAAAATTGGGGATATTGAAATTTTAATGGGTGACTGTTAATTTGCATTTAAAAGTGACCCAGGATTTGCATTAATAACAGCATCGCCCTCGGGGAATACTCCACGGGGCTTACAAATTGGAGAGTGCCGAAATCTGTGGGGCAAAAATTTTCGCTCTGATCGGAGGCTCTCTGTAAGTGCTGGTTATCGCTGGTTTTTTCGTGCATCGTCGATGACACAATCCAAAATTCCGCAAACTATTCGGTGCTCTCGTGAGCATAAACAACAGCGTACTTCAAAAAATAATCCAAGCCTGCCGGAAGCACAAGCGAGCGAGGATATTGGCTTAATTAGGTGGATCAGTCCGGATATAGCGCCCATCCTCGAGTCGGGAAAAGATGTGCGAGAGCATCGGATGGGTGACCGGGTCTTTGAACGTATCCGGCTCCGGGTTTCTTTCGGCCACATAGGTAGAATGCATCGCTTCATCGACTAATACATGGTACCAAGGCTTGTTTTTCGGGGGACGCGTTAGTGCAACTGCTTCGTACCATTCCTCCGTCGCCTGGAAACGCGGATCAACATCTACAACCACGCCACGATAGTGGAACCGCCGGTGGTGTACCAGTTCACCTATGGCGAATTTCGGGCTGACGATATCTGTTACGGTTCCCACATTCACCTCATCGTAATTGCGTCGGCTGATTTAATCGGCGCCCGACACTTGTATCTGTGGCCAGCATAACCCGAATTCAGGACTTTGTAGCCGTTTTCACATTCACGGCGCTGATCAGGCTCTGGGTTTCCGCGCTGGCGCATTGGGGGCATTTTTCCCGGTGCTTGTCGTGCTCTGTCACAGACTCCATCAGGTTGAACCTGTGGCCGCACTTTTTGCATTCGAATTCGTAGGTGGGCATGGTGAGGACTCCTGCCGGTATGCGACGAGGTCAGGGTATATTTTCAGTATAGTTCAATTGGCCACTAATGCGGCAATACCGGGCGGCCGCACTTCAGGTAGAGGTCTGGCCAGGATTCGTGTTTATGCCGAGCTCGGCATAAACACGAAAATCCCGAGTTCCGGATTATGTCGAGTGGCCGGTGATTGTTCATCTAACCACAGGATATTTCTACGTTTTCAGTTTAATTCACTCGACATAATCTGCCTATAAAGCTCTCCTTCTTCTGTGGCCATTTGGCCCTAAAAGGAGATGATTATGATAGATTCCATTTTTGTTCGGGCGTATGTTCTCGTCCGACTACACCAAAACCCACTTCAACCTCACCTCGAGGAACTCGCTTCCACCTTGTACGAGCAAGGCTACGCGCGCCGTAGTATTCAGAACAGCGTACTTGCCGGCGAGAAGTTCGGCTGGTGGCTACAACGCCAAGGCTGCGTCGGCACTGAGATCGATAAAACGCTCTTGGAGCGCTATGTCGCTGGACTAAAACGATACCCTTCCGGTAAACGTTGCAAAGCCGCAGCGGGGTTGAGCCACCTATTCCGAATACTGCGCCAACATGGGGTCGTGGTACAACGGCAAGCAGCGACGCCCATAACACCCGCTGATCATTGGCTTGGTCGATACGAGCAATACCTGGAGCAAGTCATGGGTGCTGTTGTTAGCACCCGTCAGTGCTACCGTCCGATTGTTCGACAATTCATCGCAAAATGCAGTATTTCGGAAGGGGAAGGCATCGATTGGACCTCCTTGAGCGCGGAGACAGTCACGGAGTTTGTTTGCGAACAAGCTGCTGCGCGACAGAGCCATGGACGCAAGAAGCCGAGCGTGGCGGTGCGTTCATTTTTACGTTTTCTGGTTTTTGAAGGTAAGATCAACACCGGCTTGGAGGCCGCGGCACCCTCACCACCGCAATGGACGCACGCGGCACTACCGGTCCGCCTGACATCCGAGCAAGTTGAGCGTGTGCTGGCCATTTACAATGAGAAAACAGCCGGCAGTTTGCGCAATCGCGCCATGCTTTTGTTACTTGCACGCCTGGGCCTACGCGCCGGGGAGGTTCTCACACTGGGCCTGGACGACATCGATTGGTACCAGGGCCGGCTAACTATCCGCCCAGGCAAGACTCACCGAGCGCGCACATTGCCGCTGCCCCAGGAAGTCGGCAAGGCCCTGGCCGCATACCTTGAAGATGGTCGGCCCAAAGGAAGCACCAGTCGACAGATCTTCTTGCAGTGCCTTCCGCCGTTTCAGCCGTTAGCCACCAGCGGTGCCATCGTGAAGGTCGTACGGCGGGCACTACAGCTCGCAGGGGTGGCCAAACAACCCCGCGTCGTGAGCCATATTTTTCGCCACACTGCCGCCTCTCAGATGCTCAATCAAGGTGCCAGCTTTAAAGAGGTGGCTGATGTCTTGGGGCACCGTTCATTACAGACTACGGGCATCTACGGAAAGTTGGATGTGGATGCTCTGGCTTCGGTAGCGCAGCCGTGGTTGGGAGGTGCACAATGAACATAAACGCCGACTTTCTAGACACCCAGCTGACAGCGTACCTGAGCCTGCGCGAAGCACTCGGCTTCCAGATAGGCGCCGAGAAAACGCTTCTCCCAGAATTTGTCGCCTTTATCCAAGCTCACGACATAACTGACCCGATTCGCGCCTACCTGGCCTTGGATTGGGCTTGTTCCGCCTCCACTCAACGAGGCGCGAGCGGTGCGGCCCGGCGCTTGAGCATCGCACGCCGTTTTCTGACTTTCCTCCAGGCCTCAGCACCGGATACTGAGGTGCCATCCCGGAACCTGTTGCCAAACGCCAGGAGAACGAAACCGTACATATTTACGCCGACTCAGCTGACGCTGTTATTCGAAGCGGCCAGAGCGAGTCGGCCCCAAGCGTCGCTACGCCCCGCCATGTTGTCGACCTTGATTGGTCTGTTGGCGAGTACGGGCCTGCGCATCGGCGAAGCGATCCGGCTACAGGTGGTTGACGTAAAGTTAGACCTCGATCCCGCTCAACTTTACATCTTGGAGACAAAGTTCCACAAATCACGGATCGTACCGTTACATCCCAGCACGGTGGTACCACTGCGCCACTACGCCGAACAGCGTGCACGCTTAGGCTACGATGGCTTATCGAAATCTTTCTTCTTGTCAGAACAGGGACGAGCATTGAATTATTCCGCCCTTCAAAGGTGGTTCAGTCGGTTGTGTCGGCGATTGGCCATTCAGCCTACGGATGACCGTCGGGGGCCTTGTCTGATGTCATTTCGGCATACCTTTGCCGTAACCTGTATGCGCCGCTGGTACCAGCAGGAGCTGGATGTACAAGCCTGGTTACCACACCTGTCGGTCTACCTGGGTCACGTACGGCCACAAGACAGTTACTGGTACTTGAGCGCCGTTCCGGAACTGTTAAACGCCGCAGCGCAGCGTTTCTGCACTTATGCGGCCACAGGAGGTGATCATGACCAATAACGACTTGGTTGCATCTCATCTGGAAGAGTTTTTTACCAACTACTTGTGTCATCAGAAACGGGCGAGCCCCCAAACGATAGTCAGTTATCGTGATACCTTTAGGCTATTGTTGACGTTTTTAAAAGACACAACAGGCATCGAGCCCTGCGCATTGCGGGTGATCGACATGAATGCTCCGGCCATACTCAGCTTTCTCGATCACCTTGAGCAACAGCGCGGCAATACGGTCAGTTCACGCAACGTCCGGTTGTCCGCTATCCGCTCGTTCTTCCGCCTGGTTGCCTTGCGCGATCCCGAAAGCGTTGGTCTTGCCACGCGCGTGCTCGCAATTCCTGTCAAACGCGGAGACAAAAAACTGATTGGGTATCTAACACGAACAGAGATTCGAGCGATACTCGCCGCACCAGATCGGTTGCAGTGGGCGGGTCAGCGTGATCACGCCTTGTTTTCAACGCTGTACAATAGCGGTGCTCGAGTTTCCGAAATCATCGCCCTGAAGCGCCATCACATCTGTCTTGGCGCGACCAGCTACTTGCAGCTGATGGGTAAGGGCCGGAAAGAACGTACGATACCGCTATGGGGCAAGACCAGTAAGGTCTTGAAGGCTTGGTTTTGTACGCTCGGTAATAACGCTGACAATGTTGTGTTCCCAAATGCCAGGGGCAAACCCCTTTCGCGAGACGGCGTTGATTACTTGCTAAAAAAAGCTGTCCGGAAAGCGGCTATCGACTGCCCCAGTCTTACGACCAAGACGGTAACGCCTCACATCGTTCGCCACGCAACTGCCATGCATTTGTTACAGGCTGGGGTAGATATAGCTACGATAGCTCTTTGGCTCGGTCATGAAAGTATCGAGACTACTCACGTATATATCGAAGCTGATCTCGCCCTCAAAGAAAAGGCACTGAGCAAACTTGATCCAGTAGACGATGGGCACATGTTGCGGTTTAGGGCAGATGACTCACTGCTAGAGTTTCTCGCTTCGCTTTGATTATGCCGAGTAACATCTCATGAAATCCCTGCCACATATACGTTCGCCTAACTAACTCGACATAATCCGGAACTCGGGATTTTCATGTTTATGCCGAGCTCGGCATAAACACGAATCTTGGCCAGACCTCGTCTTGACAAGATTTTGCCGGCCATGTGACCTGAACCCAACATATACCCACTCACTTTCCACATCGCATCCGACACCCATCCATCCTCGAACATCATGGTACGGGAATGACATTTTCCTCGTCGGGTTAGCACTCGGGGAATGGGCATGCGCACTCACCTTTCCTGTCATTTCATCTTTTGACGAAGAAGTCGTCCATGATGGTTTAGGCGGGGGAGTTTTTTTCGCAGGTGCAGGCTTGCTGACCCCACCAGCAGTTGATCCAACTTGTGACTTCAGCTGTGTCGGGTCGAGCGCCGGGAGGGTTTCGGCCAGATACGCTTTGTCGCTCGTTGGCGTGTGGTGTGCGCATGGCTCTTCTCGATCCAAACTCAGCCAAATCGCACCGCTTCCACGATGATTTGAGGGTGCCGCGCTGCAATGCCGATCAAAGTACGAGCGGCCCCGGAAGGACTTCGGCGCCCTTGCTCCCACTCCTGGAGCGTCCGAACTGAAATACCCAATGCGTGAGCAAAGTCGCCCTGACTTAGCCCCGCAGCCATACGCGCCGCAACCACTTCATTCTGCTCAACCTGATGTGTCCTGGCAGCTTTGCCCGCTTTCATCTGGCGCACGGAATCAAGTAGCATCTTTCCAATCTCTTCGCCTCTTAGTTCGGCTTCCTTCTTACTCATCGACTAGCTCCTCACGAATATCTCGCAGCAAGTGTAACGGTATGTCCTCGCGGACACTCTTGGCATAGATCACCAATAGCCATATTTCATGTTGTGCCGACTTGTTGAAATAGATCACACGGACACCGCCGCGCTTTCCTGTTCCCTTACGTGACCACCGCACTTTTCGGCAGCCCCCGCTGCCTTTGATAACATCACCGATATCGGGGCGCTCGGACAGCCAAGCACAGAATTCGCCGCGCTCATCTTCACTCCAGAGAGCATCTGCATCACGCTTGAAGAGGGGCGTCTCGATGATTGTAAGCATGTGTTAATTATACGTCTATGACGTATAATGGTCAAGCCAGTCGAAGCGCCAGTGTTAGTAACACATAAACTGTCCGGTCTTGTAGCACATGATCTGTCCGGTTCTCATAGAACCCCCGGGAGGGGAGCTTATGAGAACCGGACAGAGTGGCTACAGGAGACTCGACTAATGAGATTCGAGGAAGCATTCAAATCCATCCGCAGCGACATGGCAGGTCTCAGCGAACGTATGGCTCGTGTGGAGGGCATGATTGACGGCTTGCGCGAGGCGATCGCTGCCCGGATTGTCGCGTAGCCGCTGTATGATAATCTCATCCCCCCAACCCCCGTCGCCGCTCCCTGAGGAAGGTGTGGTGCTCTCGGGGTGGTTTTCAACACTCCCCTACCCAGTGGATTGCACGCGCTGCACCGATGGGTTCTATTCGCGACGAGGGGAAAAAATTACCGGCCCAACGGGCAAAGCACTGATTCCGCACCACTGGTACACCCTCCACCAATTCACACCTTAGTCCCGCTGCACTGCCGGATCATGCTGCCAATCCCTCGCTTGGCAGATTGGATTATATACGTATAATTATACATAGAGACCTCAGCATAACTCAACAATGCAGACAAATTCCCGGTATAATTTCGTAGGCAAAAATCCTTCGCAACACAGCCCCGATTATTCGTTTCAAACGCTACTTTGAATCATCCCATCCTCCACAGTCTTGATGATACCGGGGCGTTACTACAATGGTCAGAGATAGAGAAACTACTCGCCACTCTTTATGCCTCAAAAACAGGCCGTCCAGGCTATCCATTGCCGACCTTGTTCAGGAGCTTGTTGCCCGGTGCAGGGTATCGGCTTTCAGACGTACCGTTAGCTCAAAGTCTGACATCTTGAGTTAGATAGAGAAGTTCCTGAGGCATCCACCTTGGGGAGATTTCGAACCCGACTGGTCGAGCAGGGATTGTGGGATCAACGACTGGCTGAAATTCACCGTCAAAGCGTGACGCCGGGTAATGTGCACGACTCCCGGGAGCGCGATACCTTGTTACCGGGTGATGAGACGGCACTGTACGCGGATGCCGCTTACAGCTCTCAACAGACCCGCGATAAGTTGGCGCAGCTGGGCATTGATGATCAGGTTCAGCGCAAAGGTTATCGTGGCCACCCCTTATCGGAGGCTGATCGAATTCGTAACCAGGAAATTGCAGTCACCCGGGCAGGCGGGGAGCGACCTTTTGCAACCTGCAAGAGACACTACAATCTTTCCGGAACACGCTTCATGGGGCTTGCCAAAAACACGACGTTTTATGGCTTGGCAGCCATGGCTGCGAATATCCGGAAAGGAGCCAGTTTTTTAACGCGTTACGGGTTACCGAACACGGGTTATGCAGGATAGTGGCGCCAAAAATCAGGCAAAGGAGCCTGAACCCTGGATAAATTGAAGCAAACCAGCGAAAAGATTACTTCGATACTGCTTTGAGGTGATTAAAAATATTGCGATTCGAAATATTCGAAAAATTACGGGGTTATACTGAGGTCTCTAATTATTATAATAATCATTGACTGGCCACAATTTAATTAAGGAAGAGGATTAATGATATGAAATTTCTCAAGCATCCTAAGCATTTATTAGCGATTGCGTGTATATCTGCGAGCGGCATTAGTGTCCCCGTGGTAGCACAGGATGATGCTCAGCTCGAAGAAATCATCGTAACGGGAGCACGAGGTAGACCAAGAATGGTCTCCGATTCTCCAGTACCTATCGACGTATTTAGCGAAGACGATCTTAGAGCGGTCTCTTTTACAGATACCAACGACATTCTCAAGACCCTTGTGCCGTCCTTCAACCTTGGAAGACAGCCCATCTCTGACGGATCCTCGTTCATCCGGCCAGCCGAACTTCGCGGCCTGCCCACAGACAAAACCCTGGTGCTGGTTAACTCCAAGCGCCGTCACCGTTCCGCGCTGGTTTCCATCGGCGGCTCTGGTACGCAGGGACCGGATATTGCAACAATTCCATCCATCGCATTGAAAAACATCGAAGTATTGCGAGATGGTGCTTCGGCACAGTATGGCTCTGACGCCATCGCCGGTGTAATTAACTTCATCTTAAAAGATGCCGACGAAGGACTTAGCCTATCTATCGATAGTGGTGAATTCAGCGAAGGCGATGGTGCCCAGACTACTGTTCAGGCCAACCTTGGTTTGCCTCTGGGAGAGAATGGATTTCTCAATATGTCCGCTGAAATTTCCGAGTCGGATGCAGCTTCCCGCTCGGAGCAATACTGTGAATCCTGGTTCTGTCTCGATGCGAACGGTGCCCATCCGCAGAGCGCTATTGTAACTGACCCCACTTTCGCAGCAGGTATACCCGCCGCCAATATAGGTTTTGGCGATGTGGTCCAACCCTGGGGTCAACCAGAAGCAGAAGCCGCACGCTTTTTCTTCAATGCCGGATATCAGATTGATGCTGATACCGAGGCCTATGCCTTCGGCAACTATTCCGAGAGCGAATCCGATGGCAGTTTCTTCTATCGCTACCCGGGTAATGGAACCATAGAGGACCTGAGAGAAGCCGACGGCGGTATCTACAATCCGCTAGAGAAGTATCCTGGAGGTTTCACACCAAGATTTTTTGGTGAGGTATTCGACTTCTCCCTACTGGGAGGCATTCGGGGTTCCTTCGACAACGGTCTCAACTACGACTTCAGTGCACGAACTGGTGAGAGTGAGATCAGATATACACTGTCGAACACCATTAACCCTTCACAGGGACGAGCTTCCAAGCAGTCCTTCAGGCCTGGTGATTTAATTAATTCGGAAACTCAATTCCAGGCTGACTTCAACTACGAGCTTGAATCCGACTTGGCCAGCCCATTGCTGCTTGCCTTCGGCGCCAGCTACATGGACGAGTCCTATGATGTTGTGCAAGGTGAAGTAGATTCCTATGCAGCCGGTCCCCACTCGCTGCAAGATCCATTCGGCTTTTGTAATGCCGACATGACTGCTTCGGCCGCCGGTGCTGGTGTAATCGCAAATGGTTCCACTTTGAATTGCGCTGACTCATCCGATCCTGTCTACACAGTAGTGGGCGTGGGTTCGAATGGATTTCCAGGCTTCTCGCCACAGTTCTCCGAAGTTTATGAACGTAGTTCCTATGCGATATACGGTGACCTTAGTGCGGACGTAACGGATAACTTCTTCCTACAAGGCGCGATTCGCTACGAAGACTACGACGACTTCGATTCTGAAACTGTAGTCAAGCTAGCCGGCCTCTATCGATTCACGGATGATTTTGCTATTCGTGCATCAGTTGGTACGGGTTTCCGTGCACCGACACCAGGACAGCAGGGAACGATCAATGTATCGACTCGACTGCCCAATGGTTTCCCGGTTGCGACAGGTCTGTTCCCAGCCGGTGGTCCAGTGGCTCAAGCACTAGGCGCAAGCCCACTTACGCCTGAGACTTCCACTAACTACACGATTGGCTTTACCGCTAACATCGCTCAACTGGACTTGACCGTGGACTTCTATCGAATCAATCTCGATGACTCTACCTATGCGATATCAACTCGTGACGTGTCTACAGATCCAGATGCCGGTGAAGCCTATCAGAACTTCCTGCTGTTGGATGGTGCCGGCGTTGCCGGTGCTAATTCCATCGGTGGTGTTTTGTATTTCACCAATGGCTTTGATGTTTCCTCAGAGGGAGTGGACATTGTTGCCACTTACCCTCTTAACTGGGATAACGCTGGCTCAACCAACTTGTCTATGGCATTAAGCTATAACAAGAAGGCTTATGAATCAGATCCTAGTGCTTTCCGTAATGAAGAGAATCGGTTCGACTACGTGAACTACGATCCGAATTGGCGCGGTGTCTTCACTGCCGTACACGAATTCAATAACGATTTGAGAATTGTGGCGAGAGCGAGCTATTACGGTGAGAATGAGAATGCTAACTCCGGTACTTCCCGTCGGCAGGTTCACCATGGTCTCTGGTTCACTGATCTGGAAGCTCAGTATCAGATCAACGATATCTTCAGAATCTCCGGTGGCGGTCGTAATATATTCGATGAGTACCCTGATAAGGGCAACATCGGCGATACTTGCTGTGGACGACTTTATGAGTCTGGCACTGTTGTCGACTGGCATGGTTCGTACTGGTTTGCACGTCTAACTGCTGATTTCTAAATCGGCAGTCAGTATTACTCTCTCTTGAGTTCGAGAGAGAGTAAAATAATGAAAAGGGCGGTAAGCAATTACCGCCTTTTTTTGTTTGCCCGGCAAAGCCGGCAAACCCAGTGGCTTGAAAGACAGCCACGTCACCCCAACCGAGGGGAAGACAATCTGAATGGCAAGGGCGTCACTGGCCAACGGTGGGGTCTGAAGGAAGCCATAGGAGGTAAGGTGTACGTAGCGTAAGCAAACCTGATTCGGCTGTGCATAAGCGGTAAGCGTGCAAAATAGCGCGAAGCCCGATACTCGGTCAGTTATGGCACAGTGTTTGAGGACGGCATACCTTGCAGGGAGCTGGTGTAATAACCGGGGAAGCCTGGCACGGTATCTGGGAGTTTTTTTTCCAGACACGCGGTTCAAGAAGAGATTCGAGAACAGCGTGAGTGTGAGGTGGCAGATGCGCCCGTAGTAGTGATGAAGTTCCGGCCAGAGAAGCCTGGTAACAGTGTGGAGGATAATACCGGAATGATGACGAGCGGAGGTCTTGTCAACCGGATGTCGCCAAAAGTGGCATTGCGGTGCGAAGGGGCAAAGCAAGCATAAAGAGTTATCAGGCGGGGAGCCTGATTCACAGCAGCGTGCACGAGCGGCTCGGTAGAGTCGGATCTTCTGGGAGGGTTGCCTGGGAACAGGTCGACTTGGTCATGAAATCGCACAAGGGAGTAATTCTGATGGCTTCAACAGATTGCCTACGCGCTAGCACGTTGAAGACGCGGAGTGAAACACACCGCTGCCATGAACGGGGTGAACCACACCAATAACCACAGTTATGGGTAAGCTGGATGAGGAAATATTACAGTCTCTATGGGCGGTTGTTGTCTAGGCAAGCGCTGTCTGAAGGGTTTAAACACGTCAAAAGAGCGAAGGGTGCGGCCGGTATTGATGGGCTGTTAACGCCACTCCAAAAGCGCGGTTATTCGCCGCTACCCCGTAATTCAGATGTTCCACCCGGGTAGCCTGAGTTCCTCACTCAAATCACTTGCCGACACACAACCGTGCACAAGCCTGAGTTAATCAGGTGACTTTTTGTCTGAATATCGCTATGAAGGGCTTGCCGAAGAGAGCGGCATAACGCCAACGCAGATTTGACGGTCAGAACTGACGTTATGCCCAAGATCGTGCCTGAGCACGATCCCTGAATTCTCTCACCAGAACAGGTTTAAATCCAGCGCTCATCGGCCTATTGCCGATGTGTGTCAGTGCCAGACTCTTCAATTGCGCCCGTTGTCATCGCCAGGTGACTATTTGCCGGTCTTGTGATCGGGGCAATATGTATTGTGGTGGCGCCTGTTCCCGCGAGGCGCGCAAAGAATCCTTGCGCCGATCTAGCGCTTCCTACCAATCCAGCCACCGTGACCTGACCGCCAATGCCCGGCGACAAAAACGCTTTCGACAACGCCAGAGAGAAAAAGTAACGCATCAGGGTTCCACCCCGGATACCCCCGATAATCGACTGCCTGTCGAGACGGATGAGCACCCAGTGTGTCATTCGGTCGGGAAAGCACCCCTTGAGGCAGGCATTTATTGCCATTTTTGCCATCGGACCTGCGACCCCTTCCTCAGGAATCGCTTTCTGCGTCCGCTGACACGGTACCGGCGTAAAAAACAGGGAGAGTTCACTTGGCGATTGATAAGGAATGCGAAGCAAAAATACGGCGCTATCATTTTGTTGAACACCGGGGTGTGAACACCATTGCCTCTCAATTGGGTATTCACCACTCCACCGTTGACCGGGTGCTGTCGCAAGCGGGCTTGCCCTGAAGATACCTCAATGACCGTGCGCGAAGCCTTTGCACAGGAGCAACCCAAACTGCTGGCACTGCCCGACAATCCCTTCCCGACGGATGAGCGTATTGAAGTCTCTGTGGGCAAAACCCCTTACGTACGCTTTGATCTGAATGATTACTCCACCCCCCATACCCATGTGCGGCAACTGCTCACGGTGTCGGCTTCACTGACGCGGGTACGGGTACTCGATGGGGTTGAGGTTATCGCCGAACATACCCGCTCTTATAGCAAAGGGGAGCAGATTGAAGAGCCCAGCCCTATCCAGGCCCTGATCGACTACAAGCACCGCGCTCGCCAGCACAGCGGCCAGGATCGATTGGCGCATGCCGCCCCCAACAGTGTTGCGTTACTGGAACGGGCCGTGCAACGTGGCCACAGGCCCACCACCGTGGTCTCCCTACTGACGGGCATGCTCGATGACTACGGTGCCAATGAATTAGCCTGCGCGATTGACGAGGCGCTACAACAGCACGCACCTCATCCCAATGCCGTGCGCCTGGTTCTGGAACGCAGGCGGGAGCAACGCCACCAAACCCCGCCGCTGGCGATTATCTTGCCGGACAACCCCAAGGCCAAAAATGCCGTTGTACGCCCGGCGTCACTGGCGCGTTACGACCAGCTCAATCCGGGCGGTACTGCGGAGGAAGAGGAAACACCACCGGACACACCGCAGGCCACTCCCGGAGATAGTCATGACTGAGTTAATCACCCTTGAAGAACTGAAACAACTGGCCGCCAGGCTCAAGCTTCACGGTTTACTGGCCCACCGGGATGAGCTGAACGAGAAGGAACTGCCGCGAATACAGGCCTGGTTGCACCGGGAAGAGACGGAGCGAAAAAAGCGGGGACTGGAACGGCGTTTGGGTCAGGCGCACCTGGGGCGTTTCAAGCCATTGAGTGACTTCGACCGGGACTGGCTGGAGCGCGGTGACAAAGACACGGTATCGGACATGATGGGGCTCGATTTTATCCCCGAGGCCACCAATATCATATTGATGGGCCCCAATGGTGTGGGCAAATCCACTATCGCGCAGAACATTGCCTATCAGGCGGTGATGCAGGGCCACACCGCTTTGTTTGTGGAGGCCTCGCAGATGCCGGGTGATCTTGCGGCCCAGGATGGTGACAATGCCCTGCGTCGTCGGATCAAGTGGTATGCGCAGCCCTCAGTATTGGTGATCGATGAGGTGGGGTACTTGTCCTGCGGTACGCGCCATGCCGATTTGTTGTTTGAGATTATCAGCCGTCGCTACGAACTAAAACCCACGATTATAACGACGAATAAACCGTTCCCGGAATGGGGTGAGGTGTTCCCCAGTGCCTCCTGTGTGGTCTCGCTGGTGGACCGCTTGATCCATCATTCGGAGATTATTGTGCTGGAGGGTGAGTCGTATCGGATGAAGGAGGCACAGGAGCGGGCAGACAAGAAGAAACGGAGCAAACGTACGCCTCCGTCAAAAAAGGAATAGGGAGCGATGGCCATGTCGATGAAGGTAATAAAACTAAATGTCTACCGGGATGCCGCTGACGCGCAATTGATCATCAGTTTTATAGATGAGCTCAGGGATTTACGGGTGGATACCCAGGGTGATGAGATTGTCGACCTGCATCGGCGACTGGTACAGGACAATACACTGGATGAGGGCCAAACCGATCTGCCGTTTAATGACCCGGTTGAGTTTTAGGCAGGCAAGGACTGAAGATAAAAAGGCAGGGGGCTAAAGGCCCTTTTGGGCGCAAAAATGGGGGGTAAGTGGGTCAATTTTGGATGCAATTTAACACCTGGAGACGGCCTGAATAGACATAGGGCGGCATAATCCACTGATCAGTCGGCAAAACCGGTGGGTGAAACGGCATCCTTTATCGACAAAATCACACCCCTCAATGCGGCGCTCACCCTTGCTAATAAACCCCTGGGCAGTTCAATGTCGAGCACACATGGATACCCCGAAAGGGGGATGTCGTTAACCTGCCGGCGAATAGGCTGGTTGATAGTTCCCTTCCTGCCTGTGGTAGGGTCTATAACGCTCCTGCGGGCGTCCCGGCTACAGTGAATAACAATATTGTCACCCTCTTCGTCCAGTTTAAGTTCATTTACACGTTGCCCCGTGAGGTTTAAAATATTCCGTGAGATGTTGATGGTCATATACCTGCTCTATGTAAAGTTATCACAAACCAACCATATCAACAGGTTACTTGGTGGTCGGCCTCTTTTTTCACTCAACAAAGCGGAGAAGAGCCCCACACATATGATTAAAACCTTTAAACACAAAGGCTTAGAAAAGTTCTTTACCAAGGGAAGCAAAGCGGGGATTCAAGCCGCCCATGCCATCAAAATCAGTGATCGCCTAGCCCTTTTACACGCGGCTCAAATGGTCGAGGATATGGATAAGCCAGGTTATCGATTGCACGAGCTAAAAGGGTCGTTAAAGGGTCATTGGGCCGTGAATATTTCCGGTAACTGGCGCATTGTTTTTAAATTTGAAGATGGCAACGCTTATGTTGTCAGCTATGAGGATTACCACTAATGACTTTTCAGCAACATAATCCCCCACACCCAGGGCAACTAATCTTTCGCACGTACATCGAGCCGTTTGCAGAAATATCAGGCAACCAAGTGGCTGATCGCTTAGGGGTTGCTCGTAGTACCTTTAACCGTTTAATTACCGGCAAAGCTGGAGTTTCACCAGAGATGGCCATTCGATTATCTGGTGTGTTGGGTGGCTCTGCGGAGAGCTGGTTAACGCTGCAAGAAAGCTATGATTTATGGCTGGCTCGGCAGTCAGTCGATACAGAAAGTCTTGAGCTCATCGACTTTCATAGAGTGGCCTGATTAACAAATTAAGGGAGCAGTGCTGTGAATAACTCAGTTGACGTAGTAGAAAAACTGTTGCTCGGCGAGTGTGATGAGCTATGTAAGAGAGTCAACAGGACAACTCGCGATATCTTCTGCCGAGGAATTTTACAGGCAGAGACAGATCAGCTCTTGCTAGGATCGGCGATGGTCGTGTTGATGACACACCTCTAATGCTTATCCCCATTGTTATCTCAAAAACGATTCACATCACCATTGTTGGGATGATCTGTTTTTTCTTCTGGCAAGAGATCACACGCCATGAAGCACTGGCATACTGGGTGATAGGTTTGATTGCGGCGGTACTGTTTTTATCGAGATATCTACTAAAGAAGTTCAACGGCTGCTGCTACAGCTCGGCAACCTCTTCTCGGGTGGTGGCCCGGCACGCCGGGGCCGCAAGACACTCCCTGGCAGCGCACCCCGGGCCTTATCGAGCCGGGGATGGCGATGATGTTGGCACTGGAAAAAGAAAAGCCGCATTTAACCCGTATACAGATCGAGTTGTGGAATGATTGCGCTCGCTTCATCTCGAACTGCATCATCTATTACAATTCTGCAATTTTATCGAGCCTGCTTGCCAGAATTGAAAAACGGGGAGACCTGATGGCCAAAGAAATCCTCTGTCGAGTATCGCCGGTGGCCTGGCAGCGAATCAATCTCAATGGCGTCTACGAATTTGAAAGCGATGAACGTATTGAATTGGAGCGCCTACTGAGGGATGTGTCGACGGATAGTAGCCAGCCATTTGCGATTTGATATTAGGCGACTGGGCACTGATTAATGGCTTTTTCGGGCTGTTTCGACGATAGCCCTATTTTGATGCTCCTCTGCATCCCAGTAACCACGGGGCCTGTAGAGGCAGTTAGGAATTTACGAGGGGATGGTCACAAAACCCGATTTACGGAGCATCGTGCAAGTCTGTTTCGATCGAGCCGTCGAAAGTCTCGCTCAGCAAGGGCTCAAAGAAGAGGCTGAAGCGATGATGGATGCGACAGTGCACTGGCTACGCCATACAGGGATCTCGGATGACGTGAAGATTCGACCCCGAGAGCATGTTAGAGATGATGCAGGCCATAGCTCTAGTGCTATCACTGACCGCTACGTCGATGTGGAGCTCAAAGAGCGCCATAAATCAGCCAAAAAGAAGAAAATTGGATCAGACTAAAAACTTGGGTATCAATATCTTAAATTACTGAATTATTGTCTCGACGGAGGGGTCCACTTCAGACAGCGAGAAGCCAGCCCCGCTTATCAGTTCGTAAATGCTTTCAATCGGTGAGCAGGGAGATTAGAGAGTCACTGACCCTCGCTGACATTGAGTTTAGGTCCCATTCGTAGCCTGCTGCCAGCAGTGGGCCTATATCACTGGCGAAGTTATTGTCTTGCAGCTTAGCAGCGATATTTTCCTCGAACTGTTTTTTGGTCACCGTATGCTCACCGTGGTGCATATAAGCGTAGAAGACTGCGATGATCTTCTCTGGATCAGCGTTTTTGTCGTCAAGTGCTATTGCGAGGTCGAAGAGATCCCGTCCTTTTTTGCGCTGGTAAAGGGCCCGGAGCTTTGTGCCCAGAAGTTCGTTGATTTCGTAACTGAGTATCGAACATGACCCCCTGTACCACCGCGAATCTACTGTAAATGGAATTTCCTTGAACCCGTTAACGGCGAAGTGTTCGCGCGTGTTGATTTCGACTTTCAAGCGAAGAGGTTGGCCATCTTCAGACTGGAACCGGTATTTGTAAGTGATGCCCGCATTGGTTTGCTTATAGTTGGGTTTGCCGAGCCACGGGTCTAGTACTTCGCGAAGAGCCGCCATAACGGGACCGGCGGGCACTGCTTTAACTTGAACGAGGTCGATGTCCTCAGAGTATCTCGCAGCGGGCAGGTGTAGCTTGAAGAGGGCAGTACCTCCCCGAAAAGCCAGGGCATCATGAAGTATTTCGTTAGAGAAAATATCAATCAGCGCCCGGCTGATAACAAGGTCCTGCTCGACGTGAGCATCATCCACCCACGGTGCCTGATTCCGCCACTCCGTGATGTAATCGCGCGGGATCATATATCTGGTTCCAGCTCTGAATTGACAATGAGCTTCCAGTCCCGTAGGCGTTGTCCGCTAGTATCCATATGACCGGGAATCAGCATCGTGTATTCGCGCGCATGTTCCCAAACATGCGCTTTAATATCCGCGGCGGCGTTGTCTGCTTCGACGAGTTCCAAAATATAACCAAGCCGCTGTACCCACGTTATTGGTGCCGCTGCGGCCGCTTCTGCCAGGACCGAAGCGTCAATTTCATCGGCTAGTTCTGAAAGAATGGTGGCAACCTGTTCGAGCCCGCCAACATGACCAGGGTATCCGGCCAGATCGATGGCCGTTACCTCAGGCGTCGAAACCCTTAGCTCACCGCGTGATGTATTGAATTTCCGCACGGGCACCCCATCAATGTTTTTTCTTGCGATGAACTTCACCCGGACTTTGCCACAGCGGATCGGTCTACGGTTCTTTTGTACAAAGACTTGAAATTCCTGCGGGCGCTGATGAGCCGCTCCATAGTACTGCGCAGCGGTTAGCAACCCCGCGTAATAAGTCAGTTTCTTGTGTTTCATCAAGTCCGGTATGAACTGGTCTGCCGGGAGGCAGCCTAGCGACCGGTATTCTGGGGGAATGATGACGTAGAATCCGCGAGCAGGGGACGCAATTTGTCCCTGCCTTGCAAGTCGGTTCAAGGCGAGCTTGCTGGCGTCTGGAGAGACGCCAAGCGCTTCGCGAGCCTCCTCAGAGGTGAAGCTGTAACGCCCCCTGGACGCCAGATTTTCGATCAGGTCTCTGATCGTCATATGGTTTATTTTAGATTTCACTCTCGTAAAGTACCTAATAGTGGTACTTTATGCAAGCAAATACGACTAAATTCCGATTATGTGAATGTGATCGAAAATCACGCGATAAACCGCCTATGCCGTTGAATTCTATCTAAAGAGCCACTATTTTAATTAACCGAGACTAGGGGACACTAACAGTTTAACAACTTAACGGCACTAGGCTGGTTACTTGATTACCATAATGGGATACCAGGAGTCAGACTTAAGTTGAT
The DNA here is from genome assembly GCA_965262875.1 of Halioglobus sp. Classification (GTDB taxonomy): domain Bacteria; phylum Pseudomonadota; class Gammaproteobacteria; order Pseudomonadales; family Halieaceae; genus JBALVT01. Next base: position 2,154,776 of record OZ253569.1, read on the forward strand.
AAACAACTCGGCCGCAAGCGACCGAGTTTTAAAACAATCCGGGTTGGCTGCTAGATTTTTCGCCCTTATCCATGACTTTCAACTGGTCTTGGACATATTTTCGAATGACTTCTTCGCCAGCATTGCCAATCGTTTCTACAAAGTAACTTTGAGTCCACAACTTATCACCCCAAAAGTACTTTTTCTTAACCTCAGGATGTAGTCTGAAAAATTCTCTTGCTGCTATGTTTTTTATAATTTGCATAACCTCAGAAGGCGATACTTTGGGTTCAGACCGGACCACCATATGGATATGATCCGTCGGTACCTCAAGTTCCACAATATCTATGTCGTAGTCGTAACCGACTTTCCTGATAATATCTTTCAACACCGTTCGATACGGCTCTTCAAACACTTTGTGCCGATATTTGGGTATCCAGACAAAATGATACATTAACCGGTAAACGTGGTGCGTATTTCTCTGTAACTCCATAAGCAGGACATCTCACAATGGCTGATGCCATTGTAAGCTATCCAGCTCGGGGGCAAGCCCCCGAGATTTACGCTTCGCGGTTAAATTGTTAGTGTCCCCAAAAAATACCCAAAAAATATAAGGTCTATTATGATTTGCCCTCAGGGCTACCGATAGCAGCATGAAACAGACTTTAGGTTTATACACTTATAAATGCTGGTTCACTGTGTCAGGGATGGGGTCCACTTCACTACCCCAGGGTGTAGTGACGAGGGGGACTATATAGACATTTATACCGCTCAAGTATAGATCTGGATACAGAAGCTTTGAGATTGCGGGCGTTAAGCCTCCCCTCATAGTGATTAGATACGAAGAAGCCCACCTTGCGTGGGCTTTTTTTGTCTGTAATTTCCAGCTAGACCTTCCGCAAACCCCGTTTACCTTTCTTCCAAGTAAGCCGCAAAATCGCTTAATGCGACATTATCTCTATGCCCATAGCCAGGATGGGGCTTTTTCGTTGTTGATTCCTGCATTTTCCTTTATTCTCTCCTTTGGATGCAGAGTGACGAAAAATATGACCGATCAAATATTGACCATCAAAGATGTGGCGATATACCTAAAACTCGCCGAAAAGACCGCCTATAAGCTGGCTGCCGAAGGTAAGTTGCCAGGCTTTAAAGTAGGCGGTAGCTGGCGCTTCAAACAGGCAGATATAGAGAGCTGGATTGAAGCAAAAAAAACCAGTAACAAAAACAATAACGAAGGGTAAACGCCGTTGAATGCCGTTGAAATCGAAGAAGCCGTATCGGTTCTTGCCCGGCAGCCTTTCGATGCAGAAGAATTCCCGTTTGCACTTCTTGAAGCCTTCGGCAACAAAGCCACCACGCTCAAACGTCTGCGCACCGGATCATCCAACAAATCCGATCTGGGTGGCGTTCTTCAAACCAACAACATTCATATCGCAGTGTGCCTCGAAGGCGAGGTCACCAAAACGCTTACAGCCCTGAAGGCAAGCTCGGCAACCACCAAAGCCAAGGCAAAATTTGTACTTGCCACCGATGGCATTGATCTTGAAGCCGAAGACCTGAACAGCGGCGACACCGTTGCCAGTTCCTATGCTGGTTTCCCGAACCATTTCGGGTTTTTCCTGCCCTTGGCCGGTATTACCACCGTCAAGCAAATCCGTGAAAGCTCGTTTGATATTCGGGCGACCAGCCGCCTGAACAAACTCTATGTTGAGCTGTTGAAGGATAACCCTGAATGGGGCACTGCCGAGCGTCGCCATGATATGAACCACTTCATGGCGCGGTTGATATTTTGCTTCTTTGCCGAGGATACCGATATCTTCACCGGTGACGATGCCTTCACCACCACCATTGACCGGATGAGCGAGCGGGATTCGTCGAACACTCATGAGATCATAAGCGCGATTTTTCTTGCGATGAATACCGAGACAGATGAAGATCGTGATGCTGCAAACGTGCCACGCTGGGCCAATGTGTTTCCCTACGTGAATGGCGGGCTGTTTTCGGGTAGTTTGGGCGTGCCGGTCTTTAGCCGCATTGCGCGCTCTTACCTGTTGCATATCGGCGGCCTTGATTGGCAGCAGATCAACCCTGATATTTTTGGCTCGATGATCCAGGCCGTGACGGATGATGAGGAACGCGGCGAGCTGGGGATGCATTACACCTCCGTGCCCAACATCCTCAAAGTACTGAACCCGCTGTTTCTGGATAACTTGCGCGAGCAACTGAATGAGGCAGGAGGCAATGCGCGCAAGCTGTTAAACTTGCGTAAACGCATGTCCAACATCCGCGTGTTTGACCCCGCCTGTGGGTCGGGCAACTTTCTGGTGATTGCCTATAAGGAAATGCGCCTGATCGAAGCCGAGGTTAATACACGCCGCAATGAGAGTGGCGAGAAAACCTCCATCCCCCTTACCAATTTTCGCGGTATTGAACTGCGTGATTTCCCTGCCGAGGTTGCTCGCCTTGCCCTGATCATTGCTGAATACCAGTGCGATGTTCTGTACCGTGGGCAACGCGATGCGCTGGCGGATTTTCTACCGCTGGATGCGATGAACTGGATCACCTGTGGTAATGCCCTGCGATTGGACTGGCTGTCAATCTGCCCACCCACGGGAACGGGCGTAAAGCTGCGAGCCGAGGACTTGTTCGAAAGCCCGCTGGATCAGGCCGAGATTGATTTCGAGAATGAGGGTGGTGAGACCTATATTTGCGGCAACCCGCCGTATCTGGGTAGCACATGGCAATCCAAGGAACAGAAAGAAGACCTTAAACGCATTTTCGACGGACGCACTAAGAGCTGGAAGTCGCTGGATTACGTGGCTGGCTGGTTTATGAAGGCGGCGGATTATGGCACCCATACCAATGCAGTATCTGCCTTTGTGTCCACTAATTCGATCTGTCAGGGGCAACAGGTGCCAATCCTCTGGCCTTTGATATTCAACACGGGGCATGAGATCGACTTTGCCCATACCAGTTTCAAATGGGCCAATCTGGCCAGCCATAACGCCGGTGTGACGGTAGTGATTGTCGGGATTTCAAACCACGCGGGCACGGTGCGGCAGTTGTATTCGGTGGGCGAAGAGGATGCCCTAGTTTTGAAGGAAGCCGAAAATATCAATGCGTATTTGGTGGCTGGGGCCGATGTGATTATAAACAAGGCAGCCAAGCCCCTTGTCGATCTGGCGGAGATGGACTTCGGAAGTAAACCGGTGGATGGTGGAAACCTATTCCTTAATTCAGTAGAAAAGAGTGCGCTAATTTCAGAGAATGCGCTGGCCAAAGAGTTCATCCATAATTATTCAAACTCGGAAGAGTTAATAAATGGCAAGCAGCGTTTTTGTTTGTGGATTGAAGATAGCCGTGTGGATCATGCGCTCGAAATACAAGCAATTACTGGGCGTTTAAAAGCCGTTTCCAAAATGCGCCTAGAAAGCCCGAAAGCACAAACAAGGCAAGCAGCAGCAACGCCTCATAAATTCGGGGAAATACGTCACCGCGATAGCAAGTATACAATAGCTATCCCCCGCGTAAGTTCTGAAAACAGAGATTTCCTGCCCGTAGCTCTAGTGAAGGGTGGCACTATCATCGGGGACCGAAACTTCGCCCTCTACGACGCCCCTCTCTGGAACATGGCACTGATTGCCTCGCGCTTGCATTGGGTCTGGATCGGTACGGTTTGTGTGCGGATGCGAACCGATTTCTCCTATTCCAACACCCTTGGCTGGAACACCTTTCCCGTTCCCAAACTGACCGAGAAAAACCGCGCTGACCTGACCCGCTGCGCCGAAGATATCCTCTTGGCCCGCGAGGCGCATTTCCCCGCCACCATCGCCGACCTCTACAAACCCGACGCCATGCCCGAAAACCTGCGCGCCGCGCACGATCGCAATGACGAAGTGCTAGAACGCATCTACCTGGGCCGCCGTTTCCGCAACGACACAGAACGGCTGGAAAAACTGTTCGAGCTGTATACCAAGATGACAACGGAGGTGCCCGCATGACCGATATTGTCATTTACACAACCGATGACGGGCAAAACCGAATTGATTTGCGTGCTGAGGGTGGCACGGTTTGGCTGACACAAGTCGAAATTGCCGATCTCTTTGCCACGACAAAACAGAATGTTTCCCTGCACATAAAGAACATTCTTGAGGATGAGGAATTGAGCGAGGGGGCAACTGTCAAGGAATCCTTGACGGTTCAAACTGAGGGTGCGCGCAACGTTGAGCGCCAAAGGTTGGTCTATAATCTGGATATGATCCTCGCGGTTGGCTACCGTATCCGAACGCCGCGCGGCGCACAGTTCCGTCGTTGGGCGACAAGTGTGTTGCAAGAGTATCTGGTCAAGGGCTTTGCGATGGATGACGCGCGCCTGAAACAGCCGGATTATGATTATTTCGATGAGCTGCTTGAGCGTATCCGCGACATTCGCGCGTCTGAGGCACGATTTTACAAAAAGGTGCGCGATCTGATTTCGCTGAGCGAGGATTACGATGCATCGTCGCGCGCGGCGCATGTGTTCTTTGCCACGATCCAGAACAAGATGTTACATGCCGTGTCCAGCTATACCGCAGCCGAGCTGATCGTGGCGCGTTCGGATGCGAGCGAACCAAATATGGGGCTGACGTCATGGGCGGGCAATCGTGTGCGCAAAAAGGACGTGGTGACGGCCAAGAATTATCTTGGTGATGCAGAGATTTCCGAGTTGAACCTAATCGTGACGATGTTCTTGGATACGGCAGACCTGCGTGCCAGACGTCGGCAAACCATGCGGCTTGCGGATTGGGACGGCGTGCTTGATGGGTTCTTGAAGTCAAATGAATTGCCACTTTTAACCGGCGCTGGATCGCGGGCGCACAAACAGGCTGTGCGCATCGCCGAAGAGACATACACTGAATTTGATGATGCCCGAAAAATTGCCGAACGCAACGCGGATGCCGAGATTGATGAATTAGACGAATTGAAAAAGATTGCAGAATTGGCCCGTAAGGAGGGCAAAACATGACATTACGAAAGAGCCGTTCTCTCAGCTCCCGCAACGATACGGGACGGCGGAAAAAGCTGTTTGAGCTTTATGGGGAAATGGCGGCAAAGGGGGCGGTATGAGTGATTTCAACTGCATGACTTTGATGGCTGCCGGTGCGATGATCGCTGAAATGTCAACCCAAGCCGCGTTCTCATCCTTAGTCTTGGGGTGGGGTGTTGACGAGTTTTGGGGATCTGGAGCAGTCACGTCTAGGGCAAATGATTTGGTGCGGTTTGCAACAACAAAAATAGGCGGCCATACCGTTCCTACGGTTAATGGATTGTGCGAATTGCAAAGAGCCATAATCGAGCATGCCGTTACAGCTTCCGATCGTGACAAGCACAACAAACCTGAGGTTTGGGCACGTCTTGTCGCGGGTCTGAAAATGGATGGGTTTGAGATTGTGAAAGAAGAAATTCCAGATCCAGCTGGTCGGTCTTCTGTTTTCGATGATGGCCCAAGGATGATCACGAAACTGGTCCTAAAGCGGATGCTTTCGGAAGATATCCCGGAAATAAATTTTAGACAGGCAGAGGACGAAGTATCGAGCCTTCTCCAGAAACATGCTTTTGAAACAGCGTCTGGGCACCTGTCGTCGGCGATGTCGGCTTTCCAGCGCGGGGAGTGGGCATCTGCGAACGCACAGTTGCGAAGCTTCTTTGAAAGCTATCTCAACGAAATCGCCATTAAACTTGGTTATTCTGGCAAGTGTGACACAAAAGCCAAACGTGATTTTCCTGGAAAGCTCGAGCCCCCATTTCTGTTGCCCGCTTACAATGAGTGGAATGAAAATACGCAAAAGCCCCAATATATTCAGGGACTTTGGAGCAGGATGCATCCGGAAGGAAGTCATCCTGGCTTGTCCGAAGAAGAAGACGCAACCTTCAGGCTTCAAATAACTCTAATCACAGCGCGCTTATTTCTCCGGCGCTTTGATCAGCGAAAGAGAATTTAATGACAAACATGCAGACTCGGAGCACCCTCGCGCGGGATATCTGCCTTTTTGGGCATGATTTCTTGATCGGGTTTTGATTTGGACGCCTTTCGAGGCGCTGAAACAACAATTTCCGGAGGCAACAATATGACAAAACCTGTCCCATCGGTGTCTGTTACATACGCCCGCACCGGTGCCTCGACCACATCAAACGAGATGGGCATGCGGGCAATGCAGGAACGGGCGTATGAAAAACGTGGCGAGCAATACCTGTTGATCAAATCACCACCTGCCTCGGGCAAGTCTCGCGCGTTGATGTTCATCGCGCTTGATAAACTGCATAATCAAGGCTTGAAGCAGGCAATTATTGTGGTGCCGGAAAAATCCATCGGGGCCAGTTTTGGCGATGAACCACTGTCAGATTTCGGGTTTTGGACCGATTGGAAGGTCGCACCGAAATGGAACCTGTGCAACGCGCCGGGTGAAGATGGCGGCAAGGTCAAATCGGTGGCCGCGTTTCTGAAAAGCGACGATAAAATTCTTGTCTGCACTCACGCCACATTCCGGTTTGCCGTGGACAAGTTGGGCGTCGCAGCATTTGATGACCGCCTGATCGCAATTGACGAGTTTCACCACGTCAGCGCCAACCCCGACAACAAGCTGGGCACACATCTGGTGGACTTCATGGCGCGTGACAAAACCCATATTGCCGCCATGACCGGCAGCTATTTCCGTGGTGACGCGATGCCGGTATTGGTGCCAGAGGATGAAGCTAAATTCGAAAGCGTCACCTACACTTATTACGAGCAGTTGAACGGGTATGAGCATCTTAAAACGCTGGATATCGGATATTACTTCTATTCGGGCCGTTATCTCGACGATGTGCTGAATGTGCTGAACCCGGCTGAAAAGACGATCCTGCATATCCCGAACGTCAATTCGCGCGAAAGCACCAAGGACAAAATCAAAGAGGTTGAGCAGATCATGCACAGCCTTGGCGGTGGCGAGCCAGATAGCTGGCAAGGCATTGATCCGGCCACAGGTTTCCAGCTTGTAAAAACGCCCGAGGGTAAAATTCTGAAAATCGCCGATCTGGTTGATCCCGACAATCAAGCCAGAATACAGGCTAGTTTGCGTGACCCAGCCATGAACCGTGATCGGGATTACGTTGATATCATCATAGCCCTTGGTATGGCCAAAGAGGGATTTGACTGGATTTGGTGCGAACATGCGCTGACCATTGGTTATCGTTCCAGCCTGACCGAGATCATCCAGATTATTGGTCGCGCCACCCGCGATGCCAAGGGCAAGACCAATGCCCGATTCACCAACCTGATTGCGGAGCCGGACGCATCCGAGGATGCCGTGACCGAAGCGGTAAATGATACGTTGAAGGCCATTGCGGCAAGCCTGTTGATGGAGCAAGTTCTGGCCCCGCGTTTCAACTTTACGCCCAAGACACCCCAAAGTGGACCTGTCGAAGGGTTCGATTATGGTGAAGGCGGGTATGATCCCGAAAAGACCAATGTCGGCTTTAATGAAGAGAGCGGCCAGTTCCAGATCGAGATCAAGGGCCTGGCGGAACCAAAAAGCAGTGAAGCCACACGCATTTGTCAAGAAGACCTGAACGAGGTTATCACCGCGTTTGTGCAGGATAAAACGGCTATAGAGCGCGGCCTGTTTGACGAAGAAATGGTGCCAGAAGAACTGACCCAAGTGCGCATGGGTAAAATCGTCAAAGACAAATATCCGGAACTTGACGATGAAGATCGCGAGGTCGTGCGCCAACGCGCAATTGCAGCGCTGACTATTACCCAGAAGGCAAAAGAAACCGCTCTGTCTGGTGAGGATGGTGAAGCCGGTGGCAATACCGCACTGATAGATGGCGTGCGTAAATTCGCAATGGATGTGACTGACCTGGATATTGATCTGATCGATCATATCAATCCTTTCAGTGAAGCCTATGCCATTCTTGCCAAATCAATGACCGAAGAAAGTCTAAAGCAGGTGGCCGCCGTCATATCTGCAAAGAAAGTGACTCTCTCGGAAGAGGAAGCGCGCGAGCTGGCTATGCGGGCTATTAAGTTCAAAAATGAACGTGGTCGATTGCCCGAACTCACTGCCGCTGATCCGTGGGAAAAGCGTATGGCAGAAGGCATTGCTTTCCTTGCGCGCAAAGTCTCGGAGGAAAGCAATGACTGATTTGAAAGAAAAAAAATCCAATAAGGCGCTGCTTGAAGAGCTGGGAGTTGATATAACTCCCGCCAAGAAAGTAGCTCACTCGCCAAAAGAAGAGCGCATTATCGCAGGCTTTGAAGAAATTCAACACTTCATTGAAGAGCATGGCCACCCACCTCAACACGGTGAAGATAAAGACATCTTTGAGCGCCTGTATGCTACTCGCCTAGATCGCATTCGATCACAGGAAGAATGTAGAAGTTTGGTAGCCGATTTAGACTATCAAGGCTTACTTGCAGCCGAGCATTGCATTGCTGAACCCCCGAAGGAATATAAAAGCGATGCGGAGATTCTGGCAGAGCTGGGGGTAGAAGCACCGAAAGAAAATGATGTAACCTTCCTAAAGCATGTTAAACCCCGTGCAGAGGTAAGAGCTGCCGAAGAAATCGCGACCCGAACGCCTTGCGCCGACTTTGACAAATTCAAACCCTTATTCGACCAAGTGCAAGACCATCTCACTCGTGGCTTGCTCGAAGCCAGGATACTAAAAAATCAAAAAGGCCAATCTACAATGGCCGAAATCAACGAGCGCGACTGGTTTATCGTCAATGGGCAAAAAGCCTATATTGCCGAAATTAGTAAAGAGCGCATTCACGGTTTCGATAAAAATGACTATAGACTTCGCGTTATCTTTGATAACCGAACAGAGAGCGACTTACTGTTTCGCTCCATGCAAAAAGCGCTTTATGTGGATGACGCTAGTAGAAGAATCGTTTCGCTGTCTGCTGGGCCACTATTTGATGGCAATGCGGAAGATGAAGATACAGCCAGTGGAACAATTTATGTTCTACGCAGCAAATCAGAACACCCCACAATCGTTGAAAATCGGAATTTAATTCATAAGATAGGCGTGACAGGCGGCAGTGTTAAAACACGCATAGCAAACGCCAAACTAGACCCTACCTATCTAATGGCTGATGTTGAAATCGTGGCAACCTATGAGTTGTATAATATAAGCCGTACAAAACTCGAAAACATCCTCCATCGATTTTTTGAATCCGCAAAGCTGGATATTCAAATCAATGATCGTTTTGGCAACCCTGTTATTCCTAGGGAATGGTTTTTAGTGCCGCTGTTTATCGTTGATGAAGTTGTGGAAAGGATTAAAGACGGAAGTCTAAGTAAGTATCATTATGATAAGAATAAAGTTGAATTAATCAATGTCAGTTAACAGCCCAATAGCAGGTTTTACTTGGCTCTATTGCTCTGGATCAATTGGCCCATAGGATTCCCACTGGTAGCCTTGTTGCACACGTCGAAATACATGGAGTTGTTCGCCATCAGTACGCACGTTGATAATTAGGAAACTTTATGCGCGGCTAATACCGAAGGGCTAACTGACATCCAATCCTCTCCCGCTGTATGCCGTCCTTAAAGCAATGGTGAATGAAGCGGGGCATCACTTCGAGGGCGATAGGTTGTTTCGACAGAATTTAAACCACCCACTTGACCAAATAGAATGCCAATCCAAGCGTCCAGAAGCTGGTAGGACTTATTGTTGTATCGCCTTAATTTACGTTGAGAAAGATGATCCCTTGCCTCCTCCCTATTCTTCATCGGAGAGATCCAAACATCAGGCTGTAACAATAACCACGGTTTACCATCTCTAAAATCCAGTTTAACCGATACCGCTTCAGCCCAAAATGTCTGCTCCAAACCACGAACGGAATCGGTTATATACCCAAGTTTACCCTTAAAACCGAGCACATTGCAAAGCGGCGAAAAAGCCGTATCCCCCTGTGCTGAATAGGTATCAATGCTACTCACAGAAACACATCCACAATGGCTTGGCACAGCTAATATAGGCAAAGCATTTGTTCGTAATAGCGGGTAATTTTTTGCCGAGTTTCCCGTCGGAATTGACACTGGTTGAATACCAACTTTTTTTACTCGCCTATTGACTGTCTCCGACTTGTTTTCCACTTGCTTCCAGATACGTGACAACATAATGTCAAACGTTCCAGTCTCCACCACATGAGCATTAACACCCTGAGCTTTCGCTTTCTCTATTAACTCAATCACGGGTGATTCTGTATACGATAGCTTGGGTACTGTCCAAAATAGTCCCTGCGGAAATGCATTGTTTTGATCCAGTGCTGAATGAAACATCGACATGACATTATCATCTCTTCCACTATAACCAGTAACAACTAATCCATAACGATCTGTGCCAGCCAGAAAGCACTTTTGAATTTCGCTATCGTTATCTTTCAAATCTTGTGATAGGTTTTTAATACTGCGGTACTTAAAATCTCCGTGACTCCACAATGCGGGGAACCCCAAGCTATCCATATAACTTTGTATACGCTGTTTGACAACCGGTTTATTGATATCGTGCCGCTGAATCTCTTGTTTTTCCTGTACGCAATAGTATCGGCGTTTCAAATGCCAAATAATATCTGTCGCTGTTGGCATCCCAGCCGTTCGGGAAGTGCCCGCACCGAGAAACCACATCAGCTGCTTGGCATTCTGTGAATAATAATCGATAAACTCTATATCATTCATACATAAACCATTAACGTAACTCCGCCAGAAACGCATGGAGATTTATCGCCTCAGTATCACCGTTCAGAGGGAATCTATCTTCACCCGGATAAACAACAACTTTTCTGGTTGCCTTGATATCATCACTCGCTGAATGGAACCCTCTGCTCACTGTCGGTGCGATTGAGCGCTTTACTTTAACGGCAATCACTTCATTTTTTGGCCCCTCCAACACCAGATCAAGCTCGGTCTGACCGCTGGTTCGATAGTAACTGTACTGCCATTTATTCGATAGGCGCTGAATAATGCTCTCCACGATAAACCCCTCCCAACTCGCACCCAGCACTGGGTGTCCTAACAGCGTATCGTAGTCGGAAATATTTAGCAGGGAGTGAAGCAAGCCACTATCACGGATATACACTTTTGGAGACTTCACTAACCGTTTCTTAGTATTACCCGCCCAGGGTTGAAGCTGCCTGACCATATAAAAGTCGGTCAGGATATCAAGATAGGAACGAATCGTTTTATGATCTACCTCCAAGCTTTTCCCTAAAGATGACATATTAACTTGCTGACCGTGCCAGTGTGCCAACATCGTCCAAAATCGCTTCATTCGAGTAGCGGGTACTTTTGGCCCCATCAAGGGTATATCACGCTCGACATAGGTGGCGATAAAATCAGAACGCCACCCCCAGCTCTCATCATCATTACCTGCGAGATAGCTGTCCGGAAAACCACCTCTCAACCACAACGTCTCGATATTAAAATTTGGGGAAGAATGGTCAAGTAGCTCAAATATTGTGAACGGACTCAGCTCCAAAAAACGAATACGGCCCGCCAGTGTTTCCGACGAGTGTTGGATTAAATCACGGGAGGCAGAGCCTAGTAACAAAAACTGCCCCGCTCGTTCACCGGCACGCTTTCTCTCGTCTACCAAGCTGCGAAGTGTTCTAAACAAATCCGGTTTTCGTTGAACCTCATCAATGATAAGTAGCTTATTGGCAAAGCGTTGCAGGTAGGTCTCTGGCTCGTTCAATCGCCCTAGATCGGAATCACGCTCCAAATCAAGATAAACGACATCTTTATCAAGCTTGTTATTGGCAATTTCAAGTGCAAGCGTGGTTTTACCCACTTGTCGAGGCCCAAGGATGGCCACAACCGGCATGGTTGTGAGTGCCTGAATAATTTTATCTTCTAATAATCGCCGTATCATTTATGCATTTTGGCGCCCGAACTCCCAAATTGCAAGAAAATAACGCAGTATTGCACTGCGATGCGCACTCGCACATTGATAACTTCCTATCTGTCCAGCTAAAACTGCGTAATTAAACATGGCCGAAGATGCCCTCAACGAGAAGCTCTCGCGCCTCGTTCAAACAAATCCAGCTGTTGTAGATCCGTCAACCCATACTGTAAAAGTAAGGTCCAGTTAATAGCCAACTCTGACATATCATCAGCATCATAAGTGGCCACAGCCAGCTGGGTGAGCTGAGCCATACTCTCTTGTAGTTTATAGCCTATCGTATGCTGAAGCAGCTTAAGTACCTCTTCGATTTCAACCCCACAGTACAATGCAATTTCATTGTAGGAATAACCATTCATCCACCCCAATATTGCCTTTCTGAGAATATCCTTATTGTCTGTGATCTGAAGAGTCGGCATATCCATTATCGCTAAGACAATATCGATGATCCATGTTTCGTTATTTGGATCGTCTAACTCAAGCCATTCTGGACGATCCAGCAAACCTGAGTCACGAACAAACTGCCAATAACGAGGGGATGTACCACTTTGTTTGAGCACGCTCCAACTCTCTTTGGGTACTTTAGCTTGCAAATGCTGGGTTCTCAGGAGAAATATTTCCATTATCCGGCTTTTCAAATCACCTGTGTCGCAATATTGATACGCCAATGTCCCTTCGATAGTCGATTCAATAGACTGTTCCATCTCCTCAAAAAGCATATCCGGTGGAATCAGATCGAGTAAGATCACGTCGATTTTATCCAGCGTGGACAAAAACCCAACACTCTGAGATTCAAAAATCTCATTACTGAGCTGAATATTGTTCTCAAGCAGAACAGCATTGATCGTACTAACCAACCGAAACAACGCGCCTTGCGCCGGTTCCATCGCACTATCTTTAAACACGCTCTCAACAACACCCCGCTCGCTATTATTGGCGAAAATAATACGTCCTCGGGTTTCTTTTCCCGCGCGCCCCACCCGGCCAACTATATTTTTAATACTTCTGTTCTCAATAGGTTTTGTGACAGCCCCATCAAAGCGTTTTATTGTATGAATGACCAAGGTGCGAATGGGAAGGTTGACCCCTTCAGCCAGTGTGCTGGTACAAATTAGAATCGTAATTAAACTATTCTGTATTGCCGCTTCCATTTCACGCCGAATATCCTGCGGTAGATCCCCGTGGTGATAACCAATTCCGTACTGCAAAAGTAACGTTAGAGTATGTGCACCACCAAACTGAAAAGTAATATAGTCCACGAGCAAAGGCAGCTTTTTCGACAATTCCGGCAAGGTGCCTGCAATCTCGACACCCAAACTGTACAGTTCCAACATTTTGTTTGCCAAACCGGTAACACCATTATTTCCCTTTTGAGTGGTGAAAAGAGCGACTGGCCCCGTGCGCTGCGCCTTTAGTGCTGCGGCGCACGCTAGTGTGCTGTAAGAGTTATAACTAGATACAAGCTTCTGGCGGCCTGAATTGGGATTGGTATACCTAAGCTCATCCTTTGATAAAAAACTGCGAAGAAAATAACTGCGGGGGCGAGGGTATATTGTATTAAAGTCTAACTGCCAAGAATTAGCATCCTGGGGCGCAATAAATGCAAAATCAATATCAACGGGTCTATAGTCTGATTGGACAAGTGTTCCGGGCAAACCACCGAGCCAAGAGTGTATGGTATCGACGTTGGGTAAAATCGCTGAAATGAAAATAACTTTTCTGGGTGTTTGAACTGACCCTTTCAGCTTTGTTAGCAACAGCTCGTATTGAAGGCCTCGACTGCTATCATCGATAAGATGGCCTTCATCACAAATAATAGTATCAAACGAATTCTCCAAGTCTGGAATATTGGGTTCTTCCGAGTTTTCTATGGGTAAAAGCCAAACAATGGTCAAGAATGTGGTACAAGAGTCTTTTTTTATGGAGATATTCAAATGAAAGATACCGCGTTGTTTACTCAACTTTTGGGGCTTGGCGACCCATGGAAAATCACGGCTATTACCCCGGATCTGACCGACAAATCAATTACCCTCCAGATAGATTGGCCAAAGGGAACGAAAGGCGCGTGTAGTGTCTGCCATGCCCTTTGTTCGGTTTACGACCATCGTGAGCAACGCACATGGCGACACCTTGATACGATGCAGTTCAAGACGCAGTTAGTTGCTCAGGTTCCGCGTATTCATTGTAAAGCGCATGGAATCAAAAGCCTGAAAGTACCGTGGGCAGATACGCAGGCACGCTTTACGCATTTATTTGAGCGTTTCGCTATTGATGTGCTGTCGGCTGCCAGCAACAAGACACAGGCCGCAAAACTACTTGGTCTGTCGTGGGATGAGGTGCATCATATTCAATCCCGAGCAGTGAAAAGAGGGATGGACAGACGCTCTGTTGAGGAAGTGAAACACCTTGGCATCGATGAAAAAAGTTTTCGCAAGGGGCAATCCTATGCCAGCCTGCTGTACGATTTGAATGCGTCCAGAGTGCTTGAGGTCGTGGCAGATAGAACGGCGGAATCGGCAACCGCATTGCTGTCCACGCTTCCAAAACAGCAGCGTAATGAAGTAGCTGCTGTTGCCGTGGATATGTGGGTTCCATTTATGACGGCAGTTGAGGCGACTTTACCGAACGCCGCCATTGTTCACGACAAGTTTCATATCGTCAGTTATCTTACAAAAATGGTTGACCAAGTCAGGCGCAAAGAAAATAAAACATTAAGAGCCGCCGGTATCAATGACCTGGTCGGGTCTCGCTATACCTGGTTACGCAATCCCGACAACTGGAGTGAAAAAGATGAAGCCACTTTTTATGGCCTTCAATCAAAGGGGTTGAAGGTTGCCCGAGCCTGGGCAATCAAAGAGACGCTGCTTGACCTGTGGACTTACAGCTACGATAAACCAGCCCGGGCGTTCTTTAAGAAAGGGTACTGGTGGGCGACACATTCACGTCTAAAGCCGGTCATATCAGTCGCCAAGATGCTAAAGAAACATCTCGACAACATAATGACTTACTTGAAACATCGCATCACCAATGCGACCGCAGAAGGATTTAATTCAAAGATTCAGACAATAAAATCGGCTGCCCGAGGATTTAGAAACTTCGAAAACTATCGAGTTTCAATTCTGTTCCACTGTGGAAAACTCAACCTCTACCCACAGGATTCCCAGTAGAACCAATTATTAAGGGCACTCGACTGTTAAACCCGGCACTCTCTTAAAGTCATCGACATTACTCGTCAGCACTGCATAGCCATACGTAATCGCCGTCGCCGCTATTTGAAGGTCATGTACACTACTACTAGGTTTAGTGCGTTTTCGCAAAAAATGCGCATACAATTCCGCATAGGTCCGAGCGACCTCTTCAGTGAAATCCAAGGTCGGTACGCCGCTCAGTACCCCCTCAACAAACGCGGAGCGCCTCACACGAATTGCTGTTATTCTGGCCATGTGCACACCCGTCAGTAATTCAGAAACAGTTACTGCGGCAATATAGGCCTCGCCATACCCGCCATACCGCACCAGAGTCCCCAATTCGAAGCGTCCATTTTCAGCATTAATAAAGACGTTAGTATCGATCACTAATCCCATGGGTTGTCCGGCAATTGTCCCTGCGCTCGAATGGCGTCCATGTGCTCTACCAGTAATTTGGCGTCCTCGCCCAGTTTGGGTAGAGAGCTCAAAAGGCGCCCCAATTCACCTACCGGCAACCCAGGCTTCGGTGGTGGGCTCAGCTCCGCCACCGTCTGGCTTCCTTTGGTGATATACAGACTCCGATTGGATATCCGCACCTTATCAATCAACACCGACAGGTTACGAACCAACTCTGTCGCAGAGACAGTTTCATGCACATCAATTCCCATCCCGCTACCCTCGCTTAATTAGTCCAACAACTACCCGTGTGCATCAAGAAATTGCATGTTTTACATATTATACACATAATATGTATTTATTTCCAATTCAGGTTTTAACGTCACAAAAAAGACCCAAAGCCGATCAATACCGGGGTTTCAGAGGAGGGCCTTTCCGCCGGTAGAAGTTGTCCTTCTAAAGTCGGCTTTGTTAGCACACGCCCAATAAGCCGCCATATTATATATTTATACACTAGTGTCCGGTTAACTTGATGAGTATTGCCTGTAAGCCTATGAAACATATATTCTTTTCGGACGATTATTGTGGTGTCGACTTGAACGCAGGTGCCATTTCACGAGACCCTCAGGGGAGAACTTCCCTGAGGATTCACCATGTACACCGGCAAAACCCTGTTTGCGCAGTTGATGGACTATCTGCCCTGGACGACCTTTACTCGAATCGTCGATCGTTACGACGGCAATCTTCGTATTCGTACGCTTCCATGTGCCGAACATTTTCGAGTCCTGGCGTTTGCACAGTTGACCTATCGAGAAAGCCTTCGCGACATCGAAGCGTGTCTCTGGGCGCAATCGGCCAAGCTCTACCACATGGGTATTCAGTCGTCGGTCAAACGATCGACCCTGGCCGACGCCAACGAGAGGAGAGACTGGCGCATCTATGCCGAGTTCGCCCAACGGTTGATCATGCAAGCCCGCAAACTTTACGCCGGAGAGGACCTGGGGTTGGAGTTGTCCAATACGGTATACGCGTTGGATTCCACTACCATCGATCTGTGCTTGTCGGTGTTTCCATGGGCGCCGTTTCGCAGCACCAAAGCGGCAGTCAAAATGCACACGCTGTTGGATTTGCGAGGCAATATTCCGAGTTTTATCCACGTTTCCGACGGCAAACTGCACGATGTCAACGCGCTCGATCTGATGATTCCCGAACCGGGGGCGATCTACGTCATGGACCGAGCGTATTTGGATTTCGACCGTCTCTTCTCGCTTCACCAGGCTGGCGCATTCTTCGTTACTCGCGCCAAATCGAACACCGATTTCCGACGCATCTACTCGGCACCAAACGATCGAGAGCAAGGGATTATCTGCGACCAAACGGTGGCACTGTCGGGCTTCTACAGTCAAAGGAAGTATCCACTGCATCTACGGCGTATTCGGTTCAAAGATACCGAGACGGGGAAAACCCTGATATTCCTGACCAATTTGTTTGGCCCTCCGGCGGCCACCATTTGCGCTCTGTACAAAGCACGTTGGCAAGTAGAATTGTTTTTCAAATGGATCAAGCAACATCTACGCATAAAGCAGTTTTACGGAACCTCGGAGAACGCAGTGAAGGCCCAAATATGGACGGCGGTCTCAATGTACGTGCTCGTAGCCATCATCAAGAAGCGGCTCAACCTGGATGCCTCGCTCTACACTTTATTACAGATATTTTCAATCACTCTTTTCGAGAAAATCCCTTTAAATAAGGACTTTCTCGACAGATCACATGGCGCTGAAAATGATACATTATCTAACCAATTGAAATTATTCAATAATTAACCGGACACTAGTGATATTTATAGTATTTACTGGGTATAAACAGGGGTCATCAAATCTAGAAGCGCTAGAGTTCCATTCGAGCTTGCCTTCCCCGCAGCTTTATCAGCGCGGTGGTTGCCAGGTTTCCGGATTTAGTATCGGTCCTGGGGACATAAGAGCCGGAATACAGGGTATATCTCACCTTTCTGAAGAAATCAGCCCCTCATCTACCCAGCGATCAAAAATACCCAGTGCGGTCTGCACAAACAAATCGTCGTTGATATGAGCCTCCACCTCATGGACTTCTACCGGCGCTTGTAGGGAAGTTCGGATTACCTCGAAGAAAGCTTCAAGCCCCTCCGTATCACGAAATGGGCCACCCTCGCGATCCCACTCGTCGATACCTTGCAGGGGCATAATAAACGCGCAGGGCCCTTTCGCTCTACTTACTTTGTCAGCAATTGTCTGGGCCGCCAGTTTCTTCTCTTCTACGGTAAGTTGAGCACAGGCCAGTAACCGGTTGTGGACATGAATTTCGCGGCCGTCCAGCTGGTCAGCCGGCGGTGCCCAAGTCTGAAAATCCATCAAGGTCACGCCTCCAGGCGCTACGATTTGTGGCACGCCCGCAAGACCCGCGCCCTCCAGTCTGTTTGGGCCGGCACTCACAACTGACCCGTTTTGATGGTTGCTCACTTCTACTAGACTAAAATCCATGACTGCGACGAATTCGCCAGAGGCGGCGAGAGATTCCAGGGCATGGCCGCCCATGCCGGTGGTATGAAATACGGCCAGCTCAAATCCGCGCCGTTCCAATTCGGGTTTCAACTTGCGCATATAGCGCAGCGAGCTGCCACCCAGTGAGGTCGTCCCCACTATGGGTAGAGACTTCGCCTGCGTGTCACGAGCCTGACAGGCACCCACAATCGCCCCAGCAGCCATGCTCAATACCGATTTGCAAATAGCATTCAAGCCATACAGGCCGCCCGCCCATAGCATCATCATCACGTCTGGGCAAATACGCTGCGCCGGTAGCAGCGGAGAAAATGCCACCGTGGAGGCGATGCATTTGGGAAAACCCAGAGGCAGTATAGCCGCGACATCCAGGGCAAGGTCAGTGGCCATCGTTCCACCGATGGCCAACATGCCGTGCACCTCTCCCGCATCAGCCAGGCTCCTGGCAAGATTGGCGGCACCCTCGGCTTGTTTAGTCATGGAGTGGTTTTCATCACCCAGCGCGATGATATCCGCATTCGTCGTACCTGCAGCAGTAGCCACGTCAAATCTCGAATACTCGACCTCAAACGTAGGGTCTCCAAGAACTCCAACGTCCATGACGCGCCCTACTCCACCAGCTCGCTCCACGCACGACTTCAAATACAGCAGCTCATCTGACTTGGTGTCAGCTGTTCCAATGATCAACACTATGGGAGATGACATATACTTAGCCTCTACTGAATTGCGCCGAGCCCAGCCCAGTCTTAAGGGCAGAAATAATTTTGCTGACGTGATTGGCATCGATCACCAGCGGTGGTGACAGGATTACGTTGTTTCCGGATACTCTTACCATCACGCCGTCCTGATAAACCACTTCCAGAAAAATACTCATCTTCCCCTTATCCATAGGCGTTTTCTTTTCGCGATCTGACACCAGTTCTAGTGCCTGCATCAAACCAATACCACGGACATCGCCTACGGAATTGAAGCTGTTCTTGAGCATTTCAAGACCAGCACGCAGCTCAACCCCACGAGCACCGGAATTGGCAGACACGTCGTTATGCTGTAGCTCTTTTATAGTGGCCAGTGCAGCAACTGCGCCGACAGGGTGTCCGGAATAGGTATAGCCGTGACCAATCTCCCCAAGACTGTCACTGTTGTTCTCAAAGGCCTCGATGAGTTTTTCACCAATCATGCAGGCCCCGAATGGGAAATAGCCGTTACTAATACCTTTGGCAGTGCACATCAGATCTGGTTTCGAATTCCACAAACGAGATCCTGTCCAGGCACCGGTGCGCCCGAAGGCAGTGATCACTTCGTCGGCAATCAACAATACACCGTGGCGGTCGCAGATCTCCCTGACCATAGGCATAAAGCTTTCGTGCGGCACGATGACACCGCCCGAACCTAGCACAGGCTCCATAATAAACGCAGCAACGGTATCTGGCCCCTGGAATTGGATTTCGTCTTCCAGCATGTTGGCACAAAGTCTGGCTAGCACGGCTGGGTTAGTTTCATCGAAAGGGTTGCGATAAGTGTATGGCGCTGCTATCTGGTAACACCCTGGCAAGAGAGGTTCGTAGTTACGTCGAAATTTTGCGTTTCCGTTCACCGAGGCACCACCGAAGTGTGTGCCGTGATAGCCCTTTTTCAGACTGATAAATTTATATCGGTCTTTATCGCCGCGAATCTTGTGGTACTGGCGGGCAAGGCGCAGCGCAGATTCCACCGAATCGGATCCTCCAGAAGTAAAGAACGCGCGATGTAGACCGTCTTCGCTGAACCACTCTCCCAGGACATGAGATAACTCAATTGCCTTGTCAGTGGCTACCCCGGGAAAAGATGAAAAGTAAGGAAGCACCTCCAGCTGCTGATTGATCGCATCCTTAATCGGCTGGCAAGAATAACCCAGGTTGACGTTCCATAGGCCCCCCACCGCATCCAGAACACGATGCCCATCGACATCCGTAACCGCTACGCCTTCCGCCGCTACGATGATTTTGGGGGGAGATTTACTCGCCGCAGCCGGGTGAGTCATGGGCTGCCAGTAGTTGAGGTTTCTATCGTGCATAATCTTCTCCTAAGTATCTTTGAGCAGATCCAACGCCTGCTGATAGCTTTCTTTCGGTCTGGTCACGTCGAAGTGAACCACTTGCATGCCGGCCTCTTCCGCGCCAATAATATTCCTGAGTTGGTCGTCGACAAAAACACAATTTCCGGGCGCCAGCTCCAGTGCATCACCGCAACTGCGGTAGGCCCGCATATCCGGCTTGAGAATTTTGGTATATGTCGCATCGATAACCACTTCGAAGCGTTTCATGAAGGGCAGTTTTTCACGAAATTCGACGCCATAGAATAAGTCCAGCTCATTTGACAGAACAGCCAGTTTGGATCCAAGTGCCTCCGCTTCATCCATCGCTGCCAGCGCTTCGGGACGGATCACAGCTTCAACGTCAGCACCGCGTGCCGCTTGCACAAACTGAGATATTTCGGTCCACTGTGCGCCAGCCAACTGGGCCACTTCAGCCGTGCGCTGCCCCCAATATTCTCGCTCAGTCAATTCATCCCGTTGCATTGCAGCCCATAGGGGATCAGTCGATGGGTCAAACGGCCCCCGCCAGGTCAAAGCTCCGGGCGCCAAACCCAAGGCCTCCTCGGTCAGGCTATGGGTCTCAAACAAGGTGCGTGAAATAACCCCGCCGAAATCGAGTACGAGTGCCCGTGTTTTGTTCGTCATACCGTGTTCTCCTGTTCCGCGCCGCCCAGTGCGCGGGAGGCCGCAGCGGCTGCCTCACACACTGCCGCAGTAATTATCTGCTGGTTCTTCGCACAGAAGCGCGAGGTGGGCGACGCTACGGCAAACGCCCCAATAGGCCTGCCAGCCTGATTAAAGACAGGCGCGGCCACACTGCACACATCCAGTTCATACTGCTCGCGATTAACGTGGTAGCCCCTGTCCCGAACCGCTGCCAGCATCTCGCGAAACTGTGTCTTTGTGGTCACTGTGTGTTTGGTAAAAGCCTCGAGACCGCCCTGTAATACCTTCTTGAGGTAGTCCTCGCCCGAATGCGCTAGGCAGACGATGCCGGATGAGGTGGCGTGCAGCGGCCCCTCCTCTCCCAGTACAAAGTTTATGCGGTTCGATTTGGTCGATTCGGCAACACCAATAGAGGAGATGCGACCGCCAGACATCAGGGAAAAGTGTGCACTCTCGCCCGTCGTAGCGACTAATCCCGCAAGCACAGGTGTGACGATCGAATCCAGCGGCGTGCTGGTTTCCCGAACCCGGGCCAGGCGCAACACGCCAATACCCAGGCGATAGGCCTTGCTTACCGGGTTTTGCTCGATGTAGTCGTGCTTTATCAATGCCAGTAACAAACGCCGGGTACTGGCCTTATCGAAGCCGGCCGTGCGAGCCAACTCACTGAGTCCGAACTCGGGCTGGCGCTCTGAAAAATAACCCAGTAGCTCCACCGCTTTGTCGACTGTTTGCATGATTAGACTTGACCTTTACCTGTCGAATTATTCATAATAACGAAACAATGGTGATAATAGTGAACCGACGAAATAAGTCAAGAGGAGTTCGATAAATATGGTGGATAAGACACGAATCGATGAACTGAAAAACGATGTCATCCCGGCCCAGGGGCACTTGATCAACGGCCGGCGCCAGACTAGTGAGAGCGGCGCCATCCTGGATGTCATAAGCCCACGCGACGGCAGCGTGCTAACCACCATTGCCGATGGCGGCAGGAGCGAAATTGATCAGGCGGTTGCAGCCGCGCGGCAGAGTTTCAGCCGCGGTGCCTGGTCCGCGATGGCCCCAGCCGCACGCAAAAAGATCATGATTCGCCTGGCTGAGTTGATCGAGACCAACGCCTACGAACTGGCAGTTCTGGGTGTGCGAGACAACGGCACAGAAATTAGCATGGCCCTGAAGGCAGAACCGGGCAGCGCTGCCGGCACGTTCCGCTACTATGGTGAGGCCATCGATAAGATTTATGGCCAGGTCGCGCCTACTCCTCCCAACACCGTGGGCCTAATCAATCGTGCGCCGGTGGGTGTGGTCGGCGTAATTGTGCCCTGGAATTTCCCTCTCATGATAGGAGCCTGGAAGATCGCTCCGGCGCTGGCTGCCGGGAACTCGGTGGTACTAAAGCCTGCAGAAACAGCCTCCCTGAGCCTCCTGCGATTGGCCGAGTTAGCTCTGGAGGCTGGCTTGCCCGAGGGTGTATTCAATGTGGTTACCGGTCTGGGTGCCGTTGCCGGCGAAGCGTTGGCTTTACACATGGACGTCGATGTTCTCGCTTTTACCGGCTCAGGCGGCATCGGGCGGCGGCTGCTGCAGTATTCGGCGCAGTCGAACCTGAAACACGTCTACCTGGAACTGGGAGGCAAGTCGCCGAATATCGTATTCCCGGACGTGCCAGACCCGGACAAAGCCGTGGCAGCGGCAGTGAACGGAATCTTCCGCAATTCCGGTCAGGTTTGTATTTCCGGTTCGCGGCTCTTGGTTCATCGGGACATTCACGATGAATTTCTAGCAAAGGTTGTCGCCAAAGCGGAGAAACTTCAAGTGGGTGACCCGCTGGACCCAGCATCCGATGTGGGCGCCATCAACAGCGCCGCGCAGCTGGAGAAGAACCTGGGCTATGTTGCCATCGCGGAGGAAGGCGGTGCGCAGCGATGCACGGGCGGCCAGCGAGTTCTTAACGAAACAGGAGGCTACTACATGGAGCCCACCATCTTTCGCGGAGTCTCAGCACAGATGGATATCGCCCAGGAGGAGGTGTTCGGCCCGGTACTGAGCGTTATCCCCTTCGAGGACGAGGACGATGCGACGCGCATTGCGAACGCTACGAATTACGGACTGGCTGCTGGCCTATGGACGGGTGACCTGGCAAGAGCCCACCGGATGATCAGTGGTGTTCAGGCAGGTGTCATTCACGTCAACTGTTACGGCGGCACGGATATCACCGTACCCTTGGGCGGGCTTAAGCAGTCGGGCAACGGTCACGACAAGTCGCTGCATGCACTGGAGAAATACACGAGCTTGAAAACGGCGTGGATCGACCTGTCATAGCAAGCTCAATTGCAATGGCAACCGGGCTACCCGGTTTGCGCTATTAATTGTTTTGCCGCACGCTCACCTTCGTGTGCGGCCCCTTCCCACATCTGCATACCCTGTAATTCCGCGTGGGCGAAGACGATTCTGCCGTGAGGTTTGCGGATAACGTCACTGGCCGATGGCTCGCCATTTATTCCGAAGAAGAATCCAGGAGGTGTCGCAACGTAAGCATGCCCCTGTCGATTAACAATAATGCCGGCTATATCCCGCCCCGCATCGAAGCCACCCGCTGCGAACATCGCGGTAAACTGCTCTTTCACCTTCTTCTCAATGTCGGCATAGCTCATGCCGAACATGCGCATACGCGCCGTCACGGTTTGCTGTTCTACCGGTAGGCCAGGTGTGCAGAAAGAGTTGTACATGGTTAATACCGTCGGCTTATCGGGCTCCAGGGGCATGGGTTCCTCACCGTCCAGGATCATCTGTCGGCGCAGGGTGGTAAACCAACCCAGATCGTCATCGAACCAACGCACCGAGGCTACTCCCAGCTTATCCATGAACTTCCAGTTGCGCAGCGCGACGTTGATAACCATGATGGGCGCGTGCATGAAGCTCTCCATAGCCTCGATATAGTGAGGTGGTAAATCTGTGACGACGCGCTTGTTCAGGTGTTGCTGACCGGCCATAACCACTTGAGCACCCTGTACCTTGTGCATCTTGTCGTCTTTCAGGTAGGTCACGTTCACGTGTTTCGCTTTTTTTGCAGGTCCGGCATGTTCAACATTCACCACCAGAGAACTGAGACGCATGCGCACGGGGCGACCGGGCTTATCGATTACCCTCCAGTCAACCGGATTGGAAAGGACTTCGCTTAGCGTATCCGCTTTGCCATAGACATTGGGAATTAGACGCTGGACGATGTGCCGCAAAATACCGGTGTTTCCTCCTGGGAACTGCGCCAGGTGTACATAATCTGTCGGGTCACCCAGGCCTATTTGACGGAGATACTGGATGACGCCGGGCTGCAGGAAATTCATGGCCTGGTAGGCGGAGATCACATCCGGCCCCAAGCCCATGCCCATGGCCGAGCCAAACGGCTGCAGGTATTCATCAATGGCACTGTTATCCAGCCCCATTTCGTTCACCAGGAATTCCTTGTAGGTCATGGTGTCCAGCCATTGCTCCCAGTCATCTCGCTCGGGAGGCTGGCGGTAGGTCTCCATCCACAGGAAATCAGCTTTGGTCTTCTCGTCGATCGGTACGTCCCTGAAACGATTGGCCCAGGGATTAACCGCCATGGGGTGGCCCTCGTGGAACCAACCCAGATCGGTGCCCTCCCAGGTTAGATGCATAGGGCTGTAGTTGTCGTAGGGGATTTTCAGTTCGGACTTCTTCGACTCCTGCCACTCGAACTCCTGTGGCAGGCCCAACTCATCCCACAGGTGGTGGTACATGTCTAGGCGCTTGGCAGCGGCGAGTGGGTATACCGCGCCGGTGGAACCCTGGGGAGCCCACAATTTGTAACCGTCCACCTCGAATTCATTTTGGCGGGCTTCACCGCCGAACATATCGTGATTGTCCAGAATTAAAATTTTCGCGTTGGGTTTTTCCTTAAGAAAGGTATAGGCGGCCGTGCAGCCTGCAAAACCTGCGCCCACGATGACCAGGTCGTACTTCTCGCCTGTATTCTGGGCACTGGTTACCCTGTCGCCGAAATCACCGTTGCGCATGGTGTGGGCCGCATTCACCACCGCGTGGGTATTGCCGTTAGATGAGGCGTAATCTCCCACCCCGCCGAAACCGGTCCAGGATTTATCGAGACCTGTGAGGGGCAGCGGAATACTTTTGCCCAATCGAAAAGTCTGCCCGCCCGAAGCGTCCATCCCCATTGCGGTATAGGGTGCACCGGCAGCGAGCAGTGCAGCACCGCTGCCGATTAATGTATTGCCGACAAAATCACGTCGGGTCATACCCTCTGATTTAACTTTTGATTCGGGCTTCTCGGATTCTGAGGTCATAGCTAATCTGTCCTTTATCTAAGCGCAACGCTATCCGTTTCAAATTTACCCACTACATACATCTCGCCGTGAGACCACCACTCGCCATTTTCTCGAGCCCAGAGGAACAGCATCTTAAAGGTAAAAGGGCTCTGGTTGGCTTGCGCAGGTGGTGTGACATGAAAGTTGACCCAGTCCCAACCCGCATCACCGCTGACAAATGAATGATAGGATTCGATGCGCACATCGCCACCGATAACTTCATTATAGATCGGCCTCAACTCCTCTGTACCGAAGTGAGTTGCACCGTCGGGCCCGGTAGATATGACGTCGGGGTGGTAAAAGCGGGTCAAAATTGGCTCCGGGTCATTGGCTGCAAAGGCCGCCTGCTTCATATCGTATTTAATTCGAGTTTGGGCTTTGAATTCTTCCAGTTCTGTACTTTCAGCGATTACAGCGCTGGCAGCTAGCGGTGCGATGAGGAAAATAACTAATGCGAGTAATGAATCACGTAATGAATTGGACTTCGCAATAGATGGGGTTCTTCTATCAAACATTCTGACTCTCCATATTATAGTTCAACTGCCCTATAATTATTAGTACAAATGCTCTATAAGAGCAAACAAAATTTCGTTACAGTGTCTCTATGAACACAGTAAAGAGTCAAAATCCGTCCAGAATACGCAGCGGTACCGCTGTCAGGGAACGGGGTGTGGAGCGAGTCGCGGATATCATCAAGACGGCCCAATCCATCCTGCTGAGGGAGGGACTCGCCAGCCTCACCACCCGGCGGGTAGCCAGAGAACTGGGGATCAGTGTCGGCAACCTCGCCTATTACTTTGCCAGTAAGGAATCCCTGCTGCAGGCCATTATTGAAGACGTGATCAGGGGGTACGATAATGAGCTGGCGCAAGAGTCAAAACTATTCCCGGACTCTCCACCGAAACGCTTTAAAGCTTTTTTAAACTACATGATGGAAGATGCGAAAAAGCCCGATGTACGCAGCTTCTTCTATCAGTTCTGGGGTCTGTCCACCCACAACGAACTGGCAGCTAAATTACGCCGGGAAATGTACGAGCATTTTGCCGGGCAAACAATCGATTTACTGGCAGGCATACACCCAAGCAAAGAGCCTTCTGAGCTAAGAATACTGGCATTGAGTATCATCACCAGCCTGGAGGGTTTGCATGTTGTCTATGGCTCCAGTGATCAATTTCTCGAGAAGTTCCAGGGCTTTGATGATCTCGTTTATACCCAAATATTGCGCAACGTTGGCATCTCTGAGACATAGCGATATGTCCAATTTTTACCCCACAATGGATCCTGTAGTTTATGAAACTTTTTTCCTATAAAAAGCGCCCTTTCCACCTGGGGCCCTACCCACTCGAACGACTGTCTCGTACAAACCGCAGCCCTGAGCTCAGCACAGTCCCACCAATGCGTCAGGTATCGTTTCATGCGGACCGCAGTGAGAGCCTGAACAACGCAATGCGGCGCTACCAGGGCATGCTGGACGTGATCCGCGATGGCATGGTGAAAAAGGAAAAGGCGACCATACCCAAGGACCTGACAGAGCGCTCAAATCACCTTAAATCCTTTGGCTATTACCAGGATGCTTCACAAGTGGGTATCTGTGAGTTGTCCCGGGAAATGTTTTTGTCGGCCCCCCTGGTAAACCCGGATATTGACGAGATCGCCGAGCTGATTCGCACCAAACAGACCAAGACCTTCGCCGCCGGTATCGACTTGGTTATGGCAGAGCTGAAAGAGAGCATGAGTGCACCCCCTAAGGATGTCGCCCATCACACCCACGCTATTGTTTACCTCTACGAGTATCCTCGTGATCCGCGGCAAGGCGAGCCTGGGTGTGAATGGTTGGACGATACCCAGGCGCAGCGCGCCTGTCTGCGAGCGTCCGAGACGGCCGCCATTGTGTCAAACTATATCAGGCTTCTGGGTTGCGAGGCTCGTGGGCACAGTGGCACCTGCAGCGAGGTCGACCTGAATAAACTGGCGGTTGCCGCCGGTTTGGCGGTCGTGGCGGACAGCGCCCTTGGGCCGGTAATCTCTAATCCCTACACCGGAACACGATTTGGTTTGTGCGCGGTGACCACAACCCTGGAGCTGCGCCCGGACCAAGCGCTGTCCACCGATACCGGACTGCTCCAAACACTGCGCAGCCATGGCCCTGCCTGGTGGTTGGGGAAGGGGTTCAGCAAGAATCGTTTCAACCGACAAGCTTACAAAAATCGCCAGTTTAAAGATGGTGCCTATCCCTTTGAACGCAGCAAACGCGTCGACACACCCACGACATTGATTGACGAACCGCGCATTCCCCGTGTTCCCAAGCGTACCGACATGTTTGCCAGAGCCATTTTCGGTGACATGGGCGCGCACGTTCAGGAAGCGGCAAAAAACGGCAACTATGTTAGAAAGAGCGCCACCAGTTTTGCAGCCCGTCGCCCCCTGGCCGCGTTTGTCTTGCTGCAGGACGGGCCCAGCAGCGAGACCCGGTCTGAGTCCACATTGGATGAAGCACGAAACGCAGATAATA
This sequence comes from Halioglobus sp., assembly GCA_965262875.1. GTDB lineage: Bacteria > Pseudomonadota > Gammaproteobacteria > Pseudomonadales > Halieaceae > JBALVT01. The sequence continues at coordinate 2,182,399 of OZ253569.1, forward strand.
TAAAAGCGGCGCTGTATTTCCTGGGCGCCGATGCTGTTGGCGTGTCCCGCTGCCCGGACTGGGCCTACTATTCCCACAACGCGCACGGAGAGCCTCTCGAGGCCTATCATCCCAATGCAATTTCGGTAGTCATCGATCAAGGTCACGAAACCATGGAGGGCGCATCGGGTGACGACTGGATTGCCTGCTCCCAGTCCATGCGGGCCTATCTGCGTTTCTCCCTGCTTGGCGGCATTATCGGTGACCAGATTCGTAATCTGGGTTATGAGGCAAGAGTCCATACGGTCATGGATGGAGAGGTATTACAACCTCCTCTGTTGCTGCTGTCCGGCTTGGGCGAAGTCAGCCGGATTGGCGAGGTTGTACTCAACCCATTTCTCGGTCCGCGCCTCAAATCCGGAGTCATCACCACCAATATGCCGTTGCGGCATGACAAGCCGATCGACTTTGGCCTACAAAGTTTTTGCAACCAGTGTAATAAGTGTGCGCGTGAGTGCCCATCCGGCGCAATTACAGCCGGGCCCAAGCGTATGTTCAACGGCTATGAGATATGGAAATCGGACAGCCAGAAGTGTACTACCTACCGGGTAACGCAAGCCGCGGGTGCCATGTGTGGCCGCTGTATGAAAACCTGCCCCTGGAACCTGGAAGGCCTGTTCGCTGAGGCACCCTTCCGCTGGCTGGCCTCAAACGTTCCCAGTGCGGCCAAGCAACTGGCAGCTCTCGATGACAGGCTAGGCCACGGTAGCATCAACCCGGTGAAGAAATGGTGGTGGGACCTCGAAATGAAAAACGACGGAGCATACCTTCCCTCCGAGCACGGCGCAGAGCATCGAGAGCTACAGACAGACCTCGATCTTAAATATGAGGATCAGACACTTGCTGTTTACCCCGCCAACCTTGCACCGGCGCCCTATCCGTTTCCGTTTCCGATGGACAGGGAAGCAGGCATCGAAGCCTATGACAATCTTATTGGACCGGAAGAATATCAGGCTCGATTGGACGCCGGCGATACCCACGATCTAGCGCACGAGTTCCAGCCGCCTGAAGGTGAATCCCCTGTCTTACACCTGCGCCTATCAAAAGTACAGATGATGGCTGACCTCGTCACCCAATACGAATTTACTGCCATGGATGGCACCGCCCTTCCAGCATTTGAGGCCGGCGCACACTTGGATGTCGTGGTAGCCCCGGAGTTTTTCCGCCAGTACAGTCTAAGCGGCGACCCGGCAGATCAGTCAAAATACCAGATTGGCGTGCTGCGAGAGGACGAGGGACGAGGTGGTTCCAACCTGCTGCACCGTATATTCACGGAGGGACGTGGCGTATTCGTGTCGCATCCAATCAATCACTTTCCGTTGGATGAATCTGCCAACAAAACCTATCTCATGGGGGGCGGCATTGGAATAACGCCTATGATGGCTATGGCCCACCGACTCCACGCCATAGGCGCGGACTTCGAAATGCACTACTCGGGTAAAAACCGTAAAGGCGCAGGTTTTGTTGAAGATATCGAGAGCATGCCATGGTTTGATAAGGTTACCCTGCACTTCTCAGATGAAGGCTCCCGCGCAAACCTGGATTCGATTCTTTGCGATTATCAGCCTGGGCATCATCTCTACACCTGTGGACCAGATCGGTACATGTCGTCAGTACTTGAATGCGGAGAGCGCCATAACTGGAGCGATGAATCCATGCACCGCGAGTATTTTTCCGTCCCGGAAACACCCGAATACACCAACCACAGTTTCACGATTCGCTTGGCAAGCTCAGACAGGGAAGTGCAGGTGTCACCGGACCAGAGTGCTGCCCAGGCGTTGATCGCAGCGGGGGTTCACGTTGACCTCAAATGCTCCGACGGCATCTGTGGGGTGTGTAAGTGCACGGTTCTGGAAGGCGATGTCGAGCACCGGGACTTCGTCCTTTCGAATGCGCAAAGACAAGAACACATGATTTTATGTCAATCGCGCGCGGCAACTGCCGATGGGAATATCGTGGTTAATTTGTAGCTTCCGCCGCGTTTTGTGCACGCAGCCCCGGAATCAATAGCACGGCAGAGGCGAGGAATAAGCCTATGGCAATCGAATTGATAAAGTCGTAGCCATTGACCTCTAGCAACATCGCCGCCAACGCCGGCCCCACCGCATAGCCCAACATCTGCAGGGCAACCCCCATAGCCACGATCCGGCCCGTGGGGTCGAAGCCGGCAAGTGCCGCTAACAGATAGGGCATTGTCAGGTTCCACAGGAAATTAAACGCACAGACACCCAGGCTGTACATCATTGCGCTGGGCGTACCCAGTATCATGGCGATACCGAGGGTGCCGCCGACAATTCCTACCATCAGGGGGAAAATACGGCCAAAGCGAAGTTCGAAGACCACCGCTATCATGGCGCCGGCGATACCCAAAAACTGCGAGAGAGTCAGCGCGTTAGCCACCGACTGTTCGCTAATCCCCGCCTCCACCCCGACCAGAAAGATGTAGACCCAGACAATGCCGATGGCCAGGTTATAGGCCAGCACCGCGACCAGCGCTACCAATTTGGTCGACCAGGGATAGTCGCTGCCGGGCGAAGCGGTTTGCTCATGGGTCTGATCCGAGCAGGGAAGATTGGATACAAACAAAAATCCACTGGCGGAGAAGACACCGAAGAAGGCCAGCAAACCCTCGACGCCTACCGCATGGAAGACCGAAGGCATGGCCAGCAAGCCAAACGCGCCGTAGCTTAGAACCGCGGCAATAATAAAGCCCATATTGCGGTCGGCCCGTTCCGTCAGCCCCATCATAGTAAAGCTTATGGAGATCAGCCCACCGGAGCCCAGGCCGGTAAAAAAGCGAATAGCCATTAGTGCGTTGGCGTCCGTCACGGACAAGGACAAGCCGTTCCCGATCGTCGCCACACCCAAAAAAGCGGCTGACATCAGCCGCCAATTGATACTGCCAAGAAAGAAGTTGACCGCAATTGCGGTTGCAGCCAGACCAAACATCTCCGCCGCGGCGATTAAGCCGGCCTGCTCTTCGGAGAAATTCATATACTCCACCAGGCCTTGTACATAGGCCGGCTGGAGGATAAACATGCACGGACCGATAACGGCCAGTACCACAACTGCGACAATCGACTTTGTTGCGTTAACATCTATAATCGTTGCCCGATCACCCAGATACTGCGACATTGCCCTACTCCCCTTTATCCTGTGTGGCTAGTACTCAATTGAGCACGACCTTCATAATCTGATCCAGCACCCAGGGACCCGGAGTATCGAATTTTGCGTTCAATCGGTCACCGGAACCGTAGATAACGTTCATGCCCTCTACCAGACTCATCAGCAAAAAACCTCGCTTGTTGATTTCATCCTCGGTCAATTCAGGGCGAACCGCCGTCAAGTGCGTACACACCTGATTTAAGAAATGCTCGTACACAGCCTCGCGCTGAATGGCGGCCCCGGCGTTGTGACTAGACAGCGCCCACAGTTGATAAAAGAAACGCTGGGAGTTCGGGTCACGCGCATCCTCGACCAGAAATTCGAAATAGGCTCGGATACGCGCCACCGGGTGGTCCGGGAAGTTAACAGCCTCAAGCTCGAACTCTCGATCATAGCGGGCCAGGTGATCGGATATAATCGCCCTTAGATTCAAGTCATAAGTGCAATTTCTAGAGCAGGTGGCCAACTGGTACAATCCAGTGCCATTTTCTCGACCAAGGAAATTACACATGAACTATACACAGTTGACCGAATACGAACGATACCAGATTGAAGCATTTTTAAAAGCTGGTTTTACACAAAAAGCCATAGCCAGAGAGCTTAGACGAAGCCCTGGGACAATTAGCAGAGAGCTTGGTCGCAACGGGCTTGCGTGGTTATAGGCCCCAGCAGGCCCAGCGTTTTGCCACTGAACGGCAGCATCACCACACCCATACACGTATTACAGAGATAACCTGGCAGCGGGTTGAATCGCTACTGAGGGAGGAATGGAGTCCAGAGCAGATCAGCGGTTGGCTAGCAAAATCAATCCTGCAATCTGTTAGTCCAGAATGGATTTATCAGTACATTCTGATCGACAAGAAGGCCGGGGGCGACCTCCATGCCCACTTGCGCTGCCAAAAGAAACGTAAGAAGCGTTACGGGAGCCCAGACAAGCGCGGGCAGCTAAAGAACCGGGTAAGTATCGACGAGCGTCCAGCGATTGTTGATGAGCGCAAGCGTATTGGTGATTGGGAAATGGACCTTATCATTGGGCGCTTGGGTGGCTCCGTACTGATGACGGCTGTTGAGAGAAAGACACGTTTCACAGTGATCGCCCTGGCCCCCAATAAAACGGCGAAGGCCGTCAAGGAAGCGATACTTGGGGCGCTTTCCCCCTTAGCCGCCCCAGTAGAAACACTGACCTATGATAACGGCAAGGAGTTTGCCTTACACGAGGTTATCGCCCAACAGCTGCAGGCTGAAAGCTACTTCGCGCACCCTTACCATTCATGGGAGCGGGGATTGAATGAGAATACAAATGGTCTGATCCGCCAATACGCCCCGAAAGGATCTAGCTTTGATGATATGACGCCGGAGTGTGTCCAGAGAATCTTTGATAAACTTAACAACCGGCCAAGAAAATGTCTGGACTTTAAAACCCCCAACCAAGTACTGTTTGGGATCAACCCACCGATTGCACTAGCGACTTGAATCCGCCGCCTCTAACAGCAGTTCCTTCGTTGCATAATAGTACGTGACGTTGCCGGTACTAATACCCATCTTCTTCGCTATTCTTCGTAGCGTGAGGCTGCGATAGCCCTCGTTGGCCAGCACCTCCAAGGCAGTTTGCAGGATCTCCCGGGCACGAATTTTCCCGCGTGCACGGCTGCCCTTTTGGCGCTTATTGGCAGCTTATCCTCCAGAACGGCCTCGACGACCACCTAGTAGCCGCTCAGCCAGTCAGGGATAACGACGCCATTGTCCCTGGCGTAGTGCTGCCACTTAATGACTAACCGTTCCAATATCTCCGGGTGTGTGCCCGCCAGATTATTCGTCTCCCCGGGGTCACTGGCCAAATCAAATAACTCCGGTTGATCGGCACCATAGGGGCTGGGCATGGCTGTTATCTTCCAATCGCCCTGGCGGTATGCGTAGCGTCCGATCAATTCCATGCCGAGTTCACGCTGAATGAAATCATCGCCGGGCACTCCGCTCTGTAACAGCGGCCGCAGAGACAGCCCGCTCATAGGCTCTACCGTGCTCCCGGCGTATTGGCCGTGATGGCGCTCAACATCGGCAAAATCGAGCAGCGTCGGTGCGATATCTTTTACTGCGACCAGAGCGTTGCTAACCGCACCGGTTTTAACGCGTCCGGGCATGGAGGCGAATGCAGCGACACGTGTCCCGCCCTCCGAAGAAAAGGCTTTATACATGCGCAGGTGTGGCGCTCCTGCTCTGGCCCAACCCGGCCCATACATCGTGTATGAATTGGGCCGCCCCATATTGTCGTAACTGAAATTGAAGCGGTCATCGATGATCTTGCGGATCTTCGGAAACTTGTCCGCCGGCCATGTGTCTTCCATATCGTGGCCTTCCGCGCCGTTGTCCGACACGAAGATAACGAGGGTGTTGTCCAACAGCTCGCGAGACTTGAGGTAGGCGATGACCCGCCCCGTGTGATAGTCCATATGCTCGACCATACCCGCATAGATTTCCATGCCACGGGCCTCGACCTTTTGCCGCTGGGGGGAGAGGTTCTTCCAGGGTACCGCCTTAGGCGGTCGCGGCGGTCTCGGCGCGGCCGGGTCTATGAGACCCATGCCGACCATTCGATTCCTGCGCTGTTCGTAAAGCACGTCGTAACCGGCATCGTATTTCCCCGCGTGACTGTCCAGCCAGTCATCGGGCAACTGCAGTGGCCAGTGGGGCGCTGTGAATGTGAGAACACCGAAAAAGGGCTTGCCTGTCATCTTGTCGCGTTCGATATAGTTGATCAGCTTATCGGCGTGAAACTGTGAGGAGTGCTTGAAGCTCTCGGGAAGGCTCTTGAGGGGTGAGTCATCTTCCAGGTACTTCGCCTTGGCTTTAGGGTCCAGCGAATAGGATGGCTGCATATCAACGAAATGACTGGCGCCCTTGAGTTGGACGAAGGAGTGTTCGAAACCACGATGCCCCGGACCTACCTCAGGCGTAGTGCCCAGATGCCACTTGCCCGAAATATAGGTGTGGTAGCCCGCGTCCTTTAGTACCGTGGCCACCGTTACCACCCGCTCGTTCAGGTGCATCTCATAGCCCGGTTGACCCTCCTGGTTGGGTGAGAGCTCCTCGGCGAGATTGCCAAAGCCGGCCCGGTGGTTATCTACGCCGGTGAACAGCATAGCGCGAGTAGGAGAACAGGCAGAAGAGACCTGGAAATCGGTAAAGCGTGTACCAGCGTACGACAGCGCATCCAGGTTGGGCGTGGGAATTTCGCCGCCAAAACTGCCGAGATCCGAGAAACCCATATCGTCGGCGACGATGAGCAGGATATTGGGCCGGCTGGAGTGCGATGCCGCCATGACCACGCCGTGGATGAAAAGCGAAATTGCAAAAAGAAAAACTGCCAAGCCACGTTTGAAACACATCATTGTAAATTCCTGGTCTCGACAATTTATGAGACTCGAAGATAAAGACTCACAGCGTACTTCCGGAATGTCGCACTATAGCTTTCGTGGCTGATTGAACAAAGGCATAAGTTTTGTTGACTACTCCGGCAGGACGCTGCTGCGACCCACCGGGTTAGAGCGAAGCTAGAACTTGTAGCTGGCTGTCAGACCATACATCCGCGGTGGTGCGTAGGTTGCGGTTGCACCCAGGATACCCAGGTCCAGTGCATAGGACTTGTACTCTTCTTCCCCCAGGTTTTTGACCCAAGCGGCGATCTGGAAATGCTCCTCCTGACCCGTCCAGGTAATCCTGGCGTTGTGGGTATCATAGGAATCCTGGAACGTACCAGCGCCGTTACTCACTTCCAGATAGTGTTCATCGTTGAACAAGCCATCGAGTTGGAAGGCTATATTGCCCGCCAGTGCATCGATGTTGTAGCGCAGCAGATAATTCACGCTATACCCAGGTGTGTTTGGCAATTCCACACCATTTAGGATATCAACCGGCCAGTCCACCGAAAAGCCCACTGGCGTGACCTGCTGCTGCGGCGTCTGAATATTGTCTGCCTCTGCATCCTGGAAAGACGCCCCCAAGATGATGTCCCAATTGTCGCTGGGCAGGAGAATCAATTCCAGTTCAGCGCCCTTATTGGTAGCGTCACCATTATTAATCGACGGGTTGCCGTTGGCGAAGGTGAAGGCCTGGTAATCCTCGTAATCGTAGTAGAAAATCGCGCCGTTGAAGCGTGCCAGGCCATCCCAGAATTCGGTTTTAAGGCCGATTTCATAGGCGTACAAGACTTCCTCATCGTGGCGAATGCCCTCGAGAGTCGCACTGGCTGCAGGCGCCCAGTTACCGCCCTTGATACCGCGGTTGATCGACGCGTAGACCAAGGTGTCATCGTTCATACGCCAATCCAGCTGCAAGCGCCCCGCCCAATCGCCGTAGTCAATTTCATCGTTACTACTGCCGGCTGCTGCCGCGGCAGACTGCAGATCGAAATTGGGGAAAAGTATGCCGTCGCCGGGTGAAGTAAAGGCAGTTGCGAAGTCCATATCCTTGTCATCCTGGGACCAGCGCAAGCCGACAATCAGGGTAAACTCTTCATTCAAATCCCACTCGCCCTGACCGAACACTGACCAGTTCGTAGACTCCAGATTGTAATCCTGAATAACCTGAGGATCGACAAGATCTTCGACTACAAGACCAAAATCTGCAGCCACACCGGCTACCGGGGCGCCACGAGTAATTACATCCGCATCGGTCTCCATATTCAGGTAGTAGCCACCGACGACCCAACGGAAATTCTCGCTGTCGCCCGATAGGCGAATTTCCTGAGAGAAGGAATCAAAATCAGCTTCTGTTGTGAATTCGATGATTGGCACGGGAATACCATCGCCATCCTCTGTGTAAAACTTTTCCAGCTCGTAGTAACTGGTGATGGATACGAACTCCATGCCATCGTCCAGTTCCCACTCCAACTTGGCCGTGTAATTACTCGTTTCACGATCCAGAAAGCCGCGATAGTCGGAATACTGCTCGTGGGGTTCAGGTGAATCACCATCAAAAATTGTTCGGCCGGCCTCATCCACCGGGGCGAAACAATCCAACTGGCTTGGGCAGAAGAAAATATCCGGTGTCGCCTCGGCGGGCGCACCAATAACACCTGTCACAAAGTCTACAAACTCAGGCGGAATGTAGGCGTCAGCACTGTCGCCGTAAGGGAGGAAACTGTAGGCGCCGGTAGGTACTTCATCGTCTTCTGTAAATTTGGCCTGCAGTGTCAGCACTGCCGACTCTCCCAGGTCAAACTGGAATTCTCCACGCACCGAATAGCCGTCGGTGCCGCCGATATCCACACCGTTGGGCGGCAGCGGATTGCCTTCTGGAAAGGGCCTGGACTTCATGTAACCGTCCATCTCCTCAGTACGCCCAGCGATGCGCCCACGAATTCCATCGCTGAATGCCCCACCAACGGCAAACTCCAAGCTCTGGCGGTTAAAGCTCCCGAGGGTTCCTTCAATATAGCCGTTGAGCTCATCATCCTCTGCGCCCCTGGTGAGATAGTGGATGACCCCACCGGTTGCGTTGCGGCCAAACAGCGTTCCCTGTGGGCCGCGCAATACCTCGACGCGCTCGATATCGAACAATTGTGAATTGATTCCATTCATACTAGCCATATAGACATCGTCGATATAGACAGCGACCGGGGCTTCCAGATTGTCGGTGAAGTTGTTCTGAGAGATGCCTCGGATATTAAAGATAGTCAGGTTTGGCGAGAAGGTCACCATCTGCAAACCTGGCACTTGATCAGTAATCTCGACGGCGTTGGTGACACCCAGTGCCTTCATCTGATCACCGGAGTAGGCAGTGACGGAAATACCCACATCCTGCATGCTCTGTTCACGTTTCTGGGCGGTAACCATTACCTCTTCCAAAATTGCAGACTGGGTGCCAGTTACATTTAGAGCGCCTGCCAGGCCGGCGCAGACGGCCAGATACATCGCGGTATGCTTTCTCATTCTCTGGTTCTCCGTGGAGTATTTTTAGGGGGTTTTCGGTTTCTAATTCTTAGTTAGCTCACATGAGCTAATAGTTATAGCGCAAGTGGACCAGCAACTCAAGTACTTAACACGTTAATTTGTATTATTTTCTACAAGCCCATTGAAGCAGAGTTATAGCCCGGGATCTTGTCCAGCAGAGAAAATCAAATTTGACTGGGAGTGCATCGAAAATAGGATATCTGCTTTGTGCGTCGGTGTTTTCCGCGGGATATGCTTCATCAATACAGCAGTATTGCGCTATGGTTGAACGGGAATTCGAACGCCCGGCGGGCTTTTTGGCACCGCCAGGAACGCCGGGGTTTTGCGTTAGAGGATGCGGTTCTTAACAGTAACAGGCTCTCGCGGATACTGCTCCCGCTCGGCCTGAATCAGTCTTAGCCAGGTTTTACGGAAGTGGGACAGGGCGACATCGGCAACCAGACCACGCGGCTGGAAGGGTTCTTCGATTTCCAACAGCTTCTGCTGGGCTTCGATGATTACCTTGTCCTCCCAGAACCCTGCAAGCAAACCATCGCGTAAAGAGATCGAGACGTTCGGATCGTCCTGTTTGAAGTCATGCAGATAGTTCCAGAAAAAATGTGAAGTGCCACGCGTCTCAGGGGTCATGTACTGGCAGTTTCTATACTGCCTGACATTGGTATCGTCACCGCCTTGGGGATCCCATCCCACAGGTGCAAAAGTAGACTCCATAAAGAACACACCAGGTACATACATCTCCACGACGTTCCGTCGATCTACCTTAGCGTTGCCCTCTGGGCTGACCCGGCGATGGTAGGGAGGCGGAAAGTCATCTTTGTGCCAGCGTTCAAAGCGGAAACCATTGTCCAATCGATCTACTTCCTGGGCCGTACTGATATACGCGTAGTCCTCAGAGCCACCTAGAGTATTGGTGTGCACGAAAGCCAGGTGAGAGAAATCTGCGAGGTTGTCGACAATCAGCAGCCAGTTCGCGTCGTAGTGCAGGTACGCCGGTACGGGAAGACCCTCCCAATGGGGGTCGCTAAGAGGCTCATAATCCATGATATCGTCAGGGTTGGCCAACTGGGGGTCACCCATCCAGATCCACAGCAGATGACCTTTCTCAACCACCGGGTAACTGTGCACCTTGTGTTGTGCACTGATCATATCCTGGCCCGGAATTTCGATGCATATACCATCTGAGTCGTACTTCATGCCGTGGTACATGCAGCGTATGCAATCTCCTTCTATCCTCCCGGAGGACAGCGGAGCGCCTCGATGGCAGCATCGATTATCCAAGGCAATGTACTTGTCGCTTTCACCCTTGAAGATGACCACCGGCTTTTCCAAAAAGGTTCTGGCCAGTTTCTTGCCATCTACGACTTCGTAGTCCCAAGCAGCCGCATACCAGCAGTTCCACAAAAACATGTCTTGTGCGTCACGCATCTCAATCCTTCCTGTGTTAAAATCTATTCTCACCTAAGAATAGTTTGGAACGATATTAACCACTTATAGTTAACACGTAAAGTAGATGTGGCGAATTTGTTAGACTAAAATGGAACTATGAGCGTAAAATTAATCTCATGCGAGAATAAAGCGAGTGCCATTCCATGAGGATTAAAAAAACCCAATCGCTGAACCTAAGTGACTACATGCCCTATCAACTTGTCAATCTGGCTAAACGGGTCAGCGATGCTTGCAATGCCGATTATGGTGCACCCCATGGCATCAGCGTTGCCGAATGGCGCCTTTTGGCCAGACTCGGCGAACATCGAGAACTGAATTCCCTGGGCCTGGGAGATACCACGTTCATGGACAAATCCCGAGTTTCCCGGGCAGTAAAACGCTTGGAGAGCAAGGGATATCTGATCCGGCGCGTTGACTCACTCGACAATCGGGCGAGCTACCTTTCCCTGACCGAAAGTGGATGGGCGCTTTATACAAAGATTGTACCCTCAGCAGTCGACTGGGAGGCCGAGTTTCTATCGGTCTTGGACAAAGCAGAGTACAGCAGCTTGTTGCGCACACTTAAAAAGCTCGAATTGAAACTAGATCAGCTGGAGGGCGGCGCGCAGCACTAACAGCGCATTCAGCACCCGAGATACTCCCTAGCTCGCTTGCAAGCTTTCTCCACCAACACTGGCGTCATTTCCTTCGCTGTCTGTGTTTCCGCTCGTGTGTGTACCCACCCGAGATAGGTGAAGCCGCGAGCCAGGTAAAACAAGGGCAGTGCCTGAACTTGTTCTTCAGGCAACGAACGATGTTCCCGGTAACCAGCGATAAGAGCGTCGCGGACGCTAGCAAAATAATCCTCGTCCATCTCGAAGTACAGGGCGGTAGCCAGTTCGAACAAGTGCCAACCAAAACCCGCATCGTCGAAATCGATCAGACGGACATGGTCCCCTTCAACCATCAGGTTTTCAGCCACGCAATCCGCGTGGATCATGCTGTAGCGTTCGGCGTTCGCGGGCTCGGCACCGTAGGCAGTCAGATCCCTCTTCACCCGCTCCCGAGCCTCCAGTAATAGTGCGCGCTCCTCATCGGTAAGGGCCTCCAGTTCCCAGAAGGGGCCCCAGAAGGGTTCGTCCCCTACTAGACCTTCTACGTCCCAGGCGTGACGTACAAAGCCATCAGGTGCTGACCAATCAACGGCCTGGTTGTGCAGGCGGGCTGCCAGTTGCCCGATCGTTCGGTAGTTGGCGGTCACCGCGTGAGGGTCTTTCATGCCCTCCTCCACTGAACCGAGTTGGTCTCCATCCACCCATTGAAAGACATCGATCTGACGAGGTTCAGGCACTGCCGCGGCACTTATCACAGCGAAAGGTTGACCAGATTTCGTCGCCACCAGAGTGGGCACGAAAATACCGTTCTCTGCCAGGGCGTGCATCCACTGTAGTTCCGATCGCAGTTCCGCATCGCTGTGGTAGCCATACCGGTGAATACGTAAGGCATAGAGTTCACCCTGGGCAGTAGTCACCCGGAATACAGCATTCTCGCGGTACTTGATGAGGTTGAGTTCACTACCTTCAAATCCCCATTCCGACAAGGCTGTCTGCGCGAGAATACCCATAGCCCCGGCCTGGCCGGTTTCATCCATTTCATAAAAATCATGCATTTCATTCTCCTGTCATAACGCCGCGAAACACTCGTCCAATGTATCCAACAGCTGCTCGGCATTGCCTTTCGCAAACGGCATGGGTGGCCGCAACTTAAGTATATTGTCGTGACGACCAATGCGGCTGATCAATACCCCGCGCTGGCACATCATATTGATAAAACGGCCCGATGCCTCGGTGGCCGGCAGCTTGCTACCGCGGTCCTCTACCAATTCCATTGCGAAGAACATTCCCTTGTCTCTCACATCGCCGATGATGTCGTAGCGGTTCTGCAACTCCCGCAGACCTGAGGCGACGAAGCCACCCACCTGCACCGCGTTATCCAGAAGCTCTTCTTCTTCCAATACGTCCAATACCGCCATACCCACTGCGCAAGAAACGGGGTTACCACCAAAAGTATTGAAGTACATGCCCCACTCGCCAAACTCGTCTATAAGATCTGCTCGGGCGATGACCGCCGCCAGGGGGTGACCGTTACCCATAGGCTTACCCAGGGTGACTATATCGGGAACTACTCCCTCCGCTTCGTGAGACCACCACTGATTACCGGTACGGCCGAAGCCCCCCTGTACCTCATCGGCGATGAACAGGCCACCCGCAGCGCGTACATGGCCTATGGCTTTTTCCATGTATCCCGAGGGCAGGTCCACCAGACCTTCATTGGCAAAGTCAGGACAGACAAGAATGCCTGCAAATCCGACGCCTTCCTCTTCAAAGGCATCGATGGCCGCCTTGACCGCATCCGCGCAGACATCAGCCAGCCCCTCCGGTGCTACACCTTCTATACCCCGGTAAGAATCTGGAACAGGCACGCCTTTAACTCGTTTTGTGGTGGCAGCCTCGGGCATAAATGCAGTACCCAATTCCGCTACCGCTTCGGTATTGCCGTGGTAGGCGCTATCGGTGACGATAATCCCCTGTTTACCGGTGTGCTGTCGCGCCATGCGCAGCGCCTGTTCATTGGCTTCACTGCCCGTGCAGACGAACATGGCCGTGGACAAGGAGTCGTCAAATTTCGCCGTCAAGCGCTCCGCGTAATTGACGATATTTTCGTGCAGGTAGCGTGTGTGAGTATTCAGTTTCGAGGCCTGTGTGGTCAGTGCCTCAAGCACCCGCCGGTGGCAGTGTCCCACGTGGGGAACATTGTTATACACGTCCAGATAGCGCTTGCCATCGGCATCCCATACCCAAACGCCCTCTCCCCGCACCAGGTGCAGTGGCTCGTCGTAAAACAGCGGGGAGTGCTTGCCCAGAAATTTGTGACGACGCGCTAACAGTTCTTTGTTATTCATAAAATCCGTCCATTACAACCTGGCTCTCAGGAAGTGTTGAGCCGCCATCGACAACGATGGTCTGGCCAGTGAGATAAGAAGCCTCATCCGAAGCGAGAAAAAGCATGGTGTTGGCGATATCTTCCGGCTCGCCCAAGTGTCCCAGGGGAATGCAATTCGCCATCGCGGCGAGTTCTTCCCCGTCGCCCAGTGCCGACATGGCGGCGGTGAGGATATAGCCAGGTTCAACGCCATTTACGGTAATACCTTCCCGCGCATACTCCAGAGCGGCTGTGCGTATAAAGCCATTCATGCCGCCCTTGGACATGGCATAGTGAGATGTTCCGGGCATCGCCACACGAGGGCCGGTAACAGACGACGTAAAGATCAAGCGGCCACCCTTTTGCGCACGGAAATAAGGCACACTGGCCTGGGTCAGCCATACAGCGGCTTTCATATTCACCGCGAGAGTCTGTTCCATCACCTCGTCCGATAACTCGTCGATGGTGTGTAACGGGTAGACAGCGGCATTGTGTACGCTGATATCGAGTCGACCGTACTTCACGGTAGTCTGGGTCACTACACGCTCTACTTCGCTGCGCTGACCGATATCGCATTGCACTAGAATCGCATCACCGCCGGCGGCGACAATATCATCGACAGTTTCCTGGCCATTGCCCGCAGAACGGGTAGCCACAACCACCTTCGCACCTGCCTGGGCAAATACCTTGGCGATACCCTCACCAATGCCCTGTCCAGAGCCCGTGACGATGGCAACCTTTCCTTTAAGATCTCCCAGCATTGTCCTTCTCCTGTTAGTGATTAGTGCTTGCAGGATAAGACAGGTTTGACCGACGCGAAATCGACCAAAAGGATGAGGGACAGCTCAGGCGAGCACATCTCCCAGTACGCGGGCGCTCAGGGCTGTACGGGAAGACACCTCCGCCTTGTGGAAGATATGCTGAATATGGGTTTTTACGGTCGCCAAGCTGAGACCAAGCTCCCGCGCGATTTCCTTGTTATTGGCCCCCGCGACGATTAGCTCCATCACGTCCACCTCCCTGTCCGTTAGTCCGAACCGCTCCTGGGCACTGCGACGCTGCCCTATCCGTTTAGGTAGATAGACAGTGTTCAGCGCATACTCGAAGAAGGGCTGAAGTTTACGCAGCTGGGACAGTTCATCCACGCCGTAAGGGCCCTCCAGCTCCGAGCGCAACATGGTGAGCACCGCAACAACGTCACCCTCTCGACGGAGGAACATATCGGCCACATAACGGTGCCCCAAGGGCTGCATGAATTCCCGATAGTACTCACAGCTCAGTAGTTCTGCCTCGGGCATCCGCTCATCGATACTCACGACGGTATCTGCCGCATGGGCAAAAAGCTCGGGACGCAGGGGGTCCAATTTTTGAAATCGCCGGGTGTAATTTCGCTCGTCTTCCGCGCCAAGATTACGCAATACAATGCCCCGATGGCTCATATCGGGCCCCACCAGAAAAAAAGCCGAAGAGCTTAAAGTGAACAGGCTGTTCACCAGGTTTAGGCTTTCCCGCTGGAACCGATTGGGAAACTCAGCGCTGGGCTGTTCCATCAAGCTTTCGGCCGGTGGCAAGAGTTCCTCCGTTTGCGCATATTGGTCTAGTGACTCACACATAATAATCGAGAGAATACGCCATGGTGACCGAGACCAACAGCCCCTCCCCGGACTTTAATTCGATATCTAGAAAAGTGAAAAACCCGGATCGCTCCGGGATTTCGAGAAGGGACTATAGGTTTATCCTTACAGCGGGGTCAGCTCCGTCTCCGTGCCATCGTAGGCCTTAATCGCCGTACCGGAAAGCGGCTCCCCGCCTTGCGCTGTCACCCGATAGGTTTCCTGAAAGTACAGTGAGTGCGTTCGCTCTTCGTTCATCACGTGGGCGTGCATTGAACAAACCATGTTTTCTGGCAGCACAAAGTCATAACCTTCACCAATGCGCGGCATTTCGATCATGGTCATGCCGATACTGTGGCCACAGACATGGCCCGAACGATAGCCACGATCAACCAGTGGCTTCATGCACATTTTGTGGACCTCTTCGGCTGTGCGGCCCGCTTTCATGTTTTCGCGCACCAGAGCATGAAACTCCTGATGACCATCCATCATGTCCTGGGTAATAGCATCCATACCGTTGGGCATCAGCGGGCGAGAGTACTCAACCCAATGGCCGCCCTCCCCTGAGACTTCCAGGCCGTACATGATGCCGTCAGAATCTTTCAGTGGGCGGTTAGTGGGGAAAACCATTTGTGGTAGCAGCGAACCATTGGGGCCCATTTGAACCATGTCCATGGTGTTGCGCGCGCAGCCTGCGCTGACAAAGGTGTTTTCCGCAACGCCCATCAGTTCAGATTCAGTCTTGCCTGGCTCATAGGCCTTAATGACATCCAGCACGCCCTGCTTGTTAATTTCCATTGAGTGGCGAACTGAGATTATTTCTTCATCGGCTTTTTGAGCGCGTGCGTAATCGAAAGGAATATCAAAATCAATAAGGTCAAAGCCACCCGCCGCCAGAGCCTTGTAATCGCGGACATTAACGATGAACTCAAGCCCGTAGACACCAACTTTTTTGGCGTTCTTTTCTTTCAGGAAATCCGTAATCCACTTGCCGCAATGCTCGGGCAGTTCGCGCCGCTCAACAAAGGTAGCACTGTGGTCACCTACCCATGTCGCCTCACGGGGGAAAACGATCACCGGGTCGGCATTGGGAGTAATCACCACATAGGAATAACGATGCAGTATATGAAAGCCCGCCATATAACGAATAGCGCCTTCGAAGCCGCTGTACTCATTACCGGCGATCACCAGAGCGTCCAAGCCGTGTTTTTCCATCGCCACGCGGACATTGCTGTAACGACGATCTATCTCCGTCTGGCTGGGGCGAAAACGGTTCACGTAATCCTTAGTATCGATATTCTGTGCTGTATTCATAGCTTATTGCTCCAATGTCCAACTAAATTCCAAACCTTTAACCATGTCTGCTATGGCTCTGTTCAGCGGACAGGGGACGCCCGCTCGCTCGCCAATGGTAGCAACGCCGCCATTGATACTGTCTATCTCGGTGATCCGCTTGGCTTCAACATCCTGCAGCATACTGGGTTTGTGCAGGTAGGCCACCTTCTTACCGTAGTCGATCATCTCTTCCGGATCCTTTTCCAATGTGACTCCGAGAGCGGCGGCAACGGCGATGCCCTCCTGGGCCACTGCGCTCATGACACCTCGCACTTGCTCCGTCGCGATGCCATGGGGAAGCCCGGTGAGTGCGGCAACACCGTTAGAGGCGCAGTTGAAGATAACCTTGGTCCACATGGGACCACGGGGGTCGGCCACTGAATTAGTCTCCATGCCACCGCAGGTCAACGCTTCAGCAAGGCGGTCACTCTCGTCCTGGGTCGCCGGTTTGCCATCGAAGGGGCCAATATTCGTCAAGCCTTTGGTATCGTGATTGCAAACGCCCAGGCCGCTGATGTGACCGGCGGGAAAGGTCGTACCCATAATCACACGAGGTACAAACTCCGCGACAATCTCTTCGCTACCCACGCCGTTTTGTACGGAGCACACTGCCCCATCTTCAAATATGTGGGCGACGGTTTCCATGGCAGCGCGAGTATGCAGAGTCTTGGAGGCGATGATGCCAAATTCGCAGGGGGGGATTTCGCTGGCATCTGAGCGCGCGTTGATCTTCGCAACAAAATCACTCTCTCCGGTAAGACGCAAACCGTTTTCGTTGATGGCATCAACGTGGGCCTTATAAGGGTCATAGGCCCACACTTCTACATCATCCAGTCTTCCCAAATGTGCTGCAAACAGGCTGCCGATTGCTCCGCAGCCAATGATACATACCCTCATGTTCTACTCCCTAACTGTGCCGGGCCGCGAACCAGCCCAATGAATAAATCCGGAAAAGCCTCTGAGCGAAGCCCCTAGTGTTCTACCTCGGGTAGTGACCAGCTCTTCTCTAGACCCTTGACCAACCTGTACATCGTCTCGTGAAAAGGAGCGGCCATTCCCACCTCGTGGGCGGCGCGAACGATCGAGCCAGTAATCCAATCCACTTCTGTGTAGCTCTTGCGGCGAACATCATCGAGCATAGAGGTAACGTGGGCGTATTCTTCGCTGCCATGACTACCTCCCTGACTGACCGCCTTACAATTCATCTTCCAGGGGTCACTGCTCAGCTCGATACCTCGAGCTTTAGCGATGGCGACACCCTCTTCCATCATATCGCGCACCAGATTACCGAGATCGGAAAGCTGATCAGTATCGGCATAAAACGGAACATGGGGCGTATTGGTCACTGCTCCAATAGAATTCACTGCCGAGTTAAAAATCAGCTTGGACCACTGTACCGGTTGTAAATCTTCGTAGGCTTCGCAAATCAAACCCGAGCGATTGATCAGCGCTTCAACCTGCTTGATATAATCGTAGCCTGGCCGCTGCACCTCTTCATTCCACGGACCAATCCAGGTAGCGGTATCCAATTCGTAGTCAACGTGGGTGTCTGATTTGCGAACACCCGACATAAACGTCAAACCAGCGATGATCGGCCAATCGCCGTTTTCGCGCACCAGGCGCTCACAACCCAGACCGTTCTGAATCATCATTACGCTGGCGTTGGGAAAGTGGCCCTTCAACTTGGAGACACTGGCTTCAACGGCGGTTGTCTTGGTAGCGAGGATAACGAGATCGACATCCCCTAGATCCGCAGGCTCGGTGGAGGCCAGCACATCGGCAGAGAGAGTGGACTTGCCCGTGACTTTTAATCCGCGCTCATTCAAATCCTTGGCATGGCTATCGCGACGCACCAAAACCGTCATAGTAATGTCGGGTAAGGCACCGATATGACCCACAAGCAGGCTACCTATCGCCCCCGCGCCAACGACACAAACCCTCTTAATTTCCCGCATGAATGTTTACTTCTCCCCGTTGGCACGCTGCGCGCACAAAAGTCCGTGATTCAAAGACTTAACAGCGGAAATAATAAAGAGCCAAAGCAGTACTGTCTTGCTTGTTACTGCATCAATAGTTGACTAGGCGCGCCCGCATCTGCTGCAGGTGCCGGCTGCGAGGTATTAGGAGGCGCTTGGTGCCTGATCGACCACCACCTGCCGTAACTTGCTAGGTGATATGTCAAAGCGAGTCTTAAAGGCTCGACTGAAATGAGCCGGGTCGTTAAAACCGCGGCGATAGGCTATTTCACTGACTCTCATGTGGGTCATGGAGGGGTCGAGTAAATCTTCACGTGTGGCCTTCAGGCGCCGCTCCCAAATCCATTTCGACACCGTCATACCGGCCTGCTGAAACAGACTGTGCACATAGCGCATTGAGATACCATTGGCATTGGCTATCTTCTCTGGTGTCAGTTCACAGTCGTTGAAGTTGGCCTCCATAAACTCCAGGATTCGACGAAACAAGGCGGACTGTTTGGCGTGATTGTGCTCATATTCCTGGTCGACTTCCGATCGCAGCATCGCCGAAGTCATCTCCAGCAGGCATTCCGCCAGAGTATGCTGCTCTGTAATCGTAAGGTTATCTGCCTCAAATGCCAGGGATTTGAGCATGTCGTGAACAATGGTGGTGAGCCCACCGGCTTCCAGTAGCCTAGGGCGAAAATCCTGATTTTCCTGAGTACCAAAAATGCGCTCTCGGTACATGGCGTTGGGAATATGCAGAATCAGTCGGTGGCTTTTTTGGGTGTGGATTATGGTGTAGGGATCCGCCGCAGACATTACCGAAATACTACCGGGGTGCTGGGTAAACTCTACATTTTTTTCGGTGACCAGCACTGTACCTTCCAATTGCGTAGCCAGCAAAAAATCGTCGTTGGAGTCCTTGTCGATGTCCTCTGTACGGCGAATAATGGCAATGGGGTCAATCGAAATGTCAAACAACTCGAGCCTGCCCAGAGGGAGTTCTCGGCAAGTGAAATTTTGTATGGGCTGGCCGCGCATTTCCGTGTCCACAGACACATGCGCCTTGCGAACGGACGCTTCCAGAGGATCATCCGGATTGCTGGAACTGGTGGATTCGCCAGTCATTGAAGTCCCTAGTGAAAACCGTAACAGTAACGAGTGTGAAACCTGTTGCACGGAGAGTCAACCTTTTACACCTTGGAGGGCAATGCACTTTTTGGCATCGACTATTACTATTTCACCTTCGAAATTCAGCATAAGCATATACTGGGGCACGCGCCCCAATTTATAGGAATAAACACATGAAACTGTCGACATTTATCATCAAGGCTACGGGTGAAAAAACCATCGGGCTGTACCAAAACGAGCAGTATTTGGACATGGTGGCCCTCAGTGGCGGGAGCATCTCCAATTCCATGCAGCTGGTCCTGCAAGGAGGCGAAGCTGCACTTGAGAATATCCATGCGATCGCCGACAATTCCGACGCCAGCGACCACGCCTATAGCGCGGACGCTGTAGAATTACAGTCCCCGGTTCGACCAGGCAAAATCATCCATACTTCCTGCAACTTTGACGCTCACTTGAGCGAGCTCGAAGGATGGGAAGCGGAAGAGTGGAAAGACCACGGTTGGGACAAGTTTCACTTCGAACACCCTACAGGCTTCCTGGAAGCACCATCTTGCATCGTGGGTTCCGGGGTCGGTATCGAGATTCCCGGCTTTACCGAGCAGTTGGACTACGAGATTGAAGTGGGCATTGTCATTGGCAAGACCTGCAAAAATGTCAGCGTTGAAGACGCCATGGACAATGTGGTTGGTCTGATGATCTTCAACGATGTCTCTGCCCGAGATATTCAGGCCCGCGAGCACGCTAACAATGTCATCCTGATGGGTAAGAGCTTCGATGGGTCATGCCCCTTCGGCCCCTGGCTGGTGACACTGGATGAACTGGAAAACCCCAATAATCTGGATATGAATATGTATCTCAATGGCGAGCTGCGCCAGAGTTCCAATACTAACGCCACCCACTACAACATTGCCGAGCTGGTGTCCTGGTGGTCGCAAATGACGCTTGAGCCAGGTGATGTGATTACCACCGGTAGCCCTCCCGGCGTGATTTCGGGAATGAAGGAACCGGTGTGGATGAAGCCCGGTGATGTTATGGAATGCAAGGTTGAAGGTCTGGGGAATCTGGTGACTCCGGTCATCTGAGTTCCCCACTCACAAGGATCTACTCGACTCAAGAACATTAGAACAAGGAAACGATAATGAACACGGCAAACCCCGACCTGGTCAAAAAGGCCATTGACAATATAGACCGCGAACGATTAGTAAAGCTGGTCATGGATCTGGTAGATATCCCTAGCCCCACTGGCTATGAAGGCGATTGCGCGCGAGCAGTGAACGAAGTACTACAGGGCGCTAATTTTGATTCCGTGCTGCAACCCATAGGTGATGAGCGCTACAACGCTGTCGGTCGCTTACAGGGCCAGGGCGGCGGCAAGTCACTCATGTTCAACGGCCACCTGGATACCTCTTTTGGCCCTGAACAGGCACACCGCGGCCTGGGCTATCAGTGTAAAGGCACCCTGGTGGACGACGAGTGGATATACGGCATGGGCTCTTTCAATATGAAGAGCGCCATGGGCACCTATGTAACCGCGGTTGAGGCCATTCAAAAGGCGGGTATTAAACTCGGAGGCGACATTGTGATCGCCGGGGTCGCGGGTGAGATTGAAAAGGCGCCGGTTAACGGTCACGAAGGGCCGATGTATCAGGGCTATGGAGTGGGCACCAAGTTTGCGATCACCCACGGCGCTATCGCTGATTACTGCATTCTGGGCGAGCCAACCAATATGATGGTGATACCGCGCCACTGCGGCAGCACCTGGGTCAAAATCACGATACCTGGCCATTTGATTCACACAGCCTGGTCGGAAATTGAAAAGAATGCGATCAACAAAGCGAGAGTGGTGCTGGACGCCATTCACGATTGGATTCCAGATTATTGCCAGCGCAACACTCTGGGAGATTTCCAACCCCGTGTGAACGTGTCGGCGGTAGAAAGTGGTTGGAGCTGGCGAGGCGCCAGAACACCCGATAATTGCGTAATCTATATGGACGTGCGCACCCTGCCCGACGACCTGCCGATTAAAGCCTATAACGAAGTGCGCGAACTCATCGCCGGTGTCGTAGACGAAAACCCGCAACTGTCTGGCACTAAGGTCGAGACTTTCATGTCGGTGCCTGGCACCTCCATTCCAGACGATCACGAGCTGATTCAGAATATCGTCAAAGCCCACACCGATCAGTTGGGCCACGGCCCTGAATTTGGCGTGGAAACCTGGATGAGCGACGCCGCTCATATGAACCGCTACGGAATACCTACCGTCAACTACGGTTCCGCCGGACGAATTCGCGCCGGGGGCGGAGGTTTCTCGACGCACCAGGGCGAAGCTGTACACATTGGCGATATGATGGATATGATCAGAATCTACATTCAGACGATCATGCAGATTTGCGGTGTCGTGGAATAGAAGTCGTAGAATAATTGCCGCTACCTGATCCCGCTGATAGGCTTAGCAGGATCTACCGTAAAAGGATTTGCCAATGAAACGGCCTGAACAGCGTTTTGATTTCTCAGCAATGCCTTCGCGAAAGCGTTGGCAGTTGCCAGATGGCAAACGGATGGCTGTTTACACCATCGTCAATGTCGAGGAATGGGATATTGAAAAGCCCATCGCCAGAGAGTATGTCACCTCCCCCGCCGGTGTCGCCACCGTGCCGAACATTCCCAATTGGGCCTGGCACGAATACGGTATGCGAGTGGGTTTCTGGCGTATTCTGGAAGCCTTTCAAAACCGCAGCCTAAAAGCCAGTACCGCCTTGAATGCCCGAGTATGCAGCGGTGCCGGCGAACCTGTAGCCGCCGCAATGCGCGACGCCGGCTGGGGTTTTATGGGGCACGGGTATCAGCAGCAAGCCCTGCACATGGTGGAAGATCAGCAACAGAATATTCAACAATCCTACGACACTCTGCTGGCCTATACCGGCATCGCGCCCAAGGGCTGGTTGGGACCAGGGCTGCATCAAACCCTGGACACGCTGGACTACCTGGCCGAGGTTGGCTTTAAGTTTGTCACCGACTTCCCTATGGATGAGCAGCCGGTGACAATGCGAACCAGCAGTGAATCCGTTGTTGCCATGCCCTATACACTGGAACTCAGCGACTTGCCAATGATGGTGGTGCACCAGCACGAATCCAGGGTATGGCACGACCGTGCCGTAGATCAGTTTGACCGCCTGTATCAAGAGTCTGCGCTCCAGCCCAGAGTGATGTCGATGAGCATTCACCCCTATATCATGGGTGTACCCCACCGCATTAAGTACTTTGAATCGGCTTATGATCATATGCTGCAACACGACGATGTCTGGTTTGCTACCGCCGAAGAAATCTACGATTGGTACATCACAAACCCGCACGAATAAGATTGGTATAACCCCACCGGAAAACCCCTTTTACAGCGTTACCCTGCCAGTCAACTAAAAGCGCACTGAAGATCAAGACAGTTATCCAGGCCTTGCGTAGTATCTCGTGCTAATACGACACACTTAGCAGGGCAAGCACATGAGTAGCATTACCAAAGACCAGATCTGGACCAGCGGGCTCAACAACCTTGACGCTGTGCAGGACGGTTTCGACCGCAGCAAAATCGTTCGCTTTTACGACACCACTTTACGCGATGGTGAGCAGTCGGTCGGTGTGTGTTTCTCTCCCGATGAAAAGTTCGCGATTGCCTGCAAGCTCGCCGAGATGGGCATTAGCCGTATCGAATCGGGTTTCCCCCGAGTCTCTCCTGAAGACACAGAGGCCGTTGAACGAATTTTGGCTGCCAATCTGGATTCTGAGATCTGGGGCTTCTCGCGCTGTGTGCAAGCTGACCTCGAC
Organism: Halioglobus sp.; assembly: GCA_965262875.1. Lineage (GTDB taxonomy): Bacteria > Pseudomonadota > Gammaproteobacteria > Pseudomonadales > Halieaceae > JBALVT01. The sequence continues at coordinate 2,205,817 of OZ253569.1, forward strand.
TCTCACATTGAGTTGGGCACCGACGCCGTACTGATCGAAATTTCTACCAGCGATGTAAAAATGGAAGCCTACGGGTTCACCCGCGAAAAAGTCCTTGAACGAGTTGCCGGTTCCGTCAAACACGCTAAAGACAATGGTATTAAACGCGTAAATTTCTTTGCGGTGGATGCCACTCGCAGCGATCTGGATTTTCTGCGCAAGGTCTACACAACTGCCCTGGAGGCAGGAGCAGACGAAGTCTCTGTCGTTGACACCATAGGTGCCTGCGCGCCCGAGGCCGTAGAACATATCATTGGTCTTGTTCGCTCATGGGTCGGCGATGATGTTTTGATTCACTGGCACGGACACAACGATTTCGGGCTGGCAACAGCATCGGCTATTGCAGCAGTGCGCGGTGGCGCAGATTACATTCAGGGTACGATCAATGGCATGGGCGAGCGAGCAGGCAACGCAGACATCTGTGAGGTCGCGCTGGCACTTCAGTGCCTCTACAACGTTCCCGTCGCAATGGACCTTAGCAAAGCCAGAGACGTCTCACGCTTGGTGCAAGAAGCCGGAGACTACACTGTTGATGGGTGGAAGCCGGTTGTCGGGGAGTATCTGTATACCCGAGAAAGTGGCGCCGTTGCCAATCAGTTTCATATTCCCGAAGCCATTGAGCCCTATTCTGCCGATATCGTCCAGGCAGAGCGAAAAATTGTGCTCGGCAAAAAAAGTGGTTTATCCAGCGTTGTTTTGAAGTTGAAAGAGCTGGGGCTGGAGGTTTCTGCCGATAAACACGGTGAAATTCTAAACGAAGTTAAGGTTAAGGCTACCGCCGCCAAGCGACTGATGAGCGACGATGAGTTCCGTTCGGTTGTCGCCCAATACGTATAAATCAATATCAGCTAAACAGATTCCAAGGAGAACAATGATGAACAAGGTCAAAGTAGGTATTATTTTCAAATCTTACGAGCCGATGTCGGCTATTCAAAAATACGCGGCGCAAACCGAAGCATCCGGCTACACCGGTGGGTTTTGGATTGCAGAAGCCTATCACTGGTTCCGCTCCTACGGACTGGAGTCTCGCGGTTGCTTTACCGCGCTGGCAGCTGCGACCATGGCCACCAAAGAAATCACTATTGGACTGGGAATCACCTCACCGTATGTCCGCCACCCTACTATTCAAGCTTCTGAATGTGCCGGTATCGACGAGATTTCCGGCGGGCGCTTCGTCATGGGCCTGGGTGTGGGCAAAGTGGGCATAGAATACCTCGAGTATGACATTGATGAAATGAAGCCTGTACCTGTGCATCAGGAATCCATTGACATCATGCGCAAGATTTTCACCGGTGAAGAATACTCCTATGAAGGCAAGTATTTTAAATCCAGTATGCCCGCCTATGATCGCGCGGCGGATGGCCTGCGCACTGAAATCCCCATTTACGTCGGTGCCACCGGCCCCTTCATGCAGCGTTTGGCAGGTCGTTCCAGCGATGGCATGTTGCTCGCGGGTCTCACCTCGCCCAAGTTCGTTGAGTATGCTATCGACAATATGCGCAAAGGCGCTGACAAGGCCGGCCGGTCACTTCCCGACGATTTCCCCGTAGGCGGAGTCATTCTCGCCGCCTGCAGTAGAGATGGCGCCAAGGCTAAGGAGGCAACTCGCTCCTACACCGGCACTTACATTGTAAATAAACTGCGTAACATCAAGAATGATGTTATTCTGGCAGGCTCTGGTTTACCCGACTCTTCCTGGGACCCTTTCCGCAAAGCGATTGAAGACGGCACCGCAGATGATGTTACCCATCTTGTAACTGATGAGATGCAGCGGAACTTCACTGTGATTTCCGGTACACCGGAACAATGCCTGGAGATTACCCAGGAGCTGGTGGACGCCGGTTTGAATACACCACTACTTGAAGTCGTAGGCGCAACAGAAGAAGATAACCTTGAAACTGTCCGCTTGTTTGGTGAAGAAGTTTTGCCTCACCTGAAGCCGGCACCGGTGCCCGTTGCCGAGGCCAGTTAAGATACTTTTCATTCTGTGAAGGAGTTCCCATTGGCTACTAATTACGGCGAGAGCGATCCAATAGCGTCCGATTCGCAACGGTTGTTAACCATAGGGGGCATTCTACTGATTGCCAGCGGGATGTTGTTTGGCGACCTCTTCGCCATGTTTGTATTGCACCCCAATAACGCACGCATCGGCGAGGCAATGTTCGCCGCCTCGCAGCTGGTTCCCGCAGGTGATAGCGAGGGTATTCTTGCGCACTTTATGGCCATTGGCGGTTTCCTTGAAAACCGCGGTACCAAGGTAGACACCCACAGCCACATTATCCACATGGGTTACATAGCTTTATTACTGGCCATGTTGCAGCCCTGGGTCGCACTTAGCGACGCAGCCAAGCGACGCACAGCTTGGATATTTATCATCTCGGCCTTCATGATGCCGGTTTCGATTTTTGCGATTTACTATATTGGTCTCGCATACAGCCCGTTTGAACACATAGGCTGGGCAAGCCTTTCTGCAGACGCCTTCGGCGGCCTCTTGGCGCTGGTGGTGTTTGCTCAACTTTGGGGCCTTTGGCGTCATCACCGTTCAGATGAAACCCCCATACCCACACCAAGATATCTGAGCCCAGACAACACCGCAGCGAGCGCTCTAATGGTGGGTGGCTTGCTGCTTCTTGTTTCTGGTTTTTTGTACGGCGCAGGCTACGCCGCCTGGGCGAAGTTTGGCGGGGCCACCTCCGAAGTCGCTATCTTGAAAAATATTGTTACTCACGCCGCGGCCTCAAACCAGGATCTATTGGGGGCGACGTTTGGTGACTTTGGAGACTATCAAATGTATCGAGCCATCAACATAGCGGTTCACACCCATATCAATGAAATGGGAATCCTGTTGTTGTTGATGTCCTTTGTGCAGGGGTTTATCCAGTACAGGGATCCGGTTCGCAGACGCTGGGCCCAGCTCGCTATTGTCAGTGGCTTCGGCTTGCCAATCGGGATTTTACTTGAGATTAACTTCGGCCTCCTGGGCAGTATTGTGGCGGACTTATTTGGCTTCCTGATGATTGTTAGTTTGATGGCCATGCTGTTCGGTCTGTTGCGTCTTACAGGTGCCCGGGATGACCAAGAGGGAGAAGCTGCATGACCGCCGCAAAGCGAATTCTGATTCTTACGGGCATTGCGCTGATCGCCTGCACTATGTGTTTTGGGGTGGGCTACGCCCTGTTCGATGAGCACCAAACACTAGTCGGCATGGGTATGTACATGGCGGGTGGTTTCATGGAAGCCGCTAGCGGCGATATGGACGCCGCATTCGCCTCCCTGGATGCCTACGGAGCTTTATCCGTAGAGTATCGCAATGAAATACACTCCCACGGCCACTGGGGCATGCTGTCGCTGATTCTGATCATACTGGGCCTGATGTTCGACCGAGTGTCCCTAAGCGAAAAACAAGGCGTAATGCTGGCCAGCCTACTGGCGTTCAGTACCGCCGCATTTCCACTGGGTGTACTGCTCCAGATTGGTCCAGCTGCATCCCTGGGACAAATCCTATCCGTGCTCGGTTCGCTCGGCATGGTGGTCGGGTTGTTGGCCGCTGTTTACGGCTTACTAAAAAGCAGCCCTGGATAAACCTTTGTTCAGGAAAAGCACAACCCTCAATCAGGCCCTCCGTTAATGTCAGCTATTAGTAAAAACTATTTTCAACGTTATGCCTTAAGCCACATCGCCCTAGAGATGCAGTCCGGTGTGGTCGAGTCCGCCGAGCTGGTTTGCAACCTGCTCCTTAAGTTCGAACCTGGCTATCAAGTTCAATTCAAACTGCTGGGGGAGCAATCTCTACTGGGGAAGAGGATCAAGAGCCTATCTCCGGATGGCATTGTGACGACCGTCAGTGGAGATTCTGCGGCCGACATGGAAGATGATCTAGAGGTGTTTTTTAATACGATAGAAAGTCGGCTGGATCGCATTGAACACGAAGAGAAGGTGCAGAGCATCGTCTTCCTGGACAATACCTTTGTGCTCAACAATAAAACAGTGTTCGACGTCGTCGAAGACATCGATGGCCGTCTGACGATTGAAATGCACAAAGGCGAACAGCGCCAGTCGGCTATGCTACTAGCCAGCTCGTTATTAGACGGCCTGTATGATGGTTCAATTGTCCTCAAAAATTAATGGATTTTGAAGCTGGGCCCCTGAGCTGCAAATAGCGTACTTGCACCATGTCACTGGTAGCCGTTGGGCAGTGCGCTGTGAGAGAGATACAAGCCCACGACTCCTTTATCAGAGTTCCACATCATCCAGCGCGGGCAAAGTCTCGTCTACGTCCGGAAAAGTTTCATCAAGAAGGTTCAGGCCTGCAAGTACGGATAGCAGGTCCCCTCTACGGATCGGTTCTATGATGAGTCGATGACCCTCCCTGCGGATAATGGCTTCGTCGCCTTCCAACTCAAACTCCCTGGGTATTCGTAGGGCCTGGTTGTCAATCGCTCGATTCAGCCAATTCTGACCGTGGCCACACGCGAGTTCTCCAACAAGGCCTCTGGGGAAATTTCAATGATTGTCATGCTTTTTCCTGACTCACGCACTATGCTAGCACTATGACCCAGTGGCAAAATGTTCTCCCGAGCTGCGAACTGCAGCCCGAACAAGTGCTAGAAATTAGTTGGCAAGGACACGATCTATTGCTGTATAGAACTCACTCGGGTAAATGCCATGCTACCAGCGCCTACTGCCCACACCAAGGTAACTACATACCCAATGGCCTGCCCCCTGGAACTCCGCTTGCAAAACTGTTGGTTGGGGACGAATTGAGTTGTCCTTACCACGGTTGGCGTTTTAATGGTGTCGGGCAGTGTACCCACATACCTCAGGGGCAGCGGGTGCCAGCAGTGATCAAACAGGGCAAGGCGGTGATACGCAGCTGGCCAGTCCAGGAAGAAAACGGCCAGATTCAACTACGCTCTGAGCAGCAATAAAATGAACACCTACGAAGGATGAGCAGGCATGGCGAGTAATCGCAACGGGAAAACCCTTAGACCCGGCATCAGCCGGCGTGACTTCGTCAACGGCAGCCTGGCGGGACTGGGTGGCGCACTGCTCGCCAATCCGGTGGCTTTTGGTTCCACCGTGCCGCTTACCGATCCTGCAAGCGATTGGTACGGCTACGGTGGCGTGGGTGACTATCGCCTGTCCCACGGCAATACCCCTGAATTGGTCAGCGTGGCACACCAGATTCGCAACGGCCGTTTCAATGAGCGGCCAACGGACGTCGCTTCGTCAGAAGAATACGATCTGGTTATCGTCGGTTGCGGCATGGCCGGGTTTGGCGCTGCTCTTGAACACTTTAGACATCGACGGCCCGGCCAACGTTGTCTGATACTCGACAACCATCCCATGTTCGGCGGCGAGGCGAAGGAAAACGAGTTTAATGTAAACGGGACAACTCTCCTGGCTCCCCAAGGGGCAAATGGATTTTTTATTCCAGAGCCCGTCTCCGACTACACCACCGCCCGTGGCGATGCGCGTTACTATTCTCAGCTGGGTATCCCCCGCGAGCTGCCCTATGCTCCGCTGCCAGAGACTCAAGCACCGATCAACTTCTGCAATGACAATTTCGGTTATCTGGTCCGTGGCATGCAGGACAAAATCAGCATAGGCCATTACATGCCGCGACGGACAGCGGAAGAAAACCCCTGGGCAGTAGATATGTGGGCTCAGGAGCTGCGAAACACACCCCTACCCGAAAAGTCCCGCAGCGCACTGCTAGACTGGTATCGACGCGGCAACACACAGCACTTCGCCAGTGACGAGCAAACCCGAAAATTTCTGGACACAATGTCCTACAAGACGTTTCTCGAGAAGGTACTGAAAATGCCGGCGCAGTGCAGTGCCGCGGCCGATCTTTTCCTGGCCTCCGCCGCAGGATTGGGGAGCGACGCGATATCGGCCTACGCTGCCTACCAGTTGCCGATGCCAGGGCTAAGCGATGTGCTCCCCGAGTCCCAGCGACGCCATTCATTCCCAGGTGGAAACTCCGGCTATGCCCGTTATTTTCTAAAGACACTGATACCTGACGCCATCGAAGGCGACAATACATTCGGCAACATAATCACTGGCCGCATCAATCTATCCGCGCTGGATCGTCCGGGTCAGGCCCTGCGAATGCGGCTGAACTCAACCGCCTTCAGTGTCCAACACAGCAGTAAGCAACAGGACGCCGTCGATATCTTGTACCGGAAAGATGGACAGAGCCACGCCATCAAAGCGAAGGCTGTCGTGATGGCTACCGGTGGCTGGATCAATCGTTACGTAGTGAAAGACATGCCCGAACCTTACAGCGCAGCTTATTCGACATTCCAGCACGCCCCTTTTCTGGTTGCTAATGTCGCGCTGACCAACTGGCGATTTATGGAAAAGTTGGGCATTAGCGGCGCCATCTGGGATCGAGAAGAAGGCGACTTCGGCTACACCTGTAATCTACGCCGCCCCATGCACGTTGGCAGGCACAAGCCCACGCTACACCCGGACCAGCCGGCGGTGCTTACCTTTTACACACCCTTTTATTATCCCGGCCTATCTGTACGGCAACAAACCTTGCGCGGACGTATGGAGTTGTTCAACACTTCCTACCCCGATTACGAGCGACAAATCATGGCCCAAATGCTGAAGCTATTCGGCGGCGCCGGTTTCAAACCGCAAAGAGACGTCGCGGGAATTGTGCTGAACCGCTGGGGACACGCCTACTCCGTGCCCTACCCTGGATTCTACGGTGGAAGCTCCGATGCCCCTGCGCCCAGAGACATCATCCGCCAGAACTACGGCCGAATAGCCTTCGCCCACTCTGAACTTGACGGGGTGCAACACTGGGGTCCAGCAGCGGATGAAGGGCGACGCGCGTATACACAGTTAGCCGGGGCGTTGTGATCTGCGAACGGTAACATCTACTCAAGCCCGGGCACAGGAAAACCACGGCAAAATTCCAGCACTTCCCCACCGATCCTTCGCAGGAGGTCGTTGTCATCAGGATTGCGCAGGGTACTGGCGATCCACAGTGCAATTTTTCTCATATCGCCTTCACCCATGCCTCTTGTGGTCGCCGCTGGTGTTCCAATCCGGATACCACTGCCTTTAAAGGGTGGCAAAGGGTCATCGGGAATAACTTGTTTGTTGGTGGTAATTCCCACGCGATCCAACAGATCCTGGGCCTGCTGACCATTGAGTCCAAAACTCTCCACTGTATTCAAAACCAGTAAATGGTTTTCTGTTCCACCGGTGACGAGGCTGATCTCTTCCTCAAGTAAAGTACGGGCAAGACTCTGAGCATTCCCCAGCACGTCTCGACCATAATGGGCGAACTCATCGCCTCCGGCCTGCAGTAAAGTAAACGCCGCCGCTGCAACTTGATTCATATGGGGGCCTCCCTGTAAACCGGGGAAAACTGAGCTATCGATGACCTTCGCGTGATCTTTTTGGCAGACAATAAGCCCGCCTCGTGGACCGCGAAGGGATTTATGTGTGGTGGTGGTAATGACATCAAAACCCTCGTCCAGCGGGTTTGCCATCGCGTTTGCCGCCACCAGCCCACCATAGTGTGAAATATCTGCCATTGTGTAGGCACCAACCTCGTCGGCTATTGCCTTGAAAGCGGCGTAATCGAGATCACGGGGATAGGAAGAATAGCCGCAGATCAGTAGCCGTGGTTTGTGCTCAGGGCCATATCGCGCACGTGGTCGTAGTCTATCTCTCCCGTTACAGGCAGGGTCTTGTAGCGAGCAAAGTCGAAAATGCGCTCCATATGAGAAACAGGTGCACCGTGGGTGAGGTGTCCACCATGAGATAATTCCATTGCGAGTATGGGGTCGCCGGGCTCCAGCAAAGCAAGATACACAGCTTGGTTCATAGCCGAGCCAGACAGCGGTTGTACGTTGGCATGATCACCGCGGAAAACCTCCTTGGCTCGCTCCCTCGCAAGCTCCTCTATGGTGTCAGTATTTTCCTGACCACCGTAGTAGCGCTTGCCCGGGTAACCTTCTGAGTATTTATTGGTAAACACTGAGCCCAAAAGTGCGAGGACTTCAGGGTAGGTGTAGTTTTCCGAGGGAATGAGTTCTACGCCGTCTATTTGTCGTTGTTCTTCGCGGGCAAGGGCGCGGAATATTGCGGGGTCAGTTTTTTCTAATTCGGAACGGTGGTCAGACATGGGCATTCTCCTTTGTCGATAAATTAGGAAATGCCCAGGCGATCGGCGGTCAACTTCGTCTGTGCTCCACGGTGGTAGTCCACCTAAATTCGCCAGTCACACAGATTGGATTAATGTAGCGTTAAACTTATCACCGTGCAATGCGAAAGCCGTTTTAGTTTGACAGCACCTCACAAATTATCCGGGCTGCAGTCTCCAGACCAACTGAATCTACGCAAGTAAAATTCAGTCGCAGCGCATTGCCCTGCAGTTGACCTGCTGGGAAGAACGCGGAGCTGGGAACCACAGCAACTTTTCGCTTCAAGCACTCCTTTGCAAGCAGTTCGGCATCGCCACATTGCAAGGTCGCCCAAATGAACATTCCGCCGCTCACGGGATCGAATGTCAGCAGACCCTGTCCATCTTTCATCAGTGCACCCGCCAGGGACTCGTACCGCGATCGATACTGGTTTTTCAGTTTCTGCAAATGTTCTGGATAGCCATCCCAGCTCAGTAAATCCAGCAGTACCGCCTGCAGCGGAACCGCCGTATGCAAATCAGCAGATTGTTTTACCAGATGTAAATGTTCAATCCACTGTGCGGGCCCCGAGACAAAACCCAAACGCATACCTGGCATAGCCGTTTGTTAGCGCCACAGTAAACCCGCAGTTATTTGCCGCAGAATAAAAGAACGACAAAGAGGCGACAGTGATCCGGCTTAACTCCAATCGATCACAGGCTAGAACGGCAGCTCATGATTTACCTCGACACTGTCTGTGTACTCTTGTTGCTCAATCCGGATCTCCTCGTACAGTTGCGCAATCTCATCACCATAGTGATCCCACAGTACCGATCTCAGGTCGCCGAGCAGCTGATAAATACAATCGGCTTGTTCAGCCGTCCAGTAGGTTGTGATTTTTAAGGTTTTCATTTAGCCTTTCCTCGCTTTTTGGTCTCGCGCCGCTTCGACGCACACTCCTGCGCTTCCTTCATGCGGTACGACTCACCCTCAATGGCGATGACCTCGCTGTGATGGACTAAACGGTCAATCAGGGAGACCACACACGCGGCATTGGGGAACACGTCATTCCACTCGCCAAACGGACGGTTCGTTGTCACCAAAGTTGAACATTTCTCATAGCGCCGGTTGATGATTTCAAACAGCAAGTCAGCATGACGATTGCTGTAGGAGAGGTAGCCCACTTCATCAATTACCAGCAAGGCGGGCCTGGCGTAGTGTTTCAATCGACGCTGCAGGGCATTGGCGCCATCCTGACCTGCCAGGTCGTTGAGCATCGCCGCTGCGGTGGTAAACAGCGCCGTATAGCCGTGCATGACAGCGTTATACCCCAGGTTCTGGGCGATCATCGATTTGCCCACGCCGTTGCTGCCCAGCAGGATAATATTGCTGGCCGTGTCCATAAAACCCAGTTGCATCAGGGCATGAATCGCTTGTGGGTCGATAGCGCTTGGCCACTGCCAGTCAAACTCACTCATCGGTTTGAACCGGCCCAGCCTGGCGCTGCTCAGGCGCCGTTCGAGTGAGCGCTGTTTGCGCTCGGCAAGCTCCCAGGCGATGAGCTGTGCCCGCCAGGGGTATTGCTCGTCGGTGATCTCGCCCCAGTGCGCCAGCACGCCGTGGAGCTTCAGTTCAAGTGCCTGCTGTTTGAGTTGCTCGATATCAATCATCGGTATCATCTCCTGTCTCGCTTCGGGTGCCATTGAGCTTGTCGTAATCGGCAAGCCGAGCCAGCTTGACGCTGTAGTGTTTGACCTTCGCCGGCACGGCGACAGCAAGCGGTGGCGGCAGGTGCTGTTCATCACGGCGGCGCTCAAGAACGTGCTGCACCGCCTCCGGGTAGGGTGATTGCCGATCAAGTGCTTCACCCAGAGCTACATGCAGCTCGTCCCGCCCATAATCATCAAGCAGTTGATTGAGTAACCGGACCGTGGTTTTAATGACATGTCCACGCTGTGCCGATTGCTGCAGCAGCGTCTGGGCGTGCGCCGAAGCATGGCTCAGGCGATCCTGACCCCGGTGTAGTTTGGCGTGGGTTTTCTCCAGCCATAGGGCATTGATATGCGCCTCCTGTTCGATTTGCTCCCCTTTGCCAAAGCTGCGCTGATGCTCAGCAATGCATTGATCGCCCTCCACTATCTGGAGCCGCTCCAGGTCAGCGCTCACGCTCAATGGCTTGTGCACGTATTGATGGGGAATGGAGTAATCATTGAGATCGAAGCGAACATAAGGGGTTTTGGCGGCCCGCACGGGCTGTCTCTCATGGGTATCAAAGGGATTATCCGGCAAACTCACCTGCTCCTGTAAGAAGGCTTCCCTGACCGTCAACGTACGCTCTTCAGGGCAAGCCCGATCAGCACTCACACCCTGGCACCAGTGCTCAGCTTGCGCATTGAGTTCGGCCAGTGTTTGCCAGTGACGAGCGGCAAAGAAATTATCGCGAATATAGCGAATCGCTCTTTCTACCCGGCCCTTTTCATTGCCCCGGGCCACCGCCACCGGGCGTGGTTCGAAGCGATAGTGGGCTGACAAGGCCAGCAAGGTGGGGTGGAAGCGGATGGCGTCACCGTGGCGCTCCAATACGGCCGATTTAAGGTTGTCGTACAGCAGCACCTTTGGCAATCCTTGCCAGGCCTCGAATGCCGCTACATGGCCGCGTAAAAAGTTCTCCATTTGCTGGTTGAGATAAAAGCGCAAGAAGATCTGTCGCGACCAGCTCAGCACCATCACAAACGCCATTAACGGCCGCCGGGCCTTGCCGATCTGAATATGCCCGAACGAACCCCAGTCAACCTGGGCTTGCTCACCGGGCAGGGTTTTTAGGCGTAAATACGCCTCGGGCAGCTTGCGCGGCCGCAGTTCACTGATACGCTGGCGAAACTGGCTGGGGCCACCGGGGTATCCCCGCAGGCGGGCCATTTCATACAAGCGGGCCGCCGTGAGTGTGGGAAACTCCCGCAGGGTGTCGATGACAAAGGGCAGATAGGGGTCGATGATCGACGCACGGCGAGTGCGCTCCACCTTGGGCAGGCCAGCCTGTGCCAGTACCCGATCAACCACTGAGTGGTGAATGCCAAGCTGGGTCGCAATGGTGCCCGTTCGCCACTTCTCAACAAAATGGTAGCGCAGTATTTTTGCTTCAGTTTCTTTGCCGATGGCCATGACTGCCCTCCGATTGATGACTCCTGTCCAGCCGCTGCACTAATGTCGCCGGAATCTGCGCCTGAACTGACTGCTCTGCAGAAAATCACTGCGCAAAAAGGGACCGCAGACCGCGCCACAGTGATGGCAGCGCACGGTGGCGTCAGTTTTACCCGGCATATCGGCCCTTTTGATCTCATCAGGCACGGTTTGCAGTAGATCACGGAGTATTATTGCCAGAGAACGGTGATGCGTTACTTTTTGTTGTTGCCGTTCTCGATAACGCTGTTGGCGAGCGGCATTATTCATGCGACCCGGGCGAGTGGCCTGGTACTTCGCTCTGGCTCGTTTAATGGATTCCTTTCTGGCTTCCTGGCTGCAACCATCGGTGCAATACCGCTGGCCGCGATCACAGTGGGTACAGACGATGACCTGGGCGTAGCAGCGACAACAGTGGTAGAGACGGCTGGATGATGGCATCGACACAAAGGTCGATGAGGGCTGGATTTATTCCCATTATGTGCAACACTTAACGGGTCGTGCACCTGCACGGTTTTTTTGGGTATGGCGCCAGCGTTGACCGTCAAATCTGTGGTGGCGTCATACCGTTCTCAGCGACACTTATTCTTATAGTCCCTACGCTTGAATCGTGCCTGCTTATTGGTCGCTCTTGAGTGTGACTGGGCCGCAGTTCTACCGCGCCGATTCTAATACGCCGAGATCCGTCTATTTCAAAATTCGGCAAATAGCTGCGGTTTTGGAGTGGCGTCTACACCGTTTTAGAAAATGACCGCAGAACCAGACACGATTCTGGACAGAGGCTTGAAACCATCGGTAATTCCTCGCCGCTAAACCGGAGGTCTCTATAGGGCGCATCTTCGATTAAAGTGACGCCGTAGCGCGAACACAATCGGGCGACTTCTTCCCTGCTTTCAACTGACCAACACCGACCCGTTGGGTTGTGAAAGTCCGGGACTGAATAAAAAATCCTGGTATCGCCGGCTTTAAACAAAGCCTCCAACTGGTTTAGGTCTGGTCCCTGGTGATGGCTATCCACCGTTTGTATAATCGCGCCGGCAAGGGCAAAAACCTGCATAGCCCCCACGTAGGCGGGAGCCTCCATGGCAACCTTCTGTCCGGGTTCAACAAAAGCGCGTGCGATCAGATCGAGGCATTGTTGAGAACCATTGCCAATCAGTAGGTCGGCTCCCGCTTCTAGCTTGTAGTGGGCACTTAAAAATTCCAGCAGCGGTTGGTAGCCACCGGTAGGGCCGTACTGAAACAACTCTGGACGATCACTTAAACTCGCGAAGGAAGAGCGAAGGAACTCGAGTGGGAATCCTTCAGACGGCGGTAAACCACCTGCCAGTGACAAAACACCCTCGGCACTAGTGTAGGTCGTCAAACAGTTTGTAACTTATTAAGTTTCTCTCTGCCACGCTTCACTTTCTCCAATATGTCACTCGCGGATTTGGTCCAGATATAAGGCGCTGGCGCTTGATTATGAGTCTCAATGAACGCCATGACTGTTTGCTCAAGCTCTTCCACACTGCTAAAGACACCTCGTTTCAATTGCTTTTCAGTTAGCTCCCGAAAAAACCGCTCCACCATGTTTAACCACGATGCGCTGGTTGGCGTAAAGTGCACATGGAATCGCTGGTGATATTTCAGCCAGCTTTTTACCTTCGGGTGCTTATGTGTGGCGTAGTTGTCACAGATAATATGAATCTCTTTATCCTTGGGCGTCGACTTATTTATTGGGCGGAGAAACTTCAACCATTCTTGATGGCGATGCCGTTCGGCGCAGGTACCTAACACTTCCCCTGTCAAGATGTTCAATGCCGCAAACAAGGTCGTGGTGCCATGACGTTTATAGTCATGGGTCATTGTCGCCGCCCTGCCTTTTTTCATCGGCAAGCCCGGCTGCGTTCTATCCAGTGCTTGTATCTGACTCTTTTCATCACAACTGAAAACAATGGCATTTTCTGGCGGTGATAAGTAAAGGCCGACGATTGCCTCCAACTTCTCGGCAAACTCTTTATCGTTCGATACCTTGAATGTATTTATTCGGTGTGGCTTCAAACCGTGGCTTTTCCATATCCTGCCCACCGAGGACATGCTAATGCCGGCCTTATCTGCCATGAGACGCTGGCTCCAATGCGTAGCGTTTTCCGGTGTCTCTTGCGTCGTGAGTCTGATCACCTGTGCAACCTTGCGTGAACTGATTTTCGGTTTTCGCCCTGGCCGATACGCATCCTGGCTGATGCCTTCGACTCCACTGTCTGCATAGCGTTCTCGCCAGCGGCCCGCTTTCTGTCTCGTAATGCCCAGTTCAAAACCGATCTCTTCATTGGTCATGCCCTTGCCGGCCAGAAGAACAATTCGCGAACGCTCCGCCAATCGGACCGAGACAGAACGCGATTTAGATAACTTACTCAAACCCAAAACTTCGTCATCAGACAAAACAATTTCTACTGCAACACGCACGACAAGCTCTCTATATAGGGAAGAGACTATATGGTACACTATTTACGACGACCTACACTAGCTGCTCTCAATATGTCCCTGATGTAGGACGTTTTTATCTGCTGTATTGACTGTTAGTTAGCATGGCTCAATCCTCTAGAAGGCATAAAGCATAGCGATTGCCAATATCCTACAATTGTCCATATATGCTATATAATTTGTCCGTACATGCTCTTTGGATGACCCTATGCAAATATCTGACTACCGCATTGATCAAGCACTAAACGCAATCCATAGAGATATTGGCGGAGATTTATCAGCCGCAACTCTTGCGAAAATCGTCTCGTGCTCCGAGCAACATTTCCATCGAATTTTTAAGAGCGCTGTCGATGAGAATATCCACGCATACGTGCGCCGCACCCGACTTGAGCAAGCCGCGAATCAACTGATGTTTGACCGATATACGCCTGTGGTAGAAATAGCCGCCCTGTGTGGTTTCGCGTCACTGTCCTCTTTTGGCAGAGCGTTTAAAGATCAATTTGGTGTGCCTCCAGGCCGGTGGCGATCTCAGGAGAAAAAAACGGTCACCGCTCCCTGGCACACTGATAAGGAAATTGCGGCGGGCTATGAAAGGATTCGGACACTAAAATTGCCACAGGTTCGACTGATTGAAAGGCCGGAACAGGCAGTAGCGTATGTTCGGCATCAAGGATACGGTCGTAGTATTCGCGGGTGTAGACGCCACTCCAAAACCGCAGCTATTTGCCGAATTTTGAAATAGACGGATCTCGGCGTATTAGAATCGGCGCGGTAGAACTGCGGCCCAGTCACACTCAAGAGCGACCAATAAGCAGGCACGATTCAAGCGTAGGGACTATAAGAATAAGTGTCGCTGAGAACGGTATGACGCCACCACAGATTTGACGGTCAACGCTGGCGCCATACCCAAAAAAACCGTGCAGGTGCACGACCCGTTAAGTGTTGCACATAATGGGAATAAATCCAGCCCTCATCGACCTTTGTGTCGATGCCATCATCCAGCCGTCTCTACCACTGTTGTCGCTGCTACGCCCAGGTCATCGTCTGTACCCACTGTGATCGCGGCCAGCGGTATTGCACCGATGGTTGCAGCCAGGAAGCCAGAAAGGAATCCATTAAACGAGCCAGAGCGAAGTACCAGGCCACTCGCCCGGGTCGCATGAATAATGCCGCTCGCCAACAGCGTTATCGAGAACGGCAACAACAAAAAGTAACGCATCACCGTTCTCTGGCAATAATACTCCGTGATCTACTGCAAACCGTGCCTGATGAGATCAAAAGGGCCGATATGCCGGGTAAAACTGACGCCACCGTGCGCTGCCATCACTGTGGCGCGGTCTGCGGTCCCTTTTTGCGCAGTGATTTTCTGCAGAGCAGTCAGTTCAGGCGCAGATTCCGGCGACATTAGTGCAGCGGCTGGACAGGAGTCATCAATCGGAGGGCAGTCATGGCCATCGGCAAAGAAACTGAAGCAAAAATACTGCGCTACCATTTTGTTGAGAAGTGGCGAACGGGCACCATTGCGACCCAGCTTGGCATTCACCACTCAGTGGTTGATCGGGTACTGGCACAGGCTGGCCTGCCCAAGGTGGAGCGCACTCGCCGTGCGTCGATCATCGACCCCTATCTGCCCTTTGTCATCGACACCCTGCGGGAGTTTCCCACACTCACGGCGGCCCGCTTGTATGAAATGGCCCGCCTGCGGGGATACCCCGGTGGCCCCAGCCAGTTTCGCCAGCGTATCAGTGAACTGCGGCCGCGCAAGCTGCCCGAGGCGTATTTACGCCTAAAAACCCTGCCCGGTGAGCAAGCCCAGGTTGACTGGGGTTCGTTCGGGCATATTCAGATCGGCAAGGCCCGGCGGCCGTTAATGGCGTTTGTGATGGTGCTGAGCTGGTCGCGACAGATCTTCTTGCGCTTTTATCTCAACCAGCAAATGGAGCACTTTTTACGCGGCCATGTAGCGGCATTCGAGGCCTGGCAAGGATTGCCAAAGGTGCTGCTGTACGACAACCTTAAATCGGCCGTATTGGAGCGCCACGGTGACGCCATCCGCTTCCACCCCACCTTGCTGGCCTTGTCAGCCCACTATCGCTTCGAACCACGCCCGGTGGCGGTGGCCCGGGGCAATGAAAAGGGCCGGGTAGAAAGAGCGATTCGCTATATTCGCGATAATTTCTTTGCCGCTCGTCACTGGCAAACACTGGCCGAACTCAATGCGCAAGCTGAGCACTGGTGCCAGGGTGTGAGTGCTGATCGGGCTTGCCCTGAAGAGCGTACGTTGACGGTCAGGGAAGCCTTCTTACAGGAGCAGGTGAGTTTGCCGGATAATCCCTTTGATACCCATGAGAGACAGCCCGTGCGGGCCGCCAAAACCCCTTATGTTCGCTTCGATCTCAATGATTACTCCATTCCCCATCAATACGTGCACAAGCCATTGAGCGTGAGCGCTGACCTGGAGCGGCTCCAGATAGTGGAGGGCGATCAATGCATTGCTGAGCATCAGCGCAGCTTTGGCAAAGGGGAGCAAATCGAACAGGAGGCGCATATCAATGCCCTATGGCTGGAGAAAACCCACGCCAAACTACACCGGGGTCAGGATCGCCTGAGCCATGCTTCGGCGCACGCCCAGACGCTGCTGCAGCAATCGGCACAGCGTGGACATGTCATTAAAACCACGGTCCGGTTACTCAATCAACTGCTTGATGATTATGGGCGGGACGAGCTGCATGTAGCTCTGGGTGAAGCACTTGATCGGCAATCACCCTACCCGGAGGCGGTGCAGCACGTTCTTGAGCGCCGCCGTGATGAACAGCACCTGCCGCCACCGCTTGCTGTCGCCGTGCCGGCGAAGGTCAAACACTACAGCGTCAAGCTGGCTCGGCTTGCCGATTACGACAAGCTCAATGGCACCCGAAGCGAGACAGGAGATGATACCGATGATTGATATCGAGCAACTCAAACAGCAGGCACTTGAACTGAAGCTCCACGGCGTGCTGGCGCACTGGGGCGAGATCACCGACGAGCAATACCCCTGGCGGGCACAGCTCATCGCCTGGGAGCTTGCCGAGCGCAAACAGCGCTCACTCGAACGGCGCCTGAGCAGCGCCAGGCTGGGCCGGTTCAAACCGATGAGTGAGTTTGACTGGCAGTGGCCAAGCGCTATCGACCCACAAGCGATTCATGCCCTGATGCAACTGGGTTTTATGGACACGGCCAGCAATATTATCCTGCTGGGCAGCAACGGCGTGGGCAAATCGATGATCGCCCAGAACCTGGGGTATAACGCTGTCATGCACGGCTATACGGCGCTGTTTACCACCGCAGCGGCGATGCTCAACGACCTGGCAGGTCAGGATGGCGCCAATGCCCTGCAGCGTCGATTGAAACACTACGCCAGGCCCGCCTTGCTGGTAATTGATGAAGTGGGCTACCTCTCCTACAGCAATCGTCATGCTGACTTGCTGTTTGAAATCATCAACCGGCGCTATGAGAAATGTTCAACTTTGGTGACAACGAACCGTCCGTTTGGCGAGTGGAATGACGTGTTCCCCAATGCTGCGTGTGTGGTCTCCCTGATTGACCGTTTAGTCCATCACAGCGAGGTCATCGCCATTGAGGGTGAGTCGTACCGCATGAAGGAAGCGCAGGAGTGTGCGTCGAAGCGGCGCGAGACCAAAAAGCGAGGAAAGGCTAAATGAAAACCTTAAAAATCACAACCTACTGGACGGCTGAACAAGCCGATTGCATTTATCAGCTGCTCGGCGACCTGAGATCGGTACTGTGGGATCACTATGGTGATGAGATTGCGCAACTGTACGAGGAGATCCGGATTGAGCAACAAGAGTACACAGACAGTGTCGAGGTAAATCATGAGCTGCCGTTCTAGCCTGTGATCGATTGGAGTTAAGCCGAATCACTGTCGCCTCTTTGTCGTTCTTTTATTCTGCGGCAAATAACTGCGGGTTTACTGTGGCGCTAACAACTGGCTGTAGCTAGCCCCTGTTGTTGCGCCGTGGTACTGCTACAATGCATTTCTGTTTGTTTTGCCGAGATGCCTGCATCAATGATAGTGCCCCAAAGTCTGTTTAAGGTCGCCGCGTATTGCACCTTTGTTCTGGTGACGTTGGTCTGCGTGCCCGCTCGTGCGGCGGTGGTAGATAATCTCTATGAGGCCGAAGTTCCGGTGGCTGACCATGGGCCCGAGGCGCTTGAGGAGGCATCATTGCTGGCCCTTCAGCAAGTCTTCATCAAGGTCTCTGGCAGTGTTGCGGTTTTGGAAAACCCGGTCATCCTGATCGAGCTGGAAAAGTCGCGGAGCTACGTTCAGCAATATTCCTATACCCGGGATGAGGATGTCGATGGCGATTTATCGGCTAAGTTTGAATTTGATGGAGCGGTCATCTCTCGTCTCGTGGTTAATTCTGGTGCTCCGCTGTGGACAGCTAATCGTCCGGCGGTGCTGGTTTGGATGGTGATCCAAAGCGCGGCGGGCAGGCAGTTTGTAGGGGTTGACTCTGACCCTGGCGCACTGGAGGCACTTCAAAAGAGTTTCTCAACTCGAGGTGTACCTCTGCGTGCACCCCTTCTGGATCTCGAGGATACGGCGGCGCTAAAAGTGGACGATGTCTGGCGCTTGCGAGCTTCTCCGCTTGTGAGCGCCTCTCAGCGCTACGGTGTTCAGGATATTCTGGCCGGGCGCATTACTGAGCTCTCAACTGGCGAGTGGTTGGGAGATTGGGCGTATATTTCAGGGAACAACCGCGTTGACCGGGCGGTCAGTGCTGATTCCATCAATACCTTCATGAATTCAGGCGCGTCACTGGTGGCCAAACAGATGTCTGAAAAATACTCAGTGGTGGCCTCGCAAACCGATCTGGGTGGTGTACTGATGTCGGTGCGCGGCGTAGACAGTTATGCTGACTATTCAAAAATTGTCAATTGGCTTGAAAGTTTGGAGCTTATCCAACACGCCAACGTAGAAGAAATTCAGGGAAGTGAAATACTTCTGCGACTCACAGCTCAGGCAGAGGCCTCGCGCCTGCGGAAAATTATTGAGCTAAACAGCAGGCTTTCACCTATTTCCAGTGCATCCAATTCTTTTGAGCTGAGTTACCAATGGAAAAACTAGACCCCACAGAAGATCTCCTTTCCGTAAATCGATGGCCGCTGGTGCTGGCTGTTGTTGTATTTTTAGGGCTGTGCTTTTATCTCCTGCAGCCCATATTGCTGCCGTTTGTTATGGGAGGCTTAATTGCCTACCTGGGCGATCCTGTCGTGGATTGGCTGGAGTCTCATAAGCTCAATCGTACTGTGGCAGTTTCCATTGTGTTTGTTTTTATCACCGGGTTTGTGGTGGTTGCCGGGCTTATTTTCATCCCCCTGTTGTTAACCCAGATTGATGTACTGGTGCAGAAGGTGCCTTACTTTTACCAGTGGCTCACCCATGTGTTGATGCCCTGGTTTCAGGAGCGACTCAGTCTGCCGCCCGAACTGCTACCGAAACTGGATTTGTCCAGCCAGTTGGCAGACAACTGGCAAACCTTGGGAAAATTTGTGGCCGAAACAACCAAGCGGATTACAGGGTCGGGGGTATCACTATTGTTAGGGCTTGCGAATCTCGCTCTGGTACCGGTAGTGGCCTTTTATTTGATGCGGGACTGGGACATTCTGATCAACAAGGGTTTGCGAATGATGCCGGTGGCCTGGCAGAAACAGGTATTCACCATGGTATCTGAAGGAGATGAAGTTGTAGGATCGTTCCTGCGGGGACAGTTTATTGTCATGTGTTGCCTGGGAGTGATTTACGGGGTGGGCCTGTGGATATTGGGAATCGAACTGGCGCTGTTATTGGGCGTGATTGCCGGGTTGGCCAGCATGGTTCCTTATCTGGGCTTTCTGGTTGGGATTGTCTCCTCGCTTATCGCTGCCTATGTCCAGTTTCAGGAACTGGGAGTCTTAGTCTGGGTTCTTTTGATTTTTGGGTTTGGACAGATTATTGAGTCCATGGTTTTAACGCCTATCCTGGTGGGCGATCGCATAGGCTTACATCCCGTTGCCGTTATATTTGCTCTCATGGCGGGTGGCCAGTTGGCGGGCTTCGTCGGTGTTGTCGTTGCTCTTCCTGTGGCAGCTGTGATCACTGTCTTCGCCCGTCACGCTATCGCGCACTATCGCTCTACCGACCTCTATGGGGGCGGCAGTGAATGACGGGCGCTACGCAGCGACAATTACCACTGAATATCACACTGCGCGATGAAGCGACGCTGGACAACTTCTTCAAAGCTGAGACGGTAAAGCCACTGCTCAATGCTTTACAGCGGCAACTCGGAGAGGGCGGGGAAGCCTTTCTTTATTGCTACGGCGCGCGCGATACCGGTAAAACCCATCTGCTTCAGGGTGCCTGTCATCTGGCTGGCGAAAGTTCCGCGTATCTGCCGCTTGCCGATCTGAGTTCCTATCCGCCGGGCGACGTATTGCAGGACATGGAAAACCTGGACCTGGTTTGCGTTGACGATATTGATTCGGTTTTGGGTGACGCTGACTGGGAGATTGAGCTTTTCCATTTTTTTAATCGCGCTCGGGAAAAACAGTGCAGACTCTTTTTTAGTGGCAGTTCGGCTCCACGTGAGCTGGCCGTAGAGTTGCCCGATTTGCAGAGTCGTTTGTCTTGGGGGGAAGTCTACCAGCTGAAGAGCGCAGGTGATGACACCAAACAGGAAATCTTGCGCTTTAGGGCGCAGCGTTTGGGTTTGGAAATGCCCGTCGAAGTTGGCAAGTATATTGTCAGCCGTGCACCGCGAGCGTTGAGTTCACTGCTGTCATTGTTACGTGATCTGGATACCGCTTCGCTCGCCCATAAACGTCCCCTGACAGTTCCCTTCGTCAAGGAACAGCTCGGCTGGTAAATTGAGTGGAGTGTTCTATTCCAGGCTGAATGTATCGGCGTCGAGGTGGCACGGGAATGCTTCTCGATACGCGGCAAGATCCTTTCCGCTCAGAGTCAGTTGCGCGACCTCGCTCCGATCTAACAGGTCCCCTAGAATTTCACCGCTGGCGGATATCGCCAAACTGTCACCCTGATAGTCCAGCCCGTTGGCGTCACTACCGATTCGATTAACGCCGACGACATAGGCTTGGTTTTCGATTGCTCTGGCTATCAGTAATTGTCGCCAGTGGTAGCTGCGCTTGGCGGGCCAGTTGGCGACATAGAGCTGCAAATCGAAGTCGCCCTGATTGCGACTGAAGACCGGGAACCTCAGGTCGTAGCACACCTGTAGATTGATGCGCCAATCGCGCCAGGATACAGTGACTCGCTCTTCACCAGACGCGTAGCGCTTGTGTTCTCCAGCCATACGAAACAGGTGCCGTTTGTCGTAAAATTGAATTCCTTCTGGGCTGGCAAACAACATGCGGTTGTAGACATTCTCCCCTACGCGAACGGCAATACTGCCTGTAATCGCGCAATGGTGGGCGCTGGCTTGTTCTTGCATCCACTGCTCGGTAGTTCCCCGGGCCTCCTCGGCGTTTCCGAGTGTGTTCATAGAGAATCCGGTGGTGAACATTTCCGGTAAAACAATCAGGTCGGTGGGCTCCGAAACA
Source organism: Halioglobus sp. (assembly GCA_965262875.1). Taxonomy (GTDB): domain Bacteria; phylum Pseudomonadota; class Gammaproteobacteria; order Pseudomonadales; family Halieaceae; genus JBALVT01. The sequence continues at coordinate 2,227,254 of OZ253569.1, forward strand.
TTCTCTAGCAGCGCAGCAATCTGCCTACGGTTATCTTCCGGACGTTCCCAAGCCAGTTCGCACTGAACCAATGTAACGGCTAAATCTCGCATAGTATCTCCGCCGCCCGCTGTAGCACCTCATCACTTTTCGCGAAGCAAAAGCGTAGATAGTGTTGCTCGGGCGGGCTGTCGTAAAAAACTGATATGGGTATTGCTGCAATTCGCTTTTCTCGGGTCCAGTCAACGCTCAATGCGGCGTCTTCGGCCCCTGTGATTGCGCTGTAGTCCAACAGCTGGAAGTAGGTTCCGGCGCTGGGAGTGATCGAAAACCGGGAATCGTTCAAAGCGTTACAGAACAAGTCTCTTTTGGCTTGATAGAAGGCCGCTAGGCTCGCGGGGTACTGCGGTTCTTCGCGCATAAAATCCGCGAGAGCCATTTGTATCGGTGTGACGGCGACGAAGGCGACAAACTGATGAACTTTGCGCAGTTCCGCCGTTAGCGCCGGTGGTGCTACGCAGTAGCCTGTCTTCCATCCGGTGACACTGAAAGTTTTGCCAAAGGAAAAAATCGCAAAGCTTCTTTTTCTCAAGGCAGGATATTGCAGGACGCTGAGATGTCGTTTTTGGTCAAACACAAGATGCTCGTAAACCTCGTCACTGATAACCAGTAGATCCTTTTCTTCGGCTAATTGCTCTAGCTGCAACAGATCTTCGTGGTTCAGAGTTGTACCGCTGGGGTTGTGGGGCGAGTTGATGATGATCATGCTCGTGCGATTACCAATGGACTTTTTTACCAGTTCCCAGTCGATCGTAAAGTCCCTCTGAGTCAGCGGTATATGGATCGCTTTGCCACCGGCCAATTCGATGGCGGGTTCGTAACTGTCGTAGCTCGGGTCGAAGACAATGACTTCATCACCTGGCCTAATCGCCGCATGTATGGCGCAAAAAATGGCTTCGGTGGCGCCGGGTGTCACCGTGATCTCATCGCCAGGATCACATTTTATCTGTCGGTTGATGTCGAATTGCGCGGCGATTTGTTCCCGCAGAGCTAATACGCCAGCCATCGGGGCATATTGATTGTGCCCATCCATAACATGTTTCACCAGGGCTTCGCGCATTGCCAGGGGGCCATCAAAATCTGGAAAACCTTGAGACAAGTTTAAGGCGCCGTGCTGCGCTGCCAGTGCCGACATACGGGTAAATATAGTGGCGCCCACATTGGGCAGCTTGCTTTGGATCATTGTTCGGCCTGATTTACAGTTGGGTTTCCAGAGGTAGCTCAGTGCTGTTCTTTATTTCAGTGACAGCCATGTGTGAATGCAGTTCTCGAATTGATGGACTGGTGGTTAAAGTGTTGCGCACAAACTCTTCGTAGTGGCGAATGTCACGGGTCACAATTTTTAACATGTAATCCCAGATTCCCGTCATCGTATAGCACTCGATAACCTCCGGGTATCTTATGATGTCCCGTTCAAATTCTAGCAGGTTCTGGCGTCCAGTAGAGGTTAGGTTAACGGTCGCAAATACCACCACATCCATTCCCAGCGCCGCCCGGTCCAAAAGAGCGACCCGACGTTTAATGTATCCCTCCTCCTCTAGCCTATTGATTTTTCTCCAGCATGGCGATTGAGACATGTTGATGAGCTCTGCAATGTTTGCGGTGCCAATGCTGGCGTCTTCCTGGAGCAGACCGAGGATCTTGACGTCCTGTTTATTGAGTTTCATAGTTAAATTAGCCTTCAAAGATAATTATTAGGTCTAAAATAGACATTTTATTAGATTATACGGGCTAAGTTAAGATAAAAATTCCCCCGGAAATGAGCCAAACTAACAGGTCTATCTACATATTCTTTGGAGTCACTGCGATGCCCAAGCTTCAATCCTCCTCGCCCCGCAAAATCAGTCTCGACGACAAGTATGCGCTGGATACTGCTCGCGCCTACATGAATGGTATCGAAGCCCTGGTTCGCTTGCCCATGTTGCAACATCAACGTGACCAACGCCGAGGCCTGAATACAGCGGCGTTTATTTCGGGGTATCGCGGTTCACCCCTGGGGGGTGTTGACCAGGCAATGTGGAAGGCTAAACCCTGGCTTGAGAAACACAATGTCCATTTTCAGCCGGGGGTAAACGAGGATTTGGCGGCGACGTCTGTCTGGGGTTCACAGCAAACTAATCTGTTTGCGGGAGCAAAATACGACGGCGTATTCGGCATGTGGTATGGCAAGGGGCCGGGTGTGGACCGCAGCATGGACGTTATCAAGCATGCGAACGCCTTTGGTACCTCCAGGTATGGCGGGGTACTGGCGGTGGCTGGCGATGATCACGCCTGTAAATCTTCTACCTTGCCCCACCAATCTGAACATATGTTTATCGGTGCATCAGTACCCGTTCTCAGCCCCTCCAACGTTCAGGAGGTGCTTGACCTCGGTATTTTCGGCTGGGAACTCTCTCGCTACAGCGGTTGCTGGGTTGCACTCAAGGCGATAACAGAAAATATGGATTCGGCGATTTCAGCGGACATTGATCCCAACCGAATTGAGATTGTCATTCCCGAGGACTTTCAGCTGCCCGCAGACGGCGTTCACGCCCGTTGGCCCGACAAGCCCCTGGAGCAGGAACTGCGCCTGAATAAATTTAAAATTTACGCGGCAAGGGAATTTGCCAGAGTCAACGGCCTGAATAAAATAGTACTGGATAGTCCCAGGGCGCGTTTTGGTATCGTCTCTAGCGGCAAAGCCTATCTCGATGTGATGCAAGCGCTGGAAGATATCGGTATTACCGCTGATGTGGCGACTGAGATTGGTCTTCGTGTCTATAAAGTGGGCATGAGCTGGCCGCTGGAGCCGGTCACAACGCACGCCTTTGCGGAGGGTTTGGAAGAAATTTTGGTGGTCGAGGAAAAACGTTCCATTATCGAAGATCAATTGACAGGGCAGCTGTATAACAATCCTGTGCATGCGCGCCCAAGGGTGATTGGCGAATTTGATGAGGAGGGCCGAGATCTGCTGCCTAATTTGTCGGAGCTCACCCCGGCCATGGTTGCTCTGGCCATTGCGAAGCGAATAAAGCGCTTCTATCAATCCGAAACCATGGATGAGCGAGTGGCGTGGATCGAAAAGAAAGAGATCTCCCTGGCAATACCCCGTGACTCCCTGGAGCGCGTGCCGCATTTCTGCTCTGGTTGTCCTCACAACACTTCCACCAAGGTCCCCGAAGGTAGCCGCGCTCTGGGCGGGATTGGCTGCCACTACATGGCCACCTGGATGCCCGATCGCGAAACCCATACCTTCACCCAGATGGGAGGCGAGGGCGCAACATGGATCGGTCAGGCGCCTTTCACAGATACCAAGCACGTGTTTCAAAACCTGGGGGATGGCACTTATTTTCATTCGGGTATTTTGGCTATCCGGGCAGCGGTTTCCTCCGGGGTCAATATTACCTATAAGATTTTGTACAACGATGCCGTAGCAATGACCGGCGGTCAGCCAATTGACGGTTCGCTCAGCGTTGAAGACTTGATCTATCAAGTCAAAGGCGAGGGGGTGCGTCGTATCGCTCTGGTCAGTGATGAACCAGGCCAGTGGCGCGGACAGTTCGGTGCCATAGCGGGCTTCACATTACACCACCGCGATGAGCTGGACGCATTGCAAAAGCAATTGCGAGAGTATCAGGGCACGTCAATCATCATTTATGAGCAGACCTGTGCTGCGGAGAAGCGACGTCGTCGAAAGCAAGGGCTGTTGTTTGATCCGCCCAAGCGCTTGTTTATTAACGATGCGGTTTGTGAGGGCTGCGGCGATTGTAGTATCAAGTCGAATTGCCTTTCGGTTTTGCCCCTTGAGACAGAACTGGGTCGCAAGCGGAAAATTGACCAGAACGCCTGTAACAAGGACTACAGCTGTGCCAATGGTTTTTGCCCCAGCTTCGTATCCGTCATCGGCGGAAGTTTACGCAAACCCAGTGTGGATAATCGCTCTGAGGAAGTTCTGTTCGATCCCTTACCGGAACCTGTATTACCCAGCCTGGACCGCCCTTGGAATACGGTAGTCGCAGGAGTCGGTGGCACCGGCGTTCTTACGATCACGGCGTTGGTGGCAATGGCGGCGCATATCGAGGGCAAGGGCTGCGCCACGATGAATCAAACCGGGCTCGCTCAAAAATTTGGCGCCGTGGTAAGTCATGTGCGGGTAGCCAAAACTCAGGACGACATTACGGCTGTTAGAATACCGGCTGGAGAAGCCGACTTATTGCTGGGCTGCGATCTGGTCGTAACCGCGAACTATGAATCAATGGGCAAAGTGGCACAGGACCGATCGCATTGTGTGGTGAACGACGCCGAAGTGCCCACTTCTTCATTTATACTCAATCCGGACGAGCAGTTCCCGACCCGATCCATGAAAGACAAAATCCTGGCTGAAGTTGGCGAGGAAGGTTGCCATTTTATCGATTCTACTGCGGTTGCAACCGCTCTTTTGGGCGACTCCATTGGCAGTAACCTATTCCTGCTGGGCTTCGCCTGGCAGCGAGGCCTGGTCCCCGTCTCCGCCGAGGCGCTCGATCAGGCTATAGAACTCAATGGGGTGGCAGTGGAATTCAACAAGCAGGCTTTCCTGTGGGGTCGCCGCTGTGCGGATCAGCCTGACAGAGTCATGGCTTTGATTGCTGTGGATGAGGCGGAGCCGCAACCAGTGGGTTTGTCGGAAATACTTCATGACAGAAAGAACCGCCTGACGCAGTATCAAAACTCTCGCTATGCTCAGTCTTATGAAGATGAAATCAATAGTATTCGGGCTGTTGATCCACGAGCCGAGCAGGCCGGCTCCATTACCGAAATAGCCGCAAGTCATTTGTATAAACTGATGGCCTACAAAGACGAGTATGAAGTGGGTCGTCTCTACAGCGCCACGGAATTTAAAGAGAAGCTTGAACAGCAATTTGAAGGTGACTATAAATTGCGTTTTAACATGGCGCCGCCACTGTTCAGCAAGCGCGATCCCAATACCGGCCACCTTATCAAGAGCGAGTTTGGCTCCTGGATGCTGAAGTCATTCCAGCTCTTATCCAAACTGCGATTTTTACGCGGCACAGCACTCGATGTGTTCGGCTACTCCCGGGAGCGCAAACAGGAGCGAGCTGATATAGGTGAATACACCGAACTGCTAGTTGTGTTGATGGCCGAGCTTACGCAGGAAAACTATGAAGTGGCCCGCCAGTTGGCAGACCTTCCGGCGCAGTTGAGAGGGTTTGGGCACGTCAAAGATCAAAACAGGGAAAGGCTAGCATGGCGGAAGCAGGCTCTGCTCGCCCAGTTCCGGGGAGAGGCTGCGATAGATGTAGTGAATATAGTGGAGGCGGCCCAGGAGGCCATCTGATTATTCCGGCGGAAGCTATTGGCCCACGACAGTTTCATTGGGCTTGAGCTGCAGATACGTTCGCAGTTTATATACCGCAAAATAAAAGGGCCCGGTGTCGAGCAAAGCCACACTGGCCTTAAACAGATAATTGCTGCCCACCAGCACCAGTAACACCTCAAAGGCCATTTCGCCGCGATAAAAGGCCGCCCCAAAAGTTACGGTAATCACCATGATGGAATCGACCATTTGGCTCATCAAGGTGCTGAAATTGTTTCTGATCCACAGGTGTTTGCCCTTGGTAAGGCGCTTAAAAAAGTGAAATAGCTTCACGTCACAGTATTGCGCAGCAATATAAGCCAGCATGGAGGCGAACACCGCGCCGGAGCTGGTTGCGTAAATAAGTTGGTATAGCCCTACGCTGTCCTGCACGATGTCGCCATTGGGTAGTGCCACTGGAGCCGCCAATTGTAGAACCTGCCAAGGTGGCATATTCGCCGCCGGAACTGCGGGTATGGCGTCCCCCAAAAAAAGAACAAATAGGATGAAGAAATTCAAACACAAGCCCACCGTCACCAGAAAATTAGCGCGGCTCTTGCCGTAGAGCTCGCAAATCAGATCGGTGCATAGGAAAGTAATGGGGTAGGGCAGAACACCGACCGCCAGCGCCATCGGACCCAGTTGGATAAACCGGGTGATGCCGATGACGTTCAGTAGGGTCATTGCGCACAAAAATGTTCCTGCGAGGACGAGGAAAACGCGCTCTCGACGCTCGCGCAATTGTTCTTGGTCAACCACAGCTCAAGACTCCTTTTGGCCCAGGTTGGCGTGAAGCACGGCGCCATTAATAACAGGGTTGCAGTGGCTCCAGTGAATCAACTTGGCGATTTCCTGCGGTTCCACCAAGCGGCCAAAACCATTCATAGCGCCTATGGCGTTTATCACTTCGGGATCGTTGCCCAGGTGAGTGCGCAGCATCTCGGTGTTGGTAAATCCGGGACAGATCAGTGCGGTATGGATGCCTGACCCCATAAGGTCCTGGCAGGTAGCGCGCATCATTCCGAGCACCGCGTGTTTGGAGATTACATAGCTGAATGAACCCGCCACCGCTTTTTCGGACAGTGTTGAGCCGATGTACAGCACACTGGACCCTTTGGGGAATAACCCCAGTAGCTGCTGGTTGATGCTATTGCTAGCGACAACATTCGTCTCCAGCACTTCTCTAAGTCTGTCGCTGTCACTCTCCAGGGTGCTGTCTTTGCGCATCTGGCAGGCATTGTGTACCAGTGCCACAGTTTCGCTCTTGGCAATCACCGCTTTGAGAGACGTACAGCATTGTGTGATGGAGGCGGGTGTAGCCAGGTCGCAAACAGGATTGTTAACTCCTGCAACTGGGCAGGGGCGTCGGGAAAGGTTGTAAACCGTAAAACCATCGTCGAGGAATAGCTGAGCCGCCGCAGATCCGATGCCCACACTGGCGCCGGTTATTATTGCTGTTTTCATAGATCTTGAAGTTCCTGGGTCTGTTATCTGTTTTGGGGGCGGTCATAGCTGACAGCTCGTATCCCCAAGCGATACACTAAGGCTTGATTATACAATAACAGGACTGAATGCGATGGGGGAACTCAGCCTCGCAACCTTGGGCAATTTGGCCGAAATCATTGGCGCAGGCTTTTTACAGCCAGGATTTGGCGCGGCCGCTAACTCTGTTACAAAACGTGCCCGATGATATAAGTCTGTTGGAGTTGCGAGAAAAGGGCCCCGATTTCGAACAGGCGGCTCTTACCGTGTGTACTTCTTTCGAGACCATGGGGTTGCCGGTGTTTAAGCGTACCGCTCCGCTGGATCTGGTATTGGATCTTGCCGGCGGAATTGTCTCTGTTATGTGTCACAAGCTTAGGCGTTGGCTGAACGACTTAAGAGAGGAACAAAATCAGCCGTCCCGGGGTGAATGGTTTGAGTGGTTGGGTGACCGAGCCGCGGAGCGCAAGCACAACGTGGAGCCTGCTCACATTCGACACAAATCCTGGAAGCCTTGACTATGGAACGATTGACGACTCTCTACATCGACAAAGAGAGCCACAAGTTTTCGGCGGCGCACTACACGATATTTTCTGCGACGGAGCGTGAGCGCCTGCACGGCCACAACTATTCTGTTTCTGCACGGATTGTTGCACCGATGGGTGAGAACGGTTTTTCCGCCGACTACAACGTGTACAAGACTCGCCTCAAAGCTCTATGCGATTCACTGGATGAATACATGCTGCTGGCTGCAGATTCGCCCTTTCAGCGAATTGAAGAAGACGGGCAATACTATCGGGTAAATTTTGCCGAAGATGAGCTGTTGTTTCTGAAAGCCGATACGCTGATTCTCCCCATTCGCAATGCCACAGTGGAGGAGTTTTCCCACTATTTACTGCAACAGCTCATAGAAGATTCAGGCTCTGAAGATCTTAGGGAAGTAGAGCTATGTGTCGCCTCTGGGCCTGGGCAGAAAGGTTGTTCTATTTGGCGGAGCGATACCTAGCTCGCGCGCATCAGTGGGCCGGCGCCCCCGGGAATTTTGACAATGGAGCAGTTTTCGGCGTCCGGATGGGTACTAACTCGTTTTTACGCCGCTATTCCCGAATGTCGCAGCAGCGGTTCTATAGCTGGCTCACGACCGCGAAATGCAACGAACAAATCCATGGGCTCCTTTGATCCACCCATCTCGAGTACATGCTCCCGAAATGCCGCACCCGTTTCCGGATTGAAAATCCCGTCTTCCTCAAATTTGGAAAATGCATCGGCTGACAACACCTCAGCCCACTTATAGCTGTAGTAACCGGCGGCGTAGCCACCGGCAAATATATGGGAGAAGCCATTCTGAAATTTATTCCAGGCAGGGGGTGTACTAACCGCCACTTTAGCGCGCACTTCATCGAGCAATTCCTGAACCGAATTTTGTGAGGCGCTATCCCATTCCATGTGCAGGCGGAAATCGAAAATGCTGAATTCCAGTTGCCTTAACATCATCATCGCTGACTGAAAGTTCTTGGCCGCCAACATTTTTTCCAGCAGCTCATCTGGAAGAGGCTCGGCTGTTTCGAAGTGACCGGAGATAAATGCCAGCGCTTCTTTTTCCCAGCACCAATTTTCGAGAAACTGACTGGGCAGTTCTACGGCATCCCAGGCCACGCCATTAATGCCTGAAACTGCGGCTACGGTCTGTTGGGTGAGCATATGATGCAAACCGTGCCCGAATTCGTGAAACAAAGTTGTGAGCTCTTGGTCAGTCAGTAGTGCAGGCGTATCACCGACAGGACCTGAAAAATTGCACACCAGATACGCGACGGGAACCTGCAGTGTCTCGCCGCTGTAGCGGCGCACTCTGCAATCGTCCATCCAGGCTCCACCGCGCTTGTCTGCGCGCGCGTAAAGGTCCAGATAAAAGCGCGCTATGACATTGTCATCCTGCGCGACTTCGAACAGCCGCACGTCGGGATGATAGCGGTCGAAATCTTCCACCTCTGCTATTTCGACTCCGTAAAGCCGATTGGCGACTTCAAACAGGCCCGGCAGAGCTTTGGTAATAGGTAGATAGGGGCGAATTTCTTCCTGGGAGACTTCAAACTTCTGCTGTCTGAGTTTCTCTGCGAAATAGGCTACATCCCAGGTATTGATCTGTTCTTTGCCGAACTCCCGTTTGGCGTACTCATTGAGTTCCAGCCACTCGCGCCGGGCCTGGGGTTTGGCTTTTGCGGCAAGTTCTTCGAGAAATTCGATAACCTGATCCGGGCTGTCTGCCATTTTGGTGGCCAGCGACAGCTGGGCATAATTGTCGAAATCTAGCAGCTTCGCCAGTTCCTGCCGCAATGCTAGAATTTCCTCTATAACTTCTGAATTGTCCCATTGACCGGCGTGAGGTCCTTCTTTTGAAGCGCGCGTGCAGTTGGCGGTATACACCTCCCGGCGGAGTTCCTCGTTGTCACAGTAGGTGATCACCGGTTGATAGGAGGGATATTCCAGATTGATAAGACAACCCTCAAGGCCAGCTTGTTCCGCCGCCTGCTTTGCACTGGCAAGTGCTGTCGGGGGAAGCCCCTTAAGTTCCTCCTCGCTAACTTCCTTTGACCAGGCGTTGGTGGCATCTAAAGCATTTTCACTGAATCGACTCCCCAGTTCCGAAAGCCGCTTTTGCACTGATCCATATTGTTCTTTTTTGTCATCAGGCAGGGCCACTCCACCGAGATGAAAATCCCGTAGGGCGTGTTTGATGGCTGCCTGCTGTGCTTCGCTGAGTGTTTTGAAATCGTCCCCATCGGCTATTTTCTGATAAGCCGCGCACAGCCCCGTGTGTTGCCCGCGCCAGGTGCTGTATTCGGAAAGAAGCGGTAGGCAGGCATTGTAGGCGTCGCGCAGCTCATCGCTGTTTTGCACTCCATTGAGGTGTCCCACTGGTGACCATGCCTTGGCGAGTTCGTCTTCCATTTCTTCAATGGGCTGCAGGAAATTATCCCGGTTATAATCTTTGACGCTAACTAATAGTGTGTCTATGGCCTCACGATTTCTGTCGATCAGCTGCTTGATAGCTGGTTCGATGTGCTCAATTTTAATTTTTGAAAACGCGGGGAGTGGGTGGTTTTCTAACAATGGGTTGGGCATGTTCTGGTAATTCCTGGTTCTGTTTTGGGGTGTTTGGGTGATTTCAGTTCTTGGGAAGGCTCAGCTGGGTACCTTCAATGATGACTTTTCTTTCCTTGTACAGCTTGCCAAGGGCGCGCTTAAAGTTCTTTTTACTGCATTCGAATAGCCCGGAGATCTCCTGCGGTGGGGTCTTGTCTCCGAGTGTGGCTGTGCCTCCCTGGCTCTCTATGTATTGTAGTATCTTATCTTCCAGTTCGCCCTTGGTCTCACCTCCGGGCTTGGAAAGACAAAGATCCACGCGCCCATCCTCCCGGGTGCGTTTTATGTAGCCGCCCAGTTTGCGCCCCGGTGTCAGCGGTTGAAACACGTCGCTGTGGTGTAGCAGAGCCAGAAAGGTATTGTCCACCAGACATTTAAAACCCAATTCTGATTTTCCGCATATCAATAGATCTACGGCTTGACCGGTTTGATGAGGGCTGGAATCCTCAGGGATAAACTTGCTCAATTTACTGGAGGCGACGATACGATCTTTGTGTCGATCAACGTATAAATAAACGGCGTAGGAGTAACCTTCGATCATTCGATCCGCCTGCTCACCAAACGGTACTAACACCTGCTTGGGTAAACCCCAATCCAGAAAAGCGCCCATGTCATTGACAGCGGCGACGCGCAGATAGGCAACCTCGCCCACCATGGCTTTGGGCGTATCGGTAGTCGCTACCAAGCGATCTTCAGAATCGGCATACACAAACACGTCCAGCCAATCGCCCGTTTTACTTTCTTCGGGGGAAAAACGATTGGGCAGGAGTATTTCTCCGCGATCATAGCCATCTAAAAACAAGCCGTAGGCGCTGCGCTTAACCACTTGCATGGTGTTGGGTCGGCCGATGTCTATGTGTTTATTCTTGGTCATGCTTTTTCTTCTTCAACGGGGCGAACCCGTCATTGTCCGGCTTCGCTTTTTCTTTGGAGGAATAGGGTTTGCCTTTGTTTCTCTTATTGCGGTGACGACTCCTGGCTTTTTCCTCGACGGTTGCAAAGCGCTTTTTCTTGCTGCCCGCGGCTTTGCCTGAAGACTTGGTCGACTTTGGGCCGTTGTATTTTGCTTTGAGGCCGGGGAGGGCTCGTTTCTCGAAATCGAGTTTTAGATAGCGCTGAATGGCCGCGCTCAAATTCCACTCTGAATGATCTACCAGTGATACGGCCATGCCTTTTTCGCCGGCACGACCGGTGCGTCCCGTCCGGTGCAAGTAATCGTCACCCTTGCGTGGCAGTTCATAGTTCACGACCAGGTCTATGTTTTTAACATCCAGGCCTCGGGCCGCAAGATCACTTGCCGAAACGATGTCCAGTTTGCCGTCCGCGTAACGGGTCATCACTAGCTTGCGTTCTTCGGTGCTCATTTCACCATGAAGCGTGGCGCACTTCAGTTTGTGATAAGCCAGCAGACCCGCCAGGCGCTGGGCAGTAGAGCGTTTGTTGCTGAAAACCAAAGCGCGCTTGAATCCACCTAGCTTGAGCAGTGCGGTTAGTACCTTATCCTTGTGCTGTTGGTTATCGGCGAGAATCATTTGATGAAAAATTTGGCTGTGAGGTTGGCGCACCTCGCCGATACTAATTGTCTGCGGGGTGTCCAATAGCTCATTTGCCATACCGCCCAAACCTTTGTGTTTCAGGGTCGCCGACAGCATGAGAAATTGCTTTTCCATGGGGCAGAAAGAATTGATTTTCATCACGTCGTCACGAAAACCCATGTCTAGCACTCGGTCCGCTTCGTCCAATATCAGAATTTTCAGTGAGGATAATTCAGCGCCGCCTTTTTCGCAGTGCTCAAGAAGCCGGCCCGGTGTTGCGACGACAATTTGGGGGTCTTTGCGCAAAATGGCTTTTTGAAATTTGAAGTCCGCGCCGCCGGATATACCCTGCACATCCACCGGCATCTTTGCGGTCAGCTTGCGGCATTGCTTCAAAACCTGGCGCGCCAGTTCTCTGGTGGGAACCAGTATGAGTGCCTGGGTTCCGACTTCCCGCGTTGAGCTATTTTCCAGCAAGGTCTGCACCGTGGGAATCAGATATGCCAGGGTTTTGCCGGTGCCGGTCTCGGCACTCACCATCAGATCTTTACCACTCAGCGCCGCTGGAATGACTTTCGCCTGCACCTGTGTTGGCTCGGTAAGTGCCATGGATTCGAGGCCCAAAAAGAGTCGTCGATCAAGTGGTAGATCTGTGAACAAGCGAATCATCCCCAAAAACCGACATCCTAACCTAATGGGGCTGTATTGCTAGCGATAGATGGTCGGGAGCCCATGCCATTGTTCCGATGTATTTCTTGTTTAGCGTCCAGCGATGCAGCAATATCACCCTCTTATTCGAAAGGAGAAGAGGCAATGGTTAAGGCTGTACGCATTCACGAGACAGGCGGACCCGAGGTCATGGTGTTTGAAGATATCGAGCTGGAAGCTCCGGGGCCGGGAATGGTGAGGGTCGCCAATCAGGCCATCGGCCTGAACTACATCGATACCTATCACCGCAGTGGACTGTATCCCCTGCCTCTGCCCATTGGCTTGGGGTTGGAGGGTGCCGGGATCGTTGAGGCGGTTGGGGAGGGTGTGGAATTGGCGGTTAACGACCGGGTCGCCTATTGCTCTGCGGGCTTTGGGGCCTATTCGCAAGCGATTAATCTGCCGGCAGCGCGTTTGGTGAAGATACCCGAAGGCATTGATTTTGAGACTGCCGCCGCAATGTTGCTAAAAGGGCAGACGGCCGAATATCTGCTGCAGCGCAGCTACCCACTGAAAGCCGGAGAAACCTGTCTGTATCACGCCGCCGCCGGTGGTGTGGGACTTATCTTTGGCCAGTGGGCCAATAGTATAGGGGCCTGTGCAATCGGCACTGTTGGGTCTGACGAGAAGGCTGAAATTGCCCGGGCACATGGCTATCGGCATGTGATTAACTATCGAACCGGGAATGTTGCGGAACGGGTTTTGGAGATCACCGGGGGCACTAAGCTGCCTGTGGTGTTTGATGGCGTCGGCAAGGATACATTTGATATGTCCCTCGATTGTCTTGCACCCCGTGGTTTGATGGTGAGCTTTGGCAATGCATCGGGTGCGCCGGATCCCTTGGACTTGCAGGTGTTAGCTGCAAAGGGTTCTTTGTATATCACAAGGCCGACCATCGTGAGCTACACCGCTACCACCGAAGAGTTGCGCCAATCATCTGCTGATTTATTTACACGAGTGCAAAACTCGGATATTGTCATTGAGGTAAACCAGCGCTATGCATTGGATGATATCCGCAGCGCGCATCGGGATCTCGAGGCCAGGAAAACCACAGGTTCAACTATCATCCTCCCGTGACTGAATCAGCCTCAACATCGCGCCAGGCCAATTATGCGCTATTGGTGCTGCTGTTGGCCTATATCTTGTCTTTTATAGATCGCAATGCGATGGCGGTATTGGTGGGCCCTATTCGCGCTGATTTTGATATCAGCGATTTTCAGTACAGCTTGCTCCACGGCTTCGCATTTTCCATGTTCTACATTTTTCTCGGCCTGCCTATTGCCCGCTTGGCCGACCGCGGCAGCCGCAAGAGTATCATCGCCATCGGCGTGTTTTTCTGGAGTGTCATGACCTGCCTGTGCGGGGCAGCGCAAAGTTTCAAGATGTTGTTTGTCGCTCGTATGGGCGTGGGAGTGGGGGAGGCCGCACTGTCGCCCCCCGCCTACAGTTTGCTCAGTGACTACTTTTCCAGGGACGCGCTCCCGAGGGCAATGGCCATCTACACACTGGGAATTACCCTGGGTGGCGGTTTGGCTTATATTGTTGGCGGTGCTGTGTACGAGTACTTTCTGGTTCACGGCGCTGTGGCCTTACCACTGCTTGGCGAACTTCGACCTTGGCAAATGACCTTTGCAGTGGTCGGTTTGCCCGGTTTTGCGCTTGTAGCCCTGCTTTCGCTGATGGTTGAGCCCCCGCGCAAAGGCGATTCGTCCACAGGCTCAGATAACACTGAGGCCTATAGCGTAGGCGCAGTGGGACAGAGGCTTCGCAGCAATTGGCAGGCCTACAGTTCCCTCATACTAGGAGTCTCTTTGTTATCTGTCTTGGGCTACGGCACCATGGCCTGGTATCCGGAATTTCTGGTGCGCAATCACGGGATGGACCGGGCGGAAGCCGGTTCCATGTTCGGCTTGATCTTTATCATTGCTGGCAGCGTAGGAACCATTCTGGGTGGCTGGAGCGTCAGGCCACTGCTGCAGCGGGGCTACTCCGATGCCAGTGTTCGAATTGTGATGTGGATTGCAATAATTTGGATGATTCCCGCCGCTATCGGCCCGATGCTTCCCACTGGAACTCTTGCCCTCTGGCGGCGGCCTTGTTAGCGTGGGGTCTAAGTTACTATCGAGCCGCGTTGTTGGACGAGTTTGAATAGGGGTTTTACAGGATGTTTTACGAAGTCAGTCCGGTTGTCTTGAAAGGCGAGAATGTGCGTCTGGAGCCGCTCTCCCAGAATCACGCCCAGCGCTCGCTATTGCTTTTTACTGGACCGTCTCATTGTCACTGAATACCCCCTCGAACATTGGCGAGCTGAGGTACCTCTCGCCAGAATCGGGCAGTATCGCCACAATCATTTTACCCTCGTGCCGAGCTTGCTGTGATACGCGGTGTGCCACCGCCATTGCTGCCCCCGACGATACGCCGGCCAATATCCCCTCCTGGCGCATTAGTTTATGGGCCCATTCCATCGCCTCATCATTTTCAACCTGTTCCACTTGATCTATCAGGCTAAGATCCAGATTTCCGGGTACGAAACCAGCACCTATGCCCTGGATTTTGTGGGGCCCGTGGATATGCTCCACGCCGGCCAACGCCGAGCTGATGACGGTGGTAGAGGTAGGTTCAATCGCGATACTGTGAATAGCCTTGCCTTCTGTTTGCTTAAGATATCGGGAAATGCCTGTAATGGTGCCGCCTGTCCCAACCCCTGAAATGAGGATGTCCACTTGACCATCTGTATCACGCCAGATTTCGGGTCCCGTGGTCTTCTCATGTATTGCCGGATTTGCCGGGTTCTCGAATTGGTGGGGGCCCCAGTATTTTTTCGGATCTGAAGCGATTATCTCCTCCGCCTTGGCTATTGCAGCGGGTATGCCTTTGCTGCCTTCGGTGAGTACAACTTCAGCACCCAGGGCCTTCATCAACATTCGGCGTTCGAGGCTCATAGTATTTGGCATGATCAAAGTGCAGCCATATCCTCGTGCAGCTGCAACAAATGCCAGGGCAATACCGGTATTTCCACTTGTGGGTTCAACAATGGTCATTCCCGGTTTTAGGCTTCCGTCTTTTTCCGCAGTGAGCACCATGGAGCTGCCAATCCGACACTTCACTGACATAGCGGGATTGCGATTTTCCAGCTTGACGTAAATATTACCCTCACTAATGTGGTTGATCCGCACAAGTGGTGTTCCGCCAATGGTTACAGCATTGTCGTCAAAAATTTTAGTCATGATTGATTTCCTTTGATTTTCTTACTAAGTAGCAGCGATTAACCTGCCAAGGGTAGTACCCGTCAGCTCGCTTGTCTATTTTGTCTGCTGCATTAACAAATCTTAACGAATTCCCGGGATATTTGAGCTTGAATGCGGGTCATATATCCCAACTATAGACCAGTCAGCATTTATTGTGGCGCGTGCCCGGACGGAGGAAGAATTGTGAAAAGAAAAATTAAGATATTTTTAAGCTTGGTCTACACGGTTATCTTTGTGGCACTTGCAAGCACCGGTGTACTGCAATCCCAGGCGGCCGAACCTGAATCTACACCGGCTGGTTTAAACATTGTTATCGAGCCCGCGCTGGTAGAGTTTGAGCAGTTCAGAGATTAAATTTCAAATTATTTTTGGATTTCTGGAACTTTACCAGACCGGGAAAGTCTCATTTAACAGTAGTAATGTAGACGGCCATTATCGAGGTGACCATGTCCTTCAAGGCGCAGTCGCAGTGCTGGTTGTACGAGCTCCATTCAGGTCCTATATCCCCTTGAGAGTTTTTCTCTATACCGGCCCACTGGGCCGGTTTTTTATTCCGGTTTTTTATTCCAACTTTCTATTCGAGAAAGCTTGCTATCCCCGTCAATGGCTTACGGTTGATATCGGGTACATGGGCATCTTCGGTGGGATACCCCACTACTAGAATCATACTGGGTTTTTCGGAGCTTGGTCTGTCCAGGATTCGATTGAGGAATTTCATAGGGCTGGGCGTGTGGGTGAGGCTAGCCAAACCCGCATGGTGTAGCGCGCTGATCAACATCCCGGTGGCGATGCCCACAGACTCGGGCACGTAGTAGTTCTTTTCCTTATTACCCTCCTTATCGATCATAAACTTCTGTGCAAATATCACTATCAGGTAGGGTGCGGTTTCCAGAAAAGGTTTGTCTGCGTTGGTTCCAAGTGGTGCCAGAGCTTCCAGCCAATCGGTTGGTGCCCGTCGTTCGTAAAACTCACGCTCTTCCTCTTCAGCGCCCTCGCGAATCTGTCGCTTTAAGTTACGATTGCTCACCACGCAAAAATGCCAGGGTTGGCGATTGGCTCCCGAGGGTGCGCTGCCTGCTGCCAGCAGGCATTGTTCGATGATTTCTCTCGGGACTGGCTCCGCGCTAAAGTCCCGAACAGTTCTTCGCTCCGTAGCCTCTTCCTGAAAGCTTCGCGCCCGGCGCAACATTTCAGGCTCTGGATATCTCGTGGCATCCAGTGCAATCGTATCGTAGAGTGATGAATCCCCCATCGTTTTATTCCTCATTGGGTTTGTTCTGAAGCTTCGCTCAGCGAAAGCACCGTCTGGGGACCAACCAAAGTCGCTGTCAGTTCGCCCTGGGGGTTTAGAATCAAAGTCGTTGGCAGGACGCTGGGTCGTCGCGTCCCCAACTGGGCCGCCGGGTCGTGGCTGAGTACTGGGAATTCGATAGAAAAAGCACTGATTTGCTGGGACAGATCTTCCCCGGTTGCCCCATCGTAGTTCACACCCAGCACCGATACATTGTCAAACTGGCGGTCGAGTTCATTCAGCTCTGGAATCTCTTTGAGGCAGGGCTTACACCACTTCGCCCAATAGTTGATGACAAGCCACTGGCCTTGATAATCGGAAATACCTGGCTCGCTGTTGCTTTTGTCTTCGCCCATACAACCATTGAGCATCAATAGGCTGAACAGCAGCGCGAGTATTCTCATTTGGCAAACAGCTCAGCAAGGCTCAGATTCAAAGAATCGTGTTGCTGGGATCTTTGATCGCGCAGCAGAGAATAGGCCTCACGCTGCCAGCTTAGTTGGTTCAAATGGTCTTCTTCGCTCAGCGGGTGTTCGGTGTTTACCCACTCTTTAAGTTGCCAGAACGTAATGCTGTGTAAATCGCGACTCAACAGGTATTCCCCGCGTTCGCTTTGGCTAATGAGTTTTTTCTCCAGAAACAGGTCCCGCAGCTTGCTCCATGTTTCGCTGTCTAGCTCCCGGGTGACTTCGTGCTTTTCCTTGAAGATATCCAGTTCGTTAACAGAGGTACCGGATTTTTGATTGATCCAGAATAGATACAGTACATCTAGTGCTTTTAGCACATTAGGGCGGGTAGCCTGTTCCTGACTTTGGTAAGCGGAGAGGCTGTGAACCAATATTGCTCCGATCAATACAATGTTCCAGGACAGGTAAATCCAGAGCAGGAATAGCGGCACCGCGGCAAATGCGCCATAGATAAAGGTGTAGCTGGAGCCGACTACCAGTTGGGTGAACAATGAACGTGCGATATTGAACCCTGCCGCAGCTACAAAGCCTCCAATGAAGGCGTGGCGTAGTGGCACTGCACAATTGGGCACCGCTGCGTAAATAAGTGTAAACCCAGCAGTGTTGAGCATGATGGGAGCCAGTTTGAGCAGGTAGGCGCCGATCCCGGTAAAGCCGACACTCACCACCATATTGGCAAACGAGGTGAGATAGGTGCTGATACCCAGAGCAAGACCAACCGTTACTGGGGCGAGGCTTAGCACCGCCCAATACAAGAGGAAGCTGGAGACTGCGCTGCGGTTTTCGCGGGTTCTCCAGATTTGGTTGAAGGATTTTTCAATGTTTCTCAGCATGATTACAGCGGTAATCACCAGAAACACTATGCCAAACCCGGTTAGGTTCTTGGCCTGGCGCGAAAAATCCCCCAGATATTCCTGAATATCGGAACTGGTTTCCGGAACCAGGTTTTCGAACATAAAAGCTTCGATCTTAAGCTCGACACCCTGAAACGCCGGTATGGCCGAGGCCATAGTGTAGAGCACTGTCATTAAGGGGACCAGTGCAAACAAACTCATGTAGGTTAGGGCGGCGGCGTTTTCGGAGCAGCGGTCTACTCGGAATCGGGTAAACAGGTAGTGGCATCGCCACCAAATTTTCCGCAAATGTGTCAACATAAATTCCATACGTTTATTATTGCATGAATATACTCGTTTGCGCAGGAGTCCCCGGCGTCCAGCTTTGCTATACTGGCGCCGACTTTTTGTGACAGGTTTCCCATGAGTGATTTCACGATTTACCACAATCCACGTTGTTCCAAATCCCGTGCAACCCTGGCTTTGCTGGAAGAGAACGGCGTCAGTCCCGAGATTGTTCTCTACCTGGATACGGGCCCGGACCGCGAAGAGTTAGAGGGCCTGTTGAGGAAACTCGGTATGAGCGCCGCTGATCTGGTTCGAACGGGAGAAGAAGCCTACAAAACTTGCGGTTTAGGGAAGGGTTCCAGTGAGCGCGATGTTATCGGCGCAATGTCCGAACACCCCAGGCTGATCGAAAGGCCAATCGTAGTCCGTGGAGATCGAGCGGTGCTCGGACGGCCACCAGAAAATGTTCTGGGATTGTTGGCGCAGTGAGCGATCCCTATGTGCTGGTACTTTACTACTCACGACACGGCGCAACCGCAGATATGGCGGCACACATCGCAAGAGGGGTTGAACTGGTGCCTGGCGTCAGAGCTTTGTTGCGAACTGTCCCACCTGTTTCGGCCAATTGTGAGGCGGTAGAGGAAGACCTACCCGCTGCGGGACCGCTTTATTGTGAGCAGGAGGATTTGCGCAATTGTTCGGGCCTGGTAATGGGCAGCCCCACCCGTTTTGGTAATATGGCGGCGCCTCTGAAATATTTCTTGGATCAGTCCTCTGATCTTTGGTTAAGTGGTGCGCTTATCGATAAACCTGCAGCGGTGTTTACCTCTACCTCAAGCATACACGGTGGACAGGAATCGACGTTATTGAGCATGATACTTCCTCTGCTGCACCACGGTATGGTGATTGCCGGGCTCCCTTACAGCGAGGCGGGTTTGATGAGCAGCCGCAGTGGCGGCACTCCCTATGGCGCATCTCACTGGGCTGGGCCGGAGAACGATTTACCTGTCGACGAGACTGAGGCGGCTCTGTGCAAAGCGCTTGGAAATCGTGTGGCGCGCTTGACAACGGGAAAGTCAACGTGAGGAAACTTACCTGGTCGACGGCCAGTGATAAAATGCGTTTATTGTGTCTGTTGAGTTGGGGCCAGTTACTGGCAGTGCAGGTGATAGATTCCTGGGCGATGCAAGTTCCGTGGATTATTGTTCCGGGCAAGATATTGCCCTTAGCGATTTTTCTTCCTGGGCTCATCGGGGATAATTTGCGCAGTTATATTTGGCTGTGCTTCGTCAGTTTATTGTATTTTTTGGTGCTGGTGGAGCGCCTGTTTGCCCAGCCCGGCAGTATCCTGGCGATGTTTGGTATGGTCGCGGTGGTAACGCTATTTATTAGCGCTATGCTATATGTGCGCTGGCGGGCGCGGGAATTGAAACAGTCTTGATGTACAAGTGTTAGATTATGGAGAGTGCGGAATGAAATTGTGGGAATTACTACGTCGATTTTTGTCGGCTTGCTGGCGTGGGATTACTGTATTTCGACTGGCGCTGTCGAATATCCTATTTCTGGTAATGCTCGCGCTTATTTACTTTGTCTACATGGGCGGCGGGCCTGAACCCCTGCCGGAACGCGCCGCGCTGCTTCTCAACCCGCATGGGACTGTCGTGGATGAGAAATCTTTCGTGCCACCGTTGCAGGCGCTTTTGGGGGAGGCCTCTCCGGCGCAACATGAAGTGTTGCTCAGAGACGTGATCGACGCTATAGAGTATGCCCGGGATGACCCCGCGATTAATTCCATGGTCATGGAGTTGGACTCTCTGGTTTCAGTCGGCATCAGCAAGACGCTAGAGATAGTTCGTGCGCTTGAGTCCTTCAAGGCCAGCGGTAAACCTATCGTCGCTGTGGGCGACTATTACACTCAGGACCAGTACCTACTGGCCAGTCACGCAGATACCATTGTAATGCATCCCTTAGGCGGCGTTATGCTGGAGGGTTTTAGTAGCTATCATAATTACTTTCGCGAGGCCCTGGAAAAATTGTCCGTGAGCATGCACGTGTTTAAAGCCGGCGAGCACAAGTCGATTGCTGAGCCCTTCTTGCGGGATGACATGTCTCCGGGTGAGAAAGAGATTACAGGCCGCTGGCTCGGCGGATTGTGGCAAAACTATACCGATGTCGTAGAACAGCAGCGAGAATTGGCTCCCGGCGCGGTGAACCAGTACATCGAAAACTACTCCTTGAATTTACAGGCACAGGGCGGGGATTTAGCGAAGACGTCGATGGTCGCCCAGTTGGTCGATAAATTGATGGGTAGGAATGAGGTCAACGACTATTTATCCGAATTGGTTGGAGCGACGACGGAAGAAGGCCTGTTTGAAGCGGTCGGTTTTGAACACTATGTCGGCCGTCAGAGACCTTTGTCCCTAATGGGAGTAGAGGGTGATCGCATTGCTGTCATTACCGCTCAGGGTGGAATTCAGGTAGGAGATCAACCTCCGGGTTCTATTGGTGGCGACTCTCTAGCGCGACTGATACGTTCCACTGCAGAAGCTGAGGGTGTAGGCGCGATTGTTCTGCGAGTGAATAGTGGCGGGGGCAGTGTGTTCGCTTCGGAAGTTATTCGTCAGGAAGTCCTGAGGGCAAAAGGCGAAGGAATGCCGATAGTTATTTCCATGGGCGCGGTGGCCGCTTCCGGCGGATATTACATAGCGGCGGAAGCGGACGAGATCTGGGCCACTCCCACAACCATTACCGGGAGCATTGGTGTTTTTGCGGCATTTCCCACCTTCGAACGGCTGATAGAGCGAACGGGAGTGCATACCGACGGAGTTGGAACGACACCGCTGGCCGGAAGCTTGAGGTTTGACAGGCCTTTGAATGAAGATATTGCGGTTTCATTCACCAGCTCGGTCGAACACACCTATCAGAGTTTCCTGGGCCTGGTGGCGCAGGGGCGGGGTATGAGCATCGAAGAGGTTGATGCGGTCGCACAGGGGAGGGTATGGAACGCCTCTGATGCGCTTGAACACGGTTTGATAGACAAGCTGGGTGATTTACAAGATGCCATTGCGGCGGCGGGTAAACTCTCGGGCTTGTCCCAATATGAGATTGAATACGTTGGCCTGCCGCTCTCACCCAGAGATTTACTGTTGCAGCAATTGTCCGGGCGCATAGGTAGTGTCCAACTCTGGGCGAATTCCTCCATGGCCGATGCGTTTTCCGGTGTGTTGCAAACTTTTTCTGCGGCTGCGCGGGAATTTGAAAATCTCGACGATCCCGCACACCTGTATGTTCGCTGTGTCTCTTGCGCGAGTTTTTATTAGTAGGTGTGAGGGTGTTGCCGGCTCAGGCTGTTTCGAAGGGGTACTGCGCTCGCCATGCTTCAAACCCGCCGTCCATACTGTAGACGTCTTCGAATCCTTTTTCGTTGAGAAAAGAAGCGGCTTGCTGGCTGGAATTTCCATGGTAGCAACACACGATGAGTGGAACATCCGGGTCGCCCTCCACAATGAAATCGGGCAAGCTGACATTGTCTAGATGGGTCGCTCCTTTAATATGACCTCCCGCAAACGATTGTTCATCACGAATATCTACCAGGGCGGCAGTGCCGTCGTCCAGCATCAGCTTCGTCTCCTGCGTAGAGATGTGCTTGAATTGCCCCATGATTTACTTGCCAGTTTGCGATCGGATCGCCATTATACTCTCAAATTGCAATACAGGAGAGCACGGTGCCAAAGGCAAGCGATTTAAAAAAAGGCGGTGTGGTGGAGATTAATGGCGGTGTCTACATCGTCCGGAAAATTGAAGTGAAGTCGCCGTCTAGTCGCGGTGCAAACACGCTGTATAAAATCCGCTTCAACGAAGTTCGCACAAAGCAAAAGCTGGACGAAACCTTTAAGGGCGAGGACATGCTGGGCGAGGTCGATCTCGAGCGGCGCCAGGTCCAGTTTTCTTACATGGACGATGAGTTCTTCGTCTTTATGGATATTGAAGACTACAGCCAGTATCACCTATCCGCGGATATGATGGTCGATGAACTTCCCTATATTACCGAGGGGCTTGAGGGGATTATGGGCCTGGTGATAAACGGTGATTTTATCGGTATTGAGCTACCGCAGTCGGTTGTGTTGGAAATCATCGATTGTGCTCCGGGTATCAAAGGCGCTTCGGCGTCTGCCCGAAACAAACCTGCGACTTTCGCCAGTGGCCTGGTAGTTCAGTTACCGGAATACCTCGAAGTGGGCGAGCGCGTGCGCATCAACACGCAGGAAGCTCGTTACATGTCCAGAGAATAAAATGAACTGGCTATCGCAACGCCTCGCGAGTTTTACTTACGCCTTTCGGGGTGTTGTGACTTTAATCAAAGAACAAGCGAATGCGCAAATACACGCACTGGCGACAGTGCTTGTCTTTGTGTTGGCCTTGTATCTGAACATATCCCGAGCCGAATGGCAGTCGCTTATATTGACTGTATCTTTGGTTTGGCTCGCCGAGGGCTTTAACACAGCGCTGGAGTATTTGGCCGATGCCGCTGTGCCAGAACATCATCCGTTGATTGCTAAAGCGAAAGATGTGGCGGCCGCCGCCGTGCTGATAACCGCGGTGTTTGCGGTGGTGATGGGCGGTCTTATTTTTATTCCCTACTTGGCTTCTTTCGCCGACTAGAGGCTATCCAAATGAAATCCTTTCGACACATGGTTTTTTGATGGTAACTCCGGCTGGCACTCTCCACTTACCATTGCCGTGTCCATATCTCCACTAGCCCCGTCGATCCCACACTTACCAGGTCTCCACGATTGTTTTCCGCTACATCAACAACGGGGAAATCAGTAGGCCACCTCCCAATAAATCGCCGTTGTATCGACGGAACTACTGAGGGCAAACTTTCCGTCGGGAGACAGTTTGAGGTCGGTAATTTTATCGGTGTGCAGTGAATAATCCGCTCTGGTCGAAGTCATCTTGTCAAACAGCACCACCGTGCGAGTGCCTATTGTAAGTGTTTTCATGATCCGCCTCCCTTGCACTGAAAGTATAAAGCAATGTTGCGAAGTAAAGTCTGGGAATCCAGTATGCCGGCCAGCAACACCCGGCGGAAACACGGGCCAAAAACAGACTACTTCTAAGGGTTGATAACCGCGGAGTCGACTTCGTTCGCTAGGTTTCCTCTGGCCGCCCACCAGCGGTTCATGTCCCCCAGAATCATGTACAGGCAAGGCACCAGCAGTAAAGTAATCACAGTTGCAAATACGATTCCAAAAGCCAGTGAGATGGCCATGGGTACGATCTCCATCGCTTGCACGCTGCGCTCTAGTAATATCGGCGCCAAGCCGAAAAACGTGGTGAGAGAGGTGAGTAGTATTGCTCTGAAGCGGCGAGTCCCTGCGTCCACAACTGCCTTGTAATGATCCGTTCCCTCAGCTACCGCCTTGTTTACATAGTCGACCAGTATAAGGCTGTCGTTCACAACCACTCCGCTGAGCGCAATAACCCCCATCATCGACATCATGCTCAGCGGAAACCCGGTGAGCCAGTGGCCGACAATGGCACCGATAATGCCAAAGGGAATAACACCCATTATGATTAGGGGCTGCAGGTAGGAACGAGTTGGCACCGCTAGAAGCGCGTAGATCGCGAACAGTGCGAGCGTAAAACCGGTAAGCATGCTGTTCGCCATTTTGGTCTCTTCTTCTGAAGCTCCTGCGAGGGAGTAGCTCAGACCTGGGTACTTGGCAATGAGGTCGGGGAATACTTTTTCTTCGATCTCGCTGATCACTCTACCCGGCTCCACAATTTTCTTGTCAGCTTCAGCGGTGACTTCAACGGCGCGCTGGTAGTTGATGCGTGTCGCCTTGATAAGACCTTTCTTCATTTCCATGGTAGCGACAGTCTCAAAGGGGACGGCGTCTCCTTCTGGCGTGCGAATAAACATATTTTCCAGAGAGCTTGTAGTTTCGCGATCGGTCTTGGGGTAGCGCACCATGACTTTTATTTCATCGATACCGCGCTGCACGCGTTGCGCCTCTGCTCCGTAAAACGCATGTCTGAGCTGGGTACCCAGTTCAAAACGATTGAGGCCCAGGGCTTCACCCTCGGGCAAGATATCCAGATGGAGCTCGTCGGAGGTATCACTGGCGCCGTTGCGGATGTCGTAAAGGCCGGCGTAGTGACGCATTGCCTCTTCCAGTTCTCCAGACGCCTTGCTCAACACCGCAAAGTCTTTGTGCATTAGGTTAAAGGAAATGGCTGGCCCAAAGCTCGGCCCGTCTGCGCTATTAATGGACAACACGTCAACGCCGTGGACCAAGCCCACCTTCTCTCGCCAAAGTGCTTCAATTTGACGAGTGGAAAGTTTGCGTTGGTCCTCTTTGGTCAACTCGACATTGATGCCGCCATTGATTCGATCGAAACCAAATGCGAAGGTGTGGGCGATAAACCTTTTACTCTGGCCGTGTTCCTGCTGGTACTCGCGTTCAATTTCGAATAGCGAATCCACCATGAACTTAATCACTTCCTGGGTTCTTTGTTCTGGCGCGCCCTCTGTCATGCGCAACTCGGCCTGGATAAATTCTCCGGGAGTGTCGGGTGCCAGAACTGTGCGGACCACTCCGCCCGCTATTAGGCCGCCACAGAGAATCAGAAGGGACAGGAAAAAGGCCAGCGTTGTGTAGCGGTTTGCAATGCATTTTTCCATCAACGGACGATAGCGATGCGCTATAAAACCCTTGAGCTTCCGGTTGACGGCTTCCTGTATATGATCGACCTTCAGTAGCCACTCACTCGTGGTGGGTTTACTGTGAGCCAAATGCGATGGAAGAATCCATTTTGACTCGATCAATGAAAAGCACAGACACAAGATCACGACCCAACCGCAGGCTTCCGGGAAGGCACCGAACATTCCATCAATAAATAATGTTGGGGTGAAGGCGGCTATGGCAGTTAGTACGCCGAAGGTTGCCGGTGTAGAAACTCGATGCACTCCGTTCACAATACTTCTCAGGCTGTGGCCGTATTCCTCGGCCTCGGTATAAGCGCTCTCTCCCATAATGATGGCGTCGTCTACCACAATACCCAGTACCAGGATAAATCCGAAAATACTGATCATGTTCAGGGAGGTGTCGATGTACGGCGTGTTGATGAAAGCCATGGCACCCAGAAAGCACACTGGAATCCCCAGCATGACCCAGAATGCGAGTTTTATTTCCAGGAAGAGCGCCAAAATAAAGAACACCAAAAGAGCGCCCATACCCAGGTTTTTGACCATCATCCCCAATCGATCGTCCAGATAGAAAGTGATATCTGACCAAATGTTAAGGCTGATTCCCTGAGGGAGCCGGCCGTTTTTTTCGGCGACGTAGGCTTTGGTGACATCTGCAGTTTTAATAATGTCCTGCTTGCCCATCGCGTAGACGTTAATGCCTAATGAATACTTGCCATCGAACATGGAAAACCCGCGTCCGTCTACGAAGGCGTCATTGACCACCGCTATGTCGCCAAGGAGTAGGCGCGTACCGTCGGGCCAGGTTTTGAGTACAATGGATTCAAATTCTTTTTGTTCGTAAGCCTGCCCCAAAGTCCGGAGCATGATGTCGCCATTTTTCGTTTGCACTGAGCCAGCGGGAAGATCCAGGGAGGACAGGGATATAGCTCGAGCCACCTCCCCAAGGCTAAGGTGATACTCACGCAGTTGCTGTTCTGAAATTTCAACTGATATTTCGTAATCTCTCGCGCCGAAAACGGTCGCTGCGGATACTTCGGGAAAGGTTAGCAAGTCTCTTCGAATTTCGTCCGCCAGAGACTTCATGCTTCTTTCATCGAGCTCGCCTGATATCTGTACACTCAGGGCGGGAAACAATAACTCTGGTTGCATGATAATCGCATTTTCAGATTCCTCTGGAAAATGCTGAACGCCATCAATCCTGTTTTTCACATCGCTGAGAAGTTTGCTCAGGTCGGAGCCTTCCCGGGGCTCGATCATAATTTGTGCGTTAGATTCGTAGGAGGTAGAGGTGACCCGCTTTATCCCGTCTACGTCGTTGATAGCCTCTTCAATTTTTTCGACGATGCCCTTTTCAACTTCCTCGGGGGCAGCGCCGGGGTAGGGCATATTGATGGTAATAACTTCAATATCAAAGGTCGGGAAGATAGCGCGCTGAATGGTAAAGGCCGAAACAAGGCCTACCACCATAATGATTACCATCAAAAGGTTTGCAGCTACCGGATTCATTGCAAACCAATTGATGATGCCTTTGTGGGATTTTCTGCGGTTCACCCTGCATCGCTCTGTGTGGTTATTTGAGAACTCCCGGAGGCTGTGTTGTCACTATTACGGGACTTATCTGCAAGTTCTGGCAGGATTGCGGTATCACCTGAGGGTTCTGATGCTGCGTTGGTTTTGGTCCGCGATACAACGCTCACAGTCGCTCCGGCGAAGGTACTATCGAGTGCCGTGAGTGATACCAGGTCTCCGTCTTGAAGACCCGCAGTTACGTACATGGTGTCTCCGCCCGTTCGCAAGAGTGTCAGTTTCCTATTGCGTAATTGCTGATTTTTATCGACCGTCCAGACGATATTTCCCGCTCGCAGAATATAGCGCGGCAGCGCGACCAAATTGCTTTGTAACTTTCCCTGGATGTTGGCGTTCACGAATGTGCCGATGCGAAGAGGAGGGTGAGCGCTATTTCTTTTCAGGGCGTAGGGGTCCTCGATACGCGCAACGGTAAACAGTACGCGAGAGCGCTCGTCGTAAGTACCTTCGGTGCGGTGCAAGGTTGCGGGCCAATGCTTAACCTCTCCTGAAACATCAGTGTAGAGATCCACCTGGGTGTTTAAAGTTTCTACGTCCGCAAGGCCGGGCAGGTCGATATACGCCAACTTACTTTGGGGTATTGCGAGTCTGATCTCTGCGTAATCTATGGAAAAAATTTCGGCCAGCGGTGTTCCAACATCTGCAAACTGACCCAGTTCGCTACTTTTTTTGCTAATTAGGGCATCGTAGGGTGAGCGAATAACCGTGCGCTCCAGGTCGTCTCGAGCTGTACTGAGGTCGGCTTGGGCAGCGAGAGATTGCGCTTCAGCCTGGCCCATTTGTGGCTTGCGTAAATATAAGTCCTTGGCGGCCTGGCTGCGCTGACTGCCCTTGGGAAGCCTCTCCCACTCGTTGAGCGCTACTTGAGCACGACCTTTTTCCTGTGCCAAGTTACTATTTGCAGATTCTAGAGCTGCTCGCGCCTGCAGTAGTCGTGTTTGGTAGTTTCGTGGATCGATCCGCAATATAACGTCACCTGCAGACACGTAGCCGCCCACATTGAAGACCGGCGAAACTTCGACAATATTACCGCTGACTTCTGATACAAGGTTGGTCTGTCGCAAAGCCGAAACGCTGCCCTGTGCCTGTATGGGAATTCTTATGTCTTCTTGCACAACTTGGGCAACATCAATAGTCACAGGGACATAAACCGGCTCAGTTGTTTCCGATGTGGGTCGATTGAGGTACATCACGTAGGAAATAGCCGTGGCAGCTGCGAGCATTGCCAGGGGGAGAACTTTTTTACTCAAGATAGAAATTGCCACGATTCATTCCATAGAGAAGCTGCATTTATAGCACAAGGGGGCGTGATTAACTGTGAAATCCTTGTAATGAAGGGTTTAGTGGCTACTGCCTTAGCACTCTCTGACATTAATCAGGTTTATCCATGTGCACATCCATTTGAGGATAGGGGATGCTGATTCCCGCCTCGTCGAACTTGAGCTTCACTGCCTCTGTGGTACCCCACATTACATCCCGGTAATCCTCTGATTTTACCCAGGGCCGAACAATAAAACTGACGCTGGAATCTGCCAGTTCACTCAGGGCGATTACGGGTTCTGGATCGGCCAGAACGCGAGTGTCTGCCGCAATAATCTCCTGCAATATCTGTTTGGCCGTGCGCAGGTCATCGTCATAGGAGATTCCGAAAACCATGTCGACTCTGCGGGTGTCTCTGGCAGAGTAGTTGGTAATATTGCTCTCCAGGATTGACCCATTGGGGATGATCACTTCCTTGTTATCGGTGGTTGTCATGGTGGTGGTGAATATATTGATATTGTCGATCACCCCTGTGGCGCCCCACGGTGAAAATGATTAGGGCGAATACAATTTTTATCCCCCAGGGGATGGCGTAGTCGTGGATGAGCTGGGCGATATCCAAATTTTCGAGCATTTCGTAGGTTCCTTTATCCAGTTAGGCGGGAAGGCACTTTTAGTGAGCCTATTTTACCACCGATAGAGGCTTGCGATGCAGCAAACAGTGAAAACATTTGAACTGACATCAATTAGCCAAGAGGGAAGCTTACTTTTAGCCCCGATGGGCCTTACTATAGCCACTTGCCTTGCGCATTCATCGAATAGAGCATCCAGATATGACCACTGTTTTCGAAAATCCGGCGTCGCTCCTGGAATCACAGGGGCAACATTTGGGGTACAGCGAATGGTTGGAGATCGATCAGAGTAGAATTGATTTGTTCGCCGAAGCCACCGGTGACCATCAGTGGATTCACGTCGACCCAGAACGTGCAGCGCAAGGCCCGTTTGGAAAAACCGTCGCCCACGGTTACCTCACCTTGTCCCTGGCAAATTTGTTTCTCCCGGAAATTATGCGTGTGGAGAATGCCTCGATGGGCGTCAATTATGGTGCTGACAAGGTTCGATTTCCGGCGCCCGTGCCTGTGGGCAGCCGTGTTCGCGGCGGCGGGGAAGTTCTCACCGTCGAAGAGGTGAAAGGTGGTGTGCAGATTGTGGTGCGCATGACGATTGAAGTTGAAGGCTCCGATCGCCCCGGGTGTGTTATCGACACAATAAGTCGTTTTTATCCCTAAAATATTCTGAGAATGTGGGTATTCCCCGGCGGAAAAGTGGATGAAGCGGACTATGAGCAAGATCGCAGCAAATACTCCGCTGCCCTCAATGCCGCGATTCGTGAAACCGCGGAGGAGGCCGGCTTGCTTATCGAGCCGAGCCAACTGGTGTATCAGTCTCACTGGACAACGCCCGCTGGCGCAAAGAAACGCTTTGCTACCTGGTTTTTCCTCGCCATCCTCAAGGATGGCCAGAGTGTTACCGTCGATGGCGGTGAGATAGCCAATCATCGCTGGGTGCGTCCCGATGTAGCGCTTGGGGAAGCCTCCGATGAGACATGCGAACTTCGCCTTATGCCACCCACCTATGTAAGCCTGGTGGATATTGTCGAGTATGACAATTGCGATCAGGCCAGGGATGCCATTGGCGCTCGCAGCGCTATCATTTACGCGCCGAACATGGTGGCAGTTGAGGGCGGCATGTGCTTTTTGTACACCGGAGATGCCGGCTATGAAAATGGAGTACCGGAAACACCGGGTCCTCGTCATCGATGTCATATGATCGATGGCAAGCTCGAGTACATCAGTCACGACTGGACTTAGGAGCTATTCCGCAATGGACAAAGAAAACAACACAGGGATAAGCCGCCGTCACCTAGTGACTGGCATGGGCGCAGCGGCCGCAACTACCTTCGCGGCAGGCGCGGGCGCAATTTCGAGCTCGGAGGTCAAGTCATGGGATATCTACACTGACGTACTCGTGGCCGGTTCGGGCGCTGGGGGTATCAGTGCTGCGCTCGAAGCCCAAGCTGCGGGTGCTGAGGTACTGGTTATCGAGTCGCTGGCCAAATTTGGTGGTTCCTCTGCTATGTCTGGGGGCGTGGTCTACGCCGGCGGCGGCACAGCACTGCAACGTGCGCTGGGAATCGAAGACTCTGCCGAGGATATGTACAATTTTATTGCCACCGCAGGTGGCAAGCATCCGCAGCTGGATAAGATCCAATTGTACTGTGAGCAAAGCGTTGCCCACTTCGATTGGCTGGTAAAGCTGGGTGTTCCCTATTCGGAGAAGTTTACCGCGGAGAAGGGCCTGCCCCTGCGCGATGAGTCTTTGTACTACTCGGGGAACGAACTGGCCTGGCCTGCCCGAGATCGGGCCAAGCCAGCACCGCGAGGTCACGTTCCCGGGGTGAACGGCATGAACGGGGGGCGGAGTTTAATGGAGGCGATGATGGCTCGCGCCAAAGCCCAAGGCGTTACTGCGCGTGCCAAGGTGGTAGGGAAACAATTGGTTGTCCACAGCGACGGGAAAATTGCCGGCATGCTAGTTTCAATTAATGGTTCTCCCAAAAGTATACGAGTGCGGCGGGGGGTTGTGTTGGCCTGCGGTGGCTTTATTCACAATCGCGAAATGCTCAAACAATACGCACCAGACCTCTACGATTGTTCGGTTCCCTGGGGCAACGCAGGCGATCAGGGCGACGGTATTAATATGGGAGTCGCCGTTGGCGCTGCGGCGCTGCGAATGCATGAAGGTTTTGCTATAGCCCCCATTTACCCTCCGGAAAATGTTATCTCGGGGATTGTTGTCAACGCCTCCGGTCAACGTTTTGTGTCAGAGGAGTCCTACCACGGGGTTTTGGGAAACGATATCGCTTTTCACCAGGGTGGAAAAGCCTGGTTAATTACGGATGAGCAGAGCGCTTATCAGGCCGAACAGGATAATTTTTTACTGGATGCCGAGGCGAACACCATCGGAGATGTCGCGGATCAGGTGGGTTTCCCGCGCGGATCGTTACAGAACACGGTGGCCTATTACAATCGCTATGCGCAAAGCGGGCAGGATCCCTTGTTTCAAAAGAGTGCGAAATTCTTGCGGCCCCTGCAGGGCCCTCCCTATAGAGCTTGGGATCTTTCTGTTGATAGAGCCTTTTTCCCGGCTCATACGTTTGGGGGCTTACACACCCGAACGACTGGGCAGGTGGTGAGTAGCTTTGGTGAAGATATTCCCGGTCTCTATGCGGCGGGTAGAAATACCGCGGGGCTTCCAATGGCACCCTATATCGCCAGTGGAATTTCTGTAGGTGATTGTACTTTTTTTGGTCGCCAGGCGGGGAAGTTAGCTGCTGCGCAGAAGAAGTCTTGATGGGCCGTCTGTTAGCCAAACGTGCTTATGGTTTACTGGTCCTTTTGTTTACCCTTTCCGGTGCGGCGTATTCCGATGTCGATAATGGGGAGTACCTGGTAAACGCCAGCGCGGAACGAGGCAGATTGATTTTTGGCCCCTGTCGCACCTGTCATTACGCCCAGGAGTTTATGGGCCACAATAACGGCCCGAACCTGCATAGGATTTTTGGAAAAGTGGCCGGCAAACAGCAGGAGTTTTCCTACTACTCTGAAGTGTTCAAAAAAGCCGACGTTGTGTGGACTCCCGAGCTGCTGTATTTGTGGCTCGCGGACCCAAACGCGATGTTTCCCGGTTCAAATATGATGAGTTTGGGTGTCCCCGACCCTCGGGAAAGGGCAGACCTTATCGCATTTTTAAAAGTAGCCAGTCAGAGTTCTGACGAGGCAGCTGTTCAAGCTGGCAATCGATGAAGGCCCCTGCGCATCTATTTCTTAATAATGACCGAGCTGCCGTGACCAAACAGACCCTGGTTGGCTGTAATTCCTACAGTGGCATTCTTCACCTGACGATCACCAGCTTGCCCGCGCAATTGCCAGGTTAGCTCGCAGATTTGCGCAAGGGCTTGAGCGGGGACCGCCTCGCCAAAACAGGCCAGACCCCCCGAGACATTTACCGGTATCTTACCGCCGATTGCGGTATCACCTGCACGCAGCAATTGTGCCGCCTCGCCTCTGGGGGCCAGTTGCAGGTCTTCAATCCAGTCTAACTCGAGCGCGGTCGACAGGTCATAGACCTCCGCCAGGCTGATATCTTCCGGACCAATGCCAGCTTCCTCGTAGGCCTTTAGAGGCAGAGATGCTCTGAAGCTGTGTGCTTCAATACCGCCGGCGGCGGCTGAGTCGGTTGCGATATCGGGCATTTCCACCACTTCGCTGGCGAAGGTTGGGGTCGTTGTTGAA
Organism: Halioglobus sp.; assembly: GCA_965262875.1. Taxonomy (GTDB): domain Bacteria; phylum Pseudomonadota; class Gammaproteobacteria; order Pseudomonadales; family Halieaceae; genus JBALVT01. The sequence continues at coordinate 2,259,541 of OZ253569.1, forward strand.
ATTGCGGCGACCCTGGGTGCGTCTCCCTTACCCATTCTTTTTGCGTAGTCCAGGCTGGAGACAATCAGAGCTGCACCTCCGTCGCTGGTGGCACAGATGTCCATTAGACGCAGGGGGTCTGCGACCATCGCCGATGCAGCAACATCCTCCAGACTAAAGGCTTTGCGATATCGCGCTCGAGGATTCTTTGAGCCTATAAGTGAATTCTTCACTTTGACCGCGGCGAAGTCTTCCAGAGTGTCGCCGTACAAATCCATCCGCCTGCGCGCATACAAGGCAAAATAGGTAGGATTGGTGATGCCCAGGTAAAACCTCACCCAGTCTGGATCCTCGGGGCGGTAACCTCCCGCAGGAGCCAAAAAGCCTTTTGGTGTGGTATCTGCTCCCACAACCAGCGCAACCGCACACTCTCCAGAGAGAATTTTGCTGCGCGCTGCAGCGAGGGCTTGCGACCCCGATGCGCAGGCGGCGTAGGATGTATTAACCTCTGCGCCTTGCCAGCCCAGCGCTTGCGCGAAGGTTGCTCCCGCCACTTGGCCGGGATAACCGTTACGAATGGTGGCACCACCAGACACAAACTTGATGTCCTGCCAGGGCACTCCTGCATCGGTCAGGGCCTCTCTTGCGGCTGCAACCCCGTATTCCACAAAGTTGTGTCCCCACTTACCCCAGGGGTGCATACCGGCGCCGAGTATCGCAATCTCATTCGACATATTTTTGACTACTCCAAATTATTTTTACGCAAAGTCCGAGATTAGCCCTGGGCAGGCTGCCATTTCCAGGTCACTTTTGTGTCTTCGTCAGTTTCGTGCAAGGTCTCTAGCACTAACTCCACGGGCATCCCCACTTTTAGGTCTTCTACGCCAACCCCGGTGACTACTTGACCCAAAACTACCATCTGTTCCCTGTCCAACTGCACCGCTGCGATGGCGTAGGGCACATGGGGGTCCGAGGCAACAAAGGGAGCCGGAGGTTTGTAGCAGGCGTTGGTATAGCTCCAGATATGTCCTGTTCGACTCAGCTCAACCTCATCAAACTCTGTGCTTTCGCAGTCCGGGTTTTTACAGAAGAAATGTTGTTTCGGGAAAAAATAGGTCCCGCAACTCTTACACTGGGTGCCGATTAAATGCGGTTTGTCATTCATGGTGTGCCAGCCGTCGATGGCTGGCGCCAGGGGTTTGTTACTCATCCGCTGGTCTCCTGTTTATAGCGGTGGACAGAGTACTACCGGGGGGCAGAATCATGCAAGATTTCTCCCGTCTCAGGAAAGCGGGCTGCCCCAGTAGCTTGGCGGGGTTTATCAATGCAGACCTTGGCAACTCTTTGATTTCCCACACTGTCCCGGTGGTCTATCTTCGTAAGTGTTTTCCAGCGATTGCAGACAGGCAATGATTTCGGCACAGTATGGCAATGTGTGGAAGATTCAACGTAATCGACAATCCCGTACTGCTAACAGCCTCTGAATGTGTCCGCTGGCTGGATAACACAAAGACTATTGCCGACGAGGACGAGATATTTCGCAGTGAATTAAAAACCGATTGGCATCTGGCGCCCCTGGACAAAGCGGTGGGGAACTCGCGGCTCAAGACTCAGGAGTTGCTTGAACCGGCAGGTGAAATCTCCGTTTTAAGCGCTTAGGCCACTCAAAAAGAGTAGCGCAAGTCCACACCATAGGTGACTGGGGTGTCCAGTCGAGGCGCAGTGTATTCAGTTTGCGTGTCGTCAGAAGGCTCTTTGCCACCGGCTGCTTCTCCAGCGGAATTAAAAAACGCGTCCGCTACCGTGTCGGTTTCCCTGTAGGTGGTCAGGGCGGTGAGGCGGAGATTGTCCAGTACATTCCACTGCACTACTAGCTCCATGCCCTGAGCTTCGTCATCTGCATTGATTACTCTCGGGGCAGCTGTTAGATCCTCTGGGCTGTCTTTGGCCGTCACCACCACCTCTTCCAGTCTGAGGTTGTAGCCCTTGCGCTCCTTTTCGGGCTCTTGAGCGTTGGACGCAACACCGAAAGTGGTGAGCGCAACTGCAGCAATCGCAGCGGCCAGGGGTGCGCTAGAGAGGGTGGTCAATGTTCTTGCGTGAGAATGTTGGCTGCTCATGGCTTGATAATTCCCGGTTTTATGATTGTATCGCTGTATATTCTATAAGTACTGTGACTGCAACGCTAGTTATGACTAGTCGTTAACTGTGCTTGCGACGCCCGACCGGGTGGATGTTAGCCGCGGTACAGTCATCTATTCCAGCAAAGACTAAACTCAAGCGCATCGGGTGAATAGGGCTTTTGAGTATTTCGCGTCTCGCCGCTTTGAGCAAGAATAGCCATCGCTACCTACAACGAGGATAGAACAATGGGAATATTTGCGATGACAGGCGGTGCCACAGGTATCGGTGCGGCGCTTAAAGGACAGTTGATAGAGGCCGGGCATGAGGTTATCTCCGTGGATATCAAAGAGGGCGATATTATCGCCGATCTATCCACTCCCGCGGGGCGCCAGAGCGCTGTGGACGGGATTTTGGTAAGAGCGCCCGACGGGCTAGATGGCTTTATCCCCTGCGCGGGATTACCTCCTGTGGCTAGGCCCCTGTCTCTTATCGCTCAGGTGAATTACTTCGCGGCCATTGCCACAGTCGAAGGCTTGCGAGATTTGCTGGCAAAAAAACGCGGTAGCGTGCTGATGGTTGCATCTAATTCTGCGCCGATGATGGAAACGGAGAACCCCTTTGTACAGGCCTGTCTCTCGGGAGATGAGGCGTCGGCTTGCGCAGATATTGAAACTCGCGATGGTCATACGGCGTATGCGGGCAGTAAGCGCGCTCTGATGATCTGGATGAGGCGCAATGTTGTCGAGTACGCCGCCGCCGGGGTGCGACTTAACGCCGTAGCACCTGGTATTACCAATACACCCCTGACGGAGCGGGTTTATGCCGACAAGGAAATGGGACATCTTGTGCGGGAGTTTGGCGAGGCTGTGCCATGGGGCGGCACGGCACAGCCTGATCAAATAGCCAACGTCATGCGATTCATGCTCAGTGAAGAGGCCAGTTTCGTGTGTGGTTCCGTATTCTTCGTCGATGGCGGTTCCGATGCCATGATGCGAACGGACGATTTTTAATCTGGAAGATTCTGATCGGCGCTAATAGTCGCGGCGATAAGTTCGCTCAATTGTTGCAATAATCCGCTGTAGGCGGGAGCAACTTGAGCCGGATTGACGGCGCCGGGGGGAAGATCCCGGGTAAGTGTCGATATTTTTCGGATCAGAAACTGTCCGGTTTTTGGTTTCTGAACCACCCACTCTGCCGTCAGGCTGGCCTGATCGTCATTCGCATCCAGGGAGATAAGGCTTACCTGGATACCGTAGTCGGGTTTTTGCTTGTGGGGCCAGGGGAAAGTCTGGACATTTTCAGTGTTCAACAAACTGCCCAGATTCAGACCCATAACTCTTTCCACGCCATTGGCGAGTGGCTCAGCCCAGCGCTCGTTGCTGGCAACGTGCAACAAATTCCCCTCGCGGTTATACACCAGGCCATTGCGGTTCAGGTATTCCGGAATTTTGATCGGTCCGATGCCAAGTGAAGGAGATTGTGCAGCCGCCTGCGGGGTCCCCACGGCATTTAATAGATAATAGTTGCTTGCCGGAGAACTACCGCAGGCCGATAGAATGCTGGCACACAGCACTGCCATTAATTTTAGTTTGAGCACAGCCCTCATGGTTTTTCCTCTCGTTTTCCGCGCAGTAAAGCCTCGGGTTGTTCTTCCAGGGTTTTGGCCAGTAACTGCATCGCCCTCCCCGCCAGCGCCAGTTCGTGTAACGCCTTATTGAGTTCGTATCGCGTGGAGGAGTCTTCCGCCACCAGGTGGTCTATCTCGTTCACCGCGCTGTTAAAATTCCCCAGCGCTTTGTCCAGACCGGCTAGCGTTTCCTGAGCTGACCTGGACAGTTTTGGAATTTCGATTTTGGCTGCATCTAAAGTGATTGTCGCCTTGTCCACCAGAGCAACGAGTTTGGGTCCGGAGGTTTTTAATTGCTCACTGAGCCGATTGCTCATAGTCTCAACGGCAGCGAGCGTTCTGTTGAGATCTTTGGGCATTTTTTGAAAGTCTTCGTTGAGTACAAACAACTTCAGACCGTGGGACAGGCTTGTTAAATCCTCTGCGACTTGGGCGAAATTTATAGATTCGAATTCTCTGCTTAGCCGCTGTAAATCGGTAGGGATTGTTGGGATTTGTGTGTAGGGAGAATTGGTGGGTGCCAGTACAAGCTTGCTGTTGGGGTGGAAATCAAGCTGCACGTATAACAGCCCTGTGAGTAGACTCTGGGTGTTTAGCTGCGCGCGCAGCCCCCGGGTGATCATTTCCTCGATAAAATCTCCCTCGCTGTCACCCCTGCGCTTTATGTTCTCTTCGCGAATTTCAGCCTCCACAAACATAATGATATCAATCGTGTCTGCGTCGAAAATAAGATCGATATCTGAAATTTGTCCTATCTGGACGCCTCGCAAGGCCACTGGCGCCCCGACTGATAAGCCTTTTACCGAACCATCAAAAACCATGACGACCGTGGTACGATCCTGGCCAATTCCGGAGCCACTGACGAACAGAATGCCCGCCACCGCGATTACAATTGCACCCAGAATAAAGGCACCGATAGATACAGGGTTCGACGTGTTACTCATTTTCTTTGTCTCCGGCCGTTGCGATGCCCCGGGTCAGAAACTGTCGCACCACGGCTTGTTCGGTTTTATCCCGGAGCTCGTTAGGGTCTCCGTAAGCAATCATGGTTCTGGTGTCTGCATCCAGATATACCGAATTGGTGGCAATATCGAAAATGCTGGGCAGTTCATGAGTCACCATCACCACAGTGGCGCCCAAAGATTCCTGCATTTGTACAATCAGTTCATCGAGCAGTCTCGAACTGATGGGATCCAGGCCGGCGGAGGGTTCATCGAAAAACAAAATTTCGGGATTCAGCGCGATGGCTCGGGCCAGCGCCGCTCTTTTTCTCATGCCGCCGCTAATTTGCGAAGGGTAGAAGTCCTGATATCCAGCCAGTCCGACCAGGGAGAGCTTATAGGCCACAATATCTTTTATTTCTGAGCCGGTATAGTCGGTGTACAGCTGTAGAGGCAGTGCTATGTTTTCCGCGGTTGTCATGGCGCTAAACAAGCCGCCGGATTGATAGGTGATTCCCCAGCGCTGGCGCATGGTATTGCGCTGTTCGTTAGATGCGTGGGTGAAGCTTACTCCGTCATAGAGAATGTCGCCCTTGGCGGGCGTTATAAGCCCGAGCATGTGTTTTAGCAGGGTACTTTTTCCACATCCGCTTCCACCCATAATGACAAAAACATCTCCGCGGTAGACATTGAAATTAAGATCTCGCTGCAACACGAATGAACCGTAGGCCATTGTCATGTCCCGTATCCCGATATGAACGTCAGCTTCTTGTGTGTCGTTCATATGCCCAACTGCTGGAACAAAATGTTGATGGTGGCATCGGCAACGATGAGATAGACGATCGCGGTCACTACCGCCTTGGTTGCGGCCTCACCGACGGCGGCGGAGCTGCGCCCCGAGTTGATACCTGCTCGACATCCAGCGATAGCGATAAGGACGCCAAAAATAATACTCTTGAACAGGCCGACGAAAACATGGGTGAAAGTAATAGCTGCCTCAGTTTGGTTGAGATATTGGGTGGGGGAGATTCCCATTCCCGCTGCGACAAGGCTGCCGCCGAGCACACCTAGTACATTCGCGTAAAGTGTTAGCAGTGGCATCATTGCAACCAGCGCCAACATGCGGGGAATAACCAGAAATTCCATGGGCGAAATGCCCATGGTGGTAATGGCGTCAATTTCTTCATTGGTCTGCATGGTTCCCAGCTGTGCGGCATAGGCCGCACCCGTCCTGCCCGACATCACCACGGCGGTCATCAACACTCCCATCTCTCTGAGTGTGCCGATTACCACGAGATCTGCGACGTATATTTCTGCGCCAAATTGCTGCAGCTGCACGGCGCCCAAATAGGCCAGAATCATTCCAGCAAGCACGCTAGTGAGGCTGATGATGCCAAAGGCATTGGGTCCCGCCTGATAGCAAAAATTCACGAAATCTACCAGTCGTGTATTCGCTTTGCCTCTTACCAGGCGTGACAGTGCTACGACCACCTCACCGATAAAACCCAGGGGCTGGGCCAGTTTGCTGAGGGCTTCGCGCAAACTGGCCAGTGGATTAAGTGAGGCCAGCAGTGAACTGGCATTTTTGTCTTGGGCGGATTTATGGGGTTTAACCGCGGTGGCCAGACCCAGCAACTGATCTATGCCTTCGGGCATGTCACGGGTTTTGAAGACAATGCCAGCGTCGGCACAAGCGTTATGACACTGCAGTAAGAAGGCCATCAGCGCCGAATCCCAGCTGTCTAATTCGGAACCGTCAACGGTGAGTTCAGTGGTATTCGATGAAAAAAGATCGGTCTCGACCTGGGCGAAGGTTTTGCTCCCTTGTCCCTGCACCCAATTCCCGGTCATCGCTAAAGTGGCGATATTCTGGTCATTGCGATGCAACTGAAATCCGGCTTGAAGCTGATCCATGCAGTGGCTTTTAGTGAGACCCAAATTGACGGATAAGTGTAAGCGCTCGCTGGGTCAAATGCCAGATAGGGTCACTGAAGGGGAGGCGGCTTTTTTCGTGCTGCAACAATAATGTCGTAAGCCTTCTGGTAAATTTCTACAACAGGCTGGCGGTTGTCCACTTCTCTGCGTCTTGAGATCATGGTCACAGGAAATAAATAGTTATCCGTTTGGCGGTATCGCAGTGCCTTGCTGCGCCCCAGTTGGTCCTGGTAGACAACCCAGTGCATACCGAGATCGGCGGCCAATAAATCCCCTAAAATGATTCCCATCGCCTGCAGCTCCTGCGTCTGCCTGGAAGTGACCAATCTCCGGTCTAATGCGCGCTGCAAGAGCCCTATGTCGTGAGTCTTATTGCCGTTGAAACCACTGCCGAAATTTCGGCTCACGAGATCGTCGATCAGGGATCGCTGAGAGGTCATGCGCTGTGTACCCACGGGCGACAGCTTTTCTATCAGGGGTGGCTTCCGGGGTGCCGCGATTGGGCTGAGACTTAGCGATAGAAGAACAGCGCCCAGAATTCGAATAGCAAACCTTACTTTCATGAGACGGACCCTTATTGATGAGACGGACTTTTTGCATCCCGGCCCCTTTGATCATAGCCCATGATCTCCACACTTGGGTATGCTTAAAGGACGACCGACGATCTCGCCGCCCCGTATCCCTTTAAGCCTCCATTCCAGGGATTCCCGAGTCCGGGATGTAATTTCAAACGGGTCGAAACCCATTCGTTTTAGCTATTATCGTCTTGCGTCTATTAAAGCATTATTTTCGAGAAAACCCTTTAAAACAAGGGTTAAATGGGTTGATAGCTCAAATTTTCGGGTGTAAAATATACTGTATATAAACAAGGGGTATCTATTTAGCTCCAGCAACCCGAATACTGTACAAATATCCAGTATATTATCTATTCTGGTACTGCCACCGAAACATTCAAGTTTTTTTCGCTAAATCCTGGTAGGTCACCGGTGCTGTCACGACAGCCTGTTGTCGAAGTCGATAGAACAACATGCCGCGAGATTTCGATGTGCGGCGATTGAAGCGGAACCCGGCATAACGATGCGTTGATGCACATAACCCAAATCAGTTAATGATCGGTAGGCTGCCGAGCCGTCTGTGTGTACCCGCGCCCCAGCCTCAACGACCTCCTGTACGAATGGAATTACGTGGGGTGCGGAGTCTTTGGGTATACGGCGGAGGCGGATACGGCCGAACCCCTTGGGTTGCAGTATCTCTACTGCCACAGCTACCAGAACCTTGTCTGTCTGTAATGGACAAGTAGGTCTCATCTACTTCAACAGGCCCCTTGAGCCTTTCGCGGCCTGGGCGAATCATGGCGCGACGAAATCGATGCAGCATAGTCCAGGCGGTCTGATAACTGCCCAGCCCCGGCACTCTCTGTAAGCCTGGGGCGCTCACTCCTTGTTTCTGATTAGTCAGATACCAGGCCGCAGCAAGCCAGACGCGTAATGGCGTTCGGGTCTTGTCAAAGATGGTGCCTGCGGTCACCGGGTTTTGGTGCTGGCAGGCCCGACACATCAAACGGGTACGGCTGGCGCGATAGGCTTCTCCACTCCAGTCGCAACGCGGGCATACATAACCGTCGGGCCAACGTAATCGCTCAAGGAAAGCAAGGCAAGCTTCTTCAGTGGAAAAACAATCGAGAAATTCGTTCCAGTTTTGGGGGTAGTCTTTTCCGGCAACTGGCGGTAAGATCTGTATATCCATCCAGGTATTTTGCCCTGACTGGAGCTAAATGGATACCCCTTATATAATCACAGTAAATAAGGTTCCCCGCCATGAACTCTCCCGCTGATTGATCAGTCGTTTAGCACCGGACAAATCAGCTATATTCCAGGGTCCGTGCAATGACACGCGTCGCGACGCCAGAAAATGAAAACTACCTACTGACGATTTCCCAACAGGGCACCGCCAGCCATATGGAACAGGTTGTCGGTAAATACCAGAGTGTTCAACGGAACATAGAACGGCAGGAAGAGGGGAATCGGGCCGAGGAGGATCAGCAAAAAAGCCGCGAACTCGTTTTCTACCAGGACAGCGACGATATGTGGGTTATCCATGCCAGGTTGCCCGCCGAAGAGGGGTCGCTGGTGGTAAAGGCCCTCGAAGCGGTAGCGGCACCTGTCCAGGCAGAAAAACAGGCGGTAAGAAAACAGGCACTAGAAATGGAGAGAAACGGAGACGTCTCCGCGGAGATTTCAGGCGAACCGGATGACCGCAGCTTGGAGGGTTTCCCACAGGCCCGAGCCGATGCCCTAGTGGTGATGGCCGAACATTTTCTCGCGACCCAGGGTGATTCTGGCCACATTCAGAGCCTGACCGGCAGCGATCGCTGCCAGATCGTGCTGCACGTGGACATCAATACCCTGCGAGCACCCAATTCCGAGGCCGGGGCAGGCCACAGCCTTTGTAATCTGGACAACAAGAAGTGGATATCACCGAATACGGCCAGGCGCCTGTCCTGTGATGCCTCACTGGTGACGGTATTAGAGGACGATACCGGCAAGGTGCTCAATATTGGACGGCGCGCCCGCACGGTACCTCCCGCCATCAGACGCGCATTGAGCGTTAGAGATGAGTGTTGCCGTTTTCCTGGTTGCTGTGAGACGCGTTACGTCGACGCGCATCATATTGCGCACTGGGCGGACGGAGGTGAGACCAGCCTGGATAATCTGGTGACCTTGTGCCGCTTTCATCATCGGCAACTACATCAGGGCAGCTACACGATCAGTGTGGAGCAGGCCGGCGCAGGAAAAGAGGAGCCGCTACTGGTGTTTTTGACCTCGGCTGGAAAGCGTATTAAAACCAGTTTCTTTCCCCAGTTTCCCGCGCAAGCTTCGGGGTTTGCCGAAGAGGAAATGAAAAAACTGGCACCCCATGTGGATTCGAGTACTTGCGTCACCCACTGCGAGGGGAAACCTGTGATTACGGGATGGCTATGGATGGGTTGTTACGGCGTGACAGAGGGTGTTGTTAAGTTGGTTTAGGGTTCACTTCATTGACGAAAGAGCGATAGCTTAGTCCGGTTTCTGGCGCATTTATCAATGCCTCTCCCCGGGTGAACTGAGCGGGGACGGCTGATTTGTTCTTTTAGAGACAAAGGAGGCATCATGGAAAAGTCCGCTTTCACCACACTAAAGTCATTTATCATCGGATTTTATGGTCACATAGATTGTTAACGCGATGAGCTTCCTTCCAATTGCGAGGCTGCGTCAGTTGCGCAGCGTACGCACTGTTGGCTGACAACAGGCTCCAGGGGGATTGTGTTGGGTCAATCCGATCATACCGTATGTGGAATGCTTGATACTCAACACAACCCGAATAGTAAGATGTGTATTTTTTCGTTATTTTTTAGATAGTTATAAACTATTTATCAGAATATTCCATTACTGGCACGTACTTTGCTTTTCTGTTACCCACTTGAGGCGAGTTGCCACAAGCTTAATTGGTTTATCACAGGAGAATTACAGCATGATTCACATTTCAGATTTAAAGGTAAGCAAGGAAATGGCTGGCAAGGAAATGCGGGCAATTCGTGGCGGCGCGTACTGGAGTTACTTTAAAACATTTAATACGCGTACAGATTTCGGTAAAATTTCTGACGTCACGAATGTCTCAGGATAGGTGCGATCTCAACCGGTCAGCGCAACACACTACTATCATTGTATGAAAAGTGGAGTGTTGCAACATGGCCCGTCGAACTCGTCTCAAGTACACCGATGAAATACGATCTTATATCTGGGGCCGCTATCAGCTAGGTGATTCTTTGAAATCAATTGGTCGATCTTTTGATCGGCCCTCATCTTCCATTCATAATCTGCTGGCTCGTACAGGCGGTATTCGGCCTCGTGAGCGGAAACGATCTCAACAGGTACTCAGAGCCTTGCGGAGCGCGAGGAAATCTCTCGAGGTCTTGTATCCGGCTTGTCGATCCGTGCAATCGCTGTCCAGTTGGATCGAGCGCCGTCCACTGTGAGCAGGGAAGTGAAACGCAATGGCGGTGCTTACTCTTACCGAGCCACTAGCGCAGACCAAAATGCATGGGATAGATCGCAAAGGCCCAAAGTCTGTAAACTGGTTCAGAACCGGCCACTGTGCCGCAATGTGGAAGTAAAATTGCGGCGGAAATGGTCACCAGAGCAAATTGCGGGGTGGCTTAAGCTTGAGTACCCCGGTGACGAGTGGAATCAGGTGTCACACGAAACTATCTACCGCAGCTTGTTCATCCAAGCCCGAGGGGCCTTTAAAAAGGAGCTTCAGGCGTACTTACGCTCCAAGCGGAGCATCCGTCGCGCCAGAACTTCCACGCTGAAAGATGATGGGCTTGGCGGCATGCCTAATGCTGTTTCCATCAGCGAGAGACCCGCGTCTGTCGAGGATCGTGCCGTGCCAGGTCACTGGGAGGGAGACTTAATTGAAGGCTCGAACAAAACCTGTATCGCCACCTTGGTTGAACGTCAGACTCGCTATGTTCTGCTGGCAAAGTTGGATAACAAGAAAACCCAAACCGTTGTTGATGCCCTGATTAAACAAGCACACAAACTCCCCGACCAACTCTACAAGTCCCTGACCTGGGATCGTGGAACGGAAATGACTGGTCATCAACGCTTTACCTTGGCAACCGACATCAAAGTTTATTTCTGTGACCCTCAGAGCCCTTGGCAGCGGGGCTCCAATGAAAATACTAACGGATTGCTCAGACAGTACTTTCCCAAAGGCACTGACCTATCAGTACATTCTCAGGCAAAGCTAAGTGCCGTGGCTCGGCAACTAAACGAACGGCCGAGGAAAACCTTGGGGTTTGAAACACCAGCTGCTAGATTGAATGCATGTGTTGCGCTGACCGGTTGAGATCGCAGGACAAAGCGGACAAAACCACCTCGGATTGTCCCGCGATCAAGCGCGAGTTGCTGCAGAATTCCCCCTACATTAGTGGTCTAGATACGAAACAGGGGCGGGAGACCACCAATGTGCTGGCCAGCCCCAAATCAGATCGGCCATCGTGGTGATTTCTCAACCAGAACCAGTGCGTTACCAGAATCTGCCCTGTACAATGCTGCGCAGAAAGTGGATACACAGAGGTACCCGCTAACGGCTGGAGAGGCTGAACAGGTGTACACAACTATTACCGGCAGTATTGTCGCCCTTGTCACGCCCATGAACACGGATGACAGTGTGGATTGGGTCGCCCTTGAGCGGCTGCTCGATATTCACTTGGATGCAGGTACCAGTGCCATAGGCGCTGTGGGTACTACCGGAGAGAGCGCTACCTTAAGTGTTCCCGAGCACTGCGAGGTCATTAAACACTGTGTATCTTATATAGCCGGACGAATTCCAATCGTCGCCGGAACGGGTGCGAACTCTACCTGGGAGGCTATCAAGCTGACCCAGGCGGCTGCCGATGCTGGCGCCGATGCTTGTCTCCTGGTCACCCCTTATTACAATCGCCCGACTCAATTGGGGCTGTATGAACACTTTAAGGCCGTCGCCGGGGCGGTGGATGTCCCGCAGATACTGTATAACGTGCCGGGACGCACCGCTGTAGATATGCTCAATGACACGACTGTTCGTCTGGTCGAATTGAATAATATCGTGGGTATCAAGGATGCTACAGGTGATCTTACACGCGGTCGGGAGTTGATAGAGCGCTGCACTCCTGAAATAGCTATTTACTCAGGTGATGATCCAACGGCCATGGAATTAATGTTGGCGGGAGGGCATGGCAATATTTCGGTCACTGCCAACGTCGCACCGGCTCAAATGGCCCAGATGTGCAAGCACGCTTTGGCGGGCGAGGCGCAGGCTGCCGGGAAGATAAATGACCAGCTTAGTGCGCTCAATGCAGCACTATTTTTGGAGGCAAACCCAATCCCTGTTAAGTGGGCACTTTCACAAAGAAAGCTGATCGGCGATGGCATTCGTTTGCCTCTGACGCCTCTGGCGCAGGATTATCACTCAGCGGTATTAGCAGCGATGGAGGCGGCGGGAGTTTAATGTTGATGCGCAATAGCTTGGTTCGTGTCCTGCTGCTTGGCACTGTGCTCTTTATGAGCACTGGCTGCAGCTACTTGTTTGGCGACAAAGGGTATTTTCGCGACAAGTCTGAAGACTACAAATTGTCTCCTGAAAAACCCAGATTGAAACTTCCGCAAGGCACCCCTGGTGAGGCGCTGCAGGACAGCTATGTGGTTCCGCCTATCAACGAAAGCGTAGTGCAGCCCGGTGAGTTTGAAGTGCCTCGCCCTACGCCTCTGGTGGCTGGAGCCAGCGATGAAGTCGTTCGAATACAGAAGCTCGGAGATAAGCGTTGGGCGCTCGTTAGTATGGCTCCAGGGCAGCTTTGGCCTCAGGTGCGCGGATTTGTCACTGCTGCAGGTGTTCAGATTGCGAGGGTGGATGCGCGTGCTGGACTGATAGAAACCGGATGGATGGACCTGGACGACGCGGAGATGGATGCTCGGTTCCGGTTTCGAATTGAGCAGGGGGTGCAGCGTGGTAACAGTGAGTTGCACGTTCTGCACATGAACCAGGCCGGAGATATTAATAATTGGCCCGCGCAGTCCGACAATCTAGAAGTGGAAGCGGATATGTTGCAAGGGGTAGCACAGTACATCGCCAACAGCTCGGACTCAGCACCTGTGTCTATGATCGCCGAGCAAGCTATTAGCGCCAGTGGCAAAATCTCCCTCCAGGAATCTGATGACGGAGACACATTTATTCGAGTTGGCTTGTCCTTTGGCCGCGCTTGGGCGTCGTTGGCTAGAGCACTGGGCCTCTCCACCTTTGAGATAAAAGACCGTGATCGCAGTAGGGGTCACTACTATGTCAACTTTATTGGTCCTGAAGCCGAAGAAGAAGACGGTTGGTTCGATTGGCTCTTTGACGAAGAGGGGCACCCCTCGGCAGGTCAAAATTTCCTGGTCAAAATGGTCGCTGAAAATGCTAGTAGTGTAGTGATTAGTATTGAACGCCAGACTTCCGATGAGCCCTTGGAGGCACTGGATCCTCGCCAGGAACAGGCCCTATTGGTCTTGATAAAGGGCAATATAAACTAGTGTGTTTGCGAAGCTCGCGTAATCCATGAGGTATGCCTCTCTCGGAAGCGGCAGCAAAGGCAATTCAACCCTGGTGGAAGCGGGTGAAACGCTGGTAATGATTGACTGCGGTTTCTCTCTCAGAGAGACCGTAAAGCGCCTGGCCCGCCTGGGCATTGATCCTGCGCAGCTAGATGCGATTTTGGTTACCCATGAACACAGCGACCACAGCTCCGGGGTAGCGGCGCTTTCCAGAAAATTTCAAATTCCCGTTTTTTTAACTCACGGCACTGCTGGCAGCGGCCGGTGTGACAATGCTTTTGAGTTTCGACATTTTACCTGTGACGAATGCTTCACCATTAAAGATATCGTAATTCAATCTGTTGCAGTGCCTCACGACGCTAGAGAACCCTGCCAATACCGTCTGTCCCACGACAATCTATCACTGGGTATCCTCACAGATTTGGGCAGTATTACCCCCCATGTGGTGTCGTCCTATTCGGGCTGCGATGCACTGCTACTGGAATTCAATCACGATCCGGAGTTGCTGCAAAACGGGCCCTATCCCTACCAGCTCAAACGCAGAGTCGGGGGTGATTGGGGGCATTTAAATAACCATCAGGCTGCAGCTCTATTGGAGAAGATTGGCTGGGAAAGCCTGAATCAGCTCGTCATCGCTCACATCAGTGAAAAAAATAATAGCCGTGAAATGGCCGAACGAGTTCTTGCGTCAGTGCTGCCGACTTTGGATATTGTGACATGGGCCCAACAGGACGTTGGTTTTGATTGGTTGGTTCTGAACTGAGAGTGTTAGTCGTCCGCATTTTCAGTTAAAGCCGCTTCAGCCGCAGGGTCTCGCTTCCAGCGACGATTGCTCCACAACCAACTTTCGGGCTCATCTTTTATCGCTTTTTCAGCAAGCTGCACAAAGCGCTCTGTAATCTCGTGTGATTGCTTGTCGTAGGGAGGGCTAGCTAGCTTGTGGAACTCGATTTCATAGTAGCCCCCTGGCCCGCGGCGATGGCACTGCGCGAATACAATGGGAAACTGCGTCATTTTTGCAATGGCTTCCGCGCCCTGGTAAAAGGCAGCCGGCTGGTTCATGAACTGTGTCCAGTGGCTGCGCTCACTGCGGATGGGCGCTTGGTCTGCAACCATCACAAGAAGCCTGAACTCCTTGCGCCGGTGTATAATATTCTTGGCAGAATCTGCTATGGGAAATGGACGCGAACCGAACTGGGTGCGAATTTCGTATATGAGCTGATCGGCTGTTTTGTTATGCAAGGGCTTGTAGACTGCATCGACCGGAGCATTAAGCCCCATGGCCGCACCGTGCAGCATCCACTCCCAGTTCCCCTGGTGAATCGATAGGACAATTACTGATTCAGTTGAATTCTTGCTGACCTCCCGGACTAGCTCCGGGTTTATGATTCTGCATCGCTCAAGGAAGTCTTCTGGCTTCATACGACGAGATTTGAGTATCTCGAAAGCGACTTGCGCGAGTTGATGATAGAACTTTTTTGCCAGAACTGTGATCTCTCTCGCGCTTTTGTCGGGAAAAGCATTGCGGAGGTTCTGGGTGACAACTTTTTTGCGGTAGCCTGTTACGTAATACAGCAGCAGATAACCGAGCCAGGCAAAAAAGTAGAGCACTGGAAAGGGCAGCCAGGCGATCGCGCGATAGAAAATCATGGTGGGTTTAATACTCACTACAAACAATGCTGAGGGAGAGTTAGGGTTTCGATGGCAATCAGGCCTGCGGCTGATGAGCACAGCAGTTCCGGGTTCCCGGACACATTGAGCTCTCGTAGGGCATGCAGTTCCAGCAGCGGCCTTAGGTCGACTATCTGGTTACGCTCCAGATGTAGGACCTCCAGATAGGGAAGAGCTGCGAGGGCTGAAATGCTCTTAAGTTTATTGGACGAAAGTTTCAGCTTGGAAATGCCGGCAAATACTGCCAGCCCCTCGAGTTCAGTGACGCCCGCGTGACTGCAGTTGAGTATCTCTAAGTCGGCGGCGCTGCTGGCTTTACGCTCCGCAATCGCTTGTTCGAGACAGCTGTGCAGGGCGGGATCAGCGGCTGAGTAGTCTGAAAAGAGTGGTTTAGGTGTATAAACCAGTTTTTCGTTAATCGTGAAATCGTAGCTGCCACAGGCGGCTACCAGCAACAGGGCCAGAACAGGCAAAAGGGGGCTAAAACGGTGGGGCATGGACAGACCACTCTCAAGATTAAACTACTCGGAAACCGTGGTTCTACACCGCGGCAGCATTCGGCGTGGCTCATCTCGCCCGTGCGTTCTATAATGCTAGCGTGTACGGCACATAAAAACGAGTATTAGCATGAGCGAATCGACATTTTCAGAATCACCGTCTTCCGATGACCGGCCCGCAGAACAAGCGGCGATTAGCATTGTACAGCGTGGGAATCTAAAAAGTTTGGAACAAACCCTGCGCAAGCAGTGGCGGTTGGGGCAGAGCATTGTCCTGTGCTGGAGCGCTGATAAACGAGGCTTGCTCGTTATTTTCGTGCCCCGTTACTTCCTGGGTAACTACTGCGCAACAGGTGGTGCCCGTGAGGATAGTGCCTCTGAGAACGAAGGCTTCATCCGCGAACTGATATCAGGAGCGCGTAGGAAGCCGCGGGACGAGCTATTTGATATCGCCGATCGCTTGGGGGTCGCTCCCACTTTTATTAAGCTCAACGAGGCGCTCTCCGAGGAGAGTAATGTCGAGCAAGCCAGTCAGTTAAACAGTCTGTCCTATTCTCTGAATTCGGCCTATAGCAAGCTGTTGGCCCAGGGCGTAGAGGTCAACTTTGCCCGGACAACAACCGGTGATGGCTATTACGTCTGGAATCGGAATTTAAGCGCCTATGCTGATCAGGACGGCCTACCACATGGGAAGCCGCTATGAGCTGTATCAGGCCGAAGGCGTAAGCCCTACGGTCTTTAGCTACATTGTTGGAGACGTCACCATAGAGTTAGCGCGTATGGTTGATCACGCGAAGACGGATCAAATCCTGATCGGAGACTTCAGCTGCGAGATGGCCTCGCGGGAGAGTCTATCAGCGCAATGCGCTGCCAGCTGACCCTGGAGGACGGCGGGTCCGAGGATTCGGTACCCAGGTTGTCGACGCAACTCAGGAGTTTGCCGCGAAGAAAGCGAAAGAGGCAATCAGTCCGGAAAAAATGTACGACGATTTGGCCCATGTGCTGAAAAAGCGATCCAGGAAAAAGGGAAACAGTAAGGAATAGTATGACCGCGACGCCATTCTCAAGAGCGAGTCACATGGATGTGAGTAATACCGTAGATGTTACCGACCCCACGGCGGTGGGTGAGGCCGTGCGAAGTTTGCTTGAGTCTCGCTACGTCGGCTTCGACTTTGCTCCAGTAGATATTCTGATCAACGATTTTGCCAGACTATTAGAAGGTCATGAGATGAGCCACTCTGGCGAGGAACAACTGGGGCCGGAAATGGCTCTGATGGGAATCGCTTGCGCTCTGTTTCACGATTCGGGATATATTCGTAGAAATCGCGACACTCGCCATACCAATGGTGCTGCTTATACGCGCACCCATGTGAGCCGTGGCGCGCGGTTTATGGCAGAGTCTGAATCAGAACGCATCCTCGGGACACTTCTGGGCACCGCAGACCTAATAGCTCAGATGGCGGATGCGGAGTACCTGCGCAAGTGCCGAGACTATTTGTACGCTGAGTTTGAAGCCGGGGGCATGGCAGGTGAGGGGGGAAAATTCAGCAGCACTGGCATTGTTTACCAGTCCCCACAGCATTTGCTGGATGCCATAGCGCGCAATAGCGCAGAGTTGGAAAAACTGCTCCTGGACGGACAGTTGGAACTGGCCCATCCCACTCCGCTTTGATCAACGTAGGAGTTGCAGCCGCTGATTCAAGCCGTGAAGATCACGCCGCGGCTTTGGCTTTTAGGTTGAAACTGCCGCTTCTGACGCCTCTCATAGCACCTCAAGACCTTCAGACACCAGACATTATTCTCCTTGTGAACGCCGATGGGCTGTCCCTGCAAGCTACAGGTAAAAATGCACCGGGCCCGATTCGTGTCGATTTTGGAAGTTCCTCAATGCGCCATCGCCGGCAGTCAGGGCAAAACGAAATGTTGGGTCGAGCGGTCGGTGTTGGCAAAAAAGAGAACCTTCGTGTGCTAGATGCCACCGCTGGTTTGGGTCGCGATAGTTTTGTGCTGGCGGATCTCGGCTGCCAGATGAGTTTGTGTGAGCGGCATCCAATTATCGGCGAACTGCTGGCAAGTGGGCTCGAAAGGGCGCAACAGCGGGGAGATGAATGGCTGCGGTCAGTATCGCAGCGCCTTGAGGTTTTCCCAGGGGATGCGCGCGAAATGGAACCGGGGCGTATTCAGACAATCGACGTCATCTATCTGGATCCAATGTTTCCCGCAAGAAGTAAAAGTGCGAACGTAAAGAAGGAAATGGCACTCTTCCAATCACTTTTGGAGGGGATGGAAAGTGAATCCGATGCAGACGAATTGCTGTTGTGGTCACTAGAGCAGGAGGTAGCGAGGGTGGTTGTAAAACGATCTACGAAAGCTTCCAATTTAGCCCAGCGAAAACCGGCACATACAATTGCTGGTAAATCTGTCCGCTACGACGTTTACGTCCGCACAGCAATAAGCTAAGACAACGTTCGCACCAAGCACCGAATCTAGTCGCTAGTTCATAGCCTTTTCGCAGGACATAACAGCCCAACAAGGGGTATTATCTCCCCCCGAAAAAGCGCAAACCACCCACCGTAACCATCCAACACAAGGAACAATCACCATGTCAGGGCACAAGAAAACAGCCTTGGTAACAGGAGCATCGGCCGGCCTGGGAGCGGAGTTCTGTCGCCAATTGGCCCGGCAATGCGAAGTTATCATCGCGGTAGCGCGTAGACCTGATCGACTTGAGGCGCTCAGGGTAGAGCTCAGTGGCCTGGCCGAACTCCATGTTATAGAGGCGGATCTGAGCACCATCGAGGGGGTGACGCGCACCGTAGAGGCTTTGCGCCAGCAAGGACCGGTAGATTACTTGATCAATAACGCGGGGTTCAGTACCTACGGGATGTTCGAGGATCAAATGATGGATGGGCAGGAGGATATGGTCGGCGTGCATATTAATGCGACGATGTCACTGTGGCCGAGCTGCAATACCCTTTATGCGTGAGCTAGGTGGCGGGCATATTATAAATGTGTCCTCGCTTGGTGCGTTCCTGCCCGGTCCTGGTTTGACGGTGTATGGCGCAACCAGGGCGTTCCTCAATTACTACTCGCAATCGCTGCAGATGGAGCTCGTCGACAGTGGAATCACCGTGCAGGCACTGTGCCCTGGATACACGCGTACAGACTTTCACAGTACTGGAGAACTATCGCAGTTTGACACCAGTAAAATCCCCGGGGAATACTGGATGGATGCTTCTTCTGTGGTGGCCATTAGTTTGGCGGCAGTTGGAGGAGGCGAAGTGATTGTGGTTCCGGGTGAAGCGAATTTGGAGCTGGCGAAAAAAGGCGTTGAGCAGCTATGCGAGCTTCTTTAACAGCCAACTAAGCTAGAAGGCGATTGAGTATTCCCTGATAGATTTCTGCCAACGTAGGTAAATCCTCAACCAGAACTTCTTCGTCAATCTTATGAATGGTCGCATTGATAGGGCCAAGCTCTACAACCTGTGCGCCTGTGGGTGCGATAAAACGACCGTCTGATGTGCCTCCGGCCGTCGATAGTTGCGTGTTACGCCCCGTGACTTGTTCAATGCTGGCCACTGCGGCCTCCACCAAAGCACCGCTTGAGGTTAAAAATGGCTGACCGCTGAGGTTCCATTCAATTTCGTAATCCAGTTCATGAGCATTCAGGATCGCCGCGGTGCGCGCTTTGATTTGAGCTTCATCGAGTGCCGTGGAGAATCGGAAATTGAACTGAATGTCGACATGGCCGGGGATCACATTGGTGGCACCCGTGCCGCCGTAAATATTGGATATCTGCATCGACGTTGGCGGGAAAAACCCGTTGCCTTCATCCCACTTTTCACTCGTCAATGCGTGCAGTGCGGGCAGCGCCGAATGGATGGGGTTGTCTGCTAACTGCGGGTAGGCAATATGCCCTTGTACACCACGAACTTTTAAAACTGCCTCGAGAGATCCTCTGCGGCCGTTTTTGATTGTGTCGCCCAGTGCTGCACTGCTGGACGGTTCTCCCACCAGACACCAGTCGATATGCTTGCCCTGTTTCTGTAAATGTTCTATCACTTTTACCGTGCCCTTGGTTGCCGGGCCCTCTTCGTCGGAAGTGATAAGGAAACCTATTCGACCAGAATGTTCGGGATTCTCAGCGATAAAATTCTCGCTCGCGACTACCATTGCCGCCAAACTGGCCTTCATGTCTGCGGTGCCGCGGCCATAGAGAATGCCATCGCGTACGGTGGGTTCGAAAGGGGGGGTGCTCCACTGATCCAGCGGCCCAGTGGGGACTACATCGGTGTGTCCTGCAAAAACAATGATCGGTCCCTCGCTGCCGCGCTCAGCCCAAAAATTGTCCACATCGCCAAAACGCAGGCGTTCGCAGTTGAAGCCGATTTTTTCCAGGCGCTGAATCATCAGCTCCTGGCAGCCCTTATCGTCGGGAGTGACCGATTGCCGACGAATGAGTTCGCAACACAGTTCTAGGGTAGCTTCCATGATTTAGTCCGCAGCCTCCCTAGTTATGTGCATGCAATTCAGAATTGAGCTCAACTGCAGATCGGTTAGTGAGGCACTCGACGGCACCGCTGCCGGAATTGCGCCGGAACAGCAGGTCGGATTTTCCAGCAAGCTCGCGCGCTTTCACGCTCTCTACGGCTTTGCCTGTGGAATCGAGCATTTGCACCTTAGTTCCAGCTGTGACAAATAGGCCAGCTTCGATAGTACAGCGATCTCCCAGGGGTATGCCGCTACCGGCATTGGCGCCTATGAGGCACTCTTTGCCAATGGATATGATGATGTTGCCACCGCCCGATAGGGTTCCCAGTGTTGAGCTGCTTCCGCCCAGGTCGGACCCGCTTCCTACCATTACGCCAGCGGAAATACGTCCTTCAATCATGCCTGGACCTTCAGTACCTGCGTTAAAGTTCACAAATCCTTCGTGCATGATAGTCGTACCCTCTCCGAGGTAAGCACCCAGCCTAACTCTGGCGGTGTGCGCCACGCGAACACCAGTGGGTACCACGTAATTGGTCATTTTTGGAAACTTGTCTACGCAACTTACCTCGAGTGTTACTCCGCGCAATCGTGCCGCCAGTGTTCTAGCAGGCAGCTCTTCAACGGAGATCGCACCCTCGCTGGTCCACGCAACATTGGGTAACACTCCAAACATACCATCGAGATTGGTGCCGTGCGGCTTAACTAGGCGATGAGATAGCAGGTGTAGCTTGAGATAGGCTTCCGGAACGGTCGCAGGTCCCGTGTCCTGGTCAAGGAAAACGGCCACTACTGGTCGCTGGCTGTCTAGCATTTGCTCGGCAATATCCGCTTGCTCACGTAGCCCACTCTCAGCGAAGGCAGATTTAAGTGTTGCGATTTGGTCGCGATTTAAAGTCTTGTTATTGTCGAGGCCATCTATCGCTTGCAACAAACTCTGTGGAGGGCTGAGCATAGGTACAGGGAAGAACACCTCAAGCCACGCGCCGTTGTTGTCTTGTGTACCCACGCCCAGGCCGAATGCAAATGCGCTATTTGTCATAGTAAGTTCCGTGTTTAAGCTCTAATTAGAGGGTATGTTGGTTGAAAACAGATTGATATCGCTCGGCTGAAAATCCGACAAAGCGCTCTTTCCCCGTGTCCAGCAACGGCCGCTTGATCAGGGTAGGGTGCTCCAGGATGGCGGCTTGAGCGGTCTTTTCATCCATGTTCGTTTGAACAGTTTTGTCCAGTTGCTTCCAGGTGGTGCTGCGTTTGTTGACTATAACTTCCCAGCCCAGTTCCGCTAGCCATCCTTTAACAGCAGCTGCGTCCAGCCCATCTTCTCGAAAGTCGTGAAACTTGTAATCAATAGCGTGATTGTCCAGCCATCGACGTGCTTTTTTGATGGTGTCGCAGTTCTTTATGCCATACAGGGTTATCACTGGAAGGCTCCCTTCGCACTGTATTTTTAAGGTCGCACAGCATAGCAAACTCGAAGAACTAGATATACTGTTCCAGGCGCGCTGGAATGTTTTTCACTACGCCATTACCGGGGCAATATAACTAGGCAACTATAATCAATACCTACGAGGTCGTCTCTTCAATGAACTTAATAAATGATTCGCTCGCGATGCCACTTTTGGGCATGTTCACTCTTACGATGTTGGTCTGGTTATACATGTTTATAATGAGTTATATAACGGCCCATGTTAGCGCCACAGTAAACCCGCAGTTATTTGCCGCAGAATAAAAGAACGACAAAGAGGCGACAGTGATCCGGCTTAACTCCAATCGATCACAGGCTAGAACGGCAGCTCATGATTTACCTCGACACTGTCTGTGTACTCTTGTTGCTCAATCCGGATCTCCTCGTACAGTTGCGCAATCTCATCACCATAGTGATCCCACAGTACCGATCTCAGGTCGCCGAGCAGCTGATAAATACAATCGGCTTGTTCAGCCGTCCAGTAGGTTGTGATTTTTAAGGTTTTCATTTAGCCTTTCCTCGCTTTTTGGTCTCGCGCCGCTTCGACGCACACTCCTGCGCTTCCTTCATGCGGTACGACTCACCCTCAATGGCGATGACCTCGCTGTGATGGACTAAACGGTCAATCAGGGAGACCACACACGCGGCATTGGGGAACACGTCATTCCACTCGCCAAACGGACGGTTCGTTGTCACCAAAGTTGAACATTTCTCATAGCGCCGGTTGATGATTTCAAACAGCAAGTCAGCATGACGATTGCTGTAGGAGAGGTAGCCCACTTCATCAATTACCAGCAAGGCGGGCCTGGCGTAGTGTTTCAATCGACGCTGCAGGGCATTGGCGCCATCCTGACCTGCCAGGTCGTTGAGCATCGCCGCTGCGGTGGTAAACAGCGCCGTATAGCCGTGCATGACAGCGTTATACCCCAGGTTCTGGGCGATCATCGATTTGCCCACGCCGTTGCTGCCCAGCAGGATAATATTGCTGGCCGTGTCCATAAAACCCAGTTGCATCAGGGCATGAATCGCTTGTGGGTCGATAGCGCTTGGCCACTGCCAGTCAAACTCACTCATCGGTTTGAACCGGCCCAGCCTGGCGCTGCTCAGGCGCCGTTCGAGTGAGCGCTGTTTGCGCTCGGCAAGCTCCCAGGCGATGAGCTGTGCCCGCCAGGGGTATTGCTCGTCGGTGATCTCGCCCCAGTGCGCCAGCACGCCGTGGAGCTTCAGTTCAAGTGCCTGCTGTTTGAGTTGCTCGATATCAATCATCGGTATCATCTCCTGTCTCGCTTCGGGTGCCATTGAGCTTGTCGTAATCGGCAAGCCGAGCCAGCTTGACGCTGTAGTGTTTGACCTTCGCCGGCACGGCGACAGCAAGCGGTGGCGGCAGGTGCTGTTCATCAGTAAGCGCCCCTAAATCAGCACCTGTTTTTTTGTAAGAGTTCCCGCCAGACTTTCTCCTGATAACCACACAGGAGCAAATCATGAACGATATCACTCAGCCCCAGCCACAAGGTATTGACTGGAAGCAGCAAATACAAACCTGGAAACTGTCGGGCTTGTCTCAGACCCGGTTTTGCAAACACAATCACCTGACTTACCATCGCTTTGTGTACTGGCGTCGAAAGTTTGACGATACCATCCGTGTGTCTTCTATAAAACAAGACCAAGGTGGCTTTGCCGCAGTGAGTGTCAGACCTGACGCCGATCGGGGGCTAACCTTGTCACTGCCCAACGGATTCATTGTGCGAGGTATCTGTGCCGAAAACCTGTTGGTGGTGCGGCAGTTACTGGATCAATTGTGACGGCGCGCTACTTCCGCCCGGCCAATGACATGCCACAGATTTATCTGTACCGGGACTCCGTAGATTTTAGAAAATCGGTCAATGGCCTTAGCGCCATTGTGGAGCGAGAACTGGGTCGTAACCCCTTTGAGGGTGCCCTCTATGCCTTCACTAATCGCCAGCGCAACAAAATAAAATGTTTGTACTGGGAGGACAATGGGTTTGTGTTGTACTACAAATCACTGGCGGAAGAGAATTTCCGGTGGCCGCACCCTGACGACGACGTGATTTCCCTCACCGGCCAGCAGATCAATTGGTTGCTGGACGGCTACGATATCTCCCTGATGACAGGCCACAAAAAATTGCATTATGAGTCTGTATTTTAAAGCTTTTTGTCGCCATGAATGTTATAATTACGCCATGCAATCGGCGATAAAAAAGCAACAAAAACAAGGCGGTTACGAGGGGCTTGGTGTCTCGGAACTGCTTGCAGCCCTCGCTGTAAAAGACCAGATTCTTGAAGAAAAAGACGAACTCCTCCAGGCTCACCAGAAACACCTCAGCGACAAAAGCCACATCATCCTCGAACAAAGCAAACGCATTGACCTGCTCGAAGAATACTTGCGCCTGGCCACGGTACAGAAATTCGGAGCCAGTAGTGAGAAACTGGCGTTTCAGTCTGATTTGTTCGATGAGGTTGAAATCGAAGTCGCCCTGAGTGAGCTCGAAGAGCAACTGCCTGAAGAAGACCGGGTTCGGCCTCAAAAGAAGAAAAGAAAGCGCGGGTTTAGCGACAAGCTGCAACGGGTGCAGATACACCTCACACTTTCAGATGAGGAAAAGGATGGGGCCACCAAAACATTCTTCACCAAGGTCAAGGAGGAGCTGGAGTTTATTCCCGCCCAGGTCAAGGTGTTGGAATACTGGCAGGAGAAGGCGGTATTCAATATTGACGGTGAAGATGTCATTGTCGCCGCACAGCGCCCCGCTCATCCGCTGGGGAAATGCTTTGCCAGTCCTGCATTGCTGGCCTACATCATTGCCTCCAGATACGCCGATGGACTGCCGCTATACCGCCTGGAGGGGATGCTCAAGCGTTACGGCGGTGATATCAGCCGCTCCAACATGGCCCACTGGATTGTACGGCTTCAGGATGTATTCCAGCCCTTGATCAACTTGATCCGGGAGGTTCAGCTTGAGGGGAATTACCTGCAGGCGGATGAGACGCGCATACAAGTCTTGAAGGAAACGGGCAAAACGGCCCAATCGGATAAATGGATGTGGGTGATACGCGGTGGCCCACCGGATAAACAATCAGTGCTGTTCGAATACGACCCCTCACGTGCTGGCGCGGTGGCTGAACGCCTGCTGGATGGCTTTGGTGGTGTGTTGCAGGCCGACGGCTATTCCGGTTACAGCAAGGTGTAAGTCTTGAAGGAAACGGGCAAAACGGCCCAATCGGATAAATGGATGTGGGTGATACGCGGCGGCCCGCCGGATAAACAATCAGTGCTGTTCGAATACGACCCCTCACGTGCTGGCGCGGTGGCGGAGCGCCTGCTGGATGGCTTTGGTGGTGTGTTGCAGGCCGACGGCTATTCCGGTTACAGCAAGGTGTGCCGGATAGCGGGCATTACCCGAATTGGATGCTTTGACCATGCCCGGCGCAAGTTCGTTGAAGCCAGCCGGGCGGCGGAAACCAGGAGCACCCAAAAGAAAGTGGGGCAACCCACCAAGGCTGACGTTGCACTCAGTAAAATACGAAGGCTGTATGCGATAGAGAAATCGATCAAGGATCTGGAGCACGACAAGAAAAAACAGGCAAGGCAGTCACTCAGCGTGCCGATTCTCGAGGACCTGAAGCCATGGCTGGAGAAGAACGTCAGCCGGGTGCCCAAAGATAGCCTGACCCACAAGGCCATAACGTACACACTGAACCAATGGGAGTACCTGATTGGCTATTGCGAGGACGGCCAGTTGAATATCAGCAATGCGCTGGCTGAGAATGCGATCAGGCCCTTTGCGGTTGGTCGGCGCGCCTGGCTATTCGCAGATACCTCCCGCGGGGCCCGAGCCAGTGCGACCTGTTATAGTTTAGTGGAATCGGCAAAGGCGAACGGCCTGGAACCTTATGCTTACCTCCAGCATGTGCTGGCGCACATTGCGGCGGCAGATACGGTGGAGAAGCTTGAAGCATTACTGCCCTGGAACATGGAAATCGAAGAGTAACGGCGAAGTAAAGCGATCTACTGTCTAGCGGCTCGCAGACAAAATCAATAGGGTCGATTTAAGTGCGCTTACGTTCATCACGGCGGCGCTCAAGAACGTGCTGCACCGCCTCCGGGTAGGGTGATTGCCGATCAAGTGCTTCACCCAGAGCTACATGCAGCTCGTCCCGCCCATAATCATCAAGCAGTTGATTGAGTAACCGGACCGTGGTTTTAATGACATGTCCACGCTGTGCCGATTGCTGCAGCAGCGTCTGGGCGTGCGCCGAAGCATGGCTCAGGCGATCCTGACCCCGGTGTAGTTTGGCGTGGGTTTTCTCCAGCCATAGGGCATTGATATGCGCCTCCTGTTCGATTTGCTCCCCTTTGCCAAAGCTGCGCTGATGCTCAGCAATGCATTGATCGCCCTCCACTATCTGGAGCCGCTCCAGGCCAGCGCTCACGCTCAATGGCTTGTGCACGTATTGATGGGGAATGGAGTAATCATTGAGATCGAAGCGAACATAAGGGGTTTTGGCGGCCCGCACGGGCTGTCTCTCATGGGTATCAAAGGGATTATCCGGCAAACTCACCTGCTCCTGTAAGAAGGCTTCCCTGACCGTCAACGTACGCTCTTCAGGGCAAGCCCGATCAGCACTCACACCCTGGCACCAGTGCTCAGCTTGCGCATTGAGTTCGGCCAGTGTTTGCCAGTGACGAGCGGCAAAGAAATTATCGCGAATATAGCGAATCGCTCTTTCTACCCGGCCCTTTTCATTGCCCCGGGCCACCGCCACCGGGCGTGGTTCGAAGCGATAGTGGGCTGACACAAGGCCAGCAAGGTGGGGTGGAAGCGGATGGCGTCACCGTGGCGCTCCAATACGGCCGATTTAAGGTTGTCGTACAGCAGCACCTTTGGCAATCCTTGCCAGGCCTCGAATGCCGCTACATGGCCGCGTAAAAAGTGCTCCATTTGCTGGTTGAGATAAAAGCGCAAGAAGATCTGTCGCGACCAGCTCAGCACCATCACAAACGCCATTAACGGCCGCCGGGCCTTGCCGATCTGAATATGCCCGAACGAACCCCAGTCAACCTGGGCTTGCTCACCGGGCAGGGTTTTTAGGCGTAAATACGCCTCGGGCAGCTTGCGCGGCCGCAGTTCACTGATACGCTGGCGAAACTGGCTGGGGCCACCGGGGTATCCCCGCAGGCGGGCCATTTCATACAAGCGGGCCGCCGTGAGTGTGGGAAACTCCCGCAGGGTGTCGATGACAAAGGGCAGATAGGGGTCGATGATCGACGCACGGCGAGTGCGCTCCACCTTGGGCAGGCCAGCCTGTGCCAGTACCCGATCAACCACTGAGTGGTGAATGCCAAGCTGGGTCGCAATGGTGCCCGTTCGCCACTTCTCAACAAAATGGTAGCGCAGTATTTTTGCTTCAGTTTCTTTGCCGATGGCCATGACTGCCCTCCGATTGATGACTCCTGTCCAGCCGCTGCACTAATGTCGCCGGAATCTGCGCCTGAACTGACTGCTCTGCAGAAAATCACTGCGCAAAAAGGGACCGCAGACCGCGCCACAGTGATGGCAGCGCACGGTGGCGTCAGTTTTACCCGGCATATCGGCCCTTTTGATCTCATCAGGCACGGTTTGCAGTAGATCACGGAGTATTATTGCCAGAGAACGGTGATGCGTTACTTTTTGTTGTTGCCGTTCTCGATAACGCTGTTGGCGAGCGGCATTATTCATGCGACCCGGGCGAGTGGCCTGGTACTTCGCTCTGGCTCGTTTAATGGATTCCTTTCTGGCTTCCTGGCTGCAACCATCGGTGCAATACCGCTGGCCGCGATCACAGTGGGTACAGACGATGACCTGGGCGTAGCAGCGACAACAGTGGTAGAGACGGCTGGATGATGGCATCGACACAAAGGTCGATGAGGGCTGGATTTATTCCCATTATGTGCAACACTTAACGGGTCGTGCACCTGCACGGTTTTTTTGGGTATGGCGCCAGCGTTGACCGTCAAATCTGTGGTGGCGTCATACCGTTCTCAGCGACACTTATTCTTATAGTCCCTACGCTTGAATCGTGCCTGCTTATTGGTCGCTCTTGAGTGTGACTGGGCCGCAGTTCTACCGCGCCGATTCTAATACGCCGAGATCCGTCTATTTCAAAATTCGGCAAATAGCTGCGGTTTTGGAGTGGCGTCTACACTTGTTGGCCATGGTTTGAAGATAGCTTGATATCCGACAATAAGCATGCGCGTATTGTTCATTTCTAAAGCAGCCTGATACTTTTTGCTTCACCTTCGACATACGTAAATCTCTCTCCGCACGATTATTGGTGAATGATACGTTACCGTCCCTGGCAAATAGCAGAACAGCCTCCTCATAGGCCTTGAGCCGTTCCCACAGGTTGTGAGCATCCGGCTTGGCCATTTTCCCACGTTGCCCGCCCAGCGATAACCGTTGGCATCGACACTAAAGGTCAACTCACGCAATAAGTGTGACCCACACAAGCCGTGGGCACAGTGCGTGTACGATAGATAGGATGACCAGCAGTCATGGATAATGGCACCTCCGTAGCGGGGGATAATATTCATCGATTTCATCGCTTCCTTCCCGCGCCTTCGGTGCAGATGCTTCAGTGTGATATCGCCGGCGGAATACACATGAATCCAGTGGTTTTTTCTGTCCACCCGCAAAGAGGTTTCATCGACGTTGATGGCAGGGCTTTTCAATAACTGCTCGGTGACCACCTGTTCCCAACCGGCCAGCGCTTCATGCAGGCGAAGCACAAATTTCAGCAGGGTCGCTTCAGATATGACGACACCGATCATCGCTTTGACAGACTTCTGTACCCGATTCAACGCCACCATTTGGCAGATCAACCGGTTAATGCAATAGGCTTTCAGTCCACTGCCATACTGCAAGGGGCCTGACATATCGGCAGGAAACACGCCTTTGACTAGTGAGTCACAGCTGGGACAGGATTTAATCTGTGCATCGACATGCTCGACGACTTTCTTGAAGACAATATCGATTCGGGTGCGGCGTTCCTGACCATGGCAGTGTGACTGCGTCAGGTCTTCCCCGCAGACAGGACAAGTCGTTACCTGGGAAACGGTGACGGTTTCTACTACCCGGCTATTGGCGGCAAGGTCTGGGCGCTCTTGCTTCCCTTTTCCTTTGCTCCCGTGCAGACCCGGGGACGACTCATCTTTATCTGTTTGAGAGGAAGGTTGCTGGAGTTTTTGTTGGTCCTGTGGGTATTCTTTTCCAGGAAGATCGCGCACATGAGTTCAAGCAGGGTGAGCATGCTCCGCATGAGCAACCTGCTTTCCCCGGTGAGCGCGTTTTCCTGTGACAGGCGTTCGAACTCTGATTGCAATCGATCAAGTTCACCGCGCACTGACATTGTGTTGATGTTCGCCATTATCCCTGTAGATCGACAATTTCAATAGCTACAGGATACCCTCGGTTTTTTTGGCTTCTCAGAACACCGCTGTAGAAAGAAACGCCACACTGCGGGGTGAATTATTCAATAACGCTGCGCTTTTTCCTCACGGCGCCGCTGAGGCGTTTCTAATAGCACGTTCACACGAGTCTGGCAGTGCCGTATTATTGGGTTCAAAATGTCGTCAAGCTTTTTTTTTACCTTTTTATGGGGCGAGTAGTTACCATTAATCAATATTTTCAGCAAGTTTCTGAGCTTGCCCTATCATCTTGTCCATTTTTGAGAACATGGCGTCCTGGCTAATGTAATCGCCGTTTTCCATGGCTTCTACACTGGCCTGATCTTCGGCCCGCTCTTTCCAGTAGCGTTTTTGATCGGCGGTAAATTCACGCAGCAAGGCATTGACAGACATGTTTTTCAGGACTGCCAGCTCCGTGAGATCCCGCTCAATTTTTGGATCAATTTCAATACTCATACTTCCAGCCTATACCACAAAAGCCGATTTTCACCAGAAAAAACATGCCCCTACGCGCACGCAGCACAGCTTTGCAGGGGTTTCCACCTGGGCTATGCGCCACACGCGCCCTTTTCGGCCGCCCTGCCCTATTGGAGAGCACCGCAATGTCTGGGGCAACCATCCGTACTTCGATCGGGGGACTGCTTGTAAACGACTGTAATCATAGGATATTTTCGGCCAGCGTAGCGACGTCGATCTAAAATGCCCCAGACATTGCGGTGCTCTCCAACGGTGGGGCCTGAAGGAAGCCATAGGAGGTAAGGTGTACGTAGCGTAAGCAAACCTGATTCGGCTGTGCATAAGCGGTAAGCGTGCAAAATAGCGCGAAGCCCGATACTCGGTCAGTTATGGCACAGTGTTTGAGGACGGCATACCTTGCAGGGAGCTGGTGTAATAACCGGGGAAGCCTGGCACGGTATCTGGGAGTTTTTTTCCAGACACGCGGTTCAAGAAGAGATTCGAGAACAGCGTGAGTGTGAGGTGGCAGATGCGCCCGTAGTAGTGATGAAGTTCCGGCCAGAGAAGCCTGGTAACAGTGTGGAGGATAATACAGGAATGATGACGAGCGGAGGTCTTGTCAACCGGATGTCGCCATGTGGTATACTGGGCCACATGACCACAATGATTTCTGAATTGCACGATGCCCTTGTCGCCGCAGGTGCCCCTGAGGACAAGGCGCGCAGGGCGGCTGAAGCGATCGCCAACTACGACGATCGCTTTAATCGCATTGATGTTCAGCTGTCTGAACTGCGTGGGCAGAACACACTGCTCAGATGGATGATAGGATTTAATCTGGCTTTCACCACGGTCATTCTCTGGAAGGTCTTTTCCTAACACCCCTTCTAGGCGTATGTTCGTAATACGCGTAAAAAGTTGTCACTTAGCCTGTAGCACCACAGAAAACATTACAGCCTCTTAAGCTGAGATGTGTCCTATAGCTGAGATGTGTCCTATTTTTACACGTATTGTAAGCAGACCCCTGAATTTGCTTACGCATGACACTATAATTTGAGACAATGGAAAACCAAATGTTCACTGCGGTATTCACGCCCAACATTGTGCCAACATAAATATAAGCAGTGTGCACTTCGAACATCTATCAACATACGAAGGTCATGCGCGCGAAACCCGAGTTTCACGTTGGGTCAAACCTTCAACAGTACAACGTTCGGGTGAAAGTCGCATTGCAAACATGAGCAATGTGGCGACGATAAAATACCCGGCCGATACGGCGATCAACACCGTGTAAGTACTGGTTGCTTCGACCACCCAACTGCTGGCCCATGGCGCGACGGAGGTGCCTGTCGTGGCACCAAGGAGCAAAGTGGAAACCAGTCGTGACGGCGGGACTTTCATCATTTGCACCGCCAGTGATAAAATAACTTTTAGAAGGCCCAGATTAACAACGCCTCCTATGAAAGAAAAAATAATCAGGCCATCTATTTGATTAACGTTCCAAAATGGCACCGTCGCCAAGGCACTCGCAACTGCGCCGATGAGCACGGTTCGACGAACGCCTATCTTCAACACCCACCATGAGACAAACAATTGTGCGATGAACATTCCAGTCCAGAAACGGATGATCATCAGTCCTGCCTGTTCACGCGGGGCGCCAAGCTGGACTTCCGCATAGTTGGGCAGCCACAGCAATAACGAGTATTGCGACAGCGTGTAAATAAACAAGGCAAACACGCATATCCACGCACCAACGGGCCAGACCTCTTTCGATTCAACAACGTCTTGCGTATCTTTCTGTTGAGTGTCCGGGAACGTTGACAACGAGGTGAAGACGATAATGATGCAGGTTATAAAGGCGGCAAATAGATATGTTCCGTACCATTGCACATTGTGCGCGATTAACTGCACTGCAAGCCATGAGGAAACAATCCCTGCGACGCTGAAACAGCTATCCGTAATGATCAACATCGAAGCCTGGCGTTCACCGGCGTAAGATCTCGAAATCGTGATCGCTGCACCAGCAAGACCAGCACCGCAACAGGCGCCGACCAATCCCAGCGCTGGCCATATTATGGTAAGGTCCGATTGAAAAGGAAGAGAGACGAGGCTGACCAGAATAAGTACGTATAAGCCGAGTAGCACATATTTTAGGCGAATCCATTCGTAGATAACCAGAGCCAATAAGGAGCCCGCAAAAATACCACCCGTCAACCAACTAAAGTTTGCGGTGATGTCCGTAATGGGTTTATTGAAATATTCAGCCATTGGTCCGCTAATGATCCCAATCGGGCTAACCATGCCCGACATTACGAAATAAGCGAGGAAGCAGACTAAGGTACTGCGCTGTTGATTAGTCAAATCCGTTTCCGTCCTTTGCGTATGAGACAGCTTTAGGGCTTGTGCGACCGCTTTAACGAAAGAAATCTCGGTGGGCTTGCCCCCGAGTCAAGGTAGATAGAGGTTAGAAAATTCCGGTTGGCCGAAGGCCAATCGCATTGGGCGTAAGCTCGGTCGCTTGCGGCCGAGTAGCCCTTTGCGAAGGAATTTTCTTTTTACTTTTGTTGCTCAAATCGATAGATGGTTTCCAAAGCAATCTGAATTTCTTTTTCCCAGGCATCAGCGAGTTTGGTGTTTTCCGTCGTATATATAACCTCGCCCGTATTGAGGTTGCCTGATACGCCGCAGATGCAGGCCGCTCTCAAGTCCCGTAAATGCGAGATCGTGAACAGGGCCGAGGCTTCCATTTCTATATTTTGAATGCCGAGGCTGATGAGTTTTTGAATCCATTTTTCGGTTTCGCCGTAAAAGGCGTCGTTGGTGGAGCTGATACCGCTATAGACACCCAAATCAGTGCCTTTGGTCATTTCTTTGGCCACCTGGGTTAACATATAGGTAAGCTCAATGTCCGGCACCGCCGGAAAGCATTCCGGCACATAGAATTTCGATGTGCCTTCATTCTTCATAGCACCGTTGCTGATGACAATATCGCCAATTTTGATGTGAGGCTGTAGCGCTGCAGAGCTTCCTATACGGATGAAGGTATTGGCTCCGATATTGGCGAGTTCTTCCAGGGCAATGGCTGCCGAAGGGCAACCCATGCCGGTCGAACAAACACTGATCTTGACACCCTTGTATTCGCCAGTGAAAGTCCGATGTTCCCTGTGGTTTGCTTTTAACTCGGCATTATCCAGATATTTTGCAACCCTGTTGCTTCTTGCGGGATCGCCTGGCAGCAGTACATATTCGCCTACATCGTCCGGCTCAAGGGCAATATGATATTGCCTAACACCCTTGGTGACCTCTGATTTATCAACGCCTGCCATTTACTTTCCTCCATGGTTCTAATTGGGTGTAAAAAGAGTGAGTAATGAAATTGCCTAGCCTCAATGACCAGCTTTGACGCCAATCTGGGAACTTAATCTCAAAACCGATAGGCCTTGTTAGACCCGGATCCCCAGATAGAAATGCCTAAACCGTAGAAAGCCTTGGCTGTATAATGGTTAGCAACAAAACCCTCCATCACCCAATGGGTGCAACAACTCAAGGCTTACGATCATTGTACCCTACAAACTCGATACAACAAACGATTTACTCACTTCCCGTGCTGGTTTATTGGCCATTGGTCAGTTAATGGACTCCCTGAGCCTCGCCGAACGCATTGATCATTACTTTCCCCAGCCTAAAAACAATCGCGGGTATAAGCCCTCGGAATTTATCAAGACACTCATCCTGATGCAGCACGAAGGCAGCTTTCACCTGGATGAGGTTCGTCACATACAGGATGATGAGGCGCTGCGCACCGTATTGGATCTCAAGAAACTCCCCAGGGCGACCACCCTCGGAGACTGGTTGAGGCGCATGGGCAACCAGCCGCACATTCAGGATGCCTGGGTGAAGGTGAATAAGGCCCTGTTGCAGTCAGCCTTGCACCGCTGTAAAAAAGTGACACTGGACATCGATGCCACTGAAATTATTGCCCATAAAGCGGATGCTAAGTGGACCTACAACAAGAACAAGGGTTTTATGCCCATGGTGGGTCATATTGCGGAAACCGGGCAGGTTGTAGCGGTTGATTTCCGCCACGGCAATGTGCCGCCAGCACAAGACAACCTGGCCTTTATCCAGCAATGCCAACAGTGCGTATTCTGGCCAATCCGATCACCTGAATTTCCTAACGCGAACGCCTTGATAGTATCACTCCGAGTGATCGGAATCAGCGATTTCGCTGAGTGCTTTTCTCATCGACTCTCCTTTCAGTTTTAGTTTGTGGCTGTTGTGCAGCAACCGGTCCAGAATGGCATCGGCCAAGGTCGCATCACCAATACTTTTGTGCCACTGCGTGATGGGCAACTGACTTGTAATTAAAGTCGAGCGCAGGCCGTGCCGATCCTCCATAATTTCCAGCACATCGTTGCGTTGGCTGAGTGTCATTTTCTCCAGGCCCCAGTCGTCCAGCACCAGTACATCTGTTTTGGCCAGTTGCTGTATCAATCGTGGGAACCGACCATCGCCATGGGCGATGCTGAGTGATTCCAGTAGACGCGATGTGCGGAAGTAGCGAACTGATAGGCCGTGGCGGCAAGCCTGGTTGGCCAGCACACACGGCAGGTAGGTTTTACCGCAGCCCGTAGGACCAGTAATCAACACATTGTGATGTTTGTGGACCCACTGGCTGCTCAGTAGATCGGCGAACTGACTTTTGATGAGACCACGTGGATGCTGGTAATCAATGTCTTCCGGGTAAGCCGCCTGCAGCTTGAGCTTCGCAGCTTTGAGCAGACGGGCCACTTTATTATTATTGCGGTGTGTCAATTCCCGATCGACCAGCAGTGCCAGCCTTTCTTCGAAGCCCAACTCATCATGAGTCGAGGGCTGGGACAGCTGTTGCTCCAACCCATCGGCCATGCCGGTGAGTTTGAGGCTACGCAGGGTTTGTAAGGTTTGGTTGTTGAGCATGATTCTTCCTTTTGGATTGTTTAATGGTAGTAGTCTTCGCCGCGGATATTTTCATGAGCATCACGGGACAACTCTTCCTGTACCGCGGTGCCTGGTAGCTCTATTGGCACCAGATCCAGCCCCTGCTTGAGGATAGATTTCACACTGCTACGAGTCGGTGAGTTAATGTGCAGAGCTCGGCCGCAGGCGTTGTTCAGCCTCTTGCGGCCATACTTCTTGGTATTACTGAGTAAGGCCAGGATGCGGCGGTAACTATGGGTAAAACTGCAGGAAAAACACCGAATATTGTTGGAGCGAGTGCTACTTGCACTGAAGGAGTTTGAGTCGCCGCCCATTTAACGAAAGAAATCTCGGTGGGCTTGCCCCCGAGTAAAGGTAGATAGAGGTTAGAAAATTCCGGTTGGCCGAAGGCCAATCAAATTGGGCGTAAGCTCGGTCGCTTGCGGCCGAGTAGCCCTTTTTGAAGGAATTTTCTTTTTACAGGCTTTTAGAGCGCTGGCGGGACTCTATCCGGGGATTTGGGTTAGAATTCTAATTTGATTTCGCCCCCAAAATACCGGCGTTCTGTAACGGTTGCTGCCATATTCAGGAATGCGATACCGTTAAATACATTTACTTGATTAGTGATGTTTCGGCCGACGAAAGCGACGTCAACACCGGTGTCCTCATGACGGTAGCCAATGCGAAGTCCGCCGAGCCAACGCGATTCCGACACATATTCAACGGATTCATAAAGAAAGATATTCGCAGCGCTCTTGTAATTCCAATCTGTGTTGAAATAGAGTTCACCGCTTGGAATTGGGTGGGTATAGTTCAGTCCAATATTGAAAATCCATTCCGGCGCTAAAGGAAGCGGGTTGCCGTTAACCAATACGTTGGTGACAGGCCCAAACGGGCCGGGATCCACCGACCGGATTGGGTCAAGCGGCGTACAAGCTGGCACACCGCCGCAAATGGACTCCGAAAGTGTCTCGTCCATAATCTCTGTATTGTTATAGCTCAGGTTTGAGCTAAGGTAGAGATTGGCAGTGACCTGATATTCAAAATTGGTTTCAAAGCCATAGCCGCGTGTTCTGTCGATATTGAGGAGCGAATTTATATTGTCGGTTTGTCCAACTGCGGTCAACTGCTGATCATCAATATTATACATATACCCTGTCAGGTTCCAGCGAGCCGCTCCTCCAAATAAGGTGCTCTTAAAGCCGGCCTCATAGGAGGTGAGGGTCTCTGTCTCGGCGGTACTGGTGAACCCGAAACGGCCAAGTGTAACGGGACCGCGCGACCCGCGCGCAATACGAGCGAAAACGGTCCAATCACCATTGAAGTGATAGCGAGTGGCCACATCCCAGCTGATATAACTGTCATCCACGTCAATAGTTGCCGGAAATGAAACGTCAATAGTTTCAAGGCGTTTATTGTCATCGGTGAAACGGACGCCGCCGGTGAGCGAAAAGTTATCTGCAAACTGATATTCCATCTGTGCAAACGCAGCGTATGATGTTGTCTTTTGGTCAACAAACGATGTTGTATTGTCACCAAAATCTTTCGTGCGGACTAGGAAATCTTCCTGGAAGAAATAGCCCCCAAATTGTAGGAACCAGTTGTCTCTATCAAAGGCGACGCGAAGCTCCTGACTAATCTGATAATAGTCATCGAACCCATCGCCTGTGGCTACGCCAAAGAAAGCTTGTTGGCCCAAGGTGCCGATGGCTTCGGGACCGCCCGTAACGCCGCCATCGACATCGGCCTGGCTGAAGCTATCCAGCGCATCATAGCTCGTGATCGAGGAGAGGGAGAAGGCATCGAACTCGTGGTCGACTTTCAGGCTTACACCGGAGTGTTCCAGTTCCTGAAAGTTTTCGGCGTCTTGTGTGAGGATTTCTTCGTCAAACCCGGGGCGAGTACCCTCAACGCCGGGCGTCAGTGCATTGGCGTAAAAGACCGGTGTTCTGGCATCAATCTTGGAACCTTGGATCTTCAATAAAATGTCAGTGCGATCACTCGGTTGAAACAGGAACTGCAAGCGCGCAGCATATTGGTCGAAACCGCCCAAATCATCTCCCGACCCATTTTCGAGATTATCAATCCAGTTGCTTTGACCCGAATAGTGAACCGACAAGCGAGCCGCCACCTTTTCTGACAACCCCCCGCCAATTGCGAAGTCGACTCCCCGGCCGCCACGGGAGCCGCCGGAAACACCCAGATAGCCCTCTTGATCAAATGTCGGTTTGACAGAGTCGATCTTTACAACGCCGGCATTCGTGTTGCGACCAAATAGCGTGCCTTGCGGCCCGTTCAGCACCTCAACCTGTGCCACGTCAAAGATGGGAATACTTCGTAGCGTAGTGCTTTCGAGCGAAACATTGTCGATGATGAGCGACACTGGCTGGTTTGCATTGATGTCGAAGTCAGCATTGCCGAGTCCGCGAATATAAAATTGGGGAAGAAATCGCCCGGAGTTGCCGTTAACATTGAGGCTGGGTGCGCGGGCTGCGAGCGCCTTGATACTAACGCCGCCGTCTAAAAAAGCATTGACATCATTAACCGAGATGGCAGTAACAGAAATAGGCACGTCTCGGAGCGATTGTTCGCGTTTTTGCGCGGTAACTACAATTTCCTCAAGTCCTCCACTATCTTCAGCCTCTCCTGTATCAGTTGTCTGAGCCTCCACACCGCCGCCTACGGCTAACATTGCTGCAAACACACTGGTTTTAACGACTCCATTTTTCCCTTGTTTCATTGTCTTTCCTCCTTTGCCTAAATTATATTTCGACGTGTTCTCAACAAGCACTGTTATGACTTTGTGGGTAAGTATTTTCCAATATGAAATGAGCCTGTGCAACACAGCGCAATCTCAAGGGCTTTATCCAACGTAAAAGTCCCCTGCACGTACAGCTTTTATTTTTTAACATCGTGACTATACCACAGTTTAATGCCATTGGGTTTGCCCATCCACTCCATCAGCTTCGAGGAAACCGAACCTGGTTTTTAGCCCCCCGCCAATTCTGCCCCCGTCACTTCGCATGCTTGGACAATCGTTTGCACTGATGCTGGCGAAGTCATTTCAAAAATTTCTGGTAATTTACGTTCCATACGTGATGATCGAACCGCGGATTTGATAGCGAAGAACACCGTGTTCGCAAGCACCATTGGCGGTTCACCAACTTCTTTGGATGAGAAAAGGTCATTCGGATTTTCAGGTACATCTTTGGCCAATTCCCGAGGGAACAGTCGCACATTCATTACCAATGGTACTGTCGAAATGGCGGGTGGTTTGTAGCGCCATGTATTCTTGGTTACCAATGTGCCCGCCGGAATACTGCCTGCGTTATCCGGTTGGTAGATGACATTTTCTGTGAGAATGTACCCCACACCCTGCATAAACGCCCCTTCGATTTGTCCAACGTCGATCGCCGGATTCAGGCTTTTACCCATGTCATAGATGATGTCAACGCGAATGGTCTTTGTCTCGCCGGTTAGAATATCAACCTCTACTTCGGAACAAGCAGCATTGTAGGTAAACCCAACATATTCCTGAATGGTTTCGCTAAACGCACCGCGCTCATCGATTGGGATACCGGTATCCAACGGCTGCTTGTCTTTTGATTTGAAGGCAACGTTGGGCACCAATCCGGTGCCGCCGGGAGCGACAGCCTTTTCCTGTGCCTGCAAATTAACGCAATCTGAAAATGCTGATTTGACGATTGCTGCCCAGGTAGCTTTGGTTTCACCATTCTGATCGGTGTAATTGCCGTGCCAATCCTCCGCCGCACTGGCTGCGCTTGTCATGCCGAGTGACCGCGCCCAATCGTCACCCTTTCCAAGGCAGTAAGTTGTGAGGCGCTTCTTCAGCACCTCACAAGCCTGCATGATTGCACGCCCACTAAATTGTGTTCCGGTCGATGCCCCGGTGCTGGACGGGTTCGGAATGACCCGCGTATCAGCGGTTTCAACCCGGATAAACTCTATCGGAACATTCAACGAATAGGCTGCGATCTGGGTCAGCTTCGTGAGCATCCCCTGCCCCATATCAGTCCCGCCTTGACGAACCAGAATAGTACCGTCAGCCTCATAAATGCTAACCAGTGCCGTAGTCTGTTCTAGCATCGCCAGATTAAAGCCAGAGCCGTATTTCAAAGGCATCAGGCAAATACCACGCTTACGCCACTTGTTTTCTACATTGAATTGGTCAACCGCCGCTTTGCGTTCATCGTAGTTGGATTGCCTCCGGCAGTAATCCCAGACCTCTTTCTGGTAACAGTAATTCAGAACCTGTCCACCTGGTGTCGTCTGATCCTGCTGATAAAGGTTCATGGCACGCAGCTCTGCTGCATCCATATTCAAAACCACGGCCGCATTTTCGATTGCATTTTCAAGCATCAACGTTGCCTGGATGTCTCCAAAGGATCGGTAGGCTGTGTTTGGTGAAGTATTAGTTCGGCAGACATCAATCTGCGTTTGATAATGCGGTACGTAGTAGGAACTATCGATCCTAAGCTGCATGCAGTCAGACACGACAAATGAACAATCATAGTATGCGCCGCCATCGCCGATCATTTCGGCAAATAGCCCAATCAACTTGCCTTTGTTGTTGCTGTCTTGTGTTCCGTTATCTACCGC
Organism: Halioglobus sp.; assembly: GCA_965262875.1. Taxonomy (GTDB): domain Bacteria; phylum Pseudomonadota; class Gammaproteobacteria; order Pseudomonadales; family Halieaceae; genus JBALVT01. The sequence goes on from OZ253569.1 coordinate 2,298,883, forward strand.
CAGCTTGAACGTCCCATAGTAGGGATGCCGCTTGCCAATCAGCGCGCTGTCGGTTTCTCGATCAAGCAGCAGATGCACCGGCTTGCCGGTTGTATAAGCCCCTAACGCCGCCATCGACGACACGAGCCTTGACTGTTCTGTCTTGCCCCCATACGCACCACCTACCTGTGGCACCTGAACCCCGACTTGATTATGTGAAAGGTTTAGTGTCGAAGCTACCGCACCCTGTACGGTCTTTGGACTTTGTGTGCTAGCGCGGATCAACAATACCCCACCATCCAATGGTTCTGCTACACAGGCCTGCGTTTCCATGTAGAAATGCAACTGCCCGCCCGCGTTTTGAACACTGCTTACGATAGCGCAAGGGTGCCCATCAATTAAAGCGGTTTTCTTGTTATTATGTGCCCAAGCTAGGTCCGATTTCGGGCGTGTAACTTTCCAGATGTGCGCAAGATAGCTGGCCGAGGCCGGACAATCTGGAAATATCTGCCCTTCTTCCACAGCAGCCTCTATAGTCAAAATCGGGGATGATTTATCAAAACATTCAAACAAGTTTTCCCGCGCGTATTTGGCAAGCGCATCAGCACTTTTTTGATCGCTTGCTAAAACCATCGCGATGGTTTGACCCGCAAACATGATAGGTTCGCTGTCTTGTAGAAACAGCGGCTGATCACCCCCCATACCCTGCATATTACTTCCATATTCGGGGATATTGTCCCAGCTGATCAACGCCCTGAACCCGGAATTTGTTTTTAGTTTTCTCCGCGCGAAGCTTAGCGCTTCTGAACCTGTTGCTTCTGTCCCTACAATATGATAGCCGCCCGTCGCTGTGGTAGTTGAAATCAGCGCACCGAACAAAGACCCATGCTTGGGAATAATCTCATGTGTATAGCGCACTTCTCCCTGAGACTGATAAAGCGCCATAAGCTTGATATAGGGCTTTGATAGGGGAAGTTTGTATTGATCAGTTTGGTAGCTTTGCGAACCCCCACTGACCCCCCATTTACCCCATTTTGAAACCCCGGCAGAGCGCACATTCTCCGGCACTGGAACACCTGATACAATCTGTGCATTAATAATTGCCTTGTAAAGAAACCCCTTCGACAGTGATATTTTGTAAGCTAAGCTAAAACCCTCATCCGGAAAGTGCAGAGCTCTCTCCTTGTTCAACAAGTTGTTTTTTGCGTCACGCTCAAGTGCAGCCAATGCGGCAGTTATAGTCTCTTCGTTGACCGGCTTGTCGTGCATCGACTGTTCCGTCTCGACAGCCCGGAAAGGCCGTGTCCCAAAACCATTCAATACGATTGAGACACTCTTGAATTTTGCAGTTTTTCCGTCCAATTGGGCATCAATAACCGACCCCATATTGACGATCGAATGCGCGTTCACTTCCCGCAGTGCGGTTTTTTGTGCATAAGCAGCACCCATTGCTTCAATTGGGATGTAATAGCGCAGGATCAACTGGCCATCTGGTTTCCAGTCCTCTCCCACATCAAGCAACATCTCCAACAAGCGAACGCGTTGGGTTTTCCCGTCCAATATAGTATAAAGGTCCACCTCGGCACCTAGTCCGCAAAGGATAGTCACAAGATCTGACGGAAACGGCTCACCCACCTTGATGTGGTTTGCAACTAGCATGGTATTGCCACCAATCGTTGCCACATTACGCACGAGTGTACCAGCGGTCCGTTGCGCCATGTATTTGACCGCGCCAAGAGCGCTATTGTCATGCAAATCAACGTCATGCAAATAGTCCAGCAACTCTGAATAGGTGATACCGGCACCCACCTCCAAATAACCATCGAACTCCGACATAGCTTTGAGTTCGCACATATTGCGGATGTCGATCATGGCATCCGTCTCTTCAATTTCTTCCTTGTAAATCCCGAATGAGGTATTTCCGTTCACGAACCGCACAGGACTACTACGGTCGTGCATAGCGTTGAACGCTTTTTGAAACTCGGCAAGGTTATAAACTTCGCGCCACACCACACCATGGCTGTGCACATTCAGTGCATCCACATAGTTAATCTGATCTGGCGAAAATGGGATAGTGACATGCGGAGCAACAGAGTTTGCATCGAACGTTGGATCAATAAAGCATTTCATTCTGTTTTCTTCGTCGGCTTCGGTCCAGTCGCTTGCAAACGTTTTCATACCTTCAAGAATTGACCGATAGCCAGTACAGCGGCAGATATTACCATCAAAGCTGTCTTCGATGTCCTGCTTGGTCGGTTTATCTTTACGCCCGACCAAGTAGCCTGTCATCGCCATGACCCAGCCTGTGGTACAGTACCCGCATTGTGTACCGTTATTCACAGCCAACCGATAAGCTACCTTGTTCATCTGACTTTCAATACGGCCAGTACCCTCGATGGTTGTCACGGACATCCCGTTTAACGCGATCACTGGACGAAGACAGGAATTAATTGGATCATGAGCCGCTGCCTTCGTTGCAGGGTCCCATTTTGACAGGATAACACCGCATCCACCGCATCCACCCTGACCGCACGGTTTCTTTGAGCCACTGAGACCAATTTCAGGGCTGCGAAGATAATCAATCAACATCAAACGCGGGTCTGGTGAGCGGAGAATCTTCTCCTCACCATTCAGCAAGAAAGTGACATTTTCAGTAAGCGCACTATCGACCATATCACCCTCAGAAATGCAATTTATCATTTGGATACCCTGTGTTTCAACCTTTTCCAATATCCCCAATCCCCAGATAGAGTATCGCCAGCGTCTCAAGGGCCTCTGAATCCCTCTTTCAAGTTTTATTATAAGCCTTCACAGCGGATATGGCAGAGAGGTTTAATCAAAAACCGTTGCTCTGCGCAGTGTCAGCGCTCAATGGGCCATTTGGGACGGACCTATCCTGTATAAGCCGTCATTCTTGTTCGATATTGGGTTAAATGGGCGGCGACTCAAACTCCTTCAGTGCAAGTAGCACTCGTTCCAACAATATTCGGTGTTTTTCCTGCAGTTTTACAAATAGTTGCCGCCCCGTTCTGACGACTTTTGCCGCGATGGCCTACAAACGCCAGCGCAGGGTCATTGCCCGAGGGTGCGCCAACTCTTCCGGCAGTAATTGGCGCATAAGAGCAAACAAATTGTAGGACAGTGCAGAGATTAAAAAGTACAGCGCATTGGCGTTAAAATCCGGGCATGGCAACGTATCGCCGCCAAAATCCAGCTTCAGTTCCTTGAGGCGATTTTCGCTGTCCTCAGCACGCTGGTTATACCCCAGGGCACCTTCTCTTAGTGCTACGCACCAATTCATCTTGTACCAGTGAATAATCTCACTATCGCTGAGCTCATCCCGGTTGGTGGCAATCGCACGATGAACATAACCCCCCTGGTTGATTGCCTCTGAGCTTTCTTGTGAATCCAGATCCAGACTCGCCTGGCCTTTAAGGGCTGTTCTTTGAATGATAAGAGTGAAGGCTTTTTCATAATCACCGATACAGAAGCTCGTACGGTAGGTGTCCTGTCCACCCATAACCTCGCCTTGTTTATCAAGCAAGGGTAGCCAATCCGAATCGCTGGCCGCTTCAATCTGTGCCCGCATGGTGGCACTGGTTTTAGCGCGAATGGCGTAGTCGATACCTTGTTTATACCTTGCGTATCACAATACTCAATGATTTTTGTTTGGTAGTCTGCGGCGTCTATACGCAGCGCATTCAGGGCACAGCCTTCCGGTAACGACTGCTGGCATTGCTGGATAAAGGCCAGGTTGTCTTGTGCCGGCGGCACATTGCCGTGGCGGAAATCAACCGCTACAACCTGCCCGGTTTCCGCAATATGACCCACCATGGGCATAAAACCCTTGTTCTTGTTGTAGGTCCACTTAGCATCCGCTTTATGGGCAATAATTTCAGTGGCATCGATGTCCAGTGTCACTTTTTTAGGTTCTTCCGAGTTTCCTATGGGTAAAAGCCAAACAATGGTCAAGAATGTGGTACAAGAGTCTTTTTTTATGGAGATATTCAAATGAAAGATACCGCGTTGTTTACTCAACTTTTGGGGCTTGGCGACCCATGGAAAATCACGGCTATTACCCCGGATCTGACCGACAAATCAATTACCCTCCAGATAGATTGGCCAAAGGGAACGAAAGGCGCGTGTAGTGTCTGCCATGCCCTTTGTTCGGTTTACGACCATCGTGAGCAACGCACATGGCGACACCTTGATACGATGCAGTTCAAGACGCAGTTAGTTGCTCAGGTTCCGCGTATTCATTGTAAAGCGCATGGAATCAAAAGCCTGAAAGTACCGTGGGCAGATACGCAGGCACGCTTTACGCATTTATTTGAGCGTTTCGCTATTGATGTGCTGTCGGCTGCCAGCAACAAGACACAGGCCGCAAAACTACTTGGTCTGTCGTGGGATGAGGTGCATCATATTCAATCCCGAGCAGTGAAAAGAGGGATGGACAGACGCTCTGTTGAGGAAGTGAAACACCTTGGCATCGATGAAAAAAGTTTTCGCAAGGGGCAATCCTATGCCAGCCTGCTGTACGATTTGAATGCGTCCAGAGTGCTTGAGGTCGTGGCAGATAGAACGGCGGAATCGGCAACCGCATTGCTGTCCACGCTTCCAGAACAGCAGCGTAATGAAGTAGCTGCTGTTGCCGTGGATATGTGGGTTCCATTTATGACGGCAGTTGAGGCGACTTTACCGAACGCCGCCATTGTTCACGACAAGTTTCATATCGTCAGTTATCTTACAAAAATGGTTGACCAAGTCAGGCGCAAAGAAAATAAAACATTAAGAGCCGCCGGTATCAATGACCTGGTCGGGTCTCGCTATACCTGGTTACGCAATCCCGACAACTGGAGTGAAAAAGATGAAGCCACTTTTTATGGCCTTCAATCAAAGGGGTTGAAGGTTGCCCGAGCCTGGGCAATCAAAGAGACGCTGCTTGACCTGTGGACTTACAGCTACGATAAACCAGCCCGGGCGTTCTTTAAGAAATGGTACTGGTGGGCGACACATTCACGTCTAAAGCCGGTCATATCAGTCGCCAAGATGCTAAAGAAACATCTCGACAACATAATGACTTACTTGAAACATCGCATCACCAATGCGACCGCAGAAGGATTTAATTCAAAGATTCAGACAATAAAATCGGCTGCCCGAGGATTTAGAAACTTCGAAAACTATCGAGTTTCAATTCTGTTCCACTGTGGAAAACTCAACCTCTACCCACAGGATTCCCAGTAGAACCCTTTTTTACAGCGGTGTAAAGCTGCCTTCGTGCTGCATCAGGATGAGTGTCTTGATAAATTCCGAGGGCTTATACCCGCGATTGCTTTTAGGCGGGGGAAAGTAATGATCAATGCGTTCGGCGAGGCTCAGGGAGTCCATTAACTGACCAATGGCCAATAAACCGGCACGGGAAGTGAGTAAATCGTTCGTTGTATCGAGTTTGTAAGGTAGAATAATCGTAAGCCTTGAGTTGTGCACCCAGTGGGTGATGGTCTGTTTTGTTGCTAACCATTATACAGCCAGGGCTTTCTACGGTTTAGAGATTTCTATCTGGGGATCCGGGTACAGCGATAAATAGATGCCCCGGCGCACCAGTGGCAATTTCGTTATATCCCACGTCCAGTCATCGCACGGGGCGCTGGCTAACAGCCTGGGAACCGCAGGGTGCTGGGCGGGCCCGTTGCTGGCGCCGATCACCGTTCTCACGCAATCCGCGAAGAATACGGTGCATGGAGCTGACCGAACACAGGTACTGATTCTGCTCCAGCAACCGCTGGTACACTTCCCCTGGCGATTGATCACACCAGGGTTCGCTGTGCAGCGTCTCGACTACCACCGCACGCTCCTGGGCACTGAGCGCGCGTGGCTGTACCGACTGTTTACGGCAACGCCGCGGTGGCTCATCGTTGGCAGCGCGTTTACTGTGTGCATACACGGTACTTCGATTGAGCCCCAGCGCACGGCACGCTTGCGACAATGGCAGTCTTGCAGGGCGATGGGTAATCACGTTATTCACACATCCTTCCCACTGCGTAAACGATCGAGCATCGACAAGGTTTTTTTGCAAATCCAGACAGTCGTTGGCACTCTCCAACTTGCGGTTCAGGCGATTGTTTTCTTTCTCAAGCGGCTCGATGCGCCGTTGAGCCGGTGTCTTCGAGGGTGCAGGGCCGGGAGCACTCTTGCTCAGGCCAGCAACCCCGTTTTCGGCATACTCGCGGCGCCAGGCGGAGAGTTGATTGCTGTAGAGTTTCTCACGGCGTAACAGGGCACCCAGTTCACCGTGCTTACAGGCGTCAGCTTCGGCCATCATGCGTAGCTTATACTCCGGCTTGAACTGGCGACGCGTGCGTTTCTCCAGTGCGGGCTCTGGTGTGACTTGTGTATTGAGTGGATCTGAGTGTGGTTTTGGCATTGTGTGGTTCCTGCATCCATAGCCCTGAAATCTATGTTATCCCAAACAGGGAGTGTATGGGATCAGGTTGACACACAGGGCAAGGACGGCCGTTCTGAACGGGGAATTGCGAGATCACTTTGAGGATTGGTATCCGGAGATGAGCGCTGGGGCCAGGACGCCGAACTATGTTGAGCCAGTCCCTGTCAAGCTGGCGGCATGAATTATAGAATTTTTACCCCAGACATTGCGGTGCTCTCGTCAAGGGCTGGTCTGGTTGACAAGCAACCCCTAAATACTGTATATACAATACGTATATATTAATACCCACGAAGAGAAGGGCGGCGGCTTTGGAGTTTGAGTGGGACGAAGAAAAGAACACAGCCAACTTTGCCAAGCACAGCATCACATTTGAGGAAGCAGTGCTGATATTTCGTGGGCTGACGCTGACGGAAATTGATACGCGCCAGGATTACGGCGAAGTCCGTGAAATCGATATCGGCTTACTCCCTGGGCAGGTGGTTATCGTTGCGGTGAGCACCGATAGAAACGGCGTAACCCGCATAATATCTGCACGTTCGGCGAATCGTGCAGAAAGGAGAAGATACGATGAGTACTGTAAGAAAATCACTCAATGACCTATCCATTTCCAAGGAGCGACTCGAAGAGCTCAAAGCGATACGGGACGAGAATATTGATTACAGCGACGTCCCGGAGCTGGATGAACAGTTTTGGAAGAACGCCAAAGTGCGTTTGCCCGAGACAAAAACCGGCGTCTATATCCGACTGGACGCTGACCTGTTGGACTGGCTGAAAGGGCAGGGGAGGGGGTATCAAACCCGGATTAATGCCATCTTGCGGGCCTACTACGAGGCGCACCGGAATGAGCCTTCAGAGCACAAAAGGTGAACACTTTGATAGGGAACTGTTCACCCGAAGGACCGCTACCCCTTGTAGTTCTGATGTCAGGCCACGTCTTGAATCTGGACCACACTGGCGGGGTTGTGAAAGCGGTGCAGCAGGCCCACACTGCTCTGCCGGTACTCGGCGATTGATTTCGATTTTACCGGGCCATAGCCACGAACTTGATCCGGCAGGCTGACGCAGACTACTCCCGCCTTCAGGTTCTGCGGATTAAGCCCTGCCAGAACTTCCTCGACCAGTTGGCGGTATTCATCAATCAATGCCCGCTCCTCGCGCCGTTCCGCCAAGCAACCAAAGGGGTCCAGCGCCGTACCGCGCAGTACCTTACCCCTGGCAAGCAACTTGAACAACGGCAGCATCCACGACCCAAAACGGGTCTTGCGGGGGCGCCCCTGCTCGTCCAGCCCGCGGTTGAAGAGGGGCGGTGCCAGGTTGAAGCTCAGCTTGTAGGAGCCCTTGAAAGTCTTGGCGAGTTTTTCCAGGAACTCGCCATTGCTGTACAGGCGCGCCACCTCATACTCGTCCTTGTAGGCCATTATCTTGAACAGGTAGGTGGCCACCGCTCGGGCGAGCGGCATTTCGTCAGAGTTAAAGCCGGCTCCGATCGAAAATCTTGCCGTTTTGCACCGCTTCGTGGGCACTGGGCCTACCTTTGTAGACGCCACTCCAAAACCGCAGCTATTTGCCGCAGAATAAAAGAAGGTTCTTCCGAGTTTCCTATGGGTAAAAGCCAAACAATGGTCAAGAATGTGGTACAAGAGTCTTTTTTTATGGAGATATTCAAATGAAAGATACCGCGTTGTTTACTCAACTTTTGGGGCTTAGCGACCCATGGAAAATCACGGCTATTACCCCGGATCTGACCGACAAATCAATTACCCTCCAGATAGATTGGCCAAAGGGAACGAAAGGCGCGTGTAGTGTCTGCCATGCCCTTTGTTCGGTTTACGACCATCGTGAGCAACGCACATGGCGACACCTTGATACGATGCAGTTCAAGACGCAGTTAGTTGCTCAGGTTCCGCGTATTCATTGTAAAGCGCATGGAATCAAAAGCCTGAAAGTACCGTGGGCAGATACGCAGGCACGCTTTACGCATTTTATTTGAGCGTTTCGCTATTGATGTGCTGTCGGCTGCCAGCAACAAGACACAGGCCGCAAAACTACTTGGTCTGTCGTGGGATGAGGTGCATCATATTCAATCCCGAGCAGTGAAAAGAGGGATGGACAGACGCTCTGTTGAGGAAGTGAAACACCTTGGCATCGATGAAAAAAGTTTTCGCAAGGGGCAATCCTATGCCAGCCTGCTGTACGATTTGAATGCGTCCAGAGTGCTTGAGGTCGTGGCAGATAGAACGGCGGAATCGGCAACCGCATTGCTGTCCACGCTTCCAGAACAGCAGCGTAATGAAGTAGCTGCTGTTGCCGTGGATATGTGGGTTCCATTTATGACGGCAGTTGAGGCGACTTTACCGAACGCCGCCATTGTTCACGACAAGTTTCATATCGTCAGTTATCTTACAAAAATGGTTGACCAAGTCAGGCGCAAAGAAAATAAAACATTAAGAGCCGCCGGTATCAATGACCTGGTCGGGTCTCGCTATACCTGGTTACGCAATCCCGACAACTGGAGTGAAAAAGATGAAGCCACTTTTTATGGCCTTCAATCAAAGGGGTTGAAGGTTGCCCGAGCCTGGGCAATCAAAGAGACGCTGCTTGACCTGTGGACTTACAGCTACGATAAACCAGCCCGGGCGTTCTTTAAGAAATGGTACTGGTGGGCGACACATTCACGTCTAAAGCCGGTCATATCAGTCGCCAAGATGCTAAAGAAACATCTCGACAACATAATGACTTACTTGAAACATCGCATCACCAATGCGACCGCAGAAGGATTTAATTCAAAGATTCAGACAATAAAATCGGCTGCCCGAGGATTTAGAAACTTCGAAAACTATCGAGTTTCAATTCTGTTCCACTGTGGAAAACTCAACCTCTACCCACAGGATTCCCAGTAGAACCTAAAAGAACGACAAAGAGGCGACAGTGATCCGGCTTAACTCCAATCGATCACAGGCTAGAACGGCAGCTCATGATTTACCTCGACACTGTCTGTGTACTCTTGTTGCTCAATCCGGATCTCCTCGTACAGTTGCGCAATCTCATCACCATAGTGATCCCACAGTACCGATCTCAGGTCGCCGAGCAGCTGATAAATACAATCGGCTTGTTCAGCCGTCCAGTAGGTTGTGATTTTTAAGGTTTTCATTTAGCCTTTCCTCGCTTTTTGGTCTCGCGCCGCTTCGACGCACACTCCTGCGCTTCCTTCATGCGGTACGACTCACCCTCAATGGCGATGACCTCGCTGTGATGGACTAAACGGTCAATCAGGGAGACCACACACGCGGCATTGGGGAACACGTCATTCCACTCGCCAAACGGACGGTTCGTTGTCACCAAAGTTGAACATTTCTCATAGCGCCGGTTGATGATTTCAAACAGCAAGTCAGCATGACGATTGCTGTAGGAGAGGTAGCCCACTTCATCAATTACCAGCAAGGCGGGCCTGGCGTAGTGTTTCAATCGACGCTGCAGGGCATTGGCGCCATCCTGACCTGCCAGGTCGTTGAGCATCGCCGCTGCGGTGGTAAACAGCGCCGTATAGCCGTGCATGACAGCGTTATACCCCAGGTTCTGGGCGATCATCGATTTGCCCACGCCGTTGCTGCCCAGCAGGATAATATTGCTGGCCGTGTCCATAAAACCCAGTTGCATCAGGGCATGAATCGCTTGTGGGTCGATAGCGCTTGGCCACTGCCAGTCAAACTCACTCATCGGTTTGAACCGGCCCAGCCTGGCGCTGCTCAGGCGCCGTTCGAGTGAGCGCTGTTTGCGCTCGGCAAGCTCCCAGGCGATGAGCTGTGCCCGCCAGGGGTATTGCTCGTCGGTGATCTCGCCCCAGTGCGCCAGCACGCCGTGGAGCTTCAGTTCAAGTGCCTGCTGTTTGAGTTGCTCGATATCAATCATCGGTATCATCTCCTGTCTCGCTTCGGGTGCCATTGAGCTTGTCGTAATCGGCAAGCCGAGCCAGCTTGACGCTGTAGTGTTTGACCTTCGCCGGCACGGCGACAGCAAGCGGTGGCGGCAGGTGCTGTTCATCACGGCGGCGCTCAAGAACGTGCTGCACCGCCTCCGGGTAGGGTGATTGCCGATCAAGTGCTTCACCCAGAGCTACATGCAGCTCGTCCCGCCCATAATCATCAAGCAGTTGATTGAGTAACCGGACCGTGGTTTTAATGACATGTCCACGCTGTGCCGATTGCTGCAGCAGCGTCTGGGCGTGCGCCGAAGCATGGCTCAGGCGATCCTGACCCCGGTGTAGTTTGGCGTGGGTTTTCTCCAGCCATAGGGCATTGATATGCGCCTCCTGTTCGATTTGCTCCCCTTTGCCAAAGCTGCGCTGATGCTCAGCAATGCATTGATCGCCCTCCACTATCTGGAGCCGCTCCAGGTCAGCGCTCACGCTCAATGGCTTGTGCACGTATTGATGGGGAATGGAGTAATCATTGAGATCGAAGCGAACATAAGGGGTTTTGGCGGCCCGCACGGGCTGTCTCTCATGGGTATCAAAGGGATTATCCGGCAAACTCACCTGCTCCTGTAAGAAGGCTTCCCTGACCGTCAACGTACGCTCTTCAGGGCAAGCCCGATCAGCACTCACACCCTGGCACCAGTGCTCAGCTTGCGCATTGAGTTCGGCCAGTGTTTGCCAGTGACGAGCGGCAAAGAAATTATCGCGAATATAGCGAATCGCTCTTTCTACCCGGCCCTTTTCATTGCCCCGGGCCACCGCCACCGGGCGTGGTTCGAAGCGATAGTGGGCTGACAAGGCCAGCAAGGTGGGGTGGAAGCGGATGGCGTCACCGTGGCGCTCCAATACGGCCGATTTAAGGTTGTCGTACAGCAGCACCTTTGGCAATCCTTGCCAGGCCTCGAATGCCGCTACATGGCCGCGTAAAAAGTGCTCCATTTGCTGGTTGAGATAAAAGCGCAAGAAGATCTGTCGCGACCAGCTCAGCACCATCACAAACGCCATTAACGGCCGCCGGGCCTTGCCGATCTGAATATGCCCGAACGAACCCCAGTCAACCTGGGCTTGCTCACCGGGCAGGGTTTTTAGGCGTAAATACGCCTCGGGCAGCTTGCGCGGCCGCAGTTCACTGATACGCTGGCGAAACTGGCTGGGGCCACCGGGGTATCCCCGCAGGCGGGCCATTTCATACAAGCGGGCCGCCGTGAGTGTGGGAAACTCCCGCAGGGTGTCGATGACAAAGGGCAGATAGGGGTCGATGATCGACGCACGGCGAGTGCGCTCCACCTTGGGCAGGCCAGCCTGTGCCAGTACCCGATCAACCACTGAGTGGTGAATGCCAAGCTGGGTCGCAATGGTGCCCGTTCGCCACTTCTCAACAAAATGGTAGCGCAGTATTTTTGCTTCAGTTTCTTTGCCGATGGCCATGACTGCCCTCCGATTGATGACTCCTGTCCAGCCGCTGCACTAATGTCGCCGGAATCTGCGCCTGAACTGACTGCTCTGCAGAAAATCACTGCGCAAAAAGGGACCGCAGACCGCGCCACAGTGATGGCAGCGCACGGTGGCGTCAGTTTTACCCGGCATATCGGCCCTTTTGATCTCATCAGGCACGGTTTGCAGTAGATCACGGAGTATTATTGCCAGAGAACGGTGATGCGTTACTTTTTGTTGTTGCCGTTCTCGATAACGCTGTTGGCGAGCGGCATTATTCATGCGACCCGGGCGAGTGGCCTGGTACTTCGCTCTGGCTCGTTTAATGGATTCCTTTCTGGCTTCCTGGCTGCAACCATCGGTGCAATACCGCTGGCCGCGATCACAGTGGGTACAGACGATGACCTGGGCGTAGCAGCGACAACAGTGGTAGAGACGGCTGGATGATGGCATCGACACAAAGGTCGATGAGGGCTGGATTTATTCCCATTATGTGCAACACTTAACGGGTCGTGCACCTGCACGGTTTTTTTGGGTATGGCGCCAGCGTTGACCGTCAAATCTGTGGTGGCGTCATACCGTTCTCAGCGACACTTATTCTTATAGTCCCTACGCTTGAATCGTGCCTGCTTATTGGTCGCTCTTGAGTGTGACTGGGCCGCAGTTCTACCGCGCCGATTCTAATACGCCGAGATCCGTCTATTTCAAAATTCGGCAAATAGCTGCGGTTTTGGAGTGGCGTCTACAAGAGTACACAGACAGTGTCGAGGTAAATCATGAGCTGCCGTTCTAGCCTGTGATCGATTGGAGTTAAGCCGGATCACTGTCGCCTCTTTGTCGTTCTTTTATTCTGCGGCAAATAACTGCGGGTTTACTGTGGCGCTAACACACATTACCCGGCGTCACGCTTTGACGGTGAATAAAGCCCTCTTCATCGACACCCGTAGGAACAGAAAAGCCATAGATGGACTTCTTGTTACCCCGGCTGTCATTCTTCACGTGCCAACCCGCTTCAGGGTCTCGCGTTGGTTTGCCATCTTTGTCGTTGCCTGAACCCGATTGCGCAGCCTCTATTGGTGTCGCATCAATAATATTAATCCGGCCTTCGCTCATAATAATGTTCCTGGCTTCAAGCTGACGGTTAATTTCAGCCAGTCGTTGATCCCACAATCCCTGCTCGACCAGTCGGGTTCGAAATCTCCCCAAGGTGGATGCCTCAGGAACTTCTCTATCTAACTCAAGATGACAGAATTTTCGAAACAGCAGATCTCGATACAGACTTTGAGCTAACGGTACGTCTGAAAGCCGATACCCTGCACCGGGCAACAAGCTCCTAAACAAGGTCGGCAATGGATAGCCTGGACGGCCTGTTTTTGAGGCATAAAGAGTGGCGAGTAGTTTCTCTATCTCTGACCATTGTAGTAACGCCCCGGTATCATCAAGACTGTGGAGGCTGGGATGATTCAAAGTAGCGTTTGAAACGAATAATTGGGGCTGTGTTGCGAAGGATTTTTGCCTACGAAATTATACCGGGAATTTGTCTGCATTGTTGAGTTATGCTGAGGTCTCTATCAGTCTTTTTTAGACAAGCCGGAAAACATGAAAAACATGCTTTTCTGGCTAACCAGCTTCAGGGTGTCTCCCGCCTTTATAGTATGCGCCTGTCTGCGTTTTCCTCCGGCATCTGTGAGGATGCCGACTGAATCTCTGAGCTTTTCGTCGGAGAAATCGTATTCACCGAGCATGTTGATATGCGCCCACGACATCGGTCGTGAACCGCTTACAAAAGTACCATCTCTTGAAAACCAGGGCCGCGGTGGCCTACAGCCAGTGTGTCCGATTTCGAGGGAAAATCCCCAGTCCCCCTTATAGTCGGGCGTCAAGTACGCCAGCTTCCCTGGCTTCCTTAAGAACATTGAGACGCATGTTAGCTGTCGCCACGTCCATCAATGTATCGTCTATGTCGTAGTCTTTTGACTCGGCCAACCAGGCGAGGACCTTTGATAATCGCCAGAGAGGGGACTTGCCTTCATGAACCGGCACAGGTATCTCTGAACCGCCGGAGACCATAATTTTTCGAATGTACTGCCGACTACAGCCCACGATATCAGCGACATCTGTTAATCCCACTAAATCAGGCGTGGCCTCGATTAGCTTGGCTCCAGGTGTGGCTCTTTCCACATCTTTAGTGGCGGCCGTAATGGCATCAGAAGCAGTGTGTGCCTCTCGCGAAAATTCTAATGCTAGCCTCCCGGTTTTACCAATGCCGACTAACGCATCGTCACAGCCAGTTTCGGCCAATCGTTCTACTAAATCGTCCATATCACCCTCAGAACTTGGGAGGCCAAATTTTAGGGTAAAATCATACGTGTTCATCATTTAATCCTCCTGCTCATTGTCCTCGGCCTGATTCACCATCGTGCAGTTGTCAACAACCCTGCGTATTTGACGAGCGTGGTTGCCGGGACTTTTCGGCGTGCTCCAAATACTAGCGATACAAAATTCACCACACCGGCAGGCCTCATCATTGAAGGGACAATAAATCTTTCCCCATGCATGTGATCCGCCGATTTCTACTCGCCAGCCTCTGGATTCTGCATAGCGAAGTGCTTTTTCGACCTCGGATTTTGAGTGTTTCCGCCTAGGCATCTATGTCATCCGTCATATTGGACTATCCTAGCGAGGAGAGGGAAGGGTGTCAATTGACAACCTTGGCCCAAATCCCCAGATAGAGTATCGCCAGCGTCTCAAGGGCCTCTGAATCCCTCTTTCAAGTTTTATTATAAGCCTTCACAGCGGATGGCAGAGAGGTTTAATCAAAAACCGTTGCTCTGCGCAGTGTCAGCGCTCAATGGGCCATTTTGGACGGACCTATCCTGTATAAGCCGTCATTCTTGTTCGATATTGGGTTAAATGGGCGGCGACTCAAGCTCCTTCAGTGCAAGTAGCACTCGTTCCAACAATATTCGGTGTTTTTCCTGCAGTTTTACAAATAGTTGCCGCCCCGTTCTGACGACTTTTGCCGCGATGGCCTACAAACGCCAGCGCAGGGTCATTGCTCGAGGGTACGCCAACTCTTCCGGCAGTAATTGGCGCATAAGAGCAAACAAATTGTAGGACAGTGCAGAGATTAAAAAGTACAGCGCATTGGCGTTAAAATCCGGGCATGGCAACGTATCGCCGCCAAAATCCAGCTTCAGTTCCTTGATGCGATTTTCGCTGTCCTCAGCACGCTGGTTATACCCCAGGGCACCTTCTCTTAGTGCTACGCACCAATTCACCTTGTACCCCAGGGCACCTTCTCTTAGTGCTACGCACCAATTCACCTTGTACCAGTGAATAATCTCACTATCGCTGAGCTCATCCCGGTTGGTGGCAATCGCACGATGAACATAACCCCCCTGGTTGATTGCCTCTGAGCTCTCTTGTGAATCCAGATCCAGACTCGCCTGGCCTTTAAGGGCTGTTCTTTGAATGATAAGAGTGAAGGCTTTTTCATAATCACCGATACAGAAGCTCGTGCGGTAGGTGTCCTGTCCACCCATAACCTCGCCTTGTTTATCAAGCAAGGGTAGCCAATCCGAATCGCTGGCCGCTTCAATCTGTGCCCGCATAGCTGCGCTGGTTTTGGCTCGAATGGCATACTCGATACCTTGCGTATCACAATACTCAATGATTTTTATTTGATAGCCTGCGGCATCTATACGCAGCGCATTCAGGGCACAGCCTTCCGGTAACGACTGCTGGCATTGCTGGATAAAGGCTAGGTTGTCTTGTGCTGGCGGCACATTGCCGTAGCGGAAATCAACCGCTACAACCTGCCCGGTTTCCGCAATATGACCCACCATGGGCATAAAACCCTTGTTCTTGTTGTAGGTCCACTTAGCATCCGCTTTATGGGCAATAATTTCAGTGGCATCGATGTCCAGTGTCACTTTTTTACAGCGGTGCAAGGCTGACTGCAACAGGGCCTTATTCACCTTCACCCAGGCATCCTGAATGTGCGGCTGGTTTCCAACCCGTCTGAGCCAATCCCCAAGCGTGGTCGCCTGGGGAAGTTTTTTGAGATCCAATACGGTGCGCAGCGCCTCATCATCCTGTATGTGACGAACCTCATCCAGGTGAAAGCTGCCTTCGTGCTGCATCAGGATGAGTGTCTTGATAAATTCCGAGGGCTTATACCCGCGATTACTTTTAGGCGGGGGAAAGTAATGATCAATGCGTTCGGCGAGGCTCAGGGAGTCCATTAACTGACCAATGGCCAATAAACCGGCACGGGAAGTGAGTAAATCGTTCGTTGTATCGAGTTTGTAAGGTAGAATAATCGTAAGCCTTGAGTTGTGCACCCATTGGGTGATGGAGGGTTTTGTTGCTAACCATTATACAGCTAGGGCTTTCTACGGTTTAGAGATTTCTATCTGGGGATCCGGGCTTGGGAGAAATTGGGGGTTCTGGGTGCCTAATATAAACCTGGTATCGTTATTTCAAATAAATCCCGGTGTCCGGGGTTTGGGGCGCAATTTAACACTCCGGTAGG
The DNA here is from genome assembly GCA_965262875.1 of Halioglobus sp. Taxonomy (GTDB): domain Bacteria; phylum Pseudomonadota; class Gammaproteobacteria; order Pseudomonadales; family Halieaceae; genus JBALVT01. The sequence continues at coordinate 2,315,251 of OZ253569.1, forward strand.
GGATTGCACAAAAAATCCCTGCCAGTCTTCCCATACCATCGGATTGGACTGCAATCGGGTCAGCACCAATAACGGTATTAATCGGGCCGCGATAGCCTCGGGCGATTCATCAACACCCGGTTTGATTTTCAGCACACAGCCCACCGCCATGGCGGCGACCAGGGCGTCGGTGTATTCGATCTCAACGCTGCGATAATCCGTACCCGGTCGTCCTGCGGGCAATAGCGTACGGGCAGCCCGGTGACAAGCCCTCGCGGTTTTGGCCATCACCTCGATCACCGACAGCTCTGCCGCCGCCAGGCCCAGCACGGGTTGCAGTTCGGCGATCAGCCTGTGGTAGATCGGCAGGATCTGGTCAAGAAAATCGGTTTGTGAATAGGTGCCCTAGGCGGAGTGTAATGCTGACAATGCCCGATTGAGATCGGCGGCGCGTATCGCGTCAGGGAGTCGCTCCCCTACCTTGCGCCGAGAGGTTGCCGAGGGCCTCATCGTAAACCAACGCGCCAAAATCCCTCCCTTATTCACCGCTTCATTCCTTGGTCATCGGGGTCCACCGGCAGGGCATCCATCGTACGGCCGATATCTGCCCAGAATTCGACCTGCTCGGGGGCACTGCGGTGCGGCCGTTTGCCACTGCGCGAGGCCGCTTCCATCCGTTCTTTTTCCAACCGTACTGGCGATGCTGCTTTTGCCATGACCTTGCCCCCGTAAACCACCTCATTAAATCATCCCAGAGTCGCTCTCGCTACTCGTCAAGCGGGTCAATCACCACCCCGGTCTCGCGCAGAAGCGTGTCCAGGTCGTCCGCGTCTGCGGCCCGAAGGCACAGGCTGCCCTGAAAGACTCTATCGGTTCGCGCCTTGCGATCCAATCGATCAATCAGTCCTTTGAGCTCGGATAAACTGTAAAAGCGCAAATCGATCTGCCCGGCGGCGTTTTCCAAGTCTTCCGTCGTGATGGTGGTCGGTGCGCCGAAGGTTTCTTGAAGGGTACGCTCCATCAGGGCGTGATCGGCGACGGGCTGTTTTTTACGTCTGCGAGCCTGGCTGTTAATTTGCACTTAAAACTGACCCTGGATTTGCATCTAATTTTGACCCACCTGGTTCGCTCAAGTATTACTCATTTTGCCAGTTATTTCCTCCCTTTGATTGCAGGTCGAGTTTTTGAATCGGTAGCTGTCGTTGCCCGTCTCGATGATATGGCAGTGGTGTGTCAGCCGGTCCAGCAGAGCTGTTGTTAGCTTTGGATCACCAAAGACCTTTGGCCACTCAGAGAAGCTTGGGTTGGTTGTAATCACAATGCTGGTGCGCTCATACAGGAAGCTGATCAGGTGGAACAGCAAGGCTCCTCCCGCCTGGCTGAAGGGGAGATAACCCAACTCATCCAGTATGACCAGGTCAGTGCTGGCCAAACGGTTGGCCATTCGCCCTTGTCGTCCGGCGGCCTTCTCCAGTTCCAGCGCGTTTACCAGGTCGACCGTAGAGAGGAACCTCACCCGTTTGTGGTGATGGATAATCGCCTGTACACCCAAGGCAGTTGCCAAGTGGGTTTTCCCAGTACCAGGGCCGCCAATCAGAACAATGTTCTGGGTTTCTTCGATAAATTCGCACCGGTGAAGTGAACGCACCAGTGTTTCTGTCACCATGCTCTCGATGAAGTCGAAGCCGGTAAGATCCCGGTGGGCCGGGAATTTGGCCACCTTCATTTGATAGTTAATAGACCGCACCTCGCGGTCGGCTACTTCTGCTTTGAGCAGATCATTGAGGATGGGTTCTGCCTGCTGATAGGCAGGTGCGGCCTGTTCAGCCAGCTCTTCAATGGATTGAGCCATGCCGTACAGGCGCAGCGCTTTTAGTGTGGCGATCATTGCATCAACGGACATATTTATTCTCCCTGAGGTTATCGTAGCGCTGTGTGTTGGCAATGGGCTCATTGACCAGTACGAGTGCTGGCGGTGGATTGAGCGGCTCGGGTAATGGCCCCTCTAACAACCGTCCCGGCACATTGGTCACGTGTTGTTGGGAGGGCCTGCCGCTCTCAAGGGCCACCTCCACGGCCTGCATCACCAGATGTTCATCGTGGTGTAGCACCAGCGCCAGGATATTGGCCATCTCCCTATCACCACCCAGCCGTTTTAGGAGAATGCGTTGCAGGCGTTTAAAGCAGCCGGGGAGCTCTGTAAAGGGCGCGCCGTTACGCAGGGCACCGGGCTTGCGCTGGATGACTGCCAGGTAATGCCGCCAGTCGTAGACGGTTTCCCCAGCATGTTTATGGTGACGGGAGAAGACTCGAGTATGCTCGGCAATGATCTGAGCTTCGGCAACAACAACTATTTTGCTGGCGTAGGCTCGCGCGCTCACAGGTTTGTTGGCGAATGCAGCGGGGACGCTATAGCGGTTACGGTCGCACAGGATAAGGCAAGTCGAAGACACGCGCTTTGTGTGCTCGACATAGCCATCAAACGGCGCGGGCACTGCCATGAGTTGCTTGCGCTCATCCTCCCAGACATCCGCTACCATCCGGCCCGGATATTCAGGGTGAGGTATTTCCTTCCAGAGTTCGATGCACCGCTGCTCCAGCCAACGGTTCAAATCAGCCAAGGTTTTGAACGAGAGTGCGTTATGCCAGATACGATAACGGGAATCGCGCACCTTCTTCTCTACTTGGCCTTTCTCCCAACCCGCTGCCGGGTTACAGAACTCAGCTTCAAACAGGAAGTGGCTGACCATGGCCTTGAACCGCTTATTGACGTCACGGCGCTTGCCGCGACGCACCTTGTCGACGGCCGTCTTCATATTGTCGTAAATGCCTCGCTCCGGAACACCACCCAGAGCGACCAGGGCATGGTTGTGAGCGTCAAACAGCATCTCGTGGGTTTGCAGTGGATAGGCCCGCAGCATAAAGGCCCGGCTGTGGCAGAGCCTGGAATGGGCCACTTGTAGCTTGGTTCGCTCCCCACCGATGACCACCCAGTCCTCTGACCAGTCGAACTGGAAGGCTTCACCCGATGCAAAGACCAGTGGGACAAACGTCCCTTTGGTTGCCGACAATCTGGCTTCTTGCTGGCGTGACCGCCAATCGCGAGCAAAGGCGGCGACGCGGTCATAGGAGCCGGGATAGCCCAATTCCACCAGGTCGAGGTGCAGCTGCCTGACGCTGCTGCGTTGCTTTCGATGCCGCTTTGATTCCCGCTTTAGCCAGCCGAGCAGGATATCGGCAAAGGGGTCAAGCTGAAAGCGCGGTTCAATGACACCGCTGGCTAGATACTTACGGATGGTATTTCTGGAAAGGCCTGTCCGCCGGACAATTTCCCGGATGGATCGACCTTCACGCAGGTGCCATCGTCTGATTACACTCAATAAATCCACGTCTATCACTCCTTGGAACTCCTGCATCGCTGTCAGCAAGAGCCGGATGGTTACGTGGGTCAATATTCGATGCAAATATGGGGGGTAAGTGGGTCAATTTTGGATGCAATTTAACAATCTGACTACCGAATTAATGCAAACCTGACAGTCGGCTGTGGGTCGCGAAAAGCTGGTCAGAATTTCTTAGTGTCATCGTCTTGCGGACGCCTAGGCATAAGCGACAGCTATTCAGCGCACTTCCCATTGTCCAGTTGAGGCATACCCCATCATGACGTCAGACCATACCGCCTCACTGTGTCAAGATAGAGTCCGAATCGCCATTTATTGACACTCCTATGTCAGGCTCCTGGACTCTAACCTGACACTTCGAGGGTCCATCTGATGGCAGCGGCGGGACAACGGGTCGGCTACGTCCGCGTTAGCGCATTTGATCAAAACGCTGAACGGCAGCTGGATGGCGTTGCAGTTGATCGAACGTTCCTGGATAAGAAATCGGGTAAAAATGTTGATCGCGAACAACTGGACGCGATGATGGCATTTGTCCGACAAGGTGACACGGGTATGGGCACTGCATAACCAAAAGGGATAGGCATGCCCGTTCGATTTTTATCGAAGACACAGCGAGAACAATACGGCCAGTCTGCAGGGGTTCCGTCCTCTCAAGAACGATCGCGCTATTTTCATCTCGATGATGCCGACCAGAGGCTGATTGCGACAAAGCGATCCCCACACAATCGACTAGGGTTTGCCGTTCAGCTTTGCACGCTGCGTTACCTGGGCACCTTTGTTTCTGATCTCATTCAGGTGCCTCGTATCGTGATCACAACACTCACTGAACAGTTAGCACTATCATCCCCCGTTAGTTTGGATTCCTATGGCCAGGGTGATCAGCGCTGGGCTCATACGGAAGAAATACGCCAGCACTATGGATTCACCGATATCACCGAGAGGAGAATTGCATTTTCATTTTCTCGATGGCTTTACGCCCTGTGCTGGACCGGCGCCGACCGGCCGAGTTGGATGTCGATTCAGAAGCGGTCGTCGCGGCCTTCCATGCCCGTTACCCCGCCCCTGTGAAAGGGGTGACGCTCAGTATAGACAGTCAGTTTGGATTCGATTTCCAGCATGTGTTGCCTGTCTTCAGCTTTAGCTATATATACTTGCTATATACTATAGAGGTATATATAATGAGTATATAGCTGTTTGGAGTAGATGGATTATGTCAACAGGTTCAGTTTTTGAAAATAATAGAACGCAGTCTGTCAGGTTGCCAGCAGATAGTCGTTTCCCCGAAGGCATTAAGCGGGTGAATGTACGTGTTGTGGGCACAGACCGTATTCTTTCCCCGGTAGAGAAATCATGGGACAGTTTTTTCTTGTCCGAGGAGGGTGTCACAGATGATTTTATGACTGAACGTGCCAGTCAAGATCAACCTGGCAGAGAAGCGTTCTAATGCTGAAATATATGCTCGATACAAATATTGTAATTTATGTAATCAAGCGTAAGCCGATTGATGTTTTAGAAACATTCAATCGTCATTCGGGGCAAATGTGCATTAGCTCTATTACATTGGCTGAAATGCTACACGGTGCTGAAAAAAGCAAAAAGAAAGAGTACAACATGCAATGGGTTGAAGATTTTGTGTCCCGTTTAGAAGTTTTGGATTACGGTTCTAAAGCCGCTGCACATTACGGAGATATTCGCGCTGTACTAGAATCAAAAGGGAAAACTATTGGCGTTAATGACCTGCACATTTCAGGCCATGCGAGAAGTGAAGGCTTAACGCTGGTTACTAACAATCTCCGAGAGTTCAAGCGTGTTAATGGGTTACGTGTAGAAAACTGGGTTAAGTGAATCCGATTAAGGAACGGCAAAGGCTAGGCGATTTTTTAAACAAACTTAGGGAGTAAGAAGGTGGGCACTGTAGAAATTGAACGTAAGCGCCCCTAAATCAGCACCTATTTTTTTGGGTTCTACTGGGAATCCTGTGGGTAGAGGTTGAGTTTTCCACAGTGGAACAGAATTGAAACTCGATAGTTTTCGAAGTTTCTAAATCCTCGGGCAGCCGATTTTATTGTCTGAATCTTTGAATTAAATCCTTCTGCGGTCGCATTGGTGATGCGATGTTTCAAGTAAGTCATTATGTTGTCGAGATGTTTCTTTAGCATCTTGGCGACTGATATGACCGGCTTTAGACGTGAATGTGTCGCCCACCAGTACCATTTCTTAAAGAACGCCCGGGCTGGTTTATCGTAGCTGTAAGTCCACAGGTCAAGCAGCGTCTCTTTGATTGCCCAGGCTCGGGCAACCTTCAACCCCTTTGATTGAAGGCCATAAAAAGTGGCTTCATCTTTTTCACTCCAGTTGTCGGGATTGCGTAACCAGGTATAGCGAGACCCGACCAGGTCATTGATACCGGCGGCTCTTAATGTTTTATTTTCTTTGCGCCTGACTTGGTCAACCATTTTTGTAAGATAACTGACGATATGAAACTTGTCGTGAACAATAGCGGCGTTCGGTAAAGTCGCCTCAACTGCCGTCATAAATGGAACCCACATATCCACGGCAACAGCAGCTACTTCATTACGCTGCTGTTCTGGAAGCGTGGACAGCAATGCGGTTGCCGATTCCGCCGTTCTATCTGCCACGACCTCAAGCACTCTGGACGCATTCAAATCGTACAGCAGGCTGGCATAGGATTGCCCCTTGCGAAAACTTTTTTCATCGATGCCAAGGTGTTTCACTTCCTCAACAGAGCGTCTGTCCATCCCTCTTTTCACTGCTCGGGATTGAATATGATGCACCTCATCCCACGACAGACCAAGTAGTTTTGCGGCCTGTGTCTTGTTGCTGGCAGCCGACAGCACATCAATAGCGAAACGCTCAAATAAATGCGTAAAGCGTGCCTGCGTATCTGCCCACGGTACTTTCAGGCTTTTGATTCCATGCGCTTTACAATGAATACGCGGAACCTGAGCAACTAACTGCGTCTTGAACTGCATCGTATCAAGGTGTCGCCATGTGCGTTGCTCACGATGGTCGTAAACCGAACAAAGGGCATGGCAGACACTACACGCGCCTTTCGTTCCCTTTGGCCAATCTATCTGGAGGGTAATTGATTTGTCGGTCAGATCCGGGGTAATAGCCGTGATTTTCCATGGGTCGCCAAGCCCCAAAAGTTGAGTAAACAACGCGGTATCTTTCATTTGAATATCTCCATAAAAAAAGACTCTTGTACCACATTCCTGACCATTGTTTGGCTTTTACCCATAGGAAACTCGGAAGAACCCTTAAAGAAAATCGAAGCACAGCTCAAGGCAGAAGTCAGCGCTCTCACTGCACAGGCCGAGGCGGCAGATCAAACGCCGGTAGCGGATGGCATGGACATTCCCGCGGAGATTTCCCGGCGCGAAACACGACTTGAGGCACTGGCTGCGGCCAAAGTAAAAATTGAAGAACGGGCGCAAGAACGTTTTGAGCGTGAGCAAGCCGAATACCAACAAAAACAAACCCAACGCCAAGCTCAGGATGCTGGAAAAAAGCCCCGGGGCCGGGAGCCTAAGCCACCACTTCCCGGCCCTCGAGATAAAGACCAGATGAATTTGACCGATGAAGAGTCGCGTATCATGCCGGTATCTGGCGGCGGCTTTGAACAGTGCTACAACGCCCAGGCCAGTGTTGACACCGATACAATGCTCGTCGTCAGTACACACATGACACAGGCCCCGAACGACAAACAACAAATAAAGCCGGCCCTGACAAAGCTGAATACCCTGCCTGAAGAACTGGGCAAGGTGACCGACCTGCTGGCCGATACAGGCTATTTTAGCGGTGATAATGTAAAGGCTTGCGTAGAGGATAATATCCAGCCTTTACTGGCAGTAGCGCGTGACCACCATCACCCGTGCGTTTTTGATCGGTTTGCCCCTGACGCCCCCACTCCGATAACGGATGATCAGGTGAGGCTCATGAAACATCAACTGACGACCCAATCCGGTCGAGCGCTGTACGCATTAAGAAAGCAAACGGTAGAGCCAGTGTTCGGCATCATCAAACACGTTATGGGGTTGAGGCAGTTCTCGATGCGAGGTTTGGACAAGGTTGCGGGCGAATGGACGCTGGCGACACTGGCATGGAATGTAAAGCGTATGAATGTGCTGAGAATGGCATAATTAAGCGGTCATTTACCGCATAGATGCCATTGCAGGGCTGAATAAAGGCGTGATGGAGGTTGACCTGGCTGCCCTGGGACAATCACATCTTCTGCGTGGTGTCCTGACAGCCCTGTAGCACGCTGGAGTATTAAATCGTGCCCGTCAGGAGCTGAGTCCGACAAACTGCTAGATGCCGCTATCTCGCTTGATAAGGTATAATGAACCTGTATCCTGATGGATATGGACTTCAAGGACAAGCTGGCGTAATAGGATGTACGATCAATACTACAATCTCACTGCGGAACCCTTCCGCATGAGTCCCGACCACCGCTTTTGCTACAAACATACGCACTACGCCAAGGCCATGGCGTACATGGCCTATGCATTTATGCGTGGAGAAGGTTTTGTTCTCATAACGGGCAGCCCCGGCACCGGCAAAACGACCCTTGTTGGCAATTTGATAGAGTCACTGACTGACGAAAACGTAACCGTTGGAAATTTGGTGAGCACCCAGCTTGCTGCCGACGATTTGCTGAGAATGGTGGCCTTCTCATTTGAGATTGATGTTGAGAATGTCGACAAGTCTGTGGTTCTTCGCCGACTAACTAGTGCCTACCCATAAATGGATGTTTTTCTAAAAAACCATCCCGTTTTAGTCTTTACGTTCCGGCCCACAATGCTACCGGCTTTTAGCGGCCATAAAATGACGAGAATCATTGCTTAAAGGTCCATTATCCTGAATTCGGATCGCAGAAATACGCTGTACTACCCATAAGCCTACAAATATTTCCTATCCCGGGCCAGCTTCGACTGGTGAAAATCCAGCGCCGGCATGAACAAGCTGGAGTCCGCCGGGTTCCCTTTTTCAATGCACAGGTACGTGATGAATCCGCTTCTCTCACTGCTCAGATTTATCTTATGGCCATATTGAACGTCACGAAATCCTTTGACGATAATATCGGTGTGTGACTCGAATAAGCTCACGATTTTTTTTGAGGAATGGACGCTCTGCCCCTGGATGACGCGGCGCTCTGTTTGATTGATGACCCTCAGTGCTAAATCCCTGTACTGCTCTACCTGACTTACCCATTGCTTCTTTTTATCAGAGTCACAGGCACCCACTTCTACGGCTTCCAATCCCCGCTTAACTTGCTTCAGGACAATTCCTGGAATCTGCAATAATTTTGGATAAAGTACTTCTTTTCTAGCATTTTTTGCATTAAAAATCTGAAATGCCAACGACTTCGAAGATTTGCGCTGGTCCGTAAAGCGAATTTTTACTCCAGTGATATTTTTACTTTTCATCAGCAGGCGACTAAGTACTCGAACGCCATCATTCAGGAGTTGGCTGTCACTGGGTGGCGCAATATTACTGGCGACAACCGTGCTATCGATGCGTAATTTTTCCATCGATAGTATGCCTGCTTTAAGCCAACTGACAGAGAGGGTCTCATGCACTTTTTCCAGCGTTTCTGGCCTGATACTCCGTATAGTTGACTGTAGCCCAGATCGACTGGGCATTGTTGTGGCAGGCAGCCGGGCAAAAGTACGGTAGGTCATTGAGTCCGACAAATTAAATGCCAATTGCTCGTAGCTGACGCGCAACAGTTGCTTCAAGAGCATGCATCGAAAAATGGTTTCAACTGTTAAACCCGATCGACCTACCTTGGATAGCGATGCATCAATGAGGTCGTCGGCGACCAGAAGTAGTATTTCTGGATGTTGATCCAGTCGGTTTGATAGCGCCCGAAGTTGGGTCCCAAATTCGTGTTTTGAGTAGTTTTCAAATATACTTGCCTGAGCAATGCGGGTCTCTCGCATGCGGAATCCTCTTGGTTTTTTTGTTTTTTGTTCACACCTTAAACTTAACAAATTCAAGAGGATTTTTTAATACCTTGCGAAAAATATTCCTTATATTTCAATGGATTGAAAGTTTATGGATAGGCACTAGCTAGTGTAGGTCGTCAAACAGTCTGTAACTTATTAAGTTTCTCTCTGCCACGCTTCACTTTCTCCAATATGTCACTCGCGGATTTGGTCCAGATATAAGGCGCTGGCGCTTGATTATGAGTCTCAATGAACGCCATGACTGTTTGCTCAAGTTCTTCCACACTGCTAAAGACACCTCGTTTCAATTGCTTTTCAGTTAGCTCCCGAAAAAACCGCTCCACCATGTTTAACCACGATGCGCTGGTTGGCGTAAAGTGCACATGGAATCGCTGGTGATATTTCAGCCAGCTTTTTACCTTCGGGTGCTTATGTGTGGCGTAGTTGTCACAGATAATATGAATCTCTTTATCCCTGGGCGTCGACTTATTTATTTGGCGGAGAAACTTCAACCATTCTTGATGGCGATGCCGTTCGGCGCAGGTACCTAACACTTCCCCTGTCAAGATGTTCAATGCCGCAAACAAGGTCGTGGTGCCATGACGTTTATAGTCAGACGATTGCCTCCAACTTCTCGGCAAACTCTTTATCGTTCGATACCTTGAATGTATTTATTCGGTGTGGCTTCAAACCGTGGCTTTTCCATATCCTGCCCACCGAGGACATGCTAATGCCGGCCTTATCTGCCATGAGACGCTGGCTCCAATGCGTAGCGTTTTCCGGTGTCTCTTGCGTCGTGAGTCTGATCACCTGTGCAACCTTGCGTGAACTGATTTTCGGTTTTCGCCCTGGCCGATACGCATCCTGGCTGATGCCTTCGACTCCACTGTCTGCATAGCGTTCTCGCCAGCGGCCCGCTTTCTGTCTCGTAATGCCCAGTTCAAAACCGATCTCTTCATTGGTCATGCCCTTGCCGGCCAGAAGAACAATTCGTGAACGCTCCGCCAATCGGACCGAGACAGAACGCGATTTAGATAACTTACTCAAACCCAAAACTTCGTCATCAGACAAAACAATTTCTACTGCAACACGCACGACAAGCTCTCTATATAGGGAAGAGACTATATGGTACACTATTTACGACGACCTACACTAGTGAATCTATTAAGTGGTCCAGTACATTGGCGGAAATGGACGTGTCTTTGTCAAAAACGAGGTTTGTCTGGTCAAGGCTATTTTTTAAGTCGTCGAGTTTTGCAGCTAGTTCTCTTGTGCAGATAGCGCGATAATTTGGCGCGGCAGTTGCAGATATCAGCCCAGTGTATATCGGGGACTGATCACTACCCAGGTCCACCTGAAACGTAAGCGCCCCTAAATCAGCACCTGTTTTTTTGTAAGAGTTCCCGCCAGACTTTCTCCTGATAACCACACAGGAGCAAATCATGAACGATATCACTCAGCCCCAGCCACAAGGTATTGACTGGAAGCAGCAAATACAAACCTGGAAACTGTCGGGCTTGTCCCAGACCCGGTTTTGCAAACACAATCACCTGACTTACCATCGCTTTGTGTACTGGCGTCGGAAGTTTGACGATACCATCCGTGTGTCTTCTATAAAACAAGACCAAGGTGGCTTTGCCGCAGTGAGTGTCAGACCTGACGCCGATCGGGGGCTAACCTTGTCACTGCCCAACGGATTCATTGTGCGAGGTATCTGTGCCGAAAACCTGTTGGTGGTGCGGCAGTTACTGGATCAATTGTGACGGCGCGCTACTTCCGCCCGGCCAATGACATGCCACAGATTTATCTGTACCGGGACTCCGTAGATTTTAGAAAATCGGTCAATGGCCTTAGCGCCATTGTGGAGCGAGAACTGGGTCGTAACCCCTTTGAGGGTGCCCTCTATGCCTTCACTAATCGCCAGCGCAACAAAATAAAATGTTTGTACTGGGAGGACAATGGGTTTGTGTTGTACTACAAATCACTGGCGGAAGAGAAGTTCCGGTGGCCGCACCCTGACGACGACGTGATTTCCCTCACCGGCCAGCAGATCAATTGGTTGCTGGACGGCTACGATATCTCCCTGATGACAGGCCACAAAAAATTGCATTATGAGTCTGTATTTTAAAGCTTTTTGTCGCCATGAATGTTATAATTACGCCATGCAATCGGCGATAAAAAAGCAACAAAAACAAGGCGGTTACGAGGGGCTTGGTGTCTCGGAACTGCTTGCAGCCCTCGCTGTAAAAGACCAGATTCTTGAAGAAAAAGACGAACTCCTCCAGGCTCACCAGAAACACCTCAGCGACAAAAGCCACATCATCCTCGAACAAAGCAAACGCATTGACCTGCTCGAAGAATACTTGCGCCTGGCCACGGTACAGAAATTCGGAGCCAGTAGTGAGAAACTGGCGTTTCAGTCTGATTTGTTCGATGAGGTTGAAATCGAAGTCGCCCTGAGTGAGCTCGAAGAGCAACTGCCTGAAGAAGACCGGGTTCGGCCTCAAAAGAAGAAAAGAAAGCGCGGGTTTAGCGACAAGCTGCAACGGGTGCAGATACACCTCACACTTTCAGATGAGGAAAAGGATGGGGCCACCAAAACATTCTTCACCAAGGTCAAGGAGGAGCTGGAGTTTATTCCCGCCCAGGTCAAGGTGTTGGAATACTGGCAGGAGAAGGCGGTATTCAATATTGACGGTGAAGATGTCATTGTCGCCGCACAGCGCCCCGCTCATCCGCTGGGGAAATGCTTTGCCAGTCCTGCATTGCTGGCCTACATCATTGCCTCCAAATACGCCGATGGACTGCCGCTATACCGCCTGGAGGGGATGCTCAAGCGTTACGGCGGTGATATCAGCCGCTCCAACATGGCCCACTGGATTGTACGGCTTCAGGATGTATTCCAGCCCTTGATCAACTTGATCCGGGAGGTTCAGCTTGAGGGGAATTACCTGCAGGCGGATGAGACGCGCATACAAGTCTTGAAGGAAACGGGCAAAACGGCCCAATCGGATAAATGGATGTGGGTGATACGCGGTGGCCCACCGGATAAACAATCAGTGCTGTTCGAATACGACCCCTCACGTGCTGGCGCGGTGGCTGAACGCCTGCTGGATGGCTTTGGTGGTGTGTTGCAGGCCGACGGCTATTCCGGTTACAGCAAGGTGTGCCGGATAGCGGGCATTACCCGAATTGGATGCTTTGACCATGCCCGGCGCAAGTTCGTTGAAGCCAGCCGGGCGGCGGAAACCAGGAGCACCAAAAAGAAAGTGGGGCAACCCACCAAGGCTGACGTTGCACTCAGTAAAATACGAAGGCTGTATGCGATAGAGAAATCGATCAAGGATCTGGAGCACGACAAGAAAAAACAGGCAAGGCAGTCACTCAGCGTGCCGATTCTCGAGGACCTGAAGCCATGGCTGGAGAAGAACGTCAGCCGGGTGCCCAAAGATAGCCTGACCCACAAGGCCATAACGTACACACTGAACCAATGGGAGTACCTGATTGGCTATTGCGAGGACGGCCAGTTGAATATCAGCAATGCGCTGGCTGAGAATGCGATCAGGCCCTTTGCGGTTGGTCGGCGCGCCTGGCTATTCGCAGATACCTCCCGCGGGGCCCGAGCCAGTGCGACCTGTTATAGTTTAGTGGAATCGGCAAAGGCGAACGGCCTGGAACCTTATGCTTACCTCCAGCATGTGCTGGCGCACATTGCGGCGGCAGATACGGTGGAGAAGCTTGAAGCATTACTGCCCTGGAACATGGAAATCGAAGAGTAACGGCGAAGTAAAGCGATCTACTGTCTAGCGGCTCGCAGACAAAATCAATAGGGTCGATTTAAGTGCGCTTACCCTGAAACAAGGCTTTGTCATCGTGTCCCAGGGTGATCGACCCGCTCCAGTCCAGCAGCCCCCGGAAAACCCCCGCCAAATCAGTTTGGCGCAGCTGATTTGGCTTGCAGCAGCCCAGTATGACCACTCGAAGATAGGCACCCTGAATTGTACTGTCCCCATGCAATTTATCGGACACGGGTAGGTCCGTTAGTTGCTGGCGTTCGGCAAGCGCATACAGCTGATGCAGCTCCAGCCAGCCCTGGGATTCAATCGGTTGATACAGCTGATAGCTTTGCAGTATTTTGCGGCCCGTAAAGCCGATGGCTCGCTGCAGCGATTCGCAGACCAAGCGGGCGGGATTGATTGCGTGGAGGCTGTCTCGTTGTTTAATCGCCTGTAGGGCAATGATGGTATAGGCAGTTGTAGCCAGGCGGTAAAGCGTACTGGCCAATTCAGACATTTGGCTCGGTTCTTCCGGGAGTACCAGCGGTTGGTTAAGGAAGCGTTTTGTCAGTGCGGTCAAAGCTATGCGCAGACTAGGTCTCAGTGCTTCCATGATGCCAAACCGGACATCGGGAGCTATCTCTACTCTATTGAGGTCCTCCATTGCTTGCCTGAGTTGTTGCACGACCTGCTTGGTGTTGGCAACGGGAAGACTCTGCGCCCAGGTATCAGCCGCCTCTGCGGTTAAATCAAAAAACGAGAAGTGCTCCAGATCCTGCTCTGGTATACGGAGTTTTATGGGCGCGCTATTGCTCATGCTGCCTTTGCCCTATCCCTGGTTAGCGTGTGGTGACGCACAGCCCATAAGAATATCCCATTCACTACGGTTTTTGCCACTGCAATCTCTCTAATAAGGGGATAGAGGCACTTTGGAGGGCTGGTCGGGGCATTCCCGCACCAGCCTCGGAACCAAATACCCCGAAGTCTCGCCGATAAGTTGGCGATAAATGTCCAAAGCGCGAGCCTGGGGCACCGCAAAATGCGCGGCACCTTGCACTTTGTCGAGTATGTGAAGGTAGTAGGGCATAACACCCGCCTCGAACAGCGCTTCGCTGAGCGTCGCCAGACAACGGGCATCGTCGTTTATGCCTGCCAAAAGCACAGATTGGTTCAACACGGTGACACCGGCATCGCTCATTTTGCGAGCGGCCTTACACAGCTCCTCGTCCACTTCATTGGGATGATTGCAGTGCAGTACCACAACGGGTCTAAATCGTGATTTTGCGAGCGTTTCACACAAGCCCGAGGTGATTCTCACAGGCAGCACCACCGGAAGACGGGTGTGTATTCGCAGTCTTTTGATATGTTTGATGGCCGCAATTTGGTCTATCAGCTCCCCAAGGATGTCGTCTGGCAGCAACAGTGGATCGCCACCACTGAGTATGACTTCGCTAATGCTGGCGTCTTTGGCAATATAGCTTAAGGTTTCGGGCCAATGTGATCTGGATGGGCTGTTTGCACTGTAGTCAAAATGGCGCCGGAAACAGTATCGACAGTTTACAGCGCAGCCTGAAGCGGCGATCAATAGTACTCGACCACGATACTTGTGAATGAGCCCGGGCAGGGGGTTTTTATCCTGTTCTTGCAAAGGGTCGAGGCTGTACTCGGATGGGCTGGACAATTCAGCGCCCGACGCCAGTACCTGCAGCAAAAGTGGGTCTTTTGAATCGCCCGACTTCATACGCCTGGCATAGGGCCTCGGTACCAGTACTGGAAAGTCTTTTGCTGCATGCTCTTCTTGGGACTCGTCGCCTGGTTCAAGATCCAGGAATTTCCGCAACTGTGCGGAGCTACGAATGGCGTCTCGCATTTCTGCCTGCCAGGGTAAAGCCTGCCATTGAGCATCAGTGTGGGGTATCATTGGCCGCCTTTGTAGATCAGCAAAAAGAGAGAGTAATGGCGTATTCTACCAATGATTTCCGCTCGGGTCTGAAAGTAATGTTGGACGGAGACCCCTGTAGCATTCTTGAAAATGAGTTTGTAAAACCGGGTAAAGGTCAGGCTTTCGCTCGCGTGCGATTGCGCAATCTGAAGACGGGTCGAGTATGGGAGCGCACCTTCAAGTCCGGCGATAACATTGAAGCTGCTGACGTCATGGAGCAGAGCATGGAATACCTCTACACCGATGGTGACTTTTGGTATTTCATGGAGCCGACTACCTTTGAACAGCATCAGGCAGATGCCAAAGCCATAGAAGATGCCAAGCCATGGTTAAAGGAACAGGATGTGTATGAAGTCACTCTGTTCAACGGCACACCGCTATCAGTTGCCCCCGCCAACTTTGTCGAGTTGGAAGTGGTGGAAACAGATCCGGGTCTAAAAGGAGACACGGCTCAGGGTGGCTCAAAACCTGCCACTCTTAGCACTGGTGCAGTTGTCCGTGTGCCGCTGTTTTTGAATCAGGGTGAGGTCATCCGAATCGATACTCGCAGCGGGGAGTACCAGGGGCGTGCAGGAAAGTCCTGATCGACAGAGCTGGACGCCCGGTGCAAATCACAGCGCTCTTCGAGCCCGAGCAGCGCTGTTAGCAAACATCCGCGCTTTTTTTCTCGCAGGTAATTTTCTTGAAGTTGAGACTCCGTTGCTGTGTGAAAATGGGATTACCGATCCCGCAATAGAGCCTTTGTGTGTGGAGGGCGGACGTTCCGTAAAGACACAAAGATACCTGCAAACATCTCCTGAATACGCGATGAAACGGCTGTTGGCAGCGGGCAGCGGTCCGATCTATCAGATTTCCAAAGCGTTTCGAGATGGGGAGGCCGGCAGCCGCCACAATCCAGAATTTTCCCTGTTGGAATGGTATCAGCCAGGCTTTGACCATCACCAGATGGTGGATCAGCTTGGGGAACTGATGCAGGCCTGCCTGGGCTCCCAACCGATTAGGCGTTTCAGCTACCGCGAGCTCTTTTTGCAGTTCCTAAACATTGATCCCTTTGTTGCGTCCAGCGCCGAGCTGGAGAGCTTTACTCGCGATCAACTTGAATTGAATTTTCAATCCGATGATCGCGACCTGTGGCTAGACCTACTGATGAGCCACTTGATTGAGCCTGCCATCGCTGATCTGGGTCTGTGTTTTGTTTACGATTACCCGGCATCACAAGCTGCATTGTCGCGAATAGTGACCTCGGGCGATGTCGAGGTTGGACAACGCTTCGAGCTTTACTTTAATGGTCTTGAACTGGCCAATGGATACTGTGAGTTGACCGATGCGAAAGAGCAGCGAGCTCGATTCATCGCTGATAATTCCCGGCGCAAGGAATTTGGGCAAACTGAGCGGCCACTGGATGAGTTTCTCCTGGCGGCGATGGAGCACGGCTTGCCTGCGTGCAGCGGAGTCGCGCTTGGGATTGACCGCTTGTTGATGGTTGCGACTGGAATCTCGGATATACGTAAGTTATTAGCATTCGATTGGAGTCGTTGTTGAACGCCCGAGCCCGCACTTTTAATCCAAGTTGCGCTCCGTCAGAATAGCGGGTCCGTAGCCATCGATAAATTCCTGGGGCAATCTTCGCGGCCGCCCGTTGGACAACTCGATGCAGGCAAAACGCATGCCCCCACGCAACAGTGTTTTGCCATCGCCGTGACGAATGACCTGAAACTTTCGCTCCATGGTCAGTTTTCGGTCCCACTGCGTAATCCAGGTAGCCACTGAAACTTCCTCCCCCTCGCGAGAGGCGGCGAGGTAATTGTACTCGCTGTAAGTGATTGCCATAGCCCGATTCACAGCGCGGTAGGCGTCGAGATCAAGACCCAGAGAAACCGAGTGCGCCCAGGCGGCCTGTTCGCACCATTTCACATAGACCGTATTGTTGGTGTGATTGAGTCCATCGATATCTTCGCTATGCACTGATGTTTCAAGGACGAAGGGCTTGGGGTAGTCCCACAATTTCGTAAAATCTTTCACCATTGTAGAACTCACACTGGCTCTGGCTCTGGCTCTGCCTTTGCCTGCCCAATCGTCTGTTTGACATCTTCTTCCAGGGGCTTTTGTGCAATATTGTAAAAGCCGTAGATGACGGCGATAAGAGGGCACAGATAGTTAAAGAATGCGAAGGGTGCGTAGCTAAATGTCGCGACACCCAGGGTAGCTGACATATAGGCTCCGCATGTGTTCCAGGGAATAAGTGCTGAGGTTAGCGTCGCAGAATCTTCCAGGGTGCGAGAAAGGTTTAGCGCCGATAGGCCTCGGCGTTGATACTCGTCTTTGAACATTCTGCCGGGCAAGGCAACTGAAATAAACTGATCTGCGGCTAGAATGTTGGTGCTGATGCAGGTGCCAACAGTGGTGAGTATTAGAGATCCATTACTCTTCACACCTTTCAGCGCAAGGTTGAGCAAGTACTGCAGAATCCCCGTTTTTTCCATCACACCACCAAATCCCAAAGCGCAAATAATCAGCCACACCGTATTTAGCATGCTGCTCATGCCGCCCTTGCTCAGTAACTCGTCGAGAAATTCGTTGCCGCTAGTGGAGCTGTATCCATCAAATAGGCTTATCCAAATGCCTTTCATCAGAACAAAAGGTTTGCTCAAGCCCTCTACATCGCCCGCTAGCCTTACCACCGAGTCGGGTTGAAATACCAACGCAAACACGGCTCCAGTCAGTGCGCTAATAACGATAGAGGGGTAGGCGGGGTAGCGCTTGTAAATGAGTACCAGCATTACCAGCAGTGGCAACAGCAGGTGAACTCCAAGGTTAAATTCCTTGAGCATGCTCTGCTTAAGCGCTTCTATCTCGTCGGGCGTAGATGCATCCGAGCTGCCGATGAGGGCGAATATAATAAGCGCTATTGTGAAGCTGGGAATTGTCGTCCACAGCATATGACGAATGTGGTCGAATAAATCGACACCGGTTGCCGCTGAGGCAAGATTGGTGGTGTCGGACATCGGGGAAAGCTTGTCGCCAAAATAGGCACCGGAGATGATTGCTCCGGCGGTGATAGCCGGTGATAGCTCAAAGCTGCTGGAGATGCCCATTAGCCCAATTCCCAATGTTCCCGCTACGGTCCAAGAGCTGCCAATGCTGATCGCAACCATGGCGCAGATGAGCGCGCTTGCAGCGTAAAAAATGGCTGGATTGAGAAATTGTACGCCGTAGTAAATCATTGTGGGAACGGTGCCGCTCAATATCCACGTGCCGATTAGCATTCCCACAGAAAGTAATATCAGCGTAGGCCCCAAGCCAACTCCGATACCCATAATGATTCCCTCCTGGGCGGTCTTCCACGGCAGCCCCAGCTTGCGACCCACCAACGCCGCAACGCAGGTTGCCATTACCAGGGCGATTTGGTTCGCGCCGTAGGATGCGTCCGAGCCAAACAGATAGACAGAGCAGGCCAGCAGGGCCACCAAAATAATGATGGGGCACAGCGCAAGGGCCAGATTAAGCTGTAATTGAGGCTGCTTGGGGTCGTTCAAGATCTGCTGCTCCTGCGTCAACTACAAACGACGATTTAATCCGAGTTCGTTTCTGGACGCCAAGTTGTATTTTAGTTATAGCCATGAAGAATGCCCGAAAAGAGGGCTTAGGTACAGCGGGACATCGGAAGAGTTGGGACAGGGCAGTCGACATCCATTAGTATATTACTGCGCATCTGGGTGCGACCTGGGGAGTGAGCTTGATTGACTGCGGTAAATGACAAAAAGGCACTACTTTACGGTTTGCTTGCGGTTCTGTTGTGGTCGACCGTCGCTACCGCGTTCAAACTCGCCTTGCGCGAGCTCGATGTGCTACAGCTGCTCTTTTACGCCGTAGTTAGTTCATCCGTGGTGCTGTTGGCAATCGTGGGATGGCTCAGAAAAACTCATCTGCTAGGGCAATACCTGAAACAACGGCCGCTTTACTTTCTGTGTGCGGGTCTGGTGAATCCTTTGATTTACTATTTGATACTGTTACGAGCCTACGACCTGCTTCCAGCACAACAGGCTCAGTCGATCAATTACACCTGGGCGATTGCAATGGCTTTTGTTGGCTGTGCCGCTACTGGGCCAGAAACTTTCAGGGCGCGATGTGCTGGCAGCCGTACTCGGATATGCCGGCGTGTTGATTATCGCCACCGGTGGACGTGTGCTGGACATGGAATTTGACAGTCTTGAAGGTGTGGTCTATGCGCTCGCCAGCACTTTGGTCTGGGCCTTGTATTGGATTTCAACTACGCGGCAAACCGGTGAGCCGGTGGTGTGCCTGTGCCTGAACTTTCTTATGGCGGTCCCATTTATATTTTGCCTGTGTGACACATTTTCCACCGTTGAGTTGGAAAACTGGGGAGCACTTCCAGCGGCTGTTTATGTGGGAGTATTTGAAATGGGCGCCACTTTTGCGCTGTGGGCCACCGCGCTCAAAATGGCATCGGGAGTGGCAAGAATCGGCAACTTGATTTTTTTGTCGCCCGTAATTTCTCTGGTTTTTATTTCAAGGATTCTCGACGAAGAAATTCATTGGCTACACTTATTGGCCTCGCGCTGATAATACCCGCTGTACTGTTCCAGCAGATGCAAACCAGGGCACAACGGGTCTCGGATTAAGACAGTGGCAGGAGTATCAACAAGTAACGCTGTTCCCGAATTGTCTCCGTACTACTATCGAGATAATTTTTTCGTGCTGTGTGATGCGGTTGAAACGCAGTACGCGGATTTGCTTACACTCGCCGAACGGGACGTGCTGAGAGAATTACGCGGTCTGGATCAGGGTTCGCAGTGCCTGTTTGTCAGGTTGGTTTGTCGCGTTGGTCCAGTTTTTCGAAGTGCAAAACTCCGGTATGAGGAAATAGGTGATCTCGAAATTCCGGTGTCTGAATTAATTGATAAAAATTTGGCATCGAGTGTTGAAGCCTGTTCCGTTTCTGAGCTGGGAAGTCTTTATACAAAACCGGAGCTGTTAGCTGCCTTCGGACCTCAATTGGAAATATCTATCCCGTGTCGCAAAGAACAACTACTCGAGGGCATCGAGTCTCTCGGGTTAAACTCCAAGGCGCACTACGACTGCATAAGCTCTGTTACCCGTGGTGATTTGCTGCTGATCCATGGAGGAGAGTTTGTCGATCTACTTCAGTTACTGTTTTTTGGTAACGGACATCAGAGCCTTACCGATTTTGTGTTGAGTGATTTGGGCCTGATGACCTACTACCCCTATGTGTTGGATCGCAGTCAGCGCCTGTTTGAATCTCGCCCTGCCGTTGAGGAGTATCTGGCGTGCGGGGAAGTCAGTGATACATTCTATGAGTTGTTGGAATTGGACCGACGCGATGAAATCCACGCACTCGCTGAGCAAATTTTAAATACGAAGATCCAGCATGACTCCAGCCTTCGGCGTTGGGAGCGAATTTCCCTTCGGGTGGCCAGAGAGTTAGAGCGATTCGAAAGCAACGATCTAGTGTAGGTCGTCAAACAGTTTGTAACTTATTAAGTTTCTCTCTGCCACGCTTCACTTTCTCCAATATGTCACTCGCGGATTTGGTCCAGATATAAGGCGCTGGCGCTTGATTATGAGTCTCAATGAACGCCATGACTGTTTGCTCAAGCTCTTCCACACTGCTAAAGACACCTCGTTTCAATTGCTTTTCAGTTAGCTCCCGAAAAAACCGCTCCACCATGTTTAACCACGATGCGCTGGTTGGCGTAAAGTGCACATGGAATCGCTGGTGATATTTCAGCCAGCTTTTTACCTTCGGGTGCTTATGTGTGGCGTAGTTGTCACAGATAATATGAATCTCTTTATCCTTGGGCGTCGACTTATTTATTGGGCGGAGAAACTTCAACCATTCTTGATGGCGATGCCGTTCGGCGCAGGTACCTAACACTTCCCCTGTCAAGATGTTCAATGCCGCAAACAAGGTCGTGGTGCCATGACGTTTATAGTCATGGGTCATTGTCGCCGCCCTGCCTTTTTTCATCGGCAAGCCCGGCTGCGTTCTATCCAGTGCTTGTATCTGACTCTTTTCATCACAACTGAAAACAATGGCATTTTCTGGCGGTGATAAGTAAAGGCCGACGATTGCCTCCAACTTCTCGGCAAACTCTTTATCGTTCGATACCTTGAATGTATTTATTCGGTGTGGCTTCAAACCGTGGCTTTTCCATATCCTGCCCACCGAGGACATGCTAATGCCGGCCTTATCTGCCATGAGACGCTGGCTCCAATGCGTAGCGTTTTCCGGTGTCTCTTGCGTCGTGAGTCTGATCACCTGTGCAACCTTGCGTGAACTGATTTTCGGTTTTCGCCCTGGCCGATACGCATCCTGGCTGATGCCTTCGACTCCACTGTCTGCATAGCGTTCTCGCCAGCGGCCCGCTTTCTGTCTCGTAATGCCCAGTTCAAAACCGATCTCTTCATTGGTCATGCCCTTGCCGGCCAGAAGAACAATTCGCGAACGCTCCGCCAATCGGACCGAGACAGAACGCGATTTAGATAACTTACTCAAACCCAAAACTTCGTCATCAGACAAAACAATTTCTACTGCAACACGCACGACAAGCTCTCTATATAGGGAAGAGACTATATGGTACACTATTTACGACGACCTACACTAGCGCTGAAAGTGCATACCCGCTGCACCAACCATCCAGCTCGCGAACGTAGGGCTCGCATCTACGAGTCGCAAAAGGACTTAGGTAGTGCGGCAAAGCTTTGTGGTGAAATGCTAGCTGAGCCTTTGTGCGAAGCTGAGCTGGAGGCCGCCCTGCGAATTCAAACCAGAGTGCTGCGAAAAACAGATGGAGCAAAACATTCGAGGGTGCGCGATACATTTTTGATCTGGCGCGGGTGACCAAATGATTCCCCTCATTCAAAAGCCCATTAACGACTTTCTGGCTGGCATAATAGGCGTCGGCGACAAAATAATACGGCTCCTGAATACTGACTATCGCCAGTAGACTGATCATTTTGTCGAGCAGGGTACGCCGGTCACGATTCGATAACACGGTCCCCTCATGAATCCTCGCGGCAAGCGGCACAGCGAACACGCTATTGGCGGCACGAGAAAGAATAGAGACGGCCTGAAAGGAGTGTCCCATGATGTACTCCGCTTTGGTATTTGACTCGGATTCCTGATGTAGCAGCTTCACAGCAGGCATCTTTTTGCCCTGTTTGGAGACCTTAATGCCGTCCCCCACCAACACGAGTCGGCCATTCACTCGAACCAGACCAGGGAACAGTCGAAGTACAAGTTGAGACCACAATACCGTCATTGAGTCCAACTTAATGCCGGTGCTGTGGAAGTTATCCAGCAAGTTGTCATAAAACCGCCCCTGTAACCCCAGCGCCCGGACAATACTCGTCACCCCCATTCGTTCGGTACGAACCGTCAATCCCGCCACACAGACGGCGAACCACATAAATGTCCGGGTACGAGCGCAAGCCGGGCGAAGATAAATGATTGCATCCCACCAATAGATCCACAGCATAGACAGTGTCCTTTTGACAAACTAACATAGCATGTATATACTATATCAATGACAAAGAAAAGGCTCGCACAAATTGAACGGCGTATGACAAAGATCAAAGGTGACATAGCATTACTGGGCGCTATGCGCCCTGGATCGTTGACGAAGCAATACAAGGACCGGGAGAGTCAGACTGGGCCTTATTATCAGGTCAGCTATACACTGGATATGAAGAGCCGGACGGAGTATATTCGCAAGGAATTTGTGGGCGATATACGCGGCCAGATAAGTAACTATAAACGGTTCAAGAAGCTCAATGCACAATGGGTGGCGCTGAGTATTGAGCACTCAAAGTTATCAATGAAACTCAAGCAAGCGTAGTGATTACAACGGGAAGCAAGCAAAAATCGTGGCCAAACTGGGCAGTAAAAAGAACCCATTGATTTTAAGAGTTGCCGATGACTCAAAAGTCGATATGATCGCCAATACCTGTCATGAAAACGGCTGGCATTTTATTTTGGGGTTTGAACCGGACAAGGAAGAGGATCTAACGGACCTGGAAAGAAAGCTATCGCCTCCCATCCATCATGAAGCCGCAAAGAGCGGGCGAAATGAACGGTGTGTCTGCGGAAGCGGGAAGAAATACAAGAAATGTTGCGGAGCTGCCGCTTGACTGGTTTCGCTAAACAGCAAATAAAACAGAGCGCAGAACTCGGTACTCTCAAGGTAAAAACTGTTTATCTCCAGAAAGTCGGTCGTGGTGAAACCCAGCTCAATGGCGCTATGCGCATTCTTAGATCGATCTGGAATTGGGCGCAGACCAAATACGATGATTCCGATCTCTTTATTCGAAACCCAGTTAGCCGCGCTATGAAGCAACTGGGTGTAAATATCAATCGTACTAACCGCTGTACTGGTCGGTTAGATGACGCTGATTTTAAGCCCTATCTGGAATCTGTTTTAAACCTTCGAGAGCACGATCATACGTCGGCTTATCGTAATGGCCGTGATGCATTGTTATTTATGTTATTTTCCGGCGTGAGGCGAACCGGGACGATGACTGTACGTATGGAGGGGGTTGATCTTGATAGATTGGTGTTCAAAATCATAAAAAAGGGAGGCGACCAAGTAGAGTTGCCGCTAAACACGGTGACTGCAGCGATCGTCCGTAATCGCCAAAATTATTTACCCAGAGATTCCGAGTATTTGTTCCCTGGGATAGCGGGGCGAGGGTATTATAGGGATACCAAGTCAGTCAGAGAAATTGTTAAAAGCCAAACTGGTATATCTGTCACTAACCATGATCTGCGCCGAACGTACAAATCAATTGGCACAGAACTGGATATTAACTCCGTGCTTGTAGATGAGCTGCTTAGCCATGCGAGAGAGGGGGTAGATGCCCACTACATCCATCCATCAATGACAAAGCTTCGAGAGGCTAGCCAGAGAATTGCAGATTATATGACTGATCAAGCTGGATTCGACTTAATTAATAAATTAGTTGATCGTTGGTAGCGACGGATAGCTTGTTGTTATTTAATTTGTAAACAACTTTATGCGAGCGAGTATTTGAGCGGACTATTGAATGCTGATGTAACAAATGCTGATGTAATAATCGGCATCAGGTCTGACAGGCAGTGCCGGGTCAGGTCGAGTTCAATGAGTTGCTTCATGATTTGCTTCACCTAAAGTGGTCATTCAGCCAAATAGGAGGCCAAGCTCGCGATCTGGCTTAGATCGCCCAGGAAGGCCATGGTCAGCCAAGCTAAATATGAAAGCATCATTCGGTAAAATAGTGCCAGCTGCCGGTTTGATGTAATGGATTCAGAAAAAGAGGAAATTGAACATAAGCAGTATTAACCCCGTTTTTTCGCCTACCTTACTACCCCTCTTCTTACAGAAGCTCAGCTTTCACTACTCCGACACAATCTATACTATTGTGCTCAGATGTTCCTTGATGTTCCAAAAAGATTGACAATCTCTCTCGTGCGGGTATTATTGGAACACCATGGAGCATCATAGGAGGCATCACGTGACTCAACGCTACACTGCGGCCGCAAAGAAAAACCCTGGTCGGAAATCCTGGCTGGTGGAGTTTCGCCACCCGCTGAAGACCGACAATAACAACAAGCCCGGAAAGAAAACCCGCAAAGGCCTGGGTACAGACGATGAACAGGAAGCGCAGCGCATAACGGCCCAGCTAAACCAGCTACTGGCTGATGAATCGCTGTGGTCGATCGGCTCAAAGGCTGATGCTGCCAAGCTGTTTGACGCCAAAGTAGTGGAAATCTTCTATGGCGAGATCACGCCCCGCACCCAATCCGCCTCCCAGCTACGCGATAAGCTATTGCCATTGCCCGACCACAGCCAAGGCTATGCCAGGGTGGCGTTGTTGGGCGTGCCGGGCGCAGGCAAAACCACTTTGTTGCGACAGCTCATTGGCACCCACCCTGAAAAGGAGCGCTTTCCATCTACATCTGTGAATAGAACCACCACCTTCCCCACAGAAATCGCCACCGCCGATAGCGAGTATTATCAGGCCGTTGTCACCTTCATGTCGGAACATGAAACCCGTTTTGAGATTGAAGAGTCGCTCTCTGCCTCCCTCGTTAAAGCCATCGACAGCAGCGAACAGAAGGTGGCAGAAGCCCTGTTGGAAAAAAGCGATATGCGCTTCAGGCTAAAATATATTTTGGGTGAGCTGGCTGTCGAAGCGGAAGAGATCGACCCATATGATTACGATGATGAAGAGACCGAGTTAGCCATAGACGATCAGAATGAAATTACGTCCTCCGACGAAGAGAAGGCGCGCTCTCATCAATTACTAACAGAATACATCAGCCGCATAATAGCCCTATCACAAGCGCACAAGTCCGAAGTTGAACGCCAGCAAGGCGCACTGTCAGAGATGTCAGCAGAAGATCGCAATGCCGCCATGGATCTAATCGCAGAGCAGGCCATCGCTTCAGATCAGTTTCTGGAACTGACCTCCGATATCCTTGATGAAATCCGCACTAAATTTGAGTTAATACCTGATGGCAAATTCGAGAAAACCACCACCGGTTGGCCCCGCGCCTGGCATCTCGAAACACAAGCTATGCAGCGCGAGCAATTCCTCAAATCTGTGCGCTTTTTTTCCGGCATTGCCATTCAGTCTTGGGGCAAGCTGCTCACCCCCCTAGTCAATGGCATGCGAGTATCTGGCCCCTTTAGGCCCGATTGGGCCGACAATCCGGCCAAACTGGTACTAATTGATACCGAGGGGTTGGGGCATAAAGCCGGTGCAACGGCAGACCTCTCCGAACAAACACTGAGCCTATTGCATAGCACCGATGTTATCCTGCTGGTGGATAGCGCCAAAAACAGCATGACCAACTTTGCCGCTGGGAAAGCACTTGAAGGTATCGTCAATACCGGTCACACACAAAAACTCGCCGTGGTATTTACACACATGGATGCAGTGAAGGGTGACAACCTTAAAGGCCAAGCCAAGATAGATCACATCTTTGGCGGGCTGCGCAACGTGGCCGAAAATCAGTTGGCAAAAAATGTCTCAACAGAAGCTGCTCGCCATCTGCTGCACCACCTGGACACTAGTACATTTTACGTAGGCAGAATCGACAAGTCCGACCCCAAACCCGCTATACCGGAACTCAACAAACTGCTGGAACACCTGGCCGCCGCTCAGCCACCGATATTCGCGCCGGTATCCTTTCCCAGATACAGCACGGACAACCTGGTGCTGGCCATCCAGGAGGCCAGCCATGACTTCCGCCAACAATGGGATGGCAGACTGAGTGTGACCCAACACCCTGAGTTCACCCCCAGCCCGTGGCAAGGCATAAAAGCAATGAGCCGACGCTATGCCGAAGGCTGGGATGACGGTTTTTACCTTCGTCCTGCATCCAATCTTATTACCGCCTTATCGGCGGCCATCTCGCGCTTTTTGGAAAACCCAATTGAGTGGAGCGGAAACCCAACTAAGGAGCAGAAGCGCGAAACCATCGACTGCATTAAATCCGCCATCACAAAGAAAATCCCGGAGTTCAGCTCCCACCGCCTCAGGGAGCTGGCACAACCCGCCTGGCATGAAGCCTATGCACTGCGCGGTACAGGCAGCACATTCAAGCGCCGCCAACGCATCAGTAGCATTTACGCTGAATATGTCCCCATACCTGATGCACGTGGAGACAAGCTGGTGTTTGAGTTTTTGAATGAGATAAAAGGGATTGTGATTCAAGCTATTGAGGAGGTTGAGCAAGAGGTGAACAGCGCTGAATGAGGCCTACCATCAAGGCCGGTCGATGTCCGCTGCGGATATAATTTTTAAATTGGTTTAATGTCTCAAGTGGGTCATTCTGTGTCTGTTGCATTTTCTGACCCATTCGTCACCCCGATACCAGAATAGTTGGATCTGACACTGTTTGTAAGGTCAGGTCTGAGCCATCACAGTTAGATGTATATTTCGTTTGATGAAGTCTTGGTACTCAACTCTTTGAATTCAATAACGTCTGATTCAAGATAAAATACATGGCGAAATCGCTTTCTCCAGGTCAGCTCGGGGTGTTCATGCGTGCAGCGCCATTTTCTTAATGTGCTGGGGGATAGTCCAAGCAGTTGAGCGGCTTCTTTAGTCGATAGTTCTTTTTCTTTCACCGAGGGGGGATTCATGAGTCTAGCGTCCATTAGTTTATTGACACGATAAACTATCGAGTCAGCTCTACACGGATTTACTTTTCATTATGGTGAGAAAGAAACTAGAGTTTAGAGCGAAAGAGCTGTTGTCGGAAGCTTCAATCCCGACTCCTTTTCCTTAATGTTCTCTCAAAACCTGCGTGTAATACAAGCTGCAACGCAATGTTACCCATCTTGTATATAATCTACCGCACCAGGGGCTTGGAATTTTTTGCATCTTTCGTTCCACCAGCTTCGAACGTTAACATGGCGAAAATGTTTTGTCAGACCCAGCCTGATTCTTCCCGCTGTAATAATATCCGGCTTGCGCCATGGTGCATCCGTCACCAGTGGGCCCGCTTTATCACCCAATACCAGCGTCAACAAATGAAGCAGTCCGTAACCTACAGTCGTCAAGTGAACCCAGCGATGCAGCGTTTGGCGCCGTTGCTGCCAGGCTTCTTTGAGCCCCCACAATTGTTTCAACTGGTAGTACATCGACTCAATCGACCAACGCAGTCCGTAATCTTCAATCACTTGTTCGCTCGTTAGAGTCGTATCGGTTGAAAGAAATAATCGAGTCTTGGTCCACTGACCTTTACCCCTGTCTAGCTCGCACCAAACGGCTCTGACTAACTGACCGTCAAGGAACCTTGCCTTGGCGAGCCGACTACGGTATCTCACCTTTTGTTCTTTTCCGTACAGCCGCAGTAGTGCTTCCGTCTTTTTAAAGTGGGCAATTCGCTTGGGTGTGTGTTTTTCGCCATACTTGCGTGGCCGCCCGCGTTGCCCCGGTTTTCGTTCGGGGGGTTCGTCGTAAAGCCGCGTATCGATTCTCGCCTGGCCAATCACGGTAAAACCGTACGCTGTCATCGCGTTGATAAATCGTTTGCGCATATACCAGCAATCGACCAATACCCTCACCGTTTTATCTTCAAACAAGCGGTAAACAGCACGCATGATCACTGTCGCTGCGACCAGCTTGCCCGTATTCCCTGCACTGGGTATCAGTCGGAACAATAGAGGTATCGCCGTCGTCTCCAGCGGTGTGCGCCTGAAAACAGCCGCTAAACTAACCCAGCATTGACCACGAACATAGGCGGCTAAATTCGGCTTATTTCCGTGCTGATGATGTATCTGGCTGCCCGGTGCTTTTTTCGAGGCTCGTAGACTCACCGTATCGTCAATCGCTAAATATAGAACGGGATCATTCTTGGCACTAAGAACCAGACAGACGAACTGTCTTGCCAGCTTCAACCAGGACCACTTTCCGGCTTCAAGCCATTTGTAATACGTCGTCCAGTGCCTTTGCATGTCTAGAAACAAATAGGTTTCGGTGACAAAGCCAGCGGGCGTTAACATAGCGCCGATCAATAGTTCAATGAATGTGCCTACGGATCTTGGGGGTAGCGCTTTGCTTAAAAATGTTATCCAATAGCACAGTTCGCGGGGGATGCGAGCACATCCTGTTGCGTTCATAGTGGCCTCCAGAAGAAATCGATTCATTTCTTTCTGAAGGCCGCGCCCTATACACCTTTTAAAAAGCAAAGCTGTATAGGGCGCGGCAAACTTTTTGCCGCTTTATGTCAAGTTTTTTCGCACACTTTGCGCGATAATCTTCCTCCCCAGACTCTAAACTCTAGGAAAGAAATTCAAATGCATTATTCGCCCGAAGGGGCGGCGCTCTAAACCAATTGCTAGGTCAGAGCGTCATTTGTAGTGTAAATATGGGTTTGTTATGTGCTACCTACTGCCCATTGCTTGCCATGCCACTGGTCAATGAGGTTGTTCAGCCATAGCCTGAGAAATCCGTTTAACTCTTTTCTCAGGTGGGGATAGAATTTTCTGGGTTCCGGGAAAACCTCTTGGTAGATCGGAGGTAGGGACTGTTCAAACGTCAACGCTTCAACCATCTTCGATACTGGATAAACGATAACAACCATTTCTGGATCTTTGCAGAGGTCACCATTTTGCAAGAAATAATGCGCTAATGAAAATGCAATACCTGGGTTTCCTGATATACCGTCCATGTGCTCGATTCTTTCCAGCACCAAATCCATAAATCCAGCAGTACGGCTTTTGCTATATTGCATAAGCAGGGAGCCATCTTTGGCGATAATGCCCAGTTTGATAAGTCTATCGTAGTTGGTTTCGTAAATGGTTTTTCTCATGATTAGGTATCCTTGAGGGGTTTATGTGTCAACGAGCGCAGCGCCCGTCTGCGCTCCTGCACAGCTGGCGAAGCGTGGGGGTAGAAAATTGCAGGTGGCTCACCGGAAGCCGCAGCTAAGTGACTGAGCAGAGCGAGGGAGTCTGAACGGGTGAGGAAGCGCGAAGCCTCGCGCTTGCAATGCGCGTGGGGCAAAGCCCCTAGTAGGGTTTGATCAGTGTAAGTTTATTGCTGAATTCGAGCAGCCCGGAGGGCTGAAGCGTTAGGGATTGAAAGGGCGACAGTTCCCCGTCGGGGAATGAGCGTTTAGCGAACCCGGCAAAGCCCGTTAAAACGCCAACATAGCGCTTTTATAGTTATTAAGCCTTCAGTGTTGAATGATATGGCGACAGTTGATCGAGTATCGACTAGGCTCTGGACGTCATAGAGCTTATAGGCAATAATGTCTTATATTGTGAACAAATTATCATCTTATAGATCAATATATAAGACATCTTATGAAGACTCAAGCAACCAGCACGCTGCCGAGAGCAGCTCGACAAGCCCTTATCAAACTGGGAGAGGATATTGCTGTTGCGCGTAAAAAACGCCGTATCTCGACAGTCTCAATGGCAGAGCGCGCATTCATCAGTCGAGGCACGCTCTACAAGGTTGAAAAAGGTGATCCAACAGTTTCAATGGGTATCTACGCGACGGTGCTCTCTATCTTGGGTCTGATCGAAGGTCTCGGAAACGTGGCTGATCGTGGTACTGATACCCTGGGGCTGGATATTGATGAAGACCGACTGCCCAAAAAAATACAGCCGCGTAGTGGTAAAAGTAGCCGCAAGAAGGGGTAGTCATGACAGATACCATCGAAATCTACATCGATCATGCGGGTGAGACGTATTGGGTGGGTCGGTGCCGTTATGTTGCCAAGCGTCGTGGTCAGAGTTCCGTCTTTGAATATGCAGACGAATGGTTAGCTAACCCTGACGCTTTTGCCCTTGATCCGGCCAATCTGCCTTTGGACGGCGGGCAGATTTACACCACGTCGGACAAATCAGCACTCCCTGGCGCGCTGAGAGATGCTGCGCCTGATCGTTGGGGGCAGCAACTGATCAAACGCGCTTTTCGCAAAGCCGGTGAAGAGCGCACCCTGTCAGAAATCGATTTCCTGTTAGCGATAACCGATCAAACCCGGATTGGCGCATTGCGCTACAAGCGTGACAATGAAGACAGCTTTGATCATGACATTGGGCATTATCGTGTCCCGCCGCTGATCCAGCTTCCGGCCCTTATCAATGCTGCCGATGCCGTTCAGGCCAATACGGAAACGGCGGAAGATTTAAAGTTGCTTCTGAATGAAGGTTCACCACTCGGTGGCGCTCGCCCGAAATCGGCGGTGATGGACAATGATGGCACCTTGGCCATCGCCAAGTTTCCCAAAACAGATGATGATCGCAGCATTACGCATGGCGAAGTGCTGGCAATGACGCTTGCCACTATGGCTGGTCTGACCGTTGCGGCAGCGAGACTGCGGGGCGTGGTCGGTCGGCCAGTTGCTTTGATTACTCGCTTTGATCGGCAGGATGGGCAATGCATCCCCTTCTTGTCGGCCATGAGCCTGTTGGGTCTCAATGATGGTGACGAAGCGACTTATACCGACATTGCCGAATGCATACGCATGTATTCAAGCGAGCCAACGGCAGATTTGCATGAGCTCTGGCGCCGAATCATTTTTGGTGTATTGATCGGCAATCTCGACGATCACTTGCGCAATCATGGGTTCCTGTACGACAAAGATGATAAGTGGCGGCTGTCGCCAGTCTATGACTTGAATCCCGTGCCGCTGGAAGAGAAAGCGCGTGAACTCACCACCTGGATCTCAGAAGAAGGGCCGGATGCGGATCTCGATATTGCCCGCAGAGCCGCCCCCTATTTCGCGCTGAAGGAAGAGGAAGCTGAGGCTATCATTGACGAAGTTGCTGCTGCCCTGAAGGGGTGGAGGAACACGGCCCGGCAACTGGGTATGAGTGTGGCGGATATTGCCGTCTATGCCACAGCGATTCAAAGTGATGCATAGAAAAGAGAGTGGATGCCGTACTTACATGGTTGATGGTTAGCCCCACATCACTGCAAATGTATGCAGTGATGTGGGGAGTGAACCAGACGGGTTGCCACTACTATGGGGTGGGATGATGGCTTGGGCAGGGGTTAAAAAGGGGCGGGGAATTGAATCAGCAACAAATCCACTTCGAGAACCGACCGCAGAATGCGGGTTCTCAAGGAGGTCGCATAGGTCAACAGGCGCTAACGAAAGGGGCAGGGAAAATTGAAACAAATCAAGGACTGTAGCGATGCTCATATTCATGTGGTTAGTAATGCTTTGAATATAAGGGCTTTTATTTTGGGAAAACTCCGGAAAACTCCCTTCATGATATATAGTTCCTCGTGATGGAGCATCAATTTTGTTAACAACATTGTATTTGGTTTGCTCTTGGCAGTGGGCATCGTGGGTTTTAACTGAAATTGGCATGAAGCCTGCCTTGATCAATATAGAACTGGAATAATATCGCCTAAATTGTTACGAAAACTGGCTGGTATATTTCTTATAAATCAAGTTTGAAC
Organism: Halioglobus sp.; assembly: GCA_965262875.1. Taxonomy (GTDB): domain Bacteria; phylum Pseudomonadota; class Gammaproteobacteria; order Pseudomonadales; family Halieaceae; genus JBALVT01. The sequence continues at coordinate 2,347,271 of OZ253569.1, forward strand.
ACAGGATAACAAAGCTATGCAAAGTCAAAAACAAGAAAATAGCACATATTTAACCATTTCGATGATTACAATTGGTATTGTCTTGAATATGGCCTTGGGCACGATTGTTAGCTTTACAAAGTTGCCAATATTTGTCGATTCAATAGGAACTATATTTATTACATTGGTGTTGGGATGGAGGGCTGGCGCGATAGTTGGTGTCAGTAGTTTTGCTTTGCTGTCTATTGTTGTAAACCCTGTCTTCATTTATTTTGTAGGCACACAGCTAGTTATTGCAACATATGTATATTTTATTGCATACAAATTAAAGGCGCTTAGGAATATTTGGTTTCTAGTTGCTGCAGGCATAGGCTTAGGAGTTGTTGCTGCGGTGGCTTCTGCTCCCGTTATTGTATATGTATTTGGCGGTGTCGCGGGAAGTGGAAGAGACCTGATAACGGCAGTACTAATGAATAGTGGCACTCAAGTTGTAAAGGCCGTCTTGTTAAGTGGCGCAGCATCTGAGCCAATTGATAAAACCATTCAGCTTATTTTGGCGTGTTTGCTGGTGCGCAATGCTCCAAATATAATGCTAAGTCGATTAAGCACTTCAGCAGTATTGCAAAATAATTTTTTTAGGAAAGGGTAATTACAAAGATAAAATGGCTTCGTTCATTATCGCGTTTATCCTGATCCTTGCAAATGTAACAGTGCTTTTTACGTCGTCTTTATGGGTAGTCCTTGTTTTGTGGTTAACAGCTCTCATAGGGACGATAAAGAAGAGTACGTTTAAAATACATATGCTTTTTCTGCTTGTTACTGTAGTTCCAATGTTTGCAGCATTATTAATTGTATGGCTATCAGCAAACGAAAGAGTAGTAGAAATTGATACCATATATGACGGTAACGTATATTTGTATGTCACTTTTCTAACCTTACGCATTGCTGCAATTGGAGGTGTTTTGCAGTGGCTGGTACTACCGTTAATAAAGGAAAAGAAATTTGAACGGTTTCTAAGGGAAATGGGCTGTAATAAACATATTATATTGGCAATAACGTCTACACTGGTGTTGCTTGAAGACTTTAAACGGAAAAGTAAGGTTGTTGTTGAAGCCAGAATAGCGAGGGGGCTTGTAGGTAAAAGCCGTGTAGCAAAATGGCGTTCATTTCCATCGATTATTGGCCCCGTAATATATACCAGTATTATCTCCGCTATACAACGATCAGATTTATGGGATCATCGTGATCTTGATGTAATCGGGGTTAAGGCTAGTGAGCAAGAATTCTCAAAGTCATCGGCGACTGATTACTTATTATTATTCTGGTTTGTCACTATTGCCCTCTTTGCCCTTTTTTTAGGGGAGTTTTAGATGGATCCAACGGAAAATAAAATAATAACGGTCATCGGTGACAACTTCTCAGGAAGAACAACCTACCTTAAAGATAAGTCGGGCTTTCAATCCAATATCGATGAAAGTAGAGGACAATTTCAGTATTTGGGCTCTGATGTTTCAAATTATATTTCTGGGGTTTCTAGTACCGTTCAAGAAGAATTGAATTTACATTATTCTAAAGACAATTTAGTCAATGAAACCTGGGCTAAAAATGCGATAGCTGATCTTTTGTTATCTGATAAGCTGGATCAAAACCCATTCGCATTATCCGGTGGCGAGCAAACTTTGCTTACAATTCTGGCTCTTGTGCTTAAGCAAAGTCCATGTATTGCTCTAGACTGTGCATTAGAGCAGTTAAGCGAAACTAGTCGGAATAAAGTATTTCATTTATTTAGTCACTTGGATTTTCTGAGAAGCGTTTTAATTGCTGATAACCGCTTGAGAGAATTTGACTGTTTTGGTGAGTCGTCCCAAGTAGTATTAAAAAAGCGCGTACAAGATCAAGAGATAAGTCCTGAAGAGTATTTGGCCTATATAGATGACAGTTATTCAATCGAAATAGAAAATTTAAATTTTGCTTATAAAGCAGGGAAGAAAATATTTACAGATGCTAGTTTCAATTTGGATGTAAGTCAGGTTCTTGTTTTAAAAGGGGAGAATGGCTCAGGGAAGTCCACTTTCTCCAAGTTGATGTGCGGTATCCTGGAAGCTGAATCTGGAGTTTTTAGCGCTGATGGGAAAGAATTTAGGCCATTTGAAAATCCTGCTGAAGTGTTCGCATATCATTTTCAGAATCCAGATTTACAGTTATTTTCAAATAATGTTTACAATGAAATTAAGCTCTCTGCAAAAAATAAGACAGATAAAAACATATTAAGCATTCTTAAAACATTTGGTCTAGAGTCGTCTCGTAATAAGCATCCAATGGATTTATCGTTTTCGCTAAGAAAGCGACTAGCCATGGGCGTTACTTTTGCTATGGAGCGGCCCTGGGTAATTCTAGATGAACCTTCAATAGGGCAAGATGATGAATCAACTATAAAGATTGCTGAAATTATAAAAAAACAATCACTAGCCGGAACAGGGTTTATCGTAATTTCTCATTCCAAAAGCTTTATCTCCTTGCTGGATTATCGTAGCTTTGAAATAAGAAAAGGTCAATTCGTAGAAGAGAATAAAAATGATTAAGGAAACGCAGAAATGCAAAGCTCGTTCGAAAAGATAGTCAATAAGGCATTGGGTAACGATATTATTCCTAAATGTAGCGATACTGTTTTTGTATGCCATCAGCATCTCTTGCCTTCTTTGTATCCATTAATGTATTACATTTGTCAGTATCTGTGCCTGCCAGAGAATGTTTTTCTGCTGGGCAAGCCCTATTCAACCATTCAGACGAAACTTTGCCACCTAAAGGACTTGGGCCTTAACATTGGTAAAAATAATGCTCATTTAGTCGTTGGAAAATACTCAGATTGCATTCAAAGTGATATTGATCAATTTTGGTCGAAAATATCTAAGTGCAAGAGGGTGATCGAGTGTAAAAAAATAATAGTGTTAGATGAAGGGGGGCATTTGTCTTGTGCTGTACCAGGTCAACTTGCTCATAAGACGATTGCTATTGAGCAAACAAAATTCGGTGCCCGAAAAAATAATATTAAAGTACCAGCAGTACAAGTTTCAGTCTGTGCAGCAAAACGTTTTTTTGAAAGCAAGGAAATAATTGAAGGGGTTTGGAGAAGGCTACTGAAGGACGGGAAACTCAAAAAAGAAACAACATTTGGTGTCATTGGGCTAGGATATTTAGGTAGCTATTTGGTGAAAAAATTAATTCAAAATGGCCATAAGGTTATCGCATACGACATAAGAGAGGAAGCTGCACTGGAATTGGATGTTAGGCGTGCAACAACAGTGCAACAGCTCGTTGATGTTGGCCAAATAATAATAGGCTGTACCGGATACGATTCTGTGCCTTCAAATATTAGAGTTTCTGGGAATGTTGAATTTATTTCCATTTCTTCATCAGATATTGAGTTTTCTAGCCTCTTGCTTAAATACGAAGCTAATCGCCAGGAGATACATGAGCCAATTAAAATTAGTACAAACTCGAGTAAAATTGTCATCGCCAACGGTGGCTTTCCTTATAATTTTGACGGAAAGCATGAATACGAAGATGAAAGTGAAATAATGCTAACGCGCCTGTTAATGATGGTGGGAATTATGCAGGCTTTATCATGTGAGATTTCTGGAAATATAAAAATACCTTTAGACGCTAGTTTCCAGATGAAACTTACAGAAATCTGGGCAAAAGATATAAGTACGGTACAACATCAATTACCAAGCGATGTGCTTTGGTGGAAGCAAAATAGCTTAACGCTATGAAGATTTTGAGATGAGTATGATAGATAAAAAGGATCATGGGTATCAATTACATGAAACGACACCGGATTATTTAGATTTGGTTCGTTCTCATAAAGAGCCATATATTTTTGAACTAAATGGCGAAGACATTTTGATATTGCCTGGCGTCATGTCTCCAAAATATGACTGGGCTGGACATTATATGATTGAGAATCTTCCTGATGTTATAGGTAAAAATGTACTTGAAATTGGAAGCGGTTGTGGTCTTGTGTCAATGGCGGCTTTTCGAGCAGGAGCAGAAAAAGTAGTTGCAGTCGATATTAATCTTGTGGCGGTTGATAACACGGATCAAAATTTCATTCGCATTGGCGCTAATGATAAGTGTATCGCGAAGTATTCAGATATTTTCAAAAATGTAGATGGGCTTTTCGATGTAGTTATATTCAATGCTCCTTATCATGGTTGTAAGGCAAATGATGACCTTGAAAAGGGCGTTGCCGATGAAAATTATAAGGCATTAAGAGATTTCTTTTTAGACGCGGCGAGCTTTCTTAAAAATGATGGGGTGGTTGCTGTCGGCTTCTCGAACTCAGGCGACCATGTTCTTTTTGATAAGCTAAGTCAAAGTTCTGGATTGGAGCTCACAATTAGTGTTTCAGATATAAGAGAAGGCTATCAGTGTGAAATTCATACTTATAGAAAGGTTTAATAATTTGTGATTTGAATTTCAATTTGGTTGGAAAGAAACATAAATTTTGGTGATGGTTATGAGCAAACTTAAAGTTGAGACGAGTCAAGGATCTGTAGAGGATTGGTTTAAAGGTCAGGACTTAGAGTTCTGTCATTTGGCGATGAGGATAACTGTAGATGGTGATTCTACTTTCGTACAATTTAATTATCTTCCAGAGGATAAACATGATGAGTATGTGGCTGCTTCAAATAGTCATTTTGAAGAATATTGTTCTTTAATACATAGAGCAAAAGTTGAGCACTATTCTAGTGAGCCTGACAAGATACCAAGATCAAAACGAGAGGAAAACTCAACTTCAGCTGAAGCTAAAGGTTGTAGTTGGAAGTCAGACCGTGAAAGAGCGATTCCTCAAGGGGATAATAAGTCCGAAGATAATAAAAAGGAAAGGAGGTTGAAATATTATGAAATTCTAACAACCATTTCTCCTGCACTGGAGGAAAAAGACATATATACGTTTGCCTACTGTGGGCTCCTGAATTCGGTTGAAGAAACTGAAAGGAATATAGGTAGCAAAGATACGGGCTTTGGTGTTACAGTATATTATGTCAATAATAAGACTGAAGAGGAAAATAAGGATTTTAGTGAGGTCTTATTCCGTAAGTGTTTATTAGAGCTTTGTAATCAGCTCGTTTTTAATCTAGAGAAGGAGCGAGTCAAAGCTGAAGATTTCAGAACCGAAACACGTAAAGCTGCGATTTCCCAGGTCATGGTACGTAATCTTTCCCATAATTTGGGGTCACATGTTTTAGCAAATCTCACTTCACCAGGAGTGCTCCTTGATTTTGCAAAAGAGAACATTGCACGACAAGACACGAATAAAATATTTCAGCACAACGACTCAGAAAAAATAATCGTAAATAAGAATGCTCAGTCTTTTAACGTTGCTATTGCCAGTCTAAATAAATATATGAAGACTCGAATGGATTTATTAGCTGATATTACTACAACTACGCCAGTTGTAGAAAATACAAAAATAGTTGCGGAAGCTACTAGATATTTTAATGATAACTCCGTTTTGTTGAAAAAATATATCGGTGGAAATAATAAGAAAGTTTTGCTGCATCACCCTAATGCACGAGTAAAAGCAGCCTTCCCCAATGATAATCTAGGGTTTCAGGCACTTTATATTATTACAGAAAATGTTATCCGTAAAGTCTTTTCCAATATGAAATGAGCCTGAAACCCGGGAATGTGGCGGAAGTTGATTCCAACATAAAATGAGCCTGAAATAGTCCTTGTAGTCGTTCATGATCAGCGGATGAAAACGATCATGAGCTTAGAACATCTGAATACCCTGGGTGCCATCAAACAGTTTCTCGACGGCACACAGGAAGTAGCCTCCAACGTGGCCACTGAGAAATCTGAACGCTATCGCTGGGTACAGAAGGCACTGGTGAAGCACCGATACTTACAGCTTGGCAAAACAGACCGGGGAACCGTCACCCGCTACCTGATAAAGGTAACCGGCTACTCCCTGGCCCAGACCAGGCGCCTGATACGCCAATACGTCAAAACAGGCACCGTCTCGGTGAAACCAGCTCGGCGTAATGGCTTCAAGCGCGCCTACACTGACGCCGATATACGCCTATTGGCGAGTATGGATGAGCGACATGGTCAGCCCAGCGGCGCGGTACTTAAAAAGCTCTGTGAGCGGGCTTATCAGCGCTTTGGCCAAGCCGACTATCGACGCCTGGCGGGTATTTCGGTTTCTCACCTGTACAACCTGCGGGCCTCCAAGACCTACCAGAGGCAGCGCTGTGTCTTGACAAAGACACGACCTAAGGCCGCCTCTATTGGCCAGCGGCGCAAACCTTGCCCGAACGATCAACCAGGCTATATCCGCATTGACTCTGTCCATCAAGGTGATCAGGACAAACGCAAAGGAATCTACCACGTCAATGCCGTGGATGAGGTGACACAGTTCCAGATCATCGTCACGCTGGAACGTATTAGCGAGGCGTTTATGCTGCCAGCCCTCAGGCAGATTCTGGCTGCCTTCCCCTTTAAAATACGGGGCTTTCACGCAGACAATGGCGGCGAATATATCAACTACACCGTTGCTGAGCTTCTGGACAAGTTGCACATTGAATTTACCAAATCACGGCCCCGGCACAGTAACGACAATGGTTTGGTTGAGAGTAAAAATGGCTCGGTCATTCGCAAACTCTATGGCTATACCCACATACCTCAGCAGTACGCCACGGATTTCACTGAACTCAATAGCCATCAAGTCTACCGATACGTCAATTTCCACCGGCCCTGCTATTTCCCCACCACCATTATTGATGAGAAGGGCAAGGAGCGGAAGAAATACCGCTACGACGACATGATGACACCCTATGAGAAATTCCGCTCCCTGGCCAAACCCAGCCAATATTTAAAGCCGGGAATCACCTTTAGAAATCTGGATGCATTCGCCAATGAAATGACGGACAATGAGGCCGCTGAACAACTAAATTCAGCACGAGATCACTTATTTCAGCAACTCCATGAGCGACTCAAGATAAGGGCTTAATACACCCTCCCTTCAGGCTCATTTCATATTGGAAAATACTCGTAATTCAGCTAAGCATGGTAACGGTCAAGATGTAGAAATATCATGGAAGTGTGCTGGTAGTAAGAAACATAAAGATTTAATTGAAATGACTATTTATGACAAAGGTGATTGTGTAGAAGATGTTTCTTACTTAGTTAACGTTCAGAACGGCAGAATTGAAAACAAAATTCTGTATAACGATTCTTTGCGTCAAGGCTCTTGGGGAATGTTAGAAATGAAAGCTGCGGCTACATATCTCAGGAAAATACCGGTCGAGCAACTTGATGTAGCTATTGAACCTTCTCTTCTGACAGCTTGCTGTGTTGATGGGAAATATTTGGGGTATACCTTTTTCCTTTTGAAGCCAAAAAAGATATTGGTGGTGCTAAAGGGCAAAGAAATCGAGGGGCTTGATTCAGAAGAATATCTTAATGAGGGCGTGATATGTATGCCCTTGTCTGATATTAAAAATTCAACCGAGAGATTTAGTCACGATATTCTACTGTTGATTGATTGTGAAAAAGAAGATGTCAGTGAGGTTAGAAAGCAGATTTCGTCCAGAGTAGTATGTGTTAGTAGACAAGAATTGTGTTGCATTATCAACAGTGATGCGGAAAGCCTTGTTGAATGGGCTTGGGGTAAATGGCTTAAAGAATTAGAAGGAATAACCGAACCAGTTGTAGTTCAGTTGCAAGATGATGGTAGTGATGCAGAGAATGAATTGATTGATCTAACAAGTAATAACGAAAGAGTAAGTGTCAGGGTCGCAAAATATATCTTGCACTGCGAAAGTCTTCCGAATGATACACACTATTTCGAAATATATGGTTCAACTGATCCCATTGCAAAACAGATTGAACAATTAAGGAAAGATAGTAAATATCAGGAAGTAAATGCACGTTTTCTAGAGAGCATAAATTATACCGTTGGAATAGTCGACGAGAGAATTCAGAAACACTGTGACAGAGAAATTGACAGTGGTATACATAGATGTAAGTCGAACAGACAGCTTCTAACTGCCTGTGGTATTGAAATTCCTGGAAGTGAAATTGATTTGAATGCAACAAGCTTTAACAATTGTCACGCCACTAAGAGAAAAACCATTAAAGAAATGGTGAAAGAATGGATCGAAGAGAAAGCAAAATATTGCCATTTTGTTGTGATACATATCGGAGTGATTGAGCGGATGCTAGGCCTTGAAACAAGTAAAGATGGAGAAAAAAGAAGTAAGATAGAAGAATATTTATCGTCTATTAGAGAACTAGAGTTTAGAGAAGATACTACAAAGAATGCAATCCTTATCATTACATCTGGCAGGGGGCAGCCCGAAAGTTTGCCAAAAGGTGAAAGATTTGTTCATTACTCAAATATTTCGAATTATACTGTAGAGAACCTTTGCAAGTTTCACTTGGTACAATTATTGATGACGGCTAGGGAAGCAAAAATATGAAGATAGAAAATACGGAGCTCATTATCGTGTTCACCAATAAGAGCTTAGTGGCTACTAAAACGGGCGACCTCCTAAAAATAACGCAAAGCCTCCCTGATAGTGGAGATGATTTCGGAAATAATTTTTTCCCCATTATTGCAGTAAATGAATCGGGGGTAGCCACCTGTTTGTGTGAAGGTGGCCTTTCATCAAGCGACGAAATAGATAATCAGTTACTTTACATAGTTCCAGATTCGGGAGAATTACCGGACACTTTTTTGAGCTACATTATAGGTAGTTGTCTCCCGAAGTTAACGCGCCTTTATGTGTTGTTGCATGTAAGTAGCGAGCAAACCCCAAGGCAGCGCCAACAAATTCTTGACTCGGCGGGGGAGCAGTTATCGAAAATTGTGATATCTGAATGTCACCATACTGTAAGTAAATCGGCGAACCCGAAACATGCCCTTGGTGATGGCTTAGAACTTATTGCAGCGTCATTAGCATTAGTAGCCGGTCGTCATGGTACTGATAATTTTAACTCTGGCCTTCAATACCTTAAAACTAAACCGGAATATTACTCTCCCGAAAAGGAAAGCCTCATTTACCTTTTTAAGGCCTTGAGTTTCATGCCTTTGAAATTGAAAAACAGCTGGGATCAAAAGACATTCCAACAGGAAATAGATGAATTAAAAGATCTTAGTCAGATAGTGTTAGTAAAGGAGCGGATTGAAAATATCAATTTTATAGTAGATAAAAGCGAATATTTGGGTCAGTTGGCAGGCCTAGAAAAGACCATTATTGACCCCACACTGAGATAATAATGAAAATCATAGTCGTATGCGATAACCCTAAAGAATGGCAGGAACGTAGCATTATTACCTCCAATGTGGATGGGGTTGAACAGACACTTGTTCCCACTGTGGGCGATAATGGAAAAACAGATCTATACGATGTGGCCACTGAAATAGAAAAAGAAACCCAAAAAAATGATGGCTGTATTATTTTGATTGACCAGTTTTTGGCTTGTGCCGATGAGGGTTTTGAATGGCTACAAGGTAATGCGGGAATCGCCCTAATCAAGTTTTTGAGAATGCTTGATGTGCGACAACATATCGTGCTGGTTACACCCTTTGAGCCGATTGATCTTATTAGGCAAGACCATGGAAACCTTATTGTTACCTCAAAAGGTATTTCATTCTCTAAGCACCATTATGATTTTTTAGAGAAGACAAAGGAAGACGTTGAAGAACTTGCCACAGAAATATTTGACGACGAGCAAGAGCTTGCCCCGTATATTCTCGCTGACTTCCATTTGCCCGAGGATGAACGCCATAATTGGGCAAATTGGTGGGGTGTTCTGAGGTTGATTTATGTTCACAAACACTTGTTTTCAGGTGAATTAGAACATTGGACAGATGAATACCCATTAGTACTACTTGGTAAACTCAAATTACTTAAGAACCGAGAAGCAATGTTTCTTTACAGTGATGGTGTAGATCTAAGTGGGACTTTTAGTGATATTGCTTTGCGAGATCTTGAGAATGCGAGAAAGAACAAAGTCCGTAGGAACAAAGTCCGTAGCATTCAGGAACTTCAGGAACTTCAGGAACTTCAGAAAAGGGTTGAGGGTACAGGCAAAAGAAACCCAAAACCAAACGATTCATTCGACTATATGAAAGACTTGGAAAAAAAGATAAAAAAGTACGGTAATGAAGAATATTTTGATACCGAAGTATTTGAGGAAAAACTCGATAAGGCTAGAAATGCCTGGCGGCTTGACAAGGAACACCTTGAAATTCTAGAAAATGAACCGAATGAAATGAACACAAAAATGCTATTTCCGAATTCTGGTGATGTCCATGAGTTTAGAGAAGAAGTTGAAAAATATCGTTCATCACAAATTAAAGGGGATTGCCCACGAATACTCTACGTTGATGATAATGCCGATATTGGTTGGAGCGACATAATTCAAGTTATTATATATGGAAAAAATTCACCAGAAAAATTCAAATCCTTATCTGGTACACATAAAAATATTAACGCACTTTGTGACGAAGTGATTGTAGATATCAAAGAAAATTGTCGTGATTTAGTTTTACTTGATCTGAGATTAAAGAATGAAACCGGGAGCTTTACTGAAATTCGTCAGTTATCTGGCGCTAAAGTGCTTATAAAAATACGCGAAGAGTTTCCTGGTATCCCGGTGATGATGACAACGGCTTCAAATAAGCATAGGAGCTATAAATCATTATTGTCGATTGGTGCGGACGCATATTGGATGAAAGAGGGCCTAGATGTCACCTCATCGAACAATATGGATGAGCGCAATGAATTTACTATCGAGAATTATCGGGAATTTATCCGATCTGTTTATCAATTATTCGGGGCCGAATACAGGTTATTAAGAGAACTAGGGGAGTTAGTAAATAGGCTTGAGTCAGAAACCTTTTGGTGGGAGAAAGGACAATGGAAATATCCAAAGATAAATGATTTTGACGATGAAGAAAAACGGTTTTATAAATGGAAGCTCATTGATTCAATACAAAATCCAGCGAAAAAGCCAATTTTAGAGATAGTGAAAGAAGTCATGAATTTTTATTCAATTTATTTAAAGTATGTATTCTCAGACGACGAATTTAATAAAGAAATAAATTGGTTTTATCAGTCATTAATTGTTCAGCAGCTCGGAAAAGTGATTGAGTCTATTCATGGTTTTGATGATTTGACACGGAAATTCCGTAAAAACCAACATCCAACTAGCATGGTAATCGATCAAAGAAAAGACACACAGGGTAAAGCCTTATATGTGAAACGAAACAAAGTATCGCATATAGCAGCAGTTGACAAAGTAGACTTTGATTTTCTAAAGGAATTTGTAACAGAATTTATTGATTACTTGAGAAAGTCACCAGATTCATGGAAAGGCGAGTAGCCTTGCGGCTTATTTGATAATTGTATTTACCTATGAAAGATAAGACGATCTATATTTCTGACGAGAAGACAAAATATTTTGCTGCTAAAGATAGTGGCGGTCTATTTATCTCCTCAAACGAAGAGTTGCAGTCATTTATCAGTAATAAGTTCTTGATATCCAATGTTGTAATACTAGTTGAGTTGGATTGGGATGCTCCAATTTCCACTTTTCACGGCTATGAAGTTGCTAAACAGTTGATGAACAGCCCCAACCGCACTAAAAAATTCAATCTCCTATTTGTGTCAACGTTTTGTCGAGAGACTCTTTTTCAAATATATAGAAGCAGTAACAGAATATTTATTACAAAATTTAGTCATGTCAAGATAGATGCAAGCTTTGATCTTAAGGGACTTAAGGTGCCCGAATACAGCGAAAGAAAATTTAATTATTTAAGGAGCTACTGTTTTTTGAAGGCGGGCATCCTAGACAGATTGATTCACGATGTCAGAAATCTTAGGAACAACTTCAAAGAAGAGAAATATAAGACCTTTATTGATGATCTTTATGCTAATAGCGATATCATCTCTAATGAGCTAACTTACACGATATCCCGCCTTAAGAATTGTGTTGAGGTTAATCATCGGAATACATTGCTTGATGATGTCCATGGTTTACTTCACGCTCACCAAAAGGAAATAGGCAGCTCTGAGGAGAGCTACCGGAAAAAGTCTCGTGCAAAAATATTGCTTGTTGAAGACAATAGGGAAACGCGAGATAAACTCGTACACACATTCTCTTATTATTTTTCTAGTATTGAAGCATGTGGGTCAGGGAGTGAGGCTTTTTCTATTCTAAAAGCGAAAGGCAAACAAATTGATGTGGTGTTGACGGATATGGAACTTTTATATGGCAATTTTGATGAGGAAAAGCAGGGCATTGACATTCTAGAGCTATGTGAAGCCGAGCACCCGCATCTAGTCACCCGGATTATAACGGCCCTTCCGAAAAATGCTGTGAAAAAACTTTTAGGAGTGATTGAGGATAATATTATATATAAGGGTGGAGAGGGTGATGGAGTTTTACACCCGCTTGAAAATATATATGATTTTGTAGAAAAAATTGATGAAGATGTGGCGCGGCATAAAGTAATGCGGTCTATGACGGGACCCGCTAATGGACGGTTCAAAAAATGTTTAACGAAACAGCTTTATCTAAAAAAGATGGAGGATATAGATGAATATACCGCCATATGGAATGATGCTAAATCATTAGCAAAGCGATTTATTGACAGTGAACTTGATGCGCTAGCTGAAGATGAAAAAGTGCCAATAAATTTCGGAAGGCAAGATAATGACGAAAATGGTTGGCAAATTGTCCGTACTTTACTCACTCACCGATTAATAACATTATGGTCTTCATCATCCAGCCGTGACAATACGATTTGCTATTTTAAATCACCAGGAGGATCCGCCTACGTCGATTGTCCTGGATTTCAGTCTGGGATGGAAAATAAATCGGCAAAGTCTTACTTTACGACCCATCTCGGATTTTCGGCTCCTGGAGCTAGTAGCCAGGGAGGTAAGGATTGTGACTGTAAGATTGTACATCAGGATCTTTTCCCTGAGGAAAGATCCTGGTTAGAGAAATATAAGCCAGGTATTTCGCAAGAAACGAAACTTGAAGATATCGATTTTGAGTTCAATGGTATGTTCATGGAATTCTTTAATACTTACAATGGGAATAATAACCTGGATGAAAACACAAAGTTTGGCGACGCAATAATGATGCTTAACGAGTTTATCTCCAGTGAAAAATATAGCGGTCTAGATTCAAATTTGCTGAATAACTTGGCAGATATTTTTAATGACTACTATGGAGAATATTACAACAAGGAGAATATTGACGAACAACTTGGAACCTATATCAAGTCATTGAATCATATTTTTTCAAACGAGATAAATCTTTGACTTAATTTTGTATCTGTCTTTCTTTAACAATCCCCACATGGGAAGGCCCCCTCTAAATTCCTGAATTGGATCTGCTCATACTTCCTACCGCTATCGAGGCTGGGAGCCAGCACTTCAGGTCAAATTCCCCCTAACATTTAGCCTGCATCCCGGAAAATCCTGGAAAACCACATATCAAATACACTCTGACCTAGTTTTAAGATTTTGGTCTGTTACTGCTGTGCTTGACAGATTTTGAACTCGGAAAACCTGGGGAAACTGATAATGGGGTAAATTATTTGTAACAACTGATGGGAACGGAAATCGACATGAATAATATCAATTACTTCTTTTGGTGGATGGCCGCTGCTGATCGAGACAATTTGGCAATATCATCTACCCGAGCCAGAATGTTGCATACCTGCCTTGGAGTTGTTTTCCTTGTGAACTTCATTTTTCTAGCAATGATTTGGACAAAAGTTGGTCTCCAGTATTTCGGCCTTGGCGGCCTTATGTTGGGGCTTCTTATTCCTTGTGGTTTTGTATTGGGTATCGATAGGATCATCAGTATGCGTCATCGCCCTCTTGCTGGTGTGCTGGATGTCTACGGGATACGAACAGACAAACCAACTAGTGCCGTTCTCATACTTAGAGTCATTCTTACGATTATTTTGTGTCTGGCAAGTACGTTTACATTTCAATTGCAGCAAAGCCAATCTCTGATTTCTGCGAAATCGGCTGATAACGCACGAATAGCCAATCAATCGCTTCATCAGGAATTAGTCGGACGAGTGACTTCTGAACGACAAAGCTTTGTATCTCTTCGGGAGGAATCGCTTAAGGAAAGTCTTACCACGTTAATAAAAACACAGCTTGAAGCTACAACTACAGAGAATGAGGCCCTGGTTAAAGCACGCGCTGCTAGGGATGAAGAATTCTCTGAAATAGGTGGGCTTGGTTTGCGAGCAGTGGGAAATGGCGTGCGAGCACAAGCTCAAAGAGCCATTGCGGACCAAAATGAGGCCGTGGCTACTGAGGCTAGACGACGTAAAGAGTCTGCTGCTCGCGCAATTACACAGATTGGTGCTGACTTACAAGCTTTGCAAAAGCAAGGACTTGAATCTGAAGTACACCAACGTCAACTACTTGAAGGCATTGATCATCAGATGAGATCGGATTCACGGTATGTCGCACCGAAATCAGGTCTTTTTTCAGATGCAACAATATTCATTGGGCTATACACAGATCCTGGTGTGGCTGCCGGCATGTGGGCCATTAGTGTAATCACCTTTTTGTTGTTATTAGTTGTTGAATTATTGGCTCTGGCCGCGTTGATACTGACACCTTCTACCTCTTTTGATGTGGCAGTACTCACCACAGAGATAAAAAATACAGCCGCTATTGTCAGTAAATCAGAGCTATCCGATCAAGTGTCAGACATGATGGTGAGCATTGCTTTTACAGAAGGGCTCAGTGAGAAGTATGATGGTGTAAAAAAAGCTGAAGAGCTGCTTAGGAAGTCATCGTTAGCAAAAGCCATCAGCGGCCTTCGAAAGGAGCAGGCTGAAGAGCTCGCACCTATTGATGTTCGTTTGGCCGCATTTCCAACATCGCCTGGTAAGGCGGACAAACCTCAAGAAATGCTTGGAGATGATGGTTCAGAGGAGGAGCTAGCATGAAGTCTAATTCTTTGAATAAGACTGAACCCAATGTGAATGAACTGCTAGAGTCTGTGCATTTCAATTATCAAACACTAAAAAGTAGAGCGAAGGTTCTCGTGCGCAGTGGTATTAGCATCGAAAATATACCTGAAGATTGCTCTTTGAAGGCTTTCGCTCTTCTTGGTAACCACGACAGGAAAGCACTTGAGAGAGAGCTCGTTGGAAATTGGCAAACGCTCGTGTCGAAAGGTTTGGTGAAGGGTTTAATTAATACCGCCCCAACCCCCGAACTGCGGCTGATGATTCATGCTCAGCCTTTTACTGATGCTCTTGAGGATGCGTGGATGCGTATGGAAAAGGCAACAGAGATTGAGGATGCGCCCTCTGAAGTATTTCGCTGTTCAAAAAGAGTTATCGGCTATTGGGGACAGCAGGCTCGGCTTCATTTTGAAGCTCAAGGTGTTGAGCGTGCGTTAATAACCCCGGATAAGGTTTTTGGACTGCAATCCGCAATGGTTACTGCGGAGCCATCGGGGAGGTTGGCAGGCTCCTTTATGTTTCCTATTGATGATGGTGAAATTACTTTCAAACTTATGCACAGGACGGGGCAAATATTTCGATACATTTTTGGTGCTCAAACCAAAGGGGTTGAAATCTGATGCTTAATATAAATCAGGTAGCCTTTGGTCTTGGTAAATATGTTCTTGGCGCGACAGACCAGAGAATGGGTGTATGGGTTCAGGGTTGTAATCTCGCCTGCGCCGGTTGTTCCTCAGTACACACATGGGCCAATAGTAAGGGGAACCGCGTCAGCGTTGAAAGCTTAATAAAACTGGCAAAAGCACAAACGGTTCGACCTACCGGATTGACGATAAGTGGAGGAGAACCCTCTTCTCAAGCTGCTGAAGTTTTGAAATTGGTGCGGGCGTTTCGTGAGCTCTTTCCAGAGACGGAAGTAAATCTCTTCACCGGGTTGCCTTGGTCAGAGTTTACTAAGAAACACAGACATCTCGTGGATGTACTCGATGTTGTAATTGCCGGTCCATATGACCATACGTTACCAGCTTCCCCTATGGCTGGTTCCAGTAACCAGGATGTCATGATTTTGACGGGATTAGCTGAGAATTTATATCACAACTGGATGAGCTGGCCCACTCATAGGCAGCAATTTGCAGCCAGCGGCCCCGATAGTGTGGTTACAGTGGGTATTCCAGATACTCACCGGATGGCTAGAGCTGCGGATAAATCCAGTGTCTTGAAAGTGACCTGGCAAAAGCCGGTACAAAAAACGACATCAAGTTCAATTGAGGTGGTTGAATATGAATAGTCCAGAATGTCCTAGTTGTGGTCAGGCGTTTCCTGCGGAGGATTTTTGTCCAGTACACGGTATCCCTCTTATTGTACCTAAAGTTGATGCTGATCCTGAATTAGGGATAGATGGGACATCGGCTTCTACTCCAGAGGCTGAGAATGTTGTATTTGATAGTGGCTCTGCAGAGGTTGCAACTGGAACTAATTTTGAGTCGGAACACAAACTATCCGGTTTTATGTCTCGTTTGGGGTTACGTCGCAGCAAAGAAAAAAGTGACGACGCATCTGAAATAGACTTGCCAACTAGTTTGTTACCCGAAGAGATGCTGGATGCTGGCTGGATAATTTCAGGGAGCGTTTTCAGTTCGGGTGGAGTGGATGCATGGCCGGTTGAAAGAGAAATATTAAATGTGATCGAGAAGGGAGTTTATCGCCGGTTTCGCACAGGGTCACTTACCCCCCAGGATACTTATGATCGGATCATAGCAGTATCGTTATCACCATTACCTAACTTGGTAGCACATGGAACTGTTGATATGGGCGGGGCGCGAACTGACTTTGAACTGGTTTCAACGGTACAGCAGGGGATGATGCTGGACAAGTGGTTTGCAGAGTCCAGTCCCTCCGAGGCAAGAGCACAATGTGTACTGCGATCATTGAGTTCAGTTTTGACAGAGTTGAGCATTGGAGGCTTTCAGCCAATAGTGTTAGAAGCATCCCAGCTTTCACTATCTGACGACGGAAAGGTTGCTCTAACATCGTTAGGAGTTATCGCTGAAATTGAAGCTGAGGTAGATATTATTCAATATCGACCTGAATTCGTACGTAGCTCTTTACTACCACAAGATGCTACCGCACCCGAAATAATACATCAGTCTGTATTAAGCGAAAATGCAGCTGTATTTTCAGTTGGTCAACTCTTGAGCCAGGCTATTTGGGGGCAATGTTTTACCCACAAGGATATCCAGATAGGTGAGGTCCCCTTTCACACAATAGTAGACGAGCGCTTGGCAACTATCCTCAGAGGATGCTTATGGCCGAAGTCAACAGGTCGATGGACGCATAGTGAGTTAAATGCCGCAATTGATTGTGATGTTAGTTCACTTCCATCGGTTAAGGCCTGGGCCTCTCTTGCTCCTGATGCCTCTTCCGCTGCATTTAGTTTCGCGGGGGAATCCTACTGGCGTTTAGAAGATCTTTTACGTACCGCTGTACAACCTCAGAATTGGAGTGAGGCGATTGATCAGATAGAAAATATCTTGAAATGGGCGGGAGACACTTCTTGGGCGGGGCAGGCGAAGATGATTATTGAAGCGCTAGATTCTGGAAGAAGTAATGATTTTGCTTTGATAAAACTGAGTGGTGTTGTAAATCCAGAAACGCCGCTCAATTGGCGGGAGTTGGATCTTACACACACAGAAGCTCAAAAAAGTCTCGCGGCACTTGCACATCGCGCCTTAAAGGGGTCGAAAGATGCAAATCGGGCTGTGCAAGCTCTATTTGAATGTGACTTACGCGGTGCATTTGCGCAAGTAGAAATCGACGAACATCAGACAACTAAGTGAGAATTGGTAGGAGAAAAAAATGTCCACTGAAACTGTTTATTATTCAAAGGTCAGAGAAATAAATGCTGCCGAATTGCGTCGTCGAGAAGCTGAGGCCCGCGAAGCAAGGCGTAAAGCAGCACAACTAAAAGCGGAGCAGAAAGCCCAAGAAGCTGCTCGTCGCCGGATGGATGCCGCAAACACAATTATTCAAGATCAGGAGCACTTGTTTCAGCACGAGATAGCACGTCTTGATGAGGCAACACAACGGCTACCCGACTTGTTGATGGCTGCCCCGGAATTGTCTACACCAGAAATTTCCAATTATACGACGCCAGAAGAAGTTGAAGCTTATGCTGCCATGATAACTAACGAGGTCAGCCGATTTGCCGACCAACTGGGAACAGCTATTGTTGATGCTGAGCGACTACTCCAACGTCGGCTGGAAAAAGCGGAAGCATGGCGTAATGCAAAGAATATTGAGAATAATGTGAAGTGTCGCAAACAGGATGTTGATGGTTTAGCGACCCTATTACAGCTAGTTCCCAAAAAAATGACGATGCCTGTAAGGCCTGATTCATCTGCTGAGTTGGAAGAGGTACAGATGTATCTCGAAGCTATAAAACAGTCAATGGAAGAAATGGAACAACAATATTCTAACTTGATAGCACGGCAACAGTCTCGCGAACGTGCAGCAGATTTGGCAGGTTCGCAATTACGCGTGAATAATGTTGTAAAAGCTCAGACAGAACATCAAGTCAGTCTGCTTACCAGTGCAAAACACTCTTTGAGAAAAACGGTGGATCAGTCTTTGAGCACCTATGAACTGTGCTGGGAAGACCTTCCTGAGGCAACTAAATGGTTAGTCGAAGATGCAATTGCCCATGCCGATACGTCTGATAAATCAGAGCAAGTGGTTCGTTGGATAGCTCGCACAAAGCAGCACCTTGAGGGCACGCAAAAATCGTTAATCATGATGCAAAAAGTACCTGAAATGATTCATGAAAATAAGCAGTTGTCCTATCGCTGGTCTCGACTGGTAGAGCGCTTGCAACGAGTAGCAGGCGGACTTGATGAGTTTACGCCGGATTTAGAAAGAGAGTACCAACAGATTTCTGTGGATGCAGGACGCAATATGTGCACGGCTTATACGAAGACTGATTGGCTGTGTGCCATGAGCGAGCAGGGCTTTGAAATTTTTGAACGCGATAATGGAGAAGGTATGGTTGTGGTCGATCTAAATAATTTAGATGTTTGGCTGGAGGCAGATGAAATTCAGTCTAATGAAGGTGATGGTTTCGGTGTGTCTATGGAACTGAAGACCGATGCAAATTCCAGCTCCGAACAAGAGATCACTACCACGGAGAATGTGTGTTCACGCTTAAAGCAGGCAATGAGAGCCACTACCGATGAAACGGATGTACACAGTGAGGTTGTCTCTCGAACTCAAAAAATTTCCCGTGGAAAACGGCCAGCTAGAAAATTAAAGACGTTTCAGCAACCTCTTCAATAGTTTGTCATTATCAAAGTTGTTTGTTAACAGGAGTTTGTTTAATGAAAAGATTGATTTTGATTCGCGGTATGCTTGGCAGCGGAAAATCGACAATGGCCGTTAATGAGTACAACGAGCGAGTACATTTTGAAGCTGATATGTATTTCGCTCTTATAAATAACGGCAACTATATTTACGATTCTTGTAAAGTTAAAGATGCACATGAATGGTGTCAGAGGAAGACGCTAGCGGCGCTAGAAGCTGGCAAGTATGTTGTTGTTTCCAATACGTTTACTAGGGTTTGCGAAATGCAGCCGTATTTTAATATGGGTTATTCGTTTGGTGTTATTACAGTAAGTGGTGATTATGGCAGCGTTCATAATGTGCCGTCAGAGACTATTAGAAAAATGAGGGAAAGGTTTGAGCCTTATTCCTGCTAACCGAGGTATTTAAATTATGAGTATACCCACAACCCAACTCGATGAAGGTCTTGCTGAAAATATTGTACTGGCAGCACATGTTTCCAACACCATTGTTTTAGCTGGATTAAGGCAGTTTGATCGTTTTTTAATTGGCGATGCAGAAGGTGAGCATCGCACGCAGACGATTGAGAGGGTATGCCATGAAAGCTTAAGTGCGTCGGCTACTTGGGTGTTTGATCCTGCGAAGGACGGTAGTGTTGTTCTTTCAATAGGGGACTCGGAATTGGATTTGAAAACCTCATTGCCAACAAAACTGGGGGTTGAAAAAAAAATGTCCCTTATCGATGTTTGCGATGCATTTGCGAGCCTGAATGTGCCGGATGTTGAAGCCAGGTTTGTGTTGGTCGTAAACGCAAGTTTATTGGTAGAGGATTCTGCGGCACCCAGGGATGACGATTTCAGTTTGATGAAGATTATCGAACGCTTTAGTCGAGGTGCTGAACGAACACATACACTGATCCTCCGCGTGGGAAAAACTACGGCAATGCCAAACATGATCTTATCTTCTCCTTTCGTTAGGGTGGTGCATATTCCAGCTGCATCGCGTGATGTTCGCCATGCCTATAGTTTTAAGCGTGGTGAACTCGTGGCAAAAAATTGTGAAGTCGGATTGGAGGACATGGCGAATACTAGTAGTAACGCTACGGAGGATTGGACACTAGAACAAGTGAACGCTCTGTTCCAGACTGCGGAAAGCCAGGCTCTATCTCGCTTGAATGATTTTGAGGAGCTCGCTCGCGCCGTTCGTATTGGTACAACCAGCAGCCCATGGGCCGGTGATCGAATTCGAGGCGCTGTTGCTAGCTCTAATGATGACTTAACCAAACGAGTTTTGGGGCAACCAACAGCAGTGGAAGCAGTTGTTTCGTCTCTCAAGAAAGCCGTGGTAGGGCTTGCTACTGCTCATCAGAGTCAAGGTTCTCAAGCCCCGCGGGCTGTATTTTTCTTTTCGGGGCCGACAGGTACTGGGAAAACAGAACTAGCCAAGGCAATTAGTAAGCTTGTATTTGGTCAAGAACAAATTCTGAGGTTCGATTGTGGGGAATTGCGCCAGGAGCACGCGGTAGCCCGGCTGATTGGAGCGCCTCCTGGATATGTTGGTTATGATGCGGGCGGCGAACTAACAGAAGGTATTAGAGCTAAGCCAAATAGTGTTGTCTTGTTCGATGAGATTGAGAAGGCTCATCCACGTCTATTGGATACGTTGTTGTCTGTATTAGATGATGGCCGCCTCACATCGGGCCAGGGTGAGACAGCATTTTTCGGGCAATCAATTCTTATTTTCACGTCTAATCTCGGTATGTATGAGGAAGTAAATGATACCAATGGCATGGCGGTTCGTCGTCCTCGCTTTAACTATGATACTCCGTTCGAAGAGATAGCAAACAAGGTTAGAGACGCGATTCGGGAAGAATTTGTGAGCGTATTAGGCCGCCCTGAACTTCTGGGTCGATTTGGAGGGGCTAAATCCATTGTTGTATTTGATTTCCTGAGGGATGTTGAAAATGTTTGCCGGAAATTTGTAGCAAATATTAGTACAACCTGTGAACGCCTTCATGGAATTAAGCTAATTGTGAACGATTCGATCATTGAGCTGGTGGTGCGTGCGACGAAATCACGATCAGATGCCTTGGTACTTGGAGGTCGGGGATTAAAACCAGAACTCGATCGTATGTTGACCAACCCCCTAGCGGATTATCTGTTCGAAAAACCTATTCGTGAGTGCGTATTGCATGCCTCGATTAAGAATGGCCATACAGTTTTCTCAGTGCAATCATAAATATTCAACGGCTTACGATGTGGCTATAACCTCGAACATTTTGAGATAAGACTACAGGGCAAGCGTGGGAGATTGCGATTTAGTACCTGTTATGTTTGGTCAAATCTGGGAATCCTAATATCAGTTTGTCTGTCACCCGGAAAATCAGGGAAAACTCAGAAAAATTATAATGTGGTCAAAACGTAGGGATAAAGAGGGACTCACCATGAACGCCTCAGCAGTTACGACATTTACTCTGGCAATATTCTTTGCTTGCTTCATTAGCTTTTCTAACCAGCTTGAGGCAGGAGTATTGTCATCTTCTGCTGCCAAAGTAGCAGCCCGTAAAGCAGCAGTTAGATCACGGGGAGTACAAGAGCGTAGTGCAACAGGCACAATAACTAGCCTTACAAGAGAAGAGACTGTTGCCATGCAAAGGCAACTTGTCGCATTAGATCGCAATGCAATTGGTAGGATCGAAGCTAGATATGGTGAATACATTCCAGCTGCAAAACTTCGCGAGTCAGCACGGTGTTCTACATGTTTTCTTGACCGTCAGGCATATGATGCACATCTGCGTCGTTCCTACCCGAACCTGACGGCTGCTGATCGTAACGCAATTCTTGGCGACTTCAAAAATGGAAAAATATTTGTAAATAGTGAAGGGCGACAAATTCAAACTACAGTTTCGCATGAAAGATTTCATCAGCTTTCGAACCAAGGGTTCAGGTTGCGGGCGGGGTCTAGGCTTGACGAAGGTTTCACAGAGCATTTTTCAGGAAAAATCTATAGTGATTTAGCCTTGAAAGACGCCCCTATGGTTTATCGACAAGAACAGAGGCTGGTGCAGATGATGCAGGCTCGCGTAGGGGAGAGTTCTATGGCGAAGGCTTATTTTTCTGGAGATATAGCGTCTTTACGACAGTCCTTAGATAGTCAACTTGGCCGAGGGGCATTCCAAAAGATTGTTCGGCAGGCTGAGCGGGGCGATTTCGTAGCAGCCGAGCGTGTCTTAATGAGGGGGCTATAAATATGTTGGGAATACCGATCACGCTAGCTAAAACTGTAACGCTACCGCCAGCCCTAACTGACCGACAATGCAAATTTAGATACAGGAGCTAATAATGTCATCAATATCACTGCTAGCATTTCTGCCTATAGAGTTCTTACCTTTGATTCTAATGGGAGGCGGGTTTGCTCTAATGCTTGGAGCGAAGACAGTTGCCAAATCACTGTTTGTGCTGACTGCGGTGATGATATTTTTGCCAATGATTCTGGAGCCACTCTTGGTGTTGTTGCCCGAATGGGTGCTCTGGTTACTGATTGGGTTTGTCTGGTTGAGTGTTTTTGGCAGTATATCAGCGCTTATTCTGGGTAAAGGCACCTCAGATGTCATGGTGGGAATATTAGCATCTGACTTTGTTAAATGGCTACTGTTCGCCCCGTTTAGGGCTATTGGTTGGATATTCCGTGGAATGCGGCCTTGAGGATCCAGCATGCGTCTGGCAGATGCGTAAGAAAAAGCGCTGCAAAATGTCGCCAACAACAATGTCTAATAGACCCCATAATCTAGGGAGATAATAGTGGCTATAGAAATATTGAAAGGCAATCTACTTGAATCCTCAGATGAGGCTATTATTTTGACTGTCGATGGCGCTGCAAAAGGTCTTGAAGGAAACATTGCTTGTGCATTTGCCAGAAAATACCCCAGCGTGTGGGAAGAGCTAGAGTATGAAATTAAATACCCATTCTCGCTAGGCAGTGTTCAGTCTTTTAGTGTGCATTCTGATCTGGATTGTCCTTACAAGCAAATTTTAATGGCCGCAACCTTGCACCATATCGACGTGCTTTCTGATGAGGAAAAACTAAACGTTGTTCAGAGTGCATTAACCAATGCGCTCATGTTGGCCAATAAAAAGGGGGCCAAATCTATAGGTACAGCAATCCTGACTGGTGGTTGGAGAATTTATTTAGTGGAAGCTTTTGCTGGCATGTTGGCAGCTTATAAAAGGCTTAATCCTAGGAGTCTGCCAAATTTGCGAATTTATGTATTAAAGGAGGTCGAGTTTGATGAGCTTGTTAATGTGCTGATGAAAGGAGCTCATGAGTACCGAGTTAGCCTCATGACACAAGCCTAAATAGCGCCATTCTATCAAGGTCTTGCCGTTGCGTGATGAATTTCGCGAAGTTTGTACGAGAATCCGTATCCAGGAGAAAATGCGGGAGGCTGCTGCGTAGCGCAGTGGCAACCACCAACTCGGACGGAGCTAGACCGGGCCGGATCGTTCGAAGCCAGGAGCCAAAAGAGTTCCAGACTAGCCGAGTGTGGCAAGATGCCAGGTAATGAAGTAGCCCTTGAGCAACAATCCCCGCGTGTACAAAGACGTGATAAGCCTTCAGTTTTCGCTTGACGCCATCGCGATATTTTTTTGATTCCCGGTGAAGGTGCTGATTACCATTGCGTCGCTCCAATGGCTTCATTACGCTCATCCAGAAATGGTATGAAAAAGAACCGATAACATGAACCGCCTGCTTGAAGGCATGCTCTATTTTAAATCGCAGACCGTAGAGGTGAATGATATCGAGGGCCGATAATGACGTATCAGTAGACATGAGTATACAGCGTCCCCTCGTTGGGTGAACGACAATGACAAACCGAACAATACTGCCGGTCGGTCTCCATAATAAATCATGGACTGCGTATCGGATAGCTACGTTTTTTTCGCCATAGACAGGGCTTTGAGCCTCCTCCATCAATGCGACCAACCCAAACAGTGATCTTGGTTTTACCTTGTCACCATACTTACGTGGCCGCCCTCTTTTTTTCGGCTGTTGCTGATGATGCAGCTGGTAGGCAACCGCATTTGATCTGGCGCGGGTGACCAAATGATTCCCCTCATTCAAAAGCCCATTAACGACTTTCTGGCTGGCATAATAGGCGTCGGCGACAAAATAATACGGCTCCTGAATACTGACTATCGCCAGTAGACTGATCATTTTGTCGAGCAGGGTACGCCGGTCACGATTCGATAACACGGTCCCCTCATGAATCCTCGCGGCAAGCGGCACAGCGAACACGCTATTGGCGGCACGAGAAAGAATAGAGACGGCCTGAAAGGAGTGTCCCATGATGTACTCCGCTTGTATTTGACTCGGATTCCTGATGTAGCAGCTTCACAGCAGGCATCTTTTTGCCCTGTTTGGAGACCTTAATGCCGTCCCCCACCAACACGAGTCGGCCATTCACTCGAACCAGACCAGGGAACAGTCGAAGTACAAGTTGAGACCACAATACCGTCATTGAGTCCAACTTAATGCCGGTGCTGTGGAAGTTATCCAGCAAGTTGTCATAAAACCGCCCCTGTAACCCCAGCGCCCGGACAATACTCGTCACCCCCATTCGTTCGGTACGAACCGTCAATCCCGCCACACAGACGGCGAACCACATAAATGTCCGGGTACGAGCGCAAGCCGGGCGAAGATAAATGATTGCATCCCACCAATAGATCCACAGCATAGACAGTGTCCTTTTGACAAACTAACATAGCATGTATATGCTATATCAATGACAAAGAAAAGGCTCGCACAAATTGAACGGCGTATGACAAAGATCAAAGGTGACATAGCATTACTGGGCGCTATGCGCCCTGGATCGTTGACGAAGCAATACAAGGACCGGGAGAGTCAGACTGGGCCTTATTATCAGGTCAGCTATACACTGGATATGAAGAGCCGGACGGAGTATATTCGCAAGGAATTTGTAGGCGATATACGCGGCCAGATAAGTAACTATAAACGGTTCAAGAAGCTCAATGCACAATGGGTGGTGCTGAGTATTGAGCACTCAAAGTTATCAATGAAACTCAAGCAAGCGTAGTGATTACAACGGGAAGCAAGCAAAAATCGTGGCCAAACTGGGCAGTAAAAAGAACCCATTGATTTTAAGAGTTGCCGATGACTCAAAAGTCGATATGATCGCCAATACCTGTTATGAAAACGGCTGGCATTTTATTTTGGGGTTTGAACCGGACAAGGAAGAGGATCTAACGGACCTGGAAAGAAAGCTATCGCCTCCCATCCATCATGAAGCCGCAAAGAGCGGGCGAAATGAACGGTGTGTCTGCGGAAGCGGGAAGAAATACAAGAAATGTTGCGGAGCTGCCGCTTGACTGGTTTCGCTAAACAGCAAATAAAACAGAGCGCAGAACTCGGTACTCTCAAGTACTTTAGTGTGCTGCAGTTTTTACGTATAGCGGAAACCTGGGGCGAAGATTTTCGCTATGAGATGGCCAAGGGTAGTGCTAAGCAAAGCCTGCGCCTGACGCTAAACTGCCTCGGTCCCGCTCGGTTGTTAGCTAAGAAACAGGAAATTCTACATTCTCTGACGGCATTTTCAGCTACCTTATCTCCGGCACCATGGATGCAATCGTCCTTGGGAATGCTTGAAGGCTCAGTCTACAGGCGTCTTCAGTCACCTTTTTCATCCGGTCAAATGGCTGTCTCCGTCGCCACCCATGTAGATACAAGCTATCGGGCGCGACCCGGTTCCATGGGAGATCTAAGTCAGGCGCTGGTCAACTGGCTGGCTACTGTCGAAGGCAATTGCATTGTGTACTTCCCCTCTTACAAATATATGAGCGACGCCTTGGAAAAGCTTGGCGAGTTTGAGGCGCCTCAGGCCGGTAGAACGTATTGGGTCCAGGGACGCGAACAAAGCGATAGAGGCCGCGCGGAGCTACTTGAAAAGCTGGAGTCGCGCCGGGACGTCGCTGCATTTTGTATTCTGGGCGGTGTATTTGGTGAGGGTATCGATTTACCGGGCGAGCGCCTCACCAGTGTCGTGGTTGTGGGGGTCGGCTTACCGGCGGTAAATCGTGATACGGAGCAGCTCAGAGATTATTACCAATGCCGCTACGGCAGCGGGTTCGAGTATGCCTATCTCTACCCGGGAATGCAGAAGGTAGACCAGGCCCTGGGCCGGGTTATCCGTCAGATGGACGATCGGGGCAGAGCGTTGATTATTGACCATCGATACCGTCTGGCCCAATATCGGAATCTGTTGCCGCCATGGTGGGAGTACAGCAATTATCAACCACACTAGCCATCATCTGGGTGGCTTGCTGAGCTTCTAGGTCTATCTGTGGATCTGTTCTTGCGTGGAAGCATCGTCCCGCCTTGGGATTTTCTTATCTTAGATTCAGCAGTTGAATAGTGGTCATTGAGTATTTTCCAATATGAAATGAGCCTGAAGGAAGGGTGTATTAAGCCCTTATCTTGAGTCGCTCATGGAGTTGCTGAAATAAGTGATCTCGTGCTGAATTTAGTTGTTCAGCGGCCTCATTGTCCGTCATTTCATTGGCGAATGCATCCAGATTTCTAAAGGTGATTCCCGGCTTTAAATATTGGCTGGGTTTGGCCAGGGAGCGGAATTTCTCATAGGGTGTCATCATGTCGTCGTAGCGGTATTTCTTCCGCTCCTTGCCCTTCTCATCAATAATGGTGGTGGGGAAATAGCAGGGCCGGTGGAAATTGACGTATCGGTAGACTTGATGGCTATTGAGTTCAGTGAAATCCGTGGCGTACTGCTGAGGTATGTGGGTATAGCCATAGAGTTTGCGAATGACCGAGCCATTTTTACTCTCAACCAAACCATTGTCGTTACTGTGCCGAGGCCGTGATTTGGTAAATTCAATGTGCAACTTGTCCAGAAGCTCAGCAACGGTGTAGTTGATATATTCGCCGCCATTGTCTGCGTGAAAGCCCCGTATTTTAAAGGGGAAGGCAGCCAGAATCTGCCTGAGGGCTGGCAGCATAAACGCCTCGCTAATACGTTCCAGCGTGACGATGATCTGGAACTGTGTCACCTCATCCACGGCATTGACGTGGTAGATTCCTTTGCGTTTGTCCTGATCACCTTGATGGACAGAGTCAATGCGGATATAGCCTGGTTGATCGTTCGGGCAAGGTTTGCGCCGCTGGCCAATAGAGGCGGCCTTAGGTCGTGTCTTTGTCAAGACACAGCGCTGCCTCTGGTAGGTCTTGGAGGCCCGCAGGTTGTACAGGTGAGAAACCGAAATACCCGCCAGGCGTCGATAGTCGGCTTGGCCAAAGCGCTGATAAGCCCGCTCACAGAGCTTTTTAAGTACCGCGCCGCTGGGCTGACCATGTCGCTCATCCATACTCGCCAATAGGCGTATATCGGCGTCAGTGTAGGCGCGCTTGAAGCCATTACGCCGAGCTGGTTTCACCGAGACGGTGCCTGTTTTGACGTATTGGCGTATCAGGCGCCTGGTCTGGGCCAGGGAGTAGCCGGTTACCTTTATCAGGTAGCGGGTGACGGTTCCCCGGTCTGTTTTGCCAAGCTGTAAGTATCGGTGCTTCACCAGTGCCTTCTGTACCCAGCGATAGCGTTCAGATTTCTCAGTGGCCACGTTGAAGGCTACTTCCTGTGTGCCGTCGAGAAACTGTTTGATGGCACCCAGGGTATTCAGATGTTCTAAGCTCATGATCGTTTTCATCCGCTGATCATGAACGACTACAAGGACTATTTCAGGCTCATTTTATGTTGGAATCAACTTCCGCCACATTCCCGGGTTTCAGGCTCATTTCATATTGGAAAAGACTCATTGTTCCACCCTCCGGCAAGCTGTGCTAAAGTCCTCCGGCCCAAGATTTTTCGGGGTGATTATTAGCTGCAATAAGGGGTTAGAACTATGCGCGTAGCCGTTCCAAAAGAGACCCACCCAGGAGAGAACCGGGTGCCCATCACGCCCGACTCAGCCAAAAAGCTGTGCCGAATGGGCGCCGAACTGGTCATTGAAACGGGAATGGGAACCGGTTCCGGGTTCACCGACACCGAATATACCGACGTTGGCGCGACGGTCTCCACCGATCGCAATGATTTGATCTCCAATGCCGATGTGCTGTTGCGCTTGCGCAAACCCACACTGGAAGAAGTGGCTCTGATGAAGTCTGGCTGTATCCATATCAGCTATTTGGACCCTTTCAACGAGCACGACACCGTCAACGCGCTGAAATCTCAGGGCGTGACCGCCATTTCCATGGAAATGATCCCCAGAACCACTCGCAGCCAAAAAATGGATGCCCTGAGCTCTCAGGCCAACCTGGCCGGTTACGTGATGGTGATGTTGGCAGCATCCAAATTACCCCGAATTTTTCCGATGATGATGACGCCGGCGGGGACACTCAAGCCCGCTAAAGTCTTCATTATTGGTGCCGGCGTGGCCGGCTTGCAGGCGATTGCAACGGCCAAGCGCCTCGGCGCCAAGGTGACGGCCTTTGACACCCGTCCCGTGGTGGCAGAGCAAGTTCAATCTTTGGGTGGCAAATTTCTAGAGATTGATCTGGGCGAAGTTGGTGAGACCGCTGGGGGTTACGCCAAAGAGCTGACGCCCGAGCAGATTCAAATGCAGCGCGATGCCCAGAAGCAGGTGATCGCCGAATCCGATGTCGTTATTACCACCGCCGCGGTCTTTGGCCGCAAAGCGCCCGTCATCGTTACCCGGGATATGGTTGAGGGCATGGCGACTGGATCAGTGGTCGTCGATATGGCCGCTGAATCTGGCGGCAACGTGGAGGGGTCAGTTGCCAATGAGATTGTGGATATCAATGGGGTAACGGTGATTGGCCAGGGCAATCTGTCCAATGAGGTGTGCCGCGATGCGTCCCAGATGTATTCGAGCAACTTGTTTAACCTGGTGGAAGACAACTGGGACGAAGAGGCCAAGCTGTTCAAGGTAGACGTCGAAGACGATATTCTCCCCGGCTGTATCATCACCCACGGCGGTGAAGTGGTGCACGAAACCATCAAGAACATTCTGGAAGGAGGAAGCTGATATGGCGATTGTATTCCTGACATTCATACTCATGTTGTCCATCGTCCTGGGCTTCGAACTGATCACCAAGGTACCCGCAACCTTGCACACCCCGTTGATGTCCGGCGCGAACGCGATTTCCGGCATTACTGTGGTGGGCGCGATTAGCCTGGCGGGTACCGGGCACCAGGATCTCGCCAATTGGTTGGGGGCTGGCGCCGTCGCACTGGCATCAGTCAACGTGGTGGGTGGCTATATGGTGACCGATCGCATGCTGGCCATGTTCAAGAAGAAAGAAGGGGGTCGATAATGGAATCTCTCACAACGATTGAACTGTTTATCCAGTTTGTCTATGTCGCCTCCGCCGGACTCTTTATTTATGGTCTGAAATTACTGGGTGCGCCCGATACGGCCAGACGCGGCAACATGATCTCCGCCATTGCCATGTTGGTCGCCATCGTGGTGGCACTGTTAGACCAGGGCATCGTCGAATATCAGTGGATATTGCTGGGCTTTGTTGTCGGTGGTGTGATTGGTGGCGCCGCCGCTCGTATGGTGCAAATGACCTCCATGCCAGAAATGGTGGCACTGTTTAACGGCTCTGGCGGCATGGCGAGTTTGCTGGTGGGCTGGGCGGCGATTTCCACCGCCACGGGCACCTTTACGCTGGTGACCATCGTGCTATCCATTCTCATTGGTGGACTTACCTTTACCGGTTCGTTGATTGCCTATGGCAAGCTGAGTGAGAAGCTCGGCAGTGGCGCTGTCATGTTCAAAGGCCAGCAAGTGGTCAACAGCCTGATCGTCTTGGGTATTTTGGGCAGCGCAGTGATGTTCTGCATCGAGCCTGCGAACACTCAGTGGTTGTATCTCGTTATTGGTTTGTCTTTGGTTTTTGGTGTTATGGCCGTTATCCCCATTGGTGGTGCCGATATGCCCGTGGTTATTTCGCTGCTGAACTCCTACTCCGGATTGGCAGCGTGTGCGGCGGGCTTTGCGATCAACAACAATATATTGATCGTTGCGGGCTCCTTAGTGGGTGCATCGGGCATTATTCTGACCCAGATTATGTGTAAGGCGATGAATCGCTCACTCAGCAATGTATTGTTTAGCGGCTTTGGTTCCGTTGCCAACGACACCACTGAGGTAGAAGGTGAAATCAAGCCTATTACTGCCGAGGATGCTTACTATGTGCTGGAAGCGGCTACTAATGTTGCCATCATCCCCGGTTACGGTATGGCAGTTGCACAGGCTCAACACGTGGTTAAAGAACTCACGGAACTGCTCGAAAAGAACGGTGCCGAAGTTAACTTTGGTATTCACCCGGTGGCGGGGCGTATGCCTGGCCACATGAATGTATTGTTGGCCGAGGCCGATGTTCCCTACGAGCAATTGCTTGAAATGGATGAGATCAATCCGCGTATGGGAAACGTTGATGTAGCGATTGTTATTGGCGCTAACGATGTGGTGAACCCGGCGGCGCGCGAATCTGAGACCAGTCCTATCTATGGTATGCCTGTGATCAATGTGGACAGCGCGAGAACGGTATTTGTTCTAAAGCGCTCCATGGCCTCCGGCTTTGCCGGCATCGAGAATCCGTTGTTTTACAAAGAGAACACACGGATGTTATTTGGCGATGCAAAAGAGTCTATCGGTACACTGGTTCGCGAATTCGCTTAAGTTAATTCGAATCAAACAAAAACGCCGACTTCAAGTCGGCGTTTTTGTTTGTGTAACTTGTGTGTTCGTCAGCGGTAAAAATTAAGCGAGAGACTCCTCGCGGAATTGAAGTTTTGCCAGCCGCGCATAGAGTTTAGAACTTTCCAATAGTTCTTCGTGTGTTCCCGTGGCGACGACTTTCCCCAGATCAAGGACAGCGATCTTATCTGCATGCAGTATCGTAGAGAGCCGATGTGCAATGATCACCGTGGTGCGATTTTGCATCAGCTCTTCAAGCGCCTGCTGCACCTGATACTCGCTTTGCGTATCCAGCGCGCTGGTGGCTTCATCCAAAAGCAGTACGTCGGGATCATTTAGAATGGCTCTGGCCAGCGCGATTCGCTGCCTCTGGCCACCTGATAATCGTACGCCCTGCTCGCCCAAGTGGCTGGCATATCCCTCGGGCAAGCTGGAAATAAAGTCGTGGGCATGTGCTGCCTTTGCGGCATTGACGATGTCTGCGTCCGTAGCATCGGCTTGGCCGTAAGCGATATTGTAGCGAACGTCTGCAGTGAACAATGCAGGCTGTTGTGGAACGAGCGCCATATGCCCTCGTAATTGCTTGAGACTAAGTGTGCGAACGTTTTCTCCGTTCATGCATACAACGCCGTGTTGCGGATCGTAAAAGCGTTGCAGGAGTTCGAACACGGTGGATTTTCCCGCTCCGGAGGGACCGACCAATGCCAGGCTTTTTCCGGCTTCTATGTTTAGCGTGAAATCGCTTAAAGCGGCCTCCTTGGGTCGGGTGGGGTAGTGAAACGTGACGTTTTCAAATCGAAGTTCTGGCCGAATTTCGTTTCGAGTCTCCGTACTACGTTTCACGGAATCTGCGGTATCAATAATGACACTATTGGTCCTGAGCAAATCCAGCAAGCGGTCGGCTGCACCGGCTGCTCGCTGAAGCTCTCCCCATACTTCTGCAATAGTGGCGATACCGCTGCCGACCATGATGGCATAAAAAACAAAAGCGCCGAGTTCCCCGCCTGTCATCCGGCCTGAAATAACGTCTTGGCCTCCCTGCCAGAGCATGCCTGACATGCTGACAAACAAAAGTAATATCGAGCCACATATCAGTAACGATCGCTGCCAAATTCGCCTTCTGGCGATGACAAAAGCACGTTCCACTTCGGTTTCAAACGCCTTCTTTTCGAACGCCTCTCGCGTATAACTCTGGACAATTTTAATGTGCTGAATTATCTCTCCGGCGTAGCTGCCCACACTGGCGATACTGTCTTGGCTTTCGTTTGAGAGCTTCCTGACTTTTCTGCCGAAAATTAAAATGGGCAGCAATATCAATGGTACGCCGGCGGCGATAATGAGACTTAACTTTAAATTCGTAATGAACATCATAAATAGTGCGCCGACCAGGGTCAGGCTGCTGCGTAGGGCCATGCTGAATGATGAACCTATGATGGTTTGCAAGAGGGTAGTGTCGGTCGTGAGTCGAGACATGATCTCGCCGCTGCGATTTGTCTCGAAGTAACCCGGGTGTAATGTGACGATGTTGTTAAATACCTTGACCCGCAAATCTGCGCTCACCCGTTCTCCCAGCCAGGAGACCATATAAAAACGTACGAAGGTTCCGACCGACATCGCTGCGGCGATCGCGACCAGGAAAGTTATTGCGCTGCGCAGGTCTTCCTGATTCCCAGCAAAGCCCTGATCGATTAGAATTTGGACGGCTTTGCCCATCGACAGTGTGGCCGCCGCGGTAAAAATGAGTGCCAGGCTCGCCGCTACCAGGCGAAGTTTGTATTGCCGGAGCAGGCTTAAAATTGGCCAGAGGGTGCCGAGTCTGTTCTTTTTACTCATACAGAGCGGTTTTTATTCTTCTCAACAAACCTGCCGAAGAAAATGCCGACTTCAAATAATAGCCACATGGGAATGGCCAGCAGTGCCTGGGAAATGATGTCGGGAGGGGTGAGCAGCATACCGAATACGAAACAACCTACGATGATATAAGCTCTCTTTTTGGCAAGCGCTTCTGGTGTTGTGAGGCCGGACCAAATCATCAGTACCGCAGCGATAGGTATTTCGAATGCGATACCGAAAGCAAAAAACAGCTTGAGCACGAAATTCAGATAGCTGTTGATGTCGGTCATGATGGTAACGTCCTCTGGGCCAACGCTGGTGAAGAACGCGAAGATCAGGGGAAAGACAACATAATAGGCAAATGCTGCGCCGGCATAAAATAAGGCAATACTGGAGATGAGTAAGGGTATTGCCAGGCGCTTTTCCTGCCTGTACATGCCCGGAGCGATAAAACTCCACACTTGATACAGAACATAGGGTATTGCCAGGAATATGGCCGCAACCAGCGTGAGCTTGAAGGGCGTTAAGAAAGGCGAGGCAACTTCCGTGGCGATCATGGTTGTCCCCTCTGGCAAAAGCGCGCGCAGGGGCTCTGATACGAAAGCGTAGATCTCGTTAGCAAACGCAAATAGACCAATGAAGACGATTAGCACCGCAACAATGCTGCGCAGTAATTTATCCCGCAATTCTGTCAAATGAGCAACAAGAGGTTGTGGCTGATCGGTTGTTTCTTCTTCTTGCTCGCTCATTCGGGAGCTTTTCCGGAATCCGGAGTGGGGGGCTCAATGCTTTCTTTTGAAGCTGATTGGCCCAGCGAGTCGGTAACATTTCTGATCTCGCCGTCGATACTGTTAACTTCCTGAGTCAAATCTGCGCCCGTTTTTTTCAGGTCTTGAAGAACAGAGTCGTTGTGCAACTCCTGCTCGACTTCTCGTTTTATGTCGTTAAAGCCTCGCTTTATTCTTCTCAACCAGGTGCTGCCAGTGCGTATCGCACCGGGAAGCCGTTCTGGTCCGATGACCACAAGGCTAACAACGCCAATGATGATCAGTTCTGTGAAGCCTATATCAAACATGCTCGGAGCTACTTGTCCTTCTCGGGTTCTTCAGAAGGCTCTTCCGATTTAGGATCTGCAGTGCCATCGTCGTCATCCTGCATACTTTTGCGGAAGCCCTTAACTGCACTGCCGAGATCTCCGCCAATATTTCTCAAGCGCTTGGTGCCAAATAACATGATCACAATGGCAAGTACAATAAGAAGTTGCCAAATACTGATTCCGCCCAGTCCCATATATTTCTCCGTACTCTAAGGTTTGCTGTTTGCGTTGTTGAGTGAGTTGCGTGAGGCTTTTTCTGCCAAGCCCGACAGTTCAAAACGATCGCGCAGTATTTCCAGAACCTGATCGGCGTTTGCGTCAAGGTGCGACAGCATCACCATGCAGTGAAACCACAAATCTGCTGTTTCGGCCAATAGTTCCGATTTGTCACCACTGGCACTGGCATCCTTTGCCGCCAGGATGACTTCGGTAGATTCTTCTCCAACTTTCTCCAGAATTTTGTTCAGACCTTGCTGATGAAGGCTCGCAACATAGGACTCGTCCGCTGCCGCGGATTTTCTTTGTTCCAGAATTTTCGTGAGTTGTTGCAGAATGTCGCTCATTGGTTATTCCGATATATCTCTTCGGGTGACTTTACAACGTCATCGGTTATCTGCCACTCGGTGCTCTCCAGTTTTTGGAAAAAGCAGTTGCGGCGCCCCGTATGGCATGCGATCCCACCGATTTGTTCAACTTTCATCAAAACGGTATCGGCGTCACAATCGATACGCAGTTCTTTCAGTTTCTGCACATGGCCAGACTCTTCACCTTTGCGCCACAGTGTTTTGCGCGAGCGAGACCAATAAATGGCACGGCCCTCTTGTGCCGTTAGGGCCAGAGACTCACGATTCATCCAGGCAAGCATTAGCACCTCGCCCGACTGCCAGTCCTGGGCGATGGCTGGAACAAGACCCTCTTCATTCCATTTTAGCTGCTCGGTGAAAGCGGTATCGTCAATCATCTTATCTGCCTATGTGGCAGCGCATTATGGCATACACGAGCGACTTTCTCATTAGTGGTGCTAGCGCCCTAACAGCAGAATCAGTCCGGAAGCGGCCAGGATCCAGGCTAGCGGTGGAATTTCTGCCAGTTGCTGCCAGCCCCCGGGTACAGCGGTTGCAATTGCGCAACCCAGTAAAATGATGGCGCCGATTAAGCGCTTTCTGGATCGTTTTTTCGGTTCTTCCCGAGCTATTTGATTTCCAGCAGCTGGGCTTGACGTCATTGAGGCAAGATCTATCCCTCGAGAATTCTGTAGGCTTTCCAATATAGCATCTGGCAATTGCGGCAACTGCTCTAGCCAGGACGGAGCGTGGCGCTGGAGCGCCTTGAATACACCCTGGGGAGAGTATCGTTCTCTCACCCAGTGTTCGAGAAATGGCTGTGCGGTATCCCAAAGGTTGAGGTCCGGATAAAGCTGCCTGCCCAGTCCTTCAATATTCAGTAAGGTCTTTTGCAGCAACACCAGCGAAGGCTGCACTACCATGTCGAATCTTCGTGCGGTCTGGAATAGATAAATCAGCAGTTGGCCAAAGGATATTTCACTGATGGGCCGCTCGAAGACGGGTTCACACACCGCTCTCATGGCCGATTCAAAATCCTGCACACGGGTGTCTGAGGGTACCCACCCACACTCTACGTGCAACTGTGCGACCCCTCGATAATTGCGCTGAAATATTCCCAGTAGAACCCTTGCCAGGTAGTACTGGTCGGAATCACTGAGACTGCCTATGATCGCGCAGTCAACTGCGATGTAAGTGGGGTCTGCCGGATCAGTGATGTCTACAAATATGTTTCCGGGGTGCATATCTGCATGAAAAAAACTGTCGCGAAAAACTTGCGTGAAGAATATCTCAACACCGCGTTCTGCTAACAGTTTGAGATCTGTACCCGCAGCCTTAAGTGTGGCCATGTCAGTTACTGCGACGCCGGAAATTCGTTCCATGACGAAGACATTTTGCAGCTGTAGTCCCAGTGAACTTCCGGAACGTATAAGAACTTGCTATCGGCGAAATTGCGCCGCAGTTGCGAGGCGTTGGCTGCTTCGCGGCCCATATCCAGTTCGTCCAGAATGGTGAGCTCATAGTCACTGACGACCTCTGAAGGTCGCAACCGTCGACCGTCTGGCAGGTATTTATGGGCGAGTCGTGCCAGGGTGTGCATCAAAGCAATGTCCTGGCGAATAATCGGCTCAATGTCGGGGCGCACCACTTTTACCACCACTTTCTCGCCGCTGTGCAATGTCGCAGTGTGAATCTGTGCAACCGACGCTGAAGCCATAGGAGTGGTTTCGAAGTCGGCGAATAGCTCGCCAACCGATTTACCCAGGGCCCGTTCGATAATCGCCACCGATTCCTCCTCCGGGAAAGGTGGCACATCGTCTTGCAATTTAGCCAACTCGCCGGCGATATCCTCAGGCAGTAAATCTGGACGGGTGGACAACATCTGACCAAATTTTATAAATACGGGGCCCAGCTCTTCGAGCGCCAAACGCAAGCGGACGCCCCGCTCCAGGTTAGGGGCTCGCCACAGGCGCGACGGTGATAATCGCAATACCGTTGCGTAAAGCAGTGGAAGTGAGGTCGTGTCGACGAACTCATCCAATCGATAGCGGCACGCTATATGGACAATTTTGATTAATCGAGAAATACGAGACATGGTTAGCTTAGCTAATGCGCTGGTTAATGCGTTTACGCAGGCGATCAGTTCTGGATTGCAGGCGTTCGGTTCGCAGTGTCAATTCCTGAACTTCGCGATAGAAATCTTCCAGTTCAAGTCTGGGTGGGCTCAGCCGAGCTTCTTCGTGGATAAACTCATCCAATTGCCTGGTCAGACTATCCGAGGCCTGCCTGCCCCATTTAAACGTGCCCCGAAGTACTTGTGCTATCTGATGACCCGCTACATCCCCAAGAACATTGACCAACGGGGCTTCCCAGTCGAGATCCAATGCGTTGACTATTTTTTGGAGTTCGAGTAAAGGCGCGCTGTCGCCGTCGATTGTTAGCTTACCGTTAATCAGACTTGCCGCCGGGTCATCCGAGGTGGCCAGTTCGGTAAAGTCCGAGGCCACGCCGCGAACAGTTGTTGTTATGTCACCCTCGTATACCCCCATGACTCTTATGCCTTGTTGACCGGCTTGAAGATAGAGGTCGATTTCAGGTGACGTGCATTGTACAAGAAAAACGTGATTTTCCAATTCTGCCAATTGGGATTTCGAACTCGGCGCCAATTCCAGAGCACGATTTATAGCTGCCTCGAGTGCGGCCAGAACCGCAGTGTGTGCGGTTGGGTTGATGGCGCTGGCCATCAGGCTTTGATGCCTTTGTGCAGGGCCACCACTCCACCGGTCATATCGTGGTATTCACAGCGGCTAAAGCCGGCGTCCTCCATCATGTCCTTGAGGGTTTCCTGATCGGGGTGCATGCGTATTGACTCGGCAAGATATTGATAGCTTTCGCTGTCGTTGGCGACCACTTTTCCAATAACGGGAAGAATCTTAAAGGAGTAAGCGTCGTAGGCCTTGCTGAGCAATTCGTTTTTCGGTTTCGAAAACTCCAGTACCAGCAGCCGGCCACCCGGCTTCAATACTCTTAGCATGGAGCGAAGTGCGGCGTCTTTGTCAGTCACATTGCGCAAACCGAATGCGATAGTAATGCAGTCAAAGCTGCCGTCGGGAAAGGGCAGATCCTGGGCGTCTGCCTGCACGCACTCGATGTTGGTGTACCTGCCCGTATCAATAAGTTTGTCCCGACCGACTTGCAGCATTGATTCATTGATGTCGGCGAGAATCACCTTACCTTCGGGGCCTACGATATCGGCAAAGCGCGCTGCGAGATCTCCTGTGCCGCCTGCAATATCGAGCACTGAGTTGCCTTTGCGCACGCCGCTAATCTCGATGGTGAAACGCTTCCACAGGCGGTGGATACCACCTGACATTAAATCGTTCATCAGGTCATAGCGAGCGGCGACGGAGTGAAACACTCCAGCCACCATGGAGGCTTTGTTCTCGGTCTCCACTTGTTTATAACCAAAGTGCGTGGTTTTTTTCTCACTCATGGGGTCTCCACTAAAAACTGCAGCTGCGTATTGTAGCGCGATGTGGACGTTCGTGTACCGTGAGCGCGCAGATAGTGTGGAGCCAGGAACGAGTGGTTAAAGGCCCAGTCTTATGACCTGTACATCGGGATCGCGGCTGGCGCCTGCGTCTTTCAGCTTGCCCAAGTAGGAGTCCCACATGCGCTGTTGGTTGGTGCACAATTCGTAGAGATAGCCAAAGGAGTACAGGCCTGTGTCGTGCTGGTCGTCAAACACCAGTTGTAGCGCGTAGTTCCCCACAGGCTTAATCTGCGTGATCGCCACATCGACTTTGCCGGTTTGCAGTACTTCCTGTCCAACTCCGTGGCCTCTGACTTCCGCAGACGGTGAAAAAACGCGCAGGAACTCGCAGCTTAGGGAGTAGCTCTGCTGTTCTGAGTAAATCAACTCCAACTCTTTTGATTTTGAGTGGAGCTTGATTCCTATGGGTCTTGGGCTGGTATCGGTCATAGGGAAATGGATCAGAGAATAAAGCGGGACAGATCTTCGTCCTCGCTCAATTCCTGAAGCTGCCGATTCACAAATTCTGCGTCGATGACAAGCAGTTCATCTTTTACGCCGGTATCCGCTGCACTGAAGGACGCCTCTTCCAACAAGCGTTCCATGACAGTGTGCAGGCGCCTGGCGCCGATGTTCTCAGTTTTCTCATTTACCTGCCAGGCAATTTCCGCGATTCTGCGAAGCCCGTCTTTGGTGAATTGAGCCTCCAATCCCTCGGTGGCAAGCAGGGCCTGGTATTGCTCTGTTAGCGAGGCATCTGGTTCTGTCAGGATTCGTTCGAAGTCTTCGGGCGTGAGAGCCGACAGTTCAACCCGAATTGGCAAGCGCCCCTGCAATTCCGGAATTAAATCCGAGGGCTTGGCCAGATGAAAAGCGCCCGAGGCAATAAACAGAATGTGATCGGTTTTGATCATGCCGTGTTTGGTACTGACAGTGGAGCCTTCTATGATGGGCAGCAAATCTCTCTGCACTCCCTCTCTGGATACATCAGCGCCTGCGCCTTCACTGCGCTTGGCAACTTTGTCCAGTTCGTCAATAAAAACGATTCCGTTCTGTTCCGCTTCGGTTACCGCTTTCTGTTTTAATTCTTCTTCATTTACCAACTGTGCTGCTTCTTCGTCGCACAGTGCACTGAAGGCCGCTTTGACGAGCATCTTGCGAGTTTTTCGCTGTTCTTTGGATAGGTTGGAAAAC
The DNA here is from genome assembly GCA_965262875.1 of Halioglobus sp. Taxonomy (GTDB): domain Bacteria; phylum Pseudomonadota; class Gammaproteobacteria; order Pseudomonadales; family Halieaceae; genus JBALVT01. The sequence continues at coordinate 2,386,578 of OZ253569.1, forward strand.
ATGCCTTGCAATTGATTGGTCATTTCCTCCATGCCAGGAGGGGCCATTATTTCCACGCCGGGAGCGCGTGAACTCAATTCCAATTCAATTTCTTTGTCATCTAATTCGCCTTCGCGCAGCTTTTTCCGCAGCAGCTGACGCGTAGTGGAGTTGCTGTCCACCTCAGTGTCGCGCGCCGGCGGCAGCAAAATATCGAGTATTCGCTCCTCGGCTGCTTCCTCAGCACGAAAACGGACCTTTTTCATTTCCTGCTCGCGATACATCTTTACCGCCATGTCGACCAGATCGCGGATAATGGACTCGACGTCTCGGCCGACATAGCCGACCTCGGTAAACTTGGTGGCTTCAACCTTGATGAAAGGGGCATTGGCAAGCTTGGCGAGACGCCTGGCAATTTCTGTTTTGCCGACGCCAGTGGGCCCGATCATCAGAATATTTTTTGGCGTAATTTCATCTCTTAGCTCATCGGACAATTGCATTCGGCGCCAGCGATTTCGCAGCGCGATGGCTACGGCTCGCTTAGCGGGGTCCTGGCCGATAATGTGTTTGTCGAGTTCGTGAACAATCTCTCGCGGAGTCATATTTGACATGTAAAACCTAAAAATCCAGTTGTTCGACAGTTTGATTGTGGTTGGTGTAGATGCAGATGTCGCCGGCGATACCCAGCCCTTTTTCGACGATGCTGCGGGCATCCAGCTCGGTATTATCCAACAGCGCTCGCGCTGCCGATTGTGCAAAGGGGCCACCCGAGCCAATGGCGATCAGATTGTCTTCAGGTTCAATGACATCGCCGTTGCCGGTAATAACCAATGAAGTCGTTTTGTCTGCGACCGCCAGAAGCGCTTCCAGGCGGCGCAGCGAACGCTCTGTTCGCCAGGCCTTGGCCAGCTCTACCGCTGCCCGAGTCAGTTGGCCTTGATGTTTCTCTAGTTGGGCTTCAAACAGTTCGAACAGGGTGAATGCGTCGGCAGTTCCACCCGCAAACCCTGCTAATACCTGATCCTTGTAAAGGCGGCGCACTTTGCGTGCGTTGCCTTTCATGACGGTGTTACCCATCGAAACCTGCCCATCTCCGCCTATGACGACGCTATTGCCTCGCCTGACGCAAAGAATGGTTGTGCCCCTGTATTGTTCCACTGTGATCTCCTGCAGCTAGTCTGGCAGATATGGGGTGTGACGTGGGGAATTCAAGTACCTTGGGGTCGGATGATGAAGCTACAGTCTGCCTCGTTTCAGTAACAGGGTATCGATATTCTGTGCGGCGGTGAGGCTGCGGGCCTTGGCTAATCGGGAGCGGGATTCAAAAGGGCCCACATACACGCGGAACCAGCGACCGTTGTCGCCAGTGGTGTCTTCAATTTTTGGTTCCAGACCCAGCAGTATCAACTCGGCGCGACGTCGGTCAGCATCTTCGCGCTGCCTGAAAGAGCCCGCTTGCAGGAGATACAGCTCAGTACTCGGGCTGGTTCGGTTTTTTGCTATTTCACCCGGATCTACCTCTACTTCTATTGTTTGCTCAGGTAACAGAGTGTAGAAATCAAAACGCGGTTTGGGCGGTTCTTCCGCCGGAGCCGCTGTGGCTGCTGCACGTGGGGCTCCATTTGGGTCTCCTGGATCTGCTGGCAGCATGCCCAGATAGATGAAGAAGCTTGCCAGAATGCCGGTTATAACGCCGGCGCCATACCAGCGCCAAACGCTGGGCGCCTCCCGGGTGGGCTTGCGCGATGTTTTGCGCTTGCGGGCCGTAGATTTACCCCCTCGGGCGTTGTTTTTTCTCTTGGCGTAGTCCTGGGCCATAGATTTACATGATTTCCGGTGCGGACAGGCCCAGCAGGGCCAGACCATTGGCAAGCACCTGACGTACAGCTTGGCTAAGAGCCAGCCGCGCATCTCGCACAGGCTTATCATCCACCAGTGCCTTGTGGGCGTTGTAGTAGGTGTGGAATTCGCCTGCCAATTCTCGCAGATAGCTTGCGACGTTGTGCGGCTCCGAATTAGCTGCTGCATTGGCAACGATTTCTGTATAACGATCGAGGCGGCGCAGCAGGGCTATTTCTTGTTCCTGGGTGAGTTGGTCGAGGTTTTCGAGGGCGCTTTCAAACTCCCATTCCCAGCCATTTTCGCTCAGTTTTCGAAGCATGCTGCACACCCGGGCGTGGGCATACTGAATATAATAAACCGGGTTGTCGTTGCTTTGTGACAAGGCCAGATCTATATCGAAAGTGATTTGAGAGCTCGGTGCTCTCGCGGCGAGGAAGAACCGGGTGGCATCGCATCCAACTTCGTCAATAAGATCATTCAAGGTGACGTAACTGCCGGCTCTTTTTGAGAGTTTCACCTCCTTACCATTGCGCATCACAGTTACCATTTGATGCAATACGTAGTCTGGCCATCCCTTGGGGATGTCTTGCTGCAGTGCCTGGAGCCCGGCTCTGACTCGAGTTACTGTGCTGTGATGATCGGCACCTTGCTCGTTGATGACACGCTCAAAGCCGCGCTGCCACTTGCTCAAATGATAGGCGACGTCGGGCAGAAAATAGGTGTAGCCGCCGTCGCTCTTACGCATGACCCTGTCCTTGTCGTCACCAAAATCTGTGGTGCGCAGCCATAGGGCGTCGTCCTTTTCGTAGGTGTGCCCCATTTCAATCAGGCGCTCTACCGTCGATTCAACTTGCCCGGATTCGTACAGTGACGATTCGAGAAAGTAATTGTCAAAGTCGACGCCGAATGCCTTGAGGTCTCTGTCTTGTTCGCGTCGCAAATACGTCACTGCAAAATCCTGAATGGCCGCGAGGTCACCTGCATCGGCGGCCGCGGTCACGTGTTTGTCATTGGAATCTATTGTTTCGCCTCTGAGGTACGCCTGGGCGACATCTACAATATATTGGCCCTGGTAGCCGTCTTGTGGCCAACTGCTGTCATCTGGTCCAAGATTGTTGCATCGCGCTTGTACGGACAGTGCCAGATTTTTTATCTGAGCTCCCGCGTCATTGTAATAAAACTCGCTGCTGACTTCCCATCCTGTTGCCGTGAGTAAGCGACACAGGCAGTCGCCTACCGCTGCGCCACGGCCGTGTCCTATGTGTAGTGGCCCGGTTGGGTTGGCCGAAACGAATTCCACCTGTATTTTTCGACCGGCACCGGCATCGCTGGTGCCAAAGCTATTGCCGAGCTTGAAGATTTGGCGGATAACCGCGTGACTGCTATCGGTGCTGAGGAAAAAATTGATAAAGCCCGGGCCCGCGATCTCTGTTCGGTCCAACACACTCGACTCCGGCAGGGCCGCGCATATTTGAGCAGCTAAATCTCGTGGCTTTTTCCCGGCCGCCTTGGCAAGTGACAGGGCGATGTTACTTGCCAGATCGCCGTGGCTTTGGTCGCGGGTTCTATCAATTTGGATCTTGGTTTCAAGGTCCGACGGCAGTTCACCCTGAACTGCCAGTGCATCCAGTGCTTGTTGGATAAGCTGGGAGATTTGTTGCTTCATGTTAAGGAGGCGTACCTGGTTGACGTCAGTCTAATTCTGATCCGGTTGGATCGAGAGCCCTATTATCCTTGTTAGCGTGTTGAATTGCCAGACACTGTGCGCCCCCGAGGGCTGCGAGCTAAAAAGTGTCTTGAGGATCGATGTCGATAGACCATTTTAGCGCTCTACCCGGAATTTTGTCCGCCGTTGCGACAAGGATAGCGGCGGCTCCTTGTGCGTCTGAGCGGGTGTTTGCGCGCAGCATAAGCTGAGAGCGAAATTTTCCTGCGCGACGCTGCATGGGTGAGGGTAGGGGCCCAACCAAAACGGTGCCGGTGGGTAATTGGGGTTGCGCTTGCTTTCGTAATTCGAGCAGAAATTGCTCTCCGACCTCGATATCGCTCGCATCTGCGCGAATGAGTGCCATAGAGGAGGCCGGCGGAAGACCGGCATTGTGCCTGTTTGCCAGAATGTTTCTGGCATGTATCGCGTAGGGTTGTTCTAGAACGGCGCGGATAATAGGGTGATCCGGATAATGGGTCTGCAGGATAACCTGCCCTGAATCGCTCTCTCGCCCCGCTCTGCCACCCACCTGGGTGAGTAGCTGGGCCATTCGCTCCTCGCCTCGAAAATCCGTACTAAACAATGCTGCATCCGCATCGATAACAGCGACCAGCTCGACGCCTGGAAAATGGTGTCCTTTGGTGAGCATCTGAGTCCCGAGCAAAACACACGGCTCACCGGTGTTGATGCTGGTTACCAGGTCCGTCATGGCATTTTTGTTACGTATCGAGTCGCTGTCCACCCGATGCAGTTTGAAGTTCGCAAACTTGCTTCGTAAAAAGTCTTCAGCCTGCTCAGTACCTAGACCGGCGGTTAGTAGCGCTGCACTTCTACACTCAGGACAATGTTTGGGCAAAGCCGCCGAGTGGGCGCAGTGGTGACATCGCAGGTGACGGCTGCGCCTGTGCACCGTGAGCCTTGCGTCACAGTTACGACATTGCGCCATCCAGCCACAATCATGGCACAGCAACGTGGGTGCATAGCCTCGGCGGTTAAGGAAAAGCAGCGCCTGTTTTCCGCGTTTGAGGGTATCCTCAATCGATTCTACTAGGGGCCTCGAGAACCCGGCATTGAGCACCTGCCTGCGAACGTCGAGAGCCCGCAAGGCGGGGGCTTGGGCACCGCCGGCACGCTGCTGGAGTTGGTGGTGCTGATAACGGCCGAGTTCGACATTGTGAATACTCTCCAGGGAGGGGGTGGCGCTGCCCAGAACTACGGGGCAGTTTTCCAATTGCCCTCGCTTGACCGCAATATCTCTTGCAGAGTATCGAAATCCATCCTGCTGCTTATAAGAACCATCGTGTTCTTCGTCGACAACAATGAGCCCCAGGTTCTGCATCGGGGCAAAGATTGAGGAGCGTGTTCCGATAACGATATGGGCGCTGCCCGTTCTTGCGGCCTCCCATGCCTGGTATCGCTCTCCTTCGGCTAGTCCGGAGTGCAAAGTGAGCACCTCGGCATCAAAGCGCGCTTCAAAACGCCCCAGTGTCTGAGGTGTTAGCCCAATTTCCGGGATTAACACCAGCACCTGCTTTTGCTTAGCCAGACATTGGGCTATGAGTTGTAGGTAAACCTCAGTCTTGCCACTACCTGTTACTCCCTCCAGAAGATGGCACTCAAAACCGCCCAAGGTTCCTTTTATAGCGCTGACTGCCCGAGATTGCTCATCGTTCAGCTCCAATCCTGCGTGACTCGATCCTTGCCGAGGCAACTTCGGGATTTTGCACGCCTCTACCAGGCCTTTTTTGGCCAGTGCGCGCATTATCCCAGTCGAAATTTCTTCCTCTGCGAGCCTGGCTTCGCTCACCTCCTGGTCGCGCTGCAAAATTGCCAGCGCCTGTGCCTGCCGGGGTGATCGCGTCAATGCACCTTCTGGAAGCCCTTTGCCATGAGTGCTGAGGCGCCAAGCTGCTTGCCCAAGTGGTTTGTGAGGTTTCCCCTGGCGAAGTGATACGGGGAATGCGGCGCCAAGCACCTCTCCCAGCGGGTGGTGATAATAGTTGGCAGCCCAGAGACACATATCCACAATAGTGCGGCTGATCAATGGCGTTTCGTCCAGGATTTCGATGGCCGCTTTTAGTTTGCTCAGTGGCACATCTGAATCCGGAATGACCGCCAAGAGGTAAGCGATAGTCTCGCGGCGGCCAAAGGGAACCCGGACCCGCGCTCCAGTGGCCAGTATCTGTAGTTGTTCCGAAGGCAAATTTGCGGGCGGCAGATAGTCGAACTCAATCCGCAGTGGTGAGGGTATTGCGAGGCGAAGAATGGACATTGCGCCCCTTATTTAGGCTCTGGTGGGATGAATTTGGCGCATTATAACAAATGCGGTGAAAGTCTTGCTTATCACCGCGTGTCTGGTAAGATGCCCGCCTATTTTTTGACCGGCCGGTGGCCGCTCCTTTAATCTAGATGCGGTGCTCGACAGTGGTCGGGTGGCGGCGTCGACTATCCAGTAGGAGTACGACAATGAAAGCAGATATCCATCCAAAGTACGAGGATGTTACAGCGACTTGTAGCTGTGGCAACAAAATTACAACGCGCTCAACGCTCTGTGAAGATCTTCACATTGATGTGTGCTCCCAGTGCCATCCCTTTTTCACCGGTAAGCAGAAAATGCTGGACACCGGTGGCCGTGTAGATCGCTTCAACAAGCGTTTCGGCAATAGAGGCACCAAGGCGAAAGCGGAAGTTGAGACTGTGGTTGAGACAGAAACTGAGGCTGAATCCTAGTCCTTGTCTTAGTCACTATCTAAGATTCGTGTCACGAAAAGCGCCCTGCCCGCTGAGGTACGGCGCTTTTTTTGCGCCCGTCGATAGCGTTATATTGCTAAGCCGGGGCTCTGGAAGGCTGTGCGACCTTGTCCTCCCGAGAGCTTTTCTATATGCTCTTCACCCTGTTTTTTTCTTGCCTCAAAAGCGAAGTGAACCTCATGTCCAAGGATTTAAAGGAAGCAGCATTGCTGTACCACTCCCACCCGACTCCCGGGAAAATCCAGGTCGAGCTCAGCACGGCAGCAGAAACACAATACGATCTCTCGCTTGCTTATAGCCCCGGCGTTGCGGAGCCTTGCCTGGAAATCGCTAAAGATTCCGCCAATGCCTACCTTTATACGGGTAAAGGCAATATGGTCGGTGTTATCAGTAATGGCACAGCGATTTTGGGTCTGGGGAATCTGGGGGCGCTGGCCAGCAAGCCGGTGATGGAAGGTAAGGCATTGCTTTTCAAACGATTCGCAAATATTAATGCGATCGATATTGAGGTCAACACTGAAGACGCCGATCAATTTATTAATACGGTTGCCTCTATTGCAGACAGCTTCGGAGGAATTAACCTCGAAGATATCAAGGCTCCAGAATGTTTTGAGATTGAAGCGAGCTTGATCGAGCAATGCAATATTCCGATATTTCACGATGATCAGCACGGTACTGCGATCGTGACAGCAGCGGGCCTGATCAGCGCGCTCGAAATTCAGGGCAAGACGCTCGACAGCGCGGTGGTGACCTGTTTGGGTGCCGGCTCTGCGGCCATTGCTTGCATGCGTCTGCTGGTTAGCCTGGGTGCTCGGTCAGAGAATATTTACATGCTGGACCGCCGGGGCGTCATCTATCCGGGACGTGAGGGCGTGAACATATATAAGGAAGAGTTTTCCAATAATACGGACAAGCGGAGCCTGACCGATGCTATTGCCGGAGCCGATGTCTTTATCGGCTTGTCCGGCGCTGACTTACTCAGTGCGGAAATGCTGCTGTCAATGGCAGACAAGCCGGTAGTGTTTGCCTGCTCTAACCCGGATCCGGAGATTAACCCGGAGTTAGCACATGCAACCCGGGACGATTTGATTATGGCCACGGGCAGATCTGATTACCCGAACCAGGTGAACAATGTTCTCGGTTTTCCGTTTATTTTCCGTGGAGCTTTGGATGTCAGGGCTAGTCGCATTAACGAAGAGATGAAAGTGGCGGCTGTTAGGGCGCTTTGTGAGCTGGCAAAGGAAGAAGTTCCAGAAGAGGTCTTGGTGGCATGTGATGTCGATTCACTTGTCTTCGGCCCCGAGTATATTATTCCCAAGCCGGTGGATAGGAGGCTTCTCAATTGTGTGGCCGGAGCAGTAGCCAGAGCCGCCGTAGATAGTGGCGTAGCGGGTTTACCCTATCCCGAAGATTACCTGCCAGGCAGCTAGTGCTGCCCACCAGGTATCGTGAGAAAGCTCCTAGAAAATATCGTTAATCCAATCGTCAGTCTCTTGGCCGTTGTCACCATTCCCCTGTGGGTCGTCAGCGGGTTTGGGAACTCGTTCCTCGCGGAAGTATTCGGAAATGGCGTTGCGTTGCTCCGCTGATGCCAGTAGCCCCGTATCAGGGTCTATTCTTACGGTGACTATTCCGGCGGGGATGGGCCGCTCTACATCGGGTGAATCCTGGAGTGCTTCACGCATGAAGTTGATCCAGATTGGCAGCGCTGCGGTGCCACCGAACTCCCGTTTCCCCAGAGGAGTGTAGTTGTCAAACCCTACCCAAGTTGTTGTAACAACATCGCGGTTGTAGCCCGAAAACCAAGCATCCTTGGGCCCGTTGGTCGTCCCTGTTTTCCCCGCTATATCTCCCCTTTGAAGCGTCAGTGCGCGCGTGGCGGTGCCCCGAGTAATGACGTCCTGCAAAACACTATCGATAATGTAATTGACTCGCGCGTCCATAATTCTCGGTGCGATGTTAATCTCCGGGTCTTCTACCGCCTCCTGCTGCGCCAGAATTTCCTCCATGCTCAGTTCGACCTGGTTTGGATTTGAAGTTTCAGTTTTTTCGCAGTTTCGGCACACCGTGAGCGGGTCGGCCTGAAAAACCACTTCTCCCGACAAGTTCTCTACTCGTTGCAACAAATATGGGTTAACACGATAACCGCCATTGGCCAAAGCGGTGTAGGCCCCCGCCAGTTTCAATGGCGTAACGGCATGTGTGCCAAGGGCCAGTGATAAATCCGGCGCGAAGCGAGAGGAGTCAAAGCCAAATCGCCCAGCGTAGTCAATGACAGATTGGATTCCCATTTGTTGCAACAGTCTGATGGAGACCAGGTTTCGTGATTTTGTAAGCGCCCATCGCAGCCGCGTTGGGCCATAAAATTTCCCCCCGTCGTTTTCGGGGCGCCATATCCCCTCCAAAGAGCTGTCCTGAAACACGACCGGTGCGTCATTTATGATACTTGCGGCGCTGTATCCGGCCTCCAACGCGGCGCTATAGATGAAGGGCTTGAAATTTGAACCAGGCTGACGCTCCGCCTGTGTTGCGCGGTTGAAATTACTTTGCTCGAAGCCCATTCCGCCGACAACACTGAGTATGGCGCCATCATCCGGAGCAAGTGCCACCAGCGCCGCCTGAGCCGCTGGAACTTGAGCAAGCTGCCAGTTTCCCTCGACGTTCTGAACGGTACGAATCAAGTCGCCGACGTCCAGTACTTCTGCGGGTATCTGCGGCGTTGGGCCTTTTGAATTTTCGCTTTGGTACGGTGCTGCTGTGCTGATGCCGCTTTCCCAAGCAATTGCGGCCTGTTCACCACTTGAGAGTATTATTGATACAGACTCTTCATCTACCGCTGTAATGATTGCAGGTTCCAATCCCGCGACCACCGCCGTTTCCGTAAGCGCGTTAAGCCAGTATTCGGTGGCGGCAGATTCCGACTCGAGATGGGTTGCGGAAAGTTTGCGCTCGGGCCCGCGGTATCCGTGACGCTTATCGTAGGTGATCAAACCCTCATTAATAGTGCGCTGCGCTACCTTTTGTAAATCGCTGCTGATGGTGGTGTAAGCATGAAAACCTTCGGTATAGGCTGCCATGCCATACAGCGATAGCATTTTCTGCCGGGCCATTTCAGCGGCGTAGTGCGCCTGGAAGCTCAGCTGCGCTCCGTGGTGGTTCGCAGTGACCGGACTTTGAATGGCACGGTCATGATCCGCTCGATTGATATATCCCAAACTTAACATTCGACCCAGAATCCAGTTGCGCCGAGCTTTGCTCGCCTCAGGGCCGCTAACGGGATTGTTGCGTGAGGGTGCTTTGGGTATCCCGGCTAACATGGCCTGCTGCGCGAGGGTTAGGTCGACAATACTTTGGCCGTAATACACCTGTGCAGCCGCATCGAAACCATAGGCTCTGTGGCCGAGAAATACTCGGTTAAAGTAAAGCTCGAAGATCTCCGGCTTGTCGAGCGCGCGCTCGATCTCGATGGCTAGTAGGATCTCATTAAATTTTCGGGTGAAGGTGCGCTCCAGGCTCAGGAAATAGTTTCGGGCGACCTGCATTGTCAGCGTGCTCCCTCCGGAGCCCTTCTGACCTGTTAGTACGAGCTCAGACACGGCACGCATCAGCCCCATGACATCGATTCCGCGGTGTTGGAAAAAGCCGTCATCTTCCGCCGCCAAAAGCGCTTGGACGAAGGCCTCAGGAATCTCGCCGTACATCATCGGGCTCCGCTTTTGTTCGCCAAATCGACCGATGAGATCGCCCTCCCGGGTGTAGACACTCATGGGAGTTTGCAATTTCACATCGCGTAGAGATTCCACGTCGGGCAGGCTCGGGCTGAGGTATAAGTACACCCCGGCAAGCAGCCATATCGCGCCAAAGAAACCCAGGAGCGCGAGGCGCAGTATCAGTCGAAGGAGCTTCATAGAATCCTATTAAAAGCAGAGGCTTATATTTACGGTAGCCAGAGTACAGCGTTCGTCAGGAGGAGGATTATATGCTTTTTTTAGCGCGCGGTTGAATTGTGTCTTTTTCACTTTTGATTGAATTGTGTCTATGGTATATCTAACAATTAATGTATCGATGTATAAAAATATCCTAAGTTAGTGATACTGATAGGAAAAAAACGTGTTGGGTTTATTAGGGAAAAGAAAAGCGGCGCCGGTTCTGGGGTTGGACATCAGCTCTACGACCGTCAAGCTGCTCGAGCTAAGTCAAACTGGGGGTAAATACCGGGTAGAAAGCTACGCGGTAAGTTCACTTCCGCTGGACGCGGTCATCGAAAAAAATGTCAACGATGTCGATGGCGTCGCGAACGCCATTCGCAGTGTCATTGCGCAGTCCAGAACCAAGGTTAAGGCGGTGGCCGCAGCTGTGGCAGGATCTTCTGTTATTACCAAGATGATCGACATGCCAGCGGGCCTGGGTGAGGATGACATGGAAACCCAGCTGACTCTCGAGGCGGATCAGTACATTCCTTATCCCCTGGAGGAAGTGGCAATCGATTTTGAGGTCCAAGGTGTTTCCCCAGAGCGTGATAGTCAGGTAGAAGTGCTGTTAGCTGCCTGTCGAAGAGAAACGATTGATGCTCGGGTCGAGGCTGTCGAAGGCGCTGAACTAACTCCCAAGATAATGGACGTAGAAGCCTACGCCATGGAGCGAGCCTTTTCTTTAATCCAGGATCAACTGGATATGGAATCTGAAAACACTGTTGCGGTAGTTGATATAGGCGCGACGATGACAACACTCAGTGTTCTGACAAATGGACAGACTATTTATACACGTGAGCAGTTGTTCGGTGGGAAGCAGCTTACCGACGAAATAATGCGGCGCTATGGCTTGCCCTTGGAAGAGGCCGGACTGGCTAAAAAGCAGGGCGGATTGCCAGACGACTACGAGCCTGAAGTGCTCGAGCCCTTCAAGGATGCTGTCGTGCAGCAAGTTGCGCGTTCGCTTCAGTTCTTCTTTTCCTCAAGCCAATACAACGATGTGGACTACATTATCCTGGCTGGCGGTGTCGCATCTATGGAAGGGCTCGAGGAATTGGTTCAGGATAAATTGGGCACTCCCACAGCCGTAGCCAACCCCTTTGCGGATATGGCCATATCGTCGAAGGTTAACGCGGTGGCGCTCAGTAGTGACGCTCCCGCCATGATGATCGCCTGTGGGCTGGCCTTACGGAGCTTCGACTAATGGCTCAAATTAACTTACTTTCATGGCGTGATGATCGCCGCCAGGAGCTCAAAAAAGAGTTTTTGACCGTCCTGGGATTTATTTTTGCGCTGGGAGTTGGATTGGTATTACTTGGCGACCGAATTGTTACCAGCCAGATTAACAATCAAAACGCTCGGAACCAGCTTCTCAAACAGGAAATTGCGGTGTTAGACAAGCAAGTTGCTGAAATTAAGGATTTGGAACGTCGGCGTAATCAACTGCTGGATCGCATGCGGGTTATTCAAGAGCTACAGGGCAACCGCCCTATTATTGTGCGTATTCTCGATCAAATGGTCAAAACAGTGCCAGACGGTGTCTTTTACACAAGCTTGACCACCAAAGGCAAAACAATCAGCGCTGTAGGTATTGCTGAATCCAATAATCGTGTTTCGAGCCTAATGCGCAGGCTGGATGGCTCAGATTGGCTGGCTGATCCCAATCTGGACAAGGTGAGTGCGGCGTTGGACTATGGAGAGCAGGCCACTACATTTAATCTTACTGTAAAAATAGAGTTACCCACATCGGGTGTTCAAGTGGGGGAAGGCTGAGTTATGGCATTTGAAGATACCATGCGCTCGCTGAGCGAGTTTGATGTCAACGATCTTGATTTTGACAATGTCGGCGCCTGGCCAATTGCGATTAAGGTTATTATTTGGGTTCTGCTTCTGGCGGCGGTTCTTGCCGGTGGGTACTACTACCACGTCAAGGATATGCAACTACAGTTGATTACCATCGAGGTAGAAGAGGAGCGGCTGAAAAAAGATTTCGAGGAGAAGGCCTTCCAGGCCGCGAATCTCGAAGCCTACAAGCGGCAGATGGAAGAGATGCAAGAGTCATTTGGTGCCTTGGTTAGCCAGCTGCCCAGTGATACCGAGGTGCCAGGTCTGCTAGAGGATATTACCAATAAAGGGCTGTTGAACGGGCTTGAGATTGCCACCATTGATTTATTGCCCGAGGCGAGCAAAGAATTTTACATCGAACTGCCAATATCCATATCGGCTAGCGGGAATTACCACGATCTCGGCGCATTTATTAGCGGCATGGCGGGGCTTCCCCGTATTGTGACTTTGCACGATTTCAGTATTGTTGCGTCCAAGGTTCCGGGTATGCTGGATCTCAAATTGTTAGCAAAAACATATCGTTATAAAGATGAGGAGGACTGAACGTGGGTGTTACTTTTCGTCATCTTTGTCTGCCTTTGCTCGTTAGCGCTACTTTGACCGCTTGTGGCGGTTCAGACATGGCAGATCTCAATACTTTTATGGCTGAGAAACGGGCTAAGCCCGGCGGAATCATAACTCCGATTCCGACTTTCAAGGCTTACGAGGCCTTTGCCTATGGCGCTACTGCGATGCGCAGCCCGTTCGATCGGCCGATCGAGGTGCGGGAGATAAGGCAATTACAGGCTGTCAGCGCCGTGAAACCTGATGAAGATCGGGCCAAGGAGTTTCTGGAGAAATACACCTTCGATTCCTTGCGTATGGTGGGCGGCTTGGCTCGCGCGGGCACAGATTGGGTGCTGGTGCGCGATCCGGATGGAGGGATTCATCGGGTAACGCTGGGCCATTTTATGGGCCGGAATCACGGCAAAATAGTTGAAATGGCAGAAACATACGTAGCAGTAATCGAAATTGTAACCGATGGCACGGAAAACGGTTGGGTCGAAAGACCCCGTACGATCAAATTAGACGGCGTATAAGTCGCGATATTGGGTGTGTGCCATGGGGGAAAAAAATGAAATTGGGGATTGGGGCCGTGATTAGAGAAAAACAAGAAAATGGGCATTGGTTGAGATATCAATTGGGGTTGGGTCTTGTGCTGGCGATATTTGCAGGCCAGATACAAGCGGCACCGAGCGTTACAGATATCGAGTTTAGCTCGCGTCCTGGCAGCAAATTTGAAATTCGTCTGGATTTCGACGAAACGCCACCGGATTTGAAGGCCTATACCATCGAGAAGCCAGCTCGAATAGCCATCGACTTTCCCGAAACGAAAAGTGCTCTAGATAGCAAGCGCTATACCCTTCCTTACGGTAATGCCACCGGTGTGGTGGTGCTCGAGTCGGGCGACCGGACACGAATGGTTGTTAATTTGGTAAAAATGGTTCCCTACACAACCCGTGTAGCGGGCAACAGCATCTATGTTGTTGTAGGCCAGGATGGCAGTAGCGATTACATTAAGCCTACAACGGATCCCACTGTGCTCCCAACGCAAGTCGCCGCGGTAACAGATGCTAGATCAGAAATTTCAGACCTACAGTTCCAGCGAACGGGTGATGGCGAAGGTCGGCTTATGCTCGACCTTACAGACCCAACTGTCGATGTGAATGTTTACAGTGAAGGCGGCGACATTAAGGTGCAGTTTTTGGACACTACGGTGCCTGAGCGGTTAATGCGTCGGTACGATGTAACTGATTTTGCAACTCCTGTGACCAGTATCGACGTCAACACCACCGAACGCGGTGCGACGCTAACTCTAAAAGCCACCGGGAATTTTGATTATCTCGCTTACCAGACCGAAGGGCAGTACGTGCTGAGTGTGAAGCCCTTGTCCAAGCGTGAGATCGAGCGGCGCAAGGATGAGTTTACCTATGTTGGTGATCGAATTTCCCTCAACTTTCAGGATATCGAGGTTCGAGCGGTACTGCAGTTACTCGCTGATTTTACCGAGCTGAACCTCGTTGCCAGCGACACCGTTTCCGGCAGAATTACTTTGCGATTGCAAAATGTTCCCTGGGATCAGGCTCTGGAATTAGTTTTGAAAACCAAGGGCTTGGACAAACGTCAAAATGGTAATGTGCTAATGGTTGCGCCCGCCGCGGAGATCGCGGAACGGGAGCGTCAACAGATCGAAGCAAACCGTTCGATCGCGGAATTAGCGCCTTTGCAATCTGAATTCATAAGAATTCGCTATGCGGCGGCGACATCCGTAGTCGATTTGTTCAAAGCGGGGTCCCAGGATGGCGGTAGTCTCATCTCTTCGCGTGGGTCGGTCATCGTTGATCCGCGAACGAACTCGTTGATAGTGACCGAGACTGCCCTGAAACTGGCTGAAATCCGTGACTTGATCGAACTTGTTGATGTACCTATTAGGCAGGTCATGATCGAAGCTAGAATTGTTATCGCTCAATCTGACATGTCTAGTGAGTTGGGTATCCAGTGGGGCGGAGGTTATCTCGATCCTGATAAAAACGGTAATCTGCTTACCGTTGCTGGCGATCTGGCGAATGTGACTGATATCAATAACGCAGTAGTCAACGGCACACAACCTACGGTGAATTTCCCTGGGGCTTTGTTGGTTGATTTGGGAGTGGGTGCGGCTACCAGTGGATTCGCCGTCGGCTTTGCGAGCGAGGACCTGCTGCTTGCTGCCGAGCTCTCTGCTTTAGAGGCTGCAGGACAGGGTGAGGTGGTATCACAGCCCAAGGTTATTACTGGGGACAAGCAGCGGGCTACCATTGAATCTGGCTCCGAAATTCCCTATCAGGAATCGTCCGCCAGCGGAGAGACTACCGTTTCATTTAAAGAAGCCGTACTAAAACTGGACGTTACTCCCAATATCACACCGGACGACCGAATTTTGCTCGACCTTGTTATTACGCAGGATTCTGTTGGAGATCTCGTTCCCAGTGGCTCGACAGGTGGATTCATCCCCTCGATCGACACCACGGAACTGACAACGCAGGTATTAGTAGGCAACGGGGAAACCGTGGTACTCGGTGGTGTGTTCAGGACTGAGGACATTGAGAGTGTGGCCAAGGTGCCCTTCCTCGGAGATATTCCCTATGTAGGGGCGTTTTTCCGCAACGAGGCCAGCACCAAGACCAAAACTGAAACTCTGATTTTCATTACTCCACGGATTCTGGCTGACACAGTGCTCGATTAGCGATGCCTAATTTGCACAGAGTTTTTTTGGTCGGCCCCATGGGGGCCGGCAAGTCTACCATTGGTAAGTATCTCGCTCAGCAATTGAATCTTCAGTTCGCAGACACCGACACCGAAATTGAATCTCGCACCGGCGCGGATATTCCATGGATATTCGACGTGGAGGGGGAGGAGGGCTTTCGAGCTCGGGAGCAGCAAGCCGTTGAAGAAATGACCCTGTGGGACAATGTTTTGTTGGCCACGGGAGGCGGCGTGATTATGCGCCAGGAAAACCGAAGTGTTCTGGCTGCCAGGGGCTTTGTGGTCTATCTGCACGCAACTGTCGAAGAGCAGGTGCGTCGAACTCATCGAGACCGGCGACGCCCCCTGCTGCAGTCCGGAGATCCCGAACAAATCCTCAGCGACCTAATGGCGGTGCGCGATCCCCTTTACCGCGAGATTTCCGACCATGTGATCGACACCGATGGCTGTAGTCCTCGCACGGTAGCGCAAAAGCTCGTTCGAGAACTGAGCTAGAGACAAAGCCGTCACCGCGGCGTTATTATACCCCTCCATTTTCCAAGCTCGAGGTTCGCTGTGTCTTTGCTTATGCACACCCTGCATGTTGATTTGGGAGAGCGTAGCTACCCGGTGTATATTGGCCGCGATCTCTTTTCGGATTCACATCTGTTGGCATCCCATGTCAGCGGTTCACAGGTTGTTCTCGTCAGCAATGAAACAGTAGCCCCCATGTATCTCGATCGGGTACGAGCGGCCTTGGAGAACACTACTTTAGTGAGCGAAGTGATACTTCCCGACGGAGAGCAATACAAATCTTTGGCAACACTTGAGAACATCTTCGACCAGGTGATGGCTGACAGGCACGATCGAGGGACAACTTTCATCGCGGTTGGTGGTGGGGTAGTGGGAGACATCACGGGCTTTGCAGCTGCCTGCTATCAACGGGGAGTTAACTTTGTGCAAATCCCCACCACCTTACTGGCCCAGGTGGATTCGTCGGTGGGAGGCAAAACTGCCGTCAATCATCCCCTTGGCAAAAATATGATAGGCGCTTTTTACCAGCCCCAAGCGGTGTTGATTGATATCAACACACTGGGAACTCTGCCAGCCAGGGAGTTTGCCGCTGGTCTGGCCGAAGTGGTCAAGTACGGTTTAATTTCCGATGAGCCCTTTTATCGGTGGTTACGCGAAAATATGCCCAAGCTTTTGGCCCGGGAGGAAGCAGCCCTTGCCGAGGCGATCGAGCGCAGTTGCGCCAACAAGGCTAGAGTAGTCGCGGCCGATGAACGTGAGGGCGGTGTTCGCGCTATTCTCAATTTGGGCCATACCTTCGCTCATGCAATTGAAAACGCTCAGGGTTACGGGGTTTGGCTTCACGGGGAAGCTGTCGCAGCTGGAATGGTGTTAGCGCTGCGATTTTCGAGCTCCCGGGGATTAATTCACGTTTCCGAGGTAGAGGAGTTCACGCAGTTATTGCGCACCATGAATCTCCCTACCGAGGCGCCCGATGACATGACTCCCCAGACCTTTCTGGATCTAATGGGCAGGGACAAAAAGGTGATCAATGGCAAGCTGCGCCTGGTACTTCTTCGCTCCCTAGGTCAGGCTTGTATTGTCGACGATGCAACGGAATCTGAACTGATTGATCTGCTGCGCTGATTCAAGGTCACTGCTCTTCCAGGGCGCCGCTCACGGAGCGGTTTGTCCGTGATCAGCCATCCGTGTAAAATACGCTCCCCCTCATGCCAGAGCACTGCCGAGGCTTCGGGTATGTGGCTGTAACTTATTGTTTTTATTTAAAATATTTATGGTGGAAACATGATTCGTGGATTAGATCTGGCGGTATCCGCCATAGGGGAAGACCGTCGGGCAGCCCGGGGTATTTTGGATTATCTGGACCTTTGATGTACAAAATTAACAGGCGTTACCAACAATGACGGAACTGAAAAACGATCGTTTTCTTCGCGCGCTGATGCGCCAGCCAGTAGATCGCACACCGGTGTGGATGATGCGTCAGGCAGGCCGGTATCTACCCGAGTATCGGGCGACACGTGAACAAGCGGGATCCTTTTTAGATCTGTGTAAAAACACTGAACTTGCCTGTGAAGTTACTATGCAGCCCCTGCGTCGGTATCCGATGGATGCAGCCATTTTATTTTCAGACATTCTGACCATTCCCGATGCTCTGGGACTGGGTTTGTATTTTGAAGAGGGTGAAGGTCCACGCTTTCGCAAAACTGTGCGGAGTGAAGAAGATCTGGCGCAATTAAATTCTTTCATCGCCCAGGATGACCTGTCCTACGTGATGGATGCGGTTACAGCGATTCGCAATGAGCTCGGGGGGAGTGTGCCGTTAATTGGTTTTTCTGGCAGCCCATGGACTCTGGCAACTTACATGGTTGAGGGCGGGTCTTCCAAAGATTTTCGCCATGTGAAAAGTATGGCTTATGACAAGCCCGAGCTAATGCACGCTTTGTTGACACTCCTGTCCGATGCGGTCGCGGACTACTTGTCAGCTCAAGTACGAGCCGGCGCGCAGGTATTACAAATTTTCGATACTTGGGGTGGTAGCCTCAGCGCTGCTGCGTACCAAGAATTCTCATTGAAATACATGCAGCGAATTATTACTCGTTTGCCGAAGGAGGCGGACGGGCGTAGTGTTCCGGTTATTGTGTTTACCAAAAATGGTGGTCAGTGGTTATCCTCTATCGCCGATTGTGGTGCGGCTGCTGTTGGTATCGATTGGACCACTGAAATTGGTTCCGCGCGCGCTCAAATTGGAGATAAAGTCGCACTACAGGGAAACATGGATCCCACAATGCTGTTCGCCTCGCCTGCGCGGATTCGTGAAGAAGTGGCAAAAATTTTAGCGAGCTTCGGGCACGGTAGTGGCCATGTATTCAATCTCGGCCATGGCATAACACCGGGAGTGAATCCGGACCATGTCACCGCTTTTGTAGAGGCGGTGCAGGAGTTGTCACCGCAATACCACCAGGGGGGCTAGCCGGCTTTTTTGGCCGCGGCTGTTGCGGTCTCTTGGTCACAACAAAAATCGTGTTCCATTTCCAGAGCGGGATTTGGAGTTGTAGGTCGCCCCACGACTTTGGCGGGGACTCCAGCGACGGTCGTGTGTGCAGGAACGTCCTCAAGCACTACGCTACTGGCGCCGACTTTCGCTCCGGTTCCTACACGAATGTTTCCCAGAATTTTTGCACCGGCGCTGATCAGTACTCCATCGCCAATCTTTGGGTGTCTATCGCCCTCGTCCTTACCCGTTCCGCCCAGGGTCACCGATTGCAATATTGATACATTGTTGCCCACTGTTGCAGTTTCTCCAATGACCAAACCCGTGGCGTGATCCAGCATTATGCCGCGGCCGAGTTTTGCGGCAGGGTGGATGTCCACGCCGAATTCCGAGGAGACCCGATTCTGAAAAAATAAGGCGAGCGATTGGCGACCCTGTTTCCAAAGCCAGTGACCGACGCGATGACTTTGCAGCGCGTGAAAGCCTTTAAAGTAAAGGAACGGCATGGAGAGTTCGTTACAGGCCGAGTCTCGCTCTTCGACAGCAATCAAGTCCGCTCGTATCGCCTTGGGTATACACGGATCGTGTTTGAAGGCATCGAGAATCACCTCGCGTAACAGTAGTGCTGAAACAGTTGCGCTGTCGAGCTGGCTGGCAAGATGAAAACTCAGTGCGCGCTCCAATTTGGAGTGATTCAAAATGGTGGCGTGCAGGAAACTGGCGAGTATGGGCTCTTCAGTGACCTTCTGTTCTGTTTCGGTGCGTATGCGGTCCCATACGATATCCGACTTCTTCGGTGACATACTTATACCTCTTTGTAGAGCGCAAACTGTAGCCGATTAGCGCCGCGCAGTCACTGCCCACCGTTGGGCGCTTTGATCTTCGCTACAAAAGACCACAGGGCGTGTCCACTGGATTGGTATTTGCGCTCAAATAGTGAGATCGGTTCATCGGGTGTCACTTGCGAAACTGTACCCGATATCCCGCAGAGGCTCATGGCGACACCAAACTCTTCTGCATAGAGTTGCCAATTGGAGCGAAGTTCCACCCGGCCCCCTAATTCCAGCAAAGTTTGAAAGGTGGGATGACCGTGAATCCGTCTCTGCAGATGGCCAGATTTTGGCCAAGGGTTTGGGTATAAAAGATAGTGAAAGTCAGTGGTGAGCCCGCTATCGCGTAAGAGGCGCCATATATCTTCGCATTCGGCCTGTAACAGAATGTAGTTTATGTCGTGGCTCTTGGGATGTTTCGCCAGCCGATGTGAGGATTTATCCACGCCTACTATCAGATGATCGGGATACCGCTGGGCAAGTATTGAGGTGCTATGCCCGGTTCCACAGAAGGAATCCAATACCAGCGAGCGAGGCATTTCAGAGAGTCGTTCCTCCAGACGTTCAAATGCTTTGCGGCTGTGGCTCGAGATTGGTTTTCGGTATGTGTTCGACAATGAACGGTGAATGATCACCTGTAATTTCGGGTGAACATACTGCTGATTGCTGCTTACCGGTTTAGAATCGGCTTGCAAAATAGAGGAACTCCTGTGAAAGTGGCAGCGAGGCATCTCGATTGCCCGATGAGTGTGTGATGCTGCGGATTTCCGCCCACGCACTTCTATTATCTATTATCTAATACCTTAAGACATCTTGGCTATGCGTAAAGATCTCAGACCTTACTGGCTGAAGAAATGGTACCTGCGCTATCGGCACTGGTACACCGAGTATTTCCTGCGTCCGGAATGCGAGTATCTCGGTCCTTATCATTCAATAATGAAGCCAAAGTACGTGCATATTTCCGGTCCGAATATTCGAATCGGCCGAAGTTTTACCGCAGTTGGTGAGCCGATGCATCGAGTTGAAATTGGTGTTTGGGGCCGCAGCGAAGGTGAGGGCCGAATTGAAATTGGGGATTGCGTATTGATGAGTCCGGGTTCCCGCATCAGTGCGAGCGATGAGATTGTTATCGGCGATGGTGTCATGCTGGCTAACGGCGTCTACATAACGGATTCCGATTGGCATATGGTTTACGATAGAACGAGCCGAGACGAACGAAAAACTCCAGTGCATATCTCGCAAAACGTGTGGCTAGGCGATCACTCCACAGTGCTAAAAGGCGTTAGCGTCGGTGAAAACAGCGTAGTGGCCGCCCGAGCTGTCGTGACTCGTGATGTGCCCAAAAATGTAATTGTCGCAGGTAACCCGGCCAAAATTGTTAAACAACTTGATCCCGACAAGGACTTTACGACTCGCATGGACTATTTTTCCGACCCTGCGGGAATGCAGCAGTTTTTTGATATGGTTGATAAAGAAGTTTTAGCGGGTAACAGTTTTTGGAGATGGTGTTGGTCCGTGGTCCGTCCAAGCTATCGAGAATCCTAGGCTAAGTCATAGCAATTGTAGAGGCTCTTCTTGTAGGGCGGACAACTGCTCGCGCAATTCCAGAATGTGATCAGCCCAGAAACGTTCGGTATTGAACCAGGTAAAACTTCTCGGGAAAGCGGGATCTTCCCAGCGCCGCGCAAGCCAGGCAGAGTAGTTCACGATCCTCATGGTTCGCATCGCCTCTACCCAACGTAATTGTCTGGGGTGGAAGTCGCAGAATTCATTGTAACCCTCCACCACTTCAGACAACTG
Source organism: Halioglobus sp. (assembly GCA_965262875.1). GTDB lineage: Bacteria > Pseudomonadota > Gammaproteobacteria > Pseudomonadales > Halieaceae > JBALVT01. The sequence continues at coordinate 2,407,593 of OZ253569.1, forward strand.
CTGCTGTCGCCTGTAGCGATCTCCGCTGAGAAACATCCATAGATCCTGTATCGCCGGAGCCATGATGCAATCGTCTAGGTCAACAAAGTGTGCGGTTTGATCTCGCCACAGAATATTACCTACGTGGCAATCCCCATGGACCCTGATTAGGTCTTCCGGCGACACCTCGTCATATATTGAGTTTACCGCTACGAGCAAATCTTGCGCCAGGCTACTGTAGGCCGGGATCAGATCGCGAGGAATAAACCCGTGCTCAAGAAGATACTGAATATTGATGCCCATCATTTTTTCAACGGTAATTTCATTGCGCAGTTTGAATTTTCCGGCGCGGCCCACGGCATGAATTCTTCCCAGAGTTCTGCCGAGAATGAAAAGATTTTCCAGATTGTCTAACTCCGGAGGGTATCCGCCGCGCCGGTTAAACAGAGCGAACTTAAAACCGGCGTGTTCGTGTAGAGAGGAACCCTTGTCGTCGATAAGAGGTGCCACCACCGAAATGTCTGCTTCGACAAGTTCGTGACTAAAATCGTGTTCTTCTTGTATTTGTGCTTGTGTCCAGCGCTCGGGTCTATAAAACTTTGCGATAAGTGGTTCTGCATCTTCCAGCCCTACTTGATACACACGGTTTTCGTAACTGTTTAGCGCCAGTAGACGGGCGTCGCTGAGGTACCCCGCTGATTCGACTGCATCGATGACCAGATCCGGTGTGAGCAAATCGTATGGGTGAGTGTTCAATCCTGGGACTCCATGATTTCGCTGAGCAACGCGACACTTTTAATTTGAGCGTAGAGCGCGTCGCCGACTTTCAAGTCAAGTTCAGTGACGGATTTACGGGTGACTCTCGCAACGAGATATTGTTTACCCAATGCCAAGCGCAAAAGGATTCGCGTATCGCTCGTCTGCTCTATCTCAACGAGTTCAACCGGTAGAATATTAAGAATACTGCTGGTAGTGCTGCGCTCGCGACAAATGCTGATATCACGCGCCGCGATACGCAATCTGCAGTTCGCGCCGATACTTTCAGACATGTGATTGACAAAAATTGTACTGCCCGAAACTTCCAGCTCGGATAAACCGAAATTTTCGTCGTGTCGCGTTACCGTTCCGATGAGGATTGTTGCTGCGGACTCGCTGTGCGATAGGCGTGTATCGAGTCGGCTGCACAAATCGAGAACAGACCCTTGCGCCTCTATACTGCCGTTGTTCAGGATGATTAATTCATCGGCCAATTGGCTTACTTCTTCCATATCATGACTGACATACAACATGGGGAGATCGACTATGTCTCGCAGTTTTTGCAGATAGTGTAGACATTGTCGTCTTGCTGCCTGATCCAGGTTCGCCAGGGGCTCGTCGAGCAACAACAATCGTGGCGCACTCAAAAGCGCTCTTGCGATGGCGACCCTTTGTTTTTGACCGGCGGATAACTCAGTTGCCGACTGATGCAGAATCTCTTCCAAGGAAAGCCATTCAATAACGTTCGCCGTACTGATACTGCTATGACGTTTTTGTCTTTTAGTCGCGTAGTCCAAATTCTGTTGTACGCTTAAGTGGGGAAAAAGCCTGGCATCCTGGAACACTAAAGCGACACCACGTTCCCAGGGCTGAACGAACCGTTCTCCGGATTGCCATACCTCCCCACGATAGATTATTTCACTGTCTGGGCCGGCGAAACTAAGGCCTGCAATGCAGTTGAGCAAGGTAGTTTTACCACTCCCACTTGGACCAAAAATTGCCGTTACTCCGGCCTCTGAAATCGTGCAATCTACATCGAGTCGAAAAGCCGGTGTGGTTTTATAGTTGACCTTGAGTTCAAGTCCTTTCATCTACGCGTGCCCCACAATCCTAGTGGGCTACTGCGGTATATCAGGAACAGCAGTACAATAGAAAACAGCATGAGCCCGGCGGCGAGGCGATGAGCTTCGCCAAATTGCAAAGATTCAACTTGATCATACAGAGCTATGGACAGCACCCGGGTTTCACCGGGAATGTTGCCGCCGATCATCAACACCACACCAAACTCCCCGATCGTGTGGGCAAAGCCCAAACTGGCTGCGGTGATAAAACTGCGTTTACAGGTTGGCACAACCACAGATCTAAATTGATCGAGGGGCGAGGCACCCAGTGTGGCGGCCGCCTGTAGTAACCCCGTGGGAACTTGCACAAACGCGCTTTGTAGCGGTTGGACAATAAACGGCAGCGAGTAAATAAAAGATCCAATAACCAGAGCACTGAAACTAAAGGCCAGCTGGGTGCCGGTGAGTTGTTGCCAAAATTGACCGAAGGCAGTTTGCGGGGCAAACATCAGCAGTAGGTAAAAGCCCAGCACCGTAGGAGGTAAGATCAGTGGTAAAGCGACCACTGATTCTACCAATGCACTGAAGTTTGTGCGTCTTCGAGAAAGCCACCAGGCCAATGGAGTGCCGACAAGAAGCAGGAATACTAGTGTTACGCTCGCCAGCTTTAGTGTGAGCCCTATAGCGCTCCATTCTGCAGGGCTCATTTACAATTCCCGTAGCCCGCATTGGCGATGAGTTCTTGGGCGGAACGGCTTTTCAGAAAATTCACGTAACTTTTGGCCGCGGGATTTTCCAGGCCTACGTTAAGCAACACGGCCTCTTGTTCGATGGGTCCATAACTTTCGGGCGGGATTGTTACCCCGCTATCTTTTGCCAACGATCGAGCAACCAGGGCTATGTCCACGGATGAAGTAAACCAATATTGGAAAGCCTGGACGACATTATTGGCGCGAACAAGTTTTCGGTTTGCGGCCGTTTTATACTGAGCTAGGTTTAACACTTCCTCCGCGGCAATGCCGTAAGGCGCCAGAGCGGGATTGGCGATCGCCAGGCTCATGTCCGGATTCGCTAGATCTGCCAGTGAGCCGCTACCTCCGACCAGAACTAATTGTCCAAGGGCATAGCAGAATCGATCCCCTGGGAGACTAAACCCCTGGGTTTCCAACTTACGAGGGGACTTGGTATCCGCAGATAGCAGAACGTCAAAGGGGGCTCCGCGAGTAATCTGGCTGTGAAGCGTTCCTGTTGAGGCACTGCTCAGGATCGCCTCATGGCCCGTGGTTTTTTCGAACAGTTCACTTAAGCGCGCAGCTGTTTGCTTAAAATTTGAGGCGACCGCGACGTAAACCCGTTCAGCTTTCACAGCAGGGCTCAAACAGAACAATAAAAAGAGAAACAACAAACTGCGCATGCGCCCGTCTCGAAAATAAGCTAGCGCAGTATGCGTTATGAAAGCGCGAAATGCATGTCATTGTGGCGGCGCCGGCGTGCGGGCAAGACACCAGACTTCCACAGAGCGAGCGCCCGCGTTCAGTAGACATTCGGATAAAGCTGCCCCGGTGCTGCCGGTAGTCATTACGTCGTCAACAATGGCGATGCGCATGCCCGCACATTTTTTTTTGGAACGGAATACAGCGCTCAGGTTGTCGCTTCTCTCACTGGCACTTAAGCCTACTTGCGATTCCGTGGCTCTAGTTCGGGTGACCCGCCCAACATCGACTTTGGTGTTGTGAAGCAGCGGGTACAAGGACTGTATTTTGCGCGCGAGTAATTCGGCCTGGTTAAACCCTCGATGCCACAATTTTCGCCAGTGCAAGGGGACAGGTATTATCAAATCTATAGGTTGTGAGATAGATTGGTTGGATGCCCAGAGATTTGCCAGCAGTGCAGTTAGCTGTTTTTCCCCCTGAAATTTCCATTTGTGCACTAGAAATGCCATATGCTCGTCGTATACCCACGGTGCAATTACTCTTGAGAATGGGGGTGGTGTTAACTGACATTTTGCACAAATCTTCGTACAGTTTGCGCCCGGCACCGGGGGTAATGGTAGGGCACAGTGGCTGCAGTAGTTCTGGTTAGGGGCCAGATTCAAGCTGCAACTGGTGCAAAGCGGCAGCCTAGAGTGGCTGAGCTGCTCGCAAAGGTAGCAGCTGTGAGGAAATAGAGCGTCGAGGAAGCTGTTAACCATATTGCTGCCAATTGGTTGACAGGATGCCTGTTGACGCTATCATTGTCTCTCGCTTAAAAAATGAACAGGTCTTTGCCATGAATCAGGTTGCTCAAGTTGGTCGATCAGAAGTCTCCCCGTCGCGAGCTGAGATCCGCCAGGACTGGTCTCGCGGAGAAATTGAAGCCCTGTTCGCTCTTCCGTTCAACGATTTGTTGTTTCAGGCACATACGCTGCACCGCAAGTATTTTGACCCAAATCAGGTGCAAATAAGCACGCTACTTTCCATCAAAACTGGCGCCTGCCCTGAGGATTGCGCTTACTGCCCGCAGAGCAACCGCTATGACACCGGCCTTGAAACCGAAAAGCTTATGGAGGTCGAGAAGGTGTTGGAGCAGGCGAGAGCGGCGAAAGCCAGCGGTGCCAGCCGATTCTGTATGGGGGCTGCGTGGCGCTCCCCAAAAAACCGGGATATGCCCCACGTCGTGGCAATGGTAAAAGGCGTGAGGGAGCTTGGTCTCGAGAGCTGTATGACCCTGGGTATGTTAACTGCAGAGCAAGCGGATGAGCTCGCGCAGGCCGGGCTGGATTATTACAACCACAATTTAGACACCTCTCCTGAGTACTACGGCGACATAATTACCACGCGTACCTACAAGGATCGCCTAGATACCCTCGGTCATGTCCGCGATGCGGGTATGAAGGTTTGCAGTGGCGGTATTATGGGGATGGGAGAACAACAGAGTGACCGTGCGGGTTTGCTACAGCAGTTGGCAAATATGCCCGAGCACCCAGACAGTGTGCCGATTAATATGTTGGTGCGTGTAGAGGGTACGCCACTTGGCAACGAAGAAGATCTGGATCCCTTCGAATTTATTCGCGTGATTGCGGTGGCTCGAATCTTAATGCCCGCTTCTCACGTTCGGCTCTCGGCAGGGCGAGAAGAAATGAACGAACAGATGCATGCTCTGGCGTATTTTGCTGGCGCGAACTCAATATTCTACGGTGAAAAGCTACTGACCACGCCCAACCCTCAAGCGAACTCTGATATGGACTTGTTTGGACGCTTGGGTATTTCACCAGAGCAACGCTCTGTTAAGGAAGCGCCTGAGACTCCAGTGCCTCAATTCTACAATGCCGCGTCCACTGCACATTAGTAGAGCGGCCCAGCGCGATGCCGGGATTTTCCCAGCGCCTCGAGGAGATGCTCGCTCAAAGGCGTGATGCCGGTCTGTATCGCCACAGAATTACGCTCGAATCCCCACAGGGCCCCAGAATTCGTCTGAACGGTCGTGAGTATCTAAATTTTTGCAGCAATGATTATCTGGGTCTCGCATCCCACCCAAAATTGATTGAAGGCTATCGGCAGGCCGCGGAACAATATGGAGTTGGGAGCGGCGCATCTCATTTAGTCTGCGGTCACAGCTATGCCCATCATCAACTTGAAGAGGCCCTTGCACAGTTTACTTGCAGGCCACGGGCGCTGTTGTTTTCATCGGGCTATATGGCAAATATGGGTGTTCTAACGACGCTCCTGAAACCCGGAGATCATGTATTCCAGGATAAGCTCAACCACGCCTCTCTTATAGATGGTGGGCTGCATAGCGGGGCACGATTTCGACGTTTTCTCCACAATGACCTCACATCGTTAGAGCGCAAGCTCGAGGGAGCCGAGGGCGAAAAGTTGGTCGCGGTCGATGGGGTTTTCAGCATGGATGGGGATGATGCTCCGCTGAGCGAAATGGCCACCCTGTCTTCGCAGCATGGAGCGTGGCTTATGGTGGATGATGCACATGGATTTGGTTTGAATGGGCCCTCCGGAGCCGGTTCAGTGGAGGCGGCGGGCCTGGGTGTTGAGGATGTGCCGGTGCTGATGGCCACCCTGGGCAAGGCTATCGGTACGGCCGGTGCATTTGTGGCGGGTAGCGAGACCTTGATAGAGAGTTTGATACAAGGGGCCCGAAATTATATATACACCACCGCTATTCCCCCGGCTATCGCTGCGGCAACCCTGACCGCGCTGAGATTGTTGGATGAGGAGTCCTGGCGGCGCGACCATTTGCGGTCACTTATCGCATTGTTTCGCAAAGGTGCGCAGCAGCTCGATCTGCCACTGATGCCGTCTAGCAGTGCCATTCAGCCACTACAGTTGGGTGAGGCAGGCAGGGCCGTCTCCGTCAGTGAAAAACTGCGTGATCAAGGATTCTTGGTGAGTGCGATTAGGCCTCCGACAGTCCCGCCCGGGACCTCTCGCTTGAGAGTTACCCTCAGCGCCGCCCACACCGCGGAGCAGGTAGAACAGCTCTTGGAGCAGCTTAAGCACTGTTGGGTCGATGACTGAATTTCGACTTGTAAGTGAATACTTGCATACTCCAGGTGATAACAGTGCTGAGGTTGTTCTTCTTCACGGATGGGCCAGTAGTCGCGAAATTTGGCGACCCTTAGTGGCCGAAATTAGCGCCTGGGCCAATGTCACTCTCGTAGACTTACCCGGATGTTCCGATTCGAATGGAGACTTTTCTCTCTTTGAGCTACGAGCTTTAGAGGGGGCTATTTTTTCGATTGCACCGCTAAGGGCAATCTACATTGGTTGGTCCCTAGGGGGACAATTGGCGAGTTGTTTGGCCTTATCGCAACCGGCCAAAGTCAGTGCTTTGGTCACTGTTTGTAGCAATCCAAAGTTTATTGCTCAGGACGATTGGCCAGGTATAGCCCCCGATGATTACAAGCTGTTCCGCCAGTCCGTTGAGGAAAATGTAATGAAGGCACTCAGACGATTTGACGTACTGCAGGCGTCGGGGGCTGAGCATCCCAAAGCGATTGCGCGTGAGCTACAAGGAGCACGTCTTAGCGTGAATACGGGATCGTTGATTGCCGGTCTGGACCTGCTGGCGTCGCTCGACACTCGTCAGACGCTTGGATCTCTACCGCAACCCCAGATGCATTTCATAGCTGACCAGGATGCCTTGGTCCCGCAGGAGCTCAAAGATGCCTTGGACCAATTGTTGCCGAATCAACTTAATGTTCGCCTCGAGTTTCTCAGCGGTGTCTCACATGCGGCCCCGGTCGATGTACCGGCCCAGATTGCGGCAGCGCTTTCAGATTTTCTCATTGACGCTAAATTGCTTGATAAGGGAAGGCGCGACCCTGAAGAGCCTGACAAAGCTGAAATTGCTAACTCATTCAGTAAGGCTGCATGCCGCTATGATTCAGCGGCGCAGTTACAAAAAGAAGTGGGCACTAGCTTACTTGAAAGTGCCCAAAAAGAGGGCTTCGAGCCTCGAAAAGTACTCGACTTGGGCTGCGGCACAGCGTTTTTTTTACCGGCGCTGGCCGGCTTGTTCCCCCATTCGGATTACCTGGGTTTGGACCTGGCCCCCGGAATGATCGAATTTTCTCGCGGTCGATTTCCTGGGCGAGCAGATTGGCTCGTCGCCGATGCAGAGAACCTCCCCCTCGCAGAGGCTTCAATAGACCTGGTCTTTAGCAGTTTGGCGATTCAGTGGTGTCACAGCCCTAGTCGTCTTTTCTCAGAATTGGGGCGAATACTGGTTCCGGGTGGGCGCTGTGTTTTCACCTCCCTGGGTCCGGATACCCTCAAGGAGCTGCGCTCTTCCTGGGCCGCGGTAGACAGCCATCAACATGTTAATTCCTTCTTGGAACTGAGAGAGCTAGGGGCGGCCGCAGCTGAGGTGGAGGGTATCTCCGTGCAGCTTCGATCTGAGTTTTTTGTGATGGAATACGATCGGGTTGGCGAGTTGCTACACGAGTTGAAAACGATCGGTGCGCACAATATGAATCGCAAGCGTCAAACGGGTCTGACTGGAAGAAGAGCCCTGCAGGGGATGCTTGGAGCCTATGAAAACTGGCGTAAAGATGGAAAATTACCCGCCACCTATGAAGTTGTTTTTGGAACATTGGAGAAGTTGTGAGTAAAACCTGGTTTGTTACCGGAACAGATACCGGAGTGGGCAAGACCGCAGTGAGTTGTGCAATGATCGCGGCCGCGAATATGCAGGGCTTGAGGACAGCTGCGGTCAAGCCGGTGGCCGCCGGTTGCGATGCAAATGGCCACAATGAAGACGCACTCCTACTGCAAGCTGAGATTTCCGAGCCCCTTAGCTACGAGCAAATTAACCCTGTAGCGCTGAAGCCGGCAATTGCACCCCATATCGCCGCCGCGCGCGAAGGTAGGAACATTCAGGCCAATCGCCTCGCAGGGTTCTGCCGGGGGGTAATGTTTGGCTCGGCAGATTTCGTACTGATCGAGGGGGCAGGGGGGTGGCGTGTACCACTCAATCCTCGGGAGACTTTGGCGCAGCTCGCCATTGAGCTAAAGGTTGACGTCATTCTCGTTGTTGCGATGCGCCTGGGTTGTATCAATCACGCGCTATTGACGGCGCAGACGATACGAGCGGACGGTTTACAATTGGCGGGTTGGGTTGCCAATAGTCCCCATGAGAAAATGGACTGCTATCAGGAAAACCTGGACACTTTGCGCCAAGGTCTTGGTGCTCCGCTGCTTGGCGAGGTGGCTCACTTATCCCCGTTTGACGCCAAAGTTGCTGCACAGAGTATTGATTTAGATAGCCTTTAGAGTTAGTTAATATTCACTATATATCAGCGTAGAGCGCGTTTTTTATAACTTTTGAATCACTTCGCGAGGGAGCAACGGCCGAAAAAATATTTGACTTTACTGCGTTTTCGAGGAGAATGTAAGTGCTGAATACATAGCTAGATTTTCACCCCTAAATCGCCGATTTTTTGCCGGCGATCTCTCTCGAGGTAAAAAGAATGCCAGATTACAAAGCTCCCCTGCGCGACATCAGCTTCGTCATTCACGAGTTGCTCGAATCCGAGAAGCTGTATCAAACACTCCCCGGCAATGATGAAGCCACTGCCGATATGATGGACGCCATTCTTGAAGAAGGTGCCAAATTTAGCGAAAACGTACTGTCACCTCTAAACCAATCTGGGGATGAGGAGGGATGCAAATGGAGCGAAGACGGAGTGAAGACTCCTGAAGGTTTTGCCCAGGCTTATCAGCAATATGTCGCCGGTGGATGGCCTGCACTGTCCGCTGAGACTGAACACGGAGGTCAGGGACTGCCCGCACTATTGGGTATTGTGATGACCGAGTTAACCGGTACCGCCAACTGGTCCTGGGGAATGTACCCGGGCTTAAGCCACGGAGCAATCAGAACCATTGAAGGGCACGGTGATGCTCAGCAAAAGGCTCAGTATCTAACCAAGCTTATTGAGGGTAGTTGGACCGGAACTATGTGTCTTACTGAAGCACAATGCGGCACCGACCTTGGCTTGCTGCGCACCAAGGCTGAGCCTCGCGCAGACGGAAGTTATGCGATTAGTGGCACGAAGATATTTATCAGTGCCGGCGAGCACGACATGGCTGAGAACATTGTGCATATCGTTCTGGCACGTCTGCCAGACGCGCCAGAAGGTACGAAAGGAATATCCTTATTCATCGTGCCGAAATTTTTACCGGACGCCCAGGGCAATGTTGGGGGACGAAACACTGTCCACTGTGCATCTCTTGAAAAGAAAATGGGAATCAAGGCAAATGCAACTTGTGTACTGAACTTTGACGATGCGACAGGCTATCTGATCGGCGAGCCCAATCAAGGCTTGGCCTGCATGTTTACTTTTATGAACACAGCGCGTCTCGGCACAGCGGTTCAGGGCCTTGCCCATGGCGAATTGTCTTACCAGGGCGCCCTCGCATACGCCAGGGATCGTCTGGCCATGCGCAGTCTGACAGGACCCAAAAACGTGGACGGCCCAGCCGATCCAATCATTGTTCACCCCGATGTCAGGCGCATGCTGCTCACACAAAAGGCCTTTGCCGAGGGCAGTCGAGCGTTTATCTACTTTTTGGCCCAACTGGGCGACATTGTGGAAGCCGGTAGCGAAGAGCAGTCTAAGCATGCTGACGATTTGATGGCTTTTTTGACTCCTATTGCAAAAGCATTTGTGACAGAAACTGGTCTCGAATCGGCCAATTTGGGTGTCCAGGTCTATGGCGGCCATGGTTTCATTCGGGAGTGGGGCATGGAGCAAATTGTGCGTGATGCACGTATTGCCACGCTTTACGAGGGTACCACTGGCATACAGGCCATGGATCTTATCGGCCGCAAGGTCTTGGGAAGTGGCGGAAAGCTATTAATGAGTTTTACTGCGTATTTGGATGAATTTTGCACGCAAAACGAAGGTGACGAAAACGCGGAGTTCGTAGAGGTCTTAAAAGCCTATAAAGATGAGTGGCTCGACCTCTCCATGAAAATTGGCGAGGCCTCTATGGAGAACCCCGATGCTGCAGGTGCCGCCGCAGTCGATTACCTCATGTACAGTGGTTATGTAACCTTGGCCTATTTCTGGGCGCGCATGGCAGTGCTGGCAAAGGTTAAAATAGCGGAGGCAGATGGTGACGTTTCCTTTTATGAAGCTAAACTGATGACTGCTCGATTCTATTTTGCGCGGCTACTTCCCCGAACTCTTACGCTTAAGGACACGATGTTGTCGGGCCCGGAGAGTCTAATGGATATGCCGGAAGCTATGTTCGATTTCTAAATCTTCTGATTGTTAGCGGAAGGTCATCCAGCAAGGGTGACTTTCCTTCTCCAAAGGCGGAAAATGATCTTTCATTTCTTTGGCTGCCATTTTTAACATGACTGAACAACCGCCTCAAGAGCCGCCCGCCAATTCAGAAAATCGTCTATTTCCCGAGGACCAAGCGAAGGTAGACACGTTTACCAGTGAGGGTATTAATGCTGTCGATCGAAAACCTTTTCGCCCATTTCGTTTGCTCATAATCCTCATAGCCGTTGTTCTCGGCTTGAGCGTGTTTAGCCAATTTTTGGTTCGCTGGGCAGGCATCTACTAAACCTGGTACTCCGCCGCATTTAACACAGCATTGGTTCGATACATTCACTTTGTTATAGTTTGCCCGGTATAGCATCTCGGTGTGTGGCGCAGCTTGGTAGCGCACTTCGTTCGGGACGAAGGGGTCGGAGGTTCAAATCCTCTCACACCGACCAAATATCCCTCCAGAAACATCCAATAATGTCCATAAGACCATGTAATTAATAGCTTTATTGTCTATACTTACTCCTATGCCGTCCAATAGCGTCCGACTAGATACCGTCAAAAAGTCGGTATTTTCGGCGGTACTTTCGGCGCTGACAACGCCGATACCGTCAAATAGACTATTGCGGAGTGAATCATGGGCAAGCTAACAGCTACCGGAGTAAAGCAAGCCAAAGGCCAAAGCAAAGCGACCAAGCTGCCGGACGGCGGCGGAATGTATCTACTGCTGAAGCCCAATGGTGGTAAGTATTGGCGGTATGACTACCGCTATGCCAGCAAGCGCAAAACCCTCGCGTTGGGTGTGTATCCTGATATCAGCTTGGCGGATGCACGCAAGGCACACCAGAAAGCCCGCGAGAACTTGGCCAAAGATATCGACCCCGGAGAAGCAAAACGTATAGAGCGTATTACTCTCCACTTGGCCAGTGCGGATAGTTTCGAAGCAGTGGCCACAGAGTGGTATGAGGCGAAACTAAAGGATAAATCCACCAGCTACCGCGACCGCACCCGCCGATTACTTAAAAATGATCTGTACCCGTCACTGGGTACCCGCCCTATCAGCCAGATAACTTCCGTTGAACTGCTTATGGTGCTGCGCAAGGTAGAAGGCAGAGGGGCGGTGGATATGGCGCACAGGGCGAAACAAACAGCCGGTCAGGTGTTCCGGTATGCCGTAGCCACCGGCAGGGCTGAGCGCGACCCCAGCGGCGATCTTCGTGGGGCGCTGAAGTCCAAGACTAAGAAGCACTATGCTGCCATTACCGACCCGGGAGAAGTAGGCAAGCTATTACTGGCGATAGATGTCTTTCAAGGAACCCTTGCGGTAAAGACAGCCCTCCAATTATCTGCCCTGCTATTCCAGCGCCCCGGCGAAATACGACACATGGAGTGGGAGGAAATTAACTGGGAAGAGGAGCGTTGGGAGATACCTGCCGAGAAGATGAAGATGAAGCAGGAGCATGTTGTACCGCTGTCCACTCAGGCACAGGCCCATTTAAAGGTTATACAGCAGCTGACGGGGCGGGGACGATATGTCTTCCCCAGCGCCAGAGGTGCCAGCCGCCCATTGAGCGACAACGGAGTGAGGACAGCCCTTAGGACTATGGGCTATACCAACGATCAAATGACGGCGCATGGATTCCGAGCAATGGCCCGCACCATACTGGATGAAGTGCTGAATTGTCGGGTGGACTATATCGAACACCAACTGGCCCATGCGGTACGCGATGCCAACGGTAGAGCTTACAATCGCACAGCACACCTGAAAGGGCGCGCCGAGATGATGCAGAGTTGGGCTGACTATCTTGATGCTCTGCGGGCGGAAGCTGAAAACGGGAATGTGGTTACTGTTCAGTTTGGTAACAAATAACGCGAACATACGACGCAAAACAAGCAATTTAGAATGAATTCCGAAATATTTTTTCTAAGCCCCTAGAGGGGCCTAACGATCTGATTTAACTCCTAAATCTTACATTAACTTGTTAAGGACCATCTGAGACACAGCCTCATCAAAATGATGATTGTGAAGTCCGATAATCTCCGGTAGGGTTTGCCTGTCCTAGTGGACAAGACAGCGAAGCCACCGCCTAAAAACGGTTCTGGGTAAAAGTACAGCCCAACGGCGCAAACTTAGTGCTTATTGAGCGAACGCTCACCCCCTGGATTTCGTCTCTTGGGGAGCAAGAGACTCACTGCTGTTAGCGCCACAGTAAACCCGCAGTTATTTGCCGCAGAATAAAAGAACGACAAAGAGGCGACAGTGATCCGGCTTAACTCCAATCGATCACAGGCTAGAACGGCAGCTCATGATTTACCTCGACACTGTCTGTGTACTCTTGTTGCTCAATCCGGATCTCCTCGTACAGTTGCGCAATCTCATCACCATAGTGATCCCACAGTACCGATCTCAGGTCGCCGAGCAGCTGATAAATGCAATCGGCTTGTTCAGCCGTCCAGTAGGTTGTGATTTTTAAGGTTTTCATTTAGCCTTTCCTCGCTTTTTGGTCTCGCGCCGCTTCGACGCACACTCCTGCGCTTCCTTCATGCGGTACGACTCACCCTCAATGGCGATGACCTCGCTGTGATGGACTAAACGGTCAATCAGGGAGACCACACACGGCATTGGGGAACACGTCATTCCACTCGCCAAACGGACGGTTCGTTGTCACCAAAGTTGAACATTTCTCATAGCGCCGGTTGATGATTTCAAACAGCAAGTCAGCATGACGATTGCTGTAGGAGAGGTAGCCCACTTCATCAATTACCAGCAAGGCGGGCCTGGCGTAGTGTTTCAATCGACGCTGCAGGGCATTGGCGCCATCCTGACCTGCCAGGTCGTTGAGCATCGCCGCTGCGGTGGTAAACAGCGCCGTATAGCCGTGCATGACAGCGTTATACCCCAGGTTCTGGGCGATCATCGATTTGCCCACGCCGTTGCTGCCCAGCAGGATAATATTGCTGGCCGTGTCCATAAAACCCAGTTGCATCAGGGCATGAATCGCTTGTGGGTCGATAGCGCTTGGCCACTGCCAGTCAAACTCACTCATCGGTTTGAACCGGCCCAGCCTGGCGCTGCTCAGGCGCCGTTCGAGTGAGCGCTGTTTGCGCTCGGCAAGCTCCCAGGCGATGAGCTGTGCCCGCCAGGGGTATTGCTCGTCGGTGATCTCGCCCCAGTGCGCCAGCACGCCGTGGAGCTTCAGTTCAAGTGCCTGCTGTTTGAGTTGCTCGATATCAATCATCGGTATCATCTCCTGTCTCGCTTCGGGTGCCATTGAGCTTGTCGTAATCGGCAAGCCGAGCCAGCTTGACGCTGTAGTGTTTGACCTTCGCCGGCACGGCGACAGCAAGCGGTGGCGGCAGGTGCTGTTCATCACGGCGGCGCTCAAGAACGTGCTGCACCGCCTCCGGGTAGGGTGATTGCCGATCAAGTGCTTCACCCAGAGCTACATGCAGCTCGTCCCGCCCATAATCATCAAGCAGTTGATTGAGTAACCGGACCGTGGTTTTAATGACATGTCCACGCTGTGCCGATTGCTGCAGCAGCGTCTGGGCGTGCGCCGAAGCATGGCTCAGGCGATCCTGACCCCGGTGTAGTTTGGCGTGGGTTTTCTCCAGCCATAGGGCATTGATATGCGCCTCCTGTTCGATTTGCTCCCCTTTGCCAAAGCTGCGCTGATGCTCAGCAATGCATTGATCGCCCTCCACTATCTGGAGCCGCTCCAGGTCAGCGCTCACGCTCAATGGCTTGTGCACGTATTGATGGGGAATGGAGTAATCATTGAGATCGAAGCGAACATAAGGGGTTTTGGCGGCCCGCACGGGCTGTCTCTCATGGGTATCAAAGGGATTATCCGGCAAACTCACCTGCTCCTGTAAGAAGGCTTCCCTGACCGTCAACGTACGCTCTTCAGGGCAAGCCCGATCAGCACTCACACCCTGGCACCAGTGCTCAGCTTGCGCATTGAGTTCGGCCAGTGTTTGCCAGTGACGAGCGGCAAAGAAATTATCGCGAATATAGCGAATCGCTCTTTCTACCCGGCCCTTTTCATTGCCCCGGGCCACCGCCACCGGGCGTGGTTCGAAGCGATAGTGGGCTGACAAGGCCAGCAAGGTGGGGTGGAAGCGGATGGCGTCACCGTGGCGCTCCAATACGGCCGATTTAAGGTTGTCGTACAGCAGCACCTTTGGCAATCCTTGCCAGGCCTCGAATGCCGCTACATGGCCGCGTAAAAAGTGCTCCATTTGCTGGTTGAGATAAAAGCGCAAGAAGATCTGTCGCGACCAGCTCAGCACCATCACAAACGCCATTAACGGCCGCCGGGCCTTGCCGATCTGAATATGCCCGAACGAACCCCAGTCAACCTGGGCTTGCTCACCGGGCAGGGTTTTTAGGCGTAAATACGCCTCGGGCAGCTTGCGCGGCCGCAGTTCACTGATACGCTGGCGAAACTGGCTGGGGCCACCGGGGTATCCCCGCAGGCGGGCCATTTCATACAAGCGGGCCATTTCATACAAGCGGGCCGCCGTGAGTGTGGGAAACTCCCGCAGGGTGTGTCGATGACAAAGGGCAGATAGGGGTCGATGATCGATGCACGGCGAGTGCGCTCCACCTTGGGCAGGCCAGCCTGTGCCAGTACCCGATCAACCACTGAGTGGTGAATGCCAAGCTGGGTCGCAATGGTGCCCGTTCGCCACTTCTCAACAAAATGGTAGCGCAGTATTTTTGCTTCAGTTTCTTTGCCGATGGCCATGACTGCCCTCCGATTGATGACTCCTGTCCAGCCGCTGCACTAATGTCGCCGGAATCTGCGCCTGAACTGACTGCTCTGCAGAAAATCACTGCGCAAAAAGGGACCGCAGACCGCGCCACAGTGATGGCAGCGCACGGTGGCGTCAGTTTTACCCGGCATATCGGCCCTTTTGATCTCATCAGGCACGGTTTGCAGTAGATCACGGAGTATTATTGCCAGAGAACGGTGATGCGTTACTTTTTGTTGTTGCCGTTCTCGATAACGCTGTTGGCGAGCGGCATTATTCATGCGACCCGGGCGAGTGGCCTGGTACTTCGCTCTGGCTCGTTTAATGGATTCCTTTCTGGCTTCCTGGCTGCAACCATCGGTGCAATACCGCTGGCCGCGATCACAGTGGGTACAGACGATGACCTGGGCGTAGCAGCGACAACAGTGGTAGAGACGGCTGGATGATGGCATCGACACAAAGGTCGATGAGGGCTGGATTTATTCCCATTATGTGCAACACTTAACGGGTCGTGCACCTGCACGGTTTTTTTGGGTATGGCGCCAGCGTTGACCGTCAAATCTGTGGTGGCGTCATACCGTTCTCAGCGACACTTATTCTTATAGTCCCTACGCTTGAATCGTGCCTGCTTATTGGTCGCTCTTGAGTGTGACTGGGCCGCAGTTCTACCGCGCCGATTCTAATACGCCGAGATCCGTCTATTTCAAAATTCGGCAAATAGCTGCGGTTTTGGAGTGGCGTCTACAGGACTCAAAAATTACAACGACTATGGGATGAAAATGCCCATCTCAATACGCTGTATACCTTGAAGGAACAACTTCAGGCCTTGTGGGAATCAGAGACTGTCGAACTGATGCGGGAGCGACTGGAAGCCTAGTGCCGGATAGCCGATCAATCGACCATGCTCTACCTGAAGAAGTTTGCAAAATCCTTGAGAAGGCACTGTGTGGGCATTTGTAATTACGCGAAGCACAAGCTCACCAGTGCCAGGATCGAGGCTGGCAACATCAGTATCGGCATGATCCGCAAGCGCGCCAGAGGCATCAGGGATACCGAGTATTTCAAACTCAAGATCAGGCAGTCATCCCTGCCGGACGGGGACTCGATGTTCTATGTTGCGGCCTAATATTCACTCACAAGACCGGAGAAGAACCTTGGAGCCTGCCATTTTGTCTTTCAATACAAAGCGATAGATGGTTTCAGTGCTAATATTAATGTCCCAATCACAATATAACCGGTTAGCAACTTGTTCAGGGCTCCAGTATTGTTTGACCCGGATCCCCAGATAGAAATCTCTAAACCGTAGAAAGCCCTGGCTGTATAATGGTTAGCAACAAAACAGACCATCACCCAATGGGTGCACAACTCAAGGCTTACGATTATTCTACCTTACAAACTCGATACAACGAACGATTTACTCACTTCCCGTGCCGGTTTATTGGCCATTGGTCAGTTAATGGACTCCCTGAGCCTCGCCGAACGCATTGATCATTACTTTCCCCCGCCTAAAAGCAATCGGGGGTATAAGCCCTCGGAATATATCAAGACACTCATCCTGATGCAGCACGAAGGCAGCTTTCACCTGGATGAGGTTCGTCACATACAGGATGATGAGGCGCTGCGCACCGTATTGGATCTCAAAAAACTTCCCCAGGCGACCACGCTTGGGGATTGGCTCAGACGGGTTGGAAACCAGCCGCAAATCCAGGATGCCTGGGTGAAGGTGAATAAGGCCCTGTTGCAGTCAGCCTTGCACCGCTGTAAAAAAGTCACACTGGACATCGATGCCACTGAAATTATTGCCCATAAAGCGGATGCTAAATGGACCTACAACAAGAACAAGGGTTTTATGCCCATGGTGGGTCATATTGCGGAAACGGGTCAGGTTGTGGCCGTGGACTTCCGTCAAGGTAATGTACCGCCGGCACAAGACAACCTGGCCTTTATCCAGCAATGCCAGCAGTCGTTACCGGAAGGCTGTGCCCTGAATGCGCTGCGTATAGACGCCGCAGGCTACCAAACAAAAATCATTGAGTATTGTGATACGCAAGGTATCGAGTATGCCATTCGAGCCAAAACCAGCGCAGCTATGCGGGCACAGATTGAAGCGGCCAGCGATTCGGATTGGCTACCCTTGCTTGATAAACAAGGCGAGGTTATGGGTGGACAGGACACCTACCGTACGAGCTTCTGTATCGGTGATTATGAAAAAGCCTTCACTCTTATCATTCAAAGAACAGCCCTTAAAGGCCAGGCGAGTCTGGATCTGGATTCACAAGAAAGCTCAGAGGCAATCAACCAGGGGGGTTATGTTCATCGTGCGATTGCCACCAACCGGGATGAGCTCAGCGATAGTGAGATTATTCACTGGTACAAGGTGAATTGGTGCGTAGCACTAAGAGAAGGTGCCCTGGGGTACAAGGTGAATTGGTGCGTAGCACTAAGAGAAGGTGCCCTGGGGTACAAGGTGAATTGGTGCGTAGCACTAAGAGAAGGTGCCCTGGGGTACAAGGTGAATTGGTGCGTAGCACTAAGAGAAGGTGCCCTAGGGCATAACCAGCGTGCTGAGGACAGCGAAAATCGCATCAAGGAACTGAAGCTGGATTTTGGCGGCGATACGTTGCCATGCCCGGATTTTAACGCCAATGCGCTGTACTTTTTAATCTCTGCACTGTCCTACAATTTGTTTGCTCTTATGCGCCAATTACTGCCGGAAGAGTTGGCGTACCCTCGAGCAATGACCCTGCGCTGGCGTTTGTATGCCATCGCGGCAAAAGTCGTCAGAACGGGGCGGCAACTATTTGTAAAACTGCAGGAAAAACACCGAATATTGTTGGAACGAGTGCTACTTGCACTGAAGGAGTTTGAGTCGCCGCCCATTTAGACAAATACCAGACAAGAATGACGGCTTATACAGGATAGGTCCGTCCAAAATGGCCCATTGAGCGCTGACACTGCGCAGAGCAACGGTTTTTGATTAAACCTCTCTGCCCTATCCGCTGTGAAGGCTTATAATAAAACTTGAAAGAGGGATTCAGAGGCCCTTGAGACGCTGGCGATACTCTATCTGGGGATTTGGGTTTTTATGTTGACTAGTCAAGTATTAGTATTGCTATGAAAATGCACTGCTTGGAAGGTGCCTGTCTATTTTCCAGTACTACGGATTAACCACTCGACATTATTAACAGACCAAGCGATTACCCTTGGGGAGGGGAATATGAAACACAATAATCCAAACAGGGTATAGCACGGCCTGGCCAATTGCTGGATCTACCGCCGCCATGACAAGCAAGGCTTCGGTGCCACCATGCACCCCGGCGACATGCCAAGATACGACTTCCAATTCAACAGCATGCTGGACATGACACTGGCTCACCAGGCCGAGTTGGCGGGTCAGGTAGCTGGAGGGAAAGAATAGGACGGGAACGCCGAAACCCTGGTACCAACGATGTCAAACCGGTCGATAGCGAGACAAGGGTTCACAAGGTGGCGCCAAGACTTGACGTTCCGGTATGCCGTATTTCGGCGGCGACACACGGCCGTGTTCAGCTTTTTCTGCCAATACGCTGTGGTTTTTAATCTCCTTGCTCGCCTCACTGACCACGCTCGCCTATAATGTATTTTCCCTCATGCGTCAGTTGCTGTCGGAGGGGTTGTCCCAGCATCGTGCGATGACATTGCACTGGCGCTACTCTAAATCTGGGGATTTGGACTTAGAGCACCTGCTCAGATTACCCCGATGAAGAAATTTGATCCCGTTATCCGTGCGCACGTTCTCTATGAAGATTAAATAGATAAGCAGCTGCAACCTGCATATATTCTGTTTATGCCAAGAATAACAAAGTCTCATCAGGCTGACACAGGCAGCGGGTGATAAAGGCTTGAAGCTTGCGAGTGTCCGGCGACCGTAGGGAGCGAATTTGATGGCCTTGTTCCTTGTTAAGCATCACCAACTACAAGTCTCTCGAAGTGGCTTTATTGCACTTTCCAAGCCCGCTGTATTAAAAATAGCGGTTACGGGGCTTTCATTATATGGAGTTACCTGCACCACCAATTTTGATGAGGCCAGCATCTCTTTTAAGAAGGGAATTGGCTTGCGATGAAAGGTTGCCTTTTTGTCTGTGGACAAGCTCCACCTTTGCGTAATCGCCTTATTGTTGCCTACCCGCGTAAGAACGTCAGCTTCACTCCCGAGATAGTCATTCCATCCTATATAGATATCCGTTACATTGCTCTTGCACCTTGCGACAAGAAAAACAGAATTACCATAGGCGCTTTGTCCTGAATCTGCATATAGGTTCAAGGTAACAGTCTTTGAATCATCAATGGGGTTTACATCTACAGACACCCCCCATTTTCCTTTTCCCGCTATAGAAGTTGGCTGAGCTTGGCGCCCATCAAGTTTTTTTGTCTTTGCCAAATTGGCTCTTCTCCGCTTTGTTGAGTGATTCTAGGTTTTCAAATAGAACATAGATTGATTATCTGGGAGGGATGATTGTCTAATTTTGAGTTTGAAGTACTCGGTATCCCTGATGCCCCTGGCGCGCTTACGGATCATTCCTATACTGACATTACCAGCCTCTATCCTGGCGCTTGTTAGCTTGTGTTTCGCATAATTGCAGATGCCGACACAATGTTTTCTGAGCGATTTTGCGAACTTTTTCAGATAGAGCATGTGTGACTGATCTGCTATCAAGCACCAACTTTCCAGTTGCTCTGCCATCCCCTCAAATGAAGTGGCACTCCACAGATACTGAAGCTGTTCTTTTAAAACGTAGAGCGCATTCAGGTTGCTATTGCTATCCAACAACGTTTGCAGCTTGTTACTTTGTTTCTCACTCAACTTATCCGCATTTTTGAGCAACAGATAATGCGTCCCCTTCATCAGTTTTTTACCATTCGGATCGGCCTTCCTGAACTCAAGCCGGCGCTGATTATGGATAGCTTTGCTGTAATTTTTCATGACGTGAAAACGGTCAAACACAATGTCTGCCAACGGCAAGCACTCCCTGACAGCCTTTTGATAAGCAGGGCCCATATCCATAGCTACGGCCTTGATTTTACTGGATGTATCCGGGGAGAGATGTTTTAGAAATCTTGCAAACACCTCGGCAGTTCGACCAGCTTCCACCCAGACCAGATGACCTCCGACCATATCGTAGACCACCGTCATATAGTCATGGCCTTTCGCCCTGGCAACTTCATCGACACCAATATATTCCAAGCCAGTCAACTGTGCAGGATCAAGCGCAGGGAGCGTTTCCATCAGGTATGCCTTGTCGATATTCTTTACTGTCTCCCATCGTATCCCCAAATGCCTGGAGACGGCCTGAATAGACATATGGCGGCATAATCCACTGATCAGTCGGCAAAACCGGTGGGTGAAACGGCACCCTTTATCGACAAAATCACACGCCTCAATGCGGCGCTCGCCCTTGCTAATAAACACTTGGGCCAGTTCAATGTCGAGCACACATGGATACCCAAAAAGGGGGATATCCTTAACCTGCCGGCGAATATGCTGGTTGATAGTTCCCTTCTTGCCTGTGGTGGGGTCTATAGTGCTCCTGCGGGCGTCCCGGCTACAGTGAATAACAATCTTGTCACCCTCTTCGTCCAGTTTAATTTCATTTACACGTTGCCCCGTGAGGTTTAAAATACTCCGTGAGATGTTGATGGTCATATACCTGCCCTATGTAAAGTTGTCATAAACCAAACATATCAACAGGTTACTTGATGGTCAGCATCTTTTTTCACTCAACAAAGCGGAGAAGAGCCGCCAAATTATCAAAGCACTCAAGACGAGCCAAATCTCCCTCAACAATAGTACATTTAGCATATTCCTTTTCATCTATTGCGGCGTATGATTTACCAACCAAGATAAGTGTGATTGCCAAAAACGTGATTTTTCTAATCATACCTCGAATTCTCCTTGTGATGCTTAACAGCCATGTACCCCAGACCCCCAGATAGAAATTCCTAAAACGTAAGAAGCCTTGGTTGTATACCGGTTAACAGAGTTAGCACTTAAACCTTCCATCACCCGATGGGCGCACAATGCAAGGCTCACGACTATTCTATCCTACAAACTCGACACAACCAACGATTTACTCACACCCAATCCCCAGATAGAAATCCCTAAAACGCAGAAAGCCTTGACGGTGTTCTGGCTAACAACATGGATTAACAACAAGGGCTAGCAACGAAACCCTCCATCAGCCCATTGGCTGCAGCACAACACGAGGCTTATGACCATGCTACCCTACAAACTTGATACAAGGAACGATTAGTATTTTCCAATATGAAATGAGCCTGAAGGGAGGGTGTATTAAGCCCTTATCTTGAGTCGCTCATGGAGTTGCTGAAATAAGTGATCTCGTGCTGAATTTAGTTGTTCAGCGGCCTCATTGTCCGTCATTTCATTGGCGAATGCATCCAGATTTCTAAAGGTGATTCCCGGCTTTAAATATTGGCTGGGTTTGGCCAGGGAGCGGAATTTCTCATAGGGTGTCATCATGTCGTCGTAGCGGTATTTCTTCCGCTCCTTGCCCTTCTCATCAATAATGGTGGTGGGGAAATAGCAGGGCCGGTGGAAATTGACGTATCGGTAGACTTGATGGCTATTGAGTTCAGTGAAATCCGTGGCGTACTGCTGAGGTATGTGGGTATAGCCATAGAGTTTGCGAATGACCGAGCCATTTTTACTCTCAACCAAACCATTGTCGTTACTGTGCCGGGGCCGTGATTTGGTAAATTCAATGTGCAACTTGTCCAGAAGCTCAGCAACGGTGTAGTTGATATATTCGCCGCCATTGTCTGCGTGAAAGCCCCGTATTTTAAAGGGGAAGGCAGCCAGAATCTGCCTGAGGGCTGGCAGCATAAACGCCTCGCTAATACGTTCCAGCGTGACGATGATCTGGAACTGTGTCACCTCATCCACGGCATTGACGTGGTAGATTCCTTTGCGTTTGTCCTGATCACCTTGATGGACAGAGTCAATGCGGATATAGCCTGGTTGATCGTTCGGGCAAGGTTTGCGCCGCTGGCCAATAGAGGCGGCCTTAGGTCGTGTCTTTGTCAAGACACAGCGCTGCCTCTGGTAGGTCTTGGAGGCCCGCAGGTTGTACAGGTGAGAAACCGAAATACCCGCCAGGCGTCGATAGTCGGCTTGGCCAAAGCGCTGATAAGCCCGCTCACAGAGCTTTTTAAGTACCGCGCCGCTGGGCTGACCATGTCGCTCATCCATACTCGCCAATAGGCGTATATCGGCGTCAGTGTAGGCGCGCTTGAAGCCATTACGCCGAGCTGGTTTCACCGAGACGGTGCCTGTTTTGACGTATTGGCGTATCAGGCGCCTGGTCTGGGCCAGGGAGTAGCCGGTTACCTTTATCAGGTAGCGGGTGACGGTTCCCCGGTCTGTTTTGCCAAGCTGTAAGTATCGGTGCTTCACCAGTGCCTTCTGTACCCAGCGATAGCGTTCAGATTTCTCAGTGGCCACGTTGGAGGCTACTTCCTGTGTGCCGTCGAGAAACTGTTTGATGGCACCCAGGGTATTCAGATGTTCTAAGCTCATGATCGTTTTCATCCGCTGATCATGAACGACTACAAGGACTATTTCAGGCTCATTTTATGTTGGAATCAACTTCCGCCACATTCCCGGGTTTCAGGCTCATTTCATATTGGAAAAGACTCGATTTACTCCCTCCCCGGCCAAAGGGTATAGGAAGGATTAATACCCCCTGATTTTGCTCAATCTACTACAAGGTCCCGGCTGCTGGCAATCGACAGGCTGTTATTAGGCCCTCAACTATGCGGTTAATAATCATGCACAATCGCAATGAGGCGGTGGTTGCCTTGCGTAAAAAAGGTGCTGGGGCGGTTACTGCGAGTGATATCGAGCTGACCGATGACATTGAATTGGTTGATCCTGCTCACCATATTGCAACGCTATCCAAAGACACTGATTTTGATATGGAGCTTACCATCCGCCGAGGACGTGGCTATGAAACGGCTGAAAGTCGATTGAATAATACTGATGAATCCCGCGCTGTCGGAGTTATTCATCTAGATGCCTCGTTTAGCCCAATCAATAAAAATGCCCTATGGCTGGAGAAAACCCACGCCAAACTACACCGGGGTCAGGATCGCCTGAGCCATGCTTCGGCGCACGCCCAGACGCTGCTGCAGCAATCGGCACAGCGTGGACATGTCATTAAAACCACGGTCCGGTTACTCAATCAACTGCTTGATGATTATGGGCGGGACGAGCTGCATGTAGCTCTGGGTGAAGCACTTGATCGGCAATCACCCTACCCGGAGGCGGTGCAGCACGTTCTTGAGCGCCGCCGTGATGAACAGCACCTGCCGCCACCGCTTGCTGTCGCCGTGCCGGCGAAGGTCAAACACTACAGCGTCAAGCTGGCTCGGCTTGCCGATTACGACAAGCTCAATGGCACCCGAAGCGAGACAGGAGATGATACCGATGATTGATATCGAGCAACTCAAACAGCAGGCACTTGAACTGAAGCTCCACGGCGTGCTGGCGCACTGGGGCGAGATCACCGACGAGCAATACCCCTGGCGGGCACAGCTCATCGCCTGGGAGCTTGCCGAGCGCAAACAGCGCTCACTCGAACGGCGCCTGAGCAGCGCCAGGCTGGGCCGGTTCAAACCGATGAGTGAGTTTGACTGGCAGTGGCCAAGCGCTATCGACCCACAAGCGATTCATGCCCTGATGCAACTGGGTTTTATGGACACGGCCAGCAATATTATCCTGCTGGGCAGCAACGGCGTGGGCAAATCGATGATCGCCCAGAACCTGGGGTATAACGCTGTCATGCACGGCTATACGGCGCTGTTTACCACCGCAGCGGCGATGCTCAACGACCTGGCAGGTCAGGATGGCGCCAATGCCCTGCAGCGTCGATTGAAACACTACGCCAGGCCCGCCTTGCTGGTAATTGATGAAGTGGGCTACCTCTCCTACAGCAATCGTCATGCTGACTTGCTGTTTGAAATCATCAACCGGCGCTATGAGAAATGTTCAACTTTGGTGACAACGAACCGTCCGTTTGGCGAGTGGAATGACGTGTTCCCCAATGCCGCGTGTGTGGTCTCCCTGATTGACCGTTTAGTCCATCACAGCGAGGTCATCGCCATTGAGGGTGAGTCGTACCGCATGAAGGAAGCGCAGGAGTGTGCGTCGAAGCGGCGCGAGACCAAAAAGCGAGGAAAGGCTAAATGAAAACCTTAAAAATCACAACCTACTGGACGGCTGAACAAGCCGATTGTATTTATCAGCTGCTCGGCGACCTGAGATCGGTACTGTGGGATCACTATGGTGATGAGATTGCGCAACTGTACGAGGAGATCCGGATTGAGCAACAAGAGTACACAGACAGTGTCGAGGTAAATCATGAGCTGCCGTTCTAGCCTGTGATCGATTGGAGTTAAGCCGGATCACTGTCGCCTCTTTGTCGTTCTTTTATTCTGCGGCAAATAACTGCGGGTTTACTGTGGCGCTAACAGGGGCTTAGCGACCCATGGAAAATCACGGCTATTACTCCGGATCTGACCGACAAATCAATTACCCTCCAGATAGATTGGCCAAAGGGAACGAAAGGCGCGTGTAGTGTCTGCCATGCCCTTTGTTCGGTTTACGACCATCGTGAGCAACGCACATGGCGACACCTTGATACGATGCAGTTCAAGACGCAGTTAGGTTGCCCAGGTTCCGCGTATTCATTGTAAAGCGCATGGAATCAAAAGCCTGAAAGTACCGTGGGCAGATACGCAGGCACGCTTTACGCATTTATTTGAGCGTTTCGCTATTGATGTGCTGTCGGCTGCCAGCAACAAGACACAGGCCGCAAAACTACTTGGTCTGTCGTGGGATGAGGTGCATCATATTCAATCCCGAGCAGTGAAAAGAGGGATGGACAGACGCTCTGTTGAGGAAGTGAAACACCTTGGCATCGATGAAAAAAGTTTTCGCAAGGGGCAATCCTATGCCAGCCTGCTGTACGATTTGAATGCGTCCAGAGTGCTTGAGGTCGTGGCAGATAGAACGACGGAATCGACAACCGCATTGCTGTCCACGCTTCCAGAACAGCAGCGTAATGAAGTAGCTGCTGTTGCCGTGGATATGTGGGTTCCATTTATGACGGCAGTTGAGGCGACTTTACCGAACGCCGCCATTGTTCACGACAAGTTTCATATCGTCAGTTATCTTACAAAAATGGTTGACCAAGTCAGGCGCAAAGAAAATAAAACATTAAGAGCCGCCGGTATCAATGACCTGGTCGGGTCTCGCTATACCTGGTTACGCAATCCCGACAACTGGAGTGAAAAAGATGAAGCCACTTTTTATGGCCTTCAATCAACGGGGTTGAAGGTTGCCCGAGCCTGGGCAATCAAAGAGACGCTGCTTGACCTGTGGACTTACAGCTACGATAAACCAGCCCGAGCGTTCTTTAAGAAATGGTACTGGTGGGCGACACATTCACGTCTAAAGCCGGTCATATCAGTCGCCAAGATGCTAAAGAAACATCTCGACAACATAATGACTTACTTGAAACATCGCATCACCAATGCGACCGCAGAAGGATTTAATTCAAAGATTCAGACAATAAAATCGGCTGCCCGAGGATTTAGAAACTTCGAAAACTATCGAGTTTCAATTCTGTTCCACTGTGGAAAACTCAACCTCTACCCACAGGATTCCCAGTAGAACCAATTTCGCGACGAACCTGCACGCCTTTTTGCAAACTGGTGATATCACCAAACTCTTTATCCGCCAGATAGGCTGAAAACTGTAAAACGTCATTGCGAGGGTGAGTCAACGGCGTTTTCCACCCTACGGACACACGTTCTTCCGTATCAGTGCTATAACCCACACCAAATTCGAAACTGTGTCGGTCAACTGGCGATAGCTCCACCACTACGGGGACTTCACCATTGTCACGTTTGTCTATCAAAGGTTTTACAGTGACCGAGGAGTAATACCGCGTTTGCTGCAACTCACTGCGAAGCTGTTGTAGTGGGGTCCAATCGAACCAATCCCCAGTACGAAAATTCAGAACTGAATCAAACCAGCTGGTATCAAGTATCGCCTCATCCAGTTTTACATTGCCAATTCGATAACGCTGACCGGAGCTATAGTGCACAACTATTTTTGCAGTAGAGGCATCGGCGTTAACTTCAATTCGAGCGAGTTTGAGACTGCCATCGAAATAACCGCGCTGCTGCCCCAATGCGGATAGTTGTTTTTTGAACTTATCGTAAACACCGTGATTTAGCGTGTCCCCAACTGAAAAAGGCAAGGTCTTCGCGAGTGATACAAAGGCGGGATCGTCCGTCGCTGCTTCGAGCAATTGAATGTCAATTTCACTGATTAGCACTGGCTGCTTTTGCGCCGCTTCGACCAGCATTTTCCAGGGCTCAGTGGTTCTATCAACAGCAATGACAATTTCGGGACGATAGTAGCCCAGTGCTTTCAGGCTGGAGCGGACTTTTTCATCCGCCGATGCGATAAAATTGGAACGCTCTCGCTCTGTCTCAGGTTGTTCCCCCAGCCAAGCCTCTACATTTTCTTTTAGCGCCCCGCGAACGCCCTCCACCGAATACGACAAGGTCGCCGAGTAGGCGTGGCCACACCAGCACAAACATGCAAGAGCAACCCAGCAGGCTCGGCGAGAAATATGTCGCGAAAGAATCACGGGACGAATACGCTATGCCAGTTGCGCCGTTCCCCAGTAGTTGTAGCTGGCGATTCGCGGGCTGCTAGGCAGATACATTTCTTCGAGCTTATCGATGGTAAATCCTCCCTCAGAAACAATCGTGGGAATATCACGATTCAAATGGCACCCACCCGCTATTTTCATCCACAGCGGGTTAATCCGCTCTTGCCATTTCAACACCTCCGCATCGGGCGCCCGGCCGTGTTCACAAAAGATTAATTTGCCGCCTGGACGCAGAACCCGCGCCATTCCCTTTAGCGCCATCACCGGGTCTGGAATCGTACACAGACTGTAGGTCACCATCACCGTGTCGACGCTGTCATCCTCAAGGGGAATCTGCTCCCCGGGCAGGCCAACGAACTCCACATCAAAATTGACGGCAGAAGCTCGCTCACCTGCAAGCTCCCAGGATTTTTCAGACGGATCCAGGCCGATTACACGGTCCACCTGGGACGAATCATAGAGCGGTAAATTTAGTCCCGTGCCAATCCCTATCTCCAATACCGTTCCCCGGGCCTGTGGAACCACTTTCTCGCGCTGCTTCATAATGGGTTTAGTCCCACAGGCGCAGTTAATAAAACGAGGGAGAACATACGTGTCATAGAAGCCCATAGGAATATCTCACTTTTGAAAGGGGATGCTATTATAGCTAGCTCAAGCGGCCAAAAATACGCCATTGGATATTATTATGAATTTACACATCATCACCACTGGCGGGACCATCGACAAAATCTACTTTGATGCCAAAAGCGACTATGAGGTGGGAGACCCAGTGATAGGCGAGCTGTTACAACGCATGCAAGTGGGATTCCAATACACCGTAGAATCGGCCATGCGCAAGGACAGCCTCGATATGAACGAGCAGGACCGAGAGTTGATTCGGGGTGCGGCGGAAAACTGTACGCAAGAATGCGTGCTAATCACCCACGGCACGGACGGAATGGTAGCCACCGGAGCCGCACTCAGGGGCATTGCCAACAAGCGCATTGTGCTCACAGGAGCCTTACAACCCGCCGCGTTCTATCAGTCCGATGCAATATTTAACGTAGGATGCGCGATTGGTGCGGTTCAAAGCAAACCGCCCGGGATTTACATTGCCATGAATGGCCAGGTCTTTGAGATAGACAACGTTAAGAAAAACCTGGTGCTAAACCAGTTTGAGACTCTCGAGCAATAAAAAACCCCGAGTAGAGTAACTCCACGGGGTTCCATTGGGAAACAGCCTCAGTTTAGCGGTGTTACAGAGTCGCTTTCTGAACCTTTTCTACGGTTACACTGACCGCCGCAACAACGCGACGGTTCATCGCCCTGTATCCGGCCACCGAGCTGTCCGCCATTGGCGAAGACTCGCCATATCCTTGGGTGGATACCCGGGATGCGTCAACGCCCTCGCGACTGATAAGTAGATCGGCGACGGCTTTGGCTCTTCTTTCCGACAGGCCCTGATTGTAATCCGCTGCACCGGTGTCGTCGGTATGCCCTTCAATGACTACGCTGGCGTGCGGGTACTCACGCATAAACGTGGACAGCTTGGCTACCTCGGCATAATGCTCGGGGGTCACATCGCTTGAATCGTTGGCAAAGTTTACGTTCAAGGCGATGCTGTGGCCCTCCTTGATCATAATGTAACAACCCACTTCGTCTACCTTCGCACCGTACTCGGAGTCAGGACACTGATCTTGAGAATCGGGAACACCGTCGCGATCTGAATCAGCAGGCGGCGCTGCAGCTACCACAGCTGCACTTACCACGGGTGCGTGGCTGGCAGATTTTCCACCGAAGGCATAGTGCAAACCAAAGCTCAGCGCAATATCGGTATCTTCCTCATCGGCGGAACCTATAAGACGTACATCGCCCCTCAAGGAAAGCTTGGGGCTCAGGAAGTAACGGACACCGCCACCGGCATTGATGTTGGTTTCGACCGCATCGCTGAAGCGACGCGCGTACTCGCTCTCTCCAATACCCGCTGCCAGGTAAGTTTGGAAATTACCTACACGGGCAAAATTGTAGATGCCATCGAGGCGAATTTGGTCGAGGTCGACGTGGGCGTTGTTGCGGTCGGTCTCGGTCTTTGCTCCCAAATACACCAGTTTACAGCCTAGGGGCTGTCAAATTGATAACCCAGGCCAAAAGAGTAGAGGAAGTCGTCCTCAACATCGCGATTCGAATCGAAATTGTAATGGCCTATCATTGGCGAAAACGTAATGCCACTTTGATCGACGGGGTGGTCAGCACTGGCGTTGCCAGCTGCCACCACAAGCCCTAGAGCCAGTGTTGATAGTTTGAAATTGTTCACGGTAGTACTCCTTTGCACGGTGATTGGCCCGCAGGTTTCACTGAGGTACCCAATGGTAGCGTTGTTGTTATTTCGGTGAATTATACGTGAGGGGGTGGTCTAAGATAGTTATGTGATTGTAAAAACTCACTGCCGGGGTGGCTATCAATTTCAATTTAAGCGACTACTCACGTCGCCCTGAGAGAATCTTATTTGGGGTTGAGGCGTACACGCCCCCAGGGCGTACCGTAGTGAATACGCCCGTCCATGTCGATCAGTGTTCCGGCAAACATGACATTGTAGCGCTGCCCGCCGATCACATAGTGAAACTTCGATGCTCCCGTATCCCAGTCCATTGCCTCCAAAGTCCACTTATTGTCCCGGGCACCAATCAAATAGGCGGTATTCGAACCGACTCCAACAATCGGCACGGTGCTGGGCGAACTCACCTCTTTGCTCACCCAGTCGCTATTGAGCTTGCGAGTGGCCGAGTCCCATTCAAACTTTTGCACGCCGTAGGGCTGGTGCTGCGGATTACTACCCAGGTAACTGATTAACAAGGAGGCGGCCTGCTTTGGAAAATACCAGGGCGCGTTCCTCGGGGCATTATTCACCACCAGCGCGCCGTAGCCCGCTACCACGACTGACTGCTCAGACTGTATCTCAGTGAGATTGGGGTTGCCCATCGTCACGGGTGCCTGCCCTGCAATACGCCTCGAAGGGGCGCCATCGAGCTGTTCCCAATCTGCCGGGATCTCATCGCGCCAGAACAGCACAACGTTCATTTGCGGTTGACCATCGGTGATCACTACAAACCGGTCTTCCTCTGCGAAACCCATTAGAGAGGGTGTAGCACCTGTTCCATGGCCCCAGTCATTAAGATACGCCACAGACCAGGCCCCACTACGCGGGCTGGTACTTAAGGATTGCCCGTTCCATACCACCTTGTGCATATGCGCCTGAGAGGCGATATAAATCCCGCCGTCTGTATCGATAGCAAAGGCGTTGCGTATCCAACCATAGCCTGTCGGCCCAGTGGCTTTATCCTCGGACCCCTCGGCGTGATTCAATCGGGTGACATGGTGCTCTTTGAAGTCCGGACTAATGGCTGCTATGTAACCGTGTTCTGTGGCGACAATAAGCCAGCCATCGTAAGTCATGTTCAGGCCCATTACGGGCCCCGTAGCTTCCGGGGGAAGTTGAAACTCGCGAAATTTCACTATTTCTGATGTGGAATCTGTAGGGTCCTTGTCACCGTAGGCCGTGATCAAGCCCGTTTTACTGCCAATGTAATACGTGTGGTCGGCACCCAGAATCGTATAGAGATTTGAGAGGTTGCGCAGCTTTTGCGCCTCTGAGAAAGCCTTGTAGACGGCGAAGATGCTGTCGTTGTCATCATCGAAATAGGCGATGGCTTCGTCGGCGTATTCCGCATCCCAGCTGGGTGAGTCGGGGAAAAAATACTCAGCCAGAATTTCCTGGGTGTCGTAATCCAGTTTTACTATGCGATCGAGACCATTGCCCCACAGAACACGCTTACCATCGGCATAAACACCCGAAGTGGCTATGCCAAAATAGCCTGGCCCGGTATGGGTATATTGAATTTCACTCTCTTTGAGTGTACGTGTTGGACCACTGGGACCCGCCTGAGGCATGGCGTCTTGCTGCGCAGGGTCACCGTGGCCCAGGGAATAATTCGAGTCTGCCAGATGGGGGTTTTTCTCCGGCATTTCGAAGGCCGTGGCACTCGGGTTTAGAAACGCGATGACAGCTACCAGCGGTAGCTGTGCAAGATTTAGATTCAACACTTTCATGATTCAAACTCTCATGTCGTTATTTCATCATAGATCATAGATTTCGTTGGCCCGAGATAACATGACCGGCGCGGTCAAACCCCGTTAACAATAGACTCCAGTGGAGTGAACGTCAGCTCACTGCATCAGCCCGTTCCACAATGGTGCCATTGGCAGTACCACCGCCTTCACAGATGGCCAGCAGACCGTAACGCTTGCCGGTGCGATGTAGCTCGTGAATCAGCGTCGTCATCAGTTTTGTGCCAGTACTCCCCAGCGGATGTCCCAGAGCCTGTGCTCCGCCATTGACATTCAGCTTGCTCATGTCGGCATCCAGTGCCTTTGCCCAGGCCAAAGGTACAGATCCAAAGGCTTCGTTGACTTCTACCAGGTCGATGTCAGCCAGCGTAAGCTTGGCATTTTCCAGTACCTTCTGAGTGGCTCTGATCGGGCCCTCAAGCATAATGACCGGATCAGTTCCCACTACGGACAAAGCCACTATCTTAGCCAGAGGCTTAAGACCGAGTCTCTTGCACGTTTCTCCGTTCGCCACCATGACCGCAGATGCGCCGTCGCAGATTTGCGAGGCGTTGGCCGCCGTTAACTTGCCACCTTCCTGCATGGGTTCAAGGCCCGAAATGGCGCCGAGAGTAGCCTCCATACGGATACCCTCATCCCGGTCATGTACAGCAGTTGTGCCATCTTCCAGTTCAACTTCGATAGGAACGATTTCCTCGGCAAACCTGCCCTCTTCAACGGCCACTTTGGCGTTCATGTGGCTAGCCAGAGCGAAATTATTCAATTCGTCGGAGCTAAGATCGTATTTGTCGACTAGCATTTCGGCGCCGACAAATTGGCTAAACTGTACACCCGGGTAGCGTTCCCCAATTTTCTTGCCGTAGGGCAGGCCGTGATCAGCTTTATAGCCATCGACGATACTTGCACCAATGGGCACCTGACTCATACTTTCCACACCACCGGCTATAACAACATCCTGGGTTCCGGACATAACAGCCTGAGCGGCAAAGTGAATAGCCTGTTGGCCCGAGCCACACTGTCTGTCTACACTAGTTCCCGGCACGTCTTCGCCCAAAACCGAAGACAGGCAAACATTGCGCGCAATATTGCCGGACTGTGCTCCCACCTGGGAAACACAACCAAATATTAGATCATCGATTTCACTTACGTTTACACCGGTTTTCTCCACCAGCGCATCGACCACTGCGGCCCCCAGATCGATGGGGTGCATGCGAGACAAACGACCTTTTTTCTTTCCACCGGCGCTGCGCACAGCACCTACAATATAAGCATCACTCATTGGTTTTTACTTCTCCGCTATTGGTTACTGGTTGATAGGTTTTCCAAATGTAATCTCGCGGCCTTGTAATCCGCTTTGCCATTGGGCGCCCGGAACATTGTCTCGACAATGTGAATAGATTTGGGCGCCTTATAGTCTGCCAGTTTAGCTCGAACATGGGATTTAAGTTCATCGAGGGCAATTCCCGATGCTGTGTTGACAGAGATTACCGCGGTAACCGCCTGCCCCCATTTTTCATCCGCCATACCCAATACCAAAGCATCATCCACAACAGGATGTGTCTTCAATACCTGCTCGACTTCTTCTGGATATATCTTCTCACCCGCGGAGTTGATACAACCGCTGCCGCGACCCAGTAGGTTGATGGCGCCGTCGACGTCTACAGTGCACCAATCGCCGGGGATTGAATATCGGACACCATCGATGACAGGAAATGTCTTCGCCGTTTTTTCTTCGTCTTTGTAGTAGCCCATTGGTATGGGGCCAGTTCTCGCTATAAACCCACGCTCGCCACTGCCGGGTCTAACCTCAACATAGTCCTCAGTGAAAACCTTGCACTGCTCAGCGAGCATAAACTTGGCACTGGGGGCCGTGTAGTCGGCGCTGGTAACAGAGGTACCAAAGCCTATCGCCTCGGAGGAGCCGAAAGCATCCAGCAGTACCATCTTGGCGCTGTGTCCCAACAAACCCAGTTTAATTTGGGGGCTCCACATTACACCGGAAGATACTATGGCACCCACGCTACTGATGTCCCAGCGCCCCGGATTTTCATCCAGCGCGTTTAACATGGGTCTGGCGAAGGCATCTCCGACAATAATCATGCTGTTGATCTTGCGGTCCTCAACGGTTTGCCACAGTTCCTCCACATCTAACCCAGGACTGGTCAGTGTGACAATACAGCCACCCCCTACCAGCATGGCCATGGAAGTCAGAAAACCAGTCCCGTGCATCAAAGGACAGGCCGTCAGCTGCTTTAGTACACCGGGATATTCGCTGAGGTTCTGGATGTGCTGAGCTGGGCTACTCGGGATCTCATTGTTATTACACGGGGCCGTTACACCACTGCCCATGGCATTCCACATATCTTCCTGGCGCCACATGACTGCCTTGGGCATACCGGTGGTACCGCCGGTGTAGATGAACAACATATCATCGCCGGAGCGCTCAATATCCAGAGGGGAGCCATCCCCTATTGCGACAAGCGCGTCGTAGGAACTGCCGACTTCCAACCACTGCAGATTGGGCAGTCGCGGCCTCAGTGCTGCCACTGACTCGGCGAATTCGTGGTCGTGAACGGTTATCACCGCATCGGAGTTGTCGAAAATATAGTGGAGCTCATCATCGCGATAGCGATAGTTGACGTTCACGGGGACTAATCGGGCCTTGTAACAGGCGACTACGGTTTCCATGTATTCCGGGCAATTGCGCAAGTAGATCGCGACCTTGTCTCCAGCTACCGCTCCCATTTCAAGCATACCCCGGGCGAGATTATTTGAGCGTGTTGTCAGTTCTCCCCAGGTAACAGTTCGCTCACCATGAATTACCGCGGGAGTCTCGGGAGGGCGCACTTCGCCGCAGCCGTCGAGTAAATCGCCGTAATTCCAACCCATGCTTTCCGTCCCTGAATTCGTGAAGGGGACAAGACTATTACAAACTCGAGCGAGGGGCTATTTCTGCGGCGAACTTTTTTGCGATCTGGGGGCTATCTAGTGTAGGTCGTCGTAAATAGTGTACCATATAGTCTCTTCCCTATATAGAGAGCTTGTCGTGCGTGTTGCAGTAGAAATTGTTTTGTCTGATGACGAAGTTTTGGGTTTGAGTAAGTTATCTAAATCGCGTTCTGTCTCGGTCCGATTGGCGGAGCGTTCACGAATTGTTCTTCTGGCCGGCAAGGGCATGACCAATGAAGAGATCGGTTTTGAACTGGGCATTACGAGACAGAAAGCGGGCCGCTGGCGAGAACGCTATGCAGACAGTGGAGTCGAAGGCATCAGCCAGGATGCGTATCGGCCAGGGCGAAAACCGAAAATCAGTTCACGCAAGGTTGCACAGGTGATCAGACTCACGACGCAAGAGACACCGGAAAACGCTACGCATTGGAGCCAGCGTCTCATGGCAGATAAGGCCGGCATTAGCATGTCCTCGGTGGGCAGGATATGGAAAAGCCACGGTTTGAAGCCACACCGAATAAATACATTCAAGGTATCGAACGATAAAGAGTTTGCCGAGAAGTTGGAGGCAATCGTCGGCCTTTACTTATCACCGCCAGAAAATGCCATTGTTTTCAGTTGTGATGAAAAGAGTCAGATACAAGCACTGGATAGAACGCAGCCGGGCTTGCCGATGAAAAAAGGCAGGGCGGCGACAATGACCCATGACTATAAACGTCATGGCACCACGACCTTGTTTGCGGCATTGAACATCTTGACAGGGGAAGTGTTAGGTACCTGCGCCGAACGGCATCGCCATCAAGAATGGTTGAAGTTTCTCCGCCAAATAAATAAGTCGACGCCCAAGGATAAAGAGATTCATATTATCTGTGACAACTACGCCACACATAAGCACCCGAAGGTAAAAAGCTGGCTGAAATATCACCAGCGATTCCATGTGCACTTTACGCCAACCAGCGCATCGTGGTTAAACATGGTGGAGCGGTTTTTTCGGGAGCTAACTGAAAAGCAATTGAAACGAGGTGTCTTTAGCAGTGTGGAAGAGCTTGAGCAAACAGTCATGGCGTTCATTGAGACTCATAATCAAGCGCCAGCGCCTTATATCTGGACCAAATCCGCGAGTGACATATTGGAGAAAGTGAAGCGTGGCAGAGAGAAACTTAATAAGTTACAAACTGTTTGACGACCTACACTAGGTGTTATGTCCAAGCGAAATTTTGCCCGTGACAGCTCCGGCAGTACTTTGTGGATCACACTTGGATTGACCAACGCCCACTATTTTATCGCCGGGGGTCTTACCTTCGACCAGCTGGTCTATGGCGCCGAAAACGACGAAAACGAGCGGCCCTCCTCCAACCCCTTTATGGCCCCGGTAAATCATGCCGATACCTGGGAGCGGGCCAGTCCCCATGCAAACACGGCCAGAGATAATGGAAACTATCACGTGGAGGAGATCTTTGTAGACAACACCACGCTCGCCAACCTCGAAGAGAGAAAACCAGAACTATCAGCCCGCGAACGACACCAGGCCTATTCCGTTAAAATGGTGGACGCAAGCCCTGGTGGATACTGCCTGGAGTGGTCTCAGGAACTCCCGAGCGATATTAAAGCCGGCGACATTGTAAGCGTTCGGGACCACGAAAACGCCGAATGGGTCGTCGCTGTTACCCGCTGGGTAAGCCAGCTGCAAAACGCCAGAACCCTGGTTGGGGTAGAGCTACTGAGTCCAAAGGCGATGCCTTACGGCGCCAAAGTTTTGCAGACGACTGGCCAGGAAATCGAGCCTATTCGTGTACTGCTACTGCCCGAGATCAAACTGGTGGGGCAGCCGCACACCCTGATTACACCCCGAGTTGGGCTCAAGGAGCGGCAAAAAGTTAGTTTGATTAGAGAAGGCGAACAGTTCTACATCCAATTGGTACGTCAGGTTGCAGCAACGGCTAGCTACGTACAATTCGATTTTCGCTATATCAAACTCTTAGAAGATGTTATTGCAGAGGACAAGAGCGGGCCTCTTAGTGCAGCGTATGATTCTCTTTGGACAAATATTTGAAACTTAATTAATTGTCCTCATTCTCCACATAACGATCCGAAATACCCAACAAATATAAGATTGCATCGAGCCCGAGAGTCGATATCGACTGCTCCGCAGACTGTTTGACTAAAGGTTTAGCTCTAAAGGCAACGCCCAATCCAGCAATACTCAGCATAGGAAGATCGTTGGCCCCATCACCAACAGCTATCACCTGCTGCAGATCAATACCCTGTTCATCCGCAAGCTGACGCAGCAGTGCAGCTTTGCGATCACCGTCGACGATTTCGCCGCGGACCTGGCCGGTAACAACACCATCTGCAATATCAAGATCGTTGGCAAAAATATAGTCAATGCCCAGCTTCTTTTGCAGGTACTTCGCAAAATAAGTAAAACCACCCGACAGGATCGCGGTTTTATAGCCAAGGCTACTTAAGGTTGTAACAAGGTGTTCGGCACCTTCAGTGATCTTAAGCTTCGCGGCAACCTGCTCCAGCACCGAACTATCCAAACCTTCCAACAGTGCAACACGAGCTCTAAAGCTCTCGGAAAAATCCAATTCTCCTCGCATAGCGCGTTCAGTAATTGCGCTCACCTTCTCACCCACTCCGGCGGCTTTGGCAAGCTCATCAATCACTTCTGCTTCAATCAAGGTGGAATCCATGTCAAAGGCCACTAGCCGGCGATTCCGTCTGTACATATTGTCTTGCTGGAAAGCCAGGTCAACATCCAGCGCTCCGGCTACCTCCAGCAGATCCCGCCGAAAAGCGTCAACATCCGGGAGCCGTCCACGCACCGAAAACTCAACACAGGCTTTGCTCAGTGCCGGCAATTCACCCAAAGGGATTCTCCCGGAGAGGCGGCTTATGCCATCAATATTGAGTTGATGGCGAGACACCACGGCGGTCACCTGGGACAGTTGGCTAGCGGTAACCTTGCGAGCCAATAAGGTAATGATGTAACGGGCGCGGCCCTGACCCTCAACCCACTGCTCATAACTGTCGGGGCTTATGTCACGAAAACGGCACTTGAGCGCTTCGGATTGTGCGAATTCGGAAATAGCGGCAACGACGGCGGGGCGATCCTGCTCAAGAGGTACTTCCACCAGGACACCTATTGTCAGACTGTCGTGAATGACGGCCTGGCCGATGTCCAACACATTCACATTTCGCTGCGCGAGCAAAGAGGTGATGTTGGCGGTGAGACCAGGTTGATCCGCACCCGAAATAGTCATCAAAAGAATGTCGTTCAAAACAGATCCCGCAAATTGGCTAGGCGCCCATTCTACCTGCTGACCAAGAGCACGGGAAACCTGTTCACACAGATCGGAAATTTTACCCAATTGTTTTGAAACAATAGCCGTCCAAACAAGAGGTCTGGTTTATACTGGCCGACTTTAGATTATGGAATGACCACCAGCGCGTGAAGAATACCATTCGCAATTTAAGCCTAGCTCCACAACTGGCAATTATCGCATTCGGACTCTGTCTGGCCATAGGTATGGCCTTGGTGGCGCTGGCGGCAACCTCCAGTCGACACCTGCAATTGGCACAACAGGAGATCTATGGGACAGCGTTGGCCCAGCAGATTTCCTCCCGAGTTACCTTGGCACTCGAATCAGGTGACCTACTAAGTGTTAAGGCGACACTGGAGCGGTTTGTGGAGACCACGCCCACACGCGAAGTTGCTATCTTTGACATCGAAGGCAACGCCTTGGGGCAAGCCGGATCGTACCAAGGCCAGAGCCCACTGCAGTACCGGGCAGCGGTTGAAATAGCTGGGGATACTGCTGGCCATATCCAAATCACCTTGGGCATTGATCAGGCGGTGGCAGCCCATCGACGCTTCGTCTTCACCCTGCTGGGACTGGCAATTTTGCTCGCTTTGGCGGCCTATGGCACGGTTCGTCATCTCGGCCAGCGACTATCAGATCAACTCGTGCAACTGGCTGACACAATTTCGCTGGAACCGGAGCCCGGGTCCGACCCAACAAAACCACCGAACAATGAAATAGACCAGCTCAAAAACCGCATCGGCGAGCTGCCGATGGATTTATTGCGCGCTCGCAAATCGACCGCATCCTCCCATGAAAACTACCGGGCCACAGCGGTGTTATACCTCCAGCTTAACAGCCTGGTTGACTATGTAGACACTCTGGATCAGCACTCGTTACAACGCTATACGGCCCGGCTTCATCAGGTCATTTACGGCGCGGCTGGGTTTTATTCAGGCGATTTAAAGGTAGTTAGGCAATTTGGCCTGGCAGTGTATTTTGGTGGCAACAGTCCCGCTGGAAGCCCCGTATTCAGAGCCGCATCCTGTGCCTGGCTGGTACGTGAACTCAGCGCGGAGCTGGAAAAACAATTACCTGTATCCATGTCTGTTGCGATGGCCATTTCCCAGAGCGAACTGGGAGTGGGTGACGAACGGGATATTTATCCCGGCCTTTATCTACAGCACACGCTGGACGAATTGCAGGCTATATGTGCGCTCAAA
This sequence comes from Halioglobus sp., assembly GCA_965262875.1. Classification (GTDB taxonomy): domain Bacteria; phylum Pseudomonadota; class Gammaproteobacteria; order Pseudomonadales; family Halieaceae; genus JBALVT01. The sequence goes on from OZ253569.1 coordinate 2,446,242, forward strand.
CCCCCGAACATATTGTTGGCACCCAAGGCCTGCGAGGATGTTGATATAGCCGGCCGCGTGGAATACCGGGAGACAGAGCTTCAGGATTACCAGATGCTGGTAGATTTTGAAGGCCCCTATCGGGATTTACTGGAACGCCAATTGCGCCTTATTTGGAAACGCCTGACTGAGCTTTCAAAAAAGTAAGCTCCCGCTCTACTCCCCGACATCCATGCTATCGACTTTCTGAAATCCTCTGGGCAACTTGTTTCCACGCCGGCCACGCTCTCCACGATAGTGCTCTAGATCCGAGAATTTTAGTTTGTGATGACGCTTACCCGCCCTGACAACCAGAGTGTCGTTTTCCGTGATCACCTGTACTGCCACCATAAACTCCTCACGACTTTGAACCCTAGCCGTGGGTATACCAATAATTTTATTACCCTTACCCCGGGCCATCTGCGGTAGATCGGCTAGCGGGAATATCAGCATGCGCCCCTCGTTAGAAACCGCCGCAACCCAGGCGCCTTCAACGGCAGTGATTGGAGCTGGTTGAATGACTTCACCTCCCTTGGGGAGGGAAATCGCTGTTTTACCCGCGCGATTTTTGGTTTGTAAATCTCCGAGCTTGGCCACAAACCCGTAGCCGGCATCGCTGGCCAACAAGTATAAGTCTTCGTCCGAACCCATCATCAGACCTTCGAAACTGGCGCCGGAGGGCGGATTAATACGTCCGGTAGCGGGTTCTCCCTGGCCTCTGGCGGAGGGTAAGTTGTGTGAGCTAAGCGTGTATGCACGACCGGTAGAATCCAAAATTACGGTTGGCTGATTACTGCGCCCACAGACAGACAATTTAAAGCTGTCTCCCGATTTATAGCTCAGTGTTTCCGGATCAATATCGTGCCCCTTGCCCGCACGAATCCAACCTTTTTCGGACAAAACAACCGTGATGGGATCGGCCGAAACCAACTCCAATTCGCTAAATGCTTTGGCCTCATCACGCATAACCAGCGGGGATCGCCTGTCATCGCCGTACTCTTCGGCAACCGCTATCAGTTCCTTTTTAATCAGCGTTTTCAGCCTGGCCGCGCTGCCGAGGATTTTATTCAACTCATCCCGCTCCAGGGCAAGATCGTCCTGCTCACCCTTAATCTTCGTCTCTTCGAGCTTGGCGAGATTGCGTAGCTTCAATTCAAGAATGGCTTCCGCTTGCGCATCCGTGATGCTAAAACGCTCCATCAAAGCCGGTTTAGGTTTGTCCTGCGTACGAATAATGTGAATGACTTCATCGATATTCAAAAAAGCAATCAGATAAGCTTCCAGCACATGCAAGCGCTTCAATACCCGCTCTAGCCGATACTCGAGCCGACGCCGAACTGTGCCAGTTCTGAAACTCAACCACTCTTTCAAAATACGATCCAGCCCCTTAACACCAGGCCTTCCATCTATCCCAATAACGTTCAGGTTTACGCGATAACTGCGCTCCAAATCTGTGGTGGCGAAGAGATGGCTCATCATGGCTTCGAGATCGACGCGGTTGGACCTTGGAATTACAACTAGCCGGGTTGGGTTCTCATGGTCTGACTCGTCTCGCAAGTCCGCAACCATGGGCAGTTTTTTTGCCTGCATTTGTTGGGCAATCTGCTCGAGCACTTTGGAGCCTGACACCTGATGAGGCAGCGCATTGATCACTACATCGCCGCCCTCTTGTTCCCAAACAGCACGCATTCTCAACCCGCCCCGACCACTTTCATACATGGCGTGGATATCCTCCACGGGAGTGATTACTTCGGCCGAGGTGGGAAAGTCTGGCCCTTTGACAAACTCACAGAGCTCTCGCACGGTCGCTTTGGGGTTTTCCAGTAGATGAATGGTGGCCGAAACCACTTCGCGCAAATTATGGGGCGGGACATCTGTTGCCATACCCACCGCTATACCCGTGGTTCCGTTGAGCAAAATATTGGGCACTTGTGCGGGCAAAACCGTGGGTTCATCCATCGTGCCATCAAAATTTGGACTCCAATCGACCGTACCTTGCCCCAATTCGGCAAGCAGCACTTCAGCATAAGGTGTTAACCGCGATTCGGTATAGCGCATGGCAGCGAATGATTTGGGGTCGTCGGGAGAACCCCAGTTTCCCTGGCCGTCGACCAGTGGGTAGCGATAGCTAAAGTTTTGCGCCATCAATACCATGGCCTCGTAGGCCGCGCTGTCCCCGTGAGGATGGAACTTGCCTATCACGTCGCCAACCGTGCGGGCCGACTTCTTGAATTTTGCAGTCGCCTTGAGCCCGAGTTCACTCATCGCGTAAATGATTCGCCGCTGTACCGGTTTGAGGCCATCGCCAACATGAGGAAGCGCACGATCCAAAATGACGTACATGGAGTAATCCAGGTAGGCCTTTTCGGCATACTTCTTCATCGACACCTGTTCGATGCCGTCTTGATCGATTTCTAAAATATCAGACATTGCGTTTCTAGCCCGTGTGGGATTACTGCCATTGGAAAAGCCCCGCTAGCGGAGCAGATATTGCGCCTTATCTATCTTTGACTGCTAAACCTGACGTCCCTATCTGAGGTTACTGCTCATTCCTACTAACTGCTCATTGAGGTTGACGATGGAATTGGCCATATCAGTAAGCAGGCTGTGAATCGTAGCTGGATTATTGCGTATCAAATCGGTGAATTGTTCACGCGGGACCTTCACCACAGAGCATTTGGTCTGCGTGTGTGAGGGCCGCCATGGCGCCAAAAATTTCACCCTCGCCTATCTGCCCGACGTTGACCCCGTCAACAGAGACTTCCGCCACTCCGCTGGAAAGGTTGAATACGTAATCGGCCCGATCGCCCTCTCGAATAATAACCTCGCCCGGCTCGTAAATTTCAAACCCCGGCGTAGGTTGATTGTCCTCGTCGATATTCGACGCAGAAATTCGCAACATCAAACCGGAATAGGTAATCAGTAACCGTGTCCATACTTTGACGGCTTCTGGTTCGTCAAAAACTCGACGCATAAATTCCAGAGCCGGATAGCTGCGCAGGGAAGCCCCAGTATCGCTGCCAAAGTACACGGTAGAATCGTGGTCGGAAGTGCCGGTAATATCCGGCAGCAGTATATCGCCCTGCTCGAGAATGTAGACGGTTCGGTTGTGGTATCGCGCCGACAAGGAGCCAGTTTCGACGACGTACAATGTACCGCCATCAAAACCCAGGAAATTTCCCGAGAGGGTGGTTGCCACATCAATAGTGACGGCCGGGATTTTTATAATATCCAGTAGCGCTTCTACCAGATTACTGTACTGCTTGCTGAGAAACAGAAAATCATCGGCGAGCTCGACATTCGCTAGCATCGACATTTCCCTATGCTGTGTTGCCCTAAAATGTGATGGCCCAGGCACCGATGCACCAATGCCAAAGTATTTGATCGCTAAAACACTCATGCGATTAAAAACCATCCAATATCTGCCCCACAGGTCTTTGGCTTATATAGTAACAACTAATCCCCGCCGGGAGAACATTAACCCCACAACTGAACCATTCCAGACTACCACTTGAGGTCGCTTGCGCGTAGTATCTCGCGACCTGAAATCAAACAAAGTTACGAAAATGAAGATCACTAAAGATAGCGTAGCCAGTTTCCATTATACGCTCACCGACAACACGGGTACTGAGTTGGAGACTTCGCGAGATGCCCAACCAACCGTCTATCTGCACGGTCGCAAGGGTATCCTCCCCGCTCTGGAAGCCCAGCTTGCCGACAAAGCAGCGGGAGATGTTATCCAGGCCATTCTGGCACCGGAAGATGCCTACGGGCTAAAGCGCGAAGAACAAATTACGCGCGTCCCAGTTAAACACCTTATTTACAAAGGCAAGCTTCGTCCGGGTATGTCAGTGCACCTCAACACTAGCAAGGGGCGCCAACCGGTGACTATAGCCAAAGTGGGTCGCCACAGCGCCGACATCGACACGAATCACCCCCTCGCTGGGAAGACCCTGCTGCAGTTTGACATTGAAATTGTCGATGTGAGAGCAGCCACAGCTGATGAACTAGGCCATGGTCACGCCCACGGACCCGGTGGACACGAGCACTGAGCATGGAGTTCAACTGGGAAATTTCGGCATTTGATGCGCTGAGTAACAACAGTCTCTACCACGCCTTACAACTACGACAGGAAGTGTTTGTGATTGAGCAAAACTGTATCTACCCCGACCTGGATGGCCTGGACCAGAAATCAATGCACATGCTTTGCTGGCAGGGGTCTACGCTGCTGGCCTACCAGCGCTGCCTGCCACCTGGGCTGAGTTACCCCGAAAGCTCGCTGGGAAGAATAGTGGTCGGTCCGGCCGGTCGCGGCCACAAACTCGGGCGAGAATTGGTACAACGAGGGATAGATCTCAATACCAAAACGTGGCCCGCGAGCGATATTCAAATCGGCGCCCAGACCTACCTAAAGTCATTTTATGAAGGGCTGGGATTCGTCGCGCTGGGCGAGGAATATATAGAGGACGGAATAGCCCATATCCACATGCTGCGCAAGACAATCACAGCTCAAGAAGAAAGGTAACCGGGCCATCGTTAGTCAGGCTGACGCTCATGTTGGCACCGAACATTCCCGCGGCAACGTTGCCGTGGCGGGCTCGCAACGCGTTCAGCATGTAATCGTAGAGTATCCGGGCATCTGCAGGGGGTAGCGCTTCAGAAAAACTCGGCCGCAACCCCTTTTGGGTGTCGGCTGACAAGGTAAATTGCGAAACCAGTAGGACGCCGCCATCAGCCTCCACCACATTTCGGTTCATCCTGTCCGCATCGTCGGCAAATATTCGATAGGCCAACAGCTTGTCCAACATTTTGTCGGCTCGATCGGGGTCATCACCCCTATCGAAACCGACAAACACGAGCAGGCCACTATCAATGCGACCAACGCATTGAGAATCGACCTCAACGCGAGCGTCGGAAACGCGCTGGAGCAGGGCTTTCACCGACTAGGGCTGCCGGTGAATACCGCAACGGCAGGCAAAGATTGAAAACCGGATCAATCTAGACTCTTCCGGCGCGACGGCGTTCATGCTCTTGCAGTAGCTTCTTGCGCAGGCGGATACTGTGCGGGGTCACTTCAACGAGCTCGTCGTCCTCTATGAATTCCAGGGCCTGTTCAAGCGTGTGCCGAATAGGTGGCGTCATCACCAGGTTCTCATCGGTACCGGCGGCCCGGATATTGGTCAACTGCTTGGCCTTGGTCGGATTCACCGTTAAATCATTGTTGCGACTGTGCAGACCGATAATCTGACCTTCGTAGACGTCTACATTGGGGTCAATAATCAAGCGACCGCGATCCTGCAGGGTAAATAGCGAATAGGCTAGAGTCTTACCCTTCATAAGAGATACCAACACCCCGTTAATACGATGCACAATTTCAGCATTTTTCACCGGGCCATAGTGATCAAATATGTGGGTGAGAATACCGCCGCCAGAGGTCAGTGTCAGAAACTGCGAACGAAAACCGATTAGTCCGCGCGCGGGAATAATAAACTCAAGTCGCACTCGGCCTTTGCCATCCGGAACCATGTTTTTTAGATCTGCACGCCGTATACCCAGCTCTTCCATCACTGAGCCCTGATGTTGATCTTCGCAATCAATAACCAGTTGCTCGAAGGGCTCCTGTAACACGCCGTCGATTTCTTTCTGAATCACCTCGGGGCGCGATACACCCAGCTCAAAGCCTTCGCGGCGCATACTTTCGATCAAAACCGACAGGTGCAATTCTCCACGCCCCGACACAACAAACTTATCTGGTGTATCACCTTGCTCCACTCGCAAGGCGACGTTGTGTATCAGCTCACGATCCAAACGCTCCCTGATATTGCGGGATGTGACGTATTTGCCCTCTTTGCCGGCAAAAGGCGAGTCATTCACCTGGAAGGTCATGCTAACGGTCGGCTCATCCACAGACAGCGCCGGCAGCGCCTCTATGTTGGCTGGATCACAGATGGTGTCGGAAATATTCAGACCATCGATCCCCGTAACACAAACAATATCGCCGGCCTCAGCGGATTCAACATCAATACGTTCCAATCCGTGATAACCCATGACTTTCAGAATACGGCCATTGCGTGCAGCACCTTCACCATCTACCACAGATACCTGGGTGCTCGGGGTCAAGACACCACGGGTGATACGACCTACGCCAATGACGCCCAGATAACTGCTGTAATCCAGTGCACTGATCTGCATTTGCAACGGGCCGTCAGAATTAACCTTGGGCGCGGGCACCTTTTCGATCACCGTTTCAAAAAGAGGCGTCATATCGGTGGCCATGTCTTCATGATCCAGACCTGATATACCCTCGATAGCTGACGCAAAAACAATTGGGAAATCCAGCTGTTCATCCGTAGCGCCAAGGCGATCGAACAGATCGAACATTTGGTCTACAACCCAGTCGGGTCGCGCTCCAGGGCGGTCGATTTTATTGACCACAACAATAGGGTTGAGTCCCTGCTCGAAGGCTTTTGAGGTTACAAATCGGGTTTGTGGCATAGGGCCGTCAACTGCATCAACAAGCAGAAGTACGGAATCCACCATGGACAGGACTCTTTCCACCTCGCCGCCAAAGTCTGCGTGTCCGGGTGTATCCACAATATTGATACGGTAGTCGTTCCAGCGCAGGGCGGTGTTTTTCGCCAGAATGGTAATACCGCGCTCTCGCTCCTGATCATTGGAATCCATGATTCGCTCGGCGCCTGCTGCTCGTCGATCCAGAGTGCCTGATTGCTGCAACAGGCAGTCGACCAAAGTGGTCTTGCCGTGGTCAACGTGGGCGATAATGGCGATATTTCGGAGCTTGTCGATCAAGGGATTACCTCAAAGGGAATAGTCGTGCAAAAAAGGGCGCGGATTATACCCTGAATAGCGGCCCATGGGCAGCTGTACTAAGACCCCAAATCCCCAGATAGGGTATCGCCAGCGTCTCAAGGGCCTCTGAATCCCTCTTTCAAGTTTTATTATAAGCCTTCACAGCGGATAGGGCAGAGAGGTTTAATCAAAAACCGTTGCTCTGCGCAGTGTCAGCGCTTAATTGGCCATTTTGGACGGACCTATCCTGTATAAGCCGTCATTCTTGTTCGATATTGGGTTAAATGGGCGGCGACTCAAACTCCTTCAGTGCAAGTAGCACTCGTTCCAACAACATTCGGTGTTTTTCCTGCAGTTTTACAAATAGTTGCCGCCCCGTTCTGACGACTTTTGCCGCGATGGCCTACAAACGCCAGCGCAGGGTCATTGCTCGATGGTGCGCCAACTCTTCCGGCAGCAATTGGCGCATAAGGGCAAACAAATTGCAGGACAGTGCAGAGATTAAAAAGTACAGCGCATTGGCGTTAAAATCCGGGCATGGCAACGTATCGCCGCCAAAATCCAGCTTCAGTTCCTTGAGGCGATTTTCGCTGTCCTCAGCACGCTGGTTATACCCCAGGGCACCTTCTCTTAGTGCTACGCACCAATTCACCTTGTACCCCAGGGCACCTTCTCTTAGTGCTACGCACCATGAGGTGGTCTAATAGATCTGCACAACCCAGTTAAGGGATAATACCCATAACTGGAGATTAAAGAATGAACACAAGAAAGAAATATCCGAAGGAATTCAAGCTGGATGCCGTCAGCCTGGTACTGGATCAGGGTTACACAAGAATTGAAGCGGCGAAAAGTCTCGACATCAACTCCACCATGTTGGGGCGCTGGGTTAAAGAGCATCAACGATCAAGTGACGGACACGCTTTCCGCGGAAACGGCAAGCTGACACCGGAGCAGGCAGAAATCCGCCAGTTGAGGGAGGAGAACCGGCGCTTGAAGATGGAGAAAGATATATTAAAAAAAGCGACGGTCTGTGTGCTATGAAGCTGCATAATCGATGAGGGTAGGCCCCTCGACATCGCCTTGCAGGAGGGGATGTCAAACCACCTCAAGCTGCTGTGTTCAAGAGACATGGTAGTGAGCGTTGAGGAAAAGTCATAGAAAATATGGCAGGTAGGGAATAAGGAGACGAGCGCAAGCGAACCACTCGATGAGGTGTCGATAGCTTTTACCCGATGTCGTCAAAACCAGAGACCAGACCGTTTTCTGGGACAAATCAAGAAGTTACCTGTTTACTGACTTGATGGCGACCGGCATTAAGGTGGCGTGAACTTATATCCAGGCGATTATGTGGAACATAGGAACCTGTCGTCCTGATGTGAAGGGAGAAGCCGAACTGGTAGTCCCAGGAAGGTGAGAGTACCGATGCAGGGCACAGGGGCGGAGCACTCCGTAGTAGTGATGAAGCGGCTGTAATGGCGGTGGAGCGAAGGGGGTGAGTTGTTCAGCGAAGCAAGTTGGTCAACCAATTGGGAGGAACCAATGAGTCAAGCAAAACCGTTTGAAATATCCAAGCATGCTGTATTTGATGCTTGGCGCCAAGTGAAGGCGAACCGCGGTGCTCATGGAGTAGATGAACAGACGATAACTGAGTTCGAAGGGAACCTGAAAAGTAATCTCTACAGGCTCTGGAACCGTCTCTCATCAGGGAGCTATTTTCCACCACCGATTCGAGGGGTAGAGATACCTAAGAAGGATGGAAAATTTCGCCAGTTAGGCGTACCGACTGTAGCCGATCGGATTGCGCAGACAGTTGTGCGCAACCGGTTTGAAACGCTTGTAGAACCTCACTTTCATCCAGACTCTTATGCCTATCGCAAAGGTAAATCGGCGATAGATGCAATCAGAGTCACGCGACAACGTTGCTGGAAATACAGTTGGGTGCTGGAGTTCGATGTGCAAGGGGCGTTCGACAACATTGATCATGCGTTGATGCTAAAAGCAGTTCGGCATCATACCCAATGTCGCTGGACGTTACTGTATATCGAGCGCTGGCTAAAGGCTCCGTTGGTTAGAAAGGATGGCAGTATCGTGGAGAGAGACAAGGGTACACCTCAGGGCGGTGTCATTAGCCCGGTGTTATTCAATCTCTATCTGCATTATACCTTCGATCTATGGATGAAAAGGCACTTTCCGCACATTCCATTTGCGCGCTATGCCGACGATGGTGTGCCACGAGCACAGACTGTTGCGTAAGCAACACTTGTGCGTGCTGCACTGAAGATGAGGGTAGGCCCCTCGGAGCCGCCTTACAGGAGGAGGCTTCAAACCACCTTAAGCTGCGAAGGTAAAGAGCCTTGGTGGTGAGCGTTAAGGAAAAGGCAAAGCATGACTTTGTCAGGTAGGTGTTATGGAGGCGAATGTAAATGAACCTTTGATGACGTGTCGAAAGCGTAGTGATGATGTCAAAACCGAGGGGGAGTCGTTAACTCGGGATAAGTTTGGGGGAAGACCTGTTTACTGCCCAAGCGGCATCCGGCATGGAGAAGGCGTGAACTTAGCACAGGCTTTTGTGTGGAACGTGGGAACCTGTCGCCTCGATGTAAAGGGAGAAACTCAAGCAGAGACCCTGCAAGAGTCTGAGTACCGATGCGAGGCACAGGGACGGATGATCCCGTAGTAGTGATGAAAGCGCTGTAATGGCGCTGGAGCAAAGGGGGTCAGTTATTCAGTTGAATTTAACTATCAACCACGCAAGTGGGAGGAATTTTTGAAGACAACAAAACCATTTGAGATTTCCAAGCATGATATAGTACGAGCATGGGAATTGGTCAAAGCCAACAAAGGCGCCCCTGGCGTTGATGGTGAGACCATTGAGCAATTTGAGTCAAATCTCAAAGGTAATCTCTTTAAGCTTTGGAATCGCATGTCATCCGGTAGTTATTTCCCTCCGGCAGTAAAAACGGTAGCAATACCGAAGAAAACGGGTGGGGAAAGGAAGCTGGGCATACCCACGGTTTCTGATCGGGTAGCTCAGATGGTGGCGAAGTTGCACTTTGAGCCGCTGGTAGAACCGCATTTTCATGCGGACTCCTACGGCTACAGGCCGAACAAATCAGCACACATGGCGCTGGAAGTCACCCGGAAACGGTGTTGGCGTCAGGACTGGGTGCTTGAATTTGACATCAAAGGCCTGTTTGACAACATTGACCATCAGTTACTGATGAAAGCGGTGAAGAAGCATACGGATAATCGTTGGTTACTTCTGTATATCGAGCGCTGGTTAACAGGGCCGATTCAACTAGAGGATGGCACGACAATTAACCGTAAACGAGGCGTGCCTCAGGGAGGCGTGATCAGTCCAGTATTATCCAATCTGTTTATGCATTACGCTTTTGATAAGTGGGTGGAAAGACACTTTCCGGGCAAACCCTTCTGTCGGTACGCCGACGATGGTGTGCCACGAGCACAGACTGTTGCGTAAGCAACACTTGTGCGTGCTGCACTGAAGATGAGGGTAGGCCCCTCGGAGCCGCCTTACAGGAGGAGGCTTCAAACCACCTTAAGCTGCGAAGGTAAAGAGCCTTGGTGGTGAGCGTTAAGGAAAAGGCAAAGCATGACTTTGTCAGGTAGGTGTTATGGAGGCGAATGTAAATGAACCTTTGATGACGTGTCGAAAGCGTAGTGATGATGTCAAAACCGAGGGGGAGTCGTTAACTCGGGATAAGTTTGGGGGAAGACCTGTTTACTGCCCAAGCGGCATCCGGCATGGAGAAGGCGTGAACTTAGCACAGGCTTTTGTGTGGAACGTGGGAACCTGTCGCCTCGATGTAAAGGGAGAAACTCAAGCAGAGACCCTGCAAGAGTCTGAGTACCGATGCGAGGCACAGGGACGGATGATCCCGTAGTAGTGATGAAAGCGCTGTAATGGCGCTGGAGCAAAGGGGGTCAGTTATTCAGTTGAATTTAACTATCAACCACGCAAGTGGGAGGAATTTTTGAAGACAACAAAACCATTTGAGATTTCCAAGCATGATGTAGTACGAGCATGGGAATTGGTCAAAGCCAACAAAGGCGCCCCTGGCGTTGATGGTGAGACCATTGAGCAATTTGAGTCAAATCTCAAAGGTAATCTCTTTAAGCTTTGGAATCGCATGTCATCCGGTAGTTATTTCCCTCCGGCAGTAAAAACGGTAGCAATACCGAAGAAAACGGGTGGGGAAAGGAAGCTGGGCATACCCACGGTTTCTGATCGGGTAGCTCAGATGGTGGCGAAGTTGCACTTTGAGCCGCTGGTAGAACCGCATTTTCATGCGGACTCCTACGGCTACAGGCCGAACAAATCAGCACACATGGCGCTGGAAGTCACCCGGAAACGGTGTTGGCGTCAGGACTGGGTGCTTGAATTTGACATCAAAGGCCTGTTTGACAACATTGACCATCAGTTACTGATGAAAGCGGTGAAGAAGCATACGGATAATCGTTGGTTACTTCTGTATATCGAGCGCTGGTTAACAGGGCCGATTCAACTAGAGGATGGCACGACAATTAACCGTAAACGAGGCGTGCCTCAGGGAGGCGTGATCAGTCCAGTATTATCCAATCTGTTTATGCATTACGCTTTTGATAAGTGGGTGGAAAGACACTTTCCGGGCAAACCCTTCTGTCGGTACGCCGACGATGGGCTTGTCCACTGCCACAGTGAGGCAGATGCGAAAATGGTAAAGGTCGCACTGGCGAACAGGCTGCAGGAATGCGGCTTGGAAATGCACCCTGATAAGACGAAGATTGTTTATTGTAAAGATGATGATAGGACGGAGGAACACGCTGTCACGAGTTTTGATTTCCTGGGTTATACATTTCGCCCAAGACGGTCGAAAAACAGGTGGGGTAAGTACTTCATTAATTTCAGTCCAGCGATGAGCGCCACGGCAGGAAAGGCGATCAGGCAAGAAGTGAGGCGTTGGAAGTTGCATTTACGCAGCGACAAATCACTACTTGATCTGGCCCACATGTTTAGGGCGAAGATCCAAGGTTGGATTAATTACTATGGGCGTTTTTATAAATCAGCGATGTACCCGACATTAAAGCACATCAATCGCAAGCTTTGTTTGTGGGCGATGAGGAAATACAAAAAGCTTAAACACCATAGAAGACGGGCGGAGCACAGGCTTGGGGATATTGCTAACATGCATCCCGGCATGTTTCCGCATTGGAAGCTGGGTGTTCGGCCGATGGTTGGATAATGGGAGCCCAGTGAGCTGAGAGGTTCACGCTGGGTTCTGAGAGCAGCCGAGGGGGAGGTTCCCTTGGCTGACTCACCGGCTTGTCCACTGCCACAGTGAGGCAGATGCGAAAATGGTAAAGGTCGCACTGGCGAACAGGCTGCAGGAATGCGGCTTGGAAATGCACCCTGATAAGACGAAGATTGTTTATTGTAAAGATGATGATAGGACGGAGGAACACGCTGTCACGAGTTTTGATTTCCTGGGTTATACATTTCGCCCAAGACGGTCGAAAAACAGGTGGGGTAAGTACTTCATTAATTTCAGTCCAGCGATGAGCGCCACGGCAGGAAAGGCGATCAGGCAAGAAGTGAGGCGTTGGAAGTTGCATTTACGCAGCGACAAATCACTACTTGATCTGGCCCACATGTTTAGGGCGAAGATCCAAGGTTGGATTAATTACTATGGGCGTTTTTATAAATCAGCGATGTACCCGACATTAAAGCACATCAATCGCAAGCTTTGTTTGTGGGCGATGAGGAAATACAAAAAGCTTAAACACCATAGAAGACGGGCGGAGCACAGGCTTGGGGATATTGCTAACATGCATCCCGGCATGTTTCCGCATTGGAAGCTGGGTGTTCGGCCGATGGTTGGATAATGGGAGCCCAGTGAGCTGAGAGGTTCACGCTGGGTTCTGAGAGCAGCCGAGGGGGAGGTTCCCTTGGCTGACTCACCGGCTGCTACACTGCAACTCGCAGGAAGAAGCCGCTCATTTGCAGGACGTCGTTGGCGAACGCCTGCGTACCTGCGGACTTGATCTACACCCGAAGAAGACAAAAATTGTGTATTGCCGAGATGCTAACCGTCGAGGGAAGTATCCCAATATCCAATTCGATTTTCTGGGGTATGTATTTCGAGGTCGGCTGGCCAAAAGTCGGAATGGAAAATACTTCAACAGTTTTAGTCCGGCAGTTAGTCGAACATCTGCAAAACACATTCGACAACGAATGAGTCAGTGGAATATCGGCAGATGGACGAATGCTGAATTGGAGGACATTGCGAAAAAGTCTAACGCCTCATTGCGAGGGTGGTGGAACTACTTCGGGGTCTTCTACCCGAGTTCCCTCAAACGCGTGATGGCCCATCTGAACGAAGTTCTGGTGAAATGGGCTGTGAGAAAATACAAACGATTCAAAGGAAGCAAACGCAAAGCAAGAAAGTGGTTGCGAGGCATCTCCGAAAGAGAGCCGAATTTGCTTTATCACTGGCAACTGGGCATTTTGCCTGCGGTTGGACAATAGGAGCCGTATGACATGAGAGTGTCACGTACGGTTCTGGGAGAGCATTGTGGGGAAGTTCCACTTTGCCACTCGACTCTTCGCCAAGGAAACAAGGTGAAATACGTGTTTATTGCCCAACACAAGAAGACCTGGCCAGTTGACCTGATGTGTCGACTCCTGGGCGTTACCCGCGGTGGTTACTATGGTTATCAGCAGCGTGGAGGTGGCAGTCTCGATTATTACCGCCAGGAATTACTGGAAGCTGTCCGAGACATCGCCAAAGCAACCCGGGACAGCTACGGTAGCCGGAGAATGAAGGCGGCGCTCAGCGCGCTAAGCTATCCGGTGAGCCGGGAGAAGGCTCGAAAATTGATGAAAGAGGCCAACGTTCAGGTTAAGCACCGGAAGAAATACAAAGTCACGACAAACAGTAATCACAAGCAACCTGTGTTTGAGAATGTATTGGATCGGCAATTTGATGTTGATCGAGCTGACCGGGCGTACGTTGGGGATATCACTTATCTCTGGACCCAGGAGGGCTGGCTGTACCTTGCTGTTGTTATTGACCTGTATTCGAGAAAGGTTGTTGGCTGGAGTATGGGTTCACGAATGAAGGCTCAGCTGGTTTGCGATGCACTGAGGATGGCCATTTGGCAAAGGCGGCCCAAAGCTGGCTTGATTGTCCATTCCGATCGAGGCTCTCAATATGCCAGTAAGGATTACAGGCGGCTTCTTAAGGCCCATGGCTTCGTCGGGAGCATGAGTCGCAAAGGTGATTGCTGGGACAATGCAGTTGCAGAGAGTTTCTTTGGAAGCTTGAAGCAGGAGCGTGTCCACTGGCGTAATTACCAGACCAGGCTCGAAGCACAACAGGATGTGTTGAACTACATATCCATGTTTTACAACAGCCAACGGCTGCATTCATATCTGGGCTACGTGAGTCCGAATCAATATGAGGCGGAGATGGTTGAATTGAAAAAAGCCGCTTAACTGGGTTGTAAAGAAATGCTGGACCACGTCACTTATGTACAGCCCCATTACAGATCAGATAAGAATGGTAGTTTTAACGATAACTGGTCTACCAAAGGAAATACAGTAAGCGCCCCTAAATCAGCACCTATTTTTTTGTAAGAGTTCCCGCCAGACTTTCTCCTGATAACCACACAGGAGCAAATCATGAACGATATCACTCAGCCCCAGCCACAAGGTATTGACTGGAAGCAGCAAATACAAACCTGGAAACTGTCGGGCTTGTCCCAGACCCGGTTTTGCAAACACAATCACCTGACTTACCATCGCTTTGTGTACTGGCGTCGGAAGTTTGACGATACCATCCGTGTGTCTTCTATAAAACAAGACCAAGGTGGCTTTGCCGCAGTGAGTGTCAGACCTGACGCCGATCGGGGGCTAACCTTGTCACTGCCCAACGGATTCATTGTGCGAGGTATCTGTGCCGATAACGTGCCGGTGGTGCGCCAGCTACTGGAGCAGCTGTGACTACTCGCTATTTCCGTCCGGCCGATGACATGTCGCGGATCTACCTGTACCGGGACCCAGTAGACTTTAGAAAAGCCAGTGCAGGGCTGGCTGCCATCGTTGAGCGAGAGCTGGGCCACAATCCCTTCGACGGCGGCCTGTACGCCTTCACCAACCGGCGGCGCAACAAGATCAAGTGCCTGTACTGGGAAGATAATGGCTTTGTGCTCTACTACAAGGCCCTTGCCGAGGAGAAATTCCGCTGGCCTCGCCGTGGTGATGAAGTTGTTTCACTGACAGGACAACAGATCAATTGGCTGCTCGACGGGTACGACATCATGCTGATGACCGGGCATAAAAAATTGCATTATGAGTCTGTATTTTAAAGCTTTTTGTCGCCATGAATGTTATAATTACGCCATGCAATCGGCGATAAAAAAGCAACAAAAACAAGGGTGTTACGAGAACTTATCCGTCGCTGAATTACTTGTTGCCCTCGCCGTAAAAGACCAGATTCTTGAAGATAAATGTTTGCTTCTCGAAGAAAAAAACGAGCTCCTCCAGGTTCACCAGAAACACCTCGGCGACAAAAACCACATCATCCTTGAACAGGGTAAACGCATTGACCTGCTCGAAGAATACTTGCGCCTGGCCACGGTACAGAAATTCGGAGCCAGTAGTGAGAAACTGGCGTTTCAGTCTGATTTGTTCGATGAGGCTGAAATCGAAGTCGCCCTGAGTGAGCTCGAAGAGCAGCTGCCTGAAGAAGACCGGGTTCGGCCTCAAAAGAAGAAAAGAAAGCGCGGGTTTAGCGACAAGCTGCAACGGGTGCAGATACACCTCACACTTTCAGATGAGGAAAAGGATGGGGCCACCAAAACATTCTTCACCAAGGTCAAGGAGGAGCTGGAGCTTATTCCCGCCCAGGTCAAGGTGCTGGAATACTGGCAGGAAAAGGCGGTATTCAATATTGACGGTGAAGATGTCATTGTCGCCGCACAGCGCCCCGCTCATCCGCTGGGGAAATGCTTTGCCAGTCCTGCATTGCTGGCCTACATCATTGCCTCCAAATACGCCGATGGACTGCCGCTATACCGCCTGGAGGGGATGCTCAAGCGTTACGGCGGTGATATCAGCCGCTCCAACATGGCCCACTGGATTGTACGGCTTCAGGATGTATTCCAGCCCTTGATCAACTTGATCCGGGAGGTTCAGCTTGAGGGGAATTACCTGCAGGCGGATGAGACGCGCATACAAGTGTTGAAGGAAACGGGCAAAACGGCCCAATCGGATAAATGGATGTGGGTGATACGCGGCGGCCCACCGGATAAACAATCAGTGCTGTTCGAATACGACCCCTCACGTGCTGGCGCGGTGGCGGAGCGCCTGCTGGATGGCTTTGGTGGTGTGTTGCAGGCCGACGGCTATTCCGGTTACAGCAAGGTGTGCCGGATAGCGGGCATTACCCGAATTGGATGCTTTGACCATGCCCGGCGCAAGTTCGTTGAAGCCAGCCGGGCGGCGGAAACCAGGAGCACCAAAAAGAAAGTGGGGCAACCCACCAAGGCTGACGTTGCACTCAGTAAAATACGAAGGCTGTATGCGATAGAGAAATCGATCAAGGATCTGGAGCACGACAAGAAAAAACAGGCAAGGCAGTCACTCAGCGTGCCGATTCTCGAGGACCTGAAGCCATGGCTGGAGAAGAACGTCAGCCGGGTGCCCAAAGATAGCCTGACCCACAAGGCCATAACGTACACACTGAACCAATGGGAGTACCTGATTGGCTATTGCGAGGACGGCCAGTTGAATATCAGCAATGCGCTGGCTGAGAATGCGATCAGGCCCTTTGCGGTTGGTCGGCGCGCCTGGCTATTCGCAGATACCTCCCGCGGGGCCCGAGCCAGTGCAACCTGTTATAGTTTAGTGGAATCGGCAAAGGCGAACGGCCTGGAACCTTATGCTTACCTCCAGCATGTGCTGGCGCACATTGCGGCGGCAGATACGGTGGAGAAGCTTGAAGCATTACTGCCCTGGAACATGGAAATCGAAGAGTAACGGCGAAGTAAAGCGATCTACTGTCTAGCGGCTCGCAGACAAAATCAATAGGGTCGATTTAAGTGCGCTTACGAAATACAAACCCATATACAGGAAAACCGGGTTACAAAGAGAGAAGACATGATGGATTTTATAATAGTAACTCCCCTTCAAGTTATCTTGATGAATACTGATTGATATGTATTTTTACAAATACTTTAAACTAATTTTTTAAGAATAGCATTTTGAAGTTACAACTGTAGTTTGAATTTGTAGAGCTGAGATTTAGTAGATATGATGACTTTGATAATAGTAGCTTCGCTAAGCCCAATAGGGAAGAATACTGCAGAATAATCAACATAACTCTTTACATAAGTACGAATTAATAAATATACGGATAAGAGCATTACTTCCACCACCTGTTTTGCAAGAAATTTAAGCACTTATCCACTGAGTTGGTTGAGGCATAGCATCCGCATTTGCTAGCTATTAATTCACAGAGTAGCATGAACCCTCTTTTTTCTTCGTGTGTGCGATATCTATCTGATCAATTTTGTAGCATGGTTTTAATCTTTGCCAAGAGATCGATAGTATTTAAAAAGACAATAAATCTCCTACAAAGATCGCAGTTGAATATTTTAAAATACTATTAGCTAGGAGGAGAGAATTTGAGAGTTTCTTAGAATGGTAAAAGCTTTTCCAAATCTACTTTTTTTCTGAAGATAATAAAGTGTACCATAAAAATAATAACAGAAATAACATTGATAAAAAACCAAAATGCTTTATCTAAATGAATCGGTATAATCGGATTATAGATTAAAGCATTAATTAAGAATAAGGAAGACCATATTCCAACTCCACTTCTCTTGCATTCAAAAATAAATAACGCAATGCTTATCACACAAACGATCACTCTTAATAATTGGTAATAACCATATGGCCAAGGGAAAACAGCTAGAGATAATATTCCAATAGGAACTAGCCAAACCCAGTAGTGATGGTTATTTTTATCATTGCCCATGAAAGTTACCTCGCCACATAGTTACACTCTAGTTATACATATAAGGTATGTTAGTTCAATCTGCTAAGCAGATGATTCACAAATACAAGTTAAGAAACTTACAAGGTTCCTCTGAAAACGGTGAGTGTATATTTTACACAAATTTCATATATTTTTTACCTACTCTTTTAATAATACAGTGTAGATTATAGACAGATCTATAAAATACTTATATATATTAATTTGAAATTTATATTATAAATTTGGATTTAGGTTTGTCATGATAAAAAATTATTTTAAAATTTTACTTATTATTGCCCCTCTACTTCTTAGTGTATTTTCGGCTCTTCTCCGCTTTGTTGAGTGATTCTAGGTTTTCAAATAGAACATAGATTGATTATCTGGGAGGGATGATTGTCTAATTTTGAGTTTGAAGTACTCGGTATCCCTGATGCCCCTGGCGCGCTTACGGATCATTCCTATACTGACATTACCAGCCTCTATCCTGGCGCTTGTTAGCTTGTGTTTTGCATAATTGCAGATGCCGACACAATGTTTTCTGAGCGATTTTGCGAACTTTTTCAGATAGAGCATGTGTGACTGATCTGCTATCAAGCACCAACTTTCCAGTTGCTCTGCCATCCCCTCAAATGAAGTGGCACTCCACAGATACTGAAGCTGTTCTTTTAAAACGTAGAGCGCATTCAGGTTGCTATTGCTATCCAACAACGTTTGCAGCTTGTTACTTTGTTTCTCACTCAACTTATCCGCATTTTTGAGCAACAGATAATGCGTCCCCTTCATCAGTTTTTTACCATTCGGATCGGCCTTCCTGAACTCAAGCCGGCGCTGATTATGGATAGCTTTGCTGTAATTTTTCATGACGTGAAAACGGTCAAACACAATGTCTGCCAACGGCAAGCACTCCCTGACAGCCTTTTGATAAGCAGGGCCCATATCCATAGCTACGGCCTTGATTTTACTGGATGTATCCGGGGAGAGATGTTTTAGAAATCTTGCAAACACCTCGGCAGTTCGACCAGCTTCCACCCAGACCAGATGACCTCCGACCATATCGTAGACCACCGTCATATAGTCATGGCCTTTCGCCCTGGCAACTTCATCGACACCAATATATTCCAAGCCAGTCAACTGTGCAGGATCAAGCGCAGGGAGCGTTTCCATCAGGTATGCCTTGTCGATATTCTTTACTGTCTCCCATCGTATCCCCAAATGCCTGGAGACGGCCTGAATAGACATATGGCGGCATAATCCACTGATCAGTCGGCAAAACCGGTGGGTGAAACGGCACCCTTTATCGACAAAATCACACGCCTCAATGCGGCGCTCACCCTTGCTAATAAACACTTGGGCCAGTTCAATGTCGAGCACACATGGATACCCAAAAAGGGGGATATCCTTAACCTGCCGGCGAATATGCTGGTTGATAGTTCCCTTCTTGCCTGTGGTGGGGTCTATAGTGCTCCTGCGGGCGTCCCGGCTACAGTGAATAACAATCTTGTCACCCTCTTCGTCCAGTTTAATTTCATTTACACGTTGCCCCGTGAGGTTTAAAATATTCCGTGAGATGTTGATGGTCATATACCTGCCCTATGTAAAGTTGTCATAAACCAAACATATCAACAGGTTACTTGATGGTCAGCATCTTTTTTCACTCAACAAAGCGGAGAAGAGCCGTATTTGTGAGATGATTTCGACCAGTTTCAAGCCTATTTGGCACTTAATCCGGTCGAAACAAAGGTGGCTCTCGATGAAAGATTCTTCCCCCGATCACCATCAAATGAGTTTTATGGCTGCTGGGTTGATGGATCAACTCAATCCGAAACACCCTCTGTTACATCTTGCGCGAACCATACCCTGGGACTTTTTTGAATCGGAGTTCGCTCCCTTGTATGCGGCAACTGGCAGGCCTGCCAAACCCGTACGCTTGATGGTGGGTTTATCTATTCTCAAGCATATGGAAAATGTCAGCGACGAGGTTATCGTGCAACACTGGGTACAAAACCCGTATTACCAGGCATTTTGCGGGGAGGTTGAATTCCAGTGGTCATTCCCTTGTGACCCATCCGATCTGGTGTACTTCCGCAAGCGAGTCGGCGAAAAGGGATTTGAAAAAATATTGGCATCCTCTATCACCATTCATGGTGAGAAAGCGGTCGAAGAGGAAGTCTGTATTGACACCACAGTACAGGAAAAAAACATCACCTTTCCCACCGATGCAAAGTTGTACCGAAAGATTATTGTTCGTTGCCTGAAATTGGCCAGGAAAGAAGGGATAACACTTCGCCGCAGTTATGCCAAGGAAATTAAGCAAAGAAAACTGGAATGTCGTTTTGCGGGACATCCCAGGAACCGTGCCAAGGCCCGCAAAGCCGTTAAGCGGCTAAAGACCATTGCCGGTCGTTTAGTGCGGGAATTGGAGCGTAAACTGCCACTCGACATTCTGGAAAAGCTGGCAGAGGACTTTGCACTATTCCATCGTGGACTGAACCAGAAGCGAGGGGATACGAACAAGCTGTACAGCTTGCACGAACCCCATGTCTACTGCATGAGTAAAGGCAAAGAGCATAAGCGCTATGAATTTGGCACCAAGGTTTCTATCACGACAACTCGGGATTCAAAAATCATTGTTGGTGCCATGGCCTTTGATACGAACAAATTTGATGGTCATACGCTGCCGGAGGTGCTGTTGCAATTGAAGCGGCTTAACAAACTGAAACCGGCCGTTGGCTTATGTGATCGGGGTTACAAAGGGAAGAAAAAGATCAATGACACGCGGATCATAATGCCCAGCACAGGTACTCGGGATACGGATAGTGCCTACCAGGTGCTGATGCGGAAACGTTTTAGAAAGCGGGCTGGCATAGAGCCGGTGATCGGCCACCTGAAGTCGGATCATCGATTGAACAAAAGTTATCTCAAAGGATTTGAAGGCGACCAGATTAACGTACTGATGGCTGCTGCTGCGTTTAACTTCAGGAAGTGGATGAGATTGTTTTTATTGGCCCCGAAAACGGCTTCCTTATGGAGTCGTTTAACGCAGTTTATTATCAAGCCACGGCATTACGGCGATGCCGTGATGGCCAATTAGGCTTTTTCAGGGTCGACTAGCTAACTAATCAGGAAGCCCTCATGGATTTTTCATTTAGCGAAGACCAGATTGCAATCCGCGATCTCGCGCATCAAATTTTCACCGATAGAACGACAGACGAGTTTATGTTGGCTTTCGACAAAACAGATCAAACCTATGACGAAGAGCTGTGGGCAACTCTGGCTGAACAGGGTCTGCTGGGTATTTCGATTCCCGAAGCTTTCGGCGGCACTGGCCTGGGCTTTAGCGAGTTGTGTCTTGTCCTGGAAGAACAGGGGCGTCGTATTTCCCCCCTGCCCTTGTATTCCAGCCTGGTGCTAGGGGCGTTGCCCATAGCGGAATTCGGCAATGATGCTCAAAAGGAAAAATACCTTTCGCCGATGACTAAGGGCGGAATCAAACTAACCGCAGCTATCGCAGAGTTGGGGATATCGGATGCGGTAGCGGGCCAGGTTCGCGCAGCACAAAATGGTGGGCAGTGGATGCTCACAGGGTCGCTGGATTGTGTTCCCGACAGCCCGGTAGCCGACGCGATTCTTATTCCCGTGCAGATCGATGGCGAGCAAACAGTTTTTATTGTGGATACCACTAACGCTGGTGTGAATATCGAGCCGCAAAGAACTTCTCTTGGAACCAACGAAGGCACGCTCACGCTGAACGGCGCGATTCTGCCGTCCGAAGCCATTCTTGGCCAACTGGGCCAGGGCACTGAAATTCTCGAATGGCTGGAACTGCGAGCAGAGACCGCCATCTGCGCTATGCAAGTCGGTGTCACAGAGGAAGCCTTGAAACGCACAGCGGAATTCACTTGTGAACGAAAGCAGTTTGGAGCGCCTATCGGTTCTTTTCAGGCGGTGGCGATGCAGGCTGCTGATGCGTTTATCGACGTAGAGGCCATGCGCTCCATTTATTGGTTGGCCCTGTACAAGTTAAGCAGCGGGCAGGACGCCCGGGCAGAAGTTCGCAGTGCCAAGTGGTATGCAGCGGATGCCGGGCACCGGATTGTGTATCGCACCCAGCACTTACACGGTGGCATGGGAGTGGACTTGGAGTATTCAAGCCATCGGTTCTTTCTGTGGGCAAAACACCTTGGCATGATGCTGGGCGGCCGCAGCGTGCAAATAGCGAAGTTGGGTGCGCTGCTGGCAAGCGACGATACTGTGGGCACCGCAGCACTTGAAGTTTAGCGTTTGCACTGGAATTTCTCGACTATAATTAACCCATGTCAGCACCCCCAGGCGCTGCCTTGTATTTCGGAGGAACTATGAAACACAACGTCGGCCTAACACTAAAAAAACGCGCCAATATCAGCGCCAAATCAGAGGCGTTTGTAGAATTCGAACGAGACAGACGGTTTACATTTACCCAACTAAATCAGCGGAGTAATCGAGTTGCGAATACCCTAATAGCGAATGGGGTAGAGCCAGGCGACCGCGTCGCGACCCTTTTGAAGAACGGGATTGAATTTGTGGAGTCCTATTACGCCATCGCCAAGATCGGCGCGATAATGGTACCCGTGAACTGGCGGTTGGTCGCCAACGAAATCGCCTATATTTTAGAGGATTCCGGTGCTGAGACCCTAATTTCCGACGCAGATTTTGACGCCGTTGTTGCGCAGTTACCTGACAACGAGAACGTCAAAGTCGAGCAATTTATGCGGGTGAATGCAATAAATTCCGAAGCTGATATCCCGGCGTATGCACAAGATTACGATGCGCTAACAGCGGCCGCACCCGACGAAGAACCCGAGATAGGGGCCTACGATGACGAACTGCTGTTCATCATGTATACCTCCGGCACAACAGGCCACCCCAAGGGCGTGATGCACAGCCATCGCAATGTCCTGTGGGCTGAACTCACCAGCATGACAACCTCAGACATGCGCGGCGAAGATCGCTTCCTGCTACCCATGCCAATGTTCCACGTTGGCTGCCTGGTTCCCGTATCACAATTGGTACACCGCGGCGGCACCGGAATTATAATGCGCGATATCGATATGAGCGTGATGTTTAAAGCCATAGAGCAAGAGAAAGTGACCACCACCATGTCGGTTCCCGCACTACTGCAATTTATGCTGGTCGCACCGGAGCGACAAACACACGATATCTCCAGTATTCGCTGGATAGCGACCGGAGCCTCTCCTGTTCCCGTCTCGTTGTTAAAAGCTTACGAAGAGATTGGTATCTCCATCCATCAGGCCTACGGTCTGACCGAGTCTTGTGGCCCGGGCACCCTGCTACTACCTGAAGATGCCGAAGCGAAAGCAGGCTCCTGCGGGAAACCGCAGATGCACACCGAGGCAAAAGTAGTCGACAGCAACGGAGTGGAAGTAAAGCCAGGCAGCGGCGAGGTAGGCGAACTAATCCTTGCGGGCCAGCATATGATGATCGGCTACTGGAACAAGCCGGAAGCCACAGCAGAAACGCTGAAGGACGGATGGCTTCACACGGGTGATTTATGCACCGTTGACGAAGACGGCTTTATTACTATTTGCGATCGCATGAAAGACATGATTATTTCCGGCGGCGAAAATATCTACCCGGCGGAACTAGAGAACGTACTGGCCGGATGCTCAGAAGTTAGCGAAGCGGCCGTGATTGGTGTTGAGTCCAAGAAGTGGGGAGAGACACCACTGGCGATTGTTGTGGCGGCACCTGGCACCACGCCGACACCAGAGTCACTAAAGGCTTACTGCAAGGAGAACCTGGCGGGGTACAAGGTTCCTCAGCTTTACGAATTGGTTGATGCTCTGCCCCGCAATGCGTCCGGGAAGTTGTTGAAGCCTATATTGAGGGAGCAGTTTCCGGGGCCTGCGCCGTTTTAGATTTCCGCTGGTCTCATTATCAACTACGTTGAACAGATAATTATCCTTTGTTTCTACGCCCTCAGGTAAGAGCGCTTCATGCTCTTTTATTGACCTTTCTAGAGCATCAGATTCATCCCATCGACCAGAATCAACATTGTCTCTTGCATAGGCTTGTATCGCGATTTGAAGGTAGTCAGAAAATGCCTCCTCATTCATTGGCAACAGTGATACTTGCATACTTTCGTTATCCTCTATTGTCTCGTTGTTACGAACTCTCTTCATCCGCCTGCTCGGTGATTAATTGGTAGGCCATAGATAAAGCCGAGACCTGAAACACCACAACAAAGGTTGATACTAGGAGTCTGTCGGGTTTGACCCAAGCAGCGTAGGAATAAATCTCGCCCACTTGAGTGCCAGACCCGAGTTTTTGTTTGATAAACCGTTCGCCCACAGGAATGATGGCAGTTTTCCAGGATAAAGCCCCCTTGGCCCTACTTTCAGCCTCCCAAGGCGTACATGCGCTTCAGATTCCATGCCATACACACCAGATTCCATTCGCCTTGCGCCGCATCCAGTCCGCGAAGGTGAAATCGTCGAAAACCCATCACTTCTTTAACAATACCAAATACCGTTTCCACCGTGGATTTTCGTCTGGCATAGATTGCCTTACCCTCAGCGGTTCGCAATCGATGCGCCATCGCCGTCACGGCATCGGCATCCTGTGGGCAAGGGGCAGGTGTCCTGAATCGTTCATCCCAGGGAAGGTTGTGTCGCTCCCGATGATCCGGGATATAGGGTGTGATTTCCGCCTCTTCACAGTGAGCGACGTTATCAGCGCTGAAGTAACCTGCATCCGCTAATAAAGCCTCCGCCTGGCCCAGATGTGCTTCTGTTTCTTTCAGCCCCGTCAAGGTCGGCTCAATCTCCAGCTTGAACACGCCCATCACCTTGGCGACCACCAATATCTGTACAAACAGACCTTCCAGTTCCGGCAAAAAGCGTTTTCGGAAGGTGGCGATCGTGTCAGGGTCCGGGTGTGCGTCTCCGGTGATGAAGCGGAAGGCTACAGAGTCGTGGGTCGCTTGCTCCAGCTTGCGACTGGAGAATACCCCGGTCGCATAGCCGTAGAACAGCAGCGCCAATAACACGGCAGGGTGATAGGGCTGTTTCCCACCGCCGCCATAGCGTGTCACCAGTTCACTCAAATCAAGTTGATCCACAATATCGACCACGAAGCGTGCCAAGTGCTTCTCGGGCAGCCAGTCTTGCAAGGAAGGAGGCAGCAGGTACGGAGTATCTCGATTGATCGGCTGAAACTTACCTGACATGGTGACTTTAATCTCTTCTTGCTACGATGGGCTTATTCTATATTAATGCTGTCGCTAAATCCGACAGACTCCTAGACTCGCTAATAGAAAAGTATAGGGCATTGAATCGAGAATGACTGCCGGTATCGCTAGCATCAAAGGAAATATGACAACCACCAAGAACATAAGCAGTTGATGATTTTTCGTTAGCTCCCAGGACTGCTTGAAAGAAACCCCTTTATCCAAAGCGATACTAGGAAAAACTAAAGATAGCCTGCCAAAAATCCAGCAAGTAAGCGCGGGTGCTACGTAGAGACCTATTACTGGAATACTCGCTAGGGACATCATTGGAATCATTAAAACTGACAGGGCCAAAACATCTATCACAA
This sequence comes from Halioglobus sp., assembly GCA_965262875.1. Taxonomy (GTDB): domain Bacteria; phylum Pseudomonadota; class Gammaproteobacteria; order Pseudomonadales; family Halieaceae; genus JBALVT01. Next base: position 2,471,702 of record OZ253569.1, read on the forward strand.
AATACGTTTCACGCTCTGACCAGGAAGTGATTCCCCATTTGGATACTGAGCCTGGGCCAAGTAAAACAATTCTATGTGTTGTTATTGCAAATATGGCTTGTACGCCAATACTTAGCGCGTATAAAGAAAAATAAGCGTACTTGTTCATGTCTACCTGCATACTTGCATCAATTACAATGTAGGCAAGAAATGGAAGTAATAAAGCGTTCGCGAGTTCACGCTTGCACTTTAGGACGTAAAAACATGCTCCTACAATGTAAGCGTCTCGGCATCTACCTCTAAGAATCTTAACCTGGTTCCTGCATCATCAATGTTTTTCACCCACGGAAAACACGATGTCCAAAGTCACAGCAAAACAAAAATACTGGTCTGAACAACTTCTTAAAGCCGATGCTTTCGAAGGGTCATTGCCTCAGTACGCAAAAGCACAGAATATTCCCGTGCAAACCCTGTATCGATGGCGCAGTTATTTCAAACGCTCGTCAATTAACGAGACTAAATCTAAACCGGTATTTACACAAGTCGTCAGGGCAGTGCTCCAGCGACAGATTCTTGTGTCAGACTGCAAATCGGTAATGCTCAATTGCATTTTACGCGGCTACCAGACCCACGATGCTTATCGGAATTTATCGCCGAGAGTCAGGCGTCATGATGCGGCCCGACCCAGGATTACCAATGGTCTATTTGTGTGTTGAACCTGTCGATTTCCGAAAGGCCATCCAGGGGCTTTCGTTATTGGTCGAGCAGGCACTGGAGCTCAATCCGTTTGAAGCCACTTTGTTTGTCTTTATCAACCGTCGCCGCGATAAACTCAAAATTCTGTACTGGGAAAAGAACGGCTTCTGCCTCTGGTACAAGCGGTTGGAAAAGCAGCGTTTCAAATGGCCTGTCGATCATTCAGGCGCAACGATTACGCTCAACGGTGAACAACTGAACTGGCTTATCGATGGCTTCGATTTGTGGAAAAATCAACCGCACGATTCACTGCATTTTAGCTCGGTAGGCTAGCGTTGGTGCGGTATCATACGCATCATGTCTTTAGCCACTAAACCACTTCCTGATGATCCCGCTACGCTCAAGACGTTGCTGCTAAAAGAACGTTCTGCTAATGAAAACCTGAAACAACAAATCCACTCCCTTCTCGAAGCTTTGCGCCTTGAAAAGCATCGCCTCTATGGCAGCAGTAGCGAAAAAACCCCCGATCAGTCTGAGCTATTCGATGAAGCCGATACCGGTGTCGATGAGGTCGATGACGAAGCACCTGTTATAGACGCCAAACCGATCCCGAAGAACAAGCGCCCTGTACGCAAGCCCCTGCCTCCAGAATACCCCCGCGTACGCCACGTCATTGAGTTGAGCGAAGAAGAACGTCAGTGTTCCTGTGGTTGTACTCTGGTTGAAATCGGTGAAGACATCAGTGAGCAAGTGGACATTATTCCCGCGCAGGTTCAGGTCATCCAGCACGTTCGCAAGAAGTACGCCTGTAAAGGTTGTGATGACACCATCAAAAGTGCCCCACCGGCTGATGTGTTATTGCCCAAATCTCTGGCCTCGGGCAATACTATGGCTTACGTGATTACGTCCAAATACGTTGATGGCCTGCCGCTGTATCGGCTCAGTGGAATTCTCGATCGCTGTGGTTTTGAATTCTCCCGGCAAACCCTGTCGGAATCGGTGCTTAGGGTGGCCCAAAAAATAGAGCCGTTGGTTGATCATATCAAATGGCACCTGATGAATGGCTTCATGGTGTTTATGGATGAGACGCCGGTGCAGGTATTGAAGGAGTTGGGCAGAACCGCCCAAAGCCAATCCTATATGTGGGTGCAGCGCGGCGGTCCACCGGACAAACCCACGGTATTGTTTAATTACGAGCCGAGCCGCAGTGGCGCAACCGCCAGCAATTTGCTGTTGGGCTATGCAGGTGCACTGATGACGGATGGCTACACGGTGTACCGGACAGTGGCCAAGGCCAATCCGGCTATTACTCATCTGTGTTGCTGGGCGCATGCCAGAAGGAAATTCAAGGAGGCGCAGAAAGCGCAACCAAAAGGGAAAACTGGCAAGGCGGATATGGCCGTTAACTTTATTGCCAAGTTATATGCAGTGGAAAAACAAACCAGAGACAGTGATGCCGCTGCGCGGCATCATAGCCGACAGAAAAGCAGTGTGGCAACGCTCCAGTCGTTCCACCAGTGGCTAACGAAGACACAACAACAGGTGCCACCTAAGACAACTTTGGGCAAAGCGGTGAATTACACGCTGGACTATTGGCAGGAACTGACAAAGTATACGGACAATGGCGAGTGGCCGATTGACAACAACGCAGCAGAAAATGCGATTCGCCCGTTTGTGATTGGCCGAAATTATCCTCACCCAATAATTATGCAAGGTTTGTAGGGCTACGTCGGCGAAGGCTAGTGGCGACGCAGCTTTTGGCTGGCTTGTTTCTATCGAACTGCGCATAAAAACAGTGTTTCCTGTGGGCTTGTCCCTACCCACAGGAGTACACCATGTCCGCCGATAAAACCCTCACAAACCTGGTTCGCTATGACTGGCTGATTGATAGCCCGCTCGAGAGCGTTGTTCCAACCTACATTAAGATGCTGAGAAGCCAGCGCTACACCGATCGTACTATCAGAATCTACTTGGGCTGCCTTGCCCATTTTGGTTTCTGGCTCAAAGCTGAAGGACTCGAGTTAGCACATGTCGATTCGACCCTCATTAGAGTTTTCTTGCACGAACACCTCCCGGCCTGCACCTGTCCTGCGCCCTGCTACAACACAGCCGCCAGTTCCGGAGCGGCACTTCGACATCTTCTCAGAATGCTGCCGTGTTCACAGCCATCGCTTGAGATGGAGCGGGATCCAGTGAAGATCGAGCTCGCTCGATTCGACGAGTATTTAACAGATACCTGCGGGTTAGCACCAGCCACCTGTGACAGCCGAGCTCAACACGTCGAGGCTTTCTTGGCCCATGTGTACGGCACTGACTCCCTAAGCATCTCGCAGCTGTCGACGACCGACGTAGATTCGTTCTTTACCGCGCTGGGTTCTCGTCTACGGCCGGCATCGCTACGTATCGCGTGCAAAACAGTCTGCGCAGCTACTTCCGTTACCGTGCCGTACGCGGTGACGAGACCGGTGGGCTGGCGGCAGCGCTTCCACGAATCGCTGACTGGCGCCGGGTCACGTTGCCGAAGGCCTTGTCGGACGCCGAACTGGTGGCCTTTCTGAATTCCTTCGATCGAACGGATCCCGTCGGCCTGCGCGACTATGCCATCGCGCGCTGCCTGCTTGACCTTGGCTTACGCGGTCACGAAGTAACCTACCTCACACTAGATTCAATCGACTGGCGCAGGGGAGTCCTGACCATCAGCGTTACCAAAGAGTAAACGTATTCAGCAGCTACCCCTATCGACGTCCACGGGAGAGGCTGTAGCGCAGTATCTGCGACAGGGGCGCCCGCGCAGACTACGAGCCGCAGACTATTCGTCCGGCACCGAGCACCGCTCGACAGGCCGCTGAGCGTTCCGGCCATTCGCAATTCGATGAACCGTGCCTTCGCTCGCTGCGGCCTGAGCGATCAGTTCTGCAACACACACGTGCTGCGACGAACGATGGCAACGCAGCTACAGCGCGCTGGCGTTTCAGTCAAAGAGATCGCCGACGTATTGCGCCACAGGAGTCTTGACACGGCATACAGCTACGCCCGCGTTGACGTGGAGCAATTACGTGCGATGGTGTAGACGCCACTCCAAAACCGCAGCTATTTGCCGAATTTTGAAATAGACGGATCTCGGCGTATTAGAATCGGCGCGGTAGAACTGCGGCCCAGTCACACTCAAGAGCGACCAATAAGCAGGCACGATTCAAGCGTAGGGACTATAAGAATAAGTGTCGCTGAGAACGGTATGACGCCACCACAGATTTGACGGTCAACGCTGGCGCCATACCCAAAAAAACCGTGCAGGTGCACGACCCGTTAAGTGTTGCACATAATGGGAATAAATCCAGCCCTCATCGACCTTTGTGTCGATGCCATCATCCAGCCGTCTCTACCACTGTTGTCGCTGCTACGCCCAGGTCATCGTCTGTACCCACTGTGATCGCGGCCAGCGGTATTGCACCGATGGTTGCAGCCAGGAAGCCAGAAAGGAATCCATTAAACGAGCCAGAGCGAAGTACCAGGCCACTCGCCCGGGTCGCATGAATAATGCCGCTCGCCAACAGCGTTATCGAGAACGGCAACAACAAAAAGTAACGCATCACCGTTCTCTGGCAATAATACTCCGTGATCTACTGCAAACCGTGCCTGATGAGATCAAAAGGGCCGATATGCCGGGTAAAACTGACGCCACCGTGCGCTGCCATCACTGTGGCGCGGTCTGCGGTCCCTTTTTGCGCAGTGATTTTCTGCAGAGCAGTCAGTTCAGGCGCAGATTCCGGCGACATTAGTGCAGCGGCTGGACAGGAGTCATCAATCGGAGGGCAGTCATGGCCATCGGCAAAGAAACTGAAGCAAAAATACTGCGCTACCATTTTGTTGAGAAGTGGCGAACGGGCACCATTGCGACCCAGCTTGGCATTCACCACTCAGTGGTTGATCGGGTACTGGCACAGGCTGGCCTGCCCAAGGTGGAGCGCACTCGCCGTGCGTCGATCATCGACCCCTATCTGCCCTTTGTCATCGACACCCTGCGGGAGTTTCCCACACTCACGGCGGCCCGCTTGTATGAAATGGCCCGCCTGCGGGGATACCCCGGTGGCCCCAGCCAGTTTCGCCAGCGTATCAGTGAACTGCGGCCGCGCAAGCTGCCCGAGGCGTATTTACGCCTAAAAACCCTGCCCGGTGAGCAAGCCCAGGTTGACTGGGGTTCGTTCGGGCATATTCAGATCGGCAAGGCCCGGCGGCCGTTAATGGCGTTTGTGATGGTGCTGAGCTGGTCGCGACAGATCTTCTTGCGCTTTTATCTCAACCAGCAAATGGAGCACTTTTTACGCGGCCATGTAGCGGCATTCGAGGCCTGGCAAGGATTGCCAAAGGTGCTGCTGTACGACAACCTTAAATCGGCCGTATTGGAGCGCCACGGTGACGCCATCCGCTTCTACCCCACCTTGCTGGCCTTGTCAGCCCACTATCGCTTCGAACCACGCCCGGTGGCGGTGGCCCGGGGCAATGAAAAGGGCCGGGTAGAAAGAGCGATTCGCTATATTCGCGATAATTTCTTTGCCGCTCGTCACTGGCAAACACTGGCCGAACTCAATGCGCAAGCTGAGCACTGGTGCCAGGGTGTGAGTGCTGATCGGGCTTGCCCTGAAGAGCGTACGTTGACGGTCAGGGAAGCCTTCTTACAGGAGCAGGTGAGTTGTTTATTGCACTTGCCGGATAATCCCTTTGATACCCATGAGAGACAGCCCGTGCGGGCCGCCAAAACCCCTTATGTTCGCTTCGATCTCAATGATTACTCCATTCCCCATCAATACGTGCACAAGCCATTGAGCGTGAGCGCTGACCTGGAGCGGCTCCAGATAGTGGAGGGCGATCAATGCATTGCTGAGCATCAGCGCAGCTTTGGCAAAGGGGAGCAAATCGAACAGGAGGCGCATATCAATGCCCTATGGCTGGAGAAAACCCACGCCAAACTACACCGGGGTCAGGATCGCCTGAGCCATGCTTCGGCGCACGCCCAGACGCTGCTGCAGCAATCGGCACAGCGTGGACATGTCATTAAAACCACGGTCCGGTTACTCAATCAACTGCTTGATGATTATGGGCGGGACGAGCTGCATGTAGCTCTGGGTGAAGCACTTGATCGGCAATCACCCTACCCGGAGGCGGTGCAGCACGTTCTTGAGCGCCGCCGTGATGAACAGCACCTGCCGCCACCGCTTGCTGTCGCCGTGCCGGCGAAGGTCAAACACTACAGCGTCAAGCTGGCTCGGCTTGCCGATTACGACAAGCTCAATGGCACCCGAAGCGAGACAGGAGATGATACCGATGATTGATATCGAGCAACTCAAACAGCAGGCACTTGAACTGAAGCTCCACGGCGTGCTGGCGCACTGGGGCGAGATCACCGACGAGCAATACCCCTGGCGGGCACAGCTCATCGCCTGGGAGCTTGCCGAGCGCAAACAGCGCTCACTCGAACGGCGCCTGAGCAGCGCCAGGCTGGGCCGGTTCAAACCGATGAGTGAGTTTGACTGGCAGTGGCCAAGCGCTATCGACCCACAAGCGATTCATGCCCTGATGCAACTGGGTTTTATGGACACGGCCAGCAATATTATCCTGCTGGGCAGCAACGGCGTGGGCAAATCGATGATCGCCCAGAACCTGGGGTATAACGCTGTCATGCACGGCTATACGGCGCTGTTTACCACCGCAGCGGCGATGCTCAACGACCTGGCAGGTCAGGATGGCGCCAATGCCCTGCAGCGTCGATTGAAACACTACGCCAGGCCCGCCTTGCTGGTAATTGATGAAGTGGGCTACCTCTCCTACAGCAATCGTCATGCTGACTTGCTGTTTGAAATCATCAACCGGCGCTATGAGAAATGTTCAACTTTGGTGACAACGAACCGTCCGTTTGGCGAGTGGAATGACGTGTTCCCCAATGCCGCGTGTGTGGTCTCCCTGATTGACCGTTTAGTCCATCACAGCGAGGTCATCGCCATTGAGGGTGAGTCGTACCGCATGAAGGAAGCGCAGGAGTGTGCGTCGAAGCGGCGCGAGACCAAAAAGCGAGGAAAGGCTAAATGAAAACCTTAAAAATCACAACCTACTGGACGGCTGAACAAGCCGATTGTATTTATCAGCTGCTCGGCGACCTGAGATCGGTACTGTGGGATCACTATGGTGATGAGATTGCGCAACTGTACGAGGAGATCCGGATTGAGCAACAAGAGTACACAGACAGCCCTGTGTGTCAACCTGATCCCATACCCCAAATCCCCAGATAGAGTATCGCCAGCGTCTCAAGGGCCTCTGAATCCCTCTTTCAAGTTTTATTATAAGCCTTCACAGCGGATAGGGCAGAGAGGTTTAATCAAAAACCGTTGCTCTGCGCAGTGTCAGCGCTTAATTGGCCATTTTGGACGGACCTATCCTGTATAAGCCGTCATTCTTGTTCGATATTGGGTTAAATGGGCGGCGACTCAAACTCCTTCAGTGCAAGTAGCACTCGTTCCAACAATATTCGGTGTTTTTCCTGCAGTTTTACAAATAGTTGCCGCCCCGTTCTGACGACTTTTGCCGCGATGGCATACAAACGCCAGCGCAGGGTCATTGCCCGATGGTGCGCCAACTCTTCCGGCAGTAATTGGCGCATAAGGGCAAACAAATTGCAGGACAGTGCAGAGATTAAAAAGTACAGCGCATTGGCGTTAAAATCCGGGCATGGCAACGTATCGCCGCCAAAATCAAGCTTCAGTTCCTTGATGCGATTTTCGCTGTCCTCAGCACGCTGGTTATACCCCAGGGCACCTTCTCTTAGTGCTACGCACCAATTCACCTTGTACCAGTGAATAATCTCACTATCGCTGAGCTCATCCCGGTTGGTGGCAATCGCACGATGAACATAACCCCCCTGGTTGATTGCCTCTGAGCTTTCTTGTGAATCCAGATCCAGACTCGCCTGGCCTTTAAGGGCTGTTCTTTGAATGACCAGGGTGAAGGCTTCTTCATAATCACCGATACAAAAGCTCGTTCGATAAGTGTCCTGCCCGCTTATGGGCTTGCCTTGCTTATCAAGCAAAGGCTGCCAATCCGAATCGCTGGCCGCTTCAATCTGTGCCCGCATAGCTGCGCTGGTTTTGGCTCGAATGGCATACTCGATACCTTGCGTATCACAATACTCAATGATTTTTGTTTGGTAGCCTGCGGCGTCTATACGCAGCGCATTCAGGGCACAGCCTTCCGGTAACGACTGCTGGCATTGCTGGATAAAGGCCAGGTTGTCTTGTGCTGGCGGCACATTGCCGTGGCGGAAATCAACCGCTACAACCTGCCCGGTTTCCGCAATATGACCCACCATGGGCATAAAACCCTTGTTCTTGTTGTAGGTCCACTTAGCATCCGCTTTATGGGCAATAATTTCAGTGGCATCGATGTCCAGTGTGACTTTTTTACAGCGGTGTAAAGCTGACTGCAATAAGGCTTTATTGACCTTGACCCAGGCATCCTGGATTTGCGGCTGGTTGCCCATGCGCCTCAACCAGTCTCCGAGGGTGGTCGCCCTAGGGAGTTTCTTGAGATCCAATACGGTGCGCAGCGCCTCATCATCCTGTATGTGACGAACCTCATCCAGGTGAAAGCTGCCTTCGTGCTGCATCAGGATGAGGGTCTTGATAAATTCCGAGGGCTTATACCCGCGATTACTTTTAGGCGGGGGAAAGTAATGATCAATGCGTTCGGCGAGGCTCAGGGAGTCCATTAACTGACCAATGGCCAATAAACCGGCACGGGAAGTGAGTAAATCGTTCGTTGTATCGAGTTTGTAAGGTAGAATAATCGTAAGCCTTGAGTTGTGCACCCATTGGGTGATGGAGGGTTTTGTTGCTAACCATTATACAGCCAAGGCTTTCTACGGTTTAGGGATTTCTATCTGGGGATCCGGGCATACACTCCCTGTTTGGGATAACATAGATTTCAGGGCTATGGATGCAGGAACCACACAATGCCAAAACCACACTCAGATCCACTCAATACACAAGTCACACCAGAGCCCGCACTGGAGAAACGCACGCGTCGCCAGTTCAAGCCGGAGTATAAGCTACGCATGATGGCCGAAGCTGACGCCTGTAAGCACGGTGAACTGGGTGCCCTGTTACGCCGTGAGAAACTCTACAGCAATCAACTCTCCGCCTGGCGCCGCGAGTATGCCGAAAACGGGGTTGCTGGCCTGAGCAAGAGTGCTCCCGGCCCTGCACCCTCGAAGACACCGGCTCAACGGCGCATCGAGCAGCTTGAGAAAGAAAACAATCGCCTGAACCGCAAGTTGGAGATTGCCAACGACTGTCTGGATTTGCAAAAAAAAGCCTTGTCGATGCTCGATCGTTTACGCAGTGGGAAGGATGTGTGAATAACGTGATTACCCATCGCCCTGCAAGACTGCCATTGTCGCAAGCGTGCCGTGCGCTGGGACTCAATCGCAGCAGTGTTTATGCGCACAGAAAACGAGCTGACAGTGATCTAGAGCCGCAACGTTCTCGGCAGTACGCTGTGCAACCGAGAGCACTGAGTGCCGAGGAACGCGCAACGGTAATCGATACGCTGCACAGTGAACCTTATTGTGATCAGCCACCCGCTGAGGTCTATCACCGCCTGCTTGAGCAGGAGCAATATCTGTGTTCGGTGAGCACCATGCACCGGCTACTTCGCAGCATGCAGGAGACCGGTGATCGGCGCAATCAGCGGCCTGCACAGCACCATGCCATACCGCGGCTGTTAGCCACGGGCCCGCACGATGTCTGGACATGGGATATTACGAAACTGCCGCTGGTGCGACGGGGCATCTACTTATCACTATATGTGGTGCTCGACCTGTTCAGCCGCTTTGTCGTGGCCTGGATGGTTTCACGCAAGGAAAATAGCGCGCTAGCCAAGCAGCTGATGGACGAGGCCACCACCGGCTATGGTATTGAGCCTGGTCAACTTACCCTACACCAGGATCGTGGTTCACCGATGATCGCTCACGGGTATTTGGACTTGATGCGAGAATTGGATGTTACCTGTAGCCATAGCCGCCCTCGAGTGAGCAATGATAATGCGTTCAGTGAAAGTCAGTTTAAGACGCAGAAATACCAAGCGGATTATCCCGGTCGCTTTGACACGATGTCACACGCGCGGCTCTGGTGTGAAGGTTATTTCCACTGGTACAACTTCAAACACCATCACAGTGGGCTGGCAGGGTTTACCCCGGAACAGGTCTTTACAGGACGATATCGTGACGTGGTCGAGCAAAAGCAGCGAGCGCTTGATGAACGTTACCGGCAGAACCCCGAACGCTTTGTTCGAGGACGACCGAGAGCATCATTGCCACCAGCAACAGTGGCAATCAACCCCGTAGAGTCCAGCAATGATGGGACCATGCGTTGCGACCGTGTTAACTTCCCGACACTCACGGCCGCTGGTTATGTGAAATAGATGTTATCTTTAAAATGACTGTCCATATGAGGTTGACACCTTCCGACAGTGTCGAGGTAAATCATGAGCTGCCGTTCTAGCCTGTGATCGATTGGAGTTAAGCCGGATCACTGTCGCCTCTTTGTCGTTCTTTTATTCTGCGGCAAATAACTGCGGGTTTACTGTGGCGCTAACAACAGTAAACCCTTTTATTTTTGGGGTATCAAGGGCGAGCATGAAGTTGATGTTAACGAGCTTTGCGAGGGTGCGGCGGTTAGTCAGATGCAAACCGTAATGACCGCGTCGGACTGGATGTTTGGCTATCTCACCTTGTTTATCTACTCTCCACGTACGGTAAAAATATGGTGTGAGGAATGAGAATACATTGTCCTCCCATTACAAACATTTTATTTTGTTGCGCTGGCGATTAGTGAAGGCATAGAGGGCACCCTCAAAGGGGTTACGACCCAGTTCTCGCTCCACAATGGCGCTAAGGCCATTGACCGATTTTCTAAAATCTACGGAGTCCCGGTACAGATAAATCTGTGGCATGTCATTGGCCGGGCGGAAGTAGCGCGCCGTCACAATTGATCCAGTAACTGCCGCACCACCAACAGGTTTTCGGCACAGATACCTCGCACAATGAATCCGTTGGGCAGTGACAAGGTTAGCCCCCGATCGGCGTCAGGTCTGACACTCACTGCGGCAAAGCCACCTTGGTCTTGTTTTATAGAAGACACACGGATGGTATCGTCAAACTTCCGACGCCAGTACACAAAGCGATGGTAAGTCAGGTGATTGTGTTTGCAAAACCGGGTCTGGGACAAGCCCGACAGTTTCCAGGTTTGTATTTGCTGCTTCCAGTCAATACCTTGTGGCTGGGGCTGAGTGATATCGTTCATGATTTGCTCCTGTGTGGTTATCAGGAGAAAGTCTGGCGGGAACTCTTACAAAAAAATAGGTGCTGATTTAGGGGCGCTTACGTTCAATATTCATGCCGACCCCGCATCCATATCACTTAAACCAGCTGCAACATTAAAGGTCGGATGGAATGGTTATGTCAGCTATTTCTTTTCTCTTTCCTCTTTTATTAACAATCCAAGCTGGTTCTTGAATTTATCGACAATCAGTTTCTTTCTCTTTCCTAAAAAAGATTCAAAATTTTCTATTTTCCACAAGTCAGGATTGTCAGGTATTAGGTGTTTTTTTAAATACTCTTGATCTTTATTTTGAAACCAATCTTCTGGCGAAGAATCACCTTTTCCACCCGAACCGTTTTCATCTCTGGTTAGAAGCATTAAGTTCCCGAGTTGATCTATATCATATTTCTTATATCGCAGACTGCTACCATCTGGTCCTACTTCTTTTTTAAGAAGTTTAGTAGGAAAAATATGGTCAATTTGTAATTCATTTCCAGAATATGATGGAGTAAAGTCTATTTCTTTGTACCAAATATTAAAAATCAAATGCAAATCATTTCTTTTGCCGTAGTTTTGTCCCAATAACTCATCTTTTGAAATTTGTAAACTTCGACGATTTCTTTGTATAACATTAAACATTTTTGCATTATTAAAATCTTTTGTTTCATTTATTTCCTTAATACAGCTGTCTATTAAACTATCAGGATTGCCGCCAAAAGAACCGGCTAATAGTGTTCTTAATATGTAATTATTTAGGTGCTTTACATCGTTCCATTTATCTGCATAGTGGTAATGAAAATATATTACTGGAATAAGTGTCAAATATGATTTAAGTGATTTTTCTGATCTTAAATATGTATTTCCATATAAAAAGTCTTTGACTGCCCTAATGGAATCTTCCATCCTATCCCATTCATTCATCATACGGTCTCTTATTTCTGGCTTTCTAAACTTTTCAATCTTATAGCTTGCAAAAGTATCTAACAAAGTTAAGCATGTTTTTAATACAAAATCCCTTGTAAAAGCATATCCTCCTTGATTTAAGTCTCCCAATAAACTCACCATTTTTTCTTCTGCCTCTTGCCAATCAGATGTTAATAATGAAAAAAGCAAGTCAGATTTTCCTAATGGCGTTCCTCCAGAATTTGCTCTAATGAAAATCTCTACAATATCATCATCGCTGTATAATTCTGGTCGGTCTATACTATCAAATTCTTGATATACAATTCGATCCTCCGTTTTGAAAACTTGATGCACAGTATCAATATTTGCTCCTATTTTTTTCTTTTCCTCTTCTGTTATTTCATATTGTAACGAGTCTAAAATATTTTTATGTGCGGAATAAACACCTTCCTCCTTAAAAACTATATCTTTCAGTTTAATCCATATTTCACTAGGTGTGTTTTTAGGTATATTTTTGCTAAATTTAAAAATATACTTAACATCTTCTGGAGCTCTATTGGCACCACTTAAAAGATCAAAATATAATTCTTTCCCGGCTCTTCTCCGCTTTGTTGAGTGAAAAAAGATGCTGACCATCAAGTAACCTGTTGATATGTTTGGTTTATGACAACTTTACATAGGGCAGGTATATGACCATCAACATCTCACGGAATATTTTAAACCTCACGGGGCAACGTGTAAATGAAATTAAACTGGACGAAGAGGGTGACAAGATTGTTATTCACTGTAGCCGGGACGCCCGCAGGAGCACTATAGACCCCACCACAGGCAAGAAGGGAACTATCAACCAGCATATTCGCCGGCAGGTTAAGGATATCCCCCTTTTTGGGTATCCATGTGTGCTCGACATTGAACTGGCCCAAGTGTTTATTAGCAAGGGTGAGCGCCGCATTGAGGCGTGTGATTTTGTCGATAAAGGGTGCCGTTTCACCCACCGGTTTTGCCGACTGATCAGTGGATTATGCCGCCATATGTCTATTCAGGCCGTCTCCAGGCATTTGGGGATACGATGGGAGACAGTAAAGAATATCGACAAGGCATACCTGATGGAAACGCTCCCTGCGCTTGATCCTGCACAGTTGACTGGCTTGGAATATATTGGTGTCGATGAAGTTGCCAGGGCGAAAGGCCATGACTATATGACGGTGGTCTACGATATGGTCGGAGGTCATCTGGTCTGGGTGGAAGCTGGTCGAACTGCCGAGGTGTTTGCAAGATTTCTAAAACATCTCTCCCCGGATACATCCAGTAAAATCAAGGCCGTAGCTATGGATATGGGCCCTGCTTATCAAAAGGCTGTCAGGGAGTGCTTGCCGTTGGCAGACATTGTGTTTGACCGTTTTCACGTCATGAAAAATTACAGCAAAGCTATCCATAATCAGCGCCGGCTTGAGTTCAGGAAGGCCGATCCGAATGGTAAAAAACTGATGAAGGGGACGCATTATCTGTTGCTCAAAAATGCGGATAAGTTGAGTGAGAAACAAAGTAACAAGCTGCAAACGTTGTTGGATAGCAATAGCAACCTGAATGCGCTCTACGTTTTAAAAGAACAGCTTCAGTATCTGTGGAGTGCCACTTCATTTGAGGGGATGGCAGAGCAACTGGAAAGTTGGTGCTTGATAGCAGATCAGTCACACATGCTCTATCTGAAAAAGTTCGCAAAATCGCTCAGAAAACATTGTGTCGGCATCTGCAATTATGCAAAACACAAGCTAACAAGCGCCAGGATAGAGGCTGGTAATGTCAGTATAGGAATGATCCGTAAGCGCGCCAGGGGCATCAGGGATACCGAGTACTTCAAACTCAAAATTAGACAATCATCCCTCCCAGATAATCAATCTATGTTCTATTTGAAAACCTAGAATCACTCAACAAAGCGGAGAAGAGCCTATTTCCCATTGTAGCTGCCACATAATCCTATAAATAGACTTTGTAATCGTTGTTGCCCATCTAACACCAGCAATTTACAATTATCATTTTCTGGCACATAAAAATCAGTGAAATTTGTATCATTTTTGTAAATATCTATAAATTTTCTATGTTTAATAGGGCTTTTTGTTTTCCATACTAATAGCGTTCCGATTGGATAATCCCTCATCAAGGAATCAAAAAGCCTTTCGATTTGTACTTCTTTCCATACAAAGTTTCTTTGAATATTTGGAAGCCAAAAATCTTGGTTTAATTGGCGGACGATTCTTCTGATTGTGGTAGTTTGGTTTTTCATAAGGCTTCATTGGTTAGTTAAAAGACACATCAAATGCGGCTGACAATAATTCTTTTGTATAAGGATGTTGTGGGTTGGAAAATATGCGTTTTGCATCGCCTTGTTCGACCACATCGTAAGCGCCCCTAAATCAGCCAAACCTCAATGCTACATGAAAAGACTAGGGGACACTAACAGTTTAACAACTTAACGGCACTAGGCTGGTTACTTGATTACCATAATGGGATACCAAGAGTCAGACTTAAGTTGTTAAATTGTTAGTGTCCCTTGTTTTCCTTACAAGTTCCACAATATCTATGTCGTAATCGTAACCGACTTTCCTGATAATATCTTTCAACACCGTTCGATACGGCTCTTCAAACACTTTATGTCGATATTTGGGTATCCAGACAAAATGATACATTAACCGGTAAACGTGGTGCGTATTTCTCTGTAACTCCATAAGCAGGACGTCTCACAATGGCTGATGCCATTGTAAGCTATCCAGCTCGGGGGCAAGCCCCCGAGATTTACGCTTCGCGGTTAAACCTCACGGGGCAACGTGTAAATGAAATTAAACTGGACGAAGAGGGTGACAGGATTGTTATTCACTGTAGCCGGGACGCCCGCAGGAACGTTATAGACCCTACCACAGGCAGGAAGGGAACTATCAACCAGCCTGTTCGCCGGCAGGTTAACGACATCCCCCTTTCGGGGTATCCATGTGTGCTCGACATTGAACTGCCCAGGTGTTTATCAGCAAGGGTGAGCGCCGCATTGAGGGGTGTGATTTTGTCGATAAAGGGTGCCGTTTCACCCACCGGTTTTGCCGACTGATCAGTGGATTATGCCGCCCTATGTCTATTCAGGCCGTCTCCAGGCATTTGGGGATACGATGGGAGACAGTAAAGAATATCGACAAGGCATACCTGATGGAAACGCTCCCTGCGCTTGATCCTGCACAGTTGACTGGCTTGGAATATATTGGTGTAGATGAAGTTGCCAGGGCGAAAGGCCATAGGGTAAAAAACGGATGAAGGGGACGCATTATCTGTTGCTCGAAAATGCGGATAAGTTGAGTGAGAAACAAAGTAACAAGCTGCAAACGTTGCTGGATAGCAATAGCAACCTGAAGGCGCTCTACGTTTTAAAAGAACAGCTTCAGTCTCTGTGGAGTGCCACTTCATTTGAGGGGGTGGCAGAGCAACTGGAAAGTGGGGGTGCTTGAAAGCAGATCAGTCACCCATGCTCTATCTGAAAAAGTGCGCAAAATCGCTCGGAAAGCATTGTGTGGGCATCTGCAATTATGCGAAACACAAGCTAACAAGCGCCAGGATAGAGGCTGGTAATGTCAGTATAGGAATGATCCGTAAGCGCGCCAGGGGCATCAGGGATACCGGGTACTTCAAACTCAAAATTAGACAATCATCCCTCCCGGATAATCAATCTATGTTCTATTTGAAAACCTGGAATCACTCAACAAAGCGGAGAAGAGCCCAAATATGCAGCTTCGGTCCAGTTAGGCCTGCCCAGAATGCGATCCAGTTCTCGCGCAATCCGGATTGCGTTGGACCAAGCCTCATCAGAGGCTTTATCCCGATCAGGCCTAACTGATGGGGTGGATGCCCCTCAACATCCCCTTATCCAGAATCCGGGTTATGATGATGTTTAGCAAAGTATAATGAAGTATATCTTTTTTTCTTATAATAGATTATAAACGGATAGAGTTACCTATACTTTGGAGAATTCAGATGGACCCGTATCGCAATCCTTTTGCCCCCGGCGCAGGAAGTAGACCTCCTGAGCTGGCCGGGCGTGATGAAATTTTGAAAACCGCCAAGATCGCATGTGGCCGCGCGTTGCTCGGTCGAAATGCGCGATCAATGATGCTCCACGGATTGCGAGGAACTGGTAAGACCGTTTTGTTAAATGAGATTGGCCGGATTGCGGAAGCCCAAGGCTACTTTATCTCAAAAATCGAGGCACCCGAACACCAAAGCCTTGCGGGCCTCCTCTATCCAGAGATGAGGAAAGTATTGCGCGCATTGTCGACAATAGAAGCCGCAAAACAACTCGCAATGTACGGGCTCAAAGGGCTTCGGGGCTTCGCGTCGATTTTTAAGATCGAAGTGGCTGGCGCTGAAATTGGCATCGAACCCGAACCGGGACTCGCGGATAGTGGCGACCTTCAATTCGATCTACCAGATATGTTCACCGCACTTGGGAAAGCGGCACAAGCTGGGAGCAAAGGTTGGGTTCTACTGATCGACGAGGTTCAATACCTGTCGGACCCTGACCTGTCTGCTCTTATCGTAGCAATTCACAGAATGTCACAAGAAGGTCTGCCCGTCATTATGATTGGCGCAGGTCTTCCACAGATTGCACGCCTAGCTGGAGAGGCAAAATCCTACTCGGAGCGGCTATTCCTTTATCCGGGTGTAGGCGCGCTCGACCCAGCGGCAGCAAAACGAGCGGTGGAAAAACCTATTGTTGATGAAGAAGCTTCGATTTCGCCTGATGCGCTCTCAGAGATCGTCACTCGGACACAGGGGTATCCATTTTTTCTGCAGGAGTGGTCCTCTACGGCGTGGGACAATGCCGAAGGGCCAGAGATCACTAAACAGGAAGTGAACGACGCCTATGCTGAAACCATCGCATCACTCGATGACGGTTTCTTTCGTGTGCGCCTCGACAGGCTTACCCCTAGGGAAACCGAGTTTGTTACGGTAATGGCGGCATTGGGAGATGGCCCCTATGCCATGAATGATATCGCAAGGGTTTTGAAAAAGAAGCTGTCCTCACTTGGTCCTGTTCGCGCGAATACTATCTCGAAAGGGATGATTTACAGTACTGAGCATGGCTTCCTTGACTTTTCAGTTCCACTTTTTGCAGATTTCATGCGCCGTCAAACGTGATTTTCAGGCTGATGGATATTACCACAATGTTGCCATGAGCGGTCCTATGACTAAAAGGGCGAAATTTCCTGAATGTTCTTTAATCTCCGTTCCATGAGGTTCATACATGGCAAGCTTTCTGGGGCCATGGAACACCGCATTCATGAACCCGAACACGGGCTTTGACGTAGTGATTTTGATGGCAATCTGCGGGTATCTGGGGTCGAGTCCGGTAGGGGGCGGTTTTCCCGCGTGGCCTTGGGAGTAATAGTCTTATTCCAACGCGTCAGGCTGGCAATACCAACTGCAAAACGTTTGGCGGTTTGCACTGTTCCGTTCTCACGCACAGCCCACCAACCGCTCCATACTCTTTTGCCAGGACGCTTTGAATGCCGTGTCTCCAGCGTACAATTTATAGAGCTCAAGCTCTTCTTTTCGCCGTTGTAGCATGATTTCTTCAAGCATTTTATCAAAAGCCAAGTGGCGAGTATGGGGGTCCGGGTTGTTTTGATATTTGCTTTCAAAATCCGGATGTGCCCTGATGCTTTGCGCGATATTCACAAACTTCACGCGCTGTTCTTCTGGTGTTGCGCTCCAACCCTGAAACCAGCGTTCGTTAAAGGTTCTGATAATTTCATCCAGCGGGTCTTTTTCATCTTCTGTATGAGCGCCCCGTGGATTGGGATTTTGCGGTTCCACTTCTGTTTCGGAATCGTCCAGCCCAATGGAATGATTGAGCTTCACACGTTCCAGCCCATAAGAAGACAGATCAACAGAATCCAGCAATTCATCCAGTAAATTCTGATTCGGGTCTTTTATCTTGAGTTTGGGAATAAGAAATTTCAGAAACCAGAACAGTTTTTCCCAAGCCACGACTTCAAACGGCATGATCGATGCCATCTGCCCGTAAACCTTGACGAATTGCTTGGCCTTTATCTTGAAGTCAATTTTGTCGTCGTTCTCCAGTTCCAGTTTTTCATTAAAACGATTAGCGGCAACATCAATTATCGGGCTAAGGCTTTGCGCATCCTCATTGTTGAAATATCGGGCTACAAAATCCTCAACTTCGTGCCACTCATAAACGCTGACATCGTCAAGCGCGTCTTTCAGCTCATGTAGAACATTAACATCTGTCGCTTCTGACAGGCTGGTCGCGGTATAAAATGGATCAAACGCGTTCTTGATATCGTCAACGCTGTTGAAGAAATCCAGAATAAACAGATCCTCGGTTTTCTTGCCCAGTTTCGGCGCGGAGCGATTGAGCCGTGACAATGCTTGAACCGCCATAACGCCCTGCAATTTCTTATCAATATACATTGCAGTAAGCTTCGGTTGATCAAACCCGGTCAAATACTTGTTTGCAACAATCAAAAGCCGACCTTCATCTGTATCAAACTTGTACCGCGTTTCTGTTTCGGCAATGCCATTCATGCCGGCCTCTGAATAGTCGATGCCACCCACATTTTTGTCACCGGAAAATGCTACCAAGGCCCTAAATGGATTGTCCTGTTTATTAAGCAACCGCGTGATTGCCCTGTAATACCGAATGGCAGTTTCAATGTTCTGGGTGACCACCATCCCCTTGGCCTTACCACGTAATTTTTTAGCATTCACCACACTGAGAATAAAATGCTCCAGCATGATCTCGGCTTTGGTGTCGATTGTCTGTTGGCTACTTTCCACATAGGCGCGTAGTTTTTTCTGCGCCTTCTTGGTGCTAAATTCAGGGTTCTCGGTGATGGATTTTTCTATCTCGTAATAGCTTTTGTAGGTCGTGTAATTTGCCAACACGTCCAGAATGAAACCCTCTTCAATCGCTTGTTTCATGCTATACAGATGAAAGGGTTCAAAACTGCCATCTGGCTGTTGTTGGCCAAATTTCTCCAACGTCGTATTCTTCGGCGTAGCCGTAAATGCAAGATAGGACGCATTGCCCCGCATCTTGCGTGATTGCATCGCCTCGATGATTTTGTCCTGCGCATCCACCGCGTCACTGTCATCTTTGCCCATGGCGCGGTTCATGTTGTCATGTGCGGTGCCGCTTTGCGAGCTGTGTGCCTCGTCAATGATCACGGCAAAACGTTTGTCGCTCAGGTCGGCGATCCCGTCGATAATGAAGGGGAATTTCTGGATGGTTGTGATAATGATCTTCTTGCCGATTTCAAGTGCCTCCTTCAATTCCAACGAATTATGTGCCGGCGCAATGATGTTCCTCACTTCGGAAAATTCCTTGATATTTTCGCGCAACTGCTTGTCCAGCAAGCGACGGTCCGTCACCACAATCACGGAATCAAACAGCGGTGTTTCCTGCCCTTTCATGTAAGTCTCGATCAACTGGAACGCTGCCCATGTAATCGAGTTTGATTTCCCCGAGCCTGCCGAATGCTGGATCAGATATGTCTGCCCTGCGCCATGCGTTGCCGCGTGATCAATCAATCGGCGCACCACGTCGAGCTGCTGATAGCGCGGGAAAAACAGCGTGCGTTTCGCCAGCGAATCTTGGGCAGCACCATCAAGGCGCACGAAATGCTGGATAATATTGGCAAGGCTTTCGCGCGTGAACACCTCTTCCCACAGATAGGCGGTTTTATGACCCTCCCTATTGGGTGGGTTGCCTTGTCCGTGATTGTGGCCCTTGTTGAACGGCAAAAAGAACGTCGCCTTGCCCGCCAGTTTGGTGGTCATGAACACTTCGTCGGTGTCCACTGCCATATGCACAAGGCAGCGGCCGAATAGCAACAGGGATTGGCTGGTGTCGCGGTCTTCGCGGTATTGCTTTTGCCCGTGGTAACGCGCACTTTGACCAGTCCATGCGTTCTTTAGCTCTAATGACACCAACGCAATGCCGTTGATAAACAGCACCATGTCGATTTCCTGGCCCGGGTTGGCAAGGGAATAGCGCACTTGGCGGGTAACGCTGAAAATATTGGCAGCAAAATTATCATGAACGGATTTTGAGGAACTAGCCAAGGGCACGGGATACATCAGGTTGAAATCTGCATCATCCACCGACAGGCCTTTTTTCAGCAGATGCAGGATGCCGTGTTTTTTGATCAGCCTGTCAAAGCGCTCAAGGATTTTGCGTTGCCAGTCTCCAGCATTGTTGCGGCGCAGCTTGTCCAGCTCATCGGCTTGGGTGGTCTCAAGAAATCGCCAGAAATACCGCGTATCGACGGCGAACTGTGCGTCATAATCCGCAGGCTGGCCAATCTGGAATGCACCCACATCCGCCAAATGGCTTTCAATCAGGCTTTCCAGTGCTTCTTCGTTTGTTTTACTGACCATGCTGCCTCCTAAGTCACCCTGATCTTACCCGTCACCGCCGCGTTGATCAGCGTGGTTTTATATTCGTTTAGTTTTGAAATTTGTTTTTCTTTGATTTTGATTGCGGCGTTGATTTTTTCGACACCATCCCAAACAAATTTTGCAATTTCTTCCTGTTCATCTACAGGGGGGATTGGAATGAAAATATTCTTTAGCTTTGACGCATAGGTGTGCACAATAATTTCGCCCTTCGACGACCTAGCTTTTTGTTCCACAGCCCCATTGGTATTCAAACAAAAACTTAAAAACAAAGGATGGTTTTCCAGCTGACGGAACAGAATAACATCGCCGCCAGCAACTGTTCTTGTTGAGCCACGAAACAAAACACATTTTCCGATGTCTTCTTTTGTTTCTCCTGACCCAGTGAAGAGCAAGTCACCTTGCTTTATCCAAACAGATTTATCTGCAACCTTGGGTGAAATCGTTCTGACCGCTCTATCGATTGCAAAGTCATATTTGGTACTAGAGTTTAGAGCGAAAGAGCTGTTGTCGGAAGCTTCAATCCCGACTCCTTTTCCTTAATGTTCTCTCAAAACCTGCGTGTAATACAAGCTGCAACGCAATGTTACCCATCTTGTATATAATCTACCGCACCAGGGGCTTGGAATTTTTTGCATCTTTCGTTCCACCAGCTTCGAACGTTAACATGGCGAAAATGTTTTGTCAGACCCAGCCTGATTCTTCCCGCTGTAATAATATCCGGCTTGCGCCATGGTGCATCCGTCACCAGTGGGCCCGCTTTATCACCCAATACCAGCGTCAACAAATGAAGCAGTCCGTAACCTACAGTCGTCAAGTGAACCCAGCGATGCAGCGTTTGGCGCCGTTGCTGCCAGGCTTCTTTGAGCCCCCACAATTGTTTCAACTGGTAGTACATCGACTCAATCGACCAACGCAGTCCGTAATCTTCAATCACTTGTTCGCTCGTTAGAGTCGTATCGGTTGAAAGAAATAATCGAGTCTTGGTCCACTGACCTTTACCCCTGTCTAGCTCGCACCAAACGGCTCTGACTAACTGACCGTCAAGGAACCTTGCCTTGGCGAGCCGACTACGGTATCTCACCTTTTGTTCTTTTCCGTACAGCCGCAGTAGTGCTTCCGTCTTTTTAAAGTGGGCAATTCGCTTGGGTGTGTGTTTTTCGCCATACTTGCGTGGCCGCCCGCGTTGCCCCGGTTTTCGTTCGGGGGGTTCGTCGTAAAGCCGCGTATCGATTCTCGCCTGGCCAATCACGGTAAAACCGTACGCTGTCATCGCGTTGATAAATCGTTTGCGCATATACCAGCAATCGACCAATACCCTCACCGTTTTATCTTCAAACAAGCGGTAAACAGCACGCATGATCACTGTCGCTGCGACCAGCTTGCCCGTATTCCCTGCACTGGGTATCAGTCGGAACAATAGAGGTATCGCCGTCGTCTCCAGCGGTGTGCGCCTGAAAACAGCCGCTAAACTAACCCAGCATTGACCACGAACATAGGCGGCTAAATTCGGCTTATTTCCGTGCTGATGATGTATCTGGCTGCCCGGTGCTTTTTTCGAGGCTCGTAGACTCACCGTATCGTCAATCGCTAAATATAGAACGGGATCATTCTTGGCACTAAGAACCAGACAGACGAACTGTCTTGCCAGCTTCAACCAGGACCACTTTCCGGCTTCAAGCCATTTGTAATACGTCGTCCAGTGCCTTTGCATGTCTAGAAACAAATAGGTTTCGGTGACAAAGCCAGCGGGCGTTAACATAGCGCCGATCAATAGTTCAATGAATGTGCCTACGGATCTTGGGGGTAGCGCTTTGCTTAAAAATGTTATCCAATAGCACAGTTCGCGGGGGATGTGAGCACATCCTGTTGCGTTCATAGCGGCCTCCAGAAGAAATCGATTCATTTCTTTCTGAAGGCCGCGCCCTATACACCTTTTAAAAAGCAAAGCTGTATAGGGCGCGGCAAACTTTTTGCCGCTTTATGTCAAGTTTTTTCGCACACTTTGCGCGATAATCTTCCTCCCCAGACTCTAAACTCTAGATTTGGTATAAATATCACCATACAAAACCGCATTAGTTCCCGTGTTTGCCAAGTCAGATTTCGAGAAACCACCACCTTTTGAAAACTGTCCGAATGACGCTAGCCGTTTCACCTCCCAATGCGCGGGGATTTCCCCCAGCCAGTCTATGCCGCTGTCTTTCATCGGGGCATCGGGGTTCAGTCCTTTGGTGACGGCGTTCTGAATCAGGATTTGTTTGCACTCTTTAAGCAATTCAATCTGCCGCCGCTTGATCCCAACCAAAGCCTCGATCTTGGCTGTTTTGTCGTCAAGGAAATCAGCAATGGCGGTTTGCACACTGGTATCAGTAAAAGGTGTTTTAATTTTAAACAGATCAGATGCATTTATTGCAGGATAGCTTGCGCCAACAGAGTTTGCGGAAACCTCATCAATAAAAGCTTCGTTTCGCAGCAAGTAACCGAGAAACCGCGCGTTCGTTTCCTTTCTTGGCCTTGCCACGGCAAAGCCAGTGGAAACGACAAGATTTGATTCTGGGTTTTGAATTGTTGCAACGGCTTTCAAATATGGGCGTACAGTTGAAAAAATTGTATCACCGCTATTTATCAGCCTTTTGGCCCGACTTGGCGCACTGCTAAACAACATTTCTTCAAACTGATAGGAGTTTGTTACCGAACTTACCGAAGAAATATCAACGTATTTTATCTCGCGCCTCTTGTAAGCAATTTCATCAACGACATCATCATTGTATGTGGCCACATCCTGAACACGCTTCACATCCCACCCCGCCGGAATTTCTCCCAGCCAGTCGACACCGCTATCCTTGTATTCCGCGTAAGCCTGCATCATGCGTCCAGCCCCAGAATATCACCCATCAGCCCTTCAGCCTGTTGCTCCAGCACTAGAATATCGGCGGTCACGTCCGCAAGGTTGCGTAGCGGTTTGTGGCGGTAGAAGTATTTGTTAAAACTGATCTCACAACCGATTTTTACAGAATCCAGATTGATCCATGCTTCCTCGACATGCGGTTTTACTTCCGTTCTGTAGTAGCGGTGGATGGTATCCGACAGCGGCACGGATTCCGCGTCGCGCAGATCTGAATTGTGTTCATAGGTCAGGAAGCTGCCGTTTGCCTGTTTGTAATAGCCGTAATCCGCCAGATCGCTTTCAGCACAGTCAAGGTGTTCCAGCAATTCCGCCAGTTTGCCCGCGTTCAACTTCACAGATTTTTTAACCACCTTCGCCGCCTCCGCGTCATACCAGCTTATCGCATTCAGTATCGCTTTTTTCTCGGTTGCCGACAGCCTGATTTGTTCGGCTTTCAGGGCGGCATCCACATCCGCCTTGAACTGATTGAAATCGTTGCTTTCCCCGGTGCCTATTGCCGCCATAAGCTGATGTCCCGTAGCAAACAAATCGCGCAGCTTTTGCCAGTGTTTCACATCCAGCAGTTTGGCACGGTTCTTGGCGTTCAGGGTGATGTCGTTATCCTCGCACCATTTCAGGATGTTTTGGCGCTCGGTTTGCAATATACCTGCGGAATAAACCGCATCGCCGTGGGTTTCATAAATATGCTGCATCGGTTCGCGCAGGGCTTTGTCAAAGTGTAACGGGGCAAGGCGTTCGGCACTGAACCGGGCACAGCGGCGGTCAGGGCGGTCGATGATCACTTTGTAATAGCCAAAATCGCGGTTATCAAAGATCTGCACCGCCATGCCCATTGGATCATCATTCGCATCCATCTGCCGTTCAACCGGTTTGAAACCCAGATAGGCTTGGGTGATTTCGGCAATGTGTTGCGGTGAAAATTCGCAGTTCTTATCGCCCAGGTTTTTACGCAATTTGCGGAACATCAGGTTGGCGTCAATCAACTGCACCTTGCCCTTGCGCTGGTCGGGCTTGTTGTTGGAAAGCAGCCAGATATAGGTGGTGATGCCGGTGTTATAAAACAGGTTGTTAGGCATCTGGACAATCGCGTCCAGCAAATCGTTTTCAATGATATAGCGGCGGATATTGCTTTCGCCGCCGCCCGCATCGCCGGTAAACAGGCTGGAACCGTTATGCACCGATGCGATGCGCGCACCAAGCGGGCTGTCTTCGGTTGACTTCATCTTGGAGACCATTTCCATCAAAAACAGCAACTGCCCGTCACTGGAACGCGGCGTGGCGTCATGGGTGGCTCGTGTGCCCCAATAATCAGCCAGCTCAACCCGAAAACGCGGGTCGATCACGTCATTACCGTCTTTGATATATTTGACCTCGCTGGCCCAGCTTTTGCCGTAAGGCGGGTTGGACAGCATGAAGTCAAATCTATTGACGGCAAATTCATCGGTGGAAAGCGTGGAGCCAACCTTGATGTTTTTAGGGTCGTTGCCCTTGATCATCATGTCGGATTTGCAGATTGCGTAAGTCTCGTCGTTGATTTCCTTGCCATAGAGGTAAACATCGCCTGTGGCGCGGATTGCTCCCTCGGTATCTTTGATGAAGTTCTGGGATTCCGTCAGCATGCCACCACTGCCACATGCGGGGTCATAGATGGTCAGCACTGGTGGCAGCCGGTGCTTGATCGGGTCAAACACCAGATGGGTCATAAGCCAGATCACCTCGCGCGGGGTGAAATGTTCACCCGCTTCTTCGTTGTTTTCCTCATTGAATTTACGGATTAGTTCCTCGAACACATAGCCCATGCCCAGGTTGGTCAAGGCGGGGAGTGTGTTGCCATCAGCGTCTTCGCGATCATGTGGGGTTAGGTTGATCTTTGGCGAAACAAATTTTTCCAACACATCAAGCAACACGTCTCTGCCAGCCATACGCTGAAATTTCGCTTTAAGATTAAAACAATCGATTATTTCTTTAACGTTGTCACTAAAACCATTCAAGTATTCTTCAATATTTGCCAAAATGATTTGCTGGTTATTAGTCGCTGTTTCCTTAATACTGGTTAGCGTCCATTTTGAAGTGTTGTAAAACACATAACCAGATTTATCAATGAGCGCCGCATCGCCTAGCTCAGTCGCTTGCATTTCTTCCGTTTGATATTTAACTTCAGCAAGTACGGCAGCTTTAGTTGGTTCAAGTAAGGTGTCTAAACGGCGTAAAACCACCATAGGTAAGATAACATCGCGGTATTTACCACGAACGTAAACATCACGCAGGCAATCGTCCGCAATTGACCAGATAAAAGAGATCAGTTTGTTGTGTGCGGCGTGGTTCATGGTTTCCCTTTGGTATCAATGCCACACGGATTGTGGCGGCTGAAATTTTCTCACAAGCCGGCCCGCTGTTCAGCGATATTTGAGTTGAAAATCTGTTTAATGCCGGAACCTTAACAGAGCCTGCCTGGCAGGTCGATTCAGTAAAAACCTGTCAAAATACTGTAATGGCCCGTTTTCGGTCATCCTGAAGGATTTCCACTGCCGTACTGGTGAATAAAATACTGGTTTCAAGAGTTTCAGGGCGAAGCCTGTGAGAGAAAAGACGGGCTCTTCTCCGCTTTGTTGAGTGAAAAAAGAGGCCGACCACCAAGTAACCTGTTGATATGTTTGGTTTGTGATAACTTTACATAGAGCAGGTATATGACCATCAACCAGCATTCGCCGGCAGGTTAACGACATCCCCCTTTCGGGGTATCCATGTGTGCTCGACATTGAACTGCCCAGGTGTTTATCAGCAAGGGTGAGCGCCGCATTGAGGGGTGTGATTTTGTCGATAAAGGGTGCCGTTTCACCCACCGGTTTTGCCGACTGATCAGTGGATTATGCCGCCCTATGTCTATTCAGGCCGTCTCCAGGCATTTGGGGATACGATGGGAGACAGTAAAGAATATCGACAAGGCATACCTGATGGAAACGCTCCCTGCGCTTGATCCTGCACAATTGACTGGCTTGGAATATATTGGTGTAGATGAAGTTGCCAGGGCGAAAGGCCATAGGGTAAAAAAACGGATGAAGGGGACGCATTATCTGTTGCTCGAAAATGCGGATAAGTTGAGTGAGAAACAAAGTAACAAGCTGCAAACGTTGCTGGATAGCAATAGCAACCCGAAGGCGCTCTACGTTTTAAAAGAACAACTTCAGTCTCTGTGGAGTGCCACTTCATTTGAGGGAATGGCAGAGCAATTGGAAAGTGGGGGTGCTTGATAGCAGATCAGTCACCCATGCTCTATCTGAAAAAGTGCGCAAAATCGCTCGGAAAGCATTGTGTGGGCATCTGCAATTATGCGAAACACAAGCTAACAAGCGCCAGGATAGAGGCTGGTAATGTCAGTATAGGAATGATCCGTAAGCGCGCCAGGGGCATCAGGGATACCGGGTACTTCAAACTCAAAATTAGACAATCATCCCTCCCGGATAATCAATCTATGTTCTATTTGAAAACCTGGAATCACTCAACAAAGCGGAGAAGAGCCTACCTTGCGAAAAATATTCCTTATATTTCAATGGATTGAAAGTTTATGGATAGGCACTAGCTAGTAAGTTAGCGGTGGCGGGGCATATTGAGGCCAAAGTTGGCAACAATACCGCGTTGTAATTCGTTGATGCCTCCGCCAAACGTATTGATTTGGCAGCGACGGTATTCATGCTCCAGGTCGCCCATCAAAACGGCGGCGCTGGAATCTGCCCTAACCAGGCTGCTTGGTCCCAGGCACTCCATCAACAGGCGACAAATTTCAACCAGACCCTCGGTGGAGACAACCTTTAATGCAGAGGCCAGTGCGGGGTTCATATTGCCCTTGTCCAGATCCCATGCCATGCGTGAGTTCATAACTCGCATGGATTCCAGCTTTGCTAACACCTCCGCCAGATAAGTTTGAATGCGAACGTCATCGATTGGGCGCTGGCCTTTGCTATGGGTTTGGGTGCTTTGGGTGCGAGCCCACTCAAGTGCTCTGCTGTAGAGTTTCCAGCCCTGAATTCCCCAGGCTGCCAATCCCACGCGTTCATGATTGAGCTGGGACATGATCAACCCCCAACCCTTATTGGGCTCGCCAATCATCATGGACTTATGAACGCGTATGTTCTCGTAGTAAGTCATATTGGTGCGAACACCACCGACGGTGTGAATGGGCGTAAAGCTGAACCCTTCCAGGGAAGTGTCCACCACAATCATGCTAACGCCTTTATGTCTGGAGTCCGGAGTGGTTCTCACTGCAAGCCAAACAAAGTCGGCGGATTCGGCCGCAGAGGTAAATACTTTTGTGCCATTGATAATGTAGTAATCGGGATCGTCGGGATCAATGACGGCACTGGTGGTCAGAGCAGCCAAATCGGTACCCGCTTCAGGTTCGGAATAGCCGATGCAGAAATGTGTTTCGCCAGCCGCTATTCCAGGCAGAAACCTCTGCTTCATTTCTTCGGTGCCGTATTCGATCAGTGCCGGACCAACAGTGTTAAGAGTCACGAACGGAATAGGGGCGCCTGCCAGCAATGCCTCTTCAAAGAACATCAGTTGTTCGGTGGTGGTTGCACCCTGGCCGCCGTATTCTTTCGGCCAGCCCAAGGCCAGCCAGCCGTCCTTACCCATTTGGCGTATCAGATCTTTGTACAAACCTCCGCCCTCGGCTTCGCGAAGTGCGTCGTGATATTCGGGTTTGATCAGGTCGGCAAAATACTCGCGCAACTCTTTCCGCAGCACTTTTTGTTCGGGTGTGTAGTCGATAATCATATCGGCACTCATGGTTTGTCGGACGGGTGAATTACTAATATCGCATTGCATGCGGCTTAGGGTTCATATATTATTGAATTTGAATTCAATTTCAACAATAATCGTCCAAAAGGGCGATTTATTTGTCCCCGGTACATGGAAACTAGAGGGCGAGGTCGAAAAAAATGGCGGGTGCGGCGTCAAAAGGCAGTAAAAATACAGTGGCATCTGCGGCCAAGAGTATGAGTCCCAAAGGCGAAAAAGCCCGGGCCAAGCTCAAAGCTGCGGCCATGGCTGTGCTGGAAGAATTGGGCTACCACAAAATGCGCATCGCGGATATCACGGCAGAAGCAGGTGTTGCATCTGGCCTTTTTTATCACTATTTCAAAGACTTAAAGTCACTAACTGTGGAAATGCTCGAAGATTTTGTGTCCCATTCGATGCGCGTAGAAGAAATAGAACGCGACGTACCCAAAGGCGACTGGTACGAGCGAATGCTGGCCCACAGTCGCATGGTGGTCCAGGCCTACGTAGAGCGCCCGGGAATTATGCGCGCGATGCTTCAGTTGGCCGACGAGGATGAGGATTTCTCCAGATTGCTGAGGAAAAGCTTTGTCGAACAACTGGGATGGCTGACCAAGCAGATGCCCAGGCTCTTCCCCAAGGCGGCCATGACAGAGCACCAGGCCATGATGGTCGTCTACACCCTGGCGGGTAGCGGGGAGACCATATTGCGGGATTACTATATAAACCGCGAACAAGTGTTGGTGGAGCAGGAGGTGGGCCAGGAGGAAATGGCAGAACTGATTGCTGTCATTTTTTATCGGGGTTTGTTTTTGGAAAATCCGCCGCCAGAAAAACTGGCCTATACCCGTAATTTACAGTTGATGAAAAAGTAGCAGCCGTTTTTTTCAAAAATGATTGACAGGCTTTTATTAATGTTTACAGCTAGGAAGGTGCAATGACTCCTGAAGAAACCAAAGCGTTTGAGGAAAAAATCTACGCCTACGTGGGCCGCGAAAATGGCCCTCCCCGTAAAGGCAATGACGATGTTAACCCGGCAATGATTCGCCAGTGGGCAGAAATCATGGAGGAGGAGTCAGCGATCTACTATGACGAAGACGCCGCCTCGGCAACTGCGAAGGGTGGCATCATCGCACCTCCTTCAATGTTGCAAGCCTGGAGTATGACGGGCTACCCCATGGCAGGGAATCCGCCAGAGGATGAACAGCGCGGTTTGCATGCCACCTTTGACGAATACGGGTTTACTGGGGTGCTGGGAACCAACACCAGCACTGAAATGTTTCGAGATTTGCGGCCCGGTGATTCCGTGGTCGCCCACACGGTGATTGACAACATTTCAGAACAAAAAGCGACGGCTCGAGGCATCGGTTACTTCATAGAAACTCTGACTGAATTCACCGATCAAAAGGGTGAGGCTATTGGCAAACAGATATTCCGGGTTTTGAAGTTTATACCCAACGATAGCAACTCAGCCGATTCAGCTCCCGACGCAGATGATGGTGCTCCAGCAGTCCCTACTCGTATTGCCTCGCCCCGTGGCCAGGATAACGGTTGGTGGTGGAACGCGATGGATGAGGGAAAGATGCTCGTTCAGCGCTGCAAAAATTGCCAGACGCTTCGACATCCTCCCCGCCCTATGTGCGGGGAGTGTCAATCCGTGGAATGGGATTCAATAGAGTCGACTCTAGAGGGCGAAGTTTACAGTTTTACAACCCTGCACTATCCGAAAGTACCGGGGTATGACTATCCCCTTTGCTGCGCCGTTATTCAATTGAACGAGGGCACTCGCGTGGTCTCCAACATTGTGGGTATTGATCACGAGAAGGTGAGCATCGGAATGAAAGTAAAAGGCAAGATCGAACAGGTCGATGAAAAAACCATGTTGCCACAGTTTTACCCGGCCTAAAAAAGGGACACATCATGACTACGGAAACTCTAATTATTGAAAGTGTTAACGTCGGCGACAAGTTGCCGGCAAAAGAAATTTCGATTACTCCTGCCTTAATAGTCGGAGGTGCGGTTGCATCGCGAGATTTCACGACCGTACACCACGATAAGAAAGAAGCGCAGAAGAGTGGCCTACCGGATATTTTCATGAACATACTCACAAGTAACGGTCTTATGGGCAGTTACGTGACCAACTGGGCTGGCCCGGATTCCACCACTCGCAAAATTGATCTTAAGTTGGGGGCACCTAATCTGCCCGGTTTTGTGATGACGATTACCGGTGAGGTTAAGGCCAGGGATGACAGCGGCCTGGTGGATATAGAAGTGCTGGGTGAAAACAACGTATGGGGCATGCATATGCTGGGCACCGTGCAAGTACAACTGCCTAAGGGGGCCTAACAATGGTTGCGAATATAAAAGATAAGGCGGCGATTGTCGGAGTTGCCAATACAGAATTTTCGAAGAACTCGGGGCGCTCGGAACTACAACTAGCTGCTGAAGCAGTGGCTGCGGCTCTTGAAGACGCGGGTTTGAAATCCAGCGACGTCGATGGTATGTGCACCTTCACTATGGATACAAGTGACGAGATAGAAGTTGCCCGTGCCGTTGGCATCGGTGATTTAAGCTTCTATTCGCGAATTCCACACGGCGGTGGTGCTGCTACTGGCTTGCTGCACCAGGCGACAATGGCGGTCGCCACCGGCATGGCAGAGACGGTGGTGATTTATCGAGGCCTTAATGGCCGTTCCGGACATCGCTTTTCAGGCGGAGTCTCTGGCGAGATAACCACCTCGGACAGCATCCACTGGGGCTGGTACATGCCCTTTGGTTTGCTGACCCCGGCATCCTGGGTGGCTATGTACACCCAGCGCTACATGCATCTTTCAAACTGCACCAAGGATTCTCTGTTTGAAGTGGCTTACACCACCCGTCAACACGGTGCGAGTAATCCTGCGGCTCTTTTTTACGATAAGCCATTTGACCGCGCTGAATACGATGCCCAAAAGAAAATCGTCGATCCCTTTCAGCTCTATGATTGCTGTCTCGAATCCGACGGTGCCTCTGCGGTGGTGGTTACCACGACAGAACGCGCCAAACATTTGAAGCAGCCCGGTGTGGTTGTGAAGGGTGTGGGGCAGGGTGCTGGCGCCAACATGGAATCCATGACCAGCTTTTATCGTGATGAAATTGCGGCTATCCCGTCGATGGATATCGCTGCGAAACAGGCCTACGAGCAGTCTGGGCTTACTCCGGCTGATATTGACGCGGCCGTTATCTACGATGCATTTACGCCGATTGTTTTGTGGCAGCTCGAAAGCTGGGGCTTTTGTGAACCACTCGGTGGGCATGACTTTGTTCTGGATGGCAGCCTGCGTCTCGATGGGCGGCTTCCAACCAACACACACGGAGGGCAGCTGTCAGAAGCCTATATTCACGGTGTGAACGGCATTGTTGAGGCAACGAGGCTGGTGCGCGGCACTTCGGTAAATCAGCCCAAGAAAGATATTCACCACGCGCTGGTGACCTCTGGTGTGGGCGTTCCGACCGGTGGTGCACTGCTGGGAACAATGGATACGCTGTGACAGCGCAATCACCATCCGAAGCAGAGCAACTGGAGGCACTTAAAGGGATTCGTTTAGGGCCCTATATGAGTTTCAACCCAGTGAGCGCTACCCAGATCTGGCAGTGGTGCTCTGCGATGGGTGACGACAATTCCTGTTACAAACCGGGAGAGAATCAAATAGCGCCGCCGGCCATGATGCAAATGTGGACCATGCGCGATATCAATGAAAATTACGCTCCGGGTTCAACCCACGCGCCGCCTTATCAAGTGTTCGATGATTTGAAGGTCATGGGCTACGATTCGAATGTCGCAGTTAGTTACGACATTCGCTTTCTTCGCTACTTGCAGCTGAGTGAACAGGCTAAACACTTCACGACTGTTGTCAAAATTAGCGACAAAAAAACAACTGGGCTCGGCGTTGGTTTTTTTGTTACCGAGCGGGTGGAGTATCTAACGTTAGAGGATAATCCTTTCGCCGAAGCTTTGATTACGTACTTTCAGTATCAGGCAGCGGAAGCTAAAGCGCCGCAAAGCTCTACGCCAGACGCCTCTTCTGAGCGTGCGTCTGATGATGCGGAAGCAGCAAGTAAGAACCTATGGCGCACAGACTTTAAGAACGTGGATGTTGCATCACTTTCCATCGGTGACAAGCTGCCTGAACTCGTTATTCCCATTACCCATAAATTGATCGTCGGCGGTGCCATCGCCACCCAGGATTTCATTTCCGTTCATCACAGTGTTCCATCGGCCACCGCGACGGGCATGCCGGATATATTTATGAACATTCTGACAACCAGTGGATTGTCTGCGCGCTATTTGAGCGACTACGCCGGTAGCGGCAGCCGTCTTCAGCAGATTAAATTCAATCTCATGGCACCCAATTTACCGGGAGACACCATGGTGATGGAGGGGGAACTCACCGCTATCAATCCAGCGGAGACTGGGGCCGAGCTCAGCATTGCTTTCGGTGGAAGAAACCGTATGGGCTACCACACCAAAGGTACCGCAGTGCTGGCGCTGCCGGCCTAGAGTACAAGACACAGGAGTTTAGCTATGAGCAGAAACCGTTTTGAGGGAAAGGTCGCTATCGTCACTGGTGGTAGCATGGGTATTGGTCGCAGCACTGTGCTACAGCTGGCCCAGGAGGGCGCTCACGTCGTCACCTGTGCACGGCGCAAACCCAAGCTGGATGAGCTGGAGGCGGCGGTCGAAGCTCTCCCAGGCACTTTTACCGGTTACGAGTTGGACGTTGGCGATACTGATGCTTTCGCAAAAATGATTAATGATACTGCCGAAAAATACGGCCGTCTGGATCTGCTAGTTAACAATGCTCCCTCTGTTAATGGTGGCATGGTGGTTGACCAAACTTTGGATAGCTGGCGCGCCAACTTTGGTATTGGTGTCGACAGTGTGTTTATCGGTGTACAGGCTGCAATGCGTATCATGATTCCCCAGGGCAGTGGTTCTATCGTCAATATATCTTCAGTCAGTAGCTTGCGTGCGGGCGTCGCTTCGGGTGCCTATGGTGCGGCCAAGGCAGCGCTCAATCAATTTAGCCAGTGTGCGGCGATGGAAGCGGCACCACACAATGTCCGTGTTAACGTGATTGCACCCGGCGCGGTTGATACGCCTGGACTCAATGCAGCCACACTCAAAAATGACGCGGTCAAAAAGATAATTACCGACGCCATTCCGATGATGCGCGCCGCCACTCCCGAAGAGGTGGCACACGCTATTTGCTTTCTGGGCTCGGACGATGCGTCTTTTATTACCGGGGTTATACTGCCCGTTGACGGCGGGAAAACGCCGCAGCTTTATGTTCCCGCTTTTGACATTACCAATATGGATAACCAGGCCAAAGATAGATAAGGGCTTTTGTAAGGGTGAGCAAAATGACTGATGAATCCTTGCTGGAACGGATAGACCGGCTCGAGTCGCTGGATGAAATCCGCCAGCTGCCGGCAAAATACTCTCTATCACTGGACATGCGTGATATGGATGCGCACGTCAATCTATTTGCAGAAGACATACGGGTTAGCCGTGAAAAAGTGGGCCGAGCTCACTTAAAGCAATGGCTGGATGATACCTTGCGCCTGCAGTTTACCGGTACTTCTCATCATATAGGCAACCACGTCATCGAGTTCGACGATACAGACCACGCCCACGGAGTGGTTTACTCAAAGAACGAACACGAGACCGGTGAAGAATGGGTGATTATGCAGATGCTCTACTGGGACAACTACGAGCGAATCGATGGGCGTTGGTATTTTCGCCGTCGCTTGCCTTGCTACTGGTATGCAACTGATTTGAACAAGCCGCCGATTGGTGACGACAAGATGCGTTGGCCCGACAGGGATTCCTACGCTGGCGCTTT
Source organism: Halioglobus sp. (assembly GCA_965262875.1). GTDB lineage: Bacteria > Pseudomonadota > Gammaproteobacteria > Pseudomonadales > Halieaceae > JBALVT01. The sequence goes on from OZ253569.1 coordinate 2,505,679, forward strand.
TCACGACCTGTGGCCCTCATGGGAAGAGTTCTGGGCCAAGCCACCAACAGGCGATGAACCTGAAGTGGCTGCCCCTGCCCCTTTCAATGAGTTTCTCACCACCATGCGGCGCGGTGCCGCAGAACCTAAAATACGTGTGCGTTAGGACATAGTTATGGATTTATTTTCCCCCTTAAAATTAGGCGCGCTGGAAATGCGCAATCGCATCGTTATGGCTCCCATGACTCGCAGTCGTGCCGATGTTGACGCAGTACCTACGGATGTCATGGTGGAATACTATCGACAGCGGGCCGGAGCCGGGTTGATTATCTCCGAAGGTATTGGTCCAAGCGCCGATGGGATTGGCTATTGCCGAACCTCTGGAATTTACAATGACGCTCAGGTCGCAGCCTGGAAAAAGGTGCTGGACGCAGTGCACGCCGAAGGTGGTCTGATGGTCGCCCAATTAATGCACGTGGGCAGAGTTGCCAGCGTTTTAAACAAGCCGGAAGGCAGCGAAACCGTGGCGCCTTCTGCTATCGCCGCCCGGGGAGAAATGTATACCGACCAGGCGGCGATGCAGCCCTTCGATGAGCCCAGGGCGCTCTCAACCCAGGAGGTTGTCCAGATTGTTCAGGAGTATCGTCAAGCTACACGCAATGCCTTGGACGCAGGGTTTGATGCGGTGGAATTGCACTGCACCAGTGGTTATCTCCCTGCGCAGTTTTTGTCTACCGGTACCAACCAACGGGAGGACGAGTACGGTGGTTCGGTAGAGAATAGGGCGCGTTTTGCGTTAGATGTGCTGGGTGCAATGTGCGCTGTAGCGGGTTCGGATCGAGTGGGCTTTCGAATCTGCCCGGACAACCCGTTTAACGATTTGAGCGATGAAAACCCGCAGGAGACCTTCGACTACTTTTTGGACAAGGCCAGAGCCCACAATCTGGCGTACCTGCATGTTATTCGTTTCCCCAAGGGCCGCGTAGACAATATCAAACTGGGGCAACGACATTTTGCCGATCGACTTATCGTCAATGAAAGTTATGACTTTGAGGAGGGGCAAGAGGTAGTCGCGGCCGGAGAAGCGGGTGCAGTTTCGTACGCGAGGCATTTTATCGGCAATCCCGACCTCGTTGATCGATGGAAGAACGGCGCCGAGTTGGCGAAGTTTGATTTATCGGCAATGTATACGCCCGGTGAAACTGGATATACAGATTATCCGAAATCCGGTGAGTGAAAAAATAAAAATCGGCGTTACTTCCTGGAAATCCGGCCCGACCTGGACCGCTAAAGCCCTGTGCGAGCAAGCGGAAATTGCAGAGTCTATGGGCCTGCATTCCTATTGGCTTCCGGAAAACCATTTTGGTGACGCTCGCACCATGCCTTCGCCACTGACTCTCCTGGCCGCCGTTTGCGCTACAACCTCCAGGATTAAGCTTGGCACCGTTTCCTATCTACTCACTATCCGGCACCCCATCCAGGCTGCAGAAGAAGTCGCAGTGCTGGATCATCTGAGCGAGGGCAGGCTGATATTGGGAGTAGGGCGGGGTATTCAAGATTCTGTGTTTCGAGCCTTCGATCTTCCCAGTAAAGATAAACGGAAACGTTTCTCCCACAATTTGGAGATCATGAGCAAAGCCTGGTCTGGTGAGGCAATACTTGAGGACGCGAAAGGCGAGGCTGTTTATCTGGCCCCACTGCCCGTGCAAAAACCCTACCCGCCAATATGGGTCGCGGCTTTCGGTCCGCTGGCCCTGCAACAGGTTGGCAAGCTGGGTTTGCCCTATCTGGCTTCGCCGGTTGAAACTCTGTCGGTTTTGCAATCCAATTACGCCCACTACCATAAGAGCGTATCCGAAGCCGGTCACGAGGCTGTAACAACTATACCGGTGATGCGAACAGTGTATGTCACCCGCGATAGTGCGGAAGCCGACAGTCTCAAATTGGCTTTGTCTAAAACCGTGGCGAGCACCGTTCGAGATGAATCTGCACCGGTTGATGAATGGACTATCATCGGCGACACCCATTTTGTCAAAGACCAGTTAGCTAGATATGCAGATGAATTGGGGATGACCCATCTCATCGCCAGCGGGCGGCTGCCTGGCCTCACTGCCGAGGATGTGATCAGATCGCATAGCTTGTTGCTGGAGTGTTCTGCCTAAGCGCCGCGTTAGCCAATAAAGTGGCTGATGTATTGACCGAAGGCCTCGGTTTCAATCAGGAAAGCGTCGTGCCCGAAAGTCGATTGATGATCGATATAGCTGGAGGCCACCCCGGCTTCATCCAGCGCGGCAAACAGCGCTTGTTGTTGTGACGGGGTAAACAAAATATCCGAATTGACGCTGACAACCAACGTTTTGGCTTTGATAGGTTTAAAAACCTCGGCCAAGGAATGCTCGGGGCTGCTTAAGTTGAACGTGTTCATGGCGTCCAGCAAATACAGATAGCTGTTGCAATCAAAACGCGCGATAAATTTTTCGGCATTGTAGTTCAGGTAGTGCTCTATGGATTCAGCGCCGGTTTTGTTAACGAACCGCTCGTTGAGTTCCGCCCAATTTCGGTAGGTCAGTAGTCCCAACTTCCGCGCCGTTTTAAAGCCCGGTAACTCTGAGCTGTCACTGTAACTTCCTTTTTTCCATCCAGGATCAACCTGGATAATGTCGCGCTGTAAAAGTCGATTGGCGTTGTTGGCCGGGTAGGCCTGGGCCGAGGAAGAAATCGAGACTAAATGCCGGGCGTGGTCGGGGTAAAGCGTCAGCCAGGCCAGAGACAGCATAGCGCCCATGGAATTTCCGACAATGGCGTGCAACTGTTTTATGCCCAGTGCATCGATTAGCTTCTTCTGGGATTTCACCATGTCGATAATAGTCACAGTAGGGAAATCGGTCAGATACTTTTCCTGGTTTTCGGGTTTGAAACTATTGGGGCCGGAGGAGCCGTAGCAGCTACCCAGATTGTTGATGCAAATAATGTAATATTTGTTGGTGTCCAGATGGCAGCCTGGCCCAACCATTTCTTGCCACCAACCTTTTTCGGGATTTTTTGGTGAAGCGGTTAGGTGGCTACTGGTGGACAGGGCGTGGTGCACGACAATTGCATTGTCTTTTTGTTCGTTGAGTGAGCCATAGCATTCGAATGCCAATACCAGGGGGGTTATCGATGCCCCTCCTTCGAATACAAAATCCTCATCGGAAACGTATTCCAGTGTACCGTTGTCCAACTCAGTTATTTCAGGCCCCATAGCCAGATCTCCGATAAAATCGGGCTAGATTATAAGCTACTGTTTATAATTAGCGACTCTTGAATTTCATCGATCTATTGGGGTAGTGCAAAGCTCAGATATTGGTCTCCCACCGCGGTGCCCAACTTCCCCCCGCTGGCAGTGATGACAATAAACTGGCGGCCATCGATTTCATAAGTGCTCGGGGTGGCGTAGCCGGCGGCGGGTAGTTTGTAACTCCACAGCAGTTCTGAGTCGTTCGCTTACTCCCAACAGCGACGGGGCATAAGGATAAAAACCCTGTAAGTCGATACCATGGCACCCACTGCAATGCTGACGAAAGATATATTCACCAAATCCCAGTCTGCTTCCCTTATCAACTTCCACCGCTTCTATATGGATTAGATGGGGTGCTTCAATGGCGTTGATATAGTACATGCCGGTTTCCGGGTCGAAAGCACCGCCGCCCCAGTTCGCCCCTCCGTAAAATCCGGGAAATAAAATCGTCTTCTCGAGACCCGGTGGTCTCAGATAGGCAAATTTCTTGGCCTCATCAAACAGCGCTTTTACATGCGCGTGGGCTTTGGGGTTGATATCCGTTAAGTCGCTCTCAGTAAGTTCTTGTCGGGCAAAGGGTTCCGGCAAGGTAACCTTGGGCTGTGTAGCATAACTGTGTTCAATGGGGACAGTAGATTTGGGCACCGCAACTTCTTCGATGGGAAAAATGGGTTCGCCTGTCTCTCTGTCCAGAAAATAGATCACCCCTTGCTTGGATGCTTGAACCAATGCCTGTCTCATTTTTCCTTCGACTGAGACATTGGCTAGAGTAGGCGCTGAACTCAGATCTCTGTCCCACACATCGTGATGAATGGTCTGGTAGTGCCAGAGTCGCTCACCTGTAGAGGCATTCAATGCAATGATGCTGTTGCCGAATAAATTTGCCCCCTCGCGGCCGGAGCCATCGAAATCGGGAGTGGGAGATCCGGTGGGTACATAAACTACCCCACGCACTTCATCGACGCTCATTCCCGCCCAGGCATTGGCGCCGCCGGCTTCTTTCCAGGTTTCTTTTGGCCAGGTTTCGTATCCAACTTCACCTGGGTGGGGAATGGTGTGAAAAGTCCAGACGAGTTTGCCGCTGATGACATCGTAGGCGCGGATATCGCCGGGTGCTGCGCCCTGGGTTTCGGTAACTGCCGATCCCATAACAATCAGGTTTTTGTAGATCATACCGGGGGAGGGGGCATTGACGCTGATTTTCTCGGGGTCTCGCCCGAGACCTTTGCGGAGATCTATCTTGCCATTTGTACCAAAAGATTTAATTAGCGAGCCATCCGCCGCATTTAGCGCCATTAAATAATGACCGGTGGTAAAGAAGATTCGAGATTTTCCGATTCCCTTTCCAGCGCTCTGCGCTCTCCAGAAAGTGACCCCGCGCATATTCGATAGGCCGACATGTGCTATAGCCGGAAAATGTTGCCAGAGTTCTTTCCCCGTCGCCGCATTGAGCGCGAACACGTTGTAGTTCGGATTGCGGCCGTAGAGCACGCCGTTCGCAACAATTGGATTGACCTGAAGCTCCGATGTGTCCGGCAGGGTTTCGCCTCGAGCACTTTGATAGGACCAGGCAAGTTGGAGACGATTTACGTTTGTGCGATTGATATCACTGAGCTGGGAGTAGTGGCTATTGCCCTTATCACCGCCGTAGCTTGTCCAACCGCGAAAATCTTGCGCAAGCACGTTAACGGGAAGGCACGCGCTACCCAACGCAAGAATAGGTAGGCAAACGCGCACTGTTAGTTTCATCGAAGTGGTCCGGTGCTGTAGATACCTACCCCTAGCGTACAGCTCCACCACCGTCGACTGAAAGCAGTTGACCTGTAATAAACGAAGCGCGATCGCTGGATAAGAAGGTCACGGCTTCAGCTATCTCGTTGGGATCACCCAGACGGTTCATTACAGCGGCGGATTTCAGGCCAGCTTCCATTTCTGGTTGGTCTTTGAAATAGGCTTCCAAACCAGGTGTTCTTATCACTCCTGGAGAAACGGCGTTGATGCGAATGCCGATGGGCCCATTTTCTGCCGCCGAGCTTTTAGTCAGTATGTTTACACCCGCTTTCGCAGCAGCATAGGCAGTATTGTGAGCCTGGCCCCTCAGGGACGCGTTAGAGGAAATATTCACGATGGCTCCGGCGCCATTTTCAATCATCGCCGCAAGTTCATACTTCATACACAGCCAGGTGTTTGTCAGACACATTTCAAGCGTTTGATCGAACACTTCGCGCTCATATTCGTGAATGGGGCCCGAACCCCGGCTAACCGCTGCACTGTTACAGGCGATATCCAAACGGCCATAGGTGGCCACTACAAAGTCTATGGCCTCCTTCACTGATTCTTCTTTGCTGACATCGCCCTGGATGAATGCCGCATCTCCACCGGCGTCGCGAATAAGTTCGGCGCTCTGTGCACCCATCTCGGCATTAAAGTCGGCGATCACCACCTTCGCGCCCTCGCGTGCATAAGACATGGCGATAGCGCGGCCAATTCCCTGGCCTGCGCCCGTTACAATACCCACCTTATTCTCGAGTAATCCCATAGTCTTGCTCCCTGTCCTTTGCCCTTAGTGATTTTTACGTACGGTTTCGCGAGTAGAGCTGCGCTCTTCAAGCGGAGGGTGTTGCGAATTTTTCAATGAATCTGATACACCGGCCAGCTGACCGCAGTTCTGCGTGTTGTGAACGTCCAAGCTACATTTGCTGTGGTTTGAATCACATGGAAAATACTCGTAGAGAGACTCGCCCCACCAGGCAATCATTTCAAGTTTGTGCTGATCGGAACACGGTGCGCCATGGTTAACCATGTACCGAGTAGAGGATACCTCGTATTGAGAGCGAACCTCCAGGGGAAGCGTGAGGAGCGCCTTGAATTGCGCCGGAACCATAAGACTGGTTGTAACGCGATATCGGTGGATAGCCTGGAGCATTTGCAGGGCGTCCCACTGCCTGGCCAGAACCAGGCCATGCCCGTAATGCAGAGAATTCATCGCCCACAGCATTACCGCTAACTGGTGTAGTTCGGAGCCACAATAGTGGACGTTGTGAGCCTCCGGTTCTATCTCGAATAGCGTGAATAACTCGGTCATTTCACGGGCCATTTGTTCGGGACTTGAGTCTTTCGATGGCGGAATTTGTGGAGTGAAAATGTCCGGGCTATCGGGCCTGTAGAAAAGTGTCGTCCCAGCTTCGCGGTACTGGGGTAGTGTCCCCGGCTGATTGCTCACCAGATTCAGATAGCTTGGTAGTTTGCAGTCGCCTCCTATGGAAAAGGCGGCTGAGGTGGGAAAGTTGGCCTCTTTAACGGCGCGAGTTGCTATGCCAGCCAAATTGTCCTGTGCGAAAAAGGCCCACGCTCCGCTATCGCTCAGAACCTGGCAAACTTGCTGGGAGTTGAGCTTTGGGTTTAGCGGGATCAAGGAGCAGCCAATCTGCGTCGCTGCGAGGTTTAAGGCGATAAGCTCAGCAGTATTGGGTAGCAGCGCCACGATGCGATCTCCCCCTTGCAAGCCGAGTTGGCGCAGGCCGTGTGACATCTGGTTACTGGTGGCCAGTAATTCTCCGCGACTCCAGTGGCGGCCATCCGGAGCGGCAATTGCCAGTTTCTGCGGGTTTTGTTGTGCAAAATGCCAAAATCCAATGTTAGTCCTAGAGCTGTCCACCGTGCTTAGCTTGCTGTGGCGTTTATCGCGCCCGCTGCCGCGCCGCGCCGCGCAGAGCAGACATCACCATGGGTATTACCAGTACAGCGGCCATCACTCCCGCCCATATCCCCTTAAAGGTCGCGTAATATAGCGGAATTATCTGTTCTACACCGGCTAGGTAAAAACCAATGAGTGGCAGGGGTGCGGCGAGACACATCCCGATAATGCCAAAGCAAAAAGCGTTGCCCGCAGTGCTCACGGGAAGGCGATTCACCCAGTTCTGCAGCCGAGAATCCGCTCCGAAGTCCATGGGTTCTATAGTTCCCTTGGCCAGCTTGCGCTTGTGCATGGGGATTACGATTAGCGCCACAATGAAGGGCAGAATAAATGCAGTGGCGAATATGTCGACGACAAAACTGCTACTGCCGCTCCAGCTCATTGCAGGGCCGCCACTGAGTAGCCAGTAGGCAATCCCGCCGTTAAATATCATATTGGAGCCACCGCCAACCATGACTTCGTGTTTAAGGTGATCTCTTGCCTGCGCCGCCATGAATATGCCTCTGAGCCTGTGTAAATATGACGAAGTATGAAATTTGTGGATCTATGTTAGTCTTTGCCTATGATAAAAGTAGAGCCTCAAAAGCCAGATTTATGGACATAATCCACCGCAACTTACTATGAGCGAAATAACGGTAAGCGCCAAGAAATTTCTCCGATTGTTCGACTATATCGAGCGTATAGGTTTGGACGTTGATGAGATCCTTGCCACCGTCAATATAGTTCCAGAGCGCATAGCGCAACTGCCCCCGGATCAGGGATTACCCGCGCAGCATTACTCCAGGCTGTACAAGGCCACGGTGTCGCAAATGCAGACCCTGGGACAACCTCTTCCCTGGGCCGCTGGTTTGGGCAGCGAAGCCTTTGAATTGATGTGCCACTGTATTATCAGCTCCAGGACTCTCGGTGACGCTCTCCGGATGGCCTCGCGATTCGAAAAACTGCTGTATCCCATACTTTCATACAATATCAAACTGATAGAGGAGCCGGGTAAAGATCAGGTTAAGTTGAGTTACCGCATCAACTTACAGGACGAACCCAGCCAACTGGTACCGGAGGCCTGGGACCGGGCTGCCTACCGGGACACGGTCGCTCACGCTTCGGGTCTGATGGTCTGGCACGCCTTTTGTGGATGGCTCACCGGGCAACCGCTAGAATCCGATGAGGTCAAGGTGGCGGCGCCTTATCTGAACGAGGCCTATTACGAGAGTTTAACCAAAGCGCTGAATTGCCCCATTTATTTTGATGCGGATGAAAACACGCTGAGCTTTAGTAGCAAGCTTCTAGAGCGCCGCGTGGTGCATACCGTTGACTCCCTGCAGGAGTTTTTGAACAACACGGTATATCTGCTTATTGCCTCCGAGCGCGAGCCTGCCAGCACCAGCGCGGCGATTAAATCCCTGGTTACGATTGATATACCCAACGGCATGCCATCTTTTACCGAAATTGCCGATCATCTGCACATGTCCGAATCCAGTCTGCGCCGTCGACTGCAAAAGGAGACAACCAGCTATCAAGCGCTGAAGGATGAGATTCGCTGCGATATAGCGATCGACAAACTTATTCATGAAAATGCCAAGGTGGCTGATCTGGCGGAGCACCTGGGCTTCACAGAACCGAGTTCTTTCGTCCGCTCCTTCAAGGGCTGGACCGGGCAGACGCCCAAGGCCTACAAGGAACGAATGCGATTGTTGGGCGAACGCTAAAGTCAGCCTGGCCATGCATTGCGACAAATATCCGCTCTCGGAGAAGCTCCGGTTTAATTGCCTGAACGCATGAGGTTCTTATAAGAAGTTATGTCCTCTCCCATTGGGTTTTCGGTGATACTTAGCACCGAATTCTTCTATCGTTTCCTTTTCGGGAGGTCTATCTCATGATGCTTGAATCAAAAATTGCTTTGGTCACTGGCGCTGGCCAGGGAGTGGGGCAGGGTATCGCTCTGGCGCTGGCCGCGCAGGGCGCCAAAGTGGCCGTCACAGGCCGTACAGAAGCCAAGCTTGAAACTACCTGTGCAATAATTGAAAAACGCGGTGGTGTGGCCGTGCCCTTGGTGTGCGATGTTAAATCGGCGGAGTCCATGCGCTCATGCCTGGATCGCGTCATTGAACATTTTCAAGGGCTTGATATTCTCGTGAACAATGCCCAGGAGGTACCGCTGGGAACTCTGGATCAGGTGACAGAAGAGGGCTTTGCTGCGGGTTGGGAGTCCGGTCCCCTTGCTACCTTTCGATTGATGAAGTTGTGCCGGCCGCACCTTAGAGGCGGAGGCTGTATTGTGAATCTCGCCAGTTCTGCAGGCAAACGCTGGGACATGACCGGCTATGGAGCCTATGCCGCCACCAAGGAGGCAATTCGCTCTCTCACTCGCGCAGCAGCGTGCGAATGGGGTCCTGAAGGTATCCGCACTAATGTCATATTACCCCATGCCAAATCTCCCGGCCTGGAGTGGTGGATAGACAACAATCCGGAGGAGGCCGAAGCGTTTGTAGCTAGTATTCCCCAGCGCAGGATTGGTGAATGCGAGGCAGACATCGGGCGATTTGTTGCTATGCTTTGTAGTGACAACAGCGCCTATGTAAACGGTCAGAGTATTGGCCTGGATGGCGGTCAGGCTTATCTTGGATAGCCATTTACTTATCGGGGACTGGGAAGCAAGGAGTCGAATATGCGTGTCATGATAACCGGAGGTACCGGATTTGTTGGCTACCATACGGCGCTGGCCTTAATCTATCTCAGCATCCGTTCGGGTCATGATGCCACCTTCGCAGCTAGTAGAGCCCGACGGGTGACCTCCATCGCTATCTCAGCCTCATTTTTTACAGCCAAAGTAGCTGGTGTAGGATCAGCCAGCCAATCCTTCCGAACATTGCCGAAATACCGCCAGGCGCCATCCGCTTCGCACCATGCGATGAACACTGAAGTCTTACCGGTTTTGGAGTATGCCCCATCATCCGCAGTTTTTATAGCTGCTTTTGACACACTCACGGGCCATTGCCTGCGCTTTGGAAATGTCGGACGGGCTTATTATTTTTGCAATAGCGTCTCTGAGTTCTATCGCTTTGTCATTTCCGTTTTTGGCCGCCAGATTGCCCCACATGTGAGAGAGTAAATAGTCCTGCACCACGCCTCTGCCTTTGGCGTACATTAACCCAAGGTTGAACTGTGCATTGGCATAGCCCTGCTCTGCCGCCATCCTGAACCACTTGACCGCCGCCGCATCATCCTGCGCCACGCCCTCGCCGTTGGCGTACATATTCCCAAGGTTGTACTGTGTGCCTTGGCATAGCCCTGCTCTGCCGCGAGCCTGTACCATGTGACCGCCTCGGCATCATCCTGCGCCACGCCTCGGCCGTTGTCGTACATCACCCCAAGGCTGCGCTGTGCATCGGCATCGCCCTGCTCTGCTAAAGGCGTAAATTCCTTCAGGGCCGTAGCATAATCCCCTTGATTATAAGCATCCACTCCCTTTTGAAAATCAGCAGAGAAGGCGGGTGGGGCAAGCAGGATGGTCAGGAGCAGAGCGGTCAGGGCAAACAGGCGTTTCATTGGGCTTAATCTTCCTTATGTTTCAAACAGGTCTTGATGCGTCTTGTTGCAATGAACAACAGGGGTTGCAAGGGTGTTTCGCCAGAAACCATTTCAAGGGCTTGCTACCAGGGCCACCATCTGCGGCGCCGTCCTTCTGGCCCCGCCAGAAGTGCCGTCGCCTGTTGCTTCCAGGCGTCCCTATCTGACCGCATTTCCGACAAGGCTTCCCGTTCACGATCAAGCATGGTTTCCAATGCGTCCAATCTTACTTGAAGAGCAAGCCAGGTGCCACACTATCACTGATATCCATCACAGTGCCGGAACCCAGGGTATTAATTTTCGCTTTTCCCATCAAGGCGTATTGGTGTACAGCTCGCAGTCGCTCGACGGGATCTTTGATATCCGTGGCCAGACCCACCTGCATAGTGGCTATCTTATTGCCGGTAGATCCATCGCCTTTGCTACGCAGATTTACCGGCGCGCCACACACCAGGGAATTCTTCGGCAGCTCACCGTGTGACTGCAGATAATCCCGCAGTGCGCCACCGACGATGCTTATCGCGATATCGTTCAAGGTTACGCGCCGTACACCCCGCCCGGTTCCACATGTCGAATTGATCGGGATCTTCCTGTTGAGCCGCATCGGCCGCGATTGACCCGTGGTCACCCTCGTGGTGCAGGGCTGCCACCAATAGTGCCAGCGACACGCCGTCAATCGCAGCGTGGTGTATCTTCAACAGCGGCGCTCATCGCAGTGCGGGTGTAGCCGGGGCCGATCGCATTCATGCGAATACCCTGGGCGGCATACTCCCCGTTATTGCGTCGCATCCATCGCGTCAGAGCCTGTTTCGACCCGGAGTAAGCTGGCTGACCTTCCATAGCGCTCGTGCGCTCCTTCGCCTTTGCCTCATCGCCAGCGAGCAGCGCTTCTACATATTCAGCATCAGTTGGTGCCGGTGCAGAGTTGGACGATATCAACACGATGGATCCGGTTTTCTCAATCAGTAACTCTCTCAATCCCTCGAGCAAATCAATGGCACCAAAATAATTGACACTGGGTATCAATGAGAGATTCTCGATATGGGAGCCCACTCCCGCGCAGGCAACAAATCCATCAAGGCCTTCGCTGGCCGCAGTGGTAACCGCTGCCACCGCTGCATTCCTGCCTTCGCTGGTAGAGAGATCGGACTCGACATCGGCGTTGTGGATGTCTATTGAGATAACTCTATGTCCCTCATTTTGCAGGTGTAGCTTGATCGCTTCGCCAATGCCGCTGGCGCCGCCTGTGAGTGCATAAGTTTTCATTGACCGGTCTCCTCCATAGGTGAGCTAATATAGTTTTCTACAGTCGGATTAAATAGAACGGCAGGCGCCATATCAATTAGCATCTTGCGTCGACATTACAATCTTTACCGCGCTAGACTTCCTTCGGTTGACAAAATGAACTGCTCACCTGCGAGAAAAGAGAATAATGGATAGAAAAAACACGGGCTTTGGCCGCATTGCAACGATAACTGTATTGCTTTTGACTACAGGAATAGTATTTCTGGTAGTCCGCAATGATCCCGTACTGGAAGGCCAGAATTACCCCGCGGAAGCCGCGCCGTTTATCGCGCAGAGATGGTCGGGAAATGTCGCCGAAATTGCCATACATCGTCGGCTCATTCTTATCGGCGATGCGGGGCTCTATCTGGAGAACGATCCGACACTTACGGCACTGGGTAACTGGGCAGGTGATGTGAGCGATGCCTCCGTGCTGTTTCTCGGGGACAATATTTATGATGACGGGCTCACCGAGGAAAAACGCATTGAGGCGGAGCGCATTCTGGGGCAGCAGCTGTCGGCCACCTCAGTTCTAAAAATCGCGATTCCAGGCAACCACGATTGGGGCATGGACCCGGCGGATCAGAATATTGCAGCCATTATCAATCAACAGACCTTTGTAGAGGAGTGGCCCCAGGGCAATACGGTATTCGCCCCGAGAAATGGGTGCATAGGCCCACAGAAAATTGTTCTGGCCGAAGAGGAAGCAGATCAGCCAGCGGTTGTATTGCTCGTGTTGGACCCTACGCCTTTTCTAACCCCAAGGCTACGCGACGCCTGTTCTACAGATGGCTCAGACAAAGAGCATTTTTCGAAACTGGATTCCCTACTTATGGCGCATGCCGATGACCATGTGATTGTAGCCAGTCATTATCCAATGGTTACCGGTGGCCCACACGGTGGCTTGAGCTATGGCCTCATTGGCGATGTCATCGTGGGAATATATGGAGCGATACCCGGAAGCCTTAGCAATACCTACGAACCTAATTACGCCCAGTGGATTAGCAAAACGGAAGCCGTATTCAGGCGCAACCCTCCCCTGCTCTACGCCGCAGGCCACGACCACAACCTACAAATTCTGCAGTCCGATGGCGTGGTGGGTGCGCATGTCGTCAGTGGCGCGGGGGCACCCAAGCGGGTATCTACCGTGACCAATATTCCCGACACTGTTTTTGCTCATGCGGCACCTGGTTTTGTGGTTGTCGATATGGGTACTCGCGATGGAGCTTCCGTTGTCGTTCTCCGGGTTGTAGAGAACGGCTTTGAACAGCCAGTTTTTGAGATGGAGCTGAATCGGTGAACAAATGCACTGCAATTGCACCGGTCGTACCAGTTGCGAGCGGTCGAGAGGCGGAGGCGAGCTCGAAGCTTTAAGATTCATTCGAAATCGAAACTTGCCCCAATGGCGGCGACACCAGCGCGAGAAATTTGGGCGTCTTGTCCAGCCTGAACACCAGAAACCCCCACCGCACCGATACACTCGTCCTCAACTATTATCATTTCGCCACCTTCGAGTGTTACCACTGGCATGGACAGTGCCGCAGTCCTTCCCGCGTTGACCATATCTTCATACGCCTTGCTTGGGCGGCGAGACAATACACTTGTGCGGGCCTTTTCCGGGGCAACCATTGCGCTCATGGGAGTAGCACCCTTCATGCGGTATAGGAGGATAACGTGTCCGCCTACATCACAGATACAGATAGCCACTACCCAGCCATTTTTTGCGGCCTCTGCCTCGGCTGCTGCTGCAATAACTTTTGCTTCGTCTAGCGTAAGAATTTTAGGCTCTTCTCCGCTTTGTTGAGTGAAAAAAGATGCTGACCATCAAGTAACCTGTTGATATGTTTGGTTTATGACAACTTTACATAGGGCAGGTATATGACCATCAACATCTCACGGAATATTTTAAACCTCACGGGGCAACGTGTAAATGAAATTAAACTGGACGAAGAGGGTGACAAGATTGTTATTCACTGTAGCCGGGACGCCCGCAGGAGCACTATAGACCCCACCACAGGCAAGAAGGGAACTATCAACCAGCATATTCGCCGGCAGGTTAAGGATATCCCCCTTTTTGGGTATCCATGTGTGCTCGACATTGAACTGGCCCAAGTGTTTATTAGCAAGGGTGAGCGCCGCATTGAGGCGTGTGATTTTGTCGATAAAGGGTGCCGTTTCACCCACCGGTTTTGCCGACTGATCAGTGGATTATGCCGCCCTATGTCTATTCAGGCCGTCTCCAGGCATTTGGGGATACGATGGGAGACAGTAAAGAATATCGACAAGGCATACCTGATGGAAACGCTCCCTGCGCTTGATCCTGCACAGTTGACTGGCTTGGAATATATTGGTGTCGATGAAGTTGCCAGGGCGAAAGGCCATGACTATATGACGGTGGTCTACGATATGGTCGGAGGTCATCTGGTCTGGGTGGAAGCTGGTCGAACTGCCGAGGTGTTTGCAAGATTTCTAAAACATCTCTCCCCGGATACATCCAGTAAAATCAAGGCCGTAGCTATGGATATGGGCCCTGCTTATCAAAAGGCTGTCAGGGAGTGCTTGCCGTTGGCAGACATTGTGTTTGACCGTTTTCACGTCATGAAAAATTACAGCAAAGCTATCCATAATCAGCGCCGGCTTGAGTTCAGGAAGGCCGATCCGAATGGTAAAAAACTGATGAAGGGGACGCATTATCTGTTGCTCAAAAATGCGGATAAGTTGAGTGAGAAACAAAGTAACAAGCTGCAAACGTTGTTGGATAGCAATAGCAACCTGAATGCGCTCTACGTTTTAAAAGAACAGCTTCAGTATCTGTGGAGTGCCACTTCATTTGAGGGGATGGCAGAGCAACTGGAAAGTTGGTGCTTGATAGCAGATCAGTCACACATGCTCTATCTGAAAAAGTTCGCAAAATCGCTCAGAAAACATTGTGTCGGCATCTGCAATTATGCAAAACACAAGCTAACAAGCGCCAGGATAGAGGCTGGTAATGTCAGTATAGGAATGATCCGTAAGCGCGCCAGGGGCATCAGGGATACCGAGTACTTCAAACTCAAAATTAGACAATCATCCCTCCCAGATAATCAATCTATGTTCTATTTGAAAACCTAGAATCACTCAACAAAGCGGAGAAGAGCCGAATTTTACGAGATTTCATATTATTAGCTCCTTGGGTAACGAGGGAAAGGATTTTCGATCTGGCCGGTAGGCGGGGTTAGTCAGGCGCTTTTCCTCCTATACTTACCGTAATCTGCTGTGCGGCTCTTTTTACCCTCGGACCAATCTCCGCGATGAGGTTGTCGGGAAAGCGCACCGTTGGCCCCGAGACGGAGACGCCAGCGATGGCCTCCGAAAACGAATTGTAAATCGGTGCCGCAACGCAACGCATCCCTGAGTAACGCTCTTCGTCATCGAGCGCCCAGCCGCGTTGTTTGATCTCGTCCAGGTCGGCAAATAGTGCGCCCGGGGAGGTAATGGTCTTTGCCGTAAATTCAGGGCAACCTTTTTTGTGCAGAATTTTCTCTACATCCGCTCTACTGACATGTGCCAGTAGCGCCTTGCCGATTCCCGATGCATGCATATAGCCACGAGTACCAGGGCGGAAGAACGCTCTGATCGGATTGTGAGATTCTATTTGACTGATAAAAACAACATCTCCTTGGTCGGCAATCGCGAGATTTGCTGTTTCACCTGTTTCTTCGGATAAGTTCCGCATGGTGGCGCGCGCAGATTCAACCAGGTTAGTGCGGCTGAGGTACGCGCTGCCGACCCGAAAGACCTCGACGCCGATAGCCCACTGCTGAGTTTCAATATCAAGTTCCACGAAACCGTGTTTTTCCAGTGTGCCGAGCATCCGGTGTGCGGTGGAGGGGGGCATGCCCACACTTAATGCGAGGTCGGTGAGGCTGAGTTGGCCTTCTTTGGCAAGGGTGATCAGTAAGTTGATGCCGCGATCCAGGGCTCCAATGGTGGCGCCAGGCAATTCACTGGGCGGAGACTTTGGCCGACCGCGGGGCTTCTTCTTTGGCGTTTGTTCCGACATGTGGCTTCCCGGTGCAATGTGTCAATGCGTGAAACGTTAAAATATAATTTAGAATATACTTCCATTAACTGATATAAATGTCAAATAAATAATAATAAAACGTTATAAAACAATGATTTGATAATATATATTATAAAATGGAATATATTTCCATAAATATTGTAAAAATAACAAAATCGGCTATACTTCCCGCATCCTAAAAATCTTGGAGTCAATCATGCGCGATCAAAACCCGGTTTTTATCCCTGAGCCCACTAATATCCCAGACCGTTTGCGCGCTGCGATGAACATACAGACAACGGATCATCGAGCGCCTGATTTCGCAGACTCGCTGCAACCGCTGCTCGAGGACCTGAAAAAGGTCTTCAAGACGCAAAGTGCTCAGGTATTTGGGTTCTTCCGAGTTTCCTATGGGTAAAAGCCAAACAATGGTCAGGAATGTGGTACAAGAGTCTTTTTTTATGGAGATATTCAAATGAAAGATACCGCGTTGTTTACTCAACTTTTGGGGCTTGGCGACCCATGGAAAATCACGGCTATTACCCCGGATCTGACCGACAAATCAATTACCCTCCAGATAGATTGGCCAAAGGGAACGAAAGGCGCGTGTAGTGTCTGCCATGCCCTTTGTTCGGTTTACGACCATCGTGAGCAACGCACATGGCGACACCTTGATACGATGCAGTTCAAGACGCAGTTAGTTGCTCAGGTTCCGCGTATTCATTGTAAAGCGCATGGAATCAAAAGCCTGAAAGTACCGTGGGCAGATACGCAGGCACGCTTTACGCATTATTTGAGCGTTTCGCTATTGATGTGCTGTCGGCTGCCAGCAACAAGACACAGGCCGCAAAACTACTTGGTCTGTCGTGGGATGAGGTGCACCATATTCAATCCCGAGCAGTGAAAAGAGGGATGGACAGACGCTCTGTTGAGGAAGTGAAACACCTTGGCATCGATGAAAAAAGTTTTCGCAAGGGGCAATCCTATGCCAGCCTGCTGTACGATTTGAATGCGTCCAGAGTGCTTGAGGTCGTGGCAGATAGAACGACGGAATCGGCAACCGCATTGCTGTCCACGCTTCCAGAACAGCAGCGTAATGAAGTAGCTGCTGTTGCCGTGGATATGTGGGTTCCATTTATGACGGCAGTTGAGGCGACTTTACCGAACGCCGCCATTGTTCACGACAAGTTTCATATCGTCAGTTATCTTACAAAAATGGTTGACCAAGTCAGGCGCAAAGAAAATAAAACATTAAGAGCCGCCGGTATCAATGACCTGGTCGGGTCTCGCTATACCTGGTTACGCAATCCCGACAACTGGAGTGAAAAAGATGAAGCCACTTTTTATGGCCTTCAATCAAAGGGGTTGAAGGTTGCCCGAGCCTGGGCAATCAAAGAGACGCTGCTTGACCTGTGGACTTACAGCTACGATAAACCAGCCCGGGCGTTCTTTAAGAAATGGTACTGGTGGGCGACATATTCACGTCTAAAGCCGGTCATATCAGTCGCCAAGATGCTAAAGAAACATCTCGACAACATAATGACTTACTTGAAACATCGCATCACCAATGCGACCGCAGAAGGATTTAATTCAAAGATTCAGACAATAAAATCGGCTGCCCGAGGATTTAGAAACTTCGAAAACTGGCTCTTCTCCGCTTTGTTGAGTGAAAAAAGAGGCCGACCATCAAGTAACCTGTTGATATGGTTGGTTTGTGATAACTTTACATAGAGCAGGTATATGACCATCAACATCTCACGGAATATTTTAAACCTCACGGGGCAACGGGGGCAACGTGTAAATGAAATTAAACTGGACGAAGAGGGTGACAGGATTGTTATTCACCGTAGCCGGGACGCCCGCAGGAGCACTATAGACCCCACCACAGGCAAGAAGGGAACTATCAACCAGCCTATTCGCCGGCAGGTTAACGACATCCCCCTTTCGGGGTATCCATGTGTGCTCGACATTGAACTGCCCAGGGGTTTATCAGCAAGGGTGAGCGCCGCATTGAGGGGTGTGATTTTGTCGATAAAGGGTGCCGTTTCACCCACCGGTTTTGCCGACTGATCAGTGGATTATGCCGCCCTATGTCTATTCAGGCCGTCTCCAGGCATTTGGGGATACGATGGGAGACAGTAAAGAATATCGACAAGGCATACCTGATGGAAACGCTCCCTGCGCTTGATCCTGCACAGTTGACTGGCTTGGAATATATTTTGGTGTAGATGAAGTTGCCAGGGCGAAAGGCCATGACTATATGACGGTGGTCTACGATAGGGTCGGAGGTCATCTGATCCGGGTGGAAGCGGGTCGAACGGCCGAGGTGTTTGCACGATTTCTAACACATCTCCCCCCGGATACAGCCAGTAAAATCAAGGCCGTAGCTATGGATATGGGCCCTGCTTATCAAAAGGCTGTCAGGGAGTGCTTGCCGTTGGCAGACATTGTGTCTGACCGTTTTCACGTCATGAAAAATTACAGCAAAGCTATCCATAACCAGCGCCGGCTTGAGTTCAGGAAGGCCGATCCGAAGGGTAAAAAACGGATGAAGGGGACGCATTATCTGTTGCTCAAAAATGCGGATAAGTTGAGTGAGAAACAAAGTAACAAGCTGCAAACGTTGCTGGATAGCAATAGCAACCTGAAGGCGCTCTACGTTTTAAAAGAACAGCTTCAGTCTCTGTGGAGTGCCACTTCATTTGAGGGGATGGCAGAGCAACTGGAAAGTGGGTGCTTGATAGCAGATCAGTCACCCATGCTCTATCTGAAAAAGTGCGCAAAATCGCTCGGAAAGCATTGTGTGGGCATCTGCAATTATGCGAAACACAAGCTAACAAGCGCCAGGATAGAGGCTGGTAATGTCAGTATAGGAATGATCCGTAAGCGCGCCAGGGGCATCAGGGATACCGGGTACTTCAAACTCAAAATTAGACAATCATCCCTCCCGGATAATCAATCTATGTTCTATTTGAAAACCTGGAATCACTCAACAAAGCGGAGAAGAGCCCGAAAACTATCGAGTTTCAATTCTGTTCCACTGTGGAAAACTCAACCTCTACCCACAGGATTCCCAGTAGAACCGGTATTTGTTTTCCCCGGTAGCGGTACCGGTGGCTGGGAGGCCTCGATAACCAATACTCTGTCCCCTGGCGACAAAGTACTGGTAGCTCGCTATGGCATGTTTTCCCATCGTTGGATCGATCTTTGTCAGCGCCACGGTCTGGATGTTGAAATCATCGAGTGTGCCTGGGGCACGGGTGCACCGGCTGATCGTTTTGCGGCACGCCTGGCTGCAGATTCCGATCACAGTATTAAGGCGGTATTGGCTACCCATAACGAAACAGCCACTGGTGTGCGTAGTGATATCGCAGCCGTAAGAGCAGCCATGGATCAAAGCTCACATCCAGCAATGCTCTACGTGGATTGCGTGAGTTCACTGGCGAGCATGGACTTCCAGATGGAAAACTGGGGTGTAGACCTTGCCGTCTCCGGTTCGCAGAAGGGCTTTATGCTGGCAACCGGCATGGCGATAGTTGCGGCGAGCCAGAAAGCGCTTGCAGCGACTGAGACGGCGAGTTGCCCTCGCTGCTACTTCGATTTTCGCGATATGGGCAATGCTAATAACAATGGTGGCTACCCCTATACGCCCCCCATTCAATTGATCAATGGCCTGCGTGCCAGCCTCGACATGCTATTTGAAGAGGGGTTTGAGAATGTATTCGCTCGCCATTTCAGAATAGCAGAGGGCGTACGTAGGGCCGTGGCTGCCTGGGGTTTGCGTTTGTGCGCCGAATCGCCCGCGCTTTATTCCGATTCGGTGAGTGCTATATACGTCCCTGAGGGTTTCAACAGTGACGAGCTCACGAATCATGCCTTCAACAAATATGGAGTGTCGTTTGGAGTTGGACTTGGTGAGATGGCAGGTAAGGCTTTTCGCATAGGCCATCTTGGCGCGCTGTCGGATGTTCTCGCGTTGTCGGGAATCGCGACCATCGAAATGGCAATGAAAGACCTCGACTACCCAATCGAACTGGGAGTAGGTGTGGCCGCGGCTCAGGAATACTACCGCGCGACGACCATCGCCCAATAATCATTCTCTAAAGGACCATAGTAGTCATGAGTGATAACGAGACTTTGTATATACCGACCTTTGAGGACGTGCTGGCTGCCAGAGAGCGTATAGAGCCCTATGTTCATTGTACGCCGGTGATGACCTCAAGCTTTCTGAACGAGTTGACAGGTGCTGAACTATTTTTCAAATGCGAAAATTTTCAAAAGGCCGGGGTGTTCAAAGTTCGCGGCGCTTCAAATGCTGTATTTGGATTGAGTGACGAAATGGCCGAGAGGGGTGTAGCGACACATTCATCAGGCAATCATGCACTTTCTCTGTCTTATGCTGCGGGGCGACGCGGTATTCCAGTGACAGTGGTTATGCCGCGTACAGCACCGCAAGCTAAGAAAGACGCGGTAAGGGGTTACGGTGGGGTTATTGTTGAATGTGAACCCTCGACGAGTTCTCGCGAAGAAACATTTGCCGCTGTGGTAGCTCAATCGGGCGCGGAATTTGTTCATCCGTACAACGACCCGCGTGTTATTGCCGGTCAGGCAAGCTGTTCCATGGAACTGAATGAGCAAGTCGAAAACCTGGAGGTCGTCATCGCACCTATTGGCGGCGGTGGCATGATTTCCGGTACCTGTTTGGCGCTTTCAAATATAGCACCTGACATTAAAATCTATGCGGCTGAGCCGTTGAATGCAGATGATGCGGCGCGCTCCTTTAAGGCCGGTTACATTATTGCTGATGATGCGCCAGACACAATTGCAGATGGTTTGAAAGTGCCTCTTAAAGATTTGACATGGCACTTTGTTAGCAACCATGTGACCGATATCCTCACGGCGACCGAAGAAGAGATTGTCGATGCGATGAAGCTTATGTGGAAGCGGATGAAGATTGTTATGGAACCGAGCAGCGCGGTGCCTTTGGCAACTATTCTGAAAAACCGTGAAATGTTTGCGGGTAAACGAGTCGGCGTCATTATTACGGGCGGCAATGTGGATTTGGATAAGCTTCCCTGGTTAGTCAAATAAGTATTGATCAAACTTTTTAAATTAATGTTGGAGATAGGCAAATGAATACAGTTGCACTGAATGAATTGGAGGTTGGCTATGACGTCCCCGCAGCCATCGGCATGGACGAAGCAGATATTCAAACACCGTGCCTGGTTGTTGACCTCGATGCACTTGAGAAGAACATCAAGACAATGGGCGACTACGCCAAGGCCGCGGGTGTTCGTCATCGCATACACGGCAAGATGCATAAATCTGTTGATATCGCAAAGTTGCAAGAAGAGCTGGGCGGTAGCTGCGGTGTGTGCTGCCAGAAGGTCAGTGAGGCAGAGGTGTTTGCTCGCGGTGGCATCAAGGATGTACTGGTATCAAACCAGGTGCGCGATCCGGCAAAGATAGATCGTCTGGCACGTATGCCGAAACTCGGTGCCCGTACTATTTGCTGCGTCGATGATCTCGCAAATGTCGCTGATTTGTCAGCGGCCGCGGTAAAGCACGGAACCGAAATTGAATGTCTGGTTGAGATCGACTGTGGCGCCGGTCGTTGCGGTGTAGCGGCCGGCCAAGCTGTTGTCGATATCGCACTAGCTATTGCAGCGGCGCAAGGGCTTAAGTTTGCGGGCATTCAGGCCTATCAAGGCGCGATGCAACACATGAAAAACTTTAACGATCGCAAAGAGAAAACAGACATCGCGATCGACATGGTAAGAACTACGATTGAAATGCTCAAAGCGGAAGGGCTTGAGTGTGACATCGTTGGTGGCGGTGGTACGGGCAGTTACTATTTTGAAAGTGAATCGGGCGTGTTCAACGAACTGCAGTGTGGTTCCTACGCTTTCATGGACGCCGACTACCAGACGATCGACGATGAACATGGTGAGCGTATCTCTGAATTCGAAAACGCATTGTTTATCCTGACATCGGTAATGAGCCATACAAAAGCGGACAAAGCGATATGTGATGCAGGACTGAAAGTACAATCGTTAGACAGTGGTCTTCCCTACATCTATGGCCGCAGCGACGTCGAATACATCAAGTGTTCTGACGAGCACGGTGTAATCAGTGATCCGGAAGGGGTCCTGAAAATCAATGACAAACTGAAATTGGTACCCGGACACTGCGATCCTACCTGCAACGTGCACGATTGGTATATCGGTGTGCGTGGCGGCAAAGTAGAGCAAATCTGGCCAGTATCTGCGCGCGGTAAAGCGTATTAATCGGAGATCAATCATGACGAGCGAAACTAACTCCGGTGGCTTAGTGATTGTCACCGAGGATGCCTGCAAAGCGGTCATCGACAGAGCTTCTTCTTTCACTGCGGTTGAAAGTGTTTTTGCGGCAATGGCCAAAGGCGACGCCTATAATTTTTCAGTGATTCGTGAGGCGATCGGTCACGCGGATGCTCTGTACGGTTTTAAATCCGGTTTTGATCGCGCAGGTATGGCCTTGGGTCTAAAGTCCGGTGGTTACTGGCCCGGCAATATGGACAAGGGTTTGACCAATCACCAGTCGACGATATTTCTCTTTGATCCAGATACCGGCAAGTTGAAAGCGCTGGTGGGCGGAAATTATCTTACCGCCGTGCGCACAGCAGCGTCGAGTGCTGTGTCTGTTGCGCACCTGGCCCGAGAAGGTTCCAAAACATTGGGAATTATTGGTGCTGGCCATCAGGCGAGTTTTCAGTTGCGAGCGGCTGTTGAGCAGCGCCAGTTCGAGAAAATCGTTGCTTGGAATAAATCCCCCGAGCGCCTTGGTCATCTAGCTAAGGTGGCTGCGGATATCGGCCTGCCCTTCGATGTATTGGAACGGGAGCAAGTGGCGGCTCAGTCTGATGTCATCATCACTATTACCTCCGCACATGAATCCCTGCTAATGAACGACTGGGTTCGCCCGGGTACTCACATTGCGTGCATGGGAACAGATACACGTGGCAAGCAGGAGGTAGATCCTCAACTGTTTGCGTCTGCCAGTATATTTACCGATGAAGTGGCGCAGTCTATTACCATTGGCGAAGCGCAACACGCGGTGGAACAGGGGCTGATTGCCCAGAGCGGTATCACGCCAATTGGGGATGTTATCAACGGTGTACATGGCGGCAGAAGCTCGGCCGAAGAAGTAACCTTGTTTGATGGCACTGGAGTGGGACTTCAAGATCTGGCGGTTGCCTCAACGGCGGTGCGGTTGGCTCTGGAGCAGGGCAAGGCCTTATCTATAGACCTTTAAGGCATTGGCGATAAGACTAAGGCAGATTATATCGCCAGAATCTCCGGTGGCAGCCCCTCTTTTCCCAATAGATACTTTTCGGCGACCCAATTGTGAAAATGATGGGTGGGGCCGTCCATGACCGGGGAGAAAACTCCGCCGGTGAATCCAGGGGATGCGCGGCCTCGTTGCATGCCCTCCACCGCAAAAATATCCTCGGCGAACACCACCTTCCAGGCATCGAGTACCGACTGCCGGTTGGCGGCGTAGAGATCTGCGGTTGCCTCCTCTCCCACGTAGAACAGTTGTAGGCTTTCCACTGTTTTATTGTGTGCCATGGGATGAAGAATAATCACAAACACATGGTCTACCTGGACCCCCAGCAACACATTGGGATACAGGGAGATATATTCGGCGTGGCGTTTCTGCTCATTCGGCCAGTCGGGAAAAGTTGGCAAACGGGTACCTGCTATCTCAGCCAGGTTGTAAACATAAGTACCCTGCCCAGACATGCTATCCGAGACGGTAATATTGAAATGTTCACTCAAAGGTGAGTAGGTATTAAGGCTGGGATGAACCCAGGGCAGGTGATAGGACTCGCAATAGTTTTCCACTGGCAGCTTCCAGTTACAATTTACGGTCAGTTCCATCTCCCCGCCAGACTTTGGTGCGCACAAACTATTAATACCTTCAGTAAAGGCGATCCACCGTTCCTGCAGCGGGCTTATACGTTCCTCAAAGGGTGGCGCAGTACCTGACAGGTTGACAAAAATAATACCGAGCCAGCTGTGGCAGCGAACACCCTTCAAACCATTCGCTTCGCAGGAAAAACCTTCCACGGTGTGTACACCCAAACCCCCTATATGCGGCGTCCCCTTTAAATTTCCGTCGAGATCGTAGGTCCACGAGTGATAGGGGCAACGCACCGAGCCCTGTACTTCAATCTCTTCGCGTATGAGCACCATTCCCCGATGACTGCACACATTGTGGAACACATTAATTTTACCGTCCCGATTTCGAGTGGCCACCAAGGGCAAACCCATGAACTCCAACGGCTTGGCATAACCGTTTTTGGGTAACTCCCGTTCAAAGGCTACAGCCACCCAGGTTTTTGCCATCAGGTGATCGCGCTCGAATTCAAAGTAAGCCGGATCATGGTAGGCGGCATTGAACATACCGCTGGCCTGTGCGGTTGGTTGTTGCACTTGCGTTAGTGCTTCAAGTATTTTTTCACTCATGCCCAGCCCTCTTTATGCCCATTACTTTAGTCGGTTTGCTGCGAGAAATATCACGGTATTTTGGTAGGACAGGCACCATTCGCGACACAAGTACCTCTATTCTTTGTCTAATGCCGACCTCCGAGGTTCCTCAAGCCCATAGGAATAGATATTGTCCGTCTACGCTAGCGAAGCAATCAGGTAGGAGTTCGAAAACCGGATGTATACCGACTCAAACACTCGTTCCAATCAAATGTCCGGTGTCGTCCTCACAGGACACGGAGGACTAGAGGTTCTCGATTATCGACAGGACCTACCAATCCCCACTGCGGAGGCCGGCGAAGTTCTAATTAAAGTAGCGGCAGCGGGAATTAACAACACAGATATCAATACTCGTATTGGCTGGTATTCAAAACAGGTCACGTCAGACACCAATACCGGTGGTACCGAAGGCTTTGACGAAGTGGATGACGCCGACGCCAGTTGGTCGGGGGTGCCTCTCGTTTTCCCGCGTATTCAGGGTGCAGATTGTTGTGGCTATATTGTTGATGTTGGGGAGGGGGTTGATGCTTCACGAATAGGGGAACGCGTAATAGTGCGTAATATGTTGCGTAGTTACGTCGAGTATCGGAAATTTGAATGTTGGACTTTGGGTTCGGAGTGCGACGGAGCGTTTGCCCAGTTTACCAAAGCACCAGCGAGAGAAACCCACCGGGTGGACTGCGATTGGGCCGATGCCGAATTGGCCTCTATTCCCTGTGCTTATTCGACGGCGGAGAATATGCTTCACCGAGCGGCTGTTGGCGCTGAACGCGTGTTGATTACTGGCGCTTCGGGAGGCGTAGGGTCTGCCGCGGTGCAACTGGCGAAGCGTCGAGGAGCTTATGTCCTTGCTCTTGCCAGCTCGTCCAAAGCGAATGAAGTGCTTGCCCTGGGTGCTGATGAAGTCATTGATAGGAATGTTGATCTTCGACAAACGATTGGTTTGTCTAGTATTGATGTTGTGGTTGATTTGGTTGCAGGATCGCGCTGGCCCTCATTGTTAGAGGTGTTAAAACGAGGTGGTCGTTATGCTGTGGCAGGTGCGATAGCCGGTCCGCTAGTGGAGCTGGATGTTAGAACACTCTATCTGAAGGATTTAACGCTTATAGGTTGTACATTTCAGGACGATGTTGTGTTCGGCAACCTTGTCCAATACATCGAACAAGGGGAGATCCGGCCTATTGTCGCGCAAACCTTCCCACTGCATGAAATCGGTCTGGCGCAGGAGACATTTCTGGCGAAAAAATTCACCGGCAAATTAGTGCTCATACCTCCTGCTTAATTTCTTCTACTACTTGGACAGATTTAATGGAACAGACAAATACAGGTCCTCGAGAGACAGCCGCCACAGGACAGTGCGATTGCGGCGCAGTTAAGTATGAAGTTCATGGACCACTGCGAGACATAGTGGCCTGCCATTGTCAGCAATGCCGGCGAACCAGTGGTCATTACGTCGCCGCCAGCGCTGCCGAGCGTGCTCACCTGAGACTGGTGGAGGATCGTGGTTTGGACTGGTATACTGCGGTACCCGGATTCAAGCGGGGGTTTTGTACCCGGTGCGGTTCCAGCCTATTCTTCGAGGAGGAGGGGGCCGAAAGGGTTTCTATCGCCGCAGGGTCGCTGGATTGCACGGTCGGTTTGTCCCTTGTCGCCCACATATATACCCATGAAGCGGGGACTTACTACGAGATTGACCCGGATGCGCCCGGGCCCGAAGCAGTGCCCAAATTGCCTTATTAGTGCCATCCATTAATAAGGTAAAGTTATTAATTGATAGGAGCTTCTTATTGGAGTATGCCAACGTTTTGAAAGAGTATTGATCTTGTCCCAGAGTAGATAGAGCAGTCGCACTGACCGCAGTAAAGTATGGTCGGTGGTACTGACTTCCATATAATTTTAAAAGTCGACTACATCAGGAGCACATATGTCACGTAAAACCAGGCTATATCATGCAATTTGTACGGTGATCGCAGCCGGCCTTGCAACAGACGCAGCTGTCGTTGCTGCCCAGCAGTTAGAAGAAGTCCTAGTAACCGCTACCAAACGATCAGAGAGCATCCAGGATATTCCAGTTGCGGTTTCTGCTCTTACGGAAAGTACTCTCGATGACTTTGGCGTAGCCAATTTCTCGAGTTACCTCACTCAACTCCCCGGTGTGACTGCCGGTGGTGCTGGACCCGGTCAAAATACAATTTATATTCGGGGTGTCGCCTCTACAACCCCCAATCTGACCACTGCCGGTGTTGCGGGTTTGATACCTAACGTAGCGCTGTACCTCGACGAACAACCCATGTCACAGCCCGGGCGTAACCTCGATGTCTACATTGCAGATATCAACCGGGTAGAAGTATTGCCAGGCCCCCAGGGCACCTTGTTTGGAGCCAGTTCTCAATCCGGCACAGTTCGTTTGATTACCAACCGGCCCGACACCACCGAGGTGTCAGGTAATGTTAAAGCCGGAGCCTCTTACACTCAAGATGGTGATCCCAGCAACAACGTCAATGCCACCCTAAATATCCCCCTCAGCGATTCCTTTGCGGTGCGTGGCACCGTGTATGTGGATAAGATGGGTGGGTTTATCGATAACGTATACGGGGAACGTGACGTCAGCCAGAGCGCAAGATATCGTCCCGCAGGCACGGTTCGCAGCAACGGCGTCCCCGTTGCTAGTTTTCGCGGCGGCTTCCAGGCTGGCTCAGACCTCAGCAATGTGAAATTCAATAAGCTCGACAACGGCACCATGGTGGAAGATAACTTCAACGAAACAACCTACAGTGGGTTCCGGATCAGCGGCTTGTGGGATATCAATGAGGACTGGACCGTCCGCGCCGGTTACATGGATCAATCCATTGAGAGTGATGGTACTTTTTACACGGATCCAGAACTCGGCGACTATGAAATTCAGCGCTTCCAGCCCGAAGAAATGAAAGATGATTTCTACAACGTCAACTGGACGGTAGAGGGTCGCATCGGGGCCTTGCAGGTGTTGTACACGGGCGCCTTCACAGACCGGGAAACAGAGCAGAACATCGACTATACCGATTATCTGTATATCGGGCAGTATATTCCCTATTACGTCTGCGACTACTATGTGTCCTACACCTCCTCCTCGCCCGGCAATCTCCCTACGGGTACCTGTCAGGCCCCCGACCTGGCGGTAGGATCACTGTCTACGAGTGAGGTAACTACCCACGAGATTCGCTTTACAACGCCAGGGGAAAACAAGATTCGGCTCACGGCGGGTGTTTTCTACAGTGATATGGAGTTCACCGAGCGCAATGATTTCACTTACGGGACCTCTGTAGCGGTAGATGCCTGGGGTGGCGGCTCCGGTGATGGTTTGGGCTTTGCAGCCAATAACACGTTTTCAACCCCCGGTTACCGATCCGGTACCGGACCATTCCCGACCGGTGTTATCTTCCGCAACGACATCAGACGTACGGATGAACAATTGGGTGTATTTGGGGAGGTGAGTTTCGATATCTCCGACCATTTTACCCTTACCGCGGGTGCGCGCTGGTTTGACTACGAGGTTGATTTCGAAGGCAGCGCCAACTCATCGTTTTGCAACCAGTCAGGCGAAGATCGGAATTCTTTCGGCACTGACATCAACGACCTGTACGATGGCGATGGTAGCTTCACCAATATATTCACCTGCTCTGCAGACAAGGCCACCTATAGCCGTGATTCGCTTCCTCCGGCTGATGACCCCAATTTCGATCGAATCGTGAACTCGCTTTCCGCACCCGACAAAGGGGAGGACGACGGTGTTATTGGTAAGGTCAGCCTGTCCTGGACCCCCAATGACGACCAACTCTGGTATATCACCTTCTCGGAGGGTTACCGTCCAGGTCTGCTCAATCGGCCCGGGGGCGCCTTCCAGCCAGCGACCAATTACACTGTGCCTTTTGAGGTGGAAAGCGATGAGCTGACCAACATTGAACTGGGTTGGAAGCTGGACCTGCTAGACGGCACCCTGCGTGTCAACGGGTCTATTTTCTCAATCGAAATCGATGGTTTGCAAACAACGATTTTTGATACCAGCATCGTCAACCTGTTTTTCTCCGACAACGCCGCCGACGCCGAAGTGAAGGGGCTAGAGGCGGATCTAACCTGGTTGGCCAGTGAAGGTCTGACCATCCGAGCGGCTTTCTCACTCCTGGATACGGAGATAACAAAGGTACTTGTTCCCACGGGGGATGTCATCAAGGGCTCGGATCTGGCCTATGCGCCTGACGTGCAGGCCAATATCTCCGCTCGTTATGTCTGGGAAACCGCCGGAGGACTAACCGCGCATATCATGCCGTCAATCAGCTACTCTGACGAGTCCCAGAGCGACATCATTGCGTTGAATGCCGACACACTGGATGGCTGGACGCTGGTCGGTATTACCGCCGGAGTGACCAATAATGAGTGGATGGTAGAGGCTTTTGTAGACAACCTCACAGAAGAGGAAGCAACCACCGGCGCAAACTATGTCAACGATCGCAGCCGGTTTAGTCTGGCTCGGCCACGGACGGTGGGTGTACGCTTCTCGTATCACTTCTAGGCTTTCTGGTGTTTACACCTAGGCTTTGACACAATTAACGCCCCTTATAAGGGGCGTTTTTTCATTGCGCAACCAGGAAGTCCATGTCTGACCAGGAAAATCAACAAGCCGCTGAGATGGGTGGCATTCAGGAGCTGATAGTGGCGGGGGATCTCACCGCCGCCCTCAAGGCGCTCGACGAACTCCCCCCAGAGTCACAAGGCGGTACGTCGGCATTGTATATGCGTGCTGTGTGTTGCCGACATCTCGGGCAGATGGACAACGCTGAAACACATTTGCAAACCCTGCTTGCCAATTCACCAAACTATAGCCGCGCACATCAGGAATACGGACACCTTCTCAAGGGCTTGGGTCGGGCGCGAGAAGCGCTTGCGGCGTACTCCCGAGCGTGCCGGATCAATCCGGCGTTAAAAGCCAGTTGGCGGGCTCAGCTGGAGATTCTCGATCATGCCACAGGGAGCAACATTGCCGAGCAGCGAAAAAGTGTAGCGAGGCAATTGCAAAATCTGGAGGCACTGCCGGGTCCCCTACTCGCCATCAAGGATATGCTGTACGAGGGAAAACTGCTCAAAGCCGAGAACGCGGTACGGCATTACCTGCAGAAAAGTCCCCAGGATGTCGAGGCCATGCGAGTGCTCGCTGAAATCGGCTTACGCTTCGGTGTACTCGAAGATGCAGAGTTTTGCTCGAGAGCGCCGCTGAGTTTGCGCCTGGAAACACCGGAGTTCGTATTGATTACATCCAGGTGCTGCAAAAACGACAGCGCTTTGGGCGCGCACATGAACAGTCTCAGCGGCTATTGGACTTGGCACCGAAAAATCCGATCTACCAATCCCTGTTCGCAATTCAGAGCATGCACGTGGGTGATTTTTCGCAAGCTCTGGCGATGTTCGACAAGGTGTTGGAGACCTTACCGAATGACCCCATTACCCAAGTCTCGCGTGGACATGCCCTGAAAACCAGTGGCGATGCGCCGGCGGCCATTGAGTCTTACCGGGCAGCCTTGTCGGCGCAGCCATTTCACTGTGAGGGATATTACGCCCTGGCAAACTTAAAAACCTATCGGTTTACCGATTCAGAAATGGCAGCGATGCAGGCATTGGCCGGCAATGAGGAGCTTACCGGTATGGACTCGGTGCACCTGAATTTTGCTTTGGGTAAAGCGCTGGAGGATGAGGAGAATTTCGCGGCTGCGTTCGATCACTATTCACAGGGCAACGACAGCAAACAACAGCAGATAAATTATCAGGCTGGGGATACCAGCGCTGAGTGCGTTGATCAAAAGCGCGCTTGTTCCCCTGAGTTGTTCGCGGCTAATGCTGGCATGGGATGCAAGGCGCCCGACCCGATATTTATAGTTGGCTTGCCAAGATCAGGCTCAACGCTGCTGGAACAGATACTCTCTTCTCACAGTCGGGTAGATGGCACCCTGGAACTGCCTAACATCCTGTCGCTATCGGGGCGTTTACGGCGCAGGGGGCGTCGCAGTGGCAATCGGGACTATCCAGATAATCTAGTCGATCTGACGGCGGAGGAATTACTGAAGTTTGGGGAACAGTACATTGAGGATACCCGTATTCATCGCAGCGGGGCCGCATTTTTTATAGACAAGATGCCCAATAATTTTCGGCACATTGGTCTCATCAAACTCATCTTACCCAACGCAAAAATTATCGACGCCCGCCGAGCGCCCATGGCATGTTGTTTCAGTGGATACAAACAGCTGTTCGCCGATGGACAACTGTTCAGCTATTCCCTTGCCGACATTGGCGCTTATTACAAAGACTATGTTGATCTTATGGCACACTGGGATAAGGTGCTTCCGGACTACGTGCTCAGAGTTCAGCACGAGGATGTCGTCCATGACCTGGAATCCCAGGTGCGGCGTATGTTGGATTTTTGCGGACTGGAATTTGAAGAATCCTGCCTCAATTTTCACGAGACCGAGCGCAGCGTTCGCACACCTTCATCCGAGCAGGTGCGCCAACCCATATTTGATTCGGCGCTGGAACAGTGGCGACAGTTCGAACCCTGGCTCGATCCGCTTAAGGATGCGCTGGGCACAGAATTTCTGCCATAGCCACTACCACCCTAACCCGAGATAACTATGCCAAATTCTAACAACGATACCCTGGCAGCTTCATCCCCTGGTTTTTATCACGGCTACAATAAACCCATCGCTGTGGGCGCAAAACTTATTGTGACCGCGTTGATTCTCTGGGCTACTTCCGTCGAGGAGGCCGCTGCTCTACTGGCAGATTTTCAGCAGGCAACTATTTCAAACTTTGGTAGCTGGTATATCTACGTCACAGCTTTTTTTCTGTTTACCTGTTTGGCACTCGCCATCGTGCCCCGTACAGGAAAAATTAATCTCGGGAAACCGGGTGGTGAACAACCAGAGTTTTCAAATTTCGCCTGGTTTTCGATGATGTTCAGCGCGGGAATAGGCGTGGGGATGCTCACTTACTCGACAGCTGAACCGGTCTCACATTTTGCGAATAACCCCGATGTCATTCGCGGCTTTAGCACCGCTCTTTCGGGCGATAACGTAGCCAGCGCTTTCAAATGGGCGTTGCTACATTACGGTCTAACACCATGGGGTTGCTACGGTATTGCCGGCATGGCCTTAGCTTATTTTGCCTACAACCGCGGCTTGCCACTGACCATTCGATCGCCACTGACGGCGGTGTTGGGACGCAGTGCCTCGGGTCGCCTTGGCGATGTGGTGGATACCGCTGCAATCTTTGCAACGATTATCGGAGTAGGGGTTACCATTGGTTATGGTGTGACTCAGTTTGCTTTCGGGCTCCATAAGATTACTGGGTTTGACTGGATTCTATCTGCAGACGGTCAGCCCACCATTGAAGCGCTACTGTTTGTATTGTTCCTGGTGATGAGTGCTTCGATAGCCTCCGCACTTTCAGGCGTCGTCAATGGGATTCGCTGGCTGTCCAATATCAATATGAGCCTATCCATTATTATGCTCGGCGTTTTCGTGGTGTTCGGTGCAACGCTGTTTGCACTACAGACTTTTTTCGTGGGTATTTGGGAATATTTGATTGCGTTGCCGAGCATGTCCGTGACGGTGTGGAAACCTGGTATCGAACCGGTCGATACGGCTCTTGCGCAGTGGCAGGGTGATTGGACGATTTTTACCTTCGCCTGGTGGATTTCATTTACACCCTTTGTGGGCTTGTTTTTGTGTCGAGTCTCGCGCGGTCGTACTATTCGTGAATACGTACTCGGTGCCATGATCATTCCTTCGATGATGTGTTTTACCTGGTTTTGTTTTGTCGGGGGAACCGCTGTCTATCTCGAACTTACCGGTGTCGCCAAAGGTCTGATCGTCAACTCTGATATTTCTGCGCAGTTGTTTTCCACCGTAGACCTGCTGCTTTCTCCAGGACTTGCTATTGCTCTTTCTTGCCTTATCGTAGTGCTACTTTTGACATACCTGGTTACTTCCGCGGATTCCGCCATGCTGGTTATAGATACTATTGCCAGCGAAGGGGGTGATAGCGACCGCAAGGGTAAACATATCATTGTGTGGGGAGCAGTCATCACTAGCGTGATAGCGGTGTTACTGGCGGCCGGAGGTATGGACGCACTTCGCTCGGTCATGATTATCGGCGCCTTGCCCTTTACTTTGGTCATGGTGCTGATGGCAGTAGCACTCATCAAGTCGCTGTTGTTAGACGGCTCATCCCCGGAAAGCTAGCCTCCTATCAGCCATAACTGGCGATGGGCGACCCGAACAGTGATTCATCGGGAAGCACACCCAGCCCCGGGCCTTGAGGGACGTTGATATGTCCGTCGATAATTTTAATTGGGTTGACCTCGTCGTAGCTTTTCTCGATGTACGGTTGGGCCAGCCATACCCCCTCCAGTAATTTCGTTTGAACGGTAGCGGCGATATGAACGCAGGCCGCGGCAATAATGTCCCCGCCCCAGGAGTCGTCACAGGTGTGTGGCACGTGGCGTGCTGAACACAGTTCCCGAAACGTCACCATTTTTTGCAAGCCGCCGATGCGGGTTAGTTTCATACCAAAGCCATCGGCTAGTCCCTCGCCGAGAATGCGGATGACGGTGTTTATATCTGTGCCGCTTTCGTCAACATACAGAGGATGTTGGATGCGTGAACGGATCATCGCCAATTCTTCCAACGTGTCGCAGGGCTGTTCCAAAATAAAGGGGATGTCACGACAGGCCTGGCTGAGGTGGATGACATCCGGGGTAGACCAGCCGCGGTTGCCATCTACCGCCAGTCGCATTGTAGGGCCCACCGCTTCCCACACCTTTTGGATAACCTCGATATCCTCGGCCACCTCACGGCCGCCCAGTTTGATTTGCAGGCGCGGATAGCCCTCGGCGAATTTTTCAGCTGCGATGCGCGCGACTTCATCGGGAGCCCCAACACTTGCGGCGAAATAGGAGGGCACGCGGTTTGTCACCGCGCCACCCAACAGGTCGGCGACAGGCATTCCCATCTGTTTGCCAAGAATGTCGTAAATCGCGATATCCAGAGCAGCCTTTACATACTGGTGGCCGTTTAGCAAAGAGTCCATCGCTCGATGCAGAAGAAGCGGTGTATCGGCGCGAACTCCGATCAGGTCGGGGGCCATAGCGCTCAGAGCCGCGCTGGCTCCGGCGCAGTGGCTGGGTGCATAAGTCGGACCTACCGGGCAAGTTTCCCCCCAACCTGTGATACCAATATCAGTAACAACTTTCACGAGGGTAGTTGTGAGTGAATGCACCGAAGTTTGGGACATAATATACGGGCCGTTTTTGACAGGCAGCTGGTGTTGAAACACATGAATTTCGTTAATTTTCATTGTTGTTACCTGGCGGTGTAGCCCCCGTCGACGGATAAAATTTCCCCGGTGATATGCCGTTCGGTAGCCAGAAACACAACAGCACGCGCGACTTCTTCTGGTTCTGCCAGCACACCCAGAGGAATTTGTTCGATGTTCTGTTGTTTTACTTCCGCGTCATCGGCCGTGTCCTCGCGCCCGGAAAAAAGCATGGGCGAATTGATGGCTCCGGGAGCGACGGCGTTGACAGTAATACTGCGCGAGGCGAGTTCCAGGGCCATGGTACGAGTCAGTTGGTCGACCGCCCCCTTGCTGGCGCAATAGGCGGCAAGCCCCGCCGCACCCACCTGGCCACAGGTAGAAGAAATATTGACGATGGCGCCACCATCTGGCATCTGCTGGGCAGCTGCCCGGCTGCAGTAAAACACAGCGTCCAGGTTGACCCTCATTACTTTTCGCCATTCATCATCGGTGGTGTCACAGGCATTGCGTCGCAATATAGTTCCCGCGTTGTTTACCAATCGGCTGACCGGTGCATCCATCTGCTTTTGCGTGAAGTTCATTGCATCGCTGGCAAACCCGGGCTGGCCTACGTCTCCGCACAGCAGGCCAAGGCGTTGCCTATCACTTATCCCAAGATGATCCGCAGCTTCCTGCAGGGGTTGCTGGTGACGACCGGTTATTAATACCCGGTCACCTCGCTCGAGAAATAACCGCGCGCACTCCAGGCCCACGCCGCGTGTACCTCCGGTGATCATGGTCAGGTGCTGCTGGGGTTCTTGCGGCATGCGGTGGCTCCCTAATCGTCACAGGCTCGGTAGCGGTAGTTTGGCGAGGCGTCCGCCATCAACAACCAACTCCTGTCCCGTGATAAAACTGGCGGCATCACTGGCTAACCAGAATACGGTTTCGGCCACATCCTCCGGTGTTCCAAGACGACCCACTGGATGCAGTGCTGCGATTTCGTGGTCCACTTTATCTCTATCGGGATATTGGCCCAACAGAGATTCGTTAAACGGCGTGTTGATCCAGCCGGGGGCGACAGCATTGCAGCGAATGCCGAACGCGCCGTACTCGAGAGCGACATTTTTCGTAAAAGATGCCACAGCTCCTTTGGACGCGCCGTAAACCGCGTGCAGGGGATTGGCCCCACGGCCTTCAATAGAACTGATATTAACGATCGCAGGTGAATTGCAAATTGATTGCCGCAGCGCTGCTAGCGCATGTTTCGTGGTTAGAAATACACCCT
This sequence comes from Halioglobus sp., assembly GCA_965262875.1. Taxonomy (GTDB): domain Bacteria; phylum Pseudomonadota; class Gammaproteobacteria; order Pseudomonadales; family Halieaceae; genus JBALVT01. The sequence goes on from OZ253569.1 coordinate 2,540,665, forward strand.
TTACGTTGACCTCCATGACCAGGTCCCATTGTTCGCCGGTCATTTCCTGGAGTGGGACTTCGATGCACACGCCGGCATTATTGACCAGTGCGTCCAGGCGGCCGAAACGTTCGAGGATCGTGTTCATCAAATCGGAAACACTGGACTCGCTGCGTATATCGGTCTGGATAAACTTCAGTCCGTCTTCGAGCGGCGCTTCCAGGTCCGCTGCTATAACAATTGCATCATCGCGCAAAAAACGTTTGCTGATCGCCAGCCCGATATTTTTTGCACCGCCCGTTACAACGATGATTCGCTTGTGTTGTTCCACCGTCAAAACTGTGCCAGTTTCATGTCGGGCTGCCGATTAAACGAGTTGCCAGTTCCTCGAGATTGTAGCCTCGAACCGAAGCCGCCTCGAAACTCGCGAGAGTATCTGCGATGCCATCTCTGAGAGGTCTACACGAGAGGATGTCCAGATACTGGTCAAGCGATCCGTCGTCCGGGACGGCGGGGAAAGGCATGGGCGCACCGCTCTCAGCCAACTCTGCATCCGGCAAGTACTCGCGAGCGATTGCCAGTATGTCGGATACGCTGGCTTGTATCCCATTGAGATCGAAAACTCCGCAGCCTTCGGTTACGGTGGCAATCGCGGCAACAAATCGCCAGGCCGCGTCCTCTGCGTGGACCAGTGACATATCTCCGGTAAAAGGCACTGTGTAAGGACGGTTCACGAACGCGGCGAGCATGGCAATAGTGGGTGCAGAGCTCATACCCTGGTCGCGACCGGGGCCGTAGATAATGGGTGGGCGAATACCAACGCTGGGGATACCCCAGTCCTGCCAGTACACCGCGGCCATCTGTTCCCCACAGAGTTTGTGCGCGCCATACAGGGTCGACAGAGCCTGCTGATCCCCCATCGCAGGTGCCGCTATCGAGCTGGCGTAGCTGAGTCGGGAGATTCCTGACTGCCGGGCACATTCGAGGACATTGGCTGTCCCCATCACATTCACCCGGGCGCCCATCAGCGGATCCGCCTTCGCCAGCGGAACTTGCAGGGCTGCCAGATGAATAATGGCCTTGACGTCGTGGCGATTCACCGCCTCCAGCACTTGCCCGTAATCGGTGATATCAACGTTCTCCCAAATTACTTCGTCGGCACCGTGCATGATCATTTCAAGGCGCGAACGGTTGCGGGACAAGTCGGCAACCACAGGAGTAGCGCCCGCTTCGCGCAATATTTTGACGACCCAGGCACCTATGCAACCAGCGGCACCCGTTATCAGCACCTTACTGCCGGCGAGCGTAGAGACGTCAATCATTTTGTGTGTCCTTCAGACTACTCTGAAAAGTAGTAAGAGGGCCTAGTGCGTGTTCGATATCCGCATGCAGTGAGTTGTGATCCGCGTCCAGCCGAATGTGATCGACTAACTTTTCCAGCCGGGCAGCAGTTCGCCATATTTCTCGCCGGGCGAGTTCTGCAGGCAAACCAGGATCGCCCCAGCCGAGCATGTTTACGGAGTTAGTTGCGTCTTGTTCGCTCGCTGGCAGAACTTCAAAGGAGGGGACCATGGTTGTTCGGCTACATTTTTCGAGCAACCTGCAGGCGCGGTGAAAGATCATATTGCCCTGCTGTAAAAAGCCGTATCCGGCAGCTGGGAAGGGGATGGTCGCTACCCGGTCGGCCGGTAGATCGACATCGCGGCCTTCCTCGCCCTCAATGCCCAACAGCTCCTGACCCTGTTCTTTGGTGCCATCGAAAACCTGAAACTCGCCGCCTAACATTCCTGTGGGGTCGGAAATCATCATCACCATATCAAATGCCACCGAATCGACATGCCAGGTATCCACCGCCTTTTCAATATCGTCCGGGGCGTAGTTGATACCACATGCTACCGCCGGAACCGAGTGCCGTCCCAGAGTCACGTTCGCGATACTCGACATGTGTTCGAGCAACTCGGGACACTCACAAAAATCCTTTATAAAACGAGACCGATATCCCGCCCCACGGGCATAGGAACCCAGTCTGTTTATACCGGTGCCATCGCTGCTGTTGCGGTTGGTGTATATGCGAGCGCATACTTCCTGCATAACTCTCACACCTTCGCTGGAGAGTACTTTGAAGGCGCTACAGTAGCCAAAGGACGAAGGGCACTGCGCGACGTCACCGGTGGAGTAATTTAGGTCGGTGAGGGTTGTAAGCGTCTCTGGCAATTGCAGGTCGAGATGCACCGTGGTGTTAAATTCAGGCTCGTCGACCAATTTGTGATATTCCGCTGGCTGCTCACCGGGGAAGGTTAAAAACGTCTGCCGGTCGTGGAGTTTTGGCAGTGGGTTCGTCATCACTTCACCCTTTTTTCAAGCGCGTATTGGGCTCGTTTACAGATAGAATCTCACGTTCACGTTATCATACCATGTTGGCCGCGATAGCACTGAAAACGACGCGAAGTGCATTGAATGCGTCGCAAATTAGAATCTATTTCATCGGGTTTTCAGGCACAATAGTTATCACAAAATAATAGGGTCGGGGAAATTAAAGTGACTGACATTACACTGAGTTTGGACGAAGTAAACGAGTTGGTAAGTAATGCCTTGGTGGCCAATGGATGCAATCGGGATAATTCAGAAGCGATTGCCAGGACAATCACTGCAGCGGAGCGCGATGGCTGTGAATCACACGGTGTATTTCGACTCCCGGGCTACATTGCATCCCTGCGCAGTGGCAAGGTAAATGGCAATGCAGACCCTCAGATTATTCCTCTATCTCCCGCTGTGTTGCAGGTAGAAGGCGATCGCGGTTTCGCACCCCTGGCACTCGAGCGTGGTCGACAAGCGTTAATTGACACTGCGCGAACCAATGGCATTGCCTCGCTGGCATTAGTCAACGTGCATCACTTTGCCTCACTGTGGGCAGAGGTTGAACCGATTGCCGCTGCGGGCCTGGCTGCAATGGCCTTTACAACCTACAAGCCGTCGGTTGTCCCCGCGGGAGGGCGTGAACCCCTGTACGGAACCAATCCAATGTGTTTTGGCTGGCCGCGAGGAGACAAGCCTCCCCTCGTCATTGATCAGGCCTCTGCCGCTATGGCTCGAGGGGAGGTGATGATCGCTGCGCGCGATGGAAAAACTTTACCGGAGGGTGTCGGCATTGACGCGCAGGGGCAAGCCACTACCGATCCACAAAAGATTCTCGATGGTGGCGCTTTGCTTCCGTTTGGGGGGCACAAGGGATCGGGGATCGCGCTGATGATCGAGCTCCTTGTCGCGGGTCTTACCGGCCAGGACTTTAGTTATGAGGCGGCCCAAAATGACAACAACGACGGTGGCCCGCCCAACGGCGGGGAACTGATGCTGGCCTTTGACCCAGCGCGTTTCGGTGATGCCCAGCGATGGTTGTCCCATTCAGAGGCCTTTATCGAACGTCTCAATAGTATGGAAGGAACCCGGCTTCCGGGTGATCGTCGCTATGCCAATCGCTCACCCAATCTGGCCAATGGCGTAAGTTTGCCCCGTGAGTTGTACGACAAGTGTCGAGATTTTGCCGCTTAACTCCAGGGGAAGGGACTGTTGGAGACGGGGTGTAATTTACCCTCAACGTAGCGGGAAAAACGAAAGGGCTCCAGTAAACGGCTAGATGTGCCGCATAGCTCTGCCGCTACTAACTTCCCAACCCCCAACATTTTGTAACCGTGATTGGAATCTGCAATGAGGTAACAATTATCGCGGATGCGATCGAAAACCGGAAAGCTGTCCGGGGTGAAGGCCCCGATACCGCCGGAGGGCTCGTCTTTATAATGCGGTATCGTACCGCTAAAACGTTTCTGACAGTGGGCGAGTGCGGAGACCCACATGTGGGCAAAGTCTGCTCCCACAACGAACTCGGGGGATTCGGGGCCATAGGGATCTACAGCAACATCTGCAGCGATTTTGTCCACGGGGAATGGCGCCGCACCTCCTTGAATGCCATCAAAATGGAAGTCTGGTTTGTAGTAAATGCCCCACATATCTGAGGATATCAGGGAGCCGTCGACATCGGAAAAAAGAGGGGCATCGGTGTCGACGTGGATGACAGGCGGCGCATGCCCCGAGTTGGTTTTCTGCATGTGGGGATCCACGCCGAGTGTCCCCTCCTGGAGTGACCAGTAGGTCCACATCGGCACACCACTGCGCAGTTCGTCAGTCAGTGGATTGCGGATGCTGATGGTGTCTGGCATGTCTAACATTTTCCATATCTTGGGCACCCAGGGTCCCGCGCCTATCACAAGCTGTTCACAGGCGATGAGACCGCGATTTGTTTCGAGCGCGGAGATAGACCCGGCATTGTCGGAGGAACAACCGGTGACTTCGATTCCACTGATAATGCGAACGCCCAGTGCTTCTGCCTTTGCCGCTAGACCGTACATTGCTCGGGTATTGTTCGCATAGCCTCCTGGCTTCTCATGCAGCACCGAGGTGATACCCTCCGCCCGCCAGTCATCGAAAATATCTCGCATGTAGTTTGTGCAAGCTTGTTTACCTTCGATAAATTGCGACTCGTAGCCAATGCTCTTTTGTTGTTCGTAGATGGAAGCGACATCTTCATGCATCGACTCGCTACTGATTTGCATATAGCCGACCGGATGATAACTGTAGGCCACGGGATCGCTCTCCCAAACCTCTACGCTATGGGCCATGAGTTCGCGCATCGCACCCTGGTAGTAGTTGTTGCGTATCACACCGCAAGCAATGCCTGAAGCGCCGGCACTGATGCCACTTTTGTCGAGTACCACAATATCTTTTCCGCTGCCTGTACCGCGGGCTTTTAGCTCCAGGGCGAGGTGGTAAGCGCTGCTAAGGCCGTGAATTCCCGCGCCGATGATGACAAATTTTGAACTTGGGGGAATCGACATGTAAGACTTCTCCGGTGCAAATGACGGTCGCGCGGTTGCCAGTGCGGAGGGCAATTGTCCTCGGCTTCGGTTAATCGACCTGGAAGGTATCGAGCGGGCACATCCTTGCGGAATTACTAAAGCTTGCCAGCAGCTCCGGGGTTTCCTGCACAATCATCCGCAGTAGTGCTGAGGCGGCCGGCGACAGTGTGGATTGCCGGCGCATCAAAATCGAAATTTCGCGGGTTTCAACCGGCTTGACCAAGGGGCGGGTCACCAGCTTGTCGTCGTCGGGAACCGCCAGGGAGGGCAGCACGGTGATTCCGATATCCGCGCGAACCATCGCAAGCAGTGAAGTGATCGTAGAGATTTCGTATTTGGGTGATCCAATGTACTTCTGTTGCCTGAATCCGTGGGTGATTCCAGAACCAATAAAATCGTGGCCACCGAGCTGTTGCCAGGTGATTTGTCCGCTTGCTTGCCCCAATTCGTGATCGCGGTGACAGACAAGTTGGAACTGGTCCTCGATGATGGGTTGGACAGTGAGTTTGTTGTTAGGGTGCCACAAGCCGGACACTCCGAAATCAACTTCATTTTTTTCCACAGCTTGCTGCACCCAGCGGCTCGTGTTGTCAACCAGGTGGATACTTATGTCGGGGTACATTTTGGAGAATTTTTCGATGATGGTGGGCATCAGGCGTGTGGTAACTGACGGTAGCACCGCCAGGCTAACGTGTCCGCTGCGGCACTCAGCCATGGCTGTCATATCTTGTATGGCGAGGTCAAAATCTCGAATCAGGCGTTCGGCCACCGGCGTGAAACTCTCTGCTTCACTGGTAGCGGTTACACGACGCGTGGTGCGTTCAAACAGTTTTAGACCCAGGTAGTCTTCGAGTTGTTTGATGGCCAGCGTTATGGCCGGTTGGGTGCGAGATAGCTCATCGGCGGCGCGATTAAAACTGCCAAGTCGAGCAACCACGATGAAGGTGCGTATGTGGTTCAGAGTGATGTTGAGATGTTTGATTTCTCGCTTCCTCAGGTGGGACTGCAAGACTACGCGATTGATACTATCAGCTTATCAATCTATATCTTGAATTAATTTATGTTATTAATTCCGGTATTTTACTATAGCGGATTATAGGCGATCGGAGAGGGAAGATATGGAGCAACTCGTGGGTGATAATTTTATTGGCGGTCAATGGCTTGAGAGCGAAGCCAGGATTACAAACATCAACCCATCCAATCGGAACGAGGTTATTGGTGAATATTCGCAGGCCAGTCTCGACCAGTGTGAGTCAGCGATTCAGGCGGCCCGCAATGGGCAAGCTCAGTGGGCTAAAAGTGGTCTTGAGCAGCGCTATCAAGTGCTGTACGCCATCGGAGAGGAGTTGATAGCCCGCAGCGCCGAGTTGGGTGAACTGTTGTCTCGTGAAGAGGGTAAGCCCTTGGCTGAGGGTAAGGGAGAGGTCTACCGTTCAGGGCAGTTTTTCCAGTATTACGCCGCTGAGGTGCTGCGACAAATGGGCGAAACGGCGGATTCTGTTCGCCCGGGCATCGAAGTAGAAACGCGTCGCGAGCCCATGGGTGTGGTGGCGATTATTACTCCATGGAATTTCCCGATGGCCACGGCGGCGTGGAAGATCGCGCCGGCCCTGGCATTTGGCAACAGCGTTATTTACAAACCCGCCAACCTGGTGCCTGCCTCGGCCGTAGCGCTGACTGAAATAATCGCTAAGCAGGATATACCCGCCGGAACATTCAATCTGGTGATGGGCTCAGGTGCGCAAATCGGAGAGGCGCTGATTACCAGCAAAGATATCGACGCGATTTCTTTCACCGGATCCCTGGGAACGGGAAAGCGAATAGCAGTGGCAGCGGCTACCAACCTGGTCAAATTTCAGTTGGAGATGGGTAGCAAGAATGCCTTGCTTGTACTGGACGACGCGGACCTCGATCTGGCGGTTGAATGCGCCATCAACGGAGCGTTCTTTGGCACCGGGCAAAAGTGCACGGCTTCCTCTCGATTAATTGTTACTGAGGGAGTTCACGACAGCTTTGTGCAGAAGATGCAGGAGCGTATGGCACAACTGAAGGTGGGTGATGCACTTGCCGAAGGTACACAAATTGGCCCTGTCGTGGATGAAACCCAGCTGCGGCAAAATCAAGACTATATGGAGCTTGCGATCAAAGAGGGCGCAACTTTAGTGTGTGGAGGGGAAGTCGACACTGAAAAAGGCTGTTACATGACACCGGCTCTGTTCAAAGATACACGCAACGACATGACCGTAAACCGCGATGAAATTTTTGGGCCCATTGCCTGCGTTATCAAGGTAGCCAATTATGAGGAGGGTCTGAAAACTCTCAACGATACGGTGTTTGGATTGACCGGGGGTATTGTTACCCAGTCTTTGAAGTATGCGAATCACTTTAAGCGTCACGCGAAAACCGGTTGCGTAATGGTCAATCTGCCCACGGCAGGTACTGATTACCACGTTCCGTTTGGTGGCAGAAAGTCTTCCAGCTACGGGTCCCGCGAGCAAGGTAAGTACGCGGTTGAGTTCTACACGGAGGTTAAGACGAGCTATATCCGCTCGGCTTGAATGACCCAACAATCAGCAGGAGGCTGATTTATGCAAGATCAAATGATAATAATAGACGGGCTACAATATTCAAGGTGGGATCGGTCTGTATTCGAACAGATGCGGCGCGGCGGATTGAGTTGCGTTCACGTTACCATCGCCTATTGGGAGAACGCGCGGGAAACCCTGTCAAACATCGGGCGTTGGAATCTGCTCTTCGAGCGGCACGCGGACCTCATCATGCCGGTGCGAGTGGCAGCCGATGTCGAGCGAGCGCGGGATGAGGGTAAAGTTGGCATTGTTTTTGGATTCCAGAATTGTTCTCCGATCGAAGATGACATCGGCTTAGTGGAGGTGTTTCACCAGCTCAACGTTCGATTTATGCAGTTGACCTACAACAACCAGAGTTTGTTGGGTAGCGGTTGCTACGAGGCGCAAGACACAGGTATTAGCAGATTTGGCAAGGTGGTGATTCAGGAAATGAATCGCGTCGGGATGCTCATCGATATGTCACATAGTGGGGAGCGTTCCACACTCGAAGCAATTGATCTTTCGGCCAGGCCCATTACTATCAGCCATGCCAATCCGAGCTCTTTTCACGATGCACTGCGCAACAAGTCCGATGAGGTATTGACCGCCATGAGCAAACGGGGAGGCCTGCTGGGTTTCAGTTTATATCCCTTTCATCTGGCCGGCGGACCGGAGTGCACCCCGGAGGCTTTTTGCTCCATGGTATCCAGAGCGGTCGACTTGATGGGAATCGATCATGTGGGCATTGGCAGTGACCTTTGCCTGAACCAGGAGCTGTCCGTGCTCGAGTGGATGCGCAATGGCCGCTGGAGCAGGGAACTGGACTATGGCGAGGGATCTGCCGCTAACGCCAAGTGGCCCGACTCACTCCCCTGGTTTGCGGACAGTTCAGATTTTCCGAACTTGACCGATGGGTTGCGGCACCATGGGTTCAGTGAGCCGGATGTGCGCAAGATCATGGGTGAAAACTGGCTGCGCTTTTTTGCTGAGTCATTTGTAGCGGCCTAGCCCGTACCGTCCTCGATGGAACCCGGAGCAAACGATATGGATGCAAAAGATACTGGTCTACTGGCGGGGGTCGACTTGCCGGTACTTGTGTTGAGCGGGGGGTTCATCGTTGCCTTTGTTGGTATGGCGATGGTGGATATTGCTGCACTGTCCTCTCTGGTCAGTACTGGGTCGGCCTGGGCTAGTAAATATTTTGGTGCCTATTGGCAACTCCTATTGCTGGCCACATTTCTGGTGGGGTTGGCGCTTGCAATGTCTCGATTGGGCCGTGTTCGTCTCGGTGGTCTGCTGCAGCCAGAATTGAGCACCTTCAAATGGATCGCCATTATCATGTGTACGCTGCTGGCCGGTGGAGGTGTCTTCTGGGCCGCCGCAGAGCCTATGGCGCACTTCATCTCGCCGCCACCTCTCTATGGCGGAGACACGGGAACACCCGAGGCAGCTTTTGTGGCTCTCGCCCAAAGTTATATGCACTGGGGCTTTCTTGCCTGGGCCATTCTCGGCACCGTGACCGCCGTGGTTATGATGCACCTGCACTATGAGCGCGGGCTACCGCTAAAACCTCGTTTGCTTTTGTATCCGGTTTTTGGCGATCGCATTTTGCATGGTTGGGCCGGGGGCCTGGTGGATTCGGCCTGTGTAATGTCAGTGCTGGCCGGTACGGTTGGACCGATAGGTTTCCTGGGCCTTCAGGTGGCCTATGGTTTGAACTTTTTGGCCGATATCCCAAACACCTATGCGACCCGACTGATGATCATTGTCGGCTTGATTCTTGTCTATACCGTGTCTGCGATTTCCGGAATCACCCGGGGTATACAATTACTCAGTACCATCAATATATGTCTTGCCTTGGGTTTGATGGCCTTCATACTTTTGTTCGGTCCAACCGCCTTCATAGTGGACGGATATATTCAGTCACTGGGCATGTACATTGATAATTTTCTACCCATGGCTACCTACCGTGCAGACACTGCCTGGCTGAGCGGATGGACAGTATTCTTCTGGGGGTGGTTTCTGGGTTACGGGCCTATCATGGCCATGTTTGTGGCGCGCATATCCCGTGGACGAACCATTCGCGAGTTGATCCTGGTGGTCTCCCTGATAGCACCACTTATCACCTGCTTCTGGTTCACTATCGTCGGTGGCAGTGGCTTGGCCTTCGAGTTGAGCGACCCTGGTGTAGTATCGGAACCGTTTGCCAATGGAAGTTTGCCGGCGGCATTGATGGCCATTACGGCGCAGCTTCCTCTGCCTTCGCTTATCACCGCACTGTTTCTGATATTGACCACTATCTTTGTCGCAACCACCGGTGATTCGATGACCTACACCATTTCCATGGCCATGACAGGACATGACAACCCCTCGGCAGCACTGCGAATTTTTTGGGGCGTAATGATGGGGGCTGTCGCGGCGATACTGGTGTCGATAGGGGCAGGTGGCGTGACTGCACTGCAATCTTTCATTGTGGTAACCGCGGTGCCGGTCTCCTTGATACTGCTCCCTTCTTTGTGGGCTGCGCCATCCATAGCGATGCGCATGGCCCGTGAGCAGGGATTGCTGACCTGATGGCTCCAGCGCCGCTTTCTCAGTTGCAATTGCGCCCGCCCGATCAAGTGATGGATCTAAAACGCCTGGGCAGTTTTTACCCCTCGCGGCTGAGTTTTATGCGTTCCTTGGTCCGTAGGATTTTGCGAGAAAATTGGAGCATTAAGGCAGCGGTATTTGACCTGGATAATCAGGCCTACGGTACGGCAATCTATGAAGTTACTACAGACCACGGCGAGTTCAGCTTCGTGATCTTCTCGGACTACCTTCCCGATGAAAAGCGCAACGACCGGGTGATCGCCACTCAATGGGACCTCACCATGGCCTTGTGTGAGGGGCGGGTTGATCCAGGATTTCTGGCTATGTTGCGGCAAAATGTTCCTCTGCAAGAAGGCGGTCGTTTAGATGCTCGAGTGCTGGTTATGTCCCGAGCTAATCGCAGCGTGCGAAACTTTGACTACGTTGTCGATGAATTGGCGGCTGGTCGTCAACCCGATGCGCAGCGACTTACCCAGGTAGGTTATTTATGTAGAACGACTGCCGTCTATGGCAGCGGAAAATTTGGGATGGCCGACTGGGAAAAAGTTCGCACGAGCTTCCCCGATTTTGCTCGTCCCTTTGCAGCAGAAATGTTCACTTGCTTCCTGCTGCGGCAATTTAGTCTCGATCAGGTAAACCATCTTGCAACACGCCGAGGACCAAAAACCGCAGTTGGCATGAGCCCGGAATTGCAGCGCTATATTGGAATTGGTAATGCGACGGGTTTGGGGATGGCCCCGTTTCTGATCTACCACCCCCAGTTGATTGACCGGTGGGTAACAGCCAGAGAAACTGCTTTGGCCACTGTGTTGGCGAAGGGGCTGTGCGACGAAGACGCTGTTGGCCGACTGCGTGCTCTCGCAGCCAAGGCCAGGCAGCACTTACAGGAGACGCTCATTGAAGATGAACGGCAGAATAAGAAAAATAAAATTGCGCAGTCTGAGTTGCTAGAACTGGATGCCTGGCTGGTCCAAAAATTTGATGTCGCTGGCGGGTGGCATGGACTGGTCAGCTACTCGGAGCAGTGTCTATCGATTGAAACCCAGGAATTACTGGCTTCTCTTTTACTGGAGATGTTTCCTAAACTCGTAGATGCCTTCGACGAATCCATGTGTACCAGTGAGATCCCTGTACTGAATCCTGAGATGTCACTTGCCGAATTGCGTGAGCTGATAGGTTCACACTACCAATGGGCACTTGATATCGACTTTAGCAAGGCATCAGCGCAGTCCACATTCTGGTATCGGTCTGAGGAAAAAATGGAACCGCGTCTGGGCGAGCTAGGCGTAGACCCGGGAGAGGATCGTCAGATGCCGATTGATGTGGCCCGGTCGGTGTCTCGTTGTTGCGACGATTTGAAGAAGCACGCGCTGGCGGGCGAGGGTGATCTGGTTGTCCATTTTCTGTGCAAACATCCTGAACAAAGAGAGATAGTCCGGCGCATCCAAACTATGTCCTCAACTTCCTATGGTGATATTCGAGCCAATCTGGTTGACGCCGAATGTCTGCCCCTGGATCTGCTGCGGTGTAAGTTGTCTTTTTTTGGCGTGAGTAAATTTGATCCCAAGTCACGGCTTTGGGTTCGCAATACAATGTACCAGGGCGCACCGTTGGTAGCGGATATTGGCGCGGTTACAGCTGATGACTGGTGTTTTCCACTGGTACCTCGTGCTCTGGAATCATCGCATTGAAAGTGTCTCGTAGCGAAATTTTTGCGCACGTCAGCAGGGCCCTGGAGGGACTGCGCTGCGAAACGGGGCAGTATCGCGATGCTGCCAGTCTGGTGGTTTGGTTGGAAATGCGCGGACTAAATGGATTGAGTCAGTTACTTGAATCCCTGGGCGCAGATCATCCTGGGTCACCGTGGGAAATTCCCGTTCTGGATGACGAAGCGCGCGAGATACGGCTGGATCTGAGTGGGAGATGCTGCTTCATTGACGGTCCGCTGATATTGGACGTGGCATGCGCGAATGCCACTTTTCATGAACCGGCCCGCATTGACTTGTTGAACTGCCAGCACCCTTATCCACTTTTGGCCTACGCTGCTATTTCCGCGCACCGTGGGTTTCATTGTGCGTTTCACTGGACGGCCGCTGAATCCATCACCAACCAGATACTTGCAGTGATGATGGCCGGTGATGTCGAACCGACGCTGTATATGTGGGACTCGAGTTTGAATTTAACCGCGCTCGGTTCCAGGGCTGCTGTTCTGTGTAGCCGAAATGCCGCTACGGTTTCCAAATTTGTATCGGACACCATTGAAGGGCGCGAGCCACTGACAACACAACTGAGTCCCCAGAACTTTAGCTCCAGAAACCTCAACTCTGAAGAATACGGTGTGACGGTCGATACCTCGGATTGGGAAATGCTTAGGAGTCTGGGAGACCGGGTTCTGGTTGAAGATACATGTGAATCGCGGAATCGTGGGGCTGGACCGGGAGCGTGAACACTCCCCTGGGTGTTTTTGCCGAATCATCCCCATAGCGGCCATGCTCTGCCCGAGTTAGTATAGGGTATTGGGCTGGCGCACAGGTGGGGAGACAGAAATGAAGATCGGTGACTACCTCTCCAAGGACGATATCGCAAGATTCACGGCCAAAAGTGACCTTCACGGCGCGCGGTTGCTGGTGGGGAATTGGCTGGCAATAGCGGCTATTTTTGCGGTCGTTGCTCTCTACACTAACGTTCTTACAGTTCTGTTGGCCATCATTTTTCTGGGTGGCAGGCAACTCGGCCTGTCGGTGCTGATGCATGAATGTGGCCACCGCTCGCTCTTTAAAACGCCTGTACTCAACGATTTTTTGGGCCAGTGGTTGTGTGCGCTACCTGTGATGAACGACCTGCCTTCCTATGCCAGAGGCCATCTGGTACACCACAAAAATGCGGGAACCCATGATGATCCCGACCTCGTGAACTATCAGAATTATCCCGTTACCAGAGCGAGTTTTAAGCGCAAGATCGCCCGTGATTTAACCGGGCGAACGGGTGTGAAAATTCTAAGCTTTATTGCTCGCGGCCTCGCCGGGGGAATGTCAGATCAAAAACGCAGCAGTGCTAAACCATTTTATCAGCAGCTGGGCGTTCAAGCGGCCCTGTTTGGTGTGTTGTGGCTTTGCCAAATTCCCTGGGCGTATCTGCTGTGGGCTACGGCCTATATGACCAGCTTTATGCTGCTTATACGACTCAGGCAAGTTGCGGAACACGCGGCGGTGCCCGATTTATATGACCCGGACCCTCGCAAATATACTCGCACGGTCATTGCCAGGTGGTGGGAGAGGTTACTGCTGGCTCCCAATGCAGTGAATTACCACATGGAACACCATTTCATGGCCAGCGTGCCCTGTTATCGTCTGGGCGCGTTACATCGTCATTTGAGGGGTGTGGGTGCCCTGGACGAAATGCCCAGGGTAGTGGGTTACCCCGAAGTTTTCAGAAGCGTTGTTGCCGTCTGAAACAGTTTACTTTTTCTGCCAACCCAAACCTGAATCCACATAGTTTCCAGAAGCGGTTTTGGAGATGGCTTTTTGCCCGGCACGAACTTCAACGGCCTCCAGACTAATCTTATTTTTCCTGGCAATTTTTTGATAGTGCGCTTTGCGCTTGGCGTTGATGTCGCCAACAAGCGCGTTGACATCCTTTGATGATTTAACGGCGGCCAGGTAACCCGTGGTAGTTTCTCCCACTAGGCCCCTGGATTTGGCCTCCCCAAGATCAAGCGCATAGGCAGGTGCAATCATCAGCGCGGGTATCACTAAGGCACCGAATACTGTCTTCAAATTTCGCAAAATATTCATGTTTGTATCCCCTAAAAAAGATCGCTGTCTTCATCAAATAATTCGTCCAATTCCTTGTCAACCTTAATCCGTATTTCGTGCTCAATTTTCACGTTAAGGTTAATGGTAATCGGTTCATCCGGTGCTCTTACTTGTACCGTAGGGGTACAGGCCACCATTAGAAGCAGCAAGCTTGAACATACTAATATCCGCATTTTACTTCCCTTAATTGCTCTGTTTGTTCGACCGTGTTTTGACCAAAAAGTTCACCAGAAAACTCACCGGAGACGGCCCTCTAATTGCTCCACCAACTTATCACTAAGACGCAGACTTTGTAACAGTGGGTCGAGATTTTGTTCCAGATTAATATTGAAATTAATGGGACGGCCATCAAACTGGGTAGGGTTTTTGCCCTGTAGGGACAACCCCGCCAAATATCTTGCACGATAGCTGATTAATTAAAATAGCCGGTTGCGATACGGGTGTTTTTTTCGGGAGGGAAAGATTGATCTGGGTGTCGCGCAACTCGATTCCCAGGTTGAGCTTTGCCACAGACAATTCTACTGGCTCGATAGTTTTCAAATGATCAATGCCCGTCCATTTCGCGTGCAATGTGGCATCGTCGAAAGAGTAGCTGTCGTAGTCGCCGGAAAGACGACCTATGTTGAGTTCACTGTCCAGATGGATGTCGTGCAATTCAAAGCTCTTACTCTTTAAACTGGAGCCTAGACTAAAGCGTCCGCTGGAAATTTTCGGATCTATCTGACTGCTCAGTAAATCCAGGGAATGCAGAAGAGGGAGTATTGTTTCGCTGGCGTAGCTCAGAGCTTCGCTACCCATGCGAAAGGCGATATTGCTCACACCGGTACTGAAGTTCCCGCGACCATTTGCGGTCGCGCTGATACTTTGTGCAATGTCGTCTAGCATAAATTCAAAAGTGGTATCGGTTTCCTTTCCTTCGAGCTGTGCCAATACTTTTAGCGTGGGTAGTTGAGAGCGCCTCAGGCGAGTGACTAGACGTGTATCGAGCTCTACCGTGCCTTGCGGGTCCTCGTTGGCGAAGAAATTGGCTTTCATGTTCAGATCTTGAAATTGAATCTGACTTTGGTTTCCTCCTATGCGCACGGTGTTTTTTTGGAACTGCGCGGTCCAACTGCCATCTGCTTTGGAAGAAACCGTGATGTCATCCGGGTTGTCCCAATGAACTGGAATAGTATTGTCCCACTTTAACCAGGTTTTAATATCCTTAGGTAAGGTGTCGGGGTTGGCTATTAGCTCGGCATCTACAGTAGTCGGTGACAAAGTAAAATCAACAAGCCCTTCATTTAGCGTTGCAGAAATTGCCAACTCCCCTGATAAATTTTGGAACTGCTTCTCCAGGGAGACCTTCCTTAGCTGGTTGTTGGTTTCTACCTCAATTTCGAATTGGGGCAGGAGGCTATCTACGGTCTGGGGGGTGAGCTGTATCTTGTTGTTGTGATGAACTCTCAAATCGAAGAGGGTGGTTCCCTGTACTTGTAACTGATCGAGAATGGCAAGATCTAATTCTAAAGCAAGACTTTCATTTGCAGATAGTATTGCGCTCGTAAAAATGGAATAGTTGAGCTCTCCGGCTAATGACCATAGCCATCTGTTGCCTGATTCAGGCTCCAATGTTGCAGATACCGTAGCGACCCCGGAATCGAGGTGATTCAGCACCGCAGATATACTTGGGTACTGTTCGGCTCCCTCAGTCCAAAGTTGAAAATCTATCGAACTGTCCGCTAACAGAGTTTTGGCGGAGAGGGTCAACTGTTGATCATACTCCAAACTACCATTTACCCTAATCGGCGTTGCCTTCGCATCAGCGTAGCTCAACTCCCAGTGCTGGATATCAATCCGTTGTATCGGTATTTGCGCAAGATACTGGTGGGGTAAAAACGACGAAACTTCCAGTGATGGAGGTGGAGTTGATTCGACGACTTGTGTCGAATGGTCTGTGATATGCAGTTCCACCTGTGCTGCTTTTATTGAGGCCAGTTTTCCCTCCGTCAAATCCTTCCATTTGAAGTTGACTTCAAGGCGCGACACGGTAGCCCGGTAGTGAATTTCATTGAGCGATCCTTCTACGCGCAGCTCGTCGAATTGTAGCCGATGGGATGTCAGGGCTAGCCCTTTGTATCTCAGCGCCTGAACGCCGTAGTCACTGAGGTACTTGCGGGCTTGCTCATCTGCCAGGGTTGGGAGCTGTATATAGGCATAGATTCCAGCGCCCAAGACCAGGGTAAAGAGCAACGCGAGGGTAACTAGCAAGATACGAAAAAGTGTCATTGTCGCTATCTTAGATCACGGGCCGGTTGATGTCAGCAGCCGGTGCTGCCCATCTAGAGAAATACCTAGAGGCAGGCTAAACTGCGAGCGCACATTATCTCCAAGGCCACTAGATCTTGAATACAGACCCCGAACACTATCTGGCGCAACTGCTCGATGAAGCCCAATTGCACACCACCCAATTGGCGGAGGGCGTCCTGCAGTGGCACTACTGGCCAGGGCCGAAAAGTAAGCCGCCGCTGTTACTGTTGCACGGAGGATTTGGGTCGTGGACTCATTGGGTTGCCAACCTGAGAGCCTTGCGAGAACATCGCTGCGTGTGGACGGTGGATATGCCCGGTCTTGGATCATCAGGCGAGATGCCCGAGCCGCACACTGTTTCACATTTTGCTGAGCTTGTTCTCAAGGGGTTCGATTCGCTAGTCGGAGCAGGTGATGCATTTGATCTAGCAGGTTTCAGCTTTGGGGCATTGGTTGGGTCGCATCTGGCAGCGAAGGCGGGGGCGCGTTGTAAACACTTGATCGTTTGTGGTGCGGCAGGTTTTGGAAAATTACATGTTCATGTCGATTTGTTGAAACCACCGGGAGAGGAGAAGCCAATTGATGAGGCCGATAGTATTCATCGCTCCAATTTACGCTCGCTGATGTTTGCCCGCGCTGAAACTATTGATGATCTGGCCGTTTATGTACACGCAGACAACCTGTCGAAAGCTCGCTTTAACAGTCGTCGTTTGGCTAAAAGTGACGGATTTGAAAAAGTTATACCCCAGATATCTGCCAGAGTATGCGGTGTTTGGGGGAGCAAGGATGCCACGGCCGGAGAAATAGACGCCATTCGTGCTCGCGAAGCACTCTTTAGGTCCGTTCAACCCGACTGTGCATTTCATATCCTGGAAAACATCGGACACTGGGCAATGTACGAGGATGCAGAGGCGTTTAATCGTATTGTTATTGATGAACTGTCACGATAAAGCATTTTCTGGAGAACGAACTTCCGCCATACTGGGGCCAGGGTCTAATTTCTCAGGAGTGCAAATGATACTAAAACGAATTTTCTGGATTCTTTTCTGTTTGTTGGCACTGCTGTTTTTGGCGGGATTCATCGGCTATTGGGTGTCTTCCAATGTGTGCGCGAATAATGCGCCCGCCCAAGGAGATCTGATAAAAGCGGTTACCTACTGTGAGTATGGTGGGCCCGAGGTGCTCAAATTTGGTGATGTTGTGAAACCGACTCCCGGCGATGATGATTTACTGGTGAAGATTCATGCTGCGGGAGTTAATCCTCTGGACTGGCACTATATGCGAGGTGCTCCCTACATAATCCGATTAATGGCGGGCATGCGCTACCCTCAGGATGTCACGATGGGCGTTGACTTCGCTGGAACGGTAGAGGCAGTGGGTTCAAATTGCAAAGTCATTCGGTGCGCAAGTCACCGGTGTCAGCAGTGCCGGAAATCATGAGTTAGTTAAGTCTTTGGGGGCGACTCATGTCATTGACTACGCGCGTGAAAATTTTACCGAAGGAGACCGGCGATACGATCTGATTCTGGATTGTGTGGGTAACCATTCCCTATTGGACCAGAGGCGTGTTCTGAAGCCCGGTGGAAAAATCGTCATTATCGGTGGCCCTAGTGATGATAATTGGATTGGCCCCTTGCTGGGCCCTATCACGGCAACGATTTTGTCGCCCTTCGTCAGTGAGGAATTTATTATGCTGCTGGCTGAAATAAATACTGAGGATCTGGCAACACTAGCCAATCTGATGCAGGCATCCGAAGTCACCCCCGTGATCGACAGGAAATACCCGCTGCGTGAAACTGCTAAGGCGATTGCCTATCTAGAAAAGGGGCATGCCCGGGGGAAGGTTGTCGTAACCCTCGACTAAGGACGCTCGCTAGATCACACTCTAGGTGAAGAATGCCTCTTTGATCTCATTGTTGGGGCCATAGACCGATTCGTCTCGTTCGGTGAGGTGAGCGCGATTGATACTCTCTAGAAAGCCACTTTCGGACAGTAACTCCACCATAGCGTGGTAGTTGCTGTGTCGAAAGTGAGCAGCCAGGGAATCACTGTCTTCCCACAGTTCGTAAACTTGCATGGAGGTTGGTACGCAAGGGTCGGCACTGAAGCAATAGGCATGGCAGCCGGGTTCCTGCTCTCGTGTGGCGAGCTGAACAGGTGCGGAAAGATCAACGGCCGCATCTCGCTCTGCCTGGGTGGGGAAGATAATTTTTGCTACTACAATGATCATACGATTTCCTTGAGTGCCGCTGCCAACATTGGTGTCTACTATATTGCCTATAGTATTTTAAGGACAGAGTTGCAGCAGCGATTTGAAGAGTAACGCATCGTCGACGGGAATTTATGAATCTGCGATGTATCCTTCAGGTTTAGAAATATCCCGGCTGGCAAAAGGCGCTGCCAACTGACCCATGTAGCCTTTTGGAAACTCGGGGTTGAGTAAACCAATGTCATCAACCTCACCTCCGGGCGGGTTGAAATAGGTACCGAACAGCAAATCCCATACGATCAGGTTGTTGCCGAAATTTCGGTCGGATTCCTCCATTTTTTTGGAATGGTGCCAGCGATGGAGTTCGGGTAGGGAAAACACAAAGTTCAACCATCCCAACCGCAATCGGATATTTGAATGTTGAAAAAATCCGTGGATAGTATTAAAAGTAAAATATAGGGTTATCGTTTCTATGTTTGTGCCCAATAGGATGAAGGGAACTACTTCGGGCAATTGAAACAATACCTTTTCCAGTGGGTGGAAGCGCCCCGCGTTAAGAAAATACAGACGATTTGGACTGTGATGTACGGCGTGCAGGCGCCAAAGCCAGGGAAGCTTGTGTGCTGCGAGATGGACCCAGTAGCGTCCAAACTCTGCAATCAAAAGCATTGAGAACAGCTGCGCTAGCAAAGGCCATTCGTCTGGCCACAGACTTCCGCCTGCAGAATTCGCCAGCCAACTTGTCATACCCACTAGAGCAGCGACCAGAAGGGTCTTTTCAAGACTCGCGACAAGTCCGTTGGAGATAAGAAGGTGAATGATGTCGGTGCGAGTATCGTCGTCGCCCTGATTCCAGTTTTCGCGGTAGGGAAGTACGCGCTCCATCACTGGTATCAAGATAAACCCGAAAATAAATACCGCTAGCGCTGCTGCGGCGGTATGTGGAACATCGAACACAGCAAACCCTAGCCATGTCGCAGTCAGGGCACATCCCATGGTTACTGGAAACGCGAGCACAGGTAACCAGCGTTCTACCAACGATGGGATTCGATTTGGGGAATGTGCTTGGGCCATTTACAGTCAGCTACTTTTTGAGGCCAAAGCGACTCTGGAGCCGTTTTGGCGATTTAGATGGAGGCTGATAAATTCTCCCGCTTCGATAAGTTTTTCAAGATCTATGCCGTGTTCTATACCCAGACCGTTGAGCAGGTAAACAACATCTTCTGTCGCAACGTTTCCGGTCGCACCTTTCGCATAGGGGCATCCGCCCAAGCCCGACACTGAAGAATCCACTACAGCAACTCCCAGTTGCAGCGCTGCATACAGATTGGCAAGTGCCTGGCCATAGGTGTCGTGTAGATGCACGGCCTGTTGGTCTATCGGTACAAACTCGCTGACCGCCTGCAGCATCCTGCTGATTGATCCGGGGTTGCCAACACCAATGGTGTCGCCAAGTGAGATTTCATAGCAACCCAAATCCAACAAGCTTTTCGCTACATGGGCGACCTTGGAAGGCTCTACTTCGCCTTCGTAAGGGCAGCCAGCGACACACGATACATATCCCCGCACAGAAATCCCGTCTGTTTTCGCAGCATCCATGACAGGCCGAAAACGATCAATACTCTCATCGATGGAACAGTTAATATTCTTCTGACTAAAGAGTTCTGAAGCCGCTGCGAAAACTGCGACCTCAGTGGCACCTGCATCTCTGGCACGTTCATAGCCGTGCATATTGGGAGTGAGCGCTGCGTAAGTGGTACCGGGTATGCGATCTATTTTTTCGAACACTTCTTCTGAGCCCGCCATTTGCGGAATCCATTTGGGGTTCACAAAACTGCCGGCCTCAATGTAGCGAAGCCCCGCGTCTGTCAAACGCTCGATAAGCGCAACTTTGGTGGCGGTGTCTACGGGCTGCTTTTCATTCTGCAAGCCGTCGCGAGGGCCAACCTCTACTATGCGAACACTTATTGGTAGATTCATTTCAGATGTGTTCCGCTGTTTCGAATTCCAGAAGTTCGGCGCCGCCGTCTACTAAATCCCCTGGTTGATAATAGAATTTCGTGACTTTCCCGTCGGCGGGAGCGCGAATGATATGTTCCATTTTCATGGCCTCCATTACCAGCATAGCATCGTCCTTTTTAAGCTCTGCGCCTTCGCCTACTAACAGTGTCACCATGGTTCCGTTCATGGGTGCGCACAGTCCACCACCCTCCGCTTCTGCAGCTTCGCCCAGGTCCGCCTGGAATCGTTCGAAGCTTATTGCAGTTTCTGGTGTGTAGAGCGTGTAGACGCCGTCGTGCTCCGAGACAGAGGCATTGATCTGGTAGCCACCGATATCCGCTCTAAGTAGATCCGCCTGAAGTCTTCCCTGCGCTATTGTGGACTGTTCATTCACCGTGATCTTATAGCGTAACCCGCCACTGAGTTGTTCTACAGCCACAGGGTATTCCTGATCGTGAAAAACGATAGAGAAGTTGTGTACGTTGGGCTCGTTTAATCGCCATGCATTACTGGCATTCCAGGGCGAGTTGGGGTCGTTGCTGTTGGCAGCGCGAAGGTCGGACTCTCTTTGTTGTTCCAGAACGAGAAACAGGGCTGCCAGTGGAAGATCGGCGTTTATATCCTGCAGCGTGTCGTGAAATATCTCGCCGTGGTGAGTTTCGATAAAACTCGTATCGAGCTCCGCGGCTTTAAAAGGCCGCGAGTTCGCGAGATTGTAAAGAAACTCCAGATTCGTGGTCATACCGCTTATGCGATATTCCTTCAATGCTTTGGTTAACCTCGCCAGTGCTTTGTCGCGATTCTCGTCCCACACGATCAGCTTGGCTATCATGGGATCGTAAAAGACACTGACCTCATCGCCTTGTCGAACGCCTGTGTCTACTCGCACATGTTCGCTTTCATCAGGAGCCTGCAGGAAGGCGAGCTTGCCGGTGACGGGCAAAAAATCGTTGGCGGGGTCTTCAGCATAGACCCGTGCTTCGAAAGCATGTCCGTTAATACGAAGTTGGTCTTGCTGGAGGGGCAGGGGTTCGCCGGATGCTACTCGCAACTGCCACTCGACCAAATCCTGGCCGGATATCATTTCAGTGACTGGGTGTTCTACCTGGAGCCGCGTGTTCATCTCCATGAAATAGAAGGAGCCGTCTACATCGAGCAAAAACTCTACCGTTCCGGCGCCCTCATATTGAATGGCCTGTGCGGCGCGAATAGCGCACTCGCCCATCGCCGTGCGTAGTTCTTCACTCATACCCGGTGCCGGTGCTTCCTCAATCACTTTCTGATGCCTGCGCTGAACCGAACAGTCGCGCTCGAACAAGTAAACGGCATCGCCTTGCTGGTCGCAAAAAACCTGAATTTCTACGTGGCGAGGCTGGGTCAGGTATTTTTCAACCAGCATATCGTCGTTGCCAAAGCCATTCATCGCCTCCCGCTTTGCGGCGGCCAGGGCCTCGTCGAATTCGTCCTCGGACCAGACCTGGCGCATCCCTTTACCGCCGCCGCCCGCTACCGCTTTGAGCAATACCGGATAGCCCATATTGTTGGCTGACTCTTTGAGAATGTCTGGATTTTGATCGTCACCGTGATATCCCGGAACAAGAGGCACACCCGCTTTTTCCATAATGGTTTTGGCAGCCGATTTTGAACCCATCGCCTCGATTGCGCCTATAGGTGGCCCGACAAACACGATGTTGTTGTCGGCACAGGCCTGACAGAAACCGGCATTTTCCGATAAAAATCCGTACCCGGGATGTATGGCTTGTGCGCCAGTTTTGAGCGCCGCAGCGAGTACTCGATCTCCCAAAAGATAGGATTCCCGAGACGGCGATGCGCCGATGTGAACCGCTTCGTCGGCCATGGCAACATGCATGGCATCCCGGTCGGCGTCACTGTAAACCGCCACTGTGCGAATACCCATTCTGCGTGCGGTGCGAATGACCCTGCAGGCAATCTCGCCTCGGTTGGCGATGAGAATTTTACTGAACATTATCTACTTCTCCAGCTCGGAATACGTTTTTCAAGGAATGCGTTCAAACCTTCCCTGCCTTCTTCGCTGACGCGAATGGCGGCAATTCGTTCGCTGGTCATCGCTATCAACGGGTCCGATGAACCATCGTTGTTGACTGCCTGTTCAGCGACATCAAACACCAGAGATTTAGCGGCATTGACGGCGGCGGGGCTGTTCTCGAGTAAAACGTTGATCAGTTGATTGATTTCGTCATCCAGCACATCCGGCGCGCACACCTCGCTGAGCAAACCCAATTGCAATGCGGTCTCGCTGGTAATACGCTCGGCCGTTGTAAAGTAGCGGCGGGAAGCTCTAGCCCCTATTGCTGCCACTACATAGGGGCTGATCGTGGCGGGTATCAAGCCGATTTTAACCTCGCTTAAACTGAACAGTGCATCGGTGCTCCCCACCGCCATATCGCAGCAGCTGACGAGTCCAACCGCGCCTCCGAAGGCGGCACCCTGAACTTTCGCGATGGTCGGCTGGGGCATAAAATTGAGCGTTCTTAGCATCTTCGCTAAAGCCTGCGCGTCTTTCAGGTTTTCCTCGTAGGAGTAGTCGGTCATGCGCTTCATCCAGTTCAGGTCAGCGCCGGCTGAGAAACTTTTACCCGTTGACGCTAGTATCATGACGCGCACCGTTTCATTCGCGGCAATGTCCTCAAAGGTGCCTGTGAGCTGGGCAATAATCTTGTCGTCGAATGCATTGTGTTTTTCGGGGTTGTTCATGGTTACTGTCGCAACCCCGCGAGCATCGTGCTGTACTGCTATCAGATCTTCGGTCATCTTCGTTTTCTCAATTTTTGTCCAGCGAGTGTTAGGGCTTACTCGAGAGTGATGTTTGGCCTATCCACATACGCCTATTCACATGCGAAACACACCAAACTTAGTATCTTCAATGGGTTTGTTCAGCGCAGCTGATATAGCAAGGCCCAATACGTTGCGAGTTGCAGCCGGGTCGATAACCCCGTCATCCCACAATCGTGCAGAGGCGTAGTAGGGGTGTCCCTGTACTTCGTAGTTATCCAAAATGGGTTGCTTGAATTCCGCTTCGCCTTCAGCGGACCAACTCTCGCCTTCCCGGTCATATTGGTCTCTTTTTATCTGCGCCAGCACACCGGCGGCCTGTTCTCCACCCATAATCGAAATCCTGGCGTTGGGCCACATGAACAGGAATCTGGGGTCGTAAGATCTTCCACACATTCCATAGTTGCCCGCCCCGAAAGAGCCACCAATCAGTACCGTAAATTTTGGAACCTTGGCACAGGCCACAGCGGTCACCATTTTGGCGCCGTGTTTGGCGATACCGCCCTGCTCATATTGGGCACCGACCATAAACCCGGTGATATTTTGCAGAAAGACCAATGGAATTTTTCTCTGCGCACACAGTTCAATAAAGTGCGCACCTTTTTGTGCAGATTCTGAAAATAGAATGCCATTGTTAGCGAGGATGCCTACAGGGTAGCCGTGTATGTGCGCAAAACCGCAGACCAGCTCAACGCCAAAGAGGGCCTTGAATTCGTCGAATTCTGAGCCGTCCACAATGCGAGCAATGATTTCGCGAACATCGTAGGGCTGTCGGGTATCTTTGGGGACAATTCCGTAAACCTCTTCGGCGTCGTAAATAGGTTCTCGGGACTCCGTTATTCGGATATTAATTTTTTTGTCGCGATTGCAATTGGCAACAATGGTGCGGGCCAGCTCCAGTGCGTGATGGTCATTTTGCGCTAGGTGATCGGCGACACCAGAAGTCCGGCAGTGCACATCCGCACCACCGAGTTCTTCTGCGGTGACGATCTCTCCAGTGGCCGCTTTTACTAAAGGGGGTCCACCCAGGAATATCGTACCCTGGCCTTTCACAATGATGGACTCGTCGGCCATAGACGGCACATAGGCACCACCTGCAGTGCAGGAGCCTAGAACCACCGCTATCTGGGGAATGCCCTGAGCAGACATGTTGGCCTGATTGAAAAAGAAACGGCCGAAGTGATCCCGATCTGGAAAAACCTCATCCTGGCGCGGCAGATTGCCACCGCCGGATTCCACCAAATAAATACAGGGCAGGTGGTTTTGCCAGGCAATTTCTTGGGCGCGCAAATGTTTCTTAACCGTCATCGGATAATACGAACCACCTTTTACGGTAGGGTCGTTACACACAATCATGCACTCGGTGCCATTAATGCGCCCGATGCCGGTGATGATTCCCGCACTGGGCACATAGTCATCGTAGACTTTCCAGGCCGCGAGCTGAGACAGCTCAAGAAAAGGTGAGCCTGGATCCAGTAGGGCGTTTATTCGATCACGGGGCAGCAACTTTCCTTTAGACAGGTGGCGCTCGCGATATTTTTCGCCCCCTCCCAAACGGATCTCGGCCAGTACGTTATGCAAATCTTCAATCTGCTCCTCCATATGTGCTTTGTTCTGCGCGTAGTCTTCGCTGCGCACATTAATTTTGGATTGTAGTGTGGCCATTTTGGGTCTCTTATTTCGTTTCGTTGAAAAGCTCGCGGCCGATTAACATGCGGCGTATTTCTGAGGTGCCCGCGCCAATCTCGTACAATTTGGCGTCACGGAGCAACCGTCCGGCGGGGAATTCGTTGATGTAGCCGTTGCCACCCAACGCTTGAATAGCTTGTAAGGCCATTTGTGTGGCTTTCTCAGCGGTATATAGAATCAGTGCGGCGGCGTCTTTGCGACTTTCTTCACCCCGGTCACAGGCCGCGGCCACCGCATAGCCGTAGGCTCGCGATGCGGCTAGGTCCGTATACATGTCTGCTACCTTGCCCTGCATTAACTGAAATTCGCCGATGCTCTGACCGAATTGAGTGCGATCGTGGAGATAGGGAACTACCAGATCCATGCAGGCCTGCATAATTCCCAATGGGCCTCCAGAAAGAACAGTGCGCTCGAAATCCAAGCCGCTCATCAGCACATTCACACCGCGGCCTTCCTCGCCCAGAATATTTTCAGCGGGAACCTCGCAATCCTGAAAAACCAGTTCGCAGGTGTTGGAACCGCGCATGCCGAGTTTGTCGAGTTTCTCGCTTCGGGAAAAACCTTTGCTATCGCGCTCAACAATAAATGCAGTGATACCTTTTGCTCCCGCGGTGATATCAGTCTTGGCGTAGATCACATAAGTGTCGGCATCCGGGCCATTGGTAATCCACATTTTATTGCCGTTGAGTACATAGTGGTCGCCTTTTTTTTCCGCTTTGAGTTTCATACTGACCACGTCTGAGCCCGCGTTGGGCTCAGACATCGCCAGAGCGCCAACCTGTTCGCCACTGCATAGTCCGGGAAGGTATTTGGCTCTTTGTTCTTCGTTGCCATTTTTAGAGATTTGGTTAACGCATAAATTGGAGTGAGCGCCATACGACAGTCCGACGGATGCCGAGGCCCGGCTGATCTCTTCCATTGCCACGATGTGGGCCAGGTAGCCCATATTGGTGCCACCGTATTCTTCTGAAACCGTCATGCCCAATAGACCCATGTCTCCAAACTTGCGCCACATATCCATGGGGAACGCGTTATTGCGGTCTATTTTTTCGGCGCGGGGGGCGAGCTCCGCCTGGGTGAATTGATACACCGCGTCGCGCAACATATCGATATCCTCGCCCAGTGCGTAATTTAAAGTGGGATAACTGGTATTCATGTATTACTCCGTGTGCTGTTCTGTCTTTTCAAAGGGTTTGCGTTACGTTACGCGCGTCGTTGTTTTTTAGTCGTAGCATCGGCCAGGGCTTGCAGGCATTTGTCTTGGGAATCCTCAAGGTCAACAATCATCGCCTTCAGGTCGAGCATCTGGTGATCCAGCTGTGCGCGTTGCTGCGCAATGCGGTCTCGCAATTTCATAAGCTGTTCTGTATTCCCGCTGGTGGGGTCATACAGCTCGATAATGTCCCGGCTCTCGTCCAGAGTGAAACCCAGCCGTTTGCCGCGCAGTATTAACTTGAGTTTTGTTCGGTCGGCGGCGCTATAGACCCGGTTGGCACCCGAGCGGGCGGGGGAGATGAGGCCTTTTTCTTCGTAAAAGCGGATAGTGCGGGTAGTTACATCAAACTCCGTGGCCAATTGCGAAATGCTGTAGGTGGTTTTTGTCATGATTCCCCCATTTCTTTGGTCTGCGAGGCCCGGAAACTGTTCGTAGGGTCGGGCAGCAATCAGAGGAAATATAACTTACCTTTACGTTAACGTCAACTAGTTAGTAGGAGATTTTGCTGTAAAAGCGTAGAGGGGTTTGTTCTGATACGAGGCGAAATGACACGCTAAACGCCTGGCATCTTTTTTTGGATTGCCTATATTCTCCTTAGGTGTTTTAGCTTTTATGTTTACTCTCGGTGCGACTTTTTTCGAGTGTGTCAGGTATGCCCCCGCACTTTATGAGCCATTGAAAACTCTGTGTGGCCATCTCGATTAGGTGTCGAGTTTCTGAGGCCCAAGGTTTTCCATGACCGATAAATAGCTTGTGCCCCTCCAGGGAACTGCCGATAAATAACGCCAGTCGCTTCTTCTGAATTCTGGATAGCGCCGGGTTTATCTCTGAAATATTGTCGTATAAGAGCTCGTGAAAACTGGCGTTTAGAACCTCCATTTGTTGGGCAACACTATCCGCGTGGTTGGAAAACGCCCATAACTCGATGAATAAAACCGATGCTTCACGGGTGTAAAGATCTGTGAGCACTTTATCAACGACGGCCTTGAATCGCTCGTGAGGTGAGGGTAGTTCACGCAATTTCGCAAAGTCATCTCCTTCAATTGCCAAGTATATTGAGTTGTTCACTTCGCCCAACATCGCACAGCATAGGCGACTGCCCGAGAAACTTATTGATTCTGTTTCCATTGGACGGAGGAAAATGGTCCAAATAGATCTCCAGTCATTTATTCTGTCGCCCGCGAAAAGATATTTAATGAGCACGCTGAGAATGACCGACTCGAGCAAAACGCTGGATTATCTTCAGAGTAATTACGGCCTAACAATGCGGGAGAATCAAATAGCCCAGATGGCAGCAAAAGGACTGAGCAGTAGAGCGGTTGGTGAGGAACTTGCTATAAGCTCCTGGAGCGTAAAAAACCATCTCAAGAATATCTATAAAAAGACGGGCGTTAACAGCCGGGCTCTGTTGGCACAAATTTTGAATAGGCACTGATCGGCGCTAGCTAAGTTGCAGATAAGAGAGCTGATTTCGCTGGTACGTCGAATTCCAGTCTCTATTGGGACATTTTGGAAACCAGCTCGGACCTGACATGCGCGACATCGACGAGGACTTGTCGCCTGGTCTGTCGAACTTCAGCCTCAGTATAGAATTCAAAGCCTGGGGCCGTTTGCTCTGTACTCATGGTTGCCAGTATCCAATTGAGCAATTCTGCGAGTTCGGCGTCATTGAGCGGAGAGTTGGCAGAACCCGGAACCTGTACCAGGAAGTCTCGGCCACCTGGTACGCTAAGAAAACTGCCAACGAAACCCTGCATGCTGGGTACGCTGCCGGGGAGTCCGGAGCCATCGGCGAGGTGGCACCCCTGGCAGTTGAGTCGATAGTTTGATTGCGCGCGTTCCGCGTTAATGGCGAATTCTGTTTGTGCAAAAGTGGCTTGTGAAAGGACTAATATCGCCAACATAATTATTCGCATCGCAGTTCACCTCATTGCAGTTCGGAATGTTTCGACAGCAGAGTTTGTCGTAGCCTCGCATTTTCCATGCTGGAGCTTGCAGGTTCAGCGTTCAGAACTGCCTCCACCTCATCACTCGTAAATGGCTGCCACTTTGGCTGCACGTTGTCTCCATCGAGAACCTGAACCGAGTAGTTAAGAGCATCCCTAATTCCATTGGCGTCGTAGCTGGTGCCCTGGGCTGGCATCACGCCCATATACGGAATACCGTCGATAGTAATACGTCCCATGAGACCACTATTAACGACTGCGATCAGGTAGACGCGCCCTTCAGCTGATACGGCGAAGTTGGCAATCCGGCCTTTCAGGGGCGGGAAAGCCCCCGGTATGCCCTCGCCAGTTGCGAGGTGGCAGGCAGCGCAGCGCTCGAAACTTTCTGCGCCAATGGATTGTTCATCCGCCGCATGAAGAAGTTGACTGAAAAACCCACAGAGCAGACACAGCGAGATTCGATATCGCATCATTTTGCCCCCTGATCTATTGCTACACCCAGTATCACTGCGGTAGAGCAGGTGTACACGGCGCTTTGGGTACCGAGGCACCAGTTGGTGTCGTTGTTGGTTTGCGCTCGATATGTCGGTGTATCACTTTCGTTGCGGTTGCACAGGCAGCGACCACAGCTGGTTAAACCACAGCAGTCGTTGTAGGAAATAATGTAGTGCACATTGTCTGCCGGATTCAAGCAGGTGCCTATCCAGGTTAGCGGTGACATTTCGGTGCCGGGAGGACAGGCATTTTGCGTGCCGCCACAACAACTGCAAAGATATCCGTCGATGGCACAGTAGCGCCAGTAATCACAGCTGGCTGGATTTCCCGGGTCCTCGGGATTGCCGGTGCTCTGAGTCGCGACACCGGGATACATGTCCTCGCCACCGCCGGTGGCTGCTCGCGCAACGGGGAGTAGGGGAATACTGGCTGCGCCTACTGCCAGTGTGCCAAGCCGTGTCAACAAACTGCGCCTGGAAGTTCGCTGTGCCAGGGTGCGCGAAGATTGTGTGGTCAGATTGTCAAGCCACTTCATCGTAATCTCCTATGCCTGCTCTGCTAACAGGGCGGTATGGGTAGTTTGCATATAGGCTTGTATGGACGGTACGCCGCGCTCCATAGATTCGAACAGGCTCTCAAAATGTTCGCGAGAGTTGACCAGGCCAAGAGAGGCGATAACACCGTTCGCGTCAATGAGAACAGCGAATGGCAACTTTGAGACACCATACTGTTTACCCAGTGTTTCAGAGGAAATATAGGTTTCGTTTTTGAGTCCCTGCCGGTCAATAAAATCGCGGTGGTCCTGCAGTTCGCCATCACTGGCGAATACAACATCCAACCAGTCTTTCTCTGCGACTTCTACAGATCTCAACATGGGCAGTAAGGTCTTACACACGGGACAGCTTGGTGAGAGGAAAAACACCAGTTGTGATCTGTCTCTAGCACCACCAATTTTTACGGAATCGCCGTTGTTGATGTTCTGAACTTGAACGATAGGTGCAACAGCTCCCGATTCAAGTTTCTTGTTGATCATCAGCGCCCCGGCAGGAGCGACCCGTTCGTACAGGACACCGATTTGGCGTGTCAGGGCGAATACCAGGAGGGCGAGCCCGATTACGAAAACCCATAAAACCAGGTTGGAAATTAGCAAAATATTATCCATGATGTGCAATCCTCTGCAGGAGATTTTTATTGGCGATCAATTGATTGAAGGCGTGATAGATCAGAGCAGCCAGAGCGGTGCCGAGGAAGGCTATAGACCAGCCCAAGGGGCCGAGTACTTCAGCTTGGAGCGCTGAATGTGCCCCAAGTGCGAGTAAAATAAGCACCGTATTGCGTCCCAGCAGCCAGGTGCTGATGGTTTGCTCTTGACCAGGTCCCGCACAGCCGCAGTCGATGTCTATTCTTCCCCGGACAATATTCAGGGCGATCGCGGCGGTATAGGTCGCCAGCAGTCCGGTGAGCAGGACGAGTGCCGAACCGCGCACTATGGGAATAAGCAGAGCTAGCCCCGCGCACACTTCCAGGAATGGCAGTAGACGTGCCAGCCACGGTGACCAGGCTTTCGGCACAATTTTGTAATCGCTCACCACCTCCTGAAAATTTGCGGTGTCTCTGAGTTTTTGACAGCCGCCGACGACAAACAGGTAGCTTAGTAAGAGGGTGGCTATTATTGCTGGCAGAATCATCATCATTCCCTACCTCAAGGCGTGCAGATTAAAAGGCATGGAGGCAGTTCCACCAATCATTTTTAACCATTTGCCGTTGCTGGCATTGTAAATATCCAGTTGCATGTCCCCGTTAGTGACAACCAGATAAGGAGATTTACCCCGGGTGACTTCTATGGATACACCCCAGTTTTCCAGTTCAAATCGGTGGAGGCGCTTTTGAGTCGCTGGGTCGAACACCCAAACCTCTGATCCACCACTTTTGTGACTGCCATTTTTTCCATCGTGGTGCATCAGGATATAGATCAGCCCATCATCGTTCACCGAGCCAATCTGCCAACCGCCTGGGCGCCAATTTTTCCGCCGATCACGATCGCTTAACAGTGACCAGGACTTACCTAGGCGGGGGCCATCTTCTGACAGGTCAATGGCTTGCATACCACCTTTAAAGGTTGGAAAGTACGCGGTTTGATTGATGAAAACGGGCTTGTCAAAAAGCGGATCCTCATCCACATTGAAAAACGATGGCAGCTTCTCCTGCTTGGATAGTTGCCCGACTTCATCGAACTGGGCGCTGAACATTGAACCGTTACTGCACAGTGAGGAGAATCCTCGTTGGCCTGTTGGGTAGATCAAGCTACAACCGGGAATCTGGGTCTCGCTCACAATTTTTTGCGAGTCCATATCTATCATCAGGACGGAAGCTGCAGGCGTGAAGTTAAACAGGAACAGAAAGCGATCGTTGTCCACAAGTTGCAGGGTATACCGATGAGAGACTATCTGTCCGCGCTTGCCCCCGGGCAACAATATTTCACCCGTTTGCTTAAGAGTTTTCCTATCGTAAATGGACAGGACATCAGTCCGGTCCCCTCGCGTACCTCGAGAATAGTGTGTCTCTGCCACATACAGTTCACCCCGAGTGCTGGATTCTGTAAAGCTGGCAAACTGCGCTGCATCCAGAGCGCCTTTATAGTTGTGGTTTTCCGGGGCGACATCTACTAGCACCACTTTGCCTGCGATCAGCGCCTCGAAATTTGCGTCGTGCACAAAGATTAAGCTGTCAGCATACCCGGGGGATAAGGTTGCGATGTTCGGAATGGGTTCGGCTGGCAGTTCTGCGCGGGCAAAACCCGTGCTCAAAATTGTGCTGAAGCAGACTCCAGCCAGTTGCAGACCTTGTCGAGTAGTCCTGATCATCCACTTTTCTCCCTGGCTTTCGCGCTCTTATATCAGTCAGATAAATAGGTCGTATGACCACTATAGATATTTTTTAAAATATGTCAATAGACCTATAAATAATATTCACTGAACCGAGGGAGGCTATTTCAAGCAGGGGAACTGTTTAGTCGGGTATGTCGCCTGAGTGGATCAGCCACAGGAATGACTGTGTGGCGATGTTGATAATGTTGTCGGTTTCACCTTGCCAGGGTTTTTTGTGCCCGATGAACATAGTATGGCCTTCGATAGAAGAGGAGATAAAAATCGCCAGGCGTCGCAGTTGGTCTGCGGACAGTGAGGGGTTAACTTGCGTCATGACTTCAATCAAGACGACCCGATACTTCTCATACATGGCGTCCATGAAATCAATGGCGTGGTCATCGTGATTGGCCAATGACCAGACTTCAGGAAAAAATACAGTGGTGGATTTTGAGTTGAGGTCACGCAAAATCTCTTCGATTAACCCCTTGAACTGTCTTTCCGGATCGTCGCCGGCGCTCGAACGGATCTCCTCAAACATGTCCAGGTAGCGCTGAATGGAGTTATCCAACATGGCTTTGACAAGTGAATCTTTAGTGGGGAAGTAGTATTGCAAATTTCCCAGGGTTAAATCCGCCGTAGCGGCGACCTTGCGCAGTGAGAGATTGTGGTAGCCCTCATTGATAAGAAGATTCTCTGCAGCGAGCAGTATCGCCAACGCGGTGTGCTGTCCCTTTCCCGATCGACACCGATTGAGTGATTTGGTGATCTTCTTCCCGGTTGGTTTTTTGGGGGTAGCCCTCAAATGGATAATCTCCGTTAATGTGCATCTGTTTCAGGCTGACGCGTCGACACCTTTCGAAGTATTGTAACAGCAGCTTGGGATTAGGACAGTGTCGAACTAAAACAATACGCTTGACATATACAATACATCTGACCTAATATTATACGTGACTGTTCTCATGGATAACTATAAAGGTATTGTCGATATGAATAATAAATTCCACCACAGAACTTTGTCCCACTTATGTGCCCCGCTTTTTATTGCTAGCTTTTCTGTTAACGCAGCTATTTTGGAAGAAGTGATAGTAACGGCTCAGAAGAGAGCGCAAAGTCTGCAAGACGTTGGTATCGCAGTTTCTGCATTCAGTGGAGATCAATTAGATCAACTGGGTTGGGCCAGTGCTGAAAAAGTAACCGCGATGACGCCGGGTGTGACCACTATCCAACCGAACGGCCCTTCATCCTTTTTTATCAATATCCGGGGTGTCGCGCAAAATGACTTTTCCGGTGACCATCAGGAGTCACCGGTAGCAATCTATGTTGACGAAGTCTACGTCAGTGCTGCTTCCGGAGCGGGCTTTCAGTTATTTGATTTTGAGAGAGTGGAAGTTCTGCGTGGACCCCAGGGAACGCTGTTTGGTCGCAATGCGACAGGGGGTTTGGTGCATTATCTGACGCAGAAGCCCAGTCAGGAAAATGATGGATACGTGGAACTGACTTACGCTGATTATGATCAAATCAAGGTGGAAGGCGCTATAGGGGGAGGCCTTTCAGATTCTGTTTCAGGGCGCCTATCATTTGTTAAAAATGAACATGATGGCGTGCTCGAAAACCGTATCGGTAAAGATTTAAATGATGGCGATGACTGGGCGATCAGAGCGCAATTACTGGTAGATTTCAGTGCCGATATAGAATGGCTGTTGAGCGCCAGAGTGGGGGAACAGGACGTAACAAATGGTCCCTTTAAACACTCATCAGCTCGGTTGAACCCTGTGACGGGTTTAGGTGAGGATTTTGATGGTCTTGATTTAACAGCGGAAGGGGATTCACGGAACGCAGAGGGTTATCAGGATCCAAGTAGCGATGTCCATGAAGGTGCCCTTAACGTCGCTGGTTTTAATAAGGTTGAAACCCGGGGACTTACCAGTAACTTGAAATGGCAGTTTGGCGATGTCGAATTTGTCAGCATTACGAATTACTCTGAACTTGAAAAGGAGTATCTGGAAGACTCTGATGCAGGCCCCAATGATTTTTTTGCCTTCAACCTGAGCTCTGATATGGAACAGTTCTCACAAGAATTTCGTCTCAGTGGATCAACTGACGCCACGCGATGGGTAGCGGGCGCTTTTTACCTGGATATTGATGGCGAATTCTCAAACGGTGGTGCGGCCTCGAATTTCTTTGCAGCGGCTTTTCCAGGTTTTGGATTGGAAGATCCATCATTGGAGGGTTTGGGGTTGAGTAACCCATTTTCAACAGAAACCACATCTTATGCAGTGTTTGGGCAGTTGGAGTTTGATCTGTCCGACACAGTGACATTAACCACTGGCTTGCGCTGGTCGAAGGAGGAAAAGGAAATAGAATTCAAGCAGTTCGCTTCTTTATTTGAATCTCCTGGCTCTTCCACCGTTGTTGTTGAGGATGCCTTTGGAGCTGGTCCATTGTGGGTGTTTGGCCCCGATGGCGTGAATAACGATGGTGCCGTCGGCTCCGGATTTGCTGGAACGTCTGTTGTTGGGGATCCCGGTGATGCGAAAATAGACAAGGACTTGATTACAGCTAAACTGGGTTTGGACTGGCGAGCAAATGACGATACCTTAATTTACGTCAGCTATAATCGTGGTATCAAGGCGGGTGGTTTTAATGCACCCGTGGATGCGACCAATTTTTATGACGGTTCGCTTGATCCCAGCCAGATGAAATTCGATGAAGAGGTGCTGAACGCTTATGAGGTCGGTTTTAAGTGGACCTTTGCGAATGGTTTGGCTCGCCTCAATGGTTCTGCATACTTTTATGATTACAAGGACTATCAGGCTTTTGCGCTCGATAGCCTCACCACTTTTGTATTTAACACTGATGCAGAGTCCATAGGTATGGAACTGGAGCTGCAAGCCTCGCCGGTTGAAGGTTTGGATATCCTGCTGGGCGTTGGGTATATCGACAACAATGTAGAGGATGCTTACAACCTGCCCGATGGCTCGGCTGTTGATCGGCAAGCTGTGGTCACTCCAGAGTTAAATCTGAACGGCATGATACGTTATGAGTGGAATATCGGCCGGGGCTCGCTGGCGGCTCAGTACGATTTTAACTACATGGATGACCACTTCTTTCAGTTGAAAAATTCGCCAGTCGGCGAGGAAGACGCGTATACGCTTTCCAATGTTCGATTGACCTACGCCACTGATGACGGCAATTGGAGAGCGTCAGCTTTTGTGAATAATGTGACTGATGAAGAGTATCGCCTGATGGTCTTTGACCTGGCCGGTTCTCCAGCCCAAGGGGGCTTTGGCATGGCAGAGAACTACTATGGTGCTCCACGCTGGTGGGGTGTTTCCTTGAAATATAGCTGGGGTGGGTAGCCGGGGCAGGCTCGACATGAATAAGTACGAATCTGCGCGGGCTAATTTTATCGCCGAACACCCGGAAAAATTCAATTTTGCCGGAGATGTAATTGATGGGTGGGCCAGTAACCCGGACAAGCTTGCCATACGGTGGCTTGATGATCAGGGCAGCGACATTGATTATACCTTCGCGCAGCTGAGTGAAAACTCCAGGCGCGTGTGCAATCTGCTGTCAACTGCCGGTGTTAAAAGCGAGGCAATACCATTGTTTTGGTGCTGGGGCGTCAGCTGGCCTGGTGGGAAGTGCTAACAGCTGGAATCAGAATGGGTGTCGTTGTCTCGCCAGGGACAACACAGTTATCTGCACGGGACCTGGCCTACCGAATTAATGCCTGCAATGCCACTGCCATTGTGACCGATGGCACAAGCGCCGCCAAAGTCGATGAAGTTTTCGTCGAATGTACCTCACTTACCACTCGCATTGTGGTTGGAGAGACACGCCCTAACTGGATCGATTATGACGCTTCAATGAAGGCACAATCGGCCAACTTTGAAACAGTCGACACAGGCAGCGATGAGGAGGCCTTGTGTTATTTTACCTCTGGTACAACCGGCTATCCGAAGATGGTGGTGCACAGTCATGGCTATGCTCTTGGGCACAAAACTACGGGGCAGTATTGGTTGGATCTTAAGCCGGAAGATTTGCACTGGAATATTAGCGACACTGGCTGGGCCAAGGCGGCGTGGAGCAGCTATTTCGGTCCTTGGCTGTGCGGTGCTCCGACAATTTATCGAATGCTGGTTCTGCATGAACCTGAAGGCTATCAGTACCCAACGTTGCGTCATTGTGTGGGTGCAGGGGAGCCGCTAAATCCAGAAATTATTGAGGTGTGGCGCAAGGCGACGGGGCTCATTATTCGCGATGGATTTGGCCAGACCGAGACCACAATTCTGTGCGGTAACTTCGAGGGAGTCGAACCGCGATTCGGATCAATGGGGAAGCCTGCCCCTGGAATCGATCTCGCGGTGATTGATGAAGACGGTAATCAGCTTGGTCCGGATACGGAAGGCGATATTGCCGTGCGGGTGAAACCTCACAGGCCCATGGGATTATTTCGAGAGTACAAGGGTGAGCCTGAAAAGACGGCACAGAGTTTCAGGGGTGATTGGTACCTCACGGGAGATTGGGTCAAAGTCGATGCGGACGGCTATTTCTGGTTCGTGAGTCGGGCCGACGACGTTATCTTGTCAGCAGGTTACCGAATTGGTCCCTTCGAAGTGGAAAGTGCATTGATCGAACACCCGGCGGTTGCCGAGTCTGCGGTTGTATCCAGCCCCGATGCCGAGCGAGGAGAAGTCGTTAAAGCCTTTGTTGTTTTGGCGCCCGGTTTCGTTGCTGGTAGCGAGCTTGGTGCTCAACTGCAGCAACATGTAAAGGCGGTAACCGCGCCCTATAAATACCCTAGAAAGATTGAATTTGTGGATCAACTGTCTAAAACGGTTAGCGGAAAAATCCGCCGAGTTGAATTGCGTGATGCAGAGTGGGGTACACCGTGAACTCATCTGAACAAAAGATGCTGAGTGCCGGCACGGGCACAATGGATTTAGCGCTGGTTGACGAGACCATAGGCCGTTTGTTCGACCGGACGGTTGAACAGTATCGGGAGCGCGAGGCGATAGTGGTCAGGCATCAGAATATCCGCTGGACGTACGGAGACTACCAGCGGGAGATCGACCTTCTGGCGACGGGGCTGTTGGCATTGGGAGTGGAGCCGGGTGATAGGGTGGGTATTTGGGCGCCCAATTGTGTGGAGTGGTGTCTAACCCAGTTTGCGACAGCCAAGATCGGCGCCATTATGGTGTGCATCAATCCGGCGTATCGCCTGCACGAATTGGAATATGCGCTGAACAAAGTGCAGTGTCGGGTGGTTATTGCGGCGGAGTCTTTCAAAACCAGTGAATACCTGGTGATGCTTCGGCAACTCGCACCGGAACTTAATGACCTGGCCCGCGGGAGCGCTTTGCACGCCTCCAAACTCCCGCATTTGGAGATTGTCATACGCCTGGGCGAAGACATTACACCTGGCATGTGGAACTTTCCCGAAGTCTGCAGCCTTGGCGGGGAGCAAGAGCAACAGCGTTTGGGCGAGATCGGCCAGCAACTCCAGAGCGACGATCCGATTAATATCCAGTTCACCAGTGGCACGACCGGCAGCCCCAAGGGCGCGACACTCAGCCATCACAATATTCTAAACAATGGGAAAATTGTCGGTGACGGCATGCTGCTGACCGAGAACGATCGGCTGTGTATCCCGGTACCTCTCTACCATTGTTTTGGGATGGTAATGGGGAATCTGGCTTGTATTACCCATGGTTCTACTGCGGTATTTCCGGATGAGGCCTTCGACCCACTGACCACGCTCGAAGCGGTGGAACAGGAGCGATGTACGGGCCTGCATGGTGTTCCGACTATGTTTATTGCTCAGCTTGATCATTCGGACTTCTCGCACTTCGACCTTTCATCTTTGCGAACCGGCATTATGGCGGGGGCGCCATGCCCAAGCGAGGTGATGAAAAAGGTCATAGAGAATATGCACATGACAGATGTACTGATTGCCTATGGGCAGACGGAGCTGAGCCCGGTCAATCATATGACGACAGTGGACGACCCCATCGATAAACGCGTGGCGACCGTCGGTAGGCCCGGGCCCCACTTACAGGTACAGATCACCGACGAACAAAACCAGATAGTGCCGGTGGGTGAGCGCGGAGAAATATGTACCCGTGGCTATTCGGTGATGAAGGGTTACTGGGGTGACGACGAACAAACGAAGGAGACCATCGATGGTGAAGGCTGGCTGCATTCGGGCGACCTGGGTGTGATGGATGAAGATGGTTTTGTTGCAGTGGTTGGCAGGATCAAAGACATGATCATCCGGGGTGGAGAGAATATCTATCCGGCAGAGATAGAAGAGTTTCTCTACACCCATACAGCTATCCAGGAAGTACAGGTATTTGGTATCGCCGATGACAAATACGGCGAGCAAGTGTGTGCCTGGATCAAACTCCAAGAAGGCGCAGTTCTCGATACTGACGCAGTTAAAGAATTTTGCCGGGACCAGATAACGCATTTCAAAGTACCAGCCCTCATCCGATTCGTGGATGAATTTCCGATGACTGTAACGGGCAAAATACAAAAATTCAAAATGAGAGACCACATGATGGCGGAGAAGAGCTAACCCCCCGGCTTCCCCACGCAGGAGATTGAGTTAGATGAGCGAATACAAAATGTTAATCG
This sequence comes from Halioglobus sp., assembly GCA_965262875.1. Taxonomy (GTDB): domain Bacteria; phylum Pseudomonadota; class Gammaproteobacteria; order Pseudomonadales; family Halieaceae; genus JBALVT01. The sequence goes on from OZ253569.1 coordinate 2,578,693, forward strand.
GCGGCAAATTGGTCGCAGCACCGACAACCATAGACGTGATTAATCCGGCGACAGAACAGAGTATCGCTCAGTGCCCGGTTGCGAGCGAAGAACAATTGGATCAAGCAGTTGAGCAAGCAAATATCGCGCTCAAGAGCTGGCGCCATACCAATATTGTAGATCGGTCTGCGATGCTTCTTCGTCTGGTGGATGCTGTCGAGGCCAATGCCGAAGACTTTGCAAGGTTGCTGACTCTGGAGCAGGGCAAGCCTCTAAGCCAGGCTCGTGACGAGGTGATGTTTAGTCAATTGTTTGTCCGCCACTTTGCTGAGAATGCGGAAATGCCGGTTGAGGTTCTCCTGGAGGACAAAAATCAGAGAGTGGAGGTCCACAGAAAACCGCTGGGCGTTGTCGCGGGTATTTGTCCCTGGAATTTTCCGTTGCTGATAACAATGTACAAGCTTGCGCCCGCGTTGATCATGGGAAATACGGTGATCATTAAACCGGCGCCAACCACACCGCTGACCTCTCTGAAGTTGGGCGAATTGGCGAAAGATATATTTCCGGCGGGGGTGCTGAATATTTTGACCGATGACAATGGCCTGGGCCCAGCTATCACCTCTCACCCTGGTATCGCCAAGGTCTCCTTCACCGGCTCTACACCCACTGGGAAAAGAATTATGGCCAGTGCGGCTAATACCTTAAAACGTCTCACACTCGAATTAGGGGGTAACGATGCTGCCATCGTGTTGGATGACGTAGATCCGAAAGCGGCGGCCGAAAGTATCTTTGGTGCCGCTTTCATCAATAGCGGTCAGGTTTGTATTGCCCTCAAGCGTCTCTATGTGCATGAGAGTATCTATGATGACATGTGCGACGAAATAGCGCGGCTTGCCAATGACGCTGTAGTAGGCGACGGTTTGGATGAAACCTCCCAGTTCGGCCCGGTGCAAAACCGGCAGCAGTTTGACAAGGTCTGTGACTACATTGCAGATGCCAAAGCCAGTGGCAACATTATTGCGGGCGGTGAGGTTCCGGCGGGGCCAGGATTTTTCGTACCCCTGACGGTCGTGAGAGATATCCTGGACGGTACCCGAGTGGTGTATGAAGAGCCGTTTGGTCCGGTGCTACCGATTATCAAGTACACGGACATCGACGATGTGATAGAGCGAGCGAACGCATCACCCTTCGGTCTGGGCGGCTCGGTCTGGTCCAGTGATGTGAAGCGGGCCCATAAAGTGGCGGCGCAGATTGATAGCGGCACGGTGTGGATCAACCAACACTGTGCCTTTGGTCCGCATATCCCTTTTCCGCCCGCGAAGGAGTCGGGAATTGGTGTAGAGTGGGGAGCGGAAGGTCTGTTGGAATTCACGGCAATGCAGGTGATCAATATTAATAAGGTGTACTCGGCACCCGTTCACTAACTGACCTAAAACCTAAGAAGACCCGGAGACTATATTCTGGATCAGCTAAACGCGTTTAACCTAGAACATCTCACGCTAAAAGGCGATGACGATGGCATCGTACAAGTCATTCTTTCTAGGCCGGCAAAACGAAATGCACTAAACGCCGACACCATTGAAGAGTTAATTGAGGTGTTTTCAAAATTGCCAAGAATGGGTGCTCGAGCAGTAGTCCTCAAAGCGGAAGGTGACCATTTCTGTGCAGGGCTAGATCTGATTGAGCATCGTGAGCAAAAGCGTAGCCCGGAAGAATTTATGCACATATGCCTGCGCTGGCACGAGGCATTTAATAAAATGGAATACGGTGGCGTTCCCATTATTGCTGCGCTAAAAGGCGCCGTTGTCGGCGGTGGGCTCGAATTGGCATCATCGGCCCATATTCGCGTCGCTGATCAAGGTACTTACTTTGCACTACCAGAAGGGCAGCGAGGGCTGTTTACCGGTGGCGGTGCAACCATTCGAGTGGCCGATCTGGTGGGTAAAGCTCGGATGATTGATATGATGTTGACGGGTCGGGTCTATAAACAAGATGAAGCTGTTCAAGTTGGTTTATGTCAGTATCTGGTTGATGGCTCCAGCGATGATAAGGCAATGAAGATTGCGCGCTTAGCCGCACAGAACCCTCCACTTTCAAACTTTGCTATCTGCTCAGCAATCAGCCATATGCAAAATATGTCTGCCATGGATGCTGCCTATGCTGAGTCAGTCGTTGCAGGGATCGTCAATACTCAACCGGCGTCCCATGAGAGATTGGAAGCTTTTGCTGACAAAAGTGCGCCAAGGGTGCGGCCAGATTGAGTTAGTTAATGCAATCAAACCGATTCCAGGAACGGTCCATGCGCTGCGGCGTGACCCAGGTACAGGGTATATTCCAGCGGATGATGACCATTGATGTCTCATTCTGTTGTAAGGCCCGCACCTAGGCCCCGATACCATATAGGAGAAGACCAGGCGCGCTCTTGTAGAGTAGGGGAGTAAAAAGATTGTTCGCTGGGGTCGAGGCAACACTTGCCAAACACATCGCCTGAGGCGCCGTTTTGCTGGGCGATGGCTGTTGCGGCCGCTGCTTGATCGGCACAACTATCCGAGAAGGGGTTTACCCCTTCGGATTGGCACTGAAGTGTGCTCCATCGGCAGCTGGGGTTCTCGAGTAGGCGCACGTAGTAGAAGGCGTCTTTGGTGGCCTCAAATTCCGGGTCGCTCCACACAGTACAGGATTGTTGCATCCCCAGGCCGACTCGGGAGCAAGTCATCGGGTCAACGGTGGCACCGTTGTCTGCGCTGCCTGCGATATCAAACACTTTCTCGTGGGTTTGTCCGTCGCTGTCCACCCAACCTTTAATTATCTGTACTCGCTGCAAGTCTGTGCCCGGCGATTTCAAAGTGCCTGAGTCTTTTTGCGCGCTCACCAGAAACCGCGGTGCTTTACTTCCTACTTCACCTACAATTTCCCCGCCCATCGGGATGCCTTGCTGATAGGCCTGTCCTATTGTGTTGAATGATTCGCACAAGTCTTCCTTAAGGTCGCCAGCAAAGAACCGCAGGGTGGGGCGGGTACCGCTTGTGGCGTAAGTTTCTTTGCGCCGAATAGCGGCAAAAATGCTGTCGCGAGAATTTTCTTCTGCCCAGACCACCGCGTGACCGCCGGGATTAGAGTAAAAATGATCTATACTCGATAGCACCAGCGCGTGGCGTTTGAACTGACGCTGACGTTTGGGCTTGACCTGCCCAAAACGGATTCAGCTTTGTATCTCTTCTTTCCAGGTCAGATCCTTCAGCGGGTAACCGGCAAACCACTTGGGGCGAGCCATGATCACATGGGTATCAATACGCCGGATACCGATTTCAGCCCGTAACAGTCTGTCTGAGAGGGTGTTAAGAAGCTCGACAGAAGTGCAGACCACGAAGGCAATAAAATCGAGACTGCCACTCACTTTAAGGCAATCGACTATTTCCGGGACATCGTTGATAAATTTTTCATAGGATTCAAGCGTTTCCAGCTTGTGATCCTCCATGGAGATCAGAAAGTAAGCCTGGACACTGAAGCAAATCTTGTCCAGATCTGCTGCCATCACATAGTTGCGAATAGCACCGGTCCTCTCCAGCAGTTTGGTGCGCTTCAGGCAGGCACTGGGTGAAAGGGCCACTCGTTCCGCCAGATCAAGATTGCTGATACGGGCATTATCCTGTAGTTCAACGAGGATTTTCCGGTTTATCCGGTCAATCTTGATTTCTTTCTTCATTACCGCAAGTCCTCAGGCAGAAATCTCTTACACGCAGCAAGCCCTGGCTGTACCCTGCTTAGATTCAAGTCATAAGTGCAATTTCTAGAGCAGGTGGCCAACTGGTACAATCCAGTGCCATTTTCTCGACCAAGGAAATTACACATGAACTATACACAGTTGACCGAATACGAACGATACCAGATTGAAGCATTTTTAAAAGCTGGTTTTACACAAAAAGCCATAGCCAGAGAGCTTAGACGAAGCCCTGGGACAATTAGCAGAGAGCTTGGTCGCAATACGGGCTTGCGTGGTTATAGGCCCCAGCAGGCCCAGCGTTTTGCCACTGAACGGCAGCATCACCACACCCATACACGTATTACAGAGATAACCTGGCAGCGGGTTGAATCGCTACTGAGGGAGGAATGGAGTCCAGAGCAGATCAGCGGTTGGCTAGCAAAATCAATCCTGCAATCTGTTAGTCCAGAATGGATTTATCAGTACATTCTGATCGACAAGAAGGCCGGGGGCGACCTCCATGCCCACTTGCGCTGCCAAAAGAAACGTAAGAAGCGTTACGGGAGCCCAGACAAGCGCGGGCAGCTAAAGAACCGGGTAAGTATCGACGAGCGTCCAGCGATTGTTGATGAGCGCAAGCGTATTGGTGATTGGGAAATGGACCTTATCATTGGGCGCTTGGGTGGCTCCGTACTGATGACGGCTGTTGAGAGAAAGACACGTTTCACAGTGATCGCCCTGGCCCCCAATAAAACGGCGAAGGCCGTCAAGGAAGCGATACTTGGGGCGCTTTCCCCCTTAGCCGCCCCGGTAGAAACACTGACCTATGATAACGGCAAGGAGTTTGCCTTACACGAGGTTATCGCCCAACAGCTGCAGGCTGAAAGCTACTTCGCGCACCCTTACCATTCATGGGAGCGGGGATTGAATGAGAATACAAATGGTCTGATCCGCCAATACGCCCCGAAAGGATCTAGCTTTGATGATATGACGCCGGAGTGTGTCCAGAGAATCTTTGATAAACTTAACAACCGGCCAAGAAAATGTCTGGACTTTAAAACCCCCAACCAAGTACTGTTTGGGATCAACCCACCGATTGCACTAGCGACTTGAATCCGCCCTGGTTAAAAACAATGCCTGGCAACAAAACCCTGCATCAGTCAATGTCTGCACAACTCAAGGCGTATGACTATGCTACCCTGGCCTGCAAACTCGATACAAGCCGCGATTTGCTCACACGATTTACTCACCCCCCTACACCACCCCCCCGTGCCGATCCAGGCTGCCTGGGCGGAGGCCAATGAAGTGCAATAAAGCCTTGTTGCCGTCAGCCCGGCAGTGCCGAAAAAATTGTATCCGGGGATTTGGCATTAGCCAAGGGTTGCTTGATAAATTTTTGCTCTGTCAAAGTCTGCCAGAGTGCACAATATTTCACAAGAGGCACTATCTTTGACAGCACCTGTACTGGCAACAGGGCCAGACTTGTTCGGCAGTGGGCAGAAAGGAATGGAGCAACCGTGTCATACAAGTACCGGGTAGCCAGCGATGTGGGTGGAACATTTACCGATTTGGTCGTAGTTCGCGATGGCCAGATTCAGGTCTGTAAGGCGCATACCACCCCGGAGGGGTTTGAGCAGGGTGTCCTGGATACCTTGGAGAAAGCTCGGGTGAAGCTGGATGAGGTAAGTTTTCTGGTTCATGGGACAACCGTGGTAATCAACACCTTGCTCGAACGCAAGGGCGTAAAAACCGGCCTGATTACGACTCGAGGCTTTCGCGATGTGCTGGAAATTGCCCGCGGCAATAGCCCTGATATCTACAACGTACGTTATCGCAAGCCTGAGCCTTTCGTTCCCCGGGAACTGAGAGTGGAAGTGACGGAGCGGGTGGATGCGCTGGGCAATGTTATCACGCCGCTGGATGAAGAACAGATTGCTCCTGCGGTGGAGCAACTGCTGGCCAGTGGCGTAGAAGCGATCGCTGTTGTGTTCCTGCATGCCTACGCCAACCCGAACCACGAGCAGCGCGTGGTCGCATGTATTCGCATCCGCCACCCCGAATTGGCGGTTATCCCCTCTCACGCGGTCTGCGCTGAGTGGCGTGAGTATGAGCGCACCAACACGGCGGTGCTGTCCGCGTATGTGATGCCACCCACCAGGGCCTATCTGGATAAACTCGCGCTAACACTGTCTGCCGGCGGATTGGACCATGCTCCGTACATTATGCAGTCTAACGGCGGCATTGCCACCATGCGCGCCGCAGCCCGCAACCCGATCACCCTGATTGAGTCAGGCCCGGCAGGCGGTATGCTGGCGGCGGCGACCTACGGCGGACTGATTGGTGAAAGCAATATGCTGGCGCTGGATATAGGCGGCACCACCGCAAAATGTACGCTGATTCGCCACGGGCAAGTGCCGGTGAATATCGACTATGTTATTGAGAAGACGCCCACTACAGCGGGTTATCCCGTTAAAACACCGGTGGTGGATATCGTGGAGATAGGTAACGGCGGCGGCAGTCTCGCCTGGCTTGATGCAGCCGGTTCACTGCATGTCGGGCCGCACAGCGCAGGTTCCATTCCTGGCCCGGTGGCCTATGGTCTTGGTGGCAAGATTCCGACGACAACAGATGCAAACCTGCTTACTGGTCGTATCAGCCCGGACTTGTTTGTCGGTGGCAGCGCAGTTCCCGATATGCAGACTGTTCTTGCGGCTTGCAATGCCCTGGCCGAACAACTGGCCGTGGATGTCTCGACAGTGGCAAGGGGCATCCTGCGGATCGCCAATGCCAATATGGCCAATGCACTCAAACTGGTCTCGGTGGGCCGTGGCCACGACCCGCGTGATTTTTGCCTGCTGGCATTTGGCGGCGGCGGCGCTGTACACGCCACCGCCCTGGCCAGAGACCTCAACATCCCGCGGGTCATCATACCTCCGCACTCCGCCGTGTTTTCCGCCTGGGGTATGTTGATGACGGATCTTCGCAGAGACTATCTCAAGACACAACTGATGCGCGCCGATGAATCCGGAATCATCCACCTGGCGGACGCATTCAAGCAAATAAAATTACAGGCCCTGGATGATTTTGAGGGGGAGGGTTTTGGCGCAGAGCGTGTGCGCGTGGAACATTATGTCGAGCTGCGCTACCAGGGGCAGGAGCATACAGTCAAGGTTGCTTTCACGCCGGGCAGCGGCGGCACCCTGTTGCAGCGCATGTGTCAGCGATTCCACGCAATGCACGAGCAGAAATACAGTTTTCGTCTGGACAACTCCGTAGAGATCGTGACCCTGCATCTGGTCGCCTTTGGAACTGTAGAGAAATCGGATATCAGGGCGCAGCCGACAGGGGGGGCTGATGCGAGCGGGGCGCTAACGGGTGTTAGAACCGTGGACTTTGACCAATACGGTATGCATGCGGCGGCGACCTATGATCGCGAACGGCTGTCCCCGGGGATGTGTCTGTCTGGCCCTGCGATCATTGAGGAAGTCGGCACCAGTGCCTTGGTATTTCCAGGTGACCGCGCCGAGGTGGATCGCTTTGGCGGATTATGTATCGCTATAGGGGGTGTCGAGCAATGAATGCCGATGAAATTTTTACCTTCGAGGTTATCAAAAATGCCCTGGCAGCGCTGGGGCGGGAGATGTTTGAGGCACTCAGGCATTCCAGTATGAGTCCGATCATCTACGAGGCTCTGGACTATGGGATCGGCATGACTGATGCCGACGGCCGCCTGATTTCGCAGGGCCATGGCATTCCCGGATTTGTCGGAACGCTGGATGGAGCTGTGGCTGAAGTGTTGGCAAAATTCAGCAGGAACGGTATACGTGCTGGCGATATCTTCATGACCAACGATCCTTATATCGGCGGTGGTACGCACCTGTCGGACGTGGCGATGGTGAAGCCTGTTTTCCATGAGAACGAACTCGTGGCCTGGGCGGCGTGCAAGGCCCACTGGACTGAGGTGGGCGGTACCTTTGCCGGAAGTTTTAGCACCGGGGCAACCGAGATCTATCAAGAAGGCTTGCAGTTCCCGGTCATCCGCGTGGTTGATCAGGGGCAGCCGCTGGCTGCTGTTATCGACATTATTGCAGCCAATGTGCGCACGCCCGACATGACTCTGGGTGATATGTGGTCCAGCATCGCGGCCCTCAAGTTGGGGGGCAGGCGCTACACAGATTTGATCGATCGCTATGGCAAGGTGCGTGTCATCAAGGCATCCGACTACCTGCTGGATCATGGTGAAGCCATGGTAATGGCGCGCTTCAAGACCTTGCCCCAAGGTGTCTTTGAGGCCACCGATGTCATCGATGATGATGGCCAGGGTAACGGCCCCTTTCAGATCAGGGTGAAAATTACCATAACTGCAAACAGGTTCACTGCCGATTTCAGCGGTAGTGCTGCCGCCACCGTAGGCTCCATTAACTGTACCCGCTGCGCGCTGGAGTCGGCGGCTCGTGAAGTATTCATGGGCATGGTCGACCCGCAGCTGTCGGCTACCGAGGGTTGTTTTCGCAATCTGGAAGTGATTTGCCCCAGGGGAACACTATTTACCGCCGAACGCCCGCTACCGGTATCGAACTATTTCGAAAGTATGGTCGCCGCTGCCGACCTGATGCGCAAGGCACTGGTGGTGGCTATTCCGGAACGCTCCATTGCCGGACAGTTTGGTTCGGTTTGCACCTTCCTGCTGTCCGGTCAGGGTAGCGGGGATTCTGGGCCGTTCATTTTGGTACAGCCACTGGTAGGCGGCTGGGGAGCGGCTTGCGATAAAAACGGAGAGAATGCGCAGTTTTGCGTTGGCAATGGAGAAACGTCCAATATCCCTGTCGAAATTCAGGAGGCTCGATACGGCGTGCGGGTGGAGCGCTATGCCTTAAGCGATGAACCCGCTGGTCTGGGGCGGCACAGCGGTGGCAAGGGTGCCCTGATCGAATACCGAATATTGCAGGAAGGTACCCGTCTTTCTATCTGCCTGGGTCGCAGCAAGACTCCGCCAGCGGGTGTGGACGGAGGCCACAATGGCAGCTGTAACTATGCCCAGATTGTCTCGAACGGCGTTGCCGGGGAACGTTTTTCGAGCGCGGCATCCAAACTGCTCAAGGTTGGTGATCTTGTTCGAGTGGTAACCGGGAATGGCGGAGGCTGGGGGCGCCCGAGAGCAGTTAGATTTTGATGAGTGCCGGAAATTCATTTTTTATACGCATGAGGGAAATTTCCGAGCCTTAATTATAAAAGATTGCAATTTCATTTTGTGAACTCCGTGTAAGTATGGTTCTAAAAGAAAGGTTCGGCGAGAACATGAAATTCCTGCCGAACACAGCGGTTCTCAAGGAGAAAGCCATGAACGCATTGCAGCGAAACTATTCGGTAGCCACCGCCGTGGCTGTACTATTTTCCGCAGGCACTGCGCCGGTACAGGCTGCCGAGGGTGCAAGAGTATTGGAAGAAATCATCGTGACCTCCCGCAAGCGCTCTGAAAACTTGCAAGAAATTCCGGATTCGGTCACCGTTTTCAACCAGCAGCAGATACGCAGCGCACGTATCACCAGTATCAAGGATTTTTCTGCACTGACCCCGAACCTTGATGTGTCGTCCAACTTTCGCTCCGGACTCAACTATGTGACTATTCGCGGTCTGATTACGCCGCAGGTGGGGGAGGCACCACTGGCCTTCGTCGTGGACGGGGTGACGGTACCCAGTGTCGAATTCATCAACCAGGGCCTACACCAGATAGAAAGGATTGAAGTACTGCGCGGCCCACAAGGAGCCTTGTATGGCAAGAATGCCATTGGCGGAGCCGTAAATATAGTGACCCGTCGACCCAGCGATGAATTTGCCGGAAATGCCCAGGTGTCACGAGCCGAGGGCAACGACCTGCGTGCCTCTGCTGCTATCGGTGGGTCGCTGGATGAAAACCTGCGTTACCGTCTGTCTGGCAACTACCGTGATGCCGACGGCTTACTGGACAATCCCTATCTGGGCGAAACAGTCGACTACGTCGACGCCGAGATTGGCGTACAGGCCATGTTCGCTTATGATTTTTCCGAGCAATCATCGCTGGTCGTACAGGGTCGTTACTCGGATGTGACCCAGGGTAGTAACTACATGGCTTTCATCAACCAGTCAGAGTTGGAGAATTTCGATATCAAGCCCGATGCCAACGCGGTGGGTCGAGATGAATCCACCCTGTGGTCGGTGTCCGCCAAGCTTGACCACGCCATGGATTATGGCGATCTTACCCTGATTGCCGGTTACAATGATGCCGATGTGAGTTTCTTCTCTGACGGCGATTTTACGCATCTACCGGCAACGGAGAAGAATTTTTTCTTCCCGACGACCCAACGTAACCCCATCGCCGAAGACGCCCTGAACTTCGAAGCGCGTTTTGCCTCTCCCAGGGAGCAAAAACTGAGTTGGATGGCGGGTGCTTTTTACGAAACTAGAGACCGGACTGTACAATTTGACCAGATAGTAGACAACACGCCGACCGAGCGGGTTACCTACAAGGATATCCGCGATGTCGACCCGGAGCTGATCTTTGTAGGCGAGCGTACCGTACAGGATGCGGAGGCATTTGCCGTCTTTGGCAATGTCTCCCATGGCTTGACGGACGCTTTGGAGCTTGCTGTGGCGCTGCGCTACGACCAGGAAAAAAGAGAGGCTTACGATGAGCGAGCTCCAGCAGAGTCGTCGGCGCAAGAGACCTATAGCGCCTTGCAACCCAAGGTCAGCATTGCCTGGCAGGCTAGCGGAGACGTGCTTTTATCCGCCACCTGGTCGCGCGGTTTCCGTTCCGGTGGCTTTAACGAATACGCCCCAACCGTGCAGAGATTCTACGATAAAGAAATATCTGACACCTTTGAGATGAGTGCCAAAACCACCTGGCTGGATGGCACATTACTGTTGAACGCCGCCCTGTTCTATATCGAACAGGAGGATGCCCAGTTTACCCGTTTTAATTCAACCACCTTCACCCTGGAAAACCTGAATGTAGATGCGGTGGAAATACTTGGTTTCGAGCTTGAAATGGTGGCCCTTGTTACTGAAAACCTGAGGTTTTTAATGGGAGTCGGCATACTCAACAACGAAATTGTGAAAAACACTGGAATCGATACGCTGACCGGGACGGATCTGGTTCTGACCGAGGGCAACGCCATGCCTTATGTATCCGACTATAATATCAACGCCTCACTCAATCATGTCCTGCCCCTCTCGAATGGCCTGAGCCTGAATTCGCGCCTGGCCTTCAACAGCATCGGGCCTCGTTCTTTTGATGTTTCCAAAGAACTCACAGGCACTTCCGATAGCCACACATTCGTGAACGGCAGCGTGGAACTTGGCGGCGACACCTGGTCGATCTCTTTATTCGCCTCTAATCTGCTGGATGAAGAAATGCCAGAAACCGTGTTTAACTTTAACCCCCTGATTAGATTCCCCAATCAACCGCGCCAGGTGGGCATTCAGGTGGGCCTACAGTTCTGACCAGGTTGCGAACAGGAAAGGACTCAGGCGGGCCGCTACACCGAACGAACCCCCTGGCGCGTATAGCAGTGCGTGCCAACCTTGCCAACCACTATCTCTGGTCGCCATGTATGTGCAGGTGGTCAATATATAAAAGGGAGTGCCTATGGGTAAGCCATGGATTGTTGGTCGCTTATGCGATGTCATCAAATGCTTGATCGTTATGATCTGTGCCTCGGGAATCGTGGTTCCATCCTTGGGAGCCGCTCAAACACTTGATATCCCCCTATTTCGAGGCCCGATGGCAGACTATGGTGCTTCACCGTGGTACGTGTACGGTGTCGGTTTTGGCCAAAGCGAGTTGAAACTCACGTTCGATACCGGCGCAAATTTTCTTTGGGCAACGACGGATCAGTGTACAACACCCTCATGCAACAACCATCAAAAGATCGACACAACGCAGGCAGGGTTTCAATGGATTGATCAAACGACCAGAACACGCTCATTTGGCCTCTGGGGTGACATGGAAACGTGGACGGGCAAGGTGTTGTTGACGCTGCCAACGGTCAATGTTTCACTTGATGAACAACTTTTCGCCGCAATTGACTATAAGGGTAGGCAATTTGGAACGCTGGCTTGGGATGGTGGCGTGGGATTTCCATCCGAGTCCAGCCTCGTGGAGCCAGGTTCCACTTTTTTGTTCCGAGATTTATACTATAGCAACCGTGTTGGGAAGGCTGAATACGGGTTTTTCACAGACCCTGACGGTGTCGGATACGTGGCTCTCGGCGGCGATGTTAACAATGTATTTGATCCGGCAACGGAGGTTCGCCTGGAGCCAAAGAAATCCAGTGATGCCGATGATGCCTATCTCTGGGGAACCAAATTGCACACCGTGCTACTTGGGGCTACCGAATTGCCAGGGCTGCAAAAACAGATTCTTTATCTTGATACGGGTTCGTCGCGTTTTAAGGGCGACGCTAATTACGTCTATCCCATCCTTGATGCACTCTACGCACTGCGGGATCCGAGTGGTAACCCTATATTTGAAAAGTACCGCGAATCCGACGTATGGACTGGCCTCTCGTATATAACTGGTGGTCCGGACAATTACCCCAGCCTGCCCAATTTGTCGATTGTTATCGGACAGTCGTGCAAGGGAAGTGAGCGTCAGGCCGTGCAAGTATCGTTAAGGCCATCGCAATATTCGTATATGGTCGATGCAGGAGATCGACAAGGCAAGTATGTAATTGCTATTCACCGCTTGGATGGTATCGGTGGGCTGCTCGTCGGTTCAACCTTTATGGATCATATATATACGAGGTTCACCCATGATGCGCCGTCGTACAACGTATTGACCCAGTCCGACATGTTTATTTATCAGAAAACAGTCGGCAGCCCCGGACCTGCCACCTATGAATGCAAACCTCTATAGACGAAAAAGCTGGAGAAACAAATACATGGTAGAGGGTGGTGCATCTTGTCAGTCATACTGAGCCTGTCGATTTCCAGCACGGCATCGGTACTCAGTCCGTTTGAGGTGTGTTATTGCAACTCGATTGTCCCGGGGAGAATCAGAAATGAAGCACCCGGGTTGTCGGTTATAAGCATCCCAAATCAGCAAACGGTGTGCGACAGTGAATGATTATGCACGCCAACCGGTTCCCGATTCGGCCACCGTGCCGGGTTTCAAGATCGCTGTGGTTATATTTGGCATCGGTGCAACCTTGCCAATTTTTTATATAGGTTCAAGCATAGGCTTGGCACTCGGGCCGGTTAAGGCGTGTCTGGCGATTCTTTTATCGTGTTTGCTGGTATCAATGCTGATGTTGGCGACATCAATCATCGGTGCCCGAACAAGGCTGTCAACCTATATGCTCGTGCAGCTAAGCTTCGGGCGGGTCGTGGCCAGGGTGATTAACCTTCTGATGTTCGTCATGCTAATCGGTTACTTTAGCGTGACCGCCGAGATTTTCGGCGGTACCGTCAGCGATATGCTGAAAGCCTGCCTGAACATCAACTGGTCACCCGTTATTTTTGTGCTCGTGGGCGGCATTTTGATGTCGTTGACCGCCATTTTCGGGTTCGGAATTCTTGAACGGTTTTCAGCAATAGCGGTACCTCTGCTGGCCGTATTTATGCTGCTGGTTCTGGTTGTGGCGCTGCTTGCGGGTTCGGATAATATGGCGTCCGTCCCGCCTGGCACGGTCGAGCCGCTAACAGTCGGGACGGCCATATCTACCATTATCGGTGCGAACATTCTGATGGCAGTTGCCGGACCGGATTTCGCCCGCTTTGCCCGCGACGACCGGGAGGCAGCAAAATCGGTTACCGGTCTATTGCTGGGCTTTCCCATTATTATGTTGGCTACTGCGATCCCGTCTGTGGTCACCGGGCAGGTGGATGTAATGAAAATCATGCTGGCGCTGGGCCTGGCAATTCCTGCCTTTGTCGTGCTGGGCATAGCCACCTGGACAACCAATACGGTGAATGTGTATTCCGCCGCATTGGCATTGGCAGCGGTATTTCCGCGAATCCCCCAGATTCGATTGGCGGTTTTCTCTTGCGCGACAGGAATCGTCGGAGCCGCAATAGGAGTGCTGCATTTCTTTTTGGACTTCGCAATCTATCTGGGCCTGCTCGCGACTCCCATCGCCGGTGTGTACGTTGTTGATTTCTTTGTGTTGCGCCAATCCGCGTACTGCGGAGACAGTGTTCACAAGGTCAAGCGCATTCGGTGGAGCGCTACGCTCGCATGGATTGCAGGCGCAACCTGGGCGATTTGTGCATTTCACCTCAGTATGTCCCAAACTGGTGTCCCGGCGCTGGACGGGCTGCTGCTGGCAATGCTCGGCTATGCTCTTATTGGGCAGCTAACTGGAGATGGTCATGGTGCGCGGTAGAGGCACACAGTCCTGGTCGGGGGAAGAGCTAAAATTTCAGGATGCAGGTATGTTGATAATATTTCCAAATTTGTAATCTGTTTGCAGAATTGCAAATTTTTTTAATTCCGACTCGGGGGGTGGCTGCATACCCTTTACCCGGCTATTTACCCAACCCAACTGTTTTAGCAGCGCGGCATTTTCAGCCGCTTTTAAGGCCGCAATAGACGAGTCTATTACAGGAACCTGAAAGCTGAATTCCTCGGCGAGGTAACTTTGAAGCCCGGCATAAAACCCGATTCCCAATGTACATCCCAGTATAATAACTTCTGCACCATGTTGTATGATTGCCTCTGATGCCGCAGTTTGCAGTAATCCTTTGGTTTTTTCCGGATCTTTGTGGAAATCTTCTACCCCCAAACCTACAACCTGAAATGAAGCCAGTTGGTCTCTATAACCATAGTTATAAATAGTTTGCCTCATTTGGTTTATCCATTTTGTTTTGCCTGCAATGATGGAAAATGTATTGCCCAAATGTAATGCTATTTCTATGGATGCCTGACAGGGAGCAATGATCACGGTGTTACTGGAGATTTCGCGGGCTGCTTGTAGTGCGGGGTCGTAAAAACACCCTATTACCATAGCATCATAGTTGAGCAAAATCAGGGGGTATTAATCCTTCCTATACTCGAAATCATCATTGTCGGTGAAATAAGTGGTGATCTCTCTGGTGTCTAAATAATGCGTGGCGTTTGGCCGTACTGGCCGCACATTGAATGTGTCTGGCACATCAGTGAAGGGCACGAGTCGCTCGCCCTGCGCCAATGCGGGGAATAGTAATCCTGGCACTGAAGCAGCACCGGCGGCCAGAGCGCCTGTGCCCAGGGCACCTTTAATCAGTTCACGTCGGGAGCTATCAGCGGGCTTATTATCCTGGTTCATGATGTTCTCTCCTTTCTTAATGGTGCTGAGCCTCGTTTGCTGTCCGCAGTCGACCCAGCTATGGCGTTACCGACAATATTATCGGCCAAGCCTACCATAAGATTCAGCCTGGAACCCAGTTGAAAAACGAATAAATTCGACAATAGCGGATAATAAGAGCCTGCGCTCTCCAGCCGAGCCTGAGCCAACCGGCTGAACTTTTCTCGTGCTATCATTCACCAACCTGGAAGCGTGATTTGGAGGCTCTATCCCCATGTTTGAACAAACTTTTAAAAATATAGACGACCTGCTACACAAAGATGCCGGCTGTGGTAGCGAATTAGATTATGTCGAGCAAACCTCGTGGGTGTTGTTTCTAAAGTATTTAGATGATTTAGAGCAAGAAAAACGCAGCAAAGCCACATTGAGGGGTGATGCCTACGCCAACATCATTGTGCCGGAATATCAGTGGACAACCTGGGCGGCACCAAAGCTGGAAAATGGCAACATCGACCATAACGCCTTAAGCGGCGATGACCTGCGCGAATTTGTTAATGGCGAACTGTTTCCCTACCTGAAACAATTCAAGGCGGATGCCGCCAGTGCCAACAGCATCGAATATAAAATTGGCGAGATTTTCAGCGAGCTTGGCAACAAAATACAAAGCGGCTACATCCTGCGCGAAGTACTCAACCATATTGATGGGTTACGCTTCCGCACGCATAAAGAAAAGCACGAAATGAGCCATCTGTATGAAAGCAAAATCAAAAATATGGGCAATGCGGGTCGCAATGGTGGCGAATACTACACCCCGAGACCGCTGATCAAAACCATCGTCAAGGTGGTTGCACCGAAAATCGGCAACACCATTTATGATGGCGCGGCTGGCTCCGCCGGCTTTTTGTGCGAAGCCTTCGAGCACCTAAAGGCAAGCAAAGAGCTATCGACAAGCGATGTTAGCACCTTGCAGAACAACAGCTTTTACGGCAAAGAGAAAAAATCGCTTGCCTACATTATCGGCATTATGAATATGATATTGCACGGCGTAGAAGCGCCGAATATCGTGCATACCAACACCCTAGCCGAGAATTTGGTTGATATTCAGCACAAAGACCGCTTCGATGTGGTGTTGGCAAACCCGCCTTTTGGTGGCAAGGAACGTGCCGAAGTGCAGCAAAATTTCCTCATCAAAACTGGTGAAACGGCCAGTCTATTCCTGCAACATTTCATCAAAATCCTCAAACGTGGCGGCAGCGCCGGGGTGGTCATCAAAAACACCTTTTTAAGCAACACCGATAACGCCTCCATTGCCCTGCGTAAAGAGTTATTGAACAGTTGCAATCTGCATACGGTGTTAGACCTGCCCGGCGGCACCTTCACCGGCGCCGGTGTTAAAACCATCGTGCTGTTTTTCAACAAAGGCACGGCGACCGAAAAAGTATGGTTCTACCAGCTCAATTTAGCGCGCAATTTAGGCAAGGGCAGCCCACTCAACGAACAGGATTTGCAAGACTTTATCGCCTTGCAGAAAACCAAGGCGAGTAGCGCAAATTCATGGACACTGGAACGCAAGGACATAGATCAAAACAGCTACGACCTGTCCGCCAAAAACCCCAATACACCGCAACAAGCCCCCTTACGCCAACCCACCGAGATACTCAAGGAAATGGCGCAATTAGACAAGGCAAGCAGCTTGATAATTGACAGTTTAGAATTGAAAATTGTTTGTTAATTGAGAATTGAAAATTGAAAATTGAAAATTGAAAATGAACAGCAAAGACAAAATCAAACTGTTTCAAGAGAAAACTCACAAGCCTATTGGAGAAAATTAAAAGAAAGACTTAAAAAGGAAGGCAATGAAACCGTGACAAATTGTCACGGTTTGAAAATGCCTGCCACAGATGGGAAAATGAGAATTGAAAATTGAAAATGAAAGAAAATATCATTGCTTCTAAATCTTATACTTTTGCATTACGGATAATAAAATTGTATAAATATCTTGTTGCAGAAGAAAAAGAATATGTGCTCTCTAAACAAGTTTTAAGAAGCGGTACAAGCATTGGTGCATTGGTAAAAGAAGCCGAGCATGCCCAATCAAAAGCTGACTTTGTTCACAAGATGAATATCGCATTAAAAGAAGCCAATGAAACAGAATATTGGCTAATGCTACTAAAAGACAGCGGTTATATTGATGAAAACAGTTTTAATTCCATTCACCCAGAAAACATTGAACTCATAAAATTATTGGTAAGCATAGTTAAAACATCAAGATTAAATAATGAAAAATAATTTTCAATTTTCAATTAACAACGGGTAACAGCGCGAAAAAACTTTTGCGGGATTCTAACAATGACTGACAAGAAAGGCTTTCGTGCCGCATCCGTCATTCCTAACCCCCCCTTGCCCCTTTTTTTATCGGAAGGGGGAATTGAGTAGAAATGGGAGTGGTGGCAAGTCCCCCTGACAAGGGGGATTTAGGGGGTTGGGTTTTCTACCTACAAGGGAGTTAGCCGAGTACAATCGCTAAAGAGACAATGCAAAAAATCCAACACTCGCCATTCCTGCACCACCCTGTCATTCCTGCGAAAGCAGGAATCCAGTAAAACACACAAACCGCAAGGGTTTACTACCTACAAGACACTTAACCGAGTACAATCTATAAAGCTCCGCCACCAAATATGACCTAAAACGATGCAAAGCCCTCAGATCAGTAAAAACACGGATTTTTTAGAGAGGAGTCCAACAATGACTGAAAACAAAGCGTCCCGCACCGTAGCGGAGTTAATCAAGGCATTACAACAATGTCCGCCAGATATGCGGGTTGTGGTGAGTGGCTATGAAGAGGGCTATGAAAATATGCTTACCCCGAAAATAGAAAAACTGGAACAGAACCCGGAAAATCCCTATTGGGAGGGTGAGTTTCAAGAGGTGGGACGATTGGAGGGTGGACAACTGACAGAAGCGGTTGTTTTGCAGAGGGTGTTAAGGAGTGTGTAGTTTGCCGAAAGGGTGGGAGGTTAAGAAGCTGGGGGAGGTTTGTGATATTCTTGATAAATTAAGGAAACCAATAACCAAAAGAAACAGGGTTGAAGGAGAATACCCTTATTATGGTGCAACGGGGATTTTAAGTTATGTTCACGAATATATTTTCGATGAAAAATTAGTTTTAATTGGCGAAGATGGAGCAAAATGGAAATCAGGGGATAATAGTTCGTTTATTGTAAGTGGGAAATATTGGGTAAATAACCATGCCCATGTAATAAGACCTATAAGAAATTCTATGTTAGATGAGTGGGTTGTTAATTTTTTAAATTTTAGTGATTTAACGCAATATATAACAGGAATGACTGTTCATAAATTAAATCAAAAAAGATGAAAAATATACCAATCCCACTCCCACCACTCCCCGAGCAAAAACGCATCGTCTCCATTTTAGACCAAGCCTTTACTGCCATAGATCAAGCCAAAGCCAATACCGAAAAAAACTTGAAAAACGCCCGTGAGCTTTTTCAATCAAAATTGCAGGAAACTTTTGATAATGGAAAATTGAAAATTGACACTGGAGAATGGGAGGAAAAGAGAATAAATAAAGTCTGCGTATTGAAAAGTGGAACCACTATTTCGCCATCGCTTGAAAGAAAAAATGGGGATGTTCTTTATACAAAAATCAGCGATATGAATTTATCTGAAAATCTTGTTGAAATGAACACGTCAAGCAGATTCGTAAATAATAATGAAATAAAAGAAAAACAAATCATACCTGAAGGAGCAATTATTTTTCCAAAGAGAGGCGGAGCAATTGCCACGAATAAAAAAAGAAAGATTGTTAAGCCAACCATAGTTGACTTAAACACAATGGCAATAATTCCGAGTAAAAAGATAAATGCGGATTATTTGTTTCAATGGTTTCAACTGTTTGATTTGTGCGATATAAGCAACGGAGCCAGTGTACCCCAAATAAACAATTACAGCTTCAATGAAGTTTATATTTCTTATCCGAAATCGCTAGAAGAGCAAAAACAGATAGTCAAAAAATTAGATACCGTATCCACCGAAACAAAAAAATTAGAAGCCATCTACCAGCGAAAAATAAATTGCTTGGATGAACTAAAAAAGAGTATCTTGCAGAAAGCATTTAGTGGGGAGATATAATTATGAGCGAAGAAAATAAAATGAATTTTTGGCAAGGACAAGCTAATCTATTGTGTGATAACAACCAGAAGGAAGGCGATCAGAACAATAATCTCAAGAAGATAAAAGAAAAAATAGCAGAATTTTCAAATATAAAAAATATTAATTTTCTATTAGGTGCAGGAGCAAGCTCTGGCGCAATACCTACTATGGAAGAAATGAAAGAAAGTCTAATAAAAGAAAAGGAATCCCAAAGCTTTGCTGAACTGTATGAAAAATTTTTAAATGACGATGTAAATAACAAAGGAAAAGATAACTTAGAGCATTTGCTAAGCGTTATGTATGCTAAACAATATTATCAAAAAAACATACAAACACAAACATCAGATGATACGCAGAATATAGATGATTTAATAAAATACATAGAAAATCATATCTACAAAAAAATAAATATTGATATGTCCAATGAATGTCAAAAAATTATAGATAAATTAAAGTTATACAAAGATTTTTATCAAAAAATAGTGTTAAGAAATAAAGACCTTGCAAGAGTCAATATATTTACAACTAATAATGATTTGTTTAATGAAAAAGCATTAGATGATTTAAATATAAATTACAACAATGGTTTTGGTGGAGGGCTTGAAAGAGTATTTAATCCCGCAAGGTTTCGTTATACTTTTTCGCAAAAAATTGATGCAAATTTAGAAAAATTTGAACCATTAGAAAATATGGTTTATCTGTATAAGTTGCATGGTTCAATTAGCTGGATTGAAAAAGAAGGTAACTCATTATTTAATATTCAGGAAATTGCCGTCAAGGGGGGTGGTCAAGATAATCAACAAGAAAACAATGTTTTAATTTATCCAACACCCCTAAAACAATGGCAAAGTTTAGCTTCGCCTTATTCTGATTTAATTAGAGAATTTCAGACAAAATTATGTCAGTCAAATTCTGTATTATTTGTTATTGGCTATAGTTTTAGTGATGAGCATATAAACAACATTATTTACCAGTCATTGACCTCTAATGCCTCGCTTTCAATTGTTATATTTGGTGAATATAACCAATGTCCTCTGACAAAAATTGGCGATAGTAGAATTTATAGAATATTTAGCAAAGATGAAGAGAATAAAAAAAATAAGATACATTACTTTGAATATATTGTTAAAAATTTGTTGCCTGATTTAGATGAAAACAAAGAGAAAAATTTATTGGATACATTTTTTAAAAATTTAAAAGAACAAAATAAAAATCAATGAAAATAGGAAAGCTAACAAGCATTGATTACAGCCAACTCAAGGTTAAAATTTCTTCTGAGATACGGGGCAGTTCGGTAAATTTGCAAGGTAATGTTTATTATTTTGGAAACATCGGCAGTTATCTGAAAATTAACAATGCTGTGAGTGAAGTAATTATTTGCGAAGTAATATCTATTTTTGACTCCGACACCTATAAAGAAAAGTTATCTTTTGATATTGAAAGTAATAGAGAGCTTTTACTTAAACCAATTGGTAACATAGACAAGGATAAAAAATTTACATTAGGTGTTGGTATATTTCCTGCTCTTTATAGTGATGTCAGCATTGTTACTTACGATGATATGAAAATAATTTTAAACATACCAGAAGATGAAAATGGGAATGAGGGAAATAAAATTCACGATTCATTTTCTTTAGGCATTAGCAAAAATCTAATAAATTATCAAATTAAGATAAATATAGATAATTTTTTTAATATTCATTCTGCTGTTTTAGGAAATTCTGGTAGTGGAAAATCAAACACCATAGCCCATATTATTCAAGAGATACACAAGAAGAGAGATTATTCTGCAATAGGTTCTAGAATTTTGGTTTTTGATGTTAATGGGGAGTATAAACAGGCTTTTACAAATGATAACTGTCTTTCTGTTAAATGCTACAAGCCAAACATTAAAGAAAATACAGATAGTCATGAAGTATTTTATTTACCACATTTTTTATTGTCATTGGATGAATGGAGTGCTTTTTTATTGGCAACAGATGCAACACAAAGACCCTTCTGGCATAAGGTATTACAAGAAAGTTATAGGTTTTATAAGATCGGCAACTCTGATGAGGAAGAAAAAAAGAAATTTGTGCACTACCTGAGATATAAAATATGTACTTTGGTTTATAGTGCATTAAGACAAGCTGATAGCGATACGGCAAGAATAACTACAGCAGCTAGTATGATGGGTACCATATTAGATATTATTAGTAACAATATAAAGAAACCTGCCCAAGATTTAATTAAAGATATTGAAAAACTACAGGGTGCTTGCACTCTTTCATATGGGCAAAATAGCAACGAATTAGAAAAAATTACTGAGGAAGTGGCAAAAAAAATTGAACAAAACCAAGTTCAAGAAGTAATAAATTTTAAAATTAAAGATGGCGAATTTTTTGATTATCGCTTCTTGAAAATAGCCTGTGATTTGGTTTTATTAGAAGAAGAAGCCCGAGGAAATAGACAAGTTAGAGGTTTCGTAGCAACAATGCTAACAAGACTTGATTATTTTTTAGAAAATCCAGATTGCGAATTTATGAGACAGTCAGAAAATGTAATAACTGCTGAAAAATACATAGAAAATTTTTGGGGTAAAGATGACAAAAAAACTCAATTAGTTATTATTGACACCAGCGAGTTAAGCCCTGATATTTTAGAAACACTTACAAGTGTTGTTTCAAGGCTTCTTTTTGATGAGAGAAGAAAATTATCTGGTGATGATAGAAGAGAAAAGCCTATTCATTTAATTTTAGGCGAAGCTCATCGATATATAAAAAAAAATTATGAATATATTTTAAAAGAAAATATTTTTGAAAAAATTGCAAGAGAAGGTCGAAAATTTGCTTTTTATTTGCTTGTATCTTCTCAAAGACCGTCAGAATTATCAGAAACAGTACTTTCGCAATGTGCTAATTTTATAATTCATAGAATCCAAAATCAAAACGATATGCGCTATATTCAAGCCATACTTCCGTACTTTTCAGAAGATTTTTCAGGAAAAATTAAACAGTCCATACCGGGCGAGGCATTAGTCTTTGGTAATTGTGTTTCAATGCCTTTGCACTTAAAAGTTAGTAAATCGGATCCTGAGCCAAATAGCAAAAATTGTGAAATATCAAAAGAGTGGTTCAAAGATACAGAAAACAGTGCCCAATCATGATCGACCAAAACACAGAAGTCGAAACCCAAGCAAAACGCATTGGCATCTTAACAAACAAAGACACAACCCATGAAAACCACTAAAAAAATAACAATCAATCCTGCACGCTTGCAGTGGTGTTGCGAGGCTATCGATGTAGATATTGATCACCTCTCTAATAATATTAAAATTGCTAAAACCACATTGGAGAAAGCAGAAGTAAGTATCAAGCAATTAGCAAAGATAGCGCACTATTTTAATCGGGGGTTGTTGTTTTTCCTTGAACCTGACGATGTGGTTGAAGACAAAATATATTCCCCGCAATTTCGCACCGGCTCGGTGAACTCGCCGCACCGCTCGCCGCACCGCATCAACAACCAGACACCAATACATGACCGCAAGCTCAGAGCGTTAATTGAGCGTGTTGAAAAGCAAAGGCAAATATATCTTGGCTTGATGGAGGACTTGGGCGAGCCGCTCAAGCCTGATTGGTTACCTGATTTTGCATTAAGTAACCGCAACATAAAACAAGCCAGTGCCAATGTGCGGCAATGGTTAAACCTGCCTGATGGCGGTGAATTTGAAGACTTACGCCGTGCAGTTGAAAGCAAGGGTATTATGGTATTTGTCATGAGCGGCTATAAGGGCAAATGGCAGATGGATAAAAACAATCCAGTGCGTGGTTTTTCTCTTTGTTACGACACTTTGCCGATTATCGTTATTAAGAAACAGGCAAGTCAGGGCGCGCAAGCCTTTACCTTGATGCACGAGTTAGCCCATTTGCTGATACATAGAGAAAGTGCCATTGATGATGCAGAGAATTTTTATAACTATCAAGTCAAGGAAAAAGATGCCAATGAGTTTGCCGGAAATCTGTTAATGCCCGTTGGTTTTTTAAGGCAGATTAACGTGGCGGAGTTGCTGAGTTTAGAATTTGGTGAATACGATGATTTTTTAGCTGATTTTAAGAATAATTGGTGCGTAAGCGGTGAAGCGATATTGGTCAGATTATTAAATGAGAACAAAATAACCCAAGCACATTATAACGATTATAAAGCACTTAAAGAACAACAAGAAAGGGCAAGACAAAGAGAAGAGGAAAGAAAAAAAGCGTTAGGAACTGCACCAAAAATACCGCGCACATACCGCCATAGAGAGCCACTCAGCACCTTTGGTAAACCCTTTGTTCATGCCGTATTTGATGCCTTTTATGACAAGCATATTACCCTGGCCAAAGCCAGCACCTATTTAGATAATTTGAAAATCAGCGATATGCACAAATTGGAACAGCAAAAACACCCTATTACCATAGCATCATAGTTGAGCAAAATCAGGGGGTATTAATCCTTCCTATACTCCCGGTTCCATTCTCAATTTTCAATTTTCCATTAAATAATATGGTAGGATTTCGACCAATTTCCTATCGTGAATTCATAGCCCAATGAAATTCTCAACCCCATTTTCCGATACCAACCCAAAACGCCGTGCGATTCGTGAGCATTACCATGCCGATGAGAGCGACTGTGTCGAGCAATTATTACACTCGTTTGCTGGCAGGGAAAATAGTGCCCACAAAAATAGAAGCAACGAAAATATAAAAAAAGAAGCCATAAAACTGGTGCAACAAATTCGCAAGCAAAACGAAAATCATGGCGGCTTGGACGCTTTTTTGCAGGAATTCAAATTGTCTAGCGAGGAAGGGGTTGCCCTGATGTGTTTGGCAGAAGCTCTGTTACGAGTCCCCGATGCAGAAACTGCGGATCAACTGATTCAGGATAAATTATCGGACGGCAACTGGAGCGCGCATCTGGGTGAAAGCGAATCATTTTTCGTCAACGCCTCAACTTGGGGGCTGATGTTGACGGGTAAAATCATTGCTCTGGATAAGGTGGTCATTGAAAATGCTGGGGATTATCTGGGTCAACTCATTGCCCGTAGTGGCGAGCCACTGATTAGGACGGCAGTGAAACAAGCCATGAAAATCATGGGCAAACAATTTGTCTTGGCTGAAACCATCCAACGTGGCTTAAAAGCTGCCGAGCGGAGAGAAAAGCAAGGCTATTGTTATTCCTATGACATGCTCGGCGAGGCGGCCCGCACCGATGCCGATGCACGGCACTATTTACACGCCTACCAAACTGCCATTGATGCTATCGGGCAGAAAAAAAATCCTGACAATGTTCGGGATTATAGCAGTAAAATCAGCGAAAATATCGTCAAAATAGGCGATAATGACCCCTACTCCAGTGCTGGAATTTCGGTCAAGTTATCTGCCTTGCATCCGCGCTATGAATGCGCGCAGGAGCAACGGATTACAGATGAACTATTTCCGCGCTTGAAACAACTCTGTGTGCAGGCGGCAACCTACAACATCGGGCTGACTATTGATGCTGAAGAATCTGAACGCTTAGAGCCATCATTAAATCTGTTGCAAATGCTGTGCGAGGACGCTGACCTTGTCGGCTGGAACGGGTTGGGGTTTGTGGTGCAGGCGTATCAAAAACGTGCGCCAGCGGTCATTGACTGGCTCGAGGATCTTGCACTTCAAACGCAGCGAAAAATGATGATACGGCTGGTCAAGGGAGCTTATTGGGATT
This sequence comes from Halioglobus sp., assembly GCA_965262875.1. Lineage (GTDB taxonomy): Bacteria > Pseudomonadota > Gammaproteobacteria > Pseudomonadales > Halieaceae > JBALVT01. Next base: position 2,603,533 of record OZ253569.1, read on the forward strand.
CGGAAATAAAAAAAGCGCAGGTCAATGGCTATGCCGGATATCCGGTCTATACGCGCAAAGTTACCACCGATGTATCGTATCTGGTTTGTGCGCGCAAATTAATTGATAATCCGACTGCGTTTTATCCGCTGTTTGCGACCCATAACGCGCTGACGGTGGTGTCGATACTGAATTTCGTTGGCGAGCGCAGAGATTTTGAGTTTCAATGCCTGCATGGCATGGGCGAAATTCTCTACCAACAGGTCATCAAGCAGTATCACGTCAATTGTCGGATTTACGCGCCAGTCGGACCACATAAAGATTTGCTCGCCTATCTGGTCAGACGATTATTGGAAAATGGTGCCAACAGTTCTTTTGTGAATCGCTTGGTGGATAAGCATTTACCGATTGAAAACATTGTCGCCGACCCGCTGACCACGCTGGCAGCACTAGATTCCAAGCCACATCCGAATATTCCGCTGCCACGAGACATTTATGGCAAACGGGAAAATTCTTGTGGATTAAATTTTGATGACGCGCTGGAGTTGGAAAAGTTCTTTCGATCCGCACAAATTTTTTATTCCAAATCATGGCGGGCGCGACCGTTGATTGCTGGCGTGATTGCTGGCAAAAAAATGATGCCCAAAAAATCAGCCACTAAAACCGACTTACCAACAGGCATCGACTGCGTATCACCCGCAACCGGTAAAACGATAGGCAACGTAATCCATGCCACAACCGATGAGGTCAACCACGCCGTTACCAACGCCAAAGCCAGTGCCGACCACTGGAATCAACGCAAAGGCAAGGCGCGCGCTCAGCTATTATTGGCAACTGCCGACTGCTTTGAAACAAACCGCGATGAATTATTGGCTTTATGTATGCTCGAAGCGGGAAAATCACTGCCAGACGCGGTTGCCGAGTTACGCGAAGCAATCGACTTTCTGCGTTATTACGCACATCAGGCAGAGCGCGAATTTGAACAACCGCGCACCCTACCCGGGCCCACCGGCGAGCTTAATCAATGGTCGCTACATGGTCGCGGGGTATTTGTTTGCATCAGTCCGTGGAATTTCCCGCTGGCAATATTTGCCGGTCAGATTGGTGCCGCTTTGGCAGCCGGCAATAGTGTTGTTGCCAAGCCCGCCGAGCAGACTCCGATTATCGCCAGTCGTGCGGTGCAACTGATGTATGATTCGGGCATTCCGAAAGGTGTCTTGCAACTATTGCCCGGTGGCGCAAAAGTCGGCGCGGCGTTGGTCAATCATCCGCAAATTGACGGTGTTACGTTTACCGGCTCAATTGAAACCGCTAAACGCATTCAACAGGACCTCGCCAACAAGCAAGGTGCCATTGTGCCACTCATTGCCGAAACCGGCGGCATCAATGCCATGATTGTTGACTCGACCGCATTGCCCGAGCAAGTGGTTCGCGATGCTATTCAATCGGCATTTCAAAGCGCGGGGCAACGCTGCTCGGCATTGCGTGTTTTGTATTTGCAAGAAGACATAGCCGATGAGATGATTGCCATGCTAGTCGGTGCCATGACAGAGCTGAAAGTCGGTGACCCTGCCGAAATCAGCAACGATATTGGACCCATCATTGATGAGCAAGCCTTGCAGTCGCTGACAACGCATATTTCCAGATGCGAACAGCAAGGGGCGAAAGTGGTCAGAGGCGCGACCGTGCAAGGTGATACGGGTGGCTATTATCTCAGTCCGGTCATCATTGAAATTGAACACATCGGGCAACTGCAAAGAGAAGTATTTGGACCGGTGCTACATATCTGCCGATTCGCCGCATCCGCCATTGATGCTGTTGTCGATGACATCAATCGCGCCGACTATGGACTCACCTTTGGCATACATAGCCGCATTCAAGCGACCGTAAACAGAATAACCCGCCGTATCAAAGTAGGCAATATTTATGTCAACAGAAACACCATCGGCGCGGTTGTTGGCGTACAACCTTTCGGTGGCGAAGGACTGTCAGGCACCGGACCGAAAGCCGGCGGCCCACATTATCTACATCGCTTCGCCACAGAACGCTCAGTCAGCACCGATACCACCGCCGCAGGTGGAAACACGACACTGTTATCGTTAGAAGCGCATTGAATCCACCGTTTTGCGCTTTCTACCAATCGTATAGAGACCTTTGCATAATTCAAAATAATGATTGGAAGTAGGATTTTACCGAGGAGCAGTTATCTTGTCAGCACATCCTTGTATATAATGAGTCGTGCAAAAAACCAATATCCGTCTTTCCTGCGAAGCCTGTCCCCGCGCAGACGGGGAGCAGGAATCCAGTAAAACAGCCAAACCCGCAAGGGTTTTCCACATGGAACGTGACCGGAGTTCTTGTACAGTCTTGCTAAGTCACGCTTCCGACAACTATACAAGGATCTCAAAACATCATTTTAGAAAACGACCATGGAACAACTCACCGACCTAAAAGCCATCCTGCATTCCAAGCGCGCCAACATTTATTATCTGGAAAAATGCCGGGTGATGCAAAAAGATGGGCGCGTACTGTATCTCACGGAAGCTAAAAACGAAAACCAGTATTGGAATATTCCGATAGCCAATACCACCTGCTTGTAACCGCATAGTTGAGGGCCTAATAACAGCCTGTCGATTGCCAGCAGCCGGGACCTTGTAGTAGATTGAGCAAAATCAGGGGGTATTAATCCTTCCTATACTCAATGCGAATCCGTCCAGCCCGTAGGCCATGATGCTCTGTAGATGAATCAAGATAGCATTTGCTGCAAGTATCAGCTCGCCATAGCGGGCACTTTGTGCGGTAAACAGGGCAAACGCGAACACCAGACACAAGGTGCGTATAAGTATATTCCCGTTTGTTCGCATCATTTCTTGCCATATATCGACCGCTAGAATTTGTTGCCAATTAATCGTTTTCAATGCCTTACCCAGTGGTTTGCGCAGCAGCATAAATCCACATAGCGCGGCACCGTATTCGGCAATCAGGGTAGCCCAGGCAACGCCAGCAACTCCGAGTTCTAAAATGAGCACAAACAGAAGATCCAGAGCGATGTTGGTGAGGTTTAGAACCAACTGTAATACCAATGCTAGGCGGGTGTTGTGCAGACCGATAAAAATGCCGGTGAAGACATAGACACAAAGGGTTGCTGGGGCACTCCAAATTCGAATCAGCGCGTATTGCTCGGCAAACTGTTCGACCTTCGGGCTACTGTCTATGCAAGACAGCGCGAACCGAATGAGCGGATGCCCGATGACAATAACCACTAGGCCCAACAATAGGCTAAGCAGCAAAAATCGCAGCGTAATTGGGGCGGTTTCGTCATTAGCACCATAAGCACGGGCAATAAAACCGGTCGTTCCCATGCGCAGAAACCCAAATCCCCAGTACAGGAAACTAAAAATCAACGCCCCCAGCGCAATGGCACCGATCTAGTGTGGTTCGGGCAGATGACCGACAACAGCAGTGTCCACTGCACCAACTAGGGGAACCGATACATTGGAAGCAATCATCGGGCCGGCTAATGCCCAGATGGTACGATTTGTTATTGGTGGGACGGTTGGGTGCATGGGCTAATCACGAACAGATTACAATAAAGCGTGCAAACAAAGTGCCTATATCAGTGACCTATCCGCGCATCTCCAGTCAGGTTGATTATCGCATAACGGAATAGTAACCCGCCCTCGCTAGCTCGCGTTACTAGGGGAAACCCACCCCTCTCAATCCCCCTCGTCGAGGGACTTTCTACTCAATCCCCCTCCCTGATAAGAGGGCAAAGGGGGTTAGGAACGACGAATATTGGATTTTTGCACAGTCTCAAGAGTGCGTGCCCGCATCGCTATTGCGTTCGCAGCTTTCGTCTGCGGAGCATGGCACGGTGTGGCTAATGGGGTCATCGCTATTGCGTTCGCAGCTTTCGCCTGCATCAAACAGCTAATGTATCGAATCAAGCCCAAAGCCTTATCCCCTGAGGTTATCCGTAATGCTTTGATTCATGTCGGACATAGTGTATGCAAACACAAGCGCACCCAGAAAAGCTATGTCATGCCTGCTCAAATCAATCCAGAAGCAAAAAAAATCTATGCTATGATGGGATTAAAAGCAACGACCACGCCTCCTGTGCTAATCTGTGCTGATTGGTATAATTCTTAAATATCTGCGCATGTGTAGCGCCTAGATATTTTTATTTTTCGTTGTAAATAAATAGGTTATGAATATGAACCGTCGAAGTCAGGAGGAACCTGCTAAGAGCATGAAGGCGCGTATTGAGCTAATAAAAACAGGCTTTCAGGATGGCGTGTACCTGAATGAAGCGAGCATTTCTCGGCAAGTGGTGGAGCCAATTTTACGCGAGTTGGCATGGCCTACTGATGATGCGGCTGTGGTTTGCTATGAGTATGCACTAAATCGTTCAAAGGCGGACATTGCGTTGCTCCACAAAGGGAAGCCAACCGTCATTATAGAAGTAAAACGGTCAGGTACTGCCGAGGATGCTGCAAGCCAGTTGTTTCAGTATACTTACCATGCGGGTGTTCAATTCGCGGTGATAACAACCGGCAAAGAATGGGAATTTTATTTGCCCCTAAAGCCGGGCGATTATCAAGACCGCCAGGTGTATAAATTGGACATTTGTGCCCGAGAAACCGCAGAATCTGTCAACCGCTTGATGCGCTATTTGTTTTATCCGCACCTGTGTTCCGGGCAAGCCATCAAGGCGGCTGAAGCAGATCATGGTGATAAAGCCCGGGCTAAAGACATTCAAGATGCCCTCCCGAAAGCCTGGGTGCAGGTGCTGTCTGAATGCGATGCGCGTTTAATGGAGCTTGTGCAAGATAAAGTTGGAGATATATGCGGCTTTACGCCGGATGCCGATGTTGTGAAGAAGTTTATCGGGCAACAGGCGGGGCAAGGGGTAGTGCATCAACCGCAAAACCGACCTGCTCCGGTTGTTGGGGTGGCGCATACAAAACCGCTAGAAGCCAAGAAAAAGTTCAAAAAACTGGTCGGCTTTGAGTTGCACGGCCTGAAACATGAAGCGCGCAATGCTGCTGATACTTTGTTCGTCGTTTATGAGGAACTTATCAGGCGAGATGCGTCTTTCCCGGATAAATTTATGCGAAGTGCTCCTGGCGGAAAGAGAATTCGTCGGATGGCGCATGAACGGCACGATTTATACGACCACCCTGAAATTTATAAAGGTCAATCTCGTCAACTGTCCACCGGGCATTGGATTAACACACATGGTAGTCGAAAAACTATTGAAGAAATTATCCAGGCCGCCTGTAAAGTAGCTGGTATTAATTTTCAAAACAATTTTAAATTTCTCTATCTCTGAGCCTGCTACATAATCTGAAAACACTTGGCTCAACTTATAAATAGAGCGAGCGAACGCATCACCCTTCGGTCTGGGCGGCTCGGTCTGGTCCAGTGATGTGAAGCGGGCCCATAAAGTGGCGGCGCAGATTGATAGCGGCACGGTGTGGATCAACCAACACTGTGCCTTTGGTCCGCATATCCCTTTTCCGCCCGCGAAGGAGTCGGGAATTGGTGTAGAGTGGGGAGCGGAAGGTCTGTTGGAATTCACGGCAATGCAGGTGATCAATATTAATAAGGTGTACTCGGCACCCGTTCACTAACTGACCTAAAACCTAAGAAGACCCGGAGACTATATTCTGGATCAGCTAAACGCGTTTAACCTAGAACATCTCACGCTAAAAGGCGATGACGATGGCATCGTACAAGTCATTCTTTCTAGGCCGGCAAAACGAAATGCACTAAACGCCGACACCATTGAAGAGTTAATTGAGGTGTTTTCAAAATTGCCAAGAATGGGTGCTCGAGCAGTAGTCCTCAAAGCGGAAGGTGACCATTTCTGTGCAGGGCTAGATCTGATTGAGCATCGTGAGCAAAAGCGTAGCCCGGAAGAATTTATGCACATATGCCTGCGCTGGCACGAGGCATTTAATAAAATGGAATACGGTGGCGTTCCCATTATTGCTGCGCTAAAAGGCGCCGTTGTCGGCGGTGGGCTCGAATTGGCATCATCGGCCCATATTCGCGTCGCTGATCAAGGTACTTACTTTGCACTACCAGAAGGGCAGCGAGGGCTGTTTACCGGTGGCGGTGCAACCATTCGAGTGGCCGATCTGGTGGGTAAAGCTCGGATGATTGATATGATGTTGACGGGTCGGGTCTATAAACAAGATGAAGCTGTTCAAGTTGGTTTATGTCAGTATCTGGTTGATGGCTCCAGCGATGATAAGGCAATGAAGATTGCGCGCTTAGCCGCACAGAACCCTCCACTTTCAAACTTTGCTATCTGCTCAGCAATCAGCCATATGCAAAATATGTCTGCCATGGATGCTGCCTATGCTGAGTCAGTCGTTGCAGGGATCGTCAATACTCAACCGGCGTCCCATGAGAGATTGGAAGCTTTTGCTGACAAAAGTGCGCCAAGGGTGCGGCCAGATTGAGTTAGTTAATGCAATCAAACCGATTCCAGGAACGGTCCATGCGCTGCGGCGTGACCCAGGTACAGGGTATTCCAGCGGATGATGACCATTGATGTCTCATTCTGTTGTAAGGCCCGCACCTAGGCCCCGATACCATATAGGAGAAGACCAGGCGCGCTCTTGTAGAGTAGGGGAGTAAAAAGATTGTTCGCTGGGGTCGAGGCAACACTTGCCAAACACATCGCCTGAGGCGCCGTTTTGCTGGGCGATGGCTGTTGCGGCCGCTGCTTGATCGGCACAACTATCCGAGAAGGGGTTTACCCCTTCGGATTGGCACTGAAGTGTGCTCCATCGGCAGCTGGGGTTCTCGAGTAGGCGCACGTAGTAGAAGGCGTCTTTGGTGGCCTCAAATTCCGGGTCGCTCCACACAGTACAGGATTGTTGCATCCCCAGGCCGACTCGGGAGCAAGTCATCGGGTCAACGGTGGCACCGTTGTCTGCGCTGCCTGCGATATCAAACACTTTCTCGTGGGTTTGTCCGTCGCTGTCCACCCAACCTTTAATTATCTGTACTCGCTGCAAGTCTGTGCCCGGAGATTTCAAAGTGCCTGAGTCTTTTTGCGCGCTCACCAGAAACCGCGGTGCTTTACTTCCTACTTCACCTACAATTTCCCCGCCCATCGGGATGCCTTGCTGATAGGCCTGTCCTATTGTGTTGAATGATTCGCACAAGTCTTCCTTAAGGTCGCCAGCAAAGAACCGCAGGGTGGGGCGGGTACCGCTTGTGGCGTAAGTTTCTTTGCGCCGAATAGCGGCAAAAATGCTGTCGCGAGAATTTTCTTCTGCCCAGACCACCGCGTGACCGCCGGGATTAGAGTAAAAATGATCCTGAACGTTGTTGTGCTGTGAATCGCGCCTGCCCAAATGGCCTACAAAATTATCTTCCTCTGCGCTTCCAGGCGCGGCGCTGTGAGTGTCGGTACTGCCGATAAACCCCATTACAAGGGGATTGGTTCCCAGCGATTGCTTAAGTGCCAAGCCATCTTTTAGGGCGTTGCGCACCATGTTGCGCCTGGCATAATTTTCCAGATTCACTTCATTGGCACGCTCGGTTCTAATCTCGCCATGTACAGAGCCGAGCATGTTGAGATTGTCCGCGGCGATTTGTTCAAAGTCACATTGCTCGTCGACCGTGTCCAGGCCTGCGCCCCGCAGGCGGTCATAGCGGCACTCGGAAGCGCCTTTGTGCTGCACGATTTCAAATACCGGTTCGAAAAAGAGGCGATTCTGCAGCTCTTCCTCATCGCGAGGGTCGCGGAACATGTATCCGCCGGAAAGATTCGAATTGTGGGGGATAGACATAACATCACAGCCGTTGTTCTTGTCGGTACAGTGAGTGCGAAGCTGCTTCCAGAGACTGGGGAAGCTGCCTTCTCTACCGGTGTCGTAAATAGAGACCGGGGCTTGGGTGACCGTAGAATTTCTAAAGATCACATTTCTATGCATGTTGTTTTGATCGAATGCCTCAGTGTATTCATAGCCAACAAAACTTGTAAATGAACACTCAGAGGAGCGGTCGTAGTGCTCCTCTGCCGCTATTTGAATATTCCCCCAGGTTTCAGCGTCGGCAGACCCGCAATCTGACAGTGAGCAGGCAAAGGACTTTTCCGGATCCGCCTCCAATTGCCCCCCTAGATCGGTCCACCAACTAGCGGCCAGTAATTGGACCCAAATATTCTGGCCTCGGGTCATCATGCAGTGAGGCCACCAGTAGCCGAGTTTGCTGGAGTCTTGCGTGCATACATTAATTTGCCCGAGAAATTCGGAGTGATCCGTAACAGAAGTAAAGTCCAGCGGACGCCCGATACGGGCCTTAACCGTTTGGTCGCCATTGGCGTCCGGTAAAATAATCGCTTCGCCTTTCGCATAGCGATAGGCATCCCAGGGATCCCGTCGCTGACTGGACAGGTACGAGTCAAAAGAATAACTGGTGTGCACATGCAAATCGCCAAACAGGGGCTGGCGATTGGACTGGTAATCTGTACAGGGCGCACGCTCCTCAGTTCTTTCGAAGGACACGGCTATTACGTCGGCACCAAAAGACGGGGCGCATGTAAACAGGAGAGCAATTGCGATATTGCTTGTTTTCATAATCCACAATCCCAGACAGACCAAGGGAATTTTAACTTCTAAGCCAAGACGCAAACAAGGGCCGAGTCCCCACACTAATACGTCATACCCCATCAGCAGCCCGCGCTAAAGATAGCTATCCCAGTGGGGAAACCCTCGAGCGGGCGTGCCCCTTCAACCAAAAGAGGGTCTCCCCAATGGGTTAGCGGCGAAAAAACGCCATGCCACCAGATCAAGCAACACTAAAGCACAACTAAGCAAGGTCGAGCCGCTGCACCAACTCCCGAGCATCCAATATAGCCCCTTCAATGTAGCCAACCTGCCGCGCATCGCCAACACTGCAAACCACAGCGCCATTACTGGTACTCGCACACAAAGCATCCGCCATAGTCGTTTCAGATTGCGCTCCCATAGCGATGATCACCTGCTTGGCTGGCAATCGGTGTTCCTCACTGCCCATATGATAGGTCACCGTATCGGAATCAATTGAACTCACCACGGCATTGCTATGCAAAACGGCGCCGTGTTCTCGCAGCTGATGGATGACCCGGGCGCGCCTTACGATACTTAATTCGGCCCCCAGCGAGCCCTCGGGCTCCAACACTGTGACCTTGCAACGGCGCTCAACCAGATACTCTGCCAGCTCCAGACCCACCAACCCGCCGCCGATTACCACAATCTCACTGGCCAGAGGCATCCAGAATTTGCTGCCAAATCGGGATAGGCTGATGTGGCGTAACATCTGCGACATTTGGGCAGCTTTGAGCATCAATCGCGCGAATAGCGATAGTTTTGCAATTGCTTCCGGGTTATTTCCCATAAGCACACCGCGCAATTCATCGCCGTCAAAGACGTGGCGCTGACCCTTCCCTCAAATATCCGGCGCCTCGCGCTTTGCTCCGGTTGCAATAATGACATGATCGGCGTTGTGCTCCAGGATGTTTTCGATCGTGCCCTTTGAGTGCGAGTAGCCGTGCACTCTCCATACCGCCAGGCCCGCCGCCAATGATAAGAATTTTTTTAACTTCTCTGGAGCGAGCGATGATATTTGTCTCATGCTCTCTACCCATATCGTGGTTGACCGTACAAGACATAGGTTGATTGATGAATATTTTGCTGACGCACACACATAGCAATAGATGCAAGGGCGTACCAGTTTCTCTTCTGCGGAGCTCAGTTTATTGGGCAGATCCGGGTCAGCCAACAGCTTTCGCCCCATTGCGAGGAAATCAAAATCTCCCGCTGCGATGCTTCGATCACCCACTTTGGGCTCCACCCGGCCTACGCCAATCACAGGGATACTCACGGTTTTTTTGACGGCCTTGGTGAACTCCAAAAACCCCCCAGGCTCGTGAACAAGCGGTGCTTCGGTAAACGCGATGGCGTAGGCGATGTTCCCGTAGGCACTCACATCGATGGCACTTGCTCCCGCCTTTTCACACAGGCGGGCTGTCTCCAGGCAATCTTCGATTTCGATACCGCGTTCTATGCGATATTCCTTTGCGTCCAGGCGAACCAATATTGGAAAACCTTCTCCGGCCGCAGCTCTGATGGCAGTGATAACTTCCACTAAAAATCGAGCTCTGTTCTCCCTTGAACCGCCATATTGATCGGTTCGGTGATTGGTCGCAGGCGACAAAAAGGTCGCAATAAGATAGCCGTGACCCGCATGGATTTCGATGGCATCAAAGCCGGCAGCCTTTGCCCTGACAGCTGCTGCTGCGAACTGCTGTGCGGTGTCGGCAATATTTGCTGCTGTCATTTCGTAGAACTGAGATCCGAGGCCGCCCGGGCCAGCCGCTTTGATGAAATTGCCAATCTCATCAGGTGTCAGCACGTTAAACATGTCGCTGGTGGTTTTTTTGAGTGGAGAGGGGATTGGTATAGGCCTACCGGCGGCGGTATCTTCCTGAGCCATTTTACCGCCGTGGTTCAGCTGGGCAGCAATTTTCGCCCCGTGACTGTGTACTCTGCGTGCCAGTTCGGTCAGGCCGGGAATAAATTCGTCTTTTGAGAAACCCAGAGTGTTGGGCATAGTTGCGCCATTGGGCCAGCAGGCGGCGGAAGTCTCCAATATGATCAGGCCGGCACCACCCTTGGCGCGCGCTTCGTAATAGGCATTGAGTTGCTCTGTGCAATGCCCATCTTCAGCTGAAAAGTTCGACCCCATAGCTGACAGGACAATGCGATTGCGCAGCTCCATTCCCGCTATTTTTCCCGGGGACATCAAATGGGGGAAGTTGGTCGACATGGTATCTCACCTGAGTACTCTTACAGTCGCTTATTGTTCGTTGCTATCACCGTGGCGGCCAGAACCGCATCGACCAAATTGATAGACATCTGAGTTCTGTGCCAGGAACTACGCCCTCAGTAGGGCTTGTCCCCATCGATGGTAATTCTCTCCATGCGGCGGTGAGCCGGAAAGTAGTCGTTGACCGGCTTGTGCTGAGTACTGCGATTATCCCAAATGGCGATACTGTGGGGACGCCACGCGAAGCGGCAGGTGAATTCGTCAGTGGTTACGTGTTGATACAGGAACGCCAGTACTGCGGTACTTTCTTTTGGCTGCAACTCGACGATATGTGTCGTAAATAGAGAGTTGACGAAGATGACCTTTTTGCCCGTCTCCGGATGCGTGCGAACTACAGGATGAGTCACAGGCGGGTTCGCTGCTACCGCATCAGCGAGACGTTCTTTCCCTCCCGGTTCCGCGAGGCTTTCCCTAAATCCGTGGGAAAAATCGTGAACTGCGCTAAGGCTTTCGAGAAAACTTTGCAGACCGGGCGAGAGAGCATTATACGCGGCTGTCATACTCGCCCACTGGGTGTCGCCGCCCTTTGCTGGGATAATTTCTGATTTTAACACCGTACCCAGAGGGGGGTGTTGGCGAAAAGTCATATCGGAGTGCCAGGCTTCAATCTTGGTGGGTTTGTCCGGAGTACTTTCCAGAATCGTAACTTCAGGAAAGCCCTCTACAGTGCCGTAAGCCGGATGTGTCTGTAGCGGGCCGAAGGAGGAGGCCAGAGTTATTTGCTGAGCGGGACTGATCGCTTGATCGCGGAAAAAAATGACCTCGTACTCATTGAGCAAATTACGAATATTCTGGAAGTCATCTGTGCTCAGATCACCACTGAGGTCCAGCCCGTGAATTTCAGCCCCCAGGGCTCCTGATATCGGTTGAATATCTAGCATCGTTGTGACCGCAGCAAATAAAGAGAAGCGCGATATTACCACCGCGCCATCGAAAATCCATGCTTTGTCGTATGCTTTTTTTAGCCTGTATAGGCAGGTATTCGAACGGTAATTTCCAGGCCGTTGGCAGTATTTTGTGCCGAGATTTTGCCTTTGTGGCGGGTAATTGCTCGTTTGGCAATTGACAAGCCCAGGCCGTAGCCGCCGGTCTCGCGTGGCCGCGCTGTGTCTTCGCGGTAGAACTCGTCAAACAACTTCTCGATTTCCGATTCGGCCACCCCTGGCCCGTGATCTTCTATGCGGACCACGAATTCGTCGTGGGACCGGATAAGTCGGGCGGTGACGGTAGAGTTTTCTCGAGTGTACTTGAGCGCGTTGCGTAAAATATTCTCAAAGGTTTTCTTCAGTAAATCACTGTGGGTTGCAACCAAGGCTTCTTCAAGATCGGTGCTGAACTCCACTTGTTTAGCTGCACGCTCGCCCTCAAAACTGGCATCCGCACAGAGCTCTTGTAGCAATATCGCAAGGTCGATATGTAGGTCGAGGGTGGTCTTGGCGGTTTGGCTTTGAAGTAATTGTGCGATCAATTCTTCGAGACGCTCCGCCTCACTGTCGATTCTATCCAGGTGCTGATCCTGATTGGGTGTGTCTCGTTCGGCCAATGCCAAAGCGATGCGCAACCGCGCCAGTGGTGACCGCAACTCGTGGGATACGTCACTCAGTAGGCGCTTTTGAGATTGTATTTGCTGTTCGATTTGTTCGGCCATCGAATTAAAATCCCTGGCCAATTCGTCGGTTTCGTCGCCGCCTTGATCGCGCACCTGTATTCGAGTTCCCAGGTTGCCCTGGGCAAGGTGTCTCGAGGCGACCTGCAACTGCTTGAAACGATTAGTCATGGCTCGGGACAAAGCAAAACACACCAGGCCGCTAACCAGTATTGCCAGCGTCACCCGTAACCAGAGGTTTTGCCCCAGCGCGCTAAGCAGACCTCGATCTTCCGATTTGAACATCACGACCGCTTTTAGTGGGCCCTGTTCGTTGCGGTAAATGCTGTGTGCGAACAGATTTCCGTCTGAGGTTTCAAGATAGGCGCGTCGTTTTGCTCCTTGAATTTTCCTGCCTACCTCGCTGGCTCCCAATACCAACTTGCGTCCGTAAAGATCTTCGCCGTTATTCTTGATGAGGTAAATATCCAGGCCATGCTTTTTCTTCGCCGCATCCAGCAGCGCCGGCAGTTCCTCGTCACTGCGATTTTGCAGCTGGTATATAAGTCGCTGCATTGAGCGCGGGGGGGGTTCAGAGGGGTTGTTGCCGGGATTGGCTTGAGGTCTGGTTTCAAAGTACTGTGCCGCAATCAACCAGCTGCCCAGTACGGTAATGGTCACCAGCCAAAAGCCCAAAAATATTCTGACAAACAATCGACCTCTAACAATCACGCCGAAGGTGCCTCAGCATTGGATACAAATTGGTAGCCAATACCGCGTACGCTAAGAATGAGATTTTCACCGCCGGCAACCGCCAGCTTTTTGCGTATCTTACTGACGTGCACGTCGACGGAGCGATCGTAGGCAGATAGTGATCGCCCCAAAGCCGCCTCGCTGATGTGCTCTTTCTCTACGACCTGACCAGCCTGCGAAGTCAAAGCCCAAAGAACGTTGAATTCTGCGCTAGTGAGATTTAAATCCTCGCCGCTGTAGCTCGCACATCGATTACTGGTATCGAGCTTGGTCAAACCGATATCAATCTGTTCAGGCACAGCTGGCTCTGTAGTGATTTGGGAGCGGCGCAGTATCGCGCGCAGTCTGGCGGCCAATTCCCGCGGATTACACGGTTTGGCGAGATAGTCATCGGCCCCCATCTCCAAACCCACGATACGGTCGGTGTCTTCACCTCTAGCAGTCAGCATAAGAATGGGGGTACGGCTAAACTCTCGAAGTTTACGCAGTACTTCGAGTCCCTGCATGCCGGGCAACATAATGTCCAATATGATGGCTTCGTATTGATGTTCTTTACAGTGCACAACCGCTTCAGCGCCATTGTGTTGCGCGTGTGTTTCAAAGCTTTCGAGCTTTAGGAAATCAGCCAATAGAGCACAGAGTTCTTGATCGTCATCAATGATTAGAATTTTTGTCATAGCCGGCTATGTCGTCTCGTCAAAAAATATCGAAAACGTTCAAAAGTATAAGCACTACAGTTTGGACAAGCGCGAGACGCTTGTCACCCGAGATTGACATGACTAGGCACTTCTTTACAGAAGTTTACACTCGCTCCTATAACTCCTGAAGGCTCAGATTGCGTTGCTCTCGCAGGTCTGCCGTCGCCTCGACCTGGTTGCTGCCGGTAATAACCGCAGTGCTGGCCAGCTCGGGTTTGAGGTAGGTCTGAGTCACGCGCTTCAGATCTTCTAAGGTGACGCTGAGAATGTTTTGCCGGAACTGCTCTCGCTGAGCGTGGGTGCGCCCGAACAGACTGTTGTGGAAATGCTGCTTGGCCTCGCCCGCTGGCGAACTGGGTTTATCGAGAGAACTGATAACGCCCAGGATAGCCTCCTCAAGGGGTTGATAACTGTGAGAGGTGTTTAACAGCCAGTCGATGGCCGCGTCGAAGTCATTCAGGGTTTCTTCAAGCCGGGGATCTCGGTAGGAGTAGAAGCAGAATGCCCCGATGCCGGAATCCTGCGAGGCACCACCGCCATAAGCACCACCTTGTTCTCTAATAGCGCGATGTAAAAATCCATTTCGCAAAAAACCACCGAGTATCGTCAGAGCCGCAGCATCGGGGTGTCCTACGGGTACAGTGGGATAGGCCTGAGCACAGAAATTTACTTGCGTATTGGTCGCCCATAGCTCGCCGACTCGCTCGCGTGAAGGGGCAAGATTAAATTCACTAGAGCGGGCGGAGCCGCTAAATCCTGCCCAAATACCCAGGGACTCCGTTGCAATGTCGTTCACTCGGTGGCCTTCTGCCACTGCGAGCAATACAATTGGCATTGCAGTGACTTGTGAGTGAATATCTCCAAGGTTTGCAGCGAACGCAGCTAAGGATTCGTCATCGCGCAGGGGGTCGTCTAGTTCACGTATTGCACGAATCCCTACCAGCCCCGATAGTTCGTGATTGAGTTTTGCCAGTGGGCTGAGGCCGGCGCTGGCCGCTGCCATTGCCAGACCGTGTCCGTTACCGGTAATACCTTGGTCGCGGCGAGCGCGCTGCTGACTGATCAACTCTTTGATCCGAGTGGTTTCATCAAAACGCACAGATTCCAATGTATCGCGCATCAAAGTTGACTGATTGGCACTGTTTTTCACCAGCGCTTTGGAGGATATGATGAAATGGCCCGATACGGACTGTTCGTTTTCCACAGTGCCTCGCATAGAGGTGAAAGCGTTGATGGACCCGACAGTCGCCGCCTGGCGTCTTTGAGCCTCCAGATAACTTGTGTCGCCCAATCCCAATTCTGTGAGCATGCTGCTGTACAGAGGCAGTAGCGGCAATTGATCGGCTTGAAGCAGGGGCAGGCTTGCAATGGCTTGCTGATAAACCAGCCCATTGGTGCCCTGGCCATAGGCTGTCAGTTTTCTACCGTCTAAAACACGGTCTTGCGCCGTCAGTTCGGGCAAGCTGGCGGGTATATCGCTGAGCTCAACCTTGGGAAGAATACTTTCGTCATCCACCTGACCTTGACGTTGGACAAGGTCAGCAGCCAGTTTGATGACGGCCTTCTTTTCGTCTTCGTCCATTTGCGCTTTGCGCTCGGCGAGTTTCCCGGCCTCGGCTTCGGTGCGCGTGGTAGACAATGTCTTGTCCGGGGACATCACCAGGGTAACGCGATGAGAATTGTCCAACAGCAGCCGACGTGCCAATCCTCGGATATAGTCGGGGGCCTGAATTTTTTCGCGCAGGCTTGCGATAACCGGATCCAGATTGAGAACTGGAATGGGGTCCGCGTAATGGGTGGCACACCCCAGCGCAGACAGTATTAACTGCAGGCCGTAGGGAAAACCATCTCCGGTAATCTCGCGCTGGTGAAGTTCCAGCTGGTGCAGTACCGCCTCCAGCTGTTCCAGTGGAACGCCCTTTTCGGCGACATCCTCAAGTACTCCCAGAACCAGTTGTTCCACAGCCTGTTCATTGTCGGATTCACTGCCCTCAACCCCGCAGCAAAAAACCAGCTCGCGCATGGAGTCTTCAAGGCCACAAAGCGGTGAGGGTGATTGACCCAATTCTGTGGTCTCAAGGGCGCGCATCAGCGGTGAAGAGCTGTTGTCGATCAGTACGCTGGAGAGTAATTGAGCTTCAAGTAACTGATCCAAGCTGGTGCTTTCTCCGAGCAACCAGCCGATAACGATATGAGTTTTATTCTCAGTGTTGCCCGCGTCGTCGAATTCGTAGGTGTCAGCAACGTGTATCGGCGCATCGTAGCGGTGCTCCAACGGCACTTGAATTTTCTGCTCCAGTTTCTCAAAACGCTTGAGTGCTTTTTCTTCGAATGTACTTTGATGTTCGGCCGCCGGGATGTCGCCGAAAGTCATGAAAATGGCGTTGCTGGGATGATAGTGGCTTTTGTAGAACGCCTTGAGCTGCTCGTAAGGCAGGTCGGGAATGTCCGCTGGGTCGCCGCCACTGTTGTAGTGATAAGTGGTAGTGGGGAACAGGTTTTTACTCAGAGCTGCCCACAATGTACTACTGACAGAACTCATGGAGCCTTTCATTTCGTTGAAGACCACACCCTTATAGACCAAGTCGCTGTCCGCGTTGTCCGGTTCTGCAAATTCCACACGATGGCCTTCCTGAGAGAAGTCCAGCGGGTCCAGCCGAGAGAAAAATACGGCGTCGAGATAAACATCCAACAGATTGTTAAAGTCCTTTCGGTTTTGGCTGGCGAAGGGGTAGGCGGTCCAGTCACTGCTGGTAAAAGCGTTCATGAAGGTATTGAGTGAGCGTCGCAGCATCATGAAAAATGGGTCGCGGACCGGAAACCGCTCACTGCCGCACAAGGCGGTATGTTCTAGAATGTGGGCAACGCCAGAGGAGTCTTGAGGTACGGTACGCAGGGCCACCAAAAACACGTTTTCCGCGTTGTCCGCCGCTATGTGATAGTGGCTTGCACCCGTTGCACGATGCTCATATTGCTCTACCGATACGTTGAGAGACTCGATGGTTTCGCTTCGTATTGGGGTGAAGGCAGAGTGGGCGCTTAGCCCGGCGGTGCTGGTGTTGCTCATAGATTCTCTCTTGAGTGTAGCGTGTCCGAGACTGGACGCGTGCTAGTTTACATTGAATTGGGAGTGGGGGCTTGGGAAAGTTCTGGATTGACAGGGCTTGGAATCAGTTCAATTTGATACAGCCAGGGCCAACGTTTTCCGGTAACCCACACGGTATTGTCCTCGGGGTTGATGGCGATGCCATTGAGTACATCGGTGCCGGGTATTTTCTCTGCGCGCGGCAGCAAACCCTCCAGGTTGATACTGCCAGTTACTTTTCCCGTGTCCGGGTTAATCGTGATGATGCGATTCTGCTGCCAAATGTTTGCCCATATCTCGCCGTCAATCCATTCGAGCTCGTTGAGCAGGGTGACAGCACGGTCGTCTTCGGTCACAGAGATCGTCCGCGTGATGGTTTTCGATTCCGGTGACAAATAGTGAAGGCGGTGGCTGCCATCGCTGTAGATAAGGTCGCTGCCATTGTTGGTAATGCCCCAGCCTTCCCCGGGGATACGGAAATATTCCAGACCTTTCAGATCTGCCTTGTTGTAGGTGAGTACCAGTTTGGACTTCCAGGTGAGCTGGAAAATTCTCTCATCCAAAACCGTGAGACCCTCGGCAAACAGCCGCTTGTCCACATTGCGCCGGGCAAGTAGTTTGCCGTCGCTAAGCCGGTAGCGCAGCAGTTTTGATTCGCCGTAATTGCCAGTGCTGACATACACATGGCCGTCAAGAATTTGCAGGCCCTGCACGAAGTTTTCCCTTGGCTGGGGAATTTTTCCTGTCACTTTATAGCCATATTGGAGAACTTCAGCGCGCGTGCACGCTGTAATCGCCAACAAGGATACGGTTGCTAACAGGAGTGTCAGCGTGAGGCTTGCGGGTCTGTTAATGCGATCGTTCACAACAATCCTCGCCGCAGATTACGGATGAGAAATCTCGCCGGAGAAAGTGTTTTTTTCATTTCCGTGGATATAGGGATAGCCTCACCACAAATTTCACTGGCGAGAATCTGTGCAGCCAGCGGCGTGGAGGTCAATCCCCTGGATCCGTGGCCCGTGGTCACAAACAAACCTGGCATGTAATCTCCCCGTTGGGCAATAAGCTTCTTGGCATTCTTACGCAGGCCGGCATAAGTATGCAGGAACGCGTCGTATTGCGGAACACTCCCTACGATGGGCAGATAGTCCGGGGTGGCATAGCGGTAAGCTACCTTGCCAGCCAGTAACCGGGGATCAATATTGGCGATGGCCTCTCTCCACTGCGGCACCGCCAGCGCTAGCGCGTCTAGGTTTCTTTGATGGTCAGCGATACGAACTCCGGGTTCATCATCTTTTAGATCAAAGGTTGCGCCGATACAATGGCTGCCCTGGCGAGCCGGCGCCATATAGCCGGTATGACACAGACCCGTTGTGAGTTCGCCAAAGACATTATTGGTGGGAAGCTCCGTGGTTTGTCCTCTTATGAACTGTCCAGGTAACCAGGAAAGGGCAGGGTGTGTCCGGACCGAGGTACCGGTGGCTATCACGGCACAATCTGCAGTAGCCAGAACCTTCTCGGGGATGGATGCACGCCAGCCACCTGCGTATTCCTGCAATTCTACCGGGCCCATGCCATCCATCAACGTAATCCCGGGATGGTTGATCAAAGCTTGGCATACAGATCCCGGGCGCATCCAGCCGCTCTTGGGGAACCAATAGCCACCCGATGCTTGTTCGACGCCCGTGCGGGCCGCCGCCGCAACACAGTCGAGAACTTCAGCCAGTTCAGGTGCATCGGCCAGAACGTTTCGCAACGCCAACATTTCCTTGGTATTTTCTTTTTGGTGGAAACTGCCACACAGGCTTCCATCATCCGGGGTACTCAATTGACCGTTAGCCAGCAGGCTTTTGTAAAAATGATGGGAGAAACAAAAACTCTGTAGGGCAAAGTCGGTCAATGATGAATGCCTGGAGGACAATCGTGTATAGAGAATGCCCTGATTGTTTCCAGAGCCCGCACCCGCAACACAATCTGATTCGATGAGGGTCACTTCAATATCGCGTTGTGCCAGCGCATTGGCGACGGTACACCCAGCTAGCCCTGCACCCAGAATAATAACCGAAGCTGGAACCTTTTCTTGTTGAAGCTTCAAATGCCACGGTGTGTGAGTTACCGGTAAAGCGGGCAAGGCACCGGGGGCGACGCCTCGAAGGCTCTCACGTTTTAAGCCGAAGCCCGTCGCCTTGGCCACAGTAAAACCCGCTGCACTGAGACCCCGGCGAACCTCTCCTGCCGCAGTAAAAGTGGAGAGGGTAGCGTTGGGGCGGCTGGCGGCAGCCATCGCACTATAGACACGATCGTTCCACATGCTCTCATTGCAAGCCGGAGAAAAGCCATCGAGATACCAGGCATTTGCCGGCCTGTGTTCCTCGCCGGCAAAACTTTCCAAGGCGTCTTCGACATCCTCCCACCATAAGTCGAGAATGAGTTGCCCACCTTCCAATACCAGTCGATGTTGGCCCCGAACCGGTTGAGGGTAGCTTTCCTGTAACTGAGCGGCCAGGTGAGCTAGGGTGGGCCAACTGCGCAATGCTCTGGATAAATCGGTGATCGTAAGGGGATGTTTCTCTACCGAGATATAATGCAGTCTTGGGCGATCAGAGCCCTGCTGCCGCCACAAATTCCAGGTCGCTAGAAAGTTCAGTCCGGTACCGAAACCCGTTTCGATAATACAAAATACCGACCGGTCATGGTTGTCCCAACGTTGAGGTAGGCCATTGCCCCGCAAAAATACATGCTCGGCCTCCTCAAGGCCCCCGGCTGTGGAGAAATAAACGTCGCCGTAGTGTTTGGAGCGGGGTCCCGAATCGTCCGACCAATCCAGCTGCGCACTCTGGATTGGTTGCCAAGGTGTGTTGTCGCGGTTCATCCAGCCAGAGGTTTTAAATTTAACTCGTCAGGTAACCACGCGGGAATATACTGTGCATCTTGAGCCAGCAAATCATCCACCGCAAACACATGGAGCTCCGGTTTGCCAAACTTGGGCAAGAATAGAGTGACGAGATAGTCGGCTGCGGCGATATCCTGGGGAAGCCGAATTTTCCATTTGTTGCCCTGCACGCTCAAGCTGGTATCGCCAGGTTGTATGCGAATTCTTGCAACATATTGGTTTTTACCCACCGGTTTGAGACTGCGATTTTCACTGGCAATCAGGGAACCAAAATATCGGGTTTTTATCCCGCAAATAGGGGCGATGTCCCGACGGCTTTCAGGGATTTTTTTATCGGAAAGGCGCTTGGACATTCGCGCCAGGGCGGTAATTCCCTCAGCGCCACTAAGACGGACCTTGTCTGCGCTGAAAGGCGTTTGAGCCAGAGTGGCGGCATCCACGCTGGTGGCTTGGCGTTTTTCCAACTCTTCCTGCGTCGGCATGGTTCTCAATGACTCTTCAAGGTCTGCGTAATACTTGGTCAGCAGGGTGAGTAATCGCGCGACATCTTCCGCTTCGTCTTCAATGGAGTATTCAGGTGGGGGGTTGTGTCGTTCCTCACTTTCGGCAACTTCGGCCTCATACTGTGTAGCCGCGGCCTTATAGGCGGCAATCCGCTGCTGAATCAAGCTGACTTCTCGTTCGGTGATAGTGATCAAGCGCTGGCGAATTCTCAGAGTTTCAGCTGCAATGTTCTTTACCGCTGGATTGGTGCTATTGATTGCGCGTGCGCCTGGGGGAACCAACAGGGCGAGGGTTTTCTCGTACTGCGTGAGTTCCTCAGTGAGAAGATCTCGAACCTCCGATATGGAACGCAGTTCGCGCTCGACCGCCTCGGATTGCCCAAACGATAAGGAGGCGAAGAGCAATGCTGCGAAAAATACCGCACTCCTGAAAGCCTCCGCACCAACTATTTCAAGCTGCCTGCTAATATCAGTTCCCTCTACACCTTTGGCCACAGCCGTTTTCCAATACAGCGGGATCATACCAGATCAGGCGCCCAAGCGGCACAAGCTGGCGATATCGTAGTCTCTTGTGCTGGAGTTTGAACTAGCTAGTGCCTATCCATAAATGGATGTTTTTCTTAAAAACATCCTGTTTTGACTTTCCCGTTCCGGCTCGGAATTCTGCCGGCCATAAACTGACTGGAACCGTCACTTTATACCTTGTTTTCCTGAGTTTTTCCCGTAGATTTCCGCTGCACTGCCCATAAGCCTACAGATATTTCTCAACCGGAACCACCGTTGATTTTAGCCGGAGTCGAGTCTCGCCAAACGCATCAAGTTGTAGCTCAGAACCGATGTCCAGACATAAGCTTTAAAACCATCAAGACCTTTCCAGTTTGACTTCGTTGCGCCAAAGGCTCGTTTTAATTCCGAGATATTCCCTTCGACGCCCGCCCGGAAATTGCGCAATTGAGTAAACGTTTTTGATTTGACGCCCATGGCATGAAGCGATAAACCGACAGGCTTATTGAAGACCGTCCGCTTAACACCCAGCGCCCTTCCCTTTATCACGTTTTCCTGGCTGGCATAGCCACCATCAGCCACTACCGAATGGGGCAGGCGGTGCAGCTTCGACCGGTGAAAATGTAGAACCGGCATAAATAAGCTGCTATCTGCAGGGTTCCCTTTTTCAATAGCCAGGTACGTGATGAACCCGCTTCTCTCACTGCTCAAATTTATCTTATGGCCATATTGAACGTCTCGAAACCCCTTGACGATAATATCGGTGTGGGACTCAAATAGACTCACGACTTTCTCTGATGAGTGGACGCCCTCTCCTTGGATGACGCGGCGCTCTGTTTGGTTGATGACCCTCAGTGTCAAATCTCTGTATTGCTTTATCTGACTTAGCCACAATTTCTTTTTGTCAGATTCACAGGAGCCCACTTCTACGGTTTCCAGTCCCCGACCCACTTGCTTCAGTACAATTCTGACAATCTGCAATAATTTTGGATAAAGTACTTCTTTTCTAGCATTTTTTGCATTAAAAATCTGAAATGCCAACGACTTCGAAGATTTGCGCTGGTCCGTAAAGCGAATTTTTACTCCAGTGATATTTTTACTTTTCATCAGCAGGCGACTAAGTACTCGAACGCCATCATTCAGGAGTTGGCTGTCACTGGGTGGCGCAATATTACTGGCGACAACCGTGCTATCGATGCGTAATTTTTCCATCGATAGTATGCCTGCTTTAAGCCAACTGACAGAGAGGGTCTCATGCACTTTTTCCAGCGTTTCTGGCCTGATACTCCGTATAGTTGACTGTAGCCCAGATCGACTGGGCATTGTTGTGGCAGGCAGCCGGGCAAAAGTACGGTAGGTCATTGAGTCCGACAAATTAAATGCCAATTGCTCGTAGCTGACGCGCAACAGTTGCTTCAAGAGCATGCATCGAAAAATGGTTTCAACTGTTAAACCCGATCGACCTACCTTGGATAGCGATGCATCAATGAGGTCGTCGGCGACCAGAAGTAGTATTTCTGGATGTTGATCCAGTCGGTTTGATAGCGCCCGAAGTTGGGTCCCAAATTCGTGTTTTGAGTAGTTTTCAAATATACTTGCCTGAGCAATGCGGGTCTCTCGCATGCGGAATCCTCTTGGTTTTTTTGTTTTTTGTTCACACCTTAAACTTAACAAATTCAAGAGGATTTTTTAATACCTTGCGAAAAATATTCCTTATATTTCAATGGATTGAAAGTTTATGGATAGGCACTAGCTAGTGCCTATCCATAAATGGATGTTTTTCTAAAAAACCATCCCGTTTTAGTCTTTACGTTCCGGCCCACAATGCTACCGGCTTTTAGCGGCCATAAAATGACGAGAATCATTGCTTAAAGGTCCATTATCCTGAATTCGGATCGCAGAAATACGCTGTACTACCCATAAGCCTACAAATATTTCCTATCCTGGGCCAGCTTCGAGCTTAGCCGGAGTCAAGTCTTGCCAAACGCATCAGGTTGTAGCTCAGAACTGATGACCAGACATAGGCTTTAAAGCCATCAAGGCCTTTCCAATTGGCCTTCGTTGCACCGAATGCTCTCTTTAGCTCTGAGATATTCCCTTCGACGCCCGCCCGGAAATGGCGCAATCGAGTAAACGTTTTCGATTTAACGCCCATGGCGTGAAGTGATAAACCGGCCGGCTTATGAAAGGCCACACGCTTAACACCCAGCCCCCTTCCTTTTGCCACATTCTCCTGGCTGGCATAGCCACCGTCAGCCACCACCGAGTGCGGTAGACGGTGCAGCTTCGACTGGTGAAAATCCAGCGCCGGCATGAACAAGCTGGAGTCCGCCGGGTTCCCTTTTTCAATGCACAGGTACGTGATGAATCCGCTTCT
Source organism: Halioglobus sp. (assembly GCA_965262875.1). Lineage (GTDB taxonomy): Bacteria > Pseudomonadota > Gammaproteobacteria > Pseudomonadales > Halieaceae > JBALVT01. Next base: position 2,626,800 of record OZ253569.1, read on the forward strand.
CTCACTGCTCAGATTTATCTTATGGCCATATTGAACGTCACGAAATCCTTTGACGATAATATCGGTGTGTGACTCGAATAAGCTCACGATTTTTTTTGAGGAATGGACGCTCTGCCCCTGGATGACGCGGCGCTCTGTTTGAAAGATGAAAACTCTAGAAAAAGTGTTGAAAGCAGCTGTTTTTACGATCTTTACCACCGTTCTCAGCGCAAACAGCTACGTGCGAGGTCGGCCAGAGCAAGACCTGCCAGAGAAGAGTTTCGCCTACCATGTGCAAGCCAAAAACGGCTTCCAGGGATTGGTTATGGTGCAAACTGACAACACAAAAATGGCTTTTGATAGCGCATCATACTCAATGGCGCGCACGCTAAATGGTAAAAAGAGCACGACAATCTCCGTAATACAGTGCATTGAGTCACCGAAACGGCAATTTACAGATTCGGCCTTTCAAAAAATTTTCCGGAACACCCCCCGTTGATACATAGCAATATACAGTTTCAACAACGGTTCGCCTCACTGTTGGGATAAACCATCCGCAGCGGTGCTAAGAATCACCTTCTCGCGCTGCAGAATCAAACCTGAAACCCGCCTGTTCGAGTTCGGCAGGTGTATCAATATCAAAAAACGCAGCGTCGCTCTGAACGGGCACAGCGGTGATTTTTTCTGCGTACTTCTTGAGTAAGATTCTAGCCCCTGAGTCGCCATCGAGCTCCATCATTTCAGGGAAAAAGCGGATAGGCCAGATTACGGGGTTACCAAGACGACCCGATCTTACCGGCACAATAATATCCTGCTCCTGCGTCGAACCAAATGCGCCGATTAGTTCGTCCACGAGACCTGCGCCAACAAATGGCATATCTGCAAGCATTATCATCGCTCCATCGATATCCGCCGGCAAAGAGGACAACCCAAGTTTGAGGGACGTAGCCAAACCCGCACTGTGATCCGGGTTGTTTACTATCGTTACTTCACGCCCTTTTAGGGCCGCTCGAGTCTCCTCACCCCGATATCCGACAACCACAGTCGTACTGTAAACAGCGCCGTTCAATACAGCATTTATGACGCGGGAAACCATTGGCTTACCAGCCAAGTTCGAAAGCAATTTATGCTGCTCTCCCATTCGTCGCGAGGAACCCGCTGCCAGGACAACCGCCGCGACTTTAGGTAAATCACCCATGACAATAACCTTCGAGTAAAATCACGCAGACTAAGCGAGCCTGACCAACAGCAGAGCCCTTGACGCTACTCACTCGATTCATGATCGGATAGCAGGCTGTCGATACGCAGCAGCGTATTCTCAAGCGCCGCAGTAGACAGCCCCCCGCCCTTGAAATATTCTTCGGCCATCGGAGCAATACCACAACGAGCCGGCAGCGGCTCCTGCGCCTCCAGCAAGCGGTAGAGGGTCGGCAAAAAAACAAACTGCAACCACTGAGGAAGAGTGAGGGTATCCACACAAAAAGGTTCTGAACTAGCCAAGGCACTATTTGAAGGTACCTGGCGATCCCACAAGCCGAGTTGTCGCAACTCGGACTCTATATCAATCAAAACCTCCGCTACATCTGTTCTCATTGCAGCTGCTATCCAAGCCTTTGCTGAAATGGTGGTAGCGAATCTAAAATTGCGCGGCCATAGCGACGCGTCACCACCCTTCGGTCCATCAAGGTTACGCGGCCCGTATCGTCCTCAGTACGCAATAACCTGCCACTTGCTTGCACCAGTCTTAGCGCGGCATCCGGCACACTAATTTCCATGAAGGCATTGCGACCTTCAGCTTCAATCCACTCGGCCAATGCAGCCTCCAGTGGGCTATCGGGAACTGCAAAAGGAATTTTCGCGATTACCACATGCCGACAATAATCCCCTGGTAAATCCACACCCTCAGCAAAACTTGCCAGGCCAAAAATAACACTGCCGGCGCCTGCGTCTATGGTCTCGCGATGACGACGTAAAATTTCCGCCTTGCTGTAATCCCCCTGCAGCAAAATGAGATCACCAAACTCCGAAGCTAGCCCACTATATACCTCCAACATCTGACGACGGGAAGAAAACAATACCAATGACCCCTCCTGTCTATCCAGCAAGCTAGGCAGCTGGCTGACAAGAGCTGCGGTGTGAGCCGGCGCATCCCCAGGATCACAATCCATCGGCGGTACACAAAAAATGGCATTGGCATAATTGAAGGGGCTTGCGACAACTTTGAAGGTAGCCTCGGTTGGTACTCCCGAGTGCATAATGAAACTGTCAAAAGAATTCAGCGAGGTAATTGTAGCCGAGGTAATGACGACACCGGCGGCCCGGGACCACAAATATTCTTGCAGTATGTCCGCGGCCAGTATTGGACTGCAGCGTAAATCAAAACCGTATTGTCCCGAACTGTTTAGGAGGATGATCCAGCGAGCTTTTGGGGGCATGTCGTTTTCTCCCGTCACTGCATATTCCTCAAACAGCGCCCCTGCCCCCTCGGCGCGCCCCAGCATGCCACCGATATTAATGTGCCAGGTTTCCAAATCGGCTTTATCCAATCCTGGAAAGTCATCATCCATCGCATCTTCCAGTATCCCTTCTATCCTGCCCAGCCCCGATGCCAACTTGCCAAACTGCGTGGCTAACGTTGCTGCCACGGGAATGAGAGCAGCAGGCACCAGGCCATGTTCAAATCGCAATTGCTGATCTTCTCTGGAGTCATCCACCGGGGACTCCTCGAATAGGCTGGCAACCACCTGCTCAGCAACCTGTAGGCCGGCTATCGCCGCGTCCATCACTTCGGGTAAATCCAGCAAAGGCCGTTGCAGGGATTCGAGAATGGACAGGGACTGCGCCAGGTCTACCAGCGATTTGCGGCTGTCTTGCAGCCATGCCGCGGTGGTGTGTAAACGGCAGAACCCTGAAAAATGAGACAATGCTTTGGCCGGTAAATGATGGCCCTCGTCGAAAATGTAAATACTGTCTTCGGGCGCAGGCAAAATCGCGCCGCCACCCAGGGCAAGATCGGACAAAACCAAATCATGATTGGTAACAATGACATCTGCGCTCTGAAGTTCGTCACGAGCTTTATAGAAACTACACTGACTAATATTGGGGCATCGACGCCCACTGCATTGGCTGTGATCGGTCGTTACGCCAAACCAGATATCCTCGCGGATCGTATCCGTCCAATTGTCCCGGTCGCCGTCCCACTCCCCGCGTGCCAGCGAATCGAGCATCGACGAATAAACCGGCAGTGCATCCGAGGCAAGCGGAGTTGCCATTTCGTCAGGATAAAGCGGTAGCAAACTAGTATCACTGCTCCCCTCGGCCATCACTCTGTCAAGTTTTGACAGACAGACATACCTCCTGCGGCCTTTAGCTAATGTATAACTGAACTCCAGCTCACTGTGGCGTTTGATATCCGGGAGGTCCTTCTGTACAAACTGCTCCTGCAGAGCAATGGTCGCTGTCGCCACAACCAGCCTTTTGCCCAGTGCCTGCGCCACCGGGATACTCGCCACGGCATAGGCGATCGTCTTACCCGTTCCGGTGCCAGCCTCTATAACGCATACGGCCGATTCTCTAGACGGCAAATCTCCTGGCGCGGGAATATTGCCTAGGGTGTTGGCAATCTCAGCTATCATTTGTCGCTGTCCCCAACGGGGGTTCAGCGATTTACTTTCCATGAGCGAGCTGTAGGCATCACGTATGACGTCTTTTGTGTCATCAGTGAGCAAGGTTAGCGCCATCCTGAACAAGCGCGTGCTTGCTGCTAACTGCATTGGCATAGATACCCAGGGCGTAAGGCCTATGGGCAACGGGCATGGCGTTAATTCGCTCTTCAAAATCGGAAAGAGAGAAGTCACCTTCCTCCAAATAGGCATTCTCCGGAACATCCGCATCTTCACCATGCAACATTCGATAGGCATAGAGATTGGTTGGATGAAGGCAGTATAGCGACAGAATTTGCTTGTCAACCTCAGTGGCGACCGCATCTGGAGATTCCAAACCCTTATCGAGAGGGACGCCAAATGAAACATGAACACGGCCCTTGTTCCCCGAAATTCCCCGGCCTATCGAAGCGACATCTTCCTGCTCGCCCTTCTCGTAGCTGCCCTGAGTATCGAGCTCCCACAATTCAGCCGCCTTAAGAGCATCGCAGGGGTCAAGCTCATAGGAAATCGCGACTGGGACAATTTTCAGACTTTCTATATGCTGTGCAAAGTCTTCTGTTTTTCTATTCCTGCACAGGTCGAGCATTTTAATAATGGCCGGCTCGGTCTGATCAACACCGTCTTTGGCCCGCCCCTCACGCTGGGCGATCCAGATTGGCGATCGCTCCTCGAGCAATGAGTGCTTTATGTAAGAAGAGAGGTTCTTGGTTGCTGCGAGCAGTTGCCGTGGTCCACTCAAAGAGCGTTTGACGATAAAGCTCTTGTTCAAACGCATAGAATCAGAAACCCAGGGCTGGGTTAGAAGATTGTCTCCTATCGCGATTCTGGCCGTCTCGTGACCCTCCCGATACAAGGCATAGTTGGTGAACGCAGGATCCATCGCGATGTCACGATGGTTACTCATGAAAAGAAACGCATCATCCGGGGCCAGGTTTTCCAGTCCGGAAACGGTAAAGCCTCCGGAACTTCCCGAGATCATCCGATCCATGTAGCGTTTTATCACCAACTGCAGGGTGTGTACATCGGAGACGTTGCGCAGTTCCCACCTGAGAAATAGGCTGACCAGGAAACGCACCAGAGCGGGTGCCAAACGGGCAGCCGTCTTAAAGCGTAGCGTCGCGATTGCTCCCAAAAATTCCGGGCTGCGCAACAAGCGCTGCAATACTTGGGGTACTTCTTCATCCCGATAGGGACGAATATCTGCAAACGGATCGCTCAAGTAGATAATCCTGTCAAAAGGAAGCGCCACACCATAACCAATATCACTTCGCTAGTCATCCGCTGAATGCGCTCAGAACCGAGCTAAACCCGCGCCGAAAGCGAGGCAGGGCGCAGACTTGATAGCAGCGACACAGTATTTTCCAATATGAAATGAGCCTGAAGGGAGGGTGTATTAAGCCCTTATCTTGAGTCGCTCATGGAGTTGCTGAAATAAGTGATCTCGTGCTGAATTTAGTTGTTCAGCGGCCTCATTGTCCGTCATTTCATTGGCGAATGCATCCAGATTTCTAAAGGTGATTCCCGGCTTTAAATATTGGCTGGGTTTGGCCAGGGAGCGGAATTTCTCATAGGGTGTCATCATGTCGTCGTAGCGGTATTTCTTCCGCTCCTTGCCCTTCTCATCAATAATGGTGGTGGGGAAATAGCAGGGCCGGTGGAAATTGACGTATCGGTAGACTTGATGGCTATTGAGTTCAGTGAAATCCGTGGCGTACTGCTGAGGTATGTGGGTATAGCCATAGAGTTTGCGAATGACCGAGCCATTTTTACTCTCAACCAAACCATTGTCGTTACTGTGCCGGGGCCGTGATTTGGTAAATTCAATGTGCAACTTGTCCAGAAGCTCAGCAACGGTGTAGTTGATATATTCGCCGCCATTGTCTGCGTGAAAGCCCCGTATTTTAAAGGGGAAGGCAGCCAGAATCTGCCTGAGGGCTGGCAGCATAAACGCCTCGCTAATACGTTCCAGCGTGACGATGATCTGGAACTGTGTCACCTCATCCACGGCATTGACGTGGTAGATTCCTTTGCGTTTGTCCTGATCACCTTGATGGACAGAGTCAATGCGGATATAGCCTGGTTGATCGTTCGGGCAAGGTTTGCGCCGCTGGCCAATAGAGGCGGCCTTAGGTCGTGTCTTTGTCAAGACACAGCGCTGCCTCTGGTAGGTCTTGGAGGCCCGCAGGTTGTACAGGTGAGAAACCGAAATACCCGCCAGGCGTCGATAGTCGGCTTGGCCAAAGCGCTGATAAGCCCGCTCACAGAGCTTTTTAAGTACCGCGCCGCTGGGCTGACCATGTCGCTCATCCATACTCGCCAATAGGCGTATATCGGCGTCAGTGTAGGCGCGCTTGAAGCCATTACGCCGAGCTGGTTTCACCGAGACGGTGCCTGTTTTGACGTATTGGCGTATCAGGCGCCTGGTCTGGGCCAGGGAGTAGCCGGTTACCTTTATCAGGTAGCGGGTGACGGTTCCCCGGTCTGTTTTGCCAAGCTGTAAGTATCGGTGCTTCACCAGTGCCTTCTGTACCCAGCGATAGCGTTCAGATTTCTCAGTGGCCACGTTGAAGGCTACTTCCTGTGTGCCGTCGAGAAACTGTTTGATGGCACCCAGGGTATTCAGATGTTCTAAGCTCATGATCGTTTTCATCCGCTGATCATGAACGACTACAAGGACTATTTCAGGCTCATTTTATGTTGGAATCAACTTCCGCCACATTCCCGGGTTTCAGGCTCATTTCATATTGGAAAAGACTATCCCGTTCTATATTTAGCGATTGACGATACGGTGAGTCTACGAGCCTCGAAAAAAGCACCGGGCAGCCAGATACATCATCAGCACGGAAATAAGCCGAATTTAGCCGCCTATGTTCGTGGTCAATGCTGGGTTAGTTTAGCGGCTGTTTTCAGGCGCACACCGCTGGAGACGACGGCGATACCTCTATTGTTCCGACTGATACCCAGTGCAGGGAATACGGGCAAGCTGGTCGCAGCGACAGTGATCATGCGTGCTGTTTACCGCTTGTTTGAAGATAAAACGGTGAGGGTATTGGTCGATTGCTGGTATATGCGCAAACGATTTATCAACGCGATGACAGCGTACGGTTTTACCGTGATTGGCCAGGCGAGAATCGATACGCGGCTTTACGACGAACCCCCCGAACGAAAACCGGGGCAACGCGGGCGGCCACGCAAGTATGGCGAAAAACACACACCCAAGCGAATTGCCCACTTTAAAAAGACGGAAGCACTACTGCGGCTGTACGGAAAAGAACAAAAGGTGAGATACCGTAGTCGGCTCGCCAAGGCAAGGTTCCTTGACGGTCAGTTAGTCAGAGCCGTTTGGTGCGAGCTAGACAGGGGTAAAGGTCAGTGGACCAAGACTCGATTATTTCTTTCAACCGATACGACTCTAACGAGCGAACAAGTGATTGAAGATTACGGACTGCGTTGGTCGATTGAGTCGATGTACTACCAGTTGAAACAATTGTGGGGGCTCAAAGAAGCCTGGCAGCAACGGCGCCAAACGCTGCATCGCTGGGTTCACTTGACGACTGTAGGTTACGGACTGCTTCATTTGTTGACGCTGGTATTGGGTGATAAAGCGGGCCCACTGGTGACGGATGCACCATGGCGCAAGCCGGATATTATTACAGCGGGAAGAATCAGGCTGGGTCTGACAAAACATTTTCTCCATGTTAACGTTCGAAGCTGGTGGAACGAAAGATGCAAAAAATTCCAAGCCCCTGGTGCGGTAGATTATATACAAGATGGGTAACATTGCGTTGCAGCTTGTATTACACGCAGGTTTTGAGAGAACATTAAGGAAAAGGAGTCGGGATTGAAGCTTCCGACAACAGCTCTTTCGCTCTAAACTCTAGCTAAACAATCTCATTGTATCAATTGTGGCGGAATCAGACCTCTTTATTTTCTCCTTAACTGGGTTGTGCAGATCTATTAGACCACCTCACCCCGTCCCCTCAACCTGCAAGTTTGCAAAATACAATTCATCTGAAGACCTACCAATTTCATAGGGCGTCCGCTTAACACAGTGAGCATCGGCAGTGACGCGAGATACCATAATGTCCGAAAGTGATTGTTGACAAATAGAGCCTTTGAAAATTCCTTTAGTAGCTCGCTCCGGAGCCAATTCAACGAATACATGGCACAACTCTTCGCGCCAGTAGTCAAACTGATCATTGGGATTTTGCGTAAAGGTGTTATACAACTGACTCATGAAGGCATAACTCCCGTCACTGGCCGAAAATTTGCTTGTACGGCCCAGCCTCTCTAATGTGTCATTATAGGGCGCATAGTCTTTGATATAAAGGCTGGTTATTGGAGATCAACAAAATCGGGAGGGCCCATGGCAAGTTCGTATCTATTGTACCGGTATTAATTAAATTTGCTTCTGCGGAATCAGAAAAGTGAACGCCTACGCTCACGCCACCGCCCCACTCCATTCACCAAACGCACTCATCCTGAGATTCCGGTGTTACTCAGCCCCAGACCCTGCCCAGCTTAGTTCGGAAGAGGTTCGGAGTTCGGTTTTGAAACCCCTTACCCTTCTTCCACATACTGCCACTGTGCTCGGTATAATCCACACCCAGTTTCGACATAAGCTCGGTCTCGGCTGCCCCACCCTACCCCATCAGGAAAACCCGTTAGCTTTCTTCGGCTTACGACCCAGCTTCTCTTTAGAGCATCCGGCTCTTATAGATTACCCATAGACATAGAGTCGGTGGGTGTAAGGCCTATGCTGCCTGTGAAACAGTCAAAGACTTGGATCAGTTGTATGCTGAACTGGGCATGGCTGATGAGGCGCCGGATAATGTGATGCACAATGCCTGCGATCCGGAGTTGCCTGATGCTGGGGAAGTTTGGGGTGGGGTTGAAGATGTGGATTAGTGCATTGACACAGAATTTCTAACACTCCCGAACTCGGGGATAAGGCCGCCGACTCTTCCCTTGACAGATATCGTTCTATACATACAATGTACATATGATTGAATTTGAATGGGATCAAAGCAAAGCTAAATCCAACCTCAAGAAGCATGGAGTTTCATTTGAGGAAGCTCAATCCGTCTTTTACGACGATTTGGCCGTTCAATTCTTTGATGAAAGTGCCGCTGATGAGCATAGGTTCATACTCCTAGGTACAAGCAATTTAACGAGAACCTTAGTTGTCGTTCATTGCGAACGCGATGATGGTGGCGTGTTACGCATAATTTCGGCACGCAACGCTACGAAAGCAGAGAAGCAATTTTACCGAGGCGAGCAGTCATGAAAAAAGAATATGACTTTTCTAAAATGAAGTCCCGCAGAAATCCCTATGCCTCCAAATTAAAGAAGCCTGTCACCATCCGTCTTAGCGAGGACGTGATTGATTACTTTAAAGGAATGGCAGAAGATTCAGGAGTTCCCTATCAAAGTCTCATCAACCTGTATCTGCGTGACTGTGCTAATCAGCACCGCAAAGTAGATATCCAGTGGCCGCCTTAACAAGTTGGGGGATACTGGCAAATTAACTTTCGTGGTATCAGAAAGGGTGGGGATGGTTCATTAGGTTTTGGCAAGTTAAACATCCAGACTCCGATAAACTCAACGGCCCGCTTCAAGCAACCGCCCTGCTCCACTCTGTAAACGCACTCACCCTGAGATCCCGATAATGCCGCGCTCGGACCAGATGCCTGCCCAGAACAGATTGCTGACGGTAGCGTGAGCACCCAGGAATCTTTGAGCCTGCCCGACTGACTTGAACCCCGAGATGTCGGACCACCGCATCCCCCGCTCCCTGACTCTGGTCGCTTCGTGAGATTGCTCTGCTCGATTGTTCTCATACTGTTGAGTACTGTGGATCGTCTCGGGCATCAACTCACGGTGAGCAACTCCGTAACTTCGCAACTTATCCGTCACGATCTTCCTGGGTTCATCACCATGATTTCGCAGTAGACGCTTGAGAAATCGCTTAGCCGCTGCCCCATCCCGCTTGGTCTGTAGATACACGTCCACCACTTCGCCATCCTGGTCTACAGCCCGCCATAAGTAGTGTTGCTTGCCGTTAATCTTCACAAAGGCCTCATCGATGAAAAATGTATCACTGTAGCCCTGGTTGTTAATTTGCACTTAAAACTGACCCAGGATTTGCATCTAATTTTGACCCACCTGGTTCGCTCAAGTATTACTCATTTTGTTGGTTTTTTGCCAGTTATTTCCTCCCTTTGATTGCAGGTCGAGTTTTTGAACCGGTAGCTGTCGTTGCCCGTCTCGATGATATGGCAGTGGTGTGTCAGCCGGTCCAGCAGAGCTGTTGTTCGCTTTGGATCACCAAAGACCTTTGGCCACTCAGAGAAGCTTGGGTTGGTTGTAATCACAATGCTGGTGCGCTCATACAGGAAGCTGATCAGGTGGAACAGCAAGGCTCCTCCCGCCTGGCTGAAGGGGAGATAACCCAACTCATCCAGTATGACCAGGTCAGTGCTGGCCAAACGGTTGGCCATTCGCCCTTGTCGTCCGGCGGCCTTCTCCAGTTCCAGCGCGTTTACCAGGTCGACCGTAGAGAGGAACCTCACCCGTTTGTGGTGATGGATAATCGCCTGTACACCCAAGGCAGTTGCCAAGTGGGTTTTCCCAGTACCAGGGCCGCCAATCAGAACAATGTTCTGGGTTTCTTCGATAAATTCGCACCGGTGAAGTGAACGCACCAGTGTTTCTGTCACCATGCTCTCGATGAAGTCGAAGCCGGTAAGATCCCGGTGGGCCGGGAATTTGGCCACCTTCATTTGATAGTTAATAGACCGCACCTCGCGGTCGGCTACTTCTGCTTTGAGCAGATCATTGAGGATGGGTTCTGCCTGCTGATAGGCAGGTGCGGCCTGTTCAGCCAGCTCTTCAATGGATTGAGCCATGCCGTACAGGCGCAGCGCTTTTAGTGTGGCGATCATTGCATCAACGGACATATTTATTTTCCCTGAGGTTATCGTAGCGCTGTGTGTTGGCAATGGGCTCATTGACCAGTACGAGTGCTGGCGGTGGATTGAGCGGCTCGGGTAATGGCCCCCCCTCTAACAACCGTCCCGGCACATTGGTCACGTGTTGTTGGGAGGGCCTGCCGCTCTCAAGGGCCACCTCCACGGCCTGCATCACCAGATGTTCATCGTGGTGTAGCACCAGCGCCAGGATATTGGCCATCTCCCTATCACCACCCAGCCGTTTTAGGAGAATGCGTTGCAGGCGTTTAAAGCAGCCGGGGAGCTCTGTAAAGGGCGCGCCGTTACGCAGGGCACCGGGCTTGCGCTGGATGACTGCCAGGTAATGCCGCCAGTCGTAGACGGTTTCCCCAGCATGTTTATGGTGGCGGGAGAAGACTCGAGTATGCTCGGCAATGATCTGAGCTTCGGCAACAACAACTATTTTGCTGGCGTAGGCTCGCGCGCTCACAGGTTTGTTGGCGAATGCAGCGGGGACGCTATAGCGGTTACGGTCGCACAGGATAAGGCAAGTCGAAGACACGCGCTTTGTGTGCTCGACATAGCCATCAAACGGCGCGGGCACTGCCATGAGTTGCTTGCGCTCATCCTCCCAGACATCCGCTACCATCCGGCCCGGATATTCAGGGTGAGGTATTTCCTTCCAGAGTTCGATGCACCGCTGCTCCAGCCAACGGTTCAAATCAGCCAAGGTTTTGAACGAGAGTGCGTTATGCCAGATACGATAACGGGAATCGCGCACCTTCTTCTCTACTTGGCCTTTCTCCCAACCCGCTGCCGGGGTACAGAACTCAGCTTCAAACAGGAAGTGGCTGACCATGGCCTTGAACCGCTTATTGACGTCACGGCGCTTGCCGCGACGCACCTTGTCGACGGCCGTCTTCATGTTGTCGTAAATGCCTCGCTCCGGAACACCACCCAGAGCGACCAGGGCATGGTTGTGAGCGTCAAACAGCATCTCGTGGGTTTGCAGTGGATAGGCCCGCAGCATAAAGGCCCGGCTGTGGCAGAGCCTGGAATGGGCCACTTGTAGTTTGGTTCGCTCCCCACCGATGACCACCCAGTCCTCTGACCAGTCGAACTGGAAGGCTTCACCCGATGCCACTAGTGTCCGGTTAACTTGATGAGTATTGCCTGTAAGCCTATGAAACATATATTCTTTTCGGACGATTATTGTGGTGTCGACTTGAACGCAGGTGCCATTTCACGAGACCCTCAGGGGAGAACTTCCCTGAGGATTCACCATGTACACCGGCAAAACCCTGTTTGCGCAGTTGATGGACTATCTGCCCTGGACGACCTTTACTCGAATCGTCGATCGTTACGACGGCAATCTTCGTATTCGTACGCTTCCATGTGCCGAACATTTTCGAGTCCTGGCGTTTGCACAGTTGACCTATCGAGAAAGCCTTCGCGACATCGAAGCGTGTCTCTGGGCGCAATCGGCCAAGCTCTACCACATGGGTATTCAGTCGTCGGTCAAACGATCGACCCTGGCCGACGCCAACGAGAGGAGAGACTGGCGCATCTATGCCGAGTTCGCCCAACGGTTGATCATGCAAGCCCGCAAACTTTACGCCGGAGAGGACCTGGGGTTGGAGTTGTCCAATACGGTATACGCGTTGGATTCCACTACCATCGATCTGTGCTTGTCGGTGTTTCCATGGGCGCCGTTTCGCAGCACCAAAGCGGCAGTCAAAATGCACACGCTGTTGGATTTGCGAGGCAATATTCCGAGTTTTATCCACGTTTCCGACGGCAAACTGCACGATGTCAACGCGCTCGATCTGATGATTCCCGAACCGGGGGCGATCTACGTCATGGACCGAGCGTATTTGGATTTCGACCGTCTCTTCTCGCTTCACCAGGCTGGCGCATTCTTCGTTACTCGCGCCAAATCGAACACCGATTTCCGACGCATCTACTCGGCACCAAACGATCGAGAGCAAGGGATTATCTGCGACCAAACGGTGGCACTGTCGGGCTTCTACAGTCAAAGGAAGTATCCACTGCATCTACGGCGTATTCGGTTCAAAGATACCGAGACGGGGAAAACCCTGATATTCCTGACCAATTTGTTTGGCCCTCCGGCGGCCACCATTTGCGCTCTGTACAAAGCACGTTGGCAAGTAGAATTGTTTTTCAAATGGATCAAGCAGCATCTACGCATAAAGCAGTTTTACGGAACCTCGGAGAACGCAGTGAAGGCCCAAATATGGACGGCGGTCTCAATGTACGTGCTCGTAGCCATCATCAAGAAGCGGCTCAACCTGGATGCCTCGCTCTACACTTTATTACAGATATTTTCGATCACTCTTTTCGAGAAAATCCCTTTAAATAAGGACTTTCTCGACAGATCACATGGCGCTGAAAATGATACATTATCTAACCAATTGAAATTATTCAATAATTAACCGGACACTAGTGACCCGATGCAAAGACCAGTGGGACAAACGTCCCTTTGGTTGCCGACAATCTGGCTTCTTGCTGGCGTGACCGCCAATCGCGAGCAAAGGCGGCGACGCGGTCATAGGAGCCGGGATAGCCCAATTCCACCAGGTCGAGGTGCAGCTGCCTGACGCTGCGGCGTTGCTTTCGATGCCGCTTTGATTCCCGCTTTAGCCAGCCGAGCAGGATATCGGCAAAGGGGTCAAGCTGGCTGGGGCTCTTCCGGTCTGGGTAGCGCGGTTCAATGACACCGCTGGCTAGATACTTACGGATGGTATTTCTGGAAAGGCCTGTCCGCCGGACAATTTCCCGGATGGATCGACCTTCACGCAGGTGCCATCGTCTGATTACACTCAATAAATCCACGTCTATCACTCCTTGGAACTCCTGCATCGCTGTCAGCAAGAGCCGGATGGTTACGTGGGTCAATATTCGATGCAAATATGGGGGGTAAGTGGGTCAATTTTGGATGCAATTTAACACACCTTAGATTCAAGTCATAAGTGCAATTTCTAGAGCAGGTGGCCAACTGGTACAATCCAGTGCCATTTTCTCGACCAAGGAAATTACACATGAACTATACACAGTTGACCGAATACGAACGATACCAGATTGAAGCATTTTTAAAAGCTGGTTTTACACAAAAAGCCATAGCCAGAGAGCTTAGACGAAGCCCTGGGACAATTAGCAGAGAGCTTGGTCGCAATACGGGCTTGCGTGGTTATAGGCCCCAGCAGGCCCAGCGTTTTGCCACTGAACGGCAGCATCACCACACCCATACACGTATTACAGAGATAACCTGGCAGCGGGTTGAATCGCTACTGAGGGAGGAATGGAGTCCAGAGCAGATCAGCGGTTGGCTAGCAAAATCAATCCTGCAATCTGTTAGTCCAGAATGGATTTATCAGTACATTCTGATCGACAAGAAGGCCGGGGGCGACCTCCATGCCCACTTGCGCTGCCAAAAGAAACGTAAGAAGCGTTACGGGAGCCCAGACAAGCGCGGGCAGCTAAAGAACCGGGTAAGTATCGACGAGCGTCCAGCGATTGTTGATGAGCGCAAGCGTATTGGTGATTGGGAAATGGACCTTATCATTGGGCGCTTGGGTGGCTCCGTACTGATGACGGCTGTTGAGAGAAAGACACGTTTCACAGTGATCGCCCTGGCCCCCAATAAAACGGCGAAGGCCGTCAAGGAAGCGATACTTGGGGCGCTTTCCCCCTTAGCCGCCCCGGTAGAAACACTGACCTATGATAACGGCAAGGAGTTTGCCTTACACGAGGTTATCGCCCAACAGCTGCAGGCTGAAAGCTACTTCGCGCACCCTTACCATTCATGGGAGCGGGGATTGAATGAGAATACAAATGGTCTGATCCGCCAATACGCCCCGAAAGGATCTAGCTTTGATGATATGACGCCGGAGTGTGTCCAGAGAATCTTTGATAAACTTAACAACCGGCCAAGAAAATGTCTGGACTTTAAAACCCCCAACCAAGTACTGTTTGGGATCAACCCACCGATTGCACTAGCGACTTGAATCCGCCCACCTATAAACTCAGCAAAGTCTCGCATTACCTCACCACAAGGTCTGGCATCGCTAAGCATCGCGTTAGTAATCCCTGTGTAGGATTCGATGAAAGCGCTTACACGCCGCCCTGGATTCATCAGTTCCTGAAATCGCGCGGTCACTTCGCCGCCTTCAATCCTTACCGCCCCGATCTCAATGGCACGATCACCCACTCCGGGCGACAACCCCGTGGTCTCGAAATCAAGCACCACGATTGTATTGGCATTAGGCATTGGGTTGCTCTTGCGACTCCATTAATCTCGTATTCTCAAGGAATTAGTTCATTAACACCAGAAACCAAACGCTTCACCCGGGCCAAAGGATCAGGTCTCCGGTTTCAGGCCTTAAAACCACTCACCTCACAAAACCTTTGGTAACACAGGTGAGGTTCTTATGGAATCCGTTGAAATTGACTTGATCATTTCCGCCATTTGGCCCTCTAGCTTTTTCAGGACTGCGCTCTCCCTCTGCACTAAGTTAAAGAACTCGTGTGGATCCTGATCCAAGTTATACAGCTCAAGAGGCACTAGGTCTGCGGCGCTCAGTAGTTTCCATGGCCCCTCTCGGACTACGTACTCCACCTTGGAGTCAGTGGGCATCGCCCAGAACAGCGTCCGTTGCTTTAACTTCCCGCCTGTGAAGACAGGCGCTATATCTATCCCATCGATGGGGCGATCACTGGGAACCTGCGCACTCCCCAAATTGGCCAATGTTGGAAACAAATCCATTCCCGTAATGATTTGGGCCGATTCTGTACCTCCAGCGATTACGCCCGGGTATCGAATAATAGCCGGAACCCTGATGCCACCTTCGTACAAACCGTGTTTGCGCCCGCGCAAACCACCGGTGCTGCCGTGCGCATTGATTTCCCACCATGCTCGCCAATCGGAGGTGACTGGACCATTGTCGCTGGCGAAAACAACAATGGTGTTCTGGGCCAAACTCAACTGATCAAGTGCCTGAAGCACTCGACCCAGCTGAGCGTCCATATACGCGATATTGGCATAGTATTCTCCAGGGCCACGCGCGACGAGCTTTTCTCTGGGAATGGACTTTTCGCCCGAGGGAATCGGCACCACCTCACCGCGTGTAAACTCAGCGTACATTTGATTATATTCAGGTGGGTTTTCAAATTGACTATGAGGCTCTGCCATACTAAGAAACATAAAAAATGGTGTTTGAGATTTTTGTTGCCCAAGCCAGCTGATAGCTTCCTCGGCGTAGATATCAGCGGTATAGCCGATAACCTCACCTACCCTTTCGCCATTTCGAAAAATATTAGTTGGATTACGATTGGTCGGGATTTGAAACGCATTGTGCCCATAAGCGTAGTCGAATCCATGGTCCAGTGGCTGTGGTTCCTCCTCGTTTCCCAAATCCGAATTGAGGTGCCATTTCCCAATGAGCGCCGTCTCATAGCCTTGCGATTTGAGTAACTCAGCTAAGGTAGTTTCGTTCTCTCGTAGGAATATATTTGTATTTTCGGGAATCCAACTCTTGATACCAGTACGATAGGGTGTGCGTCCTGTAAGCACAGCTGCCCGAGATGGTGAGCACAAGGCGGAGGGGGCGTAGTAATTGGTCAACCTCAATCCGTCACTGGCCAGCTTGTCCAGATGCGGAGTTTTTATCACAGGATGACCATAGCTTCCTAAGTCGCCATACCCCAGGTCGTCCACATAAATAAGTAATATATTGGGCCCAGTACTTGAATGAGACTGAACTGATATGCCGCTCAACAACAATGCTACGAGCCCCCATACAAGATACTGCTTCATAGCGTTCTCACTTTGATTTGTTAATTAATCGCCCACCCGCCGGTATTTTCACCGCGGGGCGCTCTTGGAAATACGCCTCCAATACATCGGCAAATGCTCGGTCAGTGCGCTCTACATTGGTCGCTTGCGTGGCTGTCCGGTATAAATCGCCGCCTTGTGCAACTACATCTATGGTGGCAACGTTATACTCCCTATCCATTTCCATTGGCCGCTTACCTACATTGACACTCACGACACGATGACCCTGCGGCTTTCGCAAATCATAGCTTACTGTTAAACCCGAGACCTGCAGTATGCCCCGTTCAAGTGACAAGGATTGTTCCAGCACCTCTCGCAGCTGCTTGCCCGTAAATGTCAATTTCACAACATGATCTGTAAAGGGGAAGGCGTCCAACAGATCAACACGACGAATTTGACCCCGTGGCAAATCTCTACGCAATGCGCCTGAGTTGATTAAGCTAATCTGTGCCGCCGCCGCTTCACGCAGTATGTCAGCGAAAAGATTACCAACATCAGATTCCTCATTGTACCGGCGGTTCATTCGCCCTTCAGTCGTCCCGATAAAGGTATAAAGTTCCGGAAACCGGCTACGATACTCCGCAAGCTTTTTTGCCACTACCGGGTGAGGTTTCAAGTTGTCACTGTCGACCGGAATCAATCGGCCTTCGTGAGAAATTATTTTGCCCGAGGTCTTGTCTATCGTTAACTTAAGGTATCCCAGGTGGAAACCCTGCCCATAGGTCTGCATAATCAGCGTGCCAGTATCGGGGTGAACTACCGGCTCCTCGGTACCTGCATCCGCGTGCCCTCCGAATAAAACATCAATCCCTTTCACCGCGCCCGCCAGCCGTATGTCAGCATCGATATCTCTTTTGACATCGGCGGCAGTGTCATCCGTTTGCATTGGAGCCGTTTTCCCTTGGTGTGTAAGCAGCACTGTGATATCCACATCTTTACGCAAAACATCCAGCGCGTCTTTAACCGCTATTGCTGGATCAATCACTTCAACGCCTGCAATATGGGAGGGAATCAAGGCAGTGGCCGCATCCTGGCCCAGAATTCCAATCACGCCTATACGCACCCCTCCTCGCTCGATAACCGTATAAGGTCGCGTGTAGGGTATTGTTGTGCCTTGATAAAATAGGTTGGCACCTAACACCGGGAACGGCACCCTGTATTGTTGCCTTGCAAACTCCTCCCAACCATATTCAAACTCATGGTTGCCGACGGCCATCGCGTCGTAACCCATGGTCATCATCAGTTCGAAAGACACTTCTCCTAAAGTTAACTTAGCAAGAGTACCGGTAAAGATATCGCCCGAATCGAAGAGAAAAACATTCGGCTCAGTATTGCGAATCTGGTCAATTAAAGTCGCCAGTTGGGCGACTCCACCTATTAGATCCATGTCGTCACGCCAAAACGCCATCACAGGGTCGTAGGTACTTTCGAAATCATTAGTGAACAGTAGCGTGACAGTTTCAATCTCTTCTTGAGGGACCCCCGCGTTTGCTTTGATATCGCTAAAAGATAACCAGCCAACGAGCACTGCAACTACAGTAATCAGTGTCTTCACTTAAAATCCCTGAATTATATTTTGGGTGATCGATAAACACCGTATAATATTCCACCAGTGTTCGCGAATTATTGTTCGAATTTGTGCCTCGTGCACTGAATGGAACCACCGGGATGACGGACCACTCACCCTTCTTCCCCTGAAGAAATACATCGACCACTTCATCGTCCTGGTCTATGTCTCTTCACCGATTCCATTAACTTCAGGCGGTAAGCCTGGCTGCACCGTGTTTTTGGTAGGGACAACCGTCTACACTGCTGCCTCACGATCAAAACTATTGCGGCAAAACACATGACCGAATCGACCATCAGTATTGGTTTAAGCAATCCCAAAAGCCCTGTAAACGTCGGCCTGGTCATGCGGGCGGCCGGCTGCTTTGGAGTGGATTCTGTCTTCTATACGGGGGAGCGCTACGACCGGGCGGCGCCTTTCAATACCGATACGCAAAATGCGAGCCTGAGCATTCCGCTAAGCTGGGTGGCTAGCCTGCCCGGCGACATTGCCGACAATACGCGGGTAGTCTGTGTGGAACTGGTAGAGGGTGCCATCGCGCTGCCCACGTACCAGCACCCCGAAAAAGCACTGTATATTTTTGGCCCCGAGGACGGCACCATACACCAGCGGGTTTTAGACCGAGCAGATTCTGTGGTCTTCATTCCCACCATGGGGAGCCTAAACCTGGCGGCGGCGGTGAACGTGCTGCTTTATGACAGGCAGGCGAAAATGCCAGTGAGCGATTGCTATGAGGCGCTGATTCGAGAAAGTAGAGATGCCAATAACCGCGCGAAAGTGAAAACCCTGTAGGAGCCAAAGGGTTTCCCATTTCCCTTTTTTCGCATTCTATTAATAAGCGCTAGTTAAATTGTCTTTACACTATGCGATGATCTGCGCCGAGCGAAGCGCAGCGATATCGTCCCTGGTGTAGCCAGCCTCTGCCAGAATCTCCTGGGTGTGTTCGCCATAGCGTGGCGGATGGCGCCGCAGAGTCGCCGGGGTTTTCTCATAGACGGCAGGATGCCTGATGAAGCGTGTCGTACCGCCGCGCGGATCATCGGCATCAAACACCGTACGGTTGTGCTTCACCTGCGGGTCATCCATAAAATCATCGAGATTGTAGACCGCGGCGAAGGGCACATTATTTTTGTGCAAGGTGTCCAGCGCTTCACGCCAGGGCCACTTTCTAAGCTCGGCACCGATCAGTTCGATCATTGCAGCAGTATTGGCCAGACGCCCTCCGATACTCTTGAAGCGTTCGTCTTCGACCAGGTCCTCTAGTCCTAGCGCCTTACAGAGATTTACGTATTGCTTGTCTTCGATGGGCATCCCTACCAGATAGCCATCGCTGCAACTCCAAACGTGAAACAAATCGGGGATATTAGGTTCCGCCTCCTGCTTGGGGCGGAAGGTGTCCATGGACATTATGTCCGGCAAAGCAAGAGCTGCATAGGCGTTAACCATGGGAACATGCACGTGCTGCCCCACACCGCCACTGCGCTCCCGAGCCAGTAGTGCGCCCAATGCGGCGGAGGCGGCTGTGATCGCTGTCGTTTTATCGGCGATCACACTGCGTACCATCTGTGGTTGCCCGCCCTGTCCCTGGGGGGGCATAGCGCCTGACATGCCCTGGATAACCAGGTCGTAAACCGGCTGTTCTGCATAGGGTCCGTCCGGCCCAAAACCACTCACCGAGACGAAGATCAAACCAGGATTTTCCTCACTCAAGCTGTCATAGCCAAAACCCAGTCGATCCGCCACCGCGGGCCGGTAATTACAGAAGATCACGTCCGCAGAAAGAGCAAGTTTGCGCACGATCGCAATACCCTCCGCTGTCTTCATATCGACCGATATAGCGCGCTTGTTGCGATTGAACTGGGAAAAAAGCCATTAATGCCATCGCGCTCTGGTGGGCCGGTCCAGCGCGCAGTATCCCCCATTAGTGTCTCTATCTTGATGACGTCGGCCCCCAGGTCTCCCAGGTTTTGCGCTGCCATAGGGCCGGAAACCATAGTGCCGAACTCCAGTACTCGAAAGCCTGTACAGGGTCCGACGGCCTCATCGGGGCGAGCTTCATCCATTGTAGTATCCTTGAGCGAGAACAGAATTCACTCTAGACCTTCAGAAGTGGATCGTAAAGACGAGCTTGAAGTCACTTACAGCCTGTCCATCGCGAAATATGCCTGATGGTGTCACGCAACCGCCCTACTCCATTGTGAAAACGACTTGTCCTGAGATTTCTATAGTGTTCCCCCGGGATTTAATGGCGGCCGAAATCAATCTGGATAACTGGTTATACATACAGTATTGTAGACGCCATGAGATTATACATCGCCGAAAAGCCCAGCCTGGGCAGAGCCATTGCCGACGTGCTACCCAAACCTCACCGCAAGGCAGATGGCTGTATCTATGTGGGCAACGGTGATTGTGTCAGTTGGTGTATAGGGCACCTGTTGGAGCAAGCGGAGCCCCATGTCTATGATGCCAGCCTTAAGCAGTGGCGCCTCGAACACCTGCCAATCGTACCCGAAGAGTGGCAGCTCAAAGCCAAGGCGAGTACCCGCAAGCAACTGGCCGTATTGCGCAAACTGGTGAAAGAGGCCGATCAGCTGGTTCATGCCGGCGACCCTGATCGCGAAGGACAGCTGTTGGTCGACCAGGTCATTGACCACCTCAAGGTGCGCGGCAAGGTGCGAGACAGTATCCAGCGCTGCCTGATCAACGATCTCAATCCGGCGGCGGTGACCCGAGCCCTCGAACAACAGCGGGACAACAAAGAGTTTATCCCACTGTCGGTTTCAGCACTGGCCCGTTCCCGGGCCGACTGGTTATACGGTATTAATATGACCCGTGCCTATACCCTGATGGGGCGCAAGGTGGGTTACCACGGTGTGCTTTCGGTCGGCCGGGTACAGACGCCCTTGCTGGGGCTAGTGGTGAGGCGTGACGAGGAAATCGAACGCTTTGTTGCCAAATCTTTTTATCAGCTTATTGCCCATGTGGTGACAAAAAACGGAGAGCATTTTAAGGCCAGGTGGCAGCCCAGTGAAGCTTGTCAACCGTGGCAAGATGATGAGGGCAGGATATTGTCAAAGCCCCTAGTGGAGAATGTACAGTCCCGTATCAATCAGCAACCGGCCGTTGTTAGCGATAGCTATCGCAAGCAAAAGAAACAGCCCCCACCCCTGCCCTATAATTTGTCGGCCCTGCAAATCGATGCAGCCAGGCGCTTCTCGATGAGTGCGAAGCAGGTGCTTGATACCTGCCAGGCTCTCTACGAGCGCCACAAGCTACTCACCTATCCCCGCTCAGATTGCCGTTATTTACCGGTCGAGCATTTTGCCAATTGCAACGCTGTCATCGATGCCTTGGCGAATAACTGCCAGCCTTTGGCCCAGGCCGCCCGTGAAGCCGATCGAGACCTGAAAAGTAAAGCCTGGAATAACAACCGGGTTGAAGCGCACCACGCAATCATCCCCACAGCCAGGAAAATGGATACCAAAAAACTGAGCCCGGCTGAACGGAATGTGTACGAGCTGGTGGCCCGCCAATACCTGGCGCAGTTCTATCCCGCCCATGAGTACAGCGATAGCCAGATTGATCTGGATATTGCCGGTGGCTGTTTTATTGCCAAGGCCAGGGCGTCGCAAAAGCCGGGCTGGAAGCAATTATTCCCGTCCAGAAAAGAAGGGGACAAAAAAGACTCCGCATTGAATACGCAGTTGCCCAACCTGAAGAAAGGGGATGCGTGTATTTGCGATTCAGGTGAGGTGTTGGAGAAACAAACCACGCCCCCCAAACCTTTTGATGATGCGAGTTTACTGGCGGCTATGACCGGCATTGCCCGCTATGTGCAATGCCCAGATCTTCGAAAAATATTGAAAGAAACCGATGGCCTGGGCACCGAGGCCACACGGGCAGGCATTATTGAGCTCTTGTTTTCACGTAAATTTCTCATGCGTAATGGCAGACAAATTTGTGCCACAGCGGCAGGCAAGGGCCTGATCCACAGCTTACCCGTGATGGCATCCACGCCGGATATGACAGCCCGCTGGGAAACCGAGCTCGACGCCATCAGCCAGCGCAAGGGTAGCTATAACGGATTTATGCAACCGCTGCAGGCGTCGCTCCATGAACTGATAGCACAGAGTCAGGCAGTGCTGCCACAAGGCCTGAAAAATATCAAGGCGAGCAAAACACCTTATAAAAAGCGACGATCGAGTAAAATACCAAAGAAGGCTAAGGCCACCCGAGTAAGTAAAAGCGCTTGAGCATATTCTTTTCTATAGTAAAGAAAAATAATTGGGAGCATCACAATGAGATTATCAGAACCCAGAATTCCCGCGCTTCATGAAGATGAATGGAACACATCTCAAAAAGAGGCACTGTCCGGGCAAAAAATGCGCGGCAATGTCATCAATGTTTTTCGGACGATGGCCAATCACGAGGGACTGGCAAAACGCTGGATGGTTTTCGCCAATCATATTCTAGCCAAATCGACACTACCTCCCAGAGAAAGGGAGATCGCTATATTACGGATTGGCTGGCTTTGCCAGGCTGAGTACGAATGGGGCCAACACGTTGTCATAGGAAAGCAGGTCGGTCTGGCTGATGAGGAATTTCAGCAAATTAAAGCAGGGCCCGACGCCAATTGGTCAGAGCATGACAGCTTGTTGATCAAGGCGGCTGATGAGCTCCATGGTGATGCATTTATAACGGATGAAACATGGAATGGCTTGAAAAAAGGCTCTTCTCCGCTTTGTTGAGTGATTCTAGGTTTTCAAATAGAACATAGATTGATTATCTGGGAGGGATGATTGTCTAATTTTGAGTTTGAAGTACTCGGTATCCCTGATGCCCCTGGCGCGCTTACGGATCATTCCTATACTGACATTACCAGCCTCTATCCTGGCGCTTGTTAGCTTGTGTTTTGCATAATTGCAGATGCCGACACAATGTTTTCTGAGCGATTTTGCGAACTTTTTCAGATAGAGCATGTGTGACTGATCTGCTATCAAGCACCAACTTTCCAGTTGCTCTGCCATCCCCTCAAATGAAGTGGCACTCCACAGATACTGAAGCTGTTCTTTTAAAACGTAGAGCGCATTCAGGTTGCTATTGCTATCCAACAACGTTTGCAGCTTGTTACTTTGTTTCTCACTCAACTTATCCGCATTTTTGAGCAACAGATAATGCGTCCCCTTCATCAGTTTTTTACCATTCGGATCGGCCTTCCTGAACTCAAGCCGGCGCTGATTATGGATAGCTTTGCTGTAATTTTTCATGACGTGAAAACGGTCAAACACAATGTCTGCCAACGGCAAGCACTCCCTGACAGCCTTTTGATAAGCAGGGCCCATATCCATAGCTACGGCCTTGATTTTACTGGATGTATCCGGGGAGAGATGTTTTAGAAATCTTGCAAACACCTCGGCAGTTCGACCAGCTTCCACCCAGACCAGATGACCTCCGACCATATCGTAGACCACCGTCATATAGTCATGGCCTTTCGCCCTGGCAACTTCATCGACACCAATATATTCCAAGCCAGTCAACTGTGCAGGATCAAGCGCAGGGAGCGTTTCCATCAGGTATGCCTTGTCGATATTCTTTACTGTCTCCCATCGTATCCCCAAATGCCTGGAGACGGCCTGAATAGACATATGGCGGCATAATCCACTGATCAGTCGGCAAAACCGGTGGGTGAAACGGCACCCTTTATCGACAAAATCACACGCCTCAATGCGGCGCTCACCCTTGCTAATAAACACTTGGGCCAGTTCAATGTCGAGCACACATGGATACCCAAAAAGGGGGATATCCTTAACCTGCCGGGGAATATGCTGGTTGATAGTTCCCTTCTTGCCTGTGGTGGGGTCTATAGTGCTCCTGCGGGCGTCCCGGCTACAGTGAATAACAATCTTGTCACCCTCTTCGTCCAGTTTAATTTCATTTACACGTTGCCCCGTGAGGTTTAAAATATTCCGTGAGATGTTGATGGTCATATACCTGCCCTATGTAAAGTTGTCATAAACCAAACATATCAACAGGTTACTTGATGGTCAGCATCTTTTTTCACTCAACAAAGCGGAGAAGAGCCTGAAAAAAACCTATTCAGATCAGCAAATGATGGACCTGGTCTTTACTTGTGGGCAATACAATATGGTGTCGATGGCACTCAATTCTTTTGGTGTACAGCTGGATGCTGATATTAAGGGGTTTTAGCCCCTTAGACGATACTGGCGGTTTAACTTTTGCAGGCTATACCCCTACTCAAGTGTTTTCGCAAAATCCGCAACTCGCTTTGTGAGCGGCATCCATTCTTTCCGGTGAACGCTCTCATCAACGCTCTGAACAACCCTATCGCGAACAATAATCCTTCCATTGACTATCGTAGTACGAACGTTTTCTGGATAGGCTGAAAAAGCCAGGTTGGCATAAAGATCATAAGCGGGCTGCATATTGGCAGCATGAACATCGACAATAATGATGTCCGCCTTTTTGCCAACCTCCAGAGAACCTATCTGGTCTTCCATGTCCAGCGCCCTGGCTCCACCCATTGTAGCCATGTAAACGAGTTCGTAGGGGGTGAAGAGGGTCGAGTCGTTTCCCCGCAGTCTTGCCACAGCCGCTGCATAACTCATCACGTTCATAATATCCATTTGATTTGAGCTAAGCGGTCCGTCAGTTCCCAATCCTATATCCAAATTCAGCTTATGCATTTCCCACGCGGGTGACATACCAGAATTACCCAAACTGTTGGCTTTGGGGTTATGGGCAACCCCTACACCTCTCAACTTTAAGAGTTCCATATCCTTCTTGTCGACATAATTGACATGAGCTGCCACGACAGAATCCGAAAGAAAGCCAATCTGATCCAAGTAGGCAACTACGGATTTTCCCGATGGAAAATCACCGATGCGCTCCGCAATTAACTGTGCCTCATTCTTGAATTCGCCCACATGAATCAATATTGGGACACCCAGCTCTTGCGCTAGGGCCTTGCTCTTTAACAACCACTCAGGCGTTACAGTATAGGGCGCGTGAGGTGCTATCGCGGGTGTGATCAGCGGGTGGTCCTTCCAGTCCTCAATGTATTTCCTTGCATACGCCAACCCACCGTAGGCCTCGGCGGCGTCGACTACCGGAAACTGGATAACTGTTTCACCAAGCACCCCTCGAATACCTACCTGGGCGACCGCACGTGCCACTTCATCTTCGTGATAATACATATCCGTTACGAGCGTAACGCCCGACAACGCCAGCTCAATGGCTGCATGGCGAGAAGCAATTCGAATAAGGTCTCGCGATAGCATGGCTTTCTCGAGCGGGAAATAAAACTTGAACAGACGATCAGCGACGCCGTTCTCTCCCAAACCACGAAATGCAATCATAGGAATGTGATTGTGCAGATTAATCATGCCCGGCATGACGATATCTCCACCAGCATCAATTACGGTATCTGACAAATACTCCTGCACTAAATCCTCGCCACCGATGGCTACAATTGTGTCTCCGCGAACTACAATGCTGCCATTTTCATAGACTGTCTTGTTCGAATCTATCGAAAGGATGTGGGCGTTTCTAATAATTAGATCGGCTTCGAGCGCCGAATAACAAGAGCCAGAAATAAGGATCGATAATAGGCTTATTCGCATTGTCGAATTTTTCAAGAATCCAGACATCTTAACTCCTCCAAGAGCGAAGTTGTGGGTAGCCAATTACTAATTCATTCACTTAAGCATTTGCTTCGTCGATCTCGGTGCCTGCTTTATTTTGCCTCGCTCAGCGAAAAGCCAGCCATCCGTTCCCTGTTGGCCGCCTCACGTTTTTCGATGCGATCTATCTCAGACTCTGCGACGCCTAGTTCCCGCAATATTTCTGCCGAGTGCTGCCCCAATATGGCGGCGTGCATCTTTGGTAACTCGTCCTGGCCTTCAAATTGAAAAGGGGTGTTGGCAATCCGCATGGCTCCTGCGACTGGGTGCTCGACGCTGATGATGGCGTCTTGTTCAATGACCTGGGGATCATCAAACACTTCGTCCAGTGTGTTGGCTCTGGCTACGGGTACGCCGTGTTGATCGAGATGACGACAAATATCATCGACGTCAAACGCTGCCAGGGATTGCTCCAGGTCCGTTTGCAGGGCGGCGCCATTTTGCAGCCGAGCCGCGAAGGTGGCAAAGCGTGGGTCGAGGTGCAACTCAGTGCCGGCGAATTCGTTGAGACCCGCGAAGGCATCATCGGCCACCAGGACAATGGCCAAAGAGCCATCGCGGGCTTTGAAGACCCTGAAGTAGTCTGCCAGTTCACCAAAATGGGATATGCCATCTCCGCGCAGCGTGCGCGACCACATGACGTCGGGCCACTGGTAGTACAGTGCAGATTTGAGCATGGAAATAGGCAGGTATTGGCCACGGCCGGTTTTACTGCGCTGCAACAGTGCCGCCGTTGCAGCCTGCGCGGCCGTGTAGCCAGTCACCTTATCAAAGATCACCGTGCGTACATTATTGGGCGCGTTATCGCCCTGCTCAACGCTGGTACCCGTTGTTGCCTGGATCAGGGGATCGTAGACCCGCCGGTTCTGGTACGGGCCGGATTCGCCGTAGCCGGTGATGGAAACATAGACCAGGCCCGGGTTAATAGCTTTGAGTGTTTCGTAGTCGATACCCAGCTTCTGCACGATACCCGGGCGATAATTCTCAATCACAACATCAGTGTTGGGTATCAGCTTGAGGAAAATCTCCATATCCTGGTCTAGTTTGAGGTCCAGTACTAAAGAGCGCTTGTTGCGATTCAAGGTGGAGTACATGGCGGCCATGCCATTGCGCGAAGAGCCCATGACACGCCCCAAATCACCGATAAGCGGCGGTTCGATCTTAATAATGTCTGCACCCTGGTCCGCCAATATCATCCCGGCCATCGGGCCCGAGACAGTAGAAGTCAATTCCAGTATGTGAAAGCCCGCCAGTGGTCCGCCCATCGTCTGATCCTGTCGTTTTTATTAGAAGTACAAATCATCGCCTCTGGACGAGGGCTTGGCAAGTTATTGGCGCCCATGGTCTGGTTATGCTGAAAGGGGGTAACTTCAGTCCAGCCCGGTCTGAGCCTCCGCCTGGGCAGAGCCCCCCACTTGACCTCGCTCATCTGCCCTGGCCGGTTCCGGTGGTGTTTCGATCCATGCGGCACATTCGCCGTCGAAAGTGCCAATCTTATCGTCGCCAGAGCCATGCGGCGTATAACCCAACAATGCGCGCAAGCGCGGGCTAAAATTCACAGCGACTTCAGACGGCGTTTCAATATATTGATTTGATTCCTGTCGCAGCCAACCCAGCGAGTAGGTATTGATCAGTCCGGCGCGGGGTCCATTGCTAGTATTCGCACCGCCACCGTGCCAGGTGGAGCCCATATAAAACAGGGCTGAACCCTTGGGCATTACCGCTGCCTCCCAAGCCGAAAGATCCGGTAAATGCCAGGAGCGGAGAAACCGGTGTGAGTCAGGAATCACCCGCGTTGCGCCGTTTTCTTCAGTGAAGTCGTTCAGTGCCCACATGACACCGAACTGCAGTTCCATGCCAGCCATCTCTATAGGGTAAAGAGAATCGTCGCGGTGCAATGCTTGCGCCGACTCCCCGGGCAGTATCTCGATGGCCGTCATACTGCCTACCTGATAAGTCGCACAGTGAGGAAGCATAATGTCATTGGCCAATGCAATCAGCATGTCGTGTTCAACAAGTTCTGCGGCGCGCGGTGCTCCGCGCAATACACTGTTGTAGCGGTTGGTTCTGGAGCCTTCGAAGGCGCTTTGTTTCATCTGCGCTGCTTCGTCAAATTTTGGTCTTAACTGCACCGCTACTGCATCGACAAGTTCCGGCTCGGCAAGTTCGTTAACGACAACGGCCCCATCGCGTCGCAGTGCAGCGATAATGGTTTCAATTGCTGTGGTTTTGTCAAAGTATTTAACTGCCATAAAACGTAACTTACCTTTTTAACTAGAGTTTAGAGCGAAAGAGCTGTTGTCGGAAGCTTCAATCCCGACTCCTTTTCCTTAATGTTCTCTCAAAACCTGCGTGTAATACAAGCTGCAACGCAATGTTACCCATCTTGTATATAATCTACCGCACCAGGGGCTTGGAATTTTTTGCATCTTTCGTTCCACCAGCTTCGAACGTTAACATGGCGAAAATGTTTTGTCAGACCCAGCCTGATTCTTCCCGCTGTAATAATATCCGGCTTGCGCCATGGTGCATCCGTCACCAGTGGGCCCGCTTTATCACCCAATACCAGCGTCAACAAATGAAGCAGTCCGTAACCTACAGTCGTCAAGTGAACCCAGCGATGCAGCGTTTGGCGCCGTTGCTGCCAGGCTTCTTTGAGCCCCCACAATTGTTTCAACTGGTAGTACATCGACTCAATCGACCAACGCAGTCCGTAATCTTCAATCACTTGTTCGCTCGTTAGAGTCGTATCGGTTGAAAGAAATAATCGAGTCTTGGTCCACTGACCTTTACCCCTGTCTAGCTCGCACCAAACGGCTCTGACTAACTGACCGTCAAGGAACCTTGCCTTGGCGAGCCGACTACGGTATCTCACCTTTTGTTCTTTTCCGTACAGCCGCAGTAGTGCTTCCGTCTTTTTAAAGTGGGCAATTCGCTTGGGTGTGTGTTTTTCGCCATACTTGCGTGGCCGCCCGCGTTGCCCCGGTTTTCGTTCGGGGGGTTCGTCGTAAAGCCGCGTATCGATTCTCGCCTGGCCAATCACGGTAAAACCGTACGCTGTCATCGCGTTGATAAATCGTTTGCGCATATACCAGCAATCGACCAATACCCTCACCGTTTTATCTTCAAACAAGCGGTAAACAGCACGCATGATCACTGTCGCTGCGACCAGCTTGCCCGTATTCCCTGCACTGGGTATCAGTCGGAACAATAGAGGTATCGCCGTCGTCTCCAGCGGTGTGCGCCTGAAAACAGCCGCTAAACTAACCCAGCATTGACCACGAACATAGGCGGCTAAATTCGGCTTATTTCCGTGCTGATGATGTATCTGGCTGCCCGGTGCTTTTTTCGAGGCTCGTAGACTCACCGTATCGTCAATCGCTAAATATAGAACGGGATCATTCTTGGCACTAAGAACCAGACAGACGAACTGTCTTGCCAGCTTCAACCAGGACCACTTTCCGGCTTCAAGCCATTTGTAATACGTCGTCCAGTGCCTTTGCATGTCTAGAAACAAATAGGTTTCGGTGACAAAGCCAGCGGGCGTTAACATAGCGCCGATCAATAGTTCAATGAATGTGCCTACGGATCTTGGGGGTAGCGCTTTGCTTAAAAATGTTATCCAATAGCACAGTTCGCGGGGGATGTGAGCACATCCTGTTGCGTTCATAGCGGCCTCCAGAAGAAATCGATTCATTTCTTTCTGAAGGCCGCGCCCTATACACCTTTTAAAAAGCAAAGCTGTATAGGGCGCGGCAAACTTTTTGCCGCTTTATGTCAAGTTTTTTCGCACACTTTGCGCGATAATCTTCCTCCCCAGACTCTAAACTCTAGCTCTTTAATACACCGATAATTCAATTTGAACCATCGCATCCACTGCGCGAATATCATCAACTAAAAACAATATACTCAGCGCCGTAGTCCAGCTCAATATCGCCAACGATCTTTTCAACCGGAGACTCGCCACTCGAGGCCTTATAGTCAAGATAGGCCGCTACGTTTAATACCAGCGCATCTTCATCTTGTTGCAGTAGTTTTTCATCAACTATCGCCTTGAGTAATCTCTTGCGCTGGTTATTGGCGATATGTATGTCTTGCAGGCTCATAGCGAGCGACCTATTGAAGGATCAAAGCCGAACATTATAGCGGGTTTTGACAAATTAACCGTAACGCCCTTGTTGGAGATGGTTGGTCACATGGATAAAAAATTATTAAAGCACAAAACCAGAGGTATCCGCGTTCGCACCTGGTTCAAAGTTTGGTTTTTTTCTTACGCGACTGCGATTTCAGGAAGATCGGCAAATTTTTCGCGAGAGTTTATCCTAATATCGCAGGAGCAGAATCCGACAATGACTAGGAGCCTGTTGAGCTCTACAAGATCCTGAAATTCGAAGGACTGGTTACCACCGGTGGCGAGGCGAAATTACCCATCGGCGGCGGACGGGTGAGAGTGAATGGTGAGGCTGAGACCCGGCGGCGGAAAAAGATCGTGGATGGCGATGTTATTGAGTTTCGGGGGGAGAGGCTCTAGGTGCGTGGAGGGGATGCTAAAGCGCTTCCAGCGGGAATAGACTAAAAGCTGCCTAGAGCGTCCGACTATGCCAGGAAGATGGAGCGACCGGTGCAGTAACACTGATCCAGCGCTTCGGCTCTGCTCTAAACCCAGATATCCACTTCCACATCCTGGTCCTGGTCCTGGTCCTGGATGGTAGACGGACTATCCGGTGAATGCTACCGGATAGCCATTACAGCATGGCAATTATTGCGTCTATTGTGCCTGGCCGCCTCGAACCAAATCGGCCTGATACAAGCGTGCACTGTCACAGCTGGTGATACCTTTGAAAGTTTTCCCGGCTTCCTGCCAACCTCCACCATTCATAGTTATTTCCGCATCCTTGGCAACGGTGGTGAAATCCGCATCGGCCAGGACCAACTTGTAATCGAAGTCGATTATCCCTGCACCCATGCCGGGGAAGAACACATAGGCGCTGGTTTCCGAGCCTTTGCTGTCCATAAACTTGCCAAAGCTGGTCACAGTCTCCATGGCTTCGCGCATATTGCTGCCTTCGTCCACTTTACAGTCCATAAAACGCACAAGAGATGATTCTGGAAATTCATCAACGGGTGGCTGCATCGGCAGCACAGCCATCGAGGAATGTTGGTCGCAACTAAACACGTTAAAAAATTCCGTACTCATCTTGGCGCCTTTATCCTGCCAAGTTTTCAGGCTCTTCCCCATATCGGCGTTGGTAGGCCATGCCCCCATCCAGGCAAGATCAAAGGTGGTTTCTGGCCCGAAAAAGACCGGAGTCATTACCCACGCCGTATAGGCGTGCGGGATCATTCGCATCGGTCCGCTTATTCCACCGTGAAATCACCTTGTCTAAATCTCCCCTGCCTTTACCGTCCAGGTAATTGCAGGTGTAGATTTCCAGCGGGTTGAGAGTTGGCGGCTTGTCTCCATCTTGCGCCATGGCCTGGCCACTTAATACAACAGAGGCCAGGGTTGTAACGAGTAAACCCATTGAGATTTTCATAATACTTTGCTCCGCGCGTTATTGTGTGTAGTCCGCTTCAAATGGCGGTTAGCTAAGACTAGCTCAAAAAGGGAGTTCCACAAGTTGGATATGTGGACGCACTCGTTCAGAACCAAATCGACACCCGTTGTGGTCCTTATTGGAGATGGCTGGCAAATTTTTCACAAGAGTTTAAGTTTCATCAGACGGACAAGAGGAGGTAACCTGCACGCAGCATACTGTTTATTCGTCTTACACTTATCTAGATGGAGCGATGACCTCTTCGAAACCTATAGAATTGCGATAGTTTATCCAAATATCACAGGAGCAGAATCCAACAATGACAAACAATGATATTCTACGTCGCCTCCGCTACGTCTTCGATTTCAACAACGCGAAGATGATCGCGATTTTCGCATTGGCAGATCTCGACGTCAGACGCGGTCATATTATCGGCTGGCTTGTAAAAGACGATGATCCCACCTTTGAAGAGTGCAAGGATCACATGCTGGCCACGTTTCTCAATGGCTTAATCAACGACAAGCGCGGCAAAAAAGATGGCCCCGCGCCCAAACCTGAACGACAAATCACCAACAACATCATTTTGATGAAATTAAAGATCGCAATGAACCTGCAGTCCGAAGATATGATCCAGATTGCGCAGTTGGCTGGGTTTACACTTTCTGCCCACGAGCTCAGTTCATTTATGCGCCGCCCCGGACACCGAAATTACCGCGAGTGTAAAGACCAGGTGCTGCGGAATTTTCTCAAGGGCTTGCAAATAAAGTTTCGCGGTGAAGGGGCAAATATGCCCTCCAATAATTCGCCCTATGGCAAGTGGAAAAATTGAGCACTGGCAATACCGACCACAACATTGTAAATGCGCAACGCGCTAGATTAACCCCTTCCCTAGGAAGGTTCGATGTCCATCGGCCGGTAGTAGTCCTTACCCTGGCTCATATAGTCACCCATCAAATTCATGAAGGTCTCACCCGCCGATCCCTCTTCGGAGAGAGTAAGATTCTGGCGGATGAAGTTAATGCTTTCAGGGTTCAGCGCTCGCGCCATCTCCCAATAGTGCTCTGCTTTTTCAGAGTGCCCATGGGTGCGAAACAGATTGGCTAGCCGGAATGCAGCATCTGCTTTGAGCTGATCGTCGGAGTGTTGACGGATATTAGCGGTCACTGTCTGAGCCGATTGTACGTGTTCACTATCGGCGCCCTTTTCTACCCAATCCTTTAGCGCGGGTGAATAGACATCATTGCCGAATGAAATTTTCTGTTCTCCTTCACCAATCTCGTGGGCCTGGGAATAGGTACCCTCGTCAATGCGAACGATTCTACCGGACTCATCCACCCAAGCGGCAGACGGCACGTTCACAAAGTTAAAGGCGCTGCTAATGATGTGGTCGGGATCGACCACCTGAATATAGGTAGGATTCGCCGCATCAAAAATGGGCCCTGCCGCCGCTTCGCCGCCTGTGTCCTCGGCGGCACACAGAATGACAAAGTTGGAGTTGTTAATTTCTTCGTATATACGTTGCCACACGGGCACGTCTAAGAAGCATCCTCACCATGAGGACCACGTTACGATCAGGGCCTTCTTACCTTTCAAGTCAGCCATGCTTACCACTTGACCTTTTCGGTCAGTGACTTTGAAATCTGGCGCCATAGCGTCGACCATCATGCTCTCGCGCCGCGCCGGGATTTCAGCGAAGCTCCAGACTTTCGACCGCGTATCGGCAACATAGACCTGGCCCAGCAAATCAGCAAAGGCGGTTAGATCAAACCATTGCTCACCGGCTTGCTCAATCAGCAGAGAATCGCCAATGGGGATACACATATCCGCATAGCACGCGCCCTCGGGCTTCAGTGTAAATCCATTAACTTTGGGGAGGTCCGCGGGATCTATCAGCAGGCCTTCGCCCTTACCGGTCCGCGCCAGAGTGGTCGCTTTTCCCTGATAGAGCACAGTCACGCTGCCTTCAGCGTGAATCGGCTTCTTCTCAAAGGGATGCCGATGCTCCGGGTTTGCCATCATCGCTTTTGCCATGCGTCTATCTCCACAGTGGGAACGCTTCCATCCTAGCTCTATAAGGCCCCGGGAGAAACCCCTAATGGCCGTGGCTCGCCAGTTTATTTCGCTCCCTTTTTGAAGTGCATATACAAACCCATAAAACCGCCCATAAAGCCGCTAATGGCTCCGCTGATACCGTTATTCATGGCGTTCTGAAGCGCTGTTTCCGGGAGGGGTACAAGAAAATAGTTAACCCCAAAGGACATCAACAAACCCATAAAAGCGCCTATCATCCCGGAAATTAATGCCGATCTAGTGCCATTCTTCTCTTCCATCACTACCTCGAAGATTCAGTTCATAGATACATCATAATACTATCGTGGGGAGCGTCGGCATCCAGTAAGTCCACGCGCTTCACCCTGATTTTTAGACCAGCTTCAGAGTTGACCAATCGATAGCGAAGCCTGCCCGCATAGTATATTTTTTTCTGTTGATGGATAATTGCGATAAAAAATGCCGAAACCTCAACCTCATTCGCCGACTCTTCCACAGCTACGATTTCAATATCGGAAAGAATCCGCACCGATCGTACCTTGAGTTGCATTGACGGGGATAAAGGATTGCCCAGATTGAATTTCCGCATCTCCATCAGAGCCCGGTTATCGTAGATCAGAGAATCATGCATTTCCGGGTCCTCATGCTCTTCCTCAAGGGGCATCCAGTAATACCCATCCTCGGTAAAATGGGAAATCCATTGATCCAGATCACCTTTGTTCAGGCTGGCTGTTTCAGCCCGAACCAAGGCGAGAATTTCATCTTGCGCGAATTGTTGGGACGCCCAGTTCATTGATCGCCTCTCGCATCG
The DNA here is from genome assembly GCA_965262875.1 of Halioglobus sp. GTDB lineage: Bacteria > Pseudomonadota > Gammaproteobacteria > Pseudomonadales > Halieaceae > JBALVT01. The sequence goes on from OZ253569.1 coordinate 2,660,909, forward strand.
GTCATATAGTCTAGCCAGGCAAAGTATTGATTGCGCAACGCAAGATCACTGGTTCCCGAGGCTGTTGTCACACCGTCCCCAGGAACCTCCCGACCATAGTACCGATGCATATCAATCCACTCGATTGCCCCGGCTTCAGCACTTTTTTGTATGCGCACATAACAATCCAGATCGTCGGGACCGACCATGGATGCCGGAGAGTTTATCAAGCGCGAATAACGCAGGGTTCTTTGCAGCATCTTGTCCGGTGCGCCCACCAGGCGAAATGTCCAGGATTCTATGATCGTCTCATTGACAGAAACTGGAATAACCACACGAATCGACTGGATATTGTCTCGCACAGTACAGGAGGGGTAGAGCAGCGTATTGTGTCGATTGAAGGACAAAATTTCTTCCGTACGCTGCTGGCCGTAAGCCGCCTGCATTTTCTCCAGATAATCCGGGAAAATTTTATAGTGACTGAAAATGCTTTTCTGCCCTCCCATAAAAGCGTGCCCGCTAGGCAGGCCGACAAAGCCCATGTCATCGAAGAAATCATAGGATCCACCGAAGGGAGCTATCACTTCGGCCTCGGGCACTGCTGTATCTTTGGAAGGTAAGGTCTCCAGGTAAGATTGCACGGCATCCGTGGTCCCGGCGTGCGCAATCATCGGGTGCATGGCGTCGTGCAGGTTTTCGACAAAAAACTTCCAGTTACAGGGGTGCCGATAACGGTGGCAAACTTTCCCGGTAACTTCTACTTCACCCCCGGGCGCACGATCAACCATATTATCTATGGTGTCGATTGTCTGACCCAGGAATGCTCTCAAATCTGGGCCCTCTTCGGCCAAAGAGGCGAATACGAAGCCCCGGTGTAACTCGACACGCGCCACTTTCGGCATACCAAAATTGGGATTGGTTTTATCGAAATCAACATTCTCGTAGCCACCCGGACTTGGATAGGCGCGCAGCGAACCGTCTGAGCGGAACGCCCAACCGTGATAGGGGCATCGCAATACACCGTTTTTGGCACTGCCATGGCGCGCCTCGCAAACCTGTGCTCCTCGGTGCCCACAGCGATTCACCAGCACATGAATGTCTGCACCATTGGTATCTCTGATCATAACGACAGGCGTCAGACCAAGACTTGTTGTGATGTAGTCACCCGCTGATTTGACCTGGCTCTCGTGGCCTACATACAGCCATGCACGGTTCCAGATACGCTCCATTTCCAGTGCAAAAATGGTTTCGTCAGTATAGACAGCGCTGTTTACCCGAACGGGTTCAATCAGTGCCTCAAGAACATCATTGTCTCTGTGGTGTTTCTCGACAAAATTACGGCTCACAGTCATTCCTCGGATTTACCTGCGGGGTTATGCCTAGCAACTGAGCAACAATATCAGCCGCGGCTTTTACGCTACTGATATTGGTCACAGACTCTCCGGCATACAAGGACATGGCATCGAGTGCACCGGTAGCCAGTACCGCAGCCAAATCTCGATGCGTGGCGATACCGCCGGCAGCCAACACCGGAATCGTGACCTGGTCGAGGGTTTCAGAAAGCAGGGGCAGTAAACTAGTATTGCCGCGAACATGTCCTCCGGCCTCGGTCCCCTGGACAGCAATAAAATCACAACCAGCTTGCTCCGCTGCCGACGCCTCGGCTGCCGAGCCAACTTGCCAACTGGCCAGCGCTCCCCCGGAGTGAACTTTTTCGATCAGGTCACCATTTGGATCGCCATAGAAAAACTCCACTACGGCAGAATTTTCCGCTGCGACCTCAATACAGTCGGGCTCCAGGAATGGCATAAGAAAATTCACCCCGAAGACGCCAGAGGTATTCGCCGAAATTTCACGGAGGATTTGTTCCAGCGAATCTGGCGTTACAAAAGGAGCACCGGCTGCTCCCGGCATTCCGAGGCCGCCAGCATTGGCCACCGCGCAAACAAGTTCGTTAGTGGTAACACCCGGCATTCCAGCAAGTTGAATAGGCGCAGATATACCGAGCAGTTTGGTGAAATTCGTCTCAATCATTTTAGACCCTCTGGAAGACAGATTCAATGCACGGTCTGGGCGATTCCTGGAGTTCCCAGGGTTTGCTAGACGCATAATTGCTAGATCTAACATTCTTCTCTATAGTCGAAACCTATAAGGTTCTTATAAAGTCTCTGAGATTCTCTATGCCAATGAGGGTCGACTACAAGAGCACGCTGACGTAAAGGCCGAATGGGACGCGTTGCAGGCACCCGTGAATTTGTAGTCGAAGGCGTGCCCTTCATCATCTACAGACAGGTCGGCTCTGATCAGTTGCAGCTTATCCGCCTACTCCACGATGCACAACAATGGTCGTCAGGAAATTAGCAAGATATAGATAACAAGGGTATTGGGAAGTAACTTTAAGCTAAGGAAGTAGTAGATGGACAGAATAGAAAAGTTGAAGAATGACGTATACAGTTTTGAGGAACTGCATACATTGGAGAAAAATGCGACACAACTTCGCGATTCGCAAACCTTGGAGCTAATTGAAATAAGCCGCGCATCAAAACTTGCAAAAGGAGAGACGCCTAAAAAAGTAGATGGCGCAGATGAAACAGCTCGAGCCAAGCGGGATCGTAAGCGAAAGGGCTAGAGATACACCGTCGACGCAGCACCGCCTTCACGAAATGGCGTCGGCAATTTCATCCAGCGATTGAACCTAAACCACCGGCTTAACAGTATCGGTTTCCTGAAGTGATTTTTGGTATAACTCAAGCAAGTCTGAATTTTGAGGATCGGCGACTGTACCCACACCAGATTCCCTGTGCGCATCACGGAGCTTATTCAGAACCTTCCTAGCTCTTGCCGGCCCGGCGTCGGTCGGTATTGCAGCGTGCTGCAACTCCTCAATATCAATAACGCCTTGCTGCTTAAGTAGCCTCTGTTGCGATTCGATCATGGGTTTATCCTGTTCGCCGAATGCGTGCTGGATGCCGGCAGTCCACGCGCTTCCAAATGCGGCAGGATCATTAGATAGCCCAGTGATCGCCCAGAAGTAACGCGTCTTGTCTTTGCTTGTGGGAGTGAGTATATCCGTGCCGTAAATAAAACACCTTCGTTTCGTGACTTCCCCACGGGGGTAACACCTGCGTCCAGTAGCATATGCGCTGGAGAGTCCCAGCGCCTGTTCTGGATCACCCATCCATACCCAGATCAATTCGTGTTTCTCTAGCGCGGGGTAGACCCGCAAGTCGGACTTGCGTGGTACCACCTGGGTACCGTTGGGATTCTTAACGCATTTACCCTCACAGTTAAACTCCAGCGCGTGATAGGGGCATTGCACTATGCTCGCCCAGTTCATCACCTCAGAGGGCAGCGTACCGGGCACTTTTCAAAAACGGTTTATTCACAATTGTCTCCATTCATCATCGTTGAACTGCAGTCATTCTTTGATTAATATTGCCGATGCTAAATTTGGGGGGCATTCCCGTTGTAGAATCACAGGAAAATTTCGAATTCGGCTTCCGTCTTTGCCTGAATTTCCTCCAGGCTTACCCCCGGCTGCAGTGCTGTAAGCACCAATTTGCCGTCAATGAACCGGAACACTCCCAGATCGGTAATCACTATATCGACAGCACCTATGGACGTCAGCGGCAAATCACACGCTGGCACCAGCTTGGAGCGGCCGGCCCGATCGGTATGGGTCATAGTCACAATGAGTTTGCGCGCGCCACTGGCTAAGTCCATGGCTCCACCTACGCCCAACAGCGGTTTTCCTGGCACTGCCCAGTTGGCCAGGTTGCCGGCGTTGTCCACTTGTAATCCGCCCATAATGGCAACGTCGATATGACCGCCGCGAATCATGCCGAAGGAAGCGCTGGAATCAAAGTAACTGGAACCGGGCAGCGCGGTAACGGGAATCTTGCCGGCATTCACCGGGTAATCCAGGGCGCCACCGGATTTGGGCTCGGGCCCCACTCCCAACATGCCATTTTCGCTGTGCAGGTTGATACCGTTTTCGGGTGTGATCAGGTCCGCCACCAGGGTGGAGATACCAATACCCAGGTTTACCACATCGCCTGCGCTCAATTCCGCTAATGCAGCGCGCGCCATAGCCATGCGTTCCTCGCTAACCACCTTGTCGCTGCTTGCCACATCGGCGGATGAGCCAAGGCTCTCCGCGCTAAGAGGTGCCTGTACGACATAGTCGATGAAGCAACCCGGTGTATGAATTTGGTCCGGCTCCAACTCGCCCACCGGCACGATGTTTTCCACTTCAGCCACGACAATTTTAGCGGCGGTTGCCATAGAGGGATTAAAATTCTGTTCGGTCATGCGGTATTGCAGGTTGCCAGAGGTATCTGCGGACCAGGCACGCACGAACGCGACGTCTCCGCGAATGCCCGGCTGGAATACCTGTTCGACGCCGTCGAGGATCCGGGTATCGCGCCCCTCTGCCATTTTTGTTCCCGCTGAGGTCGGCGTGTAAAAACCACCTATACCAGCACCGCCGGCGCGCAATGCTTCTGCCAGCGTCCCCTGGGGAATCAGTTCGGTTTCTATATCACCCGCCTGCGCAGCCGCGACCGCCTCGCGATTGCTGGTAAAGAAAGAGCCAATGGCTTTCTTGAGCTGCCCATTGCGCAATAAGCGACCACCACCAAGGCCCACCTCACCGACGTTATTACCGACGTAGGTGAGTTCGCGGATCTCGTGCTTCTCTGCCAGTGCATGCACCAGGCAGACCGGGTTTCCCGTCATGCCGAAACCACCCACCAACAGAGTGTCGCCGTTGTTGACCAGTTCTGCGGCCTCCTGGGGGCTTAATTGGGGCACTATTTTCATGGAGCTATCCTGTCGTTACCGGTATGGGCACCGGCACAGAACCGTGCCAGGCATTTTCCAACAAAGCCCGCACACGCTCGGTCGTCACGGGCTCGGGATTGTTCACGGGGGATTCGGTCGCGATGGCAGCGGCACGGTCGAGATCAGCTTTGGCAATACCAATATCCCGCAGGGCGGTGGGTGCACCCACGGTTTTCGCCAGGTCAAAAATACCCTGTGCGGCATCCGCCACTCCCAGGGCTTCCGCCAGTTGTTGTGTTCCGGCAGTGGTGGCCGCTGCGTTGTAGGCCACACAGTGGGGCAACAAAATAGTGTGAGTTTCAGCATGAGGGGTATTGAAGCTGCCACCAAAAGTGTGACACAAACGGTGGTGAAGGCTGGTCGTTCCCGTACCGAGCGAGCCACCGGCCAGGCTGGCACCATAGAGGGCGTCGGCTCGTGCTTCAAGATTCTGCGGATCTGCTATCACTCTCGGCAAACTTCTGGCGAGTGCTCTGACCGCCTCCAGGGCCATCAGTGAAACGATGGGATTGAGTTTACCTGCGGTCACATTGACAACGGCTTGCGCCATGGCATTGAGGCCGCTTGGCCCCGCTAATTTTGCGGGCAGCGTCAGCGTAAGCTCAGGATCGTACAGTGTAAGAGTGGGGACGACACAATTGTCCCTTCCTGTGACCTTGCGTCCGTTTTCCGTAATGCCCCAGATATTGGTCATCTCCGAACCGGCATAAGTAGTCGGTATGGCGATGTTAGGCAATCCCAGTTTAAGCGCCAGTGCCTTACCCAAACCGGTAGTAGAGCCACCCCCGAGAGATACGGTGCAATCGGCGTTCAGGCGCTCGACCTCGGTCATGGCCTGGTCGACTGTTTCGATCGGTACGTGCATAACGGCCTGATCAAACAAGCCTGCGGCGCGACCGCCGAGCAGTTCAACGATACCGCGTCCGTCAGCGGCCTGGTTCGGAGTGGATAATACCAGCGCCCGCTGCAAGCCCAATTTCTCCAGCTCCTGGGGCAGGCGGGCAACGGCACCCGCGCCGAAGACTATGTTCCAGGGCAGAGCCTGGTAGTTAAAGTCATTCAATGAACTATCTCCATTAGGTGGGGTTTGCCCCGTTGGATCTCCAGTGCATACCGGACCTCAACGTTGGGTACTATTACATTTTATCGATTTGATGTTTGTCCGCGCCCTGCCAGGAATAAAATCGCCGCGACGACACCGCCAAGAAATCAAACGTCCTTGATCTGCCCAATGACTTTAAGAACCTCGTCAATATTCGCCTCAATCTGAGGCGACATCATCAGCGCCGTGCCCAGGGACTCGGCGGGTTCATTGCACAAGAACGACGGTCGGTGTGAGCAACACGCTTCAAACAAAGCCCCAGAGGGTGTACGAACATAAATGGAATCGAAGTATCCGCGATCTTTAATATCAGAAAAGTCGGTGTAGCCAAGCCCCTCAGTGAAGAATTTGATAGAAGCCTGATCTTCAGGCTCGTCAACCTGGTATGCCATATGGTGGATACAACCCGAACCAATAGTCCAACTACCTCCCTTGCGATCCGGTTCGACCGTGAAATCTGTATAGGTGCCAGTTCCGCCATCACCCATTTCGTAACGAACTAGATTGCCGTCTTCCGCGACCTTGCGACTACCCCAAGCGACCTGCAGAAACTCTTCCATAAACTCCATATCGCGTGTTGAAACACCTGCAGAATGTGTGCCGCGAATCATCATGTCCTCAGGCACAGGACCGTTCGAACGCGGCTTGCGAGTGTCATTGTCCTCGCCCACCATCGATAAATTTATACCGTGCGGGGACACAAAATCAAGGAACCTCTCGCCAAAGCGCTCTGTGTCAGTCACTTCTAGATCGTGATTTGTCAGTCGATTTTTCCAGTAGTCCAGGGCGTCCACCGGTACCGACATACTGACGTTACTAACCTGTCCACTTCCCGCCGTCCCTTTAACGCCTAAATGCTCTACGGGGAACGTGGTGAGAAGTGTGCTTTCCGTCCCGAAATCATTCCCATAGTAGAGATGATATACCGGCACAGCCCCATCGTAGAACAACGTTCTTTTCACACATTTCAAACCAAGAACCTTGGTGTGAAAGTCAAAATCTTCCTGCGGATTGCCCGTCGCCATCGTGATGTGATGATGGCCGCGTAGTTTTTGACCGGGGAGTTTGTCTGGCAGCATAGCTCGTGTCCTTTTTCAATAAATTGTGATTGTTACCTAAGTTCGTTAGGCTGCGCTCGATTAGCGACCGCGCTCACCGAGCATGGCTTTTCCAAGCACGCCATCATGGCACATCCAATTTTTGATACTAGGCGTCTAAGCGGATAGAGCCTATGCGCAAAGTGAATAGTCCAAATTTCGATTTTGAGGCTTCGGCGTATGCGGGAACCGCTTCGACTTTTACAGTACTGAATATTTCCAGTAGTATTTTCAAATCACATAGAGGTTAGCTATGAGCACACCAGAAATCGCAAAAAAGCACCTATTGGCGTCGACGTGGAAGAAGGTAAATACTATTTCTGGTGCGCTTGCGGGCGCAGCGCGGCTCAGCCCTTCTGCTATGGCTCGCACAGCAATCTGTGAACCGAAAACCTGAAATCATAGTTGTCGGTGCTGGTATCGGCGGGCTGACCACAACCGCTTGCCTGCAAAAGAATGGCTACAAGGTCAAAGTCTACGAACAGGTTGCCGAGCTTAGTGAGATCGGCGCTGGAATACAGACGAGCGCAAACGCTGGGGTTGTATTGCACGACCTGGGCTTACAGGAACAATTGGAGCGCGGATCCAATAGTCCGCTGACCTGGTACACGCGTCTGCACGACACCGACGAAATCGTTAAAGAAATCCGCCTGGGAAACCGGCACGAAGAACTGCACGGCGTGCCCTACTATCTGTTACATCGCGCAGATTTTCATCGGATGCTGGTACGTAAAGTGCGCGAGCATGACCCCGATGCGATAGTGTCAAGTGCCAGTGCCGAGCGGATAGAGGAGACGCCGCTATCCATAAGTGGTGAACTTCGCCAATGATCCGTGTATCAACCGAAGTATAAACACTATCTGCATATTGCATAAGCGGTTCCTGTGGTGCTTAAATCCCTAGTCAGTGTATTGCGGAGGGTGAAAGTGAACATCGGTGATCTGGATTTCAAAATGCTCTCAGTCTTTCAGGCCCTGATTGAACAAGGCCAGGTAAGCGCAGCAGCCGACCAACTCGGCGTTGGACAGTCTAATGTGAGCAGGTCTCTGGCCAAGTTACGCAATCATTTTGGCGACCCCTTGTTTGTCCGCACCCAACGAGGAATGGAGCCTACACCTCGCGCCGTCCAAATCTCCAAATCCGTAGCCGATATGCTGCGCATTTATCAAAATACACTCTCGGGAACGGCCGAGTTTGATCCTGCCAGCTCGCATCGGATTTTCCACATAGCCGGATCCGAGGTGGGGCATGTGTTAGGGATATCGCGCCTTGGCAAAAAGATCTTTGAAGTGGCCCCCCATGTTCAATTGCACGCCGTGCCACTGGGAATCAACACGCTGGCAAAAGAGCTTGAAAGTGACACCGACCTCGCCTTTGGCTCCTTCCCGAAACTCTATGCGGGAATCCACGAAAGAACGGTGTACACCGAACACTACGTATGCATGGTGCGTAGCGATCATCCAGACATTACAGCGAACATGTCCATGAGCGATTTCAGGAGCGCCCAACACATCGTCGTATCCGGGCGGCGATGGGGCCATTTTCACGAACAAATAGAATCACAAATTGTCGAGGCAATTCCCGAGGGCAACGTAAGAATTGTTACACACAATTTCCTGACTGCGACGCTGCTGGCTGAAAGTTCGGACTTTGTGGTTACGGCGCCGTCGGGTGCTGCCCAGGCGTTATCTGACAACTCCTCCCTACGAGTGCTAAAACCGCCATTTGAACTCCCTGATTTCGACGTCAAGATCTATTGGCACGAGCGATTTCACCAGGATCCAGCCCATATATGGCTGAGAAACCTGATTTACGATCTGTTTGAGAACGTCACAAACATACTCGAACTGGAAATTGTTTGAACACATAAGTCTATAACATGCCACAAACAAAGTTACACTGCGGCACGGGAACGCAGGGGTAACTCACTGCAGAGAAAGGTTGCAGCGGTGGGCCCAACACAGATCTTACTTATTAGCTTGAATTTGACTCTTGCACACCAGTGTATCCAGGAACAGGCGAACTTTTGGCAAGATGAGCCGTCTAGCCGGCATCAGGGCATAGACACCTAAAAAAGTAGATAGCGCCGATGAAACGGCTCGGGCCAAGCGGGACCGTAAACGAAGAAGCTAGTGCTACTAACTAGTGCCTATCCATAAATGGATGTTTTTCTTAAAAACATCCTGTTTTGACTTTCCCGTTCCGGCTCGGAATTCTGCCGGCCATAAACTGACTGGAACCGTCACTTTATACCTTGTTTTCCTGAGTTTTTCCCGTAGATTTCCGCTGCACTGCCCATAAGCCTACAGATATTTCTCAACCGGAACCACCGTTGATTTTAGCCGGAGTCGAGTCTCGCCAAACGCATCAAGTTGTAGCTCAGAACCGATGTCCAGACATAAGCTTTAAAACCATCAAGACCTTTCCAGTTTGACTTCGTTGCGCCAAAGGCTCGTTTTAATTCCGAGATATTCCCTTCGACGCCCGCCCGGAAATTGCGCAATTGAGTAAACGTTTTTGATTTGACGCCCATGGCATGAAGCGATAAACCGACAGGCTTATTGAAGACCGTCCGCTTAACACCCAGCGCCCTTCCCTTTATCACGTTTTCCTGGCTGGCATAGCCACCATCAGCCACTACCGAATGGGGCAGGCGGTGCAGCTTCGACCGGTGAAAATGTAGAACCGGCATAAATAAGCTGCTATCTGCAGGGTTCCCTTTTTCAATAGCCAGGTACGTGATGAACCCGCTTCTCTCACTGCTCAAATTTATCTTATGGCCATATTGAACGTCTCGAAACCCCTTGACGATAATATCGGTGTGGGACTCAAATAGACTCACGACTTTCTCTGATGAGTGGACGCCCTCTCCTTGGATGACGCGGCGCTCTGTTTGGTTGATGACCCTCAGTGTCAAATCTCTGTATTGCTTTATCTGACTTAGCCACAATTTCTTTTTGTCAGATTCACAGGAGCCCACTTCTACGGTTTCCAGTCCCCGACCCACTTGCTTCAGTACAATTCTGACAATCTGCAATAATTTTGGATAAAGTACTTCTTTTCTAGCATTTTTTGCATTAAAAATCTGAAATGCCAACGACTTCGAAGATTTGCGCTGGTCCGTAAAGCGAATTTTTACTCCAGTGATATTTTTACTTTTCATCAGCAGGCGACTAAGTACTCGAACGCCATCATTCAGGAGTTGGCTGTCACTGGGTGGCGCAATATTACTGGCGACAACCGTGCTATCGATGCGTAATTTTTCCATCGATAGTATGCCTGCTTTAAGCCAACTGACAGAGAGGGTCTCATGCACTTTTTCCAGCGTTTCTGGCCTGATACTCCGTATAGTTGACTGTAGCCCAGATCGACTGGGCATTGTTGTGGCAGGCAGCCGGGCAAAAGTACGGTAGGTCATTGAGTCCGACAAATTAAATGCCAATTGCTCGTAGCTGACGCGCAACAGTTGCTTCAAGAGCATGCATCGAAAAATGGTTTCAACTGTTAAACCCGATCGACCTACCTTGGATAGCGATGCATCAATGAGGTCGTCGGCGACCAGAAGTAGTATTTCTGGATGTTGATCCAGTCGGTTTGATAGCGCCCGAAGTTGGGTCCCAAATTCGTGTTTTGAGTAGTTTTCAAATATACTTGCCTGAGCAATGCGGGTCTCTCGCATGCGGAATCCTCTTGGTTTTTTTGTTTTTTGTTCACACCTTAAACTTAACAAATTCAAGAGGATTTTTTAATACCTTGCGAAAAATATTCCTTATATTTCAATGGATTGAAAGTTTATGGATAGGCACTAACTAGCAGCCTGTCGGACTTAACCCAACAGCGTCATCATGAGATAATGTGGTCACACTGAAAAGTAACCGGGAATAAGTGATGGCCAATTTTGTAAACGTTGATCGAGAGACGGACTATCTATTCCCTCCCTCTATGTCGGACTGGTTACCTGAACACCACTTGGCACGGTTTGTCGTGGAGGTCGTTGATCAGCTCGATCTGTCTGAGCTCACCCGTCAATATGCCGGGCGTGGATCAAAGGCGCACCATCCAGCGGTCCTACTGAGTTTGCTGATCTACGGTTACGCCACCGGTGTGTTTTCCAGCCGTAAGATTGAGCGAGCCACCCACGACTCCATTGCGTTTCGCTACCTGGCGGCCAACACGCATCCGGATCACGACACCATAGCGACCTTTCGACGCCGTTTTTTGCCTCAGCTTGAAGCACTTTTTGTTCAGGTCTTGTTGCTGGCGCGTGAAATGAAGCTCATGAAGCTTGGGCGTATCGCCCTGGATGGCACCAAGATCAAGGCGAATGCCAGCAAGCATAAGGCGCTTTCTTATGGCCACTTAAAGAAAATCGAAGCACAGCTCAAGACAGAAGTCAGCGCTCTCACTGCACAGGCAGAGGCGGCAGATCAAACGCCGGTAGCGGATGGCATGGACATTCCCGCGGAGATTTCCCGGCGCGAAACACGACTTGAGGCACTGGCTGCGGCCAAAGTAAAAATTGAAGAACGGGCGCAGGAGCGTTTTGCGCGTGAACAAGCCGAATACCAACAAAAACAAACCAAACGCCAAGCTCAGAGGGATACTGGAAAAAAGCCCCGGGGCCGGGAGCCTAAGCCACCGCTTCCCGGCCCTCGAGATAAAGACCAGATGAATTTGACCGATGAAGAGTCGCGTATCATGCCGGTATCTGGCGGCGGCTTTGAGCAGTGCTACAACGCCCAGGCCAGTGTTGACACCGATACAATGCTCGTCGTCAGTACACACATGAAACGACAAACAACAAATAAAGCCGGCCCTGACAAAGCTGAATACCCTGCCTGAAGAACTGGGCAAGGTGACCGACCTGCTGGCCGATACAGGCTATTTTAGCGGTGATAATGTAAAGGCTTGCGTAGAGGATAATATCCAGCCTTTACTGGCAGTAGCGCGTGACCACCATCACCCGTGCGTTTTTGATCGGTTTGCCCCTGACGCCCCCACTCCGATAACGGATGATCAGGTGAGGCTCATGAAACATCAACTGACGACCCAATCCGGTCGAGCGCTGTACGCATTAAGAAAGCAAACGGTAGAGCCAGTGTTCGGCATCATCAAACACGTTATGGGGTTGAGGCAGTTCTCGATGCGAGGTTTGGACAAGGTTGCGGGCGAATGGACGCTGGCGACACTGGCATGGAATGTAAAGCGTATGAATGTGCTGAGAATGGCATAATTAAGCGGTCATTTGCCGCATAAATGCCCATTACAGGGCTGGATAAAGGCGTGATGAAGGTTGACGTGGCTGCCCTGGGACAATCACATCTTCTGCGTGGTGTCCTGACAGCCCTGTAGCACGCTGGAGTATTAAATCGTGCCCGTCAGGAGCTGAGTCCGACAAACTGCTAGGCCCCATTAAATCCCGATCTATTTACCAAGTCACACTCATACCAGTGCAATTCAAGCCACTGCCAATACCCAGTAAGGCCACATGGTCGCCACTGGCGAGCCGGCCGGCCTCTTCGGCCATTCTGAGCGTTATCGGCAAGGCAGCCGGACCAATATTTCCCAGGGTTTGAACATTGAGAAATACTTTATCCATCGACATTCCCAAGGTTTCGGTAAGCAAATTGATGTGCGGGATACTCACTTGGTGAGGTGCATACAGATCGATAGTGTCATCGCTCCAATTGTCCAGCTCTGTTTTGCACACTTCCCAGGCTTTGGCAGCTAATTCAACGCCGGCAACCAGCAACTCATGTGGCTGAGTAATGCCCCCGTCTGGCTGACCTATACACAAACGGTTGTGTTCTGTCGCAGCAAGGCTCACTGAGCCATTAATAAGATGCCCCGAATCAGAATTGTCTTTGTGGGTTAAGATCATCGCCACGGCGCCAGAACCCAGAGTGAAGGTGGCAAAATTTTCCCGAAAGCTCTCCATCGTTACATCCGGGTCTTTCATTCGTTCTATGGTGGGCTCCATGGGGTCGCGAGAGCTTTCTCCGTTGACTACCAAACCGTACTTAATCTGCCCCGTTTCCAGCATCATCAAGATATTTGACATGCCATCTATGAATCCTAGACAGGCGTTACCGATGTCATAATTTCGACATTTTGGCGACAGCTTGAGGTTTCCATGCACCAGGCACGCAACAGACGGTTCAATATAGTCTTTGCTAACGGAAGTGTTGATGATGCAACCGATCTCGTCAGGATTGATGCCCGACTCTTCGATGACTTTTCTTGCAGCCCGGGCTGCGACGTCGCTAGGTGCAGTACCGGCATCCCAGAAGCGCCTTTCCTTTATCCCGGTAAGTCGTTCCATGCTGCCCAGCGGAATTCCGAATTTATCTAATGTGGCAGAAAACTGTTCCTCTATACTGAGCGAAGTAATGATATGAGGCGGTAATTCATAGGCAATAGCTTCTATGACGACATTAGTTGGCATACTAGTGGTCTCTAATTTGGGAGGGACGCTGAACTTGAGGTTTATTGTGAGCATTAAAAAGTATGCACACAAGGTGAATAGTGATTTATGGCGTAAATCGCATAGAATTAAAAGTGATGTTGTTAGAAGCTTACTATCGCGAAAGGGTTGCCCTACCAACAATACCCGTCACCCGCCTTACTAGCCATTTGGGCGTCGCACGAGAAAGAACGCTTGCAAGCCAATTTTTCGCGCCAGGCACAACGACGGCCTTGCCTTTTAAGCACCCATGGAACGCTTTTTGCGCGACAGTCTCGACATCCGCAAAGACCCAGTTGGGGATATTTAGTAACCGTTGACTTTTCTTTTGCGCATTGGCCACCATATTGGTGGCCGTTAAACCGGGACACAGGGCTGTTACTGTTACCCCGGTCCCTCGAACCTCTTCGGCCAACGCTTCAGACAGCGATAGCACGAAGGCTTTTGTAGCCGCATAGGTGGCAACACTGGGAAGCGGCTGGAACGCCCCCAACGACGCAACATTCAGGACTCGGCCAGAGCCGCGTTTGATCATGGTCGGCAGCAGGTACGCCAACATAGCGCTAAGTGCGCATACATTGAGCTGTACGACCCGCTGATGGTCATCTACAGGTATTGCCGCAAAGGACCCATGCTCTACAACCCCAGCATTATTTACCAACATATCGATTTGAGCGCCAGCAGCCAGCAGCGTCTCACATAATTCTTTGACGTTGCCCGAAACCGATAGGTCGCAGGGCCGTACAGCAACGTCCACGCCGTAGTCATGATTTAGCTGTGTGGCCAATGCTTCGAGTTTGCTCACGCTGCGCGCGACCAGTATTAGGTCGTATTGATGTTGTGCACAAACCAAGGCCAATGCCTCACCAATGCCTGAGGAAGCACCGGTGATCAATGCTGTTTCGCGTGCCGCCGTCATTTGTATGACCTAAGGCAGATAGCTCTTACCCATCAAAAACCGATCAACTTCTCGAGCCGCACGGCGACCTTCATCAATCGCCCAGACGATCAAGCTCTGTCCACGACGGCCGTCCCCTGCCGCGAAAATACCGGGTTTGCTGGTGGCAAACTCGTCGTATTGCGCAAGGATGTTGGAGCGAGGATCTTTTTCCAGACCAAATTGATCAACAAGAGACCCTTCAGGGCCCATAAAGCCCATGGCGAGCAGGATAAGATCAGCCGGATGCACTTTCTCGCTACCGGCAACTTCCTTGGGAATCATCTGCCCTTCGGGCGTGCGTTCCCACTCGATATCCACCGTATGAACCGCTTTCACGTTACCGTTTTCATCGCTTTCAATCTTGGTTGTCTGTACTAAATAATCACGGGGGTCTTCCCCTTGCACTGCAATGGATTCTTCCTGACCGTAGTCAATCAGCAAACGCTTGGGCCATTGCGGCCAGGGGTTGTTCGGTAACCTGGATGCCGGCGGCTGCGGCATAATTTCGAGCTGGGTTACGCTTTTGCACTTGTGTCGCAACGAGGTACCCACGCAATCAGTACCGGTGTCGCCACCGCCGACAACTATGACGTTTTTGCCCTCGGCATTGATGAAGTTACCGTCTCGGTGCTCACTGTCCAACAAACTCTTGGTATTGGCGCGCAGGAAATCCATCGCAAAGTGAATGCCTTTTAACTCGCGGCCGGGCGCTTGTAAATCACGCGGTACCGTCGCGCCTACGCACAACACTACTGCATCAAAATCCGCTTCAATTTTCTGCGCAGTAATATCTTTGCCCACTTCAGTCCTGGTAACAAAAACAATGCCTTCTTCGGCCAGCAGATCAACACGACGCTGCACGATCTCCTTTTGCAGCTTCATGTTAGGAATACCGTACATCAACAAACCACCGATGCGATCTGCACGCTCGTAAACAGTCACCATATGCCCAGCTTTGTTAAGCTGCGCCGCTGCCGCCAACCCTGAAGGCCCGGAGCCAATGACAGCAACCGTTTTTCCACTGCGTGTAGCGGGTGGCTGGGCCACGACCCAACCCTCTTCAAAACCACGATCGATAATGGCAACTTCGTGGAGTTTTATGGTAACCGGGTCTTGATTAATACCCAGCACACAGGCGCCCTCACAAGGAGCCGGACAAACACGGCCGGTAAACTCCGGGAAGTTGTTCGTCTTGTGCAACAAATCCAAGGCATCCTTCCAGCGCCCGCGATAAATCAGATCGTTCCACTCGGGAATAATATTGTTCACGGGGCAGCCAGCAACCGCCGGTGCATACTTGGAAACTGCTGACTGGCAAAAGGGCACGCCACAATCCATACAACGCGAAGCCTGTTCCTGAATCTTTTGCGGCTCCATATGTTCATGAACTTCCTGCCAATCGACCAAACGCAGCGCGGGGTCGCGATCTTCTGGCAAAGCCCTTGCTACTTTCATAAATCCAGTGGGATTACCCATTGTAATGTCTCCTATCTCTGCTGAGGCTTTTGCTTAGGCTTTTTGTGCGGCAAGGTTTTCAAGATGCATGTCGAACGCTTCGACAGCCACATCGTATTCCGTTTCAAACTTACCCATGCTGCGCGCCTTATCCATATAGCCCTGCATTTGCTTGTAATCTACTGGCATTACTTTCACAAAACGCTTCAACGCGTTATCCCAATCAGCCAGTAATTCTTCGGCCACATCGGATTGCGTGTTCTCTTTGTGCCGCGCTACTAGTGATTTCAATTCGGCGATTTCCAACTCACTGTCTACCGTCTCGAGCTCTACCATTTCCATGTTGCACTTGCTGGCGAAATCACCATCGTTATCCAACACATACGCTACGCCACCGGACATGCCGGCTGCGAAGTTACGACCCGTAGGCCCTAAGATAACCGTCTTACCGCCTGTCATGTATTCACACCCATGGTCTCCCACCCCTTCTACAACGGCGGTGGCACCCGAGTTACGTACACAGAAACGCTCGCCCGCTACACCGCGTATAAACGCCGTGCCAGCAGTGGCACCAAAGAAGGCTACATTGCCTATCAAAATGTTTTTTCTAGGCTCAAACGTTGCTTCCCTGGCGGGGTAAATAACCAAATTGGCACCCGACAAGCCTTTACCAAAGTAGTCATTGGCATCACCTTCAAGTTCAAAGCGAATGCCTTTGGCCGAAAAGCAACCAAAGCTCTGGCCGGCAGAACCGGTGAATTTAACGTTGATGGTGTTCTCTGGAAGACCTTCAGCATCATACTTTTTGGAGATTTCATTGGAGAGCATCGCACCAATCGTGCGATCTGTATTAACCACCGGATACTCGAGGCTAACAGGCGTTTGGTTTTCCAATGCATCTTGGGCAGCACTAATCATCTTTCGATCAACAATGTCGTCAATCAGATGCTTCTGCTGCGTCGAGCAATACAAGGTTTGACCTTCTGTACACGCTTCTTTAAACAGCAGGGGGCTTAGGTCGACGCTGTTGTATTTCCAGTGGTCAATGCCATCACGTAATTGCAGGCTCTGAGTTTGCCCAACCATTTCATTGATCGTTCTATACCCCAGCTCAGCCATAATCTCGCGCAGCCCCTGGGCCATCATGGTAAAGAAATTGACGACGATATCAGCCTCACCGGCGAAGCGACTACGCAGTTCTCTATCCTGTGTCGCTATACCCACCGGGCAGGTGTTCAAATGACACTTGCGCATCATGATGCAACCCTGAACAACCAAGGACGCCGTCGCAACGCCCCACTCTTCCGCACCTAACAATGTCGCGATGGCCAGATCCCTGGGCGTTTTCAATTGCCCGTCGGTTTGTACCACGATGCGACTACGCAAATTATTACGCACTAAAGTTTGATGCGTTTCTGCCAGACCCAATTCCCAGGGCAAGCCAGCGTGCTTGATCGAACTCAGCGGCGAGGCACCGGTGCCGCCATCGTGACCGGCAATCAAAACCACATCGGCATAGCCTTTACACACGCCTGAGGCGATTGTGCCAACACCCGCCTCAGACACCAGCTTCACGTTTACCCGCGCCTCACGGTTCGCGTTCTTCAGATCGTAAATCAGCTGGGACAAATCTTCGATCGAGTAAATGTCATGGTGTGGCGGAGGCGAAATTAATCCCACACCGGGGGTAGAACCGCGCACCCGACCAATCCAGGCATCCACTTTGTGACCCGGTAACTGGCCACCTTCGCCGGGCTTAGCGCCCTGGGCCATTTTGATCTGTAGTTCATCGGCATTGGCCAGATAATAACTGGTGACACCAAAACGACCCGACGCCACCTGCTTGATGCGCGATATCATCGAATCGCCGTTTTCCAATGGGGTGAAGCGAATAGGGTCTTCACCACCCTCACCACTGTTGCTCTTGCCACCAATACGATTCATCGCTATCGCTAAAGTGGTATGCGCTTCCCAAGAAATTGATCCAAAGGACATAGCACCCGAAGCAAAGCGTTTGAAAATGTTTTCAATGGGCTCAACCTCATCCAGTGGAATAGATTTCTGACCCGGGGCAAACTCAAGCAAGCCACGCAGCGTAAAGGCCTCCTGACTCTGTGTATCAACAACATTGGCATACTCTTTAAACTGCTCAGTATTGTTGCTGGCGGTAGAGTGCTGCAGTAGGCGAATGGTAGTGGGGTTAAACAAGTGGCGCTCGCCATCGTTACGCCAGGCGTAATCACCGCCCGTCTTCAATAGATTGTCAACGGCAATGCGACCTTTGTCGGGAAACCCTTGTCGATGACGCATGAGCGCTTCTTCAGCTATCTGATCGAGACCTATGCCTTCAATCCGGCTGATAGTGCCCGTGAAGTAGGCATCAACTACGTCGCTATTAATACCCAGTGCTTCAAATATCTGCGCGCCTTGGTACGACTGAAGCGTCGATACACCCATTTTGGAAAATATTTTTAACAGGCCACTGCCTACAGCCTTAGTGTATTTTGCAATGAGTTGCTCGTTGCTCAATTGCGCATCAACTACACCCTCATCGCGCAGGGCGTACAAAGTCTCCAACGCGAGATAGGGGTTAACCGCCGCAGCGCCGTAACCCAGTACGGTGGCAAAGTGGTGCGTTTCACGAATATCGCCGACTTCCAGAACAATATCGGCCTTAGCGCGCAGGCCTTCGCGGATCAGATAATGGTGCACTGCGGCCGTGGCCAAAACTGATGGGATTGCCGCATGGTCTGTATCAACCACGCGATCGCTGAGCAATAGCAGCGAGTAGCCGTCATTCACCGCATCCTTCGCATACTGGCAGACACGGTCTAGAGCCGCTTCAAGCTCACCTTCTTTGCCACTGGCTCTGAAAGTAATATCAATCGTTTTCGAGCGTAAGTGATCATGATCCACATACTGCAGTTTCTTGAGTTCTTCATTGGTTAGTAGCGGCTGTTCAATTTCCAGCTTTTGACAATGCGCCGGTGTTTCTGCCAATAGATTGAGCGAATTTCCAATATAGCCGCGCAACGACATCACCAGTTCTTCTCGGATGGGATCGATGGGTGGATTAGTCACCTGCGCAAAAAGCTGCTTGAAGTAGTGAGAAAGCTGCTGCGGTTGATCGGACAAGATGGCCAAGGGCGTGTCGGTACCCATTGAGCCCAGTGGTTCTTTGCCAGTGCCAACCATTTGCTTCAGAACAATATTGAGATCTTCGTTGGAGTAACCAAAGGCCTTTTGCATCTTTCTCAAATTAGGTAATGGCGGCGCGGTGGTGGATGCGCTGGACACATCCAGTTCGCTTAACAAAATTTTGTTGCCGCTAAGCCAGCGTCCGTAAGGTTGAGCAGAAGATACCTCTTTCTTAACTTCCTCATCACTGATGATCCGACCTTTTTCCAGATCAGCAATAAATATCTTGCCTGGCTGCAGTCGCCCTTTTTGCACGACCGTAGATTGATCAACACACAGCGCGCCGGTTTCTGACCCCATGATCAAGGTGCCATCTTCGGTCAACAGGTAACGCGAAGGACGCAAACCATTGCGGTCCAGCGTTGCACCAATCACGTTTCCATCGGTAAAGGAAATTGATGCCGGGCCATCCCAAGGTTCCATCACGCAGGCGTAATACTCGTAAAACGCGCGTTTGACAGGGTCCATATTCTCCTGCGTCTGCCAAGCTTCGGGCACTACCATCATCATCACCTGAGCGATGGGGCGACCGCTGAGCACGAGTAACTCAATGGCCATATCAAGGTTTGCAGAATCCGAGTTGTTGCGATTGCAAATCGGCAAGAGCATTTTAAGTTCAGCAGCACTGAAGTTAATCGACTCAAACATCGCCTCACGGGCATTCATCCAATTGATATTGCCCTGTACCGTATTAATCTCACCATTATGAGACAGATAGCGGAATGGCTGGGCTCGGCGCCACGCGGGAAATGTATTGGTGGAGAAGCGCGAATGGAACATCGCCAAACCTGAGACTACGCGCTCGTCATGAAGATCCACATAGTACTGGCGCACTTGTGCCGTGGTGAACTGGCCCTTATAAACGATGGTACTTGAGGACATTGAGACGATGTAAAATTCATCGGACTCCTCGGTAACTTTGGCATTAATTGAGTGCGCGGCGTACTTGCGCAGCACGTATAGCTTGCGCTCAAACTCCTGCGTACTTAGGCCTTCGGGTTTCTCTATAAAAACTTGCTCAATCTGCGGCTCTGTCTCAACCGCAGCGGCGCCCAACATAGAATTGTCTGAGGGGACCGGACGATAACCCATCAGGCCAAGGCCCAACTCTTGCATAGCGTCCTCTAATACCTTGCGACACCGCTGCGCGCGCCCGGCTTCCGCCGGAAAGAAAAGCATTCCCACGCCGTACTCGCCCATTGAGGGGAGGCTAATGCCAAGATCGGCGACTTCGGCCGCGAAAAAATCATGGGGGATTTGAATTAATATTCCAGCACCATCACCACTTTTGATATCAAAGCCAGTGCCGCCGCGGTGCTCCATACAAGTGAGCATAGTCAGCGCATTCCCAATAATTTCGTGGGACTTTTTGCCTTTAAGGTTGGTCACAAATCCAATACCACAGCTATCGTGCTCAAATTCAGCGCGATAAAGGCCACGAGGCTTATTGCTAAAATTGGTCATATTCAAACTACCTATTAAATTGTTGCTGCAGGCCTGATCATGCGAAGAAACACGAGCCAGACCCTCTCAAATTCCATTAAGGCTGGTGAGTCACCAAGCCTATAAAGCTCTTCTTTGTCTATCTAGCAACGTCAGAAAAACCGTTAAGTGAGAGTGGGGTGCTAAACCACACAATCAGGGCAATGTTCCGGCGCAACCAAATTTTTGTTTGTAGACTGAAACTCCGCGGTAATCGTCGACGCTTCTATCCCGTGGATTCAGTACTCAGGACACGATTCCAGGCCGGGATAAATAGGTCGCGAAAATCCACTAAGTTTTTGATCTAAAAGGAAAAACTTTTTCTTCCACTTGTTGCACGAGAGAAAATATTCCCATCCCTTTTCGGGGACGCTATTAAGGAGCATTTTGAGGCAAAATACCACCTCAATTTCGTTTGACAGTTTAGACGTTTACGCGTATGACACCGACGCTTTGCGGGCAGCGGCATGGACACTACGAACCGCTGGCGCTGCAGCTGTGTTGACGGGCCAAGGCTGTGGATATCTTTAATCCTATGGGTTTTCTTGACCACTTGGGTAGCACCGTCTTCTTAACGACTGTTCTTCGGCAATCTCAAATCGAACACGATAGCTGAAATCCGGAGCAGGAACGCTGCGGTAATGGCCAGCGGCATAGCAAGGAATTCGGTGGATGGAAATTGTTGTAGTATCACGTAGCTACTGGCGCCCAGCAGCGTTGCTGTGACATAAATTTCAGGACCCAGCAGTACTGGTGTTGGTTGAGCAAGGTATCTCGAATCAACGATCCAAATGTAGCGGTCATTGTCCCCAGTACCACTGCTACAATGGCAGGCACACCCCACTCTAACGCCTTAGCGCTTCCCAATACCGAAAACAGCGCCATGCCAACCGCATCTGCCCACAATAAGACATGATGCAAAGAGTTTAGCAACGGTGCCAAAAACCAGATAGCCTCAGAGACGCCAATGCAGACCCACAAATAGCGAGTGTCGACAATCCAAAACACGGCATCAGCCTGGAGCTGCAAATCTCTGACGGTACCGCCACCAATACCAGTGATCGTGCCAAAGAGTATAAAGCCCAGGATATCCAACTTCTTTTCTGCAGCGGCTAACGCACCACTAGCAGCGAATACCGCAACTGCAATGAGGTCCACCATATTGATGACTGACCAGATCTCGCCTTGCACAATATGTAGATATCCCCGTTATGACTAAGAACATAAATCCCTCCGGGATGCTAATTACAATGCATCCCGGACGATCCGAAAGGATTCAAGGGCCAACGAAATGTCATCATCCGACAGCGCCGCCGACATCTGGGTCCGAATACGCGCCTTGCCCTGCGGAACGACCGGAAAGGAAAATGCCGCCACATAGACACCCTGGTTCAACATAGCCTCGGCGAACTTTGCCGCCTTCGTCGCGTCATGCAACATAATCGGCACGATAGGATGTTCGCCGTGCAACAGCTCAAAACCCACACTCTCCAAACCCTCACGGAACACCGCGGCATTGCGATTCAGTCTATCGCGTAAATCAGGTGACTCACTGACCAAGTCAATGGCCTTCAGAGCACCCGAGACCACAGGAGGGGCAACGGTATTTGAAAATAGGTAGGGACGTGATCGCTGGCGAAGCAGATCGACAATCTCTTGCCTTGCTGACGTGTAGCCGCCACTCGCACCACCCAGAGCCTTGCCCAGTGTACCCGTGGTAATGTCGACCCTATCCATGCAACCGCGCAGTTGGTGCGTACCCAGACTGCCCGCACCAACAAAGCCGGTAGCGTGGCTATCATCAAAGTGCACTAATGCATCGTACTTGTCCGCTAAATCACAGATCACGTCCAGGCGAGCGATGTAGCCGTCCATGGAAAAAACGCCGTCTGTGGTAATCAGCTTGAACCGAGCTCCCGCCGTGTCGGCCGCCTTCAGCTGCTCTTCCAGATCCGACATATCACTATTTTTATAGCGATAACGCTGGGCCTTGTTCAGTCGCACACCGTCGATGATGCTGGCATGGTTGAGCTCATCGGAAATCACCGCATCTTCAGCACCCAGTATCGTTTCAAACAATCCCCCGTTGGCATCGAAACACGAGGGGTAGAGGATGGTGTCTTGCATGCCCAGGAAATCGCTAAGCTTGCTTTCGAGTTGTTTGTGTAAGGTCTGTGTGCCACAAATAAAGCGCACCGAGGCCATCCCGTAACCCCAATCCTGTAAGCCATTCGCCGCTGCAGCATTTACCTGCGGATGTTGCGCTAGCCCAAGATAGTTGTTGCTGCAGAGGTTGAGTACCTCACCGCTTTTTACGCGCACGTGCGCTCCCTGTGGACTGCTGATCAGGCGCTCATGTTTATAGAGCCCCGCTTCTTCAATCTCTTTGAGCTGGGCGGCCAGATGCTCCTGAAATCTGTCGTACATGGTATTTTCTAAGCCTCCCAGTTGAGAATAACCTTGCTGGCCTCGCCACTGTTCATTACGTCAAAGCCTCGTTGAAATTCCGTGTAGTTCAGGCGATGGGTAATGACCGGTGAGAGATCCAGTCCGGAGTCGATCATCACTGACATCTTGTACCAGGTCTCATACATTTCCCTTCCGTAAATACCTTTCAAGGTGAGCATATTGAATATCACTTTGCTCCAGTCGATAGCGGTGTCTTGGGAGGGAATACCGAGAATGGATATCTTGCCGCCGTGACACATACTGCCAATCAAGTCGTTGAAGGCCAGTGGATTACCCGACATTTCCAGGCCAACATCAAAACCCTCGCTCATACCCAGTTGCTGTTGCACATCGGCGATGCTCTCCCGGCTGACATTTACCGTACGGGTGGCCCCCAGGGTGGCGGCCAATTCAAGCCTGGAGTCGATCACATCGGTGATGACCACGTGCCGGGCACCGGCGTGTTTGCAGACAGCGGCGGCCATAGCTCCGATAGGTCCGGCCCCGGTAATCAGAACATCCTCGCCCAACAGGTCAAACTGCAAGGCAGTGTGCACGGCGTTGCCGAAGGGGTCGAATAACGCGGCCACATCCAGGTCTATGCCCGGCGCGTGCTCCCACACATTGGACATAGGCAGGGAGAGGTATTCGGCAAAGGCACCCTGACGGTCCACCCCCACGCCGGATGTCTGGTTGCACAAGTGACGACGACCCGCCATACAATTGCAGCAACGACCACACACCACGTGACCTTCACCAGACACAATCTGGCCCGGTTGGAAGTCGTTTACGTTGGCACCTGTTTCCAGGATTTCGCCTACAAATTCGTGGCCGACCACCATGGGTACGGGAATTGTTTTCTGGGCCCAGGCATCCCAGTTGTAAATGTGCATGTCTGTCCCGCAAATTGCGGTGCGCTTCACCTTTATCAAGACATCATTGATGCCCACCTCGGGCATAGGAACATCTTCCAGCCACAGTCCTACACAAGATTCGCGCTTTACCAGTGCCCGCATCTTTTTTCTCCTTGGGAAAAGCACATTATTGTGCGTTTGATTAGGCCAAAAGATTGCCTACCTTAATCAATAAGAACAACCACTGAGTACTGGCTGAAGCAGAAGGGGCTCGATATTTTGGAGCGCAGCCGAAGTACCGTTAATCCCGCCTCTCGTCCATCCCGCCTGTTAAGGGCCAGCTCACGATAACTTTTGCACCACCAAGCGCGCTATCATTTATGCTAACGTTCCCGCCGATTCTCATGATAATTCCGTGCACTACGGACAACCCCAAGCCAGTGCCGCCCGATTGACGTGCTCTACTAGGGTCCAGGCGCGTAAACAATTCATGCGCGACACCGTGCAAGAAATCCCTCTGGTTCTTTATCGACTCGTCGCGTTCCGATTGTAACGCCGCGTTTTTCCTCTCTGAGGATTCAATAGCAGAATCCAGAATCAGTAGTGCATCGCCCTCTGTGTTGGTCTTATTTCTAGCGCCCACCCGTTCGCTTAACACCAACAATGCCGAAGATAATGGACGCATGGCGAACGCCACAGCTATATAGATGAAAAGTATCAACAATGCGATGGTAATCATAGGCTGCAGCAAGGCCAACCAGGCGAAAGCATGAAACGGACCAATTTCAAGTATGCGGCGATCTGGCATGGCAATCCTGAAGAGAGCGCCCTCCATTTCTATGTGGCTGTCATAGGCGCCGGCAGCTCGATCAATGTGAGGCTCATTCATGCCGAAGAACACGAGGTCTACACCAAATTCTTTTTCAACATCTGCGACAATCTGTACCTCGTTCTGACTATTAGAGGCACGAAGTCGTTCTATATTCCCTAGCAGCTGCGTATTGTAGAACTCCCTTAACGCCATTCGCTCGTAGGGTTCTATCTGTGTCCGAATTACCCACTCAGAGACGGAATATGCAAAAAACACAGCGGCCAATGCGGCGAAACAGGTAATAATTATTGTGCGCCTCACGCGGATACCAACAGGTAGCCGGCGTTGCGTACCGTCTTTATAATTTTCGGATGCTTCGCGTCTTCATCAAGCTTCTTGCGTATGCGTGAAACATACAGGTCGATTGATCGCTCCACCCCGTCATATTCCATTCGTCGTAGCTTTTCATAAATGGCGTCCCTGGAAACTACTGACCCAGCTTGCTGCGCCAACATGTGCAATACATCGAATTCTGCAGTGGATAAGGAGTGCGCATTGCCCCTAAATTCCACTTCGCGCCGTTGTGAGTCGATAACCAGTTCACCGATGGCAATAGGGACCGCGGAATTATCTGCTCTATCTTCCCTGCGTAGTAGTGCCCGCACTCTAGCTAGTGCCTATCCATAAACTTTCAATCCATTGAAATATAAGGAATATTTTTCGCAAGGTATTAAAAAATCCTCTTGAATTTGTTAAGTTTAAGGTGTGAACAAAAAACAAAAAAACCAAGAGGATTCCGCATGCGAGAGACCCGCATTGCTCAGGCAAGTATATTTGAAAACTACTCAAAACACGAATTTGGGACCCAACTTCGGGCGCTATCAAACCGACTGGATCAACATCCAGAAATACTACTTCTGGTCGCCGACGACCTCATTGATGCATCGCTATCCAAGGTAGGTCGATCGGGTTTAACAGTTGAAACCATTTTTCGATGCATGCTCTTGAAGCAACTGTTGCGCGTCAGCTACGAGCAATTGGCATTTAATTTGTCGGACTCAATGACCTACCGTACTTTTGCCCGGCTGCCTGCCACAACAATGCCCAGTCGATCTGGGCTACAGTCAACTATACGGAGTATCAGGCCAGAAACGCTGGAAAAAGTGCATGAGACCCTCTCTGTCAGTTGGCTTAAAGCAGGCATACTATCGATGGAAAAATTACGCATCGATAGCACGGTTGTCGCCAGTAATATTGCGCCACCCAGTGACAGCCAACTCCTGAATGATGGCGTTCGAGTACTTAGTCGCCTGCTGATGAAAAGTAAAAATATCACTGGAGTAAAAATTCGCTTTACGGACCAGCGCAAATCTTCGAAGTCGTTGGCATTTCAGATTTTTAATGCAAAAAAAGACTGCCTACGTAAAAGACTAAGCGGTCGCCAAATGCTCATTAATGACCGAAAGAAACGAGGGGCCGTATTTTTCCAATTTGCGCTCCCCAACGCCGCTAATATCGCTAAACTGCGAAAGATTTTGCGGCACGGTAATACACATCTCCTGCAGCGCCCGATCGTGGAAAATAACATAGGGAGGTACACCCTGCTCCTCGGCAAATTCCCGGCGGCATTCGCGCAGCGCTTCCCACAAAGTGACATCGATATCATGAGGCAAGGGCGTTTTCGTTTGCGCTTTGGTGGACTTTCTCTTCACGTCTTTACGGAGCTCTATAGATTGCTCCCCGCGCAGCAAAGGCCGGCATTTTTCTTCCAGACGCAGGGCTCCAAAACGCTCCAGGTTTACGCTCAGATAACCACCGGCCACCAGCTGCCGAAACACGGAGCGCCATTGATTGTTGTCGAGATCTTTGCCGACGCCATAGGTGGAAAGTTGTCGATGATCAAACTGATTAATTTTTGCGGTTTCCGCGCCGCGCAGGATATCCACCAGATGATTAACGCCAAAGCGCTGGCCGCTGCGGTATGCGGCACTTAGGGCCATGCGCGCAGCCTCGGTGCCATCCCAGGTATTGACGGGCTCTAGGCAGGTATCACAATTACCGCAGGGCTCGGGCATGGCTTCATCAAAGTAGTTCAGCAGCGCCTGCCTTCTGCAGGTGGTAATCTCACACAGCCCGAGCATGGCATTCAGGCGATGCTGCTCCGCACGCTTGTGTTCCTCGCTTCCCTCAGAGCCCGCCATCATTTGGCGAAGTTTAATCACATCCTGCAGACCATAAATCATCCACGCGTTGGCCGGTTCACCATCGCGCCCTGCCCTACCTGTTTCCTGGTAATAGGATTCCACCGTTTTAGGTAAATCCAGATGAGCAACAAAACGCACATCGGGCTTATCAATACCCATCCCGAAAGCGATGGTGGCCACGATAATCACCCCTTCCTCCCGCAGAAAACAGGCTTGATGATCGGCTCTAGTGCCCGCGTCGAGTCCGGCGTGGTAAGGCAGCGCATTAAACCCCTGCTCCCGCAGCCAATAGGCGGTTTCCTCGGTTTTCTTGCGCGACAGGCAATAGATGATCCCTGCATCCGTGGGATGCTCGTCCTTTAGAAAACTCAACAGCTGGGCTTTGGCGGTATGTTTCAGCGCTATCCGATAGCGGATATTGGGGCGATCAAACCCGGCCAGAAATTGCCGGGCCTCGGCCAGGTCAAGACGATTAATGATTTCCGTGCGGGTGCGAGCGTCAGCCGTTGCCGTTAAGGCAATGCGCGGAACCTCGGGAAACATTTCGTGCAGTAAGCTCAGGCGAAGATAATCCGCCCTGAAGTCATGCCCCCACTGAGACACGCAGTGAGCCTCATCAATGGCAAACAGGCAGATAGATGCGCGAGACAAAAGATCCAACATGCGCGCCTGATTCAGCCTCTCAGGCGCGATGTAGAGCAAGTCCAATTCCCCCGCCAACAGGCTATTTTCAATCTGCATCACCGACTGGTGGTCCAGGGTGGAGTTTAGAAAATTGGCATTAACCCCGAGCTGTCGCAGTGCATTCACTTGATCCTGCATCAAAGCGATCAGCGGAGAAATAACAACAGCGCACCCATCGAGTGCCAGCGCCGGAATTTGGTAGCAAAGTGACTTCCCGCCTCCGGTTGGCATAAGAACCAACGCATCTTTGCCCGCGAGGACCGTCTGGATGATTTCATCCTGAGGCTCTCGAAACGACGGGTAACCGAATACGGTCTGAAGAATGTTCTGGGCAGTGTTCATCGGGGCGCAGTATAACCCAAGCAAGGTCAATCACCCGCCATTAAATGAGGCGTGTTATCATCCCGCGCTGATTAAATGTGTGAGCGCTCCGACAACTCGAGACCAGCTCACACCTGAGTTGAGAATTACGATGAAGTTCCCAAAACGACTTCTGCCCCTGGTTGAAGATGGCCTGATAGACGATGTGGTAAGCCAGCTGATGAGCGGCAAGGAAGCAACGGTCTACACCGTTCGCTGCGGCTCCGAAATCCGCTGCGCAAAAGTCTATAAAGAAGCCAACAAACGCAGCTTTAAAAAGGCCGTGCAATACCAGGAGGGCCGGAAGGTCCGCAACAGCCGTCGCGCCAGGGCCATGGAAAAGGGCTCAAAATTCGGCCGCAAGCAGCAAGAGGAAGCCTGGCAAAATGCAGAGGTAGATGCGCTGTACCGAGTAGCCGCAGCCGGCGTCCGGGTGCCCAAGCCCTACGGCTGCTTCGATGGCGTCCTGCTCATGGAACTGGTCACAAATGACGAAGGCCAGGTAGCCCCCAGACTCAGCGAAGTATCAATGACCGCCGAGCAAGCCTTGGAAGACCACGTGACCGTGATGCAAGATGTAGTGCGCATGTTATGCGCCGGCATCGTCCATGGAGATCTATCAGAGTTCAACGTTTTGGTAGACGACTACGGCCCCGTCATCATCGATCTGCCCCAGGCGGTGGATGCCGCAGCAAACAATAATGCCGAAGCCATGCTGGAGCGCGACGTCAACAAAATGCGCGACTACTACGGCTTGTTTGCCCCGGAACTTCTGAAAACGAATTACGCCAAGGAAATCTGGGAGCACTACGAAGAGGGAGATCTCCACCCCGAGATAGAGCTAACAGGGTACTACGAAGAGGACACCCACGAGGCAAACGTCGATTCGGTGCTGGAAGAGATCAAAGCGGCCTTCGCCGAAGAACAGGAACGCCTGGAAAGAATCAGCAGCGCCGACGAAGTAGAATAAGCCAAGAAAACAGCCCAACAAAACGACCAGTTACGAGTGATCCGCGGACCTGACCCTGATTAGTGAAGGATATGACTCCCGCTCAGTGTGAGGCGAGACGCCCCGGTGTGATTGCCTCATAAGGGCGTGAACCTTCAACCGAGTGAGGCAATCACACCGGGGGGTTTCGCCGGATTAAAAACCCCCAACTCAAAAATGCGGAAAAAGGACAAACAACCAGTGCTAACAGTCAACGAATACTTCGAAGGCAACGTAAAATCCATCGCATTCGACGGCGGCGACCTCCCAGCTAGCGTAGGCGTAATGACCCCCAGCGAATACACCTTCGACACCAGCCAAAAAGAATACATGACCGTAGTTAGCGGAGAACTTATCGTAAAACTCCCCCAAAGCGAAGAATGGAAAAGCTACCTCAGCGGCGAAACATTTACCGTAGAAGCCAATCAAAGCTTCGATTTAAAGGTCCCCGGCGAAACCGCCTACTTGTGTAAATACGAATAAATTCCTGCTGATCGGGAGCCCCGCACAATAAAAACGTGCAGTGGGGCTCAAGTCACTCATTTCTGTACATTTTTCAACCAATATCACTCGACTCTCGAGCCGATAGCCCCTATAGTACGCCCCCTTTGAAAACCCACAATATTCCGACGAGCATAAGCCCTTGATTTCAACCGCAAATATCACCATGCAGTTTGGTGCCAAGCCCCTGTTTGAAGACATATCCGTCAAATTCAGCGACGGCAACCGCTATGGACTCATCGGCGCCAACGGTTGTGGCAAATCGACCTTCATGACAATCCTCGACGGATCCTTAGTGCCCTCCGCCGGCAATGTATCAATTACGCCCAACGAGCGATTGGGCACGCTTCACCAAGATCAGTTCGCCTTTGAAGAATTCAGTGTCGTCGACACCGTGATTATGGGGCACGCCAAGCTGTGGGAGATAAAGCAGGAACGCGAGCGTATTTACTCCTTGGCGGAGATGTCAGAAGAAGAAGGCATGAAAGTTGCCAACCTGGAAATTGAGTTTGCGGAACTCGACGGCTACGGCGCGGAAAGCCGTGCGGAAGAAATCTTAATGGGTGCGGGCATCGCGCAATCCCTGCACTACGGCCCTATGAGTGAAGTAGCCCCGGGTTGGAAGTTGCGAGTACTGCTGGCACAGGCCCTGTTTTCCGATCCCGATATATTGTTACTGGACGAGCCGACAAACAACCTGGACATCAACACAATCCGCTGGCTCGAAGGCGTGCTCAACGAGCGCAAAAGCACCATGATTATCATTTCTCACGATCGCCACTTCCTGAACGCCGTGTGCACTCATATGGCAGACATCGACTACGGCGAGCTGCGCGTTTACCCGGGTAGCTACGACGACTTTATGATTGCCTCCACCGCCGTACGCGAACGGCAGCAGTCAGTGAATGCCAAAAAGAAAACTCAGATAGCCGAACTGCAGCAGTTTGTAAGCCGATTCTCAGCCAATGCATCGAAAGCCAAGCAGGCCACTTCTCGAGCCAGGAAAATTGAGAAAATCACCCTGGAAGACATTAAACCCTCCAGTCGTATCAGCCCCTATATCCGCTTTAAGCAGGAGAAAAAGCTGCACCGCCAGGCGGTTACATTGGAGAATTTCGGCCACGGTTTTGAGAACGAGCCACTGTTCAGCAAGGGTAACCTGATGCTGGAGGCCGGCTGCCGGCTTGCTGTAATCGGAGAAAACGGTGCGGGTAAAACGACCTTTCTTCGCTGCCTCCTGAATGAACTGGAAGCGCAGAGTGGAAAAATAAAGTGGGCGGAAAACGCCAGTTTGTCCTATTGCCCCCAGGACAGTACCAGCGATTTCGATTGCGAACTCAATCTCTTCGACTGGATGAGCCAGTGGCGCAAAGCCCGTCATGACGATCAGATAGTGCGGGCAACTCTCGGCCGACTGCTGTTCTCATCCCACGATTTTGAAAAGAAAGTGAAGGTCTGCTCTGGTGGAGAAAAAAACCGTCTGCTGTTCGGTAAACTGATGATGCAGGATACCAATGTACTGTTGATGGATGAACCGACTAACCACCTGGATATGGAAAGCATTGAAGCGCTAAACCTGGCTCTGGATCACTACGACGGCACTTTGATTTTCGTCAGTCACGACCGGGAATTTGTCTCTTCACTGGCAACACGTGTCATCGAGATTAAAGACCAACAGCTCATCGATTTTCAGGGAACTTACGAAGAGTATCTCGCCAGCCAGGAAGAGAAAGCCCAACTAGCCAACACTTAAGCGCTGGCCGGGGGTAATCAATGGCCTGCTTGGTTTCCCCAGATCGCCTCTAAACGCCGGTCCCGACCACAGTTCCACCGATAGTATTTATACCTAACCGGATTCTTGATGTAGTAGTCCTGGTGGCCCTCCTCTACCGGCCAAAAATCTCCGGCGTCCAATATGGGAGTTTGAACAGTCTGCTTGGGAAACCTTTCAACGACTGCAGCCCTGGTTTTCTCGGCGAGCTCTCGTTCTATTTCATTCCCCACAAAAATTGCACTGAGGTAACTGGGTCCCTTGTCGCAAAACTGACCGCGCGCATCAAAAGGGTCGACGTTGTGCCAAAAGCTGTCCAGTAGTTGCGCATAGCTGACAACTTCTGGATCGTAGGTCACTTTTACAGCTTCATAATGACCTTTGTGATTTCCAGTGTAAGTCGGATTTTTGGACTCACCTCCAGTGAAGCCGGAGACCACATCGCTAACGCCATCAGCCTCCTGATAAAATGATTCCATGCACCAAAAACATCCGCCGGCAAAAAAAGCTTCAGCGGATTCGGCGCGGGCCAGCGATTGAAAACTGAATAAAACCGACAACATCAAAACACTGCGTAACATGGAGAAACCTATTGGCTAGTTGAATGACTATAGACTGCTCAAACAGCTATAAGTTCGACGCTAGGGTTGTTCGGAATCAAGCTCGAGCCAAATCTGTTCAACCCAGGACTTGATCTTTAGGGCCTCTTGCCAACGGTCAGACAGTTCGTTGCCGTTGGCATCGGTAATGGCATAACTTGGGGGCCCTAATTCACACAGGAAACGCAAGGTAGCGTCGTCGGGATTGCGCGCTCTCCAGGCCTTCATCCCCTGCTTCCACCAAGATCGAAAAATACTTACCCATTCCTGATGCTGCGGGAAATCGATTTGAATCTGCACCTGCTCTTTATTGGACACACGCCCCTGAAAGCAATCCGAACGCTCCAAAATTCTAGTGATAAAACCACTGTCGCGTTCACCCAGCGGCAGGCTAAATTCCCGGTCCACGACAAAGTGAGACAAATCTGCGCAGAGCCGCAATTCTGGCAGAGAATCGATGACTTCCAGGGTGTAGTAAAGGTCATTCAGAATACCGTCGCGGTGAGTCTCAATCAGCAGCGGCACGCCCACATCCTCAGCGGCATCCATCCATCGATACAACACGGGAATAGCACCGGCAACATTCACCGGCATCACGCCGCCAATGACATTTACCATACAGGCGTTCATGGCTTTTGCCATTTCAAGAGTGGGCTTTAACTCGTTAACCTTATAGGGAAAAGCATTCACCATAACGCCCAATGAATGCTGTTCATACAGGGGTAGCTGGGCAAAATTCTTATCGATTTGCGTAACGCCTGGGTCAATGCAGATTCCATCGAAACCCGCTTGTGCAATGCGCGCACAATTCTCTTGGACACTGGCCTCTATCCCGTCGGGATGACGCCTCTCCATTGCCCAAAGCGACTGGTAAACCTCAAGCTTTTGCATAGCCCACCTAAAAAGCCGTTAGAAAGGAGGCGGCATTGCCGCCGGTAACTTGTCCACGCTGTGCCGCATGTAAAAAATCTCGGCCTTCCACGTCTGGCAAACCCTGGGCATCATGAAAAATCCTGTTGCTTCTGTAGCGATGAAACAGCTGCAGCTGTGGCCACAGTGGAATCACATTACCCGGATCTTCTCCGAACAGTTCACGATGCACTTTGGGAAGTTCATACCATGGAGTCGTGGGCTTGGCATGGTGGGCGTTGTGATAACCAAAATTCAGCACAAACCAGTTTGGCCATTCGCGCTTGAAAGACAACACGTTACTAAACGTGTGTTCCTGCTCCCACTCGATATCCCCTTTCCTTTCGGACCGTTCATCAGTAAACAGATACAGGTGATACCCATAGTCGTGTTGGATGCCATCCATGAAACGCAACACCGTCATCATGGTGATGTAGGCAATGGCGTACAAGAGAGCAACCTTGGGATAAAACAGGGCCAAGGTCACAAAAACTCCGCCGCGAATTAAAATAACACAGACATTTCTGACTCTCTGATCACGGCGCTGTGGAATGATGAATGAACAGAAGATCATGATGATATGCATGATCAGATCGTGAGCGGGGATATAGAAGAACTCGAGAAAGACTGTCACACGATAAACGATAGGATGCTTGCGAAAAAAAACCTCATAGTCAAACCACACCACATCGTCGTTATCCACATGATGGCGAAAATGTTTGTACCGAATATCTTCGTAGGTGCCGTAAGCCGCCCCGCACAACCAGGTCAGCGCGGTGCCCAGGCGAGCATTGTGTTTGTTCTGACGAAAAACCGTGTTGTGCCCGCACTCGTGGATCATGTACGCAGCAATAATCATCCCGTGGGCCAACCAAAGCACAGCCGCTGCGTTTACAAACCAGGAGCTCGACCACAAGCCAGTCAAACCCCCAATATAGGCTGCCAACGCATAGCTAACGGCCAGCCCATGCATTTTGGGCCCCTCGGGTCTTTTGAAATACCGACTTTTTGCTTTGCTCATTGTCTACATTTTGACGTATGTACCCGTAATGACGGCTACTCTAGCGGCTTTAATCAGTATTGGCCATATGTCACAGCTTCTTTGCGTTACGCAGGCGTACAGCTACTGGTAAAATCCACGGTCGCCAGCGTAGCTGGTGGGCCCAGAGTAAGATCAACCAATAACAGGCCAATTTGGCTATACTGAGGCATGTAGCTTGTCGCTCATCCTCGAGCTGAACATGTGGAGAATACGATGGACAAACCCAACAGAGCGGCGGACAGCCCTTATGCCGTTGAGGTTGAAGCTGGCAAGGCCTATTTCTGGTGCACTTGCGGCCTCAGTGACGCCCAGCCATTTTGTGATGGCTGCCACAAAGACAGCGGCTTCTCACCCCTGCGATACGAACCCTCCGAAGCCGATACGCTGTATTTTTGCGGCTGCAAGGAAACCGCGAACCAACCCCTTTGCGACGGCAGCCACAAAAACGACTAAGCACGACAACCGGAGTACTTGATGGTATCCAATAGCATCCCAAAATATGCCCTTGTGGCTGTTTTACTGTCGGCGATCGGTTGTGCGTCTACCACTGACTTTCTTAGCCAACAACAGGGTCTGGAGGCGTCGATAGAGCAATGCCTGGCGTCGATAGAGCAATGCCTGGCGTCACAGAGCCTAAGCAATGAGCAACTGACCCTGCAACAAACTCAAATGGGCGAGATGATGGCAGCGCTCAGCGGCATTCAGAGGGATGTCGTCTCCCTCGAAACCAGTCTGGCGCCGATAGAGATTGAGGAGGATACCATCGCTTGTTCGCCGTCGAAGCCTATCGCAATCGTAGAAGCTAGCTCCGCAAAAATGATTGTGGGCCAGCGCGAACAGGTCTGGTTGGAGGATTTGCAACTGGCCCTGCCCGCACGAATCGATACCGGCGCAGAAACAGCCTCTCTCGATGCACGCAATATCAAACTATTTGAACGCAACGGCAGGCGATGGGTGAAGTTTGAAATATTGCACCCGGAAACAAACGAGCCAATTCCAATGGAGCGCAAGCTGAAAAGAATGGCGCTGATTATTCAAGCCAACAGCAGCGAACCCGAGCGCCGCCCAGTCATCAAATTGGCAATTACCGTTGGGCATATCACTCAGTCGGCCGAATTTACCTTGGGCAATCGCAGCCATTTGGATTACCAAGTGTTAATCGGCCGCAATATTCTGCAGGACGTTATGATTGTGGATGTGAGCAAACAAAACGCCGCGCCTCCCAAAGAGCCCCAAACCGTGTCTAAGTCAGATCGCGGAAATTCATGACCCGCCAGGGCGCATTTTACGCGATGGTAGTTATCATCGCTCTTTGCGGCCTGACACTAGCCTGGCTGCGGCATGTCGATACCGGCATCCCCTTTAGCCCAGGCAAAGAAAAAGCAGTGTGGTTGATCGAGGCAAGAATCGATTTCAAAGCTACCGAAGCCCCCATCACCGCAAGCCTTGGTTTGCCAGACTCCATACCGGGGTTCAGGCTTTTCACGGAACAGGCGGCGTCACCAGGCTACGGATTCTCGATTATCATGGATCATGGAGACCGGCGCGGCGAGTGGACCCGGCGGGCAGCCAAGGGCGACCAATCGCTATATTACACAGCGCAGTTTGAGGAAACCGAGGATACTGTGGCAGCCACAGAAGAGGTTCCCAAAAAATCCAAGGCAGTCTATTGGGATAATGCTCAGCGCATAGCAGCCGAGCATATTCTCGAGCGGGCGCAAGCCACTTCCAGCACCCCTGATAGTCTCACTAGAGAACTGATTAAATTACTCAACATGGGCGAGCAGGACCAAAACACGGCGCTATTGTTAGCTCAAGAGGACAATAAGGCCGAACTACTCATCAAGTTCCTAAGTTCAGCGGATGTTCCATCCCGGTCGGTGCTGGGCCTATATCTGGAAGATGCAAGACGTAGGCAGCAACTAACGCCGATGGTAGAAATATACACTGACGGTGGATGGTTGCTGTTTAACCCCAAGACCGGTGATTCAGGAGTTCCAGATAATCTGTTGCTTTGGCACAGAGGCGGAAAATCTCTACTCGATGTCAGTGGCGGCCGACGATCCCGCGTGAGTTTTTCGATGATTCGCCAAACGGTCCCAGCGCTACAAATGGCTGCAGTGATAGACAGCCAAAGCATATTTTCGATCATCGGCGTTCACCACCTTCCCATCGAAGAGCAGAGTATGTTCAAGCTCCTGCTGTTACTCCCACTGGGTGCAGCGGTTGTGGTTTTCATGAGAGTTTTGGTTGGATTACAGACCGCCGGTACGTTCATGCCGATCCTCATTTCACTGTCTTTTTTGCAGACTTCCCTGGTGCCAGGATTAATCGGTTTTATCAGTGTCGTGGGTTTCGGTTTGCTGCTGCGTACATTTTTATCAAAGTTAAACCTACTATTGGTTGCTCGAATCGCAACCCTACTTGTGTTGGTTATCTTTCTCATTTCCGCACTGAGTATCATCGGCTATCAGTTGGGTTACAGCACGGGCATGACCATCACCTTCTTCCCGATGATAATCATTGCCTGGACCATCGAAAGAATGTCTATCTTGTGGGAAGAGGAAGGCCCCAAGGAAGTGTTTATACAGGGCGGTGGAAGCTTGTTGGTGGCGATCATCGCCTTTTTGCTGATGCAGGCGACCATCGTGAATCATCTCAGTTTTAACTTCCCCGAACTCAACCTGGTATTGCTGGCGGCGATTCTCGCCATGGGTCAGTACACCGGCTACAAGCTGTCCGAACTACGACGCTTCCGCGCCATGGACGAGGGTTAAAAGTCGTGGGATGGGTCGGACCTTCGCGCCTGAAGCGGTTGGGTATGCTGGGCATGAACTGCCGCAACCTGGAGTTTATTGCCCGCTACAATGATCGCAGTCTCTACCCCCTGGTGGACAACAAACTAAAAACCAAAATGCTCGCTGAAGAGTTCGGAGTACCGACTCCGGCGCTGCAGTTTGTTGTGAAAGAGCAACACGAAATCAATCATATTGAAGACCAGCTGGCCGAGCGCGAGAACTTTGTGCTCAAACCCTCCAAGGGTTCTGGCGGCAAGGGCATTCTCGTGATTACCGGCAGGGACGAAAGTCGGTTTGTGAAAAACTCAGGAGCTGCCCTGGGAATATCGGATCTGCGTCGTCATATGAGCAACACACTGGCGGGCCTGTATTCACTCGGTGGCACTCCCGATGTAGTCCTCATCGAAGACCTCATATCCTTTGACAAGAGTTTTGTGGGTTACTCGCACGAGGGAGTTCCGGATATTCGGATAATTGTCTTTAAAGGCTATCCGGTGATGGCCATGCTGCGACTCGCAACTCACGCATCGGATGGCAAAGCCAATTTGCACCAGGGTGCCGTGGGTGTTGGTCTCGCCCTTGACGATGGTCGATGTTTAAATGCAGTGCAATTTGCCAAAAAAATTGAGATTCATCCGGACACCCAAAAGCCCCTGCAGGAAATTAGCATCGACAATTGGCGGGACATTTTACTGTTAGCCGCACGTTGCTGCGATATGACCGGGCTGGGATATCTGGGAACAGACCTGGTCTTGGATAGTGTGCGCGGGCCGCAGCTACTTGAGCTAAACGCCCGGCCCGGCCTGGCAATCCAGATCGCCAACGGGATTGGATTGCTACCTCGCCTTCGACATATAGAAAGCTTGTCCAGACGGATGCACACCAGCGCTGAACAGCGGGTTGACTACGTCATGGAACAGTTTGCATAGGCACGTTCAGTCGTGGCAAGCTGCCGGCCTTACTACCAAAATTTGAAAAGTTTCTTAAATGCAACGATTTAAAACCATCGCGCAACACGCCAGCGATCGCCACGGCGGAGACGCCGCCTTAAAAAGGCTCATGCCTAAAGTTCGCAGCATCCGGGCACTTTCCACCACGGGCGATGATCGTTACCTCTCGGAGATGACTCGCTGTATTTTCCAGGCCGGTTTTGTCTGGCGGGTCGTCAATCGTAAATGGGACGATTTCGAAGACGTATTTTTCGGTTTCCCGCCCGAAAAAATCGTCATGCTAAGCCCTGAACAAATTGAGCGATTCGGGCAGAACAAACGCATCATCCGCAACATGCAAAAAATCGTGGCAGTGCAGGACAACGCCCAGTTTATTCTGGATATACAAAAGGAACACGGCAGCTTCGGTAAATTCATCGCAAAATGGCCGCCCGATAATCTGATTGAGTTACTCGCTTATATGAAAAAACACGGCAGCAGGCTCGGTGGCATGACGGGGCAGAGAGTGCTGAGAAATATGGGTAGAGATACTTTCATACTGACCGGGGACGTCATTCGCGCGCTGCAACACGCCGGGCTGGACATAGGCAACACGCCGAGCAGCAAACGAGAGCTCGCGCTGATTCAGGATACCTTCAATCGCTGGCATCGGGAGACCGATCTTCCCTACAGTCATATCAGTCGCATCTGCGCCTGCTCACGTTAAACGTCAGGACCGCACAGCTATGGGGACAGTTAGTGCTTTATTAGGGACGCCTGAGAGCGTGACTGACAAAAAGCATGACCGTGATTAAAATCATAGCTCCGCCCTGGTGCGCGGCGGCCACAGGCACCGCAACATGCAGCAATAGGGTGCTTATACCCAGGGTTATTTGGGCAAGCAATGCAACTACGAGGAGAACGACACCAACACGGGCCCTACCCACCGCCGTGCTTTTGTAAACCAGAAACGCAAAACTGGTGATCAGCACAAAGAGTAGATAGGCGAACATGCGGTGGTTAAACTGAATGGTAGTGATATCTTCAAACGCATCCAGCCACGCCGGAGAACCTGTATAAAGCTGAGCGGGGATAAACGAGTTACCCATTAAAGGCCAGGTGTTGTACGCAACACCTGCGTCTGTCCCGGCCACGAGACCACCTGAGAGTATCATCAGAAATACAAGACCCAGCAGCACCATCGAGTAGCCAGCGTAGGGCCGCGAAGAGTCACTGTCTGATTCTTCCTTGGACAGCAATAAATCGAATACTACCCAAAGCATGTAGATGTAAATTAGCACTGCCACCCCCAGGTGTGCGGTGAGGCGATATTGGCTGACATGCGGATCGTTCACCAGGCCGCTCTTGACCATGTACCAACCCAGCAAACCCTGGAAGGCACCAAGAAAAAACATCACAATCAGCTTCGGCATCAAACCTGGACGAATGCGCTTTTTCAGGGCAAAGAATACAAAGGGGAAAAAGAACAACATGCCAATGAGGCGGCCCAATACTCGATGCAAATACTCAAACATGAAAATACTTTTAAAACCGTCCAGGGTCATTCCCATATTAATTTTCTGGTATTCGGGAAATTGCTGATACTTGGCAAAGGTATCCAGCCACGCCTGTTCCGATAGAGGTGGAATAACTCCCACCAGGGGCTTCCACTCAACCATAGATAACCCGGAATTGGTCAACCGTGTAACTCCACCTAACAGAATCATGCCGAGAATGACCACCGCACAGAGAATGAGCCAGTTGGCGATTTGCCTGTCGTAGATTGCTTGCCGAGTCATTGTTACTTCACACCTCCGGGTTGAGCCGACAATAATACTTTAAAGCCGTGCGTTAACGGAAGTAAAAGCAATTCATGCTAGAATGCGCAGCGAAAAATTTGGAGCTCACCTCGAATCATGCCACTGCTAAAACTGGACGCCGCCTCGCTACAATACGGAACTCACGTTCTGCTAGATGGGGTGGATTTTAAGCTCACCAAAGGTGACAAGGTCGGCTTGCTTGGGCGCAACGGTGTGGGCAAAACCACACTTCTTAAGCTGTTGGCCGGCGATATCAACCCTGATTCGGGAGAGCGTTGGTTACGTCCTGGCACGCGAATGGCATGGTTGCAGCAAACCTTACCGGCCGCCGATAATCAAACCGTCTACGATGTTGTTGCATCGGGCCTGGCCGAAGCGGGTGAATTACTCGCCCAGTACCACCACCTGTTGCTCGATGGTGAACATACCGACATGGTTGCGCTTGCCCGTGTGCAGGAAAAACTCGAGGCCCACAACGGCTGGCAGTTGCAAACTCAAGTCGAGACAACCATTACCCAATTGCAACTACCCGGCGATGCCAATATGTCGGAGTTATCGGGAGGGTGGCGCCGCCGGGTGGCGCTGGCACAGGCCCTGGTCAGCCAACCCGATATCCTGCTGCTGGATGAACCCACAAACCATCTGGATATACCCGCCATCGCCTGGCTGGAAGAACAATTGCGAAGCTATTCGGGCGCACTGATTCTGATTACCCACGACAGACGGTTTTTGCAAAATGTCGCAAACCAGATGGCGGAGCTCGACCGCGGTCACCTTACCCAGTGGAAAGGCGACTACCATGGGTTTTTACGCCACCGCGAACATCAGCTCCATGCCGAAGAGCGCGCCAACGAGTTGTTCGACAAAAGGCTCGCTGAGGAAGAAGTGTGGATTCGCCAGGGAATCAAGGCGCGCCGTACCCGCAATGAGGGAAGAGTGCGGGCGCTGGAGTCGATGAGGGAAGAACGAGGCGCGCGGCGCGAACGTACCGGCAGTGCCAGGTTTGCAGTAGAAGAAGCCACCAAGTCCGGGAAAATTGTCGCCGAGCTCAATAAAGTGAGCCATCACTTTGGCGACAAAATCATACTGGATAATTTCTCCACCATCATTCAACGCAAAGACCGTATCGGCATTGTCGGCGCCAATGGAGCGGGAAAGTCCACCTTGGTCAAAATTCTCCTGGGTCAATTGCAACCTTCAGGGGGCGAAGTGAAGTTCGGTAGCAAACTAGAAATCGCCTACTCCGACCAGCTGCGCGATCATCTGGAGCCTGAAAAGAATCTGATCGACAATGTGTGTGGCGGGCAGGAGTTTATTGAGATCAATGGCAAGCGTCTCCACGCAATATCCTACCTGGGTGATTTTCTGTTTACCCCCGAGCGGGTGCGCACACCCGTCAAAGCCCTATCGGGAGGTGAACAAAATCGTGCAGTGCTGGCAAAGTTGTTCAGCCGGCCGGCCAATCTGCTGGTACTGGACGAACCTACAAATGACCTGGATATTGAGACTCTCGAGCTACTGGAAGACATACTGCTGAATTTCGACGGAACTGTACTTCTGGTGAGCCACGACCGGGATTTCATGGACCACGTGATTACCAGCCTGATCGTGCTCGAAGGCGATGGCGTTGCCAGTGAGCATGTAGGGAGTTACAGCGACTGGGAAGCTCGCGGCGGCACGCTGCCCGATCCCAGCTCACCCGTCGCTAACAATACACCGCAGCCAATATCAACGCCTGCTGCGAGTATCGAAACTTCGAGCACCGCAGCATCAACACCAAAGCCCAAACTATCCTACAAGGACCAACGGGAACTGGAGCAGCTCCCGGGACGGATTGAAAAGTTGGAAGAACGCCAGTCACAACTTGAGGGCACTATTTCTGAGCCCGACTTTTACAGTTCGCAGCAGTCAAATATCGACGCTGTGTTAAAAGAGCTGGCCGAAGTTCAGGCACAATTGGAGAACACCTTTGCACGTTGGGAGGCGCTGGATAGCGACGCTTAGATGACCTTGGCGATCGCCTGGGTCAAATAGTCGATGTTGCAGGCATTAACTCCGGCGACATTAATTCGAGAAGAATCCAGCATATAAACACTGTGATCCTCTCGCAGCGCTCTGGTTTGATCCGCACTTAGGCCCAAAAAGGAAAACATTCCTTTTTCTCTGGCGATAAATCCAAAATCCCTGTCGCTAACCGCGCCCAGCTTCTGTACTAACTCACCGCGCAGACCATTCACCCGCTCACACATGGTTTTCAATTCGCTTTTCCACACCTGGTTGAGAACCGCATCGCTGAGCAATTGCCCAGCGAGTATCGCTCCATGCGCGGGCGGCATTGAATATACCCGTCTCGCCGCGACCAGCGCCTGACTGACCATCGCCTCGACCCGTTCTGAATTCTTGGCGCTGAACATCACCGCACCTGTACGTTCTCGATACAAACCCATATTTTTTGAACACGATGCCGCCACAATGACTTCTGGCAGGCGCTCAACCAGCAGTCGTAGACCTGCGGCATCCTCATCTAAACCATCGCCAAGTCCCAAATAGGCGGTATCTACGAAAGGAATGAGCCCCTGCCGCTCGGCAATGTCGGCGACAACAGCCCATTGCTCAGGACGCAGATCAGCGCCGCAGGGATTGTGACAACAGCCGTGTAGCAACACGACATCGCCCGCCTTCGCCCTTTCCAAATCCGCGACCATGGCTTCAAAATCAACACTGTGATCGTCCGGGTTGTAGTAGCGATACGTCTCAAACTGCAGCCCCACACTTCCCAACAAGGGTATATGCACGGGCCATGTTGGATCGCTAACCCACACAGTGGCACCGGGTGAGGCCGCCTGGATAAGCTCCGCACCAATCCGCAGCGCCCCGCATCCACCGGGTGTCTGCACGCTGCCAATGCGGCCATCTGCCAGGGTCGGGCTATCATCGCCAAACACCAGGCGCTGCATTCCCTGATTAAAAGCTTCGTCTCCCGCCGGAGATATGTAGGCTTTGCTAATCTCGCGTTCCACTAGATTGCGCTGTGCTTGTTGCACTGCCTCGAACACCGGGCAAATACCCCGTTCATCCATATAAATTCCCACCGTTAAATCCACTTTTGATGGGTTCGGATCCTGGCGACAA
This sequence comes from Halioglobus sp., assembly GCA_965262875.1. Taxonomy (GTDB): domain Bacteria; phylum Pseudomonadota; class Gammaproteobacteria; order Pseudomonadales; family Halieaceae; genus JBALVT01. The sequence goes on from OZ253569.1 coordinate 2,703,317, forward strand.
GCTGCGGACAATCCGAGAATGATATCTGGTGGTAGCAGGGGCAGCGTATCAAACATGGTTTAAGTCTCCGTGGTGTATATCGTAAAAAGTAGGGTTAACAGCGGATCAAATCTCGATCAGCAACTCATTCAAAAATAACCAAAAGGGAGTCACTGTCGCAATTTCCAGGCGCTCTGTTGGAGAGTGCGCTCCGCGAATGGTAGGTCCAAAGGAGAGTATATCCGTATTCGGCTTTTTGCTCTTTAAAATTCCACACTCTAATCCCGCATGAATGGCTTTGATCGCAGGAGTGGTTTCGAATAAACGCTCGTGCAATGCTACCGCCTGGCTCAGCAGCTTGCTATCGAAATCCGGCTGCCATCCCGGATAGCCGACCACCGGCGTGACCTCCAGCTTAAATACCCTGGCCAACGCCAGCAGCGACTGCTGCAATGGCTGGCTTTCCGCCTTGTTGAAGAAACGGAAGCTGGCCTCCAGAAACAGTTTGCCATGGGCAAGTCGAACGATCGCAAGATTAATACTGATATCCACCAAATCAGCGGGTTGCTCCAGGCTGTATGATTGAGCCCCGTGAGGAAACGTAGCCAGTAAATCTAAAACAGTTTGTGTGGCGCTCGGGGAAATGGTCTGCCCGGATTGCGCTGGCAATAACTCGAACTCCAGCCCAGCATCGTCCTTGGGAAGATAACTCAGCGCGTTCTGGCGAAGAAGCTCTAAAGCACCGAGTAAGCTGTCCCGGGCACCGGGCGGACATGAAAAAACCACCGAGCCTTCACGCGGAATTACATTGTGTGCAACACCTGCATCGAGCCGTCCAGATGCAGCGCTCCGCCCAGACCCGTTTCCCCGTCTACCGTAAATAATAGTTCCAGCGGAGGATGCACGACATCCGGATCGGTCATCACTGCCAACGCGGCGGCACATCCAACGCCATTGTCGGCACCCAAGGTTGTCCGATCTGCCTGCAGCCACCCATCGACCACTTTCAGACTCAGCGGATCGCGGGAAAAATCATGTTCCCGGTCTTCGGTTTTTACAGTCACCATGTCCAGGTGATTCTGAATGGTAACTGCCTCCCGGTCTGACATGCCCTTGGACGCTGCGACGTAGACCACTAAATTTCCGACGGAATCCATTTGCCACTTGTGGCCTCCACTTTCCGCCGCGTTAATAACATAGCTGCGAACCGCATCCTCTTCCTTTGACGGCCTTGGAATCTGTGTAATCTGGTAAAAGTGTTCCCAAAGATGGCTGGGCTGTTGCGGATAATTTTCGGGTTTCATGCACGCACTCCAAAACGTCGCGAGGTAGGCGAGGCGATTATACCTGAAGGGCCTGAGACATTATTCACAGATTTGTGGCGCATTTTTTACATCTAAAGCGCGTCAACTCGGACTACACTAGTAGCGTAGGCCACTATTTTAGGTTCTACTGGGAATCCTGTGGGTAGAGGTTGAGTTTTCCACAGTGGAACAGAATTGAAACTCGATAGTTTTCGAAGTTTCTAAATCCTCGGGCAGCCGATTTTATTGTCTGAATCTTTGAATTAAATCCTTCTGCGGTCGCATTGGTGATGCGATGTTTCAAGTAAGTCATTATGTTGTCGAGATGTTTCTTTAGCATCTTGGCGACTGATATGACCGGCTTTAGACGTGAATGTGTCGCCCACCAGTACCCTTTCTTAAAGAACGCCCGGGCTGGTTTATCGTAGCTGTAAGTCCACAGGTCAAGCAGCGTCTCTTTGATTGCCCAGGCTCGGGCAACCTTCAACCCCTTTGATTGAAGGCCATAAAAAGTGGCTTCATCTTTTTCACTCCAGTTGTCGGGATTGCGTAACCAGGTATAGCGAGACCCGACCAGGTCATTGATACCGGCGGCTCTTAATGTTTTATTTTCTTTGCGCCTGACTTGGTCAACCATTTTTGTAAGATAACTGACGATATGAAACTTGTCGTGAACAATGGCGGCGTTCGGTAAAGTCGCCTCAACTGCCGTCATAAATGGAACCCACATATCCACGGCAACAGCAGCTACTTCATTACGCTGCTGTTCTGGAAGCGTGGACAGCAATGCGGTTGCCGATTCCGTCGTTCTATCTGCCACGACCTCAAGCACTCTGGACGCATTCAAATCGTACAGCAGGCTGGCATAGGATTGCCCCTTGCGAAAACTTTTTTCATCGATGCCAAGGTGTTTCACTTCCTCAACAGAGCGTCTGTCCATCCCTCTTTTCACTGCTCGGGATTGAATATGATGCACCTCATCCCACGACAGACCAAGTAGTTTTGCGGCCTGTGTCTTGTTGCTGGCAGCCGACAGCACATCAATAGCGAAACGCTCAAATAAATGCGTAAAGCGTGCCTGCGTATCTGCCCACGGTACTTTCAGGCTTTTGATTCCATGCGCTTTACAATGAATACGCGGAACCTGAGCAACTAACTGCGTCTTGAACTGCATCGTATCAAGGTGTCGCCTCACGATGGTCGTAAACCGAACAAAGGGCATGGCAGACACTACACGCGCCTTTCGTTCCCTTTGGCCAATCTATCTGGAGGGTAATTGATTTGTCGGTCAGATCCGGGGTAATAGCCGTGATTTTCCATGGGTCGCTAAGCCCCAAAAGTTGAGTAAACAACGCGGTATCTTTCATTTGAATATCTCCATAAAAAAAGACTCTTGTACCACATTCCTGACCATTGTTTGGCTTTTACCCATAGGAAACTCGGAAGAACCCTATTTTATTTGGAAGAGCAATGAACAGAAGGGATGAGGGCAAAGCGAGCTTGGTGGAATTTCTCCGCAGCATAAAGTTCGCCCAGGAAAAACGCGCTGCACAACGCAAGAATAATGAGTGCCCTACTCACTTTGCAAATCTTAAACCGATTGCAAAGGGCCCAGCTGATTTCAATACCGAGGACCAGCAGCTGATTCGCAGCGCAAACTAAGAAACTGCGCGGCGCTGGCCCGGGTTAAGCTTTATTCAAGCCCCGGAACCCACCAAAGATCGAAGCCCTTTTCTAGCCCTTTCGTTCCTGCAGATTTCCCAGCGATCTTCAGGCGCGACCATGTGGTTTGCAATCACCGCGAAAACGATAGGGTTAAACGGGAAGCCGACATGGCTTGCCACTACCGCCACGTTCTTCACGTAGGCCGGATCAGCCCGACATTGCGCAATGCCTTCACCGACAATACCATCTGATTTACTGTAAAGCGCGAGAACCGGCACGGTTAAATCTCCGCCGCGATAGGTGTGGGCGATCCACCGGGCGAGGGACGCTTCATCAACTTCCACTTTATTGTCGTAGATTCTTCCCATCACGTTGTACAGGGCGGTTCCACGCGGGTCTCCATAGGGCGTGCCCAGGGTAATAACCTGGCGAATCCACTGGGGAAATCGGTGGGCCAATGCGACTGAGTACAAACCGCCCAGACTCCAGCCAATCAAGGTAACTTTGCGGCCGCTGGCAATAAATTCTTTTTCTACCCGGGCTGCAATTTGATCTTCGACCTTGGCCCGATGATCCAAAAAATCATCCAAAGAACTGGGACGCATTTCAGAGCTATTGCGACCCAGACCCCAGGGGATAGCCTGGTAGCCGCGATTGTTGAGAAATTTTCTGAGTTGGGCGGTGGACCCATCAGCTCCCATGAAACCGGGAATAGTCATAATGCTGTGCCCATCACCCTTTGGGAGCGTTTTGAGCAAAGGACTAAGCATAGCCGTGCTGCCCATCTCCACCAGAACCCTGCTCAGCTCCAAAATGCTATGGCGGAGTTTGGGCGGCTGTAATTCTGGATTAAAAGCCGAGTAAATAGCCCCCATGAGAGCTCCTCAAAAGACTGAATATCTGTTCATTGTGGCCAGAATAACCCCCACAATACAGCTAAACCTGAGGTACTTGGTTCAATAAATTATGCTAGAATGTGCCCCTTCGCGCCCAAAGCAACCGATTGCATCCGAATAGGTTTCCAGAGCCAATAATAAGACCGTGAGCGACGAACAAGACAACATTTACGCTGCCCCGCTGACCCAACCCGGTCTTTTTGCCTTTGATCAAAACGTGGCCAAAGTCTTCCCCGATATGATTCAGCGGTCGGTTCCAGGTTATCCCACCATCGTCGCGATGACTGGGCTAATGGCGGGCCGCTATGCGCAAGCCGGCAGTAATGTCTACGACCTGGGCTGCTCCCTGGGCGCTTCGACCCTGGCAATGCGCCGGAATATTCCCCACAACGACTGCAACATTATTGGCGTGGACAATTCTTCGGCGATGCTCGAGCGCTGTCAGAGTCTTCTCGATGCGGACCCCAGCGACGTTCCAACCACTTTGAGCTGCGCCAACCTGCAGGACACACAAATTTCCAATGCATCCGTTGTTGTCCTGAATTTCACCTTGCAGTTCATCGAGCGTGAACAGCGCGACCAGGTTATTCAGCATATCTATAACGGGCTGCGACCCGGCGGTATTATGGTGCTCTCTGAAAAAGTCACTTTCGAAGACGCCCACTTGGATGAACTGAACATCGAGCTACATCACGAATTCAAACGTGCCAACGGTTACAGCGATTTGGAAATAGCGCAGAAACGCGACGCCATTGAACACGTATTGCTACCGGAAACGCTCAAGCAGCATAAACAGCGCATATCAGACGCGGGCTTTGGCAGCTGTGATGTTTGGTTCCAGTGCTTTAACTTTGCCTCGCTTGTGGCTTTGAAATGATTGACTACCAACCGCTCATCAGGCGTTGGCAGGACGGCAAGTTCGCCCGTTGGTCTGCCGTTCTGGAAGAACAGATTGCCCACGGACTGTCACACGAACGCTTCGGCGATTTGGAGGGCTGGCAAGAGTCCATGGCCGATCTACCAGACCTGATCGCAGATACGATTCAGCTGGGTACTGCCAAAGTTGGCGCGAACAGTAAAGCCCCCCTGGATGAAGAGACACGTGAGCAGCTTCGCGAAGCGCTAATGGGATTGCACCCCTGGCGAAAAGGCCCGTTCGAATTGTTTGGTGTTCACATCGACACCGAGTGGCGCTCTGACTGGAAGTGGGAGCGACTGCAACAGCGCATCGATCCCCTGGTGGGAAGAAAAGTACTGGATGTCGGCTGCGGCAGCGGCTACCACTGCTGGAGAATGCTGGGCGACGGTGCCGCAGAAGTGATTGGCATCGATCCCACTCCGCTGTTTGTCATGCAGTTCTGGACCTTACAGAAATATATGCAACGCGATCATGTCTGGGTGCTACCGGTTGGCATTCAACACCTGCCTCCAAAACTTCAGGCCTTCGACACCGTGTTCTCCATGGGAATCCTTTATCACCGCAAATCTCCAATGGACCATCTTCAGGATTTGAAAGATTGCTTGAAGCCTGGAGGCCAATTGGTACTTGAAACGCTGGTTATAGAGGGCGGTCCGGGGGAAGCACTAGTGCCGGAAGGACGCTATGCGAGGATGGGGAACGTTTGGTTTATTCCCTCCTGCGATACGCTAATAAGCTGGATACGTAAGCTCGGTTTTGTTGAACCTGAGCTGATCGATATTTCGATGACCACGACACAAGAGCAGCGTGCAACTCCCTGGATGCGTTTTCATTCTCTGGAAAATTTTCTCGATCCCGATGACAATTCGAAATCTCTCGAAGGCTACCCGGCTCCGCGCCGCGCCATTGTAACGGCTCGTGTGCCCGGTAACTTTAAGCTTGGCTAGTATCCGTACTTACACGCTCAGGCATTAAGACTGCAATAGTTAGAGTCCATCTGAAGGGTCCGCTCCCGAGACTCCACCCGCTGGAAAACCTACCCCGCACAAACTCACTCTTTAAAAATTTGGTTCTACTGGGAATCCTGTGGGTAGAGGTTGAGTTTTCCACAGTGGAACAGAATTGAAACTCGATAGTTTTCGAAGTTTCTAAATCCTCGGGCAGCCGATTTTATTGTCTGAATCTTTGAATTAAATCCTTCTGCGGTCGCATTGGTGATGCGATGTTTCAAGTAAGTCATTATGTTGTCGAGATGTTTCTTTAGCATCTTGGCGACTGATATGACCGGCTTTAGACGTGAATGTGTCGCCCACCAGTACCCTTTCTTAAAGAACGCCCGGGCTGGTTTATCGTAGCTGTAAGTCCACAGGTCAAGCAGCGTCTCTTTGATTGCCCAGGCTCGGGCAACCTTCAACCCCTTTGATTGAAGGCCATAAAAAGTGGCTTCATCTTTTTCACTCCAGTTGTCGGGATTGCGTAACCAGGTATAGCGAGACCCGACCAGGTCATTGATACCGGCGGCTCTTAATGTTTTATTTTCTTTGCGCCTGACTTGGTCAACCATTTTTGTAAGATAACTGACGATATGAAACTTGTCGTGAACAATGGCGGCGTTCGGTAAAGTCGCCTCAACTGCCGTCATAAATGGAACCCACATATCCACGGCAACAGCAGCTACTTCATTACGCTGCTGTTCTGGAAGCGTGGACAGCAATGCGGTTGCCGATTCCGCCGTTCTATCTGCCACGACCTCAAGCACTCTGGACGCATTCAAATCGTACAGCAGGCTGGCATAGGATTGCCCCTTGCGAAAACTTTTTTCATCGATGCCAAGGTGTTTCACTTCCTCAACAGAGCGTCTGTCCATCCCTCTTTTCACTGCTCGGGATTGAATATGATGCACCTCATCCCACGACAGACCAAGTAGTTTTGCGGCCTGTGTCTTGTTGCTGGCAGCCGACAGCACATCAATAGCGAAACGCTCAAATAAATGCGTAAAGCGTGCCTGCGTATCTGCCCACGGTACTTTCAGGCTTTTGATTCCATGCGCTTTACAATGAATACGCGGAACCTGAGCAACTAACTGCGTCTTGAACTGCATCGTATCAAGGTGTCGCCATGTGCGTTGCTCACGATGGTCGTAAACCGAACAAAGGGCATGGCAGACACTACACGCGCCTTTCGTTCCCTTTGGCCAATCTATCTGGAGGGTAATTGATTTGTCGGTCAGATCCGGGGTAATAGCCGTGATTTTCCATGGGTCGCTAAGCCCCAAAAGTTGAGTAAACAACGCGGTATCTTTCATTTGAATATCTCCATAAAAAAAGACTCTTGTACCACATTCTTGACCATTGTTTGGCTTTTACCCATAGGAAACTCGGAAGAACCTTTCTATTCTGGAGCGTAGTGGCAAGGTATCCAGAATTTCCTGCAACTGCTCACCCTTGGCGGTAGTCAAAGCTGCGGAGAAATCCGCCAGTATGCTCGGCTGATTGGGACTGAAGTTGGACAGATACTGTTTCAATTCCTCGCTGTACAGAGGATTCAATGGCAGTAGTTCTTTAATCTCTTTGATCAGGGCCATCGCATAGGCCCTGATTTCAGCACTGTCGCGATCATCCTGACTGCGTGGATATTCAACTTGAGCCAGATAGGGTGGTTTGTCACTGAGCCAGCGCACCACGCGGAAACGCTTCACTCCCTGGGCAAGAAACTGGCCGGCGCTTTCTCCGCCCGCCGGAGGCCTGTGCAGGCGAACCACACATCCCATTTGTGGGAACTGTTCGGGATTCAACTGCCTGGGCATGGTCCCTTCGGCGGTTAACTCTTTTACAAAGCTCAGACCAAGCAACCCTCGCCCCGTTTCATCAACAGCCTTTAGGGTCTCACCCCACTCCGCGGGATTAATCGCCACGGGTTGCACCTGGCCCGGGAAAAAAGGCCGGTTGGGAATGGGCATGATGTAGAGCGTATCAGGCAGCACATCATCGGCAACCGCCGGGGCATGCTCGCCCTCTTCGGGAGACATTAACTCAGGTTCAAGGAGCTGATCAGAGTCGGACATGGTATTTCACACCTTCGGTAAAAAGAAAATTCCTTCGCAAAGGGCTACTCGGCCGCAAGCGACCGAGCTTACGCCCAATGCGATTGGCCTTCGGCCAACCGGAATTTTCTAACCTCTATCTACCTTGACTCGGGGGCAAGCCCGCCGAGATTTCTTTCTTTAAATTGTGTCTTGAGCCTTATAAGATAAGGCCAATCGGGCAATTTTCAACGGAGGCGGAATTTCCCGGGCGTTTTTGCGGTGGTTCAGAGTGGGTGCGGCCTGCCCGACTACTCGTCTCCCCCGCTCTGACCGGGTTGCACACCGCTAAACGGGAAACTGGCGACATTGCCTTCACCGGATGATACATCGGAGATTTTACCGGTGCCTTCTTTGTCCACCTCGTCGATGCGAATAATCGCCTGCAGGGGAATGTAACTGCGCTTTACGCCGGCGAATTCGTTCTTGAGCTTCTCTTCGCCTGGGTCGACCAGGATCGCGCTCCGCTCGCCAAATACAAACTCTTCAACCTCAATAAAACCCCACATATCACTCTGGTAAATCTGTCGAGCGAAAACCTCGAACACCTGATTGTTGTTGTGGAAGATCACCTTGTAGACGGGTTGAGTTGCCATTGCTGCCTCATGCGCTAATCGCGGTAAAGAATTTGAACGCGACCACCTGATTTCAGGGGCGGCAATATTACCATCATCTGGGGAGAATTCCAGCCTACACCCCGCATAAAGTCTAGGTCTAGACCCACCTTATCTGTATAATTCCCAGCCCATTTTGGAATCCGCAACCCGGTTACCCCCGAGAATATTTGTGAGCAAACAGTTATACATCAAGACCCACGGCTGCCAGATGAACGAGTACGATTCATCACGCATGCGCGATATGTTGCAAGAAAGCCATAATATGGTGCCGACCGACAATCCTGAAGACGCCGATGTTTTGCTGCTAAACACCTGTTCTATAAGGGAAAAAGCACAGGAGAAGGTGTTTCACCAACTGGGACGTTGGAAGCATCTCAAACAGAAAAACCCCGATCTAATTATCGGCGTGGGCGGCTGCGTTGCCAGTCAGGAGGGCGCTGCAATAGGCAAGCGAGCCCCCTACGTAGACCTGGTATTTGGCCCCCAAACGCTACATCGCCTGCCCCAGATGATGGAACAGCGAGGGTCAGGCGGCACACTCATTGTGGACGTCAGCTTCCCGGAAATTGAAAAATTCGACAATCTGCCCGAGCCCAAGGTCGAAGGACCCTCCGCATTTGTCTCCATTATGGAAGGCTGCAGCAAATATTGTACTTTCTGTGTGGTGCCCTACACCCGCGGTGAAGAGGTGTCCCGGCCGGTAGATGATGTCATTGCCGAGGTCGCTCATCTGGCACAAGGTGGCGTGCGCGAAGTGAATTTACTGGGCCAGAACGTCAACGCCTACCGTGGCCCCAATCATCTCGATGAAATAGTGGATTTTGCGGAGCTGCTTACCTACGTAGCCCGGATCCCCGGAATTGAGCGTATTCGCTACACGACCTCCCATCCGGTGGAGTTTTCCGATGCGCTCATCGATGCCTATGCCGAAATTCCGCAACTGGTAAATCACCTGCATTTGCCCGTGCAAAGTGGCTCAGACCGCATCCTGATGGCGATGAAACGTGGGCACACCGCCCTGGAATACAAATCCAAGATTCGCAGATTGCGTAAATTGCGCCCGGACATCAGTATCTCCTCGGATTTCATCATAGGATTCCCGGGGGAATCTGAGGCTGATTTTGCGGCCACCATGAAACTCATCGAAGACATCGAATTCGACAGCTCTTTCAGTTTTGTCTACAGCGCCCGCCCCGGTACTCCCGCCGCGGAACTGCCGGATGACACCGACGAAGAAACCAAGAAAAAACGCCTCAAAATCCTTCAGAACCGCATCATTCAACAGGCTCAGAGCATCAGCCGCAAAATGGTCGGTAGCACCCAGAACATCCTGGTCACCGGAGTGTCTAAAAAAGACCCTGGGCAACTGCAGGGGCGCACCGAGAACAACCGAGTGGTGAATTTTTCAACCGCAGACCAGTCTTTGATTGGCGATTTTGTCGACGTCGATATTCTCGACGCACTACCCAATTCACTGCGCGGTGTATTGAGCCACAGCTCAGACCAAAATCGTGAGCTTAATTCCGCCCAGAGTTGACTGTATCGAATTCCGGTATATCCTTTATATTCTACTTATCGCCCACAGCGGGCCAGAGCAAATTGAACAGCGAATCAGCAAGCCCACAATCGACACAGCAAAGTCTCACCCTTGAACCCAATGATGCGCGTCACCTGGCGATGTTGTGCGGCCAGCTGGATAGTCATCTAAGGCTGATCGAACAGCGCCTGGGAATACGTATCAGCGCCCGAGGTAACGTATTTCAGCTAAGCGGAACAGCGGTAAATACAGTTGCGGGCAGAGAATTCCTTATCCATCTGTACGCTGAATTGTGTCAGGGCGTGACACTCACGCCGGAATCTCTACACCTGCAACTCCAGCATTTCTCGGGAGAGCGTCAAACGCAGTCGTCCGAAGAAGGCTCCATAGACGCCATCCAGGTGATTCGCACCAAACGAGGCACTATTAAGCCACGGGGCAAGAATCAGCAGGTCTATGTGCGATCAATCACGCATTCCGATATCTGCTTTGGGATCGGCCCGGCCGGAACGGGTAAAACCTATCTGGCCGTTGCCTGCGCCGTCGAAGCATTGCTCGAAGAGCGTGTGCGGCGCATTTTGTTGGTCAGACCTGCGGTGGAAGCCGGAGAGAAACTGGGTTTCCTACCCGGAGATCCAAGCCAGAAAATAGACCCCTATTTGCGCCCACTGTACGACGCACTGTACGAAATGCTGGGCTTTGAAACCGTGAGTAAGTACATAGAACGCAATGTTATTGAGGTCGCACCACTGGCATTTATGCGAGGTCGCACCCTGAACAACTCTTTCATTATTCTCGACGAAGCCCAGAATACGACTCGCGAGCAGATGAAAATGTTTTTGACCCGAATTGGTTTTGGCTCAACCGCCGTTATCACCGGTGATGTCACCCAAATAGATTTACCCAAAGGCGCACCCTCGGGCCTCACCCACGTGAGCAATATTCTGCAAGACGTAGACGGGCTCGGCTTTACCTATTTCGCCAACAAAGATGTTGTTCGCCACCCCCTGGTAAAGAGAATTGTCGCAGCCTACGATGAGCACGAGGCACAACCCGCTGTGCTCGACAAAGGCCGACAATGAACCTGGTGGTAGAAATCGACAACGCCAGTTCCGAACCCGCCCCAGAAGAAGGCGACTTACGAAGCTGGATTAGTGCGGCGCTCAGCGATCGACAGCTGGACACTGAAATCAGTGTGCGACTGGTCGATATAGGAGAGATGAGCGAACTCAACCAGCGGTATCGCGACAAAAGCGGGCCCACCAACGTTTTGTCTTTTCCAGCCGATCTACCCCCGGAACTCGATCATCCACTGTTAGGTGACATCGTGATCTGCAGCCCTGTAGTGCGCCGTGAAGCAGTAGAACAGGGCAAATCGGAACAGGCACACTGGGCGCATATGACAGTGCATGGAACACTGCACTTACTGGGTTACGACCATATTGTGGAAGATGAAGCCCAGGCCATGGAGGCTATGGAAACCGCCATATTGGCAACCTTGAATTACCCCTGCCCGTACAGCGCAGAAGCCACGCCCCTGGAGCACGTAGCACGATGACTGAAGATCGATCAGAAAACGATTCTGAGGAAAAATCGTGGCTCGATAAAATCACCCATTTGTTTTCCTCAGAGCCCAGAACCCGCAAGGATCTGAAAGATGTGCTATCGGTCGCCGCTGACAATGAAGTGATAGACCCCGACGCTAGAAGCATTATCGAAGGTGCTCTGCAGGTCAGTGATATGCAGACCCGTGAGGTCATGATTCCTCGTTCACAGATGGTAGTGGTAAAGCACGAGTGGACGCTAGAGGAAATTCTCCCAAACATTATTAGCACCGGCCACTCGCGGTATCCGGTGATTGGCGAGAGCCCAGATGATGTTTTAGGTGTCTTGCTGGTCAAGGACTTACTGCCGCAGATTCTCAATGATAATCACGGAGAGTTCAAAATTGATAAGTTGCTTAGGCCCACTCTGGTGGTGCCAGAGAGCAAGCGTCTGAACATACTGTTGAGAGAGTTTCGCGAAAATCGAAACCATATGGCCATCGTTATTGATGAGTATGGCGGCATTGCCGGGCTGGTAACCATCGAAGATGTACTGGAGGAGATCGTCGGCGAAATTGAAGACGAGACCGACGCACAAGCTGATCGCGGTATTCGACAAATTTCGGACGATGATTATTTTCTTAACGCCCTCACTCCCATTGATGAATTCAACGACTACTTTCACTCGCAATTCAACACCGAAGAGTTTGACACCATCGGCGGTCTGGTCATCCAGGCCTTCGGGCATATGCCAACGTCCAATGAAATCACAGTGATTGAGAATTTCGAATTCAAGGTAATCACTGCAGATCAGCGCAAAGTGCAAACCTTGCGGCTGCGTCCCGTCAATCAATAGCGCACTACCCCAGGGATCGGCAATGACCGCTAACGCCAACACCCGCTCTGGTCAGCTATTGATCGCTCTGCTGGCTCCTGTTTCAGGATCTGGGGTTACTTTGTCCCTCGCACCGATCAACTTTTGGCCGGCGGGCATAATCAGTTGTATCGCCCTGCTTTATCTACTCCATCAATGCCCTCCAAAACAAGCATTTTGGCGAGGCTGGCTGTTTGGCCTGGGCGTGTTTGGCACCGGGGTCTCCTGGGTGTATGTGAGCATCCACGTTCACGGCAACACCAATATCCCCCTCGCGGTATTCTTAACCTGCCTATTTTGCGCGGGCCTGGCACTGCTGCACGGCATGCTGGCGTGGTGTTACGTTCGGTTTGTGCGCGGGGTGCCCGGCGATATTCTCATCGGCATGCCCATTTTGTGGGTGCTGTTCGAATGGCTTAGAAGTTGGTTGCTCACCGGATTTCCCTGGCTCTATTTGGGCTACGCTCACGTCGATACCTGGCTTGCCGGTTGGGCCCCACTACTGGGTATTTATGGGCTGTCGTTAATTTGTGCGATCACAGCAAGCTGCATTTACTTGGCTTGGTATCATCGTAGCTCAACCCGATGGCTGGCCTATGCGCTCATTCCAATGGGTCTCTGGCTGCTTGGCGCGCAGTTACAATCTATCGAATGGGTCGAAAGCCAAAACGAAAAACCGGTATCAGTGGCCATCTACCAGCCCAACATCCCCCAGGAACACAAATGGGATAGAGCCTGGTACCGGCCCATTTTGAAAAAATATCAAACAGCGACAGAGCCACTCTACGGACACGATATCGTAATCTGGCCAGAATCGGCGATTCCCAATTTTTATCAGCGCAGTCGCGACTTCCTGGACCCCATTGCGCAGCGAGCCTTTGACCAGGGAACCACCTTGATTACCGGCATTCCATTTCGCGCCGAGGGTAGCGACGCCTATTTCAATAGCATTGTGGCCCTTGGCGCAGGCGAAGGCGCCTATCACAAGCAGAGGCTGGTTCCCTTTGGCGAATACCTACCCCTGGAAAAACAACTGCGCGGCCTTATTTCATTCTTTGATTTGCCGATGTCCAGCTTTTCACCAGGTCTTCCAAATCAAGCTTCTGTGCGTGTGGGGGCACACAAGGTGGCTCCTTACATCTGCTACGAAGTCGTCTATCCAGATTTGGTAGCCAAGAATGCAAGCAGTGCCGATATCCTAATTACCATTAGCAATGACAGCTGGTTTGGCAGTTCCCTGGGGCCACTGCAGCATCTTCAAATGGCCCAGATGCGCGCACTGGAAAATGGCCGCTACATGATTCGCGCTACCAACAATGGTATTTCAGCGATTATTGACCACCGGGGACGTCTCATTAAACAGACCCCGCAATTCGTAGAAACAACGCTGCAAAGCGAAGTTGTCGTGATGTCGGGAAAAACACCCTTTGGATATTTCGGATCAATCCCCCTGCTACTGGCCTGTGCCCTTGTGCTGGCGTACATGGCGATAACGAAACGGCTTGGCGGGCCAGCGGATAGCTGAGCGCAGTTCTCCAATTACTGATAGAATTCTTCCTCTTTTTTCCGAGATTTGATACCCGCGATGGACCAGCATTACAACCCGCAAGCCCTGGAGCAAAACACTCAAAAATTCTGGCTGGAGAACAATAGCTTTGCTGCTACTCCGGATGATTCAAGAGAGAAATTCTACTGCCTGGCGATGTTCCCCTACCCCAGCGGTCAATTGCACATGGGCCATGTCCGCAATTACACCATTGCCGATGTCATCGCACGCTACCATCGCATGCAGGGCAAGAATGTACTGCAACCCATTGGCTGGGATGCCTTTGGTCTGCCGGCTGAAAACGCGGCCATAAAGCACAATGTGCCCCCCGCCGAGTGGACAGCAGAAAATATTAATTACATGCGCGCGCAATTCCAGCGCCTTGGCTTTGCCTATGACTGGGGCCGGGAGTTTGCCACCTGCGACCCCGATTACTACCGTTGGGAACAATGGTTTTTCACCCGCCTGTTTGAAAAAGGCCTAGCTTACAAGAAAAAGGCCGAAGTGAACTGGTGTGAAACCGATCAAACCGTATTGGCTAACGAGCAGGTCGTCAATGACTGCTGCTGGCGCTGCGACAACCCGGTAGAGCGTCGCGAGATTAACCAGTGGTTTATCAAAATCACCGATTACGCAGACCAGCTGCTAAACGATCTCGACCAACTGGACCAGTGGCCCGAACAAGTGCGCACCATGCAGCGCAACTGGATTGGCCGCTCAGAGGGCGTCGATCTCGACTTCGGCCTTAGCGACGGCAGTGCTTTGAGCGTCTACACCACACGGCCAGACACCTTGATGGGCGCGACCTATGTTGCAGTAGCCCCACAACATCCACTGGCGCAGGCTGCGGCAAAAAACAATCCCGAACTGGCAGAATTCATAGAATCACAATCCAACATCAAGGTCGCCGAAGCGGAAATGGCCACCATGGAAAAGCTGGGAATGGCCACCGGTGTATCCGCGATCCATCCGCTCACAGGCACTGAAGTGCCCGTATGGGTCGCCAATTTTGTGCTCATGAGCTATGGCTCAGGAGCGGTAATGTCGGTTCCGGGCCACGATCAGAGAGACTGGGAATTTGCCACTAAATATCAGCTACCCATTGCCCAAGTTGTTGTGACCAGCGACGATAGTGAGTGTGACATTAGCACCGCGGCCTTCACTGCGAAAGGTACACTGATCAACTCAGGCGAGTACGACGGTTTGAA
This sequence comes from Halioglobus sp., assembly GCA_965262875.1. GTDB lineage: Bacteria > Pseudomonadota > Gammaproteobacteria > Pseudomonadales > Halieaceae > JBALVT01. The sequence continues at coordinate 2,718,488 of OZ253569.1, forward strand.
TTTCGAACAGTCGTTTGCGGCCATAGCGGACCGCCTGGAAAGTGAAGGCAAGGGTAAGCGAACCGTTAATTTCCGCTTGCGCGATTGGGGTGTGTCGAGACAACGCTATTGGGGTGCACCCATCCCCATTATCAATTGCGCACAATGCGGCGCAGTCGCGGTGCCAGACAGCGACTTACCCGTTGTGCTGCCCACCAATGTTGTCTTTGATGGCTCGGGCTCTCCCATTAAAAAAATGCCCGAGTTCTACCAAACTAGCTGCCCCAAGTGCGGCGGTGAAGCCGAGCGCGAAACCGACACCTTCGACACTTTTATGGAGTCGTCCTGGTATTACGCACGCTACGCATCGGCGGGCAACAACGAAGCCATGCTGGACGATGAGGCAAATTACTGGGCGCCGGTGGATCAATACGTGGGCGGCATCGAACACGCTATCTTGCATCTGCTGTACGCGCGCTTCTTTCACAAGCTGATGCGCGACGAAGGGCTGGTCAACTCAGACGAACCTTTTATCCGCCTGCTAACCCAGGGCATGGTGTTAAAAGACGGCGCTAAAATGTCCAAGTCTAAGGGCAACACCGTCGATCCACAGTCGCTCATCGACAACTACGGGGCCGATACCGTTCGCCTGTTCAGTATGTTTGCTGCCCCACCAGAGCAATCTTTGGAGTGGTCTGATTCTGGCGTTGAAGGCGCCAACCGTTTTCTCAAACGCCTTTGGAAGTTGGCATCGGGACATATTGAACTGGGTCCAGTGGTGCCATTGCAAACTGACTCTCTCGACGCCGATCAGAAAGCGGTGAGACGGAAGACTCACGAAACCATCGCCAAAGTGAGTGACGATTACGGACGCAGGCAAACCTTTAATACCGCCATCGCCGCTGTAATGGAACTGTGCAACAAATTAGCCAAGCTGGATTCCGGTGACGAAAAAAGCCGCGCGATTTTGGCCGAAGCTCTGGAGGCAGTCGTGAAAATGCTCTCCCCTATTGTTCCTCACATCAGCCAGGCATTGTGGCAGGCCCTGGGACACGAGGAAGATTTCCTCAACGTTTCCTGGCCCGTGGTAGATGAATCGGCTTTGACCCGTGACAGTATCGAGATGGTCATTCAGGTTAATGGCAAGGTACGAAGCCGTATGGAAGTTTCAGTCACTGCGAACAAAGAGTCCATTGAAGCCGAAGCCCTCGCCCAGGACAATGTAAAACGTTTTCTGGAAGGTGTGAGCGTCAGGAAAGTGATTGTGGTGCCCGGTAAATTGGTTAATATTGTTGCCAACTAAATTGCTTACGAGAAACCTTATGTCTGACCGCAAGTTCGCGCAAGTCGCTGTAAGCCTCGCACTGGCCTGTGCACTCACTGCCTGCGGGTTTCAATTGCGCGGTACCGGCGGAACCAGCCTGCCCGAACCCTGGAAGAAAATGTTCTTGTCCACCAGTAACCCCAACGGCGAATTAAGCCGGGAGTTGCAGAGTACTTTCTCCGCCAGTGACATCACCTGGGTGGATACCGAGCTAGCCAACTACACCCTGTCAGTGGGCGGCGAACAATTTAAGCAACGCAACTTGTCGATTAACGCTCAAGCACGGGCCTCCGAGTTTGAACTCACGATGAGCACGGTCTTCTGGGTCAGAAATGCAGCGGGTGAGCAGGTCATTGAAGCCAGCGAAGCTACTGTAGTTAAACAAATGGAAAACGACCCCAGTAATGTCGTCGGCAAGGCCGAAGAGGTGCGTCTTCTCAAAACTGAAATGCGCACCGAGCTGGTTCAGCAGATATTGCGCCGGGTGGGCTATTTCGCTTCCAGCTCGTCATCCGTTACGCCTTCCGCCACACCCGCCCTGACACCGCAAGACACAACTTCCAACACCCCCTGATGCAACTGCGGCCGGAACAACTCGCACGCCATCTCGAGCAACAGCTTCTTCCTATCTATATTATCAGCGGCGATGAAACCCTGTTAATACAGGAGTCCTGCGACCTGATTCGCAAGCATGCCAGGGCCGCTGGCTGCACCGAACGCGAAGTGATCGACGCCTCTGCAAACGGATTTAAGTGGAACGAAATTATCAACAGTGCAGCCAGCATGTCACTGTTTGCGGAGCGCAAACTGATTGAGTTGCGTGTTCCCAATGGCAAGCCCGGCGCGGAGGGCAGCAAAGCTCTGTGTGAATATGTGGAAACGGCTTCTGAGGAAAATATTCTGCTCATCATAGCGGGAAAAATTGATAAGCAATCCACCAACAGCAAATGGTTTAAGGCCCTGGACGGTGCCGGCGGAACTGTTCAGGTATGGCCGGTGGATGCACAGCAATTGCCGCGCTGGCTGGAACAACGAGTAAGCGGCGCCGGAATGACCATCAGTTCTGACGCGCTAAATTTATTGTGTGAACGCGTTCAGGGCAATTTACTCAGCGCCGTGCAGGAAGTTGAAAAACTCAAGCTACTGGCCAAAGACGGGAAGATCAACGCAGAAACGGTTACCAATTCTGTTTCAGATAATGCCCGCTACAATCTGTTTGCCATGGCCGACAGCGCGGTGCAAGGCGATGCCGCGGCTAGCCTGCGTATGCTCAATGGCTTGCGCGGTGAAGGCTCTGAAGCAACCGTCGTGCTCTGGGCGTTGACACGAGAGTTGCGCACTCTCTATGAGATTCAGGTTGCCTGCGATGGTGGGCAAGACATGCAGCAAGCCATGCGCGCCCAGCGAGTGTGGAACAACAAAATCCCCATGGTGAAGGCCGCGCTTTCACGCCATAACAACGCATCGCTAACGCAATTGCTTGCACTGGCGGCCAGGACAGATGGCAGCATTAAGGGTTTCGCCGATGGAAAACCCTGGGATAATCTGGCGGCTTTGGTCACCGGACTCAGCCAGCCCGATCGCACACCCGCACTGGGTTAGAACAGTGCTCACGGTTTTTCAAACACCACAATAAAACGACCCGTCTTGCCCTGCACAATAGGATTAAACGGGTTCAGGCTATGATCATCTTTCGGGTTGCGCAAAGCCTCGCTGCCTTCCACATACTTCAAGCCATAACTTTCCACATCCCGGCGCACAAACGATTCTTCTATGCGGTGTAGATCCTGGGCCGCGTTGTTGCCTGTACCGTAAGCGCCCCTAAATCAGCACCTATTTTTTTGGGTTCTACTGGGAATCCTGTGGGTAGAGGTTGAGTTTTCCACAGTGGAACAGAATTGAAACTCGATAGTTTTCGAAGTTTCTAAATCCTCGGGCAGCCGATTTTATTGTCTGAATCTTTGAATTAAATCCTTCTGCGGTCGCATTGGTGATGCGATGTTTCAAGTAAGTCATTATGTTGTCGAGATGTTTCTTTAGCATCTTGGCGACTGATATGACCGGCTTTAGACGTGAATGTGTCGCCCACCAGTACCCTTTCTTAAAGAACGCCCGGGCTGGTTTATCGTAGCTGTAAGTCCACAGGTCAAGCAGCGTCTCTTTGATTGCCCAGGCTCGGGCAACCTTCAACCCCTTTGATTGAAGGCCATAAAAAGTGGCTTCATCTTTTTCACTCCAGTTGTCGGGATTGCGTAACCAGGTATAGCGAGACCCGACCAGGTCATTGATACCGGCGGCTCTTAATGTTTTATTTTCTTTGCGCCTGACTTGGTCAACCATTTTTGTAAGATAACTGACGATATGAAACTTGTCGTGAACAATAGCGGCGTTCGGTAAAGTCGCCTCAACTGCCGTCATAAATGGAACCCACATATCCACGGCAACAGCAGCTACTTCATTACGCTGCTGTTCTGGAAGCGTGGACAGCAATGCGGTTGCCGATTCCGTCGTTCTATCTGCCACGACCTCAAGCACTCTGGACGCATTCAAATCGTACAGCAGGCTGGCATAGGATTGCCCCTTGCGAAAACTTTTTTCATCGATGCCAAGGTGTTTCACTTCCTCAACAGAGCGTCTGTCCATCCCTCTTTTCACTGCTCGGGATTGAATATGATGCACCTCATCCCACGACAGACCAAGTAGTTTTGCGGCCTGTGTCTTGTTGCTGGCAGCCGACAGCACATCAATAGCGAAACGCTCAAATAAATGCGTAAAGCGTGCCTGCGTATCTGCCCACGGTACTTTCAGGCTTTTGATTCCATGCGCTTTACAATGAATACGCGGAACCTGAGCAACTAACTGCGTCTTGAACTGCATCGTATCAAGGTGTCGCCATGTGCGTTGCTCACGATGGTCGTAAACCGAACAAAGGGCATGGCAGACACTACACGCGCCTTTCGTTCCCTTTGGCCAATCTATCTGGATGGTAATTGATTTGTCGGTCAGATCCGGGGTAATAGCCGTGATTTTCCATGGGTCGCCAAGCCCCAAAAGTTGAGTAAACAACGCGGTATCTTTCATTTGAATATCTCCATAAAAAAAGACTCTTGTACCACATTCTTGACCATTGTTTGGCTTTTACCCATAGGAAACTCGGAAGAACCTTTTTTTGTAAGAGTTCCCGCCAGACTTTCTCCTGATAACCACACAGGAGCAAATCATGAACGATATCACTCAGCCCCAGCCACAAGGTATTGACTGGAAGCAGCAAATACAAACCTGGAAACTGTCGGGCTTGTCTCAGACCCGGTTTTGCAAACACAATCACCTGACTTACCATCGCTTTGTGTACTGGCGTCGGAAGTTTGACGATACCATCCGTGTGTCTTCTATAAAACAAGACCAAGGTGGCTTTGCCGCAGTGAGTGTCAGACCTGACGCCGATCGGGGGCTAACCTTGTCACTGCCCAACGGATTCATTGTGCGAGGTATCTGTGCCGAAAACCTGTTGGTGGTGCGGCAGTTACTGGAGCAGCTGTGACTACTCGCTATTTCCGTCCGGCCGATGACATGTCGCGGATCTACCTGTACCGGGACCCAGTAGACTTTAGAAAAGCCAGTGCAGGGCTGGCTGCCATCGTTGAGCGAGAGCTGGGCCACAATCCCTTCGACGGCGGCCTGTACGCCTTCACCAACCGGCGGCGCAACAAGATCAAGTGCCTGTACTGGGAAGATAATGGCTTTGTGCTCTACTACAAGGCCCTTGCCGAGGAGAAATTCCGCTGGCCTCGCCGTGTGTAGACGCCACTCCAAAACCGCAGCTATTTGCCGAATTTTGAAATAGACGGATCTCGGCGTATTAGAATCGGCGCGGTAGAACTGCGGCCCAGTCACACTCAAGAGCGACCAATAAGCAGGCACGATTCAAGCGTAGGGACTATAAGAATAAGTGTCGCTGAGAACGGTATGACGCCACCACAGATTTGACGGTCAACGCTGGCGCCATACCCAAAAAAACCGTGCAGGTGCACGACCCGTTAAGTGTTGCACATAATGGGAATAAATCCAGCCCTCATCGACCTTTGTGTCGATGCCATCATCCAGCCGTCTCTACCACTGTTGTCGCTGCTACGCCCAGGTCATCGTCTGTACCCACTGTGATCGCGGCCAGCGGTATTGCACCGATGGTTGCAGCCAGGAAGCCAGAAAGGAATCCATTAAACGAGCCAGAGCGAAGTACCAGGCCACTCGCCCGGGTCGCATGAATAATGCCGCTCGCCAACAGCGTTATCGAGAACGGCAACAACAAAAAGTAACGCATCACCGTTCTCTGGCAATAATACTCCGTGATCTACTGCAAACCGTGCCTGATGAGATCAAAAGGGCCGATATGCCGGGTAAAACTGACGCCACCGTGCGCTGCCATCACTGTGGCGCGGTCTGCGGTCCCTTTTTGCGCAGTGATTTTCTGCAGAGCAGTCAGTTCAGGCGCAGATTCCGGCGACATTAGTGCAGCGGCTGGACAGGAGTCATCAATCGGAGGGCAGTCATGGCCATCGGCAAAGAAACTGAAGCAAAAATACTGCGCTACCATTTTGTTGAGAAGTGGCGAACGGGCACCATTGCGACCCAGCTTGGCATTCACCACTCAGTGGTTGATCGGGTACTGGCACAGGCTGGCCTGCCCAAGGTGGAGCGCACTCGCCGTGCGTCGATCATCGACCCCTATCTGCCCTTTGTCATCGACACCCTGCGGGAGTTTCCCACACTCACGGCGGCCCGCTTGTATGAAATGGCCCGCCTGCGGGGATACCCCGGTGGCCCCAGCCAGTTTCGCCAGCGTATCAGTGAACTGCGGCCGCGCAAGCTGCCCGAGGCGTATTTACACCTAAAAACCCTGCCCGGTGAGCAAGCCCAGGTTGACTGGGGTTCGTTCGGGCATATTCAGATCGGCAAGGCCCGGCGGCCGTTAATGGCGTTTGTGATGGTGCTGAGCTGGTCGCGACAGATCTTCTTGCGCTTTTATCTCAACCAGCAAATGGAGCACTTTTTACGCGGCCATGTAGCGGCATTCGAGGCCTGGCAAGGATTGCCAAAGGTGCTGCTGTACGACAACCTTAAATCGGCCGTATTGGAGCGCCACGGTGACGCCATCCGCTTCCACCCACCTTGCTGGCCTTGTCAGCCCACTATCGCTTCGAACCACGCCCGGTGGCGGTGGCCCGGGGCAATGAAAAGGGCCGGGTAGAAAGAGCGATTCGCTATATTCGCGATAATTTCTTTGCCGCTCGTCACTGGCAAACACTGGCCGAACTCAATGCGCAAGCTGAGCACTGGTGCCAGGGTGTGAGTGCTGATCGGGCTTGCCCTGAAGAGCGTACGTTGACGGTCAGGGAAGCCTTCTTACAGGAGCAGGTGAGTTTGCCGGATAATCCCTTTGATACCCATGAGAGACAGCCCGTGCGGGCCGCCAAAACCCCTTATGTTCGCTTCGATCTCAATGATTACTCCATTCCCCATCAATACGTGCACAAGCCATTGAGCGTGAGCGCTGACCTGGAGCGGCTCCAGATAGTGGAGGGCGATCAATGCATTGCTGAGCATCAGCGCAGCTTTGGCAAAGGGGAGCAAATCGAACAGGAGGCGCATATCAATGCCCTATGGCTGGAGAAAACCCACGCCAAACTACACCGGGGTCAGGATCGCCTGAGCCATGCTTCGGCGCACGCCCAGACGCTGCTGCAGCAATCGGCACAGCGTGGACATGTCATTAAAACCACGGTCCGGTTACTCAATCAACTGCTTGATGATTATGGGCGGGACGAGCTGCATGTAGCTCTGGGTGAAGCACTTGATCGGCAATCACCCTACCCGGAGGCGGTGCAGCACGTTCTTGAGCGCCGCCGTGATGAACAGCACCTGCCGCCACCGCTTGCTGTCGCCGTGCCGGCGAAGGTCAAACACTACAGCGTCAAGCTGGCTCGGCTTGCCGATTACGACAAGCTCAATGGCACCCGAAGCGAGACAGGAGATGATACCGATGATTGATATCGAGCAACTCAAACAGCAGGCACTTGAACTGAAGCTCCACGGCGTGCTGGCGCACTGGGGCGAGATCACCGACGAGCAATACCCCTGGCGGGCACAGCTCATCGCCTGGGAGCTTGCCGAGCGCAAACAGCGCTCACTCGAACGGCGCCTGAGCAGCGCCAGGCTGGGCCGGTTCAAACCGATGAGTGAGTTTGACTGGCAGTGGCCAAGCGCTATCGACCCACAAGCGATTCATGCCCTGATGCAACTGGGTTTTATGGACACGGCCAGCAATATTATCCTGCTGGGCAGCAACGGCGTGGGCAAATCGATGATCGCCCAGAACCTGGGGTATAACGCTGTCATGCACGGCTATACGGCGCTGTTTACCACCGCAGCGGCGATGCTCAACGACCTGGCAGGTCAGGATGGCGCCAATGCCCTGCAGCGTCGATTGAAACACTACGCCAGGCCCGCCTTGCTGGTAATTGATGAAGTGGGCTACCTCTCCTACAGCAATCGTCATGCTGACTTGCTGTTTGAAATCATCAACCGGCGCTATGAGAAATGTTCAACTTTGGTGACAACGAACCGTCCGTTTGGCGAGTGGAATGACGTGTTCCCCAATGCCGCGTGTGTGGTCTCCCTGATTGACCGTTTAGTCCATCACAGCGAGGTCATCGCCATTGAGGGTGAGTCGTACCGCATGAAGGAAGCGCAGGAGTGTGCGTCGAAGCGGCGCGAGACCAAAAAGCGAGGAAAGGCTAAATGAAAACCTTAAAAATCACAACCTACTGGACGGCTGAACAAGCCGATTGTATTTATCAGCTGCTCGGCGACCTGAGATCGGTACTGTGGGATCACTATGGTGATGAGATTGCGCAACTGTACGAGGAGATCCGGATTGAGCAACAAGAGTACACAGACAGTGTCGAGGTAAATCATGAGCTGCCGTTCTAGCCTGTGATCGATTGGAGTTAAGCCGGATCACTGTCGCCTCTTTGTCGTTCTTTTATTCTGCGGCAAATAACTGCGGGTTTACTGTGGCGCTAACAACTGGCACTGCGCATGGAGCGCCACTGCGAGAATGCTCTTACGGTCGCGCAGTATTTGTCGGAGCACTCCCTGGTGAAGTGGGTAAATTACGCCGCACTACCTGACAGTCCCTATAAAGAAGCTTGCGATCGCATTTGCGGCGGAAAGGCTGCCGGTATCGTCAGCTTCGGGATAGAGGGTGGAGTCGAGGCGGGTGCAAAGTTTATTGACGCGCTGCAGTTAATATTGCGCCTGGTTAACATTGGCGATGCGAAGTCTCTGGCATGTCACCCCGCCAGTACGACCCATCGACAATTAAACCCCGAGGAGTTGGCTACCGCTGGAGTCTCTCAAGAGATGGTGCGAATTTCCGTTGGCATTGAGCATATCGATGACATTCTTGCGGATATTGAGCAGGCGTTGTCCGCCAGCCAAGAGTGACTTAGATGACGCCAACTAGGTGGCGTCAATCATCTTTTGGGAGCGTTGGAATGGCTCAATAGAGTCTGGAAATCGATGTCTCTATGACCCTCATTTTCCATTTGTGCGGCCAAACCTTCCAGAGCAGGACCAACCTGAGTCTCCACCTCCTGGGGTCTCAGGGCCTCGCCGCATTCGCTGCAGGTAATAGACGCCTGGGTAGGCTTACCGCAATTTTGGTGCACGTAGGACAGTGGAACCCCCTCTCCCCCCTCCATCCATTCATCGCCCCAACGCCCCAAACTCATCAGCACCGGATATAGAGCGAGGCCTTTGCGAGTGAGTCGGTAATCGTATCTGACGGGGCGGTCCTGGTAGGGAACTTTTACCAGAACACCGTGCTCGACGAGTTTCGAGAGCCGTTCGGACAGTCGATGGCGGGTGATACCCAGGTGATGCTGAAATTGTTCAAAGCGGCGGGTTCCAAGAAAGGCATCGCGAAGAATGAGTAAAGTCCATCGTTCACCTACCACAGAAAGCGCTCGAGCCACTGAGCAAGTTTGGTCTCCAATCTCATCCCAACGCATAGTAGGCCTCCATCTCCCTGAGAGCGACAGTATATTCCACTGAGATAGCCGAAACTAGCTGACTTACAAAGCTGATGGCACAAACTGACTCAATGCATCTAGACCCGAACACCGCATTCAGTCAGGGCCAAGTCTATTGCCTGTGCCAGTTTAGTCGCTATTTCATGCACCTGCTCCTCGGTGACAATGAAAGGCGGTGCCAGCAGGATATGGTTTCCCGAACGCCCGTCGATAGTTCCTCCTCCGGGATAGCACATCAAACCCAGGGCCATACCCTGGCGCTTAATGACTTCGTGAACAGCAAGGGATGGATCCAGGGGTGCCTTGGTTTCGCGGTTGGCGACTAGCTCAATGCCTCGAAACAAACCGCGTCCACGAATGTCTCCGATATTGGGGTGGTCACCCAGCAGGTCTCGAAGAGCCTGATCCAGGCTCGCACCCCTGAGATTTACCTGTTCCAACAAGCCGTCGTCCTGGATCACTTGCTGCACCGCCAGTGCGGCAGCACAGGCGGTGGAGTGTCCCATGTAGGTGTGTCCGTGTTGAAAAAAGCCGGAACCATCTCGAATCGCAGCGTAAATCTCCGCTGAACAAAGCATCGCGCCTATAGGTTGATAGCCCGCTCCAAGACCCTTCGCCACGGCGACAATATCGGGCCTTACTCCGTCCTGCTCGCAAGCGAATAAACTCCCGGTTCGGCCCATTCCACACATCACCTCATCCAGAATCAGTAAGATACCGTGGCGGTCGCAAATTTCACGGATGCGTTTGAAGTACCCTGGCACAGCGGGAACAACTCCCGCGGTGGCACCCACTACAGGCTCGGCCACAAATGCGATGACATTTTCAGAACCGACTTCCACAAGGCGCGACTCCAGTTCATTGGCGACCCGTTCGCCATACTGTGCTTCGCTCTCACTTTCAAGCATATCGCGATAGGCGTAACACGGGGCGACGTGTTCAACATCTATTAAAATAGAGTCAAAGGGCTCTCGTCGCCACAAATTCCCGCCGACCGCCAATGCCCCCAAGGTGTTGCCATGGTAGCTCTGTCTGCGGGCGATGAATTTGCTGCGTCCGGGTTCACCTCTTTCCAAAAAGTATTGTTTGGCGATTTTTAATGATGCCTCGACTGCCTCCGATCCACCGGAAACAAAATAGACGTGTTCAATACCCTCTGGCGTGCGTTCGACGAGAAAGTCGGCCAGCGCCTCGGCCGGTTCGGAGGTAAACGTAGCCGTATGAGCAAAGGCAATCGAGTCCACCTGCTGTTTTATCGCATCGATGACGCGTGGATGAGAATGTCCCAGACAGGACACCGCCGCACCCCCGGATGCATCAAGATACCGTTTACCCGATTGGTCGACGATGTAAACACCGTCCCCCTTTACAGCCACCGGAAGGGAACTGCGAATTTGACGATGTAGAATCCGCGTATTTGAATCCGTTTTAATCTCTACCTTCATAATCTAAGGACGAAAAAAAGGGCAGTTTAAAACTGCCCTTCCCGGTGCGTTTGCACGCAACTAGACCCAATGCCGGCGCCTAGAAATCGTAGCTGGCGCGTAGATACCAAGACCCACCTTCATAGTTGGCGGCAGTTCTGCGAGGATAGGGCAAGCCCACACTGTTGCGGTTGGCATTTGGCGCATCGATGTCATCGACGAATTCATCAAACACGTTAGAGCCACCGAAAGCAAGATTTACATTTTCAGTGATATCCCAGCCCAACTCGAGGTCGATATAGATAATATCGTCAATCTCCGCACTCGGCTCCGTGGGATCATCGATTGTGCCACGCTCATCGAAATGCTCGCCGTAGTAGTTTGCCCGAACCATAAACCACCAATCCTGGGCAAAACGAGTATTCGCCGTGAATACAAATCGATCTTCCGGATAGTTGTTCTCAATATCTTCAATCAGAGATTCACTCACCGGGTTGACACCATTAACCTGCTTCTGGCCTGTCACTTCGATTTCGTTGTGGTTATACGCCAATGTCACTGTGGTTTCAGCGCCGTTCGACCAATCAAAATCAGACGTTAGTACCAGGTCAATACCTTGGTGCTCAACATCCAGAGCATTGGTGTAGAACGAAATGGTATTACCTTCAGCGGTTTGAATATCACCGGTTCGATAAATCCTGTCATCGATCTCGGCCAGGTAGAAATCAAGAGTCAGCGTTGTAGAATCTCCCAAGTCAACAGACCCACCAAAGCTGTAGTTCAAGGACTCTTCCTCGGTCAGCTCCGCTCCACCACTGGCAAGCGCTTGTGGGTTTGTCGGGCGCACCAGCCCCTCTTCCACTTGCAGACCTGTTGCGCCGTCAAACGTAGTAATGGTGGTCTGTACATTGGCCTGGCCCGGAGTCGGGGCGTGGAACCCTGTCGATATCGCACCGCGCAAGGTGATCGCATCGGTGACATTGACACGCGTTGCCAATTTGCCGTTAATCGTGTCTCCAAAGTCCGAAAAGTCTTCATAGCGAAGTGCGTACTGCATTAACCAGGTATCGCTGACATCTTGCTCCACGTCCACATAAACTGCCCAGTTATCCCGATCAAACTCTCCTGAGTCCTGCGGCTTAATCCCTCCAAAACCGCTGGAACCAGCTCCCACAGAAGCATTGGGCTCACCTGGATTAACCGTATAGGTTTCCTCACGCCATTCCGCACCGAATGCCAGGTTGAGGTTATCGCTGAGGGCTTTGGAGAAATCAGCATTGATGTTGATTTCCTCCTGCTCATAGCCACCAACATCGAACCCGCGTTGAGCAGGATTGCCATCGGCACCGAGGCCCACGTCGGGGTTAATCGTGTTGTGCAGGAAATAATCGAGTTCGCTCACTCCCAAGCCAACGCTGAAATCGTAGTACATTTCATTGGCGAAGGTTCCTTTCACGCCACCCACCACGCTGTAGTCGGTTTGGTCTCCGTCCAGGAAAGGGGTAAAACCGGCCTGCAAACCCGTGAAACCCTGTGCGCGCAGCGGCACAAGGCTCGAGTGATCGGGAGCTCTGTAGAAGAACCGATAGCGGCCCTCGGTGTTGTTATACCCACCAAAGGCATAGAGCTCGGTTGAATCATTCAGTGCATAGCCACTGTTGACGAATATTCGCGAGCCACTGGTTTCCGGCCGCCCCCAGGTTTGAACAAAAGGCGCATCGCCGAAAGGCGAGTCGGCGCCGACACCGGTAACACCTGCATCGATTAATGCCTGCGCAACTGGTCGCTGTTCTCCGCGAGATAGAGCATCGTTATCAATCCACTCGGCGGTGAGGTTTAGAAACCCGTTGTCCCCCAATTGAAAACCACCGTTGGCGCCAACTTTCAGGCTTTCTTCACCGTCGAAAAACTCACCGTACTGCACCATGACCTTGCCACCTTCATCGGCATCGCTCATGCGGAAGTTCATAACACCTGCGATTGCATCCGAACCGTATTGTGCCGCAGCACCGTCACGCAATACCTCGACGCTTTTTAAAGCCATGCTGGGGATCATACCAATGTCTACACCATGGGCACCGTTACCAGCCGCAGGGGCGAAAAACTGCACCAACGCAGATCGATGCCTGCGTTTGCCATTGACCAGCACCAAAGTTTGATCCGGCGCCATGCCGCGCAAAGAGGTAGGGCGAATAAAGGCGCTACCGTCTCCGGTGGCGGGCGTCGCAGTAAATGAGGGTACAAGGGATTTCAGATTGTCAGTAATATCCGCGACATTACCCATGCTATTAAACTCTTCACTGCTGAGCACATCAACGGGCACAGGCGAATCAGACGCAGAGCGCGCCTTGAGACTGCGGGTACCAGTAACGATAACTTCTTCAAGCACCGTCTCTTCCTGAGCGAATAGTTGAGCGGGATTGGTAAAAGAGGCTATTGCCATGGATACAGCGACGAACAACGGGGTTTTATTTCTGTTCATTTTGGGGATCTCCGAATTCATAATTTTTTTGTACAGGATCGGACCGGTAGTTTATATCTCAACCTAGGAGTCTGCCGGACTTAAACTTTCAACGCGCTCCTACACGAATGCTTTGTGGTTTTTAAGACTTAACTGCTCTGATATTCGTGTAGCGGCACTAAAACTGATCACAAAACACTCAACTTTTTTAATTAAGGGCATAGTCCGACAAACTCCTAGGTTAGCAGTTAGAGTCAGTTTCTAGGATTTTGGTGCAAAAAAAAGGACGGTAATAATACCGCCCTTTTTCCCGAATAATAGACTATCCGGAAGTCAGCCAAACTGGTTCATGGTGTTGTCAGTACCGCCCGCTTTCAAAGCAGCTTCACCGGCAAAATATTCCTTGTGATCATCGCCCATGTCGGAGCCGGCCATGTTCTGGTGCCTCACGCAGGCAATCCCCTGTCGAATTTCCTTGCGCTGCACACCGGCAACGTAGCCCAACATACCCTGATCACCAAAGTATTCCTTGGCCAGATTGTCAGTAGAAAGCGCTGCAGTATGGTAAGTCGGCAAAGTAATCAGGTGGTGGAAGATACCCGCTTCCCGGGCTGAGTCCGCCTGGAATGTGCGAATCTTCTCATCCGCAACCGTGGCCAGCTCAGTTCCGTCGTACTCGACACCCATCAGAGCTTCTCGGTTATAGGCCGAAACGTCTTTACCTGCTTCGCTCATGGCATCGAATACCTGCTGGCGAAAGTTTAGGGTCCAGTTAAAGGATGGTGAGTTGTTGTAAACCAGCTTTGCGTTGGGAACAACTTCGCGAATGCGTTTGACCATGCCACCAATTTGCGCAATGTGGGGCTTTTCAGTTTCAATCCACAACAGGTCAGCGCCGTTTTGCAAAGACGTGATGCTGTCCAGCACACAGCGATCTTCACCGGTGCCCTTACGGAATTGATAGAGATTGGAAGGCAGACGCTTGGGGCGGACCAGCTTATCGTGATACTTGATGATCACATCGCCGTGGTCCATTTCCTCGACATCCAATTCTTCAAAATCGAGGAAACTGTTGTACTGATCGCCCAAATCACCTGGCTCATGAGTCACGGCAATTTGTTTGGTCAGGCCAGCACCCAGTGAATCAGTACGTGCAACGATCACACCATCATCGACACCCAACTCCAAAAAGGCGTATCGAACCGCGCGAATCTTAGCCAGGAAATCCTCATGGGGAACGGTTACTTTGCCGTCCTGGTGGCCACACTGTTTCTCATCTGAAACCTGGTTTTCCAATTGTATGGCGCAGGCACCCGCTTCGATCATTTTCTTGGCGAGCAGGTAGGTTGCTTCGGCATTACCAAAGCCGGCATCGATATCGGCAATAATGGGCACTACGTGAGTTTGAAAGTCGTCGATCTGCTTTTGCACTGATTGCGCGGCTACATCATCGCCCGCCTCGCGAGCATCATCCAGGGCACGGAAAAGGCCGCCCAATTCACGAGCATCGGCCTGACGCAAGAAAGTGTATAGCTCTTCAATCAAGCTAGATACGGACGTTTTCTCATGCATGGACTGATCAGGCAGCGGGCCAAATTCAGAACGCAGAGCGGCGATCATCCAACCTGAAAGGTATAGGTAGCGTTTTTCGGTGCTGTTGAAATGCTTCTTGATAGAAATCATCTTCTGTTGACCGATAAAACCGTGCCAGCAACCCAGAGATTGCGTGTATTGGCTGCTGTCAGCGTCGTAGGCAGCCATGTCTTCACGCATAATGCCAGCGGTGTACTTAGCAATATCGATCCCTGTCTGAAAGCGATTTTGTGCCTTCATACGCGCCGCGTACTCAGGGCTGATTGCGTCCCAGGCGCTACCGTATTCCGCCCGCAAATTGGCTACGTTATCGATGTCTTGCTGGAAGTTGGACATGGTAAATCCTCTGCTACTGTTGTGAATATGTGTTGTGGGTATCTTAATGAGCGCATGGCCATAAATGAAATAAATAGAAGGTATCCCTACTATTCATCAGGTAAATTAAGCCAGTGATGCAATCGTTGAAAGGCGGGAATTCGCGCCAAGATCAGAGTTCAACTATCTTTAAGTATGACCTCAACCAATAACAGACTAAGAGGAACAAAAGCATGGCCTATTTTATTACAGGTGGCACCGGATTCATTGGAAGATTTTTCATCGAAAAATTGAAGGAACGCGATGGCGACATCTACGTTTTGACCCGCGAGGGCTCAGCTCACAAGTTCGAGGCTCTCCAAGAGCGTTTTGGTGCGGGCTCTGACCGTCTTATACCGGTGACAGGTGATCTTAAGCAACCGCTTCTGGGGTTGGGTAAATCCACAATCTCGGACCTAAAGGGCAAGATCGATCACTTCTGTCATTTCGCTGCGATTTACGACATTGGTGCATCCGCTGAGGCTCAAACCGCGACAAATATTGACGGTACCCGCAACGCGATTAATCTCGCCGAAGCCCTGAACGCCAGATGCTTTCAACACGTCAGCTCAATCGCTGCCGGTGGCCTGTATGAGGGCACCTTCCGGGAAGATATGTTTGAGGAGGCGGAAAACTGCGAACATCCTTATTTTTCTACCAAGCATGACTCGGAGGGCATAGTGCGGGAGGAGTGCAAGGTTCCCTGGCGTATTTACCGCCCGGGTATGGTCGTTGGGCATTCCGAGACCGGCGAAATCGACAAAATCGATGGCGCCTACTACTTCTTTAAAACCCTGCAAAAGCTACGCAACGTACTGCCCCAGTGGTTTCCACTTATTGGCATCGAGGGGGGTAAATTTAATGTTGTACCCGTGGACTATGTTGTCGACGCCATGGATAACATCGCCCATAAGAAAGGCCTGGACGCGCGCTGCTTCCACCTGACTGACCCCGATCATCACAGCATGGGCAATTTGATGAACATCTTTGCCGATGCCGGTCATACGCCTAAATTCAGTATGCGCCTGGACACGAGAATTTTCGGCTTTGTTCCCCGCGTTGTCCGAGACACGCTTTCCGGCCTACCCCAGGTGAAGCGTCTGATTAGCACCATGCTCGAAGATATGGGCCTGCCGGACTCGGTGACGATGTTTATGAACTATCCCACTCGCTACGACAACCGCGACACGGAGCGAGCGCTAAAGGGCTCGGGGGTATGGCAACCACTTACACCGCCGACGTATCAGACATGGAAGATTGCGACCGTCTGGTGAAAGAAGTCCTGGATAATCATGGCTTTCTCGACATTTTGGTGAACAATGCGGGCCGCTCAATACGCCGTTCCCTGGAACTGTCATTTGATCGCTTTCACGATTTTGAGCGCACTATGCAGATCAACTACTTTGGCGCCATTCGCCTCATCATGGGTTTTGCTCCATCGATGTTAAAAGCGGGAAAAGGTCATGTGATTAACATTTCGTCCATCAGTGCCCTGACTCCCAGCCCGAGATTCTCCGCGTATGTTGCTTCGAAATCAGCGCTCGATGCATGGACACGTTCTGCGGCGGTAGAGTTTTCAGATCGCAATGTTCGCCTGACCACCATTAACATGCCCCTGGTGCGAACGCCGATGATTGCAGCCACGACAGTGTACGACTCAATGCCCGTATTGAGTCCAGAGGAGGCAGCCGACATGGTCGCCGAGGCGGTGATTAAAAAGCCCAAACGCATTGCCACACCCATGGGTATTTATCTGCAGGTAATGACGGCAGTGGCCCCGCGCTTCTCCGGGGTTCTCATGAATATCATGTTCCGTATGTTCAGCGATTCGGCCGCGGCAAAGGGTGAAGCAAAGCCTGAGAAAGTCGAGGTGTCCAACGAGCAGGTTGCGATTGCTGCGCTGATGAAGGGAGTACATTTCTAGGGTGATTCAAATTGCGATGGAAGGATGACCAATACTGCTTTTTTGTCATCCTTCCTTTCGCGCCTCAAGAATCGCCTTAATGAGATCTTCGGGAACGGCATCTGGCACTGGCTCATCGGCTAGCCCCAGAACAGCGGCACCGACTTCCATGGACTGCTGGTAGGCGGCCAGATACTCCCTGCATTCGCGGCACAATCGCAGGTGCAATTCGAAGATAGAACGCTGCGGGCCAGGCAGGTCTCCGTCAGTGTACGCACGCACAAAATCCTCAAATTCCCTGCAGGAGATCATGTTATGCATGTGTTTGAACATCTTAGCTTTTAGCCAACGTCCCAACCGGGTACTCATGAAGTTCTTCACGATATAAGCTCCCCGCGCAGCATTGGTTCAAGCAGTTTTTTTAGAGCTGCTCTCGCCCGATGCAAGCGCACCTTCACGTTGCTCTCTGAGATTCCGAGCGCGTCCGCCACCTCGGCAGTGTCATAACCTTCGATGTTGCGAAGCTGCATAACAATACGATAGTTATCCGGCAACGATACAATTGCGAGGTTGACCTGGGCTCTTAGAGATTCACTTTCCAAAATAGTTTGCACTGAAGAAAGGTTGGTCCATGGAGATTCCAGGCGACAGTCGTTCTGATCGAATTGCGGCATGTAATCGTCGATGGGTTGCTCAGCTCTACGCTTGATCTGTCGAAGTTTTGTCAATGCGGCATTTACCGTAATGCGATGCAGCCAAGTCTTTATACTGGATCGAGACTCAAACTTATCCAAACCGCGAAATGCGCTGATAAACGCGTCCTGCACTGCATCCTGAGCCAACGCGGAGTCCCGCAGCAAGCTGTTGGCCAGAGACAGCATCCACTGGATATTGTCTCGGACCAGAAGTTCGTCGTCAGCGGTCGACCGCTGCGTACCGGACATCTGATTTTTGGACTCATCCGGTGTATCAGACAAAATTTGACCAAGCTGAAGAGATTCGCCATGCCAGATACACCAACTGTTACTCCTGTTCAGATCAAAAGCACTATTATTTTTGCAACATGTGTAACCAAATCCCAGATAGAGGCATCTATGTGTCGAGAAATCACACCCGTTCGCCCATCCGAAGCTATACTTTTATACGATTAGACCTCAACCTTCAACAGCGGCGCACAAAATTGCGACCCGATAAAATTGCGACCCGATGAAACTTACTAACCCCCACCCGGTCTCAAATGGGGTCATTAAACGAGGACAGTAGAAAAAGTTGGCTCTTCTCCGCTTTGTTGAGTGAAAAAAGATGCTGACCATCAAGTAACCTGTTGATATGTTTGGTTTATGACAACTTTACATAGGGCAGGTATATGACCATCAACATCTCACGGAATATTTTAAACCTCACGGGGCAACGTGTAAATGAAATTAAACTGGACGAAGAGGGTGACAAGATTGTTATTCACTGTAGCCGGGACGCCCGCAGGAGCACTATAGACCCCACCACAGGCAAGAAGGGAACTATCAACCAGCATATTCGCCGGCAGGTTAAGGATATCCCCCTTTTTGGGTATCCATGTGTGCTCGACATTGAACTGGCCCAAGTGTTTATTAGCAAGGGTGAGCGCCGCATTGAGGCGTGTGATTTTGTCGATAAAGGGTGCCGTTTCACCCACCGGTTTTGCCGACTGATCAGTGGATTATGCCGCCCTATGTCTATTCAGGCCGTCTCCAGGCATTTGGGGATACGATGGGAGACAGTAAAGAATATCGACAAGGCATACCTGATGGAAACGCTCCCTGCGCTTGATCCTGCACAGTTGACTGGCTTGGAATATATTGGTGTCGATGAAGTTGCCAGGGCGAAAGGCCATGACTATATGACGGTGGTCTACGATATGGTCGGAGGTCATCTGGTCTGGGTGGAAGCTGGTCGAACTGCCGAGGTGTTTGCAAGATTTCTAAAACATCTCTCCCCGGATACATCCAGTAAAATCAAGGCCGTAGCTATGGATATGGGCCCTGCTTATCAAAAGGCTGTCAGGGAGTGCTTGCCGTTGGCAGACATTGTGTTTGACCGTTTTCACGTCATGAAAAATTACAGCAAAGCTATCCATAATCAGCGCCGGCTTGAGTTCAGGAAGGCCGATCCGAATGGTAAAAAACTGATGAAGGGGACGCATTATCTGTTGCTCAAAAATGCGGATAAGTTGAGTGAGAAACAAAGTAACAAGCTGCAAACGTTGTTGGATAGCAATAGCAACCTGAATGCGCTCTACGTTTTAAAAGAACAGCTTCAGTATCTGTGGAGTGCCACTTCATTTGAGGGGATGGCAGAGCAACTGGAAAGTTGGTGCTTGATAGCAGATCAGTCACACATGCTCTATCTGAAAAAGTTCGCAAAATCGCTCAGAAAACATTGTGTCGGCATCTGCAATTATGCAAAACACAAGCTAACAAGCGCCAGGATAGAGGCTGGTAATGTCAGTATAGGAATGATCCGTAAGCGCGCCAGGGGCATCAGGGATACCGAGTACTTCAAACTCAAAATTAGACAATCATCCCTCCCAGATAATCAATCTATGTTCTATTTGAAAACCTAGAATCACTCAACAAAGCGGAGAAGAGCCAAAAAGTTATCGATACATCAACCACTGGATAAGCCAATAATGAATGACGAGCAGTTACTGGAAGTAACAAATCCTTCCAATGGATCATCCCTGGCGCAATTGGCAATGGATAGTCTTGCGGGCGCACAAAGTAAAGTGAATACAGCCCGATTTCTATTTGATGATAAGTCGCGACACTTGCCCCTCCACGAGCGTCTGCATCTATTGGAAAAACTGACCGCCGCAATTGAAAAAGATCATGAGGGTTTTGCCATTGCGATTGCCGAAGAAGGTGGCAAGCCACTGCGTGATGCCAGGGTAGAGGTTACACGTGCCATCACAGGAATTCGCAATGCCATAGCGAGTGTTAGTGAACATCGCGGCAATGTCATCCCCATGGGACACCAGGCCTCCTCCGCAGGCAGAATAGCAGTCACTCAGAGTTTCCCTCGCGGGGTGGTCTTGGCATTCAGTGCCTTCAACCACCCCTTAAACCTGATTGTTCACCAAATCATTCCCGCTTTCGCAACAGGTTGTCCCTGCGTGGTCAAACCAGCGCCGGACACACCGCTGTCCTGTTTGAAGCTGGTAAAGCTATGCATGAGGCGGGAGTGCCCCAGGACTACATCAGCTGTGTGGTAACCAATGATCTGGAAGTAGCAGACGCACTGGTGCGCAGCGAAAAAATCGCCTTTTTCAGCTTTATCGGATCGGGGAAAATTGGCTGGATGCTGCGCTCAAAATTACACCCTGCAGTACGTTGTGCGCTGGAGCATGGCGGAATTGCACCGTGCATTGTTGCGGCCTCAGCAGATCTGGGTAAAGCCATTCCCGCCATTAGCAAAGGTGGTTTTTACCACGCCGGACAGGTTTGCGTGAGCACCCAACGGGTTTACGTTGATAGCACAATCTACCCGGAATTTGTGGCCGGTCTTACACAATCTGTCAACAGCCTTGTCGTCGGCGACGCCACCGAGGCGACTACTGACGTAGGGCCTTTAATTCGCGCGGCAGAGGCGGCAAGAGTCTACGAATGGATAAGCGAAGCCGTTGCCGATGGAGCCATACTGGCCGCTGGTGGCTCTGCACCGGAAGGAAATTTTCTGGCGCCCACTTTGTTACTCTCGCCCTCACCCGAGACTAAAGTCAGTGCCCAGGAAATATTTGGTCCAGTCGTTTGCGTCTATCCAGTGGACAATTTTGAAGCGGCGCTAGGTCTCGTGAATACGGATGCTTTTGCATTTCAGGCGTCGATATTTACCGAGAACCTGGATGAAGTCTACCGCGCTTACGATCATTTTATGGCCTCGGCAATAATGGTAAACGACCACACAGCCTTTCGGGATGATGTTATGCCCTTCGCCGGTCTTAACGAGTCCGGCCTGGGCGTGGGTGGCATCCCCTATATCATCGAAGACATGCAATTTGAAAAAATGCTGGTACTGAACAAAAACTAATTCAACACACTAAATCAACGAATCATCCAAAAAAATTAAATAGGTGAACACCATGAAAGCCTCAGATTTAATGGTCAAATGCTTGGAAGAAGAAGGTATCGAATATATATTTGGTGTTCCAGGCGAGGAGAACGCTGATTTTATGATGAGTCTGGAAGATTCCAGTTCCGTCAAATTCGTACTCACTCGCCACGAACAGGGCGCCGCGTTTATGGCAGAAATTTACGGCCGATTAACCGGCACCCCGGCCGCCTGTTTAGGCACACTGGGACCAGGGGCTACCAACCTGATCACCGGTGTCGCCGATGCCAATATGGACCGAGCACCAATGCTGGTGCTTACAGGCCAGGGCAGTACTCGTCGCCTGCACAAAGAGTCTCACCAGATAATGGATGTGGTGAAAATGTTCGAGCCCGTTACAAAGTGGGCAACCACCATTATTCATGCCGACAGCATTCCGGAAGTCATGCGCAAAGCGGTGCGTATTGCGCGCAGTGAAAAGCCCGGCGCGGTATTAGTGGAACTACCCGAGGATATCGCCGAACACGATACCGATGCCCTCCCCATGAAGCCCATTCGATTTCGCCGTTCAGCGGCCAATGCAGACATGGTTGCCGTCGCCGTAGAGAAAATTAAATCGGCCAAACGCCCTGTGATCCTGGCGGGCAACGGCTGTGTTAGAAAGCGCAGTAACCAACAATTACGTGAGCTGGTTGAACTGACCGGCATAGGCGTGCTGAATACTTTTATGGCCAAAGGTGCCATCGACCCGGACAGCCCTCAATCACTTTACACAATAGGACTGGGTTCCAAGGACATCGGCACCTGTGCTGTTGACGCTGCAGACCTGGTAATCACCATTGGTTTTGACATGGTGGAATACCACCCCTCCCTGTGGAATGAGGACGGCCAAAAATCCATTATTCATATCGACTTTTTGCCAGCAGAAATCGACAACGCCTACCACCCCGGTGTCGAACTGGTGGGTGATGTAGCCGATACCCTGGAGGCATTGGTAGCTTCTTTGAAAAGCGCCCCGGATTTCAATTTCGATTTAGGCCAACAACAACGCACGCGGGAAGAGATGGCCGAAGAACTCAATCAATACAAGGCGGATTCAAGTCGCTAGTGCAATCGGTGGGTTGATCCCAAACAGTACTTGGTTGGGGGTTTTAAAGTCCAGACATTTTCTTGGCCGGTTGTTAAGTTTATCAAAGATTCTCTGGACACACTCCGGCGTCATATCATCAAAGCTAGATCCTTTCGGGGCGTATTGGCGGATCAGACCATTTGTATTCTCATTCAATCCCCGCTCCCATGAATGGTAAGGGTGCGCGAAGTAGCTTTCAGCCTGCAGCTGTTGGGCGATAACCTCGTGTAAGGCAAACTCCTTGCCGTTATCATAGGTCAGTGTTTCTACCGGGGCGGCTAAGGGGGAAAGCGCCCCAAGTATCGCTTCCTTGACGGCCTTCGCCGTTTTATTGGGGGCCAGGGCGATCACTGTGAAACGTGTCTTTCTCTCAACAGCCGTCATCAGTACGGAGCCACCCAAGCGCCCAATGATAAGGTCCATTTCCCAATCACCAATACGCTTGCGCTCATCAACAATCGCTGGACGCTCGTCGATACTTACCCGGTTCTTTAGCTGCCCGCGCTTGTCTGGGCTCCCGTAACGCTTCTTACGTTTCTTTTGGCAGCGCAAGTGGGCATGGAGGTCGCCCCCGGCCTTCTTGTCGATCAGAATGTACTGATAAATCCATTCTGGACTAACAGATTGCAGGATTGATTTTGCTAGCCAACCGCTGATCTGCTCTGGACTCCATTCCTCCCTCAGTAGCGATTCAACCCGCTGCCAGGTTATCTCTGTAATACGTGTATGGGTGTGGTGATGCTGCCGTTCAGTGGCAAAACGCTGGGCCTGCTGGGGCCTATAACCACGCAAGCCCGTATTGCGACCAAGCTCTCTGCTAATTGTCCCAGGGCTTCGTCTAAGCTCTCTGGCTATGGCTTTTTGTGTAAAACCAGCTTTTAAAAATGCTTCAATCTGGTATCGTTCGTATTCGGTCAACTGTGTATAGTTCATGTGTAATTTCCTTGGTCGAGAAAATGGCACTGGATTGTACCAGTTGGCCACCTGCTCTAGAAATTGCACTTATGACTTGAATCTAAGCAATGATGATAAGACCAGGGGCATCATAAAACCGCAAAAGGTTCTGCACGACGTACAAAAGGTCTACGCAGCCGACGGTTTGGTTTTGTCAGACGTGGGTGCACACAAAATGTGGATAGCGCGGCACTATCACTGCAAAATACCCAATGGCTGCCTCATACCAAACGGGTTTTGTTCCATGGGGTTTGCCCTCCCCGGCGCTATTGCAGCATCGTTGGTTGATCCGAAGAGGAAAATCCTGGGTATCGCCGGTGATGCCGGATTCTTGATGAACGTGCAGGAGATGGAAACAGCCTTCCGCCTCAACAGCAATATCACCATGATGGTTTGGGAAGACAATGCCTATGGCCTCATCGCATGGAAACAGTGGGCTCACTTTGGCAAGCATACCGATTTGTCGTTTACCAATCCGGACTGGGAACTGCTGGCGAAATCCTTCCGTTGGGATTACACCTTCGTCGACGACAGCGAAAATTTACTCGCTGCGCTAGAGCAGGCGGCGGACCATCAAGGTCCCAGCTTGATCGTAGTACCCATCGACTATAGTGAGAATCAGAAACTGACAGAGCGGTTGGGCGAACTAACCTGCACCATATAGAACGTCCATTCGAAAAGGGGGAATTTGCAATGAGTGAACTACAGGCGCTGGCCCAATCCGTTATCCAATGGAGCGCGTTGACTCTTTTATTTGTGCTTGGCATTGGCGTACTCATGATCGTAGTGATCTATCTAATCGATGTCACCCAAACCAGTCAAACGATTCGCCGGAACTACCCGGTTGTCGGTCGTTTTCGCTATGTTTTCGAGCACCTTGGAGAGTTTTTCAGACAATATTTCTTTGCAATGGACAGAGAGGAATTGCCCTTCAACCGCGCTGAAAGATCCTGGGCCTACAAAGCGGCCAAAGCTGTAGACACAACCATTGCATTTGGATCGACGCGTGCGCTGGATAAAGAAGGCGATGCAATTTTTCTCAACAGCGCATTCCCCACACTCACTGAAGACATCGTTGAAGCTCAACCCGTGACTGTCGGCGAAGGACACTGTGTAAAGCCCTATACGACTAAATCAATCGTCAATATCTCGGGCATGAGCTTCGGGGCTATATCCAAGCCAGCTGTTCAAGCCCTCTCCAATGGAGCGGCAAAAGCAGGTATCTGGATGAATACCGGGGAGGGGGGGCTATCGCCTTACCACCTGGAAGGCGGCTGCGACATCGTCTATCAGATCGGTACTGCGAAATACGGTGTACGTACCCCGGATGGAAAGCTGTCGGATGACAAGCTTCGCGACATCGCCGCACATGAACAGGTGCGCATGTTTGAAATTAAAATGAGTCAGGGAGCAAAACCCGGTAAAGGCGGTATTCTCCCAGGTATTAAAGTGACAGAGGAAATCGCTGGCATTCGCGGCATTCCCATTGGCGAGGACTCCATCAGCCCAAACGGTCACGAGGATATTAAGAGCGTAGAGGATTTGCTGGACATGATTCACCATGTTCGAACGGTCACCGGGAAACCCGTGGGATTCAAGATGGTGGTTGGGCAGCTGGACTTCTTTGACAATTTGTTTCAGGAAATTCACCGACGCGGACTTCAAAGCGCACCAGACTTTATCACTATAGACAGCGCCGATGGCGGAACTGGCGCGGCACCCCAGGCCTTAATGGATTATATGGGTATGCCTCTACAAGAGAGCCTGCCACTGGTGATCAATGCCCTGTACAGCTACGGCTTGCGCGACCGGATACGTGTCATTTGCTCAGGCAAACTCATCACCCCGGGCAAAGTGGCCTGGGCGTTGGCTGTCGGTGCAGATTTCGTTACCTCCGCACGGGGATTCATGTTTGCGTTGGGCTGCATCCAGGCCCTGCAGTGCAACCAGAATACTTGCCCTACTGGCATCACCACCCACAAAGCCGATCTACAACGCGGGCTGGTTCCCGAAGACAAGGCCACGAGGGTAGCCAACTTCGCCGATAAAATGGTCTACGGTGTTGGCATGATTGCGCACTCCTGCGGCGTAACTCAGCCGCGAAATCTGGAGCGGAAGCACGTTCGCATTATAGACAACGGTGGCAGATCAGTGTCGCTGGCACAGGAACATCCGATACCCGAAGTTGAGACCCAGTACATTTCCGCCAGCGATATTCGTTAGCCAGTTTCCACTAAAGAAGTTACAGGGGAAGTCGCATGATTATCGAGTCAATGACCCAGATTCTCGCGCTCGGAGGTTTAACACTTGTCGGCCTTCTGATTAACAAAATTTTGCGAATCGAATTAACCTTGGCCTGTTTGGCAGTAGGTTTTTGCGCGGGCCTAGGTTTGGACTTTATCGATTTTGATACCGGTATCCGAGCCCATAACCTACGCGAGATAGTGTTCTTCATTATCCTGCCGGTACTGATATTCGAGGCGGCTTGGCACCTAAAACCCGCGATTTTGAAAACCTGGCTGCTTCCCATCCTGCTGTTGGCTACCGCTGGCGTGCTGATCAGTGCCTTCGTCACCGCCGGACTGGTTTATCTGGGCATTGGCCACGCGGAGGGCTTCCCCTGGATAGCGGCCCTACTCACCGGCGCCATTCTTGCAGCGACGGATCCTATCGCGGTTATGTCTCAACTGCGATCTTCGAACGCGCCCGAGGATTTGACCACGCTGTTTGAAGGCGAAAGCCTTTTTAACGACGCCTCTGCCATTGTGCTGTTTATGATCATTGTGGCAATCGCCACCGGGTCGGAAAACAGTGAGGGAAGTTATACGCAGTATTTTGCCATGGTGTTTGTGGGAGGCATTGTTGTGGGCGTAGTCAGCGGATTGATTACGAGTGCACTCACCTTGTTTCTCGCATCTCCTATCACAAGTCGCTTTGTACTCGTGTTCAGCGCATTTACCAGTTTCTATCTGGCGGAGCATGTTTTTCACGTATCCGGAATAATGGCCGTCGTGATGGCCGCCATTGTTACCAAGTACTCCCTGAAAGAGGTGGAGGACCATATCGCCCATGGAGTAAGTGAAACCTGGGAGTGGTTGGGTTTATTCCTCAACAATTTATTGTTTGTCGTTATGGGGTTGGTCACCACCATCGCCATGTTTCAGGAGCAGTGGCTGGCGATGTTAATCGGTATTGCGGCAACACTTATTGCCAGAGTGATAACCGTGGTTGGCGTGTCTAAGCTTAGCGGCTGGATGGGAAAACCCATTCCAGGCGGGTGGCAGATACTGCTTGTTTGGGGTGGTTTAAGAGGTGCGATCGCGATTGCCCTGGCTCTTTCACTGCCCACCAGCCTACCCTACTGGTGGACCATTCAATCGATGGTGTTTGGGGTGGTCACATTCAGCCTGCTGATTCAGGGAACTACCAATGGCCGGCTGGTCAGAAAATATGGGCAGGACTAAATCTCAAATCGGTATCGACGCAGGTAAACGGCTCCGGTTAGCGCAGCAGCGGCAAATACCAATCCCAAGACAATACTCATATAGTCTACACTCGCCCACAGAGGGTTATCGATAAAGAAGCCTGCTGACCCCTCACCCTCGGTATAGTGCGGGATGTGACGCTCAATCGCCTTGGCAAAGTACTCACTGCCAAGAAAAACCTCCTCGATGAATATAACTCCAAATACCGGTGCAATGGCGAGAAAGAAGGGCGAACGTTTTGCAGCGGCCGATGCGAGCAACAACCAGGCATAGAGTGGAAGAATCCACAACACGGTGAGTAACCACCCCGCTATCTGGCCGAAGAACAGACTTCCGAATTCCAGGTTTCCTAAAATAAGTTGAAAGGGATCCATATCCATTCGCCACACCATTAGCATCGCGATCAATACGTAAGCCAGCTGCACTACAATCGATGCCAGAATGAAAACAGTGGGAACGACAATCAGGGCCATGACCAGTTTTGACAACACCTCTTCCCATTCCGATAAAGGCATGGATCGCCAAAACAGGATACTGTGATCTTTACGGTCTGTGTATAAACTAGACAGCAGATAAGTGATCGAAACCAAAAACAAAACCAGTAACATAAGACTGTGAACCAGGTTCAATATCGGATTCAGGTTTTCGAATTTTTCGTCTAAGCCCTCCTGTATTTCTTCTTGTAGTTGAGGCCCTGTTTTTGGCTCAAAGTCCCAATCCTCGGAAAAATCCCAATCTTGCTCTTCGCCTGGAGCCTCCTTCTTCTCTATCTTATAGGTCGTTCGATCACCCTCTTCGTCCCCGTTGATATTGATCGTAATATCCAGACCCTTCGCCGATTCTTCATCCAGCAATACATGCAGGAGGGTATCGCCTACTACACTCACTCTGTTGGCCACCAGCACGCTGACCAGCATGATTGCCACCAAAGCAAGCGCGATTCCAATGGGCGTCCAAATCAGAGAGTTGCGATTCTCCTGGATTTCGCGACGTGCCAGTGTGGACATCCGAGTAGAATTAAGATTAGGCATGATGTTCGTCCCCCGCAACTTTGGCCACGAATAAGTCCGAAACAGAAGGTGGCCGCAATTCACCGAGTGGAGCAAGCAATTCGTGGTCGATGTCCTCATAGACAATCGCCTTGCCCCCAAGAATATTGCGCATACCGATATGCGGTATTTCCTGGGCTTTTTTTACCATATCTCCCACTACGTGAAGCTCGACAAAGCGTTCTTCCATATCAAGCATAGGAGTGTCGAGAATTAATTTTCCACGATTCATAAACATCACGTGGGTGAGAATATTTTGAACCTCTTCCACCTGGTGGGTTGAAATGATGATAGTTCTTTCCCCGTCAAAGTAATCATTCAGCAGCTGTTCGAAGAAACGCTTTCTGAAAATAATGTCCAGCCCCAATGTCGGCTCATCCAAAATCAGCAGCTTGGCATCTATCGCCATAACCAACGCCAGGTGTAGTTGCACCGTCATACCCTTGGATAAATTCCTAACCTTTCTGGTCCCACTGATGTCAGTACTGCGTAAAAAGTTTTCGGCCTGGGCCCGATTGAACCGCGGATGAATTCCGGCCGTGTATGCGATCAGCTGATTGACAGTCATCCATTTAGGCAGCACCGCAGTGTCGGCTATAAAGCACACCTGCTCCATTAATTGGGCTCGCTCTCCCCTAGGGCTATTGCCAAGCACATCAAGATCCCCCTCGTATTTTGTCAGCCCCAGCAAAGCGCGCAGGAGTGTGGTTTTACCTGCTCCATTGGGGCCAATTAGACCCACTACCGAACCTGCCTTAACATCCAGGTCGATACCATCTACTGCGGAGATGTCACCAAAATCTTTTCGTAGGCCACGCGCCCTAACGATACTGGCCATCAGCTTTTTCCCCTTGATTCGAGCAATATTTTAACGACTTCATCCATATCCATACCCAGTGCCTGCACTCGATCTACAAATGCTGGAACTTCATCGTCAATGAAACTTTGTTGTTCTGTATCCGTAAGAGTGATGCGAGCACCAGCGGCTACATACATGCCAAGCCCCCGACGTTTTTCCAACAATCCAATGTCCACCAGCTCTTGGTAGGCCTTACCGACAGTGAGATGGTTAATCTGATATTCAGCAGCCACCTGCCTAACTGAAGGTACAGCCTCGCCTTCGGTAAAAGAGCCGTCCATTATTCTCTCCACAACCAGACCCCGAAGTTGCCTATAGATAGGCTGCTTGTCATTCCATTCGATTGACACGCTTTGGCTACTCCCACTTCTCATTCGATTTACGAGCTCTCCTGCGATGCAAATCCCCCGATCCGAGAATCGATTGATCGATATCTGGCTCGCCGCTGTAGTAGACATCGCCACTACCAGCGATACCGACCTCGAGTTCGGAGATGGCGTGAACCGTAGCGTCCCCCGAACCCATGATATTCACCTCTACCTCGTCAGATTTGACGAGTTTAAGATCCACATCACCTGAGCCAACAATCTTTATGTCCAGGCTGTCCAAAGTACCGCTTTTTTGAACCGTGATATCTCCCGATCCCTTGACCGAAAACTCGGCATTCTTGGCGACGAGCTCGCCAAGGTGAATTTCGCCGGAGCCAGAAAGCACCACATTCAAGTCATGGGCGGCTAACACAACTGCCTGCATATCACCGGAACCACTCAATCGCAGGGTTAGGTCTTTGGATCGCACAGAAAACATTTTTATCTTTCCAGATCCTTCCAGCGCGACGTATAGATCCGCCACTTCGAGTGGCTTGACGTAGATGTCACCTGAACCCATCAGCTTTAAGTGAGTTAGCTCTTCAACCGTCAGTTTAAAATCTACACCGGAAACTTCTGGTCGCCTCTTGCCGCCACGCCCCAAAACGAGCGTATCGCCATCGAGATAGAACACTCTCTTCTCGAGCGCCTTTTCACTGCCTTTGATGGCTAATTCGGACTGTGCACCTTGGCGGACCTCCAGCTTTGCCCCTCCGTGCAGTACAACGCGTTCAAAGGATAATTCGCTAACTCGCTGAATATCTGCGGCTGCAGCGGAGCCCAATAGAACGCAGAACAAACACATTGCTATTCGCAGCATAGGGTTTACCTCAAATACCGAAGAACCGGTTTAACTGGGGGTCTGTTTGGCATCATCGTCGGGCGAATCAGCACAGCTGCGACTGGCAATTTCTACAGCAAAAGCGGCCGGCATAAACGCCAGAGCGCCCCAGGCGCCTCCCCCGACTGCACTCATGAGCGCACAAACCATAAACAGCGCAGAATAGGCCACTATTCGATTATCGGCCCTGGGCATTCTCACTCTTCTGGATACATTGAACATCTTACTTATCTCTATTAATATGGTGTTATACATGACTATAACACCATAGTTAGAAATCGCAAGTATATTCTGCTTATTTTTTGATCACAAGCTCAGAGGAATAGACAACTACACGCCAGACGCAATTAGCCGTGCAGTGCTTTGGCCATGTTTGCTGCAATGGTAGCCGCAATCTCGGCGGCACGATCGGCGCGAGGGCCTTCGTAATGAGTTTTTAAGCAAGCGACGAATGTGTCCAGCCAACGTTGGAAATCAGCCTCCTCCAAGGGTCTCCTGGCATGTAGCTGTCGATGAATATTCATCGTGTGGCGCTGATAAGTAGGCTCGCCCAGGAGCAGTTTAGACCAATAATTTTTGATATGTGGAAGGTGTACCTCCAAATCTACAGACGCTACATCCACAAAGATCGGCGCTAGTTGCTCATCGGACAATAGCTGTGCATAGAACAAATCGACGAAATTCTCGATGTTCTCTCTACTATCCAGATCTGAATTTGGTCGGGGCTTTATCACGGCAGGATCGCCTAACGCTTGTTGCTCTTCTTAGGGTCTTTCTTTTGCCCGGCAATACGTCGCTTGCGGGAGGCCTGGCGTTCGGTCATCTCACCACGCTTTTCAGTATAGGGGTTCTCACTGCCACGAAATTCTATTCTCACCGGTGTTCCCACCAGTTGCAGTTCTCTGCGGAAAATCTTTTCCAGGTAACGCTGATAACTGACGGGTACCTTAGCGGTCTGGTTGCCATGGATTATAACCAGCGGCGGATTTTGGCCCCCCGCGTGGGCATAGCGCAATTTGATTCTTCGCCCATTAATCATGGGTGGCGGATTGTCGAAAACGGCATCTTCGAGCAAACGGGTGAGCACGTTGGTGTTCAACTTTTTTGTGGCCGATTGATGGGCAGCATCAATCGACTTATACAAATGGCCAACGCCGGTACCGTGAAGTGCAGAAATAAAGTGGGTGTCGGCAAAGCTCGCAAACTGCAGCCTGCGGGTCAGTTCCGTCTTAATGCGCACCTTTTCGTCCGCATCCAGACCATCCCACTTATTGACCGCCAACACCATAGCGCGGCCTTTCTCTATGCAGTGGCCCAACAGATGCATGTCCTGGTCAACCAGCCCCAAATGAGCATCCATAATTAAAACCACCACATGAGCGTCATCGATAGCTTTCAAAGTTTTTACGATAGAGAATTTTTCAACGGTTTCAGTGATGTTTTTCCTGCGACGAACACCTGCCGTATCAATCAAGGTGTAGTATTTTTCGTCCCTGAGGAACTCGATATAAATGCTGTCTCGGGTTGTACCTGGCTCATCGTAGACCACAACCCGGTCTTCCCCCAACATACGATTGACCAAAGTGGATTTTCCGACATTCGGCCGCCCCACAATCGCCACTCTCACACCGCGGTAAGGATCGCTCTCCTCTTCTTCTTCCGGTTCGGGGAAATCAACCAGTACCGAGTCGATCATCGATCTCACACCACGCCCTTGGGATGCGGCTATGGCGTACATCGACTCAACCCCAAGGGCGTAGAAATCACCCTTGGCTAACTCTTCCTCTAAGCCATCAATCTTATTCACGACCAGGTGAAACGATTTATTGCGCTGCCTCAGGTGTTTTGCCAATGCCTGGTCCGCAGGGCTCAGGCCGTCACGGGCATCTACCAGGAATAAAACAGCATCCGCTTCTTCTATCGCCGCAAGAGACTGACCGGCCATCTGAGTGTCAATACCGGCCTCATCGCCGGTAATTCCACCTGTATCAATCACGATAAAAGGCTTGGTGCCCAACCGCGCTTCACCGTACTTTCGGTCTCGCGTCAAACCTGAGAAATTTGCCACTAGGGCATCCCGACTGCGGGTGAGTTGGTTAAACAGGGTGGACTTCCCAACATTTGGGCGCCCCACAAGGGCGATTACGGGTATCACTTCGGGTTACTTATTCCTTGCTGCTAATTTCATAGGCAAACAACTTCCCGCTGTTTCCATAGACGTACAGAATATTTCCATCTCCAATCATATCCGCTCGAACGCCGTCGCCATCGGTCTTGGTGCGCCCTACAAATTCGCCGTCAACCTGAGAAACCAGATGCACATAACCCTCAAAATCCGCCACCGCCACATAGCTGTTCACGGGAGTCGGTCGGGACAGGTTTCTAAAGCCCAGCGCGTCCTGCTCCCAGCGAATACCCTGCCCGTTTCGTAAGTGGGCGGTCAGAGTTCCATTCTCATCACTGATATAGATATTGCCGAAGCCCTGGGAAACACCGGAATAGGAAGAGGCATCTTCCTGCCATATTTTTCGACCATTGCTGATATCGATACCCACCAGACGGCCCTGATAACTCGCAGCGTAAAGCTCGTTGCCGATCAACACCATCGTTCCATCCACGTCGACAATACGCTCGATCTCAGAGCGACCCTGAGAGATTGCAACGCGGGCCTCCCATAGAATGGCACCTGTCTGCGCGTTGAACGCCAACACTCGGCCATTGGCGAACCCTGCGTAGACCACGCCGTTACTCAAAATAGGCGTGCTCGTACCGCGAACAGTGAGTACCGGAACATTACTATCGTGTACCCAGAGTTTCTCACCGCTTGAAAAGTCCAGCCCCTGCAACCTGCCGTCGTAAGTCTGCGCCACTACAACCTTGCCATCTCCCTGGGGGGCAGCCAAAACTTCGCCCTGGAGTCGAGTTGACCAGACCTCGCTTCCGTCTTCCGCACTGAGCCGTGTCACATAGCCTTCGCTCGTACCCACGAACAATGCGTCTTCAAATCTGCCAACACCTGCCGAGAGATCAACCTCCAGCTCGACCTCCCAGATTTCTTTCCCGGAGGCAGAATCAACGGCTAGCACGACGCCATCCGAAGACGCCGCGTAGATACGGTCTCTTCCAATTGCGGGAGTAAGCTTGTACAAACCCTCTCCCTGCCCGTCGCCAATGCTCGTCGACCATATCTTCTTGAATTTTACTTTCTCGCTAATCTTCTCAAGTTCGACAGGCATACGGGGGTCATCATCGTCAGAGCTAAACCAACCGCCTACAGTGTCGATTGTGCCGCAGCCGGACAGGGTGGACAAAAGTATAGAGGCGACAAACAAGTGCCATAGTGACCGGGTTGGGCTCATTTAGTGGATTCCTCTTGAACGGCGGGGATCTTGGCGGACGCAGATTCGGGTTCGGGCGGTGCTGAGTCCCGCGCTACCTCGCCAACTGTTTCACGCGGAGGGATCGGGCTTAAACTCTGTAGCTTCTGCTCCAGGGTGGCCAAATTCAGTTGACTGGCCTCGGGACCCATTAGCGCCTGGGCATCAGAGTATGCATCGCGAGCTTCTTCGTTGCGCCCGAGCTGCAGCAGTACGTCTCCCCTGGCAACGGCATAGGACGCTGAATAGGAATGCGTCCCTGAGCTCTGTAAAATTTCCTGTGCTTGATCTGCTTTGCCCGACGCGGCGAGTACGCGGGCCAATCGCAACTCAGTGACTTGTGCAACATCCCCACCTTTATCCGCCTTGGACAGTACCCAACGCAAATGAGTCTCGGCCACCGGCAGTTGATCTTGAGAAACCGCCAAGCCTGCCAAGTGCAGCGCAGCGAACTGTGCGTAACTGCTTGACGGGAATTCCGTCTTGAGTTGAGAGGCCAAATCTGTCGCGATTTTAAGCTGTGCTACCGAACGGTTTTCGCCTTCCATATTTTGTAGCATTGACTGGTAGAGACCGGAGGCAATCTCTGCCTGCTGTGCTTCATGACCTTTCCAGGCCTGCCAACCAAAACCCGCCGAGAGTGCCACCACAATCGCGAATAGGGTGGATCTACCATTCTCATCCCACCAGCGGCGAATGGCCTCTACTTGTTCATCTTCTGTACGATAGCTGTCCACTTTTCAATATTCCTCGTTGCTCTACTTCAGGAAGTAAACGCTGTTTTCAACACCGCTTCCAATTCTGATATTGCCACAGTTTGTTGTGCCGTCCTTTGCGTCGCGTCATCTTGTGCGCGAAGGGTCTTGAGAGTCACCGTTTGCGCGGCCACCTCATCTTCACCCCAAATCAACGCCACTTGGGCGCCACTCTTGTCTGCCTTTTTCATCTGACTCTTGATACTGCCACCGCCTACATGTTGCACTATTTTGCAATGGGGCAGTGTGTCGCGCAAAAATTCGACTACAGCGAACGCTTTGGTCTGAGCCTCTATCCCTGCCGACACAACGTAAATGTCAGCACGGGGTGATACTTCGGCGGCAACCCCAAGTTCCTCCAACAAAAGCACCAGTCTTTCCATGCCCATGGCGAAACCGACCGCAGGCGTCGCTTTGCCACCGAGCTGTTCTACCAGCCCATCGTAGCGACCGCCACCACCAACAGTTCCCTGAGCGCCGAGCCGATTCGTCACCCACTCGAAGACAGTTTTGTTGTAATAATCCAGACCGCGAACCAAGCGCGGATTGATCGTGTAAGCAAGTCCGGCAGCATCGAGCAATTCACGCAATCGAGAAAAATCCTGCGCCGACTCCTCATCCAGAAAATCGATTAGCGACGGCGCGCTGTCCAATAAGGCCTGCGTATCCGGGTTTTTACTATCGAGTATTCGCAGCGGATTACTGTGAAGTCGTCGTTGACTATCTTCATCCAGAGTGTCCACATGCTGCTCAAGATAGGACACCAGTGCGCTGCGATATCGGTTCCTGGCCTCACTGCTACCAATAGAGTTGAGCTGCAGTTCAACGCTATCGGCGATACCCAGTGCGCGCCAAAGTCTCGCAGTTAACAAAATAAGCTCGGCATCCATGTCAGGAGTTGCGACCCCGAATGCTTCGAAACCCACTTGATGAAACTGACGATACCGACCTTTTTGCGGACGTTCATAGCGGAACATCGGGCCTGTGTACCAAAGTCTCTGTGGCGTATTCAAAATACCCTGCTGTATTGCCGCTCGCACACAACCGGCCGTACCTTCTGGGCGCAGCGTCAAACTCTCTCCGTTGCGATCGGGGAAGCTATACATTTCTTTTTCAACAATATCCGTTACTTCGCCGATGGAGCGTTTAAACAACTCGGTATGCTCAACGATCGGAAATCGAACTTCTCCATAGCCGAAGGTGCTCATCACCTGGCGAACGGTCGCTTCGAGATGCTGCCAGTGGGAAGTCTCATCAGGAAAGATGTCACTCATTCCCTTGATGGCTCGTAAATTACTCACATTCTCTCCTGTGACTGCGACAAAATCAGCTGCTTGACTTCAGGATGAGGTTTTCTTCTGCGCTCGCCCGTTCACGCTCCAGGCCTGCGGCCCGCTCCCTGATCACCTGCTCGAGATGATCCACAAAATCAGTGTTTCCCACTTTGTGATCGGGTTCGCCGTCGACGTAGATTAAATTACTGGGTGATGCTCCGGTAAGGCCGATATCGGCCTCCTTTGCTTCACCGGGACCATTGACGATACAACCAATGACCGCGACGTCCATGGGTGTACGTATGTCCTCCAGTCTCTGCTCCAGCGTATTCATCGTGGCAATCACATCAAAATTCTGGCGTGAGCAGCTGGGACAAGCGATAAAATTAATACCGTTGGCTCGCAACTTGAGACTTTTCAAAATTTCAAACCCGACTTTCACCTCTTCCACCGGGTCCGCGGCGAGCGAAATACGAATAGTATCGCCAATACCATCCATCAGCAGCATGCCCAGACCCACAGCGGACTTAACGGTTCCGCCTCGCAAGCCACCGGCTTCTGTAATACCCAAGTGCAGAGGCTGTTCTATTTGATCGGCCAACAATCTATAGGCTTTTACAGCCATAAAAACCTCTGAAGCCTTAACGCTCACCTTAAAATCCTGGTAATCAAACTTATCCAGAATCTCTACGTGGCGCAGCGCCGACTCAACCAAAGCCTCCGCCGTGGGCTCACCATACTTGCGCTGCAAATCCTTACCCAGAGAACCCGCGTTGACACCGATTCGAATAGGAATACCCTTGTCCCTGGCGCAGTTGATAACCTCTCTGACTTTATCATCCCGGCCGATATTGCCAGGGTTGATGCGCAGACAATCAACACCGTACTGCGCGACTTTGAGTGCAATCTTATGATCAAAGTGTATGTCGGCAACCAGCGGCACGGACACCCGCGCGCGTATTTTCCGAAATGCCTCTGCCGCATCCATGCTCGGTACCGATATTCTCACGATATCGCCGCCAGCATCTTGTATCGCCTCTACCTGCGCCACGGTGGCATCCACATCACAAGTTTCAGTATTCGTCATACTCTGTACACTGATGGGCGCGTCGCCGCCAACGGCTACATCGCCGATGTGAATTTGCCGGCTGATGCGTCGCTTGATAGGTGATTCAGCTGTCATAGATTAAGCGCTCCGCCACCACATAAAGAAAACCAGGAGCAATAAAATTCCCAGACCCACGACGACGCCAATCTCTATTCGTTGAAAATGCACAGGTCTGGCTCGCTTTTTTCTCACCGTCTCGGTTGATGCGTGCAATCGGCGGTGTTCATCAAAGGCGGACAACAACGTCTCCTCGCTGAGGCCAACCAAACGCGCATAAGCTTTCACGTATCCGCGTGCGAAGGCCGGATTGCGGAGCTTTTCGTAATTGTCGTTTTCTATTACCGCGACATAGTCGGGCATCCAGTTTAGGCGATCTGCCGCTTCTCGTTGCGACATGCCCTGGGCTTCGCGCTCGTTTTTCAACAGCGATCCCGGCGATGATGGAACGCTCGCTTGGGACGATGGCTCGCTAATCATTTTTCGAGCTCTGTTTAAAAGCCTGATACTCGGCTGAATTAGGGTGAAGGCTACTCAATGCCATCGAGTAACTACCCTCCGCATCGCGGTCGCCTGACTTCTTGGCCAAACGCACGCCCAGCCATAAACCGCGTGAAGACTGCTGGCGAACCGTTCTTCTATAGGCCCGGTAGTAACGTTCCGAAGCATCGTAATTGGCTGCATCAAATCTCAATAATGCGGTTTCGAGCAACGCGATAGAGTTACTTCGGTCCATCGATAAAGCTCTGACGAAAGCCTCTTCAGCACCTGTGGGATTCGACAATTGCAAACGGGACAAGCCCAAATTGATGAAAGCCTGTGGTCGCGCGGTATACAGTGAGTCCTTAACCACGCGCTCAAGTTGCGTTTGCGCCTCTTCAAAGCGAGACTGCATAAACAAAAAAGCCGCATAATTATTTCTCGCTCTGGAGAAATTTTTCCGATTTTTGATAGCCTTCTTGAAACTCTCCTCCGCCAATTCAAATTCGCCAGTACTTTGATAGACCAAAGCAAAGGCTTCGTGCACTTCAGCGTTGTCGGGATCAATATTGGCAGCCAGATTCAGGTTGCGTTTGGCATTGCTCCAGTTGCCCTCGCCAATGTAGTTCCTGGCCAATTCAACGCGACGCTCAAGGGCGACATCAGGAGAAACCGTCTCGGAGAATCCCCCGGTGGTACTGGTAACGCAACCGGAGAGAAACAGGCAGACAAAACCCGCAATCAGGGTAGCGTTTACGACCGAGCTTTTAGTAGCTGCTAAATTCACAATCACCCCACTTTGATTACTTGAGACTCTGCGGCCAAACGGTAACGCTCTGCCCTTCGAGTTTTGTCGACGACTTCACCAACTAGCTGCCCACAGGCCGCGTCGATATCATCACCACGTGTTGATCGAACCGTAACGATAAAGCCCGCATCGATCAAAATTTGCCAGAAACGTTGAACCGCATTCCCGCTTGGTCTTTCGTATTCAGATTGAGCGAAAGTGTTAAACGGAATCAGATTGATCTTACAGGGAAAATCCCTCAACAGTTGAGCGAGCTCCTGGGCGTGTTCGCGCTGATCATTCACACCGGCGATCAAGGTGTACTCAATTGTGACAACCCGGGATTTGTCGCGCTGCGCATCAATGTAATTTCGCGCACTTTGCAACAGCACCGCAATCGGATATTTACGATTGATTGGAACCAGCTGGCTGCGAAGTTCGTTGTTGGGTGCATGCAATGAAACGGCCAAAGACACTTCGCTGACTTTTGCCAACTTATCCAGAGCCGGCACCACGCCCGAGGTACTGATGGTCACCCGGCGTTTGGATAGCCCGTATGCCAGATCTTCCATCATTAAGTTCATGGCTGAAACCACATTGTCGAAGTTGAGCAGGGGTTCACCCATACCCATCATGACCACGTTGGTGACAATGCGTCCGTTTCCGGCTTGAAAAGCATCGTAGGATTTAATGGCCAACCAGACCTGCCCGATGATCTCCGCCGCGGTAAGATCGCGCTGAAAACCCTGCTTGCCGGTGGAACAAAAACTGCAGTCCAGAGAACAGCCCACTTGGGAGGAAACACACAAGGTTGCGCGCTTTCCGGAGGGAATTAAAACAGCCTCGACGAGACCCCCTCCTTCAACCCGTATCGCCCACTTGCGGGTACCATCGCTAGAGTCTTTTTGACTGACGATCTCGGGTGGACGAACCTCAGCAAGTACTAGCAATTTTTCTCGCAGTGCCTTGCCAAGATTAGTCATCTGGGCGATATCGAGTTCACCTGAGTGGTGAATCCACTTGAGCACTTGCTGGGCGCGGAATTTTTTCTCTCCAATACCCTCAAAAAACGCCTCCATTTGCGCGAGAGTCAGCCCCATCAGATTGATGGTCGCGGTCTCTTGCGTACTGGCGATTGTTGAGGTCATGGGGTTTAGTCTCTTACGGGCTTATGCCCGTGAGCACACGTCGCTAGTGGCGAAGAAATAGGCGATTTCGCGAACTGCAGATTCAGGCGAATCTGAACCGTGAACCGCATTGGCGTCGATAGATTCAGCAAAGTCAGCCCGAATTGTACCAGCCTCAGCGTCCTTGGGATTTGTTGCGCCCATCAATTCGCGATTTATGGCGATGGCGCCCTCGCCTTCCAACACCTGCACAACTACAGGTCCGGAGGTCATAAATTCAATCAGTGCCGGGAAAAACGGACGCTGGGCATGCTCGGCGTAGAAACCACCCGCCAGAGCTTCGCTTAGGCGCAGCATTCGTGAAGCGACAACTTGCAGGCCATTGGATTCAAAACGGGTGACTATCTGACCAATAACATTTTTGGCAACTGCGTCGGGTTTCACTATGGATAGGGTGCGCTCTACAGCCATGAATTATCTCCTGATAAATGATTTTAAGGGGTGCGCAGAGCCATCACCAGAGATCTCGTAATCCCGGACGCTGGCGGGCGCGAACAAAGCCGCGCAATTATACGGATTTTGTGCTCTGGTTTCACCTTGAACGGCTGCGAAAGACTGGCTCTTCTCCGCTTTGTTGAGTGAAAAAAGAGGCCGACCATCAAGTAACCTGTTGATATGGTTGGTTTGTGATAACTTTACATAGAGCAGGTATATGACCATCAACATCTCACGGAATATTTTAAACCTCACGGGGCAACGGGGGCAACGTGTAAATGAAATTAAACTGGACGAAGAGGGTGACAGGATTGTTATTCACCGTAGCCGGGACGCCCGCAGGAGCACTATAGACCCCACCACAGGCAAGAAGGGAACTATCAACCAGCCTGTTCGCCGGCAGGTTAACGACATCCCCCTTTCGGGGTATCCATGTGTGCTCGACATTGAACTGCCCAGGGGTTTATCAGCAAGGGTGAGCGCCGCATTGAGGGGTGTGATTTTGTCGATAAAGGGTGCCGTTTCACCCACCGGTTTTGCCGACTGATCAGTGGATTATGCCGCCCTATGTCTATTCAGGCCGTCTCCAGGCATTTGGGGATACGATGGGAGACAGTAAAGAATATCGACAAGGCATACCTGATGGAAACGCTCCCTGCGCTTGATCCTGCACAGTTGACTGGCTTGGAATATATTTTGGTGTAGATGAAGTTGCCAGGGCGAAAGGCCATGACTATATGACGGTGGTCTACGATAGGGTCGGAGGTCATCTGATCCGGGTGGAAGCGGGTCGAACGGCCGAGGTGTTTGCACGATTTCTAACACATCTCCCCCCGGATACAGCCAGTAAAATCAAGGCCGTAGCTATGGATATGGGCCCTGCTTATCAAAAGGCTGTCAGGGAGTGCTTGCCGTTGGCAGACATTGTGTCTGACCGTTTTCACGTCATGAAAAATTACAGCAAAGCTATCCATAACCAGCGCCGGCTTGAGTTCAGGAAGGCCGATCCGAAGGGTAAAAAACGGATGAAGGGGACGCATTATCTGTTGCTCAAAAATGCGGATAAGTTGAGTGATAAACAAAGTAACAAGCTGCAAACGTTGCTGG
Source organism: Halioglobus sp. (assembly GCA_965262875.1). Taxonomy (GTDB): domain Bacteria; phylum Pseudomonadota; class Gammaproteobacteria; order Pseudomonadales; family Halieaceae; genus JBALVT01. Next base: position 2,758,894 of record OZ253569.1, read on the forward strand.
ATAGCAATAGCAACCTGAAGGCGCTCTACGTTTTAAAAGAACAGCTTCAGTCTCTGTGGAGTGCCACTTCATTTGAGGGGATGGCAGAGCAACTGGAAAGTGGGTGCTTGATAGCAGATCAGTCACCCATGCTCTATCTGAAAAAGTGCGCAAAATCGCTCGGAAAGCATTGTGTGGGCATCTGCAATTATGCGAAACACAAGCTAACAAGCGCCAGGATAGAGGCTGGTAATGTCAGTATAGGAATGATCCGTAAGCGCGCCAGGGGCATCAGGGATACCGGGTACTTCAAACTCAAAATTAGACAATCATCCCTCCCGGATAATCAATCTATGTTCTATTTGAAAACCTGGAATCACTCAACAAAGCGGAGAAGAGCCGAAAGACTATATTTATAAGCTGCTAAATCAGTAACTTACAATTCGACGAGTAGAAAGCTTGATAATTCACTCGGCACTCGGTGCGCCTCAGTCCAATTCCTCGATCCATGCAGCCTGAATCGCCTCAAGAATCTTCTCCCCAGAGCGATTTGGATCGTCGTCAAAATCGGGTAAAGCAAGCACCCAATTGCGCAAATCTACGAAATTGAGCGTTAGAGGGTCGATATCGGGGTGAGCCTCTGACAGCTCAATCGCGATATCAATTACGTCGGTCCATTGCATATCTGACTCCCCTACTGAATTCGTTGCAACTTAATGGCGCTCTGAAACCATATTGATTGTATAGCGTGGAATTTCCACCACCAGGGGCTCCTCGGCAACCAAAGCCTGGCAGCTCAGCCGGGAATCGGGTTCCAGGCCCCAAGCCATATCGAGGTAGTCATCCTCGAGTTCGTCGGCGTCTTCCAGGGTACTGTATCCCTCACGCACGATCACGTGGCAAGTGGTGCAAGCACAAGACATCTCACAGGCATGCTCTATCTCGATATCGTTGCGCAACAGCGCTCGACAGATACTCTCTCCAGGTTCAGCTTCCAGAACCGCGCCTTCCGGGCAGAGTGCCTCGTGTGGCAGCACTACTATCTGCGTCATTCTTCTACCCCTTGCGCCAATTCATCCAAAGCGACGCCTGAAAGCGCCTGTTTAATACTTTTATCCATCCTACGTGCGGCAAAACTCTCACTGGCACGACCGAGCTTCTCGGCACTGGTTCGCAGTGAGTCGAGGTCATCCCCTTCCAGCAGGGCTTTCAATTCAACCATTTTTTCTTCAAGCACTGCTCGCTCCTGAGCGTCCAGCAAGGCCTCGCCATCAGTATCCAGGGCCACTTGCAGCCCATCCAGTAGCTGCTGTGCGGCTACCTGCTGCTCCGCCAACTGCCGGGAAAACTTGTCCTTGGAAGCGAAACTGAAAGAGTCCTTCAACATTCCAGCAATTTCATCATCGCCTAAACCAAAGGACGGCTTGACGGTAATACTACTTTGAGCGCCAGTACTTTCTTCTGCAGCGGACACATTGAGAAGCCCATCTGCATCAACCTGATAGGTCACTTTGATTTTCGCCGCCCCAGCCACCATCGGAGGGATGCCTCGAAGCTCGAACCGAGCCAGCGATCGCGAGTCGGCGACCATTTCCCGCTCGCCCTGCACAACGTGGACCGCCAAAGCAGTCTGGCCGTCCTTATAGGTGGTGAATTCTTGCGCTCTGGCGACAGGGATAGTCGTATTACGTGGGATGATTTTCTCCACCAGGCCGCCCATCGTCTCGATTCCCAGAGACAGAGGCAAAACATCCAATAGCAGCAAATCTCCCTCGGGTCGATTGCCCACCAGAATGTCAGCTTGTATAGCCGCCCCCAAGGCCACAACTTTATCCGGGTCTATATCAACCAGTGGCTCTTTGGCGAAGAAGTCACTCACGGCCGCTCGAACCAGCGGCATGCGGGTTGAACCACCCACCAAAACGACATTTTTTACAGCCTCCGTATCGAGCTGCGCATCGCGCAGCGCCCTGCGACACGAGCGCAAGGTTCTCTTCACCAGAGATTGGATTAAGCCTTCAAAAATCCCGGTAGTAAGCGATAGGCTGCCAACGTCCGGGATAATTGCATCGAGATTAATTTCAACCTGCGCATGATCTGACAGTTGTTCTTTCGCAATTCTGGCCCGGGCCAACAATTCGCGATAGGCACCAGCGTCCAAAGAACTGTCGGGAAAAGTGTCTTGCACCCATTGCGAGATTGCGGCATCAAAATCATCACCGCCCAACTGGGTATCGCCACCGGTGGCCAAAACTTCAAATACACCGCGATGCAATCTCAAAATAGAGATATCGAAAGTGCCACCGCCCAGGTCATAAACCGCGATAACGCCTTCTTCACCGGCGTCGAGCCCGTAGGCAACCGCTGCAGCGGTCGGTTCACTGAGCAAGCGCAGCACAGGAATACCTGCAACCGTCGCGGCATCTTTCGTCGCCTGACGCTGGGCCTCATCAAAATACGCGGGCACAGTGATAACCGCGCCCTCTATTTCGCCATCGAGAGTTTCGACGGCTCGAGTTGCAAGGGTATGCAGTATCTCCGCGGAGGCTTGAACCGGGCTGATAGGGCCTGCGGCCGTGACAAAGCTCACCATGCCTTCATTGTCGTCGGTCAATTGATAGTGTGATCGACTGGCATCTGACAAGGCATCTTCGCGCCCTCGTCCCATATAGCGTTTTACTGACTCTAGCGTATCGCCGGGGTATTGGCTGGCTAATGCCCGAGCCTCTTCACCCACCAGAATCTGATCGGGATTCGAATAATTGACCACCGAAGGCAACATTTCTTGCCCATTGGCGTCTGGCAACACTTTTGCGCGACCACCGCGCAAGCTGGCAACCAATGAATTGGTGGTCCCCAAATCAATGCCAACAGCACGCTTGAGCTCATGGGGTAGCGGAGATTGTCCGGGTTCGGCAATTTGCAAAAGAGCCATGCTATTTTTGCTCTACTGTATTGATCAATCTAACCATGAGGACTCCACCTGCTCTGCTTCGAAGAGGAGCTTTTCAAGATACTGCATCTTCACACAGGCCATCGCCGCTGCCTCCGATGCCTGTGCCTCGTAGGCCTGTTCAAATTCGTTTTGATGATTTTTAATATCGGCTGCTATTTCCTGCAACAGATGGTCGAGAAAGGTTTCCGGATCTACCATGTTGTCGATCGTTTCGAGCTTCTCCCGCAACTCCAACTGCTCCATTAAAAAGCCGCCGTCGACTTTTTGCGTCGCGACATCTTCGCGGGTGATACCGGTTAGCTCAAGTAAATACAAGGAGCGCTGCAGCGGGTTGCGCAACGCCGTATAGGCCTGATTAACTAAAGCAGAATACTGCACCGCAATTCGCTGTTCCTGCTCGGAAGTGCCGGCGAATCGATCGGGGTGAAATTGTTGTTGCAGTGCTCGAAAGCGCTCACCAAGCACCTGCTGATCCAGGGTATACCGCACAGGTAGCTCAAAGAGCTCGAAATAGTTCTTTTGAAATTCAGGGTTGGGCATGCAGCGGTACCGCGTCGACAGCGTTAGACTGTGAAGCTCTCTCCACAGCCACACTCTCCAGCGACATTAGGGTTGCGAAACTGCAGGCCCTCGTTGAGGCCTTCTTTGACAAAGTCCAACTCGGTACCATCGAGATAGACAAGACTTTTGGGGTCCACGAATACTTTCACTCCGTGGCCCTCAAACATTTCATCCTCACTGGCTAATTCATCGACAAACTCAAGTACGTAGGCCATCCCGGAACAACCGGAGGTTCTAACACCCACGCGAATTCCCAGGCCTTTGCCTCTGCCAGCCAGTTGCGAGCCAACATGTTCTGCGGCAGCTTCTGTTATCGTGAGCCCCATCACTGGCTAGCCTCTCTTTTCTCTTAGGTCTTTAACGGCTGCTTTTATGGCATCTTCTGCCAATACTGAGCAGTGTATCTTTACCGGTGGCAGCGCCAATTCCTGCGCAATTTCGGTATTTTTAATCTGCTCCGCTTCGTCAAGGTTTTTACCCTTGACCCACTCCGTCAGCAGTGAGCTGGAGGCGATGGCCGAGCCGCAGCCGTAGGTTTTGAATTTGGCATCTTCAATAATGCCATCATCGTTAACCTTAATTTGCAGGCGCATGACGTCGCCGCAAGCGGGAGCGCCAACCATTCCGGTTCCAACATTGTCATCCTCAGCATTGAGTATTCCAACATTGCGCGGGTTCTCGTAGTGATCAAGTACCTTTTCGCTATAAGCCATATCGTCCTCTCATTGCCGGTAGACCGGCTGGTTGAATTAGTGTGCCGCCCACTCGATTTTGCTTAAATCGACGCCGTCTTTGTACATATCCCACAGGGGTGATAGCTCGCGCAGTTTGTCTACCGCCGTGCGCAATTGCGCCACCGCTGTGTCGACATCTTCGTCAGTGGTAAATCGCCCAAAACTGAATCGCAGCGAACTGTGCGCGAGCTCATCGTTGAGACCCAAAGCCCGCAATACGTAGGAGGGTTCCAAACTTGCAGAAGTACAAGCCGAGCCACTCGAGACTGCCAGGTCCTTCAAGGACATGATCAGAGACTCACCTTCGACAAATGCGATACTCACGTTTAAAACCCCGGGAAGTCGCGCCTCGGGATCACCGTTAATATGCACTTCTTCAATATCTTTGATGCCATCCCAAAACCGTCCACGCAAAGCCAACAGCTTGATCTTTTCGGCCTCCATGCCCTCTCGAGCAATTTGCGCCGCTTCTCCCATACCTACGATTTGGTGGGTAGCCAAAGTACCTGAGCGCATGCCTCTTTCATGGCCACCCCCATGCATTTGAGCTTCCAATCGCACTCGTGGCTTACGACGGACGTAGAGAGCACCCATACCTTTCGGGCCATACATTTTGTGCGCTGAGAGCGATAGTAAATCAACCTTCATAGTCTCGAGATCGATAGGAACTTTACCCGCCGACTGAGCGGCATCAACATGAAACAATACGCCCGCGTTGCGAGTAACTTCACCAATGCCAGCGATATCGTTGACGATACCAATTTCGTTGTTAGCGTGCATGATGGAAACCAGAATTGTATCTTCGCGAATAGCCGCGGCGATAGCTTCAGGCGTGGTTAAACCGTTAGTAGCTGGATCCAGGTAGGTCACTTCAAAACCTTCGCGCTCCAGTTGTCGACACGAGTCCAAAACGGCTTTGTGCTCTATCTTGGAGGTAACAATGTGCTTGCCTTTCTTAGCATAGAAATGCGCCACACCTTTAATAGCCAGATTGTCTGACTCGGTGGCGCCGGAGGTCCACACGATTTCACGCGGGTCTGCATTGAGTAAATCTGCAACCTGACGGCGGCCATTCTCAACCGCTTCCTCAGCCTTCCAGCCGAACAGGTGTGATCGAGACGCAGGGTTGCCGAAGTTGCCTTCCATAGACAGGCAATGAGACATTTTCTCGGCCACACGCGGATCGACCGGCGTGGTGGCAAGATAGTCAAAGTAAATCGGCTTCTGCATCGTTTTCAACTCCAAACGTCTCCGCAATAGCGGGACTATATTTCCGTGAGGGTCAGGGTTTGCGCCTGTTGGACCCGCATATTTTGACGCGCAGATACACTTTGCACTTCGCGCTGCTCAACCAGATTGGCGAGACTGATGTTACTTAAAAAGCCGTGAATTTGATTGCTCAGATCACACCACAAATGGTGGGTAAGACAAACCTCACCTTGCTGACAATCACTGGTTCCACCGCATCCTGTCGCATCGACTGCTTCATTCACCGCATCGATAATCTGCGCCACATAAATATCATCGCCCTGCCTTGCCAGGCGATAGCCGCCACCCGGGCCACGAATGCTGTTAACCAGACCCTGGCGGCGCATTTTTGCAAATAGCTGCTCGAGATAAGACAGGGATATATCCTGTCGGCCTGAAACATCAGAAAGACTCACAGGGCCGGAATCCGCGTGCAGTGCCAAATCGAGCATGGCGGTTACCGCATAACGTCCTTTAGTGGTCAAACGCATGGTTTTACCCAAAAGTATTCAAGGTGAAAAGTATGCAATACCCTACTAAAACAGTCAACTATAAAACCTAGTGTTTTCGTCGGGTATTCGGCCGCATTCTCTATTTTTTTGCCTTGCGGACCCATTTTTGGGTGTCAGACAGAATCCCTCGTAGAATATTCATCTCCATCTCATCCAGACGCACCCTAGAGTACAAACGACGTAACCGGGTCATTAACTGGCGGGGGGCCTCCCTATCCATAAACTCGATGTCTACCAGCGTCTGCTCCAGATGCACGAAGTAGCTCTCCATGTATTCCTGGGTGGCAAATGGTGTGTCCCACTGCTGGTCATTCCGCTCGGGAAGCGAGGGGGCATCCAGCAACATCCGCAGTTCATAGCAAACAATCTGCACAGCCATCGCTAGATTGAGGGAACTGTAATCCGTAGAGGTGGGAATATTGAGATGCAAATTGCACACCTTCAGCTCGTCATTAGTCAGCCCTCGGTCTTCCCGACCGAACAAGACGGCCACTTCACCGCGTTCGGACTCTTCATTCATATGTTCGGCGCAACGCCTCGGGTCCAGCAGCGGCCAGGGTATTCTCCTGCCCCTGGCGCTAGTGCCAACCACAAACTGGCAATCACCCACCGCCTCTTCCAGGGTATCGGTGACGACAGCGTTTTCCAAAATATCGGCCGCAGAGACAGCTCGCCAGGTCGCCTGCTCATCGGGGAATTGCTTGGGCGCAACCAAATACAGCTTACTCAGCCCCATGTTTTTCATCGCCCGGGCAACAGCACCCACATTTCCGGGGTGGCTGGTGTTCACCAATACGATTCTAATGTTCTCCAGCTTCATTGCGCGGCGTCTAGCGTGTCCCATTGGGCATTGAAAAGGCGCGCAATTGTAGCAGGTTTTTCGGCTGTGTCAGCGACACGATGAACTCCGATGAGGGCTCGTTGAAAACGACTGCAATGAGCTGCTCCTGAGGTGTCAAAAAGCCCCCATCTACTGCTATAATCGCGCGCCCACGAACACTGCCCGGATACACAATATGGAACCCATGATCACAATCGCGCTACGCGCAGCTCGCAAAGCGGGCGAAATGATCGTGCGCGCCTCGGATGATCTGGACAATTTTGAGGTCAAGGCAAAGGGCGTCAACGACTTTGTTACTGAAGTGGACACCACTGCGGAACAAGGCATTATCTACCAGCTGAAAAAAGCCTACCCCGACCACGCATTTCACGGTGAGGAGTCCGGGCTAAGCGGCAATGAAGAATCCGAGTATCGCTGGATAATCGATCCACTGGATGGAACCACAAACTTCGTACGCGGCATTCCGCACTACGCGGTGTCCATTGCCTGTGTGTATCGGGGAAAACTGGAATACGCTGTGGTTCTCGACCCCGTGCGTCGCGAGGAATTCACGGCCTCTCGTGGTCGCGGAGCGCAACTCAATGGCAGGCGCATTAGAGTGAGCAATCTGGAGTCACTGGAGGGCGCTTTGCTCGGTACAGGTATTCCCTTTAAAGATCACTGCGATGACAAACTCGCCGCACACAGCAAAACGATTGAGCTACTGGCCGGACAGAGTGCCGGTATTAGACGTGCCGGAGCCGCCTCGCTGGACCTGGCCTACGTGGCAGCTGGAAGACTGGATGCGTTTTGGGAAATTGGGCTTGCCCCCTGGGACATCGCAGCTGGGGCGCTGTTGGTGAAAGAGGCCGGTGGACTGGTGTCCGACATCGACAGTTCCGACAAATATATGGAATCGGGGAACATCGTTTGCGGAAGTCCGAGGTGCTTTAAAGCTGTACTGCAGGTAACCAAGCCGCTGTTGAGCTAAGCGATAGAATAATCCGCTCGGACAAAGCCGAGCGGAATAGATTTTGCACTCTACACTCTACTTCAGGGTGTCACATCCTCCTGATCAGCACCCTCTTTGATCGGAATCATCAAATCCTCCTTACTGATCCCCAATAACATAAGAGTGTTTGCGGCCACGTAAATCGAAGAGTAGGTTCCTATCACCACGCCGACAATGAGCGCGACGGCAAAACCATTGATCATTTCACCACCAAACAAGGCGAGCGCCCCTAGCACCATCAAAGTGGTTAAGGAGGTGACCACGGTCCTGCCGAGTGTTTCGGCGAGCGATATGTTTATGATCTCAGCGGAATCCGGGCGGCGTAGCTTGCGAAAGTTCTCACGAATTCTATCCGACACCACAATGGTATCGTTAAGCGAATAGCCGATTACCGCCAATAGCGCGGCCAACACCGTTAAATCAAATTCCATCCCGACGATTGAGAAGAAACCGAGAGTGATAATGACATCGTGCACCAAGGCCACCACAGCGCCGAAAGCGAATTTGAGCTGGAACCGAAACGCGACGTAGAGCATCACTAAGCCCAGGGCCAGCAACATCGCAAGCCCACCTTGTTCGCGCAATTCGTCTCCCACCTGGGGGCCCACAAACTCACTTCGTCGCAGTTCTACAGATCCGGCGAAGGACTGTTCGAGCACAGCAAGAAGCGCAGCGCCTTCCTCGTCGGAGTAGCCCTTGGGCATCCGTATCAGCACATCGCGATCCGTACCAAAGCTGACGACAATCGCACCCTCATAACCCTTACTGCTTAGGGTTTCGCGCACCGCATTCAGATCTGCCGTTTCACTGTAATGCACTTCCACCAAGGTACCGCCGGTAAAGTCCAGGCCCCAATTCAACTGGCGGGTAGCGAGCGACCCTATTGCCGCAATCACCAGTAATATCGAAAAGATCATGGCCAGCTTGCGCTGACCCATAAAATTAATCACCTTCATGACTTCACTCCTCCGATGGCAAGCTTATTCACTTTGCGCCCACCGTAGATCAGATTAATGATTGCCCTGGTGCCCATAATGGCAGTGAACATGGACGTTAGAATGCCGATGGACAAGGTTACGGCAAAGCCTTTGATGGGCCCTGTTCCAACCGCATACAAAATCACTGCGACAATTAGTGTGGTTATGTTTGCGTCCAGGATGGTGGCCACCGCTCGCTCAAACCCTGAATGAATGGCCATTTGCGGGGCGAGGCCATTATTCAATTCCTCCCGTATTCGCGCAAAGATCAACACGTTGGCATCAACCGCCATACCCACCGTAAGCACAATACCGGCGATACCCGGTAAGGTCAGGGTTGCTCCCAAGATCGACATAAAGGCGATGAGTAGTATCAGGTTACAGGTAAGCGCGGTAACCGCCGCGATTCCGAATACCCTGTAATAGAGGATCATAAACAGAACGACGAGGGCCAGGCCGTATTGCACTGACTTTACACCCATACGGATATTTTCAGCACCCAATGAGGGCCCGACCGTACGCTCTTCTACAAAGGTGATGGGTGCTGCTAGGGCACCGGCTCTGAGCATCAGCGCCAGCTCTGGCGCTTCGCCCGGGCCGTCCAAGCCGGTTATTTGAAATTGCGCTCCCAAAGCAGATTGAATGGTCGGGGCGGTCAGCAGTTTTTTCTCATCGTAGGGAATTTTTACACTGGTCTTTATTCCCTCTTCATCTGTCTCGGTTCGCGTTCGATACTTGCGCTCTATAAACAGCACACCCATGCGACGCTTGATATTGTTTCGCGTCGCATTCGACATCATGTTGGCACCTTCCGAGTCCAAGCTGATATTGACATTAGGCATGCCGTTTTGATCAAAGCTTGCCTGAGCATTGGATACGTTCTCGCCAGTAATAATCAGTTCGCGCTCCAGCCACTCGGAAGCTCCACCGCGATTCTCGCTGCGATATTCAAACTTTTGCTTCTCGGACGATGGAGCATCAATATTTGCAACCAGGCGAAATTCAAGGTTAGCGACCTTGCCGAGAATTCGCTTCGCTTCAGCAGTGTCCTGGATACCAGGCAGCTCAACGACGATGCGATTTTGCCCCTGACGCTGCACTAAAGGTTCGGATACACCAAGCTCGTTCACTCGGTTACGCAGGGTTGTGAGGTTTTGTGCCACCGCATATTCAGCTATTTCTGCTTTGGATTGCTCAGTCATCGAAGCGGTCAAATTCCAGCTTTCACCCACCTCAGTCCTGTCAAGAAACAATTCAGGGAACTCATCCCCTATCGCTGTTCGCGCTTTCTCACGAAGATCTTCAGACTTAAATTTCGTTTCAACTTTCGCGTCTCTGTTAAGCGTTACCAAACCGCGAATTCTTTCCGTGCGCAGCGTCTTCTTAATCGCATTCGTGTAAAACTCCATGCGTCGATCGAGCGCGGTATCCACATCAACTTCCAGCTTGAAATGCACGCCTCCACTTAGGTCCAAGCCCAACTTCATGGTCTGACCGCCATAGTCGCTAAGCCAGTCCGGAGTGGTGGGGGCTAGATTGAGCGCTACAATATAGTTGCCGTTGTCGCCCAGCGCTTCGGATACACGAGCCCGAGCTGTTAGCTGCTGTTCTCGATCTCGAATTCTAATCAGCGCATTACGGCCCTTATCGTCTATAACATCACCAAAATACTGAATATCCGCTTCATCCAGGGCACTAAGCGCCCTATTCAGTATCTCTTGATCAATTATTTGCGAACTGCTTGAACCTGTAATTTGCAGTGCAGGATCTGGGGCATAGAGGTTGGCTGCAGAGTAAAATAAGCCAATACAAATGACAAATAATACGAGCAGATATTTCCACAGTGGGTATTTATTCAACATAGTTTTGCTCTAGATTGAGATTGGGAGACGGAGTGTTCATCAGTGTCCTCTCCAGGAAAGGCGTCATTATAGATAAATGCAGTTCGGCTACAAGGGGTTGAGCACATCGAAACCATCAGCCCAACCAAGTACGTGCATTGCGAAATAGCCGCAACCAACCGGCATCTTCTCCCCAGGAAGGTGGCTCCCAGGAATGTTGTACCGTGCGATATACCCGCTCGGGGTGGGGCATCATAATAGTTGCCCGACCGTCTAAACTGGATAAGCCGGTAATTCCCGCCGGGGATCCATTCGGATTTGCGGGGTATTGGCTGGCAATCGACTGATCGTTTTCAACGTAACGCATAGCAATGGTGCCGCTGGCCTCGCAGGAGGAAACCGCTTCGGTATTGGCAAATTCAGCCCTGCCCTCTCCGTGAGCCACCGCTATAGGTAAATGAGACCCCGCCATGCCCGCAAGTAAGATCGAGGGGTTCACCTGGATTTTGACCAGGGCCAGGCGGGCTTCAAACTGTTCCGAGCGGTTGCGAACAAATCGCGGCCAGTGGTCTGCGCCAGGTATCAACTCTTTGAGGGTAGAAACCATCTGACAGCCGTTGCAGACGCCCAGAGTAAAGCTATCCTCCCTCGCAAAATAATTGGCAAATTGCTCTCTCACGCCAGGGTTAAATAATACGCTCTTGGCCCAGCCCTCCCCTGCACCGAGCACATCGCCGTAGGAAAATCCGCCGCAGGCGACCAGCCCTTTAAACTCTTCCAAACCTCGTGCACCGCCCAGAATATCGCTCATATGCACATCGTAGGGCGCAAATCCCGCCTTGTGGAACGCTGCCGCCATCTCCACATGGCCGTTAACGCCCTGCTCTCTGAGCACCGCGATCTTCGGTTTGGCGCCGACATTAATATAAGGAGCGCAGATATCTTGAGCTGGATCAAAGGTGAGATGAGCGGACAAGCCCGGATCGGGGAGTCCGATTCTGGCATTCTCCTGCGCGGCACATTCTGGATTATCACGCAGGGATTGAATCTCGAAGCTCGTTCTGGCCCACAATTGTTGTAAGCGCGTTCGTGAATCTACTAAAACCGATTCTCCATCGCAGGAAAAAAACAGCTGATCGCCTTCACAGGCCGTTCCAATAACGTGAGTACAGTCGCCGATTCCGAGTCCATGCGCCCTCGCCAATACGGCGTCTATTTTATCCCCCGGGACTTGCAGTACCGCACCGGCCTCTTCGCTGAATAATTGCTCCAGCGGCGAACCTGACAGACCTTCCAGGTTCACATTCAGCCCACACCGGCCCGCAAAAGCCATTTCCACTAGAGTAGTGAATAACCCCCCATCAGAACGATCGTGATAGGCCAGTGTATTCCCAGCCGCGAGAAGCTCTTGGGTAAACTCAAAAAATGCCCTTAGATCTGAAGCCTCGTGTATATCGGGGGCTTCATCGCCCAACTGTCCGGTCACCTGTGCCAGCGCAGACCCCGCTAACCGGTTAGCCCCACGTCCCAGATCCACAAGCAATAACTTCGCGTCAGCGCCTGGTATCAATTGTGGAGTTACCGACAAGCGCGCATCGACAACCGGAGTAAAGGAGGAAATAATCAGAGACATGGGCGCCGTAACCGCTTTCTCTTCCTCGCCTTCGTTCCAAGTTGTGCGCATCGACATAGAATCCTTGCCGACAGGAATGGTAATCCCCAGCTCCGGGCAAAAATCCATGCCTACGGCGCGAACCGTGTCGAACAGAGTCTCGTCTTCGGATCCATAGCCGGCTGCACACATCCAATTGGCGGACAACTTGATGTCTTTGATATCTGCAATGGCAGCTGCGCAAATATTGGTGATGGCCTCGGCGACCGCCATGCGGCCAGAGGCAGGACCATCGATTAAGGCCAGGGGCGTTCGTTCGCCGATGGACATCGCCTCACCGGCGAACGAGTCATAGGAAATTGTGGTTACAGCGCAGTCTGCGACGGGTACCTGCCAGGGGCCGACCATCTGATCCCGCGCCACCATGCCCGTCACTGTTCGGTCGCCAATGGTAATCAGGAAATTTTTGCTGGCGACACTAGGCAACTGCAGAATTTTTTCTGCTGCCTCGGGTACGGATAAATCAAGCGAGAGTGGCGGGTGACTAACAACTTGCCTGTCGACCTGCCTGTGCATTTTCGGCGCTTTGCCAAACAGAATAGACATTGGCAAATCCACAGGAGTATTGCCAAACTCGCTATCTTCGACTTGCAAGTGCAGTTCTTCAGTGGCCTCTCCGACTACAGCATAGGGGCAGCGCTCGCGTTTGCAGATGGCCTCAAAGCGGGATAAGTTCTCCGGCTCCACGGCCATAACATAGCGTTCCTGGGCCTCGTTGCACCAGATTTCCAGCGGCGACATTCCAGACTCGTCATTGGGTACTGCGCGCAACTCGAAGCGCCCACCGCGACCGCCATCTTTAACCAACTCAGGTAGCGCATTGGATAATCCGCCTGCGCCAACGTCGTGAATGAACGCTATAGGATTGGCCTCGCCCAATTGCCAGCACCGGTCGATCACTTCCTGGGCGCGCCGTTCTATTTCCGGGTTTTGGCGCTGCACCGAGGCAAAATCCAGATCTTCCAGACTCTCACCACTGGCCATGGAAGAAGCGGCACCCCCACCCAGACCAATCAACATCGCTGGCCCCCCCAGGACAATCAGTTTTGCTCCGGGCTGATATTCTCCCTTTTCTACATGCTCCTGACGTATATTCCCGTAGCCACCGGCGATCATAATAGGCTTGTGATAGCCGCGAACTTCGGCTCCGTTGGCACCGGCTACCGTATTTTGGTAAGTGCGAAAATAGCCACAGATATTCGGCCGACCAAATTCGTTGTTAAAGGCAGCCCCGCCAATGGGGCCTTCCAGCATAATGTCCAGAGCAGAAACAATACGGCCGGGTTTTCCGTAGTCATTCTCCCAGGGATGTACATAACCGGGAATATTCAAATTCGAGACCGAGAAACCTGAAAGGCCAACTTTGGGCTTCGATCCTCTTCCAACGGCACCCTCATCGCGAATCTCACCTCCAGATCCGGTTCCAGCACCTGGAAATGGTGCGATCGCCGTAGGGTGATTGTGGGTCTCAACCTTCATCAGTAAATGAATATTCTCCTGGGAAAACTCGTACTCCCCGGAAGTAGGATCAGGATAGAAACGCCCGCCAACCTGACCGGCTACAACCGCGGCGTTATCGGAATAGGCAGAGAGAACATCTTCCCCGCCACATTCGTGGGTGTTACGGATCATTCCGAACAGAGACCTATCCTGTTCCTGTCCGTCTATTGTCCAGCTGGCATTAAATATCTTGTGACGGCAGTGCTCGGAATTTGCCTGGGCAAACATCATCAGCTCCACATCGATGGGGTTGCGACCCAGATCGGTGAAACTTTCAACCAGGTAGTCCACTTCATCTCCAGCGAGGGCGAGCCCTAGGCGATTATCGGCCTCGAGTAAAGCCTGACGCCCCCCACCGAGTACATCCACGGTGGTCATCGGCGCAGGCGAGTCGTGCCTGAAAAGTTGCGCGGCATCATTCAAATCGCCCAGCACACTTTCTGTCATGCGATCGTGCAACAGGTCGCGAACCGTGTTCGAAATCTCGCTACTCAATCCGTCGGGAAGAGAAAGGTAAAAAGCTATCCCACGCTCCAGTCGCTGAACCTGCGCCAAACCACTATTGTGCGCAATGTCTGTCGCCTTACTAGACCAGGGAGAGATGGTGCCGGGGCGAGGTACCGCCAACATCAACGTTGCATCGTGATCCGGTCCGCCCGCAGCGTGATTTTGCTCCCGTGGACCGTAGCTCAACAATTTCGCAAGGACAGACTCTCGTTCGCCGGACAAAGGAGACGCCAGCTCACAGAAATGAACGTATTCACTGCGCAGCAGGCAAATTTCGGGGTGGACCAAAGACAGTTTTTGCGCCAGTTTATCCAATCGAAAAGCCGACAGGGCCGAGGCACCGCGCAGAATTAGCATGCTGTGGAAAGCTCCAAAGGGAGGGATTTTAAGAAGGCGGCAGTATACTGTATAGCCTGTCCCGCGTTAACTGAAAAACCACGGAATTGGCACAGAAATTATGTCTGTGCCTGGGCAGGCGTCGAGGCTAGAATGAGCCCATGCCTCCGCCACTCAACAAAATCTGCACCGCCCTAACGATGTTGTGGTTGACCATAGTGCTTGGAGCTTGCGACCAAGGCGACAGTCTCGATCAAATCAAAGCCGCGGGCGAAATAAACGTCGTAACCCGCAATGGCCCCACCACATACTTCATCGACAAGAGTGGCCCAACCGGATTCGAGTTCGCGCTGGCAAACGAGCTCGCTCAGGATCTCGAGGTCGACCTCGTAATAAATCCGCAGTTCAGCCTGGGCGCAATATTTCGAATGCTTCGGCGCAATGAGGTCGATCTGGCGGCAGCCGGCCTAACCTTGACCAGTAGACGACAGAGCAAATACCCACACACCGAGCCTTACTATCAACTCAAACCCCAGGTCGTTTATGTTGCGGGGACCTACCGCCCGAGAACGGCGGCCGATATGCTGGGTATGAGTATTGCGGTGCTGGCGGGAAGTAGTCATGCGGACTCATTGATTGCACTGCGTGACAACGGCCTTGAGAAGCTACAGTGGGAAGAGGTCAAAAAGGTGAGTTCAACTGAGTTGTTGTCTTTAGTTGCAAAACACCAAGTCGACCTGGCTATCATTGACTCCAATGAATTCGAAGTTCAGCAGGGTATTTATCCTCGCTTGCGAGTCGCTTTCGATCTGGACGAAGAACAACAACTTACCTGGTTCTTGCCGCCCAACTCTGACAACACTCGCCTAATACAAAGAATCAATAGCCTATTTTCGCGTCTCGAAGAATCCGGTGAAATGGCAAAGTTGCGCGAACTGCATTTTGGCCATGCCTCCACCGTATCCAGAATGGGGTCGCACACATTCTCAATCAACATGAATAAGAAGCTACCGAAATATCGGGATCTGATCGCACAGGTTGCGCAAGAGTATCAATTGGACTGGGAATTACTGGCCGCTATCGCCTATCAGGAATCCCACTGGAACCCACTCGCGACCTCCCCGACCGGGGTTCGCGGCATGATGATGCTTACGCGTCCCACCGCCAAAGAGCTGGGTGTCGATAACCGATTGGATCCTTTGCAGAGCTTGCGCGGCGGAGCGCGCTATCTAAAGAATATAAAAAGACGGCTGCCAAACGACATTCCCGAACCGGACCTCACCTGGCTGGCCATGGCCGCTTACAATGTCGGTATGGGACATTTAGAGGATGCCCGGGTACTGACACAACGCCAGGGTGGTGATCCGGACCTTTGGGCCGATGTGATGAAAAGATTGCCGCTATTGCAAAATAGTAAGTACTACAAGAAAGCACGCTACGGCTACGCCCGCGGCTCGGAACCCGTCACTTATGTGCAAAACATCAGGCACTACTACAGTGTTTTACAGTGGGAGGGGATCAGCCAGAACACGGTGCTCCCACCGATTCAAATCGAACAGTATTTACCGGGCAGTATCAAGGCCAGTAAGCTTTCAGCCCTTTAATTTTCGACGCTCAGCGAAAAACGCCTGCAGTTTTGCTGAGCTTTCCTGGGCCAACACATCCCCAGTCCAATTCACCTTGTGGTTGTACCAGGGCTTCCCCAACAAAGAGGCGCTGCTGCATACCACACCAGACTTCGGCTCCCTAGCCGCGAATACCAGATCTGCAATGCGCGCGTGCACCAGCGCACCGGCACACATCGTACAAGGCTCCAGAGTCACATAGAGTATTGCTCCGGGAAGCCGATAGTTGCCTACGGCTCTGGCCGCATCGCGCAGTGCAACGACTTCCGCATGGGCAGTGGGATCCGCACTGCCGATGACTTGGTTCCAACCCTCCCCTAACAGCTGTCCATCGCGCACCACCAATGCGCCTACTGGCACCTCGCCTTCGTTACCCGCTCGATCCGCCAGGACAAGTGCTAGCCGCATCCATCGTTCATGTTCTGTGCTCAAGTAGCGATTACCCCGGGCCAATAGTGATTGTTAAAACAAGCATTCAGTACATTTGAAATCTTACGCTAAATAACCGGTCTGCAACGAGTACTCGAAGCCTTCTTCCACGAAAAAAATACAATGATGGCACCCTATTGGTTCGTCAATGCGAAACTGGCCTGGACGATTGGGCCCGTCGTGGTTCCTTTCCTGTGGGATGTTGCCTTCAACGGCCAGCTCGAACTGGCGATGTTGACCGTCACCATGGTAGCCTGCCCCGCAATCGCACCTTTCAGAACGACATAACACGCAGGAGTAAACATGTCTTCAATCAGTTATCACGCACCCCAATCGCTAGACGAGGCCGCGGCCTTACTGCGCGCTAATGAGGGTTGCCATATTCTCGCCGGTGGTACCGACCTGCTGATACAAATGCGCAGCGGGATGAAGCCCGCACAATGCATTGTCGATATCAAAGCCATCCCCGGTATGACGGATGTGTCTCTGGACGCCAGTGGCCTGACCCTGGGTGCGGCGGCCCCGGCCCAAAGTGTGACTGAACGCGATGACCTCAAGTCCGTTTACCCCGGAATTGTAGAATCCATCGATCTGATCGGCTCTACCCAGGTGCAGGGTCGCTGCTCTGTGGGTGGAAACCTGTGCAACTCCTCCCCCGCCGCCGATACAGTGCCGGCGTTGATTGCCAGCTCCACCGTGTGCAATATTTCCGGCCCCGGTGGTGAACGCCAGATAGCGGTCGAAGCATTTAATACCGGACCGGGCCAAAACTGCCTCGAGCCTGGCGAAATACTGACCTCACTTTTTATTCCCGCACCGGCGGCGCGCAGTGCCGATGCCTACTTGCGATTTATCCCGCGTACAGAGATGGATATTGCCGTTGTTGGGGCCGGGGTGGCGCTGACGCTGGATGAAGATGGAACCTGCACAGCAGCGCGAGTCTCCATTGGCGCCGTGGCGCCGACGGCGCTGTTGGTACCCGAGGCTGCCAAGGCGTTGATCGGCAGCAAGTTGGACGAGGCTGCGCTGGAGGCAGCTTCAGCGGCGGCCAGCGCGGCCGCCAACCCCATATCTGATAAACGCGGCAGCGCTGATTTCCGTTGCACGGTGGTTGGCGTTATGACTAAACGCGCCGCTGTTATTGCCAAAGACCGAGCCCTCGTTGCCGGCCAGGAGAGTTAAACCAATGTCTACTCATGTAAAAACAAGTATCAATGGCGAGCCCATCGAATTTCTGTGCGAACCCCATGAAACCCTGGTGAACGTGCTGCGTGAAACACTGCGCCTGACTGGCACCGTGGAAGGGATTGCTGGAGCGGATGGCCTACACCCGGTTCAGCAGAAGTTGCTGGAAAATGCGGGTTTGCAGTGTGGAATATGTACCCCGGGTATCGTGGTGGCCGCCAAGGCCCTGCTCGAGAGAAACCCTGACCCCAGTGAGGAGGAGGCACGCTACTGGCTGGCGGGAAACCTGTGCCGCTGCACGGGTTACAACAAAATCATAACGGCGGTGCTCGATGCCGCGCAAGAATTACGGGGAGAGTAGGACCATGGCTGAACAACAATACAAGTATGTCGGCACCCGCTCGATCCGTCCCGACGGTGTAGATAAAGTCACCGGTAAGGCCAGCTACGGCGCAGATTTTTTCATGCCCGGGATGCTGTACGGGAAAGTCCTGCGCAGCCCCCATGCCCATGCCAGGATAAAATCTATCGATGTCAGTGGCGCCCTGGCCCTACCCGGCGTGCTCGGGGCTACCTGTTCCGCGGACCTACCGGAAGTGCCTAATACCACGGGCGCAGGCGGTGAGGGTGCGGTAAATTTTCACGACCTGTCCTGCAATATCCTGGCCCGGGACAAAGTGCTCTATCACGGCCATGCCGTAGCTGCGGTGGCCGCAACTAGCGAGCGGATTGCCGAGGAAGCACTGAACGCCATTACAGTGGAATACGAGGTGCTGCCCCACGTGACGGACCTGGCAGCTGCCATGAGCCCGGATGCCCCGGTTCTCCACGAAAGTATGTTTACCCAGGGCCTCGAGCAAACGCCCGAGCGGGCATCCAATATTGCCAGCCAGAACACCAGCAGCCACGGGGACCTTGAAGCCGGTTTTGCACAGGCAGAAGTAGTCGTGGAGCGAACCTACTGTGCACCCACTGCCCACCAGGGTTATATCGAACCCCACGCCTGCGTAGTGAGCACCAATGCAAGCGGGCAGATCGATATCTGGTGCAGTTCACAGGGCCATTTCGTGGTGCGTAATTACACCGCGAAAGTGCTGGGTGTGGAGGTAGGCAGTATCAAAGTAACGCCCGCTGAAATCGGCGGCGGCTTCGGTGGCAAGACCACCGTATACCTGGAACCCGTGGCAGCCTTGCTTTCGAAACAAGCGGGTCGCCCAGTGAAAATGGTTATGACCCGTGAGGAAGTGTTCCGGGCAAGTGGTCCGGCAGCGACGAGTATTGTCAAAGTGAAGATCGGTGCTACCCGGGACGGACGCATCACAGCCATGGACGCAGAGCTGATCATGGGCGCGGGGGCTTACGCGGGTTCGCCCGTGGATTTGGGTGCCATGTGCATATTCGCTGCGTACAACTGCCCAAACCAGCGCACAGTAGCTCTGGATGTGTTGACCAACACAGCGAAAACTGTCGCTTACCGGGCGCCAGGCGCTCCCAATGCTCACCTGGGGGCGAAATGCGTACTCAATGAAATTGCCGGTGAAATTGGCATGGACCCTATCGACCTGCGACTGTTGAATGCGGTGGATGAGGGAGATCGTGGTTTCTTCGGAGCCAAATTTAACGAAATTGGTTTCAAAGAAACCTTGCGCCGAGCGAAGGAACACCCCAATTATTCAGCGCCTCTAAATGGCAGCCAGGGCCGCCGGTTGCTGGTTTAATATCGGCATGCAATCCAGTGCCATCATCAACGTTTACGAGGGCGGTAAAGTCGCAGTACTTGAGGGCTCGCCGGATATCGGGGGTTCCCGCGCGTCCATGGCGTTGATGGCTGCGGAGACCCTGGGCATCCCCCTTGATGATGTCAAACCGCTGATCGTCGATACTGATTCTATTGGTTTCACTGATTTAACCGGCGGCAGTCGCACCACCTTTGCTACTGGTTGGGCAGTGGTAAAGGCCTGCGAAGCTATCATAGAAGCGTGCAAGAGCCGCGCCGCCGCCCTGTGGGAAGTGGATGAGGATTCAGTACAGTGGGCTGACGGTCATGCCGTGGCGCCTGCCGGCGTGGACCAGCCCTCCTTATCCCTGGCTGATATCGCGGCCAGTGCGGATAAAACCGGGGGCCCAATTTCCAAGTCCGCAACGCTGACGGCCAATGGCGCGGGCCCTGCTTTCTCGGTCAACATGTGCAATGTAAATGTAGATAGGGAAACAGGTAAGGTCGATGTGCTGCGCTTTACGGCGGTGCAGGATGTAGGCAGGGCAATCCACCCAGCCTATGTTGAAGGACAAATGGAAGGTGGCGCGGTGCAGGGTCTGGGTTGGGCCTTAAACGAGGAGTATATTTTCGACGCCAACGGAGTGCTGGAAAACCCCGGCTTTCTGGATTATCGCATGCCGGTTGCGTCTGACCTGCCCATGATCGAAACCGTGATTGTCGAAGTGCCCAATCCGATCCATCCCTACGGCGTGCGAGGCGTGGGCGAGGCTCCCATCTGCGCGCCCATGGCGGCGGTGACCACGGCGGTGAACAACGCCATTGGCGGTCGCCTGACTGTTCTACCCCTCTCCCCGCCAAAAGTACTGGCGGAAATTAAGTCACAAAGTTAGGGATGGCAACGGTCATTTTTCCCGGCGGTTTGCGCCAGCTCACTGGCGCAAGCGAGGAAGTTCACATAGAGGCCGCCAGCTACCGGGCCGCCGTTCGCGAACTGCGGCAGCAATTCCCGGAACTGACCGATTCCGTATTGGAGAAACTCAGTATCGCCATAGACGGCGTGATGATCCACTCTCCTTTGCTGGAAACCTTCGGACCCGACAGCGAACTGGTCTTCATCCCCAAAATAGCCGGCGGCTAGAAAAAAATTGGGGTTAGAGTAAAAATAGCTCATCAATAGGAGTTAGTGTTTGAAAAGTGTTAAGTTCACGCCGCTTAAAATGCCTGGGGATGTTCCAAAACTTCGCAGTGAAGTCAGGAACTTTTTAAACCAAGAATTAGCGGACATAAAGGCCGTAGATAAGGCCAAATCCTGGAGCGGGTACAACGCGGAATTCAGTCGAAAGTTAGCCGGGCAAGGCTGGACCGGAATGATCTGGCCTAAAGACCTCGGCGGCCACGAAGCCTCCGCTCTTCATCGCTACGTGGTCATGGAGGAATTGCTCGCCGCTGGTGCTCCAGTGGCTGCGCACTGGATTGCCGATCGGCAGAGTGGCACGCATATCATGCGCTATGCTTCACCAGACGTGCAAAAACGCTTTTTGCCTGCAATTGCCAGCGGTGAAATGTACTTTTGCATTGGTATGAGCGAACCTAATTCCGGCTCCGACCTGGCCTCGATCAAGACCAAGGCAGATCGAGTAGACGGTGGATGGCTTATCAATGGTGCCAAAATTTGGACTACCTTTGCTCATCACTCCCATATGATGATCGCGCTTGTGCGCACAACACCAAAAAGCGAGTCACGACATGCGGGGCTCAGTCAATTTATTATCGATCTGTCGGCAGAGGGCGTAACTGTATATCCCATTGAAGATCACCAGGGTGACAATCACTTTGGGGAAATATTTTTGGATAACGTTTTCGTCGCAGATGAGATGCTGTTGGGCACTGAAGGCGACGGTTGGGCTCAGGTAAACTCAGAACTCGCTCTGGAGAGGAGTGGGCCCGAACGCTATCTCAGCAGTTATCGGCTTTTCGAGGAACTGCTGATGAGTATAGAGGAGGACTGCGACGACCAAACAACGGCCACTATTGGGGAGATAACCGCAGATCTGTGGACGCTGAGACAAATGTCCATGTCTATTGCGGGTCAACTGGCTGATGGTGAAGATCCTTCACTTGCGGCTTCCATGGTAAAGGATCTCGGTGCCTGCTTCGAACAGAACTTGCCACACACTGTGCAAGCCGGGCTCGGGGGTAGCATACCGTTGGAGCGAGACACGGACCTCAACGAGACATTAAGCTATCTACTTAAGGCAACACCCGCTTTTTCACTACGCGGTGGAACACGGGAAATCCTGCGGGGCATTATCGCTAAGGGATTGGGCTTAAAATGACACCACAGCAGCTTTTACTTCAAGAAACAGTGGACAATGTATTTGGCGAGCTTGTGGCCAAACTTAATTCGCCTCAGCAGCCTCTAGATTTTGATTCCGCTTGGCGAACCCTGCTAGACCTAGGTATAGATAATCTTTTTGTTCCCGAAGAAGAGGGCGGTTTTTCCGGGTCTTGGCAAGATGCCAGAATCGTTTTTTATCTTGCGGGGCGACATGGTTTAGCCCTTCCGATTTGTGAAACCATCGTTGCAAAAAAACTTTTGCTGGACCTACAACTACCGATACCGGAAGGACCCTTGACGATAGGGTTAAGCACGCCCGAAGCATCACTTTCACACGACGACTCCACTGAAAAACAAACGTTTTCCGGCGAGCTCCTAGCGGTTCCCTGGGGGAGAAACACAAGCGCGGTGGTGACGTTTTGTCACGGCGCAACAACGGATTCTTTAGTGTTGTTACACTGTAGCGACGGTCAGTTCAGTGGGGGCCGTGCTAATGACGCGGGAGAACCGCGCGATAATATGCAATTCCACAATGCCAGTATGTTAGGAGTAGCCGCCCTCCCCAACGCGGGTGAGGAACTACTGAGGATGGGCGCACTCATGCGTGCCTCACAGATGTCAGGTGCTCTTGATAGCGCGCTGCGACTATCAATCGATCACGTAACAACTCGCGAACAATTTGGTCGTCCGCTGGCCAAGTTTCAAGCTATCCAACAGCAAATCGCGGTTTTTGCTGAAGAGGCCGCTGCTGTCAACTGCGCATCCCAGGCTGCTTGTGAGGCGCAAGACCATGGGAACAGTTGCTTTGAAGTGGCCGCAACAAAGTTACGCGGTAATAGGGCTGTGGGAATTACCACGTCAATAGCCCATCAGGTACACGGTGCTATAGGTTTTACCAAAGAATATGATTTGCATCTCTACACACAACGGCTGTGGTCCTGGAGAGCGGAATTTGGCAACGATCGATATTGGTCAAAAAATTTAGGCAAACAGGTCCTGGCAGTTAAAGATGAGGGATTTTGGAGCTATATGACCACGCGCAGTGACCGGATATCTAAGTCATAAAATAATGCTGCTAGCACAACACGGACAAAGCGAGAAGAACATGACGGCAAAAGATTTAGAGCATTGGAAAGCGCAAGCGTCGATCAGGACATCAGGCCTTTCACGACATTTCTGGCTGATCTCATGCAAACGGCGAATACACAACCGGTCTCTATGAGGAAATTTACTCACTACACCCCAAATGTCTGTTCTATACTTGGCACCCAATAATAAAAGGTTGGCGTAGATACGCAATGGACAAAAAGGTAAGAGATATTTCTTCCAGGCTCGTAAATCCTTTCCAGGATAGTGCGGACCAGGACGAGCAAGCAACCAAGCCTTCACGCCCCGACACGGCCACTCTGGAATTCGTACAGCAACTAGCTGTAGATCTGGAAAAAGGTGAGTTCGACCTGCCGCCCTTCCCCGACACAGCGCTCAAAATACAGGAGTGCATCCGCGACCCCAACGCCGACAACCAGTCGCTTGCCGCCATCGTCGCAACGGAACCGGCTCTCGCCGCGCGGCTGATGCGGATGTCCAACTCAGCGATGATGCGTCGTGGGCCCATTGAAGTCACGGATATTCCTACTGCCATATCGCGGGTAGGTATGGATATGGTGCAAAATGCCGCTGCGTCCTTTGCTGCCCGCGAGGCGTTCAAGGCGCCACCGGGGAGCCCTTGCATGGTCGAATTAAAGTCGCTGCGCCAAACAAGCGTCACTGTGGCCGCTATCGCCTACCTATTGGCGAGGCACGTCCGCAGCATCCGCAAGCCTGACGAGGCGATGCTGGCGGGGCTACTCAATTCTGTGGGTAAGCTTTATATCTTTACCAAGGGAGCCGATCATCCCACGCTGTTTGCCGATCGCGAGGAGCTCGACCGCCTCGTTGCCCAGTGGCATACGGGCGTAGCCCACGCCATCGTGGAGTCGTGGCAGTTCCCCGAGACAATCGCCGTGGCGGTAGATGAGCAAGAAGTGAAACAAAGAGAACGCAGTGGCTCCGCAGATTTGAGCGACCTCCTGTTTGTCGCCAACCTCATTGCCCGAGCAGGCGTTAAGGCAGCGGAACACCTCGGCGACCTGGACGCACTCGCCCGCATGGGTATGGATGCCGAGAATCTACACGCCATACTCGTGGAGGGTGAGGAGGAAATCCAGTCAATGGTGTCCGCGATGACCTGACCCGCACCCTTCAGCGCCATTATTTGACGAGCCTCGTCAGCAGAAGCTACTTCCAGCTCCAGACCCTTAATAATCTTACGCACCTTATACACCCGCTCAGCATTACTCTTCGCAAAAAATGGTGTAGGTTGTAAAGGTGGCTGGCGTCGTAACACTCAAACTCGTAACGACCATCCGTCTTATACTTCTGTTCGACAAAGGCGTGATCGACACCGATTCACATAACTCGCTCTCCATTTTGCTAAATACAATGGCGGCGCCCAACCGGGAGCAACGTGTCTCCTTGAGGCAGCATTAAAATGACTAAACAATCCCTACAACCCGCCGATCTTTTCTCCAGTGCCGATTTCGGCTTTGCACAGGCTGTTTCCGTTGAAGGCAAAAGGTTGATCTTCTGTGCCGGCCAAACCGCCTGGGACAAGGACAATAATATAATCGGGGGGGATGACCTGGGCCAACAAATGGCCAAAACCCTGGAGAACGTAGGCTATGCAGTGGCCGCAGCCGGGGCCACCCTGGCGGATGTTTGCCGGCTCACCATTTATATTGTCGACTACAACCCCGGAATGTTAGATACCATTGCCGCAGAGCTAAACAAGGTATTTGATAAAGATGCATTGCCGGCAAATACCCTACTCGGAATTCAGGCACTGGCCGTCCCCGAGTTTCTAGTGGAAATTGAAGCTACGGCCGTAGTAGATAACTAGTAGACAACTAGCGGATAACTGAGCGGCCCTAGAACAGGGACTCTCCCGCCTCCAGCCCGAGCAGCATGCGTCCGGCGTCGATATAAGTCATGTTGCTGAATCGGATATGCGTACCGGCGGTGTGAATATCGCGCAGATTTCTGTCCATCTGGTTGGGCTTGTACACGGCACTGCCGCCGGCGAGTTTGTACATCGCATCGACCGCCCTGGTCGAGCAGTCCACCGCATGGGTGCAAGCCAGCCTGAAGGTCGCCCGTTGATCCCAGCTCAATTCCTTACCCGCAGCGAGTGTATCCAGCACATCCGAAGTCACAGACTTCACGTAAGCTCTCGCCGCGCCCGTTTCGGCCTGCGCCTCGGCGAGACGCATCTGCAGGGCGGGGTCATCCCGCAGTAGCATGGGTGCTCGCCATACCCAGAGTTATAGCGGCCAGTTGGCAAAAGGCTATACTGGGGAAGCGATAAAACGAATTGGCCAGCGGATTGATATTCTCTCCCAGGACAAAGCTCCAATCCTGGGGAATAAACAGATCGTCGAGCACATAATCCTGGCTGCTGCTGCCGCGTAGACCGGTGGTATCCCAACTACCTTTGATAATCTCACAGTCACTGGTTTTGTGAATCAACCGTAAGCGCCCCTAAATCAGCACCTATTTTTTTGTAAGAGTTCCCGCCAGACTTTCTCCTGATAACCACACAGGAGCAAATCATGAACGATATCACTCAGCCCCAGCCACAAGGTATTGACTGGAAGCAGCAAATACAAACCTGGAAACTGTCGGGCTTGTCTCAGACCCGGTTTTGCAAACACAATCACCTGACTTACCATCGCTTTGTGTACTGGCGTCGGAAGTTTGACGATACCATCCGTGTGTCTTCTATAAAACAAGACCAAGGTGGCTTTGCCGCAGTGAGTGTCAGACCTGACGCCGATCGGGGGCTAACCTTGTCACTGCCCAACGGATTCATTGTGCGAGGTATCTGTGCCGAAAACCTGTTGGTGGTGCGGCAGTTACTGGATCAATTGTGACGGCGCGCTACTTCCGCCCGGTCAATGACATGTCGCGGATCTACCTGTACCGGGACCCAGTAGACTTTAGAAAAGCCAGTGCAGGGCTGGCTGCCATCGTTGAGCGAGAGCTGGGCCACAATCCCTTCGACGGCGGCCTGTACGCCTTCACCAACCGGCGGCGCAACAAGATCAAGTGCCTGTACTGGGAAGATAATGGCTTTGTGCTCTACTACAAGGCCCTTGCCGAGGAGAAATTCCGCTGGCCTCGCCGTGGTGATGAAGTTGTTTCACTGACAGGACAACAGATCAATTGGCTGCTCGACGGGTACGACATCATGCTGATGACCGGGCATAAAAAATTGCATTATGAGTCTGTATTTTAAAGCTTTTTGTCGCCATGAATGTTATAATTACGCCATGCAATCGGCGATAAAAAAGCAACAAAAACAAGGGTGTTACGAGAACTTATCCGTCGCTGAATTACTTGTTGCCCTCGCCGTAAAAGACCAGATTCTTGAAGATAAATGTTTGCTTCTCGAAGAAAAAAACGAGGTTCACCAGAAACACCTCGGCGACAAAAACCACATCATCCTTGAACAGGGTAAACGCATTGACCTGCTCGAGGAATACTTGCGCCTGGCCACGGTACAGAAATTCGGAGCCAGTAGTGAGAAACTGGCGTTTCAGTCTGATTTGTTCGATGAGGCTGAAATCGAAGTCGCCCTGAGTGAGCTCGAAGAGCAACTGCCTGAAGAAGACCGGGTTCGGCCTCGAAAGAAAAAAAGAAAGCGCGGGTTTAGCGACAAGCTGCAACGGGTGCAGATACACCTCACACTTTCAGATGAGGAAAAGGATGGGGCCACCAAAACATTCTTCACCAAGGTCAAGGAGGAGCTGGAGTTTATTCCCGCCCAGGTCAAGGTGTTGGAATACTGGCAGGAGAAGGCGGTATTCAATATTGACGGTGAAGATGTCATTGTCGCCGCACAGCGCCCCGCTCATCCGCTGGGGAAATGCTTTGCCAGTCCTGCATTGCTGGCCTACATCATTGCCTCCAAATACGCCGATGGACTGCTGCTATACCGCCTGGAGGGGATGCTCAAGCGTTACGGCGGTGATATCAGCCGCTCCAACATGGCCCACTGGATTGTACGGCTTCAGGATGTATTCCAGCCCTTGATCAACTTGATCCGGGAGGTTCAGCTTGAGGGGAATTACCTGCAGGCGGATGAGACGCGCATACAAGTGTTGAAGGAAACGGGCAAAACGGCCCAATCGGATAAATGGATGTGGGTGATACGCGGTGGCCCACCGGATAAACAATCAGTGCTGTTCGAATACGACCCCTCACGTGCTGGCGCGGTGGCGGAGCGCCTGCTGGATGGCTTTGGTGGTGTGTTGCAGGCCGACGGCTATTCCGGTTACAGCAAGGTGTGCCGGATAGCGGGCATTACCCGAATTGGATGCTTTGACCATGCCCGGCGCAAGTTCGTTGAAGCCAGCCGGGCGGCGGAAACCAGGAGCACCCAAAAGAAAGTGGGGCAACCCACCAAGGCTGACGTTGCACTCAGTAAAATACGAAGGCTGTATGCGATAGAGAAATCGATCAAGGATCTGGAGCACGACAAGAAAAAACAGGCAAGGCAGTCACTCAGCGTGCCGATTCTCGAGGACCTGAAGCCATGGCTGGAGAAGAACGTCAGCCGGGTGCCCAAAGATAGCCTGACCCACAAGGCCATAACGTACACACTGAACCAATGGGAGTACCTGATTGGCTATTGCGAGGACGGCCAGTTGAATATCAGCAATGCGCTGGCTGAGAATGCGATCAGGCCCTTTGCGGTTGGTCGGCGCGCCTGGCTATTCGCAGATACCTCCCGCGGGGCCCGAGCCAGTGCGACCTGTTATAGTTTAGTGGAATCGGCAAAGGCGAACGGCCTGGAACCTTATGCTTACCTCCAGCATGTGCTGGCGCACATTGCGGCGGCAGATACGGTGGAGAAGCTTGAAGCATTACTGCCCTGGAACATGGAAATCGAAGAGTAACGGCGAAGTAAAGCGATCTACTGTCTAGCGGCTCGCAGACAAAATCAATAGGGTCGATTTAAGTGCGCTTACAATCAACCAGCGAATCTCCGGACCGCCATTGTCGTCCTTGCACAGCTCGTCGCCTTCAAAAATCATGCAACCGCTGAGTAAATACTCGCAGTGTTCCGAGCCGCTGCCATAGCGGAACCGGCCCGAGACACGGTAACCCCCGTCTGTTTTGACCGCCTTGCCTCCGGGCATCAAGGTACCTGCGGTTCTCGTGTTGATATCTGAGCCGTACATTGCCTGCCAGACTTGGGGTTGCAGCGCGTTGCCGAATAACAATGGGTTGGCTGAAATAATGAGAACAACCCAGGCCGTGGAGGCATCGGCAGTGGCAAGTAATTCCAGCGCGTCGAAGACAATGAGTGGGTCGATTTCCGGGCCGCCTAACTCCCCCGGTACCGCGGCCGAAAACAATCCGGCGTCGCTCAAGGCCTGCATTAAGTGAGGTGGAATGATTTGCGTCTTCTCAATATCCTCCGCAGCGGCTAATACATCCGGTAAAAGCGCCCGCGTCGACTTGATAAGCTCGCGTTCTTCCATACCTTTCTCCCTTCAGGGGTATCTACAATTTAACGTCGTTCCATCGGATGAGTTTAGCCTCTGGTCTCAAGCAACTATAGTTTTCCGTTCATTGAACACACTTACCCTCAGATTCCGGTAGTGCCCTGCGGATACCAAGTGGCGGCCAAGATTGAAACGATAGTTGTAGAGCCAGGCGCGTAGCTGAGGTTCCCTGGGGGCGGCCTAGGTGCGGGAATCGATGGCGTTAGTAGGTATACATCACCTGATTATATATGGCCAGCTAACTTGCCAACACCCAGTCACTCCCACTCAATCGTAGCAGGCGGTTTACTACTCACATCGTAAGTTACGCGCGACACGCCAGAAATCTCGTTGATAATACGACTGGATGCCCGCTCAAGAAGATCGTAGGGAAGATGCGCCCAACGGGCTGTCATAAAATCAACCGTCTCTACGGCCCTCAGTGCTACGACATATTCGTAGCGCCTTGCATCGCCCACTACCCCCACCGATTTAACCGGAAGAAACACCGCGAAGGCCTGACTGGTTTTGTGGTACCAATCCGCCGCGTGTAACTCCTCCATAAAAATGGCGTCAGCTTGACGGAGCAAATCTGCATACTCTTTCTTAACCTCGCCTAAAATGCGCACTCCCAACCCGGGGCCGGGGAATGGATGGCGGAACACCATGTCGTAGGGCAAACCAAGTTCAAGCCCGACCTGTCTAACCTCGTCTTTAAACAACTCACGCAGGGGTTCTACGAGCTCAAAACTCATATCGTCTGGCAGCCCGCCAACATTGTGATGAGACTTGATGACATGGGCCTTGCCACTATTGGCACCTGCAGATTCAATGACATCTGGATAAATAGTACCCTGGGCGAGCCACTTCACCTCAGTGAGTTTTTCTGCCTCACTATCAAATACATCGATAAAGGTATTGCCGATCACTTTGCGTTTTTGCTCGGGATCGGAAACCCCTTTCAGACGATCGAGAAAAAGTGATTGCGAGTTGCTGCGAATCACCTTCACGCCCATGTTCTTGGCAAACATTTCCATGACTTGCTCGCCTTCGTTTAAGCGCAACAAGCCATTATCGACGAACACGCAAGTTAGCTGCTCTCCTATTGCGCGGTGCAACAGGGCGGCCACCACCGAAGAATCTACCCCGCCCGAAAGTCCCAATAACACTTTATCCCCGCCAACCTGCTCCTTCACTCGAGCAATCGCGTCCTCGGCGATCTTGGCCGGTGTCCACAAGACCTCGCAGCCACACAGTTCCAGGGCAAAGTGTTCGAAAATTCGCTTGCCTTGCAGGGTGTGCGTCACTTCAGGGTGAAACTGAATGCCGTAGAAAGGTTTGTCTTTGTGCGCCATAGCGGCGATCGGACAGTTGTCCGTTTCCGCCGTCAGTTCGAAGTCATTGGGCAACTCAACGACTTTGTCTCCATGACTCATCCAGACATCGAGCAACAACTCTCCGTTTTCTCCGATGTGATCACTGATATCGTGTAGCAGCCCGCCCTGCGCAACTCGGCGAATCTGGGCATAGCCAAACTCACTGGTGTTTGACCCCGCTACCTTGCCACCGAATTGTTCGGCCATGGTCTGCATGCCATAACAGATACCCA
Organism: Halioglobus sp.; assembly: GCA_965262875.1. Taxonomy (GTDB): domain Bacteria; phylum Pseudomonadota; class Gammaproteobacteria; order Pseudomonadales; family Halieaceae; genus JBALVT01. The sequence goes on from OZ253569.1 coordinate 2,789,042, forward strand.
GCACGGGAACGTCGAGATCAAATACGCATTCAGCTGCTCGAGGGGAATCTGTTGCGGATACCGATTCAGGCCCTCCCGAGAGAATAATCCCTTTAGGGTTAAAGGCCCGGATACTCTCTTCACTCACATCGAAGGCGCGAATCTCGCTGTAGACCCCAGCCTCGCGAATCCTTCTGGCGATAAGTTGCGTGTACTGGGAGCCAAAATCCAGAATGAGAATTTTCTGGGCATGTATATCGATGCTCATGTGCTTTCCTGAATGAAAGAATTGCTGTGAAGATTTTTGCAATAAAAAAGAGGCCACTTGGCCTCTCACTAATCAACGCACCGGATAGTTCGGCGCTTCCTTGGTAATAGATACATCGTGAACATGGCTCTCAGACATACCGGCGGCAGTCACTTTCACGAATTCGGGGCGGTTACGCATAACGTCGATTGACTCGCTACCTGTATAACCCATGGCAGAGCGCACTCCGCCCATCAACTGATGAACAATCGCGGAAACCGGCCCCTTGTAAGGCACGCGGCCTTCGATGCCTTCGGGCACCAACTTCTCGGCACCTTTGCTGGCATCCTGGAAATAACGATCGCTGGAACCCTGAGTTTGTGACATCGCACCTAGAGAGCCCATACCTCGATAGGCTTTGTAGGTCCGCCCCTGATAAAGCTCCACCTCTCCTGGGGCCTCCTCTGTTCCGGCAAACATACTGCCCATCATTATCGAGTGGGCACCGGCGACCAGAGCCTTGGCAACATCGCCAGAAAATCGTATGCCACCGTCTGCAATCAAAGGAACATCCGTGTCTTTGAGCGCCTCTCTAACATTGGCGATGGCTGAGATCTGTGGCACGCCTGTTCCGGTGACAATTCGAGTGGTACAAATTGAACCGGGGCCAATACCTACTTTCACGCCGTCGGCTCCGGCTTCGGCCAAAGCCAATGCCGCTGCACCGGTTGCTATATTCCCGCCTATGACCTGCATATCAGGATAAGTCGATTTAATCATCCTGACCCGCTCAATCACATTGCGAGAGTGACCGTGTGCGGTATCTACAACCAGTACGTCCACCCCAGCCTGAATAAGAGCCTCTACACGATCATCCGTATCCGGACTGGTGCCCACGGAGGCTCCCACACGTAATTGCCCCGAAGAATCCTTGCAGGCATCGGGGTAGTTCTCGGCCTTGTCAAAGTCCTTGACGGTGATCATGCCGCGCAAATCAAAGTTGTCATTCACCACGAGAATTTTTTCAATTCGATGTTTGTGCAGCAAATGCTGTACCTTTTCCGAGCTGGCTCCCTCTTTGACGGTGACCAATTGGCTTCGCGGCGTCATGATTTGGGACACCAGCTTTTGCGGATCAGATTCAAAACGTAAATCCCGGCGTGTGACAATTCCCACCAGATCTTCACCATCCAGAACCGGTACTCCCGAGATACCATTTGCCGTAGTCAGTTCGATGAGTTGCGAGACGGTAGCAGATTGCTGAATGGTAATAGGGTCTTTCACCACGCCGTTTTCAAAGATCTTGACGCGACGCACCTGTTCGGCCTGCTCCGGTATACCCATGCTTTTATGGATGATTCCGATGCCGCCTTCCTGCGCCATAGCAATGGCGAGCTTATACTCGGTGACAGTGTCCATGGCCGCAGATACTAGGGGAATATTCAGGGCGATTTCGCGAGTCAGGCGAGACTTTAGCGAAACATCGGTAGCCACCACCTCTGAATAGCCCGGCAGCAGTAATACATCGTCAAATGTGAGTGCTTCCTGAGCGATCCGCAACATGTGTTTACTCTCCGGCTGGTGGGATGAAGGTAAACATGTAATTATAAATCTTCCACCGTACCCACGTAAACAAAAGCTGCTCACGGAATTCGATTTGTCAGGTCCAATTACCAGCCCAACACCCCCACCTACGCTGACTGTTACCCAGTTAAATCGACAGGCCAAGTCTCTATTGGAGGGTCACTTCGACTTTGTCTGGGTCAGCGGAGAGATCAGCAATTTTGCCTCGCCCTCCTCCGGGCACTGGTATTTCACCCTCAAGGATGGCGCCGCTCAGGTTCGCTGCGCCATGTTTCGCAATCGAAATCAGCGTGTTCGCTTCAGCCCAGCCAATGGATATGCCATTCACCTGCGATGCAGGGTATCGCTCTACGAAGGTCGCGGCGAGTTTCAGCTGATAGTGGAACACCTGGAGGCAGTGGGTGCCGGCGCACTGCAGGCGGCCTTCGACGCACTCAAAACCAAACTCCACAGTGAGGGCTTATTTGATTCAGACCGAAAACAAGCCCTGCCTAGCCACGTATCCCACATAGGCATTGTCACCTCTCCAACAGGGGCTGCAGTCCACGACATGCTGAGCGTACTGAAACGGCGCTGCCCAGCGATAGCCGTCTCGCTTATGCCCGTGCCTGTGCAGGGCGAAGCCGCCGCCGGAGAAATCAGCGCCGCAATAGAGCGAGTAAACCGGTGGCATGCCCAGGGCAAAATCCAGCTGGACGCACTAATCATAGGCCGAGGTGGCGGATCCTTAGAGGACTTGTGGGCATTCAACGAGGAGATTGTGGCGCGCTCAATAGCAGCCAGCGCATTGCCTATTGTAAGTGCAGTGGGTCACGAAGTGGATTTCAGTATTGCCGATCTGGTGGCCGATCATCGAGCCCCCACTCCGTCGGCTGCTGCTGAACTGCTCAGCCCGGACCAGCGTGAGTGGGAACAGCAACTTGTCGGGATAGGCAGGGCATTGCAGCAGCTCATTCGGAGTAAGCTCGATACCCGCGGTACTGCATTAGAGCACCTACGCAAGCGCTTAAAACATCCGGGGAGTCTGTTGCGGGAACAATCCCAGCGCCTTGACGGCATAGAACAACGTCTTCTATTTGCCCAACAAGCGGCCCATAGGTCCCGTCGCAGCCAGCTGGATATTGTAACTTCGCGATTGCGCGCTTCCTCGCCAAGCCACAAACTCGCGTCCTGTATTGCGGAAACTGGGCAAATCGCCAGGCGCTTGAACACTTTGATAGTAGGGAAATTGGAATCCGCTCGAACTCGGTTGTCGCATACTAGCGCTCTACTGGACTCATTGAGCCCCTTGCGCACAGTCGAACGCGGCTACGCGATTGTCTCCGATACCTCTGGGAGTGTAGTCACCAAGGCCAGTTCAGTTAGCAAGGGCGACATCGTGCATGCCAAGTTGGCCTGGGGAGAATTGGAGCTTTCGGTAATCGACATATCGCCCGAGGGCGAGGCCTAAACGCCCAGTAATGACCCCGCCAGTGCGGCGACAATCAAGATGAACGCGAACGATGCAGTGGCCAGTAAAACCGTCTCAACTGTGTTGTATTTGTGCGACATGAGCCTCCCTGAATCACCTGATAGTGATGATTTGAGAGTACCAGTATGAGAGTCGGGTACGGGCCTTAATTTAGGTAAGTTTTACCGGGCATCGCAGATTGACAAGATCGAATCACCCAAGGATTAGTACTTCGCGGGTAAGCGAGTATTAATTATGATATGGCGACCTTCAAATCGGATGTATTCGCCTATCGTCAGGTCCTTGAGAATACGTGCAACCATCTCTCGCGAGGCGCCCACCCGATCCGCAATATCCTGCTGAGTCAGCTTTTCGGGTATATACAGAGTGCCATCACCACGCTCTTCGGATAGATCCATCAGAACATTGGCAACGCGGCCATAGACGTCTTGCAAAGCCAGGCTTTTCACATCGGCGGTCAACTTGCGGACCCGCTGTGAGAGGTTGCGTATTAGCTGGCGAGAGATATTGGGATGTTGATCGAGAATGCGATTGAAGTCTTCTTTGTAGATGATGCAGAAGGTTGACTTCTCGACTGTTCGAACAGAGGCGGAGCGGGTGGAGTCGTCGACCAGCGCAAGCTCGCCGAAGTAATCCCCTTCTCCCTGGGTATTCATAATGAACTCTTTGCCGTTCTTATCGCTGCAATACACTTTAACCTTGCCGGTCTCAATCACAAACAGTGAGTCGGCTGGGTCATTCTCGTGAATCACCACGGTATTTTTGGGGAACGAACGACTGGTGCTGCTTGCGGTGAGCACCTTCATTTCTTCGGGTGAGAGACCTTGAAATATTTCTACTTGTTGCAGCATCCGCTTATCCAGTTCGTTATAAGCCTATCCGTGTAGCTCCGTTGACCATAGTAACCCAAAGTTCTATAGAAGCGCACCATTACCTTGAAATTCACTTGACTATCATTCCTATAACGAACGAAAACGGGATTCCCACAGGGGCACTGGCATCGTTATACTATCTCATAGCGACTTAACCTAGAGATAAACAATCCAGTGAGCATCAGTCCCGAGCAATCTACGGCCCCGTGGAGTGAAACCCTGGTGCAATCCATCCAGGAGTTACAATCTTTTTACGATAGTCACCCCGATCAATTCAACCCCGAGGCGCTCGAGGACTTTAAGCACCTGTTCGAGGCCCTACCCAGACTGCAATCCCTCTTGGGCCAAACCACGCAAGTTAACAATACCCACGATGTCATGAACGCGCTGACAGCGATTCGGGGCTATGCGGAAATGCTGCGCGAAGACTTGGGTGATCAGTTTGAGACTCTCGATACGGTTTGCGGCAAATTGTTACAGGCAGTCCACGTTGCCAGTTCGGGCAGAGGCTCCGAAGATACCTCTGTTGCCAGCCCAACCGCTCCCGCCTTAAGCACCACAGAGCCCGGCTTCATTCTGGCCGTCGATGACCTTAAGGAAAATCGAGAGTTGGTGGCCCGCCACCTGTCCCGGACCGGACACATTGTCGTGACTGCATCCAGCGGCATAGAGGCCTTGCGAACTCTGGATCAGACAGATGTCGATGTGGTACTGCTGGATCTGATGATGCCAGTGATGGACGGCCGCGAGGTACTGCGAAGAATCAAGGAGCATCCGCAATGGCGAGCGACTCCGGTTATCGTCATTTCAGGTCGCCAGGACATGGACGGCATTATTGAGTGTATTGAAGCCGGCGCAGACGATTACTTGTTCAAACCCTTCAATCCCGTTTTGTTGGAAGCCAGAATAAAAGCGGGCATAGAACGCAAACGCTGGCACGATCGAGAGCAACAGTACCGCGATCAACTCGAGCGCAATGAAAAATTCATACGGGCCACCTTTGGCCGCTATCTGTCGGACGAGATTGTAACCGATATCCTGGAGCGCCCGGAGGGTCTGGAGCTCGGTGGTGACCTAAAGGAAGTCACCATCATGATGTCCGACATCCGCAGCTTCACTTCACTGTGCGAAAAACTGGCTCCAGCCCAGGTAGTGAAGATACTCAACCGATATCTGGGCGTCATGACAGACATCATCATGGCCCACAACGGTACCATCGACGAGTTTATTGGAGATGCCATTTTGGCCGTTTTTGGCGCCCCGCAAAAGCGCGATGATGACGCGGACCACGCCGTCAAATGTGCCCTGGCTATGCAGAACGCCATGGGCCATATCAATGCACTAAATCTTTCCGAGGGGCTGCCAGAGATTTTTACGGGCATCGCACTGCACACCGGCGACGTAATTGCCGGCAATATTGGGTCGGAGCGCAGAAGCAAATACGGATTTGTAGGGCACCCCATGAATCTAACTGCCAGGATTGAGGACTTCACCGCTGCCAGTGAGACACTGGTCTCAGACAGTACCCTGAACAAGCTTCAGCTCAAGTACGATACGGGAGATCGACGTGAGCTCAACGCAAAGGGCATTGACCAGCCGATTGTGGTGCACCAGATTCTGGGGCTGAGTCAATGACCACCAAGGCACCCATTTTATTGGTGGAGGACAACGAGCTGAATCGCGACATGCTGACCAGAAGGCTCAATCGCGCGGGCTATACTGTTGTCGCCGCAGCGGATGGCCAGCAGGCACTAGAGCTGATGCGCTCCGATCTGCCCGCCGTTGTTTTGATGGATATGAATCTCCCCGTGAAGAATGGCTGGACGGCCTGCCGCGAAGCGCGCCTGGACAAGAAAATAAAACACATTCCTATTATCGCCCTGACCGCACACGCCATGGAGGCCGATCGTCTGGATGCACTGGCAGCCGGTTGCGATGACTACGCCACCAAGCCGGTGGACTTCCCCGGCCTGCTGATCAAAATAGGAAAACTTACCAAGTGAGTTTGCGCCGCAGGCTTACGCTCTCTCTATTTACGATTCTAGTTCTATTCGCCATTAATGTTGGCACCCATTTCTGGGGCAGTTACGCGCGTAGTGAGAGTATGGTCGCCTACCGGAATTCGGTGGATGCGGGTCGTCTCTCCACCGAAGTCGAGCAGCTATTGGAGGATCAGCGTACCCAAACCCTCGTTCTAGCCACCTTACGTGAGACTACCGAAGACCAACTGGACAGCGCCGAATTGCGCCAGGCCGAAAATGAGGTCGACAACATAATTTCCAAGATTCAAAACCTGGGTAATCTTAGCCACGACGTCACTCAACCCAATTATCAACAGCTTTGGCAGAGCAGCAGCAAGCTACTCAATAACTGGCTGGAATTTTACCGGAACTACAACGACCCCAATTTCGAATTAGATGTGAGTGATCCCAAGCCCTATAGAGAAACAAGCCGCCGTCTGCAGGAATTGGAACAACGGCAGGCATTTATTGCCGCCAAACGGGCCGACACGATAGATCGCACCATCGCACTAACGGACCGAATTACCGTTATCGGCTTTCTGTCATCGATTTTTCTGACTGCGCTATTGGGATTTATCCTGGTGCGCTACACCAACTTCGCTCTCAAGCAATTACAAAGAGGCACCGAGCGTTTTGGTAGTGGCGATTTAAACTACCGTATTCACAGCATTGACGACGACGGCGAGCTCGGTGATCTGGCCGGGGCGTTCAATGACATGTCTGACAAATTGCGCAACGCCATCTATGAGGTCCAGCAAGCCAGGGACACAGCAGATGACGCCAACGACGCCAAAAGTATCTTTCTGGCAAACGTCAGCCACGAACTGCGGACTCCCTTGAATGCCATTATCGGCTACAGCGAAATGCTGCACGATGAGTTGGACGATGGTAAGGAGGTAGATAGAAGCCAGTTTCAGACAGATCTGGATAAAATCGTACTTTCCGGGCGGCAGTTGTTGGCACTGATAAACGACATCCTCGATCTCTCCAAAATTGAAACCGGTAAAATGTCCCTGCACTGCGAGACCTTCGCGCCAGGTAAGGTACTCACAGAAGTGTGTGATTCCTTGACGCCCCTGTTGAGAGAGAAAAATAACACCCTACAGTTAGCTGATTTCAGCGGGCTGCCCATCCTCTACAACGACGTCGTCAAGTTTCGGCAAATATTCGTTAACCTGTTGAGTAACGCCATTAAATTCACCGACGACGGCTATATTGGAATCTATGCGCTGGAAGAAGCCGAGCGGCCGGGATGGGTTAAATTTGTCGTGCAAGACACCGGCATTGGGATGAGCGAAGAGCAACAATCGCGCGTCTTTGACGCCTTCGTCCAGGCGGATGCTGCAACCAGTGCGAACTATGGCGGCACAGGTTTAGGGCTGGCCATTTGTCGAGACAACTGTAATTTAATGGGTGGTACGATTAGCGTGGTCAGCGAGCCGGGGAACGGTTCCAGTTTTACTATCGTCTTGCCTTCTGACCCAGAGCTAGCGCTCGAAGGCGCTTCAAAGCGACTTCTCGCCTCGCAAGATTAGTAGCCAAGGTTTCGTTGTCGTCCTTCAATTCAATATTCCTGCGCTCCATCGCGAGAAAGGTTTCTAAAGATTGGCGCATAAGAAGCGTCTGTTCATGTAACTTCAATCGATCAATAGGTCTTTTGCGCAGCTTTCGGTAGGACTTTCGCGCCGCCTCGGTATCGTAAAAGGGGCTGGACGGTAAAATACTGATATAGGCGATAGCGATGCTGGCTTCAAGCTCTTCTTCATCGCCCTTTTCCAATCGCAGATAACGCTGGAAATGTTGCACTGCCTCAATATGCTGCCCCGCCGCCAGAGCCGTAAACCCACGCTCCAGCGGAGTGAAGTCCATGATTTTCTGCTCGACACAATCCCCGGATTGTTCACGAAGATTAAGTGTTAGCTCCGGGACTGACTCCGTCTCTACAGTGTCAACGCTCCGAGGTGCAGTTCCACAAGCCGAAAGTAGCACTAGGCCAAGTGTAACAATGCTGAGGGCTGAGAAACGGTTTACGGGCAACGAGCTATCCTTTGGAAGGTTCCGGATTGCGCCAGTGTAGCACCGTAAATGTCGGCAGAACAGAATTCGCTCGCGAGCAGATTACCTCCCGAAAGCTAAACTACAATTCCTATTCGGGACGCATATGCGGGAACAGTAAAACATCCCGAATCGAAGGCGAATCGGTAAACAACATCACCAATCGGTCGATGCCAATACCCTCTCCCGCTGTTGGCGGCAGACCATATTCCAGTGCGCGAACATAGTCGTGGTCGAAATGCATTGCCTCCTCATCGCCGGCGTCTTTCTCGGCAACTTGGTCACGGAATCGCTGGGCCTGATCTTCGGCGTCATTTAGCTCAGAAAAACCGTTGGCGATTTCCCGGCCGCCGACAAAAAATTCGAAGCGGTCAGTGACAAACGGATCGTCATCATTGCGGCGCGCCAGTGGAGATACCTCTGTGGGATAAGCGGTAATAAACGTAGGTTGATCCAACAGGTGCTCAACCGTCTTCTCAAATATTTCGATTTGTACTTTACCCAGCCCCCAACTGCTCTTGAGCGGAATGCCTAAACTTTCGGCCAAAGATCTGGCTGTGGCATCGTCAGCCAACTGCTCCAGGCTAATGGTCCCGTTGTAGTGCAGTATGGATTCAATGATGGTCATTCTGGCAAAGGGCTTTGAGAAATCGTAGTCGCTGCCCTGATAGTGAACCGTGGTATCGCCCAAAACCTCCTGGGTTATTTTCCGCAGCATATCCTCGGTGAGGTCCATCATATCCTCATAGTCCGCATAGGCTTGATAATATTCCAGCATGGTGAACTCAGGATTGTGGCGAGTCGACAGCCCTTCATTACGGAAGTTGCGATTGATTTCATAGACTCGCTCGAAACCGCCGACCACCAAACGCTTTAAATAAAGCTCTGGAGCGATGCGCAAATACATGTCGCGGTCCAGCGCATTGTGATGGGTTACAAAGGGCTTGGCGGCCGCACCACCGGGAATGACTTGCATCATCGGCGTCTCGACCTCCATAAAATCGAGATTGTTCATGTAGTCGCGAATGAAAGTAATAACCTTTGAGCGCGTTCGAAATACTTCCCGAGATTCAGGGCTAACAATCAGATCAACGTAACGCTGACGGTAGCGAAGTTCCTGGTCGGCCAAACCGTGGTATTTGTCCGGCAGCGGTCGCAGGGCTTTAGTCAGCAGACGCGGCTCTTCCATATTAATGTAGAGGTCACCTTTGCCCGACTTGTGCAGCGGACCGGTGGCCGCCACGATATCGCCCAGATCCCAACTCTTGATGTCGGCGAGCGCCTCTTCGGACAGTACCTTGCGATTGACGTATAACTGGATTTGATCACTGCCATCCTGGATCAACAGGAATGCCCCGCGATTGCGAATTAACCGTCCGGTCACTGCAAAAACCTGGTTTTTCTGTTCAAGCGACTCCTTGTCCTGCTCTCCATACTCCGATTGCAGATCACCGGCCAACGCCGTACGCCTGAAGTCATTGGGGAAGGCATTGCGCTTGAGTCGCAATGCGTCAAGCTTGCCCCTGCGCTCTGCAATCAACTTGTTTTCGTCTTGGGCCTGATTCTGGTCCTGCTCACTCATATTAGTCACTCTGTCACTCTGTTACTTTCATTACAGCCCGCTTTTCAGCGATGCCTCTATAAACTGATCGATGTCGCCGTCTAAAACGGCCTGGGTATTGCTGGTCTCTACATTGGTACGCAGATCTTTGATGCGCGAGGCATCCAGAACATAGGAGCGGATCTGACTGCCCCAACCAATATCGGCTTTGCTGTCTTCCATCGCCTGATTTTTGGCATTGCGTTTCAAAGTTTCCATTTCGTAAAGTTTGGCGCGCAACAGTTTCATTGCACTATCGCGGTTTTGATGCTGAGACCGCTGGGTTTGGCACTGCACGACGATACCAGAAGGATTGTGGGTCATTCGCACAGCGGAGTCTGTCTTGTTAACGTGCTGCCCGCCGGCGCCACTGGCCCGATAGGTGTCGACACGAATATCAGCAGGATTGATTTCAATTACTATATTGTCATCAATTTCCGGGGACACAAACACCGAAGCAAAAGAAGTGTGACGCCGGCTGCCTGAATCAAAGGGCGATTTTCTTACCAGTCGATGCACGCCTGTCTCCGTCCGAAGCCAACCGAAAGCATAATCACCTTCAAATTGGATGGTGGCACTTTTGATACCGGCAACATCGCCACCGGATACTTCTACTAAAGAGGTTTTAAAACCCTTCGCATCACCCCAACGCAAATACATACGCAGCAAAATTTCCGCCCAGTCCTGAGCTTCTGTTCCACCGGACCCGGACTGAATGTCGAGGAAGGCATTGTTGGCATCCATTTCACCGTTAAACATACGGCGAAACTCCAACTCATCGAGCAGCTTTAGCAGACCGTCTATCTCACCGGATATTTCATCGACGGTTGCCTGGTCATCTTCCGATGCCGCCATCTCCAACAAATCGGCAGCATCGCCGGCACCCGTATCCAATATTTCAATGGTGTGGACTATGCCTTCCAGTGATGAGCGCTCACGCCCGAGTGCCTGGGCACGCTCAGGATCGTCCCAAACAGAGGGTTCTCCCAGTTCCAGTTCTACCTCGGCAAGGCGATCTTTGCGGTTGTCAAAGTCAAAGATACCCCCTAAGCACGTCGGTACGCGCCTCGATATCCTTGAGTTTTTGTACCAAGGGGTTAATTTCCAGCATCTATCGAACCAATTCCGTCAAAAGCCGCGCATTTTACCGTAGCTGCGGCCAGTAGGGAATCAGAACCCGTTGAGGAAATACCCTAATATCATGACTTGTGGAACGGTGATCAAAGGTAGGAACAAGGCGATCTTCCACGATCCGCTGGTATCTTTGATCGACATTAACTCGGTGTAGTCCGTAGCCACTCCCGCCATCAGGAAGGTGAAGCTATTGCCCGGAGCACCGGCCCGGTTCATCAAATCAGCAGCAATGGGTGTCGCTCCTTCAGAGCAAACCTCGATAACGGTCGCGGCCAGCAGTGTCAACCACAAGCCTACAAACGAAGCGCCAAACCACGTGGCGAAAGCATCTTCTGGCATAAAGGCTCTGATTAGTGAGGCCAGAATCAGGCCAAAGAAAGTCCAGCGAATAACCACGCGAGAACCTTCAATGCCATCTTTAATCAGCTGGCCTGACCCCGCCCAACTAAAACTGATTGACGGCCGAAACTCCGCCCACATTTGTCCCAGTGGTTGTTCAGGGCCCAATGACGCTCGCCAGGGGTTATCGGGCAAAGTACCACCGGCCACCAATCGGTCGAAGATTAAACCGGTGATAATGCCGATCACCAAAGACAGAGCAATGAACGATAAAGTCCAACCGACGCCAATAAGACCGAATAAAATCAGGGTCAGCGAAAAGGAATTCCACGGGCTGGCCAAGAGAAAGGCCATTACCTGGCCCGCACTGGCGCCCCGCTCGTAGAGTTTCATGCCTACCGCTAAAATCCCGTGGCTACACAAATCCAACAAAACGCCGGCGAAGGTCGCTCTAAACAAACCATTCAAACCCGCGTCGCGGCCCAATATTCCCATCACCAGATCTCTGGGTATTCTCGCCAGCAGGCCCACGAAGAAAACACCGAGCAAAATACCCCACCACATCTGATTGAACAGTTCGAAAATGCCCGAAGTAAATACACCCAGTACACTTTCGTGTTGATGATCACCTTGGAACGCACCATAGAGATAGGCGATGCCCACGATGACCAGGCACGCCCAGAAGAAATAGTCGGTTCGCGCTGGCTCATCGCAGCAGCTGGCCCCAGAAGTTGCCAGTTCCTCCGTCAGATCTGAAGCTTGGTCATGACAATTGCTCACAGTAACACCCCCTCTTCTCCGGCCAGATCGTCCAAAATGGCACACTCTGGCCCCTCATCGCCATTGCAGCGCCTAGCCATATCACTCAGCACGCTTTGCATGGCTTCGAGCTTTTCAATCTTTTGCTGCAATTGAGCGGACTTCTCCAACACCAAACCCCGGGCATGCACACTCTGGCGAGCGCTGTCTTTGAGCAGGTCCAGGAGCTGGCGGCTTTCTTCGAGGTTAAAACCCACGTCCCGGGCCCGGGCCAGAAAACGCAACTGGCCTAGGGATTGAGTGTCGTAGTCCCGATAACCGTTCATACCGCGAGATGCCGGCTCAATTAAGCCGATCTCTTCGTAATAGCGGATGGTTTTGGCGGTTAAGCCGCTTTTAAGCGCTACTTGGCTGATTCGCATTGTCTTCTCCAATATTCCATAGAGACAATGTAAACCTTACAGTAACTGGAAGGTCAAGCGAGCTTTTACAGCAAACTGAAGTATCCGCCATTCTGATTATCTGTTAGAAACTCCCTACTCAACTTTACTCCCACATCCGGGCGGCAAGGTCTGAGGCCTCCGCACCGACAAAATCACCCTGTTATCGGATAGATCGATGCGTTTGCGGGGTGGCTTCCAAGGCTTCGGAGATGCGGCAGCCTGTGAAGTGTCCGACTGGGAAGCGTGGAATTGTAAGCCTTTGATTTTACTGGACCGGTAATCGCCCGATTGCAGGCAACCAGTTCCGCCAACGGTAGCGATCGGGGCCGTATTACCAGACACCATTGTCTATGCTGATATGTTCGGTCGACATTTGACGAACGGTATCCTGGCATGAAGGGAACTGCATTCAAATTACTCGCTTTCCACATCGATAATCGTAAAGTCCTGGGGCGATTGTGACCACTGAACCTTCGTAGTATCGCCATCACTGGGAAAATTGTTCAGTTCCTTTCAAACTGGTCGAATCCAATTCGTTTTAGCTGTTATAGTCTTGCGTCTAGCAAAGCATTATTTTCGAGAAAACCCTTTAAAACAAGGGTTAAATGGGTTGATAGCTCAAATTTTCGGGTGTAAAATATACTGTATATAAACAAGGGGTATCTATTTAGCTCCAGCAACCCGAATACTGTACAAATATCCAGTATATTATCTATTCTGGTACTGCCACCGAAACATTCAAGTTTTTTTCGCTAAATCCTGGTAGGTCACCGGTGCTGTCACGACAGCCTGTTGTAGAAGTCGATAGAACAACATGCCGCGAGATTTCGATGTGCGGCGATTGAAGCGGAACACAAATTCGTCCAGGTAGGCATCCAGATGCCCGGGTTGTATCGAGCCGTGGTGTGTACCCAAAATCCAGCGCTGCACGAGCGCAGCCACTCGATGCACCCCTGGAATTGATACATGGGCGGGCACATCGGAACCCGGCATAACGATGCGTTGATGCACATAACCCAAATCAGTTAATGATCGGTAGGCTGCCGAACCGTCTGTGTGTACCCGCGCCCCAGCCTCAACGACCTCCTGTACGAATGGAATTACGTGGGGTGCGGAGTCTTTGGGTATACGGCGGAGGCGGATACGGCCGAACCCCTTGGGTTGCAGTATCTCTACTGCCACAGCTACCAGAACCTTGTTTGTGCTGTTTTTGCGCCCTTTGGCTGAAATAGGGTTTTGTCTGTCTGTAATGGACAAGTAGGTCTCATCTACTTCAACAAGCCCCTTGAGCCTTTCGCGACCTGGGCGAATCATGGCGCGACGAAATCGATGCAGCATAGTCCAGGCGGTCTGATAACTGCCCAGGCCCTGCACTCTCTGTAAGCCTGGGGCGCTCACTCCTTGTTTCTGATTAGTCAGATACCAGGCCGCAGCAAGCCAGACGCGTAATGGCGTTCGGGTCTTGTCAAAGATGGTGCCTGCGGTCACCGGGTTTTGGTGCTGGCAGGCCCGACACATCAAACGGGTACGGCTGGCGCGATAGGCTTCTCCACTCCAGTCGCAACGCGGGCATACATAACCGTCAGGCCAACGTAATCGCTCAAGGAAAGCAAGGCAAGCTTCTTCAGTGGAAAACCAATCGAGAAATTCGTTCCAATTTTGGGGGTAGTCTTTTCCGGCAACTGGCGGTAAGATCTGTATATCCATCCAGGTATTTTGCCCTGACTGGAGCTAAATGGATACCCCTTACATTCATACAGTATTTAATGCAAGCAAAATTCGACCCTGATTGGGGATACCCCACCTAGGTTCAATCTGCACCTCGGCAACAGACAATTCAAAAAAGCGTTCTATCCATTTATCTGAATGGCAGAATCCCAGCATGGGCGGCGCTTCCTCGGGTGCATCGTCAATGGCGTTGCACCATCACGCTCAAGAGTCGCCAGCATATCCAGATTCCACTTGTCGTCCAGCACACAATCGGATAGCGTGCGACATCTTAAGAAATCAGGAGCAAACATGTCACGTCTGGAAGGCAAACGTATGGTTATCACGGGCTCATCCCGCAGTCTCGGGAGAGAGTTCGCATTAGCGGTAGCGCGCGAGGGTGCTTCGGTGGTTCTCAACGGCACTAATGAAGAGGCGCTGAATGCGACCATGGAAGAAATTCAAGCACTGGGAACACCGGTGTGCGCTGTGCTGGGGTCAGTAGCAGACTCTGCCACCTGCACCCGCTTGGTCGATACCTGCATCGAGCAATTCGGCGGTATCGACGTCATGGTGAACAACGCGGGGATTGTGCGCGATCGTACCCTGTTAAAAATGAGCGACGAAGATTTTGACGAAGTGATCGCCGTAGATCTTAGAGGCCCGTTTATCTGCATGCGCGAAGCGGCCAAGGCCATGCGCGAACAGGAGTCCGGCGGCCATATTATCAACATCACTTCCGCCTCCGGCCTGGTCGGAAACTTCGGGCAGACTAATTATGCGGCGGCAAAAGCAGGGCTAATGGGCATGATGTATACTGCCGTTAAGGAGCTCGAGCGTTACAATATTCGTTGCAACGCTATGTGGCCCGTTGCCGTTACCGATATGACCAGACCCATTATTGAAAAGAGCGGTAAAACGGCAGCGGAAATAGGCTTTGGTGAACCACAGGATGTTGCTCTTGGTTTAGTGTGGCTGGCCAGTGATGATGCAGCGCACTGGAACGGACAATGCCTGACCATGAATGGACGCAAAGCCGCCTTGTGGGAATCGCCAACAGAACACTGATATGTTGTGACCTTGTCAATCGATAACATCATTCTTTCATGTTTTTCTCTCTTAGTAAGCCCTTGAGGCAGAACAGGGGCAGCTACTAACGACGGTTGATCAATCTGATATTCGCGGGTCGGAACCGCCTGACAAATCTTCGTCGTGGAGCTGCCTCTTGTTAGCGCCACAGTAAACCCGCAGTTATTTGCCGCAGAATAAAAGAACGACAAAGAGGCGACAGTGATCCGGCTTAACTCCAATCGATCACAGGCTAGAACGGCAGCTCATGATTTACCTCGACACTGTCTGTGTACTCTTGTTGCTCAATCCGGATCTCCTCGTACAGTTGCGCAATCTCATCACCATAGTGATCCCACAGTACCGATCTCAGGTCGCCGAGCAGCTGATAAATACAATCGGCTTGTTCAGCCGTCCAGTAGGTTGTGATTTTTAAGGTTTTCATTTAGCCTTTCCTCGCTTTTTGGTCTCGCGCCGCTTCGACGCACACTCCTGCGCTTCCTTCATGCGGTACGACTCACCCTCAATGGCGATGACCTCGCTGTGATGGACTAAACGGTCAATCAGGGAGACCACACACGCGGCATTGGGGAACACGTCATTCCACTCGCCAAACGGACGGTTCGTTGTCACCAAAGTTGAACATTTCTCATAGCGCCGGTTGATGATTTCAAACAGCAAGTCAGCATGACGATTGCTGTAGGAGAGGTAGCCCACTTCATCAATTACCAGCAAGGCGGGCCTGGCGTAGTGTTTCAATCGACGCTGCAGGGCATTGGCGCCATCCTGACCTGCCAGGTCGTTGAGCATCGCCGCTGCGGTGGTAAACAGCGCCGTATAGCCGTGCATGACAGCGTTATACCCCAGGTTCTGGGCGATCATCGATTTGCCCACGCCGTTGCTGCCCAGCAGGATAATATTGCTGGCCGTGTCCATAAAACCCAGTTGCATCAGGGCATGAATCGCTTGTGGGTCGATAGCGCTTGGCCACTGCCAGTCAAACTCACTCATCGGTTTGAACCGGCCCAGCCTGGCGCTGCTCAGGCGCCGTTCGAGTGAGCGCTGTTTGCGCTCGGCAAGCTCCCAGGCGATGAGCTGTGCCCGCCAGGGGTATTGCTCGTCGGTGATCTCGCCCCAGTGCGCCAGCACGCCGTGGAGCTTCAGTTCAAGTGCCTGCTGTTTGAGTTGCTCGATATCAATCATCGGTATCATCTCCTGTCTCGCTTCGGGTGCCATTGAGCTTGTCGTAATCGGCAAGCCGAGCCAGCTTGACGCTGTAGTGTTTGACCTTCGCCGGCACGGCGACAGCAAGCGGTGGCGGCAGGTGCTGTTCATCACGGCGGCGCTCAAGAACGTGCTGCACCGCCTCCGGGTAGGGTGATTGCCGATCAAGTGCTTCACCCAGAGCTACATGCAGCTCGTCCCGCCCATAATCATCAAGCAGTTGATTGAGTAACCGGACCGTGGTTTTAATGACATGTCCACGCTGTGCCGATTGCTGCAGCAGCGTCTGGGCGTGCGCCGAAGCATGGCTCAGGCGATCCTGACCCCGGTGTAGTTTGGCGTGGGTTTTCTCCAGCCATAGGGCATTGATATGCGCCTCCTGTTCGATTTGCTCCCCTTTGCCAAAGCTGCGCTGATGCTCAGCAATGCATTGATCGCCCTCCACTATCTGGAGCCGCTCCAGGCCAGCGCTCACGCTCAATGGCTTGTGCACGTATTGATGGGGAATGGAGTAATCATTGAGATCGAAGCGAACATAAGGGGTTTTGGCGGCCCGCACGGGCTGTCTCTCATGGGTATCAAAGGGATTATCCGGCAAGTGCAATAAACAACTCACCTGCTCCTGTAAGAAGGCTTCCCTGACCGTCAACGTACGCTCTTCAGGGCAAGCCCGATCAGCACTCACACCCTGGCACCAGTGCTCAGCTTGCGCATTGAGTTCGGCCAGTGTTTGCCAGTGACGAGCGGCAAAGAAATTATCGCGAATATAGCGAATCGCTCTTTCTACCCGGCCCTTTTCATTGCCCCGGGCCACCGCCACCGGGCGTGGTTCGAAGCGATAGTGGGCTGACAAGGCCAGCAAGGTGGGGTGGAAGCGGATGGCGTCACCGTGGCGCTCCAATACGGCCGATTTAAGGTTGTCGTACAGCAGCACCTTTGGCAATCCTTGCCAGGCCTCGAATGCCGCTACATGGCCGCGTAAAAAGTGCTCCATTTGCTGGTTGAGATAAAAGCGCAAGAAGATCTGTCGCGACCAGCTCAGCACCATCACAAACGCCATTAACGGCCGCCGGGCCTTGCCGATCTGAATATGCCCGAACGAACCCCAGTCAACCTGGGCTTGCTCACCGGGCAGGGTTTTTAGGCGTAAATACGCCTCGGGCAGCTTGCGCGGCCGCAGTTCACTGATACGCTGGCGAAACTGGCTGGGGCCACCGGGGTATCCCCGCAGGCGGGCCATTTCATACAAGCGGGCCGCCGTGAGTGTGGGAAACTCCCGCAGGGTGTCGATGACAAAGGGCAGATAGGGGTCGATGATCGACGCACGGCGAGTGCGCTCCACCTTGGGCAGGCCAGCCTGTGCCAGTACCCGATCAACCACTGAGTGGTGAATGCCAAGCTGGGTCGCAATGGTGCCCGTTCGCCACTTCTCAACAAAATGGTAGCGCAGTATTTTTGCTTCAGTTTCTTTGCCGATGGCCATGACTGCCCTCCGATTGATGACTCCTGTCCAGCCGCTGCACTAATGTCGCCGGAATCTGCGCCTGAACTGACTGCTCTGCAGAAAATCACTGCGCAAAAAGGGACCGCAGACCGCGCCACAGTGATGGCAGCGCACGGTGGCGTCAGTTTTACCCGGCATATCGGCCCTTTTGATCTCATCAGGCACGGTTTGCAGTAGATCACGGAGTATTATTGCCAGAGAACGGTGATGCGTTACTTTTTGTTGTTGCCGTTCTCGATAACGCTGTTGGCGAGCGGCATTATTCATGCGACCCGGGCGAGTGGCCTGGTACTTCGCTCTGGCTCGTTTAATGGATTCCTTTCTGGCTTCCTGGCTGCAACCATCGGTGCAATACCGCTGGCCGCGATCACAGTGGGTACAGACGATGACCTGGGCGTAGCAGCGACAACAGTGGTAGAGACGGCTGGATGATGGCATCGACACAAAGGTCGATGAGGGCTGGATTTATTCCCATTATGTGCAACACTTAACGGGTCGTGCACCTGCACGGTTTTTTTGGGTATGGCGCCAGCGTTGACCGTCAAATCTGTGGTGGCGTCATACCGTTCTCAGCGACACTTATTCTTATAGTCCCTACGCTTGAATCGTGCCTGCTTATTGGTCGCTCTTGAGTGTGACTGGGCCGCAGTTCTACCGCGCCGATTCTAATACGCCGAGATCCGTCTATTTCAAAATTCGGCAAATAGCTGCGGTTTTGGAGTGGCGTCTACATGGGGCTCTGGCCAATAAATATGTATTTATCGACGCGCTCAACTTCCAGGAATTTAAGCAGTTTTTCTAAATCACTCGCCACAGGGGCTCCTCGTGGACGTTCTCAAAGAACGTGTTTATAGGCGGGGTTTTAAGCCGTTAAAGAATATTTCGAAATAGTCGATGGCCGCGGCGTCTATATCGTCTACTTTTCGCCACAACTGCATGTCCATGGATGCATTGATCGACCCCGCTATCAGGTTCTGCGCTACGAAGGTGTCTATTTCACGAACGCTGCCATCGCGGATACCCTCGCGGATGAAATCGCCAAACTTCTGACTGCCTTGGTCTGTACGTTGGGTAATTTGGCGCCTGCGATCTTGCGGCAGCGCTGTGATGCTGCTGTATCGAATTAACGGGCCCTGATCGGAATTTTGAAAGTAAAAAATTCTGCGACAGGTTTGATCGACTTTTTCTATGCCGGTTGCATCGCTCTTGGCGGCTTCAGCGTAAATACCCGCTGTAAGATCCATAGACCGCAAATAGCAGTTGAACAACAGGTCTTCCTTGTTTTTGATGTGGTAGTAAAAGGCGCCTTTGGTGACATTGAGATGGTCGGCGATCTCGTCCAGTGAGGTGCTGTTAAAGCCCTTCTTGTTAAAGAACCAGGTTCCTGTTTTGTAAAATGCATCCTGTTTTAAACGGTTCTGCTGTTCTCGGTCAAAGCCTTGTAGATCCGCATCTGAGCCATTGGGAGCCAGTAGTGCTGCCGGTTGGTAGTCACCTTTGACCGTGGACAGGCCCTGCCACAAAATATCCCACGCCTGCTGAGCCACCTTGGGGATATCTTCTTTGGGCACGTTTTGGAGCCAGGAGAACGTCCAGTCGACGGACCCAATCATGGCTCTTGTTACGGATGTACTGTCACAGGGCCTGATAGAGCCGTCTGCTATGCCATCGCGAATGTTCTCGCGCAGGCGTTTGAACATCTTGATATAGCGTGCCTCAACCTTTTCCCTGTGCTCACCTTTGAGCGAGGCAATTTCCAGCAGTGCCGCCACGTGGCCGGTTTTACCTTCCTGGGCCGATAGCCAGCTTTCAAAGTACATGCGGAAGAAGGCCTGAGCTCGATCGACCGGAGTGCGATACTGCAGTGCTACTTCGTCCAGAGTTTTGTGGTGCCGATCCAGTGTCGCCATGTAGCACTGGTAGATGAGTTCTTCTTTGGTTTTTACGTAGTAATAGAGACTCGTCTTGGTCAGGCCCAGGCTTTGGGCAATATCGAGCAAGGTTGTTGCTCTGGATCCCTTGGTATTAAAGAGTTTGGCGGCCTGTGACAGAATCGCAGCGCGTTTCGCATCGTGCTGGGCAGTGCGATTAAACGGCGAGTCCTGGGGGGTATTTTCCGTTGTTGAGTTTTTCGCCATACACCTGGGTGTGGGTGGCGCGTAGTGGTGGTGCTGCGGGCCGACCTACTGAGTAGTCTAAGATTCCAACTTTAAGTATTTTTTTTGTCACTGTCCAGACTTCAATTGATTCGAGGGGTTTTAGTTGCCTTCCAGATTGATTTTTAGCCACTTCTTGGATGTGAATCGGTATATGAGCAAAGAGGCCTTGATGAAGTAATCGATGATCATGACCGCAAACAGCCAGTAAACCGACAACCCTAATAAGGTGCACGCCAGGGCTGGGAGGAGTCGACCCAGAATAATTCCGCAAAAGGTCGCCAGGAGTGGGAAGCGGGTATCTCCTGCGCCGCGCAAAGCTCCGGCGAGCGTGAACTCGCAGGCCATCATGGGCTGGGCCAGGGCGATGACGTAGATAAACACTACTGTCAGTTCAATCACCTCTGGGTCGTTAATCATAAACGCGGCCAAGTCCTTGGCGAATATGGCCAAGATGCCTGACAGCAGAGTCATGGCAGCCAGTGCCATCCGCAATGATCGCCAGGTGACTGCTATGGCTAAGTCGGGTTTCCCCGCGCCCAATTGCTGACCCACCAGGGTCGCGGTGGCGATGCCAAAGCCAAAACCGATGACAATGGAGAAAGAGACGATGGAAATGCCGATGCCGTAGGCCGCATAGGGAATAGTCCCGTATTGCGCGATGATTGCGAAAAAGCCTAGGAAGGCGAGTTGGATAACACCCTGTTCCAAAACTGCGGGGGTGCCAATGACAGTGACCTGCCTAGCGACCTGCCAATCGACAGCGAGCTTTTTGACCGGCTGTAAGTTGAATTTCCCGCGCCACCAGATGGCGATGAACAAACAAGTGATAGTGGTACCCGCCATGCCGCCACCCAGTGCGACACCGGAAACGCCCATCATGGGAAAGGGACCTATGCCAAATGCCAATATGTAGGCGAAGGTGATGTTCAGTACTGTGGCGGCCAGGAGGAACCACAGAGGCGTAATAACGTCGCCCGTGGCGCGCAGTGCTGTCGCCAGCATCATGTTGGCAGCTGCGGAAATATTGAACAGGCCCAGCCAGAAAATAAAGTCGGCTGCGGCTTTTGTGGTGGCTTCGTCCAGGCTAAATAGCCCGGCAATCTGTTCCGGGATTACCAACGCTGGAACCGTGAGAATAGCGGCCAAAATCAGGGACATCATCATCGACGTCCAGGCCACCATTTCGGCGTTTTTGATGTTGTCGGCGCCCCAGCTGCGGGCGATGAGAGCCGTTGCAGCTACCGAAACTCCCATTAACATTGCCTGCATCAGGAAGAAAACCCGGTGGCCTGTGGTAACCGCCGCGACAGAGCTGGTGCCCAGTTGGGCCACAATTTTGACGTGCATAAACCCGGTGGTAGCGAATAGCAGGTTTGACAAAATAGTGGGCCAGGCTAACTGCCACACTCGACCTGAGGCGGACTCTCGCTTGGGCTGGATCGGGTCTGACACTGGAACTGCCTGAATGGGTGGGCCGGGATTATAGCAGCTTGGCGGCTCTTGGGACGGCTATGCCAACTTTTTGCATTGAGTGCGCCTGAAACAATCGACGCTGTGATCATTGACCATACCGGTTGCCTGCATGTGGGCATACATAATGGTGGAGCCGACGAAGGTAAAGCCGCGCTTCTTCAGGTCTTTGCTCATGGCATCGGAGGTTGGGGTAGTGGCCGGGACGTTTGTCATGTCCTTCCAGGCATTCTGTACAGGCTTGTTGTCGACAAAACCCCACAGATAGTTGGCAAAGCTGCCGAACTCCTTTTGAATCAGTAAAAATGCCTTGGCATTTTTTCGAGCACCGAACACTTTCAGGCGATTTCGGATAATTCGCGGGTCCAACAAAATTTTTTCCAGCTTCTTGTCCGAGTAGCGGGCGATTTTTTGGGCGTCAAAGTCATCAAACAAAGCGCTGTATCCTTCTCTCTTGCGCAGCACGGTAATCCAGGCCAGGCCCGCCTGTGCTCCCTCTAGAATTATAAATTCAAAGAGGGTCTTGTCGTCTCGAGCTGGAACCCCCCATTCCTCGTCGTGATATTTAACGTAGAGTGGATCGTCGCCACACCAGGCACAGCGCTTTTTCATTTTTAACTCCACGATATCAAGGGTCGGTAAGTATGGTCGCGAAGAAAACAATTGTCTAGAAAGCGCCCGCAATTGCTAGAAGCAAGGGTTGGGCTGTGGGAAACTGACGGCTTTTTGGAGCGGCTTAAACGATGACTGACACGATACTCTATAACCAGAGCGGGCATATAGGGCGGCTTACTCTAAACAACCCTGAACAACACAACTCCTTGGGGATGGAAGAATTTGATGCCATACAGTCTCACCTTACACAAATTAGTGAGGACGGCCAGGTTAGAGTGTTAGTAGTTACCGGCGCTGGTTCAAAAACGTTTTGTGCAGGTGCTTCTCTGAAGCAACCTGGGTCGGGTCAGATCGATGGCGATAGTTTTCAAAATACGACCGACCAGTTGGCTGGCTTGGCGATACCCACCATCTGCGCGCTCAACGGCAACGTATTTGGCGGGGGAGTGGAGCTGGCGCTGAGCTGTGATTTCAGAATTGGAATTGAAGGCACGCGCATGAGAGTGCCCGCAGCGGCGATAGGGCTGTGCTATCCGCTCAGTGGTATACAGCGATTTGTGGAGCGCCTGGGTATTAACATGGCCAAACGCATATTGGTGGCAGCGGAAGAATTTGATGCGCAGGCGATGTTGAAAATAGGGCTCTTGGATCACCTTGTTGAAGTGGAACAGCTTGAGGATCGCACTGCCGTGCTGGCAGACGATCTCGCTGGCTTGGCGCCCTTGGCGATGCGGGCCATGAAGGAGATCTTACAGCAGGCCGCTGCTGGCGGAATAGATATGGATGCGGCCCGGGAGCTGTCTCGAGGGTGTCAGGAGTCAGCAGATTTGCTTGAGGGGTTAGCGGCGCAGCGGGAAAAGAGGATGCCAGTGTTTACTGGGAGTTAGGAACGGTTGCCATAGGGTGCAATTAGATCGGGGCTGTTTGGCAATAGTATTTCTACTCTGGCTCCGGGATTAACGGTTGATATCGTCAGCTCTCCCTGGAATTTATCAATAACAGATCGCACTAACGCAAGACCCGTGGACTCGAGCTCTTCTTGGGGTATGCCAGTAGGGAACCCCATTCCGTTATCAGTAACTACCAAAGAAATTTGCGGGGACTGGGAAGTGGTATCGAATTGAGAGTCCAGGGAAATCTGTATGTAGTTAGCAGGCCCACCGGGCTCGAAGGCATGCGACACACAATTGTCCAGCAGCTCGAAAATCACCATGGCCAAAGGTGTCGCAATTTCCACAGGCATCATCTTGTTGCTTACATCATTGATGGTTGTAATAGATTCAGCGGCCACATTAGCTGATTTAAGAACAAGGCCAATGGCCATATCAGTGTATTTTTTCAAGTCGGCGTACAGAACTTCATCTTGATAGAGAACACAGCTTTCAAAAAAGCTCAAGGCAACCAGCCTATTCTGATCACTCTCGAATGATTCGACCAGAGATGGGTCGCTAAGATAGTCAGCACGTACGCAATGAAGATTTTTAACCAGATCAAGTGTAGTCATGTTGTGCTTGTAGACGGAACGAACCAAGGCGTCCTGAATTTCCAGTTGTTCTTGCAGATCATCGTTGGCACGGTCCGCAGCGTGCTGCATTTGCTCCGCCTGAATAGCTACGTTTTTAGCAATTAGCCTGTCGTCGTAAATCTTTTTTCCATAGAGTACAGCCGCGAACGTCGCAAGCGCGTAGCAGACGATGGCCCACCAGGTGAACCAAAGCGGGGGAAGAACCTGAATTTCAAGAGAAGCACCTTCGAGATTCCATACACCAGCAGAGTTAGCGCCGCGCACACGAAATGTATAATTTCCGGGAGGTAGGTTTGTATAGGTTGCGCTATTGCGGGTACCGTTATCAATCCAATCGGAGTCGAAGTTTTCCAGCTTGTAGCTGTATTGATTTTTCGACGGTTCAAGGAAATCTAGCGCGCTGAAGGAGATGGTGAAGAAGTAGTCGTTGTGTGAGAGTTGGAGTTTTTCCAGGGCTTGTAATGCTACAGGTAACGATGGTTCCTCGCCTGCCACTTTTAAGCTGGTTAGCACTACTTTAGGTGGTGTGGAAGTTGATTCGAGTTGCTTGGGGTCGAAGCGGTTGTATCCTTTACTGCCACCAAAGTAGAGGCGGCCTTGGGAGTCTTTGTGGGATGCTCCGAAGTTGAAGTCGTTGTCTTGGAGGCCGTGGGCCACCGTATATTTTTTGAGTATGCTTCCTGCGATGTCCAGTTGAAGGAGTCCCTGCGTGGTTGAAATCCATTGATGCCCTTCATCATCATTGACTATGGCATAGACCGTAATGTCGGGAATTGTTGAAGTGAAAATCCTCTTATCATTGCCACTGAAGTTTACGTTACTAAACAGCCCCTGTCCTAAGGTTCCTATCAAAATTGATCCCCCCCTGTCTTGCATGATGGACAAAATAATTGGCTTAGCGCTCGTACCGTCGGTTAGGTCGATTATTTGTAGTCCGTCATTGCGGAAGCCAAGCCATAATTCGTTTTCTTTCACTGCCGAAGACATGATTCTGCTGTCCTCAAACTCAATATTGGGATGCAGGGATTCTATAGGCTGATGAATTTTCGAGCCGTTGTCTTTAAAGTACATTCCGTTGTAGGTACTAACCCATAATCGGCCAGTGGAATCTTCAGCAAAAGCCATTACGTCGTTGTCTACGCGACTATTCAATGTGTCGAATATTTCGAATGATGACGCGAAAATGATATCAAGGCCGAAGTAAGTTCCGATCCACAGTCTTTCGCCGTCTGTCTTAAGTCTTTTAATTTGATTGTTTGATAGACTAGAATTCCGTTGAAAGTACGTTGTTAATTCTCCATTGCTTTCGTCGAAAGCAACTAGGCCAAATTCTGTTGCTAGCGAAATTTTTTCTTCAAAAACGGCTATATTGTTGATAGTGGTAAAATGCTTGTCATGTAGCTTAGAGTCAATGGCGAAGCGCTGGTCGGAAATATCGGAATAACTAAGGTGGCCTGATTTTGTTTCCAATACCAATCTTTCGTTCGACAACTTGTGAAGAGCGCGAACGGTTAAAGCACTCGGGCCGAACTGTTCACCGTGCGGTGGCGTAAAAACGTCAATTTGTCTCGTCTCGGGTTGAATCCGGTACAAGCCAAGCTTGGCTCCAAACCAAATATCCCCATTAGATACGGTGATGATGTCAGTCGGGAAGGTTACAGCGGCGTTTTTTTTGTTGTCCGATAACCAGTTTTCAAACTCACCGGTACTTTTTCTGTACGAGCCAACGCCACCATGGGGAGTTGTGAACCAAAGATATTCGGGCGTATCAACAAGCGATTCGACATCCATATATTTTTCGGTTTTCTCTCGAAACAGAGGAGAGAAGTTTTCCGTGATAGGGTTGTACTTGGAGATGCCGCCACCATACGTTGCTACGAAGATACTTCCGTGCAACCCGAATATTAGCTGTCGGACATCATGGCTATTAATCCAATATTTTTGGCCATTGAGAGGTGAGAATCTTGTAATGTCGCGTTCTATACAAGTGACGTTTTTCTCGTGAAGAAACGCTGTAACAGCGGTGTTCCGCAGCTGTAACTTGGAAGAACTCTCCGCCAACACCAAGTTTAGTGTAGTCATCCATACTATCGCGCATAGGAGAACTATTTTTTTCCAGACCATAATCTATACTCAGGGAGCCTTTTGAGGAAAGAATATTGTGAGTTAAACGCGATCACGAAACTTTGTTTCGAACACCTCCAGAAACACGGCATATGCTTCTGTTAGCTTGACGAAGTAGTCGTCGACTCCTTCTATTGATCCGTTTCGAGCGGTAGATTCCATCTCAGAGCTCACTCGGCGAACCTCCTTCGCCCCCATATTTGCGCTCATCGATTTGATAGCGTGTGCGGTCTTGTAGAGTTCTTCAGAATCCTTGTTTGTTATATGCCCCCTTAATTCTATTAGCTTCTCCTGCATTTGTGAGGTGAAACCATCGAATACCGTTTTGAGAATGGGTTTTTCGGTTTGACGTTCAACTTCGAGTATGTTTTCGAGAGCTGCAGCATCTATCACCTCCTCGAAGTTAATAACTTGGTCGGTCCCTTCTTCAATTTGGGTAGGCGCCGCGTCAATCGGGCCTGAGTGATCTAGCTGGGTAGACGAAATAATATCTTTGTTGAGCCCTATGAAAGACGAGAGCACCTCTTCGAGATCTGGAATCGAAAATGGCTTCGTAATATAGTGGTCCATACCAGATTTTCTGCACTTTACCTCGTCGCTTTTGTCGAAACCTGCTGTCAGTGCTACGATTGGTGTTGGTTGGAATTGATTCTTCTTTTCTATCTCTCTTATAGTAGTGGTGGCCACGTACCCATCCATTACCGGCATCTGACAGTCCATGAAAACTAGTTCATAGTTATTTTGAGCATAAAGCTCCACCGCCTCTTTACCATTTGCAGCAATATCTACTTCGCAACCCAGCAGCTGGAGCATCTCTTTTACTATCTTCTGATTAGTTTCGACATCTTCTGCTACAAGAATTTTGGCCGATGAGTTTGCGGGGGTTAACTTTTCAATATTCCCAGTTTCGGTTTTCTCTACCGAAAGGCCCGTGAGTTGACAGACCGCCTTAGCGAGGTCGTTGGCAGTCACGGGTTTTGGCAAATTTACCCAAGCTTCTTTAGTCTTGACAGAGCCGTAACCTGAAAGTGATGTGAGCAAAATTCCGACTTCATTCATCGAGCTATCGTAGAAATTTTGCAGATCTAATGGCGTAGCACAATCGACTACATACAGCTCGTCTTGCGCGAGTGGAGCTTTCGGAGTAATTAGTTCTACTTCTCGGACTCTCCTTATCCCTATTCTTTTAAACTTTGAACGTAAGACTTCTAAAGAATTCGCATCGCTACAGATGAGCTTGATATCTATTTTTTCGAGGCGGCTGTCAATTGTTGGTCTGGCGCTGGATACCCTCATCGGCATGCCAATTTTTATCGTGGTGCCGACATTGGGAGCAGATTTTATCTCCACTTTTCCGCCCAACAGCTCGACATACTGATGCGATATCGCCAATCCAAGGCCGGTTCCGCCATATTTTCTCGTAGTTGAGGCGTCAGCCTGTGTGAATGGCTCGAACACTTTTTTCTGTGTCAACTCGTCCATTCCGATACCGGTGTCTTCGACTGTAAAGTTAACGATAGACTGGTTTTGGCGGTCCGGCAGTGGGGTACTAAAAACCCGAACATTAATGTGTCCACTTTCGGTAAATTTGATCGAGTTGCCGACTAGGTTCATTAGAATTTGTCGAATTTTCGTCGAATCTCCTGATACTACTTCCGGAGTAGATTCTTCAAATATACTATTTACGCACAGCCCCTTTTTGTCTGCAGGTTCTGCTTGCAGGTAACATATTTCGTTGATTAGTTTAGGAAGGTTGAACGTTGTCCGCTCAATCTCGATTTTCTGAGCCTCGATCTTGGAAAAATCCAGTACAGTATTTATGAGCTCAAGTAGAGACTCGCCGCTGCGGTGTGCCGCGCGCGCAAATTTGTGTTGTTGCTCATCCGGTTTGGTGTGCATGAGAAGTTCTGTCATGCCGATCATTCCGTGCATTGGTGTTCGTATTTCGTGGCTCATCGTTGCCAAAAACTGTGACTTAGCCTTATTCGCGTTTTCAGCTGCAAGTCGCGCTTCATGCAGATCTACGGTCCGCTCTCGAACTTTATTTTCTAGTTCGTGTTGCCTGTCCAGGGCCAGTTGAGCCTGCTTCTTTTGCCGAATATACAATAATGCAGCCATCAAGAGCACAAGAAAAGCGTAGCTTAAATAGGCGGGTGTGCTTAGCCACGGAGGCGGCGTTACTGTAATAGGCAAAGTAAATCCGTCCCAGTTCCATACACCGTCTGGATTGGCGGCTGCAAGCTTCAAGCTATATTTGCCGGGAGGAAGTGTGGTAAATGATGCTGAATGCGCGTCTTTCGAAATAACCCAATCAGGATTTATGCCTTCGGGCTTATAGGCATATTGAACTAAATCCGGGCTTGAGTAATCAGCGGCAAAGAACTCGATTGATAGCATTCTATCCTCGTAGCTCAACTCTAATTCTTTTAGTTGTTGATAGGGAACATCAAATACTCTTCTTTCATTCATAACTTTAATATTTGATATGCTTACCTGCGGTGGAGTGACCTTCTCCTCGATGCCCTGTCCGCCAATGATGTTGTACCCTCTGTTTCCTCCAAACAGTATTTGTCCCGATTTAGTTTTTAGTGCGGCTCCCATGTTAAATTCAGTGTCTTGTAGGCCATCTCTAGTGCCATACTGGCGGGTGTTCAATGTTTTGGGGTTGAACTTAGTGACGCCCCTATTGTGCGATAACCACAGGTAGCCGTTGTCGTCTGATTCGATACCGTAAATGTTTGAGCTGGGAAGCGCGATATTTTCGGAATAGTGAAGGAACTTAATGGCCGATATTTTCCGCTCCGCGGCGGGCCATTTGTTCAGGCTGCCGCCGTGAGTGCCGAGCCACAAATTACTCTCGCCATCTTCATAGAATGCCCATACGATATTACTGGAAATGCTGTCAGTGTTTTCGCTATCCGTGTAAAAAGCCTCGAACGTGTTTGATGTGGGGTAATATCGATTTAAGCCATATTCTGTACCCACCCAGTATTTCCCCTCTTTGGATTGAAAAATACTACTAACTCTGTCTGATGGGAGGCTGGTATTTTGCCCTGTATAGCGGGTGAACGTTGACCTGTCCCGGTTAAATAAATTTAACCCTTCATATGTGGTGACCCAAATGTTCTCTGCTCTATCTTGGTAGAGAGTATAGACTTGATTGGACGATAGAGAGTCGATGTCCCCTGGGATATTTTTTAGATTGTATGATTCATGGGTTTCAGGGTTGTACACGGCAACACCTTCCTCTTTTGAGGAGCACCAGATGTTGTTGTCATCAATTACTAGAACATCTGCTATGTACTTACCGAGGCTTTCTCTTGATAGCTCGTGAGCGGTGGTCTGGAGGGTCATGGGGTCGATTTCGATTAGTCCGCCTCCCAGGGTACCGGCCCAAATTCTACCATTGGGTGATTGTGTTAGATCGTTTACAATTCCATTTTCGGACTGATTGGAAGAGTTCCATGCCATGTGCTTGAAATCGCCGGAACTTGGATCGAAAACACTGAACCCGCTTTCGTATCCTAGCCAAACCATTCCGTTGGCGTCGGTAAAGAGAGAGTAAATGTTGTTTGAAAGTGGGGATTTACCTAGGTCAGAGCTGACGCGCAGGGAAGTAAAACCGTTGTTGATTGAATCGTATTTGTTTAGGCCACCGCCTCGTGTGCCAACCCAAATACTGCCGTTTAGGTCCTCTGTAATACTCGTGACAGAATTTGTGGAAATGGACATCGGATTTGTTAGCGAGTAACGGTAATTTTCGAGTGTGAATCCGTTGTATTTATTTAGGCCTTCCTGCGTTAGAAACCAAAGTGCACCTGTAGAATCTTGAAACGTCTGAGTTATAGTCTGTTGAGTCAGATTTTTAGAAAAAGTAGCAGGTTTGAAATTTATTTCAGGCGGCGACGAAAACTCAGCACAGTTAGGTGATGGCGATTGTGAGATGAGAAATATGGCCGTTAGAAACCAATGCCTCATAGGTGTACATCGTCGTCTTTAAATTGAGTGTGGGCGTGAGTTTAAAGTATATTCGACTAGTTAACCAGATATGTGAACATCTGGCAGAGCTTCTACGAAGGGGGACATTAGGTAGGTCTGTTTTTTTGTTATTCTGGGTGCTGCCCGGATTTCACGCCCGATCAGCGAGTTTTGGGGCTGTAATAGAGAAACAGGAGCGCTAGTTTCTTATAGTGTCCGCCCCGAATTCAAGTTAGATCTTGCATGTCTGATCTAACTTAGCCAAATTACTTGTTGCCCCATCGGTAGCCGGCCTGGTCCACCAGATTCATAACTCCCCACTGATACCCGGAAGTACTTGGAGCTCCCCTCGAAACATCTTCAGCAGGTGTGTTCCATTTGTATCCCAGCCGTCCAGCGGCGCTATAGCTTACTTCGTCATTCGCCAGCGCATGACTAACTACATGCACTTGGTTCATACTTTGGCCCGCGGCGCCGGTAGCACCCGATTCCGCCAAACAAACCGAAGAAGCCGCCACGGACAGCGTAAGTGCACCAAGAGTTACAACATTTTTCATAATTTTTGCCCCAGTTACCGAGGTCAAATAAATTTTCAAGTGTTCAGTTTGTGATCCGTTTCTCGCTCTTAGGTCTGGTTGAGAGAGATGTCACATCCTGTTCTTTAACTACTTGACTTCGTTATACGACTGGGGAGTGACGACTGGGGAGTGGTCAAAAGAAGATGGGTGTATAACCATTTTGGGTTAGTGAAAAAGTAACGATGTTCTGCTTCACCGAAGGTTCGGCTTAAAAAGTTGCATTAAGCATTTGTTTATTATGAAAAATAAAAGGGGAGGTGGTTGATGATGAGCTTTCGCTCCCCATCTGCGATTTTCTCCAGTATTTTTCTCAGCAGTTTCCGGCGAGAGTAGCTCGTCGAGACCAGGTAGGCTCGGGTTGCCTTCGTCGTCCACGATGGCGGGCCCCTCAAAGTGCTCCTCTCCGCTAATGTCTTTATGGATATCCAGGCCAGCGTTGCCGCAACCGGTTTCTCCAAGGGTTATGGCTCGTGTAGCACTCACGTAACCGTTTCCCTGTTGGAACGGACTGTAGGTTAGCAGGCCGTCGCGATTGATTGCCGGCTCTGCGCTGGTGGTTAGTTTGCACTTTATGTCGTCGGGGCTCAGATCGGACTCCAACTGCAACAGTAATGCCACTATCCCGGAAACCAGCGCGCTGGCTTGGGATGAGCCCGTCATTACAAACTCTCCAGTGCGCAAAAAATAGTCAGGGTGTTTTTTTGTCAACGTTGAACCCGGTCGCGTGATGCCCGTCATGTGGCCGCCGGGGGCGACGATGTCGGGCTTTATGTGTGCGTCTGGTGTGGGGCCGCGAGAAGAAAAATCCGGTATGTAATCATCATTGCGAGTATCCAGTGTCCATGAATCGGTTACAGCACCCACGGTGATGACATAAGGCAAGTTGCCCGGAGAACCTATGGTCATGTTATCCGGCCCCTCGTTTCCAGCGGCCGCTACTACAGTAATTCCGCTTGCCCATGCCTTCATGATGGCTTGATTGATGGGGTCCAGGAAGTAGCGCCAACGCGGCCTTGCAGCGAAGGACAAATTAAGTATTTTTACTTGCAGCTCATCCTTGTGATCCACCACGTATTGAACGGCGCGAATAATATCGAGAAAGTCTCCCTGGCCCTCTATGTCAAAGGCCTTGACTGCCACCAGATTTACATCCGGGGCTACGCCTTTGTAGCTTCCCGTTACTGCGTTGTTGTCAGTTACGGGCAAACTGTTGGCCAGGACACTTGTCATGTGGGTGCCGTGCCCGCTTTCGTCAAAGACTTCTTTACCGCTAATATCTTTGATCGCATCATAACGAGCGATAACCCGGCTATTACCCTGGGTGTCGTTGAGCAAATTGGAGTGCTCCCAAAGCCCTGAATCAATTATCGCCACCGTGATGCCTTTACCGGTAATGCCATGGCCGTGTAGGGCGGCTGCTCCAACCACTGTTGGGTAGTAGGTGTTTTCATGATTGTTGGTATAGCCGGGAACCAGTTTTGTGGTGCAGTCTTCGGTAAAGCTCGCTTCGATTGTAAAATCTCGCTGCAATGGGTGAGGCATCTCGCTGGAACCTGAATCAGGTTCAAATACTGCCTGAAGTTCGAGCATACCCAGTAGCTCCGGGTGAGCCGGGTCTTCGTAGTTGAGTTCCAAGCGGTTGTCGCTTACCGCGGCCAAGGTCTCAGGCGAAGCCAGCGATTCTGTGCCCAGCTTTAGTCCCACAAGCCGCCCTATTGAATTTGGCCATGAAAATTCCAGGCTTTGTAGTTTGGCTCTGTCAGGTTTGATGTTGTAAAGCTTCCAGCGAACATCGGTGTTGCCAATGTCCAACTCAAGCGCGCCGCCCACATCGCAAGTGTCATCTTCTGGGGGGGGGGGATTATTGTCAGGCTCTTCGGCGACTGATAAATCATCCAGGTACCGATCTACCAAAGGTGATTTTATTACCGTTTCGAGACTCTCTCGGGAAATGTTTGCACCCACCGCATTGATTATGGGCAAGTGATGAGTAACGGTCCCGCCGCTTGTAGTGACCAGCTCAGCCATGGCAGCCGCTGAGCTGCCCTGTAAGCATCACTTTTAGGTCCTGGCTGTCTGCCTGGCCTCGCGGGTGCCCGCTTAGCGCAGATGCCGCCAAACTGATAGAGATAAGGCCTGGAAGAAAAATCGTAGCCTTCATGGGTAAAGTATAGTCAGAGAGTTAACTTTCGCTTGAATCGGTAAAGTAGCTGCTGAAATCCTGCCGTAAAACAGTGGGGACATCCTCGGGGTAGATAGGGCGAGAGAAGTGGTACCCCTGGAGTAAGTCGCAATTTTTTTTGACCAGGTAGTTCATCTGCGCTTGGGTTTCGATGCCCTCGGCAATCACTCTAAGCTGCAGTGTTTTTGCCAGCGCCAAGATAGCGTCGACGATAGCCGCGCCATCGGAACTGTCCAAATCGGCCACAAAGCTTTGGTCGATCTTCAGCGTGTCTATGGGGAAGCGCTTCAGGTAGCTCAGTGACGAGTAACCTGTACCAAAATCGTCAACTGCCAATGCCATGCCGATAGCTTTTAGTTCTGCCAATTTTGCAATGTTGGTTTCTGCGTCGGTCATAATCGCACTTTCGGTCAGTTCGAGCTCAATTCGCTCGGGGCTAATACCGGTCTTAGCTAAATAATCTGAAAAATACTGAGGGAGATTTCCCTGATTAAATTGCAGCGGGGAAATATTGATACACACTCTGAAATCTTCCAGGCCCAGGCTATCCCAGTAGGTGCAGTGGCGAGCAACCTCGGACATAACCCATTCGCCCAACTCGATGATTTGGCCGGTGCGCTCGGCTACTGGAATAAATTCCAGAGGGGAGATCATGCCGCGCTTGTGGTGCTTCCAGCGCACCAGTGCTTCCAGGCTGACCACTTTGCCCGTGGGTACTTCATTGAGGCTGGTACCGCAGTTCCAGTTCTCCTCGCTTCATGCCCAGACGAAGATCTTCTTCCATTTGAAGCTGTTCTACGGCTTTGGCATTCATTCGCTCGTTGTAGAAGCGGAAGCAGGCGCGCCCCTCAGACTTTGCGGCATACATCGCAGTATCTGCGTTGCGTACCAGTGTATCGGGATCGGTTCCGTCTTCAGGGTACAGCGCAATACCTATGCTGGGTGTCACTACGGGGTTGTGTGATTGCAACTGTATTGGCTGGGAAAGCGAGTGCAGAATTCGGTTTGCAACGACCTTTACATGATTTATATCGGGCACGTCAGACAACACAACCGTAAACTCGTCCCCGCCCAGGCGTGCTATCTCAGTTCCCGGTGTAACGCTATCGTCGTCGATTTCATCTTCATTTTCGGGTTCGCCAAAATAGTTGACGGCATCATCTGCACGCAGCTCTATGGTCAATCGCTTGGCAATTTCCACCAACAGGCGATCGCCGCGCCATGTCCAATTGAATCGTTTATGCGTTTAAAGTGGTCGAGATCAATAAACATCAAAGCGGCATTTGAGCCCCGTCGCTGGCTGCGCTTTAGGATGCGGCTCAACTGCTCGGTAAAACTTCTTCGATTGGGCAGGCTGGTCAGAGGGTCGTAATAGGCCAAATAGCGCAGGCGATCTTCCTGACGTTTTAAGGCATTGAACGCGTTACTGGCGCGCAACATGTACTGCACATCGCGTCCTAGTAGTGACCAATTGACCGGCTTGGTCTTGTATTGCGTCGCACCGGCCTCAAAGCCCTGGTCTATTGATTGGCGGTCGTCAGAGCCCGTTACAATCATTATGGGGATTGATTCACCCTGAGGCATCATGCGGATTCTTTTGCAGACTTCTAATCCACTCATCCCCGGCATCTCTACATCAAGGAACACGAGATCGGGACGTTCGCGCACAAAAACATCCAGCGTCTCAGGGCCGTTAGCTGCTTCAACAACGATCATGTCTTCAGCTTCCAGGCATTGGCGAGTGAGCAATCTCACGTTCTGATCGTCATCGCTTACAAGAATTTTAGCTCGGTGTTTGGTCTCGCTACTGCTGGACATTTGACCTTCAGGTACTGCTTCTTGGAATGGTTCTAGGCTATCATTACCGGGGCGTCGCGCCTAGTGTGAATGCTGGGCTTGCGGGGTTCTAGTAAGCTTCGTCATAGAGCGTAAATAATAGATAAGTCATTGTAAAACAGGGGTTCTATCAGCTCGATGCAATTGCATTTCCTGGCGCTGCTGCGGCTGGTCGTCCCGGTCACCTTGCTTGTTCTCGCGTGTTTTTTTCGGGAGTACTTCGGCGAGCTCTCGCAAGAAATGCGCATACTGATCAACAATATGCCGTATTTAACCTGTATTGCTGCGATTTTGATGGCCGTTCAATTCAGGCGGGCCCGCATGCTGCTTGCCGCCGTTGGTGTTGCGGTATTGTACTGGCTTATTCAAAACCATCTGCAAGTGAGTCTTGCCGATTCGAGTGCCCGTGGGGTTTTTGTAGGTGTTAGCATCGCTCTGCCACTTCTTGCTCTGTTTTTACTCGCAGTTCCTGAGCGAGGAATATGGAATATTCACGGTCTTGTAAGCGTTGCTGCCTTTTCAATTTTGGCGATCGCTGCCTTTTATTCTCCCACCTGGCTCCCGGCCGTAAGCACTAGTCTCGATGCGCAAATTCTCTCCAGATCATCGGGTGGTTATTTATTACCCAACGTCGTCACCTTGATGCTAATGGCCGTCATTTTTTTGGCGTTGTTTTTGCTGTGCCTTCGCAACAATGATTCAGAGGCTGCGCTTGCTGCCTGCCTGTTGGCACTCTTTTTGACCTTACAATTCTTACACTTGGATTACATATCCGTCGCCCTGTGTACAGCGGCGGGGTTGTGTCTGGTCTACGGGCTTTTACTAAGTTCCCATGCGATGGCTTACCGAGATGATCTTACTGGGTTGCCGGGAAGGCGCGCCCTGAACGAACGCTTAAAAAGTCTGGTTCTTCCGAGTTTCCTATGGGTAAAAGCCAAACAATGGTCAAGAATGTGGTACAAGAGTCTTTTTTTATGGAGATATTCAAATGAAAGATACCGCGTTGTTTACTCAACTTTTGGGGCTTGGCGACCCATGGAAAATCACGGCTATTACCCCGGATCTGACCGACAAATCAATTACCCTCCAGATAGATTGGCCAAAGGGAACGAAAGGCGCGTGTAGTGTCTGCCATGCCCTTTGTTCGGTTTACGACCATCGTGAGCAACGCACATGGCGACACCTTGATACGATGCAGTTCAAGACGCAGTTAGTTGCTCAGGTTCCGCGTATTCATTGTAAAGCGCATGGAATCAAAAGCCTGAAAGTACCGTGGGCAGATACGCAGGCACGCTTTACGCATTTATTTGAGCGTTTCGCTATTGATGTGCTGTCGGCTGCCAGCAACAAGACACAGGCCGCAAAACTACTTGGTCTGTCGTGGGATGAGGTGCATCATATTCAATCCCGAGCAGTGAAAAGAGGGATGGACAGACGCTCTGTTGAGGAAGTGAAACACCTTGGCATCGATGAAAAAAGTTTTCGCAAGGGGCAATCCTATGCCAGCCTGCTGTACGATTTGAATGCGTCCAGAGTGCTTGAGGTCGTGGCAGATAGAACGGCGGAATCGGCAACCGCATTGCTGTCCACGCTTCCAGAACAGCAGCGTAATGAAGTAGCTGCTGTTGCCGTGGATATGTGGGTTCCATTTATGACGGCAGTTGAGGCGACTTTACCGAACGCCGCCATTGTTCACGACAAGTTTCATATCGTCAGTTATCTTACAAAAATGGTTGACCAAGTCAGGCGCAAAGAAAATAAAACATTAAGAGCCGCCGGTATCAATGACCTGGTCGGGTCTCGCTATACCTGGTTACGCAATCCCGACAACTGGAGTGAAAAAGATGAAGCCACTTTTTATGGCCTTCAATCAAAGGGGTTGAAGGTTGCCCGAGCCTGGGCAATCAAAGAGACGCTGCTTGACCTGTGGACTTACAGCTACGATAAACCAGCCCGGGCGTTCTTTAAGAAAGGGTACTGGTGGGCGACACATTCACGTCTAAAGCCGGTCATATCAGTCGCCAAGATGCTAAAGAAACATCTCGACAACATAATGACTTACTTGAAACATCGCATCACCAATGCGACCGCAGAAGGATTTAATTCAAAGATTCAGACAATAAAATCGGCTGCCCGAGGATTTAGAAACTTCGAAAACTATCGAGTTTCAATTCTGTTCCACTGTGGAAAACTCAACCTCTACCCACAGGATTCCCAGTAGAACCAAAAGTCTCGGGCGCACCTACAGCATTGCGATGGTCGATGTTGATCATTTCAAGAAGTTTAACGACAAATTTGGCCACGATGTTGGCGATCAGGTTTTGCGACTGGTTGCGTCTCGGCTCAAGCAGGTGTCGGGAGGCACGTCTTACCGATACGGTGAGTATTGGTGTCGCGCAGCGCAGCGAAGAATCAGAAGATGCAAACCCGGTATTGAAAATGGCGGACAAAAATTTATACAGGGCGAAGCGGGGAGGGCGAAACCGGATTGCGAGTTGAGCCGCCAGCTATGAAAGTAGCTGTTCTCTTCGCTTGAAACGTTGCTCTTCAACAAAACGAGGAAGTTGTTGTAGAGGTATTGCCTGGGAGTAGTAGAACCCCTGCACCTGCTGGCAACCGTTCTGTTTGAGAAACTCTATTTGTTCGAAGGTTTCTGCGCCTTCTGCAATCACAGCCATGTCGAGCCGTTGCGCCATTTCTATAATCATGATGCAAACGGCGGCCTGGTGAGTATTTTGCGGCACTTCGCGAACGAAGCTGGCGTCAATTTTCAATGATGAGATCGGCAGTTCCGTCAGATGCGAAAGTTGCGAAAACCCCGTACCAAAATCATCCAAAGAGAACGATATACCCAACAGCCGCAACTCATCCATTCTCGCTTTGATAGCGCCTGGGCTTTTCAGGATGGTGGTCTCGGTCAGCTCAAATTCCAAACGTGAGATATCCGCATTGCTGCGTTTGATGATGTCTTTAACCACCGCAACAAAGCGGTCGTCCTGAATTTGTGAGAAGGAAATGTTTACCGCAACGTCCACATCCTGCAACCCCTGGTCTTCCAACCAGGAAAGAGCACTGTAGGCGTGTTGAATCACCTGGTAGCCGATGGTCTTCATCAGGCCCATATCTTCACATTCTTTGAGAAAATCTCCGGGATACACCAGCCCGCGCTCTGGGTGATTCCAGCGCAGCAACGCCTCCAGCCCAACTAATTGCCCCGTATTGAGGTCTACTCGGGGTTGATAGTGAAATTCAAACTGGTTTTTTCGAATCGCGGTGCGCAATTCGGCGGCCAGAGAGCTATTCCCCGACTCGTCAAAATGCAATTGTTCTGAGTATCGAATGTATTTGCCGCCCTCGACGGCTTTGGCCTGTTGCATCGCGCTGCGTGAGCCATCCACCAGGTCCGAGAAGGCTTTGCCGTCCTCTGGATAAATAGAGCCGCCGATGCTGGCTTCAACTGAAACTTGCTGCTCATTCAGAATCATTGGTCCTGAAATCGATTTGAGCATCTTTTCAGCGATTGCCTGAACATTGCCTTCCGAGCTGACATCCTCCAGCACAATGGCGAATTCGTCTCCGCCCAAGCGGGCGATGCTGTCGGTGCTGCGCAACTTGTTGGTCAGGCGATTTGATATGGTCTTAATCATCGTATCGCCAGCAGCTTCGCCGTAGTGATCGTTGATGTTCGCGAATTGATCGATGTTGATATAGAGCAAGGCGGTGTTAAAGCCGTATCGCTCGGAGCGTTCCATTGCGCGTTCAACATGGGCCCTGAAACCGGTTCGGTTCAAGGATCCTGTCAGCGTGTCGCGATTGGATAGTTGCTGGATTCGTTCTCGTGCGGCCTTCAAGGCAATGCTGTAGTCCAGTACTCTATGGACCAGTGCATCCTGTAACTGGCCTCGCACTAAATAGTCTTGAGCGCCGTATTCTTTGAGCTGGGCAATGACGTCTTCCCTGGCCTCGTCCATCAAAACGATAATGGGTATGGTGACGTTGTTTTTTTGTGCCAGGCGAAGAACGTATTCAGTTTCCGGCGCGTAAGAGATGAGGACCGCCGCATTGTCGGGGTCCATGAGCGCTTCTAGCGGGTGTTCAACGGATTCGGCGACCTCAAGTTTAAATCGCTCGGGAACTGCACGCTCGAGACAAGACGACAAAATCAAATGATCTGCCTTGTTCTCAGAGATGATTAATACCTTGTGCTGGTCCACTGACGCCCCTGAAACTTCAAACTAAAACGGCCCTTTCGCATTTGAACGACAATACGGATCTCGTTCGCTTGCTTGGGTTTGCCTTTATTCTTTATATAACATGGAGTTATACGGGATCTTGAGAGTACCGAGTTCTGCGCTCTGTTTTATTTGCTGTTTAGCGAAACCAGTCAAGCGGCAGCTCCGCAACATTTCTTGTATTTCTTCCCGCTTCCGCAGACACACCGTTCATTTCGCCCGATCTTTGCGGCTTCATGATGGATGGGAGGCGATAGCTTTCTTTCCAGGTCCGTTAGATCCTCTTCCTTGTCCGGTTCAAACCCCAAAATAAAATGCCAGCCGTTTTCATGACAGGTATTGGCGATCATATCGACTTTTGAGTCATCGGCAACTCTTAAAATCAATGGGTTCTTTTTACTGCCCAGTTTGGCCACGATTTTTGCTTGCTTCCCGTTGTAATCACTACGCTTGCTTGAGTTTCATTGATAACTTTGAGTGCTCAATACTCAGCGCCACCCATTGTGCATTGAGCTTCTTGAACCGTTTATAGTTACTTATCTGGCCGCGTATATCGCCCACAAATTCCTTGCGAATATACTCCGTCCGGCTCTTCATATCCAGTGTATAGCTGACCTGATAATAAGGCCCAGTCTGACTCTCCCGGTCCTTGTATTGCTTCGTCAACGATCCAGGGCGCATAGCGCCCAGTAATGCTATGTCACCTTTGATCTTTGTCATACGCCGTTCAATTTGTGCGAGCCTTTTCCTTGTCATTGATATAGCATATACATACTATGTTAGTTTGTCAAAAGGACACTGTCTATGCTGTGGATCTATTGGTGGGATGCAATCATTTATCTTCGCCCGGCTTGCGCTCGTACCCGGACATTTATGTGGTTCGCCGTCTGTGTGGCGGGATTGACGGTTCGTACCGAACGAATGGTGGTGACGAGTATTGTCCGGGCGCTGGGGTTACAGGGGCGGTTTTATGACAACTTGCTGGATAACTTCCACAGCACCGGCATTAAGTTGGACTCAATGACGGTATTGTGGTCTCAACTTGTACTTCGACTGTTCCCTGGTCTGGTTCGAGTGAATGGCCGACTCGTGTTGGTGGGGGACGGCATTAAGGTCTCCAAACAGGGCAAAAAGATGCCTGCTGTGAAGCTGCTACATCAGGAATCCGAGTCAAATACCAAAGCGGAGTACATCATGGGACACTCCTTTCAGGCCGTCTCTATTCTTTCTCGTGCCGCCAATAGCGTGTTCGCTGTGCCGCTTGCCGCGAGGATTCATGAGGGGACCGTGTTATCGAATCGTGACCGGCGTACCCTGCTCGACAAAATGATCAGTCTACTGGCGATAGTCAGTATTCAGGAGCCGTATTATTTTGTCGCCGACGCCTATTATGCCAGCCAGAAAGTCGTTAATGGGCTTTTGAATGAGGGGAATCATTTGGTCACCCGCGCCAGATCAAATGCGGTTGCCTACCAGCTGCATCATCAGCAACAGCCGAAAAAAAGAGGGCGGCCACGTAAGTATGGTGACAAGGTAAAACCAAGATCACTGTTTGGGTTGGTCGCATTGATGGAGGAGGCTCAAAGCCCTGTCTATGGCGAAAAAAACGTAGCTATCCGATACGCAGTCCATGATTTATTATGGAGACCGACCGGCAGTATTGTTCGGTTTGTCATTGTCGTTCACCCAACGAGGGGACGCTGTATACTCATGTCTACTGATACGTCATTATCGGCCCTCGATATCATTCACCTCTACGGTCTGCGATTTAAAATAGAGCATGCCTTCAAGCAGGCGGTTCATGTTATCGGTTCTTTTTCATACCATTTCTGGATGAGCGTAATGAAGCCATTGGAGCGACGCAATGGTAATCAGCACCTTCACCGGGAATCAAAAAAATATCGCGATGGCGTCAAGCGAAAACTGAAGGCTTATCACGTCTTTGTACACGCGGGGATTGTTGCTCAAGGGCTACTTCATTACCTGGCATCTTGCCACACTCGGCTAGTCTGGAACTCTTTTGGCTCCTGGCTTCGAACGATCCGGCCCGGTCTAGCTCCGTCCGAGTTGGTGGTTGCCACTGCGCTACGCAGCAGCCTCCCGCATTTTCTCCTGGATACGGATTCTCGTACAAACTTCGCGAAATTCATCACGCAACGGCAAGACCTTGATAGAATGGCGCTATTTAGGCTTGTGTCATGAGGCTAACTCGGTACTCATGAGTACGGGATGTTTCATTGAAATTCTAGTCATTGTTCAATAAAAATTACCAATCGTGAAAAGTTGGAATCAGACGGGCGCGATTTTCTCCCCGGTTTGGGCATTTTTGCGCTCTGGATTGCGCGTCTTCGCAAGCCTGCGTTAGTCATTCCTGGCCCCGCGCACCATTGCCTGACATTCTGTGCACGTTAAGCTAGTGGCATCAGATGACAGGAATTTTACAAGCTCATGAATAACGATCTTAAATTTGAAATGGACGGCGGTGTTGCGGTGATCACCCTGAATCGCCCAGAAGCTCACAACAGTATTACCTCGGAGATGCTCCAGGGTATTGGTGATGCCTACCAGCGCTGCGATGAGGATGATGATGTTCGTGTAGTTGTATTAACGGGTGCGGGAAACATCTTCTGTGCCGGTGCTGATATGAGTGGCGGTGGCGCTACGTTTGACAGTAGTGCACAGACGGTCGAAGTCAATTCCTGTCCGCTGAGCATGCAAGCCTGGGAAGTGCGCAAGCCGGTGATTGCCGCTTGTAATGGCCATGCTGTCGGTGCGGGTATGGGTCTGGCCGTGCAGACAGACATGCGTGTGCTGGCAAACGATAGTAAGTATGGGTTTCTTCAGGCTCGGCGTGGTGTGGTAACCGATTTCGCCATGGAATACGTGCTTCCCCGATTAGTTGGCTTTGAAAAAGCCTTTGAATTACTAGTCAGGGCTGCTCGCCTGACAGGAACCGAGGCTGTCGAATGGGGGCTGGCAGGCAGAAGTGTCCCCGCTGATCAGGTGCTGGATACAGCCTTGGAAATTGCCAGAGATATCGCGGTTAACTGCGCGCCCATGGCGGTTGGTTTGCACAAAAGTCTGTTGTGGCGTGGGCTCGATATGAGCCTGGGTGATCTGGCAAAGCTGGAAAGTAAAGCGCTGAACTACAGCATGACCCAGCCAGATGCTATCGAAGGAGGCATGGCCTACTTCGAACGCAGGGAGCCTCTTTGGACCGGCAGTGTGTCCAATGAATGGCCACCGTGGCTGAAAGATTGAGCTAGGTAATCCTCAGGCAATGGGTTCGCAGGAAAATACAGGGATGTTGCGATCCGTTCTCGCTTGATACTCATCGAAATCTGGATAAAGCGATAACAGGTGTGGCCATAGATCGGCTTTTTCCGCGTCATCGATCTGTCTTGCGCGATAAGCTTTGTCTTCACCGCCAACCATAATTTGGATTTCAGGATAGGCAACAATATTGTGATACCAAACCGGGTTGTTCGGCATACCGCCCGAGGATGCAACCAGTAACTCGTTTTGCCCATGGGGGAGGTGAATCAGCGCTATGCGCCTGACTTTCCCGGTCTTTGCTCCTTTTGTGGTGACAATACATACCGGGTAGCCGCCGATGAATTTGTTCATCACGCGCCCTTTGGTCAGGCGGAAAACTGCGACGTTGAGTTTGGTCGCCCAGCGCAGAAAGAATCGTGCGGCTGGTAATTGTTTCTCCTCGAAAGCCCGAACGTCCTCCCTTAGGGTCTTAACGTAATCGTATTTCACCATGTTGTTCATCCCGTTTTTTTGCGTGAGGAGTTAATCAGATGACACAATGTAACCAAGAATTCCCTGTCTGCCAAACTGTGGTAATATTTTTAGCAGATTTCTCCCGCCGCGATGATGAAACCAAACCATGAGTTTAGCCTCCGATAAACTGGAAACCATTCGCCAGCAGGTACAAAGTCACCTGGATCAGGCGGAGAAGAAACAGCTTAGCCGGGCTCGGGAACGCGATCTGGTGGAGCAAATTAAGTCTCGCTTGATTCGCGAGAATGCAGTGTTAATCGCACATTATTATACGGCTCCTGCTATTCAGGCCCTGGCTGAGGAAACCGGTGGCTGCGTGTCAGATTCTTTGGAGATGGCGCGCTTTGGGCACGATCACTCGGCGCAAACCCTGGTGGTGGCGGGTGTGAAGTTCATGGGGGAGACAGCGAAGATCCTCACTCCCAACAAGCGTGTTCTTATGCCTACTCTGGAGGCTACCTGCTCTTTGGATTTAGGTTGTCCTGTCGAGGAGTTTTCCGGGTTTTGTGATCAATATCCCGACAGAGAAGTGGTTGTCTATGCCAATACGTCCGCCGCCGTCAAAGCGCGCGCTGATTGGGTGGTAACCTCCAGTATTGCGCTGGATGTCGCCGAACATCTGGCCGAGCAGGGCAAGAAAATCATCTGGGCGCCCGATCGGCACCTGGGTGACTATGTGCGCCGGCAGACCGGTGCCGACATTTTAATGTGGGACGGCGCTTGTATTGTCCACGAAGAATTCAAAGCTCGGGGCATCGCGGATCTAAAAAAGGTCTACCCCGATGCCGCGGTGCTGGTGCATCCCGAATCTCCCGCTTCGGTAGTGGATCTTGCGGACCGCGTTGGTTCGACCACGCAGATTATTAAAGCGGCCTGTGAGATGGACAATAAGCAGTTCATTGTCGCCACTGATCAAGGTATTTTTTACAAGCTCCAGCAACAGGCTCCCGACAAGGAGTTTATTATTGCACCCACAGCGGGCAATGGCGCGGCCTGTCGAAGTTGTGCCAATTGTCCCTGGATGGCGATGAACGAACTGGAGACTCTGGCCCCGGTTTTCGACCGTGATGACAACGAAATATTTGTCGATCCGGCGATAGGGAAGCAGGCAATGGTGCCGCTGCGGCGGATGCTGGATTTTGCGCAGCAGTTGCAGGTTTCGGTAAAGGGCAACGCCTGAGGGCGAAGTGCCGGGTGGTTTTTTAGAACTCCATGGTCTCCCGTATGGAGCCAACATCAGCGATGCGTTGGTGGATTTTTGCCGAGGTCACGAAATCAGCTTTGGTGAGCTTTAGCGCGTAGGTCAACTGCTTTTCTGCTTGGTCGAGTATACCGTTGAGGATAAAGTACTCCGCCCGCGACTGGTGTAAGCCAACAATATTTCCAGATAATCCCTGCACCTCTGCCAGCAAATACCACAGCGCTGGATCGTCGGAGTATTGCTTGGATTGTTCTATCAGAACCTCCTCTGCAATATGCGGCTTTTGATCTTCCATCAGCGCTTTGGCGTAGGTCATGGTCAGCGCGTGGTTTCCCGGTGAAATTTTCAGTTGATCGGTCAGGTTTTCAACGGCGATGCCTGGCTTGTTCCTGGCTAAGTCGATTTCAGCGTCTGCAACAATGTACTCGAGTCTGCCCCTGTCGTTTGCCCGAAGGCTGTCCAGCTCAACTCGGGCTTCATCTGTTCGGCCCGCGTCAGTTAGCGCCAGGACCAACCCATATTTAGTCGCGGCAACCAATTTGGGAGTGCCCTCTAGTTCCCCGCGAAACTTCTGCACCGACTCCGATGGGGTGTTGGAGAGATGATTGGCCACACGTGCGCGCATTAGCTGATAGTTGAGACTTGGAGGGTGTATGCTCTTGGGATATTCACGCGCCCGATTTTTGGTGTCTGCGATACGGTTTTTCGACAGTGGGTGTGAGCGCAAAAATTCCGGAATACGATTGCCTCTGGCGTAGCGGGAGGCCTGCAGCATTCTTTCGAACATGGCAGGTGCAGCGTGTGGGTCCAGGCCTGCCTCCACCAGAGTCGCCATTCCGACGCGATCGGCCTCCGCCTCGTTGCCGCGGCTGTATCGGAGCGCAGAGTCCTGTGCCAACGCCTGTGTGGCAGAAAGCGCTGCGATACCTGCGTCTCCGCCCACCGTTGCAAGCAGGACGAAACTGGCGAGCAATGCAGCCAGGTTGAAGGGCGTCTGATTTCTTTGGTGTTCAACTCCACGGGAAAAATGGCGTTGGCTTAAGTGCGCTATCTCGTGGGCCAGCACTGTGGCCAGCTCATCTTCAGATTGTGCATACATGAGTAAGCCATTGTGGATTCCTATGACGCCACCGGGTACCGCAAAGGCGTTAATCGTGGGGTTGTCCACGATCACCACTTCAATTCTGCGATCCTCCAGCTGGCTGTGGTTTGCCAAGCGATAGATCAGGGTTTCCAGGTAATCCTGGAGCAGGGGGTCATCTACCGTGGGCGCTTGG
The DNA here is from genome assembly GCA_965262875.1 of Halioglobus sp. Lineage (GTDB taxonomy): Bacteria > Pseudomonadota > Gammaproteobacteria > Pseudomonadales > Halieaceae > JBALVT01. Next base: position 2,834,015 of record OZ253569.1, read on the forward strand.
CTGCGGAAAACACGCAGCCAAGCTCTGCCGAGTTGGTGCTCAAATTCGGTTGAAAACAAGCTGGTACTGGATTCTCCCAGATTGGGCAGCTTCAGTTCGTTGGCGTTCACTGAGCTTATGCTCAAGACCGCGGCGAACAGCGCAAACTGAACCAGATATTTCGACGCTTTTAAAGCTCGCATACTAATATTCATTCGGGGGTGGAGCCGCTCTTTGCCTGAGGTTGGTAGTCATGCTTCATTGTACTCCATGCACTTGGGTCGTGGCCAAATACACAGCTTAACTTCCATAGAGTACCATCAGTTCGGAAAGTTCACGGCTTTTGATAACTGTGAGGAAAAACGTTTTATACTGTTGCGGATTCAAGTCGCTAGTGCAATCGGTGGGTTGATCCCAAACAGTACTTGGTTGGGGGTTTTAAAGTCCAGACATTTTCTTGGCCGGTTGTTAAGTTTATCAAAGATTCTCTGGACACACTCCGGCGTCATATCATCAAAGCTAGATCCTTTCGGGGCGTATTGGCGGATCAGACCATTTGTATTCTCATTCAATCCCCGCTCCCATGAATGGTAAGGGTGCGCGAAGTAGCTTTCAGCCTGCAGCTGTTGGGCGATAACCTCGTGTAAGGCAAACTCCTTGCCGTTATCATAGGTCAGTGTTTCTACCGGGGCGGCTAAGGGGGAAAGCGCCCCAGGTATCGCTTCCTTGACGGCCTTCGCCGTTTTATTGAGGGCCAGGGCGATCACTGTGAAACGTGTCTTTCTCTCAACAGCCGTCATCAGTACGGAGCCACCCAAGCGCCCAATGATAAGGTCCATTTCCCAATCACCAATACGCTTGCGCTCATCAACAATCGCTGGACGCTCGTCGATACTTACCCGGTTCTTTAGCTGCCCGCGCTTGTCTGGGCTCCCGTAACGCTTCTTACGTTTCTTTTGGCAGCGCAAGTGGGCATGGAGGTCGCCCCCGGCCTTCTTGTCGATCAGAATGTACTGATAAATCCATTCTGGACTAACAGATTGCAGGATTGATTTTGCTAGCCAACCGCTGATCTGCTCTGGACTCCATTCCTCCCTCAGTAGCGATTCAACCCGCTGCCAGGTTATCTCTGTAATACGTGTATGGGTGTGGTGATGCTGCCGTTCAGTGGCAAAACGCTGGGCCTGCTGGGGCCTATAACCACGCAAGCCCGTATTGCGACCAAGCTCTCTGCTAATTGTCCCAGGGCTTCGTCTAAGCTCTCTGGCTATGGCTTTTTGTGTAAAACCAGCTTTTAAAAATGCTTCAATCTGGTATCGTTCGTATTCGGTCAACTGTGTATAGTTCATGTGTAATTTCCTTGGTCGAGAAAATGGCACTGGATTGTACCAGTTGGCCACCTGCTCTAGAAATTGCACTTATGACTTGAATCTAAGTGTGATAATTAAGCCTTGGTATGGAATCGCACAATGAGTGAGTTAAACTGGGTCGAGCTGGACGCGATTGGCCTACAATGCCCGATGCCGTTGCTGAAAGCCAAACGTGCCCTCAACGGGATGAGCTCGGGGCAGCGATTGAGAGTACTGGCTACCGATCAAGGCTCTGTTAGAGACTTCGACGTTTTTGCGCAGATGTCCGGGCATACTTTGTTATCTTCCGAAGAGCGAGATGGCGTTTACATTCTTTTGCTACAAAAATCCTGAGTTCATTGCGGGCTGGCTTTCAATTTTGAGTATTCGGGGCGACACATGTTAAGCATTTTTCGAAAATGGTATGAACGCTACCTCTTCGAGGAGGAGTCAATACTGCTGCTGGTGTTGATAGCGCTGTGTATTCTGGCGTTTATGACCATTGGCAACGTGCTGGTGCCCCTGCTTGCGTCATTGGTTTTGGCCTACTTGATGCAAGGGCTGTCCTCCAAACTACAAGCCTATGGTTTGCCCCAGTGGTTGGGTTTCACCGTGTCTTTTTTGGTTTTCGTAGGGGCGTTTTTTGGTATCACGCTGGGATTGCTCCCCCTGGCCTGGCGTCAGTTGTTGTCTTTGGCGGCGGAGTTGCCGCGCATGCTGGAGCGAGGTCAGGATTTACTGTTTGTTCTGCTGGAGCGATACCCTGATATCCTGGGTGAAGGGCAGCTTGGCCAATTTGTCGAAATGGCGCAGGCGGAACTGGCGGGATTGGGGCAGACGATAGTCACCCGCATGCTCGGCACCATTCCCAGTATTCTGACCCTGATGGTCTACATGGTTCTGGTTCCCATTCTCGTGTTCTTCTTCCTTAAAGACCGGGAGCAAATACTTGCCTGGCTCTCCAGGTTTTTACCTGAGGAGCGGCCTCTACTGCAGAAGATTTATGTGGAAATGGATATGCAGGTGGCAAATTACGCGCGCGGAAAAGTGGTTGAAATCCTGATAGTTGGCGCTACCAGTTACGTGTGCTTCAGCTGGATGGGTTTGAACTATGCAGCTTTGCTGGCCCTGCTGGTAGGCCTGTCGGTTATTGTTCCCTATATAGGTGCAATGCTGGTGACCTTCCCTGTGGTACTCGTGGGATTTTTCCAATGGGGCTTTACCAGTGAATTTTATTACGTTTTTCTTGTCTATTGCATTATCCAGGGGCTAGACGGAAACGTTCTGGTTCCCCTGCTTTTTTCTGAGGCGGTTAATCTTCATCCCGTGGCGATTATATTGGCCGTGTTGTTTTTCGGCGGTGTATGGGGGTTGTGGGGAGTATTCTTTGCGATACCTCTGGCGACGTTGATCAAAGCCATCATTAATGCCTGGCCCACGCCGAATCCGGTTGAGGTCGAGTTGGATATGGAACCAACCTCAGACGAAAACTGATCTATTAATCTATGGAGTAATCGATGTCCTCGTTGTATTTCGGTAAGGGCTTTAATGCTCTGCTGCCTGTTTTAGCTGGCCTGGTGCTATCTGCATGTTCAACCCTGCCCGGTTCTGGACTTACGCCGGAAAAGAGTCTTAATGATGACAATCAATACCGTTTAATCACCCTGGAGAACGACCTCCAGGTTTTATTGATCTCCGATCCCAAAACCAAGAAAGCAGCCGCCGCGCTGGATGTGCGCGTGGGCAGCGGGGACAATCCTCCCGGAAGAGGTGGTCTGGCGCATTTTCTCGAGCACATGCTGTTTCTGGGAACCGACAAATACCCCGATGCCGCCGAGTATGAAGAATTTATTACCGAGCATGCTGGCAACAGGAACGCCTATACCAGCCTCGAGCATACCAATTACTTTTTTGATATTAACGAAGCTTTTTTACCCGAAGCGCTGGATCGTTTTGGCCAGTTCTTTATTGCCCCGCGTTTTGACGCGCAATATGTGGAGCGAGAGAAAAATGCCGTCGAGGCGGAATATCAGCTGGGTTTGAAGAGCGATGGTCGGCGGGGGCTCGATGTTCTTCAGGAAGTTATGAACCCCGATCATCCCTTTAGCCAGTTTACCGTAGGGTCCCTGGACACCTTGGCTGATCGCCCAAGTTATACTGTTCGGGAGGATCTCCTCGATTTCTACGCAAAACATTACTCCGCCAACCAGATGAAGCTTGCCGTGCTCGGCTCTCAATCTCTGGACCAACTGGAAGCCCTGGTGCGTCCAATCTTTAGCGCTATTCCCAATAAATCCTTCGAATACTCCGATATCACGGAGCCGCTATTTCCCGGTCAGGGCTTGCCCCTGCTGGTGCAGGTTCAACCTCAGGCGACCATGCGCGAGCTGCAAATTGGATTCCCTGTCGCGGATTACCGCTCGGCCTACAAGGCCAAGCCGTTGTCCTGCTTGGGCAATCTCGTGGGGCATGAAGGCAAGGGCAGTTTACTGTCCCAGCTTAAAGCTGAAGGCTTGGCCGAGGGTCTGGGTGCAGGCTCCGGGCTAGCATGGCGAGGAGGGTCGCTGTTTAGTGTCAGTGTGACGCTAACCGAAGCGGGAGCCAAAAATTATGAGCGCGTGCTGCAGTTGGTCTTCGCCTACATGGATATGCTGCGTAAAGAAGGTTCGAAAAAATGGCTCTATGAAGAGCAGGCTCAGCTCGCCGAGCTGGCGTTCCGTTTTCGATCATCTCCAGAGCCCATCAATTACGTCAGTGCTATAGTGAGCGGGATGCATGTGTATGCGCCCGAAGATGTATTGCGTGGCCCTTCATTGATGGAAGAATACAAAGAGGCGATGTTTGATGATTTGTTGTCAGCCCTGGTACCCGAAAATGCGCTGGTCACTTTCAGCGACAAGCTGGCTAAAACTGATCGGGTGTCAGAGTACTACCAAGTCCCGTATTCGGCAAAGACTCCCGGTGCTGCGGAAATAGATAGTTGGCGCAATGTGGCGGCGATTGATTCCCTGCGTCTTCCGGCGCCAAATAACTTTATCGCCGAAGATGTGTCGCTAAAGGCTATATCCCCAAACAATTCAGCCATTCCCCAAATTGTATTGGAGAAAGCTCGCCAGAAAATCTGGTTTCAACAGGATGAAGAATTTCGGATTCCGAAGGGGGCCACCTATATCAATTTTCGTTCCACTGAGGTGGGGCAAACAGCGCGGCAAACTGCGGCGGCTGTTTTGTATACGGCGCTTCTCAAAGACGCTGTCAACGAATATGCCTACCCGGCCTTCCTGGCGGGGTTAAATTTTAACCTGTACAAACATGCTCAGGGAATCAGCTTGCGAGTGAGTGGCTACAACGACAAGCAGGCCATATTGCTTGAGCAGATGCTGAAGACTATCAAGGCCTCTTCCTTCGATGCCAAACGGTTTACCAATATACGCAAGGACATGATAAGAAGCCTTGAAAATGCGGTGGCCGGTAGGCCGAGCAGTCAGGTAATTGCCGACCTCAGAGAATCGTTACTCTACGGTGAATGGGGTGAGAAGCCTTTAATTGCAGTACTTGAGAAGATGGAGCAAGCTGACCTCAATCAGTACCAGCAATCTTTTTGGCGCAACGCCTCGGCCGAGACGATGATCTATGGAAACTATGACCCCGAAGCCGCCACCCGTATCTCCGAAATGCTCTCTACATTACTGTCGCAGCAAACTGAGGCTATTATTCCTCCGCTGAAAGTTCTGCGCTTGGATGGGAGCGAGTCCCTACAGTATGAAGTGGATGTTCCTCATGACGACTCCGTGGTCGCCTGGTATTTACAGGCGGCGAGTAATACATGGGAGGATCGCGCTGCAGTGGCGCTAACCGCGCAGATAATCAAGTCGGGTTTTTTCCAGCAGCTTCGAACAGAACAGCAATTGGGCTATGTGGCGAGCGCGTTTGCATGGCCGCAATTGGATGTTCCTGGCCTGGTAATGCTCATTCAATCTCCCACTGCTAGCGCCGCTGACGTCGCAGCAGCGATGGATAAGTTTATGGGTGGTGTCGAGCAAACTCTGGACGTGGAGCAATTTGAGCGACACAAACAGGCACTCCTTAGCGATATTCTCAGGCCTGATAAAAACCTGTGGGATAGAGCTGGGTTTTACTGGCAGTCTATCGCCAGGAAGCAGACCGGTTTCGCCGGGCGCGCAACGATGGCGGCGGCAGTTGAAGGTTTTACGATGGAAAGCTGGCTGAGTTACTTTCAGACGGTATTTCTTAATGATCGTCGCTCGCTTCAGGTTGTCGCTCCGGGAAAATGGGCAGATCTCCCCGCCGGTAATCACCGGAAGTTTGATGCTGCATCCGAGATAAAAGAGGGGCACAGTTTCTTCAAGATTGATTAGGGTTTTGTTGGTAGTAAATTTACAAAAAAGCGTTCGGATGGGCGCTTTTTTTTGCCTTTTTATTGAAACTGCATGAAATATGGGCATTATTAAGGTTCCAAAATAGAACTAATATTCCAATTTCACCACTGATGATGTAGTATTTTTACAGATCGTAATTCTCGGGTGATTGAAATACCAGCAACTTCTGGCAGTTCACCTATACTTAATCGAATGCTACGCGATACATAGTTCTATTTTAGAATGTAGTTGGCGATAAATCCGACCGCAACTCACCGCGATTACCCAGGAGCAACGGCAGGCATGACTGAAGATAAGGACCCGATCGAAACGCGGGAATGGTTTGATGCACTGGACGCAGTAATGAAGCACAGCGGCCCAGAGCGCGCGTCTTATATTCTCACCGAGTTGGCGAAGCATGCCGTGGATATCGGCACACGTCTGCCGACAGCCATCACGACTCCCTTTCGTAACTCCATCGCACCGAAAGACCAAAAGGCGATGCCTGGCGATTTGTTTATGGAGCGGCGGGTTCGCTCGCTGGTTCGGTGGAATGCTCTGGCGATGGTCATGCGCGCCAATGACAACGATGAGGGGCTAGGCGGGCATATCTCCAGTTTTTCTTCCAGTGCTACCTTGTATGACATTGGTTTCAATTATTTTTTCCGGGGCCCGGAGAGTCCTCAGGGCGGCGATCTAATTTTCTACCAGGGGCACAGCGCGCCGGGTATGTATGCGCGCTCCTATCTCGAGGGCCGTTTTGACGAGGATTTGTTGGATAATTTTCGACGCGAAGTTGATGGCAACGGTTTGTCGTCCTACCCGCACCCCTGGCTGATGCCCGACTATTGGCAGTTTCCAACAGTGTCCATGGGCTTGGGTCCTATCCAGGCCATCTACCAGGCCCGGGTAATGAAGTATCAACAAAGCCGCGGTCTGGTGGATCACGGCGATCGCAACGTCTGGTGTTTTATGGGCGATGGTGAGTGCGATGAGCCAGAGTCTCTGGGCGCAATCTCACTAGCCGGTAGAGAGCGTTTGGGCAGTTTGACCTTTGTGATCAACTGTAATCTTCAACGGCTCGATGGCCCCGTGCGCGGCAATGGCAAAATCATTCAAGAGCTGGAGGGCGTATTTCGCGGAGCCGGCTGGGATGTCATTAAGGTAATTTGGGGTCGCAAATGGGACCCGCTGCTTGAAAAAGACACCACTGGATTGCTGCAGCAACGTATGGACGAAGTCTGTGACGGAGAGCTGCAAAACTACAAATACAACGGCGGGGCCTATACTCGCGAGCACTTCTTTGGGAAATACCCCGAGTTGCTTGAATTGGTTTCCGACTTGTCTGACGACGAGATCATGTACCTCAACCGTGGCGGCCACGATCCCTACAAAGTTTACGCCGCCTATGCAGAAGCCGCCGCTCAGCGCGAGCGCCCAACGGTTATTCTAGCGATGACGGTCAAGGGCTATGGTATGGGCGAGGCGGGGGAAGCGAACAACGAAACCCACTCCCTGAAAAAGCTGGACATGGAAAGCCTGCAAGCATTTCGTGATCGCTTTGGTATTCCGATCAGCGACTCCGAGTTGAAAGATGTTCCCTATTACCGCCCCGCTCCCGACAGCCCAGAAATGCGTTATATGAATCAGCGCCGAACGGAGCTGGGTGGACCCATACCTTCGCGCCGCACTGACATCGAAACTTTTGCTACACCACCTCTTACGGATTTTGATAGCCAGCTTAAGAGCAGCGGCAAACGACAGATCTCTACCACCATGGCGTTTGTTCGTATTCTATCGAGCTTGGTTAAAAACAAAGAACTGGGTGAGCGGGTGGTTCCGATTGTCCCGGATGAAGCCCGAACTTTCGGTATGGAAGGCATGTTCCGCCAGTTGGGGATTTACTCCTCGGTAGGGCAGCGTTATACCCCCCACGACTCCGGCCAGATTATGTTTTACAAGGAGGATGAGAAAGGCCAGATTCTCGAGGAGGGCATTAACGAAGCTGGTGCGTTTTCAGCCTGGTTGGCCGCGGCGACGTCGTACAGTACTCATGGCTACCCGATGATTCCGTTTTACATCTTCTATTCCATGTTTGGTTTTCAACGTATAGGTGATCTGGCCTGGGCAGCGGGAGATAGCCAGGCCAGGGGCTTCCTCATCGGTGCAACTGCTGGGCGAACAACGCTCAACGGCGAGGGCTTGCAACACCAGGATGGTCACAGTCATATATTGGCGAGCACGATTCCCAATTGTGTCAGCTACGATTCTGCCTACGCCTTTGAGCTTGCTGTGATTATCCAAGATGGCATGCGGAGAATGTACGAGGAGGGCGAGAACAAGTTCTATTACATTACAACGATGAACGAAAACTATCACCAACCCGAAATGCCCCAGGGTGTGGAAGAAAACATTATCAAGGGCATGTATCGTCTAAAAAGCTCCGCTGTTAAAAACAAGCCTAAGGTGCAGCTACTTGGCGGTGGAACAATCCTTCGTGAAGTGGAAGCGGCCGCAGAAATACTTGAGAAGGACTACGACGTTGCCGCTGACGTTTGGAGTTTAACCAGCGTTAATGAACTACATCGCGAAGGCAAGTCGGTGGTTCGCTGGAATTTACTGCATCCCGAAGATGAAGCGGGAGTCCCATATGTCACCCGCGAGTTGCAAGGGGAGCCTGGCCCCTTTATTGCGGCGACGGATTACATGAAGTCCTATGCCGATCAACTGCGCGAATTTGTACCCGGTCAATACGTGGTGCTGGGAACAGACGGATATGGTCGCAGTGATACACGGGATAAGTTGAGAAAGTTTTTTGAAGTCAGTCGCGAGTACGTCGTGATCGCGACTTTAAAGGCTCTCTCAGATGAAGGTACTATCGAGGTCGGTGTGGTGGCGAATGCCATGCGCGCACTTGGCATTTCTGCGGACAAAGTTGACCCCACAACCGTTTAGGCTGTGAGCGGCAACACTGACGGATAAAAGGAATAACAAGTGGCTAAGGAACAAGTAGTAGTACCTGATATTGGCGGCGCTGAAGGTGCCGGGGTTATCGAGCTTTTGGTAGCTGTTGGCGATACGGTTGAGCTTGAGCAGAGTTTGATTGTGCTGGAGTCGGATAAAGCCTCCATGGAGATACCTTCCAATCTTGCCGGAACGGTGGTTGAAGTGCTGACCGAGGTCGGCAAAGAGCTGACTGAAGGCGACCCTATCGTACTGTTGGAAGTGGTTGGCGACCTAGCGGAAACCGCGGCTGAAGAACCAGCTCCAATTCCGGAGGTTGAGGAGCAGGCTGTTGCTCCCGCAGTTAGTGTGCAAACACCTCCCGCAGAACCTGCCTCTAGTGAGCAAATCGTCACGGTCCCGGATATTGGTACAGATGAGGCCGTAGACCTGATTGAGGTATCCGTGGCTGTGGGCGACGTGGTGGCCGAGGGAGATTCTCTGGTCGTGCTGGAGTCAGACAAGGCGTCAATGGAAGTTCCAGCGCCTTTTGCCGGAGAGATTCTAAAAATTCTTGTCAAAGAAGATGACCCGGTAAAGCCCGGCCATGAGTTGATGGTCATAAGAACCCAAAGTGCGGTTGTAGAAACCTCAGAGCCCGAGGCTGCACCTCAGAGTGTAGAGCAGCAATCTGTTACAACTCCTCCCGAAGAAGTTGAGCGAAGAGCGCCTCCCAGAGTTGGCGCGATACCCCACGCCGATACCAGTGGTGAACGATCTGTTTACGCCGGCCCAGCGGTACGAAAGCTGGCGCGCGAATTTGGTCTGAATTTAACGAGCATTAGCGGTACCGGTCCCCGCGGCCGACTGTTAAAAGAAGATTTAGAGAACTATGTAAAAGATTCCATGAGCGGAGCAGGCCCCGCCTTATCCGGAGGTACCGGTATTCCCGCCATACCCGCGGTCGATTTTTCTGCGTTCGGAGCGGTGGAAGAAGAACCGCTTTCCAGGATGGCCAAGCTCACCGCCGCCAATATGCAGCGCAGCTGGTTAAACGTGCCCCATGTCACTCAATTCGATAATGCAGATATAACCGACCTTGAAGCCTTTCGCGCCGATATGAAAGCCGAAGGGGAAAAACGCGGTGTCAAATTAACGCCTTTACCGTTTATGCTGAAAGCCTGCGCGGTTGCGTTGCGCGATAACCCCAAGTTTCGGGCATCGCTTTCAGCAGACTCCCAGAGCCTGATATACAAGCACTACATTCACATCGGTATGGCGGTTGATACACCGGCGGGGTTGCTCGTTCCAGTCATTCAGGATGTCGACAAGAAAACGATCTGGGAGCTAGCGGAAGAGGTGGTTGTGGTTGCCGGGAAAGCGCGAGATCGCAAACTCAAACCAGTGGAGATGCGCGGTGGTTGCTTCACCATTTCGAGTTTGGGGAATATCGGTGGTACAGGATTTACGCCGATAGTGAATGCGCCCGAAGTCGGTATTTTAGGTGTTTCAAAGGCCGCGATTCAGCCGGTATGGGATGGCAAAGATTTTCAACCCAGGAAATTACTGCCGCTGGCGCTGTCCTACGACCATCGTGTGATCAACGGCGGTGACGCCGGACGCTTTTTTACACAGCTTGTTTCACTGCTCGGTGATATTCGACGGCTATCTTTGTAGCTGCCTGAAGCGGCAAAAAAATCCGTATGTCGCCCACGCTAGCCAGTAGTCAGTAGTCGGCCCCAGCTGTTAGACTTCTTGGCGAGAGCTGTCTTGCGGAGGCACGCGCACTACTAGAGCTAGTGTAGGTCGTCATAAATAGTGTACCATATAGTCTCTTCCCTATATAGAGAGCTTGTCGTGCGTGTTGCAGTAGAAATTGTTTTGTCTGATGACGAAGTTTTGGGTTTGAGTAAGTTATCTAAATCGCGCTCTGTCTCGGTCCGATTGGCGGAGCGTTCACGAATTGTTCTTCTGGCCGGCAAGGGCATGACCAATGAAGAGATCGGTTTTGAACTGGGCATTACGAGACAGAAAGCTGGCCGCTGGCGAGAACGCTATGCAGACAGTGGAGTCGAAGGCATCAGCCAGGATGCGTATCGGCCAGGGCGAAAACCGAAAATCAGTTCACGCAAGGTTGCACAGGTGATCAGACTCACGACGCAAGAGACACCGGAAAACGCTACGCATTGGAGCCAGCGTCTCATGGCAGATAAGGCCGGCATTAGCATGTCCTCGGTGGGCAGGATATGGAAAAGCCACGGTTTGAAGCCACACCGAATAAATACATTCAAGGTATCGAACGATAAAGAGTTTGCCGAGAAGTTGGAGGCAATCGTCGGCCTTTACTTATCACCGCCAGAAAATGCCATTGTTTTCAGTTGTGATGAAAAGAGTCAGATACAAGCACTGGATAGAACGCAGCCGGGCTTGCCGATGAAAAAAGGCAGGGCGGCGACAATGACCCATGACTATAAACGTCATGGCACCACGACCTTGTTTGCGGCATTGAACATCTTGACAGGGGAAGTGTTAGGTACCTGCGCCGAACAGCATCGCCATCAAGAATGGTTGAAGTTTCTCCGCCCAATAAATAAGTCGACGCCCAGGGATAAAGAGATTCATATTATCTGTGACAACTACGCCACACATAAGCACCCGAAGGTAAAAAGCTGGCTGAAATATCACCAGCGATTCCATGTGCACTTTACGCCAACCAGCGCATCGTGGTTAAACATGGTGGAGCGGTTTTTTCGGGAGCTAACTGAAAAGCAATTGAAACGAGGTGTCTTTAGCAGTGTGGAAGAGCTTGAGCAAACAGTCATGGCGTTCATTGAGACTCATAATCAAGCGCCAGCGCCTTATATCTGGACTAAATCCGCGAGTGACATATTGGAGAAAGTGAAGCGTGGCAGAGAGAAACTTAATAAGTTACAAACTGTTTGACGACCTACACTAGGAATGAAAGTGGTAGAAAAAGGCGATTTTTCAAATGAGTTGCCGCAGTGGCAAAAGCGGCTTCTCAAGCAGCACAAACTGGATCCTTCCTACTTATCCAGTGCGCAGTACTGGTTTGACCCTTTGGTGGACTCCCTCGTATCTCTTGCCGAAAGTGAAAACCGCACGCTGCTTGTAGCCGTTAATGGTAGCCAGGGCTCTGGCAAGTCGACGCTGTGCGCCTATCTTGAAATGGCCATTTCTACTAAATATGGTGCGAGTGTTTTAACCCTTTCCCTCGACGATTTTTATCTGACTCGCCAGCAGCGTCTAAAACAAAGCGAAGAGATTCATCCACTGTTGGCCACTCGTGGCGTTCCTGGTACTCATGACATGGCACTGTTGAGCGACACACTTGATGCCCTGTTGGACGCCGAGCGCGTTGAGCCGGTGTTGGTTCCGCGATTTGACAAGTCTGCGGACGATCGAATCCTGGAGCGTGAAATAATAGACCCTCCGGTGAATATAGTCTTGCTGGAGGGGTGGTGTCTTGGAGCGAGACCCCAATCTGCCGAAGCGTTGCTCGAATCTGTCAATACCTTGGAAGAGCTTGAAGATTCCCAGGGTATCTGGCGCAGTTATATCAACTCTGTTTTGGCGCGGGATTTTCTGCCGCTGTACGAGCGCGTTGATCGCTGGGTGATGTTGCAGGCACCTGGGTTTGACAGCGTTTATCAATGGCGCCTCGAACAAGAACAAAAATTGGCGCAAGCGTGGGTTGCGGCCAGCGGTAAACGTATTATGGACGATGCTCAGGTGGAGCGATTTATCGAATTTTTCCGCCGGGTGACGCAGGTTTGCCTCACTGATTTGCCGGGTAGCGTTGATCATTTGTACGTGCTTGATAAGAACCGAAAGATCCAATCGTCCAGAAATGACGGTGTTGTCTAGGCCTTAATCGGTGGCGGGCTCGCGGTATTTTTGCTCTCCAGTCCCGGTATCCCAATCCCAGTGCTCATGAATTGCGATGCGCAGTCCATCAGCACTTAACCACTGATCCGATTGGCAGGGCCACAGAGTCGGGGTGATATGCGAAAGGCCCTTAAGATTTTGATCTTTCCAGCCGCGCTCGCGCAGTGCATGGATGAATTTTAGTGTGCGAAAGCCATCGAACCATTGATGGAATTGGCTGGTGAACTGTTTAGCGGATTTGCTTTGCCGAATGCAGTGCTCGAGGATAGCTTCCAAACCCAAATTGATCAAAGCCTCATAGCAAGCCTGCGCCAGATCTGTGTCGAGGGAGTGTTGCCGTAAGAGCGTGGGGAGTTCGAGTGCAGATGTTTTTCTTAATGCCGGGACGGTCGCCAACACAGCGCGCAGCGCGGAAAAACACTGGGGGTGGTAAAACAGTGGCTGCTCAGTTTGCTCGCCTCCTTCCACAATCTTGCCAACAGCGGGACCCGTGCCAAAGGGCACCCGTGTGGACGCGCGTGACTCAAGCTCGATACATTGTCCCCCGAGGCGTTCAACGGCACCGGTTTTCGCAATCTTGTTGAGTAAGTAAAAGTCTTCACCACCTGCTCGCCTTGGGAAACCTCTCACCCGGGCATAGCTTTCACATTTTACAGCCAGTGTGCTTCCCAGTGTGTGATAGGCGTAGCCTGAGCCTGCAAAATATAGCCCCAGAACGTAGTGGTGCAGGCGCAATTCGTAGAGCCGCGTCGCCAGGTTTACCTCGTAATCAGGTCCGGGCATGTGTTGAAAAGGAAATGTTGCAGCGGCGGTTTTCTCGGGGGCCGACCTCAGTCTTTCAAAGTAGTCTTGCGGAAGTGTAGCGTCAGCGTCGCTGCTGCAAATCCAGTCTGATTCCATATGGCCCTGGTGCCACCAGGACAGTGCGATATCACAACCGACTTTGCGCGCCAATCCCACACCTTCCTTAGCGGGTGATGGCCCCCGAAGTCGCTCCATATCGTGGGCGTACAAATCGCAGTACTGATTCAATTTCAAAAGCCCGGGTGTATTTCCACTGCTGTTCTTGCGCTGCTCGATCGCCTCTCGAAGAGGGTTATTGCACCGTGCATCACCACTGGATTCGGGGCGGTTGAGCACCAGGATCACTAATACTCGCTCCGGGCCTAAAAGAGATTTCGACAGGGTGTCTAATAGCTCGGGAGATTCGTCATATGCCGGAATGACTAACACATTTCTCCACCGCGCCACGTTGGCTGGAATCTCAGGGAGATCCGGTTCGATATGCCTGTCGAAATAACGCATGAGTGCAGTGCTGGTTGCCATACTCTCAGTGCAGTGCGGCTCGAATGGGTAGCTGGGCGACAATGCTGGCCTCGATATCAAGCAGCTCGTCCCAACGTTTCTGGACAATGGGCTCGTCTACGTAAAGCGCTGCTAGCTCCAGAAACAGTTGGTAATGTCGCTCCTCAGAACGCGCAATGGATTGGTAGAATTTTTTTAGCGGTGACGGCTCGAGCGCCTCGGCGACCAGTGCAAATCGTTCGGCGCCTCTGGCTTCAATAATACTGGCCGTAAGAAGCCTGTCCAGCAGGTACTCTTCGCTCTCCTTGCGTATCGATTTTCTGAACTGGACCACGTATTCGTCTTTTTGGTCCGCAGCCGTGATCAGGCCTCTACTGTGTATCCATTTCACCACTTCGCGATAGTGCGTCAGCTCCTCTATGGCCAGATCCGCCATGGCGGAGACTAACTGCAGCTTATCGGGGTAGTGTGAAAGCATGGAGATTGCCATGCCCGACGCTTTTTTTTCCGCAGCGGCGTGGTCCAGCAAGAAGGGGTCAAAGTTGTTCATGACCGTTTCTGTCCAGGTGTCGGGTGTCGCAAAGCGCAGGGGTGAAGCTGTCATTGTGTTTTGGTCGTTGCTGTCGCAGGAGCCGTATTGAACGGCAAGTATTGCACAAATACAAGCGGTGATGCCGGGTCAGTTGCAGTGGAGAACCGAGCGACTTGCTGTGATAAACTGCGGCTTTCGCGCTGGCCTGTGTTGTCCGCGCCAGTATTCAACTTTTACCAGGAACCCCTACTGATATGATTATTAAGCCTCGCGTTCGCGGTTTTCTATGTGTCACCACGCACCCCACTGGTTGTGAAGCCAATGTTAAGAGTCAGATGGATTACGTCAAAGCCCAAGGGCAGATCCCCAATGGCCCAAAACGGGTTTTGGTGATTGGCGCTTCCACTGGCTATGGTTTGTCGTCGCGAATATCTGCGGCTTTTGGCTCGGGCGCTGCTACTTTAGGCATATTTTTTGAAAAAGAGGGCACCGAGAGAAAGCCCGGCACCGCGGGCTGGTACAACTCTGCGGCGTTCCACAAGTTTGCTGAAGAAGACGGTCTCTATGCCAAGAGCATCAACGGCGACGCTTTCAGTAAGGAAATCAAAGACAAAACGATTGAGGCAATCCGTGAAGACATG
Source organism: Halioglobus sp. (assembly GCA_965262875.1). Lineage (GTDB taxonomy): Bacteria > Pseudomonadota > Gammaproteobacteria > Pseudomonadales > Halieaceae > JBALVT01. The sequence continues at coordinate 2,849,049 of OZ253569.1, forward strand.
GGTCAGGTTGATCTTGTGGTTTATAGCCTCGCATCGCCCAGAAGGCAGCATCCTGTGACTGGGGAGCTGCATACCTCAACGTTGAAGCCCATTGGTGGAGACGTTATCCAGAAAGGAGTTAACACCGACAAAGAAGAAATTCAGGATTTCCCCATTGAAGCGGCGACCCAGGAAGAGATCGACAATACCGTGGCTGTGATGGGTGGCGAAGATTGGCAAATGTGGATAGAGGCTCTGGATGAGGCAGGTGTACTTGCCCCAGCAGCTAAAACCACTGCCTACACCTATATCGGCGACAAACTAACCTGGGACATCTACTGGCACGGAACCATCGGCGCGGCAAAGAAAGATCTGGACAAGCGGGTGGTCGGTATCCGCGAGCGCCTGGCGGTTTCCGGCGGCGATGCTCGTGTGTCTGTGCTTAAAGCGGTTGTTACCCAGTCCAGTGCGGCCATTCCCGCGATGCCAATCTACCTGGCAGTGTTGTTCAAGGTCATGAGAGAGCGAGGTACTCATGAGGGTTGTATCGAGCAGGTTTACGGAAACTTCCGCAATGGTCTGTATAACGACGCCCCCTACCTGGATGATGAGGGGCGGTTGCGAGCGGACGGGAAGGAACTGGATCCAGAAGTTCAGACAGCGGTAGGTGCGTTGTGGGATCAAATTAATACCGACACCCTGAACGAACTGTCAGATTTTGCTGGTTACAAGCGAGAATTTTTGCAGTTGTTTGGTTTTGAAATTGACGGTGTGGATTACGAAGCTGACGTTAATCCTGTTGTTACTATAGCGAATATGGGCTAAGACGATGATGGATCACGGCATACCTCACCGCTTGAACGACACCGTTAGGCGTATTGTCGCCCCCAATCCGGGAGTGATGACAGGCCCTGGAACCAATACCTATTTGTTGGGCAATGAAGAGATTGCTGTGCTCGACCCGGGCCCTGCAATTCCCGAGCATATCGAAGCAATTCTGGCCGCCGGTGAAGGTAAAATCCGCTGGATAGTGTGCACACATACCCATCCGGATCATTCGCCCGCCTGGCAAGCGATTGCCGAGGCGACAGGTGCCAAAGTGATTGGCGCATCTCCGGCCGATGACATGTTTCAGGATGACACTTTCAAACCGGCGACAGAGCTGCAGCATGACGATGTGCTGCAAACCGATGAGTTTACGCTGCGAGCAGTACACACTCCGGGCCATGTCAGTAACCATTACTGTTTCTTCCTGGAGCAGGAACAGATGTTGTTTGCGGGCGATCACATTATGAATGGCTCCACGGTTGTCATTGTTCCCCCTGGTGGCGACATGAAAGCCTACATAGAGTCGCTTCAATTATTGCTTAAGTACCCACTGAAGTTTATAGCTCCGGGTCACGGAGAGGTGATGGAAGATTCGGCGGCGGTGGTGGAGTGGTTGGTGAATCACCGCATGAAGCGTGAAGGCAAGGTGGTGGACAGCCTAAAAGGCCTGGGTACGGCGGCGATGGATGCGCTGGTGGCCGTGGTTTACGACGATGTTGATGTGTCTCTGCATGAGATGGCCAAGTTGTCTCTGCGCGCTCACTTGATCAAGCTCGAGACCGAGAGCAGAGTTCAGCATAACGGCGATGCAGATACCTGGACATTACTGGCAGGTTAGGCGCCGCCTTGATTGTGCCAGCTGGAGTTCTCTGCTGACGGCCTGGTTTGTAGCCAAGGGGTATTGGTTTCAAATTTAACAGTTATAGTCCATTGAAAACGTCTTTCCGACAAAATTCCAACAGATCACTTGATGAATATCGGGATTAAAATTCCATGTTCACAACGCAGCAAGCATTAACGGCAATAGAGATTTTTCTAACCGCTAACTCAGTCGATACAGCGTGGATGAGAGGTAAGTCTGTCCAGCAGACCACCTGAATTTGGTCAAGAAAATGGCTGCGATTATGTGTTCGGTCGACTAGTTTGGGATCCTAATGCCTCAACAGTCCAGCTTCCTTTTTCGCTGTGACGTCAATATTTCTACAGGTAGTTGTGTTCTCTTCATTACTTAAAAATAGGTTCTTCCGAGTTTCCTATGGGTAAAAGCCAAACAATGGTCAGGAATGTGGTACAAGAGTCTTTTTTTATGGAGATATTCAAATGAAAGATACCGCGTTGTTTACTCAACTTTTGGGGCTTGGCGACCCATGGAAAATCACGGCTATTACCCCGGATCTGACCGACAAATCAATTACCCTCCAGATAGATTGGCCAAAGGGAACGAAAGGCGCGTGTAGTGTCTGCCATGCCCTTTGTTCGGTTTACGACCATCGTGAGCAACGCACATGGCGACACCTTGATACGATGCAGTTCAAGACGCAGTTAGTTGCTCAGGTTCCGCGTATTCATTGTAAAGCGCATGGAATCAAAAGCCTGAAAGTACCGTGGGCAGATACGCAGGCACGCTTTACGCATTTATTTGAGCGTTTCGCTATTGATGTGCTGTCGGCTGCCAGCAACAAGACACAGGCCGCAAAACTACTTGGTCTGTCGTGGGATGAGGTGCATCATATTCAATCCCGAGCAGTGAAAAGAGGGATGGACAGACGCTCTGTTGAGGAAGTGAAACACCTTGGCATCGATGAAAAAAGTTTTCGCAAGGGGCAATCCTATGCCAGCCTGCTGTACGATTTGAATGCGTCCAGAGTGCTTGAGGTCGTGGCAGATAGAACGGCGGAATCGGCAACCGCATTGCTGTCCACGCTTCCAGAACAGCAGCGTAATGAAGTAGCTGCTGTTGCCGTGGATATGTGGGTTCCATTTATGACGGCAGTTGAGGCGACTTTACCGAACGCCGCCATTGTTCACGACAAGTTTCATATCGTCAGTTATCTTACAAAAATGGTTGACCAAGTCAGGCGCAAAGAAAATAAAACATTAAGAGCCGCCGGTATCAATGACCTGGTCGGGTCTCGCTATACCTGGTTACGCAATCCCGACAACTGGAGTGAAAAAGATGAAGCCACTTTTTATGGCCTTCAATCAAAGGGGTTGAAGGTTGCCCGAGCCTGGGCAATCAAAGAGACGCTGCTTGACCTGTGGACTTACAGCTACGATAAACCAGCCCGGGCGTTCTTTAAGAAAGGGTACTGGTGGGCGACACATTCACGTCTAAAGCCGGTCATATCAGTCGCCAAGATGCTAAAGAAACATCTCGACAACATAATGACTTACTTGAAACATCGCATCACCAATGCGACCGCAGAAGGATTTAATTCAAAGATTCAGACAATAAAATCGGCTGCCCGAGGATTTAGAAACTTCGAAAACTATCGAGTTTCAATTCTGTTCCACTGTGGAAAACTCAACCTCTACCCACAGGATTCCCAGTAGAACCAATAAATGCGTAAAGCGTGCCTGCGTATCTGCCCACGGTACTTTCAGGCTTTTGATTCCATGCGCTTTACAATGAATACGCGGAACCTGAGCAACTAACTGCGTCTTGAACTGCATCGTATCAAGGTGTCGCCATGTGCGTTGCTCACGATGGTCGTAAACCGAACAAAGGGCATGGCAGACACTACACGCGCCTTTCGTTCCCTTTGGCCAATCTATCTGGAGGGTAATTGATTTGTCGGTCAGATCCGGGGTAATAGCCGTGATTTTCCATGGGTCGCTAAGCCCCAAAAGTTGAGTAAACAACGCGGTATCTTTCATTTGAATATCTCCATAAAAAAAGACTCTTGTACCACATTCCTGACCATTGTTTGGCTTTTACCCATAGGAAACTCGGAAGAACCTTTTTTTGTAAGAGTTCCCGCCAGACTTTCTCCTGATAACCACACAGGAGCAAATCATGAACGATATCACTCAGCCCCAGCCACAAGGTATTGACTGGAAGCAGCAAATACAAACCTGGAAACTGTCGGGCTTGTCTCAGACCCGGTTTTGCAAACACAATCACCTGACTTACCATCGCTTTGTGTACTGGCGTCGGAAGTTTGACGATACCATCCGTGTGTCTTCTATAAAACAAGACCAAGGTGGCTTTGCCGCAGTGAGTGTCAGACCTGACGCCGATCGGGGGCTAACCTTGTCACTGCCCAACGGATTCATTGTGCGAGGTATCTGTGCCGAAAACCTGTTGGTGGTGCGGCAGTTACTGGATCAATTGTGACGGCGCGCTACTTCCGCCCGGCCAATGACATGCCACAGATTTATCTGTACCGGGACTCCGTAGATTTTAGAAAATCGGTCAATGGCCTTAGCGCCATTGTGGAGCGAGAACTGGGTCGTAACCCCTTTGAGGGTGCCCTCTATGCCTTCACTAATCGCCAGCGCAACAAAATAAAATGTTTGTACTGGGAGGACAATGGGTTTGTGTTGTACTACAAATCACTGGCGGAAGAGAAGTTCCGGTGGCCGCACCCTGACGACGACGTGATTTCCCTCACCGGCCAGCAGATCAATTGGTTGCTGGACGGCTACGACATCATGCTGATGACCGGGCATAAAAAATTGCATTATGAGTCTGTATTTTAAAGCTTTTTGTCGCCATGAATGTTATAATTACGCCATGCAATCGGCGATAAAAAAGCAACAAAAACAAGGGTGTTACGAGAACTTATCCGTCGCTGAATTACTTGTTGCCCTCGCCGTAAAAGACCAGATTCTTGAAGATAAATGTTTGCTTCTCGAAGAAAAAAACGAGCTCCTCCAGGTTCACCAGAAACACCTCGGCGACAAAAACCACATCATCCTTGAACAGGGTAAACGCATTGACCTGCTCGAAGAATACTTGCGCCTGGCCACGGTACAGAAATTCGGAGCCAGTAGTGAGAAACTGGCGTTTCAGTCTGATTTGTTCGATGAGGCTGAAATCGAAGTCGCCCTGAGTGAGCTCGAAGAGCAGCTGCCTGAAGAAGACCGGGTTCGGCCTCAAAAGAAGAAAAGAAAGCGCGGGTTTAGCGACAAGCTGCAACGGGTGCAGATACACCTCACACTTTCAGATGAGGAAAAGGATGGGGCCACCAAAACATTCTTCACCAAGATCAAGGAAGAGCTGGAGTTTATTCCCGCCCAGGTCAAGGTGCTGGAGTACTGGCAGGAAAAGGCGGTATTCAATATTGACGGTGAAGATGTCATTGTCGCCGCACAGCGCCCCGCTCATCCGCTGGGGAAATGCTTTGCCAGTCCTGCATTGCTGGCCTACATCATTGCCTCCAAATACGCCGATGGACTGCCGCTATACCGCCTGGAGGGGATGCTCAAGCGTTACGGCGGTGATATCAGCCGCTCCAACATGGCCCACTGGATTGTACGGCTTCAGGATGTATTCCAGCCCTTGATCAACTTGATCCGGGAGGTTCAGCTTGAGGGGAATTACCTGCAGGCGGATGAGACGCGCATACAAGTGTTGAAGGAAACGGGCAAAACGGCCCAATCGGATAAATGGATGTGGGTGATACGCGGCGGCCCACCGGATAAACAATCAGTGCTGTTCGAATACGACCCCTCACGTGCTGGCGCGGTGGCGGAGCGCCTGCTGGATGGCTTTGGTGGTGTGTTGCAGGCCGACGGCTATTCCGGTTACAGCAAGGTGTGCCGGATAGCGGGCATTACCCGAATTGGATGCTTTGACCATGCCCGGCGCAAGTTCGTTGAAGCCAGCCGGGCGGCGGAAACCAGGAGCACCCAAAAGAAAGTGGGGCAACCCACCAAGGCTGACGTTGCACTCAGTAAAATACGAAGGCTGTATGCGATAGAGAAATCGATCAAGGATCTTGGAGCACGACAAGAAAAAACAGGCAAGGCAGTCACTCAGCGTGCCGATTCTCGAGGACCTGAAGCCATGGCTGGAGAAGAACGTCAGCCGGGTGCCCAAAGATAGCCTGACCCACAAGGCCATAACGTACACACTGAGCCAATGGGAGTACCTGATTGGCTATTGCGAGGACGGCCAGTTGAATATCAGCAATGCGCTGGCTGAGAATGCGATCAGGCCCTTTGCGGTTGGTCGGCGCGCCTGGCTATTCGCAGATACCTCCCGCGGGGGCCGAGCCAGTGCGACCTGTTATAGTTTAGTGGAATCGGCAAAGGCGAACGGCCTGGAACCTTATGCTTACCTCCAGCATGTGCTGGCGCACATTGCGGCGGCAGATACGGTGGAGAAGCTTGAAGCATTACTGCCCTGGAACATGGAAATCGAAGAGTAACGGCGAAGTAAAGCGATCTACTGTCTAGCGGCTCGCAGACAAAATCAATAGGGTCGATTTAAGTGCGCTTACGGTGTATGGTGGCTCCACTCCCAACGAAATTCTATTAGCCAAAAGGGAATTCGTCAGAAACAACAGTTTTATTAGGGAATCGGCACGGTGGCAAGATTTTACTAATAGCAATTTATATTTCAACAATGCGGCATTAGAGGATTCTGTCATCGGCGATAAGGGACAACTATTTGGAGAGCAAGCCATTTCATATATCTCTTGTTTGGGTATTAGAAAAGATGAAGCAATACGAGTAGAAAAAATACGCGCTAGAATTGCTGGCGCAAAAAATGAAAAAGGTAAGTCATTATTTAACCAACCCCCAGGAGAAATTATTTTGGCACCACTAATCGAAAATAATATCTCACAACAAGACGTTATTGACTTTTGGAAAAAGCAATCGTTTGATCTGGATTTATCTAATGATGGACTATTTTCTAACTGCGTTTATTGCCCATTAAAAGGCAAAAAAAAAGGCTCTTCTCCGCTTTGTTGAGTGAAAAAAGATGCTGACCATCAAGTAACCTGTTGATATGTTTGGTTTATGACAACTTTACATAGGGCAGGTATATGACCATCAACATCTCACGGAATATTTTAAACCTCACGGGGCAACGTGTAAATGAAATTAAACTGGACGAAGAGGGTGACAAGATTGTTATTCACTGTAGCCGGGACGCCCGCAGGAGCACTATAGACCCCACCACAGGCAAGAAGGGAACTATCAACCAGCATATTCGCCGGCAGGTTAAGGATATCCCCCTTTTTGGGTATCCATGTGTGCTCGACATTGAACTGGCCCAAGTGTTTATTAGCAAGGGTGAGCGCCGCATTGAGGCGTGTGATTTTGTCGATAAAGGGTGCCGTTTCACCCACCGGTTTTGCCGACTGATCAGTGGATTATGCCGCCATATGTCTATTCAGGCCGTCTCCAGGCATTTGGGGATACGATGGGAGACAGTAAAGAATATCGACAAGGCATACCTGATGGAAACGCTCCCTGCGCTTGATCCTGCACAGTTGACTGGCTTGGAATATATTGGTGTCGATGAAGTTGCCAGGGCGAAAGGCCATGACTATATGACGGTGGTCTACGATATGGTCGGAGGTCATCTGGTCTGGGTGGAAGCTGGTCGAACTGCCGAGGTGTTTGCAAGATTTCTAAAACATCTCTCCCCGGATACATCCAGTAAAATCAAGGCCGTAGCTATGGATATGGGCCCTGCTTATCAAAAGGCTGTCAGGGAGTGCTTGCCGTTGGCAGACATTGTGTTTGACCGTTTTCACGTCATGAAAAATTACAGCAAAGCTATCCATAATCAGCGCCGGCTTGAGTTCAGGAAGGCCGATCCGAATGGTAAAAAACTGATGAAGGGGACGCATTATCTGTTGCTCAAAAATGCGGATAAGTTGAGTGAGAAACAAAGTAACAAGCTGCAAACGTTGTTGGATAGCAATAGCAACCTGAATGCGCTCTACGTTTTAAAAGAACAGCTTCAGTATCTGTGGAGTGCCACTTCATTTGAGGGGATGGCAGAGCAACTGGAAAGTTGGTGCTTGATAGCAGATCAGTCACACATGCTCTATCTGAAAAAGTTCGCAAAATCGCTCAGAAAACATTGTGTCGGCATCTGCAATTATGCAAAACACAAGCTAACAAGCGCCAGGATAGAGGCTGGTAATGTCAGTATAGGAATGATCCGTAAGCGCGCCAGGGGCATCAGGGATACCGAGTACTTCAAACTCAAAATTAGACAATCATCCCTCCCAGATAATCAATCTATGTTCTATTTGAAAACCTAGAATCACTCAACAAAGCGGAGAAGAGCCAAAAAAAATTATTGAAAATTGCCATGCAAGAAATACCAGAAGATACACAAACTAAAAACACCCCCGCTTCTATTGATTGGTGGGTACAAATGGAAAAAAAATACAACCGTGATATGAAAGCAGAGAAACGAATTGTCACGTCAAAAAAAGATGTTGCTTATATTGGTTTTTTTGGCGCAACAAGTGAATTTGTTTATCAGAAAATAAAGCAACAAGCAGCGCTCAATAATTCGGGTACAGCGGAAAATTTACAAGCCGAATACTTAGAAGACGAGGGCTATATTCCGTGTAATTGCACAGATTAGGTAAAGAAAAAGTATGTCAGAATTATATTTCAGGCTCGGTGAAATGAAAGGTTTTACTGCTATTGATTTAGCGGATAAAAAAGAAGGCTATGCAAATCCAATCAGGGAATTATTACAAAATAGTTTAGACGCATCCTACAATACTGGGCAAGAGAACTGTGACATCAACATATACATTGAAAAAATTTCTAAAAATGCAATTCCGCATATTGAAGACTATGAAGAGGTATTAAAAAAAGCAATTAAGACGGCGCAAGATAGAGGGAGCTATAATGCCAATACTCAACAAAGAGTGAAGCCAATAAAAGAAGCATTAGCACAGGAACAATTAAAAATACTAATGTTTTCTGATAATGGTGCAGGGATGGCACAAAATAAGATGGATGCCATACTGACTGGCGGGATTAGTATTAAGGATAATGAGGAATCGGGTGGTTCTTTTGGCGTAGGCAATCTCTCCAGTTACTCGCTTTCATCGCTTCGTTATGTGTTATATGCAACCAAGTATAAAGACGACAATGAAGCCATAAAAGTGCTTTTTACGGGCTCACCAATTTTAGCTGGATACCAGGATGAAAACGCACAAAGAGGCAACAGAGGAAGCATTGTTAAAGAAAATCCAAACGACGAATTGAACCCAACATTTGATTACTTGGAAGAGTTTCCCTGCTTTCTCAACCCAAAAATGGAGGGGTTAGATACAGGAACAGTAGTAACTATCTTGGGCTTGTCTGAAGATTGGGATGACGAGGCAGAATACGCTATTGCCAGTAATTTTTTTCATAGGATTGCCCATGGTGCCCTAAACATCAAAATTTATGACGAAAATCAAGGAGAAAAATATATAGATTTCGATGGAGTTGAGTCGATACTTAGACGTAAAAAAGATGGTAAGCGAGCAGAAAGAGAGTATATTTTATCCGGCAAGGCTTGCTACCAGGCATGGCAAGCCGTCCAGAGTACTCACCAGGAGATAAAGCTTAGTAATTCTGATAAGGTTTGTGTTCACATAAAAACTGATGATAGAGAAGTAGATTCTACCATTGTGCTGATCAGGAACGGTATGCTGATTGCCAGACACGACTCTATGCTTTCTAGCGATATGAATGCACTGAGAAAGGCGACAAACTTTGAACCATTTACAGCAGTCATAGATGTTGATAAAAATGCTCCACAATTGCATAAATTGGTTAAGGGAGCCGAAAGCCCCCATCACAACAGGCTACAAGCAAAAATACTCGGTAGGTCTGACGAAAAGTGTTTGCAGAAACTCCTAAAGGAGTTGAGCGAAAAAATCACGGAACACTTGGTAGAGGTTAATAGGGACTCTTTTGATTTGCCTTTGTTTCCTATACCCAACAAAGCCGAAGCACAAGCCAGTGGTGCCAGCAAGTCAAGCGGTCAAAATGACAAAGCAAAGAAACAGCAACCGCGCAAGAAACCACCAAAACCCAAACCACCCGAGCCGAATCCACCCAAACCAATTCCGCCTGGACCTAAACCAGTTGTTATTAGCCGAAATCTGGAGTCAACGAATGCTGCCAGATATACAGACAAAGAAGATAAATGGGAAGTTAAATTAAGAATAGTGCCAAACATGATGGATGCTAATGACGATGTTTGGTTGTCAATGTGTTTGGGCGAAGATAACGATAATGAAGAAACAAAAACTTATCTCGATTTTATTGCCGTAGAAAAAGATGGGGAATTGATTCAGGAGAGTGCAAATAAAAGCCAGATTAAACTGGGTCAGCTAAAACAAGCAACGCCATACAACATAATAGCCCAAGTCAAAAAGCCACCTGAAATCGGGGATATGAAAGTAGCCCTATTGCCAATTTTAGGGTTAAAACGGCGACCTAAAAAAGCCAAAAAAGTGGAGTAATCACGGTGTCGGATAAATTAATATTAGACTTTCCTGTTTTACAGGAAGGCGGCGGTGATTTTGTGGAAACGGTTTCTTATGAAGTTGAAGCATCTAAAGCCAACAGAGAATTAACAATAAAGCATGTATTAAAAGGAGCATCATTTATTCGACAATTTATAGAAGCTGGTGTCGCTAAGTTTGCTGTTTCATTGCTTTACAGGGATAGCTCCGAACGCCAACACCATTTATGCCGCACCGAAGATATTAATACAAATAACGATGAAATAACCTGCTCCCAAACCATACCTATGGATTTTTCCTATGCACCAGAGATTACGCCGAATATTGTCATTTTAGAAGACAGAAAAACCACAGTAGATGACTCATCGGGTTTAACTGACTTTTGGGACAAGGGTGATTCATTAGATATACCAAAATACGCCCGAATCGCATTGGATCCAAAATTAAAATATACCAGTGGCGATGTATCAAAATTAATGAAGATAGTATTTGGTGAAAATCTTAATTTTGGCGAGGTGAAAGTTGTTGTTAATGAGAACGCTGGTGAGGGTGAAACACCTGTTTCTGTATTGTGTGGGCAAGATGTGTACGATGAGCTGCATAAGGTCACTCAATCGGACCCGAGTAATGCGGTTGAATCAATGAGGTCGGCAATTATTACTCAGGCTTTGTGTGCCGTATATGCTTACATGCAAAATTTAAAGAGCGAGCAGGAAATAGGTGGCGTGTTATCAGCACATTTAGAAGAGTTGGAAAGTGAAACTAGAGAAAACTGGAACAATGAGAATTTTAACCCAAGTTTAGCCGCTACAAAAATGCAACCTTATGCCATACAAGCACTACATAAAGAGACAGATGATGCCTGAATATAAACGTCTTGATGAGAAAGCTTGGGCGGATTTTGGAAAAAACCTGTTGGAAGAAAAAGGTTCTGAAAAGCAAAAAGATTTTTTACGATCTTGTCGTTCAGGGAAGGATGGTTTTTTAGAATATCTAACCAAGAACTTATTATCTCTTGAAAAAGTATTTATAGAGGGTGAATCCATTCCTTTGGATTATCGGTTTACTGAGGATGAGTTTTGCTGTCCACCAAAGGACACTCAAAATTATATTTGGAAGACATTTAAGCACGTCCATGATGAAATAACATCTTATTGTGGTTTCTGGGGTTATGTGATTATGAGCATGATTGAAACGGGCTGCATCAAACCCGATTACTTGGCATCGGAATCAAATGGTGCAACTAAGACGGGTAGTTATATGATTGATGAGGCACTAAAATCTGATGAAAAAGCAATAGACAAGCGCGTCCGAAGAATTTTACGTTCCATGTGTAACCATGCACCAAGAGGGAAAAGAATTGTCTTTAACGATTTTTACTTAGGCAAAGCATATTGGTGCTGTCGTTGGTCTGAAAAAATGTCCCAATATATGGATGGTTTAAGTTTTGAAGCAATCCACACAATATTAGATATGAATTATTACGCAGCATTTGCTGCAAAAATGCACAGCGGAAAAAGTTATATTGGTTCCAAAAATATATTGGGCGGGCTTTTGTTATATCTGAAAAAAGCCAAGAAAATTAGCGGAGATGAGTTAAAAAAAATCATTGATAAAATTGCTTATCTAAGCGCATGGAAAGCACTTGAAATACAAGAACCTGCACTGAATAAAGGCGAGATAGAAAAAATATCAGAATCCGTCATAACATAACCCACTCATTATGAATCACTTTTTCCTGCCATGTTAGTGGGTAGGTGGCGCAGACAGAACCTTTCTCGCGCCACTGCCGACCTTTTCTATGTACCAACAAATTAGCACGGCGACGGCAACAAAATTTGTCGGCGTGCCACTCAATACGAACTTTTCGCTCAATACCAAAACATTGTTTGTGGCAATGACAGAACACAATCCAGCCGCTTTTTTTCAAACCCTCAAACACCAGATTCGGTTATAACTCTCGAAGTCGGAGTGTTGTGCTTATGGTACGTAAGCGCACTTAAATCGACCCTATTGATTTTGTCTGCGAGCCGCTAGACAGTAGATCGCTTTACTTCGCCGTTACTCTTCGATTTCCATGTTCCAGGGCAGTAATGCTTCAAGCTTCTCCACCGTATCTGCCGCCGCAATGTGCGCCAGCACATGCTGGAGGTAAGCATAAGGTTCCAGGCCGTTCGCCTTTGCCGATTCCACTAAACTATAACAGGTCGCACTGGCTCGGGCCCCGCGGGAGGTATCTGCGAATAGCCAGGCGCGCCGACCAACCGCAAAGGGCCTGATCGCATTCTCAGCCAGCGCATTGCTGATATTCAACTGGCCGTCCTCGCAATAGCCAATCAGGTACTCCCATTGGTTCAGTGTGTACGTTATGGCCTTGTGGGTCAGGCTATCTTTGGGCACCCGGCTGACGTTCTTCTCCAGCCATGGCTTCAGGTCCTCGAGAATCGGCACGCTGAGTGACTGCCTTGCCTGTTTTTTCTTGTCGTGCTCCAGATCCTTGATCGATTTCTCTATCGCATACAGCCTTCGTATTTTACTGAGTGCAACGTCAGCCTTGGTGGGTTGCCCCACTTTCTTTTGGGTGCTCCTGGTTTCCGCCGCCCGGCTGGCTTCAACGAACTTGCGCCGGGCATGGTCAAAGCATCCAATTCGGGTAATGCCCGCTATCCGGCACACCTTGCTGTAACCGGAATAGCCGTCGGCCTGCAACACACCACCAAAGCCATCCAGCAGGCGCTCCGCCACCGCGCCAGCACGTGAGGGGTCGTATTCGAACAGCACTGATTGTTTATCCGGCGGGCCGCCGCGTATCACCCACATCCATTTATCCGATTGGGCCGTTTTGCCCGTTTCCTTCAAGACTTGTATGCGCGTCTCATCCGCCTGCAGGTAATTCCCCTCAAGCTGAACCTCCCGGATCAAGTTGATCAAGGGCTGGAATACATCCTGAAGCCGTACAATCCAGTGGGCCATGTTGGAGCGGCTGATATCACCGCCGTAACGCTTGAGCATCCCCTCCAGGCGGTATAGCGGCAGTCCATCGGCGTATTTGGAGGCAATGATGTAGGCCAGCAATGCAGGACTGGCAAAGCATTTCCCCAGCGGATGAGCGGGGCGCTGTGCGGCGACAATGACATCTTCACCGTCAATATTGAATACCGCCTTCTCCTGCCAGTATTCCAGCACCTTGACCTGGGCGGGAATAAACTCCAGCTCCTCCTTGACCTTGGTGAAGAAGGTTTTGGCTGCTCCTTCTTTTTCTTCGTCTGTCAGGGCGAGGTGGATCTGTACCCGTTGCAGCTTGTCGCTAAACCCGCGCTTTCTTTTCTTCTTTTGAGGCCGAACCCGGTCTTCTTCAGGCAGTTGCTCTTCGAGCTCACTCAGGGCGACTTCGATTTCAGCCTCATCGAACAAATCAGACTGAAACGCCAGTTTCTCACTACTGGCTCCGAATTTCTGTACCGTGGCCAGGCGCAAGTATTCTTCGAGCAGGACAATGCGTTTACCCTGTTCAAGGATGATGTGGTTTTTGTCGCCGAGGTGTTTCTGGTGAACCTCGTTTTTTTCTTCGAGAAGCAAACATTTATCTTCAAGAATCTGGTCTTTTACGGCGAGGGCAACAAGTAATTCAGCGACGGATAAGTTCTCGTAACACCCTTGTTTTTGTTGCTTTTTTATCGCCGATTGCATGGCGTAATTATAACATTCATGGCGACAAAAAGCTTTAAAATACAGACTCATAATGCAATTTTTTATGCCCGGTCATCAGCATGATGTCGTACCCGTCGAGCAGCCAATTGATCTGTTGTCCTGTCAGTGAAACAACTTCATCACCACGGCGAGGCCAGCGGAATTTCTCCTCGGCAAGGGCCTTGTAGTAGAGCACAAAGCCATTATCTTCCCAGTACAGGCACTTGATCTTGTTGCGCCGCCGGTTGGTGAAGGCGTACAGGCCGCCGTCGAAGGGATTGTGGCCCAGCTCTCGCTCAACGATGGCAGCCAGCCCTGCACTGGCTTTTCTAAAGTCTACTGGGTCCCGGTACAGGTAGATCCGCGACATGTCATCGGCCGGACGGAAATAGCGAGTAGTCACAGCTGCTCCAGTAGCTGGCGCACCACCGGCACGTTATCGGCACAGATACCTCGCACAATGAATCCGTTGGGTAGTGACAAGGTTAGCCCCCGATCGGCGTCAGGTCTGACACTCACTGCGGCAAAGCCACCTTGGTCTTGTTTTATAGAAGACACACGGATGGTATCGTCAAACTTCCGACGCCAGTACACAAAGCGATGGTAAGTCAGGTGATTGTGTTTGCAAAACCGGGTCTGAGACAAGCCCGACAGTTTCCAGGTTTGTATTTGCTGCTTCCAGTCAATACCTTGTGGCTGGGGCTGAGTGATATCGTTCATGATTTGCTCCTGTGTGGTTATCAGGAGAAAGTCTGGCGGGAACTCTTACAAAAAAATAGGTGCTGATTTAGGGGCGCTTACCCTGAACCTGTCTGAGCGAATCGACAAGCACTTCTCTCTCGCAGTAAGCTTTGCACCACAGTAAAAAAGCGACGCTGGATATCGATGCGAGGGGAATTGTTGCCCATAAAGTCCAGGCACAGTGGATCTACAAGCAGTGGATCCATAACAAGAGTAAAGGCTTTATGCCAGAAATAGAGCCTAAACCTTTTACCCTGTTTCGGTTTGCACGCAGAGGTATGCAGCGACTACGCGGGAAAGGCACAGCAGGAAACGAAACAGGGCATGGGAGCTGAAGCTGATTGAAGGTGGGTGACCGCCTTGCTGGACTGAATCGCCTTCGAGACTGTGAAAGAAACGTCGACTTACAAACCCGCTATTGAACCTTTTGAGCCATGTATGGGTAAAAAGAGGGAGGCTGAGGGAGTATTTTCCAATATGAAATGAGCCTGAAGGGAGGGTGTATTAAGCCCTTATCTTGAGTCGCTCATGGAGTTGCTGAAATAAGTGATCTCGTGCTGAATTTAGTTGTTCAGCGGCCTCATTGTCCGTCATTTCATTGGCGAATGCATCCAGATTTCTAAAGGTGATTCCCGGCTTTAAATATTGGCTGGGTTTGGCCAGGGAGCGGAATTTCTCATAGGGTGTCATCATGTCGTCGTAGCGGTATTTCTTCCGCTCCTTGCCCTTCTCATCAATAATGGTGGTGGGGAAATAGCAGGGCCGGTGGAAATTGACGTATCGGTAGACTTGATGGCTATTGAGTTCAGTGAAATCCGTGGCGTACTGCTGAGGTATGTGGGTATAGCCATAGAGTTTGCGAATGACCGAGCCATTTTTACTCTCAACCAAACCATTGTCGTTACTGTGCCGGGGCCGTGATTTGGTAAATTCAATGTGCAACTTGTCCAGAAGCTCAGCAACGGTGTAGTTGATATATTCGCCGCCATTGTCTGCGTGAAAGCCCCGTATTTTAAAGGGGAAGGCAGCCAGAATCTGCCTGAGGGCTGGCAGCATAAACGCCTCGCTAATACGTTCCAGCGTGACGATGATCTGGAACTGTGTCACCTCATCCACGGCATTGACGTGGTAGATTCCTTTGCGTTTGTCCTGATCACCTTGATGGACAGAGTCAATGCGGATATAGCCTGGTTGATCGTTCGGGCAAGGTTTGCGCCGCTGGCCAATAGAGGCGGCCTTAGGTCGTGTCTTTGTCAAGACACAGCGCTGCCTCTGGTAGGTCTTGGAGGCCCGCAGGTTGTACAGGTGAGAAACCGAAATACCCGCCAGGCGTCGATAGTCGGCTTGGCCAAAGCGCTGATAAGCCCGCTCACAGAGCTTTTTAAGTACCGCGCCGCTGGGCTGACCATGTCGCTCATCCATACTCGCCAATAGGCGTATATCGGCGTCAGTGTAGGCGCGCTTGAAGCCATTACGCCGAGCTGGTTTCACCGAGACGGTGCCTGTTTTGACGTATTGGCGTATCAGGCGCCTGGTCTGGGCCAGGGAGTAGCCGGTTACCTTTATCAGGTAGCGGGTGACGGTTCCCCGGTCTGTTTTGCCAAGCTGTAAGTATCGGTGCTTCACCAGTGCCTTCTGTACCCAGCGATAGCGTTCAGATTTCTCAGTGGCCACGTTGAAGGCTACTTCCTGTGTGCCGTCGAGAAACTGTTTGATGGCACCCAGGGTATTCAGATGTTCTAAGCTCATGATCGTTTTCATCCGCTGATCATGAACGACTACAAGGACTATTTCAGGCTCATTTTATGTTGGAATCAACTTCCGCCACATTCCCGGGTTTCAGGCTCATTTCATATTGGAAAAGACTGAGGGTTGACCGTCGAAGTCAGGATAACCTATCATTGCAAACCTTACTGTCATGACGATATTGGAGAGAAAATATGAACAAATGTTCTTTGTTTGCAGTGGTGGCTGCACTGTTTTTTGCCAGTGCTGTGCTGCGCCCTGTACAGGCGGAGGGCTTTTATGTCAGCAGTGAGCTAGGCATGAACGTCGGACAGTCGCTGGATACGACGGCGACGAGTAACGACCGGGCCAGCGTGTGTGATGGATATATCAATCCGAACTACGCCGAGGTTGAAAATTCTCCAGGCTACACGGGTTACAATTGCACTGGCCCAGGTCGTGGTTCGACGAGTAGCTGGAACAACAGTTTCGGCTCGAATTCGGGTGTCCTTTTCGGTGCGGCGCTCGGGTACCGCCTACCGGATTCCCGCTTCCGTGCCGAATTGGAGTATGTTTACCGCGACACGGAGTATGATGAGCGCTCCGATGTTGATAGCGCTTTAGGGGAAAACAATGACAAGCTTGTGCAGGAAATCATCTCAGCGATAGATGGCATCGACAGCCTGACCTCGCACAATCTGTTTGCAAATCTCTACATCGATTTTGCGAACAAGAGTAAATTTACACCCTATATCGGCGCAGGAATCGGTGTTGGTTTTACTGATTTGGATTACGCTTCCGTGTGGGCGAGAAACAGTGATGCGGGTCGGATCGAGACCGGGGAGGGCCTGGCCAATGCCGCTGAAATCCGGGCGAACCTGGCCGGGACCGCTTCTGTTGTACAAAAGAAACTCAGCGATACGCTGTTTGGTTATCAGGTGGTGTTTGGGGTGGACTACGCATTGACTGAATTGCTGGCGGTGGGAGTCAAAGCGCGCTGGGTCGATTTTGACCCCTTCAGCGACGGTGGTGTTGTGTGGGATCCGTTGCGCGGCCACCCTCCTTATCTCCGCACACCAGAGCAGGCTGCCGCTACGGGAGGAGATCGGGAGTATGTAGAAGGAGCGCTCAGCGTCGATGGTATTGAAATGTTCGCGGTCAGCTTGATTCTCAAGTACGAGTTCTAAGGTGTTTTCGACGAACTCCGAGTCATTTTGAGAATTCACCTCTGTTATTCTTGATGTGATTCCCTGTTGAGTGATTCGCAAGGTGACCAAGAAGCGGACGTTGTTTCCCACGGACGACTCAGTAAAGAAAGTGGTCGCTCTGGCCATTCAGGATGCTCCTGACTTCGACGGTTCTCCCTCATAAACCATTGATTTATAAAGAAATACAAAAATATCCAGGCACTATAGGGGCTTGTCGGTTAATTGAAAAGTAATGTCGAAATTCACATATTTGTTCAAATAAACGACAATAGACCGCTTTATTTAAGACGGATTTATCCTGGTATTGACACCCGGCAGGCAAATCGATGTTTTCAAAACCCGGCGTAATCACTCTTTTGAGATTGAAAGTCAGTGCGCGAATGCCTGGTTGAAATTGCACCTTCTGCAAACCTCGATAACGAACACGCTAGTTACGGTGGGTAAAGACAGGTTCATAAGGTGAACGCATTGCTGAAAGCCAACCATCTTTTTTAGCATCTTTGCCTTTCATAGTGGCTGGCTTAATCGTCGCATCATGACAGCCTTTGCGCTTGAGGGTGGTTTTGGCCGGGTTCACACAGTACCCCTTATCACCCCTTATCACCAAAAGCAGCACCTCCACCGGGGCAAACGTGAGCAACACCTTCAGCATCGGTAACTTCCGCCGATGTGGCCGCAATCTTATTGATTAAACCACTTTTCCTGGCAACCGAGGCCTGTTCTTTATAACCCTGCCAAAACTTGTTACCGCCCTTACAAGCAAAGCGCGCCTGCTTATCAACCGCTATTTTTTCAGCGGTCTTATTAGTAAATTCCTCTAAACCGGCCTTAATGGCACGATCTCTATCGTTCCAGGTGGTCAGCTTGCTCGTGACTGGCATCAACAAAGGTGAAAACTCCGCGAAATAAACCACCCCGCAGCAAGCTATCTCGCTGCGGGGTGGTTTATTCTGGCCGCGATAGACCGGTTACCCGAACTCGGCACCAACCGCTCGGCTTATGATGCGGCGGTGGGGAAAATGGGTGATATGGCCACAGCGCTTTGTATTCTGGTGATTGATCGCAACCGCTTCCATCCCGACACCCCGGTTAAAAACCCCGGTGGCGTGCTGACCGCCCGCCACAAGGCTGGCAAGCTCAATCTGGTCGGCAGTTTGATTGGCTTGACCGAGAGGCTGGATGTGTGATCTTGCTGCGGAAAGAAAGTGGTGGACTGGCGCGCGCTGCGCACATTAGCAGGGCATTTCATGCCCGAGAAGCTGTGGGCTTTGCGTGGCGTTTCCGGGTCCCTTTTGGTTGGCGACGGCATAATTGATGAAAGGAAAAAACAACAATGACACAGAGAAAGCTGAGAAAGACCATGAACAACGACGTCCCCCTGGGGCAAACGCCTCGCCGGGATTTATGCGGCGCTGATCCGGCATCGTGAGGCGGAGATCAAACAAATGCGCACAAGGTTCCAGATGGAGTTGGAGCGGACTAAAAATCCCGGTGCACAGGCGGCCTACCGGGGCAGCTACACGGCGGATACCTGCTGGAAGGCTTTGGCAACCGATGATTTTATCCGCGTGGTCAAGGATTTGTTCGATCTCTGTGGCACAGAAATAGGCGCGGTTCCGCTGCTGCTGGAGAATGCAGTTTTAACCCCGAAACAAAGGGCAGGTAATGTTACATAAACCCAACGTATCCCATGTTAGCAACAAACTCCATTGTATGCTTGACGTATTGCATATTTTTGATATATTGGCGACATGATTAAAAGCTATCGAGACAAGAAAACCAAAGCTTTTGCCGATGGCGGATTTGTAAGGGCTTTTCAGGGGTTCTGCCGACAGGCTGAAAAGCGGCTGGAAATTCTGGATGCGGCAGAATCACCCGCTGATTTAGTAGCCTTGCCGAGTAATCGGTTTGAGGCATTGTCTGGGAACCGGGGCGGGCAATTCAGCATACACATTAATCAGCAATGGCGTATCTGTTTTGAATGGGCCGACGATGGCCCTGGAAACGTGGAAATCGTTGATTACCACTAACATGAGGAAAACCTGATATGAGAACACCAATACATCCTGGCGAAATCCTGAAAGACGAACTGGCCGAAATAGGCATCAGCGGTGCCGAACTTGCCCGTCAGCTTAAAGTGCCTGAAAATCGCATGTCGGAAGTGATGCGTGGCCGCCGTAATATCACGGCTGATACCGCCTTGCGGCTTGGCAGGTGGTTTGGCAATTCAGCCTCATTCTGGATGAACCTGCAAAAGAGTTATGAACTTCGTAAGGCGCGGCAGGAAATAAGCAACGACATTGACCAGATACAGCCACGTGGGGCGGCGGTGGGGTGAGTTTATAGTTCCCGATAGGGGATCAGTAAAACCCACGGCTTTAGCCAGCATGGGCAATGGTCGTTTGCGGTTTAGACTGCCGGGATTGGATTGTGCAAAAACCTGTGGAATCAGTTTGTAGCGTACTGATGGATGAAGTCGGGGAGATGCGCGAGTTAAGGCAAGGCAGACAGAATGACTGAAAACGGGAAACACAAGCCACCACCGATGAAGCCGACGCATGATGCGCTGTTCCGCGCCATCATTGACGACAAAGACCGCGCGACAGCGCTTTTACGCGATTACCTGCTGGATCGGATCAAGAACCGCATGGGGATGCGGCCCCCAAACGGGTGGAAGGCAGCTTTATCCGACGGAGGACGCCCACCTGAAACACAGCGACGGGCTGTTCGAGGTCACGCTGAAAGACGGTAAACCCGCGCTGATCTACGTGCTTTTGGAGCATAAATCGGTTTCGGAACCAGCGACACTGTTGCAGCTCCTTGGTTATATGCTGCGAATCTGGAGTCGCTTTGCCGATGGGCAGGCGGCGAAGTTGCGTGCCCTGCCCGCAATCGTGCCCTTGGTCTTCTACCATGGCAGCGCTTCTTGGAACGTGCCGCAGGTGTTTGGTGAAATGTTTGATGTGGCTGAGGATATGGCTCGCTATGTGCCATCGTTTCAATATGAAGTGCATGATCTGGGCTACATCCCGCTACAAGAACTGTCGCGGTATCCTGACGTGATGGCAGGGTTGGCTGTGCTTAAGTTTGTGAAGCACCACTCTGAAATGACAACAGAGCATCTGGTGGAAATCCTGCGGCTCTTGTCGTTTGATACAGATTTTGCGGGAGCGTCAGGATTCGCTTTGAAGTCAGTTATACTGGTAGACATACTGGCCATTACTTTTGATACGGCAGGCATTATAATTCCAACGAGTCTATTATAGATTTGCTAATAGCTCTAAATATAGACCTTTTTATAGACTTCCCAAGTGTATTTTCTGTTTTGGGGCAGATTTAAGTATCTATTTGACTAAATTCATAATGCCTTATCATCTCTGCTGGACGTGAAAGTGGCTCTCTCCAGTTCGCGGCTCAGGTGCAGCGAGGTACCAAACAGCTCCCGGGTTTCCTTGAGGTCGTACTCACCCTCAACCCTGGTGAATCCCGCACTGTTGTCGTGCGGCCCAAACACTGCGCTGGAGGAGGCTCGCGGGTTCTGATCTACCTCCTTGTACCCGTAAGCACCAATAAATCGACCCAGTGACCCTGGCCCACCTATCGCTAACGTTTACTCCTTCATGGTTCGTTGCCAGGAGGTCTTTGAACAGGCGCCTTGACTGGCTTGTGCAGTTTTATTGAACCACCTCATAAGGCTTTTTGAGCAAACAAAATTTTTGAGTAAACCTCTGGGCACTATCTGCTATGATGGCCAGCGATACGGCTTGAAAAAGGGATTCACCGGCTCTTGAAGCAGCGGTGCTACTTTGTCTGGAGATTTGGGCTGAGATTGATTTTATGTGTAATTTAGTCGATCTGTTATAATCTTTAAGTTGTGGATTATGAGGTACATTAGCCAGTGACATTGGATGAGTTACACATCCTGGAGGAGTATCGTACAGGTGAGCAGGACTTGGTTGAGTCGTTCTATAAGCCCTGTCTGAGCGAGGCCACCACTTATGACAGGGGCAGTAGGTTATTTTCGCTCAACTGTTTTTTTGCTGATTGGGTCAGATTTGATTGAGTTTGCCAAGCGTGGCGGCACGATGCGATTAGTTTGTTCGCCGAACTTAACAGATGAAGATTACAACGCAATTGCTAGTGGCTTTCAATCACGTGATAGTGCTCTTGATACTGCCTTGGTGAGAGATTTCGAATCTCTATGTAGAGATAAATCACTACGCACAAATGCTGAAGCCTTGGCAACATTAATTTCTGTTGGTGTTATTAGTCTGAAAATTGCATTCAGACCAGAAGGTCACGGAATCTATCATGAAAAAATGGGAGTTTTCAAAGATGGGAAGGGAAATATTGTCAGTTTTAAGGGTTCTATTAATGAGTCTTGGAATGGCTGGCATGATCGCGGCAACTATGAGTCATTCGATGCTTATTGTTCTTGGAATGGGGTGAAAGAAGCCTTACGTGTAAAAAATAGTACACAGTATTTTGAGCGACTATGGAATGGTGAGCTTGATGCTGTTCATGTAGTTGATTTTCCTAAAATAGCCAAAGGTAAAATTCAGATGATGGCCAAAGAGAGTATTGAGGCTATTGATGTAGCAAATCTCTATAAATTTTGGAGCGTCACTAGAAATACAGAAGAAAACACCGAAAAGCGTAAGCCGTTAAAGCATCAGTTGGCAGCCATAGAGGAGTGGGCGGCACAAGGGTGCCGAGGTGTATTTGAGCACGCAACGGGCAGTGGTAAAACCTTTACAGCGTTAATGGTCCTAAAAGAATATTTAGGTGATAATGGCGTTGCTCTAGTATTGGTTCCAGATCGATTACTGCATAAGCAATGGGGCGAAGAGATCAAAGAGGAGCTTCCGAATGCTACTATTTTGAAGGCAGGTGACGGCCATAATCGTTGGCGCAAAAACAGGCGGTTACGTCAGTTTACCCAGCCTGGAAAGGGGCTCGGCATAAGGATTGTGTTAGCGACTATGGCAACCGCTAGATTAGATGATTTCAGAAATGGGTTTTGGGGTGGTGACCACATAATGGTGGTTGCGGATGAGGTGCATGAGATAGGCAGTACAGAAAATTCTAAAATCCTGACAATTAAATCAGGGCCACGCTTAGGTCTTAGTGCTACACCGCGTCGTTATGGCGATCCTCACGGCACAGAAAAGATATTCAAATATTTTGGCCCTATAGTTGATCCTCCATTTACGCTAGTAGATGCAATAGAAAGTAAGCGATTAGTTGAGTATGAATACCATCCTGAACCGATACGTTTAACGGCTGAAGAATCCGAAGCTTGGGAGACAGCCACACGTGAAATATCGCGGGAGTATGCTCGTTCCAAAAGAGACGATAGAGGGTCGCCTGTCATCACTCCCCGATTACAAAACATGCTGATACAGCGCTCCCGTATTGCAAAGAAAGCTTCGGCGAAAGTACCTTATGCTGTAAGGACTGTAGTTGATCACTATGTAGAGGGTGAAAGCTGGCTGATTTACTGCGAAGACCAGTACCAGCTGGGCGAGGTGCTAGATGCATTGCGTGAAAAAGGTTACGACCCTTGTGAATACCATACCAACATGAAGGGCGATGCGGCCGCATCTTTGGACTGGTTCAAGCGTTTTGGTGGAATAATGGTCTCAATCCGTTGTCTGGATCAAGGTGTTGATATTCCCAAAATATCCCATGCAATTATTTTGGCATCCTCTCAAAATCCTAGACAATTTATTCAGCGCCGTGGGCGTGTATTGAGAGTATGCCCAGGTAAATATAACGCGGTTATCTACGATGCTGTTGTGGTGCCGGTATGTTTAGATCAAGAACCTGGGCAGTTATCACTTCTAAAGAGTGAGCTACAAAGAAGTATTCAATTTTCGGATACTGCCATGAACAGATCGGGAGCGAATAAATTGATCACTATTGCTATTGAGCTTGGTATAAATCTAGAAGAAATGAGCTTAGTCGATACAGCCGGGATTGAAGAACCAGGAGATTACGATGACGACTAAAAGTGACCCGCTTTCAGTATTGCTTGATGTGAAGGCGCAGATGAATACTAATGTGGACGATGACTTGTTAAAAGCCTGTTATCAGTTACTTTGTGACCACCAGTACGATAAAGAGCCGGACACTACGAAACAAATAAATGCCTTAGTTGAAGCAGCCCTCCTGACAAACGAAGGCGACGTGACTTTATGAAACTAAAAGAACTGACTATAAACAATTTTATGCCCTATAAAGGAGAGCAAAAAGTAAACTTTCCTCAGCATGATACCCAGAATGTCATGCTGTTATTTGGTGATAATATGAGGGGTAAAACCAGCTTCCTCAATGCCATGCGTTGGGGCTTTTATGGTATTGCTGTTGGTAGACACATGAGGCCTATACCGCGACTTAATTTAGTTAATATCGAAGCCGCTACAGATGGAGACTGGAGCATGTCTATAGTACTTAAGTTTTCCAATGGCGAGAAAGATTATGATTTACGCCGAACAATAGAGAAAAAACCCCATGTTTATCAACCTGAAATTGATGCTAATTTTGAAGAGAGCATTAGTTTGAGTATTGATGGAAAGCCGCAAACTGGTGATATTATTGAAAATACAATCAATCAAGTGGTACCAGAGGAAATTTCACGATTTTTCCTCTTCGATGGCGAGCTTCTTCAGGAATACGAAGACCTTCTGATAGAAGGGAGTGAGCAAGGTGACAAGATCAAAGTGCATATTGAGCAAGCTCTCGGTGTGCCGGCCCTACTTCACGGCAAGAATGAATTAAATAAGTTGCTCAATGATGCCAGGAAAATACAGACCAGAGATGCCAGGAGAAATACAGACCTTAAGAGCTATGCAGAGCAACAAAATCAGTTAGAAGTTAAGCTAACGTCTTTGGAAAAAGATTTGGAGGATCTTTTGGCGCAGAGTGTATGTGTACAAAAACAAGTGGATGATATCGATGATGAGCTAACCAATACCGAGGCTGTTCAACATAAAAAGATACAGTTGGAGGGGCTTTCTTCCGAACATAAAGCCGCCGAGCAGCAGTTGCTGATTTTGAAGGATGAGCAGCGAGAGCTTCTTCAGTCGGCATGGCAAGATGTGCTTCACGTTAGTGTCGCGCCATTAATGGGTAAGATGCAAGAACGAAGGGACTCATTACAGGCTATGGTGTCAATGAAGGCAGTGCTGAATTCAAAGATTCAAACGCTACAACAAAGCCTTGATGATACTACATGCCCTACCTGCAAGCAAAATATACCTGATTCGATGATTCAGCCAATCAGGGATAAAATGGATGAATTAAAGACAGAAGAAGAATTGTCCGTTGTTAATCCCGATGAAATAAGTGACTTAAACGGTAAAATTGATAAGTTGTCTAAAATTGAATCGCAAGGTGAAGGGAAAAGGTTGCTTCAAAATATAAATAAACAGAGGAAAATACAGGTACAGTTAATTGGGATTGAAACGCAACTTGATGAACTAGAGGATGAAATTCGAGAGCACGATACCGATACGATTATGCGTCAGCGTGATAAGCGTGATCATTTGATTGGACAGCGTGCAAGATTGGACAGCGATGTTAGCGAGCGTAGAAATGATATCGAAAAAAATACGAAAAGCCAGGATCATATAGCCACATTGATTTCAAAAAGTGCTGGTGCCCAAGGACAAAAAAGCTCGATCCGTGTAAATATATATCAAGATTTAGAATCTATTTTTTCAAAAAGTATCGATCAACTTAGAAATTCATTGCGAGAAGAAGTGGAGCGTTATGCTACTGCTGCGTTTTCTAAATTAACCACAGAGAAAACATATTCACGTTTACAAATAAATAAAAATTATGGCCTCGCCATTATTGATCAAGCTGGGCGTGTGTTAAAAGAACGTAGTGCGGGTGCAGAGCAAATTGTGGCACTTTCTTTGATTGATGGCCTTAACCGCACTGCGCGTAAAGCTGACCCCGTGGTAATGGATACTCCCTTGGGGCGCCTGGATCCAAAACATCGTAGTAATGTTTTGAAATATCTACCGAATATGGCCGAGCAAGTTGTTTTGCTTGTGCATGAGGGCGAGATAGACCCTGATCGTGATATAGAGAATTTTGCAGATCGTATTGGTGCTCGTTACCAAATTGAGCGTATTTCAGCTACTGAATCTAGAATTGTAAAGAGTAATTAAAATGGTTGAACCTAGTCGAATTGGTCTAACTGCGGCGGCGGGCGCACAGCTTGATGAGCTGCTGGAAGACCTTAATCCCGAGCATGGTACTGAAGGGGTAAAGCTTATCAAGTTTGACTTATATCGCCTTGCAGTCGCTCTGGGAGTTAAAAACCATGAGCCACCACCACCGCTCAATGATAAAAGCATCAGCAATCTTCGAGTGGCGGAACTTGACCCTGACGGTGTGCTTGCTACGGTAGTGAAAACATCAGGATTATTGCCTAAAAATGTATTGGTTTATGAATTCATTGAGCGCTTGGCTGAGCATGGAGTCAAAGAGTTTTATCTGGCCTACCAGAAAACCGGCCAATTGCCTTTGGAAGGATATTTTGAAGAGTAAGTTAAAGAATAATAACTATGGCGGCATTAAAGTTTTATTTTGTGATCCTAAGCGAAGATCAACCTATTCAAATCACCGTTCATCGTGATTTCTTAACGTTGCAAGAAGCTTGGAATCAAGCTGATAAGCTGACAGATGCAGGACTCATTCATATTGGTTTTCTACGGCCAAAAATTAAGAATGTATCGGCTTTGTTAAAGCACAAAGGTAAGGTGCTTGTTTCTGTTGCGGCAAAGTGGACTTTGCCAGAAGAGTATCAGGCTTCTGTCGCTGTGGTTGCCGAAATGATACTACCTTTTCAGGTTGTGCCTTTGTATCAGTTAGTGAAAGGGATCGGTTTCGATCAGGATGAGCCGACTACTACATTTCAAAGCTCATCGGTTGAAAGTGGGCAAGGAAAATACACGATTGCTGAAGCAGCTCTTAGGGTGCTAAACGATTGTGAGCATCCGTTAAATAAAGAAGAGATTTTCGCTCGTATTGTTGATCGAGGTTTGTATCGATTCGGTATTAAAAAGCCCGTTAGTGCGCTGGCCATTGAGCTTAATCGACATGCTCAAAATACGGATTATTCCAAACCTGCATCTACGCCATTGTTCAGTAGGTGGGGTGGTGATCGATATGGTTCTCTTGAACGCATCTCGGCAGAACTAGAAGGCTGGATAAAAGAGCTGGAGGTCATTAATCCAGAGCTAGGTGCTCAGGCGAAGTCGTATGGTATTTATAGCGATGCTAGTTTCATTACTAACGCGGGTGAGCTACCGGATAAACTCCGTTCTCAGCTTGATCTATATCGCTTTTCAGTATTGAAGCGTGAAACTGACATCACGGATCCGATAGCATTAATAAAAATTCTGCCAAACCATCTTACGTCTTCTAATCTCGGATCATTAAATTTACCTGTTAGGGTGCTGAATGTATTCAAGGCACACTCGATTAATTGTTTAGATGACTTACGCAATTTGTCAGTGGACGACTTATTAAAATGGCCTAATTTTGGCCGTAAGTCAGTCGGTGATGTTCGTACAAATTTGTTGGGCAACGTAGAAAAACTGGCGAGCCGGGTCAAGCACATCAGCACTATTTATTCAGACGATGCTGAAATAGGCGATGTCTCTGCTAATGGTAGCGGGAGAGACGAAGCTTATCAACTTGAGTTGGTTTCAACGATTCCCTTAAAAGAGAATTTTGAAAAAACCTTGTCAGAGATGAAGGATACACATCGTCAGGTCATGGAGTGTCGAACTGGGTATGGCGGTGTCGCAATGACATTAGAGGTCGTTGGAGAACGCATGGGGGTAACCCGTGAACGTGTCCGCCAAATTCAAAAGAAATACGTCAATAATATAGTAGAAAATGAATTTTTGGATGATTGTATTGCACTGAAAATTGGTCAACTGCTAATTGATCGTACTGAACCGCTATACCTGGAAATGCTTGAAATTGAAGATCCCTGGTTTGAAGGCTTTATGGGTAACTATCAGCATCTTGCGGCCATTATTGAGCTTTTCTCTGAAAATGAGATTCGCATTGTTAATATCAACGGTGCAAGTGTGGTTACCCGAATAAAAGTAGATGTTTGGGAGAATTGCGTCAGTCATTTTCGTAAAAACTTAAAGGATAAGGCCAAAGATGGAGGCTGGACTCGTCATGACATAGCCATGACATTCAGGGCTGCCTTATTAGAAAAAGGAGCTGTCGAGCTATTGTCCCTTATGTGGGCTGAGTTTGATTCCGCGCTGCAATTTTATGGTGAGGGGGATGAGGCAAAACTTTTAAGTTTCGGGGTTTCTGCAGAGTCGGCCGTCCAAGCGGTTCTTCTTCAGGCTGAGTGTCCGCTCCATTTCACCGAGGTGGCTGTAAGAGCGAATGAGTTGTTTGGACGTACCGTTGATGAAAGGTTGGCGAAAAATGCACTGGTTCGTCAGGGGGCAAAACTCTTTGGGCGCGGGATTTACGGTCTGGAAAAATTTAATCCATTATCACCTGGAACGTGTAATAACATATGTTTAGTTGTTACCAATTTAATGTACGCAGGTCCACTGAAGAAACAGTGGCACGCTAATAAAATATTAACCGCCCTAGAGAGCCAGTTTTCTGCGCTGCCGGAAAAATTAGACAGTTACATTTTAAATATTATTCTAGGCAACTCAAATAAGCTGGTCTACTTAAATAGAATGGTATGGGTCAGGTCAGACTCGAATCAATCTGTTAATGACCGTGTCGATATGGCAGATGCTTTTACTCAAATACTTGAAGAGAATGGCGGGCCTCTCAAAGGAAAAGAGATAAAGGAGCGCCTTGCAAGAATACGTGGCGTATCTAATAATTTACAGCTCCAGCCCACGGAAAGAATGATTCAAATTGGGCCTGATTTTTGGGGTTTAGTAGAGCGTGATATTGGTGGTACTCAGGAGCAGCTTAAAGCTAAGCTCGATAAACTATTTAATTATTTACAAACCACACAAAAAGGCATTCACGTTTCTGAAGTAGGTGCTGTGATTCAGGTGAGTGATAATTCCACTGAGAACCCTTCAGCCTACGCATTGTTAAACTTAGCGCAAAAGGACAGGCGATTTTATTTGGGGCGTTCTATGTTTTTAGGCCTGGATGAGTGGGGGAGAGACACGCGCCGATTAAATATTTCCCAGGCTGTAAGGGAGCTGCTTTCAGCGATGACTGAGCCGATGAGTATTGGTGAAATAAATGCTCGAATTGAGTATCTGACTGGCTTGTCCGTTGATGGAACGGTAACTGGAGTATTGATTAATGAGGGAGGTGTTTATGATTCTGATACGAGAGTGTGGTTTTCAAGTGGGAATAAGCGTAGGAACGATACCGATTGTGTAGTTGACTAAAGTTGAAGGTCTTTAACTTTGTGGTGTTGGATATTCAATTGAAGTTGTATCTTTTTTCACGAAATTATAAGTTGATCGAGTGCTATTCACAATGATAGTAACTTCCCACAGCAATAATTTTACAGCGATTCTGGTGGATATAAGTTAATGGCGAGTAAGTTTTTAGACTTGGTCTCCGATAGCGTGCCAGATCTTGATCCTGAGATTCAATTGGCTCATAAGCTGATGCCTTTTGAGCGAAGGTTTTTACTCTCTCCCAGTTTATGGCGAAATAAACCAACACGTGTGCAACTCAACTGGGCGTCCTACAAATTTACGAGAGAAAACAAGAATAGTATTCCTGAAAAAAAGGGTATTTATATGTTTGTTGTGAGCCATAAGGCTGCTTGGACGCCCGAGAATAATTATATTTTGTATGTGGGGCAGACCGGATACAAAAAACCTCACCGGACACTAAAAGATCGATATCAAGATTATTTGAATGATCAGAAAAGTTCAAGGAATAGGAAAAAAATAAATGAGATGCTAAATCTTTGGAAAGATGACATTTATTTTGTTTGTAGCACAGTTTCATCAAGAACACATTTGAGAAATTTGGAAGCTAGGCTTACTGAATGCCTAATCCCACCATATAGTGAGGGAGATATACCTGTGGGTGAAATTAAGAAGGCGATTAAAGTATTGAGGAATCCATGACATGGATAATAAAAGTTTATTAGTGCCAGCACTAAGAGGAAGAATTGGAAGTTGGGCATTTTATAATGCGTTGATAACATGGGATGTGGCAGTTAAATATATAACTATCGCTGAAGATATTGTCGAAAATAAAGAATTGTCGAAGATGATTCAAAGACAAGTTAGAAGTAATCGAAAAAAAGAAATTGCTAATTATATCCTGCAGCAAGATGAGCGATTTTTTGGGTCGCTAGTGGCAGCAGTTTATAAAGGTAAGACAAAATGGCATCAACTGGGCGGATTTAAAGATAAATTGAATGGGCTTTCCATTCCAGCAATTGAGTTGTCAGATGAAAGTTTTGGTTATTTGGAATTAACAGGTTGTGAAATTATATTTGCACTGGATGGTCAGCATCGCCTTGTGGGAATTGAAGATGCTCTGAAGAGGGATAAAGCTTTAGGATCAGAAAATTTAGGCGTTTTGTTTGTTGGGCATGAAAATACAAGCGAAGGTTTAAAAAGATCTAGACGTTTATTTACGACACTAAACAAAAAGGCTGTTCCTGTAAAAAAAGGCGAAATTATTGCACTCGATGAAGATGATGTTGCAGCAATACTTACCAGACGGCTGGTAGAAACAGAATCGGATTTTAAAGAAGCGAAAATTTCATATGTCGCAAATAACAGAATGCCGGATAGAAATAATTATAGCTTTACTACAATAGGCGCGTTGTATGATGCTGTTAGGATAATTATTACTACCATTAATAGGAATACTGATTATGGAATTCCGTATTCCCGAGATGATACAACTAAAAACAGACCTGCTAATGATATGCTAGATCAATATTATAAATTGGTAAAAAGCTATTTGAAGTATTTAAAGCAATATTTTCCAGAATTTGATGAGTATTGTCAGTCAATAGATTATAAAGACATGTGTAATAGCCTTAGATGTGATAGTGGTGGACACATTCTCTTTAGACCGCAGGGGTTTTTAATAATTACAAAAACTATCGAGAAGTTAACTGGGCATTACAGCTTGAGAAAGGCGGTGAAGTTGACTTCGAAATTACCTCATTTGTATCAGGACGATTTCTTTAGAATGCTAATTTGGAACCCAGTAGGCAAGACGGTAGTAACAAGAAACGAAATTTTGGTTAGAGATTTATTTTTATACGCTTTAGATTGTTTCCCAAAATCAAAAAATAAACAGCTACTGGATCGATATAGGCGAGTATTTTCTCAAGAAGAGAGGTTGCCTAACATATTGGATGCTAACTAATCACGTCGAGTAAAGAATTGGTCGAGTTATTCAAGTAGGATATTCCTCTATGTAGATGCACTCTAAACCATAACGGCGCATCGTCTAATGGTAATTGATCGTCAATAAGACGCTGTTTAATGAGAGCTTCATAAATTCCCTCGTATTGACCTGCAAAGGTTTTCCATGTCATCTCAATATTACTGTCTGCCGGGATTTCTTCCTTGGGAGGAATTGAGGTCTCCGCAAGGGACGTGCAAAGTGCCCAGCGGCAAAGGGTATTCCATTGATCGATACCAGTTTTACGTTTTAATCGCGTAAGCTGCTGCTTGCCTTTTTCCGAAATACGAATAGTTTCTATCATCTGAATGGTCTCTAAAAGTAACCTGATGTAATGGTAGAGCTTTGTTGATGCTCTTGGTATTGGATATGATATTCCTTGCCAATGCTTTTTGATAAGTCGTTTCGGTATTCACAATCAATTTCAGTATCCGTTGATAGAAGAATGACTTGGTGGCTAGCATTAGGGAAGTAGTTGTTTACCAAGTGTGAACGATGTTCACTATCGAGCCTGCCAAGGGGGGTGTCAATAATGACAGGGAGTGGGCGTCCAGATGCCTTGGCAAGTCCCCACAAAATGGATATCGCTAGTAGTTGCCGTTCTCCAGCGGACAGCCTTTTCGCAGGAATAATTTCGCCTTGTTGATTGATTACACTTAGCGTGAAATTTTCAGGGTTGATTTGTATGTCGTGTACAAGGTCATTTTTTCTAATTAAGGCGGAAAAACTCTCTTTAACCAGGGCTTGCAGATGGCCGATATGCTTGTTTATAAGTGCTTTACGGTA
Organism: Halioglobus sp.; assembly: GCA_965262875.1. Taxonomy (GTDB): domain Bacteria; phylum Pseudomonadota; class Gammaproteobacteria; order Pseudomonadales; family Halieaceae; genus JBALVT01. The sequence continues at coordinate 2,880,874 of OZ253569.1, forward strand.
GATAGCTAACGTTTGTTGAACCTCCTCCATATGCTCCAGAATACGTTTTTCACGGTGAGTTCTGAGTTGTTCGTCGTTAGTATTATGTAGTAATCGATCTATTTCGTGCTGTTTGCTATTGAGAGCCTTGACTATCTCATTGTAGTTTATTTGTAAGATTTTTAGTTCCCCCTGTGCTGTTTTGTGTTTATCTTCGGCGACCTGTAATGCTCGGAAAACACCTTTAATCATATCTGCTTCTGGGATGGCGGATAGTTTTTTGTCACTTACTGCCAGTTCTTCGTTTATTTGTTCTTGTGCGAGTTTGAGATGTTTGGCTTCTTTTTTTTGATTTCCGAAAAATATTTTATTAAATTGAGATAGAACTTCAGGACGTATATTGAGTGGGGTTGCTTGTTTAGCTGATTCGGTTCGCTGGAACCTGTCGGCTGTGAGTAATCCACTCAGCAGGTCTATACTATACTTATCAGTGTTTTTTTCAGAAAATTGATTAATGATATTTAGGTCGCGCTGGCTCAATGTTGAAATAATATCACGATTAATAAGTGCAGCGCTTTCATTTTTACTTTGTATTTGTGCGCGTTCAATGAGTGATTTTACCAACAGTAAAGGGGCTGGGCCTTCGGCGTATTTTCGAATATTATTTTCTAAGTATTTAAGTTTCTCTTGGTTATGATTGTGCTGATCTTCGATGAGTCTCCGCTGTACATATAATTCGCCACCATGTCTTTTGTAATCGCGTTTTACCCCAATAATTTGCCTTTTTAGGCTGTCTATTTCGCTAGATTTATTAGCTAATTTCTCATTATGGTGTTTGACTTGTTTCTCTATGTTTTCAACTTTTGTTTCTGTCTCTTCGATTATTTTCGCTAATTTTTTGTTGACTTGTTTAGTTCGTCTCCTTCGTTCAAGGCTGCGTAAGTCGTCACGCAGTTTTTCGATGAGGTCCAGACCCAGCAGCGACATAATGCCGGTTTGAATAATATCTGCAGAGTTTTCCGGGTTGGCCAGTTTTTCTATTTGTTCACCATCGAAGAAAAATAAGCCGGAGATATTGTTGGGAAAAAATTCATCGACGTATTCATACCATTGTTCTGACATGGCCAAGTCAAAAACCCCATCCTTAATTACTTCCGTGGTTTCTTTAATGCCCTTTCCAGTACTTTCCCAAAACCTCTTAATACGATAGGTGGTTTCTTTGCTTTCGCTGTAGTGAATAAATTCTAGCTCCAGGGCAGCACCATCTTCAGGGTTGACGTGGTGGTTAATAGTTTCTTTCAAGTAGTCGTTATAACTCAATTCTCCTCGGTTAGAGCATTTGGAAAATTTCCCGTAAAGTGTGAGCTGTAGAGCATCAAGAAATGTGGTTTTTCCGCCACCATTTAACCCACCAAAAAGAATGATTGGTCTTTTTGTACTCGTTGGTTTGAGGTCCACACAGTGCCGTCCCTTATAGATGCCAAAGTTATGCAGAACCATTTCGGTAAAAATCATATTTATGCCTTGATTAAGAATTCATAACATCGTCAAAAAGAAGGGAATTATCTTCTTGATCGTCAATACTGTCGCGAGTTTCTTTACGGATTTTAGCAAATTCCAATGCCTCTGTTTCGGTTTTAAAGGCGCAGCGCTCCAGGGTTTTGTCCAGGGTGTGAAACAAGCCACTACGGCGTACCATGGTTCGGTTTTGGTGTTCGATATGTAGAAGGTCTCTAATAAGTTCGTAGTGCAGTCCCTCAATATCGGCAGCTTGATTTTTACAGATTTCTTTAAGGAGGACCATGTCTTCTGCCTTAAAAGCGTGGCCTTCTTCAAGGCGCTTGCCGGGGTATGTTTCTCCGCAAGTTTTTTCGTAAATCCCGGGAAGGATATCTTCAATTTCGTGTTTTTCCATTATCCATATACGTCGAATTTCTTCTAAGTCTTCTAGTGTTACAAGTTTGAGCGCTTTAACCTCAGTAGGCCCGAGTCTGCGAGCGGCAATTTCCGCTTTTAAAACAGCGGCTAATAATTGGGCGCGGTATTCTTGTTTATAAGGGCCATGTACAAGCCGGTCATTGTGGAGGGTGAGCGAGCCATTCATGCGGCGAAAATCTCGATTTTTCCGCTCTGCATCGATTTTTTTGTTTTTCTTTTCAGTATTCGGATCTGTAATATCTAGCCATTTGGTACGTAGCTCCAGTAAAGGTAGCATCCATTCTTTTTCATCATCGTTTTGAATCATGGCGGCCATAGATTTATCTTCACCAACCATTGTGCAAACATAGCAACCAAAACGGCTATCGCCGCAGCTGGGCGTGCTAGTGTCTACAACTAAAGGGCACTCTCCATCAGAGGTGGCTCCCTGGTACATATTCAACAGCTCTTCATTTTTGAAGCTCCATGGATTTTTTTCTTGCATGAGGTATTGCCAGATATCATCGTCATGCCAGTCAGATACAGGTGTATAAACCCAAACACGGTCAAGTTCCTTGTTTCTACTCAAAAGGTCTCGGGTGCTACCTTGCTCGTATTTTTTCATATTTGCAGCGCGTGATGCACTTTCTGCTTTTCGGGTGCCGAGTACCAAGATAGCTTCGCCGTTCGCCCTTACCATATTGGTTATGAAGTCATTTGACGGTGCTATTTTTAGCCTGCTAGTACACCAACGAAATTTTGGTCGGGGTGCCGGGTATCCTTTGCCGATTAAATTTACCCAAAATCGATCTTGCACTTCCGGTGTTAAGCGGTGGGGCTGGATGGGTAGATTGCCCTTTTCGGCAGACTTTTTCATTTGAGTGAGTGAACGCTCAACCCAAAGTGAGACGATAGGGTTTTCTACCAGGGTGTCGGTACTGATAACGTGTACCGGTTTGATGTGTTGTTCTTTTGGTAGAGTAGCAATTGCATTCCAGATAAGCTGAAGTATGGCAGTTGAGTCTTTCCCGCCGCTATAGCCGATTACCCATGGGATTTCATCTGAAAGATAGAGCTCCTGAGTTTGTTTGATAAGATTGCCAATCGTTTTTTTATAACCGAGTTTTTTGAAAACTGTTTTTCTGTCGGATGCGATATTGCTAGCCATGTTCACCTCGCTTAAAGGCGTCTTCTATGTGTTGTTCTTCAGGCGATAATTCAATATCTAGTTGTCCCTTCAAATAATTGGCAGAAAGGGCAACATTCTTGTTACCTCTTTGGATGCCACCACCAATCATAGCTCGACCTTCCCATACTTTGCTGTTAGTGCGCTTCCAGTTTATTTTACTGAGTAGCTTTAATCGTTTCTTCTGTTCTGCCTTCGGTAGTTTCAATATAGCGTTGCCTAGAACGCCCATAGCCTGCAATAAGATGGCATGGCAGTGGACAAAGTCTTGACGGATTTCGCCAGAGGTGATTTTAGAGTCTTTCACCAATGTCCACTCCTTGATGTGCTTCCCTAATTCGTTCCAATATTGAATAGATAGGTTTTTCGCTTCCTCGCTGCTCTTTAGCTCTAGACTATTTAACAGTGCATTGTTAGCGTAATGGATTGCACTGAGGGTAAATAGCTTACGTGAGCGCTGACCAAAGCTCGATTTTTCCATTTCAACAAGATCGCCAAAAGTATTCGATTTAATAATTACCATTTTAGTGATTTGCGCATCATCGTCTCTATGATCGTAGAGCAACCCTAATGACTTACTGGGGCGTACAGCATAGCGGTTGAGATCGGCAAACATTTGTTGGCATCGCTTTAGCCCTCTATCGATAAAAAATACAACAGAAATGTTTTCGTCACCAAGTCTAGGCTCCTTCTTAAGGGCATCCGCGATTGCTACGCTTCGGTGTTGACCGTCGTTAATAATGAGTTGAGAGTTCATGTCTATCTTGAGTGTACCTATTCGGCTAATTTCACCTTCGTCCCCAAAAGGTTCAAAGTGTACTTTGCCATCAATGGAAGCTGTGATAGCGGAGAAAACGTAGCTTTTTTTGTTGTCGACCAGATATTGTGACATAACGGGTATGCGAGAATGATTAAGCGTGCGTTGAGCCCTTAGCTCTGGGCGAAGCTCTTCGTCATCAAAAATAAAAAGTTTGGAGATAAGCTTTAGGGGACACATAGAAGCATAGTATTCTCTACCTGCTTGAATACCACGGATGGCAGGGAATACATACTCAAAGGAAGTATCCATTTACTTGTATCTCCTGTGTTATCTATTGTTCGTATGTTAACATACGAACAATTCTATTCTTTTGAGAATATACGAACAAGGTTTTTTTGAAAAAATGGCAATTTATTTGGATTGTAATGCGACCGCGCCAATGGAACCAGAGGTGGCGGTGTTGGTGCGTCACTATATGGAGGAGGAATTCGGCAATTCTGGAAGCCGAACCCATGAGTACGGTGCCGTGGCAAAAAGGGCTGTTGAAACAGCTCGCCAGCAGGTAGGCGAAGTCGTAGATGCGCAAAAAGATGAAGTAATATTTACTAGTGGAGCGACCGAAAGTAATAATTTGGCAATATTGGGCTTATCGACAGCCCTAAAAAAGCAGGGTAAAACGCATATTATTACTTCCGAAATAGAGCATAAGGCGGTATTGGAACCTTGTGCCACACTGGAGGAGCAGGGCTTCAATGTAATTTATTTGAAACCGGCTGCAGGTGGAGCGGTTTCCGTAGATCAAGTTAACGATGCTGTAACGAATAAGACAGGATTGATTAGCATTATGTACGTTAACAATGAGACCGGTGTAATTCAGCCTATTGGGGAGATAGCTGATTCTTTAGAGGCGAGTGATGTTTATTTTCACGTTGATGCAGCGCAAGGTTTCGGAAAATTGCTTGAACCACTTCAGCATGGACGAATTGATTTAATCAGTGTTAGCTCGCATAAAATCTATGGCCCTAAAGGTGTGGGCGCCTTGATAACACGGCGTCGGTCGTATAAACGGCCACCGATCAAGCCGCTGACCTACGGTGGGGGACAAGAAAAAGGTCTTCGTCCTGGTACACTACCCGTGCCTTTGATTGCTGGTTTTGGGTTGTCCTCAAAGTTGGCTAAAGCAAATAATCAAGTGTGGTTGGCTCACTGTGAAGTTTTAAAACAGCAGGCTATACAAGCTTTTGAGAAATTAGAGGCAATGTTTCACGGGGTGAATACGTTGCCAAATGTGGTAAATATTTCTGTGCCAGATGTTAATTCAGAAGCGGCTATTGTTGCCCTCAAGGGGGTTGCGGCGATATCGAATGGTTCGGCTTGCACATCCAGCAGTTACACTGCCAGCCATGTCCTAGAGGCTATGGGATTAAATGAGGAAGAAATTAAAGGCGCGTTGAGGATATCTTGGTGCCATATGACTGATAATGTACCTTGGGAAGAAATTGTGGTCAGGCTGCAGTCACTTAGGTAGGAAGTCGGTTTATCAAGCAGAGGCTTTGGTTCGAACTCATCGACGTAGTTGAAGAAATCGATGGCTTGTTCCCGCATTTTTATCTTCAGTCTTTCTGTTAACAGTGGCCATCTTTAGCCCAATCGTCATAGATCATGGGAGGGCGCGGCAAACTTTTTGCCGCTTTATGTCAAGTTTTTTCGCACACTTTGCGCGATAATCTTCCTCCCCAGACTCTAAACTCTAGTAATTATTAACAACAAGCTAAAAACTCCATTTTCCGACAAACCCATCATCAGGCTGACTTTCCCGCGTTGAACAGGCGCCTTGACTGGCTTGTGCAGTTTTATTGAACCACCTCATAAGGCTTTTTGAGCAAACAAAATTTTTGAGTAAACCTCTGGGCACTATCTGCTATGATGGCCAGCGATACGGCTTGAAAAAGGGATTCACCGGCTCTTGAAGCAGCGGTGCTACTTTGTCTGGAGATTTGGGCGGTATTAATCCTTGTAGTGAGATTTTGGCATCCGGCACAGGCAACTGTCGATTGCCAGCAGCCGGGACCTTGTAGTAGATTGAGCAAAATCAGGGGGTATTAATCCTTCCTATACTCAGACTAATGAATATGCAACCGACTGGTGTTAGCGCCACAGTAAACCCGCAGTTATTTGCCGCAGAATAAAAGAACGACAAAGAGGCGACAGTGATCCGGCTTAACTCCAATCGATCACAGGCTAGAACGGCAGCTCATGATTTACCTCGACACTGTCTGTGTACTCTTGTTGCTCAATCCGGATCTCCTCGTACAGTTGCGCAATCTCATCACCATAGTGATCCCACAGTACCGATCTCAGGTCGCCGAGCAGCTGATAAATACAATCGGCTTGTTCAGCCGTCCAGTAGGTTGTGATTTTTAAGGTTTTCATTTAGCCTTTCCTCGCTTTTTGGTCTCGCGCCGCTTCGACGCACACTCCTGCGCTTCCTTCATGCGGTACGACTCACCCTCAATGGCGATGACCTCGCTGTGATGGACTAAACGGTCAATCAGGGAGACCACACACGCGGCATTGGGGAACACGTCATTCCACTCGCCAAACGGACGGTTCGTTGTCACCAAAGTTGAACATTTCTCATAGCGCCGGTTGATGATTTCAAACAGCAAGTCAGCATGACGATTGCTGTAGGAGAGGTAGCCCACTTCATCAATTACCAGCAAGGCGGGCCTGGCGTAGTGTTTCAATCGACGCTGCAGGGCATTGGCGCCATCCTGACCTGCCAGGTCGTTGAGCATCGCCGCTGCGGTGGTAAACAGCGCCGTATAGCCGTGCATGACAGCGTTATACCCCAGGTTCTGGGCGATCATCGATTTGCCCACGCCGTTGCTGCCCAGCAGGATAATATTGCTGGCCGTGTCCATAAAACCCAGTTGCATCAGGGCATGAATCGCTTGTGGGTCGATAGCGCTTGGCCACTGCCAGTCAAACTCACTCATCGGTTTGAACCGGCCCAGCCTGGCGCTGCTCAGGCGCCGTTCGAGTGAGCGCTGTTTGCGCTCGGCAAGCTCCCAGGCGATGAGCTGTGCCCGCCAGGGGTATTGCTCGTCGGTGATCTCGCCCCAGTGCGCCAGCACGCCGTGGAGCTTCAGTTCAAGTGCCTGCTGTTTGAGTTGCTCGATATCAATCATCGGTATCATCTCCTGTCTCGCTTCGGGTGCCATTGAGCTTGTCGTAATCGGCAAGCCGAGCCAGCTTGACGCTGTAGTGTTTGACCTTCGCCGGCACGGCGACAGCAAGCGGTGGCGGCAGGTGCTGTTCATCACGGCGGCGCTCAAGAACGTGCTGCACCGCCTCCGGGTAGGGTGATTGCCGATCAAGTGCTTCACCCAGAGCTACATGCAGCTCGTCCCGCCCATAATCATCAAGCAGTTGATTGAGTAACCGGACCGTGGTTTTAATGACATGTCCACGCTGTGCCGATTGCTGCAGCAGCGTCTGGGCGTGCGCCGAAGCATGGCTCAGGCGATCCTGACCCCGGTGTAGTTTGGCGTGGGTTTTCTCCAGCCATAGGGCATTGATATGCGCCTCCTGTTCGATTTGCTCCCCTTTGCCAAAGCTGCGCTGATGCTCAGCAATGCATTGATCGCCCTCCACTATCTGGAGCCGCTCCAGGTCAGCGCTCACGCTCAATGGCTTGTGCACGTATTGATGGGGAATGGAGTAATCATTGAGATCGAAGCGAACATAAGGGGTTTTGGCGGCCCGCACGGGCTGTCTCTCATGGGTATCAAAGGGATTATCCGGCAAGTACAATAAACTCACCTGCTCCTGTAAGAAGGCTTCCCTGACCGTCAACGTACGCTCTTCAGGGCAAGCCCGATCAGCACTCACACCCTGGCACCAGTGCTCAGCTTGCGCATTGAGTTCGGCCAGTGTTTGCCAGTGACGAGCGGCAAAGAAATTATCGCGAATATAGCGAATCGCTCTTTCTACCCGGCCCTTTTCATTGCCCCGGGCCACCGCCACCGGGCGTGGTTCGAAGCGATAGTGGGCTGACAAGGCCAGCAAGGTGGGGTGGAAGCGGATGGCGTCACCGTGGCGCTCCAATACGGCCGATTTAAGGTTGTCGTACAGCAGCACCTTTGGCAATCCTTGCCAGGCCTCGAATGCCGCTACATGGCCGCGTAAAAAGTTCTCCATTTGCTGGTTGAGATAAAAGCGCAAGAAGATCTGTCGCGACCAGCTCAGCACCATCACAAACGCCATTAACGGCCGCCGGGCCTTGCCGATCTGAATATGCCCGAACGAACCCCAGTCAACCTGGGCTTGCTCACCGGGCAGGGTTTTTAGGCGTAAATACGCCTCGGACAGCTTGCGCGGCCGCAGTTCACTGATACGCTGGCGAAACTGGCTGGGGCCACCGGGGTATCCCCGCAGGCGGGCCATTTCATACAAGCGGGCCGCCGTGAGTGTGGGAAACTCCCGCAGGGTGTCGATGACAAAGGGCAGATAGGGGTCGATGATCGACGCACGGCGAGTGCGCTCCACCTTGGGCAGGCCAGCCTGTGCCAGTACCCGATCAACCACTGAGTGGTGAATGCCAAGCTGGGTCGCAATGGTGCCCGTTCGCCACTTCTCAACAAAATGGTAGCGCAGTATTTTTGCTTCAGTTTCTTTGCCGATGGCCATGACTGCCCTCCGATTGATGACTCCTGTCCAGCCGCTGCACTAATGTCGCCGGAATCTGCGCCTGAACTGACTGCTCTGCAGAAAATCACTGCGCAAAAAGGGACCGCAGACCGCGCCACAGTGATGGCAGCGCACGGTGGCGTCAGTTTTACCCTACATATCGGCCCTTTTGATCTCATCAGGCACGGTTTGCAGTAGATCACGGAGTATTATTGCCAGAGAACGGTGATGCGTTACTTTTTGTTGTTGCCGTTCTCGATAACGCTGTTGGCGAGCGGCATTATTCATGCGACCCGGGCGAGTGGCCTGGTACTTCGCTCTGGCTCGTTTAATGGATTCCTTTCTGGCTTCCTGGCTGCAACCATCGGTGCAATACCGCTGGCCGCGATCACAGTGGGTACAGACGATGACCTGGGCGTAGCAGCGACAACAGTGGTAGAGACGGCTGGATGATGGCATCGACACAAAGGTCGATGAGGGCTGGATTTATTCCCATTATGTGCAACACTTAACGGGTCGTGCACCTGCACGGTTTTTTTGGGTATGGCGCCAGCGTTGACCGTCAAATCTGTGGTGGCGTCATACCGTTCTCAGCGACACTTATTCTTATAGTCCCTACGCTTGAATCGTGCCTGCTTATTGGTCGCTCTTGAGTGTGACTGGGCCGCAGTTCTACCGCGCCGATTCTAATACGCCGAGATCCGTCTATTTCAAAATTCGGCAAATAGCTGCGGTTTTGGAGTGGCGTCTACAGGTGAAAAGAGGGATGGACAGACGCTCTGTTGAGGAAGTGAAACACCTTGGCATCGATGAAAAAAGTTTTCGCAAGGGGCAATCCTATGCCAGCCTGCTGTACGATTTGAATGCGTCCAGAGTGCTTGAGGTCGTGGCAGATAGAACGGCGGAATCGGCAACCGCATTGCTGTCCACGCTTCCAGAACAGCAGCGTAATGAAGTAGCTGCTGTTGCCGTGGATATGTGGGTTCCATTTATGACGGCAGTTGAGGCGACTTTACCGAACGCCGCCATTGTTCACGACAAGTTTCATATCGTCAGTTATCTTACAAAAATGGTTGACCAAGTCAGGCGCAAAGAAAATAAAACATTAAGAGCCGCCGGTATCAATGACCTGGTCGGGTCTCGCTATACCTGGTTACGCAATCCCGACAACTGGAGTGAAAAAGATGAAGCCACTTTTTATGGCCTTCAATCAAAGGGGTTGAAGGTTGCCCGAGCCTGGGCAATCAAAGAGACGCTGCTTGACCTGTGGACTTACAGCTACGATAAACCAGCCCGGGCGTTCTTTAAGAAAGGGTACTGGTGGGCGACACATTCACGTCTAAAGCCGGTCATATCAGTCGCCAAGATGCTAAAGAAACATCTCGACAACATAATGACTTACTTGAAACATCGCATCACCAATGCGACCGCAGAAGGATTTAATTCAAAGATTCAGACAATAAAATCGGCTGCCCGAGGATTTAGAAACTTCGAAAACTATCGAGTTTCAATTCTGTTCCACTGTGGAAAACTCAACCTCTACCCACAGGATTCCCAGTAGAACCAGATTTAGGGGGGCTCCTTTTTTTACGCGGCACTTGCTGTGTTTTCTTCGCGCGCACTCAACACAAACTTTTGTAACCGTTTATAGCGACCGAATCGGATCATATCTCGTGGAGACAAATCCCCTAACATGGGGTTTGGGGTGTGAAACCACAGCGCTGTCTTGGCACGATCACCGTCGAAGAATTCGGCCACCAAGTTACAAATATTAGCGATCTGCTCCAGCCGCACTCTTAGCTCGTTGGGGATCCTATGGTCAAGGCGTACCGATTGAATGCTCACCCCACCGACTTTAGACAGTTCCTTTTTATTCAAATCAAGAAATTCACTGACGCTACTGTAGTTGAGCCCCTGCTCAGCCCAGAAATTCAAGGAATCTGACTTGGTGACCGTATTGTAGAGATTACTCATGGCGTATCTCGAGGGCTGAGCTTAAAAGGAGAGCCAGTATACTACTGCGCAGACATCTATCAACCCTGCTTTCACCACATATTGACCACGAGTAGAAATACTATAACCGATTGTAATAAAAAGGAATATAGCCACAATCCCGGCTCTTCTCCGGTCTTGTGAGTGAATATCAGGCCGCAACATAGAACATCGAGTCCCCGTCCGGCAGGGATGACTGTCTGATCTTGAGTTTGAAATACTCGGTATCCCTGATGCCTCTGGCGCGCTTGCGGATCATGCCGATACTGATGTTGCCAGCCTCGATCCTGGCACTGGTGAGCTTGTGCTTCGCGTAATTACAAATGCCCACACAGTGCCTTCTCAAGGATTTTGCAAACTTCTTCAGGTAGAGCATGGTCGATTGATCGGCTATCCGGCACCAGGCTTCCAGTCGCTCCTGCATCAGTTCGACAGTCTCTGATTCCCACAAGGCCTGAAGTTGTTCCTTCAAGATATACAGCGTATTGAGATTGGCATTTTCATCCAATAATCGCTGTAATTTTTGAGTCCGGGGTTCGTCCAGTTTATCGGCGTTTTTCAGCACCAGGTAATGTGTTTCTGTTAGCAATTCCTTACCCGCTTTGTTGGCCTTTCCAAACGTTATTCGCCGCTGGTTGCTCAGGGCCTTGCTGTAGTGCTTCATGACGTGGAAACGGTCAAACACAATGTCGGCATTGGGTCAGCAATCACGGACTGATTTCTGACAGGATGGCGCCATGTCCATTGCGACAGCCTCTATTTTTTCAGTGGTTTGTGCCGGAAGCTGCTTTAGAAATCCAGAGAAAACGTCAGCCGTTCAGCCGGTTTCCACACCGATTAAATGCCCCTCCACCGTGTCGTAAATCACGGTCATGTAGTCGTGGCCTTTCGCCCTGGCCACCTCATCAACACCCGGATACTTCAGGCCAGTCAGCGGTGTCGGGTCGAGTGCCGGGAGAGTCTCCTCCAGATACGCCTTGTCGATATTCTTCACCGTCTCCCAGCGTACACCGAGGTGTCTGGAGACCGCCTGAATACTCAAGTGGCGGCACAAACCGCTGATCATGCGGCAGAAGCGGCGGGTGAAACGCCAACCCTTGTCAACAAACTCACAGCGTTCCATCCGCCGCTCATTTTTGCTGATAAATACTGGGACCAGCTCCCTTTCAATCATGCAAGGGTAGCCAAAGAGCGGCACATCCCTGATCTGTCGACGGACGTACCGGTTGACTGTTCCCTTTCGCCCTGTAACGGGGTCTATGGCGTTTCTACGTCGGTCCCTGCTGCAATGAATGACAAGTTGCTGCTCCTGTTCGTCCCGTTGTATTTGATTGACCCGCTGCCCCTTGAGGCCCAAAATATCCCTCTGGATGTCGATTCCCATATACCTGTTCTATGTAAAGTTGTCAGAAGCCTTATATACCAACAGATTACGTGGGGATCGGCATCCTTTTTCACTCATAGAAGCGGAGAAGAGCCTGGTTGGTGATGTTGAAGTATGTTGATTTGGTGGAGGCGGCGGGAATTGAACCCGCGTCCGCCAGTACTCTGCCTTCGGCTCTACATGCTTAGTTTCCGTTAATTAGTTTAACCGCATACAGCCCAACGGGCAGGACGTAATTGGCGATTCTTGTTTAAGTTTAGCAGCGCAGTCCAAGACATACTTTGCAGCGATCCAGTTCTGAATGACAGTCAGTAGCGCGGGGCTGGCACCTTGCTAAAGACCGCTGGCGGACGAATCCTCCAGAAGTGACACAGGTTAGCTACTTACGCAGCTAGTTGTGTACCGTAGTTGTCGTCGTTGGCAACTAATAAATTGCAGCTTTTGATTTACGTGATTGGCTACCATCACGGCATGCACCTTAGGGTTCGCAACCGTCGTCGAATCCAAATCGCCCCCGTAGTGAGGGCACATTATAACTCATCTTGCCCTATTATGACCTTTGTTTTTGAGATTCCGGCTGGATTACACTTTGTGCACTTTTTGAGCAGTCGTCTGGGATGGCACCGGGCGCTGATAAATATTGGAGAAACCCATGAGCTATGACCTGAAAATAATGAACGGCCTGGTATTTGACGGCGAAGGCGGCGATGCCCGCCGCGCCAATGTGGCGGTTAACAACGGGGTGATTGCTGAAACTGGTGACTGTGCGGGTGATGCCAGCCAGGTAATAGATGCCGCCGGCCATATTGTTACCCCCGGCTTTATTGATTTGCACACCCACTACGACGGGCAGGTGTCCTGGGATGCCGACATGCAGCCCAGTGTGAATCACGGTGTTAGCACCGTGGTAATGGGCAGCTGCGGCGTGGGTTTTGCGCCGGTGCGCGAGCAAGACAGAGACACTCTGGTGCGCTTAATGGAAGGGGTGGAAGATATCCCTGGCGCGGCCCTGACAGAAGGCATTACCTGGGATTGGGAGAGCCTGCCCGAATACATGGATGCCCTGGATGCCAAACCCCACAGCATCGATTTTGCCGTTCAGGTCACCCACGACGCCCTGCGGGTTTACGTGATGGGTGAGCGCGCGGTGTTTGATGAAAAGGCCAATGCCGATGACATCGCCCAAATGCAGCAGCTGACCAAAGAGGCGCTGCAAGCCGGTGCCATTGGCTTTACTACCGGCCGGTCTGACGTTCACCGCAGTGCCGATGGCGCCTGGACGCCTTCATCCGAAGCAAGCTCTGAAGAACTCGAAGGCATCGCCAAAGCCTTCGACGGCATGCCCCACGGTGTGTTGCAGGCTGTAAATGATTTCAACCTGGAACGCGATGGCGATATGTTCGACGAAGAGTTCGACCTTCTGGAAAACTTCGCCAAGGCCACCAATGGCCGGCCTTTCTCTTTATCGTTGATGCAGCGCGACTTTGCCCCCGACCAATGGCTGCGCATTATCGACCGCGCCGAAAAAGCCAAAGCCGGCGGTTTGAATATGCGCCTGCAAACAGCGCCCCGGGGCATTGGCGTTACCGTTGGGCTGCAGTGCACCTTTCATCCCTTTATTGGTTTCCCAAGCTACAAGACAATTTGCCACTTGCCTCTGGCTGAGCAAGTCGCCGCCATGCGAGACCCGCAGTTTACAGCGCAGCTGTTAACGGAAAAGTCTGAGCCCCTGGCGGGTGATGGCACGCCTGTACCACCTATTGCCGATGCTTTGCTGGCAGCGGTGGATTTTGTGGCGGGCAAAACCTTCCGCCTGGGAGACAACCCCGACTACGAGCAGTCTGCCGAAACCTCTGTTTTGCAAATGGCTGCCGACAAAGGTGTGCCCACCCTGGAGATGATCTACGACCTGATGCTGGAAAATGACGGCAAGGAGCTGCTGTACTTCTCCATCTATAACTACACCGAGATGAACTACGACAACGTGTTGAAAATGATGCAGCACCCGCAAGCCATCATGGGGCTTTCTGATGGTGGGGCGCATGTGGGCACTGTGTGTGATTCAAGCTTTCCCACGTATATGTTGTCTTACTGGAGCCGGGACAGGCAGCGCGGTGCAAGGCTTGAACTTGGGGATGCCATCCGCCGCCTCACCAGTGATATTGCCGACTATGCTGATCTGCACGACAGAGGCCGTTTCAAAGTGGGTTTGAAAGCCAACATCAACGTGATCGACTTTGAAAACCTGCGCTTGTTTGCACCGCACATGGTGCAGGATTTGCCCGCCGGTGGTCAGCGATTGCTGCAGGAGGCCAAAGGTTACAAGGCCGTGATTGTTGCCGGTGAAACCGTGCTGGAGAATGATCAGTTAACTGGTGCTTACCCGGGGCGATTGGTTCGCATGGGTCAGCTCGCCTTGGAGAGTGCTGCTTGAAGCTCACGCTCCGCTTCTTCTATAGACAAGTACCTATAAGTTCGCCCCGGTGATGTTCTCCGGTCTGCTGGAGGCCATCGCCGATATTGGCTATCTCCATTTAGCCGCTATCTGGCTGGTGGTGATTTTTGCCGCTGTGATGCGGGCGTTTACCGGTTTTGGTTTCGCCCTTACTGCCGTGCCGGTGTTTTCCCTGTTCATGTCGCCTGTTCAGGCGGTGTTGCTGAGTGTTTTGCTTGGCCTGTCGATGAGCGTGATAACCCTGCGAACCTAAGTCTTTTCCAATATGAAATGAGCCTGAAACCCGGGAATGTGGCGGAAGTTGATTCCAACATAAAATGAGCCTGAAATAGTCCTTGTAGTCGTTCATGATCAGCGGATGAAAACGATCATGAGCTTAGAACATCTGAATACCCTGGGTGCCATCAAACAGTTTCTCGACGGCACACAGGAAGTAGCCTTCAACGTGGCCACTGAGAAATCTGAACGCTATCGCTGGGTACAGAAGGCACTGGTGAAGCACCGATACTTACAGCTTGGCAAAACAGACCGGGGAACCGTCACCCGCTACCTGATAAAGGTAACCGGCTACTCCCTGGCCCAGACCAGGCGCCTGATACGCCAATACGTCAAAACAGGCACCGTCTCGGTGAAACCAGCTCGGCGTAATGGCTTCAAGCACGCCTACACTGACGCCGATATACGCCTATTGGCGAGTATGGATGAGCGACATTGTCAGCCCAGCGGCGCGGTACTTAAAAAGCTCTGTGAGCGGGCTTATCAGCGCTTTGGCCAAGCCGACTATCGACGCCTGGCGGGTATTTCGGTTTCTCACCTGTACAACCTGCGGGCCTCCAAGACCTACCAGAGGCAGCGCTGTGTCTTGACAAAGACACGACCTAAGGCCGCCTCTATTGGCCAGCGGCGCAAACCTTGCCCGAACGATCAACCAGGCTATATCCGCATTGACTCTGTCCATCAAGGTGATCAGGACAAACGCAAAGGAATCTACCACGTCAATACCGTGGATGAGGTGACACAGTTCCAGATCATCGTCACGCTGGAACGTATTAGCGAGGCGTTTATGCTGCCAGCCCTCAGGCAGATTCTGGCTGCCTTCCCCTTTAAAATACGGGGCTTTCACGCAGACAATGGCGGCGAATATATCAACTACACCGTTGCTGAGCTTCTGGACAAGTTGCACATTGAATTTACCAAATCACGGCCCCGGCACAGTAACGACAATGGTTTGGTTGAGAGTAAAAATGGCTCGGTCATTCGCAAACTCTATGGCTATACCCACATACCTCAGCAGTACGCCACGGATTTCACTGAACTCAATAGCCATCAAGTCTACCGATACGTCAATTTCCACCGGCCCTGCTATTTCCCCACCACCATTATTGATGAGAAGGGCAAGGAGCGGAAGAAATACCGCTACGACGACATGATGACACCCTATGAGAAATTCCGCTCCCTGGCCAAACCCAGCCAATATTTAAAGCCGGGAATCACCTTTAGAAATCTGGATGCATTCGCCAATGAAATGACGGACAATGAGGCCGCTGAACAACTAAATTCAGCACGAGATCACTTATTTCAGCAACTCCATGAGCGACTCAAGATAAGGGCTTAATACACCCTCCCTTCAGGCTCATTTCATATTGGAAAATACTGGCAATTGAATGTATAGACTGAGTTTGTCTAAAGCTTTTGCGGTTAAGACGAATCGGCAGAAAGTTAAATTACTGCTTCGCTATTGTTTTACATTGTCGCGCACAATGCGCTGTTTTTGGCGGGCCCAGTCGGCATCTTTTTCACTGCCGCGTTTGTCGTGGTCCTGTTTACCTTTGGCCAAAGAGACCCTCGCTTTTACCAAATGGCCTTTCCAATAAAGGGAGGTGCACACACAGGTTTTTCCTTTTTGCGAGATGCCCACCAAAATTCGGGCCAGCTCTTTTTTGTGCAGCAACAGTTTGCGAGTGCGGGTGGGGTCGGTCACATAATGGGTGGAGACGGTGTCCAGCGGTGTAATATTTGCGCCCAGCAGAAATGCCTCGCCGTCTTTCATCAAAACGTAGGTGTCTGTGATTTGTACTTTACCCATCCGCAAGCTTTTGACTTCCCAGCCGCTTAACGCCAATCCCGCCTCAAAGCTGTCTTCAAGTTCGTAATCAAATTTCGCACGTTTGTTCTGGGCGATGGTGTTCGCAGAGGTTTTGGATTTCTTTTTGGCCATGGCGCGCATTATACGTACAAGGCACGGGGGTTAAAGGTGAATCTTTCCCTTTTCTGTACGGGGCGGTTCAGGCAATCTAGCGGCATGAAAAATAGTGTTTTTTGACAGTGAGTTCCGCGCCCTACGGCTCCCTGGGTGGGTGGCGATCCAGAACAACATTTGTTCTCGCTCTGTCTGCTTCGGCCATCGGCCTGGGCAATCTCTGGCGCTTCTCCTATCTGGCCGGTGAGAATGGCGGCGGCCCTTTCGTTTTAACCTACGTACTGTGTCTTTTCCTGATTGTGGTTCCCGTATTAATCGCCGAAGTGGTGATTGGCCACCACGGGCGTGGCAGCCCGGGGCCGGCCATGAAAAGGGCCGCAGACCGCTCATTGGTTTCCCGGGGTTGGCGCGTGGTGGGTTTGCTGGCCTGTGTCACTGGCCTACTTATTCTGTCTTATTACATTGTCATCGCCGGTTGGGCCATGGCCTACGCCGAGAAAATGCAAAGTGGTGAGTTCGCCGCGGCCAGCGCGGTGGCGGTGGGGCAGCACTTTGAGAATTTTCTGAGCGACCCTCGTGAGATGGTGCACTGGCAGACGGCCTTTTTGGCGATGGTGACTGCCGTGCTGTGTTTTGGTGTGCGGCGGGGACTGGGTTTGCTGGTGTGGATTGTAGTGCCGGCGATCTTCGTGCTGCTGGGTGTGTTGGTTGATTACAGCCTGCGCTATGGCGACCTGGATGCCGCTCAGAAATTTCTGTTCTCCGTTCAGATGCTGGATTTTTCCAACACCTCGGTGTTGGTGGCCCTCGGCCAGGCTTTTTACACGCTGTCGGTAGGGGTGGGCATTGGCATTAGCTACGGCGCCTACGCCCCGGATCGGCTTCCGGTGGGCAGGTCGGTGGTGGCGGTCGCCGTGTTCGACACGCTTATCTCCCTTACAGCGGGCCTTGCGATCTTCCCCATTGTGTTTGCCAACAACATGGAGCCTTCTATGGGGCCAGGCTTGATGTTTGTCAGCCTGCCCTATGCCTTTGGCAATATGGCCGAGGGCGAAGTGTTTGGCTTTTTGTTTTTTGTGCTGGTTGCAGTGGCGGCTCTGGGTTCGGCGGTGGCTTTGCTTGAGCCACTCACCGGTTACATTATTCAGCGCACCGGTTTTTATCGGGTTGTGGTGGTGTTTGGGCTCACTATTGTCGTTTGGGTGATGGGTTTAGGGTCGGCGTTCTCCTTTAATGTCTGGGAAGACTGGCTGTGGTTTGGTAATTGGAACTTCTTTCAACTTTTAGACGCAATCACTGCCGAGTTGTTGCTGCCTCTGGTATCGTTGCTGCTGGCCATTTTTGTGGGTTGGCGTATGCGTAGGGAGATCCTTCGCGTAGAGCTTTATCGGGAGTCACAGTTATTCTTTTCATCTTGGTTGTTTTTGCTGCGCTATATAGTGCCACTGGCCATTGTGTTGATCTTGGCAAGCGCGGTGGTGCCCCTGCCATGGTGAGATGGGTAGAGCAACCGTGACAGTAATAAGCCGCAGCGCATTGCTCCCCCACAAGTCCATCGCTCTGTTCGATTTGGTTAACGATATTGAGTCCTACCCAGAATTTATGGACGGCTGTGTAGGGGCGCGAATTTTGCGCCGCGAAGGCGATTTAATAGAAGCCCGGCTGGACCTCGCCAAAGGCGGTATCTCCCAGAGCTTTAGCACGCGCAATTACCTGGTGGGCACCGAGGCCATTACGCTCGAGTTGCTGGAAGGTCCCTTCGAGTTTTTTGAGGGGCGCTGGGGGTTTCAGGAATTGGGTGAAACGGCCAGCAAGATATCCCTGGAGCTGGAATTTAGAGTGAACAGCAAAATACTGGGCGTGGCAGCTACCAAGCTATTTGAACTGGTGACCAACAATTTGGTGGATGCACTGGGCCGACGTGCTCAGCAGGTCCATGGCTAGACCTTATCGGATGACATTATGACGCGCGAACAAACCATTAAAGTTGAGGTGGCCTATGCGCTACCCGACAAGCAAGCTATTGTTGAAGTGGAGGTAGCGCCTGGTACCACGGCCGCTGAAGCGGTTCAGCAATCCAATATCGCGGCTCAGTTCGACAATATCGACATCGCAGATGCCAAGCTGGGTATTTTTGGTAAAGGGGTGGCCGGTACCTTGGTGCTGGAGGCGGGAGACAGGGTAGAAGTGTATCGGCCTTTAATTGCCGACCCGAAAGAGATTAGAAGAGAGCGCGCTGCCAAGGCGAAAGAACGCAGAAGTGCGGCTTCCTAATAGTAGGGCTTAGCCCTCTGCCTCATCGGCAGAAGCTTCGGTTTCAGATTCAAGTGCAGTCTGCTTTTCAGCTTCTGTGCTTGGGGTAAGGGTGCTGGTAAATTTACTGAGCGTGTCACCTTCAAAATGTACGGTTAGCTGCTGCTCCGCTATAGTCTTGGCACCGTTGCGAGTCACGTAGGCGTAGTCCCAGCGCTCCTGGTTAAAGCTGTCTTCCACCAGCGGTGTTCCCAGAATAAACCGAACCTGCCGGCGGCTCATGCCTGGCTTCAACTGGTCTACCATGTCCTGAGTAATGATATTGCCCTGTTCAATGTTGATCCGGTAGACACCGGGAAAACCCAGAGACCCGCATCCGCAAAGAACGATAAAAATTAGGCAGAGCAACGAGATCCGCATGAGGTTTAAGCTTCCACTTCTGGCACTGGGGTGGCATCATACCTTTCCTCCCCACTACTGAGAAGCCCCCCGAGATTATGTCCGCTGAAAATCAGGAATTACGTAAAGCTGGCCTGAAAGTGACCTTGCCGCGCGTGAAAATCCTGCAGATATTAGAATCCGCAGACATCGGCCAGCAGCATATGAGCGCCGAAGATGTTTATCGGGCATTGCTAACAGCTGGCGAAGATGTGGGCCTGGCGACTGTTTACCGGGTTCTCACCCAGTTTGAGACAGCAGGGCTGGTCACTCGGCACAATTTTGAAACCGGCCACTCGGTGTTTGAAATTGCCAAGGGTGAACACCACGACCACATGGTGTGCATTGAGACTGGGGATATTATTGAGTTTTCAGACCCGATCATCGAACAGCGCCAGAAAGAAATCGCCGCTGAGCATGGGTTTTCGCTAGTCGATCACGCACTGGTGCTCTACGTTCGCAAGAAACAAACAGACCTCTAGTCCGTCGCACCCGCTACCATTTCTCTGGCGTGAGCCAGGGATTGCTCGGTAATTTTAATACCCCCTAACATTCGCGCTATTTCTTGCACGCGGTCGCCATCGTCCAGCTGTTTCAGCGAAGTGTGAGCCGACGTCTTGTCACTGGTTTTGGTGACCAGCAGGTGATAGTGCCCCTGGGCCGCCACTTGCGGCAGGTGTGTCACACACAGCACCTGGGCTTTGGCTGCCAGCTCACGCAATAACTTGCCGACCACTTCTGCCACCGCGCCGCCTATGCCCACATCCACCTCGTCGAATACCATGCTTGAAATAGTGTCGCTATTGGCCGTGACCACCTGTATTGCCAAGCTGATGCGAGACAGCTCGCCACCGGACGCTATTTTACCCAGCGCCTGAGTGGGTGCTCCTGGGTTGGTGCTGATCAGAAATTCCACCTCCTCCAGGCCGTGGGGGTGGGGGTTGCTGGATTTTCTGGGTGTTAGCTTTATTTCAAACTTGCACTGGCTCATTGCCAGCGTGGCCAACTCCTTGCTGATTTTTGTCTCCAGAGTTTTGGCTGCTTTGCGCCGGCTCTTGCCCAGTTTAAGAGCATCGGTTTTGTAAGATTCCGCCAGTGCGCCCAGGGATTCCTGCAGTTCTTCTATGCGTTGACCACCGCTGGACAAGCTTTCCAGTTCCTCGCGCAGATTGCTGTGAACCTCTATTACACCTTCGGGTTTCACCCGGTGCTTGCGGGCCACATCGTAAATGGTCTCCAGCCGACGCTGCACTTGGGCCTGGCGTTCGGGGTTGATCTCCACCGTATCGATATACTGTTGTATCTCACCGCGCGCTTCGCCCAGCTGTATACTGGCCGAATCCAGTAATTCTCTAGCGGTGGTGGTTGCAGTGGGGCTGTGGGTGTCATCGGCCAGTAGTTTTAGAGCCTGCAGGCCGCCACTCTCTGTGCTTTCGCATAACTCCAGAGCTTGATGGGCGGTGGTTAGAATCTGGTCGGCATTTTCCAGGCTCTTTAATTCTGCTTCCATTTTTTCGAGCTCGCCGGCCTCCAGTGCCAGGTCATCTAACTCTTCCACCTGGTAGGCCAGCAATTGCGCCCTGGCGGTTTGTTCATCTAGCGCGCCGGTTAACAATTCCACCTCTCGGTTGGCTCGCAGCCAGTCGGAGGTTGTTTGTTCCAATTTAACGGTGGTTGTCTGGTTTTTGGCGTAGGTGTCCAACAGCTGTCGCTGTACTTCTTTGCGCAGCAGCGACTGGTGGGCGTGCTGACTGTGGATGTCGATTAACAGCGCGCCCAGTTCGGAGCAGTCTTGTAAGGTGGAGGCGGAGCCGTTGATATAAGCCCGGCTGCGGCCTTCAGTGGTCACAATTCTACGCAAAATGCATTCATCGCTGGTCAACAAATCATGGTTTTCCAACCAGCTTTTAGCGGAGGGCACATCGCCAATATCAAAGCTGGCGGTGATTTCTGCTCTGTCACAATTTGGCCTAACCGCTTTGGGGTCGGCTCGGTCACCCAGACACAGGCCCAGAGCATCCAGCATGATCGATTTACCCGCGCCGGTTTCGCCGGTGATCACCGTCATGCCGTCGTGGAATTCTAGGTCCAGCGCCGAAACAATCGTGTAGTTACTAATACTGATGTGCGTAAGCATAAAAGGTCACTCCCCAACCCACTGTTATACCGTAGTTAGTGCCTATCCATAAAGGGATGTTTTTCTAAAAAACCATCCCGTTTTAGTCTTTACGTTCCGGCCCACAATGCTACCGGCTTTTAGCGGCCATAAAATGACGAGAATCATTGCTTAAAGGTCCATTATCCTGAATTCGGATCGCAGAAATACGCTGTACTACCCATAAGCCTACAAATATTTCCTATCCTGGGCCAGCTTCGACTGGTGAAAATCCAGCACCGGCATGAACAAGCTGGAGTCCGCCGGGTTCCCTTTTTCGGTTCTACTGGGAATCCTGTGGGTAGAGGTTGAGTTTTCCACAGTGGAACAGAATTGAAACTCGATAGTTTTCGAAGTTTCTAAATCCTCGGGCAGCCGATTTTATTGTCTGAATCTTTGAATTAAATCCTTCTGCGGTCGCATTGGTGATGCGATGTTTCAAGTAAGTCATTATGTTGTCGAGATGTTTCTTTAGCATCTTGGCGACTGATATGACCGGCTTTAGACGTGAATGTGTCGCCCACCAGTACCATTTCTTAAAGAACGCCCGGGCTGGTTTATCGTAGCTGTAAGTCCACAGGTCAAGCAGCGTCTCTTTGATTGCCCAGGCTCGGGCAACCTTCAACCCCTTTGATTGAAGGCCATAAAAAGTGGCTTCATCTTTTTCACTCCAGTTGTCGGGATTGCGTAACCAGGTATAGCGAGACCCGACCAGGTCATTGATACCGGCGGCTCTTAATGTTTTATTTTCTTTGCGCCTGACTTGGTCAACCATTTTTGTAAGATAACTGACGATATGAAACTTGTCGTGAACAATGGCGGCGTTCGGTAAAGTCGCCTCAACTGCCGTCATAAATGGAACCCACATATCCACGGCAACAGCAGCTACTTCATTACGCTGCTGTTCTGGAAGCGTGGACAGCAATGCGGTTGCCGATTCCGTCGTTCTATCTGCCACGACCTCAAGCACTCTGGACGCATTCAAATCGTACAGCAGGCTGGCATAGGATTGCCCCTTGCGAAAACTTTTTTCATCGATGCCAAGGTGTTTCACTTCCTCAACAGAGCGTCTGTCCATCCCTCTTTTCACTGCTCGGGATTGAATATGATGCACCTCATCCCACGACAGACCAAGTAGTTTTGCGGCCTGTGTCTTGTTGCTGGCAGCCGACAGCACATCAATAGCGAAACGCTCAAATAAATGCGTAAAGCGTGCCTGCGTATCTGCCCACGGTACTTTCAGGCTTTTGATTCCATGCGCTTTACAATGAATACGCGGAACCTGAGCAACTAACTGCGTCTTGAACTGCATCGTATCAAGGTGTCGCCATGTGCGTTGCTCACGATGGTCGTAAACCGAACAAAGGGCATGGCAGACACTACACGCGCCTTTCGTTCCCTTTGGCCAATCTATCTGGAGGGTAATTGATTTGTCGGTCAGATCCGGGGGTAATAGCCGTGATTTTCCATGGGTCGCTAAGCCCCAAAAGTTGAGTAAACAACGCGGTATCTTTCATTTGAATATCTCCATAAAAAAAGACTCTTGTACCACATTCTTGACCATTGTTTGGCTTTTACCCATAGGAAACTCGGAAGAACCCCTTTTTCAATGCACAGGTACGTGATGAATCCGCTTCTCTCACTGCTCAGATTTATCTTATGGCCATATTGAACGTCACGAAATCCTTTGACGATAATATCGGTGTGTGACTCGAATAAGCTCACGATTTTTTTTGAGGAATGGACGCTCTGCCCCTGGATGACGCGGCGCTCTGTTTGATTGATGACCCTCAGTGCTAAATCCCTGTACTGCTCTACCTGACTTACCCATTGCTTCTTTTTATCAGAGTCACAGGCACCCACTTCTACGGCTTCCAACCCCCGCTTAACTTGCTTCAGGACAATTCCTGGAATCTGCAACAACTTTGGATAAAGTGTTTTTTTCCAGCCTTTTTCGCATTAAAAATCTGAAATGCCAGCGACTTCGAGGCTTTGCGCTGGTCCGTAAAGCGAATTTTTACCCCTGTGATATTTTTGCTTTTCATCAACAGGCGGCTGAGCACTCGAACACCATCATTCAGGAGTTGACTGTCACTGGGTGGCGCAATATTACTGGCGACAACCGTGCTATCGATGCGTAATTTTTCCATTGATAGTATGCCTGCTTTAAGCCAACTGACACAGAGGGTCTCCTGCACTTTTTCCAGCGTTTCTGGCCTGATACTCCGTATCGTTGACTGTAGCCCAGATCGACTGGGCATTGTTGTGGCAGACAGACAGCCGGGCAAACGTACGGCAGGTCATCGAGTCTGACAAATGAAACGCCAATTGCTCGTAGCTGACGCGCAACTGCTGCTTCAGGAGCAAGCATCGAAAAACATTTTCAACGGTTAAACCTGTTCGACCTACCCTGGCTACTGACGCATCAATGAGATCATCGGCGACCAACAGTAGTACTTCTGGATGTTGATCCAGTCGATTTGATAACGCCCGAAGCTGAGTTCCAAATTCGTGTTTTGAGTAGTTTTCAAATATACTTGCCTGAGCAATGCGGGTCTCTCGCATGCGGAATCCTCTTGGTTTTTTTGTTTTTTGTTCACACCTTAAACTTAACAAATTCAAGAGGATTTTTTAATACCTTGCGAAAAATATTCCTTATATTTCAATGGATTGAACGTTTATGGATAGGCACTAGTTAGGCGGGCACTTAAATATCTGCTTCGGCCGCGGGCATAAATAGTGGGGCAGAGCGACAAAATTGCCTATATCAATTTCTTATTGGCGGCCCCTATGATAAAAAAGAGCTATCGCTACCCGAAAAGGCAGTTATGTCCACACTCGAAATCTCTGATCGAGCACAAATTCTGCTCAAGACCTTGGTCGAGCGGCATATTCGCGACGGTCAGCCTGTGGGTTCTCGCACTTTGCTAGAGGAGGCGGGCTTGCCTGTCAGCGCGGCCACCATCCGCAATGTGATGTCCGATCTGGAAGATAAGGGCTATTTGATCTCACCGCATACCTCGGCGGGAAGAATTCCCACCGCCATGGGTTATCGTTTGTTTGTAGACAGCTTGCTGCAAACACGGCCCCTGGAAGCCGAAGCCATTTCCATTTTGCGCAATGAGCTTAATCCGGATAAATCCTCTTCCGAGCTGGTGCAGTCCGCCTCTTCTTTGTTGTCCAGCATTACTGCTCAGGCGGGGGTGGTGACTGTCCCTCGTCAGGAAGCCCATCAATTGCGGCAGGTGGAGTTTTTACCCTTGTCGGGTGATCGGGTGCTGGTGATCCTGGTGGTGAATGAGCGCGAAGTGCAAAACCGCATTATTCATACAGCCCGCAAGTTTTCCGAATCTGAGCTCAAGCAAGCCGCCGCGATGGTCAATCAGCGCTTTGCCGGCCACCCGCTGCATCTGGTGCAGGAACAAATTCTGCGGGAAATGCGCGATGCCCGCTCGCAAATCGACAGTTATTTAGAGGCCTCTCTGGACTTGGCCAGTAAAGCACTGGGTCAGGAGAATGACAAAACCGGCGAAGATGAATATCTGATGGCGGGCGAAGCGCGTTTGTTAGGCAGCACCAGCGAAGGGGAGATGGGCAAGTTGCGAGACCTGTTTGATGCCTTCGAGCGCAAGAAAGATTTGCTACACCTGTTAGAGCGTTGCTCCCTGGCCGAGGGTATTCAGATATTCATCGGTGAAGAGGCAGGCTACGAGGTTTTCGGCGGCTACAGCGTCATCACAGCCCCCTATCACGACGGCGGCAACACCCTGGGTGTGTTGGGCGTTATTGGTCCCACTAGAATGGCCTATGAGCAGGTCATTCCCATTGTGGATGTCACCGCAAAAATGTTGAGTGCGGCACTGTCTAAATAGCTCCAAAAAAGCGCCTTATATTCCCTCTAAAGGCCAGTATTGGCGGGCCTTGGCGACATTTCTTAAAAATAATTGATCGAGCCCATCTGCAAACATTGAAATGCTCCGCGTACACCCCCATATGGTCTGCATCAGTGACTAAATAGGGAGCACGAGAAGTGTCCGATAAAGACTCCAAACCGGCAGAACCTGAAGCTAATTCTGCCTCTGAGGCCGAGGATTCGGCGTTGGAAAATGCTGAGCAAGCGGCTAGTGAGGCCCCCGTTGAAGGTGAGCTTGTTGACGAAGCTGCCCTGGAAGTAGAGCCCTCATTGGAAGAGCTGGTCTCTACGCTGCAGGAAGATGTGCTGGCGGCCCGAGATGCTGCACTTAGAGCTCAGGCAGATGCCCAGAATGTAAAACGCCGCTCAGAGCAGGACGTTGAAAAGGCTCGAAAATTTGCCCTCGAGCGTTTTTCAGGTGATTTATTGCCGGTAGTGGACAACCTGGAGCGCTCTCTAGAAGCCGCCTCGGGTGGTGATGATCTGTCCAAGTCGATCTCTGATGGGGTGGAACTCACTCTCAAGAGCCTGATGGACCTTCTGGCAAAATACAATATTGAAGCGGTGGACCCAGAGGGCGAGCCCTTTGACCCACAGCTGCATCAAGCCATGACCATGCTGGAAAACCCCGATATGGAGCCCAATACGGTGATGGGAGTGATGCAGAAAGGCTACACCCTCAATGGCAGGCTTTTGCGCCCCGCCATGGTGATGGTGAGCAAGGCACCGGGCTAAATTTTGGTTCTCAGCCCCTTGAATTAGGCAACTGAGAGTCCCATATATTCATACATCAACAGAACATAAACAAAACAACGCTATTGAAAACGGGCGGCAAACACCGGCCAGAGAAACTGGAGATAAGTAATGGGTAAGATAATTGGTATCGACCTTGGAACCACCAACTCATGTGTATCTGTGTTGGACGGTGATAAGCCCCGTGTCATTGAAAATTCAGAGGGCGATCGCACGACGCCTTCAATCGTCGCCTACACCGAAGATGGTGAGGTTCTGGTAGGCCAGAGCGCCAAGCGCCAGGCTGTCACTAACCCCCACAACACCTTGTACGCCATAAAGCGTCTGGTGGGCCGTAAGTTTAAAGACGACGTGGTTCAGAAAGACATCAGCATGGTGCCTTACAAGATTATCGAAGCCGATAATGGTGACGCCTGGGTTCAGGTAAAAGACGACAAGATGGCGCCTCCGCAGGTTTCTGCTGAAGTGCTGATGAAAATGAAGAGGACCGCCGAGGAGTTTTTGGGCGAGCCTGTTACCGAGGCGGTCATTACCGTTCCGGCTTACTTCAATGACTCTCAGCGTCAGGCAACTAAAGACGCAGGCCGAATTGCCGGTCTGGAAGTAAAACGAATCATCAACGAGCCAACGGCTGCGGCACTGGCTTACGGTATGGACAAAGCCAAGGGCGATCACACCATTGCGGTGTATGACTTGGGTGGCGGTACCTTTGATATCTCCGTTATTGAAATTGCCGAAGTAGATGGGGAGCACCAGTTTGAAGTGCTGTCCACCAACGGTGACACCTTTTTAGGTGGTGAAGATTTCGACATGCGCCTTATCGAGTATTTGGCAGGGCAGTTTAAGAAAGAGAGCGGCATTGATCTGCACAATGACCCACTGGCACTGCAGCGCTTAAAAGAAGCCGCTGAGAAAGCCAAAATTGAGCTCTCTACTGCACAGCAAACTGAGGTGAACCTGCCTTATATTACTGCTGATGCCTCTGGACCCAGGCACCTGGTCGTGAAACTGACTCGCGCCAAGCTTGAGTCTTTGGTGGAAGAATTGGTAAATCAATCCATGGACCCTGTGAAGCAGGCTCTGAAAGATGCGGGCCTTAAGCCAAGCGAAGTCGACGACGTGATTATGGTCGGCGGCCAAACCCGTATGCCTATGGTGCAAAAGGTTGTGGCTGACTACTTTGGCCAGGAGCCTCGCAAGGATGTAAACCCCGACGAAGCTGTGGCCATGGGCGCTGCTATTCAAGGCGCAGTATTGTCCGGTGATGTAACAGACGTATTGTTGTTGGATGTAACGCCTCTGACGCTGGGTATTGAAACTATGGGCGGTGTTGCAACCGCGCTGATCGAGAAGAACACTACGATACCTACCAAGAAATCGCAGATATTCTCAACCGCGGATGACAATCAGTCGGCTGTGACTATCCACGTTGTTCAGGGTGAGCGTAAGCAAGCCGGGCAGAATAAGTCTCTGGGTCGATTTGACCTCACCGATTTGCCACCTGCACAGCGCGGTATGCCACAAATTGATGTGACATTTGACTTGGATGCCAACGGTATTCTGCATGTGTCAGCTCAGGACAAAGCGACCGGTAAAGAGCAGTCGATTCGCATCACCGCTTCCGGTGGTTTAAGTGACAAAGAGATCGATGCAATGGTTGCTGATGCCGAGGCAAACGCCGACGCTGATGCCAAGTTTGAAGAGCTGATCACAGCGCGCAATACCTGCGAAGGCCTGGTTAACGCTTCCAAGAAGACCATTGAAGAAGCCGGTGAACACGCCAGCGACGAAGAAAAAGCGGCGATTGAAGCAGCTGTGACCGAAGCCGAAGAAGCACTCAAAGGCGACGACAAAGAAGCAATCGACGCAGCGGCCACCAAACTGACCGAAGCAACCAGCCCAGTGGCCCAGAAAATGTACGCGGCGCAGGCAGCGGAAGCTGAAGCGGCACAAGCTGCCGAGGGTGGCGGTGAACAAGCCGCTGGCGATACTGGTCCAGACGATGCAGTAGATGCAGAGTTTGAAGAAGTGAAGGAAGACCAGAAGGACGACCAGAAGTAAGTAAGCGACTGTTGAAAGACGGCTGAAAGACTAAGCCGTCCGGGAAAGGTCTAGGCCTTTCCCACACATTAAATCACTGCGCGGGCTTTATGGCCCGCGTAGTCACATCAGAAATAGCGGATAAAAAGCACAAGTAGGCTATGGAAAAACGAGATTTTTACGAAGTACTCGGGGTCGATAAAGGCACTGACAAAAAGGATATCAAGAAGGCCTATCGTCGGGTGGCGATGAAATATCACCCCGATAGAAATTCTGATGATCCCAATGCCGACGACAAGTTCAAGGAGGCCACCGGAGCTTACGATGTCCTGATGGACGAAGAAAAGCGCGAAGCCTACAACCGTTTCGGCCACGCCGGAGTGGACGCCAGTATGGGCGGCGGTGGCGGTGGTGGAAGCTTTAGCGACGTATTCGGCGATGTGTTTGGTGACATATTTGGTGGCGGCGGAGGCGGCGGCCGAGGTCGCGGTGGCCCGCAGCGCGGTTCCGATTTGCGCTACACCCTGGATATCTCTTTGGAGGATGCCGTTAAAGGCGCCACGGTTGAGATTCGTGTTCCCGCTCTGGCAGCCTGCGATACCTGCGACGGTTCAGGTGCCAAGAAGGGCAGTTCTCCCGTCACTTGTAACACTTGTGGTGGTGCTGGCCAGGTTCGAATGCAGCAGGGCTTTTTCCAGGTTCAACAGACCTGTCCTACCTGCCGCGGTAAAGGCAAGAGTATTTCCGATCCCTGCCGCAGCTGTCATGGCCAGGGCCGTGTAGAGCGCACCAAAACTTTGTCGGTGAAAGTACCTCCAGGTGTTGATACCGGCGACCGCATTCGTTTGTCGGATGAAGGTGAAGCTGGACCCGACGGTGGACCAACCGGTGACTTGTTTGTGCAGATGTCGGTGCAATCTCACGCGATATTTGAGCGCGATGGCAAGAATCTGTATTGCGAGGTTCCCATTACCTTTGCCGATGCAGCACTGGGCGGCGAGTTGGAAGTGCCAACACTCGACGGCCGCGTCAAACTGAAGATTCCCTCCGAGACGCAAACTGGCAAGTTGTTCCGGTTACGCGGTAAAGGCGTTAAGCCCGTTCGCGGTGGCAGTGTAGGCGACTTACTGTGCCGCGCTGTGGTGGAGACACCTGTGCAGCTGAACAAGCGTCAAAAAGCATTACTGCAGGAACTGCAAGAGAGTCTGGGGGAGGGTGGTAAGTCCCAATCTCCCAGACAAGCCAGCTGGTTTGAAGGCGTGAAGAGCTTCTTCGACGACATGAAAATATGACGATCAAAATAGGTATTACCGGCGCAGCCGGACGTATGGGTCGGACCCTGATTGAAGCGATTGATCAATCGAGCTACGACATCACCCTGGCTGCAGCCCTGGAGCAACCCGAAAGTTCGCTGGTGGGTACTGATGCGGGTGAGTTGGCGGGTTTGGGCAAGAACGGCGTTGTCGTTGTGGGAGCCCTGTCAGAAGTCATTGACCAGATTGATGTTCTTATCGACTTCACGGTTCCAGCAGCAACAGTCGCCAATGCAAAGCAGTGCGCGCAGCACGGCAAGAGCATGGTGATTGGTACTACCGGCTTCAGTATTGAACAACAAACAGAACTGGATGCGGCTATAGCCAGCATTGCAGTGTGCAGGGCAACCAACTTCAGCACCGGGGTTAACTTGTGCTTCCAGCTGTTGGACATGGCCGCCCGGGTGTTGGGTGACGATGTAGATGTAGAAGTTTACGAAGCGCATCACCGCCATAAAGTGGATGCTCCGTCGGGCACGGCTTTGAGCATGGGTGGCGTAGTCGCTAATGCGCTGGGCCGAGATCTTGCAGAAGTCGCCGTTTACGGGCGAGAGGGGCAAACCGGTGCCAGAGATCGCGAAACAATTGGTTTTGCCTCGCTTCGGGGCGGCGATATTGTGGGCGATCACACCGTCACATTTGCCGCCGAGGGTGAGCGGGTTGAGATAACACACAAATCCTCTAGCCGAATGTCTTTTGCCCGAGGTGCAGTTCGTGCGGCCCATTGGCTGTCGGCAACCAAGCCCGGCCTTTACGACATGCAGGATGTCCTCGGACTCAAATAATTCGCTATGGAGAGCCCAGTGAACGACATTATTGTAAATATCGACGAGACCAACGCCGCACAGCTTCTTATTGAAGAGTCCAACAATCGCCCTGTAGTGGTCGATTTTTGGGCCGATTGGTGCGAGCCCTGCAAAGTGTTAATGCCCTTGCTGGAAAAAATCGCCAATGAGTACGCCGGTGCCTTCCTGCTAGCCAAGGTTAATGCCGACGAGCAGCAGGCCATCACACAACAGTTTGGCGTACGCAGCTTACCTACCGTGATGGTGATTCAGAACGGCCAGCCCGTAGACGGTTTTACCGGCGCTCAGTCGGAAGCCGAAGTGCACGCAATGCTGGAAAAGTACCTGCCCAAACCTTGGGACGCATTGCTGATGCAAGCCCAGGAGTTTTTGCAGGCCGAAGATTTTACCGCGGCGCTGGTGCCACTGCGCCAGGCCTGGGATGAGTCGGGTAATCAATACGAGATCACCGTGACTTATGTGCATGCGCTGATAGAATCCCTGCGGCTGGATGAGGCCGAGAAAATACTGGCCGATATCCGCCTGGCAGATCGCGATGCGGCCTATGAGCAGCTGATCGCTCAGCTTGAGATCAAGCGGGAAGCGGCTAAGTCTCCGGAAATCGAAGCCTTGGAAGCTAAGTTGGCGGATGATCCCGACAATCTGGATGTGCGCCATCAATTGGCCGTGCAATACACCAATTCAGGCCTGTTCAAAGAGGCGATGGAGCATTTGCTCGGCGTCCTGCAAAAAGACCTTAATCACGCCGATGGCGCCACTAAAAAGGCCCTGCTCGACACCATTGTCAGCCTCGGCAAAGGTGATCCACTGGCAGTAGAGTTCCAGCGCAAACTCTATAGCCTGCTGCACTAGTATCACCGGTCTGATTTAGCCCCGGTCGCCTGCATTTTGCACTGGGTTTACCGGCTATTGTGTTGATATGTGTGGTCGGTTTTATTGGGCGCCGGGGTCAATAAATCTGTTCGAAATATCCTTGTCTTGTGCACCCCTAATCGCTAAGGTACATCCCGAATTAACAAAAGAACATACTCGAAAGTCAAATTTACGTTTTCACTGTAAATGTTAAGGAGGTATTACCTTGGATATTCAATTTTCCCCCGAAGATATCGCGTTCCGCGATGAGGTGCGTAGTTTTTTCGCCGAGGCCTATGATGAAGATCTACAGGCTCGTATGGCGGCTAAAGAAAGCTATAAGTCATCTATTGTCGATTGGCAAAAGAGACTCAACGCCAAGGGTTGGATAGCGCCCGGCTGGCCTGTTGAGCACGGTGGAACCGGTTGGAACTCCACACAAAAGTTTATCTATGAAACGGAGCGAGCAGCGGCCGGAATCCGAGACGTGGTTCCCTTTGGTTTGACCATGGTGGCGCCTGTCATTATTGGCTTTGGTAACGAAGAACAGCAGCAGCGATTTTTGCCGAGTATTTTAAATTCAGACGATTGGTGGTGTCAGGGTTACTCCGAGACAGGGTCGGGTTCTGATTTGGCCTCACTTAAAACCAAAGCGGAATTGGATGGCGATGACTACATCGTCAATGGCGCTAAAATCTGGACGACCTACGCCCAGTTTGCCGATTGGATTTTTTGCCTGGTTCGAACCAACTCAGACGGCAAAAAGCAGCAGGGTATTACCTTCCTGCTGATCGATATGAAGTCAGAAGGGATAAAAGTGAATCCCATAGTGACTATCGATGGCAATCACAGCCTCAACGAAGTTGAATTCAACAACGTTCGAGTGCCAGTGGCCAATCGAATCGGTGAGGAAGACAACGGTTGGACCTACGCAAAAGCCTTGTTGGCTCATGAGCGCACCGGTATTGCAGGTGTTGCGGACTCCCAGCGCCACGCCAAAGAAGTTCGCGAGCTGGCTTCCCGTGAAGTGAACGGTGGCAAAAGGCTGTTGGACGATCCTGTTTTCCAAAAGCGGCTGTCTGATCTCGACATCGAGTTAATGGCACTGGAATACACCGAGCTGCGCGTGTTGGCCTCGATTGCAGCCGGCGGCGCACCTGGTGCTGAGTCATCTCTTTTGAAAATAAAAGGCACTGAAATGCAGCAAGCCGTTCAGCAATTGGGTATGGACGTTGCAGCGCATTATCAGGGTGTGACGGGGGATCTTGACGCAGAGACTCTGGGCAACGATTTTGGAAATGCAGCGCGACACTCCTATATGTACGGACGAGCGGCCACAATTTACGGTGGCTCCAACGAAGTGCAGAAAAATATTATCGCCAAAGCCGTTTTGGGCCTGTGATCGCCAGTTATAGAGGACATTAAAAATGAATTTCGATTTTTCAGAAGAACAGGTAATGCTACGTGACAGCGTAGCCCGATTTGTACAAGACGATTACGACTTTGACACACGCCGCAAGATAGCGGAATCCGAAACAGGGATGAGCGCCGACAACTGGAAAACTTTTGCCGAATTGGGCTGGTTGTCTATTCCATTCGCAGAAGAGCACGGCGGCTTTGGCGGCAACGCCACCGACACCATGCTGTTGATGGAGGAGTTTGGTAAAGGTCTGGTTGTAGAGCCTTTTCTCGCCACTGTTGTCTTGTTCGGCGGCCTGCTGCAAAAAGCGGGTACTTCCGAGCAACAGGCGGAATACATCCCCAAGATTATCGATGGCAGCTGCCAGGGCGCGTTTGCTTATATTGAACGCCAAAGCCGCTACGAAACGGCCGACGTAAAAACCACCGCTGTTACCAGTGGGGATCAAGTAACGCTCAACGGTGAGAAAGTGGTGGTGATGAATGGCGCGAACGCAGGGCACTTTATCGTTTCTGCACGCACCAGCGGTGAACAAAGTGACGAAGCTGGTATTAGCCTGTATTTGGTTCCCGCCGATGCCAGCGGCTTGGAGCGGGTCAGCTATCGCATGATGGATGGGCAACTCGTCGCCAATGTCACGCTCAAGGATGTGACTGTGCCAGCCGCCAATCTGGTGGGTGAGTTGAACGGAGGCCATGCACTGATCGAAGATCTGGCATTGAATGCCAAGATCGCTGTTGCAGCCGAAGCGCTGGGCATCATGGGTCAACTGAACAGCAAAACCCTTGAATACACCAAAACTCGCGAGCAGTTTGGGGTTGCCATTGGCAGTTTTCAGGCTTTGCAACATCGCATGGTCGATACTTTTATGGCCTACGAGCAAACTAAATCCATACTGTATCGCGCCTTGTGCATTGCTGAGGAGGAAGGGGGTGATGTTGCTTCCGCCGTTCACGCTTTGTCTGTCATGACGGATAAAAACAGTAGGCTGATATTAGCTGAGGCGATACAGTTACACGGCGGCATGGGTATGACCGATGAGCTTGATATCGGCCACTACGCAAAACGTCTTATGATGCTAAACACCCTGTTTGGAAGCGGTGATTATCATCAGGCCAAATTTAATGAGCTGCGCTATACCGCTGCCCCGGCGGCCCTTTCTGGAGAAACACTATGAAACTCGGATTTTTGCTCGGCTATGCCGGTAAACACATTAATATTCCTATGGACCTCGTTAAGCATGCAGAGTCCTTGGGCTATGATTCAGTCTGGACGGCAGAAGCCTACGGCAATGACGCCGTAACCGCAGCCACCTGGGTGTTGGCGCAAACTGAAAAAATTCGTGTGGGTACTGCCATCATGCAAATGCCGGCGCGTACTCCGGCTATGACAGCGATGACTGCAATGTCTCTGTCTCAGCTTTCAGGCGGTCGTTTTATTCCAGGCCTGGGCGCCTCCGGACCACAGGTTGTAGAGGGATGGCACGGAGTTCCCTACGGCAAGCCAGTAACTCGTACCCGCGAATACATCAAAATCATGAAGCTGATCATGGAGCGGGAAGGCCCTGTTGAATTTGAAGGCCAGATGTACCAGTTGCCTAATAAAGGTGAGGGAACAACCGGCATGGGTAAGCCTTTGAAGTCTATTCTCGCCGCCGACCCCGATATTCCCATTTACACCGCTTCTATCACGCCAGCAGGATTGCGCTGTGCGGGCGAAGTAGCCGACGGCGTTTTCCCCGTGTGGATGGACCCCAATAAATACGACGTTATTGGCGAGCATCTTGAAGCCGGGTTTGCCAAGGCGGAAGGCGAGAAGAGCCTGAGTAACTTTGACGTAGCGCCTTTTGTATCCTGCGCATTAAATGACGACCTGGAAGCGGCTTACGACTCACTGCGCCCCTGGCTCGCGCTTTACATCGGTGGCATGGGTGCCAAGGGTAAAAACTTCTACCACGATTACGCGACACGTTTGGGCTATGGCGAAGAGGCCACCCGCATTCAGGATCTTTACCTGTCCGGGAAAAAGGCTGAAGCCGAGGCAGCGGTACCCAAGTCTCTGTTAGACGAAGTGTCTCTAATCGGTCCCAAAGAGCGAATCATCGAGCGTTTGGCGCCTTGGAAAGAGGCGGGAAAGCGTGGCGAAGTCGGCACTATGTTGCTGGGCGTACACGATCCGGTTGTATTGGAGCTGTTTGCGAAGGAAATGCTTTAATGCAAGTAACGGATAAATTGATTGTTGTTACCGGCGGCGCAAATGGTATCGGCAAGGCTCTGTGCGAACGCTTTGCTGCCGACGGCGCCCGCCTCGTGGTCGTTGCAGACCTTGAAGAAGAGAACGCAAAAGCAGTCGCCGAAGCCATCGGCGGTATCGGCTACGGCGTTAATGTGCGCGATGAAGCTCAGATTCAAGCCATGGTGGCCGACGTCGAGAAAAATCACGGCGACATCGATCTGTTCTGCAGCAATGCAGGAATAATCGGGCTGGACGGCGAACCCTGGTGGGCGACCTCCGCCAGCAACGACATGTGGAACGCTATGTGGGATATCCATGTGATGTCTCATGTCTACGCAGCTAGAGCCTGTCTGCCGAAAATGATCGAACGCGGTTCCGGGTATTTTCTCAACACAGTTAGCGCGGCCGGCCTGTTGAGTCAGGTTGGCGATGCAGCCTATTCAACTACCAAACATGCGGCAATTGGATTTGCGGAGTCACTTGCCATTACTCATGGCGATGATGGCATCAAGGTGTCTGCTCTGTGCCCCCAGGCCGTTGCAACGCGCATGATAGGTGATTCCGGCGGTGGTACGGCGGGCGTCGATGGGGTGATCACTCCAGAACAAGTTGCCGCTGCGGTGGTAGAAGGGCTGGCTTCAGAGGAGTTTTTGATTCTGCCTCACGAGGAAGTGGTTGGGTATCGAGCCCACAAAGCGGCGAATTACGATCGTTGGTTGGGCGGTATGCGCAAACTAAAGCGGTCTTTTGGCAACCCCGATATCTAATGGCGAGTATTTATGTAATCCGGCACGGGCAGGCTTCTTTCGGCGCTGCCAACTACGACAAGCTGTCCGATCTGGGCTGCCGGCAAGCGGAGGTAGCGGGCCACTATCTGCGCGACTGCAATATCCACTTTGATGCGGTTTACAGTGGCGACTTGCAGCGCCAGCGGAAAACGGCGGAGCTGGCAATTGCCAGCCAGCCTGGTCCGGTGTCCCACCAGATAGACGCGCGTTTTAACGAGGTGCGCAATGATGAACAATTGGAAGCCCTGGTGCCGCATGTTCTCGAAACAAATCCTGCTATTCGCGCGCTTATGGACAAGGGCCTGTCTGAGAGTAAGGATTATCAAAAAGTAATCGAGGCGGTATTCAACCACTGGGTGTCACCCGAGTGTGACGCAAGCGGTATTCAAAGTTGGGAGCAGTATTCCACGGGTGTGCGAGATGCGTTGACTGAAGTCATTGAGGCGCAGGGCTCCGGTAAAACAGTAGGAATTTTTGCCTCCGGAGGTACGATTGCAACCATCGTCGCCCAGGTATTAGGTTTGAGTGGGGCACATACCTATGCATTCTACGAGCCGGTCATTAACTGCTCGGTGACACGATTATTTTACAGTGGTAAAAAAGTGTCCCTGTCTTACTTCAACGATCACTCCTACCTTGATTTGCTGGGGAGTCAGCACGGCGAACAGCTCGTGACCTACCGCTAGTGGATATCTATCTGGTTCGACACGGAGAAGCTGCGGCTAGTTGGGGGCAAGCTACAGATCCCGGTTTGAGTGAGCTTGGACATTCCCAGGCACAAGACACGGCCAGAGAGTTGGTCGCGATGATAGATCCGGTGGTGCAATTGATTAGCAGCCCGTTATTGCGCGCCCAGGAAACAGCCCTGCCACTGTCTGAAGCCTTGGGGTTTCCCACTGCAATCATTGATGCTGCCTACGCCGAGATACCTTCCCCCGTTCCCATGGAGCAACGGCAGGAGTGGCTGCGAGAATTTATGAAGCAGCAATGGGAGAGCCAACCTGAGACATTGCAGAGCTGGCGTACGCAGATGTTGGAGAAGTTATTGGGCCTTCAGCAGCAGAGCGTTATCTTCACTCACTTTTTGGTTATGAACACCGTGTGGGTGCCTTGCAAGGGCGCAGCGAAACTCAGTGCTTCTGGCCGGACAATGCCTCTGTGGTGCAATTGCGGCATACAGGAGATGCCCTGGAAATTGTCGAGCTCGGCCGACAGATGTCCACGGTGATCAATTAGTCGGGCCTGAGCCGCAGCAGAGATTCCTGCGCTGTGGATGCTACCA
Source organism: Halioglobus sp. (assembly GCA_965262875.1). Lineage (GTDB taxonomy): Bacteria > Pseudomonadota > Gammaproteobacteria > Pseudomonadales > Halieaceae > JBALVT01. Next base: position 2,917,687 of record OZ253569.1, read on the forward strand.
ACACGCCGTCTCTGGTGTAAAAACTACCCCGGCTAAAGCCTCTATTTCCAAAACTGCTGGGGCTGTCCATGCTGTAGAGCAGATAGTCATCGGCCCTGAATGGGCGATGAAACCACAGCGCGTGATCCAGGCTGGCCATTTGCATGCCCTTGCTCATCCCCGTGTAGGGGTGAGGCAGAAGCGCAGCGCCCAACAGAGCGAAATCAGACATATACGCGAGTATGGTTTGATTCTTGGTTATGTCATCGCCCAGCTCACCCAGTGGTCTGCACCACATATGCTGGACCGGCTCCCGGGGTTGGGGGTCGAGCACATCGCGGCGGCGCACGGGTTTGCGTTCGATGGGGTGTACTTTAGAGGCTTCAAATCGGTCGGGGTATTCAACAGACATTTTTTTCCAGTAGTCGAAATCGGATTCAAGCTCTTCCGGGGCAGTGACTTCGCTCATATCTATTTGGTGAGTAAGACCTTCTTCCTCAACCTGGAAAGACACCGACGTGCTGAAGATGGGAATACCGTCTTGCTTGGCCACCACTGTTCGGGTGGTAAAGCTGCGGCCGTCGCGTATGGGGTCTACCTCGTAGACAATTTGCATCTTGGGGTTACCGGGTCGCAAAAAGTAGGCGTGCATGGAATGTGCAACTCGGCCTTCTTCGTCCACGGTTCTGATAGCGGCATTCAAGGACTGCGCCAATACTTGGCCGCCAAAGATTCGCGATGGCCTTTTGGGGTGTTAGCGCCACAGTAAACCCGCAGTTATTTGCCGCAGAATAAAAGAACGACAAAGAGGCGACAGTGATCCGGCTTAACTCCAATCGATCACAGGCTAGAACGGCAGCTCATGATTTACCTCGACACTGTCTGTGTACTCTTGTTGCTCAATCCGGATCTCCTCGTACAGTTGCGCAATCTCATCACCATAGTGATCCCACAGTACCGATCTCAGGTCGCCGAGCAGCTGATAAATACAATCGGCTTGTTCAGCCGTCCAGTAGGTTGTGATTTTTAAGGTTTTCATTTAGCCTTTCCTCGCTTTTTGGTCTCGCGCCGCTTCGACGCACACTCCTGCGCTTCCTTCATGCGGTACGACTCACCCTCAATGGCGATGACCTCGCTGTGATGGACTAAACGGTCAATCAGGGAGACCACACACGCGGCATTGGGGAACACGTCATTCCACTCGCCAAACGGACGGTTCGTTGTCACCAAAGTTGAACATTTCTCATAGCGCCGGTTGATGATTTCAAACAGCAAGTCAGCATGACGATTGCTGTAGGAGAGGTAGCCCACTTCATCAATTACCAGCAAGGCGGGCCTGGCGTAGTGTTTCAATCGACGCTGCAGGGCATTGGCGCCATCCTGACCTGCCAGGTCGTTGAGCATCGCCGCTGCGGTGGTAAACAGCGCCGTATAGCCGTGCATGACAGCGTTATACCCCAGGTTCTGGGCGATCATCGATTTGCCCACGCCGTTGCTGCCCAGCAGGATAATATTGCTGGCCGTGTCCATAAAACCCAGTTGCATCAGGGCATGAATCGCTTGTGGGTCGATAGCGCTTGGCCACTGCCAGTCAAACTCACTCATCGGTTTGAACCGGCCCAGCCTGGCGCTGCTCAGGCGCCGTTCGAGTGAGCGCTGTTTGCGCTCGGCAAGCTCCCAGGCGATAAGCTGTGCCAGCCAGGGGTATTGCTCGTCGGTGATCTCGCCCCAGTGCGCCAGCACGCCGTGGAGCTTCAGTTCAAGTGCCTGCTGTTTGAGTTGCTCGATATCAATCATCGGTATCATCTCCTGTCTCGCTTCGGGTGCCATTGAGCTTGTCGTAATCGGCAAGCCGAGCCAGCTTGACGCTGTAGTGTTTGACCTTCGCCGGCACGGCGACAGCAAGCGGTGGCGGCAGGTGCTGTTCATCACGGCGGCGCTCAAGAACGTGCTGCACCGCCTCCGGGTAGGGTGATTGCCGATCAAGTGCTTCACCCAGAGCTACATGCAGCTCGTCCCGCCCATAATCATCAAGCAGTTGATTGAGTAACCGGACCGTGGTTTTAATGACATGTCCACGCTGTGCCGATTGCTGCAGCAGCGTCTGGGCGTGCGCCGAAGCATGGCTCAGGCGATCCTGACCCCGGTGTAGTTTGGCGTGGGTTTTCTCCAGCCATAGGGCATTGATATGCGCCTCCTGTTCGATTTGCTCCCCTTTGCCAAAGCTGCGCTGATGCTCAGCAATGCATTGATCGCCCTCCACTATCTGGAGCCGCTCCAGGTCAGCGCTCACGCTCAATGGCTTGTGCACGTATTGATGGGGAATGGAGTAATCATTGAGATCGAAGCGAACATAAGGGGTTTTGGCGGCCCGCACGGGCTGTCTCTCATGGGTATCAAAGGGATTATCCGGCAAGTACAATAAACTCACCTGCTCCTGTAAGAAGGCTTCCCTGACCGTCAACGTACGCTCTTCAGGGCAAGCCCGATCAGCACTCACACCCTGGCACCAGTGCTCAGCTTGCGCATTGAGTTCGGCCAGTGTTTGCCAGTGACGAGCGGCAAAGAAATTATCGCGAATATAGCGAATCGCTCTTTCTACCCGGCCCTTTTCATTGCCCCGGGCCACCGCCACCGGGCGTGGTTCGAAGCGATAGTGGGCTGACAAGGCCAGCAAGGTGGGGTGGAAGCGGATGGCGTCACCGTGGCGCTCCAATACGGCCGATTTAAGGTTGTCGTACAGCAGCACCTTTGGCAATCCTTGCCAGGCCTCGAATGCCGCTACATGGCCGCGTAAAAAGTGCTCCATTTGCTGGTTGAGATAAAAGCGCAAGAAGATCTGTCGCGACCAGCTCAGCACCATCACAAACGCCATTAACGGCCGCCGGGCCTTGCCGATCTGAATATGCCCGAACGAACCCCAGTCAACCTGGGCTTGCTCACCGGGCAGGGTTTTTAGGTGTAAATACGCCTCGGGCAGCTTGCGCGGCCGCAGTTCACTGATACGCTGGCGAAACTGGCTGGGGCCACCGGGGTATCCCCGCAGGCGGGCCATTTCATACAAGCGGGCCGCCGTGAGTGTGGGAAACTCCCGCAGGGTGTCGATGACAAAGGGCAGATAGGGGTCGATGATCGACGCACGGCGAGTGCGCTCCACCTTGGGCAGGCCAGCCTGTGCCAGTACCCGATCAACCACTGAGTGGTGAATGCCAAGCTGGGTCGCAATGGTGCCCGTTCGCCACTTCTCAACAAAATGGTAGCGCAGTATTTTTGCTTCAGTTTCTTTGCCGATGGCCATGACTGCCCTCCGATTGATGACTCCTGTCCAGCCGCTGCACTAATGTCGCCGGAATCTGCGCCTGAACTGACTGCTCTGCAGAAAATCACTGCGCAAAAAGGGACCGCAGACCGCGCCACAGTGATGGCAGCGCACGGTGGCGTCAGTTTTACCCGGCATATAGGCCCTTTTGATCTCATCAGGCACGGTTTGCAGTAGATCACGGAGTATTATTGCCAGAGAACGGTGATGCGTTACTTTTTGTTGTTGCCGTTCTCGATAACGCTGTTGGCGAGCGGCATTATTCATGCGACCCGGGCGAGTGGCCTGGTACTTCGCTCTGGCTCGTTTAATGGATTCCTTTCTGGCTTCCTGGCTGCAACCATCGGTGCAATACCGCTGGCCGCGATCACAGTGGGTACAGACGATGACCTGGGCGTAGCAGCGACAACAGTGGTAGAGACGGCTGGATGATGGCATCGACACAAAGGTCGATGAGGGCTGGATTTATTCCCATTATGTGCAACACTTAACGGGTCGTGCACCTGCACGGTTTTTTTGGGTATGGCGCCAGCGTTGACCGTCAAATCTGTGGTGGCGTCATACCGTTCTCAGCGACACTTATTCTTATAGTCCCTACGCTTGAATCGTGCCTGCTTATTGGTCGCTCTTGAGTGTGACTGGGCCGCAGTTCTACCGCGCCGATTCTAATACGCCGAGATCCGTCTATTTCAAAATTCGGCAAATAGCTGCGGTTTTGGAGTGGCGTCTACAGTAGTGCACAATTATATTCTGTGCAATTATCTTGCTCTATGTGATAACGCCGCTGTTCGAGTGGAGGTGGTCTGTTCAGGATATCTACCCGCCTTTCAGCCATTCTCGATGATTTGAGCAGGCGAACAACTCGATACCCTAAGTTCAACTGAAGTCGTGTTAAGCGTAAAACGCAGCCCCTTCGTTGCACAAATTTTGACCTGCAAACTATAACTTTAATCGGAGAACTAAATGATTCGTCCCCTACCCTTTACCCGTAAATTGGTGTCAATAGCCATCGCAGCCGCCACCGCGACCTTAAGTCACGCAGCGCTAGCCCAAAACGACACTGTCCTGGAAGAAGTCATTATCACGGGCTCCTTTATTAAGGGGACGCCAACTGATGCCCCTTCGCCAGTTTCCGTCATAGACCGGGAGAACCTGCTACAACAGGGATCACCGTCTACCATAGACATTGTGGCGAATTTGCCCTTTTCCAGCGGCACTGAAAACCAGAGCAACCAGTTTGCATCTGGTAATACGGCCGGCACCGCTAATATCAACCTGCGGGGACTGGGCTTGAGCCGGACTTTGGTGTTGATGAATGGCCGCCGCCTGGTAACAGCTGCGGCCCAGGCCAACGACGGCTCCGCATTTGTGGATATCAATACAATCCCCGCGCTTGCTGTGAATCGCATTGAGGTGCTTAAAGACGGCGCGGCTGCCACCTATGGCTCTGACGCTGTCGCCGGCGTGGCAAACTTTAGCACTCGCCACGACTTTGTAGGCTTGGAAATTTCAGGGTCCTTCCAGGATATTGACGGTAGTGATGGAGACTATGATCTCGGCGCAATCTGGGGTGTCGAGGGTGACGGCTTCAACATTGTCACCTCCTTTGGCTACCGCGCGCGTACTGAGCTGCCAAACTCCGAGCGGCTCTCTGACGTGAGGCCCAGAATAGATACTTTATCGGCTGCCCAATCCGGGAACGGGATATTGGGACTCATCCGCGCTGATGAAGGCTTGGTGTTGTTTGGACAATCGACTACAGGTAATCCCGCAGCTCTGTTACCTATCCCCGCCGGCTTGCTTGAACCTGATGGCACTGTCACCGAAGCAACTACAGCGGCACTGCGAGGAAACGGCCTGAGGGTTAATTTTGTAGGTTCTACTGGGAATCCTGTGGGTAGAGGTTGAGTTTTCCACAGTGGAACAGAATTGAAACTCGATAGTTTTCGAAGTTTCTAAATCCTCGGGCAGCCGATTTTATTGTCTGAATCTTTGAATTAAATCCTTCTGCGGTCGCATTGGTGATGCGATGTTTCAAGTAAGTCATTATGTTGTCGAGATGTTTCTTTAGCATCTTGGCGACTGATATGACCGGCTTTAGACGTGAATGTGTCGCCCACCAGTACCCTTTCTTAAAGAACGCCCGGGCTGGTTTATCGTAGCTGTAAGTCCACAGGTCAAGCAGTGTCTCTTTGATTGCCCAGGCTCGGGCAACCTTCAACCCCTTTGATTGAAGGCCATAAAAAGTGGCTTCATCTTTTTCACTCCAGTTGTCGGGATTGCGTAACCAGGTATAGCGAGACCCGACCAGGTCATTGATACCGGCGGCTCTTAATGTTTTATTTTCTTTGCGCCTGACTTGGTCAACCATTTTTGTAAGATAACTGACGATATGAAACTTGTCGTGAACAATAGCGGCGTTCGGTAAAGTCGCCTCAACTGCCGTCATAAATGGAACCCACATATCCACGGCAACAGCAGCTACTTCATTACGCTGCTGTTCTGGAAGCGTGGACAGCAATGCGGTTGCCGATTCCGCCGTTCTATCTGCCACGACCTCAAGCACTCTGGACGCATTCAAATCGTACAGCAGGCTGGCATAGGATTGCCCCTTGCGAAAACTTTTTTCATCGATGCCAAGGTGTTTCACTTCCTCAACAGAGCGTCTGTCCATCCCTCTTTTCACTGCTCGGGATTGAATATGATGCACCTCATCCCACGACAGACCAAGTAGTTTTGCGGCCTGTGTCTTGTTGCTGGCAGCCGACAGCACATCAATAGCGAAACGCTCAAATAAATGCGTAAAGCGTGCCTGCGTATCTGCCCACGGTACTTTCAGGCTTTTGATTCCATGCGCTTTACAATGAATACGCGGAACCTGAGCAACTAACTGCGTCTTGAACTGCATCGTATCAAGGTGTCGCCATGTGCGTTGCTCACGATGGTCGTAAACCGAACAAAGGGCATGGCAGACACTACACGCGCCTTTCGTTCCCTTTGGCCAATCTATCTGGAGGGTAATTGATTTGTCGGTCAGGTCCGGGGTAATAGCCGTGATTTTCCATGGGTCGCTAAGCCCCAAAAGTTGAGTAAACAACGCGGTATCTTTCATTTGAATATCTCCATAAAAAAAGACTCTTGTACCACATTCTTGACCATTGTTTGGCTTTTACCCATAGGAAACTCGGAAGAACCATTTTGTAAGGGATCCTGAATGCCTAGCGGCCGGGGGCGTGATCTCCTCTGCCAACCGCTGTGGTTACGACTTTATCAACTTCAGCAACGCAATCGAAGAAGAAGAGCATATACAGTTCTTCAGTGAGGCTACGTTTGATATAAACGACAGCACCACCTTGTTTGGCGAGGTAATGTTTGCCAATTCAGACGTGCCCGAATGGAAAACCTCACCCTCGTTTCCGCCACTGCTGGAAACCGATACCGATCGCTATGTTCCTGCGGACAGCCCTGCTCTTCTGGATTTTGTAGCCAACTATCCCGGTATCACCACCGGCGGAGCAGGTGGCGGTCTCGCTGGCGTTTTCCCACCTACACCGGCTGACTTTAGCGGCGGCGCCATTTATGTGGGACGTCCTATCGCTACTACCGGTCCTGCCGAGGTTGGCAGCCGCGAGCACACTACCTACCGTGTATTGGCTGGTATTGAGGGAGATTTTAGTGGTGGAGCCAGTTATACGACTTCTTTAATCTATTCTGAAAATAAATCAGAAAGCTCAACCATAGACACTTTGACGGATAACTTTCAAGCCGCATTGCTAGGCTTTGGTGGTGCAGGTTGTTCTGGCAGTGTCGCGGGCGCTAACGGCTGCGAGTATTACAACCCATTTAGTTCCGCTATCGAGGGAACGGCGAATTTTGATCCCGCTCTGGCGAATAGCCAGGCATTGCTCAACTGGATTAAAACACCACTGGATGTGGAACTCACCAGCACCTTGACGGTATTTGAAGTTATTTTCACGGACGATCTGTGGGAGATGGGCGCTGGTACAGTTTCCTACGCCGCTGGTTTCCAGTATCGCGATGAGGAAGTCGAGACCGAGTTCAATGATGTCGCCAATATTGACATAACACCGGGTGGCATAGACGCGACGGGCAATCCTACAGGCGCGTTCACCTTTTTGCGCGGTGGCACCAATGGCACAGTGGAACAGGATGTTTCCGCCGTGTTTGGTGAGTTGGCAATCCCACTTGCGGATAATATTGATGTCCAACTGGCGGTTCGCTATGAAGACTACGGTAGCCAAATTGGAGACACCATCGACCCCAAGATTGCGTTTCGCTGGGACATAACCGACACGATTACGGTGCGCAGCTCGGCCAGCACGACCTTCCGCGCTCCGTCTTTAAACCAGACCACTGGCAATAGCACCGCGTTGGAATTCATTGGCGCGGAGCTTTTGTTTAAAGCGGTGGATCGGTCGGGGAACCCCGACCTGGACGCAGAGACAGCGGACACGTTTAACTTTGGTGTGATTCTCAACCCTACTGAGAACCTATCCCTCTCGTTGGACTACTATTCGTTTGATTTCTCGGATCCTGTTGTACGCGAAGACCCCAATGCTTTGGTAAAACAAGTATCACAGCAAAATGGCGGCGTAATATGCGGCGTTAGCCCTAATATCACCTGTGACGCAGGCGGCGGTGTCATTGCTCGCATTAGCACTTCATACGTCAATGGACCTGATATCGAAACTGACGGCTTAGACTTTAACCTCAAATACGCATTTGAGGGTTTGGGCGGCTACTGGGATCTGAATCTTGATGCTAGCTATGTGCTGAGCTACGACGTTGACGAGTTTCAGGGCAATGAAGCATTTGATGCTGTCGGACGTCTGAACTCTGCCACCTTTGTGCGCCCGATTCAGGAAGTGAAGGGGAATGTATCTCTCAATTACAATACGGAGAGTCATAATGTGCGTCTATCTGCGGCCTACATCGATGATTATGTCGATAACGCCACAGACGTGTTAGCAGGTACTGCCTTTGCGGACACTGCGTTCGAGCGTACTGTCGAGTCGAATACAGTTTACAACCTGTACTACACCTATAGCCTGAATCAGGGGGATTCCACCCTATCCGCCTCGGTGGTAAACCTGAGTGATGAAGATGCACCATACGTACGAGCGGACCTTCGCTATGATGCACAAACTCACAATGCATTCGGACGTATATTCAAGTTAGGTTTTACTCATAAGTTCTAGGCAGTCCTAGGGAGCCCGCTGACAAGCGACTCCTAACTAAAACCGATTTCTGGTATAAAAGGTAAGATTCCTTTTGTATCGGAATTCGGTTTTTTTTGGTTTAAAAAACGCAAAAATATTTGCACTGCAGCTGTAACAACAAGGACTAGATTATGAACATGCTTCCCTCATTTCGCTTGGACAATCAGATCGCTGTTGTAACAGGTGCCGGCAAAGGTATCGGTAGGGGCATCGCAATTTGCCTGGCAGAGGCCGGAGCCGATGTGGTGGTTGCCTCGCGCAGCAAAGCAGATCTGGATGCGGTGGTTGCCGAGATTGAGGCCTTGGGTAGGCGGGCATTGGCGGTGCCCACCGATGTCACTCAGTCCGAGCAGATTGAGGCACTGGATGAGCGCTGCAAGGCGGAACTCGGCGCGCCAACTATATGGGTCAACAATGCGGGAGGTTTGCCCGATGCGACACCGCGCTACCTCGTGCGCACTCCAGAGGATCGATGGGATGCCCAGATCGACCTTAATTTAAAGTCGGTTTGGATGGGATCAGTGGTCGCTGCAAAATGCATGGGGGCCGGAGGTGCAATTATCAACATATCCTCACACAGACGTTGGCGGCGGAGCTCGCACCGAGCATTCGCGTCAATGCTATTGCGCCAGGTCCGGTGGCGTCACCTAACTTCTTTGATTCCACCGGGCTAACTCAAGAGCAGGTGACACCCGATGCAGGTGCTCTTGGAGTTCCTTTGGGTCGTATCGGAGCGCCGGAAGATATAGGCGCTGCGGTGGTGTTTATCGCATCACCTGCTGCTTCCTGGATTACCGGGCAGTGTCTCTATGTTGATGGTGGTATGTAAGGCCTTAGTCAACAATCATTGCTAATACGCTGGCAAAGGCCTTGTCTGCTATCACGGCCATTTCTTCGTCTGTGCGATCCTGAATGGGGTGTTCGACAAACACTTTTTTCGCAGTAAAACCCAATGCCTTAGCCTGGGCGAGATCGGCCTCACGAAATTGTTCCGTGAGAATATAGCCCCCGGGAATACCGCAGCTTTCCAGATCCATAATGTCATGCAAACTGCACGACGTGCACGAGCCTCAGTCGGCGAGGGCTTCTACAACCGCATCACACTCTTGAGCGATTTGCTGCTTCACCTCTAGGGGCGCAACTCGTGTCATGGTGGGCTTGGCGTATCGCTTTACCGTTACGCCTTGCTCGGTAAACAGTTGCTCAAGGCGATCTAGCAAAACATCACCGCGAGGTTTATTGATGTCCAGCAAACCCAGGGTTTTGCCCTGTAAAGTGCTCAAGCGGGGCAAGAGGTTTTTTGCGGCTGGATTTAATTCCGCCGTTGGGTCGAGAAATACTTCGTTCATAAGTTTATCTCCTTGGTAACTGGCGAACTGCCCATGTCTCCGCTGGCGAGCCAGCCACCAACAATGCCTGAGAACAGGCCGGCAGTTCCCCCAGCGCGCACAATGTTCAGGCCGCCGAGTTTGAATTTGGGTAGGTTCATATCCTTAACGTATTCTGGCATGCCTTCTGCGATGCCGTCTACACCGCCGACAATCTCGCTTCCGGGCCGAGTGGTAAACTCACATATCTTCTCCAACACCTGCTGTTTTGACCAGTTTGCATCGGCGAAGATGCGTTGGTGCTCGGGTGCAAGAATAATAAATGCGTCGCTGACCATAGCGAACTTGGTGTGCCCGACAGTGAGTAAGCTGGCGGCGAAAGAACGGCACAAGGATTCCGGCTCACGGGACTTTTGGTCGGCCATGCCCTGCACGCCATCGGCTGCAAAGAGCGACACCGTTGACACACCCTCATCGAAACCTCTTTGAGCCGCCAGAGATTCCCAGCAGGAATTTTCTTCATCCTCAGCAAAACAGAATGTGTACTTGCCGGGGTTGCCGATGGTTGAACGGTCGACGCCACCGGGTTTGCCGCCACCGACATTGCGAATAACAAGTTGCAGGGCTCTGCCGATGGTAGCGTTGGCCCGATTGCCTTGACCAAGAGCGTTAGTGCCGCTGTTCATGCCAATGGCTTTTGCAATTGGCCCGTTGACGATAAGCATAGGTCCGGAAAACCAAGTGGTAGCCAGCAGGCCATGCATACAAAATTCTTCTATGAGACAGGCTTCTACCGCCGCAATAACCACGGGCAGGTATTCGGGTTTACATCCGGCCATTACCGCGTTGATGGCCACCTTTTCGATAGTGCAGGGTTGTAAGTCCGGGGGGACCATACCCAATACTTCCTTGGAGTCCCGGGTTGTTCCAGCCAACATGCGTACAACGCGAAGCTCCGTGGGTGGCACAACGGGTAGCCCATCGCTCCAACCTCGGTCGAAGCAGGTTTCCATTGGATCTTCGAGCTCGCCTATCTCAATGCGTCGGGATGCCAGAGCAATATCGCCGAATCTAAGGGCCAAGGTCTCCGTCATGCCCGGCCCAACACTCATGGAGCCACACCCGGGACGAAAAGCGGGCAACTGCTCCCCCAACTGTTCCATCTCGAACAGACGCAGCCATTCGGTTCTGTCCCAACCCACCGTGCGTTCGCTCTCGCTGTCTTTGTCCAGGCGAATTACTGTGGGAACAGTCTCGATGCTATGTCGCCAAGACTGCTCCAAATTTCTGTCGTCTCCTACCCCGTCGATATCGGCCGGAAAACTGGGGTCATCTTGCGTCCAAACCTGTAAGGATTTACCAGCTGCTTCCAGTTCGAGAAGAACTGGCTCCAACATGGCGCAAGTCGGGCAGTCCTTTTTAAGGACAACTATATATTTCAAATGGGAAGTATTCATCGCATCTAGTATAGGACATTTCAATGGCAAATATAGAGGGATAGCAAATGTGTAAAAACCGCTGAACAACGTTAGTATGACCCAACAACAAAGGGAAGCTGGCGAATTTTTTGCACATGCGTAGCCCCTAATGCATTGTCGGGTGCAGGCATGTCTCATTGGTTTAAAGGTCATCTATAGAGTGTTGCACTACCAAAATATACTGGCCTGCTTTTGTTGCAGCATTGTGTTGATTCTTCTTTCAGGCTGCGGCGACGGTAGTGGCGGAGAACCATCTGATAAAAGCGTGAAAAACGCCACCGTCGTTCCCTCTGGAGCAAAGCCGAACATTCTTCTTATTATGGCTGATGATTTGGGTGTAAATGACCTATCGAATTTTCAGGCCGATAACACTAGCGCTACACCCAACCTGGACGAACTTGCCGCTCAAGGCATTACCTTCACCCAACATTATGCCGACTCTGTTTGTTCTCCGGCACGGGCAGCACTTCTCAGTGGGCTGCATCCGGTTCGCGCAGGTTTTACCCCCAACGGACGCGGCCTGTCACCACAACTTACAACTCTGCCGGAAGCGCTGGCAGCGCAGGGCTACACCACGTGGCACATAGGCAAGTGGCACGTCGGTGAAACATTACGGCAAGCATGGCCAGATGCTCAGGGTTTCGATCATTGGTTTGGTTTTTTGAATCAGTGGCTGTTGGCAGGAGATGAACCCGACGGCGTGCACAAGTTATCGGGGCCGCGCTACAACAATCCTTGGCTGTTGGAAGATGGCAGTGGTGGTCGTTATTATCGCGGGCATTTGGAGAATATTCTTACTGGCAAGACTTTTGACGTGCTCGAAGATTTGTCCGAGGGCGATCAACCGTGGTTTTTGAACCTCTGGTTTTTTGGCCCGCACGATCCGGTCAGACCCGCGAAGTCATTTGCTCAGCAATATCCCGATACAGCCGCAGGGCGATATTTGGCGCTGGTCAATCAGCTTGATCACAACGTTGGTCAAATTCTGGAACGACTCGAAGCACTGGGTCAACGTGAAAACACTATTGTTGTTTTCGTTAGCGACAACGGCGGCACCAATACTTTTCAAGACAGCAATTATCCTTTCTTTGGCGGCAAAGGCTCTTACTACCAGGGCGCAGTGCGTACGCCTCTGATCATAAGCTGGCCCGATGGAAATGGAGCAGGTACCAAGTATGGCGGACCTACGGCAATTTTTGATTTGTATCCAACACTCATGGCGGCAGCGGGGTTGCCCGTGCCATCAAAACTTGATGGCATAAACTTGCTACCGGATATTTCCAACCCCAAAGAGCGCCCACGCCAATTGTATTGGGAAAACATGCTGGGGTTTGCCGCCAGGAGCGCCAATGGAAAATGGTGGTTGGCTAAAGACCCCTGGGCCGCTCCGGAGGAGGGTCTATTTCTTGCCGATCTTGAGAGTGATCCGTCGGGAGCGCTTGATGTCAGTGATGAGTACCCAAAGGAAGTTGTTCGTCTGACAGCGGCCTATCAAAAATGGCAAAAGGAAATTCACGAAATAGATATTGTTCCTGCGCTGGATAGCCGAGGGCAGGGCAAACTCATCGGTTCTGACTTTCTAAGAACGCCTGGGTTTGGGGAGTTTACTTTTGCCATGGGCGTCGAGCATGGCTTCGAAGGCAATCTCGCCAGTCAGGACAATGTGTGGTCACTCTCAATCGACGCAAATGGGGAAGTCCTCGCCGACTTCCAGTCTTTTCAACTGCGCGGACCGCTTGCGGGCGCTAGAACCTGCCACGTTGTAGCGGTGAGCGGCACTTTCACGCCCAGAATTCCGGGTATTAGAAACGTCAGGGATACTGTTGAGATGAATTTGTATGTGGATGGGGCGTTAGTTGACACATACTCGGGCGATGGCAAATTGGATGACAGTAATTTTGCAAAGCCGACTGTTATTGGGGAGCCCGAAGGGCAGGTCCATCGGCTTTTTGAACCGGTTCTCCTCAACGCTACTGTAGATCGTTCTTCTTCCTGGTCTGCTAGCAGCATTGAGCAACGGGTGTGTAATTTGTAAGCACTTTGTGAGCGGGTTTGGTTGGTGTATTGATATAGAGCAGCGCAACGCCTCTGCAGTGAATGAGGGGTCTCGAAAAGAACGTGTTTTACGTGCTCCCGATAGAGCTGGCGTTTGGTGGCGCCGATTCGATGGGCTGCCACTCCGGCCGATTAAAAATTCGACTCCACGCCTCGCCAATCGATTTTGATTTCAACACATCACCAAAGAACTGTGGAAACTCAGAAAACCGAACCTTCAAGGGATTCACACTGTCGAAATCTCGCGCCAAGCCGTAGCGGGGACGTTTTTCCTCTTCTTTGAAGGTGGAGAATAGTCGATCCCAAACAATCAAAATACCACCGTAGTTTTTATCCACATATTCATCGTCGCAGCCATGGTGAACGCGGTGATGGGAGGGTGTGTTTAAAACCCATTCCAGGGGCCCCAATTTGTTAATGAGCTCTGTATGAATCCAGGTTTGGTAGGCGAGTACCACCAGGCTGCCAAAGATAATGAGTTCGGCAGGAAAGCCAAGCAGCACCATGGGGAACATTGCAAACATCGACCAGACACCTTCGAAAGCTCCAAAACGAACGCCGGTGGTCATGTTCATGTATCTCGACGAGTGATGTACCGCGTGGTGTATCCACAGTCCCCGGATTTCATGTGCTATGCGGTGTTCCCAGTAGTACAGAAAATCTGCGACAAACACCGCTAAAGCGATAGTTATCGCGCTTGCTTCAAAGCTCCAGGGGATAAAGTTTGTTTGCATATAGGAATATCCGGCGTAGGTCGCGGTAAAAAGGAATATCTGAACAATGATAAAGGGGATTTGAGTAGAGATATTGGTGAGCATATCGGCCAGTCCACGCCAGCTGAGAGTGCTTTTGAACAAACCCGCGAGAATTTCGATCACTAGTATTGCGACGCCGATCAGAAAGAAGGACTCATCGATGTCTGTGCCAAGTTGTAAGACAAATTCATTGTTCATCATGAGTTCCCGCGCCGTTGATAAAACTGTTCCATGCCAGCTCCGATGCCTGTTTGGCTGTGGCGTTTCCCTTTCGGATCATTTCCCAGGCCGCAAACAGCAGGCCGTCGAAAACCTCGCATAACCAGGCAGTGGGCAGTTGAGGGTTCAGGCCGCCCTCACGTTTGGCGTGTTCCATCATCTCCGCCGTCTCTTGCGCTTGCCGTTTGTACTCTTTTTGAACGCCAGGATCATCATCGACCGACTGGTTGATCAAAAACCAATATCGATCGGCCAGCGGAATCAGCGCAAACAGCATCAGCTTTATCGCCTCAGTATGGGAAGCTGCCTTTTCTGCGGCCGCCTCCGCGGCCTCATCCAGCTCGTTGATTGCAATCAGAGCCAACTCAATGGCCAGATCATCCCGACTGGGGAAGTAGCGGTGCAGGGTAGCTCTGCCCACTCCCGCAAATTCAGCAATCTCGGCCACGCTTGCGTTCGGGTTAGATTTGAAGAGTTGAAATGTGGCTTCAATAATGGCGCTTCGAGATTGTAATCGTATTTTCATGAGACAATAATGTCTCAAAAGATACACCGATGTCAATTTTAATTTTAAACAGAGTAGCCAGCGCTATTCGCTACGGATAGGATTACGCTCTTTTGATGAGGAGACACCCGCTAGGTCATAGCATGTTGCTTGAGGCGCCAGCCCGCTCGCAAGTCATGAATCTGGATCACAAAGATGGACGCTTTCAGCTCAATCAGTTCTGTTTACCGCGCTACTTGGCGGGCCTGTCTACGCTTATGTATTTGCCAGCAGTATCGTGTTATCCACACTCGGCTTGATCCTGGTGCCATTTAGAGAGGAGATACTTGATACCCTGGTTGGATTATTTCTCCCAGGCAATTGGCTGGCTTCCTTTCATATGGCCAACAATGCCTTGTTCGAACAGCTGGGCGGCGTACTACTTTTTCAGACAGTGGCCATTGTTTGCTTCTCGAGTGTCTCGCTGTTCTTCTTTCCCTTCAGGGATCGTATTTCCATCCTGGCAGAAAAGCAGTTCACGGGTCGGACTGTCGGTGGCCAGAGCCTTAGGCGAGAACTGTGGCTGGAAGCGGATCTTGTTCTCATTGCTTTCAATGTTTATAGCGCATCGTATTTGCTGGCTTATTTTATGGGTCAGCCATTGTTTGGGTATATTGACGAGTTGGCATTTGCGCTGCTGATGTTGTTCTTTATTTTGGACTTGCTGTCGCCAACTTACTTCCGCCGCGACCTCAATTGCCTTTTTGTACTTCGTGCATTGTTCGATAAGCCGAGACAGTTGCTACTTTTTGGAATTGTTTTCTGTTCGCCTATTTTTGCGTTGGAACTTTTTTTGGGCGATCTGGTTTTTAATCAAACTAATGACTTTGTTCTGGCTTTGGCATTGACGGCCATTATTGTTCTCAATTGCATCGTCTGTGTATTTGCCCTGCCCATGGGAACCTGGTTGGCTTTGAAAAGCGTCGAACATCAGCAGATTGTTGCGGATGGAGATCATCAGGAAATGGGTCGGCATAAGACTTTTTATGGCGCTCAGATAGTGTTCGCGCTTGGATTGTTGTTCTTTTACGGTTCGGTGATTGGGGTTTTGTCCAATAAGGTGCCGTTGAAATCCGCTCAATACGATATGCAGTGGACGACCGTGGACTACGAGGGGGGTGAGGAGGGGAGCCCTGCTCGTTTGCGGTTCGATATGCAGATATTCAATCGTCATGAGTCCTTGGGGCTGAAGGTGGAGAATGCGAACTTGCTGCTGAATCTGGATGGACGCTATCTCGGCGAAGCCAGTTTGAATATTCCCTATGTTGCGCCTAACACCGCGGTCACCGTTCCTGTGGATCTGAGTTTAAAGCTGAACTTTTCTGAGCTGGCGGGCATCGCATCCGAAGAGTTTTTCAGTTTTTTCAAAGGCGAAGAAGCCGCGTGGAGCGATGACATCCGAGCGCGTTTGATGGTGCAGCTCCCGTTGGGTTTGCAATTACCTATATACATACCTGAGGGTTACCGGCACGAATTTGAGGAAGAGTAGCTGGTGTCAGTTACTCCCGGGTGAGTTGTCAGGCCTTTCTCTTGAGCAATAAATAGGAAGCGGAAGATTCCTCATCGGTCACGGCAAATTCGTATTCGTCGCGCAGGCGCCAATAGGCGGGCTCATTGACGACAATGGAATTACTCACTGCTGTGTCGCGCATAGAGTTTGCCAGCTCTACCGTCTCTCCCCAGATATCGAAGCAGGGCCGCGCATCGCCAATTACCCCGCTAACAACCTGACCGGTGGAAATTCCCGCTCGAAAGCTGAATGGGTGGTTTACCGTTTGGCTAAATTTACGGACGAGCGCTAAAGCTTCAAGGGCGAACATTGCGATCGCTGCGTGATCGGTTTCATCATCGGCACCAATGCCTGTTGCAACGACATAGTTAGTACCCAGTGTATTTACTTTTTCGATGTTGTATTTCTTTATCAGCTCATCGAACTGGGTGAAGATCCCGCTTAGCATCTCTACCAGCTGCACAGCGGACACCCGGTGATACAAGGTTTCAAAGCCGGAGATTGTTGCGAAGAGTACCGTCGCTTCGCTGTGCCAATCTGCGACATAGGCGGGAAGCAGGCTATTCACAAGCTCGTCTGTTCTGGATTTTTGTCGCTCAAGATCGTGAAAATTGCTCGCCGCGAAGTTGTTGTAAAAATTAACCAACAAAAACAGAGTGGTACCCAAAAGGGCAACGTTCATGTAGTAGGCTACGCTGAAAAAGGATTCACTAATCAATAGCGTTGGTTCAAATCGATCCTGCAGCGTGATAGCGACGAAAAAAGCAGCGATCATAAAAAGTATAGCGTAAGCTTTGCCACTTTTGTGTTGTTTGCTAAAAAGCAGCACAGGAAAAATTAGTAGCCTAGGGAAAAAGTATTCAACCCCTCGAAACTTACCAACGACCACCATGACGACGATCCAATAAAGCGTCAATGTCGTAATGAATAGCCACTTGGCAGCTTCTGACCGATCGGCCCCCTGCAGAACGAGCACTATTAAAAAGCCTAGAAAAGCGATACCGTTGATTATTGTCAGTAGCACCATACCCGCGACAAACAATCCTGCGAACACCCAACACAGCGTGATCAGAATGAGACACAAGGTTGCGGTGTTGATCGTGCGTACGGACACCAGTTCTTCTAGTTCCGAGTAGCTTGTCAGGCCTAAATCAAGCAATGTACGTAGAGGACCAGCCCGGGTTTGCTGTGTCGCTGCGTCAGGCTGATGTGCAGGCTCAGCAGGCGGTTTATTTCTGCCAGCGAGAAACATCAACTGCACCACGCCCCAAATCGCGGCCAACATTGTTGGGTTCTACTGGGAATCCTGTGGGTAGAGGTTGAGTTTTCCACAGTGGAACAGAATTGAAACTCGATAGTTTTCGAAGTTTCTAAATCCTCGGGCAGCCGATTTTATTGTCTGAATCTTTGAATTAAATCCTTCTGCGGTCGCATTGGTGATGCGATGTTTCAAGTAAGTCATTATGTTGTCGAGATGTTTCTTTAGCATCTTGGCGACTGATATGACCGGCTTTAGACGTGAATGTGTCGCCCACCAGTACCCTTTCTTAAAGAACGCCCGGGCTGGTTTATCGTAGCTGTAAGTCCACAGGTCAAGCAGCGTCTCTTTGATTGCCCAGGCTCGGGCAACCTTCAACCCCTTTGATTGAAGGCCATAAAAAGTGGCTTCATCTTTTTCACTCCAGTTGTCGGGATTGCGTAACCAGGTATAGCGAGACCCGACCAGGTCATTGATACCGGCGGCTCTTAATGTTTTATTTTCTTTGCGCCTGACTTGGTCAACCATTTTTGTAAGATAACTGACGATATGAAACTTGTCGTGAACAATGGCGGCGTTCGGTAAAGTCGCCTCA
Source organism: Halioglobus sp. (assembly GCA_965262875.1). Classification (GTDB taxonomy): domain Bacteria; phylum Pseudomonadota; class Gammaproteobacteria; order Pseudomonadales; family Halieaceae; genus JBALVT01. The sequence goes on from OZ253569.1 coordinate 2,935,967, forward strand.
ACTGCCGTCATAAATGGAACCCACATATCCACGGCAACAGCAGCTACTTCATTACGCTGCTGTTCTGGAAGCGTGGACAGCAATGCGGTTGCCGATTCCGCCGTTCTATCTGCCACGACCTCAAGCACTCTGGACGCATTCAAATCGTACAGCAGGCTGGCATAGGATTGCCCCTTGCGAAAATTTTTTTCATCGATGCCAAGGTGTTTCACTTCCTCAACAGAGCGTCTGTCCATCCCTCTTTTCACTGCTCGGGATTGAATATGATGCACCTCATCCCACGACAGACCAAGTAGTTTTGCGGCCTGTGTCTTGTTGCTGGCAGCCGACAGCACATCAATAGCGAAACGCTCAAATAAATGCGTAAAGCGTGCCTGCGTATCTGCCCACGGTACTTTCAGGCTTTTGATTCCATGCGCTTTACAATGAATACGCGGAACCTGAGCAACTAACTGCGTCTTGAACTGCATCGTATCAAGGTGTCGCCATGTGCGTTGCTCACGATGGTCGTAAACCGAACAAAGGGCATGGCAGACACTACACGCGCCTTTCGTTCCCTTTGGCCAATCTATCTGGAGGGTAATTGATTTGTCGGTCAGATCCGGGGTAATAGCCGTGATTTTCCATGGGTCGCTAAGCCCCAAAAGTTGAGTAAACAACGCGGTATCTTTCATTTGAATATCTCCATAAAAAAAGACTCTTGTACCACATTCTTGACCATTGTTTGGCTTTTACCCATAGGAAACTCGGAAGAACCCCTATAAGCCGCCTTCGAAGTAACAGCTTAAGAAACTAAGAATTAAGAGATTGAGCAGGAGAAATCATGTCAAAACTGAACGCATTTAATTTTCAACAATGGATTGACGATCATGCCGACAGATTAAAGCCACCGGTTGGTAATCAGCAGATTTGGGAGGATACCGATATGATGGTTACCGTTGTCGGTGGCCCGAATAAACGTACCGACTACCATGATGATCCGGTAGAAGAATTTTTTTATCAAATGAAAGGCGATATGGTACTCAAAATTTTTGACCAAGGAGAGTTTTACGATGTACCTATTCGAGAAGGCGATATTTTCTTTTTGCCACCCCATGTACGTCATTCTCCGCAGCGGCCAATGGAGGGCAGCATAGGGTTGGTGGTAGAGCCAAAACGTCCCGATGGCCAAAAAGATGCGTTTGAATGGTATTGTTTTGAGTGTGGCGGATTGGTGCATCGGGCAGAGGTGCTGCTGCAATCGATTGTTAGAGATCTACCACCATTGTATCAGTCGTTTTACCAAGATGAGGCAGCGAGAACTTGCCCGCATTGCGAAGCGTTACACCCCGGAAAGGAGTCTCCTGACGGTTGGGTCACACTATGAGTAAACCTTTAGTGATTGACATTCACAGCCATTTTTATCCCCAGCATATTCCCGATTTTGCAGCTGAACATGGTGGCGAGTGGCCCGGCATTCGGCATACTGAACCGGGCAAGGCTATGATGACACAAGGAGGCAAGGACTTTCGCCCTATTTACGAAGCCTGTTGGAATCCTGTGGTGCGTATCGAGGAAATGGATCGTAACGCAATTGATGTGCAAATACTGTGTGCGACACCATTACTCTTTGCTTATAGCAAGCCTGCTGCACAAGCAGCCAGTGTGGCACGTTTCTACAACGATCAAGCGATAGCTATTTGTGCACACAACCCCACTCGATTGAAAGCATTGGCACAAGTCCCTTTGCAGGACATCGACCTTGCTTGTAAAGAGCTGGAACATGCGTCTAACAGCGGCCATGTTGGTGTGCAGATAGGGAGCCATGTTGAGGATAAAAATTTGGATGACAAGGGCTTGGTCACATTCCTGCATCATGCCGCCGATTTAGGCGTGGCAGTGTTAGTACACCCCTGGGATATGATGTCGCCGGAGCGGATGCCAAAATACATGTTGCCATGGCTGGTAGCAATGTCTGCTGAAACACAACTATCCATTTTATCGCTGATTTTATCCGGTGCTTTTGAGCGTTTACCAGTATCATTAAAAATTTGCTTTGCACATGGCGGTGGCAGCTTTGCATTTTTGTTAGGTCGTGTTGATAATGCCTGGAAGCATCGAGATATCGTAAGAAAGGATTGTCCTAACTTGCCTTCGTTGTATACTAATCGCTTTTACGTCGACTCGGCTGTGTTTGATGATGAAGCGTTATCTTTGTTGGTGAAAAAAATGGGAGATAAGCGTGTCATGCTAGGCTCTGACTATCCATTTCCATTAGGCGAACAAAAAATTGGGCAATTGATTCGACAATCGAAATTATTAGAGAACGAGAAAAAAACAAACATGCTGGGTAAGAATGCCGTTGATTTTTTTGGTCTTGACGTCGATTAGCCATTGTATATGCTGGCTACAAACTTCCAGCACCTACCCTGCATTTGTTATGCACTGTCTTGCAAAAACCGCAATGAGCGGCCTTTTCGCGCTCTTTTAAATCAATGAGCTGAATAGGCCGGCAAAGCTTTTAACCTATTGGTCACTATCTTTCGAATAAATATTGTTGTATGCGCTACTGTCCAATGTCCGTTGCTGGCGAGCTAACTCATTCATGCCTAGCTTTTCGAATGACGGAAGTTAGGCGATTTTACTCATTCACACCCTACACGTCGAGTGACTGAAATTGGACGTATAGAGGACAGTCAGGCTGGATCATATTCTATTTCTTAAAGATGTCGAATTAAGTCTGAACCACTACAGTTTAAACAACACTAAATTTTTTCAACCCCGCCAAACTCACATTACCATTCGCCGCCGCCTCAATATGCGCCGACCACCAGTGCATCATTTTTTTTCGCTTTTCGAGATAGTCCGAACGATTATAAGCGGCGCGAATCGAATTTTTATCGACATGGGCGAGGGCGGCTTCTATAACATCGGGTTCAAAACTTTGCTCATTTAACGTGGTGCTGGCTAATGCCCTAAGCCCGTGCGAAACCAGCCTGCCATGAAAACCCATACGTGCTAAAGCGCGATTAGCCGATTGTGAATTGGCTGAACAAGTGGGTTTACGGTCAGAGGGAAAGACAAATTCTCGATGGCCGGAAATGGGTTTTAAAATCGTTAAAATCGCTAAGGCTTGTTCAGTTAAAGGGATGGTATGCGGTCGTTTGGTTTTCATGCGTTCGACGGGGATTGTCCATAATGCTTTTTCTAGGTCGATTTCATCCCAGCGTGTGCCAGCGGCTTCGCCGGGTCTGACCATCGTATGCAATTGCCACTCGACCAAACAGCGCGTCACGATTTTGATATTGGCGATGTTTAAGCGAGACATGAGTTCGGGTAATTCAGATGGTTTTAAGGTGGGCTGATTCACGACTTTCGGTGAATTAAAGGCTTTGCTAATACCAGCTAGCGGGTTGCTGTGAATCACGCCGGTATTAACGGCGTAGATCATAATTTCGTTGACCCAACGGCAGAGCTTTGTCACGGTTTCTAATTTGCCATCTTCGGCAGCTGGTGAGATCACTTGAATGGCTTCGACGGCGGTGACTTTATGAATGGGGCAGTGGCCTAATTTCGGGAAGATGTATTGATCTAAACGATCGCCAATTTTTCGATAGTAGTTTTCGGAGATGTCAGCTTGTTTTCGTTTGAGCCATTTGCTTGCGATATGTTGAAAGGTATTGGCGTAGGCTGCTTTGTTTTTTTCATCCACTGCGTGCCGATGCTCTTGCGGGTCGATACCTTCGGCAAGGACATGGCGAAGTTCTTGCGCTTTCGCTCTGGCTTCCGAGAGTTTCAGGTCGGGGTAATTGCCAAGGCTGATGTTGGCTCTTTTTTTAGTGATGGGGCGGGTGTAATTGAAAATCCACAGTTTCGAGCCAACCGGTTTAATACGCAGGTAAAGCCCTCTACCGTCAGAGAGGCTGTATTCCTTATCTTTCGGTTTGGCTAAACGTAGCTGGGTATCGCTGAGTTGTTTTCTGCTGTTTGCCATGAGTAACACTCCTTGAATTTGTAACACTGCTAGGACTTGAACCGGCCAGTGTTACGAATAGTGTTACATTTTAATCTGGATTTTGCAAAATCGTGTTGGATGCTAAAAAATAAGAATTTTAGAAAAAGTCTGTTTTTATAGGGTTATTTGGACGTTTTCGGATGTTATAGGATGGTGTAATGGTGCCGGAGGCCGGACTTGAACCGGCACGCTATCGCTAGCACCGGATTTTGAATCCGGCGTGTCTACCAATTTCACCACTCCGGCACAGGAGGGAATCATCAAGGCTTCCGTTTGCATAGACCGCCCGATTTGGAGAGCGCGGGATTATAACAATCCGCAGTGAAAGTTCAATGTTTTCCTTAACCCCAAACCCCCAGATAGAGTATCGCCAGCGTCTCAAGGGCCTCTGAATCCCTCTTTCAAGTTTTATTATAAGCCTTCACAGCGGATATGGCAGAGAGGTTTAATCAAAAACCGTTGCTCTGCGCAGTGTCAGCGCTCAATGGGCCATTTGGGACGGACCTATCCTGTATAAGCCGTCATTCTTGTTCGATATTGGGTTAAATGGGCGGCGACTCAAACTCCTTCAGTGCAAGTAGCACTCGTTCCAACAATATTCGGTGTTTTTCCTGCAGTTTTACAAATAGTTGCCGCCCCGTTCTGACGACTTTTGCCGCGATGGCCTACAAACGCCAGCGCAGGGTCATTGCCCGAGGGTGCGCCAACTCTTCCGGCAGTAATTGGCGCATAAGAGCAAACAAATTGTAGGACAGTGCAGAGATTAAAAAGTACAGCGCATTGGCGTTAAAATCCGGGCATGGCAACGTATCGCCGCCAAAATCCAGCTTCAGTTCCTTGAGGCGATTTTCGCTGTCCTCAGCACGCTGGTTATACCCCAGGGCACCTTCTCTTAGTGCTACGCACCAATTCATCTTGTACCAGTGAATAATCTCACTATCGCTGAGCTCATCCCGGTTGGTGGCAATCGCACGATGAACATAACCCCCCTGGTTGATTGCCTCTGAGCTTTCTTGTGAATCCAGATCCAGACTCGCCTGGCCTTTAAGGGCTGTTCTTTGAATGATAAGAGTGAAGGCTTTTTCATAATCACCGATACAGAAGCTCGTACGGTAGGTGTCCTGTCCACCCATAACCTCGCCTTGTTTATCAAGCAAGGGTAGCCAATCCGAATCGCTGGCCGCTTCAATCTGTGCCCGCATGGTGGCACTGGTTTTAGCGCGAATGGCGTAGTCGATACCTTGTTTATACCTTGCGTATCACAATACTCAATGATTTTTGTTTGGTAGTCTGCGGCGTCTATACGCAGCGCATTCAGGGCACAGCCTTCCGGTAACGACTGCTGGCATTGCTGGATAAAGGCCAGGTTGTCTTGTGCCGGCGGCACATTGCCGTGGCGGAAATCAACCGCTACAACCTGCCCGGTTTCCGCAATATGACCCACCATGGGCATAAAACCCTTGTTCTTGTTGTAGGTCCACTTAGCATCCGCTTTATGGGCAATAATTTCAGTGGCATCGATGTCCAGTGTCACTTTTTTACAGCGGTGCAAGGCTGACTGCAACAGGGCCTTATTCACCTTCACCCAGGCATCCTGAATGTGCGGCTGGTTGCCCATGCGCCTCAACCAGTCTCCGAGGGTGGTCGCCCTGGGGAGTTTCTTGAGATCCAATACGGTGCGCAGCGCCTCATCATCCTGTATGTGACGAACCTCATCCAGGTGAAAGCTGCCTTCGTGCTGCATCAGGATGAGTGTCTTGATAAATTCCGAAGGCTTATACCCGCGATTACTTTTAGGCGGGGGAAAGTAATGATCAATGCGTTCGGCGAGGCTCAGGGAGTCCATTAACTGACCAATGGCCAATGAACCGGCACGGGAAGTGAGTAAATCGTTCGTTGTATCGAGTTTGTAAGGTAGAATAATCGTAAGCCTTGAGTTGTGCACCCAGTGGGTGATGGTCTGTTTTGTTGCTAACCATTATACAGCCAGGGCTTTCTACGGCTTAGGGATTTCTATCCGGGGATCCGGGAAATGACATTACGAATTACGAATTACGAGAGACCTTTGCATAATTCAAAAAATAATCGGACGGCTCGAGAGCCTCGCCGAACGAAGAGACTGTGCAAAAACCCAACATCCGTCTTTCCTGCGGAGCCTGTCCCCGCGCAGGCGGGGAGCAGGAATCCAGTTAAATATGAAAAACCCCTCAATCCCCCTCGTATGATAACAATAGGGTAAATTATCAACTCGTTTAGCGGTTTAATAGACACTATCCAACGGCGATTGGATAGGCGGTAGTGATGCAACAATCCCCAGTAAGCTCTTAAACTTGGGTCAATGTGGACAGAATAAAATACCCGGACATACCAGCTTAGTTGCCGGTTCTCCTGCTCGACTGGACTACTGTTTTGCCAGCAGCTCAATTCGCCAAAAACTAAAAAAGTGCTGGGTAAATAGCGAAGCACAAGGTTCGGATCATTTTCCAGTGTGGATTGAATTCGAAAATTAAACGGGATGTTCACGAAATATCTGGCTCATCTATAAACCAATGTGGGGTTCAGAGTTTCTTTGCTGCGCCCATTTTCAATTAAACACAACGTTTTCTGTGTCTGCGATTGGTTGCCCATTCTGCTGATATTCTTGAAAACTGGTCAATAAATCCGAAAATGACTTGGGTTTATATTTATTGAAGCCGTCTTCGTCCACATACACGAAAGCATAGATCACATTCGACTGTATTCGGTTGATGTCCGCACACCATTGTTTGAGGCGCGCCATTTTGCGGGGAACATCCAAATCTTCAAGCCCTTTGGTTTCGACAATAACGATGCGCTGGTCGCGCAGTTTGACCACAAAATCAGGATAGTAGTTGGAAATATTGCCATCGGCATTGACGTAATCCAGATTGAAATGGACCGCGAGATAGTTTTTCGCGTAGGACACTACATCTAGGCAATCCTCCAGAAAACGCGCAAACAGTAATTCCAGCTGGCTATCGCCAATGATACGATTGAAAACGCTCTTTTTCGGAATGATAGAATCCTGATTTTTCACCACGAAAGGTCGTGTCTGGCGCAATTTGATGGTATCGCGGATTTCGGCATCACCCCTATCCTGCACGGTCAGGGCATTGATGGATTTTTTGAAGGTCTCGATGAGCGTTTTGGTAGCGACTAGCTCCGACAGGTTGCGTAGCGTATTCGGGTGTTCGAGTTCAACGGTCTGGTCAAACAACCCTGTTTTTACGAACGTCTTGATCTTGCCGTAGAGCACATCATAGCCACTGACCAGTCGCAATTCCTTCATAACGGTCTGGGAAAAGTATCCAATCACGCTACGATAGTCTGCCACCCCTGCCGTATCAAGGATTGTGGTGTGCGTTATCTCGCTGGTGGTGATGTCGCGGAAGACAATCTCCCGCTGTTGCTCCTCGCTGAATTGTTGATACGGCACACGCTGATATTCCATTGCGTTCGCATCTAAATCAGCGAGGATTTTGTATTCCCGATAGGCGCGTGGTGTCAGCACGGGGATTGCTATGTCCAGTGCATCCATATCCTTTGTTTCGTTTTCGTTATCAATTTCCACGACAATCGGCAGCTTTGAGTCTGTACCTGTACCCATCGCGGCGCGTTCAATCTCCACGCCTTCCGCCTGAATCGACTCGACGAAATCCATAAACGCATCGGTGCCGATTACGCTGACGGTTTCTGGCACCTCACCGGGATACATCTTACGCAAGCCGCGTCCGAGGGTCTGTTCCGGCAGAATATTGCTTGTTGCGGTATAGGCGCGCAAGCCGACAATGGTGGTCACATTGCGAACATCCCAGCCTTCCTTGAGCATCAACACGGAGACAATCGCTTTGTAGGGGCTGTCTGCGTCGTCAATCGTGTTGGCTTGTTTGCGTAGCTTTTCCAGTTCTCTTTTTGCCTTGCCCGATGCCGCATCAGAAATCTCGCCATTGTTCTTGGTGTGAATCACCAGCACCGCATCTTTAAGGTCGGGATAGCGACCCTGCAGATACGCTGCCACATCATCGCAGTTGCGGGTGTCGTCAGTCATCACGAATAGAATCGCCTTCTTGCCCATCTTCTGATGTTCGGCATACGCCTTGCGCCATTCAATGACTCCAAGATCAATGTAATCCGCGTATTTCTCGGTAAACTTTGCGCTTTGGCGTTCCGCTAGTTTTGCGCGGCTAGGTGCATCTGGCAAGACCGGATGTTTGACCACGTTTTGAGAAATCGCCTCGACCAGTGGGTAGTCGGACACGGTTTGCACGAAAATCGCGCCGTTGTTATGTTTTGGTGTGGCGGTCATGTCCACTTGCAGTGCCAAAGCCCCACCTTTTTGTAAAAGCCGATTATGAATGTCCTCAATAGATTGAAACCATGCCAGCCTTTTATCGTGGATATGGTGCGCCTCATCGTTGAGTATCATCAGTTCGTCAATGTCGCGCACAATCATACCCAAATCCACTTTCGAATCGGTAGTCGCGCCGCTCGGACGCTTGCCGAGAAAATAATCCATCGTGTTGTCATCATCGGGCGAGGGCGGGATGTCATTGCCTGAATAGACGCGGTGGATATTGGTCAGAAAGATATTACCAGTGGGCTGGATAACACGCACATCGTCTTGGATATGCAGTTTCAATTGAAAATCATCGCGCCAGTTACGCCCATCAAATCCGTTGTCGGGCAACACCGGATCGGCAAAGAAAATACGCAACCCTTGAAAGTCATGGTAAATGCGATCCAGCACAATAATGTTGGGGGTGATTACCAGAAAATTACGCGCCAACTCCGAGTTCGGTTCGTAGAGTTTGTGAAAGAAACTCCATGCCAGTGCGAGACTCATTACTTTGGTTTTACCGCTACCGGTTGCCATCTTGATAACAAACCGCCGCCAGCTTTCGTCGAACATGCCCGCCGACACCGCGCCTGAGCTATCGAAGCGCATCAGGTCAAACTTATCCTTCACCCGCTTCACGTCATAGAGGTAGATAATTGTCTCCAGTGCCTCGCGCTGGGCGAAGAAATATTGGAATTCCGCCATCCTGCCGTCTGCTTGCGGTAGCCTATGCGGCTCCTTGAACCACCAGTTGAGCAGACTCCGGCTGGTGTCGCTGGCACCGCTGTAACCACTATCTCGAAACGCCTTTACCTGCTTACGAATCTGTGCCACCAGCGGTGGCATGAGTTTGTCCATGCTGGTCTCGCGCAAGGTCTCGTCCGCTGGAAACCAGCGCATATCCGGCGCAAGGATAGCATGCGGGGATTGCGGGAATTTGGAGTGGAGTGCCATTTTCTAAGCCTCATCCTGCAAGGATTTTGCGGCAAAAATTGTTAAATGCAATTCTTCATCGCGCACTTCATAAACGGGTTTCCTGCCACTTAATTCCTCACTTTGTTGCAGAATAATGCCAACACCTTCGCCACGGCGTTCTAAAAAATGTTTTCTTTGTGTTGTTTGACCGATGCTGTCATCTTCAATGATTACTTCTGAAAGTAAGCGTGCCAAAAGTTCGTTGCGGGTAACTTGATTGTATGGCAAATTATCCACCGTTAAAGTATTTGCCAATGCGCCGGGTGAGCAAATTTCCAGCCGGTCAGCAAACATAAATAAACGAATCTTGGAGCCATGCTTTGCGTAATCCCGGTGAACTACCGCGTTGACTATCGCTTCAAAAATAGCTTGCATATTGTATTGCGGTCTATCTTCTCTGCCTATTTTTTTACGCGCAGAAACGGCATTGTGTTTCTCTACAAATTTATAAGCGGCGATTATTTGCTGATCTAAGGTGCCTTTGAAATCTTTGGCATCCAGTTGGTAATTCGCGTCTTTATTAAGTCCTTTGTAGCAGACTGCACAAATAAAACTGTTGTATAGATATTCGTCCGATTGTTCACTACACATCAACAATCCAGCGACTGATGCACGGTAGTCACCCTGATCATCAATTAAGATGTTTCGTTTCAAAAGCAGGTTGTTTTCCTCATCAACAGTATCTGTAGCACTGATAAAACGGGCGTATAAATTTTTTTGCAAAGTTGCTTTAGCGGTATTGGGTACAAACTGTTCACAAAATTGAATAATGCGCGCTTGCGAGCGGCTTTGACCTGCCCGCAAAACATGTTCTGTGTTCATTTCTCTTTTGCTATTACCGTGTCGATAGAAATAACCATTCTTGCTTTTATGGAGCCAAAGACTTCGCTCAATCTGCACATAAACCAGATGCTTTTCTTCACCGGTTTCACCTGGTTCCGGTATCTCAACGCCATCCACATAAAAATCCACGATGGGAGGTTGGATAGAATCGTGACAAATTTCGCTAATATAGGCAATCAAGACAGGGACATCCGCAACACCAATGCCCCTGATTTCACGGGTCTTATCAGCAACCCCAAAGATCACCGCGCCGCCTGATTGATTGGCGAAAGCGGCGAATTCATCAGATAAGCTGTCCCTGTGCGGCGATTTTATTCTGTCACCGCGAACAATCACTTCCTTGAACTCCACCCCGGAGCTTTCGCCCGTGTTGATTTTGTCTAAAATGTCGTAGGCGGTTAACATCTGTCAAGATTCCAGATGAATGCGTTTATAGCGTTGCTCAAAGGCTTTATCACCACCTTCCAGTGTGTTACAAATGCGCTCTCTGATGGCTTTGGATTGGAGGCTGCCGGATGTTATGTGTGATTGTCCGTGCGTCACAGTCAAACAATGCACCATTTCAGCATCACCATTGACCACGATATTGGCATTGTGGGTAACCACAACAATCTGTCGGTTAGTTTTGGTCGCTCTAATATCTTGCACAATCAAGCTATAAATCAGGTCGTTATCCAGGTCATCTTCTGGCTGGTCAAGCAGCAATGGTTCATCGCCATAAACAAGAATAAACGCCAGCAAGGCGGCAGATTTTTGCCCCGGCGAGCCTTCACTGATTTTCTTATCATTTTCTCCATAGGTGATTTGCAAGGCATCTTCGGGAAACCATAACCGCATATCTGTCATTGATTCGGCTGGCAAGCCCTGCAAATGGGTTTGAAAGCGGACATCCTTGGCATCTTTTTTATTGCCGCGAATAGCGATTACCCGTTCCTTTGCCTGCTCCCATTCTTTTTCGTCAATAATCTGTTTCAGTGCTTCAATATCTTTGCCGAAACGACCACCGGTCTGCAATATGCCCCTGATTTGTTTTTCCATATCAAGCCATGACTCGGCAAACGGTTTAACGCTTATTCTGACTGACAGATTGCCCGCTAAAACACGCTCAAGAAACTGCTGTCTGCGTTCTGTCAATTCGCTGCGGTAGCTTTTGGCTTGCGTGATTTCTTTATTATATTGGTCTGTTAATTTATCTCGTTGCTGTCGGTAAATCACTATCTGTTGCAGTTCTTTTTCGACCAGCGCGCGCCTTCGCAACAAATCAGGATAGGTTTGCGGATCAATGCCTTGTTGCTCGAACCTGGCATGTAATTGTTGGTACTGTTGCAACTCAACATTGAGTGTTTTCATCCAGTCTAGCTGTGCTTTGTCTTGTTGCCATTGCTGTAAGTCTGCGGTCTGTATTTCAATAATTTGGCGGATTTTATCAATCTGCTGTTTCCATTGTTCTTGTTTCTTTTGTAGTGCGGAAAGTATTTTCGGATGTGCATCAAAAAGGTTCTGATTGACGGTTGCTATCTCTGTATCCGCAAGCACTTCACCCATGTTTTCCAACAGTGCTCGCCAGTGTTGTTCAACCTGCTCAATCTCATTGAGCTGCTGTTTACGCAATTGATAATTTCGCAATATGTCTTTATGGCCGGATTTTTCCACCTGTTCTATCTGTCTGGAAAGGTCATTTAACTGCCCTTTTAGCTTATTTTCTTCGGCGATTTTCTGCTGTAGACGGTTCTGCTGCTGAGCGATTTTCTTGCAACTGTTGGCACAATCCTGAAATGCCCTGCGATACGCATCAAACTCGACCTCGGGCACTTCATCGATAATCCCCAGCAATCCTTGTGGGTTTTGTGCCAGGTTAAAAATCTGTTTTTGGCTGTATATTCTGGCTGGGAACAATGAGGGAATTTCGCCATCCACTCCTTGCCATTCCTCTGTTGTTTCGTCACATTCTTCTAATGAAGGGTCTTGAGGATCCGCCGCCCAATTGAGACGATAACGCGTGTCGCCTTTGCGATAAACGAGCTGCAAGATACTGTCTTCTGTTAGCAGTCCGCCCTCATCCGTGTTGAAATATTTTTTATAATCATCTGTGAGTCGATCGGGTAATTCTTTTTCCCGTCTCAAAGCAAAACGCATAAATTCCAGCAGGGTCGATTTTCCGCTACCACGACCGCCGATAATCGTATTGAGAAAGGGACTGAATTTACAGACCAACGACTCGTTGCCCCGGCCCATATACTGCGCTTCACTGATTTTAATTGATTCAATAACAAATTCCGCATGCTTGTTGGGTTGTGCTGCCATGTTCCGGTTAACCGAAGCACACCCATCTATCAGTGCCAGTTTTAGCCCCTCAATGGATGGTTTATCCATTTTCACCCAAGTGAAATCACCAAATTTTTCACTCCGAAAGTTATGGGTGTCGGAACCGCGTACTTCAGTCCAGTTTGTTTTTTCATCTATGTACAATTGCGGTTTTGTGTAGTTATCATCTGCCAATTCCATAGCATAGATGCTGGAATTGTCTAAAACCTGCTTGAGGCTGTTGCCTTGAAGTGTTCGCAACAGCCCCTTTTCCTTATCCGCATGGGCCGGAATGGCAAGACCGCCTGCGTTGACAATTTCATTTACAACTTCAGTAACAGACTTTGTGGTAACTGTGTTGCTTGTACCTTTTGTACCTTCATAGCCAACCGCACCAAGCAGTCGGTCAATATCGCCTGTGGTTTTTTCAGGGTCAAAGATAGCCAGAATATGAACACTACCATTAGCAGAAATCTCAACCCCAGGGAATAAATACAGGGGACGATACCATGCGGGATTATCACTATGGATTTGTTGTAAGCTTGTTTTTAATTCGCCTATCCACGCCCCACTGTTGTGATCGGTAATGGCTATGCAATCAATGCCTTTTTCCATAAACTTCTGTAACCAGAATTCCGGTGTGACTTTATTTTTATCCTCAGGAGAACAGCCTTGCATAGAATCATTCGAGACAGGGGTGTGCGTGTGGAAATCAAACTTCCACCACCGGGCGCCCGGAAAATTCCAACTATTCATACCGTCATTCATACCCCCACCTCCAAAATAGTCATTGTATCATTGCCGAATATATCCACCACCTTGACGGCGATTTTGCGGCGGCCGGGTGGGCATTCGTGGGCGATGCTGGTGAGTTCCAGCGAGCGGTCTTTTTTAGTGCGGAAGCTCTGCCATTCGTTTTCAAACACATAATCGCCGCTCCATTGTTCTTCCCATTCGCCGCTCTCGGGATTCTGCACACGGATAATCTCGCGCTTGCTTTCAAAGTCAAAGTCCACCGACCAGTAGTCGATCCAGTCAGTCCAGTTTTTGGTGAGGATTTCGCGGGTGACGATGCCGTCCTGGTCTTTGCTTACTTTGACGATCTGGCCTTTTTCGACGACTATTTTACTGCCCTTGTTTTTGAGTGTCGCTTCGGCATTGGCGATGGAGCCTTGCGAGTAGAAAACCGAAAAATCGGTTAATTGCATTGCGACCGTTTTGCCCTTTATATGCGGTTTTACCTCGATGAAGGCGACATCGTGAAATACCACCTGGTTTTTTGCCACCGCTCGCTTGTCGAACACTTCTGCCGGAATGTATTTGGGTGCCAAGTCGATGCCCTTGTCGCGCGCTTCGTCCAGCACATTGGGGAACAGCCCCATCTCGAACTCGAAGCCGAGAATATCCACCTTGGTGATATGTTGCCGGCGGCATTCAAGGATGATTTCCTCCACGAACAGCCGTGTTACCGGCAGGTTAACCGGGCCGATGGCGACCAGTCGCCCGGCGCGTCTGCCGTGGAAGCTGGCAAAACCGGTGGTTTTCTCGGCGCGGTAGGCGTGTAGTATCAGCTCCAGAAATGCCGCTTCTTTTGCCGCCATCTGCTGTTGTTGCTGTTCCTCGCGCAGATTGGCATTGATGTCTATAAAATGCTGGCGCTGGTATTTCCCGAGATTGAGAATCTCAAAGGCGCGGTAATCCCGGCCGTCGGCTTTTAGCCCGCGTTGCACGCCGATCATGCGTTTGCGGGTGGTGTGGATGCCAAACTTGCCGAGATCACTGACAATCCACTTGCGACCGAGTTTTTCCGCCACCGCCGCAGTGGTGCCGGAACCACAGAAGAAATCGGCTATCAGATCACCTTCGTTGGAGGAGGCTTTGATGATGCGCTCCAGCAGAGCCTCGGGTTTTTGCGTGGGGTAGTCTAATCGTTCATCGGCCATTGGATTTACAATAGGAATATCAATCCATATATTCTGAACCATTTGACCGGGGTAAGTGTCCTCATAAATTTTACGGTAGATTCTTGCAGTCGGAGTTGAAGGCATCACAAGCTCATTATTTTGATAAAACTCTTCCATTCTTTCACTTTTATATAACCATCCCGTTTTAGGTGGCTTTATCCCCCGAAACTCATACTGAAGATTGGGGCGAACCAAGGGATTGACCAATGGTGACTTCATATATTTTCGTCCATCGCCGTCATCAAATGTAAACCTTTCTCTGATGTATTTCTTAGTGTTGTCATCATCTTTGGAATACACTGGATTGAAAGTTCGGTTGTTTGACTTTCCATAAATCAGAAGCGTATCGTTTGTTACTCCAAATTGATTAGATGACCATGCCTGAGCCTGTTTCCTTCTCCAAATTATCTCATTTACAAACCAGTTTTCACCAAAGATTTCAGAGAGGACAAAGCGTAAAGAAGAATTCACCCGCCAATCACAATGCACATAAATACTGCCATCGTCCGCCAGCAGGTCGCGCATCAGCACCAGCCGCTCATAAATCATGGCAATAAAGGAATCCGCGCCCTTGCCCCAAGTGTCGCGGTAGGCAATCTCTTCCAGAATGTTGGGCTTTTTGGTGAAGCTGTCGTCACCAATCGCGATATTCATGGAAAAATCCGCCCCCACATCAAAGGGCGGGTCGATATAAATCAGTTTGAGGCCGCCCTGCGCTTCGATTTCCTCGCGCAGGGCGCCGTTTTTGAGCGATGACAGGATTAGCTTGTTGTCGCCCCAGATTAGCTTGTTAGTCCAACCCTTGAGCTGGCGACCACGGCTATCGGTGGCGAATAAATCCGCTTGCAAGTGCGTTTCTTCGGGCTTTTCGGCGCGCGGCTCGTCCACCTGCTCGATGGTTTGAAAGGGCAGCACGGTGGTGCAGACCTCGCTGGTCTTGCCGTTCCAAACCAGCTCAACCTCGCGTTTGTCCGCGAACAACAAAAAGCGGTATTTGTCCGGCAACGGCGCATCCGCTTCCAGATAACGGATAATCTCCTGCTGTTCCTGCTCGGTGAGTTTCATTATTCAGTTATTCTGCATCCAGTCATTTTTCCGCCTGAAACATAGATAAAGTCTCACTGCTGTCCCGTTAACTTTCATATGAGTGCCATTTGATTAACATCAGGCAGCCTGCCATCAGGTGGATCACCCCTCAACAGCGCCATCAGGTCACGCTTATCACATAAATTGAGCTGTAGTAATCGCAATAGCTGCTGCATACTTTTTGTGAGTGCTGACTGAAACTTCAGAAATGCTATTAGCAGGTATACGCACATCGCTATCCATATTTGAGTCATCACTGCATTTTTGCTCGTGCCAACAAACGATTTGATTTTCAGGTTCTGTTTTATCCACTTAAAAAATAATTCTACTTGCCACCTGGCTTTGTAGATATCGGCGATCGTCCTGGCTGCCAGTTTGAAATTGTTCGTTAGAAACACATAGTGCTTACCCGTCTCCGCATCTTTGTAGCCAATCCGCCTTAAGCGGACTGGACATTTCCTGGAGACCTGGGGGCCAGTGAATTCTATCGTTTGATCACAGGTCAAACCTTTTCCTTTCAGCACTGGTCGACGCTCGATAATACGGTATTTTGCATTGTTCTTAAGCCGGGTAACAAAGAAAATATCCTTATCTGTCAACTGTTTATACCAAGCGTAATCATTGTAGGCTTTATCAATCGCAACAATACTTCCCTTGGGAAAGCTGAGCGTGCGGCCCACTGTTACATCGTGCTTCTTCCCTTCTGTGATAGTCACAAACTCGGGCAAATAACCCGCATGATTCAACCCGACGTGCAGTTTAATCGCTCCTTTGGTGGTGCGAAAATCAGCCCAGGGAAACGCAGACAAACACAAGTCGATGGTGGAAGCGTCCAGCGAATAAAGCGGGTGATTAAATCTGAAATTATGATCAGGTGCCACGCCCTGGCAGCGAGTTAACAGTTTTCCAAACAGCGCTTCGTACAGAGCATAAGGCTTATCTTCATTGATGCACGATAGGTTAGATCGCGACAGCTTCGCGCTACCCAGGTGGTAAAGGCGATGCATTTGCGCCGACATATTGTCCACGATATCGCGCAAGCTGTTTCGACCGGACAATTGAGCCATCGTCAGCGACACAAACTGTGACCAGCGGGAGGCTTTACGAAAAGCACGACCTGAATGATGTTGTTTGGCAAGGGTCTCAAATTCATGTCTCGGAACAGGTTTTAGTCTTTGTGACAGGATCGTATTACAATGCGCCATGGTCTGGTTCCCTCTATTAATACACTGTTTTCTAAACAATCTCATTGTATCAATTGTGGCGGAATCAGACCTTTTTATTTCTCCTTAACGGGACAGCAGTGATAAAGTATAAATTCCTTATTGCAAACGTAACACCTAGTTTAACACCTATGGAAAATGGCTTCAGAAAAAATTGGAACATCCTAGTGTAGTGTATTAAACTGACTGATGATTTGAGAGTGCATGTCTTGCGCGCCCCACTTTCTCCAAAATCTCTTCTGCGGACTTTGTCCAGGCAAATGGCTTTTTATCTTCATTGTGCCTCTCAATAAAATCCATGATGGTCTCTTCCAGCTCTTGTACCGATGTGAATACACCACGGCGCAGTTGCCTTTCTGTCAACAAACCAAAAAATCTCTCCACCAGATTTAGCCACGAAGAACTGGTTGGAATAAAGTGTAAGTGAACCCTTTTATTACGCTTAATCCAGTTCTTCACTTTTTCGTGTTTGTGCGTCGCGTAGTTATCAACGATAAGGTGAAGGTCTAACTCCTTGGGTGTTTGTTTTTCCACAGTCTTCAGAAACGCCAAAAATTCCTGGTGCCGGTGACGCTTTTTGCACTCACCGATAACATCACCAGTCAGGGTGTTCAGTGCCGCAAACAAGGTGCTTGTACCATGACGCTTATAGTCGTGAGTCATGGTTCCGCCGCGCCCGGGCTTCATCGGCAATCCCGGCTGCGTTCTGTCCAGCGCTTGAATGGAACTCTTTTCGTCAACACAGAAAACAACTGCATTCTCTGGCGGCGATAAATACAAGCCAACAACATCGCGTAGCTTTTCTTCAAAGGCAGGATCGTTGCTCACCTTGAACTGAGCAACCAGGTGTGGCTTCAGACCAACTTCTCGCCACACTCTATTTATAAAGGAGTGATTAATGCCCATCACTTTTGCCAAACCCCGGGTTGTCCAGTGGGTGCCATCCTTGGGTTTTTCCTGCGTGGTTATCTTGATGACTTTCGACCGCAGCTTTGCCTGGTCCGCAGAATTCTTGCCGCCGTGATTAGCCCCTCTTGGCAAATCTTTTTCTATTCCCCGAAACCCTCTCTCAAAAAAACGATTGCGCCATCGGCCTACCTTGTTGACATCAATTTCCAGCTCTTCAGCAATTTTGTAGTTGGGAACATTTTTTGCAGCGAGCAAAATAATCCTTGAGCGCTCTACCAATCGAACCGGTGTCGTTTTGCTTCTAACATTTTTTTCCAACTGCTTTTTCTCTTGCGCTGTTAAAGTTATATTTATTTGGGCGGGCATTAGCTTCACACGGGTAGTGAATGAAGTAATCATTATATCATTAATCTGTTTAATACACTACACTAGGTGCAGAAATCCGAGGTTGAAACACAATAGCGTAATCACTCCATTAAATCTCATTGGGTTCTATTCCCCGCAGCTTGCTGCGTTATTATAGGGGGATGTGCGAGTATATTCACAAGAGTCATAATGTAACGGTATTGATGTATCACCTGGTTTTTCCGGCGAAGTACCGAAGAGCGGTGTTTGACCGCCCGCGAGATATTCCGCCGCTGTCCGCATGTAAAAAAGATGCTCTGGGGAGGGGAGTTTTGGAGTGATGGATATTTTGCAAGTACTGTAGGGAAACATGGAGATGAAACAATGATAGGTAACTACGTCAGGCGCGGGAGTCAGTAAATCGTTCGTTGTATCGAGCTTGCAGGGTAGAATGATCGTAAGCCTTGAGTTGTGCACCCATTGGGTGATGGTCTGTTTTGTTGCTAACCATTATACAGCCAGGGCTTTCTACGGTTTAGGGATTTCTATCTGGGGATTCGGGCATTTGATGGTAGAAAATCACATCACACAGCAGGCGAATGACAAGCTGGAGATTGAGCCGACCTTGACGGGGCTGAAAGAAACAGAAGCACATCTGGGCCAGGCGGAGGCTTTATTAGCGGATGCAGGTTACTTCAGCGCTGATAACGTCGCTCACTGTGAAGAGGCGGAAATCACACCCTATATCCCGGATCATCGGGAGCGACACAACCTTCCCTGGGATGAACGATTCAGGACACCTGCCCCTTGCCCACAGGATGCCGATGCCGTGACGGCGATGGCGCATCGATTGCGAACCGCTGAGGGTAAGGCAATCTATGCCAGACGAAAATCCACGGTGGAAACGGTATTTGGTATTGTTAAAGAAGTGATGGGTTTTCGACGATTTCACCTTCGCGGACTGGATGCGGCGCAAGGCGAATGGAATCTGGTGTGTATGGCATGGAATCTGAAGCGCATGTACGCCTTGGGAGGCTGAAAGTAGGGCCAAGGGGGGCTTTATCCTGGAAAACTGCCATCATTCCTGTGGGCGAACGGTTTATCAAACAAAAACTCGGGTCTGGCACTCAAGTGGGCGAGATTTATTCCTACGCTGCTTGGGTCAAACCCGACAGACTCCTAGGGGTAAATTGATTGTACACTTCGCGCCAGTTGAAGCGCGAGCTATCACTTTACCTTGGGCCACCGCGAGCGTGGCGTAAAATCTGAGTATCTTGGGAGAAAAGAGCATGGCCATGAAGTTGGTAAAAAAGACAGAGGAATACACCGTTTTGCAGCGCAGCGATAACCGCTATGCGGTAAAAGACGCCAGTAAGAACCCTGTAAATGGCGACGAGAAAGTTCGCATTCTTGTTGAGGAAGGCCTGATTAAAGCGGCTGTACCTGCTGCTCCCGTAGAGGTTGCTGAGGAAGCGCCTGCTGAAGAGGCTCCTGTCGAAGAAACAGCTGCCGAAGAAACAGCTGCCGAAGAGGCTCCCGCTGAAGAAGACGCAGCTGAAGAGGAAAAGGCCGAGTAGGTCTCTCTTCAAGCATCCCAGAGCCGGCTTTGAGCCGACTTTTTTGTCTAAGCCTTGTCGAAAAAATTGTCACAAACTATGAAACGTTCGGATTTTTCTTATCAGCTGCCCGAGGAGTTGATAGCCCAGCGGCCATTGGCCGAACGCACTGCCAGTCGTCTGTTGTGTCTGGACGGCGCCAGTGGGGCCGTGAGCCATAAGCTGTTTAGCGATCTGCTGCAACTCCTTAGTCCTAATGATCTGCTTGTCTTCAACAACACTCGGGTTATCCCCGCGCGCTTGTGGGGTCAAAAAGAAAGCGGAGGAAAGCTGGAAATCTTGATAGAACGGATTACCGGTACGCACACAGCACTCGCTCATATCCGCTCCAGTAAATCTCCGAAACCCGGTTCACGAATATTATTGAGCGCGAAAGCGGGCGAAATGCCTGGTTCATTGAGTTTGGAAGTAACGGGGAGAGAAGGCGCGCTTTTTTCCTTGTCTAGCGATAACGGCCCAGAACTGTCGCGAATTCTTGGGCAAATCGGCCACATGCCGTTGCCCCCCTATATCGATAGGGAAGATGAACTCGAGGATCAGCAGCGGTATCAGACGGTATACGGCACCAAGGATGGAGCGGTTGCGGCGCCTACAGCGGGGCTGCACTTCAGCGAGGACCTGTTAAATCAATGTGACGCACTGGGAATCCATCGTGCACAAGTTACCCTGCATGTTGGCGCCGGCACATTCCAACCCGTCAGAGCAGATGAGATTCAAGACCATGTCATGCATGCTGAATACGTAGAGGTTGATCAGTCAGTGTGCGATGCGGTGCGAGCGGCTCGGGGGCGAGGGGGGCGGGTAGTTGCCGTTGGAACCACGGCCGTGCGATCACTGGAATCTGCCAGTTTGGCCGGCGGCGAGATCCAGCCTTTTTTGGGAGACACGGACATTTTTATTTACCCGGGCTATCAGTTCAGTAGTGTCGATGCTCTGGTGACCAACTTTCACCTTCCGGAATCCACACTGTTAATGCTGGTGAGCGCATTTGCCGGGCGCGATAATGTTATGGAGGCTTATCGCACTGCGATTGACGAGCGCTATCGATTTTTCAGTTACGGGGATGCCATGTTTATTACTCCAACAGATGCAAAAGAATCTGTGAACCAACAAGCGAGTACACAATGAGCCGCGAGTGCCGTATGCAATTTGAACAGTCTGCAAGTGACGGCAATGCGCGACGCGGCCGACTCACTTTCCCGCGCGGGATCGTAGAAACCCCCGCGTTTATGCCGGTAGGCACCTATGGCACAGTGAAAGGCATGCTGCCGCGGGATATTCACGCCACAGGCGCGCAGATTCTCTTGGGCAACACATTCCACCTATGGCTGCGGCCCGGCACGCAAATCATCGAGCAGCATGGCGATTTACACGACTTCATGAACTGGTCGGGACCTATTCTCACGGACTCAGGAGGTTTCCAGGTATTTAGTCTCGGAGAGATGCGCAAGATTACCGAGGAGGGGGTGAAATTTCGCTCTCCAGTGGATGGCTCCAAAGTGTTTCTCGATCCCGAAAAGTCCATGGCGATTCAGCGTAGCTTGGGGTCAGACATCGTCATGATTTTTGACGGGTGCACACCTTTCCCGGCTACCGAAAAAGAAGCGCGCGACTCGATGGAGTTGTCGCTGCGATGGGCGGCCCGCAGTAAAGAGGCCCATGGAGAAAGTACCTCGGCTCTGTTTGGTATTATTCAGGGAGGTATGTACGAGAATCTGCGCAGTGAATCTCTCAATGGTCTGGCCGAAATAGGATTTGACGGCTATGCCATTGGCGGCCTGTCTGTGGGCGAGCCTAAGGAGGAAATGATTAAGGTACTGGATGCTATGCAGCCGATTTTGCCGGCGGACAAGCCACGTTACCTTATGGGTGTAGGAACCCCGGCCGATTTGCTGGAGGGTGTGCGGCGTGGTGTGGATATGTTCGACTGCGTTATGCCCACCCGCAATGCCCGCAACGGACATATATTCACTTCACGAGGTGTGTTGAAACTGCGCAATTCTCGGCACAAAACAAGCACGCTACCCCTGGATGAAGAATGCAATTGCTACAGCTGTCAAAATTTCAGCCGTGCCTATCTGCACCATCTCGACAAGTGCAATGAGATTCTGGGTTCGCAGCTGAATACCATTCACAACCTGCATTTTTATCAGCATCATATGACAGGCATCCGAAAGGCCGTAGAAACTCAGCAGCTCGACGCCTTCGCCGACAGATTTTATGAACAGCAGGAACGAGGCGTCTAGTTGAAGGCCTTTGAGAACCTAATTGAACGCATGAACCCAGACATGTCGCCCTGGACCGGCAGTGGTGCGCAGGCGGCGGTGTTGGTGACATTGAGTGACGAGCCATCCCCTCGTGTCCTGCTCGGCAGGCGCGCCCAGCACCTGCGAATGCACCCTGGCGAAATTGCATTTCCGGGGGGCAAGCGTGAGCCGGAAGATGCAACGCCCTGGGCTACTGCCATGCGCGAGGCCTGGGAAGAGGTCGGCATTCGACCCGAATGCGTGACTCCACTGGGCCAACTTGAGCCCATGCGAACCAGAACCGGCTTTGAAGTTTACCCCTGTATTGCTAAAGTGCCTGCCGGACTCGATTGGATTGTTGATCCGGGGGAGTTTGACAGCGTGTTCTCACCGCCATTGGACCACTTTGCCGACGAGCAGTTTTATTGGCTGGGGCGCATGACGGATGGCGAGTACACAAGAATGGTTCCACATTACCGGGTAGAAGAAGATGAAGTGTGGGGTGTAACAGCGGGCATTCTCGCCCTGCTGGCAAATGCAGCCCTGGATGCGGGCCTGGATCTTAAACGCGACTGGAAGGAAAAACCATGAAGTACAGCCTCGGAGATAAAAAAGTGAACCTGGTCGGGGGAGGTCATTTCATTGCCCCGAACGCCGCGGTTATTGGTGATGTCACTCTGCATGATAGTGCGAGTGTTTGGTTTAGTTGTGTATTGCGTGGCGATGCCGAACGCATTGAAATTGGTGCTAATAGTAATATTCAGGATGGCGCTGTCGTGCATGCTGATCCGGGCTTTCCCGCCGTCGTGGGTCAAAACGTCACGGTTGGGCACAATGCGATGATTCATGGTTGCACCATCGGCGACGGGTCTTTGGTGGGGATTAATGCGGTGGTGTTAAACGGCGCCATCGTGGGCAAAGGCTGCTTAATTGGTGCCAATGCTCTGGTGACAGAGGGCATGGAAATCCCCGATGGCAGCATGGTCTTGGGCTCGCCGGGCAAGATCAAGAAAACATTTACCGCCGAAGAGCGATCAGCGCTCGCGCTCAGTGCGCAGCACTATGTTGTAAATGGCCAACACTTTGCGAAGGAGCTGAAAGAACAGCCGTGAGTGAAGATGAACCAAAGTCGCCCTGCATCTCCATCTGTGTTTTAGATGATCAGGATGTCTGCCAGGGTTGTTTTCGAACGGGTACCGAGATCACCGACTGGTTCATGGCCAGCGGTGATGAAAAAAAGAAGATTATTGAAAATGCGAAGGAGCGACTGCACGCTTCAAACACTATTCGTCTGACGTAGCTGTGGCTGCTCTAACTCGACCACGCACGGCTTGCACGACATTGCTGTGCAGTTCTAAAACCTCTAACTGATAATTGCCAATCGCCAGTCCTACATTCGCATCGGGAAAGGACTCCAGATACTCCAGAATAAGCCCGCTTAGGGTTTTTGGGCCGTCCGTTGGCAAATCCCATTGCAGTGATTTGTTCACCTCGCGAACAGTGGCCGTGCCACTGATGATGAAACTGCCATCGCGTTGAGGAAATACATTGCCGACGCTCTCTGCGAGGTTGGAGGTGAATTCACCGACAATTTCCTCCAGGATATCTTCCAGAGCAACCAGCCCCATTACCTCACCGTACTCGTCGACAACGACTGCGAGACGATGTTTGTCTTTTTGGAAATTGAGCAACTGAGTGTGAAGTGGTGTGCTCTCAGGAATGAAATAGGGTTGATCCATTTCACGCTGTAGGGCGGTGCGATCCAGGCCGTTCTTCTCCAGTATTCTGCTGAGATTGCGCATATGCAGCACGCCGCTGATATTGTTGATGTCCTCGTGCCACACTGGCAGCCGCGTGTGTGAACTTCCCTGCAGCCTTCGGAGAATTTCGTCGTCGCTGTCGGCCAGATCGATACCGTACACCTCGTTGCGCGGCACCATGATGTCATCCACAGAGACCTCTTCAAGATTCAGTATGTTGAGTAGCATGGCGCGGTGGCGGGTGGGTATTAGTTGGCCGGCGTCGGTGACGATGGTGCGCAATTCGTCGGTGGAGACGTTCTCCTCATTTTGGTTGGCCGGATCGATGCCAAACATTCCCAGCAGTGCGTTGGTGATGCTGTTTATTAACCACACGAGTGGGTAAAAAATTCTCATCAACGGCAGTAAAATCCAGCTCGCTGGAAAGGCGACGCTTTCTGGGTACATCGCCGCGATCGTTTTCGGTGTGATCTCCGCAAAAATCAGAATGACTAACGTTAGGCCGCCGGTGGCGATAAATATTCCAGCGTCGCCCCAAAGCCGAATGGCGATCACAGTGGCAATCGCAGAGGCCAGGATATTCACGAGATTGTTGCCTATGAGGATCAACCCGATCAACCGGTCTGGCCGCTCCAATAGGCGGCTTGCTCGCTTGGCGCCTCGATGATTGTTTTTCGATAGATGCTTCAGTCGATAGCGGTTGAGGGTCATCATGCCGGTTTCCGAGCTGGCAAAGAATCCGGACAGTAAGATGAGTGCTACCAGTACTGAGAATAAAAGGCCCAGCGGTGCTTCGTTCAAATCAGGCGTTAACTCGATGGCTGGTAAGAGAGCTTATCTTGAAGAAAAACCCGATCGGGAGCAAGCCCACCTCTGGAATGATATTTGGCTCTTCTCCGCTTTGTTGAGTGAAAAAAGATGCTGACCATCAAGTAACCTGTTGATATGTTTGGTTTATGACAACTTTACATAGGGCAGGTATATGACCATCAACATCTCACGGAATATTTTAAACCTCACGGGGCAACGGGGGCAACGTGTAAATGAAATTAAACTGGACGAAGAGGGTGACAGGATTGTTATTCACCGTAGCCGGGACGCCCGCAGGAGCACTATAGACCCCACCACAGGCAAGAAGGGAACTATCAACCAGCATATTCGCCGGCAGGTTAAGGATATCCCCCTTTTTGGGTATCCATGTGTGCTCGACATTGAACTGGCCCAAGTGTTTATTAGCAAGGGTGAGCGCCGCATTGAGGCGTGTGATTTTGTCGATAAAGGGTGCCGTTTCACCCACCGGTTTTGCCGACTGATCAGTGGATTATGCCGCCATATGTCTATTCAGGCCGTCTCCAGGCATTTGGGGATACGATGGGAGACAGTAAAGAATATCGACAAGGCATACCTGATGGAAACGCTCCCTGCGCTTGATCCTGCACAGTTGACTGGCTTGGAATATATTGGTGTCGATGAAGTTGCCAGGGCGAAAGGCCATGACTATATGACGGTGGTCTACGATATGGTCGGAGGTCATCTGGTCTGGGTGGAAGCTGGTCGAACTGCCGAGGTGTTTGCAAGATTTCTAAAACATCTCTCCCCGGATACATCCAGTAAAATCAAGGCCGTAGCTATGGATATGGGCCCTGCTTATCAAAAGGCTGTCAGGGAGTGCTTGCCGTTGGCAGACATTGTGTTTGACCGTTTTCACGTCATGAAAAATTACAGCAAAGCTATCCATAATCAGCGCCGGCTTGAGTTCAGGAAGGCCGATCCGAATGGTAAAAAACTGATGAAGGGGACGCATTATCTGTTGCTCAAAAATGCGGATAAGTTGAGTGAGAAACAAAGTAACAAGCTGCAAACGTTGTTGGATAGCAATAGCAACCTGAATGCGCTCTACGTTTTAAAAGAACAGCTTCAGTATCTGTGGAGTGCCACTTCATTTGAGGGGATGGCAGAGCAACTGGAAAGTTGGTGCTTGATAGCAGATCAGTCACACATGCTCTATCTGAAAAAGTTCGCAAAATCGCTCAGAAAACATTGTGTCGGCATCTGCAATTATGCGAAACACAAGCTAACAAGCGCCAGGATAGAGAGGCTGGTAATGTCAGTATAGGAATGATCCGTAAGCGCGCCAGGGGCATCAGGGATACCGAGTACTTCAAACTCAAAATTAGACAATCATCCCTCCCAGATAATCAATCTATGTTCTATTTGAAAACCTAGAATCACTCAACAAAGCGGAGAAGAGCCTGATATTTGCCCATCTTGGGGGCTCTAAACGCGCTCTAGAACCAGTTCAAGTACCATTTTAGATCCGAAATAAGCCAGCATAAGCAGTGCAAATCCCGCCAGTGTGAATCGCACCGCCGTTTGGCTGCGCCAACCCAGCTGATAGCGGCCCCAAAGAAGAACAGAAAACAGAACCCAGGCAATGATAGCGAGCACCGTTTTATGTACCAGGTGCTGAGCAAATATGTCATCGACGAACAGAAAACCAGACACAATTGAGATGCTCAGCAGAATGACACCCGCCCAAATCAGCTCAAACAACATGGTTTCCATGAGCTGTAGGGGGGGCAGTATCTGTATGAGGCCGCGGGTCTGCCTCTGTTTCAGGTGACGGTCCTGGACCGCGACCAAGCCCGCCTGAATCGCAGCTAGTGTCAGCATCGCATACGCTAAAATGGAGCTGCCGATATGTAGCAGTATTCCTCCGGATGCTTCACTGATCGGTGTGGTGGCAGCAGGAGAAAAGGTGGAAATCAGCACGGAAACAGCCGACATCGGGAACAGGGCAACCAGTAGGTTTTGCAGGGGTCGCCTGAGTAGGCTGAGGACGCAAAGGACGCAAACAACATTAATGACTAGAAAAATAAGAGCCGACACTTTGTAAAAACCGAGGTCTAGCGATCCCCCGAAGAACAGATTTTTCCAGGCGAGCCAGGCGTGCGCGCTGAGGGCCAGCAAGCCCAGGGCAAATACTTTGTTGTCTATTTGTCGGCGCTGTTGGGATATATGCAGTACTTGCAGTCCCGTTGCCGTCAAATAGAGCAAAGCGGCGATCAGTGCGAGGATTGTGGCGGGCATGGGTTTCGGGCTTGGGCTCAGCTGGCGTATACTTCGTACCTTTGTACCGATTTGTCCGACTTTAAGCAACTTATCCAACCCGTGTTTGTAGAGAGACCCCTATGTTCGAAAGCCTCAGTGACCGCCTATCGGCTAGCCTGCGCAGTATTACTGGCAAGGCGAAGCTCACCGAAGACAATATTCAAAACACCCTGCGCGAAGTGCGAATGGCGTTATTGGAAGCCGACGTGGCACTCCCAGTCGTCAAAGACTTTGTAGAATCTGTCAAGCAGCGGGCGCTTGGACAAGAGGTTATGAAAAGCCTGAGCCCCGGCCAGGTATTTCTAAAGATTGTCCAGACGGAGTTGGAAGCTGTAATGGGCAGTTCCAACGAGGCCTTAAATCTCGCCAGCCAACCCCCCGCGATCGTTCTGGTGGCAGGCCTACAGGGCGCTGGTAAGACAACCTCGGTTGCGAAACTAGCTCTTTTCTTGAAAGAGCGTGAAAGGAAATCGGTGACGGTGGTCAGTGCCGACGTGTATAGGCCCGCCGCGATCAAGCAGTTGGAGACTCTCGCCGCGGAAGTAGGGGCAGATTTCTTTCCCAGTGATATAAGCCAGAAACCGATAGATATCGCCAAAGCGGCAATCGCCCACGCCAAGATTCGTTTCAGCGATGTGGTGATAATCGATACCGCAGGTCGGCTCGCAATCGATCAGGACATGATGACCGAAATTGCGGATTTACACGCCGCCGTCAATCCGATTGAAACCCTGTTTGTCGTCGATGCTATGACGGGACAGGATGCTGCGAACACAGCAAAGGCGTTTGGTGAGACATTACCGCTAACAGGGGTGATTCTTACCAAGGTCGATGCCGATACCCGCGGTGGTGCAGCATTATCAGTTCGGTCGGTTACGGGTAAACCCATCAAATTTTTGGGTGTCGGTGAAAAAACCACCGCTCTGGACCCCTTTCACCCCGATCGTCTCGCCTCCCGAATTCTTGGAATGGGCGATGTTCTTTCTCTTATAGAGGAAGCCGAGAAAAAAGTAGACAAGGACAAAGCTGAGAAGCTGGCGCGCAAGATCAAAAAAGGCAAGAAATTTGACCTGGAAGACTTCCGCGATCAACTCCAGCAAATGAACAATATGGGTGGCATAGCCGGCATGTTGGACAAACTACCCGGTATGGGGAATATGGGGAATATGGCTAATATGGCCAAGCAAAACGTGGACGTTAAAATGTTCGCCCAAATGGAGGTCATGATTAACTCCATGACACCCAAAGAGCGACGCAATCCTGAGTTAATTGTAGGATCGCGCAAACGCCGCATTACCCTGGGTTCGGGTACCCAGGTGCAGGATTTGAATCGATTGCTGAAGCAGCATAAGCAGATGCAGAAGATGATGAAGAAAATGAAGGGCGGCGGCATGGAGAAGATGATGCGCGGTTTGGGGGGAATGATGCCCCCGGGCGGCCCTGGCGGCGGCGCGCCATTTCGATAGATAGCTCCCTTAACTCGCGATCAAGCTGTGTTCGTTGTGGGTTTTTCAGGCTCCCTGGCCCCGCGAGCCCAAGTTACGGTAGTTATAAATAAATAGGGCTTCAGGGTTTAAAACTTCGAGCTTTTTACGTATGATACGCCACCTTTCCGGCCTAGGTGTCGGGTTTTGTCGTGGGTGATGTAGCGAGTTCGCCGCATTTCCCAGCTAATTTTTAGGAATTTACAGAAAATGGTAACAATTCGTCTTTCTCGTGGTGGCTCTAAAAAGCGCCCATTTTATCACTTTACAGTTACCGACAGTCGCAATGCGCGCGATGGTCGCTTTATCGAGCGCGTGGGTTTCTTCAACCCTGTTGCCCGTGGCCAGGAAGAGCGCCTGCGCGTGGACAACGACCGCATCGAATTTTGGCAGAGCAAGGGCGCGCAATTGTCCGGGCGAGTAGCCAAGTTAGTTAAAGACGCGGCAGCGGTTCCAGCTGTAGCTTAAGTTGTAGGGCGTATGAGTGAGTCGCAGCCCGATTTGCTCGTAATCGGCCGCATCAGCGGTTGTTACGGGATCAAGGGCTGGGTAAAAATTCACTCATTCACCGAGCCGGCGGAAAATTTGCTGGCTTACGACCGATTCCAACTCAAGCGAAAGTCGGGCTTGGAAGCGGTAGAGGTTGATTCGATTAGACGCCAGGGAAAGGGTTTAGTCGCGCATGTAAAGGGCGTCGATGATCGCAATCTGGCGGAGACCTATAAGGGTCTTGAGATTGTCGTTGGCGCTGAGCAGTTGCCCACTCTGGATAACGGAGACTTTTACTGGCGACAACTGCAGGGTCTTAAGGTCTGGTGCCTAGACCGAAGTGCAAATGAAGAGCGGGTTTTACTGGGAACTGTCGACTACCTGATAGATACCGGTGCCAATGATGTATTAGTGGTAAAGCCTTGTGAAGAAAGCTTCGACAAGAATGAAAGGCTGATTCCCTATTTACCGGATGATGTTGTTACTCGGGTAGATTTGATCGAAGGCTTGATCGAGGTAGATTGGTTCCTCGAAGTTTGAAGAGCCATAAGTTGGGAACTGAGGGAACGGCGCAATGCAAATCGCACTGGTGAGCCTGTTTCCAGAAATGTTTGCAGCGGTTGCTGATTACGGGATCACGGGTAGGGCAGTTAAACAGGGCTTAGTGAATTACAGTCACATGAATCCCAGAGATTTCGCGGTGGATAAGCACCGCACGGTAGACGACAGACCCTATGGCGGCGGCCCGGGTATGTTGATGAAGATAGATACTTTGCAGCAGGCGATTGTCGCCGCAAAGGACGCAGTGGGAGGAGAGGCCAAAGTTATCTACCTGTCCCCCCAGGGAGCAAGATTCAACCATAACAAGGCGGTTGAGCTAGCTCGGGAAAAGGCATTGGTCTTGGTCGCGGGTCGGTATGAAGGTGTAGATGAACGCCTAATCGACGCCGAGGTGGATGAGGAACTCTCCATCGGCGATTATGTACTGAGCGGCGGAGAGCTTGCCGCAATGGTTGTGATAGACGCGGTTACCCGGCAGTTGCCGGGGGCGTTGGGTCACGAGTTATCGGCGCAGGAAGACTCCTACGCTGATGATTTGTTGGACTGTCCGCATTACACGCGGCCAGAAGAATTTAACGGCGCTATGGTGCCAGAAGTATTGTTAAGCGGGGATCATGAAAAGATTCGCCGTTGGCGCCTCAAACAGGCACTGGGCCGGACGCATGAGCGCAGACCGGATTTGTTGGAGGGTAGGGTGATGTCACCCGAGGAACAGAATTTGTTAGCGGAGTATCTCCGCGAACGGGATTTATCATTACACAGCTAGCTGTGAAGCTAGATTAGAAATAAACAGGAGTGCACCATGAACACTAACAAGATTATCTCTGAGCTAAATGCACAGCAGATGCAAAAAGAACTGCCCGAGTTCGCCCCCGGTGACACCGTGGTCGTTCAGGTAAAAGTCAAGGAAGGCACTCGCGAGCGTCTGCAGGCTTTTGAAGGCGTTGTTATCGGCAAGCGTAACCGCGGTTTGAACTCAGCGTTTACCGTTCGCAAGATTTCTCACGGCGTAGGAGTTGAGCGTACCTTCCAGACCTACAGCCATGTTGTAGATAGCCTCAGTGTTAAACGCCGCGGCGATGTTCGCCAGGCAAAACTGTACTATCTTCGCGAACTCAGTGGACGTGCTGCACGTATCAAGGAAAAGCTGGCTCGTTAATTTCAGCTTTGTTGTGTTTGAAAAGCGACCCAGGTGGTCGCTTTTTTTATGCCTGTTGCGAAAATACACCTTGATCGTTTTCAGTAGACTAGTTGGCACCGCTGTAATCCCAATTTGTGATACCTTCCAGATATGCCCAATACGACCGCCGATCATCCCGAAATAGAGCGCTACATCGACGCGATGTGGATCGAAAAGGGGCTCAGTGAAAACACCTTGTCGTCTTATCGAAGTGACCTGCGCCATTACGACATCTGGTTGGCCAAGGAGCTAGGTAAGTCTGTGCTGAGGGCAGACTGCGGTGATCTGCAGGCCTATCTTGGCGAACGGCTGCGCAAAGGGCAGTCGCAGCGCTCTACCGCGCGGTTTATGTCCTGCGTAAGAGGTTTTTATAAGTATTCACTACGGGAGGGAAGACTAACCGTAGATCCCACACTGGATGTAGACAGTCCGAAACTGGGCAGGCCTTTGCCCAAATCGCTGTCTGAACTCGATGTTGAGCGATTGCTGCGCGCTCCAGATGTGGAAATACCCCTTGAGTTTAGAGATCGCACCATGCTGGAACTTCTCTACGCATGCGGGCTGCGTGTAACAGAGCTAACCAGCTTGCAGCTGGTTCAAGTTAGCCTTAATCAAGGCGTGGTGCGCGTATTCGGCAAAGGTAGCAAGGAGCGTTTGGTGCCCATGGGCGAGGAGGCGTTGCTCTGGTTGAAGCGCTATATGGCAGGTCCCAGGTCTGAATTGCTTAAAGGTCTACCCAGTGACGTACTGTTTCCCAGTCGACGCGGAACACAAATGACTCGCCAGACCTTCTGGTATCGTATTAAAATCTACGCTGAACGCGCGGCGATCAAGAAAAATTTGTCTCCGCACACTCTGCGTCATGCCTTTGCGACCCATTTGTTGAATCACGGGGCGGACCTGCGAGTAGTGCAAATGCTGTTGGGTCACAGTGATCTGACAACGACTCAAATTTATACGCATGTCGCCAAGCAAAGAATGCAGGAACTCCACGCGGAGCATCACCCGCGAGGTTGAGGAACTAATGGGGCGGTATATTGCTCCAATATCTCGAGCGTAATTCAATATTGTGCCGTTTGGCATGCATTTTCCGAGGATTAAGAATGAATTTCCAGGTAGTAAAAAGTGCACTGTTTAGTGCTGCATTTCTGTCTTTTGGCTGGTTGTTGGCCGGTAACGCCATTGCGGGGACACCCGCTGATTCCGCTATAGCGAGCAAGCTGAAAGTCGCTTTGGAGACGGCAACCAAGACGATGAAGGTGCAAACCATAGAAAACAGCGAAATCCCGGGCTTGTATGCGGTGCAATTTGTCGATGGACCGCTGATCTATTCAAGTGCTCAGGGCGATCATTTTGTGGCGGGTGATATGTTCCGTATCGAGCCGACGGGCTTTGTCAATCTCGCCGAGCAGCGGCGGGATGGGGTTCGCAAAGGGAAAATAGATCAGATTGCCCCCGCTGATATGATTGTGTTTTCTCCAGCATCTGCGCCGCGAGCTTCCATTACCGTGTTTACCGACGTCACCTGCTTTTACTGCCAGAAACTTCACAAGGAAGTTCCAGAACTCAATCGCAGAGGAGTGGAGGTACGCTACCTGGCCTATCCGAGAGCGGGCCTGGCTTCGGACGGTTATCGTCAATTGGCCAGTGCCTGGTGCAGTGCCGACCCACGCGATGCCTTAACCCGACTGAAGAACAAGCTTAAAGTGTCTGAAAATGTGTGTCCGAACAACCCTATTGCGAGCCAGTTTGAGCTCGGTCAGGAGGTAGGCGTTCGCGGTACGCCGGCCATTGTTATGGAATCGGGACGGATGCTCCCTGGATATCAGACAGCCGATGAACTAATAGCCACGCTAGGCCTAAACTAAAACGTCAAAATGCCCATATAGCCTCGTGCTGCGTTGACAGCATGAGGCTGACTCAGTACTGTTTGCGACCCACAAACCACCGTATTTTTCCGCAACAGGACCCCAGCTCGTGGACGATCAATTTCAGCGCATCAAGCGCCTTCCGCCCTATGTTTTTAACATTATTGGAGAGCTCAAGCAGAGCGCCAGGGCAGCCGGGGAAGATATCATTGATTTTGGTATGGGAAATCCTGATCAGCCTACACCCGCGCATATCGTCGACAAGATGGTGGAGACGGCGCAGCGAGGCGATACCCACCGATACTCGCAGTCAAAGGGTATTCCGCGCTTGCGCAAAGCCATTTGCGACTGGTATCAACGCCGGTACGACGTCACCTTAGACCCCGAAACTGAAGCGATTGTGACCCTGGGTTCTAAAGAGGGCCTGGCGCACCTGGCCTTGGCGACCACCGGTCCGGGTGACGCGATTTTGGTCCCCAACCCCTCCTATCCCATTCACCCTTACGGGTTCGTGATTTCAGGTGCCGATATCCGTCATGTACCCATGGCCGCCGACGAAACCGAATTTTTTGGGGAGTTGGAAAACGCCATTCGCAACAGCTATCCAAAGCCTAAAATGCTGGTGCTCAATTTTCCCTCGAATCCAACTACACACTGTGTCGATCTGGAATTTTTTGAGCGAGTTGTTGCCATCGCCAAAGAGCATGAGATTTGGGTGGTTCAGGATTTAGCCTATGCAGACCTTTGCTATGACGGCTACGAAGCCCCGTCCATTTTACAGGTCGATGGAGCCAAAGATGTAGCGGTTGAATTCTTCAGCATGTCAAAGAGCTATAACATGCCGGGCTGGAGAGTGGGCTTTTGCTGCGGTAATTCACAACTGGTCGGCGCGCTTGCGCGTATGAAGTCCTATCTGGATTACGGTATGTTTACACCGATTCAGGTGGCTGCTATCTCCGCACTCGAGGGCGATCAAACTTGTGTCAAAGAAATTAATGCCTTATACAAAAGCCGTCGTGATGTATTGTGTACTGGTTTGAACGCCGCGGGCTGGCCAGTGCAATCACCTAAAGCTACTATGTTTGTATGGGCAGAGCTTCCCGAGTGTTATCGGGAGATGGGTTCCCTGGAGTTCAGCAAAAAACTGCTCACGCAAGCGAAGGTGGCAGTGTCTCCGGGAATTGGTTTTGGTGAATACGGAGAGGGCTATGTTCGCTTTGGCTTGATCGAGAACGAACACCGAACCCGGCAGGCGATCCGCAACATCAAGCGTATGATGAAACAGGATGGATTTGCCTAATTGTCGCAACATTGATTCAAAGCACGATACGATATTAAAAAAGCGCAGGGGTTAGTTTGAAATCAGTAAAGATTGGTATTTGCGGCTTGGGTACCGTGGGAAGTGGCACCTTCAATGTGTTGGCCGAAAATTCGGACTTGATCGCGGCGCGGGCACTCGCTCCCATCGAGATTGTCCACGTGGGTGCGAGGCGCGACAATCCCCAGTGTGACATCTCAGCGGTTAAGGTCAGTCGCGATATTTTTGATGTGGTCAAAGATCCCGATGTTGACATTATTGTCGAGTTGATCGGCGGGACTACCGTGGCCCGCCAGCTCGTCGAAGACGCGATTCGAGCTGGGAAACATGTGGTTACGGCGAACAAGGCGCTGATAGCTGAGTTTGGCAACGAGATTTTTGCGCTGGCCGATGAAAGGGGCGTGTCCGTCAGATACGAAGCAGCGGTGGCAGGGGGAATCCCTATTATCAAGGCGCTTCGAGAGGGCTTGGCCGGTAACCGTATCAAATGGCTGGCCGGAATCATCAATGGCACGGGCAACTTTATTCTCAGTGAGATGCAAGAAAAAGGCCGCGACTTCGCTGATGTTCTAGCCGAAGCGCAAGCGCTGGGATACGCCGAGGCTGATCCCACCTTTGATGTCGAGGGGACTGATGCGGCCCACAAGTTGGTCATCCTTGCCGCAATTGCCTTTGGCATGCCGCTGCAATTTAGCAAGGTGTACACCGAAGGTATTACCAATCTCACACCGCAGGATGTGGATTACGCGCAAGAGTTGGGTTATCGAATTAAACACCTGGGAGTGGCAAGACAATCTGAGGCGGGTGTTGAGCTGCGTGTTCACCCCACGCTCATCCCCGAAACGCGTTTACTCGCCAACGTAAACGGTGTGAAGAATGCTGTTCTGGTAGAGGGAAGTGCCGTAGGTCCGACTCTGTACTACGGAGCAGGGGCAGGGGCTGAACCTACGGCATCCGCGGTAGTTGCGGACATTGTCGATCTGGCGAGAGACCTTAGCGGGGGGCAGCAATCGCGTGTACCCGCATTGGGAGTGGCCAATAAGGCTATTACTGAGTTGCCCATCGTACCTATGGTCGATGTGAGAACTCCCTGGTATTTGCGCATGGAAGCGCAGGACAAACCTGGCGTGATGACCCAGGTGA
This sequence comes from Halioglobus sp., assembly GCA_965262875.1. Lineage (GTDB taxonomy): Bacteria > Pseudomonadota > Gammaproteobacteria > Pseudomonadales > Halieaceae > JBALVT01. The sequence continues at coordinate 2,970,740 of OZ253569.1, forward strand.
CACGTATTTTAAGCGAGCAGGGCATTAGCATCGAAGCGCTGATACAAAAGGCGCCCTGCGGTGGCGAGGCCCGCGTTCCGGTTATCGTGCTGACCAATGTTGCAGCTCAGGGAGCTCTTGAGGCTGCAGTGGAAGCAATAGAGGCATTGGATAGCATTACGCATAAGATTGCCTGCATTCGGGTAGAACCGCTGGATGGATAATTTCAGTGCCCCAAACGCATGCGACGCAAACTAAGGTAGGACATCGTGAAATACATCAGTACCAGGGGTCGGGCACCAGCACTCAATTTTGAGGAGGTCTTGCTAACCGGATTGGCTTCGGATGGAGGTTTGTACGTTCCTGAGTCATTGCCGACCTTTACGGCGGCAGAAATTTCCGAGATGGCGTCGATGACCTATCCGCAGTTGGCGGAAACAATATTGACTCCTTTTGTTGCGGAGAGTATTGGGTCCGATGATTTGCGGAAAATTATAGAGGCGACTTATGCCGAGTTTCGTCACGATGCGGTAGCACCGCTAGTACAGTTGTCTGCCAACCAATGGGTATTAGAATTATTTCACGGCCCCACGCTCGCCTTTAAAGATTTTGCGTTGCAGTTGCTCGGCCGTTTACTCGATTACATGCTCGAAAGAAAACACCAAAAAGTAGTCATCATGGGAGCTACTTCCGGTGACACAGGCTCCGCGGCAATCGAAGGCTGCAAGCGTTGTAAGAACATCGACATATTTATTCTTCACCCGTTTGAGCGCGTGTCCAACGTCCAGCGTTGTCAAATGACCACTGTAGCCGGCGACAACATTCACAACCTCGCCATCAAGGGTAATTTTGACGATTGTCAGGCGATGGTTAAAGCGAGTTTTGGCAATAAGGATTTCCTACCTGCTGACAGATCCATGGTGGCAGTTAACTCTATTAATTGGGCGCGGATAATGGCCCAGATTGTGTATTACTTTTATGCTGCCGTTGCCCTCGGAGCGCCGTCGAGGTCCGTGGCGTTTTCAGTTCCAACTGGAAACTTTGGCGATATTTTCGCGGGATATCTCGCCCACAAAATGGGTTTGCCCGTTGAGAAACTGATCATCGCTACCAATCGCAACGATGTATTGCACAGGGTTTTAACCACCGGAAGTTATGGTCGTCAGCCTCTTGAGCACACTCTGTCACCCAGCATGGACATCACCGTGTCGAGCAATTTTGAACGCTTATTATTCGACATGTATGACAGGGATGGCTGGTCCATCGCCGATCTTATGAGTCGTTTCGAAACAGGCGATGTCGCGTTTTCCGATGCCGCTATGGCGAGCGTCAGTGAATTGTTTTCCAGTGCTCATGTGAGCGACGGTGAAACCTGTGAGCAGATTGCCTCTACCTGGGAGCGCAGTGCGTACCTGCTGGATCCCCACAGTGCCATCGGAGTTAAGGCGGCCATGGATTCCAGCATTGCGAGCGATGTGCCCGTAGTAACCTTGGCTACAGCGCACCCGGCAAAATTCCCCGACGCTATTCAAAGTGCAGGGCTATCTGAGAAACCTGAATTGCCCGCTCATTTGGCTGACTTGTTTGAGCGGGAGGAACGCTTTGAGGTTCTGGACAACGATTTGGCCACCGTTCAAGAATTCATAGCTAACAACATTAAAGCTTAATCGCACTCGTCAAAGGTTGGCAGCATGGATAAGACTATTCGTAGAAGAGTCGCCGCTAACGCCAGCTTGCTCACACGCTCAGACATTCATCCACTCCTCGCCCGTATCTACAGCACGCGTGGTCTCCAAAGTGAAGCCGATCTGGATTTAACACTCGGTTCGCTCATTCCCCCTACCGACCTTTTAAACGCTAAAGGTGCAGCCATTTTGCTGGCCGACGCCTTGGCCGATTCGAAGAGGATAGTCATCGTCGGGGACTTCGACGCCGATGGGGCTACAAGTACGGCCTTATCCGTATCTGTTCTGCGAGAGATGGGCGCTGCGAGCGTAGAGTTTCTGGTTCCCAACCGTTTCGAATACGGCTACGGCCTGACCCCGGAGATTGTCGATCTGGCGGCCGAGCTCCATCCAGACCTTATTGTTACGGTCGACAATGGTATCTCCAGTATCGAGGGTGTAGCGGCGGCCGGAGCGCGGGGTATTGCGACTTTGGTTACCGACCACCACCTCGCTGGTGAAAAACTCCCGAGCGCCGACATCATCGTAAATCCCAACCAGCCCGATTGTGAGTTTCCGAGCAAGAACCTGGCGGGCGTTGGCGTTATCTTCTATGTCATGTTGGCACTTCGCGCCGAACTGCGCAGTCGCGGCTGGTTTAGTGAACGCGGCTTGGCAGAGCCAAACCTGGCGAACTACCTGGATCTCGTGGCCTTAGGTACCGTCGCAGATGTCGTTCCCCTGGATCGCAACAACCGCATCCTGGTGGCGAACGGTTTGCAGCGTATACGGGCAGGGCAAGCGCGGCCGGGTATTCTGGCGTTGCTGCGTGTTGCCTCGAAAGATTTTCGACAAGTTGTCGCGTCAGATCTTGGGTTTGCCGTTGGGCCAAGATTGAACGCCGCGGGACGACTTGAAAATATGTCTATTGGCATTGAGTGTCTGTTGTGCGAAAACGCCGGCACTGCGGATTCCTATGCCGCACGTTTGCATCAATTGAATTTGGATCGTCGCGTTATCGAACAGGATATGCAGCAAGAAGCACTGCGCGCCCTGGACGACTTACAAATAAAAGATGGCAGCGATCTCCCGGTAGCAATGACACTATACGAACCCGGCTGGCATCAGGGGGTCATCGGCATTGTGGCCTCGCGCATTAAGGATCGCTTCCATCGGCCCACTATCGCCTTCGCCGATGGTGATCCAGGCCAGATAAAGGGTTCTGCCCGATCCATTACTGGCATTCATATCCGCGATGTACTTGATGCGGTGGCAACTCGTCACTCCGGTTTGATCAACAAATTTGGCGGGCATGCCATGGCAGCCGGATTGACCCTGTCTCAAGATGCCTACCCACAATTCGCCCAGGCCTTTGTCGAAGAGGTGGAGCGACATGCGGATGACGTCAATCTGGAGGCGGTTATTGAGTCGGATGGCGAGCTCAGCCACGATCAATTTGATATGCACTTGGCGAACGAACTGCGATTTGCCGGTCCCTGGGGTCAACACTTTCCGGAACCGTTGTTTGATGGCGAATTTACATTGGTCAATCAGCGATTGGTGGGGCAAAAGCACCTGAAGCTGGTGGTAATGCCCATTGGCAGCGATATCGCAATTGATGCCATCGCGTTTAATGTCGATCTGGATCAGTGGCCAAACGAAGCAACACGCACGGTGCAATTAGCGTATCGCCTCGACGTTAATGAGTTTCGTGGCAATCGATCACTGCAACTGATGGTCGAAAACCTCGCACCCGCTACATAATCGATAACCCTGACATCGGAACGGACCACAGGACGGCACCTGACACAAAGGTAATCCGAGTGCTGCGGACCTGGCACAGCCGGGAAGATCGAAAATGAAATAACTCTATTGGTAATAGACATAATGTAGTGACCTATCCGTCCTCAACGCCGTGGATTAAGCTGAGGACGGTACATCTTCGGCTCATGTAGACGCCACTCCAAAACCGCAGCTATTTGCCGAATTTTGAAATAGACGGATCTCGGCGTATTAGAATCGGCGCGGTAGAACTGCGGCCCAGTCACACTCAAGAGCGACCAATAAGCAGGCACGATTCAAGCGTAGGGACTATAAGAATAAGTGGCTCTTCTCCGCTTTGTTGAGTGATTCTAGGTTTTCAAATAGAACATAGATTGATTATCTGGGAGGGATGATTGTCTAATTTTGAGTTTGAAGTACTCGGTATCCCTGATGCCCCTGGCGCGCTTACGGATCATTCCTATACTGACATTACCAGCCTCTATCCTGGCGCTTGTTAGCTTGTGTTTTGCATAATTGCAGATGCCGACACAATGTTTTCTGAGCGATTTTGCGAACTTTTTCAGATAGAGCATGTGTGACTGATCTGCTATCAAGCACCAACTTTCCAGTTGCTCTGCCATCCCCTCAAATGAAGTGGCACTCCACAGATACTGAAGCTGTTCTTTTAAAACGTAGAGCGCATTCAGGTTGCTATTGCTATCCAACAACGTTTGCAGCTTGTTACTTTGTTTCTCACTCAACTTATCCGCATTTTTGAGCAACAGATAATGCGTCCCCTTCATCAGTTTTTTACCATTCGGATCGGCCTTCCTGAACTCAAGCCGGCGCTGATTATGGATAGCTTTGCTGTAATTTTTCATGACGTGAAAACGGTCAAACACAATGTCTGCCAACGGCAAGCACTCCCTGACAGCCTTTTGATAAGCAGGGCCCATATCCATAGCTACGGCCTTGATTTTACTGGATGTATCCGGGGAGAGATGTTTTAGAAATCTTGCAAACACCTCGGCAGTTCGACCAGCTTCCACCCAGACCAGATGACCTCCGACCATATCGTAGACCACCGTCATATAGTCATGGCCTTTCGCCCTGGCAACTTCATCGACACCAATATATTCCAAGCCAGTCAACTGTGCAGGATCAAGCGCAGGGAGCGTTTCCATCAGGTATGCCTTGTCGATATTCTTTACTGTCTCCCATCGTATCCCCAAATGCCTGGAGACGGCCTGAATAGACATATGGCGGCATAATCCACTGATCAGTCGGCAAAACCGGTGGGTGAAACGGCACCCTTTATCGACAAAATCACACGCCTCAATGCGGCGCTCACCCTTGCTAATAAACACTTGGGCCAGTTCAATGTCGAGCACACATGGATACCCAAAAAGGGGGATATCCTTAACCTGCCGGCGAATATGCTGGTTGATAGTTCCCTTCTTGCCTGTGGTGGGGTCTATAGTGCTCCTGCGGGCGTCCCGGCTACAGTGAATAACAATCTTGTCACCCTCTTCGTCCAGTTTAATTTCATTTACACGTTGCCCCGTGAGGTTTAAAATATTCCGTGAGATGTTGATGGTCATATACCTGCCCTATGTAAAGTTGTCATAAACCAAACATATCAACAGGTTACTTGATGGTCAGCATCTTTTTTCACTCAACAAAGCGGAGAAGAGCCGGGAATAAATCCAGCCCTCATCGACCTTTGTGTCGATGCCATCATCCAGCCGTCTCTACCACTGTTGTCGCTGCTACGCCCAGGTCATCGTCTGTACCCACTGTGATCGCGGCCAGCGGTATTGCACCGATGGTTGCAGCCAGGAAGCCAGAAAGGAATCCATTAAACGAGCCAGAGCGAAGTACCAGGCCACTCGCCCGGGTCGCATGAATAATGCCGCTCGCCAACAGCGTTATCGAGAACGGCAACAACAAAAAGTAACGCATCACCGTTCTCTGGCAATAATACTCCGTGATCTACTGCAAACCGTGCCTGATGAGATCAAAAGGGCCGATATGCCGGGTAAAACTGACGCCACCGTGCGCTGCCATCACTGTGGCGCGGTCTGCGGTCCCTTTTTGCGCAGTGATTTTCTGCAGAGCAGTCAGTTCAGGCGCAGATTCCGGCGACATTAGTGCAGCGGCTGGACAGGAGTCATCAATCGGAGGGCAGTCATGGCCATCGGCAAAGAAACTGAAGCAAAAATACTGCGCTACCATTTTGTTGAGAAGTGGCGAACGGGCACCATTGCGACCCAGCTTGGCATTCACCACTCAGTGGTTGATCGGGTACTGGCACAGGCTGGCCTGCCCAAGGTGGAGCGCACTCGCCGTGCATCGATCATCGACCCCTATCTGCCCTTTGTCATCGACACACCCTGCGGGAGTTTCCCACACTCACGGCGGCCCGCTTGTATGAAATGGCCCGTCTGCGGGGATACCCCGGTGGCCCCAGCCAGTTTCGCCAGCGTATCAGTGAACTGCGGCCGCGCAAGCTGCCCGAGGCGTATTTACGCCTAAAAACCCTGCCCGGTGAGCAAGCCCAGGTTGACTGGGGTTCGTTCGGGCATATTCAGATCGGCAAGGCCCGGCGGCCGTTAATGGCGTTTGTGATGGTGCTGAGCTGGTCGCGACAGATCTTCTTGCGCTTTTATCTCAACCAGCAAATGGAGCACTTTTTACGCGGCCATGTAGCGGCATTCGAGGCCTGGCAAGGATTGCCAAAGGTGCTGCTGTACGACAACCTTAAATCGGCCGTATTGGAGCGCCACGGTGACGCCATCCGCTTCCACCCCACCTTGCTGGCCTTGTCAGCCCACTATCGCTTCGAACCACGCCCGGTGGCGGTGGCCCGGGGCAATGAAAAGGGCCGGGTAGAAAGAGCGATTCGCTATATTCGCGATAATTTCTTTGCCGCTCGTCACTGGCAAACACTGGCCGAACTCAATGCGCAAGCTGAGCACTGGTGCCAGGGTGTGAGTGCTGATCGGGCTTGCCCTGAAGAGCGTACGTTGACGGTCAGGGAAGCCTTCTTACAGGAGCAGGTGAGTTTGCCGGATAATCCCTTTGATACCCATGAGAGACAGCCCGTGCGGGCCGCCAAAACCCCTTATGTTCGCTTCGATCTCAATGATTACTCCATTCCCCATCAATACGTGCACAAGCCATTGAGCGTGAGCGCTGACCTGGAGCGGCTCCAGATAGTGGAGGGCGATCAATGCATTGCTGAGCATCAGCGCAGCTTTGGCAAAGGGGAGCAAATCGAACAGGAGGCGCATATCAATGCCCTATGGCTGGAGAAAACCCACGCCAAACTACACCGGGGTCAGGATCGCCTGAGCCATGCTTCGGCGCACGCCCAGACGCTGCTGCAGCAATCGGCACAGCGTGGACATGTCATTAAAACCACGGTCCGGTTACTCAATCAACTGCTTGATGATTATGGGCGGGACGAGCTGCATGTAGCTCTGGGTGAAGCACTTGATCGGCAATCACCCTACCCGGAGGCGGTGCAGCACGTTCTTGAGCGCCGCCGTGATGAACAGCACCTGCCGCCACCGCTTGCTGTCGCCGTGCCGGCGAAGGTCAAACACTACAGCGTCAAGCTGGCTCGGCTTGCCGATTACGACAAGCTCAATGGCACCCGAAGCGAGACAGGAGATGATACCGATGATTGATATCGAGCAACTCAAACAGCAGGCACTTGAACTGAAGCACCACGGCGTGCTGGCGCACTGGGGCGAGATCACCGACGAGCAATACCCCTGGCGGGCACAGCTCATCGCCTGGGAGCTTGCCGAGCGCAAACAGCGCTCACTCGAACGGCGCCTGAGCAGCGCCAGGCTGGGCCGGTTCAAACCGATGAGTGAGTTTGACTGGCAGTGGCCAAGCGCTATCGACCCACAAGCGATTCATGCCCTGATGCAACTGGGTTTTATGGACACGGCCAGCAATATTATCCTGCTGGGCAGCAACGGCGTGGGCAAATCGATGATCGCCCAGAACCTGGGGTATAACGCTGTCATGCACGGCTATACGGCGCTGTTTACCACCGCAGCGGCGATGCTCAACGACCTGGCAGGTCAGGATGGCGCCAATGCCCTGCAGCGTCGATTGAAACACTACGCCAGGCCCGCCTTGCTGGTAATTGATGAAGTGGGCTACCTCTCCTACAGCAATCGTCATGCTGACTTGCTGTTTGAAATCATCAACCGGCGCTATGAGAAATGTTCAACTTTGGTGACAACGAACCGTCCGTTTGGCGAGTGGAATGACGTGTTCCCCAATGCCGCGTGTGTGGTCTCCCTGATTGACCGTTTAGTCCATCACAGCGAGGTCATCGCCATTGAGGGTGAGTCGTACCGCATGAAGGAAGCGCAGGAGTGTGCGTCGAAGCGGCGCGAGACCAAAAAGCGAGGAAAGGCTAAATGAAAACCTTAAAAATCACAACCTACTGGACGGCTGAACAAGCCGATTGTATTTATCAGCTGCTCGGCGACCTGAGATCGGTACTGTGGGATCACTATGGTGATGAGATTGCGCAACTGTACGAGGAGATCCGGATTGAGCAACAAGAGTACACAGACAGTGTCGAGGTAAATCATGAGCTGCCGTTCTAGCCTGTGATCGATTGGAGTTAAGCCGGATCACTGTCGCCTCTTTGTCGTTCTTTTATTCTGCGGCAAATAACAGCGGGTTTACTGTGGCGCTAACAACTACCAAATTGTACCAAGAGACCTCAGCATAACTCAACAATGCAGACAAATTCCCGGTATAATTTCGTAGGCAAAAATCCTTCGCAACACAGCCCCAATTATTCGTTTCAAACGCTACTTTGAATCATCCCATCCTCCACAGTCTTGATGATACCGGGGCGTTACTACAATGGTCAGAGATAGAGAAACTACTCGCCACTCTTTATGCCTCAAAAACAGGCCGTCCAGGCTATCCATTGCCGACCTTGTTCAGGAGCTTGTTGCCCGGTGCAGGGTATCGGCTTTCAGACGTACAGTTAGCTCAAAGTCTGTATCGAGATCTGCTGTTTCGAAAATTCTGTCATCTTGAGTTAGATAGAGAAGTTCCTGAGGCATCCACCTTGGGGAGATTTCGAACCCGACTGGTCGAGCAGGGATTGTGGGATCAACGACTGGCTGAAATTAACCGTCAAAGCGTGACGCCGGGTAATGTGCACGACTCTCGGGAGCGCGATACCTTGTTACCGGGTGATGAGACGGCACTGTACGCGGATGCCGCTTACAGCTCTCAACAGACCCGCGATAAGTTGGCGCAGCTGGGCATTGATGATCAGGTTCAGCGCAAAGGTTATCGTGGCCACCCCTTATAGGAGGCTGATCGAATTCGTAACCAGGAAATTGCCGTCACCCGAGCAGGCGGGGAGCGACCTTTTGCAACCTGCAAGAGACACTACAATCTTTCCGGAACACGCTTCATGGGGCTTGCCAAAAACACGACGTTTTATGGCTTGGCAGCCAGGGCTGCGAATATCCGGAAAGGAGCCAGTTTTTTAACGCGTTACGGGTTACCGAACACGGGTTATGCAGGATAGTTGCGCCAAAAATCAGGCAAAGGAGCCTGAACCCTGGATAAGTTGAAGCAAACCAGCGAAAAGCTTACTTCGATACTGCTTTGAGGTGATTCAAAATATTGCGATTCAAAATATTCGAAAAATTACGGGGTTATACTGAGCTCATGAGTACCGAGTTAGCCTCATGACACAAGCCTAAATAGCGCCATTCTATCAAGGTCTTGCCGTTGCGTGATGAATTTCGCGAAGTTTGTACGAGAATCCGTATCCAGGAGAAAATGCGGGAGGCTGCTGCGTAGCGCAGTGGCAACCACCAACTCGGACGGAGCTAGACCGGGCCGGATCGTTCGAAGCCAGGAGCCAAAAGAGTTCCAGACTAGCCGAGTGTGGCAAGATGCCAGGTAATGAAGTAGCCCTTGAGCAACAATCCCCGCGTGTACAAAGACGTGATAAGCCTTCAGTTTTCGCTTGACGCCATCGCGATATTTTTTTGATTCCCGGTGAAGGTGCTGATTACCATTGCGTCGCTCCAATGGCTTCATTACGCTCATCCAGAAATGGTATGAAAAAGAACCGATAACATGAACCGCCTGCTTGAAGGCATGCTCTATTTTAAATCGCAGACCGTAGAGGTGAATGATATCGAGGGCCGATAATGACGTATCAGTAGACATGAGTATACAGCGTCCCCTCGTTGGGTGAACGACAATGACAAACCGAACAATACTGCCGGTCGGTCTCCATAATAAATCATGGACTGCGTATCGGATAGCTACGTTTTTTTCGCCATAGACAGGGCTTTGAGCCTCCTCCATCAATGCGACCAACCCAAACAGTGATCTTGGTTTTACCTTGTCACCATACTTACGTGGCCGCCCTCTTTTTTTCGGCTGTTGCTGATGATGCAGCTGGTAGGCAACCGCATTTGATCTGGCGCGGGTGACCAAATGATTCCCCTCATTCAAAAGCCCATTAACGACTTTCTGGCTGGCATAATAGGCGTCGGCGACAAAATAATACGGCTCCTGAATACTGACTATCGCCAGTAGACTGATCATTTTGTCGAGCAGGGTACGCCGGTCACGATTCGATAACACGGTCCCCTCATGAATCCTCGCGGCAAGCGGCACAGCGAACACGCTATTGGCGGCACGAGAAAGAATAGAGACGGCCTGAAAGGAGTGTCCCATGATGTACTCCGCTTGTATTTGACTCGGATTCCTGATGTAGCAGCTTCACAGCAGGCATCTTTTTGCCCTGTTTGGAGACCTTAATGCCGTCCCCCACCAACACGAGTCGGCCATTCACTCGAACCAGACCAGGGAACAGTCGAAGTACAAGTTGAGACCACAATACCGTCATTGAGTCCAACTTAATGCCGGTGCTGTGGAAGTTATCCAGCAAGTTGTCATAAAACCGCCCCTGTAACCCCAGCGCCCGGACAATACTCGTCACCCCCATTCGTTCGGTACGAACCGTCAATCCCGCCACACAGACGGCGAACCACATAAATGTCCGGGTACGAGCGCAAGCCGGGCGAAGATAAATGATTGCATCCCACCAATAGATCCACAGCATAGACAGTGTCCTTTTGACAAACTAACATAGCATGTATATGCTATATCAATGACAAAGAAAAGGCTCGCACAAATTGAACGGCGTATGACAAAGATCAAAGGTGACATAGCATTACTTGGGCGCTATGCGCCCTGGATCGTTGACGAAGCAATACAAGGACCGGGAGAGTCAGACTGGGCCTTATTATCAGGTCAGCTATACACTGGATATGAAGAGCCGGACGGAGTATATTCGCAAGGAATTTGTGGGCGATATACGCGGCCAGATAAGTAACTATAAACGGTTCAAGAAGCTCAATGCACAATGGGTGGCGCTGAGTATTGAGCACTCAAAGTTATCAATGAAACTCAAGCAAGCGTAGTGATTACAACGGGAAGCAAGCAAAAATCGTGGCCAAACTGGGCAGTAAAAAGAACCCATTGATTTTAAGAGTTGCCGATGACTCAAAAGTCGATATGATCGCCAATACCTGTCATGAAAACGGCTGGCATTTTATTTTGGGGTTTGAACCGGACAAGGAAGAGGATCTAACGGACCTGGAAAGAAAGCTATCGCCTCCCATCCATCATGAAGCCGCAAAGATCGGGCGAAATGAACGGTGTGTCTGCGGAAGCGGGAAGAAATACAAGAAATGTTGCGGAGCTGCCGCTTGACTGGTTTCGCTAAACAGCAAATAAAACAGAGCGCAGAACTCGGTACTCTCAAGTACTGAGGTCTCACCAAATAAAAAAGTTAGCTACCAATATTCTCCAGTAACTGCTCGCACAGCTTTTTTAACTCAAGCTGCTGCCGTCGGGACAATTGGCTGCTACAGGCCAGCGTGCCAGGAATATCCACCGCCTGATTCTTTAAACTCTCTCCCCGTTTAGTGATTGTGATGAAACGGACGCGTTCATCCTCATTTGAACGACTACGATCCACCAAGCCCTTAGTCTCCAGACGTTTAAGCAGTGGCGTTAAAGTACCCGAGTCTAAACTGAGTCTGTGCCCCAACTCTTTTACGTTCATGCGTGTCTCCTCCCACAACACCATGATTACAATATATTGCAAATAGGTGAGATCCAGTTTATCCAACAGAGGACGGTATGCTCGAACAACAGCGCTGGAGGCGCTGTAGAGGGGAAAACACAACTGATTTTCTAGCAACAGTTGGGGAACGATGCCGACGCTCTTGCTCATATAATTTCCGCTTAGGCTATTTAAGCCCAATAAATTGCTTTCGCAGTGCGCAATAGTGGTTAGAACACTAGTACTGCGCAGGCATATTCTCTTAAGAATATCCTTACCATTATTATTCGCCCGCGTATTAATACTTACCCGCAGGGTGGAATAATTGCACATTATTCAATTGCGTACAATATATAGTCTTTTCCAATATGAAATGAGCCTGAAACCCGGGAATGTGGCGGAAGTTGATTCCAACATAAAATGAGCCTGAAATAGTCCTTGTAGTCGTTCATGATCAGCGGATGAAAACGATCATGAGCTTAGAACATCTGAATACCCTGGGTGCCATCAAACAGTTTCTCGACGTCACACAGGAAGTAGCCTTCAACGTGGCCACTGAGAAATCTGAACGCTATCGCTGGGTACAGAAGGCACTGGTGAAGCACCGATACTTACAGCTTGGCAAAACAGACCGGGGAACCGTCACCCGCTACCTGATAAAGGTAACCGGCTACTCCCTGGCCCAGACCAGGCGCCTGATACGCCAATACGTCAAAACAGGCACCGTCTCGGTGAAACCAGCTCGGCGTAATGGCTTCAAGCGCGCCTACACTGACGCCGATATACGCCTATTGGCGAGTATGGATGAGCGACATGGTCAGCCCAGCGGCGCGGTACTTAAAAAGCTCTGTGAGCGGGCTTATCAGCGCTTTGGCCAAGCCGACTATCGACGCCTGGCGGGTATTTCGGTTTCTCACCTGTACAACCTGCGGGCCTCCAAGACCTACCAGAGGCAGCGCTGTGTCTTGACAAAGACACGACCTAAGGCCGCCTCTATTGGCCAGCGGCGCAAACCTTGCCCGAACGATCAACCAGGCTATATCCGCATTGACTCTGTCCATCAAGGTGATCAGGACAAACGCAAAGGAATCTACCACGTCAATGCCGTGGATGAGGTGACACAGTTCCAGATCATCGTCACGCTGGAACGTATTAGCGAGGCGTTTATGCTGCCAGCCCTCAGGCAGATTCTGGCTGCCTTCCCCTTTAAAATACGGGGCTTTCACGCAGACAATGGCGGCGAATATATCAACTACACCGTTGCTGAGCTTCTGGACAAGTTGCACATTGAATTTACCAAATCACGGCCCCGGCACAGTAACGACAATGGTTTGGTTGAGAGTAAAAATGGCTCGGTCATTCGCAAACTCTATGGCTATACCCACATACCTCAGCAGTACGCCACGGATTTCACTGAACTCAATAGCCATCAAGTCTACCGATACGTCAATTTCCACCGGCCCTGCTATTTCCCCACCACCATTATTGATGAGAAGGGCAAGGAGCGGAAGAAATACCGCTACGACGACATGATGACACCCTATGAGAAATTCCGCTCCCTGGCCAAACCCAGCCAATATTTAAAGCCGGGAATCACCTTTAGAAATCTGGATGCATTCGCCAATGAAATGACGGACAATGAGGCCGCTGAACAACTAAATTCAGCACGAGATCACTTATTTCAGCAACTCCATGAGCGACTCAAGATAAGGGCTTAATACACCCTCCCTTCAGGCTCATTTCATATTGGAAAATACTGTCCGACAGGCTGCTAGAACAGTCCCTATCTTCAAGGCATTGTTGATGCCTCGCACATTAATCTGACACTGGGCACTCGCCTTGGCGTGATCCAAGATGAACATCTGGCGGCACTGGTAAAGACCCTACAATCCACTGAGGCGGTACTGACCCGGGAAATCGAAGCACAGCGTCGCGCCGAAGAAGAACGCGCCAGTCGACAAATACTCCGCACGATGGTTCTGTTGCATTTTGGCATCTCAATATGGACTTGCAGTATAATTTCGCCTCCAAATTTGGCAGAAGCATTTGACGATGGCGATTAACTTCGGCGGACGGCATTTCAAAAAAGAAATCATCTTGCAGGCCGTACGTTGGTACGTCGCCTATTCGTTGAGCTATCGTGATATTGAAGAGTTGATGAAAGAGCGAGGCGTTGACGTGGATCATGTCACGATCCATCGATGGGTTGTTCACTATAGTCCTCAGCTTGAGAAAACATTTCAAAAAAGGAAGCTCAAAACGGGTGCCAGGTTACGAATGGACGAGACCTATGTGAAAAGAAAATTCCTTCAAAAAGGGCTACTCGGCCGCAAGCGACCGAGCTTACGCCCAATTTGATTGGCCTTCGGCCAACCGGAATTTTCTACTTTTCATCTACCTTTACTCGGGGGCAAGCCCACCGAGATTTCTTTCGTTAAACAATCTGGTTGAGCAAGATCATCGTCAGATTAAAAAACTATTTCGGGCTACGTTGGGTTTTAAGAATTTCCATTGTGCGCAGAAAACGCTCACTGGATTTGAGCTGATTCATATGATTCAAAAGGGCCAAATGCTGCAAACCGGCGAGAGGGCTATGTCTCCGGCAGAACAATTTTACTCACTCGCTGCATAGTTGCGGCTAGGGAAAGCCCGCGGAGAAAGACTTAAGCCTATTCGTCAGATTGCAACAGAGCCAGATGAATCTCGGTTGGTCCTTCAATGGCTCATCTTGTCGTTTGGCGGTTTTGTGCAGGTGGCGTCGCACCGTTTCGGCGTTAAGACATTCATTGACGGGTAGCACATCTTTCAATAAGTCCACCGTGTGTTAAATTGCATCCAAAATTGACCCACTTACCCCCCATATTTGCATCGAATATTGACCCACGTAACCATCCGGCTCTTGCTGACAGCGATGCAGGAGTTCCAAGGAGTGATAGACGTGGATTTATTGAGTGTAATCAGACGATGGCACCTGCGTGAAGGTCGATCCATCCGGGAAATTGTCCGGCGGACAGGCCTTTCCAGAAATACCATCCGTAAGTATCTAGCCAGCGGTGTCATTGAACCGCGCTACCCAGACCGGAAGAGCCCCAGCCAGCTTGACCCCTTTGCCGATATCCTGCTCGGCTGGCTAAAGCGGGAATCAAAGCGGCATCGAAAGCAACGCAGCAGCGTCAGGCAGCTGCACCTCGACCTGGTGGAATTGGGCTATCCCGGCTCCTATGACCGCGTCGCCGCCTTTGCTCGCGATTGGCGGTCACGCCAGCAAGAAGCCAGATTGTCGGCAACCAAAGGGACGTTTGTCCCACTGGTCTTTGCATCGGGTGAAGCCTTCCAGTTCGACTGGTCAGAGGACTGGGTGGTCATCGGTGGGGAGCGAACCAAACTACAAGTGGCCCATTCCAGGCTCTGCCACAGCCGGGCCTTTATGCTGCGGGCCTATCCACTGCAAACCCACGAGATGCTGTTTGACGCTCACAACCATGCCCTGGTCGCTCTGGGTGGTGTTCCGGAGCGAGGCATTTACGACAATATGAAGACGGCCGTCGACAAGGTGCGTCGCGGCAAGCGCCGTGACGTCAATAAGCGGTTCAAGGCCATGGTCAGCCACTTCCTGTTTGAAGCTGAGTTCTGTAACCCGGCAGCGGGTTGGGAGAAAGGCCAGGTAGAGAAGAAGGTGCGCGATTCCCGTTATCGTATCTGGCATAACGCACCCTCGTTCAAAACCTTGGCTGATTTGAACCGTTGGCTGGAGCAGCGGTGCATCGAACTCTGGAAGGAAATACCTCACCCTGAATATCCGGGCCGGATGGTAGCGGATGTCTGGGAGGATGAGCGCAAGCAACTCATGGCAGTGCCCGCGCCGTTTGATGGCTATGTCGAGCACACAAAGCGCGTGTCTTCGACTTGCCTTATCCTGTGCGACCGTAACCGCTATAGCGTCCCCGCTGCATTCGCCAACAAACCTGTGAGCGTGCGAGCCTACGCCAGCAAAATAGTTGTTGTTGCCGAAGCTCAGATCATTGCCGAGCATACTCGAGTCTTCTCCCGTCACCATAAACATGCTGGGGAAACCGTCTACGACTGGCGGCATTACCTGGCAGTCATCCAGCGCAAGCCCGGTGCCCTGCGTAACGGCGCGCCCTTTACAGAGCTCCCCGGCTGCTTTAAACGCCTGCAACGCATTCTCCTAAAACGGCTGGGTGGTGATAGGGAGATGGCCAATATCCTGGCGCTGGTGCTACACCACGATGAACATCTGGTGATGCAGGCCGTGGAGGTGGCCCTTGAGAGCGGCAGGCCCTCCCAACAACACGTGACCAATGTGCCGGGACGGTTGTTAGAGGGGCCATTACCCGAGCCGCTCAATCCACCGCCAGCACTCGTACTGGTCAATGAGCCCATTGCCAACACACAGCGCTACGATAACCTCAGGGAGAATAAATATGTCCGTTGATGCAATGATCGCCACACTAAAAGCGCTGCGCCTGTACGGCATGGCTCAATCCATTGAAGAGCTGGCTGAACAGGCCGCACCTGCCTATCAGCAGGCAGAACCCATCCTCAATGATCTGCTCAAAGCAGAAGTAGCCGACCGCGAGGTGCGGTCTATTAACTATCAAATGAAGGTGGCCAAATTCCCGGCCCACCGGGATCTTACCGGCTTCGACTTCATCGAGAGCATGGTGACAGAAACACTGGTGCGTTCACTTCACCGGTGCGAATTTATCGAAGAAGCCCAGAACATTGTGCTGATTGGCGGCCCTGGTACTGGGAAAACCCACCTGGCAACTGCCTTGGGTGTACAGGCGATTATCCATCACCACAAACGGGTGAGGTTCCTCTCTACGGTCGACCTGGTAAACGCGCTGGAACTGGAGAAGGCCGCCGGACGACAAGGGCGAATGGCCAACCGTTTGGCCAGCACTGACCTGGTCATACTGGATGAGTTGGGTTATCTCCCCTTCAGCCAGGCGGGAGGAGCCTTGCTGTTCCACCTGATCAGCTTCCTGTATGAGCGCACCAGCATTGTGATTACAACCAACCCAAGCTTCTCTGAGTGGCCAAAGGTCTTTGGTGATCCAAAGCGAACAACAGCTCTGCTGGACCGGCTGACACACCACTGCCATATCATCGAGACGGGCAACGACAGCTACCGGTTCAAAAACTCGACCTGCAATCAAAGGGAGGAAATAACTGGCAAAAAACCAACAAAATGAGTAATACTTGAGCGAACCAGGTGGGTCAAAATTAGATGCAAATCCTGGGTCAGTTTTAAGTGCAAATTAACAGGGGTGAGGTGTTCCCCAGTGCCTCCTGTGTGGTCTCGCTGGTGGACCGCTTGATCCATCATTCGGAGATTATTGTGCTGGAGGGTGAGTCGTATCGGATGAAGGAGGCACAGGAGCGGGCAGACAAGAAGAAACGGAGCAAACGTACGCCTCCGTCAAAAAAGGAATAGGGAGCGATGGCCATGTCGATGAAGGTAATAAAACTAAATGTCTACCGGGATGCCGCTGACGCGCAATTGATCATCAGTTTTATAGATGAGCTCAGGGATTTACGGGTGGATACCCAGGGTGATGAGATTGTCGACCTGCATCGGCGACTGGTACAGGACAATACCCAGGATGAGGGCCAAACCGATCTGCCGTTTAATGACCCGGTCGAGTTTTAGGCAGGCAAGGACTGAAGATAAAAAGGCAGGGGGGGGCTAAAGGCCCTTTTGGCCGCAAAAATGGTAGCGGCGAATAACCGCGCTTTTGGAGTGGCGTTAACATGCTTGGCCAGACTGTGGAATAAATCGCCCAATTCCCTTCTGATCTGACCAAATATTACCTTCTTCCGATACTTCGGTATGAATACGATATGGTACTTACACTCCCATCGCGTGTGATTTAAACTGTTTACTTGTCTCATGGTTTCTCCTTTGTGTGGTGCTTGGCGGCTCACACTTAGGAGTTACTATGAGACTTCTGGAACTGTCAAACTGAGAAGGCCTCCCCAGCAGAGCTGGGGGGTCTCCCTTTTGTACTAGTAATGAGACGGTGGCAGGCCGCGCTGAAAACCGACGCGTGACGGCAACCCTGGAGGTTGAATACCCCGAGTGATAGAGCTTTACAATAGCCCTAACGGCTTACGACTTTTTCGTCCCTGTCTATGACCTTGAGCGAGGGTGTCCCGGCAACTGTGTAAATGGCCGACCCACCCTCGTCCTTGGGCATGTATCCCCACCACCATCCACTAGAAACTAGCGCGTACTGATAGACCGTAGATGCGCGGCTCGGTCAGAAAGTAGTTCCGGTAGAAGCCAGAGGTGTCTGAGGTCAGGTAGTGGCCGGTGACGTTGTCCTCGTCGTCGATGTTGCGCACCCAGGCCCGGACTTGCCAGGTCTGGTTGTGGCTCTCGTACATGACAGAGGCGTTGTGTTGATCCCAGCTATCAATTTTGTCGCCCCGGGTATTGAACTCGCGGGCATAGCTGTCATCCTGCCAATAGTAGTCCCACCGCGCCGTTATTATGCCTTGTAACATGCTCACGTCCCAGCTGTACTGAGCCCCCAGGTGGGCGGTATTTTCAGGTGCATTGGGCAGGCTGTTGCCATCAATATCGGTTTCCAGGCCATTGGACGTGGTGGCGCCATTGGCATCGAGGAACAACCGGGAGAAATAGGCGGGAATGCCGTTGGGGTATGTCGTCCCAGGTACAGTTAGGCCATTGGTATCACTCAGTGCCGCGTCAGCGGCCAGCGCCGCGTCCACCAAGGGCAGTACCTCCGCTGTCTTGGCCGGGTAGGCCACACCGGTCAGTGAACCCGGATCGATGTTTTTCAACATGATCCAGCTATCATCGCCCGCGGTGCGGTTGGTGGGGTCGATAGAGGCGGCACCATCCACGCTGGTATCCAGGTGGGAGAAGGCGAAATCAATGGCCAGCGCCGGCAGGGATTCCGGGCTCCAGAAACCCTCCAGCTCTACCCCCCAAATATCGGCATCGATATTGTCGTTCAGTGAGGTGTTGTTGGCGATACGATTGATTTGCAAACCGGTGTAATCATAAACGAACACCGAAGCATTTAATTGCAGTCGACCGTTCAGCAGGATATTTTTTGACCCAATCTCAAAGGCATCGATTTTTTCACTGTCGAAAGTAAAATCAGAATCAGCCTGGAAGGCAGGGTTGATAGGGGGGTTAAAGCCACCGGGCTTGTAACCGCGACTGAAGAACGCATAAACCATGCTGTCTTCGTTAAGGGCCCAATCGATCCCAATGCGGCCGGTGGTCTCATCGAATTTCGCCGTGTCCGGGCTGTCGGTCACAAAGCGATCCTCACCAAACCCCGGTACCAGGCCTACTAGTTGTGTGGCAGCCAGCCGCGCTGCGCTGATCGGCGCGGTGGTATTGGCGGCGGCGAAGGCATCGGTTGCACCCCAGAACTCAATCAGTTTATCGTTATCGGGCGTCAGCGGCGCGCCAAACACAAAGTTGATCAGGCCAGTGCGCAGCCAGAAGGGGTCGGGGCCCAGTGAGCCGCCTAAGATGGTGTTGAGATTGAGTGCGTTAAACAGCACGCTGGAATCGCTCACGTCCTTGTTGTCTTCGTTATAGCGCAGGCCCGCCGTCAACGTGATGTCGTCGGTAAAATTGAAGTACAGCTCCCCAAATATGGCCCAGCCATCCGCCTGGTTAGTACCCTTGGGGTTACCAGTGGCGTTAAACATGGTGGGATACAGAGGTGGGAAGCTCAGGGCCCCAACCCCGTAGTTGCCCACCAGGTCCAGAGTGTTGGCATTGACGTAGTAATCACCAAAAGCTTCATTTTCGTAGGCGCTGACACCAGCGACAACGTTGAAGCGACCATCATGGTTTGATTGAACTTTGGCTTCCAGGGTCCAGGCCTCGCGTTCAGAACTGGACTGATCGAAGGCAAAAATGCGCGTTTGGTCGGAATTGTGCACACAACCACCAAAGATACCGGCGGTGCCGTCCTGGAAATTACAGTCACTGCGGGTCCAGTCTTCTCCGGCGCCGCCGGCTGTATCCGAGGTTGGCCAGAGGCCCGAGGGATTGGCAGCGGTGGCTTCCAGCGTCGGTCCGACATCCATGTTGTAGTCCTGGCGGGCCAGGTACTCAGCCTCCTGATAGGCGCCTTGCAGGCTCAGCGTGTAATTGTCCAATCCAAGGCTGGCACCAAAAGCGAAGAACTCCTCATCCTGTTCAAAGATGGGTTCAAAGTCAGTGTGCATCTCCCGCAAACTGCGAAGAGTGGGCCGCGGATAATTGTAGTTAACCAGTGACCCGGGAACATTATTCCCCGGGTCACCTAGGGGTAAGGCGCCGTTGAGGCCGCCAAAGATACCGCCGGTCGAGGACCCCAGGTGTATTCCCTCCAATCCGAAGGCATTGGCGTCACAGCCATTCACGGGCAGGTCGTTGGTTTTGCAGACCTGATTGGTGATACGGGCCTTGTCATCGTCCTCATGGAACCTGGAGTACATCACCCAGATATCGGATCGCTCGGTATTCCAGCGGCCGGTCAGCCGGTAGGTGTAGAGGTCGCGCCCGTCAATGTCATCATCGATACCGCTGAGGGTATTGCCGTCCAACCCCACTTGCTTGTAGGCCAAGTTGTCGATATAACCGTCACGCTCTAGGGTCATACCCGCGATGCGCACGGCTAGGTTGTCACCGATGACATAGTTGAAGGCGCCCTTTACCCGCCGGTGGCTGTAATCGCCCACTTCAGCGTCGATAAACCCAGTTGTGCCCTCAGGGTCCGGTAGGTTGGTGACCATGTTGATCGCACCGCCGGTGGCGTTGCGGCCGAACAGGGTGCCCTGGGGGCCACGCAAAATCTCCACCCGTTTGACATCGTACCACTCGATCGCATTGAGGTTGGTGACCAGAGGGATTTCATTGACATGGGTAGAGACCCCGGCTTCGCCGGAGCTTGCGGTGACCAAGCGCCCAATACCTCGGATGCTGACCGAGAAACTACCAAAATTGGTGGCGGAGAAGGACAGGTTGGGTGTGTTGAACTGTAGGTCTGAGGGGCTGACGATCTGCCGCGCCTCCAACATTTCCTCGGTCACCGCCGTGACGGCGATGGGCACATCCTGAACGCTCTGTTCGACTCGCTGCGCCGTGATGAGGACCTCTTCCAACAAGTTGGCGTCAATCTGGGCCGGCGCAGACGCTGCACACAGGGAACCCAGCACGACCGCAAGACACACCGGTGGTTTGCTAAAACAGCGGGGGGGGGGGGGAGCCTGTTGTTGCTGGGATTTATACATAGCCCTCTCCTTTGAACGATTCATTAGACTCGATTTACAATAGCGCAGTGGCATTAAGAGGCACAGTTTCCCCCCAATCCCATTATGTCAGGTTGGCTTCAAGTTCAAATTTGCCAGTGCTCCTATATTCTTGGCAAGCATGTTTCACTGTCCGTTATACCGATAAATATCCGCGAACATCCTGAACTTTTTCATGCGCTCGAAGCCATGCTCGACGTTGATGCGCAGCTTGGCATGTCATGTATTATAGTCTTTATCCGGCGTGCTCAGGTGGTGATAATGGTCATTGACAGGTGGCAACGTATCACAGGTATACGCAGTTTGCGAGAGAAGCCTGCGCACCGGGCACCTTCCACGGCTTCTCGATACCCAATCTCTGGCTGTATAGTGTGTATCTTTCATGGGTCATCAGGACAAACCAGCCACTCGATTTGGGGCGGCTCATCCTTTTTTACCAGGGCAGTCCCTGACAGTCGCGTCGGTGAATCGTGACTTAGCCGACTATCGGTGGGCCTACAATTATTATCGACCCCAGGATTCTTGGGCGCTGTTCTTTTGTACCACTTGGTATTCCCCGCCAAGTATCGCTGAGCTGTTTTCGATAAAAATGGGGGGGGCTGAAGGAAATTTGCTTAGACATTGAGCTTCGATACCAGCTAGAATTTTTGGAGATAGGTACAGGTCAAGACCTCGTCCATTCTTTGGTTCAGTCAGCTCCTACGTAGAGCCTGCTCATGGAAGTTGCCATCACCCGGACAGGCGGTATCGTTAGCGGACCAACTGTGGTACGATTTAATACGCAGGCTTTTGATCTGCATCAGGTAGTCTCCTGTGTGGATGTAACAACTCACAGGCTACCCGATTTTATCGATCAAAAAGTTTCACTTCTATCTGAACCTGGACAATTTCAAAGAATTAGGCTATGGTAGTGGATTTGTAGGTGAATTAGTAAAACAGTCCAGTGGGACCACGTGACAATAACGAAATCCACTAGCAGGAGACACAGTATGATCCACCTTTTAAACAAGCTACAGAATATTCTGGACCTGACTTGCAAGGCGGATTTTGTCGCCCCGCTGTTACTGCGACTGTACCTGATTCCCATCTTCTGGATGGCGGGAACGCAAAAACTGGACCACTTCGGCGACACCGTGGAATGGTTCGGTAATCCGGATTGGGGGCTGGGCCTGCCCCTCCCCTTGTTGATGGCGACACTTGCTGTCGCTACAGAAGTGGCGGGTGCAGTTTTGCTGACCTTGGGCCTGGCCACGCGCTGGATTAGTATTCCGCTTATGTTCACCATGCTGGTGGCTGCCGTCACTGTACACTTGGAAAACGGCTGGCTGGCCATCAGTACGGCCGCGGGTCCGTTTGCCACCGAAAGAACCGTTGGTGCCATTGAGCGACTGGACCAGGCCAAATTAATTCTGCAGGAGCACGCGCACTACGAGTGGCTCACGGAGAACGGTTCGCTGGTCATTCTCAATAACGGCATCGAATTTGCCGCCACCTACGTGATCATGTTGCTGGCACTGTTGTTTATCGGCGGCGGGCGCTACATCAGTGTCGACTACTGGATCGCTCGGCGTTTTCGCCATACCGCCTCGCTCCCAGCTGCGACGGAGTCTTGATCATGAACTCCGAAGAAATGGATGTAGTAAAGCTACCGAAGGCGCATACTCACGCAACTGAATCGCACCGAAAAGCGGCACGATCTTGCACGTGTGATATGCCACGGCCGCCGCGGTGAAATCCGTAAACGCTACCGCGAGGGTCAGGAGGACCAACTCGGTGCCTTGGGCCTTGTCACCAATGCCGTGGTATTGTGGAATACCCTTTATATGCAGGACGCATTGAACCACTTGAAGCAAACCGGACTACCAATTCTAGACAACGATATCGCTGGGCTGTGGCCGCTACGACATGAACACCTAAACGTACTTGGTCACTGATATGTTGTGACCTTGTCAATCGATAACATCATTCTTTCATGTTTTTCTCTCTTAGTAAGCCCTTGAGGCAGAACAGGGGCAGCTATTAACGACGGTTGATCAATCTGATATTCGCGGGTCGGAACCGCCTGACAAATCTTCGTCGTGGAGCTGCCTCTCTCTATTATCGAGGGTCGTTCCGGTTACCCGGACGCCTCTTAGTGTCCTCGAGGGTTCTCCCACCGGGCCACCCCTGTTCTGTCCCAAAAGCTCACTGGTCCCCTCTTTTACAGGCCACTTTGTTTCGGCCTTTTCTCAACTACGCGCTTGCTTCATTGGCGTTCTTTGGCATCACTTCGCAAGCAATCGCCCAGATAAACCCCGTCAGTTCGCGTGCGATGGCTATGCTGATTTTTTGCGGCAGTAAACCGCGTTTGCTCAAAGCCTGATATCGACCACAGAGCCGCTTCTGTGCCTTCCACGCAATTGCTTGTACCTCATCAGGCGCTTGTTCAGCACGTCGTTGCAGCGCTGCCGTTTTACGGGCTGGAAACCGGTAGCACCACGCCGCCTCAACCAATACCCGCCGCACATGCCCATTCCCTGTCTTGGTAATCCCCCCTCGGTGCGTCCTCGGGCCACTCGAGGACTCACTGGGCACCAAACCCGGATACTTCATGAGCTGGCGCGGTGAATCAAAGCGGGTGATATCGCCAGGTTCCGCCACAACCGTCATCGCTGTGATCAGGCGACAGCCACGCAACGCCATCAACCCGCTAGCCACGGGGGGCCAGGGTCCAGTCAGCCATCGCCTCATGCATGGCCTGTTCAAGACAAGCGACGCGCTGTTGCTGCTGTTTCACACTGTCGATGTATTCCTGAAATACGATTTGCTGAACCCGGTGGCTAAACTTGATGCCCTCCAACCAACGCCAGTAAGCCTGCGTCCATTTACTTTTCCCGCTGACGTACCTCTGACCATGGCGCAGCAAAAATGCACATAGGCGCTGCCGGGCTTGGCGCTCAAGGTGCTTCATGTCCTCCCGGGCGCGGGTCAGATCCCGCATCGCTTCCTGTTCCTGATCCGGCACCCAGACCGGGGTTAACTCGCCCGCTCGATGCAAGCGCGCCAGGTTCTCGCTGTCACGCCGATCCGGTTTCACCCGGTCGCCTGGTTTGGCCGGTATCAGCGAGGGCGCTACTACGGAGCAATCATGCCCCGAGTCGCTGATTTGACGGTAGATGCCGTACCCACACGGCCCCGCTTCATAGCAACAGGAAGCGACTTCCCCGTTCGGACTGATATCCTTCAAAAGTTTCGACAGCGCTGCGGGCGTGTTCACAATCTCGCCGTAAAACCGCGACTTTCCGCCCGCGGCATCAGCGATCGCAACCGCAATCGTATCCTTGTGAGTCTTTTCCAATATGAAATGAGCCTGAAACCCGGGAATGTGGCGGAAGTTGATTCCAACATAAAATGAGCCTGAAATAGTCCTTGTAGTCGTTCATGATCAGCGGATGAAAACGGTCATGAGCTTAGAACATCTGAATACCCTGGGTGCCATCAAACAGTTTCTCGACGTCACACAGGAAGTAGCCTTCAACGTGGCCACTGAGAAATCTGAACGCTATCGCTGGGTACAGAAGGCACTGGTGAAGCACCGATACTTACAGCTTGGCAAAACAGACCGGGGAACCGTCACCCGCTACCTGATAAAGGTAACCGGCTACTCCCTGGCCCAGACCAGGCGCCTGATACGCCAATACGTCAAAACAGGCACCGTCTCGGTGAAACCAGCTCGGCGTAATGGCTTCAAGCGCGCCTACACTGACGCCGATATACGCCTATTGGCGAGTATGGATGAGCGACATGGTCAGCCCAGCGGCGCGGTACTTAAAAAGCTCTGTGAGCGGGCTTATCAGCGCTTTGGCCAAGCCGACTATCGACGCCTGGCGGGTATTTCGGTTTCTCACCTGTACAACCTGCGGGCCTCCAAGACCTACCAGAGGCAGCGCTGTGTCTTGACAAAGACACGACCTAAGGCCGCCTCTATTGGCCAGCGGCGCAAACCTTGCCCGAACGATCAACCAGGCTATATCCGCATTGACTCTGTCCATCAAGGTGATCAGGACAAACGCAAAGGAATCTACCACGTCAATGCCGTGGATGAGGTGACACAGTTCCAGATCATCGTCACGCTGGAACGTATTAGCGAGGCGTTTATGCTGCCAGCCCTCAGGCAGATTCTGGCTGCCTTCCCCTTTAAAATACGGGGCTTTCACGCAGACAATGGCGGCGAATATATCAACTACACCATTGCTGAGCTTCTGGACAAGTTGCACATTGAATTTACCAAATCACGGCCCCGGCACAGTAACGACAATGGTTTGGTTGAGAGTAAAAATGGCTCGGTCATTCGCAAACTCTATGGCTATACCCACATACCTCAGCAGTACGCCACGGATTTCACTGAACTCAATAGCCATCAAGTCTACCGATACGTCAATTTCCACCGGCCCTGCTATTTCCCCACCACCATTATTGATGAGAAGGGCAAGGAGCGGAAGAAATACCGCTACAACGACATGATGACACCCTATGAGAAATTCCGCTCCCTGGCCAAACCCAGCCAATATTTAAAGCCGGGAATCACCTTTAGAAATCTGGATGCATTCGCCAATGAAATGACGGACAATGAGGCCGCTGAACAACTAAATTCAGCACGAGATCACTTATTTCAGCAACTCCATGAGCGACTCAAGATAAGGGCTTAATACACCCTCCCTTCAGGCTCATTTCATATTGGAAAATACTTTGTGTGTATCCAGTCCCACATACTTGATAAACTCGTTCATGACCTATCCTCCTCAATTATGGCTCTGAGCCGAAGATGTACCGTCCTCAGCTTAATCCACGGCGTTGAGGACGGATAGGTCACTACATTATGTCTATTCGTTCTCGCCCGAGAGCATCTTGGCGGGCAAACACCGACCGCTGAATCAGCTGGACAACGTTTAGTGAGGACAGTCTTGCACGCCACGGTTCTGCAAATCGCTCAGCACGCCAAGCCAGAAGTTGGCGCCCTCGCTCTCGGACAGGTATAGCCCCAGGACTTCTTTTTTACCCTCAATATTCAAGCCGGGAACCGTGTAAACAGCGCGATTCTGGTAGCGGCCCTGGGTACGGACTTTGTAGTGAATCGCATCTAGCCAAACAAACGGATAATGCGAATCCAGCGGGCGCTGCTGCCAGGCTTTGACTGTGTCGATGATTTTATCGGTAACCGCGCTAATGGCCGCTGTTGAAATTGAGATGCCGTATATTTCCTGGACATGCCCGCTGATATCGGAATAACTCATGCCTCGGCCGTACATCGACAATATCCTGGTTTCAATCTCATCGCTGACGCTGGTTTGGTGTTTCTTGATAAATTGAGGTTCAAATGTACCAGCACGATCCCGAGGCGTTTCCAGGTCGATACGACCCTCGCTCGTTTTAAGCGTCTTCCGGGACCTGCCATTCTTGCGGTTGGGCACCACATCGTCGGCTATATGGCTTTCTAGCTCGGCTTCCAGTGCGGCCTCTGTGAGTTGTTTCAGCAGCGGAGCCAAAACACCGCCTTTCCCGCTGATGGCCTGCCCTGACTGGATCGCTTTTAGAGCCTTATCAAAATCGAATGGTTCATATATGTCATAATCAATTCTCCTTACAGCATTATGCTGCAAATTAAAGAATTGACACAAAATTCCTAACATTCCCGATTCTAGTGGAGAAGACTAAGCCTTAAAGCACTCCAACAGGCCAGGCTCGAATCATCATTCAGGCTTCGAATCTCACTGGCTGCAATGTTTCTTTCACGAATCAGACGACACAATACGTCAAAGGAAAGCTCCACTTGAACATAGTCGTCCGGGAGATCTTTTTCAGACATGACATCGCGGCATACGTCACCTAATGCAGCAGTGATGGGAACGCGCTGTTGGTGTTTAGTTGCTCCCAACCAGATAGCCCGGGAACCCCAGAGGCTTCCTCCCCTAAAGACAACAGGCTTTGACAGCCTCTAAGGACTTCACGCCGACACTCTCCCAGCACCAACAGGGATTCCAGATCCGCTATCGCGGTGGCAAGTACGCTTCTAGCCATAGCTTCCTGCTTTGTGCTGTACAAGATATTCGCCAATAAAACACTGCTACTGGTGTAGAGTTCAACTCTGTCTGAAACGGGACCCGTATGATTTCTAAGGACAATTTGCGCCGCTTCGAAACCAGAGCCCGCAAACTTGACCGCGTGGATGCTCTCCACCTCTTCCCACAATTCCTGCGCTCTATCGCTACACTGCAAACTGGTAATCCTGGCCAGTTCAGGATTGTCTTCTAACCATGCTTGGTGGTTACTGCACAAAAAAAGCATTTTCATTATTGTCTCTCCCAAAATGATTGGATTGGTACATCGCCGTCCAGAACTGAGTGACCTAAACAACTAAAGTGAATTTAAAAACGACAGCAGTGCCTCCCGGTCCGCCACCTCCATGTTAACAACCGCATCTCGCGCCTGGCCGGCTTCACCGCCATGCCACAAAATAGCCTCTATTAAACTGCCTGCGCGCCCGTCATGCAGAAACTCCGTCCTTCCCTGTACCAGGGCGGTCAAACCAATACCCCACAAAGGCGGCGTACGCCACTCTGCCCCCGAGGCCAAATAGTCAGGTCGACCATCAGCAAGACCTTGTCCCATATCGTGCAAAAGCAAATCAGTGAAGGGGAATATAATTTGTCCCGAGACTTCAGCGACATCAGCGAGAACTCCGGTGGTGACCTGTGGTTTATGGCAGGCACCACACTGTATGTCTTCGAACAACTGCTCACCTCGTAACACCCGTTCGTCATCAACATTACGCCTTGCCGGTACACCCAGGGTCTGAACATAGAAAGTGACGTTCTCCAAGGTGATATCGTCCACTTCAACTTCGTCCAACAATTCGTCGTATTGAGTTTGTGCAAATGAACTCTCAACCGGAAACACGGAACTGGTAACCCCCATGTCACCGCTATAGGCGCCTGCGTTTTGCACCAGTAATTGAGAAGCATTGGCTTTCAATCCAAATCTCCCAAGTACTGTTTCGCCGCTGATAGGATCAATTACCCGATTTGCCTTACCGGAGATTCCATCGTTATCGTCATCAAACTCATCGGACCAAGCAATTATCGTCTCTTCTGCAATCGCCTCCAGCAACCCCCGCCCAAAGACTGGGGGAGCCATGCGAGCACTGGTGAGAACTTCGGTAGGCATTGGGATATAGCTATCAACAATGGTAAAAACGGGTTTACGCAGACTAATTGCTTGTCCATCAGCTAACACCACTTCCGACATTTCGTAAACGACTTCAACCTTGCCCTCAGGCTGTGCACCAAAAACGGCTCGGTGTTGAAATTGATCGCCAAAACCTTGTACCGGTATGGGCCCCGTCACGAGATCATTCCCCACGCTAACACGCAGAAAAATTGATTCTTGTTCCACTCCTGGTTCGGCTGCCCTACCGCGACCATCCCTGGGGTGGCAGCGAATACAGGCGGTGTTGTTAAATATCGGCCCCAAGCCACTGTTAACGGGCGCGGGGGCCGTTACAAAAACGTCCTCAAAAGCCACATCGCCGGCCAGATGCGTGGCAAGGCGCTCGCCCACAAGATTAGGGGCAGGCGTCTCAAAGGCTGTACTGGTTTCCGTGAATACGGTTGTCTCTCCGCCAGACAGCCGCTTGTCCAGGTCCGGAACCTGCGGGGTTCCAGGATCGGGATCTGGCGTGGTTGGAATCATAGGTGTTGGACTGCTGCCGGTTTGTATCGAGTCAGAATCGCCGTTGCCACAGGCGGATAGACCAGACAAAACGAAAGCAGTGACGAATAAAATAGATGTCTTCACAATGTCATCCCTAGGAAGCGAAGTCGACGTCGTTTAGCAAAGGCAATAATTCGCTTTGCATCAACTCCAGCAAATTTAGAACAGCGTCGATCGAGTTTTGGATTGTCTGTGCCACCACCGGATCTGTGACCGACGACTCTACAGCTTGATAATACGGCCCTGGGATATTGGCGATACCGCTAACTGCACTATCTATGGCATCGGTCATACGCTCGTGCAGCGCAGCATTTTGCTCGATAACCAAGCTGGCCAATCCCGCGTTGCCCGTTGTAATACAAGCGTTCTCCGCGCTCTCCGTCTGTATGGATAATTGACCACAATAGAGGTTGCGGATGCTGCGCATATTAAATTGGAAGTCTGTTAGTGAGTTGCCGCTAAATTTCGATTCAACCGTCAGGGGATTGCCTTCACCGAAGGGGCCACCCAATTTTCCACTGCCCACTTCGTCTAGAATACCAATGGCCCCCTGAATAACTTCTTCTATCAAAGCTCGTTGGCTCGGATAGATCGCGCTTCCGCTTCCTGCGCTGGTAACGCTACTGAGAAAGTCACCGCCGCTAGTAAGCCACGCATCCAGGGTTTGAAACGCTATATCGTTCACATTGATGGCAATGCCTCTCAAATAATCTGAGCGACGTGAATCAGCCAAGGCCGCCAAGATATTGTCAAAACAAGCTTGGGTTCCAGGTACCGCTACACCACAACCGTTAGTGTCTTCATTGCCGGTGCCATCGTTAAAAAGCATGTACTCGATGGTATGAAAACCTTTTACGGTGGTGTCGAGTTGATCTACAACCCCCTGATTGGATACATCGACGAAGTTGTCCACCAGAATGTTATCCAGGTCAACCTTGTTAACGGGCCAGTCGTCTAGCCGCGGATCAAATCCTTCGGTATCAATAGGCCCCCAGAGAAACCCTTCGCTAGACTCCCAGTAGCGTCGCGCTTGATACCATGCATCCTGAGCCATCTCCAGATTTGCCTGGTTGAGATTGCCATCGGTGAGAACAACAACGGCATCGACAAGGTCTTGTGTTGCATCGGCCATGCCTCGGTACGTCCCCACAATCACATCGTCAGCGATAGTGTTTATGAGTGGGCTTGCATCAAAGCCGCTGGGAGCCGGCGTGGGATCACCTCCATCTGTAGGCGCATTGTTAACAATCACATCCGCGCTATCTCCTCCGCCACAAGCGGCCGTTACAGCAAGAGCCAAAACACAAAAACCCGTCTTTACAATTTTAAAAATTCTCACGTGTATTCCTCCAAAAAAGTCTTTAATAGGTGAAGCCGACGCTGATCGCGATCGTGTCTTCTTTGTTGTTATCATCCAGTTCAATTTCGCGCGCGCTGTATTCCGCTTTAAACACAACGTTTGGTATGGGTAAGTAATTAACGCCCAGGGTCCATGACTCGCGCGACCAGCGCGGGTTATCAAAAACCAAACCCTCGGTGCGGAACATGGAGTCGTATTCGTCATAGCGGCCAAACACCACCAGGCTTTGATCGCGCTTGTCAAACAGGTCGTACCCCGCCTCCACAAACCACGATTGAGCTTCGCTGCCGACCGGTGAGCGTTTCACGCCGAGATTGTTAGACAGGTTACGATTGACATCCGTAACAAGGTGGGAGTTTTGCAATCGACCCCACAAGTACTGACCTCGAAGAACGAATGACCCTGGGGTCCAGGCGGCATCCACCTCCCACAGATCTACGTAGGCATCTTCGTCCAGATCACTCTTGGGCCTATTCCCAGACGTTTCACCTCCGTAGTAAGAGCCGCCAATCTGCAGGTTTTCGTTCGGGTAGTAGTCCAGACGGCCGACCAGTGCAAAATCTTCTGCGCGCGCCTCTTCGAAACGCTTCTGATGCCCACCGCTTATCCAGTTGCGAGAGCTAAATCCAGTGGAGTCCAGCCCATTGACGAGCTGGCCTTCGTAGCGGATTTCTCCCCAGTCGCCAAAAGACCAGAACCCGAAAAGGGAGACTCCATTTTCATGCCACAGCTGCGGGATTAGTGCCGCATCTGCATCGGATCGGGCTACTGTGAAATAGTCTTGAGGCTTATGGAACTTGTTGGTTCGACCAACCGGAACTACAAAACGACCAAACTTCGCGTTTAACCACTGCGCGTGGTTGTACGCGATGTAGAGCTCTTCGATAAGAATCTCTCCGCCCTTCTCTATCTCCTGATCAAATTCTCCAAACTCTTCCTGGCTGTCCAGTTCTAGAGCGGCACCGGTACCGCCGTGCTCGTACTCGACTTCCGCTTTGGCCATCCAATGCTCGTCAAAACGATATTCCAGTTCGAAGATGAACCTTTCAGTATCTACACCGTCCTTGGCAAACTCGTCGGTCTCCCAGTCTCGTTTGTAGTAATTGACGATTCCGTACCCAGAGAATTCCAGGCCATCTTCTTCTCCTGAGTCACCATCACTTGAAGACCTATGGTCACTCCGACCTGCGTCAACGGCCTTCTGCCGTTCCTGGTGACTCTTGTTAAGCTCCTCTACACCGACAAACTGGTTGGATAATTGGTTCTTCATCTTTCCCAGTTCAGCTTTGTGTACATCCAACTGAACCTGTTGAGCTTCCAGTAGGCGGTGCTGTTCAGCCAGTTGCTCCGTCAACGCAGCTATGAGTGCCGAGCTTGCTTCGCTGGCCAGCGCTGGGTTGCACAGGCCTAGCATCAACACCGCTGCACCAATGCAACAGCCCCCGCGCTTGTGACTCTTCCTCATCCTATTGCCCCTTAACCATAGATTTACGTTGTCCCGATTTCATTTTTCGAGTTTCACTAACATTAATCTAAATGATAATGATTAATATTTAGTTTAAGATAAAGAGATATAGAAATGCAATAGAAAAATTAATTTGAGTGAGGATTACGTGACCAAGATTGAGTGGTAGATCGATAGTGAGTATTGGGTACAATGATCTCAATGACTAAAAGTGCGAAAACTCTGCGCTACATTGCGCTCACAGGCTCGGTGTTGTTTGGCTCTGTGAGTCTGGCTCAAATTGTTCAATCCGAAGCTGTAGTTGCAGATGATGGTGAAAAGAAAATTCCTTCAAAAAGGGCTACTCGGCCGCAAGCGACCGAGCTTACGCTCAATTTGATTGGCCTTCGGCCAACCGGAATTTTCTACTTTTCATCTACCTTTACTCGGGGGCAAGCCCACCGAGATTTCTTTCGTTAAAAATCCAGTGAGCGACAGGGCTGTCAGGGTGCATTTCAGAGCACGTGATTACTCCAGGGCAGCCCCCCAGGCCAACCGCCATCACGCCTTTATTCAGCCCTGTAATGGACATTTATGCGGCAAATGACCGCTTAATTATGCCATTTGCAGCACATTCATACGCTTCACATTCCATGCCAGTGTCGCTAGCGTCCATTCGCCCGCAACCTTGTCCAAACCTCGCATCGAGAACTGCCTCAATCCCATAACATGTTTGATGATGCCGAACACCGGCTCCACCGTTTGCTTTCTTAATGCGTACAGCGCTCGCCCGGACTGGGTTGTCAGTTGATGTTTCATAAGCCTCACCTGATCATCCGTTTTCGGCACCGGGGCGTTAACATCAGGCGCAAACCGATCAAAAACACTCGGGTGATGGTGGTCACGCGCTACTGCCAGTAAAGGCTGGATATTATCCTCTACGCAAGCCTTTACATTGTCACCGCTAAAATAACCTGTATCGGCCAGCAGGTCGGTCACCTTGCCCAGCCAGGGCAATCGCATGAGTTTTATCCATCTGAGACCTCAGTATAACCCCGTAATTTTTCGAATATTTTGAATCGCAATATTTTTAATCACCTCAAAGCAGTATCGAAGTAAGCTTTTCGCTGGTTTGCTTCAATTTATCCAGGGTTCAGGCTCCTTTGCCTGATTTTTGGCGCAACTATCCTGCATAACCCGTGTTCGGTAACCCGTAACGCGTTAAAAAACTGGCTCCTTTCCGGATATTCGCAGCCCTGGCTGCCAAGCCATAAAACGTCGTGTTTTTGGCAAGCCCCATGAAGCGTGTTCCGGAAAGATTGTAGTGTCTCTTGCAGGTTGCAAAAGGTCGCTCCCCGCCTGCTCGGGTGACGGCAATTTCCTGGTTACGAATTCGATCAGCCTCCTATAAGGGGTGGCCACGATAACCTTTGCGCTGAACCTGATCATCAATGCCCAGCTGCGCCAACTTATCGCGGGTCTGTTGAGAGCTGTAAGCGGCATCCGCGTACAGTGCCGTCTCATCACCCGGTAACAAGGTATCGCGCTCCCGAGAGTCATGCACATTTGTAGACGCCACTCCAAAACCGCAGCTATTTGCCGAATTTTGAAATAGACGGATCTCGGCGTATTAGAATCGGCGCGGTAGAACTGCGGCCCAGTCACACTCAAGAGCGACCAATAAGCAGGCACGATTCAAGCGTAGGGACTATAAGAATAAGTGTCGCTGAGAACGGTATGACGCCACCACAGATTTGACGGTCAACGCTGGCGCCATACCCAAAAAAACCGTGCAGGTGCACGGCCCGTTAAGTGTTGCACATAATGGGAATAAATCCAGCCCTCATCGACCTTTGTGTCGATGCCATCATCCAGCCGTCTCTACCACTGTTGTCGCTGCTACGCCCAGGTCATCGTCTGTACCCACTGTGATCGCGGCCAGCGGTATTGCACCGATGGTTGCAGCCAGGAAGCCAGAAAGGAATCCATTAAACGAGCCAGAGCGAAGTACCAGGCCACTCGCCCGGGTCGCATGAATAATGCCGCTCGCCAACAGCGTTATCGAGAACGGCAACAACAAAAAGTAACGCATCACCGTTCTCTGGCAATAATACTCCGTGATCTACTGCAAACCGTGCCTGATGAGATCAAAAGGGCCGATATGCCGGGTAAAACTGACGCCACCGTGCGCTGCCATCACTGTGGCGCGGTCTGCGGTCCCTTTTTGCGCAGTGATTTTCTGCAGAGCAGTCAGTTCAGGCGCAGATTCCGGCGACATTAGTGCAGCGGCTGGACAGGAGTCATCAATCGGAGGGCAGTCATGGCCATCGGCAAAGAAACTGAAGCAAAAATACTGCGCTACCATTTTGTTGAGAAGTGGCGAACGGGCACCATTGCGACCCAGCTTGGCATTCACCACTCAGTGGTTGATCGGGTACTGGCACAGGCTGGCCTGCCCAAGGTGGAGCGCACTCGCCGTGCGTCGATCATCGACCCCTATCTGCCCTTTGTCATCGACACCCTGCGGGAGTTTCCCACACTCACGGCGGCCCGCTTGTATGAAATGGCCCGCCTGCGGGGATACCCCGGTGGCCCCAGCCAGTTTCGCCAGCGTATCAGTGAACTGCGGCCGCGCAAGCTGCCCGAGGCGTATTTACGCCTAAAAACCCTGCCCGGTGAGCAAGCCCAGGTTGACTGGGGTTCGTTCGGGCATATTCAGATCGGCAAGGCCCGGCGGCCGTTAATGGCGTTTGTGATGGTGCTGAGCTGGTCGCGACAGATCTTCTTGCGCTTTTATCTCAACCAGCAAATGGAGCACTTTTTACGCGGCCATGTAGCGGCATTCGAGGCCTGGCAAGGATTGCCAAAGGTGCTGCTGTACGACAACCTTAAATCGGCCGTATTGGAGCGCCACGGTGACGCCATCCGCTTCCACCCCACCTTGCTGGCCTTGTCAGCCCACTATCGCTTCGAACCACGCCCGGTGGCGGTGGCCCGGGGCAATGAAAAGGGCCGGGTAGAAAGAGCGATTCGCTATATTCGCGATAATTTCTTTGCCGCTCGTCACTGGCAAACACTGGCCGAACTCAATGCGCAAGCTGAGCACTGGTGCCAGGGTGTGAGTGCTGATCGGGCTTGCCCTGAAGAGCGTACGTTGACGGTCAGGGAAGCCTTCTTACAGGAGCAGGTGAGTTGTTTATTGCACTTGCCGGATAATCCCTTTGATACCCATGAGAGACAGCCCGTGCGGGCCGCCAAAACCCCTTATGTTCGCTTCGATCTCAATGATTACTCCATTCCCCATCAATACGTGCACAAGCCATTGAGCGTGAGCGCTGACCTGGAGCGGCTCCAGATAGTGGAGGGCGATCAATGCATTGCTGAGCATCAGCGCAGCTTTGGCAAAGGGGAGCAAATCGAACAGGAGGCGCATATCAATGCCCTATGGCTGGAGAAAACCCACGCCAAACTACACCGGGGTCAGGATCGCCTGAGCCATGCTTCGGCGCACGCCCAGACGCTGCTGCAGCAATCGGCACAGCGTGGACATGTCATTAAAACCACGGTCCGGTTACTCAATCAACTGCTTGATGATTATGGGCGGGACGAGCTGCATGTAGCTCTGGGTGAAGCACTTGATCGGCAATCACCCTACCCGGAGGCGGTGCAGCACGTTCTTGAGCGCCGCCGTGATGAACAGCACCTGCCGCCACCGCTTGCTGTCGCCGTGCCGGCGAAGGTCAAACACTACAGCGTCAAGCTGGCTCGGCTTGCCGATTACGACAAGCTCAATGGCACCCGAAGCGAGACAGGAGATGATACCGATGATTGATATCGAGCAACTCAAACAGCAGGCACTTGAACTGAAGCTCCACGGCGTGCTGGCGCACTGGGGCGAGATCACCGACGAGCAATACCCCTGGCGGGCACAGCTCATCGCCTGGGAGCTTGCCGAGCGCAAACAGCGCTCACTCGAACGGCGCCTGAGCAGCGCCAGGCTGGGCCGGTTCAAACCGATGAGTGAGTTTGACTGGCAGTGGCCAAGCGCTATCGACCCACAAGCGATTCATGCCCTGATGCAACTGGGTTTTATGGACACGGCCAGCAATATTATCCTGCTGGGCAGCAACGGCGTGGGCAAATCGATGATCGCCCAGAACCTGGGGTATAACGCTGTCATGCACGGCTATACGGCGCTGTTTACCACCGCAGCGGCGATGCTCAACGACCTGGCAGGTCAGGATGGTGCCAATGCCCTGCAGCGTCGATTGAAACACTACGCCAGGCCCGCCTTGCTGGTAATTGATGAAGTGGGCTACCTCTCCTACAGCAATCGTCATGCTGACTTGCTGTTTGAAATCATCAACCGGCGCTATGAGAAATGTTCAACTTTGGTGACAACGAACCGTCCGTTTGGCGAGTGGAATGACGTGTTCCCCAATGCCGCGTGTGTGGTCTCCCTGATTGACCGTTTAGTCCATCACAGCGAGGTCATCGCCATTGAGGGTGAGTCGTACCGCATGAAGGAAGCGCAGGAGTGTGCGTCGAAGCGGCGCGAGACCAAAAAGCGAGGAAAGGCTAAATGAAAACCTTAAAAATCACAACCTACTGGACGGCTGAACAAGCCGATTGTATTTATCAGCTGCTCGGCGACCTGAGATCGGTACTGTGGGATCACTATGGTGATAAGATTGCGCAACTGTACGAGGAGATCCGGATTGAGCAACAAGAGTACACAGACAGTGTCGAGGTAAATCATGAGCTGCCGTTCTAGCCTGTGATCGATTGGAGTTAAGCCGGATCACTGTCGCCTCTTTGTCGTTCTTTTATTCTGCGGCAAATAACTGCGGGTTTACTGTGGCGCTAACAAACCCGATACACCAGACAAGGAAGTCCAGATGTTCAGGCCCTGTGCGGGGATAGCGCTCGGGCTTATCAGCGCTTTGGCCAACTCACTATCGGACATGCCATCGGGTAATGGCCAGCCCAACCCGGCTGCCTCAGCCCGTTGCAAGTATTTGGAGATAACACCCAGCGACAGGCTAAGGCTCAGCGCAATTTGTCGCAGTGAGAGTTTCGCATCGAACTTCAGGCGCAGAATGTCTTTGATCTTTTGCATGGTGACCCTCTTCGTAGTCATGGTGGCTCCGTGTGATTAATGGACACAAAAGAGCGCAGGGTAAGGACATTGTCATTACCTGCAAGAGGGAGAGTGCTTTTTGCACTGTGGGACTAAATTTTGCCTGTGAACTGTTATTTTTGCCTAGGGGCAAATGTGTTTACGCTTGGACAAAATTCAGTGTTCACAGTTGAGAAAATTCGGTGTTCACGCTAGGGAGAAATGGGTGTTCATAGTGGGCAAAAATACACAATATGATAGCATTTATAAAAAATGAGAGCACAAAACACTTGTAAGGCTATCATTCCGTGGCTATGATGTCACTATCATCATAGGAGAAAAGCAATGGGTTCTATCTCACTAAGAAATCTCGATGAAGACGTTCATCGTCGGGTTAAGTCAGAAGCTAACATTCGAGGTGTCAGTACAGAAGAAGCGGCACGACAGTTGCTTGATGAGGCTACACGTCCTGTTGAAAAAACTTCCAAAGTAATTGTTGAATTTGTTAGAGAAAAAGGCGTCGAGTTTCCAGAATGTGAACGCTTTCAAGACCCAATCGAAGCGGCTGTTTTTGAATGATCATCCTCGATACAAACGTAATCTCCGAGATCATGAAACCGAACCCCGAACAGGCGGTTGCAGACTGGCTGGATGCACAGAACCTACGGTCACTGCATGTCACAGCTATTAATTTAATGGAACTGCGATATGGGGTTCAAAAATTGCCAGACGGAAAGCGTAAAGAAGCGCTGTGGGAAGTCTTGGGTTTTACACTCGCAAAATTGTTTGAAGATCGCGAATTGAGTTTCACACGACATGCTGCCGAAGCAACAGCGACAATAGCCGCAGAAACTAAAATGCGAGGTATGAACCTTGGCCTTGCAGACATGCAAATTGCGGGGATCGCTATGGCTAAAGGATTCGCCGTGGCGAGCCGCGACGCGTTGCCATTTTCCGAAGCAGGCGTAACCCTGATTGATCCGTGGGGAAGTGCAGAAGCTCAGAGATGTGTATAGGGAAAAACAAGTCGCATCAATAATATTAATCCGACCTTCGCTCATAATAATGTTCCTGGCTTCAAGCTGACGGTTAATTTCAGCCAGTCGTTGATCCCACAATCCCTGCTCGACCAGTCGGGTTCGAAATCTCCCCAAGGTGGATGCCTCAGGAACTTCTCTATCTAACTCAAGATGACAGAATTTTCGAAACAGCAGATCTCGATACAGACTTTGAGCTAACGGTACGTCTGAAAGCCGATACCCTGCACCGGGCAACAAGCTCCTAAACAAGGTCGGCAATGGATAGCCTGGACGGCCTGTTTTTGAGGCATAAAGAGTGGCGAGTAGTTTCTCTATCTCTGACCATTGTAGTAACGCCCCGGTATCATCAAGACTGTGGAGGATGGGATGATTCAAAGTAGCGTTTGAAACGAATAATCGGGGCTGTGTTGCGAAGGATTTTTGCCTACGAAATTATACCGTGTTAAATTGCATCCAAAATTGACCCACTTACCCCCCATATTTGCATCGAATATTGACCCACGTAACCATCCGACTCTTGCTGACAGCGATGCAGGAGTTCCAAGGAGTGATAGACGTGGATTTATTGAGTGTAATCAGACGATGGCACCTGCGTGAAGGTCGATCCATCCGGGAAATTGTCCGGCGGACAGGCCTTTCCAGAAATACCATCCGTAAGTATCTAGCCAGCGGTGTCATTGAACCGCGCTACCCAGACCGGAAGAGCCCCAGCCAGCTTGACCCCTTTGCCGATATCCTGCTCGGCTGGCTAAAGCGGGAATCAAAGCGGCATCGAAAGCAACGCCGCAGCGTCAGGCAGCTGCACCTCGACCTGGTGGAATTGGGCTATCCCGGCTCCTATGACCGCGTCGCCGCCTTTGCTCGCGATTGGCGGTCACGCCAGCAAGAAGCCAGATTGTCGGCAACCAAAGGGACGTTTGTCCCACTGGTCTTTGCATCGGGTGAAGCCTTCCAGTTCGACTGGTCAGAGGACTGGGTGGTCATCGGTGGGGAGCGAACCAAGCTACAAGTGGCCCATTCCAGGCTCTGCCACAGCCGGGCCTTTATGCTGCGGGCCTATCCACTGCAAACCCACGAGATGCTGTTTGACGCTCACAACCATGCCCTGGTCGCTCTGGGTGGTGTTCCGGAGCGAGGCATTTACGACAATATGAAGACGGCCGTCGACAAGGTGCGTCGCGGCAAGCGCCGTGACGTCAATAAGCGGTTCAAGGCCATGGTCAGCCACTTCCTGTTTGAAGCTGAGTTCTGTAACCCGGCAGCGGGTTGGGAGAAAGGCCAGGTAGAGAAGAAGGTGCGCGATTCCCGTTATCGTATCTGGCATAACGCACCCTCGTTCAAAACCTTGGCTGATTTGAACCGTTGGCTGGAGCAGCGGTGCATCGAACTCTGGAAGGAAATACCTCACCCTGAATATCCGGGCCGGATGGTAGCGGATGTCTGGGAGGATGAGCGCAAGCAACTCATGGCAGTGCCCGCGCCGTTTGATGGCTATGTCGAGCACACAAAGCGCGTGTCTTCGACTTGCCTTATCCTGTGCGACCGTAACCGCTATAGCGTCCCCGCTGCATTCGCCAACAAACCTGTGAGCGCGCGAGCCTACGCCAGCAAAATAGTTGTTGTTGCCGAAGCTCAGATCATTGCCGAGCATACTCGAGTCTTCTCCCGCCACCATAAACATGCTGGGGAAACCGTCTACGACTGGCGGCATTACCTGGCAGTCATCCAGCGCAAGCCCGGTGCCCTGCGTAACGGCGCGCCCTTTACAGAGCTCCCCGGCTGCTTTAAACGCCTGCAACGCATTCTCCTAAAACGGCTGGGTGGTGATAGGGAGATGGCCAATATCCTGGCGCTGGTGCTACACCACGATGAACATCTGGTGATGCAGGCCGTGGAGGTGGCCCTTGAGAGCGGCAGGCCCTCCCAACAACACGTGACCAATGTGCCGGGACGGTTGTTAGAGGGGCCATTACCCGAGCCGCTCAATCCACCGCCAGCACTCGTACTGGTCAATGAGCCCATTGCCAACACACAGCGCTACGATAACCTCAGGGAGAATAAATAGTCGACCCTGAAAAAGCCTAATTGGCCATCACGGCATCGCCGTAATGCCGTGGCTTGATAATAAACTGCGTTAAACGACTCCATAAGGAAGCCGTTTTCGGGGCCAATAAAAACAATCTCATCCACTTCCTGAAGTTAAACGCAGCAGCAGCCATCAGTACGTTAATCTGGTCGCCTTCAAATCCTTTGAGATAACTTTTGTTCAATCGATGATCCGACTTCAGGTGGCCGATCACCGGCTCTATGCCAGCCCGCTTTCTAAAACGTTTCCG
The DNA here is from genome assembly GCA_965262875.1 of Halioglobus sp. Classification (GTDB taxonomy): domain Bacteria; phylum Pseudomonadota; class Gammaproteobacteria; order Pseudomonadales; family Halieaceae; genus JBALVT01. The sequence goes on from OZ253569.1 coordinate 3,010,653, forward strand.
CATCAGCACCTGGTAGGCACTATCCGTATCCCGAGTACCTGTGCTGGGCATTATGATCCGCGTGTCATTGATCTTTTTCTTCCCTTTGTAACCCCGATCACATAAGCCAACGGCCGGTTTCAGTTTGTTAAGCCGCTTCAATTGCAACAGCACCTCCGGCAGCGTATGACCATCAAATTTGTTCGTATCAAAGGCCATGGCACCAACAATGATTTTTGAATCCCGAGTTGTCGTGATAGAAACCTTGGTGCCAAATTCATAGCGCTTATGCTCTTTGCCTTTACTCATGCAGTAGACATGGGGTTCGTGCAAGCTGTACAGCTTGTTCGTATCCCCTCGCTTCTGGTTCAGTCCACGATGGAATAGTGCAAAGTCCTCTGCCAGCTTTTCCAGAATGTCGAGTGGCAGTTTACGCTCCAATTCCCGCACTAAACGACCGGCAATGGTCTTTAGCCGCTTAACGGCTTTGCGGGCCTTGGCACGGTTCCTGGGATGTCCCGCAAAACGACATTCCAGTTTTCTTTGCTTAATTTCCTTGGCATAACTGCGGCGAAGTGTTATCCCTTCTTTCCTGGCCAATTTCAGGCAACGAACAATAATCTTTCGGTACAACTTTGCATCGGTGGGAAAGGTGATGTTTTTTTCCTGTACTGTGGTGTCAATACAGACTTCCTCTTCGACCGCTTTCTCACCATGAATGGTGATAGAGGATGCCAATATTTTTTCAAATCCCTTTTCGCCGACTCGCTTGCGGAAGTACACCAGATCGGATGGGTCACAAGGGAATGACCACTGGAATTCAACCTCCCCGCAAAATGCCTGGTAATACGGGTTTTGTACCCAGTGTTGCACGATAACCTCGTCGCTGACATTTTCCATATGCTTGAGAATAGATAAACCCACCATCAAGCGTACGGGTTTGGCAGGCCTGCCAGTTGCCGCATACAAGGGAGCGAACTCCGATTCAAAAAAGTCCCAGGGTATGGTTCGCGCAAGATGTAACAGAGGGTGTTTCGGATTGAGTTGATCCATCAACCCAGCAGCCATAAAACTCATTTGATGGTGATCGGGGGAAGAATCTTTCATCGAGAGCCACCTTTGTTTCGACCGGATTAAGTGCCAAATAGGCTTGAAACTGGTCGAAATCATCTCACAAATACCCAGTATTATCTAATACAATCAACATGTTAAGCGTTTTTCAGGGTCGACTAGCTAGCAAATGGGCTCTTCTCCGCTTCTATGAGTGAAAAAGGATGCCGATCCCCACGTAATCTGTTGGTATATAAGGCTTCTGACAACTTTACATAGAACAGGTATATGGGAATCGACATCCAGAGGGATATTTTGGGCCTCAAGGGGCAGCGGGTCAATCCAATACAACGGGACGAACAGGAGCAGCAACTTGTCATTCATTGCAGCAGGGACAGGCGTAGAAACGCCATAGACCCCGTTACGGGGCGAAAGGGAACAGTCAACCGGTACGTCCGTCGACAGATCAGGGATGTGCCGCTCTTTGGCTACCCTTGTGTCATCGAAGTTGAGTTGGCCCAAGTGTTTATCAGCAAGAGCGAACGTCGCATGGAGCACTGTGAATTGGTCGACAAGGGATGCCGCTTCACCCGCCGCTTTTCTGCAGACTGATCAGTGGTTTGTGCCGCCACATGAGTATTCAGGCGGTCTCCAGACATCTCGGTGTACGCTGGGAGACGGTGAAGAATATCGACAAGGCGTATCTGGAGGAGACTCTCCCGGCACTCGACCCGACACCGCTGACTGGCCTGAAGTATCCGGGTGTTGATGAGGTGGCCAGGGCGAAAGGCCACGACTACATGACCGTGATTTACGACACGGTGGAGGGGCATTTAATCGGTGTGGAAACCGGTCGAACGGCTGACGTTTTCTCTGGATTTCTAAAGCAGCTGCCGGCACAAACCACTGCAAAAATAGAGGCTGTCGCAATGGACATGGCGCCATCCTGTCAGAAATCAGTCCGTGATTGCTGACCCAATGCCGACATTGTGTTTGACCGTTTCCACGTCATGAAGCACTACAGCAAGGCCCTGAGCAACCAGCGGCGAATAGCGTTTGGAAAGGCCAACAAAGCGGGTAAAGCATTGCTAACAGGAACACATTACCTGGTGCTGAAAAACGCCGATAAGCTGGACGAACCCCGGACTCAAAAATTACAACGACTATTGGATGAAAATGCCCATCTCAATACGCTGTATATCTTGAAGGAACAACTTCAGGCCTTGTGGGAATCAGAGACTGTCGAACTGATGCAGGAGCGACTGGAAGCCTGGTGCCGGATAGCCGATCAATCGACCATGCTCTACCTGAAGAAGTTTGCAAAATCCTTGAGAAGGCACTGTGTGGGCATTTGTAATTACGCGAAGCACAAGCTCACCAGTGCCAGGATCGAGGCTGGCAACATCAGTATCGGCATGATCCGCAAGCGCGCCAGAGGCATCAGGGATACCGAGTATTTCAAACTCAAGATCAGACAGTCATCCCTGCCGGACGGGGACTCGATGTTCTATGTTGCGGCCTGATATTCACTCACAAGACCGGAGAAGAACCAGCAAATGCTAGTTTAAGTTTGAAGTTCATATCAGACTCCGGTTCAGAAAGAGCTCACAAAATACCTGTAGTGTTTTACTACACTTTTTGGCAATTCTACGTTCCCGATATTGAATTCGATCGTCCCGGCAATGAACTAACTTGTGGTTGAGCTGATGGCCAACCCTGGCGGGTTATCCAATACCACAAATCATCTAATTTACGTCACTAGACGAATGGCTCTCCGTTTAGATGCCGCGCTGATCAGGTGAGCCCACACTTTGACTTGCTAACTCTTTTCACAGACCAAGATTTCTTTTTAAAACCTCTGCGGATTTAATAATTCGTTTTGTCCGATAGAGTTCAGGATGTTTTTCGCTTTCGTCGTATCCTACTGGTTCTCCAGCGCCTGTGTTTACGAACCAAGAATTTTCCGGCCTACGATCACCTAATAGCTTTTTAAGTTCGACCGGCTTAATACCTAGTGCTTGCGCTGCTGCATTGTAGGTACAGCGAGTCTTAACTTCGTTTAGGTAATCTCGTATGATGATGATTTTATCCTGCATTAAAAGGTAATCCCTAGAAAGTTAACGCCACAAGCTGCGAACATCGTAACCGCACGGCGGTTTTGGTGTTCGTAGCCTTGACTTGTTAGGCAGCGGGAAGCTGCGCCCTGATTCATTCAATTGCATCTCAAAACTCTGTAATGTACAGATGACCCGTGCGCTCCCAATAATCTGAGAACCCTTCGCTTGCAAGATACATCTCGACAAAACGAATACTCATGCCCCAATTGTCCATGTCATCTCTCTTCGGATACCGCGAAGCCATAAACCTCTGGGTTGACTATAATATCAGATTACCAGTCTGCCAGGGCTCGGATGTTTTCTTCAAAGCTAGAAAGTTTGCGAAGGGCAGCATCTTTCTTGAGTTATGCCGTGTTATGGCGGATTTGAACAACGAGATAGATCAATGTGATTGCGACCCCTGTCCCGCCTGGAATATCGCCGATATTGCCAGGATCCTCCAGATTCATTGCAGCCTCATATACGGAGGATAACGCACGCGGCACTGGCGAGCTGCAGAGCTGCAGAGCTGCAGAGCTGCGAAGTCTAGCACCGCAGTTGCGATCGTGGCTGTGCTTTGTTATGCGATTTTGATTTAAAAAAGAACGCCAGCTTCGCCTCTTAGAATATTCGTATTTAACTATTGCTCCGACTGAAAGCTAGGATCGTTCGGAAAGGCACTCAAAACCGCCCATTTCAAATTCACGACAAATTAATGGGCGCTTATCATAAATAGTACATAGCATAGTGCTTCGATCCAAAGCTGCGCACCATCCGTCGTCTAAACGAGACATACTCATCCCGCCCCAATTATCCAATTTAATATATTCCTCGGGTACACCAGTATCCGTAATAAGCATTACCTCCAAGCGGCAACAATTCGCCTTGCAGGTTGCGCATGTGACATTCTGCTCTGGCAAACTTATCACTTCAATTGTCATTCTTTATCACGCACCGTTTCCATGAAGTTTAATCTGATCTAGTATTTTCTGTGCATAGCGGCTAAGTCTTGCGAAAAATTCATATATGTCCATTTCAGCCACATTCCATTTTGGTTCGCAGTTCTTCAGCCCATATTCCCACGAAACGCGGGTTCCTGGCTATCCGCAACTCTGCAATGGGCCTGTCAGATATAGCCGTGTAAAACCGTTTTCCGGATATAGCGGGAAAACCAGCAATAGAATCAACTAGATAGCAAAGGCTTTCCCACATTCTGAGAATACTTCGCAAGAAAAACGGATATTTCGAGGGCGCGGGTAACCGTTGAGGTAATCCGCAGGCCAAGTTTTTCCAACTATCGAAGCTGTGTTGTAAGCGCTTTAAAAGCCGATACCCGGGAAGTAAAAAAATGGGGGTGTTGCGGCAGAACTTATTCCAGCTTGTTTGCTGCAGGAACAAAATACTCGGCTGGATTGGCGAGAGAAAAACCGCCTGGCGGTAGCGCTCCCTCGCCACGTTCTATGACAACGAAGTTTTTGTTGCAGTTGATGGAAGGAACAATGGCGGGGTTAATAGTCGAAAATTCCAGAATTTCGTGAACTAAGCTGTCCAGCCTCGGCTCGGAATCAGCGCCTTTGCGCCGCTGCACCGCTAATAGCGATGCTCGCCAGTCTTCCAGAATGTACAGGCCACCGGGGCGAATCAGCGGAAACAAGGTTTCAAAAGTGGCGAGGGAGAGCGTGTAAATATGCGATGCGTCATCGATGACAAGATCAATAGCATTGCCTGAGAAGTCTTCGGCCACAATGTCTCGCAGTGTTTCCCGGTCCGCCTGGTTCACACCAAAATGGGTACGAATCGCGCCGCCCAGATTTTGCTTTTCGATGTAAGCGGTTAGGTTGGGTGCTCCGGGGCTCAGCTCTACGCAGGAAAGATTCTCCAGCTCCAGTAAATGCCAAAAGAAGATCGCCGAGCCGCCGTGTTTAACGCCCACCTCCACCATGTTCCGAATAGTGTGGCCCTGCAAGCACTCAACATAGTTGCGTACGAAGTCTGGATCTTTAAACAGGCTGATGGATTCTTCGGACGAGGGTTTACAACCCAGCCCGGGCATCAGCTGTAGTGTAATGTCACCAATCTGCAGTGACATCTCATCGACCCATACCAACTTGTCGCTCATGGCAATACTGCTCTCGCGCGTCTTGTGACTCAGGCAGCCCCACCGAGCACTTCATACTTACTTAATGGAAGCAATCTGATTCGTTTTCCTGTTGCCGCAAAAATCGCGTTGGCCAGTGCGGGTGCGGTTCCCGGTGTTCCGGGTTCTCCCGCGCCGCCCCAAGGCTCAAGGCTGTTGATGATATGAGTTTCGATGATCGGCATTTTATCCATGCGCAGCGCCCGATAAGAATCGAAGTTACCCTGATTCACTTTTCCGTCTTCAATGGCGATTTCTCCATAGAGTGCTGCCGTCAGGCCGTAAACCACGCCGGACTCCATCTGCGCGGTAAGTCCGTCAGGCGACACCGCAAAACCTGCATCCACTGCTACTACGACGCGGTCAACGCTCACATCTCCGTTTTCAACAGTAACCTCAACTACTTCGGCGACAATGGTGCCGAAAGATTCCTGCAGTGATATTCCGCGGCCGCGATTCTCGCCCAACTCCTGGCTCCATTGGGCTTTTGAGGCGGCCAGGTCCAATACCTTTAGGTGTCGGGGTTTGCTGTTTAATAACTCGCGCCGATACTGATAGGGATCTGAGCCGGCTTCATACGCCAGCTCATCTATAAATGACTCGGTGAAAAAACCGTGCTGGGAATGGTCCACACTGCGCCATGGTCCAAAGGGCACGTGGGTTGGGCTGTCGGTGTAGTGCACAAACTGGTTGGCCACATCGTACAAAATATGAGGCGCCTCTACCGGTTCGTGCTTATCCACAAACTGGTTTTCCCAAGCGACGGGTTTGCCGTCCTCTCCCAACACTGCTGAGAAATTTGACAGAACAGCGGGGCGGTAGTGGTCGTGTTGCACATCCTCCTCGCGAGACCAGATTAGTTTTACCGGGTGTCCGGATGCCTGGGAAATTTTCGCTGCCTGAATCGTCGCATCTGGCGTGGCCCTGCGTCCGAAACCACCGCCCATCATATGGTTGTTGAAAGTCACATTTTCAACCTCCATACCCAGAGCTTCCGCAACTGCGTACCGAGCGCCCAATGGGTTCTGGCTGCCGGTCCATATTTCACATTTACCGCCGGATACATTGGCCAGAGCGTTCATCGGTTCCATGCAAGTATGAGCCAGGTAGGGCACTCGATAACTTCGTTTGATGACTTTGTCACTGTTTTTAAAACTGGAGGCTACATCCCCTATTTCCAAATCGGTGTTTGATTTTCCGGCGTCTGCTTCCTTTGTCATGTCCGCTTGAAACTGGTCGAAGATGCCCTCGCTGGAAATTCGGTCGTTGTCGGTATCGGTCCATTGGATATCGATACGCGACAGAGCCTGCTTCGCCTGCCAATAGCCTTGGGCCACAACTGCTACAGCGTCTTCCAGATTGACGACATCAATCACGCCGGGCATTTTTCGCGCTGCCGTGTCGTCGAAACTTTTGACCGAAGCCCCAAACACAGGGGCCGCTGTCACCGTGGCGTATTTCATTCCATCAACTTTTGTGTCGATACCGAATACAGCGGTGCCATCTACCTTCGCCGGGATATCGTGGCGAGGCTTGCTGTGCCCCATAATATTAAATTCGTCAGGAGTTTTTAAACGTGGATTGTTCGAAGGCGTGCGCTTGCCGGCCGCCGGAGCGAAATGCGCAAAGCTCTCCTTGCGCCCGCTTGCCGGGTGGCTAATACTGCCTTTACTCGCCGTTAGGTCAGCAACTGAAACCTGCCACTCATCCGCCGCACTTTGCAGCAGCATTTCTCTGGCGGCAGCCCCGGCGACTCGCATGCCGTGCACACCCGTTGCTTTTATGCTAGCGCTGCCGCCAGTAATTTGTAGATGCATGGATTCGCTGGCGAACTGAAAAGCGCCATCTGCCGTTCCTATTAGCACTTTGGGTATGGGTGTTGACCCCAATATGTATCCTTTTGCGAGTGGCCCATTGGCGTAGCCATCTTCTGCGGGAGCTTCCATAAAGGAGACGTCGTCCCAGTTGACATCTAACTCATCGGCCAACATTTGTGTCAGGGCGGTTTGCGCGCCCTGGCCCATCTCGGAGTGGGCGACAATGGCGGTGACTTTATTGTCCGCGCCGATCTTTACCCAAGCATTAATCAGAGTTTCGTCGCCCTCGGTGACAAAACCGGCTAAGTCCGGGGCGCGATGGCCCGGGCGTAAAGCTACGCCTACTACCAGTGCTCCGCCGCTAACAATACCCGCTGTGATAAATCCGCGTCTGGTCCACTTACCCATTTTGCACCTCCTCGCCCAACTGCGTATCAAATACCTGTACCGGAGAGCTCGCGACGGTTTGAATGGCTTTGCGGATTCGGCTGTACATGCCGCAGCGACAAATGTTGCCCGACATGGCCTGATTAATTTCTTCATCGCTGGGAGAGGGCGATCGTTCCAGTAATGCCACTGCAGACATTATCTGCCCTGACTGGCAGTACCCGCATTGCGGCACTTGTTCGGCTATCCAGGCTTCTTGCACTGGGTGTAAGCCTTCCTCGCTTGAAATTCCCTCAATGGTGGTGATGGCTCGATCGACCGCGGCTGAAACCGGAGTGATGCATGAGCGAATGGGGCTGCCGTCCATGTGAACGGTACAGGCGCCGCATTGCGCGATTCCGCAGCCAAATTTAGTGCCAACCATGGCGAGGTTTTCCCTGATCACCCATAGCAAGGGTGTATCGGGTGAAACATCTATTGAATGTTCCTGCCCGTTAACGTTCAGCGTAATCATATTTGCGTATCCGTGTCGTGATGTGTAAGACCGGGTCCTATGATACGGCAAGTGCTGCCGATTTTCTTAGCCCTTTAAGGAATTTACTTCTGCTTGAGGTGCCCGCCGTTATGTTGTGGTAATTTAACGCCCAACATTTTTACACTCTGGAACTCAATATGGATCTTTCCTTTGGCAGCGAATACACCATTTTTCGCGATGAGGTTCGCCAGTTCATTGAGCAAAACGAGGACAAACAGCCCAAATCCAGAGTGCCGTTTAGCAAGGAGGCGTTGGAATGGCAAAAATTACTGCTTGAAAATGGCTACCACTCTCGGACCATATCCAAGGAGTACGGTGGCTATGGTGCGCAGCCCGATATTATCAAATCCAGAATTATTGCGGAGGAGTTTGGCGCTGCGCATATGAACTCCGGTTTGGGCGGCCAGGGTATTTCGATGCTGACCCCAGTGCTTCTGGAAATGGGCACCGAGGAGCAAAAGCAGCAATTTGTAAAACCAACCATTGAGGGTGAGATGGTCTGGTGCCAGGGGTATTCAGAACCCGGCGCGGGCAGTGATCTTGCGAGCCTGACTACCAAGGCGGAACTGGACGGTGATGAATGGGTTATTAACGGCCAAAAAATCTGGACCAGCACCGCCCACCTGGCCGATTGGATTTTCTGTCTGGTGCGAACAGAGCCCGATGCTCCCAAACATCAGGGCATCTCGTTTTTGCTGTTCAAAATGGACACCCCAGGAATTGAAATTCGCCCACTGGTTGATATGACCTTGAATGCCAACTTCAACGAGGTTTTCTTCACTGATGTTCGTGTACCCAAAGATCAAATAGTGGGTGAGCGCGGGCAGGGATGGCAGGTTGCCAACGCCATTCTCGGCCACGAGCGCGGTTCGCTGGCACCACCGGAGGCAGCTAAAAACCGGCTTGATGGTGTTATTGCGTTGATGCAGTCAGAGACAATTGGCGGTGAGAAACTAGTCGACAACCCGGCTTACAGAGACCGCCTGATGAAACTGCAAGGGCGGGTGATGGCGATGGCTTACAACGACATGAGGCTGCTTTCTGCACGTATCAACAAAACCAAGGATGCAATGCTCGCGGGCATGATTGTAAAACTGATGGGAACAGAGCTGCGACACGAAATTGAAGGGTTTGCCATTGATATCCTGGGCGAAATCGGTTTGTCCTATGAGGACAATCCCTATGCTAGAAACCACGGTTCCTGGCAGTACCAATACATGTTTTATCTGGGGCTTATCATTGGCGGTGGGACATCTCAGATACAGAAAAACATTATCAGTGAACGGGGTCTTGGCATGCCAAAAGAACCCAAAGTTGCAGCGAAACAGGAGCGGTAGTGATGGAATTCGGTTTATCAGAAGAACAATCGTTCCTACAAACTACGGTTAATAAATTCTTAACTGATCAAGCGCCATTGGCGAAAGTGCGAGAAATTGTAGCCGGCGAAACAAGCGACGCAGGAATCTGGCAGGGGCTGGCAGAGCTTGGTGTGCCAGGTTTGATGATCCCCGAAGCTCTAGGCGGTGTTGGTCTGGGGGCGCTGGATGCGGCGGTTATCGCTGAATGTCTTGGATACCATGTAACCCCTGGGCCTTTTATCACCAGCGCCACCATGGCACCCATTCCTTTGATAGCAGCTGGTAGGGAAGATCTCCTCGCATCCATTGCCGCGGGGGAGCATCGGGTAGGCATTGCTTTTGGTGAAGCCGTTGGCGCAAGAAACGACGCCGGGGTTTCGGTTAAGGATGGCAAGATCACCGGCAAATGTATTTTTGTGCTCGACGGAGAGGCAGACAGTTATCTTATCGCCACAGCCGATAAAAACCCTACCTGGTGGATGCCCCAGAGGTTGAGCGAACACCACTGACAACCGTAGACAAAACACGCTCTACCTGTGAACTGGTGTTTGCCGGTGCTGCAGCGGAGCTGATTTCCGACGATGAAGAGATCTACAACCGCACCCTCGATATGGGGCGGGTTATGCAAGCGGCCGATACCCTCGGTGCTGCTCAGAGCATGTTGGACCAGTCAGTGGCCTATGCCAAAGAAAGAAAACAATTTAATCGGGTGATCGGATCTTTCCAGGCGGTAAAGCATATGTGTGCCGATATGGCCGCCGATTTAGAGCCCTGCCGATCCATGATCTGGTACGCGGCGCATGCCATGGACGATGTTCCCGAAGAAGTTCGTCTGGTTGCCTGTCATACAAAAGCGCATTTGTCCGAGGTGGGGAAATCGGTCTCCAAGACAGCCACAGAAGTACATGGCGGAATGGGTTTTACTGATTTAGTAGGCTTGCATTACTGGTTTAAACGCATTGGCGCCAACAGGCAGCTACTGGGTTCGCCTGAATTGCTCAGGGAGGCGGCGGCCCAGCTTCAGGGCCTGGTTGCTTGATAACAGCTGGCGCAGGGTGCTTGCAAAAATTGTCAGAGCCCTCCTGATAATAGACATGGCCGTCTTCGCCTCGCCCAATAAAAAGCGTAGCGCGGTCCTCCCCGGTGCGACGAAATAAATCAGAGCTTACCGGTACCAAGGGCTTGGGGAGGCTGCCAAATTCTTGGGAGAACAACTGCGCGCCCTTGGAATAAATTCGCATAGACGGCGTTGTGTTTAAATCACCGGCCCGTGGAAACCGCCTCGTGACTTGATGATAATCCCCGGTGATTAGGTCAACGTCCCCAGAGCTTATTGTTGCGATGGCGGGGCTTGGAGCCGGTCTCTGATTTTCCAATAAGTATTGTTCTACCCGTTTTTGCATCTTGGCCAGGGTGGAGTTCTGAAAGGCGGTGATGACCAGAAAGTAACCTCTGTTGTTGCGGCGGGTATAACCCAACTTTGAAAGATAGCCATCGGCATCGCCACCGTGACCGTGAAATAACACGCCCTCACGCAACCATTGATAGTTCCCCAGCCCGTATCCGTAGGCCAATCCCTTTCGAGCAGCGAGGCTTGTTCTTGGCGTTTCGAAGCGTTGTATTACCTCGGTGGGCAATACCGGATTCCCGTTCAGCTTCCCCTGGTTAATCAACATCCGTATAAATTGACCCATGTCTTGCAAGGAGGAATTGATAGCCGCGAAGGGCCGAAAAATCTGAAACCAATACGGAATGACGGTGCAGCCATCTTTGTCATAGCCGCTGGCCAGTCGTTGGTGGGAAGGCTTGAATACGCTCGTGTCTAACATTCCCAAGGGTTCGAATACTTCTTTCCTCAACAAGCCTTCCCAGGTTTCCTTCGTGGCTTGTTCCATGACATAAGCAGCCAGCCCGGCTCCGGCATTCGAGTACGAGTAATGCATACCCGGGGGCCACTTGGTCTGTCGAGCAGCGGGGAACAGCCGCAGCGTTTTGCTAAGAGGGGGTTGTTGTGGATCGGAGAAATCCCATTCGGCCTGGCTTATCCCCTCCAGCCCAGCGGTATGCTCAAGCAGCTGGGCAATGGTGATGGCGTGACTGGCGTGCCAGCGGTTGCTATAGGTTCCCAGTGTGGCCTGGGAATGGATTGGGGCATCCAGAGAAAGTAAATCGCGCGCCTCAAGCTTGGCGGCGGTAAGACCAGCGAACATTTTGCTGATAGAGCCAATGCGGAAAATCGCATTGGGTTTAATCGCTATCCTCGGCTCTCGGCTAGCCAGCCCACGAACTTCCAGTAATGTGATCGTGTCGTCTTGGACAATGACAAGCCCAAGTGCCGCTACATTGTTGTCTTGCCGCAGGGTGTCTAGTTCCTGCATTAATTTCGCTTCTGAGTTGGAGTCAGGTGTGTCGCCTGCGTGGCTGAAATTTACGCCGGATAACAAAAAGACTGCGAGCAGGCGTCGAGCAATGTGCTGGGACAAGCTCAAGCTAGCTTTGTAAATCTGCTGGGCGACAAGCCGCACTCCCTCTCAATTTGACGTTCCGGTTTAGTGAACAGACTAGTCAATGCGAAGCTAAAAGCAATTTCAGCTATATTCAATAGCATTGCGCCCTTGCGGTACATCGGACATATAAGTATTTTCCAATATGAAATGAGCCTGAAGGGAGGGTGTATTAAGCCCTTATCTTGAGTCGCTCATGGAGTTGCTGAAATAAGTGATCTCGTGCTGAATTTAGTTGTTCAGCGGCCTCATTGTCCGTCATTTCATTGGCGAATGCATCCAGATTTCTAAAGGTGATTCCCGGCTTTAAATATTGGCTGGGTTTGGCCAGGGAGCGGAATTTCTCATAGGGTGTCATCATGTCGTCGTAGCGGTATTTCTTCCGCTCCTTGCCCTTCTCATCAATAATGGTGGTGGGGAAATAGCAGGGCCGGTGGAAATTGACGTATCGGTAGACTTGATGGCTATTGAGTTCAGTGAAATCCGTGGCGTACTGCTGAGGTATGTGGGTATAGCCATAGAGTTTGCGAATGACCGAGCCATTTTTACTCTCAACCAAACCATTGTCGTTACTGTGCCGGGGCCGTGATTTGGTAAATTCAATGTGCAACTTGTCCAGAAGCTCAGCAACGGTGTAGTTGATATATTCGCCGCCATTGTCTGCGTGAAAGCCCCGTATTTTAAAGGGGAAGGCAGCCAGAATCTGCCTGAGGGCTGGCAGCATAAACGCCTCGCTAATACGTTCCAGCGTGACGATGATCTGGAACTGTGTCACCTCATCCACGGCATTGACGTGGTAGATTCCTTTGCGTTTGTCCTGATCACCTTGATGGACAGAGTCAATGCGGATATAGCCTGGTTGATCGTTCGGGCAAGGTTTGCGCCGCTGGCCAATAGAGGCGGCCTTAGGTCGTGTCTTTGTCAAGACACAGCGCTGCCTCTGGTAGGTCTTGGAGGCCCGCAGGTTGTACAGGTGAGAAACCGAAATACCCGCCAGGCGTCGATAGTCGGCTTGGCCAAAGCGCTGATAAGCCCGCTCACAGAGCTTTTTAAGTACCGCGCCGCTGGGCTGACCATGTCGCTCATCCATACTCGCCAATAGGCGTATATCGGCGTCAGTGTAGGCGCGCTTGAAGCCATTACGCCGAGCTGGTTTCACCGAGACGGTGCCTGTTTTGACGTATTGGCGTATCAGGCGCCTGGTCTGGGCCAGGGAGTAGCCGGTTACCTTTATCAGGTAGCGGGTGACGGTTCCCCGGTCTGTTTTGCCAAGCTGTAAGTATCGGTGCTTCACCAGTGCCTTCTGTACCCAGCGATAGCGTTCAGATTTCTCAGTGGCCACGTTGAAGGCTACTTCCTGTGTGCCGTCGAGAAACTGTTTGATGGCACCCAGGGTATTCAGATGTTCTAAGCTCATGATCGTTTTCATCCGCTGATCATGAACGACTACAAGGACTATTTCAGGCTCATTTTATGTTGGAATCAACTTCCGCCACATTCCCGGGTTTCAGGCTCATTTCATATTGGAAAAGACTGACACTGGCTATCAGTACTGACTTTCTGCTACTCTGACGCCGCTTAAAATTGATCGTTCTTCGGAGGAAATATGGAACCAGTCACAGCGGCAATGATGACCTTTGGCGTCGCAGCTTTGCTAACTAGTGCCTATCCATAAACTTTCAATCCATTGAAATATAAGGAATATTTTTCGCAAGGTATTAAAAAATCCTCTTGAATTTGTTAAGTTTAAGGTGTGAACAAAAAACAAAAAAACCAAGAGGATTCCGCATGCGAGAGACCCGCATTGCTCAGGCAAGTATATTTGAAAACTACTCAAAACACGAATTTGGGACCCAACTTCGGGCGCTATCAAACCGACTGGATCAACATCCAGAAATACTACTTCTGGTCGCCGACGACCTCATTGATGCATCGCTATCCAAGGTAGGTCGATCGGGTTTAACAGTTGAAACCATTTTTCGATGCATGCTCTTGAAGCAACTGTTGCGCGTCAGCTACGAGCAATTGGCATTTAATTTGTCGGACTCAATGACCTACCGTACTTTTGCCCGGCTGCCTGCCACAACAATGCCCAGTCGATCTGGGCTACAGTCAACTATACGGAGTATCAGGCCAGAAACGCTGGAAAAAGTGCATGAGACCCTCTCTGTCAGTTGGCTTAAAGCAGGCATACTATCGATGGAAAAATTACGCATCGATAGCACGGTTGTCGCCAGTAATATTGCGCCACCCAGTGACAGCCAACTCCTGAATGATGGCGTTCGAGTACTTAGTCGCCTGCTGATGAAAAGTAAAAATATCACTGGAGTAAAAATTCGCTTTACGGACCAGCGCAAATCTTCGAAGTCGTTGGCATTTCAGATTTTTAATGCAAAAAATGCTAGAAAAGAAGTACTTTATCCAAAATTATTGCAGATTGTCAGAATTGTACTGAAGCAAGTGGGTCGGGGACTGGAAACCGTAGAAGTGGGCTCCTGTGAATCTGACAAAAAGAAATTGTGGCTAAGTCAGATAAAGCAATACAGAGATTTGACACTGAGGGTCATCAACCAAACAGAGCGCCGCGTCATCCAAGGAGAGGGCGTCCACTCATCAGAGAAAGTCGTGAGTCTATTTGAGTCCCACACCGATATTATCGTCAAGGGGTTTCGAGACGTTCAATATGGCCATAAGATAAATTTGAGCAGTGAGAGAAGCGGGTTCATCACGTACCTGGCTATTGAAAAAGGGAACCCTGCAGATAGCAGCTTATTTATGCCGGTTCTACATTTTCACCGGTCGAAGCTGCACCGCCTGCCCCATTCGGTAGTGGCTGATGGTGGCTATGCCAGCCAGGAAAACGTGATAAAGGGAAGGGCGCTGGGTGTTAAGCGGACGGTCTTCAATAAGCCTGTCGGTTTATCGCTTCATGCCATGGGCGTCAAATCAAAAACGTTTACTCAATTGCGCAATTTCCGGGCGGGCGTCGAAGGGAATATCTCGGAATTAAAACGAGCCTTTGGCGCAACGAAGTCAAACTGGAAAGGTCTTGATGGTTTTAAAGCTTATGTCTGGACATCGGTTCTGAGCTACAACTTGATGCGTTTGGCGAGACTCGACTCCGGCTAAAATCAACGGTGGTTCCGGTTGAGAAATATCTGTAGGCTTATGGGCAGTGCAGCGGAAATCTACGGGAAAAACTCAGGAAAACAAGGTATAAAGTGACGGTTCCAGTCAGTTTATGGCCGGCAGAATTCCGAGCCGGAACGGGAAAGTCAAAACAGGATGTTTTTAAGAAAAACATCCATTTATGGATAGGCACTAACTAGTTGGGTAGTGCTGCTAATTGTTTCCTGGCGGGAAGATTACGCCTGGGGCTTATGTACATTGCTTCTGCCACCGGTTTCCTACTGCTACGCAGTATTTCGACCCGACAAAGCCGGACAAGCGATAGTGGCGGCTATTGTTGGGGTTGGATTGATTTTACTGGCATAGCGAGCGACACCCTGAAAAAGTGTTACCAATAGTATAAAAAGTGATACGTTAATTATTTTTAATGTTTATGTTTGCGATTTTATAATGGTTCTTCTCCGGTCTTGTGAGTGAATATCAGGCCGCAACATAGAACATCGAGTCCCCGTCCGGCAGGGATGACTGTCTGATCTTGAGTTTGAAATACTCGGTATCCCTGATGCCTCTGGCGCGCTTGCGGATCATGCCGATACTGATGTTGCCAGCCTCGATCCTGATGTTGCCAGCCTCGATCCTGGCACTGGTGAGCTTGTGCTTCGCGTAATTACAAATGCCCACACAGTGCCTTCTCAAGGATTTTGCAAACTTCTTCAGGTAGAGCATGGTCGATTGATCGGCTATCCGGCACCAGGCTTCCAGTCGCTCCTGCATCAGTTCGACAGTCTCTGATTCCCACAAGGCCTGAAGTTGTTCCTTCAAGATATACAGCGTATTGAGATGGGCATTTTCATCCCATAGTCGCTGTAATTTTTGAGTCCGGGGTTCGTCCAGTTTATCGGCGTTTTTCAGCACCAGGTAATGTGTTCCTGTTAGCAATTCCTTACCCGCTTTGTTGGCCTTTCCAAACGCTATTCGCCGCTGGTTGCTCAGGGCCTTGCTGTAGTGCTTCATGACGTGGAAACGGTCAAACACAATGTCGGCATTGGGTCAGCAATCACGGACTGATTTCTGACAGGATGGCGCCATGTCCATTGCGACAGCCTCTATTTTTTCAGTGGTTTGTGCCGGAAGCTGCTTTAGAAATCCAGAGAAAACGTCAGCCGTTCGACCGGTTTCCACACCGATTAAATGCCCCTCCACCGTGTCGTAAATCACGGTCATGTAGTCGTGGCCTTTCGCCCTGGCCACCTCATCAACACCCGGATACTTCAGGCCAGTCAGCTGTGTCGGGTCGAGTGCCGGGAGAGTCTCCTCCAGATACGCCTTGTCGATATTCTTCACCGTCTCCCAGCGTACACCGAGATGTCTGGAGACCGCCTGAATACTCATGTAGCGGCACAGGCCACTGATCATGCGGCAGAAGCGGCGGGTGAAACGCCAACCCTTGTCAACAAACTCACAGCGTTCCATCCGCCGCTCATTTTTGCTGATAAATACTGGGACCAGCTCCCTTTCAATCATGCAAGGGTAGCCAAAGAGCGGCACATCCCTGATCTGTCGACGGACGTACCGGTTGACTGTTCCCTTTCGCCCTGTAACGGGGTCTATGGCGTTTCTACGTCGGTCCCTGCTGCAATGAATGACAAGTTGCTGCTCCTGTTCGTCCCGTTGTATTTGATTGACCCGCTGCCCCTTGAGGCCCAAAATATCCCTCTGGATGTCGATTCCCATATACCTGTTCTATGTAAAGTTGTCAGAAGCCTTATATACCAACAGATTACGTGGGGATCGGCATCCTTTTTCACTCATAGAAGCGGAGAAGAGCCGGCTTTTTTATGTTTCGAAAAACCCGGTCGGTTGAGAAGAGCTTTAACCGCTATTGGGCGGTCTAAACCCTCAGGTTGAGCTATCATTAGCTCAAGAGGGCCATTGCGATGTATCGACTAATTATCACAGTGTTGTTGCTCCAGGGGGCGGTGGGGTATTCAGCTACAGTTTATAAAACCGTCGATGAAAACGGCGTCGTCAGCTTCTCTGATATGCTGCCAAGCAATTCCGCCTCAGCAGAAGTTCTCGAAATAACGCCCGCCCTATCAAAATCGCCAGAAGAGTACGCGGTATGGTTGGAGCAAATGCGCGCCACAACCGATCGTATGGCCGCGGATCGCCGCCAGAGAGAAGAACATCGCGCTAAATTGAGAGAGACGAGGGCCAGAACCGCCGCCTATCAGGCGCCTGAATCCCGGGCCGCTACGGCTGATGAGAGTGTGTACTATCCGCTGGTCACTCGCCCCTATTGGAGGCGAAACCATCGTCCCAGCCCCCACCCAATTATTCATCCACCACTGAGATCGGCGCGCTTAGGCACCGGCTCCTCCAACGCGCAGCTTATGAGACCACTGGTATCTTCGCGCCCTTGAATCCGGGTCAGTCTGAAATCGATCCGCCTGCGGATAAAAAAAGGTTAATCGATAGGATTAAACCCGCGTTACAATGTATTGACGAGTGAATATAGAAGCTCCGAAGGCAGTTCAACCAGGGAAAACATGACGAGACTAATAACTGCAGTGCTATTAGCAACTGCCAGCGTACCAGCACTGGCTGACCTTCTGGGTGTGTTCCGTCTGGAAGATGGACATACCAACTGGCAGTACGTGGCCAATACCACCGGCACCGTATTGATTGTTGCACTGAGTTATACCCTGGTGTGTTTGTTGATGGTGTTTCGGGAAGCGCGGCGTTACAACCGTGAGTTAGAGGAGATCCGCAACGAACTGGAAGCGCGGGTAAGGGAACGGACAGCGACTCTGGATGAGTCAAATCAGCTTCTGCAGGAAAACCACAAGGTTCTGGAAGGCGAGATAGTGGAGCACCAGAACACCGCCAGGCAGTTGCGTCAATCTGAGTCCTACATCCACAGTATTCTTCGATCCATGCCGCTGATGCTCATCGGGCTGGATGCGGATGGCGCAGTATCCCAATGGAACTGGCGCGCTGAGGAAGTGAGCGGGCTAAGCATTGCCGACGTCATGGGGCGCAACTTGTGGCGAGCCTATCCGTCCATCACCGTGTCTCCAGAGCAAATTAAGCAGGCCATGGATGAAGATCGTACGCTCACGATTAAACAGAGTCAGCGTGGTCGCTTTCACTTTGATGTCACAATCTATCCCCTGAATGAGCAAACAGGTCTGGGTGTCGTCATACTGATCGATGACGTCACCCAACGTGTCAGTGCAGAAAATATGCTAATCCAGCGTGACAAAATGTCGTCGATGGGTGAGCTTGCAGGTTCAGTGGCGCAGGATATCAGTACGCCTGTCCACGCGATGTTAATGGATATTCAGGAGGTAAAGTCGCGGGTTTCGGGTCACTCCTACGAATCGGGTAAAGACCCCGCGCCCATGTTGGATGACGCCTTGTTGCGCGGGGAGCAGGTATCAGCGGTAGTTTCGAATTTGCTCGCGTTCTCATCTGGCCGCGCGAGCGACATGAAGGATGCTGACGTCACCGAGATTATTGATCACAGCCTTGAACTTGCCCAGTCAGTCCTCACGACGTCATCGGGACTTCAATTTGGCGATGTCACGATTCACAGGTCCTATGAGTCTGATCTGCCGCAAATTCCCTGTCACGCCACAGAGTTACAGCAAGTGTTTCTGAGTCTGTTGCGCCACTGCGTGACGGCAATGGGAGATGTCGATCTATCGGGGTACAATCCGGAAATTACCATCGAAGCCAATAAGTTCTACGATGCCCTGTGGTTGAAGGTGCAGCACAATGGCAATGGAATCAGTCTCGCGGAGCAACAGGTGTTGTTCGAACCGTTTTTTACAGATGCCACGGGTGCCAGTGACGAGAACTATGATGCGAGGCTGCGCCTTTCCTACCCGTATTTTATCGTAACGGAGCAGCACCGTGGTCAGTTAGCGGTCACTTCTGATATCGATATAGGCACTACGTTTCACATCCAACTTTTGCTGCGTTAGCGTGAAATTGCGCAATCAATTTTAGAGTTAATCGGCGCGCACAAAACTTGCAATAATTTCCTCGTTGTCCGGCAGCTTCCGCACTTGCTCCAATAGCTGCTCGTCCAGATGACGATGATAGTTTCTCGCTGACCAATCTGAGTATTGATTGAGCTTCATCGGCAAGTTATGCGTCTTTGGATAAGTTTGTGCCTTCAGGCATGTTGAACAAATATCCGATGGGTATTCCCGCTTTAGCGCATTTTCTTTCACGCCCTCCCATGCCTGCGACCTCCAGATTTCCTCTCCGGAGTTGTCATTGAGATTGCCCAGAGGTAAGTCGGAATCGGCTTTGAAGCAGCAGGGGTACACTTTTCCGTTGAAGCTGGCATACAGTGTTTTAAAAGAAAGAAATCTCGGCGGGCTTGCCCCCGAGTCAAGGTAGATAGAGGTTAGAAAATCCCGGTTGGCCGAAGGCCAATCGCATTGGGCGTAAGCTCGGTCGCTTGCGGCCGAGTAGCCCTTTGCGAAGGAATTTTCTTTTTACCTCGTGGTAATTTGGCTCGCGAACAGTTTTTCGTGCGGGATCACTTGCAGCTTGTGCCTGTTGCTTCTGCTGGGTTGCTGTCGGCACGGAGCCAGTCTCGCCTTTTCTCCAACTGAATATCGACATCTTACAACCTGATCGTGTTACGTGATCGGGGGATTATAGACCATCTTCAACCCCGCGATCGGAAAACTTGAGAAATCTCAGTGTGTTACGAATGAGGGATCTACCTCATGTCTGATCCACAAAATTGCGAGTAGTATTTGAGCGACATACTGATATCAGCGTGGGAGTTTTCGGTAGTCAGAGCGAGAAGCACCCAGCTGGTAAATGGAATAAGGGAGAGGAAAATGGAAATTCGACGAAATAGAATCAGAACGCTGGTATTTTTGTGTCTATGCACAGCGCTAACAGCCTGCAAAATCGTCATTGAAGTGCCCGCCGGCGGCACCGTAAAGACCGATTCCGGTAACTACCTTTGCAAACAAAAGCGTAGTTGCACCATTGAAGTAGTGGATATCTTTTTCAACGAGACCTTTAGGGCCGCACCCGCCCAGGGCTGGGCATTCTTAGGCTGGCAGCCGAGGGAAAGAGCATTGTGCGGTGGTTCTTTAGATAAGTGCGCCCTCTCAACCGTAGGTTTTGGCCCCTATGAAGCACTTTTAAGTGTTTTGGCGTCAGATGACGAGTTCTACCTGATCCCGTTGTTTGAGGAATTACCCCGCGTGGCAATTGAGGATATAGAGACGGAGGGAGAGATCGAGATCACAGAGGGTGGTTATAACCTCAAGGGCAGTCTCGAAATCAACGCAGGATATGACAATGGCCAGGTATTCACCAATGCAGAATTGGAGCTGGAGTTCGACAGCAATGGCGAGGTCCTGTCGCTGTTTGGTCTGGCGAATCCGCCAACCGTGTTGTCAGACACCGTCAATATCGAGTCCAGTGCCAGAGCGGAAGTGGGCCTTTACACCGGAAGACAGCTAAATCGCGATGGTGGTTTTGAAATATTGCTGCAGGATCAAAGACAGTACTATGCCTACCTTTTTGAAGTGGGTACTGACTTGGTACTGTCAGACCCCACCAATCCAGATTCTTCTGAGCGCATCACCATTGGAACACCATTGGGTGGAAAAATCGTTGTGATTCAAGACCCTACCGACGAGATGGTGTATCACTACGGTGAAATCTCGGGAACGGCGCGAGGTTACGCTACCTCAGAGCAAGGTTTTCAGCTTTTTAAGCCTCGATGGTGAACTCGTCACCCGTTCGCCCCAGTTCAAAGATGTCGACATTCTTCACCCTTTTGACTCGAAGGTTTCCTACGCAGCAGGCTTCAACGGAGATGTTGATCTCGCCTTCGCGATCCTCGGATTCGAATTGTTCTCTTTTGATCTGGCCCAAGCCAGTGCTAGCTTTACCATCAGCAAGAAGCGCCAAGCCCTCTCCATCTTTGGCGCCATCGGAAAAGATGAACCCTGGTTGCCAACCTGGATTCCCATACTTCCCAACAGCCAGATAGAGGCAGATTTTACGGCTAGAGGCAACGGCCAGTTGCGTGCTAATTTGGTGGGAACCTATCGATCTGTTTTGCCTCAAGCGACCCTTCAGGGGGCCGTTCGCATGCGCAACGACTCGGTGACCATGTCGGCGCTGATTGATGGGCAGATCAATCGAGGTGTTGAGATTACCTTCAAGGATCGCGAAACCCATGCGAAAGTGCAGATCGACCTGGATTTTTCAGATCAGGTCAACCAGCAGGTCAATGGATCGCTGGCTCGATTGGAGCAAAATGTTCGTGCGCAACAGGACGCCCTGCTCAATGCCATTGGCGACCACGAGCTGGAATTGAGCCTAAATGGTTTGCGTGAGGATATCCCAGGTATTGCGGCGAGTATTATTTCGGTCCTCAATGGCGTACCTGGTCAGGTGTATTCCAGTGTGCAAACGGAAGTGAAAAATGGAATTAATGCCAACAATGTCTGTGTCCTGGGTATTTGTGCTGTATCCAATAGTACGCGTGACAGTAAGGCCAGAAGTGCTGCAAGCTCAGCGCGTTCCCAGGTGACTAGCCGGCTCGCCCCTTATATTACAGCGCTGGAAAACTTGCGAGATCGGGCTGCGCAGGCTGACGACGACCAGGTCAGGGCTGCTCTGAAGATTGCACTACAGCAGGTCTACGACAATCGCAGAGTTGATTTCACAGTAAGTGTCAAGGTCAGTGTGTCAGGGTACAGTAAAACGGTCAAAAGAAGAGTGAATCGAGCCGTGCTCACCTCTTCCCAGGCCGGCCGGGTGCTGACTGCGATTAACAATGTCGACAATATTCCCGTAACCAGCGATCTGGTGTTAACCCGGCAAGACGTCGTGGACAACCTACCTACCGAGCAAATTCTCAGCACTGTTCGCGACGAGGTCAGAAGTGGTGCGGCGCAGGTGCCCGGTGTTTCCGCGGTAACTTATTCAGTAATACGCGGCCAGTACAGCGGCGGTCTATTGTTGAATGACGGCAGCGAATACCGGGTTGATTTCAACGTTCTTAATCCTGTCGAAGCGCTTCTGGGAATCTCAGATTTGTTGGCGAACCTTCTCGTCGAGCGCGCCGGCGGATAATACCGGGGAGGTCGTGTTGGGGAGTGTGAACAACTCGCGCTCCCTAGCTGTCTTTTGGACGCTGGCTCTCGGGAGGGATGAGTTCCTCCCGCATAGCGACGCGAATCAGGTCGCTTTTGGAGTGTACGTCGAGTTTTCGCATAAGGTTGGTGCGATGGTTATCGACAGTTTTCGGACTGATATTGAACACATCAGCCATTTCATTGTTGCTGTTTCCGCCGACAATCCCGTGCAACACCTGCCGTTCGCGCGAGGTTAGATCGTATAGCGCTCCCCCCGGTGTCAGCCAGCCGCACGGCAACCTGGCAAATGTGTGATTTCCCATCAAGTAGGTCTTTAACAGCTTTGGCAATTTCTTCGGTGGTACAGCTCTTGAAAATGATTCCCTCTACTTTTGCTGTCATAAGCTCTCTGACGACACCGGCGGTGGTTACGCCGGTAAATACCGCAATACGTGTCGATGGGCTCCAGTTGCGAACTTCCTCCAGCAGTTCCAGGCCACCAACGTAGGGCATGGCCAGATCGAGAAACAATAAGTCTGGTTGGTGGGTTTTAACCATAGCGATAGCTTCAATACCATTTTCAGCCTCAGCGAGTACATCTACAGCCCCCATGCTGTCCAACAGCTGTTTCATCCCATCTCTTACAATGGCATGGTCGTCTGCGATGACCACTTGAATGTTTGCCATGGCTACTTTCATCGGTTGACTCTTCAGAGCACAATATAGTACTGACCAGGCATTGGAACAACTTCTGCGCTATGTCACATGTCTTCGTTCGATGTAATTTGCTCCAGGTGCTTAACCGCATGGTTCTGCTGTGCATGGTGTTTTGGCCGAGTTTGGCAGGGGCTCTGGAACTGGAGGCGGGGCGCTACTACAGACAATTAAGTAGTGATGTTCTATTTGAGGTTAATTCTCTCGATGTTGATTCCTCGCCTGAGGAACTATTTTCCCGGGTACTCGCGAGCTTTTCGGGCACCGCCAAACAACAGATTGATTTTGGCTTCCGCAGGGAAACAATTTGGCTTTATTTGCCCGTATCGAATATGGGCAACAAAGCAAGCGATCGAATTTTGTCCCTCAATACCCGATTCATGAATGAACTTGTGGTTTATCTTCGTGTCGATGGTGTTATCACGCAGCTGATGAGCAATTCCGAGCGCTCCACGTTCGGTGAGCGCCCTATCGATTATCGATTGCTTGCGACGCCCTTTACCTTGCCCGCCTCCCAATACGGCGAATTGCTGATTGGCTATCGGTCCAATGGGACCAGCTATCTGCCGATTTCTATCGAGACTATTCAAAGCTTTGCGGACTCACGAATCCTGAGTAATACCAAAAACGGGGGATTTTACACGGCGGCTGCCTTAATGTTTCTCTACAGTCTGTTCCAGCTTTTTCTGCCGGGCAACAGGATACACCTGCACTATATTCTTTATCTCGCCTCCGCCGCTTTGTATGTCTTCCATATGGATGGCTTAACGCTACAATATTTTTGGCCCAACTATCCGCAAATGAATGCAAATGGCGCGCTGCCGCTGGGTCTATTGATTAATATTATGGCCGCCAGTTTTTCCAGACAGTTCCTCGAAACCTGGAAAACAGCACCGCGTATCGATGCTGCAATTCGAGCGATGATAGCCATGTCGATTGTTGTCACGGTGTTCGGATTGATTTTCCAGGACCTCTACACCAAGCGGATAGGATTCTGGCTTACATCGGGTGGCGCGTTGCTTTATTTGTGGGCGGGGATTCACGCTTTGAAAATGGGCCGTCGGTCCGCGCGCTTCTACGTCACCGGTTGGGCCGGTATATGTTCGGCCTCTATCTTTTCCAGCATTATCCACTCTATTCCCGCTGAGTTTCCTGTCTCTATTAGTTTTGACTTGACCAAGGGAGGCATTTTATTCGACGCGCTGATGTTTGGTATGGCCATGGCAGATCGTGCGAATAATTTACGACAGGAAAGAGACAGGGCAGTGGCCGGACAAGTGGCCGCGCTGACCGATCGTGCGAAAGCGCGGGAAGAGCTAGTGTAGTGTATTAAACAGATTAATAATATAATGATTACTTCATTCACTACCCGTGTGAAGCTAATGCCCGCCCAAATAAATATAACTTTAACAGCGCAAGAGAAAAAACAGTTGGAAAAAAATGTTAGAAGCAAAACGACACCGGTTCGATTGGTAGAGCGCTCAAGGATTATTTTGCTCGCTGCAAAAAATGTTCCCAACTACAAAATTGCTGAAGAGCTGGAAATTGATGTCAACAAGGTAGGCCGATGGCGCAATCGTTTTTTTGAGAGAGGGTTTCGGGGAATAGAAAAAGATTTGCCAAGAGGGGCTAATCACGGCGGCAAGAATTCTGCGGACCAGGCAAAGCTGCGGTCGAAAGTCATCAAGATAACCACGCAGGAAAAACCCAAGGATGGCACCCACTGGACAACCCGGGGTTTGGCAAAAGTGATGGGCATTAATCACTCCTTTATAAATAGAGTGTGGCGAGAAGTTGGTCTGAAGCCACACCTGGTTGCTCAGTTCAAGGTGAGCAACGATCCTGCCTTTGAAGAAAAGCTACGCGATGTTGTTGGCTTGTATTTATCGCCGCCAGAGAATGCAGTTGTTTTCTGTGTTGACGAAAAGAGTTCCATTCAAGCGCTGGACAGAACGCAGCCGGGATTGCCGATGAAGCCCGGGCGCGGCGGAACCATGACTCACGACTATAAGCGTCATGGTACAAGCACCTTGTTTGCGGCACTGAACACCCTGACTGGTGATGTTATCGGTGAGTGCAAAAAGCGTCACCGGCACCAGGAATTTTTGGCGTTTCTGAAGACTGTGGAAAAACAAACACCCAAGGAGTTAGACCTTCACCTTATCGTTGATAACTACGCGACGCACAAACACGAAAAAGTGAAGAACTGGATTAAGCGTAATAAAAGGGTTCACTTACACTTTATTCCAACCAGTTCTTCGTGGCTAAATCTGGTGGAGAGATTTTTTGGTTTGTTGACAGAAAGGCAACTGCGCCGTGGTGTATTCACATCGGTACAAGAGCTGGAAGAGACCATCATGGATTTTATTGAGAGGCACAATGAAGATAAAAAGCCATTTGCCTGGACAAAGTCCGCAGAAGAGATTTTGGAGAAAGTGGGGCGCGCAAGGCATGCACTCTCAAATCATCAGTCAGTTTAATACACAACACTAGCGACCGCGAATAGAGGCCGTGAGGATGCCGTGAATATAGCGCAACAGAGAAATTTACAACTCGCGACCGCCAGCCATGACATTCGTCAGCCCTTAAGCTCACTCAAGTTAGCGCTGCAATCGATGAAAGCCGGCGGTGGGGATGGCGGTGCCAGCGGCTCATCAACTGCTATAGACAGTGTCGAATATCTCGAGGCTCTGGTAACAAATTACCTGGATACAACGAAAGAGGAGTTTCTGCAATCATCCGAATCCAAGGAGGCCGTGCTTAACCAGGAAGAATTTCCAGTGCAATTAATTTTGGATAGTGTTTTGCGTATGTTCGAAACGGAAGCATCGGCGAAAGGTCTGTTACTGACCGGTAGTCGTTGCTCGTTGCTGGTGAAGGGAAACGCGGTGGCGACAATCCGGATTCTCAGTAATCTTGTCAGCAATGCGGTGCAATATACCAAAACGGGCAGAATACTGGTTGGATGCAGAAGGCGTCGAGGTGAGGTGGTTTTTTGGGTGTGTGATACTGGGATGGGAATCTCAGTGGACGATAAGGATCAGCTTATGAAAACATTTTCCCGTGGAGCACAAAGCGAGGATGAAGCCCCCGGCTATGGGTTGGGATTACACATTGTTGCCAGCTTATGTTCTAAGAACGGATACCGTTTTGATGTCGTCAGTTCACTGGGCAACGGCACCACGGTAAAGGTGACTCTCGCAAGATCTGATGGCTGAAATGTGTTACCTGTCTGGGTGATGTGACGCGCATCTTGCAAACCGTAAATACTCATGCCACTGTCCTCTATCGAATACTTTGGTTTTTACGGGAAACACTCCACAATGAATTTACTTTATCGCAGTGCCTTTGACATAGGCGCCGACATCAAAGCTCAACGGGTTACTGCTCGTGAGGTTTTGAAGTTTTTTCTCGACCGGATAGCCACAATTAACCCACAGATCAATGCTGTGGTTGCCCTGGACGAAGCTCGCGCCAGAGCCCGAGCAGATGAAGCGGATATCGCCGCGCGCAATGGCGAAGACTGGGGGCCGCTTCACGGTGTGCCAATAACAATCAAGGATGCTTTTTGTACCGAAGGCCTCGTGACTGTCGGTGGTATACCTGATTGCAAGGAGCACGTTCCCACTAAAAACGCAGCGGCCGTGCAACGTTATGTTGATGCGGGCGCGATTGTTTTTGGCAAAACCAACGTGCCGTTTATGAGCTCTGATTTGCAATCGTTTAACGAGGTGTACGGCACTACCAATAATCCCTGGAATACCTTGCACACCTGTGGCGGTTCGTCTGGGGGAGCGGCGGCTGCACTGGCTGCAGGGTTAACCCCTCTGGAGTTAGGCAGTGATATTGGTGGCTCTATTCGCACACCAAGCCACTTCAATGGCGTCTATGGTCACAAGCCCAGTTATGGCTTAGTGCCGCAGCGGGGACATCTCCCTCCGGGCCAGGATACTCTCAGTGAAACTGACTTGACGGTGGTGGGGCCGCTGGCGACTTGTGTTTCAGATCTTGAAGGAGCACTGGATATTATTGTGGGCGCTGCGCCTGAAGACGCAGCCGCTTGGAGAGTTGTGCTACCCAGGCCATCATTTTCGAAAGTCTCTGAATTGCGTGTGGCGGTATGGCCTGACGACGAGTTTTGTCCAGTAGAGCGCGAAATAGCAGCTTGCATTGAATCAGCCGGCGCCACTTTGTCTAACCTGGGAGCTTCTGTTGATACAAAGACCCGCCCTGATATTGACCCTGAAGCAAACCACGTAAACTACATCCAGCTCTTGATGGCATCAATGGGTGGCGGCATGCCGGAGTCTGTCCACAAGAGGGCAGCGGAAGCGGTGGCGGCAGCTGACCCAACAGATATGACTGAACCGCTGTTGCAGATGCGAGGTATTTCTCTAAGCTACAAAGCCTGGTTAAAACAAAACGAACGTCGTCTTCGGACCCGGAAAGTCTGGGGGGAGTTTTTTGAAGAGTTTGATGTATTGCTGTGTCCCTGCGCGCATGTACCCGCATTTCCGCACGATCAGGAGGGGGCGATGGATAGTCGCCGTCTGTTGGTCAATGGGCAAGAGCGACCCTATATGGAGTTGCTGCGTTGGGCTGGTCTGACGTTGAATGCTTTTTTACCCGCCACGGCGGCCCCCATTGGGGAGACAACTTCTGGTTTACCCATAGGCGTTCAAATCGTCGCTCCCTATATGGGGGATAAGACCTCCCTCGCTGTGGCGAGGATTCTGGAGCAGCATCACCGTTCATTTACGCCTCCTCCCAATCTTGGCTAGGGGAACCCGCGCTGTGGGGTGCTCCGCGCCCGAGTGTTGGTTACGGCTACCCCTACTGTGATATAACTATAGCCGCTAGAAAACGTGTCACTGGCCGCCAAGGCCAGCATTATTTGAGATTTATCAAATGCTTGATTATGCCAAAAAACTACTGGTTCCTCTGGTGGTTGTCGCTGTAGCGATTCTTATCGCACAGTTTATGCTTGGAACACGCGAAGAGCTGCAGCCAGTAGATGCCAAAATTCCTTTGCAGCGCGTTAAAACTATGCAGGTACTAATTGGTGATGTGCCTATATCTCTTGTGGCCCACGGAAACGTCACGGCCAAACATGAGTTGGAGCTGGCAAGCGAAGTTACGGGTAGAGTCGTGTGGGTGGCGCCAAATTTTGAGCCGGGCGAGATGGTACTCGAAGGGCAGGTGCTGTTAAAAGTTGAAGCAATAAATTATCAATTAGCTCTGGCAGAAGCCAAGGGCGCCCTGGCCAGTGCCGATATGGCCCTGGCCGATTCCAGGGCATTGAAACGATCCGCGGCGATTGCCGAAGGCAAGCTGAACATTGAGGCGGCGCGGCAACGGATTGTTAAAACCGAGCGCGATCTTTCGTACACCCAGATCAAAGCGCCGTTTAATTCAGTGATCGATAAACAGTCGGTAGAGCTGGGGCAGTTTATCAGCGCCGGACAAACTGTGGCGCGGCTGCTTAGCAGCGATACCGCTGAAATCAGCCTTCCTATCCCTGCATTCGAGTCGGGGTTTCTGGATGCGAAAGCGCAGACCAAGGTCATTCTTTCGGCGCGTATCGGCTCACGGCACCTACAGTGGGAAGCCTCTATTCTTCGCATTGAATCGCGAGTGGATCCGCAAACCCGCGTTGTTCCCGTGGTCGTCGAGGTTGCAAAACCTTACGATTTAGACGTGCATGACGATCCGTTGCCACTTGGTCTGTTTGTTGAAGCGAATATTCCCGGAAAACCCATCGCGCACGCGGCGCGTCTGCCCAGCTCCGCGCTGCATGCTGACGATTCGGTGTTTGTCTTGTCAGATGGCGCGTTGGAGCGTCGGAAAGTTAATATTGTGTATCGTCAGGGTGATTGGGTTGTTGTAGATGAGGGTCTGAAGGCCGGTGATGAACTGGTCGTCACGCGTCTGGATCTCATGTTCGACGGTATGAAGGTAGCGCGCATCGATGCCTAATTCGCGCTACGATCATGAAAGCGGCCCTATCGGGTGGATGGCTTCCAATCCTATTGCCGCGAATTTACTGCTAGTGATAGTTCTCCTTGCCGGGTTTATCGCGGTAGGCGAGATCCGCAAAGAAGTCTTTCCCAGTTTTCCGACCGACACGTTTACCGTTACCGTTCCCTATCCGGGTAGTTCTCCCGTAGAAGTTGAGCAGGGAATCATACTGAAGATAGAGGAAGCGCTGCGGGACATTATTGGCATAAAGGAGATCCGCAGTACAGCTAGAGAAGGCGTGGGGGTTGTTACGGTTGAGATGGAACCGGGCAGCGATATCTCCAAGGCATTAAATCTAGCGAAAGTGCGTATAGACGGCATTCCCGCATTCCCGCTGGATGCGGAAGAGCCGATTGTAGAAGAGGTGATCAGCCGCGGTTACGCGATGCGTGTGAGTGTCTACGGCGATCTTGATGAAGTCGGACTCAAACAACTCGCCGAGCAAACGCGCGAGGAAATTCTGGACTTGGGCGGTATCAGTGAAATTCGTGTTCTTGGGGAGCGTGAATACGAAGTCTCTATAGAAGTTTCCACCGAGAGCTTAAGGGCTTATGGCCTGGACTTTGACCAGGTGGTGAACGCCGTAAGAAGCCGTTCCAGAGATCTGCCAGGTGGCACTGTTCGCACCGATAGCGGCGCGATCACTTTGCGTTCCGTATCTCAGGCTTACACAGGTGAAGAATTCGCATCATTGGTGCTTTTGGCCAAAGCGGACGGGACCCGAATAAAATTGGGTGATGTCGCACACGTTGTGGATGGATTTGAGGAACAGCCTGTACTGAATACTTTGAATGGTCGTCGTGCGATTACCCTCATCGTCGATCGGGTTGGTGACCAGGACGTACTGAAAATGACGGACCGGATACGCGACTATATTGTTCAGAAACAGGAGAACCTTGCTGAGGGTGTGCATATCGTCGGTTGGATCGACGAGAGCAGTATTTTGCGTGGGCGTATTGCCTTAATGCTGCGCAACGCGTTTCAGGGGGCGATTCTTGTGGTGTTGGCTCTGGCCCTCTTTCTTGATCTCACCCTAGCGTTATGGGTGATAGTCGGTGTGCCTTTTGCGGTGATGGGTACGCTTGCGACCATCTACCTTTTGGGATTGCCGATATCAATAAACATTCTCTCGGTGTTCGCCTTCATACTGGTTCTAGGGATATTGGTTGACGATGGAATTGTGACGGCTGAGAGCGCCTATGCGCGTCTTGAAGCGGAAAGAGAGGGCGTAGGCAGTGTCGTGCGTGGTGTGCGCAGAGTTGCAACGGCGACGATTTTTGGTGCACTGACAACCATGGTGGCGTTTGGGCCCACCCTATTTTTAACAGAGGGCATTGGCCGTTTTATGGGCCAAATGGGGCCCGTCGTCATTCTCTGTGTGTTCTTTTCTCTAATTGAAACCAAACTCATCCTCCCTGCGCACCTGCGCCATTTGCGAGTTGGGCAAAGGGCCTCAGGTGGTTGGCGCAGGGTCGTAGAGGACATTCAAGGCCGCTTTGCCTTAGCTTTGAAAAGTTTCGCCAACGGCCCCTATCGCCGCCTGTTGCAAATGTGCACACAACATCGCTATACCACCTTGTCGGTGTTTTTGGCGGTGCTCATTATCTGTATGGCATTGGTGCCATCGGGCGTAGTTCGGTTCGTGTTCTTTCCCAGCATTCCTTCCGATCAAATTATGGTGCAGTTAGATATGCCTCAGGGGACACCCTGGCAAAAAACGCACGGTTATGCGCAAAGAATTGAACAGGCAGCGCAGAGAATGAATGATCGCTATTTGGAATCTTTGGGAACAGATGTCGATGTTATTCGCCAGCTCATGGTTGTTTCCGATAGCGATATTACTGCACGAGTGGATATCGATTTAGTGCCAAGTGAAGAGCGCACCGTGGACTCGGTTGTGCTCGCGCAATGGTTGCGGGAAGAGCTGGGCGTTCTAGAGGGGATTCGCGCGTTGAGTATTGATGCTCAGGCGGGTCCGCCAGGTGCCGGTTTGCAGGTGCAACTAAAAGGGCAGAGTCTTGAAAACTTGCGCCTGGCCGCAAACGATTTGAAAATTGCACTGTCAACAGTATCTGGCGTGCAAGATATCAGTGACAGTTTTAACGCCGGCGGCAAAGAGCTGGATATTCAGGTGACCCCCGAGGGTGAGGCGCTGGGACTTGGGACAGTGGACCTTGCCGCCCAGGTACGGCAGGCCTTTTTTGGGGCGGAGGTGCAGCGCGTGCAGCGCGGTCGCCACGAAGTACGTGTTTATGTGCGGCTGCCCGCCGATGATCGAGCAAAAATTAGTAGTCTTCAAGCACTTTGGATTCGTTTACCGGATGGGCGCAAGGTACCGTTCTCGGTCGTGGGGGAGGTGCGTGAGCTGGTTGGGCTGAGCGTCATCAACCGTATTGATCGCAGTCGAGTAGTGAACGTCGAGGCCGATATCAATAAAGTGGTAGTCGAGCCTGGAGAAGTCACTCGGTTATTGAAAAACGACATTCTACCGGTGCTTTTGGAGCAGTACCCGGGTCTCAGTTATCATTTGGGAGGTGAGGCGGAGTCAACCCAGGACACTGCCTCCTCCTTACAATACGGCTTGTATATCGTGCTGCTGATGATTTTTGGCGCCCTGGCAATACCGCTGAAAAGTTATGTTGAGCCGTTGTTGATAATGTCAGTTATTCCTTTTGGGATAATCGGTGCTATCATTGGACACTTGGTGCTGGGTATGGATATCAGTATCTTTTCTGTTGTTGGTATCGTCGGTTTGGTGGGTGTTGTGGTCAACGATTCTCTGGTGATGATGGATTTTATAAACCATTACATCGACGAGGGCCACGATTGGCGCGAGGCGGTTATGGAGGCGGGTCCAATGCGATTCCGAGCCGTAGTTTTGACCTCGATTACGACCTTCCTGGGTTTGTTACCCATACAGCTTGAAACATCAATACAGTCTGAGTTTGTGAAGCCCATGGCTACCTCTGTTGCCTTTGGCGTGCTGTTTGCCACTTTTGTGACCTTAGTTTTGGTTCCGGTTGCCTATTTTATTTCCAAAGATATGGAACGCATGCTGACAAAAATCTGGCCCCGAGATGCCTTAACTGATGGGAGTGATTCACAATGACGATTCCAAGCCAACAAGAAAAATCTGATACCTTTGCGCTACTTCACACAGGTGGCGAGGCATTTGCGATTCCAAATCCCTGGGATGCGGGAAGTGCAGTGATATTGCAAGATGCCGGGTTTAAAGCGCTGGCAACCACGAGCGCAGGCTTTGCGCAGTCGATTGGTAAAGCCGATGGCGAAGTTACCCTCGAGGAAAAACTCGAACACTGTCGATTGTTGTCTTCAGTGACCCGCGTACCTATTAGCGCAGACTTCGAAAACGGATTTGCGGATTCTCCCCAGGAGGCGGCGCAGAATCTGGTGAAGCTTGCGCGGACCGGCGTTGCAGGAGGATCGATAGAAGACTATTCGCGAAGTCATATCTATGACTTCGATTTGGTGGTGGAGCGAATAGCGGCCTGTTCGGAAGCGGTCGCCGGATTATCCTTCACCTTGACCGCTCGCGCGGAGGGCTTGCTTCGCAAAACTGCCACTTTGGATGAGGTCATATCCCGCTTACAGGCTTTTGAGAAGGCTGGCGCGGATGTTCTGTACGCCCCTGGTCTGAAAAACCTAGAGGAAGTAAAAAAAGTACTTGAGTCAGTTTCGAAACCGGTAAATATTATCGCTGTGTTTATGCCAGATGTCACTTTGGCACAGTATTCGGAACTAGGCGTGGCTCGCGTCAGTGTCGGCGGTGCACTGGCGGGGAAAATGCAAAAGGCTACAGTAGTAGCGGCAAGTAAAATGTTTGAGACTGGCCGCTTCGACTGAACGTATCGAAAAACTCAATGACGATACTATTCCATTTTTAATCTGGTGATGACGTAGGCATGGTCACTGGGCTTGGTTCCGAGATCTCCCGGGCGCACTCCGAGTAATTCGTTGCCGTGCAGTATTTCGTATTCGGCTCGTTCATGCGCTGCCAATTCTTTGCTGACGATGGCGTGCATTAGAACATGCAGCTTGCCGCGATGGTTGTAGTCGTAGCGCTCCTGTTTTGGCAGGGACTTTACGAGATTGACACTTTCATCACCTAGCATAGCTCGCAGGGTAGGGCTGTCTTCAAAATCGTTAAAGTCTCCTGTTACTAAGTAGTCCGTTCCATCGGCAGCACGCTGTAGCATCAAATCCCTTACCACGCTGGCTTGCTGTACGCGCCGACTTAATTGCGGATCGAACCCTGGATTTTCCGGAGAAAAGATACTGTTTTGGTGTCGCTTGGAAACGAGGTGAACGTTGACGATCGCCAGGAGTTTCGTACCGGTTTTCAATTTGAAATGGGCTACCAGCGGTTTTCTGGAGCCTTCAAACGCTTCCGAATTTTCTCCGAGACGCATGACACTATTTTCAACAAGTTCAACGCGATCTTTGTTGTACAGGTAAGCGTTGCGAATGTTGCCGCCGGGGTGCCCTCCATCGCTGTCGAGTTGCGGTGGGCTATCCACCCACGCGTAGTCTGGCCCCCCAATTTTTCTGATAACCTGAGCCAGCAGTTCGAGGGTTTTATTTGCTTTAACTTCTGTGGATAATTCAGCGCCGTCGTTATCCTGTATTTCCTGCAGCGCGATTATGTCCGGGCTTCCGGCTTGTGATACCACTGCTTTGGCCAGTGAATCGAAACGGCCATCTCCTACGTCGTCATCTATGTCTAGCTTTGGATTTCTGACTTTTTCAGCTGACTCAATTTGCACGTCCAGGTTAAAACTGTTCAGCGTTAAAATAGTGAGGTGGTCCTCGATTGGGTGCAGCTTGGTTTGCTCTATGTCGATATGGCTTGGTTTCACATCGATCGAATGGTTTACCGCGATTTGATAAGAACCCGATCTAAAATTTAAAGGACCGGTAATAGGGCTAAGCAGAGTTGACCCGACATTGAGACGCGGTGCATCGGCGTAGTCGATCACTCGGAAACTGGGAAACCAGCGATCTGATTGCTCTGCGTTCATAACCACACCGCCGTGCGCGGTTCGCAGTTCAGAGCGTGCGTCGTCCCTCAGTGATACGACATAATCGCCGAAGGGGTTGCTTGCCTGAATGAAAGTGGCACCCGCCTCAATACCCAGCATCATGCCTTCAAGGCCGTTTAGAAATTGTGCCAGCTCCGCATTGTCCGAAGGAACATTCTTCGCGGTGAGAACGAAGGCTTCAATGGGATCGGTTTCTTCTTCCAGAAGATTGCCGTCGCGCATTTGGAGTTGGGTAACCGGTTTGCCATTGTCGAGCGAAACGTAATCTATGACAGTTGCTTCAAGTTCCAAAAAAGCGCCGACGGGTGGCTTCCGTTTCGGGCTGTAGACAAAAACTGCATCAGAAACCGTGGGATTGGAAAGTGGTTGTGGGTCCTGGAGGAAAAACCCCCGACGCGAATGCCCTGTGACAACGCCTCGGGTGCGAACGGTTTCACCGCCAAAAGGGGACCAAAGACCCTCTCCCTGAATTTTGTTTATTGGGGTTAGGTTCACGACAAGTACCCTGCCTTGTATCTGTTTGGGATGAGCAGCAGCGTAACATTCCCCGCTTGCCTAAAAAAGTCGGAAATATGCCTTGAAAACTGCTGGCCCCGATTAGACTTCCTCATCTCCTTGACCCTGAGTTTCTACGCTGACTTGTCTCACGCGTTCAGCTGGAATACTAAGCTGGGCCAACAAGTATTTTTTGAATGACTCTTCGTAGGGTTGATCGTCGATTGCCTTTTCCATGCACAACAGCCACGCGTCGCGCTCCGCCTCGCCCACACGAAATTTCTGGTGAAATCCGGGAATACTGATCGAGCCATAGTGCTGCGCGAATAAGCGTGGCCCGCCCAACCATCCACTGAGGAAGTAGGCGAGTTTTTGACGCACTTCAGTTAGATCCGCGCCATGCATTTGTCGAACTTTTTGCGCCTCGGGAAAGTCGTCCATATTCGCGTAAAAAGCATCTACAAGCTCGGTGATTCCCTGTAACTCTCCAGCGGCTTTATAGGAATTTTCGCCAACTCCGTATTTGTGTTCATTGATTAACATAGGGCTTATTCATCTTCTGTAACTTATTAAGTCTTTGCCTGGATACACAGCTATAGTAACGTTAACACTGTTTTAATGGGACTGTTAATCCAGTGATTAGCGTATGTACCAATCCAAATAACTGTAGACGACAAGCCAATATATGAATCAACAAGAACAGTTTTACGAAGAAATTCTGGCAGAATTAAAGAGTGGTAAGTTAGTACTCCCTGTGCTCCCAGATGTCGCTCTCAAAGTGAATGACATCGCCGAAAGCCCCGATGCAAGCATGACTGATTTGTCGGATGTTATTCTGAGTGATGCGGCGCTGTCGGCTGAATTACTCAGGGTTGCCAACTGCCCGCTGTATCGAGGACGGAATCCCGTGGATAAGGTGCAGACAGCGATAACGCGTCTGGGCCTTAAAATGGTTAGAAACCTGGTGTCCAGCCTGGTTCTGGAACGGATGTTTCAAGCTCCGTCCAAAGGTATTGCCGATCAATTACATGCCCTGTGGCAGCACAGTGCCGACGTAGCGGCAAACTGCCATGTCTTGTCTTCAAAGCAGGCTGGCATTCCCAGCGACGAAGCTATGCTTGCTGGGTTGATTCATGATATCGGTGTACTGCCGATCTTGCTAAAGGCGGATGAGCGCCCTGAACTGCTTGAAAATCCCACGCTATTAAACTCAATCATCGAAGATCTGAGCGCTCCAATTGGAGCGGCGATTCTCGAAAGTTGGGACTTCCCGGAAAGTTTGATCACTGCAGTTTCGCAGCACAAGGATTATCAGCGGGACAGTGTAAACGGCCCGGACCTGGTAGATATTGTGCAGGTCGCGAATCTACAGAGCGCGGCGAATGTCGGACAAATTATGTCTGATGAAGAACTCGCGATGGTACCTTCGATTATTAAACTGGGTGTTCAGACCGAGGTAGAAGTTGAAGAGCTTGACGAGGACAGTGATGAATACGCTGAGGCGCTTGCTCTGTTTGGTAATGTCGCAGCGTAGCCACCCCGACAGCACTTGCCGAGCTGACATTTCTCTCGTCAAAAACTAGGAATTGGCAGCCTGTTTTGGTTCTTCGATACTCAAACGTCCGCTGACAAGATCAAGTGCCGCAACACGATACGCCTCCGCCATCGTTGGAAAGTTGAAGATGTTCTCAACGAAGGTATCCACAGGCATGTCGGCCTGCAAAGCCATTTGGCCAATATGAATCAACTCTGTGGCTCCCTCTCCAATAATCTGCACGCCCAGTAATTTTTCTCCGCTTGGGTCTGCAATAAGTCT
Source organism: Halioglobus sp. (assembly GCA_965262875.1). Lineage (GTDB taxonomy): Bacteria > Pseudomonadota > Gammaproteobacteria > Pseudomonadales > Halieaceae > JBALVT01. The sequence goes on from OZ253569.1 coordinate 3,046,878, forward strand.
GAGCATGCCGTCTGGAATACGGGAAATTTGCCCTCGGGCAATCTCGCGGAAGTTGGCAACACCCACACTAACGCTCCCGTAGGTTTCTTTGGCCTGTGCTTCGGTCATTCCTACGGTAGACAGTTCCGTATGCCCATCGGAATTTGTCGGCTTATCTCGCCGCTGCTTAGCCCCACTGCTGCCCGTGCAGCTCGTCGCCCCTGTTCCATTGAGGCTGAGGCCAATGAGGGTGGTCCGATAACATCCCCGACGGCAAAAATGTTGGGCACTTCGCTGCGGTAGTCTGAGTCTACGCTGATAACCCCGTTCTCGTTCAGTGCTAGCCCGGCATTTCCAATTTTTAGAGCTCTTACATTTGCAACTCGACCGGTAGCGCACAGCGCTTTTTCTGCGTGGTAAACGGTTCCGTCTTCTAGCTCGGTGACCATTTGACACACGCCGTCCCAATACACACGCTTTACGTTTGCATTGGCAGTAAACTTACCGCCGCCATCGGTAAACGCGTCGACAAAGCGCTCCGATAGCGCGGAATCGAGAAAACCCAGCGGGCGTGGATAGCGGTCGATCATGGTGACCTCTACGCCTAGGGTCGAGAATATTGAAGCGTACTCCGATGCGATCACGCCGCCGCCCAGTACGGTCAGTGATGTTGGCAGATAAACCATCGAGAGAATTGAATCACTGTCATAAATAAACTCATGATCAACTTCCATGTGGTCAACCGCTCGGGGGACTGAGCCACTGGCGATGATAAAGGAGCGAGCCGTTAGTTCTTGGCTCTGTCCGCCGGGAGGTGTCAGTGACAGGTTCTGCGCATCGATGAAACTCGCTCTCCCGTGCAGGCAGGCCACGTTGTTGCGCTCGAGTTGATCGCGAATGTAGACGTCGTGGGCTTCCAGCACAGTGCTCATGCTGTCCGTAAGCACAGACATTTCCAGGTCGGGGCACATCTCGTAGGGAAATAGCTGGGCGCCTTCTCGCAGATGACTGATGCGAAGGGCATTTTCTCGCATGGTCTTACTGGGAATGGTACCTCTGTGAACACAAGCACCACCAAGAGCTTTGTCACTTTCAATCAAGGGTAAGCGCCCCTAAATCAGCACCTATTTTTTTGTAAGAGTTCCCGCCAGACTTTCTCCTGATAACCACACAGGAGCAAATCATGAACGATATCACTCAGCCCCAGCCACAAGGTATTGACTGGAAGCAGCAAATACAAACCTGGAAACTGTCGGGCTTGTCCCAGACCCGGTTTTGCAAACACAATCACCTGACTTACCATCGCTTTGTGTACTGGCATCGGAAGTTTGACGATACCATCCGTGTGTCTTCTATAAAACAAGACCAAGGTGGCTTTGCCGCAGTGAGTGTCAGACCTGACGCCGATCGGGGGCTAACCTTGTCACTGCCCAACGGATTCATTGTGCGAGGTATCTGTGCCGATAACGTGCCGGTGGTGCGCCAGCTACTGGAGCAGCTGTGACTACTCGCTATTTCCGTCCGGCCGATGACATGTCGCGGATCTACCTGTACCGGGACCCAGTAGACTTTAGAAAAGCCAGTGCAGGGCTGGCTGCCATCGTTGAGCGAGAGCTGGGCCACAATCCCTTCGACGGCGGCCTGTACGCCTTCACCAACCGGCGGCGCAACAAGATCAAGTGCCTGTACTGGGAAGATAATGGCTTTGTGCTCTACTACAAGGCCCTTGCCGAGGAGAAATTCCGCTGGCCTCGCCGTGGTGATGAAGTTGTTTCACTGACAGGACAACAGATCAATTGGCTGCTCGACGGGTACGACATCATGCTGATGACCGGGCATAAAAAATTGCATTATGAGTCTGTATTTTAAAGCTTTTTGTCGCCATGAATGTTATAATTACGCCATGCAATCGGCGATAAAAAAGCAACAAAAACAAGGGTGTTACGAGAACTTATCCGTCGCTGAATTACTTGTTGCCCTCGCCGTAAAAGACCAGATTCTTGAAGATAAATGTTTGCTTCTCGAAGAAAAAAACGAGCTCCTCCAGGTTCACCAGAAACACCTCGGCGACAAAAACCACATCATCCTTGAACAGGGTAAACGCATTGTCCTGCTCGAAGAATACTTGCGCCTGGCCACGGTACAGAAATTCGGAGCCAGTAGTGAGAAACTGGCGTTTCAGTCTGATTTGTTCGATGAGGCTGAAATCGAAGTCGCCCTGAGTGAGCTCGAAGAGCAACTGCCTGAAGAAGACCGGGTTCGGCCTCAAAAGAAGAAAAGAAAGCGCGGGTTTAGCGACAAGCTGCAACGGGTACAGATCCACCTCGCCCTGACAGACGAAGAAAAAGAAGGAGCAGCCAAAACCTTCTTCACCAAGGTCAAGGAAGAGCTGGAGTTTATTCCCGCCCAGGTCAAGGTGCTGGAGTACTGGCAGGAAAAGGCGGTGTTCAATAACCATGGTGAAGACGTCATTGTCGCCGCACAGCGCCCCGCTCATCCGCTGGGGAAATGCTTTGCCAGTCCTGCATTGCTGGCCTACATCATTGCCTCCAAATACGCCGATGGACTGCCGCTATACCGCCTGGAGGGGATGCTCAAGCGCTACGGCGGTGATATCAGCCGCTCCAACATGGCCCACTGGATTGTACGGCTTCAGGATGTATTCCAGCCCTTGATCAACTTGATCCGGGAGGTTCAGCTTGAGGGGAATTACCTGCAGGCGGATGAGACGCGCATACAAGTCTTGAAGGAAACGGGCAAAACGGCCCAATCGGATAAATGGATGTGGGTGATACGCGGCGGCCCGCCGGATAAACAATCAGTGCTGTTCGAATACGACCCCTCACGTGCTGGCGCGGTGGCTGAACGCCTGCTGGATGGCTTTGGTGGTGTGTTGCAGGCCGACGGCTATTCCGGTTACAGCAAGGTGTGCCGGATAGCGGGCATTACCCGAATTGGATGCTTTGACCATGCCCGGCGCAAGTTCGTTGAAGCCAGCCGGGCGGCGGAAACCAGGAGCACCCAAAAGAAAGTGGGGCAACCCACCAAGGCTGACGTTGCACTCAGTAAAATACGAAGGCTGTATGCGATAGAGAAATCGATCAAGGATCTGGAGCACGACAAGAAAAAACAGGCAAGGCAGTCACTCAGCGTGCCGATTCTCGAGGACCTGAAGCCATGGCTGGAGAAGAACGTCAGCCGGGTGCCCAAAGATAGCCTGACCCACAAGGCCATAACGTACACACTGAACCAATGGGAGTACCTGATTGGCTATTGCGAGGACGGCCAGTTGAATATCAGCAATGCGCTGGCTGAGAATGCGATCAGGCCCTTTGCGGTTGGTCGGCGCGCCTGGCTATTCGCAGATACCTCCCGCGGGGCCCGAGCCAGTGCGACCTGTTATAGTTTAGTGGAATCGGCAAAGGCGAACGGCCTGGAACCTTATGCTTACCTCCAGCATGTGCTGGCGCACATTGCGGCGGCAGATACGGTGGAGAAGCTTGAAGCATTACTGCCCTGGAACATGGAAATCGAAGAGTAACGGCGAAGTAAAGCGATCTACTGTCTAGTGTAGGTCGTCGTAAATAGTGTACCATATAGTCTCTTCCCTATATAGAGAGCTTGTCGTGCGTGTTGCAGTAGAAATTGTTTTGTCTGATGACGAAGTTTTGGGTTTGAGTAAGTTATCTAAATCGCGTTCTGTCTCGGTCCGATTGGCGGAGCGTTCGCGAATTGTTCTTCTGGCCGGCAAGGGCATGACCAATGAAGAGATCGGTTTTGAACTGGGCATTACGAGACAGAAAGCGGGCCGCTGGCGAGAACGCTATGCAGACAGTGGAGTCGAAGGCATCAGCCAGGATGCGTATCGGCCAGGGCGAAAACCGAAAATCAGTTCACGCAAGGTTGCACAGGTGATCAGACTCACGACGCAAGAGACACCGGAAAACGCTACGCATTGGAGCCAGCGTCTCATGGCAGATAAGGCCGGCATTAGCATGTCCTCGGTGGGCAGGATATGGAAAAGCCACGGTTTGAAGCCACACCGAATAAATACATTCAAGGTATCGAACGATAAAGAGTTTGCCGAGAAGTTGGAGGCAATCGTCGGCCTTTACTTATCACCGCCAGAAAATGCCATTGTTTTCAGTTGTGATGAAAAGAGTCAGATACAAGCACTGGATAGAACGCAGCCGGGCTTGCCGATGAAAAAAGGCAGGGCGGCGACAATGACCCATGACTATAAACGTCATGGCACCACGACCTTGTTTGCGGCATTGAACATCTTGACAGGGGAAGTGTTAGGTACCTGCGCCGAACGGCATCGCCATCAAGAATGGTTGAAGTTTCTCCGCCCAATAAATAAGTCGACGCCCAAGGATAAAGAGATTCATATTATCTGTGACAACTACGCCACACATAAGCACCCGAAGGTAAAAAGCTGGCTGAAATATCACCAGCGATTCCATGTGCACTTTACGCCAACCAGCGCATCGTGGTTAAACATGGTGGAGCGGTTTTTTCGGGAGCTAACTGAAAAGCAATTGAAACGAGGTGTCTTTAGCAGTGTGGAAGAGCTTGAGCAAACAGTCATGGCGTTCATTGAGACTCATAATCAAGCGCCAGCGCCTTATATCTGGACCAAATCCGCGAGTGACATATTGGAGAAAGTGAAGCGTGGCAGAGAGAAACTTAATAAGTTACAAACTGTTTGACGACCTACACTAGCGGCTCGCAGACAAAATCAATAGGGTCGATTTAAGTGCGCTTACAATCAAGGCTACACTCTTGCCCGCTTTCGCTGCCTGAATCGCCGCCTTTTGCCCCGCAGGTCCGCTGCCAATCACTATCACGTCGTACATTTTGTGCAGGCTCATGGTAGTAGTGCTCCTGTAGTCTCGCGAATAGCCTCAGCCTGCTCCAGTAGGCTCGCGATGTCTTCTTCATAGAGATTGACGGTTATAATCGCTGGGTCTGTGATGAGCGATTCGAGATCGAAGGGAGTTCCCTCCAGGGTTGTGGCTGAAAAAACTTTGGCGGCTTTTACGATATCGGCTACCTTTCGAGCCCCGGGTTCGACCTCTTCGCCGACCACTCCGAGTATGGTCTGCCCGACTATTTCAGGAAGCTGCCAGTGGTCTACAAGCATTGCTCCTACCTCTGTCTGATAGGCCTGCAGCAATGTGGGCATAGATTCACGATTTACCACCACGCCGGTTTCCTGAGAAATTTGTAAAACAGTTTGCAGAACAACAGGGCGTCCGATATCGCACAGTAGCCCGCATAGGAATGCTATCTCGACATTGCTCCTGGCCAGTCGTGATATTTCCCGCGACCAAAGCGCGCTCGCCAGGGAGGACCGCCAAATTTCGCTGATTAGTCGACCCTGAAAAAGCCTAATTGGCCATCACGGCATCGCCGTAATGCCGTGGCTTGATAATAAACTGCGTTAAACGACTCCATAAGGAAGCCGTTTTCGGGGCCAATAAAAACAATCTCATCCACTTCCTGAAGTTAAACGCAGCAGCAGCCATCAGTACGTTAATCTGGTCGCCTTCAAATCCTTTGAGATAACTTTTGTTCAATCGATGATCCGACTTCAGGTGGCCGATCACCGGCTCTATGCCAGCCCGCTTTCTAAAACGTTTCCGCATCAGCACCTGGTAGGCACTATCCGTATCCCGAGTACCTGTGCTGGGCATTATGATCCGCGTGTCATTGATCTTTTTCTTCCCTTTGTAACCCCGATCACATAAGCCAACGGCCGGTTTCAGTTTGTTAAGCCGCTTCAATTGCAACAGCACCTCCGGCAGCGTATGACCATCAAATTTGTTCGTATCAAAGGCCATGGCACCAACAATGATTTTTGAATCCCGAGTTGTCGTGATAGAAACCTTGGTGCCAAATTCATAGCGCTTATGCTCTTTGCCTTTACTCATGCAGTAGACATGGGGTTCGTGCAAGCTGTACAGCTTGTTCGTATCCCCTCGCTTCTGGTTCAGTCCACGATGGAATAGTGCAAAGTCCTCTGCCAGCTTTTCCAGAATGTCGAGTGGCAGTTTACGCTCCAATTCCCGCACTAAACGACCGGCAATGGTCTTTAGCCGCTTAACGGCTTTGCGGGCCTTGGCACGGTTCCTGGGATGTCCCGCAAAACGACATTCCAGTTTTCTTTGCTTAATTTCCTTGGCATAACTGCGGCGAAGTGTTATCCCTTCTTTCCTGGCCAATTTCAGGCAACGAACAATAATCTTTCGGTACAACTTTGCATCGGTGGGAAAGGTGATGTTTTTTTCCTGTACTGTGGTGTCAATACAGACTTCCTCTTCGACCGCTTTCTCACCATGAATGGTGATAGAGGATGCCAATATTTTTTCAAATCCCTTTTCGCCGACTCGCTTGCGGAAGTACACCAGATCGGATGGGTCACAAGGGAATGACCACTGGAATTCAACCTCCCCGCAAAATGCCTGGTAATACGGGTTTTGTACCCAGTGTTGCACGATAACCTCGTCGCTGACATTTTCCATATGCTTGAGAATAGATAAACCCACCATCAAGCGTACGGGTTTGGCAGGCCTGCCAGTTGCCGCATACAAGGGAGCGAACTCCGATTCAAAAAAGTCCCAGGGTATGGTTCGCGCAAGATGTAACAGAGGGTGTTTCGGATTGAGTTGATCCATCAACCCAGCAGCCATAAAACTCATTTGATGGTGATCGGGGGAAGAATCTTTCATCGAGAGCCACCTTTGTTTCGACCGGATTAAGTGCCAAATAGGCTTGAAACTGGTCGAAATCATCTCACAAATACCCAGTATTATCTAATACAATCAACATGTTAAGCGTTTTTCAGGGTCGACTGATTAGAGTCTCGAAACCCTTTGCGGGAAACATTTTTGGACCCATGGTTGCAGCCAAGGATATTTCGGAGATTGTCCGCATCCCGAGTCGGGCAATCGCCTGCTGTAGCGAGGTAATTTTTACCGCTGGGCTGTATGCGACGGAGTTGCTAATGCGCATCACGTGCCCCGCCATGGACTGATCGCTCTGGATAATTTGGGTGAGAGCCGCCGCATCGGAATCGGGGTCGTTTACCAGCTGCATCACCTGGCTGGCGACCTGGGGTAACACTGGGAGCGTTAGATTGCGGTCCTGGACACGTTTCTTCAAGGTGGTGAGTAAATCATCGACCTGCGTCTGCTGCGTGGCGTTAAATTCCTTTGAGAGTGTTTCAGTGGCAGGGCTTTTCTTATGATTCATGCCACCGTGTAGTTGTTTAGCGCCCGCTCGCGGAAAAACTTTAGCCCGAATATGAAAATGGCGGCCTAAAGTATTAATCCTAAAGACGGCAATAGGTCCGATTGACCGGGGCGCCAAATCATCTAGACTGATCTATCGGCATCCAGCCGGGTGTAATATGGATATACAGCAGTTTCTGGCTCAGTTGCAGCGAAGAGGCGTCTATCGGGTGGCGGCCATCTATTCCGCTGCGGCCTGGGCACTACTACAAGTTGCCGACGTGCTTTTCCCCATTCTCGGTTTTTGGGAGGGAGCGGTGGCTGCGGTCTTGCTAATTGGGATGGCGGGCTTTCCGTTTTCTCTTGTTCTAGCATGGTTCTTTGATTTTACTTCTCGCGGCATCATTGAAACGCCCTCTGTTGAGGTAGACGTACACCAGTTCACGCTGTCCCCGGCTCGCGTTGCCGAGCTTGGGTTGATTGCTATCCTGATTCTGCTCGTAGGTTACCTGTTTCTTGACAGGCTCAAGCCTCAGAGCGAAAACCAGGTCTCCCCGTCTCAAACAATTTCGTCGAGAGCGGGAACAGATCGCGCCACGATTGCGGTTATGCCTTTTGTGAATTTCAGTGACGCTCCCAGTATGGGGTATTTTGGCGATGGCCTTGCCGAAGAGATTTTGAATTTGCTGGCAAAGCTGGGAGAACTTAATGTGTCTGCGAGAACATCATCCTTTTATTTTAAAAACAAAACAGTAGATATTGAGACCATTGCGCAGCATTTAGGAGTGCGCTATGTATTGGAGGGCAGCGTCAGGCACTTTGGAAATCGGGTGTGAGTTACCGCGCAGCTAATTGACGCGACCGACAGTTTCCATGTTTGGTCTGAAACTTATGAGCGCGACCTTGCCAATCTTTTTACCTTGCAAGATGATATTGCTTCAGAGGTCGTCAAGCGTTTGCGTGTGACACTTTCCATTTCGTCTGAGGATACTCTCAATAGAGAATTTTCCATCGATCCAACCGCGTACGACTACTACTTGCGTGGTAGAGATTACTTGCGGAAACCGGCTGACAACTCTAGTCTGGATAATGCACAGGAAATGTTTGGCAAAGCTTTGGAATTGACTCCAGAGTACGCAGATGCCTATGCCGGTCTGTGCGATACCTTATTGTTGCGCTACCTCAAGGAAATGAATACCGATTGGTTTGGTCAAGCCGAGCGAGCCTGTCTCCGAGCTCAGCAACTCGACAGCTTGGCCATTGCTGTGCATATAGCCCTGGGGAACCTGTATCGAGGTTCAGGGCAATTTGCGTTGTCTGAACAGGAATTCAATAGGGCCATTGCGCTTCAACCCAATGCTGTGGACGCCTATATCGGGCTTGCCAATACCTTCGCTACAAACGGTAAGCACGCACTTGCCGAACAAACGCTGACCCGGGCAATTCACAGTTGTGATCCTCATAAGTCTTTCGGCCCATAATGATCGGCTTGCCCATTGTCGTTCTTTGGAAATGGGCGAACTCGTCGGGAAGGTGCCAGGGTATCTCACCCTTGTTGCCGATGCAGTGATCCAGCGATCTGGCGTAAATTAAGCTGAGCATTGTCGATTAGGTTTGCAAGGACACTATAACCTTGCCCTCTACTTTGCCTGCGGCGATATGTTCGATGCCCAGGAGCGCGTCTTCAAACGGGAATATCCGGTTGTTTGAAATCTGTAACTCATTGTTGCGCCAGTGCTCGAGCATATCGCTGTGTGCCTCAAGTAATAATTCGGGCGAGAAGCCCACGGGCATGGCGCCCACCAGGGAAATATTCTTAAACAGAGTCTCCTCTACGCGAATCTTTGGCCACTCACCGCTGGCGTAGCCAATGACCACAAAACGACCTTCGAACGCCGTTGCCTTGAATGCCGCTCGCCCGGCTTTTCCTCCCACGGGATCGAAGACCAATGTTGCACCTTTGCCGCCTGTGAGTTCCTTGGTCACTTCGGTGATGTCCTGGGAGCGATGATCTATGACTGCATCGGCGCCCAGACCCTCGCAAAATGCCACTTTGCGTGGCCCTCCGGCCACAGCAATAACGCGAGCTCCTTTGGCCTTGGCCAACTGGACAGCGGCGCAGCCAGAGCTGCCGGACGCACCGAGCACCAAAACGGTATCGTCTGAGCTGATATGTGCACGGCGTACCAATCCTATCCAAGCGGTCTGGTAGGGGATAAAAAACCCGGCAGCCTCCTCGCCGGCCATTTCCTGGGGGATCGGAAATGCCGCTTGAGCTCGCATGAGACAAAAGTCTGCGAGTCCACCACGCCCAACCTGAAATTGGGTGGGGCCGAGAACACGTTGGCCTATTAACGTTTCATCTACACCACTGCCCACAGCAACGATTTCGCCGGCCGCCTCCTGTGAGGGAGTGAAGGGTAGCGGTGGGGTTAGAGGATAGTTATCCGCGCACATGAAAACATCCGGCAAACCCAGTCCCGCCGCCTCTACCTTCACTTTTACCTCACCGTCGCCGGGTTCAAAATCTTCGGCTTTGTCATCGAGTGAGAGTACTTCTTTGGGGGGGCCAAATTTGTGAACTTTCCAAGCGCGCATGTTGTTTCCTTTTGTCATTCCGTGGTGTCGCTGTGCCTTCCGACACTGTAGCTCAAAAGGGTAGATTGATCATTGTCGAAGATAGATTTCTGACGACGTTTGATGATTTACCGTCGTTTACCAACGTTTTGCCTTTCACTGCTAAGCACAGGGGGCGGCCACTCAGCTGTTTGTGGCCTCTAGCGATACTCTCATCGGGGTGAACGGTGCCTATTTTGAAGACTGTAATCCGGTCGTTGTTGTAGGGGAGCATCATATGTACGACGAAGCGATGGGAGAGGAGTTGTGGATCACGGCTGAAAAAATGACGGGTGGGTATTTGGTCTGAGGTTCGTTTTTGGAGAAAACCTGGTTCGCGGCATTTACTGAGCCTCAAAGCATCTTTCCAATCGACTTACGATCACGTCCATCTCCCACTCGCGTAATTCTTTTTTAGGCGGTTGAACTTCTGCTCGATAAGACCATATTCCCGAGTTGAGAAAATAAACGAACTGAGCAAGGCGAACGAGTTTTGCTTTGCTCCAGGGCGAGCCCATCTTTTTTAACAGTGATGCAACCATCGTTGCAGTTTTTTCCCTATGCTGTCGATCTATCTCAGCAAGCTCCGGATACAGGATAATCGCCTTCTCCAGTTCATCTTCAATATGATCACTCAGCTCTGCGGTCAGTATGGCGCCAAAGAGTTGCCGCAGGGCTTGGTCGCGTGGCATGGCCAGGAAGTCGGTCTCCTCGAACTCGCCGAATACAGCGCGAATGCTTTGTAGGTACTCCTCGTAAATAGCAATCAGTATCGATTTTTTGTTGGGAAAGTACTGGTATATCGAGCCAATCGGTATGCCGGCTTGGGCGGCGATAGCGGTTGTCGAGAATGCGTTTAAACCCTGCTTTCTGAGCACTTTTTTTGCTGATTGCAGAATTAGATCTACGCGCGCGCGTGAGCGAGTTTGGATTGGAGTCTTTCGTGGTTCCATCACTTTTTCAGTACCTACCCTTTTGTGTTAGTCGCTTTTTGCGCAATTGCAGCTATAGATACGCTAAACCGCTTACTTATGCAAATTAATATGAATGTGAAAATAGTTTCATATTGACTTCTGTGGCTCATTGATGAAAGAATCCGTTTCTCATTCCAATTCTACGGTCGAAAATAAAATGAAACTGCCCTCGAATATGCTCGCTAAACTTCCACGGAACCCAACTACTTTCGCAATATTGCCGCTTATCCTGGCGGTACAGTCGGTGACAGCTATTGCTCAGGATAGGGTGATTGAAGAAGTGATAGTCACTTCCCAAAAACGTGCTCAAAGCGTGCAGGACGTGTCGATCGCTATAGCGGCGTTTGGAGAGGAGGAGCTCAAAGCACTGGGCGTCAGAAACCTTGAGGACCTCACTGAACATGTGAGCGGCGCAGAATTGTTTGATGATCGCGGAGCGGGTCAGCCGACCTAGGTCATCCGCGGCGTTGGTCTTGCCGATTTTAATTCCAACAACACGCCCACAGCGGCGGTTTACTACGATGAGTACTATCTCACTTCGAACGTTCTGGGCGGCATTGGTCTTTTTGATGTAGGTAGTCGACCCTGAAAAAGCCTAATTGGCCATCACGGCATCGCCGTAATGCCGTGGCTTGATAATAAACTGCGTTAAACGACTCCATAAGGAAGCCGTTTTCGGGGCCAATAAAAACAATCTCATCCACTTCCTGAAGTTAAACGCAGCAGCAGCCATCAGTACGTTAATCTGGTCGCCTTCAAATCCTTTGAGATAACTTTTGTTCAATCGATGATCCGACTTCAGGTGGCCGATCACCGGCTCTATGCCAGCCCGCTTTCTAAAACGTTTCCGCATCAGCACCTGGTAGGCACTATCCGTATCCCGAGTACCTGTGCTGGGCATTATGATCCGCGTGTCATTGATCTTTTTCTTCCCTTTGTAACCCCGATCACATAAGCCAACGGCCGGTTTCAGTTTGTTAAGCCGCTTCAATTGCAACAGCACCTCCGGCAGCGTATGACCATCAAATTTGTCCGTATCAAAGGCCATGGCACCAACAATGATTTTTGAATCCCGAGTTGTCGTGATAGAAACCTTGGTGCCAAATTCATAGCGCTTATGCTCTTTGCCTTTACTCATGCAGTAGACATGGGGTTCGTGCAAGCTGTACAGCTTGTTCGTATCCCCTCGCTTCTGGTTCAGTCCACGATGGAATAGTGCAAAGTCCTCTGCCAGCTTTTCCAGAATGTCGAGTGGCAGTTTACGCTCCAATTCCCGCACTAAACGACCGGCAATGGTCTTTAGCCGCTTAACGGCTTTGCGGGCCTTGGCACGGTTCCTGGGATGTCCCGCAAAACGACATTCCAGTTTTCTTTGCTTAATTTCCTTGGCATAACTGCGGCGAAGTGTTATCCCTTCTTTCCTGGCCAATTTCAGGCAACGAACAATAATCTTTCGGTACAACTTTGCATCGGTGGGAAAGGTGATGTTTTTTTCCTGTACTGTGGTGTCAATACAGACTTCCTCTTCGACCGCTTTCTCACCATGAATGGTGATAGAGGATGCCAATATTTTTTCAAATCCCTTTTCGCCGACTCGCTTGCGGAAGTACACCAGATCGGATGGGTCACAAGGGAATGACCACTGGAATTCAACCTCCCCGCAAAATGCCTGGTAATACGGGTTTTGTACCCAGTGTTGCACGATAACCTCGTCGCTGACATTTTCCATATGCTTGAGAATAGATAAACCCACCATCAAGCGTACGGGTTTGGCAGGCCTGCCAGTTGCCGCATACAAGGGAGCGAACTCCGATTCAAAAAAGTCCCAGGGTATGGTTCGCGCAAGATGTAACAGAGGGTGTTTCGGATTGAGTTGATCCATCAACCCAGCAGCCATAAAACTCATTTGATGGTGATCGGGGGAAGAATCTTTCATCGAGAGCCACCTTTGTTTCGACCGGATTAAGTGCCAAATAGGCTTGAAACTGGTCGAAATCATCTCACAAATACCCAGTATTATCTAATACAATCAACATGTTAAGCGTTTTTCAGGGTCGACTAAATATGTCCGTTGATGCAATGATCGCCACACTAAAAGCGCTGCGCCTGTACGGCATGGCTCAATCCATTGAAGAGCTGGCTGAACAGGCCGCACCTGCCTATCAGCAGGCAGAACCCATCCTCAATGATCTGCTCAAAGCAGAAGTAGCCGACCGCGAGGTGCGGTCTATTAACTATCAAATGAAGGTGGCCAAATTCCCGGCCCACCGGGATCTTACCGGCTTCGACTTCATCGAGAGCATGGTGACAGAAACACTGGTGCGTTCACTTCACCGGTGCGAATTTATCGAAGAAGCCCAGAACATTGTTCTGATTGGCGGCCCTGGTACTGGGAAAACCCACCTGGCAACTGCCTTGGGTGTACAGGCGATTATCCATCACCACAAACGGGTGAGGTTCCTCTCTACGGTCGACCTGGTAAACGCGCTGGAACTGGAGAAGGCCGCCGGACGACAAGGGCGAATGGCCAACCGTTTGGCCAGCACTGACCTGGTCATACTGGATGAGTTGGGTTATCTCCCCTTCAGCCAGGCGCGCAACCCGATCGCCAACCTCGCTCCAGGTATAGGAGGCCGGTCGGCACAGGCAATGCAAACTCCATTGGGGTTGAGTCGCACAGCGCGCTCCATCATGGCAGCAAGAGAGATCTTAGCAGAATTTTACGACTAAAATTTATATCGGAGGTTGGCTGAAACCCAACGAGGAGGTGCGAATACCTGGATGGTGTAGCCCACAATATCGTAGGTGTATGACAATATTTCCTTGTCGGTAAGATTGCTGACAGAGAGTCCAATCTCCCAGGTATCATCGGCAGAGACATATTGAATTCCGGCATCGACATTGGTGTAGGAATTACCGGTGGTAATTTCGGATTGGATTGTATTAAAGGAACGCGTATCGCTGTAATTTGCTGTTATCTGCCCAGAAAGTCGACTGCCACCACTCAACTGCCAGGATTTGCCAATGAGTCCGTTTACCGAGAGGTCAGGCGCCAGAGCAGCTTGTTCATCGAAAACGCCTCGACCTTGGTTATTAACTTCGGTGTCGAGCACACTGACACCAAGTAAAAAATCCCAACCATTATCCGTTGAGTAGTAGGCCTCCACTTCGGCACCGGTAAACTTGGCTTCAGAGTTAAGTAACAAACTGGTTGTGCCCTCAAAAAAGAATGCCTGGAAATCGTCGTAATCGTAGTAGAAGACACTACCATTGAGGCGTAAATTACCAAACTGGGTCTTGGCTCCAACTTCATAAGCGATCAAAATCTCGGGATCAAAACCAATCGCTGCCAAGGTAGGTGCCTGACCGCCGTATGAGTCGGTGTTGAAACCACCGCCTTTTACACCGCGGCTGATACCCGCGTAAAACAAGCTGTCGTGTGTTGGTTGCCAATCCAGTTGCAGCTTGCCGGACCACTCCTCGTCCGTGCGATCTATCTTGTGTCGCTGGCCGTCATTTAAGAGCCCACTACCTGGAGCGGCATCTTCCACAAATTGGTAATCGATTTCCTTGTCATCTTGCGTCCAACGAGCACCAGCGGTTAAGGTCAGTTCATCAGTCAACGAATAATCGATCTGACCAAAAGCAGAAATGGTCTCAGTTTTGTTGGTGGCCTCAAATCGTGGCACAAAACCAGCACCGAATGCGGCGAATTTAAATGATCCGTAGAAACTATTGTCAATATCCAGGTAGTAAAAACCAGTAATCCATTTAAAGGAGTCCGTTTCACCACTTATGCGCAGCTCCTCGGAAAACTGATCGATGTCTGCACCCGCCTCGTAGGTTGCATGTTGGGTAACACCATCGTTGTAGTAGGTAGAGTTGGTGCTGTCGTCGTCCTCACGATAATCCTTGTCGCTGCTGGTGAAATCAGTCACTGACGCGAGATTAATGTTGTTACCGAATTCGGTTTCAAAAATGGCGGTAATGCTCGAAGACGAACGTTCTACACCGCTGTCAAAGTCGAAGGCACCCTTATTGATGTCGCCGTCTCCATCATCAATGCCGGGCTGCCGATTGGGGTCGCCTTCGAATGCACCGCCAAATGCGACCTGACCATCGTCAACCGCATCGGCAAAGCCGAAAATACCGTATGAACTATAGCGACAGTCTGCGTCGGAGGGCGCTGTCGTGCAGTAGCGGCGATCTCCCACGTTCGATCCCGCACCTGTTGACGCGACTGAATTGAAGACACCACCGGTAGCGTCTATATCGGTGTATTGACCAATAAGGAGCAGGGAGCTATCTTCACCGAAGTCAAAATCTAACATCCCCCGAATAGAACTGGTATCGTCAGCGCGCTTGTCTTCACCTATACGATTCTCAATATAGCCATCATCCTCATTGTGATAAATGGCCACACGCCCCCTCATAGAGTCACTCAGCGGACCACTGAGGACTCCTGTTAGCCCAAATTGACCATTTTCACCAATCGTAAGACCAACGTTCCCTTCAGGCTCTTCGGTAGGCCTAATGCTGATAAAGTGCACCAAACCGCCCGTAGCATTGCGGCCAAAAAGTGTACCTTGAGGACCACGCAACACTTCGATTCGTTCAATATCATATGAAGGGGTACCAGAGGTGCCAGGGGAAGACACGTAAACTTCGTCACGATAAATCGCGATCGGGGCTTCCTGGCCTTCGGCAAAGTCCAGTTGACTGACGCCACGGATGGAAAACAAGGCGATATTGCCGGGGTCACCGGTATTTGAGGTAGTAACCAAGCCAGGGGTCTGTGCAGCGACATCCATGCTATTGTCCCAACCCAGAGTTCGCATCTGGTCGCCTGTAAAGGCCGTCACCGATACGCCAACGTCTTGTATGTTCTGTTGGCGTTTTTGTGATGTGACAATAATTTCTTCCAGTATTGCGGAGTACGCAATGCCGGGTATGGTAAGCGAAACTGCAAGAGCAATTGCTGACCTGACACTTTTATGACTTTTATGGTGCGTCATAGAGTTTTCTCAATTAAGGTAAATTTATTATTGGAGCCTAGCTAGTTATCATTCTCAATCATGCTTGGAGTATATCCCAATAGAGAAATGATGTGCAAATGACAAATCCGCAAACTCTTACGATCGGTATGCTTCTACTTGATAGTTTTAATGGAATGCGCCACGCAGGCCTTTATCGACCCGTTTCGATCTGCAAACTATTTGCGAGGTGCTAAACTCTATGACTGGACGTTCCTTGGTATTGGCGAACCACCTATGAAGGCAAGTAACGGTTTGGGGTTGCATCAATTTAAAAATTTTTATGACTACCGATCAAAGTATGACTTGTTGGTCGTAAATTCGAGTTGGCAACCTGAGAAATTTGCAAACAAACAATTACGACGACAAATAGACTCAGGCATAAAATGGTAATATGCCACACTTACCTATTTCCAACCCGATAGGCGCGGCGAGCATCGTCGCTGGATGAATACACGACGAGGCAACAGTGTCAGAACCACCCACTAGTCAATACACAGGCACATTCCTCGAATTGCTCAGGAACTCGGGGCAAAGTCTACTGGTATCAACTTATCAAGCTAGGAAATTGGTGCTATTACGTATGCAAGGCGCTGAGCTCAACACCCACTTCGTAGATCTTAAAAAACCGATGGGCGTGGCATTTAAAGGCAAGCGGCTCAGTGTGGGCTCGGGGAACTGCGTAATCGACTACACGCTCATGAAAAGCGCTGCAGCAAAAATTGAACCTGCCAATACCCATGACGCGGCTTTTTTGCCTAAACGCGCGCACATTACTGGTGATATTGATATCCATGAGATGGCATTTGATGAGCGCAACGAACTGTGGATCGTGAATACGAAAATGTCATGTTTGTGTACACTTGATAATGATCATAGCTTTGTGCCGCAATGGCGACCTCCTTTTATTACCGAATATGACGTAACTGACCGATGCCATCTGAACGGACTGGCGATACGCGATGGTAAACCCAAATATGTAACGGCCCTTGGTCATTCAGATCAGCCCGGCGGGTGGCGCGAGTATAAAACTTGCGGCGGCATTTTGATGGACATCGAGAGTAACGAAATTATTCTTGGCGGGTTGTCGATGCCGCATTCGCCGCGATGGTACAAAGGAAAACTCTGGGTACTCGAATCGGGCTTAGGGCAGCTTATCACGGTAGACGAAAAGACCGGCGAGAAAACTGTGGTGGCACAAGTTCCGGGCTTTTGTCGCGGAATCGACTTTATCGAACGCTTTGCGTTGATAGGTTTATCGGAGGTTCGGGAAACTGCTGTATTTGCTGGTCTTCCTCTAACAGAACGCGAGCAAGACAGAGAGTGCGGCGTTTGGATTGTTGATATCGAAACAGGTGTGACGGTGGGCCATTTCTCATTTACCTCGGGTGTACAGGAAATATTTTCGGTGCAGTGCCTGCCTGTTAAGTACCCGGAGCTATTGGATTTCAATCACGTATTGCTGAATTCGTCCTTCACATTGCCAAACAATGTTATGGGTGAACTTGCTCCCGCGAACGAAAATCAAATAAGAATGGAAAAAGCGGCCGAGCATCGTCGGCGCAAAGAATTTAAACAGGCGATTGATCTTTTTCAGATCATACTTGAAGAAGATCCTGAGAACGTTGATGTTCAGTATTTCCTCGGGGAGGCGCTTTCAAGGGAGGATAGATGGGGTGAAGCGATAAGCCATCTGGACCAAGTGATCTCTATGCGTCCGAAACATGCGGAGTCGCACAACATACGCGGCCATTTTTACGCGCGTAAAAATGACTTTGATAGCGCAGTTGAATGCTACGACAGGGCGATTAACAGTGATAAAACATTCGCCTCGGCACATTTTCATCGAGGCTGCATAAAACTCAAACAGGGCGATTATCAACAAGGTTGGCAAGGTTACGAATGGCGCACCAGGATGCCAGGCTTTAAGTCCGCCAAGCTGCCTCACCCAAAATGGCAAGGTGAAGACATCACCGACAAGACCTTGCTCATTGTCGTTGAAGAAAATGCCGGTGATGCTATTCAATTCGCGCGTTTTTTTACGATGGCAAAAAAACGCTGCAAGAAACTGATAGTCGCTTGTCAAGAACCGCTCAGATTACTCTTTAAGGAAATTGAATCGGTTGATGAAGTCCGAATACACGGCACCTTACCCATTGACCTTTTTGATGTTTACACTTCGATGATGTCACTGGCTGCGGTGTTGCAGATAGACGCAAAGACATTGCCGACCCAGACACCGTATCTATCGATTAACAAGCAAGTTGTTGTTCCCGATTTATGCAAAGGCAATGGTTCAAAAGTTAAGATTGGACTTGCCTGGGCTATGGACGGCGGCGATCGTACTGGTCCTCCTGATATTAGTTATTTGGAGATTTTGCAGGCACTTACACGCAGGCAGGACGTTGATTATTTCAGTTTTCAAAAGTCGATTTCTTCTGCTGGCAGAGAAATTCTGGAGGCCCACAATGTGACTGACCTTGAGCCTGAATTGATCTCCTTTGCTCATGTCGGTGCGTTGATGGAACAAGTGGATTTGATGGTCTGCCTGAGTAATGCGACTGCGCACTTGTGCGGCGCGCTCGGATTACCCACCATTGTACTGCAGCCCTATCATGGAGAATGGGGGTGGATGAGCGATGCTCAAACCAGCACCTGGTACCCCGGTATTGAAGTGTTACGCCAGGAACAACCCGGGGACTGGCTTGGCGTGACTGAGCGGTGTGGAACGCGAATAGATCAGCTTTGTCGTGTCAAATAAGCTGCCTCCATCCGACATCATTTGTTACGCGCTCTGGCTGCACGTAAGAGTTTAGAGTTCGCCGGTTAAATCCGCAGCTGGGAGATGTCCTGTGCCAAATGCTAATTTCAAGCCGCCACCGGCAATTGATATAAACCATTACAGGTAAACGCCGTTAAGTCAGCCCACACGGGGTAGTGACCGGGTAGCTGCGATAACTGCCAACTTGGCCGATGTTTTTGTGTCGTCATCAAAGCCAGACCAAGCGGAATTACCGGCGACTGTGTGGTAAATGTCAGCTTCGGCGACCGTCCCGTAAGACATTATTTTTAGTCTGCTTCTGTTTCATCGCTATTTTTCATCACTCGCGATCTGGGGCCTGTCGGAATTTTAGCTCCGCTATTCGCATTATCAAGATAGGCCAAGTGATCGATCAGTCTTGCGTAAGCACTGTTATCAGCCATCGCCTCGGTCATGATTTCAATGTGCTTCAGTCACATCGTGCTGGTGCTTGTAAGAGCACTAACTTCATAAACAAAAAAGTTCACGGCTACTGCCGTTGGCCCCGTTTGAATGTAACGCCATTCAGGCTCGGACTCTTCACGCCTTTAAAACGAACCCCTGATTTTAGAGTGGGTTAAAGCTCTGGCTTTATCGCAGCTACGCGGATTTAGCAGTGGTCTCTGAATGCCGCCTTCGGCGCTCTATATTGGCAGTTTAGGTTCTGACATCAAACGCCGCCCGTCATCATATTCACGCGGATATTGATCTTGGATGAAGCGGTGCAACGTGACCTGGTCCAGTACTCAGGTGTAGATTCAGGCGATCTACAAGCGCACAGGTAGGGCCCGAAGGATAGCAAAAGACAGACCCACTGCCTATGTGCGTGTGTGAATGTGCGTAACTGCCCGTTAAACCCAGCGCTCCCGCTACGTCAGACTGATAAATCAGCCTGACGTAGCGGGAGCGCGAGGTTCGTTTAAGCCGCAGACCGTGAGGCAATGGCCGCTATGGCCTCACGCAAACCATCGATCAGTCCCCGGGACATGCGCGAGTCGAGCTTGCCCATTTCGGTACGCAAGCCATCGATTTTGTCATCTACGGCTTTGATTTCATCACGAACGGACTTTATTTCGTCACGAACGGACTTGAACTCATCACGTATTTCCAAACGCAGACTATTGTTCATCTGCCAGAGGGTAAAAAGAATCGCGGTGGTCATGCCGAGCATCGTTAAGATTTCAGGTGTCATGGCTACTCCCACAGATCCCGTGTTTCGGGATCTCGCACTGGCGAACCACTGACAAGCTTTAGGTGATCTGCTTGTTTGAGTGTTTTTTTGTGTTTCGATGCGCTCCCCTTCCAGCCTACATGGGGATTGAGGCGATAGGTGCGGCACCTGGCAACCTTTGGTCCTTCTATAATAATATTATTTTTTAGAGACCTCAGTATAACCCCGTAATTTTTCGAATCGCAATATTTTTGGCTCTTCTCCGCTTTGTTGAGTGATTCTAGGTTTTCAAATAGAACATAGATTGATTATCTGGGAGGGATGATTGTCTAATTTTGAGTTTGAAGTACTCGGTATCCCTGATGCCCCTGGCGCGCTTACGGATCATTCCTATACTGACATTACCAGCCTCTATCCTGGCGCTTGTTAGCTTGTGTTTTGCATAATTGCAGATGCCGACACAATGTTTTCTGAGCGATTTTGCGAACTTTTTCAGATAGAGCATGTGTGACTGATCTGCTATCAAGCACCAACTTTCCAGTTGCTCTGCCATCCCCTCAAATGAAGTGGCACTCCACAGATACTGAAGCTGTTCTTTTAAAACGTAGAGCGCATTCAGGTTGCTATTGCTATCCAACAACGTTTGCAGCTTGTTACTTTGTTTCTCACTCAACTTATCCGCATTTTTGAGCAACAGATAATGCGTCCCCTTCATCAGTTTTTTACCATTCGGATCGGCCTTCCTGAACTCAAGCCGGCGCTGATTATGGATAGCTTTGCTGTAATTTTTCATGACGTGAAAACGGTCAAACACAATGTCTGCCAACGGCAAGCACTCCCTGACAGCCTTTTGATAAGCAGGGCCCATATCCATAGCTACGGCCTTGATTTTACTGGATGTATCCGGGGAGAGATGTTTTAGAAATCTTGCAAACACCTCGGCAGTTCGACCAGCTTCCACCCAGACCAGATGACCTCCGACCATATCGTAGACCACCGTCATATAGTCATGGCCTTTCGCCCTGGCAACTTCATCGACACCAATATATTCCAAGCCAGTCAACTGTGCAGGATCAAGCGCAGGGAGCGTTTCCATCAGGTATGCCTTGTCGATATTCTTTACTGTCTCCCATCGTATCCCCAAATGCCTGGAGACGGCCTGAATAGACATATGGCGGCATAATCCACTGATCAGTCGGCAAAACCGGTGGGTGAAACGGCACCCTTTATCGACAAAATCACACGCCTCAATGCGGCGCTCACCCTTGCTAATAAACACTTGGGCCAGTTCAATGTCGAGCACACATGGATACCCAAAAAGGGGGATATCCTTAACCTGCCGGCGAATATGCTGGTTGATAGTTCCCTTCTTGCCTGTGGTGGGGTCTATAGTGCTCCTGCGGGCGTCCCGGCTACAGTGAATAACAATCTTGTCACCCTCTTCGTCCAGTTTAATTTCATTTACACGTTGCCCCGTGAGGTTTAAAATATTCCGTGAGATGTTGATGGTCATATACCTGCCCTATGTAAAGTTGTCATAAACCAAACATATCAACAGGTTACTTGATGGTCAGCATCTTTTTTCACTCAACAAAGCGGAGAAGAGCCATATTTTTAATAACCTCAAAGCAGTATCGAAGTAAGCTTTTCGCTGGGTTGCTTCAACTTATCCAGGGTTCAGGCTCCTTTGCCTGATTTTTGGCGCAACTATCCTGCATAACCCGTGTTCGGTAACCCGTAACGCGTTAAAAAACTGGCTCCTTTCCGGATATTCGCAGCCATGGCTGCCAAGCCATAAAACGTCGTGTTTTTAGCAAGCCCCATGAAGCGTGTTCCGGAAAGATTGTAGTGTCTCTTGCAGGTTGCAAAAGGTCGCTCACCACCGGCTCGCGTGACGGCTATTGCTTTGTTAGGTTCTTCCGAGTTTCCTATGGGTAAAAGCCAAACAATGGTCAAGAATGTGGTACAAGAGTCTTTTTTTATGGAGATATTCAAATGAAAGATACCGCGTTGTTTACTCAACTTTTGGGGCTTAGCGACCCATGGAAAATCACGGCTATTACCCCGGATCTGACCGACAAATCAATTACCCTCCAGATAGATTGGCCAAAGGGAACGAAAGGCGCGTGTAGTGTCTGCCATGCCCTTTGTTCGGTTTACGACCATCGTGAGCAACGCACATGGCGACACCTTGATACGATGCAGTTCAAGACGCAGTTAGTTGCTCAGGTTCCGCGTATTCATTGGTGTAGACGCCACTCCAAAACCGCAGCTATTTGCCGAATTTTGAAATAGACGGATCTCGGCGTATTAGAATCGGCGCGGTAGAACTGCGGCCCAGTCACACTCAAGAGCGACCAATAAGCAGGCACGATTCAAGCGTAGGGACTATAAGAATAAGTGTCGCTGAGAACGGTATGACGCCACCACAGATTTGACGGTCAACGCTGGCGCCATACCCAAAAAAACCGTGCAGGTGCACGACCCGTTAAGTGTTGCACATAATGGGAATAAATCCAGCCCTCATCGACCTTTGTGTCGATGCCATCATCCAGCCGTCTCTACCACTGTTGTCGCTGCTACGCCCAGGTCATCGTCTGTACCCACTGTGATCGCGGCCAGCGGTATTGCACCGATGGTTGCAGCCAGGAAGCCAGAAAGGAATCCATTAAACGAGCCAGAGCGAAGTACCAGGCCACTCGCCCGGGTCGCATGAATAATGCCGCTCGCCAACAGCGTTATCGAGAACGGCAACAACAAAAAGTAACGCATCACCGTTCTCTGGCAATAATACTCCGTGATCTACTGCAAACCGTGCCTGATGAGATCAAAAGGGCCGATATGCCGGGTAAAACTGACGCCACCGTGCGCTGCCATCACTGTGGCGCGGTCTGCGGTCCCTTTTTGCGCAGTGATTTTCTGCAGAGCAGTCAGTTCAGGCGCAGATTCCGGCGACATTAGTGCAGCGGCTGGACAGGAGTCATCAATCGGAGGGCAGTCATGGCCATCGGCAAAGAAACTGAAGCAAAAATACTGCACTACCATTTTGTTGAGAAGTGGCGAACGGGCACCATTGCGACCCAGCTTGGCATTCACCACTCAGTGGTTGATCGGGTACTGGCACAGGCTGGCCTGCCCAAGGTGGAGCGCACTCGCCGTGCGTCGATCATCGACCCCTATCTGCCCTTTGTCATCGACACCCTGCGGGAGTTTCCCACACTCACGGCGGCCCGCTTGTATGAAATGGCCCGCCTGCGGGGATACCCCGGTGGCCCCAGCCAGTTTCGCCAGCGTATCAGTGAACTGCGGCCGCGCAAGCTGCCCGAGGCGTATTTACGCCTAAAAACCCTGCCCGGTGAGCAAGCCCAGGTTGACTGGGGTTCGTTCGGGCATATTCAGATCGGCAAGGCCCGGCGGCCGTTAATGGCGTTTGTGATGGTGCTGAGCTGGTCGCGACAGATCTTCTTGCGCTTTTATCTCAACCAGCAAATGGAGCACTTTTTACGCGGCCATGTAGCGGCATTCGAGGCCTGGCAAGGATTGCCAAAGGTGCTGCTGTACGACAACCTTAAATCGGCCGTATTGGAGCGCCACGGTGACGCCATCCGCTTCCACCCCACCTTGCTGGCCTTGTCAGCCCACTATCGCTTCGAACCACGCCCGGTGGCGGTGGCCCGGGGCAATGAAAAGGGCCGGGTAGAAAGAGCGATTCGCTATATTCGCGATAATTTCTTTGCCGCTCGTCACTGGCAAACACTGGCCGAACTCAATGCGCAAGCTGAGCACTGGTGCCAGGGTGTGAGTGCTGATCGGGCTTGCCCTGAAGAGCGTACGTTGACGGTCAGGGAAGCCTTCTTACAGGAGCAGGTGAGTTTGCCGGATAATCCCTTTGATACCCATGAGAGACAGCCCGTGCGGGCCGCCAAAACCCCTTATGTTCGCTTCGATCTCAATGATTACTCCATTCCCCATCAATACGTGCACAAGCCATTGAGCGTGAGCGCTGACCTGGAGCGGCTCCAGATAGTGGAGGCCGATCAATGCATTGCTGAGCATCAGCGCAGCTTTGGCAAAGGGGAGCAAATCGAACAGGAGGCGCATATCAATGCCCTATGGCTGGAGAAAACCCACGCCAAACTACACCGGGGTCAGGATCGCCTGAGCCATGCTTCGGCGCACGCCCAGACGCTGCTGCAGCAATCGGCACAGCGTGGACATGTCATTAAAACCACGGTCCGGTTACTCAATCAACTGCTTGATGATTATGGGCGGGACGAGCTGCATGTAGCTCTGGGTGAAGCACTTGATCGGCAATCACCCTACCCGGAGGCGGTGCAGCACGTTCTTGAGCGCCGCCGTGATGAACAGCACCTGCCGCCACCGCTTGCTGTCGCCGTGCCGGCGAAGGTCAAACACTACAGCGTCAAGCTGGCTCGGCTTGCCGATTACGACAAGCTCAATGGCACCCGAAGCGAGACAGGAGATGATACCGATGATTGATATCGAGCAACTCAAACAGCAGGCACTTGAACTGAAGCTCCACGGCGTGCTGGCGCACTGGGGCGAGATCACCGACGAGCAATACCCCTGGCGGGCACAGCTCATCGCCTGGGAGCTTGCCGAGCGCAAACAGCGCTCACTCGAACGGCGCCTGAGCAGCGCCAGGCTGGGCCGGTTCAAACCGATGAGTGAGTTTGACTGGCAGTGGCCAAGCGCTATCGACCCACAAGCGATTCATGCCCTGATGCAACTGGGTTTTATGGACACGGCCAGCAATATTATCCTGCTGGGCAGCAACGGCGTGGGCAAATCGATGATCGCCCAGAACCTGGGGTATAACGCTGTCATGCACGGCTATACGGCGCTGTTTACCACCGCAGCGGCGATGCTCAACGACCTGGCAGGTCAGGATGGCGCCAATGCCCTGCAGCGTCGATTGAAACACTACGCCAGGCCCGCCTTGCTGGTAATTGATGAAGTGGGCTACCTCTCCTACAGCAATCGTCATGCTGACTTGCTGTTTGAAATCATCAACCGGCGCTATCAGAAATGTTCAACTTTGGTGACAACGAACCGTCCGTTTGGCGAGTGGAATGACGTGTTCCCCAATGCCGCGTGTGTGGTCTCCCTGATTGACCGTTTAGTCCATCACAGCGAGGTCATCGCCATTGAGGGTGAGTCGTACCGCATGAAGGAAGCGCAGGAGTGTGCGTCGAAGCGGCGCGAGACCAAAAAGCGAGGAAAGGCTAAATGAAAACCTTAAAAATCACAACCTACTGGACGGCTGAACAAGCCGATTGTATTTATCAGCTGCTCGGCGACCTGAGATCGGTACTGTGGGATCACTATGGTGATGAGATTGCGCAACTGTACGAGGAGATCCGGATTGAGCAACAAGAGTACACAGACAGTGTCGAGGTAAATCATGAGCTGCCGTTCTAGCCTGTGATCGATTGGAGTTAAGCCGGATCACTGTCGCCTCTTTGTCGTTCTTTTATTCTGCGGCAAATAACTGCGGGTTTACTGTGACGCTAACAATTGTAAAGCGCATGGAATCAAAAGCCTGAAAGTACCGTGGGCAGATACGCAGGCACGCTTTACGCATTTATTTGAGCGTTTCGCTATTGATGTGCTGTCGGCTGCCAGCAACAAGACACAGGCCGCAAAACTACTTGGTTTGTCGTGGGATGAGGTGCATCATATTCAATCCCGAGCAGTGAAAAGAGGGATGGACAGACGCTCTGTTGAGGAAGTGAAACACCTTGGCATCGATGAAAAAAGTTTTCGCAAGGGGCAATCCTATGCCAGCCTGCTGTACGATTTGAATGCGTCCAGAGTGCTTGAGGTCGTGGCAGATAGAACGGCGGAATCGGCAACCGCATTGCTGTCCACGCTTCCAGAACAGCAGCGTAATGAAGTAGCTGCTGTTGCCGTGGATATGTGGGTTCCATTTATGACGGCAGTTGAGGCGACTTTACCGAACGCCGCCATTGTTCACGACAAGTTTCATATCGTCAGTTATCTTACAAAAATGGTTGACCAAGTCAGGCGCAAAGAAAATAAAACATTAAGAGCCGCCGGTATCAATGACCTGGTCGGGTCTCGCTATACCTGGTTACGCAATCCCGACAACTGGAGTGAAAAAGATGAAGCCACTTTTTATGGCCTTCAATCAAAGGGGTTGAAGGTTGCCCGAGCCTGGGCAATCAAAGAGACGCTGCTTGACCTGTGGACTTACAGCTACGATAAACCAGCCCGGGCGTTCTTTAAGAAAGGGTACTGGTGGGCGACACATTCACGTCTAAAGCCGGTCATATCAGTCGCCAAGATGCTAAAGAAACATCTCGACAACATAATGACTTACTTGAAACATCGCATCACCAATGCGACCGCAGAAGGATTTAATTCAAAGATTCAGGCAATAAAATCGGCTGCCCGAGGATTTAGAAACTTCGAAAACTATCGAGTTTCAATTCTGTTCCACTGTGGAAAACTCAACCTCTACCCACAGGATTCCCAGTAGAACCCTTTGTTACGACATTGATCTGCATCCGGCAAGGGGTGGCCACGATAACCTTTGCGCTGAACCTGATCATCAATGCCCAGCTGCGCCAACTTATCGCGGGTCTGTTGAGAGCTGTAAGCGGCATCCGCGTACAGTGCCGTCTCATCACCCAGTAACAAGGTATCGCGCTCCCGAGAGTCGTGCACATTACCCGGCGTCACGCTTTGACGGTGAATAAAGCCCTCTTCATCGACACCCGCAGGAACAGAAAAGCCATAGGTGGACTTCTTGTTACCCCGGCTGTCATTCTTCACGTGCCAACCCGCTTCAGGGTCTCGCGTTGGTTTGCCATCTTTGTCGTTGCCTGAACCCGATTGCGCAGCCTCTATTGGTGTCGCATCAATAATATTAATCCGACCTTCGCTCATAATAAAGTCAGAAGTGTGAAAAATGCCTGAATTTATAGGGTTTTTCGGACTTTATGGGATCTTATAAGATTTGATAATGGTGCCCAGAAGAGGACTTGAACTTCCATGGCCATCTTAATAAAACTAATAAAAACAACAGGGTATGAGTGATGATAACTTCTGCGTTCCACTCACGTTCCATGGACTTTGTTTTGTTAACGCGGCTTATTTCTCGATGCTGGGTTAGACATTGAATGCACTAGCCATATCCTGCTGTCCGCTTCGGCTAATATTGGCAGAGCTTGCCACCGTTTCCCAGCGAGAAACACTAACCAGCACCTCCTCTTTTATACGCTGAGCCTGTGATGCACTGAGTTGGAAAAATTCGATAACGTCCATCGCCAGCTCATAGTTAAGGCTGTTGTCATCGTCGGTAATATTCAGGTGCAGGCCGTTTGCAGGTGTTACCGGGTTAATGTCGTAAGCGGGGGAAAGTAACCAGCCACCGTTACTGTAAATGAAGCCATGGTTTCTCAGGTGATCATCCGTATTCGATACGGCGATATTAAATACAATGCGTCGCCACAGTTGCGCCAGGTCGTCTTTCGTATTGGCTCCATGTTCCGCAAGAAACTGCGTCAGCTACAGGTAGCTTGCATCATTATCACCATCGTAGTACCCAAGCTGGGCCATGGCTGAGTTGAAATGTAGGCGCTGTCTGGCGTACGGTCAAGCCGCTTGGTCAGGAAGGTATGATGGCGGCTGTTGAATTTGTCGATCCGGCATACCGCCATCTGAATATCAGCACTCACTGCCAATTGGTAAACAACAAACTCTCAGGTGGCAATGTCATTGTCATCGTGACGGCTGGGAAATTTGGCGATCCATAATTGATTGTTTTCATTGACCACGCTGGTTTTGGGGCAAGCTTGTTCTTTAATCGCCTTGGTAGACTCTCGTTGCATAAAGCATTTGGAGCGTCAATGTCCGGTCGTCAGGCGTAAAAGCCGCGCTCGTTACAGTGAGTTCCCGACGCATCCGACGTCCTGCCGAGCGGCCCACATTTCATGGGCCGATAAGAGTTATACAACATTCAAATCCTCCTGAGTCGACTATTTTGGAGGTTTTTTTACGCCCGATTTATATCGGCCTAACTTATTGAAATATAAGTAGAAATAATTTTTATGTTGGCTTTTCGCCGGTTCTATGAGTGAAAAAAAGGATGCCGATCCCCACATAATCTGTTGGTATATAAGGCTTCTGACACTTTACATAGAACAGGTTTATGGGAATCGACATCCAGCGGGACAATTTGGGCCTCAAGGGGCAATGCGTCAATCAGATAAAACTGGACGACGAGAAGGAACAACTCGTCATTTTCTGTCGCCGGGACAGGCGCAGAAACGCAATAGACCCTGTTACCGGGCAGAAGGGGAACGGTCAACCAACCTGGAGGTCATCTAGAAACCAGAAAGATTGGGAGGTACCTAGAGTGAAAATGGCTACGCAGCGAATGCCGAAGCTACCAAGGTCTCTGGCCACCACCAAGGCCATGCCAGCAGCGCCGCCTACTACTCTTGCTTTTTTTCATCGATTTCTATAATACATCATCTTATATAAATTATTTACATATGTGGAATGCGCTGCTAGGGTACTGTGATTCGTTGTGACACTTGTCATGACATCATGAGGAGACAATCACACTGTGCTCGAGAACCTGCGCGTAATAGAGTTTGCCACCATGGTGGCCGCCCCCGCTGCAGGCGGACTGCTGCCCCTCAAGGGACAGGATCCCTTGCCTATTCGCCAGTCCATCGGCGAACACACGCTCGATATACTGAATCAACTCGGCTACACAGAGACCGACATCGGGCGGATGCGCGACAACTGCACCATCCCCGTGGGTTATCGACACCCTTGGCCATCAGCAATCTGAAGCTCGCTGCCTATTCGGCGCCCGCCCTGCCGATTGCCGCTCTGGCGGCACCGCTCAGCATCTATGCACCCCCGTTTTTCGCCACGGAAATGGGGTTGGGGTTGGCAGCCGTGGGCGCGATCTTCATGGCGGCGAGATTCTGGGATCTCGTCACTGACCCGGTGATGGGCGTGATCTCCGACAGGTTCCCCTCCCGTTGGGGCCGGCGGCGGCATTGGATGGTACTCAGCATCCCCGTGCTTATGCTGGCGGCCCTGCTAGTGATGTTTCCCAACCTGTTGTTCCCCAATAGCCACGGCAGCGGCACCTACCTGATGGGCTCTCTGTTCGTCCTTTACCTGGGATTCACGATGCTGACTGTTTCCCACATGTCCTGGGGTGCAGAGCTAACAGACGACTACCACGACCGCTCCCGGGTGCAGGGCTGGCGCGAATTTGCCTATCTGGCATCCATGGCGCTGGTATTGCTGATTCCCGCAGCGCTTGAACAAACAGGCCAGGCGCTATCTAATACGGCCAAAATGAACGCCATGGGCTGGTACGTTCTGATCCTGACACCGCTGATGATACCGCTTGCCGTCATCTCAGTTGGAGAACGCCCTGCTCGGTCCTCGGAAAGTATTGGTATACGACGCGGTTTAGTTATCCTGTTACAAAACCGACTCATGCTGCGCATTCTGGTGGCAGACCTGTTGATCCATATCCCCGGCGCAATCCGCGCGTCCATGTTCGTGTTCTATATCTCGGCCGTGATCGGCATGCCGGAATGGACGGCGATCATCATGCTGTCCTATTTCCTCGCCGGCCCCTTGGCTGTCCCGGTATGGATTCGCATCTCACGGCGCTGTGGCAAACACCGGGCCTGTGCACTGGGTGTATTGTTGCATGTCGCCGTTACCCTATCTTACCTCATCCCGGGCGAGGGGGACGCACTGCTGTTCTCGGCGCTGTTCTTCGCATCAGGGCTGGTCTACGCGGGCGTCCCCTTCCTGATCCGCTCCATGGTGGCGGACATCGTCGATTTCGACCGGCTGAAGACCGGGCAGGATCGCACAGGATTGTTTTACTCGATGGTGACGACCACCATGAAGTTTGGCGGGGCAATCGGTATTGGGTTGGGTTACCCGCTGCTGGCGTACATCGGGTTCAACCCCGCCGGGCCAAACGAGGCAGCGCAACTCAATGGACTTCGCTATGTCTTCGCATTCATTCCTGCGGTATCAGAACTCCTGGTCGTCTTCCTGCTCTATCGATTTCCCCTCGATGAGCAACGCGTGCAGGCCCTGCAGGCTGATCTTGCCGTCGGAAGCAAGTAGCCTCAAAACTCCGTGCCTGCATCGATATTGACCGCAGCTCCTGACAGATAAGCAGCTCGCTCGGACAACAGCCATTAGCTCACCCACCTGGGTCGGCGGCCCTACTTGCCGCATTGCGACTGGCATTTACCATATTTCAAACACATCATGTTCCAACGCCTCCTCCACTGACAGCCCCTGCTCAGTAAGCAATGGGATGGACTCCTCCTCACCCTATCTTTTCGGCGCCGATGCGCCAGAATGTTAATTGTAGTACCAACATTCAGAGAATAAGGAGAAGCCCAATATGAACATTACACGAGTAGGTGTAGATATCGCAAAGTCTGTTTTTCACGTACACGGGGTTGACCGTCACGAGAGCAAGAAGTGGCAGGCCAAAATTACACGTAATCAATGGCTTGATGCAGTGTGTGAGCGTGTCCCTCCCGGCGCTGAAATCGGTATGGAGGCATGTGCCTCATCCCACCATTGGGGACGTGAATTGCAGAAGCGGGGTTATCACGTAAAGCTCATCGCTGCCCAATTCGTCAAACCTTATGTGAAGAGTAACAAAAATGACTAGGTTGATGCCGAGGCGATCTGTGAGGCGATGGGGCGTCCAGGGATGAGATTTGTTGCCCTAAAAAGTGTTCAACAACAAGATATCCAGGCAGCGCACCGGATTCGAGAGGAGCTCGTTCATCAGCGCACAGCGAAGGCAAATCAAATCCGAGGGCTTGTCGGTGAGTACGGCATGATAGCTCCTGTTGGCATTCAAAAATTACGCTGCACGTTACCGCGGTGGCTTGAGGACGCACAGAATGGCCTTACCGATGCATTTCGAGTCTTACTCGCCGGCTTGGCTGAAGACCTGCGAAGCCTTGATGATCGCATAACCGGTCTTGATGAACGAATTGCGCAGAGCGTGAAGGAGAACCCTGTGGCGCAGCGCTTGTTGGAACTGCGGGGTATTGGTCCTCTCACCGCCAGTGCACTTGCCGGTGCTTTGGGCGATGGGACTGCATTCAACAAAGGGCGAGAATTTGCGGCGTCTCTCGGGCTTACCCCACGCCAGTATAGTACGGGTGGCAAAGACCGGCTACTTGGAGTCTTTTCCAATATGAAATGAGCCTGAAGGGAGGGTGTATTAATCCCTTATCTTGAGTCGCTCATGGAGTTGCTGAAATAAGTGATCTCGTGCTGAATTTAGTTGTTCAGCGGCCTCATTGTCCGTCATTTCATTGGCGAATGCATCCAGATTTCTAAAGGTGATTCCCGGCTTTAAATATTGGCTGGGTTTGGCCAGGGAGCGGAATTTCTCATAGGGTGTCATCATGTCGTCGTAGCGGTATTTCTTCCGCTCCTTGCCCTTCTCATCAATAATGGTGGTGGGGAAATAGCAGGGCCGGTGGAAATTGACGTATCGGTAGACTTGATGGCTATTGAGTTCAGTGAAATCCGTGGCGTACTGCTGAGGTATGTGGGTATAGCCATAGAGTTTGCGAATGACCGAGCCATTTTTACTCTCAACCAAACCATTGTCGTTACTGTGCCGAGGCCGTGATTTGGTAAATTCAATGTGCAACTTGTCCAGAAGCTCAGCAACGGTGTAGTTGATATATTCGCCGCCATTGTCTGCGTGAAAGCCCCGTATTTTAAAGGGGAAGGCAGCCAGAATCTGCCTGAGGGCTGGCAGCATAAACGCCTCGCTAATACGTTCCAGCGTGACGATGATCTGGAACTGTGTCACCTCATCCACGGCATTGACGTGGTAGATTCCTTTGCGTTTGTCCTGATCACCTTGATGGACAGAGTCAATGCGGATATAGCCTGGTTGATCGTTCGGGCAAGGTTTGCGCCGCTGGCCAATAGAGGCGGCCTTAGGTCGTGTCTTTGTCAAGACACAGCGCTGCCTCTGGTAGGTCTTGGAGGCCCGCAGGTTGTACAGGTGAGAAACCGAAATACCCGCCAGGCGTCGATAGTCGGCTTGGCCAAAGCGCTGATAAGCCCGCTCACAGAGCTTTTTAAGTACCGCGCCGCTGGGCTGACCATGTCGCTCATCCATACTCGCCAATAGGCGTATATCGGCGTCAGTGTAGGCGCGCTTGAAGCCATTACGCCGAGCTGGTTTCACCGAGACGGTGCCTGTTTTGACGTATTGGCGTATCAGGCGCCTGGTCTGGGCCAGGGAGTAGCCGGTTACCTTTATCAGGTAGCGGGTGACGGTTCCCCGGTCTGTTTTGCCAAGCTGTAAGTATCGGTGCTTCACCAGTGCCTTCTGTACCCAGCGATAGCGTTCAGATTTCTCAGTGGCCACGTTGGAGGCTACTTCCTGTGTGCCGTCGAGAAACTGTTTGATGGCACCCAGGGTATTCAGATGTTCTAAGCTCATGATCGTTTTCATCCGCTGATCATGAACGACTACAAGGACTATTTCAGGCTCATTTTATGTTGGAATCAACTTCCGCCACATTCCCGGGTTTCAGGCTCATTTCATATTGGAAAAGACTAAGAGTTCGCTTTACCCTTCTTTATTGGTAAACTGCTGCCGTTGTACGCAAGGTAGATCGGACAATCAAGGCAGCTTCAGGGCTGTTGTGTTTGATAATAATAGCTGTCCGGCTAAGTCTGAAGGAGCAAGTTTCTAGCGTCCATGGATCCTATTCCATGGCAGTTCCCCAGTTTGGTCGGCCTGATTTAAACAGATGGGGAGTTATATGTCGGAATATTTAATTCTGCCGCCGCTGTTCGGCGTCGCAGGTCTTGTAGTTGCTTTTTTCATTTACATTATTATGACGCGTTACCCCGCCGGGGAAGGTCAGATTAAAAAAATCGCCGACCAGATACACCGTGGCGCCATGGTTTTCATGCATCGCGAATATAAGATGCTGGCCATTTTTTCCGCTGTGCTGCTCGTATTGGTTTCGCTTTCGCTGGGTTTAAATACGGCGATTGCCTTTACCGCTGGTGCCGTTTCATCGGCTATCGCCGGATACCTCGGCATGTTCGCTGCTACTAAAGCCAATGTCCGTACGACGATTGCGGCGCACGAACACGGCGCGGCTACCGCCCTGGCAGTGTCTTTCTACGGCGGTTCGATCATGGGTTTGCTAGTGGCATCCCTGGGTCTGATCGGTTTGGGTAGTCTTTATTATTGGTTCGGTGGTGACCCGGATACTGTTCACGCCATCCACGGATTTGGTATGGGCGGTTCGGTTGTGGCTTTGTTCTCTCGAGTCGGCGGCGGCATTTTTACCAAGAGCGCTGATGTGGGCGCGGACCTCGTGGGCAAAATTGAGGCGGGCATCCCGGAAGATGACCCCCGCAACCCCGGCGTTATCGCCGATAACGTGGGCGACAACGTAGGCGATATTGCCGGTATGGGTTCGGATATTTTTGAATCTTATTGCGGCGCGATGATTGCTTCAATTGCCATTGCATCGACGATGGCGATCACGGCGGAAGTAAAAAGCGCCATGATGTTTTTGCCACTCGCTTTGGCGAGCATCGGTTTGCTGGCCTCTATCGCCGGTATTCTTTTGGTGCGAGCTCGTTCATCAGCGGCTCCTGAGGCGGCCCTGCGTACGGGCACCTTGTTAGCCCCGGTCATCTTTGTTGCCATGGCCTATTTCCTGATGCAGGGAATGGGACTGGATATCAAAATTTGGCTGGCCGTTATCTCTGGTGCGGTGGGTGGTGTTGCTATCGGCTTGATCACCGAGTACTACACAGGCTCCTCACCGGTCATTAAGATCGCCAAGTCGGGTGAGACTGGCCCCGCGACGGTGATGATCACCGGTCTGGCTGTAGGCATGGAATCGGTAGTGCTACCCGTATTGAGTATCGCTGCCATTATCTTTGTCTCAACAGAGCTGGCGGGTCTTTACGGCGTGGGTATCGCCGCGGTGGGTATGTTGTCCACGGTGGGAATTACCATGGCCATTGATGCCTACGGCCCGGTTGCTGATAACGCCGGTGGTATCGCAGAGATGGCAGGCCTGGGTGAAGAGACACGAGCAATCACCGACGGTTTGGATGAAGTGGGTAATACCACTGCGGCCATTGGTAAAGGTTTTGCGATTGGCGCGGCAGCACTTGCGGCACTGGCCATTATTGCGGCCTTTGTTGAAACGGTTGAAGCTCATGGCACGGTGCTAAACCTGGAACTGACCTCGCCAATTGTCCTGGTGGGTATGTTCATCGGGGGCTCAATCCCGTTTCTAATTGCTTCGATTACTATGACGGCAGTTGGCGAAGCGGCGTTCGACATGATCCACGAGATCCGCAGGCAGTTCAGGGAGATCCCGGGATTGCTGGAGGGCACAGCTGAGCCAGATACAGAACGCTGCATAGATATTGCAACCACTGCTGCATTGCGTCGCATGGTTCTTCCAGGTGTTATCGCGGTATCAGCTCCGGTAGTCGTTGGCTTTGGTCTTGGGCCAGAGGCGCTGGGCGGTATGCTCGGCGGCGGTCTGTTGGGTTGTGTGCTCATGGCATTGATGATGGCCAACGCCGGTGGTGCCTGGGACAACGCCAAGAAGTACATCGAGAAGGGTAATCTGGGTGGTAAGGGTTCTGAGACTCACGCCGCTGCGGTTGTTGGTGACACCGTTGGCGATCCGTTCAAGGATACTTCCGGCCCCTCCATGAACATTTTGATTAATGTTATGGCGATTGTCAGCCTGGTGATCGCGCCTCTTTTGTAGACGCGTTTATCTAATCGTTTGATCTGGCGGCAACTTCTGTTCGGGAGTTGCCGCCAACCTCCAAAGCTATATTTTAAAACTCTTCTTCAGCTTCTTCGGTACCAGTATGTTTTTCATGCGGGTGTACTGCGGCATGCCGTTTTTATAGCTCGGATAGTCTTCGCCCACAATTAACGGCGCCAGATATTCTCGCGCTGCATCGGTAATGCCATATCCGTCCTTGGTGATGTAATGGCGTGGCATTTGTTTTTCCACGTTGGCGACATCTGACAGTTGCGCTTCGCCGATACTCCAAGTGTAGCGCTTGCCCTTGCCGCGCACGATGGTTGGCATAATCGCATTCTTGCCCTCCAGCGCTTTTTTGACCGCGGCGGCGCCTACTGCATAAGCCTGCTCTACGTCGGTGGCAGAGGCAATGTGGCGCGCGGAGCGCTGTAAATAGTCTGCAACGGCCCAGTGATATTTGTAACCGGTTTCGGTTTTTATCATCTCTGCCAGGGACGGGGCCAAGCCGCCCAACTGGGTGTGGCCAAAGGCATCTTTGAGCCCGGCACCAGACAGGAAGGTACCGTCTTTATACTGCGCACCTTCAGAGGCGACAATTACGCAGTGACCATGACGTTTTACGCAGCGTTTCACTTTGGCGAGAAATTTCTCACGGTTAAAAGCAATTTCCGGGAACAGGATAATATGCGGGGCGTCACCTTCTTCCCGGGCCGCAAGACCCGCTGCAGCGGCAATCCAACCGGCGTGTCTTCCCATCGCTTCCAGAATGAATACCTTGGTGGAGGTTTCACACATGGAGGCGACATCCAGAGCTGCTTCTCGCGTGGAAATGGCGATGTATTTTGCCACAGAGCCGAAGCCGGGGCAGTTGTCCGTCAGTGGCAGATCATTGTCGATTGTCTTGGGGATGTGAATGGCTTGCAGCGGATAGCCCATACTCTCGCTTAGCTGGGACACTTTTAAACAAGTATCTGCCGAGTCGCCGCCACCGTTGTAAAAAAAGTAGCCAATGTTGTGTGCCCGAAAGACGTCGATAAGACGCTCGTACTCCGCTTTGTTTTTTTCCAGGCTTTTGAGTTTGTGTCGGCAGGAACCAAAGGCGCCGGAAGGAGTAGAAGCCAGGCCGCGAATGGCCGTCTTGGTTTCTTTGCTGGTGTCGAGCAGTTCTTCGCGTAGGGCGCCCATTATTCCATTGCGTCCGGCAAACACATTGCCTATTTGGCTGCGATGCTCTCTGGCGGTTTCGATAACGCCGCAGGCACTGGCATTGATCACTGCGGTGACGCCACCGGATTGAGCGTAGAACGCGTTTTTCTTCGACATGATAGGACTTCCATGAAACCGAATTATTCAATGATCCGGCGTACGACTCAAAAAAGCGAATGATACGGCAATTGGCCGGTTATGTGGACAGCTACAGGTAGTTTTCACAGCCTTGTGCTGTGTGGCGGGCGGTTCGCCCATGGTAAGATGGCCGCCCTTGGTTCAGGAGGTTCGCCCGCCTTGAAAGGTCATATTCATATTCTCGGAATTTGCGGGACATTTATGGGTGGCGTTGCGCTGTTGGCGAGAGATTTGGGCTTTCGGGTGACGGGCAGTGACGCCAATGTTTATCCCCCCATGAGTACTCAGCTTGAAGCTCAGGGTATTGAGCTGATGGAGGGCTATCAGGCGGAGCATCTACAGCCCGCTCCGGATTGTGTGGTGGTAGGCAATGCTCTTTCGCGCGGTAACCCCGCCGTAGAATATGTCCTCAATAACAGTATTCCCTATACTTCCGGAGCCCAGTGGCTGGCGGAGAATTTTCTGCCGGGCAAGTGGGTGATGGCAGTTTCTGGTACCCATGGGAAGACGACCACCAGTAGCATGCTGGCCTGGATACTTGAATACGCAGGACTGGAACCCGGTTTTTTAATTGGCGGTGTGCCCGGTAATTTTGGCAGCTCCGCTCGCAGTACGCCTTCCAATTTTTTTGTCGTTGAGGCGGATGAGTACGACACGGCCTTTTTCGACAAGCGCTCGAAGTTTGTCCACTATCGGCCCCGTACCTTGTGTATCAATAATCTGGAATTTGATCACGCAGACATTTTTGATGACTTACCCGCTATACAGAAGCAGTTTCATCACCTGATACGCTGTGTACCGGGCGAGGGGCAAATCATTTTCCCACAAGGCGTTGCAGCCATTGATGACGTTTTGGAGATGGGTTGCTGGACGCCCACGTCCAGCTTTGCCGTGGATGCGCAGGCCTCCTGGCAGGCACAACTTATTGAAGCCGATGGTTCGCATTTCCGGGTGATCCCTTCGGCCGGCGAAAGCGTAGAAGTAAAGTGGTCCAACTGCGGTATTCACAATGTGGAGAATGCGCTGTCGGCGATGGCGGCGGCATTGCATGTTGGTGTACCGGCTGCTGTTGCCGCTCGGGCGCTTATGGAATTTCGCGGGGTGAAGCGACGTCTGGAGCTGCTGGGAACAGTGGGCGGCGTGGCGGTTTATGACGATTTTGCCCACCATCCAACGGCGATAGCCACAACGTTGCAGGGCCTGCGTGCACGGGGTGCCAGCGGCAAGCTGATCGCATTGATTGAACCCGGATCCAACACCATGCGCATGGGAGAACACCGCAGTGAACTTGCAGCCTCAACCGCTGATGCAGACCAGGTTTACTGGTTTGCGCCACCGGCAATGGACTGGTCCCTGGAGAGTGTTGTCGAAATGAGTCCCGTGAGTGCGGAACTTAGCCGCGATCTCGATGACTTAATTTCCAAGGTTGCCTCGAATGTTGGACCCGGCGATCAGATTGTTATAATGAGCAACGGGGCTTTTGGTGGCGTTCATCAGAAGTTGCTCGCACAGTTACCTACTATTTGAGTAAATCATGTTAAACACCCTGACAAAAAGCTATGACGCAGCGGTATTGCGTCGTCCTCTAGTAAGCTTATTTTTAGTGGCGCTGCTGGTTGCTGGTTTTGCCAGCCAAACACCCAGGATTAAATTGGATGCCTCAGCGGATTCTCTGCTGCTGCAGGGTGATGCTTCCCTGGATTTGTTTCGCGAAGTAGGTCGGGAATACAGCGCTGAAGAATTTCTGCTCATTACCTGGCAGCCCGAGGTACCGCTGCTGGACCCAGCTTCCGTTGACCCATTGAAAGCAATGGCCGACGAGTTGCGTGAATTGAAGGGTGTCTCATCGGTGACAACCGTTTGGGATGTTCCCCTGTTGGAAAGTCCGCCTGTTACCTTGTCGGATATCACCTCCGACAAACCGCTGCCCACTCTGGCGACTCCCGGGATTGATCGAGAACTGGTTCTTAAGGAGTTAATCACCAGCCCCATTTACTCTGAACTGTTAGCCAGCAAAGATGGGACGCTCACCGCCGTCCAGATTAATTTACAGCGCGATGACCGTTACGCTGATCTACTCTACGCCCGGGAAGCGCTGCGTAAAAAAAATCGCGATGCACAGCTTAGTGCGCAAGAAGTGATTGAGCTGAGCAGTATTGAATTACAATTTAAAGCCCACACCGCTGCCACCTTGGGTAAACAAAATACCCTGGTAGAAAACGTGCGCGCTATTGCCGCGGATTACGAACATCACGCCAAGCTATTTGTGGGCGGGGTACCCATGATTGCCTCGGACATGGTGGGCTTTGTCAGCAGTGATCTGGTGTTGTTTGGCAGCGCTATTCTCGGAGTCATGGTGATTGTGCTGGCTGTGATTTTCCGCCGGGTGCGTTGGGTGGTTATCCCTCTTGTTACTTGTATATCCACGGTTACTGTCATGCTGGGATTGTTAGGTGCGCTGGATTGGCGGATGACAGTGATCTCTTCGAACTTCGTCGCGGTGCTGCTTATTGTCTCGCTGGCGCTGAGTATTCATTTGATTGTTCGTTATCGAGAGTTGCATGCTCAAAACCCCGACGGTGATCTGCATGATCGCGTCGTCGATACTATGCGCCTGATGGCGACACCGTGTTTTTACACTGCAGTAACAACCATTGTGGCCTTTGTGTCGTTGGTGGTATCGGGCATTCAACCCGTGATTGATTTTGGCTGGATGATGACAGCGGGTATTCCAGTGGCTGTCTTGTTGGCCTTTGTTATTGTCCCTTGCCTGATGTTGGTCTGGCCTAAAGGCAGACCCCTAAAACACGATGGCAATGACCAGGCGCTGACATTGAAGTTTGCAGCGATTACCGACAATCACGGTGGTAAAATACTGTTCGTGAGTGCCGCGCTGCTGCTAACCACCGTATACGGTATTTCCAGGCTGGAAGTTGAGAACCGCTTTATCGATTACTTCCACGAGAGCACTGAAATTTATCAGGGCATGGAATTACTGGACGCCAAGTTGGGAGGCACTATTTCGCTGGATATTATTTTGTCCGCGCCGGATTTTGAGGCGGACCTTCCCGGAGTCCTACCCGCCAGTGGCTCCGCTTCTACATCACCTGTTGCCGAGGACGATCCCTTCGCCGAGGAAAGCATTGATTTTGCGGCGGCTGCACCGGCGCAAGAATCACTGAGTGATGGCGAGTGGGGTGATGATGAATGGGCCGATGATTTCGACGGTGGCTTTGACGACTTCTCCAGTGCTTCCGATGACGGTTTTAAACCCAGCTATTGGTTTAGTCTGCAGGGTATGCGAGAACTGGACAGCTTGCACAACTATCTGGATTCTCTACCTGAAACGGGCAAGGTACTTTCCCTGTCAACCGTATTCACCGTTGTCAAAAATTTGATGGGTGATGATATTGGCGGCGTTGAGCTGGCGCTGGTACAAAAAAGTTTGCCTGACAATATCAAGAGCCTGATGGTAGACCCCTATTTTTCCGGGGGTAAAGAGCAGGCTCGTCTCACATTGCGAGTGAAGGAAACCAGCAAGGACTTGCGCCGCGATGTGTTTTTGCGTGACGTGCGTAATCACCTGGTGGATGACCTGGGCTTTGAGCCAGAGCGCGTGCAGTTCACGGGCATGCTGGTGCTCTATAACAATGTGTTGCAAAGTTTGTTCAAGTCGCAGATTTTGACCTTAGGCACTGTGTTTTTGGCCATTTTAATTATGTTTCTCGTGTTGTTCAGATCATTTTGGCTGGCGCTGATTGCGTTGGCGCCCAATATGCTTGCCGCCGGAATGGTGTTAGGTGTGATGGGTTTGGCGGGCATACCACTGGATATTATGACCATCACAATCGCCGCCATCGTATTGGGTATTGGCGTGGACAATTGCATTCACTATGTTCACCGCTACATGAAAGAGTTTCCAAAAGATAGGGATTATCGCGCCACTATGTATCGCTGCCACGGTAGTATCGGCAGAGCGTTGTATTACACTACAGTGACAGTCGTCGTGGGTTTCTCGATGCTAACCTTGTCCAGCTTTAACCCAAGTATTTATTTTGGTTTGCTCACTGTGCTGGCTATGGTTGCTGCGGTATTGGGCGCGCTGTTATTGCTGCCGCGTCTGATTATGGTGTTTAAACCCCTCGGACCGGAAGAATTGTGAAATGCAGTGCCGAGAACACTGTGGAGTCTGCTGTATCGCTCCTTCCATTGAGCAGGCCTTCCATGGCATGCCCAATGGAAAGCCCGCCGGAGTGTCCTGCGTACACTTGGATAGCTTGATGCGGTGCGAATTATTTAACGACCCTCGAAGGTCTGCGCTTTGCAGTGCTTTTGCAGCTGAGCCATCCGTGTGCGGAACTACACGGGAGCAAGCACTGCGTGCTCAGGCGATATTAGAGCTACAGACTTTGCCTGATATGCCGATAAAAGACTTACCGACCCCGAATGGATTCTATAGTGACTGAAATACCTCTTTTTCCCCTTTCCACCATCCTGCTTCCGCATGGGCGTATGTCCCTGCAGATATTTGAGCAGCGCTACCTTGATTTAGTGCGTACCAGCATGAAATCAGACAGCGGTTTTGGTGTGGTCTGGATACGTCGGGGTTCGGAGGTGGCCAGAAAGGGTGGCGCTCGACCAGATTTGGGTGACTACGGAACCTATGCCCGCATTGTGGACTGGGATCAGCTGCCCAATGGCTTGTTGGGGATTACCGTTGCAGGTACCGATACTTTCGATCTGGTGAGTACGCATACCCTGCCTAGTGGGCTGGTCATGGGCGAAGTTGAGATGATTCCGGACCGCGGTAGCGAGCCCATGGAGGAAGAGTGGGACTCTATGAATACGGTCTTGCAAAGCCTGGAAACCCATCCACATGTTCAGCGTATGGGTTTGGACATTGACTACAGTAATGCCTGGGAGGTGGGTTATTCCCTAGTGCAGTTGCTGCCTCTTGAAGAGTCGCTTAAATATGAATTGCTGGGCTCGGACACTCTGGAAGAGATGATGCAGGAACTGGATATTCTGTTAAATCAGATTAGCGGTGAAGATTAACAAGCCACGATCTGTATTCTTTGTATGTAGATTCTTCGAGCGTAGACTTAAAGCTTGGTAGGCTAATTAAGGTTTGCAAACACGCCGTAAACCCTTCCATGGGGGCTCGGCTCGCGGATGGCCGCCCCGCGCATCCATGCGCTCGACGGTTTGCCAACCTTAATTAGCCTACCAAGCTTTAAGCCTACTCGTTAAACGCGGGCATCCAGCCCCCGCATTCTTTCCAACGATTCACAATATCGCAGAACAATTCAGCTGTTCGTTCAGCGTCATAGGCGGCCGAATGAGCTTCTGCGTTGTCGAACGCGATTCCTGCCCCTGCGCAAGCTTTAGCGAGAACGGTTTGTCCAAAGGCCAAACCGGCCAGGGTCGCTGTGTCAAAAAATGAAAACGGGTGAAATGGGTTGCGTTTTATGGCGCAGCGCTCAACGGCCGCGTTGATAAACCCGGCGTCAAAATGAGAGTTGTGGGCGACCAACACGGCGCGGGTGCACTCCTGCTCGCGTATTTCCTTGCGAATGACATTAAACAACTCGGTGAGGGCTGCCTCTTCGGTGATGTCTTCACGGAACGGGTGGTAGGGATCGATACCGGTAAAATCCAGTGCCGATTGTTCAATATTGGCTCCTTCGAAGGGTTTGACGTGGAAGTTGTAGGTGCGGTGTACCCCCAGGTTGCCGTCTTCATCCATGCGTACAATGCTGGCTGCTATTTCTAAAATGGCGTCTGTGGCTGCGGTAAAGCCGCCGGTTTCGATATCGACCACCACGGGTAGGAAGCCGCGAAAACGCTCGTTCATGCGATGGGTTTCTGTAGTGGTCACCGGCGATATGCTCCGTTCACTGCACTTGCCATTGGACGCATTCACCGGCCCGTAGAGGGGTGAGAGTGCCGCTGCCCAAAGGCAGTTGTGAGGGTACTTGCCAGGGGTTCTTGCGCAAAGTGATGGTGTCTTGATTGCGGGGTAAACCATAGAAGTCCGGCCCGAAATGAGAAGCGAAGCCTTCCAGCTTATCCAGCTGCCGGGCTTGCTCAAACACCTCTGCATAAAACTCTAGAGCTGCATGGCCAGTATAAACCCCGGCGCATCCGCAATCGGTTTCTTTGCTTTCGGTGGTGTGGGGGGCGGAATCTGTTCCCAGGAAAAACTTTGGATTGCCTGAGGTGGCTGCCCCAACAAGTGCATCTTGATGTGTATTGCGCTTTAGAATGGGCAGGCAGTAATAGTGCGGGCGAATGCCACCGACCAGCATATCATTGCGGTTAAACAATAAGTGATGGGCGGTGATGGTGGCGGCGACAGTGGCGGACGATTCACTCACGAAGGTCACTGCATCGGCGGTGGTAATGTGCTCCAAGACTACTCGTAAATTGGGGAACCTGGCTGTAATAGGTGCCAGGTGTCTGTCGATGAACACCTTTTCTCGATCAAAAATATCGATTTCAGAATCGGTCACTTCGCCGTGGATTAGTAGTGGCAGGCCTTCCTCTTCCATGGCGGCGAGTGTGGGGTAGAGGCTGGCAAGGTTTGCAACACCGGCATCGGAGTTAGTGGTGGCTCCTGCCGGGTATAGTTTCACGGCGTGCACAAAATCACTGGCAGCTGCTAATTTGATTTCTTCGGCGCTGGTTTGATCCGTGAGATACAACACCATCAGTGGCTCAAACTGGCGCGGCAGACCGGACATGGCGGCCAGTATACGGTCGCGGTATTGGCCTACCTCGGACACGGTGGTGGCCGGTGGAGTGAGGTTGGGCATTACAATTGCGCGCTGGAAATACCGGGCCATATCGGCGCAGGTGTGCGCCAGGGCTTCGCCGTCACGCAGATGTACGTGCCAGTCATCCGGGCGGGTCAAGGTCAGTTCGGTCACAAAGTGCCTGTGGTCTGAAGTGCGGAGGGTGAATGCTACCGCAAAGGGGCCGTAACGGGAATAACCTTGTCCTAACCGGCTGGGAATTCTCTGCGCTCAAGAGTAGAATGTGCGGCCTTTAAAACATAGCGTGCGCGGAGCACTTCATGTCTGAATTTAACAAAGTTGTACTGGCCTATTCCGGTGGTTTGGATACCTCGGTGATTGTGCGTTGGCTGCAA
This sequence comes from Halioglobus sp., assembly GCA_965262875.1. Taxonomy (GTDB): domain Bacteria; phylum Pseudomonadota; class Gammaproteobacteria; order Pseudomonadales; family Halieaceae; genus JBALVT01. The sequence continues at coordinate 3,090,038 of OZ253569.1, forward strand.
GATACCTATAACAGTGAAGTGGTGACCTTCACCGCCGATATTGGCCAGGGAGAAGAAGTGGAACCGGCTCGGGCCAAAGCCGAGGCCTTGGGTGTAAAAGAGATATACATTGATGATTTGCGCGAAGAGTTTGTACGCGACTTTGTGTTCCCCATGTTCCGCGCCAACACCATCTACGAAGGTGAATACCTGCTGGGAACGTCTATCGCCCGGCCATTGATCTCCAAGCGTTTGATCGAAATAGCCAATGAAACCGGCTCTGACACTATCTCACACGGTGCCACCGGTAAGGGCAATGACCAGGTGCGCTTTGAACTGGGTGCCTATGCATTAAAGCCCGGTATCAAGATAATAGCCCCCTGGCGGGAGTGGGATTTGAGCTCTCGCGAGTCTCTTATGGACTATTGCGAGACTCACAATATTCCCGTGGATTTTGCCGGCGGCAAGAAAAAATCTCCCTACTCCATGGACGCTAACCTGCTGCACATCTCTTACGAGGGCGGCATATTGGAAGATCCCTGGGCCGAGCCAGAGGATGATATGTGGCGTTGGAGCGTGAGCCCAGAGGACGCACCGGACACTGCCACCTATATAGAAATAGAATATGCACGCGGTGATATCGTGGCGATTAACGGTGAAGCCATGAGCCCGGCTACGGTACTGGAATACCTGAACAAAGTAGGCGGCGCCAACGGCATAGGCCGAGACGATATCGTTGAAAACCGCTACGTGGGTATGAAATCCCGCGGTTGTTACGAGACGCCTGGCGGCACCATTATGTTGCGTGCACACCGCGCCATTGAGTCTTTAACGCTGGACCGTGAAGTGGCTCACCTGAAAGACGAGCTGATGCCGCGCTATGCCAATGTGATTTACAACGGTTACTGGTGGTCGCCCGAGCGCAAGATGCTGCAGGCCGCTATTGATGATTCCCAGACCATGGTTAATGGTACTGTTCGTCTCAAACTGTATAAGGGCAATGTGCTTGTTGCCGGACGCCAATCCGCCGACAGCCTGTTTGATGAAAGTATTGCGACTTTTGAAGAAGACGGAGGGGCTTACAACCAGGCCGATGCAGAAGGCTTCATCAAACTGAATGCCTTGCGAATGCGTATTGCTGCCAACAAAGGCCGAACTCTCCTCTAGGACTCCTTACCAATGCAATCAGTTTGCCTTTATTTGGGGTCCAGCCCCGGTACTCGCCCGGAGTACGAAGCTGCTGTTAAACAGCTGGCTACCATTATCGCCAACCGGGGTATGACCTTGGTGTATGGCGGTGGCAATGTGGGCCTGATGGGTGTTGCGGCCAATGCCGCACTGGAAGCCGGAGGCAAAGTTATTGGTGTGATTCCGGCTGATATTGCCGACAAGGAAGTAGGGCATTACGGCCTGACGGAATTGCAGGTGGTGGATTCTATGCACGAGCGCAAGATGCGTATGGCCAAACTGGCCGATGGCATTATCGCGCTGCCCGGTGGTTTGGGTACTCTGGAAGAGATGTTCGAGATGTTGACCTGGTCGCAATTGGGTTTTCACAACAAGCCGGTTGGTCTGGTGAACGTGGAAGGTTATTTCGATTTACTGTTGTCCTTTCTCGACCACATGGTCGTTGAGCGCTTTGTGAAGCAAGATCATCGCGACTTATTACTAACCGAGCGCGACCCGGAAGTGTTACTGGACCGTATGATCGACTACGTGCCACCGGTGGCTGATAAGTGGTTGGATCTGGATCGCAGCTAAACCCGCGCGCTTCTCATTCTTGCCGCTCTAATGAAAATCTCGCGACGTCACCGGCAGGTTTTGCAACTCGCTGGTGTAGTCGACCAAAGCCCCGGCAATAATGTGTATCACATTGTCTTTTGTCTCCAGGGTGCCTTTTACCAATAGTAGCCGCCCCGTCATCAACTCCTTTCGAAAACGCTGCTGTGTGCTCTGCCACACTACAATATTGCTGTTACCAGTTTCGTCCTCCAACGTTAAGAACAGCACACCGGATGCAGTATTTTGATTAGTTTTATCGTTCACTGTATTTAGCCCTGTTATTTGTCCTTGTCGTGTCTACACCCTGTCATCGAACATGGGGATGCCACTAGAGACTAGCACTTGAGTACAGTCTTCGCGGCAATTTTTGTAATGGCTTAGGCGGTCAGCTAGCTAAACTCCAGCTCCTTGTATTTCTTGCGATTAAACCGCAAGTTGGAAAAGTTCTTCATGTAATTATCATAGTTTTCCCAAGGTACCCGATCACCGTTTTTTGGCATGATTTCACGTGCTCGCAGTACATAGCCGGCGTCAAAATCGAGTAGTGGTAGTTCGCCCATTTCACCTTTTAGAGTCGGCGTAACGCGGGTAAATCCCTTGCGCTTCACCTTATTGAGCAGACCGCAGACGTAACTGGAGGTGAGATCGGTTTTCAGCGTCCATGAGGAGTTCGTGTAACCCACGGAAAAGGCCATATTGGGTACATCGGAGAGCATCATGCCCCGGTACACGTACTGTTCAGAGAGGTCCACTTCCTTGCCGTCGATACTATAGAGAATGCCGCCGCCGAATTTTAGCTTCAGGCCTGTCGCCACGACCACAATATCGGCATCGAGTTGCTTGCCCGATTGCAGAGCGATGCCCGTGTTGTTGAAGTGGTCAATGTGATCGGTAACCACTTCGGCATGTCCCTTGCGAATGGCGGCAAACATATCCCCATTGGGTACGGCGCACAGGCGCTGATCCCAGGGTGTTAATTTGCACTTAAAACTGACCCAGGATTTGCATCTAATTTTGACCCACCTGGTTCGCTCAAGTATTACTCATTTTGTTGGTTTTTTGCCAGTTATTTCCTCCCTTTGATTGCAGGTCGAGTTTTTGAATCGGTAGCTGTCGTTGCCCGTCTCGATGATATGGCAGTGGTGTGTCAGCCGGTCCAGCAGAGCTGTTGTTCGCTTTGGATCACCAAAGACCTTTGGCCACTCAGAGAAGCTTGGGTTGGTTGTAATCACAATGCTGGTGCGCTCATACAGGAAGCTGATCAGGTGGAACAGCAAGGCTCCTCCCGCCTGGCTGAAGGGGAGATAACCCAACTCATCCAGTATGACCAGGTCAGTGCTGGCCAAACGGTTGGCCATTCGCCCTTGTCGTCCGGCGGCCTTCTCCAATTCCAGCGCGTTTACCAGGTCGACCGTAGAGAGGAACCTCACCCGTTTGTGGTGATGGATAATCGCCTGTACACCCAAGGCAGTTGCCAGGTGGGTTTTCCCAGTACCAGGGCCGCCAATCAGCACAATGTTCTGGGCTTCTTCGATAAATTCGCACCGGTGAAGTGAACGCACCAGTGTTTCTGTCACCATGCTCTCGATGAAGTCGAAGCCGGTAAGATCCCGGTGGGCCGGGAATTTGGCCACCTTCATTTGATAGTTAATAGACCGCACCTCGCGGTCGGCTACTTCTGCTTTGAGCAGATCATTGAGGATGGGTTCTGCCTGCTGATAGGCAGGTGCGGCCTGTTCAGCCAGCTCTTCAATGGATTGAGCCATGCCGTACAGGCGCAGCGCTTTTAGTGTGGCGATCATTGCATCAACGGACATATTTATTCTCCCTGAGGTTATCGTAGCGCTGTGTGTTGGCAATGGGCTCATTGACCAGTACGAGTGCTGGCGGTGGATTGAGCGGCTCGGGTAATGGCCCCTCTAACAACCATCCCGGCACATTGGTCACGTGTTGTTGGGAGGGTCTGCCGCTCTCAAGGGCCACCTCCACGGCCTGCATCACCAGATGTTCATCGTGGTGCAGCACCAGCGCCAGGATATTGGCCATCTCCCTATCACCACCCAGCCGTTTTAGGAGAATGCGTTGCAGGCGTTTAAAGCAGCCGGGGAGCTCTGTAAAGGGCGCGCCGTTACGCAGGGCACCGGGCTTGCGCTGGATGACTGCCAGGTAATGCCGCCAGTCGTAGACGGTTTCCCCAGCATGTTTATGGTGGCGGGAGAAGACTCGAGTATGCTCGGCAATGATCTGAGCTTCGGCAACAACAACTATTTTGCTGGCGTAGGCTCGCGCGCTCACAGGTTTGTTGGCGAATGCAGCGGGGACGCTATAGCGGTTACGGTCGCACAGGATAAGGCAAGTCGAAGACACGCGCTTTGTGTGCTCGACATAGCCATCAAACGGCGCGGGCACTGCCATGAGTTGCTTGCGCTCATCCTCCCAGACATCCGCTACCATCCGGCCCGGATATTCAGGGTGAGGTATTTCCTTCCAGAGTTCGATGCACCGCTGCTCCAGCCAACGGTTCAAATCAGCCAAGGTTTTGAACGAGGGTGCGTTATGCCAGATACGATAACGGGAATCGCGCACCTTCTTCTCTACCTGGCCTTTCTCCCAACCCGCTGCCGGGTTACAGAACTCAGCTTCAAACAGGAAGTGGCTGACCATGGCCTTGAACCGCTTATTGACGTCACGGCGCTTGCCGCGACGCACCTTGTCGACGGCCGTCTTCATATTGTCGTAAATGCCTCGCTCCGGAACACCACCCAGAGCGACCAGGGCATGGTTGTGAGCGTCAAACAGCATCTCGTGGGTTTGCAGTGGATAGGCCCGCAGCATAAAGGCCCGGCTGTGGCAGAGCCTGGAATGGGCCACTTGTAGTTTGGTTCGCTCCCCACCGATGACCACCCAGTCCTCTGACCAGTCGAACTGGAAGGCTTCACCCGATGCAAAGACCAGTGGGACAAACGTCCCTTTGGTTGCCGACAATCTGGCTTCTTGCTGGCGTGACCGCCAATCGCGAGCAAAGGGGTCAAGCTGGCTGGGGCTCTTCCGGTCTGGGTAGCGCGGTTCAATGACACCGCTGGCTAGATAGTCGACCCTGAAAAAGCCTAATTGGCCATCACGGCATCGCCGTAATGCCGTGGCTTGATAATAAACTGCGTTAAACGACTCCATAAGGAAGCCGTTTTCGGGGCCAATAAAAACAATCTCATCCACTTCCTGAAGTTAAACGCAGCAGCAGCCATCAGTACGTTAATCTGGTCGCCTTCAAATCCTTTGAGATAACTTTTGTTCAATCGATGATCCGACTTCAGGTGGCCGATCACCGGCTCTATGCCAGCCCGCTTTCTAAAACGTTTCCGCATCAGCACCTGGTAGGCACTATCCGTATCCCGAGTACCTGTGCTGGGCATTATGATCCGCGTGTCATTGATCTTTTTCTTCCCTTTGTAACCCCGATCACATAAGCCAACGGCCGGTTTCAGTTTGTTAAGCCGCTTCAATTGCAACAGCACCTCCGGCAGCGTATGACCATCAAATTTGTGATTCTTCCGAGTTTCCTATGGGTAAAAGCCAAACAATGGTCAAGAATGTGGTACAAGAGTCTTTTTTTATGGAGATATTCAAATGAAAGATACCGCGTTGTTTACTCAACTTTTGGGGCTTAGCGACCCATGGAAAATCACGGCTATTACCCCGGATCTGACCGACAAATCAATTACCCTCCAGATAGATTGGCCAAAGGGAACGAAAGGCGCGTGTAGTGTCTGCCATGCCCTTTGTTCGGTTTACGACCATCGTGAGCAACGCACATGGCGACACCTTGATACGATGCAGTTCAAGACGCAGTTAGTTGCTCAGGTTCCGCGTATTCATTGTAAAGCGCATGGAATCAAAAGCCTGAAAGTACCGTGGGCAGATACGCAGGCACGCTTTACGCATTTATTTGAGCGTTTCGCTATTGATGTGCTGTCGGCTGCCAGCAACAAGACACAGGCCGCAAAACTACTTGGTCTGTCGTGGGATGAGGTGCATCATATTCAATCCCGAGCAGTGAAAAGAGGGATGGACAGACGCTCTGTTGAGGAAGTGAAACACCTTGGCATCGATGAAAAAAGTTTTCGCAAGGGGCAATCCTATGCCAGCCTGCTGTACGATTTGAATGCGTCCAGAGTGCTTGAGGTCGTGGCAGATAGAACGACGGAATCGGCAACCGCATTGCTGTCCACGCTTCCAGAACAGCAGCGTAATGAAGTAGCTGCTGTTGCCGTGGATATGTGGGTTCCATTTATGACGGCAGTTGAGGCGACTTTACCGAACGCCGCTATTGTTCACGACAAGTTTCATATCGTCAGTTATCTTACAAAAATGGTTGACCAAGTCAGGCGCAAAGAAAATAAAACATTAAGAGCCGCCGGTATCAATGACCTGGTCGGGTCTCGCTATACCTGGTTACGCAATCCCGACAACTGGAGTGAAAAAGATGAAGCCACTTTTTATGGCCTTCAATCAAAGGGGTTGAAGGTTGCCCGAGCCTGGGCAATCAAAGAGACGCTGCTTGACCTGTGGACTTACAGCTACGATAAACCAGCCCGGGCGTTCTTTAAGAAATGGTACTGGTGGGCGACACATTCACGTCTAAAGCCGGTCATATCAGTCGCCAAGATGCTAAAGAAACATCTCGACAACATAATGACTTACTTGAAACATCTCATCACCAATGCGACCGCAGAAGGATTTAATTCAAAGATTCAGACAATAAAATCGGCTGCCCGAGGATTTAGAAACTTCGAAAACTATCGAGTTTCAATTCTGTTCCACTGTGGAAAACTCAACCTCTACCCACAGGATTCCCAGTAGAACCAAATTTGTTCGTATCAAAGGCCATGGCACCAACAATGATTTTTGAATCCCGAGTTGTCGTGATAGAAACCTTGGTGCCAAATTCATAGCGCTTATGCTCTTTGCCTTTACTCATGCAGTAGACATGGGGTTCGTGCAAGCTGTACAGCTTGTTCGTATCCCCTCGCTTCTGGTTCAGTCCACGATGGAATAGTGCAAAGTCCTCTGCCAGCTTTTCCAGAATGTCGAGTGGCAGTTTACGCTCCAATTCCCGCACTAAACGACCGGCAATGGTCTTTAGCCGCTTAACGGCTTTGCGGGCCTTGGCACGGTTCCTGGGATGTCCCGCAAAACGACATTCCAGTTTTCTTTGCTTAATTTCCTTGGCATAACTGCGGCGAAGTGTTATCCCTTCTTTCCTGGCCAATTTCAGGCAACGAACAATAATCTTTCGGTACAACTTTGCATCGGTGGGAAAGGTGATGTTTTTTTCCTGTACTGTGGTGTCAATACAGACTTCCTCTTCGACCGCTTTCTCACCATGAATGGTGATAGAGGATGCCAATATTTTTTCAAATCCTTTTTCGCCGACTCGCTTGCGGAAGTACACCAGATCGGATGGGTCACAAGGGAATGACCACTGGAATTCAACCTCCCCGCAAAATGCCTGGTAATACGGGTTTTGTACCCAGTGTTGCACGATAACCTCGTCGCTGACATTTTCCATATGCTTGAGAATAGATAAACCCACCATCAAGCGTACGGGTTTGGCAGGCCTGCCAGTTGCCGCATACAAGGGAGCGAACTCCGATTCAAAAAAGTCCCAGGGTATGGTTCGCGCAAGATGTAACAGAGGGTGTTTCGGATTGAGTTGATCCATCAACCCAGCAGCCATAAAACTCATTTGATGGTGATCGGGGGAAGAATCTTTCATCGAGAGCCACCTTTGTTTCGACCGGATTAGGTGCCAAATAGGCTTGAAACTGGTCGAAATCATCTCACAAATACCCAGTATTATCTAATACAATCAACATGTTAAGCGTTTTTCAGGGTCGACTAGATACTTACGGATGGTATTTCTGGAAAGGCCTGTCCGCCGGACAATTTCCCGGATGGATCGACCTTCACGCAGGTGCCATCGTCTGATTACACTCAATAAATCCACGTCTATCACTCCTTGGAACTCCTGCATCGCTGTCAGCAAGAGCCGGATGGTTACGTGGGTCAATATTCGATGCAAATATGGGGGGTAAGTGGGTCAATTTTGGATGCAATTTAACACACTGTTGTCAAACACGTTAGAACCACCGATCAAGATGCTTGAGTGTTCACCGATATCGAACTGTGCTTCCAGATCGACCAGGAATTCATCATCGAATACCGCTTCTGTGCCCCAAACGTCAAACTCAAAGCTGTCATACCACTCATCATAGTAGCTCACACGGGCGAGGAAGCGCATGGAGTCCATCTGATGGTTGGCAGAGAAGTTCCAACGGGTATCAGGTGTTGTCTCTTCAATTTGACGAATCCGCGGTGCACCAATTGTGTTCAAGATGGCGTTTACAACTATACCCATCATGGGTATAGTGTTCGGCCATGAAAGCCGTTTTTAAGGAACTTAGCGCGTTTGAGGCAATTCGATCCGAATACCTCACAGACGACCAGTATAGGGAGTTTCAAAACATGCTGCTGGCAAACCCCAAAATGGGGGATGTGATTGCGGGCAGTGGTGGCTTGCGCAAGGTGCGATTTGCTGACCCGCGACGCAAGAAAGGCAAGCGAGGCGGCTTGAGAACGATCTACTATTGGCAGTTGGAAGCGGCTGCGTTCTGGCTGTTAACCATTTATGATAAAGACGAAATGGAAGACCTGACCAGCAAGCAGAAGAAGATACTGAAGAAATTACTTGAGGAGGCGTTGGCAGATGGCTAAACGGAATCTTTTTGAAGAGTTGGAGCAAGGGCTGAGTGAAATGAAGGCTGAGCGTACCGGCCAGATCACCTTGAAAACAACAGAGGTGAAAATTCCCACACCTATCAAAATGAGCAAAACCAAGATACAGCGAATTCGCAAGGCGACTAATTATTCGCAGAGTGTCTTTGCGCGGGTGCTTGGTGCGAGTGTGAAGACCTATCAAAAATGGGAACAGGGCCTATCTGAGCCCAATGAACAGGCAAAACTACTGTTGGAAATGGTTGATCACGATGGGGAATTTCTAGAATCCCTCGCAAGCTTGACCGTAGGCAGACCGAGAATCGTCAGCGACAAGCGTCGAGCAGCGGGGACTTAGAAAGCCCAGCTTAACCGCTGGGCTTTCGCCGTTCTGCTGTTAGAGAAATCTCGAATTGGCTATCTCCCGCGTACTCGATATCCCGAAGAATCCATGACTGGTTTAGTAAGGAGAGGGTATCATTATGGTATAGCGCCTACAATTAGTATTTCTGAGCATGTCCTGCCGAACCAATTGTCTAAAACTGTTTGCTACGCCGCTATGGGTTTGGCTTTCTCTATACGAGCTCTACGCTTGGGTGTATTCAACGCCCTCCAAACATCATTTCTCTGCTGTAACTTCAGCCAAAAATCCACTGTATTACCAAACACGGTAGCCAGCATCAACGCTGTATCGGCGGTAACAGACCGCCTGTTGGTGCATAGCTCATTCACTGTTTTACGACTGACTCCCATTGCTTCAGCTAATCGCCCTTGGGTGATACCCAATGGCACCAGATATTCTTCAGTAATCATTTCACCCACACTGACAGGTTGTCTTTTTGTGATATTCATTTTCTACCTCAACGATAATCGTGGTTGTCCAGATAAAGACGGTATGCTTCACCCCGCTCACCCGACCATTCAAATATTAGTCGCCACTATTTATTGACGCGTATAGAATGTTTGCCTGCCAACTTTCCACTCAGCTTTTCAAAATGGTTGCTAGGCGGGGAACGCAGGTCAAGATCACAGCTAGCATCGTCAATTAATTGCAACTTCCTGAACAGGCGACACTCAATGGCCGACGGAACCTTTTTACTGACCTCGTCAACCAGATAAAAATCCTTTAACCATTTATGCTTAAAGCTCTTGATCAATTATAATCTTCCTCCATATAGCCTACTGTAACGTACATGGTTACTTTTATCAAACGCCCGGATCCCCAGATAGAGTACCGTCTGCGTTCTAAAGGCCTCTGAATCCCTCTTTCAAGTCTTTTGCTTGGCCTCCACAGCGGATAGGGCAGAGAGGTTTAATCAAAAACCGTTGCTCTGCGCATCGTCAGCGCTCAATGGGCCATTTGGGACGGACCTATCCTGTATAAGCCGTCATTCTTGCCTGGTATTTGTCTAAATGGGCGGTGGTTCAAACTCCTTTAGTGCTACGAGCACTTGTTCCAATAGTTTTCGATGGCTTTCTTTCAGCTTTACAAATAATTGTCGTCCCGTTCGAACCACTTTTGCCGCGATGGCATACAAACGCCAGCGCAGGGTCATTGCTCGATGGTGCGCCAGTTCCTCTGGCAGCAGCTGACGCATGAGAGCAAATAAATTGTAGGACAGCGCAGAGATTAAAAAGTACAGCGCATTGGCGTTAAAATCCGGGCATGGCAACGTATCGCCGCCAAAATCCAGCTTCAGTTCCTTGAGGCGATTTTCGCTGTCCTCAGCACGCTGGTTATACCCCAGGGCACCTTCTCTTAGTGCTACGCACCAATTCACCTTGTACCCCAGGGCACCTTCTCTTGGTGCTACGCACCAATTCACCTTGTACCCCAGGGCACCTTCTCTTGGTGCTACGCACCAATTCACCTTGTACCCCAGGGCACCTTCTCTTGGTGCTACGCACCAATTCACCTTGTACCAGTGAACGATTTGGCTATCGCTGAGCCCGCCTCGGTTAGTGGCAATCGCACGATAAATATAGCCACCCTGGCTGATTGCGCCTGAGCTCTCTTGTGAATCCAGATCCAGACTCGCCTGGCCTTTAAGGGCTGTTCTTTGAATGATAAGAGTGAAGGCTTTTTCATAATCACCGATACAGAAGCTCGTACGGTAGGTGTCCTGTCCACCCATAACCTCGCCTTGTTTATCAAGCAAGGGTAGCCAATCCGAATCGCTGGCCGCTTCACTCTGTGCCCGCATAGCTGCGCTGGTTTTGGCTCGAATGGCATACTCGATACCTTGCGTATCACAATACTCAATGATTTTTGTTTGGTAGCCTGCGGCGTCTATACGCAGCGCATTCAGGGCACAGCCTTCCGGTAACGACTGCTGGCATTGCTGGATAAAGGCCAGGTTGTCTTGTGCCGGCGGTACATTACCTTGACGGAAGTCCACGGCCACAACCTGACCCGTTTCCGCAATATGACCCACCATGGGCATAAAACCCTTGTTTTTGTTGTAGGTCCATTTAGCTTCCGCTTTATGGGCAATAATTTCAGTGGCATCGATGTCCAGTGTGACTTTTTTACAGCGGTGTAAAGCTGCCTTCGTGCTGCATCAGGATGAGTGTCTTGATAAATTCCGAGGGCTTATATCCCCGATTACTTTTAGGCTGAGGAAAGTACTTGTCGATACGTTCGGCAAGGCTCAATGAGTCCATGTGTGACCCATGGCCAATAAACCGGCGCGGGAAGTCAGTAAGTCGTTCGTTGTATCGAGTTTGTAGGGTAGAATGATCGTAAGCCTTGAGTTGCTGCACCCATTGGGTGATGGAGGGTTTTGCTGCTAACCATTATACAGTCAAGGCTTTCTACGGTTTAGGCATTTCTATCTGGGGATCCGGGATAATTATTGTTAGTAACACATAAGGAGAGAAACTCATGACACCTGAAACCCTAACCATATTAGGCATGACGGGCACGATCCTCATTGCAAGCTGGACGATGAATCGCTCACTGCGAGCCGATCTGAAGGCTGACATCAAGGACGTGCGCAATGAAATCAAGGCGACACGAACGGAGCTTCGCGAAGATATTCAAGCTATTCGTAGTGAACTGACCGGCAAAATAGAGAACCTGAACGCTGAACTGACCGGCAAAATAGGGAACCTGAGCGAGGCCCAACATGGGCTGAACGAGCGCATGGCGGGTGTGGAAGGGCTGGTAATGGGCCTCAAGGAAGCCATTGTCGCACGCGCTGTGGCCTGAAACGCAGGCAGTCACCGACACAATCATTCAAAGGATGGGTTCAGACCGGATTGACAAGTTGATGGCGCATTTGAACGGCCAATGAATAAAAGCAGAAGTGCTGTGAATGTGTGACACGTGGCCCCTAGTTCCGGTAATTGTTGGTACCGGAAATAGGGGAGCCGCGTAATGAATGACAGCAATCTTGCCCTGACACCCTGCCCAGGCCCGCTTTGGTAACGAGGATGTTGTTCCATGGCCGGGTCTTTGTATTAACCAGAAGGAGCCAGACATGGCATTAGAAGGCTATGTCGCAGTCCTCCCAAAATTAAGGACTTTATGAGCCAAATTTCAAAACTTGGCAGCCATCCCTTTGAACCAGAGGATTATTGGATTCTTAAACAACTTCGTTCAGGAGTAATTTCTGAACTGAAGAAATTTGTGCCCATAGATTATTTCAAGAACATCCCAAAGACCGACATTATTTCTAAAAAAACGATTAACATAGGTGTTCTAGAGTTTAGAGCGAAAGAGCTGTTGTCGGAAGCTTCAATCCCGACTCCTTTTCCTTAATGTTCTCTCAAAACCTGCGTGTAATACAAGCTGCAACGCAATGTTACCCATCTTGTATATAATCTACCGCACCAGGGGCTTGGAATTTTTTGCATCTTTCGTTCCACCAGCTTCGAACGTTAACATGGAGAAAATGTTTTGTCAGACCCAGCCTGATTCTTCCCGCTGTAATAATATCCGGCTTGCGCCATGGTGCATCCGTCACCAGTGGGCCCGCTTTATCACCCAATACCAGCGTCAACAAATGAAGCAGTCCGTAACCTACAGTCGTCAAGTGAACCCAGCGATGCAGCGTTTGGCGCCGTTGCTGCCAGGCTTCTTTGAGCCCCCACAATTGTTTCAACTGGTAGTACATCGACTCAATCGACCAACGCAGTCCGTAATCTTCAATCACTTGTTCGCTCGTTAGAGTCGTATCGGTTGAAAGAAATAATCGAGTCTTGGTCCACTGACCTTTACCCCTGTCTAGCTCGCACCAAACGGCTCTGACTAACTGACCGTCAAGGAACCTTGCCTTGGCGAGCCGACTACGGTATCTCACCTTTTGTTCTTTTCCGTACAGCCGCAGTAGTGCTTCCGTCTTTTTAAAGTGGGCAATTCGCTTGGGTGTGTGTTTTTCGCCATACTTGCGTGGCCGCCCGCGTTGCCCCGGTTTTCGTTCGGGGGGTTCGTCGTAAAGCCGCGTATCGATTCTCGCCTGGCCAATCACGGTAAAACCGTACGCTGTCATCGCGTTGATAAATCGTTTGCGCATATACCAGCAATCGACCAATACCCTCACCGTTTTATCTTCAAACAAGCGGTAAACAGCACGCATGATCACTGTCGCTGCGACCAGCTTGCCCGTATTCCCTGCACTGGGTATCAGTCGGAACAATAGAGGTATCGCCGTCGTCTCCAGCGGTGTGCGCCTGAAAACAGCCGCTAAACTAACCCAGCATTGACCACGAACATAGGCGGCTAAATTCGGCTTATTTCCGTGCTGATGATGTATCTGGCTGCCCGGTGCTTTTTTCGAGGCTCGTAGACTCACCGTATCGTCAATCGCTAAATATAGAACGGGATCATTCTTGGCACTAAGAACCAGACAGACGAACTGTCTTGCCAGCTTCAACCAGGACCACTTTCCGGCTTCAAGCCATTTGTAATACGTCGTCCAGTGCCTTTGCATGTCTAGAAACAAATAGGTTTCGGTGACAAAGCCAGCGGGCGTTAACATAGCGCCGATCAATAGTTCAATGAATGTGCCTACGGATCTTGGGGGTAGCGCTTTGCTTAAAAATGTTATCCAATAGCACAGTTCGCGGGGGATGCGAGCACATCCTGTTGCGTTCATAGCGGCCTCCAGAAGAAATCGATTCATTTCTTTCTGAAGGCCGCGCCCTATACACCTTTTAAAAAGCAAAGCTGTATAGGGCGCGGCAAACTTTTTGCCGCTTTATGTCAAGTTTTTTCGCACACTTTGCGCGATAATCTTCCTCCCCAGACTCTAAACTCTAGATAGGTGTTTACAAAGATGAAATAAATGAGGGTACCCTTGCTGGGCGACTTGGCAAAGACCTATTCTATGACAACAATATTCTTATGTCAGCACAAGAAAGATCTGCGTGTGAGGTCCTAATGAATTTAGGATTGTACACATGTGCAACCGCCGCGAAAAGTGCTCTCAAAGAAGTTTTAACTCAGGCCAATAAGGCAGGTGTTTCTGATCTTGATTCTGATATTAAACTCTTATTAGACGACTTACAGATACCACAATTAATAACAAACCTTCGTGGTGCGATATCACAATATTTGACATATTTGCCTACTCAAGAAGCGGCTCCTTACAAGAGCCTTATAACACCAAAGGAACGGAAAAACCCTATAGTCAGTTGGTTCTCATCTCATAAAAACCAAATTCTCCCGCCTCTGTTTGTGGGAATTATTTTGCTGATTATTTCTGTAATTTTTGGTGTTGGTCTTTGAACCTCAATTGGAAGTGGGTAGACCAGCCAATTACTTGACTGGCCCCCCGTTAGAACCCGGCGTGCCCCCACCGGTGGCCCACGATTTGATCTGCCTATAAACACGCCGTATTAAAATCGAAGATCGAAGGTAACTACTCACCCCATTCCGATGCAGCGTTTCCAGCGTAAGCGCACTTAAATCGACCCTATTGATTTTGTCTGCGAGCCGCTAGACAGTAGATCGCTTTACTTCGCCGTTACTCTTCGATTTCCATGTTCCAGGGCAGTAATGCTTCAAGCTTCTCCACCGTATCTGCCGCCGCAATGTGCGCCAGCACATGCTGGAGGTAAGCATAAGGTTCCAGGCCGTTCGCCTTTGCCGATTCCACTAAACTATAACAGGTCGCACTGGCTCGGGCCCCGCGGGAGGTATCTGCGAATAGCCAGGCGCGCCGACCAACCGCAAAGGGCCTGATCGCATTCTCAGCCAGCGCATTGCTGATATTCAACTGGCCGTCCTCGCAATAGCCAATCAGGTACTCCCATTGGTTCAGTGTGTACGTTATGGCCTTGTGGGTCAGGCTATCTTTGGGCACCCGGCTGACGTTCTTCTCCAGCCATGGCTTCAGGTCCTCGAGAATCGGCACGCTGAGTGACTGCCTTGCCTGTTTTTTCTTGTCGTGCTCCAGATCCTTGATCGATTTCTCTATCGCATACAGCCTTCGTATTTTACTGAGTGCAACGTCAGCCTTGGTGGGTTGCCCCACTTTCTTTTGGGTGCTCCTGGTTTCCGCCGCCCGGCTGGCTTCAACGAACTTGCGCCGGGCATGGTCAAAGCATCCAATTCGGGTAATGCCCGCTATCCGGCACACCTTGCTGTAACCGGAATAGCCGTCGGCCTGCAACACACCACCAAAGCCATCCAGCAGGCGCTCCGCCACCGCGCCAGCACGTGAGGGGTCGTATTCGAACAGCACTGATTGTTTATCCGGTGGGCCACCGCGTATCACCCACATCCATTTATCCGATTGGGCCGTTTTGCCCGTTTCCTTCAACACTTGTATGCGCGTCTCATCCGCCTGCAGGTAATTCCCCTCAAGCTGAACCTCCCGGATCAAGTTGATCAAGGGCTGGAATACATCCTGAAGCCGTACAATCCAGTGGGCCATGTTGGAGCGGCTGATATCACCGCCGTAACGCTTGAGCATCCCCTCCAGGCGGTATAGCGGCAGTCCATCGGCGTATTTGGAGGCAATGATGTAGGCCAGCAATGCAGGACTGGCAAAGCATTTCCCCAGCGGATGAGCGGGGCGCTGTGCGGCGACAATGACGTCTTCACCATGGTTATTGAACACCGCCTTTTCCTGCCAGTACTCCAGCACCTTGACCTGGGCGGGAATAAACTCCAGCTCTTCCTTGATCTTGGTGAAGAATGTTTTGGTGGCCCCATCCTTTTCCTCATCTGAAAGTGTGAGGTGTATCTGCACCCGTTGCAGCTTGTCGCTAAACCCGCGCTTTCTTTTCTTCTTTTGAGGCCGAACCCGGTCTTCTTCAGGCAGTTGCTCTTCGAGCTCACTCAGGGCGACTTCGATTTCAACCTCATCGAACAAATCAGACTGAAACGCCAGTTTCTCACTACTGGCTCCGAATTTCTGTACCGTGGCCAGGCGCAAGTATTCTTCGAGCAGGACAATGCGTTTACCCTGTTCAAGGATGATGTGGTTTTTGTCGCCGAGGTGTTTCTGGTGAACCTCGTTTTTTTCTTCGAGAATCTGGTCTTTTACGGCGAGGGCAACAAGTAATTCAGCGACGGATAAGTTCTCGTAACACCCTTGTTTTTGGGTTCTTCCGAGTTTCCTATGGGTAAAAGCCAAACAATGGTCAAGAATGTGGTACAAGAGTCTTTTTTTATGGAGATATTCAAATGAAAGATACCGCGTTGTTTACTCAACTTTTGGGGCTTAGCGACCCATGGAAAATCACGGCTATTACCCCGGATCTGACCGACAAATCAATTACCCTCCAGATAGATTGGCCAAAGGGAACGAAAGGCGCGTGTAGTGTCTGCCATGCCCTTTGTTCGTAAGCGCCCCTAAATCAGCACCTATTTTTTTGTAAGAGTTCCCGCCAGACTTTCTCCTGATGACCACACAGGAGCAAATCATGAACGATATCACTCAGCCCCAGCCACAAGGTATTGACTGGAAGCAGCAAATACAAACCTGGAAACTGTCGGGCTTGTCTCAGACCCGGTTTTGCAAACACAATCACCTGACTTACCATCGCTTTGTGTACTGGCGTCGGAAGTTTGACGATACCATCCGTGTGTCTTCTATAAAACAAGACCAAGGTGGCTTTGCCGCAGTGAGTGTCAGACCTGACGCCGATCGGGGGCTAACCTTGTCACTGCCCAACGGATTCATTGTGCGAGGTATCTGTGCCGAAAACCTGTTGGTGGTGCGGCAGTTACTGGATCAATTGTGACGGCGCGCTACTTCCGCCCGGCCAATGACATGCCACAGATTTATCTGTACCGGGACTCCGTAGATTTTAGAAAATCGGTCAATGGCCTTAGCGCCATTGTGGAGCGAGAACTGGGTCGTAACCCCTTTGAGGGTGCCCTCTATGCCTTCACTAATCGCCAGCGCAACAAAATAAAATGGGCTCTTCTCCGCTTTGTTGAGTGAAAAAAGATGCTGACCATCAAGTAACCTGTTGATATGTTTGGTTTATGACAACTTTACATAGGGCAGGTATATGACCATCAACATCTCACGGAGTATTTTAAACCTCACGGGGCAACGTGTAAATGAAATTAAACTGGACGAAGAGGGTGACAAGATTGTTATTCACTGTAGCCGGGACGCCCGCAGGAGCACTATAGACCCCACCACAGGCAAGAAGGGAACTATCAACCAGCATATTCGCCGGCAGGTTAAGGATATCCCCCTTTTTGGGTATCCATGTGTGCTCGACATTGAACTGGCCCAAGTGTTTATTAGCAAGGGCGAGCGCCGCATTGAGGCGTGTGATTTTGTCGATAAAGGGTGCCGTTTCACCCACCGGTTTTGCCGACTGATCAGTGGATTATGCCGCCATATGTCTATTCAGGCCGTCTCCAGGCATTTGGGGATACGATGGGAGACAGTAAAGAATATCGACAAGGCATACCTGATGGAAACGCTCCCTGCGCTTGATCCTGCACAGTTGACTGGCTTGGAATATATTGGTGTCGATGAAGTTGCCAGGGCGAAAGGCCATGACTATATGACGGTGGTCTACGATATGGTCGGAGGTCATCTGGTCTGGGTGGAAGCTGGTCGAACTGCCGAGGTGTTTGCAAGATTTCTAAAACATCTCTCCCCGGATACATCCAGTAAAATCAAGGCCGTAGCTATGGATATGGGCCCTGCTTATCAAAAGGCTGTCAGGGAGTGCTTGCCGTTGGCAGACATTGTGTTTGACCGTTTTCACGTCATGAAAAATTACAGCAAAGCTATCCATAATCAGCGCCGGCTTGAGTTCAGGAAGGCCGATCCGAATGGTAAAAAACTGATGAAGGGGACGCATTATCTGTTGCTCAAAAATGCGGATAAGTTGAGTGAGAAACAAAGTAACAAGCTGCAAACGTTGTTGGATAGCAATAGCAACCTGAATGCGCTCTACGTTTTAAAAGAACAGCTTCAGTATCTGTGGAGTGCCACTTCATTTGAGGGGATGGCAGAGCAACTGGAAAGTTGGTGCTTGATAGCAGATCAGTCACACATGCTCTATCTGAAAAAGTTCGCAAAATCGCTCAGAAAACATTGTGTCGGCATCTGCAATTATGCGAAACACAAGCTAACAAGCGCCAGGATAGAGGCTGGTAATGTCAGTATAGGAATGATCCGTAAGCGCGCCAGGGGCATCAGGGATACCGAGTACTTCAAACTCAAAATTAGACAATCATCCCTCCCAGATAATCAATCTATGTTCTATTTGAAAACCTAGAATCACTCAACAAAGCGGAGAAGAGCCATAAAATGTTTGTACTGGGAGGACAATGGGTTTGTGTTGTACTACAAATCACTGGCGGAAGAGAAGTTCCGGTGGCCGCACCCTGACGACGACGTGATTTCCCTCACCGGCCAGCAGATCAATTGGTTGCTGGACGGCTACGATATCTCCCTGATGACAGGCCACAAAAAACTGCATTATGAGTCTGTATTTTAAAGCTTTTTGTCGCCATGAATGTTATAATTACGCCATGCAATCGGCGATAAAAAAGCAACAAAAACAAGGGTGTTACGAGAACTTATCCGTCGCTGAATTACTTGTTGCCCTCGCCGTAAAAGACCAGATTCTCGAAGAAAAAAACGAGGTTCACCAGAAACACCTCGGCGACAAAAACCACATCATCCTTGAACAGGGTAAACGCATTGACCTGCTCGAGGAATACTTGCGCCTGGCCACGGTACAGAAATTCGGAGCCAGTAGTGAGAAACTGGCGTTTCAGTCTGATTTGTTCGATGAGGCTGAAATCGAAGTCGCCCTGAGTGAGCTCGAAGAGCAACTGCCTGAAGAAGACCGGGTTCGGCCTCGAAAGAAAAAAAGAAAGCGCGGGTTTAGCGACAAGCTGCAACGGGTGCAGATACACCTCACACTTTCAGATGAGGAAAAGGATGGGGCCACCAAAACATTCTTCACCAAGGTCAAGGAGGAGCTGGAGTTTATTCCCGCCCAGGTCAAGGTGTTGGAATACTGGCAGGAGAAGGCGGTATTCAATATTGACGGTGAAGATGTCATTGTCGCCGCACAGCGCCCCGCTCATCCGCTGGGGAAATGCTTTGCCAGTCCTGCATTGCTGGCCTACATCATTGCCTCCAAATACGCCGATGGACTGCCGCTATACCGCCTGGAGGGGATGCTCAAGCGTTACGGCGGTGATATCAGCCGCTCCAACATGGCCCACTGGATTGTACGGCTTCAGGATGTATTCCAGCCCTTGATCAACTTGATCCGGGAGGTTCAGCTTGAGGGGAATTACCTGCAGGCGGATGAGACGCGCATACAAGTGTTGAAGGAAACGGGCAAAACGGCCCAATCGGATAAATGGATGTGGGTGATACGCGGTGGCCCACCGGATAAACAATCAGTGCTGTTCGAATACGACCCCTCACGTGCTGGCGCGGTGGCGGAGCGCCTGCTGGATGGCTTTGGTGGTGTGTTGCAGGCCGACGGCTATTCCGGTTACAGCAAGGTGTGCCGGATAGCGGGCATTACCCGAATTGGATGCTTTGACCATGCCCGGCGCAAGTTCGTTGAAGCCAGCCGGGCGGCGGAAACCAGGAGCACCCAAAAGAAAGTGGGGCAACCCACCAAGGCTGACGTTGCACTCAGTAAAATACGAAGGCTGTATGCGATAGAGAAATCGATCAAGGATCTGGAGCACGACAAGAAAAAACAGGCAAGGCAGTCACTCAGCGTGCCGATTCTCGAGGACCTGAAGCCATGGCTGGAGAAGAACGTCAGCCGGGTGCCCAAAGATAGCCTGACCCACAAGGCCATAACGTACACACTGAACCAATGGGAATACCTGATTGGCTATTGCGAGGACGGCCAGTTGAATATCAGCAATGCGCTGGCTGAGAATGCGATCAGGCCCTTTGCGGTTGGTCGGCGCGCCTGGCTATTCGCAGATACCTCCCGCGGGGCCCGAGCCAGTGCGACCTGTTATAGTTTAGTGGAATCGGCAAAGGCGAACGGCCTGGAACCTTATGCTTACCTCCAGCATGTGCTGGCGCACATTGCGGCGGCAGATACGGTGGAGAAGCTTGAAGCATTACTGCCCTGGAACATGGAAATCGAAGAGTAACGGCGAAGTAAAGCGATCTACTGTCTAGCGGCTCGCAGACAAAATCAATAGGGTCGATTTAAGTGCGCTTACCTTTGTTCGGTTTACGACCATCGTGAGCAACGCACATGGCGACACCTTGATACGATGCAGTTCAAGACGCAGTTAGTTGCTCAGGTTCCGCGTATTCATTGTAAAGCGCATGGAATCAAAAGCCTGAAAGTACCGTGGGCAGATACGCAGGCACGCTTTACGCATTTATTTGAGCGTTTCGCTATTGATGTGCTGTCGGCTGCCAGCAACAAGACACAGGCCGCAAAACTACTTGGTCTGTCGTGGGATGAGGTGCATCATATTCAATCCCGAGCAGTGAAAAGAGGGATGGACAGACGCTCTGTTGAGGAAGTGAAACACCTTGGCATCGATGAAAAAAGTTTTCGCAAGGGGCAATCCTATGCCAGCCTGCTGTACGATTTGAATGCGTCCAGAGTGCTTGAGGTCGTGGCAGATAGAACGACGGAATCGGCAACCGCATTGCTGTCCACGCTTCCAGAACAGCAGCGTAATGAAGTAGCTGCTGTTGCCGTGGATATGTGGGTTCCATTTATGACGGCAGTTGAGGCGACTTT
Organism: Halioglobus sp.; assembly: GCA_965262875.1. Classification (GTDB taxonomy): domain Bacteria; phylum Pseudomonadota; class Gammaproteobacteria; order Pseudomonadales; family Halieaceae; genus JBALVT01. The sequence continues at coordinate 3,110,747 of OZ253569.1, forward strand.
ACCGAACGCCGCTATTGTTCACGACAAGTTTCATATCGTCAGTTATCTTACAAAAATGGTTGACCAAGTCAGGCGCAAAGAAAATAAAACATTAAGAGCCGCCGGTATCAATGACCTGGTCGGGTCTCGCTATACCTGGTTACGCAATCCCGACAACTGGAGTGAAAAAGATGAAGCCACTTTTTATGGCCTTCAATCAAAGGGGTTGAAGGTTGCCCGAGCCTGGGCAATCAAAGAGACGCTGCTTGACCTGTGGACTTACAGCTACGATAAACCAGCCCGGGCGTTCTTTAAGAAAGGGTACTGGTGAGCGACACATTCACGTCTAAAGCCGGTCATATCAGTCGCCAAGATGCTAAAGAAACATCTCGACAACATAATGACTTACTTGAAACATCGCATCACCAATGCGACCGCAGAAGGATTTAATTCAAAGATTCAGACAATAAAATCGGCTGCCCGAGGATTTAGAAACTTCGAAAACTATCGAGTTTCAATTCTGTTCCACTGTGGAAAACTCAACCTCTACCCACAGGATTCCCAGTAGAACCACTTTTTTCATCGATGCCAAGGTGTTTCACTTCCTCAACAGAGCGTCTGTCCATCCCTCTTTTCACTGCTCGGGATTGAATATGATGCATCTCATCCCACGACAGACCAAGTAGTTTTGCGGCCTGTGTCTTGTTGCTGGCAGCCGACAGCACATCAATAGCGAAACGCTCAAATAAATGCGTAAAGCGTGCCTGCGTATCTGCCCACGGTACTTTCAGGCTTTTGATTCCATGCGCTTTACAATGAATACGCGGAACCTGAGCAACTAACTGCGTCTTGAACTGCATCGTATCAAGGTGTCGCCATGTGCGTTGCTCACGATGGTCGTAAACCGAACAAAGGGCATGGCAGACACTACACGCGCCTTTCGTTCCCTTTGGCCAATCTATCTGGATGGTAATTGATTTGTCGGTCAGATCCGGGGTAATAGCCGTGATTTTCCATGGGTCGCCAAGCCCCAAAAGTTGAGTAAACAACGCGGTATCTTTCATTTGAATATCTCCATAAAAAAAGACTCTTGTACCACATTCTTGACCATTGTTTGGCTTTTACCCATAGGAAACTCGGAAGAACCTGTTTTTGTTGCTTTTTTATCGCCGATTGCATGGCGTAATTATAACATTCATGGCGACAAAATGCCTTAAAATACAGACTCATAATGCAGTTTTTTGTGGCCTGTCATCAGGGAGATATCGTAGCCGTCCAGCAACCAATTGATCTGCTGGCCGGTGAGGGAAATCACGTCGTCGTCAGGGTGCGGCCACCGGAACTTCTCTTCCGCCAGTGATTTGTAGTACAACACAAACCCATTGTCCTCCCAGTACAAACATTTTATTTTGTTGCGCTGGCGATTAGTGAAGGCATAGAGGGCACCCTCAAAGGGGTTACGACCCAGTTCTCGCTCCACAATGGCGCTAAGGCCATTGACCGATTTTCTAAAATCTACGGAGTCCCGGTACAGATAAATCTGTGGCATGTCATTGGCCGGGCGGAAGTAGCGCGCCGTCACAATTGATCCAGTAACTGCCGCACCACCAGCAGGTTTTCGGCACAGATATCTCGCACAATGAATCCGTTGGGCAGTGACAAGGTTAGCCCCCGATCGGCGTCAGGTCTGACACTCACTGCGGCAAAGCCACCTTGGTCTTGTTTTATAGAAGACACACGGATGGTATCGTCAAACTTCCGACGCCAGTACACAAAGCGATGGTAAGTCAGGTGATTGTGTTTGCAAAACCGGGTCTGAGACAAGCCCGACAGTTTCCAGGTTTGTATTTGCTGCTTCCAGTCAATACCTTGTGGCTGGGGCTGAGTGATATCGTTCATGATTTGCTCCTGTGTGGTTATCAGGAGAAAGTCTGGCGGGAACTCTTACAAAAAAATAGGTGCTGATTTAGGGGCGCTTACGTTGAAACAATTGTGGGGGCTCAAAGAAGCCTGGCAGCAACGGCGCCAAACGCTGCATCGCTGGGTTCACTTGACGACTGTAGGTTACGAGTCTTTTCCAATATGAAATGAGCCTGAAACCCGGGAATGTGGCGGAAGTTGATTCCAACATAAAATGAGCCTGAAATAGTCCTTGTAGTCGTTCATGATCAGCGGATGAAAACGATCATGAGCTTAGAACATCTGAATACCCTGGGTGCCATCAAACAGTTTCTCGACGGCACACAGGAAGTAGCCTTCAACGTGGCCACTGAGAAATCTGAACGCTATCGCTGGGTACAGAAGGCACTGGTGAAGCACCGATACTTACAGCTTGGCAAAACAGACCGGGGAACCGTCACCCGCTACCTGATAAAGGTAACCGGCTACTCCCTGGCCCAGACCAGGCGCCTGATACGCCAATACGTCAAAACAGGCACCGTCTCGGTGAAACCAGCTCGGCGTAATGGCTTCAAGCGCGCCTACACTGACGCCGATATACGCCTATTGGCGAGTATGGATGAGCGACATGGTCAGCCCAGCGGCGCGGTACTTAAAAAGCTCTGTGAGCGGGCTTATCAGCGCTTTGGCCAAGCCGACTATCGACGCCTGGCGGGTATTTCGGTTTCTCACCTGTACAACCTGCGGGCCTCCAAGACCTACCAGAGGCAGCGCTGTGTCTTGACAAAGACACGACCTAAGGCCGCCTCTATTGGCCAGCGGCGCAAACCTTGCCCGAACGATCAACCAGGCTATATCCGCATTGACTCTGTCCATCAAGGTGATCAGGACAAACGCAAAGGAATCTACCACGTCAATGCCGTGGATGAGGTGACACAGTTCCAGATCATCGTCACGCTGGAACGTATTAGCGAGGCGTTTATGCTGCCAGCCCTCAGGCAGATTCTGGCTGCCTTCCCCTTTAAAATACGGGGCTTTCACGCAGACAATGGCGGCGAATATATCAACTACACCGTTGCTGAGCTTCTGGACAAGTTGCACATTGAATTTACCAAATCACGGCCCCGGCACAGTAACGACAATGGTTTGGTTGAGAGTAAAAATGGCTCGGTCATTCGCAAACTCTATGGCTATACCCACATACCTCAGCAGTACGCCACGGATTTCACTGAACTCAATAGCCATCAAGTCTACCGATACGTCAATTTCCACCGGCCCTGCTATTTCCCCACCACCATTATTGATGAGAAGGGCAAGGAGCGGAAGAAATACCGCTACGACGACATGATGACACCCTATGAGAAATTCCGCTCCCTGGCCAAACCCAGCCAATATTTAAAGCCGGGAATCACCTTTAGAAATCTGGATGCATTCGCCAATGAAATGACGGACAATGAGGCCGCTGAACAACTAAATTCAGCACGAGATCACTTATTTCAGCAACTCCATGAGCGACTCAAGATAAGGGCTTAATACACCCTCCCTTCAGGCTCATTTCATATTGGAAAATACTCAGCGTATTCTTTATTTTAAAGAAGTGATAAAGTATTTAAATCTTTCTCATAATCAGGTTTAACAGCATCAAAGTTCTCTTCCAATAGATAGGTATCAGAGTAATAAGTTTTTCCACGAACATCTTTATCGATAACACCTCTTATACTAGAGTTTAGAGTCTGGGGAGGAAGATTATCGCGCAAAGTGTGCGAAAAAACTTGACATAAAGCGGCAAAAAGTTTGCCGCGCCCTATACAGCTTTGCTTTTTAAAAGGTGTATAGGGCGCGGCCTTCAGAAAGAAATGAATCGATTTCTTCTGGAGGCCGCTATGAACGCAACAGGATGTGCTCGCATCCCCCGCGAACTGTGCTATTGGATAACATTTTTAAGCAAAGCGCTACCCCCAAGATCCGTAGGCACATTCATTGAACTATTGATCGGCGCTATGTTAACGCCCGCTGGCTTTGTCACCGAAACCTATTTGTTTCTAGACATGCAAAGGCACTGGACGACGTATTACAAATGGCTTGAAGCCGGAAAGTGGTCCTGGTTGAAGCTGGCAAGACAGTTCGTCTGTCTGGTTCTTAGTGCCAAGAATGATCCCGTTCTATATTTAGCGATTGACGATACGGTGAGTCTACGAGCCTCGAAAAAAGCACCGGGCAGCCAGATACATCATCAGCACGGAAATAAGCCGAATTTAGCCGCCTATGTTCGTGGTCAATGCTGGGTTAGTTTAGCGGCTGTTTTCAGGCGCACACCGCTGGAGACGACGGCGATACCTCTATTGTTCCGACTGATACCCAGTGCAGGGAATACGGGCAAGCTGGTCGCAGCGACAGTGATCATGCGTGCTGTTTACCGCTTGTTTGAAGATAAAACGGTGAGGGTATTGGTCGATTGCTGGTATATGCGCAAACGATTTATCAACGCGATGACAGCGTACGGTTTTACCGTGATTGGCCAGGCGAGAATCGATACGCGGCTTTACGACGAACCCCCCGAACGAAAACCGGGGCAACGCGGGCGGCCACGCAAGTATGGCGAAAAACACACACCCAAGCGAATTGCCCACTTTAAAAAGACGGAAGCACTACTGCGGCTGTACGGAAAAGAACAAAAGGTGAGATACCGTAGTCGGCTCGCCAAGGCAAGGTTCCTTGACGGTCAGTTAGTCAGAGCCGTTTGGTGCGAGCTAGACAGGGGTAAAGGTCAGTGGACCAAGACTCGATTATTTCTTTCAACCGATACGACTCTAACGAGCGAACAAGTGATTGAAGATTACGGACTGCGTTGGTCGATTGAGTCGATGTACTACCAGTTGAAACAATTGTGGGGGCTCAAAGAAGCCTGGCAGCAACGGCGCCAAACGCTGCATCGCTGGGTTCACTTGACGACTGTAGGTTACGGACTGCTTCATTTGTTGACGCTGGTATTGGGTGATAAAGCGGGCCCACTGGTGACGGATGCACCATGGCGCAAGCCGGATATTATTACAGCGGGAAGAATCAGGCTGGGTCTGACAAAACATTTTCGCCATGTTAACGTTCGAAGCTGGTGGAACGAAAGATGCAAAAAATTCCAAGCCCCTGGTGCGGTAGATTATATACAAGATGGGTAACATTGCGTTGCAGCTTGTATTACACGCAGGTTTTGAGAGAACATTAAGGAAAAGGAGTCGGGATTGAAGCTTCCGACAACAGCTCTTTCGCTCTAAACTCTAGTATCATTAGAGAGGTGATCAATATCTATATCGATTGCCTCGCAACACCATTGCAAGCGCGCCGGATTGATTGTTATTTTTTTAGTGGCTTTCATAGGTTGTGTCTTTGTTTTTTAAGATGGCAACAAACTTTAGTTTTCCTGCATATCCCGTATGTTCATGTTATTGGATACCATATTTATTTTCTCGTTTTTTAAATGCTTCAGTGCCACCTTCCAATATTTCACAAACATGCTCTCTTATTCCTTGCCCAAATAGAATAATCTCACTATCGGTTTTAACTTGTGTATTTTCCAACCCCCCAGAAACGTATTGAAATTTAATATTCCCTATATTTTTTGAATCATCGCCATGCTGATTAGCAACAATCACTTCTTCGGCATCTGCATTTAAAACAATATTAGCGTTGTGAGTTACTAAAATAATCTGCCTATCTTTTTTCTTTTTCTTTATATAGCTAGAGTTTAGAGTCTGGGGAGGAAGATTATCGCGCAAAGTGTGCGAAAAAACTTGACATAAAGCGGCAAAAAGTTTGCCGCGCCCTATACAGCTTTGCTTTTTAAAAGGTGTATAGGGCGCGGCCTTCAGAAAGAAATGAATCGATTTCTTCTGGAGGCCGCTATGAACGCAACAGGATGTGCTCACATCCCCCGCGAACTGTGCTATTGGATAACATTTTTAAGCAAAGCGCTACCCCCAAGATCCGTAGGCACATTCATTGAACTATTGATCGGCGCTATGTTAACGCCCGCTGGCTTTGTCACCGAAACCTATTTGTTTCTAGACATGCAAAGGCACTGGACGACGTATTACAAATGGCTTGAAGCCGGAAAGTGGTCCTGGTTGAAGCTGGCAAGACAGTTCGTCTGTCTGGTTCTTAGTGCCAAGAATGATCCCGTTCTATATTTAGCGATTGACGATACGGTGAGTCTACGAGCCTCGAAAAAAGCACCGGGCAGCCAGATACATCATCAGCACGGAAATAAGCCGAATTTAGCCGCCTATGTTCGTGGTCAATGCTGGGTTAGTTTAGCGGCTGTTTTCAGGCGCACACCGCTGGAGACGACGGCGATACCTCTATTGTTCCGACTGATACCCAGTGCAGGGAATACGGGCAAGCTGGTCGCAGCGACAGTGATCATGCGTGCTGTTTACCGTTTGTTTGAAGATAAAACGGTGAGGGTATTGGTCGATTGCTGGTATATGCGCAAACGATTTATCAACGCGATGACAGCGTACGGTTTTACCGTGATTGGCCAGGCGAGAATCGATACGCGGCTTTACGACGAACCCCCCGAACGAAAACCGGGGCAACGCGGGCGGCCACGCAAGTATGGCGAAAAACACACACCCAAGCGAATTGCCCACTTTAAAAAGACGGAAGCACTACTGCGGCTGTACGGAAAAGAACAAAAGGTGAGATACCGTAGTCGGCTCGCCAAGGCAAGGTTCCTTGACGGTCAGTTAGTCAGAGCCGTTTGGTGCGAGCTAGACAGGGGTAAAGGTCAGTGGACCAAGACTCGATTATTTCTTTCAACCGATACGACTCTAACGAGCGAACAAGTGATTGAAGATTACGGACTGCGTTGGTCGATTGAGTCGATGTACTACCAGTTGAAACAATTGTGGGGGCTCAAAGAAGCCTGGCAGCAACGGCGCCAAACGCTGCATCGCTGGGTTCACTTGACGACTGTAGGTTACGGACTGCTTCATTTGTTGACGCTGGTATTGGGTGATAAAGCGGGCCCACTGGTGACGGATGCACCATGGCGCAAGCCGGATATTATTACAGCGGGAAGAATCAGGCTGGGTCTGACAAAACATTTTCGCCATGTTAACGTTCGAAGCTGGTGGAACGAAAGATGCAAAAAATTCCAAGCCCCTGGTGCGGTAGATTATATACAAGATGGGTAACATTGCGTTGCAGCTTGTATTACACGCAGGTTTTGAGAGAACATTAAGGAAAAGGAGTCGGGATTGAAGCTTCCGACAACAGCTCTTTCGCTCTAAACTCTAGTTAAGATATTGTAATGCGTAATAAGTGAAATCTAAATTAGCTTTTTTGGAATTAACTTCTAACCCAATAATGCTATCAGGAAAGCAGGCATCAAATTTTAAAATAGCAGTTTCTGCTATGTTTGCTGCAATAGTTATACAAATAGTTCCTTTTCTCCACAATTTACTCTGAGCTAAACCGACTTCACTATATGTTTGCGAGTATTTTGTTATAAACTTATTGTAAGCGCACTTAAATCGACCCTATTGATTTTGTCTGCGAGCCGCTAGACAGTAGATCGCTTTACTTCGCCGTTACTCTTCGATTTCCATGTTCCAGGGCAGTAATGCTTCAAGCTTCTCCACCGTATCTGCCGCCGCAATGTGCGCCAGCACATGCTGGAGGTAAGCATAAGGTTCCAGGCCGTTCGCCTTTGCCGATTCCACTAAACTATAACAGGTTGCACTGGCTCGGGCCCCGCGGGAGGTATCTGCGAATAGCCAGGCGCGCCGACCAACCGCAAAGGGCCTGATCGCATTCTCAGCCAGCGCATTGCTGATATTCAACTGGCCGTCCTCGCAATAGCCAATCAGGTACTCCCATTGGTTCAGTGTGTACGTTATGGCCTTGTGGGTCAGGCTATCTTTGGGCACCCGGCTGACGTTCTTCTCCAGCCATGGCTTCAGGTCCTCGAGAATCGGCACGCTGAGTGACTGCCTTGCCTGTTTTTTCTTGTCGTGCTCCAGATCCTTGATCGATTTCTCTATCGCATACAGCCTTCGTATTTTACTGAGTGCAACGTCAGCCTTGGTGGGTTGCCCCACTTTCTTTTTGGTGCTCCTGGTTTCCGCCGCCCGGCTGGCTTCAACGAACTTGCGCCGGGCATGGTCAAAGCATCCAATTCGGGTAATGCCCGCTATCCGGCACACCTTGCTGTAACCGGAATAGCCGTCGGCCTGCAACACACCACCAAAGCCATCCAGCAGGCGCTCCGCCACCGCGCCAGCACGTGAGGGGTCGTATTCGAACAGCACTGATTGTTTATCCGGTGGGCCACCGCGTATCACCCACATCCATTTATCCGATTGGGCCGTTTTGCCCGTTTCCTTCAAGACTTGTATGCGCGTCTCATCCGCCTGCAGGTAATTCCCCTCAAGCTGAACCTCCCGGATCAAGTTGATCAAGGGCTGGAATACATCCTGAAGCCGTACAATCCAGTGGGCCATGTTGGAGCGGCTGATATCACCGCCGTAACGCTTGAGCATCCCCTCCAGGCGGTATAGCGGCAGTCCATCGGCGTATTTGGAGGCAATGATGTAGGCCAGCAATGCAGGACTGGCAAAGCATTTCCCCAGCGGATGAGCGGGGCGCTGTGCGGCGACAATGACGTCTTCACCATGGTTATTGAACACCGCCTTTTCCTGCCAGTACTCCAGCACCTTGACCTGGGCGGGAATAAACTCCAGCTCTTCCTTGATCTTGGTGAAGAATGTTTTGGTGGCCCCATCCTTTTCCTCATCTGAAAGTGTGAGGTGTATCTGCACCCGTTGCAGCTTGTCGCTAAACCCGCGCTTTCTTTTCTTCTTTTGAGGCCGAACCCGGTCTTCTTCAGGCAGTTGCTCTTCGAGCTCACTCAGGGCGACTTCGATTTCAACCTCATCGAACAAATCAGACTGAAACGCCAGTTTCTCACTACTGGCTCCGAATTTCTGTACCGTGGCCAGGCGCAAGTATTCTTCGAGCAGGACAATGCGTTTACCCTGTTCAAGGATGATGTGGTTTTTGTCGCCGAGGTGTTTCTGGTGAACCTCGTTTTTTTCTTCGAGAATCTGGTCTTTTACGGCGAGGGCAACAAGTAATTCAGCGACGGATAAGTTCTCGTAACACCCTTGTTTTTGTTGCTTTTTTATCGCCGATTGCATGGCGTAATTATAACATTCATGGCGACAAAAAGCTTTAAAATACAGACTCATAATGCAATTTTTTGTGGCCTGTCATCAGGGAGATATCGTAGCCGTCCAGCAACCAATTGATCTGCTGGCCGGTGAGGGAAATCACGTCGTCGTCAGGGTGCGGCCACCGGAACTTCTCTTCCGCCAGTGATTTGTAGTACAACACAAACCCATTGTCCTCCCAGTACAAACATTTTATTTTGTTGCGCTGGCGATTAGTGAAGGCATAGAGGGCACCCTCAAAGGGGTTACGACCCAGTTCTCGCTCCACAATGGCGCTAAGGCCATTGACCGATTTTCTAAAATCTACGGAGTCCCGGTACAGATAAATCTGTGGCATGTCATTGGCCGGGCGGAAGTAGCGCGCCGTCACAATTGATCCAGTAGCTGCCGCACCACCAACAGGTTTTCGGCACAGATACCTCGCACAATGAATCCGTTGGGCAGTGACAAGGTTAGCCCCCGATCGGCGTCAGGTCTGACACTCACTGCGGCAAAGCCACCTTGGTCTTGTTTTATAGAAGACACACGGATGGTATCGTCAAACTTCCGACGCCAGTACACAAAGCGATGGTAAGTCAGGTGATTGTGTTTGCAAAACCGGGTCTGAGACAAGCCCGACAGTTTCCAGGTTTGTATTTGCTGCTTCCAGTCAATACCTTGTGGCTGGGGCTGAGTGATATCGTTCATGATTTGCTCCTGTGTGGTTATCAGGAGAAAGTCTGGCGGGAACTCTTACAAAAAAATAGGTGCTGATTTAGGGGCGCTTACGAACTGACTGCTCTGCAGAAAATCACTGCGCAAAAAGGGACCGCAGACCGCGCCACAGTGATGGCAGCGCACGGTGGCGTCAGTTTTACCCGGCATATCGGCCCTTTTGATCTCATCAGGCACGGTTTGCAGTAGATCACGGAGTATTATTGCCAGAGAACGGTGATGCGTTACTTTTTGTTGTTGCCGTTCTCGATAACGCTGTTGGCGAGCGGCATTATTCATGCGACCCGGGCGAGTGGCCTGGTACTTCGCTCTGGCTCGTTTAATGGATTCCTTTCTGGCTTCCTGGCTGCAACCATCGGTGCAATACCGCTGGCCGCGATCACAGTGGGTACAGACGATGACCTGGGCGTAGCAGCGACAACAGTGGTAGAGACGGCTGGATGATGGCATCGACACAAAGGTCGATGAGGGCTGGATTTATTCCCATTATGTGCAACACTTAACGGGTCGTGCACCTGCACGGTTTTTTTGGGTATGGCGCCAGCGTTGACCGTCAAATCTGTGGTGGCGTCATACCGTTCTCAGCGACACTTATTCTTATAGTCCCTACGCTTGAATCGTGCCTGCTTATTGGTCGCTCTTGAGTGTGACTGGGCCGCAGTTCTACCGCGCCGATTCTAATACGCCGAGATCCGTCTATTTCAAAATTCGGCAAATAGCTGCGGTTTTGGAGTGGCGTCTACACCAGGCGGAGAGTTGATTGCTGTAGAGTTTCTCACGGCGTAACAGGGCACCCAGTTCACCGTGCTTACAGGCGTCAGCTTCGGCCATCATGCGTAGCTTATACTCCGGCTTGAACTGGCGACGCGTGCGTTTCTCCAGTGCGGGCTCTGGTGTGACTTGTGTATTGAGTGGATCTGAGTGTGGTTTTGGCATTGTGTGGTTCCTGCATCCATAGCCCTGAAATCTATGTTATCCCAAACAGGGAGTGTATGGGATCAGGTTGACACACAGGGCCTTGCCCGCTGATGGCCTGCCCTGACTGGATCGCTTTTAGAGCTTTATCAAAATCGAATAGTTCTGTCATAATCAATTCTCCTTACAGCATTATGCTGAAAATTAAAGAATTGACACAAAATTCCTAACATCCCCAAAAGTCGCGCCCGTAGGGTGCCTATCTTGTTAAGATTTTTTCAATGGGCCGCTTTCAACTGGAAACGGATTTATGAAGAATTGACCCTATAAGTGTTTGGTAGGGCACTCCCTCCTGTATAGCCCGTGATTTAAGACGTGCTATATCCCGCTTAGGAAGCCGTAAAGTGATTTTTGTACGTTCTGCATTAATCGTAGAACGAGCCATTTCTTGAAGCTCGACTTTGCGCTCAGCAGTTAATAGGCTTTCCCCTATATCGTATTCCCCACCTTCTATGGCTTCGATAAGCTCCTTTTCCTCATCATCGAGATATGCGCCGACAGTTGGTATATTTTTTTGCATTGCGGCCTACTTAAGATATAATTTTGTGTATTTCCGTGAGGGAAACACCGTTTTTAGATATACACCTTCATCATCCTCAATATACGGGACAACGTAGGCATAACCCTCTATGTCGAGAATAAAGATACTTTGCCCATTTCTGGACGGATTCTCGATATTGGCGAGGGTATCCCCGCTCTCAATTGCAACAAGACAACGCTCAAAAGTAATGTTCCTGTTTGGGTTTGCTGCGAGCGTCCTTGCTTTCATCTTACTCCATAGTATTAGCTTCATGGACGCATTGTATGTATAAAGTATGGCATGTCAAAAGATTTTTCAAACTTTTGTATCTTCCCAAATCCCCGGATAGAGTCCCGCCAGCGCTCCAAGGGCCTCTGAATCCCTCTTTCAAGTCTTTTGGTTGGCCTCCACAGCGGATAGGGCAGAGAGGTTTAATCAAAAACCGTTGCTCTGCGCATTGTCAGCGCTCAAGGGGGCATTTTGGACGGACCTATCCTGCATAAGCCGTCATTCTTGTTCGATATTGGGTTAAATGGGCGGCGACTCAAATCTAAACTCTATTCGCCGCTGGTTGCTCAGGGCCTTGCTGTAATTCTTCATGACGTGGAAACGGTCAAACACAATGTCGGCATTGGGTAAGCAATCACGGACTGACTTCTGATAGGATGGTCCCATGTCCATCGCGACAGCCTCTATGATTGCCGGTGGCCAACTGCGTTTCAGGCCACGGCGCGGGCAACGATGGCTTCTTTGAGGCCCATTACCAGCCCTTCCACCCCCGCCATACGCTCGTTCAGACCGTGCCGGGCTTCGCTCAGGTTCTCTATTTTGTCAGTCAGTTTCTCATCCAGGGTCTTGATGTCCCCGCGTACATCCTTGATTTTCCCACGCAGGTTTTGAAACATTACCCCCAGCGCGATGAGAATGGTGGCCGTCATGCCCAGCATGGTTAAGATTTCAGGTGTCATTGTCATTGTGGTTCTCCTTAAAACTAGTGTAGTTAGTTAAAAAGCGCAGCGCAATGCGCCTGCGCCAGATTCGCTGGCGAAGTGAGGGGAGGCAAACGGAACAGGGTCGTCACCGGAAGCCGCAGACTGGATATGCCTTTGCGGGAGGTAACAGTCAGATACATGGCATAAACCCACTTATGCAAAGGCACATGTGATCGCTCATAGTCGACACGACTTTCCATTATTTTTTCCCTGCGCGCGGATTTCGCAATTAAAGGAGTGCACCGCAATGTGTGGGGCATTTTAGATCGACATCGCTACGCTGGCCGAAAATATCCTATGATTACAGTCGTTTACAAACAGCCCCGATCGAAGTACGGATGGTTGCCCCACACATTGCGGTGCTCTCCCCCACTCGCGTGGGGAAGACGGCCAGCGTGCTCAACGGTCCGCAGTGTATCAAGAAACACCCCCACTCGCGTGGGGAAGACGTTTGATGTGCGCGGCGGTAGCTTCTTCAAGTGGAAACACCCCCACTCGCGTGGGGAAGACCAGCGGTGTGGCAGTGCATGCCGCGCTTGTGTGGAAACACCCCCACTCGCGTGGGGAAGACCGTACTTACGCTTGCAGTCTCGATAGTCTAGCGGAAACACCCCCATTCGCGTGGGGAAGACCAACTGGCAGGGCGCACAAATTCCGCTGATTTGGAAACACCCCCACTCGCGTGGGGAAGACCGCTCGCAGGCGTAGACGATAGACCCTGCAAAAGAAACACCCCCACTCGCGTGGGGAAGACTGAGTATCTCGGGCATCATCAGCCTCGAAACAAGAAACACCCCCACTCGCGTGGGGAAGACGCTTTTCCCATCAACGTTTCAGCGACCAAAAAAGAAACACCCCCACTCGCGTGGGGAAGACTGAGTCAGATAGTAGATCTTTGCACGTGTGAGAGAAACACCCCCACTCGCGTGGGGAAGACCTCCTGTACCTCCGCAAAATGCTCTTACTGCAAGAAACACCCCCACTCGCGTGGGGAAGACTGTCTGATCGGGATAAATCTTTGTAATCTTTCAGAAACACCCCCACTCGCGTGGGGAAGACCACCCCGCAACGCAATGTACAGTGCCGCACTTGGAAACACCCCCACTCGCGTGGGGAAGACAACGGAGCTGGCCCGCGAGCTCGATGTAGGCAAGAAACACCCCCACTCGCGTGGGGAAGACTTGATACGGCCTGCGCGGCCGCTGGGTATCCTAGAAACACCCCCACTCGCGTGGGGAAGACCGGATTGAATTACTAGTCGCTTTAACCCAAAAAGAAACACCCCCACTCGCGTGGGGAAGACGTCAACAGCCAAAACGCAGTTGCGCCACACAAAGAAACACCCCCACTCGCGTGGGGAAGACCAAACCAATTGTACCAATCTCGATCGTCTCGAAGAAACACCCCCACTCGCGTGGGGAAGACACCAACTTATTGTTAAGAAACTCAGCTCATAGCACAAGATGAGCGATTTATACTACGCGTAGGGCCTCAACTACCAACTGTAACCCAGACAGTTCAATGAGATTTTTTTTCGTTGGTCCGATCGCTTTTATTTCATATCCAGATGGATAGGGCAGAGATCGGAACATGATTATTCCAGACTCTGGTGGGCAATGTGTATACAGGTAATCAATAACAGTTACCGCCACCGAGTCCTTTACCCCCGAAACAAAAACATTGGGTTTTGGCTCCACGAACCAAAGCTTCATACGCCCCCGTACGGCAGGCGGCAGGTCATTTGCGATGACTACGAGCACGGCATTCCCTCAGTATATCCGTGACATCCTTGGCCACGTTCGCCAATAGATCCATTTCGATTACGCGCTGACGAAAAGCAGCAGACACTATATGCTTATCATATTTTCCCGCCATATCTCGTGTCAGGGAAAACGCTAGATCAATACACAGCGGCTCTTTGTATAAGTCAGCCAAATCATAGACAAACGGCAATGGACTGCCCGAGTGAATGAAGCCAATATGCGGCGAATAACCCATGCTATGCAAGGCAGAGCAAAGAATACCGTAAAGTGCAGCATTAGCGGCTGTAAGAACCTGGTTGGTGATATCACTAAGACCAAACTTACCCGGCGTAAAACTACGGCCCTTCCAGCCAACCTTGTAATCCTCAGCCATTTTCTGATACAGCGAACGTACCCGATACCCTTCCATGCCCATCATTTCACTGAGAGTCTTGTCGACCAAATCAGCGTCTGGAAAACGGCGAGAGTACATCCTGCGCGCAACTACGAGCGATTTTTCCGGATTAGCCGATAAACTAATCTGCCGCTTCAAGTTACGGGTGTCAGCCGTTGGTAGGAAACCAGCTGCGTAGAAAAGCAGCGAATCTTCACCTACCCAACATACGGAGCAGTTGGCCGATACCGCCGTCTTGATGGCTTCATGGGTTACTGTCGTACCCGGACCCATCAGCAGTGTATTTAGTGTGGCAACAGGTAGAGGAACCACATTGCCATCAGAGTCAATCCACTTGATGCTGCTATCATCAACTTCAAGCCTACCCCGCTCCAGATAAACAAATGGATATTTATCCTTAACTTGAGGCAGGGAGGCACGCGTCACTTTAAGGAACAAGCGCTGCTCAGACGCCATAAAGCTACTCCCGATTTTGGATGGTTACCTGACGATCCCGGTATTTCTTGTGTTCACCGAACTGCAAAGGGACATCATTGAGCGTCACCACCTCACCACCTTCGTGTTCTCCCTGTAAGACACGGAAAGAAAAGGCTCGAGATTTTTCAGCAGCCAGGCTCTCACCCTTTTGCAACGCTTGGTCCACTGCCCCGAATACGCCCTGATTGATAAATTCGGTCGGCACGCAGCTCTTGCGCCCTAGGAATAGATCCCAAACCGGAGTGTCCAGTGCCTGGGACACTTCATCAACCATTGAAGCCGGAACTTGAACAGCCACCGCATAAGCCATATCCTGCAAGTAATAGCGATAAGTCATTTTGGCACCACCGCCTACAGCCTTCTTCCCGGTACTGGTTTTCGGGATAAGCAGACTTTCCCACGGATCCTGATCGTTGTAACCACTACCCACCATATGAAAATCTCGCAGTAGTGGCTGGCGAGGTATTGCCTGACCTGACCTTCCCTGCAAAACATAGGCTATCACTTGCATGTCTGAATGTGCCCAGGCGTTAAGCCATTCAATCTCTTCACCACCGGCTCCTCGAGCACAGCAGATCAGACCCAGAACACCAGACTTGGTGGGAAAATCCAGGCTGTCGCGCCGGCCAAACTTTGAGTCGTGCCCCCAAGACTGCATAGGCGCTTCCAGCCAAAGCAGTAGATACGGATCATTCATGGGACGCCTCACTACACATGGGATTGAAGCGAAACGATCAAGTCATCGATACTAAACGTCTCATCCACACCCCATTCATAACTGCCCTGCTTGCCAAACAACGAGCCAGACAGTTTTTCCTTCTTGTCCAGGTAGGTTTTGAGCGATTCTACGCTGGGCTGCAAAAATCCTCCCTCCTTCGCCCTGACCGCTGTTTCAAACGGCACTTGCAGTCGCTGCCCTTTTCGCACCATGACACGCGCGAACTCCCAAGGGCTAGCACCAGACTGTGTAGTCTGCCGGGAACTCGGCACGGCAACAAAAAGTGCTTGAGTAAAAGCGGCTATGGCCTTCTTCAGATCATCCTCATCCAGAGTTTGGGCCAGCTGACCCAAATCCAGGCTGATATAGCGATAGTAGGTAGCGGAATTAAATTCCAGGCTTCCCATATGTGCAGAACCCGGCTCTGTCTGCAGATCGTCCAGAGCAGTGAAAAATTCAACCTCATTGCTAGCCTTGTGGGTCGAGATCGCATGAGAAAAAGAGGCTGCCGCCTCCACATTCATATCAGCTGCTTTCGCCACCATGCGGCCAAATAGCGCAATGTCCAGAGCATCAAATGCGGGATTGAGTACTTTCTTCGCCACTTTAGCCAAGTCTTTATCCTTAAATTTTGCTTCGTCAAATCCATGTTCCTTAGCATATTCGGCGAAGGCTTTCGCTTCAGTATCACTAATGAATAGCAACGTATCTTTAACCAAAATATCTGCTATTTTCTTGCCACATACTTGCGCCTCCGCTTCATCAGCGCCCGCCTCAAGGCAAGCTTTGTTAAACAAGTCTTCAGATTGCTTAGTGCGCACCGCGAGTTTGACACCAAATTCCTGCAAGGCCAGACGAACTTGTCGCTTCCAGCACTGGGAGCTAACACGAGCGCGGGTCACGCCACCGACAATAGCAGTTTTTGGGGCACCGACATCATCCCGGTTTAGACACGTCACGGGAAAAGACTGCAGGATGTGATATTCAATACGGGTACTAGTGTATGCATTAGTCATCTTGAGATTCCCTATTCAAATAAATGTATTTTCGATAAATGGAACGATCTGAAGCAGGCCGCAGCCGAAAGCGCGTGCGCGGCCAATACCTTGCGAGAAACTTTTGTGAAATTGATCACGATTAGCGATGCTGAGCTTGCCCTGTATATGGGCTTGAGCAAGCGTAACGTTGTTCAACCGTTTATCTTTAAATTGCAAGACATCCACCTTACCCACTTGCAAGTGTCGTTGAGAAACATCGAAGCCCCAGCTTTGCACTGCCCGCTCACTAAACCATTGGCCAATGACATCGCGGCCTTTCACCGGTATCAATTTACGGCTGGCACTGTCACGACGGGTTGGATTGACTATCACCTTGAAGTCGTAGTGTTCGTGATCTAGAAATCCTTCTTGGATTACCCGGCTCTGTACCTGACCATACTGACCATCAATACGATCGGTAGGATCACGGTCTGCTAGTAAGAGAATTTTCCGCCCAGAAAAATCACCTCCCTGGTCAGCAAAAAGAATGCCACTGGTTTCGCTGGCACTTTTGTCTTCACCGCTGCGTACGTCATCATAGAGGCTGTAAACGACCCGGTGCAGGGAGTACGGGTCGGTAATGCGCAGCGCCTTGATAGCTGTTCGATCCAAATGCAATACACTGGCAATCATGCTCATGCTTCCTCCCCTTGCGTAATTTTCCCCCCTGGCTGCCTGTAGAATTCCTGCGCCCATTGCGCCTTAACCTGCTGGCTATCGAACGGAAATCTTCGCAATTGCTTCAACAACCGAATGTGGTCTATGGCCTGGCCGGCTTTACTGTTAATGAGCGAAAAGAGCGGACGCAGAATACGGCACAGCTCTGGCAAATCATCACAGGCTAACAATCGCCGCAAGCGCGCTTTGGCTTGGCTGCTTTCCCGTCCATCTTCGTAGCAGGTAGCAATAGCCAGACCCAGAGCCAAGCTGCCATTACGGTCCGCTTTACCCTTCGCAATGCTCGCAGCAATGGTGACAAAAGGCAGTCGCTGGTGTTCTTGTTCCAGGTCCACACCAAACGAAGCTAGTAATTCCCAACTCTGATATTCGGTCGCAGGGTTATCGGCTCGGCGCAATCTGGCTGCAAGGCCTTTATCTAGTTGGCATTTTTGAATAACACTATTCACAAAGCGCTCTTCCCATTCGCGCTGGCTATTCCCCTGGTCCTGAGTTTGAATTACCGCCATACCTTAGGCCTCCTGCTTTAGATAGTTACTGTTATTCGGACGAGACTTTGCCCAGGCATCAAGCTGACGTGCGGTTTCTTTGGGGCAAAACTGGTCATAGGCCTGCTGGACGTAACCAGCAAAATAACGACGTAGTTTTTGACGTTGTAAATGCTCGTCTGGCTCGCAACCGCAACCGTCCACCAGGTCCTGAAATTTACGTTCACAGAGTTGCCAAAAAAGGTGGCTTGCCTGGGCCGCCTGCTTGCCGCCATCCACTTTCTGCTCTTTGAAAAACCCGATAACCTTCCCATAAAGCCCTCTGGCTAGCACATCCAGAGCGTCCATTTCTGCTTTGAGCTGAGCAAACCAGTGTTCTCCAAGCGTGCCGCTATGCAACAAAACCTGCGATTCAACGAAATCGTCGCTGCCAGAAATAAACTGCTCTCCCGCATTACTACTAACACGTAGACCACCCGACCAAATAGTAAACGCTTCAGTCACATCGCGAGCACGATCCAAGCAAGATCGAATTTGCCAGCTTTGAAATCCCTGGCTTTTGTCCTGAGTTATGAAACCCAGCAATGAAGTCAACTGCCGCCACGGGCGCTTTTCAGGGTCAACCCACAATGCTTTAGGTTCTTTACCAGAGTGATTCACGGCAACTGTTGGATCTACCATGCCCTCCTTATATCCTGCGTGAGCAAGACCTTCTGAGTAATGCAATCCGTCTTCAGTCAACAGACAGAAACGGCAGAGCGCTATCAGCCTACCTTGTAGGGACTGTTTCAACGCTTGAGCTACTGAGCAGTCCTCACCTTCCGGCATCAGTTCCCAGGGTGGTGAACCTTTGCCCTGCGGGAACATATTGGTTTGCTCTATTTGATTCGAAGTGAGTAGATTGAGCCAAAGTGATTCCTGAATATTCCCTCCCAGGAAGAAGCTATGCAACAGTCCCATATGGGCCACCGCGGGACCCGGCTTACTGGATGATGGCTTTCCTTTATCGTTGAGCTTGCCTCGATAATCAATTGTCAATACTGTGCTGTTGTCGGTCTTTTTACCCGACAAAGCAAATCCCATCAAGCTGACTAACAATACTGCTCTATCTGCGTCATCCTGTGGCTTCTGAACCTGAATTTGGCTAAGCACCGTGGTGTTACCAGTCGAAATTTCTGGCAATACGGCACCGTAACTTTGAACAGCCGCCGCCGCGATCGCCGGCATCTGCAAAAACGGCCGCTCACCATACAAATAAAATCGGTCATGCCACTGCGCTAGATAATCCAGGCACCGGCTAGATAACCCCTCTGCACCCAGCGCTTTCCAAGCAGGCTCATCCTCCGGTGTATAAGCCGCCTGCGCGACGGCCAGCAGTAGCTTTGTCAGCGCGATTTTCTGTACTGGGTTACCCCCAAGACCCCGGTATTCTGAGGTTGAATATATCTGTCTTAGACTAACTAGTGCCTATCCATAAACTTTCAATCCATTGAAATATAAGGAATATTTTTCGCAAGGTATTAAAAAATCCTCTTGAATTTGTTAAGTTAAAGGTGTGAACAAAAAACAAAAAAACCAAGAGGATTCCGCATGCGAGAGACCCGCATTGCTCAGGCAAGTATATTTGAAAACTACTCAAAACACGAATTTGGGACCCAACTTCGGGCGCTATCAAACCGACTGGATCAACATCCAGAAATACTACTTCTGGTCGCCGACGACCTCATTGATGCATCGCTATCCAAGGTAGGTCGATCGGGTTTAACAGTTGAAACCATTTTTCGATGCATGCTCTTGAAGCAACTGTTGCGCGTCAGCTACGAGCAATTGGCATTTAATTTGTCGGACTCAATGACCTACCGTACTTTTGCCCGGCTGCCTGCCACAACAATGCCCAGTCGATCTGGGCTACAGTCAACTATACGGAGTATCAGGCCAGAAACGCTGGAAAAAGTGCATGAGACCCTCTCTGTCAGTTGGCTTAAAGCAGGCATACTATCGATGGAAAAATTACGCATCGATAGCACGGTTGTCGCCAGTAATATTGCGCCACCCAGTGACAGCCAACTCCTGAATGATGGCGTTCGAGTACTTAGTCGCCTGCTGATGAAAAGTAAAAATATCACTGGAGTAAAAATTCGCTTTACGGACCAGCGCAAATCTTCGAAGTCGTTGGCATTTCAGATTTTTAATGCAAAAAATGCTAGAAAAGAAGTACTTTATCCAAAATTATTGCAGATTGTCAGAATTGTACTGAAGCAAGTGGGTCGGGGACTGGAAACCGTAGAAGTGGGCTCCTGTGAATCTGACAAAAAGAAATTGTGGCTAAGTCAGATAAAGCAATACAGAGATTTGACACTGAGGGTCATCAACCAAACAGAGCGCCGCGTCATCCAAGGAGAGGGCGTCCACTCATCAGAGAAAGTCGTGAGTCTATTTGAGTCCCACACCGATATTATCGTCAAGGGGTTTCGAGACGTTCAATATGGCCATAAGATAAATTTGAGCAGTGAGAGAAGCGGGTTCATCACGTACCTGGCTATTGAAAAAGGGAACCCTGCAGATAGCAGCTTATTTATGCCGGTTCTACATTTTCACCGGTCGAAGCTGCACCGCCTGCCCCATTCGGTAGTGGCTGATGGTGGCTATGCCAGCCAGGAAAACGTGATAAAGGGAAGGGCGCTGGGTGTTAAGCGGACGGTCTTCAATAAGCCTGTCGGTTTATCGCTTCATGCCATGGGCGTCAAATCAAAAACGTTTACTCAATTGCGCAATTTCCGGGCGGGCGTCGAAGGGAATATCTCGGAATTAAAACGAGCCTTTGGCGCAACGAAGTCAAACTGGAAAGGTCTTGATGGTTTTAAAGCTTATGTCTGGACATCGGTTCTGAGCTACAACTTGATGCGTTTGGCGAGACTCGACTCCGGCTAAAATCAACGGTGGTTCCGGTTGAGAAATATCTGTAGGCTTATGGGCAGTGCAGCGGAAATCTACGGGAAAAACTCAGGAAAACAAGGTATAAAGTGACGGTTCCAGTCAGTTTATGGCCGGCAGAATTCCGAGCCGGAACGGGAAAGTCAAAACAGGATGTTTTTAAGAAAAACATCCATTTATGGATAGGCACTAACTAGAGTTTAGAGTCTGGGGAGGAAGATTATCGCGCAAAGTGTGCGAAAAAACTTGACATAAAGCGGCAAAAAGTTTGCCGCGCCCTATACAGCTTTGCTTTTTAAAAGGTGTATAGGGCGCGGCCTTCAGAAAGAAATGAATCGATTTCTTCTGGAGGCCGCTATGAACGCAACAGGATGTGCTCGCATCCCCCGCGAACTGTGCTATTGGATAACATTTTTAAGCAAAGCGCTACCCCCAAGATCCGTAGGCACATTCATTGAACTATTGATCGGCGCTATGTTAACGCCCGCTGGCTTTGTCACCGAAACCTATTTGTTTCTAGACATGCAAAGGCACTGGACGACGTATTACAAATGGCTTGAAGCCGGAAAGTGGTCCTGGTTGAAGCTGGCAAGACAGTTCGTCTGTCTGGTTCTTAGTGCCAAGAATGATCCCGTTCTATATTTAGGGTTCTACTGGGAATCCTGTGGGTAGAGGTTGAGTTTTCCACAGTGGAACAGAATTGAAACTCGATAGTTTTCGAAGTTTCTAAATCCTCGGGCAGCCGATTTTATTGTCTGAATCTTTGAATTAAATCCTTCTGCGGTCGCATTGGTGATGCGATGTTTCAAGTAAGTCATTATGTTGTCGAGATGTTTCTTTAGCATCTTGGCGACTGATATGACCGGCTTTAGACGTGAATGTGTCGCCCACCAGTACCATTTCTTAAAGAACGCCCGGGCTGGTTTATCGTAGCTGTAAGTCCACAGGTCAAGCAGCGTCTCTTTGATTGCCCAGGCTCGGGCAACCTTCAACCCCTTTGATTGAAGGCCATAAAAAGTGGCTTCATCTTTTTCACTCCAGTTGTCGGGATTGCGTAACCAGGTATAGCGAGACCCGACCAGGTCATTGATACCGGCGGCTCTTAATGTTTTATTTTCTTTGCGCCTGACTTGGTCAACCATTTTTGTAAGATAACTGACGATATGAAACTTGTCGTGAACAATGGCGGCGTTCGGTAAAGTCGCCTCAACTGCCGTCATAAATGGAACCCACATATCCACGGCAACAGCAGCTACTTCATTACGCTGCTGTTCTGGAAGCGTGGACAGCAATGCGGTTGCCGATTCCGTCGTTCTATCTGCCACGACCTCAAGCACTCTGGACGCATTCAAATCGTACAGCAGGCTGGCATAGGATTGCCCCTTGCGAAAACTTTTTTCATCGATGCCAAGGTGTTTCACTTCCTCAACAGAGCGTCTGTCCATCCCTCTTTTCACTGCTCGGGATTGAATATGATGCACCTCATCCCACGACAGACCAAGTAGTTTTGCGGCCTGTGTCTTGTTGCTGGCAGCCGACAGCACATCAATAGCGAAACGCTCAAATAAATGCGTAAAGCGTGCCTGCGTATCTGCCCACGGTACTTTCAGGCTTTTGATTCCATGCGCTTTACAATGAATACGCGGAACCTGAGCAACTAACTGCGTCTTGAACTGCATCGTATCAAGGTGTCGCCATGTGCGTTGCTCACGATGGTCGTAAACCGAACAAAGGGCATGGCAGACACTACACGCGCCTTTCGTTCCCTTTGGCCAATCTATCTGGAGGGTAATTGATTTGTCGGTCAGATCCGGAGTAATAGCCGTGATTTTCCATGGGTCGCCAAGCCCCAAAAGTTGAGTAAACAACGCGGTATCTTTCATTTGAATATCTCCATAAAAAAAGACTCTTGTACCACATTCTTGACCATTGTTTGGCTTTTACCCATAGGAAACTCGGAAGAACCATATTTAGCGATTGACGATACGGTGAGTCTACGAGCCTCGAAAAAAGCACCGGGCAGCCAGATACATCATCAGCACGGAAATAAGCCGAATTTAGCCGCCTATGTTCGTGGTCAATGCTGGGTTAGTTTAGCGGCTGTTTTCAGGCGCACACCGCTGGAGACGACGGCGATACCTCTATTGTTCCGACTGATACCCAGTGCAGGGAATACGGGCAAGCTGGTCGCAGCGACAGTGATCATGCGTGCTGTTTACCGCTTGTTTGAAGATAAAACGGTGAGGGTATTGGTCGATTGCTGGTATATGCGCAAACGATTTATCAACGCGATGACAGCGTACGGTTTTACCGTGATTGGCCAGGCGAGAATCGATACGCGGCTTTACGACGAACCCCCCGAACGAAAACCGGGGCAACGCGGGCGGCCACGCAAGTATGGCGAAAAACACACACCCAAGCGAATTGCCCACTTTAAAAAGACGGAAGCACTACTGCGGCTGTACGGAAAAGAACAAAAGGTGAGATACCGTAGTCGGCTCGCCAAGGCAAGGTTCCTTGACGGTCAGTTAGTCAGAGCCGTTTGGTGCGAGCTAGACAGGGGTAAAGGTCAGTGGACCAAGACTCGATTATTTCTTTCAACCGATACGACTCTAACGAGCGAACAAGTGATTGAAGATTACGGACTGCGTTGGTCGATTGAGTCGATGTACTACCAGTTGAAACAATTGTGGGGGCTCAAAGAAGCCTGGCAGCAACGGCGCCAAACGCTGCATCGCTGGGTTCACTTGACGACTGTAGGTTACGGACTGCTTCATTTGTTGACGCTGGTATTGGGTGATAAAGCGGGCCCACTGGTGACGGATGCACCATGGCGCAAGCCGGATATTATTACAGCGGGAAGAATCAGGCTGGGTCTGACAAAACATTTTCGCCATGTTAACGTTCGAAGCTGGTGGAACGAAAGATGCAAAAAATTCCAAGCCCCTGGTGCGGTAGATTATATACAAGATGGGTAACATTGCGTTGCAGCTTGTATTACACGCAGGTTTTGAGAGAACATTAAGGAAAAGGAGTCGGGATTGAAGCTTCCGACAACAGCTCTTTCGCTCTAAACTCTAGTTAGACTAACCCTGCCGCCATCAACAACGGGGATCCACGGCTCATCAACGAGATTGAATCGGTTTTGCATCGTTTAGTTCCTTAGTCCTTCATTACTCGATAGCCTAGATCGTCCCGGTAATCCAAAGAATGCCGCTTATGCACAGGGGCACCTTGCACACCTCTCAGAGTTCCCGCTTTATTCACCAGTGACACACGCAACATAGCCTCTTCATGCTCCGGGTTACCGAGATAAAAACAATGCTGAAAACCAAATTTTTGTAGTGTATCAATGGGTATTTGCATTGGCGCATCCTGAATACGTACAGACAAAACTTGTCTCATCAGCTTCGCACTGAGTTTGCGCCAGTCGCGCTTATCCAACTGGTCTCGTCGCCATGGCAAGGATAGTTGCTCACCATCGAGCAAAGTGAGTTGGCTAATTTTTTGCTCTGGCACTAAAGTCAGTGTACGAAGCAGCAAAACCTCATAACTATCCGTTTCGCTGTAGCGGGTCTGTGCCTTGCTCTCTGGTAAGGTATTACCCACTTCAGCCAAAGTCACTCTAGCCAACTGCTGTAGGGCGTTCCGACCTTTACGCCGGTAGGTGCCGTTATTCAACTCATGCAGCCAGTTGGCCATGGTACCATTCTCATCACGAGAAAGGTACGTTTGCTCAATCAGTGGACGAATATCTTCCGGCAGCTTAACAACTGCGAGCGCCCGCCAAACCTCAAGACTCCGACAGAGCACATAGGGGCTATAAACAAAAGCGGTATTCCCGAATGCTTCCTGTGGATCTGGCACTGCCCTTTCAGGAATAGGTGCCAGCAGCCAAACTTCACAGACAGCAGAGTCTACCCTGGGCGTATCGGCATGTCGCCACAAACGCCCCATTCGTTGCAACAGCATATCGGTAGGTGCAAAGCGGCTGATCAGAAAATCTGCATCAATGTCGAGCGATTGTTCCAGTACTTGGGTGCCTACCAGGATATGGCCCTGTTGCAGGCGCTTAGGCCAGCCGGGCTTACCAAAGAGATTGACCCAACGATCTTCAATCCGCTGTCGATCATCGGCGATGAAACGTGAATGAAGTAAACCACAAGCCAATCCGAGTTCACTAGCCCGTGCAGCCAAGTCGAGATAGCGCTGCTGGGCTTCTACGACAGTGTTCTCAATCCACAGTACCTGCTGACCTTGCGAGGCACGTTCTATGGCTTCATGAATGGCGGGTTCATCCTGCTCAAGCAGCTGGATGGCAACAGGTTGACTGGTAGTTATCGGTACCGAAAGTTCAACAAGGTCTCGCTGCTGTGGCACAGCGGTGATCAATGGGTAGGCGTCGCTGAACAGTTCACAGCCGAGCAACTTCCCTCGACGCTCCCGGTTAAGGGTCGCACTGAGAATAATTACCGTACAGTGTAGGGAGCGCAACAATTCAACCAAAGCATCAAGGATAGTGCCGGTGTAGGCATCATAGGTATGCACCTCATCCAAAATAACCACTTTGCCAGCCAGCCCAAAGGCGCGGACAAATCCGTGCTTAACATTCATTGCTGCCATCAAAGCCTGGTCGACAGTACCTACCGCAAAAGGCGCCAATAGACCACGCTTGGCCTTGTTGAACCAGGCGCCTCCAGGACGACCTTCTTCGCCCATTTCGGTCTCCAACAACCAGGCGCCTCCATGCAAAAGCAGAGATCGGTGAGTGCAATCCTCTGCCAGAATCGCTCCCAAAAAATCGTTGAAACGGCCGTAGATTTTGTTTGAAGTGAGCTGCGTCGGAAGGGCAAAGTATATTCCGGTAGCCTGCCCACTTGTGAGCATAGAGTAAGCGGCGTAAAGCGCGGCTTCAGTTTTACCCAACCCCATTGGGGCTTCCAGCACATATGTGCCCGGAACCACCACCTGATCAATGAATTGCTGCTGGACTGGGCGCGGCTCGAAATCGAACACCTGCTGAAATGACAGGCCGGAGCGAAATGTTGGAGAGATAAACCCAGCGCGATCCAAGGCGGGATTGATATTCGTTTCCCAAGGCGCATCTGGGTCTTCAAAAAACTCGCCGGAGCCAATCCAGTCTGAGACGGAGGTTAGTCCAGCCAACAGACGTGCCTGAGCCGTCGAAACCACTTGGGGCCAATCAGCGTCAAGTAGCCTTTTTAACTCAACAACGAGGTTCTCGCGTTCTGCTTGCCATGAGTCTCCTCCGAAGACCTCGTCATTTGCTCGCCGTCCTGCAATGGATGGCGAGAAGCCATGGTGTTGACCCAGAATTTCAGCCACATATTTTGGTGCCTGAAGCGATTTGGCGACCACCTGACTGACACCAGCATGTCCGCCCCATGCTCTTTCCAGCGTAGGTGAAATGCCTTTTAGCACAGGCCAGGCCGCCGGAGACCGAGAGCACCCCTGTCTAATCTTCTCAAAAAAATAGGGGCTCACCTTGCCGATATCATGCGTCGATGCGGCAAAGTGCGCATTTACGGGGAACAATGCAGTTCCAAGACCAGCTGGAAAACGGGAGATCAACTCCCTGGCGACGGCACCTACTATCTGGCAGTGGCTGATAACGCTGCGACCTGGGACTTTAGACCCGTCACGCTCATAGGTCTTGGCTGGGCAGTCCTTGTATGGTACGACCAATAGTTGAGAAGTCGACCGACGTGACTTGCGAATCATACACTTCCTAAGTTTTTAAGAATTCATTCATTGTCGTCCATGACTGGGGACAGAATATACGGCAAAGCATACACTAACGTAACAAGACATACCGCCTGAAAGCGAAGTTGTTGGTTGCAGCAGTATTAGAATGGCCGCCCACCGCAGATCAGCAGCAGGCCGGGCTTGACGTGGCATTCACGGTAGCCTGCCCAATCGCCGCTTAGGTCGTGGTCGCGGTATATTTAGCGTCCAGCGGCTGATCGGTCGCCAGTGCCACAGGACTCCCTTCAGCTCGCTATCGAACGTGGCTCGGTGCTGCCCCTTGGCTTCGCGCTTGTAATCTCGCTTGAAGGATGACGCGCGGTCAATCGTTCGCATGTAGGTCTGCCATCAGGTCATCGACGCTGGCGAACCGCTTACCCTTCCCAGCCTCAAGCTCGGCAATGGCTTTGCGCGTGATGGCGTTGGGTGCCTTCACATCGAATGGCAGACGGCGCTCGTCGGCCACGCGCAGCATTAGCAAGCGGATAGCATCCGAGATAGGCAGCCCCATTGCTTCGAGTGCGTCAGCGGCACGTTCCTTGGTGTTGGTGCCGATGCGAGCGCGGACATAGGTATCTGCGGTACTCATAATTGCTTCCCTTGAATCGGTTCCAGAGCCTCTAGTGTAGTCGCAAGCGACTACACTGCAAAAGCGCAAAAGCACTGGGCCGAGTACCTCGGCCCAGTTCACGGTTCTCATAGGCCCAGTGGTGCGAGGTGCTGTTGTATGTGGCTGTAGTAGCCCAGATGCTTGATCAAATGCGCTAACGCGGACGTAGCCGACCCGTTGTCCCGCCGCTGCCATCAGATGGACCCTCGAAGTGTCAGGTTAGAGTCCAGGAGCCTGGCATAGGAGTGTCAATAAATGGCGATTCGGACTCTATCTTGACACAGTGAGGCGGTATGGTCTGACGTCATGATGGTGTATACACCAGATTGACAACCTGTCTGCCCGATCTGGTGTGTTGCTAACAATGCCTAAAAAAACGCGGTGACACAACGTACGCATTCCCGTACGCTCTGTGTGTCGGAGGTAATACATGACTACATTTAATGCAACTGAGGCGCGCTCCAAGCTCTACGCTCTCATCGACGAAACCACGGATACACATCAACCTATTGTTATTACAGGGAAAAGGGGTAATGCCGTCCTGCTAGCAGAGGATGACTGGAATGCTATTAATGAAACTCTCCACCTTCTGTCGGTCCCTGGAATGCGGGAGTCTATCCAAGAAGGAATGGCCGCTAACCTGAGTGAGTGCGACGAGGAGCTGGACTGGTAATGTGGCAGCTTTACTACACAAAGCAAGCTCAAAAGGATGCCCGAAAACTAGCTTCTTCGGGGCTTAAAAATAAAGCCCAGGAACTGCTAACCATAATTAAAGCTGACCCATATCAAAATCCACCACCCTACGAAAAACTAGTGTAGGTCGTCAAACAGTTTGTAACTTATTAAGTTTCTCTCTGCCACGCTTCACTTTCTCCAATATGTCACTCGCGGATTTGGTCCAGATATAAGGCGCTGGCGCTTGATTATGAGTCTCAATGAACGCCATGACTGTTTGCTCAAGTTCTTCCACACTGCTAAAGACACCTCGTTTCAATTGCTTTTCAGTTAGCTCCCGAAAAAACCGCTCCACCATGTTTAACCACGATGCGCTGGTTGGCGTAAAGTGCACATGGAATCGCTGGTGATATTTCAGCCAGCTTTTTACCTTCGGGTGCTTATGTGTGGCGTAGTTGTCACAGATAATATGAATCTCTTTATCCTTGGGCGTCGACTTATTTATTGGGCGGAGAAACTTCAACCATTCTTGATGGCGATGCCGTTCGGCGCAGGTACCTAACACTTCCCCTGTCAAGATGTTCAATGCCGCAAACAAGGTCGTGGTGCCATGACGTTTATAGTCATGGGTCATTGTCGCCGCCCTGCCTTTTTTCATCGGCAAGCCCGGCTGCGTTCTATCCAGTGCTTGTATCTGACTCTTTTCATCACAACTGAAAACAATGGCATTTTCTGGCGGTGATAAGTAAAGGCCGACGATTGCCTCCAACTTCTCGGCAAACTCTTTATCGTTCGATACCTTGAATGTATTTATTCGGTGTGGCTTCAAACCGTGGCTTTTCCATATCCTGCCCACCGAGGACATGCTAATGCCGGCCTTATCTGCCATGAGACGCTGGCTCCAATGCGTAGCGTTTTCCGGTGTCTCTTGCGTCGTGAGTCTGATCACCTGTGCAACCTTGCGTGAACTGATTTTCGGTTTTCGCCCTGGCCGATACGCATCCTGGCTGATGCCTTCGACTCCACTGTCTGCATAGCGTTCTCGCCAGCGGCCCGCTTTCTGTCTCGTAATGCCCAGTTCAAAACCGATCTCTTCATTGGTCATGCCCTTGCCGGCCAGAAGAACAATTCGTGAACGCTCCGCCAATCGGACCGAGACAGAACGCGATTTAGATAACTTACTCAAACCCAAAACTTCGTCATCAGACAAAACAATTTCTACTGCAACACGCACGACAAGCTCTCTATATAGGGAAGAGACTATATGGTACACTATTTACGACGACCTACACTAGTAGGCGATCTTTCGGGGGTTTATTCTCGGCGTATAAATATTCAGCATCGGCTTGTTTACCAAGTACTAGAAAAAGAAAAATCAATTAAGGTGCTTCGTTTGTGGAGTCACTACGAGTAAACCTGACCCCTAATTAATGATGGACCCATGAGGGGGTCCTGTGGAAGAACCCTCGAAAATGACGAGTCTGAGAAAACAATCATAACCAGGACCGGTCAGTACCGACCTCAGAGAAATGACATTCTATGTATCCGTTACGTAAATCTGCTTCTTCACTCATTTCAGCGGCTAAATCTTCAATCTGACTTTGTAGATCTTCATCGTTCTCGTATTGGAATGTCAGTTCATACTGGCGTCATCGCAAGGTTACTGCGCTGAGATACGTTAAGGGCCCATAATCAGCGAATTTTACCGTTTAGACCCACTTTCTTGCCGCCCCAGTGTGCAAAGGACGTTCGTTTGAGCGGTCAGCGGCCCCAGAGTCCCACACAGAGTCACCGGTCAGGTTGATATGATCCCATCCCAGGGGTGATACGTGCTTGCGCAGGCTGGGGTCGGGGAGTTTTCCGATTTTGCGAAGATGCTCGGTGGCCTTGTCCATATACAGCGTGTTCCAGTAGACGATAGCAGCGATGGCCAGATTGAGCGCCATTGCACGTTTCTGCTGTGCCAGCGCCGACCTATCGTAGATACGACCCTGGGAATGTGCAAAGACGGCTTTGGCCAGCGAGTGGCGGGCTTCTCCTTTGTTCAGGCCTCCCTGGCATTCCATTCGGAGCTTAGGGTCCTCAATCCAGTCGAGCATGAAGAGCGTTCGCCGTACCCGACCGATTTCCGATACGCTCGGAGCATTAGAATCTGAACTCAAGACGCGCATAGATACAGCCTGTAAAGGCATCACACAAGGTGATAATCGTTTTGTTGTGATGGAGGATGAGGCGGGTGATCTGAAGTGGTCCGTACCCGTAAAAAAGTCCAGAGAATCCGTTAACAACCCGTTCTTTGACCAGCTCCCGCTGACAAGCATTATCAGTGTGATCCCGGATCCCCGGATAGAAATCCCTAAGCCGTAGAAAGCCCTGGCTGTATAATGGTTAGCAACAAAACAGACCATCACCCACTGGGTGCACAACTCAAGGCTTACGATTATTCTACCTTACAAACTCGATACAACGAACGATTTACTCACTTCCTGTGCCGGTTTATTGGCCATTGGTCAGTTAATGGACTCCCTGAGCCTCGCCGAACGCATTGATCATTACTTTCCCCCGCCTAAAAGTAATCGCGGGTATAAGCCCTCGGAATTTATCAAGACACTCATCCTGATGCAGCACGAAGGCAGCTTTCACCTGGATGAGGTTCGTCACATACAGGATGATGAGGCGCTGCGCACCGTATTGGATCTCAAGAAACTCCCCAGGGCGACCACCCTCGGAGACTGGTTGAGGCGCATGGGCAACCAGCCGCACATCCAGGATGCCTGGGTGAAGGTGAATAAGGCCCTGTTGCAGTCAGCCTTGCACCGCTGTAAAAAAGTGACACTGGACATCGATGCCACTGAAATTATTGCCCATAAAGCGGATGCTAAGTGGACCTACAACAAGAACAAGGGTTTTATGCCCATGGTGGGTCATATTGCGGAAACCGGGCAGGTTGTAGCGGTTGATTTCCGTCAAGGTAATGTACCGCCGGCACAAGACAACCTGGCCTTTATCCAGCAATGCCAGCAGTCGTTACCGGAAGGCTGTGCCCTGAATGCGCTGCGTATAGACGCCGCAGGCTACCAAACAAAAATCATTGAGTATTGTGATACGCAAGGTATCGAGTATGCCATTCGAGCCAAAACCAGCGCAGCTATGCGGGCACAGAGTGAAGCGGCCAGCGCTTCGGATTGGCAGCCTTTGCTTGATAAGCAAGGCAAGCCCATAAGCGGGCAGGACACTTATCGAACGAGCTTTTGTATCGGTGATTATGAAGAAGCCTTCACCCTGGTCATTCAGCGAACAGCCCTTAAAGGGCAGGCGAGTCTGGATCTGGATTCACAAGAAAGCTCAGAGGCAATCAACCAGGGGGGTTATGTTCATCGTGCGATTGCCACCAACCGGGATGAGCTCAGCGATAGTGAGATTATTCACTGGTACAAGGTGAATTGGTGCGTAGCACTAAGAGAAGGTGCCCTGGGGTATAACCAGCGTGCTGAGGACAGCGAAAATCGCATCAAGGAACTGAAGCTGGATTTTGGCGGCGATACGTTGCCATGCTCGGATTTTAACGCCAATGCGCTGTACTTTTTAATCTCTGCACTGTCCTACAATTTGTTTGC
This sequence comes from Halioglobus sp., assembly GCA_965262875.1. GTDB lineage: Bacteria > Pseudomonadota > Gammaproteobacteria > Pseudomonadales > Halieaceae > JBALVT01. Next base: position 3,142,212 of record OZ253569.1, read on the forward strand.
CCTTATGCGCCAATTACTGCCGGAAGAGTTGGCGCACCATCGGGCAATGACTCTGCGCTGGCGTTTGTAGGCCATTGCAGCAAAAGTGGTTCGAACGGGGCGGCAACTATTTGTAAAACTGCAGGAAAAACACCGAATATTGTTGGAACGAGTGCTACTTGCACTGAAGGAGTTTGAGTCGCCGCCCATTTAACCCAATATCGAACAAGAATGACGGCTTATATAGGATAGGTCCGTCCAAAATGGCCAATTAAGCGCTGACACTGCGCAGAGCAACGGTTTTTGATTAAACCTCTCTGCCATATCCGCTGTGAAGGCTTATAATAAAACTTGAAAGAGGGATTCAGAGGCCCTTGAGACGCTGGCGATACTCTATCTGGGGATTTGGGGTGATGGAATATGTTGACAGCCGATGTGGTATCACTGAGGTCTTTGAACATATAGCAAAAGATAAGGAGAAAAAGGCGGTGTCAAAAACCGATCTCCTGGCCTGTATTTTTGCTAACGGCACAAATTATGGTCTCGGGAATATGGCGACCATATCTGATCGATCATTTGCAACGCCAAGGCACACAGAGAACAGCTACGTCACACTGGAAAATGTTCATAAAAGTAATGATAGGAGACCTCAGTATAACCCCGTAATTTTTCGAATATTTTGAATCGCAATATTTTTAATCACCTCAAAGCAGTATCGAAGTAAGCTTTTCGCTGGTTTGCTTCAATTTATCCAGGGTTCAGGCTCCTTTACCTGATTTTTGGCGCCACTATCCTGCATAACCCGTGTTCGGTAACCCGTAACGCGTTAAAAAACTGGCTCCTTTTCGGATATTCGCAGCCATGGCTGCCAAGCCATAAAACGTCGTGTTTTTGGCAAGCCCCATGAATCGTGTTCCGGAATGTAGACGCCACTCCAAAACCGCAGCTATTTGCCGAATTTTGAAATAGACGGATCTCGGCGTATTAGAATCGGCGCGGTAGAACTGCGGCCCAGTCACACTCAAGAGCGACCAATAAGCAGGCACGATTCAAGCGTAGGGACTATAAGAATAAGTGTCGCTGAGAACGGTATGACGCCACCACAGATTTGACGGTCAACGCTGGCGCCATACCCAAAAAAAACCGTGCAGGTGCACGACCCGTTAAGTGTTGCACATAATGGGAATAAATCCAGCCCTCATCGACCTTTGTGTCGATGCCATCATCCAGCCGTCTCTACCACTGTTGTCGCTGCTACGCCCAGGTCATCGTCTGTACCCACTGTGATCGCGGCCAGCGGTATTGCACCGATGGTTGCAGCCAGGAAGCCAGAAAGGAATCCATTAAACGAGCCAGAGCGAAGTACCAGGCCACTCGCCCGGGTCGCATGAATAATGCCGCTCGCCAACAGCGTTATCGAGAACGGCAACAACAAAAAGTAACGCATCACCGTTCTCTGGCAATAATACTCCGTGATCTACTGCAAACCGTGCCTGATGAGATCAAAAGGGCCGATATGCCGGGTAAAACTGACGCCACCGTGCGCTGCCATCACTGTGGCGCGGTCTGCGGTCCCTTTTTGCGCAGTGATTTTCTGCAGAGCAGTCAGTTCAGGCGCAGATTCCGGCGACATTAGTGCAGCGGCTGGACAGGAGTCATCAATCGGAGGGCAGTCATGGCCATCGGCAAAGAAACTGAAGCAAAAATACTGCGCTACCATTTTGTTGAGAAGTGGCGAACGGGCACCATTGCGACCCAGCTTGGCATTCACCACTCAGTGGTTGATCGGGTACTGGCACAGGCTGGCCTGCCCAAGGTGGAGCGCACTCGCCGTGCATCGATCATCGACCCCTATCTGCCCTTTGTCATCGACACCCTGCGGGAGTTTCCCACACTCACGGCGGCCCGCTTGTATGAAATGGCCCGCCTGCGGGGATACCCCGGTGGCCCCAGCCAGTTTCGCCAGCGTATCAGTGAACTGCGGCCGCGCAAGCTGCCCGAGGCGTATTTACGCCTAAAAACCCTGCCCAGTGAGCAAGCCCAGGTTGACTGGGGTTCGTTCGGGCATATTCAGATCGGCAAGGCCCGGCGGCCGTTAATGGCGTTTGTGATGGTGCTGAGCTGGTCGCGACAGATCTTCTTGCGCTTTTATCTCAACCAGCAAATGGAGCACTTTTTACGCGGCCATGTAGCGGCATTCGAGGCCTGGCAAGGATTGCCAAAGGTGCTGCTGTACGACAACCTTAAATCGGCCGTATTGGAGCGCCACGGTGACGCCATCCGCTTCCACCCCACCTTGCTGGCCTTGTCAGCCCACTATCGCTTCGAACCACGCCCGGTGGCGGTGGCCCGGGGCAATGAAAAGGGCCGGGTAGAAAGAGCGATTCGCTATATTCGCGATAATTTCTTTGCCGCTCGTCACTGGCAAACACTGGCCGAACTCAATGCGCAAGCTGAGCACTGGTGCCAGGGTGTGAGTGCTGATCGGGCTTGCCCTGAAGAGCGTACGTTGACGGTCAGGGAAGCCTTCTTACAGGAGCAGGTGAGTTTGCCGGATAATCCCTTTGATACCCATGAGAGACAGCCCGTGCGGGCCGCCAAAACCCCTTATGTTCGCTTCGATCTCAATGATTACTCCATTCCCCATCAATACGTGCACAAGCCATTGAGCGTGAGCGCTGACCTGGAGCGGCTCCAGATAGTGGAGGGCGATCAATGCATTGCTGAGCATCAGCGCAGCTTTGGCAAAGGGGAGCAAATCGAACAGGAGGCGCATATCAATGCCCTATGGCTGGAGAAAACCCACGCCAAACTACACCGGGGTCAGGATCGCCTGAGCCATGCTTCGGCGCACGCCCAGACGCTGCTGCAGCAATCGGCACAGCGTGGACATGTCATTAAAACCACGGTCCGGTTACTCAATCAACTGCTTGATGATTATGGGCGGGACGAGCTGCATGTAGCTCTGGGTGAAGCACTTGATCGGCAATCACCCTACCCGGAGGCGGTGCAGCACGTTCTTGAGCGCCGCCGTGATGAACAGCACCTGCCGCCACCGCTTGCTGTCGCCGTGCCGGCGAAGGTCAAACACTACAGCGTCAAGCTGGCTCGGCTTGCCGATTACGACAAGCTCAATGGCACCCGAAGCGAGACAGGAGATGATACCGATGATTGATATCGAGCAACTCAAACAGCAGGCACTTGAACTGAAGCTCCACGGCGTGCTGGCGCACTGGGGCGAGATCACCGACGAGCAATACCCCTGGCTGGCACAGCTCATCGCCTGGGAGCTTGCCGAGCGCAAACAGCGCTCACTCGAACGGCGCCTGAGCAGCGCCAGGCTGGGCCGGTTCAAACCGATGAGTGAGTTTGACTGGCAGTGGCCAAGCGCTATCGACCCACAAGCGATTCATGCCCTGATGCAACTGGGTTTTATGGACACGGCCAGCAATATTATCCTGCTGGGCAGCAACGGCGTGGGCAAATCGATGATCGCCCAGAACCTGGGGTATAACGCTGTCATGCACGGCTATACGGCGCTGTTTACCACCGCAGCGGCGATGCTCAACGACCTGGCAGGTCAGGATGGCGCCAATGCCCTGCAGCGTCGATTGAAACACTACGCCTGGCCCGCCTTGCTGGTAATTGATGAAGTGGGCTACCTCTCCTACAGCAATCGTCATGCTGACTTGCTGTTTGAAATCATCAACCGGCGCTATGAGAAATGTTCAACTTTGGTGACAACGAACCGTCCGTTTGGCGAGTGGAATGACGTGTTCCCCAATGCCGCGTGTGTGGTCTCCCTGATTGACCGTTTAGTCCATCACAGCGAGGTCATCGCCATTGAGGGTGAGTCGTACCGCATGAAGGAAGCGCAGGAGTGTGCGTCGAAGCGGCGCGAGACCAAAAAGCGAGGAAAGGCTAAATGAAAACCTTAAAAATCACAACCTACTGGACGGCTGAACAAGCCGATTGTATTTATCAGCTGCTCGGCGACCTGAGATCGGTACTGTGGGATCACTATGGTGATGAGATTGCGCAACTGTACGAGGAGATCCGGATTGAGCAACAAGAGTACACAGACAGTGTCGAGGTAAATCATGAGCTGCCGTTCTAGCCTGTGATCGATTGGAGTTAAGCCGGATCACTGTCGCCTCTTTGTCGTTCTTTTATTCTGCGGCAAATAACTGCGGGTTTACTGTGGCGCTAACACCACCAGAGGCTCGCGTGAATATATCCTGAAGAGTGGTGTAGGAAGGTATGACACTCTTTTGGTGATCGAAGTAGGCCAGGAGTTGTCGAAACGCGCTGTGGCCTTTGGGATAATAGCGGAGCAGGTCACCAATACGGGATTGAGTTTCCGGTGCAAAGTCGGATGTCCAGTTGCGATATTCGAATAGCGAAAGGATCATCTGCCGCTATCTGCCGCTGAATTCGTACGTAATCGCGCGATATACGTCCAGTGAGCGACATCGGTGCCGAGTCGCTGTAATAGGTGCTCACAACGAACTGGACATCGTTACTAACGTCATCCAATGAGAAATTAAAAAACTGCTGCCTGGCTTTGAAATAGCCTAACTGTAGGATGAAATAAATGCGTGTTTTGGTGTTGCTGTGCTGAGCCAGCGCTGCTCGTTCAGATTGGTTGAGCGTGAAATACAGACGCTGTTCATGGGTATGAAACGCAGGAAGTCCATAGAGTTCTTCGACTTCCGTACTGGATAATAGGTGGATGCGTTTGGTGTTTTCCATCGCGAATATCGATATAAGGCAGCCATCAGGTCAGCCACATTAAATCACCTCGCGCTCTGCCAGGTGATTCGATGGTACCATCCGTTTGTGTAGCACGCCGAACACAATCAGTTGTTTCTTATGTACCACGTAATAAATGACATGGCTGGCATGGGGAAAGCTCAACACATCCGATTCAACGTCTGGCCTGGACTTACCCGGGGAAGGTGTTTCGGAAAGCAGGCAAATGGTTTTTCGGAGCTCCAACAAATATTTTTGGGATTGTGCTGCACCCCATTGCGCCACAGTAAACTGGCGAATTTCGATTAGGTCTGACTGGGCGTCCGGGGTTAAGCGATAAGTTGGCATATTGTCTCGATAACACCGATGGATTTAGCTCTGCACATGCACAGATTGCGAGCAGCCAACGGATACGGCCACATTATGTGGTCAATCATGCTCCCCGTTTTCGAGACCATCGAAAAATGACTCGCCATCGACGGTGTTGCCTGCCTCGATATCGGCTTTGGCCTGGGCAGCTCTCGATTGCATCAGTCGAAGTTTCAGCGCCTCGATGCTTTCGTAGTCATCTATGGAAATAACTACCGCAACGGGTTTACCCTTCTTGTTAATTTGAATTGGGGCACGCTGCGCTTTTAACAGCATGTCGCCAAATTGGGTTTTGGCTTCATTGGCAGAAAGTGCGTCCATCATTGATCCTCGCCAGTATCGTTCGATTCGTTCATTATGGTCGATTCGCACCACTTGGGTCAAATACTATATACTATCATAAAGTATACTATTTGATAGGCCTCGGAAAAGCCTATCAAAACTACTATCATCTGTCTTTAGTCAAAACCCCTAAAGAGATTTGATCGCTATGCCACGCGTTGGATATGCCCGAGTCAGCTCTACCGGCCAAAGTCTGGAAGTTCAACTGGAAAAGTTGAACCAGGCGAGTTGCGACAGGATTGACCAGGAGAAGCGCAGCGGTCGAACCGCAGATCGCCCTGAATTTCAATCCTGTATGAACTACCTTCGCGAAGGGGATACCCTGATTATCACTCGGCTCGACCGTTTGGCTCGGTCGGTGGTTCACCTGGCACAATTGGCCAAACGCTTCCAAAGCGAGAGCATTGACTTGCTGGTACTGGACCAAAATATCGACACCAGTACCTCTACCGGCAGACTTATGTTCAATATACTTGCTTCGATTGCCGAGTTTGAAAATGATCTACGCACTGAACGACAGGCCGAAGGAATCGCCAGGGCCAGGGAGAATGGTGTTAAATTTGGCAGACCCGCTAAAGTGACTGATACCAAGAAACAGGAAATCTACTCACGCCGGCTTGCCGGTGCCACCATTGGTTCCCTGGCCAAAGAATTCAGGTTGGGGGAGGCCACGATCTATCGGGCGCTGAATGCCATTAAACACTCTGACGCACCACCCGTAATGAAAACCACAAAGGTGATCCTCTGGTTGCAGGTCGAAAACAACAGTAAGTTCGTGCGAGGGAAAGGCAAATCCCGGCAAAATATCGAGGATTATTGCCTGTCAGAACACAAAGCGAAAAAACTGGAAACGGATGGTTGGGAGTATGAACTGACATTCCAATACGAGAACGATGAAGATCTACAAAGTCAGATTGAAGATTTAGCCGCTGAAATGAGTGAAGAAGCAGATTTACGTAACGGATACATAGAATGTCATTTCTCTGAGGTCGGTACTGACCGGTCCTGGTTATGATTGTTTTCTCAGACTCGTCATTTTCGAGGGTTCTTCCACAGGACCCCTTATAAACACCGGTTTGCGTTGAAAGTTTGGCCTATTTGCACAGTTTCGTGGGCACTTGGCCAAGTAGGGTACGCCTGAAGCCCTTGTATCACGCGGGCTGTGGGGGTTTATGCGACCGTTTGGTCGAATGTCCCCAGTACCCCCACAGTGGCGAATTTGTGATACTGAGAATCAAAATAGACAACAGAGAAGAAACTGGACACACCCCGAGCTCCAATGTGCCTATATTCTGGTATAATTGACACAGTATCGGTTTCACAGTTTTGTGGATATAAGTCGCGTTTTTGGCTCGCTGCTAGTAGGCTCATCGATTCATCAGTGAGCCTACTAGCAGCAGCGTTTAGGAGTACCGTTATGATCGACAAAGAACTGGCATTGCGAAACGTCATCGCAAACCACGCGCTTGAAGGACTCGAAATGTCGAGTTCTGAAATCGCTCGATCGCGCGTTATTCTCGACGGCGAACTGAGCATCGATGATGCCGTTGCCGAGATCCACCGCGAGCTGCAAGCGTCTGATCGAACCACCGCGAAAACCGCACACGGGTAGCCCCGTAGTTTTCGCGTGTGGCGATCGACCCCTACCTGATACCAGGCACAAAGACCCTTCAAAACAAACTCGGCATCACCGACCCGGCGAAGCTTGAATCCTTCGAGCGCAAGTTTACGTCGGCGCGTAACGCCGCTGCGCTGATTGCTCCGGTTCCTGGCAATCTCGACTTCCAGCACCTAAAAGACATTCATGCGAATCTCTTTTCTGATGTTTACGAGTGGGCTGGACAGACGCGAACCGTCAACATTGCAAAGGACACGTCGTTCGCGCCGCTACAAAACGTCGATAGCTTTGCTAAATCGACATTCAACGCGCTGAAAAAAGACAACTACTTGCAAGGTCTCCATCGAGAGAAGTTTGTCGATCTGGCTGCACATCACCTGGGCGAGATCAACGCGATCCATTCGTTTAATACGGACTCATCGAAGATGAAAGCGTTGCTTGATAAAGCGCTGATTGAACCGCTTAAGAAAAAAGACCGCACTGATCGCTTAGACGAACTGGCCGCAAATGATCCACAAGCACATACAACGATAGTCGATGTTCGAGAACAGTTGTTGGGCTTGAGCGAGAAAAACATTGCAGACCGCACCTCGCGGGAAAACCTAGCCAATGCTGTTACCGATCGCTTGTTAAATCATCATGAACAAGGTCGCTCTGTTGAGAAGCTAGTCGCCCCGCCGCAACCTAAGATTGACAAGGGCAAAGGCCCGCTGGGCCGATAATCTTTCCAAAACCGTGACGTAAGCGATTCGTTAGAACTTACGACTTCGACAACATGGCGGCTTGCGTCTGGAGATTATGTTGTACGGAGACGAAAAATTTTGCTCTAACGAAAAATACCCTATTTCAGATCAGTCATCTGTGTGTTGATGAGGTGGCCAAGGTGAAAGGCCACGACTACATGACCGTGATTTACGATATGGAGGAGGGGCATTTAATCGGTGTGGAAACAGGCCGAACGGCTGATGTTTTCTCAGGATTTCTAAAGCAGCTTCTGGCGGAAACCACTGCAAAAATAGAGGCTGTCGCGATGGACATGGCGCCATCCTGTCAGAAGTCAGTCCGTGATTGCTGACCCAATGCCGACATTGTGTTTGACCGTTTCCACGTCATGAAGCACTACAGCAAGGCCCTGAGCAACCAGCGGCGAATAGCGTTTGGAAAGGCCAATAAAGCGGGTAAAGCATTGTTAACAGGAACCCATTACCTGGTGCTGAAAAACGCCGATAAGCTGGACGAACCCCGGACTCAAAAATTGCAGCGACTATGGGATGAAAATGCCAATCTCAATACGTTGTATATTTTGTCGTGGGAGTATACCAACACGTGGGTCAAAACAGTGTTTAGCTTCGCCTTTTTCATGAATTCTGGCGCGGTGCGCGCGGGTTTTTTCTTTGCGGCTCACAGCCCTGGTTTGGTCCGCAGGTATTTTTCCAGCAGATCACCAAATATCCCTGCAAGTTTGCGCAAGGGCAGGGTTCCAAGCTGTTCCGGTGACAGTGCGGATTTAACCTGATTCCACACATCATCGCTTTTTAGTGCGCCAAAAAAGTCGTGACCGGCACTGGTCAGGTCTCGCGCAAAGATACGTTTATATGGTTTTGCCAAATCCGAAAACGTTGATCCATCAATAAACCCGTCATCATACAGACGCTCTACGTGGCGAGCCACCAGAAGGAGGTCCGGCCAAGATTCGTGTTTATGCCGAGCTCGGCATAAACACGAAAATCCCGAGTTCCGGATTATGTCGAGTTAGTTAGGCGAACGTATATGTGGCAGGGATTTCATGAGATGTTACTCGGCATAATCAAAGCGAAGCGAGAAACTCTAGCAGTGAGTCATCTGCCCTAAACCGCAACATGTGCCCATCGTCTACTGGATCAAGTTTGCTCAGTGCCTTTTCTTTGAGGGCGAGATCAGCTTCGATATATACGTGAGTAGTCTCGATACTTTCATGACCGAGCCAAAGAGCTATCGTAGCTATATCTACCCCAGCCTGTAACAAATGCATGGCAGTTGCGTGGCGAACGATGTGAGGCGTTACCGTCTTGGTCGTAAGACTGGGGCAGTCGATAGCCGCTTTCCGGACAGCTTTTTTTAGCAAGTAATCAACGCCGTCTCGCGAAAGGGGTTTGCCCCTGGCATTTGGGAACACAACATTGTCAGCGTTATTACCGAGTGTACAAAACCAAGCCTTCAAGACCTTACTGGTCTTGCCCCATAGCGGTATCGTACGTTCTTTCCGGCCCTTACCCATCAGCTGCAAGTAGCTGGTCGCGCCAAGACAGATGTGATGGCGCTTCAGGGCGATGATTTCGGAAACTCGAGCACCGCTATTGTACAGCGTTGAAAACAAGGCGTGATCACGCTGACCCGCCCACTGCAACCGATCTGGTGCGGCGAGTATCGCTCGAATCTCTGTTCGTGTTAGATACCCAATCAGTTTTTTGTCTCCGCGTTTGACAGGAATTGCGAGCACGCGCGTGGCAAGACCAACGCTTTCGGGATCGCGCAAGGCAACCAGGCGGAAGAACGAGCGGATAGCGGACAACCGGACGTTGCGTGAACTGACCGTATTGCCGCGCTGTTGCTCAAGGTGATCGAGAAAGCTGAGTATGGCCGGAGCATTCATGTCGATCACCCGCAATGCGCAGGGCTCGATGCCTGTTGTGTCTTTTAAAAACGTCAACAATAGCCTAAAGGTATCACGATAACTGACTATCGTTTGGGGGCTCGCCCGTTTCTGATGACACAAGTAGTTGGTAAAAAACTCTTCCAGATGAGATGCAACCAAGTCGTTATTGGTCATGATCACCTCCTGTGGCCGCATAAGTGCAGAAACGCTGCGCTGCGGCGTTTAACAGTTCCGGAACGGCGCTCAAGTACCAGTAACTGTCTTGTGGCCGTACGTGACCCAGGTAGACCGACAGGTGTGGTAACCAGGCTTGTACATCCAGCTCCTGCTGGTACCAGCGGCGCATACAGGTTACGGCAAAGGTATGCCGAAATGACATCAGACAAGGCCCCCGACGGTCATCCGTAGGCTGAATGGCCAATCGCCGACACAACCGACTGAACCACCTTTGAAGGGCGGAATAATTCAATGCTCGTCCCTGTTCTGACAAGAAGAAAGATTTCGATAAGCCATCGTAGCCTAAGCGTGCACGCTGTTCGGCGTAGTGGCGCAGTGGTACCACCGTGCTGGGATGTAACGGTACGATCCGTGATTTGTGGAACTTTGTCTCCAAGATGTAAAGTTGAGCGGGATCGAGGTCTAACTTTACGTCAACCACCTGTAGCCGGATCGCTTCGCCGATGCGCAGGCCCGTACTCGCCAACAGACCAATCAAGGTCGACAACATGGCGGGGCGTAGCGACGCTTGGGGCCGACTCGCTCTGGCCGCTTCGAATAACAGCGTCAGCTGAGTCGGCGTAAATATGTACGGTTTCGTTCTCCTGGCGTTTGGCAACAGGTTCCGGGATGGCACCTCAGTATCCGGTGCTGAGGCCTGGAGGAAAGTCAGAAAACGGCGTGCGATGCTCAAGCGCCGGGCCGCACCGCTCGCGCCTCGTTGAGTGGAGGCGGAACAAGCCCAATCCAAGGCCAGGTAGGCGCGAATCGGGTCAGTTATGTCGTGAGCTTGGATAAAGGCGACAAATTCTGGGAGAAGCGTTTTCTCGGCGCCTATCTGGAAGCCGAGTGCTTCGCGCAGGCTCAGGTACGCTGTCAGCTGGGTGTCTAGAAAGTCGGCGTTTATGTTCATTGTGCACCTCCCAACCACGGCTGCGCTACCGAAGCCAGAGCATCCACATCCAACTTTCCGTAGATGCCCGTAGTCTGTAATGAACGGTGCCCCAAGACATCAGCCACCTCTTTAAAGCTGGCACCTTGATTGAGCATCTGAGAGGCGGCAGTGTGGCGAAAAATATGGCTCACGACGCGGGGTTGTTTGGCCACCCCTGCGAGCTGTAGTGCCCGCCGTACGACCTTCACGATGGCACCGCTGGTGGCTAACGGCTGAAACGGCGGAAGGCACTGCAAGAAGATCTGTCGACTGGTGCTTCCTTTGGGCCGACCATCTTCAAGGTATGCGGCCAGGGCCTTGCCGACTTCCTGGGGCAGCGGCAATGTGCGCGCTCGGTGAGTCTTGCCTGGGCGGATAGTTAGCCGGCCCTGGTACCAATCGATGTCGTCCAGGCCCAGTGTGAGAACCTCCCCGGCGCGTAGGCCCAGGCGTGCAAGTAACAAAAGCATGGCGCGATTGCGCAAACTGCCGGCTGTTTTCTCATTGTAAATGGCCAGCACACGCTCAACTTGCTCGGATGTCAGGCGGACCGGTAGTGCCGCGTGCGTCCATTGCGGTGGTGAGGGTGCCGCGGCCTCCAAGCCGGTGTTGATCTTACCTTCAAAAACCAGAAAACGTAAAAATGAACGCACCGCCACGCTCGGCTTCTTGCGTCCATGGCTCTGTCGCGCAGCAGCTTGTTCGCAAACAAACTCCGTGACTGTCTCCGCGCTCAAGGAGGTCCAATCGATGCCTTCCCCTTCCGAAATACTGCATTTTGCGATGAATTGTCGAACAATCGGACGGTAGCACTGACGGGTGCTAACAACAGCACCCATGACTTGCTCCAGGTATTGCTCGTATCGACCAAGCCAATGATCAGCGGGTGTTATGGGCGTCGCTGCTTGCCGTTGTACCACGACCCCATGTTGGCGCAGTATTCGGAATAGGTGGCTCAACCCCGCTGCGGCTTTGCAACGTTTACCGGAAGGGTATCGTTTTAGTCCAGCGACATAGCGCTCCAAGAGCGTTTTATCGATCTCAGTGCCGACGCAGCCTTGGCGTTGTAGCCACCAGCCGAACTTCTCGCCGGCAAGTACGCTGTTCTGAATACTACGGCGCGCGTAGCCTTGCTCGTACAAGGTGGAAGCGAGTTCCTCGAGGTGAGGTTGAAGTGGGTTTTGGTGTAGTCGGACGAGAACATACGCCCGAACAAAAATGGAATCTATCATAATCATCTCCTTTTAGGGCCAAATGGCCACAGAAGAAGGAGAGCTTTATAGGCAGATTATGTCGAGTTAGTTAGGCGAACGTATATGTGGCAGGGATTTCATGAGATGTTACTCGGCATAATCAAAGCGAAGCGAGAAACTCTAGCAGTGAGTCATCTGCCCTAAACCGCAACATGTGCCCATCGTCTACTGGATCAAGTTTGCTCAGTGCCTTTTCTTTGAGGGCGAGATCAGCTTCGATATATACGTGAGTAGTCTCGATACTTTCATGACCGAGCCAAAGAGCTATCGTAGCTATATCTACCCCAGCCTGTAACAAATGCATGGCAGTTGCGTGGCGAACGATGTGAGGCGTTACCGTCTTGGTCGTAAGACTGGGGCAGTCGATAGCCGCTTTCCGGACAGCTTTTTTTAGCAAGTAATCAACGCCGTCTCGCGAAAGGGGTTTGCCCCTGGCATTTGGGAACACAACATTGTCAGCGTTATTACCGAGCGTACAAAACCAAGCCTTCAAGACCTTACTGGTCTTGCCCCATAGCGGTATCGTACGTTCTTTCCGGCCCTTACCCATCAGCTGCAAGTAGCTGGTCGCGCCAAGACAGATGTGATGGCGCTTCAGGGCGATGATTTCGGAAACTCGAGCACCGCTATTGTACAGCGTTGAAAACAAGGCGTGATCACGCTGACCCGCCCACTGCAACCGATCTGGTGCGGCGAGTATCGCTCGAATCTCTGTTCGTGTTAGATACCCAATCAGTTTTTTGTCTCCGCGTTTGACAGGAATTGCGAGCACGCGCGTGGCAAGACCAACGCTTTCGGGATCGCGCAAGGCAACCAGGCGGAAGAACGAGCGGATAGCGGACAACCGGACGTTGCGTGAACTGACCGTATTGCCGCGCTGTTGCTCAAGGTGATCGAGAAAGCTGAGTATGGCCGGAGCATTCATGTCGATCACCCGCAATGCGCAGGGCTCGATGCCTGTTGTGTCTTTTAAAAACGTCAACAATAGCCTAAAGGTATCACGATAACTGACTATCGTTTGGGGGCTCGCCCGTTTCTGATGACACAAGTAGTTGGTAAAAAACTCTTCCAGATGAGATGCAACCAAGTCGTTATTGGTCATGATCACCTCCTGTGGCCGCATAAGTGCAGAAACGCTGCGCTGCGGCGTTTAACAGTTCCGGAACGGCGCTCAAGTACCAGTAACTGTCTTGTGGCCGTACGTGACCCAGGTAGACCGACAGGTGTGGTAACCAGGCTTGTACATCCAGCTCCTGCTGGTACCAGCGGCGCATACAGGTTACGGCAAAGGTATGCCGAAATGACATCAGACAAGGCCCCCGACGGTCATCCGTAGGCTGAATGGCCAATCGCCGACACAACCGACTGAACCACCTTTGAAGGGCGGAATAATTCAATGCTCGTCCCTGTTCTGACAAGAAGAAAGATTTCGATAAGCCATCGTAGCCTAAGCGTGCACGCTGTTCGGCGTAGTGGCGCAGTGGTACCACCGTGCTGGGATGTAACGGTACGATCCGTGATTTGTGGAACTTTGTCTCCAAGATGTAAAGTTGAGCGGGATCGAGGTCTAACTTTACGTCAACCACCTGTAGCCGGATCGCTTCGCCGATGCGCAGGCCCGTACTCGCCAACAGACCAATCAAGGTCGACAACATGGCGGGGCGTAGCGACGCTTGGGGCCGACTCGCTCTGGCCGCTTCGAATAACAGCGTCAGCTGAGTCGGCGTAAATATGTACGGTTTCGTTCTCCTGGCGTTTGGCAACAGGTTCCGGGATGGCACCTCAGTATCCGGTGCTGAGGCCTGGAGGAAAGTCAGAAAACGGCGTGCGATGCTCAAGCGCCGGGCCGCACCGCTCGCGCCTCGTTGAGTGGAGGCGGAACAAGCCCAATCCAAGGCCAGGTAGGCGCGAATCGGGTCAGTTATGTCGTGAGCTTGGATAAAGGCGACAAATTCTGGGAGAAGCGTTTTCTCGGCGCCTATCTGGAAGCCGAGTGCTTCGCGCAGGCTCAGGTACGCTGTCAGCTGGGTGTCTAGAAAGTCGGCGTTTATGTTCATTGTGCACCTCCCAACCACGGCTGCGCTACCGAAGCCAGAGCATCCACATCCAACTTTCCGTAGATGCCCGTAGTCTGTAATGAACGGTGCCCCAAGACATCAGCCACCTCTTTAAAGCTGGCACCTTGATTGAGCATCTGAGAGGCGGCAGTGTGGCGAAAAATATGGCTCACGACGCGGGGTTGTTTGGCCACCCCTGCGAGCTGTAGTGCCCGCCGTACGACCTTCACGATGGCACCGCTGGTGGCTAACGGCTGAAACGGCGGAAGGCACTGCAAGAAGATCTGTCGACTGGTGCTTCCTTTGGGCCGACCATCTTCAAGGTATGCGGCCAGGGCCTTGCCGACTTCCTGGGGCAGCGGCAATGTGCGCGCTCGGTGAGTCTTGCCTGGGCGGATAGTTAGCCGGCCCTGGTACCAATCGATGTCGTCCAGGCCCAGTGTGAGAACCTCCCCGGCGCGTAGGCCCAGGCGTGCAAGTAACAAAAGCATGGCGCGATTGCGCAAACTGCCGGCTGTTTTCACATTGTAAATGGCCAGCACACGCTCAACTTGCTCGGATGTCAGGCGGATCGGTAGTGCCGCGTGCGTCCATTGCGGTGGTGAGGGTGCCGCGGCCTCCAAGCCGGTGTTGATCTTACCTTCAAAAACCAGAAAACGTAAAAATGAACGCACCGCCACGCTCGGCTTCTTGCGTCCATGGCTCTGTCGCGCAGCAGCTTGTTCGCAAACAAACTCCGTGACTGTCTCCGCGCTCAAGGAGGTCCAATCGATGCCTTCCCCTTCCGAAATACTGCATTTTGCGATGAATTGTCGAACAATCGGACGGTAGCACTGACGGGTGCTAACAACAGCACCCATGACTTGCTCCAGGTATTGCTCGTATCGACCAAGCCAATGATCAGCGGGTGTTATGGGCGTCGCTGCTTGCCGTTGTACCACGACCCCATGTTGGCGCAGTATTCGGAATAGGTGGCTCAACCCCGCTGCGGCTTTGCAACGTTTACCGGAAGGGTATCGTTTTAGTCCAGCGACATAGCGCTCCAAGAGCGTTTTATCGATCTCAGTGCCGACGCAGCCTTGGCGTTGTAGCCACCAGCCGAACTTCTCGCCGGCAAGTACGCTGTTCTGAATACTACGGCGCGCGTAGCCTTGCTCGTACAAGGTGGAAGCGAGTTCCTCGAGGTGAGGTTGAAGTGGGTTTTGGTGTAGTCGGACGAGAACATACGCCCGAACAAAAATGGAATCTATCATAATCATCTCCTTTTAGGGCCAAATGGCCACAGAAGAAGGAGAGCTTTATAGGCAGATTATGTCGAGTTAGTTAGGCGAACGTATATGTGGCAGGGATTTCATGAGATGTTACTCGGCATAATCAAAGCGAAGCGAGAAACTCTAGCAGTGAGTCATCTGCCCTAAACCGCAACATGTGCCCATCGTCTACTGGATCAAGTTTGCTCAGTGCCTTTTCTTTGAGGGCGAGATCAGCTTCGATATATACGTGAGTAGTCTCGATACTTTCATGACCGAGCCAAAGAGCTATCGTAGCTATATCTACCCCAGCCTGTAACAAATGCATGGCAGTTGCGTGGCGAACGATGTGAGGCGTTACCGTCTTGGTCGTAAGACTGGGGCAGTCGATAGCCGCTTTCCGGACAGCTTTTTTTAGCAAGTAATCAACGCCGTCTCGCGAAAGGGGTTTGCCCCTGGCATTTGGGAACACAACATTGTCAGCGTTATTACCGAGCGTACAAAACCAAGCCTTCAAGACCTTACTGGTCTTGCCCCATAGCGGTATCGTACGTTCTTTCCGGCCCTTACCCATCAGCTGCAAGTAGCTGGTCGCGCCAAGACAGATGTGATGGCGCTTCAGGGCGATGATTTCGGAAACTCGAGCACCGCTATTGTACAGCGTTGAAAACAAGGCGTGATCACGCTGACCCGCCCACTGCAACCGATCTGGTGCGGCGAGTATCGCTCGAATCTCTGTTCGTGTTAGATACCCAATCAGTTTTTTGTCTCCGCGTTTGACAGGAATTGCGAGCACGCGCGTGGCAAGACCAACGCTTTCGGGATCGCGCAAGGCAACCAGGCGGAAGAACGAGCGGATAGCGGACAACCGGACGTTGCGTGAACTGACCGTATTGCCGCGCTGTTGCTCAAGGTGATCGAGAAAGCTGAGTATGGCCGGAGCATTCATGTCGATCACCCGCAATGCGCAGGGCTCGATGCCTGTTGTGTCTTTTAAAAACGTCAACAATAGCCTAAAGGTATCACGATAACTGACTATCGTTTGGGGGCTCGCCCGTTTCTGATGACACAAGTAGTTGGTAAAAAACTCTTCCAGATGAGATGCAACCAAGTCGTTATTGGTCATGATCACCTCCTGTGGCCGCATAAGTGCAGAAACGCTGCGCTGCGGCGTTTAACAGTTCCGGAACGGCGCTCAAGTACCAGTAACTGTCTTGTGGCCGTACGTGACCCAGGTAGACCGACAGGTGTGGTAACCAGGCTTGTACATCCAGCTCCTGCTGGTACCAGCGGCGCATACAGGTTACGGCAAAGGTATGCCGAAATGACATCAGACAAGGCCCCCGACGGTCATCCGTAGGCTGAATGGCCAATCGCCGACACAACCGACTGAACCACCTTTGAAGGGCGGAATAATTCAATGCTCGTCCCTGTTCTGACAAGAAGAAAGATTTCGATAAGCCATCGTAGCCTAAGCGTGCACGCTGTTCGGCGTAGTGGCGCAGTGGTACCACCGTGCTGGGATGTAACGGTACGATCCGTGATTTGTGGAACTTTGTCTCCAAGATGTAAAGTTGAGCGGGATCGAGGTCTAACTTTACGTCAACCACCTGTAGCCGGATCGCTTCGCCGATGCGCAGGCCCGTACTCGCCAACAGACCAATCAAGGTCGACAACATGGCGGGGCGTAGCGACGCTTGGGGCCGACTCGCTCTGGCCGCTTCGAATAACAGCGTCAGCTGAGTCGGCGTAAATATGTACGGTTTCGTTCTCCTGGCGTTTGGCAACAGGTTCCGGGATGGCACCTCAGTATCCGGTGCTGAGGCCTGGAGGAAAGTCAGAAAACGGCGTGCGATGCTCAAGCGCCGGGCCGCACCGCTCGCGCCTCGTTGAGTGGAGGCGGAACAAGCCCAATCCAAGGCCAGGTAGGCGCGAATCGGGTCAGTTATGTCGTGAGCTTGGATAAAGGCGACAAATTCTGGGAGAAGCGTTTTCTCGGCGCCTATCTGGAAGCCGAGTGCTTCGCGCAGGCTCAGGTACGCTGTCAGCTGGGTGTCTAGAAAGTCGGCGTTTATGTTCATTGTGCACCTCCCAACCACGGCTGCGCTACCGAAGCCAGAGCATCCACATCCAACTTTCCGTAGATGCCCGTAGTCTGTAATGAACGGTGCCCCAAGACATCAGCCACCTCTTTAAAGCTGGCACCTTGATTGAGCATCTGAGAGGCGGCAGTGTGGCGAAAAATATGGCTCACGACGCGGGGTTGTTTGGCCACCCCTGCGAGCTGTAGTGCCCGCCGTACGACCTTCACGATGGCACCGCTGGTGGCTAACGGCTGAAACGGCGGAAGGCACTGCAAGAAGATCTGTCGACTGGTGCTTCCTTTGGGCCGACCATCTTCAAGGTATGCGGCCAGGGCCTTGCCGACTTCCTGGGGCAGCGGCAATGTGCGCGCTCGGTGAGTCTTGCCTGGGCGGATAGTTAGCCGGCCCTGGTACCAATCGATGTCGTCCAGGCCCAGTGTGAGAACCTCCCCGGCGCGTAGGCCCAGGCGTGCAAGTAACAAAAGCATGGCGCGATTGCGCAAACTGCCGGCTGTTTTCACATTGTAAATGGCCAGCACACGCTCAACTTGCTCGGATGTCAGGCGGATCGGTAGTGCCGCGTGCGTCCATTGCGGTGGTGAGGGTGCCGCGGCCTCCAAGCCGGTGTTGATCTTACCTTCAAAAACCAGAAAACGTAAAAATGAACGCACCGCCACGCTCGGCTTCTTGCGTCCATGGCTCTGTCGCGCAGCAGCTTGTTCGCAAACAAACTCCGTGACTGTCTCCGCGCTCAAGGAGGTCCAATCGATGCCTTCCCCTTCCGAAATACTGCATTTTGCGATGAATTGTCGAACAATCGGACGGTAGCACTGACGGGTGCTAACAACAGCACCCATGACTTGCTCCAGGTATTGCTCGTATCGACCAAGCCAATGATCAGCGGGTGTTATGGGCGTCGCTGCTTGCCGTTGTACCACGACCCCATGTTGGCGCAGTATTCGGAATAGGTGGCTCAACCCCGCTGCGGCTTTGCAACGTTTACCGGAAGGGTATCGTTTTAGTCCAGCGACATAGCGCTCCAAGAGCGTTTTATCGATCTCAGTGCCGACGCAGCCTTGGCGTTGTAGCCACCAGCCGAACTTCTCGCCGGCAAGTACGCTGTTCTGAATACTACGGCGCGCGTAGCCTTGCTCGTACAAGGTGGAAGCGAGTTCCTCGAGGTGAGGTTGAAGTGGGTTTTGGTGTAGTCGGACGAGAACATACGCCCGAACAAAAATGGAATCTATCATAATCATCTCCTTTTAGGGCCAAATGGCCACAGAAGAAGGAGAGCTTTATAGGCAGATTATGTCGAGTGAATTAAACTGAAAACGTAGAAATATCCTGTGGTTAGATGAACAATCACCGGCCACTCGACATAATCCGGAACTCGGGATTTTCGTGTTTATGCCGAGCTCGGCATAAACACGAATCTTGGCCAGACCTCGTCTTGACAAGATTTTGCCGGCCATGTGACCTGAACCCAACATATACCCACTCACTTTCCACATCGCATCCGACACCCATCCATCCTCGAACATCATGGTACGGGAATGACATTTTCCTCGTCGGGTTAGCACTCGGGGAATGGGCATGCGCACTCACCTTTCCTGTCATTTCATCTTTTGACGAAGAAGTCGTCCATGATGGTTTAGGCGGGGGAGTTTTTTTCGCAGGTGCAGGCTTGCTGACCCCACCAGCAGTTGATCCAACTTGTGACTTCAGCTGTGTCGGGTCGAGCGCCGGGAGGGTTTCGGCCAGATACGCTTTGTCGCTCGTTGGCGTGTGGTGTGCGCATGGCTCTTCTCGATCCAAACTCAGCCAAATCGCACCGCTTCCACGATGATTTGAGGGTGCCGCGCTGCAATGCCGATCAAAGTACGAGCGGCCCCGGAAGGACTTCGGCGCCCTTGCTCCCACTCCTGGAGCGTCCGAACTGAAATACCCAATGCGTGAGCAAAGTCGCCCTGACTTAGCCCCGCAGCCATACGCGCCGCAACCACTTCATTCTGCTCAACCTGATGTGTCCTGGCAGCTTTGCCCGCTTTCATCTGGCGCACGGAATCAAGTAGCATCTTTCCAATCTCTTCGCCGCTTAGTTCGGCTTCCTTCTTACTCATCGACTAGCTCCTCACGAATATCTCGCAGCAAGTGTAACGGTATGTCCTCGCGGACACTCTTGGCATAGATCACCAATAGCCATATTTCATGTTGTGCCGACTTGTTGAAATAGATCACACGGACACCGCCGCGCTTTCCTGTTCCCTTACGTGACCACCGCACTTTTCGGCAGCCCCCGCTGCCTTTGATAACATCACCGATATCGGGGCGCTCGGACAGCCAAGCACAGAATTCGCCGCGCTCATCTTCACTCCAGAGAGCATCTGCATCACGCTTGAAGAGGGGCGTCTCGATGATTGTAAGCATGTGTTAATTATACGTCTATGACGTATAATGGTCAAGCCAGTCGAAGCGCCAGTGTTAGTAACACATAAACTGTCCGGTCTTGTAGCACATGATCTGTCCGGTTCTCATAGAACCCCCGGGAGGGGAGCTTATGAGAACCGGACAGAGTGGCTACAGGAGACTCGACTAATGAGATTCGAGGAAGCATTCAAATCCATCCGCAGCGACATGGCAGGTCTCAGCGAACGTATGGCTCGTGTGGAGGGCATGATTGACGGCTTGCGCGAGGCGATCGCTGCCCGGATTGTCGCGTAGCCGCTGTATGATAATCTCTCATCCCCCCAACCCCCGTCGCCGCTCCCTGAGGAAGGTGTGGTGCTCTCGGGGTGGTTTTCAACACTCCCCTACCCAGTGGATTGCACGCGCTGCACCGATGGGTTCTATTCGCGACGAGGGGAAAAAATTACCGGCCCAACGGGCAAAGCACTGATTCCGCACCACTGGTACACCCTCCACCAATTCACACCTTAGTCCCGCTGCACTGCCGGATCATGCTGCCAATCCCTCGCTTGGCAGATTGGATTATATACGTATAATTATACATACTAGAGTTTAGAGCGAAAGAGCTGTTGTCGGAAGCTTCAATCCCGACTCCTTTTCCTTAATGTTCTCTCAAAACCTGCGTGTAATACAAGCTGCAACGCAATGTTACCCATCTTGTATATAATCTACCGCACCAGGGGCTTGGAATTTTTTGCATCTTTCGTTCCACCAGCTTCGAACGTTAACATGGCGAAAATGTTTTGTCAGACCCAGCCTGATTCTTCCCGCTGTAATAATATCCGGCTTGCGCCATGGTGCATCCGTCACCAGTGGGCCCGCTTTATCACCCAATACCAGCGTCAACAAATGAAGCAGTCCGTAACCTACAGTCGTCAAGTGAACCCAGCGATGCAGCGTTTGGCGCCGTTGCTGCCAGGCTTCTTTGAGCCCCCACAATTGTTTCAACTGGTAGTACATCGTAAGCGCACTTAAATCGACCCTATTGATTTTGTCTGCGAGCCGCTAGACAGTAGATCGCTTTACTTCGCCGTTACTCTTCGATTTCCATGTTCCAGGGCAGTAATGCTTCAAGCTTTTCCACCGTATCTGCCGCCGCAATGTGCGCCAGCACATGCTGGAGGTAAGCATAAGGTTCCAGGCCGTTCGCCTTTGCCGATTCCACTAAACTATAACAGGTCGCACTGGCTCGGGCCCCGCGGGAGGTATCTGCGAATAGCCAGGCGCGCCGACCAACCGCAAAGGGCCTGATCGCATTCTCAGCCAGCGCATTGCTGATATTCAACTGGCCGTCCTCGCAATAGCCAATCAGGTACTCCCATTGGTTCAGTGTGTACGTTATGGCCTTGTGGGTCAGGCTATCTTTGGGCACCCGGCTGACGTTCTTCTCCAGCCATGGCTTCAGGTCCTCGAGAATCGGCACGCTGAGTGACTGCCTTGCCTGTTTTTTCTTGTCGTGCTCCAGATCCTTGATCGATTTCTCTATCGCATACAGCCTTCGTATTTTACTGAGTGCAACGTCAGCCTTGGTGGGTTGCCCCACTTTCTTTTGGGTGCTCCTGGTTTCCGCCGCCCGGCTGGCTTCAACGAACTTGCGCCGGGCATGGTCAAAGCATCCAATTCGGGTAATGCCCGCTATCCGGCACACCTTGCTGTAACCGGAATAGCCGTCGGCCTGCAACACACCACCAAAGCCATCCAGCAGGCGCTCCGCCACCGCGCCAGCACGTGAGGGGTCGTATTCGAACAGCACTGATTGTTTATCCGGTGGGCCACCGCGTATCACCCACATCCATTTATCCGATTGGGCCGTTTTGCCCGTTTCCTTCAACACTTGTATGCGCGTCTCATCCGCCTGCAGGTAATTCCCCTCAAGCTGAACCTCCCGGATCAAGTTGATCAAGGGCTGGAATACATCCTGAAGCCGTACAATCCAGTGGGCCATGTTGGAGCGGCTGATATCACCGCCGTAACGCTTGAGCATCCCCTCCAGGCGGTATAGCGGCAGTCCATCGGCGTATTTGGAGGCAATGATGTAGGCCAGCAATGCAGGACTGGCAAAGCATTTCCCCAGCGGATGAGCGGGGCGCTGTGCGGCGACAATGACATCTTCACCGTCAATATTGAATACCGCCTTCTCCTGCCAGTATTCCAACACCTTGACCTGGGCGGGAATAAACTCCAGCTCCTCCTTGACCTTGGTGAAGAATGTTTTGGTGGCCCCATCCTTTTCCTCATCTGAAAGTGTGAGGTGTATCTGCACCCGTTGCAGCTTGTCGCTAAACCCGCGCTTTCTTTTTTTCTTTCGAGGCCGAACCCGGTCTTCTTCAGGCAGTTGCTCTTCGAGCTCACTCAGGGCGACTTCGATTTCAGCCTCATCGAACAAATCAGACTGAAACGCCAGTTTCTCACTACTGGCTCCGAATTTCTGTACCGTGGCCAGGCGCAAGTATTCCTCGAGCAGGTCAATGCGTTTACCCTGTTCAAGGATGATGTGGTTTTTGTCGCCGAGGTGTTTCTGGTGAACCTCGTTTTTTTCTTCGAGAATCTGGTCTTTTACGGCGAGGGCAACAAGTAATTCAGCGACGGATAAGTTCTCGTAACACCCTTGTTTTTGTTGCTTTTTTATCGCCGATTGCATGGCGTAATTATAACATTCATGGCGACAAAAAGCTTTAAAATACAGACTCATAATGCAGTTTTTTGTGGCCTGTCATCAGGGAGATATCGTAGCCGTCCAGCAACCAATTGATCTGCTGGCCGGTGAGGGAAATCACGTCGTCGTCAGGGTGCGGCCACCGGAACTTCTCTTCCGCCAGTGATTTGTAGTACAACACAAACCCATTGTCCTCCCAGTACAAACATTTTATTTTGTTGCGCTGGCGATTAGTGAAGGCATAGAGGGCACCCTCAAAGGGGTTACGACCCAGTTCTCGCTCCACAATGGCGCTAAGGCCATTGACCGATTTTCTAAAATCTACGGAGTCCCGGTACAGATAAATCTGTGGCATGTCATTGGCCGGGCGGAAGTAGCGCGCCGTCACAATTGATCCAGTAACTGCCGCACCACCAACAGGTTTTCGGCACAGATACCTCGCACAATGAATCCGTTGGGCAGTGACAAGGTTAGCCCCCGATCGGCGTCAGGTCTGACACTCACTGCGGCAAAGCCACCTTGGTCTTGTTTTATAGAAGACACACGGATGGTATCGTCAAACTTCCGACGCCAGTACACAAAGCGATGGTAAGTCAGGTGATTGTGTTTGCAAAACCGGGTCTGGGACAAGCCCGACAGTTTCCAGGTTTGTATTTGCTGCTTCCAGTCAATACCTTGTGGCTGGGGCTGAGTGATATCGTTCATGATTTGCTCCTGTGTGGTTATCAGGAGAAAGTCTGGCGGGAACTCTTACAAAAAAAGGTTCTTCCGAGTTTCCTATGGGTAAAAGCCAAACAATGGTCAGGAATGTGGTACAAGAGTCTTTTTTTATGGAGATATTCAAATGAAAGATACCGCGTTGTTTACTCAACTTTTGGGGCTTAGCGACCCATGGAAAATCACGGCTATTACCCCGGATCTGACCGACAAATCAATTACCCTCCAGATAGATTGGCCAAAGGGAACGAAAGGCGCGTGTAGTGTCTGCCATGCCCTTTGTTCGGTTTACGACCATCGTGAGCAACGCACATGGCGACACCTTGATACGATGCAGTTCAAGACGCAGTTAGTTGCTCAGGTTCCGCGTATTCATTGTAAAGCGCATGGAATCAAAAGCCTGAAAGTACCGTGGGCAGATACGCAGGCACGCTTTACGCATTTATTTGAGCGTTTCGCTATTGATGTGCTGTCGGCTGCCAGCAACAAGACACAGGCCGCAAAACTACTTGGTCTGTCGTGGGATGAGGTGCATCATATTCAATCCCGAGCAGTGAAAAGAGGGATGGACAGACGCTCTGTTGAGGAAGTGAAACACCTTGGCATCGATGAAAAAAGTTTTCGCAAGGGGCAATCCTATGCCAGCCTGCTGTACGATTTGAATGCGTCCAGAGTGCTTGAGGTCGTGGCAGATAGAACGACGGAATCGGCAACTGCATTGCTGTCCACGCTTCCAGAACAGCAGCGTAATGAAGTAGCTGCTGTTGCCGTGGATATGTGGGTTCCATTTATGACGGCAGTTGAGGCGACTTTACCGAACGCCGCCATTGTTCACGACAAGTTTCATATCGTCAGTTATCTTACAAAAATGGTTGACCAAGTCAGGCGCAAAGAAAATAAAACATTAAGAGCCGCCGGTATCAATGACCTGGTCGGGTCTCGCTATACCTGGTTACGCAATCCCGACAACTGGAGTGAAAAAGATGAAGCCACTTTTTATGGCCTTCAATCAAAGGGGTTGAAGGTTGCCCGAGCCTGGGCAATCAAAGAGACGCTGCTTGACCTGTGGACTTACAGCTACGATAAACCAGCCCGGGCGTTCTTTAAGAAATGGTACTGGTGGGCGACACATTCACGTCTAAAGCCGGTCATATCAGTCGCCAAGATGCTAAAGAAACATCTCGACAACATAATGACTTACTTGAAACATCGCATCACCAATGCGACCGCAGAAGGATTTAATTCAAAGATTCAGACAATAAAATCGGCTGCCCGAGGATTTAGAAACTTCGAAAACTATCGAGTTTCAATTCTGTTCCACTGTGGAAAACTCAACCTCTACCCACAGGATTCCCAGTAGAACCTCTTTAAGTGGCCATAAGAAAGCGCCTTATGCTTGCTGGCATTCGCCTTGATCTTGGTGCCATCCAGGGCGATACGCCCAAGCTTCAGAAGCTTCATTTCACGCGCCAGCAACAAGACCTGAACAAAAAGTGCTTCAAGCTGAGGCAAAAAACGGCGTCGAAAGGCCGCTATGGTGTCGTGATCCGGATGCGTGTTGGCCGCCAGGTAGCGAAACGCAATGGAGTCGTGGGTGGCTCGCTCAATCTTACGGCTGGAAAACACACCGGTGGCGTAACCGTAGATCAGCAAACTCAGTAGGACCGCTGGATGGTGAGCCTTTGATCCACGCCCGGCATATTGACGGGTGAGCTCAGACAGATCGAGCTGATCAACGACCTCCACGACAAACCGTGCCAGGTGGTGTTCAGGTAACCAGTCCGACATAGAGGGAGGGAATAGATAGTCCGTCTCTCGATCAACGTTGACAAAATTGGCCATCACTTATTCCCGGTTACTTTTCAGTGTGACCACATTATCTCATGATGACGTTGTTGGGTTAAGTCCGACAGACTGCTAGGAATATCTAAATACCGCCAGTGGCGTATCAACGAGTAGGGCAACGAAATTGAGCGCTTTTCTGGCCCAGACGCGCAAGCTCTTCTATAGTGAAGAGACCAATTCAATTAAATCGAGATAAAAGCCATGATATACGCAAACCCTGGCAGTACCGACGCGCTCTTCAATTTCAAGAATCGCTATGAAAATTATATTGGAGGTGAGTGGGTTGCCCCTCTTGAAGGCAAGTACTTCGCCAATGTCACTCCAGTTACAGGAGAAGAGTTTTGCGAGATTCCTCGCTCCAGCGCCGCCGATCTACGAGTGGCCCTGGACGCGGCTCATGGCGCAGCTGACGCCTGGGGCAAAACAGCCGTAGCCGGGCGTTCCAATGTGCTATTGAGAATCGCCGATCGAATAGAAGCAAATCTTGAGACACTGGCTGTAGTCGAAACCTGGGATAACGGAAAAGGTGTTCGCGAGACGCTCAATGCGGATCTTCCCCTGGTAGTTGACCACTTTCGTTACTTCGCCGGTTGTCTGCGAGCGCAGGAGGGCAGTGCATCGGATATAGACGGCAATACGGTGTCCTACCATTTCCATGAACCCCTGGGGGTTGTCGGCCAAATTATTCCCTGGAACTTTCCGCTGCTAATGGCCGCGTGGAAACTGGCGCCGGCTCTGGCTGCGGGTAATTGCGTTATCCTGAAACCGGCCGAGCAAACGCCGGCATCAATCCTGGTCTTGATGGAGATGATTGGAGATCTCCTGCCACCGGGAGTCCTGAATATCCTCAATGGCTATGGCGCTGAAATTGGCCAGGCCCTGGCCAGCAGTGATCGCATCGCCAAGATTGCTTTTACCGGATCAACGGCAGTTGGTCATATCATTCTCGCCAACGCCGCAAAAACTCTGATTCCCTCTACGGTAGAACTGGGCGGCAAGTCCCCCAATATTTATTTCGAAGATGTTATGGCTCAGGAGGATGAGTTCGTCAGCAAATGTGTTGAGGGCCTGCTACTGGGTTTCTTCAATCAAGGGGAAGTGTGCACCTGTCCTTCCCGGGCTATTGTGCAGGAGAGTATTTACGAGAGCTTCATGGAGAAGGTACTGGAGCGCGGGCAGAACATAAAACAGGGAAACCCCTTGGACACAGATACCATGGTCGGTGCCCAGGCTTCGAAAGAACAGTTCGATAAAATTATGGATTATATGGACATCGCCAGAGACGAGGGTGCTGAATTTCTGATGGGCGGCGCAAAGGCGGTCGTTGGCAGTGATCTGGCAGGTGGGTTCTATGTGCAGCCGACCCTACTCAAGGGCACCAATGACATGAGAGTGTTCCAGGAAGAAATCTTCGGGCCAACTCTGGGTGTTACGACTTTCAAAGACGAGGAGGAAGCACTGTCTATCGCAAACGCCACGGACTACGGGCTGGGTGCTGGAGTCTGGACTCGTGACGCAAACCGCGCGTTTCGAATGGGGCGTGGAATCAAGGCGGGCAGGGTGTGGATGAATTGCTACCACGCTTATCCTGCGCATGCGGCCTTTGGCGGCTACAAGAAATCCGGTATTGGCCGGGAGACTCACAAAATGGCGTTGGAGCACTATCAGCAAACCAAGAATTTACTGGTTAGCTATGACACTAACCCGCTGGGTTTTTTCTAAGCGGAGCTGCTAAGTCAGACTTGAGGCTTGACCCAGGATGAGCTTAATCTTTGACACCGCGTGGTCGAAAGCGCTGCTGGATCACCCCGGTGTCACAGCGATTGCTACAGAAGAATTTCAGCAGGATTGTTTAGCGGCGTTGCGTCGGAATGACGGTTACATCGCACAGTATCTTGGCGCCGTTGAAAATTCGCCCACCTAAGTGGGCGATGTGTTCACTATCTTGAAGTGATTATCCGCGCGGTGGTATGCCGTGCACCATCGTCAGTGATTTAAGCTCCGCTCCAGCTCTGCGGTGCTCTGACAGTTCCTGATATTCCGGATCGTTGTACCATTCCATGGCGGCGGCTTCTGAGGGGAATTGAAATATGATGATGCGGCCAAGCCTGGGCTCGGTGCCTTCCATGTGCTTGATGTTATCGTCAAAGGTGACGAATGAGCCTCCGAACCTTTTCAGTATGGGAAAAAACCCTTTCTCATAAGTTCTGTATCCGTCGTGCCCTTCGATGGGGACGATGTTGGCGATCATATAAACGGGTACGTTTGACATTTTTTGATTCCTTTTAGTTTCGGATGGTTTAGGCGTGATCTAAATAGCTTTCAACCAGTTGGCAACGGCCTGGCCGATCTCAACCGGTGAGTCTTCCTGAATAAAGTGCAGGCCTTTTACGGTGACTTCTTGTTGGTTCGGCCAACTGCGGCAAAATTCTCGTTGTTGGCCGACCAGGATGGAACCAGGGTCCGCATTGATAAACAACTTGGGAACATCGCTTCCTGCCATGAAGGCGCCGTATTCGTTCACTAAAGCGACCACGTCTTCTGGCTCACCTTCGATAGGTATTTGTCGAGGCCAATTCAGCAGTGGCTGGCGATCGTCGGCATTGAGGTGTGGTGCGCGATAGGCATCCATCTCGGTTTCGCTCAGTGTGCGGATAATGGATGTGGGGAGTACGCCTTCGATAAACATATTGCGGTTGAGGATTAGGTCCTCGCCTTTTTCGGAGCGGAAGCCCTTGAAGATACCCACTGCGCCCTCGGGCCAATCATCCCAGCTCACCGGCTTAACAATGCCTTCCATATAGGCCACACCCCTTAAGGCTGTAGCGTTACGCATGGCCCAGAGAAAACCGATGCCGCTTCCCCAGTCATGAATCACTAAAGTAACGTTTTTATTGGCACCGATGGTTTCCAGTAGACCTTCCACATAGCTGTAAGCGCCTTCCAGTGTGTAACGCTCGGCTCCTTCGCTGGCGGGGAGCTTTTCGGAATCGCCCTGGCCAATTAGATCGGGGACGATGACTCGGCCGGATTCGACCAGTTCAGGTATTACATTGCGCCACAGGAAGGACGAAGTAGGGTTGCCGTGTAGCAGCACTATAGGATCGCCGCTGCCCTCTTCAACGTAGGCGATTTGTTTGCCGTTTACCGTGGCAAATTTTTTGTCGTAGAGCATGGTTTCAGACAACATGATAAGAACTCCTTGGTGGATTATTGGGTTAGTAGATGAAAAGGATCAGGCGGCCAGCCCCAACATGGACAGGCCATTTTCTATAATCGGTTTTAGTGCTTGCCGGGATAGTTGTTGGCGGCTTTGTACGCGCAGACCGAAGTTGATGGTCATCACCAGGCTCGCGAGCTCTTTCGGGCTGTGTTTTTGGTCCAGATCGCCATCGTTTTGCGCCTGTTCAAAGCCAGCCGCGAAGAAACTCTCAATGGCGTTGAGCTTTTGTGTTGCGAGCTGATTGAGTTCGGGGTCCACGTCGTCCAGTTCCAGTACAGTGTTGACCAACATGCAGCCCTGTTTTGCCTTGCGTTGTGATACATCCAATATAGTGGCCTCGAAAAAAGCGCGGGGCAGGGCGGCGGGCGGCAGTCCCATGGCGTCGTGTTCAATCATGGCGAGAGTGCGGTCACCGAACAGTTCCAGGCATTCCCTAAACAGTGTTCGTTTGGTGCCGAAGCTCGCATAAAAGCTGGACCGGGCTATATCCATTGTCGCTAGCAGTTCGGGTAGCGAAGTGGCTGTATATCCTCGGGCCCAGAACAGCTTCATGGCTGCTTCCAGTGCTTTGCTGCGATCGAACTCGAGTGGCCTGGCCATCTTTGATCTCGGTTTTGGAGGAGTGGTAATATTGAACCGATTGGTACAGAATAGCAAAGGTTTTTTGATCGTAGGGTATCGAGCTGGACTCATCGGGCTAAAGGCCTGTACCAGCGGATGATTTGGCTATAAGTTCAACTATGATCGTTTCAGGATGCTTTATTATCTTGTCCCCGGAGACAACACTTGGTGCATCACCCAATCTTCGCTCCGCCCGCGATTTAATTTGACTGACAATAAGTCCCTACGACAGATCACAACGACGGTAACGATATGACAACAGAACTAAAAGCAGTGGTATTCGATTTTGGAGGTGTGTTTACCGACTCCCCGTTTCACGCTTTCACGGCCTATGCGGAAAAAATTGGCACATCGGATGAGCAGGTTAGCGATATAGTCTTTGGCGGGTATGGTGTCGATGGCGACCACCCCTGGCACCAAGTAGAGCGCGGTGAAATAACGCTGGAAAAAGCGCGTGAAGACATTATGGTTTTGGGTGCGCAGCAGGATTTGAAAGTCGATATCTGGGAAGTGTTCATGGCCATGTCGGAAAACGGCGGCGGCCTGCGAGATGAATTGGTTGCCTATGTTCGCACGATTCGCGCGTCGGGAATGGCCACCGGCATTATTACTAACAACGTGGTTGAGTTCAGGGATCACTGGCGCAGTATGTTGCCGGTTGAAGAGCTGTTCGATTTTGTCGTCGATAGCAGCGAGGTTGGCATACGCAAGCCCAATCCCGCTATTTTTGAGAAGGCGCTGGAGGTAGGCGGATTCACTCCTGAGCAAATTATTTTTTTGGATGATTACGAAGGGAATGTAATCGCCGCTGAAGCATTAAACATTCGGTCTATATTGGTCGATGGTGACGGCGCAAAAACCGTTGCCGATTTGGACGCTGTATTGGGCTTAAAAGGAAATGGCAAATGGAGCTAGAGGACAAGACTGATTACAAGTAGCGGGTTTAGGTTTCATGACTTCTAACAACCCCCATGCCGATCGTCGATTTAGTATCGAGGGAAGTGATCTGGGTTATCCGACTTTGTTTCACGATGGCAGTACATCGGTGGGGATGTTTGTCGTTTCCAGCAAGGTGGCCAATGAACTGATCGCAGAAAGTGGCTTTACTGCTGCCGAGATCGCGCCGGGAAAGGCGGTGTTGAGTTTTGCGGGTGTGCATTATACGGACACACAATGTGGCACTTATGAGGAGATCGGCTGCGCGTTCTTTGTGAATAAGTTTTCCGGGAAGCCTTTGCTTCCCTACCTGGGCACCTGGATGAATATAATGCGGGGTAATCGGCCGTCGTTTACCTGGTATTTACCGGTGACTGAAAAGTCTGCGTTGGAATGTGGTGTTCAGATGTGGGGTTATCCCAAGACGATAGAGGATATTCGCCACGACAATATTGACGGGCGAACGGTGACGACTTTACATAGAGAGGGTGAAGAGATCTTGCGCTATAGCGTGAGCAATCTCGGTTCGAAAACCTTGAAGCCGATAGCAGCGCTTGTCTATTCTATTTTTGAAGCTAAGCCGCATGCAGGTTATTTAACCCAGCATTTTTCCGAGGCGGCGTTTGGTCGTGATGGAGAGTTGATGTTGTCTGATCACGCTTTGGTAGAGCCTCTGCGGCGTTTGGGCTTGCCGAAGAAGCCGCTGCTGTCCGGCCATATGGGCAAGCAGCGCTTTAGTATGAGCGCTCCTGCACTATGGCAAAGATCCCATATCACTAAAGCGCCCTTTGATTGCGCCAGCTCCGTGATTCTTCTTTTATCTAACAGGTGCCCGGTTCGGTAGTGAACATCCGTTAACAGGACGACGGCAGTCTCTTGTGTAATCGCATCTTCAATTTCATCCCGCTCCACCGTCACCAGTTTTACCGAAGGGCCAAGCATAGCTGTCAGCCCCTGCATGACATACAAGTCGGTAGGGAAATTGCCTTTCTCGCTTAAAATAACCGAACGAGAGGTGTCTTTTTGAATATTTAGTGCAGCAGCAACTAATTTGAATAAATTGATTGAAACGGAATCGGTGACAACGACCTCGCCATCATCTGCACCGATAATTTGAGCAATTTTATTGCCGATACGATACGGCAGCTCAAACCAGTGATTGCAATTCCAACTGCTTACCAAATCTTCAGCCCACTCCTTTTCTGTAAGCGCCCCTAAATCAGCACCTATTTTTTTGTAAGAGTTCCCGCCAGACTTTCTCCTGATAACCACACAGGAGCAAATCATGAACGATATCACTCAGCCCCAGCCACAAGGTATTGACTGGAAGCAGCAAATACAAACCTGGAAACTGTCGGGCTTGTCTCAGACCCGGTTTTGCAAACACAATCACCTGACTTACCATCGCTTTGTGTACTGGCGTCGGAAGTTTGACGATACCATCCGTGTGTCTTCTATAAAACAAGACCAAGGTGGCTTTGCCGCAGTGAGTGTCAGACCTGACGCCGATCGGGGGCTAACCTTGTCACTGCCCAACGGATTCATTGTGCGAGGTATCTGTGCCGATAACGTGCCGGTGGTGCGCCAGCTACTGGAGCAGCTGTGACTACTCGCTATTTCCGTCCGGCCGATGACATGTCGCGGATCTACCTGTACCGGGACCCAGTAGACTTTAGAAAAGCCAGTGCAGGGCTGGCTGCCATCGTTGAGCGAGAGCTGGGCCACAATCCCTTCGACGGCGGCCTGTACGCCTTCACCAACCGGCGGCGCAACAAGATCAAGTGCCTGTACTGGGAAGATAATGGCTTTGTGCTCTACTACAAGGCCCTTGCCGAGGAGAAATTCCGCTGGCCTCGCCGTGGTGATGAAGTTGTTTCACTGACAGGACAACAGATCAATTGGCTGCTCGACGGGTACGACATCATGCTGATGACCGGGCATAAAAAATTGCATTATGAGTCTGTATTTTAAAGCTTTTTGTCGCCATGAATGTTATAATTACGCCATGCAATCGGCGATAAAAAAGCAACAAAAACAAGGGTGTTACGAGAACTTATCCGTCGCTGAATTACTTGTTGCCCTCGCCGTAAAAGACCAGATTCTTGAAGATAAATGTTTGCTTCTCGAAGAAAAAAACGAGGTTCACCAGAAACACCTCGGCGACAAAAACCACATCATCCTTGAACAGGGTAAACGCATTGTCCTGCTCGAAGAATACTTGCGCCTGGCCACGGTACAGAAATTCGGAGCCAGTAGTGAGAAACTGGCGTTTCAGTCTGATTTGTTCGATGAGGTTGAAATCGAAGTCGCCCTGAGTGAGCTCGAAGAGCAACTGCCTGAAGAAGACCGGGTTCGGCCTCGAAAGAAGAAAAGAAAGCGCGGGTTTAGCGACAAGCTGCAACGGGTGCAGATACACCTCACACTTTCAGATGAGGAAAAGGATGGGGCCACCAAAACATTCTTCACCAAGATCAAGGAAGAGCTGGAGTTTATTCCCGCCCAGGTCAAGGTGCTGGAGTACTGGCAGGAAAAGGCGGTGTTCAATAACCATGGTGAAGACGTCATTGTCGCCGCACAGCGCCCCGCTCATCCGCTGGGGAAATGCTTTGCCAGTCCTGCATTGCTGGCCTACATCATTGCCTCCAAATACGCCGATGGACTGCCGCTATACCGCCTGGAGGGGATGCTCAAGCGTTACGGCGGTGATATCAGCCGCTCCAACATGGCCCACTGGATTGTACGGCTTCAGGATGTATTCCAGCCCTTGATCAACTTGATCCGGGAGGTTCAGCTGGAGGGGAATTACCTGCAGGCGGATGAGACGCGCATACAAGTCTTGAAGGAAACGGGCAAAACGGCCCAATCGGATAAATGGATGTGGGTGATACGCGGTGGCCCACCGGATAAACAATCAGTGCTGTTCGAATACGACCCCTCACGTGCTGGCGCGGTGGCTGAACGCCTGCTGGATGGATTTAGTGGTGTGTTGCAGGCCGACGGCTATTCCGGTTACAGCAAGGTGTGCCGGATAGCGGGCATTACCCGAATTGGATGCTTTGACCATGCCCGGCGCAAGTTCGTTGAAGCCAGCCGGGCGGCGGAAACCAGGAGCACCCAAAAGAAAGTGGGGCAACCCACCAAGGCTGACGTTGCACTCAGTAAAATACGAAGGCTGTATGCGATAGAGAAATCGATCAAGGATCTGGAGCACGACAAGAAAAAACAGGCAAGGCAGTCACTCAGCGTGCCGATTCTCGAGGACCTGAAGCCATGGCTGGAGAAGAACGTCAGCCGGGTGCCCAAAGATAGCCTGACCCACAAGGCCATAACGTACACACTGAACCAATGGGAGTACCTGATTGGCTATTGCGAGGACGGCCAGTTGAATATCAGCAATGCGCTGGCTGAGAATGCGATCAGGCCCTTTGCGGTTGGTCGGCGCGCCTGGCTATTCGCAGATACCTCCCGCGGGGCCCGAGCCAGTGCAACCTGTTATAGTTTAGTGGAATCGGCAAAGGCGAACGGCCTGGAACCTTATGCTTACCTCCAGCATGTGCTGGCGCACATTGCGGCGGCAGATACGGTGGAAAAGCTTGAAGCATTACTGCCCTGGAACATGGAAATCGAAGAGTAACGGCGAAGTAAAGCGATCTACTGTCTAGCGGCTCGCAGACAAAATCAATAGGGTCGATTTAAGTGCGCTTACCCTTTTCTAACACATCGTCTATGCGCTGTTTTACAGCCTTGGGCATCACACCTAGGGAGTTGCCAACCATGTAGATAAGGTTTTCAGGTACATAGTATTGTTTTGCGAAGCCTGCCAGTACATCACTACGATCAAATGCTTCGAAATCACTGCGAGTTAGGTTTTCCATGCTTGATCCCTACTGCGACTGTGGAGCGATAAACTCACCGGGTGATTCCCCAGTTGGCTTGCCATCGGAAAATGTGGCTACGCCATTAACCAAAGTCAAACGCATGGGGGCTGCATCTCGCGTCCAACGCCAGGTTTGTCCGCCTTCGCCATCGGGCACATCATTCACTTTATACTTGTCTCTGCGCTCAATCTCATCCAATGAGAATACGGCAATATCGGCTCGCATACCTTCCTTCAACACACCACGATCACTAAACCCAAAGTGCTGAGCCAGTTTTCCGGTCTGAGAATGGACGGCTTCTTCCATCGTTAACTTTCCCTTGCGTACAAATTCGGTGTACAGCAACAAGTTGTCGCCGGCGCCGCAAAACATTTGCCCGTGGGCGCCGCTGTCATTGATGTTGCCAACGGCCAGTGGATCCCGGGTCAGGGTGAGCTTCAAGGTGTCCCCACCGAAGAAACCTATAAGAATATGTTTGGGTCGAACCAGTTCAAAGAGTAATCAGGCTTTGTTCTGGCTCAGCCAATAGTGCGCTCGCCCGCCCTCTGGGGTTCCGGTGAGTTCACTGACCAGTGCCACAGCTTCTAGTAACCGTGGCATCTGAATGCCAGTAGCGAGGCCCATTTGTTCGCACATCATTACCACGTCTTCGGTGGCCACATTGCCCTTGGCTCCAGGTGCAAAGGGACAACCGCCCAGGCCGCCCAGGCCGCCCAGGGAACTGTCAAATTTACGCACGCCGCTCTCTATTGCTGCAAAGACATTTGCCAGGCCCATTGCCCGCGTATCGTGAAAATGACAAGCCATTAAATCAGCGCCGTGTTGGTCTACCAGGGTGTCCATCAAGTGTCGGACTGCGGCCGGGTTTGTGGCTCCGATCGTGTCGGCAATAACTAATTCATCCGCCCCCCATTCGATCAGTTGTCCAGCCTGTTCTGTCACCATTGCAGAATCTACGGCACCTTCAAAGGGGCACTCGAAGGCAACGGACAAGTAAGCTTGAACTCGTATCTGTGCACCGTTCGCCAGATAAATAATCTTTTTAGCCGTAGCAAAGGTGTCTTCGAGACTCATGTTGATATTTTTCTGATTCATTGTCTCGGTGGCCGAGACGACGATGGCGACATTGGTCGCTCCGGCAGCAGTGGCTAATTCGTAACCTTTTACATTGGGTACCAGCACGCTAAATGAAACATCAGAATGATTCGCCAGCGCAGCCACCACCTGGTCGGTGTTGGCCATTTGCGGGACGGCACGCGGCGATACAAAGCTGCCTATCTCCAAGTTTTTTTATACCCGATGCTATCAGCGCCTCGGCTAACCTCACCCGTTGCTCCACTGAAAAATGTTTGGGCTGGCTTTGCAGGCCGTCGCGCAGCCCTACCTCATTGATTCGTACTTGATTGTTTGTCATGCGATGACTCCGTCACAGGGTGGCCACACCAATTGTTCAAAGGCAGAACGCTGGGTGTGGTCGATAAAATTATAGCGGGTTATTTTGAGTTGAAAAATTAAAGGGACACATCCCCCCCATTCGGGCTTAAGCATTGGCCGCGAAAGTGTGCGGCGTCATCGCTGGCAAGAAAAATAAATGTCCCCACTATATCGTCAACCTCCGCCAGTTTTCCTCGGGGTATGGCTTGACGTATTCCATCGAGGATGTCATCCGGTACATCTTCCAGGATGGGCGTGAGGGTTGCTCCTGGCGCCAGTGAGGCTGTGCCGCCGCTCTGGCGAATGCCTAGCTTGTACTTCCGACGCGGGCTCACTTCCTTCGCTGGGTGGGAAGTTAATAAACACATGGCAGCCAGAGTTTGCCAACGCAATTGCCACGCCGCGGCCAATGCCCGATGAGTTGCTAATATTGGATTTATTATTCGCGACAGTTACACTCAAGGCGCATTGAGTCAAGCCAATACCAGATTGAATCCCCGCTCGAGAATGTTGCAGCAGCGCGTTGGCCGGCCTTGCGAACCTTGTTACCACCCTAAATTAACAGTGAGAGAACAGCATGAAATTGGAAGGTCTAACGGTAATTGATTTGTCACTCTTTCTTCCCGGGCCTGCAGTGTCCTTGATGATGGCAGACCATGGTGCCCGCGTGATAAAGGTGGAAAATCCAGCCTCTCCCGAGCCGACTCGTTCCAGTCAATTTTTCCCTTGGACCCAGGGCGAAAGCACGGTGATGTTCCGCACTACCCAACGCGGTAAAGAGAGCCTAACCCTGAATCTGAAAAGTCCGCGAGCCAAGGAGTTACTCCTTTCGCTGGCCGCTACCGCCGATGTTTTCATCGAAAGTTTTCGGCCCGGAGTAATGAAGCGTTTGGGTATTGATTACGACGTAATTCGCGCCATTAACCCCGGGATTGTTTACTGCTCGCTCTCTGCCTTTGGTCAGGATGGACCCTGGCGAGACAAGCCAGCGCATGACACAGCCGCCGTCGCTGCCGCCGGCGTTTTGAGTTTGACGCGATCGCCATCCGACGATTCTGGCCCCGCGATTATCGGTGTTGCTATCTCCGATATGTTGTCGTCGCACCTCGCCTTTGGCGGCATCATGATGGCGCTCTATAAACGGCATACCTCGGGTGAGGGGGACTATATCGATATCAGCATGTTTGAGTCGGTGCTCAATGCCTCCCCTAACATTGTTGGACCTGTTTTCAGCAAAGGGCAAACGCCTGATCGCCTGGAGGAGCGCACGCATGGAGGTAATGCCATGCTTAACATCTATGAACTGAGTGATGGTAATCATATTGCGCTCGGCGGTGGTGAGCATAAATTTGTGGAGGAACTCTTTAACGGATTGGGTCGTCCAGATTTTGTCGAGACCGTAACGGGGCCAGCGGGCGCGGGGCATCATCAGGCCATCGCGTTTTTAAGAGAGACTTTTAAAGCGCGCAGCAGAGCGCAATGGGAGGCCTGGTTTGAAGGCCGGGATATTTGCTGGATGCCCGTGATGACCTTGGATGAAGCCTGGGATACAGATCATGTTTGGGCTAGGCAAATGCGGGTGCGGGATGAGGATGGGAACGATCATATAGGCGTTCCCATTAAATTCCGCAATGAGCCCGGTGGTGTGCGGTTTGGGCTTGCCGAGGTTGGTGAGCACACGGAATTGATCCTGGCGAATCTGGGCTGTTCGCCAGACGAAATTGCTACATTGCGTGCCGATGGAGCCATCTAAAACTTGTAGGTTTTGATCATCGTGGGTGGCTTGGCGTTCATTGTGCGTACAGGCGTATTGGTGATTTGACCCAGAATGAGGTAGCCGACCCACCAATGCGGGTCAATTAGGATCAATTGTACGTACATACGTGTTGATTTTTTGTCCGGGAATGCGCATAGTCTACCTACCCGCACAGAATTTACCGGAATAAGTTGGAGAATTCGATGAATAATAAGCCCAAACTTAAAACACTTTACCTGTCCGTTATGATGGCGTTACCTGCCGCAGGATCACTCACAATCGCGAATAATGCCTATGCACAGTTAGAGGAGATCGTGGTTACAGCACGTGCTCGCTCTGAGACGCTGCAAGACGTCCCAGCCACGATTACCGCGTTTACGGCAACCCAAATCGAACATATGGGTGTGCAGCGGGCAGAGGACTTCGTCTACATGACGCCCGGAGTAACGTTCGTGAACACAGTAGAGGCTGGCGATAGCTCGCTGAGTATCCGCGGTATATCGGGCGCGCGCGACGGCGAGACCAACTTTGCGTTCCTGGTGGATGGCATTTTGTATACCAACCCATCTGCGTTTAACCGTGAATATCCCGGTTTGACCCAAATTGAAGTGCTGAAGGGGCCGCAGGGCGCACTTTACGGCCGTTCTGCTGCCGGGGGCGCGGTGATCATGTCAACCAGGAAGCCTTCGGATGAGTTTGAGGGCAAGGTAAAGGTCTCTGCCGCACAGCATGGTACTTACACGGCTATGGGCACTATCGCTGGGCCACCAGGTGAAAACATTGCTGGCCGCTTGACGGTGGATCATCGGACCACCGATGGTTTCCTGGAAAATGAATTTTACGACGATGAGGTAGTGAACGATTTTGAAGAGACGGGGGTTAGCTTACGACTGGTATTTGATCCTAGTGATACTCTGAGCATCGATACCAAATTGCGCTACTCAGAGGTGGATGCAGGCGCCATTGCATTTAACGCGGCGTTTGAGCTGCCGTTTTTCGTGGGTGCTTTGGAAGGTGTGCGAGATTTTGGTGTTGATAACACGGCGGCGTCGATAGATGTAAACGATTTCGACTTTGTCTTTTCGCCTAATGTTGATCCTGAGAATAAGCAGGAGACGATAGAGTTTTCAATTAAGGTGGACAAGGAGCTGGAAATCGGCACCTTGACAGCCTGGGCGCTCTACTCTGACCAGGAGCAAAGCTTTGTTGCCGACGGCACCTCCGGGGCGTTCTCTCTTTCTAGGCGACGGTACGCCCACGGCGGCGCCCACATTCAATCTTGATGGTACGCCTGACGGCAGGTTCTTACCTCCTTATAGCCCAACAACTTGCGACGGCTATCAGTATCAGGAGCGAAACCAGGAAGACTTTAGCGCGCAAATACAGTTGACCTCGAGCGGCGAAGGAGCCCTACGTTGGCAGGTGGGTGCTTACTACCTGAATATTGAACGTACCGTGGGTGTGGCACAGCTTGAAGATGACGGCCGCCGCAATTTACCCCAAAGCTTTGTCAACCAGTTTACCGATGCCCTAGTATTGGATGACTTTACCACTGACGTGTCCGCGGTTTTTGGTTCGATCAATTATGACGTTACAGATCGCATGGAATTGTCGGTTGCAGTGCGCTACGACCGGGAAGATCGCGAGGTGGAGAATAAGGTTCCCAGTCCGGCAGACGGATTTTTGTCTACCAACATAGACTATTGTTCACAATTCTTTGTGGGCGGTTGTACGCTCAATGGTGTTCCCCTTGAAGGCACCCCATGGAACCCAGCCTTCATAGATCTCGATACGGGTGAAGTGAGTGCCTCGGTCGCCGATCGCGACGAGACATTTGATGCTGTTCAGCCGAAGATCAGCTTGACCTACGATGTGAGCGAGGACACGACCCTGTTCGCCAGTTGGGGCGTTGGCTTCAAGACAGGTGGTTTTAACAATCTGGGTGGCACCGAGACGATTGAGCTGTATTTGGTGAACCCGGATGGTTTGCCGATTGCTCCGCCTGAAGTTTACGAGGAAGAAACCTCAAGCGCGTTTGAGGTTGGTTTTACAACCACATTGCTCGATGGCAGCTTGCAGTTGAACGGCGCGGCGTTTCATACCGAGGTGGACGACATGCAATTCTTCGAATTTTATGTAGGCCCCTTCGGCTTGTTGCGCACGGTTGAAGCAATTGACGAAGTCACCATACAGGGTTTTGAACTGGGTGCTTCCTGGCAGCTCAATGACACACTGCGCCTTGATGCGGGCTATAGCAAAATTGACGGTGAGATTGATGAGATGACCGTCCGCCCTTATGTGGCGGGCAACGAAGTCCCCAATCTGGCAGAGTACACAGCCAACATTGCACTGACCTGGGCTCAGGAGTTAAGCGGAGGCCTGAATATTCTAGCGAGACTTGAGTATGCGCATCAGGGTGATATTTTCTATCATGTTGTTCAGGGCAATGACTTGAATTCGCCAAATCCAGGTGTACCTGGGCTAGGCATTCCTGGCGACAATTCAGTTCCCGCCTTTCTGCAAGACCTAACGGGTGAAGGGACCGGACTACCAACCAGCTACGAAAAGACTAAAGTAGACGGCTACGGCATCACCAATGCGCGTTTGAGTGTCGGTGGAGAGCACTGGCGGATAACGGCCTTCGCACGAAACCTGCTCGATGAAGAATACATCGGTGAGGTCATCCTGGCACCAGAGTTCGGCGGCGGTTTTGTGACTCCGGGTAATGAGCGCACAGCCGGTGTTGAACTGGAATATATCTTCTAGCACGAACTGGCTTGATGAAGACCGGAGCTATGCTCGGTTTTTTTTGGTTGTTAGCTAGAAGGGGACCGCCAGCTCAGGAGGTGGCAGAATAGTGGTGCGTTTCATCAAACGCAGTTCGCTCTGATCAAAAGGATCGCGACGGTGCATCGTGCAGGCGTTGTCCCACATCAAACAGTCACCCGCTTGCCTTCTTGCCGTCTAATAGGTATTTGATGTCTTCGGGTAGCGTCGCATAGGCCGCAGCCATATTGGCAAACTCAGTGTTGCCGCGCTTGGCGGGCAGCGTATGTGCTGCCAGCATCGAGCCCACTGCAGGACGTGGTAAATATATCTGATCGTAGTGCCAGCCCACTTCGGTATCGGACAAAATTCCGATTGATTTACCGTCCTCCTGCATATTGGATACATACAGAATTTGTGGATGATCCGGAGAGAGGTATTCAGTCCTGACATGAATTTCCAGGTCTCCAAACTTACGGCTAAATCCCACCAAGTCCTCTTCGCTGACGTTTTGTCCACGGAAAAGCAGAAGCTTGTGTTCGGCCCATAGGCTTTTTGCCGCAGAAATCTCCTGTGCATCTGGGGTAGCAACTACGCAGATACCGCCAATCTCAGCTCCAAAGGTGTTTGCCAACTTACGATTTACCGTTG
This sequence comes from Halioglobus sp., assembly GCA_965262875.1. GTDB lineage: Bacteria > Pseudomonadota > Gammaproteobacteria > Pseudomonadales > Halieaceae > JBALVT01. The sequence continues at coordinate 3,182,650 of OZ253569.1, forward strand.
CCACTATAGTCTCCTCGATTCAACTGATTTTCTCTGGAGAGATTACAGGTCAAATATACGGACATTAAAACTAGCTTGGCTCTATTGGTGAGGATGCTGTCGCGCGGCTATTTCGAGATAGACAATGGTGCCGCATACAATGGCGATACCCGGTAATTGAAGAGCAGTAAGCTGTTCATCCAGGAAAACGGCGGCCATTACCGCAGTGGCTGGGGGCCCAATGGTACTGGCAAAGGCGGCGCGCTGTGAACCTATGCTACGCAAACCTTCGGCCATGAGGGAGAGGGGTATGATGGTAGCAACCAATACCAGCGCCACTAGCCAAGCCCAAGCCTCAGTGGATAGGCTTAGGTCCAGCCATCCATGGCGCAGTGAGTAGTGAACCCCGAATGCGGTCGCTGCGGAACTCATTGCCAGCAAAGTAAACATCGTACTCCCCATTACTGGGCTTAATCGTGCGCTGACCAGAAAGTAAACCGCAATCGTAAAGGCGCAAACAAATACCCAAATCGCGCCTTCAAGATTGGCGTTGAGTACCTCTGCACTGTCAATGCCAACCACTAAGGGGGCACGCAAAAATAACTTCGTATATTACACCGGTGCGATCATATAGTTCCACAGGGGAAGTTTTTCGTCTTTGTGGATGTTGAGTTCCTCCATTTGCTTGGCACCGATTTTCACACCCTTCTCATAGATTTTTTGGTCAATGTACGCCTTCACTTTGAGACCCGTGGTCGTTGAGGTTGTACTGATGTAGTTCTGGACGGTCTCAAAACTCTCAAGTGGCCGTCCAGCCCAGTTTTTACTGATCTCACTGAACAGTCTGTGCTCGATGGGATTCCATTTGGATGTCCCGGGAGGGTAGTGATTCACCGTGATGGTGATCCCTTGGCGGTTACTAAACTGTTGCAATGCGTGCTTCCAGGCCCGGCATCGATAACCGTTACTGCCGCCACAGTCCGCCAGTATGAGCAGTTCTTGTGCTTCGCTATAGCGGCGCCGGCCATCGTATCGCCACCACTTTTCTATGGACGATACCGCAAATTGTGAGGTGTCATGCGATGCACCGATAAACACCGACCCCAGGTTGGCCTGGGTGTCATAAATACCATAGGGAACCGCAAAACCGAGCCCCTCGGAGCGAAAGTCGTGGTCTTTCACCGCGACCGCTTGTTTGTGCCATGCCACCCCGGCGTTTTTGAAATTGCCTACGACCTCCTTTTTTTTGGCTCTTCTCCGCTTTGTTGAGTGATTCTAGGTTTTCAAATAGAACATAGATTGATTATCTGGGAGGGATGATTGTCTAATTTTGAGTTTGAAGTACTCGGTATCCCTGATGCCCCTGGCGCGCTTACGGATCATTCCTATACTGACATTACCAGCCTCTATCCTGGCGCTTGTTAGCTTGTGTTTTGCATAATTGCAGATGCCGACACAATGTTTTCTGAGCGATTTTGCGAACTTTTTCAGATAGAGCATGTGTGACTGATCTGCTATCAAGCACCAACTTTCCAGTTGCTCTGCCATCCCCTCAAATGAAGTGGCACTCCACAGATACTGAAGCTGTTCTTTTAAAACGTAGAGCGCATTCAGGTTGCTATTGCTATCCAACAACGTTTGCAGCTTGTTACTTTGTTTCTCACTCAACTTATCCGCATTTTTGAGCAACAGATAATGCGTCCCCTTCATCAGTTTTTTACCATTCGGATCGGCCTTCCTGAACTCAAGCCGGCGCTGATTATGGATAGCTTTGCTGTAATTTTTCATGACGTGAAAACGGTCAAACACAATGTCTGCCAACGGCAAGCACTCCCTGACAGCCTTTTGATAAGCAGGGCCCATATCCATAGCTACGGCCTTGATTTTACTGGATGTATCCGGGGAGAGATGTTTTAGAAATCTTGCAAACACCTCGGCAGTTCGACCAGCTTCCACCCAGACCAGATGACCTCCGACCATATCGTAGACCACCGTCATATAGTCATGGCCTTTCGCCCTGGCAACTTCATCGACACCAATATATTCCAAGCCAGTCAACTGTGCAGGATCAAGCGCAGGGAGCGTTTCCATCAGGTATGCCTTGTCGATATTCTTTACTGTCTCCCATCGTATCCCCAAATGCCTGGAGACGGCCTGAATAGACATATGGCGGCATAATCCACTGATCAGTCGGCAAAACCGGTGGGTGAAACGGCACCCTTTATCGACAAAATCACACGCCTCAATGCGGCGCTCACCCTTGCTAATAAACACTTGGGCCAGTTCAATGTCGAGCACACATGGATACCCAAAAAGGGGGATATCCTTAACCTGCCGGCGAATATGCTGGTTGATAGTTCCCTTCTTGCCTGTGGTGGGGTCTATAGTGCTCCTGCGGGCGTCCCGGCTACAGTGAATAACAATCTTGTCACCCTCTTCGTCCAGTTTAATTTCATTTACACGTTGCCCCGTGAGGTTTAAATTATTCCGTGAGATGTTGATGGTCATATACCTGCCCTATGTAAAGTTGTCATAAACCAAACATATCAACAGGTTACTTGATGGTCAGCATCTTTTTTCACTCAACAAAGCGGAGAAGAGCCAAAAAACGCTCGTAGTCGCCCGAGGTTGAAATAGCGGTATCGGCTAGTGGGACCACCGCGGCGTACTCGTCCTTCTTACGCGGGTGACGAATGCCAATCACCCTGGGTCTATTGCCCAGATCACCCAGTATTCGACTATCTCCGCCGGCGCCGATAACGGCGGCAACAATACCGGCTTGACGCAATATTTCGATTCCTCTATCAACGGCATAACCTTTGGCAATACCGCCCAAATCAATCTGTAGTCCTGGCTTCGTAAAGAACAAAGTGGAAGCCTGTGGGTCTAGCAAAATAGCGCGATAGTCGATATTGGCCTTATCAGCGCTTAGGGTTTTTTCGTCGGGAGCTTGCCCCAAACGATAGTCGTAGTGCTGGCCCACGGAGGCGAAGCTGATATCAAATGCACCGCCACTCAATTGTGAGTAATACAAAGCTCTACTCGCTCCCGGGATTCCAGGGATTCATCATTTCATCGAGACGTTTTACTTCGTCGAATACCTGGTCTATCGCTTTCTCCCCCGATGTGATTTCCTCCGCCCACAGCTCCACCGTCACCTGGGTTCCCATCAATTCGCGCTGATCTTTTAACCATTGCGCTTGTACACCGCCTGCAGTCAATAGCGTGAGCACGAGGGCAGAAACAGTGGTATAGCCTAATCTTACGGACAATTTTGTCTCCTCAAATTTCAACTCCCGAGATTGAGCAGATACAATACCGCGTGGACGCTTATCATAGCATCGGAATTAGTTGTGATTTGACGAGGTTCATCTTTCATAACAACACCCAGAGAGTAACCATGCACAAAATCACTTTAGATGGCTTAAGCCTCACCCCAAGTAAAATTGTTTGCATCGGAAGAAACTACGCCGCACATATCGAAGAGCTGGGCAATGAAGTACCCGACGATATGGTGGTTTTTTGCAAGCCGAATTCCGCAATCAGCGAAAGGCTTCGCTCGCACCGCGAAGAATCATTGCACTACGAGAGCGAACTGGCTTTTGTAGCTATCGGTGGAGAACTTCGGGGAGTTGGATTCGGTCTGGACTTAACCAAGCGAGGGCTACAATCTGAACTTAAAAGTAAGGGCTTACCCTGGGAGCGCGCTAAGTCATTTGACGGTTCCGCCCTGTTTGGACCATTCACGAGCGTTCCGGGGAATATCGAAGATCTGTCTCTGGCGCTGACTGTAGATGGCAGCCTTCGGCAAGCCGGCGGCGTGGAACTGATGATGTATAAACCTGCACTTATACTGAGCGAGTTAAAGAAATTTATGAGCTTGGAGAATGGCGATATTATCATGACGGGCACGCCAGCTGGCGTGGGCTGCGTACTGCCCGGAGAGAATTTCGAAGGCAAAGTCCTAGCCGGTAGCAATGTGCTATCCAGTCAGCATTGGGTCGCACAATAATTAGAATGAATGTTCACGCGCAAGTGATCGGGAAAATTCACCATTGTCGCCGCTACGCTTTTCCGTTAGCGTTAGCGTTAGTGGGAGTACAAGAGTGGAGACGATGCAAAGTATCCTTAAGTTGGATGTTGCGGGCCAGCCGCGAGGTTGGATATCCGCAAATGAGGCAGTCACTGCCTACGCACGCGGCGATGTCGTTTACGGCATTGGGGCAGCGCTCGCTCCGGTGTTCGGAGGCTTTCAGCGTCTCACCGGCGCTCAATCGCGAATCGACATACAACCGATCATTGCAATACAGGGCAGAATCGTAAACGGTTTCAGCCTGGCACTGACCAATAAAACCCTTTTCAGAAGAGATGATCACCGCTGCTTGTACTGCGGACGTCAATTCTCTCGCTCTCAACTCACCCGAGACCATGTACAACCTACTTCACGAGGCGGCGAAGATCGCTGGGAGAATGTGGTGGCAGCCTGTGCCAGGTGCAACTGGCGCAAGGACAATAAAACGCCAGAAGAGGCCAACATGCCCCTGCTGGCAATTCCCTTCAAGCCCAATACCTGGGAATGGCACTTTCTTACCAAGGACCGGATCTTCCCAGATCAAAAAGAATACCTCGCCAAACAATTCAGAGACTACCGCAATTGGGCCAGTTAGCGTTACATTAAGCACCTACCGGTTTAGGCTTTTAATATTTTGGGGAGTTTCTTGTGTCCAGTATTCATCTAGATGCCATTCGGACCATGATGGGCCAGATGGCAGAGTCTGTCATAGGGCAGGAGGAAGTGGTTCGCACCTTAACCCTCGCACTGCTGTGCAGCGGTAATGTATTACTCGAAGGTTTGCCAGGCACTGCTAAAACCCGATCAATAAAAACGCTGTCGCGCGTACTGCAGGCAAATTTGGGGCGCATTCAGTTCACCCCGGATCTTCTGCCATCGGATGTCACTGGAAACGAAATTTATCAGGACAATCAAGGTAAACATGAATTGGCCTTCCAGCCCGGTCCAATTTTCAACGAGTTGGTTCTGGCAGATGAGATTAATCGCGCGCCCGCGAAGGTTCAATCAGCGCTGCTTGAAGCCATGGAAGAACGAAATGTAACCGTCGCAGGAAAAACCTATTCACTGCCACCATTGTTTATGGTTTTGGCAACGCAAAACCCGATTGAACAGGAAGGTACTTACCCCTTACCCGAAGCGCAAATGGATCGCTTCTTGATGAAGATTTCGGTAGACCACCCGGACAGCGATGCGGAGCTGAAAATTATTCGTTTACTCCAGCTTGAGGAGGGTCAAACGGAAAACGAGCTGGAGAAGATCTCCCAAAGCAGTATTTTTTCCGCTCGTGATGAAATTCAGAAAATGCAGGTCGCACCGGCAATCGAACAATACATAGTCGACCTGGTGATCGCGACCAGAAAACCCGAGCTGTACGGAGACAAGCTATCCTATTGGATCGATATTGGCTCAAGCCCGCGGGCAAGCATAGGGTTACATCGTGCCAGCCGCGCTAACGCATGGTTGGAGGGGCGCGATTACGTGGATCCTGAAGATGTTAGAGCGGTGTTACACGCCGTCCTGCGACACAGACTAATCCTGAGCTACGACGCACAGGCCGATCAAGTCAGCGCTGATACCGTCATCGACGAAATCGTCAAACAGGTTGCCGTCGGCTAATCGCACCGTGTCCAATTCCGTCGCCCATAACGAAGACGTCTACACCAGTTTGTCCGCCCTGGTAAGGCTGCGCTATAACGCTCGCGGGTTCAGCTACCTTCCCAGTCAACCAGTGAGATCATTGCTCAGCGGACGCCGCCGGTCGCGCCTGCGCGGTCGCGGATTGGATTTTGACGAGTTGAGACACTACCAACCCGGAGACGACATCCGAAATATGGACTGGCGCGTGACCAACCGCACTGGCAAGCCCCATGTGAGAGTTTATACAGAGGAGAGAGATCGCCCGGTTATCATCATGGTGGATCAACGCTTGCCAATGTTCTTTGGCAGCACCAGAAAAATGAAATCCGTGGTCGCCGCAGAATTGGCTGCACTGACAGCCTGGCGCACGCTGGCAGTAGGAGACCGCGTCGGTGCGATATTGTTTAACGATACCCGCGAGATAGAAATAGGCGCGAGCCGCAATGAACGTCAATTGTTGACCTGGCTGGGTGACCTTGCCGCAATGAACAACGAGCTTTGCGTGACCTCCGGGCACGCAAGTAATCCTCAGGCCCTTGGTAAGGCTTTGAAATTGCTGGAGCGGCGCACGGGACACGATTATTTGGTTGTGATTATCTCGGACTTTTTCGGCTGGGATGATGAATCACTGAAAACCATCAAACGAATCAGTCGACATAACGACATTGTGTGCTCACTGGTGTTCGATCCCCTTGAAAAAGATATTTCCCAGGCGCAAAGCCTGGTTGTAAGCGATGGGCACTACCAACTTGAGATTGATCCCGAACGCCACGATTTGGGGGAAAAGTTTGAAACCAGTTTTCAAAATTCAGTGGCTCAGGTTCAGGGTGAACTCAAGCGCCATCATATTCCTGTGCTGCCCGTAGACACTATCACAGCCGTTTCCGAACAATTGCGAGAGAAACTCGGCGGCCAAAGGGCGGCGCGATGAACGCACCTCCGGTCCCAGAAGTCTTCGGCAACTACGCGTTGAAAGATTTCAGTGAAATCGTCTATCCGCAAAATGTATCGTGGATACCCCAGACACTGGGCTGGAAATGTCTTGGCGTCTTGATATCAGTACTACTGGTGTATTACTTATCGCACAAAATGCGCAAACACTATCAAAACCGATATCGCAGAGAAGGAATTGCTCGGCTGAAGGCAGTACGAGAAGGCGCAAAGTCACAGGATTTAATAGGCGAGCTGAATCAGGTACTGAAACTGGTGGCAATGGCCGCCTATCCAAGAACTGAGGTGGCAAGTCTTTCGGGACAGGCATGGACCCAATTCCTAAACCAACAGTGCGCTGTATCAGTTTTTAGCACGCAACAGGAAAATTCTTTAGCCAACGGCAGTTATCAGCAAATCGAACTCGACACGCAATCCGCCCAGGATTTAATCCGGGCCAGTTTGGCCTGGATAGACAATCATCGCGGGGCGCAGGATGTTTGAATTAGCCAACCCCTGGATGTTGCTCCTACTACTGCTTCCCTTATTTATGTTGTTACTGCCCGCCTATAAAGAGAGCCGAGACTCGGTAAAGGTCCCTTTCTTTGACAAGCTCGTAACCCTCAGTGAACAACGGCCTCAAAAGGGCGCAACGATATTACAGCGCGACATGACGCAACGTATCCTGGTCGCATTTATGTGGACAGCCCTGGTGCTCGCAGCGGCAAAACCCGAATGGATTGGCCCCCCGATTGAACAGAAAAAATCGGGTCGCGACTTGATGATTGCCGTGGACCTGTCAGGCTCAATGGAGGCCAAGGATTTCAAATTGCCCGATGGGCGCGTTGTCGATCGACTTGAAGCGGTGAAATATTTGCTGGGAGATCTGGCCGAACAGCGCTCCTCCGATCGCCTCGGACTCGTGGTATTCGGAAGCGCGGCCTATCTGCAAACGCCCTTTACTGACGATCACACAGTGTGGACGCAACTACTGCGCGATACCCAGATTGGCATGGCGGGCCAGAGCACAGTCATCGGCGACGCCATTGGCCTAACGATAAAACTGTTCGACGAGGGTCAATCAGATAACCGCGTGTTGATCGTATTAACCGATGGCAATGATACAGGCAGCGTAGTGCCACCTATCGATGCGGCTAAAGTCGCAGCAGCACATAACATTCGCATCTACAGCATAGCCATAGGTGACCCCACAACCGTGGGTGAAGAGGCGATCGATTTTAAAACAATTGAGCGGATCGCGCAGCTTAGCGGTGGACTAGCCTTCGAAGCCCTTGACCAGGATCAGCTAGCGCAGGCATATCAAACCATTGGCGAGTTGGAACCCGAACTCTACGAGACGATAAGCTTCCGGCCAAGAAAAAGCTTGCACTACCTGCCCATCGGTATGGCACTGACGTTATTTTGGATTTACCACAGTTTAAGAGCCTGGCGATACTGGCGCGAGCAAAGAGACAGCCATGTTGCCTGATCTTGTCAGCCTGGAACACTTTCATTTCCTGCGGCCGATGTGGGCATTGGTATTTGTTCCCTACTTCCTACTCTGGCTGGTAATGCGCAAGCGCCGAGTAATAGGAGATATGTTCGATGGCATCATCGCTCCGCATTTATTGGAACACTTGCGCGTCAACCGATTCAAATCCCGGTGGTTCAATCCGCAAACGTCTACCGGACTACTTCTGGTACTTTTTTTCCTGATCCTCATGGGTCCCAGCTGGCGGCAACAGGAGTCTCCTCTTAGCCAGGACGAGGCGGCTCTGGTGATCCTATTGGACGTATCGGCCACAATGAGCCAGCGAGATGTTCAACCCAGTCGCCTCCAAAGAGCGAAGCAGAAGATTGGTGATTTACTAAAACTGCGCCCCGACAAACGGGCGGCACTTATTGTTTATGCCGGTAGCGCCCATACGGTACTGTCACTCACGGCTGACCAAAGCGTACTAAATCAGTATCTGGCGGCGATAGAACCCGGCATCATGCCCCGCCCGGGCAAGTTTCCTGAATACGCACTCTCAGAAGTAGATCAGGTACTGAGCCAAAGCCAGACCGCGGCCACTTTGGTTTTATTCGGCGATGGTTTGGGAGCAGATACAAACAACGCATTCACACGCTACTTCGACGCTTCTCAGAATCAACTTATGATTGTGGGAGTCGGAACGCAAAATACGCACAAGGATGTGATTCCTTTGGAGCGGCAAGCGCTGGAAGATCTCGCCTCCAACTCTGGAGGAAGTTACATTGACATGACAGTCAATGACGCAGACGTAAACCGCATAAATCGACGTGTAAATAGCCATTTCGTAGTCAATGAAGACAGTGCCCTACCCTGGTTGGACAGCGGCTATCCCCTGGTATTTCCCGCTATGGCAGTGTTCCTAATGTGGTTTCGCAAAGGCTGGACCTTAACCTGGGTTTGGCTAATGATGCCACTGATCTTACTGCAGCCATCATACCCAGCTTATGCGCGGGAATTGCAGGAGTCACAGAAGACAGAAGCGCCGCAAGATAACTGGTTCGCCAATCTCTGGCTGACGCCGGATCAGCAGGGGCGAATACTGCTGCAACGGGGAGAATACCGGGAGGCGGCACAGCGCTTTAAACACCCAACGTGGAGAGCTGTTGCCCATTACTACAGCGAAGAATTTATGCTCGCGGCCGAGTATTTTTCACGCACAGACAACGACGACGCTCTGTTTAACGAAGCGAATGCCAGAGCCCAGGGGCGAGACTATGTACGCGCGCGCAGCCGTTACGATAGATTGCTGGCGCGATCACCGAGCTACCCCGGAGCAAAACCGAATCGCGATAAAGTTCAGGAGCTAATTGAGGAGACCAACCGCCTCAGCGAAAGCCAACAGGAGGAAGCCGGCGTAAGCGGTGAGGACAAGGAGATGGGTAGCGACGAGGCCATCCCGGCCGATGGCGCGGATGAGATTAACTTCGAGAAATCGCAACTCACTCAATTCTCCGCAGAAGAAATCCTGCAAGATCCAGCGACTAGAGAAATGTGGTTGCGGGGAGTACAACAGAACCCAGCCGATTTTCTAGCGGTGAAATTCGACATGCAATTGCGAGCACGAGAAAATATTCCGCTAGCGGCGAAGGAAAAAGTACAGTGATAAGTCGCTGGAAGTGGCCCAGTGCAAACGTGTTCGGGCTCTGGCTTGTGATCTTCGCCTCTCAGGGTTTTTCGTCCACCGCAACGGAACTGCAAGATGCCGGCAGCTTACAACTACGTACTTCTCTCTCACAGGTAAGCAATATTGTTCCCGGGCAACAAATCAAATTAACGCTGGAAGTCGCGACCGATCGCTGGTTCGGAGGAGGTACCCGCATCGAGGTACCTGAAGTCCCCGGATTGGTGATACTGCAAACTGAGAATTTCGCCAGCAATTCCAGCGAGATGCGCGCGGGAGTCAATTGGGTGGTACAGCGCTGGACACTTGATGTTTACCCCCAGCGGGAGGGATCATTTACAATTCCACCGATTTTTGCGCGCGTAAAAATCAGTGAGAAAGGAGGCGCGCTGATCGAGAGATCCGTAAGCGGTCCTGCGCTGGAATTTTCTGCGGCACAGCCAGAAAGTTTACGCCGGACTCAAACCTGGGTGGCAGCCCCAAGCTTCTCGGTCACTCAATCGTTCGATAGAGATTTGGAAGATCTGGCGGTAGGCGACTCCATAGAAAGAAAAATTCGCTTCGAAGCAGAAGACGTGATGTCTATGATGCTTCCCACCTTTAGCGAGCCGGAACTCAAGGGCTTCACCCGATACTCAGAACCACCCGTTTTAAAAAATAGCAGCAATCGCGGAACCACCCTTGCCTCACGAGAATTGACCCTCACCTACATAGTCGAGGAACAAGGGGAATATCAACTACCCGCTCAGGAATATTTTTGGTGGGACACGCGATCAAACGAATTAGAACTTATCTCACTGCCGTCGGTAAGCGTTCACGTGGGCTCTGGCACTGCAACTGGCAGCCCCAGTAGCGACAAGAAAAGAGACTATCGTCCAATCATTTTTTGGCTGCTAGCCACAGCGCTACTATTGGTGTGCATTGGATGGATAGCGAAAAAACTACCAGTCGCTGCAACATTAGCCCGTGCGAAAACAAGCTGGAACAAACTGAGAGAGCATTGGCGCAGACTCCGGCAGCCGGCTCTACCCCGGGCCCTTAACCCCGGAAGTAGTTCTGAGGACTAAAGGGTAAGCGTGCAACCGTGACGGGAATTGTCTTACCGCGAACGTCCACCGCAAGTGATGTTCCCGGTTCACCGAGATCTCTATTAATAAAGGCCATGGCAATAGGGCCACCAACACTCGCGCCATAGCCCGCTGAACAAATTTCTCCCACTACCTCTCCGTTCGCCCCAAGCACCGATTGCCCTTCTCTCACCGGACGCTTTCCATCGACTTTGAGCCCAACTCGTTTCAACGCAGTGCTGTTTTCAATATGTTCAAAAATGACCGAGGCACCGGGGAACCCACCGGAACGAGCCCCACCTACCCTGCGAGTCTTGCTGATAGACCAGAGTAAACCGGCCTGTACAGGATCAATATCAACACTCAATTCATGACCGTATAAACACAGGCCAGCTTCCAACCGAAGTGAGTCTCTCGCCCCTAGGCCAATGGGTGCTGCGCCGGGAAACTGCAGAATTTTTCTCGCCAGGGCTTGTGCATTGACGCTTGGGAGGGAAATTTCAAAACCATCCTCGCCGGTGTATCCCGAGCAGCTAATATAGACTTCGATGCCTTCCCACTGCGCAGGACAACTGTGCATGAACTCAAGCTGTTCAGCTCCCGGAAAAAGTACTTTTACAATCTCTCGCGCTCCAGGACCCTGAAGCGCCAGTAGAGCTTGATCGACCATTATCGTCAGGGAGTTATCTCCCAGGTGCTCCCGCAGGTGCGCAATATCCTGTTCCTTACAGGCCGCATTGACCACCAGGAAAAACTCTTCCTCGGACCAACGTGTGACAATGAGGTCATCGAGTACACCACCTCGATCATTGGTAAAAAGCGTATAGGTTTGTGACCCCACCTCCAGACCTTCAAGATCTGCCGGCACTAAAGATTCCAGCATCGCCGCACTGTCTCGCCCCCCCACGACCACCTGCCCCATATGCGATACGTCAAATAAACCGGCAAGACTACGGGTGTGAAGGTGTTCCTTAATAATCCCCTGAGGATACTGAACGGGCATCTCGTATCCGGCAAAGGGAACCATTTTGGCGCCGAGCTCCCGGTGCAACGCGTCCAGGGGAGTGGTCAGAAGTGACATAAGTTGATCATCCTGCAGTGGTCGGAATGGGTCGAATGAGCAACACTCTATCGAGGCACAATGGGTCGCGCAACTCGAATTGCCGCTTGTTGCCAGCCCATACTTCCCGATATTCTGGGTCCCAGGTCATTAACTCGAGAATTTAAGCGTGAGCCGGAAAACAAAAGAGCCCAGGACGATTAGCCTGATTGGAATGCCCGGTGCCGGAAAGAGTACTGTTGGTGTACTACTCGCAAAAATGTGGGGTCTAGGGTTTAGGGACACCGACCTGGATATTCAGCTTGAAGCCGGAGCCACCTTGCAAGAAATTCTCGATGAGGAGGGTTATTTAAAGCTCCGGCAGCGCGAAGAACAGATCTTGATGTCGGTTCCGCTGGATAAGGTGGTGATATCCACAGGTGGCAGCGTCGTTTATAGCGAGTCGGTTATGCAGCGCCTGCGCAACGCCGGACCAGTCGTTTACCTCGAGGTCGAGATTGATGAACTCAAAAGGCGAGTAGCTCAGACGCCAAACCGCGGAATCGCCTCAAATTCTGATCATAGTTTCACAGACGTATTTGACGAACGGACGCCTCTGTACCGGCGCTACGCAGATCTCACCATCACATCCGCCGGCGATTCTGCCGATAAAATTGCAGCACACATCTTAGCTATGCTCTCCCAGTAGATTCGAGGACGTGGCTAGCAGATTCTCACGCTGAACATGTCCGGACACGGACGAACACAAGCAACAACGGGGTTTAAGTCTAAACAACCTTCGCAAACCGTGTATTTCGGTATCTGAATGCCTGGCATGCTTATTGCTCGGTACTATCGGGCGAGCCGCTGGCGACAGGAAGCGTACAGGAAGTCCTCTACATGGAAGTAGAATTAGGTCGCAGGGAGTCCAGGGATGGCGGCGGCTCGCCCCTCTATAACGAACTTTAAAATAAAATGAACCTTGATAAATCATTTTTATCGTTAATCTTGGAATTATTTGATTTACTCCCGAAATAGCCTGAGTGATATTTGCCCAAAGGGGTACCTATGTATAAATCATCAGGAGGTGATTTATGGGGGAGCGAAATCAGGAACCTGTAACAGCAGAGCCGCTAGACGAGGAGTTTGAAGAGTTAATACCCGTGTCCAGTGAAAAGCAGTGCTTGGCGGATAAACGCCGCCGCGCCGAGCAGAGACTGGAAGAAAAACGACTGCGGGATGAAATTGGCTACTACGACCTCGATTTTGATCTGGACGACTTTTAAACGCATTCCAGCGGTTTAGTCCTCCAGTACCAGCAAAAGCGCTGAAACAGGTCACGGCGACCCACAGCAGCGGAGGGTTAGATTCCCTTAATTTTCAGACCGTCACACCCTCAAAACTTCGGACAACACAATCAATTATTTCTCGCTTTGATGAGCCGCTATGATAGGCAACATTCAGTTGCGATTTGTATTCAGGCGCACCCTCGACCAGGGTTAAACCTTCATTGGCAAGACCGGCGCCATAGCTTTTTGGCAGAAAACACGCTCCGCCTTTAGACACCAGAGAATGGCTCGCCAAAAAACTCATATTGGTGTGTAGGGCCGGAGCAATTTTCTCACCAAATCTACGATCAAAAAACCGTGCAAAACCCCCACCCCAATCCAGATAAATGAAATCGTCCTGAAGCGCATCAGGCAAAGACACACCCGAGCGCGAGCTAGAGAGTTTCAGCGTCAGCTCACCCATGCGCACAATACTAAGTTCTGGAAGACTGGGTGGTTCAAAGAGAATTGCCAAATCCAGAGTGCGGTCCAATAACATTCGAGTCAGCCTGTCAGGTTCAAGGCTATCCACGTGCAACAGCAAATCCGGCATTTGCTCCTGCAAGGCATGCAGTTTCTCTTGCAGTGCGATGCCCCATAATCCCGTTCGCACCCCCATGCGAACACGCCGGCTACCGGAATCTTCAAGGGCCAAATCCTGCTTGGCCCGAACTAAGGCCAACAACATCATCTGGGCGTGAGGTACCAGGCGCTCCCCCTCGCTGCTCAGTTGAATATTGTTGCGCTTGCGGCTGAACAAGGTGGCCCCCAAAGACTCTTCCAACTGCTTTATCCTGGCACTTACCGCAGCCTGCGTGATATACAGGTTTTGTGCCGCACGCCCAAAATGCCTAGTCTTGCGGACCTCCAGGAAAGTTTTTAGCAACTCAGTATCCAATGTCAGTTCCCGGCGCGTTGAAGGTGAAACCCATGAACCACAGCTTAGCCAAGCCAAGCGCATAATCAACTGGTTTTCTCGGCCCTGAGGGCCGGGTGAAGGGGATGTGCAAACGCCACCTAATCAGATACATTGCATTCCACACAAAAATTCTGGGAGCTACACCCTTTGAACCGCCCTGTATGGCTGATGAGTATGGACTCGGATCAGTTCAATGCCCCACCCACAACCACCGCTGCTCTCACCGCTTATTTTCGGAAATACGGAACGAGCTCCGCCCATACTGAAATACACCTGGAGCATTTTCAATCGCCCGATGACATTTCCGGGTGGTTGGCAAAATGGCAGCAGCAGAGCTTGCCATTGGCAAGGGCAGCATTGAATGCAGGAATTCAGCCGATCGCGGGATTTAGCTTTTATACCTGGAATACTGCGGAGTTTCTCGATCTGGCTCGTAGCCTAAAAGCGCTTCTACCCGAGCTGCTGATTCTCGCCGGTGGACCTCACGTTCAACAGGCGGAGGACTTTCTGGGTATCGATCCGATCGATCTAATTTTTCTCGGCGAGGCAGAAATCAGTTTTCAGGAAGTGTTGGACAGCGCGGGAAGCGACGACTGGCAAAATATCGACGGCCTGGCTTATTTGCAAGATGGAGCAGTCTTCAAAACCCCAACTCGAGCGCGTTGCAAAGACCTAGACCAATTTCCATCGCCCCTGGATGTACTGAGTCTTTGCGACGATCAAGGCAAACCACTGTACGAATCCATATCCTATGAAACCAGCCGTGGCTGTCCATTCAAGTGCGCATTTTGCGAGTGGGGAACCGGAGCAATTGGCAGCAAAATGTATCAGTGGCCAATGGAGCGCATTGAGTCCGATTGGGAGAAGATTACTTCAGCTGGGATAAAAGACATCTGGCTGGCAGATTCGAATTTCGGCGCGCTAAAGCAGGACATCGACAAAGCCAGGTTGATCATCGATCTTAAGGAGCGCAAGGGGCTACCGTTGTCTTTCGCAGTTTCTTGGTCAAAAAAACACAGCCGGCAAGTTCAGGTAATTGCCCTGATGCTGCACCAGAACGGCCTTCTGCCACACTACCAGCTGGCACTGCAAACCCTGACGCCCGAAGCATTGCGCCTCAGCAATAGACAGAATATGAGTTCCAATCAATACGAACCAATCGCTAAAAAATGTCGGAACAGGGTGTGCCGATTGCCGCAGAACTTATCTGGGGCCTTCCCGGCGACAACCTTTCTGATTTCGAGCGCAACCTGGACACACTGCTGGCTACCTTTCCCAATATCAATATTTTTGGCTATACCTTGCTACCTGGAACAGAGTTTTATCGCAGACGCGAGGAGTACAAAATCGAGGCGGTTCCTGTTGCGGGCTATGGCAAAGCCAAGGGCGAGTATGTCGTCGGCTGCCACAGTTTTTCAAGAGCCGAAGGTGAGGAGGGTTACTTCCTCATCAGCGCGCATATCTTGCTGGTTCACGGTCATATCATGCCAATGACCACTCGATTTTTAGCGCTGTGTGGCGATGTAGGCGTGTCGCCATTGCTGCGCGATATTCTACAGACACTACTCAGCCACTTCGAAAGCCAATTACACGGGATTGATCTAAGTAGCCGCATGGCGATTTACGAGGATCGAAACCAGATTTACCTGCAGGCGCTAAAGCAACTGGACGCGCTTTACGAGCGCATCACCGAGGTATTGGTGAAACACTTCCAGAGTATGGGTGCCGACCCAACCGCCGCAATCCAGATACTGAATCTGGATAAAGCCATGTGCCCCCGGATTGGAACTGAACACATATTGGAAGAAACCTTCGATTTTAATGCCCAGGCCGCACACGATGCACTGGCGGCCATGGAGATCCCCGATATGGACCTAGAATATCACCAACCATCATTGGTACGCATTAAGCACCCCGGCGGCGTAGGTGAAATTCTTCACGATGCCGACGGCGGCAGTTGGTTGCGGGGTGTTATCGTCGCGAAGGAAAAAATTGCCTCTTCAGATTTGCCCTACGTCGCGATAGCATAGGCGTTCCAATTCGCGTTACTTAACGTCACTTGAGGAAACTAGAGTTTAGAGTCTGGGGAGGAAGATTATCGCGCAAAGTGTGCGAAAAAACTTGACATAAAGCGGCAAAAAGTTTGCCGCGCCCTATACAGCTTTGCTTTTTAAAAGGTGTATAGGGCGCGGCCTTCAGAAAGAAATGAATCGATTTCTTCTGGAGGCCGCTATGAACGCAACAGGATGTGCTCACATCCCCCGCGAACTGTGCTATTGGATAACATTTTTAAGCAAAGCGCTACCCCCAAGATCCGTAGGCACATTCATTGAACTATTGATCGGCGCTATGTTAACGCCCGCTGGCTTTGTCACCGAAACCTATTTGTTTCTAGACATGCAAAGGCACTGGACGACGTATTACAAATGGCTTGAAGCCGGAAAGTGGTCCTGGTTGAAGCTGGCAAGACAGTTCGTCTGTCTGGTTCTTAGTGCCAAGAATGATCCCGTTCTATATTTAGCGATTGACGATACGGTGAGTCTACGAGCCTCGAAAAAAGCACCGGGCAGCCAGATACATCATCAGCACGGAAATAAGCCGAATTTAGCCGCCTATGTTCGTGGTCAATGCTGGGTTAGTTTAGCGGCTGTTTTCAGGCGCACACCGCTGGAGACGACGGCGATACCTCTATTGTTCCGACTGATACCCAGTGCAGGGAATACGGGCAAGCTGGTCGCAGCGACAGTGATCATGCGTGCTGTTTACCGCTTGTTTGAAGATAAAACGGTGAGGGTATTGGTCGATTGCTGGTATATGCGCAAACGATTTATCAACGCGATGACAGCGTACGGTTTTACCGTGATTGGCCAGGCGAGAATCGATACGCGGCTTTACGACGAACCCCCCGAACGAAAACCGGGGCAACGCGGGCGGCCACGCAAGTATGGCGAAAAACACACACCCAAGCGAATTGCCCACTTTAAAAAGACGGAAGCACTACTGCGGCTGTACGGAAAAGAACAAAAGGTGAGATACCGTAGTCGGCTCGCCAAGGCAAGGTTCCTTGACGGTCAGTTAGTCAGAGCCGTTTGGTGCGAGCTAGACAGGGGTAAAGGTCAGTGGACCAAGACTCGATTATTTCTTTCAACCGATACGACTCTAACGAGCGAACAAGTGATTGAAGATTACGGACTGCGTTGGTCGATTGAGTCGATGTACTACCAGTTGAAACAATTGTGGGGGCTCAAAGAAGCCTGGCAGCAACGGCGCCAAACGCTGCATCGCTGGGTTCACTTGACGACTGTAGGTTACGGACTGCTTCATTTGTTGACGCTGGTATTGGGTGATAAAGCGGGCCCACTGGTGACGGATGCACCATGGCGCAAGCCGGATATTATTACAGCGGGAAGAATCAGGCTGGGTCTGACAAAACATTTTCGCCATGTTAACGTTCGAAGCTGGTGGAACGAAAGATGCAAAAAATTCCAAGCCCCTGGTGCGGTAGATTATATACAAGATGGGTAACATTGCGTTGCAGCTTGTATTACACGCAGGTTTTGAGAGAACATTAAGGAAAAGGAGTCGGGATTGAAGCTTCCGACAACAGCTCTTTCGCTCTAAACTCTAGTTGAGGAAAATCAAATGCCGGAAATTAAACAAGAGGTGCGACCCATTGAGGTCGACTACGAATGCGACGCCTGTGGCAAGGGGATGATGTCCGCCACCGGTGAGCGAGACCCATCAACCGGTACCATTGAGCATCATTGTCTGATATGCAATCACCAACAGAGCTTTAAGCGCTCGTACCCCCATATCGATTACGTTGGGGTGGACGAAAAAGTTTAGGCTAGGTGTTCAGGCAACTCCTGCCGCAGGGATTTCATTCCTTCAACAGTGGCCGCAAACGCTCCGTACTCGGTGACAAGTTTGGTGACAAATCTGGCCGGAGTAACATCAAAGGCGGGGTTTGCAGCGGTACTGCCCAGCCCCGCTAAAGATACGCTCGTATAGTCACCGAGTGAGCTAGTACCCCCAATTTCCAAAACTTCCCGCCCGCTACGCTCTTCAATTGGAATATGATCCCCGTCGGGACAACGCCAATCGACCGTAGATGCGGGGAGTCCAACAAAAAAGGGGATTTCGTTCGCGTTCGCCGCCAGGGCTTTTAGATACGTACCAATCTTGTTGCAAACATCGCCATTAGCCGCAGTCCTGTCAGTACCAACAATGACGCAATCGACCCGCCCGCTCTGCATCAGGTGGCCACAGCTGTTGTCTGCCACAATGGTGCAAGGCACACCCGCACGCTGCAATTCCCAAGCCGTCAAGTTCATGCCCTGATTGCGCGGCCGCGTCTCCGACACCCATACGTGAATGGGCATACCAGCAGCATGGGCCTTATATATTGGCGCCAAGGCAGTTCCCCATTGGATGGTGGCTAACCAACCCGCGTTGCAATGGGTCATAACATTCAATGTTCCACCGGGATCTTTCGCCTTCAGCTGTTGAAACTGCTCCAAACCGCAGTCGCCTATGCGCGAGCAATTGTCGATGTCGGCGGCGCGAATAGCCAGCGCTCTGCTCCAGGCGGCTTCTCCGCGATCATCTGGGGCAAGGCTATCTACAGTCAAGCGCACCTGCTCCAGAGCCCAACGCAAGTTGACCGCGGTAGGCCTCGTAGCCAACAGCTGTTCGGTGGCGCGCTCAATACCTTCCGTGGAGGAGTCGAGCGATATCGCAAAGGCAAGCCCACACGCGGCGGTAATGCCAATGAGTGGAGCGCCTCTTACTTGCATCACTTCAATGGCATGACAATAAGCCGCAACACTGTCGAGCGTTATCCACTGCAAAGTGTGAGGCAAAAGTGTCTGGTCAATTATTTCTACTAAACCGGTATCGGTGTTACGGCGTAAGCTGGACAAATCGTCCGAAGAAAACATATTAGGTAGCGACCTCTTGCTGAGTTGTTTCGTGTTGCCATTCAAACACGTTTAGTTCGATAAAGATAAAGGCAAACAACCACATCGACGCATCCCAAAAATCGAGTAAGTCCCCTTTGAAACCCCAGAAAACCGCAGCCAGAAACAAAGTGCCGTACAGTACGAACTTCACAAACTTGGTGCCACTCATAATTCCATCGGACAAATTGCCGCGCAACTGAAGCCGTACTTCAATCTCCAGTAGTATCACTACCAGAATCCAAGCCGCCGAATTAATAACATCGGTCCAGGCCAGATGCTGTACAGCGTTTAACGTTTGTCCATCTGAGACGATATCAAAACCATTTAACCGATAGATTTCTGGCCCCATCGCAGCGCAGTTACTTGCGTCGAGAGGAAGGTATTCGCCAATGGTTATAAGCAGGGAGAGGTTTTCAACAACGAGCGTACACGGATCGACTATTGATGTGAGGGTGACATTGTACAGACCTACAAGCTCCGCATAGTAGCCTGTGAAGGCATAGCCGATCGCAATATAACAAAGCCCACGTACACCATGCAGTGCCCACTTTGTTGTGCCCTTTATCTTGCTGTCATCCAGTACCAAGGTTTCCAATTCGAAAAGCAACAACAAAAGCACCCAGGACGCCGTATCAATGGTCGCCGCGAAACTCTGGATTATTTGTCCGAGTTCTATTTCGCCGGCAAAGGTATGCTCAAGTGCGAGCATTTCCTCTCGCAAAAATAGAAATACGTTGACGCAAAGCAAGGCATAAGTCAGATATTTAACGGCGTTGAATATTCCGAGGCGATCTGACGTTCCAAATATTGTGGTTTTAGGTTCCACTATCAACAGCCTATATTATACCTGCAGTAGCAGGTGCTCACGCTCCCAGGAACTAATCACCCGATTGAACTCTTCAAATTCATCGAGCTTCACAGCACTGTAGGCGCGCAGAAACAGGGATCCAAACATCTCTACCAGCTCTGGAGTATCCTGCAAGTGTCGTAGACCTTCTTCCAGTGTTCTGGCCACTTCAACATCATCTTCATTGGCCGTTCCCTGATGTGGTTTGGAAGGCTTCAGCTTTTTCTTCATTCCGAGGTAACCACTTGCCAAGGTCGCAGCGAAGGCCAAATAGGGGTTTACGTCAGCGCCAGGAAAACGATTTTCGATTCGCGTTCCAGCTTTATTGCTGTTTGGTATACGAAAGGCCGTTGTACGATTATCATAGCCCCAATTCAAATTAATAGGCGCGGCAATGTCAGGAGCCAAACGCCGATAAGAATTGACGTTGGGCGCATAGAGGCTAATCAGTTCTGGCGTATACTTTTGTAAGCCTGCGACGTAACTCATAAACTCGGGAGTATGTTCACCATTTTTGTCGGCAAAAATGTTCTCGCCAGTGTCTGCTCGAACAAGGCTTTGGTGAATATGCATCGCACTGCCGGGCTCTTTGCGCATCGGCTTGGCCATGAATGTCGCGTAGATATTATGCTTATGCGCTGTTTCACGAACAGTGCGTTTAAACACAAATACCTGATCCGCCAAACTCATAGCATCGCCGTGAAGAAAATTAATCTCCATTTGCGCCGCGCCATTTTCGTGAATAAGCGTATCAACGGACAGCTGCTGAGCATCAGCATAGTCGTACATGTCCTGGACGAAATCCTCAAACTCCGCCACCGCATCCATACTGTAAGATAAGCGCGAGGTTTCAGCCCTGCCTGATCGGCCCAATGGAGGTTCCAGCTCATTGTCGGGATCTATATTCTTTAAGACCAGATAGAACTCCATCTCGGGGGCGACCACTGGGCGCAATCCATCAGCGGCATACAGGTCCAGAATTCTTCGTAAAACATTGCGGGTCGATAATGGATGGGGCGTGCCTTCCGTCATGTGGTAGCAATCATGAATAATCTGAGCGGTAGGTTCTCTAGCCCAGGGAACGAGACGCATGGTGCTTACATCGGGCTTGAGAATCATGTCCGAGTCAGTGGGCGCCACAAAGTCCCAATGCTCATCGGAGTACTCCCCGGTGACAGACTGAATCAGAATGCTTTCGGGAAGACGGGGGTCACCCTGGCTAAGAAACTGGTTCGCGGGTATAAACTTTCCTCTGGCATTTCCCGTAATATCGGGAATCGTGCATTCAACTTCCGTAATTTTATGCTCGGTCAGCCAGTCCTGGATCACCTGCGCGTCAGAATCCATAAGTCCCCAAAGTTGCTTAAAAAAGCGAGTATCGCAGCACTTCGAGCCACTGTTCAAGAGTTTTCGAAAGTTCTAACCCAAAGGTGTTATGCCTTCACAGGCCGCGGAAACTGTATAGTGGGCGCATGAAAAATCAGGAACATATTACCTCTTGGTACGCTGAATCGTCCGCGCCAGAAACGCAGTTCCCTATGTTGCAGGGACAGCAAATGGCGGATGTGTGCGTTATTGGTGGTGGCTATACCGGCCTTTCCACAGCGATACACCTGCGCGATCTGGGCTACAGCGTGATCGTACTGGAAGCAAACCGAGTGGGCTGGGGTGCCTCAGGCCGCAATGGGGGCCACGTCGGTACCGGACAACGCGCAGACCAGGACCAGCTCGAGAAAATGGTGGGCATTAACCACGCACGCGAATTATGGAAACTGGGTCTGGAGGCTGTGGACACTGTCACCGACTTGATCGAGCGCTTTCAAATAGACTGCGAACTAAAACAGGGAAACCTGCATGTTGCGTCCAAAGCCAGTGATATTAACCACCTGCGCGAAGAAGTTGATCACCTGAAAAAAACCTATAATTACCAGCATATCAGCTATGTGGAAAAACCTGAGCTGGAGCAAATGACAAGTGGCCAGGGATTTCACGGTGGCACTTTGGATATGGGCAGCAAACATCTACACCCACTGAAATACGCACATGGCTTGGCAAAAGCCGCATCTGATCTAGGGGCCCGTGTTTTCGAGCACAGCCAGGTTGTTTCCTATACCGAGCAGGATCAGGTCCATGTCAAAACTGAACAGGGTGATGTCCGCGCTCGATTTGTCGTGCTCGGATGCAATGGTCACCTGGATAAACTGGAGCCGCGAACCGCCGGCAGGATTATGCCTATCAACAATTATGTACTGGCGACTGAACCTCTGGGTGAAGGACTAGCTAGAAAATTAATCCGAGATGACAGCTCAATGTCGGATTCACTTTTTGTTATCAACTACTGGAAACTCTCTGCAGATAACCGTTTGTTGTTTGGTGGAGGCGAAACCTACTCCAGGCGCTTCCCCGCCGATATCGGAAGCTTCGTGCAGAAGTACATGCTGCGGATTTACCCTGAGCTGGCGAACACGGCCATAGATTTTGGATGGGGCGGCACCCTGGCCATTACTATGAACCGGATGCCAGACTTCGGTAGATTATCATCGAAGATATTTTACGCGCACGGTTATTCCGGCCATGGAGTTCCCACTGCAACATTGGCAGGCAAGCTATTATCGGAAGTGATAAGCGGCACTGCAGAGCGCTTCGATGTGATGGCAAACGTACCCTCCCCACAATTCCCCGGAAGAACGCTACTGCGCTGGCCCGGCTTGGTAGCCGGTATGTTGTTTTATAGCATTCGCGATCGTCTGGGCAGATAGCCAGAAGTAAGATGATATACGCGCAGTGAGCCGAACCTGCCTGTAAAATAGGTTCTACTGGGAATCCTGTGGGTAGAGGTTGAGTTTTCCACAGTGGAACAGAATTGAAACTCGATAGTTTTCGAAGTTTCTAAATCCTCGGGCAGCCGATTTTATTGTCTGAATCTTTGAATTAAATCCTTCTGCGGTCGCATTGGTGATGCGATGTTTCAAGTAAGTCATTATGTTGTCGAGATGTTTCTTTAGCATCTTGGCGACTGATATGACCGGCTTTAGACGTGAATGTGTCGCCCACCAGTACCCTTTCTTAAAGAACGCCCGGGCTGGTTTATCGTAGCTGTAAGTCCACAGGTCAAGCAGCGTCTCTTTGATTGCCCAGGCTCGGGCAACCTTCAACCCCTTTGATTGAAGGCCATAAAAAGTGGCTTCATCTTTTTCACTCCAGTTGTCGGGATTGCGTAACCAGGTATAGCGAGACCCGACCAGGTCATTGATACCGGCGGCTCTTAATGTTTTATTTTCTTTGCGCCTGACTTGGTCAACCATTTTTGTAAGATAACTGACGATATGAAACTTGTCGTGAACAATGGCGGCGTTCGGTAAAGTCGCCTCAACTGCCGTCATAAATGGAACCCACATATCCACGGCAACAGCAGCTACTTCATTACGCTGCTGTTCTGGAAGCGTGGACAGCAATGCGGTTGCCGATTCCGTCGTTCTATCTGCCACGACCTCAAGCACTCTGGACGCATTCAAATCGTACAGCAGGCTGGCATAGGATTGCCCCTTGCGAAAACTTTTTTCATCGATGCCAAGGTGTTTCACTTCCTCAACAGAGCGTCTGTCCATCCCTCTTTTCACTGCTCGGGATTGAATATGATGCACCTCATCCCACGACAGACCAAGTAGTTTTGCGGCCTGTGTCTTGTTGCTGGCAGCCGACAGCACATCAATAGCGAAACGCTCAAATAAATGCGTAAAGCGTGCCTGCGTATCTGCCCACGGTACTTTCAGGCTTTTGATTCCATGCGCTTTACAATGAATACGCGGAACCTGAGCAACCTAACTGCGTCTTGAACTGCATCGTATCAAGGTGTCGCCATGTGCGTTGCTCACGATGGTCGTAAACCGAACAAAGGGCATGGCAGACACTACACGCGCCTTTCGTTCCCTTTGGCCAATCTATCTGGAGGGTAACTGATTTGTCGGTCAGATCCGGGGTAATAGCCGCGATTTTCCATGGGTCGCCAAGCCCCAAAAGTTGAGTAAACAACGCGGTATCTTTCATTTGAATATCTCCATAAAAAAAGACTCTTGTACCACATTCTTGACCATTGTTTGGCTTTTACCCATAGGAAACTCGGAAGAACCCTATTCCGAAAGACATTCGGCTGCAGCTAGACCTGCACGCCGGCGATAAAATCAGTTTCATTGAAGACGAAGACGGCTCAATTAATCTGGTACCCATTAAGAAACCGCTAAGTGCCTTAAAAGGATTAGTGGTAAAGCCTAAGAAAGCCGTCAGCGTCGAAGCCATGAATAAAGCCGTCAAACGCAAGGCAGGACGCTCTTGATCGCACTGGCTACTAATGTACTGGTTCGTTATCTTGTGCAGGACGATCCAGCACAGGCAAAGCTGGCGACAAAATTTATCGAAACCAGCTGTACCAAGGACGAGCCCTGTTTTATCGGTCAGATCGTCCTGTGTGAACTCGCCTGGGTGCTGGAAAGCAACTACGGTCAGGGCAGACAACAGATTGCGCATGTGATTGAAGAATTGTTGCAGGTCGGACAGCTCGAAGTACAACAACCCGAAGTAGTTTGGCGCGCCTTATCCGACTACAAGAACTCGAATGCCGATTTTCCCGATCATCTGCTCGCCAGAGTCAACCAGTCAGCGGGTTGCGATTGCACCATTACCTTTGATAAAAAGGCCAGCAGGCAGCCGACCTTTGAACTATTGGCACCCCCTCGTATTTAGCCGCGTCGTCAGCGGGAAACCGTTGCCGCTTTTTTCAACCCTCAAACACCAGATTCGGCTATAACTCCATTATTTGTGCTAACAGTTAAAATGCCTTCTTTAGTGGTTTTTATAACCAAGATAGGTTTATCTTCCTTCGGCAAATAGATTGGCATCAAGCCATAATCAAAATCTTGAAGGTGGTGTATAAGTTCAGGATGAATAATTGATAACACGCTCTTAAACCTTCCGAGCTTTTTCTAAATCTTCATGCTCAAAAGCAGAAGCCATGCGATCCATTTCTTTTTTGCTTAATCCAAATCTTGCAGCAACATCTCTCCATTCGCTCACGGCTAAAGCAACTTGCCTTACAATCTCAAATACCCGAGGTTTTTTAAGCCGAAAGTCATCAATGACTGAAAGTGCCAAATCAATGGATGCTGTTGGATTATCAAAATCAATCGAGGTTGATAGCATACGCGCTTTGACCTCAACGGGTGTTGGGTTCACATCATAAGCTGGCGACAAACACCAACCCTTATAACGCTCATATAAAAACCCGTGATTTCTTAAATGATCATCCGTATTTGCAATCAATACGGTGAAGAGGATACGTCTCCACAACTCTTCTAAACCGCTACTTGGATTTGCACCGTGCTGTATGATTGCATAGGCTATCTCAAGATAGCTATGCGGATCATTATCTTTTGCACCCAACATGCTCATCGCCGACAGGAATGGAATACGTTGGTCTTCAATACGATCAAAACGCCGTAAGATTAAAACAGGCTTATCCATGATTGTCTCAAGACGCCATCTTGCTGTTTTAACACCCGCTTTTTCTGCTAGCGTGAGTGCCACAGCCTCCCAAACAACAACGTTACATTCATCATCTTTTTTTGGCAACTTTGCCATAGCCAAGCTACCGTCTTTATCTCTAACAGATGCTTTTGGTCGCGCTCCCCCTAGGCAAGAACCCGGTGCCAAATATATTTAAGTCTTATAGTTGAGGGCCTAATAACAGCCTGTCGATTGCCAGCAGCCGGGACCTTGTAGTAGATTGAGCAAAATCAGGGGGTATTAATCCTTCCTATACTCCACCGCACCCTGTTGCAACGCTATGTTTATCTGGCGGCCTCAAACTGTGTGCCGCAGGGTTTGTTTCTGGAGGGCGCCTTGAGCCGCGATGGTGAGATGCAGGAGCTCAAGCTGGGATTACTGAACTATCTGCTGAAGGCTCACGGCCAGGGTAGCTGCAAGGATATTGTCTTTGTACCGGTGGGCCTGAGTTACGATCGTATCCCGGAAGACAAGACACTGATTGAGCACAGCGAGGAAGGCTTCCGCGACAAAAACAGGTTTTATGCGATGTTCTCCCTTGTTCGCTTTCTGGTATTGATTATGCCCAGAATGATTGGCTTGACCAAGCCCTATGGTAAGGTAGTGGCGAATTTTGGTAGTCCATTGTCACTGTCCGAGTGGCAGCAGCGCACAGGGCAGCCACTCGACTCGGTCGATGCCGGGATCAGGCGGGAGAGAGTTGGCAAACTCGGCGAGGATCTCGCCCTGCAAATACAGTCGCTGATTCCGGTATTGCCCGTGTCCCTGCTCTCGAAGGGCCTGTTGCTTGCCGGGGAAGAGGGTATTGCGGAGCTACAGTTAAAACGCGATGCCCTAGTGTTAGCGCCACAGTAAACCCGCAGTTATTTGCCGCAGAATAAAAGAACGACAAAGAGGCGACAGTGATCCGGCTTAACTCCAATCGATCACAGGCTAGAACGGCAGCTCATGATTTACCTCGACACTGTCTGTGTACTCTTGTTGCTCAATCCGGATCTCCTCGTACAGTTGCGCAATCTCATCACCATAGTGATCCCACAGTACCGATCTCAGGTCGCCGAGCAGCTGATAAATACAATCGGCTTGTTCAGCCGTCCAGTAGGTTGTGATTTTTAAGGTTTTCATTTAGCCTTTCCTCGCTTTTTGGTCTCGCGCCGCTTCGACGCACACTCCTGCGCTTCCTTCATGCGGTACGACTCACCCTCAATGGCGATGACCTCGCTGTGATGGACTAAACGGTCAATCAGGGAGACCACACACGCGGCATTGGGGAACACGTCATTCCACTCGCCAAACGGACGGTTCGTTGTCACCAAAGTTGAACATTTCTCATAGCGCCGGTTGATGATTTCAAACAGCAAGTCAGCATGACGATTGCTGTAGGAGAGGTAGCCCACTTCATCAATTACCAGCAAGGCGGGCCTGGCGTAGTGTTTCAATCGACGCTGCAGGGCATTGGCGCCATCCTGACCTGCCAGGTCGTTGAGCATCGCCGCTGCGGTGGTAAACAGCGCCGTATAGCCGTGCATGACAGCGTTATACCCCAGGTTCTGGGCGATCATCGATTTGCCCACGCCGTTGCTGCCCAGCAGGATAATATTGCTGGCCGTGTCCATAAAACCCAGTTGCATCAGGGCATGAATCGCTTGTGGGTCGATAGCGCTTGGCCACTGCCAGTCAAACTCACTCATCGGTTTGAACCGGCCCAGCCTGGCGCTGCTCAGGCGCCGTTCGAGTGAGCGCTGTTTGCGCTCGGCAAGCTCCCAGGCGATGAGCTGTGCCCGCCAGGGGTATTGCTCGTCGGTGATCTCGCCCCAGTGCGCCAGCACGCCGTGGAGCTTCAGTTCAAGTGCCTGCTGTTTGAGTTGCTCGATATCAATCATCGGTATCATCTCCTGTCTCGCTTCGGGTGCCATTGAGCTTGTCGTAATCGGCAAGCCGAGCCAGCTTGACGCTGTAGTGTTTGACCTTCGCCGGCACGGCGACAGCAAGCGGTGGCGGCAGGTGCTGTTCATCACGGCGGCGCTCAAGAACGTGCTGCACCGCCTCCGGGTAGGGTGATTGCCGATCAAGTGCTTCACCCAGAGCTACATGCAGCTCGTCCCGCCCATAATCATCAAGCAGTTGATTGAGTAACCGGACCGTGGTTTTAATGACATGTCCACGCTGTGCCGATTGCTGCAGCAGCGTCTGGGCGTGCGCCGAAGCATGGCTCAGGCGATCCTGACCCCGGTGTAGTTTGGCGTGGGTTTTCTCCAGCCATAGGGCATTGATATGCGCCTCCTGTTCGATTTGCTCCCCTTTGCCAAAGCTGCGCTGATGCTCAGCAATGCATTGATCGCCCTCCACTATCTGGAGCCGCTCCAGGTCAGCGCTCACGCTCAATGGCTTGTGCACGTATTGATGGGGAATGGAG
Source organism: Halioglobus sp. (assembly GCA_965262875.1). Lineage (GTDB taxonomy): Bacteria > Pseudomonadota > Gammaproteobacteria > Pseudomonadales > Halieaceae > JBALVT01. Next base: position 3,210,560 of record OZ253569.1, read on the forward strand.
TAATCATTGAGATCGAAGCGAACATAAGGGGTTTTGGCGGCCCGCACGGGCTGTCTCTCATGGGTATCAAAGGGATTATCCGGCAAACTCACCTGCTCCTGTAAGAAGGCTTCCCTGACCGTCAACGTACGCTCTTCAGGGCAAGCCCGATCAGCACTCACACCCTGGCACCAGTGCTCAGCTTGCGCATTGAGTTCGGCCAGTGTTTGCCAGTGACGAGCGGCAAAGAAATTATCGCGAATATAGCGAATCGCTCTTTCTACCCGGCCCTTTTCATTGCCCCGGGCCACCGCCACCGGGCGTGGTTCGAAGCGATAGTGGGCTGACAAGGCCAGCAAGGTGGGGTGGAAGCGGATGGCGTCACCGTGGCGCTCCAATACGGCCGATTTAAGGTTGTCGTACAGCAGCACCTTTGGCAATCCTTGCCAGGCCTCGAATGCCGCTACATGGCCGCGTAAAAAGTGCTCCATTTGCTGGTTGAGATAAAAGCGCAAGAAGATCTGTCGCGACCAGCTCAGCACCATCACAAACGCCATTAACGGCCGCCGGGCCTTGCCGATCTGAATATGCCCGAACGAACCCCAGTCAACCTGGGCTTGCTCACTGGGCAGGGTTTTTAGGCGTAAATACGCCTCGGGCAGCTTGCGCGGCCGCAGTTCACTGATACGCTGGCGAAACTGGCTGGGGCCACCGGGGTATCCCCGCAGGCGGGCCATTTCATACAAGCGGGCCGCCGTGAGTGTGGGAAACTCCCGCAGGGTGTCGATGACAAAGGGCAGATAGGGGTCGATGATCGATGCACGGCGAGTGCGCTCCACCTTGGGCAGGCCAGCCTGTGCCAGTACCCGATCAACCACTGAGTGGTGAATGCCAAGCTGGGTCGCAATGGTGCCCGTTCGCCACTTCTCAACAAAATGGTAGCGCAGTATTTTTGCTTCAGTTTCTTTGCCGATGGCCATGACTGCCCTCCGATTGATGACTCCTGTCCAGCCGCTGCACTAATGTCGCCGGAATCTGCGCCTGAACTGACTGCTCTGCAGAAAATCACTGCGCAAAAAGGGACCGCAGACCGCGCCACAGTGATGGCAGCGCACGGTGGCGTCAGTTTTACCCGGCATATCGGCCCTTTTGATCTCATCAGGCACGGTTTGCAGTAGATCACGGAGTATTATTGCCAGAGAACGGTGATGCGTTACTTTTTGTTGTTGCCGTTCTCGATAACGCTGTTGGCGAGCGGCATTATTCATGCGACCCGGGCGAGTGGCCTGGTACTTCGCTCTGGCTCGTTTAATGGATTCCTTTCTGGCTTCCTGGCTGCAACCATCGGTGCAATACCGCTGGCCGCGATCACAGTGGGTACAGACGATGACCTGGGCGTAGCAGCGACAACAGTGGTAGAGACGGCTGGATGATGGCATCGACACAAAGGTCGATGAGGGCTGGATTTATTCCCATTATGTGCAACACTTAACGGGTCGTGCACCTGCACGGTTTTTTTTGGGTATGGCGCCAGCGTTGACCGTCAAATCTGTGGTGGCGTCATACCGTTCTCAGCGACACTTATTCTTATAGTCCCTACGCTTGAATCGTGCCTGCTTATTGGTCGCTCTTGAGTGTGACTGGGCCGCAGTTCTACCGCGCCGATTCTAATACGCCGAGATCCGTCTATTTCAAAATTCGGCAAATAGCTGCGGTTTTGGAGTGGCGTCTACACCAGGTGAAAAGGTCGCTCACGATCAGTAATGCAGATACGAATGTTGATTTTCGAGATATCATCCGCGACTGCTGGGATATTAAACAGTGCTGGTTTCCGTGATGGAGTCGATCGATATGGCGCGGCCGTCGGCAGTGTGGCCCGAATTAAAGCCCGCGACCTACAAATGCTCTGTGAGCTCGCTAGAGCGAGCACGACGCTGTCAGAATTTGAGGCACGCTTCGTCCCCGGCGGTAATGCCAGTGCTTCGGTTGGTCATATTAAAGATGACATTTCATCTCTGCTCGAAAAGGCGTCAGGCTCAACTCCCTCCGGCCCCAAGCTAAAGGAGTTTCTTGCTCATTTGGTTCTAATCGAGTTCGATTTCCTTCATGAGGGACAGAGCAGCCTTCCAAGCGCGCTGAATACCCTAAGAGATTGCCTGGTGGCTGGCGAGGCCCAGCACGCTTCAGCGCTTTGGGACCGGCTCTGCACCTTAACTAGTGCCTATCCATAAACTTTCAATCCATTGAAATATAAGGAATATTTTTCGCAAGGTATTAAAAAATCCTCTTGAATTTGTTAAGTTTAAGGTGTGAACAAAAAACAAAAAAACCAAGAGGATTCCGCATGCGAGAGACCCGCATTGCTCAGGCAAGTATATTTGAAAACTACTCAAAACACGAATTTGGGACCCAACTTCGGGCGCTATCAAACCGACTGGATCAACATCCAGAAATACTACTTCTGGTCGCCGACGACCTCATTGATGCATCGCTATCCAAGGTAGGTCGATCGGGTTTAACAGTTGAAACCATTTTTCGATGCATGCTCTTGAAGCAACTGTTGCGCGTCAGCTACGAGCAATTGGCATTTAATTTGTCGGACTCAATGACCTACCGTACTTTTGCCCGGCTGCCTGCCACAACAATGCCCAGTCGATCTGGGCTACAGTCAACTATACGGAGTATCAGGCCAGAAACGCTGGAAAAAGTGCATGAGACCCTCTCTGTCAGTTGGCTTAAAGCAGGCATACTATCGATGGAAAAATTACGCATCGATAGCACGGTTGTCGCCAGTAATATTGCGCCACCCAGTGACAGCCAACTCCTGAATGATGGCGTTCGAGTACTTAGTCGCCTGCTGATGAAAAGTAAAAATATCACTGGAGTAAAAATTCGCTTTACGGACCAGCGCAAATCTTCGAAGTCGTTGGCATTTCAGATTTTTAATGCAAAAAATGCTAGAAAAGAAGTACTTTATCCAAAATTATTGCAGATTGTCAGAATTGTACTGAAGCAAGTGGGTCGGGGACTGGAAACCGTAGAAGTGGGCTCCTGTGAATCTGACAAAAAGAAATTGTGGCTAAGTCAGATAAAGCAATACAGAGATTTGACACTGAGGGTCATCAACCAAACAGAGCGCCGCGTCATCCAAGGAGAGGGCGTCCACTCATCAGAGAAAGTCGTGAGTCTATTTGAGTCCCACACCGATATTATCGTCAAGGGGTTTCGAGACGTTCAATATGGCCATAAGATAAATTTGAGCAGTGAGAGAAGCGGGTTCATCACGTACCTGGCTATTGAAAAAGGGAACCCTGCAGATAGCAGCTTATTTATGCCGGTTCTACATTTTCACCGGTCGAAGCTGCACCGCCTGCCCCATTCGGTAGTGGCTGATGGTGGCTATGCCAGCCAGGAAAACGTGATAAAGGGAAGGGCGCTGGGTGTTAAGCGGACGGTCTTCAATAAGCCTGTCGGTTTATCGCTTCATGCCATGGGCGTCAAATCAAAAACGTTTACTCAATTGCGCAATTTCCGGGCGGGCGTCGAAGGGAATATCTCGGAATTAAAACGAGCCTTTGGCGCAACGAAGTCAAACTGGAAAGGTCTTGATGGTTTTAAAGCTTATGTCTGGACATCGGTTCTGAGCTACAACTTGATGCGTTTGGCGAGACTCGACTCCGGCTAAAATCAACGGTGGTTCCGGTTGAGAAATATCTGTAGGCTTATGGGCAGTGCAGCGGAAATCTACGGGAAAAACTCAGGAAAACAAGGTATAAAGTGACGGTTCCAGTCAGTTTATGGCCGGCAGAATTCCGAGCCGGAACGGGAAAGTCAAAACAGGATGTTTTTAAGAAAAACATCCATTTATGGATAGGCACTAACTAGTGTAGTGTATTAAACAGATTAACGATATAATGATTACTTCATTCACTACCCGTGTGAAGCTAATGCCCGCCCAAATAAATATAACTTTAACAGCGCAAGAGAAAAAACAGTTGGAAAAAAATGTTAGAAGCAAAACGACACCGGTTCGATTGGTAGAGCGCTCAAGGATTATTTTGCTCGCTGCAAAAAATGTTCCCAACTACAAAATTGCTGAAGAGCTGGAAATTGATGTCAACAAGGTAGGCCGATGGCGCAATCGTTTTTTTGAGAGAGGGTTTCGGGGAATAGAAAAAGATTTGCCAAGAGGGGCTAATCACGGCGGCAAGAATTCTGCGGACCAGGCAAAGCTGCGGTCGAAAGTCATCAAGATAACCACGCAGGAAAAACCCAAGGATGGCACCCACTGGACAACCCGGGGTTTGGCAAAAGTGATGGGCATTAATCACTCCTTTATAAATAGAGTGTGGCGAGAAGTTGGTCTGAAGCCACACCTGGTTGCTCAGTTCAAGGTGAGCAACGATCCTGCCTTTGAAGAAAAGCTACGCGATGTTGTTGGCTTGTATTTATCGCCGCCAGAGAATGCAGTTGTTTTCTGTGTTGACGAAAAGAGTTCCATTCAAGCGCTGGACAGAACGCAGCCGGGATTGCCGATGAAGCCCGGGCGCGGCGGAACCATGACTCACGACTATAAGCGTCATGGTACAAGCACCATGTTTGCGGCACTGAACACCCTGACTGGTGATGTTATCGGTGAGTGCAAAAAGCGTCACCGGCACCAGGAATTTTTGGCGTTTCTGAAGACTGTGGAAAAACAAACACCCAAGGAGTTAGACCTTCACCTTATCGTTGATAACTACGCGACGCACAAACACGAAAAAGTGAAGAACTGGATTAAGCGTAATAAAAGGGTTCACTTACACTTTATTCCAACCAGTTCTTCGTGGCTAAATCTGGTGGAGAGATTTTTTGGTTTGTTGACAGAAAGGCAACTGCGCCGTGGTGTATTCACATCGGTACAAGAGCTGGAAGAGACCATCATGGATTTTATTGAGAGGCACAATGAAGATAAAAAGCCATTTGCCTGGACAAAGTCCGCAGAAGAGATTTTGGAGAAAGTGGGGCGCGCAAGGCATGCACTCTCAAATCATCAGTCAGTTTAATACACTACACTAGAGAGGGGTCCGGCCGGTCCGAGATTTTCGACCGCCCAGGACTGGTTCGCGCGCTTTCTGCCAATTTTCCGCTGGCAGCTATGCCCTCGCTCCAACAGGATCTCGAACGCCTCGGACTAGAGGTCCGGCCAAGATTCATGTTTATGCCGAGCTCGGCATAAACACGAAAATCCCGAGTTCCGGATTATGTCGAGTTAGTTAGGCGAACGTATATGTGGCAGGGATTTCATGAGATGTTACTCGGCATAATCAAAGCGAAGCGAGAAACTCTAGCAGTGAGTCATCTGCCCTAAACCGCAACATGTGCCCATCGTCTACTGGATCAAGTTTGCTCAGTGCCTTTTCTTTGAGGGCGAGATCAGCTTCGATATATACGTGAGTAGTCTCGATACTTTCATGACCGAGCCAAAGAGCTATCGTAGCTATATCTACCCCAGCCTGTAACAAATGCATGGCAGTTGCGTGGCGAACGATGTGAGGCGTTACCGTCTTGGTCGTAAGACTGGGGCAGTCGATAGCCGCTTTCCGGACAGCTTTTTTTAGCAAGTAATCAACGCCGTCTCGCGAAAGGGGTTTGCCCCTGGCATTTGGGAACACAACATTGTCAGCGTTATTACCGAGCGTACAAAACCAAGCCTTCAAGACCTTACTGGTCTTGCCCCATAGCGGTATCGTACGTTCTTTCCGGCCCTTACCCATCAGCTGCAAGTAGCTGGTCGCGCCAAGACAGATGTGATGGCGCTTCAGGGCGATGATTTCGGAAACTCGAGCACCGCTATTGTACAGCGTTGAAAACAAGGCGTGATCACGCTGACCCGCCCACTGCAACCGATCTGGTGCGGCGAGTATCGCTCGAATCTCTGTTCGTGTTAGATACCCAATCAGTTTTTTGTCTCCGCGTTTGACAGGAATTGCGAGCACGCGCGTGGCAAGACCAACGCTTTCGGGATCGCGCAAGGCAACCAGGCGGAAGAACGAGCGGATAGCGGACAACCGGACGTTGCGTGAACTGACCGTATTGCCGCGCTGTTGCTCAAGGTGATCGAGAAAGCTGAGTATGGCCGGAGCATTCATGTCGATCACCCGCAATGCGCAGGGCTCGATGCCTGTTGTGTCTTTTAAAAACGTCAACAATAGCCTAAAGGTATCACGATAACTGACTATCGTTTGGGGGCTCGCCCGTTTCTGATGACACAAGTAGTTGGTAAAAAACTCTTCCAGATGAGATGCAACCAAGTCGTTATTGGTCATGATCACCTCCTGTGGCCGCATAAGTGCAGAAACGCTGCGCTGCGGCGTTTAACAGTTCCGGAACGGCGCTCAAGTACCAGTAACTGTCTTGTGGCCGTACGTGACCCAGGTAGACCGACAGGTGTGGTAACCAGGCTTGTACATCCAGCTCCTGCTGGTACCAGCGGCGCATACAGGTTACGGCAAAGGTATGCCGAAATGACATCAGACAAGGCCCCCGACGGTCATCCGTAGGCTGAATGGCCAATCGCCGACACAACCGACTGAACCACCTTTGAAGGGCGGAATAATTCAATGCTCGTCCCTGTTCTGACAAGAAGAAAGATTTCGATAAGCCATCGTAGCCTAAGCGTGCACGCTGTTCGGCGTAGTGGCGCAGTGGTACCACCGTGCTGGGATGTAACGGTACGATCCGTGATTTGTGGAACTTTGTCTCCAAGATGTAAAGTTGAGCGGGATCGAGGTCTAACTTTACGTCAACCACCTGTAGCCGGATCGCTTCGCCGATGCGCAGGCCCGTACTCGCCAACAGACCAATCAAGGTCGACAACATGGCGGGGCGTAGCGACGCTTGGGGCCGACTCGCTCTGGCCGCTTCGAATAACAGCGTCAGCTGAGTCGGCGTAAATATGTACGGTTTCGTTCTCCTGGCGTTTGGCAACAGGTTCCGGGATGGCACCTCAGTATCCGGTGCTGAGGCCTGGAGGAAAGTCAGAAAACGGCGTGCGATGCTCAAGCGCCGGGCCGCACCGCTCGCGCCTCGTTGAGTGGAGGCGGAACAAGCCCAATCCAAGGCCAGGTAGGCGCGAATCGGGTCAGTTATGTCGTGAGCTTGGATAAAGGCGACAAATTCTGGGAGAAGCGTTTTCTCGGCGCCTATCTGGAAGCCGAGTGCTTCGCGCAGGCTCAGGTACGCTGTCAGCTGGGTGTCTAGAAAGTCGGCGTTTATGTTCATTGTGCACCTCCCAACCACGGCTGCGCTACCGAAGCCAGAGCATCCACATCCAACTTTCCGTAGATGCCCGTAGTCTGTAATGAACGGTGCCCCAAGACATCAGCCACCTCTTTAAAGCTGGCACCTTGATTGAGCATCTGAGAGGCGGCAGTGTGGCGAAAAATATGGCTCACGACGCGGGGTTGTTTGGCCACCCCTGCGAGCTGTAGTGCCCGCCGTACGACCTTCACGATGGCACCGCTGGTGGCTAACGGCTGAAACGGCGGAAGGCACTGCAAGAAGATCTGTCGACTGGTGCTTCCTTTGGGCCGACCATCTTCAAGGTATGCGGCCAGGGCCTTGCCGACTTCCTGGGGCAGCGGCAATGTGCGCGCTCGGTGAGTCTTGCCTGGGCGGATAGTTAGCCGGCCCTGGTACCAATCGATGTCGTCCAGGCCCAGTGTGAGAACCTCCCCGGCGCGTAGGCCCAGGCGTGCAAGTAACAAAAGCATGGCGCGATTGCGCAAACTGCCGGCTGTTTTCACATTGTAAATGGCCAGCACACGCTCAACTTGCTCGGATGTCAGGCGGATCGGTAGTGCCGCGTGCGTCCATTGCGGTGGTGAGGGTGCCGCGGCCTCCAAGCCGGTGTTGATCTTACCTTCAAAAACCAGAAAACGTAAAAATGAACGCACCGCCACGCTCGGCTTCTTGCGTCCATGGCTCTGTCGCGCAGCAGCTTGTTCGCAAACAAACTCCGTGACTGTCTCCGCGCTCAAGGAGGTCCAATCGATGCCTTCCCCTTCCGAAATACTGCATTTTGCGATGAATTGTCGAACAATCGGACGGTAGCACTGACGGGTGCTAACAACAGCACCCATGACTTGCTCCAGGTATTGCTCGTATCGACCAAGCCAATGATCAGCGGGTGTTATGGGCGTCGCTGCTTGCCGTTGTACCACGACCCCATGTTGGCGCAGTATTCGGAATAGGTGGCTCAACCCCGCTGCGGCTTTGCAACGTTTACCGGAAGGGTATCGTTTTAGTCCAGCGACATAGCGCTCCAAGAGCGTTTTATCGATCTCAGTGCCGACGCAGCCTTGGCGTTGTAGCCACCAGCCGAACTTCTCGCCGGCAAGTACGCTGTTCTGAATACTACGGCGCGCGTAGCCTTGCTCGTACAAGGTGGAAGCGAGTTCCTCGAGGTGAGGTTGAAGTGGGTTTTGGTGTAGTCGGACGAGAACATACGCCCGAACAAAAATGGAATCTATCATAATCATCTCCTTTTAGGGCCAAATGGCCACAGAAGAAGGAGAGCTTTATAGGCAGATTATGTCGAGTGAATTAAACTGAAAACGTAGAAATATCCTGTGGTTAGATGAACAATCACCGGCCACTCGACATAATCCGGAACTCGGGATTTTCGTGTAAAAAGTTCCACGAGAGTACCTTAACTCTTTGATTCTAATGAAAACACCCAATCTCCAATGGTTCTTCTCCGGTCTTGTGAGTGAATATCAGGCCGCAACATAGAACATCGAGTCCCCGTCCGGCAGGGATGACTGTCTGATCTTGAGTTTGAAATACTCGGTATCCCTGATGCCTCTGGCGCGCTTGCGGATCATGCCGATACTGATGTTGCCAGCCTCGATCCTGGCACTGGTGAGCTTGTGCTTCGCGTAATTACAAATGCCCACACAGTGCCTTCTCAAGGATTTTGCAAACTTCTTCAGGTAGAGCATGGTCGATTGATCGGCTATCCGGCACCAGGCTTCCAGTCGCTCCTGCATCAGTTCGACAGTCTCTGATTCCCACAAGGCCTGAAGTTGTTCCTTCAAGATATACAGCGTATTGAGATGGGCATTTTCATCCAATAGTCGTTGTAATTTTTGAGTCCGGGGTTCGTCCAGCTTATCGGCGTTTTTCAGCACCAGGTAATGTGTTCCTGTTAGCAATGCTTTACCCGCTTTGTTGGCCTTTCCAAACGCTATTCGCCGCTGGTTGCTCAGGGCCTTGCTGTAGTGCTTCATGACGTGGAAACGGTCAAACACAATGTCGGCATTGGGTCAGCAATCACGGACTGATTTCTGACAGGATGGCGCCATGTCCATTGCGACAGCCTCTATTTTTTCAGTGGTTTGTGCCGGCAGCTGCTTTAGAAATCCAGAGAAAACGTCAGCCGTTCGACCGGTTTCCACACCGATTAAATGCCCCTCCACCGTGTCGTAAATCACGGTCATGTAGTCGTGGCCTTTCGCCCTGGCCACCTCATCAACACCCGGATACTTCAGGCCAGTCAGCGGTGTCGGGTCGAGTGCCGGGAGAGTCTCCTCCAGATACGCCTTGTCGATATTCTTCACCGTCTCCCAGCGTACACCGAGATGTCTGGAGACCGCCTGAATACTCATGTGGCGGCACAGGCCACTGATCATGCGGCAGAAGCGGCGGGTGAAACGCCAACCCTTGTCAACAAACTCACAGCGTTCCATCCGCCGCTCATTTTTGCTGATAAATACCGGGGCCAGCTCCCTTTCAATCATGCAAGGGTAGCCAAAGAGCGGCACATCCCTGATCTGTCGACGGACGTACCGGTTGACTGTTCCCTTTCGCCCCGTAACGGGGTCTATGGCGTTTCTACGCTTGTCTCGGTTGCAGTGAATGACAAGTTGTTGCGCCTGTTCGTCCAGCTCAATTTGATTGACCCGCTGCCCTTTGAGGCCCAAAATATCCCTCTGGATGTCGATTCCCATATACCTGTTCTATGTAAAGTTGTCAGAAGCCTTATATACCAACAGATTACGTGGGGATCGGCATCCTTTTTCACTCATAGAAGCGGAGAAGAGCCTTTTTGAATTTCTGACGATAGTCACTTGGTGTGACGTTGTAGTGGTCTTTAAACGATCTGTTAAAGGGTGCCAGCGAGCGAAACCCGGCTTCCAGCGCCAAAGTGAGTAGTGGCGTATCGCGAAATTCCGGTTGCGCCAGGCGCTGTGCCACCTCCTCTATTCGATATTGGTTGATAAAGGCGTTGAAGTTGCGGAAACCCAGTTCGCCGTTTATCACCGGGCGAAGTTGGTGGGGCTGGGTACGCAGCTGATCGGCGAGGCTTTTGATGCTGAGCGCATCACTGGCAAAGGCGCGCTCCTTATCCATCAACTCCAGGACTTCTACCGCCAGTGGGGAGTGTGTGGGCTCGGTGACAGCAGCGGACGCGGCCATCGCGGCAAATACATTGCTCTCTCGCAGGTTCAGGAAATACAGGCACAGGGAGGATGTCGCCAGCAGTAGCAGGCTTGTGTTGAGCATCTCAATCCAGGGGGGAATGGGATCAGTAAGGAACAATTCGACCACCAGTACTGCGCCAATATAGCATCCAGTGGCAACTACTATCAGGCGTCGCAAGCGTCTTCGCGACTCCACCAGGTCTGCCTGCCAGCCTCGCAGCAGTGCCACAAAGGCCGCTGCCAACCAGGCAAGCTTGCTTATTTGGCTCACCCAGTCCAACGCGGTAGCCAGGCCTGGTCCAGCGTGTAGGTTCTCACCTCGGCCGGTACCCAGAGTGAGCAAGCCCGCCACAGCGGTAGTAAGCGCCAAACAATGGACCGCCGGGTGCACGCTAAGCGCATCGCTAAAGACCGCATTGACGAAATACCAGAACAGCACAGGCAACGACTATCGCCAATAGAATAATGGGGTAGCCGGGCCAACCCCACCGCCACACACCCAATACCAGCGATGCCAGGGAATAGGCAGCGACTCCCAACAGTAGCAATGCGGCGTAGCGATAGCTGCGGTTGCCGCGGGCATCGCGCAAGAGTACAGCCACCAGAATGACCAGCTCGGTAAAGACCGCGATGCGTATTACCAACTCAGCAGTGGGCATAGTTTGCTATCCAATCAATCTGGGCCTGCAGAACGCGCAGTCGTTTTCCAGTGTAAAAGCCGCTCCTTCGATTTGTCATGATGGAGGCTGATCAGATGATTGTCACCCTCTGCGGTATTGCGCATGTTTCAGTGGCAGTGGTAACCGCCCGTTTTGGTCTCGTTGTGGCAACCAGACGAATCGGTGCGGCCACTGTGATCATTTCGATTCTCAAGATCACCGACATGGTTCTGGTCATGGGTGTGATGGGAAATGCCCAACCCGATGGCTGCGCTTGAAATGGCGAGCAGTGCAATTGCCGTGGGTACTATCGCTTTCATCGCATCGAACCCTCGAGTTGGTTGGTATGGGTTAGGCGGCTACCCTGTCCATAAAATATAGTCGCTTAACTTTCAGAATCCAGGCGTAAAAGCCTCTAATCAACGACGTTGTGAAACCCATCACACTTCTTGTAACAAAGGGGGCACCTCGGCTTTAGCTATCAGAACTGAACCTGTTTTCTTAGACTTAGCCAATCGCATTGATCCAGCTCGGTGGTTTTCGCCAAACGCGCGACTTATACTTGGCCGATAAACTGTCTTCCTCGATATTGACGAGGCGAATACACTCAACCGCAGCGCACAGCCGAGCCCTTTTAAAGCCATGAAAGCGTTTTACGACTCATCCCCCCATGTTTCCGATGCGGACACGTTGCGAGAACGCTTTCTACGCGATGGGTATCTTTTTCTTCCCGGCCTGATAGATCGAGACACCCTAAAATCTCTGCGCCGACAAATTGTTGATATTTGCGACCGATCTAAATGGCTGAAACCGGGCACGAATCCGCTGGACGCTATAACCTGGACCGTACCCAAGGTAGAAGGCGAAGAAGACTATTTCGAGGTCTACGATCAGGTCCAACGACTTCAGGACTTTCACGCGCTTCCCCACGAAGGCATTTTAATCAAAGTAATGCAGGCGCTACTTGGCTCCAGCGCATTCCCACACCCCCTTTCAATCGCACGCCTGGTGTTCCCAGACAACCAGGACTGGAGCACCCCGCCCCACCAGGATTTCCCCAATAATCAGGGTACGCCAGAACTCTACGCGAGCTGGATTCCGCTTTCCGACTGCCCGGCACAGTTGGGGTCGCTGTCGATTCTGGAGGGGTCGAACCATCTGGGCCTGTTGCCTCTGGAGTTTTCGCTGGGAGATGGCCATCGGCAATCATCGCTTTCAGCACAAGCACAATCATTGGACTGGGTGGGAGGCGATTTCGAACTGGGAGACGTAATCATTTTCCACAGCCTGACCGTACATCGCGCGCTGCCCAACAACAGTGACCGAATGCGCTTATCCGTGGACTATCGCTTTCAGGCCGAAGATGAAGATATTACCGAGAGCTGTTTGACCTCGCACTGCAACCGTCAGAGCTGGTCGGACATCTACACCGGTTGGGACAAGGATGATCTCAAGTACTATTGGGAGAAAAAGCGCACGAAGCTTGTTCCCTGGGACGACAGCTACGGACGCCTTCCGGATTCGCACTTGCCTGAGGCGGTCAAATTGGAAAAAGGCTACAATCGGCAGCGCGATGCACTGGCTAGCAAGTATACCGCCCCTGCCGGCAAGGAAAATTGAGAATACCCAAGTAATGAAAAGTGAATCGAGCGCGTACCCGAATCAATCCCTATTGCAGTATAACCAACTGCGCAACCGGTTTATGGCGGCCCATGAGGATTACGTAGCTGCAGATCCTTTCCCCCACACAGTCCTCGATAATCTTGTTAGCGAGGAAGTCATTGATTCTGTCCTGGAAGGATTTCCCACTCCTGAAGCGGATATCCAATGGCGTCAATTGCTCGCGAAACGGGAAGACGGTGAAAAAGCTCAGTACAACAAACAGGGTATGCCGCATCTCTTTAAAGTATCCCCGGCGATACGGCAGCTGATATGGGAATTCAATTCCAGCACTTTCATTCGGGCTCTTGAGATATTAACGGGCATCGACAATCTAATACCAGACCCCTCTCTCCGCGGTGGCGGTCTTCATCAAATTTTACCCGGGGGCATCCTGGGGGTTCACGCCGATTTCACACACCACGTAGAATACAATTTACACCGCAGAGTAAACCTGTTGCTCTACCTCAACAAAGAATGGCAAGACGAGTACCAGGGGCATCTTGAGTTGTGGGATACAAGCGCTACCGAGTGTGTAAAACGTATACGGCCAACTGCGGGGCGCTGCGTTATTTTTAATACCGATGCCGACTCCTTTCACGGTCACCCAAGACCACTAAGCTGCCCGGAAAACATAACCCGCAAGTCCATTGCTCTTTATTATTATACGGTGGAGCGAGAAGACAAAGAGGTGGCGCCCACCCAGCGCACAGACTGGCAGGTGCTTCCCGAAATAGAGTTACCTCCACTGATATGACAAGGCAACTGCACCAGGATTTTTGCGAATGAACGATTCCGCGCAAATAATAGATTACGAGCGCCTGTCGCAGGCCTCGGATGAACTCGCAGATAAGTTTAGCAATGCAGATCCCTACCCTCATATCGTCATCGACGATTTTCTGAGCCGAGAGTTTGTCAACGTACTCAAAGCCAACTTCCCGGACATTTCAGCGAAAAAGAAGGCGGGCTCTGAACATATACCCGTCGTGCTCGCCGACGGCACCGAGGCGCAACTAGGTAAGGAATGGCTGTCCCGGGAAAGACTGGTGCCGCTTGTTTATCGACGCCTCTATTGGGAGCTAAACACCAATCCATTTGTGGGAATTCTTGAGAAAATAACCGGCATGAGTGGCCTGCTACCAGATCCTCATATGCGCGGTGGCGGGGTTCACAGGACGGGAACCGGGGGCTACCTGAAAATGCACGCGGACTTTAACAAGCACCCGCAATTTGGTTTGGATCGCCGCTTGAATTTACTGATTTATTTGAATGAAGATTGGCTGCCAGAGTATGGCGGCGACCTGGAGCTTTGGTCAAAGGACATGCAGCGCTGTGTGCAAAAGATCGCGCCTATTGCGGGTCGCTGTGTGGTTTTCGCCACCACATCAACTTCTTATCATGGCCACCCACATCCCATGACTTGCCCTAGCGACAGAACCAGGGATTCAATAGCCCTGTATTATTATTCCAACGGCCGACCCGCGGATGAGATTGCCGATGAGCACGGCACACTTTGGCAAAAGCTGCCTAAGTAGGGTACTGGTTTAAGGGGGAGTCTGGGCCGGTGCTGGCTTACCATCGCCCCCCTTGTTGGCTCGACCCTTAAGCCGCTTCGCCTTGTTCCTGGCCTCCAGATACTCGCTGTTGTAGATATAGAGTTGGCGCAGTCTGTGCTTTTCCTGTTCGCTGCCATTAAAAAGCAGGTCTAACAGTGGATGGCTGCTAGTGGCTCGGTCTCCGCCAGATTTGCGTAAAACTCCCAAACCAAAACCATGTTGAAAGGCAAAGGTTTCGTGCTCGGCTTCCAGTTCAGCCCAATACCGCCAAACGCCAAAATCCGATTGCCGCGCTTCGATATCGTGAAACAAAATAATTCCACCCGGACTGACCTTGGAGTACCAGTTATTGAAATCTTCCTGGACAGCCTCGTAGGTATGAAGCCCGTCGATATGTAGCAAATCGATTGTTTCGTCTTCGAAGTGGCCGACGGCCTCATTAAACAACATTCGCATCAAATAGGTGTTGCCGCGGTAGTGATCGCGAGCGTGTTGGCGAACATCGTCAAAGATAGAATCGTCGTATTCGCCGGTGTGCTCATCGCCACCCCAGGTATCCACGGCATAACACAGGCCGCTGATATCGTTCTCGATCATGGACTGGCAAAACACGAAAAAGCTCATGCCATTATAAGCACCGAGTTCGACAACTTTGGCTGGACGCACCGCCTCAACAATATCGTAACCAAATGAGACGTGATCACTCCAGGTGCTGAACGCGCGGCGACGAGGCTCAAAGCCGCGAAATGACGGCGGGAAGTAAATACGGTCGATGGGATAATCTCCTGTTGTCGAGCTGAGTGGCCGAGCAGAGCGGCCTAGTTTAACGCTTTCATTGATCAGACTCTATAACGCGGGGCAAAGACCCTATTGGTCGAGCATCTTAATGGCCTGTACCGCTCCGTGCTTTACAAACTTCATCACGCTATCGGGCAAACTACCCAGATATATGGGCCGTTTGTCGGGTGACTGGTAGGGTCCACCGCGTAAATCGGCGTACTGGTTGAAGTGGTCTTCCATGGATTTAACACGACTCTCACCTTTGGTTCCCGTGGTGATACCGCCGTGGAATTGATGAAAGCTTCCCTCGCCGGGAAGAACAACCAATACCGTATCGGGCAGCTCAACAGTGCGTTTAAAGAAGTCCAGATTCACCTGGCCACCACCGGTTTCAGTAAAAGCGGGGTCAAGACCCCCGACTTCATCCCATACAGAACGCGGAACGCAGTAGCAGTTGCTCTCGCCAATAGGTTTAAAAAAACCGCTGGTGCTAGTGCCGCTCAAACAAGAAATTTCGAAGAGCTTGTAGCCGTCAGTCGGCCAGCCAATAGAGGCCATGAGCTCCGCTTCCACTTCCTCGCAATACCCTTCCAGCATCGAACGTTGTTGAAGCTTGGGGCCTAGATGGTACCCCGGTAGTGCAACGAGTGCCTGGGGATGTAAACGAGTGGCGGCCAGCATATAACTAACCACCGAGGGGCTCAGCACTCGCGCTCCGTCAACCATAATCGTGATATGGCTGCCGCTGGCCTGGGACGCGCCAAAGTTTACCGCGGGAACGGGCGTGGGCAGGGTTTCTTCGCGATAGAAATACCGCACATTGCCAGCGTACTGGCAGGCACGCTGCTCTCCCAGCACGGCACTGGAAGCATTCTCAACGACGATGACCTCATAGTCCGCCTCGGAAACGCCTCGCTGATATTGGGTGCTGAGTGAGTACAGTGTTTTCTCTGCCTGGTCGGGCATTTTATAGACGACGACGACAAAACTAATTTTGTGCTTTGGCCCTTCCAATGGGATGGTCGGTAAAGAAATCTCATCGGCGAAGCGATGTATTGGTATCGGCGAGTTTTTCATCTTCGGGGTCAGTGGCGCATTACTTTTGCCCGGTGCTTGCTGCTCGGGTTGCGGCTCTGATACAGGCACCTGCCCCAATCCATTGTCGGGTAATTCGCGCCCCAAAAGTCGATTTAAATATCTGCGCATGAACTCACTCTATCCAAAGGCGTTCAGCCTCGATTTAAAATTCGTCGCTCGAAAGATTCGAGTAGCGAAAAAGATTATACATAAGATTCTCGAATGCAGGGGCCCACGATCGCGAAGGAACAGACAAGCTCGAACCCTTTATTGCTTCAAAATTTCATCTCTTTGGGCGACGCAGACGATCGTGGACCCCGCTATAAAACCTGGGACCAACCGCGTTTCTAACCGCGTGATTGCACCCAAAACACGGTGAAACAGCGCGGTGACCGGGTTTCGATTGGGCGACTTGAAATCCGAGTCCCTATTAATCCCCAGCCACTTCATGGCTAGCATGGATAGGTACATCCACTGGAATACGTAACTAATTCGGGTGGTAGTGAATCCTCCACTCGCCAGGTCCCTGGCAAGGCCCGGGCGGTCATAGCGCAAAAAATGGCTCCAGTCCTCGTCGTACCTGGACCAGATTTCCATTCTCGCTGGCACGGTAACCAACAAGTGTGTGCAGTTGGGGAGCTCACTGTAAATCCGTTGTAGAAACTGGCGGCGCTCGCCGATGTGTTCAATGACATCCAGTAAAACAACCACTTTAACCTGCCAGCGAAGCTCCTCGGGCAGGTCAAAAAGATCAGTGGCCGTATCAATGATCGTCTCCAATCCGGTTTGCACCACCGGCGAACCACGCTCAACGCCCCGGGCATTAACCGGTTTGTCACGCACAGATCCCAGAAAAATTCCCGGCCCACAGCCTACATCCATCACCAGATCGTCCGGTCCAACCAGGGGTGCGAGCAAGCGATACAAAAGGTCATTGCGAGCCAGATTCCAGAAATGGAATTCAATCCCCGCAGGGTAGCCCAAGGTGTACTCCGATGAGTCGTAAATCTCATCCACTGGTGGTACCTGGCAGAGGCTTGCGAGCGGAGAATTTAATACAACCAGACTTTTTCATCAGCACACAAACAATATTCACGGGAATAAAAAGCAACAGCAGAAGCGCATAGTAGCGGCTTCTGCCAAAACGTATCGCCGGGTTCTCCCGCAAATTTTTGACATTGCGCTGCAGATAGTTCTGCACGGACAGCGACCAGTGACTGGTATTGAGCTGGTGGCTGATTTCCACATCCACGAACCCTGTATCGCGCAGTAATTGGGCCAAGAAGTCACTATTGAACTGGTAGGTATGGCGCGGCACATGATTGCCACCCCAGTATCGGCCGAACAATCTGCGCTCCCAGGAATCGAATCCCGGCACCTCGCCTACCAAGTACGAGCCGGAGCTCAACAGGCTCATTGATTTTTCAAGCTCAAGGCGCGGTTCCACCGTGTGCTCCAGATAGTTGTTCATCGCAATAAGATCGTAGCTGTCAGCCTGCCCCTCGAACTCTGGAAAGGTGCCACAATAGCCTGTGATGCCCTGCCCCGCCAAAGACGAAATCATATCTTCGCTAAAGTCGATTCCCTCCAGAGAGCTTACGCCCAGACTCCTGACATTGAGCAAAAATTCTCCCGCCCCGCAGCCCACATCCAGAACCCTGGAACTGGAATCTATCAAGTGGGACATCTGGCGGCGAAAAAGACGCTCTTTTGCGCCGTACAGCAAGGAGAAAAGAGCACCCCGTTTCTGTCCTGTGGCGTAGCCGTGATACTGAATGTCGTAGGCCTGTTTCAAACCTTCCAGGTCCGGAAACGGGTGCAACTGCACGCCCTGGCAGGATTGGCATTGGTAGTAGTCGTAGGAGCCCGCTACACCGTACTCCCAATCCTGAATACCTTCCGTGATGACATCGAACTGCCGCGCAAGGCAATAGTTGCACTGATACTGCGTCTTCATGGCCGTTCGTTTCTCATCTAAAAGGGCAACTCGCTAAACCAGCCGTACAGTAGACTACCGTATCCCTTTTGATAGTGGACGTAGTTAGGCTCCCCGGGAGCATCTTTTGAATAGACGGATTCGCCAAGTAGCGCACTCGCTTCCGCCAATCGATTGTAGGGAATAGCCACATGCCGATGGTGCTCCGCATGATAGTGGAAACAGAACACACCCAGTATCTTCTCTCCCAGAAAGGAGCCGGTGATTGTCCTGATCGTCGGCTGATTATCGGGGCAGCCATGCTCACAAAATGCCCTGGTAGAAGAAAAGAACTTGCCAAAAGTTGCGATAGGTACCAGCCACAACCAGAAATAATAAAACCACCCTACCGTCACCCCAAACAATGCCAAAGTCAGAAACTGAGTGACTGCGACACGAATAATAGACCCCGAGGGCTCTACTGATTCTATTTCGTCAGATGCCGTGCTGGTCTGACGCACACCCAGAAATTGCAGAAGCGCGAGCCATCCGCATAGATTCAGGAACAGCCTCCACATAAGTGCCCGCTTTGTCTTAGGGAAGTTCCCATAGTTGGGGTAGTCAGGATCCAATTCAGGATGGCCAAAATATTTGTGATGATCCAGATGTACCTTGCGATAGCGCTCGTCAAATCCAGCGGTATAGGCCGTGCTCGCGTATGCCAGAAATTGTCGATGAGGATTTCCAAAACGATTGTGCAGCCCTTCGTGTAATGCGTTGAACAGTGCAAATTGGCACCAACCCACAAGTATCCACGCAAGAACAGACCCGCCTAAAAAAACTAGCGTAAAACCCGGCTCCAGAAGACTGAAGAAATACACGCACAAACCCACAACCACATAGAGCGATGCCACCTGGACATAAATAGCATTGCTCGCGTCTTTGAGGTTTTCCGTGTGGGCTGACATTAGTTACCGTGATGGCGGTGTTTGGCAGGGCCAATTCTACCGCATAAACACCCACTCCTTCTAATTCTACAGGGGCCTTAGCTCTACTCCAAGCACGCCGGCCCCCAGAAACAAATACCGCACTCTATGGGCTATACTGCGATCCAACACCGCCGGCACCTGAAGCTGGCTGGGCATTGAAACCTGCGACTATAAAACGAGCACTTGGAAACAATAGACAAACTGTGGCGAATTCTTTTCCCAGCGGCAACGCTGGTATTGCTGCTGTGCCTAATTCATCACCATTGGCAAATTATCACGGCAGCAGTACCTCTGGATTTGTACGAGGGCACCATGCCCCTGATTACGGGAATTATCGCTGAAGGTTTCAATCCCTACACCCGAGAATTTCAACCCCACGCGGCCGACGTATACCCCCCCCTTTACAATATGATGGTCGCACCACTCACCCATCTTTTTGGCAATACGTTCTTGTTGCATCGTGCGGTATCAGCATTATTTATTATCGTGGCTTGCGGGCTGTTAAGCCTGGTAACGCAGAAAATTACCCGCAATTGGCAATTCTCACTAGCCACTTTTGCTCTGATGTATGCGGCTTTGCTGTTTTACGGCACCCCCGTCGCCAGCACGAACGCACCGGGAGTCGCGATCTTTGTGGCCGGTTTTATCGGCCCATGGTATTTCAAGTTCAACCGCAACAGTTTGGTGTTCGCGGTAGTTTGTGGAGTATTGGCTTTCTACATCAAACAGTATTTCATTCTTGGGATAGCAATACTGTGCCTCTATCTTTTCCTCTATCACTCCATGAGCAAAGCATTGATATTGGGGACGATATACGCAAGCTGCCTGCTGGGTACACTCACTGCGGTGCATTACACCAGCCCTTACTATCTGGACAACACACTGTTCACCCCCTCTGCCGCCATGGCCGGTTTGCAGACAGTGGACATTTTATTGATTCAGCTGCGAACCTATGTCGTAACCTATTCGGGCCTGCTGGCCGTTATGTTGGTGGCCGCGTTTACATGGGTATACAGCACAGGTCTGGGTGAGGCGTTTAGACTCCTGGCTTCTCGATTTCAGCTCGCTAAAGCTGGATTGCAGGGGCCACTGTTCAATTCCCAGGTCGATTTTTTCTGGTTTGGCCTGTTCTGGTCATCGATGGCCATAGTGGTGACCCTGGGCCAAAATCCCGGTAACTACATGACCTATCTGTTTCAACTCATGTCACCATTTCTGTTGATCGTCGCTTTTAAATCAATTGCCGACATGCCAGAAAAACTTAAATTTATCTCTCCCGTCATACTGCTTAGCCTCTATCAAGCCTACGCAATACTGCCAAAGGACTTTTCAAGCGATCTGGGCAAGTGGAGTGAAATGGAGGAATTGATCGCTGAGAATGACGAGATACTTGCCACTCAAATGTTGGTAATGACTTTGCTTAAGCAAAATAAAGAGGTGAATCAGGACGGACACACTTTCTACTTTCCCCTAGCGGCAGGCAAGCCAGAAATCTTCGTAAAAGCCCGTCCTGAAGACACCGTCGAAGCAATCTGGTCCGACTACATTGCTACCATGTATCAAAAAATTGAAAGACGGGAGTATGATCTGGTATTGGCTTCATCCTGGGAAATGCGCGGTTTTTTTGACCGCAACCCGCCCCCCAACTCCGACCTCAGTGGACGAAAATTCCTCGCTCGACACTATAAAAATGCCAGGACGATCCCGCTTTCTATGACCGATCGCTACGGCGGCGGCACCTACAATATCCAGGTGTGGCAACCCAGGAAGGAAACAAGGCTCAAAAGGCCCTGACATGAATATGACAACCCCGATACTCTCGATCACCGCCAGAGGCTTTGCAGCCCTTGCATTTTCTATGGCCCTGATCACTCTCAACGGCTGCGATGAGAAACCTACGCAGGCAGATAAACCCCACACCAAACCCAACGTACTCCTGGTTGTGTTTGATGATTTTGGCTACAACGATCTGGCAGTGAATAACGGTTCCGACTCACCGACTCCTACGCTCGACAAGATAGCCCAATCTGGAATCCGCTATACGCGGCACTACGCAGAGAGTAGTTGCACCGCCAGCCGGGTGGCTTTGTTAACGGGTCTTTACCCGTCCAAAGTAGGGGCCCAGCCTGTATTGGCCGGTATCGACCACGAGTTCGAAACCCTACCCGATGCGATGTCGGGTCAGGGTTACACAAACTATATGATAGGAAAGTGGCATGCCGGCGACGCCCATCCCGAGGCGCGCCCGGAGTATCAGGGCTTTGATCACTGGTTTGGTTTTATGAATCAGTTGTATCTGAAAGGGCCTCACGATATGAGTGCCCAGGGTTCCGATCGCTACACTCGCGCTCGTCCTCGCTATCGTAATCCCTGGCTTGAAAACGAGCTTGGCGAACTGCGCCAATTCAAAGGCCACTTGACCGACCTGCTAACAGACCATGCAATCGAGGTGATGAAAACACAGGAAGACGAATGGTTTATTTATTTGTCTTACTATGCGCCGCACACCCCAGTTCAGCCATCCAAACAATACAGCGATCGCTATTCCCAGGACGACGCCGGCAGATACCAGGCTCTCAAAGATCAACTCGATACCAATTTGGGGCGTATATACTCATTTTTAGAAGAATCGGGTCAGCTTGCCAACACCGTGATTGTTATTGTCAGCGACAACGGGGGAACAGCAAAGTCCTGGCCCAGCAATTTGCCGTTTCAGGGCAAAAAGGCGACGTATACAGAAGGCGGCGTGCGAACACCGCTCATACTTTCCTGGGCAGATCACTGGCCAGACCTTCAAGTCCGCGATCACCCTGCGATGATTTTCGACCTCTACCCGACCATTGTGAACGCCATCGGAGGCTCCTCCCCCGAGAACCTGGATGGGGTAGATTTGCTTGCAGCCCCAGCCGATAGAGTCCTGCGCTGGTACAGCCATGACCGCTGGTGCGACAAATACGGCATGCTCTCCCAGGACGGACGTTGGCGACTGAACACCTGGGAGTCGGTTACTGAGTTGCTACAAAATGAGCTAGACACCGTATCGAAGGAGCAAACCAACCGCCTGGAGGAACAGCCTGAGATAGCGAGCCAAATGCGCCGTTCGATGCGCGAATGGATTCGCAATACGACCCAAGTTGACAATCTGGACAGGTCCGACAAAGACGGCTGGAGAAGCTACACGGGCTACGGCTTTAGACGAACACCCATTGTCGATACCCAAACCATGGGGTTCGTCTTCCAGCGTGGATCGCAATCGAGAGCCGCCCAAACAAAGCTGTCGCTAGTGAAACAAGACGGATACATAGATATCAGCGAATCCCAGGACATGCTCAATATCAAGATTGACGGCACTGTGGTTTCGATTCCGGCACCGGACGCAAAACAGCAGTGTTTCAGCCTAGTCGTGCAAAGTGCACTGGTAAAAAAAGATATGGTTTTTGATAAAGCCATGAGTCTCATACGGGTGTATCTCAACGGTGAACTCGCGGGTGAATCAAGCTTCCGCAATACAGCGTTTAGCAAGGCCTCTCCTAACAATCCCCTAAAAGTGAGGCTGGATTCAAGCAAGCGCTGGTTTATGCCTCCATCTGCAGAGGTTTACATCTCATCGCGTTTTCTGTCCGTAAAAGAGATAAAGACATCAACCGATCCACTGTTAAAAAGTGTCTGCACTGCAAATCCGCTTTGAATAGCTAACGCTCATCCTTCGCCCGCTTCCGTCAAAGAACGCCTGGACCGAACAAGATCGTGTAGTTGCGTGTCTGTCGCCACCCTTCGCAGGAGAGTAGCCAGAGTATCGGGTTTTAAAGACTCGCGTAATATTGGATTTGCTGTCACAAACTGTCTGCCCTTTGGAATATCCCGCTCGATCCCGATATCTTTGAGAATTTTCTTAAAATCGCTATCAAAGGTTTCCGTAAGTCCAACATGTGACAGCTCTTGTAAATGTGTATCTGCCAGGTCCAGCAACTGGGAGTCATTCATGCCCGCCAGTGCCCGTCTATCCTCACTCCAATAAGATCTCGCCAACTGCCAACACTGCAGATTATCCACCGCCTCAACAACCTCCGGCGCCATAGAATGAATAAATCCATCAAGGCCGAGATCCCTCGCCGCCCTGGCAACCGGAAACTGCCGCTGCATGTCGGGATGCATACAAAACTGATAAAGCGACAACACTCGATCCACAGGATCCCTAAGAAAGGTAAAGGAATAAGCCCCGGGCAAAAGAGCAGCCACCTCGTCATAACCAAAATGGCCGGAGACAAACCGGTAGCTTTTCAGTAATTCCTGACGCTGCTCCCGACCTGGCGGCATGTGCAGAAAGTCGCCGTGAGAGCACAGGGAATCAGATTGTAGGTGCTTGCGAAAAAAGTGAACAATAGAAGTGCCCGCCGTTTTCGCGATGTGCAAGAAGACAATCTGCCGGGACAGAACAATGGGCTTTTTGACGGGCCTTGCATTGGGCATTCAGGGAGGTTTCCGGCGTGGGTTGGGCAGGTTCAAAACTAACCCCGCGACGCTATTCTAAATCCGGTTTTACCCCAGTCTAGTCTGAGGTATAGTGCCCTCCGGTTGCGACACGGCCAAAACCACAGCGGGCAGCATCTGCAGGACAGTAAATGAACGAAATGGCCAACAACAGCCCATCAAATAAGCTCCTTCAGCTGATGGTCGCTCTAGCGCTCGTTCTGGGTGCATTCTGGTTTATCTGGACATTGCTGCTGTGGTATAGATTGCATCCGCATCTTCCATGGCGCGATATGTTCGTCATCCTCGACGGGCTTTTGAAGCAACCGACACTCCTGACTGACTGGCAATTGCTGATCGAGCCACACTACGGCGCGCATCGCATTGCTGTGCCCAGGCTACTAGTGGCCCTGGACCTGAGTTTCTTCAATGGTCAAAACCACCTTATGTATGCCAGCGCCTGGATCGGTATCTTTACTTGCCTGGGTATTTTGGTCCACATGGCCAGAGACTACTTTGAGGACAATACTTCCAGCCGCTTGTTCTATATAGGCATTGTCGCCACATTGATGTTCGCCCCCGCACACCTTTGGAATTTGGTAAATGCCATCAATGCGAGCTGGCATATCACGTTTGCCTGCGCCCTTATCTCATTTTATGTCCTGGTTCGACGATCTGAACCCCCAGGATTCTGGGCTTGGCTAACAGCCTATACATTCGCTACGATCGCCGCGTTCACCACCTTCGCGGGCGTGATTGTATGGCTTGTTCTACCTGTTCTAGCGATTCGATGCTCCCGGCTTACCTTGTATACGACCCTGGCAATCAGCGTACTGCTGGCCGCTGCCTATTCGAATGGGCTTTCGTCGGATGCCGAAATCGCCGTTGCCTGGGAGGGTGACAACACGGAGGTCATCGAAAAAATCAAAGCCACGGGCATAGAAGCGATCAGCAACAACACGCTAACTGTCATCGTCGGTAAAACACTCAGAGTATTAACCTGGCCACTATCATCTGAAAAATCGCTAACAGGGGCATTACTGATGGGTGTCTCCCTGTGGGTCTTGGCCTTCAGCGGAATTCGTTTTCTTCGTTCCGAGTTCACGGGTCGCAACGGCTACCACCCCTGGGTTAAATTATGTCTTATGGCCTCTGTCCTGGCCCTGGGAATCGCAGTTGCTATCCAGCTTGGCAGACTGATAGAGCAACCGAATCACCCGGATGGGCCAAGCTTCGAGCGCTACAACACAGTCTCGGCTATCTATTGGATCGGCATCATGGGGCTTGCGGTAAGCGCTCTCAATTATCTCGGGAATTTGCACCGCCTGTTGCTAATGGGGTCTTGCCTGACCATTACCGTAATGTTGATTTACCCCAAGGGGAATTACCTGCAGCAGGAGGTTAAAAGTATGGAGCACGCCAGCAGGCTTTATGCCAGCGGCGAGAACCCGAAGTTGCGTCAGCGGGCCGGTCACAAAATGTTGCGTTTCAAACCCGAATACGTTTTCCGTTTCGAACCATTTTTCAAGAAAAAAGAGCTCGCCTATTTGGCGTCGGGCGAGCCGCCCTACCCGATCAAAGAATCCACTATCGAGTGCCCAACAGATTCCATTACCGCAAGCTATGACAAGTCTGACATTAAGGGCTATACAACTATTGAGGTTCGACTGGGTGCAGTGCAATCAATCATCACCCGGGATCTATTGATCTATTCAGAGCGTAAATTCATGGCGCGCTTGCATCAAAGCCACACGGGCGGCTACACCCCTATCGAGCTGGCCAGGCCCCGGGACAGTGTGTTCACAGGGAAAATACCCGCCAAGGAAGCACGTATGGGCCTACTGACAGTCGTTGCCAATAGCTTGGGACCCAACTTGTTTCACTGTAGAATGCCCAACACAATAGTTCGGGGCTGAGTTTCCCCCAAACCCAGCTCCTCCAGGGCTCTCGCAGATGTATGAGTATAACGACGCCTTTTACCAACTGATCAACCGAGGATCGGCCGCCTCAGCGCGGGAACTGATTCCGCGGCTGCTCGAGGTAGCACCCATTTCCGTGGAATCGGTTCTCGATGTCGGCTGCGGCGCGGGAGCCTGGCTGAGCGTATGGAAATCCTTCGATGCCAAGGTCATCGGCCTGGATGGCGACTATGTGACACCGGAACAGCTATTGATCAGTCCCGAGGAATTTATCTCCACAGACCTGCGGTCCACCTTCTCTCTGGATAGAAAATTTTCGTTGGTGCAAAGCCTCGAAGTTGCCGAGCATTTGCCAGATTCTGCCGCCGCCGAGTTTGTAAAGAGCCTATGCCAACACTCCGACCTGGTGCTGTTTTCAGCCGCCACCCCAGGGCAAGGAGGTGAAAATCATATCAATGAACAACCCTATTCCTATTGGCGTGATCTGTTTCGAGATCAGGGCTACGCCATGTATGACCCCGTTAGGCCCCGGCTCGTAGGGAACACCACGGTGAAAGCCTGGTACCGCTATAATACTTTCGTCTATCTAAAATCCGGCAGCGCGCCTGAGCTGGAGGCAAGTTTGGCACCGTATCTTGTCGATCCCGAACAGGCGCCTGCCGATATCAGCCCGGCAATCTACAAGGCGCGGAAACAATTGATTAAAATCCTCCCTGAGCGAATCAGTGCCATGCCAGCGATCATCAAAAAAAATCTTTATAGGCTATCATCACAGTTGAAACCTAATGAGTGAGACGATGGAAGCGAAGCAACCGCCGATACTAGGCCTGATAATCCCCTGCTTCAACGAGCAGCAGGTATTGCCCAGCACCAGCACCACCCTCGGTAACGAAATGCGCAGGCTAATTTCCGCCGAAATAATCTCACCTAAATCGCGCATCTATTTTATCGACGATGGCAGTGCGGACGAAACCTGGCAACAAATACGTGAGTTGACTGACGCAGACACAATGTTTGGCGGCATTAAATTGGCTCGCAACTACGGCCACCAGTACGCGGTTTACGCAGGCCTGATGGAAACAGACGCCGATGCCTATATCAGCCTGGATGCCGATCTTCAGGACGACATTGCCGCCATCGAAAAAATGATGGCCTCCTTTGCCCTCGGTAACGAAATCGTTTACGGCGTGAGAGAGAATCGCGACAGTGACACTATTTTTAAACGGATTACCGCCAAGGTGCACTACTGGCTGTTGGCTAAAATGGGAATCAGATCAGTTCAGGACCACGCCGATTTTAGGCTGATGAGCCACAGAGCGGTGGAGTTCCTGGGGGAATACAAGGAGGTAAACCTCTATCTTCGCGGCATTGTTCCTCTACTGGGACTGCCCTCGGAAAAAGTGTACTACACGCGCAGCCCACGAATGCTGGGCGAATCCAAATACCCCTTCAGCAGAATGTTGAATCTTTCACTTCAGGGGCTTACCTCGTTTTCGATTTTACCCCTGCGGGTGATTTCATTGCTCGGATTCTTTGTGTTTCTGGTTGCTCTGGCACTGGGCGGGTGGGCACTGGCGGCGGCATTTGGCGAACAGGGGACAGCGCCTGGTTGGGCTTCCACCGTAATACCCATTTATCTATTAGGAGGTTTACAACTACTCGCCATTGGCGTTGCCGGAGAGTACGTTGGAAAGACCTTTATGGAGAGCAAGGGTAGACCTATGTATCAGGTCGAGACTCGATTGGGAAAAGATGAGTAGCCCGGTAGAGCAGTATTATATGAACCAATCCACAAGGAAGGTTTTCCCACTAGCCATCGCCCATAATACCTGGACGCTTCCCTATCTTTCCCTGGGTATGGTCACTGCCTATTTGCGCGAGTGTAGGGAAACCCAACTCAGCGGCGCCTACGAGATTGGAGAAATATTGCTGGGGGGCCTGGAAAAGTACCCGCTGGAAAACGTTTACGAGTCCGTGCAATCATCATCCAATCCTGTGTGCCTGTTCTCTTCCTACGTCTGGAATCACGACCTGAACTTGCGTGCCGCTCGGGAGATAAAAAATCGCTGCCCCGATAGTCTGATTATTTTTGGGGGGCCTGAAGTTCCAAAGTATGAAGGCGACACCGAAGACTTTCTCGTTAACAACAATTTCATTGATATCGCAGTACTGGGCGAGGGCGAGATCAGTTGTGCCGAGATTTTAGAGTCTCTGGCAGAGCCATCGGCGAACGATCTGTCAACATTGGCAGCAACACAAGGCATCGTGTTTAGCCACGCAGGGGCACAACACCGCACCGGGGACCGGGCGAGAGTCAAGGACATTACACTACTGCCCTCACCCTATCTAACAGGTGAATTCGGCAACTGGTTTTACGACTTTTCGAATACAATTCTGGAGACCAATCGGGGCTGCCCCTACGGTTGCACATACTGTGACTGGGGTTCCGCTACACTTCAGAAAGTGACGAAGTTCATCCCGGAACGCGTTATCGCCGAAATCGAATTTTTAGCGAGTCGTAGATCCCAGGTCATCTTTATCGCCGACGCCAACTTCGGCATGCTTGAACAGGACATTGAAATCTCCAAGGCGCTCGTTGCAATTAGTAAGCGCACGGGATACCCAAAAAAACTCAACACAAATTTTGCCAAGAACGGCGGCCGCCGACTCATGGCAGTGATAAAAATTCTACACGAGGGCGGCCTGCTGCCAACGGGAATTATAGCGCTACAAACAACGGACGAGGCGGTCCTCAAAGTAATACGGCGTGACAATATTAAAACAACAACCTATGAAACTATGATGGAGTACTTCAACGCAGAGAAAATTCCCATAGCAACAGATTTGATGATTGGTCTGCCTGGGCAGACTGTCGACAGCATGGCCAGAGATTTGCAATATTGTTTCGATTGGAAAGTGTCCGCCAACGGAAATTTCACGTCCATGATGCCCAACGCCCCCATGGCGGAAAAGGAGTATATCGAAGAACATAAGATCGTGACCGACAGCGAGGGCCTAATCGCATCCACCGCGACCTTCTCACATTCAGATATGCGCTACATGCGAAGCCTCTTTATGGTGTATGAGTTTCATGTGCGATTAGGCATACTCAAGTACTATCTTTATTACTTGCAACTGGAACACGGCGTTAAGTCGATCGAATTTCTTCAGACCTGGCTAGATGCTGTGCTCGAAAAAAATCCGAATCTTCCAATATCGGTTCGCCTTTTCGAGGATGTATTTGCCATGGACTCGCGCAGCGGCGATTGGTCCTTGATGAGTTGGGGCGAAGAGGCCGCATTCTTCTTTGCAGATATCGGCGCCTATTACGATGAGATTATTGAGTTTACCAAACGTCGATTTGACGTTGAACTGGAACCCTCCGTCGCCCAAACCCTGAGTAAAACCCAGGGCGCCGTCACACCACGTATGGGCCGCAGCTATCCTTTTCGTGAGGTGTTAGACCACGACATCAACGCCTATTTCAACCAGCTGAAAGAGGCTGCGTCGCTTATGCATTTGTCGGAAGGGGTGACGCCACTGTCCCAATTCGGCCCGGGGGAACTCAAGGTGAAACCCAAAATTAAGTTCAAAAAAACTATTCGTTTCACTAAAGTTTCCGGCCACATGGATGGTTGGGAACTTCCATCGGCCCTACGATTTTATTGAGACCAGCTTTCCTCCGACTAGGAATGTTGCTAGTGTCGTTATCGTACTGCCCCAATAAACCCAGTAGTCCCAAGAGCACTCGAGACTTTGTCATCTAACCCTAAAATTTCCGTTATTGTCATTGCCTACAAAATGTCTGCGCAACTGGAAAAAACCTTGCAGACACTGGCCCCCGACTTCCAACGCGGAGTGACTGCCAATGACTATGAAGTTATCGTTGTTGAAAACAGCTCAGGCGACAATCTACCCGCAGAAACGCTGGCCAAGCTACCGGACAATTTCCACTATTTGCTGAGGGATGAAACGGCGGTTTCACCGGTATACGCTATCAATGAAGCTTTCGCGATGAGTAGGGCACCCTATATCTGTCTGATGATCGATGGCGCCAGAATGGTTAGCCCCGGCATTATCTACAACGCCCTCATGGCCTACTCGATTTCCGAGGACGCACTCGTCGCAGTTCCCGGTTACCACCTGGGTCACGAGGAACAACATCTGGTTCAGGGGGACTTAAATCAGGCCGAGGCTGAAATTGAGTTACTCGCTTCCGTCGACTGGCAAAATAACGGCTATGAGCTGTTCAACATATCTACCTTCAGCGGTGCCAACACGCATGGCTATCTCCATCCACTGATGGAGTGTAACTGTATGTTCGCCTCAGCTAAAAACTACGCGGCAATTGGCTATGCCGACACACAATTTCAACTGCATGGCGGCGGAAGCATCAATCTGCATATGTACAGAGGCCTTGGGATGCTGTCGGGAACCCAATTGTTCGTACTGCCGGGAGAGGGTTCCTTTCATCAGTTTCACGGCGGAGTCACAACGTCATCTTACGCGGAGCGCACAGAAGAAATTGAGCGACACAGGGTGCAATTGCATAGTCTATGGTCTGAAGGTTTTTTCAGCCTTCGTCGCGAGTCGACCCTGCTCGGGCGCGTTTCACCCCAGGCAAAGCCATTTCTAATTCACTCCTTACAACGCGGACAGAAGCGCAATAAACGCTTGATCAGTCAAGGCAAGGACCCGTGGGAGGATGACACGGCTTTAAATCGGCAACCTGGCGACAATGGCGTTGGGCAGTGAACGAATAACAAACATGATAAAACGCCAGTATCCAGGGACATAGTAAACCCCTCCTCCCTTTGTTATGGCACGCAAAATTTTAGGTGCTATCACTTCGGGTGTTGACCAAATCGCACCGGCTTTCATCTCCTGGGTCATCGGGGTCTTAATCATCCCTGGCTTGATGTTGACCACCTCAATAACAGAACCCGTAAATCTTGCATGCAGCCCCTGCAGTAGTGCATCTATACCAGACTTGGCCGCACCATAGACATAATTGCTCTTGCGCCCTCTGTCACCGGCCACTGAGGAAATAGCAACCAGGGTGCCGCTGCCCTGAACGGACAAGGCCGCTGCGCAGCACTGAAGAATGATTGCCGCGCTGGTGAAGTTGTCTTCCATGCAAGCTCGTACAGATGCGGGGGAGACTTCACACTGGCTCTGATCCGGCAGTGTTCCATGCGCGACGATGACAACATCGATCTGGCGCAGAGACTCCACAGCCCTTTCCACCACGCCTTCGTGGGCATCCCATTGATTGAAATCGTAGGACTCATTCCCAGCAACGGTGCCCCCGCGTACTTGGAGATCATCCGTTTGGGCTGTCAGCTTTTGAGCGTCGCGCGCAACCAGGTAAAAGGTCGCCCCCTTGGGCGCATACAATTTGAGTAACGCGGCGCAAATAGCCGACGAGGCGCCAAAAACCAAAATGCGCTGTCCCTCTTTCATAACCGCACCCTACGCCAAAAAGCCGATGAGAATTGGGGGTCAACGTACTCGGAGAATTTTTCCAATTCTGGATAACCAGCCAAAAACATTTCCTTGGACATTCGTGCATCTTTAGCGGGATACAGCGCGCCACCCGCCTCGAGTACAATCGCGTCGAGCTTGCCGAATAAAGTGTGGGTTTTTTCGCCTCGATTGGGGAAATCTATAGCGAGGGTTAGACCCGATCTCGGAAACGAAAGCATTCCGGGAGAAACTTGCTCCCCAAATACTTTCAACACCGTGAGAAAAGAGCCCTCGCCACTGTGACCAATTTCCCCCAGTAAGCGCTCTACGGCAGCGCGCCCGTCCTCGAAGGGAACAACACATTGATACTGGTAAAATCCCCGCGTTCCGTAGGCACGATTCCAGCCCAAAACTGAGTCCAATGGGAAAAAGAAGGATTGATAGTGCTGAGGAACAAGATCAGATTTGCGGGCCTTCAAAAAAAAGTAAAACTGATTGAAACGACTAACTGTCCAATTGTTAATCGCAGAAAAGGGAGGCGTAACAGGCACGGATAAATTTCGTTGATTACCCTGTGCTAGCAACTGCGTCTTATCGGTCATGTGCTTCGCCCGAGAAAGAATACCCCTTCCCGCCTTGACACCACTTGCAGTGGTGTCGACCCAGGCAACGTTGTAATCCCACTGCATAGACTCACTACTGAGTTCTAAGAAGTGCTCAATGGAAGTGAAGGCTAAATTCTGAGTCGACAATGTATCGCTGGTGATTGCCTTGAGTTCAATGGCGGCCCTGGTAATCAAACCGGTCAAGCCAAGCCCACCAATGGTCGCCGCAAAC
Source organism: Halioglobus sp. (assembly GCA_965262875.1). GTDB lineage: Bacteria > Pseudomonadota > Gammaproteobacteria > Pseudomonadales > Halieaceae > JBALVT01. The sequence continues at coordinate 3,242,332 of OZ253569.1, forward strand.
AGGTCGCTATTTTGCTCACCAGTGCAAAGCGTACGCGAGCCATCGCTACGAAGAACTTCCAGTGAACGGACATGGCAACCAAATGAGCCTGCACTGTGATGATTTTTACCGTGCACATCGTTTGCGATTGCCCCACCTACCGTGACAAAGCGCGTTCCCGGTACAACGGGTAAAAACCATCCCTTGGGTACAATGACATCTAGAATTTCCTCGAGGGTAACACCAGCTTCGCACTCTAAATAACCTAAGTCCTGATCAAAATGGATAAACCGGTTCAACCGGCGTGTACTGAGATGGCTGCCGCTGCTATTGATGCAGCTATCGCCGTAACTTCGCCCACGTCCATAGGGCAAAACGGAGTCGCCCGTTTCTAATTCGGGTATAGCTTCAAACCGCCAATCTCGTTCGAGGCATCGCTTTGGCTCCTCAATGGACAGTCGCCCCCAGCTACCACCCATTAAGTTGCCGCCCACAGTATAAGCAAACTAAAAAACCCGACCAGATAACTCACCGGATCACGGGTGGCAAAAATAACAGGGTCCTGATCCAAAGTACCGCGACTAGCCAATAACCAGATACGCCCGATCCAGTACATGAGCAAAGGGCACAAAAGCCAGATAAAGTTGACGTTGTGATACAACTCGAGAACGTCTGGGCTATTCACGTATAGCGCGAGAACTAAAATAGCAATGTAACCGGAGGACACGCCAAGACTGGAGATCAATGCCAGGTCGCCAACATGATAGCCCCTGCCGCTAGCCCAGGTGGTGTCCTGCGCTTCCAACATCTTCAGCTCAGCATAGCGCTTTGCCATAGCCAGACTACCGAAGATAAACATAGCAAAGGACATCAACCAGAAAGACGGCATAACCACCGCAACAGCTGCGCCCGCTACAATACGCAAGGTGTACAACATCGCCAGGACCAGCACGTCCAGTATGACAATGCGCTTGAGAAAAAGTGAATACAATACCGTGACGGCAAAATAGACAAGCAGAGCAAGGGGGAAGGCTCCACCGGCTATTGCCGCGAAGAGAAAAGCAAGAACCAATAATACGGGTGCCGCGACAATGCCATAAATCGGGTTCAGTGAACCGCTGGAAAAAGCGCGGAAGCGTTTGCTGCTGTGCTTACGGTCAGCGTCCAAATCGAACAAGTCGTTCATTAGATAAACGGCGGAGGCGCATAGACAAAACGCAAAAAATGCAGCCAGCGTAGACGTCATCAGGGCAAGATCACTCAACTGATGTGCCATCAACACGTTAACGAAAATAAGCAGATTTTTAATCCACTGCCGGGGCCGCATCGCATAGAAAAGTAACTTCGCGCTATTCTTATCCGAAGAGTAGATCCGTTCCACCGTAGCAATAGACCGGACACGGGCCAGCACCGAGGTACTCGCGTCAACTACGACAGCGCTATTGCAGTGCTCCCAAACTAAAAGATCGTCGCTGCTATTCCCCGCATAATCATATCCGCCTGAACCATACAATTTGTCCAACTCATCGCGCTTTTCGCCGCCACTTAAATTTTGCCCTTCGGAACTTGCGATCACTTCAGAGAATATTTTTAGGTGATCTGCCACAGCGTTTGCAATCTTCGAATTCGCAGCGGTAACCAATACGATACGGCGGCTATCTTGCTGGCTATGCAGCCATTCAATCAGGTCCGTATTGTAGGGCAGTAATGCAACATCAAGTTTTGTGCGTGCGGCTATCTGATGCTTGAGCTGTTGTTTACCTTGAAACAACCACAACAGCATGGAAAATACGTAGAAGGGGTTTTTTTTCACCAGCGCCAAGGCACTTTCCACCAGCGTATCGGTCTTTACGAGAGTGCCATCCAGGTCGACACAAAGAGGAAGCTGCTCTTGGTTAGAACTCGTATCAATAGGCATTATCGTTATCCAACGTTGGGATCACTTTCAGTGATCCAGCCGCGCAACAATCAAAAACTGTTTACCCATGATTTTCCATGCCAGACGAATCTTCAAATATAGACGTACCAGCAAGAGATTGGGCTCGCTCCCATCGGACATGGTGTAGGGTAGAAAACCCGCGTGCTGCTCAACAACTGAAAAACCCTTGAGTGTCATGAACTCTACCAAAGAGCGATCTGAGATAGGTACGTGGTGATCCCAAAAATCCCAATAGGCCCCGGGTACCAATCTGATGTTTGGCCCCAGGGCGATAAACTGCCCTCCGGGCTTCAGGCAGCGCTTAACCTCAGCAATCGTTTTCTCGATGCTGGGCTTATCGGGTAAATGTTCGAGAAAGTTGCTGGTAAAGACCACATCTAGCGAATTGTCCGCCGTCGGCCAGGGCCCGCAGCAATCCTGGGCAAGCAACTCCACATCCTCATTCAAATGATCGGCTGCATCGGGATTTAAATCCATGGCGTATTTTTTAGCGGCGACAATATTGTTGCTAAATTCTCCCCAACCACAACCGAGATCCAGAAGCACGCAGTCACGCTCAATATACTTTTGGAAGAACTCCTCGCACAGTACGCGCCACAGGGCATTCCGGTACTGGGAAGCCTCCGAAAACCGGGCCCGGTATTGCTGCTGAAGTGAATCTGCCTGGCTCTGCTGCGCGCTCATTATTGCGGTTATTCCACTCGATCAGTTTCAGTAGGCGATTGTAAGCTATTCCCTGAAAGTTAGGTACCTGTGGCCTATATAGCTGGTAAAAACCGGGAGCAGAACCCCGGCGCCATGTGCTATCGCCTCCGCCCACTGGCGAGGGTTCGTGGCATAAGCCACTAGACTCTCAGACAGGAATTCAGCCAAATAAACACTGAGCCCCCAAGTCTGCACAAGCGCAAGCAAGTTGATGACTAGGAACCACATCATCTCTTTGGGTACTGAATTCTTACTGCGGGTAAAGACAAAGCGCTTATTAAGAAAATATCCCACTGTTAGCCCGCTCGCAAATGCCAGGACGACAGCGCTGCCAAAATTCATAAACAGACTATAGATAAAACGGCTGCCAAAATTGCATATCGCCGCGAAACCGCCGGCCAGTAAAAACCGTATAAAGCGGTTATTCAAAAGTCCACGTGCGGGTTTCTGCGCTTCAATCAAGATTCGTTATCCGCCATATAGGCCAGCTTTTTCCCCAGCTTGACACTTTCGGATATCGACCGGTCTTCCGGATAGTAAAATGATGTGTCGGCGATATAAAGCCCTTTGACACCGGGACTAATGGGCGGCAGCTTTTCAAGAAACTGCGGCTCGCATATGGGCTGGGCATAGCGGTACCGTCCCGCTGCGATCTTCAGGATATCCTCTTCCAGTAGCTCTTGATTTATCGCAAGAATATATTTTCTAACCTTATCTATAAAGAAATAGTCCTCCCGAAGATAATCGGGATGCTCCCCTGGAATATAGAAAGGCGCGTAAACGATATGCCCTTCCGATCCATTGAGATTACTGTATTCAATGAGTCCCGGGATATCCATATCTGGATCACTGATGTTAAGCCAAAAATACGGGGACAAGGGCTTGCGAAGGTGAACCAGCACACAGACCACCGCGATATTGTTGATGGCGTTATATTGACTGCGCACCTGATCCGGGAGTGCGGGAACCATATCCGACACGTAGGGCATCGGAATAGTACTAATGACTTTGTCAAACTCGAAAAAGCCATTTGCGGTAACGACCCCGGAGGCCTCACCATTATCTACTCTAATCTCCCGCACTTGGTCCCCAAGAGAAATTTTCCCACCGAGAGTGCCTATTTCCGACGCAATGCGATCCAGAAAAGTATCCGAGCCTCCCAGCAGATACCCCAGCTCTTCCTGAAGAAGACTTTTTCGGGAGGTGCCCGTGCGTTTTAGTCTGGACCAAATCCAGGCGGCTGACAGATTGCTTGTAAAGTGATGAAACTTAAGCTCAAACAAGGGCCGCCACAGAACATCATAGGCCGCTTCACCCACCCAGCGTTTTAGCCAGGTCACAGCATCAACATTGTCCAGAGCTTTCCAATTGCTACGCTTGGTCGACGTAAAAACCATCAGCCCATACCGAATTTTGCTAATCAGACCAAGGCCCGGAAATCTTAACAGGGCAAAGGGTTCACCCCAATCGTGCGAGCGGCCCTGGTAATAATACCCCATTCTCGTTTCGGTCCAGCGCAGTTCGTGGGCTATCCCAAGCTCCCCCAGCAAATCAAACAGAGGTTGATCGCTCTTACAAATAAAGTGATAATAGCGTTCTATTTTAATCCCATTGAATACGAAGGACGCTGTCATTCCACCCAACTGAGTATCGGCTTCATACAGACTGACCTGATGCCCAAGCTTCAGTAAATGATATGCGCCTGCCAGGCCCATGGGGCCGCCACCAACCACTGCAATATTAGCCATAGTCAGAACTTCAACTTAATTTTACTGTAGGTGGGATCGGCAAAAGTCTGCTGAATCGCCTGGGCTAAGGGTGTGGCAGAAGTATTGAATAGGGATTCCCAATCTATATCCTCAAACACTTCATCGATAACCAATGCCTTGAGTTGCGCGGTCGTAAACGGAGGATCGCTATCAAATAATGCATACACCACAAGCAGAAAATGGAAAAACCAATGAGGCAACTTCACCAATAGACACTTCGCACCGTTTGCCCCTTTGATCAGCCGTATGATGTCGATGTAATCAGCTCTCTCCTTGCCGGAGATATTCCACGCCTGATTCTCCGCTGTGCCATCCATGCAGGCCAGGATAATATCGCAAAAATCACCTGCATAAAGCGGCTGACGAACAAACTTGCCATTCCCGGGGATGGGGAAAATCGGGGAGGCGGTAAGAAACTGTGACAACCATCCAAAATGCTTGCGGTCGAACCAACCAAACATCAATGTCGGCCTTAATATTGTGTGCTTGAGCCCGGACTCTAATACCAGCTTTTCCTGCTGCGCCTTGCTCACACTGTAATCGTCACTCGCCGAAGACTGAACTACTGAGGAACTAACATGGACAAGACGCGCAGAGCGCGGGATGCACGAAAGTACATTCTCAGTAGCAGTGACGTTGTTGCGATAGAAATCTGCAGAGACATTCCCGCCGATTTGAGCATGCAGCATGATAACAATGTCGACCTCGGGGAGATTTTTCTGCCAGGAGCCGGACTCTGCTAAATCCGCATCGACAAACGACACGCCAGGGTGCAATTTTTCAGCGATAGCCAAATTGTGGGAAGACTTATCTATGACACAGATGTTGCGACAGTTATCGGTAAGTTTAACGAGTAAATTTTGCCCAACCAAGCCCGCGCCACCAGTGATCACAATCCTGGCGTCAGTTCTATCCATGAGGCCGGCCCTTATTCATAGTTCGCACTCAGATTGCTACTTGCAGAGGGAAACGTTAATCGGAAAAGTTGTTGGCTAATATACGACAGCCGGCAGCCATGGACAATCAAGGCAAGTCAAGACGGCAGGAGGCACCCAAGCCCAGCAGGCCGTTAATGCGAAAATCTAGTGCGGATCTGCGGGAGAGACTTTTCCCCATGTGCCCTCCGAGCCAGCGCGTTGCCGCTGGATTGAGAAGGTCCAAAGGCGTATAGCTCAATCGCTGAACCGGAGATAGACGCGCCAGAGCTTTGCCTTGGGCGTACACAACAATATCCCGGGTAACAAAGGCGCGCCAGGAGTCCAATTCCACCGCGATCGGCGCCAGAGAATCGGGGTTCTTCAAAATCGCTGCAAGCGCTTTATTCGCCACCCCGTCAATCAAGTGCAAACCGAGCTCCCCACAGGCCGGTAAAACTCCTGCTGGCGGCGGCGGTGAGTCGATCTTATAGGCCAGCGAACGCTTGTTAAAAAAGGCTTTGAACCCAAGAGCATACTCCGGCGTGTACAGCAGCCCAGTATCTGGGAGGTCGATGCGTAAACTGTCACTCTCGCCCACGGAGTACAACATAGCCGCGTGCTCGGCACTGCGAATCTCCTCCTCCAAATAATCTGGGCGCGGCGCAAAAGCGATAACAACAGCCACACCAACGGCCAACGCAGGCAGCCACTTAACGAAACTTTTTTGTGAACTCACTGAGTAATCCATTAACAAGCCCAGGCAGAAAACCCAATAGCTCAACACGTAAGATTGATAGCGCTCAGGACTTGCCCCATGAATGACGTCGGGATAAGGCATCACGCGTCCGATATAAGTGCTGAGCGCCGCACCCATACAAAGTGCACATCCGAGCAAGCAAAATTCCGCCCACTGACTCAGTCGATCCCGGCACAGCCACCACCTGTGCACTGCCCTAAGAAAAAAGCTAAAGGGAAGTACGAAGGACAATAGGACCAGAGAACTGGCCAATACAGGACTGCCAAGTGACAAAGGTGCTCCGAGCGAAAGTACTGACTTCGAAACTATTGCGAGCGGGCCATTGAGCGCAACCATTTCACGCACATATGAAGCATAAGCCAGCATTTCAGTGTTATCGGGATGGCCATCGGCGATGGATATGGCAATTTCCGCGTCGGTGTTAATGCCCAGCACATACAGGCAGACAAACAAACCGCTGCCCAATACACTCAAGTACCAGTATTTTTCCCGCCCTGCGATCATCGGTAAAGGCAACAGTAGCCAGACCAACACCCCCAGAAAATTGCTAAAAGCGGCGAGAGCTGCCAGGAGATACACCACTAGCAATAGCGCTGGACTGATGTGCTGCCGACGGCTAATCAATAAATAGAGCGCGGCGACAGACAAACCTATGGAGAGCGGCCAGGAACTGCATATTGGATTGAGGAAGTTCCACAGATGTGCAGGAGAAAAAAGTACAGCTGCGGAAAGCGACAGCGCAAACAAGCAACTCCAAAAATCACCGCGCAGACGTTTTAGGGCCAAGGACGAAAAACTAAACCAGATCAGCGCAACACCCAAGGCGCCCGAGGCAAACAAAACGTGGCTGCGTCCGCCGAAAAATTCAATGTCAGCCAGCAACAACAATCGTGGAACCAACACGCGATGGGCGGTGTAGTGTGGCTCTATGAGGGACAGCGCCGCGCTACTACTCCACCCCTCGTTGAGCAATGGCATTAAATTGCGCAGCAACGGCAGCGTATCTCGCCAGGGCATGTGCGGATGGTAACGGTACCAAGCCGCTAGCAGCCATAGCAAAAGCAGAAAAGCGAATACGAAAGCAACAAGGGATACCGCCATCGGGACGACCTTGGATTCACTTCTCTCACCCGTCATAGTCACTCCTTACCCCCTCTGGCAAGAAACGGTTTCCCAGCGTAAAGCCGACTCGAAGCGATCGGCCCGGCGCGATGAAGCCGACTGCATTGGCGTAGCGCTCATCCAGGAGATTATCGGCAGACAGGTCAACTGATAGATGTTTACTCACCTTCCAACGGACATTCCAATTTACGCGAGAGTAACTATCCAGCTTTTCAATCACTGATTCTCCCGTGTGTAAGGACGAAGCATACTGCTCACCGCCCCAATAACAGATTAATGTTGTGCTCCAAGCCTGTGACACCTCCCAGTCCGCTGTAAAACCTGCTCTCCATTCGGGCCGCCCCTGCAGCGGCACCGAACTGTGCTTCACATCGATATCGGTGTAGGTCACCTGAGCGCGAACATCCAGAGCCTGTAGCGGCCGCCAGTTCAGCTCAAATTCAAAACCGTTTGAGTTCACGCGGTTGCGATTAACATTGATGAACAGGTCTGAATCGAAATCGACTAAATCTCTGTAGTCGTTGTAGAAATACACTCCCTGTGCCCGCCACGGAGCATCGGGCTCCCAGCTTATACCCAGGTCCCAACTTCGAGCAGTTTCGGGCTTGAGATCAGGATTTCCCACCAACGCGTGGCCCAAAGCAAAAAAGCTTGGGAATTTGAACCCCTCGCCCCAATTGGCGAAAGCGCGTGTCGCGGGGTTTATCTGTAGGCTCATCCCGAGTTTTAATGTTGTTTCGCTGGAAAAGTCATCGGGATCGTCATAGCGAAAGCTGCCCTGAAATTCCAATCCCGTGCTCAGGTTTGCCTGCATATCGAGAAAAACTCCAACGCTATCTCTATCAAGCTCAAAATCCGTGGGCAACTCAAAACCGAAAAAATTAAGATAGCCCTTACTCTCGCCTTCCTCCTCCCGGTAATCTGCTCCCATGTTGAACGAGTAGTTGCGCGCAAATTGCAGCGTGTTTACCCACTGCGTTTGACGACGAACAAAGTGTGTTTTCGCTCCACTGGGCGGCACGGCCAGAAAGGGCACAATTCCCGGAGATTCGGTATCCTCTTTGTGCTCGAAACGATCAACTTTCACCACGCTCGCCCATTCGGGGAGCACTTGCCAGCGCCACCTGGCGTCCAAAACCTTGTCTGTGAATTCAGCCACTTCAAGTAAATCACTCACGGCAAAATCAGGGCCACCGCTCTGCTGCGGATAAGTACTGCTATCTCCCGTCAAAGAACGATATCCAATGCCGAATTCATGGGCATCGCTGGGCTGCCAGCTCAAGCGCACACGGGCTTCATCGGTCACCAAAACACTGCCCGGTACAGGTTCACCACTATCTCGGCCTGTAACCTCAAGGGAATACCCCAATGCGCCGTTGATACCCGACGACGCCAGACGATAATGACTAAAATCATTCTCCCCCACCGAGGCGCGAAATTGTTGTTGGTGGCCAATCTCAGCCTGGCGCGAAACAATGTTGATCACCCCGGCGAGGGCATTTGAACCATAGATAGCAGACTGGGGACCACGGACTATTTCAATCCGTTCAGCTGAGGCCGGATCGAGTCTCGAGAAATCAACACCCCCCCACGCGTATTGGTTGGGTCATTAATGGCCACTCCATCCAACAGCACCAGGGTGAAGTTCGACTCTCCACCTCGAATAGAAACCGCAGCGAGGCCGCCGGGGCCACCAAGTTCCTCTACTTGAACACCGGGCACTGTTCGCAGCAGATCACTTAAAGAACGCGCACTGAGCGCCTGTATTTCCTCCAGACCAAGTACCGTGACAGTCCCCGCAACATCAGAAGATTCCAGAGGCGAGTAAACCCCAGTGACCAAAGTGGATTCCACCTCCGGAATCTTTTGCGCCAACGCACAATCAGAAATACAAAAAGCAGACAAAGAGATAAAACTAACTATTTTTAGCAACGAAAGATTCCACAAAGTACGGCTACGCTTTTGCATAAGCACATAATAAAAGTGTTGTAGTATACAGCTCTAGTAACAGCATGAGACCACTATATGGCGTTTGTCGCATTCAACAGCCTGTTCCTTATTATTTTTGTTCTCTCTGCGCTCGTGCAATACAACGATGTAGATGCGTTTGTATGGTTGACTATTTATTTGAGTGCGGCGTGCATGTGCGCATCAGCTTTTCGGCAGAACCCAGTAATGCATTGGCTTCCACCTTTTCTTTTCGCGGTGAGCTTGATTTGGATGATAGGCCTGGTGCAGAGGATGGCAGGTGTGGCTTCAATGACTGAAATAACTGCTTCGTTTGGCATGCAGAGCAATGCCGTTGAGGAAGCCAGGGAGGTGGGCGGATTAGTAATTGTTAGCTTTTGGGCTGCGTGCCTGATCTATCGCCGGAGACGGAGGCTGCTTGAGGGAAGTTAAGGAAACAGGTGCACTGCCCAATCTCCTGGTAGTCGGCGCACAAAAAGCAGGAAGCACCTGGTTGCACGAACGACTAGCTGTCCATCCCGATATATTTATGTCAAACCCAAAAGAGCTGCGATTCTTCGGCCATCGGGACAAGACCGACACGCCTGAGGGCATTTCAGATTACAAATCCGCGTTCCTTGCGGGCGCAAACATGCGCTATCGTGGCGAGTCCACACCTGCGTACTTCTGGTCGCACGATGCTCAGTCTCCCTACGCCGAAGACCTGAACCGAACCAATCTGGATATCCCCCGTGTGGCATCCCGCATTCTGGGTCCGGACGTCGCTCTGATAATCTCTCTGAGAAATCCCGTGGCCAGAGCTATTTCCGCTTTTTATCACCACCATAGGGCTGGCAATATCGATTCGACCGACAGCATCCGAGATAGGGGACATCGCTGGGGCATTATTGACATGGGTTTCTACCAGCGGCATATCGAAGCATGGCTGCGCTATTTCAACCCCGAGCAAGTCCACATCTGCCTATTTGATGATATTACCGAGCACCCCAAAGAACTCGTGTCCAAGCTCTACCAGTGGCTGGATCTGCCGAGCGAAGTTGACGACCCCGATCTCTACCGCCCCAGCAATCAAGGCGCATCATATTCCCCGAATGAGCTGAAGGAGAAGCCGGCAATCAGCCTCCAGGACATTGCCTGCCTGGCCCGGCTGTATGCACCAGATATAGGCTTTGTTGAAGATTACCTCTCTCGCCCACTACCTACGTGGCGGTCAGATAAACTCCATGACTATTTATAGCCGATGCTCCGGGAGGACCAATGGCCAAACAGCTCCCATTTTTGCTATGCTTACACCCCTCCAGCGACTCTTCAGATTGTCGCGGAACTATCACCGTTTGCTAGATTCAGCTCGCTGTTGCGCGCGCAAGAATGACAAGCGCATACAACATCGCAATTCCGGTCTTAGCTTTACTGAGGATTTAGGTGTATGAGCCAACTGGTTGATTTAGTCGTTTTCGGTGGCACCGGAGATCTGTCTACACGCAAACTACTACCCGCGCTTTTTCAACTACACCGGCATGGCCTGGCAGGCAGGCTGCATCGAATATTCGCCACTGGCCGCGGCGAAGTGGATTCAGAAGCACTGCGTGAAGCCGCCCACGGCAATCTACAGAAATACCTTCCCGAGGGCGACTGGGACGAAGCCATTTGGGAAAAGTTTCGCGATAGCCTCCACTACCAGAAAGTTGATGCAGCTAACGAGGCAGACTATCAATCGCTGGCCGGGCAACTCGAAAACGATAGCGCCCCTTCAAGACTTTTTTATCTGGCCACCCTGCCCTCTTTGTACGGCACCATTTGCCACCAGTTGGCACAGGCAAACATTATCACCGATGCAAGCCGGGTTGTGCTGGAAAAACCCCTGGGCCACGACCTCGATTCATGCCAGGAAATCAATGCTCAAGTAGCCGAAGTATTTCCCGAAGAAGCTATTTTCCGCATCGATCACTACCTGGGAAAAGAGACGGTCCAAAATCTACTGGCCATACGCTTTGGCAATCCACTGTTCCACCCGCTATGGCAGAACACCTTTGTCGACAACGTGCAAATCACCGTTGCCGAGGAAATCGGCGTAGAGGGTCGCGGTAGTTACTACGCAGACATAGGCGCGCTCAGGGACATGGTGCAAAACCACTTGCTGCAGGTAATGACCATCGTCGCAATGGAACCGCCTGCCAGCTTAAACCCCGCTGATGTCCGCGACGAAAAAGTAAAAGTGCTGCGCAGCCTGGATCGCATTGATGCGAGCAACGTCAAAAATAGTACAGTCCGGGGTCGCTATGCTGCCGGTGCAGTGAACGGTGAGGCTGTTCACGGTTTCTTGGATGAAGCGGAGTACAGTGAAGCTGACGCTACCGAAACCTTTGTCGCGCTAAAGACAACCATAAGCAACTGGCGCTGGGCGGGTGTGCCGTTTTATTTGCGTACGGGCAAGCGCATGAGCAAACGCTACTCGGAAATTGTTATCGAATTTAAACGTCAGCCCTTCTCCTTATTCGCTAACGATCCCAACGAGCTCACCAACAAGCTGGTTATTCGATTGCAACCGGAAGAGACTATCACTCTTCACACTTTAAATAAAAAACCAGGGCTGGGTAAAACACTGCGACTGAAGCCGGTAGAATTACATCTAACAGATGACTCGGACGAGGAAAAAGTCCACCACGATGCCTACGAGCGCTTGCTCCTCGATGCCATTCACGGTGATCAGACACTGTTTATGCGTCGCGACGAAGTCGAGGCAGCCTGGCGTTGGACAGATACAATTATCGACGCTTGGGAGGAAACAGGAATGAGCATACAAGCTTACAATTCAGGCACTATGGGGCCCGGAACTGCGACAGCTCTAATGGCCGTGGATGGACGGAATTGGTATGAATGACAAGAAAATTTACGGCGACCGGGATCACCTGGACAGGGAACTCGCTGCACATATTTGTGATGTTTTGAGGGCCTATATCAAGAAAAACGGCTCAGCTTGTTTGGCAGTATCGGGTGGCAACACGCCCAAAGGATTGTTCCAGTGCCTGTCGGTGTGCGATCTCGACTGGAAAAACGTTAGTGTTGTTCTGGTTGATGAGCGATGGGTGGATACTCAAAGCGCTGATTCCAATGAAAGATTGGTGCGGGAACACCTTCTCCAAAACGCGGCACTGGCAACACTCGTAGTGGGACTTAAAACAGATCACGATCGTGCTGAAGAGGGCTTAAAGGAAGCACAGCAACGAATAAGCTTGCTAAACAAACCGTTTACAGCGGTCGTTTTGGGTATGGGCGCTGATGGACACACAGCTTCCTGGTTTCCTAAAGCGCTGAATCTGAAAAACCTGCTAGATCCTGAGAATGCAGATGAGGTAGCAATCACTGACCCGGTCACAGCACCTCACAAGCGCGCGACACTAACTCTATCTGCCGTACTCAATAGTCGGGAGATTATTATCCAGATTACCGGTGAGGAAAAACGGGCCATTCTCGAATCTGCCGAGGAACAGCGATTTCCCATCGCCGCGGTTCTCGAACAAAAAGAAACTCCGGTAGCACTCTGGTGGGCCCCGTAGTAATGAATACAAAACTGATTGAGATCACTGCCCGAATAGCGCAGCGAAGCGCGGATTCACGAAAGGAGTATTTGCGACGAATCGCGCAAATGGGAAGTGACGGCCCCTTGCGCGGAACCTTGTCTTGCAGCAACCTGGCCCACGGATTCGCCGCCTGCGATAAAGACGACAAGCAAACTCTGAAGCTTGCCGAGGCCGCGAATATTGGTATCGTTAACGCTTACAATGACATGCTGTCCGCCCATCAACCACTCGGAGAATATCCCGACTTGGTCAAACGAGCAGCGCACGGTGTAGGTTGCACCGCTCAGGTGGCAGGCGGAGTTCCCGCGATGTGCGACGGCGTCACCCAGGGCACCCCTGGCATGGAGCTGAGTCTGTTCAGCAGGGATATTATCGCCGGCGCCACCGCAATTGCCTTGTCGCACAATATGTTTGACGGCGCACTGTGTCTGGGAGTCGTGACAAGATCGTACCCGGCCTACTCATAGGCGCTCTGAGTTTCGGACACCTTCCTGTGATTTTTGCACCAGCAGGGCCGATGACTACCGGCCTTAGCAATAAAGAAAAAGCCAATGTCAGACAACAATTCGCAGAGGGTAAAGTCGGCAGAGATAAATTACTGGCCGCCGAATCTGGCGCCTACCACGGCAAGGGAACCTGTACTTTTTACGGCACTGCCAACAGCAATCAAATGCTAATGGAAGTCATGGGTTTGCATATACCCGGAGCCGCTTTCGAAACGCCAGGCACGCCGTTACGAGATCAACTCACTACAGCCGCAGCACAGAGGTTGTGCAAGATCACTGCTCTGGGAAAAGAATACACTCCGCTGGCTAAAATAGTCGATGAAAAGTGCATTGTGAACGCCCTTGTCGCACTGCTGGCCACCGGGGGTTCCACCAACCACACTATCCACTGGATAGCGATTGCCAAAGCCGCTGGGATAATTATTGACTGGCAGGACTATAGCGACCTATCCGAGATCACACCCCTAGTTGCACGGGTCTATCCAAATGGCAGTGCAGACATCAACCACTTCCACGCCGCCGGCGGCACCTCATACGTTATTCGCACCCTGCTCGATGCCGGCTTATTGCACGAAGACGTCGAAACCGTGTGGGGGCATGGTCTTAGCAATTACACGCTGGAACCCCGATTAATTGATTCAAAGCTCGCGCATGTAGAGGGTGCGCGCGAAAGTGCCTATATAGAGGTACTGCGTCCAGCCACTGCGCCATTTGACAAAGAGGGCGGGCTGAAACTTTTGAAGGGCAATCTTGGGCGCAGCGTCATTAAAATTTCAGCGGTCGCACCCGAACACCGTGTCGTGGAAGCCCCGGCACGCATATTTGAACAACAAGAGGAACTCAAGGAGGCCTTTGATCGCGGCGACTTGGATTGCGACTTTGTAGCCGTCATGCGCTTTCAGGGGCCACAAGCCAACGGCATGCCAGAGCTACACAAGCTAACGCCCTACCTGGGCAGTTTGCAGGATCGGGGTTTCAAGGTGGCACTCGTCACCGATGGACGCATGTCAGGTGCCTCCGGAAAAGTGCCAGCGGCTATTCACTTAACACCTGAAACGCTATCCGGTGGTCCCATTGGGAAAGTCCGCGATGGAGATATCATTAGATTAGACACCCAATCGGGAACATTGGACCTCCTTGGTGAAACTGACGAATGGTTACAACGGCCCAACGCCCAGCGCAGCTCTGAAGAAAACCAATACGGTTGCGGGAGAGAACTTTTCGCGTTTATGCGGCGCAACGTTAACGACCCGGAATCCGGGGCGAGTGTATTTTAGAGTTCGGACTGCAGACTCCTATATAGTAGCTACGGATTCTCGCAAGATTAACTCATAGGGCAGCTGCAGGCGCTTGCCTCCGCTCACACCCCCTTCCAGCTGATCCAACATCATCTGCATACTCAGTGCACCTATCTCCCGTCGCGGTTGCCTAATGGTTGTCAGAGGCGGGTCGCAGTAAGCGGCGAACTTGATATCATCAAAGCCCAGTATGGAGATATCCTGGGGAACTGAAATGCCCGCGCGCTTGATAACCTGAAGTGCACCAATAGCCATGGCATCGTTGGCTGCAAACAAAGCCGTCGGCAAGGCTTTCTGGGAACAAATTTTGCGCGCCACTTGCGCGCCAGAATCCAGGGTGAAGTCTCCGTGATAAATGAGTTTGGCCGTACGGCGCAGCCCCAGTTCAGCCATGCCCTTTTTGTAGCCTTTTAGCCGATCCCTGCACAATGGAGAGTCTTGGGGACCATTAATGAACGCAATATTTCTGTGCCCCTGCTTGGCCAGATAACGAACTCCATCCAAGGCAGCAGCTTCATTGTTAATCCCCACCCCAGGCACACAGATAACGTCGTCGTACTCGCAGGCCATGACCAACGGGGGCCAATTCGGATCAATCGTTTTTCGACTGTTGGTATACGCAAAAGGAATGGTTTGGCACAGGGAAATCAACCCATCCGCCTGACGCTGGGCACATAGATCACCATAAGCTCGGGCATTTTTGGGATCGTTCTGCATATCCCCGAGTAAAATTCGATAGTTGTTACTGCGCGCAACTTCCTCAATACCCTAGATGATATTGGCAAAAAAACTATTGGTGATATCGGGGACCAGAACCACCACGGAGCGAGTGCGCTTGGTGCGAAAGCTACGAGCCAGACTATTGCTTACGTAGCCGGTTTTCTGTACTGCCTCCAAAACTTTCTCGCGAGTTGTGTCCTGGACTTTTTCCGGATTCGCCAGCGCTCGAGACACCGTTGCCGTCGACACTCCGGCAGTTTCGGCGACGTCCTTAATAGATACCATTAATGTCCCGGCAAGACAATTTATGCGCGCAATGATGGATTGTCGCCCCACTCATCTGTGCTAATCGAAGCGTGGGCGGAAACACTAAGCGGTAATAGCCGTTAAAATTGCGATAGTCGCATCATGCTCTAACAACCGCGGTGCCGGATATCCATCCCCCTCGGCAATAGCAGCTGCGCATAGGTCTTCGTAATCCTCTGCGCGTATTTTATCTGAGTGGTCAGGGATACCCACTTCGGTACGCAGATCTCGGACGGCTTGAATAAACTTGTAGGACAACTGCGCCTGCGGTTCGCTTTCTGCGCCAACACCAATCAAAACGGCGAGCTGCGCCAAACGCTGTTGAGCTTCCTCGCGACAAAGATCCAAAACATGGGGAAGGACCATAGCGTTCGCCAAGCCATGTGGAATCCCGTATTTGCCGCCCAACTGATGTGCAATAGCGTGGACATTGCCAACATTCACCTGATTGATCGCAATACCCGCATAGTAAGAACCCACTGCCATACCCTCGCGAGCTTGGAGATTGCTACCATCGTGGTAAGCCGTAGGCAGGTTTTCGAAAATGAGTTTAATCGCGGCCCTGGAATCTTCCGTACGGGTGCCTCTATCCCATATGCCGATGTAGGCCTCTATGCCATGGGTCAAAGCATCCATTCCTGTGGCGGCTGTTATATGCGGAGGCAGACCTGTAATCAGGTCAGAATCCAGCGCCGTCGCAGCCGGCAGCAATGTAGCGCCTGAGATGATCGATTTTGCGTGGGTCTCGCTGTCGGAAATAACAGCGCCCATGGTAGCTTCTGACCCAGTTCCCGAGGTCGTTGGTATCGCAAACAGCGGAAGAACTTCGTGTTTCACTTTGCCAAAGCCGACCCACTCTCTGGGCGATTGCTCACTATTGGCACTGGCAGCAATTATCTTGGCCGCATCCATTGACGACCCGCCACCGATGGCAAGAACAGCTTCGCTACCGTGTTGAGCCAGCATCGCCGCGCCCTGCGCCACTTGAGCAAAGGTTGGATCCGGTAAAACGCCGTCGAAAAAAGCAACATCAACCCCGGCATCCAATAAAGCTGCAACAGCTCGATCAACTACACCTAATTCTCTGAGCGGTTTGTCAGTGACCACCAGCACTTTTTTAAAGCCCATGCGCGCGATGTGGTTGCAAAGCTGGGCCGAGCTTCCACTACCGGAGAATGCAAAATGCCTGGCACCCCCTTGGAAGGAAACCGCAAAGGACATCAGTTTGATAAGCAGTGATTTTTTTATCTTTCGAAGGAAAAGTGACATGACTGACTCCATCAATCAACAGCAAGAATGGCGCAAACTTTCTCAGGGCCATACAATACCACCGAATGGATCAATTATGTCCTGTTTAGGATGCGCTTGCGACAAGCCTTCGGTTGAGTGATAGCTGTTCACTCGCCTCCTGAGGCAGTAAAAACCAGCGCAGGCGCTCACTTTCTTCGCTTAAATTCATCACCGACAGTTCTCCCTCGCGGTCCTCTATGAGTAGTTCGCTGCGGGCCTCCCCGTACTTGCCATTCAAACTCTCTACCGCGAGCGAACTCGGCGGTTGTTCAGAGCACATACCGGAGAAACTAAAAGTATTGAGACTGCTGACCAACTCGCTGGACTGGCCCTGAAATTTCCAAACGCCAGAATCCTTCTCGAATGAATAAAAGGGCAGCATCCGCCATCCATGTTCTGCGACTAATTCTACAGCGCGCAGTAAGTATTCGAACTCTTCTTCGGCGATAAAATAATTAAAGTTAAGCCGCACCCACCCCGGGCGCAACACCGTGACCCCCTGAGCGATCTCGGATTCGATGGCACGGCTATATTCCATATCCATGTCCAGCAAACTGTGACCATAGGGCCCGGCGCAGGAGCAGCCTCCGCGAACCTGTATACCAAACAGATCGTTGAGCAGAGACACGACAAAACCGTAGTGTAAGTCTTTGCCACCGTGCACGAAGCGCAGAGACACTATAGACACACGCTCGGCATCGAGGCTGCCCATAACCTTTAGATTGGCGCAGTTGCCAAATCTAACAATTGCCCGTTGAACGAAGCTCGCCTCAAGACGCTCAATTTTTTCGGTGCCGACCTCGCTCTGCAATTTAAAAACCAGTCCCGCCCGAATGGATTCGACAATCGCCGGAGTGCCGCCCTCTTCACGCCGCTCATGGTCCGCCAAGTAGGCATGATCATGGGGAGTCACATAGCTAACCGTGCCACCACCCACTACTACCGGCACGCTGTTGGTGAGAATCCTGTTCTTGGCAACCAACACGCCGGGAGTTCCCGGGCCGCCGATAAATTTGTGGGGCGAAATAAATATAGCGTCAAACGCAGTGGCCCCATTCATATCGATCGCCATATAGGGCGCTGCTGCCGCATAATCCCAGAAAATCAGAGCACCGTGCTTTTTGAGTATCGCACTCACCGCCGCCACATCGCTTTTTATGCCGGTGACATTGGAGGCCGCCGAAAAACTGCCAATAAGCAAGGGGCGTTGAGCGCAGGCCCGCAACTTTTGATCCAATATCTCCATATCAATTCTTCCGCAGATAGTCAGCGGGATGGATATAACGTCAGCTATGCTCTCGCGCCAGGGAAGCTCGTTGGAATGATGTTCATAGGGGCCAATAAATACCACAGGGCGTTCGGCCTCGGGTATGTTCTCCAATAATTCGTAACGCTGAGACAAATCTGCTGGCAAACGCAGGTTCAGAATATCAATTAGTTTGTCAATTGCCGCCGTGGCACCCGATCCACAAAAAATAACCCGGTCCTCGTCTCCAGCATTAACCGAGGACTTGATTTGCAAACGAGCCTCCTCGCGCAGTGCCGTCGTTTGGGCACCGGTGAAGGAAGTTTCAGTGTGCGTGTTGGCGTAGAAGGGCAACACCTGCTGGCGGATGTAATCTTCGATAAAGCTCAAACTGCGGCCGCTTGCGGTGTAGTCCGCATAGACCAGAGGCTTGTCGCCAAAAGGGGTCTTAATAACCTGCTTATCACCGATTACCGAGTGGCGTATCTGCTCTATCAGTGCGGTCATCAGGCCGAATTCCAAAGTTGGCTGGCAATGGCTAGATCATAGCGCTAAGTGTGAGAAACATTGTCTCCATTTGATACTAATAAGGATGTATTATTAGATTTTTGTGCCGATTTATACCAGTAATATGGAATTATGTTACGATTTTGTCTTATAAACCGAAAATATAGTGATAATTGCAATGGATAAGTTGGACAAGACCCTCCTCTCCCGACTGCAGTCAAATGCCGCACTCTCTGTCGGCGATCTTGCCCAGATCGTGGGCATCTCCAAGTCGGCCTGCTGGCGCCGCATTCAAAAACTGGAGCGGGCCGAGATTATTCAGGGAAGGGTAACCCTACTGAATTCTGCCGCCCTGGGCTTGTCTCTGAAAGTATTTATTTCGGTGAAAACCAATCAGCACAACGAAAAGTGGGCCAAGAAATTTAAATCAGTAGTCGAGGGGATTCCGGGGATTCTGGAGGCCTATCGTATGGGTGGTGAGGAGGACTATCTCCTCAAGGCTATCGTCAAGGACATGCCGGACTACGACAGACTCTACAAAGAACTAATTAAGGCCGACTTGTTCGACGTGACTGCCGGATTCGTCATGGAGGAGATCAAATACACTACCGAGTTGCCAATTTAGTGGGTGCCCACCCGGATAGCCGGCCGCATGTACTCACTTTTTAAGTACTTCGGTAGCAGACATAACGCTCGGAAGCCTGATTGGGGTTGGCAAACCGTCGAGCGCATGGATGCGTGAGCCGAACCCCCGTGGATGGGTTTACGGTGTGTTTGCAAACCCCAATCAGGGTTCCGAGCGGCCCCGAAACCAGTCAAAAACACTAAACCAGTAGCTCTAAATCGGAAGTTCTAAATTACCGCGGGACGCCGATTGCTATTATGTCCTGTCCAGGCACGCCGAGATCCCATCCATGGGGGCTTGGCGACAGGGAGGCCTGCCCCGAGCATCCATGCTGTCGACAGCCTTGACAGGACATAATAACAATCGGCTCTCTAGCCTGAAGGTTTGGTACTTGCGTAGTTATTGCGAGGTCTACCAAATACGTACTAGTGAGCCAGACCTTCACGTATAAACGCAATACCGTCGGTATAAACCTGCTCTGGTGAATCAAAGGCATTGCGCCAGAGATTGGCGGCTCCAACAATCGCCTCATCCGGGGTGCCAAAGGCCTCTATGGTCAGCCAGCCGCTGTATTCCAGAAATTTGAGTGTAGCGAAGGTTTCTTCCCATTTCACCTGACCGGTACCCAGTGAGCTTCGATGGCTTTCACTCAGGTGGACATGCATTAAATGATCACTGCAGCTGGGCAGCGCTATCGCGGGGTTCGGATCTTCAATATTCGCGTGGTGGGTATCGTATAACACTCCAACATTGTCCAAGCCGACATCTCTACACATCTTGGCCGCATCCGCTGCGGTATTGATCAGGTACACCTCAAAACGATTCAGAAACTCCAAGCCCAGCCTCACTCCACAGCTGCGTGCATACTCGCCCGCCTGTCTCAAATACTGCCTGCTCCACTCCCATTCCTGGTCTGTAGGGCCGCGGCCAGTAAAATATTTGTGTGCCTGATAGACCCCACCCACCAGAATATCGCTGCCTAAATAGGCAGCTTCGTCTATGCGTTCTTTTAGATAATCAACCGCGAGTGCGCGCACTGAAGGGTCTGCCGCTATTGGATTAGCTTCGGGCGGCACAAAGGTACTGGCAGTTAGCGACATACCCAGATCGGCTACGGCACTGCGCATGATTTCTAGATCGGATTTGTCCTGGCCGACGACAGAAATTTCTACACCGTCGAAACCGGCACTGGCAATATTTTCGAAAACCGGAATGTGGGAGACCTTGGTTTCAGCCCCCCACAGCAACATATTCATGCCTATTTTGACGTTCATACTCAGCCCGCCAGTTGTCCGTCCTTGAGCTGTGTAACTGCATAGTCGCAAGCGCGGGCGGTGAATGCCATGTAGGTGAGCGATGGGTTAACACAGGCCGCGGACGTCATAAAAGAACCATCCGTTACAAACAGGTTTTCCAATTCGTGGGCCTGATTGTATTTATTGAGCACGGACTCGTTGGGATCATCGCCCATACGCGCAGTTCCCATCTCGTGAATACCCCCTCCACCAACACTAATAGAGCTGATGTCAGATTCCTGATAGTAAACAGCACCCGCAGCCCGAAAAATCTTTCCGGCTTGTTTGGCACTATCCCTGGCCAGTCTCATCTCATTCTCGCCCCAGGTGAATTCCGTGACCACTTGCGGAATACCGAAACGATCCTTTTTGCTCTGGTGCAAGTAGATCCTGTTGCTCTCCTGGGGAAGGCATTCAATAAAACCACCCAACAACCATATCCAGAAGGAAGCCGGTGTACGCAATGATTCCTTGTATTTGGCACCGAAACCTTTGGTATTAAAAAAGGTTTGCCAATCGGGTCGGATGGCATGGGCCTGATAGCCATAGCCTCGCACAAAGTCTGCATCCTCATCCTGACTACCCACATTGCGGAACCGGGGAATATACAATCCGTTGGGGCGATTGCCCTGATAGTAGCCATCTGCGTTATCCACAATCATTCCCATGTGACCATACATCATGTGGTCCATGACATTTCTACCCAGCGCGCCACTTTTGTTGCTCAGTCCATTGGGGTGCATAGGGCTGGCGGAGTTGAGCATGATCTGCGCCGTGGCGACAGTGGACGCGCACAAGAAGAAGATTTTTGCGGTGTACTCCCGCCGCTCTCCAGTTTGTGTATCGATCGCCTTAACTGAGGTAATACGTTTGCCCGACTCATCGTGTTCCAGACGCTCCACCACCTGCTTGGGTAGTAAGGTTAAATTGCCCGTGGCCCGAGCGGCCGGCAGCGTTGAGCTTTGGGAACTGAAATAGCTACCTGTGGAACAACCCCGGTGACATGGGCCACAGTAGTGACAAGCTGCGCGGCCGTTGTGGTCTTGTGTTAAAACGGCCGCCCTGCCCATGGTAATCGTCACCTCGGGAAGTATTTTCTTTACTCTTCCTTTGATGGTTTTTTCCACATCGTAATAATCCATCGCCGGTAGAAACTCGCTGTCCGGCAAGTGCGCCAAGCCCTCAGCCTCGCCGCTAACGCCTATAAACTTCTCCACGTGGCTATACCAAGGCGCAATGTCCGAGTAATCAACAGGCCAGGGAATGCCGCTACCATCGGTGGCGTTGGCCTTGAAGTCCTGTTCACTCCAGCGATACACCTGTCGCCCCCATAGTAGTGATCTGCCACCGACCGCATCGGCGCGTTTCCAATCAAAGGGTTTCCCGGGCGTCTGGATATAGGGATTATCGCTGTCCTTGTTCCAGAAATTAATATTGGCGTCGCTGAAAGCATATGAGGTGCTTTGAATTGGGTAGTCTCGAGCGTTGCGCTCCCTGTCCGGCATGCCATGAAATCGCATTTTGGCAGCAGCTGCATGCTCACCTTTATAATCTGTGCCGTGCTGAATATCTTTACCGCGTTCCAATATCAGAACCTTAAGACCGCGTTCTGTTAGCTCCTTAGCAGCCCAGCCACCAGATATACCTGAACCGACAACAATGGCGTCAAATTGAGTTTCTATCATTCGACTATATCTCCGGCCATGAGTCGCAGTGGTAGCTCCGCTGCGTAAGATGGATCGTCAGAACCCAGGGGCATCCCCCCATCGAACGCTCCCATGGGGTTCTCCCGCAGAAACGCAGTGGACCCCACCTCAGACAACATAAAGCCCAAAACTGTGAGTTCCTTTATCTGACAGATAAAGGGCGCGGAGTCATCCCACATTCGGGTGACATTGCCCATGTTATACCAGGTCGTGTCTCCGGCTTGCTCCTCCAGTTGCTCCAACAAGCTGAGCTGCGTGTCAGAGTCCAGGCTGGCAAAGGAACCCGCGGCTTGAGTTTCAAGCTGGGTTAGCCCATCCATAAATAAGGTTCGCTCCTCTTCGCTAAACCAGTCTGAGACCATCAGTTCAATAAACTTGCCCGTACCTGCCTCGGTGGCACCGGGCGTGTCCGTCGCAGGTATGATTTGTTCTGCAATGGCCGCGACCGTAGCCCGCTGCTCGGGGGTGAAGAAGTTTGTTTTGCTTCGATCGATATAGTTCGCTTGGGCTGCAATGCATGTTTTCTGCTCATCACTCATTACCCAGCTACTGGGTAGCACCGCAGAACCTGCGGTTAACACCGCAGCGCACTGCAAAAATTCTCGCCTGTTCATATTGCCTCCCGATCTTCAGATCGCCAGTAGATCAGCAGACCCGCTAGTAAACCTATGCCGACACACGCAAGGGTCTGATACGCCCAAAGTCCGAAGGCGTAGGCCCCACCGCGAAAAACAGTGTAGCCCCAATACAGTGAGTCTATATTGAGCGTATGGCTCGCCTCATAAAACAGCCAACCTATAGGTTCCAAACCAAAGCGCAGGAACAACGCAATACCTGCACCCCACAATAAAGCTCGCATACTAAACCTCCTGCTACCTATTTGCCTGCACGGGCAAGGTGATTAACAGATCTGACTAGAAACTCTCGATACTCGGGCAGTTCATAGGTTGCCGCCGTGTGCCCGATAGCCGAATAAATGACAGTGCCCTTCCCGATTGAGTGAGTCCAGGCTATCGGATGCTCGCCCTCCATGGCGGGATCGGGAAACACGGTTTCCTGGGTATCGTATGAGGTCTCGTCCAGCGCCAGGAGTATCGTGGAACCTGTATCTCGGGGATTGCGGTCGAAGGCGTACCATTCCTCCTGAGCAATCACCCAGGGCCTGGGCAAGTGTGCGGAAAATTCCGATTCAGCAACCACTGGCACATCGGCATCTTGAAACTGTGGAGACATAGTGTGGCCAAAAAACTGCGCGCCTATCACAGTATCGACATACCACTGCCAATCGTAAGACGGATCACCACCGGCAGCGTGTAGCCCCAGCCATTGACCCCCATCGGTCAACCAGGATTTAAAAGCCTGGCGTTGCTGTGAGGTGAGAATGTCACCCGATGTATTGTTCCATATCACCACATCAAAGCGTGCTAGGTCTGCCAGGTTATGAGTCGCAGCATTATCAGTCTGATAAAGATGCCACTTGTTCTCGGCGGCCAACTCATCCAACATTTCCCCTGCGGCGGGCAGGCCCTCTTTGTGGATAAACCCGTTGGTTTTGCTCAACACAAGAATGGCAGGATGCTCTAAATCCGGGATCTGCGGGGCCGATGTGTCATACACAGGTGTTCTAAACAAGCCGTTGGAGCGAAGATTCACAAAGACGATGCCCGCCAAAATCACGAGTACCACGACAACAGCAATTAGTACCTTTTTCCACATCAAGCAATATCCTCGGGAAGTCTGCGCGACCGGGCATCCAAGTGTACGGAACTGTGTAATTGGTTACATCAAAAACGACCAAGCAACTAATTTATATCTTCGGAGGCTCCGGCTTAGCCTTCGGTAACAGCAAGGCGAGAATCCCTGCGAGTATCAACACTACAGCAAGACCGAAAAACACCGTTTCATAATGCCCCTGAACATCATATAAGTAACCCGCAAGAGGCGCACCAATTAAACCGAAAGGCAAAAACAGCGGCATCTGTGCGCCATTTACCTCACCTATGATGTCAGCACTAAAATATCGACTGTTCAAGTACGGGTGCATGGGAATAAATGCACCACTGCAAAACCCTGTGATGCACATCACCGCCACAATGGAAGTGGCACTATCGGCAAACAGCAGTAACACCAGACCAAGGGCCTGCCCGACAATCAATCCAAATGCGACAGCCTTGGTGTGCCGGCTGACCACATCTGCAAACACCGCCAACATCCCCTTCCCACAAAGGCCAGCGGCTCCGGCCACAGATATAAACAGCCCGGCCTGAGCAACTGAAAATCCGAGCTTGATAAAATGCGGTGGATAAGAAATAGCCAATACAATGGAGACGTTCAGCGCCAGGGCGACGCAAAAACCGACCAACCAGAAACTATGACTGGAATACAAGCGGGATTTATCGTTTGTAGGCGCCGAGGCACTTTCAACCAAACCGGCGCGCGCAGGTATCCCCGGCACGATGACTACCCAAAGTAGAATACCGGTGCCTATAGCCAACACAGACAGTGCAGCTCACCACTCCAAATGGAAAAGCAAAACACCTACCAGCGGTGGCAAAAGTATAGTGGCGACACTGATGCCCATCGCCGCAATCGCCAGCGCCCGAGCTTCCCGGCCAGAATACAGTTTAATCAACAAACCGTTGACCACTACCGGACCGTACATCGCAAGCCCTAAAGCGAAACCCAGAAAACAAATGGCCGCCAGTGTTAGCGTGCTCGCTGTGCCCGCCAAATACAAAGAGGTCATCGCGATGGTCGCGCCGGTTAGCATTATTCTGCGAATGGGAATTCTATCGACGAACTTTCCTACCACGGGACCGACCAATCCGGGTACCAGCAGCAGCGCTGCAGGGCCGATATTAATCGTAGCCAGCCCGACATCAAATTCTTTCGCGAGGTGTTCCGCAAAAAAACCGTAGACGCCAATCAGACCCGCCCCAAGGGCAAAGCAGGCCATGCCGGTAAGCGCGGGAATCCAATCCCGGAACACTGCCACTAAATGGAGTCTCGCATCATTAGGTACTGCCGGTTACCACTGCCCGGCGAAGAGCGTTAGCCGCACGGACAATCAGCTCTTCTTCGGGCCTCCGTTCTCCCCCGGCCAGCGCGATCCGGAAATCGTATCGGCAAAGGGCAGGAAGCCTTCAGGATCGAGAGGCCCAGCCAGTTTCATTTCCCGACCCAGGAAAGTGGGCCACCAAAGATGCGCCGAGAGTTGCTCAAGCATGGGGAGCTCAGTTTTCAAAGGATCCCAGGGGCTGTCGCCCAAAATCAAATCGCCCTGTACTTCCTCCCTCCACTGCGTACCGTAGCGGCTGCTGACTTGCACCACCTGGGGCGGGTAGTCATATCCTGTGGCAGGCCCACCTACGCTAACTGCGCGCGAGACCTTGATCCAAAATTCATGCTGGTCAAAGTCTTCCGGAATTTCGGTAGGCCCGGTAGACACACCTTTGAACTCGACAAATGTGTAACCCTGGTGAGAGCAGCGTGCTGTCACTTGCGGCCCCATACGATAAAAATGTGTTGTGCAAGGATACTTGGGTTGACCATTGATTTCTTGGCTACCGAAAATCGCCGACTCCTGATCGATGCCGTAACCCAAAGTGTACTCGCCCTCAACGCCATTAAAGTTGGCGTCCACAGTCGTCACAATTCCGTACTCGGGCTCATCGGGCACCGGAAAATTGTAGATCGTGAGGTTCACATTCGGCTTGGCACCGGGTTCTATGCCGGGCGGCAACAGCGCCGCAATCTTCGCTGGATCAGTCCGATAAACAATCTTCAGCATGGGCCAATTAACGATATCTCCAGGGTTTCCCTGGGGCGCACCAGTTTCATTAGACATTTGTTTTCCTCTTAGTCGTATAGGTTTTAGTGTTGGTGTTTTAGGCGCCAACCATATTGGCGACGGGTGTTTCGCGGTTGAGAATCATTTCAGCGCGAGCGCGAATTTTTTGGTCAGTATCGGGTGTTGTAGCAAGCAGCCAAAACGCATCTTCGCGCAGGCCTTTAACAGCCATTTCAGCGACTTCATCCGGATGTGTTGTCTGCAGATCAATACCAAATTCTGCACACATTTTTTTCATATCATCTACAGAGCTAATACCCGAGGCATTGCCCTCTACATCCTTCTTCAATTCTTCCGGTCGCACTCGCCCAGAATTGAAAAGTCCGGTGTCCACGACATGAGGGCCGGGAAACAGCGCACTCACTTTGACGGGGCTGTTTGCAGCAACTAGCTGATAATGCAGATTCTCTGTGATGGCCTGAACAGCAGCTTTGCTTGCGGTGTATATCGGCTGATCCGGATAGACTAAAAATGCACCATTGCCCGAGCCGGTAACAACGAAGTGAGCCTCCTGATTGCGAGCGGTCAATCTTGGCATGAAAGCGTTCATGGTATTGATAACGCCCCACATGTTGACGTTAAAACACCACTGCCAGTCTTTGACTGAATAATCCCAGATGGCACCGGACTCACCGGCACCAATACCGGCGTTGGCAAACACCAGGTCAATCCTATCGAAGGCGGCCTCGGCCTTGTCGGCCAGTTGATTCAAACTATCTACGGAGGTGACATCGCAGGGCTCTACAATAGCTTCGATATTTTCGCTGCCCAGGTCTGCCAGAATTTGCGCCATGGCGGATTGATCGACATCACCCACAACAATCTTCGCGCCAAGACGACCCAAAGAAAAGGCCAGAGAACGACCTACCCCACTTGCTCCACCCGTGATCACTGCAACCTTACCGTTAAAATCCTGCATGGCTAAGCGATATCCTGTTCTTGAATATAAAACTGCCTTACCCACTTGCGAAACAAAACCAGCGTGTCATCGCCCTTACAAAATATGGGTCGATTCTTGTGCACCTTGTTCGCCCAAATAGGATAGTCATCGGAAATGCCGGCGATAATACCCTTCATCACATCATCCCCTGCCAAATCTTCGATTTCTCGGCGAACGCAGAGCGTCCAACGCATCCGGGTCTCGTGTTTGCTTATAGGTTGAGCGCTGTTGTACATCACCATTTCTGCGTTGGGACCGTAGGTATTTCTCACCATCGCAAAACCGGGGCTATAAA
This sequence comes from Halioglobus sp., assembly GCA_965262875.1. Lineage (GTDB taxonomy): Bacteria > Pseudomonadota > Gammaproteobacteria > Pseudomonadales > Halieaceae > JBALVT01. Next base: position 3,269,653 of record OZ253569.1, read on the forward strand.
CCGTCGCATGCAGGTGACTGGGAATCTCCGCCTGGGTGGAATCTGTGTTCAGATGAAGTGTGCGCCCGTCATCGTCGATGGTTACCGTCGATGGAGGAACGTTCGCCTGACCGTGCACGAACTGAAAATGCACAGGGTCACAGGAGTTTTCCGCTATATCCTGCACATGGGCGGGCACCAGAAATTCTGCATAACGGGGGTTGGTCCAATTGGGGTCATCCAGCTCAGGAAGGTCCGGAAGCGGCCATTGCGGGTCAGTGTTTTCCGGATGAAACCAGATATAAATTTCACCGTTTTTTTCCTCACAGGGCCATATTCGGATGCGAGCCCGCTCGGGAATATCGTCGCAGTAAGGTATTTCTTTACACTCCCCATCCGTACCATAGCGCCAGCCGTGAAAAGGGCAGCGAATTGATTCGCCCACTACCCGACCTTCCACTCCGAGGTTCGCACCCAAGTGCGGGCAAAAAGCGTCTTGCAAAACAGGCACACCTGAACGAGTCCTATAGAGCGCCAACTCGCGATCAAACGCCTGCACGGAGGTGACCTCGCCGACGAGTAGCTCCTGGCTGCGGGCGACAGAGTACCAACCCATGGGAAACTCCGGGGTTGAATTTGTTTTGGATTGGCAGGGTTCAACAATCGCCATTTTTTATCTCCGAATCTTTGTTTATAAATCAGTTAAAGATTGAAACATTGGGGCCGATCTCGTCGGCGACACTCTGGAGCTTCTCTCGGTCCAACCCGTACCAATCGATCGCATTCTCTCCGAGAATCTTGCGGCCATCGGCCTCAGGAATACCGCTAAACACGTCGGTTAAGTACTGACCTGTATTGGGCCAGGTACCTTCGGGGTGAGGGTAGTCACTGCCCCACATCATATTTTCAACACCCACTAGATTGCGAAGATCTACATCCGCCCGGGGAATGCAGGAGGCACCAATATTAATATTGCGGTTGAAATACTCGCTGGGCTTCATCGAAAGATGGCTGCGGAAATCACCCAACTTGGCGGAAAACTGAACGTCGGTGTAATTGTGGTCTAGCAAACGCAACCAAGGTGGCAACATAAAAATAGTACCGCCCTCGGTCATCACCACTTTTAAAGTTGGATAGCGCTCGAACACGCCGCCCCAAATCATGTACGTCAGGGGCCGATACAACCACCACATCACCTCGGAAACGTAAATGCCCATAGCTCCAGGCAGCTGCTCGCTGTTATCTACCACAGGCCACTCTTTGCCGAAGTACTCCGGGTGAGGTGCAGGGCCCGAATGAAAGTGAATAATAACCCCAAGGGATTCGCACACTTCCCAAAAGGGATCGTTTTTGGTGTGGTGGTAGGCGTCGTGTTCGCCCCACAGTGTAGGAATCATGACCGAGGTCAGATCGTTATCTACGCACCAACGCACAGCGTCAACCGCCTGCTGCACATCCCAAAGCAAAGGAATAGAAGCGACACCAATATGCCTGGCGGGGTTGTTGGCGCAAAACTCTGCCAACCACCGATTGTGCGCCATGGCACCGGCCCACTGCAGTTCGGGAACCTGATCTCGTGGGGACAAACCCAGACCCGCTCCAAAGGGCGGAGTATTCATTTCGGTTATGCCATCGGGGAAAATTACCTCGGCGGCAATGCCATCCCCAGCCAGCATTTTTAGCCGCTCATCGTAATCCCAAGCGCCGGTTAGCTGCTGCTTGATGGGCGCGCGCCAGTCATCATTAATTTCCTTAATGAGGAAGCTCTCCTCCGCCTTCTGCAACATTTCCACGGTAAGGGGCACAGCCATATCCATGGTTTCGTGATACTTTTTGTCCAGATAGGGTTTGTAATCGGCGATGGGAAGGCCAGCGTGGCAGTCCGAAGAAACCACAATCAAACGATCAGACATATCAATATAACTCCCGGTCTAAAAGAACCTCAAAGGAGGCTTGGCAAATAAAAGCTAGTTTCTCAAACGAGCAAACTTGCACATATGTATACAAAATAGTTTAATGGCTGACGAAATGCAACCCACAGTGCACAGCATTACGGAAAATTCATGGATCTAGTAGAGCCCCCTATCGGACACCGCGAGAAACGCAAGCAGGAGATACGCGCTCGAATCGAGGATGCGGCCTACGAGCTGTTCAAGCGACAGGGCATTGAAGAAACCAATATCGAGCAAATTTGCGTCGAGGCCGATGTGGCGCGCCGCACGTTCTACGGTCACTACCCTAACAAGCACGCTCTGCTGGGGGGATTGGGCATATCCCGATTGTACAATCAGTCCGAACCCATGCTGCGCCTGTTGATGGACAATCACGATTCCACCCGTGCACGTCTGACAGCGATGATCGACTATATAGAAGCGAACTACGCAGGTTATGCCGATATAGACCGCCAGCTGATACTAATGGCCCCTTCTACCTTCGTTAATAACACTGAAAAACAAAGAGAGATCGGCAACACAGCCATTGAGAGTTTTAAACAACTGTTCGTGGCCGGTCAGGAAATGGGAGACGCGCACGCCCAGTTTTCCCCCGAGATTCTTGCGTCTATGGTGGTGGGAACCCTGAACACCCTCACCACCAGTTGGGCGATTGACAGCGATTACCCTATTTTTGCCAAGCTCGAGGAAGCCCGTCTTCTGTTCGAACACTTGATCTTACTCCCGGGAGACTGAACTGTGGGGCCATTACAGGGAATCACCATTATCGAAATCGCCGGCATTGGGCCCGGCCCGTTCGGTGTAATGTCGCTGGCCGATATGGGTGCCGATGTGATCCGGGTAGAACGCCCGGGCGGCAGTATGTTCACCGCCGCACAATACCAAACTGGACTTTCTCAACCGGGGAAAGCGCTGTATCTGCGTCAATCTTAAAACGCCAGAAGGGGTTGATACCGTGCTGCGGCTTATCGAGAAAGCAGACGGCTTAATTGAAGGCTTTCGACCCGGAGTCATGGAGAAGCTGGGCCTGGGGCCGGAAATCTGCCTGCAGAAAAACCCCGCCCTGGTTTACGGGCGCATGACCGGCTTTGGCCAGGAGGGACCTCTGGCGAATGCGGCTGGACATGACATCAACTACATCGCACTGGCCGGCGCATTACACCCTATCGGCCGGGCAGGTGAAAAACCAGCCATCCCCCTCAACCTGGTCGGCGATTTTGGCGGCGGTGGACTAATGTTGGCCTACGGTATGGTGTGCGGGCTACTTGAAAGTAAGACATCCGGCCAAGGACAAGTTGTGGACGCCGCTATGATCGATGGCGCGGCAACTTTAATGGCTAGTACCTTCGCCGCACAGCAAATCGGTTTTTGGAAAGAGGAGCGCGGCACCAACCTCCTGGACTCCGGCTCGCACTTCTACGATGTGTACGAAACAGCCGATGGGAAATACATTTCATTAGGATCCATCGAGCCACAATTCTATGCCGCGCTACTGGAAAAGCTGGGAGAAGACGCAGAACATTTTCAAAACCAGTTTGATATGGAAAACTGGCCAGCGATGAAAAAGCGCATGGCCGACATCATTAAAGCTAAAACCCGAGATCAATGGGATGACGTATTTGATGGCGTGGATATTTGCTATGCCCCCGTATTAGCCATGAGCGAAGTTAGAAAACACCCGCATCACCAGGCCAGAAATAGTTTTCTGGAAGATGATGAGGGGGTTTGGCAACCGGCACCGGCGCCGAGATTCAGTCGCACCGCGGCGCAACTGCGCGGCGCCGCCGCTGAGCTGGGCGAACACAGCACCGAAATTTTACAAGAATTCGGGTTTAGTGAAGCCGAAATTGCGGCAAACTATGCAGCGGGTGCCGTAACAGACAACGTAAAAACAAGTGAACAGTGAAACCATGCAAATAGACGTCTACAACCCGGATAATTACACCCAGGGAATTCCCCACCAACAATTTGCGTGGTTGAGGCAAAACTCTCCTGTGCATTGGCACCAGCACCCAGAGGGCCACGGCTATTGGGTAATCAGTAAACACGCTGATGTAATGCAGGTTTCTCGCGATCACAAAACATTCTCGGCCCAAAAGGGTTTCGTGATGGTCGACGACCTGCCCAAGGACATCCTGACCATGGCCCAGGGACAACTGCTGGGCATGGACCCACCCAATCACGGTCCTATTCGTCGCGCGGTGATTACACGATTCACAAAGAAGATGCTCGCCGAGCTGGAACCAAAAGTCCGCAAAATCACCCGGGATATTATGCGCACCGCGGAGGAAGTCGGTGAGGTCAATTTCGTGGAGAGCCTGGCCGGAGATCTACCCACCGCCGTGATTGGAACACTGTTGGGGATACCTTCTGATATGTGGCCTCAAATCCGCAAATGGTCAGACTTACAAACCTCCGCCAGCGACCCGGACCTGGGCGGTACGCCGGAAGAACTCCAGCAAGCCACTCTCGATATGGGAACCTACGGCTATCAGCTTGCGGCCGAGCGAAAAGATCGCGGCGGAGACGATCTGATTTCTCTACTCATCAATACCGAGGTCGAAGGACATCTTGTCTCCGAAACGGAATTTGCCTCCCTATTTATTCAGATAGCCGTTGCGGGAAACGAAACTACCCGGGGCCTCATCAGCAGTGGTATGTACGAACTCATTAAAGACCCGGCGCTCTATGAACAACTGGAAGCACACCCCGAGCAGTTGCCTAAAGCGGTGGAAGAAATGCTGCGCTGGACCTGCCCGCTCCACTACTTTAGAAGAACAGCTACCTGCGACAGTGAAATTGACGGACAGAAAATCGCAGCCGGAGATCGCGTCGTGATGCTGTACAGCTCGGCCAACTTCGACGAAGAGGTGTTTGAAAAGCCCCTCACATTCGATATCGCCAGAGAGGCAAACCCACACATGGCTTTCGGCCACGGCATTCACCTGTGCCTGGGTGCAAATCTCGCCCGCATGGAAGCACGCTTGTTTTTCGAGGAATTTTTCCGTCATTTTTCGAAAATCGAAATGACTGCAGAGCCCTCTTTTATTCGCTCAAACAGTATTCATGCGTTTAAAGATATGCCGGTGCGGCTCTATCCACGCTTGGCGGGAAACGATTCGAAATAAAAGTCGAACCGTTCTCTCAATTCATCGGGGTCGACTCCGAATTGCCCCTTCAGGTCGTATACCACGCGGCCGTATTCATTCTTATGGGTATCCACAAACGAACTCAGTTGACCTCTGGCTTGCTCAGTCATGGGTAAGCCTGCCTTGTTGTAAATTTTCTCGACCATATTCACATCGTCAACAATCAGCTCGTGGAAAGGTATATCGATACTCTGCTCTTGGGGAAGGCTAGCGCGATCGGCGGCACAAGCCCTCAACAAATGCTCGATGCGATCTGACCAGTAGTCCACCAATCCATCAATCAACACCTCATTGCGATTCATCCGTTGCCCATAGGCCAGCATGGTCACCGAGGACTGAATCACTGACACAGGATCTCGATGAGTGATCGCCACCGTGGCGTCGGGAAACACCTTGTGCAAAACCCGCAACTGCTCAAGATGCTGGGGGCACTTCAACACCCAGCGTGTGGGCATGTCGGTATCACGCTGCTGCCAGAGCAATAATTTGAGAACATCGCGCATGTACTCATACTGATAAGTCTGGTCTTCCCCAAAGTAGTGATCGCGCCAACGCGGTGAATGGCACAGCCACTCATAATTGTAAGAGCCGAAATTGGGGCCCATTAATTCCAGCTCCTCGTGAATGTGGTCGGGGTTCATGGGATGCATGGCGGCAATATGTGGGGTCATGGTTTTCATCATTTCCCAGCTCTGTGCACAGCGCTGGTAACGAGGATCGGTACCATCTTCCAGGAGACTTTCACCGGGCAGCGGCACGGGCTCATAGGATTCCCACAACGGCAGCGCTCTCAGCCGTGTGTCTGCGGCCATCAAATTCAATAGATGTGTCGTGCCCGAACGCGGCAGGCCCGCGACAATAATGGGGCTGTCGATTTCAATGTCGAGAATTTCAGGGTGCCGGGTCCACTGATCCTGAATCAGCAAACGACTGGTGGCATGTTGCAGTAGCTTGTTGCGCAAACTGAGCCGACCAATGCCGTTGAGGCCTCTGTCGGCATTCCACTCCTCTACCAACAAGTCGAGGCGCTGCAGAAAATCCATAGCACCCCAATCACTCAGACCGGTCTTCTGCTCGGCCTCTCGAAGGATACTGTCTCTGCTGAGATCAACATCAAGTGTATCGCCATAGTCTCTCGCCCCGCGCTGGTTATCAGTTAGCACCGGGGCGGCTAAATCTGAAATATGTATGTCGCTCACTTAAACTCCTCGGCCCACAGACCGATTGTTAACTCTATTTTAATATTAGTGTATTAAATTTTAATAGCGGGCGAAAGCCCTGCTAACCATCAGCAGCCTAGTAGGCTAAACTAACCGGCCTCTGCGGGTCGCTACAAAGACGAATTGCTGCCACACAGAGCCAATACAACACATGATATGGACGGTAATTTGATGGGCGCGGACAACACAATTCCACAGGAACGCGAATTTATCGCGGTAGACCCGGTAGACAAAAACCTCAGCCTGGAGCTCGGACCGATGCCGGCACCCGGACCGGGAGAGGTTCTGATCAAGGTCCGTGCTGCGGGAATCAATCGGGCCGACTTACTCCAACGCAAGGGTCACTATCCGCCCCCCGCAGATGCTTCACCCATCATTGGGCTGGAAGTAGCCGGGCAAATCGTCGCGGTGGGCGAAGGAGTCAAAGACTGGAGCGTTGGAGACAAAACCTGCGCCCTTACACATGGGGGCGGCTACGCAAATTACAGCATTGCTCCGACTAGCCAATGCCTACCCATACCGAAAGGCTTTAGCAAGGCCGAGGCCGCAGCACTGCCAGAAGCGCTTCTCACTGTATGGCACAACATCTTTCAACGCGCCGGTCTACAAAAAGGCGAGAAGGTACTTATTCACGGTGGCGCCAGCGGCATCGGCACACTGGGTATTATGATGTGTCGAGCTATGGGCGCGGAAGTCTACAGCACCGCTGGAACAGACTTGAAGTGTCAGGCCCTGGAGGCTCGAGGAGTTGCACGGGCCATTAACTACAAGACTGAGAACTTTGAGGACGTGCTTACGGAACTTGGGTTGAAGGACAAGATTAATGTCATTCTGGATATTGCGGGCGGCGACTTTGTGCAAAAAAATCTCAATGTGGCAGCGCCTGAAGGTCGCATCGTCAATATTGCCTATATGCGTGGCTTTAGCACCGAGGTTAATTTCGCTCCGATGTTGATGAAACGCCTCACTCTGACAGGATCAACCTTGCGAGCACAGAGCTTTGAACAAAAAGCGGTTATGGTAAAAGAGATACTGGAGCATATTTATCCGCATCTTGAGTCCGGCGCAATAAAGCCATTGGTAGACAGTATTTACCCTCTGGCCGAAGTGGAAGAGGCCCATAAGCACATGGAAAGTGGTGACCATATGGGCAAGATAATTCTCAGGTGCAGCGATTAAAAATATGCAAACTGAAGACACAGGCGCGACGCGATTTACCGGCAAGGTAGCTTTCATCACCGGAGCGGCATCCGGTATCGGCAAAGCCATCGCACTGCGGCTGGGTCAAGAGGGAGCACAGCTTTTTCTTGCAGATATCGACGCCCCCGGGCTGGCGCAAACAGTTGAGGAACTGCCCGAAAATACCACCGCTCATACCCTGCACCTAGACGTGACCGATTCCCAAGCCTGCGCGCAGGCGGTTCAAGACTGTATTTCCAAACTGGGACAGTTGGATGTTTTATGTAACATCGCGGGTATCGCCCTGTGCAAACACTTCACTGATATCAGTGATGAAGAGTGGCAGCGCATGATGGGCATTAATATCAACAGCGTGTTTTTTCTTTGCCGCGCAGCGATCCCCCACTTGATCGAAAGCAAAGGCAACATCATCAACATGGCGTCCTCCGCAGGTTTAAAGGGGCAGGCTTACAATTCCGCCTACTGCGCCAGCAAGGCGGCTGTGGTGATGTTTAGCAAATCGCTCGCAATCGAATACTCCAAAAAAGGTGTGCGCGTTAACGCGATTTGCCCCGGCATGGTCAAAACACCTCTGACGAGCAATTTTAATATTCCCGAAGACGTCGACGAGCAACTGCTGATGAAACTATTCCCACTGGTAGAAGGTGCCGACCCCGAGGAGATTGCGGCATCCATCGCGTATCTGGCTTCAGAGGAAGCGAGGTTCGTAACAGGAATAGCCTTTCCCATCGACGGAGCACAGACCGCTGGCTAATGTTTGCTCCGAGCAAGTCCGGAGCCTCTATGTCTGATAAACAAGCCAATCGAGGCATCATCTGTGTCGAGGCCATTCATCTCCCCGACGACAAGGGCAGCCCACAAAAGCTCCAATGTGAAGTGGTTGAAGAGGACGCACTGACACTGGACGTAGAAGGCGTGGGACACTACACCCTGATGTGGACCCCAAGCGAAATCGGTACTACCGCCCAGGGATTTACTATTGAGGATGGTTTACTGGGAGAAGGTGAAGAACCAGAAGGTCTGGCCTTAGCGATGGGGTTTGCACTAACAGAAGGGTTAATCACCACCCGGGACGATATCAAAAGTGTCTCAGTTTGCGCAGACAACACCAAAGTAGTGCAGTTGCAATTGCACAACCCCGAGCAGGTACAAGCAACGCGCCGCAATGTTGTGATTAACAGCTCCTGTAGTATTTGCGGCCCCATCGAAATACTTCAAGACAACGTGCTGGGACTTTCAAAAGTCGGCAGGGGATTAAAGCTACACCGCAGCGAGTTCAACCGTGTTATGCAGCATATGACCGACAAGCAGCGAATCTTTCGTCACACGGGTGGCTCCCACGCCGCGGCAATTTTCGACGGCGAGGGAAAGGTGTTGGCGGTCGCAGAAGACCTCGGCCGCCACAACTCTCTGGACAAGGTCATCGGTATGGTGTTGCTTGAGCGTGGCAGCCTGTCCGACTGCGGCGCCGTTTTGTCCAGTCGCCTGAGCGTGGAGATGGTAATCAAGGCAGTGCGAGCAAATCTTCAGATGATGCTGGCAGTGAGTGCGCCCACTTCGCTCGCCATTGATGTCGCGGAAAAATTTGGAGTGACGCTTTGCGGTTTTGTCCGCGAACAGCGCGCCACCATCTACACTCATCCAGGCAGAGTCACGAACGCCCTCTGATACAATTATTGGTTGATTGAAAAACTTATACGGAGATAGACAATGCGATTAGTTATTGGCATCAGCGGTTCCAGCGGCGCAATCTACGGAATCCGCCTACTTGAGATGCTGCGAGAGTTCGATGACGTGGAGACGCATTTGGTAATCAGCCGATACGGGCGCCTCAACATCGAGCTGGAAACCGACTATCAAGTAAGCGATGTCGAAGCTCTGGCGGATGTCGTACACGGCGAAAAGAATCAGGCCGCCAGCATCGCGAGCGGCTCCTTTGGAGTCGATGGAATGATAGTGGCACCGTGCTCGATGAAAACCCTATCAGCCATCGTGCATTCCTATGCGGACAGCCTTCTGGTCCGCGCTGCAGATGTCTGCCTCAAAGAGCGCAAGCAGTTGGTGTTGATGCCTCGCGAAACACCGCTTCACACCGGGCACTGCAAACTTTTGTACGAAGCGTCTGTACTGGGCGCCATCATTGCACCGCCCATGCCGGCGTTTTACAGCCAGCCCAATACGCTCGATGATATTGTTAACCACAGCGTTGGCAGAGTTTTGGATTTGTTTGGACTGGATTCCGGAACAGTCAAACGGTGGCAGGGACCTTCTTCGGCCAGTTAGTTATTCCGCATCTGGAAGGCCTGCCGGCTGCAGGAAGGCCTGCCCCAAAAAGCTACGCAAGTACGAAAATCTTCGGGATAAAGAGCCGGTTGCTGTTATGTCCTGTCAAGGCTGTCGACAGCATGGATGCTCGGGGCAGGCCTCCCTGTCGCCAAGCCCCCATGGATGGGTTCACGGCGTGCCTGGACAGGACAAAATTGGAATCGGCGGACCAAGCTGATTTTAGAACTACTGGTTTAGCGGTTTTGAGGGGTTCCGGGGACGCTCGGAAGCCTGACCTACCAAGGGGCGGCCATAAACATTGCCAGTACTCATCGGACCATACCGCTATTCGCAGTTACTTCTTATCACCACGGACAATATCCTCCAGCACCTTCGGCAAAAGTACCTTGATTCGACCGTACTCCAGAGAAATCACATCTTCTTCACGCCACTTGTTCAACACCTTGCTCACAGCCTGGCGAGTGGCACCCACCATGTTGGCGAGATCTTGCTGAGTAAACTGAAGTTCCCCTGCAACACCGGGGCTAGGGTGATCGCTACTAATATAGAGAATGCGATTCGCCATCCGCTGCTCCAGCGAAAGCAGAGTGACATCGGTGTAAAAGGCCAACATGTGTCTTACTCGGCTGCACATCAGACGCGTCAACTGATCGGCAATCACCGGATAGTCGCGATACAACTCATCGAAGTCTGATTTTTTCAGCTCGGCAAGCTCAACCTGCTCTATCGCCACAGCTGTATTGGCGGCGGGGAGCCCATCGAGAAGACAAATCTCACCAAAACAATCGCCGCTGTAAAAAATCGCAAAGATCACTTCTTTGCCATCGGGTGTCTGATTGGTCACCCGCACTGTTCCACTACGCAACTGCCACAGGGCGTCATGTGTGACGCCCTGCGCATAGATTACATCACCCTTTTTCAGCGTGATGGTTCGCATTCGGGCCAGGGTTGCGTTCCGCTCGAGTTCGGGAAGCTGGCTGATCCAATCACTGCCGGTATATTGGACTGTCATAACTTTTCCCACGCGGGCTCTCTCGATCTGGAGCTATGAGCGGTCAATGTACCGGCTCCCGTAATAATTATTTATTTGCCAAATGTCATCTGGATGGCAGATTTTCTGCTACCTTAGAGGGTATCTTACACTCTGATAAGCCAATAACGCAGCCAGTGTATAAAATTAGGAGGTAGCATGAACGCACCGCAAAATTCGATTGTTATGAACCAAACCGAGAAGATGGTTTTTCCTCCCCAGTTCGAATCCGTTGAAGCCGAACGCGAAGACAGGAAGCGCAAACTGGTGTCGGCCTATCGACTATTCGGAAAATTTGGCTTTGACGAAGGTGTCGCTGGTCACATCACCGTCAGAGATCCGGAACACCTGGATCGCCTGTGGGTAAACCCAATGGGGGTTTCTTTTAAGCAAATCAAAGTTTCCGACTTGTTGTGTGTTAGCCATGGCGGTGAAGTCCTCGAGGGCACTGGGTTGCTCAACGGCGCGGCTTACACTATCCACTCAAAAATCCATGAAATGCATCCACGCGTCACTGCGGCCGCGCACGCGCACTCGATTTACGGTAAGTCCTGGTCTTCTCTGGGGCGTAAGCTGGACCCGATCACTCAGGATTCCTGCGCATTCTACGACGACCACGTTGTGTTCGAAGATTTCAACGGGGTAGTACTGGACATGAACGAGGGCGATAGAATTGCCACGGCGCTGGGCGACAACAAGGCCGCCATACTGCGCAACCACGGCTTGCTAACGGTTGGCGAAACTGTCGAAGCCGCGGCCTGGTGGTACATCACTATGGAGAGAACCTGCCAGGCACAATTAATGGCAGAAGCAGCGGGTACGCCAGTTGTTATCGATGATGAAAACGCTAAACTCACTTACAAGACAGTAGGCAGCGAACTGGCTGGCTGGTTTAGCTACCAGCCCCTGCTGAGCGTTATCAGCGCTGAACAACCGGATATGTTTGAATAAATACTCATAAGAGGACAAAGTCATGAATGCACCGGCCCAAGCAAAATTTAAGGCAATGACAGAAGGTACTCCCGAGGACTGGGGGATTATCGCCGACAACGCACAGGAGTTGTGGGCGGGACTCGCCCATCGCATTATGGATCACCTGCGATTGCTAGATGGTGATTTCGGTGGCTTCCCGGTCGATCGCCTGGAGCACAGCTTGCAAACAGCCACGCTGGCGCATCAGGACGGTCGCGACGAGGAATATGTCGTGTGCGCGCTACTCCACGATATCGGAGATACTCTGGGGTCACTCAATCATGCGGACCTGGCCGCCACGATGCTGCAGCCGTTTATCAGCGAGCAGAATTACTGGATGGTGAAGCATCACGGCATATTCCAGGGCTATTACTTTTTCCACTTCCTTGGAAAAGACCGGAACATGCGCGATGAGTTCAAGGACAATGAGCACTTCAACCACACGGCGGAGTTTTGCCACAAGTACGATCAGAAAGCCTTTGACCCCGAGTTTCAAACCATGCCATTGGAAGATTTCATCCCGATGGTAGAAAGAGTATTTGCGCAGCCCAAAAACTCGCTATACCTTTAGAATAGAAACCAGAGCCAAAAAAAACGGGTAGTTGCGTTAATAGCGCAACTACCCGTTTTGCGTTGAGTAAAGGGATTATTTTGGCGGCCGCTGTCCTGCACCGGCACCCATCGCTTTCATCTGCATCATCTTTTGCATACCTTCCATCATATTGCCGATGGTGAAGCTCGCCGTTGCCTGACGTGGGGGGAACTCACGGAAGGTTCCCAACCACTTGCCTACCTCTTGCTGAGTCGGCACAAACAGCCACAGCTGATCTGCAAAGAATCGAGTGTACATTCCAGAGTCCAGTGATTCCTCATAGGGGTCGGTACGCAAATTCACTACACGAGGAAAATTGAGAGACTCGCGCTGTCCGGCCCAGCCCTCCATGGACCAGGCAAAGTGTATTTTCCAATCGTTCCAGCGAATGGCGTTGAAGTTGGCGTTGTCATCGAAGTAGTAGATATTGCTTCGTCGACCCGGCTCCTTACCCGCCAACGCTTTGGATTGATCAAAGCCATCAAGATGTACCCGGAATGTTTTGTCCCCAGCGCGATGCCCTTTCTTCAGCTTGGCGCTAATATTGCTATCACCGGCAGCCGCAAGGAATGTGGGCAGCCAGTCCTGGTGAGAATAGATATCGTTGATGACCGTCTTTTCCTTCACCACGCCCGGCCAGCGAATCAACGCCGGCACTCTCATACCACCTTCCCAGGTTGAGCCTTTTTCGCCTCTGAAAGGTTCAGAACCTCCATCGGGATAGGTATTGGTCTGCGAGCCGTTATCGGTGCTATAGACCACAATGGTATTGTCCGCGATACCCAATTCATCCAGTTTGTCTAGCAACAGCCCAACGTGGTGATCGTGTTCCATCATCCCGTCGGCGTAGAGACCATAACCTGAACTACCCTCCCATTTTGGCGCTAAACGAGTCCATACATGCATACGGGTGGCGTTAAACCATACGAAAAAGGGTTTGTCGTCTTTGTGAGACTTATCGATAAATTTTAAAGCCGCATCGGCGAACTCCTGATCCGCAGTTTCCATACGTTTTCGCGTCAAAGGACCGGTGTCTTCGATTTTCCCATCCCCGTAGGAATGAATCACACCGCGTGGCGCAAAACGCTTGTGGAAGGCCGGATCCTTTGGATAGAAGTAAGTCTCTGGCTCCTCCTCGGCGTTGAGGTGATACAGATTTCCGAGAAACTCATCAAAACCGTGGGCGGTGGGCAGGAACTTGTCCTTGTCCCCCAGGTGGTTTTTACCAAATTGACCAGACACATAACCGTGGGGCTTGAGGAGTTCGGCGATGGTTGGATCCTCAGCCTGCAAGCCTATGTCAGCTCCGGGAAGGCCTACTTTCAACAAGCCAGTACGCAGGGGATGCTGACCGGTAATAAACGCCGAGCGACCCGCTGTGCAGCTCTGCTCACCATAGTAGTCAGTAAACATCGCACCTTCGTTGGCCAGCCGATCAATATTCGGCGTTGTGCCACCCAGCATACCGCGGTGGTAGGCACTGATATTGGACCAGCCGATATCATCACCCCAAATCACCAGGATATTGGGCTTATCCGTTTTTGCCTGGGCAACAACCGCCGTAAAGCTCAGTGCAATTACGGCGCCGCACAGGGCCATCCCTCGCAACAGAAAGTGTCGATTCATCGGTAACTCCTCATCTCTTGTTCGTCTAAGAATCTTGTCTATTTGGCAACAGAGTATAGGCTACTGGAAATACAGCGCCTTTGAATGTCGAGCAGGGCCAAATGCATAGACATAAATTCGCACTCGGCTAACATTCCGCTGGCCATCCGACAAAACACCGGTGAGGTATACTAAAACAGGTGAACCCGCGTGGTTGCCAGAACATAAGGAGCAAATTGCTGTCTTAAGCAGAACTACTGGCTTACGGCCCTTTTTGAGAAAGAGTGCTCTGACCTATGAAAAACAAGGCATTGGCTGCGTCCTTGGCGCTCTCATTGTTACTCGCCTCCTGCGGCGGCGGTGGCGGTGGCGGCAGATCTACTCCCACACCCACGCCTGAGCCCGAGCCGACACCAGCACCGCCGCCGACTCCGCCAATTGAAACACCTACGGAGTTCAGTATTTCGGGCGCAATCACTGTCTCCGCCAATCTACGGGTCGATAGCGACACCAATAACCCCCAGGGGAGTTTTTTTGAAAATAACTCTGTGGCGACTGCCCAGGTTATATCGAACCCGTCAACGCTGGGGGGCTATGTGAACCAACCTGGAACAGGGGACGAGGGACCCGCCCAGACTACAGGGGACACGGACGATTTTTTTCAAATCGATTTACTGGCCGGCCAGACCATTACGCTGCTCGTAGCGGACTTTGAACAGGCCGACGCCGATCTATACTTGTATAACAGCGCAAGTCAGATAATCGATTTTTCAATTGAAACCGGTCAGGTAGAAACGATCGTCATTGAAAAAGACGGCACATTTGTAGTCAATGTTTCCGCATTTAGCGGTGCCACCAACTACGCACTGGCAGTAGGCACCAGCAACGGGGCAAGCCCAAGGCTTTTGGCCAGCACAATGTCATCGGCGAAGATTGTTCCCTGGCAGGCGGTTGTGATCCACGCTGACAAGCTCCCCCGGGGCGCCTCGAGCGCGGTGCGATCCGATCTTAACAAACGCATGGGTCTAAGGCGCAGAGCCGGTGGCTTGCGTGATTCGGGCGGCCGCTACTTTGGCAGCCGAACGCGCCCCCAACTAATGGCGATGGATCACTTCGCTGGAGGGCCGCAGCAAGAAAGCCGCCTGGGAAGTGCAAAAGCAAGAGAGCTACAACTGAACAATCCCGAGCTTAAAGCGCGCTGGGAAACCCTGATGACCATCAAAGCGATGCGAATGGACCCCTCAGTTACATCTGCAGAGCCAAACTATAAAGTTTATGCGCTGGCCGAGCCTAACGACGCTGCCTACCCCTTCCAGTGGCACTACCCGTTCATTAACCTGCCCGCGGCCTGGGATCTGACAACCGGAGACCCCGAGGTTATCGTAGCGGTAATCGATACCGGAATTCTCACAGACCATCCGGATCTCGCCGGGCAATTGGTTCCCGGTTACGACTTCATCGCCAACCCCGACACCGCACGCGACGGGAATGGTATCGACTCAAATCCCGAAGATGAAGGAGACGGCAGCGATGCGGGCAATAGCAGCTTTCACGGAACCCACGTCAGCGGGACAATCGCAGCGGCCAGCAACAATGGCATCGGCGTAGCTGGCGTTGCCTGGAATGCCTCAATAATGCCCCTGCGGGTACTCGGAGTAGATGGGGGCACCACCTACGACGCGGGTCAGGCAGTGCGCTATGCCGCGGGCCTGCCCAATGATTCTGGGACCGTGCCGCCCCAGCGAGCCGACATCATCAACTTGAGTCTCGGCGGCTCCCCCTTTAGTCAATCCACACAAAACCTGTTTAACGAAGTTCGCGCGGCCGGCGTTATCGTGGTTGCTGCAGCGGGAAACGAAGCCACTGGCACTCTCAGTTACCCGGCCTCCTTTGAAGGTGTCATTTCAGTGAGCGCGGTCGACTCCCAGCGCCGGGCCGCGCCCTATTCCAATTTCGGCAGCCGAATTGATATCGCTGCGCCGGGCGGTGATAACGGCGATGACCTCAATGGCGATGGCTATCCCGATGGAGTGCTAAGTACTGCGGGGTCAATTGCCGAGTCTGGAGCAGTCACTTTCGTGTATTCGTTTCTCAATGGCACTTCGATGG
The DNA here is from genome assembly GCA_965262875.1 of Halioglobus sp. Lineage (GTDB taxonomy): Bacteria > Pseudomonadota > Gammaproteobacteria > Pseudomonadales > Halieaceae > JBALVT01. Next base: position 3,285,747 of record OZ253569.1, read on the forward strand.
CGACGCCTCATGTCGCCGGTGTTCTCGCACTAATGAAATCAGTTAATCGCGATATATCGCCCGCTGATATCGACACCTTACTGGCGCGGGGCGACCTGAGCGATGATTTGGGGGCACCGGGCCGAGACAACACTTTCGGTCATGGTCTAGTCAATGCACAGCGCGCCGTAGTTGCCGCTTTAACTGCAGCGGGGAATCCCCCTGCAGACAATCCGAGATTGAGTGCCTCCAGCAGTTTGTTGAACTTTGGAAGTGCGGGGCAATCTCTCCTGCTTCAGCTACAAAACAGTGGCAATGGCGAACTCGAATTGGGTGACATAAACGGTTCGGAAAGTTGGCTGCAAATTGCCGCGAACAGTGTCGATAACAACGGACTGGGAAGCTATCAGGTAAGCGTCGATCGCGACGGCCTAGCGCCAGGTATATACAGTTCGACTATTACTGCCGACTCCACCGTCAATTCCGTGCGCATCGAGGTGTTGATATCCGTTGTGGACCAGGCCGCTGGTGGGGATGTTGGATTGTTATACCTGCTACTGGTAGACCCCGAAACCAATGAGGTAGCCGCCCAGTTTGACGCCAGTGGTGCAGTAGGAGTGTACCCTTACCAATTCAACAATATCCCGCCGGGCAGCTACGAGTTATTCGCGGGAACGGATGCCGACAACGACTCCTTGATTTGCGATGCAGGGGAGGCCTGTGGTGCCTACCTTACAACCGATCAACCCATTCAGATTGACCTGGATGGGGATTTGGAGGATATCGAATTTCCGGTGGAATACCGGGTGGCAATTCCGACGCTGTCCAGTTCGCTTGCGCAGCCCAAGAAACTAAAGGCCGACGGAATTCCTCGCTTAAGATAATTAAGGTGGTATTGACTGCTCGCTAGTGAGCAGTCTCCAGCTTGGATGCGGTATCCGCCAGGCGGGATTTAAGCCAGTAAATTTCGTAATCATTGCGCACTCCGGCTTCCGCTTTGGACATCAACCGGTTCAACGCCTGCTGCCGGACTTCCAGGGCCGGCTTGCTCTGCGGGTTACCGGCAAGAGCGACCTCCATCGCGTGTAGCGCCTTGACCGGAAAATCCTGTTGAATGTAATTTTGGCCGAGGCTCAGTAAGGCTTCAGGCCCTGCAACTTCAGCGAGATCTGAATACACCTCGGAAGCGGCCACCGGATAAAGCTCGGTCGTGCTTTCAAAGTGAAACCAGGTGGCGTAGTAGTCCCAAATGCTCTTCACTGCCCAGTCGACCTTGCCGTGGTTTTGAACCAGAGAAAGTTCCGGCGGCAATTTTATTTCTTTCATCAGCTGATTTACCGATCTACCGGCATTCATTCCGGCGATCGTTTCATCGTGGACGTATTGCACCGCGTCCCGAATTCTCTCCATACCCTCGCGGATAGTCTGGGCACCTACGGTGGGATCAAGATGGCTGGGCACCACCATTTCCGGCTCCAGTAAAATCAACTTGTTGAGTGAAGCCACGTACTCCATAGGTTTGCGAATTTTCTCGCCGCGCATCGTAAAGATGTTGGGAAATTGCGGAAACTGCGGACCGTAAAAATCTCCGGTGAACAATATCTTCCGCTCGGGTAACCACAACACAATGTTATCCGCGCCCTCTGCGCCAGGCGCTCCGATCACCTGAAATTCGATACCCCCAAGGGTAAAAGTGTAAATATCTTCGTCATCTACGGTGATAGTGGGGGTAATCCCCCCATAACGCATCATTTCGATATCGATTGTTTCCTCTGGTATCCAGGGGAACAATGTTCGGTTTCTACCGTGTAAATAAGGCTCAAGTTCCGTGAGGTAGCGCTGCTCTTCGCTATAGTCTTTATGGGCAATAACTTCACTGCCCTCCTCCATCCAGAGCTTTGCACCGCCGATGTGATCCGCGTGGGAATGGCTGAGAATAATGGAATGTATCGGCCCATCGGAAACCTGTTCCTTCAACATTCGAATCTGTTTCGCTGCCTGTATTACCAGCCCCGTATCGTAAATAACTACACCCTCGTCGGTGTCAATCATGATGGTATTGCCAACGCCAGTAGCGTAGTGGATGTTGTCCGCAATTTTTCGGATTTCAATCGGGCGTTGAATCATATCCACCGCACTGCCGTGGGTTTCCGATCCGTCTCCTCCTCCGCTTGTTGCCAAAGTTGCGGCGGCGACATCACCTATTTTCTCCATGGCTTTGAGCTTCGCCTGTTTCTTCACATCTTGTCCGACGTCGTCATTGGTCAGAAACCAGGCGCCGCCCACGGTGAGAACGACCAGTGCTATTAGCAAGTTCTTGCCAACTCCACCGTGCTCAGTATTTATTCGCGAAACCTTTTTACTATTCGGATTCATTGGACTTCCTCGTTAACATTTCCTTGCGAGGGTCCTTTGAAGCCTACAAAAATAGGCGAAGACCAGGCGCGTTGATTTGCAGGGGCAAGACAATCGTCTTGGGAATCAGTTCGATAATCGCCGTAGCAGGGGTTCACTTCAATACAGTTTCCGTTCTCATCGTATTCGCAGCGAACGTTGTCGGCGTTAACCATTTCAGTAAGCTCCTGAATGGCTCGAATATAGTAGATGGATTCACGCTCACCGGGAACAAACTCTGAATCTTCGAACTCCACTTTGCAGCCCGACTGATCGGGCGTGCAGTCAAAGCTTCTCCAGGGGTCATCGATGAGATCATCGACCGGCTCCCTGGGAAAAATTTGCGGCCTAATTCGAACCACTTCTATTCGCTCAATCAAGAGTCGCTCATCGCCGGGGTTGTAGCACTCACCCCCACAGAGTAACTCTAATCGCCCAGAACCAAGCCCTTCTTGCGCGTAATCCGGGCAACCCGGAAGTTGTTTGAAGGCGCCAACCGCGCTTGCTTGGAAACGCGGCACGGTGCCGGTAGTTGTTTCTGATCCCATAGGGATTTTCGTTTCTCCAGCCAACAGATCAAAGGACAATAAAATACGATCACCCGATGTCGCGTAGACTTGCTTACTTTTCAGCCCATCCCAAATAGCTTCGCGATTGCGACCTTCACTGTGCACAGCAACCAATCCGCCGGTCAGCCAAAACGAATTCTGCCGTTCCATATTGCGTAAATTCACCAGGCCGATGTCTTTCGCATCCTTGAGTGATACCGACTGAGGTATCGGGTCTCTCGAATCCCCAGCCATTCGATCCGCCATTCGGGGGTTATTAGAACCGAAAGCTTCAGTTACATGCTTGCGGTTAATCTCTTTATAGCCGGTGCCACCCTGGCCTCGATGATTGTCACTGGAACCAATAAGTCCAAAACGAAATCGAAGAGGGTCTTCCTTCTGTTCGAAATCGGTAATTGCCAGGGCGTATTGCGCAGTTGTTCCCGGGCGATGATCCATCGGGTCGTTGAAACAGTCCGGGCAGGTACCACAGTTGAGCCAGTCTGTGACTTTTTGACCGGGAATCGTCAAGTGACCCGAGTTACCGGCGTCGACAAAATTCTGCCGGGCCTCACCCTGCCTGGACTTACACTCCAAAGGGTCGATTCCCGCTGCATCACAGCGCTGCCGAATGATTTCTCCGGCCTGCCAACAACACGGCAAGTATCCGTCACTGGGTGCAGGACAGGAGAGCTCTCCATTTTCGTTTTTAACTGAGCCCCGCCAGCTGCGGTATTCCTCGGAATTTCCGTGTCCCGAATACACTTCAAATAGAATCTGACGGTCCGGGTCGTGCTGGGCTCGGTTCAACTGTTTATCAAAGGTGCTGGTGGCTGGAGTGTTCATCCCCCAGGAATTCCCGTGTGGAATGACGATACTATCGAAGCCCCATTGGTCCAGTTTGGTAAACAACTCCCGAGGATCGTTAGCAATTTCTCTACAGCCCTGCGGTAATTCACGCGTGTCCACACCTTGTTCGCAAATCGGCGTATCGGCGACCTCGTCGTAGTAACCCTGTATTCCCCAGTAAAATTCCCTGTTTTCAAAATCCATTACCGACATCATCAGCTGATTGGCCCTACCCATAGGCGCCGTCGCCAGCAGTTCTCGTGGCGCCGCTATCGCACGCGAGGGAACCTTGTCGTCCTGCGTATCCAGGAACATCACGTTTTTGTGACCGTAGTGCTTATTGGGGTGGGTATTGACCTGGCTCCATTCCCACCCAAGAAACGTCACCATATCCGGATTTTTTGGATCGCCAGAAATTTGATTGCACTCGCGAATGCTCTGGCGGGTTTCGTCCCACCGTCGGGGAGTAATGCCCTCGGCGTGATCGTTGATCGACCAGAAATCAAGATTCGAACAATAGCGGGCAAAATCGCAGGCGTCTGCTGGAGGGTGCACCCCAGTCCCGCCCATTAGCGGCACAGACATAATAAAGGCGTCGGGAGAAAATGTCGTGTGTACGTGTAAATCCCCAAACAGGATTTGAGAATTCACCGTATCGGCAACAGATTCCTGGCGACTCGCTTTATCTTCAAGAACTGAATCTGGAAGTTCCCGCCCGTGAATTTCACCTCTACCAAGCGGCTTTGAGCATGCTGACAACGAAGCGACAACAACCATCAAACCCAGGCAATATCGATACCCGAACAAGTCACTCATCGAAACGACTTCCCATTTTCTGATTGAGACAGATAGTACTCAACTGCCTCGTGTAGTGATTTTTCGATCGGTTCAGGCTCCCAGCCCAGATCTTTGCGGGCCTTAGTACTATCAACATTAGGCAATAGAGTTGAACAACGCAAAGAATCCAGGCTCATGCGATTGTCTTTGCGAGTAAAAAAACTCAGAAAATCCATGCTCGCAGATATCAAGTACATCAAAATGGGCGGTATCCTAAGCGATGGCGGCTTGCTCCCCCCAGCCTTGGCTGCCAGTGTGAAAAGTTCCTTCCAATCCACCCATCGATCTGCAATGACATACCGCTGGCCAACTTGACCTTTCTTTTCGGCTAGTAACATTGCGCCGGCCGCGTCACGGATCCCCACGCAGGGGCCCCCACCATCCCAATAGATAGGCATCTTCCCGAGAGCTGCATCTTTAACAAGTTGGCCGTGGGGTGTCGGGACTATGTCGTGAGCACCATAGGTATTTCCCACGCAACATGCGATCGCGGGCAGACCTTTGTCGCGGCAATACTCAAACAGCAAATCCTCCGCCTGGACCCGGCACAATATGTAATCGGGCGCCCTCTTGGCCCAATTGAATGGGTCCAGCTCGGTAGATGCTCCCGCTGGGTTAATGCCAAGGGTGCCGTAGGTGCTGGTAAATACGAAGCGATGGATATTCGCTTCCAGGGCCGCGTCCATGGCTCTTCGCAAACCTTCAACATTAGTTGCGTAAAGAGGGGCCGAGTCCCGAAGCCAGGTTCGTGTATCCACGATGCAGTAAAAAACCGACTCACAACCGGCCATTGCCTCGGCAATAGCGGCTGGGTCTGTGATATCACCCAGCACGCGTTCGAGCGGCAGGTGATCAATTGTGCGGGTATCACTGCTGGCTCGAACCATTATTCGAACACTGCGTCCTTGAGCTACCAACGCTTTTACGACATGGCTGCCCAGAAACCCACTCGCGCCCATAACCAGAGTTGTTGCCATCTTAAAATCATCCAGTCGTCCGGCAGCTCTTGCCACCGACAAGTTCGAAGCTACAAAAGATACCCTCGCAGCCCGACCAATCCGATTGCCATCGGGGCCATAATTGTTGGCGTATAACAACCCGGCCAGCTAGCCCGAGGCTCCTATAAACGCCCCTTCCCAAGTCGGGGGAGAACTCTCGGAACAGGCTATTTTGGCCTGACCACCTGAGCAGAAACGGCTATAATTATCACTTGAGAAAATAATAACAGGCAGCAAATGAAGCTTGAAGCCGTAAGCGTACAACAACTCTACGTGCAGATCGCAGGACAGTTGTTGGAACTCATTCATCTCGGAGACATTGCCCCGGGGCAAAGACTGCCCTCAGAAAGGGATCTCGCAACTCGCTTTAATGTCAGCAGGCCCACCATTCGCGAGGCAATGATCGCTTTGGAAGTGAGCAATATTGTCGAGGTGCGCTCTGGTTCGGGCGTGTACGTACTACCCAAAGTAATCGACACGGAACTCAAAGTCATTGCGGATCTACCGGGCCCCTACGAAATTCTGGAAGCGCGAGCACTGATTGAAGGTGAAGCCGCTGCATTGGCTGCAGAGCGAATGAGCAACGAGCAGTTGGATGAATTGGGACAGCTACTCCGGGAACTCATCGCTGAAATTGACCGAGGGGATATAGAGTCTGCGGAGAAGATTGATCAGAGTTTCCATCTGAAAATTGCCCAGGGAAGTCACAATAGTGCCCTACTGGGATCGATCACCTGGTTGTGGGAACTGCGCAACCAGTCCCAAATCGCCACGGTGTTTCACCGCCACGCCAGAGAGGAGGGCTCTACTCCCAGCCAGGAGGAACACCAGAACATCCTCGACGCCATAACCAGGCGCGACCCCGAGGCGGCCAGAGATGCAATGACAACCCACCTGGAACGAGTCGTTCTAAATTTCCACGATTACAAACCGAGCTAAACCCACCATGCCCAAGCCACTACTGCTCCATCCGGACCGCTTGTTTCCCGCTCAGGAGAATACTCGCGATATCGCAAGGAGACTTTACCAGCACATCGAAAACCTTCCCATTGTCAGCCCCCATGGACACACAGACGCATCCTGGTTTGCTCGCAATGAGCCCTTTGCCGATGCCACCGAGCTTTTAGTAAAGCCCGATCACTACGTGTTTCGCATGCTGTACAGCCAGGGAATCCCGCTGAGTGCTCTGGGTTTGGGAACAGCGCAGACCCCGGGCAGACAAACTGATAACCGAGAAGTATGGCGATTATTTGCCCAGCACTACTATTTGTTTCGCGGAACACCCTCTCGTATGTGGTTGGACACAGTATTCCATGAGGTTTTTGGCATTGAAGTTGCGCTGGATGCAACTACCGCAGATTTTTATTTCGATAGAATCGGAGACTTACTGTCACGACCCGATTTCTTGCCTCGCGCCCTGTTCGAACGATTTAACATCGAGTTACTGGCAACGACCGAATCGCCCCTCGATGACCTCAGGTATCATCGGCAAATCAGGAACAGCGATTGGGACGGTAAGCTTATCTCCACCTTTCGCCCGGACCCTGGGGTAGATCCCCTGTTCGAAGGTTTTACGCACAATGTTGCCCGTTTGGCCGAGATTACCGGGACGCAAACCGACACCTGGAACGGCTATCTGTTGGCTCTTGGGGAGCGCCGCGACTTTTTCCGGTCTATGGGTGCAACATCCACAGACCACGGTCATCCCACAGCGAACACGGAAGTCCTGCCTGTTCACGAGTGCGAAGCTTTATTTAAAAAAGCGCTGGCGGGCCGCTGTTCATCGGAAGAAGCCGAACGTTTACGCGGCCAGATGCTGACCGAGATGGCGGCTATGAGCATAGAAGATGGCCTGGTTATGCAAATTCATCCCGGGTCGTTCCGCAATCACAACTCCCAGCTATTTACCCATTTTGGTCGCGACGGTGGCGCGGATATCCCAACTGAAACAGAATATGTAAAAGCCTTAAAACCCTTACTAGGAGTCTGTCGGACTTAAACTTTCAACGCGCTCCTACACGAATGCTTTGTGGTTTTTAAGACTTAACTGCTCTGATATTCGTGTAGCGGCACTAAAACTGATCACAAAACACTCAACTTTTTTAATTAAGTCCATAGTCCGACAAACTCCTAGATCGTTTTGGAAACGATGAGCGGCTTAGCCTCATTGTTTTTACACTGGACGAAAGCAGTTACTCACGTGAGTTGGCTCCCTTGGCGGGTCACTATCGGGCGCTAAAACTGGGACCCCCCTGGTGGTTCCACGACAGTCCGGAGGGCATGCGTCGTTTTCGGCAACAGGTCACCGAGACCGCGGGGTTTTATAACACCGTAGGATTCAATGACGATACTCGAGCGTTTATGTCTATTCCGGCACGCCAGACGTAGCTCGCCGCATGGACTGTGCGTTTTTAGCCGAGTGGGTTGCGGATCACCGCCTGCAAGAAGACGAGGCGATGGAGTTAGCTCATGAACTGAGCTATGACCTTGTGAAACGCGCCTACAAATTATAAGGCGACTGGGTAGAAGCGCGATCTCGCATCCCCAGGCTTCGAAGTGTTGGCACACTCTTCAGAGCGCCGCCGCTACATCAACACTCTATCGTTGATCTAACGGTTTGTTGGAGATCACTTTTTCGCGGCTGCCTTCTTCTTCGCTGGTGCTTTCTTCTTGGCCGGCGCCTTTTTCTTCACGGCTGCTTTCTTCTTGGCAGGTGCTTTTTTCACCGCTGCCTTTTTCTTAGCCGGAGCTTTTTTGGCCGTGGATTTCTTTTTCACTGCCGCTTTTTTTGCCGGCGCTTTCTTGCTCGCTGCAGCTTTTTTCTTGGCCGGTGCTTTCTTTTTAGACTTAGACTGTCTTGCTGCAGCTTTTTCAACGATAGCCGCCGCCCGTTCAGCAGCCTTTGCTTTGCGATCTTCCAACACAGCGTCGGCCTTTAGCGGCATATATCGTTCAGCTGATGCATAAGCCGCCTTGGCAATGCCAGCGACAGCGTCCGCCAGCTCCGCAACTTGCTTGCGCAACCCCTCTACTTTCACCTGGTTTGCTTTGCTTGCTTTGGAGCCCAATGAGGCTCTCGCTTTTTTCAATCGCGCGTTTGCGGTCCCATGCTTTTTCCGCGCAGCGCTGAGATCACGCTTTGCCCTGGCGTGTGCTTTCTCTGTTTCCGAAAGTAATTTTTTTCGTAATTGCGCCACTTTTTTATTCGCTTGCTCAGCCAGTCTTGTGGCCTGAGCCAATTCTTTTTCCATCATGCTAAACGCACTCCGTGGGGGTTGGATACCGCTCATGTAGTGTAGGCCTAATAAAGAGATAGGGAATGATTATTTTTTGACCTAGGAGTCTGTCGGATTTAGCGACAGCATTAATACAGAATAAGCCCATCGTAGCAAGAAGAGATTAAAGTCACCATGTCAGGTAAGTTTCAGCCGATCAATCGAGATACTCCGTACCTGCTGCCTCCTTCCTTGCAAGACTGGCTGCCCGAGAAGCACTTGGCACGCTTCGTGGTCGATATTGTGGATCAACTTGATTTGAGTGAACTGGTGACACGCTATGGCGGCGGTGGGAAACAGCCCTATCACCCTGCCGTGTTATTGGCGCTGCTGTTCTACGGCTATGCGACCGGGGTATTCTCCAGTCGCAAGCTGGAGCAAGCGACCCACGACTCTGTAGCCTTCCGCTTCATCACCGGAGACGCACACCCGGACCCTGACACGATCGCCACCTTCCGAAAACGCTTTTTGCCGGAACTGGAAGGTCTGTTTGTACAGATATTGGTGGTCGCCAAGGTGATGGGCGTGTTCAAGCTGGGCAAGGTCAGTCTGGACGGAACCAGGATCAAAGCCAATGCCAGTAAGCATAAGGCGATGAGTTGGGGCTACGCGAACAAACTGGAAGAGCAACTTCTCCGAGAGGTCCAGGAACTGCTCAGGCGGGGTGAACAAGCCGATACAGAAGACGAGCCAGAGATCGATATTCCTGATGAACTGGCGCGCCGGGAAGATCGGCTGGCGGCCATCAAGAAAGCTAAAGTAGAGATTGAACGGCGTGCGCAAGAACGCTTTGAAGCCGAACAGGCTGAGCATGAAGCGAAACTTCAACAGCGCAAAGACAAGGAAGCAAAGACTGGCAAGAAAGCCCGAGGCCCAAAGCCAAAACCGCCGGTGGCCGGGCCACGGGATAAAGATCAGATTAACTTCACAGATGAAGAGTCACGCATCATGCTGTCTTCGGAAGGATTTGTGCAGGCCTACAATGCACAGGCTGCTGTCGATATTGAATCGCATTTGATGGTAGAAAATCACATCACACAGCAGGCGAATGACAAGTTGAAGATTGAGCCGACCTTGACGGGGCTGAAAGAAACAGAAGCACATCTGGGCCAGGCGGAGGCTTTATTAGCGGATGCAGGTTACTTCAGCGCTGATAACGTCGCTCACTGTGAAGAGGCGGAAATCACACCCTATATCCCGGATCATCGGGAGCGACACAACCTTCCCTGGGATGAACGATTCAGGACACCTGCCCCTTGCCCACAGGATGCCGATGCCGTGACGGCGATGGCGCATCGATTGCGAACCGCTGAGGGTAAGGCAATCTATGCCAGACGAAAATCCACGGTGGAAACGGTATTTGGTATTGTTAAAGAAGTGATGGGTTTTCGACGATTTCACCTTCGCGGACTGGATGCGGCGCAAGGCGAATGGAATCTGGTGTGTATGGCATGGAATCTGAAGCGCATGTACGCCTTGGGAGGCTGAAAGTAGGGCCAAGGGGGCTTTATCCTGGAAAACTGCCATCATTCCTGTGGGCGAACGGTTTATCAAACAAAAACTCGGGTCTGGCACTCAAGTGGGCGAGATTTATTCCTACGCTGCTTGGGTCAAACCCGACAGACTCCTAGCATAAGAGAATGGTTCCAAACACAATCGTCGCTGCACAGGCGATATATTCAACGCTAACATTCACTTCGGCTATACAATAGAACTCTATAGTGAAGTTGAATTGGTGAATGCAATGAGCGAAAAAACCAGAACAAGAATTCGCGCTCCGCGGGTCGTTAGACAAAAACTGCGTACAACGGCTGTCGCAGGAGTGAGAAAAGATATAATACATGCGGGCCGCACTGAAGAAGATTATTCAGCGGAAGACCTGGAGTACCTCGTGGCGGAAAAGGAAAAAGAAATCTGGGCCGGTCTCGGGTGGAAGGGTTTCGGAATAGCCGCACTTCTTCTTGGCATCAACATCGGGATTTGAACATGTCGCTGTTCAGGATCGTTAAGTACTCGTCAATTTTGTTTTTTCTGGGCAAGCACAAGCAGCGATTGTTTCGTGTGGTGGGCATATTGCTGTTCGCTGGCATAAGCTCACTTCTGTACCAGGATGTATCGGACTACCTACAAGTTCAGCACCCTGGATTTGTCATCTACGCGTTAATGGCGAAGATTTTTATTGTCTATGGCGCTTTCGCCTTTGTTTTGTGGCAGTTCAGACCCGGGGGAACGGCTGATGACCCGAGCTCAAAAGACCAAAGTGTTCAAAATGCCCAGCCATGTAGACGCCACTCCAAAACCGCAGCTATTTGCCGAATTTTGAAATAGACGGATCTCGGCGTATTAGAATCGGCGCGGTAGAACTGCGGCCCAGTCACACTCAAGAGCGACCAATAAGCAGGCACGATTCAAGCGTAGGGACTATAAGAATAAGTGTCGCTGAGAACGGTATGACGCCACCACAGATTTGACGGTCAACGCTGGCGCCATACCCAAAAAAACCGTGCAGGTGCACGACCCGTTAAGTGTTGCACATAATGGGAATAAATCCAGCCCTCATCGACCTTTGTGTCGATGCCATCATCCAGCCGTCTCTACCACTGTTGTCGCTGCTACGCCCAGGTCATCGTCTGTACCCACTGTGATCGCGGCCAGCGGTATTGCACCGATGGTTGCAGCCAGGAAGCCAGAAAGGAATCCATTAAACGAGCCAGAGCGAAGTACCAGGCCACTCGCCCGGGTCGCATGAATAATGCCGCTCGCCAACAGCGTTATCGAGAACGGCAACAACAAAAAGTAACGCATCACCGTTCTCTGGCAATAATACTCCGTGATCTACTGCAAACCGTGCCTGATGAGATCAAAAGGGCCGATATGCCGGGTAAAACTGACGCCACCGTGCGCTGCCATCACTGTGGCGCGGTCTGCGGTCCCTTTTTGCGCAGTGATTTTCTGCAGAGCAGTCAGTTCAGGCGCAGATTCCGGCGACATTAGTGCAGCGGCTGGACAGGAATCATCAATCGGAGGGCAGTCATGGCCATCGGCAAAGAAACTGAAGCAAAAATACTGCGCTACCATTTTGTTGAGAAGTGGCGAACGGGCACCATTGCGACCCAGCTTGGCATTCACCACTCAGTGGTTGATCGGGTACTGGCACAGGCTGGCCTGCCCAAGGTGGAGCGCACTCGCCGTGCGTCGATCATCGACCCCTATCTGCCCTTTGTCATCGACACCCTGCGGGAGTTTCCCACACTCACGGCGGCCCGCTTGTATGAAATGGCCCGCCTGCGGGGATACCCCGGTGGCCCCAGCCAGTTTCGCCAGCGTATCAGTGAACTGCGGCCGCGCAAGCTGCCCGAGGCGTATTTACGCCTAAAAACCCTGCCCGGTGAGCAAGCCCAGGTTGACTGGGGTTCGTTCGGGCATATTCAGATCGGCAAGGCCCGGCGGCCGTTAATGGCGTTTGTGATGGTGCTGAGCTGGTCGCGACAGATCTTCTTGCGCTTTTATCTCAACCAGCAAATGGAGCACTTTTTACGCGGCCATGTAGCGGCATTCGAGGCCTGGCAAGGATTGCCAAAGGTGCTGCTGTACGACAACCTTAAATCGGCCGTATTGGAGCGCCACGGTGACGCCATCCGCTTCCACCCCACCTTGCTGGCCTTGTGTCAGCCCACTATCGCTTCGAACCACGCCCGGTGGCGGTGGCCCGGGGCAATGAAAAGGGCCGGGTAGAAAGAGCGATTCGCTATATTCGCGATAATTTCTTTGCCGCTCGTCACTGGCAAACACTGGCCGAACTCAATGCGCAAGCTGAGCACTGGTGCCAGGGTGTGAGTGCTGATCGGGCTTGCCCTGAAGAGCGTACGTTGACGGTCAGGGAAGCCTTCTTACAGGAGCAGGTGAGTTTGCCGGATAATCCCTTTGATACCCATGAGAGACAGCCCGTGCGGGCCGCCAAAACCCCTTATGTTCGCTTCGATCTCAATGATTACTCCATTCCCCATCAATACGTGCACAAGCCATTGAGCGTGAGCGCTGACCTGGAGCGGCTCCAGATAGTGGAGGGCGATCAATGCATTGCTGAGCATCAGCGCAGCTTTGGCAAAGGGGAGCAAATCGAACAGGAGGCGCATATCAATGCCCTATGGCTGGAGAAAACCCACGCCAAACTACACCGGGGTCAGGATCGCCTGAGCCATGCTTCGGCGCACGCCCAGACGCTGCTGCAGCAATCGCCGTACTTGTCCAAGCCGATAGTTCGGTAGCGCTCGGGGTTAACGATACAGCCATCATCCATACCGACAGTATCGACAATATCCGGGCCGCGTACGGCCAGTTCAGTTGCCAGCGCAGCGCGCAGCAATGCCGAGGGATTCTTACCATTGTCATACATGACATTGTGAAGAATAACCGGCCGGTTGGGGTAGGGGTCAGAATCGGGGTCTTTGGCGGCGTTGCCAGCCAGCGAAAAATCGGTGAAAGATAAGCCCACCGACTCATTCCCGGTGACAATATTGCCCTCTATCACAACATCGTCGCAAGCCATCACCACCATTCCGGTACCCGGAGGAATATTGGATACCAGTGATCCGGGAATTGCGAAGTTTTCATGATTGTTATTCACAACAAAATTGTTTCGAATTAACACATCGCCGCAGGTTTTGATCGGCAGACCCGGAGTGATAAACGCCAGTATGCCTCCAGTATTGTCGTGCACATAGTTCGCCTCAACCAGGGCGTGCTGGCTATTTTCAATTTCGATACCGGCGACACTGTCAAACACTTCGTTGTAGACAACATCTATATTCTCGGACATGCCTACATAGATTGCGGCATCTTCAATTCCAGATAAAACATTGTGCGAAACGATACCGTTTTTACCCAACTGAGGAAAAATACCGTACACACCGGTATCAACGACAACATTATTACGGATAACAAAATTGTTACCCGCCTGACCCATAATCGCGTTGCCTTTATAATGGGTTATATAGAAATTTTCGATCGTAACCCCGTTTCCCGAGTATAAAATCGCGTCATTGCGCAACCCTCCCCCCTTCCAAAACAGGATACTCGCCCCGCTCTATCACCCCGGACAAGGTAATATTGTCTTTGTCGATATACACGGTTTCTTCGTAGGTGCCAGGCATTACCTTGATCACCGTGCCCGGCTCGGCAGCTGAAACGGCTTCCTGGATGGATTCCCCATTTCTCACGATCACTACGACGCCGTTAGTGGGTGTCGCAAGGCTGCGCACTGCTCCACCGGCTTTCATTTCGTGAAAGTCTGTACCCGAGGAACTAAAGGCTGCCTTTGGTGCGGCGTCTACAGTGATCTCTGTGGGTTCGGGTTGTCGGGACTGACCTAAAAGAAATCCCGCCGCGAGAAGTCCGACAGAAACTACCGCCACTATAATTTTGTTCATTTTTCATTCCCCTCTTCTGAGGCTTATTCAATGCTGTTCTATTATCGTGAACTAGCGGTGCACCGCCTGCATACCCGACGGCAGTATAGCTGGTTCCTGCGGTTTAAAGGCTTCATCCGTGAGGGTTTTGAGAAAATCTACCAGCCTATCCAACTCACTATCTGACAATCCTGGCTCCCATATGTGCCAGTGTATTTTAAGCGTTTCGCCCGCCGGAACCGCATGTCCGCGACCACCCGTGTAAAAGGCGACCGCCTCGCGCAGCGTCTCAAATCGACCGGAATGCATGTAGGGTGCAGTTAACTCGATATTGCGAAGTGTCGGAATTTTAAAACCGCCACGCAAAGTCGGCTCCTGTAAGGTCTTTTGAGCTCCCACATCGAAAGGCATGCCCTGCGGCTCTGGCGTCCCCAGCACCGCGATTTGTTGGTTGGTGAACATTGGTGGAGTGTGGCACTCGGCACAGCGCGCGACAAACGAGCGAAAAACATTCATTCCCTCTTTCTCATCCTCGCTCAGCGCATCGGCATAGCCATGTGCATACTGGTCGTAGCGACTGTTCAGAGAAACAAGGGAGGACTGAAATGCAGCGATGGCGCCATAAACTTTATCCAGCGTAATATCAGGCTCTTGCTGCCTCTTTGGGTCGGGCCAAGCCTGGGCAAACAACGTTCGGTAATTAGTATTGGCATTGAGAGTGGTCAACAAATTTTTCGGGGTGTTAGCCATCTCACCCTCATCGAATAAGGGCCCCTGCATTTGT
This sequence comes from Halioglobus sp., assembly GCA_965262875.1. Taxonomy (GTDB): domain Bacteria; phylum Pseudomonadota; class Gammaproteobacteria; order Pseudomonadales; family Halieaceae; genus JBALVT01. Next base: position 3,300,819 of record OZ253569.1, read on the forward strand.
TCTTCCAATGAGGAGGCTCGAGCATCCCAGAAGAACTTAACCAAAAAGGCGATGTTCCACAGCGTGGGCGAAGAACGTGTCAGTAGCTCGTTATTTGCTCCAACGCTGCGCCCTCTACCATCTGAGAAGCCTTTTCCCGGGTCGTGGCAGCTGGCACAGGACAGATCCTGATTGCGCGACAAAATAGGGTCAAAGAACAAATAGCGGCCCAAATCGATTTGCTGCGGGCTGAACTTATCCCTGTAAACGGGCAAACCAGTCTTTAATCCGCCGACGCCTGCACCCACCAAAGAGGGGTACATTTGATAGAGACTGCGCAGCTCACAGCCCAAGCCAGTTAATTCGAATCCTGGCGGACAGGTATCTCGCAGCACTATATCCGGCGACGCTGACGCCCCCGCACCGACCAGCCCGACACTTACAATCCAGAGAAAACGCAGGGGGAAACGACGCATAGGTGCTAGGGCGTGATATCCCGAATAAAAACAACTACATCTACTACCGTTTTGTCGTCGGGTAGCAATCCAGCCATGGCTCGCATTTGTTTTCCAGTGCGATCCTGTGCATGCGTACCGCGAGTGCCAGAACGAAAAGCTTCCAGCTGCGCGGCGAGATACCAATCGTCACCACCGGCCAGACGAGGCGAATTTAAAGCCACAATCCCCTGGGCGGCTGCGCCATGACAGGCACCGCAAAATTGGTTGAAATAGTCCGCGCCAACACTGGCATCTCCGGCCAGGGTAGGCACGCTCGCGGGCGCTTCTAACGTGTCAATATACGCGGCAACATCCAGGACCGCCTGCTCGCTGGGCAATGTTGCCGCCATACCCGCCATTTGCATGGCCGAGGTACTCGAGCCGGGCCCACCCCGGATACCCGCTTTAAATTTCTGCAATTGCGCAATAATGTATACAGCCTCCAGATGCGTCAACCGGGGCGCAGACATCGCGACGCCACCCTCAGCGTTGCTACCGTGACAGATGCTACAGCTGGCATAAGTGGCCCTACCGGCTTGCGCGTCACCGGCACCGAAAGAGGGCATGGCGGCAATGGATAGAAAGCTTAAAACAGCAGTGCACAGGAATCGCATACCTTTTCCTTTTATAATCGTAAGACGCGTTAAGCGATGCGGCGCAACCACAGCGGGCCATAATGCGAGTGTAGCCCAGCAAGGTCAGGGGTAACAAATCGCCAAAGAGGACAATTGCTTCTGGCTGAGCTAGACTTGGTATTGACCAATCCACAACTCTCGGTATATTACACGGACAATAATCCACCATCACAGAGGACATCGTCAATGGAATACAACGCAGATGCACACAGCATCAAATGCCCTAAATGCGCGCATGGAATGGAAGAAATTACCTACGGTGACGTTACCATCGACCGATGCACTAACTGTGCAGGACTGTGGTTCGACACCGGAGAAGCGGACCAACTGAAAGCAAAATGGATGGGAGATGCCCTTGATACCGGCAATGCCACCGAAGGCAAAAAGTGGGACACCGTGGAAGACATTTCTTGCCCACGCTGTGCTATTGATATGACAAAAACCTCCGACCCTGACCAGCCCCATATCTGGTATGAAATCTGCAGCGAACACGGCATGTTTATGGATGCTGGCGAATTCACCGACTATAAGCATGAAACACTAGCAGACTGGTTTCGCGGACTGGTTAAAGGCAAACGCTAATCTCCACAGCGTGCTTAAAGGGCGGCATAGTCGCCCTTTTTTATGCCTCTGAATTGTTGAATTCGAAAATATAGTGAGTACTTACACCCAGGTAGTCCCAGCAATTTCACCCGATTTAACAAAACCTGTTCTCTTCGCTAACCTCAGCTGCCAATACATTGATTTCCACTAGCTCCAGAATCTACTACGGCGCAGGAGGCGCAGTGTACGCGGTCAAAGAGTCCGCCTACACCATGTTTATTCTCCTGTTCTACACTCAGGTACTGGGCCTGAGTGGAACAATTACCGGCCTTATCATCGGCTTAAGTCTCGTTTGGGATGGACTGTCCGATCCCCTGATCGGGGTACTTTCCGATCGATGGGTTAGCCGCTTCGGCCGTCGGCACCCTCTCATGCTGGCGAGCGCCATTCCCGCCGGCTTGGGCTTTATAGGCCTGTTCCAGCCCCCCACATCAATTCTGGAATATGAGTACCTGCTGGCGGGTTGGTTACTTTTTTGGTCACTGTGGGTGAGGACCTTCATCACCGGGTTTGCCATTCCACACCTGGCTCTCTCCGCTGAGATAACGAGCGATTACAATGAGCGAACACGAATCCTGGGAGCGCGCATGGGAGGGCTGTTCTTGTGCGTTGTGCTGCTGCCCGCCGTCGCGCTGACTCTCATTTTTCAGGAATAAAACGGCGTCGACGGACGCTTTAATTGGGATAACTACATTGTTTATGGCGCACTTTCATGTGCCGTGGTTTGGCTGGTCGCCTCGGTATCACTGCTGGGCACTCGGCGCTTTATAAAGCCACTTAGATTCAAGTCATAAGTGCAATTTCTAGAGCAGGTGGCCAACTGGTACAATCCAGTGCCATTTTCTCGACCAAGGAAATTACACATGAACTATACACAGTTGACCGAATACGAACGATACCAGATTGAAGCATTTTTAAAAGCTGGTTTTACACAAAAAGCCATAGCCAGAGAGCTTAGACGAAGCCCTGGGACAATTAGCAGAGAGCTTGGTCGCAATACGGGCTTGCGTGGTTATAGGCCCCAGCAGGCCCAGCGTTTTGCCACTGAACGGCAGCATCACCACACCCATACACGTATTACAGAGATAACCTGGCAGCGGGTTGAATCGCTACTGAGGGAGGAATGGAGTCCAGAGCAGATCAGCGGTTGGCTAGCAAAATCAATCCTGCAATCTGTTAGTCCAGAATGGATTTATCAGTACATTCTGATCGACAAGAAGGCCGGGGGCGACCTCCATGCCCACTTGCGCTGCCAAAAGAAACGTAAGAAGCGTTACGGGAGCCCAGACAAGCGCGGGCAGCTAAAGAACCGGGTAAGTATCGACGAGCGTCCAGCGATTGTTGATGAGCGCAAGCGTATTGGTGATTGGGAAATGGACCTTATCATTGGGCGCTTGGGTGGCTCCGTACTGATGACGGCTGTTGAGAGAAAGACACGTTTCACAGTGATCGCCCTGGCCCCCAATAAAACGGCGAAGGCCGTCAAGGAAGCGATACTTGGGGCGCTTTCCCCCTTAGCCGCCCCGGTAGAAACACTGACCTATGATAACGGCAAGGAGTTTGCCTTACACGAGGTTATCGCCCAACAGCTGCAGGCTGAAAGCTACTTCGCGCACCCTTACCATTCATGGGAGCGGGGATTGAATGAGAATACAAATGGTCTGATCCGCCAATACGCCCCGAAAGGATCTAGCTTTGATGATATGACGCCGGAGTGTGTCCAGAGAATCTTTGATAAACTTAACAACCGGCCAAGAAAATGTCTGGACTTTAAAACCCCCAACCAAGTACTGTTTGGGATCAACCCACCGATTGCACTAGCGACTTGAATCCGCCCCATCATATAAAGCGCTCGATAGCGACATCAATGCCCACGGCGGCGTAAGCCGCATCGCCAGTGACCTGGCCCGGACCATGAAAAACGCTACATTCAGGCTGATTGTTGGCTACGAGTTGGCGGCCTCTATATCCTATGGCATCGTTGCGACGCTAAATATGTTGGTCTGGACATACTATTGGGAGTTCAGCACCCGAGAAACCTCCATTATCCTGGCCGTACCTACTATTCTTGCAGTGGCGCTGGTCTCTCTCACCCTGGGGCCTTTGAATCGTCGATTTCAAAAATTTCATCTTCTGCAATTTGCGATAGTGGGAATGGTGCTCAACATGTTGTGGCTGTTTCCCCTTAGAGCTTTTGGCTTACTGCCTGAAAACGGTGCCGATATCATCTTTTGGATCAACTTCGTCTTTATGCTAATTTTTATCTACTGTTTCTTAGTGCGCGCTATCTGTTCAACATCGATTGTGGCTGATGTTTGTGACGAGAACGAGCTGGATCATGGTATTCGGCAGGAGGCCACATTTTTTTCTGTCTCCAATTTTCTGCAAAAAGTGGCCACGGTAGCTGGTCCTGTATACAGGGAATCGTATTGGATCTCATCGGACTCAAGGAAGGATCGCTTCCTAGAGAAGTGCCTCAGCCCGTGCTCGATAATTTGATTTTGGCCATGGGTCTCGGCGGAGTTCCCATACTGCTGGTGGCCTTGTGGTTTGTGTCGAGAATAACGATGGATAAAACCCGGGTTGAAGAAATACAGGCTCAATTGCGCTCCCGACATAGTACCCTGATCCCCAGATAGAAATCTCTAAACCGTAGAAAGCCCTGGCTGTATAATGGTTAGCAACAAAACCCTCCATCACCCAATGGGTGCACAACTCAAGGCTTACGATTATTCTACCTTACAAACTCGATACAACGAACGATTTACTCACTTCCCGTGCCGGTTTATTGGCCATTGGTCAGTTAATGGACTCCCTGAGCCTCGCCGAACGCATTGATCATTACTTTCCCCCGCCTAAAAGTAATCGCGGGTATAAGCCCTCGGAATTTATCAAGACACTCATCCTGATGCAGCACGAAGGCAGCTTTCACCTGGATGAGGTTCGTCACATACAGGATGATGAGGCGCTGCGCACCGTATTGGATCTCAAAAAACTTCCCCAGGCGACCACGCTTGGGGATTGGCTCAGACGGGTTGGAAACCAGCCGCAAATCCAGGATGCCTGGGTGAAGGTGAATAAGGCCCTGTTGCAGTCAGCCTTGCACCGCTGTAAAAAAGTCACACTGGACATCGATGCCACTGAAATTATTGCCCATAAAGCGGATGCTAAATGGACCTACAACAAGAACAAGGGTTTTATGCCCATGGTGGGTCATATTGCGGAAACGGGTCAGGTTGTGGCCGTGGACTTCCGTCAAGGTAATGTACCGCCGGCACAAGACAACCTGGCCTTTATCCAGCAATGCCAGCAGTCGTTACCGGAAGGCTGTGCCCTGAATGCGCTGCGTATAGACGCCGCAGGCTACCAAACAAAAATCATTGAGTATTGTGATACGCAAGGTATCGAGTATGCCATTCGAGCCAAAACCAGCGCAGCTATGCGGGCACAGAGTGAAGCGGCCAGCGATTCGGATTGGCTACCCTTGCTTGATAAACAAGGCGAGGTTATGGGTGGACAGGACACCTACCGCACGAGCTTCTGTATCGGTGATTATGAAAAAGCCTTCACTCTTATCATTCAAAGAACAGCCCTTAAAGGCCAGGCGAGTCTGGATCTGGATTCACAAGAGAGCTCAGGCGCAATCAGCCAGGGTGGCTATATTTATCGTGCGATTGCCACTAACCGAGGCGGGCTCAGCGATAGCCAAATCGTTCACTGGTACAAGGTGAATTGGTGCGTAGCACTAAGAGAAGGTGCCCTGGGGTACAAGGTGAATTGGTGCGTAGCACTAAGAGAAGGTGCCCTGGGGCATAACCAGCGTGCTGAGGACAGCGAAAATCGCCTCAAGGAACTGAAGCTGGATTTTGGCGGCGATACGTTGCCATGCCCGGATTTTAACGCCAATGCGCTGTACTTTTTAATCTCTGCGCTGTCCTACAATTTATTTGCCCTTATGCGCCAATTGCTGTCGGAAGAGTTGGCGCACCATCGGGCAATGACCCTGCGCTGGCGTTTGTAGGCCATCGCGGCAAAAGTCGTCAGAACGGGGCGGCAACTATTTGTAAAACTGCAGGAAAAACACCGAATGTTGTTGGAACGAGTGCTACTTGCACTGAAGGAGTTTGAGTCGCCGCCCATTTAACCCAATATCGAACAAGAATGACGGCTTATACAGGATAGGTCCGTCCAAAATGGCCAATTAAGCGCTGACACTGCGCAGAGCAACGGTTTTTGATTAAACCTCTCTGCCCTATCCGCTGTGAAGGCTTATAATAAAACTTGAAAGAGGGATTCAGAGGCCCTTGAGACGCTGGCGATACTCTATCTGGGGATTTGGGTAGTAGCTAGGGCTTGCCTGTTCGCAGGACAATCAGTGAAAATGGCCGCCCCCGGTCAGCAGTAAACAAACCATGAGCCAGAACACCAGTGATATCCGCATTCTCAAAGCCCAACCGCTCATAACACCTGGTGTATTGGCCGACGAGCTTCCCCTGAACGAAGAGCAAGCCAGAGCAATATCCACAGGAAGACGCGCCATCGAGAAAGTTCTCACTAACGATGATCACCGCGTACTTGCCATCGTCGGACCCTGCTCGGTTCACGACCCCGAGGCTCTTTTGGATTTTGCCCGTCGCTTGAAAATTATCTGCGAACCCCTTCAGGATGCTATTTTACCCGTGCTTAGAGTATATTTCGAAAAGCCTCGCACTGTCGTCGGCTGGAAGGGCCTGATCAACGACCCCGACCTGGATGGAAGTTTCCACATCAACAAAGGGCTTCACGTCGCGCGCCAGGTACTGCTTGATGTCGCCGAGTTGGGACTGCCCGCCGCCAGTGAATTCCTCGATACTACCTTTGGGCAATACTACGCCGACCTGGTGAGTTTGGGTGCCATTGGCGCTCGTACCGTAGAAAGTCAGGTTCACCGGGAGCTCGCATCCGGCCTTTCCATGCCAGTAGGATTCAAGAACGGAACTTACGGACAAATTGATGTGGCTATCGACGCCATTCGTTCCGCTCAACACGGACACTGGTTTCCCTCTCTTACACGAGAGGGCACGCCTGCGATTTTACAATCCACAGGCAACCCGCACAGCTACCTGATTTTGCGGGGCGGCAAACAAACAGGCCCGAACTACGATGCGGATGCAGTAGAGGATGCGGCTGATACACTTCGAACAAAGAATTTAACACCCTCACTTATCGTCGATTGCAGCCATGGCAATAGCGAGAAAGATCACACCCGCCAGAGCAAAGTTATGGCGTCTTTATGTGATCAAATTCGGAAGGGTCAATCGGCGATAAAAGGGGTCATGCTAGAAAGCCATCTTGTGGCCGGGAATCAAACAATTGCCTCGGGTAAAGGTCTGATCTATGGCAAGAGCATTACCGACGCCTGTTTGTCGCTGGAGGAAACGGCGCCTTTGCTAGAGCAATTGGCTGCCTCCGTTCGTTCGCAATTGAATTGAGGAGCCGGGCAGCGATTGCCCCTGCTTGCCGAGCCCAAGCCAACTGAAAACTACCAGGTATATCCGACGCGCAGACGGTAAGTTTGATCGAGCTTGTCTACACCACCGCCAACGCTGGAATCATAATCCAACACCAGTTCTGCAGCCGCTTCCAGAGAGCCCATCAGTGGAAATGCCAATCCAAAGGCTGTGTTGAGAACTATATTATCGGTTTGGTCCAGATTCCAGATCCCCACATGATCTATATAGAGTATCGAGCTGCCCCCGAGATAATCACTGCTGGCATGAAAGTCCCACAGTGCACCAAGGTAGTCTTCATCCTCAGCCAGGATAAAGTCCTCGGTGACATAGGTGATACCCAACTCGCCACTGAGCGTCAATATCGGTTCGTTGTAACACTGGCGACCATAATAGGGGCCGGTGTAGGCACGCAAATCCAGGTCTGCAAATTCATCCTGCTCCGCGGCAAGTATCCAACCCCAATAGTCAGTACCGGCGAGGAAGTAGTCGTATTTTCCGGTCACTGCCCAGTTTTCCCCGGTCTTCTCTCCATTGGACTCATCGATACTGGCATCGGCTTTTAAGGTGTAGCGATCCCGAAGACTGCGCCAGAAAGATTCCACTCTAAAATCCAGATCTTCAGTCTCGGTGTTACCCTTCTGCATGGCATAGGCGAAACTCACAGTACCAAATGGCTTATAGCCCTCACCCAGCTCCCATGGCTCGGGATTAAGAACCAAAATATCTCCAATAGTGTAATCGAGTTGTTCACTAGAGTCAGTCGATATCTGCAGTTTTTCACCTTCAAGTACCAGGGGTTGATCACGGATGACAGTGCCATCTACCAGCTGGAATATCTGGGAACCCTGGGTAGTCATAGACTCAACTGACTCAAGAGCGATACTCAGGGGACCGGCAAAATCCGTCTCTATGACTATTACTCCCTCCCGTGCGCTTGTCACAGTCCCCAAAATTCGAGAACCGTTTTTCAAGACCATCTCGTCCAGGGGTGCCACCACGGGTTCAGCTGTTTCCTGGGCTTGTGTTGTCACAGTTAGGATCATCGCCAAACCCAACAGCAACATCTTCAGTATTTCTTTTGTGAGCATGATATTTACCAATTCCTTGTGGCCCGCCCGATAGCGGAGCAGCGAATACGGGAGAATTTAGCGCGCTATTTTATAGAAACCGCCAGGCTCGAAAAAGACAACTATTGCCAGTATCAGCGGCGTTCTGGAAGGCAATAACTATCTTGTGACCGGTTTAAAGGCGCTGAGACTGGAATTGAAGGTAGAGAGTGACTAGCATGTTCGATTCATACTAGCCGCTCTCATTGGTAGAAAATAAAATGAAAGACAGTCATTGGAATTACATAAAACTCACGCGCGACGGGCGAGTGATGACGGTGGAGTTTGACTCCCCAAGCAAGGTCAACAGCTTAAGCAACGCGGTCATGCGCGAACTCACCCAGGTAGCGCTTGAACTACACAGCGACTGCGAGTTAAGCGCGATTATTTTAAAAGGCAAAAGCGACATTTTTTCCGCCGGAGCTGATCTAAAAGATCCTGAAAACGCCAACGCCGCCAAACTCACCGTCGCGCAGCGACGCCAACTCGTTCAAATCGGGCCCACGATGTGCGCAGCCTGGGAAGCTCTGGAACCTATTACTATTGTCGCTATCGAAGGTTGGTGCATCGGCGGCGGTATGGCCCTGGCAGTGGCCTGCGATTGGCGTGTGGCTGCGGATAACGCCTCGCTCTACGTACCCGAGCTCAAGCTGGGTATGAACATGAGCTGGCAGAGCGTTCCGCGATTTGTAAACCTGATAGGTCCAGCCAAAACCAAGCAGCTACTCATTCTGGCTGAGCCACTTCCGGCCCAAAACGCTTTAGAGTGGGGGCTCGTGGACTATTTGACAGAACCCGGTGAGTCTACGAATAAAGCACTGTCCCTCGCCAAACAAGTGGCCAGCCTTCCACCCGTTCCGGTGCGTATGGCAAAGCTTGGCATTACAAACGCCGCCACGGCATTAAACCGCGCGACCAGTTTCATGGATGCAGACCAGTTCTTGCTAACCCAAGGAAGCGAGGATGCCCGCGAAGGCGCCAGAGCCTTCCTGGGAAAGCGCGACCCACAATTCAAAGGCAACTAGCAGTCACCTGCGCTGGTGGCTGCGGCTGAGCTGGGAACCTCGATCAAGTCTCGCGGTCACATATAGCGCTTATAAAACCCGGTCGCCACACTAAGCTATGCCTAAACGGGCTTACACAAAATCCACTGGCTGATGGCGGTGTGGCAAGCCCAACAACACTGATAGAATACCGCGACTTTACAGAGGAAGAATGGAATGAACGCTACAGCAACGGATAAAGACTACGACCTATTTGTCATCGGAGCAGGATCGGGTGGCGTGCGGGCAGCACGCATGGCAGCAGGTTTTGGGGCCAAGGTCGCCGTTGCTGAAGACCGGTATATGGGCGGGACCTGCGTCAACGTGGGCTGTGTACCTAAAAAGCTGTATGTCTATGCCTCGGAGTTCAGCCACGCGTTTGAAGATTCACAAGGCTTCGGGTGGGACAAATCGACACCGGGTTTTGACTGGGCCACCCTGCGTGATAACAAAAAAACCGAAATCTCCCGTCTCAATGCGATCTACCGCACTATGCTTGGCGGTGTAGATGTCAACACCATCGACGGGCGAGCTCGTATTACTGGTCCTCACGCTGTCGAGGTGAATGGCACAGAGTATTCAGCCGAGAAAATTCTAATTGCCACCGGCGGCTGGCCTTTCATTCCGGAGTTTCCCGGCAGGGAGCTCGCTGTCAGCTCAAACGAAGTCTTTGACCTGGACGCTTTTCCACAGCGCCTGGTCGTGGTCGGTGGAGGTTACATTGCCGTGGAGTTCGCAGGCATCTTCAACGGGCTGGGAGCCAATGTCACGCAACTGTATCGCGGGCCTATGTTTTTACGAGGTTTCGACGAAGATATTCGCAACCACACCGCCCAGGAAATTCGTAAGAGCGGCGTCGATCTGCGCTTTGAGGTGAATGTAGAATCGATTGAAAGAACCGCCCAGGGCCTGCAAGTTGCTCTCACCGATGGAACATCGATTATGGCAGATACGGTGCTGTACGCCACCGGCAGAAAACCACACCTCGAGGGGCTGGGACTGGAAAACGTCGACGTTAAACTCAGCGACTCAGGATATGTGCTGGTAGATGAGGACTTTCGCACTTCGCAGGAGTCGGTCTTCGCCTTGGGCGATGTCATCGGCGGCATGGAACTCACACCTGTCGCCCTGGGTGAGGGCATGGCGTTTGCAAGAGCGCAGTACAACGCCATGGATAAAAATGTGGAATATGACTTCATACCCACTGCGGTATTCTGCCAGCCCAATATCGGCACAGTCGGATTCACAGAGGAGGAGGCCAAAGCGGAGTTTGGCGAACTCCGTCTGTACAAATCCACTTTCAAGCCCATGAAACACACGATTAGCGGCCGGGATGAAAAGACTTTCATGAAGCTCATTGTCGAAGACGCCAGTGACCGGGTCGTGGGTATTCATATGATGGGCCCGGATGCGGGAGAAATCATTCAGGGTATGGCGATCGCTCTAAAAGCGGGTGCCACCAAAGCGGTGTTTGACTCCACCATTGGTATTCACCCCACAGCAGCGGAAGAGTTTGTGACCATGCGCGAAGCCTGGACGGAAAGCTAAAATGGATTTGGGCCTGGGTCAGGCCCTGGTCCTGGCCGCCGTTGGAGTCGTTGCCGGCTTTTTGAATGTGATGGCCGGCGGAGGTTCACTGCTCACAGTTCCCGTTATGGTGTTTATGGGTCTGCCCGGCCCAATGGCCAACGGCACCAACAGGATTGCCATTCTTGTTCAGAACCTGAGCGCCATCGTATCGTTTATGCGCCGGGGTTTCAGTGACTTCAAACTCAGCCTCTCTCTGGCAGCCTGCGCCATTCCCGGCGCGATTGTCGGTGCTTTGGTGGGTACGCAACTGCAGGGTGAATGGTTTAATCGCATCCTGGCACTGGTCATGTTGGTGGTCATGCTGATCATGTATTTCGACAAAGGAAGCAATAGCGAGGCAGACCCCAATTACCAGCCCACCTCCGAGCAGCTCACCAGAGCTCATTGGCTCATGGTCGGCGTCGGCTTCTGGGGTGGTTTTATCCAGATAGGGGTTGGCTTCATCATCATGCCAGTACTCAATCGGGTGCTTGGATTGGACCTGGTGCGGACCAACATGCACAAGGTGTTTATCATCGCCACCTACACGGTTGTCGCACTGGCCCTATACGCCAGTCAGTTGCAGGTTCTGTGGATTGTCGGCGCCGTTTTAGCCATTGGCAACGGCATTGGGGGCTACCTAGGTGCCCACTTCTCCGTGACCAAGGGCGCGGGAATGATAAGAACTTTGCTGAATATCGTGCTCATCGTCTTCATAATTAAGCTACTATTCTTTAGCTGATCTGGCGGTCCCGCATTCCGTTGAACCGCCCACTGCAAAAAATAAAGGCACTGCACGCCACCCAATGATAGATGTCCAGTCAATAACCCGGTGCTACGGCAAATTTACCGCCGTTAACAAGGTGTCATTCAAGATAGGCAGCAACGAGATTGTGGGCCTGCTAGGGCACAATGGCGCGGGCAAGACAACCATCATAAAAATGCTGAGCGGCTATCTTGAACCCTCCCAGGGACGCATCGTGATCGCCGGCATTGATCTGGCGAACAACGCCCGCGCGGTGCAGGAGCAATTGGGCTATCTACCGGAGAGCTCGCCGCTCTATCCCGACATGTTGGTCGCTGACTATCTGGATTATGTGGCTACACTTAAAGGAATCCCATGGCGGGAGCGACTTGACGCTGTTCGCGATGTTATCGCCGCTACCGATCTGCCCGAAAAAGCCACATCCAGCATCGCAACATTGTCCAGAGGGCTGAAACAGAGAGTGGGCATCGCACAGGCGATCCTCGGCAAACCACAACTACTAATATTGGATGAGCCCACAAGCGGACTCGACCCACACCAAACACTGCAAATGCGAGCCCTGATAAAGAAACTGGCGGACAACGCAACAATCATTTTGTCCACCCACATCATGCAAGAGGTCAACGCGATCTGTGATCGAGTGTTGATGTTGCGCAGCGGCCATTTAATTCTCGATGAATTGCAGGACGATTTGCGCAATAGTCGCAGCCTGCTGTTAAAAACTGATACGGGACACGATGCACTGGAAAGCGTACTCAAGCGGCTTCCGCAGATTTCCCAATTCACCGTCAGCGCAAAAACTCCCGAATATTCTGAATATACGCTAATTCTCCACGAGAACGCCGACCTCGACACTGCGGCGAATAATATCGCTCAGTCAGTGGTTAAATCTGGCGCCAAACTCTACACTTTGCAGCCTTTGATTCGAGATCTGGACACAGTATTTCGCGAAGCGAATCTCGAAGGAGCCAGTCGTCATGGCGACTGATTCTATTTCGCAAAGAGTTGCACAAAAGGAACTGCGTCTTTTCTTTTCCTCCTCAGTTGCCTGGATATTTCTGTCGAGCTTTGCTGCACTTTGCCTGTTCATTTTTTTTTGGGTAGAAACATTTTTCGCCCGCAACGTGGCTGATGTCAGACCACTGTTTGAATGGATGCCTATATTGCTGATACTCCTAACCGCGACACTCACAATGAGGATGTGGTCGGATGAACGGCGCAACGGAACCCAGGAACACATCACCACACAACCCCAGGGGCTGTGGCATTTTGTAGCGGGGAAGTTTTTAGCCTGTTTCGTTTTACTGTTAAGTGCGCTGCTTTGCACATTATCAATGCCACTGACCGTGGCCTTGATCGGTGACCTGGACTGGGGCCCGGTAGTAGGTGGCTATTTGGCCACTGTGTTGCTTGGCGCAGCGTATCTGAGCATTGGCCTGTGGGTTTCATCGCGCACTCACAACCCCATCGTCAGCCTCATTGGTAGCGTTCTTATTTGCTCCGCTCTTTACTTTCTCGGGAGCAGTGGATTCACCGGTTTTTTCAGTGAGGAAGCGGCAGAAATTTTACGAAGCTTTTCAACGGGAGCCCGATTCGAAAGTATTACCCGGGGCGTATTGGATATCAGAGATCTGATTTACTATTTGAGCCTGACTCTTATCTTTCTGAGTTTAAATGTCTATGAATTGGAAAAGGAGCGATGGGCTCAGGCCGCTACAACCCCTCACCATCGCCAGTGGCATCTCGCGATTTTCTTAGTTGTCGCAAATGCTCTCGTAGCCAACGTCTGGATTGGAAAAATCCATTCAGCGCGAGTTGATATCACCCAGGGACAGCTGTACTCAATCACAAAACCAACCTTGGAAATCCTGGATCAGTTGGAGGAGCCTCTACTCATTCGCGGCTATTTCAGCGCCAAAACCCATCCACTGCTGTCGCCTTTGGCTCCACAGCTGCAAGATTTGATCAGTGAGTATGAGGCAGCGGCAAAGGGCGAGGTTCGCGTTGAATTTATTGATCCGGCTCAAAACCCTGATCTCGAGCAGGAGGCCAATCAGTACTTCGGTATCAACGCCACACCGTTTCAAGTGTCGGACCGTCACCAGTCAGCTTTGGTGAATTCTTATTTTAACGTGCTAGTTCAATATGGTGACGAACACGAAACGTTAGGGTTTGCGGATTTAATAGAAGTTAAGGCAACCGGAAGCGCCAAACCAGAAGTCCTATTGCGTAATCCGGAGTTCGATATCACCCGCGCAATAAAACGTGTACTACAACGCTATCAGGCCAGCGGCGATTTGTTCGAAGGCATCGATGGCGAGGTGGAGCTAATAGCCTATGTATCGAACGAAGATGCTCTGCCACAGCGACTCGTGGACTATAAGAAGGCCATTACGGAACAACTGCGCGAAACCGTACAACACTCCTCCGGGAAGTTTTCGATTCGCTTTATCGAACCCGAGGCAAGAGACGGTATGGTCGCCAGGCAGATCCGTGACGAATGGGGTTTCAAACCCATGGTCGCTGCTCTAACGGATGATCAGGAGTTTTACTTCTATCTAACACTGGCCGACAGACATCAGGTAGTACAACTGCCTACGGAGAACTTCGACCCTGAGAAATTTCCCGTTATGCTCGACGCCGGGCTCAAACGATTTGCGAAAGGGTTTACCCGGACAGTGGCTCTGGTAAAACCCCAAAACAGCAAAGAGGCTGCCAAATTCAGGATAGGCGCACCCACCTTTTCCAATCTGGAAAAAGCCATCACCAAAAATTACAGCCTCCGAATCGAGGACCTCAGCGATGGCATGGTCACCTCGAAGGCGGATATTCTTGTTGTTGCCGGTCCGCAACAACTGCGAGAAAAGGAAATCTTTGCCATAGATCAGTACTTGATGCGCGGGGGAACCCTGGTATTGGCGACATCTCCTTTTTCTGCCGAAATAACCGGCCGCGACATTCGTATGATCGACTGGAACAGTGGTTTGGCCCAATGGTTAAACCATCACGGGATTACTATAGACGAATCCCTGGTGATGGACGATCAGAGCGGGTCGTTTCCACTACCCGTTGTGCGCGAATCTGGTGGCGAAAAGTTCACAGATCTCAAGGTAGTGGACTATCCCTTTTTCGTCGATATCCGCGAGAGTGGCCTAGCCAAAAAACACCCCTTAGATTCAAGTCATAAGTGCAATTTCTAGAGCAGGTGGCCAACTGGTACAATCCAGTGCCATTTTCTCGACCAAGGAAATTACACATGAACTATACACAGTTGACCGAATACGAACGATACCAGATTGAAGCATTTTTAAAAGCTGGTTTTACACAAAAAGCCATAGCCAGAGAGCTTAGACGAAGCCCTGGGACAATTAGCAGAGAGCTTGGTCGCAATACGGGCTTGCGTGGTTATAGGCCCCAGCAGGCCCAGCGTTTTGCCACTGAACGGCAGCATCACCACACCCATACACGTATTACAGAGATAACCTGGCAGCGGGTTGAATCGCTACTGAGGGAGGAATGGAGTCCAGAGCAGATCAGCGGTTGGCTAGCAAAATCAATCCTGCAATCTGTTAGTCCAGAATGGATTTATCAGTACATTCTGATCGACAAGAAGGCCGGGGGCGACCTCCATGCCCACTTGCGCTGCCAAAAGAAACGTAAGAAGCGTTACGGGAGCCCAGACAAGCGCGGGCAGCTAAAGAACCGGGTAAGTATCGACGAGCGTCCAGCGATTGTTGATGAGCGCAAGCGTATTGGTGATTGGGAAATGGACCTTATCATTGGGCGCTTGGGTGGCTCCGTACTGATGACGGCTGTTGAGAGAAAGACACGTTTCACAGTGATCGCCCTGGCCCCCAATAAAACGGCGAAGGCCGTCAAGGAAGCGATACTTGGGGCGCTTTCCCCCTTAGCCGCCCCGGTAGAAACACTGACCTATGATAACGGCAAGGAGTTTGCCTTACACGAGGTTATCGCCCAACAGCTGCAGGCTGAAAGCTACTTCGCGCACCCTTACCATTCATGGGAGCGGGGATTGAATGAGAATACAAATGGTCTGATCCGCCAATACGCCCCGAAAGGATCTAGCTTTGATGATATGACGCCGGAGTGTGTCCAGAGAATCTTTGATAAACTTAACAACCGGCCAAGAAAATGTCTGGACTTTAAAACCCCCAACCAAGTACTGTTTGGGATCAACCCACCGATTGCACTAGCGACTTGAATCCGCACCCTATTACACGAGATCTGCCTCAGTTAACCATGGCCTGGGCATCACCTATTAGCTTGGAACGAAATGCGGCACGGCGAGTGACTACCCTACTGCGAAGCTCAGAGAATTCCTCCGCTACGAAAGATACCGATGTCATGCCCCGGCAAAATGCCTCGGGCCAGGGGAGCTTTGATCACAACGGCCCGATGGGCCCGCAAACTCTGGGCGTGGCAATACAAGGCCGTTTCGATTCCTGGTTCGCAGGGAAGCCAGACCCCATGCTGACTTCAGATTCTCTCGTCGAAACACGAACTTCTCCGGGTACTAAAATCCGCAGTGTTATCGACCGGTCGCCCGAATCCTCACGAATTGTCGTGTTTGCCTCCAACGATTTTCTCGATGACCAGGTTCTCACCGCTATCGCTGCCGCTGCCGGCACGAAATATCTCAGCCCACTGGAACTTCTGGAGAACACTCTGGATTGGTCCCTGCTGGATAATTCTCTGTTGGAAATTCGTTCCCGCGGACAGTTCAATCGCACACTTGCGCCCATGAAGCGCAAACAGCAACGAATAATTGAGTACGCGAACTATGGAGCCGCAGTGCTACTGCTGCTCTTCGGCGCCATTCACTTCCTGCGCAAGCGTCTCAGAGTGCGCTATTACACCCAAAGGCTGTCGCAGTGAACAAGCAAATGGGTTCTTTGCTCGCCATACTTGTGATCCAGGTAGCCATGGTCATTGCACTTTCCCTGCCGGCGTCAGACATAATGGATGCCGCTGCTAGAGAGCCCCTCGTTCCATTTGATCCTGATGCAATTGACGAAATCTACGTTGAGGACGACGAGGGCAACGAGGCCGTTCTTCTAAAAATGGCCGATCAGTGGGTACTGCCAGACCTGGCGGGCCTGCCCATTAAACTCGAGAGGATCAATGCACTGATTGGCAGTATCAGTGACGGAGAAGGCAAGTGGCCAGTGGCCACCAGCGCCGCTTCGCGTCAGAGATTTCAGGTGGCGGCTTATCATTTCCAACGCCGCATCACACTCATCGGAGCCGGTGAACTGTTCGGAACAATTTACCTTGGGACTTCGCCGGGCTTTCGAAAGGTACACGCGCGCAACGATGCACAGGATGCAGTTTACAGTATTCCATTTAACAATTTTGAAGCGCCCACACAGACCAGCGCATGGTTGGATACCACAGTTTTGCAGATTCCCAGCCCCAGCAAAATCTCCAGCGCAGATTACACTTTGACAAAAAAGGGGGCGCGATGGACTTCAGCGCTATCGCAAACGCCCGATAAATCCGAGCTGGAGAGGCTT
Organism: Halioglobus sp.; assembly: GCA_965262875.1. Classification (GTDB taxonomy): domain Bacteria; phylum Pseudomonadota; class Gammaproteobacteria; order Pseudomonadales; family Halieaceae; genus JBALVT01. Next base: position 3,318,043 of record OZ253569.1, read on the forward strand.
CTACTAGGGCTGCGAAACCTTGAAATTGATGGCCTGGCCGATGAGGTAATGCTGGCGAATCTTACGATCGCAGCGCCGACCCTAACGCTTGAAATCGATAGCCCCGATGGCACGGTTAGCTTGGCGTTCCTGAGTGTTGGCGAGCAACATTTCGTGCGCAGTAGTCGCTACGATTACTACTTCACCTTGGGCAACGCTCAGTTCGACCGCCTCGTGTCCCTTTACGCGCCGGCTTTGAATAATACAATTTCATCGCCGCAGACTATAATTAGTCGTTAAGCACACAGCGAATACCATCGGGGTGACTGATCAAACCGGCGCAACGATTGCAATGAATACAGCCATTGACGTATTGAGAACCGCTGGCAATACTGTCGCGCAAATTGTTTACCATCGCCGGATCTTTAATTAGCGCTCGCCCCATCTGCACAAAATCGAATTCGCGCATGACTTCTTCCAGACTTTCCGCGGTGGAAGTACCCCCGATATAAACGAGTTTACAATCCACTTTATCGCGAACCCGTTTGGCACCGTCCATGAAATACAGTTCGTGATAGGGGTAATCTTTAAACATATGAGGGCCCAAATACTTCAGACCCAACTTCATAAGTTTGTTTGTTTCGGTCTCGATCATGCCATGGATGATACTCTCGCCACGAAATATCAGCATGGCGTTCATACTGCTGGTGCCGCCGCTGGGAATAATCGCATCGACGCCCCCCTTGTCCAACATTGCGGCAACTTCGACCGCCTCATCAATCTTCAAGCCACCTGTAACTCCATCGGTGAGACCCATTTTGGCGAGAATAGGAAAGTCATCGCCCACGGCTTTGCGCACAGATTCCAGGACCATGAGCGGGAAACGCATTCGGTTGATCAAGCTGCCACCATACTGATCGCTGCGCTTGTTGGTTTTGGGACTGATAAATTGGCTTAAGGCATAGCCGTGACCAAAATGAATTTCAACCGCGTCAAACCCCACCGACTTCATTAGCACCGCAGTATCGTAAAAGCACTGCACCACGTGATCCATGTCCGCGGGTTTCATCGCGCCAACAAACGGCAGTCCGTAGGGAATGCCACCTAAGTTGAAACTAAAGGAGGGACCCAGCGGCCGTCTCCTTTGAAGATTGCTGTTCTGCGAAAAACCACCACAGTGGGCCATTTGACCGGATACTTTGGTTCCACTGGCATGCATGGTCTGCGTAAATTGCTCAAGCTGAGGGCGAATACCTTCATGCATGTGCATCATATTGTCTTTGACTTTCCCGTCGGCTTCCACCGCACAATAAGCGAGAGTAGTCATCCCGACGCCGCCGTCTGCAAAGGTTTTATGAAAGTCGATCAAGCGTTGCCCCGGCGCACCGTTTTCAGTTTTGCCTTCAAAGGTGGCAGCCTTAATCACTCGATTAGGGAGCTCCAAACCATTCAGTTTTGCAGGCGCTAATAATTTATTGAGCATTCTTCCTCCCTCTTGGGGCTATAGGTTCTAATCCAGAAATTTGGGGTCGCGGCCTTCCTTTCGAGCTTTGATGGCCTCCTCGAAATTTTTCGTCGTCATACGAACAAACAGCTGGCCGTGGCCCTCGTGGTTCATATGCGAATGCAAACTACCGGCGTCCATACTAGCCACAGCATTTGCTTGCTAATCTCGACGCCCAATTGGCTAAAGCCCACCATCCTCTCGGCCATGCTATAGCATGTTAGCGCCACAGTAAACCCGAGTATTTTCCAATATGAAATGAGCCTGAAGGGAGGGTGTATTAAGCCCTTATCTTGAGTCGCTCATGGAGTTGCTGAAATAAGTGATCTCGTGCTGAATTTAGTTGTTCAGCGGCCTCATTGTCCGTCATTTCATTGGCGAATGCATCCAGATTTCTAAAGGTGATTCCCGGCTTTAAATATTGGCTGGGTTTGGCCAGGGAGCGGAATTTCTCATAGGGTGTCATCATGTCGTCGTAGCGGTATTTCTTCCGCTCCTTGCCCTTCTCATCAATAATGGTGGTGGGGAAATAGCAGGGCCGGTGGAAATTGACGTATCGGTAGACTTGATGGCTATTGAGTTCAGTGAAATCCGTGGCGTACTGCTGAGGTATGTGGGTATAGCCATAGAGTTTGCGAATGACCGAGCCATTTTTACTCTCAACCAAACCATTGTCGTTACTGTGCCGGGGCCGTGATTTGGTAAATTCAATGTGCAACTTGTCCAGAAGCTCAGCAACGGTGTAGTTGATATATTCGCCGCCATTGTCTGCGTGAAAGCCCCGTATTTTAAAGGGGAAGGCAGCCAGAATCTGCCTTAGGGCTGGCAGCATAAACGCCTCGCTAATACGTTCCAGCGTGACGATGATCTGGAACTGTGTCACCTCATCCACGGCATTGACGTGGTAGATTCCTTTGCGTTTGTCCTGATCACCTTGATGGACAGAGTCAATGCGGATATAGCCTGGTTGATCGTTCGGGCAAGGTTTGCGCCGCTGGCCAATAGAGGCGGCCTTAGGTCGTGTCTTTGTCAAGACACAGCGCTGCCTCTGGTAGGTCTTGGAGGCCCGCAGGTTGTACAGGTGAGAAACCGAAATACCCGCCAGGCGTCGATAGTCGGCTTGGCCAAAGCGCTGATAAGCCCGCTCACAGAGCTTTTTAAGTACCGCGCCGCTGGGCTGACCATGTCGCTCATCCATACTCGCCAATAGGCGTATATCGGCGTCAGTGTAGGCGCGCTTGAAGCCATTACGCCGAGCTGGTTTCACCGAGACGGTGCCTGTTTTGACGTATTGGCGTATCAGGCGCCTGGTCTGGGCCAGGGAGTAGCCGGTTACCTTTATCAGGTAGCGGGTGACGGTTCCCCGGTCTGTTTTGCCAAGCTGTAAGTATCGGTGCTTCACCAGTGCCTTCTGTACCCAGCGATAGCGTTCAGATTTCTCAGTGGCCACGTTGGAGGCTACTTCCTGTGTGCCGTCGAGAAACTGTTTGATGGCACCCAGGGTATTCAGATGTTCTAAGCTCATGATCGTTTTCATCCGCTGATCATGAACGACTACAAGGACTATTTCAGGCTCATTTTATGTTGGAATCAACTTCCGCCACATTCCCGGGTTTCAGGCTCATTTCATATTGGAAAAGACTCTCATGATTTACCTCGACACTGTCTGTGTACTCTTGTTGCTCAATCCGGATCTCCTCGTACAGTTGCGCAATCTCATCACCATAGTGATCCCACAGTACCGATCTCAGGTCGCCGAGCAGCTGATAAATACAATCGGCTTGTTCAGCCGTCCAGTAGGTTGTGATTTTTAAGGTTTTCATTTAGCCTTTCCTCGCTTTTTGGTCTCGCGCCGCTTCGACGCACACTCCTGCGCTTCCTTCATGCGGTACGACTCACCCTCAATGGCGATGACCTCGCTGTGATGGACTAAACGGTCAATCAGGGAGACCACACACGCGGCATTGGGGAACACGTCATTCCACTCGCCAAACGGACGGTTCGTTGTCACCAAAGTTGAACATTTCTCATAGCGCCGGTTGATGATTTCAAACAGCAAGTCAGCATGACGATTGCTGTAGGAGAGGTAGCCCACTTCATCAATTACCAGCAAGGCGGGCCTGGCGTAGTGTTTCAATCGACGCTGCAGGGCATTGGCGCCATCCTGACCTGCCAGGTCGTTGAGCATCGCCGCTGCGGTGGTAAACAGCGCCGTATAGCCGTGCATGACAGCGTTATACCCCAGGTTCTGGGCGATCATCGATTTGCCCACGCCGTTGCTGCCCAGCAGGATAATATTGCTGGCCGTGTCCATAAAACCCAGTTGCATCAGGGCATGAATCGCTTGTGGGTCGATAGCGCTTGGCCACTGCCAGTCAAACTCACTCATCGGTTTGAACCGGCCCAGCCTGGCGCTGCTCAGGCGCCGTTCGAGTGAGCGCTGTTTGCGCTCGGCAAGCTCCCAGGCGATGAGCTGTGCCAGCCAGGGGTATTGCTCGTCGGTGATCTCGCCCCAGTGCGCCAGCACGCCGTGGAGCTTCAGTTCAAGTGCCTGCTGTTTGAGTTGCTCGATATCAATCATCGGTATCATCTCCTGTCTCGCTTCGGGTGCCATTGAGCTTGTCGTAATCGGCAAGCCGAGCCAGCTTGACGCTGTAGTGTTTGACCTTCGCCGGCACGGCGACAGCAAGCGGTGGCGGCAGGTGCTGTTCATCACGGCGGCGCTCAAGAACGTGCTGCACCGCCTCCGGGTAGGGTGATTGCCGATCAAGTGCTTCACCCAGAGCTACATGCAGCTCGTCCCGCCCATAATCATCAAGCAGTTGATTGAGTAACCGGACCGTGGTTTTAATGACATGTCCACGCTGTGCCGATTGCTGCAGCAGCGTCTGGGCGTGCGCCGAAGCATGGCTCAGGCGATCCTGACCCCGGTGTAGTTTGGCGTGGGTTTTCTCCAGCCATAGGGCATTGATATGCGCCTCCTGTTCGATTTGCTCCCCTTTGCCAAAGCTGCGCTGATGCTCAGCAATGCATTGATCGCCCTCCACTATCTGGAGCCGCTCCAGGTCAGCGCTCACGCTCAATGGCTTGTGCACGTATTGATGGGGAATGGAGTAATCATTGAGATCGAAGCGAACATAAGGGGTTTTGGCGGCCCGCAGGGGCTGTCTCTCATGGGTATCAAAGGGATTATCCGGCAAACTCACCTGCTCCTGTAAGAAGGCTTCCCTGACCGTCAACGTACGCTCTTCAGGGCAAGCCCGATCAGCACTCACACCCTGGCACCAGTGCTCAGCTTGCGCATTGAGTTCGGCCAGTGTTTGCCAGTGACGAGCGGCAAAGAAATTATCGCGAATATAGCGAATCGCTCTTTCTACCCGGCCCTTTTCATTGCCCCGGGCCACCGCCACCGGGCGTGGTTCGAAGCGATAGTGGGCTGACAAGGCCAGCAAGGTGGGGTGGAAGCGGATGGCGTCACCGTGGCGCTCCAATACGGCCGATTTAAGGTTGTCGTACAGCAGCACCTTTGGCAATCCTTGCCAGGCCTCGAATGCCGCTACATGGCCGCGTAAAAAGTGCTCCATTTGCTGGTTGAGATAAAAGCGCAAGAAGATCTGTCGCGACCAGCTCAGCACCATCACAAACGCCATTAACGGCCGCCGGGCCTTGCCGATCTGAATATGCCCGAACGAACCCCAGTCAACCTGGGCTTGCTCACCGGGCAGGGTTTTTAGGCGTAAATACGCCTCGGGCAGCTTGCGCGGCCGCAGTTCACTGATACGCTGGCGAAACTGGCTGGGGCCACCGGGGTATCCCCGCAGGCGGGCCATTTCATACAAGCGGGCCGCCGTGAGTGTGGGAAACTCCCGCAGGGTGTCGATGACAAAGGGCAGATAGGGGTCGATGATCGACGCACGGCGAGTGCGCTCCACCTTGGGCAGGCCAGCCTGTGCCAGTACCCGATCAACCACTGAGTGGTGAATGCCAAGCTGGGTCGCAATGGTGCCCGTTCGCCACTTCTCAACAAAATGGTAGCGCAGTATTTTTGCTTCAGTTTCTTTGCCGATGGCCATGACTGCCCTCCGATTGATGACTCCTGTCCAGCCGCTGCACTAATGTCGCCGGAATCTGCGCCTGAACTGACTGCTCTGCAGAAAATCACTGCGCAAAAAGGGACCGCAGACCGCGCCACAGTGATGGCAGCGCACGGTGGCGTCAGTTTTACCCGGCATATAGGCCCTTTTGATCTCATCAGGCACGGTTTGCAGTAGATCACGGAGTATTATTGCCAGAGAACGGTGATGCGTTACTTTTTGTTGTTGCCGTTCTCGATAACGCTGTTGGCGAGCGGCATTATTCATGCGACCCGGGCGAGTGGCCTGGTACTTCGCTCTGGCTCGTTTAATGGATTCCTTTCTGGCTTCCTGGCTGCAACCATCGGTGCAATACCGCTGGCCGCGATCACAGTGGGTACAGACGATGACCTGGGCGTAGCAGCGACAACAGTGGTAGAGACGGCTGGATGATGGCATCGACACAAAGGTCGATGAGGGCTGGATTTATTCCCATTATGTGCAACACTTAACGGGCCGTGCACCTGCACGGTTTTTTTGGGTATGGCGCCAGCGTTGACCGTCAAATCTGTGGTGGCGTCATACCGTTCTCAGCGACACTTATTCTTATAGTCCCTACGCTTGAATCGTGCCTGCTTATTGGTCGCTCTTGAGTGTGACTGGGCCGCAGTTCTACCGCGCCGATTCTAATACGCCGAGATCCGTCTATTTCAAAATTCGGCAAATAGCTGCGGTTTTGGAGTGGCGTCTACAGCCCACAAGCTTAAGGCACAGGATATGAAAACCCCTTCAGGGGTTGAGAGTTCGATTCCGGACGATGTAGCCGCTTCGAGTCATAACCTCAGAAATCTCCTTGAAGTGCCGGTTGTCTTTTATGGGATATGTCTTTATTTGATGGTGGCGGGGCAGGTGGATCAATTGCATGTTTATTGCGCGTGGTCTTTCCTCGTTTTCCGAATAATCCACAGTGTCATTCACTGCAGCTACAATCAAGTTATACACCGGTTTGCAGCTTACATCGTTTCCTGTGTGGCCCTGTGGGTGATGGTTGTCAGGGCGTTGATATCGGTTCTATGATGGCTAAGCTTTTTTAGTTTTCTTCGGGTGCTTGCGGAGGGGAAAACACCTGCGGCAAATTTCACAGACACGCCCATCGCAGCCGCGGGCACTGCAGTACTCCCTACCGTAAAAGATAATCTGCAAATGAAGTGAATTCCAGGTTTCGATGGGGAATAGTCGCTTCAGGTCCCGCTCGGTTTGAACCACGTTTTTTCCGTTGGTAAGCCCCCAGCGTTGCGCGAGGCGATGAATGTGTGTGTCGACGGCGAAGGCGGGTACTCCAAAGGCTTGAGACATCACTACGCTAGCCGTTTTATGGCCGACGCCGGGTAGTCTCTCCAGGGCTTCCATGTCGGCTGGAACCGAGCCGTGGTGCTCCTCAATCAGCATTTCGCTGAGTCTGTGAATCGCCTTGGATTTTTGGGGCGAGAGTCCGCAGGGTCGAATAATACTGCGAATTTCTTCGACGGTTTGTTCAGCCATATCAGCCGGGTTGTCTGCCAGCTCGAACAAGGCGGGTGTGACGGTATTGACGCGCTCGTCCGTGCATTGCGCGCTCAGGAGCACGGCTATCAGTAAGGTGTATGGATTCTCGTGATCTAGCGGAACCGGTGTTTCGGGATAGAGCTCTTGCAACCTTTTCTGAATATAACTAACGCGCTCGGCTTTTAACATGCTTGACCCTACAGGCTTTTCAGGCAGTAAACAGTGCGCTGGGCCGCTTCGATACAGTCCTCGATGGGCGCTACCAGGGCCATGCGTACCCTGTACTCGCCGGGGTTTATTCCCTGTGCTGTACGGGCGAGAAATTGTCCCGGTAGTACCGTCACGTGTTGCTCCGCAAACAACTTCTTTGCGAACTGCGTATCCTCTATCGGCGTTTTTGGCCACAGGTAGAAACCGGCTTCAGGCGCCTGAACGTCGAGGTGCGGTGTGAGCTCTCGCAGCACCGCTGAAAACTTATCTGCGTAGAGTTGACGGTTCTGCGCCACATGAATCTCGTCACTCCATGCAGCGATACTGGCCAGCTGATGATGAACGGGCATCGCACAGCCATGATAGGTGCGATACTTTAGGAAACTGCTGAGAATTTTTGCGTCACCGGCCACAAATCCTGAACGCAGCCCCGGTAAGTTTGATCGCTTGGAGAGGCTGTGAAAAACGACACAGCGGTCGTAATCCTCATCACCCAGTGCGGCGCAGGCTTGCAAAAGCCCAGGAGGTGGCTGTTCATCATCGGGATAAATTTCTGAATAACACTCGTCGCTGGCTATGACGAAATCAAATTCCCTGGCGAGCCCTATGAGCCTGGATAGTGTCGACAGCGGAATAATCGCGCCGGTTGGATTTCCCGGATTACACAGATACAGCAATTGGCAATCTTGCCATTCCTGTTCGCTTACGCTATCGAAATCCGGTATAAAGCTGTTTTGCTCCATACAGTTAAGAAACTGCGGTTTTGCACCCGCCAGGAATGCAGCGCCCTCATAGATTTGATAGAAGGGGTTGGGGCATATAACACTTGCTCCTGGTTTTCGTTCAACGATGGTTTGGGCAAATGCGAACAGCGCTTCACGGGTCCCGTTCACGGGTAGCACTTGTGTTTTTGGGTCCAGACCGCTTAGTTCAAACCGACTTGTCAGCCAGTTGGCAATTGCTTCACGCAGTTGAGGTGATCCCAGTGTAGAGGGGTACTGAGTTAGCGTGTTCAGATTGTCGGCGATAACTTGTAGGACAAAATCGGGAGAGCGATGTTTCGGCTCGCCTATCGACAGCGCTATGTTGCTTTTGTCAGTATTGGGAGACACATCTGCAAATAGTGTTCGCATCTTTTCGAAGGGGTAGGATTGTAGTTGCTTGAGGTCCGTATTCATTTGTAGTTCAGGCCGCAGCCTGTTCGTCCAGTTCTCGACGGATTGCATCTTGAATTTCTTCGCACAATTTTTGGTCCGTAATCGGTTGCTGATCTGCGTCTGTCAGGAAAAACACATCTTCTACACGTTCACCCAGGGTTTGGATCTTCGCAGCTTGTAGTTCGAGGTTAAAGTCGACAATAATTCGACCAATTAGTACGAGCAAACCGGGACGGTCGGGAGAGGAAACCTCCAGTACGGTTACATTTTTAATGTCGTCCACTGTCATTCTGGTCTCGGTTGGAACGGAGAACGACTTCATTTGTCGAGGCGTTCTCCTTTGAACAATGCCGGGATAATTTGCCACGTCGGCAACAGCATCGGTAAGTTGTTGCGCGATATTGCGAATTCGCTCGCCATCTTCCTCCAACGATTGGCCGTTGGAGTCCAGGACAAAAAAAGTGTCCACGCTCATGCGGTCAGTTGCATCGTAAATTCTCGCATCGTGCACGCTCAGGTCTAATTGTTCCAGCTCCGCACAGATAACAGAGAACAGGTGGGGACCGCTGCGAGCATGGATAAAGATCTGAGTCGGGTTGGCGATATTTGAATCTTGAGTGTTCCGGGTTAAAACCAGGGGTTTATCCTTGTCGTAATGATTGGCAATGGCCTCAGTATGCCAGGCGATATCTTCTGCCTTCTCTCTGAGAAAGTAGTCTTCACCACGGGCGCTCCACAATTCCTCAACCTCTTCTATTTCGAACCCTCGATACTCCAGAATATCCATTGCCGCCTTGCGTGTTTCCAAAATCCAGTCCTGCTTGTCTACCGGATTTTCCAGGCCGCGCCGAAGAGCGCGCTTGGTTTCGGTATACAACTGACGAAGCAGGCTTCCTCTCCAGGCATTCCACAGCTTCGGGTTTGTGGCATTGATGTCTGCGACCGTCAGGGTGAAGAGGTAGTCGAGGCGATTTTGATCGCCCATGTGCGTTGCAAAATTTTGAATGACCTCTGGGTCCGAAATGTCCTTGCGTTGCGATACCGCAGACATTAGCAGGTGATTTTTTACTAGCCAAACAACCAGATTGGTGTCCCGGATACTCAGGCCGTGGCTAACGCAAAATTGTTCGGCGTCCACAGCACCAAGCTCTGAATGATCACCACCGCGGCCCTTACCTATATCGTGATACAAGCCCGCAATGTACAGTAGGTCCAGTTTGGGGAGCCGCCTGGCGATGCGGCTGGAAACCGGAAATCTGTCTTCGAATTCCGAATCTGGGTAACTGAAGAGCCTCATGTGCTTGATGACTTCCAGAGTATGGGCATCAACGGTGTAGGCATGGAACAGGTCATGCTGCATCTGTCCTACGATTCGCCCGAACCCGGGAAGGTAATTCCCTAATATCCCGTAGCGCGTCATCCGTCGTAACTGGCGGGTCATCTTTTGCGGGGAACGCAAAATCTCAATAAAAGTTTGTTTGTTCTTCTCATCGCCGCGAAAGGCCTGGTCAATTTGATGGCGGCTATCGCGAATCAGGCGAATAGTAGGTGCTGCCACCGCTATTATCTTCTCGTTTTGGGCGCACAGTAAAAACACCTCAAGCAGCGCTGCAGGTTCGACCTGAAACAGATCCTCCCGACGCACCTCGATGTAGTCGTTGCGTATTTGGAAACGATCGTTAAGTACCTCAATTTTGTCCTCGGTGCCCGCGCGCAAAATTTCCTGATCAAAAATTTGAATAAGGACTTCATTGAGTTGACCCAGCGACAATGCCCAACGATAGTAGGTTTGCATGAACTGTTCTACTGCCAGTTTATCCCCGTCCTCAAAACCCCAGATATCGGCTAGCACCCGCTGGTGCTCGAACAGCAGCCGGTCTTCCTCACGGCCGGTAATCATGTGCAGGGCATATCTAACCAGCCACATGAACTCTCGCCCCCGGTTGAGAATTATAAGTTCGTCGGGGCTTAGAAACTTATCTGCTGACAGCTCTTCCAGAGACCGCACCTGAAAGTGGCGCTCGGCAATCCAGCCAATGATTTGCAGGTCTCTAAGTCCACCGGGCGAGCTTTTTACGTTGGGTTCCAGGTTGTATTCAGTGTCGGCAAACTTCGCGTGGCGGCTTTGTTGCTCTTCCAGTTTTGCGCGGAAGAATTCGGCGCTCGGCCACATATTGCCTGTGCCAGTTTCTTCTCGTACGGCGTCCATCAGGCGTGACGGACCCCTGATGGTTCTGGCTTCCATCAGGTTGGTAACTACCGTGATCTCGTTCTGTGCGGCTTCGCGACATTGCTCCACGGTTCTGACACTGTGACCGATGTCCAACCCTATATCCCATAATAGCGTTAGGAACTGTTCCAGATGGACCGTGTTCTCGTGTTGATCGTCGCTCACCAGAATAAGTAAATCGACATCGGAATGGGGGTGGAGCTCTCCGCGTCCGTAGCCACCAACAGCCACGAGTGCGAGGTCCGGGCCCTGCCAGTCCTGCTTGTCCCACAAGGCACCCAAAAGCTCGTCGGTGAATTGTGCTCGCAAGGTTATCAGCTCTCCGGCTGAGGCCCCGGCGTGGAACTGCTCGTCCAGATAGTTACTTGCGGCGGCTATTACTGGCTTGCAGCAAGAAATGGTGTTTTCAGTACTGAGCGCGAGCCTCTGGGTAAATGCGCTTAAATCGAATAGCTCGGCGGGTAGTGGCGCTACCGGTTTGATCATTGTTCGACCTGGTAACTCTCGTTATTTCGCAGGGTAAAAATCTCACAACCGTTTTCAGTGACAGCCATCGTATGTTCCCACTGGGAGGACAGGCGTCCATCCCTGGTGGTCACGGTCCAGCCATCTTTGGCGTTGAGTTTGGTGTGTCGTCGTCCAGCATTGATCATTGGTTCGATGGTAAAACACATGCCCGGTTCCAGAACCATGCCAGTTCCCTTCTTACCGTAGTGCAAGATTTGTGGGTCTTCATGGAACACCTTGCCAATACCGTGACCACAGTATTCGCGCACTACTGAGTAATAATTTTTCTCGGCGTGCTGCTGAATAATTTGACCGATATCGCCCAGTGTTGTGCCGGGTCTAACAATGTCCAGCGCCTTGTACAAACATTCCTGGGTAATCTGGATCAATCTTTGCGCGTGTTGTGGCACATCGCCAACCATCACCATGATACTGGTGTCACCGTGATAGCCATCCTTGATGACTGTCACATCAATATTGATGATATCGCCGTTTTTCAATCGCTTGGTATCAGAGGGAATGCCGTGACAGATAACCTCATTGACCGAGGTGCACACGGATTTTGGAAAGCCGTTGTAATTTAACGGGGCAGGTATCGCCTGCAAATTGTCTACAATGTAGGTATGACAAATGCTGTCTATCTCGCCGGTAGTCATGCCGACTTGAACCAGGGGCTCGATCATTTCGAGTACTTCTGCTGCCAGTCGACCAGCCACCCGCATTTTTTGAAGTTCATCTGCCGTTTTTATTGCTGCAGTCATTCCTAACCTATTGAAATATAATGATAAAACCTGAATATTTTCGCTCGTGCGGCCCTGCGGCCCGGGCGTCCCACCGGGGGAGGCACATTCTACCCCATTCGGCGGGAAAATGAGCAAAGATGCGGACGGTGGTAGAGAAATAACAGCCGTAAAATCCTTTAATCACGCTGCTGCTTATGGTATAAAGCGCGCCTCGTCTGGGCTAGCGCTCGTTTTGGGCCTTTTGTCAGCCGGGAAAACCAACGACACACACCTATCGACACATGCTTCAGGGTGCTGGCGAAAGCCGGTTTGGAGGATGGGATAGGTGGACGAATAACCCGAACTAAAAGGTATTATCAATGACAACGCAAGTTAGTATGCGTGAGCTTCTGCAGGTAGGCGCTCACTTTGGTCACCAGACCCGTTACTGGAATCCTAAAATGGACCAGTTCATCTTTGGTGCCCGCAACAAGATTCACATTATCAACCTCGAACACACTGTTCCGGCATTAAACGATGCACTGAACCATGTTCACGCCCTTACCAGCAACAAAAACAAGGTTCTGTTCGTGGGCACCAAGCGTGCGGCGGGCAAAATCATTAAGGAGCAGGCCGAACGCGCTGGTATGCCCTATGTTAGTCACCGCTGGTTGGGTGGCATGTTGACCAACTATAAAACCATTCGCGCTTCCATCAAGCGACTTCGCGATTTCGAAGCTCAGCAGACTGATGGAACCTTTGAAAAGCTCACCAAGAAAGAAGCATTGATGCGCACCCGTGCCATTGAGAAGCTGGAGCGCAGTATTGGTGGTATCAAGGACATGGGCGGTCTTCCAGACGTTTTGTTTGTAGTCGATGTAGATCACGAGCGCATCGCCATTACCGAAGCCAATAAACTGGGTATCCCCGTTATCGGCATCGTCGATACCAACAGCAACCCTGATGGTGTGGATTACATCATCCCGGGCAATGATGACGCGATCCGCGCCATTAAGTTGTATGTAGCGAGCATTGCTGATGCCTGCATCGCTGGAAAAGCTGAAGGTGGCGAAGTTGTTGCGGCGAACAATGAGTTTGTCGAAGAGACGGCTCCAGAAGCTGAAGCGGCAGTAGCTGAACCCGAAGCAGCGGCTCCCGAAGCAGCGGCTCCCGAAGTTAAGGCAGCTGTCGCGGATGCCGCTCCCGAGACGGCAGCTGAATAAAGGCTGGGTCTGGCCTGTAAAGGCCGCGAAACAACGATCCCCGGCGAGCCATTTGGCGTCGGGGATTTTTTATTAGATTTGGGCCCTTAGGGGCTACGCTAAGGAGAAATACCAATGTCTGCAGCACTGGTTAAAGAGTTACGTGAGCGCACTGGTCTGGGGTTGCTCGAATGTAAAAGAGCCCTGAAAGCCGCCGATGGCGATGTCGACAAGGCGATTGAAGAAATGCGCAAGTCCAGCGGCATGAAGGCAGCTAAAAAGGCTGGCCGAACTGCCGCAGATGGCATTGTTGCTGTGCGTCTGTCTGAGGATGGTAGCTACGGTATCGTTCTGGAAGTGAATAGCGAAACCGATTTTGTGGCGCGCGATGAGAATTTCCTGGGTTTCGTAAACAGCGTTGCAGAAGCGGCCTTTACGGCCAAGCAAACCGATGTTGCTGCATTGATGGCCGGAGAGCTGGAAACGGCTCGAGAAGCCCTGGTTCAGAAGATTGGCGAGAATATCAGTGTCCGCAGAGTCGAGTTGGCAGCAGCTGACGCGGGTGTGGTAGGTGCCTACGTGCACGGAACCAGGCGCATTGCAGTGCTAGTTGCTTTGAAAGGCGGAGATCAGGACCTGGCCAAAGACGTTGCCATGCATGTTGCTGCTGTGAATCCTCAGGTTGTTTCAGCATCTGATATGCCCGCAGAGCTTATCGCCAAAGAGAAAGAAATTTACACTGCGCAGGCGCAAGAGTCTGGCAAGCCCGCTGAAATCATCGAGAAGATGATTGCTGGTCGTGTTAAGAAGTTCCTCGCTGAGAACAGCTTGATCGAGCAGGCCTTTGTTAAAGATCCCGATGTAACAGTGGGCAAACTGGTTTCAGCAGCCGGTGCGGAAGTGGTTTCCTTTGTCCGCTTCGAGGTTGGTGAAGGGATTGAGGTAGAAGAGGTCGATTTCGCCGCGGAGGTCGCCGCTCAGCTCAAAGGCTAACAGTATAGTGTGATTTAAAACGGGGCTTTGGCCCGTTTTTTTTGGTCTTGATTAAGCAGTCATACCAGCGCAAATTATTGCGTGGCCCCCTAGGGTGCAAGCCTTTTGTCCTGTAAGATACGCCCAGCTCAGGAATTGAAAGGTATGTCCAGTATGACCGGTGATAAGAAATATAAACGAATCTTGCTAAAGCTCAGTGGAGAGGCGCTATCCGGTAGTGAAACCTTCGGAATTGACCCAAAAATACTCGACCTAATGGCATTGGAAATAGGTCAGTTGGTCGGCATTGGCGTGCAAGTTGGGCTGGTTGTTGGTGGGGGGAATCTTTTTCGCGGTGCCGCTCTGCAAGAGGCGGGTCTCGACCGGGTAACCGGGGATCACATGGGTATGCTGGCCACTGTAATGAACGCTCTGGCAATGCGCGATGCGCTCGAGCGATCAAACATTTCCACCCAAGTGATGTCCTCTATCCCCATGAGTGGAGTCGTGGATCATTATGATCGGCGCAAAGCTATCCGCGCTCTGAGCAATGGCGATGTTGTTATCTTTTCGGCTGGAACCGGAAACCCATTTTTCACCACGGACTCAGCAGCTTGTCTGCGAGGTATAGAGGTGGAGGCAGAGTTGGTGTTGAAAGCGACTAAAGTGGATGGCGTTTATTCCGCCGATCCAATGAAAGTGCCCGACGCGGTAAAGTTCGACGAGCTCTCTTACGATCAGGTGCTGGATAAAAAGCTGGGAGTTATGGATCTTACAGCGATACTGCTTTGCCGCGATCACAAGATGCCATTGCGCGTATTCGAGATGGAGAGGCCTGGTGCCTTGTTGAATATAGTCCGAGGCGGCGAAGAAGGAACCTTGATTAGATGATAGTTAGATCAATGCGAGGAATGACAACGTGTTAGATGATGTAAAAACAGATGCTATTGAGCGAATGGATAAGAGCCTGGAAGCGCTGGTTCATAACTTCAATAAGATTCGCACTGGTCGCGCTCACCCGAGTTTATTAGATGGCATAAAGGTCGAGTACTACGGGTCAAAAACGCCTTTGAATCAAGTGGCGAATATCAACGTAGAAGATGCTCGCACCTTGGTGCTTACCGTGTGGGACAAGTCCATGGTTCAAGACGTCGAAAGGGCAATCATGAAATCTGCCCTTGGCCTCAACCCGGCAACAGCAGGTGAGGTAATGAGGATACCCATGCCCATGCTGACCGAGGAAACACGCAAAGGGTTTACCCGCCAGGCTAAGGCCGAAGCAGAGTCGGCGAGGGTGTCGGTGCGAAATGCACGAAGAGACGCCATGGGCATGCTTAAAGAGTTCGAAAAAGACAAGGAAATTAGCGAAGACGAGGAACGTCGCGGCCAGGATGAAATCCGGAAACTAACGGATTCTTATATAGCCAAAGTGGAAAAAATGATGGCGGAGAAAGAAGCTGATCTGCTGGAAATCTAGCTCCGTCTCTCGAGCTTTCAGCGCTGCGCTCTCATGTCAAATAATGAAGCTCAAGAAAATATGATCCCCCATCATGTCGCCATTATTATGGACGGCAACAATCGATGGGCTAAGCGACAGGGTCTGCAGGGAACCGCTGGTCACAGAGCTGGCGTCGAGGCGGTCCGCGAAGTATTGCGTACCTGCCGCGATCACGGTGTTCAGGTTCTCACTCTATTTGCGTTTAGTAGCGAAAATTGGGGCCGTCCACAACCCGAGGTTAGAGCGCTACTGGCACTACTTTCGCGCTACCTCAGAGCTGAAGTTCGCGGCCTCCATGAAGACGGAATACGCCTGCGATTCATTGGCGAGCGCAATCGATTTAGTGAGAGGCTGCAGCGCCTCATGCGTCAGTCCGAAGAACTGACGGAACAAAATACCGTATCCACCGTTGTTATCGCTGTCGATTATGGTGGGCAGTGGGACATTGCACAGGCGGTACAGAAACTGGCCCAGCGTGTACAGGACGGCGAGCTGGAACCGCAGCAGATTACTCCTAAACTAATTGATCAGAACGTCTCTATTAGTGACTTACCTCATCCTGATCTTTGCATTCGTACTGGAGGGGACGCCCGGATATCAAATTTTATGCTCTGGCATTTTGCCTACAGCGAGTTGTATTTTACCAATACTCTGTGGCCTGATTTTGGTGAGCTGGAATTTGCACGAGCGCTGGCGGATTACAGCCGGCGGGAACGTCGCTTTGGGGTAAGAGATTAGTATGGGTTTTCGCTTGGGAGGCCAGCATGCTTAAACAGCGCGTGATTACGGGTGTGATTATGGTGGTGGCATTTTTGTCTGCCGTGATCTTCCTTTCTGTGCAGGGCTTAGCTGCACTGTTCGCGGTGGTAGTAGCGCTAGGTGCCTGGGAGTGGTCTCGTTTAGCGGGTTGGCAGACGTTACCGGCGCGAATTTTCTACGTTTTAATCGCTCTTGTCTGTATGGCTGCGCTCTACCACTATTGTGATCTAGGCGGCACACCTGTACATGACCAGGTGCAAGCTTTTCTAGGGCTTGTCTGCCTGTGGTGGTCTATCGCCTTGTTGTGGGTTAAAAGCTATCCAGCCAGTGGTGCTATATGGGGGAATATGGCCATGCGCAGCCTAATGGGGCTGCTGGTTTTACCTCCAGCCTGGCTGTCCGCTATATTTTTACTGAGCTTTCCCCGAGGCGGATTGATGGTGGTGGCGATGATTTTAATCGTGGTTGCGGCGGACATCGGAGCCTATTTTGCCGGAAAACGTTTTGGCAAACACAAGCTTGCCGAGGCAGTTAGCCCAGCCAAAACCTGGGAGGGATTCTGGGGCGGCATGTGCTGCGCATTAGCGTTGGCTTTGGCTGCCTGGTCCTGGTTGCCGTCTTCCTTTGAGCATGTCGGTTTGGGTGCGGTTATCACTATTTTTCTGGCCACGGCCTTGTTCTCTGTCGTGGGTGACCTTGTGGTAAGCATGGTTAAGCGTGAGAGTGGGGTAAAAGATAGCGGGAGTCTGCTTCCCGGTCACGGAGGTGTGTTAGATCGCCTCGATAGCATATGTGGTGCAGCGCCGGTATTTGCGCTGGGCCTTCTCTTAGTGGGTTGGTAACACAGTGCGTTTAATCAGTGTTTTGGGTTCTACCGGCTCAATTGGCAGGAGCACGCTGGATGTTATAGGCCGACATCCCGATCTGTTTCAAGTATTTGGTTTGGCGGCAAACAACTCGGTGGATGCAATGTTGGCGCAGTGCCTTGCCTATCGTCCACAATTTGCTGTGATGATGAGTGAGCGGGCCGCGGATGAGTTGAAGGCCAAGATGCCGCCCGATTGTCCGACCCAGGTAATGCACGGTGAACCGGGCCTGGAGCACATAGCCACAGCGGAACCTGTCAACGCCGTGATAGCCGCGATTGTAGGATCTACGGGTTTGCGATCTACCTTGGCGGCGGCCAGAGCGGGTAAAGTTTTGTTGCTGGCCAACAAAGAGTCCCTGGTCATGGGGGGACACTTGCTCATGCAGGCAGTTCGCGACTGCGGTGCCAAGCTGCTGCCAATTGACAGCGAGCACAACGCTATCTTTCAATGTATGCCCGTTAACGGCGATGCATTGCCCTCCCATAAAGGGGTGAGTAAAGTTATATTAACAGCTTCGGGTGGGCCTTTTAGGACCTGGAGCAGCGAACAGATGCAAGCGGCGGGGCCCGACCAGGCCTGTGCTCATCCCAACTGGTCGATGGGGCGCAAAATCTCGGTCGACTCAGCGTCACTGATGAATAAAGGGCTTGAGTTTATTGAGGCGTGCTGGCTATTTGACCTGCCACCGGCCATGGTGGATGTTGTGGTCCACCCGCAAAGTATCATTCATTCTATGGTTCAATATCTGGACGGCTCCGTGCTCGCTCAGTTAGGAAACCCGGATATGCGTACTCCGATAGCCTACGGGCTCGGTTGGCCGGATCGCTTGGATTCGGGTGTTGCTCCGTTGGACCTCGTAGCCGCTGGCAGTCTGGATTTTGAGGCGCCGGATGAGGGTCGCTTTCCCTGCCTCAGAATCGCCAGAGAGGCCGTGATGGCGGGGGGTACTGCCATGGCAAGCTGTAATGCGGCCAATGAAGTGGCTGTATCGGCATTTTTAGACGAAAGTATACGGTTTACAGACATACCGCGTGTTGTTGAACAAACCCTGGAACGGGTTGCTGTGGCGGAACCACGGTCGCTGTCAGTGGTCGAACAAGCTGACCTCGAGGCAAGACATGCGGCTCAAGAGATTATTGAGAGATTGAATTAACGTATGGAATTGATCAATACCATCGCCATCACCCTGGCTACACTCGCGATTCTCGTGGGTATCCATGAGTATGGCCATTTCTGGGTCGCCCGGCGCTGCGGCGTTAAAGTTCTCCGCTTTTCCATAGGCTTTGGTAAGTCGATAGCCACATGGAAGGATAAGCAGGGTACCGAATATTCGTTTTCAGTGATCCCTCTTGGGGGCTATGTGAAAATGCTGGACGAACGTGAGGGCGAGGTCAGCGCCGAAGAATTGGATCAGGCATTTAACAGAAAGCCTGTTTTACAACGCATGGCGGTGGTTGTCGCCGGTCCCCTGGCCAACTTCTTACTGGCCATCGTGGCATATTGGTTTCTCTTTATGGGCGGCGAATCTGGTGTGGTACCGCGTATTGGTGCGGTCGAAGTGGGTTCCGTTGCCGACATTGCCGGCTTGGAGGCGGGCCAAGAAATCGTCTCGGTCGACGGCGCAGAAACTCAAACCTGGCAGGCGGTTAGCTTTCGACTCCTCGATCGTATTGGTGACAGTGGCCCAATCAAATTTGCCGTCAAATACCCCAACTCTGAGGTGATTTACGAATCCGAAGCTGTATTAGATGAATGGTTGTCTGAACAGGAAATGCCGGATTTGTTTGGGGGCTTAGGGCTCACAATGTTCAGGCCTGAAGTACCACCCCAGTTTGAAGAAGTTACTAAGGATGCTCCCGCTGATAGAGCGGGCTTGCAACCGGGAGACCTTGCCCTGCGTGCCGACGGTGTGAGTATGGCAATCTGGATGGATTTTGTGGATTATGTGCGCGCGAGGCCGGGGCAGCCCTTTACTCTTGAGTACCTGCGTGAGGGTGTTGTTCGCTCCACCACGATTACCCCAGAGTCGATTACCGACAGTAACGGGGATACCATTGGGCGAGTGGGCCTGGGTCCACATGTGCCCGAACTACCTGAAGATATGAAGCGCACTTTTGATCGCGGGCCTGTGGAATCTTTAGTTGCCAGTGTAAAGCGTACGGGTGAGTTGTCTGTATTTACGCTCAACTCAATAAAAAAGATGGTTATGGGCCTAATCTCGCCAAAAAACTTGAGTGGCCCCATCACCATTGCTAAAATTGCCACCGCCTCGGCCAAGTCGGGTCCCGAAGCTTATATCAGCTTTCTCGCTTTGCTCAGCATAAGTCTGGGAGTGTTGAATTTATTGCCTATTCCTGTTTTGGATGGCGGGCATTTGATGTACTACACGGTCGAGCTATTAGTCGGTCGTCCGGTACCTGAAAAAATACAAATGGTGGGTTATCAGGTGGGGTTGTTCCTGGTGCTGGGGATTATGGTGCTGGCGTTGTACAACGACTTTGCGCGCTTTTGAAACCCGCACTGTGAAGAATAATTAGAAAAAGTAAGATTATAGTAATTAAAGCGAAACGCAGATATTTCGGCTGCAGGCATTATCCGGTGGTTAAGTGTATTTTGATTAAGCGCACTCTTAAATTGTTTGCCGTTGTTCCCTTTATGCTCGGGCAACTGGCCTGGGGTCAGAGTTTTGTAATATCTGACATTCGCGTGGAGGGTTTGCAGAGAATCTCGGCCGGCAGTGTCTTTGCCAGCATGCCATTGGCAGTGGGAGATTCTGTCGATGATCAGCAGACCCGCGCTGCTGCTCGCAGTCTCTTTGCTACCGGCAACTTCGATGATATTCGCATAGGACGCGATGGAAACGTTTTGGTGGTCATTGTTGCAGAGCGCCCTAGCATCAGTGAAATTGAGATAGAAGGTAACAAGGCCATTGAAACTGAAGCGCTGCTTGACGGCCTCAAGGGTTCCGGTCTGGCAGTGGGCAAGGTCTTTCAGCGATCAACCCTGGAAGGCATGCAGTTGGAACTCCAGCGCCAATATGTCCAGCAGGGACGTTACGACGCCAGTATCGAAACAGAAGTCTTGCCAGAACCACGCAATAGAGTATCCATCAGCATCACTGTAGACGAAGGCACCGTCGCTGCTATTAAACACATCAATGTGGTGGGTAATGAGGTGTTTAGCGACGAGGAGCTCACCGACCTTTTTGAGCTAAAGACCACCGGCTGGCTGTCTTTTTTCAGGAATGATGATAAGTACTCGCGGGAAAAGCTGACCGGTGACCTCGAGGGCATTACTTCGTACTATCAGGATCGCGGCTATTTGCAGTTCAGAATAGACTCCACTCAGGTTTCGGTTTCTCCTGATAAGGAGCAAGTTTTTATCACGGCGAATGTTACCGAGGGGGAGAAGTTCTCTATAAGCTCGGTTGATCTGTCGGGTGACCTTGTCCTTCCAGAAACTGATTTGCGACGTTTTTTGCTGATATCCGAAGGTCAGACCTTCTCTCAACAACTGGTCACCTCCTCAGAGGAATATCTAACCAGGCGGTTGGGCAACGAGGGCTACAACTTCGCCAAAGTCACCGGTATTCCCGAGGTGGACGAGGAGAATAACACCGTCGCCATGAAGTTTTTCGTCGATCCCGGTAAGCGAACCTATGTGCGCCGCATCAACTTCTCTGGGAATTTGAAGACCGCGGATGATGTAATGCGCCGCGAAATGAGGCAGATGGAAAGCGCGCCTGCGTCTGCGTCTGCGATTGAGCAATCCCGAGTTCGACTCGAACGATTGGGCTTTTTTAGCAAAGCAACCGTAGAAACCCCTGAGGTACCAGGGCACGATGATCTTATCGATGTAGAATTTGAAGTCGAGGAGCAATCCTCTGGCAGTATTGGCGCGAGTTTTGGTTATGCCCAGGATGCAGGATTGATTCTCGGTATTAACTTGCAGCAGGACAACTTCCTGGGCACCGGCAAACGCGTGGGCATCTCTCTGAACTCTTCGCGATTCCAGGATTTGTATAATTTCAGCTATACCAACCCCTATTACACAGAGGACGGCGTCAGCCGGGGTTTTAGTATTTTCTATCGATCTACCGATTTGTCTGAAGTCAATGTTGCCAGCTATACAACGGATACCTTGGGTGGAGCCATTAACTTCGGTTACCCCATTAAGGAAACAGAGCGTCTCGGCTTTAGCTTTGGTATCTCCAACACCGAAATTACCGCTGGTCGATTCGCCGTGCAGGAAATTGTCGCCAGTCCACGACTTCTGCAGGGTGTTAATAATTATTTCGAGAGTACGATCCAGGCCGATGGAACGTACTCAGCTGCTGAGGCCTTACTGCCTCTAAGTGGTCTGCCGCCGGAATATCTTGTTGCAGCTGGAGAGAGTGGTTTTCTGGATGATAATGGGGACGACTTCCTGAATTGGACAGTGACCACCAGTTGGACTCAATCCACGCTCAATCGGGGTAGGATGGCCACACGCGGCGCCTCCCAGTCAGTCTCACTTGAGCTCTCAATGCCCGGTTCAGATTTGGAGTTCTTCAAACTCAATTATCGCGGCGAATTATTTTATCCCATCACCAGAAACTGGATCGCTCACTTCCGTACCGAACTGGGTTACGGTGGGGGCTATGGCGGTACCTCAGAGCTACCCTTTTATGAGCACTTTTTTGCGGGCGGTTTTGGCTCAGTTCGCGGCTATGAGAGCAATACCCTGGGACCCCGTAGTACTCCGGCAGTACTATATGACATTGAATCCCCGGTCACAGAAATTAATGAAGATGGCCAGATCGTAGACACAGGTGGTCCGAACAACGATCAGTTTGGTTACCGATTTGATCCTGATACAGGTAAGTTGCAGGCTACCACCGTCAACAGGCGGCGACCTGATCCCTTCGGCGGTAACGTTCTCGTTGAGGGCAGTGCTGAACTATTGTTTCCGTTGCCGTTTATCAAAGATCAGAGTCAGTTGCGCTCCGCCTTTTTCATCGATATTGGGAACGTCTTCAACACGGAATGCTCGAGTTCACAAATTAATTGTTTTGATGTAGATGCCGACGAACTTCGTTACTCTGTAGGTCTTGGAGTAACCTGGGTCACCGGCTTCGGCCCAATGACCTTCAGTATTGCGAAGCCCTTGAATGCGGGCCCGGATGATCGAGAAGAAGCCTTCCAGTTTACGCTGGGTCGCGGATTTTAATTTACCATTTATTGTTACGTTTGGAGAAAAGTGTGTCTAGATTGTTAAAAGTAGCCCTAACTTGTGTGTTCTTGGCAGCCCCCGCGTTGTCCTTTGCTCAAGGGAAAATTGCAGTAGTCAATGTACAAGAAGCCATTTTGCAGACCGACCAGGCCCAGAAGCGCCTGGCTGATGTACGCGCACAGGACGACTATAAGTCTGACAAAACAGAGTTTGATCGCTTGAAGGATGAGTTTGACGAACTGGTGAGAAAGCTGAAGACAGATATGGCCGTTATGAGCCAGGAACAGCAGGTAGCCGCGAGACAAAAGCTCACGAGCAAGCAGGGCGATTTGGAACATGTTACCGGTAAGCTCACGCAGGCCGAACAATCTGCAGGCCAGGCCATCTTGCAGGAAATGTCTCCGAAGGTTCAGGAAGTATTACGTGAACTGATCGCGACAGAGGGGATTGGTCTTCTCCTACAGCGCACTTCGGTTATCCACGCCGACGCCGGTTACAGTATTACCGCGAAGGTCACCGATAAGCTGAATCAGATTCCCGGCAAGTAATCACATTTCATGATTTCGCTCGGAGAACTCGCCAAAATACTGGAACTGGAGTTCACGGGCGACTCTGAGGCTGTAATTACAGGGTTAGCACCGCTTGGTAATGCCAGTGTAGGCCAGTTGTCTTTCCTCGCATCACGAAAACATCTGGCGCAATTGGAGGGCACGCGTGCGCAGGCAGTTATCCTGAACGGCGAATTTTCTGAGCAATGTCCTGTGGATTGTTTGATCGCGAGCGATCCTTATTTGGCCTTTGCGTGTGCTACTCAGATTTTTGATAACAGCCCGAAATCAATTGCTGGAATTCATCCTGCGGCGATTGTCTCAGGGGACAGTGAAGTGCATGCGAGTGCATCGATTGGTCCCTATGCCGTTATCGAGTCAGGTGTATCCATCGGTGCGCAGGCCTCGATTGGCGCGAGTACTTTTATTGGTCAAGATTCGCGAATTGGTGCTGGAACTCGTATCTACCCTAACGTAAGCGTTTATCACGATGTCCATGTGGGTGAACATTGCGTCATACACTCTCAGACTGAGCTTGGTTCCGATGGCTTTGGTTTTGCACCGGGCCCAGAAGGGTGGGTGAAAATTTGCCAGCTAGGTGGAGTACGCATCGGTGATCGAGTGGAGATAGGCGGTGGTGCGACCATCGATCGCGGGGCTCTGGAACACACCACCATAGCCGATGGCGCGATACTCGATAACCAGGTTCACATCGCACACAATTGCAGCATCGGCAAAAATACCGCGATAGCTGCTTGCTGTGCAGTGGCTGGAAGCACGAAGATAGGTGCCAACTGCACCTTTGGTGGTATGGTCGGGGTTGCTGGGCATATTGAAATCTGCGATGACGCGCATTTTACGGGTAAAACCATGGTCACAAGGTCTGTCACGCAGCCAGGTTCCTATTCATCGGGTACGCCAGTAGCCCCATCGAAAGAGTGGCGGAAGAACGCTGTTCGATTTTCGCAGCTTGATGCCTTACATCGCCGCGTGAGCAAGCTAGAAACCCCCTTAAAGCCGTAATTTACAGGAGCCCTTGCTCGATGATGGACGTAGTAGAAATTCGTAAGTATTTGCCCCACCGATATCCCTTTTTATTAGTAGATCGGGTGGTCGAACTTATCCCTTCCGAATCCATTGTTGCCTACAAAAATTTGACTGTTAATGAACCTTTTTTTAACGGACATTTTCCGGATCAACCTGTATTTCCCGGAGTCCTGTTGACCGAGGCAATGGCTCAGGCAGCGGGTATTCTCGGCTTTAAAACCATGAACAAGACGCCTGCAGATGGGTCTATTTATTATTTCGTCGGCGCGGACAAATTGCGGTTTAAGCGTCCCTGCGTACCCGGTGATCAGGTTATGTTGAGAGCGAAAATTGTTTCCGAGAAACGAGGCATTTGGAAGTTTGATGTGAGTGCCGATGTAGATGGAGCACTTTGTGCATCAGCGACCATCCTCTGCGCCGATAGATAGTCCATGATTGACGAGCGCGCCATTGTCCATCCCCAGGCCAAGCTTGCTGATGATGTCACTGTTGGCCCCTGGTCCATTGTTGGGCCCGAGGTGGGAATTGGCCCGGGCACCAGGATTGAATCCCACGTGGTTATTCGCGGCCCCACGATTATTGGCACGGGCAATCACATCTATCAATTTTCGAGTATCGGCGAGGCTACGCCAGACTTGAAGTATCAAGATGAACCGACTCGCCTGGTGATCGGTGACAACAATACGATAAGAGAAAATGTCACTATCCATCGAGGTACCGTTCAGGATAGAGCTGAAACTACGATTGGCAATGACAACTTGTTGATGGCCTATGTGCACATTGGCCACGATAGTTTAATTGGAAATAACACGATTTTAGTGAATAATACGGCGCTTGCAGGCCACGTTCATATAGGGGATTGGGCCATTCTCAGCGGCTACACTCTGGTGCATCAGTTCTGCAAGATTGGCGCTCACAGCTTCAGCGGTATGGGTACGGCTATCGGTAAAGACGTACCCGCTTACGTTACTGTCAGTGGCGCGCCAGCGGAGGTGAAAACCATCAATACAGAGGGTTTGCGCCGCCGGGACTTCTCTGCTGATGCGATCAGCCAGTTGAGACGAGCATTCAAAGTTCTGTATCGCCAGAACCTGACTATTGATGTCGCGCTGGACCGTTTGGAGGAGATGCTGAGTGAAACCCCGGAAATTCAAATTTTCATTGACAGTATTCGCGCCTCGGAGCGCGGTATCGTTCGCTAGATGCCCTCAGGCACATTGCGTGTTGGAATATTAGCCGGGGAGATCTCCGGGGATATTTTGGGGTCCCATCTATTGGCGGCCCTGAAGCTGCGTTATGACAATGTGATCGTCGAGGGAATCGGCGGCCCGTTAATGTCCGGGCACGGCCTGGAGAGTATGTTTCCCATGGACCGGCTATCTGTTATGGGATTTGTGGAACCTCTCAAACGTTTACCCGAGTTGTTGCGAATACGACGCACCGTGTATAAGTATTTTTTTACCAATCCCCCCGATGTTTTTATTGGTATCGACTCTCCCGATTTTAATCTCCGTCTGGAATACAAGTTGCGTCGAGCGGGTATCACCACCGCGCATCTTGTTAGCCCCTCTGTGTGGGCGTGGCGCGGCGGTAGAATTCATAAAATTAAACGCAGTATCGACTTAATGCTTACCCTGTTTCCCTTTGAGACCCCGATCTATCGAGCGCATGGAATACCCGTGGAGTTTGTCGGGCACCCGTTGGCGGATGAAATCCCTTTACAGCCCGAGGCAGCTGCGGCCAGATCCCGGTTGAACTACGCTCCTGTGGGTAAGTGCCTGGCCATTATGCCTGGCAGTCGAGCCGGTGAGGTAAGAATGCTAACGCCTTTGTTTTTGGAAGTGGCACGATTGCTAAAGGCCGAACTGCCAGACATTTCATTTCTCATGCCAGCCGCCGATGAAGCGCGGTATGGTGAGCTTCAGCTGCATTTGAAGGCTTATCCTGATCTCCCGGTCACATTAATTCACGGACAGTCTCGGGATGCTATGGCGGCGGCGGACGCCGTTCTTCTTGCTTCTGGTACCGCCACTCTCGAGGCCTTACTGCTAAAGCGACCTATGGTTATTGCCTATAAAATGGCCGCACTTTCCTGGGCAATTATTTCTCGAATAGCGACTACCAAATACGCCGGGCTTCCCAATGTGCTGGCGGACAGAGAGTTGGTGCCCGAGTTGTTGCAAGAGCGGGCCCGGGCAGATTTGATCGCGGCAGCATTACTACCTTTGCTGATAGAAGGTGCAGATCGAGACTCTACTATTGCCGAGTTTGACCGTATTCACCGGGAGTTGCGGCTCGGATATGGCGAGCGTGCAGCGCAAGCGATTGCAACAAAGGTGGGGATTTGACACCGTGAAGTTCGATTATTCCACCACTTTTGAGTGCGACTACGCCGGGTGGGACATCGCTGGGGTCGACGAAGTGGGCCGCGGCCCTCTGGCGGGTGACGTGGTGGCCGCTGCGGTTATCCTGGACCCGAAAAAGCCCATTGCCGGATTGCGGGACTCCAAGAAACTCAGCCCAACCCGGCGCAGCGAGCTGGAAATCCTGATCAAGGAGCAGGCAGTTGCCTGGGCGGTTGCCAGAGCGTCGGTTGCCGAGATAGACGACATCAACATTTTGCAGGCGAGTCTACTGGCGATGCGCCGAGCTGTTCGGGCGCTTAAGCTCCAGCCTGGATATGTCCTGGTCGATGGGAATCGGTTGCCATCCTGGGGATATGAGGCTGAAGCAGTGGTCAAAGGGGACGATCGTGTACCTGCCATCGCAGCGGCGTCCATCCTGGCCAAGGTACAGCGTGATGGAGAGTTGATCGCCTTGGATGCACAATATCCCGGCTATGGTTTTGCTGCACACAAAGGCTATCCAACACCAGCTCACCTGCAGGCTTTGCGTCGCCTGGGCGCAACTCCAATTCACCGAAAAAGCTTCGCACCGGTAAAAAATCTGTTAGCGCAGGCATCGGCGGAGTAAACTCTTTGGGCGTTTTTCAATAGTCTTATAGCATGACAGATTTCGTACATCTTCGACTTCACAGCGAATACTCTCTGATCGATGGATTGGTGCGGATCAAGCCGCTCGTCAAGCGTCTGGTCGACCTGAATATGCCAGCGGTCGCGATCACCGATCACAGTAATTTCTTTGGTTTAGTGAAACTCTACAAAGCTGCCAATAGCAGCGGCGTGAAGCCGATTTTTGGTGTAGACCTGAAAGTTGTCGATGCTGATGATGAGGAACAGTCCTATCCCATTTCTTTACTGGCGATGAACGACGAAGGATACCGAAACCTCACCATATTGATTTCCAAATCCTATACCGAGGGCCAATACCTGGGCGCTCCCTTTGTTCGCAAAGCGTGGCTGGAGGAATATTCAGCCGGTGTTATTGCGATGTCAGCGGGAGCCGCGGGGGATGTCGGGCAGGCGCTGATCTCTGAAAAACACGATATTGCTGAGGAGAGAGCGCGCTACTGGATGGGGCTTTACCCCGGTCGATACTATCTTGAATTGCACCGCACCGGTCGAGACGGCGACGAAACGCATTTGCATGCAGCAGTAGATCTGGCTGAAAAACTGGCCTGCCCTGTGGTGGCCACCAACGATGTACGGTTCCTCGATAGCTCAGAGTTTGAAGCCCACGAAGCGCGGGTGTGTATCGGCGAGGGCAGGGCGCTGGATGATCCGCGCCGCGCCAGAATTTTTACCGATCAACAATATCTCAGATCTGCCGATGAGATGGCGCAGCTGTTCGCGGATATTCCGGAAGCTCTAGCCAACACCGTAGAAATAGCGCGCCGCTGTAACCTGGTTCTGGAACTGGGTAAGCCCTATCTGCCCGATTATCCGGTGCCCCCGGATCTCACCATGGATGCGTACTTTCGTCAGCTATCCCACGAGGGGCTGGAGGCGCGCCTCAATGTTCTGCTTGATGAAAGCGCAGAAGATTATCAACAGCAAAAGCAGGCCTACATAGACCGCCTGGAGTTTGAACTAAACGTCATTATTCAGATGGAGTTCCCGGGATACTTCCTGATCGTCATGGACTTCATTCGCTGGGCGAAGGAACAGGATATTCCCGTCGGACCGGGCAGGGGGTCCGGCGCCGGGTCGCTCGTCGCCTACGTGCTGGAAATTACAGATCTGGATCCTCTGGAATACGATTTGTTGTTCGAGCGTTTCCTCAATCCCGAACGTGTCTCCATGCCCGACTTTGACGTCGACTTTTGCATGGAGCGTCGAGACGAAGTGATCGGCTACGTCGCCGACACCTATGGCCGGGAAGCTGTGTCGCAAATTATTACTTTCGGTACCATGGCTGCCAAGGCAGTTGTTCGCGATGTGGCGAGGGTACAGGGCAAGGCCTACGGGCTTGCTGACAAACTGTCAAAAATGATTCCCTTTGAAGTGGGAATGACACTGAAAAAAGCGCTGGATCAAGAAGAGCCTCTTCGGCAGTTCCTGGCGGACGACAACCAGGCCCAGGAAATCTGGGATATGGCGGAGCAGTTGGAGGGTATTACCCGAAATGTGGGTAAGCACGCGGGAGGTGTGGTTATTGCCCCCTCCCAGCTGACCGACTTTTCTCCGCTATATTGTGATGAAGCCGGCGGTGGCCTCGTTACCCAATATGACAAAGACGATGTGGAAGAAGCCGGTCTGGTGAAGTTCGACTTCCTGGGCTTGCGTACCTTAACCATCATCGACTGGGTCGTAAAAACTATTGGTGTTCAGCGCGCCAAACTGGGCGAGACACCGTTGGATATTATGGACATCCCACTGCAGGATCCCGCCAGCTTCAAACTCCTGCAATCAGCCGAAACCACCGCTGTGTTTCAGCTTGAATCCCGGGGCATGAAAGACCTGATCAAGCGTCTCCAGCCGGATTGCTTCGAAGACATCATCGCGTTGGTGGCACTGTTTCGCCCTGGCCCATTGCAATCGGGGATGGTTGATAACTTTATCAACCGCAAGCATGGCCGGGAGGCTATTTCCTATCCAGATGCGCAGTACCAGCACGAGTGGTTGCGGCCAATTCTCGAACCGACTTACGGCATTATCCTGTATCAGGAACAGGTCATGCAGATCGCCCAGGAGCTCGCTGGCTACACCCCAGGTGGTGCGGATATGCTGCGCCGGGCGATGGGTAAGAAAAAACCCGAGGAGATGGCCAAGCAGCGGGAGATTTTCCAGGATGGTGCGATTGGCAAAGGTGTCGATGGCGAGTTGTCCATGAAGATTTTTGACCTGGTGGAGAAATTTGCCGGTTACGGATTTAACAAGTCTCACTCCGCCGCCTATGCGTTGGTTTCCTATCAGACCGCGTGGCTGAAGACCCATTACCCGGCGCCCTTTATGGCGGCGGTGATGAGCTCTGAATTGCAAAATACCGATAAGATCGTGGTATTTGTAGAGGAGTGCCGAGCGATGGGCTTGGACCTGAAATTGCCCGACGTGAACGAGGGGCAATATATGTTCACGGTAAACGATGTCAATGAAATTATTTACGGCTTGGGTGCTATCAAGGGCCTTGGCGAAGGGCCGGTAGAAAACATGCTGGCTGCCCGAGAAAGTGGCGGCGACTTCACCGACTTGTTTGATTTTTGCGCGAGGACCGAGCCGCGGAAAGTCAATCGAAGGGCTATCGATGCACTGATTCGCTCCGGTGCGTTTGATTCCCTCACAGAGCCTCGCTGGGTGTTGATGGCCAGTGTGGATGATGCGTTAAAAGCGGCGGAGCAAAGTGCTAGCAACCGCGATAGTGGGATTGAGGATCTGTTCGGAGAGGTTGTTCCCAACAGCAGCAACGGCGGGGGGGATGTCTACAGTGATTTTAGAAAAGCCCGAGAGTGGTCTGGTAGAGAGCGTTTAACGAGTGAAAAGGAAACTCTGGGTCTTTACGTCACAGGGCATCCTATTGATGAATACGAGACGGAAATAAGAAAATTCGCTCCCACTCGAATTGCCGATTTGCGAGCCAATAAGCAGGGCAATCAGGTTCTGGCCGGGTTGATCGTGGACATCCGCACAATGAAAACAAAGCGCGGTGATACCATGGCCATCGTGCGCCTGGACGATCGCAGTGCCAGAATCGAAGTGACGGTGTACGCCGAAGCCTATAATGAAAATCGCGAGTTATTGTCCAAGGACAATATCGTCATTGTAGAGGGGGCAGTGGCGCACGATGACTATTCAGGTGGGCTTGCGATGCGAGTCAAGGAAGTTCGCAGCTTGCTGCAGGCTCGTCAGAGCTATGCCGCTGAGCTGCGAATCGAGCTGCGCCGTGACATGATCGACGAGCCATTCACCAATGAATTGGAACGAGTGTTAAGCGGCGCCAGCGGTGGAACTTGCCCCGTGGCATTGGTCTACGGGGGCGCTGGTAGCCAGGCCAGAATTCGTTTGGGTGAGAAGTGGAGAGTTTCCCCCAGCGACGAATTAATACAAAGTTTACGTGAACGCGTCGGGAGTAGCAGTGTCACCTTGTTATATAGATAAGCTGTACAGATGAGTTGTACCGGAAAACCAACCAATAATCCTTAAGGAATAAATCAATGCTGCTTGAGAACAAAGTTGTCATCGTATCGGGAATCGGCCCTGGATTGGGTCAGGAACTGTCGACACTAGCTGCAAAAGAAGGCGCTTCCGCAGTTGTACTAGCGGCTCGTACCGCCAGCAAGTTGGATGTGGCCGAACAAGAAATAAACGACTTGGGGTTGGGAACGAAAGTTCTAAAGGTTGTGACGGATATCTCTGATAAAGAACAATGTCTGGCCCTGGCCGGGCAGACAGCGGAAGCCTTCGGCCGAATCGATGTCTTGTTTAACAGCGCCTATGATCCGGGTAGTTTCGAACCCATCGAGAATGCCGATATGGACGGATGGCGCAGAGCGATGGACGTGAATTTTTTCGGCACCATGCACTTAACCCAGGCTTGTGTACCGCATATGAAGGAAGTCGGAGGAGGCGCTGTGGTGATGATAGCCACCATGGTCGAGCACAAACCGCTGGCGACACAGGGTGGCTATGGTTCCTCTAAATCTGCTTTGCGCTCGGCAACAAAACACCTGGCACTAGAGTTGGGCCAGTACAATATCCGGGTTAACAGTTGCCATATGGGCTGGATGTGGGGGCCTGGCGTCGAAGGTTATTTCGCGTGGCAGTCTCAAACTACCGGCAAAACAACGCAAGAATTGATTGCTGACGTCACCAAGAGCATACCCCTGGGCGTGATTCCCGACGACGGCGAGTGTGCAAAGGCGGCTGTGTTTTTTGCCTCTGATTACGCCAGTGTGGTCACCGGTGCCTCCCTGGATGTAAACGGTGGCGAGTTTATGCCAATCTAGGAGTTTGTCGGACTCAGCTCCTGACGGGCATGATTTAATACTCCAGCGTGCTACAGGGCTGTCAGGACACCACGCAGAAGATGTGATTGTCCCAGGGCAGCCACGTCAACCTTCATCACGCCTTTATCCAGCCCTGTAATGGGCATTTATGCGGCAAATGACCGCTTAATTATGCCATTCTCAGCACATTCATACGCTTTACATTCCATGCCAGTGTCGCCAGCGTCCATTCGCCCGCAACCTTGTCCAAACCTCGCATCGAGAACTGCCTCATGTAGACGCCACTCCAAAACCGCAGCTATTTGCCGAATTTTGAAATAGACGGATCTCGGCGTATTAGAATCGGCGCGGTAGAACTGCGGCCCAGTCACACTCAAGAGCGACCAATAAGCAGGCACGATTCAAGCGTAGGGACTATAAGAATAAGTGTCGCTGAGAACGGTATGACGCCACCACAGATTTGACGGTCAACGCTGGCGCCATACCCAAAAAAACCGTGCAGGTGCACGACCCGTTAAGTGTTGCACATAATGGGAATAAATCCAGCCCTCATCGACCTTTGTGTCGATGCCATCATCCAGCCGTCTCTACCACTGTTGTCGCTGCTACGCCTAGGTCATCGTCTGTACCCACTGTGATCGCGGCCAGCGGTATTGCACCGATGGTTGCAGCCAGGAAGCCAGAAAGGAATCCATTAAACGAGCCAGAGCGAAGTACCAGGCCACTCGCCCGGGTCGCATGAATAATGCCGCTCGCCAACAGCGTTATCGAGAACGGCAACAACAAAAAGTAACGCATCACCGTTCTCTGGCAATAATACTCCGTGATCTACTGCAAACCGTGCCTGATGAGATCAAAAGGGCCGATATGCCGGGTAAAACTGACGCCACCGTGCGCTGCCATCACTGTGGCGCGGTCTGCGGTCCCTTTTTGCGCAGTGATTTTCTGCAGAGCAGTCAGTTCAGGCGCAGATTCCGGCGACATTAGTGCAGCGGCTGGACAGGAGTCATCAATCGGAGGGCAGTCATGGCCATCGGCAAAGAAACTGAAGCAAAAATACTGCGCTACCATTTTGTTGAGAAGTGGCGAACGGGCACCATTGCGACCCAGCTTGGCATTCACCACTCAGTGGTTGATCGGGTACTGGCACAGGCTGGCCTGCCCAAGGTGGAGCGCACTCGCCGTGCGTCGATCATCGACCCCTATCTGCCCTTTGTCATCGACACCCTGCGGGAGTTTCCCACACTCACGGCGGCCCGCTTGTATGAAATGGCCCGCCTGCGGGGATACCCCGGTGGCCCCAGCCAGTTTCGCCAGCGTATCAGTGAACTGCGGCCGCGCAAGCTGCCCGAGGCGTATTTACGCCTAAAAACCCTGCCCGGTGAGCAAGCCCAGGTTGACTGGGGTTCGTTCGGGCATATTCAGATCGGCAAGGCCCGGCGGCCGTTAATGGCGTTTGTGATGGTGCTGAGCTGGTCGCGACAGATCTTCTTGCGCTTTTATCTCAACCAGCAAATGGAGAACTTTTTACGCGGCCATGTAGCGGCATTCGAGGCCTGGCAAGGATTGCCAAAGGTGCTGCTGTACGACAACCTTAAATCGGCCGTATTGGAGCGCCACGGTGACGCCATCCGCTTCCACCCCACCTTGCTGGCCTTGTCAGCCCACTATCGCTTCGAACCACGCCCGGTGGCGGTGGCCCGGGGCAATGAAAAGGGCCGGGTAGAAAGAGCGATTCGCTATATTCGCGATAATTTCTTTGCCGCTCGTCACTGGCAAACACTGGCCGAACTCAATGCGCAAGCTGAGCACTGGTGCCAAGGTGTGAGTGCTGACCTGGAGCGGCTCCAGATAGTGGAGGGCGATCAATGTATTGCTGAGCATCAGCGCAGCTTTGGCAAAGGGGAGCAAATCGAACAGGAGGCGCATATCAATGCCCTATGGCTGGAGAAAACCCACGCCAAACTACACCGGGGTCAGGATCGCCTGAGCCATGCTTCGGCGCACGCCCAGACGCTGCTGCAGCAATCGGCACAGCGTGGACATGTCATTAAAACCACGGTCCGGTTACTCAATCAACTGCTTGATGATTATGGGCGGGACGAGCTGCATGTAGCTCTGGGTGAAGCACTTGATCGGCAATCACCCTACCCGGAGGCGGTGCAGCACGTTCTTGAGCGCCGCCGTGATGAACAGCACCTGCCGCCACCGCTTGCTGTCGCCGTGCCGGCGAAGGTCAAACACTACAGCGTCAAGCTGGCTCGGCTTGCCGATTACGACAAGCTCAATGGCACCCGAAGCGAGACAGGAGATGATACCGATGATTGATAGCGAGCAACTCAAACAGCAGGCACTTGAACTGAAGCTCCACGGCGTGCTGGCGCACTGGGGCGAGATCACCGACGAGCAATACCCCTGGCTGGCACAGCTCATCGCCTGGGAGCTTGCCGAGCGCAAACAGCGCTCACTCGAACGGCGCCTGAGCAGCGCCAGGCTGGGCCGGTTCAAACCGATGAGTGAGTTTGACTGGCAGTGGCCAAGCGCTATCGACCCACAAGCGATTCATGCCCTGATGCAACTGGGTTTTATGGACACGGCCAGCAATATTATCCTGCTGGGCAGCAACGGCGTGGGCAAATCGATGATCGCCCAGAACCTGGGGTATAACGCTGTCATGCACGGCTATACGGCGCTGTTTACCACCGCAGCGGCGATGCTCAACGACCTGGCAGGTCAGGATGGCGCCAATGCCCTGCAGCGTCGATTGAAACACTACGCCAGGCCCGCCTTGCTGGTAATTGATGAAGTGGGCTACCTCTCCTACAGCAATCGTCATGCTGACTTGCTGTTTGAAATCATCAACCGGCGCTATGAGAAATGTTCAACTTTGGTGACAACGAACCGTCCGTTTGGCGAGTGGAATGACGTGTTCCCCAATGCCGCGTGTGTGGTCTCCCTGATTGACCGTTTAGTCCATCACAGCGAGGTCATCGCCATTGAGGGTGAGTCGTACCGCATGAAGGAAGCGCAGGAGTGTGCGTCGAAGCGGCGCGAGACCAAAAAGCGAGGAAAGGCTAAATGAAAACCTTAAAAATCACAACCTACTGGACGGCTGAACAAGCCGATTGTATTTATCAGCTGCTCGGCGACCTGAGATCGGTACTGTGGGATCACTATGGTGATGAGATTGCGCAACTGTACGAGGAGATCCGGATTGAGCAACAAGAGTACACAGACAGTGTCGAGGTAAATCATGAGCTGCCGTTCTAGCCTGTGATCGATTGGAGTTAAGCCGGATCACTGTCGCCTCTTTGTCGTTCTTTTATTCTGCGGCAAATAACTGCGGGTTTACTGTGGCGCTAACACCTCAACCCCATAACGTGTTTGATGATGCCGAACACTGGCTCTACCGTTTGCTTTCTTAATGCGTACAGCGCTCGACCGGATTGGGTCGTCAGTTGATGTTTCATGAGCCTCACCTGATCATCCGTTATCGGAGTGGGGGCGTCAGGGGCAAACCGATCAAAAACGCACGGTGATGGTGGTCACGCGCTACTGCCAGTAAAGGCTGGATATTATCCTCTACGCAAGCCTTTACATTATCACCGCTAAAATAGCCTGTATCGGCCAGCAGGTCGGTCACCTTGCCCAGTTCTTCAGGCAGGGTATTCAGCTTTGTCAGGGCCGGCTTTATTTGTTGTTTGTCGTTCGGGGCCTGTGTCATGTGTGTACTGACGACGAGCATTGTATCGGTGTCAACACTGGCCTGGGCGTTGTAGCACTGTTCAAAGCCGCCGCCAGATACCGGCATGATACGCGACTCTTCATCGGTCAAATTCATCTGGTCTTTATCTCGAGGGCCGGGAAGCGGTGGCTTAGGCTCTCGGCCCCGGGGCTTTTTTCCAGCATCCTGAGCTTGGCGTTGGGTTTGTTTTTGTTGGTATTCGGCTTGCTCACGCTCAAAACGTTCTTGCGCCCGTTCTTCAATTTTTACTTTGGCCGCAGCCAGTGCCTCAAGTCGTGTTTCGCGCCGGGAAATCTCCGCGGGAATGTCCATGCCATCCGCTACCGGCGTTTGATCTGCCGCCTCGGCCTGTGCAGTGAGAGCGCTGACTTCTGCCTTGAGCTGTGCTTCGATTTTCTTTAAGTGACCCAAAGAAAGCGCCTTATGCTTGCTGGCATTCGCCTTGATCTTGGTGCCATCCAGGGCGATACGCCCAAGCTTCAGAAGCTTCATTTCACGCGCCAGCAACAAGACCTGAACAAAAAGTGCTTCAAGCTGAGGCAAAAAACGGCGTCGAAAGGTCGCTATAGTGTCGTGATCCGGATGCGTGTTGGCCGCCAGGTAGCGAAACGCAATGGAGTCGTGGGTGGCTCGCTCAATCTTACGGCTGGAAAACACACCGGTGGCGTAACCGTAGGTCAGCAAACTCAGTAGGACCGCTGGATGGTGCGCCTTTGATCCACGCCCGGCATATTGACGGGTGAGCTCAGACAGATCGAGCTGATCAACGACCTCCACGACAAACCGTGCCAGGTGGTGTTCAGGTAACCAGTCCGACATAGAGGGAGGGAATAGATAGTCCGTCTCTCGATCAACGTTTACAAAATTGGCCATCACTTATTCCCGGTTACTTTTCAGTGTGACCACATTATCTCATGATGATGTTGTTGGGTTAAGTCCGACAGGCTGCTAGGAGAGTTTTTATGTCTAATACTGAAGTTGAAGCCGCGGTGTTTCGCCGCCTGTTGGAGCATCTGGACAGTCGCAAGGATGTGCAAAATATCGAGCTGATGAACCTGGCGAGTTTTTGTCGCAACTGCTTATCAAAGTGGTATGTGGCAGCCGCCGAAGAGCGTGGAGAGGCCATAGATTACGAACAGGCCAGAGAGCTTGTCTATGGGATGCCCTACAGCGAGTGGAAGAATCTTCATCAAACTGAGGCTACACCAGAGCAACTGGCAGCTTTCGATAAAAAAGCGA
Organism: Halioglobus sp.; assembly: GCA_965262875.1. Classification (GTDB taxonomy): domain Bacteria; phylum Pseudomonadota; class Gammaproteobacteria; order Pseudomonadales; family Halieaceae; genus JBALVT01. The sequence goes on from OZ253569.1 coordinate 3,354,402, forward strand.
AGTAGCTTTAGAGCGTCAGTTTACAGTGGTCCGTAGGGAAGAAAGCGGTTGTCGTTGACCGAACGAAGCCATTTTAGCAGCTCTTTCTCTAGCCGTACGCCACGTTTTCTGAGTGATTTGGCCAGTGGAATGACTGGGGATTTGTCTCCCGCCTCCCAGCCGGGTAGATTTTCGGCCACGGCAAAGAACCGAATCAGGTGAAGGACGTGTTCATCGGAGAGTGATTGCGCCGCGTCAGTCCAAATGGAAGCGTCCAGTTTCATTAGTCCGGAGAGTTCCTGGCTTTCAGCGCCGTCTATGACCTCTTCCAGTTGTTCCAGTTTCCCGGTTTCGCTCAGCTCTATGAAGCGAGCCAGTGTGGCGGGTTCGATATGGATGTTTTGGGCCGCCGCGTCAGCAGCCGGATCCCATGAACCTAATGACATATCTTTCTCCTGGGGCAACTCAACATTATAGGAGAAAGAATTTTAGCTGTCGCTGTCGATCAATTGGCGCAGGTAGTTAAAACGAGATGCGTAAGACTCAACGACTTCGTCTCGGGTCCTGCGCAACACATTTTTAATGAGCTCCTCAGGCGGTGTATCGCTGTCGCTCCAGTAAAACTGTTTTCCCAACTCAGTGATGCCGTCGCCGATAACATTGGCGCTTTCGATGGTGGCTTGCACCAGAAACATCTCGGCAATTACGATATCGCTGACCGCCCTGCGCATCTTGCTTTGAGAGCCTACTTCCTTGTCCTGCATTACAACTACCTCCTGTGACGGTTAACGTCTATTTAGCGCATGCCCCAAAACGGTGCCTGCTGCACTGACATTGTGCAGGAATGCAGAAAAAAGCCACTTTATTCCAGTATTTCCCGCCTGACAGAAAGATTATTGCAAGCGCTATGCCAGCGGAACGCCATCATAGGGAATTACAGTTACGGATCAATATCCGGAAGAGAATTTTCTTGTGAATTTGCCGCATCCCGAGACGCTCTGGCGTATCACAACTTGCGGACTTTGAATTTTCGCCCTTTGATTCGACCGTTGATCAAGCGACCCAGTGCTTTTCCCGAGACGGGAGTTTCAATCGCGACGAAGGCAGCGTAATCCAATACATCGATCTTGCCGACCGCTTTGCCGTCAATACCGGCCTCACCGGTTAAGGCTCCCAGAATATCGCCCGGACGCACTTTGTCTCTGCGACCGCCGGCAATACATAGGGTAGTAAACGGTGGCGGGGGCATGGTTTTTCGGGTTTGGCGCAGGGATTCAATGGCTTCAAACTCCAGGGTCTGATCCATGTACTGGCCAATCTGATCGAATTTGTAACGTTCCGAATCGGAGAATATTGACAGCGCCAGGCCGTCTTTGCCGGCTCTTCCTGTTCTACCGATACGGTGTACGTATACCTCGGTATTGCGTGGTAGCTCGAAGTTCACCACTGCCGGTAGATCTTCTATATCCAGACCACGTGCGGCCACATCAGTGGCTACCAATACGCTGCAGCTGCGCTGCTTGAACTGAACCAACACCTGCTCCCGGTCCCGTTGCTCGAGATCACCGTGTATGGCCTTGGCGCTTATGCCCATTTGGCACAAATAGTCAGTGACCTCCCGGACATGGACCTTGGTATTGCAAAAAACCACTGCCGTTTCCGGATGGTGGGCGTTCAATACCTCAAGCAGTGACTCCAACTTGCGAGATTTACTGCAAATGAAGAACTTCTGGGAGATGTGATCATTGCTGTGCACAGATTCTACGTTCACCGCCACAGGCGATCGCTGAAATTGACTGCTAAGGGTATTGATGTCATCTGGGTAGGTGGCCGAGAACATGAGTGTTTGCCGGGTCTTTGGTGTTTCGTCGATGATGCTTTTGATGTCATCGATAAAACCCATCTCAAGCATCCTGTCGGCTTCATCCAATACGAATGTGCTGACTCGTGCCAAACTGAGTGTTTTCTTGCGCAAGTGGTCTTTGATGCGACCCGGTGTACCCACAATCACATGGGCGCCGTGTTCCAGTGAACCAATTTGTGGACCGATAGATTGGCCGCCACAGAGAGTCACCACCTTGATGTTTTGCTGATAGCGCGCGAGACGGCGTATTTCAGTGGAGACTTGGCTCGCCAACTCCCGCGTCGGGCAAAGAACAATCGCCTGGGTGCCAAAGTCTCCAGGATTTAGCTTGCACAGCAGGGGAAGGGCAAAGGCGGCGGTTTTACCGGACCCCGTTTTTGCCTGGGCGATGAGATCCTTGCCGGATAGCGCCAGTGGCAAGGCCTCCGCTTGGATCTCGGTCATATGCTTGTAGCCGAGGCTTTCCAAATTGCCCAGTTGCTCCGGGGGGAGTGCCAGGCTGGAAAAGGGTTGCTTGCTCACGTCGGGATCGATCCAGTGGATAATTTGGGGGCGGCAGTATAGCAGAATGATACTTCGCTGCTTGAGCTGTTTGGCAGAGGGAGTTGGCATGCATACTGTCAGCAATTGCTGGCGGTTTTGTGTATAATGCGCGGCCATTCAAAAGATATAAGGCCTCACATGGCACCCAAGCCAACAGGACAACCAGCAGCTAAGGCGGCAAAAAAGCCGACAACTCAACCTTCAAAGAAGAAACAGCCCGCATCGGTAGAGACCTCCCAGTCTATTGAGCAGCAAACCAAGGCCTTCTTCAAAGCGGGCGGAAAAGTTGACGAAATTCGTACTGGCGTCAGCGGTCAGCAAGGTTTAGCGGGCCCACGGCATATTTCTCTGGGCACCAGCAATACCAATACCTCTGCCGCTACCACTACCACTACTGTCGCTCCCACTACCGCCACCACTACTGCCGCTACCGCCAGTAAGCCCTGACTTCCCCGTTCTGCCCCCATAAATGTAGTAGTGGATATCTATCCGATTTTGGGTTAGTTCGGTCTTACAGTTGAATTAGCAATGGCACTCATCGAGTTTTCAAAAGAAGAAAAAGCAGTCATCGTGAGCAAGATTCAGCGATACTTTGCCCACGAGCTGAATCAGGAGATGGGGCAGTTCGACTCTGAATTTCTACTGGATTTTTTCTCGGACCAAATAGGGGCCTATTACTACAACCGCGGCTTGTATGATGCCCGCTCTATATTGGAAGGTCGTCTGGATGATATTACCGAGGCCATCTACGAGATTGAAAAGCCCACCGATTACGCCCGCTAAATTGCCCCTTATGGGCCATATTGCTTGACTTTTTAGTCGTTGACTCTGCTATTTGGGTGTATATAATGCACGCAGCTTGAAAGTGCGACTTATCGTTATTTATGCCCAGTTTTTCGACGTTCAATCTTTTGTACCTCGTCCTGATTTTCATAAGTAATAGCTACACATTTCAGCAAAATGGCCTAATTAATAGGCTTTAATTACTAATGAAATAGGAAATACATATGTCTACAACTACCGGTACCGTTAAGTGGTTCAACGAATCTAAAGGTTTTGGTTTTATCGAGCAAGAATCTGGTCCTGACGTGTTTGCACACTTCAGCGCCATTACAGGTTCAGGCTTTAAGACTTTGGCCGAAGGCCAGAAAGTTGAGTTCACTGTTACTCAGGGCCAGAAAGGTCCTCAAGCAGAGAACATCGTAGGGCTGTAATCGCCCCACGAGAAAAAGGCGAGACTTAATGGTCTCGCCTTTTTTTTGCCTGAAATTTGGCGCTGGGGATCACTGCCCCTTGGGGTTGAACCAGATCGGCGAGGTGTATGCTCGCTCCTGGAGTGTCGCAGGGCCCTCTTCGGGGATATCGGCGTTTAGAGCCAGCGCATCGTAGAGTGAGTGTCTAGGAGTGGGAATTTCGAGCACCCGCACGTAATAGAAAGCCGGCTGCTGTGGGTCAAAGTCAGGATCGGTCCACAATGTTGATAGTTCCTCGGCCCCAATACTGTTTTCGTAGTGGCCACTGCTTAAATCCACTGTGTTTCCCACTTCGGGCAGCTCTCCGCTTACATCGAGTTCACGATCGCCAGACCAGGCCGCATTGTAGACTTTCTCGTACTGCTTACCACTTGAGTCAACCCAGCCTTTAATGACCTGAACCCTATCGAGATTGGCTCCTGTGGCATCTTTCATGGCACGAATTAGCATTTGCGGCGTCTTGCTCTCACCCGCCTGGTTCAGGTTGCCGCCCATGGGGACACCCTGTGAATATCCAGTGCTGCCAAACTCTGTCGTCTCAAGAGAGCTTTTATCGAAATCCCAGCCGCCAAATACCTGTACCTGCAGTCTTGTTCCCGTGGTGGCATAAACCTCTTTGCGTTGAAAAGCTGCAAAAATTTCCTCTCTGGTATTGCCCTTGGCCCAAACTGCGGCCAAACCAGATGCTGACATGTTCCAGCCAGTGACTTTCCCGCCGCCAATTTTGTCCTCAGAGCGCTTTGTTTCGGGGATGGAGTCTCGCGCAAACTTACCCCAAAAGTTGTCTTCTTCAGCGGAGGAGAGCCCCGAGTGAGAATCTGTCGAGCCGATCATTCCGAACTGGTAGGGATTCACTCCGATTTTTTGTTCCAGGGCCAGACCGAGGCGCAATGCCGAACGCGCGTAATCAGCCGCCTTCGGGTCGTACTCCGCGTGGCCTTGCTGGATATAGTGGGTGTAGGTTTCGAAATCGGCGAATTCGTCGTCGGGCGATACCACGGGGTGTGTTTCGGAATCTCCCTTAATTTGAGTGATTTCCGAAACGGGCTCCCACAGCATGCGCCGGCGCGCGTACTGCTCGGTAATAGGTTCTCCTTTCAGGGTGGTGTCCGCATACATGTAGCCTTTGGATATGTTTGAGTTGTGGGGCATGGCGATAAAGCGTGTGCCGGTTCGATCACGGGTTTCCTCCAGCCATGTCCACAAATCTTCTGGATACTGGCTTTGGTCTGATCCGTAGGGGACGAATTGTTTTGCCTGTGCACCTGAATCCGGAGTGAACACAATTCGGTGCAAGTTGGCCCCTGTGGGTATCGAACTCCACTCCCAGCCGATAAATGTGGTGAATTCTCCGGGCGTGTTGTGACGCTCCGCTGCATCCACAATTTCGTGCCAGGCAGTGGTTTCTGTTGCCAGCGTGTCGCCAAACGTACTGGTAGGTAGTTCGTTTGCTGGGTCTGCCACCGGATCACCACCGGGGTTTTCCGCGCCCACCGGAAGTATAGAATTGAATACGCTTGCGCCATCGCCGCTCTCGATGGCGCGATTCAACATAGTGATGGCGAACCAGGCCTTGAGATTTCCCCACAACCCCAGATCTTCGGGTTCGGCTGTACCTAAGTTTCGCGCTCTGATAACCCCCATGAGTTCTGCGTGATCGGAGACCACCAGGAAATCCAGTGGCGTACCGATTTGTACCCTGGCTCGATTAAAGGGGTGGATCACCGGGACGCCCCTGGCCCAGCGGTAGGCCGTATCCGGATCAGCGGTCTGGTTTTTGTTCAAATAGGCATCGAAGGAATAGGAGGTATGTAAGTGGGTATCGCCAAATAGCAGTTGGCTGGTTTCCTGGGCGGCAACTGCCTGGGTGAGGCTCACGGCTAGGACGCTGGCCGTAAGATGTATGATGCGTATCATTGAGCTTACCTTGGAATAATTATTTTAATGGGCAATTTACCACATAAAAATCTAAATTTGGTCTAACTCGACTAATTGAAGCTCACATCAGGCGCTTTTAACTTGCCGCCGCAAACGCTACAGATAACTTCACCGTGCAGCGCTCTTCTGCAGCTTTTGTGACCAAGGCTCACAGGCCTGCCAGCGCCCCTGGGCCTGCACCATTTATCTCCCCACTGTTGCAGTGATAAAAACCAGGGATAGAGTGCTTTGCCTTTCTCAGTCAGCTGGTATTCGTGGCGGCGAGGCTTTTGTTGATATGCGCAGGGCCTAAAAATGCCTTCTTCGACTAGAAACTTCAATCTGTCAGTGAGAATATTAGTCGCTACGGGCAGTTCTTCGTGAAACTGATCGAACCGTGTGTGTCCGTCAAAGGCGAGAGCGATAACATTTGCCGTCCAACGATCTCCCACCAGATGAATGAGATTTTTGTACAGGTTCCGGTCGCTGGGAGAATCCAATACGGAAATCGACGACCTGCGGCGCACTTTTTTATCTCGTTCATCATAGGTCGCCCCGGGGCCAGGTTTGTATTGCACCTGATTCATTTGAATCTCGTCGCCACAATTTCGACAGCGCATTTCGGGTTCGAATTGCTGGCCGCATTTCAGGTGTGTCAAAGTGACGGTGTCCAGCTCCGGTGTACGAAAAAACTCGCGCTCCCAGACAATCGCCATCAGGGCACTGTCGTATAGCTCCACGGATTTTCGCGTCAAGTGATAGCGCATGCGCGTCCCACCAGCCTTCTCTGCGTGCTTACTCAGGCAATCCAGCGATTGTAGCCACTGCAGGCGATTGGACAGAACCCCCTTTGAGACGCCCATCGCATTCATCATTTCATTGAATGAATGAATACCCCAGAAAACCTCCTGAATAATGAGTAGGCACCATTTATCGCCTATTTGGTCCAGGGCGCGGTTGATGGAGCTGGCTCTGGTAATCAACTTGCTCACTTGTGTGCGGTCTCAGCCTACGACGGAGCGAAGCAGCTGTTCAAGGGTCGCTGGGTCAGGGTCGACAGCGCAGCACAGCCACACCGCCAACTTTGGGGCGGGCCGGCCCGCGTTAGTTGCCGCCGCCTCCATTTGACGGCGCAGGCTCGCCAGGCTCGCTGGTGTCACCATATTCAGCAGCATGTGATCGGAGTGTCTCGCGGCCGCTCGAACCGCAGCGGGACCGAAGGCTGCAATGGTTATAGAACTCCGTGGTGGATCGAGGCGCAGGTGATAGCCCTTGCAACTTGCTAGTTCACCTTCAAACACCACCTTTTTGCCATCTAGCAACTCTCTCGGGTGATTTGGGCTGTTTCAGCAAGATGGGTGGCTGTGCGCAATCGCTCCTGGCCGTGCCACTCCTCGACCACCACATTGCTCGATGCTCCTAGCAGCCTGTCGGACTTAACCCAACAACGTCATCATGAGATAATGTGGTCACACTGAAAAGTAACCGGGAATAAGTGATGGCCAATTTTGTAAACGTTGATCGAGAGACGGACTATCTATTCCCTCCCTCTATGTCGGACTGGTTACCTGAACACCACCTGGCACGGTTTGTCGTGGAGGTCGTTGATCAGCTCGATCTGTCTGAGCTCACCCGTCAATATGCCGGGCGTGGATCAAAGGCGCACCATCCAGCGGTCCTACTGAGTTTGCTGATCTACGGTTACGCCACCGGTGTGTTTTCCAGCCGTAAGATTGAGCGAGCCACCCACGACTCCATTGCGTTTCGCTACCTGGCGGCCAACACGCATCCGGATCACGACACCATAGCGACCTTTCGACGCCGTTTTTGCCTCAGCTTGAAGCACTTTTTGTTCAGGTCTTGTTGCTGGCGCGTGAAATGAAGCTCATGAAGCTTGGGCGTATCGCCCTGGATGGCACCAAGATCAAGGCGAATGCCAGCAAGCATAAGGCGCTTTCTTATGGCCACTTAAAGAAAATCGAAGCACAGCTCAAGACAGAAGTCAGCGCTCTCACTGCACAGGCAGAGGCGGCAGATCAAACGCCGGTAGCGGATGGCATGGACATTCCCGCGGAGATTTCCCGGCGCGAAACACGACTTGAGGCACTGGCTGCGGCCAAAGTAAAAATTGAAGAACGGGCGCAGGAGCGTTTTGCGCGTGAACAAGCCGAATACCAACAAAAACAAACCAAACGCCAAGCTCAGAGGGATACTGGAAAAAAGCCCCGGGGCCGGGAGCCTAAGCCACCACTTCCCGGCCCACGAGATAAAGACCAGGTTAATTTGACTGATGAAGAGTCGCGTATCATGCCGGTATCTGGCGGCGGCTTTGAACAGTGCTACAACGCCCAGGCCAGTGTTGACACCGATACAATGCTCGTCGTCAGTACACACATGACACAGGCCCCGAACGACAAACAACAAATAAAGCCGGCCCTGACAAAGCTGAATACCCTGCCTGAAGAACTGGGCAAGGTGACCGACCTGCTGGCCGACACAGGCTATTTTAGCGGTGATAATGTAAAGGCTTGCGTAGAGGATAATATCCAGCCTTTACTGGCAGTAGCGCGTGACCACCATCACCCGTGCGTTTTTGATCGGTTTGCCCCTGACGCCCCCACTCCGATAACGGATGATCAGGTGAGGCTCATGAAACATCAACTGACGACCCAATCCGGTCGAGCGCTGTACGCATTAAGAAAGCAAACGGTAGAGCCAGTGTTCGGCATCATCAAACACGTTATGGGGTTGAGGCAGTTCTCGATGCGAGGTTTGGACAAGGTTGCGGGCGAATGGACGCTGGCGACACTGGCATGGAATGTAAAGCGTATGAATGTGCTGAGAATGGCATAATTAAGCGGTCATTTGCCGCATAAATGCCCATTACAGGGCTGGATAAAGGCGTGATGAAGGTTGACGTGGCTGCCCTGGGACAATCACATCTTCTGCGTGGTGTCCTGACAGCCCTGTAGCACGCTGGAGTATTAAATCGTGCCCGTCAGGAGCTGAGTCCGACAAACTGCTAGAGCTAAGTTGGTTTGGCGGCCTGTCAGGTCGGCGACGGAAGCTATCCCCATCGCCATGGTCATTGGTGTTCGCGCAGAAACGGCTAGGGGGCCGACCGTTAATGCAATCCGCTGAGTTTTCTGACCCGCAGCTGTGGCGAAGGCGAAGGCGTCGTAAGTTGCCATTTCACCAATCCATAATTCGCCAAAACCCAGGCGGTCGGCGTTCACGGCGATTTCAAGATTTTCTGAGGCTGGGCGGTCCTGCCACAGGGGGGTCACTACTGATAGCTTCATGCTTTGGTCCGCATGTGAATTTTTATAGGTCCGATTATAAGAGCGAGTGACGTTCAATCGTCACCACCGGTTTCACAACTTGTTCAGCTACAGTTGCTCACCTATAATTCGGTCTCTTTATACAAGTAATTAATATAGCAGGTGTCAGGCAATGAGGTCACTGCTCTTCTTTAGCGCCTCGATGGTTCTGATCTACAGGCTCAGCGTGTCGCTGAATAAAATGGGAGTACCTTAATGACTAGAGTTTAGAGCGAAAGAGCTGTTGTCGGAAGCTTCAATCCCGACTCCTTTTCCTTAATGTTCTCTCAAAACCTGCGTGTAATACAAGCTGCAACGCAATGTTACCCATCTTGTATATAATCTACCGCACCAGGGGCTTGGAATTTTTTGCATCTTTCGTTCCACCAGCTTCGAACGTTAACATGGCGAAAATGTTTTGTCAGACCCAGCCTGATTCTTCCCGCTGTAATAATATCCGGCTTGCGCCATGGTGCATCCGTCACCAGTGGGCCCGCTTTATCACCCAATACCAGCGTCAACAAATGAAGCAGTCCGTAACCTACAGTCGTCAAGTGAACCCAGCGATGCAGCGTTTGGCGCCGTTGCTGCCAGGCTTCTTTGAGCCCCCACAATTGTTTCAACTGGTAGTACATCGACTCAATCGACCAACGCAGTCCGTAATCTTCAATCACTTGTTCGCTCGTTAGAGTCGTATCGGTTGAAAGAAATAATCGAGTCTTGGTCCACTGACCTTTACCCCTGTCTAGCTCGCACCAAACGGCTCTGACTAACTGACCGTCAAGGAACCTTGCCTTGGCGAGCCGACTACGGTATCTCACCTTTTGTTCTTTTCCGTACAGCCGCAGTAGTGCTTCCGTCTTTTTAAAGTGGGCAATTCGCTTGGGTGTGTGTTTTTCGCCATACTTGCGTGGCCGCCCGCGTTGCCCCGGTTTTCGTTCGGGGGGTTCGTCGTAAAGCCGCGTATCGATTCTCGCCTGGCCAATCACGGTAAAACCGTACGCTGTCATCGCGTTGATAAATCGTTTGCGCATATACCAGCAATCGACCAATACCCTCACCGTTTTATCTTCAAACAAGCGCTAAACAGCACGCATGATCACTGTCGCTGCGACCAGCTTGCCCGTATTCCCTGCACTGGGTATCAGTCGGAACAATAGAGGTATCGCCGTCGTCTCCAGCGGTGTGCGCCTGAAAACAGCCGCTAAACTAACCCAGCATTGACCACGAACATAGGCGGCTAAATTCGGCTTATTTCCGTGCTGATGATGTATCTGGCTGCCCGGTGCTTTTTTCGAGGCTCGTAGACTCACCGTATCGTCAATCGCTAAATATAGAACGGGATCATTCTTGGCACTAAGAACCAGACAGACGAACTGTCTTGCCAGCTTCAACCAGGACCACTTTCCGGCTTCAAGCCATTTGTAATACGTCGTCCAGTGCCTTTGCATGTCTAGAAACAAATAGGTTTCGGTGACAAAGCCAGCGGGCGTTAACATAGCGCCGATCAATAGTTCAATGAATGTGCCTACGGATCTTGGGGGTAGCGCTTTGCTTAAAAATGTTATCCAATAGCACAGTTCGCGGGGGATGTGAGCACATCCTGTTGCGTTCATAGCGGCCTCCAGAAGAAATCGATTCATTTCTTTCTGAAGGCCGCGCCCTATACACCTTTTAAAAAGCAAAGCTGTATAGGGCGCGGCAAACTTTTTGCCGCTTTATGTCAAGTTTTTTCGCACACTTTGCGCGATAATCTTCCTCCCCAGACTCTAAACTCTAGTTCTTAGCATCCCATGTAGAAAAACAGCGACAATGAGTGTAGTCATTGAAAAATTTAGGTTAGGTGATCTCACCAGCCATACCTCTTTTTTAGTTTACATCGTCTGTTACTCATGTCGGTCAAGGTATCAATGCCACGAATTTGCAGCATCTCTTCTCCCAGTACCGCCACTGAAATTGGGACATCCTGCAGTGACTGTTCGCGCTTTTGTGCTGTTACGATAACTTCTTCCAGTACGTGCTGAGCATATGCCTGCGGCACCGCGACACCCAGTGCGCATGTGCCGGCCGCCAGCGTAGCAAAAAGATGTTTGCTAATGGGTTGATGTTTGATCATGCCAAAGCCCTTCCGTATGTTCGTTTGTATTACAACATTTCAAACCCGAGCTTGAAGTGGCCGAAGGTCAAGCGACTTCACCCAAAGCAGCAATACCGCCCGCTTGCACCTTTGCCCTGGCAGCAAGCGTTTTTTCCAGTTCCTTGCCAAGTCGCTCCTGCTCTTCCGGACTGGACTTTTCCAATTTGGCCACCACCCACCCGGTCATCATCTTTTCAAAGTTGGCGGGGTTGTAGACATCTTCCTGGCCGCTAAACATCCCGTTTCCGGCATAGCGCAGGATGCTCATATTGCGTTCTTCATAAATACGCCCATCGCCAAGATCATTCATGCGATTCATTACCCGCGTAATTATCCAACCCTTATCTTCGTCGATGGTGTACCAATCGTAGATGAAAGCCGTCATTTCGCAGATGGGCCACGGAGCCATCAACTCATTGATCCATTTTCTGATTGAATCCCGCCCCCAAAAATCACCGTCCACATGCTCGATGTAGGTGCCGTCAGCCGTAAAGCAGTTGACCCAATCCTCCCAGTCGCCAGTCGAGGACCCTTTGCGAGCTGCCTCCCGGTACTTATCGAAAGCTTCCTCAAGTTCATCACGATGCCACCTACCCATTACTTCTCTCCTTTTTAGAGTGCAGTACCCGCAACATCGGATTGCCGCCTCAGTCTTTGATGTATTGAAATGATGCTATCATAGATTAGCTTTAATTCTAATGTTATTTAGCTAAAATAGTGGTAGTCATATATGCCAAATTAACCTATTAGGCTCTTCTCCGCTTTGTTGAGTGATTCTAGGTTTTCAAATAGAACATAGATTGATTATCTGGGAGGGATGATTGTCTAATTTTGAGTTTGAAGTACTCGGTATCCCTGATGCCCCTGGCGCGCTTACGGATCATTCCTATACTGACATTACCAGCCTCTATCCTGGCGCTTGTTAGCTTGTGTTTTGCATAATTGCAGATGCCGACACAATGTTTTCTGAGCGATTTTGCGAACTTTTTCAGATAGAGCATGTGTGACTGATCTGCTATCAAGCACCAACTTTCCAGTTGCTCTGCCATCCCCTCAAATGAAGTGGCACTCCACAGATACTGAAGCTGTTCTTTTAAAACGTAGAGCGCATTCAGGTTGCTATTGCTATCCAACAACGTTTGCAGCTTGTTACTTTGTTTCTCACTCAACTTATCCGCATTTTTGAGCAACAGATAATGCGTCCCCTTCATCAGTTTTTTACCATTCGGATCGGCCTTCCTGAACTCAAGCCGGCGCTGATTATGGATAGCTTTGCTGTAATTTTTCATGACGTGAAAACGGTCAAACACAATGTCTGCCAACGGCAAGCACTCCCTGACAGCCTTTTGATAAGCAGGGCCCATATCCATAGCTACGGCCTTGATTTTACTGGATGTATCCGGGGAGAGATGTTTTAGAAATCTTGCAAACACCTCGGCAGTTCGACCAGCTTCCACCCAGACCAGATGACCTCCGACCATATCGTAGACCACCGTCATATAGTCATGGCCTTTCGCCCTGGCAACTTCATCGACACCAATATATTCCAAGCCAGTCAACTGTGCAGGATCAAGCGCAGGGAGCGTTTCCATCAGGTATGCCTTGTCGATATTCTTTACTGTCTCCCATCGTATCCCCAAATGCCTGGAGACGGCCTGAATAGACATATGGCGGCATAATCCACTGATCAGTCGGCAAAACCGGTGGGTGAAACGGCACCCTTTATCGACAAAATCACACGCCTCAATGCGGCGCTCACCCTTGCTAATAAACACTTGGGCCAGTTCAATGTCGAGCACACATGGATACCCAAAAAGGGGGATATCCTTAACCTGCCGGCGAATATGCTGGTTGATAGTTCCCTTCTTGCCTGTGGTGGGGTCTATAGTGCTCCTGCGGGCGTCCCGGCTACAGTGAATAACAATCTTGTCACCCTCTTCGTCCAGTTTAATTTCATTTACACGTTGCCCCGTGAGGTTTAAAATATTCCGTGAGATGTTGATGGTCATATACCTGCCCTATGTAAAGTTGTCATAAACCAAACATATCAACAGGTTACTTGATGGTCAGCATCTTTTTTCACTCAACAAAGCGGAGAAGAGCCACCTATTAGTATTTTTATTGTTTAAATACAACAGATTATAGATATTTGATTTTAAAGTTTCTCCAAATTGATGCTAATTGGCGATAGCTAATTAATACCTTATTGCTAATTACTGATAGCTTAATATCCCCGCTCTCGTTAGAATCACTACTCGAAAGCTGTCACCGGGAGACCAAAATGAGTGCCGTTCAGGAAAAGACCACCCCGAAAACCGCCGATCGAATCCTTCAAAGCGCCACTGAGTGTTTTGCAGAGAACGGATTTGATCGCACCAGTCTGCGAGATATAGCGCGCAAGGTCGGTATTCGTGAGCCGAGTATTTACCGCCATTTCAAGAGCAAGGAAGAACTGTATCAACAGGTGCTCTACCAGGGGCTGGCACCGATGGCGGAAGCGCTACTTGGACTCACTGGGCGAGAAGTGGACCCGAGAGAAATGGTAGAGGTGCCCGGCATGATGCTGGCACTCCACGGCCTCAATCCACATGTTGCCGCCCTGTTGCAGCAGGCCGTCGCCATGCCGGTTGGCCAATTCGAAAACAACTTACTCGAAGAATGGCTGACCAGGTTGCTCGACACCGGCAAGCAGGCAATGATGAAGGCGGACTACGATTCAGCTGACGAGATAGACATTTCCCTACGGATTCTCAATCTCTACAACCTCTGTATCGGCTACTTCATTAACGGTAGCTTGTTACAGCGCCTCTGCGGCGTACAGCCGGACGACCCGGACATACTCAAGCGGCAACAACGGATACTGCGTGTGACAAGTAAAGCCTGGATGCTCTCAACATAGGGTACCCTGATGGGCTCTTAGTATCCCAAAATGGAGTTTTTAGACCGTTGTGATCTTCATACTGAGCACGCAACATAACACCCTCACGGAAGAGAGTGAAAATGAAAAGGATACTTTTAAGACTTGCAACGATCGCGCTGTTGTCCAACACAGCGGTGAGTCAAGAACCCGAAACCCACCTCGACATCACCGTGTTCGGGGATAGCCTAACTTCGGCTAGAGACAGCTGGGCTGAAAACATCGATGATTGGGGCTATGCCCAAATACGAAACTATGCCGTAGCCGGATCGCGGTTGATCGACACCGAGATCCCCAATCAAGTCACCTGTAGGATGATTGGGCTCACAGACGCAACACGAGTCATCGTCAGCCTCGGCACCAACGACGCCGGCAGCAAAACTAACCTCAAACTGTATAAACAGAAGTTAACGGACATGCTTCAATTTCTGGAAGGTCGCAATTGCACGGTATTTTTAGTGAAGCCGATCAAACCCAGCTTTATCGACAGCAGTAAATACCGCCAAGCGACGACCAGGATCGCCAGGCGATACGACAATGTGACGATCCTGAATATGCCCTACGATGAGGAACGCACAATTGATGGCTTGCACCCAACCGCAAGTCAGCAAGAAGACATTGCCCGCTGGTTCATTACCCAGTTGGGGCTGTAACTCAAGGATGCGCGACCCGAGCCCCAAGATTTTAGCGGTGGCGTAGTTTTTAGGGGTGCCTTGGTTAATCGAGCGCTGCGTATATCAACGCCTCCAACTGACCTCGAAAATTGAAGGTACTGGAGGGGATTAACTGGGTCATGAAAATGACAATGAGATCTTCTGTCGGATCAACCCAGAACAAAGTGCTCGCCATACCACCCCAAAAATAACTGCCCTCGGACCCGGGATGAGCATTCTTCGCAGGGTCAACTTTGCTCGCAAACCCCAAGCCAAACCCGACTCCTTCATAAATGGTTTCGCTGAAACTCCCCCGTGCAACCTCCGACATATCCGCCCCGTCCGGCAAGTGGTTACGGGTCATAAAGTCCAGAGTCCGCGATCCGATAATGCGCTGACCATCCACGGTGCCACCGTTGAGCAACATCTGGCAGAAGCGGTAGTAGTCGGTCGCTGTGGATAAGAGCCCCCCGCCCCCGGAGTAAAACGTGCGCTGTGCGTAATGGCTGTCTTGGCCGTCGTCGTTGAGAATCAGCTCTTTGTTCATATCTCGCTCATAGCACGATGCCACGCGAGAAACCTTGTCATCATCAATCGAGAAACTGGTATCTGTCATTCCGAGGGGCTTGAATATCGTTTCTTGCAGGTACTCTGGCAAGCTCTGCCCGCTGATGACCTCTATAAGATACCCCAGCACATCAGTGGCCAGAGAGTAGTTCCAGCTTTCGCCCGGAGAAAACTCCAGCGGAAGTTCCGCCAGCTGATCGATCATATCGCGCAAGGTTGACCCGTGAGAGGGCTGCCCAACCTTCAATTTGCGATAGGCGCGATCAAGATTGGTGGCTTGCATAAAATCATAAGTCAGGCCAGAGGTGTGCATCAACAAATCGCGGATCGTCATCGGACGCGCGCAGGGCTGGGTGAGAAACAAAGGCCAGGATCCACCTTTGCGAACCTGTAGATTCCGCCAGGACGGGATATAGCGGTGCACTGGATCAGTCAGGGAAAACAGACCCTTTTCATACAATGTCATCAAGGCAACCGATGTTATCGGCTTGGTCATGGAGTAAATGCGAAAAATCGTATCGGTAGACATTGCTGTGTTGCGTTCTAAATCTGATTGACCTGCAACATCCAGATAGCAAACCTGGCCACGGCGGGCTACCAGCGCCAGGCTACCCGGTATTTTCCCCGGCCCTACATACTGCGTCTTTAAGTGCTCCCCCACATGCGCCAACTGCTCACCATTAACGCCGACCGACTCCGGTTGTACTACTTCCATTAGTCTCTCGCATCGTCACTTAAAATTGAGCGCTATTGATACCGTTGTGCCGGGCAAAAGGCAAGCCGGAGCGGGCGCTAAAACGGAGGTTTAAGTATTTTCCAATATGAAATGAGCCTGAAGGGAGGGTGTATTAAGCCCTTATCTTGAGTCGCTCATGGAGTTGCTGAAATAAGTGATCTCGTGCTGAATTTAGTTGTTCAGCGGCCTCATTGTCCGTCATTTCATTGGCGAATGCATCCAGATTTCTAAAGGTGATTCCCGGCTTTAAATATTGGCTGGGTTTGGCCAGGGAGCGGAATTTCTCATAGGGTGTCATCATGTCGTCGTAGCGGTATTTCTTCCGCTCCTTGCCCTTCTCATCAATAATGGTGGTGGGGAAATAGCAGGGCCGGTGGAAATTGACGTATCGGTAGACTTGATGGCTATTGAGTTCAGTGAAATCCGTGGCGTACTGCTGAGGTATGTGGGTATAGCCATAGAGTTTGCGAATGACCGAGCCATTTTTACTCTCAACCAAACCATTGTCGTTACTGTGCCGGGGCCGTGATTTGGTAAATTCAATGTGCAACTTGTCCAGAAGCTCAGCAACGGTGTAGTTGATATATTCGCCGCCATTGTCTGCGTGAAAGCCCCGTATTTTAAAGGGGAAGGCAGCCAGAATCTGCCTGAGGGCTGGCAGCATAAACGCCTCGCTAATACGTTCCAGCGTGACGATGATCTGGAACTGTGTCACCTCATCCACGGCATTGACGTGGTAGATTCCTTTGCGTTTGTCCTGATCACCTTGATGGACAGAGTCAATGCGGATATAGCCTGGTTGATCGTTCGGGCAAGGTTTGCGCCGCTGGCCAATAGAGGCGGCCTTAGGTCGTGTCTTTGTCAAGACACAGCGCTGCCTCTGGTAGGTCTTGGAGGCCCGCAGGTTGTACAGGTGAGAAACCGAAATACCCGCCAGGCGTCGATAGTCGGCTTGGCCAAAGCGCTGATAAGCCCGCTCACAGAGCTTTTTAAGTACCGCGCCGCTGGGCTGACCATGTCGCTCATCCATACTCGCCAATAGGCGTATATCGGCGTCAGTGTAGGCGCGCTTGAAGCCATTACGCCGAGCTGGTTTCACCGAGACGGTGCCTGTTTTGACGTATTGGCGTATCAGGCGCCTGGTCTGGGCCAGGGAGTAGCCGGTTACCTTTATCAGGTAGCGGGTGACGGTTCCCCGGTCTGTTTTGCCAAGCTGTAAGTATCGGTGCTTCACCAGTGCCTTCTGTACCCAGCGATAGCGTTCAGATTTCTCAGTGGCCACGTTGAAGGCTACTTCCTGTGTGCCGTCGAGAAACTGTTTGATGGCACCCAGGGTATTCAGATGTTCTAAGCTCATGATCGTTTTCATCCGCTGATCATGAACGACTACAAGGACTATTTCAGGCTCATTTTATGTTGGAATCAACTTCCGCCACATTCCCGGGTTTCAGGCTCATTTCATATTGGAAAAGACTCCCCCGATCACCATCAAATGAGTTTTATGGCTGCTGGGTTGATGGATCAACTCAATCCGAAACACCCTCTGTTACATCTTGCGCGAACCATACCCTGGGACTTTTTTGAATCGGAGTTCGCTCCCTTGTATGCGGCAACTGGCAGGCCTGCCAAACCCGTACGCTTGATGGTGGGTTTATCTATTCTCAAGCATATGGAAAATGTCAGCGACGAGGTTATCGTGCAACACTGGGTACAAAACCCGTATTACCAGGCATTTTGCGGGGAGGTTGAATTCCAGTGGTCATTCCCTTGTGACCCATCCGATCTGGTGTACTTCCGCAAGCGAGTCGGCGAAAAGGGATTTGAAAAAATATTGGCATCCTCTATCACCATTCATGGTGAGAAAGCGGTCGAAGAGGAAGTCTGTATTGACACCACAGTACAGGAAAAAAACATCACCTTTCCCACCGATGCAAAGTTGTACCGAAAGATTATTGTTCGTTGCCTGAAATTGGCCAGGAAAGAAGGGATAACACTTCGCCGCAGTTATGCCAAGGAAATTAAGCAAAGAAAACTGGAATGTCGTTTTGCGGGACATCCCAGGAACCGTGCCAAGGCCCGCAAAGCCGTTAAGCGGCTAAAGACCATTGCCGGTCGTTTAGTGCGGGAATTGGAGCGTAAACTGCCACTCGACATTCTGGAAAAGCTGGCAGAGGACTTTGCACTATTCCATCGTGGACTGAACCAGAAGCGAGGGGATACGAACAAGCTGTACAGCTTGCACGAACCCCATGTCTACTGCATGAGTAAAGGCAAAGAGCATAAGCGCTATGAATTTGGCACCAAGGTTTCTATCACGACAACTCGGGATTCAAAAATCATTGTTGGTGCCATGGCCTTTGATACGAACAAATTTGATGGTCATACGCTGCCGGAGGTGCTGTTGCAATTGAAGCGGCTTAACAAACTGAAACCGGCCGTTGGCTTATGTGATCGGGGTTACAAAGGGAAGAAAAAGATCAATGACACGCGGATCATAATGCCCAGCACAGGTACTCGGGATACGGATAGTGCCTACCAGGTGCTGATGCGGAAACGGTTTAGAAAGCGGGCTGGCATAGAGCCGGTGATCGGCCACCTGAAGTCGGATCATCGATTGAACAAAAGTTATCTCAAAGGATTTGAAGGCGACCAGATTAACGTACTGATGGCAGCCGCGGCGTTTAACTTCAGGAAGTGGATGAGATTGTTTTTATTGGCCCCGAAAACGGCTTCCTTATGGAGTCGTTTAACGCAGTTTATTATCAAGCCACGGCATTACGGCGATGCCGTGATGGCCAATTAGGCTTTTTCAGGGTCGACTATCTAGCGCAACCAATAAGAAAGTAGAACATCCCTCCTGATAACACCGGTTTCAATGGTAAAAATATCGCTTTGCCACCCATCGACCCGGGAGGGATTCATGGAGTAGACTGGCCGGATGGATAAAAATAATATCGAAAAGACGACGGCAGAATTGATCGATCCGCACACAGGCGAGTTGGGTGCTCTACTACCTATTTTGCACGTCCTGCAGGATCATTTTGGCTATGTCCCGCGAGATTCTGTACCGGTTGTCGCCAAGGCTTTGAATCTGTCTCGAGCTGAAGTTCATGGGGTGATCAGTTTCTATCACTGGTTTAGAAAAGAACCCGGCGGGAAGCAGACACTCTATATTTGCCGAGCCGAATCCTGCCAAGCTATGGGATCCAAGGCGTTGGAACAATCAGTGAAAGCGAAGTTGGGTATCGACTACCACCAAACCAGCGCGGACGGACAGTACTCCCTGGAGCCGGTCTATTGCCTGGGCAATTGTGCCTGCTCGCCTTCAGTGATGATTGACGAGCGGCTCTACAGCCGCGTTACTCCCGAGTCGTTGGGCAAAATACTGGAATCCGAGCAATGAGCCAGCGCATTTACGTTCCATCCGACAGCACCGCCCGCTCACTGGGTGCAGATGCTATCGCTGACGCGCTAAAGGCTCTACCCCTGGATTTAGATATCGTCCGCAGTGGTTCGCGCGGCATGTTCTGGCTAGAACCTCTAGTCGAAATTGAAACCGCCGACGGCAGGATAGGGTTTGCTAACGTGGCCGCCGAGGACATCCCAAGCCTTTTCGGCGAGCGTATTCCACAAGATTCGCATCCTCACTGTATAGGTCTGGTTGAGAATTTCGCCTACCTACAAAATCAACTCAGGTTAACCTCGGCCAGAATCGGCATCGTGGAACCAGTTTCCCTGAAAGACTATCGCGAACACGGCGGTTTTCTTGGACTAGAAAAAGCACAAAAACTCTCGCCCCAGGAGATCGTTGATACGGTGACGGAGTCCGGCCTGCGAGGTCGAGGTGGCGCCGCCTTTCCCACCGGCATCAAATGGCAAACCGTCCTGGGTGCTGCTAGTGATCAGAAATACATCGTGTGCAATGCCGACGAAGGCGATTCCGGTACCTTTGTCGATCGCCTGATTATGGAGTGCGATCCCTACGTTCTCATTGAAGGTATGGCGATAGCAGGTCTCGCTGTTGGAGCGAACGAGGGTTTCATCTACTGCCGCGCTGAGTATCCTCAAGCGATTCACACCCTGGATCAGGCTATCGCAAATGCCTTGGAAGCAGGCGTACTGGGCGACTTTACCCTGCAGGTTCGAAAGGCCGCCGGAGCCTACATATGCGGTGAAGAAACCTCCTTGCTGGAAAGCCTGGAAGGTAAACGCGGTCTGGTAAGATTCAGGCCCCCCCTCCCCGCTATTGAAGGCCTTTTGGGCAAGCCTACCGTGGTCAACAATGTGATCAGCCTTGCCAGTGTTCCGATTATTCTCGCCGAAGGGGCGCAGCACTATCAGAACTTTGGCAGTGGCCGCTCAAGGGGCACGGTAACGATGCAACTGGCGGGCAACATACTGCGCGGTGGTTTGGTTGAAGTACCTTTTGGCGTGACCTTACGAGAGTTACTGGAAGAATATGGCGGCGGCAGTGCTTCCGGTAAATCGATTAAGGCGGTACAAGCTGGCGGGCCACTGGGCGCTTATATACCAGCATCAGATTTTGACACTGTGATCGATTACGAAGCTTTTAAAGACATTGGTGCCATGGTGGGCCACGGGGGTCTGGTCGTATTCGATGAAGACAGCAATCTGGGCGACATGGCTAGATTCGCGATGGAGTTTTGCGCGGTAGAGTCTTGCGGAAAATGCACACCCTGTCGAATTGGTTCAGTGCGCGGCGTGGAAGTCATCGACAAAATCCGTGCCGGCGAAAAAGCAGATGACAACCGAATTTTGTTGCACGATTTATGTCAAACAATGGTGGAGGGCTCGCTTTGTGCGCTCGGGGGCATGGCACCCTTTCCAGTATTGAGCGTGATGAAGCACTTCCCAGAAGAACTGTAGAGCGCTAACACAGGTGAGTAGCATGGATAATTGGTATCGAGTAGGCGCCGAGCGCGATTTGGGTACACCACTGGTACCCGGGGAAGCTTTGGTGAGCTTGCACATCGATGGTATGGAAGTGACGGTTCCGGAGGGCACGTCAATAATGCGCGCAGCAGCTTTGTCGGGAACGAGTATTCCCAAGTTGTGTGCCACGGAGGATTTGGAACCTTTCGGCTCCTGCCGTCTGTGCCTGGTTCAAATCGAAGGTCGACCCGGCCATCCGGCTTCTTGCACCACACAGGTCGCGCAGGGAATGGTTGTGCGCACCCAAACTCCGCGAATTGCTGAGTTGCGTCGCAACGTGATGGAACTGTATATATCGGACCACCCTCTGGATTGCTTAACCTGCCCTACCAACGGCAATTGTGAACTACAAGATATGGCGGGCGCGGTCGGCCTGCGCGAAGTGCGCTATGGCTACGAGGGAGAGAATCACCTAGACAAGGGCAAAGATGAAACAGCACCTTATTTCACCTTCGACGCCAGTAAGTGTATTTTGTGCTCGCGCTGTGTTCGGGCTTGCGAAGAACAACAGGGAACTTTTGCACTGACGATTGACGGCCGGGGTTTTGATTCCCAAATTGTCGCCAGCCAAAACGACGATTTCGCGCAGTCAGAATGCGTATCCTGCGGAGCCTGCGTTAAAGCCTGCCCAACTGCAACCCTCACTGAAAAATCGATCATCGCAAAAGGCCAACCTGATAGCGCTACAGTAACAACCTGCGCCTATTGCGGTGTTGGCTGTTCCTTCCGGGCAGAAATGCAGGGCGATGAGCTGGTGCGCATGGTCCCCAATCGAGACGGTCACGCCAATCACGGTCATGCCTGTGTTAAAGGTCGCTTCGCCTTTGGTTATGCCACCCATGAAGATCGTATCACCACCCCTATGATACGAGACAGTATTCGAGATCCTTGGCAAGAAGTGAGCTTTGAAGAAGCCATTAGCTATGCCGCGAAGTCGATGAAGAGTATTCAAAGCAAGTACGGCCGTAAATCTATCGGTGGGATAACGTCTTCTCGATGCACCAATGAAGAAGTGTTTGTTGTTCAAAAATTTATTCGCGGCGCGATGGGCAACAACAATGTCGATACTTGCGCCCGTGTGTGCCACTCCCCCACCGGCTACGGCCTGAAAACAACGCTGGGGGAATCCGCCGGCACTCAGACTTTTGACTCGGTGATGAAAGCCGACACCATCATGATTATCGGTGCCAACCCAACCGAAGCGCATCCGGTGTTCGGCTCAATGATGAAACGCCGCTTGCGTCAGGGCGCGGGACTTATCATCGTCGACCCCAGAGCCACCGACCTGGTGGATGGCACTCATAGCAAAGCTGACAACCATCTCCAACTCAAACCGGGTACTAACGTGGCGGTGATCAATGCGCTCGCGCATGTGATTATCAGCGAGGGTCTGGAAGACAAGCCCTTTATCGAAAGCCGCTGTGAAATCGGGGCCTACCAAATCTGGCGCGAGTTTATCACCCGTGAAGAGAATTCACCCGAAGCACTTGCGAGCGTGACCGGAGTGGCGGCGAATGAAATTCGCGAGGCCGCGCGGCTCTATGCGAATGCGGGCAATGGCGCAATCTACTACGGCCTTGGTGTGACCGAACACAGTCAGGGCTCCACCATGGTGATGGGAATTGCCAACCTGGCAATGGCCACAGGCAACCTCGGCCGCGAAGGTGTGGGCGTCAACCCCCTGCGCGGGCAAAACAATGTCCAGGGCAGCTGCGACATGGGCAGCTTTCCTCATGAATTACCCGGCTATCGTCATGTGTCCGACGATGCCACACGCGGGATGTTCGAATCGGCCTGGGGAGTTTCTTTAGACGACGAGCCGGGCTACCGCATACCCAATATGTTTGATGCAGCCATCGACGGATCTTTTAAAGGCCTGTATATCCAGGGTGAAGACATGGCCCAATCCGACCCGGATACTCAGCATGTGCAAGCCGCACTAGAGTCTATGGAATGCGTTATTGTGCAGGACTTGTTCCTAAACGAGACCGCCAAGTATGCTCATGTGTTTTTGCCGGGCTCCTCTTTCCTGGAAAAGGACGGTACCTTCACTAACGCCGAACGCCGTATTTCACCCGTGCGCAAAGTGATGCAACCCCAGAGCGGAAAAGCGGAGTGGGAAGTCACTTGCGACCTCTCCACGGCAATGGGCTACCCGATGAGCTATACCCATCCCAGTGAAATAATGGATGAGATTGCGAGCCTAACGCCCACTTTCAGCGGCGTGAGTTTCGCAAAACTGGATGAGTTGGGCTCAATTCAATGGCCTTGTAACGAACAAGCCCCCAACGGAACACCGATGATGCATCGCGATGAATTTGTTCGCGGCAAAGGCTATTTCGCTCCGACTCCCTACGTGCCAACGGACGAGCGCTCAAACAGTAAATATCCGCTGCTACTCACCACTGGCAGGATTTTGTCGCAGTACAACGTCGGCGCTCAGACCCGACGCACCAGCAATATGGAGTTCCACTCGGAAGACCGCCTCGAAATGCATCCATCCGATGCCGAAGTTCGCGGCATTGTTCACGGCTCCTGGGTCGGTATTAAGAGTCGCGCCGGCGAAACAGTACTGCGCGCCGATGTGACCACAAGGGTGCAACCAGGCGTTGTCTACACGACCTTCCATCACCCTGAATCGGGTGCCAATGTTGTCACCACCGACAATACGGACTGGGCCACCAACTGTCCCGAGTACAAAGTTACAGCGATACAGGCCTACCCGGTCAGTAGCCCGTCAGAGTGGCAACAGATGTTCGCGAACTTTCATGAAGAGCAGACGCAATTGCACAACAAGCGCAAACGCTTAGATCAGGTGCTCGCTAAATCATGACAGTAAAAGCGGACAAGTTACTGCGTATGGGCGAGCAAATCGCGGCAAATATGGCTTATACAGACGACACGGCGGTGGTCGCTGCCAAAGTAGCGGATCATCTGAGCCGGTTCTGGGATCCGAGAATGCTGCAAACTATCAAGGAACACGCATTGTCGGAGCCAGACACTCTTTCTCCGGTGCTCTTGAGTGCTGTGTCATCGCTGGCTTCTACTTAAGCTTGTGAACGAAACCTGTTAGAGTGAGCCCGAATTTTTTGGCTACCTATGCAGGCGGAACAACGACATGACACAGAGTTTTTATCCCCCACAGCGATCACTCATGGGCCCCGGCCCTTCGGACGTACCACCTCGAGTGCTTGGAGCACTTTCCCGGCCGACCATCGGTCATCTCGATCCTCGATTTATCGATCTGATGAACGAGATAAAGAGCATGTTGCAGTACGCCTTTCAAACCAAGAATGAATTGACCCTGCCTATTTCCGCGCCGGGTTCAGCTGGAATGGAAGCGTGCTTCGTCAACCTGATATCCCCAGGCGACAAAGTGATAGTTTGCCAAAATGGTGTGTTTGGCGGACGTATGAAGGAAAACGTTGAGCGTATTGGCGCGACTGCCGTGATGGTTGAAGACGCTTGGGGCGAGCCAGTAGATATCGCCAAAGTTAAACAGGCCTTTGCCGACAACCCCGATGCTACGACACTGGCTTTTGTCCATGCAGAAACCTCTACTGGAGTGGCAAGCGACGCGGCTGCTCTATGCGCACTCGCAACTGAAAACGGCGCGCTGTCCATTGTCGACTGCGTTACTTCCCTGGGCGGAATTACACTGAATGTCGATGAGTGGGGTGCAGACGCAGTTTACTCTGGAACCCAGAAATGCCTGTCATGTGTGCCGGGTATCTCTCCTGTGACCTTCGGGCCGCGAGCAGTTGAACGCATTGAGAATCGCAGCACGAAAGTACAGAGTTGGTTCCTGGATATGCAGCTGGTAATGGGCTACTGGGGTGGAAACACTAAACGGGCCTATCACCACACGGCGCCCGTTAACAACTTATACGCTCTTCATGAATCTCTGGTTATGTTGGAAGACGAAGGCTTGGAGAATGCTTTTGCTCGCCATCGTCTGAATCACACAGCCTTGGTCGCCGGCTTGGAAGCCATGGGGCTTAGCATGGCTGTCGCCGCTCCCCATCGTCTGCCTCAGCTCAACCTGGTGAATATTCTGCAGGGGGTTGATGATGCTGCCGTTCGGAGCGCGCTGCTCAATAACTTCGATCTTGAGATCGGCGCGGGCCTGGGTGCCCTGGCAGGCACTACCTGGCGTATTGGGCTTATGGGCTACAGCAGTAGCCCCAGAAATGTTTTATCTTGCCTCAACGCGCTGGAATCTGTTCTTACTGCCCAGGGAGCTGATATCACAACCGGTGCTGCGCTGGGTGCGGCTCGTGGGGTTTATGAAGCGAACGCTTAGGTAGTTTCTGTCCAGAGGCTGGCTCCGGATGGCCGGCCCCCGAGACGCCGACCGCAGGATGGCCTGCCCGCACAAACTCCCTCTTTAAATGCTGCTATCGTAGACCGAAAGCTTGGAAGCCTGATTGGGGTTGGCAAACCGTTGAGCGCATGGATGTGCGGGGCGGCCATCCGCGAGCCGAGCCCACATGGATGTGTTTACGGCGCGTTTGCAAACCGCAATCAGGCTTCCGAGCGTCCCCTAGCCTCCTAAAAAACACTACAACGGAAGCTCTAAATCAGCTTGGGGGCCGCCGATTGCTAGCATGTCCTGTCCAGGCACGCCGAGACCCATATATGGACCCACCCGGTTTGCAAGACCTTAGATCATTGATGTGAGAGGAAATCATTGCTCTCATATATCCGGCCTGTTTACGGAGGTTTCTGTCTCCTGGCCCCGATGGTTATTTGCGCTCATTCTCCTCATCATCCATACGGCTTATTATAGCCGTGGGTTTCGTCAGGTTTTGAACGAGCCGGTCTGACCTATCTCACCATCCGATCTACTGCCTCTTGCAACTGGTGTAGCGGGGTTGCCTCTTTTACTCAACCTGCGATCACTGAGTCTTGCGTTTCTAACAGTGTGTGTAAGCGCTCATGTGGCCACTCGATAACGCTCACCTTTAGCCATAATAACCCAGGCGATTCGAGCCAGTTTATTGGCAACAGCAACACAGGCCTTGTTGTGCCCCCGACGCGCAACCAGAGCATTGGCCCACAGGCTAAAGCGATCGGTCTTACCTGTTGAGGCCTGTAAAACGGATCGTGCACCGTGGATAAACAACGTTCTGAGATAGGTATTACCTCGTTTGCTTATCCCCAGCAAAACCGGCTTGCCTCCGGTGGAATGTTGACGTGGCACCAGACCCAGCCATGCTGAGAAGTGGCGGCCATTCACAAAGTCTTTACCATCGCCCGCTGCGGCATAAGTCGCGCTGGCAATAATGGGCCCAACGCCCAGTACTTCATCCAACCGCTGGCATACGTCAATCTCTCGACTGGTCGCTTTTAGGCGTTGCTCACAACGCACAAACCGCTGATCAATGCCCCGCAACTCTTCGAGTAGCTCGGCAAACAGCTCGCGAGAAAGCACGGTTAATCCGATCTCGGCATCTTCAGGAATCAGCGGTAAATCTCGACGTACGGCGGCCACCCCCTTATTGATGACAATGCCATATTCGGCCAGCAAACCACGGATCTGGTTGACCAGGGCAGTACGTTCCTTCTTGATGCGTTCGCGCTGACGGTGGAAATTCTGAATATCCTGCTGCTCAACCAACTTAATGGGCACAAACCGCATAGTGGGCCGTTGCGCTGCTTCCACAATAGCTTCGGCATCGTTGTAGTCATTTTTATTACCTTTGGTAAAAGGTTTAACGTACTGGGGGGCAATGAGTTTGACTTCGTGCCCCTGGGCGGTGAATTGTCGCGCCCAGTAATTAGCACCCCCACACGCCTCCATAGCGATCAAACACGGATCAATGTTGGCCATAAAGACCAAGACCTGCCGACGTTTTAACTGCTTTTTCCTAACAAAATGTCCTGCGCAGTTAACTGCAAAAAGGTGAAACGAGGACTTTGCTATATCAAGGCCAATCATTGTAATCTTCATCGTGGACTCACTCCATTTTCTGTTAAATGGTGACGTACACCTCCATTTTGGCCCTCTTGAGGCCGGTGAGGAAGTGGGGTGGGTCCATACCATTATCCATGGGGGCTTGGCGACAGGGAGGTCTGCCCCGAGCATCCATGCTACCGGCAGCCTGGACAGGACATGCTAGCAATCGGCTCTCGCTCCTGAAGATTCAGACACTTGCGTATTTTTTACGGGCCGACCATCCGACGCCGACACTCCGGAGGCCAGCCTACTGGATGTGCACTAACTGAGCCTAAGCTCCACCAAACAGCAGCTTCCGCAATGTTGAAGTTTGCCCACCGGAAGTATCCCGATGGGTTTCATAACTCACATGATCTTCTGTACCGGCGTCACGACGTAGCTCAATGCTCCATAGGGGCGCTAACTCGTTGGGCACCATAGAATAGCGGATGTCGATAATCCGATCTTCTCGCACGGGGTCTTTGGCAATATAGCCATTGCTAAACCAACGAAAGCGTTCGATGTCCCTAGCCTGCTGCGAATCCAAATCCAACCAGGGGAAGTCTCTGGCAATATCCAGTTTCTCAATGCTGTCCCCCGGGTAAACTGCAGGACTAAAGCCCGCGCGCACTGCATCTACATAATAGCGGTCCTGGGTTTGGTAAACTATTTTCCACAGTAGAATATTCGCAAAGCCTGGTTTCGCCTCGAGGCTGAGAGGTGTATGCCCGCGCGCTGCGGCAACTTCACGGCCTATGTCCATCGCGACATTGCGCTGCCAGACACCCAAACTCATGTAGCCAATTGCCCAGGCGAGTGCTACTCGAGCTAAAACAACTTTTTGCCTTCTGGCCGCCAACACCACGAGAACAAGAATAGGAACTGTAAACAGTGGATCGATAATTGAAACTACATTCCAGGCGACCCGCATATCGCTAAAGGGCCAGAACAACACGGTGCCATAGGTCGTGCAAGCATCGAGCAGCGCATGGGTTGCGTAACCGAGCATGCAGTACTTGATACAGGCCATGAAACTTAATTTACGTTTCTTTCCCAGCATCGGATACAGCAGCAGTGCGCAAAGTAATCCCCCAATGGGAATAAATACTAATGAGTGGGTAAACTGGCGATGATATTCCAGAAACAAAAGTGGATCGGAGCTTGAGCGAATCAAAACATCCAGATCCGCCGACATTCCGGCCAGAAATCCCAATAATCCCGCCGAGCCTACCTCCGATGACTTTGCCGACGCCTGGGGTAAAGAAGCCCCCAATACCCCTTGAGTTAACGGATCCATCAGGCTTGGCGGGTCAGCGTATTGAGGTCCGTGTGGTCATAATTGGATTTGTCGTAGATATCCAGCACTGTGGTTTGGCTGTAACGCAGGGTATCGCCTGTTACCGTCAGGGTGTGGGTAAAGGCGGTGGTTTTGGCCTTGTTGTGCATGAACGGTGCCTGAACAATGCCAAATTGGTCACTGCCTAACGTTGCGGAGACTTCGAACACTAGTTCAGTGCTGAGGTCGTCCGGGGCCTCCAGAGTGCCTCCTGCAACAACGGCGACCGCACGTGGAATGGTAAACGTCTCTACAATCGTATTGTCAGCGCTATCCCAAAGCCAGTAACCCACCTGGTGATGAAAGACTTCATCGTTGGATTTGCGGCTCACAACCTGCTTGTAGTGAACAATGGCCAGGGTTTGTTCTTCGGCGTTGGTAACGTCCCCCGCCGCCTCAAAGCTAATGGTCTCGTAATAGGGGTTGCGCTCCTCACCATCGGGCTCGGGAGCGCGATCAACGCCTTTATCACCCTTCCAAACCCCGATGAGTACAGCCAGGGGGCCATAATTTATTCCATCTATTGTTGTGCATTCATGCATAGAAATATTCCTTGTGAGATTCCAATGTGGGCTGCAGACTTTCCGTATTCATTGTATCGGGCAAATACAACTCTTTACAGTGCGGCCCGAAGTACAGGCCGAACTTTGACCAGAAAATTGAGTCGAAATACTGTCTTTCTTTTTCCATCCACCCAAGGAACAAATTATGCATTACTACGCCAAGGCAATTTCACTATTATTTGTGATAACACTCAGCGCATGCACCACAAATCCTTATACCGGCGAACGCCAAGCCGGTAAAGCCGCCACCTACGGGGCCGGTGCGGCCATCGCCTGTGCTCTGGTTGGCGCTATCGATTCGAAAAAGCACGCTCGCAATGCGGCCCTGGGCTGCGGTCTGGTCGGTGCTGGTGTGGGCGCCTACATGGATGTACAGGAAGCTAAACTCCGCCAGGGCCTCGAAGGCACGGGTGTTCGCGTTTCCCGGGAGGGCGATAACATTCGCCTGATCATGCCAGGCAATATCACTTTTGAAAGCGATTCTTACAACCTGCGCAGCGATTTCTACCCAGTCTTGAATTCAGTGGCGGTGGTATTGGCGAAGTATAATGACACCACGCTGCGCGTCAGTGGTCATACCGACAATACTGGGAGCAAGGAGCACAATCAGAATTTGTCTGAAAAGAGAGCTCAGAGCGTGGCAAATTACCTCGCCACCCAGGGCGTTTCTGACAGCAGACAATTTTCCCAGGGCCTGGCATTCGAACAACCTATTGCCGATAATTCCAGCGCCAGCGGGCGCGCTCAAAACCGCAGAGCTGAGCTGTATATTCTTCCGAAAACCTAAGTGTCACTCAATAGCAAAGGAGTAGTAAACATCCGCTGAACTCACCAGGCTACTGACTACCTCCAGCCATAATTGTGTCTGGAGGTACAGCCTGGCGCTTAACACATTCAGTGGTTCGTAAACGCCTATCCCATAAGACAGGTAGAGCCGTTCCCCAAGGTATGCGCTCACGGTAGCGGTGGTATCTCCTGCCTCACCAGCGGTTCCAAAACTTATATTGTTCACACCGGGCAATTTGTTGAGGCCTTCAAACAAGCCTATTTTATTCACTGCCCCCAAACCCACTGACAAAGCGAGAGCCGTGCCGTCAACCTGGGCCCCCTGATCCAGGCCTCGACCTCGAATCAAATACGACATCGCCTCATTCTCTGGCATCGCTGGGGTTGAGTAGACATTAAAGGTAAAAGCGTCCAGGGCGCCCAGCAACTCCAGACCTACCTGAATTTTTTCCGCGGGAATTTCGCGCTGGGCACGGATGTTCAAATCCGGATTATCTGGAGCGCCTACGAAGGAGAGACTACCCTTTTTAATGTCAAGTACCTGACCCAATGCTTCGATCTGACCGTCAATAATATTCAGTTCGCCAAACAGTTGCAGAGGTTGAGCGGATTTTTTTTAAGTTCCAGTGCACCACCGACCGTGGTGCTAAGCCCGGTACCTACTACTTTAAAAGCATCCAGAATATTGAGTTTAAGATCGGCGACTATATCCATAGCATCTTCATCTCGAAGGATATTTCCCTGATAATCAACTTCGACGACATCCGCAGAGACATCCACACTGCCCGCTGGTAGTTGTTCGTGTTCCAACACACCTTCATGGACCGTGATTTCACCCGTTAATTCCAATGCGCCTTTGCCCGCACGCAGACGCAGGTTTTCAGAGATCCAGGCCTCCAGGCCTGGGGGCAACAACACGTTTTGTTCCCGGCCTGATATCGTCAAATCCAGCTCGGGTTCCAATTTCCACACAAATGATCCGGCCAGTTCAGTTTCTCCTGAACCGACCAGCGCAGTACCCTTAAGATTCGCCCGATCACCCTGAGCGATCACATTCGCGCTTAGGGGGCACGCAAAAATAACTTCGTATATTACACCGGTGCGATCATATAGTTCCACAGGGGAAGTTTTTCGTCTTTGTGGATGTTGAGTTCCTCCATTTGCTTGGCACCGATTTTCACACCCTTCTCATAGATTTTTTGGTCAATGTACGCCTTCACTTTGAGACCCGTGGTCGTTGAGGTTGTACTGATGTAGTTCTGGACGGTCTCAAAACTCTCAAGTGGCCGTCCAGCCCAGTTTTTACTGATCTCACTGAACAGTCTGTGCTCGATGGGATTCCATTTGGATGTCCCGGGAGGGTAGTGATTCACCGTGATGGTGATCCCTTGGCGGTTACTAAACTGTTGCAATGCGTGCTTCCAGGCCCGGCATCGATAACCGTTACTGCCGCCACAGTCCGCCAGTATGAGCAGTTCTTGTGCTTCGCTATAGCGGCGCCGGCCATCGTATCGCCACCACTTTTCTATGGACGATACCGCAAATTGTGAGGTGTCATGCGATGCACCGATAAACACCGACCCCAGGTTGGCCTGGGTGTCATAAATACCATAGGGAACCGCAAAACCGAGCCCCTCGGAGCGAAAGTCGTGGTCTTTCACCGCGACCGCTTGTTTGTGCCATGCCACCCCGGCGTTTTTGAAATTGCCTACGACCTCCTTTTTTTTGGTTCTACTGGGAATCCTGTGGGTAGAGGTTGAGTTTTCCACAGTGGAACAGAATTGAAACTCGATAGTTTTCGAAGTTTCTAAATCCTCGGGCAGCCGATTTTATTGTCTGAATCTTTGAATTAAATCCTTCTGCGGTCGCATTGGTGATGCGATGTTTCAAGTAAGTCATTATGTTGTCGAGATGTTTCTTTAGCATCTTGGCGACTGATATGACCGGCTTTAGACGTGAATGTGTCGCCCACCAGTACCATTTCTTAAAGAACGCCCGGGCTGGTTTATCGTAGCTGTAAGTCCACAGGTCAAGCAGCGTCTCTTTGATTGCCCAGGCTCGGGCAACCTTCAACCCCTTTGATTGAAGGCCATAAAAAGTGGCTTCATCTTTTTCACTCCAGTTGTCGGGATTGCGTAACCAGGTATAGCGAGACCCGACCAGGTCATTGATACCGGCGGCTCTTAATGTTTTATTTTCTTTGCGCCTGACTTGGTCAACCATTTTTGTAAGATAACTGACGATATGAAACTTATCGTGAACAATGGCGGCGTTCGGTAAAGTCGCCTCAACTGCCGTCATAAATGGAACCCACATATCCACGGCAACAGCAGCTACTTCATTACGCTGCTGTTCTGGAAGCGTGGACAGCAATGCGGTTGCCGATTCCGTCGTTCTATCTGCCACGACCTCAAGCACCCTGGACGCATTCAAATCGTACAGCAGGCTGGCATAGGATTGCCCCTTGCGAAAACTTTTTTCATCGATGCCAAGGTGTTTCACTTCCTCAACAGAGCGTCTGTCCATCCCTCTTTTCACTGCTCGGGATTGAATATGATGCACCTCATCCCACGACAGACCAAGTAGTTTTGCGGCCTGTGTCTTGTTGCTGGCAGCCGACAGCACATCAATAGCGAAACGCTCAAATAAATGCGTAAAGCGTGCCTGCGTATCTGCCCACGGTACTTTCAGGCTTTTGATTCCATGCGCTTTACAATGAATACGCGGAACCTGAGCAACTAACTGCGTCTTGAACTGCATCGTATCAAGGTGTCGCCATGTGCGTTGCTCACGATGGTCGTAAACCGAACAAAGGGCATGGCAGACACTACACGCGCCTTTCGTTCCCTTTGGCCAATCTATCTGGAGGGTAATTGATTTGTCGGTCAGATCCGGGGTAATAGCCGTGATTTTCCATGGGTCGCCAAGCCCCAAAAGTTGAGTAAACAACGCGGTATCTTTCATTTGAATATCTCCATAAAAAAAGACTCTTGTACCACATTCTTGACCATTGTTTGGCTTTTACCCATAGGAAACTCGGAAGAACCTTTTTATTCATGCAGTGGCCGATTACGCACAGGGAAACGACGAAAACGCTATAAAACTGCTTAACACTTACATCGGGAAGAATCCGGACGAATTAATTGCGATCAAAATGCTCGTCGATGTTTACCTCAGAAATGGCCACGAAAAGCCTGCAACTGAACTCCTGTCAGACCACAGGAAAAATATTACCGCAGATTTTGGCCTGACTCTGCAATTGGTTCAGCTCTACATCGTTCAAAACAATATATTGGGCGCACAGGAGCTGCTGGAAGATGCCAGAAAAGTGGCTCCGGGCCACCCCCACGTTATTATGTTGGAAGCTGAGTTTTTAAGGGCAAGAAATCAGCCCGAATCTGCATTGGCATTACTTCAAGGTCAAAGTTTTGGCCGGGCTGAGCCATTGGGCTATACACTCCTTCGGGGGAAATTAGAGCTAGAGCTCAATATGCTTTCACCTGCACGGACGACAACAAAGAGACTGCTCGAGCGCCATCCCGAAAATTTGAGTGTGCGTAATTTCGCCAGTATCGCTTACATTAAAACGGGGCAATTGGACCAAGCATTGTCTCAAATTGACTATGTTCTGGAAAAGGATTCGCTCAATATAAACGCGAAATTCAATAAAGCTGTCCTTTACAAAAAGCGAGGAGAGCTTGATAAATCGAGTATGCTGGCGAACGAAATCCTGGCGGTGCACCCGGAGCACATCTCTTCAATCTTACTCATCTCACGAATTCTGTTTGAAAAAGGAGAACACGACCAGGCGGTTGAGTGGAGCAACAAGGTCTACAACTACAGCAGAAAGGATTTGAGACCGGCCGAACTGCAGATGGAAATATACAAGCAAACTGGCAGCTGGAAAAAGGCGCTATTACAGGTCCGTTCTGACAACCTCCCTGCTGCCAGAAAGAGTCTCGAAGCTGCGCTACACCACAACCTACTCGACTACGGCGTTCGCCTCGACCTGGCACGTCTGTCGATGAAAGAGGGAAATGTGGATGCTGCCGAGATCTCCGCTGAGAAACTGAGAACCGAGTATGGACCAAGTAGTCAACTGGCCCTTCTGCGCGGTGAAATTCAGCTGGTGAACAAAAATCTAGTGCTGGCCCAAACTTATTTGACCTCTGCTCTGGAGCAAGACCAAAGTAATACCGCCGCCTTGCTGCAGCTTTACGAACTGAGCAGGCGCGGTCAGGGTGGAATAGAGTTTTCAAGACTCCTAGAGCAGCGAATCAAAAGCGCGCCACAACCTGTCTGGATAGTGAAGCTACTGGCCGATAGCTACCTGGTTCAGGGCGAGCCCGCCCTCGCCGCACCTCACTACGAATCTCTAATTGCACTGGAAAGTCTGGAAGACAACGCTGCTATCCTCAACAATCTGGCCAACATATACGCCAAGACCGATCTAAATAAAGCTCTGGCAACTGCCATGAAGGGAGTGGGTGACACGGGCAACAAGAGCCCCGCCCTACTGGATACCATAGGCTGGATATTGGCGCAGCAAGATCGCCATGAGGAAGCTCTTCCCTACTTCAGGGAGGGTATACGCTGAAATCGACAGATGCCGAGATACGCTACCACACGGCTGTTGCACTGCTCGCGCTAGGTAGAAACCAGGAAGCAGAAAAAGAATTGCGCGCCGCAATTGCATTGGGAGACGAATTCCCGGGAGTCAGCGAGGCGCGACTCCTACTCGAAAGTTTGCGCTAAGAAACTCAGAGGCGCCAAATACCTATACCCGCTTCTGCGACCCTGGATCTATCGAGCACAGATTTTACATCGATTACAACTCCATCAGCACTCAGTAACGAGGCCACCTTCCCCTCAACATCTTCAAGATATTCCCTGTGTGGCACCGCTAGAATGACCA
The DNA here is from genome assembly GCA_965262875.1 of Halioglobus sp. GTDB lineage: Bacteria > Pseudomonadota > Gammaproteobacteria > Pseudomonadales > Halieaceae > JBALVT01. The sequence goes on from OZ253569.1 coordinate 3,388,779, forward strand.
CATGAGCTTTCGGTAGGGATTCCCACTCGCACAACTCAAGCCCATATTCTCTTTGTGCTTCGGCGCTTGTTGCCAATGGGTCGTGAACGGAAACATCGCAACAGTATTCACGAAGTTCGTTGATAATATCAGGCACCCTGGAATTCCGCAGGTCGGGACAATCTTCTTTAAAGGTTAACCCAAGGACCGTCACTTTTGCTCCGCTTACCGGGTGACCGAGCTTTACAAGTTGCTTGATCGTCTGCCGAGCGATGAACTTTCCCATATCATCATTGGTCTGACGCCCGCCAAGAACAACCTGCGGGTGAAATCCAACGGTTTGTGCCTTGTAGGTAAGGTAATAGGGATCAACGCCGATACAGTGACCCCCAACAAGCCCGGGCCGAAAGGGAAGAAAGTTCCACTTTGTGCCGGCCGCTTCGAGAACATCCAAAGTGTCTATGTCCAGCTCATTGAATATGAGGGCAAGTTCGTTCATCAGCGCAATGTTAAGATCGCGTTGAGTATTCTCAATGACCTTGGCTGCCTCGGCCACCTTGACACTCGCTGCCCGATGTACCCCGGCGTCTACAACTTTCTCGTACAGTGTCGCCACTCGCTCCAGAGTTTCGGGGGTATCTCCAGAGACCACTTTGATAATTGCCTCCAGTCGATGAACCTTGTCTCCAGGATTGATCCGCTCGGGAGAATACCCCACGAAAAAGCCCGCAGTTTTGTCCTCCTGATCACCTCTGCCCAGCCAGGGAAGATTAGAGTACTTCTCCAGAATGGGTACACAAATCTCCTCAGTGCAACCGGGGTATACCGTCGATTCGAAAATAATTGTCGCGCCCGGTGACATATGCTCCCCGACGGTGCGGCTAGCTCCTTCCAAAGGACTCAGGTCAGGTCTCTGAGTGTCATCAATCGGTGTGGGTACTACCACGATAATAATTTGCGCCTGCGCCAACATGCCAGGGTCGCTTGTGAAGACCAACTGCGCCGCGGCTGCCAAACTATCGGAATCTACTTCCCCGCTGGGGTCACAACCGTCCCGGTAGCTGTTAAGCTTTTCCTCATTCAGGTCGAATCCAATGGTTTTGATTTGCCTGCCAAGGGCAACCGCGAGTGGCAGTCCAACATAACCTAAGCCCACTATCGCTATGGTATCCGTCATTTTTTAAGTTCCTTATTATGTCGTCAGCTTTTTCTTCGCCGCCTCAAAATGCAAAATGAGATTCAGTGCACATTGTGTGGACTGGATCTCACTCCAATACGTAAGGCATTTACAGCTACCGAGCCAGAGTATAGTGTTTATCTGTAGGGTAGACTACGACAAAGCGTGAAGTGGACCACGTTTCGATACGATAAAAGCTTCTTTAAAACAAACTGATTGGATCAAACAATGACCATCAACATTGGAATGCTTAGCTACCTGGCTGGATGCATCAGTTTTGCGGCTTTGTCTGCGCTAATGATCCTGTCCTGGCGAGACAGGCCTTTTGGCCGGGTGCTGATTATCGCAAGCACTTTAACAGCGATCTGGGCCGGAGTTATCGTCGCCGGTAATATGATGGACTACCCACCCATCAAGACAATGAGAGCGGCGGAGTACTGCGAAACGCCAGCTGGACATACTGCCTGTTACAACTCATGGCTCAGCGCTTTAGCGGCGACCCTCATATTCTGGCGGGAAGAAACTGTTAAATGTTGCCGGCTCCATGACTTGATCTCTTGTGAGCGGAAACCTTTTACGACCGACAGCTTAATCCGTACTGGGCCGTGTTCGTCTGTGGTTTCTACTGCCGCAACAAAGGGCGTCTTACCTGCAGCACCGCGCCCTGGCTTGCACCCCGTGCGCTCGCCGCCTAAATAGGCATCATCCAATTCAATAAATCCTGACAGCTTTTGGTTATGGTCACGCTCCATCATCACCTGCATTCGCTTTTGTTTCATGCGCCAGGCCGCATTATAAGAAATACCCGGATGGCGATGCAGTTTCATTGCCGAAATGCCTTTCTTATCCTGAGTTATCAGATAAAGTCCCTGGAACCACAGTGTAAGTGGCAGCTTGGTGGACTCAAAGATAGTGCCAGCCGTTAGTGATGTTTGGTGATGACAGCGATTGCACTGCTGAAGTTTTCGATGGGTCAATTGACAGTATTTATCGTGGCCACATTCCGGGCACTGAAACCCATTAGGCCACCGCAAAGTATAAAGGGCAGCAAAGCACTGATCTTCTGTGCCGTACTGTTTGATAAATTCGTTCAAACTGACACCTTTTTGGAATTGCACTTATGACTTGAATCTAAGCCGCCATGGAATAGCCCCTTATTCATCAAATAGTTACACTGTGATTGTATAAGGGGTATCTATTTAGTCGACCCTGAAAAACGCTTAACATGTTGATTGTATTAGATAATACTGGGTATTTGTGAGATGATTTCGACCAGTTTCAAGCCTATTTGGCACTTAATCCGGTCGAAACAAAGGTGGCTCTCGATGAAAGATTCTTCCCCCGATCACCATCAAATGAGTTTTATGGCTGCTGGGTTGATGGATCAACTCAATCCGAAACACCCTCTGTTACATCTTGCGCGAACCATACCCTGGGACTTTTTTGAATCGGAGTTCGCTCCCTTGTATGCGGCAACTGGCAGGCCTGCCAAACCCGTACGCTTGATGGTGGGTTTATCTATTCTCAAGCATATGGAAAATGTCAGCGACGAGGTTATCGTGCAACACTGGGTACAAAACCCGTATTACCAGGCATTTTGCGGGGAGGTTGAATTCCAGTGGTCATTCCCTTGTGACCCATCCGATCTGGTGTACTTCCGCAAGCGAGTCGGCGAAAAGGGATTTGAAAAAATATTGGCATCCTCTATCACCATTCATGGTGAGAAAGCGGTCGAAGAGGAAGTCTGTATTGACACCACAGTACAGGAAAAAAACATCACCTTTCCCACCGATGCAAAGTTGTACCGAAAGATTATTGTTCGTTGCCTGAAATTGGCCAGGAAAGAAGGGATAACACTTCGCCGCAGTTATGCCAAGGAAATTAAGCAAAGAAAACTGGAATGTCGTTTTGCGGGACATCCCAGGAACCGTGCCAAGGCCCGCAAAGCCGTTAAGCGGCTAAAGACCATTGCCGGTCGTTTAGTGCGGGAATTGGAGCGTAAACTGCCACTCGACATTCTGGAAAAGCTGGCAGAGGACTTTGCACTATTCCATCGTGGACTGAACCAGAAGCGAGGGGATACGAACAAGCTGTACAGCTTGCACGAACCCCATGTCTACTGCATGAGTAAAGGCAAAGAGCATAAGCGCTATGAATTTGGCACCAAGGTTTCTATCACGACAACTCGGGATTCAAAAATCATTGTTGGTGCCATGGCCTTTGATACGAACAAATTTGATGGTCATACGCTGCCGGAGGTGCTGTTGCAATTGAAGCGGCTTAACAAACTGAAACCGGCCGTTGGCTTATGTGATCGGGGTTACAAAGGGAAGAAAAAGATCAATGACACGCGGATCATAATGCCCAGCACAGGTACTCGGGATACGGATAGTGCCTACCAGGTGCTGATGCGGAAACGTTTTAGAAAGCGGGCTGGCATAGAGCCGGTGATCGGCCACCTGAAGTCGGATCATCGATTGAACAAAAGTTATCTCAAAGGATTTGAAGGCGACCAGATTAACGTACTGATGGCTGCTGCTGCGTTTAACTTCAGGAAGTGGATGAGATTGTTTTTATTGGCCCCGAAAACGGCTTCCTTATGGAGTCGTTTAACGCAGTTTATTATCAAGCCACGGCATTACGGCGATGCCGTGATGGCCAATTAGGCTTTTTCAGGGTCGACTATTTAGCTCCAGCAACCCGAATACTGTACAAATATCCAGTATATTATCTATTCTGGTACTGCCACCGAAACATTCAAGTTTTTTTCGCTAAATCCTGGTAGGTCACCGGTGCTGTCACGACAGCCTGTTGTAGAAGTCGATAGAACAACATGCCGCGAGATTTCGATGTGCGGCGATTGAAGCGGAACACAAATTCGTCCAGGTAGGCATCCAGATGCCCGGGTTGTATCGAGCCGTGGTGTGTACCCAAAATCCAGCGCTGCACGAGCGCAGCCACTCGATGCACCCCTGGAATTGATACATGGGCGGGCACACCGGAACCCGGCATAACGATGCGTTGATGCACATAACCCAAATCAGTTAATGATCGGTAGGCTGCCGAGCCGTCTGTGTGTACCCGCGCCCCAGCCTCAACGACCTCCTGTACGAATGGAATTACGTGGGGTGCGGAGTCTTTGGGTATACGGCGGAGGCGGATACGGCCGAACCCCTTGGGTTGCAGTATCTCTACTGCCACAGCTACCAGAACCTTGTTTGTGCTGTTTTTGCGCCCTTTGGCTGAAATAGGGTTTTGTCTGTCTGTAATGGACAAGTAGGTCTCATCTACTTCAACAAGCCCCTTGAGCCTTTCGCGACCTGGGCGAATCATGGCGCGACGAAATCGATGCAGCATAGTCCAGGCGGTCTGATAACTGCCCAGGCCCGGCACTCTCTGTAAGCCTGGGGCGCTCACTCCTTGTTTCTGATTAGTCAGATACCAGGCCGCAGCAAGCCAGACGCGTAATGGCGTTCGGGTCTTGTCAAAGATGGTGCCTGCGGTCACCGGGTTTTGGTGCTGGCAGGCCCGACACATCAAACGGGTACGGCTGGCGCGATAGGCTTCTCCACTCCAGTCGCAACGCGGGCATACATAACCGTCAGGCCAACGTAATCGCTCAAGGAAAGCAAGGCAAGCTTCTTCAGTGGAAAAACAATCGAGAAATTCGTTCCAATTTTGGGGGTAGTCTTTTCCGGCAACTGGCGGTAAGACCTGTATATCCATCCAGGTATTTTGCCCTGACTGGAGCTAAATGGATACCCCTTGATTATATACAGTCTATTTTACATCTGTGAATTCAGGCTATCAACACCTTTAACGCTTGTTTTAAAGGGTTTTTACGAAAATTATGATTGGCTAGACGCAAGAAAATAACAGCTAAAGCGAGTGGGTTCCGGTCAAAGTGTCTCCTATCCGGTTCGGCCCTCTTGCGGTAAACTCCGCGCCCATGACTAAGACAGTAGATATTCAGCACATTCTCGACTTCCTTTATTGCCCCACACCCGAGGCTTGGGTAGAGGAGGCCGCCAAGCCGGAGAATCTTTTAATACTGCTGGCCGACCATGCAAACCTAGAACACAAAGCGGCTCAGTCAGCGATAACCACAATGAAGCGTTATTCCCACGGTCTCCCGGGAACGCCACCGAACAAGCAATCCAGTATTCGCGAATGTAATGAAGCCACCACACAGAAGAAGGCGACGTCTGCAGAGTTAAACCTGATGTATCGCTACACCGGGAATCACACCTTGCTCAACAAAATGTCACGTTTAGCCAGGGAGGAGTTGCGGCACTTTGAGCAAGTGATTGCGATTATGCAAGATCGGGGGTTGGATTACCTGCAGATTTCGGCCTCTCGCTATGCTCCGGGCCTGCGGAAGGAGATGCGAAGTCAGGAACCGGGTCGTCTTGTCGATACCTTGCTTGTGAGCGCAATTATCGAGGCGCGTTCGTGCGAACGCTTTGCGGCTTTGGTGCCCGTTCTTGATAAAGAGCTCTCCCAGTTTTACGCGTCCTTACTGAAATCGGAATCCCGTCATTACCGGGATTACCTGCAGCTTGCCCGTGAAGCTGGCTCCGCGGAGGAAGTGGAGGAGCGGTTACCGGTGTTACTGGCTGCGGAGCGAGAGTTGATTACAGCGGGGGATACAGAGTTTCGGTTTCACAGTGGGCCGCCACACTAAAATCGATTAACTACTTCAATAAGTATCGGCAAGCTACTGTTTTACATCAAATTCATTAAGCTCGATTTTACTTGAAGAGGCGTGAAGAGCCCACCCCTGTTGCTCCCAATCTCCGAGCACCCAGCGCACCCCCGACGGGATTTCATGGCGTGCCGGCCTATGCGTGTGTCCGTGTATGAGCTGCACAACGCCGTGTTCAGCCATCACCTCACCCACTGCCACTGGGGAGACATCCATGATGTCCTGTGCCTTATTGCTATTGGACTCCTTGCTGACTGAGCGAAGGTGGGCGGCTAAGGCTTTGCGCTCTTCCAGTGTGTGGCGCAGCATATCGGCTTGCCATTTAGGGTCTCTGGCGGTTTTTCGGAAGGCCTGATATTCGGCATCATCGGTACACAAGCTGTCCCCGTGCATCAACAAAGTGGGTGTGCCGTAAAGATCAATGACAGTTGGGTCACTCAGTAACTGGCCGCCTGTAGCATCGCAAAACGCGCTGCCCAGGAGAAAGTCGCGATTTCCCTGCATCAGATAGAGCGCCGGACCGCTATCGCTAAATTTCTTCAGCAGTGCGGTGACTTCCAGAGCGATGGGGGAGTCGTCATCGTCACCGAGCCACACCTCGAAGAGATCTCCCAGGATGTAAAGACTGTCGCAGTGAGTGTTTTGATCGAGGAACTCAGCCAAGGTCTGCGTAACAGCAGGCCTCGCCGGGTCGAGATGTAGATCGGAGATAAAGACAGTGAAGGACACGGTCTGTGATCTCCGGTGGTTCTAGTCTTCGACGACAGTAACGGATTCGATGATCACGTCTTCTGTGGGTACATCCTGGTGTCCGTCGCGGCTGCCGGTAGGCACTGCACGGATTTTGTCCAACACGTCGCTACCTTCAATCATCTTGGCGAACACGGTGTATCCCCAACCCTGCATGTTTTTACCGCTGTGGTTCAGGAATTCGTTGTCTTTGACGTTGATAAAGAACTGAGCGGTGGCTGAGTGTGGGTCCATGGTGCGAGCCATAGCCACGGTACCAAAATCGTTCTTGAGCCCGTTGTCAGCTTCATTTTCGACAGGCTCGCCGGTTGGCTTTTGGGCCATAGCGCTGTCGAAGCCGCCACCTTGAACCATGAAGTTGTCGATAACACGGTGAAAAATAGTGCCGTCGTAATAGCCTTCCTGGGCATAGGCCAGGAAATTAGCGACGGTCTTGGGCGCTTTTTCAGCATCCAATTCCAGTTTGATTTCGCCGAACGTCGTGCGAATGATGACCATGAGTGATTCCCTTGCTGTGTAGTAGAAAAGCTGGGCAATGATACGGACTTTTTGCGGGTAGGCAAATAACCTGGGTAAAAGATTCACCTGTTTATGTGAATACCCACAGTTCGCGGTTTAATTGGCTATATAAGGTGCTGGTCTGCGGCTATAATACGCGCCAAATTTTTATCCACTATGAAGGGAATATGGAATCGATACCGGCCAGTAATTTCTTGCAAACCATTGTTGCGCAAGATCTCGAATCCGGGCGAGTCGGCGGGCTGGTTACACGCTTTCCGCCTGAGCCCAACGGGTTTTTGCATATCGGTCATGCGAAATCAATCTGCCTGAACTTTGGCCTCGCCGAGGAATTTGGTGGCAACTGCCATCTGCGATTCGACGATACTAATCCCGAGAAGGAGAGTCAGACCTATATTGATTCAATTCAGGAAGATGTCAGATGGCTGGGCTACTCCTGGGCGGGTGAGGTGCGTTATGCCTCGTCCTATTTTGATCAGTTCTACGCCTGGGCGCAGGAGTTAGTTCGCGCGGACAAGGCTTATGTGTGCGACCTGACTGCGGAAGAGGCCAGGGAATACAGAGGGTCTCTCACAGAAGGTGGCAGAAATAGCCCTTACCGCGACAGGAGCGTCGAAGAAAACCTGGCTCTCCTTGCGTCAATGAAAGCGGGCGAGTTCGCCGAGGGTGAAAAAGTACTGCGGGCCAAAATTGATATGAGCGCCCCCAATATCAATTTGCGCGACCCCATTTTGTACAGGATTCGCAAAGTACCCCATCACCAGACTGGTGAGGATTGGGTTATTTATCCCACGTATGATTTTGCCCATGGCCAGGAAGATGCGATAGAGGGGGTTACCCATTCTGTGTGCACCCTAGAGTTCGCGGACCACAAACCACTCTATGATTGGTTTATAGAGCACTTGTCAGTCCCCAGTGAACCCACGCAGTATGAGTTTGGCCGTTTGAAGCTCAGTTACACCGTTACCAGCAAACGGAAGCTCAAAGCCCTCGTCGATGAGGGGATCGTGGATGGTTGGGATGACCCCAGAATGCCAACCATTGCGGGTATGCGCCGCCGAGGCTACACCGTCGACTCAATTCGACGGTTTTGCGAGATGATTGGTGTCACACGAAATGATGGTGTGGTGGACGCCGCCATGCTCGAGCATGCTATTCGCGATGACCTAAACACCAATGCACCGCGTGCCATGTGTGTTTTAAACCCGCTGAAAGTGGTGCTGACTAATTATCCCGAGGGTGAATCTGAGAAAATAGTGGCCTCGGCTCACCCCAGCCGTGATGATCTTGGCCAGCGAGTGCTGCCCTTTAGCAAGAATATCTATATCGATGCTGAAGATTTTCGCCAAGAGGCGAACAAAAAATTCAAGCGCCTGGTGATAGGCAAGCGGGTCAGGTTGCGCAATGCCTATGTAATTGAAGCGGATGAAGCCATTCGCAATGAGGCGGGAGAGATTGTTGAAGTGCGGGCGCGCATGATAACAACGGTCCTGGGCGCCGATCCTGAAGATGGGGTTAAGGCAAAAGGGGTTGTTCACTGGGTGTGTGCAGCCGGTGGCAAACCTGCAACCGTCCGTATTTATGATCGACTGTTTAACGACGAGGCGCCTGACAAAGGTGATAGGGAGCTGCGAGATACCATCAACCCGGATTCCTTGAAAATAGTAGAAGGGGCCTGGGTGGAACCCTCACTATTGGACGCAAAACCCGAACAGAATTTTCAGTTCGAGAGAGCCGGTTATTTCGTCGCAGATCGTTATGATCACAGCATTGAAAACCCGACATTCAACATGACTATCGGGCTGCGCGATACCTGGAACAATTAGTCCGGCCCAATGATTAAGACACAAGGCAGAGCATGACACTGAAGCTGTACAACACCATGACCTCAAAGAAAGAGGTTTTCGAGCCACTGGTTCCCGATACCGTCACACTCTATGTGTGTGGACCGACCGTTTACAATTACGCGCACATCGGCAATGCCCGGCCCGTGGTGGTGTTCGATACCTTGTTTCGAGTGTTGCAAACCCATTACTCGAGTGTCACCTACGCTCGCAATATTACTGATGTAGACGACAAGATCATTGCAGCAGCAAAGGAGGGCGATCGGGATATCGACTCTGTCACAGATGAATACACGGCAATCTATCGACAGGACATGGCTCAACTCAATGCCCTGGACCCCACACTGGAACCGCGAGCGACCCACAATATAGATGCAATGATTGCGCTGACCGAAACCTTAATCGAGAAAGAGCACGCCTACGAGTCCGATGGGCATGTTTTGTTTGCTGTTGAGTCTATGCCTGACTACGGCAAACTCTCAGGTCGTTCCCTGGACAATATGCTCGCCGGTGCCAGAGTGGAAGTCGCAGATTACAAACGACACCCAGGCGATTTTATCTTGTGGAAACCCGCTGATAAACAAGACCCGGGTTGGGATAGTCCCTGGGGCCGCGGCCGCCCCGGCTGGCACCTGGAGTGCTCCGCGATGATTCGTGCACACCTGGGTGAGACCATCGATATCCACGGCGGCGGACGGGATCTTATATTCCCCCACCATGAGAACGAGATTGCACAGAGTCGCTGTGCCCACGGCGGCGACTATGTGTGCTACTGGATGCACAACGCTTATCTCGACATAGACGGCGAGAAAATGTCCAAGTCACTGGGCAATTTCCGCACTGTTAGAGAGTTGCTGCAAAGTTATCGAGGTGAAGTACTGCGTTTTGCTCTGCTGTCTGCACAATATCGCTCACCCTTGAATTTTACGGTGGAACTGTTGGAGCAAGCCGAGACTACCTTGTCCAGCCTGTACAGCGGCCTGCGCGAAGTAGCGGATGTAGAAGCTGACATGAATGTGGAGCTGGCAACTGAGGCTTTTTATGCCGCGTTAAATGATGATTTGAATACGCCGGTGGCGATCGCCGAGTTGCATGCGCTTGCTAAAGAGCTGAACAAAGCTGAGTCGGGCGAGAAGCCCCAGCTCAAAGGACGGCTCCTTAGTGGCGCTGCCTTGCTGGGGATTCTTCAGCAGGACCCTCAAGTGTGGTTGCACGGCGGCGCCTCTGATGATCTGATTTCTGCCGAAGAGGTAGAAACCCTTATCGCGCAGCGCCAGCAGGCCAAGTTGGACAAGGAATATGGCCTTGCAGATGAAATTCGCCAGTCATTAGTGGAGCGAGGAGTGGTGCTGGAAGACAGCCGCGAGGGGACAAAGTGGCGCCGTGCCAGTGAGTAGATCTTAGTTTGAATAAACCAGACGGGAAATGTGCCCGCCTGGGTTCACACTGTTTTAGAGAATACTCTTTTCACCTGATTCAACGCTTTGCTGAATTAGCGTATTGATTGTCATGGGGCCCACACCTCCGGGAACGGGCGTAATTGCGCTGGCCTTTTCACCAAGAGCGGATAGTTCAACATCTCCCACACCACCGGGATGATAACCGGCGTCCACTACCACCGCGCCTTCCTTTATCCAGTTGGCTTTAATAAATTCAGGTTTCCCTACGGCGCCCACTAAAATGTCCGCTTGCGCCACCAGCTCCGGGAGATTCTTAGTTCGCGAGTGACAAATAGTTACAGTGGCGTTCTTTTCCAGCAACATCATTGCCATGGGCTTTCCCAAAATCGGGCTGCGGCCTACAACGACCGCGTGCTGACCTTCAATCTCAATATTGTAGTGTGCCAGTAAACGCATTATTCCCTGAGGGGTAGCGCAACCGTAAGCCGCTTCGCCCATGGCCATTCGGCCAAAACCCAGGCAGGTGACACCGTCCACATCCTTTCCCAGAGCAATGGCATCGAAGCAGGCGCGTTCATCAATTTGAGGGGGCACGGGGTGCTGAAGCAAAATGCCGTGAACCTCGGGGTTGGCGTTGAGTTCTTCAATCTTCTCCAGCAATTGTTCAGTGGTGGTGGAGGAGGGCATTTCCACTTTCAGCGAATCCATGCCCACTCGACGGCAGGCATTGCCTTTCATCTTCACATAGGTTGCCGAGGCCGGATCATCACCGACCAGTAATGTGGCTAAAATCGGGGTTTTGCCTTCAGACTTTTCTTTTAGAATTTCCACCCGGGCCAGTAGCTCGGCTTCGGTAAGCGCGGCGACCGCTTTGCCGTCCAGTATTGTTGCCGTCATGTTGATTTAGCTCCCCATTTGTTTGAGTTTTGTCTGCCCTAAAGCGCGAGGCGCATTGTCCCATGCCAGCCCGAAGTTGTGGAGGACCAGTGCGACATAAACTGTTGTAATATCACCAGATTAGCGTTGACGGCCACAGTGGGTATGAGTATCATGCGCGCTCCTGAAATGGGGCTGTTGAAGTGCTTTTGCTGCTTCACAAAAGAAAATCGGGGTATAGCGCAGTCTGGTAGCGCGCCTGCTTTGGGAGCAGGATGTCGGGAGTTCGAATCTCTCTACCCCGACCAACTTTCCAGTCGCATTCCGGTCATCGGGATCACAGGATCGTAGGTTGCCTTTCACTTTCAGCACCGTTCAATGGTGGCCGTAGCTCATCTGGTAGAGCACAGGATTGTGACTCCTGAGGTGGCGGGTTCAAGACCCGTCGGCCACCCCATTTTCATTGATCCCCCTCCAAACATCAGGGCGTCACGATATTAAAGGACTCTGCTGCCGGATCGATGAGGGAGAAAAATCTGAGCAAGTCGATGCGACTACCTTCAATTTCTAAATCGTCTCCCATGATGGTGTCTTTAAAACCCGCTTGCCCCGTCAACATTTTCAGAAACAGTTCGTGACTAAGATGTATGGTGGCGCTGACGTTTTCCTGGGCTAGCCCCGGGCGGTGGTGAAGCACAGCGTTTTCAATATACAGTGAGTAGCTTTCCTGAATGTCCGTAAAATTCAGATTGATTGTCATCTCCATACCATCGGCATCTGGGCCGTTGAGCATGACGGCCATGGCGTCGAAGAACCGGGGCAGGGGAGTTTCTTTGAGTAAACCCAAGGCATTGGCTGTGTCTACCCCGGACTCCCCCGCGGCGCCGTGTCGAAGTTCATAGGCACCGGATAAATAAACGTCTCGCCAAGGGCCCGACTCCGCCTGATAGCCAAGCTGATCATAGTTGCGGGCGAGCAATGCCTTGGCCGCAGTGTTGTCAGGTTCTGCGAACACCAACTTGTTGAGTAACTCGGCGACCCAGCGATACTCGCCTGCGTCGAAGGAGGCCCTGGCTTGTTCCAGAACCTGCTCGCTTCCGCTCATCAGTTTTATGGTTCGCTTGGCGGACTCTACCGGTGGCAGCGGGTCGAGGTTTGCAGGATTGCCGTCATACCAGTCGAAATAGCCCTGATAGACGGCGCGGGCGTTGTGTCTAAGTGTTCCGTAATAGCCACGGCTGGAAAAACTGCTGCGCAGTGATTCAGGCATCTCGATCTCCTGCGCTATTTCGCCGGGCGTATAGCCGTGGGCTGCCAGGCGCATGGTCTGATCATGAATATATTTGTAGGTGTCGCGCTGTTGCTTCAGGAAGGTATTGATTTTTGGAGTTTCCCACATTGGCCAGTGGTGGCTCCCGAAATACACTTCGGCCTCTGGGAATAAGCTTAGTGCCTCGTCAATATAGCCACTCCACTTCAATGCATCGCGAACTTTGGCACCGCGCAGTGTGTAAATGTTGTGCATGTTGCGGGAGATGACTTCCGCGCCGCACAGAGCTTTGTGTTCGGGTAAATAGAACATCAGCTCGGCGGGAGCTTCAGATTCAGGTGTGTACTGAAAGGTAAACGGCACCCCATCAATAATTTTCTTTTGCGGTGTGCTATCGATAAGTTCGGTGGGTTCCAATACGGAGACCGAACCAAAAGCGGGGGATCTACCCAGCCCCGATCCCACGTGTCCGCGCTCAGATCTTGCCAGCTGCTTGCCGTACATATAGACGGAGCGGCGCCCCATGGTGGCACTGGCCAAAACATTTTCGCTGGTGGCTTCTTCCATAAACCCTTTTGGGGCGATGATTCGGACCTCTGCCGGATCGGTACCCGAAGCCCGCAGCAAGCCCATTACCCCACCGAAGTGATCAATGTGGCTGTGGGTAAATATCACACTGACGATGGGTTTGGTATCCAGGTGTTCGCTGGCAAATTTCCAGGCGGCGGCGGTCTCAGTAGCGGTCCCTGGGTCGACTACAATCCAGCCAGTTTTGCCTTCAATGAGGGTGATATTCGCCAGGTCGAATCCACGCAGTTGGTAGATTCCATCGCTTACCTTAAACAGCCCGTGAATGTTGTTTAGTGATGCCTGGCGCCACAGGCTCGGGTTCACGCTGGCCGGAGCCTCCCCCTGAATAAAATCATAGTCAGACATATTCCAAATGGTTTTGCCGCTCGCGTTTTCAACACGAAGCACTGGCATTTGCGCTATGAACCCTCGCTTCGCGTCCTCGAAATCCTGTCTGTCCTCAAATGGAAGCTGACGGAGTATACTTGGCGGTTCGCATCAATGGTGGCCTGCGTGGGAGCGCTATGGCCTTGCTCATCGGCGTCCGGGTCGTAGACGCTTCGATCACATCCGGCAAGAACGGGCGCCAGGATGCAACACATTAGGCTCAGCATAAACTTCATTGGGCGTCCTTTTTGGTGGTTTTTCAGAAGGTCAGTCATGATTATAGAGCATAGTGTATGACAATATTTTCTGAAAATCTGCATGCAGAGGGGTACCTCAGGTAGAGGTTCCCAGAGGGATTTATCGGGCGGCGAGCAGGGGCTGCCTGGTATCGCGTTCGGCAGCGGCAGAGATTCTTTGAATTGTAGGTTGGCTGTCTTGTATCTGAACTGATAGAACCTGGTTGCGTCCGGCTTTTTTCGCACTGATTAGCTTTTTATTTGCCAGCTCGATGAGTTCTGCGGGATCGATATTCCTATCTGTTTGGATACTCGCAACGCCCAGGGTCAGGGTCATTTTCTGCCGACTCGAGTTTTCCAACACTATATCGGCATTCTCTACAGCTGTACGCATACTCTGGGCGTAGGCCATTGCCTGTAGGGGGTTTGCGGCGGGCAGGATGATGGCAAATCTTCGCCGCCATAGCGTCCAACACAGTGATCTGTGGGGTCAATATTGGCCCCCAAAATTGAGGCTACCTGTACCAGGGCGCGATCACCAGAATCCCTGCCAAAGCGCTTGTTGAACCCCTTGAATTCGTCTACATCCGCCAGCACGACACTGAGCCACTCACTGTTTTCGCATGCCTTGGCCGTCTCAATCGCCAGTGTTTTATCGACCGCCCTTCGATTGCCCAAACCAGTGAGGAAATCGTGGGTTATGTTTTGGTCGATGAGGTTGGGCATCACTGTCGGGATGGCGGCATAGCGCCATATTGCCCAGCCTACGAGCACTATGTTCAACACCAGGTCTACTGCTCTAAGCAGGATCAGGTTCTCGGGTGTCGCTGGGCCCAATGGATTCTGGAGCACCTCAAAGCCACCGCCGAGCACCGAAGGCAAACTTATCAGTATAAGAACGAGGGCAATCAGGCCAGCACTCCGGTTGATCATCATAGTAGCCAGTAGTGGAATTACGGCCAGGAGCATGGCAGTTGGGGAAATTGACCCCCCTGACGAATCCCCACTAAGCAGTAATATTGCGGACCAAAAACCGAGCAGAATCGTGGCGGGCCAGGTCGTAGACGTACCCATCCTGACAGCGACAAAGCTCCAGCTACACACACCTGTACTCAAGACCAGTAATACTGCGACATTGGATTGATACATGCCCGTGACAAGCCGGAGAATGAGGCCGAGAATCGAGAAAGCCCCCAAAACTGAGGAAACACACATTACGATGTCTCTTTTGCGTGTATCTTGCAGTGTATCTGGGTCCAGCATAGGCAATTGTCTTACATCCGGCGTAGGTTTGGTCCTTTCGTTTATCGGCGGCAATCCGCTAAACTTGGGCGGTTTTTCTACTTTTCTTATTTTTCCGTCAAAAAAAGGCCGACTGCCCCGCACATTCTGTTTCTTGCAATGGATCGGGTAGACTAGCCAGCTGCGGATGATTTGGGCTGGAACGATATTGGGTCCTATGGGAACGAGACGGTCCAAACTCCAAACATCGACAAACTGGCCGCTAATGGCCTGCGTTTTGATAACGCATTTTTGACCACGAGTTCATGCAGTGCGAGCAGGGCGAGTATTCTCACAGGCAAGTATCCACACAGTAATGGACTGGTTCATTTGCACCAGTCACTGCCTGCAGAGGAACGTACCTTGGGGGAATTGCTGGGAGATGCTGGTTATCACACAGAATCTGTTGGCAAGTGGCATATTGGCGGTGAAGTTAAGTCTCAATTTACTAAGGTGATTGATGACCGGATTAACAATGGCACCGGGCAGTGGATCGAGCGGCTCAGAAGCAGGCCGGAAGATCGCCCATTTTTCTTTTGGCTGGCGTCGGGAGATCCACATCGGCCTCATACCCCGAAGAGAGTTCGATACCCCTGGTGTACGAGCCTTGGAACATAGAAGTGCCCGAGGGGTTCGTCGATGGGCCCAAAACGAGAAAGGAATTTGCCGATTACTATCGCGTAGTGAGTCGTTTTGACCGCGATGTGGGTCTCGTGATAGACGAACTGGAGAGACAGGGGGTGCTACACAACACGGTGGTTATTGTAACGTCCGACAATGGAAGGCCGTTTTCCTGGGGCAAGTTGACCCTCTACGATGACGGTATTAAAACTCCGTTCATTCTGCATTGGCCAAGATCTATTGAAAGCAGTGGTACAAGGGAGCAACTCATCAGTATGGTCGACCTCGCGCCCACTATCCTCGAATGGGCTGGGCTGCCGATTCCCGGCGACATGGAAGGTTATTCCTTTGCCACCGTGTTCAGCAGCGAAACCCAAGTGACAAGAGAGTTTATTTTCGCCGAACGTAATTGGCATGCTACCAATGCTCACGAACGTGCGGTGCGTTCGCTAACGCATTTGTACAAGGAAAATCAGTTTCCCCTGCACGGCTCATGTATTGACAACCCCTATGCCTCGAAGCCTTCGTTCAAGGAGTATGCCAAGATTCACCAGCGCGCTCCTACGACTGAATTTGATCGGGATTGCTTTTCCGACAGCCGCGCTCCTATTGAACTGAGGGCTGCGGGTGCAGTGGGCAATACTCGGTCGGTCAACCTGGTAAATGACGAGGCACAGGCCTGGCGCATTCAAATGATGCGTAGGGAGCTGAATAATTGGCGGGCCAGTACTGAGGATTTTGACTACAAGCATTATACGAGTCCCTCACGGTGAGCTCTGAGTTCCGTTTCGCTGTGGCTCGCCCGAATTTTCTGTGGACCCAAATTAACAATGCCCGGTACTGATTTAGATTCCCAAAGGGACTAAACTGAATCCGATCTATAAAGGAGCTGCTTTATGCGTTTAATCGTTCTAATATCTTTTTTGGCACTGCTGAGTGCCTGTCAGGCGGTGTATTATGGCGCAGCGGAAAAAATTGGTTATCACAAGCGCGATATTCTCGTTGATCGTGTTGAAGACTCCAGGGAAGCCCAGCAGGAGGCGGAAGAGCAGTTTCAGTCGGCCCTGGAGCAGCTGTCTCTACTGGTGAATTTTGATGGCGGTGACCTCGAAGATATCTATGAAGATATGAACGATGAGTATGAGGAAGCGGAGGAGGCAGCGGACGAGGTTAGATCTCGCATAAAGGCCATTGAAAATGTAGCCCAGGCCCTATTTAACGAGTGGGAAGATGAAATAGATCAGTACAGCAGCGAGCGCCTAAAGACCGATAGCAAACAAAAACTCGCAGAAACTCAAAAGCGCTACAAAGGCATGATTGTGGTGCTTCACCGTTCGGAGGGCAAAATGGATCCGGTGCTGTCTGCATTGAAGGACAATGTCCTTTACTTGAAACACAACCTCAACGCCCGCGCTGTCGCCTCACTGAAGGTTGAATTCAAGTCGATTGAGGACGATATCGATGTTCTCATTCAAGAGATGCGCAAGGCCATAGCGAGCTCGGACGAATTTATCGCCAGTATGAGGTAGTGGTGTCTATGTAGAGCGTGGAACCAGTTCGCAGTTTTTTCCCAGGCCTCCGGAGTTTTGTGGGCCGCTTCACATATCTTGCCCGGTCTTGATGTAAATTGATCTCGTGATTGCTATTAATAAGGTGAACCGCAGGTTTTTGGGGATCACCGTGACAAACACGACACTGCACGCGACACAAGAGACATCAGCACAGGATGCGTTCCGCGCAAGAATGGAGGCACAATGCTTTCAAGTGGAACGCTATAGAATGGCTCTGCTCATTAACGAAGGCAGGCGAGTGACTCCCGATGAGGCTGCCCTAGAGTGGATTGGTCGATTCGCAAAAGCCTTCGCCAATTTTCACGACGCTGCCTAGGCCCGCTACCTCAGCGCAACGTTAGACGAAATTAAACCACCGCACTTGCGTTGGTACATCAGTGCATCGCCCTGGGCCAACAACTCTTCAACAGTTTCGTGTCGTCCGTGCTCGAACTCAACAATACCGTGTGCAAAATCCAACTCGTAGCCCCATTGCTCTTTTTGACTACGCTTTTTTAAGGCTTTCCTGAAGCGGTAGACCGCAGCTTCGGTCTGTTCCTTCGAACTGTTCGCCAACATCATTACGAATTCATCTCCGCTCCACCTGGCGAGAATATCCGAGGCCCGTGATTGTTCGCGCAGTTCGGCCGCGAAGTTAAAAAGCGCACGGTCACCCTCGGCGTGTCCATAGCGATCATTGACGGTCTTGAATTCGTTGAGGTCCATAAACACAAGAGATATGGGGATACCTTGCCGGGCGCACAAGTTCAAGCTGCTTGATGCCTGATTGGAAAACCCGCGTCTGTTGAGAAGACTGGTTAGGTCATCTTGGGTTGCAAGATGAACGGCGGCAAGTTCGCGCTCCACTGTCAGGGCCAGGTCTCTCAAGATGCTGAGGTCTTCACTATCTAGAGAGCGAGGTTTTCTATCGATAATGCACAGTGTTCCCAGCTTGCAGCCATTGAGAGACCTGAGAGGGCAGCCTGCGTAAAACCTGATGTAAGGTTCTCCTGTCACCAGCGGGTTGTCCGCAAATCTTTTGTCGTTTTCTGTATCGGGAATATAAAAGACTTCATCCCCTAGTATCGCGTGACCACAAAATGATATGTCCCGAGGTGTTTCCCTGACATCCAGGCCCATACAAGACTTAAACCACTGACGATTGCCGTCTACAAGACTCACCAGTGAAATAGGTACATCAAACATGCGCTTCGCCATGCGAGTCAGTCGATCAAAACGCTCTTCGGCAGGTGTGTCGAGAACATCGAGCGACTTGAGCGCGCGCAGACGAGCTTCTTCACCAAATAGGTAGACCTGGGGCATTCATCGGAGACTCCTGAGATATAAATCGGTGAGGCATAGGCCACCCGATATTTATTATCGTTTGTCAGAGTATCGGCGTGCGGAATGAAATCTTTAGTGGTTTCAGCTCGTCTGTCTTTCTTTGAGAATGCGTAATTGAAGAAAAAGGGAGAGAAAGCGCCTCAATCGAGACGCTGGAAAGGATCGTGCGAGCTTAATGGATGCTATTTTAAGAACGACTTGGCAGCGTCCATAAGGCCCCCAACGCCACCCAGGGAATCCCAAAGGCTGCCGCCACTGCTGGCCTTGTCCATCAGTTGAGGGAGTGCCTCTGCCAATCCCGAGGCAGCTGTTGAGCTGTCCAGACCCGGTTTGGAAGCGAAATCGCTGATGTTGCTGTCGCCAAGTAAATCTATAACCTTGCCTGCTGATATTGGGGAGTTCTCACCGTCGCCCAGCCAGGAACCAAGTACATCGCCAAGGTCTGTATTCGCTGACATCTTGCTTGCCAGCCCTGCAACATCGATGTTTCCGTCGCTACCTCCAAGTGGCCCTGACAGTGCAGATGTTAAACTGTCGCCATCCACCCCGGAGCCCAGCTTGTCAGAGAGTAGTTGAGTACCAAGTTTCATTAAATCCATGTTGAATCTCCTGTGTTATCGTCGGTAGCGTTCGAGATGAGTATAGTCGCAAATGTGATTCTTGCGGACGGTGAAGTGTAAAAGCTTTGAACAATGCTGTGGTGAGCTTCGATGGCAAGGTTTCGGCTCACTGCGCGCGTTTTAGCTGCTTTGTTCTATACACCCTACCCAAAGATTACTGTATGATGCGCCCGCAATTCAGGTTCTATGCGCCTATAGCTCAGCTGGATAGAGCATCGCCCTTCTAAGGCGAATGTCCGAGGTTCGAATCCTCGTGGGCGCGCCATTAATCGATTGCACCGATACCGGGTTTCGTAGACAATACGCGCCCTCTGCGACCACCGCAGATGCTATGGTGACTCAGGCGGTCCCCTCGCAACGATAGGTAGTGAATTCCGCCAGGCCTGGAAGGGAGCAACGGTAGTTACTGACTCGTGTGCCGGGGTGTGGCTGTCTGGGTCGCCTCCAATTTTCGTCTTTGACAGTTTTATGTCGCCCTTTGGCTAGTGTATGCTAGCCCATCGATTTTACCCCGTAAGGCAATACACGCATGTCCTATCAGGTCCTAGCCCGTAAATGGCGGCCAAAGAGCTTTCGCGAAATGGTGGGCCAGGAACATGTCTTACAAGCCCTGATTAACGCACTGGATCACGACCGACTTCACCACGCCTATCTGTTCACGGGAACAAGGGGTGTGGGCAAGACAACAATCGCTCGAATTTTGGCCAAATGCCTGAACTGCGAGAAGGGGGTCAGTTCCCAGCCCTGTGATGAGTGCAGTTCTTGTCTGGAGATCAGTGAAGGCAGAAGCGTTGATTTGTGGGAGATAGACGCAGCCTCAAGAACTAAAGTTGAAGACACTCGAGAGTTGCTCGACAACGTGCAATACCTGCCATCGCGTTCCCGCTACAAGGTGTACCTGATTGACGAAGTGCACATGCTGTCCAATCACAGTTTTAACGCGTTATTGAAAACACTGGAAGAGCCACCGCCCCACGTTAAATTCTTGCTCGCTACCACCGATCCTCAGAAGTTGCCCGCTACCATTTTGTCCCGATGTCTTCAGTTTAATCTCAAAAATATGGTGCCTGAACAAATAGTCTCGCATTTAAACCATGTGCTAGGTGAAGAGATGATCGCCTTCGACGACCCCGCGCTATGGCTTCTTGGTAGGGCCGCTGAGGGCAGTATGCGCGACGCTCTTAGTCTTACCGATCAGGCCATCGCCTTTGGTTCGGGCAAACTTAACGAAGACGATGTGCGGACCATGCTCGGTAGTGTAGATCTGAGTTTTATCTATCAGTTGCTCGATGCCGTTATGGCAAACAATGCCTCGGGTGCTCTGTCGGTAATCGGTCAAATGTCCGAGCATGCTCCCGAGTTCGAGGGTAGCCTGGATGAGCTCATATCCCTGATTCACCGCGTCGCTATAGCGCAGGCAGTCCCCAAGGCAGCGGACAATAATTGGGGTGATGCACAGCGTATAGTCGATTTCGCCAGTGGCATTACCCAGGAAGATGCCCAGCTGTTTTATCAAGTGGCGATCAATGGAAAGCGGGATATTGGCCTGGCTTCAGATCCACGCAGCGGTTTT
Source organism: Halioglobus sp. (assembly GCA_965262875.1). Classification (GTDB taxonomy): domain Bacteria; phylum Pseudomonadota; class Gammaproteobacteria; order Pseudomonadales; family Halieaceae; genus JBALVT01. The sequence continues at coordinate 3,409,481 of OZ253569.1, forward strand.
GAAATGGTGGTGTTGCGGATGATTTCTTTTCGTCCTGCAGCAGTACTCGATGAAACTCTCGGCCCTAACGACCTGGTCGCAGCTTTGCCTGATCTGCCCGAACCCACCCCCGAGCCAGTCGCCAGGGAGGTCGACGCACCTGTAAAAAAGCCCCTTGAGGCGCCTGTTGTCCAGGCGTCTGAACCCTCAGCGCCCCTACCCATTGTTGAAACTCCGGTGGTTGAAACCCCTGTTGTTCAGGGAGAGTTGTCCTCACTAACGCCAGCGACCTGGAACGATACCTTGGCGGAGCTGGGCCTGGTTGGCATTGTCTACAATATTGCCTCCAACTGTGAATTGCGATCGCGCCAAGACAGCACATTGGAGTTTGTCCTCGATGAAAGCAGTTCCAACTTGTTTAATGAAGGCCACGTGGGGAAAATACGCATGGCCCTGGAGAACTATTTTGCTGTGCCTCTGCAAGTTGCGATACACCCGGGTGCGCTGTCGGGGGAAACACCGGCGATGAAACGAATCCGGTTGAATGCGGAACGTCAGAGTGAGGCAGTTGCAGAAATAGAGGGTGACCCGGTGTTACAACAACTAATTGAACGGTTTGACGGCGAACTGGACCATGGCTCCATAGTTCCGGTAGAGCCATCAGGAGAAATAGGATGAGTGATCAATTGGGGGACCTGATGAAGCAGGCCCAACAAATGCAGGCCGATATGCAGAAAGCGCAAGCGGATCTGGCCAATGTGGAGATTCTTGGAGAAGCCGGTGCTGGTCTGGTTCGCGTCACGATGACAGGACGACACGACGTAAAACGCGTGGCCATTGACGATTCAGTTTTATCTGAAGATAAGGAAGTACTCGAAGACCTGCTGGCAGCTGCCGTAAATGACGCCGTGCGAAAAGTAGAGGCGCACAACCAGAAGGCGATGTCCGGTCTTGCATCGGGGCTCAATTTGCCCGCCGGCTTCAAGATGCCATTTTGACGGCTGTTTGCCTAAACCGAGTCGAGAGCAATCATGAATTTTAGCCCCGCCATAGAAAATTTGATTGACGCCTTTCGCTGCCTCCCGGGGGTGGGTCCAAAGTCGGCCCAGCGTATGACTTTGCACCTGCTTGAACGCGACAGGGAGGGCGCCGCCCAATTGGCCAGTGCCATAACTGAAGCAATCGACAAGGTAGGTCATTGTAAGCGGTGCAGGAATTTCACTGAGTTGGAAATCTGTGAAATTTGTATCGACCCCAAACGCGATTCGACCACCATTTGTGTGGTTGAAACTCCAGCCGATGTTCTGGCAGTTGAGTCCAGCAGCACGTACAGGGGCCTCTACTTTATATTGATGGGTCACCTGTCACCCATCGATGGTATCGGGCCCGAAGATATCGGTTTGGATTTGTTGCAACAGCGCGTGGGCGATGAAGGAATTAGTGAGGTAATTTTAGCGACGAATCCAACCGTCGAGGGGGAGGCCACGGCTTATTACCTCTCAGATTTACTCCACGATGCCTCAGTTAAAGTTTCACGGATAGCCCACGGCGTACCCCTGGGTGGAGAACTTGAATATGTCGATGGTTCAACGCTTGCCCATGCCTTTAGCGGCCGGAGGTTGGTAGAGTAAATGTTACATTGGGAATTGTTGGAGTGTGACGAAGATCTCGCTGATATGTTGGCTGATGCCGCTGGACGCAAAGCGGTGGCAGTGGATACCGAGTTTATGCGGCGCAATACTTTTTTTCCGCAGCCTGCATTATTACAGCTGTGTTTTGAAGAAACCGCCTGGCTGATTGATCCCCTGGGAATTGAAGACCTCGATCCACTTATTCGGCTCATGGAGGACCCGGGAATCGTTAAAATCCTGCACTCTGCGAGCGAAGACCTTGAAGTGTTTCAACAGTGGTTGGGCGTGTTACCCCAGCCTTTGTTCGACACTCAACGGGCCGCAGCTATGGTGGGACGCGGGTTTGGTCTTGGGTATCGTGCCTTGGTGGCAGATATAGAAGATGTCGATCTCCCCAAAGGAGAAACTCGATCAGATTGGCTGCAAAGGCCTCTAACCGACTCCCAGTGTGACTACGCCGCTTTGGACGTTACACATTTGCTCAATGCTTGGCAGGTGCTGGATGCCGAGTGCGAAACACAGGGAAAGCGGGATTGGGTGTTAGCTGATGGAAGTGATGCGGCGGCTTCGCTGGCGTCAAATGCCAGTGGTTATTACAAGCGGATTAAATCCGCGTGGAAGTTAAACCCCAGAGCACTGGGTGTGCTGTCCGCAGTAGGCGATTGGCGAGAACGCACTGCCCGTTTCAAGAATAAGCCCCGCGGTTGGATTATCGATGATCAGGCCTGCATGCAACTGGCGCTTCATAAACCCGGCAACCTTTCGGAGTTGCAGAGGTCTATTGACCTGCCGCCGCCGGCGATTCGTCAGTACGGTGAAGACCTACTCGAATTGTTGGCCGAGCAGCGGGAGCTTCCGGACGAGGATATGCCCCGGCCCCTTGGGAAACCACTGGATGCCCAGCAGCGCGGTCAGGTAAAGCGACTGAAAAGCGCAGTGAAACACATTGCCAGCGAGCAAACGGTTACGCCGGAAATCATACTGTCGGGAAAAGATTACGAGATGTTGGTCCGCGAAGCACACGGGGAATTCATCCAGCCTCCACTGGCCTGGAGCGGATGGAGGAATGATTTGGCCATAGCGCCATTGCGAGAACTGCTGGCCGAGGAGGGGGTGTGAAACTTATTTGCCAACTATTTAAAAGCCCGCGCAAGCCCGAGATGTATCTCTACGTGGAAAAATCAATCGGCTTGCAGGAGGTACCCGAATCCTTACTCGCGCAATTTGGTGAACCCGAGGCGCTTATGGTGATGGTCATCACTCCTGAAAAACAGTTGGCGAGAGCGAACGCAACTGAAGTCATGGATGAAATACGCGACAACGGGTTTTATTTACAAATGCCGCCTACCTCAGCGCAATTGTTACAACGAGATGGCAATGGAAGCTAAACCCTGGTGGAACACCAAATCTCTGGTCCAGCTTTCCCCAGTGCAGTGGGAAGCTCTCTGCGACGGGTGTGCAAAGTGTTGTTTGCACAAGTTGGAAGATGAGGACACGGGTGAGGTATTTTACACCAAGGTAAGATGCCGACATCTCGATGAGGAGCAGTGCCAGTGTAGCGACTATTCACGGCGATCAATCCTCGTGCCCAATTGTATTGCGCTGTCAGCGAAGGAAGTGCCATCTTACGACTGGTTACCTTCTACCTGTGCCTATCGTCTAAGGGCCAACGATGAGCCGCTTCCAGATTGGCATCCACTCGTTAGCGGGAACAGGGAATCTGTCCACATTGCCGGGGTCTCTATACGAGGCCGTTCAGTCTCGGATGAGTTTGTCCACGCCGAGGGCTTCGAAGAACACATTATTCACTGGGTCGAGTAGGAGAGCAGATGCTTAGCGAAGAGTCCTATTTATCAGGTATTTACGCGTATGTTGGCGCAGCCTGCATAGTTTTAATTTATATGGCTTGGTGGCTAAATCGGCACTGGCGCGCTTCATGGGTCGCGCTGGTGGTTTTGCTGCTTGCGGCATTGTTGTTGACCCCGACTAATGCTGGCGATAACGTCACGACTCTCGCGCCGGCACTGATCGTGGCGGTGTTTGAAGCCCTCATTCATGGTCCAGATGCAGCTCGCCCGGCTCTGCGGCCACTACTTGCCATGATGGGGCTTGCCGCCGGAATTGCGCTTATTTTGCAACTTACCGTATTTCGCTCCCGCGGCGCGAAAAAAAACCTGGCATCTGAACCAAAGGAAACCGCCTAGTCTGTCATGAAGTTCGGGTTTCATAATTTTTATAGATTGATCGCCACTATGCTATTTGCCGGTGGATGGCTTATTCCCATCCAAGTGACTGCCGATGCGGCCCTGGGTCAGGGGCTAAAGCCCGATGTCCGTCTGCTGATCGACATTTCCGGCAGCATGAAAGACTCAGACCCCGAAAACTTGAGAGCGCCAGCGCTGGACCTCATAGTGAGGTTATTGCCCGAAGGATCAAAAGCCGGTGTGTGGAGCTTCGGTCACGAGGTGAAACAGTTGGTCGAGCATCGGGTAATCGATGATGCGTGGCGCAAAGCGGCTGCAGAAGCCGTTGCGGACATAGACAATTCCGGGCAGCTGACCAATATTCCTGCCGCTATAGAGGCGGCCATTTACGATTTTACTCGTTTGGACCCCTCCTACCGTACCAGCATCATTCTTTTGACTGATGGCAAGGTCGATGTCTCCCAATCCCCCATGACCAATGCCCAAGCGGCTGGAACTCTGCTGTCCGAAAGTGCGCCGGACCTGGGTGCATCCGGTATTCCGGTTCACACGATTGCCCTCTCTAGCGAAGCGGACTGGTCTTTTCTGCGATCTCTGGCTAAGACCACAGGAGGAATCGCAGAGCAGACGCAGAGCGCAGAAAAATTGACGGAAATTTTCTATCAGTCTTTGGAAATGGTTGCACCAACTGCAAGGGTTCCCATCGCGGGCACGAAATTCCAGATCGATGAAAGCGTTCGCGAGTTTACTGCGCTGATCTTCCTGGAAGATGAGGAAGCCTCGGTTGAACTGCTCGGGCCCGATGGTACGCGGTACGGCCCCCAGCGGCCACTAACCGGGTGGGATTGGTTCAGGAATCGAAAATTTGCACTGGTGACCGTAAAACAGCCGCAGCCAGGAAAGTGGGAATTGCTTGCGCCAGGAGCGGAAGAAGCACGTGTGACGGTGATCTCGGCTCTGCGTCTGGATGTTGATCCGCTACCCAATAGTTTGCCCGTGGGAAAAAGGGCGGAACTGGGTCTGCGGCTGCGCGAGCGCGGTGAGATCTTGCGCGATGCAGAAGTCCTTGGCGTATTCGACCTTTTGGTGGAGATCGAGGGGCCAAACGGTGATCTGCGAGTAGTCAATGTCATGGCCGATTATGCGGTGCCGGCGGATGGAGAATACCGTGTTGAAATCCCGGGGTTGGACATGCCTGGACGCTACAGGATAACCGCCCGATTACTCGGTGAAACACTCGAGCGCGAGTTGCCCATGTATGTCGAGATTACTGGCTCTCCAACCAATAGCCGCATCAGTACCCTGGGAGAATTACAGCCCGAAGGAGATTTCAGAGCCCCGGTGCTGACTTTTGGTGCAGCTCTAATCCTGATTGGATTAATTGTCAGTGGCTTACTGGCACGCCGACGACGACGCAAACTAGAGGTGTGGAAGCGCAGAAATCTCAATGCGTCAAACGGCAACCACAATCCTGTCGTATCAGGTATGCGGGCGCCATCTGAGGATCGCGACACACATTCTTGATAAGCCGTGTCGCAATCTGTACCCTGTGCGGCTGATTGATAAACCTCGGTAATAGGTGAGTAATGAAATTTGAAGGAACTGAACGATATATAGCCACTGCCGACCTGCAGATGGCGGTGAACGCGGCGGTAACACTTGAGCGTCCTCTACTAATTAAAGGGGAACCCGGCACCGGCAAAACCATGCTGGCCGAGGAGGTAGCCCTGGGCCTGGGGAAGAAACTGATTCAGTGGCATATCAAGTCCACCACAAAAGCCCAGCAGGGGCTTTATGAGTACGATGCGGTATCCAGATTGCGAGATTCCCAGCTCGGGGACGGCAAGGTTCACGATATCGCCAATTACATCAAGAAGGGCAAACTTTGGGAGGCCTTTACCGCGGACGAGCAAGTGGTGTTGCTAATCGATGAAGTCGATAAAGCTGACATCGAATTTCCCAACGATCTTTTGGTCGAGCTCGACCGCATGGAGTTTTTCGTCTACGAGACCGGCGAAACTGTAAAAGCGAAACAGCGCCCGATTATTATCATCACCAGTAACAACGAAAAAGAGTTGCCAGATGCATTCCTGCGCCGCTGTTTTTTCCACTTCATCAAGTTCCCTGATCGCAAGACGATGCGGGCAATTGTCGACGTACACTATCCCAAAATCACCCAGGAGTTGGTACAGGAGGCCATGGAGATGTTCTTTGACCTGCGAGATATTCCAGGGCTGAAGAAGAAACCATCGACTTCCGAGCTAATCGATTGGTTGAAATTGCTAATGGCCGACGACATACCCGACGCAATCCTAAAAGATCGCGATCAGACAAAAGCGATACCACCGCTCTATGGCGCTCTGTTGAAGAATGAGCAGGATGTCCACTTGCTGGAACGCCTTGCCTTTATGCACCGGAGAGAGAGCCGCTAGCGTCATGTTAGTCAATTTTTTTCAGGGTCTGAGAGATGCCGGAGTGCCGGTCACCACACGGGAACTGCTCGATTTACTCGAGGGGATGAACCAGCACATTGTGTTCGGCTCTGTGGATGAATTTTATTATTTCAGTCGTACCTGCATGGTTAAGGACGAGAAGTATTTCGATCGCTTTGACCGCGCCTTTGGTCTGCATTTTAAAGATATAGAAGCGCTGGATGATGTTATCGAAGCGCTGATTCCCGATGACTGGTTGCGTTCTGAATTTTTGAAAAACTTGAGCGAGGAAGAGAAGGCGAAGATCGAATCTCTTGGTGGCCTCGAAAAGTTAATCGAAGAGTTTAAGAAACGACTAGAAGAGCAAAAGGAGCGGCACGAGGGCGGGAGTAAATGGGTGGGTACCGGTGGTACATCTCCCTTTGGGCAGGAAGGCTATCACCCCGAAGGCATCCGCGTCGGCCCCAATGGCAAAAATAAAAAGGCCGTAAAAGTTTGGGACAAGCGTGATTTTAAAAACCTGGACGATTCGGTTGAGCTCGGCACTCGCAACATAAAAGTAGCCCTGCGCAGGCTGCGCAAGTTCGCACGAACTGGAGCGGCTGACGAGCTGGATTTGGATGACACCATCAGTTCTACCGCACGCAATGCCGGTTATCTCGATATCAAGATGGTGCCAGAGCGGCACAACGCTGTAAAAGTCCTGCTTTTCTTTGACGTGGGCGGTTCAATGGATCCACACGTAAGAACCTGTGAAGAGTTGTTTTCTGCCGCGCGTACCGAATTCAAGCATATGGAAATTTTCTATTTCCACAATTTCCTCTACGAAAGTGTCTGGAAAAATAATATTCGACGCCACAATGAGCGAACAATGTTGTTGGATGTTCTCCACAAGTACAGTCACGACTACAAAATAGTCTTTGTGGGCGATGCCTCCATGTCGCCCTATGAAATTGCCCAGCCAGGCGGTTCGGTCGAACACTGGAACGAGGAAGCCGGAGAAGTTTGGATGCAGCGTCTCAAAAAGACCTATGAAAAAGTCATCTGGATTAACCCGGTACCCAAAGACGAATGGGAATATACCCAGTCCGTGTCGATGACCCATCGGTTGATGGACGGCCATATGTACCCACTCAGTCTGAAAGGCCTGGAAGAGGGCATGTCCTACCTGTCTAAGTAGGAGATTCTCCCAGATCGCCAGCGTAGGCGATCAGGGAGGCTGTAACAGCCACATTCAGTGACTCGACCTTGTTGTTCATCGGAATCGAGACCGACGCGGTCGCAATCCCCTTTGCCTCAGCCGAAACCCCTTCGGATTCGTTACCCAGTATATAGACACTCTGCGGTGATTCACGCCGCGTAAACAGTGATTCCGAGGCGGTTGCTTCCAGGGTGCAGATCTCCATCCCCATATCTCGGCACGCAGATAGCCCGGCGACCAGATCGTTACACACCAGCATAGGAGCTCTGTAGAGCGTTCCTGCACTGGCCTTGATCACTAAAGGCCCCAGAGCGGCGTTGCCTCGTTGAGACCACAGGATTCCGTCTATGCGGCCAGCAGCGGCAGAGCGCACGATCATTCCCAGATTTTGGGGATTGGTAATACCATCCAGTGCTAGCAGTCGCACTGGTTTGCCGTTTGGCAATTCATGGAGGAAGCTATCCAAAGTGTTAAAACCCGGGCATATGATGTCCAGCGCAACACCCTGGTCCTGCTTCCCATTTTTCGATATTCGAGCCAGCTCTGCGCGGTTGTGGTGCTTGATAGGGATATTGCGTTTATCCGCTAACTGAAGGATTTTGGCGGCGCTACCTGTATCTCGATTGCTGGTGGCAAGATGTGCGCAGTGGCATTCTAATGACTCGTCTTGCAGGGCTTCGAGCACAGCGTTGCGACCGTACACGGTCAATACGCGGTCAAAGAACGCCTTTTTTTCGCGATAATCCCCTGAGTCAGGCATTGTGTTCAAAGCTTAATTACTCGATGAAAATTTCTGTGGCAATTGTATCATGGGCCTCACCCTCCTTGGATCGAACTTGAAACCAAATGGATCACCAATTGACTGGACTACCGGCGCTGCAGCAACTGATCAATAACCCGAAAACGATTGCGATTGTTGACGGGGACACTGGCAGTACTTGGGAAGATATCTTCCGTGGTGCGCTTGAGGTTGTCGCTCATTTGAGCTCTTGCGGTTTAAAGCCTGGCGATCATGCCGCGATTTTATCCGGCAACTGCAAGGAGTACTACGAGGTTTTGTTGGGTGCTGTTATGGCAGGAGTTTGGCTCACTCCAGTGAACACTCACCTCACCTCACCGAACCTGAAGTTAACTATGTGCTCGCCGATTCCGGAGCCAGGGTGTTGTTTACCGATCAGGAGGCAATGCTTACTACGCGCGATTTCGCTGTTGCCTTACCACTGCAGAGCAAAATCGGTCGCCACCTCACTAGTTCACAGCAGCTTGTCAATCGAGTTGCCGAGCGATTGGGGGAAACAGCCGGCGGCTTTCTGATGTATACCAGTGGTACTACTGGGCAACCCAAAGGCGTAAAGCGAAACTCACCGGGCACTGTACTAGACGCTTTAATCGGCTGGTGTCAGATGGGCACCAGTGTTGGATTGAACGGGGAGGGGGCGCATTTAGTCACCGGACCGATCTATCATGCCGCTCCGGGGATGTTTTCCTTCTACGACCTCCTCAATGGCGCCTCGCTGATATTGATGCCGCGTTGGAACACTGAACAATGTCTTGGGATGATAGAACAGCACTCCATCGTACGTACTCATCTTGTGCCCACAATGTTTGTGCGTTTGCTGCGAGATCGTAAAAACTACTCCCGCGATTACGATCTGAGCTCCTTGAGAATGGTGCTTCATGGCGCTGCTCCTATCGCCCGAGAAATTAAGCGCGAGATGATTGCATGGTGGGGCGAAGTATTGGTGGAATACTGGGGCGCCAGCGAGACCGGGATAATAACTCGAGTCGATTCGGTGGATTGGATGGCGCACCCGGGTACCGTGGGAAAACCGCTGAAGCAGTTTGAAGTAACAGTGCGCGATGACGATTTTAATGAGCTTGCTGTGGGCGAAGTGGGCTCACTTTACGCCCGCAAATTTGGAGCGCCAAAACCGTTCTACTATTTCAACGATGACGATAAAACTGCCGGCTCTTATATAGACGATTGGTTTACCCTGGGTGACCTGGGGTGGCGCGATGAGTACGGATACTTCTATATCGCAGATCGCCGGAGTAATTTAATTATCAGTGGCGGCGTTAATATTTATCCTGCTGAAGTCGAGGGTGTCTTGCTGGAGCATTCCGCTGTGGCCGATGTCGCTGTGATTGGGCTGGATGATGAAGAGTGGGGCAAACGTGTCCATGCAATTGTTCAGCCCACGGCCCAGGATATTGACAGAATTGATCTTGTGGAAGATTTGCTGGATTTTGCGAGAACCCGCCTGGCAAAGTTCAAGATTCCTCGCAGTGTTGAAATTGTACCCAGCTTACCGCGATTTGATTCGGGTAAGCTCTATTTCAATCGCCTTGTTCCATCCGAACACGACCGCTAGCGAGATTGGTGACGCGGTTAGCAGACTCTAGCATTCGGTTTGCGATCTCCTCAATTTGAGCACCGGTGATTGGTTTATCAATTGAACCGGCAACAAAACACATCACCGGAATCTCCTTGTAGACAAACACCGGGACAGTAATAGTACTGACATCGTAGCGGGCTTTGGGGTCGATTTTATCCAGATGATAGTACTCATCGCACAAATCGTGTTGGTATTTATTGGTGGCTTCTTCCAATTCTGTCAGGCTCCATGAGTTATGGATGCGATTCAGTTCTTTGCTCAGTTCCGCTTCAGCTTGCGTTTTTAGGGTGACTTCATAACCCCGCGCACGAATTGAAATAAGTGAGACTCGCAGCTTTTGATCAAGTTTTTCGTTGTACTCGCCGCGAGATTCATGTGCTCGTGTAAGCCATTGCTCCAATTGATTAGCCGGTGAGAAAGCCGTGTAGCAAGCCGCCACGGGTGCGGTATTGGGAAGCCTTAACCCCAGTTGAAAAGACTCGATAAGTGGAGTGGCACGACCGTAAAGAGCGAGTAGCACCTGATGCAGTTTTGATCGGCCGGTGACGGCGAAGCCGATCTCGAGATCGTTCTGTAAGCTTTCCAACTCGGGGCGTGCATACTCCAGCACGGGAAACTGTGCGAAAGCGGCGTTGCCGGCTGCTATGATTGAAGGTCCGAGGCGATAGGCCTTGGTTTTGGGATGCTGAACCAGAAAACCGTACTTGGCCATGGTGGTTAAAATTGCATGGCATGTGGCTTTATTGAGGTTTAACCGGCGGGTCATTTCTGTCAAGCCGAAGGACTGATTGGGGTTTGCCATCAACAAGTCCAGTATGGTCAGGGCTCGAGCTGTCGGTTGTGAAAAAAGTGCCAAGGGAAGCTCCTGAAACTGAGTTGAATTACCTGTAATTGAGGTATAAGTTGCGGTATAAATTGTTGTACTTTGGCTCTATGGTAACGCCTTGGGCAAGCCAAATTCAAGCCTTGTGATTACTGGCGCAGGATAGCTGAGCTAGTGGCGCTGTGGCCCAGGAAAAAGAGGTGTAAATTGAGGATTGAACAGGGACTGACCAAGCCTTTTATTTTGTATGGAACCTCAGCCTGTCACCTGTGTGAGATGGCCGAAGCCCTTATAGAATCACTCGTAGGTAGCGACTGTAATCTGGTCTATGAAAAGCATGATATTGCGGGATCCGATGAGCTCTTTGAGCGTTATGGCCTGCATATACCGGTCCTGCAGCATCCTGCGGGCGTGGAACTATTTTGGCCCTTTGACGCCGATTCGCTGCGAGAGTTTTGCAAATTCTAGGATTTATTCCCCGACCCGCACCGCCAGAACATCGGTCACAGCTCCGTGGAGAACTCCGTTTGCCGTGGAACCGAGCAACAGCGCCAAGCCTCGCCTACCATGGCTGCCGATGACGATTAAGTCAGCACCAATCTCTTCGGCTTTGGCATGAATTTCCGCATCGGGGCGGCCCAGAACAATGTGTTGATGATCAGGGTCTACCGAATGTGACTCTCCAAATCGCTGCAATTGTGCGTTTGCTTGCTGGTGTATTTCATCCTGGATACCAGAGAAATCCATGGGGATATCTCCCCCATAGGCAAAGCTGAGTGGCTCGATGACATGGATAAGGTGAATTTGTGCCTGGCTTGAACTTGCCACAGCCTGCGCCCGCTGAGCAACACTGGAGGAGTCTTCACTGAGGTCGACAGCAACAAGTATTTTACGATAGTCCGACATAGCGCGCTCCCGCGATAGTTAAAAAGAGTTGTTTCGATATATATAGCACATAATTCCCTCGCGGCAATACGCTATCATAGCCAACCGCGTGATATTGCGCGCAATCTTGATTTGAATCAGAAGAGGTAAGATTGAGTTATTTGATTATCCTTGTTGTCCTTGCGCTGGCGTTGGCGCCACTTTCACACTTTGTGCCGAGCAAGGCGCAAAGGAGAGTGTCCCGACTACGAGAGTACGCGGCGGTCAGTGGCTTGTTCGTCGAATTCCGCGATCCACCGGGTCACGGGTCTGGTCGTCAGAACAGCCGAGTTGGTCAGACCATCTACTACGGCAAAAGAGTCAGATCCCGGGGGCGCGGTCCTCAATCGAGAGTGTCCTGGAGAGTTGGTACCGACGGCTGGGTAGAGCACACGCGGGGCACCGGGTTGCCTCACCAACTGTCGGAACTACCCCAGGCTATTTTGGGTGCCAGTGCTGATCCAGACAGCTGTGGTATCTACTGGCAGGAGACGGGGGACGAGGCTGAAATAGACAAGGTTTGTGAGGTTTTGGAGTCTCTCGCCATCAGCCTGTATTCGTGATTTTTTTCATTTTCTCTTGACCGCAGCCCGCTGGCGACTTATATATGCCACTTTTTTGTTTGCCGGAACATGCAGCGAACAACTCTAGTTGGGATACTAAAAGGATAATATGGGAAAGACACTGGTCATTGTCGAGTCACCCGCAAAGGCGAAGACGATCAATAAGTACTTGGGCTCGGACTACATCGTCAAGTCCAGCGTTGGTCACATCCGCGATTTACCGACCTCGGGTAGTAACAACACCGCGGTCGACCCCAAAGCGCGCGCTGCACAGGCTGCCAAAACCCGCAAGATGGCACCTGAGAAAAAGGCGGCCTACAAGAAAGCCAAATCTCGCGAACAGCTCATACGGCGAATGGGCATAGATCCGGAAAATGGCTGGAAAGCCGACTATCACATACTGCCGGGCAAAGAAAAGGTGGTCAGTGATCTGCAGAAAGCGGCGGCCGGAAGCGACGCCATCTATCTCGCAACCGACCTCGATAGAGAGGGGGAGGCCATCGCGTGGCATCTGCGCGAGGCAATTGGAGGCGATGATGCGCGCTACCGTCGCGTGGTGTTCAACGAAATCACCAAGAAGGCGGTCACTGAGGCTTTTGATCACCCCTCAGAGCTGGATCAAAACAGGGTAAACGCGCAGCAAGCCCGGCGCTTTCTAGATCGTGTGGTGGGCTATATGGTCTCACCTTTGCTATGGGCCAAGGTGGCTAGAGGTTTGTCGGCGGGGCGTGTGCAGTCGGTCGCTACACGCCTGATTGTTGAAAGAGAACGGGAAATTCGAGCTTTTATACCTGAGGAATACTGGGAGATTCACGCCCAGTTAACCGCAAAGGGCGGCGAGAATCTTAGATTCCAGGTAAAGAAGCACAAGGGTGAGAACTTTCGGCCTGGTGATGGCGAGACAGCTGGGAAAGCCACGTCCGAATTGGAAAAGCTACCCTATGCGGTCAGCTCCAGGGAAGATAAACCCACTCGATCCAAGCCCTCTGCTCCCTTTATTACATCGACCTTGCAGCAGGCGGCGAGTACTCGTTTAGGGTTCAGCGTCAAGAAAACTATGATGATGGCCCAGCGGCTTTACGAGGCCGGGCATATCACCTATATGCGAACCGATTCGACGAACTTGAGTGCGGAGGCGGTCGCTTCCTGCCGCGAATATATAGGCAATAATTTCAGTGCTGGTTACTTACCTGAGGTGCCCAATCGTTATTCCTCAAAGGAGGGCGCTCAGGAGGCACACGAGGCCATCCGGCCATCCAACGTGAATGTTTCACAGAATGCGCTGACCGGCCTGCGGCCCGAGACTGAGCGAGATGCTGCGCGGCTGTACGAATTGATCTGGCGTCAGTTTGTCGCCTGCCAGATGACACCTGCGGAGTACACCTCCACGATGATTACCGTGGCCGCTGGTGATTACGAGTTAAACGCTCGCGGTCGAATCATTCGATTTGACGGTTACACCGCAGTGCAGATTCCCGCAGCGAAGAAGGGCGAGGACATGGTATTGCCCGATATTAAAACGGGCGATGTTCTGGGTCTTGGTAAGTTGGAGCCCGTTCAGCACTTCACCAAGCCAACGGCGAGGTTTGGCGAAGCCAGTTTGGTCCGCGAACTAGAGAAACGAGGCATAGGCCGCCCATCGACTTACGCAGCCATTATCTCCACGATTCAGGATCGGGGATACGTGCGTCTGGAAAACAAACGGTTCTACGCGGAAAAAATGGGCGGCATTGTTACCCAGCGCTTGCAGCAAAGTTTTACCGAATTACTCGATTACGGATTCACCGCGTCAATGGAAGAACGCCTGGACGACGTCGCAGAGGGCAAGCTGGGGTGGAAGGATTTGCTGGACGAGTTTTACAGTGAATTTCAGGGGCTGCTGGAGAGCGCAGAGGAGCCTGAGCCCAACGGCATGCAACGAAACGAACCGACCATGACCGACATCGAGTGCAGCACCTGCAGCCGGCCGATGCAAGTTCGAACGGCGAGTACTGGCGTATTTCTGGGTTGTTCAGGTTACGCATCGCCACCGAAGGAGCGATGTAAAACCACCGTCAATCTAACTTCGGGTGATGAAGCGATCCATGAAGATGCAGATGATGAAGCGGAATCACGACTGTTGCGCTCCAAACACCGCTGCAAAATTTGTAACGCGGCGATGGACAGTTATTTGATCGATGAGCAGCGAAAATTGCATGTTTGCGGCAATAACCCTGACTGCAGTGGTTACGAGGTCGAGGCCGGTAAGTTCATTATCAAAGGCTACGAAGGTCCCGTTCTGGATTGCGACAAATGCAGTAGCGAAATGCAGTTGAAGAATGGTCGCTTCGGCAAATACTTTGGTTGCACCTCAGAGTCGTGTAAGAATACTCGTAAGTTGTTGCGAAACGGCGAGGCTGCACCGCCTAAAATGGACCCAGTGCCGATGCCGGAGCTGGAGTGCTTGAAGGTAGAGGATACTTACATTTTACGCGATGGAGCTGCGGGGTTGTTCCTGGCCGCCAGTCAGTTTCCGCGAAATAGAGAAACTCGCGCTCCACTGGTCGAAGAAATTCTTCCCCACAAGGACGAAATAGATCCTAAGTATAAGTTTTTGTTTTCCGCGCCTACACATGATGGCCAAGGAAATAGCTCCCAGATACGCTTTAGCCGCAAGACCAAAGAACAGTATGTGATGACGGAAGTTGAAGGCAAGGCAACGGGATGGAAGGCGTTCTACCAGGGTGGCAAATGGGTTGAGGATATTCCTGCCCCGAAAGCGAAGGCCAAATCTAAACCAAAAGCCAAAGCCAAAGCTAAACCCAAGACAAAGGCGAAACCCGAGGTCGAATAAACTCAGCTCCGACGCCCTGGAGGAGTACAAGCCACTCTTTTCTGGCCGGCTTCCAGCTGGGCTGTTATTATGTACCTGAAATCGTGGAAAGCAGAGGTTTACTGAGTGTCTACATTGATACTTGAGATTGTCGAGTTGAACGAGGGGGAAATTGTGCTGCAAAATGCAGAGGGCGATTCTTCACCGCTGGTGACTATTCGTTTTTCAGACGAAACCAGTCTCTATCTAATGGGCAATGGGCTCGAAGTAGCCAGGGCTATGATACAAGCGGGAATTCAAGCCGCCGCCGACCTTGCTGAGCGAGGTGAAATTGAGGTGGACCTTGATGCTCCGTCAGCAGAGGCATCCCGGATACTTCACTAGCGGCCAGCGACCCGAAATCTGGAAACCCCCTAGACGCGGGTGAGAACCAGACACTGACAGTCCGCCAGCTCGGCGCACTGCTTAAGTTCTTCACGCTGTGCAACCGTCAAATCTCCACAAAATCCAATTACGGTGTGGCTTTGGCCGGACCGCAAAGCTTTCTTAATAACCTCAGTGGCATCGATCTTGTTGGAGGACCGAACTTTCAATAACTGTCTGGGTTGTATGTCCGCTGCTTTGGCAACATCTCTGTGTAACTGCGGTGTATTCACACAGGTGAGCCAGCGTTGATCCAGTCTGTGGCTAAGCGCAGAGAGTATAGGCAGCACATCGCTGTCGTCATCCAGGTAGCCGCCATCGATCGATAATTCGCGATACAGGCTAGGCTTGAATCCAAATTCCTGGGTTGTTTCTACTGCGTCAAAAGCCAGTTGTCTCATTAGTGTACTCCTCTGCGTAATACACCTACGCTCAAGCCCTCGATCGAAAATTCCTGTTCTCGCAGATCGACGGAAATGGTTTGAAAATCGGGGTTCTCCGGGAGTAGCTCAATAAGATGCTTCTGCCGGGTTTTATGCAATCGCTTCACGGTAACTTCGTCTTCTATACGAGCCACAATAATGTCGCCATTGTTGGCCAGTGGAGTGCTATGCACCGCCAGTAGATCTCCGTCGAAGATGCCGACATCGATCATGCTGTCCCCGTGTACGATCAAAAAGTAGTCTGCTGAGGGGCTAAAAAAGCTGGTGGGCAAGCTGCAGTAATCTTCCACATGCTCTTCTGCCAAGATAGGATTACCTGCCGCAACCCGCCCGATAATAGGGATACCGTTGCTCTGGGGAAGCCGAATTCCTCTGGAAGCACCCGCAATCATCTCAATCGCACCTTTGCGTGCCAAGGCCTTCAGGTGCTCCTCTGCGGCATTGGCAGATTTAAAACCTAGTTCTTTGGCGATATCAGCACGGGTAGGGGGGTACCCCGTGTCCTCGATATGTTGACGAACAATATCGAGCACTTCCTGCTGTCGATTTGTGAGTTTTTCCATTTGCGCACCCATCTGTTTATTTATACAGTTGCTGTGATTATATACAGTATTCGGGTTTGTGCAATGGGTTTGTTATAGCGGGTTATCCGAGCGTTGGGCTCGGCGGCTGCTGCCGTGCGTGTGATGGAGGGGAACTTATCGGGGATGGGGGCTAGAAATCATCTACCCCGTGCATGAACTCGGGCTCTATCGAATTCAGCGGGCTGTTCCAGTCTTCAGGATGAAAGGGCAGGTCGGGGTCCAGGGCGTCATCGTCGTCCAGCTCGAAGGGTGTGCGCCAATCCTCTGGTGCTTCGACCTTGACCAACAGCATTTCGCGCCATCCGTCCAGATCGTATTCGCTCACTTCTCCGTCGAGATACTGTGTCTCGATAGTGTGTGCTTGTGGATCCCATGCCACGATTTCGAAGATCGCTGCGGTTTGGATGTCCTGGTACCATTCACCCACTTCAGGATTGAGCATTTTCATTCGTTGGAGCCCCTTGTTTGTTGTAGGGTCCAACATATCACGCTGATAAGAGCTGTCCATTATGTGGAAAAGGTCTATAAAAACGGGTTGAAATTACGCAGATATAGGGTTTAAAAACTTTTTAAGGTAGATCAATCGCTTGCCCACGATTTCAAGAGTTGACATCAGAGACCTCTGCCTTTTATATACCGGTTCTACGCTAACGACTAAGGCCCAAAATGAAAAATATGTCTAAAAACAGCCGAATTGGGCTGATCTATCGGTGCATCATTGCGTGTATTAGCAGGCGTAGTTCGTGACAGATTGGATTGAACAAGCGCTCACGGCCGAAGGACTGGTGCTGCAGCTCCCCGTGCTGCTCCTTTTAGGTGTAGTAGCTCACTTTTTATTGGGTTTTTTGGTGAGGCGATTGCACGTCGCTGCGGTGAAGAGTGTTCAGCGTTGGGATGACGTTTTAATCACAGCCCTGGAAGTTCCGATTCGCGCCGTGTTATGGATTGTAGTTGGCTATCTGGCGCTTGAACTTGTTGCGGTGGCGGAGGGCTTCAGGGTGTGGTTTCGCCAGGCTTACGATACGGCGTTGGTTCTGCTACTGGCCTGGTTTGTTCTGCGACTGATTCGCGGGGTTGAAGCCGAATTGCTCCGTGTGGAACGGGGCAAAACGCAGTCTACCGATATAGCCTCGGTGCACGCCACCGCACAGCTATTGCGGATTATGTTGTGGGTACTCGCCGGTTTAATGGTGTTGCAGACACTGGGGATTTCCATATCCGGGCTGCTGGCTTTTGGCGGCATCGGCGGCATCGCGGTGGGTTTTGCCGCAAAAGATATGCTATCTAACTTCTTCGGTGGCTTGAGTATTTACATGGACCGTCCGTTCACCAAAGGCGATTGGATACGCTCACCAGATCGGGAGATTGAAGGTACGGTTGAGGATATTGGCTGGCGCTTGACCCGCATAAGAACCTTTAGTCAGCGCCCCCTGTACGTTCCCAATGGGGTCTTTAGCCAGGTTGCTCTGGAAAATCCCTCACGCATGCGCAACCGCCAGATCCACGAGACTATTGGGCTGCGTTATGAGGATGCGGGATCTATGGCCAAGATTGTAGACGAGGTTAAAACAATGCTGGAACAACACCCGGAGATTGATCTGTCCAGAACCTTGATCGTTAACTTTGTGAACTTCGGTCCGTCTTCATTGGACTTCTTTATTTACACCTTTACCAAAACAACCAACTGGGTCGCTTTTCACCAGATAAAACAGGAAATTATGCTAAAAGTGCTCGATATAATTAAAGACAATAATGCGGACATCGCGTTTCCCACACAAACTCTGCAGCTTAGCCAAGTCGACCCGGAGCCAGGACTATGAATCGTATTGCGATAGTAGGTGGAACCGGCATCAGCGATTTCGAAGGTCTGGAGTTGTTGCGAGAACACAATCCCGGGACTGAATATGGCTACGCCTCCAGGCCGGTCCAAGAGGGAAAGCTCGGCGATAACAGCGTGTACTTTTTGCAACGTCACGGCAGCCCTAAAACCATTCCACCTCACCTGATTAATTATCGAGCTAATCTGGCGGCCTTAAAGAGCCTGGGTGTTACTGATGTAATCGCCATCAATGCCGTTGGCGGTATCTCACCCGATATGCAGCCGGGGCGTCTGGTTTTCCCGGATCAGATTATTGATTACACCTGGGGGCGTGAGCACACCGTTGATGAAGATGCTTCAGGTGAATTGATGCACATCGACTTTTCCGATCCCTACAATGTAAACGTGCGAGAGGGTCTGCTCAAAGTAGCTCGGAAACTCGACATCCCCCATGTTGCAAGCGCTGTTCACGGAGTCACTCAGGGCCCCCGTCTGGAATCGGCAGCGGAGGTTAAGCGCATGACGAATGATGGTTGCGATATTGTCGGCATGACCGGAATGCCCGAAGCGTCATTGGCCATGGAAATGGGGCTGCGATACGCAGCTGTTTGCATGGTGGTGAATCCCGCCGCGGGATTGGGCGATGAACCGCTGACCTTGGATATGATGCGCGCTATTTTGAAACGCGAAGCCGCTGTGGTGGGTTCAGTGCTGCACCGTTACACGCTGGATTATTACAGCGGCTGATTCGGGTCGAGGCCAAATTCTTCAATGGCCATGGCTTCGAGTTGCTCTTGCGTAATCGGCGTTATGAGAACGATAACGCCCATCATTGGATGATCAATATAGTGCACTTCTTTGCTTCGCATTTTGCGCTTTTGCTGTAGGAGGACAGCATGCCTCCATGGGTAAGTAGGCCCCATTTCTAAAGGGGCCTGGGGCTCGAAGGAAAATGGCTGTTCTGATTTCACAACCGCAACGCTTTCTATAGATTCTACGCCGCTCTCAATAGGGGGCTCGTCGTCGGACGCTTCGTCAGACTCTGCATCGGTGGCAGGGGCTGGCCCGAGGGGCGCAGGGGGCATTTGCCAATCGCCGGGTATGTAACTGCCCGTAGTATTGACCCAAAAATTGGTTTCCAAATGGAGATAGCGCGCCAGATACAGCGTGATGCTGCCCTGTAGCTTAGGCCATTCCTCAAGATATCCGGATTGGTCCAGAATTATCGGAAGCGTGCGTTCATCTGAAACCACAGGCTGATTCCAGCTTTCGTGGAAGAGTATTTCGTAGCGCCCTGACTGCTGCATGCGCCGAGCTCGTTGCGCAAATTCCCATTTGTCTCCGGGCAGACGTACAAATGGCGTCGGCAGTAGTTCTGGTTGCACCAGCGAAAACTGATTCGGGTCCAGCGCTTGATCGGTCGATGGCTCAATCTCTTCTACGGTTGTTGCGATCTGTTCCGATGCTGTCAGCGAATCCTCAATTGTTTCTTGCTGTCCTGGGTACTGCAAGAAACGATACTTCAGGGGGTATTTAAGCTCCGGTAATGACTCCCAAGCCTCCGCAGTTGCGGCGGAGGCGGAAGGTCGGCTAAAGATGATCAGCTCCACGTTGTACCAACGGTCTTTCTCGGGTTCTTTTTCAGGGGGTTGGGCGACGCTGTTTGTGGCCACTGCGAGTAAAACTAAAGCGGGTAGCGCAATAGGATGTCTAAAGAATTTCATCAGGCAGTCTCTTGTGTCGCATCACTTGCAAACTTCTCCAATAAGTCCTCGATAAACGGCTCCCTATCTTCCGGCTCGGACAAATTGGACTCAAAGCGCAGGCGAGTTGCGCCGGCTAGCTTGTAGGCTTGAGGTTCGGATTGAACCAGCTTTACCAGGCTCAGCGGATTCACTCGCGTAGAGTCTTTGAAATCAATATTACCACCACGGGGGCCCACCTCAATGCCTGCTATACCCAGGCTATCTGCTTTTATTCTCAGAGAGCCTGTGACAAAGAGATTTTTCGCCTGGACAGGCAGTAGTCCAAAGCGGTCGATCATCTCCACCTGAATTTCCCGCAGCTCATTGTTGGAAGCGGCGGCGGAAATTCTCTTGTAAAGCACCAGACGGGTATTGATATCCGGGAGGTAATCGTCGGGTATCAGAGCAGGGATATGTAAATTCACCTCGGTGCCAGCATCAATTGGCCCATCGACATTGGGGATATCGCCACGCCTCAATGCCGCGACAGCTCGCTCTAGCATCTCCATATACAGTGCAAACCCCACGCTGTGAATCTGCCCGCTTTGTGCGTCGCCCAGCAGCTCTCCCGCGCCTCTAATTTCCAGATCGTGGGTGGCCAGCAAGTAGCCGGCTCCCAGGTCTCCAGCCGCTTCAATGGCCTCCAGGCGTTTCTCAGCGTCCCGGGTCATGGCGGAGCGGGGCGGGCAGAGTAGATAGGCGTAAGCCTGGTGGTGAGACCGTCCCACACGGCCACGCAATTGATGCAACTGTGCTAAACCAAACTTATCCGCTCGTTCAATGATGATGGTGTTGGCGTTGGGAATGTCGATGCCGGTCTCGATGATCGTGGTGCACAGCAAAATGTGGTGCTTCTGGTGATAGAAGGTCGTCATCACCTGTTCCATTTCAGCCTCGCGCATTTGCCCGTGGGCTACGCCTATACTCAACTGCGGCAACAACTCCCTAAGCTTGCGCGCCGTTTCCTCAATGGTTTTGACCTCGTTGTGCAAATAAAATACCTGCCCCCCGCGCAGAGTCTCTCGCAATACCGCTTCTTTTATAAGGGCGATATTGTGCTCGCGAACGAAGGTCTTGATGGACAACCGCTTGGCGGGCGGGGTTGCGATTATTGATAGATCTCGCATACCACCGAGTGCCATATTCAGGGTTCTGGGAATTGGCGTTGCGGTCAGGGTGAGAATATCCACCTCGGTTCTCATCGCCTTGATCGCTTCTTTTTGCTTCACGCCAAATCGGTGTTCCTCGTCGATGATAAGCAGGCCCAGGTCGTGATACTTGAAATCGTTTTGCAATAATTTGTGAGTTCCCACCAGAATATCGGTTTTTCCCGAGGCCACTCTGCTGGTAATTTCTTTGAGCTCTGCGCCGGTCTTAAATCTCGAAACCACTTCAATCGTCACCGGCCAGTCGGCAAACCTGTCGGTAAATGAACCATAGTGTTGTTGAGCCAGTAGCGTCGTGGGAACTAGTACCGCTACCTGTTTGCCATTCTGAGTGGCGACAAAAGCAGCTCTCATTGCCACTTCGGTTTTCCCAAAACCGACATCTCCACAAATCAGGCGATCCATCACACCTGGGTTGCACATATCGTCGAGCACCGCTTTGATCGCAACTTCCTGATCCGGTGTTTCCTCAAAGGGAAAGGCACTGGCGAATCGATCGTAGTCCAGTGCTTCGCTGACGAAGGAGAAACCCTCGCGAGTTTCCCGCCGCGCGTAGACTTCGAGCAGTTGAGCGGCCACGTCAATGGCTTTTTCACTGGCCTTGCGCCTGGCCTTGGCCCATTGGTCCGATCCCAGGCGGTGTAGAGGCGCTGATTCGGGGTCACTGCCGGAGTAGCGGCTAATAAGGTGAAGGGATGCGACGGGTACGTAGAGCTTCGCCTTGTCGGCGTATTCCAGTGTTAGAAATTCGGCTTCAGTCTCATCGACATCCAGAGTTTGCAAACCAATATAACGGCCCACGCCGTGTTCAATATGAACAACCGGCCCACCCTCGCGCAGTTCATTGATGTTGCGAAAACTATTTTCAATCGCTTTTGCGCCGGTGGCTTTGCGTCTGCGGCGCTGTGCCACTCGATTGCCAAATAGCTGAGCTTCGCACACCAGCGTAGGTTCGTCGGGTCCCAGATACATGCCGCGGTCGATGGGAGCCGTGGCAATCGCGAAATCGAGTTGGGAGCTTGCGAAGGCCTGCCAGTTGTCCACCGGTGTCGGGCGCAGATTGTCCTTGGCGAGGGACTCCAGGAGTATCTCTCGTCGCCCGGCAGATTCGGCGCAAAGTAATACGGGAGCGTTGTGCGTTTGCAGGAACACTGCAAGTTGTTCAGTAGCGGCTTTTCCACGATCACTGGGCGTGAGATCAGGCGGTGGCAGGCTCCCAACCTGTTGGTGAACGGGTGCATCCGGGTTGTGGCGCAATTCGAGGATCGAACGTTTGCCCAATTCCTGATAGAGCTCTTCTACGGGTATAAAGCACCGCACCGGGGGTAACAGGGGTCTTCTGGGGTCAATCCCATATTCCTCGTGACGTGTTTTAGCCTCATCCCAAAACCGCTGTGCCGCACTGTGATGGTCACCGGTGGCAACAATGGCGGCGTTTTCTGGAAGATAGTCGAATAAGCTGTCACAGCGATCAAAGAACAGGGGTAGGTAGTACTCAGCTCCGCCAATAGCTCGCCCGGCACTTACTTCGGAGTACATGGGGCAGGCATCGTTGTCGACATCAAAGCTGTCATACCAATTGTGCTGAAAGCGCCGCACGGCCTTGGGGTCCAAGGGAAACTCCCGGGCCGGAAGCATGTTGATGCCATCGACTTTGGCTACGGTGCGCTGGGTCTCGGGATCGAAGGTTCTGAGGCTATCCACTTCGTCGTCCAGCAGGTCAATCCGGTAGGGGTAATTACTGCCCATCGGGAAAATGTCGAACAGCGATCCGCGCAGGGCAAATTCTCCCCGCTCAAAAACCGTTTCCACATTCCGATACCCATTGCGCTCCAGATTTCGGCGAAAGCTGTCGATGTCTACAGTCTGGCCCTTCTTCAGGACCAGGCTTGACCCGGCGATGAATTCAGTCGGAGCAAGCCTGTGCATCAATGTGGAGATGGGCACGATGAGAATGCCGGTCTCCACCGTTGGCAGCTTGTACAGTGTGGCTAATCGCTCTGAAATAATGTCCTGGTGGGGTGAGAAGTTGTCGTAGGGCAGGATCTCCCAATCGGGAAAGGCCAACACACTCGCAGGACCGTCCAGGAAAAAAGGCAGTTCTCGCTCCAGGGTCAATGCGCTAGTGGTATCGGCTGTAATCACAACCAACAGACGACCGGGTACAGCCAGTTCAGCAATACAACGAGACTCGGCACTCCCGTAAAAGGGCCCCAGGGCGGTGCGGGTGGCTTTGGTGTGGGGCCAGGGGGTTTGCTCGACCAGATCGAGGAACATTGGTTCGGATTGACTCAAATAGCGCTAGATACGGGGGCGCTATTGTAGGGTAAGGCCGCAGTAGGCTCCAGTGGCTTGGATCATCCAAGACTGGGAATTTGGCGCATACCGGCTTGCGCCGGAATCCCCATACGCAGATAATAGCCGCGCCGACTCTGGCCCTCACTCAAACACAGGAATCTGAAAGTGACAGAACGCAAGCGAGCGCGACCACAGGATTACTTTAGCGACTGGAAGGAGCGTGAGGCTCTGGCGGAGGCGATGATTCCTCAGGTCGGTCGATTGGCCCGTGAGAACAACGTGAAGTGCTATGTTTACGGCAAATCCCTGGTCAACCGATCCGTTTTGGAGATCATGAAGGATCACCGCTACGTTCGCCAGGTTGAAGAAAACGAGCTGTCTGAATTTGAAACATCTCCGGTGCTTACCGCGCTTTCTGGCCTGGATCTGGGGCCGGCGCATATCGATGTAGGTAGGCTGGCAGTGCACTACTACGATCAGGGAGCCGGTGAGGGTCTGTCAGTTGAGGAGTATGTGAAGTCCGAGTTGGGAGATCTGATTGGTGCCGCCGGAGAAAAGGATCACGAACCCAGAGACGTGATTCTCTATGGCTTTGGCCGTATCGGTCGCCTGATGGCGAGAATTTTGATTGAGAAAACCGACGGTGGTGCAGGTTTGCGATTGCGCGCCATTGTCGCCCGCAAGGGCAACGCTCCCAACGATCTTGTCAAACGCGCCAGCCTGCTGCGCAGAGATTCGGTTCACGGTGCCTTTGAAGGCACTATCCGGGTGGACGAGGAACGGCAGTCCTTTGTCGCCAACGGCAACGAGATCAAGGTCATCTACGCCGATTCACCCGATTCAATTGACTACACGGCCTATGGGATCGACAACGCCATTGTCATCGACAACACGGGTGTGTGGCGCACCGAGGAAGCCCTGTCGGCCCACCTCAAGTCCAAAGGTGTCAGCAAGGTGGTCCTTACCGCTCCGGGCAAAGGCGATGTTAAGAACGTTGTGGCTGGTATTAACCATTCGATTATTGAGCCATCAGACACAGTCATTTCGGCAGCATCGTGTACGACCAATGCCATAGCACCGCCCTTGAAGGCGCTGGATGATGAGTACTCAATTGTCTCGGGGCACGTTGAAACCGTACACGCCTATACCAACGACCAAAATCTCACCGACAATTACCACAAAGCTAACCGTCGAGGTCGCAGCGCGCCTCTTAACATGGTGATAACAGAGACGGGGGCGGCTACGGCCGTGGGCAAAGTGCTGCCACAGTTTGTGGGCAAGCTCACTGGCAATGCGATCAGGGTACCCACACCCAACGTATCCATGGTTATCCTGAATCTAACCCTTGGTAGGCAGACCACTACCGAAGAACTCAATGAATACATGCGCAAAGTGGCTTTACACTCACCACTTCGAAAGCAAATTGATTACTCAAACTCTCCGGAGGTGGTGTCTAGCGACTTTGTAGGGTCACGACACGCCTGTATTTTTGATGCCCAGGCGACCATTGTGAATGGCACTCAAGCGGTTGTTTACCTGTGGTATGACAACGAATTTGGTTATTCCTGTCAGGTTCACCGTATTGTGGAACAAATGGCCGGTATCAAATACGTAAGCTACCCCCATGAGGCCTGAGCGCTGACTTTAGCCGGTGCTCGAAACTTGTTCAAAATCAAACAATTGGTGCTCCCGTGGTAGCGTATAGGGGGGGCATTCCGCTATAATGCGCGCGGTTTGTTTACCCGTGACTTCCCAGGGCACCCTGTAGGGCACCCACCGGCTTCAGCGGGGTCGTTTAGCGCTATCACGGCGATTAAAAAAATACAGATGGCATCTTGGGCTGTCCACTCAACCATTGAATTTGTAGGCAGATCGTATGATCAAGATCAAACGGGGCATGGCAATCCCTATTCAGGGAGCTCCCCAACAAATTATCGAAGAGGCACCCCCGGCGCGCTCAGTTGCCTTGGTGGGGTTCGACTACGTTGGAATGAAGCCGACAATGGCTGTTCGCGAGGGCGATACGGTCAAGCTTGGTCAGGAATTGTTTGTCGATAAGAAAACCGAAGGTGTTAAGTACACGTCTCCTGCCAGTGGCAAGGTAACGGCAATCAATCGCGGTGCAAAGCGCGTGTTGCAGAGCGTGGTTATCGAGGTAGAGGGTGACGATTTTCAAGCGTTCAGCAGCTATGACGCCGCAGCGGCCCGAGCACTGGATGCCACGGTCATACGCGATCAACTGGTAGATAGTGGGCTGTGGACGGCACTGCGTACTCGCCCCTTCAGCAAAGTGCCCGCGCCGGATAGCGAGCCTGCAGCCATATTTGTCACCGCAATAGACACTCACCCTTTGGCAGCTGACCCAGCAATTGTAATTGCGCAGCAGCCAGAGGCGTTTGCCTTGGGTCTGGATCTTCTGGCCAAGCTAACATCGGGCTCTTTGCACGTCTGCGCAGCACCTGATTCACAGCTGCCATCAGCACAGGCTTCAAACGCTCAGGTCGCTGAATTTTCTGGCTCTCACCCCGCGGGGTTGGCGGGTACGCATATCCATTTTCTAGAAGGTGCCAGTTCCGGTAAAACGCTCTGGACCATTGGCTACCAGGACGTGATAGCGGTGGGACGTTTGTTTTTGGATGGCAAACTATTTGTTGAGCGAGTTATTTCCCTGGGTGGCCCCCAGGTAGAGAATCCCCGTCTGCTGCGAAGCCGTCTGGGTGTCGATCTGCAAGCTTTGTGTGCAGGGCAATTACGCGAAGGTGAGACACGCATAATATCCGGCTCTATTTTAGGTGGCCGTGGCGTACATGCCCCCACTGCCTACCTGGGCCGCTATCATCTGCAGGTCTCGGCCTTGCTCGAGGGGCGACACAGAGAATTCCTGGGGTGGTTTTCACCCGGCGCAAAAAAACATTCTTCTCTAGCGATTTATCTGACCAGCCTGTTCGGTTCCAAACCACTTGCAATGACCACCAATACCAATGGCAGCGACCGGGCTATGGTTCCCGTGGGCACCTACGAAGCTGTCATGCCCATGGATATTCTTCCCACTCAATTGCTGCGCGCTTTAATTGTTGGTGATACCGAAATGGCGCAAGCGCTGGGCGCTCTGGAACTAGACGAAGAAGATCTGGCGCTGTGCACCTACGTGTGCCCAGGGAAATACGAATACGGGCCTATCCTGCGGGACAACCTGACGCGCATTGAGAAGGAGGGTTAGGCCGTGGGATTGCGAAAGATTCTTGATGACGTAGAACACCATTTTCAGGAAGGTGGCAGGTACCAGAATTGGTACGCGCTTTACGAGGTGTTTGACACCTTCTTGTACGCTCCTTCGAGTGTAACCCAAACGACAGCTCACGTGCGTGACGGCGTCGATCTCAAGCGTATTATGATCACCGTCTGGCTGGCGGCATTTCCCGCCATGTTCTATGGCATGTACAACCTGGGCTTTCAGGCCACCGATGTTATGGCGGCGGGCGCTCAGGTATCCGACTGGCGCGGATTTCTCATCGAATCCTTTGGCGGCTACGATGCTTCGAGCTTGTGGCATTGTTTTTGGTACGGCGCGGTATTTTTTGTGCCGATCTACGCCACCACCTTTCTCGTGGGCATCGCCTGGGAAATATTGTTTGCCATGAAGCGTGGACACGAGGTTAACGAAGGTTTCTTTGTCACCTCTATACTGTTCGCGCTGACATGCCCGCCTGATATTCCACTGTGGCAGGTAATGCTTGGCATTAGCTTCGGTGTGGTGATTGGTAAAGAAGTTTTCGGCGGCACAGGCAAAAACTTCCTCAACCCGGCTTTGACGGGTAGGGCGTTTTTGTACTTTGCCTACCCTGCGCAAATGTCCGGTGATGCTGTTTGGGTCGCCGTGGATGGATATACCAGCGCAACGCCTCTTTCGGTGATTGCCTCCGAGGGTATGAACTCACTGAATGCGTCGATGTGGTGGGATGCGTTCTACGGTGCCATTCCAGGATCAATCGGCGAAACGTCAACCTTGGCAATTTTGATCGGCGGCGCGCTGTTGCTCACCACGCGAATCGCCTCATGGAGAATTGTAGCCGGTGTAATGGTCGGTATGGTCGCGCTATCTTCGTTGTTTAATATGGTGGCTTCTGAATCCAACCTCTCTTTTGCAATGCCATGGTATTGGCACCTGGTCACGGGTGGCTTTGCCTTCGGTATGATTTTTATGGCGACTGACCCAGTATCCGCCGCGATGACGAATACGGGTAAATGGGCCTACGGCATTTTGATTGGTCTGATGACAGTTCTTATTCGAGTTGCCAATCCCGCATTTCCAGAGGGCATTATGCTGGCCATTTTGTTCTCTAACCTGTTCGCCCCGCTGATGGATCACTACGTGGTTCAGGCCAATATCAAACGGAGGCTCTCGCGTGTCCAGTAACGATGGAACCAAAAAAACGCTAATCGTAGCGTTTTCTCTTTGCATTGTGTGCTCAGTGATTGTCTCCACAGCTGCGGTTTTGTTGAAACCCGCGCAGGAGGCCAATAAAACCCTTGATAGAAAGCGCAATATTCTCGCGGCGGCAGGCATGCTCGACGAAAGCCTTACCGTTGATGAGCAATTTGCAAAAGTGTCGAGTAGGGTTGTTGATTTGCGCACCGGTAAATTCAGCGATGATATAGACCCGGAAAGTTACGATCAGCGCAAAGCCGCGAAGAATCCCGCTGCTTCACAGTCGCTGAGCTCTGAGCAGGATATCGCCAAGATTAATCGCAGGGAGCACTACGCTCTGGTCTATATAGTGGGCGCTGACGACGGACAATTCGACAAGATAATCCTACCCATTCATGGCGCCGGTTTGTGGTCCACCCTCTACGGTTTTATTGCCCTGGAATCGGACGCTAACACGGTAGCCGGTCTGGGTTTTTACGAGCACGGCGAAACCCCGGGCCTCGGTGGAGAAGTCGATAACCCACGCTGGAAGTCCCAGTGGCCAGGTAAGGAAGTCTACAGAGATGGCGAAGCCGCACTGGGTCTGATCAAAGGTAGCGTCGACACCTCCAGTGCAAGTGCGCCCTGGCAAATAGACGGCCTTTCAGGTGCGACGCTGACTTCCCGGGGGGTGAGCAATCTGGTGCAGTTTTGGCTGGGTGACAATGGCTTTGCCTTGTTCCTGGACAACTTGAATTCGGGAGAAGCTTGATATGTCGACCATGAAGGACAATTTATTCGGGCCGATCTTTAAAGAGAACCCCATCGCGCTGCAAATTCTCGGGATTTGTTCTGCGCTCGCGGTGACATCGTCGCTGCAGGTGACGATGGTCATGTGCATAGCGTTGACCCTGGTCACCGCATTTTCCAATTTGTTTATTTCTTCTATTCGCCATCATGTTCCCGGCAGTATTCGAATTATCGTTCAGATGATTATTATTGCATCGCTGGTAATCGTGGTTGACCAGGTACTCAAAGCGGTTGCCTATGGGATCAGCAAACAACTCTCGGTATTTGTGGGTCTGATTATCACCAACTGCATTGTGATGGGACGCGCGGAAGCATTCGCCATGAAGAACCCACCCTTTGCCAGCTTCGTCGATGGAATCGGCAATGGCCTGGGCTACAGCGTGGTGTTGATTAGTGTCGCGGTGATCAGGGAGTTGTTCGGCTCTGGCAAACTTTTTGGTATCGAAATCCTACCGCTGGTTACAGACGGGGGCTGGTATAACCCCAACGGTTTGCTACTGCTTCCACCCAGCGCTTTCTTTCTTATCGGCATGTTTATCTGGGTATTGCGCAGTGTTAAATCCGAGCAAGTGGAGCAGCCTGACTTCAAAATGGCGAAACACAGCACAGCCGAGGAGGGCGCTTAAATGGAATATTATTTGAGTCTGTTTGTTCGCTCTGTTTTTATCGAAAACATGGCGCTGTCATTTTTTCTGGGTATGTGTACCTTCCTGGCTATCTCCAAGAAAATTCAGGCAGCTATGGGTCTTGGTATCGCGGTTGTGGTGGTACTTACCATTACGGTGCCTATTAACAACCTTATTTACACCTACCTCCTGGCCGATGGTGCGCTGGCTTGGGTGGGTTTGCCAGACATGGACCTCAGCTTTCTCGGTCTGTTGTCATACATTGGTGTGATCGCCGCTATCGTTCAAATTATGGAGATGTTTCTCGACAAGTTTGTCCCGGCGTTGTACAACGCTTTGGGGGTGTTTCTGCCCTTAATTACCGTGAACTGCGCCATCATGGGTGCATCTTTGTTCATGGTGGAGCGCGACTATAACTTTGGTGAAAGCGTGGTTTATGGCGCGGGCGCCGGAGTGGGTTGGGCGCTGGCAATTGTTGCGCTAGCGGGTATCCGCGAAAAATTGAAATACAGCGACGTGCCCGAGGGCCTGCAGGGGCTGGGCATTACTTTCATCATTGTGGGTTTGATGTCTCTGGGTTTTATGTCTTTTGGCGGAATCGATATTTAAGCGAGTATAGAACGATATGGATATGACAATAGTATTCGGGGTAGGGATGTTCACCGCGATTGTGTTGGCGCTGGTGGCGATCATCCTGCTTGCGCGGTTTCGTTTGGTGAGTACCGGGGAAGTATCCATTTTAGTGAACGGCGAGAAAACTATTAGGGTTCCCGCCGGAGGGAAGCTACTGCAGACTTTATCGGAGGCCGATCTGTTCTTGCCCTCTGCCTGCGGTGGCGGTGGCACCTGTGCGCAATGCAAGTGCATTATCACCGATGGCGGCGGCTCCATGCTGCCCACAGAAGAAACGCACTTCACGCGTAGAGATGCCGCAGAAGGTTGGAGACTAAGCTGTCAGACGTCTGTGAAGCAGGACATGAAAATTGAAGTTCCCGAGGAAGTATTCGGCGTTAAGCAGTGGGAATGCACGGTTGAGTCCAATGACAACGTAGCGACCTTCATCAAAGAGCTTACTCTGAAACTGCCCGAAGGCGAGAACGTCGATTTTCAAGCTGGAGGATATGTACAGCTGGAGTGTCCGCCACATCATTTTAAATATGCGGATTTCGATGTGGACGAGATGTATCGCGGGGACTGGGAGCACTTTGGTTTTTTCAAACATGAATCGATAGTTGAGGAAACTGTTATTCGTGCCTACTCCATGGCGAACTATCCCGAAGAACGCGGCATCGTTAAGTTCAATATACGGATAGCCACTCCACCTCCGGGTAGCGAAGGTATACCAGCAGGACAAATGTCTTCCTGGGTGTTTGGTTTGAAGCCCGGCGACAAGGTGAAAGTTTACGGCCCCTTCGGAGACTTTTTTGCCAAAGATACGCAGGCAGAAATGGTCTTCATCGGTGGGGGTGCTGGAATGGCGCCGATGCGGTCGCACCTTTTCGATCAGCTCAAGCGTTTGAATTCATCGCGCAAAATATCCTTTTGGTACGGTGCTCGCTCGTTGCGGGAGATGTTCTATCAGGATGAGTACGATATGTTGGCCAAGGAGAACGAGAACTTCTCTTGGCACGTGGCGCTTTCAGACCCCCAAGCTGAAGACAACTGGGACGGTTTAACCGGGTTTATTCACAATGTTCTATTCGAGGAATACCTGAAGAACCATCCAGCTCCTGAAGATTGCGAATACTATATGTGCGGTCCTCCCATGATGAATGCCGCAGTCATCCAGATGTTGACGGATCTGGGTGTAGAGCCGGAAAATATCATGTTAGATGATTTCGGCGGATAAGATTCGAAGCCACTCTATCGGGTGGCTTTTTTTTGTTCTTGCGCTGTTCGGTTTTCTGGTTTCAGGCTGTTCAGATGACCAAAAGCTCGTTCGCCTTTCTGGCGCGACGATGGGAACCACCTGGCACGTTTCCTATGTGCCCGGGCACGACAGAGCCAGCGCCGAACCCTATCAGCGGGAGATCGATACCATATTGGCAGCGGTGGACGACAGTATGTCTACCTACAAACCCGACTCGGAAATTAGCGCTGTAAACGAATCTCCTTCCGGAGAATGGACTGTAGTATCGGAGGGTTTCTATCGGGTGTTGACGACAGCTTTGTCTATTGGTGAACTCAGCGAGGGCGCATACGACGTCACAATTACACCCTTGGTGAACAGATGGGGTTTCGGGCCGACGTTTACCCAAAGTGAACTACCCGGTAGCGATGAAGTCGAAAGATTGCTAGCTCAGGTCGGGCAGGAAAAGCTAAAGCTGGATGCGAATGCATCAGCTGTAATGAAGCTCGATGAACTCGCGCTGGATTTTTCGTCTCTGGCGAAGGGCTATGCGGTGGATAGGGTTGCCAATTGGCTGGCATCGCAGAACATCGAAGATTTCCTGGTCGAGGTTGGTGGTGAGATGAGATTGTCCGGGCATAGCCAACGCGGCGACCTATGGCATATTGCCATTGAGCAGCCGCAAAATGGTGATCGGAGCGTCGCTCAAGCCCTCAGTCTCACTGATGTGGCAGTTGCCACCTCTGGTGACTACAGAAATTATTTTGAACGAGATGGAAAACGATATTCACACAGTATTGATCCTCGCACCGGCTACCCTGTGCAGCACGACTTGGTCTCAGTGACCGTAGTGCATGACAGTGCTATGTTGGCAGACGGCTGGGCGACCGCTCTCACTGTCCTGGGTCCGAGTCGAGCGCTAGAGGTAGCGCAGGAGCAGGGTTTAGCGGTATATTTTATCCAGCGCGACGAAGATGAGTATCTGAGCAGTTATACGGGAGCTTTCGAGCCGTATTTGAACAGCTCAACAGTTCGAGAATAATACCGTTCTCGACAGGTAGGGAGTACACAAAAGCCATGGCTATATTTTTGATCAGTACCTTAGTGATAGGTCTTGTTATTGCGGGCATGGCCATCGGCGTTATCATGGGTCGCGCTCCGATCAAGGGCTCCTGCGGTGGTATGGGCGCATTGGGCATTGATACGGCCTGCGACCTTTGTGGTGGCAATCCGCAGATGTGCGAAGAAGAGACGCGCAGCAGCGAAGGCGGTAAAGCAGACAGCAAACTTTTTTTCCCGGCTGATAAATCCTAGCCTTAAAATCACTGCCTTGAGTACCGGAAAACCTTTTTTGTCGAACTACGCTATGTTCATCGGGATGCGCTATAGCTTTAGCCGCAAGCGCAACCGCTTTACCTCAGTTATTTCCATGGTATCCATGCTGGGCATGGTGCTGGGTGTCGCGAGTTTGATCACCGTATTGTCGGTAATGAATGGTTTTGCAGGTGAGCTGCGAGGCCGCATTCTTTCCCTAGTGTCTCACGGCTATGTGGAGGCGATTGGCGAAGGCATTTCCGAGTGGCCCAATCTGCGCGAACAGATACAGCGACATCCGGACGTTGTTGCGGTATCGCCGTATATCACCGCGAAAGTTATTTTTACTGGCCGCACTTCTTTACGCGGTGGGGTGCTAACCGCCGTGGAATCCGAATTGGAGAAAACTGTCTCTAGTATCGGTGAGGCCATGGTGGCGGGTACGCTGGAAAAACTGGGCGAAGAACCTTTTTCGGTGGTGCTAGGCACTGGTTTGGCGCGCAGCCTCGGTGTACAGGTGGGTGATCAGATTGAAGTTACGGTGCCAAAGCTAACCGTTACTCCTCTCGGTGTTTTCCCCCGCAGTAAAAGGCTGAGAGTGTCCGGCTTGTTTGAAGTCGGGGCGCAGCCTGATTCCTTCCAAGCCTATGTCTCTTTGGAAACTGGTCAGAGATTGATGGGTAAGAAGGGGCGGGTGGACGGCTTGCAGGTTCGTACCAGCGAACTGTTTGGGGCGCCGCAAGTTATGGACGAAGTGGGCAGTGAACTGCCACCTGGTAAGTATCGGGTTAAAGACTGGAGTGAAACTCAGGGCTCTTTGTTTCGGGCGGTTAAAATGGAGAAAGTGATGGTGAGCCTTTTGTTACTTTGTGTCGTGGCGGTAGCTGCCTTCAATATTGTTTCTACGCTGGTCATGTCGGTTGCGGAAAAGCGCCGTGATGTTGCGGTGTTGCGAACCATGGGTGCTGGGGCAGGTGGCATTATGGCGGTGTTTGTTGCCCACGGTTTGGTTCTCGCATTGGTGGGAATATCTGTGGGATTAATT
The DNA here is from genome assembly GCA_965262875.1 of Halioglobus sp. Classification (GTDB taxonomy): domain Bacteria; phylum Pseudomonadota; class Gammaproteobacteria; order Pseudomonadales; family Halieaceae; genus JBALVT01. The sequence goes on from OZ253569.1 coordinate 3,442,976, forward strand.
TTGGGTGTTTCTCTGGCGAGCTATATCGCGCCCTTAACACTTTTTATAGAGGGCTTATTTGGCGTGAAATTGTTCGACCCTACGGTGTATTTTATTAGTGAGTTGCCATCTGTTTTACAATGGAGCGATGTGGTTAAAGTCGCCACAGCCTCTCTCTCGTTGAGCTTACTCGCGACACTATATCCTGCCTGGCGCGCCTCACAGGTAGCGCCAGCTGAGGTGCTGCGTTATGAATGAAGTGGTTATGCAGTGTCAATCCTTGGGTCGCACCTATCTCGATGGTGATCGCAGCGTCAATGTGCTCCACGACATTGATTTCACACTGCGAGCAGGCGAAAAGGTTGCGGTTGTGGGCGCATCGGGTTCGGGTAAGTCCACGCTGCTCAATCTTTTGGGTGGGCTGGACAACCCGACCCAGGGGAAGGTGTTAATTACCGGGCAAGAACTGGCAACCCTGGGGGAGCGTGACCTGTGTGAGTTACGCAACAAGAAGCTGGGTTTTGTCTACCAATTCCACCACCTGCTCCCGGAGTTCGACGCTAGGGAAAATGTGGGAATGCCCCTGCTTATTGGCGGTCTCAAACGCGCCCAGGCGTGGCAGGCAGCGGAGGAGATATTGGAGCGAGTGGGATTGCAACACCGCCTGGATCACCGGCCTGGTCAGCTTTCCGGAGGTGAACGGCAAAGAGTGGCCATCGCCAGAGCGCTCGTAACCCGACCCGCCTGCGTGTTGATGGATGAGCCGACTGGGAACCTGGACCCTGAATCGGCATCTCAAGTTCTCGAGCTTATCGATGAACTGAGGCGCGAACAGGCTTCATTTGTAGTAGTCACCCACGACAGCGCCATCGCAGATCGCATGGATAGAACACTGGAACTGCGCGATGCAGGTCTGTGGCCGCTTTCCCGTGAATAGTTCGGAAATTGTTAACATTGCCAGGCGTTACACCTTCGCTTTTGGCAAAGGCTATCTCTCCACGTTCCTGTCGACGTTATCTATGGCAGGGTTGGTTCTGGCTATCGCTCTGTTGATCATTGTGCTGTCGGTTATGAACGGATTCGACAAGGAAATGCGGGAACGTATCCTGGGGTTGGTGCCACATGTGACCGTTTATTCACATGTCCCTATTACTGCCTGGGAGGAAAAAGCAGCATTGCTTAACGAACACCCGGATGTAGTATCGATCACTCCATTTTCTCACTTTGACGCACTCTTGATGCACGCCGGTACGATTGAGACCACGCGTGTGATTGGTATGGACATCCCGGCTGACAGTAGCGGAAATGATTTGTCAAAACATCTGGATGCCGCGCAACTTGCCAATTACAGTGCAGACCCAAAGGGTCTTATCTTAGGTGTTTCCATTGCAGAAAATCTTGGGATTGAGTTGGGCGATACCTTGACCTTGCTCGTTCCCGATATGCAGCAGACGCAGATTTCAAGGGGCGCCCAATACGAAACCGTTGTATTGCGAGGTACCCTGAGTACGGGGACAGAGTTGGATCAAAGTGCGGCTTTGGTGCATCTTTCACTCGCATCAAAAGTCGCGCAACTCGACGGTGGCGTGAGTGGTTTACAAATAACCACCAACAATATTTTTGATGTATCACGCATCGGTTGGGAGTTGGTAAACAATTTACCGGTTGGCTTTTATGCCACCAATTGGTTGATGACGCACGGCAATCTCTACGCTGCAATACAGCTGTCCAGAGATTTGATTTCAATCCTGCTATTTTCGATTATCGCCGTCGCCGCTTTTAACGTTGTCTCGTCCCTGGTTCTTGTGGTTTTCGACAAACGCGCGGATATAGCGATATTGCGTACTCTGGGAACCTGGCCCGGCCAGATTGCAAGTATTTTTATTATGCAGGGTGCAATGATTGGTTGCGTCGGGGTAATTTTGGGAAGCGCCATAGGCATGCTGGGCAGCTACTATGTGACAGATTTTGTGGCGGGCCTTGAGCGAATACTCGATATGAGATTTCTCAATACGGATGTCTATCCCGTGTCTTTTCTTCCGGTGGAAATTCTTCCCGGTGATATTATGTTCGTCGGCGGTGTTGCTTTCACTATGTGCGTGCTTGCCGCTATCTACCCAGCCTTAAGAGCATCGAGGCTCGCCCCTGCATCGATATTAAATCAAGAGTGATTGCCGCGACGTCTTAATCGCCTTTCTTTGCGTTGACGCCAAAGTGTGACCACGCGCCATCGCCACATCATGCTGATGATAAAAAACCCCAGAGAACCAAAGAACAATCCACAAATTACACTGCCCAGTAGTAGGGGTTTCCAAATGGCGCCCAGGCTATCTCGCAGCCAGGCCCAATTCAATTCAAATTCAAGGGCCTGCACCGGCACATCAAAGATCAGCGCACCTACGCGATATGCCAGGTAAAACATCGCTGGTATGGTAACGGGGTTGGTGATCCAGACTAATCCTACCGACAGCGGAAGATTGCAGCGCAGCAGCACGGCAAGCAAGGCTGCCAATACCATTTGCCCGGGAATGGGCAAAAAGGCGACAAACAAGCCGACAAAAAATGCCATCGAGGCTGAATAGCGATTGACGTGCCATAGGTTCGGCTCGTAGATCCACTCGCCTATAAGTCGTAGCAGCTTTATCTCGCGAAGGGCTGCGGGGCTAGGAGCAAGTTGTTTCAGCGTTCGTTTTGGCATTGCGTAATATGGTTACTGCGGACGTGTGATCGCGTGGCGCATTGTGCTTGACTGTGTAGCGCGCGATACCGCCAACATCGGATCTCGTTAGTGAAGCGTATGGGCCATTATGCCCTTAATAACCTGGGTTCTCTACATGCGATCATGGATGATCGGCACCATTGTGGGAATAATGCCAGTGGCGCTACTAGCCACTTTGCCTTCCACGCAAAGCGCAGTTTTATTTTTTGTAGCTAGTGTCATTGTATTGGCACTAAATCATCGGGCTTCGGGAAAGTGGGCCTGCGGAGTATTCCTGGGTCTCGCAGTGGCCACATTACACGGGCATTCTCTGATGAACAGCAGAATTCCCCCCGACTGCGAGCGGGTGAAATTGCAAGTGGCAGGTACTGTGGCTTCTCTACCGGTAGTCTCTGTCAGCCGATTCGACGCGCCTAGTCAGCGGTTTAAGTTCGACCTAATGTCCATTGACCAGCAAGATTGCGCTGGACCAAAATCCGCTCTTATTTCCTATTATGGGTCTAGCGAGATTCTTCCAGGCCAGCACTGGCAATTCGATGTGAAGCTCAAGCGTCCTTGGGGTTTGGTGAATCCCGGTGGATTCAACGTACAAGCCTGGTATGCCCAGGAGCGCATCGATGCAGTAGGTTCTGTTGTGGCTCAAACGGAGGTGGCAGCCGGGGTTTCGTCAGACCTGCAGTATTACCATCATGGTATTCGCAGTGGCGTGAGTAGACGGATGTCTTCTACGGGTATAGATGAGGACTCGCTCGGCGTATTAAAAGCGCTCACTGTGGCCGACAAAAGTGGCATAGACGACCAACTCTGGAAGCTTTTTCAAGTGTTCGGCATCAATCATCTTCTGGTTATTTCTGGATTGCATATTGGTTTGGTTGCCGGCTTGGGCTTCGCCTTGGGAAACCTGCTGTCCAAGGTATTCTCCCTTTGCGGCTATCAACAATACGTCCTGTTTTTGCCACATACCACGGCCGCCTTGTTGGCAGTCGCCTACGCAGCTCTCGCTGGTTTCTCTTTGTCCACTAATCGTGCCTTGGTGATGCTATGTGCTTTTTTGCTAGCGTCTGTTTTAAGCCGCCGCAGCAGTTCCTGGAACAACTTGCTCATCGCTGCCTTCCTGGTTGTCGTTTTCAACCCCCTACAAATCTTAGGCAGTGGCTTCTGGTTGTCCTTTGGTGCCGTAGCCTGGCTTCTCTGGCTCAATATGTGGAGACCCTCGGTGGGTCTGCTGATGCAGCTACTTTATGTTCATATTGGCATGTCTCTTGTCATGATACCGCTGGGTGGGTTTTGGTTTGGCGGCGCCAGTGCTGTTTCCGCTTTGGCTAATTTCTGCTTGATTCCACTGGTGGGTTTTTTTATTGTGCCATTATCATTGTTGGCCGCATCCGTTGGCTGGGTTTCTCACGATATGGGGGATTCACTGTTCCGTTTGGCGGCCTGGCCTTTGGATTTGTTGATTCCGTTTGCGCGGCAGCTGATGGAATCAGAGCACGACGCGCTGTATCACCACTTTTATCCGACCTTGCCCAGTGTGTTACTGGCGGTGTTTGGACTTTGTTTACTGGCGGCGCGAGCCCTTCCCAAATCTTTCATGTTTTGCGTGATCTTGTGTGCGCCGTTATTGCTTCCACGAGGAACCAATCGGCTGGAGGACGAACAATTGGCCAAACTGACCGTCCTCGACGTGGGGCAGGGTACTGCAATGATATTTCGCGACGGCATAAGAACGCTGGTTTACGACACTGGAGGAGGAGATCCCCAGGGCCGAAACCTGGCACAATCGGTGGTCATTCCCTACCTGCGTCATGAGAACGTTCGGGCGTTGGACACCCTGGTGATTAGTCATGGTGACAGTGACCACAGCGCCGGAACGGATGATCTGCTTTCAACTTTTTTAGTAGCACAGTACTTCTCGGGAGCCGTTGTTGATAAACCTATGCTGAATTCCCCGCGCAAGTGTGTCGCCGGGAAAGCGTGGCAGTGGAATGCGTCCATCCATTTTCAGTTCCTGTCGCCATCAAATGAGAAGGCGCTGAGCAGCAACAACGGTTCTTGCGTGTTACAAATCACGGTGGGTGACACACGGATTCTCCTCACTGGTGATATCGATGCACGCAGGGAAAAGACTCTGGTGGACTACTGGCGAAATCAACTTTTAAGCGGCTGGATGTTGGTTCCCCACCATGGCAGCAACTCCTCCTCTTCAAGGCTGTGGCTAAAATTTGTGCAGGCTGAGACATTGGTGTTTAGCAGTGGCTACAGTAACGCTTTCGGGCATCCCCACCGCGATGTGCTAGAACGCAGCAAAAGTGGTAATACTGCGCTTTATGCGACGCCCGATGATGGAGCGATCGAATTTATCTTCTCAGGGCAGGGAATAACCGCTATTACACGCTATCGAAAGGATTTTCCGAGATACTGGCACTGACAGTTGTAGAGAGGCTATTAGGTTTCGCCACCATCGTGGGTAAGGGTATAATGGCGGCCATCTTCTACCGATACAGGATCTTGTCGTGCTCGAATTGGTAATTGTTGGCGGATTGTTGATGGTCCCGATCCTGCTGTGCTCTGTTGTGGTCGTCGCCATTTGCATTGAACGCCTATACACACTGAACGCGAAGAAAATCTCACCGCCGCACCTTCTCGCTACAGTCTGGCAGCAACTCAAGTCAGACCAATTGGATACGGCCAGGCTAAAGACGCTGAAGCAGTCATCCCCGCTGGGGCGTATTTTGGCGGCGGGTTTGAGCAATGCTTACCACGGTCGCGATGTCATGAAGGAGAGTATTCAGGAGGCTGCCAGCCATGTTGTTCACGACCTGGAGCACTATTTGAATACGCTGGGTACTATTGCGGCTGTAACGCCCTTGCTGGGTCTCCTGGGTACCGTCATGGGTATGATCAAGGTCTTCGCCGAAATTATGACTCAGGGTACCGGTAATGCCAGCGTGTTGGCCGGTGGTATTTCTGAGGCACTGATTACTACTGCCGCTGGTTTAAGTGTAGCGATCCCTGCGCTCGTTATGCACCGGTATTTTGTCGGTCGAATTGATGGCATTGTCGTAGAACTCGAACAGGAAACGATCAAGCTGGTGGATGCCCTGCATAGCGAAGACAACACGGACGCCGCCGCTTGAATTTTCGCCGACAACGCCTGGATCAGGTCGATGTCAATTTAACGCCTTTGATCGACGTGGTTTTCCTGCTGCTGATTTTCTTCATGGTGTCCACCACGTTTACCCGCGAAACCCAACTTAGCATCGACCTGCCGGAGGCAACCGGAGAGGCCCGCGAAACAACTGACAACCAAATTGAAATCCTTATCGACGAGGCGGGCCAATATCGGGTCAATGGCAAAGGTCTTGTCGATAACCGGATGCGAACCTTACAAGCTGCGATCTACAAGGTTTCCGCTGGAGATACCACTTTGCCAATGTTGATCACCGCAGATGCTCAAACGGCTCACGAATCTGTCGTGCAAGCCATGGACGCCGCGGGGCAAATGGGCTTTGTTCACCTGAGTATTACCACTCGCATGCCCGGCAATGACACTCCCTAAAACTCGATGAGCAAAGTCAAAACCATTTTTGAGCGGGACAAAACTGGCGCCGGAGAAAGTGACTGGCAATTGTATCTGCGCCTGCTCCGTTATGTGTTTCCCTATTGGTTCATGTTTGCCGTTAGCGTACTTGGCTACGCAGTGTATTCATTGGGCAGTGTTCTTTTCGCCGACATCATGCAGTTTCTGATCGATGCATTGAATGATTCTGGCAAGCCTGATAGCGGCATCGTAGCCGGCTTCGTCTACAAATTCTTCCCCAACCCGGATATGGGTCGTTTGGAGTTTGCACGCATTGCGGTGCCGGTGGCGGCGATCATTATCGCATTTTTCCGTGCCATAGGTTTCTTTGTCGGGCAGTATTTTTTAAGTCACGTTGCCCGAAATCTTGTGCACGACTTGCGCTGTGAGTTATTCAACAAAATGTTGTTCGCTCCAAGTGCCTACTACGATAAGGCGACAAGTGGTGCGCTTATATCTAAAATTACTTTTAACGTGGAGCAACTCACAGGCGCAACAACCAAGGCATTAAAAACGGTGATCCGGGAAGGCCTGCTGGTGATCGCGTTGATGTCCTACCTGATTTACCTCAATTGGCTCCTGAGTCTGGTGTTCGTTGCGGTTGTTCCTTTTATCGCTTTGGTAGTGAATGTGGTTGGGAAGCATTTCCGACGGTATAGCCGGCGCATTCAGTCATCCATGGGCGATGTTACCCAGGTATCTAATGAGAGCATCGGTGCTTATAAAGATGTGCGGATTTTTGGAGGCCAGTCTCACCAGCGTGAAAGATTCCGAACGGCCAGCGATTACAACCGCGTAGAAAGTATCAAGATGGCCTTTGCTGATGCGCTCAGCACACCCGTGATACAGACTATGTTGGCAACCGCTTTGGGAGTGCTTGTTTGGTTTGCGCTAAGTCCCGCCGTGCTGGCAGACTTTACGGCGGGTCAGTTAGTGGCTTTTTTGACAGCGGCAGGACTATTAACCAAGCCAGTGAGGTCACTGAGTTCCGTGCAAAGCGAAATTCAGCGTGGACTGGCAGCTGGCGAAGATATTTTCAAGCAGCTCGATCAGGACAGTGAATTGGATGCGGGCGAGCATTGTGTAGAGCGCGCTCGGGGCGACATTAGCTTACGCGATTTGAGCTTTCGCTATGATCCGGCAGACGCTCTGGTACTGGATAGAATTTCTCTGGATATTCCAGCGGGTCAGACCGTTGCGCTGGTGGGGCGATCAGGCAGCGGTAAAACCACATTGGTGCAGTTGCTGGCTCGGTTTTACCAACCGGATAGCGGAGAAATACTGCTCGATGGAGTCGCTATACAAGATTATAAACTGGCGAACTTGCGCCAGCAGCTGGCGGTAGTCTCGCAAAATGTGACTCTGTTTCACGATACTGTGAGAGCTAATATCGCTTACGGAAGTAAAGCTGAAGCCAGTGACGCCGAGGTGATAGCAGCAACAGAAGCTGCCTATGCCAAGCATTTCATCGATGAACTTCCCGCGGGATTTGAGACGGTGCCGGGAGAAGATGGTGCAGGGCTTAGTGGTGGGCAACGACAGCGAATCGCGATTGCCAGAGCCTTGTTAAAGGATGCCCCGCTGTTGATTCTTGATGAAGCGACCTCGGCCCTGGACAACGAATCTGAACACCGCATACAGCAGGCGCTGGAGAACGTGATGCGCGACCGAACAACTATCGTCATCGCCCATCGACTGTCCACAGTGGAAAATGCGGACCGTATAGTGGTGTTGGATCAGGGGCGAGTCTCCGCCACGGGGACTCATCGGGAACTGCTGGAGCAGGAGGGGTTGTACTCCCAGCTGTATCGTCAGGAGTTTAGCGATTAATGGCCCTGGGCAGTGCAGCACTTGTGGACGCCTGGTACGGCGGCGCCTGGTGGCTGTGGTTATTGCGGCCCCTGGAGTTACTCTTTCGTATTCTGGTCGCCACGAGAAGAGCGCTTTTTAGTACTGGTCTGCTCGGCCGTTATAAACCTGAAAAGCCCCTTGTGGTAGTTGGCAACATCACTGTAGGAGGGACGGGGAAAACGCCTATCGTCCTGGCCTTGGTAGAGTATCTTCAATCTGTTGGTCTTAAACCGGGGGTCGTAAGCCGCGGTTACGGTGCCACGGGTGAGTCATTTCCCTACACTGTTCACGAAAACAGCACCGCTGTAGATTGTGGCGATGAGGCGCTGCTACTTTTTCTTCGCACCGGTTGCCCCTGTGTGGTGGCGCCAAAGCGCGCAGATGCAGTTAAAGCGCTACTCAAACAGGCAGAGGTAGATCTGATCCTCAGCGACGACGGCTTGCAACATTATGCTCTGGGCCGCGATATGGAAATCGCAGTCGTGGATGCCGACCGTGGACTGGGCAATGGCTTTTGTCTGCCCGCTGGCCCGCTAAGAGAGCCCGAATCGAGATTGCGTGAAGTTGATCATGTTCTTTATAGAGGTAGCTCCGATCCTGAGCGCGGTGTTGTTTACTCGCCATTATCGTTGGTGAATTTAGTCAGTGCAGAGCAACGTTTAGTAACTCCCGATGTGCTTGAGGATGAAGTTTATGCGATGGCAGGTATAGGCCAGCCCCAGCAATTCTTCAACAGTCTGTCTAAGGCGGGATTTAAAATTGAATCGCGAAGTTTTATGGATCACCATTCATATAACCCTGAAGATTTCGCTGGCATGGCGGACAAGCCGATCATCATGACTGAGAAAGATGCAGTAAAATGCAGAGACTTTGCCGATGAGAATTTTTGGTATCTCAAGATTCAGGCACAACTTCCCAGCGCCTTGCTACAATCGGTTGCTGCACTTGTTCAAAACGACTAAGGGACACTAGCTAATGTCATTTTCCGTTATTATTCCCGCTCGCTACGCTTCGACAAGACTCTTAGGCAAAGCGCTTTTGGATATCGCCGGAAAGCCTATGATTCAGCGTGTGTGGGAGAAGGCCGGTGAAAGCTCTGCCAGTTCGGTCATTATAGCGACGGACGATAAGAGAATTGCTGAGGTCGCTACTTCCTTCGGCGCACAAGTTTGCATGACGTCAGATCGTCACCCATCGGGTACAGATCGGCTAGCACAGGTGGCATCTGATTTGGGTATGCCGCCGGACCACATTGTGGTTAATGTTCAGGGCGATGAGCCACTTATTCCCCCGGATGTGATTGATCAGGTGGCGGAGAATTTGCAACGCAACCAACAGGCATCGATAGCAACACTGTGTGAAGAAATTGAGGCCAACGAAGAAATCCATAACCCCAATGCAGTGAAAGTTGTATTTGACGTCAACGGTATGGCGCTGTATTTCAGTCGAGCCGCCATACCCTGGGCACGCGATGAGTTTGCAGCGGATTTATCTCAACGGCCAAACCAGGGTAGCTGGTTTCGACATATTGGCATCTACGCCTATCGGGTCGGTTTTCTCGAGCGGTTTGTAGGCTGGAATCCAGCTCCGCTGGAGCTGCTTGAGCAATTAGAACAGCTGCGTGCGCTGTATAACGGTGAAACCATACATGTAGAGGAAGTATCCCAGACTGTTCCTGCAGGAGTGGATACCCAGGAGGACCTGGAGAAGGTCAGGCAATATTTTGCCAATAGCGAACGTCCCTAGTTTTTGCTGATTTGCAAGAGTGTTTCAGATGAGCACAGAAAAACGCGTTCCCAACTTAATCTGTATTGGAATGGAGAAATCCGGAACGACTTTTTTGAATGCGGTGTTCGAACAATCTCCATCCATTTTGACGCCCACGAAAAAGGAACTGTTCTATTACAATCTTGAGTATGGCCGCGGTCTCGATTGGTATATGTCCTGGTACGATTTCGCCGCGAAACCGGATGCAAGCTATGTCTGCGATGTAACCCCATCATACTTTAGAGGGCGGCATATAATTTCTCGAATCCGAGAAACTTCTCCCAACGCAAAACTACTAGTGCTGGTGAGGCACCCGGTCTATCGCGCTTTTTCTCACTATATGCATCGCCTTCGCCATGTTGGACTCAAACTCGAAAACTACGCGGCCTCATTTCAGGAGGTACTCGACGGTGCCAGGGGCAAACCCGACGTTTTTCCACCGTATTGCGAAAGTCTGGCCCGATGGCTGAATGAATTCAGCCGCGATGAAATGCTCTTGTTAAGCTACGAATCGGATCTGTTTGACGCGGCAAAGGTCGAGCAAAAACTCCATGCATTTTTAGGTATCGATGATTTGGACTTTGGGCGACTTCAGGGTGATCGAATTAACGATGGCATGATGCCGAAGTTTTACTATGGCGGGGAGGACGGCGAGCAGATTACAGTTGATCAGCGCGACTATTTCATCCCCGGAAATACTCTGGTTTTTGCCCATGCAAAAGGCGCTGAAGTCTGGACTGATATTGATCCTAAGTTGGCGCAATCCAATCTTGAGGCATCCCTACACTGGACGGACCACCTGACATCCGACGAGGTCAGAGCGATACATGAGAATTGCTATGCGCGCGATATCGAACAATTTAGCAGCAGTTTCGACATCGACGTGAGCGACTGGCTCAAGGATGAGCCGGTTAGCTATCGCGCTGCGCAGCCCAGTGATCGGTTTTTGCTCCAGCCCACCCAAGCTGTCAAAGATAGCTAAAAACTGGTAAATTGCGCACTGCAAAATAGCTCTCAAGGTCACCGCGGAATGCCAGGTCCGGATACAAAATTTAAACCGTTATGGATCGATAGACCCGACGCAAAATTGGTATTGGAACGCAGGAATAACGCAGCAACGTTGCCCGAAGATCTTTACGGCCAGCTGTCTGATCTTATCAATTTCGGGTATGCCATTATCCCCGCTGCTATCTCCGGCCGGCTGGCAAACCAATTGAGCAAAGAGATATCTGCTGTACACCGTCACCCGCAAGCGTACATCGCGCGGCGCTCTCGCAATGCCTATATTCATCCCACAAAGCAGGTCTGTGATGATTCAGGCTATCGTCTAATAGACTTCCACGTAAATTCCAAACGTGCGCACAAGGCGATTTACGCGAAGAAGATAGATAGGATTTTACAAGAAGTGTTTGAATCGCCGGCCAATGCGTTTCAATGCCTGACCTTTACCCACGGCTCGCAGCAATTAATGCATCAAGACGGTGCCTACGTTGTGGTGTCTGAGCCTTTGCAATTTGTGGCGTCCTGGGTAGCGCTGGAAGACGTGACCCCTGGCAGTGGCGAACTGATGTACTTCTCGGGTAGTAACCACCTGGAGGATTTCCTGTTTCCCGATGACTCGAAATCCTGGAATCCAGGAAAGCACGGCAAGCCTATCCATTATGAGTTTCTCGAGTCTATTGTAGCTCGCAGCAAAGCGGCAGGTATGCCCTATGAAACTTTTTTACCGAAGAAAGGTGATGCGCTCATCTGGACGGCGGATTTAGTTCACGGCGGCACGGCCAATACCAATGGTCGAACGCGACGCTCTCTTGTGACGCACTACTGTCCCGTCGACGTTAAACCAAAGTTCAGTTCTTTCACTGATTTTTTCCATTTGCGCCAGGTCGCGACTAACGGCTATATAAGCTCACGCCATTATGATTTACGGCCCGAATATACGCCTGTAAAAATGGACCATTTTGACACGGTCCGATTGATACCCCGTTTTATGGGTCAGGAAAATGAAAACGAATAACTGCCTCTGGCCTGGCATTTCCCGCCTAAGAGAAGATATAGCATGAGAGTTCTTTTTGTCTGCCTGGGCAATATTTGTCGCTCGCCCACAGCCCATGGAGTTTTTGAACACATGGTGGCGCAGCGAGGCTTGCAGGGCCGAATTGAGGTCGATTCCTGCGGCACAGGAGATTGGCACATTGGGGGCTCTCCAGATCCGCGGGCAGCAGCTGAGGCCAAGGGCCGGGGTTATGATTTGGACCATCTTCGGGCCAGGCAGGTGGTGCCTCAGGACTTCGAACACTTTGATTACATCCTCGCCATGGACAGGCAAAACCTCGCCGACTTGCACGCCATGAGTCCGCAGGATTACGCGGGGTGCCTGGATCTTTTTTTGAACTATGCATCTGATACAGACCTAATGGAGGTACCTGATCCGTACTACGGAGGTGATCAGGGTTTTGCACTAGTGCTGGACCTGATCGAATCTGCCAGCGAAGGTCTGTTGCGGGATATGGGCTTTGAACATACTGCGTGACGCGCCATTACAGGCGCGCAATTCGCTTTCGCTTTCTGCGATTGGCGAGTCCCTGGTCACAGTGAGCTCTGAACGGGAGTTAACTGAAGCGATGGCGTGGGCGCAACAACGAAAACTAACGGTCACGATTTTCGGCGCGGGCAGCAATGTAGTCCTGGCGGGAGACATCTCCGGCCTAGTCATCGTCCAGAGTAGTTGTGGCATCGAGACTGTGTCTGAAGATGATGACAGTGTTGTGCTGCGAGTTTCAGCCGGAGAGATCTGGCATGATTTTGTCGCCTGGTGTTTAAAGCAGGGATACTATGGTTTGGAAAACCTGGCTCTGATTCCCGGTACCGTAGGCGCAGCACCGATACAAAACATTGGCGCTTATGGGGTGGAGGTTAAGTCATTTGTAAACGTTGTCCACGCTCGGCGAATCGTAGATCAGGAACCGATTGTGCTTTCACCCCGGGAGTGTGAGTTTTCTTATCGCGACAGTATTTTTAAACACGGTTTGCGCGATCAGCTTGCGATTACGTCCGTGGATTTTCATCTCCTGAAGAATCAAAACCTACAGATTGATTATCCTGCGCTGGCCAAGGAGCTTGAGTGCAGTGACGTGTCAAGGGTAACTGCTCAGGAAGTTTTTGATGCTGTCGTGGGAATCAGGTCAAGTAAATTGCCTGATCCTGCAGTGATACCCAACGCGGGCAGTTTTTTTAAGAACCCGGTCTTGTCCGCAGCTCACGCACCAGAATTGATTCGCCGTTACCCGGACCTTCCTGCTTACCCTCAATCAGATAGCAGTATTAAGTTTCCCGCTGCATGGTTTATCGATCAATGCGGTTGGAAGGGGCACCGGGAAAAGGGTGTTGGTGTGCATCCAGACCACGCCCTGGTACTTGTTAACTACGGTAGTAATAGCGGTAAGGAAATACTTCGCCTGGCGACAAAAATTGCCCAGTCAGTACAGGAACGCTTTGGCATAGAGTTGGAACAAGAGCCCCGAACCTATGGTGGCCTCTATGAGTAGTTTCGATCACCAGGCTTTTCTTAAATCCTTAACGACGCGCCCGGGCGTTTACCAAATGTATGGCGAGGAGGGGCGCATACTCTACATCGGCAAAGCGAAGAACCTGCGCAATCGAGTCAGCAGTTATTTTCGAGCCAGCGGTTTGGCGGCAAAAACGATGGCCCTGGTTGCTCGAATTCAAGATATAGAAGTGACGGTAACCTCTACCGAGGTCGACGCCCTATTGCTTGAGCACAACCTCATCAAAGAACATCAACCGCCCTACAATATTCTTTTGCGCGATGATAAATCTTATCCCTATATCTTTTTATCCAGCGAGGACAAACATCCTCGGCTAAGTTTGCACCGGGGCGCAAAACGGAAAAAGGGCAGCTACTTTGGTCCCTATCCCAGTGCTGCTGCTGTCAGAGAATCGTTACATTTTATGCAGAAAGTCTTCAAGGTGCGCCAGTGTGAGGACAGCTATTTCAGGAATCGATCCCGGCCCTGTTTGCAGTATCAGATCGACCGTTGCTCTGCCCCCTGTGTGAGCGCGGTCAGCGATGATGATTACGCTAGTCAGGTGGAGAGCACCAGCCTTTTTTTGACAGGTAAATCCCAGGAGTTAATGGTTCGTCTCGCAGATGATATGGAGAGTGCCGCGCGACAACTACAGTATGAAAAAGCCGCAGCTTTCCGTGATCAGATCAGTCAGCTCCAGCATGTGCAGGCCAGCCAGGGCATAGAGGGCGTCAGTGGGGATCTGGACATCATGGCGGCGGCAGTACACGGCGGGCGCGCATGCGTTCAGGTGCTGTTTGTGCGGGGAGCCAGGGTGTTGGGAAGCAAAACCTACTACCCACCCTTAAAGCTGGACGAGACCCCAGCCCAGGTGCTGTCGGCTTTCTTGCCGCAGTACTACCTTGCGGCATCGAGAGCGCTACCCGGAGAAATCATTGTCAACGCAGCTCCCGAGGATTTGGAAACTTTAGCTGAGGCCTTCACTGCCCACGCCGGTAAAAAAGTCCAGCTGCGCCATCGAGTGAGAGACGCCAGAGCAAGATGGTTGCAACTGGCACAGCAAACCGCAGAGACCAGCTTACAGTCCCATTTGGAAAGCAAAAATACAGCCCAGATTCGACTACAAGCCCTGCAGGACACCCTGAAGCTTCCCGAACTTCCTCAACGTATGGAATGTTTCGATATCAGCCACAGCTCGGGTGAAGCAACAGTGGCTTCGTGCGTGGTATTTGATGAGAATGGCCCGAAGAAGTCGGACTATCGAAAATTTAACATCGAGGGAATAACCGGTGGCGACGATTATGCCGCCATGCAGCAGGCGCTGGAGCGGCGCTATAAGCGTTTAAAAGCAGGTGAGGGCGCGATTCCTGATATTTTGTTTATCGACGGTGGTAAAGGCCAGGTATCCCAGGCTATGTCTGTTTTAGAGGAGCTACAAATCAATGATGTAGAGGTGATCGGCGTCGCCAAGGGCACTACCCGCAAGGCCGGCTTTGAAACCTTGATTAACGGCCGGACGGGGACAGAAAAGCAGTTGCGAGGCGACAGCGCTGCACTGCACCTAATTCAACACATTCGCGATGAAGCACACCGGTTTGCGATTACTGGCCACCGGGCTCGCCGGGACAAAAAAAGGCAGACCTCGCAGTTAGAGACTATTCCGGGTATAGGTGCCAAGCGGCGTCGGGAGTTGCTGCGCCATTTTGGCAGTGCTCAGGGGGTCGGCAACGCCAACGTCGGTGAGTTAAAAAAGATCAACGGTATTAGTGCTAATCTGGCACAACAGATTTATGATCATTTACACAATGGATAGAAGAATACGAATGAGGCTGTTCCCGGTTTGAACTTGAATATACCCAATGCGCTCACCATGCTGCGTATTTTGCTAATACCGGTGCTGGTGGTGGTTTTTTACCTGCCATTTGAAAAGCACTTCCAGGTTGCCGCTGCGATCTTTGCGGTGGCTGCGATTACCGACTGGTTCGATGGCTATTTAGCCCGAAGATTGGGCCAAATGACTGCTTTTGGCGCTTTTCTGGACCCTGTGGCAGATAAGCTGATGGTAGCTGTAACTTTGGTGCTACTGGTAGAGCGGCACGATACCGTTCAGTTTACCGTGGCGGCCTGCGTTATTATTGGCCGTGAGATCGTCATCTCAGCCCTCCGAGAGTGGATGGCGGAACTTGGTGAGCGCACTTCGGTGGCAGTATCTTATGTGGGCAAAGTAAAAACCGTGTTCCAGATGATCGCCATTTTTGGCCTGTTGGCCATTGATCCAGCTAGAGATGAGAGCTGGTTACTGGCATTGTGCTACCTGGTGCTCTACGCGGCGGCCATATTGACTCTCTGGTCTATGGTGATTTACCTAAAAGCCGCGTGGGTTGTGATCCAGGAGCAAGATAAACCTAACTAATTCAGGTAGTTGCGAGATTTATCTGTACTTCTCCTTGACTCCTGAGCCAAAGACCATAAAATATGCGCCTCTAGCCGGCTCCGGCTGCCGCGACATCGGTAAAAACATGTAATTTGCGGGAATAGCTCAGTTGGTAGAGCGCGACCTTGTTGAGGTCGAGGGGGGACGCCCAGTCTCGTCGGTTCCGGCGACCGCCACATCGGTCTAAACGTGTATATAGATTTGCGGGAATAGCTCAGTTGGTAGAGCGCGACCTTGCCAAGGTCGAGGTCGCCGGTTCGAACCCGGTTTCCCGCTCCAATTTCTCCCTAGGCGAAAATGGAACCACCATAAAGGCTCGGTGGTAGAATGGTCATGCAGCGGACTGCAACTCCGTTTACGCCGGTTCGATTCCGGCCCGAGCCTCCAATTTTAAACACAATTCAACGCATCCAAACTAACGAGGGCCTATGTCTAATTTCGCAAGAAGTTTAGGGCTTATCGCGGCCTTGGTAATGGGCCTGTTCTCGGGCTACATCTACCTAAAAACGGGCGATTGGGTTGCCGCGGTATTCTGCCTGGGCAGTGTCGCTTATTTTCTGTTTTTCGTCTCGAGGCACACGGGCCAAAAGTAAGTTATTATTCGGGCGATCATTTAACGGGAGTAGTATTCCCACCTAATAAATAGCAACCTGGTGGTAAGCCGTGAGATATACCCGTCGACCCTACGCTTTATTCGTCACTCTGCTTATTCTGTGTTTGTCGCTTACAAGTTGCGCCAGTTTCAGGTCCGATTTCGATCCGCCCAAAGTTACCGTGGAGAGCGTAAGAAATTTGCCCTCCGAGGATATAGGGCCGCGCTTCGAAATAAAACTTCGGGTCACCAACCCGAACAATCAAACTCTGGACATTGCGGGTATCAGTTACACAATTGATTTTTTGGATAGGGAACTGGTAAACGGTGTTACCAGCGATATACTGTTAGCGCCACAGTAAACCCGCAGTTATTTGCCGCAGAATAAAAGAACGACAAAGAGGCGACAGTGATCCGGCTTAACTCCAATCGATCACAGGCTAGAACGGCAGCTCATGATTTACCTCGACACTGTCTGTGTACTCTTGTTGCTCAATCCGGATCTCCTCGTACAGTTGCGCAATCTCATCACCATAGTGATCCCACAGTACCGATCTCAGGTCGCCGAGCAGCTGATAAATACAATCGGCTTGTTCAGCCGTCCAGTAGGTTGTGATTTTTAAGGTTTTCATTTAGCCTTTCCTCGCTTTTTGGTCTCGCGCCGCTTCGACGCACACTCCTGCGCTTCCTTCATGCGGTACGACTCACCCTCAATGGCGATGACCTCGCTGTGATGGACTAAACGGTCAATCAGGGAGACCACACACGCGGCATTGGGGAACACGTCATTCCACTCGCCAAACGGACGGTTCGTTGTCACCAAAGTTGAACATTTCTCATAGCGCCGGTTGATGATTTCAAACAGCAAGTCAGCATGACGATTGCTGTAGGAGAGGTAGCCCACTTCATCAATTACCAGCAAGGCGGGCCTGGCGTAGTGTTTCAATCGACGCTGCAGGGCATTGGCGCCATCCTGACCTGCCAGGTCGTTGAGCATCGCCGCTGCGGTGGTAAACAGCGCCGTATAGCCGTGCATGACAGCGTTATACCCCAGGTTCTGGGCGATCATCGATTTGCCCACGCCGTTGCTGCCCAGCAGGATAATATTGCTGGCCGTGTCCATAAAACCCAGTTGCATCAGGGCATGAATCGCTTGTGGGTCGATAGCGCTTGGCCACTGCCAGTCAAACTCACTCATCGGTTTGAACCGGCCCAGCCTGGCGCTGCTCAGGCGCCGTTCGAGTGAGCGCTGTTTGCGCTCGGCAAGCTCCCAGGCGATGAGCTGTGCCCGCCAGGGGTATTGCTCGTCGGTGATCTCGCCCCAGTGCGCCAGCACGCCGTGGAGCTTCAGTTCAAGTGCCTGCTGTTTGAGTTGCTCGATATTAATCATCGGTATCATCTCCTGTCTCGCTTCGGGTGCCATTGAGCTTGTCGTAATCGGCAAGCCGAGCCAGCTTGACGCTGTAGTGTTTGACCTTCGCCGGCACGGCGACAGCAAGCGGTGGCGGCAGGTGCTGTTCATCACGGCGGCGCTCAAGAACGTGCTGCACCGCCTCCGGGTAGGGTGATTGCCGATCAAGTGCTTCACCCAGAGCTACATGCAGCTCGTCCCGCCCATAATCATCAAGCAGTTGATTGAGTAACCGGACCGTGGTTTTAATGACATGTCCACGCTGTGCCGATTGCTGCAGCAGCGTCTGGGCGTGCGCCGAAGCATGGCTCAGGCGATCCTGACCCCGGTGTAGTTTGGCGTGGGTTTTCTCCAGCCATAGGGCATTGATATGCGCCTCCTGTTCGATTTGCTCCCCTTTGCCAAAGCTGCGCTGATGCTCAGCAATGCATTGATCGCCCTCCACTATCTGGAGCCGCTCCAGGTCAGCGCTCACGCTCAATGGCTTGTGCACGTATTGATGGGGAATGGAGTAATCATTGAGATCGAAGCGAACATAAGGGGTTTTGGCGGCCCGCCCGGGCTGTCTCTCATGGGTATCAAAGGGATTATCCGGCAAACTCACCTGCTCCTGTAAGAAGGCTTCCCTGACCGTCAACGTACGCTCTTCAGGGCAAGCCCGATCAGCACTCACACCCTGGCACCAGTGCTCAGCTTGCGCATTGAGTTCGGCCAGTGTTTGCCAGTGACGAGCGGCAAAGAAATTATCGCGAATATAGCGAATCGCTCTTTCTACCCGGCCCTTTTCATTGCCCCGGGCCACCGCCACCGGGCGTGGTTCGAAGCGATAGTGGGCTGACAAGGCCAGCAAGGTGGGGTGGAAGCGGATGGCGTCACCGTGGCGCTCCAATACGGCCGATTTAAGGTTGTCGTACAGCAGCACCTTTGGCAATCCTTGCCAGGCCTCGAATGCCGCTACATGGCCGCGTAAAAAGTTCTCCATTTGCTGGTTGAGATAAAAGCGCAAGAAGATCTGTCGCGACCAGCTCAGCACCATCACAAACGCCATTAACGGCCGCTAGGCCTTGCCGATCTGAATATGCCCGAACGAACCCCAGTCAACCTGGGCTTGCTCACCGGGCAGGGTTTTTAGGCGTAAATACGCCTCGGGCAGCTTGCGCGGCCGCAGTTCACTGATACGCTGGCGAAACTGGCTGGGGCCACCGGGGTATCCCCGCAGGCGGGCCATTTCATACAAGCGGGCCGCCGTGAGTGTGGGAAACTCCCGCAGGGTGTCGATGACAAAGGGCAGATAGGGGTCGATGATCGACGCACGGCGAGTGCGCTCCACCTTGGGCAGGCCAGCCTGTGCCAGTACCCGATCAACCACTGAGTGGTGAATGCCAAGCTGGGTCGCAATGGTGCCCGTTCGCCACTTCTCAACAAAATGGTAGCGCAGTATTTTTGCTTCAGTTTCTTTGCCGATGGCCATGACTGCCCTCCGATTGATGACTCCTGTCCAGCCGCTGCACTAATGTCGCCGGAATCTGCGCCTGAACTGACTGCTCTGCAGAAAATCACTGCGCAAAAAAGGACCGCAGACCGCGCCACAGTGATGGCAGCGCACGGTGATGCGTTACTTTTTGTTGTTGCCGTTCTCGATAACGCTGTTGGCGAGCGGCATTATTCATGCGACCCGGGCGAGTGGCCTGGTACTTCGCTCTGGCTCGTTTAATGGATTCCTTTCTGGCTTCCTGGCTGCAACCATCGGTGCAATACCGCTGGCCGCGATCACAGTGGGTACAGACGATGACCTGGGCGTAGCAGCGACAACAGTGGTAGAGACGGCTGGATGATGGCATCGACACAAAGGTCGATGAGGGCTGGATTTATTCCCATTATGTGCAACACTTAACGGGTCGTGCACCTGCACGGTTTTTTTGGGTATGGCGCCAGCGTTGACCGTCAAATCTGTGGTGGCGTCATACCGTTCTCAGCGACACTTATTCTTATAGTCCCTACGCTTGAATCGTGCCTGCTTATTGGTCGCTCTTGAGTGTGACTGGGCCGCAGTTCTACCGCGCCGATTCTAATACGCCGAGATCCGTCTATTTCAAAATTCGGCAAATAGCTGCGGTTTTGGAGTGGCGTCTACAACATACCGATCATAGACCCCTATTCAGAAGAAATGGTTACCCTGGAGGCGGGGGTCAATATGTTTCAGATACTAAGAGTGCTCGCCGGACTCGGTAAGTCCAGTCTGGAGACATTGGAGTATCGTTTTGCCGCCAAGATAGACTTCAACGGATTTATTCCCACTCAGAGAGTAGAAGAAGTTGGGGTACTGTCGCTGAAGTAACTTAGCGGTTTATCCGACCACTTTTTGCACGAAAATGCCGAGAATAATTACCGGACATACCACCCGCACATACCAGGGCCATATCTTCCAGAACAGGCCGTTTTCCACATTGGGATAGCCTTTGCGTACCTCCTGAAGCAAAGAATCCCGGTGCCATACCCAACCCGCATAGATACACAGCATGAAGCCAAGAAGAGGTTGGCTATAGCGCGTGGTGATACTAACTACCAAGCCAAACATTGTTTCAAAGTTGAATAAAATTACCGTGGCAAAGCAGGCAATAACACCGCCAATCATGATGGCAGCCGTTTTCCTGCCGATGCCATGATCCTCAATGGCATAGGACACGGGGACTTCCAGCATTGAAATCGAGGAGGTGAGGGCGGCGATACTCATCAGAAAAAAGAAGGCGAACGACACGACAATCCCTGCCAGTCCCATGGTATTAAAGAGTTCCGGCAAGACGGTGAAGATAAGTGTATCTTCGGAAATAAGTGCACCACCAGCACCAAAGATTTCCACACCATTGTGCTGAGCAACGTACATCGCTGGCAGCACCAGAAAGCCCGCGAGAACGGCGATGGAGATATCGACTATCGTTACCATGCCGCCCAGTAGGGGCAGGTTTTCTTTGTCGCTAATATAGGATCCGTAAACCAACATGGTTCCGACCCCCAATGACAGGGAAAAGAAAGCCGCTCCCAGGGCACCGATTATTAGGTCGGCTGATAGAATGCGACTAAAATCAGGTAGTAAATAGACCTTCAGCCCCACCATGGCCCCATCCAGCGTCAGTACATAAATAACTAGTAAGATGAGGGCGATTAGCAACATCGGCATCAGGCGAGCTGACCATCGCTCAATACCCTCCTGCACGCCGCTTGAGATGATTCCAACCGTAAGACAGATAAACAGCAGCATGAAGAAAATGTTTCGGGGTATGGCGGAAATGGTTAGCCAGTTTGCCGCATCGTGCATACCCACCAATTCCAGGGCGCCAGAAAGGCAAAACGCGATCATCCAGCCGGCAATAATGGCATAAAAGCTGAGGATCATACTGGCGACAATGAAACCAACGATTCCGGTGCCGGCGCCAATTCGCCGAGTGATAGTCCCGTTTGAAATCAAACTGAGTGCTCGCACCGCGTTGGCATGGGCATGTCGCCCGATAATCAGTTCTGCCATGAGCGCGGGGTAGGCCAGAGTAAAGGCCAATACCAAATACACCATCAGAAAAGCGGCACCGCCATTGCTGGCGGCCTGAGTGGGGAAGCCCCATATATTGCCAAGGCCCACTGCACTGCCGGCAGCCGCCATTACAAACCCAAATCGAGAGCTAAATTCTCCGCGTGAAGACGCCATATAGAGACCTACAGTGTTATTTCTAATTATTTTTGGAGTGTATCACGGCCAGAGCGAAATACCGGCTTTGGCAGCCCGCTTTTCTTGCATTGAGCTGGGGATATTGTGCTATTATGCCGCCGCTTCCAAGGGTGGACTTTCGCTTCACCTCAGTCGCTGCCCGGGTGGTGAAATTGGTAGACACAGGAGACTTAAAATCTCCCGACAGCAATGTCGTGCCGGTTCAAGTCCGGCCTCGGGCACCACTATATTTAAAGCATATAGTGGATTTTCACCAAAAGTGTCGGGCTCTACCCCATTAACGGGGGATGGGCATTCATACGTACACGATTGATTATCCCATCCCACCCACAGTGGGTCAGTACTCTCAACCGATAATTCTCAAAGTTCCTAAAACCATAGGCCCTTCTCGAGATCATTTCCATCTTGTTGTGGAAGCCTTCGGTGATGCCATTGGTTTTGCTGAATCGCCACATAGCGATGATGGGTTCCATCCACCTTGTCAATGTCTTGGCCAGCGCCCGTAGCGGGCTATCCCGCAGCTGTTCAAGCAGCTCGAAGTACCGTGGCAGTTTTGCCTTCATACGCCTGGCTGTGAGGGTTTTTAGCAGCGTAAAGCGCATCAGCTTTTGCTTAGCCACATCGCAGGCCATCTTGATGGCTAATGCACAATTCAAGACCTGACACTTTTTTGCTTCTTTGCTCAGAATTTCTCGCAATCACCAGCAGAGTATTGCCAGAGTCAGGTGGGAATACCGGGGGTGGCCAGGCCATCCCCCGGGAAGTTGCCTAGATGCTCAATTGACCCGAGCGCAGCAAGTAAGAGAGCTCGGCGCGCTGCTCGGCATTGAGCATCGCATGAGTTTTGCTCAGCGTGTCGAGAATCTCATTGCGCAGACGCTCACCACTCTCTAGCCTGGTACGCAACGCCTCTTCGGCTTTGCCAGTATCGAAAGTGTCGCCGTCGAGCGAATCAGCAAGCTCGGCCACGGAGCGCTCCCAGTCGACCACCGCCTGTGCGCGTTCGGTTTTCAGGCGCGCGAGCATCTCAGCCAACTGACGCAACTGATCATCGTCGAGATCTAGTCGATCACTCATAAACCTCAGTGGCCGACGTACACCGAACACCGAGCTATGGCCAAACAGACCATGGCCGGAACGGCGTGACTCGTAGCAAGTGCTGCGTGATTTTTGGGGTGATTGAGGGCCAGCATAGGCCCAGCGGGGGCGCGTGCACCCCCAATAGTAGCGTGCAAACATAGTACTCTCCTTCGCCAGGGCATGTCGCACCGGGCGGGTGTTGTCGCGCGGGCCCGATGCCTCGCGCTAAAAACAGAATACGCCTGTTGGGGCGGCGAGGGAAGCCGGAGTCTTTTCCAATATGAAATGAGCCTGAAACCCGGGAATGTGGCGGAAGTTGATTCCAACATAAAATGAGCCTGAAATAGTCCTTGTAGTCGTTCATGATCAGCGGATGAAAACGATCATGAGCTTAGAACATCTGAATACCCTGGGTGCCATCAAACAGTTTCTCGACGGCACACAGGAAGTAGCCTCCAACGTGGCCACTGAGAAATCTGAACGCTATCGCTGGGTACAGAAGGCACTGGTGAAGCACCGATACTTACAGCTTGGCAAAACAGACCGGGGAACCGTCACCCGCTACCTGATAAAGGTAACCGGCTACTCCCTGGCCCAGACCAGGCGCCTGATACGCCAATACGTCAAAACAGGCACCGTCTCGGTGAAACCAGCTCGGCGTAATGGCTTCAAGCGCGCCTACACTGACGCCGATATACGCCTATTGGCGAGTATGGATGAGCGACATGGTCAGCCCAGCGGCGCGGTACTTAAAAAGCTCTGTGAGCGGGCTTATCAGCGCTTTGGCCAAGCCGACTATCGACGCCTGGCGGGTATTTCGGTTTCTCACCTGTACAACCTGCGGGCCTCCAAGACCTACCAGAGGCAGCGCTGTGTCTTGACAAAGACACGACCTAAGGCCGCCTCTATTGGCCAGCGGCGCAAACCTTGCCCGAACGATCAACCAGGCTATATCCGCATTGACTCTGTCCATCAAGGTGATCAGGACAAACGCAAAGGAATCTACCACGTCAATGCCGTGGATGAGGTGACACAGTTCCAGATCATCGTCACGCTGGAACGTATTAGCGAGGCGTTTATGCTGCCAGCCCTAAGGCAGATTCTGGCTGCCTTCCCCTTTAAAATACGGGGCTTTCACGCAGACAATGGCGGCGAATATATCAACTACACCGTTGCTGAGCTTCTGGACAAGTTGCACATTGAATTTACCAAATCACGGCCCCGGCACAGTAACGACAATGGTTTGGTTGAGAGTAAAAATGGCTCGGTCATTCGCAAACTCTATGGCTATACCCACATACCTCAGCAGTACGCCACGGATTTCACTGAACTCAATAGCCATCAAGTCTACCGATACGTCAATTTCCACCGGCCCTGCTATTTCCCCACCACCATTATTGATGAGAAGGGCAAGGAGCGGAAGAAATACCGCTACGACGACATGATGACACCCTATGAGAAATTCCGCTCCCTGGCCAAACCCAGCCAATATTTAAAGCCGGGAATCACCTTTAGAAATCTGGATGCATTCGCCAATGAAATGACGGACAATGAGGCCGCTGAACAACTAAATTCAGCACGAGATCACTTATTTCAGCAACTCCATGAGCGACTCAAGATAAGGGCTTAATACACCCTCCCTTCAGGCTCATTTCATATTGGAAAATACTGAGGGCTGGATTTATTCCCATTATGTGCAACACTTAACGGGTCGTGCACCTGCACGGTTTTTTTGGGTATGGCGCCAGCGTTGACCGTCAAATCTGTGGTGGCGTCATACCGTTCTCAGCGACACTTATTCTTATAGTCCCTACGCTTGAATCGTGCCTGCTTATTGGTCGCTCTTGAGTGTGACTGGGCCGCAGTTCTACCGCGCCGATTCTAATACGCCGAGATCCGTCTATTTCAAAATTCGGCAAATAGCTGCGGTTTTGGAGTGGCGTCTACACCAGAAAACGATCTGATCAATTTTACTGTAAACCATGGCGGTAAAATCAGTATGACGATAGAACTGCGCCCAGCCTTTTAACTTCCGGTTGAGTTGCTCTACCTTGTCTATCTTACTACGACTGTAGTCACCCGATAACAACGTGCTCAATGAATGGGCGAACGCCTTGGCCTTGTCCATCGGTATTCCTGAGACCACGCGCATGTTGCCTTTCGGACCACGTTTTCGAATGATCCGGTGACCCAGAAACACAAAGCCATCATTGACATGAGTAATATGGGATTTTTCCATATTCATGGTGAGCCTCAACTTGCCTTCCAGAAACGCACGACACTGATCACGTACGGTTTCAGCCTCCTGTTTGGTGCCTTTGACAATGACAACAAGGTGAGTCAGCAAAGGGAACCTCCCCCTCGGCTGCTCTCAGAACCCAGCGTGAACCTCTCAGCTCACTGGGCTCCCATTATCCAACCATCGGCCGAACACCCAGCTTCCAATGCGGAAACATGCCGGGATGCATGTTAGCAATATCCCCAAGCCTGTGCTCCGCCCGTCTTCTATGGTGTTTAAGCTTTTTGTATTTCCTCATCGCCCACAAACAAAGCTTGCGATTGATGTGCTTTAATGTCGGGTACATCGCTGATTTATAAAAACGCCCATAGTAATTAATCCAACCTTGGATCTTCGCCCTAAACATGTGGGCCAGATCAAGTAGTGATTTGTCGCTGCGTAAATGCAACTTCCAACGCCTCACTTCTTGCCTGATCGCCTTTCCTGCCGTGGCGCTCATCGCTGGACTGAAATTAATGAAGTACTTACCCCACCTGTTTTTCGACCGTCTTGGGCGAAATGTATAACCCAGGAAATCAAAACTCGTGACAGCGTGTTCCTCCGTCCTATCATCATCTTTACAATAAACAATCTTCGTCTTATCAGGGTGCATTTCCAAGCCGCATTCCTGCAGCCTGTTCGCCAGTGCGACCTTTACCATTTTCGCATCTGCCTCACTGTGGCAGTGGACAAGCCCATCGTCGGCGTACCGACAGAAGGGTTTGCCCGGAAAGTGTCTTTCCACCCACTTATCAAAAGCGTAATGCATAAACAGATTGGATAATACTGGACTGATCACGCCTCCCTGAGGCACGCCTCGTTTACGGTTAATTGTCGTGCCATCCTCTAGTTGAATCGGCCCTGTTAACCAGCGCTCGATATACAGAAGTAACCAACGATTATCCGTATGCTTCTTCACCGCTTTCATCAGTAACTGATGGTCAATGTTGTCAAACAGGCCTTTGATGTCAAATTCAAGCACCCAGTCCTGACGCCAACACCGTTTCCGGGTGACTTCCAGCGCCATGTGTGCTGATTTGTTCGGCCTGTAGCCGTAGGAGTCCGCATGAAAATGCGGTTCTACCAGCGGCTCAAAGTGCAACTTCGCCACCATCTGAGCTACCCGATCAGAAACCGTGGGTATGCCCAGCTTCCTTTCCCCACCCGTTTTCTTCGGTATTGCTACCGTTTTTACTGCCGGAGGGAAATAACTACCGGATGACATGCGATTCCAAAGCTTAAAGAGATTACCTTTGAGATTTGACTCAAATTGCTCAATGGTCTCACCATCAACGCCAGGGGCGCCTTTGTTGGCTTTGACCAATTCCCATGCTCGTACTATATCATGCTTGGAAATCTCAAATGGTTTTGTTGTCTTCAAAAATTCCTCCCACTTGCGTGGTTGATAGTTAAATTCAACTGAATAACTGACCCCCTTTGCTCCAGCGCCATTACAGCGCTTTCATCACTACTACGGGATCATCCGTCCCTGTGCCTCGCATCGGTACTCAGACTCTTGCAGGGTCTCTGCTTGAGTTTCTCCCTTTACATCGAGGCGACAGGTTCCCACGTTCCACACAAAAGCCTGTGCTAAGTTCACGCCTTCTCCATGCCGGATGCCGCTTGGGCAGTAAACAGGTCTTCCCCCAAACTTATCCCGAGTTAACGACTCCCCCTCGGTTTTGACATCATCACTACGCTTTCGACACGTCATCAAAGGTTCATTTACATTCGCCTCCATAACACCTACCTGACAAAGTCATGCTTTGCCTTTTCCTTAACGCTCACCACCAAGGCTCTTTACCTTCGCAGCTTAAGGTGGTTTGAAGCCTCCTCCTGTAAGGCGGCTCCGAGGGGCCTACCCTCATCTTCAGTGCAGCACGCACAAGTGTTGCTTACGCAACAGTCTGTGCTCGTGGCACACCGCCATCGGCCTACCTTGTTGACATCAATTTCCAGCTCTTCAGCAATTTTGTAGTTGGGAACATTTTTTGCAGCGAGCAAAATAATCCTTGAGCGCTCTACCAATCGAACCGGTGTCGTTTTGCTTCTAACATTTTTTTCCAACTGCTTTTTCTCTTGCGCTGTTAAAGTTATATTTATTTGGGCGGGCATTAGCTTCACACGGGTAGTGAATGAAGTAATCATTATATCATTAATCTGTTTAATACACTACACTAGTTGCGGGAAAGGACTAACAAAGTATGGAAAACAAAGACCTGCTGGAAGCCATCAATCAGGTAATGCCCTACGGCAAGTACAAGGGCCGTCAGCTACTTGATCTCCCCGAGCCCTATCTGGTGTGGTATCACAGTAAGGGCTTTCCCCAGGGCAAGTTGGGTGCGCAACTGGCGTTGATCTATGAGGTTAAACTCAACGGACTGGAGGGGATGCTAAGGCGCTTCCAGCGGTAATAAACGTATATCTGCAACGAGCTAAGGGATCAGCTTAGATTCCAGTTGCAAGCGCAGTGGTGTGAATTGGGAATTGGCCGGGGACAGGTATACAATGCTGGCCGGCTCCTAAAACACAGATACCCTAATGAAAATAACAATGGTCTGTATGGAAGACGGCATTATGGCCTGCGGTTTCCGCAAGTTCAGTGGCCATGTTGAGCGTCTTATTCCGGATGCCTGGTTCTGTTTCGTCTCCACCAATAACTTGCGATCCTTCTCTGGTGCTCTCTTTGGGAACACTGGCGGCGGTGGCGGGCTGGATGCCGATTGCATCGATGAAATAGCACAGGGGCTGGCGCAGAGCGATCTGCTCGGGTTTTCCAGCATGACAGGCTATGCGGATCTCACCAAGGCGGTAATAAGCCGGGTGCGGGAAATCAATCCCGACAGCACCATTATCTGGGGTGGGATTCACCCCATCATCCATCCAGAGGACGCTATCCTGGCCGATGTCGACGCCATTTGCACCGGTGAAGGCGAGTTTGCCTTCGAGCAATTTTACAACGCGTGGAAAGATGGCAGCGACTATACGGACACCCCCAACTTTTGGTTCAAAGATGGCGAAACTATTACCCGCAATGGTTTCCTGCCATTACAAACCTCTGCCGAAATGGAAACACTGGCTTTTGCCCGCCACTCCGGAGAAGAATTTTTCTATGAACCTCGCAAGGGCTTTCGACCAATGTCACTGCATGACCGTTTGGCGAACAACGGCCTCAGTTTCAATACGGTCTGGTCAATAGGCTGCCCCTTTAAGTGCACCTACTGTGGTAACACCAAGTTTATCGAAAACGATGTGGGCTATCGCAAACTGCGCCACCCCAGCGCGCGCTATGCCGTGGCAGAAATAAAAGCGGCTCTGGAAGCGCAACCCTACCTCAGCACAGTGTGTTTTCACGACGACAGTTTCATGGCAATCCCCTTCGACCAATTGGCCGAATTTGCGGAAATATGGCGAGAAGAAGTTGGTATTCCCTTTGCAGTATACGGGGTCATTCCAAACTATGTGCGACAGGACAAACTGCAGGTACTGACTTGGGGAGGCTTGAACCGCATACGCATGGGCGTACAAAGTGGCTCCCAGCGAATTCTGGATTTCTACCAGCGTCCCACACCACCCGAGCAGGTGCTGGAGGCGTCTCTGGTTTGTGCGAAATTCGCCCCTCGATACCAGATTCCTCCCGCCTACGACATTATCGTTGATAACCCCATCGAGATTCGCCAGGATGCTATCGATACCCTGGAATTGGTGTACGCCTTCGGGCGACCATTTACCCTAAATATATTTTCCCTCAAGGTGATCCCAAATACGCACCTGGAAAAAACCCTGCGCGAACAGGGTGTTGATATCGAGGAGATTTCCTCCAACTATGCCAACATACCACCGCGTTGGGCCAATCTGGTGCTGTATTTACTGGTGGTGTGGAAGCCACCGCGTTGGTTGTTTGATCGCCTGTTAACCCGAGTGCACAGCTGTGCGGATGAGCAGCCCATGTATCCGGTGCGAGCAGGGCTACTGCGAGCTATCTACATGATCAAGCGCGGTTTAGATCACCTGCGCCATTTGGATTTTTCCACGATACCCGGCTACGCCGGTTACATCGCCTGGAAGCTCGGTCTGGTGCAATTCTGGTGGAAGAAAGTCATACCCAAAATGGAAAAGCCGGACAGGCCCATCAAACGACGCCGAGAGACGCAGGTAGAAGTGATTGAGGTTATGGGGGGTTAAAAGCCCCCGGGGTCTTGCCTGGAAAGACGCCGACACAGTGCTATTCGATACCCTTTCAGATTATGCGTTAATCATAAATAGTAGGTATTGGAACCCGTTTGTGCTGCGTCTTTTCAAATATTTCGACCAACTTCTTTGAAACCGCCGGGTCCACAGGTTTGCCTTCAAGAAAATCATCGATTTGGTCATAACTCATTCCCAGAGCCTGCTCATCGGATTTCTGCGGCGATAATGATTCCAAATCTGCGGTGGGCGCTTTATGCACAATATGAGAGGGTGCGCCTAAATAATCGGCAACTTGCCTCACTTGGCGTTTGTTGAGGCCAAACAATGGCGCCAAGTCGCAGGCACCATCACCATACTTGGTATAAAAACCGGTAATGTTCTCCGCTGAGTGATCCGTCCCCAACACTAAACCGTCCAACATCCCGGCAATCTCATACTGGATTACCATGCGGGTGCGTGCCTTTACATTACCTTTGACAAAATCCTGTTTGCTATCGCTAGCAGGTAGCAGCCCATTATTTTGCAGGGACTGACAGGTCTCATTATGGATGGCATCAGCACCGGGCTGCACATTCACTGAAACTGCCTGAGTAGGTTGAATAAAATCAATAGATGCCTGCGCGTCGGCCTCGTCTGCTTGCACATTGTAAGGTAGGCGGACTGCGACAAACTGATAATAGCCATCGTCCTCACTGTTCAACTGATCCACTGCCAATTGTGCAAGGCGGCCTAGGGCACATGAATCAATGCCGCCGCTAATGCCTAGCACTAGTGTGTGTAGGTGCGCAGATTTCAACTGAGACTTTATAAAATCTACTCGCCGAATAACCTCTGCATCGGCATCGATTTCTGGCAGCACTCGCATTTGAGAAATAATTGATTGCATGACTTCAACTCTGTGAGGATGGGTATCAATGAATGAATAATAAATAATTTTGCGGATAAATACTTGGAAATTACGGATTCTCCATGCCTGGGATGGACAACACGATAGCCAAGCCTTCAACAAGAAGGGTCTTTAGGCTCTTCTTCCCTGGTTGCGTCACTGTACTCTCATCTCCAGACTTCGCTGGCCCACAGCCTTCGGGGTTCCGCGTTGTTCTATGCCATTTTGTCCCATATCGGGTTCGCTGCCCGCGTTCAGTGTCAGGGGAAGCTCTCGCAAAGAAGCAGCCCCCCACACGTGCTGGGGCATTTTATCGAGCAAGTCATCGACGTCGACAACAGAAACAAGACTTGCAAAGGGTTGGATGGCTTTTCCTCCTCCTGCACTATTTTCCCAACTTGTGAAAGCAGAATCCGTCAGCTGGTGTTGGTGATCAAAACCCAGAAGCAAAAACTCTCCCCGCGTTGTGGAACTACCCAGATCAATGGACAGGGCGTCGACACCGGCAACCCCGAGACTGAAACCAATGTTGGTCTCGTGGATTTCCCAGTGTTCCCAGGCGAGCACAAAACCGC
This sequence comes from Halioglobus sp., assembly GCA_965262875.1. Lineage (GTDB taxonomy): Bacteria > Pseudomonadota > Gammaproteobacteria > Pseudomonadales > Halieaceae > JBALVT01. The sequence continues at coordinate 3,473,588 of OZ253569.1, forward strand.
TGGACGTCGCTGAGATACGCAAGGGAGGACCCAGTTGATCAAGTACCTCCCCAAGCCCTACCCGCTGGGTTCTGTCCGGCACCTGAGACTCCGAAAGCGGCTCCCCAAGATCGTAATGGAATTGGGAACAAGCGCCTAACAGCGCAAGCAATGCCAAGGCGCATGATCGGAAGGCGATGCTACGCACCCTCTTGCGCCTGTATGTGTGTGGCAGATTCCGTCAGAATATCATTGTCGTCAAAAAAGAAAATGGCGCGGTCATATCGCGTATCAACATTCACTCGGTTGTAAACAATGAGAACAAGTCCTTCACCCTGGGAATGCTCAAACAAATAGTAAAAAACCGTCTCATCTTTCAGCGCGATAACCTGAGAGGGAGGGCCTAGGAGATCCAAGACATCCGCGCGAGTACTCTTGCCCTCAACAAGCTGGCTAACGGCCTGCGCCTGCCATACAACCGCTACGCCGCGTTTACTGTCGTACTGCGCGCAGCCGGAGAGAAAAGCTGAAAACAAAAATAGAACGGCAAGTATTTGGGCAGGTTTAAACATAGCGGGTACTCCGATTGAGTTCTAACAACAACTTGGGAGCTTACTACCCGCGCCGCTGAAAAGCTTCACAAGGCCATTAATATTCTCCGCAATATTCTAGCAGCGTGTCAGAGCCCTTTTAAAATCCGAGCTGACCCCTTAAATTCTCAAGCACCGGTTTGAGGTTCAGCGGCAATATCAAATTCTTCCTTCATCGCGTTGACAATATCCCCGGCAATCATTTCAACCAGCCTACCAAGTTGACCAACGGCATGGGGGTAGCCGTTTTGGTCAAGGTCGAGTTTGAAGTGGAAGTCCTTTACCAAGGATTCACCTTCGTTTTTAGTCGGTATCACCTGGAAACGTCCATAGCAAATAACCTCCCCACTTTCGTTGGGATGCAGGCCATCGACACGCAGGCGCAATCGGTAGTCGGTGTTTTTCACCCAGTCATGAGCCTTGAGATAAAAACTATAGTCGCTTGTGCGGTGCTGAAGCGCCTTTTGCAAAGCCTTGGGTAGGGCATCATCGAGTGCTTCGGCCCACAGGTGCGATTTAGAGATGCGCATTTCGTTCTGGCTCGTTTGCATGACCAGGCCGGGCTGTCGTAAAAAAGCGGCCAGCTCCAGATGTTCCAGTACCACCGCGGGCTTGCCGGTCTCTACCGCGTTGCTGGCATGGGTGGCCGAACCCAGCACATAATAGTTAATCTTGGCCGGCGAGGAAGAGCAGCCCGCCAGCACCAACAAGCAACAGCAAATAAATGTTAAGCGTTTCAATTTGATTTCCTAATGGGTTCGGGTTCCCGATCTTCGCTGGACGTGAAAATCAATCCGTTGGGTTGGTTTTTCAATTCAGTCAGCAAGGGCCGCAGTTCGTTCATTGTTGATGCGAAGGATTCAAGTGCACGCTGAATATCCCGGTTGGCCGGGGAATCACTGGAAAAACTCATGGCCAGATCGCGGTATTGCTCCAAGGTCTCGTCGAGCGTCAGCATCAGTTTTTGCTGGTCGGCATCGCTGGCCAGCTTGTCCATGGAGGAGGCCAATTGCTCGACTCTGGCCATGGTGTTGCTGCCCTCGATCAGCAGCCGATCAAGATTGGCGGCGATGGACTCGATGGGCAGTGTATTAACCTTGTCGACAAACTCCCCAATACTGTCGGTCATTTTAGTAATGCTATTCTGGCCGACGGGTATCACTGCGAGATCGTTATAGTATTCCATGTCGCTAGCTGCGGCCTCTGCGCTCAGTGTCAATTCCACCAGTTGCTGGCCCAGGAGGAAATTGCGTGATTTGATAGTTGCTATTAAACCCCGGGCAATCAGCGCACTGATGCTCGTCCTCGCTTGATCTCGCCCCTCCGTGGAGTCCGCTAAGCCCAGCTGCCCCGGGTAAAGTTCCAGGAAGATCGGGATCTTGACCGACTGATCCAGTAGATTGCTGCCTTCGGGCAGGTAGTCGCTGCGCAACACCTTACCTATAGGCACGCCCCGGTATATGACCGGTGCCCCCCCGCTCAGGCCGGAGATACTGTCGTCCACCAGAACCACATAGTCGAGAGAATAAACATATTGCTTCTCATAAATATCCTTACGGCTGGGATAAATGTAGTAGTAAGCCCGTTCGGTGACGCGTTCCCCCAAGGGCTCCCCTTCCGGTACACCAAAGGAAATACCACCGCCAACAATGGTCTCCAGGGTGCCAGTTTGTACTGACAGGCCATTGGCATCGACTTCGAACCGCACACCGCTGGTGTTCCAGAAACGGGTATTGGTGGTTATCACCGTGTGGTAAGGCGCCTGAATAAAAGCGTTGTAATACATCTTCCGTTCGTTGGAATTGAAAAAGACGTCCTCGATTTTTCCCACCTTGAAGCCCTGAAATAAAATGGCGTCCCCCTCGGAAAAACTGAAATCGCTTTCCGTATTGAGGGTGATATGCAATCCCGGTGTTCCCGGGGGCGTTAAGGGCATTTTATCCAGCCCCTCATAATGGAGTTGTTTGTCCCCGCCACTGCCCAGTGACATTTCAATATATTGACCGGATAACAAAGTACCCAGACCGGACACACCAGAAAGGCCGATTTCCGGGGATACTACCCAAAATCGCGTACCATCGACCAGCAGATCCCTAACCTGGTTGCTCATGCGGGCGGTGACCGTCACGCTTTCCAGGTTTTCCTCGAGGGTAATCGTCTGCACCCGACCCACCTCGACATTACGGGTCTTGATTTTGGTCTTGCCCTCTTCCTGACCGTCGGCGCTGGCAAAGTCGATGGTGATCAGTGGCCCCTGACTGGCCCTGTTATCGTAGACCATCCAGGTGCCCACCAGCACGGTGACAATCGGGATCAGCCACAGACCCGAAATACGTTTAAGGGGTGAGACTTCGGCATACGGCGCTTCGTTATTGGAATTGTCGCTCATGATTTGGCACTTTGTTTATGGCTGTTTTTTTGCTCGTGGCCGTCCCAAAATAATCGTGGATCGAAACTCGCCGCCGACAACATGGTGGCCACCACCATACCACCAAAGGCCAGTGCCGCCGGCCCGGGGTAGATGGACATCAGCTTGCCCAATTGGATCAGGCTAGCCAGAAAGGCCACTACAAACACGTCCACCATCGACCAGCGACCGACAAATTCGGTGATCCGATAGAGAATCACCTTGGTATATGGCCGGTCATAAACACCCAGCTGCTCCGATAACAACAAGCCCAGCAACACCAGAAATTTAGTAATAGGTACCACCACGCTGGCGATAAAAATAACCGCCGCGATGGGATAAGAGCCGTGCTCCCACAGCAGCACCACACCGCCGACTATGGTGTTGGGCACTTCGTTACCCAGAGTATTGGTAGTCATGATTGGCCAGACGTTGGCCGGTATATACATCACAATCCCGGTGATCAGGAACAACCAGGTGCGCTGCAGGCTGTCTGGTTTTCGTCGGTGCAGCACGCGCTCACAAAAGTCGCAGCGACGATTGACGTCACGCTGAACTGTTGCGCAATGATGACAAGCCACCATAGAGTGCTGCGCCGCGTCGTGAAATTCAACCGGCGGCACGGGGGGCGCTCTTTTCTGCGGCGATGGTTTTTATTGTACTCGCCAGTTGAAAATTATCCACGTGCAAAATGGCAGCAATCAAGAACACGTTAAACGCTGAATATGCCCAGAAGGACAGGCCCAAACCGATATCCGCCAGCGACACCACCTTGATCATGCTGATCAAAACACCCAGGAAGAATATTTCCGCCATATTCCAGAACTTCAGGGTCTCGACAATATGCAGTAGGCGAATAGTAAAGGGGGAGGCCAGGCGCAGCCGAATAGACAGCAACAACATGGCCAGTATGGCCGTAAACAATACCGGGATGCCCACGATAACCAGCCCGATAAACAGGCTCAGCGCCCACTCATTCATCGACAGCAATACTTCAACAGTCTGCAAGAGGGACAAATCCCGTTCCTGCCCCTGGACACCGAGTTTAATAAAGCTGAACAGGGTACTGAGAAAGAGGAATAGCACGGCGGTCAGGGAAAAAACCAGCATCCGTTCCGTGGCATTTTTGTGAGCCCGAGTGATGATATAGCCGCAGCGGGGACAGGCAGCTTTGTGGCCTTCCCGCAGGGGATCGATATTGACCAGCAGATCACATTCGTGACAGATCGCCAGTTTTTTACCCTGTAGATTGTGCAAGAGCTAATACCCTCGCTATGCCTGACCAACTTCAGGGCATCTCCAGAAATCAGGATTTTGAGAGACGCCTTTCAGATTAAACCGGCCTAGCCGTGATTTGTTATTTTTTAAGCCAGCCGCATTGTAACGCCCCGGCAGCAATTGAACCATGCCTGGGAAAATCGGTGACGTTGGTATGTGTTCAAGCGCTAACTCTAGCAATTGCAGCCCATAAACTTGTCTAGATATTCCACGGACCATCATGGGTTTTACGGCGAATCACAATAAGACTACATAAATTCCTCACGGAGTACCCTTTTCAATATTTTCCCGGATGGATTGCGCGGGATACTATCGACAAATTCAACCTTCCGCGGCATTTTGTACCTCGACAGCTTTTCCTCGCAGAAGCTGATGATCCCCTGTGCATCGACATCACCCTCGCCTTTTACAATAATCGCGCAGGTTGTCTCTCCCCATTTTTCATCGGGAAGGCCAATAACCGCTACCTCCGTAACTGCCGGATGCGCAAGAATGACATTCTCGACTTCCGCCGGGTATATATTCTCTCCCCCGGAGATAATCATATCCTTGATGCGGTCTTTAATGGTGATGAAATTTTCGTCGTCGATCTCAGCGATATCGCCCGTGCAAAACCAGCCGTCATCATAGGCTTCCTCGGTGGCCTCGGGACGGTTCCAGTACTCTTTCATCATGTGTGGTCCCTTCAGAAGAATTTCTCCGGTACCGACACTAGAACGTTTGCCCTGTGAATCCCTGATGCACAGTTGCGTGAACATCGTGGGCTTGCCAGCGGAGCCAATTTTCCGGAAGGCGTCCTCGTTCATGAGCATGCAACCCCCGCCGCCGGATTCTGTCAGCGCGTAGCCCTGAATGACTTCGATATTTTTCTCGTTGTAAATACGCGTTAACGTTTCCGGCATGGGCGCTGCCCCGGTGATGAAGAAGCGGAAATCGGGGGCGTTGAGTTCCGCGAACTCGGGAACCTGTCGCATAAAATTGAGGATAGCCGGCACCGAAGCGCCGATACAGATTTTCTCCGAAATGATAAGCCGCCAGAATTCCGAAGGATCGAAATCCGGCATGGAGACCAGAGTCACTCCCCGCACGGCGCAGAACAGTACGCCGGTCAAAGCCGCCACATGAAACATCGGCAGGGGCAGTAGCAGCCGATCCTTGTAGCGGGCATCCACGGTGCTGGCCCAACACAGGCCCGCCCACATAATCGATTCGTGTGTGCACCACACCCTTGGGGAGCCCTGTGGTACCCGAGGTGTACATGATGAAAAGATTGTCCTGGTCTCCGCCGCTTATTTCGGGCTCCTCTTCGGATCCTGCAGCTAGCTGAGTCTTCAGGGAAGTCCCTTCCACCGAAGTTCCGTCCGTCGTGGGTATATAGGCTGTTATGGTGAGAGGGTGCTCCCCACCGGCTTCAATTGCCTGCGCGGTGTCGGCAAACTCAGGGTCGAAAATCAGGATATTTGTGCCACTGTCAGACAGGATGAATGACAGCTCACTAGCGGTGAGCCGGGTATTGAGCGGTACAACTATGAGTCCCAACTTGGCTGCCCCATAGAAAAGTGCCGCATACTCAATGCTGTTGTGCATTAGCAGTGCAACCCGATCCCCCTGCTTCAAACCCTGTGCAGACAATGCATTCGCACAGCGATTAGTCAGCCGGTTCAGGTCGGCGTAGGTGGCTCGGACATTGGTAGAAGGTTCAACGAAGGCTTCCAGGTGGGTGGAAACCACAGATCTTTGTTGTAGCATCGCGCCGATATTTTTCATTTTTTCTTTGCTCCGTATTTGCTCACCTGGGGTGTACTTACTTTTTCCCCACCCTCGATTTCTTTGATCTCCCAGCCCCGGTTGTCGCTTTTTGTAAGCTGGAAAAACTCTGTTGAATCAGTTGAATCAGGTGGTAGGGATTGTCCACTGCTTCAGGTGCAGCGCCAATCGCCAGGCAGATATCCTTGTTAAAGCTGGCGAAAGTGACATTCAGGCCACCACCGGGCGGTACGATGGGAAGCCCCTGAAAGGCGACCACGGGTACGCCACCTGTATACAGTTGATCCAGCGGACCTACCATGTTGGATATGACCAGGTTGGCGCTGGGTATTGCTTCAAAGGTGGACGAGAAATCCGCAAGCGCGGAACTGCCAAACAGAAAAATCGAATAAAATTGCCGCACCGAATCGGGCGTTTCCTGTGCCCTTTCCTTTATTTTCTGAATCGATTCATGCACCTGCTGCAACCGTTTTTTGACACTCGCGGCGGGCGCTCCCATGGGCACAAGTTCAGCACTGACCTGGTTGCCCGCGGCCTTTTGTCCCGGCTTGCGAGTAGACATGGCCATCAGGCTGATCAAGGGGACGTTTATCCCCGCGTCATGCTCGAGCAAGTACTGGTGCAGGGCATGGTCGATAATTGTTGTTACCACATCGTTAACAGTTGTTTCAGTTTTCCTGGCGATAGCTTTAATGTCAGCCAGTGGTATTTCGCAGTTCGCGTAGCGGCGAGCTGAGGACTGGGCCACGTTATCGAACAGGGTTTTCTTCGCTCCAAAAGGCAGGGCCGATTCCCGAGGTTTTAGGCCCAGTACCTGCGCTCCAATTTTCGCAAATTCGCTACCGGCGCCCACCATATTTGAAGGCAATTTGCTAAACTCCGATAACAACTTTTTCACCTGTGACTCGCTGGCCCTGGGGCGTTTTGTTTTGCTGGGCTTTTCATCGGAAGGCATCCAGATTGCGCGGACAGACTTATCTTGTGGCGAATCATTCATGGCCTTGCGGAACAGTTTCAGCGCGCCGCCCCCATCAATGAGGGCGTGATGTACCTTGATCAAGACGGCGCAGCGGTCGCCTTCTATCCCGTCGATGACGTAGCACTCCCAGGGCGGCTGGGCGCGATCCAACAGCGGCGTATTCAAGAATGATATGAGTTCGTAAAATTGCTGTTCGCTACCGGGGGCGGGAACAGCCACATGCCGGACATGGTAGTTCATATCCGGTTCCACTTTTTGCCAGGACGCTACATTCTTGCCAAGCCACTTCAACCTCTGGTTAAAGGGGGCTGCCACTTCGCTGTTGCGGTAAGCGCTCAACAACCTGGCTGGGAAACTGTGCTTTTGCCGGGCCGGCACCTTAAACATCTGGTAGGCCGTCATGTGCATCTGTCGAGAGCTGTTTTCGAGCACAAAAAATGCCAGATCCATCGGATTGATATTACTCATATTTCACTCTCGGGCGTTAAACCGGGCTGTGGAACCAGTTGAACCAATGTTTTCAATTCAGCGACAAAATACTCGAACAACAACCAGCTGTCCGGAAGAACTTTTTTGTCTGCTAACACGCAGAGGTTTACATTTTGGCAGTAACTCCACATAGTCATGTTCAGGCAGGTACCATCTACGATCTGGCCAGTAGAAAACCAGTTATCCAGTTTGTATTTATCGAGGAAAAGTGGCTTGCGGGGGCCCGGAACGTTCGATAGGGCCACATTGCCAAACAGGCTCAGGCTACCTTTTTTCTTTTCTCGCAACCACCAGCTGAAAGCCTTGACGCACCACGGTGGCAGTATCTTCATAATTGCGCCAAAATCTGCATTCATTTCCACCATTTTCTGCAGATGTTCTTTCATCTCACCCGCCGCCTTGTGGCTTGCATCCAGGCGCTGCAATGGGTCTTCGATATCCGTGTGCAGCCAACAGTAATCCATAGTTACGAAGTTTCCCACACCCTCCATGCCCTCGGGTCGCTCGCCGGCGAAGGGCGTGGCTGCAATGAGCGGGCTTTGATCTGGATTGTATTTTTTGTCGAGAAACAGTTGCCTTATGGCCCCTGCGGCACAGCACAAAAATACGTCGTTAATTGTCACGCCCATACCTTTGGAAATTGTTTTGAAATCATCCAGCGGCATACTTTCACACACAAAGGTTCGCCCGTAACTTAGCACTGCATTAAGCGGCGTTTGCCTCATCATCCCCGGGGCCGGATGTGGTGGTTTACCCATGAGCTGATATTCTTCATCGAGCGCTTTTTTCTGTCGCAAACCCGAAATAACCTTTGGCAGATTGGTCAACACAACCTCAGGCCAATCTACCAGGGCCAGCCACAATTGTTTCGTCCACGAGGGAGAAGGCTGTGGTTTCCATTGAGGTACGCTCTGGGGAGCCCACCCAGGATCTTCCTTGTAGAACTGCTCCAGACCGTGGGATGCCCCAACGCCATCGACGTAGGCGTGGTGCAGCATGGTTACCACCGCGACCTTGCCGTTTTCCAAACCCTCGACCACCCAACATATCCACAGTGGACGGCTGCGATCCAGTTGGTAGGCATAGACATCAGACATGAAACTACACAGTGATCGATGATCACCTGGCGCGGGGCAGACGACGTGTCGTAAGTGGTAATCCAGGTTGAAGTCTTCGTCCTCAATCCACAGAGGATGATTAATACCCAGGGGAGCCGGTGCATACTTCCATCGAAACAGAGGGAGCAGGTGTACGCGGTCCTCGAAATCCCGGTGAAATTTCTCGAATGACCATCCCTCCGGGTCCGTTGAGGGATCCAGTATGCCCACCTTGAAGGTGTGCATATAGGCCTTGGGCATTTCAAATGCGAGCATGAAGGCATCTGCGCCCCCCATTCTGATCATTTACTCACTCCAACGGGATGTGGCTAACCTTCAAGAAAGCTTAGTTCAGGAGAGAGTTTGGTCAAGAGATGGTCGTGACACCATCGCGATGGCGTCAGTGGAGGCTACTGCAAGGTAGTTGATTCCAGAACAACGCCGCGGGTGGGTACATCGCCGCCTATCCCCGATACAAAGGCGGTGCGTTCACCGGCAATGCTATCGACAACCTCCATCCCGGATAAAACGCTCGCAAACACGGTATAGCCGTCGGGATTGCCCGCCGAGCCGTTATCCAGAAATGCATTGTCGACCTGGTTTATAAAAAACTGGGCAGCGGCACTGTCGGGATTGCTGGTACGCGCCATTGAGAGAGTGCCACGCCTATTTGACAGGCCGTTGCTGGATTCATTTACGATCGTGGGCCCAGCGGGTTTTATTTCCCAATCAACCAGACCCTCATCATTGCGCCCCAGGTAGCTGATAAAGCCCATTTGAATCATGAACCCATCAATGGCGCGATGAACCATTACCTGATCGTAGAAACCCTCTTTTACATAGCGCAAAAAGTTAGCCGCTGTAATAGGAGAATCCCAGTTAAGTGTTTCCAGGGTGACGGTGCCGGCATCAAATTCCATAACCACCGTATGATTCCCCAGCACCTGCCTCGCCTTACTCTTTAGCATTTCCGCGGGCTGCCCCGCCGTTACTGCCGAAGACAATTCATCAACAGCAGACAAATCACCCAAAAATTTAGCACCGTCAAAAGTGCGGTTCCATCTCAGCACATCCTCATAGTCAACACCGCCATCCTCGTCTATATCACCCACTACCAGTTCCGCAGCCGCATTCAATCGCGCCACTATTTCGGCATCGCTCCACTCGTCCATTCGAGCTAACAGCTGTTGATATAGAGCTTCAGTCAAAGCCGAAACTTTCACATTCCCATCGAGAATATGTTGACCGCTGACAATAGCGTGCCAGCTGCCCTGCACCGCCACAGGATTCGGACTCAAGCCAAGTTTCAGTTCAGAGTCGAAGTCCTCGCCACCGGTCGCTGTGGCTAAATAGAGCGCATCGGCCTCGATACCGTCGGTTTCTACCAAAGTAATGCCGACGAACGCCATGCGGACCAGGGAAACCTGCTCATCCCAAAACTCCCGTCCCCAAAGATTGAGTAAATCTTCCGGCGTCAGGGAATCGGCCGTTGCCACCACAGCGTTGGCATCACGCAAAAGAGCGATGCTCAAGGTGCCTGCACCGACGGAACCTCTAAGTTGGATATGAAAACAGGCCGTGAGAACCACAGATAAAAAACAGGCCATGCTCAGTTGGAACAATTTCATAGTCAGGTAGTCTCGCGTATTTGCCGCGCACTTTAACAGCCGAATCCATCGAGGTCACTGATTGAACAACCAGGCCTCGTAAGTAAAGCGCGCCAAATCGCCAGACGATCTTTCGCGTACATTAGTTTTTTTAGACATAGTTGTTCTCCCGATTTTTAGTACCGCCGTAGACTAGGTGTTAGCGCCACAGTAAACCCGCAGTTATTTGCCGCAGAATAAAAGAACGACAAAGAGGCGACAGTGATCCGGCTTAACTCCAATCGATCACAGGCTAGAACGGCAGCTCATGATTTACCTCGACACTGTCTGTGTACTCTTGTTGCTCAATCCGGATCTCCTCGTACAGTTGCGCAATCTCATCACCATAGTGATCCCACAGTACCGATCTCAGGTCGCCGAGCAGCTGATAAATACAATCGGCTTGTTCAGCCGTCCAGTAGGTTGTGATTTTTAAGGTTTTCATTTAGCCTTTCCTCGCTTTTTGGTCTCGCGCCGCTTCGACGCGCACTCCTGCGCTTCCTTCATGCGGTACGACTCACCCTCAATGGCGATGACCTCGCTGTGATGGACTAAACGGTCAATCAGGGAGACCACACACGCGGCATTGGGGAACACGTCATTCCACTCGCCAAACGGACGGTTCGTTGTCACCAAAGTTGAACATTTCTCATAGCGCCGGTTGATGATTTCAAACAGCAAGTCAGCATGACGATTGCTGTAGGAGAGGTAGCCCACTTCATCAATTACCAGCAAGGCGGGCCTGGCGTAGTGTTTCAATCGACGCTGCAGGGCATTGGCGCCATCCTGACCTGCCAGGTCGTTGAGCATCGCCGCTGCGGTGGTAAACAGCGCCGTATAGCCGTGCATGACAGGGCGGATTCAAGTCGCTAGTGCAATCGGTGGGTTGATCCCAAACAGTACTTGGTTGGGGGTTTTAAAGTCCAGACATTTTCTTGGCCGGTTGTTAAGTTTATCAAAGATTCTCTGGACACACTCCGGCGTCATATCATCAAAGCTAGATCCTTTCGGAGCGTATTGGCGGATCAGACCATTTGTATTCTCATTCAATCCCCGCTCCCATGAATGGTAAGGGTGCGCGAAGTAGCTTTCAGCCTGCAGCTGTTGGGCGATAACCTCGTGTAAGGCAAACTCCTTGCCGTTATCATAGGTCAGTGTTTCTACCGGGGCGGCTAAGGGGGAAAGCGCCCCAAGTATCGCTTCCTTGACGGCCTTCGCCGTTTTATTGGGGGCCAGGGCGATCACTGTGAAACGTGTCTTTCTCTCAACAGCCGTCATCAGTACGGAGCCACCCAAGCGCCCAATGATAAGGTCCATTTCCCAATCACCAATACGCTTGCGCTCATCAACAATCGCTGGACGCTCGTCGATACTTACCCGGTTCTTTAGCTGCCCGCGCTTGTCTGGGCTCCCGTAACGCTTCTTACGTTTCTTTTGGCAGCGCAAGTGGGCATGGAGGTCGCCCCCGGCCTTCTTGTCGATCAGAATGTACTGATAAATCCATTCTGGACTAACAGATTGCAGGATTGATTTTGCTAGCCAACCGCTGATCTGCTCTGGACTCCATTCCTCCCTCAGTAGCGATTCAACCCGCTGCCAGGTTATCTCTGTAATACGTGTATGGGTGTGGTGATGCTGCCGTTCAGTGGCAAAACGCTGGGCCTGCTGGGGCCTATAACCACGCAAGCCCGTATTGCGACCAAGCTCTCTGCTAATTGTCCCAGGGCTTCGTCTAAGCTCTCTGGCTATGGCTTTTTGTGTAAAACCAGCTTTTAAAAATGCTTCAATCTGGTATCGTTCGTATTCGGTCAACTGTGTATAGTTCATGTGTAATTTCCTTGGTCGAGAAAATGGCACTGGATTGTACCAGTTGGCCACCTGCTCTAGAAATTGCACTTATGACTTGAATCTAAGCAGCGTTATACCCCAGGTTCTGGGCGATCATCGATTTGCCCACGCCGTTGCTGCCCAGCAGGATAATATTGCTGGCCGTGTCCATAAAACCCAGTTGCATCAGGGCATGAATCGCTTGTGGGTCGATAGCGCTTGGCCACTGCCAGTCAAACTCACTCATCGGTTTGAACCGGCCCAGCCTGGCGCTGCTCAGGCGCCGTTCGAGTGAGCGCTGTTTGCGCTCGGCAAGCTCCCAGGCGATGAGCTGTGCCCGCCAGGGGTATTGCTCGTCGGTGATCTCGCCCCAGTGCGCCAGCACGCCGTGGAGCTTCAGTTCAAGTGCCTGCTGTTTGAGTTGCTCGATATCAATCATCGGTATCATCTCCTGTCTCGCTTCGGGTGCCATTGAGCTTGTCGTAATCGGCAAGCCGAGCCAGCTTGACGCTGTAGTGTTTGACCTTCGCCGGCACGGCGACAGCAAGCGGTGGCGGCAGGTGCTGTTCATCACGGCGGCGCTCAAGAACGTGCTGCACCGCCTCCGGGTAGGGTGATTGCCGATCAAGTGCTTCACCCAGAGCTACATGCAGCTCGTCCCGCCCATAATCATCAAGCAGTTGATTGAGTAACCGGACCGTGGTTTTAATGACATGTCCACGCTGTGCCGATTGCTGCAGCAGCGTCTGGGCGTGCGCCGAAGCATGGCTCAGGCGATCCTGACCCCGGTGTAGTTTGGCGTGGGTTTTCTCCAGCCATAGGGCATTGATATGCGCCTCCTGTTCGATTTGCTCCCCTTTGCCAAAGCTGCGCTGATGCTCAGCAATGCATTGATCGCCCTCCACTATCTGGAGCCGCTCCAGGTCAGCGCTCACGCTCAATGGCTTGTGCACGTATTGATGGGGAATGGAGTAATCATTGAGATCGAAGCGAACATAAGGGGTTTTGGCGGCCCGCACGGGCTGTCTCTCATGGGTATCAAAGGGATTATCCGGCAAACTCACCTGCTCCTGTAAGAAGGCTTCCCTGACCGTCAACGTACGCTCTTCAGGGCAAGCCCGATCAGCACTCACACCCTGGCACCAGTGCTCAGCTTGCGCATTGAGTTCGGCCAGTGTTTGCCAGTGACGAGCGGCAAAGAAATTATCGCGAATATAGCGAATCGCTCTTTCTACCCGGCCCTTTTCATTGCCCCGGGCCACCGCCACCGGGCGTGGTTCGAAGCGATAGTGGGCTGACAAGGCCAGCAAGGTGGGGTGGAAGCGGATGGCGTCACCGTGGCGCTCCAATACGGCCGATTTAAGGTTGTCGTACAGCAGCACCTTTGGCAATCCTTGCCAGGCCTCGAATGCCGCTACATGGCCGCGTAAAAAGTGCTCCATTTGCTGGTTGAGATAAAAGCGCAAGAAGATCTGTCGCGACCAGCTCAGCACCATCACAAACGCCATTAACGGCCGCCGGGCCTTGCCGATCTGAATATGCCCGAACGAACCCCAGTCAACCTGGGCTTGCTCACCGGGCAGGGTTTTTAGGCGTAAATACGCCTCGGGCAGCTTGCGCGGCCGCAGTTCACTGATACGCTGGCGAAACTGGCTGGGGCCACCGGGGTATCCCCGCAGGCGGGCCATTTCATACAAGCGGGCCGCCGTGAGTGTGGGAAACTCCCGCAGGGTGTCGATGACAAAGGGCAGATAGGGGTCGATGATCGACGCACGGCGAGTGCGCTCCACCTTGGGCAGGCCAGCCTGTGCCAGTACCCGATCAACCACTGAGTGGTGAATGCCAAGCTGGGTCGCAATGGTGCCCGTTCGCCACTTCTCAACAAAATGGTAGCGCAGTATTTTTGCTTCAGTTTCTTTGCCGATGGCCATGACTGCCCTCCGATTGATGACTCCTGTCCAGCCGCTGCACTAATGTCGCCGGAATCTGCGCCTGAACTGACTGCTCTGCAGAAAATCACTGCGCAAAAAGGGACCGCAGACCGCGCCACAGTGATGGCAGCGCACGGTGGCGTCAGTTTTACCCGGCATATCGGCCCTTTTGATCTCATCAGGCACGGTTTGCAGTAGATCACGGAGTATTATTGCCAGAGAACGGTGATGCGTTACTTTTTGTTGTTGCCGTTCTCGATAACGCTGTTGGCGAGCGGCATTATTCATGCGACCCGGGCGAGTGGCCTGGTACTTCGCTCTGGCTCGTTTAATGGATTCCTTTCTGGCTTCCTGGCTGCAACCATCGGTGCAATACCGCTGGCCGCGATCACAGTGGGTACAGACGATGACCTGGGCGTAGCAGCGACAACAGTGGTAGAGACGGCTGGATGATGGCATCGACACAAAGGTCGATGAGGGCTGGATTTATTCCCATTATGTGCAACACTTAACGGGTCGTGCACCTGCACGGTTTTTTTGGGTATGGCGCCAGCGTTGACCGTCAAATCTGTGGTGGCGTCATACCGTTCTCAGCGACACTTGTTCTTATAGTCCCTACGCTTGAATCGTGCCTGCTTATTGGTCGCTCTTGAGTGTGACTGGGCCGCAGTTCTACCGCGCCGATTCTAATACGCCGAGATCCGTCTATTTCAAAATTCGGCAAATAGCTGCGGTTTTGGAGTGGCGTCTACACTAGGCGCAGTTAAGGTCATATTGAGTAGTGATTGGCGGTGGAGTACGTAGGGTCTGCAAGATCACACAGCTGGTTTCTGCCGCTTGCAATAAGGCATTGAGGATAGTGGGGCTAGTACCCGGCGCAGCGTCCAGGTGAACCGAAACATGCATTTTCTGGAATGCCACGGGTGTTTGAGGGTTCAGGAGGAGCGCCCCTCTAACATCTACCTCGGCAGTAACGACCACGGACAACTCCAACAGCGCGGTGAACGCCCAATGGAATGTCGACACCCGCAATGCTTACCGTACTGCTTAGAGGGTTGTGGGCGGGTACTGTTGCTGAACTGGTGGCGGCCATGTCGCTAATCGACGCCTGACCTGGGTCGGCGAGATACCGCTCGGCCAATTCTGCCTGGCGTTCGGACATGAGCCCGCTAAAGGTAGCGCTTGGAATACATTGTTTGTTTGGATAGTTTTCATCATAGTTCCTATAGGTTTGAGTGTTTACAACCTATAGGCGCTACTTCGGGTCTAGCGCAACGCCAGATTTATTCTAGCGCAACCAGTCGACTCGCGGCTCAAACTAGTAAACAAACCCATTTCACTGTTGCTCCATTCATATTGCACACGGGGCCTGCGAAGATCCTACTCTCAATGTCATCTAACGATCTCGTAAAGCCGCGAACGCAGCATGGCACAACAACCAAATGATGAGGAGAGCACCAAGGAAAGCCAAGCCAAACCCCACCGCGCCCAGAATATTTGTTGCACCCAACGGGTTGTCTCCAAAACTCAGCGCCCGGCTTCCTGAAGCATTCCCAAACCAGTAAAAGGCGGTGTTTGCCCAACCGATATAAATAAAGCCATACACGGTGATTTTGTGCATTCTTTTACTCAATGGGATAAACGGTAGCGCCAGCGCCACGCCAATAATCAGCAACCCATTCGTGAGCCCCCCAGAGTGTGCACGAGCCCAACCTTCCGCAGTACCGTAATAGGGCATTTGAATAATATTGCCCGGGTAAAGCTCCAATCCGCCGATCAAACCGAAACCCAGCATAAAGCCGGCCAGCATACTCATCGCAATGACCAGAAAGGCATTGCCAATCATCAATTTCTGATACCTTTCCATTACCCGTTTCTCCTTCATAAGGGGCTATTTTATCGGCCCCGAACACCAACGTTTGCATATTAACTGCTCAGTACCAGACCCGCCGCAAGTTTTCGAATAAGAATTACGGCTCAGAACCTCGATACTGCTTCAGTATCGGGCAGATACCCCGCAGCTGACGCCCGATGGAAAGGAAATAGCAAAGAAACCCAAAAAACTGATGAGATACTTGGCCGAGCCCGATATCTATTAGGTTCCCAACTGCGCCACAAAATCGCGTTTGAGGGTGCGGGCAGACATGAAAAAACACCCTGCGGCAACGATGAACCAACAGACCGTAAGAGAGACCGCATGTTTAAGGCCCGTTGAATTCGCCTGATCGCAAACTGCTCGTTGAAGCTCGTTTAGTCCTGAGTCTTTTGCCGAACACATTGCTGGCGTTAGTTGCCCGGCAAATTCGCTACTGGCAAGTTCCAGATTCATAAACAGGTCACTCATAAACCCTACAAAGTACGGACCGATACCATTGCCTATCAGCGAGACAAGGATGAGCAGAATAGCTATTGCCGTGGCCCGCGAACGGTTGCTGACTACGCCCTGGCCAATGTTGTACTGCGCACCCAGGTAGGCGTAATGGCACACTGCCGCAATTCCCCACAAGATAAACACGACTTTCAGATCTTCCGCAAAGAAGGCTCCAATATAGGCAGGCACTGCGATTAGCAAGCCGACCGCTGGGACCCAGGCCACCGCTGTTTGCGAGCGGGGTGTGAGCTTCTCAGTGATATAGCCTCCAAGAAAGGTACCTATCGCAGCCAGAAACGACAGCGGGGCGCCGAAATTGAGCGCAGCGTCCCTGACATCAAGGCCGTGTTCACGTTGTAAAAAAGGCGCCTGGAAGCTGGTTAGGCCATAACCTACAAAGGCAACCATGGCAGCGCCTATCGCCATCCACCAAAAGGTGGGCTTGTGTTTGAGCTCCTGAAACGCCATGGCCCAATGCGCGGGCGCCCTGGGGGACGAGTCGGGGGGGTCGGAGTAGCCACGAGGCGGTTCTTTGATGGTCACTAGCACAACAAGCGCTACCAGGATGCCCGGAAATCCAACCACGACAAACGCGATTCTCCAGCCTTCCACCGCAGCCCAGTCTAGCCCCGCAAACAAGCCACCCAGGCCAAGACCACTAATCCAGGCGCCAAAGTCGGCACCTTGTATCTGTGCAATAGGGCCGCCAAAAAGGTTGGCCAGGACGGCTCCCAAGGTGACGCCCATCGAGTAAATACCCAGTGCAGTCGCTCGCTTGCGGGCAATAAAGTAGTCGCCAATAATGGAGTTGGCAGGCGGGGTGCAACCCGCTTCACCAACGGCGACACCAATTCTGAAAAACAGCAGTACAAGAAAGCCTGCGGCAAAACCACACAGCGCTGTCATCAGCGACCACAAGATAATGCAAACAGTAATTACTTTGACCCGGTTGGATCGATCGGCCCACAACGCTATTGGCAGCCCCATGACAGCGTAAAAAATGGCAAACGGAGGGCCGTATAGCAGGCCCCACTGAGCGTCGGTCAAGCCGAATGAGTCGATGATGGGCTGGGCGACAACCGCGATGAGCGTCCTGTCGACGAAGTTAAGCGTATACACCACCATAAGTAAAAAAAGCACGTAGCTTCTATAAGAGGTTCTACTGGGAATCCTGTGGGTAGAGGTTGAGTTTTCCACAGTGGAACAGAATTGAAACTCGATAGTTTTCGAAGTTTCTAAATCCTCGGGCAGCCGATTTTATTGTCTGAATCTTTGAATTAAATCCTTCTGCGGTCGCATTGGTGATGCGATGTTTCAAGTAAGTCATTATGTTGTCGAGATGTTTCTTTAGCATCTTGGCGACTGATATGACCGGCTTTAGACGTGAATATGTCGCCCACCAGTACCATTTCTTAAAGAACGCCCGGGCTGGTTTATCGTAGCTGTAAGTCCACAGGTCAAGCAGCGTCTCTTTGATTGCCCAGGCTCGGGCAACCTTCAACCCCTTTGATTGAAGGCCATAAAAAGTGGCT
This sequence comes from Halioglobus sp., assembly GCA_965262875.1. Taxonomy (GTDB): domain Bacteria; phylum Pseudomonadota; class Gammaproteobacteria; order Pseudomonadales; family Halieaceae; genus JBALVT01. The sequence continues at coordinate 3,491,481 of OZ253569.1, forward strand.
TCATCTTTTTCACTCCAGTTGTCGGGATTGCGTAACCAGGTATAGCGAGACCCGACCAGGTCATTGATACCGGCGGCTCTTAATGTTTTATTTTCTTTGCGCCTGACTTGGTCAACCATTTTTGTAAGATAACTGACGATATGAAACTTGTCGTGAACAATGGCGGCGTTCGGTAAAGTCGCCTCAACTGCCGTCATAAATGGAACCCACATATCCACGGCAACAGCAGCTACTTCATTACGCTGCTGTTCTGGAAGCGTGGACAGCAATGCGGTTGCCGATTCCGCCGTTCTATCTGCCACGACCTCAAGCACTCTGGACGCATTCAAATCGTACAGCAGGCTGGCATAGGATTGCCCCTTGCGAAAACTTTTTTCATCGATGCCAAGGTGTTTCACTTCCTCAACAGAGCGTCTGTCCATCCCTCTTTTCACTGCTCGGGATTGAATATGATGCACCTCATCCCACGACAGACCAAGTAGTTTTGCGGCCTGTGTCTTGTTGCTGGCAGCCGACAGCACATCAATAGCGAAACGCTCAAATAAATGCGTAAAGCGTGCCTGCGTATCTGCCCACGGTACTTTCAGGCTTTTGATTCCATGCGCTTTACAATGAATACGCGGAACCTGAGCAACTAACTGCGTCTTGAACTGCATCGTATCAAGGTGTCGCCATGTGCGTTGCTCACGATGGTCGTAAACCGAACAAAGGGCATGGCAGACACTACACGCGCCTTTCGTTCCCTTTGGCCAATCTATCTGGAGGGTAATTGATTTGTCGGTCAGATCCGGGGTAATAGCCGTGATTTTCCATGGGTCGCCAAGCCCCAAAAGTTGAGTAAACAACGCGGTATCTTTCATTTGAATATCTCCATAAAAAAAGACTCTTGTACCACATTCTTGACCATTGTTTGGCTTTTACCCATAGGAAACTCGGAAGAACCCTATAAGACGGCGTGCCGTACCCAGTGAGGTGGCCGGCCTGTGGTATGTCTGCAGTAGCGCTCATTATTGTTTCCCTATTGTTATTGTAGCGTGCGCCGGCGAAGTCAGCCGCTTGCCGATCTGCGCCTTAAATTGGCAATACCAATCTCACTTCTTGAGGTTTGGTATTTTTCCTTGTTCAAGCTTTTCAGATATCTCTTTCAGTTGCCATTTAATCTTGAAGCCATTAACTCTGAGGATCGCTGGCACATCCTGGGTCTGCCGAATTAAAGCAACAATGACAATATCGCCTTTATTGATTGGTACGTAAACGAAATAGTGTTCGCGAACGGGATGAATTTTCAATTCGGCCTGGTCAGTTAGATATTCCGCAGAAGTAATACGCTGATGATTTCGGGCAATGTTCTGCGCACTCGCGTGAAGATCAGCAAAATATTGTTGGGTTAGTTCTTTTCCCCACCGGGATAGAGACCACCGGCGCGCCTCCCGAATATCCTGTTCAGCCGTGGTGGTTAGAAGATAAACACTACGCCTCTTTGCCACTAAAGTTAGTCTTGGGCAGCAATATCAAGAATAGACTTTTCAGAAAAACGGCCATGTGCGAGATCGTCCAAGCCACTCGTGATATGGGCAACCGTAGCTTGCGCCTCCATGTCGCGGCGGATCAGATCACGAAGATATTCGCTGGGTGTCGAATACAGGCCGACATCACCAGTACGCCCTTTCACAAAGTCTAACAATTCATCAGTCAGGGAGAGATTCATGCTACTAGCCATATTGATGAACTCCTTAGTTATCGTCCCGATAAACCTAACCAGCTTGTCGAATAATGTCAATATTCGACAAGCTGTTGATTCGGTCTGGGATCCTCTCGAGCATCGACGTGTAGTCGACCATGTGTACTACGTTGCTGTAACAACTCCCTCCTTGGATACTCGTTAGTTGCAAAATAGAATTTCCGTCAATTGCTTACCCCCTGGGCGTGGACCTCCCTCTTTTCGCTCATGTAGTCAACGAGGTAACTTGTCTGGGCAAAACCGACTTCTCTCGACCCTTTTTATAATCATCCAGAATATCTTTGTAATCGGCTGCGCCATACTGACTAAATAGCTCAGCAAACACATTGGGCATTTTCCGATACGGCGAGATACCGAGGTCCTGCAGCAGGATATCAATATACTGCTGAAATCTTGTGTTTACTGCACACGACCGTGAGGGCTCATAGTTAGTGCCTATCCATAAATGGATGTTTTTCTTAAAAACATCCTGTTTTGACTTTCCCGTTCCGGCTCGGAATTCTGCCGGCCATAAACTGACTGGAACCGTCACTTTATACCTTGTTTTCCTGAGTTTTTCCCGTAGATTTCCGCTGCACTGCCCATAAGCCTACAGATATTTCTCAACCGGAACCACCGTTGATTTTAGCCGGAGTCGAGTCTCGCCAAACGCATCAAGTTGTAGCTCAGAACCGATGTCCAGACATAAGCTTTAAAACCATCAAGACCTTTCCAGTTTGACTTCGTTGCGCCAAAGGCTCGTTTTAATTCCGAGATATTCCCTTCGACGCCCGCCCGGAAATTGCGCAATTGAGTAAACGTTTTTGATTTGACGCCCATGGCATGAAGCGATAAACCGACAGGCTTATTGAAGACCGTCCGCTTAACACCCAGCGCCCTTCCCTTTATCACGTTTTCCTGGCTGGCATAGCCACCATCAGCCACTACCGAATGGGGCAGGCGGTGCAGCTTCGACCGGTGAAAATGTAGAACCGGCATAAATAAGCTGCTATCTGCAGGGTTCCCTTTTTCAATAGCCAGGTACGTGATGAACCCGCTTCTCTCACTGCTCAAATTTATCTTATGGCCATATTGAACGTCTCGAAACCCCTTGACGATAATATCGGTGTGGGACTCAAATAGACTCACGACTTTCTCTGATGAGTGGACGCCCTCTCCTTGGATGACGCGGCGCTCTGTTTGGTTGATGACCCTCAGTGTCAAATCTCTGTATTGCTTTATCTGACTTAGCCACAATTTCTTTTTGTCAGATTCACAGGAGCCCACTTCTACGGTTTCCAGTCCCCGACCCACTTGCTTCAGTACAATTCTGACAATCTGCAATAATTTTGGATAAAGTACTTCTTTTCTAGCATTTTTTGCATTAAAAATCTGAAATGCCAACGACTTCGAAGATTTGCGCTGGTCCGTAAAGCGAATTTTTACTCCAGTGATATTTTTACTTTTCATCAGCAGGCGACTAAGTACTCGAACGCCATCATTCAGGAGTTGGCTGTCACTGGGTGGCGCAATATTACTGGCGACAACCGTGCTATCGATGCGTAATTTTTCCATCGATAGTATGCCTGCTTTAAGCCAACTGACAGAGAGGGTCTCATGCACTTTTTCCAGCGTTTCTGGCCTGATACTCCGTATAGTTGACTGTAGCCCAGATCGACTGGGCATTGTTGTGGCAGGCAGCCGGGCAAAAGTACGGTAGGTCATTGAGTCCGACAAATTAAATGCCAATTGCTCGTAGCTGACGCGCAACAGTTGCTTCAAGAGCATGCATCGAAAAATGGTTTCAACTGTTAAACCCGATCGACCTACCTTGGATAGCGATGCATCAATGAGGTCGTCGGCGACCAGAAGTAGTATTTCTGGATGTTGATCCAGTCGGTTTGATAGCGCCCGAAGTTGGGTCCCAAATTCGTGTTTTGAGTAGTTTTCAAATATACTTGCCTGAGCAATGCGGGTCTCTCGCATGCGGAATCCTCTTGGTTTTTTTGTTTTTTGTTCACACCTTAAACTTAACAAATTCAAGAGGATTTTTTAATACCTTGCGAAAAATATTCCTTATATTTCAATGGATTGAAAGTTTATGGATAGGCACTAGTTAGTCGACCCTGAAAAAGCCTAATTGGCCATCACGGCATCGCCGTAATGCCGTGGCTTGATAATAAACTGCGTTAAACGACTCCATAAGGAAGCCGTTTTCGGGGTCAATAAAAACAATCTCATCCACTTCCTGAAGTTAAACGCAGCAGCAGCCATCAGTACGTTAATCTGGTCGCCTTCAAATCCTTTGAGATAACTTTTGTTCAATCGATGATCCGACTTCAGGTGGCCGATCACCGGCTCTATGCCAGCCCGCTTTCTAAAACGTTTCCGCATCAGCACCTGGTAGGCACTATCCGTATCCCGAGTACCTGTGCTGGGCATTATGATCCGCGTGTCATTGATCTTTTTCTTCCCTTTGTAACCCCGATCACATAAGCCAACGGCCGGTTTCAGTTTGTTAAGCCGCTTCAATTGCAACAGCACCTCCGGCAGCGTATGACCATCAAATTTGTTCGTATCAAAGGCCATGGCACCAACAATGATTTTTGAATCCCGAGTTGTCGTGATAGAAACCTTGGTGCCAAATTCATAGCGCTTATGCTCTTTGCCTTTACTCATGCAGTAGACATGGGGTTCGTGCAAGCTGTACAGCTTGTTCGTATCCCCTCGCTTCTGGTTCAGTCCACGATGGAATAGTGCAAAGTCCTCTGCCAGCTTTTCCAGAATGTCGAGTGGCAGTTTACGCTCCAATTCCCGCACTAAACGACCGGCAATGGTCTTTAGCCGCTTAACGGCTTTGCGGGCCTTGGCACGGTTCCTGGGATGTCCCGCAAAACGACATTCCAGTTTTCTTTGCTTAATTTCCTTGGCATAACTGCGGCGAAGTGTTATCCCTTCTTTCCTGGCCAATTTCAGGCAACGAACAATAATCTTTCGGTACAACTTTGCATCGGTGGGAAAGGTGATGTTTTTTTCCTGTACTGTGGTGTCAATACAGACTTCCTCTTCGACCGCTTTCTCACCATGAATGGTGATAGAGGATGCCAATATTTTTTCAAATCCCTTTTCGCCGACTCGCTTGCGGAAGTACACCAGATCGGATGGGTCACAAGGGAATGACCACTGGAATTCAACCTCCCCGCAAAATGCCTGGTAATACGGGTTTTGTACCCAGTGTTGCACGATAACCTCGTCGCTGACATTTTCCATATGCTTGAGAATAGATAAACCCACCATCAAGCGTACGGGTTTGGCAGGCCTGCCAGTTGCCGCATACAAGGGAGCGAACTCCGATTCAAAAAAGTCCCAGGGTATGGTTCGCGCAAGATGTAACAGAGGGTGTTTCGGATTGAGTTGATCCATCAACCCAGCAGCCATAAAACTCATTTGATGGTGATCGGGGGAAGAATCTTTCATCGAGAGCCACCTTTGTTTCGACCGGATTAGGTGCCAAATAGGCTTGAAACTGGTCGAAATCATCTCACAAATACCCAGTATTATCTAATACAATCAACATGTTAAGCGTTTTTCAGGGTCGACTAGTTAGTCGACCCTGAAAAAGCCTAATTGGCCATCACGGCATCGCCGTAATGCCGTGGCTTGATAATAAACTGCGTTAAACGACTCCATAAGGAAGCCGTTTTCGGGGCCAATAAAAACAATCTCATCCACTTCCTGAAGTTAAACGCAGCAGCAGCCATCAGTACGTTAATCTGGTCGCCTTCAAATCCTTTGAGATAACTTTTGTTCAATCGATGATCCGACTTCAGGTGGCCGATCACCGGCTCTATGCCAGCCCGCTTTCTAAAACGTTTCCGCATCAGCACCTGGTAGGCACTATCCGTATCCCGAGTACCTGTGCTGGGCATTATGATCCGCGTGTCATTGATCTTTTTCTTCCCTTTGTAACCCCGATCACATAAGCCAACGGCCGGTTTCAGTTTGTTAAGCCGCTTCAATTGCAACAGCACCTCCGGCAGCGTATGACCATCAAATTTGTTCGTATCAAAGGCCATGGCACCAACAATGATTTTTGAATCCCGAGTTGTCGTGATAGAAACCTTGGTGCCAAATTCATAGCGCTTATGCTCTTTGCCTTTACTCATGCAGTAGACATGGGGTTCGTGCAAGCTGTACAGCTTGTTCGTATCCCCTCGCTTCTGGTTCAGTCCACGATGGAATAGTGCAAAGTCCTCTGCCAGCTTTTCCAGAATGTCGAGTGGCAGTTTACGCTCCAATTCCCGCACTAAACGACCGGCAATGGTCTTTAGCCGCTTAACGGCTTTGCGGGCCTTGGCACGGTTCCTGGGATGTCCCGCAAAACGACATTCCAGTTTTCTTTGCTTAATTTCCTTGGCATAACTGCGGCGAAGTGTTATCCCTTCTTTCCTGGCCAATTTCAGGCAACGAACAATAATCTTTCGGTACAACTTTGCATCGGTGGGAAAGGTGATGTTTTTTTCCTGTACTGTGGTGTCAATACAGACTTCCTCTTCGACCGCTTTCTCACCATGAATGGTGATAGAGGATGCCAATATTTTTTCAAATCCCTTTTCGCCGACTCGCTTGCGGAAGTACACCAGATCGGATGGGTCACAAGGGAATGACCACTGGAATTCAACCTCCCCGCAAAATGCCTGGTAATACGGGTTTTGTACCCAGTGTTGCACGATAACCTCGTCGCTGACATTTTCCATATGCTTGAGAATAGATAAACCCACCATCAAGCGTACGGGTTTGGCAGGCCTGCCAGTTGCCGCATACAAGGGAGCGAACTCCGATTCAAAAAAGTCCCAGGGTATGGTTCGCGCAAGATGTAACAGAGGGTGTTTCGGATTGAGTTGATCCATCAACCCAGCAGCCATAAAACTCATTTGATGGTGATCGGGGGAAGAATCTTTCATCGAGAGCCACCTTTGTTTCGACCGGATTAAGTGCCAAATAGGCTTGAAACTGGTCGAAATCATCTCACAAATACCCAGTATTATCTAATACAATCAACATGTTAAACGTTTTTCAGGGTCGACTAGTTAATATACTGGCGCTTCCATTCGAGTATCTTGCGTATTACGGCGTCCATCTCATCGGCACAGGGGATTTTAATTTCCTTATACAGGTAGGCTGAAAGCCAGAGCATGGCAACTTCAGCGGCGGGAATATGCATGAAACCATGGTTAAAGCCCGCAAACGCAACATTCGGTATACCGGGATGCAGTAAATGCCTATATAACTGAACGCCATCATTCTCAGCTTCCAGTATCTGTCGATACTTGTCGGGAAAAAATGGGAACACGGGTGTTTCAGAGCCAAGACACAAAATCACCTGATCACAGTCGATACGACGTCCGTTCTTCAATTCCACACCGGTCTCGGTAAAACCCGCTAACTCACAATGGTAAGGCAGTATTTCCCCTTTCGCGATTTGTTTAGCGTAGTGCTGCGGAGACATCGCTGTGGCAGATCGAAGATCTCTGACAAAATCGTGCTTGGGTAGAACTTTTTTTAAACGTTGTTGTGCCTCTTTCCCTAATCTTAGACCTTGAACTTTGAAGTGAAGCGCAACAATTCCTTCCAGTAATTTCCAGTTCGCTTTTACAATAAAATCCAGTTTTCCATGAAGAAACCGCTCGAAACGACTTGGGTACGCCCAACTGGGCATCGCTACTGTACCCATTCTGCAGAACAGAATCTTAGCGTAATGAATACCTGGTATCACTGCTGTCCCGTTAACTTTCATATGAGTGCCATTTGATTAACATCAGGCAGCCTACCATCAGGTGGTTCACCCCTCAACAGCGCCATCAGGTCACGCTTATCAAATAAATTGAGCTGTAGTAATCGCAATAGCTGCTGCATACTTTTTGTGAGTGCTGACTGAAACTTCAGAAATGCTATTAGCAGGTATACGCACATCGCTATCCATATTTGAGTCATCACTGCATTTTTGCTCGTGCCAACAAACGATTTTATTTTCAGGTTCTGTTTTATCCACTTAAAAAATAATTCTACTTGCCACCTGGCTTTGTAGATATCGGCGATCGTCTTGGCTGCCAGTTTGAAATTGTTCGTTAGAAACACATAGTGCTTACCCGTCTCCGCATCTTTGTAGCCAATCCGCCTTAAGCGGACTGGACATTTCCTGGAGACCTGGGGGCCAGTGAATTCTATCGTTTGATCACACGTCAAACCTTTTCCTTTCAGCACTGGTCGACGCTCGATAATACGGTATTTTGCATTGTTCTTAAGCCGGGTAACAAAGAAAATATCCTTATCTGTCAACTGTTTATACCAAGCGTAATCATTGTAGGCTTTATCAATCGCAACAATACTTCCCTTGGGAAAGCTGAGCGTGCGGCCCACTGTTACATCGTGCTTCTTCCCTTCTGTGATAGTCACAAACTCGGGCAAATAACCCGCATGATTCAACCCGACGTGCAGTTTAATCGCTCCTTTGGTGGTGCGAAAATCAGCCCAGGGAAACGCAGACAAACACAAGTCGATGGTGGAAGCGTCCAGCGAATAAAGCGGGTGATTAAATCTGAAATTATGATCAGGTGCCACGCCTTGGCAGCGAGTTAACAGTTTTCCAAACAGCGCTTCGTACAGAGCATAAGGCTTATCTTCATTGATACGCGATAGGTTAGATCGCGACAGCTTCGCGCTACCCAGGTGGTAAAGGCGATGCATTTGCGCCGACATATTGTCCACGATATCGCGCAAGCTGTTTCGACCGGACAATTGAGCCATCGTCAGCGACACAAACTGTGACCAGCGGGAGGCTTTACGAAAAGCACGACCTGAATGATGTTGTTTGGCAAGGGTCTCAAATTCATGTCTCGGAACAAGTTTTAGTATTTGTGACAGGATCGTATTACAATGCGCCATGGTCTGGTTCCCTCTATTAATACACTGTTTTCTAAACAATCTCATTGTATCAATTGTGGCGGAATCAGACCTTTTTATTTCTCCTTAACGGGACAGCAGTGACCTGGTATATGAAAAGGAATCAACCAACGCGGTGTGCGAAAAACATGGTGTACCTGTTTAGCGGAGCCTACTGCGAAGGTCGCCATATCGACAGCACTTTTGCCAAAACCAACTACGACTGTGGATTTATTATCAAACACCTGCAGTTCGAGAACGTCACGTTCAGTTAATATTTCGCCTTTGTATTCTCCCTGATTAGGAAATTGAGGTTTATGCTTTCCCTCCGTGTATTGACCAATGGCGACCACAACAAAATCGAATTTTTCTTCATGGCTACCATCGTTGTTTCGGTAATTCACCAACCAGCCCTTCGCCAGTTCGTCGAGAGCGACAACCTCATGCGATCGACGAACATCTAATCCCTGGGCTTCCACGACATGTTCGAGATACTTCCTGATCTGAGCACCAGTAGGGTGAAGATCGGGCTCGAACGGCCACGGCAGATCTGAAATATGGTAGTGATCTCGGGTGTTCTGTAATCTTACACCGGGATAACCAAGCGCCCATACACCACCGAAATCAAAGGATTTTTCGAACACCACTGCTTCATGACCGCACTTACTTAAGGTGTGCGCTGCAGCAATGCCAGATACCCCAGCCCCAACAATGGCGATTCTCATTTGATTAATAAAACTCCCGGTGCTTTGATACTATGGCTCAAACACAATCCAAAAGGTGATTTAATATGTACATAACCGCCGGACATTTCAAATTTAAAGAAGATGATTGTGATCGCGCAATCGAGATTATGAACAAGATTGTATCGATAGGGCGTCAGGAACAGGGGATACAGCAATATACTTTTTATCCGAACCCTGATACAGGCTTTGCCTATTTCCTGTTCGAAGTATGGGATTCGAAAGAAGCACATGACGTGCATTTTGAAAGTGCAGAGATGCAGGCTATCGTACCGGAGTTTTTTGAACTGCTGGATGGGCCACCCGAAATCTCCTATTTTGATGCAAGCTTGGAATCAACACTTTAGCTCGACATACCGCCGTGAAGGAAAAATAGGGACGCATTTACAGTTATTCATTAGCTATAACTTTGGCGCTGCCTCGCTAAGCCTCCTTAGCTTATTCCCGCCGAACGCAACCGCCAGAGCCAGCGCAGTAAGCATATACAATCCGGCATCAAACCCGTGTGTTAAGTCGTATAGGTAACCCAGGGATAGCGGGCCGAATACACCACCGACTTCTGCCGCAGCAAAAAACAGTCCCGTGGCGACGCCAATGTGCCGCTCTGGAATACCCGGTAACTCTACTAGCGTAAGAACGAGTACAACCATCAACGAAGAACGAGCAATACCCTGCAATACCAGACCACCAAATAAAAGTGACCTGAATTCAAAATGAAGCAGCAGGCTAGCCGCTGCTGCTAACAAACACAGGCCAATAAGAATCTTAAACCGCCATTTTGGAGTTGTCAGGCGAGGAATAATCAGAGAGCCCACCAAACCTATGATGGTTGGAAGAGCAGCCCAATAGCCAGCTTCAGTAAACGACATCCCGGCAGATCGCAACAACTCGGGAAGCCAATTGTTCAAACCGTGGTTAAACATAAAAGTACCAACACCCATCAGCAGTATAATCACAACTGCAGGTTGCCGGATGAGCACCGATAATACTTGTCCCTGGGGTAACGCCCTGCCAGCACTGATTTTTCGGGCTTTTGAACCCAGGCTCGGATGTGCAGCACAGAACAACCAAACCACCACGGCACCTAAACAAAAACCCGCAAAAAGAAACATTACGCCTCTCCAATCACCACCAAACATCGGTAAGAATATTGGATGAGTTAAAGTGAGTGCGATGATCGCGCCAATGGCAGGACCTGTCAGGTAAATACCCATTGCCATACCACGGGACGACCCAGAGAAATTAGCAGTAACCACCGTGGGTGCACCTGCGGAGACAATCGGCCCACCCAACCCAAACAACATCGCTGCGACTACTAGCTCGGTAAAATCATCTGCCATACCTCGCGCAAAAATTGACGCTGCAATAAGTAAGCCGCCAATGGCAAGCGCCCAACGCGGACCCAACTTATCCAGTAACATACCGCCAGGAATTGCCGAGAAGATGTACACCAACTGCCACGCCCCCATGACGGCACCCATTTGCGCATGACTTAGTTCCAGGTCTGATTCGATGAGCCCCACCAGGGGCGCAAGGCTTGAGGCCACCAATCCAAACGCGGCGTACAACACCCATACGCCGAGCAACAAAACCCATCGATACAAAGAGGGTGCTTCAGTCAAACTTACTAACCACAGTCCTCACTACGACTGCGATAAGACATAGCACCAAAGCAAACAGCAAACGTATTGAGAACAAACTAATAACCGGCTCAGCGGGGAACACATGTGTTTGCTCAATTGAAGCGAATTTGTGTACCGCCAAACCACTGTCAGCCATGCCGACAATCATATCCAACGTATCTTTTACGCTGCGGTAACGGACAATGGAAACTTCGTCCCAGTCGCGCCAGTCTTCATCGAGCAAAAACGTGCCAATGACATTAGACTTCAAGACAGGTAAACCGCCGCGCACAAAAAGTTCCTTAATCACACCTTGGGTGTAGCGGCCATCTGCAGTTTTAGCATCGGTTTCATTCGCCCAGGCGGAGTCAGCGGGATAGACCGCTTTATCACGATACTTGATCAAATTAATCATCAAATACTCATTCCCGGTATCGAAGGCAGCCAATCTGTGCATTAGCTCGGTGGCTTCCGCAATTTTTTCAGGTCCGGAAGGTGACTTTTGCGCCATCGATGTTATGTAGGTGTTTAACTCGGCCTCGGTTACCGGTTCGCCGCGACCGCCATACCAGCTAAACCAGCCGACATACATAACGGTTAGAACCGCGTAAAACATCTTCATAGAAACTCCTGTTGTCTATGGTATATAGGAACCTCGCCCCCGCCTACCGCAGGTAGCAGGCATATTCATGGTTTAGTGATAGCGTAGTGTTTGGCAGTAACGATATTAGAGCCATACTATGCAAGATTTGTCGCGCCTTGGCTGCTATCTTCTTGACTGTTTACCTTGATAATGGCATTGCGACCACCCACAGTTTGAGCCTGCGGATACGGGATTTGTCTAAGGTCGGGCTTTGCCCTCCACGCCCGGAAACAAATTTTGTGCTAAACCTTACCCTAATGCTGCCGATAACTAGTTTGAGGTACACCGATCACCGCCATTTCGCAGGTAGAACATTGAGGGGAAATATGGCAGCGGCGCCACATTAAATCCTCAGTATTTTGACTTGAGGGTCGCTATTAACAGAAAAAATATGAGCATTTTTTCAAAAGATCAAGATAAGGACTCCTCCAGCGAAGAGCCCGAAATGACTGACGAGGAAGCCCGCATAACGGCGATAGAAACCTTCGCTGACAATGCCATCGATACAATAGCAGGAATTCTGAGGGAATATGGCCGCTTTGGATTCGATATTGAAGTAATGGAGGCCGAAGAGCTACAACGCCATTGTGACACCTGGGCGAGGCACATTTTAACTGGCACTCCGCCTCCCTCAGACGGGCTGGATCAAGAGGGCTCAGGGCAGCTTCAATCCATAGCCTTGCATCAACGTCATCTGCCAAACTTGCTGCAATTCTTTCGCAACCATCGCCGTGATGAGCAGGCTGCGGTATTGGGCAGCGCAAAAGGAATGAGAGACCTGATCAGCGATATGACAAATGGCTTGCGCAGTGCCATCAGCGAAGACAAAGCGAGCGACGAACGAGTTCGTGAAGAAATGGCCTCGATGAACTCTATGCTACAAAGCAATTCCCTGGAGGAGATAAGGCAGAAACTCGGTAAAACTATCGAACTGGTCACCCAGGTTACACAAGAGCGTCAAGAGCGCTATGAAACCCAGCTGCAATCCATGGGAGAACGGGTGCGGTCTCTGCGAGCAGACCTCATTGCACTTCGCGAAAAAATTGATATGGATGCTCTCACCCGCCTCTACAATCGAGGTGCTTTTGACGCGGTGCTCACCAGGCAGACAGATTATTCCTTTCTTTCAGGCCAACCCATGTTGCTGATTATGTTGGACCTGGATAACTTCAAACACATCAATGACAGCTATGGGCACCCGGCCGGAGATTTGGTATTGCGCAAGGTTGCCGACACACTGGCTCGCGAATTCCCGCGGCGCACTGATTTTATCGCGCGCTACGGGGGCGAAGAATTTGCAATTATACTGGTGGATATCGAGCCTGAAGAACAGACTTCCAACGCCAACCGATTACTTGAGGCAATTCGCTCGCTGAACATCGACTATGAAGGCACGGACATACAAGTGACGGCCTCTATTGGCATTGCTGCCTGTCGACCTGAAGACAATGCCGAAATGCTGCTAAAAAGAGCCGACCAAGCTCTATATCAGGCCAAACAGGATGGCCGCGACCGCGTGGTGGTCGCGTCGGACTAAGCCTTTTTGCGTCAACCGAATTTGCGTTGTTTACTAAATGATTAGTAGATTATGCGGGAACTTCCACACTGGCCGCATAATTTTCGGTGTATTCTCTGAATTTTTTGAACATGCGTCTATTTGCCATGCGCATAATCGGACGGGTCATCCACATCAGATGGCGCGAAAGCCCACGGGGCTCCATAGCCATATACCATTCCACTTTACATTTCCCGTCACCAAGATCAGTGACGCGATAGTCTTCCAGAAATTTTTCAGTTGCGTCTTTACTACAACCTACAAAGGTAAACGCCATACGTTTGCCTGGTTCCCAGGCGACAAACTCCTCGTATCCATCCATCCCGCCCATCATGGATACGGTGCGCGTAGTACCTAAACCAAACGGCTTGGGTGAGGTCCACTCGACCTTTTGGATCGGCATGGCCCACACTGTCCACGAATGTGCATCTTCGAAGACTTGCTGCGGCGTTGCGCACACTATCTCTTCGGCCTTAAAAACGTTCTTGGTCTGGTCGAGAAATTCCAATCCCACTTTTGTACACTCAAAGTATTCACTCATGTCCGGCTCCAGTTTTCCAATAGCAGAAGTTCTTGGATCAAATTGAAACGGAACCGGGGTAGATAGTCACTGTTGATAGCGGCCAGAAAGAAGGTCGGTTGATCACACATAAGACCCATCTAACCCCTCCCCGTGCTCGAGCATCCAGGCGCCCACAGTTTCCATCTCTTTATCATCATACTCGCCCCTCATGGCAACGATCACGCCGTCGGTAATAGCAAACACGGAGCGACCAGGAAGCGTCACCTTGGGCGCATTTCCGTGGTGATAGATGGCATTCCACTCAATGCTCACCTCATGGCCATCATTTGCCGCAACGACATGCGGTCCCGCAATGAGCACAAGTTGTCGATCTGCGCATTTACGGTCCAGTCCATCGATGGACTTTTTGAGACCTTTCAGTATGGCTTCGCGGCCAGAGATCTCGCACGCCAATAGTCCTCCGCGAACTTCGTAACTAGCGTCTTCAGAAAAATATCGCGTCAGCCGCGACCAATCGTCATCGGCATAGGTTTCCTCAAAGGCAGCCGCATAATCCATGAACACTTTCGTCGTCTGGTCCATCGTTTTCCCCTTCTCATTGTTGGCGAGATAAGAATAGCACCTGATACAAGGCCCTGCTGAGGCCCCGAAGGTAATTTCTGATGAGTTGGGCAACGTTAGCTTTGCCGGTTGCGAATTTAATTCGCCGAAAACAGCCAGATTGCTCAAAAATTGAAAATAATTCTTAAAAACACAGGGTACGCACAATTTATCCACAGGGTTATTGGCTATACAGCCCCAAAAAAAAGAGTAATGTATGAATCACGGCTACGGGATAGCGCATTCCGTTTAAAGCTAGGCTCCGATTGGCCGGGGTCAGGGTCACACGCCAAGAGTGACCAACGAGCAGTGAAAACTGCGGAATCCGGGAAATCTTTAGGTTTCGAGGGCATGCCAGACGGGTCTTCGGATGCGTTCGGTGAAGTGGGAGTCAACTGTTTGAACACGTTGAGGTGTCTACCGGGATGCCGATGCGGGTGGACGCAGCCAAGCGTCAGAAAATAATCGGAGGCTTAGGCTTCCAGGTGGGTATAGGTTGAAGTGGCGATGCGTTTACGTGTCAATACAGCAACTAAAGGCCGAGTCAGTAAAGCTCTGCAGAGGGGGTGAGTCAAATCGCCGAGACTGTGAGTCGGTCAGGCTGAACTGAAAAGGGATGAGGTCTTCGGATTTCGTCCCTTTTTTTTGATTTCTGGCTCTCTCCAATCCCAATCGCCAGCCTACCCCAGAATCTTGCATCACCGCCCTTGTACCCACTCAACGCGTGTTTATTGTCGAGCGAACACGCAATATAGCTTACACCCTCCGACTGTGGCAAAGTTGCCACGGGTCAAGCGTTATTGGATCTAAAAACTAAGGGCATCCCATGACAGTTCACATGAACAAAGACGAACGCGAAACTTTCCTAGCTGGCGTGCATGTGGCAGTCATTGGAATATCAGAGGAGGGCCGAGGCCCGCTCACTGCCCCAGTCTGGTATTGGTACGAACCTGGCGGCGACATTTGGCTCGAAACTCAGCCAAACTCACGCAAGGGAAAGTTACTGGATGTTGGCAAGCGAATCAGTCTTTGTGCCCAGGATGAAAACCCTCCCTATGCGTATGTCAGCGTTGAGGGCCCGATCATAGAGATTGCAGATGATGATCGTGAACTGCACGAGATTCCTATGGCTACCCGATATCTAGGAGAGCAGGCTGGACGGGAGTATATCGACAGCTTTCCGCCATCTGACTGGAAGCGTTACATCATGAAACCCGAGCGTTGGTTGACCCTGGACGGCTCGAAGCAATCCTGATCATTTTAGATTCGAAGCCCAACCGGGAATACCATAGAATCTCCGTGCTCCTCGGACCGATATGAATCCTTGCATTGGAGTTAGTGAACAACCGACACTCGAGATGGCCCAGTTACGCTGCCTATAAGCACACAAACTGTGAAATACTGTATGAATAACGCGACATTCAAAAACGGGGAGTTAATGAGCAATGGAACCCGACCCTGCATTTCCATTGACCCTCTATGGGTCGAGCATTTCCTACTTCACCGGCAAGCTCGAAAACTATTTTCGCATTAAGGGCATTCCCTACCGCCTCACGCCGCTATACCAAGGCGAAAATGCGAAAGTCATCATGGAACGCTTGGGCTCAACTCAGAATCCGGCGCTGGAATTGGCTGATGATAGATGGATGAGCGATAGCACGCCTATTATCCAATGGTTTGAAACCGAGTTCCCCAGCCCTGCAGTGATACCCGCAGATCCATTGCAGCGATTTTTCAGCCTACTGCTGGAAGATTATGCGGATGAGTGGCTGTGGCGCCCCGCCATGCACTACCGCTGGCATTACAACCGGGGAGCGCGCTTTGGAAATACTTTACTTGCCGATGAGACCACATCGGGCCCTGGACGCTACCTGCCCGTCTGGGCAAAGCGCTTGGTGATCACCAAGCGGCAGCGCGATGGCTATACAACAGGTGACGGCATTCGATCGGACCAGGTGCCCGGTGTTGAAGCTATTTACCACCGCACACTCGCGCAGCTGGAAGCTATCCTCTCAAAGCGCCCGTTCCTGCTAGGCGATAAACCCAGCCTGGCGGATATCGGTTTTTCCGGTCCAATGTTCAGGCACTTCGCGCTGGACCCTGTGCCCGCAGATATCATGCGGCAAACAGCCCCAGCGGTTTACGAATGGGTCGCGAGGCTTTGGAACACTCGGCTGGAAGACTGCGCTGGCGACTTGGTAGCAGGTATTCCAGCCGACTGGGGTCCCATATTGGACGAGATAGGCAATGCCTACCTCCCTTACTTGTGCGCAAACAACGATGCGGTCGCAGCCAATCAAAGGCGCTTTGATGCAGAAATAGACGGTGTGCAGTATCGGGGCGCACGCTGGTCACTCTACCGAGTCTGGTGTTTGCAGAAAATTCGCGATCACTACAACGCGTTACCATCACCAGACCAGGAACAGGCCCGAGCCCTACTGGAAAAACACAGCTGTTGGGAGCCGATGTGGCGCCATTCTGATTTGCCGATGGAAGAAGGGCTGTGTAGCCAATTACCGTTTTATGTGGATGCCAAAATGATTGATGTCTATAAGTAGTCGACCCTGAAAAACGCTTAACATGTTGATTGTATTAGATAATACTGGGTATTTGTGAGATGATTTCGACCAGTTTCAAGCCTATTTGGCACTTAATCCGGTCGAAACAAAGGTGGCTCTCGATGAAAGATTCTTCCCCCGATCACCATCAAATGAGTTTTATGGCTGCTGGGTTGATGGATCAACTCAATCCGAAACACCCTCTGTTACATCTTACGCGAACCATACCCTGGGACTTTTTTGAATCGGAGTTCGCTCCCTTGTATGCGGCAACTGACAGGCCTGCCAAACCCGTACGCTTGATGGTGGGTTTATCTATTCTCAAGCATATGGAAAATGTCAGCGACGAGGTTATCGTGCAACACTGGGTACAAAACCCGTATTACCAGGCATTTTGCGGGGAGGTTGAATTCCAGTGGTCATTCCCTTGTGACCCATCCGATCTGGTGTACTTCCGCAAGCGAGTCGGCGAAAAGGGATTTGAAAAAATATTGGCATCCTCTATCACCATTCATGGTGAGAAAGCGGTCGAAGAGGAAGTCTGTATTGACACCACAGTACAGGAAAAAAACATCACCTTTCCCACCGATGCAAAGTTGTACCGAAAGATTATTGTTCGTTGCCTGAAATTGGCCAGGAAAGAAGGGATAACACTTCGCCGCAGTTATGCCAAGGAAATTAAGCAAAGAAAACTGGAATGTCGTTTTGCGGGACATCCCAGGAACCGTGCCAAGGCCCGCAAAGCCGTTAAGCGGCTAAAGACCATTGCCGGTCGTTTAGTGCGGGAATTGGAGCGTAAACTGCCACTCGACATTCTGGAAAAGCTGGCAGAGGACTTTGCACTATTCCATCGTGGACTGAACCAGAAGCGAGGGGATACGAACAAGCTGTACAGCTTGCACGAACCCCATGTCTACTGCATGAGTAAAGGCAAAGAGCATAAGCGCTATGAATTTGGCACCAAGGTTTCTATCACGACAACTCGGGATTCAAAAATCATTGTTGGTGCCATGGCCTTTGATACGAACAAATTTGATGGTCATACGCTGCCGGAGGTGCTGTTGCAATTGAAGCGGCTTAACAAACTGAAACCGGCCGTTGGCTTATGTGATCGGGGTTACAAAGGGAAGAAAAAGATCAATGACACGCGGATCATAATGCCCAGCACAGGTACTCGGGATACGGATAGTGCCTACCAGGTGCTGATGCGGAAACGTTTTAGAAAGCGGGCTGGCATAGAGCCGGTGATCGGCCACCTGAAGTCGGATCATCGATTGAACAAAAGTTATCTCAAAGGATTTGAAGGCGACCAGATTAACGTACTGATGGCTGCTGCTGCGTTTAACTTCAGGAAGTGGATGAGATTGTTTTTATTGGCCCCGAAAACGGCTTCCTTATGGAGTCGTTTAACGCAGTTTATTATCAAGCCACGGCATTACGGCGATGCCGTGATGGCCAATTAGGCTTTTTCAGGGTCGACTAAGTAACACCAACAGCTCGATCGCGGAAACCTAATTTCTGGTTCTGGCACGAGAGGGCTGTCAGTTCCCCTCAATGCCGCTCCTAGTAATCAGCCAACTTATCGCCGATCTCCTGGGGGGTTACGGTCGGAGCAAAACGCGCCACCACCGCTCCTTCGCCGTCGACCAGAAACTTGGTGAAGTTCCACGCGATCTCTGGCTTGCCCTCTTCGTCCGCTTTCGCCGCGGTCAGATTTTGGTACAGCTCACAGGCACCATCACCGTTAACCTCGATCTTTGAAAACATCGGGAAGTTAACCTCGTAATTCGATTTTGCGAATTCAAGTATCTCCTGATCGGTACCGGGTTCCTGCGCGCCAAACTGGTTGCAGGGAAAGCCGAGTACTGTCAGCCCATCGTGTTCTTCATGCAGAGTACGCAGACCTGCGTACTGAGGCGTGAGGCCTCACTGGCTGGCGACGTTAACAACCAGACATAATTGGCCCTTGTACTGTTTGAAGGACTGAGGCTCGCCCGTGATCGAGGGCATCTCCAGTTCATGAAAATCCGCCATAGTCTTGTCCTATTTATTCGTAAAGAGGCTATAAGCATAGACTAGTTTTGGTCAATTGGAATGACCCATTCGCAACTCGGAATAGTGCAGCTGGTTCTTCCGAGTTTCCTATGGGTAAAAGCCAAACAATGGTCAAGAATGTGGTACAAGAGTCTTTTTTTATGGAGATATTCAAATGAAAGATACCGCGTTGTTTACTCAACTTTTGGGGCTTAGCGACCCATGGAAAATCACGGCTATTACTCCGGATCTGACCGACAAATCAATTACCCTCCAGATAGATTGGCCAAAGGGAACGAAAGGCGCGTGTAGTGTCTGCCATGCCCTTTGTTCGGTTTACGACCATCGTGAGCAACGCACATGGCGACACCTTGATACGATGCAGTTCAAGACGCAGTTAGTTGCTCAGGTTCCGCGTATTCATTGTAAAGCGCATGGAATCAAAAGCCTGAAAGTACCGTGGGCAGATACGCAGGCACGCTTTACGCATTTATTTGAGCGTTTCGCTATTGATGTGCTGTCGGCTGCCAGCAACAAGACACAGGCCGCAAAACTACTTGGTCTGTCGTGGGATGAGGTGCATCATATTCAATCCCGAGCAGTGAAAAGAGGGATGGACAGACGCTCTGTTGAGGAAGTGAAACACCTTGGCATCGATGAAAAAAGTTTTCGCAAGGGGCAATCCTATGCCAGCCTGCTGTACGATTTGAATGCGTCCAGAGTGCTTGAGGTCGTGGCAGATAGAACGGCGGAATCGGCAACCGCATTGCTGTCCACGCTTCCAGAACAGCAGCGTAATGAAGTAGCTGCTGTTGCCGTGGATATGTGGGTTCCATTTATGACGGCAGTTGAGGCGACTTTACCGAACGCCGCCATTGTTCACGACAAGTTTCATATCGTCAGTTATCTTACAAAAATGGTTGACCAAGTCAGGCGCAAAGAAAATAAAACATTAAGAGCCGCCGGTATCAATGACCTGGTCGGGTCTCGCTATACCTGGTTACGCAATCCCGACAACTGGAGTGAAAAAGATGAAGCCACTTTTTATGGCCTTCAATCAAAGGGGTTGAAGGTTACCCGAGCCTGGGCAATCAAAGAGACGCTGCTTGACCTGTGGACTTACAGCTACGATAAACCAGCCCGAGCGTTCTTTAAGAAAGGGTACTGGTGGGCGACACATTCACGTCTAAAGCCGGTCATATCAGTCGCCAAGATGCTAAAGAAACATCTCGACAACATAATGACTTACTTGAAACATCGCATCACCAATGCGACCGCAGAAGGATTTAATTCAAAGATTCAGACAATAAAATCGGCTGCCCGAGGATTTAGAAACTTCGAAAACTATCGAGTTTCAATTCTGTTCCACTGTGGAAAACTCAACCTCTACCCACAGGATTCCCAGTAGAACCGTTAAATCCAATTTCATTTTACAACTCTTCCCTCAGTACATTGATAAGCTAAACCTTAGCTCAAATAGCGATTTTCCAAATGCGTCTTAAAGTCTGATACACCCAGAGGCTTTCCGGTTGCCTGAACCATAGCTCCTGCATCTCGTAACGCGAACCTTGCGACCAAATGTTGTCGTTCAACCACGCTTTCATTTGTGAAAAGTCGCCACGGCGTATTTGGCTCTCAAGCTCGGGGAGCTGAGTCAGTATCGCCGCTTTAAATTGTGCGGCCGCAATCGCCCCCAAGGTGTAAGTCGGAAAATAACCTATCCCTGCAGACGGCCAATGAACATCCTGCATACAGCCATCTTTATAGTTTCCGGCAGTGGATATCCCGAGCATAGATTGCATTGATTCATCTCACGCCTCTGGGATGTCGGAAACAGACATAGAACCGGCGATTAGCTTTTGCTCCATTTCATAGCGCAGAATGATATGGGCGGGGTCAGTACTGAGTTTATGAACGTGAACGTGTAAAGTGGCCATCGCATCGGCGCGCACATCAGCGCTCCCGGCTGGCATCATCGCGGCATTGTCCCATTCGAGAATGCCCGAGGCGTGCTGAAAATCGGCTATCTGGGCAAAGTGTTTTTCCAACTTGAGGTATGCGCTCATGCGAGCTCGTTCCCGGACCCATCATTGGAAGTTATCGAAGCCCAAGCGAATTTTCCAGCTTGAACCCCGCAATAGGGTGAACATGATACATTGCATCTTCTGCGAGTCCAGCGCAGCTAACACCTATCGGAGAGAACAGTAGCAATGCATCACCAGAGTTACCAAACAGAGTCCGACGAGGGCTTGAACTGGCGATTAGTCGCCAAAATCTGGCCGTTTCTGGCGGAGAGTCGGGGCCGTGTTGCCCTCGCGTTACTGTGTCTACTGGCCGCAAAGGCGGCAATACTCGTCATTCCTTTTGTACTTAAAAATCTGGTTGACAGCTTGGAGAGCGGGAGCTTACTGGAGGTTACCCCAGTATTATTGCTCGGGCTGGTATTGGCCTATGGCGCGGCGCGCTTTTCCAATGTTTTCTTCGGGGAATTGCGCGACACTATTTTTGGGCGGGTCACTGAACGGGCCATGCGCCGCATCGGGCTGCAGGTTTTTCGCCACGTGCATGCGCTTGACCTGGACTTCCATCTCAATCGCCGCACGGGAGGCCTAGCTAGAGATATCGAGCGCGGAGTCTCCGGTATCAGTTTTTTGATGCGCTTTTTTATCTTCAATATTGCGCCCACGCTTTTCGAAATAGCTATGGTCATCGGCATCCTGCTGTTTAGCTACGGCCCCTCATTTGCCGTAATTGTTGCCTCAGCGGTATTGATCTATGGAGTGTTCTCGTTTCGCGCAACGGAATGGCGCACTCAGTACGTCAGGGAAATGAACGAGGCAGACTCTTCCAGTAACACCAAATCTGTAGACAGCTTGCTCAACTTCGAAACTGTAAAATACTTCACCAACGAAGACTTTGAAGCCAATCGCTATGACAAGTTACTTGCTGTATGGGAAGTTGCTCGCCGCAAAAACAGACTGAGCCTGTTCGCGCTCAATGGCGGCCAGGCAGTCATTATCGCCGTCGCACAAACCACTATTATCGGCTTGGCTGCGTTTCAGGTTCGCGATGGGCAGATTGGGCTCGGTGACTTTATTCTGATCAATCAATTCATGATTCAATTGTTCATGCCACTGGGATTTCTGGGCATGGTCTATCGCGAAATCAAAAGCTCGATGGTCAATATAGAAAAAATGTTCGAGCTACTGGCGGTGAAACCAACCGTGGTCGACTTGGAAAACGCGGAGCCACTGCTGATAACAAAGGCGGCGATCGAATTTGACAATGTCAGCTTTAGCTATGGGCCAAAACGACCCATTCTCAATGGTGTTAGCTTTAAGATTCCGTCTGGACAAAAGGTCGCTGTGGTAGGGGCCAGCGGCGCCGGCAAGTCAACACTGATAAAACTTTTATTTCGATTCTACGATCCTACCGATGGATCGGTGAATATTGACGGGCAGAACATCAAAACTCATACGCAGAATTCTCTTCGGCGCGCCATTGGGATTGTCCCCCAGGATACGGTGTTGTTTAACGAGAGTATCTTCGAGAATGTGCGCTACGGCCGACCCGATGCCAGTGATGAAGAAGTAGAAAAAGCCATCGAAATGGCCTTGTTGAGCCAACTGATCGACCGTCTGCCCGAAGGGCGCGAGACTCTAGTGGGAGAGCGCGGCCTAAAACTCTCAGGTGGTGAAAAGCAACGGGTGTCCATAGCGCGAACCATTTTGAAGCGGTCACCGATTCTGGTATTTGACGAAGCAACGTCCTCCTTGGACAGCAAATCTGAGCAGGCAATTTTGCAATCCCTGAGAGAAATTTCTCAGAACCATACGAGTTTGGTTATCGCGCACCGCCTATCTACCATCGTGGATGCCGACCAGATTCTGGTACTCGATCACGGTCGTATTGTAGAACAGGGTTCCCACGATGAGTTACTAGCGAAGGATGCACATTACGCCCAGCTGTGGCGCGCGCAACAAAAAAAGCGAATTGCCACCGAGGCTGAGAAATAACCTTGCGTATCCCCATGGCCTAGGTGATATTAGTCGACATTGATCCCCAAAAAAATAACCGGACCAAGAATGCCCAGTAGTGACGAAGCTGTACCCAATGGAACAAACCCCTATAACACCACGCGAGCACGCAATTATGCGCTGGTAATGCTTACTATCGTCTATGCGTTCAATTTCATCGACCGTCAATTGCTCGCCATTTTGCAAGAATCCATCAAACTCGATTTGGGTTTGAGCGATGGCCAATTGGGTCTACTGGCCGGTTTCGCTTTTGCTGTGTTCTACGTCACAGCAGGAATTCCTATCGCCAGTTATGCCGATCGTTCGAACCGGCGCAATATTGTCGCAGCGTCGGTTTTCATCTGGAGCTTCATGACTGCGATTAGCGGATTTGCGCAGAATTTCACTCAATTATTGATTGCGCGAATTGGCGTTGGCGTCGGTGAAGCGGGAGGCAGCCCGCCGTCCCATTCGATAATTTCTGATATTTTCCCACCCCAGAAGCGGGCCAGCGCCCTGGGTTTTTACTCCACCGGAGTCAGCATCGGCATTTTGTTTGGCTTTTTACTAGGGGGCTGGCTAAACGAGTATTTCGGTTGGCGTGTGGCATTTATGGTTGTCGGGGCGCCTGGCATTTTACTGGCCATACTGGTGCGAATGACCCTGGCGGAACCTATACGAGGCCTAACAGAACAGAAAAAAGTCAGCAATGATGCCGTGCCTTTTAAAACAGTGGTCGCCCTACTCTGGAGCAGAAGGTCCTTTCGTCATATGGCTTTTGGGGCAGCTCTGAATGCCTTTGCAGGCTATAGCACCGCCAGCTGGTCGGCTTCCTTTATGATCCGAACTCACGAAATGTCGACGGGCGAACTGGGTACCTGGCTGGCTCTGATCAGCGGCCTGGGTGGCGCCATTGGTGTCTTTTTTGGTGGTGTCATCGCGGACAAACTCTCACTCAAAGACAAGCGCTGGTATATGTGGCTCCCGGCGATGGCGGGATTTGTGTCAGTTCCCTTCATGGTCTTTGTCTACCTAGTGGACAGTCCCTACGCTTCCCTCAGTTTGGCGATTATCCCCGGCCTATTGCAAAACGTCTATCTGGGCAGCACCATCGCAACCACACACGCGCTGGTTGGATTGCGAATGCGCGCACTCTCCTCAGCCATTTTGTTTCTCATTCTCAATATCATTGGCCTGGGTTTGGGTCCCGTCGTTATCGGCTACCTCAGCGATTACCTGCAACCGACTTTCGGAGTCGACTCACTACAGCATGCAATGCTGTATATCCTGCCGTTCATTATGTTCTGGTCCGCTTGTCACTTTTCGTTCGCCGGAAAAACGCTGAGGGAAGACCTGGCTGCTGCTCCCAACTAGATCATTCAAAGAAGGCAAACTTTGCTGTGGTAGAATGACATCTCTGCCACAAGACTAGCACCATGATTAGACTGCACATTGATCCGCACTATCTTTCCCTGCTCGAGGAGCATCAGTTAGCCCAGTACGCGCAGCTAATGAAGAGCTCGGCCGGTGAACTTCTCGACGCGGACGATCGCAGAGACATCCAGAAAATACGCCTGGGAAACGAAGATTTCTTTTTGAAACGCACCTGGTCAGAAAAAACTTCTTCCGCTTTCGAAAGCTCTCTGTCGGGCAAAAAAGCTCACAGCAAACCCTTTAAAGAAATGCTTCAGATCAGTTATCTACGTGCGCAGGGTTTCGACACTGCCGAAGTGGTAGCTGCCGGGGAGGAATTAAAACTCGGGATACCTGTGGGCGGATGTATTATCACCCGCGAAGTAAGCGGTGAGGAATTGACACATCGATACGCTCGCGCGAATTCTCTAGAGCGCCCCGTTTTATTGGCTCAACTGGGGCAACTGCTCGCACGTTTACACCGCGAAGGTTTCTTTTTATCCGTGCGCTTGAAAGACATCTTCGTACAGGAAAACCCAGAGCGTAGGCCGGTATTCGTGTTGATCGACAGAGAGGCCAGAAATCCGGCCCCCAAGCAGTTCTCTACGCGTTATGCCAAGAATGGGCTCTACACCAGCGCGAGGCGACAAATTCGCGCGGGTGATAGCCTGTCACCTCTAGAGCTAAGAACCGTGTTGCGTCACTACTGTGATGAAATTTCTGATGTGTGGTCTATCAGGCCCTCCCAACTGATGCACGCGCTGAGGTCTCTTCACAAAAGCTAGATGCCTTTCTGGGGTTGAGCGGTTGTTCAGAGATCATTGTAGAACGTGAAGTTCCACATCAACGCTAACAGCAAGATCTTCAAGCAATTGGGCTTTGTCCCTACCTTCCCTACTCGCCCGAAAAAGATGTGGCGTCATCAGCAGCAGCTGCGCTATCTCCGGCTGGGTCAAAGACGGAATCAAATACTGTACAGACATTGAATCAATCAGGGTAAAGCCGGCCGCCTGAGCCTGGGCGAGCGCACTGGAACCAGAAACATCGACGGTCGGATAGATTACCTCCCGCAATTCGATCAGGTGACTGGGACCAGCACTGGCGAGAACTAATTTGCCATCACTTTTCAAGACACGACGGAAGGAGTCATACGCTGGAAACCCAAACAAACTTAGCAAAATATCTGCGCTGTGCTCGCGCAACGGTATATTGCGGTTGCTCGCAACCATCCAGGTCGCCCGGATTCGGCGCGCCGCCGCCTGTACCGCCCATTTGGAAATATCAAAACCCACGATGGAGGTGTCTTCTAGATCAGCGCCCGATATTCTGCCATCGAGATGTTGCAGGTAGTAACCTTCTCCACACCCTGCATCGACTATTGAGTCGCCGTCCTTCAGGGACCCGACAACAACATCTGCCAATTTCTCAGCCAGCTCAGAGTAATGGCCCGCATCGAGAAAGCAGCTGCGCGCACTCACCATTTCCCTACTGTCACCCGGATCTTTGGAGCGCTTTTCACTCGCCATAAGCAAGTTGACGTAACCGCGCCGGGCAATATCAAAACTATGCCCGGATTCACAACGCAAACAGTTGTCCCGCTGTATCAACTTGAGCTGATCAATGGGACAGACGAGGTCTTCGTTTTCTAAAAAGCTCAAAATGGGTTGGACCCGGAGGGTATTGCTAGAAGCGAGGGCGCTAGTATATACCGAAAAAATAAAGGATTATCTGGCGACAATGTCAGATCAATTTTTAGCAAGCCCAGCTTCCCTCAGCGCTGGTAATACTTCTTGCGCCCACAGGGTCAAACTTTCCCAGGCCAAATCCGGGTGAATGCCTCCGCATAAGGGATGAAACATAATGGGTTGTCGCTCGCTCATAAGCTCCGCCGCCGCAACAAGCTCATCGGGGCGGTACACTTTATAGGCGCCACTGGCGCGCAGATCATCTGTATTCGAATAGTGCTGATAGGGACTGTCGGTACCCGCTTTCTCAGCCCACGCTGCATAACTGTTCATCTCGTGGAGCACATGAGGAGCGATCTTCTCCCAGTACTCATCGGGAGAGTTGGAAACAAAACTCACCGTCGAGGGCGCATCGGGCATAGGGCCGGGATCGGGTTTCCCAAGCTTGGCAAGTTCCTCCCGGTACATCTCAAATATGCGAGGGCTTGTGGGGATAAAAAAGTCTGCGTGACCGGCAGCCCGGCGTGCCGCGGCACGACTGCTACCACCCATTAGAATAGCTGGGCGGGGCTGGGTATGAGGCTGCGGAGTGATAGTGATAGTGCGCCCCTCAAATTCAAAGGTATCACCGCTCCAGGCGCGATTTAGGAACGGCCCGATACTCTCCATATAGTCCCGGCGATCCGCTAGCGTTTTGCCAACCGCGGCAAATTCCTCTTCCCGATAACCGGCGCTAATGATCGGGATGACCCGTCCCTGGCTAATAATATCCAGCACGGTTAAATCCTCCACCAGCTGCACTGGATCGTGCAGGGGTGCGATCAGGGCTGAGATAAACATCAACAAAGACTCTGTTCTGGAAGCCACTGCCGATGCAAAAATCAGCGGCGCTGACAGGTAGCCGTCTTCAGCACCGTGGTGTTCGGAAATATGGACACTGGTAAAGCCGTTGTTTTCTCCCCAGCTACATTGTGCGAGCGCCGCCTGGTACATTTCGGCCCGGCTGGCCTGACTAAAAGCAGGTTGGCGCATGTCGTAGCGCAGCATCATATCGGGCATGTTGTACCTCAGTATTGTGTTAAGGGCACCGCCCTACCAGTTGTTGCGCAATTCCCGCAATTTAACAAATACGGTACGAGCATCCGGGTGCTCGCCAATCTCGGAAAAAGACTCCTGCAAGCGCGAAATAATGGTCGGGTTCTGCAGACGAAAGAAGGTATTTATCTCTTTCTCCAAACCAATATTCGACACCATGGCTGCATTCGGGTCCTGCTCTTGAACTTCATCGAGCAATCGCGCCGCTCTCGAGTTATCAGGCTCCCGGTCCAAAGTGAACTCGAGATTGTTGGTAAGATAATCATGGCCGGGATAGATCAAGGTGGTATCTGCCAACTGCGCGAGTTGTTCTGAAAATGTGCCGTAAAGCTCCTCGGGATGCCCCCCGTGATGGCAATTCCCCGCTCCGGCATTGAACAGCGTATCCCCGGAAAATAAACCTGGCGTGTCCGTGTGTGACAGCAAACAGATGTGGCTCATCGTATGTCCCGGTGTATCGAGCGCTTCCAGTTCAACGCTGCTGCCCACTTTCACAAGATCACCTGCGCTCAAACCCCGATCCATACCCGGGATCGTATCTTTAGCATTGGCATGTGCCAGAAGCTTCGCTCCGGTGGCGGCTATAACCGCGTCATTACCACCTATGTGGTCAAAATGGTCGTGGGTGTTCAGGACCTGTGTTATTTGCCAACCGCGAGCTTTAGCGGCGGCAAGGCACTTTTCATGATCCAGGGGATCAATGGCCATCGCCTCGCCTGTTTCTGGGCAGGCGATCAGGTAATTGAAATTACGGTAGGCATTCCCGGTCCAAATTTGTTCGACAATCATGGTGCTGCGACTCCTGTTATTTTAAAGCGCGAAGGCAAACAAGCCTATCCTAAAACTCGCTGTAACCAAACGCTGATGTCCTGCAATTGATCCATGCAAACCTCGTGTCCCATGGGATACTCTCGCCACTCAACGGAGTATCCGGCCTCCTCCAGGCTTGTATACGCCGCGCGACCCATCGAGATCGGTAGCACGGCATCGCTGTGTCCATGGCACACCAAAATAGGAATTTTCGCATTCACAGCAGTCTCTGGGGTGTTGAGAAATTGGGTATCTGCCATAAAGGTCGACAGTGCCAAAACACCCGCCAGAGGCTTCGAAAATTTTAGTGCAGTCTCAAAGGCAAGTACCCCACCTTGAGAAAACCCCGCCAACAGGATTCGCTCAGAGGGGACTCCATTATCTATTTCGTTTTGAATCAAGTCAGTCACGCTCAACACGGACTTCCTCAATCCAGGCAAATCCGTTGAGCCGCCCAAGCCAAAATCGAACCACGCTCGGGCCCGCTGGCCGCCAAAAGTTGTGACCGCCATTTCGGGCGCATGGGGGAATACAAATCGAACCGGCAGATTCCCGGGCAGACGCAGCTGAGGGACAATGGGTTCAAAATCATGCCCATCAGCGCCGAGACCGTGCAGCCAAATAACGACAGCGCTGGGTTTACCGGAGGGATTAACTTCTACTGTGGGCAGCGGTGTGCTCAACATGTCATTTCCTGTTCTGGCTCTATATTCGGACCGCTAATATACACAAACTTGACTAGTTTCTCCGCCACTTGGTGGGGCATTCCATGTGCCTTTTCATAGCAGCAGGAAAGCCTAAAGTTCGGTCACGAATAGGCCGATACCCGGGTAATACGCTGAATCAGCTGCCAAGACTATAACAATACCAAAGGTCAGATATGAACATCACAATGGACGCCGTACACACTTTTACGAGACAGTTTCTTGAGGTACTGACGCTACTCTTTGCGCTCGGTCTGGTACTGGGGTTCATCGCTATCGTCTATATGTATATTGCCGATAGGTTCCAGACTAAGCAGACCATACAACGCAATTATCCAGTGATCGGCCGCTTTCGCTACTTGTTTGAGCATATGGGCGAATTTTTCCGTCAGTACTTTTTCGCCCAGGACAGAGAGGAACTGCCCTTCAATCGCGCCCAGCGATCGTGGGTATATCGAGCGGCCAAAAACGTGGATTCAACGGTTGCCTTCGGTTCCACTCAACCACTAAATCACCCTGGAGATTTCATTTTCCTAAATGGCTTGTTCCCGCCACTGGAAGAAGAAATTCTGCCTCTAAGTCCAATTCACTTTGGCGCAGGTTTCGCGAGAACGCCCTATGCCACCACATCGTTTTTTAATGTATCGGGAATGAGTTATGGGGCCGTATCCGCCCCCGCTATTAGCGCACTATCTCGCGGTGCAAAAAAGGGGTTCTACTGGGAATCCTGTGGGTAAAAGCCAAACAATGGTCAAGAATGTGGTACAAGAGTCTTTTTTTATGGAGATATTCAAATGAAAGATACCGCGTTGTTTACCCAACTTTTGGGGCTTAGCGACCCATGGAAAATCACGGCTATTACCCCGGATCTGACCGACAAATCAATTACCCTCCAGATAGATTGGCCAAAGGGAACGAAAGGCGCGTGTAGTGTCTGCCATGCCCTTTGTTCGGTTTACGACCATCGTGAGCAACGCACATGGCGACACCTTGATACGATGCAGTTCAAGACGCAGTTAGTTGCTCAGGTTCCGCGTATTCATTGTAAAGCGCATGGAATCAAAAGCCTGAAAGTACCGTGGGCAGATACGCAGGCACGCTTTACGCATTTATTTGAGCGTTTCGCTATTGATGTGCTGTCGGCTGCCAGCAACAAGACACAGGCCGCAAAACTACTTGGTCTGTCGTGGGATGAGGTGCATCATATTCAATCCCGAGCAGTGAAAAGAGGGATGGACAGACGCTCTGTTGAGGAAGTGAAACACCTTGGCATCGATGAAAAAAGTTTTCGCAAGGGGCAATCCTATGCCAGCCTGCTGTACGATTTGAATGCGTCCAGAGTGCTTGAGGTCGTGGCAGATAGAACGACGGAATCGGCAACCGCATTGCTGTCCACGCTTCCAGAACAGCAGCGTAATGAAGTAGCTGCTGTTGCCGTGGATATGTGGGTTCCATTTATGACGGCAGTTGAGGCGACTTTACCGAACGCCGCCATTGTTCACGACAAGTTTCATATCGTCAGTTATCTTACAAAAATGGTTGACCAAGTCAGGCGCAAAGAAAATAAAACATTAAGAGCCGCCGGTATCAATGACCTGGTCGGGTCTCGCTATACCTGGTTACGCAATCCCGACAACTGGAGTGAAAAAGATGAAGCCACTTTTTATGGCCTTCAATCAAAGGGGTTGAAGGTTGCCCGAGCTTGGGCAATCAAAGAGACGCTGCTTGACCTGTGGACTTACAGCTACGATAAACCAGCCCGGGCGTTCTTTAAGAAATGGTACTGGTGGGCGACACATTCACGTCTAAAGCCGGTCATATCAGTCGCCAAGATGCTAAAGAAACATCTCGACAACATAATGACTTACTTGAAACATCGCATCACCAATGCGACCGCAGAAGGATTTAATTCAAAGATTCAGACAATAAAATCGGCTGCCCGAGGATTTAGAAACTTCGAAAACTATCGAGTTTCAATTCTGTTCCACTGTGGAAAACTCAACCTCTACCCACAGGATTCCCAGTAGAACCGAAAATAAAGCGCTGCCAGACCAAGCACTGTAATAGCAATTGTGAGACGATATCCTGTCTTGGAATTCATTATCGTTT
This sequence comes from Halioglobus sp., assembly GCA_965262875.1. Taxonomy (GTDB): domain Bacteria; phylum Pseudomonadota; class Gammaproteobacteria; order Pseudomonadales; family Halieaceae; genus JBALVT01. The sequence continues at coordinate 3,522,253 of OZ253569.1, forward strand.
TTAACTCCGGTGTCGAGTTGTTTTGGGTTCCCCTCCATATTGCTAAGTTTGATGGGGTTTATCGTTATGAGTCCAGCTTTTTTTGGAAGCAGCGTCCCAAAGGCCATTCTGCTGAGTTGTTTTTTACTGATTGGCGCGGGGCCCGTTTGGTCAGATTCGGCACCTGAGTTCTCGCTTCCCGATTCCACGGGTAAAACAGTTGCATTAGATGACTTCAAGGGCAAGCCACTAGTGCTGCATTTCTGGGCGAGCTGGTGCCCTTACTGCAAGAAAGTTCAGCCCGGCCTCGAAAATCTGGTGATTGAAAATGCCGAGCATAATTTAGTGCTCCTGGGTATTAACTTCCGTGAGGATGATGGTGTGAATCCACAGGAAGTGCTGTCAAAACGCGGTCACATATTCAAAACTCTGGTTCAGGGGGATGACGTCGCGCGTTCCTATGGCGTTAAAGGTACGCCAACAACGTTTTTATTAATCGAAGTGGGGAATTAGTCAACGTGACGAATACCTCAGATCCGAATGACCCGATACTGAGCCGTATTGCCGCTGCTATCATTCGCTGATTTAGTTAGATAAGACTTATCCATAGGGACTTGATGAGAACCCGCATTTACGCATTTTTTGAAGAGTATCGTCTGCTGGCAAAAGGTGGCAATAACCGGCTGGCCAAGTGGGCCAACTCTAGGTTAGCAGCTCTCACCGACTAGAGATCGCCCATTGCGAATACGTGGCGCAGGGGACGACTTACCCCAACCGCTGGCCTATACTTACTGCGTATCGCTAACATCGTTCTATCGGGTATCGCGGGAGATATAAGAGGTGCGTAGGTTTTTCTCAGAGTTAAAACGGCGCCGTGTCTACCGTGCTGGACTATACTACGCGGCCGCAGCATGGCTGCTGGTTCAAATCGCTGACATCATTCTAGAGAACTTTAATCTTCCCGAACGTGTCATGCAGCTTCTTATTTTGTGCGTTGGTATCGGGTTCCCGGGCGTGTTGGTTTTGGCGTGGATTTTCGATATCGGTCCAGGCGGTATAAAGCGTACGGACGCTGGTGATGAAGTGGGTGTTGAGGATTCAGCTCAAGCTGTCGACGCCGCTGTTGAAGTTGATGAACGACCAGGCATCGTAGTACTCCCTTTCGACAGTTTTTCAGATCAGCCTAGCGATCAAATCATCAGTGACGGTTTTACCGAGGATTTGACGACACTGCTCGCGCGCTTACCGGGCTTTTTTGTAATTTCTCGAAACACGGCATATTCGTACAGAGGGCTGAACAAGGATCTTCGTGAGATAGGCCGAGAGCTGGGCGTCCGTTATTTAGTCGACCCTGAAAAACGCTTAACATGTTGATTGTATTAGATAATACTGGGTATTTGTGAGATGATTTCGACCAGTTTCAAGCCTATTTGGCACTTAATCCGGTCGAAACAAAGGTGGCTCTCGATGAAAGATTCTTCCCCCGATCACCATCAAATGAGTTTTATGGCTGCTGGGTTGATGGATCAACTCAATCCGAAACACCCTCTGTTACATCTTGCGCGAACCATACCCTGGGACTTTTTTGAATCGGAGTTCGCTCCCTTGTATGCGGCAACTGGCAGGCCTGCCAAACCCGTACGCTTGATGGTGGGTTTATCTATTCTCAAGCATATGGAAAATGTCAGCGACGAGGTTATCGTGCAACACTGGGTACAAAACCCGTATTACCAGGCATTTTGCGGGGAGGTTGAATTCCAGTGGTCATTCCCTTGTGACCCATCCGATCTGGTGTACTTCCGCAAGCGAGTCGGCGAAAAGGGATTTGAAAAAATATTGGCATCCTCTATCACCATTCATGGTGAGAAAGCGGTCGAAGAGGAAGTCTGTATTGACACCACAGTACAGGAAAAAAACATCACCTTTCCCACCGATGCAAAGTTGTACCGAAAGATTATTGTTCGTTGCCTGAAATTGGCCAGGAAAGAAGGGATAACACTTCGCCGCAGTTATGCCAAGGAAATTAAGCAAAGAAAACTGGAATGTCGTTTTGCGGGACATCCCAGGAACCGTGCCAAGGCCCGCAAAGCCGTTAAGCGGCTAAAGACCATTGCCGGTCGTTTAGTGCGGGAATTGGAGCGTAAACTGCCACTCGACATTCTGGAAAAGCTGGCAGAGGACTTTGCACTATTCCATCGTGGACTGAACCAGAAGCGAGGGGATACGAACAAGCTGTACAGCTTGCACGAACCCCATGTCTACTGCATGAGTAAAGGCAAAGAGCATAAGCGCTATGAATTTGGCACCAAGGTTTCTATCACGACAACTCGGGATTCAAAAATCATTGTTGGTGCCATGGCCTTTGATACGAACAAATTTGATGGTCATACGCTGCCGGAGGTGCTGTTGCAATTGAAGCGGCTTAACAAACTGAAACCGGCCGTTGGCTTATGTGATCGGGGTTACAAAGGGAAGAAAAAGATCAATGACACGCGGATCATAATGCCCAGCACAGGTACTCGGGATACGGATAGTGCCTACCAGGTGCTGATGCGGAAACGTTTTAGAAAGCGGGCTGGCATAGAGCCGGTGATCGGCCACCTGAAGTCGGATCATCGATTGAACAAAAGTTATCTCAAAGGATTTGAAGGCGACCAGATTAACGTACTGATGGCTGCTGCTGCGTTTAACTTCAGGAAGTGGATGAGATTGTTTTTATTGGCCCCGAAAACGGCTTCCTTATGGAGTCGTTTAACGCAGTTTATTATCAAGCCACGGCATTACGGCGATGCCGTGATGGCCAATTAGGCTTTTTCAGGGTCGACTAGCTAGTGCCTATCCATAAATGGATGTTTTTCTTAAAAACATCCTGTTTTGACTTTCCCGTTCCGGCTCGGAATTCTGCCGGCCATAAACTGACTGGAACCGTCACTTTATACCTTGTTTTCCTGAGTTTTTCCCGTAGATTTCCGCTGCACTGCCCATAAGCCTACAGATATTTCTCAACCGGAACCACCGTTGATTTTAGCCGGAGTCGAGTCTCGCCAAACGCATCAAGTTGTAGCTCAGAACCGATGTCCAGACATAAGCTTTAAAACCATCAAGACCTTTCCAGTTTGACTTCGTTGCGCCAAAGGCTCGTTTTAATTCCGAGATATTCCCTTCGACGCCCGCCCGGAAATTGCGCAATTGAGTAAACGTTTTTGATTTGACGCCCATGGCATGAAGCAATAAACCGACAGGCTTATTGAAGACCGTCCGCTTAACACCCAGCGCCCTTCCCTTTATCACGTTTTCCTGGCTGGCATAGCCACCATCAGCCACTACCGAATGGGGCAGGCGGTGCAGCTTCGACCGGTGAAAATGTAGAACCGGCATAAATAAGCTGCTATCTGCAGGGTTCCCTTTTTCAATAGCCAGGTACGTGATGAACCCGCTTCTCTCACTGCTCAAATTTATCTTATGGCCATATTGAACGTCTCGAAACCCCTTGACGATAATATCGGTGTGGGACTCAAATAGACTCACGACTTTCTCTGATGAGTGGACGCCCTCTCCTTGGATGACGCGGCGCTCTGTTTGGTTGATGACCCTCAGTGTCAAATCTCTGTATTGCTTTATCTGACTTAGCCACAATTTCTTTTTGTCAGATTCACAGGAGCCCACTTCTACGGTTTCCAGTCCCCGACCCACTTGCTTCAGTACAATTCTGACAATCTGCAATAATTTTGGATAAAGTACTTCTTTTCTAGCATTTTTTGCATTAAAAATCTGAAATGCCAACGACTTCGAAGATTTGCGCTGGTCCGTAAAGCGAATTTTTACTCCAGTGATATTTTTACTTTTCATCAGCAGGCGACTAAGTACTCGAACGCCATCATTCAGGAGTTGGCTGTCACTGGGTGGCGCAATATTACTGGCGACAACCGTGCTATCGATGCGTAATTTTTCCATCGATAGTATGCCTGCTTTAAGCCAACTGACAGAGAGGGTCTCATGCACTTTTTCCAGCGTTTCTGGCCTGATACTCCGTATAGTTGACTGTAGCCCAGATCGACTGGGCATTGTTGTGGCAGGCAGCCGGGCAAAAGTACGGTAGGTCATTGAGTCCGACAAATTAAATGCCAATTGCTCGTAGCTGACGCGCAACAGTTGCTTCAAGAGCATGCATCGAAAAATGGTTTCAACTGTTAAACCCGATCGACCTACCTTGGATAGCGATGCATCAATGAGGTCGTCGGCGACCAGAAGTAGTATTTCTGGATGTTGATCCAGTCGGTTTGATAGCGCCCGAAGTTGGGTCCCAAATTCGTGTTTTGAGTAGTTTTCAAATATACTTGCCTGAGCAATGCGGGTCTCTCGCATGCGGAATCCTCTTGGTTTTTTTGTTTTTTGTTCACACCTTAAACTTAACAAATTCAAGAGGATTTTTTAATACCTTGCGAAAAATATTCCTTATATTTCAATGGATTGAAAGTTTATGGATAGGCACTAGCTAGGTAACTAAAGGGAAATATATTTGGCTCTTCTCCGCTTTGTTGAGTGAAAAAAGATGCTGACCATCAAGTAACCTGTTGATATGTTTGGTTTATGACAACTTTACATAGGGCAGGTATATGACCATCAACATCTCACGGAATATTTTAAACCTCACGGGGCAACGTGTAAATGAAATTAAACTGGACGAAGAGGGTGACAAGATTGTTATTCACTGTAGCCGGGACGCCCGCAGGAGCACTATAGACCCCACCACAGGCAAGAAGGGAACTATCAACCAGCATATTCGCCGGCAGGTTAAGGATATCCCCCTTTTTGGGTATCCATGTGTGCTCGACATTGAACTGGCCCAAGTGTTTATTAGCAAGGGTGAGCGCCGCATTGAGGCGTGTGATTTTGTCGATAAAGGGTGCCGTTTCACCCACCGGTTTTGCCGACTGATCAGTGGATTATGCCGCCATATGTCTATTCAGGCCGTCTCCAGGCATTTGGGGATACGATGGGAGACAGTAAAGAATATCGACAAGGCATACCTGATGGAAACGCTCCCTGCGCTTGATCCTGCACAGTTGACTGGCTTGGAATATATTGGTGTCGATGAAGTTGCCAGGGCGAAAGGCCATGACTATATGACGGTGGTCTACGATATGGTCGGAGGTCATCTGGTCTGGGTGGAAGCTGGTCGAACTGCCGAGGTGTTTGCAAGATTTCTAAAACATCTCTCCCCGGATACATCCAGTAAAATCAAGGCCGTAGCTATGGATATGGGCCCTGCTTATCAAAAGGCTGTCAGGGAGTGCTTGCCGTTGGCAGACATTGTGTTTGACCGTTTTCACGTCATGAAAAATTACAGCAAAGCTATCCATAATCAGCGCCGGCTTGAGTTCAGGAAGGCCGATCCGAATGGTAAAAAACTGATGAAGGGGACGCATTATCTGTTGCTCAAAAATGCGGATAAGTTGAGTGAGAAACAAAGTAACAAGCTGCAAACGTTGTTGGATAGCAATAGCAACCTGAATGCGCTCTACGTTTTAAAAGAACAGCTTCAGTATCTGTGGAGTGCCACTTCATTTGAGGGGATGGCAGAGCAACTGGAAAGTTGGTGCTTGATAGCAGATCAGTCACACATGCTCTATCTGAAAAAGTTCGCAAAATCGCTCAGAAAACATTGTGTCGGCATCTGCAATTATGCAAAACACAAGCTAACAAGCGCCAGGATAGAGGCTGGTAATGTCAGTATAGGAATGATCCGTAAGCGCGCCAGGGGCATCAGGGATACCGAGTACTTCAAACTCAAAATTAGACAATCATCCCTCCCAGATAATCAATCTATGTTCTATTTGAAAACCTAGAATCACTCAACAAAGCGGAGAAGAGCCATATATTTATTTACGTCGGAAAAAGTTTGAAATACACATTATTTGTCGCAGCTGTGACAGTACTACTTACTGCCTGTACCGAAGAAGCTCGTAATAAAATCAGTCGAACGACGGACAATTTTTTCGGCGAGGATTTACGGGTGTCGTATATTGACGGCGGCCAGGTGGTGAAAACCTGGACGGTCAAAGACGGTAAGATTACCAGCGGTAAGGGAGATGGTGGCAACGCGACGGGGTATTACTACTTCTGGAGCGTGGAGACGGGATATGTGCAAGTTCCCGTTGAGAGAACGGTCATAGAGGAAATTCAGGGCCCCAAATAACGGTTCTTCCGAGTTTCCTATGGGTAAAAGCCAAACAATGGTCAAGAATGTGGTACAAGAGTCTTTTTTTATGGAGATATTCAAATGAAAGATACCGCGTTGTTTACTCAACTTTTGGGGCTTAGCGACCCATGGAAAATCACGGCTATTACCCCGGATCTGACCGACAAATCAATTACCCTCCAGATAGATTGGCCAAAGGGAACGAAAGGCGCGTGTAGTGTCTGCCATGCCCTTTGTTCGGTTTACGACCATCGTGAGCAACGCACATGGCGACACCTTGATACGATGCAGTTCAAGACGCAGTTAGTTGCTCAGGTTCCGCGTATTCATTGTAAAGCGCATGGAATCAAAAGCCTGAAAGTACCGTGGGCAGATACGCAGGCACGCTTTACGCATTTATTTGAGCGTTTCGCTATTGATGTGCTGTCGGCTGCCAGCAACAAGACACAGGCCGCAAAACTACTTGGTCTGTCGTGGGATGAGGTGCATCATATTCAATCCCGAGCAGTGAAAAGAGGGATGGACAGACGCTCTGTTGAGGAAGTGAAACACCTTGGCATCGATGAAAAAAGTTTTCGCAAGGGGCAATCCTATGCCAGCCTGCTGTACGATTTGAATGCGTCCAGAGTGCTTGAGGTCGTGGCAGATAGAACGACGGAATCGGCAACCGCATTGCTGTCCACGCTTCCAGAACAGCAGCGTAATGAAGTAGCTGCTGTTGCCGTGGATATGTGGGTTCCATTTATGACGGCAGTTGAGGCGACTTTACCGAACGCCGCCATTGTTCACGACAAGTTTCATATCGTCAGTTATCTTACAAAAATGGTTGACCAAGTCAGGCGCAAAGAAAATAAAACATTAAGAGCCGCCGGTATCAATGACCTGGTCGGGTCTCGCTATACCTGGTTACGCAATCCCGACAACTGGAGTGAAAAAGATGAAGCCACTTTTTATGGCCTTCAATCAAAGGGGTTGAAGGTTGCCCGAGCCTGGGCAATCAAAGAGACGCTGCTTGACCTGTGGACTTACAGCTACGATAAACCAGCCCGGGCGTTCTTTAAGAAATGGTACTGGTGGGCGACACATTCACGTCTAAAGCCGGTCATATCAGTCGCCAAGATGCTAAAGAAACATCTCGACAACATAATGGACTTACTTGAAACATCGCATCACCAATGCGACCGCAGAAGGATTTAATTCAAAGATTCAGACAATAAAATCGGCTGCCCGAGGATTTAGAAACTTCGAAAACTATCGAGTTTCAATTCTGTTCCACTGTGGAAAACTCAACCTCTACCCACAGGATTCCCAGTAGAACCCAAATAACTACCGTGTCTCCGCACTCCGTCGTTATAACATTCTCGACACAGCTCCCGAAGAAGAATTTGATCATCTCACAGCCTTGGCCTCCTATATTTGCGAGACCCCAATTGCGCTGATATCGCTGGTGGATGAATCCAGGCAGTGGTTTAAATCCAAAGTTGGTCTTCAAGCCGGCGAGACTCCGCGCGATATGGCTTTTTGCGCCCACGCGATTCTGGAAGATCAGATCATGGTAGTGGAAGACGCTACCGTAGATCCTCGCTTTTCCAACAACAAGCTCGTTACAGCTGACCCAAATATCCGTTTTTATGCCGGCGCGCCAATCTCGACCCCCGAGGGCTTTCCGCTAGGTACTTTGTGTGTAATCGATCGTGAACCGAGGAAGTTGAAGCCCGCTCAGCTGGTGGCCCTGGGTCAGCTGAGAGCTCAGGCGGACGCTCTATTTACCTTAAGATACGCCCAGTACGAGTTACAGGAAGCGCTAAAGCAGATAAAAATCCTTGATGGACTTGTGCCGATTTGTTCCTATTGTAAGAATGTTCGCGATGAGAACGGATACTGGCAAAGTGTTGAGGCCTATATTCGCAAACGTTCTGAGGCCGATTTTTCACACTGTATTTGTGAGAGCTGCGCGAAGCAGCGGTTCCCGGAAATCGCGGCGTCCCTGTAACTTACGAGGAAAAAATAGTGGCTATAGTGGAAGATTCTGAAAAGGGTGATTTCTTTGCAGCGGTAGATGAGGCTTGTAAGAAGGCAGTTTGGTGCGCCATAGCGACAGTCGATGGCACGCAGCCAAGGGTTAGAATGGTGCACCCAACCTGGGACGGCGACGTTCTGTGGTTCGCCACTGGTCCGGATTCTCCCAAGGCCAATCACCTGCGTTCAAATTCCAATGTAGATATTCAATATCAGGTTGCTCCGCCCGACTTTGTTCATGTAATGGTTCGCGGTACAGCTGAGCTCGTTACTGATCAGGCAACTAAAAAGCATGCCTGGGAAACCATCGATTACGATCTGACGCAATTTGGGGCAACCGGTCCTGATGATCCGATTTTCCTGCCTATAAAAGTTACGCCCAGTCGCGTTGAGTTATCTCAGATGTTTGGGTCGGTCAACAAGCGGGTATGGCGGTCCTAGGCCTACTCGGGAGCGTTCTAGCAGGTAAACCCCATCCCCAACTTATCTAGCAGCTTCAGCCACAGGCCGCGCTTGCCGCCTTTTTTATCCGCCCTGATCAGCGCAAGTTGAGTAAGGCGCACGCCAATCCAGCGGAAAGGTTCCGGCGGCCAGGCCATCGCTTTTTTGGTCACAAACTGCATTGTAATTACATCGGAGGGGGCGTAGCCCAACAACTCGATACCAATACGAGCGCCGAAACGGGACGCGCTAACTCCGTGGCCGGTATAACCGACGGACCAAGCCAGGCGGCCGTCGTAAGCGACCCCAGGTACTACACAGAAGCGGGTAGATGTGGCGATCAAACCACCCCATTTATTGGAGAACTTTATCTTTCCTTCCAGCTGCGGGAACATAGTGAAAAACTCGGTGGCAAGTTGTTCGTAACGGGCCGGGGCGTCCATAAGCTTTGAATCAATGCCGCGATTGAAGTAGTAGCGAACCGCGCCCCCACCACCCCAAGTTATGCGATTGTCTTTGGTCAGTCGGAAATAATGGAACATATTGTTATAATCCGCGAGGGCATGTCGGGATTCCTGCTTGCCCCAGTGAATCAATTCGAGTTGCTCGGCGGTGAGCGGCTCGGTGGCCAGTTGATAATCCCAAACCGGAACGATCGAGCGATTTACCTTGCGGTAGGAACTGGTGTAGGCATTGGTGGCCATCAACACTTTCTCGCACTGGATCTCGCCGCCTTGGCAAATAGCCCTCATTTCCGTTTTGCCCACAGGCAGGGCCTTAATCAGTTTGGTGTCTTCGTAAACCCGAACGCCCAGTTTTTTGAGCAGTACATTCTTCAGCCCTAGGCACAAGCGCACTGGGTCGACGACACCGTCCAATCCTCCGCGATGCCAGCAACCGCCAAAAAACGTCGGCGAGTTGGCCTGCCCGCGTATGGCATCCCGATCAAACCACACCACCTCTTCGCCGTCAGTCACTCGCTCCTGATATTCCTCATACAGGCGATCTGCAGACTCTGGGTCCAGCGCCACTTCGGTTTCACCTGTTTTTTCATAGCGCGCGTCGATATCATGGCGCTCCAAGGTGTCCAAAAGCTCCCTGATATTCTGAGTGCCCAATTCCTCAAGTCTGCCTGCCTCCCCGGGAAACTGTGCATCGATATTGGTCTCACCGTGAGCGATACTACTGGAGAGGAAGCCGCCGTTACGGCCCGATGCACCGTCGGCGACAAAGGTCTGTTCGATAATAATAATATCAATATCGGGCTTGCGCTCCGCAGCCTGTACCGCTGCCCACAGCCCCGTAAAGCCGCCGCCAACGATCAACAGCTCGCAGCGTTCACTCCCGGATAGTGCAGGCAAGCGGTCGGGCATAATATCGGGGTCGTGCCATAGTGGACGGGCAACAGTGTCTTTCAGTGCGTCGTGATGTTTGTACATAGTCGACCCTGAAAAAGCCTAATTGGCCATCACGGCATCGCCGTAATGCCGTGGCTTGATAATAAACTGCGTTAAACGACTCCATAAGGAAGCCGTTTTCGGGGCCAATAAAAACAATCTCATCCACTTCCTGAAGTTAAACGCAGCAGCAGCCATCAGTACGTTAATCTGGTCGCCTTCAAATCCTTTGAGATAACTTTTGTTCAATCGATGATCCGACTTCAGGTGGCCGATCACCGGCTCTATGCCAGCCCGCTTTCTAAAACGTTTCCGCATCAGCACCTGGTAGGCACTATCCGTATCCCGAGTACCTGTGCTGGGCATTATGATCCGCGTGTCATTGATCTTTTTCTTCCCTTTGTAACCCCGATCACATAAGCCAACGGCCGGTTTCAGTTTGTTAAGCCGCTTCAATTGCAACAGCACCTCCGGCAGCGTATGACCATCAAATTTGTTCGTATCAAAGGCCATGGCACCAACAATGATTTTTGAATCCCGAGTTGTCGTGATAGAAACCTTGGTGCCAAATTCATAGCGCTTATGCTCTTTGCCTTTACTCATGCAGTAGACATGGGGTTCGTGCAAGCTGTACAGCTTGTTCGTATCCCCTCGCTTCTGGTTCAGTCCACGATGGAATAGTGCAAAGTCCTCTGCCAGCTTTTCCAGAATGTCGAGTGGCAGTTTACGCTCCAATTCCCGCACTAAACGACCGGCAATGGTCTTTAGCCGCTTAACGGCTTTGCGGGCCTTGGCACGGTTCCTGGGATGTCCCGCAAAACGACATTCCAGTTTTCTTTGCTTAATTTCCTTGGCATAACTGCGGCGAAGTGTTATCCCTTCTTTCCTGGCCAATTTCAGGCAACGAACAATAATCTTTCGGTACAACTTTGCATCGGTGGGAAAGGTGATGTTTTTTTCCTGTACTGTGGTGTCAATACAGACTTCCTCTTCGACCGCTTTCTCACCATGAATGGTGATAGAGGATGCCAATATTTTTTCAAATCCCTTTTCGCCGACTCGCTTGCGGAAGTACACCAGATCGGATGGGTCACAAGGGAATGACCACTGGAATTCAACCTCCCCGCAAAATGCCTGGTAATACGGGTTTTGTACCCAGTGTTGCACGATAACCTCGTCGCTGACATTTTCCATATGCTTGAGAATAGATAAACCCACCATCAAGCGTACGGGTTTGGCAGGCCTGCCAGTTGCCGCATACAAGGGAGCGAACTCCGATTCAAAAAAGTCCCAGGGTATGGTTCGCGCAAGATGTAACAGAGGGTGTTTCGGATTGAGTTGATCCATCAACCCAGCAGCCATAAAACTCATTTGATGGTGATCGGGGGAAGAATCTTTCATCGAGAGCCACCTTTGTTTCGACCGGATTAAGTGCCAAATAGGCTTGAAACTGGTCGAAATCATCTCACAAATACCCAGTATTATCTAATACAATCAACATGTTAAGCGTTTTTCAGGGTCGACTACATAGGGTCTAATCCGCGCTCTTTACTTAGTCGACCCTGAAAAAGCCTAATTGGCCATCACGGCATCGCCGTAATGCCGTGGCTTGATAATAAACTGCGTTAAACGACTCCATAAGGAAGCCGTTTTCGGGGCCAATAAAAACAATCTCATCCACTTCCTGAAGTTAAACGCCGCGGCTGCCATCAGTACGTTAATCTGGTCGCCTTCAAATCCTTTGAGATAACTTTTGTTCAATCGATGATCCGACTTCAGGTGGCCGATCACCGGCTCTATGCCAGCCCGCTTTCTAAAACGTTTCCGCATCAGCACCTGGTAGGCACTATCCGTATCCCGAGTACCTGTGCTGGGCATTATGATCCGCGTGTCATTGATCTTTTTCTTCCCTTTGTAACCCCGATCACATAAGCCAACGGCCGGTTTCAGTTTGTTAAGCCGCTTCAATTGCAACAGCACCTCCGGCAGCGTATGACCATCAAATTTGTTCGTATCAAAGGCCATGGCACCAACAATGATTTTTGAATCCCGAGTTGTCGTGATAGAAACCTTGGTGCCAAATTCATAGCGCTTATGCTCTTTGCCTTTACTCATGCAGTAGACATGGGGTTCGTGCAAGCTGTACAGCTTGTTCGTATCCCCTCGCTTCTGGTTCAGTCCACGATGGAATAGTGCAAAGTCCTCTGCCAGCTTTTCCAGAATGTCGAGTGGCAGTTTACGCTCCAATTCCCGCACTAAACGACCGGCAATGGTCTTTAGCCGCTTAACGGCTTTGCGGGCCTTGGCACGGTTCCTGGGATGTCCCGCAAAACGACATTCCAGTTTTCTTTGCTTAATTTCCTTGGCATAACTGCGGCGAAGTGTTATCCCTTCTTTCCTGGCCAATTTCAGGCAACGAACAATAATCTTTCGGTACAACTTTGCATCGGTGGGAAAGGTGATGTTTTTTTCCTGTACTGTGGTGTCAATACAGACTTCCTCTTCGACCGCTTTCTCACCATGAATGGTGATAGAGGATGCCAATATTTTTTCAAATCCCTTTTCGCCGACTCGCTTGCGGAAGTACACCAGATCGGATGGGTCACAAGGGAATGACCACTGGAATTCAACCTCCCCGCAAAATGCCTGGTAATACGGGTTTTGTACCCAGTGTTGCACGATAACCTCGTCGCTGACATTTTCCATATGCTTGAGAATAGATAAACCCACCATCAAGCGTACGGGTTTGGCAGGCCTGCCAGTTGCCGCATACAAGGGAGCGAACTCCGATTCAAAAAAGTCCCAGGGTATGGTTCGCGCAAGATGTAACAGAGGGTGTTTCGGATTGAGTTGATCCATCAACCCAGCAGCCATAAAACTCATTTGATGGTGATCGGGGGAAGAATCTTTCATCGAGAGCCACCTTTGTTTCGACCGGATTAAGTGCCAAATAGGCTTGAAACTGGTCGAAATTATCTCACAAATACCCAGTATTATCTAATACAATCAACATGTTAAGCGTTTTTCAGGGTCGACTACTTAATATATCAACCCTAAAGTTCCTCGCTTTCGAACCGGGTGATTTGTTTGGTATTCAGGTAATTGCTCAGGCCGATCCTACAGTGACAAAGAATACCGTCACACGCTCTTTAACCCGAGCGCTAAAAAGGGTGCCTTTTGGGACAAAAAAAGGCATCACCGACATTGAACCACTGCTCTGCGCCGGCCTCATCCTTCAGGTAAATTGATCCGGCCTGTACATACGCAAATCCGTTGTAAGGAAAGGTTTGCGCTTCACCCTCGTAGGCCAGGCTAGTCCAGGTGCCCGCTACAAACTTCCCCATGGTGTCTGTATAGCAAATATTTTCTTCTACCATCGCGCCAGCAGTTAGTGCGAAGGCCCCCGTATCTTTTACGACCGTCATCGGAGCATCGGCCCTAGGAACCACAATCCCCTCATGGGCGGGTGTGTCAGGGATGGGTTCGTCTGGATGTTCGGAAATAACGTAGAACTTCCTCAGATACCCCCTCTGATGCCATTGGCAGTTGTATCCCTTGGGAATGATGAACGCTTCGCCGCCCCGGGCTATTTCAATTGCACCGGTTTTGTTGTTTCGGATTTCCGCCCCACCCTCAATGGGCCACATAAATTCATCACAGGCATAGGGGGCGGCCACTTCTATCATGTCATCGGTATCCCAGACACCCACATAAAGGCCTAGTTCTTCGTCTTCGTAATATTCGTGGCTGTGTTGCGTGGGCAGCTCTGATGCAAACATGTCTGGCGTTAGTTCATCCGGTGTTTCGCCAAAACCTTCCGGGCTTGTACTCAGGCGGATAATGGCTTCTTTTGTGATATTACAGACTCCGGTTTTACTCAAGTATTTTCCCTTTCGTCCAGAAACTCGCATGCAAGTTATGGTTGCAGCTTCGGTTTTAAACCGGAATACCCCCAAAGGGTTGGGGTGCGGGTTTGCACAGTGCCATTTTACCGCCCATGGGGCCTGTACCCACCATGCCTGTTATTGTTGAATCTGGCTTTCCGCACTCGAATTCGGCGTTAAATGCAGCGGGGAGCAGGTAGACACCCTTCAGATTGAAGTAATGCCATTTTGGGAAGGACCAAACCGGTATGATTGCGCTCGCGGCCACCAGTAGCCTGTCCTCATCGGTGACCGGGAACTGCCCGGCTGCCACTGCTGTGGTTTCCAAAAACAGCCAGATTCGCTGGTGAAAGAGAGTTTTATCCTGCTCGCTTAGGCCTCTGTAGAAATTGACGTGTTCGACGAGAAAGCTTGACCAGGAAGATTGCCAGTGGAATTCCCTGTTCTGCTCTTCGAGGCCAAGCAGGCTTCGCAGTCTCAACAGCATTTTCCGAAACATAATCTTTCGCATGTCCTATTCGGCAGAAATGCGCAGCATCTCCAGGAAACATTGCGCTGGGCTAGCTATTGTATAAGATTTACCTCTAAACGATATCTAAATTGGACACTCAACTGCTGTCGAGATCGTAGGTGATACCTGTCATCATATTGGCGCTGACTAAATAGGAAAAGATGATGAATACTTCAGTTGTGAAGCAATCAGGCCAATGCGAGTGTGGTGAGAACAAGTTTGAAATAGCGGGCGAGCCTCTGTTTCGTGCTATTTGCCACTGCGAAATTTGTCAGGAATTCAATGATGCACCCTTCGCCGATATCACGCTTTACCGAACCAAAGACGTTGATCTGCCTGAAGAAAATAAAATTGAATACAAAGCTTATACCAATCCGCCGATGGCGCAGCGCGGAAAGTGCACGGTCTGTAATAAACCGGCCATCGAGTTTTTGAAAATACCAGTGATGCCGGGGCTGACTATTGTTCCAAGCAAAAACCTATCAAGTACCGACACTTTGCCTGCGCCATCCTTCCATGTTTTTTATCATCGCCGAAAACAGGACGCGGAAGACAGTTTGCCCAAGTACAGCGGCTACGTAAAAAGTCAGCTCGGTTTTATAGTGAAGTTAATTGGGGCTCTGATCCGTAGTTAACGCGCTGTTTGCACGATCACCTGTTCGGGTGCTGGCCCATATGGTCCACAGCAAAACAAGCTGAAGCAGCAATCTGACGCTGAGGAACGTTGTGGGCACATCCGGAAATAATTCGGGGTTCAGCCACATGTGTACGTTGGCTGGGGTCACACAAACGACCAACAACAACAATCCATTGCCTGCCCACTGTCGCAAGGCTGGAATTAGAATTCCCAAGGCCCCGAGTATTTCGAATATCCCGCTAATGTAGACCAGCTCCAGGTGCCAGCCTATCCAGGGTGGTATTATGGACACGTAGAAGTCCGGGTTGGTAAAGTGGGTAATGCCGCCGCCCATAAAAAATACAAACACTATGGTTAGGCCGAAGTTTTTCCAACTGAGCATCGTCTATTCCTGTTTTTTAGTTTTTTATTGCTATTTTTTGCCCGTCTTCATCCAGGCACACAAAGGTAATATGAGTATCAAATAGCACCTTGCGATTCTCTCGCCCATAGCGTTCACCAAACACCTGAACATTATAGGTTACCGAGGTAGTTCCAATGCGGGTTTGCTCGCATTGAAAGCACAGGATTTGACCTTTTTCGATTTGATGGCGAAAGGTCACCTCGTCCAAACCCACAGTCACGAATTTTCGTTCTGGTAGATCCAGACTCACCCGTATATAGGCAATTTCATCCACCCACTTGAGCAGGTTTCCTCCAAAGAGGAAACCGTAGTCATTCAGGTGTTCGGGTAATACGATTTTGTAGTGGTGCATGGATTAATAGCCAGCAATTCTCAAGGCCCCATGCTAACAATCTAACTCGCAAATTACGATGTTGTGCGCTGCACATTGGTATACCGAATATACGTCAGGCCCACGAGTAATAGTAAAAGTGTGCTTGGCGCAGGAACAGTAGTCGAGTAGGGCGACACAACATCATTAAACGATGTCCCGATAACAAGATTATCAACACGGATACTTTCGTTCAGGTTTGAGTCCGATTGGCGCAGAGCAAACTGCGAAATCTGGCCGGCCGGGCCAGCGATGTGATCACCCGCAATAAAAATATCTGTGGAGACTGTAGCGTCGATCCATAACAGGGCCTGGTTGACGATCTGGTCATATTTTACGATGGCACGATACGTTGCCCCAAAGAATAAATCCATAGCCCAGGTTGAATCTGCGACTGAACTATCTGTGGCCAGTCCCAGGGAATAGTCGCCACCGCCGGGAGCAGATACAACATCCAGGCGCGCGGCAAAGTTGCTTCCGGCATCCTTGAAGTGAGCAAAGTATTCGTTGTCAGAACCGATAATTGCTGAGGCAGCGTTTACCGTAAAATCCAACCCGTAGAAGATATCGCCGACCAGTGATGCAAAGGAAAGGTGAGCATCTTCCGAGGGCGCGCCATGTTGCACCGTGGCCTGTCCGCCGGAAATGACTAGATCTCCTGCGTTACCACTGTGAGTTTCCCAGCCTCCATTGGGCACCAGGCTACCATCGGTATAATCAAAGTTATCAAATGCGATTATGCCAGCGGCAGCTTGGCTCGATAGGACGACCACACAGCATAATTTTATACTAAAGCTCACTACTTGAGAGTACCGAGTTCTGCGCTCTGTTTTATTTGCTGTTTAGCGAAACCAGTCAAGCGGCAGCTCCGCAACATTTCTTGTATTTCTTCCCGCTTCCGCAGACACACCGTTCATTTCGCCCGATCTTTGCGGCTTCATGATGGATGGGAGGCGATAGCTTTCTTTCCAGGTCCGTTAGATCCTCTTCCTTGTCCGGTTCAAACCCCAAAATAAAATGCCAGCCGTTTTCATGACAGGTATTGGCGATCATATCGACTTTTGAGTCATCGGCAACTCTTAAAATCAATGGGTTCTTTTTACTGCCCAGTTTGGCCACGATTTTTGCTTGCTTCCCGTTGTAATCACTACGCTTGCTTGAGTTTCATTGATAACTTTGAGTGCTCAATACTCAGCGCCACCCATTGTGCATTGAGCTTCTTGAACCGTTTATAGTTACTTATCTGGCCGCGTATATCGCCCACAAATTCCTTGCGAATATACTCCGTCCGGCTCTTCATATCCAGTGTATAGCTGACCTGATAATAAGGCCCAGTCTGACTCTCCCGGTCCTTGTATTGCTTCGTCAACGATCCAGGGCGCATAGCGCCCAGTAATGCTAT
The DNA here is from genome assembly GCA_965262875.1 of Halioglobus sp. Lineage (GTDB taxonomy): Bacteria > Pseudomonadota > Gammaproteobacteria > Pseudomonadales > Halieaceae > JBALVT01. The sequence continues at coordinate 3,539,498 of OZ253569.1, forward strand.
GTCACCTTTGATCTTTGTCATACGCCGTTCAATTTGTGCGAGCCTTTTCTTTGTCATTGATATAGCATATACATGCTATGTTAGTTTGTCAAAAGGACACTGTCTATGCTGTGGATCTATTGGTGGGATGCAATCATTTATCTTCGCCCGGCTTGCGCTCGTACCCGGACATTTATGTGGTTCGCCGTCTGTGTGGCGGGATTGACGGTTCGTACCGAACGAATGGGGGTGACGAGTATTGTCCGGGCGCTGGGGTTACAGGGGCGGTTTTATGACAACTTGCTGGATAACTTCCACAGCACCGGCATTAAGTTGGACTCAATGACGGTATTGTGGTCTCAACTTGTACTTCGACTGTTCCCTGGTCTGGTTCGAGTGAATGGCCGACTCGTGTTGGTGGGGGACGGCATTAAGGTCTCCAAACAGGGCAAAAAGATGCCTGCTGTGAAGCTGCTACATCAGGAATCCGAGTCAAATACCAAAGCGGAGTACATCATGGGACACTCCTTTCAGGCCGTCTCTATTCTTTCTCGTGCCGCCAATAGCGTGTTCGCTGTGCCGCTTGCCGCGAGGATTCATGAGGGGACCGTGTTATCGAATCGTGACCGGCGTACCCTGCTCGACAAAATGATCAGTCTACTGGCGATAGTCAGTATTCAGGAGCCGTATTATTTTGTCGCCGACGCCTATTATGCCAGCCAGAAAGTCGTTAATGGGCTTTTGAATGAGGGGAATCATTTGGTCACCCGCGCCAGATCAAATGCGGTTGCCTACCAGCTGCATCATCAGCAACAGCCGAAAAAAAGAGGGCGGCCACGTAAGTATGGTGACAAGGTAAAACCAAGATCACTGTTTGGGTTGGTCGCATTGATGGAGGAGGCTCAAAGCCCTGTCTATGGCGAAAAAAACGTAGCTATCCGATACGCAGTCCATGATTTATTATGGAGACCGACCGGCAGTATTGTTCGGTTTGTCATTGTCGTTCACCCAACGAGGGGACGCTGTATACTCATGTCTACTGATACGTCATTATCGGCCCTCGATATCATTCACCTCTACGGTCTGCGATTTAAAATAGAGCATGCCTTCAAGCAGGCGGTTCATGTTATCGGTTCTTTTTCATACCATTTCTGGATGAGCGTAATGAAGCCATTGGAGCGACGCAATGGTAATCAGCACCTTCACCGGGAATCAAAAAAATATCGCGATGGCGTCAAGCGAAAACTGAAGGCTTATCACGTCTTTGTACACGCGGGGATTGTTGCTCAAGGGCTACTTCATTACCTGGCATCTTGCCACACTCGGCTAGTCTGGAACTCTTTTGGCTCCTGGCTTCGAACGATCCGGCCCGGTCTAGCTCCGTCCGAGTTGGTGGTTGCCACTGCGCTACGCAGCAGCCTCCCGCATTTTCTCCTGGATACGGATTCTCGTACAAACTTCGCGAAATTCATCACGCAACGGCAAGACCTTGATAGAATGGCGCTATTTAGGCTTGTGTCATGAGGCTAACTCGGTACTCATGAGCTCACTAGCAGCCTGTCGGACTTAACCCAACAACGTCATTATGAGATAATGTGGTCACACTGAAAAGTAACCGGGAATAAGTGATGGCCAATTTTGTCAACGTTGATCGAGAGACGGACTATCTATTCCCTCCCTCTATGTCGGACTGGTTACCTGAACACCACCTGGCACGGTTTGTCGCGGAGGTCGTTGATCAGCTCGATCTGTCTGAGCTCACCCGTCAATATGCCGGGCGTGGATCAAAGGCGCACCATCCAGCGGTCCTACTGAGTTTGCTGATCTACGGTTACGCCACCGGTGTGTTTTCCAGCCGTAAGATTGAGCGAGCCACCCACGACTCCATTGCGTTTCGCTACCTGGCGGCCAACACGCATCCGGATCACGACACTATAGCGACCTTTCGACGCCGTTTTTTGCCTCAGCTTGAAGCACTTTTTGTTCAGGTCTTGTTGCTGGCGCGTGAAATGAAGCTCATGAAGCTTGGGCGTATCGCCCTGGATGGCACCAAGATCAAGGCGAATGCCAGCAAGCATAAGGCGCTTTCTTATGGCCACTTAAAGAAAATCGAAGCACAGCTCAAGACAGAAGTCAGCGCTCTCACTGCACAGGCAGAGGCGGCAGATCAAACGCCGGTAGCGGATGGCATGGACATTCCCGCGGAGATTTCCCGGCGCGAAACACGACTTGAGGCACTGGCTGCGGCCAAAGTAAAAATTGAAGAACGGGCGCAGGAGCGTTTTGCGCGTGAACAAGCCGAATACCAACAAAAACAAACCAAACGCCAAGCTCAGAGGGATACTGGAAAAAAGCCCCGGGGCCGGGAGCCTAAGCCACCGCTTCCCGGCCCTCGAGATAAAGACCAGATGAATTTGACCGATGAAGAGTCGCGTATCATGCCGGTATCTGGCGGCGGCTTTGAGCAGTGCTACAACGCCCAGGCCAGTGTTGACACCGATACAATGCTCGTCGTCAGTACACACATGACACAGGCCCCGAACGACAAACAACAAATAAAGCCGGCCCTGACAAAGCTGAATACCCTGCCTGAAGAACTGGGCAAGGTGACCGACCTGCTGGCCGATACAGGCTATTTTAGCGGTGATAATGTAAAGGCTTGCGTAGAGGATAATATCCAGCCTTTACTGGCAGTAGCGCGTGACCACCATCACCCGTGCGTTTTTGATCGGTTTGCCCCTGACGCCCCCACTCCGATAACGGATGATCAGGTGAGGCTCATGAAACATCAACTGACGACCCAATCCGGTCGAGCGCTGTACGCATTAAGAAAGCAAACGGTAGAGCCAGTGTTCGGCATCATCAAACACGTTATGGGGTTGAGGCAGTTCTCGATGCGAGGTTTGGACAAGGTTGCGGGCGAATGGACGCTGGCGACACTGGCATGGAATGTAAAGCGTATGAATGTGCTGAGAATGGCATAATTAAGCGGTCATTTGCCGCATAAATGCCCATTACAGGGCTGGATAAAGTCGTGATGAAGGTTGACGTGGCTGCCCTGGGACAATCACATCTTCTGCGTGGTGTCCTGACAGCCCTGTAGCACGCTGGAGTATTAAATCGTGCCCGTCAGGAGCTGAGTCCGACAAACTGCTAGTGTCCGGTTAATTATTGAATAATTTCAATTGGTTAGATAATGTATCATTTTCAGCGCCATGTGATCTGTCGAGAAAGTCCTTATTTAAAGGGATTTTCTCGAAAAGAGTGATCGAAAATATCTGTAATAAAGTGTAGAGCGAGGCATCCAGGTTGAGCCGCTTCTTGATGATGGCTACGAGCACGTACATTGAGACCGCCGTCCATATTTGGGCCTTCACTGCGTTCTCCGAGGTTCCGTAAAACTGCTTTATGCGTAGATGCTGCTTGATCCATTTGAAAAACAATTCTACTTGCCAACGTGCTTTGTACAGAGCGCAAATGGTGGCCGCCGGAGGGCCAAACAAATTGGTCAGGAATATCAGGGTTTTCCCCGTCTCGGTATCTTTGAACCGAATACGCCGTAGATGCAGTGGATACTTCCTTTGACTGTAGAAGCCCGACAGTGCCACCGTTTGGTCGCAGATAATCCCTTGCTCTCGATCATTTGACCGACGACTGAATACCCATGTGGTAGAGCTTGGCCGATTGCGCCCAGAGACACGCTTCGATGTCGCGAAGGCTTTCTCGATAGGTCAACTGTGCAAACGCCAGGACTCGAAAATGTTCGGCACATGGAAGCGTACGAATACGAAGATTGCCGTCGTAACGATCGACGATTCGAGTAAAGGTCGTCCAGGGCAGATAGTCCATCAACTGCGCAAACAGGGTTTTGCCGGTGTACATGGTGAATCCTCAGGGAAGTTCTCCCCTGAGGGTCTCGTGAAATGGCACCTGCGTTCAAGTCGACACCACAATAATCGTCCGAAAAGAATATATGTTTCATAGGCTTACAGGCAATACTCATCAAGTTAACCGGACACTAGTGACTAAAGCTAAATATTGATTTCACTAGACACACTCCTTGTGCAAGTAGGATTTTGGTGGTACCCATTATTACAAACTCATCCTTGAGTTCAGATAAATAAGAGTAGAACTAAAGTGTTGGGTCGGTGAGAGTATTTTTAGTCATTTCTGATCTAATTGTCTTTTCAGCGGCTCATCTTTCAAGCGGCTGAAGAATATAGCCACTACTAGCGGTAGCGTGATACGGTCTAAACCACTATAAAAATCGAGTAGGGGCATCAACCGTGTGTGGAATATTTGCTGCAATGACTCGCAATGGGATTTCTTCCCAGCGTGTCGATCGTAAGCGCACTTAAATCGACCCTATTGATTTTGTCTGCGAGCCGCTAGACAGTAGATCGCTTTACTTCGCCGTTACTCTTCGATTTCCATGTTCCAGGGCAGTAATGCTTCAAGCTTTTCCACCGTATCTGCCGCCGCAATGTGCGCCAGCACGTGCTGGAGGTAAGCATAAGGTTCCAGGCCGTTCGCCTTTGCCGATTCCACTAAACTATAACAGGTCGCACTGGCTCGGGCCCCGCGGGAGGTATCTGCGAATAGCCAGGCGCGCCGACCAACCGCAAAGGGCCTGATCGCATTCTCAGCCAGCGCATTGCTGATATTCAACTGGCCGTCCTCGCAATAGCCAATCAGGTACTCCCATTGGTTCAGTGTGTACGTTATGGCCTTGTGGGTCAGGCTATCTTTGGGCACCCGGCTGACGTTCTTCTCCAGCCATGGCTTCAGGTCCTCGAGAATCGGCACGCTGAGTGACTGCCTTGCCTGTTTTTTCTTGTCGTGCTCCAGATCCTTGATCGATTTCTCTATCGCATACAGCCTTCGTATTTTACTGAGTGCAACGTCAGCCTTGGTGGGTTGCCCCACTTTCTTTTGGGTGCTCCTGGTTTCCGCCGCCCGGCTGGCTTCAACGAACTTGCGCCGGGCATGGTCAAAGCATCCAATTCGGGTAATGCCCGCTATCCGGCACACCTTGCTGTAACCGGAATAGCCGTCGGCCTGCAACACACCACCAAAGCCATCCAGCAGGCGCTCCGCCACCGCGCCAGCACGTGAGGGGTCGTATTCGAACAGCACTGATTGTTTATCCGGTGGGCCACCGCGTATCACCCACATCCATTTATCCGATTGGGCCGTTTTGCCCGTTTCCTTCAACACTTGTATGCGCGTCTCATCCGCCTGCAGGTAATTCCCCTCAAGCTGAACCTCCCGGATCAAGTTGATCAAGGGCTGGAATACATCCTGAAGCCGTACAATCCAGTGGGCCATGTTGGAGCGGCTGATATCACCGCCGTAACGCTTGAGCATCCCCTCCAGGCGGTATAGCGGCAGTCCATCGGCGTATTTGGAGGCAATGATGTAGGCCAGCAATGCAGGACTGGCAAAGCATTTCCCCAGCGGATGAGCGGGGCGCTGTGCGGCGACAATGACATCTTCACCGTCAATATTGAATACCGCCTTCTCCTGCCAGTATTCCAACACCTTGACCTGGGCGGGAATAAACTCCAGCTCCTCCTTGACCTTGGTGAAGAATGTTTTGGTGGCCCCATCCTTTTCCTCATCTGAAAGTGTGAGGTGTATCTGCACCCGTTGCAGCTTGTCGCTAAACCCGCGCTTTCTTTTTTTCTTTCGAGGCCGAACCCGGTCTTCTTCAGGCAGTTGCTCTTCGAGCTCACTCAGGGCGACTTCGATTTCAGCCTCATCGAACAAATCAGACTGAAACGCCAGTTTCTCACTACTGGCTCCGAATTTCTGTACCGTGGCCAGGCGCAAGTATTCCTCGAGCAGGTCAATGCGTTTACCCTGTTCAAGGATGATGTGGTTTTTGTCGCCGAGGTGTTTCTGGTGAACCTCGTTTTTTTCTTCGAGAATCTGGTCTTTTACGGCGAGGGCAACAAGTAATTCAGCGACGGATAAGTTCTCGTAACACCCTTGTTTTTGTTGCTTTTTTATCGCCGATTGCATGGCGTAATTATAACATTCATGGCGACAAAAAGCTTTAAAATACAGACTCATAATGCAACTTTTTATGCCCGGTCATCAGCATGATGTCGTACCCGTCGAGCAGCCAATTGATCTGTTGTCCTGTCAGTGAAACAACTTCATCACCACGGCGAGGCCAGCGGAATTTCTCCTCGGCAAGGGCCTTGTAGTAGAGCACAAAGCCATTATCTTCCCAGTACAGGCACTTGATCTTGTTGCGCCGCCGGTTGGTGAAGGCGTACAGGCCGCCGTCGAAGGGATTGTGGCCCAGCTCTCGCTCAACGATGGCAGCCAGCCCTGCACTGGCTTTTCTAAAGTCTACTGGGTCCCGGTACAGGTAGATCCGCGACATGTCATCGGCCGGACGGAAATAGCGAGTAGTCACAGCTGCTCCAGTAGCTGGCGCACCACCGGCACGTTATCGGCACAGATACCTCGCACAATGAATCCGTTGGGCAGTGACAAGGTTAGCCCCCGATCGGCGTCAGGTCTGACACTCACTGCGGCAAAGCCACCTTGGTCTTGTTTTATAGAAGACACACGGATGGTATCGTCAAACTTCCGATGCCAGTACACAAAGCGATGGTAAGTCAGGTGATTGTGTTTGCAAAACCGGGTCTGGGACAAGCCCGACAGTTTCCAGGTTTGTATTTGCTGCTTCCAGTCAATACCTTGTGGCTGGGGCTGAGTGATATCGTTCATGATTTGCTCCTGTGTGGTTATCAGGAGAAAGTCTGGCGGGAACTCTTACAAAAAAATAGGTGCTGATTTAGGGGCGCTTACTGTCGATCGAGCACTTTCATCTCTCGATCATCGCGGTCCCGATGGCTATGGCACTTGGACATCGGATGATCAGCGCTGGACGCTGGGACACACTCGCTTATCCATTATCGGCTTAGACAATGGCGGGCAGCCAATGACCAGCCCCGATGGCAAGGTGCACACCGTTGTGAACGGTGAGTTCGCCGTAATCATCGCTGACGAACGCGAAAGAGCCATGATAGCTATCAGAGATCGCTTTGGTATCAAACCACTGTATTACTCCGTGGTGAACGGTGATGTGTTTTTTGCATCGGAGATAAAAGCGTTATTGGCCCTGGGTGTACCCGCCGCCTGGGATTTTGAGGGCGTATTGGGCGGCCTGTCCAGGCCTCACGAACAAACGGAATTTGCAGGCATTAGTGCTGTACCCCAAGGTTGTTACGCCATTGCCAAAGACGGTGCAGTGCGTATTTATCCCTACTGGGATTGGGAGATGCCAACTGCTGGCGAAATGGAGAGTGACACCCGCACCGAAGCCGAAGTTGTCGAAGAGTTTCGTCAGGTACTGAAGGACTCAGTGCAACAGCGATTGGTCGCCGATGTAGAGGTTGCTTGCTATCTTAGCGGCGGCATTGATTCCTGCGCTGTATTGGGTTTAGCGCAGCAAGCACTGGATCGGCCCATCCGGGCCTTTACCCTCACCTTCGATAACCCTTTGTTCAATGAAGCCGCCATCGCAGAGAAGCAGGCTAAATTTGTCGGTGCGTCCTACCATCCCATTCCAATTACGGGGCGTGATATAGCCGACTCCTACGCGGACGCTATTTGGCACGCCGAAACACAAATGTTCAACGGCCACGGAGTTGCCAAGTACTTGCTCAGTAAAGCTGTGCGCGATGCCGGCATCAAAGTCGTGTTCACAGGTGAGGGCGCCGATGAAATGTTGGGCGGTTATCCGTTCTTTCGGGTGGACGCGGTAAAACACAATCCCGCATTTAGCGAGGCAGAAAAAACCGCGTTTTTTGATGAAGTAGTGGGAACCAACGCTGCCAACCGGGCGATTATGTTGCCAGAGCAGGTGAGTGGCCCCGCTGTGGAGGCCGTGCGCGGGCGGCTGGGCTGGGTGCCCACCTTTATTCATACCGTACTATCGGCGACCGCTGGAATGGCGCCGTTTTTTAGTGAAGATTATGCGGCGCACATTCAAGGGCACAGCCCTATTGTTGCTGCACTGGATCGCCTGCCCGTCGCGCAGCGGCTTACTGGTCGACACCATCTGAATCAGGCGCTGTATATCTTTGCCAAAACTTCACTTCCCAATTTTATTCTGGCCTATCTTGGGGATCGCATGGAAATGGCGCACTCAATTGAGGGGCGCGTTCCGTTTCTCGACCACCGCTTAGTGGAGGTCGCTGCGCGCGTTCCTGTCGATATGAAAGTGAAAGGTATTCGAGAAAAACACGTGTTACGTGAGGCGACGCGAGACGTACTGATTCCCGAAGTTTACGATCGGCAGAAACATCCTTTCACGACACCCCCAACCCGGGATAAGAACGACCCGATGTTGACCTTCTACCGGGACACCTTTGCCTCGCAGGCGGCAAAAGATCAACCGCTGTACGATATAAACAAAGTGAACGCAGCACTCGATAAACTGTTGGACAGCCCGGAGGATCAACGCATAGGGGTGGAGGGCGGCTTGCAGCGCATTGCCAGTGTTGTGGTTATGCAGGAGAAGTTTGGTATGTCGTAAGGCAAAATTAAAGTCTCCCGGGCGCGTGTAATCCCTTGGGCTCTTGGGAGAAAAAACAAGTTGGCTTTACAGCATCAGCGGCTTGGTTTCGACGTCGGCGTCATTCATATCTATCTCATTGTCGTAGATGTTCTCCGGCAGGGGCAGGCCCTGGAGTTCTGCATCCCCGAGAGCTCCATCTGGTTCAATACCGCAGTTCTCTACCACCGCTTGCAGTTGTCGGCAGTGCTGCGCAGCGTGCCAGGTTGTGCGTTCCAATACACTGATCGCAGTCCGCTCCCCGTAATATGTTTTAACTTTAGAAGGCAGCTTGTGCCCTTGTCTATTCCACCAATCGAGCAATGACCGCCTAAGCTCTTCGCCAGTATTGGATATTTCTTCTGCGCGGGTCATACCCTCTGGTGCTGTTTTCAGGAAGGTTTCCATTTCCAGAGAGCCTCCTTGGGCACACTCGAGGAATCCCTGTACCACCATAGATATGGTATGCGAGGTCCCTGTAAGGTCTGTCTCGTCCGGGGAAATGGCCCGCGAGTTGTTCTTCCGACAGTTGTTCGACAAAGCGTGTAGCCCCTTGCAGTATCAGATCGATTTTGGTGATGAAATCCTGGGCCGAGAGTGTTGATTGGGCGAGGGAAACCCCGACGAAATCTGCAACGTCTTGTAAGTCCTGGCAGAAAACGGCGTTATCACCACGCCTGACAATCGGTACGCTGCGAAAACCGATCCGCGCCAGATCTTCCAGTGCTTGCGGATGTTCGACGACGTTGATCGACTCGAATTCAATTCCGTGCTGGCTCATGAATTCCTTTGTGCGCAGGCAGCTGGTGCAACCTGGGGCCCAGTACACCTGGAATTCATGGGACATGGCGTTATCCTGTAAGCGTGTCGGCAGTTTGATCTGCTAAAGCCAGGCTGATGATCCTTGGCTCGCAATAAGCATAGCGCATAGGCTTTCGTTGTAAATAGATTTACCGGAAACGGGAGACCTGCCCCTTTGCTCTTTACTTTTTCGAGAAACTTAACGCGAGATTCTTCTGACCTCAAAAAGTTAATTCTTCGATACGGAACAAACACTTCATCGCCAACTTAATACAAATAGTGCTCCTCCCAGTTCACTTTTGCCTACACTCAAGGAACCGCCGTGCCGAGTTGCAATATTTTTACTGATCGCCAGCCCTAAACCAACGCCACCCGTACCACGTGTTCGGCTTGGGTCTAGTCGAAAGAATGGTGATAAAACATCGTTACGCGAACTTTCGGGTATGCCGGGGCCATCGTCCTCCACAATGATCTTGCTCCCGTGTTCTGACGTTTCAACTGTAAGCGTCACCTGGCTTTTCGCATAACGCATAGCATTCTCTATCAAATTGCTCGCGGCCTGTGTCAGCAAAACAGCATGCCCTTTCACTTCTTGATCCTCATTCACCCGCACCTTAAAGGCGATGTTGTTTGCAATCGACTGTGATGAGCGCTGCTGAATAAGTTCTACTAGGCGACTAGCAGTGATTGACTCAGCCTCTGATAAATCACGACTGTGGTCACGAATAAGCAGCAAGGTTGCTTCCACCGTTCGATCCAATTCGTCGACATACTTTTCAATTCGATCCAAGTTCTGCAAGGTCACATCCATCCAAATTGTTTCGGGAAAGATTGAGGGCAAAATGCAGTTTGGCTATGGGTGAGCGAATTTCATGAGGTATCGCACCCATTGCAATTTGCTGGTCTTGGAAGGTTCGCTCCAGTTGTTCGGCCATTAAGTTAACCGACTGCGCCAGGCTATGAATTGGTTGCGGAACATTGGTATTGGCACGTTCTTGCCAGTCCCCTGCTCCAATCGCAGTTGTAGTGAGTGACAGGTCTTCTAGATAGCGACTTGTGCGTCGCGACAGTGCGAAAAAGCCAATACCCAAGCCAACGAACAAACCAAGCAGTGGGAGCAACACTTCCAGCCAATCATCAGTCGTAGGCTCCAGGTCTGATTCACTCGCCAATAAATATTGATCGCTACCCGCAATGGCCTGCGCGTACCACCAATCGTCCAGGGGTTCTACAGATAGATATACTGGTTGCTGCTTTGACCAGTCAGCCTTCCATCCTGGGTTTTGTTGCAGCTCGCCGCTCGTTTTGATAGCAACATCGAAATCTAGCACGGGCTGATATAGCTTTATCGCTTCCGGCCAATCCTTTTTTGGATAATCCGAAAGCCAGTTCATTGCAACTGCCAATTCCGCAACTGACTCAGCTTTAAAAATATGGCTATCTTCCGACTCAAAAACATTGTCAACGACGATCAGGCTAGCGAAAAAAGTAGTCAGCAGTAACACACTTAAAATGAGATAGGAGCGGGTAAACAGTGTCATGACACCAAGCTACCGAATAGCCAAAAGATAGCCTTTGGCACGAACTGTTTTGATGTATTTGTATGGGGATTTTTCATCAGACATTTTTTTCTAAGAACAGATATCTGCATATCAATGGAGCGATCGACGCCGTCAAACGGAAAACCTCGAATCGCCTCGAACAATCGGTCGCGAGGGATTATTTGACCGGCGTTTTCGCATAAATACGAAAGTAATTTGAATTCTGAGGTGGTGAGAACCAAAAGCTCACCGGCAATTGTGACCGACATCGCCGCTGTGTCGAGAATAATATCCTGCACTGCATGCACACCAGATTGCTGCTCGCTGACATCACTTCGCAATTGTGCGTGAATATGCGCCAACAATACATGTGGACGAACGGGCTTGGTCAGGTAGCCATTGGCGCCTGTATTTAGCGAAGTGACTTCGACCATGTCGTCATCGTTGGCCGTTAGCATCAGAATGGGTCGCTGGTAAAAGTTTCGCAACTCCCGACACACCTCTATTCCATTGAGGCCAGGCAGCATGATATCGAGTATCACCGCGTCGGGGTTGACAGCTTTAGCCATTTCCAGGGCTGCGCGGCCATCAGCGCAGTGGTGCACATCGAATCCTTCGCTCTGTAGATATTGCATAGTCATCTCAGCTAGCTCCATATCGTCTTCGACTAACATTATCGTTTTACGATTCATGGTGCGAGCCCACCTGACAATCGCTGACAAAGCCTTACTATTCGCAGACGGAGCCAATAGCCCTTGCTTGCTATTATTTTTCCATCAAACATTTAGACCTCAATAGGAGAATAGCGATGAAGAATTTACTAACAATAATGACCTGTATCTTGACATTGGCCGCGTGTGGAACCTCAACCAGCATTGTAAAGCAATCCAACCCCAATATGCAGGGGACGCAAACCATTGCGATTAGTGAAGCGGACCCTACGGTAGCTGTTCCCACTGACATGCGTGAGCACCTGATGGCGGCTTTGGAAACTAACTTATATCAGCAGCACCAATTTCAACGAGGTACAGAGGTAACACTCCGATATCGATTTATTGGCTACAAGGAGGGAAGCCGCCTAAAGCGCTGGTTGGCTGACAGTACCGGCAGCTGGGGCGAAGGTTCAATGACTGTACATAGTCAGTTTGTAGACCAACAGGGCAAGGTGCTCGCTGAAATGGAGACGCTGGGCCGAATCGACAGTGGAATTTTTGGTGGCGCGATCAAATCTGCCGCCAATCGTATAGCGCAAGACGTTGCGCAGCATGCCACCCACACATTTAAGTAACTGTCGTCGTTAAGGAGTTTATTATGATTAACTAGAGTTTAGAGCGAAAGAGCTGTTGTCGGAAGCTTCAATCCCGACTCCTTTTCCTTAATGTTCTCTCAAAACCTGCGTGTAATACAAGCTGCAACGCAATGTTACCCATCTTGTATATAATCTACCGCACCAGGGGCTTGGAATTTTTTGCATCTTTCGTTCCACCAGCTTCGAACGTTAACATGGCGAAAATGTTTTGTCAGACCCAGCCTGATTCTTCCCGCTGTAATAATATCCGGCTTGCGCCATGGTGCATCCGTCACCAGTGGGCCCGCTTTATCACCCAATACCAGCGTCAACAAATGAAGCAGTCCGTAACCTACAGTCGTCAAGTGAACCCAGCGATGCAGCGTTTGGCGCCGTTGCTGCCAGGCTTCTTTGAGCCCCCACAATTGTTTCAACTGGTAGTACATCGACTCAATCGACCAACGCAGTCCGTAATCTTCAATCACTTGTTCGCTCGTTAGAGTCGTATCGGTTGAAAGAAATAATCGAGTCTTGGTCCACTGACCTTTACCCCTGTCTAGCTCGCACCAAACGGCTCTGACTAACTGACCGTCAAGGAACCTTGCCTTGGCGAGCCGACTACGGTATCTCACCTTTTGTTCTTTTCCGTACAGCCGCAGTAGTGCTTCCGTCTTTTTAAAGTGGGCAATTCGCTTGGGTGTGTGTTTTTCGCCATACTTGCGTGGCCGCCCGCGTTGCCCCGGTTTTCGTTCGGGGGGTTCGTCGTAAAGCCGCGTATCGATTCTCGCCTGGCCAATCACGGTAAAACCGTACGCTGTCATCGCGTTGATAAATCGTTTGCGCATATACCAGCAATCGACCAATACCCTCACCGTTTTATCTTCAAACAAGCGGTAAACAGCACGCATGATCACTGTCGCTGCGACCAGCTTGCCCGTATTCCCTGCACTGGGTATCAGTCGGAACAATAGAGGTATCGCCGTCGTCTCCAGCGGTGTGCGCCTGAAAACAGCCGCTAAACTAACCCAGCATTGACCACGAACATAGGCGGCTAAATTCGGCTTATTTCCGTGCTGATGATGTATCTGGCTGCCCGGTGCTTTTTTCGAGGCTCGTAGACTCACCGTATCGTCAATCGCTAAATATAGAACGGGATCATTCTTGGCACTAAGAACCAGACAGACGAACTGTCTTGCCAGCTTCAACCAGGACCACTTTCCGGCTTCAAGCCATTTGTAATACGTCGTCCAGTGCCTTTGCATGTCTAGAAACAAATAGGTTTCGGTGACAAAGCCAGCGGGCGTTAACATAGCGCCGATCAATAGTTCAATGAATGTGCCTACGGATCTTGGGGGTAGCGCTTTGCTTAAAAATGTTATCCAATAGCACAGTTCGCGGGGGATGCGAGCACATCCTGTTGCGTTCATAGCGGCCTCCAGAAGAAATCGATTCATTTCTTTCTGAAGGCCGCGCCCTATACACCTTTTAAAAAGCAAAGCTGTATAGGGCGCGGCAAACTTTTTGCCGCTTTATGTCAAGTTTTTTCGCACACTTTGCGCGATAATCTTCCTCCCCAGACTCTAAACTCTAGATGATTAAGACACACGTGATCTGTGCAGCTCTACTAATCTGCATTACATTGACTGGGTGCGGTGGCGACTCCAGCCGTTCCAAGCCAAAAAATAGTGTACCCGTTGAGCCTGAACCCACGACACCTCCTTCAACAGGTGGCCAGGCCTCGTCGAAGTTGAATACGCTACTGGAACAGCGCATTTATGATCTCTCAGAAGTCGGCAGCGATGGCACAATCAGCGTAGACATCGCGGAGGGCGACGTTTATTGCTCCTTACTGTTCGCACCAGTGATGACGATGCGGGCGTGGCCATTACCGAAATCAGGGCTCCGGACAACAGTGTTATCTATTCCGCTGACGTTGGTGAAGAAGGGCTTACCAACGTAGTTAGCGAGTTCTTCGATGAGATTGGAGGTGAGGGAGAGTTGGCGGTGTTTCTACCTTCCACCCCGAAAATGAGTCTCGAAGTGGGACGCTATCAGTTTATGGTTGTGCGAGAAGTCGATGCACCATTGTCAGACGTACGCGCATTTGTTAAATCCAGTCCTGCAGGCTTTGACATTGATACAACTGAACTGGCTTTCGACCTAAATGTTTGGGTCGCTCATCCCGACCCTAAGTATCTTTCAGAAGAATTCCAGAACGTGGTTCGCAACGATTATGTGGATATCATCAACGCCATTCTCGATGACCATAAGCTCGCAATCAATCAAGTAAATTTCTTTGTGGCTACCGCTAGCCAAACCGGTCAGTTTTCCAGCCTTGATATAGAGGTTCTACTGGGAATCCTGTGGGTAGAGGTTGAGTTTTCCACAGTGGAACAGAATTGAAACTCGATAGTTTTCGAAGTTTCTAAATCCTCGGGCAGCCGATTTTATTGTCTGAATCTTTGAATTAAATCCTTCTGCGGTCGCATTGGTGATGCGATGTTTCAAGTAAGTCATTATGTTGTCGAGATGTTTCTTTAGCATCTTGGCGACTGATATGACCGGCTTTAGACGTGAATGTGTCGCCCACCAGTACCCTTTCTTAAAGAACGCCCGGGCTGGTTTATCGTAGCTGTAAGTCCACAGGTCAAGCAGCGTCTCTTTGATTGCCCAGGCTCGGGCAACCTTCAACCCCTTTGATTGAAGGCCATAAAAAGTGGCTTCATCTTTTTCACTCCAGTTGTCGGGATTGCGTAACCAGGTATAGCGAGACCCGACCAGGTCATTGATACCGGCGGCTCTTAATGTTTTATTTTCTTTGCGCCTGACTTGGTCAACCATTTTTGTAAGATAACTGACGATATGAAACTTGTCGTGAACAATGGCGGCGTTCGGTAAAGTCGCCTCAACTGCCGTCATAAATGGAACCCACATATCCACGGCAACAGCAGCTACTTCATTACGCTGCTGTTCTGGAAGCGTGGACAGCAATGCGGTTGCCGATTCCGCCGTTCTATCTGCCACGACCTCAAGCACTCTGGACGCATTCAAATCGTACAGCAGGCTGGCATAGGATTGCCCCTTGCGAAAACTTTTTTCATCGATGCCAAGGTGTTTCACTTCCTCAACAGAGCGTCTGTCCATCCCTCTTTTCACTGCTCGGGATTGAATATGATGCACCTCATCCCACGACAGACCAAGTAGTTTTGCGGCCTGTGTCTTGTTGCTGGCAGCCGACAGCACATCAATAGCGAAACGCTCAAATAAATGCGTAAAGCGTGCCTGCGTATCTGCCCACGGTACTTTCAGGCTTTTGATTCCATGCGCTTTACAATGAATACGCGGAACCTGAGCAACTAACTGCGTCTTGAACTGCATCGTATCAAGGTGTCGCCATGTGCGTTGCTCACGATGGTCGTAAACCGAACAAAGGGCATGGCAGACACTACACGCGCCTTTCGTTCCCTTTGGCCAATCTATCTGGATGGTAATTGATTTGTCGGTCAGATCCGGGGTAATAGCCGTGATTTTCCATGGGTCGCTAAGCCCCAAAAGTTGAGTAAACAACGCGGTATCTTTCATTTGAATATCTCCATAAAAAAAGACTCTTGTACCACATTCTTGACCATTGTTTGGCTTTTACCCATAGGAAACTCGGAAGAACCGATATAGACAACGAGTACTCCGAAGCATGCCGTGCGATGCTAGCAGCGAGCGGCGAGGGACTAACGCTAAACCTGGCGTTCGTCGAGGAGCTCACTTCTGAAAATATATCTGGCATAGGGGGTGTTTCCACTTCGCCTGGCTTGATCAACGATACCACTGCTGGGGAGAGTTGCTTCTTCGTCGCGCAAACAGCGTACGTCGCCGATCCAGCCCAGCTTCTATCAGAAGCACAGGCCATTGCCTCCCAAGCGGGTAACATACTGCATGAAGCCTCACATTTTATGTCCTTGCCACATACGACCGAGGAAAACGGCGAGAAGTTCGACCGCTTCGACGATACTCCAGAATGTGATGCGTTGACATTCGATGGTCGTAACAACGCAACGTTTGATGTGCGTGGCGATCTGGACGGTGCAATGAGTGATCACGAATGCAGTTTCGAAGGTGGTGCAAACAATGTGCTGTTTTATGCCGGCCATCAAGATTTCCTGCCGTACCAAATGAGCGAGGATCAGGCCTGGGTTCTGCGGCGACACCCATTCGCCATCCCGGTTACCGACTAGGTGAGCGCAGCGTGCTAAGGGAAACGTCACGACAAGTATATGGCGAGCGGGAAATGGGGTACTGACAAGTTAGCTTGTCAGTACCAAGGTCTATCTTCGCAATAAGGAGCAGGGCGCTCCTATGCTTGAGGTTTAAACAGCGCTGCTATTAGAACTCCTTTCTAAGGCCAAGCACCAGATGGCGCGGCGCCCGATAGGAGACCTCGTTACAACCGCATAGGGTTGCCAGGTCAAAGCCTTGAACACCTGCGCGTTCATCGGTGACGTTACGCACCGCCAAGCTTGCCGTCCAGGGAGCTTCGGAAGCGCTCTCCCAGCTAAACAGTGCATTGACCATAGTGTAGGAGTCAAACTTGTCCGCGTCGAAATTACGCAGGTTGTAAAAGAACTCATCGGAGTAGCTGACATCGCCCTGAACTGTCATCGTTCCGCCTAACATGTCCCAGCCGTAACGGGCCATGGCGAAGGCTTGAAACTCGGGTGTGTAGGTTGGCTCTACATCAATGGTTCCTAATGGAGACCCGCTTCGCAGTGGTAAGTCCTTAATTTCTGCATTGACATAGGATGCGCTCAATATTAGATCCAGACCATCCATAGGACTTGTCATAATCTCTATTTCAGCACCGACGGTTTCGGCGTCCTTGTTAAGTGACACACCACCTACGCCCACAAACAGAAACGCCTGGTAATCCTCGTAGTCGTAATAATAAGCGGAACCGTTGATTCGAGTCTTGCCATCCTGGAAGGTTGCCTTGAAGCCCACCTCGTAGGCAGTCAAGACCTCCTCGTCGTAGGGTAAGCCCGCATTGGACCCCGACCCCAGAAAAGCGCCAAGTAGCGGTGCGTTAAAACTGCCGGCCTTCACACCACGGTTGATACCCGCGTAAAGAAGCAGGTCATCGCTATGGCGATAATCCAGCTGCAGCTTACCTGCCCATAGGTCGTCAGAGGTATCATCATCAAAAAAGAAGGGGTCGCCTGCACCTGAAATATTGGGCAGGAAGGCCGATACATCACGGGTAACCACATTGTTGCCAAAGGAAGGTGCGATGCCAATGCCGATTTCGAAATCTTTCTCTTCGCGCATTACGCGCAAGCCACCAATGACGGAGACCTGTTCGCTCAGCTCATATTCGTACTGGCCGAATGCGCTATAAGAGTCTGTCTCCAATGTTGCTATCGTGCCGATGTCGGCGGGGAATGCAATCGTACCGAAAATACTTTGCGGCGGCGCCTTGAGCCCGTTGAATGAATCCGTATCGATATTCAGGTAATACAGGCCGAACACCCATTGGGCGCGGTCTGATGACCCCGACAGACGCAGTTCCTGGGTAAAACTGGTAGCGTCCACCGCAGCGTAGTTGGCTAGTTGGTTGACGGGCGCTGCATCAACGTCAATAAAAAGGAGTTTTTCATAGTCTTTGTAATCGGTTACCGATACGAAGCTTAGATTTTCATTGATGTCATATTCAACACGGGCGTTCAATCCGATAGTTTCCGTCGAACCCTGGTCGGCAAAAGCAAAGTCGCTGGAAAAGTTAAAATCGTCACCATCCGGGTCGGTATACCCAAAGAAATCAGTACCGGCGCCCTGGCGTTCGCACAGGCCAATTGCGGCACAATTTCCCGGACCAAAGGGATTGTCTGTCAACCCGTCGCCGCCGCCATCGCCCCCGTTGTCAACACCGTTTTCCGTGAGTATGGATATACGCGATTCGTTGGCTGGTATATCAATGACGTTGTAAACCTCGGTCCGCAGATCACCGAAAAATGGGAAGTCCCCACTGGGTACCGCTTCTCCGATCGCAATTGTTGCCTTGGACTGGTAGGGCCCGGTACTGACTTCTGTGTCCGCGTAGTTCCCCGAAAGGGTAATTTCAAGATCGTCACTGGGGCGGAAGGCGAATGTCAAACGTGCGGCTATCGTCTCGTCGTCGCCCAGATCATCGCCAGCGCCTTGTCCGGGCGCGCCGATGTTAAAGCCCGGGTTACCAAATACGTCAAAGTCTGGTGCCCCATCGGGATAACGGTTTTCCAGATAGGGGTCTTGCTCGTTGTAACGACCCGCGAACCGGAAGGCAACGGTATCGGAAATGGGTCCGCCGAATGCGCCTTCAACGGTGTATCCACTGGCGTCATTAGGGGAATCGAAAAGCGTATAGTCTGCGTTGATATAGCCCTCGAAGCCTTCAAAAGAGGGCGCCGTAGAGAAGTAGTTGATCACTCCCCCTGTCGCATTTCTCCCAAACAGGGTGCCCTGCGGCCCTTTGAGGATCTCTACACGCTGGATGTCGAGCATGGCGAAAGTCTGAGCTTGAGCGATAGCGATGTAGCCCTCATCGAGGTACACCGCATTTGGAGATTCGATAATGTCATTGAAATCGTTCTGGGTGACGCCGCGAATTGTAAACTGCACATTCTGACCAGCCAGGTTGCCACTGATGTGAACGCCGGGCGTATAGGCGGCAACGTCAAAGCTTTCGGTCACATTAAATGCCCGCAGTTGCGCCGCGTTAAACGCAGTGACGGCGATACCGACATCCTGCAGACTCTGCTCACGCTTCTGCGCGGTCACCACGATTTCTTCGAGAATGCTCTGTGCTGCAGTTTGCAGTGCGAATGTCCCCGC
This sequence comes from Halioglobus sp., assembly GCA_965262875.1. GTDB lineage: Bacteria > Pseudomonadota > Gammaproteobacteria > Pseudomonadales > Halieaceae > JBALVT01. The sequence goes on from OZ253569.1 coordinate 3,558,540, forward strand.
AATTGCCATTACGGTACTGACTAACAGTTTTTTCTTCGTGATCATGATATGCACCTTTGTTAAATTTTGGATTTATCTATTCAACTAATCGTGACGAATTCACCCTACACGCAAAGTGTTGTAGTTACACCCTTATCTCAATCGCCTGATAAAAAACTGAATAAACTGCCCAGGCAGCAGCCCACTCATGAATGGCTTTCGCGACGCGCCATAATGGTCATCGTAATGTCAGGGAGTGCGCTACCCAAACCTTAGTCACAGAAATAATAGAGAGCCCGGAGAGAGCTGTCTTGTATGTTACTGCATCAATTGTTGACTAGGTGTGCCCACTTCTGCGGGAGAGACGCACTGGAAATTGCTACAAGCCTACTTCGCTTCGCTCGCGCGCCAAAGTATCAATAATCGCATACAGTATTTTTCTGGCGCAGGGCATCAGATCGGGTATATAGGTAGCACCCATGTCGGGCTCCTCGTGATACACCCAGTTCCAAGGCTTCATGATGATGCAGAAGTCTGGCGCCATACCGCGGTTCAACATGTGTTCCACCCCGTGCGACATGCCCGCATTGTCACGCTCGGGTATATTGACCGGCATGCCGCCATCGGCGAAGCCCAGGGACAAGTATTAGATTATCACCAGATCAGCCTTTTTTATAATTCAAATCAAACGCTTACGCTTAAGGCAGTGCCATTCGGGGCGCATTTATTCTCGTTTCCATAGAGTTTATAAAATCAAACTCACGGGGTCAGGTCTCCCATATCCCACTGACCCCTTGGCTTCGCACGACATAGCATCAGGCCAGCCCAAGTCACCAGGGCATGAGCTTGCCTTCATAATTAAAAAACTTGCCAGTGTCAGACTTATCCAGGCCACTGATCACGGCGTACAGTCCGGCTGCGCTTTGCGCCGCGGTGATCTGCCCCTTTCCGCCATTCATATCGGTCCTAACATAGCCGGGATGTAGCACAACGAAGATGGTTTTTTGCTCAGCCATGTCGATAGCCAGGGTTTTGGTAAAGCTGTTCAGGGCTGCCTTGCTGGCGCGGTACCCCATGCAGCAGGCAAAAGTGTTGAGTTCCATGCTGCCCATCATGCTGCTGATATTGGCGACAATCTTGCGATTCCCGGCCATGATATTCGGCAGCAGGGCTTGGGTTATACGCAGTGGGCCCAGCGCATTGACCTGGAATTCGGTTGCCAGGCGCTCGATGTCCACTTCTGTAAACTCAGCTGCTTCCTCGCTCACAATGCCGGCGTTGTTAATTAAAATATCAATTGGTTCATTGCCAATTTCCCTGGCGAGATGGGCCACGCTGTCGAGGTCGGTGACATCCAGCTGTACGACTCTCACCTGCAGTTTTTGCAAAGCGGTGGCCGCAGCGGGTTTACGGGCAGTACCGATGACCGAGAATCCCGCCTGGCTGAATGTCTGGGCCAGAGCAAGTCCCACGCCGCGATTGGCACCGGTGATTAATACAGTCCCCGAACTCTCGGCCGCCGAAACGGCGGCCGTTGCAATTGTTAGTATTATCCCGGTTACAAGCTGGTGTAGTCGTCGCCCCATGATCTGGATCCTTCTATCGCGGCTCAGCGACAAACACGGGGATTACTCGGCTGGTTTTTGCTTGATACTCGTCGTAGGGAGGATAAGCTGCGACACCTACCGCCCACAATTTTGCACGCTCGCGCTCATCGGTTACTTCTCGAATGCGCATATCAAACACTTCAGTTTTATCGCGTAGCTGAACGTCTGGATTCGCCCTGATATTGTAGACCCAAACAGGGTTTTTGGGCTGGCCGCCCATGGAGCCGATTAGAACGTAGCTGCCGTTGGTCTCCACACGCATGAGGGGAATCTTGCGAATCCCTCCAGTCTTGTTCCCTGTATGGGTGACTAGAATGCAGGGCATGCCGGTATCCAACAGGGTGTTGCCCTGCGTACCGCCGCTGCTCTCGTACAGCTCGACCTGTTCGCGTACCCAATCCAGTGCGGGGGGGATGTAGTCAGCCATGGGGTATCTCCTAGAAGCTAGAAGCTAATTAAATGAGTAGTAACACAATACAGGTAGAAGCTTGATCGGTAAACGGACAGCCGGGGGTATTCAATTGGCCAGGCTGACTCCGCCGTTCACATGCCAGGTCTGTCCATTCACCCACTCCCCGTCATCGGAAAACAGGAAGGCTGCGGCACCGGCGATGTCTGCTGGCGCGCCGTGACGAGTGCTGCGCGAGCCCTTCAGCATCCAGTCTCGTGTCCCCTGATCCAAATTTTGTTCTAGTTGCTCGGTCATCACCAGGCCAGGAGCGATAGCATTGCAGCGAATTCCCTGTTTGCCCCATTTGGAAGCCACATGGCGGCAGATGGCATTAACTGCAGCTTTTGAGGCGGCATAGGCGGGTCGCTCGGGCTCACCTACTACTGAAGCGGCGGAGGAGGTTACCAGCAAGCTGCCGCTGCCCTGCTTCAACATTTGCGGCAGAGCTGCGCGGAACAGGCAGGACACCCCCGTCACGTTGACCTGCAGGGTTCGATTCCAGATCTCGCTGCTATTATTGAGAACATCCTCATCAATCAAGACGGTTTGTAGATCAGCCGCATTGGCCATCAGCCCATCCAGACGGCCAAAATGATTGATTGCCGACTCGACCAGCTCGACGATGGTTGCCTCCTCTGCCTGGTCATAAAACCAGGCCATCGCTTCATAGCCAGCGTCTTGCAGTTCCGCCGCCAGAGTTGAGGCCCCATCCAGATTGAGATCGCCGATGCCGACCAGAGCACCTTCCTCACACAAACGTCGTGCGGTGGCTGCACCGATTCCAGTGGCACCGCCACAAACCAGGATGACTTTGTTTTTTAGTCCTTTCACAATTATTCCTCTTTTTGTTTGAGTTCTTGGTAACGCGGTATAGACGATGCTTCATCGGCACTGGCCAGCTTGGCCACAAGATTCGATGATATACCGCCAGGGCATAACGACAACAGTAATAAGCCTGCGGCCATAGTAGGGCGTAAGTCGAAGGCAAAGGCGCATGCCACGGCAATTATAGGTAGTAAAATAAACTGACCTACGAGTCCACCACTGATGGCTTTAGGGGTTTTTACTATGCGTTTAAAGCCTTTAACCCCTAACCCTAGGCCGATAGCGAATACAATGAGCATTGGGCAAAGGGGGAGTAATGCCGACGGGGTCATCGTCAGTTTCCCGTTTCAATTATTTCTTACGCTGATTCCAAATACAAATAGACTGCCCGGAGTCTTCAGTGTCCCGCGCTCTGCTGCATGAATTTCGTCTGACCGTACTCTTCAACCCACGGGGTCAGATTGACACTTTGGCCTTCTTATTTCACCGCCGAGCGACTCAATACACCTTTGTCGTAACCCGCTTTTTGATCGTCGGTCAGGATGGCCCGCATCTCAACCAGGTGACCATAGCGCAGTCGCACAATTTGTGTTTTTGCAGCCATCAGCTCATCAATTTTGGCGTTCACATCTTCAATTTTGACATCCTCTCGAATGGTCATCTCATTGAGTTCTTTGAGCGCCTGCGCCTCAGCTGCTTTAAAAGAGGCCTGATCATCATGTAGTTTGTGATGCATCTGGCCGATGGCCTCTTTCTGGGCTACTCCAGGGTCGGGTATCTGGTCCGCGCTGGGGGATGCGCTCAAAAACAGTGTCAGGGAAAGCAGGATAAAAGCAGGTTTTATGTGTGTTGTGCTCATTGTGTTGTCCTCGTTAGGTCAGGTGCGCGCCGTCCAGCTGGTCCAGCAGTGTACAGGAATGGGATACAATCCGGGTTTACCTATTTCGAATCCCGCCGACGACTCAAGTCGACATTGAGACAAAGAGACTATACTGGGCCAACCAAGAGTCAGAGGAGTTACCATGATTAAAACTGCCAGTGAATTAATAGCGCAGGCACAAGCACGAATTAGTTGCCTGGATGTGCCGGCCGCCAAAACCTTATATGACCAATCTGAGAATGCCGTAATTATCGATGTTCGGGAGGCCGATAGCGCAGCCGCTTCCAAACTTGGAGATTCCGTAAATATCTCCAGAGGTTTAATCGAAATGAAGGTACCCAAACTTTGTGCTAACCCGGATACATTGATATTGACACACTGTGGCGGCGGCGGTCGGGCATCACTGGCAGCTTTGACGCTGCAAGAAATGGGCTACGCCAATGTCCACGCCATCACAGCGAAGTTTGACGACATAAAAAGTGCTTTTGGCTAAACGATGGCCGAAGAAATAGTTATTTCATTGGCAACACTGGCAGATGCAGGCGAGATATCGCTGCTATCTAAAGAACTGATTGAATATGGGCTAAAGTGGAATTACACGGAGGATAGAATCAGAAAGCTGATTACTCACGAATCAAAAAATGTGGCCGTTGCGCAAACAAGCACAGTACTCACAGGCTTCGGCATAATGACTTATTGCGAAGACCGTTCAAATTTGGATCTGCTGGCGGTAAAAGCTGAGTTTCAAGGGAAGGGGGTTGCCAAAGAATTGGTTACCTGGCTTGAGGCAGTTGCTCTAAATGCAGGCATTCAACGGGTTTATGTACAAGCGCGAGAAACCAACAAACACGGCGTGGCGTTCTACAGTCGTTTGGGCTACCAGCAATTTGAGGAAGAGCGGAGATACTACGGAATAGAATCACAAATAAGAATGGTAAAAAACCTGTGCTAGCCGTCTCGTTGTAATCCAGGTGCTCGAGTACGCACCTATTAGCAGATACTAAGAGAAAATATTGGGACGCGTACATTTTAGCAGCACACGGGGGCTGGTCTCCCAATTCCTACCTGCCTGATTAGGCTACACGTAAGTGTAGCCATTATATACATGTTTTTATATACAGTTATAGTGTTCTGCACGTACACATTATACGCGTATGCAGGAGCAACCATGGAAACGATCCAAACTAACACAAAGGTGCACGACCGGCGTATTTGGCTGGATGTGAATAACCGCGTGCGCATTAGTTCCCAGTCCGTGCGGCGGGTGTATCGAGAGGGCCTCAAACTTGCCGACCTGGACCTTGTACTGCAGTACGGTGAGCGGCTTGTAGAGGGTTACTACCTGAGCGACGAAGCCCTTAACCAGGCGCTGACAAACCTGTGCGATACCAATTATCCTGGGGTTCGGAAACGCCTGAAGCAGCTGCACAATCTGGTAGTGGTAGAAATGATGGGTACTATTCTCGCAACCTATCGCATGCAGGAATGTGATGCTGCGGAGGACGTACCCCTGCAGCGTGAATTCGTTATGCACTAGCCCGGTGCTGAATCTCCGCGCGTAACGCATCCAGTAAGCGCGCACCGAGGGCGCTGTCATTGGCCTCCGATGACCCATATCCTAAATGTGATTGGGGAATAGTCTCTTGACAAGAGACCTCAGCATAACTCAACAATGCAGACAAATTCCTGGTATAATTTCGTAGGCAAAAATCCTTCGCAACACAGCCCCGATTATTCGTTTCAAACGCTACTTTGAATCATCCCATCCTCCACAGTCTTGATGATACCGAGGCGTTACTACAATGGTCAGAGATAGAGAAACTACTCGCCACTCTTTATGCCTCAAAAACAGGCCGTCCAGGCTATCCATTGCCGACCTTGTTTAGGAGCTTGTTGCCCGGTGCAGGGTATCGGCTTTCAGACGTACCGTTAGCTCAAAGTCTGACTCGAGATCTGCTGTTTCGAAAATTCTGTCATCTTGAGTTAGATAGAGAAGTTCCTGAGGCATCCACCTTGGGGAGATTTCGAACCCGACTGGTCGAGCAGGGATTGTGGGATCAACTGCTGGCTGAAATTAACCGTCAGCTTGAAGCCAGGAACATTATTATGAGCGAAGGTCGGATTAATATTATTGATGCGACACCCATAGAGGCTGCGCAATCGGGTTCAGGCAACGACAAAGATGGCAAACCAACGCGAGACCCTGAAGCGGGTTGGCAGGTGAAGAATGACAGCCGGGGTAACAAGAAGTCCACCTATGGCTTTTCTGTTCCTACGGGTGTCGATGAAGATGGCTTTATTCACCGTCAAAGCGTGACGCCGGGTAATGTGCACGACTCTCAGGAGCGCGATACCTTGTTACTGGGAGATGAGACGGCACTGTACGCGGATGCCGCTTACAGCTCTCAACAGACCCACGATAAGTTGGCGCAGCTGGGCATTGATGATCAAGTTCAACGCAAAGGCTACCGGGGCCATCCCTTGTCGGATGCAGATCAATGTCGTAACAAAGCAATAGCCGTCACGCGAGCAGGCGGGGAGCGACCTTTTGCAACCTGCAAGAGACACTACAATCTTTCCAGAACACGCTTCATGGGGCTTGCCAAAAACACGACGTTTTAGGAACCCATTACCTGGTGCTGAAAAACGCCGATAAACTGGACGAACCCCGGACTCAAAAATTACAACGACTATTGGATGAAAATGCCAATCTCAATACGCTGTATATCTTGAAGGAACAACTTCAGGCCTTGTGGGAATCAGAGACTGTCGAACTGATGCAGGAGCGACTGGAAGCCTGGTGCCGGATAGCCGATCAATCGACCATGCTCTACCTGAAGAAGTTTGCAAAATCCTTGAGAAGGCACTGTGTGGGCATTTGTAATTACGCGAAGCACAAGCTCACCAGTGCCAGGATCGAGGCTGGCAACATCAGTATCGGCATGATCCGCAAGCGCGCCAGAGGCATCAGGGATACCGAGTATTTCAAACTCAAGATCAGACAGTCATCCCTGCCGGACGGGGACTCGATGTTCTATGTTGCGGCCTGATATTCACTCACAAGACCGGAGAAGAACCTTTTAAAAGAGAAAGGTGTAGCTACCCAGTGGATTTCCAGGGTGCGGGGTGATCGCTTCTGGCCAACAGTTTTTGTGTGTTGTTAGTTTCGGGCCAACAGTGTTTTATCGCTGCGGCAGAGACTCGATCGCCACGATGCCAGAGTTGTTGAATCTCCTGCGCAACTTCGGCCCAGCCTTCACGTCTGAGCGGCTCATAAAACTAAAGCTCTCGCCTGTTGGTAGCGGGGATAAAAATGGGGAGCATGGCAGCTCCCCGGGATCTTTCGTGCTGAACGAACTAGGACTACCTGTTCATAGAGTCGCTATCGTGGTCAAGTGCGCGAGCGAGATTGCCCGTGGCCACGCCATAGCCTCTTGCAAGCTTGGTGGCGAAGTCGAGGTCGCGAATGCCGTCCTCAACATTGCCAACGGTGTATTTCAACACGCCGCGGTTGTTGTAAGCCAGGTCGAGGTCGTAACCGGATTCTACAGCTAAATCGCAGTAGGTGCTGGCGCTGTCATACTCCGCGGTTGCAACATAAGCCACGCACAGGTTGTTCAGGATGGGTGCGCGGTTCATACGAGTGGAGCTGTGCGCCAGGGCGATCTGGAGCTTCTCGATGCCAGCGGCATATTGACCAGACTCGATATCACGGGTGCCGTGAACTTCGAAGTCAGACGTCTTGAGCCGCATCGGCTCGCCGGCGTTTGCCGTGGTCAAACCAGCGGACAATGTCGCAAGTAGGCTGGCAGCCAGAGTGTTGGTGAAAGCAGTGGTGGAACGTAGATGTTGTTGGGACATGATATTATCCTCGGGTTCTCAGGGTTATAACGTTCAGACACGGATTGCCTGTATGACCAAGAATGCCCTGACCTGCGTGAATTGACCTGATGAATGCAGAACGTTTTGCTAAGGATTACCTAAGGCTTTGCTAACAACTTACTTTACTCTAGACGAACAGCGCATAGATCCTGGCGGTAACCAGATTTGCCGGCCGGATAAGGTGGTGCAGGTTGAGCCCAAGGCGATGGCCGTCTTATGTGTACTGGCGGGTAATCCGGGTGAAACCATTAGCCGGGAAGACTTGTTGGGCGCGGTTTGGCCGGGCCGTGTGGTGGTGGAAGAAACCCTTACGCGCGCTATTTCTCAACTGCGTACTGCCCTGCAGGACGAGGTGGCCAACCCCCGATTTATTCAGACAGTGCCTAAACAGGGCTACCGGCTCATAGCACCGGTTGGTCATGTCCCCCGTCAACCCCAGGCTGATTCCCCCGGTGATGCCGTGGTCCAGCATGAAGCTGCGCCGAATCTGCCGGCCGATCCAGGGCCCTCGCGCGGCCTGGCCAGCTGGTTGCTACCCATTTTGCTTGTCATCTCCCTTCTGGGTGCCGGCCTAGTGTATTGGCTCGGTGCCGGGCCCGATGACGAGGTGATAGCGACCGAAAAACAGATCGCCACCAGCAGTGTTGCAGTGGTGCCACCCATGCCCTCGGTTGCCGTTCTACCGTTTAGAAACCTCAGCCCGGTTGCGGGGGACGAGTATTTCGCCGATGGTATTACCGAGGAATTGTTGACCGCCTTGGCCGGTGTAGAGGGCCTGCGAGTGCCCTCCCGCCGTTCCTCCTTTGCCTTCAAGGGTAAAACAACGGAACTGGCCACCATCGCGGCACAACTTCATGTGCTCCATGTGCTGGAGGGCAGTGTAAGACGATCGGGGGACACGCTGCGTATATCTGCCCAGCTCATTGATACCAGCACCGATAGCACCGTCTGGTCGCAACAATATGATCGCAATACAGACAGTATTTTCACGGTACAGGAGGAAATAGCCGGCAATGTTATCAATGCCTTGCGCGGCACTTTGCTTGGACAGGCCGCGATAGAAACCCGCATAACACGGTCGGACAACCTCGAAGCTTACAACCTTTACCTGCAGGGCCAGTACTGGTGGATGACCGGACAGGTAAGCAGTTGGTTTTACCAGGCCAGAGACGCTTTCGAGCGCGCCATCGAACTCGACCCGGAATTCGCCGATGCCCACGCTGCCTTGGCCTACATTTATGCCCGTTTCAATTTCCAGGACAACTACCTGCCTGAGTCCCAGGCCCGACCTCGCGCCGAACGGGCCATCGAAATAGCTCTGGCACTGGACCCTACAGCCGTCGATGCGTACATGGCTCGGGCGATTCTCGCTACAGCCGACGGCAGGAACGCCAGCGCACTTAAGGACCTGGACAGAGCGCTGGCGTTGAGTCCTAACAGTTCGACAGCCCATACCCTGTACTCTGAGGTGTGGCTTGCTGAAAACCAGCTAGAGCAGGCCACCGCCGCAGCCGCCAGGGCCCTGGATCTCGACCCACTGTCACCCTGGGCAAACGTGAACATGGGCATTGTCCTGTTTTCCGTCGGTAGCTTCAGAGAAGCCATGCTGATGGTGAACCGCGCTAGGGACATTGACCCGGAGTACAGTTGGGCTCATATGTGGATCGCGGTGATTGAACACTCCCGCGGCAACCTCGCACTCGCGGTCAAGGCTATGCATCACTGCGTCGCCATTGATCCTGCCTCGGAAACCAATGCCGCCTATCTCGGCCAGTTATACCTGGAACTGGGAGACACCACGAGGGCACAGAAGTGGCTGGAATATGCTGCTTCATTACAGGGGGACAGTTCGTCATCACGGCTCTGGCGGCGCTATATCGGCCTCGTGTATGAGCAGCAAGATCCGGAGATTTTCCTCAACCTGGTCACGGACAGTTCACCGCTTGAGACGCCAACTTATAGCCTGGTCCCTGCATTGCATGCGGCCTGGGTGAAAAGTGGCGGTGGCGGTGAGGGAATCGCCATGCTTGAGGCCCTGCATCCCGCGCTGCATAGCGACTCGCCGGTGGTGAACATACAGAGCGCCCGCACAGCGCTCGCCCTGGCGCAAATGTACCCAGATCAGGAAAGGGCAGCGCAGCTGATTGAATCCATCTTGGGAGCGGCCGAACGGTCTCCAACTATGTTCGGCTGGCAGGGCATCGATGTTGAACTGTTGGCTCTCGAAGGTCGCGATGAGGAAGCCATCACCGCGCTCAAGAACACTTTCAAGACCGGCTGGCGGGCCAACTGGTGGATGCTAGAACAAAGTCCGTTACTGATTCGGCTACGTGATCATCCGGAGTTTAAACGCATTCTGGTTTCCGTTCGATCTAGAGCAGACGAGCAGCATCGACTCGTGCTCGACCTGGAGCGACGCGGCGAACTGGGTCCAGTTCCCTTTTACGGGAACAAGTGACTTTAGTTTCCGCTGGCCTGACACATAAACCGGCCGCAATTACTTTCCTAGTAGTATCTCGATTGCAGGCCTTCGATCAGATCACGCTGTGGCTCGATAGTCTCGATTAGAAAGTTTCGACACACCCGCACGATGTTTAGATAGTCGACCCTGAAAAACGCTTAACATGTTGATTGTATTAGATAATACTGGGTATTTGTGAGATGATTTCGACCAGTTTCAAGCCTATTTGGCACCTAATCCGGTCGAAACAAAGGTGGCTCTCGATGAAAGACTCTTCCCCCGATCACCATCAAATGAGTTTTATGGCTGCTGGGTTGATGGATCAACTCAATCCGAAACACCCTCTGTTACATCTTGCGCGAACCATACCCTGGGACTTTTTTGAATCGGAGTTCGCTCCCTTGTATGCGGCAACTGGCAGACCTGCCAAACCCGTACGCTTGATGGTGGGTTTATCTATTCTCAAGCATATGGAAAATCTCAGCGACGAGGTTATCGTGCAACACTGGGTACAAAACCCGTATTACCAGGCATTTTGCGGGGAGGTTGAATTCCAGTGGTCATTCCCTTGTGACCCATCCGATCTGGTGTACTTCCGCAAGCGAGTCGGCGAAAAGGGATTTGAAAAAATATTGGCATCCTCTATCACCATTCATGGTGAGAAAGCGGTCGAAGAGGAAGTCTGTATTGACACCACAGCACAGTACAGGAAAAAAACATCACCTTTCCCACCGATGCAAAGTTGTACCGAAAGATTATTGTTCGTTGCCTGAAATTGGCCAGGAAAGAAGGGATAACACTTCGCCGCAGTTATGCCAAGGAAATTAAGCAAAGAAAACTGGAATGTCGTTTTGCGGGACATCCCAGGAACCGTGCCAAGGCCCGCAAAGCCGTTAAGCGGCTAAAGACCATTGCCGGTCGTTTAGTGCGGGAATTGGAGCGTAAACTGCCACTCGACATTCTGGAAAAGCTGGCAGAGGACTTTGCACTATTCCATCGTGGACTGAACCAGAAGCGAGGGGATACGAACAAGCTGTACAGCTTGCACGAACCCCATGTCTACTGCATGAGTAAAGGCAAAGAGCATAAGCGCTATGAATTTGGCACCAAGGTTTCTATCACGACAACTCGGGATTCAAAAATCATTGTTGGTGCCATGGCCTTTGATACGAACAAATTTGATGGTCATACGCTGCCGGAGGTGCTGTTGCAATTGAAGCGGCTTAACAAACTGAAACCGGCCGTTGGCTTATGTGATCGGGGTTACAAAGGGAAGAAAAAGATCAATGACACGCGGATCATAATGCCCAGCACAGGTACTCGGGATACGGATAGTGCCTACCAGGTGCTGATGCGGAAACGTTTTAGAAAGCGGGCTGGCATAGAGCCGGTGATCGGCCACCTGAAGTCGGATCATCGATTGAACAAAAGTTATCTCAAAGGATTTGAAGGCGACCAGATTAACGTACTGATGGCTGCTGCTGCGTTTAACTTCAGGAAGTGGATGAGATTGTTTTTATTGGCCCCGAAAACGGCTTCCTTATGGAGTCGTTTAACGCAGTTTATTATCAAGCCACGGCATTACGGCGATGCCGTGATGGCCAATTAGGCTTTTTCAGGGTCGACTAGATAGTCGCTGACACATCGAACACGACTTTGACCGCACCTGCTCCGCGATCTGCAGCAGCGGCGAAGGCTTCATCGGAGGCCTCAAGTGGAAAGCGATGTGTCACCATTGCGTTGGCTATGTGTGGATTGTCCAACAGCAGTTTGGCCGCGACGTCGAAGCTGCGATTTGGACTCTTGCACTTGTACATCATAGAAGCGACCAGTTCGACTTCCTTAAGGCAGAATTCAAAGGGTGTTTCGGTGGGTTGCCAAAATGTGCCTACCATAGTCACCCTGCCCATGGGGCGAACTCGCTCCACTGCATCTTTTAGCGATTCAGAATTACCGATAGCGTCAATAACTACATCATAGTCATCTGCGGCGGACAAATTACCGCCGAATCTTTCAGCTATGGATTTTTGGTGTGGGTGGCGGGCAATGATGTCGAATACTATGCCCTGCGCACCGAGAACTGCCGCTATCGCCAAACCGATGGGGCCTGCACCAATCACTAACACCCTGTCCCCACGCGAGATAGCGCTGCGTTCAACGCCATGTACGGCGACCGCAAGGGGCTCGACGAGACTTGCTATGCTAATGTCCAAACCTGTGGGCAGTGTGACCAGCGCTTCGGCTGGAACATCGACGTATTCAGCCATACCGCCGTTCCCGGTGATTCCAGCAACGATCGCCGTTTGGCTACAGTGAATCTTATGACCTTCGTGGCAGGGCTTACACTCGCCGCAGCTAATTACCGGCTCCACCGCCACGGCAGTTCCATCGGGAGTCGTGCCGGCAAACTCGTGACCGAGAATAAACCCATCCAGCATCCCACTGGGCATTATGTGTAGGTCGGAACCGCAGATAGAGGAGCTGACCACTTTTACTCTGACGTTGTTGCCCTTGGGTTCGGGCAGCTCCAGAAAATGAGGTTTGCTGTCGATGACTTGGATGGCTTTCATGGGTTTTTCCTCAGCGACCCTTAAACTGAGCTTCGCGACGCTCCACAAAAGATTGCACACCTTCTTTCGAATCCTCAGTTGCAAACATCTCTTTTTGAGTTGGTTCGAGGGCTGCCACGGCGGCGTCAAACCCCTCTTCAACGAAGCGACGGGAAGAGGCTTTTGTCGCCTGTACCGCCAGCGGAGCGCCGGCAGCGATGACTTCGGCGATCTCTATCGCTCGGTCGAGTTGCCGGCCAACTGGCACGATTTCCTGAACTAGGCCGATTCGCTTTGCCTCTTCGGCATCGAATTCGTCCGAGGTGAGCAAGTGGTACATTGCGTTGCCCCAGCCGCCGCGCTCCACGAAACGTATCGTGGCGCCACCTGTTGCCATGATGCCGCGCTTGGGTTCCAGCTGTGAGAAGCGACAGTTGTCTGCTGCAATGACGATGTCGCCGCCCAGTGCCAGCTCGATGCCCAGTGTGAACGTAATTCCGTGAACGGCAGTCACAATGGGTTTGCGGCAGGCGCGACCGAGGCCGACGACGTCGATATGGCTGCCATCACCACTAACCCCCTGCGCCATTGAGCCGGTCCATTTCGGTAGGTCGAGCCCCGCCGTGAAATGATCACCGTGACCGAAAATAACACCGACCCAAAGATCTACGTCCTCGTCGAGTAGTGTCAATGCGGCGACCAACTGCTTTGCCATCGTTGGCGTATAGCCGTTGTATTTCTCGGGCCGATTCAATCCGATGAGCAGAATATGTCCGCGGACTTCAGTAGTGATCGACCCCTCTTCGTTGCTCATTTAACCCAGCTCCTTTTCTATGCGCGCTTATCCAATATGTATTTTTGGCTCCATCGACTGGTGCAGGATGTCGATAATTTCTATGTGGGTAACGCCGGTACGATAATAAATAGGATGACTCTCAGCCTGAATACTGTAGTAACCCACCTTAATGTCGGTTCGCACTGTACCCCTCTCAGGATTTCTGGCTGCAGCGCGCATCCGATCACGCAGCATTTTCATGTAGCTCTTTTTTTGCCGTTGACCAAAATTGTCAAGCGTGTATTGGCTGACCTGAATCAGACTGTGCTGAGCCTGTGGCGAAAGTAGATATTTGGCCATCAACCAATTATTTTCTGCATAAATTCTTCACCATCGATGCCTTGGCCCTGATCGAGCTGGTTTTCGCCTTTTGCCAATGTCTCACGCAATAACTCAAGTCGAGTTTCTTCTTGCTCCAGTAAGCGTAGGCCTGCGCGCACAGCATCACTCACAGAAGCATAACGGCCATGTTTCACTTTATCGTCAATGAAACTTTCGAAATGATCTCCCAAAGTAACACTGGTATTTTTTGCCATTTTCTTATCTTCTTCTGGAATTGACACTTCTGCCATAATACCAATAATTGGTATTTATTCCAAATTGAAATATTGCTCGCTTGTTACTCATAGAGCAAAACGGTATTGGCAAGTTAACTCTCCATATTTGATAATCCATTGACGAATACATACAAACGTCACCGATTCCCACCGGACATCATCGGTTCTGTCGCGAGCTTTTCCCAGTCCAAATAAACAGCAAGCGTCAGACACAATTATCCTGTAGCTGCCAATGCGTAAAACTGTTCCCATGCCGGCAGCGAACTCTTGCTTTGTCCTTTCTTCAACATGCGCCAAAGTTCTATCCCGGCCAATGTGGCACGAGCGGACCAGAAGGATTTGAAGCCTAGCATCGGCCGCGTCCGCCGTTTAATAAACCGGTGATCTTGTTCTACAATATTGTTCAAGTACTTACACTGACGAATCTTAACACGCTTGTTTTCATCTCTGTTGTACTGCTTAATGCCGGCAGTGTTGGCGCCGTTTTTGTCGATGTTGATCAAGCTGGGTTTACAGTTGGACCCAATAGCTTTATTTAAAAATCGGAGTGCGGCCTTTCTATCCCGCTTGGCTGTCAGAAGAAAGTCAACGGTGTCCCCTTGCTTGTCGACGGCACGATATAGATATTTCCACTCACCTCTAATTTTGAGATACGTCTCGTCCATCCTCCAACGCAAGCCAATTCGTTTCTTGTTTTTACGAAAGGCTTTTTCGATGCGAGGCGCGTAATGCACAACCCAACGTTGAATGGTGCTGTGATCCACGACATAGCCGCGTTCTTGCATCAGTTCCTCCAAGTCGCGATAGCTGAGGGAATAAGCGACGTACCACCGCACGCATTGTAAAATGATATCCTGCTGGTTTTGCGACATATATGAACCATCCCCTTTTTGCAAGTCGATTTTGAGATCATATTAAAGATCTAAGTTGCGGTCATATATTCGGCATCTGAGATGACACTCGTGCCCTGATGTATATCCGCGCTCTTTTTCCTCATCAGAACCATGGCCTCGAAATGCCGTGTCGCAAAACAGGTTTTAAAAGAGCTGGTTTGACCTATTAACCATCATCAAAAATCAACTACAGCAAACTTGTGATATTTTCCAGTGTGTTGAAAAAACCGCCCAATATTGAGTATCAGGCAGCGGCCCGTTGAGCTCCATAATTAAACTCTTCTCCCGTTTTTAGCAATGACCATATAATCCGTGCATTTTTGTTCGCCAACGCCACAGCGGCCTTGTTGAAGCTAAGTGTCGCCTTTTTCTCGATTAACCAGCGGCCATATTCATTGTCCGTGTTTTTGTAATGACTTAATGCTGCTCTCGCTCCATGTATTAGCAACGTCCGTAAATATCTATCGCCTCGTTTACTTATGCCAAGCAGAATCTGCTTATCGCCACTCGATGACTGCCTTGGAATCAGGCCTAACCAGGCTGACATATGGCGGCCATTTTTACATTCATTGGCGTTTGGTACAGCAGCAACTATAGCCGTCGCTGTTAACTCACCCACCCCTGGTACGTGTAGTATGCGGCGACATGCCTCATTTTGTTTACAGATAATCCGTATCTTCTTTTCCAACTTCTTCAGTCTGCATTCAACGTCTACAAGCTCATCATAGAGCTCCTGCATACATTCTCGCGACATTGGCGTGAGCTCATTCTCGTAGTCGGCAATAATCAGCGATAAAGATTTTTTGACCTTCGTAGCCCCTGGTCCAATCGTAATTCCATACTCCAAATTCAATCCTCTGATTTCATTGATGAGAGCCGTTCGGTTCTTCACGATCCTACTGCGAACCCGGTGTATCGACTGAATATCCTGCTGCTCATTTTGCTTGATCGGAACAAACTTCATCGAGGGCCTACTCGCTGCTTCCACTATGGCCTCGGCATCATTGGCATCGTTCTTGTTTGTCTTGACGAAGGGCTTTACGAACTGCGGGCTAATCAACTTCACTGTATGGCCACTTCTTTGGAAAACTCTCGCCCAATAATTGGCTCCTCCGCAGGATTCCATCACAACAGTACATGGCGGCAAATTGGCCGCATAGGCTGCAAGCTTGTCTCGGGGTAGGCGCCTTTTCAGAACTGCCTTGCCGGCAGCATCAGTGCCGTGTAGCTGGAAAGTATTCTTTGCAATATCGATACCCAATATCATTGCTGTCCCGTTAAGGAGAAAATAAAAAGGTCTGATTCCGCCACAATTGATACAATGAGATTGTTTAGAAAACAGTGTATTAATAGAGGGAACCAGACCATGGCGCATTGTAATACGATCCTGTCACAAATACTAAAACCTGTTCCGAGACATGAATTTGAGACCCTTGCCAAACAACATCATTCAGGTCGTGCTTTTCGTAAAGCCTCCCGCTGGTCACAGTTTGTGTCGCTGACGATGGCTCAATTGTCCGGTCGAAACAGCTTGCGCGATATCGTGGACAATATGTCGGCGCAAACGCATCGCCTTTACCACCTGGGTAGCGCGAAGCTGTCGCGATCTAACCTATCGCGTATCAATGAAGATAAGCCTTATGCTCTGTACGAAGCGCTGTTTGGAAAACTGTTAACTCGCTGCCAGGGCGTGGCACCTGATCATAATTTCAGATTTAATCACCCGCTTTATTCGCTGGACGCTTCCACCATCGACTTGTGTTTGTCTGCGTTTCCCTGGGCTGATTTTCGCACCACCAAAGGAGCGATTAAACTGCACGTCGGGTTGAATCATGCGGGTTATTTGCCCGAGTTTGTGACTATCACAGAAGGGAAGAAGCACGATGTAACAGTGGGCCGCACGCTCAGCTTTCCCAAGGGAAGTATTGTTGCGATTGATAAAGCCTACAATGATTACGCTTGGTATAAACAGTTGACAGATAAGGATATTTTCTTTGTTACCCGGCTTAAGAACAATGCAAAATACCGTATTATCGAGCGTCGACCAGTGCTGAAAGGAAAAGGTTTGACCTGTGATCAAACGATAGAATTCACTGGCCCCCAGGTCTCCAGGAAATGTCCAGTCCGCTTAAGGCGGATTGGCTACAAAGATGCGGAGACGGGTAAGCACTATGTGTTTCTAACGAACAATTTCAAACTGGCAGCCAAGACGATCGCCGATATCTACAAAGCCAGGTGGCAAGTAGAATTATTTTTTAAGTGGATAAAACAGAACCTGAAAATAAAATCGTTTGTTGGCACGAGCAAAAATGCAGTGATGACTCAAATATGGATAGCGATGTGCGTATACCTGCTAATAGCGTTTCTGAAGTTTCAGTCAGCACTCACAAAAAGTATGCAGCAGCTATTGCGATTACTACAGCTCAATTTATTTGATAAGCGTGACCTGATGGCGCTGTTGAGGGGTGAACCACCTGATGGCAGGCTGCCTGATGTTAATCAAATGGCACTCATATGAAAGTTAACGGGACAGCAGTGACCCAATATGTTAATAATCATGTCAATCTCCCGTCCCAGAATAGGGTCCCTCCACTTGTACGCGGAGCTTCAAAAAATGCAAGTTCCTAGCGCTGTGGTAGGTGGGGACGGTTCATTACGTGTGCCCGGAGCTCAGGGCAAGCAGGATGCTTGAATGAGCCACGAGTCTATCTGAAATACACAGGCGAGGCGCCATGAGGCCAATTGTCTGTGACTAGGCCTGGTTGTGCAGGCATAGGAGTCTGGGCGGCAGTGACTTACCGTATGCTGGTGAGGTGATGTAACCCGCTGACAATGGGAAGTGAGGCGAGCTCGTTACGCCAAGAAGCTTCTCTAGACTGAGTAGTGGACGGATGAAGAACATGAACCGATTAACCCGCATCTATGGGCTGAACCATCGCCACTGCCTACACGAGTTAGCAGGCAGTATGACGCCGTATCCCTGCCAGATGTAGCGGCAGGGATACCGACTTGCCAGATTAAATGTGATGTATCTGGCAATGGTCAAACGCATGATCACAATTCTGCGTTTGGGCGTCATCACCTTACAGCGCGCTAAGGTTAAAGACTGCGATCGGCATCCACCCCACTATGCTCGAGTTCAGGTAGGTAAACCGGGGAAGGTCTGTTTGCATGCCAAGGGAGCATGACCCCGATGACAAACAGGCTGGCGGAGCGCCCGTAGTAGTCCGGGGTGGGGAAAGCCCATCACATGGCGAAGGGGCGCAGCTTGGTTGATCTGCGCGGCAGATTATCTGACCTTAGTGAGGTGAAGACCTTTGATAATCAGTGAAATGCAACGCAAATTAGCAACTTGGACTGCAACAGAGGGAGACCACCGTGTCGACCGCCTGTTGCGCCTTATTAGTCATCCTCAGTGGTTAAGGAGAGCCGCTGAGATCACGTTGTCATCCAAAGGGTCGAACACGCCAGGGGTGGACGGGGTAATAAAAGCTCACTTGCAGGAAGGACTGAACGACTATCTGGCCGTGATCAGAACTGATCTACTGTCAGGTGATTATCAGCCACTACCGGCAAGGAGGCTCTACATCCCGAAAGCCAATGGTAAACAACGCCCGCTGGGTATCCCAACGCTACGTGACAGGATTGTGCAACGCGCCATGCTCATGGCAATGGAGCCGATATGGGAGAACGATTTCCATTCGTTATCCTATGGCTTCAGGCCTGAGCGCAGCGTCCATCATGCTATTCGTACGGTCAAGCTACAGCTGACTGACACGAAATACAGCAGAGGACGCTGGGTAATCGAGGGGGATTTATCAAGCTACTTTGATACAGTTCACCATCGGTTACTAATGCAATGCGTACGGAAACGCGTTCGTTGCCAGCGATTCAATAACTTGCTCTGGCGCTTCCTTAAGGCCGGACATATTGAGCGTAATCTGTTCTGTGCGGCGAGCGAAGGGGTTCCTCAAGGTGGTGTACTTTCTCCACTGTTATCCAATATTATGCTCAACGAGTTTGACCAATATCTGGATAAGCACTACCTCGGCAAGAAAGCGCGGACTGATCGTGATCACTGGAACCACAGTATCAAGATTGGGCGTAAAGTTGCCATTGAGGAGAACAGGCAATGGAAGCCTGCGGTTGCTTACTGTCGTTATGCCGATGATTGTGTGCCACGAGCACAGACTGTTGCGTAAGCAACACTTGTGCGTGCTGCACTGAAGATGAGGGTAGGCCCCTCGGAGCCGCCTTACAGGAGGAGGCTTCAAACCACCTTAAGCTGCGAAGGTAAAGAGCCTTGGTGGTGAGCGTTAAGGAAAAGGCAAAGCATGACTTTGTCAGGTAGGTGTTATGGAGGCGAATGTAAATGAACCTTTGATGACGTGTCGAAAGCGTAGTGATGATGTCAAAACCGAGGGGGAGTCGTTAACTCGGGATAAGTTTGGGGGAAGACCTGTTTACTGCCCAAGCGGCATCCGGCATGGAGAAGGCGTGAACTTAGCACAGGCTTTTGTGTGGAACGTGGGAACCTGTCGCCTCGATGTAAAGGGAGAAACTCAAGCAGAGACCCTGCAAGAGTCTGAGTACCGATGCGAGGCACAGGGACGGATGATCCCGTAGTAGTGATGAAAGCGCTGTAATGGCGCTGGAGCAAAGGGGGTCAGTTATTCAGTTGAATTTAACTATCAACCACGCAAGTGGGAGGAATTTTTGAAGACAACAAAACCATTTGAGATTTCCAAGCATGATATAGTACGAGCATGGGAATTGGTCAAAGCCAACAAAGGCGCCCCTGGCGTTGATGGTGAGACCATTGAGCAATTTGAGTCAAATCTCAAAGGTAATCTCTTTAAGCTTTGGAATCGCATGTCATCCGGTAGTTATTTCCCTCCGGCAGTAAAAACGGTAGCAATACCGAAGAAAACGGGTGGGGAAAGGAAGCTGGGCATACCCACGGTTTCTGATCGGGTAGCTCAGATGGTGGCGAAGTTGCACTTTGAGCCGCTGGTAGAACCGCATTTTCATGCGGACTCCTACGGCTACAGGCCGAACAAATCAGCACACATGGCGCTGGAAGTCACCCGGAAACGGTGTTGGCGTCAGGACTGGGTGCTTGAATTTGACATCAAAGGCCTGTTTGACAACATTGACCATCAGTTACTGATGAAAGCGGTGAAGAAGCATACGGATAATCGTTGGTTACTTCTGTATCTAGAGTTTAGAGTCTGGGGAGGAAGATTATCGCGCAAAGTGTGCGAAAAAACTTGACATAAAGCGGCAAAAAGTTTGCCGCGCCCTATACAGCTTTGCTTTTTAAAAGGTGTATAGGGCGCGGCCTTCAGAAAGAAATGAATCGATTTCTTCTGGAGGCCGCTATGAACGCAACAGGATGTGCTCGCATCCCCCGCGAACTGTGCTATTGGATAACATTTTTAAGCAAAGCGCTACCCCCAAGATCCGTAGGCACATTCATTGAACTATTGATCGGCGCTATGTTAACGCCCGCTGGCTTTGTCACCGAAACCTATTTGTTTCTAGACATGCAAAGGCACTGGACGACGTATTACAAATGGCTTGAAGCCGGAAAGTGGTCCTGGTTGAAGCTGGCAAGACAGTTCGTCTGTCTGGTTCTTAGTGCCAAGAATGATCCCGTTCTATATTTAGCGATTGACGATACGGTGAGTCTACGAGCCTCGAAAAAAGCACCGGGCAGCCAGATACATCATCAGCACGGAAATAAGCCGAATTTAGCCGCCTATGTTCGTGGTCAATGCTGGGTTAGTTTAGCGGCTGTTTTCAGGCGCACACCGCTGGAGACGACGGCGATACCTCTATTGTTCCGACTGATACCCAGTGCAGGGAATACGGGCAAGCTGGTCGCAGCGACAGTGATCATGCGTGCTGTTTACCGCTTGTTTGAAGATAAAACGGTGAGGGTATTGGTCGATTGCTGGTATATGCGCAAACGATTTATCAACGCGATGACAGCGTACGGTTTTACCGTGATTGGCCAGGCGAGAATCGATACGCGGCTTTACGACGAACCCCCCGAACGAAAACCGGGGCAACGCGGGCGGCCACGCAAGTATGGCGAAAAACACACACCCAAGCGAATTGCCCACTTTAAAAAGACGGAAGCACTACTGCGGCTGTATGGAAAAGAACAAAAGGTGAGATACCGTAGTCGGCTCGCCAAGGCAAGGTTCCTTGACGGTCAGTTAGTCAGAGCCGTTTGGTGCGAGCTAGACAGGGGTAAAGGTCAGTGGACCAAGACTCGATTATTTCTTTCAACCGATACGACTCTAACGAGTCGACCCTGAAAAAGCCTAATTGGCCATCACGGCATCGCCGTAATGCCGTGGCTTGATAATAAACTGCGTTAAACGACTCCATAAGGAAGCCGTTTTCGGGGCCAATAAAAACAATCTCATCCACTTCCTGAAGTTAAACGCCGCGGCTGCCATCAGTACGTTAATCTGGTCGCCTTCAAATCCTTTGAGATAACTTTTGTTCAATCGATGATCCGACTTCAGGTGGCCGATCACCGGCTCTATGCCAGCCCGCTTTCTAAAACGTTTCCGCATCAGCACCTGGTAGGCACTATCCGTATCCCGAGTACCTGTGCTGGGCATTATGATCCGCGTGTCATTGATCTTTTTCTTCCCTTTGTAACCCCGATCACATAAGCCAACGGCCGGTTTCAGTTTGTTAAGCCGCTTCAATTGCAACAGCACCTCCGGCAGCGTATGACCATCAAATTTGTTCGTATCAAAGGCCATGGCACCAACAATGATTTTTGAATCCCGAGTTGTCGTGATAGAAACCTTGGTGCCAAATTCATAGCGCTTATGCTCTTTGCCTTTACTCATGCAGTAGACATGGGGTTCGTGCAAGCTGTACAGCTTGTTCGTATCCCCTCGCTTCTGGTTCAGTCCACGATGGAATAGTGCAAAGTCCTCTGCCAGCTTTTCCAGAATGTCGAGTGGCAGTTTACGCTCCAATTCCCGCACTAAACGACCGGCAATGGTCTTTAGCCGCTTAACGGCTTTGCGGGCCTTGGCACGGTTCCTGGGATGTCCCGCAAAACGACATTCCAGTTTTCTTTGCTTAATTTCCTTGGCATAACTGCGGCGAAGTGTTATCCCTTCTTTCCTGGCCAATTTCAGGCAACGAACAATAATCTTTCGGTACAACTTTGCATCGGTGGGAAAGGTGATGTTTTTTTCCTGTACTGTGGTGTCAATACAGACTTCCTCTTCGACCGCTTTCTCACCATGAATGGTGATAGAGGATGCCAATATTTTTTCAAATCCCTTTTCGCCGACTCGCTTGCGGAAGTACACCAGATCGGATGGGTCACAAGGGAATGACCACTGGAATTCAACCTCCCCGCAAAATGCCTGGTAATACGGGTTTTGTACCCAGTGTTGCACGATAACCTCGTCGCTGACATTTTCCATATGCTTGAGAATAGATAAACCCACCATCAAGCGTACGGGTTTGGCAGGCCTGCCAGTTGCCGCATACAAGGGAGCGAACTCCGATTCAAAAAAGTCCCAGGGTATGGTTCGCGCAAGATGTAACAGAGGGTGTTTCGGATTGAGTTGATCCATCAACCCAGCAGCCATAAAACTCATTTGATGGTGATCGGGGGAAGAATCTTTCATCGAGAGCCACCTTTGTTTCGACCGGATTAAGTGCCAAATAGGCTTGAAACTGGTCGAAATTATCTCACAAATACCCAGTATTATCTAATACAATCAACATGTTAAGCGTTTTTCAGGGTCGACTAACGAGCGAACAAGTGATTGAAGATTACGGACTGCGTTGGTCGATTGAGTCGATGTACTACCAGTTGAAACAATTGTGGGGGCTCAAAGAAGCCTGGCAGCAACGGCGCCAAACGCTGCATCGCTGGGTTCACTTGACGACTGTAGGTTACGGACTGCTTCATTTGTTGACGCTGGTATTGGGTGATAAAGCGGGCCCACTGGTGACGGATGCACCATGGCGCAAGCCGGATATTATTACAGCGGGAAGAATCAGGCTGGGTCTGACAAAACATTTTCGCCATGTTAACGTTCGAAGCTGGTGGAACGAAAGATGCAAAAAATTCCAAGCCCCTGGTGCGGTAGATTATATACAAGATGGGTAACATTGCGTTGCAGCTTGTATTACACGCAGGTTTTGAGAGAACATTAAGGAAAAGGAGTCGGGATTGAAGCTTCCGACAACAGCTCTTTCGCTCTAAACTCTAGTTCTGTATATCGAGCGCTGGTTAACAGGACCTTAGATTCAAGTAGAGGATGGCACGACAATTAACCGTAAACGAGGCGTGCCTCAGGGAGGCGTGATCAGTCCAGTATTATCCAATCTGTTTATGCATTACGCTTTTGATAAGTGGGTGGAAAGACACTTTCCGGGCAAACCCTTCTGTCGGTACGCCGACGATGGTGTGCCACGAGCACAGACTGTTGCGTAAGCAACACTTGTGCGTGCTGCACTGAAGATGAGGGTAGGCCCCTCGGAGCCGCCTTACAGGAGGAGGCTTCAAACCACCTTAAGCTGCGAAGGTAAAGAGCCTTGGTGGTGAGCGTTAAGGAAAAGGCAAAGCATGACTTTGTCAGGTAGGTGTTATGGAGGCGAATGTAAATGAACCTTTGATGACGTGTCGAAAGCGTAGTGATGATGTCAAAACCGAGGGGGAGTCGTTAACTCGGGATAAGTTTGGGGGAAGACCTGTTTACTGCCCAAGCGGCATCCGGCATGGAGAAGGCGTGAACTTAGCACAGGCTTTTGTGTGGAACGTGGGAACCTGTCGCCTCGATGTAAAGGGAGAAACTCAAGCAGAGACCCTGCAAGAGTCTGAGTACCGATGCGAGGCACAGGGACGGATGATCCCGTAGTAGTGATGAAAGCGCTGTAATGGCGCTGGAGCAAAGGGGGTCAGTTATTCAGTTGAATTTAACTATCAACCACGCAAGTGGGAGGAATTTTTGAAGACAACAAAACCATTTGAGATTTCCAAGCATGATGTAGTACGAGCATGGGAATTGGTCAAAGCCAACAAAGGCGCCCCTGGCGTTGATGGTGAGACCATTGAGCAATTTGAGTCAAATCTCAAAGGTAATCTCTTTAAGCTTTGGAATCGCATGTCATCCGGTAGTTATTTCCCTCCGGCAGTAAAAACGGTAGCAATACCGAAGAAAACGGGTGGGGAAAGGAAGCTGGGCATACCCACGGTTTCTGATCGGGTAGCTCAGATGGTGGCGAAGTTGCACTTTGAGCCGCTGGTAGAACCGCATTTTCATGCGGACTCCTACGGCTACAGGCCGAACAAATCAGCACACATGGCGCTGGAAGTCACCCGGAAACGGTGTTGGCGTCAGGACTGGGTGCTTGAATTTGACATCAAAGGCCTGTTTGACAACATTGACCATCAGTTACTGATGAAAGCGGTGAAGAAGCATACGGATAATCGTTGGTTACTTCTGTATATCGAGCGCTGGTTAACAGGGCCGATTCAACTAGAGGATGGCACGACAATTAACCGTAAACGAGGCGTGCCTCAGGGAGGCGTGATCAGTCCAGTATTATCCAATCTGTTTATGCATTACGCTTTTGATAAGTGGGTGGAAAGACACTTTCCGGGCAAACCCTTCTGTCGGTACGCCGACGATGGGCTTGTCCACTGCCACAGTGAGGCAGATGCGAAAATGGTAAAGGTCGCACTGGCGAACAGGCTGCAGGAATGCGGCTTGGAAATGCACCCTGATAAGACGAAGATTGTTTATTGTAAAGATGATGATAGGACGGAGGAACACGCTGTCACGAGTTTTGATTTCCTGGGTTATACATTTCGCCCAAGACGGTCGAAAAACAGGTGGGGTAAGTACTTCATTAATTTCAGTCCAGCGATGAGCGCCACGGCAGGAAAGGCGATCAGGCAAGAAGTGAGGCGTTGGAAGTTGCATTTACGCAGCGACAAATCACTACTTGATCTGGCCCACATGTTTAGGGCGAAGATCCAAGGTTGGATTAATTACTATGGGCGTTTTTATAAATCAGCGATGTACCCGACATTAAAGCACATCAATCGCAAGCTTTGTTTGTGGGCGATGAGGAAATACAAAAAGCTTAAACACCATAGAAGACGGGCGGAGCACAGGCTTGGGGATATTGCTAACATGCATCCCGGCATGTTTCCGCATTGGAAGCTGGGTGTTCGGCCGATGGTTGGATAATGGGAGCCCAGTGAGCTGAGAGGTTCACGCTGGGTTCTGAGAGCAGCCGAGGGGGAGGTTCCCTTGGCTGACTCACCGGCTTGTCCACTGCCACAGTGAGGCAGATGCGAAAATGGTAAAGGTCGCACTGGCGAACAGGCTGCAGGAATGCGGCTTGGAAATGCACCCTGATAAGACGAAGATTGTTTATTGTAAAGATGATGATAGGACGGAGGAACACGCTGTCACGAGTTTTGATTTCCTGGGTTATACATTTCGCCCAAGACGGTCGAAAAACAGGTGGGGTAAGTACTTCATTAATTTCAGTCCAGCGATGAGCGCCACGGCAGGAAAGGCGATCAGGCAAGAAGTGAGGCGTTGGAAGTTGCATTTACGCAGCGACAAATCACTACTTGATCTGGCCCACATGTTTAGGGCGAAGATCCAAGGTTGGATTAATTACTATGGGCGTTTTTATAAATCAGCGATGTACCCGACATTAAAGCACATCAATCGCAAGCTTTGTTTGTGGGCGATGAGGAAATACAAAAAGCTTAAACACCATAGAAGACGGGCGGAGCACAGGCTTGGGGATATTGCTAACATGCATCCCGGCATGTTTCCGCATTGGAAGCTGGGTGTTCGGCCGATGGTTGGATAATGGGAGCCCAGTGAGCTGAGAGGTTCACGCTGGGTTCTGAGAGCAGCCGAGGGGGAGGTTCCCTTGGCTGACTCACCCAATCGTTTTTTGAGAGAGGGTTTCGGGGAATAGAAAAAGATTTGCCAAGAGGGGCTAATCACGGCGGCAAGAATTCTGCGGACCAGGCAAAGCTGCGGTCGAAAGTCATCAAGATAACCACGCAGGAAAAACCCAAGGATGGCACCCACTGGACAACCCGGGGTTTGGCAAAAGTGATGGGAATTAATCACTCCTTTATAATAGGGTTCTTCAGTTTTCTGATTGTCGCTTTTGCGGTGTTTATGCTGATTAAGAGCATGAATAAAATGCAGGGCGAAGAGGAGCCCGAAGAGGTCACTACCAAGGACTGCGAGTTCTGTTGCAGCAGCATTTCGCTCAAAGCGACGAAGTGCCCGAACTGCACTGCTGACGTTACTGCCGCCTGAACAGTGCATAGCAAATAGGGATGGGCAAAAAAAAGCCCCCGTCATGTGGGGGCATACACTAGGAGTGTTTTACCCTTAAGAGTAAAGCAATATCCAGGCCAAGCCCCGTGTCACCTGCCTTTCAAGCGTATTGCGCCTTTTTTATGCGGGCTCGTGTAAAGTAATTCGACAGTGATCATTCCAACCCTGGAATCGGCAAACGGGATTAAACTGAGTACTAATGAAGAAAGAATACGTAGAGCGCAACTTTTTCCGACTCCTTAATACTATTGTTGAGCCTGCGGTGCGTAAAGGCCTGGGGTCTTCGCGTTTCGTCCCGGCTGGGCTTATCGTGTTGGAGAGCGTGGGGTTTAAGTCGGGTCAGACACGTCGTACCCCATTGGTAGCAACACGCTTGCAAGGTTATGTTTTTGTCAACACAGCCCGCGGTGAGCGCTCGTTCTGGGTGAAAAACCTGCTTAAGAAGCCTCGCACCCAGTTTTATCTTGGCGGCAAAGCCAGGCAGGCAAAGGCTTTTGTGATTGCCCCGGGTAAACGCTATCGACGACCGGCTTCACTTCCTCCCGCCATTGGCAAAGTCACTGATTTTCTCGCTCCCTACACGAAAGAGGGATGGGCTTTTGTGGTGCTCATGCCTATCAAACCGCGCGAATAATTTTCATTGCACCGGCAGAGCGATCGATCAAACTTGCCGTTGGGGGTGATTTCCTTCTGTTGGTCTCCCCAGTTTCAGTTGTATCGTTTTGTAAAGTTCCAGGTCTTGTGAAAACTCTGGGCGATAACCATTATTCACTGCCTGCTGGAGTGTTACGCTGGCCTTATTTATCAATTTTTCCAGTGCGCTTATTTCTTCTAAATTTAAGTCGACCATAGTATTCCCCATTTCCCCGTTGTGGACTTCGCTCAGCGGTATCTCGCCAATGTTTTGGGATAATACCCAAGTCTGGCTGAACGAATGCTGAACACGAAAACTCGTGGGTGGGTGATCTGGAAAATACTAGAGGTAGTGGATCTAAAAAATGAGTGAGGCACTTCCCGAATAACTGGGGGCCATCCGAAAGGCTGGGTCCCATGACTGCTGAAGCCTACCTTTATTAAAACTTCGATATTTGAATTGAAGCTCGGGAGTCTGGTTGGCCTGAGCAAACCGTCGAGCGCATGGATGCGCGAGCCGAGCCCCCATGGACGGGTTTACGGCGTGTTTGCACAGGTCAACCAGACTCCCGAGCGCGACTAAACTCGTTAAAAACTTTTGCATCGTAGTTTTTAAGCTAGTTTGGGCCGCCGATTCCTACTAAGTCCTGTCCAGGCACGCGGTGAACCCATCCCTGGGGGCTTGCCCCGAGCATCCATGCTGTCGACAGCCTTGACAGGACTTAGTAGCAATGGGCAACCCCGTGATTTTTAACACTCGCGCAGTTTTCGGTTTCTATGCCCCTTACTTATCCTTCTTGAACAGGTTTTTAAGGCCCTCGACCTTGGACATATCGTCGGCGCTCAATTTTTCCTTGAGTTTATCGGTTAGCTTTTTCTCAACGGCGTCCACACCGAGATCGCGAAGGTAGCGCGTTACGGATTTTTGCACCTTCTTCACGATACTGCGCAACAGGGTTTGAGCCAGTTGATCCGGTGTTAAGCCGGTCGTTGCATCGCCGATGTTTGACTGGCGGATATCTGGAATGTCAATTGATCGGGTTTCTGTAATCCCTGAAATGACAGTCGCCTTGGTGTTGAGGAAAGCGAACTCCTTCAGCATGAGGCGAACTTCCTTCGAAGAGGAGTCATCGGCCGACGCGGGTTCCTTCGCACCGGGGTTCCTCTCCATGTTTTTCAACAGTTGCCCAAGGTTGGTGTTTTTGCCTTTTTGCTCTGCTATCAGTTTTGCACCCTCGATCTTAACCTCGGAAATGACAATCACTGGATCGCGCAAGCTGGTCGGATCAATCTCCACAACGATTGTATCGAGCTTGAGCGCATATTCGCCGCTGTAACCATCAGGATTTTTGATGGTGAGGCCGTTTAGCTGGCCTCTGCCTGTGGTCAGGTCGAGTTGTACACTGTCCAGCTGTACGCCAGTGCGCGTTACATCGCTGCCCACATCCTCAATCATATCCTTAACAAGTGCGTCCAAATTGCTCAGCAGGTAGTAACCACCGATGCAGGCTATGGCGACCAGAACCAGTGCAATTCCGCCGATAATTTTGACTGCTTTCATGATTTTTACCCTGTGTGTTGTAAATGTCTGCTGGGGGTTAAATAAATTAACGCTAAAGCTGTGGCAGGGCAACCGCTGAGTGTTTTTCTCGCTTGCGGCGAGCCATAGTATTGCTCCCCCGGCTTGGGCATAATGCTAGGCTTCGGTTACGTGCCAAAAAGTACAAGATCACATGTACCACCAGTATTTCGGCCTTAGCGAGGCTCCCTTTTCTATCGCGGTAAACCCCCGCTACTTGTTTATGAGCGCCCGCCATCGAGACGCTCTGGCGCATTTGTTGTACGGGGTGGGAGCCGGCGGCGGCTTCATTTTACTCACCGGCGAGGTGGGCACCGGTAAGACAACCATCAATCGCGCGCTGCTTGAACAGCTTCCTCAGGATACGGACATTGCCATTATTCTGAACCCTGCGCTCAATGCCATGGAACTGCTTGCCACGGCTTGCGACGAGCTAAACATCGATTACGATTCCGATAGTCCCACCCTCAAGACCCTTACGGACAAACTTCATGACTACCTGCTGGATAACCACAGCAGGGGGCGCAGCACTGTGCTTATGATCGACGAGGCCCAGCATCTGGACTTTGAGGTGCTGGAACAGATCCGCCTACTGACCAATCTTGAGACTAACACCCGTAAACTGCTGCAGATTATTCTGATCGGTCAGCCCGAATTGGTGGAATTGCTCAATCGGCCCGAGCTGCGCCAGTTAAATCAGCGGATTACCGCGCGCTACAACCTGGAGCCGCTCAATCTCCAGGAAACGTCAGCGTATATTCGCCACAGGCTGCAAGTCGCGGGATTGGCATCCGGGCGGGAGCTGTTCCCCGCTTCTGTGGTGCGCGGAATTTTCCGGCGCACTCGGGGTATTCCACGGCTGATAAACGTGTTGTGTGATCGGATTTTGCTGGGCGCCTATGGCCGCAACAAACAGCGGGCGGATTCGACAATGCTCAATGTCGCTGCCAAGGAGGTAATGGGCCAAAATCCTGCACGCAGTGGTGGCGGTGCGAAATGGTTTTTAGCGCTGGTCCCGCTACTGTTGGTCGTGGGATTGGGGATTGAGTTTTACCCAAAATGGCTACCCTTGCAAAGTAGCGGCCTGCACTCAGGCGCGCAATCTGAGGACTTGTTGGTAGATACTAATGGCAGCCTCAACAATGACGATGAAATCAGTACTGTAATAGCGGTGCCGCTGCCCGATACAGATCCGCTGCCAGATGTTGTCGCTGTGGCTCTTCTACACGAAACATGGCTACTACCTCCGCAAAACGCGCTGGAACGGCTGTGGGCTCTGGAATCACCCGCCGGACCGATGGTGAACACCTGTCTCGAGCAAACACCAATGGGAGTGTCCTGTATCGAGGGTGCGGCTCAGACCTGGGAAGAACTGTTGCAATATGACCGACCGCTGGCGCTCGAAATGGTGACTCCAGATCGATTTGGGGCCAGTGTGCTGCTACTGGGTATGGAGGGGGCGGACGGATACGTTTCCTCTGACTCAGGTGTCGCTCTGGTGAGTCTGGCGGAGCTTGGCCCCCTATGGACCGGACGGTTCTTCTTTCTCTGGCATCCACCAGGTGGTTTTGCCACTCCACTGGCAGTGGGTGATCGCAGTCCAGTGGTTTTGCACATTGCAGAATTGTTTTCCCGCCTGGATGGTCAGGACGCAGTTTTATCTAAAGAGCGCTTTAGCAACCGCTTGAAAGAACGAGTTGTGCTGTTCCAGAAACAGCATGAGCTTGAGGCTGATGGCGTGATCGGTGTTCGAACGCTACTCAAACTGAATGAGCAACTCAGAATCGATTTAACAGCGCAAGCAGCGAGAACTCACCTGGAAACTACAGCCGATGAAACACTGCGTTAGTACAGTGATGATCATACTATTGAGAGTATTTCTCTTATGTCGCTGATTCTTGAAGCGCTGAGTCGCTCGTCTGCGGAACGTCAGGCAGACTCGAGCAATCCAGGTCTGGATACTCCGGCCTATGTGGACGACCTTGAAGAGGGTCGGGGGTGGCTGGCCTGGTTGCCCTGGGCGGTAGTGCTTCTGGCGCTGCTGGCTATAGGTTTGCTGCTTGTTGATAAGTATAAAGGAGAGCAAACACCCTCTTCAGTGCCGGTAGTACCGGTTCAAAAGCACTCTAGTAACGCTGTTCAGGCAGAAGCTGGGAGCGCGAAGATTTTGAGCCCTGCGAAGACTCAATCCATTGAGCAAAAACCAGGGGCTGTGAACTCGGCGAAACCCACTCCCGCCGAACCCGTATTGTCAGACCCTGCGGTGGAAGCCTTGTACGCCGATCAAACTCTGACAGTGTCTGAGCTTTTACCTGGGAAACCCAGGCAAGGTCAAAAACAGGTAGCTATAGAGGGTGTAAAAGAAACTCCGACCAGCCGCAGTGAGAGTGCTATCGATATTGAAGCGGTACTTAAAAAAACCGAGGAGGCATTGAAAACCTCCCGTTTGCAAGAACACTCTGCGCCTTTTATTAATGACGTATCACAGCAGTTCAAGAATGACATTCCCACGATTATGTATCGACACCACGACTACTCCTCCACACCCGGTGAGTCGTCAGTAATACTCGGTGGCATGACCGTGAGGGCGGGTGGCAAGCTCCCCAGTGGTGTGAAAGTGGAAGAAATTTTGCCCGATTCCATCGTGCTCAATTTTCGAGGCAAGCAATTCCGTTTGCGAGCCCTCAATAGCTGGGTCAATTTCTGATAACGTTGGCGGTCAAAACTCGCGCCTACAGCCCCAGGTAATTTTTCGTGATACCAAACACATCCCTTTGTTGTATGAATGGGGGGACTAGGCCCAGGCTCTGTTCATTGCCGTATAGTGGAACGCTCGCTCCGGTGTGTTCCTCCATATCAAAGTTGGTCGTCGCGTAATTGACCGCTATTGTCGCTCCCTCCAGTGTCGTGATTCTTGCAACATAGCCCGGCGAGTAAATGGGTATTGGAAAATCAGCAAAGAAACTCACATCGGGGACCATCTGAGCAGCTTGAGCGTGATCGGCAGTAACCAGTATGAGTGTGTTGGGGTTGTCTTTTGCAAAGGCGAGTGCGCTGTACAGAGCTTCGTTGAGTTGTTCTACTTCGCCGATTGATCCGCAGGCGTTGCGTTCGTGAGATTGCTTGTCGATCGATGCGGATTCAATCATCAGGAAAAATCCGCGACTATTATTGTGCGCAAGGTGGGACAGGGCAGTGTCCGTCATTTGCTTGAGCGATGGCACTTCAGAAGATTTCGGGTTGGGCTCGCATGTCATGGGCCCGGGTATGTCGACGCTACCGAAGTATTTACTGAATCGATTTAGCACAGATGGACTTGCCTTTTCAGCCCTACGACCCTCTTCGCCCATCAGTCGAACCGGGAGCGTACCCTCGGCGAATAGGCCAAGCAGGCGCTGGTTGGGATCTGCCTTAGACAACTCCTCAGGGGAAGCTATAGTATTAAAGCCGTTGCTTTGAGCGAGTTGCAGTACGGTAGAATCGCTTTCGTAGGTATTGACCGCGAAGTGCCCGCCGCCGCCCCCCAGAATAACGTCCAACGAAGAGTCAGCCAGTTGTATGGCTATTGAACCGGGGCCGCCATTCGATTTTAAATCGGCCTTGCACTCGCCCAAATCCACGCCGTAGTAACTTATTTCCTCCATCAGGCCGGGATCTTCACACAGGCGGAAACTGATGTGTGCGGCGAACGCGGCTGGTGTCGCGTCGGTCACGCTGGCGGTGGTTACAATTCCTGTTTTAAAACCCGCCGCGCTGGCCATTTCCACTATGGACGTAACGTCCTCATCACTTCCCGCTGTCGTGGCAATTCTGCCACGGCTGGTGACGATACCCGTGGCCATCGAAGTAGCTGAATTTGCGGAATCAGCGACATAAATAGGTTTTCCATCGATTTTGTCTTCCACGGTGAGTACCTGCGAGCTGGAGCGCAGGGGAAGTTCGTCAAGAAGAAGGCGTCCCTGGGCTCCGGCCAGATAGTTTCGGGCTATGCTAATTTGCTGATCATCCATGCCATCACCAATGATGAGGATGACCTGGCGAGCGTTAATTGGGGCACCATCTTGGGTAGTACTGCCCGACGCCGTCTGAGCTACCAGTAATAATGAGACAAGCAGTGAAAAGGTTAAGCGGTGAAACATAGCTGTAAATACCTTGTGTAGTGCGCTTCTGCGATTAGATCAGACTGTGAGAGCATTATGTCCAATTGTGAGGATATTTGGGCAAAACGTGGTCGTTTCGCTCTCCCGATTGTATTTTTTTCCAAAATCAAAGTTTCTGTGGCGAGCCACTTAACGTTCTTCCTCCTTTGTGGCAGGATTCACTCTCTCGATTTTGCGTGTACGGTCGCCCATTATAATAACAGCGCCGAGCGCACCGATAGTCTTTAAAACGATTGAACAATTCAAGAGGAACCTCTCAATGAAGATGATTACAGCGATTATCAAGCCCTTCAAGCTTGATGATGTTCGCGATGCACTCCAACAAATCGGAATTCACGGCATGACCGTAGAGGAAGTTAAAGGCTACGGCCGTCAGAAGGGCCACACGGAACTCTATCGCGGCGCAGAATATGTGGTGGAATTTCAACCCAAAATCAAGGTTCAGATAGCCGTGAGCGGCGCCATGGTTGAGCAGGCCATCGACGCAATATGTGGTGCAGCCAATACCGAAAAGATTGGCGATGGCAAAATCTTTGTGAGCGCTCTGGAGCAGAGCATCAGAATTCGTACCGGTGAAACCGGCGAAGAGGCACTTTAAGGTGGAATTTGGAATGAAAAATTTTAAATGGGGCGTACTACTCCTTGCACTACTGGGCAGTGGAGCAGCTAGCGCTGATGATTTAAACGGTGCTAACACCGCCTGGATACTGACTTCGACGGCATTGGTGTTGTTTATGACCATTCCAGGGTTGTCCTTGTTCTACGCGGGCCTGGTGCACTCCAAAAACGTACTGTCTGTATTAATGCAGTGTTTTGCCCTGACCTGCTTGATGTCGCTGGTCTGGTTTGTCATGGGCTATACCATTGCGTTCGGCAGCGATGGCGTTGAGCAGGGCAAGTGGATAGGCGACTTCGGCAATGTGTTATTTGCCTCGATGACCATGGAAACGATGAATGGCGATATTCCCGCGACACTGTTTGCGATGTTTCAAATGACCTTCGCCATTATTACTCCCGCGCTCATCGTGGGTGGATTCGCCGAGCGTATGCGCTTCTCAGCGATGCTTTTATTCAGCACAATTTGGCTTCTGGTTATTTATTCGCCCGTGTGCCACTGGGTATGGGGCGGTGGTTGGTTAGGCGCCATGGGCCTACAGGATTTTGCCGGTGGTACGGTAGTGCACATTACCGCCGCGGTGGCTGCATTAACCGCGGCTATAGTGATGGGGCCCCGCAAAGGCTTTGGTACTACGGCCATGCCTCCGCACAATCTGACAATGACCGTCACTGGAGCGGGTATGTTGTGGGTGGGTTGGTTTGGCTTTAATGCGGGTTCAGCACTGGCCGCAGACAGCAGCGCTGCGATGGCGATGTTGGTGACACATTTGTCGGCGGCTGCAGGTGCCCTCGCATGGATGACAATGGAGTGGACTCGTCACGGCAAGCCTTCAGTTTTGGGTATGGTCACTGGCATGGTAGCAGGCCTCGGCACTATTACGCCGGCATCCGGATCTGTTGGTCCCGCGGCTGCGGTTGTGATCGGACTCAGTGCTGGTGTTATCTGCTATTTCGCTACTAATTTCCTCAAGCAGAAGCTCAAGGTTGACGATAGCCTCGATGTGTTTCCTGTGCACGGTGTTGGCGGTGTATTGGGTATGCTGCTGGCGGGGGTATTTTGTTCTCAGCAACTTGGCATCTTTAGTGGAAACGGTTTTTCCGACGGAATTACCAGTATCGCTGGTCAACTCTCAGTTCAGGCCACAGGCGTGATAGCGACCATCGTGTACACTGCAATTGGTACCTGGGTTATTCTCAAGATCGTCGATGCACTGGTTGGTCTTCGCGTAGACGATGAACAGGAAACCCAGGGTCTTGATCTTGTGCTGCACGATGAGCGTGGCTACGATCTGTAGCCAGCGGCTCGCGGAAATCTCGCACGATTGAAGTAGGGCTGGAACGTTGTTCCGGCCCTTTTTATTTCTCGGTAGGCTTCGGCAGCAATTCCCCGAGAAGGTCGGGAAGAGTTGAAACTATGAATTGGAGCCATCAACAGGCATATATTAACGGCATTAGCATGCATTATGTGGACCACGGCGAAGGTCTGCCGCTGATCTTGTGCCATGGTTTTCCACATATCTGGTACAGCTGGCACCGGCAAATTTCCTACCTCGCTGGAGAGGGCTATCGCGTTATTGCTCCCGATATGCGTGGCATGGGCCGCACCGAGGCTCCCCCAAACCCTCAGCAGTATGATATCGAGCATATTACGGCTGACCTGGTCGGTTTGATGGATCACCTGGGAATTCAGCGCGCTGTTTTTGCCGGGCTAGATTTCGGCGCCTTTGCAATCTACGATCTGGCCTTGCGGCGCCCGGATCGGGTTGTAGCCGTTATCGGGCTGGAAAATCCCGCTGCGCCTCATAATCCCGACGAGTCGCCTTTAACCGAATATCGACGTATCGGCGAGCAACATTTTTTGCATATTGAATATTTTCGTGTGCCACCTCGGGCCGACCAAGAGCTTGCTGCCCAGCCTCGACGTTTCCTGCACAAGGTTTTTCATACTCTCAGTGGTGCGGGGAATTATTTCAACGTGTTCAACTATCCTCCCGGTACGTCCTACATCGATGCCATGGATGAGCCCCCTGAGCTGCCCTGGAGTTGGCTGCCAGAGGAAGAGTTTGAAGTTTTTGTCGATGAATACAGCCGATCGGGGTTTACCGGAGGATTAAACTGGTATCGATCCTTTGACCTGAAATGGGAACAGCGAAAACCCTTTGAAGGCGTCAGCAGCGAGGTTCCGGCCTATTTCCTGGGCAGTGAATACGATGTAGATCTGGAGGGGTTCCACGGTGACGATCCGATCTCCCAGATGAGGGCAATTTTTCCGCAACTGCGGGAAGTGCGGATGATACCGGGCGCGGGTCATATGATGCAGCTGGAAGCTTCTGATGCGGTTAACAGTATTCTTCATGAATACCTCCTAGACATAGGGCTAAACCTGATCAGCTGATTTGCAGGGACATACCGATCTTTTTAAGTTGATTTTGCTCAGCAACTAGTGTAGTGTATTAAACAGATTAATGATATAATGATTACTTCATTCACTACCCGTGTGAAGCTAATGCCCACCCAAATAAATATAACTTTAACAGCGCAAGAGAAAAAGCAGTTGGAAAAAAATGTTAGAAGCAAAACGACACCGGTTCGATTGGTAGAGCGCTCAAGGATTATTTTGCTCGCTGCAAAAAATGTTCCCAACTACAAAATTGCTGAAGAGCTGGAAATTGATGTCAACAAGGTAGGCCGATGGCGCAATCGTTTTTTTGAGAGAGGGTTTCGGGGAATAGAAAAAGATTTGCCAAGAGGGGCTAATCACGGCGGCAAGAATTCTGCGGACCAGGCAAAGCTGCGGTCGAAAGTCATCAAGATAACCACGCAGGAAAAACCCAAGGATGGCACCCACTGGACAACCCGGGGTTTGGCAAAAGTGATGGGCATTAATCACTCCTTTATAAATAGAGTGTGGCGAGAAGTTGGTCTGAAGCCACACCTGGTTGCTCAGTTCAAGGTGAGCAACGATCCTGCCTTTGAAGAAAAGCTACGCGATGTTGTTGGCTTGTATTTATCGCCGCCAGAGAATGCAGTTGTTTTCTGTGTTGACGAAAAGAGTTCCATTCAAGCGCTGGACAGAACGCAGCCGGGATTGCCGATGAAGCCCGGGCGCGGCGGAACCATGACTCACGACTATAAGCGTCATGGTACAAGCACCTTGTTTGCGGCACTGAACACCCTGACTGGTGATGTTATCGGTGAGTGCAAAAAGCGTCACCGGCACCAGGAATTTTTGGCGTTTCTGAAGACTGTGGAAAAACAAACACCCAAGGAGTTAGACCTTCACCTTATCGTTGATAACTACGCGACGCACAAACACGAAAAAGTGAAGAACTGGATTAAGCGTAATAAAAGGGTTCACTTACACTTTATTCCAACCAGTTCTTCGTGGCTAAATCTGGTGGAGAGATTTTTTGGTTTGTTGACAGAAAGGCAACTGCGCCGTGGTGTATTCACATCGGTACAAGAGCTGGAAGAGACCATCATGGATTTTATTGAGAGGAACAATGAAGATAAAAAGCCATTTGCCTGGACAAAGTCCGCAGAAGAGATTTTGGAGAAAGTGGGGCGCGCAAGGCATGCACTCTCAAATCATCAGTCAGTTTAATACACTACACTAGTTCGTGCCTATCCATAAATGGATGTTTTTCTTAAAAACATCCTGTTTTGACTTTCCCGTTCCGGCTCGGAATTCTGCCGGCCATAAACTGACTGGAACCGTCACTTTATACCTTGTTTTCCTGAGTTTTTCCCGTAGATTTCCGCTGCACTGCCCATAAGCCTACAGATATTTCTCAACCGGAACCACCGTTGATTTTAGCCGGAGTCGAGTCTCGCCAAACGCATCAAGTTGTAGCTCAGAACCGATGTCCAGACATAAGCTTTAAAACCATCAAGACCTTTCCAGTTTGACTTCGTTGCGCCAAAGGCTCGTTTTAATTCCGAGATATTCCCTTCGACGCCCGCCCGGAAATTGCGCAATTGAGTAAACGTTTTTGATTTGACGCCCATGGCATGAAGCAATAAACCGACAGGCTTATTGAAGACCGTCCGCTTAACACCCAGCGCCCTTCCCTTTATCACGTTTTCCTGGCTGGCATAGCCACCATCAGCCACTACCGAATGGGGCAGGCGGTGCAGCTTCGACCGGTGAAAATGTAGAACCGGCATAAATAAGCTGCTATCTGCAGGGTTCCCTTTTTCAATAGCCAGGTACGTGATGAACCCGCTTCTCTCACTGCTCAAATTTATCTTATGGCCATATTGAACGTCTCGAAACCCCTTGACGATAATATCGGTGTGGGACTCAAATAGACTCACGACTTTCTCTGATGAGTGGACGCCCTCTCCTTGGATGACGCGGCGCTCTGTTTGGTTGATGACCCTCAGTGTCAAATCTCTGTATTGCTTTATCTGACTTAGCCACAATTTCTTTTTGTCAGATTCACAGGAGCCCACTTCTACGGTTTCCAGTCCCCGACCCACTTGCTTCAGTACAATTCTGACAATCTGCAATAATTTTGGATAAAGTACTTCTTTTCTAGCATTTTTTGCATTAAAA
Source organism: Halioglobus sp. (assembly GCA_965262875.1). Lineage (GTDB taxonomy): Bacteria > Pseudomonadota > Gammaproteobacteria > Pseudomonadales > Halieaceae > JBALVT01. The sequence goes on from OZ253569.1 coordinate 3,596,382, forward strand.
ATCTGAAATGCCAACGACTTCGAAGATTTGCGCTGGTCCGTAAAGCGAATTTTTACTCCAGTGATATTTTTACTTTTCATCAGCAGGCGACTAAGTACTCGAACGCCATCATTCAGGAGTTGGCTGTCACTGGGTGGCGCAATATTACTGGCGACAACCGTGCTATCGATGCGTAATTTTTCCATCGATAGTATGCCTGCTTTAAGCCAACTGACAGAGAGGGTCTCATGCACTTTTTCCAGCGTTTCTGGCCTGATACTCCGTATAGTTGACTGTAGCCCAGATCGACTGGGCATTGTTGTGGCAGGCAGCCGGGCAAAAGTACGGTAGGTCATTGAGTCCGACAAATTAAATGCCAATTGCTCGTAGCTGACGCGCAACAGTTGCTTCAAGAGCATGCATCGAAAAATGGTTTCAACTGTTAAACCCGATCGACCTACCTTGGATAGCGATGCATCAATGAGGTCGTCGGCGACCAGAAGTAGTATTTCTGGATGTTGATCCAGTCGGTTTGATAGCGCCCGAAGTTGGGTCCCAAATTCGTGTTTTGAGTAGTTTTCAAATATACTTGCCTGAGCAATGCGGGTCTCTCGCATGCGGAATCCTCTTGGTTTTTTTGTTTTTTGTTCACACCTTAAACTTAACAAATTCAAGAGGATTTTTTAATACCTTGCGAAAAATATTCCTTATATTTCAATGGATTGAAAGTTTATGGATAGGCACTAGTTCGCTGACAGTTAGTGGATGTTGCGCCAACCAATCGTCTCCAAACCCCAGAACCAATGATTTGTCACTCGCTGAAATGGTGAACTGGGGAAGCTGCTCCAGTTTCTCCACGTATTTGAAGCCGCGAGCCGGATAATGCTCAAAAGGTGAATGAAGCGGGTCCTGTCTTGTTCCGGCGTTTCTGCAAGCAGGCTCTCATTTATTTTTCCACGATGCCCGTGTGCCAGCAGGGTCAGATGCTCCTGCTCATCTTGCGAAAATCCCGGTAGATCCGCATGGCGCAGTAGATACGAGGAGTGTCTATTGTAATGTTTGTGAGAAATCGCCATGCCAATCTCGTGACTCTTGGCGACCCAGCGGAGCAAGAACCAGTCGCTGTGGCTTAGTTTCCAGCGGGCTTTGGTGGCATTAAAAAATACTCGTGCTCTGCGCTCTACCGATGCGGCAATGTCACCGTCGACGCTGTAGCGCTGCATCAAAGCGCCGATAGTGCGCTCTCGTACATCTTCGTGGGTTAGTCTGCCCAGTAAGTCGTAGAGAACACCTTCCCGAAGTGCACCTTTGGAGGTTCGCATGTGTTGGATGTTGAGCCCCTTGAAGAGGGCGCTGGCAATGGCGACGCCGCTCACGATTACATTGCGTCTGGATTCCGACAACCCCTCAAGTGCAATGCTGTCCATGTCCTCGAAGCTCAATAGGCTTTCTTCCAATTGGGCCAAGCCTTGGGGGGGTGATACCGCCTTCGCCCCAACCGTTTTCAATGAGCAGTTCTTCAATCGCTTGAAGCGTGCCAGAGGAGCCGACGCACTCCTTCGCGTTGTCACTATTAAATTGGTGGCGAATAGCGGATATTTCGAAAAGTGCTTTATCCCTCGCGCTGCGATATGCGGATGAAGAGGTTGTCCCATCGGGGAAAAATTTGTTGCCGTAGGATACGCAGCCCATTTGCAGGCTTTCGAGGTACTTGGGCTCAAATTTTTCGCCGATGATAAATTCTGTACTGCCACCGCCAATGTCGATCACCAGGCGCGACTGAGCGTCGTCGGCCAGTGAGTGAGCCACACCAAGATACACAAGGCGGGCTTCCTCTCTACCGTAGATGACGTCCACTGGGACACCCAGGATCTTGCTTCCAGGAAAGGTGAAGTGACGTCAATTTCTCGCTATTCGCAAGGCGTGTGTGCCGACAGCCCGCACCCGCTGTATATCCAGGCTCTCCAGCATTTGTGCAAACCGGGAGAGACAATCCAGGCCTCTTTTGATCGCATCTTCTGCCAGTTGGCCGTCTGTGAGCCCAGAGCCCAGTTGAACCTTTTCTGCCAAGGTCTCAACTGGGCGCATCTCGCCGTGTTCTACTCGGGCAATTAGCAGGTGAAAGGAATTACTTCCAAGATCCAGTGCTGCCAGTAGGCTTCCCTCCGGCAAGGCTTCCTCTGAATCACTCACCGCTGGTACCACACGGGTGAGGTCCAGGCTCTCTCCTGAATGATTGATGGCAGTTCGGGATCACTGCAACTGGCGGGGCGCTTCTCAACGGGTAGGGATATACAATCGTGCTGGTGCCATCGGCAGCTGGGGTTTTCCAGGGTTCGCGCGTAGTAAACTGCTCCTTTGTCTGGATCAAAGTCTGGGTCAGTCCAGGTCGCGCAAAGTTGTGCAAAGCCGGTGCCTGTTACCTCGCAGGTTTGTGGATCTACCCCGGCACCATTGTTGGGATCTCCTGCAATATTGTAAACTGCCTGATGAGTTTCCCCTTCTCCATCTATCCAGCCCTTTACAATTTGGATGCGCTGCAGTGGCATGCTGCCATCTCGCGGGTCCTGGGTAGCGCTGGCTAAAAAAATTGGCGCTGTGCTTTGGGTGGGCATTGCTGGCAGATCCTGGCCCATAGGCACACCTTTGTCGTAGGCGGTGGCGAGCCAGTTCGGCTGCTGACAGACGTCCTCGGGGAAAGACCAGCCGGCGAATAGACGCGGACTTATTCTCGGCCCGCTAGTGCCAAAGGTTTCTCTGTTTTGCATCGCCTCAAATAGTGCGCTGCGACTGTTCTCCTTAGCGTATACCCCCGCAATACCGCCGGGGTTGTAGCGCACCGGAGAACCGGTAGCAATACCGCCGGGCACTTCCACTTTTCCCTTCAGTCGATGTTGTATATTGCGGTCGCTTCCATGGGAACCCAGATTGCCTTTTTCGTATCCTGCTGCGGGGGCTCCATTGTGCGTATCGGTAGCGGCCACAATACCGAACTTGAATGGATTAACCCCAAGTTTCTGCTGCTCAGCAAGCCCTGCACTCAATGCGTATCGAACATAGCTGTAGCGCGATGCACAGCCTTTTAGCATCATACCGCCACTGCCGAAGCGCTCTCCACAATCCCGGATATCCTCACTCGCTGGGCGCAATTTTTCGAAGTCACAAAACTCATCGGCCGCTCCCATGACGCTGGATATGCCATTGCGACATTCTGAGTCGCCCTTTACCTGAAGTATTTCCGCAAGAGGTTCCAGCCTGGCCCGTAGGCGCGCCATTTCTTTTTGCTCGGACAACGGAAGGTCTCTAGCACTGTAGGGAAACCACATGCGACCGCTGCTCCAATTACTATTGTGTGGAATAGCCAACACGTCGCATTCCGTGCTCCCGCTGATGCAGCTTTCATCCAACCACTGCCAAAGACTTTCAGGTGTACGGGCTTCTTTGGAGCTGAGTATGGATTGGGGCACCGTATCGGATTTGAAAATAACGTTGCGGTGGAGATTGGATGCTTCTTCGGCCAGTGTGTACTCGTAGGCGTGGAACGTGGTGTATTCGCAGGCAGAGCTGCTATCTAACCATCGCTGCGTGACACGCTGATTATTCTGCCAAACCTTATCCGCTTCCTGCCGGCAGCGCGATCCGTCTTCGCCGCAGACTCTTGCGGAACGATCCTGGCCAAATATTGCCAGCGTTGCCAATCGGACCAACGGCTGCAATAAGTCGTCTACCGGTAGTCGTAAGTCGCCGCGGAAAAAACGGCAAACGAGCTTGTTGTAGGGGTCGCTAGCGGGGTCGTAGCACAATTTGTTTTCGCCCAGAGCCTCGGCGTGGTCAGTGACCGCCATAAAATCCAGAGGCGAGCTGATGGTCAACTCAGGCACTTCATAATCTGGCGGATCTTCTCTGAGCCGCAGTTCGACGGGTTTCCCTCGACCAAAACTGTAGGCGTCCTCAACGGAGCTGGTAACCCCGAAGGCGGTGGCATCATAGGACGCGGACGTGTGAATATGCAGGGCGCCGAACCAGGCTTTTTTGTCGGGATATTGCTGGTCGCAGGGCTCTTGATCTTCTCCGGGTGGAGCAAGGGATGCAACGTTCAAATCCCAGCTTGCGTCAGAGGCGTTCTGCGCTGGCTCTACTTTGGAAAACTCAAAGCGTAGCCACAGCGCCATGGAGATTAGGACGAAAACCAAAGCGAGCACCGCATAGGCAATAGCTTTTGCTGCTGTTTTGAGCATTTGAAGTTCTAGGTAATTTTTATTGAGTTTACTGTGTCAGATATGATCTGAATTTTCCAGTCGGTGATCGACTGGAAAGGGCGAAGGCAGTGGTATTCGCGGTATCGTTTTAGGCCGAAAAATGCGGCGATAGACACGACTACAGTAATTAGAAAAATCACAATGGTCAGCAGAGTCTCATCATTGAAGGTGGAAGGAGCAACACCGTAGCGACGGCATTCCCTTTCCTGGGCCGGTATTTGCTCACTGCTGTCAGTGCTGAATTTTCCGCAATTCTTTAGGTGCGATGTGGCGTTTTTGGTGAACCAAATCAGAGCGCACCAGCCCAAGATCGCGAACATCCATAGAAACGTATTCATATCACGTGCCTCCCATATGCGGAGGGGCATTGTGCAAAAAGAGTGATGCGCACGGGCAGTGTGTTTACTTTAGCTTGCCAGAGACTGTGCACAATACGCAATGTTACGTAAAACCAGGCTAAAGCGACGTTAATTCCAACTCCGGCGTCCGCCAACGCCAGCACCGCGACCACGCCATAGAACATTGCCACCATCACGCCGTTGCCCACGGTTGCATCACTGCCGTCAAAGGGGCGTGTGATGGCCACCCCTGGATGCTCCAGCGACAGTCCCCAAGTGATAAAACCGTCCTCATCGAAAATGCGCTTATGCCCGATGCTGCCCATGAGTTGGTCGTAAAATTCGCAGGCGCGTTGAAGGTCGTTGGTACCCAAAGTTACGTAACCCGGCATTTTTTCTCTCCCGGTCGGTTTGCGGTTTAGTCTAGCGTTACTATTCTCGGTGTGCGCGCTGGCATGCGCGTTGTCAGTTCGTAGCCAATGGTTTCTGACCAATGTGCAATTTCGGCGAGCGGTAATCCCTCTCCCCACAGGGTGACTTTATCACCTATGGAGACGTTCTTCAGGTCGGTTATATCGATGGTAATCATATCCATGGACACGCGTCCGACGAGCCTGGCGCGCTGGCCATTGACCAGCACCGGGGTTCCATTCTTCGCGTTGCGCGGGTAGCCATCGCCATAGCCCATAGTGACGGTGGCGATCAAGGATACACGTTCGGCGATCCAGCTAGACGCGTAGCCAACGGCCTCTCCGGGTGCGACCCGCGATATCGATATTACGGCTGAACTCAGGGTCATCACGGGTCGCAATGCGTCGGTGTTTGGGTGGGACTCCTGACCAAAGGGAGAATTGCCGTAGAGCATATACCCCGGTCTAACCCAGTCCAGATGAGTATCTGGCCATCCCAGTAAAGCGGGCGAGTTGGCAGCGCTTAAATGGCTCGAATAGGGTTTGCAAGCGAGTCTAAAATCGGCGAGCTGCTGCGCTGTTTGATCGCTGTGCAAATTATCAGCCGAGGCGAAATGGGTGCATAGAACCGTATCAGCGTGGCTATTCTCGCAACTGCTCAGGCGGGCCATAAAACCCTCTAGATCGGCCGGATCTATTCCGAGTCGATGCATTCCAGTATCGATTTTTAGCCAGCAATGGACTTTTGAGGGGAGCTTAGCTTGTTCCAGGCTACTCAATTGCCATTTGTTTTCTATCATTAGCCAGAGATGATTCTCACTGGCGGTGATCAGCTCATCTGGCTCGAATACTCCCTGTAGCAGCAATATAGGGGCGGTAATTCCTGCACCGCGCAATTCCATGGCTTCCTCGATACAGGCCACGGCAAGCGCGTCGACTTTTTCCTCAATGGCTGCGGCAATTATCGCAGCGCCATGGCCATAGGCGTTGGCTTTTACTACCGCTATCATTTTTGAATGTGGCGCCAGTTTGCGCGCATGGGATACGTTGTGCCGCAGTGCGCTGAGATCGAGACTGGCTTGTGCAGGCCTAGCCATTAATAGTCAAACTTGTGTTGGGTATAGAGTGTTTGTGCCGCCAGCCAGACATCCCCTACCTGCCCGTCGCCTACTGGTTTACCGTCGATTGCTATCACTGGGGCTATCTCTTTGCTCGAACTTGAAATCCATACTTCGTCGGCGTTTAACAGTTCGTCCAGAGTCACAACACGTTCGTGCACTGGAATGGAGCCGTGCTTGCGCAGTATATCCAACAACATTGAGCGGGTGATTCCCGGAAGCTTTTGATGATCCAGGTTGGGAGTCAAGACTTCACCGTTTTTAACGACATACACATTGCAGGCGGCCGCTTCGGTTAACTCCCGAGCCGGGTTGTACAAAATGGTTTCGTTGTTGCCCTGGGCGTGACCGTGTTGATAGTGCATCACATTGCCCAGTAGGGCGGTGGATTTTATGTTGCAGCGCTTCCACCGCAAATCTTCTGTCGTGGAAACCCGATAGGGCCTGACCTTAGATTTGTCCGGCAGTGGTGCCGCCGGTATTTCATAGGCAAAGGCATACACTGTAGGTTCAATGTCGGTAGGGTAGGCGTGGTTCCTGGTGGTATCCGCGCCGCGGCTGACGTGAAAATACAGACCGAGATTGCCGCCACCGTTCTTTTGGGTCAGTGTCGTACAAATATTGCGCCACTGGTCTTGATCTATTTGCAATTTCAGCTCAATGGCATCCAGGCCCTCCTGTATGCGGTCGAGGTGCGGCCCAAAGCCCACCAATTTGCCATCGTAGGAGGGGATGACTTCATAGATGCCATCACCAAACAAAAACCCTCTGTCCATCGGGGAAATTGTGGCCTCACTCATCGGCATGTAGCTGCCGTTCAAATATACAATGCTCATGTAATAGTCCTGTTCCTAACTATGCGGGTAGTGTTAATCATTTTTTGCTGCTTTTACAAGGTCGATCAACTCCAGGATGACGCTAATTCCCTGTGCGGCATCCAAGCCATCTTCGGTCAGGGTGTTCTCCCTGCTAACACCGTCTACACTGCCTTTTGCGGACAGGTATTGCAGTATAGATACTGGGGCAATATTGTTAAGTAGTGTTTCCTTTGACCATAAATCCAGAAAGGCAATCAGGCCGTAGGCCCCCCAGTTTGAGACATCGGCTACCAACAGTTCATCGCAACCGGTTGCAGAAGCGGTAATGTCCAGGTCCGCGATCGCGGCGCGAATATTATCCATACCAATTTCGTTGCCCCCATCACCAACGGCGATGGTCGGGCAGTTTGCTAGCGTGAGAAAGGGGTCGAAAAATGCGCAGTGAGGAGTGATGTCTTCTCCGCGCATGTTGTAGTAACGACCATCTTCGGCCAATCCCGGGCGTTCGATAGAGACAATGGCTTGTGGTTGTAGTTCGCTCAACCGGTCTTGTGCTTCGCGCTGCGCGGCTCCCAGATCCTTCGCACAAAGCTCCAGAACTCGATAATCGCTGGCCAGAGCGTCTGATAGCGGGGCGGCGCAGGCCAGCCAGGGTGTCGCGCCGAGTTTTTCCAGCGCATCATACAAAGCGATAGCACCCACGGGACCGTCTGTTTCAAAGGTATCGTTGACCGGAAATCCAGTCCCTATTATGACGTTGCCATCCAGTGACCGCAGGTGATTCGCTGCCCGCAGACAATATCCAGGCTTCAGCGCGGCCTGGGCTGTTTGCATATGGCGGAGATTGCGTGCGACCAACACATTTTCGATCGCCCGACTGAGTTCTGATTCGGTCATGTGCTTGCCTCTTGTAGCGGCAGGCGACTGGCAAAACTATGTGCCATGTTAAGTGCGTTGTGAGCGGCGTGAATACTAATGGGCTCAAAGGCTACGGAGCCGCCCGGTGTCATTTGTGCGAGCTTCGCGGCATCCAGGGATAAGGCTGAGCCTATTTTCGGATAGCCGCCGATAGTCTGTCGGTCGTTGAGTAATACGATGGGTTGACCATCCCCTGGGATTTGAATAGCGCCGTAGCAGATACCTTCGGACAAAATCCCCTCGATCTCGCAGTGCACCGGAGAACCTTCAAGCCGATAACCCATGCGATCGCATCGATCCGATACGACAAACTCGTTGCTGTAGAATCTGCGTTGTTGCAGCCGGTTAAATTGTTGTTCCTGATAACCCGGAATCACTCTGACTCGGATTTCGCTCGGATAGTGTGCTCGTAGTTCCGGTGCCAAAGACAAGGTCCTGCGGTGGGCTATGTGTGGACAGGGGAGTTGGTCTCCCAGCTGTAACTTGTCACCATTTAGCCCGCCGATATGCTCGCGCATGACGGTAGCGCTGCTGCCAAAGCTGTTGGGTATATCAAAGCCATCTGCTGTTCCCAGGTAGGCTCGGCAGCCTTGAGTGGCGAAATCCAAGCGAATAACATCGCCTGCAAACACCTTATGTACCTGCCACAGAGACCGCTCCTGATCATTGATTAGCAAAGGCATATTGGCACCGGTGACACAGATAAAGGTGTCGACCTTCGCTTGCACTTGCAACCCGCCAAAACTCACTTCCACTAGAGTGCTGTTGTCAGCATTTTGCAATAGACGATTACACAGCCTGTATGCCGCAGGGTCCAAAGGGCCTCCAGTCGTTAGGCCTATAGCGTGTTGGCCATAGCGGCCCTCATCCTGCAGCAGGCTCAAAATTCCGGGCTGGAGTACTTCAAAGCCCACTAAAGCTCTCCCCCCAACTCGATAAAGCGATCTCGGCTAACAGGTTCAAACTTGACCTGATCGCCAACGCAGACAGGCATTGTAGGTGTGGCTTTGGGATTGAACATGCGCTGGGGGCAGCGGCCAATCAAGTTCCAGCCCCCCGGAGAAACGGCGGGATAGACCGCCGTTTGCCGATCCGCAATTGCCACCGCACCTCGGGGAACTTTTTGCCGCGGGGTGGCGAGGCGGGGTGCTGCAATGCGCTCATCCACTTCACCGAGGTAGGCAAACCCCGGCGCGAAGCCGATGGCATAGACCCGATACTTACCGCCCGAATGTAACTCGATGACATCGTCTACTGACATAGAGGCACGCTCGGCCATCTGCTCGAGGTCTTCCCCTGATTCAGGGGAGTAGTACACGGGCAGTACAACGACGCGGTCCTCATCTTGCTCGCTTGCAACGATGGAGTTCATGGCATCGTGAACTTGCCCGCGCACCTTCATGTGGTCGGTTTGCAGGGGATTGTAGATGATTAGCAGGGACGCATACGAAGGGACAAGATCGATTAGATCTTCCCCTAATGCGCTTTCGATAAGTCGGGCTGCGCTCTGCACTCGCGCCGATACTTGCGGGCTGGTTTCTTCACCCAAGTAGAGAATCATTGCGTTTTCGCCGGCACTTTGGAGTTTCACAGGCGTTTAGCTTCCATCCACCAGAGCGCGGATATCTGCGATAGCGCGAACGCCTTCCAGATTGTCGCCGTGTACGCAGAGCGTATCGGCTTCCAATACGAGGCTCTGCCCGCTCACTGTAGTTACGGTGCCGTGTTCTCGCAGCTGTTTAACTTGAGCCAGCATTTTTTCTCGATCGTGTACGGCTCCTGCTTTGCTTCTGGCCAGAAGCTTGCCGTCATCGTCGTAGCAGCGATCGGCAAACCCTTCGAAGGACAGCTTTAAGCCAAGTGCCTTCGCTTCCTCTCGAATAAGGGGAGCTTCGGGGGTGGCTTGTAGCATTAGAACCAGTGGGCGATAAAAGGAAGCTATAGCTTCCATAATAGCTGCGCGGACCGCTGGTTTCGCCATCATGTCGTTGTACAGAGCACCGTGGGGTTTTACGTGGCCAATGGGTGAACCCAGGCTGGTCGACATGCCGTCCAATGCGGATACCTGATACAACACGCTAGCTACAATTTCTTCACTGGACAGATTCATTGATCGCCGGCCAAATCCAACCAAGTCGGGGTAGGCTGGGTGTGCGCCCACGGACACCGAATGTTCTGCCGCCAGGCGCAACGTATTGCAAATGGTAACGGGGTCGCCGCCGTGAAAGCCACAGGCGATATTGGCCTGGTCAATATAGGGCATGACCTGTTCATCCATGCCCATGGACCAACTGCCGTAACTTTCTCCCAAATCACAATTGAGTAACATCCAATACCTCTCCTTACGCCAATTTACATTATAGCCAGTCGGCTGTTCGGGACATCGGTAACCAGCATTGCGCCGGGGCTGTGGGTGATCGCGAAGGGAAGTTTGGCCGCTTCCAGTGCAACCTGTGGAGTGACGCCACAGGCCCAGAACACGGGTAGCTCGTTGTCCTTAAAGGATACAGCTTCGCCATAGTCTGGCGTATGTATGTCATCTATGCCTATTAGTGAGGGATCTCCCAGATGTATGGGCGCACCGTGGACTGAAGGGAAGCGTGTGCAGATTTGGACCGCGCGGATGGCGTCGGCGGCCAGGAAAGGGCGCATGCTGACGACCATTTTTCCCGAGAACGGCCCGGCGGGTGCGCAGTCGATGTCACTGCGATACATGGGTACATTCGTTTTTTGAGTGATATTGCGAACCTCTAGCCCATCGGCGAGCAGTGCCTCTTCAAAAGAGAACGAACAACCCAAGGCAAAAGTGACCAAATCATCACGCCACAGCTCGGAAATATCTGGGAGTTCCTCAACCACGTCGCCCTCTTTGAACACTCGGTAGCTTGGCAGGTCGCTTCTTATGTCGATATTACCCAAGGAGGGCAGGGTGAAATCCCCCGGACTACTGGCCTGGGCCACCAGTGGGCAGGGTTTGGGATTTAGCTGGCAGAATCCGAGAAAATCATTGGCTTGTTCGGCGGGCAAAATTACAATGTTGCACTGCACGTAACCCGGCGCATAGCCCGAGGTCATGCCGGTATGCTCACCACTGCGGATTTTGTCCCGCAAAGCCTGGGGGGAGTCAGTTGCAGCCATTAAATTGCCTCGCGTTGCAGCGTGATTAATCGTCAATAATATCGATATTGCTCTGGGTGCAACAATAACCCCATGGCGGTACTCATCACAACCAAGCCACGAAGTCTTTGATGCCAGTGGAAATGCTCACGGAGCACAGAAAATGCAAGAAACGTTGAATCAACTCCTTGATGTCCTGACACCCAAGGCGGACAGTGAACTCGAATTTACCGCCCAGAACATGCATCCAGAGGCCTTCAGGGTCTATGGCGGGCAAGTATTAGCACAGTGCATTAGCGCTGCTGCGGCTACGGTTGCTGTGGGCCGCGAGGTACATTCCCAGCACGCTTATTTCCTGCGCCCAGGTAATCCCAAATTGCCGATTGCGCTGCAGGTGGAAATTGTCCGCGACGGCTTGAGTTTCAGCGCCCGTCGCGTAGTGGCCAGCCAAAACGGCAAGACTATTTTGATCAGCACATTGTCTTTTCAGGATCCGGCCGAAGGGGATGACTACCAGGGTGTTATGCCGGACGTCCCGCCTCCTGAGGCTCTGGTCAGCGAGCGGGATTTGGGTTTACAGGCGGCCAACTTAAATGAGGAGTTTATGATAACCACCGGGCCAGATCTGGATGTCCGCGTTGTCGAACCGATAGACTGGGATAATCCCGTCGCCCGAGAACCCAAATTGCAGGTATGGATGAAGACAGCCGGCCCCGTTTCCGATGCACCTGGTCGTCACCCTGCCTTGCTGGCCTACCTCTCTGACGCGTTTTTAATAGATGTATGCCTGATAACCCATGGTCGCCACTTCATCGACCCACATCTGCAGGTCGCCAGCCTCGACCATGCGCTGTGGTTTCACGGTGATTTTCGTGCCGATGAATGGCTTCTCCATGTGGTTGAAGCAAACGCGGTGGGCGGGGGACGGGGTCTCGCCCAGGGTAGTTTCTATACACGGGAAGGGAAATTGGTTGCCAATACAGTCCAGCAGGGACTTGTGCGCAAGTGTTGATGTAAAGCGTTGAACCGATTGCCCACTCGGTTCTATAGTAGGGCCAGACGAACTCATTAACCGAAGGATTTTTCCATGCCGCATCCGAGTATTACAGCGCAGACCTACCCACATAAGCCGGCCATTGTTATGGCCAACTCCGGCGAGATGGTTACCTATGGGCAGCTTGATGAGCGCTCCAACCAGGGGGCCCAGCTGTTCCGATCCCTGGGCCTAAAAGCCGGGGACCATATCGGCATGATGCTGGAAAACAACCGTCAATTCCTGGAAATCTGTTGGGCGGCTCAGCGCAGTGGTTTGATTTTTACTCCGATCAGTACCCATCTGAAGCAGGACGAGACCGCCTATATACTCGAAAACTGCGGTGCCAAGCTGTTTATAGGCTCACTAAAGCTCGCCGATGTTGCCCAGCAGATATTGCAAAATGCGGGCGATGTAGAACACTTTTACATGGTAGGGGGCATTCGCGATGGATTCGAATCCTGGGAAGTTGCCTGCGACATGCAAGCCACCACGCCAATAGTTGATCAAAGCCACGGAATGCCCATGGTCTATTCTTCGGGCACCACGGGCCAGCCCAAGGGGGTGTTTCAAGCGGCGCCGGATGAGGATGTTTTTGCTCCGCACTTTCTGGCAGGAACTATTGGCGCAGGTTTTGGTTTTGGCGAAGAGACCGTGTATTTATCGCCTGCACCGCTCTACCACGCCGCTCCCCTGCACTACAACATGATGTGTTTGTATCAGGGTGGCACCTCAATCATCATGGAACACTTTGATCCCGAACGAGCGCTGCAGCTTATTCAGGAGCATCGTATTACCCACAGCCAGTGGGTACCGATTATGTTTATCAGAATGCTCAAACTCGACGAGGAGATCAGGCTCAAATACGACATCAGTTCCCTGCAGGTTGCAATTCATGCCGCTGCTCCGTGCCCTATAGAAACCAAGGAAAAAATGATCGATTGGTGGGGCGAGGTGATCTTTGAGTACTACGCCTCCAGTGAGGGCATCGGCGCTACCATCATCGACTCGGCCGGTTGGTTAACACACAAAGGATCAGTGGGCCCGGCCATGTTGGGGGAATTGCACATCCTGGACGACGATGGCAACGAGCTACCCACCGGTGAAGTGGGCACCGTGTACTTTTCCAGCGATGTCCCTCGCTTTGAGTACTACAACGCCCCCGAGAAAACCTCAGAAGCCTACAACGATAAGGGATGGGCAACCTGTGGAGATGTCGGCTACTTGGATGCAGATGCTTATCTGTATCTGACCGACCGCAAAAACTTCATGATTATCTCCGGGGGGGTGAATGTGTATCCCCAGGAAATTGAGAATCTGCTGATCACCCATGACAAGGTTGCGGATGTAGCCGTGTTTGGTATTCCCAATGAGGAATTTGGAGAAGAAGTAAAAGCGGTGGTTGAGCCGATGGTCTGGGGCGATGCCACGGATGAACTTGCGGTGGAACTTATGGAATGGCTGCGTGAGCGGCTGTCGAAAATTAAGATTCCCCGCAGTGTGGACTTCAAAGAAAAGCTGCCGCGCATGGACAATGGCAAGTTGTACAAACGGCATTTGGCGGATGAGTATAAGGATGGTACCCGCTCCGGTTAGCCCACTCTCGATTGTTCGAGTCGATACTGAGCCGGTGGCATACCTTCCCAACGCTTGAAAGCCCTTCGAAAGTTTGTGGTTTCAGTGAACCCTACCAGCGCAGCAATAGTGTCGAGATTGAGTTGCGAGCGTTTCAAATAGTGCCGGGATAAATCCTGACGCAGTTGATCGACGATAATTTGGAAAGTGGTATTTTCCGCCTGTAGGTTGCGGCGCAAAGTGCGGCTGCACATGTTCAATTTGGCGGCAACCTCCTCCATGGTGGGTAAATTGCCTGGAGCGGCCAACAGCATTTCGGTCACATCGCGCGTTAGCTCCCGGCTATGTCGCTGCTGTTTGGTCATGAATTCCTCGCACATTTTTCGACCGATTTCCGCGCTCATCGCGTTGGCCATCAACAGCGGTTGTTGTTGGATCTCAATGTCCAGTTCGAAGCGGTTGGATTCGGCGTTAAACTCAATAGGGCAGGGGAAGCAGTCTCTGTATGCTTGAGAATACTCCGGCTCCGGGTAGGCAAAACTGACCTTCAGGGATTGCCCGGTTTCTGTAACAGTGGCCTGCTGACCGCAATCAGACTGGCGAACAGCTTCTCGACGGTAAACGGTTCGATGTCGACCATATCCGGATAAAAGGGGCGGGCGACGTATGTCATGCTGCCCTTCTTGTTATCGATTTCCATGTCCAGGTGCACCAGGGAGCTGGCGACTTGATGGTATTGTCGCGCTAATCGAAGGGCGTCACCCCAGGTCGGGCAGGACATCATGGCGTAGCCCAGGACCCCATAAGTATTTATGTGATAGCGGCTGCCAATGATCAGGCCGACATCCGGGCGCGGGCTGCTGGCAGTGATATTGCGCATTACTTTCAGAGCCTGGATGAAAGAGACCAGTGTGCTTTCTTGCTCTACATCACCGCGCGTCAAACTGGAGTTTTTAAGGATTCGATCCTCAACAACACCCAGTTCTTGCATCACGTCCAATATCAGCGCTTAGATTCAAGTCATAAGTGCAATTTCTAGAGCAGGTGGCCAACTGGTACAATCCAGTGCCATTTTCTCGACCAAGGAAATTACACATGAACTATACACAGTTGACCGAATACGAACGATACCAGATTGAAGCATTTTTAAAAGCTGGTTTTACACAAAAAGCCATAGCCAGAGAGCTTAGACGAAGCCCTGGGACAATTAGCAGAGAGCTTGGTCGCAATACGGGCTTGCGTGGTTATAGGCCCCAGCAGGCCCAGCGTTTTGCCACTGAACGGCAGCATCACCACACCCATACACGTATTACAGAGATAACCTGGCAGCGGGTTGAATCGCTACTGAGGGAGGAATGGAGTCCAGAGCAGATCAGCGGTTGGCTAGCAAAATCAATCCTGCAATCTGTTAGTCCAGAATGGATTTATCAGTACATTCTGATCGACAAGAAGGCCGGGGGCGACCTCCATGCCCACTTGCGCTGCCAAAAGAAACGTAAGAAGCGTTACGGGAGCCCAGACAAGCGCGGGCAGCTAAAGAACCGGGTAAGTATCGACGAGCGTCCAGCGATTGTTGATGAGCGCAAGCGTATTGGTGATTGGGAAATGGACCTTATCATTGGGCGCTTGGGTGGCTCCGTACTGATGACGGCTGTTGAGAGAAAGACACGTTTCACAGTGATCGCCCTGGCCCCCAATAAAACGGCGAAGGCCGTCAAGGAAGCGATACTTGGGGCGCTTTCCCCCTTAGCCGCCCCGGTAGAAACACTGACCTATGATAACGGCAAGGAGTTTGCCTTACACGAGGTTATCGCCCAACAGCTGCAGGCTGAAAGCTACTTCGCGCACCCTTACCATTCATGGGAGCGGGGATTGAATGAGAATACAAATGGTCTGATCCGCCAATACGCCCCGAAAGGATCTAGCTTTGATGATATGACGCCGGAGTGTGTCCAGAGAATCTTTGATAAACTTAACAACCGGCCAAGAAAATGTCTGGACTTTAAAACCCCCAACCAAGTACTGTTTGGGATCAACCCACCGATTGCACTAGCGACTTGAATCCGCAGCGGGAATGAGTAGGTCGGAATCCGTTTTTGGTAGATGCCTCTATACTGATTGAATCCGCTGTCGCCAGGCTTTTGTGGGTTTTTCATCGAATGTCCGCAAATGATCCTTTCGTGTCCGATCATAACCTTCTTTCACGGTCGGCTAAAGCGCAAAATTACTTCAATCCCGTGAACTCTTTCAGGAAGCCGAGACGATGACTGCAAGAACTCAAAAAGTGTCCAACAAAAGCAAAGTACGTTCTGTACGCAAACAAAAGTCAGAGCGCAATATGAATCAGGCCGCCGAGGGAGTAGTCGGTTTGAGCCCATTGGTGGGTGTTAGGGCGGATGATCTCACCGACGCGATTAAAACCACAGCCAGGCAGCTTGCAAAACAACCCCTGGTGGCAGCCAAGCACACCCTGGGTTACGCGGGTAAGTTAGTCGATGTTATTGCGGGAAAATCCGCTTATGCCCTGGCTAAGAAAGACCGCCGTTTCGCCGATAGCAGTTGGCAGGACAGCGCCATTTTCAGCCGCTTGTTACAAAGCTATCTGGCGCTGGATGAATCTTGTACGGAATGGGTTGATGACCTGGATCTGGATAGCATGACTGATCGAAAGGCACGGTTTGTGGTGGATATACTCACCGACAGCCTGGCACCCACCAATCTTTTATTCACTAACCCCTCAGCGCTGAAGAAAGCCAGAGCCACGCGTGGGGGCAGTCTTGTACAGGGGCTGCGCCATGCTGTAGAGGACTACCGACACAATAACGCCATGCCTGCTCAGGTCGATAAAGACCAGTTCACCGTGGGTGAGAACCTGGCTACAACGGAAGGCTCTGTGGTTTTTCGCAATGACATTCTGGAACTGATTCAATACAAGTCCAGTACCGGCAAGGTGTACCAGAGGCCTCTGATGGTCGTGCCGCCACAGATCAACAAATTTTATGTGTTTGATTTGTCGCCTGAAAAGAGCATGTTCAAATTTTTGGTGGAGCAGGGACAACAGCTCTTCGCTGTGAGCTGGCGAAACCCCACCGCAGCGCAGCGGCATTGGGGAATGGATGATTACATCCAATCACTGACAGAAGCTGTGACGGCCATACAGACCATTACAAGCCAACCCAGTGTCAATTTGATGGGTGCGTGCTCCGGGGGAATTACGGCGTCTATCCTGGCTGCTTATATGGATTCGGCGGGGGAGGGGGCGATTCACAGCCTGACCACATTGGTCTGTGTTCTCAGTCAACAACAGGAGGACTCTGATATCACCTTGTTTGCCAGTAATAGTGGCATTGAAAATGCCAGACGCAGCTCCCGCAAAAAAGGCATTTTGGACGGCAAGGATCTGGCTAAAGTATTTAACTGGATGCGCCCCAACGATTTGATTTGGAACTACGTGGTGAACAACTACCTGTTGGGTAATTCACCTCCAGCATTTGATATCCTGTACTGGAATAACGATACCACCTGTCTGCCGGCTCAACTGCACAGTGATTTTCTGGATCAGATACAGTCGGATCCCCTGGTAACGGCTGGAGATCTAACGGTGATGGATCGCCCCATTGATCTGACCAGCTTGGCTTGTGACAAATACCTCGTCGCCGGTGTCACCGACCACATTACTCCCTGGCACGCCTGTTATCGGAGTACCCAGTTTATGACTGGCGATATTCGTTTTGTGCTTAGCAATAGCGGTCACATTCAGGCGCTGGTGAATCCACCGGGAAATGCGAAGTCGAATTTCTTTTTGAATGATGAACTTCCTGCCTCTCACGAGGAATGGCGCGAGGGAGCGCAGCAGGTCATGGGCACCTGGTGGGACGACTGGGCAAGTTGGTTGGCACAGCGCGGTGGTCGCAAAGTGAATGCGCGCAAGACCCTTGGAAAGAAGGGGCACTACGAAACGATGGAGGCAGCGCCGGGTACTTACGTATACTAAATTTGATCGGAACCCGGGAGGCTCGCTGTACATGGCTTCGCCTCCCGTTATCGAAAATAAAAAAGGACATCACGTGAAGGAATCCGGGGCGAGCGACTATCAAAATGTATGCATCGATGGTATGTCGATAAGAGTTGGGATTACCCAGCGCAAGGGCAAAGGCTTACCGCTACTGCTGTTCAATGGTGTGGGGGCGAGTATGGAATTGCTGGAACCTTTTATCCAGGAAATGCGCAATACCACAGTGATTTGCTACGATGTTCCGGGAGCCGGTGATTCGCCGGCGCCTTCGTTTCCCTGGCGGCCTCGACATCATGCCCAGTTGGCGGCAAAGCTACTGGATCATTTCAGCATAGACCGGGTTAACGTCCTTGGAATTTCCTGGGGCGGTATGCTGGCCCAGCAATTTGCCCGACAATTTTCAGCAAGAACTGAACGATTGGTTCTGGCGGCGACCAGCCCGGGGCACCTTATGGTGCCGGCAAAACTTACCGTATTGATGCGAATGTCTAACCCGCTGCGGTATTTCTCCCCTCACTATATGGAGCGGATAGCGCCCATCATTTATGGCGGATCTCTGCGCACTAACAAACTGCGCGCCAAGGAACACGCCAGCAAAATGAAGCCACCGAGTGTGAAGGGATACTACTTTCAGTTACTGTCGCTGGTGGGGTGGAGTAGTCTTCCCTGGTTGCACAATTTGAAACAGCCCACGCTGATATTGGCCGGTGACGACGACCCGTTAATTCCGATGATTAACGCCAGGGTTATGGCTGCTCGAATCCCGGATTCGATGCTGCGGGTTGTCGATTGTGGCCATTTGTTTCTACTGACTCGGGCTAAAATATTGGCACCGGAAATCGAAGATTTTTTCGCAGAAACCTCATCCAGAACGCTGAGCTAACTTGGAGAATGTAGTTATGAGTGAATACAAAGCGCCATTGCAAGACCAAGAATTCGTACTCAAACATTTGTGTGATAGCGCGGCCATCGCACAATTACCCGGTTATGAAGAAGCCACTGATGACCTTATAGACGCCATACTGGAAGGCGCATCTGCATTTACTAGCGAGGTGCTGGCACCTCTAAATCATACTGGAGATCAGCAGGGATCAAAAATTGTAGATGGCTGTGTTGTTCCAGCTCCAGGCTTCAAGGAAGCCTACCAACAGTATGTAGAGCAGGGCTGGCCCAGCTTGGGTTGCGATCCCGATTTCGATGGACAGGGAATGCCACACATCCTGGAGGTTGCCGTTATGGAAATGTTGCAGAGCGCCAATCTGGCTTTCGCGCTTTGTCCGATGTTGGGTCAAGGAGCACTCGCTGCCGTAGAGTCCCACGGTAGTGATAACCTCAAGGCCATCTATTTACCAAAAATGGTGAGTGGTGAATGGGCCGGAACGATGAACCTGACCGAATCCCAAGCGGGCTCGGATCTGGCCGCCGTGCGCAGTAAGGCGGTCCCCAATGGAGATCACTACCTCATCAGCGGTCAGAAAATCTTTATCACCTGGGGCGACCATAACATGGCGGAAAATATCATCCACCTGGTATTGGCTCGCCTTCCGGATGCTCCTGCAGGCACCAAGGGTATCTCCCTGTTCGTGGTGCCGAAGTTTAAGCTCGATGCGGAGGGCTCTCCCGGAGAGCGCAACGATGTTTATGCCGTGTCGCTGGAACATAAGCTGGGCATTCATGCCAGCCCCACCTGTGTCATGAGCTTTGGAGACAATGGCGGAGCAATGGGCTTTCTTGTGGGCGAGGAAAACAGGGGCCTACGCTATATGTTCACGATGATGAACCACGCCAGGCTCAACGTCGGACTCCAGGGGCTGGCGATTAGCGAGCGCGCCTACCAGCTGGCGGCAGCTTACGCCAAGGAGCGGGTTCAGGGCGGCGGGCTGACGATTATCAAGTACCCGGATATTCGACGTATGCTGATGATAGTGCGCAGTTCGGTTGAAGCGATGCGCGCGCTTACCTATACCACCATGGGTATGCTCGATATCGCCTCCCATTCCCCCGATGAGGCCGCCAGGGAGGTGGCTCAACAGCGCGTCGATATCATGACCCCGATTGTCAAAGGCTGGTGCACTGAACTTGCCAACGAACTCACTTCCCACGGTGTGCAAATACACGGTGGTATGGGCTTCATAGAGGAAACCGGTGCTGCGCAGCACTACCGCGACGCTCGTATTCTTGCCATCTACGAAGGTACCAACGGTATTCAGGCGCTTGACCTGGTCGGTCGTAAATTTCTGCGTGACGGCGGCAAGGCAATGGTTGCCCTGATTGCGGATATGGAGGCCACAGCGGCTGAACTTGCCGCGCTCGAGGATCTCTGCCGCCAATCTGTGGGCTTTAATACTGCGCTGGATCAATTCAAAGAGGCCGTCAGTTGGATTGCCGACAACGCCAGCACAGAATACCTGCCAGAAGCCGTAAGCTTTAATCTGTTAATGCTGGCAGGTTATGTTACCGGTGGTTGGCAAATGGCCCGAGCCGCGCTGGCAGCCCAGGGTGATGACAGCCTGTTCGCGCAGAATAAGCGTATCAGCTGCCAATTCTATTCGGATCATTTGCTAACTCGGGCAGCGTCCCATCTCGCCATGATCAAAACAGGCACTGGCAGCGTGATGGAAATGGCCGAGGACAGTTTTTAAAGCTCAGGCGAATCACCCAGGACGTATCTGATGCTAATTTAACGGCTTAAGCAGTTCGTTCAAAGCCTCAGTGTTCTTCTTGGGCGTCTCACCCCAAAGCAAATAAAACACCGGTACAATAAATAACGTAAAAAGTGTCCCTACCAGCATGCCTGCCGCAATCATTAGCCCGATACCAAACCTGCTGTTTGCGCCTGCTCCTGAGGCTAACACCAGAGGTACAACCCCCAGTACGGTGGCAAAGGTTGTCATAAGAATCGGTCGCAGGCGAAGAGCAGCTGCCTCGAGAACCGCTGCTTGTCGATTCAAACCCCCGGCTACCAGTTGGTTGGCAAAATCCACAATTAAAATTCCGTGCTTGCTGATCAATCCTATCAGGGTAAGCAGACCCACCTGAGTGTATATATTGAGGCTGACGACGCCCATGGCAATGGGAATGCTGGCCCCGAAGATCGACAGCGGTACGGTTATCAACACCACCAGTGGATCGCGGAAACTATTAAACCGGGCTGCCAACACCAGAAAAATGATGAGCATGGAAACGCTGAACAACACGGGAAAAGAGGAGGATTCCTGCACGAATGTTCGGGAGCCCCCGGTGTAGCCGTCTCGAAATCCAGCGGGTGCGATATCGTATAAAGTGTCCCGCAAAAACTCCAATCCTGTCCCCAGGCTATTGGGAGGCATCATCATGGCCTGAATGGTAGTGCTGTTCATCTGTTGGTACTGAGTGAGCCCGTTAGGCTGTACCGATTCATCCAGGGTAATCACTGCGGAAAGGGGAACCAATTCACCACTTGCGGTGCGCAGATAGTATTTCTCCAGCTCGCGAGAGTTTAAACGAAACCCCTGCGCGGCCTGGGGGATAACTTTGTAGGCACGACCCTCCATTGTAAATCGGTTGATTTCAGCTTCGCCGAGCATCACTGCCAGGGTTTCTCCAATATCGCGCATGGATATTCCCAGCCGTGCTGCTCGCTCTCTATCAATATTCACTCCGAGTTCGGGGCGGCTGAACTCCAGAGTTTGTGTCACAAAAGCAAATAGTCCTGACTCGCGAGCAGCCCCGAGTAGGGTCTCGCCAACTGCCAGCACTTCTTGGTAGGGCGCAGTCGATGCGACGACAAAACTGACCGGAAGCCCCGCATCAGATCCCGGTAGGGGAGGTTGCCCAAACACGAACAGTTCCATGCCTGCTATTTCGCCAAATTTTTGTTGTAGGTCGCGCGTTATTTCCTGGGCTGAACGATCTCGATCACCCCAGTGGGTCAACGTTAAACCACCAAAATTGGAGGTGGGGGAGCTTACCTGCCAGGACATAGTGACCTCAGGCACTGCCTTCCAGGTATCGACCATCTGATCGAGAAAGGCGTTGACGTATTGCAAATTGGCGTAGCTGGGTGGGTTGCCCACCACATAGAGGTAGCCATCATCCTCTTTGGGGGCAAGCTCTTGTTGGCTGATGGCGAATAGCACGGGGAGGCTGGCGATAATGATGCCGCTTAGCAGTAGAGCGGCTCCGCGGTTGGCCAGGGATATCGACAGCAACTTCTGATAATGATTGGTGAGCGCTCGAAAATGTTGATCCAGCCAATCTGCAAACCGCCCCTGGTCCTCGTGCTTTTTCAGGACGCGCGAGCACATCATGGGGCTGAGCGTGAGTGCGATGATTCCCGAGACGACAACAGCCCCGGCAAGGCTCAGAGCGAATTCACTAAACAGGGTACCAGTGAGCCCACCCATAAAGGCAATGGGGGTGTAAACCGCTGCCAGTGTGAGCGTCATTGCGATGACGGGCAATGCAACTTGTCTGGCTCCCATCAGTGCAGCCTGCTTCGGGGTTTGCCCTTGTTCAATGTGGCGATGAACATTTTCCACGACAACGATCGCATCATCCACAACCAGCCCGATGGCAATCACCATGGCCAGTAAAGTGAGTAAGTTAATCGAAAAACCCATTATTTGAATGAGAAAAAGTACGCCTATAAGCGACAAGGGTATGGCGACCAAAGGGATGATCACAACGCGCAGAGAACCCAAAAACAAGTAGATGACCAACACCACGATCAGAGCCGCTTCCAATAATGTGACGCCTACTTCGGTCAGAGCTGCATTGATGGGTACGGCGCCATCCCAGTCAAGAATAAGTTCCATGTCTGCGGGCAGTGTTTGCTCAATGCGCGGCAAGATGGCGTGCACCGCTTTTGACACCTCAAGTGGATTGGCATCCGGCGTGGGGTTGATCGCGATAAAGACCGCGTCTCTGCCGCTAGAAAAAGAAGAAAACTGTGTGTCCTCTATCGACATTTCTACATCGGCGACATCGCCGAGCACAACCCGCATGTTTTCATCTTGTCTCACCACCATTGCACTGAAGGCTTCGGGCGTTTGTATGTCGGTATGGGCGTCGACAGTGGTGCGGGTCAAATCTCCTTCGGTGGTGCCCGCTGCGGAAATGTAATTTTCTCTGGAAATTGCAGCGTTGATGTCGGTGGCCGTAACGCCAAAGGCGGCCATGCGAACCGGGTCCAGCCATATCCGCATGGCCTGGTAGCGCCCGCCCGCGAGTTCTGCCTGACCTACACCGGGTAGGGTAGCGATTTCGGGCTGTACATTTCGTATCAGA
The DNA here is from genome assembly GCA_965262875.1 of Halioglobus sp. Taxonomy (GTDB): domain Bacteria; phylum Pseudomonadota; class Gammaproteobacteria; order Pseudomonadales; family Halieaceae; genus JBALVT01. The sequence goes on from OZ253569.1 coordinate 3,619,230, forward strand.
TAATCGCTTACCTGGGCGATGCTCATCTGCTCGCTGATAAACGCTATGTAGATCAGAGCATCCCCACCGGCGGCGGTGGAAATTACGGGGTCTTCGATATCTCGAGGTAATTCAGATCTGGCTTCGTTAACTTTTGCGATAACCTCTGATAACACATCGGAACTGTTTTCTCCGAGCCGCACATGAACTTGAATGGAAGAGAAGCCAGGGTCGCTGGTGGAAGTCATGTAATCTATGCCGCGCGCACCGGCAATTCTGTTTTGCAGCGGTGTGGTTACGAAACCCTTGATGGTTCGCGCACTGGCTCCTGAGTACACGGTATCAACGGAGATAACGCTGCGCTCCAGCTCAGGGAAGTGTCGTACGGATAATTGCGTCGCCGCTTGAGCTCCCAGCAACAGGATAAAGGCACACAAAACAATCGCTAGGACCGGTCGATTGATGAACAGGTCAGTAAATTTCATATTCAGAATCTGACGGACGGATCAATGGCAATATCTGCGCCGCGAATTATTTTATTCTGGCCTGCGGAAACGACTCTTTCACCGGAATCCAGCCCCGACAAAACAGCCGTGCGGCCCCCGATAGACTCTCCGGTTTTCACCACTCTGGAGATCACCTTCATGCCATCTTGGGTCTGATCTACTACATAGATCGTGTTGCCGTGAAGGGAGTAGGTGATTGCCGTATCCGGAACGGTGATGACTGACTCGGGCTGCCCCAGGTTCACCGTCAGCCGGGCAAACATTCCAGGTAACAAACCCTTGCTGTTGTCCAAAGTGGCGCGCAACAGGAGGTTTCGAGTGTTTGCGTCAACACTGGAGTCTATTGCTTGCAGCGTAGCGTTGAAACTTTCATCGGGGAACGCGCCCACGTGCACCTTAATTTGCTGGCCTTGGCGTAATTTGGGGTAGTGCCTTGCGGGCAGAGTGAAATCCACTTCAAGTTCGGTCAAATCCTGCAAGGTCGTAATGGCGGTGCCGGGTTCGACGTAATCACCGACTTTGACCTTGATAATTCCGGTGGTTCCGGAGAAGGGGGCGCTGATGCGTTTGTTTTCCAAGCGGGCCTCCATTTCTGCAAGTTGCGCGATGGCGCTTTCCAGATCGGCCTTGGATCGGTCGTATTGGGATTCGGGAATGGATTTTTGTCGCAGTAGACTTTTATCCCTATCGTAGAGCAGGCGGGCGAGTTTCAAATTGGCTATTTGTCGTCCCCGGCTGGCCTGTTCAACTTTGTCATTAATCGTAATTAAAAGATCACCAGCGGCGACCTCGCTGCCGGACACAAAATCGATAGCAATGATTTTGCCACTTTGCTCGGTGCTGAGCTCTACTCCGCGCGCGGCGGTGATAGTGCCGACTGCCTCAAGCTCAGTTTGCCGGATTTCAACCCTTGCGGTAGCCGCCCCGATAGTGATCAGCGGAGGCGCGTAATCCGAGCCGGCAAAGTCGGAGTACTTTGCGAGCAAAACGGCGGCTATGCTGCCGAAAACAACGGTTAGTAGAACGATAACACTCAGGTACGCACGCAAAAAAACAAGCCTCTGTTTTATTTATTGATTGAAAGCCGCATGAATCCTGCGTCGCAAGACGCCCAGTCCAAGTATTCTAGGGCCTTTATCGCCAGCACGCATCATTTAACACTGTGAATCCGCACGGAGATTACTTAGGCGGGGTGTGGCCGGCGTCACAGAAATATGTTTACAGTGATCACAAAGGACTGGGAGTGACGGGGTACATGCTTTATCCTTGTGGTTATGCCTAAAATTCGTACAGAGGTAACCGGTGAAAAACGCTAGAACTCTCAGGAAACTGCAAGCCAAGATGGACAAATCCCACTCCTACGAGGAGTGGAGCGAGTCTGCCATCGCCCACGACGAGATGTCCGGCAACAAGCGTTGGCGCCAGGTAGACCACACCAGCCATTACGACTACGCACAAATACGCCTGCGTCTGGATCGTCTGCGCAGCTTGCGTTCACGCCATGACTATCAAGGACTTATGTTTACCTTGAATGAGGGTATTCACGGCAATATGGCGGGTATGGGCCGCAGTAGTCTCTATCGCCGCGCGCAGTTCGGCACCAAGCATTTGATCGAGCAGTATATCGATGAGGTCGACGATTCACTGCGTTTCCTGGCCGACCTCGATTCCAAAGAAATCAGCTTGCAGGAACGCACTGAGTTTTTCTATCGGGCGAACATCTGCTTTGGACGCTCGGCGTTGATGCTCAGCGGTGGTGGGGTTCTGGGTTTTTACCATTTGGGTGTCGTAAAGACCCTACTTGACGAAGGCTTGCTGCCAAGAGTGATTTCAGGCTCTAGTGCGGGCTCTCTTGTGGCGGGGGTGGTGGGTACACATACCGACGATGAATTGAGGCACTTTTACGACCCAGCGAATGTGCATTTTGAAGCCGAGAGAGAAGCTAATGTTTTCTCGCGCATGTTTTTTGACGCCAATCCACAAATTGATGTTTCTGATTTAGAAAACATCATTGCGCGGTTAATCCCCGACATGACGTTTCAGGAAGCTTACGAAAAAACTGGGCGGCAAGCCAGCACCACAGTCGCACCCGCAGAGCCCCATCAGCGTTCGCGATTGTTAAATGCCATCACCTCTCCCAATCTCTATGTTAGATCTGCAGTTATGGCTTCTTGTGCGGTGCCAGGAGTATTTCCTCCGGTCATGTTAATGGCCAAAAATGTGCATGGAGAATCGCAGCCTTACCTGCCTACCCGCAAATGGGTTGACGGTTCTATTGCCGATGATCTTCCGGCCAAGCGCTTGTCGCGGCTGTACGGAACCAACCATTATATTGTGAGTATGGTTAATCCCATCGCCACTCCCTTTTTGAGAAATGGTCGTGAACCGGGAAAATTAGCCTCTGCTCTGGGTAGTTTGGGTATCGGTGTCGGTCGGGAAGTTCTGAACTTCTACAAAGGCGTGGTGCAAAAAAACGGAGAACAATGGCCTAAGCTCAACTTGCTGCTCAACGGCATTCACGGGCTTATCGATCAGGATTACAGTGGTGATATCAATATCATCCCCAGTTTCCGCTGGTACAACCCCACTAAAATACTGTCTCATTTGACTGAAAAGGAACTGATGGAGTTGATGCAGGGCGGCGAGCATTCCTGCTACCCCAACATGGAGACCATAAGGACTTGCACGAAAATCAGCAGGACGATGGAGGAAATCCTGCAGCGAATTGAGACCGGTGATTTGCGTTCAGACGAGTCTGTTAACAGACCTAAAGCATCCCGCAGAAGACCCCAGCCGACAAAAGCTGATCGCGATGCAGCCAGCAAGCGCAAAAACCCAAAAGCGGCTGCGGCTAAAACCAGTACCCGCAAACGATCTGCCGCCCGTAAGAAGACTCCCACTGGCAGTACTACCCAGTCCAATGATTCGGGCAAACCCACTCGAAAAGCAGCTTGATGAGCAAAAGATATTTCACTTAGGTTTGGCCGTGCCAATAAACCAGCGGCTGATGTAATTAATACCCTGTTAGTGCGCCTTCGCATTGTTGCCTGCCACGTCCAGTCGTGGCAGAATTTCCGTTTAATAAATGACTGCTTCTGAATCCTCGCTTAATCTCGACGGTTCAGGTAGTTTGTTTTCGCCCGGAGTTACAATGTTCAATGCACTAAACCCTTTGCCCGCAGACCCCATTCTGGGTCTATCCGCAGCGTACAAGCAAGACAGCAACCCCCACAAGATTGATCTCGGGGTTGGGGTATACAAAGACGAAGCTGGCCATACCCCTATTATGGAAGCCGTAAAGCGAGCAGAGCAGCTGCGCCTTGATTCCGAAAACACTAAAACCTACCAAAGCCCTGCGGGGGATCCCGAGTACGATCGGCTGATAGCCAATTTGTTGCTGGGCGAAGATGCCGACCGGTGCCGAGTTGACAGCGTGCAAGTCCCGGGCGGAACTGGCGGTTTGCGAGTCGCCGCCGGCTTGGTCAAACGCTGCAATAGTAACGCTACAGTTTGGTTGGGGAAATATCCGTTTAACTTTCTAGGAGTACACCATGCCGAGACCAACTAAAGACACACAACTCGAAGGACTTGAGAAACTGCGACAGATCGCAGAGCGCGATCCCATGAAGGCGTTGAAAACTTTTGTTGGGCAGGTGGTCAATCCACCAGCAGAAAAGGGAGAGGAAAATGCGTGATTTGGTTACCTTGGCTATAGAAGTGGATGGGTTATCGGGGCTTCCAAGGGAAGCTTTTTCCGAAGTGTTTCCTCATAAGATCGTCAATCATGGACTTACCCTTGTCCATCATCGCCTTCTTGACGACAGCGAATTGACGACAGCGAATGTTCCAAATTGGTAACCGCACCCTGTACAAGAAATGATGTCGTCCTCATTGGGCGGATTGCTCCTGCTAATAGTGACAGGCGTGTCACATGATGAGCATTTAAACGTAATTATATCATTTTCTTCTGTCATGATCTCAATCCCTGTTCTGTCAATCGTATAATAAACTCCTCTTGTGACTTCGCACCCTTGGTTGAATTGCAAGCACCGCATAGCAGTTGCAGATTATCCATGTGGTCACTGCCCCCCTTGGATTGCGCGACAATATGGTCAACTGTCATATTGCGAAACGGAAACATCACCTGACAGCCGCCGCATACGCCTTCCTGACGGCCATAAAGCATATGCTTGTGTGTGCGGTAGCTGGGCAGGTCGCCCAAGTCTGTCCGCTTGGGTACGTCCTCCCTGTGGTGAATATCGAAGAACAACCCCATGTCTTTCTGCAAGCGCGAATTAACCAGCTTGGCGGCGAGTGGTGACAGGTCAATGCCCACCCAGTTCCGTTGAAGCTGTTCAGCCGCCACGCAAGCCGTGGCACAGCCACAGAACGGGTCAAGGATGGTGTCGCCTTCATTGGAACTGGCTTTGATGATGCGGTGTAGTAGGGCTAGAGGCTTTTGTGTCGGATAGCCAAGGCGTTCTTTTGACATTGGGTTTAATGCAGGTAAATCAACCCACACATCCGTAGACATTTTTTTTGTATCGGTTGCAGAAATTCGGGAACCTTTGGGATTTTGCGCCCTTTTTAATGATTTCTCTGATCGTGATACCCTAACATCACGAAAGTTGAATGTGTAATCGTTGGTTTTGTTGTAGAAAAGTACAACATCATGTTTTTTTGAAAACCAGTATTTACTACCCCCCCCCGTTTGATAATTCCAAATAATTTCGTTTCTGAAATTCCCCTGCCCGAATATCGCGTCCATAAGCATCTTAAGATAGTGGCTAGCCGTAGGGTCGCAATGCAGATAGATCGACCCCGTATCTTTCAGTAACCGCCGCATTTCGATAAGCCGCACGGCCATCATAATCAGATACGACTTCATGCCCTTGCCGTGGGAATAGCCAGCCGCGTCAATAATGGCGTAAAGGGTAGGCTGCCTATCGGCTATCTCGCCGTGCCAAGCTTCATCTACGTCGCTCAAGTGCCAAGTATCCTTAAAGGCCGCGCCCGCCGCCTCTGACCCAATGGGTGCGCTGTAGTTGCGGTTGGAGTTGAACGGTGGGTCAAGGTAAATCAGATCAACTGATTCAGAGTTCATGCCGCGCATGATTGGCAGGTTGTCACCCGTCCACAGGGAGCGGTTAAGCCAGTTGAGATCGACCATTATGCGGTTAGGTCGCTATAGGTTAACCGCTTGCCAATCGCGCCACCGAACAACGCTTCGATACGTTCCATAGTGTGGTTATCGCACGAACCTTCATTTAGACGGAATGAAAACTCATCGACATAGCGTTGGCAATGCTTGACGCTCCAGTTGTGATATACGCCGTTGTAACCACGCTTGAGCAACGCCCAGACGCTTTCAATGCCGTTCGTATGTGCCATGCCATTGACGTATTCCTTGGCACTGTGCTTGACCGTGCCGTGCTTGTAGAAAAGCCCGCCCAGTTTATCGTAGCCTTTATGCTCATCGGTGTAGACAGTTGATCCGACTTTAACAGTGTCGTGGATAAAGCCTTGAAGCGTTGAGCCGTCCGTGTTGCTTATAACCATGGCTTTAACAGTGCCGCCGCGTTGCTTTGCGCCGATAACCGCTTGTTTACCCACCGGGCCGCGACCAGCCCTTAGCTTTTTATGAGAATGTTTGTTCTTTTCTTTGCCGCCGATATAGGTTTCATCAACCTCTACAATGCCCGACAGTGGTCCGCCCGTATCATTACAAGCTTCGCGCAATCTTTGAAGCATGAACCAAGCTGAACTTTGAGTTATACCCAACTCTTTGGAAAGTTGTAGAGATGAAATTCCCTTGCGGGCCGTAACAAGAAGATACATTCCGTAAATCCATTTGTGCAGTGGGATGTGAGAGCGTTCCATGACTGTCTTGGTGCGGACGGTAAAGACTTTCATGCAAACATTACAACGATAATAGCCGCCTTTACGTGTGCCTATGCGGTCGCACTCTTGGCAATGCGGGCAGATCACACCATTAGACCAACGCTGTTGTTCCATGAATAAACGTGCGCTTTTCTGGTCGGGGAAGCGGTGGAAGAGTTGTAAAAGGCTGATCGTTGATTTTGACATTGGTTACTCCTGTCGATAACATCAGTATAATAAGGGAGCATTAGAAAGTAAACTATATAATTCCCTTTGGTTGAGTAGTCCAACCTGGGCGAACCACCAACCTGTGTTTGCTGGCACTGGTCTTAATGTGAAAGAGTATCCTTACTACAGTGCCCAGCTCAAAGGTGTGGACTTTGAAGCGATGCACGCAACGTTGAAGACTCTCGGTCCCGATGATGTCGTGGTATTACACGGCTGTTGCCACAATCCTACGGGTGCGGACCTGTCGCAGGCACAGTGGGAGGAGGTCACCAAACTGGCGCTGGAGCGGGGGTTCACACCTTGTGTCGATATCGCTTACCAGGGGTTTGGTCGGGGTTTGGCGGAGGACGCATTCGGGGTTCGCCTCTTGGCGCGCTCTGTGCCCGAGCTGATAGCTGTATCCTCCTGCTCCAAAAATTTCGGTCTGTATCGAGAACGCACCGGCGCGGTGTTTCTGATTTCGGCGGACAAAACCCAGAAAGATTCGGCCCTGGAGCATCTGTTGAATGTGGTTCGCTCTACTTATTCTATGCCCCCTGCCCATGGGGCAGCCATCGTTAGCACCATCTTGAGCAATCCTCAGTTGTATGCAGTTTGGGACAGCGAATTGACGCAAATGCGCGACCGCATGAATCACTGCCGTAATAATCTGGCGGATCAATTGCAGAAATTAGGGACCGGTGAGCGCTTTGAACACATTCGCAACCAACTGGGCATGTTTTCCTATTTGGGGTTGGATTTAGAGCATGTGCAGCAGTTGCGCGGTGAGTTTGGTATTTATATGGTCAACTCAAGTCGTGTCAATATAGCGGGCGTAAACCGGGATAATATCGATTATCTCGCCTCTTCCATCGCGTCTGTGGTGGAACATTAGGCCCAGGAATATATCGCCAGATCTATCGTTGCCGCGCTAGATGTTTCCTTAAACCCTCTATTCGAGAGATACGCCTTGATTTGGAGTATTTCTTTGTCTCATGTAGGCACTTTTTTTGCGCAAAACTTACCAAATTGGAACTTTAGGCCATAGCTACTGGCGGAATTATCTTTTAGTATGGGCCAGCACATGACGTCCCATCCACTCTGGAGAACGTTGTGATACATATAAAAACGAAACAATGAGGAACATCCATGCCCGTATTATTCAAAAAGGCTCCACTGGTTGTGGCCATCACATTGGCTACAGCGACATCGGTTTCCCAAGCACAGATGCTAGAGGAAGTAATTGTAACGGCGCAAAAGCGAGCGGAGAGCTTGCAGGACGTTCCTATATCGGTATCCGCGATGCAAGGCGGAAAAATACAAGAGGCAGGCATCGCCAATATGGCGGCCATGGCAGACCATGTACCCAACCTGCACATCGCCAACGCGGCGGTAAACACCAATATCTACATGCGTGGTGTGGGCTCTGGTAACAACCAGGGTTTTGAGCAATCTGTTGGTATGTACATCGACGGCGTCTATATGGGCCGAGGCCGACAGTATCGCAACGCCTTCATGGATCTGGAACGGGTCGAAGTACTGCGGGGGCCTCAGGGTACTCTGTTCGGTCGTAACACAGTTGCCGGTGCTATCAATATCACTTCTGCCTCACCTGATGTCGGTGAAGCCTTTCAGGGTGAGATAGCGGTAGCGGTTGAAGACAATGACGGCTTGCTCACAGAAGGTTATATCAGCGGCTCACCCACCGATAACTTCGCGCTGCGCTTTGGATTTAAATACCGCGAAACAGAAGGTTATGTAGAAAACCTGTTTAATGGCGATGATGAACCCGAGATTGAGGAAACGTCCTACAGAATTACGGCGGTATGGCAGCCGACAGACAATTTAGACATTAACTTCAAGTACAGTAATTCTGATGAACAACGGGTGGGAGCCCCATCAGCTACCTGGTTGTATTTGAATGCTGACCAGCGGGATGCCCTGTTCCCAAATCGCAGCGCATTTGCAAGTGTTGCCTACGCCATCACGGACATAAACTTCCCGGGGCTGGCCGCCACGGCAGGTGACGACTTTACAACCTTCAAGGACAATGGATTCGGTAATGACCCAAATAACCTGGGTGTCGGGCGTTACCCCGATGGTGACGATGCCGAAGTCGAGAATTATGCCCTCAACGTTGATTACCAGCTCGGTGACTACACCCTAACATCGGTAACGGGCTTCTCGGAGTACACCGTGCAGTCTGGCTCCGATGTGGATTGGCTCCCCTTGCGGTTTATTGCGAGGGATGATGATCAGGACTACGAACAGCTCAGCCAGGAAATTCGATTGACATCACCAGGTGGTGAGTTTTTCGATTTTGTTGTCGGTGCATATTACGATGAAAGTGAACTGGTAACCGATCGACTGGTTCCCCTTGACGGGTCCTTCGGTGATTTGTTTGGTGATGTACCTGGCAACGCAATCAGCCCGTTGCTGCCGCCGGTCCCTCTACGGGACATCGGTACAACGTCGCTTTTCAACCTGATTTCCAACCCACTCTTTTCCTATCCAGCTCAACAGGCCGGTCGCGCGCATCGTTACGAATTGGATTCGACCTCATGGGCTGTTTTTGGTCAGGGCACCATCAACATTTCCGACTCGTTCAGGGTGACTCTGGGTTTGCGCTATACCCGTGAAGAAAAGGATGTGGTCAGTACCCAGGTATTGAACGACGACCTGGACGGAAGAGACGTCAATGCGTTCACCGAGGCCGGTGGCAGCGATGGCTATCAGTTGGCCTTCATACAGGCGACCATCTTTAATACCTATTCCTATAACTACAGCGATGACCGGACGACCGACGAGTGGATTCCCTCGGTTAACTTACAGTGGGATGTGGGCGAAGACAGCATGCTTTATGCCAGTTTTTCCCAGGGCTTTAAGAGTGGGGGATTTACCGCCGCCGATGATGGCGAACCTGCTGGTCTTGCTCTGGCTGAGTTTCCTTGTGTTATCAATCCGGCTGACGGCAGTTTTATGTCTCCGCCATCTGGGGCTGTACCATTTTGTGAGGGCGTGGTAAATCCAAATGAAGATTTCGAGTTCGACGATGAGTCTGTGGACGCGTTCGAACTCGGTGGTAAACACACCTTGCTCGATGGCGCTATGACAGTTAACTGGGCGGCGTTCTACACCCAGTACGACAACCTGCAAACGGCGATTTTTAAAGGCGTTGGCTTTACCGTTAAGAACGCCGGTTCATCGGAGATTCTGGGTATAGAAATCGACGCCAAGTGGGCGGCGACGGATAACCTGGTTCTCGGTGGCAATTTAGCCTGGCTCGATGCGACCTATGATGAATTCGAGGATGGGCCATGTACAGCCATTCAGCTCGACGTGAACCCCAACTGTGGCGTCGCTGATCTCACAGTAAACACGTTGGGGACTTTCAACGATTTGTCGGGAGAAAACACGCTCTATGCGTCGGACTACAGCGCATCCCTCACCTGGGATTACAGCTATCCCCTGTCCGAGATGGAGGTTTTTGTCAGCGGTGAGGTTAACTACCGATCGGAGTTCAATTCGGCGGGTGATAACGACCCGCTTGATGTGATCGACTCGTACAGTAAAACCAACCTGCGCATAGGTTTGCGCGCAGAAATGTGGGAAGTAATGCTTTATGGTCGCAACATCTTTGATGAGGCAGCCCTGAGCCAGAGCTTTGACACACCGGTATTGGCGGGTTCTCACTCCCGGTTCCAGGAGGAAGGCGAAGTGTTTGGCCTTCGTGCCAAGTACATCTTCTAGGAGCAATCCTCTGGAAGCCTAAAGTAACGCTGAGACGGGTACTCGACGTCTCTTCCGAAATTCCCGGTCCACAAGGCCGGGTTTTTTTTATCTCAAAATTAGCAGGGCGCCCCAATGAAATATGAATCGGTAAAAGACGCAAAGACGGCCCGCGGGTTGCGCCTGGTATTGACTGGCGGCTTACCCGCTCCGTGGAGCGAAGCCGCCAAAGGTGTACTCAGGGCTCGCAATATCGATTTCATCCCGGTGTTACAAATCGGCGGAGGCCCCAACGAAGAGGTGCTCGAGTGGACGGGGCATCGCAATGCGCCAACGCTGATGTATAACGACGAGCCTCCGAGAGTCACCCCTGTCGAGATAATTAACTTTGCCGAGAACCTGGGAACGGGCCCGTCACTTCTCCCCAAAGAAATTGATGATCGAATACAGATGTTTGGTTTGATCAACGAAATAGCGGGTGAAAATGGCATGGCCTGGAACGCTCGCGTGATTATGTTCAAGGTGATGGCCGAGTCCGTGGGTGAAGAGGCGATGGCAAAAAATCCCATGGTCGAAACCTATCGTTACAGCGTTGCTGATGCCGAAGACGCGCCCTCAAAAATTATAGCGGTACTTGAGGCGGTGACGGCGCAGTTGCAGTCACAGGGTGAACAGGGGAGCCCCTATTTCATAGGTGATCACTTGTCTGCGCTGGATATTTACTGGGCCTGTTTTTCGCAAATGCTCAGCCCAATGCCGGCGGAGGTTAATCCCATGCCAGATTACATGCGTAAAGTTTGGGGGCTATTGGGAGAGACGGTCGAGCAGGCGGGCTACACGGTGGATAACAGCTTATTGAAGCACCGGGATTTCATTTTCCCCGAGTATCTTGAGTGGCCATTGGATTTCTAGAAGACGAGAAATTCGTTGTGACTTATATAAAAACGGGGCCCAAAGGCCCCGTCTCGCTTTCTTCGATCAGGATTAAATACGTTCTATTATGATCGCCGGTGCCATACCGCCAGCGGCACACATGGTGACAAGCCCGAATTGCTTGTCTGTTCTCTCTAACTCATCGAGCAGAGTGTTGATGAGAATAGATCCAGTTGCACCGATTGGGTGGCCCAGTGCCATGGCCCCGCCATTAACGTTGACCTTGTCGCGGTCAAGATTTAGATCGCGAATGAACTTCTCCGCCACAACTGAGAACGCTTCATTGATTTCAAACAAGTCAATGTCTGAAATTCCCAGGCCCGCTTTGGCCAGTACTTTTTGAGCCGCCGGAACCGGTGCGTTCAACATCAGAGTAGGACAGTCACCCATGTTGCACATGGCTCTGATCTTTGCCCTGGGCTTCATACCATTCGCCTTGGCATAGGCTGGAGAGGTGAGCAGTACCGCTGCCGCCCCGTCGACCACGCCTGACGAGTTACCCGCATGGTGAACATGTTTAATGTCCAGTCCCGGGTATTTTTGCAATATCATTCCACGGAAAGTGGTTCCCGCCTCATCCAGCGGATAATCCGCCATAGGTTCGAAGGAGGCTTTTAGTCCAGCAAGGCCTTCGAGTGTGGTTTGGGGGCGAGGGAACTCTTCTTTGTCCAGTGCCAGCGATCCGTCTGTCGAGTACACCGGAATCAGGCTCCTATCGAAACGGCCCTCTGCAATTGCCTGTGCGGCCCTTTGTTGTGAAACATAGGCCAGGGCGTCCACGGCCGTTCGGTCAATTCCCTCCATGGTTGCAATTGCGTCGGCACATACGCCCTGGTGGGGCTGGGGATGAAGCGCGCGCAATTCCATATTGCCGTTGTCCAGGAAGGGGCTCATGTTAGTGCCTTCTTCGCCATAAACCGACATCATCTCGGCGCCGCCACCAATCACCATGTCTTCGGCACCGGACATGATATTCATAGCCGCCAGATTGACCGAGGTAATACCTGAGCCGCAAAAGCGGTCCAGCGTCATTCCGCTGGAGCGGATATCGTAGCCAGCTTCCAATGCCGCCATGCGAGCCAGATCACCACTTTGGCGGCCGCGCTGTGAACTGGTTCCAAATATCACATCGCCTACTTCAGCGGTGTTGATGTCGTTGCGTTCGGCGATGGCTTTTAAAACCGTCGCGCCCAAATGTTGCGGGTGTTGATCGGCCAGGGAGCCTTTCCCTTTTTTGCCTATGCCTCTGGGGGTGCGGCAGGCATCAATAATCCATGCTTCTGACATGTGTAAGTCCTCTTTGTTGGCTTAGAAAGCTTAAGTTAAAAATCTATTAGCGACCTTTCCAATTGGGTGCTCGTCTTTCGGCGAATGCGGTCGCCCCTTCGATGGCATCTTCTGAAGTAAAAATCGGCGATACCACGTCGATTTGCTTGTCCCACATATTGTCTGCGGTCCAGTCGGATGATTCGGCAATGACCTGTTTGCTTAGGGCAACTGCAAGAGGGCCGTTAGCAGAGATTTTCGCAGCCATAGCCAGCGCTGCTTCCAGCGCGGTCCCCGCCTCGACTACCTGGTTAATCAGGCCCATCTCGTAGGCGCGTTGAGCGGAGATGAAGTCACCGGTCAGTGCCAATTCCATTGCCAGTCGGCTGGGAATCTGGCGCGGTAATTTCACCAGGCCGCCAGCGGCTGCCGCCAGGCCTCTTTTCACTTCTGGAATTCCGAACTGGGAGGTGTCGCCTGCGACAATGAGGTCACAGGAAATAGCGAGTTCAAGACCACCTGCCAGAGCGTAACCCTCCACGGCGGCGATCAGGGGCTTTTTGGGGGGCCGTTCAGTAATACCCGCAAACCCGCGGCCTTTGATAGAGGGGAGCTCGCCGGTGACAAACGCCTTGAGGTCCATTCCCGAACAGAAGGTTCCTCCGGCTCCGGTGATGACAGCAACGCGAATATCATCGTTGCCATCCAATTGATCCATGGCATCGGCAACGCCTTCTGCGAGGGCTCGGTTGGCAGCGTTCTTTGCCTTGGGGCGATTTAGAGTGACAGTCATCACTCCATCGGCAACATCAACTAATACCGCTTGTTCTTCTGACATAAGTAAAGTCCTTGTTTAAAGATTAAAAGATTTGAGATAACCGGTTTGATTGTTTAGTTCAGCTGGCCCTAACGTGTGAGCTCCACTGCCATTTTGGCCAGTGGCACCACGAGTTCGCCCCGAGATTTTGCTTCAGCGCTGGAGGCTGTACCAATCTGCGCTCGTTTTTTAATGCCCTGCACAATCGCTGCCAGGCGGAACAGGGAGAACGATAAGTAAAACGGCCAGTTGTCGATGCCGCTGCGCCCGGTGCGCGCGCAGTACTTCGCAATGTATTCTTCATCGGCAGGAATGCCCAGTGGTTTTCTGTCCACGCCGGCGAGACCCTTTATTGCACCGTCCCGCGGAAGCATCCACGCCATACATTGATTGGCGAGGTCGGCCAGTGGGTGCCCAAGTGTTGACAACTCCCAGTCCAATAAAGCGATCACTTCAGGTTTGCTGGGATGGAACATCATGTTGTCCAGGCGATAGTCGCCGTGCACCAGGCTAATCATGCCATCATCTTCGGGCATGTTCGCTGGGAGCCATTGCAGCAGGGTTTCCATTTCGGGAACAGTTTCAGTTTCCGAAGCGCGATACTGCTTCGTCCAGCGACTCAGTTGGCGCTCAAAATAGTTTCCGGGACGGCCGAAGTCACTCAGGCCCACCGCGTCGACATCGACACTGTGCAGCGCTGCCATGGTCTGATTCATGGCATCGTAAATGGCGGCACGCTCCTCATTGTTGGCAGCGTCCGGCAGGGTTGGGTCCCACAATATTCGACCTTCCTTGTATTCCATCACATAGAACATCGATCCGATAACGGAGTTGTCCTCACACAGAGTATAGGTTTTGGGGACGGGAACATCTGTGTCGCGCAGTGCGGAGATCACTTTAAATTCTCTATCGACAGCGTGGGCGGATTTAAGAAGTTCGCCTTCGGGCTTGCGCCTCAAGACGTAGTGTTCCTCGCCCGCTGAAAGCTTGTAGGTTGGGTTGGATTGGCCGCCGGGGAATTTTTCAGCGCTTAACTGGCCCGTAAAGCCGGAGATGGTTGAGGTCAGATATTCTTGTAGTGCGGGAATGTCCAGGTCTTGCGTGCTCATAGAGGCTAGGCTTCCGAGTTTTGGGCGCTGCTCAGTCTGTGGGGATAGCCGATTATCGACAATGACGGGGAACAACAAAAAAATGTACCGAAACTTACATCCCGCAGACGCTCCTAGAAGATCATTGAGCGTGAGGCAGGCTGGGGTTATGCTGCATAGACTTTAACAACAACAGTGTAGCAGAGGTAAATCGTGTACGAGGAACTCAAGACCACCTGGAACGAACTCACCGCCCCGGGGCAAATGTTTGAAATAAAGACTATCGAGGTTCGCGGTGCTCCAATGCATAGCTATGCCGTCGCACCTCCATCTCTGCGAGAGGTCTGGTTGAGTACCGCCGCTCATGCCGATCGTGAGTATCTTATCTATGGAGATGAACGCTGCACCTATACTCAGGCGCATGAAAAAGCAGCGTCTATTGCCAATTGGCTCTCTGGGCAGGGAGTGGTTCCAGGCGATAGGGTTGCCATCGCCATGCGCAACTATCCCGAATGGATGTTGGCTTACTGGGCAGTCACTTCCATGGGCGCTGTAGTGGTGGGTATGAACGCCTGGTGGGTACCGGCTGAAATGCACTACGCTCTGACCGATTCATCCCCCAAGGTGATGATCTGCGACAAAGAGCGGCTCGCACAATTTGAAGGGATACGAGGGGATTTTTCAGAGCTGACTGTAGCGGTGGTTCGCATGGACCAGACCGCCAGCGGTCAATTCACCGATTGGACAGAGGTTTTGAGCTGCGCCCCGGAAATGCCCGAAGTCGCGATTGATCCGGACGATGACGCCTGCGTTTTCTACACTTCAGGCACCACGGGCAAACCTAAGGGTGCACAGCTGACGCATCGGGGCTGTGTAAACAATCTGTTGAATGTTGCTTTTTCTACGGTAGTTCAATCCACAGCGTTGGCCAAAGCCAGTGGCAGGGCGCCCGCAGCGGCTGATCCGAATGAGATTCAGTCAGCGTTGCTCGCGACACCTTTGTTTCATGTGACCGCCAACAATTGCGTCGCACAGGGTATTTCGGCTGTCGGCGGTAAATTGGTGCACATGTATAAATGGGACGCGACCGAGGCACTGCGCCTGATACAACAGGAAAAGGTGACGACTTTTAGCGCCGTACCCATGATGTCCAGAGAACTCATCACCCATCCCGACTTTGCCAAGTACGACACCTCCAGCATGAAGAGCATGGGTGGAGGAGGTGCAGCCCTGCAACCGGACCTCACGGCAAAACTGGATAAGACCATGAAAAACGCCGCGCCCAGTGCCGGCTACGGGATGACAGAAACCTGCGGCATTATTTCCGGCTTGGCGGGTAAGTTTCTGGTAGATCGATCCTCGAGCGTGGGGAGAGCGATGCCCACCTTTGAAGCGAAGTGCGTGGATGAGCAGGGCAACGCGCTGGACACGGGTCAAGTCGGAGAGCTATGGGTGCGCGGAGCCTGCGTGATCAAAGGCTATTTGAATCGCGAAGATGCGACCGCTGAATCTATCACAGACGGCTGGTTGCACACGGGTGATGTGGCTTACATGGATGAGGATGAGTTTATTTATCTTGTGGATCGAGCCAAAGACATGGTGCTTCGCGGCGGCGAGAACGTCTACTGCGCTGAGGTAGAAAATACTCTCTTTGAGCATGACGATGTGGCGGAGTGCGTTGTCTTTGCCGTGCCTGATGAGCGCCTGGAAGAGGAGGTAGCAGCGGCAATATACCTCAAGGACGGGGCAACACTGACCGTTGATGCGTTGCGCGCGCACTGCAAAGGACTGCTCGCTTCCTATAAGGTTCCCCGCTATATGTGGCTGGTTTCAGAGCCCCTGCCGCGCAATGCCAACGGTAAGTTTGTAAAGAGCGAAGTGCGAGAAGCTCTGGACTTGGCTGACGCCCTATAGGGCGCTGCTCTCAACTTTCGACAAAAGCCCGCTCTATTGCATAGTGCGCGGCTTTTCCGTGCCTTGACTCTTTGAATCCGCGGCTATCCAAAAGTTTGGAAATATCCTTGAGCATGCTCGGGCTGCCGCAAATCATGAAGCGATCGTCGTCGGGGTTGACCGCGTTCAGACCAATGTCTTTCGTCAGTTTACCGATGCGTAACAAATCAGTGAGGCGGCCGTTGGTGTGAAACTTTTCCCGTGTCACAGCGGGATAGTAAATTAGTTTCTCCTTGATCTCCTCACCCAGATATTCGTGTTCCGGCAACAGGCGGGTAATTTCATCGCGATAGGCTAGTTCACTGATGTGCCTGCAGCCATGGGCTAGAATAACTTTGTCAAAATTCTGGTAAATCTCGGGATCTTTGATAATGCTTAAAAAAGGTGCCAGCCCCGTTCCCGTTGCGATCAGATACAGGTTTTTTCCCGGCAACAAGTTGTCTCTGGTTAGAGTACCGGTGGCCTTACTGTTGACCAATACCTCATCGCCAACCTCGATATTTTGCAATCGCGAAGTCAGAGGGCCATCGGCCACTTTGATACTGAAAAACTCGAGCTCATCTTCGTAGTTGGCACTGGCCATACTGTAGGCGCGCATCAGCGGCTTGCCCGCGTGTTCGAGGCCGATCATGGTGAAGTGACCATTTTCAAATCGAAACCCGGGATTGCGCGTGGTTTTAAAGCTGAACAGACGATCGGTCCAGTGGTGAACTGCCGTCACCTCCTCTCTCATTAAGTTGGCCATGGTCTTTGAACTCCTTTTGCTTGTATCTAAGTAAATGATCATACCGATTGCCGATATATCGGTAAAACGGTATTATTCGATATGATAAATCGGTATTACAGATAAGTGGGTAGGTTAAATGCGCTACAGCCTTCGGCAGTTGGAAGTCTTTTTGGCCACCGCTCATCACGAGAACGTTACACGCGCCGCCCAAAGCCTGGCGATGTCGCAGTCGGCTGCCAGTGGCTCGCTTAAAGATCTCGAAGACCAGTTTGGCGTACAGCTCTTTGATCGGGTGGGTAAACGACTGCGGTTGAGCGAATTGGGTTCTCAAATTCGTCCCAAGGCTCAGCGGCTGCTGGATCAGGCCCTGGACTTTCAACACGCACTTTCCGGGGAGGAGATCGTCGGAGGCATTAAGGTGGGAGCAACCCTTACCATCGGCAACTACCTGGCGGTTGGTATGATCGTTGAGTATCGTCGACGCTACCCCCAGATGGATGTGGCCCTGAGTGTGGCGAATACTCAAACCATTGCAGAGCAGGTAGCTAACTTCGAGTTGGACCTGGGTCTGATTGAGGGCGAATTCCATCATGCTGACCTGGAGACTGTACATTGGCGGGAGGATGAGCTTCAGGTTTTTGCAGCTCCGGATCATCCGCTGGTCGGGCTGGGTCCGCTGACCGAGGATCAATTAAAGGAGGTGCCCTGGATAGTCAGAGAGGCGGGGTCCGGCACCAGGCAAACCTTCGATCGGGCCATGCACGGTATTTTGACCGATCTGGATATCACCATGGAACTACAACATACCGAGGGCATTAAGAGAGCCGTTGAAGCGCGCTTGGGTGTGGGGTGCTTGTCAAAAATCTGCCTGGTCGAAGCCTTTGCAAGGGGATCATTGGTACCATTACCAGTTGAAGGACGTGACTTCTCTCGACAATTTAATATTATTACTCATCGTCAAAAATTTCACAGTGCAGGCTTGCAGCAATGGCTCAGGCTCTGCCTGGAGCCCCAGTCCCATTAACAGAGCGCAGGCATGATTGAACCGATTAACGGTGAGCAGCGAAAGGCCGTATTGGATCAGACCGAATCATTTATTGTGCAGGCGGAGCAAATATACGGCCGCAAATTTAAGCGTATTCCCGTGGTGTTTGATTTGCGAGGCACCACCGCTGGAATGTACAAAATGTACGGTAAACGGCGTTGGATACGTTTTAACCCCTGGATATTCGCCAAGTACTTTGATGTCAGTTTAAACGACACGGTGCCCCACGAAGTCGCACACTATATTGTTGACGAGTATTACGGCAAAGGCATTAAACCCCACGGAGTTCAGTGGAAAAACTTAATGGCGAGATTTGAAGCTGACCCCGGCGTTACTTTTAATCTGGATCTGAGTGATATTCCACAGCGAGCGCAGAATACATATCAATATGAATGTTTGTGCGATACCCATGAAATGTCGACTACCCGGCACAACCGTGTCATGCGGGGCAAAGGCAGTTATTTGTGTAGCAACTGTGATGGTGAATTGGTTTACGTGGGTTAATTAATAGAGGTACGTAGCTATGGTCAACGGGCGAAGTTACTGGCTGTCATTCATTGCTATTGTGCTTTTAAGTTGCGGAGGGGGCGGTTCGTCCCGGTCACCTGCAACAGTCGTCCCGACTCCAAATATTCCCCCGGTGATAGTCTCCTCTTCTTCGATTACAGTTCGAGAGAATGCTGACGGCGCTTTCTACAGAATTAGCGCGTCAGATGAGGATTCCGACACGCTCAGCTATGTCATCGATGGGGGAGCGGATGAGAGTTTGTTTTCCATCACAGGGCCAGACATATCTTTTCTGACGCCCCCCGACTTTGATTCTCCCGCCAACGCAGATGGCGACAATATCTACCAATTGGAAATCGGCGTTTCAGACGGCGAGGCAAGTGTAGTTCAGGACCTGTTAGTGACCGTGACGAGTACTGCCGGGACTTTCTCACTTCGGCGTATTGCCAGTGGTCTGACCCAGCCGCTATACGTGGCGGGCCGCGGCGATGGCACGGACAGAATTTTCATTGTGGAGAAGGGCGGGCAGATCAAGATACTCGACCGCGGGAACGGAGCGATATCCGCAGTGCCGTTTCTGGATATTGCCTCCACTATCTCCACCAACGGCGAGAGAGGTCTGTTGGGGTTGGCACTTGCACCCGATTATTCCACCAGCGGAGACTTTTACGTCAGCGTGACCAACCTGTGAGGAGATACCGAAATTCGCCGATATCGAACCTCAGCGAGCGATGCAGATGTCGCTGATACCTCAAGTATGCAAGTGATACTCATGTTTGCGCAGATACAAAGTAATCACAATGGCGGTTGGATAGGCTTCGACGCAGACGGCCTTTTGTATATAGCAACAGGAGACGGTGGAGGTAGCGGCGATCCCGCTGGCAGCGGTCAGGATACCGATACACTTCTCGGGGCGATGTTGCGAATAGATATCGGCGGCGATGATTTCCCCGGTGACCCAAATCGACAGTACTCAATTCCCCCGGATAATCCTTTCGCAGTAACAGGAGGAGCGCCTGAAATTTGGGCCTATGGCTTGCGCAACCCGTTTCGTGCCAGTTTTGATCGACTTACCCAGCTTATGTATATCGGTGATGTCGGTCAGGGTGAAGTCGAAGAGATAGATCTGATCAGGCCAGGGGAGGCGGGTCTGAACTTTGGCTGGAATATTCTGGAAGGTACGCAAGTATTTGGAGGCGGTGACCAATCGAACCTCACAGCACCTATCGCAGAGTATCTACACGGCACCGGCCCCTTGGAGGGAAACTCAGTGACCGGTGGATACGTTTACCGCGGCCCAGCCACCTCACTGCAGGGGCACTACCTTTTTGGCGATTTCGAATCCAATAATATTTGGTCGTTGGAAGTTGATTCTCTCGAGCCCGGTGAAACTCTGACCGCGGATGACTTTGTTCAACGGACACAGAGTTTTACGCCCGATCAAGGCCGGATAAACAGTTTGGCAAGCTTCGGCGAGGACGACAGCGGCAATCTCTATCTTGTTGATATAGACGGAGAGGTGTTCGTCGTAGAACCAAATTAGTCCCTGTCCAGAAGCTCGGCCTCTACCAACTACACAAGTGCGCAAGTTTTCGGGAGTGAGAGCCGATTGCTAGCATGTCCTGTCAAGGCTGTCGGTAGCATGGATGCTACCGCCAAGCCCCCATGGATGGGATCTCGGCGTGCCTGGACAGGACATGCTAGCAATCGGCGGCCTTAAGCCTACTTAGAACTATGGTTTAGTGTCTTTGATAGGTTCCCGGGACGCCCGGAAGCCTGATTGGGGTTTGCAAACACACCGTAAACCCGTCCATGAGCTTACTTTTCCCGGCTTCGTCGAGCTGCGCAGTACCAGAGGAGAAAGTAACACGCTGCAAATCTTCTTCACTCCCTATCAGGTTTGCCAGAAGAGAGAAGGGCGCCGTTATTGCTTTGGTGATGATGTTAACCAGGGCGGAAAAAATCACACTGCCCAAGCCAAACTTTGGATCGTCGATATTGCCGCTTACCGGAATTGCCAGATCGATCACTCCGTTGGCATCGGTCAGCAAAGCGATCGCCAGACCTAGTGGGAGATTCACTGCCTGCTCACTCTCGACCTTGTCGCCCAGTTTCAACTGTTCAATCACCACCTGATTGCTACCCACTAGTTTTGAGTCATTCAGCTGATAGTGCAAATCCAGATTCAGCACCCCGCGATCTATCGCGTGGCCAGCGTAGGTTCCCGAATAGGGGGTGAGGCGTGCCAGGTCTACTCCGTCGAATGTTAAACCCAAATCCAACGCAGGTGCCTGGGCAAGAGGTCTTGCCGTACCGGTAAGCTTGACCGGCGCGTACCCGTCTACTGAGCCCGTTAGATCGACGATTGCTTCATCCGTAGCTTTTGAACCCAACCCACTGACACCGCCATTGAGTTTTCCAATAACGGTTCGGAACGGGATGGGCAGGGACTCATCCATAAAATCCAGTGCGCTGTCGGTTATGCTGATTGAGGGGATGCTGAAAGACCAGGGTTCGCCGGAGGGTTCATTTTCTTGCGTTGATGCGTTCTCTTGGGAAGATTCCGACTCCGCTGTGAGTGCTCGCTGTGCATTCACTGTGCCATCCGAGTATATGTGCAATCGCCCAGAGTAATTGTCGACTAGCAATTCCTCGAGAATCAATTCTTTTTGATTGAGATCGACGGCCAATTTTTTCCAGCGCAAACTATTCCACGAGGTTAGCGCTTTTTCCCCTTCTTCTATTGTCATGGAGAAATTACTGATGGCGCCATCGCTACCGACTTTTACAGGTGCAAACTTTTCCAGGTTTATCGCACCCGTTAACCCAAGCAGACCTGTATCTATTGAGGCGCTAATGCTTTTGGGCTTAGATTCAAGTCATAAGTGCAATTTCTAGAGCAGGTGGCCAACTGGTACAATCCAGCGCCATTTTCTCGCCCAAGGAAATTTCGGTATCGGGGATGGTGTCCTTATCCTGCGGTGCCAGGGTTGTTGTTTTTAACGTAAGACTGCCTTGTTCAATCTGATAACTGAGCTCATCCGCCCAACTGATACGATAACGGCCGGCCACATCCAGATTGCCTTCAGTTAACTCAAACTTCACCCAGGGTTCGATGAATCTCGACAGCGGCGCCAGGCTAATATTCGACAGGGACAGTGTGCCGTTGCTGTGAGCTCCTGGAACAGACACATGGCCTTCCCAGCTCAACACGCCGCCCGCTTCGTCTTTGGCTTCGAAGTTGTAGGGTTTGCCCTCTTCAATAATGGTTGATAAATCGCGCACCGCCACTTCGAGACCGTTGTAGTGAGTGCTGAAGGGCTTTGCTCTGCTTTGGTCGGTAAATCGAATCCACTTTGAATGGAAGTCAAAATCGCGAATGGTCACACCCGGTGGTGTGGAGTTTTCTTCGCCTTGCGGCTGAGCTTCAGTGGATTCGCCAGCGGCCAGTAAATCCGAAAAATTGAACTCCCCATCTTTGTGTAGCAGTACGTCAACATAAAAGTTCTCAAAGCGCACTGCATCGAAAACGAAACCGGGTGACCAGATACTTTCTAAAGAGAGATTGATTTCTCCGAGGCTGAATCCAGTGAAGGGATCGCCGTTACGCTCTGGTAGAGCGGCTTTGCGCACCACCAGGTTTAGCGTGAAAGGATTGAATAGAATAATTTCGGTCGACAAACTTCGCTGAAAGTTTTTTTGCACGTACCAGGGGCCGAAAAAATTAAGCGCAGGCATTACCAATAATAAGCAAATAGCCAAATACACCAGGTACGCTCTTATCGCGAATCGAATCATCTTCTACAATCCCTTGCGGTAGGTATAGGGCGTTACCCCGGTCCAGACCTTAAATGCACGTATGAAAGCACTGGATTCTGAAAAACCGGCTCTGTGGGCGATCTCCTCGATACCAAGACCCTGCTTGCCCAGTAAATGCAGAGCGGTATCTCGACGCAGTTGGTTCTTGATTTCCTTGAAGGTAGTTCCCTCAGCTGACAGCCTGCGGCGCAGAGTCTGGGGATGTATGCCCAATTGTTCGCCGACATCGTTTAACTCCGGCATGTTGGTAAGCTGTCGGCGTGCCAGTTCTCGAACCTGGGATGTCCAACTGCTGCGGTCGTAATCCTGGGTAAGCATGTGTAGAACAGGGTGGCGCAGAAAGTGGCGCATTGATTGCTCGTTCTGCACAACGCGTTTTTCCAGTAGCGTGGGCGAAAACACGATAGCCGAACTCTCAGATTCAAAACTCAGTGGGCTCGCCAAAAACATATGCCGGTAATCTGCAGTGGTCGCCATAGGTACATAGTTTAGTTCAACCTCCTGCAGGGGAAGGTGTTCCTGTACCAACCAACTGGCAAATCGATGGGCGAAGAAAAGAGTCATTTCATGAAGATACCTGTCATCGCTAGACAAGGGATCAATTTCAACCAGGCGAATTCGGGCTTTTTCTTCGCCAATATCCAGGAAGGGATGCACACCAAATTCAAATAATTGATAGAACCGGCAGTAGCGGTTCATCGCCTGCCCCAGGGTTTCACTGCTGATCACGGCCTGGCACATCATCGACCAGCTGCCAATGGGCATTCGTCTGGAGGCATAGCCCAGGCCCTCGTCATTCATTGCCTGCATGGTATTGACCTGCAGATCCGCAAATCTTTCAATAGATATCCGCGCGGAGTCTTCCAGCATCAAACGAGGGGAAATACGGTTCTTGCGGAGTAAGCTGATGGGCTCCAAACCCTGTGCGACCGCGTGTTTCAGAACAGCCCGGGCAAAATGGACGGATATGGAATAGTCTCGCACACTCAGCCTATATTGGAGCTTGGTCGGTGGTCAGATGAATCGGGTCTCGATCGATGGATGCGACTTGATTGCTGCCTCCCTGTCTGGCGAGATTCATGGCCTGGTTCGCGGCCTGGGAAAGTTCATCCAGGTCTACATCGCCTTTGGATGCGGTCACACCGACACTGGCGGTGACTGTAATGCGTTGCTCGTGCACGAGTAACGGTCGCTCACCAATAGCTAGACGAATGCGGTCTGCCAGTATCTTGGCGTGCTTGAGTTCGGTTTCCGGCAATACCAACATAAATCTCTTACCTGCCACACGGGCGACAACGTCTGTTCCGCGCGACATTTTTCGCAGTAGCTCCGCGATTGTTCGAATCACATGGTCGCCTGTTTCGACGCCAAAACTGTTGTTGATCTGATCAAAATGATCTATATCGACCATAATAGCCGATGTGGGCAGGTTGCGCCTTTGCGCGGCGGCCAAGCTGAGCTGCAGGGCCTCGTCCATTCCCCGGCGATTAAATACCTTGCTTAAAGGGTCATGAGTGGACAGCCTTGCCAGGTGGCTCTGGTACTCAATGAGCACGCTGGCTAAAAATCCAATGGCCACCAGCACATAGGCAACGCTGTAACCGCCAAAGGCCAGGGCCTGAGCAACCACCTCTTTTTCTGCCACTTTTTCTGCCACTAACTGGTAGTACAGAACCAGCGGCGTGCTGGCGCACATTATAAGCGCCGCAAAGCTGATGATCCCATCCCCAATATTTTTGAATGTGACGCAGCGCCAGGCACACATTATGCCGGCGGCTATAAAGAATATGGCTGTGGCGGAGACTTGAACGACAAACATTTGCGATTTGGGGAGCACCAGGGAACACAGACTAGCCATCAGGCATGCTACGCCCAGTGACAATCTCCCACGGCTTATTTGGGCGCGCCTGCCAGCGGCAAGGAACAAAATGTAGCTGCTTATAATGACCGCAACTGAGGGCACATCTACTGTCATTATATTGTCGGAAACCTGCTGTAGCGTAAACGCGATCCAGCCCAGCAGAGCCGACATAAAATACACCGTGAACATTCCCAGACCAGCCGGTGGATTACTCGAATCCCCCAAAATGTAAATAACAAGCATCTGCGCGAAAGTGATGATCAATATCATGCTGAAGTGCATATAAACCCAGCTTTGGGGGAGTAACTCTTCCATAGGTTCCTGTCTATATCCGCCTGTAGGGTATGGTCAATTTATTTGTCCGGTCGGGTCATTGTTGGGCTGGCATGTGCTCACCATACTGTTTGCCGCGAATACGAACCCTATTCGATCCCAACGTCAGGAGCCCCCATGCTAGAAAGACAATTCACCGAAGAACAACATATGTTTCGGGATGCCTATCGCAAATTCCTGGCCACAGAGATTGTGCCACATATGGAAGCTTGGCGTGAGGCCGGAATAGTGGACCGTGAAGCATTCCGAAAAGCCGGAGATCAGGGGTTTCTGATGACCTGGCCCGACGAGAAATACGGCGGCCTGGGTGACTCCGATTTTCGTTTTGAACAAATTATCATCGAAGAGACCTCCTATGCCCGTGCCGGCGATTGGTACAATTCTCTGCACAGCCGCCTTGTGGGGCCATACTTTTCGAGATTTGGTAGCGATGAGCAGCAGGAGCGTTTTTTACCCAAGTGTGTCACCGGGGAAACCATTCTCGCCATAGCCATGACCGAGCCCGATGCGGGCAGTGGATCTGGCCGGAATGCGTTCCAGCGCAGTCGAGCAGGATGACCACTGGGTGTTAAATGGCTCAAAAACGTATATCTCCAATGATATTAACGCAGATGTGGTGATTGTCGCGGCGAAAACCGATCCGGATAACAATCCCCACCATATGACCCTGTTCATAGTCGAGCGCGGAATGGAGGGCTTCGAGCGCGGTTGTAACCTCAAGAAGATGGGGTTGAAGGCACAGGACACTTCGGAGCTGTTTTTCAGCAATGTAAAAGTCCCTAAAGAAAATGTTTTGGGCGAACCCGGTCAGGGTTTTATCTACCTGATGAAGGGCTTGGCTGAGGAGCGATTGATTGGCGCATCCGGTTATTTATCGGCTGCCCAGGTTTCCTGGGATCTCACCGCTGACCATGTAAAAGAGCGCAAGGCTTTTGGTAAACCCATAGCGGCATTCCAGAATACTCAATTCAAAATGGCCGAAATGCGGACTCGTCTGGATATTTTACAGGTGTATGTCGATCAGTGCGTAAAGGCTTTTAGCGAGGGGGCTCTAACCGCGGTCGACGCCGCCAAGGCTAAGCTGGTCACCAGCGAAATTCAGGTGGAAATGGCGGACCTGGGTGTACAATTGCACGGTGGCGCTGGCTATATGGACGAATACCCCATCAGCCGGCAATACACCGACGCCAAAATATCAACCATTTATGCAGGCAGCTCTGAGGTGATGAAAATCATTATTAGCCGAGACTGTTTGTCTGATGATTACACCCCGTTCAACACACGAAATTTCTAATTCAATCCTAACTAGTGCCTATCCATAAATGGATGTTTTTCTAAAAAACCATCCCGTTTTAGTCTTTACGTTCCGGCCCACAATGCTACCGGCTTTTAGCGGCCATAAAATGACGAGAATCATTGCTTAAAGGTCCATTATCCTGAATTCGGATCGCAGAAATACGCTGTACTACCCATAAGCCTACAAATATTTCCTATCCTGGGCCAGCTTCGACTGGTGAAAATCCAGCGCCGGCATGAACAAGCTGGAGTCCGCCGGGTTCCCTTTTTCAATGCACAGGTACGTGATGAATCCGCTTCTCTCACTGCTCAGATTTATCTTATGGCCATATTGAACGTCACGAAATCCTTTGACGATAATATCGGTGTGTGACTCGAATAAGCTCACGATTTTTTTTGAGGAATGGACGCTCTGCCCCTGGATGACGCGGCGCTCTGTTTGATTGATGACCCTCAGTGCTAAATCCCTGTACTGCTCTACCTGACTTACCCATTGCTTCTTTTTATCAGAGTCACAGGCACCCACTTCTACGGCTTCCAACCCCCGCTTAACTTGCTTCAGGACAATTCCTGGAATCTGCAACAACTTTGGATAAAGTGTTTTTTTTCCAGCTTTTTTCGCATTAAAAATCTGAAATGCCAGCGACTTCGAGGCTTTGCGCTGGTCCGTAAAGCGAATTTTTACCCCTGTGATATTTTTGCTTTTCATCAACAGGCGGCTGAGCACTCGAACACCATCATTCAGGAGTTGACTGTCACTGGGTGGCGCAATATTACTGGCGACAACCGTGCTATCGATGCGTAATTTTTCCATTGATAGTATGCCTGCTTTAAGCCAACTGACACAGAGGGTCTCCTGCACTTTTTCCAGCGTTTCTGGCCTGATACTCCGTATCGTTGACTGTAGCCCAGATCGACTGGGCATTGTTGTGGCAGACAGCCGGGCAAACGTACGGCAGGTCATCGAGTCTGACAAATGAAACGCCAATTGCTCGTAGCTGACGCGCAACTGCTGCTTCAGGAGCAAGCATCGAAAAACATTTTCAACGGTTAAACCTGTTCGACCTACCCTGGCTACTGACGCATCAATGAGATCATCGGCGACCAACAGTAGTACTTCTGGATGTTGATCCAGTCGATTTGATAACGCCCGAAGCTGAGTTCCAAATTCGTGTTTTGAGTAGTTTTCAAATATACTTGCCTGAGCAATGCGGGTCTCTCGCATGCGGAATCCTCTTGGTTTTTTTGTTTTTTGTTCGCACCTTGAACTTAACAAATTCAAGAGGATTTTTTAATGCCTTGCGAAAATATTTCCTTAAATATCAATGGATTGAAAGTTTATGGATAGGCACTAACTAGTTCTTTTACAGGAGATACATCATGGATTTAAACGATAAAGTAGCAGTAGTCACCGGCGGTGCATCGGGTCTGGGGCGA
The DNA here is from genome assembly GCA_965262875.1 of Halioglobus sp. Lineage (GTDB taxonomy): Bacteria > Pseudomonadota > Gammaproteobacteria > Pseudomonadales > Halieaceae > JBALVT01. The sequence goes on from OZ253569.1 coordinate 3,646,613, forward strand.
GCAGCCGTTAGACGCTTCGTAGACAACGGCGCCAAAATTGCCATTTTCGATATGAACGAAGAAAAAGGCAATGCACTGGCGGCAGAGCTGGGTGACAAGGTGATCTTTTGCAAGGTTAATGTCACCGACGAAGAATCTGTCGCGGCCGGTATAGCTGCTACGATGGCGGCCTTTGGTGCCATCCACGTCAACTGTAACTTCGCTGGTATTGGTAACGCCAAACGCACTATGGGTAAGAATGGCCCTTTCCCACTTGCGGATTTCAATCTCGTCCTGCAAGTGAATCTGGTCGGTACCTTTAACGTGTTGCGTCTTTGTGCAGAACAAATGTCGGCCAATGAGCCCTTCAATGCAGATGGCGGCCGCGGCGTTATTATCAATACCGCTTCGGTAGCGGCTTATGAAGGACAGATCGGACAGGCGGCTTACTCAGCTTCTAAAGGCGGTGTTGTTGGTATGACACTACCCATTGCACGAGATTTGGCAGTGCTGGGAATACGCGTGAACACAATTGTTCCGGGCCTGATTGCCACGCCGTTGATGATGGGTGGTGCGGAAGAAATGTCCCCCGAAATTGCCGAGTTTCTGCAGCCACTGGCCAGCCAGGTACTGTATCCCAAGCGTTTGGGTAACTCCGATGAGATTGCTCATTTGGCCCAGTGCATCGTAGAAAATGACTATATCAATGGCGAGTGCATTCGCATGGACGGCGGAATCCGCATGCAACCTAAGTAAGCTGCATTTTTCCCCTACAATCACATAATAAGGAGCGCCCATGGGTCCGCTTAACGGCTATACGGTAATTGAACTGGCGGGCATTGGGCCCGCTCCAATGGGCGGCATGATGCTGGCCGACATGGGTGCCGATCTCATTCGGATCGAGCGTGTAGGTGGTGCTGACCCGCGGATTACAGAGAACGTGAGCGGCCGTGGGAAGAAGTCGGTGGTACTCAATCTTAAAGACCCCGATGGTGTCGAGACATTACTGCGCATGGTAGAAAATGCCGATGTGATCATCGATCCCTTCCGTCCCGGCGTCTGTGAAAAGTTGGGGATAGGCCCCGAGGTTTGTCTGGCACGCAACCCGAAGCTTATTTTTGCTCGAATGACAGGTTGGGGGCAGGAGGGGCCGCTGGCCAATGCCGCCGGACACGACATCAATTACATCTCGATCACCGGAGCGCTTTATGCAACCGGTCGCGCGGGCGAGAGGCCTGTTCCGCCCTTGAATCTGGTGGGTGATATGGGTGGTGGCGGAATGCTGCTGGTGAACGGTGTGTTGGCAGCGCTGCTGGAAACCGCTAACTCGGGCAAAGGGCAGGTTATTGACGTTGCTATGGTTGATGGCGCGGCTCAGCTAATGTGGATGTTTCACGGTTTCGAAGCTATAGGTGGCTGGGATGCCAGCAAACGCGGAGCGAATATGCTCGACGGTGCAGCTCATTTTTACGATACCTATGAGTGTGCCGATGGTGAGTACATCTCGCTGGGTTCTATCGAGCCTCAGTTTTATGCTTTGCTTAAAGAGTTGGCCGGTCTGGATGACGCGGATTTTGGCAACCAGGGCGACCAATCACTTTGGTCGGCAATGAAAGAAAAACTGACCGTCGTCATGAAACAAAAAACACAGGCCCAGTGGTGCGAAATTATGGAGGGCACCGATGTTTGTTTCGCACCGGTGTTGTCTTTTGTCGACGCACCCAAGCATCCGGCCAATGTGGCGCGCAACACGTATATAGACATTGATGGTCTAATTCAGCCAGCACCGGCGCCGCGATTTAGCCGCACTCCTTCCCATGTAGAGCATGGTACTCACGCCGCCGGGGCGGACACCGACGAGGTCTTGTCAGCGATGGGTTTTGCCGAGCAGGAAATTACCCGCATGCGCGAACTCGGCGCGATTGCATAAGCCACTGGAACTACAAGGGACAAAAACATGAGCGAATATGAGAATGTGGTAGTCGAGAGACACGGTCAGGTGGCAGTGGTTTCTCTGAATCGCCCGGACAGTCTCAATGCGTTTAATTCCGCAATGCTCAGAGATTTGCTGCCGGCAATCGCGCAAGTAAACGATGACGACACCATTCGCGTAGCTATTCTTACCGGGATGGGACGGGCATTTAGTGCCGGTGCGGATCTCACTGAAGATATGGGTCCGGGGTTCAAGGTTGAGGACCAATTGAACGGCCAGTACAAGCCCATTCTTATGTCACTGACGAACGCACCTCAGCCCTGGATTAGTGCAGTGAACGGCCCAGCAGCCGGTATCGGCAGTGCGTTTGCTATGGTATGTGATTTGTCGGTAATGGCCGAGGATGCATATCTCTATCAGGCGTTTACAGCCATTGGTCTGGTCCCGGATGGCGGTGCTACCTGGCATTTAGTTCATACCCTGGGTCGTAAACGAGCCTATGAGTTGATCGCTTCGGGCGAGAAACTTAGGGCGCAGAAGTGCCTCGATCTGGGTTTGTGTAATCGAGTTGTCGCAGCTGAAACCTTATTAGAGTCGGCTTTAGAGTGGGCGCAGGAGCTCACAGCCAAAGCGCCTCTATCATTGCGCTATGCCAAACATGCTTTGAATTCCGCCATGGAGGAGTCTCTGGCAGATACCATTAGCAGTGAAGCCAAACTGCAGCATCTGTGTATTACCTCCCAGGACGCTCGCGAGGGGGTCGTCGCTTTCACCGAGAAGCGGGCACCGCAATGGAAGGGCGTTTAAAATAGCGGGGCGCTCAATTCAAATGCCAATGACCGCGTCGCTATAGCTGAGTTATAGTATCGCTCCCTTTGTTTGAGGAGTTGCAATGAGCGGTGATATTAGGCCGGAATTGGCCGGGTTGCGCGAGCGACTGGACCGAACCCTGGACGAACACAGAAGTGAGGCTCGCCAGAAGCGCCATCTAAAAGGCTATCGGACTGCGCGGGAAAATCTCGAAGACCTCGTAGACGCTGACTCCTTTTTGGAATACGGCCAGCTTGCTGTCGCAGCGCAGCGCAATCGTCGAGGTTACGAAGACCTTCAGACCAACACGGCCGCCGATGGAATTATTGTGGGCCTGTGTACCATTAACGCCGATATCGTTGCCCCAGGGGCTGCCCGCTCAGCAGTAGTGGTCAATGATTACACGGTACTGGCAGGTACTCAGGGGTTTTTCCATCACCAGAAACTGGATCGAATCTGTGAACTGGCCGAGCGGCACAATCTTCCCATCGTGATGTATACCGAAGGTGGCGGTGGACGTCCTGGCGACACCGATGTCACTACTCAAATTGCCGGATTAAACATTACTTCCTTCAGTTGTTGGGCCCGATTGAGCGGTGTGGTACCTCGCATCGCGGTAAACAATGGCTACTGTTTTGCCGGCAACGCTGCTCTTTTTGGCTGCGCTGACTTTACCATTGCTACGCGCAACTCTTGGATAGGAATGGCGGGCCCGGCAATGATCGAAGGCGGTGGGCTGGGCGTGTTCGCACCCACAGAAATCGGCCCTATCGATGTACAGGAGAAAAATGGGGTGGTGGACATCGTCGCCGACGACGAAGCCCATGCCACTGCACTTGCATCCAGGCTGCTCAGTTTTTTTCAGGGGCCGATTAAAAATTGGACCTGCGGTGAACAGGATATTTTGCGCGACATCGTGCCCGAAGATCGACGCTGGGCTTACCCCGTTCGAAAAGTCATTGAAACCGTGGCGGACGACGATTCATTTTTGGAACTTAGGCGTATATACGGGCGCAGTATTATTACCGGCTTTATGCGCCTGGCTGGTCGACCTGTCGCGGTTATCGCCAATAACTGTCAGCAAATGGGAGGGGCGGTAGACTCTGAAGCGGCTGAAAAGGGTGCCAAGTTTCTGGACAGTTGTAACGCATTTGGCCTACCCGTGATTTCCTTTACCGACACGCCAGGTTTTATGGTTGGACCCAACAACGAACGGGAAGCCGCAGTGCGTAGAATGTCCAACTTGTTTCTCGCCGGGGCGAAATTGACAGTCCCTGTGGTGGCAATATTTTTACGCAAGGGCTATGGCTTGGGTGCCATGGCGATGGTCGGTGGCAGTTTTGTCAGCCCTGTGTACAGCGCCTCATGGCCTACTGGCGAATTTGGAGGGATGGGTTTGGAAGGTGCTGTGCAGCTCGGGTATAAGAAAGAACTTGAGGCGATAGAAGATGAGGATGAGCGTCGGAAATTGTTCGACAAACTCGTCCAGCGCGCCTACGACATCGGCAAGGCGACAGAGGCCGCGTCTCATCTTGAAATCGATGCGGTGATTGACCCTATAGATACGCGCAAGGTTTTGCTGCAGGCACTGTCGGCGAGCTCGGTGCAGTAATAACCGAATGACGGTCGAGCAATCACAATCGGTTTATGCCACCAGTATCAATGCGGTGTTGCAAGTTGCCGTGGCTGCGGGCGTTGATCGAAATGTGTTGCTTGAGGCCGCTGGCATCAATCCGGCGATACTTTCTATTCCCGGCGAGCGGGTGGCGGTATCCCAGTTCATCTCCCTTTATAAGTTGGCCGAAGCTCAGACACGCGATCCTGACATAGGTTTAAAGGTAGGGCGGGCCAGCTACTTTCTCGGTATGAATTTGCACCTTTATATGACGACAATTTGCGTCAACCTGAAGCAGTATTTGAATGTCATTCCCAGTACGATCCGCCTGCGAGGTGATCTGGGTAGAGTATTGATTCGGCCGGAGAAGGATTTTATTCGTCTCGAATGGCACCCGCTTAATTCAAGAGTTGGCGCGCTCAGGCTCGTTAGTGACGAAATGTTGTTGTCTTCGGCCTTAATCGTAGGCTCGATTTGCGCGCTTCCCGTACCCGTTATGGGAGCGGAATTCAGTTATTCCAGACCCGAAAGTACCGCGGGCCTGGAGAGCGCATTCGGCAGCAAACTTCGTTTCGATAGTGAGGTGAGTTGTCTCTACTTTCCGAGAGAAAGTCTTCACTACCCACTGCTAAATTTAGATTATGAACTCGGCCAGGACTTCACCGCTAAACCTCAGTCCTTGTTTGAAAGCACGAAAGGAATTGAAGACCCATTTTTGCGAGATTTAAGAGCGGCCATGCTGAGAACCTTACCCACTGGTGAGTTGACAATAGACAGCTTGTCCGACGCCGTGGGAGTTTCCCGGCGCACGCTACAGCGGCGTTTGACAGCCCGTGATTCAAGTTTCAAACAGTTACTACAGAACTTACGCAACGAGCTGTCGGAGCGTTATCTGGAAGACGCGAGACTGGGCATCACTGAAATCGCATTTCTGCTCGGCTATTCTGATCAGGCCTCTTTTTCCAACGCCTTTAGAAGCTGGCGCAACTGCTCACCCAGTGAGTACCGCAATAAAATCAATCAATCAAAGCAAGGAATAGGTCAATGAACAATTTGTTTTCAGTGGAGGGAAAAGTTGCCGTGGTCACAGGTGGCTCCGGTGGCATTGGTGCGATGATCGCCGAGGGCTTTGTCAAAAATGGTGTCAAGACCTACATCACCGCGCGCAACGAAGAGCGAATACAAGAAGCCGTTAAGGCGTTTTCGGAGCACGGAGAATGTACCGGTATTGCTTCTAACCTGAGCACGACCGAGGGCGTGCAAGCCTTTGCCAATGAAATGAAGGAACGCGAATCCAAACTTGATATTCTGGTTAACAACGCAGGGGCTAGCTGGGGTGCCGATATCGACGACTTTCCCGAGAGTGGGTGGGACAAAGTGATGGACCTGAACGTAAAATCCATTTTTTTCCTGACGCAACAGCTGTTACCCGAATTGCGTGCTGCGGGAACCGCCGAAGACCCCGCCAGAGTCATTAACATTGGGTCGATCAATGGCATCACACACCCACACATGAACAATTATTCCTACTCGGCAAGCAAGGCAGCTGTGCACCAACTGACTCGTCATCTGGGCGCAGATCTGGCGCCGCAAAATATAAACGTCAACGGCATAGCGCCGGGGTTTTTTCCCAGCAAGATGACAGCGCATTTGCTGGAGCACGAGCAGGAGCTGGCCCAAGCCTTACCCCGTCGCCGCATGGGCACCAAAGAAGATGCGGCGGGAACCTCCATCTTTTTGTGTTCGCGCGCTTCGGCGTGGATGACAGGGCATATGGTTGTGCTTGACGGTGGTTATATAGCCGTAGCTTGAGGGCTGTTACCCGCAACCGCAATACGTCATACTGACTCAATACTGGGAGAATACGACATGATAGGAACCTGTGCTGGACCCCTGCGAATACTTTTCATATTGATAGTGAGTTCTATTGTAAGCAGCTGCGGGGGTAACAGTTCTGACCGGGCCGAGGAAGATGCGGAACTCGGGCCAAGGGCCGAAGCTCGCCTGGCCAGCATAGACTCCGACTTACTTCAGGGCCCGCTCGCCCGCAGTAGCTCCGGCGACTACGTGCTTGAGAACGACAATCTCAGAGTCATCATCCAAAAGCCCGGACGCAATTGGTTTGGGCTCGGCACCTATGGCGGCAACATCATTGATGCCAGTGCCAAACTTACCAGCGGCGGTTTCAACCCGGATCATCTGGAAGAGTTTGTCAGCGGCATCAATATTGAAAATACGCCCAACTATACGGATATAGAAATCCGTAACGACGGAGATGACAGGGAAGCCGCAGTGATTTGCGCTACCGGGCCCGACGATCTATTGGAGTTTGTTAATGCGAGTTCCTCGGTGCGGGCCCTGCCTGCCAATTTTCCCGTCAGCGCGGACGACACCGACCTGCCCATAGAGATTGAAACTTGCTATAGCTTGAGCCCTGAACAACCCTGGGTGACCATCGATACGACACTAAGCAATACCACAGGCGATGCCGTTGCCCTTTACATGACCGAATACTTAGGTGGTTCTGGAGAGGTGGAGGCTTTCCAGCCGGGAGCTGGGTTTGGCGAGCCACTGTTCACCACCAGCTGTCCTGCGACGACCCACGTAGCGTGTGCACAGGGTATGTGCGATCAATGCAATTACTTTGCCTACTCTGGAAACAGTGGTGCAGCGGGAGTCTCCTACGGTTTGATTCACGAGGAGGAGGGAACTTCGAGCTTCTCCACAGCGGGTGTCAGCGTACTTATCTACGGGCAGAACGTCGCGATTCTAATCGCCGCCTCCCTGCCTCCCAATTATGAAGTTCCGGCAAATGGCGAGTTGACCCTGCGCCGTTACTTTGCAGTGGGCGATGGCAGCGCCAGCAGCATTGCGGATATTCGCAATCAGATTTTTGAAATCACTACCGGAGATATTTCAGGTGTAGTGACCAGTGGAGGAGAGCCGCTACAACATGCCGACGTCGCGGTGTTTCAAACAACGAATGCCACCACAACTCCGCCGACCCGCTTTGTGGCGGGTCATGCCAGGACCGACGCGCAGGGTCAGTACGCAATGACCTTGCCGCCGGGAGAATACGAAGTTCAAGCTCATATGGAAGGTTTTCTGTATGCAGATGAAACGCCCGCAGTGGTCAGCATCAGCGAGGGTCAAAATAGCGCGCAGGATTTTGACCTGCCAGCGCCGGGGCTGTTGCATGTTGATGTCACCGAAATATTTGGTATCGGCCCGGCCGAGCCCTCTCCTGCCAAACTGCAGCTGGTCGGGTTTGATCCCAGCCCGGAGCTCAGAACAGGTTCCACCGGTATCTTTGGCGACAGTTCAGATAACTTGCCCTTTGGCATTGCGCTCGTTGAGTTCATTGATCGCAACGGCAGTAGTGACGTGCTCGCCGTCGAGCCCGGCGACTATCAGGTGGTGGTATCGCGAGGCCCGCGCTATTCGGCGTTCCGGCAGAACATCACTATCACCAGCGGGCAAACCACAGAAGTGCAGGCCCAGTTAACACAAGTGGTTGCCACACCCGATGTGATCTACGGGGACTTCCATGTGCATTCCATTGACTCCATTGATTCAGAAGTCACGCGACAGGAAAGAGTGGCAACCTATCTTGCCGAAGGTATGGATTTCTTTACACCGTCCGATCACGGAATCAGAGTTGATTTCACCGATACCGTTGTGGAAATGGATGTGGCCGACCTCATTGCCACGGCGCCCAGCAGTGAGCTGACAACCCCCGACTACGGCCATTTTAATAGCTGGCCGGTGACAATCGACAGTTCGCAAATAGGTGGCGGCAACGTCGACTGGGGCCGAGAGGCTGCTCCAGGCATGGATTTCCCCGAGTACGGCAGCTTCGGTTTGTCACCGGCTGAAATCTACTCCCGGATTCTAGATGACCCCATGCAGAACATTGTGCAGATCAATCATATTGCCGGTCATTTTGGAGGCGGAGGGTTGGCAATCGACACCGGTATGACACCACCGCAATCGACCGCAAACTTGAGTGAGAAACGGCTTGACCCGAGCCTGGACAATGCTTTTGATGCGGGATTTCAATCCCTGGAAATCTGGATAGGTGCGGATGGACGCTCGGGTATTTTTGACCGCTTTCTCGGACAAAATGCCGGTGATTGGTTCAACCTGATTAATCAGGGCATTGTGCGAACGGCGGTTGCGAATTCCGATACACACGACCGAAGAAACACGCATATGTCGGCACGTAATCTTATTTCCAGTGAAGTGACGAATCCCTCGCAACTCTCAGGTATCGCCGAGGAGCTGGCCGCCAGCGTGGCGAACGGCAAGGTGGTTGGTAGCAACGGTCCATTTATGACTATTCGAGCGACGGGAAGATTGGTTGGGCTTTCCCAAACTGCTGGATTGGGTGTCGATGAGTCGAATACGATTCCCATTTCCAATAATTCGGGTCTGTCTGTGGAGGTTTTCATCTCAACACCAGAATGGGCGCCTGTCGATTCGGTAGATTTCTACATCAACAATCAGCCTGAATTAACCAGCGCGCCAGGCGTTGCGGCTCGCTACGGCATTTGTTCTAGCTTCACGATAAGTGCGGGCGATCCCGGATGGGAAGAACTTTTGGCGAGCGGAGTTAATGGAGTGCCGGGCGCCGATCGCAGGGACATTAGAGTGTCAGCGCAAATAGCGGCTCGTACGGAGGATAGCTGGCTCGTTGCAATCGCTCATGGTAGCGACGGCATATCTCGTCCCATGTTTCCCATCGTCCCAGATGATCTTGCAGCGGCGGGTAATACCACCTTGGCCAATTTGACCGATGGCAATCTCGATGAGTCGGGAGTTCTCGCCTATGCCTTTAGCAACCCGCTGTTCTTCGATGTGGGCGGGAATGGATGGGTGGCACCGGGCGTGGCCAACGCGGCATGTTCAACGCCCTGACTTATCAAGCTGAGTTCTTTAAATCGGCAAGTTTCATCACCTGAGTGTTGAGCTCAGGATGCTCCTGCGCGCCGATCCAGCGCCAACACATGGTGCCCATAGTGTGGCCTGCGGTCTCAACCCAATTGGGCACCCCTGGGTCGGTGTGTGACACGACGACTCTTACACTGCCGTCGGGATTGTAGTGTGCAGTGTGTTTGTTGATATGGATGGTGTGGAAGCGATAGTCCAATGATTCCATCCACCAGTTATCCAGTTGGAAATTCCAGGTTTGGCACTCAGGTATAAGAGGCGCGTCGATAACAAATACTTCATCGGCAGCAAGCTCCCAGGCGCTGTGAAAGTAGAAGATATTGGGATCGCCGCCAATGGACTGGCAGTAATCCTGATCGGCAGGGGCAACTGATTATTGGTCGGTAGAAAGCTCTCCGCCCAGTTTTCGAACATTTGCGAAGAGCCTTTTACAAACTTAACCGCGCCTTGCAGCCCGCGCTCCAATTTCTCGGCGCTCAGCGGTTCCGGGCGGTCGTCACCAGCGCCGATACGTTCAATTTTCAAATCCGCTCGCTGTTCCTCAATCCTATCCTGAAAGGTTTGCCGCACGGTAATAGAATTGGTTTTGGGACCCATGGGCAGCCAGTTTCCGCTGTGTTCGCGCTGGCTGATGATGATCTCCACGGTGCCATCAGGGCTGATGTCCATGCCCCTCGCGTCGATGTGCCCGGTTACTTCCATCGTCCCACCTGAGGCATACTTGTTGATGATGGTGCTCAGCCCCAGATAATCCACACTGCCCCTGGTGCCGCTAATGCGATAGTCAAACTGAGGGTTTAGCGGAGCACTTTCGTAGCGGTTGTCTGGATTGTCCGCTCCCAACTTAATGGTTTCATGAGCACCACAGCGCAATTGTGGAAAGGCTGGGTCGCGGTGTTCCAGAAAACTCTCAAGGCCGCCTCGTAACAGCCGGGTGAGGTAGCGATATCCCTCGGCTCGGTTAAATGCATCCTTGGGGGCCTTGTCACTGTTTACGATTTCACCGGCTTCTTTGAGCGCGTCGCAAAAGTTATTCCAGGCCGTGCCATCCAATATTCTTTGTTCCGAGTCACTCATCGTATGCTCCTTGTACTGTCGGTCGTGCCGCTCAGTAGCCTGCGCGAATATTTACAACATTGATCAGCGCTTCACCGGCAACATACCGCCTGAGATTTTCCACGGTCAAGGTCGCCGTTCTCTCGAGGCTCTGGGCAGTCACCGCAGAGACGTGTGGCGTGATGATCACATTGTCCATGCCCCACAAAGCACTGGTTTCGGGCAGCGGCTCAGGATCGGTTACGTCCAGACCCGCTGCGTATAGACGCCTGGATTGAAGCGCTGCAATTAGATCGGCTGTGACAGTGCTTTTACCGCGGCCTACGCTTAAGAAAATAGAACCGGGCTTGGCGCTTGCGAAAAACTGTTCGTCAAACACTCCCGTCGTTTTCGCGGTCAGTGGCAGTGCATTCACTATGACATCAGCTTTTGCAGCAAGGGTGTGCAACTCGTCGGACAGCCCGACATACTCGATGTAGTCAGGGCCATTGCGAGAGGAATTACGAGTGGCAATCACGCGCATACCAAGGCCGTGTGCGCGTATCGCTATCTGCGAGCCAATACCGCCCAGACCTACGACTAGCATAGTTTTGCCTGTGAGCTCACCAAATCGCGAAGACCGCGCGAGGTTTTGATCCCATTTCGAAGCACTTTGTGCGCGCAGGTAAGTAGGAAGATTCTTGGCGAGGGCCATCATCATCGCTATGGTGTGTTCCGCTATAGTCGGTCCCGATAGACGCTTGGTGTTGGTGAATGTAATATTTTCCAATTGCTCTTCACTCAGCCCTTTGCAGAGATCCATTCCGGCAAAGTAGCTGTGCAGCCAAAGTAATTTAGCGTCTGCGTTTTGCAGGGTTGGGAGAGAACACACACCTATGATTGCGTCGGTGCCCTTTAGAACTTTTTCGTCCAAAACAAAGTTCTCAGACCGATCAATCACAAGCTCAGTGTTTCCCGCGGCGTGCTTCAGTTGGTCCTCGAAATTTGGCATTTGAGAGGAGAAAGCAGTGGGCAAATTGACAACCACGCGTTTTGGCTTCCACGACGTATTTTCTGAAATTGGTTTGTCCGCCGTTCGCAGCTCAAACTCGTCAATAAGTTTGCTGGCTGCAAGTGGGGCATCAGCCGAGGCGTGAAATACCATGGTGCTACTTAGAAGGGCGATCAAGAGCGTTTTCGAAATCATTGCTGCGTACATGTCTTCTCCAGTTTAAAGCGGTTTGCGGGCTACAATTTGTGCGATCGCTGCGGGTTGTTCCCCAGCATAGTCTTCAATTCTACCCTCAAATTCATGCAGTACTTCCCAGCCAGAAAAGTATTCACTTAACTCGCCGGGCCGCAATAAAAAATCCGGGTTTTTGGGGCGGCCGAATTGTGGTTGATCCACCGTGAAGGTTTCATAGATGACCAGTCCGCCAGGTAGTATAGCGTTTTTGAGGCTGGCCATAAGAGGGCGGTGTAAGTATCGAAACACCACAATTCCGGCGAAGCTATTTTCCTTGAGCTGCTGCTGCGGTTCTGTTTCGAAGTCCACCGGCCATAAAGTTGCGAGTTTATTCACCGCTGACAATGAGGGAAGGCTCAGTTGTTGCTTCACCTGATCGAGGGCGTCTTGGCTGGTGTCGGCAAACACGGTGGGGATACTATTCTGAATCAGATACAGCCCGTTGCGACCCTTGCCGCAAGCCGTATCGAGAAAAGGACCTTTCAGGGAGGCCTCGGATATTGCCTTCAAATGGACCCGCAGTAGGTCTGAGTGCGCCGTGCTCACAGCCTACTGGGCGCTCATCTGCGGGCGAAGAGAGGGCGGCAATTTTTCTTCTGTGTGCTGTTTTTTGGTGTTCGCCAGTGCAGCTTTTAAGCCGGGACCAATTTGCGGAGAAACCTCCCAGGCATTCAAAGGCTCGTGACATTCGCTGCAACACATAAGCGGCTGCGTCTTGTGCCCGCAGACCTTGTGTTCATATTCAATGGGCGGACCATTGCCATCGTCCAGCCATTTGTCGCCCCATTGCGCCATGGTCATAATGATCGGATACAGGTCTATACCCTTTTTAGTAAGGTGATATTCGAATCGTTGGGGTTTGTCCTGGTAGGCACGTTTTTGCAAAACGTTTTGCTGCTCAAGCTTTCGCAATCGCTGTGTGAGGGCAGGGCGGCTGACGCCCAGTTGTTTGCACAAATCCTCGAAGCGGCGGGTGCCCAGAAAAATATCCCTCAGTATTAGCAAGCTCCAGCGATCACCGATCACTGATAGCGTGCGCGCTACCGAGCAGGTCTGGCTATCGATCTCACTCCATTTCATGTGTTGCTACCCCTCGGGGGTTTTCTCAAGCGAATAATTGGCAGTCTAACTTGACGGGTTCATAATTTAAACCTATAGTCAGTTTAAATTATGAACCCTCTACAGGAGCCGTCCGTGAGCAACGCACCCGCTGAAAAAGTCGCACTCGTGCTGGGAGCTGGAGATGCCATTGGTAGCGCCATTGTCCGCAAGTTTGCCCAGCGTGGAATGACCGTATGCGCTGCCAGGCGCGATGGCAGTAAACTGGATCCCCTTGATGGCTGAGCTCGGCGAAGCGGCCAGGTACATGACCAAACGAGGTCGTGGCACCATCATCTTCACTGGAGCAACCGCCAGTGTTCGCGGCGCGGCAGGCTTTGCCGCTTTTGCCAGCGCAAAACACGGCCTCCGCGCGCTCGCGCAGAGCATGGCCAGGGAGCTGGGCCCGAAAAATATTCACGTGGCCCATGTGGTTATTGATGGTGGTGTGGATACCGCCTGGATTGCAGAGAATTTTCCAGATTACGAATCACGCAAAGCGGTCGATGGCATCGTTAACCCCAACGACCTCGCGGACAACTACGTTATGCTGCATGAGCAGCCTAGAAATGCATGGACATTTGAACTCGATGTCCGCCCCTGGGAAGAAAAGTGGTAGGAGAACCCTTAATGAGCAAGACCGCAGAATTTTATTTTGATGTTGGTAGTCCCACGGCCTATCTGGCGAACAAAAGGCTACAGCAGCTGTGCGATGAGTGTGATGCCTCGCTTGAGTATAGGCCGGTTTTGTTAGGTGGTATCTTCAAGGCCACTGGGAATATGTCTCCGGTAGCGATTCCCGCCAAGGGAAAATACATGATGGCGCAGGATTTACCGCGCTTTGCTGCGGCCTATGGCGCTCCTTTGAATTTCAATCCATACTTCCCCATTAACACCCTGAATCTTATGCGTGGAGCCATAGCTTCATTGAATGAGCCTTTTTTCCATACCTACTTGAACGCTGTGTTTGATGCAATCTGGGTCGATGGAAAAGATATGGGAGATGTTGCTGTTGTCCAGGAGGTGTTAAGCACAGCCGGACTCGACGCCGATGCGTTGCTGGCGATGACACAAAATCCGGAAGTGAAAGCCAAGCTCATTGAAAATACCCAAGCCGCTGTTGATAGGGGGCTATTTGGGGTGCCGACGATATTTGTCGATCAGCAGATGTTTTTCGGACAGGACAGAATGCAGTTTATTGAGCGCGCACTGCGCAGCTAGTTTGAATTGACCGGAGAGCGAAGCCATGACGGATTGGAAACAAAGTGCCTGCATCTTGTGTGAATGCAATTGTGGAATTGAAGTTCAACTCGACGACACGCAGCAACACATAGTGCGCACCCGGGGTGAAAAGGCTCACCCTGCCAGTGCGGGCTACCTGTGCCAGAAAGCGTCCGGGTTAGACTTGTATCAAAATGGCAAAGATAGAATCACCAGTCCTATGCGTCGTAAGGCCGATGGCTCATTCGAAGCGATCGACTGGGATACGGCGATTCGTGAGGTAAGTCAGCGGCTCCTGTCAGTACGCGATACCTTCGGTGGTGAAAGCATTTTTTATTATGGCGGCGGGGGTCAGGGCAATCACCTACCCGGTGGCTACGCAACCGGTATCCGCCAGGTGTTGGGATCGCGCTACCGCTCTAATGCACTGGCACAGGAAAAAACCGGTGAATTCTGGGTCAATGGAAAAATGTTCGGCACCATGGTCAAGGGTGATTTCGAGCATACGGACTGCGCCGTCTTCATTGGCAAAAACCCCTGGCATTCCCACGGCATGCCCCGGGCTCGAGAATTACTGCGTCATATCAGTAAAGATGCATCCCGCAAGATGATTGTTATCGACCCTGTTGTAACGGAGACGGCTAAACTCGCCGATGTGCATTTACAGGTAAAGCCGGGAAAAGATGCATGGCTCATCGGCTCGATGATAGGCGTATTGATTCAGGACGAGTTGTTTGACGCGCCTTGGCTTGAAGCACATGCAGATGGCCTAGAGGAAGTGTGTGCTTTTGCTAAAGCTATTCCTGTTGCTTCGTACTGTGAGATAGCCGGTGTTCCCGAGGAGAAAATGCGAGAGGCGGTGAGCTATATCGCCAATGCCAAAGGCGCCGCTTTCTTCGAGGATCCCGGTGTTCAAATGAATCACTACTCCACCTTGGTCAGCTATCTTGAAAAGCTTGTGTGGGTGTTAACCGGTAATTTTGGTAATCCAGGAGGGCAGTACGTGCCCTCATCACTGGTCAATATTGCAGGCAGCGGAAAGAGCTCGAGCAAGAGCCCTGTTGCCGGCGCCAATATTATTTCTGGTCTTGTGCCTTGTAACGCTATCGCAGACGAGATACTGACTGATCACCCGGATCGCTATCGGGCGATGATTGTAGAGGCGGCTAATCCCGCCCACTCTCTAGCAGACAGCAAACAGTTTGCCCGTGCTCTTGAGGCCCTGGACACTGTTGTTGTCATCGATGTGGCCATGACCGAAACCGCCAGGTTAGCTGATTATGTTCTCCCCGCTGCTACTCAATATGAAAAGTGGGAGGCCACGTTTTTTAATTTTGAATTTCCGAATAACTATTTTCACATGCGTAAGCCGCTGTTTGAGGCGCCTGAAAATTGCCTTCCAGAAGCGGAAATTCACGCGCGCCTTTTAGAGGAAATGGATGCGATCCCTCAAGATTTGCTGGATGAATTGCGCGACGCATTGAAAGTGAGCCGTGCAGCTTTCCGCGATGCGGTTATGACCGCTCTGGGTCAGGATCCATCGCTGTTCGCACTGGCCCCGGTCATACTCTATCGCACGCTTGGAGAATCTTTACCCGATGGTGCTGCGGCAGCGGCTCCTTTGTGGGCCATCGCCCAGACTTTTGCCATGTCTGAGCCAGAGTCCATGGCGCGCGCGGGTCACGCCGACGGTGATGCTTTGTTTGATGCCATCGTGGCCGGCCACTCGGGTGTTGTTTTTGCCGTAGATGAATACGCTAACAGTTGGCAGCGCATGGGGCAGGGGCGTCGAATTAAGCTTGTCATTCCCGAGCTAATGGACGAATTTGTCGGCTTGGGCGACTCTCCACTATCCTCTGCAGACGCCGCGTTCCCCATGGTTCTCAGTGCGGGAGAACGCCGCGACTACACGGCCAACACGATTTATCGAGATGCCGACTGGCGCCGCAAAGATCGCGATGGTGCCCTGCGTATTAACCCTGGGGATGCCACCGAACTGGGCCTTGTCGATGGTGCATTGGCGAGAATCATTACTGCCACGGGATCTGCTCAGACTGTCGTGGAAATAAATGCGCGAATGCAGCCTGGGCATGTTTCTCTGCCCAACGGCTTTGGTCTGGATAACGCAAGTCCCGATGGAGTTGTCCGCACAGGCGTTGCCGTCAATGAGCTGACCAGTGCGGCAGACTGCGATCCCATTGCAGGTACTCCATGGCACAAGCATGTGCCTGCAAGAGTCGAGGCTATTGCTTAGCTAGTTAATTCTACTTAGAGCTATATAAGCATCAAAATAGTGTCTATTAAGGTCAATTATTGTCAATTATAGGCATTATATTGATGCTTATATAGTTTCTTGTTTCTGCCTGTATAATTCCATATAATACTCAATATTCTGTGGCTTGATTGCTATATAGCCATTTTAGCGTTTAAAAATTAATGTTAAGGGTCCTGGTATGGAAGCGCCTAATTTTTATGCTATGACTGATTCTGCCATTGCCGCGGAGTTGGGCAGGCGGCTGGAGCAAATCCGGCTGGAGGCCAATAAGCCACAAAAAGAGATCGCTGCGGAGTTGGGTATATCTGAGGGTACTTATCGAAGTGCCATTAAAGGTAAAGCGAGGCTCGAAGTTGTGATTGGAATACTGAGAGTTCTGGGCAAACTAGACAATATTGACGGATTCCTCCCTGAACTGCCCTATAGCCCCATGGAGTTGCTCAAACGAGAGGGGAAGAAGCGGCAACGTGCAGCGAGCAAACGGCCTAGAGGTTCCCAGGAGAACTCTGATTGGTAGGTATTAATGTAGCGCGAGTCGAAATGTGGGGCCGAACAGTGGGTGCGTTGTCGTATAACCACGAGACGGGCCTATGTGCTTTCGAGTATGACCCGGCCTGGGTGAGTAGTGGTATTGAGATCAGCCCAATCAAACTACCCCTGTCGGACCGTATCTTCCAGTTTCCCGGGCTTTCTCGAGAAACTTACAAAGGTCTGCCCGGCGCGTTTGCGGACACACTTCCAGATGATTTTGGCAATGCGCTGATTGATGCCTGGCTGGCGAGAGCCGGGCGCGACAAACACTCCTTTACCGCTCTGGAGCGATTGCTTTATACCGGTACGCGGGGCATGGGTGCGCTGGAGTACTCGCCGCCGATAGATCGCAACCTGGAGCCATCCGAAGCCTTGCAGCTGGAAAGTTTGATCCAGGCTGCCCAGGCGGTACTGGACCAGCGCGCGCAACTAACAGCTCCCATAACCGATGCTCGGGAAAGCGACGCGTTGACGGAGATTCTCCAGGTTGGAACCTCTGCTGGCGGGGCCAGGCCAAAAGCCATTATCGGAATCAATGTAGAGCGCACTGAAATTCGCAGTGGCCAGGTGGATTTGCCGCCCGGGTTTGAACACTACCTGCTAAAGTTTGACGGTATTGTTGAGCACTCCACAGGCCAAGAGACCTTTGGTGATCCCCAGGGCTATGGAAGAATGGAGTACGCCTACTATCTGATGGCGAAGGACGCAGGCATCAATATGTCTCCCTGCGAGTTATTGCCCGATGGTGAGCGGGCGCATTTTATGACCCGCAGGTTCGATCGCGCAGGAAACACAAAACTGCACTATCAGTCTCTGTGTGCAATGGACCATGCGGATTATAAAAATCCTGGGCAATACAGTTACGAGCAGTTGTTCTCGCTGATGCGATCCTTGCGCTTGAGCAAATCACAGGCCCTAGAAATGTTTAGAAGAGCGGTGTTCAACATTGCCGCAAGAAACCATGACGACCACACGAAAAATTTTGGCTTTATTCTAAACGACGAACATCAGTGGGAAATTGCTCCGGCATTTGACGTCGCGTACAGCTACAAGCCAGGGTCGAAATGGGTGAACTCACATCAGTTGTCACTCAATGGCAAGCGCGATGATTTTGAGCGTCAGGATTTATTAGTGCTCGCGGAGACGTTTCCAAAAGAGGCATTGCATATCATCGAAGAGGTGGTCGAGGTGGTATCCCGATGGCCAAATTATGCGCGTGAAGTGGGTGTGCCAGCGACACTGGCGAAGGAAATTCAGTCGACGCACGTATTAGATATTTAAGCTCGGTATTGTGCTAAAAGCTATAGTGCGGGCGATTTCAAACGGCCTCGAGTGGCGGACAGGAATATCGCGGCTGTCACGAAGGCGCAGCCGATTGCCATTGAATACTGGACCACCTGTAACAATTGAGGGTAGCGCTCCACTGAAATTAGCGTGTCACCCAATAGAAGATGAACCAGCAGATTGACCAGGCTTATGCCGATCAGGTTCCCCGACACTCTTGCCAGGCTAATGGTTGCCGACGCTACGCCGACTTCGCCTTGCGGCACGCTGGACATAACGGCGTTGTGATTGGGGGCGGAAAAAAAGCCGAAGCCTATGCCGATAAGACCCATAGATGCGCTGACATATTCTGTCGTTGTTGAAAAATCCAAACGAGCGAGCATAGCGAAACCGATTCCCACGCTGACACAACCCACTGTGGCGATGACTCTGGGCTGGAGGCGATCCGACAGTTTTCCTGCGATGGGAGCCAATAGGGCCATTGCAAGGCTTTGCGCCAGAATGATCTGGCCAGACTCCAGCGGGCTCAAGCCTTTGATGTATTGAAGATACAAGCTCAGAACAAAGATCAGGGGGAATGTGGCCCCGTACATCAGCGAGGCTGAGGCCAAAGAAAATGAGAACAATCGGCTCTCTCGGAATAAGCCGATTCGAATAAGGGGTTCGGCGATACTACTTTGGTGCTTCACAAACGCTATCAACAAAGCAAAGGAGAGGGCGAACACAATGATGTTGGGCCAGTTGGGTAGGCCGGCTAATCCGATTACCACGGCGACTGCCCAGGCGGCGAAAATACCGGTGCCCACCCAATCAAATTTTGAATATTGTTCCCTGCGCCATTCGCTGCGTACGGCAAAATAGATAAGCGCTAACAGAATAGTAACAAAGGGTAGGGGAAGCAGGAAAACACTCCGCCAGCCGAAAGTTTCTGTGGCGTATCCTCCTATCAGCGGGGCAGCGGTTAAACCTATGTAAACACTCGCCGTATTCAAACCCAGAGGTAGCCCACGCTCTCGCGCGGGGAATACTGAAGTAATGATAGCCAGCGCGGTACCGAAAACCATCGCTGAACCGGCTCCTTGAAAAAACCGGAAAAAGAGAATCCACTCAATGCTGGGGGCGAAGTAACAGCCAGCGGAGCTACAGGCGTTGGTGGCCAGCCCCAGAGCATAGATTCTCTTGCGACCATAGTTGTCGGCAAGTTTGCTAAAGGGCAGCATGAGCGCCACGTTGCTAATTAGGAAAACGGTGGGTAGCCAGGAGACCATTATCGCGTCGGCATGGAGGTCATCGGCAAGGCTGGGTATGGCAATGTTGACCGCAGCCATGCTCAACGGGGACAAGAATGACCCCAGGCACACCACACACAGCACAAGATATTGATTGGTTTGTTCCGCGGTGGAATTACCCGGAGATTGCATCGCGCTATCTCCTCGAGCAACAGCACTTATCTTATCACGGGCACTCGGGTCATTGGGTGCTGTAGAAAAGCAGTGCGAAAAAAAGGGGCTCTCAAAGCCTCTTAAACTACAAACTTAGTCGCTTGTTACTGACATTGAGACCGCGGCACTTCCACCCTGCGCTCACTGCCGTCCGCTAGACGCTCAATGCGGTGACAACCTACCACTTCGCTGTAATTTCTATCACCTGATCGGTTGCGGTTGTTGGAATGATCGTCATAGCAGCTGGCACCGTTATGCTGATGGTAAAGGTTGTAGCTGATGGCCGACCCAATTAAGGCTGCACCCAAATAAGCGCTCGGGTAGTAATTGTTTCGATAGTGGTGGCCTCCGCGAAACTGGCGAAACCCGTGATTCGATCGATAGCCACGATGGTTGCGAAATCCGTGTCGTGAATAGGATCGATTGTAATGGCTGCTGAAACGGCTGTTGTAGTGTCGATCATGCCTGTTGTAGTGACGCTCGTGCTTGCTGGCGTGCCGGTCGTGCTTGTTGTACTTGTCGTGGCGCCTGTTGTCTCTGTCGCCCGCGAAGGCGGTAGAGGTGCTGGCAATCAGCAGTAAGGCCAATCCGTACAGTGTGAGTTTTTTCATGACATTTCTCCGTTGCGTGGCTTTCACGGTTCCCAGCATACGATTAGGTAACTGAATGAAAGCTGAACAGGTGAAGATTTTTTTAAGCTGTTCTGTTCAGCTTCCGTTCAGGCAAATTGCGGTACCTTAGGATTCTACAACTGTTAAATTAGGAGTGAAAGAGATGAATTACCTCTGCAAACTAGCCGGATGCTCAAGCATATTACTCTCGGCAACACTGGCCAATGCTGAAACTCACCGGACACATGTTGAGGTTCCTGTAACGGAAGTTGAGCCACTCGTGCGCGTGGTCACCCACAAAATACCCCATGAAACGTGCCGCGATGAGCGCGTGAGAGTTGAGCATGCCCGGCGCAGTCGTTCAGCTACACCGAGTATACTGGGCGCTTTGGTGGGAGGCGCATTGGCTGGTTCCCTGGGTCACGCCGGGCCCAACCGGCGATAGCGGTCGTAGGGGCGGTTCCGGGCGCATCGGTAGGTTCGGATATTGGTCGGAACAAAAACAGGGGTCATTACTATGTAACCGAACAGCGCTGCGAGATTGACTACGAGCTGCGTGATGAAGAAAATATTATTGGCTATCGCGTTAGCTACCTGTATGGAGATAATATCTATCAGACACGGACCCGAGATCATCCGGGTAAAACGATAAAGTTAAGGGTTGAGCTGAGCCCAGCAGACTAACTGAGAGCCACGCATGCGTCTTAAAACCTGGAAAAAGATACTGACAATCCTACTGTTGAGCGGTTTGATCTGCGTGACGATGCCTGTCACCCAGGCCCAAGCGAAGCAGCCCAATGCAAAGAGTCAGTCTTCGATGAGCCCGGCGCAAGCCGCTGCCAAGGCGAAGGCCCGACACGGTGGCAAAGTATTGAAAGTGACGCCCAAGGGACGGGGTTATCGAGTGAAATTGCTAACCAATGCCGGCCGGGTTATCACCGTTAATATTAAAGGATAAATGATGCGTATGTTAATCGTTGAAGACGAAGCGCTCCTGCGTGTGCAGCTGGCTCGTTATTTCAGCGACCAGGGCTGGGTGGTTGAAGAGGCTGCAGACGGACTTGAAGCGCTCTATATGGGCAGTGAGCACCCCTATGATATGGCGCTGGTTGATTTGGGCCTGCCGCAAATGTCCGGGATAGAGCTGATCGGTAAATGGCGGTCCGCCGAATGTGAATTTCCCATTTTGGTGTTGACCGCCAGAGCTGATTGGCAAGACAAGGTGGAAGGTTTGGAGGCGGGGGCAGATGATTACGTAACCAAACCCTTTCACCTGGAGGAAATTCACGCACGAGTTAATGCCTTGTTACGCAGGGCGGCGGGGCGCTCTCAGGCTCTGGTCGACTACGGTTCAATTTGCATAGATTTTAGCGCCAAGCAGGTGCACAAGGGTGGCGAGCTTCTCGATCTAACCAATTTCGAATACAACACCCTGGAATATCTGGTCCACCGTGCAGGCGAGGTAATCTCAAAAACTGAGCTTACCGAGCATTTGTACGACCAGGATTTTGACCGCGACAGCAACGTCATCGAAGTATTCATAGGCAGATTGAGAAAAAAGCTTGACCCCAAGAATGAGTTCAAACCCATTAAGACAGTTCGAGGAGCAGGCTACCGCTTTTCTCTGGAGCCTGGTGCCCAATGATACCCACGGTAAACTCACTAGCAGGACGACTGCTTCTGGCAAGTGCGATTCTCTTACCCTTGTTTCTCGGTGCAACAGCACTTTACCTGGATCAGAATCATTTTCGCTCTTTAGAGAAAGCGCAGTCCCAACGTCTGCAGTTACAGGTATTGACGTTGTTGGCCGAGGCGGAATTTGATGACAAATTGACGCTGCCAGACACCCTTGTGGAAGCGCGTTTCAATCGACCGGATTCTGGGCTGTACGCCTTTGTGACCGATGGCAAAGCCCGCACAATTTGGTCATCTCCTTCAGCAATGACCATCAACAATGCGCTGTCTGTTTTCGCGGCATCGACACTGGCAATGGGTGAGCGTGATTTCTCCCGTGGCGAGGATTTCTTCCAGTATTCCTACCAGGTGGTTTGGGAAACCGAATTGGGAACTGAGGCACCCTTGATGTTTACAGTACTGGAGTCGGTAACAGCAGTGGAAGGCCAGGTGGAGGTCTATCGGCGAGGCCTGTTGTTCTGGCTTGGGGGTTCCACCTTATTGCTAATCGGCGTACAGGCCCTGATCTTATTCTGGGGGCTGCGCCCACTGCGACGGTTGGCGGACGACATTTCTGCCATCGAATCGGGTGCGCAAGAAGATCTCGTTGGCGCCTATCCCGAAGAGGTGCAGGGCATAACCGAGAGCCTGAGTACACTCTTGCTGAGCGAGAAAAAACGACGTGATCGCGCTCGAAATACGCTTTCAGACTTGGCCCATAGTCTGAAAACACCGTTAGCCGTCATTCGCAGTGCCGACCCTAATCAAGCCGATTACCCAGACTTGGTAAATGAACAAACTGGACAAATGGAGCAAACGGTATCTTTTCAGCTGCAGCGTGCTGTGGGTGCGTCCCATAAATTGTTGCAAATGGTTCCAGTGGCGCCGGTGGCCACACGCTTGCAAAACAGCTTGTTAAAAGTGTATGCCGACAAAGGAGTCTCGATAGAACTCGATGCCGAGGCCGAAAGTGTTTTTCAGGGTGATGAGCGCGATCTGCTAGAGCTACTGGGTATCTTAATGGACAACGCCTGCAAATACGGTCGTGAGTTGGTGCGCGTTAGCGTGTCCGGGGGAGGCGCTGCGCCGCTGTTGATTACCGTCGAGGACGATGGCAATGGTATCCCTGAGTCTATGCGCAAAGCGATTTTCAAGCGAGGGGTTCGCGCGGACAGCCAACAGTCCGGACATGGTATTGGCCTTGCCGTTGCAGCAGACCTCGCGGAAAGTTACCGCGGTACCCTCGAGTTGGCGCAAAGTTGCATGGGTGGGGCTCACCTTCGAGTGGCTCTGCCCTAATTGAGCCGCGCACTAGTTCGCTGGATATTGTCGAATAATCCGCTCGGCAAAATCTTCCATGAATCGTTTCTTCTCATCCAGACTGGAACGCTCCCCAAGACCGAAAGCGAAAGGCATATTGAGACCGGAGGTCATTCCGCTGCCGTCCATACGTAAAAATGTGTCTAGCTCTACCGGAGCATAGAGCCCAACCATGGTTTCGAAGGGCAGATGATCACGACTGTTAGCGCCACAGTAAACCCGCAGTTATTTGCCGCAGAATAAAAGAACGACAAAGAGGCGACAGTGATCCGGCTTAACTCCAATCGATCACAGGCTAGAACGGCAGCTCATGATTTACCTCGACACTGTCTGTGTACTCTTGTTGCTCAATCCGGATCTCCTCGTACAGTTGCGCAATCTCATCACCATAGTGATCCCACAGTACCGATCTCAGGTCGCCGAGCAGCTGATAAATACAATCGGCTTGTTCAGCCGTCCAGTAGGTTGTGATTTTTAAGGTTTTCATTTAGCCTTTCCTCGCTTTTTGGTCTCGCGCCGCTTCGACGCACACTCCTGCGCTTCCTTCATGCGGTACGACTCACCCTCAATGGCGATGACCTCGCTGTGATGGACTAAACGGTCAATCAGGGAGACCACACACGCGGCATTGGGGAACACGTCATTCCACTCGCCAAACGGACGGTTCGTTGTCACCAAAGTTGAACATTTCTCATAGCGCCGGTTGATGATTTCAAACAGCAAGTCAGCATGACGATTGCTGTAGGAGAGGTAGCCCACTTCATCAATTACCAGCAAGGCGGGCCTGGCGTAGTGTTTCAATCGACGCTGCAGGGCATTGGCGCCATCCTGACCTGCCAGGTCGTTGAGCATCGCCGCTGCGGTGGTAAACAGCGCCGTATAGCCGTGCATGACAGCGTTATACCCCAGGTTCTGGGCGATCATCGATTTGCCCACGCCGTTGCTGCCCAGCAGGATAATATTGCTGGCCGTGTCCATAAAACCCAGTTGCATCAGGGCATGAATCGCTTGTGGGTCGATAGCGCTTGGCCACTGCCAGTCAAACTCACTCATCGGTTTGAACCGGCCCAGCCTGGCGCTGCTCAGGCGCCGTTCGAGTGAGCGCTGTTTGCGCTCGGCAAGCTCCCAGGCGATGAGCTGTGCCCGCCAGGGGTATTGCTCGTCGGTGATCTCGCCCCAGTGCGCCAGCACGCCGTGGAGCTTCAGTTCAAGTGCCTGCTGTTTGAGTTGCTCGATATCAATCATCGGTATCATCTCCTGTCTCGCTTCGGGTGCCATTGAGCTTGTCGTAATCGGCAAGCCGAGCCAGCTTGACGCTGTAGTGTTTGACCTTCGCCGGCACGGCGACAGCAAGCGGTGGCGGCAGGTGCTGTTCATCACGGCGGCGCTCAAGAACGTGCTGCACCGCCTCCGGGTAGGGTGATTGCCGATCAAGTGCTTCACCCAGAGCTACATGCAGCTCGTCCCGCCCATAATCATCAAGCAGTTGATTGAGTAACCGGACCGTGGTTTTAATGACATGTCCACGCTGTGCCGATTGCTGCAGCAGCGTCTGGGCGTGCGCCGAAGCATGGCTCAGGCGATCCTGACCCCGGTGTAGTTTGGCGTGGGTTTTCTCCAGCCATAGGGCATTGATATGCGCCTCCTGTTCGATTTGCTCCCCTTTGCCAAAGCTGCGCTGATGCTCAGCAATGCATTGATCGCCCTCCACTATCTGGAGCCGCTCCAGGTCAGCGCTCACGCTCAATGGCTTGTGCACGTATTGATGGGGAATGGAGTAATCATTGAGATCGAAGCGAACATAAGGGGTTTTGGCGGCCCGCACGGGCTGTCTCTCATGGGTATCAAAGGGATTATCCGGCAAACTCACCTGCTCCTGTAAGAAGGCTTCCCTGACCGTCAACGTACGCTCTTCAGGGCAAGCCCGATCAGCACTCACACCCTGGCACCAGTGCTCAGCTTGCGCATTGAGTTCGGCCAGTGTTTGCCAGTGACGAGCGGCAAAGAAATTATCGCGAATATAGCGAATCGCTCTTTCTACCCGGCCCTTTTCATTGCCCCGGGCCACCGCCACCGGGCGTGGTTCGAAGCGATAGTGGGCTGACAAGGCCAGCAAGGTGGGGTGGAAGCGGATGGCGTCACCGTGGCGCTCCAATACGGCCGATTTAAGGTTGTCGTACAGCAGCACCTTTGGCAATCCTTGCCAGGCCTCGAATGCCGCTACATGGCCGCGTAAAAAGTGCTCCATTTGCTGGTTGAGATAAAAGCGCAAGAAGATCTGTCGCGACCAGCTCAGCACCATCACAAACGCCATTAACGGCCGCCGGGCCTTGCCGATCTGAATATGCCCGAACGAACCCCAGTCAACCTGGGCTTGCTCACTGGGCAGGGTTTTTAGGCGTAAATACGCCTCGGGCAGCTTGCGCGGCCGCAGTTCACTGATACGCTGGCGAAACTGGCTGGGGCCACCGGGGTATCCCCGCAGGCGGGCCATTTCATACAAGCGGGCCGCCGTGAGTGTGGGAAACTCCCGCAGGGTGTCGATGACAAAGGGCAGATAGGGGTCGATGATCGATGCACGGCGAGTGCGCTCCACCTTGGGCAGGCCAGCCTGTGCCAGTACCCGATCAACCACTGAGTGGTGAATGCCAAGCTGGGTCGCAATGGTGCCCGTTCGCCACTTCTCAACAAAATGGTAGCGCAGTATTTTTGCTTCAGTTTCTTTGCCGATGGCCATGACTGCCCTCCGATTGATGACTCCTGTCCAGCCGCTGCACTAATGTCGCCGGAATCTGCGCCTGAACTGACTGCTCTGCAGAAAATCACTGCGCAAAAAGGGACCGCAGACCGCGCCACAGTGATGGCAGCGCACGGTGGCGTCAGTTTTACCCGGCATATCGGCCCTTTTGATCTCATCAGGCACGGTTTGCAGTAGATCACGGAGTATTATTGCCAGAGAACGGTGATGCGTTACTTTTTGTTGTTGCCGTTCTCGATAACGCTGTTGGCGAGCGGCATTATTCATGCGACCCGGGCGAGTGGCCTGGTACTTCGCTCTGGCTCGTTTAATGGATTCCTTTCTGGCTTCCTGGCTGCAACCATCGGTGCAATACCGCTGGCCGCGATCACAGTGGGTACAGACGATGACCTGGGCGTAGCAGCGACAACAGTGGTAGAGACGGCTGGATGATGGCATCGACACAAAGGTCGATGAGGGCTGGATTTATTCCCATTATGTGCAACACTTAACGGGTCGTGCACCTGCACGGTTTTTTTTGGGTATGGCGCCAGCGTTGACCGTCAAATCTGTGGTGGCGTCATACCGTTCTCAGCGACACTTATTCTTATAGTCCCTACGCTTGAATCGTGCCTGCTTATTGGTCGCTCTTGAGTGTGACTGGGCCGCAGTTCTACCGCGCCGATTCTAATACGCCGAGATCCGTCTATTTCAAAATTCGGCAAATAGCTGCGGTTTTGGAGTGGCGTCTACACACGACCGACTTCCACTCGTAAGCGCTGTAACTCGTTCATGAGTGCCGGTACATCCTCAGGTTGGTTGCCAGCGCCGATCCACCCATCTCCAAATTTCGCCGTTCTTTTGAGTGCGAGTTTGTTTGCTCCACCGATGTATATCGGTACTTTATGAGAGGGTGGGGGACTCAATTGTATCGGGGGGAAATCGAAAAATTCCCCGTGGTGTTCCACCATATTGGGTTCCCAGAGCTTTTCGAGTACTTCGAGGGTCTCATCCAGTCGCTTGCCGCGTGTTTTGAAATCCACTCCGTAGAGATCGAACTCTTCGCGCATCCAGCCCGCACCCGCCCCAAGAATAAATCTGCCCTGGCTAATGATAGATAGTGTCGCGCAGGCTTTGGCGACCTCGATGGGGTTTCGTAGTGGCAATACATAGACACCACAGGTGAGTTTGAGTTTGCTCGTCATGGAGGCCATTGCTCCGAACAGGGCCCATTGATCAGGGTATTCAGATTCGGCAGTCTGTGGTGGGTAACCCGTTTCCGAATATGGGTAGTCGGGCTGCATCGTCTTCGGATACAGCGCGTGATCCCCGGTCATAACCCCGTAAAAGCCCACCTCTTCGGCAAATTTGGCGATTTCGACCAGCTGATCTGTTTCGGCCCAGGTGACGGCTTGCCAGAATTTCATAGGATTGCTCTCTTCCCACGCTCGGGGCTTGATTATCCGCAGACGATAGATTAAATTATATATTAATCCGTTCGTATTAATATATCAATGAGTCCCACCCGACAAACTGGAGAGCCCTATGAGTGAGCTAACTGATGAGCACATAGCCAAGACGATGCAAGCCTACGTCGAAAAAATCACCGCCGGTGATCTGGATGGGGTTGTTGCGCTGTTTGCTTTTGATGCTGTGGTTGAAGATCCCATCGGATCGGATCCCGCAGTTGGCCACGCTGCCCTAAGAGAGTTTTACACAATGGCCTGTGAAAGTGTGGGACGGATGGAGCTGGAGGGCAACCCCAGAGTCAGAGGTTCCTGGGGAGCTTGTGGAATGTTGGCCTACCCCAAAGGTGCTGAGGATGCTCTGGTGATCGAAACCCTAGATGTCATGAGCTTTGATGAAGAGGGAAAGATTACTTCAATGAAGGCGTTTTGGGGTGACAGTAATATGCGGGAGCTCTAGTTCTAGTAATCTACATCTGACCTGTTAGATATTGCTAGACCAAGAGCTGCCCAGAAGTCTGCTTTCACCTGCGACCTCAACCGGCCGACAGTAACGCTGGCATCCGAGCATAGGTCCGCTGCATCCTCAGACTGTGTGAAAACTCGGTGGGGTATTTTACGATCGCACGGAGAGTGGTTTCATTTATGACTTTCGACTAATAATTGGCACCGCGCGGTTCTCATGCGCGTGAAAGCCGATATTTCGAGGCGGCTATATCCTGCCTTGGCAGTTTTCACACAGTCTGTCCTATCTTGAGACATTAGCGAACTCAAATCGCAGGCAAAATAATGCCCGCGGAAGCGGGCTAGTCACTGGACTTAGTTGATTAAACTTTCTTACGTCTCGACCATCCAAGGCCAGCGAGTCCGAGTCCCAGCAACGCCAGAGAACCGGGTGTTGGTACTGGTACTGGTACTGGTACTACACACGGGTCCTGGTTGGGTCCACCACAAGTACCAAATGTTATACTGCCAATGGTTGATGCGACTGCAGCGTTATTGAAGGCTGAAGATACAGTTCCATGGTACGCCACTGGCGTGAGGGTTGTTCCGTTGGGTTGTAACCAGCAGGGGCGAAGCTGGTGGTCGAGTTGTCGTTTATGCACGATTCAGTGGGAACAGCACGACACGGATCCAGACCGGCGACGAATAGCGGGGAAGCCAAGTCGACCACTGCCTGGCTGGTCGGAAATGAACCGAAGAAGCTGCTGAAGGGATTGATGCCGATGAGCGCGTTGATCTCGTTGATGCCGTCGACAAAAGCTCCTGAAGGTTGGCCCGGGTTCGCGTGGTCGGTGCCCAGCACCAAACCGCCGTTTCTCAAGTCGAGTTGTGTGGCGTAGTTTTGAATCCAGGCATCTTCAGGAGACATACCGCTGTTGGCGTTTGTCCAGAAAGGAGCCGATGAAATAATCCTACCATCTACGATGAGATTTTGATTAGCCAGCCCCAAGTACCAATTGGCAATATTGGTGTAGTTAGTAAGCTGAGTGGCGGAATTATCAGGGCCTACAAACAAGTCATAAACCCATACTTGATCGTAAATCGAAAAATCGGGAATGACTGATGCGTTTAGATTTACGTTCGTAACGGTATGCCCGCCATCGATTAACATTTGTGCCAGTTGATTACCATCCGGGGTGTAGGGTCCTGTATTGTTCACCTGACCAAACAAGATCGCCGCTGCAGATACGCTCATTGAGCTAGACATGGCTAGTACCGCCGCAGCACCAATGATAGTTCGCTTAATATTATCCATCTCATAACCTCCACGGTATCTAGTGTATTGTATTAAACAGATTAATGATATAATGATTACTTCATTCACTACCCGTGTGAAGCTAATGCCCGCCCAAATAAATATAACTTTAACAGCGCAAGAGAAAAAGCAGTTGGAAAAAAATGTTAGAAGCAAAACGACACCGGTTCGATTGGTAGAGCGCTCAAGGATTATTTTGCTCGCTGCAAAAAATGTTCCCAACTACAAAATTGCTGAAGAGCTGGAAATTGATGTCAACAAGGTAGGCCGATGGCGCAATCGTTTTTTTGAGAGAGGGTTTCGGGGAATAGAAAAAGATTTGCCAAGAGGGGCTAATCACGGCGGCAAGAATTCTGCGGACCAGGCAAAGCTGCGGTCGAAAGTCATCAAGATAACCACGCAGGAAAAACCCAAGGATGGCACCCACTGGACAACCCGGGGTTTGGCAAAAGTGATGGGAATTAATCACTCCTTTATAAATAGAGTGTGGCGAGAAGTTGGTCTGAAGCCACACCTGGTTGCTCAGTTCAAGGTGAGCAACGATCCTGCCTTTGAAGAAAAGCTACGCGATGTTGTTGGCTTGTATTTATCGCCGCCAGAGAATGCAGTTGTTTTCTGTGTTGACGAAAAGAGTTCCATTCAAGCGCTGGACAGAACGCAGCCGGGATTGCCGATGAAGCCCGGGCGCGGCGGAACCATGACTCACGACTATAAGCGTCATGGTACAAGCACCTTGTTTGCGGCACTGAACACCCTGACTGGTGATGTTATCGGTGAGTGCAAAAAGCGTCACCGGCACCAGGAATTTTTGGCGTTTCTGAAGACTGTGGAAAAACAAACACCCAAGGAGTTAGACCTTCACCTTATCGTTGATAACTACGCGACGCACAAACACGAAAAAGTGAAGAACTGGATTAAGCGTAATAAAAGGGTTCACTTACACTTTATTCCAACCAGTTCTTCGTGGCTAAATCTGGTGGAGAGATTTTTTGGTTTGTTGACAGAAAGGCAACTGCGCCGTGGTGTATTCACATCGGTACAAGAGCTGGAAGAGACCATCATGGATTTTATTGAGAGGCACAATGAAGATAAAAAGCCATTTGCCTGGACAAAGTCCGCAGAAGAGATTTTGGAGAAAGTGGGGCGCGCAAGGCATGCACTCTAAAATCATCAGTCAGTTTAATACACTACACTAGTTTGCACTTTAATTAAACGCACCATCCATGCCATAAATTCAATTGACTTAAATAACTAGAGTTTAGAGCGAAAGAGCTGTTGTCGGAAGCTTCAATCCCGACTCCTTTTCCTTAATGTTCTCTCAAAACCTGCGTGTAATACAAGCTGCAACGCAATGTTACCCATCTTGTATATAATCTACCGCACCAGGGGCTTGGAATTTTTTGCATCTTTCGTTCCACCAGCTTCGAACGTTAACATGGCGAAAATGTGGCTCTTCTCCGCTTTTTTGAGTGATTCTAGGTTTTCAAATAGAACATAGATTGATTATCTGGGAGGGATGATTGTCTAATTTTGAGTTTGAAGTACTCGGTATCCCTGATGCCCCTGGCGCGCTTACGGATCATTCCTATACTGACATTACCAGCCTCTATCCTGGCGCTTGTTAGCTTGTGTTTTGCATAATTGCAGATGCCGACACAATGTTTTCTGAGCGATTTTGCGAACTTTTTCAGATAGAGCATGTGTGACTGATCTGCTATCAAGCACCAACTTTCCAGTTGCTCTGCCATCCCCTCAAATGAAGTGGCACTCCACAGATACTGAAGCTGTTCTTTTAAAACGTAGAGCGCATTCAGGTTGCTATTGCTATCCAACAACGTTTGCAGCTTGTTACTTTGTTTCTCACTCAACTTATCCGCATTTTTGAGCAACAGATAATGCGTCCCCTTCATCAGTTTTTTACCATTCGGATCGGCCTTCCTGAACTCAAGCCGGCGCTGATTATGGATAGCTTTGCTGTAATTTTTCATGACGTGAAAACGGTCAAACACAATGTCTGCCAACGGCAAGCACTCCCTGACAGCCTTTTGATAAGCAGGGCCCATATCCATAGCTACGGCCTTGATTTTACTGGATGTATCCGGGGAGAGATGTTTTAGAAATCTTGCAAACACCTCGGCAGTTCGACCAGCTTCCACCCAGACCAGATGACCTCCGACCATATCGTAGACCACCGTCATATAGTCATGGCCTTTCGCCCTGGCAACTTCATCGACACCAATATATTCCAAGCCAGTCAACTGTGCAGGATCAAGCGCAGGGAGCGTTTCCATCAGGTATGCCTTGTCGATATTCTTTACTGTCTCCCATCGTATCCCCAAATGCCTGGAGACGGCCTGAATAGACATATGGCGGCATAATCCACTGATCAGTCGGCAAAACCGGTGGGTGAAACGGCACCCTTTATCGACAAAATCACACGCCTCAATGCGGCGCTCACCCTTGCTAATAAACACTTGGGCCAGTTCAATGTCGAGCACACATGGATACCCAAAAAGGGGGATATCCTTAACCTGCCGGCGAATATGCTGGTTGATAGTTCCCTTCTTGCCTGTGGTGGGGTCTATAGTGCTCCTGCGGGCGTCCCGGCTACAGTGAATAACAATCTTGTCACCCTCTTCGTCCAGTTTAATTTCATTTACACGTTGCCCCGTGAGGTTTAAAATATTCCGTGAGATGTTGATGGTCATATACCTGCCCTATGTAAAGTTGTCATAAACCAAACATATCAACAGGTTACTTGATGGTCAGCATCTTTTTTCACTCAACAAAGCGGAGAAGAGCCGAAAATGTTTTGTCAGACCCAGCCTGATTCTTCCCGCTGTAATAATATCCGGCTTGCGCCATGGTGCATCCGTCACCAGTGGGCCCGCTTTATCACCCAATACCAGCGTCAACAAATGAAGCAGTCCGTAACCTACAGTCGTCAAGTGAACCCAGCGATGCAGCGTTTGGCGCCGTTGCTGCCAGGCTTCTTTGAGCCCCCACAATTGTTTCAACTGGTAGTACATCGACTCAATCGACCAACGCAGTCCGTAATCTTCAATCACTTGTTCGCTCGTTAGAGTCGTATCGGTTGAAAGAAATAATCGAGTCTTGGTCCACTGACCTTTACCCCTGTCTAGCTCGCACCAAACGGCTCTGACTAACTGACCGTCAAGGAACCTTGCCTTGGCGAGCCGACTACGGTATCTCACCTTTTGTTCTTTTCCGTACAGCCGCAGTAGTGCTTCCGTCTTTTTAAAGTGGGCAATTCGCTTGGGTGTGTTTTTTTCGCCATACTTGCGTGGCCGCCCGCGTTGCCCCGGTTTTCGTTCGGGGGGTTCGTCGTAAAGCCGCGTATCGATTCTCGCCTGGCCAATCACGGTAAAACCGTACGCTGTCATCGCGTTGATAAATCGTTTGCGCATATACCAGCAATCGACCAATACCCTCACCGTTTTATCTTCAAACAAGCGGTAAACAGCACGCATGATCACTGTCGCTGCGACCAGCTTGCCCGTATTCCCTGCACTGGGTATCAGTCGGAACAATAGAGGTATCGCCGTCGTCTCCAGCGGTGTGCGCCTGAAAACAGCCGCTAAACTAACCCAGCATTGACCACGAACATAGGCGGCTAAATTCGGCTTATTTCCGTGCTGATGATGTATCTGGCTGCCCGGTGCTTTTTTCGAGGCTCGTAGACTCACCGTATCGTCAATCGCTAAATATAGAACGGGATCATTCTTGGCACTAAGAACCAGACAGACGAACTGTCTTGCCAGCTTCAACCAGGACCACTTTCCGGCTTCAAGCCATTTGTAATACGTCGTCCAGTGCCTTTGCATGTCTAGAAACAAATAGGTTTCGGTGACAAAGCCAGCGGGCGTTAACATAGCGCCGATCAATAGTTCAATGAATGTGCCTACGGATCTTGGGGGTAGCGCTTTGCTTAAAAATGTTATCCAATAGCACAGTTCGCGGGGGATGCGAGCACATCCTGTTGCGTTCATAGCGGCCTCCAGAAGAAATCGATTCATTTCTTTCTGAAGGCCGCGCCCTATACACCTTTTAAAAAGCAAAGCTGTATAGGGCGCGGCAAACTTTTTGCCGCTTTATGTCAAGTTTTTTCGCACACTTTGCGCGATAATCTTCCTCCCCAGACTCTAAACTCTAGTTAAATAACAACCACTTGAAATACCGCTCACAGTGTCGATGTAAAGAAACCTGACACTTGATTATAGGTAAAGGGAGTAACGGGGAATAAGAGCTATTACGTTTGATTCTTTCATGGGTTTTCACACACCCTCTCCTATCAGCAGACATATGCGCTATGATAAGTCGAGGGCATGCTGATTACTCAAAGCCCTCTCTGGTGTCATTGAGAACCGAGCGCGCAATTCTCTGTATGTAATGATGTATGCGCAATCTAAATCGACAGGAGGTTGATTTGCAAAGAAGTCTTACTAGCCACCGTTTTGCATACAGAGAATGGGTGTTATACGGACCCTTCTCTACAATTAGCTGTTTGTCCTAGCCCATGTCACTCCTAAAAAGCACAGGAAGAAGCCGTCACCTCTATACGTTCTACATTCTGCTAGCGGTCGGTGGTGGTGCTATGCTTGCAAGTGATGTGTACATCAACCTATCAGGTATGCTTCTGACACTTGTAGCTCTGGGCGCTGCTTGAATGATTATCACTTGCCCCAATTGTGGGGATAAATGGCTTCTACACTTTATGTGTACTAGTGCTATTGGTGCGTGGCTTAGTGATCTACAACCTATGCGTAAATGCCCCAGGTGCGGCTATGAAACGGACACTTAACAAGCGACTGTGATTAAAATCAACCCTGCAGCGTGAATATTTAGTTCATCTGCCACTACGTGACTCATCTTTTACTGCGGCGTTAACTCAATCTTGCAAACCATCGAGTGATAGAATAGTATCACATTTATGAAAACTGAATTGGTTACTACACTAAAGCGCCAGGCAACCAAGATTTTATCTGAGTTACACGATTCGAAAGAACCTGTACTGATAACTGAGCATGGAAAACCTTCGGCGTATCTCGTTGATTTCGAGGATTTTGAGATGTTACAGCGCCGGATGGGAATTCTCGAAGGTATTGCTCGTGGTGAGGCCGCTGTTCTAGAAGGTCGGACTTTGAGCAACTCCAAAGCAAGGAAAAGTATGAGCAAATGGCTCAGCTGAATTGGACGGAATCCGCACTTTCTGATCTCAATGATATAGCTGAGTACATTGCTCTCGAGAACCCTGCCGCAGCGAAGGCGTTGGTTCAACGTGTTTTCACATCAGTGGAGCGCTTGGAGGATCATCCCACATCAGGCAAACATCCCCCCGAACTGGGTAGCAAGCGTTATCGGGAAGTAGTGTCAGGTCCCTGTCGCGTCTTTTATCGACATACACAGAATGAAGTCATAATTCTTTACGTAATGCGCAGCGAGAGGCAGCTTAGAAACTTTCTGATCCAGGAGGCTGAGAGTGGAAGCAGTTAACAAGGCCGGGCGAAATCGCCCTACGGGCTGGACTCGCTCCTTCGTCGCTCGCCTTTGCTGGCGACGTTAAGTTTCTGAAGCAATATCAGTATAAATTCAACCAAGGAGTAGGAAAGTGGATTATTTTATTCGGGCACTGAAGAAGTATGCAGATTTTTCAGGACGTGCCACACGTCAGGAATACTGGATGTTTGTTTTATTCTATCTAATATTCCATATCGTACTAGCAACGATCGACCGGCTTGTCGGAACCATGTTTTTGGTGCCAATTTTCAGTCTTGCTCTGCTAATTCCCAATGTCAGTGTAGGTGCCAGACGGCTTCATGATACTGGTCGTACCGGTTGGTGGCAGCTGATTTCACTGATCCCGTTAATTGGTGTAATTGTACTAATCGTATTTCTTGTCCAGGACAGCCATGACGACAACGAGTACGGGGCAAAAGAGAAGTTAGCTCAGGCATGACAAAACTTAACAAGTCGCCCAAGCCTGCTACGGCCCTTCGGGCCTGCGCGGGACGTCCAAACCTTCGGTCCGGCCGCCCTTTGGCGAAGCGTTATGGTTGCCAGGGAGAACTAGGTGCATAACGGACGCTGCTTATGTGGAAGAGTAAAGTACACTGTCAGTTGCGATTTAGACTTCATCGTCAACTGCCATTGCCAGTATTGCCGCTTTGCGCACGGAGCTGAATTCGTTCCTGTCGTTGTAATTGCAGCTGATAAGCTGGAGGTTACGGAGGGGAATGAGCTCTTGTCGAAATTCGAGGTATCAAGTGCAGCTGCATTCAGATGTTTTTGTGCTACCTGCGGTACGAGGTTGTTTAACCACGCTCCGGCCGCCAACATGATTAGTCTAATTACAGCAACGCTTACGGAAGCGGCAGGTTTGGAGCCAATGGCGAACGTAAATATGGAATCCTGTAACAATGGCTTCGTGCAAACCAATGGGCTTCCGAGCTTCGATGTTTTTCCGAGCGCTGACGAGCGAGAGAATCTGTAGAGTGAGTGAAATGGAAAGAAAGGCGTCTTGCAGCTGCGGTAAGTTAAGTATAACTGTAGAGGGCGAACCAGCGCTGGTAGCAGTTTGTAATTGTTTGGACTGCCAAAGAAGGACTGGTTCGGTGTTTGGTGTTTCTAGTTTTTTTAGTGAAGAACTCATGAGTACCGAGTTAGCCTCATGACACAAGCCTAAATAGCGCCATTCTATCAAGGTCTTGCCGTTGCGTGATGAATTTCGCGAAGTTTGTACGAGAATCCGTATCCAGGAGAAAATGCGGGAGGCTGCTGCGTAGCGCAGTGGCAACCACCAACTCGGACGGAGCTAGACCGGGCCGGATCGTTCGAAGCCAGGAGCCAAAAGAGTTCCAGACTAGCCGAGTGTGGCAAGATGCCAGGTAATGAAGTAGCCCTTGAGCAACAATCCCCGCGTGTACAAAGACGTGATAAGCCTTCAGTTTTCGCTTGACGCCATCGCGATATTTTTTTGATTCCCGGTGAAGGTGCTGATTACCATTGCGTCGCTCCAATGGCTTCATTACGCTCATCCAGAAATGGTATGAAAAAGAACCGATAACATGAACCGTCTGCTTGAAGGCATGCTCTATTTTAAATCGCAGACCGTAGAGGTGAATGATATCGAGGGCCGATAATGACGTATCAGTAGACATGAGTATACAGCGTCCCCTCGTTGGGTGAACGACAATGACAAACCGAACAATACTGCCGGTCGGTCTCCATAATAAATCATGGACTGCGTATCGGATAGCTACGTTTTTTTCGCCATAGACAGGGCTTTGAGCCTCCTCCATCAATGCGACCAACCCAAACAGTGATCTTGGTTTTACCTTGTCACCATACTTACGTGGCCGCCCTCTTTTTTTCGGCTGTTGCTGATGATGCAGCTGGTAGGCAACCGCATTTGATCTGGCGCGGGTGACCAAATGATTCCCCTCATTCAAAAGCCCATTAACGACTTTCTGGCTGGCATAATAGGCGTCGGCGACAAAATAATACGGCTCCTGAATACTGACTATCGCCAGTAGACTGATCATTTTGTCGAGCAGGGTACGCCGGTCACGATTCGATAACACGGTCCCCTCATGAATCCTCGCGGCAAGCGGCACAGCGAACACGCTATTGGCGGCACGAGAAAGAATAGAGACGGCCTGAAAGGAGTGTCCCATGATGTACTCCGCTTTGGTATTTGACTCGGATTCCTGATGTAGCAGCTTCACAGCAGGCATCTTTTTGCCCTGTTTGGAGACCTTAATGCCGTCCCCCACCAACACGAGTCGGCCATTCACTCGAACCAGACCAGGGAACAGTCGAAGTACAAGTTGAGACCACAATACCGTCATTGAGTCCAACTTAATGCCGGTGCTGTGGAAGTTATCCAGCAAGTTGTCATAAAACCGCCCCTGTAACCCCAGCGCCCGGACAATACTCGTCACCCCCATTCGTTCGGTACGAACCGTCAATCCCGCCACACAGACGGCGAACCACATAAATGTCCGGGTACGAGCGCAAGCCGGGCGAAGATAAATGATTGCATCCCACCAATAGATCCACAGCATAGACAGTGTCCTTTTGACAAACTAACATAGCATGTATATGCTATATCAATGACAAAGAAAAGGCTCGCACAAATTGAACGGCGTATGACAAAGATCAAAGGTGACATAGCATTACTGGGCGCTATGCGCCCTGGATCGTTGACGAAGCAATACAAGGACCGGGAGAGTCAGACTGGGCCTTATTATCAGGTCAGCTATACACTGGATATGAAGAGCCGGACGGAGTATATTCGCAAGGAATTTGTGGGCGATATACGCGGCCAGATAAGTAACTATAAACGGTTCAAGAAGCTCAATGCACAATGGGTGGCGCTGAGTATTGAGCACTCAAAGTTATCAATGAAACTCAAGCAAGCGTAGTGATTACAACGGGAAGCAAGCAAAAATCGTGGCCAAACTGGGCAGTAAAAAGAACCCATTGATTTTAAGAGTTGCCGATGACTCAAAAGTCGATATGATCGCCAATACCTGTCATGAAAACGGCTGGCATTTTATTTTGGGGTTTGAACCGGACAAGGAAGAGGATCTAACGGACCTGGAAAGAAAGCTATCGCCTCCCATCCATCATGAAGCCGCAAAGATCGGGCGAAATGAACGGTGTGTCTGCGGAAGCGGGAAGAAATACAAGAAATGTTGCGGAGCTGCCGCTTGACTGGTTTCGCTAAACAGCAAATAAAACAGAGCGCAGAACTCGGTACTCTCAAGTGAAGAACAAATAGTAGAAAAAGAAGGAGTAAGCAGTTCCTATTCTAAAAATGATGATCCGGATGTAAATAGCGGCTCACACTTTTGCCCGAATTGCGGTACAACAGTTTATTGGCATCCCGGATTTTTTGAAAATCACGTTGGTGTGGCTGTGGGGTGTTTTCCTGATCCAAACTTTCCAGAACCACAGTTATCGGGGTGGAACAGATCAAAGCACAAATGGGTAAATTTTCCAGACGGTTGGCCAAGTTCAGATACACAGGAGTATGAGTAGTCATCATGCATAGCAAGAAAAGGCGGGTAGACGCTTCGTATCGTTGCTTTGAGCGTTAAATGCAAATTAAAGATTCAAACTACCTGTGAAAATTGTCGTTAAAATTCTGAAGTACCTAAGCTTTTCCTTCCTGTTGTTTGCTGCTCTTATACTGGCGGCCGTTCCGAACTCAATATACGAAATGCCCAACGATCTAAGCCCCGTAGGCGGCACCCAAGATATACTGCTTGATAAAGTTAACTACGTCGATGTAAATACAGGGCAGATGATAAGAAATCCAAAAATTCATATATCCAACGGTAAAATTCTCTATATTGAACCGCGAACATCTAATACACATGTGCAAGCTAAGGTGATCGATCTGGACGGGGCTTATGTTGTTCCTGGCCTGTTCGATATGCATGTGCATGATAGAAAGTACCTGGGTTTGTACCTGGCATATGGGGTTACATCTGTCAGAAATATGCGTGGGCTACCCATGCACCTTCGGTGGAAGGATGAGCTGAAAAATATGTTCATGCCCTTCAGCAGGTCGTTACGTCACCAGAAAAAGTACGTCATTTAGTTAGAAAATATAAAAATGATGGATATGACCTAGTCAAGGCTTATGGCTACCTGGATAAAGAGTTGTCCTTCCTCCGGAAAGCGGGAGAGCGGCCATCAATTATATATCTCGGCATAGGGCGGCTTCTCGAAGACCTTTTGGTCCGAGCAATCCAATGATCAAGTTACGTTTAACAAACGCGTCAATACGGACGCTCACAAGCTCGCAGCTAATGCGCGGCATCTACGATCGAGCGAGCAGCTCGAAATCCCCCATCGACAAGCGCCGGTGATCTTTGAGAAAACTCCGAGCATTGAATGGGTAGAGCGTTGATATCTCTCCGTCGGCGTTTTTATACCAACTATCGCAGCCCCCCGCCCAAACAGTTTCGTTGAGCGCCGTTTTGATTTCCGAGTTGTAGCGATCATGGGCGCTATGGCGAACCTGCAGTTGTTTGGTATTGCCAGCAAGTTTTATACCCTGAAGGATCAACTTCAACTGTGCCTCGATCATGTAAACCACGGAGGTCGTTCCCACACCGGTATTAGGCCCAGTGGTTAGGTAGAAGTTTGGCATTCCAGGGACGAACGCACCTTTGTACGCGGTTGGAAGGTCTTTCCAGATTTCGCTCAACTTTACACCCTTTGGGCCGGTCACTTCGGTTTTCCGCATGTAATTCTCAAGATCAAATCCGGTGGCGTAAACGATAATATCGGCGTGATGCTTTGTTCCGTCTGCTGTCACTATGTCGCTGCCGTGAATTGCATCGATACCCTCTGTGATGAGAGTGACGTTGTCGCGGTTCATGGCCGGATAAAAATTATCCGCTGAGAGCATGCGCTTACAGCCCAGTGAATATTTCGGGATCATTTTCTGCGCAGCTTCTGTGTCTGTTACGGTGCTACGAATATGCCCCTTAATCGAGTCCTCGACCCGATCGCGAAACTTGGACTTATGTTTGGTTCTCACA
The DNA here is from genome assembly GCA_965262875.1 of Halioglobus sp. Classification (GTDB taxonomy): domain Bacteria; phylum Pseudomonadota; class Gammaproteobacteria; order Pseudomonadales; family Halieaceae; genus JBALVT01. The sequence goes on from OZ253569.1 coordinate 3,686,176, forward strand.
ATGGGAAAGAGCAGCAGCTCGCCGCGCAGAAAGATAAATTTTCGGTATAGCCGATTCAGAAGAGGCCATTTGGCGAAACGGTTTTTTTCGCTCTCAGTAAACTCCCTGTCGTTGCGAGGGGCAACATAATTTGGTGTCCGTTGATAGACATCCAGCTGTGCCACTACCTTGGCCAGTTCCGGTATCAGCTGTATCGCGCTGGCAGCACTGCCGATGACAGCTACGTGCTTGCCTTCAAACTCTACTTCGTGATTCCACTGCGCTGAATGCATGGATACCCCGGAGAAACGCTCTCTGCCGGGGATGTCGGGGAAGGCTGGGAGGTGCAAGCCGCCACTGGCGAATATCACATGATGGGCGTGTTGGGTGCTGCCATCGTCGAAGTGGGCACACCATAGTTTGCGTTCGTCGTCATAGGTAAATTCGTTTATTGGGGTGTTGAGTTGAACATGTTTTCGCACATCGTATTTATCAGCACAGCGTTCGATGTAGGCCTGTATTTCTTTTTGTGGCGAGTAAATACGCGTCCAATTCGGATTGGGCTCAAAGGAGTAGCAGTACAGGTGAGACGCGATGTCGCAGACGGCTCCAGGATACGTGTTGTGCCACCAGGTGCCCCCGATTCCCGCAGCTTTCTCGTAGATGCGGATATTGCGGATGCCTTGTTCTTTCAGCTTGATCCCGGCGCAGATTCCGCCAAATCCCGCGCCCAATATCATAACTTCGAGGGGTGTTTGAGGATCGGACTTACCGTTTAACTGTGTTTGTGCCGTCATGATTGCCCTTTGGACTACATTTAAACCATGTGCTTTAAAAGTTGATATTAAAGCAAGTGGTTTAATTTGGCCAGAGGTTTTTCAAATCGAACGCGATACTAGCAGTTTGTCGGACTCAGCTCCTGACGGGCACGATTTAATACTCCAGCGTGCTACAGGGCTGTCAGGACACCACGCAGAAGATGTGATTGTCCCAGGGCAGCCACGTCAACCTTCATCACGCCTTTATCCAGCCCTGTAATGGGCATTTATGCGGCAAATGACCGCTTAATTATGCCATTCTCAGCACATTCATACGCTTTACATTCCATGCCAGTGTCGCCAGCGTCCATTCGCCCGCAACCTTGTCCAAACCTCGCATCGAGAACTGCCTCAACCCCATAACGTGTTTGATGATGCCGAACACTGGCTCTACCGTTTGCTTTCTTAATGCGTACAGCGCTCGACCGGATTGGGTCGTCAGTTGATGTTTCATGAGCCTCACCTGATCATCCGTTATCGGAGTGGGGGCGTCAGGGGCAAACCGATCAAAAACGCACGGGTGATGGTGGTCACGCGCTACTGCCAGTAAAGGCTGGATATTATCCTCTACGCAAGCCTTTACATTATCACCGCTAAAATAGCCTGTATCGGCCAGCAGGTCGGTCACCTTGCCCAGTTCTTCAGGCAGGGTATTCAGCTTTGTCAGGGCCGGCTTTATTTGTTGTTTGTCGTTCGGGGCCTGTGTCATGTGTGTACTGACGACGAGCATTGTATCGGTGTCAACACTGGCCTGGGCGTTGTAGCACTGTTCAAAGCCGCCGCCAGATACCGGCATGATACGCGACTCTTCATCGGTCAAATTCATCTGGTCTTTATCTCGAGGGCCGGGAAGCGGTGGCTTAGGCTCCCGGCCCCGGGGCTTTTTTCCAGCATCCTGAGCTTGGCGTTGGGTTTGTTTTTGTTGGTATTCGGCTTGTTCACGCGCAAAACGCTCCTGCGCCCGTTCTTCAATTTTTACTTTGGCCGCAGCCAGTGCCTCAAGTCGTGTTTCGCGCCGGGAAATCTCCGCGGGAATGTCCATGCCATCCGCTACCGGCGTTTGATCTGCCGCCTCGGCCTGTGCAGTGAGAGCGCTGACTTCTGCCTTGAGCTGTGCTTCGATTTTCTTTAAGTGGCCATAAGAAAGCGCCTTATGCTTGCTGGCATTCGCCTTGATCTTGGTGCCATCCAGGGCGATACGCCCAAGCTTCATGAGCTTCATTTCACGCGCCAGCAACAAGACCTGAACAAAAAGTGCTTCAAGCTGAGGCAAAAAACGGCGTCGAAAGGTCGCTATAGTGTCGTGATCCGGATGCGTGTTGGCCGCCAGGTAGCGAAACGCAATGGAGTCGTGGGTGGCTCGCTCAATCTTACGGCTGGAAAACACACCGGTGGCGTAACCGTAGATCAGCAAACTCAGTAGGACCGCTGGATGGTGCGCCTTTGATCCACGCCCGGCATATTGACGGGTGAGCTCAGACAGATCGAGCTGATCAACGACCTCCACGACAAACCGTGCCAGGTGGTGTTCAGGTAACCAGTCCGACATAGAGGGAGGGAATAGATAGTCCGTCTCTCGATCAACGTTTACAAAATTGGCCATCACTTATTCCCGGTTACTTTTCAGTGTGACCACATTATCTCATGATGACGTTGTTGGGTTAAGTCCGACAGGCTGCTAGGTTGTGACAATCAGCCTCAATGCTTGCAGCTGTAGATTGGCATGAGCAATGTGGATAGCGCACTCTTCTATTCGATACCGCAGATGCTCTACCTCTTCGGCCCGTATGGAGGGGTTGACCTCACGCAGGGCCTCAAGACGCTGTAGCTCCTGCCCCAGGTCAGCACGCATTTTGCTATCGGCTTCGGCGAGAATATTTTTGAGTTTCTTTTCCGCTTCCGTGGTGGCCATGGTCATTTTGGCTTCAACTTCCTTGTACACCTGCTTGATGATGGCCAGCGCGGTAGGCTTTTTGATGCGCTCGACCAACTCATTCAATCGCGCGTGGGGTAGTAGTGAGGCGAGATCTTTGCCGCGAGCATCCATCAACAAGCGCATAGGTGATAGAGAGAGGAACCTTTCAACCTGCAATGATTTTGGTGCCACGCAGTTCACAGTGTAGAGACACTCCAACAGCATAGTTCCCGCGGGGATACCCTTGAGTTTGATGGTGCCAATAGCCGCGTTGCCCAGCTCGGTGGAGTGCACCATTTCCATGGCCTCCACAATCATGGGGTGCTCCCAGGTGATAAACTCGATGTCCTCTCTTGAAAGCGCTTTGTCCCGGTTGAATGTCACCGTGGTTCCCTCCTCTTGCACGTAGGGGAAATGCCCGGTTAGCATTTGCTCCGAGGGACGTAAAATTAGGGTTTGTTCAGAGTGAAACTCGGTCTCTACTCCGTAGGTTTCACACAGGGCTTCCAGGTATTCCTGCAACTCTTCGTCTTTTTCCTGGTCGCTAATCTCAGCGATCACCTGCGCTGCTATTTCCGGATTACAAGAGTTTCGCTCCAGTAGCTTGTCGCGCCCCTCTCGTAACTCCAGACGTGTCTGGTCGGTAAACGCTGCTGTGTCAGTCACCAACGCATCAAAGAAGTCGTCTTTTTTCAGCAGTTGATCCGTCAACCTTGTTTCGAAATTTTGGTAGATAGCGAATCCTGCCGAACAGCTTTCACGGAACAGATTGAGCCCACGGTCATACCACTCATAGAGTGTCTGCTGGGCAGTATCTGCCAGGTAGGGAACATGAATCTGGACATCTTCGCTCTGTCCAATTCTATCCAGACGGCCTATGCGCTGCTCAAGCAAGTCGGGATTAAGCGGTAAGTCGAACAATACCAAGTGGTGCGCAAACTGAAAGTTGCGGCCCTCGCTGCCAATCTCTGAGCAAACCAGGGTTTGTGCACCACCCACCTCATCGGCAAAATAGGCGGCAGCTCGGTCTCGTTCGATAATCGACAATCCTTCGTAGAAAGCTACCGAGCGAATACCCGCTCGCATATGAAGGTGGTGTTCCAGGGCCAGTGCCGTTTTGGCCTGTGCACAGATCACGAGTACCTTCGCTGGGCGCAGTTCCTTTAGGATGCTCTCAAGCCAGCCAACTCTGGGGTCAAAGTCCAGCCAGCTGCCATCGATGTAGGGTTGTTCGGGGTGCAACTTTTCAGCCAGCTCGCGCTGAGCGTGGATATACTGCTGGGGTGCCGCAAGCGAGTAAGAATGAACGATCCGCTGCGGAAATCCCTTTATTGCAGCGCGAGTGTTTCGAAACAAGACACGCCCCGTGCCGTGTCGATCCAGCAAACTTCTGATAATAGAGTCGGAATCTGCCTGTGGGTCAATGTCCCCGGGAAGGCTACTGGGCCGCTCTCCGGATTCGACGGCATCGAGTAATTCACCGAGTTTGCGAAAGTTCTTTTCTTCGTTCCGAAATTGCTCAAGGTCGTGAAAGCGGGAGGGGTCCAGCAGTCTCAGCCTGGCGAAGTGGCTGGATTGTCCGATTTGCTCCGGGGTGGCGGTCAGGAGTAGCAAGCCGGCCGTATTCTGTGCCAGTGCTTCAACGAAAGCATAATCTTCCCCTACCTGATCTTCTGACCAGTGCAGATGGTGCGCTTCGTCGATTACAGCCATGTCCCAGTTTGCAGCCAGGGCCTGGTTCCGTAGATCGCTTCTTTCGTTAAATAAATCGAGACTACATAACACCAGCTGTTCTGCTTCAAAGGGGTTCTCTTCTGCCATTTCGGCGATTCGATCTTCATCGAACAGGGCGAATCGTAAATTGAATCGGCGCAGCATTTCGACAAGCCATTGGTGCAGCAAGCTCGAGGGTACGATAATGAGAACGCGGCTGGCGCGACCGGTCAGCAACTGCTGCTGTAAAATCATTCCCGCCTCGATGGTTTTCCCCAAGCCCACCTCATCAGCGAGTAGAACTCTGGGTGCGTGTCTGCGACCGACTTCGTTGGCGATATAGATCTGATGGGGTAGCAGGTTGGTTCTCGAGCCCATTAAACCGCGGGCGCCGGAATGCTGGAGGCGATCTGCTTGGGCGAAGGTGGCGAATCTAAGGGCAAACTCGTGGTTTTTGTCAAAGTGCCCGTTGAGCAGGCGCTGTTGTGGTGTAGTCAGCTGGACAAAGGAATCAAGGTCGAGTTCTGAGATCGTTTCTTCCTGATCGTGGTGATCAACGCCCGTGTAGTACAGTATGCCTTCGTGCTCTTCCACATAGGTTAATTTCAATTCAACATCGTCGATCGTGGATATGTTGTCCCCGGCTTTAAATCTCAGCCTTGTCAGTGGGGCGTTGTCCAATGAGTAGGTGCGTTCTTCTGCAGCGGCGGGAAAGGTTACCGAAACACGACGCCCTTCAACTTCTATAATGATTCCTAAACCGAGTTGTGCATCTGCATGACTAACCCAGCGTTGTCCTATGATGTATTCCATTAAAAAGCGTATTTCCTGCGGTTAGCTCGATAGTTTTGCGCGAAGTTCTGAACGGCAATTGTAGCATTGATCGTGATCGTGTTTAGTAGATGAAGCGGTTGCGCAGCTCAAAAATTAGAAAGATTTGCCGGTTCGGTTATCTCACATTCTCAAAGTTCGTAGATTATTTCCTAGCCCTCAAAGAACAGGTTTTCACTGTTGCGATAAACTTGCTGGAGAAAAGGTTCAACGTTCATCTCTTTTAGCTTGGCGATGGTCTCCGCGATAAATGGCAGATAAAACGGAGCGTTTGGTCGCCCTCTGTAGGGCACGGGCGTCAGGTAGGGGGCATCAGTTTCCAGTACTATTTTCTCTATGGGGGTTGCCGTAACCACATCGCGGACGTTTTGTGCGCTGTTGAAGGTTGTAATCCCATTAAATCCCAGGCTGAAACCTTCATCGACGCAAAATTCTGCGAGTGCCAGACCGGAGGTAAAGCTGTGAATAACGCCGCGGCCTGCCAGGCTCGTGCTGAAGTTCTTTAATATACTGCGCGTGTCCTCGTCAGCTTCGCGGGTGTGTATTACCACCGGCAGATTGCAATCTACTGCCATTTGCAGTTGTTTTTCGAACACTGTGCGCTGAATCCCACGGTCTGCGTGGTCATAGAAATAGTCCAGACCAATCTCGCCAATGGCCAGTATTTTTTGACCCGCGCTTTCCTCCCGTATCTCAGCTTCCACCTCTGAATTGAACAACTCGGCTTCATGAGGATGAATACCCTGCGTGCCCCAGATGTTATTGGCCTGCTGGGTAAGGTCGCGAACCTTAGCGAGATTTCCCGGAGATACTGCGATTGTGATAATTTTCTCTATCCCGACCTCTTCGGCTTTTTGGAGAGTTGCCGATAGCTCCTCGGCGTCCAGGTAGTCGAGATGGCAATGGGTTTCTATAATCGGAGTTTCAAAAGTTGGAATCTCGCGTCTTGCTTTTTTACTCATGACTTATCTTTGCTCATCTGCTGTTTTTTGTGCTGTGTTAGTAGTCTGTCCAGCGCGTTGGCGAACTGCATGCGGTCATTGTGATTTAAAGGGGGCGGGCCGCCACGAACTTCCCCGGTCGACCGCATTTCCTCCATAAAATCTCGCATGTTCAAGCGAGCGCCAATGTTGTTGGCTGTATACCGTTCTCCCCGGTGCGTCAGGATCAACGCGTCTTTGGCGATTAGCTCTGCAGCCAATGGGATATCGGAGGTAATCACGATATCACCCGCTACCACCTGTTCCACAATGAAATCATCTGCGACATCAAACCCAGCCGATACCTGTAGCGATTGTATCAGCGGCGAAGGCGGTGTGGTCAAAGCATGATTGGCCACCAGTGTGAGCTTGATGCTCATCCGTTGCGCTGCGCGAAACAATATCTCCTTGACAACCTTGGGGCAGGCGTCGGCGTCCACCCAAATTTGAAACCCATTTTCTTCTTTGACTGTGTCCACTTTGTGTCCGCTATGTATGACTCGATTCTATTGGCTTGCGTCCATGCGCAGGGTCGCAAGTGTATCCAGAATTTGTGCCCAGAACCATTGATGCACGGCAGAACCCTCGGTTCGACGATGGGACACAAGCATGTAGTCCATGGTGTACTCTCCACCGGCCGGGAGGGGTAGCGCAATGAGGTGCTCGGCAACTGATGTGTTTCGCAAAATGGAGGCGGGGCCGGGCATAAAATAGTCAGTGGTACGCAACACCTCCAGAGAAGTCAGGAGGTGAGAGGTTTCAAGGCAACTCTGGTTGGGATTTCGAGCCCGGTTGAAAGTATCCGGGGTGCGAAGGATCTCGACTTGTTCAAGATCGGAAATATAGAGGCGGATAACAGGGTAGCTGGCCAGTCGCTTCCAGGTAATCTTTCCCCGGCTTAAAGGATGGGTATCGCGGACCAATACTGCCGGTGGGTTGCTGGCAACGTGCTCCGTGCGGAAGTCGTCAGAGTAGGTGGCTTGTTCGATTTGAATGGCAAAATCGAGCGTTCCGTTAGCCAATTGCGCCAGCTGATTTTCCACTCTAGTAAGCGTCTTGATGGTTAGCTTCGGCGCTATCGTATGCAAATTTCGGATTAACGGCGGAAGCAGTGCCACCCCGATGTATTCCGATAGGGCCAGTGTTATTTCGCCGTTGAAAGAGGCGGGGTCGAAACTCGCTGGCGCTACCAGATGATTGATATCCGTCAGAATGTCTCCGAGGTTCTCAGACAGCTCCTGGGCACGCGGTGTTGGTTGCATGCCATGGCTGCCCGAATAAAAAGAGGGTCGCCAAAGACCTGGCGTAGGCGTGATAGGGTCTTACTCATCGCGGGTTGAGTGATATACAGCCTTTCCGCTGCTCGCGATACGCTTCTCTCTTCCAGTAATATTTGCAATGAAATCAAGTAGGTTAAGATCAACCTTCGCTAACTGTTTGATGTCCACAATAGACCTTTATGAATTAAATTCATGTAAATCATGAGAATCTAGAGTTTAGAGCGAAAGAGCTGTTGTCGGAAGCTTCAATCCCGACTCCTTTTCCTTAATGTTCTCTCAAAACCTGCGTGTAATACAAGCTGCAACGCAATGTTACCCATCTTGTATATAATCTACCGCACCAGGGGCTTGGAATTTTTTGCATCTTTCGTTCCACCAGCTTCGAACGTTAACATGGCGAAAATGTTTTGTCAGACCCAGCCTGATTCTTCCCGCTGTAATAATATCCGGCTTGCGCCATGGTGCATCCGTCACCAGTGGGCCCGCTTTATCACCCAATACCAGCGTCAACAAATGAAGCAGTCCGTAACCTACAGTCGTCAAGTGAACCCAGCGATGCAGCGTTTGGCGCCGTTGCTGCCAGGCTTCTTTGAGCCCCCACAATTGTTTCAACTGGTAGTACATCGACTCAATCGACCAACGCAGTCCGTAATCTTCAATCACTTGTTCGCTCGTTAGAGTCGTATCGGTTGAAAGAAATAATCGAGTCTTGGTCCACTGACCTTTACCCCTGTCTAGCTCGCACCAAACGGCTCTGACTAACTGACCGTCAAGGAACCTTGCCTTGGCGAGCCGACTACGGTATCTCACCTTTTGTTCTTTTCCGTACAGCCGCAGTAGTGCTTCCGTCTTTTTAAAGTGGGCAATTCGCTTGGGTGTGTGTTTTTCGCCATACTTGCGTGGCCGCCCGCGTTGCCCCGGTTTTCGTTCGGGGGGTTCGTCGTAAAGCCGCGTATCGATTCTCGCCTGGCCAATCACGGTAAAACCGTACGCTGTCATCGCGTTGATAAATCGTTTGCGCATATACCAGCAATCGACCAATACCCTCACCGTTTTATCTTCAAACAAGCGGTAAACAGCACGCATGATCACTGTCGCTGCGACCAGCTTGCCCGTATTCCCTGCACTGGGTATCAGTCGGAACAATAGAGGTATCGCCGTCGTCTCCAGCGGTGTGCGCCTGAAAACAGCCGCTAAACTAACCCAGCATTGACCACGAACATAGGCGGCTAAATTCGGCTTATTTCCGTGCTGATGATGTATCTGGCTGCCCGGTGCTTTTTTCGAGGCTCGTAGACTCACCGTATCGTCAATCGCTAAATATAGAACGGGATCATTCTTGGCACTAAGAACCAGACAGACGAACTGTCTTGCCAGCTTCAACCAGGACCACTTTCCGGCTTCAAGCCATTTGTAATACGTCGTCCAGTGCCTTTGCATGTCTAGAAACAAATAGGTTTCGGTGACAAAGCCAGCGGGCGTTAACATAGCGCCGATCAATAGTTCAATGAATGTGCCTACGGATCTTGGGGGTAGCGCTTTGCTTAAAAATGTTATCCAATAGCACAGTTCGCGGGGGATGTGAGCACATCCTGTTGCGTTCATAGCGGCCTCCAGAAGAAATCGATTCATTTCTTTCTGAAGGCCGCGCCCTATACACCTTTTAAAAAGCAAAGCTGTATAGGGCGCGGCAAACTTTTTGCCGCTTTATGTCAAGTTTTTTCGCACACTTTGCGCGATAATCTTCCTCCCCAGACTCTAAACTCTAGTCATGAGAATAATACATTGGATGTATATCACTGTCTTGGATATTCTGTGTGCAACTCGAAATCAGATGCAGTGTTCAAGTAACCGCATCGGTGGGTATTGATTTACTCGCCATGTCTCATTCAGGTCCAGTAGAGTTTTTTTAACCCGTCTCACGGCGGGTTTTTTTATGGGGCTACGAAGATAAAAACCCCGAGTGGATCGCGTCTGCTAGAGCGATGTTTTTAGTTTTGGCGCGCTAGCCTGCTTGCGTCTAACCACTTTGGGCCTCGCCGGTCGCACTTTGGCTGGTGCAGCCGTCTTGGTCGGCTTACGCGTCTTACTGGCAAGCTTCAACTTTGGTGCAGCTTTGGGTTTGGCCTTTGGTTTTGCTGCGGGCCTCGCTTTAACGGCCGTTTTTCGTTTGGGAACAGCTTTGGGCTTCGCCTTGTTTTTAGCTTTGGGCTTTTTACCAGTCTTTAGCTTTTTAGTTCCCTTCAGTTTCTTGCCCGACTTCTTTTTGTTCGACTTTGTATTCTCGCGCTCTTCGACGCTACCCCGTCTCGGTGACTCGATTTTAGCTTTCGCCAGCACAGCAGCTTTTGCTTTTGCGCTCTTAGCGGGCAGTTTTAAGGCGTTGGTGGCAGCGTAAAGTTCTTCGTAAGAAGCAACCAGGCAATCGTGGTAAAGCTCGGGGTTGGGCATGATGTCCCTGTCAGCCAATACCGAGAGTGTTACCGTTCCGGAGTAGCTGAAAACCAGATGGAAGACGCCGATGCCAGGCGTCAAGACGCCCAAACCGTAGTAATCGACCATCCGGGCTCCGGCGCAATACAGTGGGAAGTCGGGACCTGCCACGTTGGAGATGACCGTCGATATATTCACCGGTATATGCTTTGACAAATTATTGCGCGACCAGAAGCCGGCTACGGATTTTGCTATGAATGGCGAGAACGCACCGGCAACCTTGAGCACGTCAACCATGGGGCTTGCCTCTCCATATTCCTTCGCCTCCATGGTGGAATCGTGCACCGCAGCAAGACGTGCAAGCGGATCTTTTACATCTGTGTGCAGTGAGGCAAAAACCGACCCCACCTGGTTGTTGTCATCAGTGACGCCCCGGCGCGTGCGCATATTGAGCGGTAAGCTTGCCGCAAGAGATCCCTCAGGAAATTCGTTGTTTGCCTCGAGGTATCGCTGCAATGCTCCGCCGATAACTGCCAGTGCCACGTCATTCAGTTTGACGCCGGCGGCGTCCTTAATATCCTTGAAGCCCTCGAGCGGAAACTCCGCTGCGTCGAAGACACGGTGGGGGCCAACCGGGTTGTTGAGGGAAGTTTTTGGAGCAGATATATCGGGAGCGGGGATTTCTTTGCGCGCTATTTGCAGTGCATATTTGCCCATGTCTCGTGCGCCACGTACAGTCCCTACTAGCACTTGCCCGGTGTTTTTTATGCTGTTGATTGAGGCTTTGGCTAACAGTTCCCGCCGGGACGGCTCGCTGTCATACACGACAGCCTTTTGCGGGGCCGGCTCCGATACTTCAGGGTTTGCCTCCAGGTCATGCAATACCGCCATGAAGTTTGCACCCCCGGCACCGTCCACCAATGCGTGGTGCATTTTGGTATAGACCGCAAAAGATCCTTTCGGGAGATTAGGAATATTGTCCAGGCCTTCGATAATATAGGCCTCCCATAAGGGACGAGATAAATCCAGGGGTCGTGAGTGTAGCCGTGCTACCTGAATGCACAGTTGGCGCCAGTCACCGGGATAGGGCAGTGCGATGTGTCGCAAATGAAATTCCACATCAAAATTGGCATCTTTGATCCAGTAGGGTCTGTCCAGACCGCCGGGTACTTCTATCAATCGAGTTCTGAACAATGGGTTCTCGCCTAGGCGTCGCTCAAAGGTTGAAATGACCTGTTTGAAACGAACTACCCCTCCTTCTGAAGTGGATGGGTCGTAGATTCCCATGCCGCCAACGTGCTGAGGTGTATTGGTTTGTTCGAGATTGAGAAAAGCGCTATCGAGTATTCCAAGTTGTTTCATAGTTTTGCTTACCCTGCGGGTATAGTGTTCAGTTTAAGAATAGTTCATCTTGTTAAGGTCTGCCGGTATCAGGAGCCACTGTAAAAAGAGTCGTGCTTTATATCATCGATGATGAAGTGACACTAGAAAATTGGTCATAAAATAGACAATAATTCGAATAGTTGCACCAGCGTTTCTGCGATTGCGGCTTTAAGCATTTTCTATGACTAATACCGCTCCTCGCGCACTAACGGGCGACTGTATTTCCCATTCAATCAGCTCTGCGTAGTGCTTGTGCATACAGCGTAGTGCCATGGTGAAAAAGGAGGAACGCTCCGGGTCTGCAATAATAATATGCTTCACCCCTGCGTCTACCGCCCGGTCTATCATCTTACACACAGGGTTGACCAGTTCGTCCCAAAAGCAAATGTCTGCCGCAATGAGCATATCGAACTCGCCTAGTTGGCGCTTGCTGAGGCGCTCGAATCGGGATTTAAGAGCCAGAGTTTCTACCCGGTTAATCTGTGCAACAGTGTTCAAATAGGGAAATACGTCGGGGTCCGCGTCCACGCTGGTCACTTCTGACCCGAGGGTTTTTGCGCACCAGACTCCACTAAATCCCCACCCGCAGCCAACGTCAATTACGCTGGCGCTATGTTCTGGTGGGTTCGCACTGAGGTAGTCGACCAGGAGGAAACTCGATTTCCAGAGCTTGTTGCCGTGTATGCCTGGTGCGATACCCTGTCGCCTCAAGTTGCGAATCGCGCGATGCTTTGCGGTGGGCATAGTGACGCCGTGAAAGTTAAGCGCGGTTTCAGATTGTTGTGTACTCACAATGGATTCTTATATTGATGGATTAGTACTAATGGGTGAGAGTCAGGTAAATATTCAAACCGCTGGATCACGCTGAAATAGTCATCTCAGAACAGCTTTAATAGTGGGTAAATGATACCCCCAGGACAAGATGGTAAAAAGCCCACTGACGAGTTTGTTGCAATTAATCTGATACAATCGGACCAAGCCGAATGAGCTGGATACGACGAGAAAGCATGTTAGCAGAATATTCAGCTTGTCATACTTATTCGAATGAAAAATCAGGGGCCGGGTGTTAGATATGACTTCTGTTAGCCGTAAAGTGGAAGTTCTGGAAAAGAACAAGCCGCGTCAGGAAAGGGCCAAACGTACTTACGAGGCCATCTTGGTTGCTGCGGCGCAGCTGCTCATCGAAGTGGGTGTTGAACGCATTTCTACCAATCTTATCGCCGAGCGCGCAGGTATAACGGTTCCAGCGCTGTATCGTTACTTCCCCAACAAATATGCTGTGCTGCATGCGCTGGGCGCAGTGATGATGGACAGGCAGAATGAAGTCGGGCTGTTGTGGTTTGATCGTCTGGAGGTGCTTCAAAAGCCCGAGTTGCTCCTGGAAAGTATCGAAGAACTACTCCGGCTGACTTATGACGTAACTTGCGAACAGCTTGCGGGGCTAGAAATTATTCAATCTCTGCGCGCGGTGGGGCCATTGCAGGAACTGCGCCTGGAATCAAACAGAATAGTAGCGGATCAGTTTGCGGCGCTCATAGCCGAGGTTTTAGACTGGCCGCTCACGCCGGGGTTAAAGATGCAGTCCAGATTGAGTGTCGACATGGGCTATGCCGTTGTCGAGCTGGCGATGGAAGACAGCACGCTGTCGTCCGAAGAGGTTTTAACTCAGGGCGCGGGTATGATCCAGGCTTATTGGCGCGAGGCACTGCTGAAGCAACAGTCTCAGCTTTGAACTGAGCTCGCCAATGTAGGTAAGCCCGCTCAAGTTGACGGATCGGACTAGTCAGCTGCTTCCACTTCTTCTGCTTGCAGTCCTTTGTCACTGTCAGCAACCACAAAGGATACTCGCTGCCCATCCCGCAAACTGCGTCTTCCCTCTCCAAGAATCGAGCGGAAGTGTACAAAGATTTCCTCACCGTTTTCTCTGCTGATGAATCCAAACCCCTTGGATACGTTAAACCACTTTACTTCGCCTTCCTCTCTCTTCCCTCCAGCAGATTGGGGCTTGCTCTTTTTTTGAGGCTTGGGTTTTGCGGTCTTTGCTTTGGGGGCAGAGGCTTTCGCTGGCCCAGCGGCTGCGGTGCCCGTGGCGGGTGCTTTGATTGATCCGAGTAGTGAGGTAGCGATGGTGGCCGCAGCGAAGGCGCAAAACACACTAAGAAACGCGCCGTGTGAACCGACAAATGTAGTGATAGCAGAAGCGATGGCCGCAACAACTAAGCTGATAACCAGCTTGCCAAAAAGACTCATAATTTTCCTCTCATTATTTGGGGCGAAATACAGCGCGAAATTCTACCACTATTACGCAGTGTTTGAAGGCTTAGTAACAATTAATCAGAACAATTTCGAGTGCAACCATCGGCACGGTGTCACCGGCCGTTTCAGGAGGCTCTTTTTAGCTGTGCCTAAACAGAACGACTATACTTTCGACACTTCCTCTGCCTGCAAACCCTTGGGGCCTTCGACCAGTGCGAACTCGACCGCTTGGCCCTCATCGAGGGTCTTATAGCCGTCGCCCACAATGGAGCGAAAATGTACGAATACATCGTCCTCGGATTCACTCCGTGTGATGAACCCGAACCCTTTTGCATTGTTAAACCACTTTACAGTGCCGTTTACACGCTCACTCATACTACTTCCCCCGGATCTTGGTTTTGCTTTTATTATGCACTTCCGTTCACATCTGAACGGCAGTGGCCAGAATCTGGTTGTCCGAGTCTTTTTACAGTTACAACTGCTTAATGCGCTGCTCCTGTTCCTGCAATTTCAGCAAAGCCTGTTCAATGGCCTGCAATTTTTCCTGCTCCTTTGCCACGACTTCAGCTGGCGCCTTCGAAACAAAGGACGCGTTATTCAGCTTGCCGTTTAGGCGTGACAGCTCTTTTTCCTTTTTATCAACGTCCTTCGCCAGCCTGGCCAGCCCCGCATCCTGATCAATCAATCCCGCCATGGGGACCAATATTTCGAGATTACCTACCAGTGCAGTCGCACTGACCGGTACGTCGTCATCTGCTGTTAGCCACTGAATCTTCTCCAGCTTGGCCAACTTTTCCAGGAACTGTCGGTTTTCATCCAGCCTCTTCGCGTCCTGATCGCCACCATTTTTGAACAGAACTGGAAGTGCTATGGCTGGAGATACGTTCATTTCTCCGCGAATGTTACGAATACCAACAATAACGCCTTTCAACCATTCTATATCCGCATTTGCGGCGCTGTCTATGGCTTTGTCATCGCTCACGGGGTAGGGCTGGAGCATGACCGTATCGCCGGTTTTCCCCGCTAGTGGGCCCACGGTCTGCCAAATTTCCTCAGTGATAAATGGCATGAACGGATGCAGCAGGCGCATGCAGGTTTCCAGAACTCCTACCAGCGTTCTCCTTGTACCGCGCTGGGCACTGAGGCTGGCGTTTTCATCCCACAATACCGGTTTTGACAGTTCGAGATACCAGCCGCAGTATTCATTCCAGACAAATTCGTACAGTGCCTGGGAGGCATGATCAAAGCGGTAGTTGGCGATAGCCCGCGCAACATCGGCTTCGGTTTCCTGCAGTTTGCTGATAATCCAGCGGTCCGCCAAGCTGAGCTCTACTTCAGCGGCGTTTTGTGCGCCACAGTCTTGACCTTCGCAATTCATCAGGACATAGCTATACGCGTTCCAAATTTTGTTGCAAAAATTCTTGTAGCCTTCGATTCTGCCGATATCGAATTGGATATCCCGACCCGTCGATGCCAGGGAATAATAGGTGAAACGCAAAGCGTCTGTTCCGTATGCGTCGATACCGTCCGGGAACTGTTTCAGCGTTGCTTTCTCGACTTTTTTCGCAAGTTTAGGCTGCATCATTCCCGCAGTGCGTTTTGCAATTAACTCTGGCAGTTCAATGCCGTCTATAAGATCGATTGGATCGATGACATTGCCCTTGGATTTGGACATTTTCTGTCCCTCGGCATCCCGCACCAGCCCGTGTACATACACCGTATGAAAGGGTACCTCTTCGCGAAAGTGCAGGGTCATCATGATCATTCGTGCGACCCAGAAGAAGATGATGTCGAATCCTGTCACCAGTACGGTACTAGGGTGGAAAGTCTTGAGGTCCTCGGTCTCCTCGGGCCAGCCTAGCGTCGAGAAGGTCCACAGCGCTGACGAGAACCAGGTATCCAGTACATCATCATCCTGGCGCAAAGTGATACTGTCATCCAGGGCGTGCTCTGTTCTTACTGCGGCTTCGCTTTCACCGACATAAACCTCACCTCGCTCGTCGTACCAGGCCGGGATTCTATGTCCCCACCACAATTGGCGGCTGATACACCAGTCCTGTATATCGCGCATCCAGGCAAAGTAAGTGTTTTCCCATTGCTTGGGTACAAACTGAATATCACCGTCCTCGACTGCGGATATGGCTGGCTGTGCGAGTTTCTTGGCATCCACATACCACTGGTCGGTCAGGTAGGGCTCGATAACAACGTCAGAGCGATCCCCTCTGGGTACTTTCAGGGTGTGGTCTTCTACTTTTTCAAGCAGCCCAAGTGCTTCGAGGTCTTCGACGACACGCGAGCGAGCATCGAAGCGGTCAATTCCTTGGTAGGCCTGGGGAGCATTGGCGCCAATTGCCGCGTCATCATTGAAGATATTGATCAGTGGCAAGTCGTGACGTTTGCCCACTTCGCAGTCGTTGAAGTCGTGTGCCGGAGTAATTTTCAGACAACCCGTACCAAACTCCATATCGACGTAATCGTCGGCGATGATGGGAATTTGCCGATCGCAAAGGGGAAGGTCAATCGTCTGGCCAATAAGGTGTTTATAGCGCTCATCATCGGGGTGTACAGCGACGGCGGCATCCCCGAGCATGGTTTCCGGTCGAGTCGTCGCGACAACAAGATGGTCTTTGCCGTTGGAAAGGGGGTAGCGCAAATGCCATAAATGACCCTTTTCTTCAACGGAGTTCACTTCCAAATCAGAGATTGCCGTGTGCAGGGCAGGGTCCCAATTAACCAGCCGCTGGCCGCGGTAAATAAGACCCTCGCGATGCAATTGGATAAAGACTTCCTGGACGGCAGCCGAAAGGCCTGGGTCCATCGTAAAGCGCTCGCGAGACCAGTCCATAGAAGAACCCAATCGCCGCAGTTGCTGGGTAATGGTGCCGCCCGATTCCCCTTTCCACTCCCAGACTTTCTCAATGAATTTTTCGCGGCCCAGATCGGCTCGAGAAATACCTTGGGCCTCAAGCTGTCGCTCCACCATCATTTGCGTCGCAATTCCGGCGTGGTCCGTACCGACCTGCCAAAGAGTATTGAAGCCCGCCATGCGATGGTAGCGAATCAGGGCATCCATAATGGCTTCCTGAAAGCCGTGCCCCATGTGCAAACTGCCCGTGACGTTGGGCGGTGGGATCATAATGCTATAGGCTTTCTCGCCACCTTGAGGTGCAAAGTAACCTTTGGCTTCCCACTCCTCGTACAAGCGAGTTTCAATGTTTGCGGGTTGAAATGTCTTGTCCATCAGGCGTAAGTGTCCGGCAGCTGTGCGAGCATTCGCAAAAGGCGCGATTATACGCGAATTCAGGTGGGGTGTACTGTGGGAAGAGAATCTGCACGATGACGAAACGATTTGCCTTGGTAAAGACCCCCAATCGGTTGAAGGGTTTCCCACCGTCAATTGCGGGCAGGACTGTGCGGACTGCATTAAGAAAGATAACTGGAAGCCCTACAAGTCGTGCTTTTCCAACTCGTACCCACGCTCCTTGTAATACTTCCAGGACTCACGCAAAGCAGCCAGGCTTTGAGCATCCTGAGTCACCACCTCGGCGACTCTGCGGAAGCGGCCAAAAAAAGAGGGGATGCTCAACTGCAGATTAATCAGCAGGTCATCGTGATCCACAGGTTCTTGCCCCCAGCCAATCGCGATTTTCTTGCTGTGTTCTTCACCGGATATACCGTGAGGCAAAAAACTCGCCGGGCGAAAACTCCATAACAGTTCGTCAAGCTGCCGCGCTTGAGGCTCATCTACAGCGTTAATGTAGATTCGAAGCCCCTGTTGAAACGCTTTATCAGCGAGCCGGGCGGCTACTAACAAACGCTGCCCCGCATCATTATTTTGAATCACATAAAAGCCGACTCGCGTCATCGATTACTTTCCAGCTCTGTCCATCAGATATCGCGTTAGCAGTGGTACCGGGCGTCCCGTTGCGCCCTTGGGGGCGCTGTTCCAGGCAGTACCGGCGATATCCATGTGAGCCCAGTGGTATTTTTGGGCGAAGCGCGACAGAAAACAGGCCGCAGTAATACTGCCGCCCCCAGGACCACCCAGATTGGAAACATCTGCGAAGTTGGTATTGAGTTGATTTTGATAATCGTCCCACAGTGGCATTCGCCATGCGCGATCGTGTGTTTCCACACCTGCCGCCAGCAGCTGATCTGCTAACTGATCTTGATTGGCGTAAAGCCCGGTCGCATGAGCGCCTAATGCAACAACGCAGGCACCAGTAAGAGTGGCGATGTCTACAACTGCCAGTGGCTCAAAACGTTCCGCATAGGTTAGCGCGTCACACAATACTAGGCGGCCCTCGGCATCCGTGTTGAGTATCTCAACAGTTTTTCCCGACATACTGGTCACTACATCGCCGGGTTTGGTCGCTCCACCACTGGGCATGTTTTCAGCCGCGGCGACAATGCCTACAACATTCAGTGGCAGGCCCATTTCGGCGATCGCCTCCATGGTGCCAAATACGCTGGCAGCACCGCCCATGTCGTATTTCATTTCATCCATTTTGCCACCGGGCTTCAGAGAAATACCGCCTGTGTCAAAGGTGATGCCTTTGCCAACCAACACATAGGGCTTTTGCTTGGGTTTGCCACCCTTATAGTTCATGACGATAAGCTTGGCGCTTTGATCACTACCGGCAGAAACCGACAGCAGGGCACCCATTCCCAGTTCCGCCATCTTCTTTTCTTCGAGAATTTGCGTGGTGAATTTCGCGCGACCTTTCGCCAGAGCTCGGGCCTGATCGGCGAGATAGGAGGGCGTGCAGATATTGCCCGGCAGGTTCGCCAAATTTCGCGCAGATTTCACGCCCAGCCCCGTCGACTTACCCTGATCGAGTTCGTTCTGTGCTTTGGCGACGGACAACGAGCTGCCCTGGCTAACGGTAATTCTGACGGCTCGAAAGGCACTCTTTGGTTTGGTGACCGTTTCACTGTACCTGTAACTGGCGGCTGTAATCTGTCGGGCCAGGGTGTCTAGTAACCAGGCAGTATCGCCATCCGATGGCGATAAATCTGCGGTGTAGAAAATGGCATCTTTCGCCTGCGTTGCATTGAGAGCGGAGTAGCTAGCCTGTATAAACAGCCGTGCCGCGTCGCGGTTGAACTTAGATCGATTGCCGCAGCCGACCAGTAGAATGCGTTTGGCTGAGCCCGCAGCACACAGCATCAGTGTTGTCCCTTTGGTCGCGGTGAAGTCGCCCAGTTTCAGCGCGCTAGCGACCGCCCCCCCGGAGGCTTTATCCATTTGTTCGGCGGCTTCTGATAATCCCTTGCGGCTAAAGACCGGGACGACCGCGCAGGCCGTAGCAGCCTTCGCCGCGTCAGCTATGTTTCTGGATGTAAAGTTGATCGCACTCATGGGGCTTTCCTTTATTCGATTTAAGCCCCGTAGTGTATGATGTTGCGCAGCTAAACTGAAACGATATAGTCATAAACCGGGCAATTGGATAAGCGATAAGTTCATGAAACTCCTGCGGTACCTGAATCGGGAAGTTCTCACGCATATGGTGGCGGTGAGCACCATCTTGTTGATCATTATTATCAGCGGTCGCTTTGTAAAATATCTGGCGGAGGCGGCGGTGGGAGATCTTGCGGCGGATATATTACTGCCTGTGATGTTTTATAGAGTGCCAGGCTTCCTCGAATTGATTATTCCCCTTGGATTGTTTATTGGAATTCTGATGTCCTATGGGCGTCTCTATGTAGAAAGTGAAATGGTCATTTTTTCGGCCTGCGGGATCAGTCCTGCAAAACTGGGCTGGTACACCATGGTACCGGCGACTCTAGTGATGGTGATTGTGGCTGGTCTGAGTCTTTACATTACTCCCCTTGGCGCTGCGCGCTCGCAGGCATTACTGGATGACCCCAGATCCTCTCAGGGAATTAACGCGCTCACCGCGGGTCGTTTTCAAACCCAGCGCCGGTCCGATATGGTCAGCTACACCGAATCGGTGGCTGCCGAAACCGGTTTGATGAGTTCCGTTTTTTTATCCCAGCGTGAAGAGGATTCCAAGGGCAATACCACCATGGTCGTGACTTTTGCCGAGGAGGGAGAAGTCACGGTCGACGAGAAGTCGGGTGCGCGCTATTTGGAACTGCGCAACGGCTACCGTTATCAGGGCACCCCGGGTCAACTCGACTATAAAATTGTGAGCTTTGAGCGCTTTGGGGAGCTTATTCCCGAACCCAAGGACAGTATTCGCAAGGCCGACCCCGTTGATGGTCGTCCCACTGTTCAGTTGCTGAAGTCGGATCTGAGCGAAGATATCGCGGCCCTACAGTGGCGCCTCTCAATTCCGCTGACGGTGCCCATTGTGGCGCTTATTGCACTGTCTCTTAGCCGTACAGATCATCGGCGCGGCCGCTATGCAAAAATGGCCCCCGCATTTTTAATCTATCTGGGCTATTTGTTGTTGTTGACTAAGGTACGTGCCGGTTTGGAAGAAGGTGAGCTGGCCGTTTTTCCGGGTGTGTGGGGCGTGCATTTGCTGTTCTTCGCGTTGGCTCTGGTTCTGTTGTTTGGTCCGGATATTGTGCGCCGGATAAAATACTGGAGATACCTGCATGCGAACGCTTGATCGCTACGTAGGACGCACGGTCCTGGTCGCTATTGGCATGGTGCTGGCGATCATAGTCGGCCTGGATGCGGTTACCGCTTTTATCGACGAGGCAGATGACATATCGGAGACCTATACCTTCGGCCAGGTTGCCTTGTATGTGGCAATGACATTGCCTGGAAGATGTTACGAATTTATTCCTTTTGCAGCACTGATAGGGTCGTTGATTGGTTTGGGCCAATTAGCAAGCTCCAGCGAGTTGGTGGTAATGAGAAGTGCCGGTGTTTCAACCGGGAAGTTAGTTTGGATTGTTATGCAGCCGGCCTTATTGGTGGCCCTGGCTGGATTTTTGCTCGGTGAGTACGTGGCGCCAGTTAGCGAACAGTATGCGGAGAGTCAACGGGCAATTGCTCAAAGTCGCAGAGAAGGTTTTGTCGGGCGACATGGATTGTGGAATCGAGAGGGAAACACTTTTTTGCATTTCAATGCAGTCGAGGCCAGTGGTACTGCCCACGGTGTCACACTGCTACAGTTTGACGCCGAAAGAAGGCTGCAATCCGCGTTGCGGGCCAATACGGCGGTGCACCACGGCGATTACTGGACGATGGAATCCGTCGTAAAAACCGATTTTAAAAGTTGGGAAACCAGTCGGACCGAGCATGACACCCTGCGCTGGGACACTCGAATATCCCCTGATTTGCTTACGATGGTTGTGGTCTCTCCCGAATACCTTCCTGTGGCGGATCTCTACCGCTACAGTGCCTACCTGTTTCAGCAGGGTCTTGATTCTGATGATTACCAACTTGCGCTGTGGAAGAAACTGCTACAGCCGGCGGCCATCGGGGGTTTGGTTTTGATTGCCATCTCTTTTATCTTCGGCCCTTTGCGAGATGGCACGATGGGGTTTCGAATATTTGCTGGTGTGCTCGTGGGTATTGTTTTTCGCACCAGTCAGGATTTGTTGGGCCCTGCGAGTCTGGTGTTTGGATTCTCGCCTTTGTACGCGGCGGCGATTCCCGTTGTGCTTTGTTTTATCGCGGGTATTTTGCTGCTGCGAAAAACGGGTTAGCTGCTTTTTCGCTCTGTCTATTTCTTCTTTTTATCCGGCTTGGGCAATAAAATTAATTCGGTACCGGACAGGTAATCGTGCCAGTAGCGTCGATTGGTATCTACCAGGCACCACAGGTAGCCTGCTCCTAGGCAGGCCGCCGACAAAGAGGCGGCTAGGCAGCGAACAATCGCCATGCGTGCTGTTACTGGTCGGTCATCCAGGCTTACCAGTTTAACCCTCCAGGCCTGCATGCCAAGGGTTTGGCCACCACGAACCCAAAACCAACTGAAAAAACCCGTTGTGACTACCAAGACAATCAATTGCACCAGTTGGGGGTTGAGCTCGGCTTGCCCAAGGTCGCCTTCAGCGCCCCCAAGCATCCACGCGCGAACTCCCATGGAGAGTGCGACGCTCGCCATAATAAGAGGCAATACCAGAAAAACATCGTATACCATTGCGGCAAGCCGCCTTGCCAGTATGGGGTGTTGTTTTGTTTCGGTAACGCTCATGCGCGGCAGTTTAACTCAGAAACTCCTCCGGGTAAGTATTAACGATCTGTAAATTGAGCCGGGCTTGAAGCTCGTGCTACATTGAGTCAACGAGTGCGGACTTAGACTGATGAATGTACTACTGGTGGAAGACGATCTAGATGTGGGCGAATTTATCGCGAGCGAATTGCGTGCCCAGGGCCACGAATGCGTGCATTTTCTCGATGGTGAGAAAGCCCTGGAGTCCGCTACCCACAATGCCTACGATGTGTGTGTTATAGACCGAATGTTGCCGCGCATGGACGGTCTGACCTTTATCAAAACGATGCGTGATACTGGCAACAACTCTCCTATGCTTGTGCTTAGCGCTTTGGGAGAGGTAGACGACCGTGTTACAGGCTTACAATCGGGAGCAGATGACTACCTGGTTAAACCTTTTTCCATGGAAGAGCTTCTGGCAAGGTTGGAGGTCCTCTATCGCCGAGCCAGTTCACCTTCGGCGGGATCGCAGATTACGCTGGAAGTAGGAGAGCTCAAAATGGACCTTCTAAGTCAGGAGGTCAGGCGCAAAGGTGAGGTCATTGTTCTTCAACCCAGAGAATATAAATTGCTCGAATATCTCATGCGCCACGGTGGACAAGTGGTCACTAGGGCGATGTTGTTGGAGCATGTGTGGGGTTATCATTTCGATCCGCAAACCAATGTCATTGATGTTCATGTATCCAGGCTAAGACAGAAGATTGATAAAGACTTTGACGCTCCCCTTCTTGCCACTGTGCGAGGGGCCGGGTATCGACTGGGCGAGCCAAGAGTGTGAACGTCTCGTTAGGATCAGCGTTGGCAAAGATTGCCAAAGTTCTTACCAGTCTAACTTTCCGCTATATTGCAAAGTATCTTGCTGTATTGACCCTTTCGGTCTTTATGTTACAGGGAGCGTTATACACCTACTTCAGCGTTACCTATTTTGGCAGCCTCAACGAAGCAATCGTCGAAGAACTCGATACCCTGGAAATAATCTATAACGGTCAATCGGTGGAGGGTGTGGTCGCCTATATCCAGGAGCAGTATCGAAAGCCCGCGGCAGATCATATTTACTATCTGCTGCGCGATAGTGAGGGCAAAAAAGTGGCCGGCGAACTCGATGCGGCTCCACGATATAGAGAGTTCAGCAGTGGTTGGATAGGTTTTGATGTGGCCTTTCTAAGATGGGGACAGCAACCCGACGTCGATTTCCTTGCTCGTCGAGCTACCCTGGGCAATGGGTTCGAAGTGATGGTCGCGCGGAAGTACGCCGAAGTTATCGCGCAGTCCAGCTTGGTTTTCAGCACCCTCTTCAGGGCGATGTTCGCGACGCTCATACTGGGTCTTATAGGCGGCTTTTTCAGTGCTTCATCAGCGCTCGACCGCATCGAAAATCTCAATCATGAGTTATCGACAATCATCCGCGGCGATCGAAGTGAGCGCCTTTCCCTGGACGAAAAGAAAGGCTATCTGCGAGAGCTTTCCGTTGTTATGAATTCCATGTTGAACCAGATGGAGACTCTGATGAAAGGGGTGAGGCGCGTCTCAGACAACATAGCGCACGATTTGCGAACGCCATTGACCCGGATGCGCAATCAGCTGATTCAACTGCACACGGCCAGCACCGCTGACACCGCGCCTAAAGTAGAGAGTTTAGTTGCTGAGTGTGATGACTTGCTGGCTTCGTTTAATGCTCTGTTGCGCATCTCTACCCTCGAGAGCGGAAAACGTTCCGGCCCTGCTGCTGCGCAACTGGATTTAGGTGCTTTGTTGCAAGATGTCTTTGAACTTTATGAGCCTTTGGCCCAGGAGAAGAATATTGTACTGAAGTTCAAAGCTGTGCCACAAAAATGCCGTGGCGAAGCAGATTTGCTATTCCAAATGTTTGCTAACTTGTTGGACAACGCCGTTAAGTACACTCCCGAACAGGGTTTGATAGAGGTGGAGCTGGGTCCCGAGTCACCGCAGGGCCACTGTGTGAGCATTAGTGATTCCGGACCAGGAATCGATCCAGCTGACAGAGAAAATGCGTTCCGTCGTTTTTTCCGAGTTGAATCCAGCCGTAGCCAACACCCGGGCCACGGTTTGGGGCTTAGCCTGGTTCAGGCGATTGCGCAGTATCACGATGGCAGTGTGAGTTTATTGCCCAACAACCCTGGACTCAAAGTGGAGGTCATTCTCCCCGGAGCTTGATCGGTTGTGCGAAGAGGGCGGGCAGGGGTAGTGCTTAGTCTTCCAGCGACAAATGATCTGTTTTTGGAGGCACTTCATCGTTTTCTTTACGGTACTGGCCTTCCAGTAGGTCTGCTCCACTGGGGGCGAGCTCAATGGCAGAAAGGTCCAGTTCGAGTTCGGCAGCGGGAGCACAATCAGAGAAATCGCTGTCCTCGGGCGAAAGTGAGATGGCGCTAATGTCGGGAGATACGTTCTCCTGGGGTTGTGCAAGTGTAGGAATGTCCTCGCCGACCTCACCCATACTCAAGTGGGTCACATCGGGAGCTGTTGCAGTTGCCTCGGTCACATCGGACAAATCGACGCCCACCGGCATCAACTCGATATCAGATGTATCAATGTTGATGTTGCCGCGGTTGGCCGTTCTTCCGGACGTAGTACGTCTGCTCCAGCCGGTGCTAGATCAAAGCTCGCGCTACCATCGTCCGTTTCAGTTGCTGCGCTCACGTCGGGCGCCCCCGCGAGTAGCGCAATACGTTCTGCCGCCGTCAGTTTTGCAGCAGCTGGAGCTGGCTGGGGTGCCTGAGATGCGGGTTGGGGCGATTCCGAAGATGGATTTTCAGCGCTCTTTTTAATAACAGGTTTGGCGCCCGCTTGTTCTATAGCCTTTTTGTACTTTAGCGCAGTGGCTTTATCACAGCCTCGTTTTAACAGCTGAGTTTTGCCGCCAAACAACTTCTCGAGCGTAGCGTCGTCGGCGTTAAACAGTTTGGCGAATTTGAGTTTTACCGTGTCCAGATCCTGGCCCTGGAGTATTTCTCCGGCAAAACATACATCGTATAGAGGGTCCATAGGCCGAACTCTGGAGTTGTATTGTCGCTCAGTATAAGTCGCTAGGGCGTTGGGGCCAACTTATTATTGGGCACGGTTGTGCCACGCCTTTGGCGGTAGAGTCTGCTATTATGCCGCCCGGTAAAAAGGTGTTTGCGCTGCAGAATGAGTGATCGTGTTCCAACTAAATTCGTAAGAACTCTGCTCAATATGGCGGGGGATAAAGGCTATGATTTCACCGCCATTCTGAACCACGCCGGGCTGGACTTTGACCCGCTGGACGAGAATAGCCCCGATTACCGCTCCGAAATAAGTGCGATGCAATACACTCGTACCTACCAGCAGGTACTGAGTCTTCTTCAGGATGAAACCTTTGGTGCCAATGGCAGTGGTCTGGTAGCGCCCGGAGCGTTTCGCATGATGTGCTATTGCATTATATCCTGCGAAAATCTCGGGCAAGCCATTAAGCGCGCGTCCGAGTTTTATCGAACGTTTTTTGATGAGCGAAGTCAGCTGTATTCGAATTTTAGTGAGCAGTATACCCGGGTAGGTTATCGCACAATGAGCAGCACGGGTAATACGCAGGTCGCCGCAGCGGACGCCTACGGCCTGTGCATGTGGCATCGCTTCTTTGGCTGGCTGTGTGGCAGGCCACTTGAGCTGAGCAGAGTCGACTTCGCCGGAGACCCTCCCCAAAGATTGGAAAAATACGAGGCACTGTTTGGCTGCCCCTTGTACTTCAATCAGACTAGCGATTTATTGTACTTTGACAGTGCTTTTTTGGCTTGGCCCGTGGTTCATACTGAGCACTCGCTACGGGAGTTTCTTCGAACCGCTCCCTACCAACTCCTGATAATGGAAAACAACACGGATGGCGAAAATCTCACGGCTCAGGTGAAAGCCATGATTGGCTATGACTTCAGCGCCGGATTCCCCGGCTTTGAAGCCATTAGTGGAGCCCTCAATATGTCGGCTCCCACTTTGCGGCGTCGTCTCAAACGCGAAGGCACGACCTTTCAGCAAATCAAGGACGACAGTCGCTGCGATGTTGCCAAGCTTTATCTCGAGCGGTTGGAACTGTCTATCAACGAGGTTGCGATGCAAATGGGCTTTACTGATCCCAGTGCCTTTCACAGGTCTTTTAAAAAGTGGACGGGGCTTACGCCGGGCCAGTTTCGCGTGAACCGTCGGCGCGGCACTGAAATCGCCATATCCTGATCAAAGTTGGGACAACCCGATAAGGCCCGCTTGTGGTCGAAGCGCGCTGTAACCGGCTTGCTGCCTCAGTTATAATCCCGCTCCTAAACTATGGAGTCCCCCATGATTGTTCAAAGTGAAATCGAGAGTCGGCTTAAGTCGGAGCTCTCACCAGCCTATCTTGAGGTTGATAACGAAAGTCACCAGCACAGTGTGCCGGAAAATTCTGAGACCCATTTTCGTGTAGTCATCGTCACTGAACAGTTTGCCGGTCGTCGCAGTGTAGCGCGGCACCAACTTGTCTATAAGGCTTTAGCCGATCAGTTGGCCGGTCCTGTTCACGCTCTCGCGCTCCATACCTACACCCCGGTGGAGTGGGCGCATCGCAATGCCGCCCCGGATTCCCCCGCATGCCTGGGTGGAAGCAAGCAAGATGGTCAATAGTCGGGTGCTGTTATGTCCGGTGTAGTGGTTGCGGCGCTTTATAAATTTGTCACTCTGGATGATTTTCATGATCTTAGAGAGCCCCTGTTAGATGCCTGCCAGCACGCTGAAGTGAAGGGCACTTTATTGCTCGCCAATGAGGGTATTAACGGCACGATCGCCGGCGAGCGAGAGGGTATAGATCGGGTATTGAATTACTTGCGTAGTGACCCCCGCTTGAGTGATTTAGCGCACAAGGAATCTTACGACCTTGAAATGCCCTTTTATCGGATGAAGGTGAAGCTGAAAAAAGAGATTGTCACCATGGGAATGGAGGGGGTGGACCCCAATATTCGTGTAGGGACCTATGTAAAACCTGCGGACTGGAACGCTCTGGTGAATGACCCCGACGTGGTTGTCGTTGATACGCGCAATGATTATGAAGTGGGTATAGGTACTTTCCGTGGAGCGTTGGATCCAAAGACCACCACTTTCAGGGAATTTCCAGCCTTTGTTAGAGAGAACCTAGATCCGCACAAAAATAAGAAAGTGGCGATGTTCTGCACCGGGGGTATTCGCTGTGAGAAGGCGTCGTCCTTTATGCTGGGCGAAGGGTTTGAAGAGGTCTATCATCTCGAGGGTGGGATTCTCAAGTACCTTGAGGAGGTTCCCGCCCAGGAGAGTGTCTGGGAAGGGGAGTGTTTTGTCTTCGACAATCGCATCGCTGTAAATCAGGCTTTGGAAAAAGGTCAATACGATCAGTGCTATGGGTGCCGGCACCCGATAACTGAACTGGACAAGTTATCGCCTTTCTATGAAAAGGGTGTGTGCTGTCCGGGTTGCTATGGCAGCCTGACAGAGGATCAAAAAAGTCGTTTTAGCGAGCGCCAAAAACAAGTGGATTTGGCTGCTAAGCGCAATCAAGCCCATATTGGAGCGCCACCACCAGCGCGGCAGGCAACAGGCAGTAGTGCCGACCAGAAATAGGCGAAAATAATTCCGCTATCGACGGATGAGGAGTAGACAGGTGTTTTTTCAAACCCCGGACGATTCGACCGCACAGGTGAGCAGTACCAGTGCATTCCGCCACCTACTGGTTTTCCAGTTGAAGTTGGGTGCCGATGCACTCCGCGATCTCATTATGAGTCCTATTAGTGTTCTCGTTTTCTTCATTGACGCGTTGCGCAAACCCGCTCTCGAGGACAGCCTATATCTGAGGCTAATGTTGCTGGGGCGTCGCTCCGACAAAGTGATCAATCTTTTTGATGAGCATCGCGATGCCGGTCATTTTACGGTTGATGAAGCGGTTGAAGAACTGGCGAGGCGAGTTGTCGCCGCGAAGACCAAACGCGCTAAACCTAGTGCAGGTGCTGATTGATTGCACTGCGGAATTTTGCCACGGGTATGAAGATACTGAGTTCCTCACCATCGCCCTGGGATATGACGCCAGACAGCCAGGGCTCACCTTTGGAAGACAACTGAACAACCGCCCCACCTGAGGCACCGCGAAAGGCGTGACAATTGCTGTTGCTGCTGTTTCGAACCTGGGCAGTGACTTTGCAAAGCGGGTCGTAGGTCAGTAAATTTCCACCCTGACCCAGTCCGAGGTCAGATGAATATCCCGCCATGCTGATAGTCGATTCGTTACTGGCCCTGCCAGGGTGAATAAGCAAGGGTAATACCCGATCGCTCGCGACTGGCTCGTGGAGCCTCAGGATTGCCCAGTCGGCGTGCATTCCTCCACCGTCTGCGAGTCGGCGCACCACACCCGAAATAGGGGCATTGGAATCTGGCAGCAAAGTGAAAGTAATGCTTTTACTCAGATCCTTGTAGAACTCCAGGCAGTGCCACGCAGTGATAATCGTGTCAGCCCTTTTTCCTGGGCGTCTCGAAACCAGGGTTGCGCTGCAATCCTCGCGGTGGTTGCTGCGGTGGCCTTCAATCATTTTGATACTGGGCACGTATAGCTTGCCTACCGCTGCGAGCCACTTTGGGGATGTTTGCGAATAAACCTTTCGGGGGTCGGGGTCGAGCGCGTCTGGGATGGTTTCGCTGATGGCGGTTATTGATAATGTCGAGGCGCACAGGAAAAGATAGGCCGCCGGCAAAGCTCTCGCGTAGGTTTGCATTTTAATAGTGAATATCTCTTCCTGGCATAACATTCTGACCAGGACTGCGTAACTACCTCTTGGCCTTAAGAGGCAGCCAGAATAGGATTAAACAGTCCAATTTTAGGACTCGAATCGGATAGTAGGCCATAGTGCCTTATCAAACCAGTCAAACAATATCTGGGGCATACGGGCCAGGACTTTCGGGAGGGTAGGTATGGGTGTTGAATCTAGTAAAATAGCGGTGGTAACCGGCGCCAGCCGCGGGGCGGGTAAGGGTATAGCGGTCGAATTGGGGGCCGCAGGAGCCACTGTTTACGTCACGGGGCGCACTGCGCACGAGGGTGACGCTCCTCCACTCCCAGGTACGGTTCAGGCTACGGCGGACGCAGTTACAGCGGCGGGGGGACATGGTATTGCGGTGTACTGCGACCATTCGGATGATAAGCAAGTTCGAGAATTGTTTGAACAGGTAGAACGCGAACAGGGTCATCTGGACATTCTAGTTAACAATGCCACCTGCCTGCCCGATGCACTAACTGACAAGGGGCCGTTTTGGGAGAAGCCACTTGCTTTAACGGAGCTTTGGAATGTCGGAATGCGTTCGCACTACAGCGCTACCTGGCACGCAGCCCGCCTGTTAATTGCGTCCGGTCGGGGTCTGGTGGTGAATACCTCCTCATTCGGTGGACGAATTTATATGCACGGACCTGCCTATGGTGCCGGAAAGGCGGCTGTGGATAAGATGGCGCACGATATGGCGGTAGATTTTAAACCTTTCAATGTCGCTGTTGTGTCGATTTGGATGGGCCTGCTGTTGACCGAGCGCACCAAGGCAGTATTTGAGGCGGAGCCGGAAATGTACAGCGCCCTTGCGGCGACCGCCGAACATCCCGAGTTTACCGGTCGTGTCATTCAGGCATTGTATGACGACTCTGAGCTCATGGAGAAGACGGGCAAAGTCTGGATCGGCGCAGAGTTGGGCGAGGAGTACGCCATCGTGGATATTAATGATCAAAAGCCTGTGTCCCACAGGGCTTTTTTTGGTGAACCCACCACCTATGGGGATGCCGTTGTCGAGTGATAGAGTACCGGATACCCCATATGGATGATGTAAGGGGGCTTTCGCTAACGTATAAATGTGACTGTAAATCTACGAAAACATGAAAAGGTGAGACTATGAATGCTTACGGCTTAGAATCCCCCCGAGCGCAAACCATGCTGGAGGCTGCTCGTGCCATGGGACCTGTTCTGCGCGAGCGTGCAGCTGCGTGTAATGCCGGGGGTCAGGTACCCAAAGAAACCATAGCGGATTTCCACGAAGCCGGTTTTTTCAAAGTTCTGCAGCCTGAGCAGTGGGGCGGTTACGCTATGGATCCACAGGTGTTTTACGCCGTGGGCCTCGAGGTGGCTAAACACTGCATGTCCAGCGCCTGGGTACTCGGTGTGGTAGCCGTGCACAATTGGCAACTTGCGGTGTTTGACGATCAAGCCGCACAGGATGTGTGGTCCGAAGATCCGACCACTTTGATATCGTCATCCTACGCCCCGGTTGGAAAAGTTAAAGTCGTGGATGGCGGCTTTCGCCTAAGCGGCCGCTGGAGTTTTTCCAGCGGCTCGGGTCACTGCCAGTGGGCGTTTTTGGGTGCGGTTGTGCCAACACCGGAAGCGCCATTTGACATGGCAAATTATCGTACGTTTTTGGTACCCATCAGCGATTACCAGATAGTGGACAACTGGGATGTTGTGGGGCTGCAGGGAACCGGAAGCAACGACATTGTTGTAGATGATGCGTTTGTGCCCGAGCACAGAACTCACAAATCTATGGATGGCTTCTTGTGTGATAACCCGGGTAATGCGGTCAATACTGCGCCCCTGTATCGCATGCCATTTATGCAGGTATTCGTTCGCGCCGTTTGCACGGCTTCTCTGGGTGCTCTTGAGGGATCTTTGGAAGCTTTTATCGAGGTGGCGAAAACACGTCGTGTCGGTCCGAATAAAATGAGTGATGATCCCTTTGCTCGAGTTCTGGCGGCGCAGGTCAACGCTTCTATCGAAGAAATGAAACTCACTCTGTACCGCAACTTTGATGCGATGATGGAATGCAATAGAACCGGCGTGCCAATCCCCATCGATGATCGCATACGTTATCGCTACGACTCGGCGGTGGTTGCCGACCGGTGCCTGGAGTTGTCCTCCAAAATGCTGAAGGCTTCTGGCAGTGGTGGTATTCGTAACGGCAGTGCACTGCTTGCACGGCATTTAGACATTCTTGCCAGCCAAGCTCATGTGGCAAATAATGTGAATCCATTTGGCAGCAATTTTGGTGGCACAATGTTCGGCGCGGATAACGCCGATTACGCCATCTAGTAAACGCTACGGTAGGGAAGGTGATATGGAAATGAACGGACTATTGCCGCAAGGCAGCTATGCGCAGTGTGCCAACGGTTACCGTATGCACTATATCGATGAGGGAAGTGGCGAAGCGGTTGTGTTTTTGCACGGCTCTGGTCCGGGAGCGAGTGGTCACAGCAACTTTAAGGGCAACTACCCCCATCTAGTGGATGCGGGCTACCGCTGCCTGGTACCTGACCTGGTTGGGTACGGTTTTTCAGACAAGCCTGACGATGTGGATCATCCTCTGTCGTTCTTCGTGGAGTGTGTAAAACAAACGCTTGATTGTGCAGGAGTAGATTGCTGCACCTTAGTTGGAAATTCTCTGGGTGGAGCCATTGCCTTGGGCCTTACGCTTGAGTACCCGGACCTGGTCGAGAAATTGATACTGATGGCGCCAGGTGGATTGAGTGAGCTTCCCGAGTATCAGGCGATGCCAGGAATGCAAAAAATCTTTCAGGTTTTTGGTTCCGACGTGCCGATAACCCCCGAAGTGATGAAAGATCTGTTTTCCACAAGCTTAATGCACGATCCGGCTTATGCTACCGACGAGTTGGTCGCTGAGCGCCTGCAGATTATGCAAATTATGAATGGCCATGTGATGGCCACGATGCAGGTGCCAGTGCTGACGGAACGGCTTAAGGAAATTTCCTGTCCCGTTCTTGGGTTCTGGGGAATGGACGAGCGGATGATGCCGGAAAATGGCATAATGGCGCTCGCAAAAAATGTACAATCCTTGCGCCTTGTTCTTGTTACACAGTGTGGTCACTGGGTGATGGTAGAGCACGAGGATATGTTTAATCGAACCTGCCTGGATTTTTTAAACAATGGATAAATCACAAATAACAGCGCTTGGCGACGAGCTGTACAAAGCACTGCGCAGTCAATCTAGTGTGGCCCCTATTACAGATCGCATCGCCGATATCACAGTTGAGGATGCCTATTACATTTCCCTGCACATGCTCAATCGCAGAGTTGAGAGCGATGGGGAAACCGTCGCAGGCAAGAAAATAGGTGTGACCAGCGCTCCCGTTCAGGAAATGCTGTGCGTGTTTCAACCGGACTTTGGCTTCCTCACTGATGCTATGCACTACGAGGATGGTGCCGAAATCCCCATAGCGGGCAATCTGATACAACCGCGTGCTGAGGGTGAAATAGCCTTCCGACTGAAGAAAGATTTGGTCGGCCCAGGTGTGACAGAGCAGGATGTTTTGGATGCCACCGAGAGTATTATGCCGTGTTTCGAAATCGTAGATTCACGCATTGATGACTGGAAAATAAAAATTCAGGATACCGTGTCCGACAATGCATCTTGCGGTGTATACACACTGGGAAGCAATGAGGTTGACCCGCGCGGTGTTGATCTGCCCAATCTGCACATGAAAGTCTACAAAAATGGTGAGCTTCACAGCGAAGGTATAAGTAGTGCGGTGCAGGGTAACCCCTTGACTGCAGTTGCCTGGCTGGCCAATACCTTAGGCGAGTTCGGGATTCCATTTAAAGCTGGAGAGGTGATTCTCTCCGGTTCTCTGGTACCGCTTATTCCTGTTGTGGCCGGCGACAAAATGCACCTCGAATTGGAAGGCATTGGTACAGCCTCATGCAGTTTTGTGTAGTGATCGTATAGATCTAAAGTATAAAGAGAAAATCTATGAGTAATAAAATCAAAGCCGCCATCATCGGGCCAGGCAATATCGGCACAGATTTGTTGGTGAAAGCGATGCGCAGCGAGGTGATTGAACCGGTGTGGATGGTCGGCGTTGTGGCCGATTCCCCCGGCCTGGCTCGGGCCGAAGAGTTTGGCCTGAAAACCACAGCTGAAGGTGTCGACGGTATGCTTCCGGCCATGAAAGCAGACGGGGTCCAGATTTGTTTTGATGCCACTTCAGCTTACGTCCACGCGGAAAACAGCCGCAAGGTGAATGAGCAAGGTGCGGTGATGATTGATTTAACACCGGCCGCAATCGGTCCCTTTTGTGTGCCCTCGGTGAATTTGTCCGATGCCGTGGCGGCACAGGCCATGAACGTCAATATGGTCACCTGTGGCGGCCAGGCAACGATTCCCATG
The DNA here is from genome assembly GCA_965262875.1 of Halioglobus sp. GTDB lineage: Bacteria > Pseudomonadota > Gammaproteobacteria > Pseudomonadales > Halieaceae > JBALVT01. The sequence goes on from OZ253569.1 coordinate 3,719,077, forward strand.
GTCGCTGCCGTGAGCCGCGTACAGGCCGTATCCTACGGTGAGATTGTAGCCACGGTGAGTTCCAAATCTGCCGGCCCTGGCACTCGTAAAAACATTGACGAGTTTACTCGTACTACTGCCAATGGAATCTCCAGTGTCGGTGGCGCCGCCAAAGGCAAAGCCATTATTGTTATCAACCCCGCCGAGCCGCCGTTGATGATGCGCGATACCATTCATTGCCTAACCGTAGATACCCCGGACGAAGACGCCATTCGTCAATCGGTTGCAGATATGATTGTTGAAGTTCAGAAATACGTGCCGGGCTACACTCTCAAAAACGGTCCGGTGTTTGATGGCAAGCGTGTGTCCATCTACATGGAAGTAGAAGGCCTTGGGGATTTTCTGCCCAAGTACGCGGGCAACCTCGACATCATGACCGCCGCAGGGTTGCGTACGGCTGAGATGTACGCCGAGGAAATCCTCAGCGGCGACTTTGTGCCCACTGCAGCCTGATTGAACACTTCATCGAGCCGACACATCAAAGACCCCATCGATTAGCGAACAGCCAGAGAACACGACCATGGATTTAACCGGAAAGCACGTCACCCTGCACGATATGTCCCTGCGTGACGGGATGCATGCCAAACGACATCAGATCACAGTGGATGAAATGGTCACCGTGGCCAAGGCCATGGACGAAGCCGGCATGCCGATGATCGAAGTCACCCACGGGGACGGTCTGGGTGGAGCCTCAGTCAACTACGGCTTTCCCGCCAACTCCGATGAGGAATACCTCACCGCCGTGTGCAAGGAGATGAAACAGACCAAAGTCTCTGCCTTGTTGTTGCCTGGCATTGGCACCATCGACCACCTGAAGATGGCGGTAGGCTGTGGAATATCCACCATTCGGGTAGCAACCCATTGCACCGAGGCGGATGTGTCTGAGCAACATATACAGATGGCCGTACAAATTAACAATCTGGACACGGTGGGCTTTTTGATGATGGCCCATATGATCGAAGCGGATGAGCTGGTGACCCAGCTGAAGCTGATGGAATCCTACGGCGCCAACTGTGTGTACATTACTGACTCGGCTGGCTACATGTTGCCGGGCGATGTGACAGCACGTATTGGTCTGGCGCGTGCGGAGTTAAAGCCGGAGACAGAGCTGGGCTTTCACGGCCATCACAATATGGCCATGGGCATTGCCAATTCTCTGGCCGCCATCGAGGCCGGTGCGAATCGCATCGACGGCTCCATTGCAGGTCTGGGCGCGGGCGCGGGCAATACGCCTCTGGAAGTGCTGGTGGCCGTGTTGGATCGCATGGGTGTCGAAACCGGTGTGGACTTGTTCAAGGCCATGGACATTGCTGAGGATATAATTATTCCTATGATGGATCACTTGGTGCGAGTGGACCGGGATGCACTCACTCTTGGTTATGCGGGGGTGTACTCCTCGTTCCTGTTGTTCGCCAAGCGCAGTGCGCAGAAATACAACTTATCCTCCCGGGATATTCTGATGGAGTTGGGGCGGCGTAGAACGGTCGGTGGTCAGGAAGATATGATTGAAGATCTGGCGTTGGATATGGCTAGGGAAAAGGGGACTATTTAGTCCGCGCATAGTGGGCTACCCACCACTCCTCGTCTCAAAGTTACCCCCCTCATATGTTGAAGCTGCCCATGTAGCCGTACTTGGAGCATGTAATGAGTAACATTCAGTTAGTAATGGGAAACCGCAACTACTCATCATGGTCTTTGCGCGCCTGGCTGTGTCTGCGCAAGAGTGGCATTGAATTTGAGGTTCTTCCGAGTTTCCTATGGGTAAAAGCCAAACAATGGTCAAGAATGTGGTACAAGAGTCTTTTTTTATGGAGATATTCAAATGAAAGATACCGCGTTGTTTACTCAACTTTTGGGGCTTAGCGACCCATGGAAAATCACGGCTATTACTCCGGATCTGACCGACAAATCAATTACCCTCCAGATAGATTGGCCAAAGGGAACGAAAGGCGCGTGTAGTGTCTGCCATGCCCTTTGTTCGGTTTACGACCATCGTGAGCAACGCACATGGCGACACCTTGATACGATGCAGTTCAAGACGCAGTTAGTTGCTCAGGTTCCGCGTATTCATTGTAAAGCGCATGGAATCAAAAGCCTGAAAGTACCGTGGGCAGATACGCAGGCACGCTTTACGCATTTATTTGAGCGTTTCGCTATTGATGTGCTGTCGGCTGCCAGCAACAAGACACAGGCCGCAAAACTACTTGGTCTGTCGTGGGATGAGGTGCATCATATTCAATCCCGAGCAGTGAAAAGAGGGATGGACAGACGCTCTGTTGAGGAAGTGAAACACCTTGGCATCGATGAAAAAAGTTTTCGCAAGGGGCAATCCTATGCCAGCCTGCTGTACGATTTGAATGCGTCCAGAGTGCTTGAGGTCGTGGCAGATAGAACGGCGGAATCGGCAACCGCATTGCTGTCCACGCTTCCAGAACAGCAGCGTAATGAAGTAGCTGCTGTTGCCGTGGATATGTGGGTTCCATTTATGACGGCAGTTGAGGCGACTTTACCGAACGCCGCCATTGTTCACGACAAGTTTCATATCGTCAGTTATCTTACAAAAATGGTTGACCAAGTCAGGCGCAAAGAAAATAAAACATTAAGAGCCGCCGGTATCAATGACCTGGTCGGGTCTCGCTATACCTGGTTACGCAATCCCGACAACTGGAGTGAAAAAGATGAAGCCACTTTTTATGGCCTTCAATCAAAGGGGTTGAAGGTTGCCCGAGCCTGGGCAATCAAAGAGACGCTGCTTGACCTGTGGACTTACAGCTACGATAAACCAGCCCGGGCGCTCTTTAAGAAAGGGTACTGGTGGGCGACACATTCACGTCTAAAGCCGGTCATATCAGTCGCCAAGATGCTAAAGAAACATCTCGACAACATAATGACTTACTTGAAACATCGCATCACCAATGCGACCGCAGAAGGATTTAATTCAAAGATTCAGACAATAAAATCGGCTGCCCGAGGATTTAGAAACTTCGAAAACTATCGAGTTTCAATTCTGTTCCACTGTGGAAAACTCAACCTCTACCCACAGGATTCCCAGTAGAACCTAATTCTGTATATAACTTGGGCTCCTTTGCCAAAGGTCTCTGGCGGTCGGAAAAGCGCATTGGTCGCGCTCGGTTTTTACCAGACCGGGCTGGGTATGTTGGTCGGTGCGACCGGGCCGCTGGGAGCGGCAGTACTTCGCCATTACAATTCGGGTCGGGATTGGTTGGTGGTGAATACCGCCGTTTACATGAGTGTTAACCATGCCTTACGCGCAGCAGCTTTCGGTATTCTCGGGTTTAGTTTTGCCCCCTGGTTGTGGTTGATTCCCGGAATGGTGGCCGCTGGGGTCACGGGGTCATGGGTGGGTACACGTCTGCGCGCTCGCATTCCGCAGCAGAGTTTTCAACGCTGGTTCAAATGGCTGATTTCACTATTGGCACTTCGAATGGTTGCTCTGTCTGTGCAACATCTTTTTTGATAGCCAAAGGGTAATACCTTGATATCGCAACTCAGTGATTCCCGCCGGGGTATGATTTTAGGCATAACGGCCTATTTAATCTGGGGCTTTGGCGCATTGTACTGGGTGCAGGCTGAGCCAGTTGATGCAGTCGATTTGTTGGCACATCGTGCACTGTGGTCACTGCCTTTCGTGATTGCCTGCCTGCTGTATACCCGGCAATTGAAGGCTGCTTGGGCTTTGCTCAAGCAACCTCGCAGCATGGCGATAATGGCGGGCGCGGCCGTTTGTAGTGCGAGCAATTGGGGGATATTTTTATGGGCGGTAACCAATGAGCGCGCCACAGAAGCAAGCCTCGGTTACTTTCTGCTCCCTCTATTCAATGTGCTGATCGGTCTTACACTATTTAAAGAATCTATTGATTCAGCACAAAAGCTGGCGGTGTTTTTTGCCATAGCCGGCATCGGTGTTCAGGTGGTTTACTACCAGGGTCTGCCGCTGGTTTCTCTCGGGGTAGCCATTAGCTTCGGGCTGTACGGTGCTATTCGCAAGGGGACCTCCATCGGTTCTGTCGAAGGGCTTTTTATAGAGTTGCTCTTTATGGCGCCCTTCGCTCTGGGCTGGCTGATTTATCGCGATGGCGGTGGGTTTGGAATCTATGGATCGAGAGTTGATTTCTTTTTGTTGGCCGCCGGTGTCATCACTGCTGTGCCCATTATGGCCTATGTGGCTGCCAGCAAGCTCGTGCCGCTAAGTGCATTAGGTTTGGTGTTTTACATTGGACCTACAGTTCAGTTGGTAGTTGCTGTATGGATTTTGGGTGAGAGCTTCACGCTGATTAGTCTGGTCTCTTTCGGCCTGGTATGGCTTGGACTGATTCTGATGACAGGAGAGAATCTGCGCCGTGCTGCAGTGCGCCGTTTTCAATCCTAGGGTGATCTTAGCCCATGGATGCAACGCTTTTTAGGACGAGCCGCACAACTTCAGCTTGCCGGGATACGTTGGTTTTCGCAAAAATAGACTTCAATTGAGCTCTGGCGGTATGTTGGGAGATGTTCTGAGTTTCCGATACTTCGGCGAGGCTTAGGCCTCGAGATAGCAGTATCGCCAGATTGGCTTCAGCGGGTGTCAGGCTAAACAACTCGCCCAAGATCTGTTGCGAGGCAGATTCTCGCAAATCAGGATCGCTAATAAATAGTGCAGCACAGGGACTGGACTGGCCTTCACTCCATTGTGAAGTAGGCACGGGACGGATCACGGCACCGAGGTCCGCCCGACCTGAACTGCGGGGTATTCTCAGGGCACATACCACCGATGTTTCACCGCGCTGTTGCGCCTCGATGATCGTGATCAGAGCTTTCTGCAATTGCTTGTTGTTAGCGCCACAGTAAACCCGCAGTTATTTGCCGCAGAATAAAAGAACGACAAAGAGGCGACAGTGATCCGGCTTAACTCCAATCGATCACAGGCTAGAACGGCAGCTCATGATTTACCTCGACACTGTCTGTGTACTCTTGTTGCTCAATCCGGATCTCCTCGTACAGTTGCGCAATCTCATCACCATAGTGATCCCACAGTACCGATCTCAGGTCGCCGAGCAGCTGATAAATACAATCGGCTTGTTCAGCCGTCCAGTAGGTTGTGATTTTTAAGGTTTTCATTTAGCCTTTCCTCGCTTTTTGGTCTCGCGCCGCTTCGACGCACACTCCTGCGCTTCCTTCATGCGGTACGACTCACCCTCAATGGCGATGACCTCGCTGTGATGGACTAAACGGTCAATCAGGGAGACCACACACGCGGCATTGGGGAACACGTCATTCCACTCGCCAAACGGACGGTTCGTTGTCACCAAAGTTGAACATTTCTCATAGCGCCGGTTGATGATTTCAAACAGCAAGTCAGCATGACGATTGCTGTAGGAGAGGTAGCCCACTTCATCAATTACCAGCAAGGCGGGCCTGGCGTAGTGTTTCAATCGACGCTGCAGGGCATTGGCGCCATCCTGACCTGCCAGGTCGTTGAGCATCGCCGCTGCGGTGGTAAACAGCGCCGTATAGCCGTGCATGACAGCGTTATACCCCAGGTTCTGGGCGATCATCGATTTGCCCACGCCGTTGCTGCCCAGCAGGATAATATTGCTGGCCGTGTCCATAAAACCCAGTTGCATCAGGGCATGAATCGCTTGTGGGTCGATAGCGCTTGGCCACTGCCAGTCAAACTCACTCATCGGTTTGAACCGGCCCAGCCTGGCGCTGCTCAGGCGCCGTTCGAGTGAGCGCTGTTTGCGCTCGGCAAGCTCCCAGGCGATGAGCTGTGCCCGCTAGGGGTATTGCTCGTCGGTGATCTCGCCCCAGTGCGCCAGCACGCCGTGGAGCTTCAGTTCAAGTGCCTGCTGTTTGAGTTGCTCGATATCAATCATCGGTATCATCTCCTGTCTCGCTTCGGGTGCCATTGAGCTTGTCGTAATCGGCAAGCCGAGCCAGCTTGACGCTGTAGTGTTTGACCTTCGCCGGCACGGCGACAGCAAGCGGTGGCGGCAGGTGCTGTTCATCACGGCGGCGCTCAAGAACGTGCTGCACCGCCTCCGGGTAGGGTGATTGCCGATCAAGTGCTTCACCCAGAGCTACATGCAGCTCGTCCCGCCCATAATCATCAAAGTTGATTGAGTAACCGGACCGTGGTTTTAATGACATGTCCACGCTGTGCCGATTGCTGCAGCAGCGTCTGGGCGTGCGCCGAAGCATGGCTCAGGCGATCCTGACCCCGGTGTAGTTTGGCGTGGGTTTTCTCCAGCCATAGGGCATTGATATGCGCCTCCTGTTCGATTTGCTCCCCTTTGCCAAAGCTGCGCTGATGCTCAGCAATGCATTGATCGCCCTCCACTATCTGGAGCCGCTCCAGGTCAGCGCTCACGCTCAATGGCTTGTGCACGTATTGATGGGGAATGGAGTAATCATTGAGATCGAAGCGAACATAAGGGGTTTTGGCGGCCCGCACGGGCTGTCTCTCATGGGTATCAAAGGGATTATCCGGCAAACTCACCTGCTCCTGTAAGAAGGCTTCCCTGACCGTCAACGTACGCTCTTCAGGGCAAGCCCGATCAGCACTCACACCCTGGCACCAGTGCTCAGCTTGCGCATTGAGTTCGGCCAGTGTTTGCCAGTGACGAGCGGCAAAGAAATTATCGCGAATATAGCGAATCGCTCTTTCTACCCGGCCCTTTTCATTGCCCCGGGCCACCGCCACCGGGCGTGGTTCGAAGCGATAGTGGGCTGACAAGGCCAGCAAGGTGGGGTGGAAGCGGATGGCGTCACCGTGGCGCTCCAATACGGCCGATTTAAGGTTGTCGTACAGCAGCACCTTTGGCAATCCTTGCCAGGCCTCGAATGCCGCTACATGGCCGCGTAAAAAGTGCTCCATTTGCTGGTTGAGATAAAAGCGCAAGAAGATCTGTCGCGACCAGCTCAGCACCATCACAAACGCCATTAACGGCCGCCGGGCCTTGCCGATCTGAATATGCCCGAACGAACCCCAGTCAACCTGGGCTTGCTCACTGGGCAGGGTTTTTAGGCGTAAATACGCCTCGGGCAGCTTGCGCGGCCGCAGTTCACTGATACGCTGGCGAAACTGGCTGGGGCCACCGGGGTATCCCCGCAGGCGGGCCATTTCATACAAGCGGGCCGCCGTGAGTGTGGGAAACTCCCGCAGGGTGTGTCGATGACAAAGGGCAGATAGGGGTCGATGATCGATGCACGGCGAGTGCGCTCCACCTTGGGCAGGCCAGCCTGTGCCAGTACCCGATCAACCACTGAGTGGTGAATGCCAAGCTGGGTCGCAATGGTGCCCGTTCGCCACTTCTCAACAAAATGGTAGCGCAGTATTTTTGCTTCAGTTTCTTTGCCGATGGCCATGACTGCCCTCCGATTGATGACTCCTGTCCAGCCGCTGCACTAATGTCGCCGGAATCTGCGCCTGAACTGACTGCTCTGCAGAAAATCACTGCGCAAAAAGGGACCGCAGACCGCGCCACAGTGATGGCAGCGCACGGTGGCGTCAGTTTTACCCGGCATATCGGCCCTTTTGATCTCATCAGGCACGGTTTGCAGTAGATCACGGAGTATTATTGCCAGAGAACGGTGATGCGTTACTTTTTGTTGTTGCCGTTCTCGATAACGCTGTTGGCGAGCGGCATTATTCATGCGACCCGGGCGAGTGGCCTGGTACTTCGCTCTGGCTCGTTTAATGGATTCCTTTCTGGCTTCCTGGCTGCAACCATCGGTGCAATACCGCTGGCCGCGATCACAGTGGGTACAGACGATGACCTGGGCGTAGCAGCGACAACAGTGGTAGAGACGGCTGGATGATGGCATCGACACAAAGGTCGATGAGGGCTGGATTTATTCCCATTATGTGCAACACTTAACGGGTCGTGCACCTGCACGGTTTTTTTGGGTATGGCGCCAGCGTTGACCGTCAAATCTGTGGTGGCGTCATACCGTTCTCAGCGACACTTATTCTTATAGTCCCTACGCTTGAATCGTGCCTGCTTATTGGTCGCTCTTGAGTGTGACTGGGCCGCAGTTCTACTGCGCCGATTCTAATACGCCGAGATCCGTCTATTTCAAAATTCGGCAAATAGCTGCGGTTTTGGAGTGGCGTCTACACTTGTCGATATCCCGGTCATCTATATGCAGATGTTTGTCGCGCAGGCGTAGGCCATCTCCCTCATCGAGCATATGTCGGGCAACGCTGTTGTGATTTAGTAGGCGCCCCTGTTCATCCAGAATAATAGTTGCCACGGAAAGCTGATCAACAGCGCCAGCGTAAACGTCTCGCTCTGTAGTGGTTCTGCTGAGCTTCGCGTAAATTTGTGTGGCACGTTCCAGGTGCGGTGTAATTAAAGCAAGAAGCTCTCTGTCCGTGTCGCTGAATCGATCCTCGGCATGTCTACGGGATAATTGCAATCGCGCCAGCATGCCGCCGGGCTCAATGGTGTCTACTCCCAGAATTCTAAACAGGTCTATCGGCTGTAAATAATATTGATAGTAGTCCGAGGCGATCAGTTGATCGTCGGACAACAAGTCCTCCAGAGCAATGACGCGTCCAGGAGGAAGATTGACAAAAGGATCGAGGGAAAAGAACTCTTCCCGGTAAGCTGTTAACTGCCAATCGGCGGGATCAGCCAGACTAGCGGCAGCTGTATCACTGTTATCACCCGGGCGTAGACTGTTGAGAATTACGCCGCCATCTCCCTCGGCGGGCGGCCTTAAAACAAGAGAAGCCACTTGCGCATCGAAGGCTTCTCGTAGGGCAGGCAGAGCACTCTCCCAGGGCTTCGAATCCAGAGCACCCTGGTATATTAAGCCGATTAGCTGGTCATAGTGCTTGTGTTGAATAATAGCTATTTCTCGATTGTGCTCAGTTCGTCCGTAATTTCACTGAGTAACCTCGGTTTGCTGATGCCCCAGCCTTGCAGATAATCTACGCCAATCTCTTGCAGGCATTTGATGATTGCATCATTTTCAACCGATTCGGCAATGGTTTCCTGGTCCAGAAAGTGTGCGAGATCGTTGATTGAGCGAGCCATGGCGTAGTCGTTTCGGTTTTTGTCTATGCTGGTGATGAAGGTGCCGTCAATCTTCACATAGTCAACCGGAAGCTTTCGCAAATAATTGTGGCTGGCCATGCCTGTGCCGAAATCATCGATGGAGAATTTGCAGCCGATGTTTTTAAAGGTCCTCACGAAGTCTGCCGCTTTGATCAGATTTGAAATAGTACCGGTTTCGGTAATTTCAAAGCACAGGCGATTGGTACCCACACCAAATTCGGAAATCTGTTCCAGTAAATACTCCATAAAGGCATCGTCGGTGACGCTGTGACCAGAAAGGTTAATGGATATATTGGGTACCACCTTCTGGTTGTCAATCAAGTGGCTAATCCATTTAAAAGCCTCTTTCACAACCCAGCGATCCACCAGTGTCATGTACCCGTAGCGTTCGGCATTTTCGATGAATTTAACCGGTGAGCTGAGGGAACCGTCGTCGTCAGTTAGCGCTAACAGCAGTTCGAAGTGCTGCGACACAGTGGAGCCGCTTTCAACCTGGGTCTGCACAATATAGGCTGGGCGCGAAGCACAAAGCGGTCAGTCTCAATTGTGTGGCGGATCTCAGCCTCGGCTTGTGCCTGCAGATTTTGATAGGCTTGGGCCTGCTGGCCATCTTCTTCAAACACTACCACGCAGTTGCGACCGTTTTCTTTTGCGATCTTCATCGCGTCGTGTGCGCCCTGTAGTATTTCCTCAACCTCGGGGTAGTAGTCAACAACGGGTGCTACTCCGATAGAAACCGTAAAGGTGACTTTCTCCCCCTCAATATCGACACTGCTTGCTTCAATATCGCTGCGAATTTTTTCGGCGTAGAGCCTGGCTTGGTCCAGGCTTCGATCGAGCAACAGCACTGCAAACTCATCGCCTTGCAAGCGAGCCGAAGACGATTTTTTGCCGTGCAACTGGGAGAGAAGGCGGGCGAATTCTGTTAACACCTGGTCGCCATTGACTCTGTCGTAGACTTCGTTGACCAATGCAAATCTCTCCAGCCGCTATCGACCAGATTGGCTAGCACCTCAGGGGCGGCCGGCGGTGCTATTCTTGCGCCTAGTATTTCCTGCACTGCCTGTTGCGCCTGTCTAAGCTTCTCATTGCCCTCCTGGGTTCGAACTACGCGATCGACATTGCGCGTCATCGCCTGCTCTTGTTTGGCGACCAGTTTGTCCATGACGCCGCGGGCGGAATGGTCGCGGTCGACGAAAAACTGCGGTTCGAGAAGCGCCAATTTAGCCAATGGTATTTGCAAATTTCCCAAAACGGGTTTCAGCTCTGCGGTGACATCCATTTGAGATTTAATGCTGCCGAACATGGTGTCGACCAAATCCAGCTGGTTGAGACTGTCCGAAGACAACCCCTGTGTATCTTCCAACCCGCGAATATCCGCTTGGTTATTGGCAAGGTATTCTCGAAGAGAGGGGCTTTCTTGCACGGCATTTCGCAGATTGGCATCTTGTTGCATCTGCCCCAGTACCTTGGCGATTGAGCTGGCGTCCGCGGGATTACCTGCGGGGGCAGGGGGCTGCGCGGCGCCAGGTCCGGCTTGTTGCTGTTGGGCACCTGTCGCCGATGTACCAGAACCTGCACCCGAACCTGAACCACCAACAGCACCTGCAACCGCTTCGCGCTTAAAGTTTAAAGCGTCGATTACGGATTGGTACAGACTGTCGGGGCTGAAACGGTCATTGAGCTTTTCGATCACACCGCCGGCGATTGCAGATGCCTGCTCCTCAACAAATTGTTTCTGCTTGGCATCAGGGTCCAATTTGGGTACTGGCTGGGTCGCCTGGGGTTCTATTGCCCGCACCTCACTTTTCAGATTATCTGTGTGCTTGGATTCCCTGGATTTTTTTAGGGGCCCGGGGCGATTTAGTAGCGATCCCTTTGCCGCAATTTCCTCTTCCAGTTCCGGGCATATACCTTGCTCAATAAGGAATTCATTTAGCGGGCCATAGTAACTTTCAAGCCTGCGAATAAACTGTTGGCCGAAAAAATCCAACAAGTCCGGCATGGCGCGCTCCGGAATACCTCGGCCTTCAATGGCGTGCTGAAATGCATCACATAATTGAGCTACGTGCATGGGCAGACGAACAGTATGCGGGTCGCGCTCTATGATATCCGCCAGTCGAATAATCAGGCATTCCAGTGCGGTGCCGTAAAGCTCCTCGCCCAGTTTTACCATTCGGGCAACTGCCAGGTCGCCTTCAAACTCTTTGATGTCCACTAAGTTCAGGTTGGCTGACTCTTCATCTGCGGCCGCTGAATCATTTCTGGTTTCTTTGTTTGGAGTAAGATTTTTGTAGTGCTCATTCACGCGCTGGCTGACCGAGCCGATAATCTTTATGCCGTGTTTTTTCACGGCATTCATCGCTTCATAATGGACATTTTCACCAGACGTAACTTGCTTGGATTTGGCTGAGAGGTCCAACAGATGATTACAGAGATCGATAAGGTAATCTTTTAGAAGTTCCTCCAAACCCGAAACGCTCTGCTGCTGGAGAACCTGCAGGCAGTCATCGGGCCGATAGCGCGATAGATCTGAACTATGCGCTTGGCTTGGGTCTTCATCATTAGAATCGGGCAGGAGGTTGAGGCAACGTTTTTCGAGACTACCGTTTTTGTCGATAAGCTCCAGTTGTAATGTTGCACCCTCAACTTTGCTAACCGTGACTTCAAGATTGTCGATGAAACCAGCGCTGTCGCGTAGGGTTCCCATATTCAGCACGGCGGACTCGCCGACTGAGATTTTAAAATTCGCTGAGCGGCCGACGTCATCCAGTGCACGAGTGGATGATAGGCGCAAACTACCTTTATTTATGGCTCGTAACTCGCCGGATAGCCGCGCCGAACTAGCGAGTTCTAGTGTCGCTGGTAGTGTCTGGGCGGACGCTTTTTTGTCAGGCATATTGTATCTTCGGCAGAGGTAATCCCGGTTGTCTTTTTAATAGGAATTCAACCCTATTTTTGGCGTTGCCACATTTGTTCATATTACACTGTCCTTAGTGTTCACGACAAGGCCGCTTGACCCAATGGGGGCAGGCATTGCAGGATTGATCGCCTACTTTTTTCGCTTACGTTTGAGCGCCTTTTTGAACCTTTGTTTATAGTCATAATAGTGGAATGGCACGGTCCACAGTCCGCTAAACGATCTGCCCATACGAGATTCGTAACATATCACAAAGGCTTGCCTGTCAGGCCAGTTCAACTTGTAGCAAATACGCATTAAGTCCTGGAGGCGATGTCGCGACTTTAATCCCGACCCGGCTCCAAGCCAGGCTCGACCGATATCGATAAGGTAGGGTTCGATAGTCCCATCCTCTAACTGCCGCAACAGTAGATTGCCAGCGGAAAGATCGCGGTGGACAATCTGTCTATTGTGCATCTCGCAGGTAAATTCTGCCAGGCATTTAAACCAGGCCTGTTTGTCGATGCCGCGGTATTCCTCGGCACCATCCCGGAATGCTCCGTACACATCTCGAGCGGAGAAGGCCCCTGGGATAAACTCGCAAAGATACCAGGAATCGCGAATTCCCGCTTTGCTGCTCTGTTCGTAATACGCTACTGGTAGCGGCGTATTTACACCGCGTCTGAGCATCTCACAGGCGTTGTTCCAGTGCCGTTTCCCCTTGCTGGGTCGAAAACGGTAGGTCAGTCGTTTGAGACCTACAACCCTGTTGAGTTTGACCGACACCTGGTCGCAAAGACCCCGAGGATCTTTTACATTCCAGATACGATTGCGGGCGTCCCGTAGAACCGCAGTTTCCTCCAGTGTTGGAATTACGCTGGGGCGCAAGCTGGGAAAAGTGTTCAGGTCCGAAACCTGGTGATCAGAGCGCAACATTCCAGCGCCTAGCCACTCCCCCTCAGAATCGACAACAGATCGGTGATGTGGAGAGCTCAAATGGATGGTATTGCCGTGTGCGAAGCTTTTAGCTTGATCCAGTGTTGGGAGTGCTGAGGGGTCCGAAAACTCGATATACAGTGGCTGCTCGCTGATTACCGCGGGTCGATTGGTGATCTGCCCGCATGCATCGAGGTAGGTGGCCCGATCCAGATCCTGGCTCGAAAACAGCGTGCTCACAGGCCAACTCATACCGTCCCGGCACCAGCACAAGTAGATTGGTTTATTGGTTTCGGACTCCAGCCTCAATACGCTAAGACCGGAGGGCTGGTGGAGTAGAGCGTGGCAGTGGGTACTGGAGAGTCGATTTACCGCGTACCCCAGGGCGTGAAACCCATCGGTGATTTCGAAATCCTCCAAAACGCCCCTAACGCCTTGGTAATAACTGACCTGGTCGATGACGGGGTATTGATCGACCTGGTCGCCGATTAGACCGTCTCTTGCGCAAATTAGCGGTCCCCAATAGATTCTACGTAAGGCGCCGCTGCTGGCCGCGAGTGCAAGATAACGAACCAGATAATCAACCCGTTTTTGCTCGGGCCAGGCCGAGCGTCGCGAGAGGCGCTTTGCGGTCCAACATTTATAAGTGCACACAGTTTCCAGGCTGCCATTGCTGGCGCCAATATAACTTAGGATTCGAGCTTTCTTGAGCAGGTTCAGCTTGAGTAGTGGAGTGGCCAAACGACCAAATACCCTGTGGTCGTAGGCCTCCGGTTCGACGACACGCTCTACGAATAGATTGTCGCTGTGAATTTCGGGGGCGCGACCCAGCCGCTTCATAAACCGGAGAAAGCTGGCGTTATACAAAGGTTCAAAGTCCGAAACGTTTGGCCCCACTAGTGTGATGTCCTCTGCGTGAGTCAGCTCAAGCGCAGTATCCCAAGCCGTTTGATAGGACAGGAAGGAAAACCCGGACCAGCGTCCGCGGTTGGGTGTGCTGCCGATTTCAAATTGTGAGACTTTACCCTTGTAGCGGTGAAATACATCGCTTAAGAATTCCCTCCAGCGAATTTGTGCATTGCTATTTCGGTAGAGGGCCTTCGCATCATCTAGCGGTGGGAAAACATCCAGCATTACCTCGACGCCGCTGGCCAGTAATCGCTCGAGCAGGCGTTGCCCGGGGCCCTCCAGGCTGTCGTAGCTGAAGTCCATTCGTACCTGTTTGATGTTGAGTTCCGCCAGTCGCTCCAGAATATAGTCGTCGACCGCGGGATCCGAAGAGGTCGCAACATTGATACCGATATAGTCGCTGGGTATTTGTGTTGCCGATAATGGCTGATCGGAAAGCTGTAGCCACCGTAGAATATTGGTGGCAGCACTGGCGAAATCCGCGGCCGCCAAGGGGAAAGCGCGCAGTGGTTGAAGATTGCGATTCAAATAGCTGTCCTAAATAATGTATTAGCTGCGGTCACTGATTACTTAGCCACATTGGCAGCGTCTAGAAAGGCGGGTTTCTCACCACCTCCATGGACCGCAAAATTGGTTCCACTGACATAGGAGGCAAGTGGTGAAGCCAGGAAAAGACAAGCGTTGCCGATGTCGGCGGGCACCGCCATTCTCCCCAGAGGTATAGTAGCTCCCACGGCGGCAATACCGTCAGCGTCGCCATAGTGCAGCCCAGACTGCCCAGTTTCCGTAAGACCGACCACGACCGCATTAACTCTGACCTTCGGGGCCCATTCGACTGCTAAGGAAGTGCCGAGATTGACAAGTCCGGCCTTGGCCGCTCCGTAGGCTGCCGTGCCCGGGGAGGGGCGAATGGTACTTACGCTGGCTATATTCACGATACTTCCCCCGGACTCCTGACCCTGCATAATCCGATTTGCCGCCTGGCTGAAATTCAGTGGGGCGATCAGGTTAAGTCGTATAATCGACTCTGAAAAACGCGGCGATACTGTAGCGGCATCGGCATAGGGTGCTCCCCCGGCGTTGTTGATCAGTACATCAAGTCGGCCAAAATGGTCTTGAGCGAATTGCACACAAGCTTCAATTTGTTCGAAATCTCGCACATCACAGAGGGTAAACAAGGCTTCATTTTCTCCGCTGCGTGGCAAAATGTCGGGTTCAGTTCGTCCACAAACCAGAACTCTGGCCCCCGCTGTAAGGAAGCACTTGGTAATCCCCGCACCAATTCCTTTGCCACCGCCGGTGACAATCACTGACTTGCCAGTGAAATCCAGGGGATCGCTCATTTACATTAACTCCTTGCATCCAATAAGTTGTGCGTTGAGAGACAACGCTCTGGCTTGTGATTGGACTTTGATTTACATAAGATGCCTCAGCGGTGCACATCCTAACGTAAATCGGGGTAGCTGGAAATTACCTCATTGATTATTCAGTCCTCTGGGTGGCCAGGATCTTCAGTGGTTGCCCATGCTGTACCTCACACCGAAAAACTCATTGGGAACATTGTTTATGACGACAGAAAGTTTACCCGTACTTGCCATACTCGGGGGTACAGGAGATCTAGGAACCGGTCTCGCTCGTCGCTGGTCACAGGCTGGTTATCAGGTCATTATCGGGTCGAGAACAGCTGAAAAAGCCGAAGCGGCTGCCGCAGACTTGCGCGAGGTCATGGCCGAGCGGGGAGTCACTGAGATTAGCGTGCAGGCGATGGAAAATCTGGCTGCTGCCACCGCAGCGGATATCGTCACCCTGACCGTTCCATTCAGCCACCAGGCCAGCACCTTAGAGCTGGTGAAGCCTGTCCTGCAGGGCAAAATTCTGATCGATGTAACGGTGCCATTGATACCCCCGAAAGTGGCCCGCGTGCAAATGCCACCCGAGGGTAGTGCAGGGCAAATAGCGCAGGAAATTCTCGGTGAAGACGTCAGCGTAGTTTCAGCCTTTCAGAACGTTGCGGCCCACCATCTTCAGGATGGCGAGGGACTAAATTGTGATGTGCTGGTGTGTGGCAACAAGAAGGTTGCTCGAGAGGCGGTGATTACACTGGTCGAGGCAGCGGGCATGCGTGGATTTCATGCCGGCATGATCAACAATGCGGCGGCCGCGGAGGCTCTCACTTCTGTGTTGATCGTGATCAATAAGCAATACAACTGCCACGCAGGTATCACCATCAGTGGTCTGGATGATGGCTAATGCCAGGAAAGCTAGAGCTTATACCCCTTGAGGGATTTCCCCGGGTAGAACCCGGGGATGATCTCGCACAATTTCTGGTCGCTTCGCTTGAGCACAATAAGTTGATGTTGTGTCCGGGGGATGTGCTGGTTATCGCACAAAAAATTATTTCTAAATCTGAAGACCGCTACGTAAAACTTTCAGAGGTTGCTCCGTCATCGAGGGCCATTGAAATTGCAGCGCAGGCGGATAAAGATCCTCGCCAGGTTGAGCTTATACTGCGCGAGTCTCGTGAAGTTCTGCGGGTTCGCCCCGGTGTGATTATTGTAGAGCATCGCAATGGCTATGTTCATGCGAACGCCGGTATAGACAAGTCGAACATCCCCAATAGCAAAGACGAACCACAGGTATTATTGTTGCCCCTTGATTCAGATGCTTCAGCACAGTCGATTCGCCAGAGCCTGGCAAAGTTGGGCCTCGAACCCCCGCAAATTATTATCAATGACAGTGCCGGGCGTGCCTGGCGCAATGGTACGGTTGGGATCGCCATCGGCACCGCAGGTTTTTTACCGCTTTTTAATCAAATTGGCGAGTTCGATATGTTCGGCAATGAACTCGAGGTTACAGAGGCGGCCGTTGCCGACGAACTCGCTGCTGCGGCCTCCCTGGTAATGGGCCAGGCTGCCGGGCAGTGTCCTGTGGTATTGGTTCGCGGCGCACAGTTGCAGCCAGCTGAAGCCGGCTCCAAAAGCCTGATTCGCGACAAGTCTATAGATATGTTTCGCTGATGACCCACAGCAAGGTTCTGGCCCTGACCGGGGGAGTTGGTGGCGCAAAGTTGGCATTGGGCCTGACGGATATTCTGGCCAAAGACCAGCTTGAAATTGTCGTCAATACCGCAGATGACTTTAGCCACCTGGGCCTCAATATCTGTCCCGATATCGATACCCTGTTGTACACGCTTTCCCTCAGGAATAATCAGGAATTGGGATGGGGGCTCGCGGGAGAATCCTGGGCTGCGATGGATGCGCTGGAGCAACTTGGCGGCGAGACCTGGTTTCGCCTGGGCGACCGAGATTTAGCGACCCATTTGTGGCGCACTCAGGCTTTGGCAGCTGGAATGAGTCTGGCTGAAGTAACCGGCGAACTTGCCAGACGCATGGGGATAGATCACAACATCCACCCCATGACAGATGATCCAGTGAGCACTTTGGTCCATAGCGATGAGGGTGACCTCCCATTTCAGCACTATTTTGTGCGCAGACAGTGCCAACCTGTGGTCAGTGGTTTTAGCTTTCAGGGGCTTGAGAATGCCTCGGTGAATCCTGCGCTGAGCAAACTCATCGCCGGGCAAACCCTAAGCGGCATTATTATTTGCCCTTCAAACCCCTTCGTGAGTGTCGACCCCATATTGAAACTTCCAGGCCTCTTCGAATCGCTGATGGAGTCTGATATTCCTGTCGTGGCGGTATCCCCAATAGTGGCGGGGATGGCGATAAAAGGTCCCGCAGCCAAAATGATGGGGGAACTGAACATGCCGGTGACGGCTTTGGCGGTTGTCCAGCACTATGCGGAGCAATATTCGGGGCTACTGAACCATTTCGTAATCGATCAAAGTGACGGTACACTAGCATCGCAGATCAACGAACTGGGTATTGCTGCGGCCACCACTGCGACTATTATGAAGACACGAGATGACAAAAAGACACTGGCTGAATTTGTGTTGCGGCTGATGGAGTCTTAACGGCCATGGTTCAGGCATTGCTTCCTTTGAAAGACCTGGTTAGTGCAAAATCCCGGCTCGCCGGAGTTCTGCGCCCCAGTGAGCGGCGCGCGCTCGCTCAGGCTATGGTTGAGGATGTACTGGCGACCTTGACGAGCCATCCGCAAATCACTTTGGTGACGCTTGTCTCCGATGACCCCGGTGCCGATTTGTTGGCGTGCAAGTACGGTATTGATTTTCTGGATGAGCGCACGCTCAACTGCCGTGGACTCAATCCTATCCTTGAAAAAGCCTGTGATAGCCTGACTACAACATCGGATTCTTTGACCTTGGTATTGCACGGTGATATCCCACTGCTCTCCCGTTCCGATATTGACGCCGCGCTATCTCTACGGCAGGAAACTGACGGTCTGGTGATTGGTTGCGACCGGCTTTCCCGTGGCACTAATTTACTGTTGTTTGATTCTGGCAGTCGCCCGGAGTTTAAGTTTGGTCCCGACAGTTGCGCCAAGCACGTTGAAAGTGCAGGTGAAAGGGGTATTACGGCTAGTGTATTGAGCACCGAAGCCATCGGGCTGGATATCGATGAGCCCGCAGACCTCGCGCAGCTAATGACGCAGCTGAACCCCGCAAAGAGCACTTATACTGCACAACTACTTCTAGGCACAGCTTTAGGAAAGCGAGTCGAAGTACAGATCGCAGACGCCGACAATAACCCACAAATTTCGATGATTGGTGAGACACGAGTATGACGAACTGGAAGGCAATTAAAAACGAACTACTCGATGGCCTCAGGCTAAGTGACGAGCAGGCCTTGAGTTTGGCCAACTTTGATCAAACCGCTGAGTTGGCAGTGGTCGCAGGTGAGTTAAGGGATCGAAAATTTCGTAACATCGTGACCTATTCACGCAAGGTATTTATTCCACTGACGCACCTGTGCCGCGATGTTTGCCACTACTGCACGTTCGCTCAGACCCCTAAAAGAATTGAACAGCCCTATATGCCCATCGATCAAGTCCTCGATCTCTGCCAGCGCGGTGCTGATATGGGTTGCCAGGAGGCACTGTTTACCCTGGGAGAGAAACCGGAGTTGCGCTATAACGCCGCCAGGAAGGCACTGGCTGAACTCGGTTTTGAAACCACCTTGGACTATGTCAGAGAGGTGGCTTCAAGAGTTTTATCCGAGACCGGTCTGTTGCCTCATATAAATGCGGGTTGCATGACATCCGAAGAGATCGCCAGCCTGCGCGGCGTGAGCGCTTCAATGGGAATCATGCTCGAATCGTCCTCGGATCGATTGTGCGGCAAGGGTATGCCTCACTACGGCTCCCCGGACAAAGACCCGGTTGCTCGCCTGGAGACTATCGAACTGGCAGGCCGCGCCAATGTTCCGTTTACGTCGGGGATTTTAATTGGAATAGGGGAAACCCGAACAGAGCGCATTCAGTCTTTGCTGGAACTCCGGGCGGTTCACGAGCGCCACGGACACTTGCAGGAAGTGATTATTCAGAATTTC
This sequence comes from Halioglobus sp., assembly GCA_965262875.1. Lineage (GTDB taxonomy): Bacteria > Pseudomonadota > Gammaproteobacteria > Pseudomonadales > Halieaceae > JBALVT01. The sequence continues at coordinate 3,738,393 of OZ253569.1, forward strand.
AGAGCAAAGCCCGATACGCTAATGGCCAACGCTCCCGAACCAGATTTGAATGAGCTGCTGTGGACAATCGCTGTGACCCGACTGATTTTTGGTCAGGAGATGAGTATTCAGGCTCCACCCAATCTTAGCCCTGGCGTACTCCCACAAATTGTTGCCTCGGGCATCAATGATTGGGGAGGGGTCTCACCGTTGACTCCCGATTTTGTCAATCCAGAGGCTCCTTGGCCTCACCTGGATAAACTGACGAATGAGACGGCAGCAGCCGGGAAATTCCTGGAACAACGACTTACCATCTATCCCCAGTACGCTCGGGACATACAACGTTGGTTGGACCCAGCATTGCGCGGTCCAGTAATGCGCCAAATGGATGCTAGCGGCTATGCTCGGCGCGATCTCTGGGCGCCGGGAGAGGAGCTTGCTGTTCCGGATCTTGAGGCCAGGTTGCTCGAGAACCCTCCTACCCAGGACAATATTTCACAAGACCTGCGCGCTATCGTCGCACGTTGCGAAGCCGGTGATGATTTATCCGAAGATGATATTACCCGGCTATTTACCAGCCGTGGCCCAGAATTCAGTTACGTTGCCAAACGCGCCAACGCGCTTCGTGAGCAGGTGAAGGGGGATGATGTGAGCTATGTCGTCAATCGCAACATCAACTACACCAACGTTTGTTATTTCAAATGTCAGTTCTGCGCATTTTCCAAGGGCAAGATGAGCGAGAACTTGCGGGGGCGTCCCTATGACATCAGCGCCGAAGAAATCGCCCGTCGCTGTACCGAGGCATGGGACCGAGGTGCCACTGAAGTCTGTATGCAGGGAGGAATACACCCTGACTATACCGGGCAAACTTACCTCGATATTCTCCAGACGGTGAAGCACGCAACACCTGACATGCATGTTCACGCATTTTCTCCCCTGGAAGTTTGGCAGGGGGCGCAGACAATGGGCCTGGAAGTACGGCCGTATTTGCAGCGTTTAAAGGATGCCGGACTCGGGACCTTGCCGGGAACAGCCGCGGAAATATTACACGATGATATTCGCGCCGACTTGTGTCCTGACAAACTTAATACAGCCCAGTGGCTGGAGGTGATGGAAACCGCTCACGATTTGGGTTTGAGAACCACGGCGACAATTATGTACGGCCATATTGAGCAGCCCAAGCACTGGGCCAGGCATTTGATGAATATTCGTGAACTACAGCAACGTACCGGTGGATTTACTGAGTTCGTTCCACTGCCGTTCGTACACATGGAAGCGCCCATGTATCTCAAAGGCAATTCGCGCAAAGGGCCCAGCTTTAGAGAGGCCATCCTCATGCACGCCGTGGCGCGGCTGGTCTTTCATGGTTTGATCGACAATATTCAGGCCTCATGGGTCAAAATGGGTAGACAAGGTATAGAGGCCTGCCTCAACGCGGGCGTCAATGATTTGGGGGGTACCCTCATGAACGAGAGCATCACTCGTGCAGCCGGGTCCAGCCATGGGCAGGAATGGTCACCCGATATAATGCAATCGCGGATTCACAGTGCGGGGCGTCGGCCGAAAGTGAGAACCACTTTGTATGGAGCCGTGTCCAGTGATCGAACCGACGCGGTAGCGCTCGCACCCCAGCTTATTCATGTGGAAAATGCCGGGGCAACCAAACATCAACGGAGCAAGCGTTTGAAGCTCAACACTGACGACTCCATGCGATTCGTTCATTTTGTCTCACCGATTGATCAGGCTGTTTTAATGGCGGCGTGCAACTAGCACGTCAAGCCTTGCATCATGCTTGAATCTGGAAGTTCGATTAAGCTCGAGCAAAGTTGGCTGAACGAACTGGCTGGCGAGTTCGAACAAGCTTATATGCGATCGCTAAAATCTTTTTTGATTGAGCAAAAAAAATCTGGCGCGCGCATTTTTCCCGCTGGCGACGAAATGTTCAACGCCTTCTCCCATACTCCTTTGGAAACTGTAAAGGTCGTTATTTTAGGACAGGATCCCTACCATGGCGAAGGACAGGCCCACGGGCTCTGTTTTTCAGTCAAACCTGGGGTGGCGGTTCCTCCATCCCTCAAGAATATCTATCGGGAACTGCATGCTGAACTGGGTGTGTCGATCCCCAGTCACGGTCATCTCACTTCCTGGGCAGATCAAGGTGTTCTATTACTCAATAGTGTTCTTAGCGTCGAGTGCTCCAAAGCAGCTTCTCATCAGGGAAAGGGTTGGGAGACGTTTACAGACAAGGTCATTGACGTCATTAACCGCAAGCGTGAAGGCGTGGTATTTATGTTGTGGGGGAGTTATGCGCAGCGTAAGGGAGCGCTCATTGATACGTCCAGGCACTGTGTTCTGAAGGCTCCGCACCCTTCGCCTCTGAGTGCCTATCGCGGTTTTTTTGGCTGCGGTCATTTTGCGCAAGCCAACCAATATTTGCTAGGGAGGAATCAGGCCACTATCGATTGGGCATTGCCTGCGCTGATCTAGCCGCTGGGGTTCGGTAGTCAACAGGAATTAGGGGGCAGCTAGGAGGGTTTCTCCAGAGAATAGGGCTGGGAGGCAATGTTTAACAATGCCCCATCCAGACCTCCGGAATGCAAACCTTGTTCAATCCCACCTTCTGTGGAAACTACTAGTAGCGACAAAGTTCCCTGGGAGTCCGCAGCGCTGTTAACTACATTGCCCACACTTTGCGAACTTTCACCGCTAAACAAGGGCGTTCCCGCTTTTACTTCCAGATGGTCTGACAGGGACGCCAGGTACATACGGCGTTTCGGCTTACCTCGGTAGTGCATACGGGCGACGACTTCCTGCCCTGTATAACAGCCTTTGGTAAAGCTGACATGTCCAGTGATATCGTAGTTGAGCATTTGTGGAATGAATGCTTCGACGGTTGCGCTCTGAATTCGCCCCACTCCAGTACCTATCTGCAGGGACTGCCAGACGGATTCATCGCACTGCCGAATCTCAGTAGTTAACTTCTCGATCAACTCCGGCTGCACGGTACGATGGATGAAGCATTCGAACTGCGTTCCAGCTGTATCTATTTGTACCACCGAGAAACCGTCGCCGAGGATAGATCCGTATTGCTCCTGTGGTAATTCGGGGTAAATCGATAAGAGCTGCTCACGAATCTGTGTGCCCCAGCAAGCGAGCGTCTGCCATTCGTCGTTATTCTCCTTTAACTCGGCTTTTGAGAAAACAATGTACTTGCCAAAGACCGCCGCACTGTTGGTTACGATGTCTTCCTTCATTCTAAGGGCGTAGTGGTCATCACCGAGCTGGCACAATAGAAAGTCGCACACCATTCGGCCCTGAGGATTGCAATAGGCGCCAGGCAGTGCGTGATACTCGTCAATTTTACTGGTATCGCAAGTGGCTTGCCCCTGTAAAAATTTCAGAGAGTCTGGTCCGGTCAGATGCAATAGGCTTTCAGACGTCGTAGCGCAATAATTTGCGTTCAAAGTGGAATACTCAAATCAATCATTCGTGTTGCAATAATAGGGCTTATCGGCATTGTTTCACATCTTTTTCGCGCGAACCGGAGCTTTCTGCGATAATGGTTTGTTTTGAGCTTCCACTAAAATGATTTCTTGCAGATGATATCGGATATAGAACTGAACCGTATGCGGTGGGCAGCCCGCAGAGGCATGCTTGAACTGGATCTTGTTCTGGAGCCATTTGTTAACGGCCGCTATGCCAACTTGAGCGAGCGTGATCGAGCACGCTTCGCGCAGCTAATGAGGTCGGAAGACCAGGATTTATTCGGCTGGTTTTTGCGTCGTGAACAACCCGAAGATCCGGAGTTGGCTCAAATTGTTGAACAGATATTGGAATTCTCCCGCACTCGCCCTGACCATTAGGCCTTCGGCAATTCGTCGCCACCTTTGTGTTTTGTTGATTCTACTGGTAACTGTGGCGAACTATCTGGTTTTTGCTAGTGGGAATGTGTTTTTCGCTGCGGTCATCATTCCATTGTCCGGGTTTTGTTTGCTGAGAATAATTCGAGAGCCTCTGATTGGTTGCAGCTTCGGGTGGCGGGAAGGGCAGTGGTATGTCTTTTCCAGTGGTGGCTTACAGGCGGTTGAACTTATAGGGCGGTCTGTCTGTATTCCCGGTTATATCCAGATCAAATTGGAGTCGTATTCGACTCAGGAGCAGTTCAATCTGTCGCTTTACCCCGATAGCGCCGACCGGGATGAGCTGAGGCGGTTGCGATGCAGGTTAATTTTGAAGCGGTGAATTCTTCGGCACCAGAATCGTATCGAGTGCCTCGTCCAGAAGATCCGGGTAGTCGAGCGTATAGTGCAAGCCTCGGCTTTCTTTTCTTAGCAGGGCGCATTGAATCATTAGCTCTGCCACCATGGCCAAATTTCGCAGTTCCAGCAAATCGTTGCTCACTTTGTAGTTGCTGTAGTACTCCGCGATTTCTGATTGCAGTAGTGACGCTCTGTGCTGTGCGCGTTGAAGCCGTTTATTGGTTCGCACGATGCCTACGTAGTCCCACATGAAACGACGCAGTTCATCCCAGTTGTGAGAAATGACAACGTCCTCGTCGGAGTCGGTAACTTGTGTCTCGTCCCACAGGGGCGGTTGGCTTGGTTCGGGGGTGTCGTCGATATTTTGCTGAATATGTTGCGCGGCGGATTCGGCGTAGACAATACACTCCAGAAGGGAGTTGCTGGCCATACGATTCGCTCCGTGTAATCCGGTGCAAGAACTTTCTCCTATGGCGTAGAGACCTTCTAAATCAGTTCGACCATTGGTATCGACCACGATTCCACCGCAGGTATAGTGCGCCGCGGGCACAACTGGAATTGGTTCTTTGGTGATATCTATTCCGAGCTCGAGGCAGCGGGCCAAAATCGTCGGGAAATGATTGTGTAGGAATTCAGAAGATTTATGGGAGATATCCAAAAACACACAATCACTGCCGAGGCGTTTCATCTCGTGGTCTATAGCCCGCGCTACTATGTCCCGGGGAGCCAACTCCTGGCGTTCATCGAATCGATGCATGAATGGGCTGCCATCTGGAAGAAGAAGCTTGCCACCTTCCCCGCGAGTCGCTTCGGTTATCAAAAAAGACTTGGCCTGAGGATGATAAAGGCAGGTGGGGTGAAACTGGTTGAACTCCAGGTTGGCGACCCGGCAGCCAGCCCTCCATGCCATAGCTATGCCGTCTCCGCTGGCGCCATCGGGGTTGCTGGTATAGAGGTAAGCTTTGCTGGCCCCACCGGTTGCCAAAATCACAGATTTGGCCTGAAACAGGTCTACCCGCTCCGTCTTTCTGTCCAAGATATAGGCGCCCTGGCATCGACCGTCACGCGCTACCAGGTCAACTGCCACGCGATGGGTAAAGATCTCGATGTTTTGTGCCGCCACGGCTCGCTCTGACAAAACCTCGGAAATCGCTCGTCCTGTGGCATCTGCCGCGTGAATGATTCTTCTATGACTGTGGCCACCTTCTCGGGTTAGATGATATTCCCGATCTTCCTGGAGATCGAAATCAACACCCTGTTCCACCAACCATTCCACGCAACGCTTGCTGTTGCGTACTGTAAACTCGACAGCTTCCCTGCGGCACAAGCCGCCGCCGGCTTTCAGAGTATCTTCGACGTGGGAATCAACGGTATCTTCATCGTCCAGTACTGCCGCCATGCCACCTTGTGCCCAATACGTTGATCCCTGGTTGAGCTCCGCTTTGGTTAATAGCGCAATCCGGCAAGATGATGGCAGGCGCAGGGCCAAACTCATACCGGCGGCGCCGCTGCCAATGATCAATACATCGTGCTGATAGTGCTTGGGCATGGGATAGTCTACTTGCTGCCTGTGGACGTGAAATATATGATGTGGCCCAAGGACTTAGGGCTAGATCTTTAGTTGGCCGCTGAGTATATACGAGGTCGATAGTAATTAGAAAATTCGTTCCCGGGGAACTTTATCAAAAGATATCTCTCTTACACTGCAACAATATGCAATCGACGCGAACTTAGGCGTGTTTTCGCTGTCTATTCAAGCAGTTGGACAAATACCGCCGCGGCAATAATGTCATGGACTAGGGAGGGGTGCAGGACATGAGTGCCGTGGAAACGGATCAGCAGCTTGTCGCCAGGGTTCAAAAGGGCGATTCGAGAGCATTTGATCTACTGGTGTTGAAGTATCAGCACAAAATTTTTGGTCTGATCAGTCGCTATGTATACGACTCGGATGAAGTACAGGATGTTGCACAGGAAGCTTTTATCAAGGCTTATAGAGCGCTTCCGCGTTTTCGTGGAGACAGCGCCTTCTATACCTGGCTTTACCGCATTGCAATTAATACGGCGAAAAACCATCTCGTTTCACGTTCGCGTAGGCCCTCAGGGTCCGATGTGGAAGTGGCGGACGCGGAGTATTACGACGGCGGCGCCGCGTTGCGGGATCTCAATACACCCGAAAATGCTCTTTTTGGTGCCGAATTGAAGGCTGTAGTTGAGGGGGCGATCACAGAATTGCCAGATGATTTACGAACCGCGGTAACTCTTCGCGAATTTGATGGTCTGAGTTATGAGGACATCGCGGAAATTATGGACTGCCCGGTTGGAACGGTGCGTTCGCGAATTTTCAGAGCGCGCGAGGCGATCGACAAGCAGGTGAAAATCCAGATTGACGGTGAATTCTGAATAGCAGGCTTTGCAGCTAACAATAGTTATAGCTGATGAGGGCTGGCCCCTCGGAAATTGGATGTGTGATGCGTGAAAACGCAAAAAGGTGAAAAATGAGTGAAAGAATGCGTGAGTCTCTCTCCGCTTTGCTGGATGACGAGGCCAACGAACTCGAATTACAGCGGGTTTTATCCGAGATTGGCGATGACAGCGAACTGCGTCAAACCTGGGTTCGCTACAATGCGGTGCGGTCTGCTTGCAGCGGCCAGGCCGTAGGGAATTTGTCTATTGATATATCGCAATCTGTGCGCGAGGCCTTGGTAGCGGAAGGTTCTTCTGCGTCCACGAGCAATTTCGGACGCCTACTCAAACCTTTTGCCAGTTTTGCCGTTGCCGCGTCTGTTGCTGCAGTTGTGGTGGTGGGTGGCCAACAAATAGCACAGATTGGAGAAGGCGGTTCACGCTCTCCGGTAACCTCAATTGCAGGGGTAGGCTCTCCTATTGGAGTGGTTAGTATTGCCGGTGCCACGTCGATGCAAGCGAACTATGGAACCCAGGTTGCACCGACTTTGCAGCCGGCTGCTAAAAAAGCCTATCAAGAGTTGGCCCGTCAGAGGATGCAAAGATACATGCAGGAACATGCGGAACAAGCCGCACTTAATTCCACTCAGGGGTTGGTGCCGTTCGCGCGGGTGCAGGAAATCAAGGAGTGACATTAGAGTGAGTTCTACCGGCGTGGTTTTTCGAGCTCCTATTGCCGCTATGGCTTTGTTGGCCATCTCTGTTAGAGCTTATGCAGGTGAGTGCCCGCAGACAGACCTCGCCGCACTGGAGTGGCTGGATAAAATGTCTCGAAGTTCCAACGAGGTAAATTACAGCGGTGTTGTCACATTCCAACGCGGCGATAATATGCAGGTTATGCAGATTGCCCACTCCGTTGTTCAGGGAACCAGCTCCGAGAGCCTCACACAATTAACCGGACAGGGCGCACAGGTAGTTCGAATAGATCATCCCCTGCACTGTGTGCACCCCGGACACCGTCTACTCCGTTTGGGCGACGATTTGCACTCTGGGGATTGTGGCATTTCTGCGCACTACCGGTTCAGTGTGAGTGATGGCGAACGTATTGCCGGACGCAATGCGGTGCGTATAAAGATCGATTCAAGAGACATGTATCGCTACGGCTATGTGATAGAACTGGATAGAGAAACTGGACTGCTCCTTAAGACACAAACTCTTGGGCCGGGCCGCAAAATTCTGGAGCGCTTCCAGTTTGCCAAACTGTCCTATGCCCCAGGAAACTCGGTGGTTCCCGAAGGTGAGATTGTGCACATGGCTGAGCATCCAGCCGAAACAAACGAGATTGCTTCGGCTTTGTCTTCTAATCGCTGGAATATACACTGGCTGCCAGGTGGTTTTACCGAAACTGACACGCCAAAGGACGGTACCTCTCGCCAGACCTTTACTGATGGGCTCGCTGTCTTCTCAGTTTTTCTGGAGGAACTTCCCAAGGAAATTCGTCCGGGCGAGGGGGTTGTGCATCGAGGGGGTACTACCTCCTATTCCCGTGGTATGAGCTTGTCCGGTCAAGCTGTTTTGGTTACGGTTATCGGTGAAGTTCCAATCAATACCGCTAGAATGGTGGCGGATTCTATACGCTGGATGCCTTAATGCTAACCGAAACTGGTCGTGTGGTCGCTGTTGAAGCACACTCTTTGTGGGTCGAGACAATTCGCCAAAGTACCTGCGGAAGCTGTGCTGCGCAAAAGGGCTGTGGCCACGGATTGATTAACCAAATTTCAGATGGCAGCCGAAGCTACATCAGGGTTCTGTGCCCGAAACTTGAATCCAGCGCCTGTAAGGTAGACGACCAGGTGCGTATCAGTATCCCCGAAGAAGTCATTTTGCGGGGTTCTTTCATTGTCTATATGATTCCTCTATTGATTATGCTTTTAGGTGCCGCCACTGCGGTCGAGTTGTTTGCAGGCCATCAAGACTTGCTGGCAGTTGCAGGAGCCAGTCTTGGATTTATTGTGGGCGTGGGTCTAGTGCGCTGGCATGCTTGGTGCCATCGCGATGACACCAGCTTTCAGCCCACCCTTTTGGAAGTTGTTAGGTCCGGTTCGCTTCTTGCGAGCGCGGTTTAGGCTCTTTTCTTTTTTTGTACACTGATCGGAACGACTATATGAAGTTTATGAATAGATTTTTATCGACTGTTTATGCCGCAGGTATCCTGCTGACATCCGCCACAACGGCGCTCGCAGACCTACCAGATTTTACTGAGATTGTGAAACGCAGCTCTCCAGCTGTGGTAAAGATTTTGGTCGAACACAGTGGTAAGCGTGCAGGTAAAGGTGCTCCCAATACCCAGGAAATGCCCGAATATCTGAGACGATTTTTTGGGCAGCGAGGTGCACCCGCGCCGCCGCAGCAGCAGCGCAAGTCCATGGGGTCAGGTTTTGTTTTTTCCTCAGATGGTTATATCGTCACCAACAATCATGTGGTCGATGGGGCCAGCGATGTGTTGGTTCGGTTCAGTGACCGCCGAGAGTATGAAGCCGAGGTGATCGGCACCGATCCAAGCTCCGACCTGGCACTGCTGAAAGTCGACGCCAAGCAATTACCCGTACTAAAACTTGGAAAAGCGGGCGAGTTGGAGGTGGGTGAATGGGTGCTGGCCATCGGTTCTCCCTTTGGGCTGGATTACTCTGTCACGGCAGGCATAGTCAGCGCCAAAGGTCGCAGTTTACCGACCAAAGACAATGCCAATTATGTACCCTTTATTCAGACGGACGTTGCCATCAATCCGGGTAATTCCGGCGGTCCACTGTTTAATCTGAATGGCGAGGTCGTGGGGGTCAACTCCCAGATCTTTACTCGCAGCGGCGGATCGATTGGTCTGTCCTTTGCCATTCCCGCCAGCGTTGTTATAAATGTTGTGGATCAGTTGAAGGAAAAGGGCAGAGTTACCCGAGGCTGGTTTGGAGTGACAATTCAGGATGTTGATAAGACCCTGGCAGATTCCTTTGGCCTGGATCGTCCCCGTGGCGCATTAATCGCCGAAATTTCGCCTGATGGTCCCGCAGACAGGGCAGGACTGCTGCCGGGCGACGTTATCATCAGCTTTAATGGTACTGATGTTCTGACATCCGCCGATCTCCCCCATGTAGTCGGTCTGATTCAGCCCGGAACAGAAGTATCTGTAGAACTCATGCGTGATCGCAAGCGCAAAAACCTCACAGTGGAAGTGGGCGGGCTTGGCTCTGAAGAGAGCTTTGCACTCAATCGCAAGCAAGGTGTCGATGGTTACGGCGGTCGCCTGGGCGTGTTAGTGGAATCAGCTCCGGCCGAAACCCTTGAGCGCTGGGGAATTAACGGTGGGGTTATCGTGCGTGAGGTGGTGGTCGGGTCGATTGCCGCCGAAGCGGGTATTATCGCCGGTGATGTGATCACTCTTGTGGGCTCTTCCCCCATCAAGTCTGTGGGCGCTTTCGAAGAGGCTGTGGATAATCTCAAAGCGGGAGCCTCTGTTCCCTTGCGGCTTATTCGACGCGGCAGCCCGCGATTCATCGGTTTGAAACTGACCGAGTAAAACCCCCTCTGGGTGACGGGCGAACAGGCATGTGAGTCGTAGCGATTGCACCCGTGATGGGGTACAATCGCGCGTCTTTTGAGACCTCCACGTTGTCGCCCTTACCGGGCACCAGCCAATTTGCCATACAGAATCGAGCTTGAGTGAGTGAGCGACCTTAGCCGCATCCGAAATTTTTCCATTATTGCCCACATTGATCACGGCAAATCCACGCTTGCTGACCGGTTTATTCAGCATTGTGGGGGGTTGAGCGCGCGTGAAATGGACGAGCAAGTTCTCGACTCCATGGACATTGAGCGCGAGCGTGGCATCACGATCAAGGCCCAAAGCGTCACCCTGGATTTCAACTCAAAAGATGGCAATACTTACCAGCTGAACTTCATTGATACGCCTGGGCATGTCGACTTTTCCTATGAAGTTTCGCGCTCGTTAGCTGCCTGCGAAGGCGCGTTGTTAGTGGTAGATGCGGGCCAGGGAGTGGAAGCACAATCGGTTGCAAACTGTTACACGGCCATTGAGCAGGGCTTGGAAGTCCTCCCTATTTTAAACAAGATGGACTTGCCCCAAGCCGATCCGGAAAAAGTACAACTGGAAATCGAGGAAATCATCGGGATCGATGCATCCCATGCGGTTCCTGTTAGTGCGAAGTCAGGCATGGGTGTCGAAGATGCCCTGGAATGTTTGGTTGAAAAAATACCCCCTCCCGAGGGCGATCGCGATGCTCCTCTTCAGGCGCTGATTATCGATTCATGGTTTGACAATTACTTAGGTGTTGTGTCGCTGGTTCGGGTAAAACACGGAGAGTTGAAAAAGCGGGACAAGATTGTCGCCAAAACTCTGGGTAAGGCCCACCAGGTAGACAGTGTGGGAATTTTTACGCCCAAGCGACTGGAAACAGATGTTCTGCGGGCTGGGGAAGTTGGTTTTGTCGTCGCCGGCATTAAAGACATTCACGGGGCCCCTGTTGGCGATACGATAATCCGCGCAGGCGATCCTTTGATAGAAGCTTTGCCGGGATTTAAGCAGGTGAAACCCCAGGTATATGCCGGTATTTTCCCAATATCGTCCGACGACTTCGAAGACTTCCGGGATGCCTTGGCCAAACTCACGTTGAATGATGCCTCGCTGTTTTATGAGCCTGAAAGCTCAGATGCCCTGGGCTTTGGCTTTCGCTGTGGTTTCCTCGGTATGCTCCATATGGAAATTATCCAGGAACGTCTCGAGCGCGAGTACGACCTCGACCTAATTACCTCAGCACCAACTGTCATCTATGAAGTGGAGAAGAGGAACGGGGATATCATCACCGTGGACAATCCCTCTTCGTTACCCGATATAGGCGATATTGAAACCATGCGGGAGCCGATTGCCCGCGCCCATATTTTGGTGCCACAGGACTATCTGGGCAATGTGATTACCTTGTGCGTCGACAAGCGTGGGGTGCAAAAAGATATGCAGTTTTTAGGGTCGCAGGTCTCGGTTACCTACGATCTGCCCATGGCTGAAGTGGTGTTGGACTTCTTCGACCGGCTAAAGTCGGTGAGCCGTGGTTATGCCTCTTTGGATTACAGCTTCGAGCGTTTTGAAGCTGCAGATTTGGTGCGCCTCGATGTACTGATAAACTCGGAACGTGTCGATGCTCTGGCGATTATTTTGCACCGCAATCAAGTGCAGTCCAGGGGGCGGGCGCTCACCGAAAAAATGAAAGAGCTTATTCCAAGACAGATGTTTGATGTAGCGATTCAGGCGGCGGTTGGTAGCAAGGTCGTTGCCCGGCAAACAGTGAAGGCGCTGCGCAAGAACGTGACTGCAAAATGTTACGGTGGCGATGTCTCGCGAAAGCGCAAGCTGCTCGAAAAACAAAAGGCCGGTAAGAAGAGGATGAAGCAGGTTGGCAGTGTCGAGATCCCCCAATCCGCTTTTTTGGCCGTGTTGAAGGTTGATAGCTGACAGGAAGTTATGATGAATATTGATTTTCCCCTGATTCTGGTAATCCTCGTCTTTGTTAGCGGCTTGATTTGGCTGATTGACGCGATTTTTTTCGCCCCCGAGCGAAAGAGGACACTTGCTGATCTGCAGCAAAAGTATCCTCAGTGGGAAACGCAAGGCGCGCATCAGGCCGCTCAGTATCGGGTGGAAGTGTCGGAATCGGCCACGGAATCTGCAACGGTGGAATACGCCAAATCTTTTTTCCCCGTTCTGTTTGTGGTGTTTTTTCTCCGATCATTCCTAGTTGAGCCATTCCAAATACCGTCTGCCTCTATGGTGCCTACCCTGCAGGTGGGAGACTATATTTTGGTGAACAAATTTACCTACGGCATCCGCCTGCCCGTTATTCGCACCAAGGTATTGGATCTCAGTCAGCCTAAGCGCGGAGATGTGATGGTTTTTTTCCCTCCCCACAAAAATGATACCTACTACATCAAACGGGTGGTGGGATTACCCGGCGACAAGATTCTCTATCGAGACAAGGAAATCTACGTCAATGGCGTAAAAGTGAAACGTGAACCGATGGCGACACTACCGGACGGGGTAAATCGTTATCAAATCGGTGTCGAGACCCTGGGTGAGGTGAATCATCAAATGCAGGTGAACGATGCGAGAGGGGGTCGAAGTTACACGACCCAGGTCAAGCCAGGGCATTACTTTATGATGGGCGACAATAGGGACAATAGTGCCGATAGTCGCAGTTGGGGTCAGGTGCCAGAACGCGATATAGTAGGAAAAGCGTTCGCTATCTGGATGCACTGGGATAGCTTTCTAAGTCTTCCGGGTTTCAGTCGGGTAGGCGGCATCGAATAATGAATTCAATAAGATAGTGGGGAAAATGGCATGAAAACACGTAGTCGTCAGTCGGGAATGTCGCTGCTTGGTATGTTGACCATCGCTATCATGGTGGTTTTTTTCGCTATGTGCGGTTTAAAAATGGGGCCGAGTTACTTTGAGTATCGCGCAGTAAAAGGCATTATTACCAAAGTTGCGACCGAATATGGTGCAGAATCAAAGACCGCTCGAGAGTTGCGTCGGTCAATCTCAACTAATCTGAACACTAGCCAGATACTCGGAATTCACGCAAAAGATATTGATATCTATCGCGAAGAGGGCAAGACCTTTATCGATGCGAATTACGAATCCCGTGTAGAAATCATGGGGAGTATAGATGCCATTATTAGCTTCGACGATCTCAAATTTGAAGTCGGCAAGCCTGTTTTTTAATCTTGCAGCGAATACCCCCTCATGAATGACCTCGCGCGTCTGCAACGGGTCATCGAATACCAATTTTCGGATACGGAACTTTTGTCTCTGGCGCTAGCGCATCGCAGCGTCGGGAGTCGCAACAACGAGCGCCTGGAGTTTCTCGGTGACTCGATTGTCAATCATGTTATTGCCGAAGCACTCTATCAACAGTTCCCCGACGCTAGGGAGGGAGAACTGAGTCGAATGCGGTCCGCGCTGGTTAAAGGTGACACATTGGCAGAGTTGGCCGCAGAGTTGGGCCTGGGTGAGTTTCTTCTCCTGGGTCCCGGTGAGAGGAAAAGTGGTGGGCATCGTCGCGGCTCGATTCTAGCGGATTCATTTGAAGCACTCTCCGGCGCCATCTTGCTCGACAGTAGTGTGGATGTGGTGAGAGTTTGCTTACTAAGATGGTTTGCTCCGCGTTTGGAGCAACTGAACGTATCCGCGACAGCTAAAGATGCCAAGACTCGTTTGCAGGAGTTTTTGCAGGGCAGGCAAACACCGTTGCCCGAGTACGAAATGCTCAGTGTTTCAGGAGAAGACCACAATCAGATGTTTGAGGTTGTCTGCAAGATACAAAAGCCTAAGCTGCAGGTACACGGCAAAGGCGGTACACGGCGCAAAGCAGAGCAATCCGCGGCTGCAGCGGCACTGGAGAGTTTGAATGTCGCAGGCAGTTGAGACAAAACGCTGTGGCTATGTAGCCATTGTAGGCCGGCCCAATGTGGGTAAATCCACCTTGCTCAATCATATCCTGGGCCAGAAAATCAGTATCACCTCTCGCAAACCCCAAACAACTCGACATCAAGTCCTGGGGATAAAAACCGAAGGTGACAGTCAAATTATTTTTGTCGACACTCCCGGCTTGCACAAACTCGAAAGCAAAGCGATTAACCGCTATATGAATCGCGCCGCAAGCTCGGCGATTAAAGATGTGGATGTCATTGTCTTCGTGGTGGACCGAACCGCCTGGACAGACGAAGATGAGATGGTCTTGCAGCGAGTAAGCCACGCCGGAGTGCCCGTGATATTGGCGGTAAACAAGTCCGACCTGCTCGAGGATAAGAGCCGACTTCTTCCTCATTTACAGGAGCTGGCCACCAAGGGCGACTTCCTCGCTATGATGCCCCTTTCGGCCTTGACCAACCACAACGTTGCGGAGTTGGAGGAGCAGATTCTGCAAACCCTTCCCACTGCTACCCACTTTTTCCCCGAAGATCAGATTACAGACCGCAGTCAACGATTTTTAGCGTCGGAGATTGTGCGCGAAAAAATCATGCGACAGTTGGGAGACGAGCTTCCCTATTCGGTGACCGTCGAAATCGAAGAATTTAAAACCGAGGGGGCGGTGTTACATATATCGGCTGTGATATTTGTGGAGCGCAAGGGCCAGAAAAAAATCCTTATCGGCGAGGGCGGGTCCCGGCTGCGCTCTATCGGCTCTGATGCGCGAAAGGATATGGAACCGCTATTCGATAGTAAGATAATGTTGCGCCTGTGGATTAAGGTCAAATCGGGCTGGTCAGACGATGAGCGGGCTCTGCGCAGCTTGGGTTATGATGACCGATAGCCATCACTTGAAAAGCATGATGTTTCAGTAGACGACCCTAAGGCCGTATTTTTTGAGAGAGTGACCATTGCGAGTCCAACTGCAGCCAGCCTTCGTATTACACAGCCGCAATTACCGCGATAGCAGTCACCTGCTGGAAGTGATTACCGCCGAGTACGGTCGAATCGCCCTGGTATCCAAAGGCTCCAGACGCGCAGTGCGCGGTCGTTCGAAAGGTGCCATTCTGCAACCCTTTATTCCTCTTTTGATTTCTTTTACGGGTCGCAACGAGCTGATGACACTTACCGGAAGTGAGGTGGCAGGACCGGCGACGGCTCTGGCGGGCGAGCGCCTGTTCAGTGGTATTTATCTGAATGAACTGGTGGTTCGATTGTTGCACCGCAATGACGCGCACCCGGGCTTGTTCATCGCCTATGGCGATGCGGTGGCCTCATTGGGTAGCGATGAACCCCTGGATGATGTGCTCCGGCGGTTTGAATTTAATCTGCTCGAGGAGCTGGGGTACGGCTTCGATTTGCGTGTTGACGGCCACAGTGGCGAGCCCGTCGAGGAGAATCACTGGTATCACTACCACCAGGAGTTCGGGTTGGTTATGCAGCGTGCTTCATTGAGCCCTGATAACAAAGTCTATTGTGGTGAAGATCTACTGGGTATCGCAAAAGGAGAGCGCAGCGAAGCCGTGCGTTTAACGTCCAAGCGACTCCTGCGAGAGGCGCTTGCTGGCCATTTGGGAGAGAAGCCATTGATGAGTCGGGATTTATTTCGCCGTTCGACTAAGCTGACGCTGGCCAGTGGAGGAAAAACTTGATTGCACTGGGTACTGACATCCTCGAGGTAAAAAGAATCGAAGAGGTGGTTGACCGACTTGGGGATCGTTTTGTACGGCGCATTCTCACGGAACCGGAGCGCGAAGAATACGCACAAAGCGCGCTGCCCAATCGCCTGCTAGCTAAACGCTTTGCCGCCAAAGAGGCCGTGGCCAAGGCCCTTGGCACTGGAATTGGACGGGGCGTTAGTTGGCAGCATATTCGAATCGATCACGATGATATGGGGGCGCCGCAGGTTGTACTAACCGGGGGAGCCCAAGAGGTCGCATCTGAGCGTGGTGGCACGCAGGTGCTGCTGAGTCTGTCAGATGAAGCAGAGTATGTGGTTGCTTTTGCCGCATTGATTCGATGAAGCAAAACCCTTTTTGAGACTGTAAGCCACCGCGGATTTCTATATACTCTGACCCTCTGTTTAGCGGTAGCTTTTTTCTATGCCCCAATACCCCACGATTGAAGCCTGTATTGGCAACACGCCTTTAGTTCGATTGCAGCGTCTCCCCGGTTCTACCAGCAATACCTTATTAGTCAAACTTGAAGGCAATAACCCCGCGGGTTCGGTCAAGGATCGCCCGGCGCTTAGTATGATTGCGCACGCTGAGGCCCGGGGTGAAATTGCACCGGGAGACACGCTCATCGAGGCGACGAGCGGCAATACAGGAATCGCCCTGGCAATGGCTGCGGCCATTCGAGGATATCGTCTTATTCTCATTATGCCGGACCATATGAGTGAGGAACGTAGATTGGCTATGTCCGCCTATGGCGCCATATTAGTGGAAGTAAGCAAGGAAGCTGGCATGGAAGGTGCAAGGGATCTTGCTATGGAGATGCAACAACGAGGAGAGGGCAGGGTGCTCGACCAATTTGCCAATCCGGACAATCCGCTCGCACACCTTGAAGGCACCGGCCCCGAACTGTGGCAGCAAACCCAGGGGACTATTACTCACTTCGTGAGTTCTATGGGAACCACCGGCACCATAATGGGGTGTTCTGCGTATCTTAAGCAACAAAATGAGGCAATCCAGATTATCGGGCTGCAGCCTCGGGAAGGTTCCAGCATTCCAGGGATCAGACGCTGGTCCAAGGAGTACATGCCAAGTATTTTTGACGCGGCCAGTGTCGATCGGGTCATCGATATTTCGCAAAGTGAATCCGAGCAAACCATGCGCCGCCTGGCGGCGCAAGAGGGGATCTTCTGTGGAGTCTCTTCCGGGGGGGCCGTCGCAGCTGCCTTGCAACTGTCCGCGGAACTTGAGAACGCCGTTATCGTCGCGATTGTCTGTGATCGGGGGGATCGCTATCTATCGACCGGTGTTTTTAGTCAGTCCTGAGAGGGCGTAAATAAACATGGTTCAGATACGACAACAATCTCACGTCAACGATGCTGGTGATATTGACCTGGAACGTTGGCTTGAACAACTTCCTGTGGCCTTAGATGAGCCCGACCGTTCACGCCTGCTCGAAGCCTGTCATCTGGCATTGTATGTCAAAAATAATCCCGGGCTGGATTTACCCGATTGGTCCAGGCAATCGGATTGTTTTGTCGCCGGGCTGGATATAGCCCAAATCCTTGCTGACCTCCATGTGGGAACCGACGCGCTGATCGCAGGGATGCTTTACCGCGCGGTGCGTGAAGACAAACTCTCACTAGCGCAGGCGAAGGAGTACTTTGGTGAGGAGGTGGCCACCCTGATCCGCGGAGTTTTAAGAATGGCCGCGATCAGTGAGTATCAATACCAGAGTGAGTCGCCGGTGCTGGGACAGGCTCATGGACAGAAAGACAATATTCGTAAAATGCTGATCTCCCTGGTGGACGATGTGCGCGTGGCTCTGATAAAACTGGCCGAGAGGAGCTGTGCGATTCGCGCTGTGAAAGATGACGAACTGCGTCGCCGAGGTGTCGCGCAGGAAGTGTTTGATGTGTATGCGCCCCTGGCTCACCGGCTCGGTATTGGGCATTTGAAATGTGAGCTGGAAGATCTGTCATTTCGCTATATTTACACCGACGCCTACCGCAAGATTGCACGGCTGCTCGACGGCAAGAGGCTGGAGCGTGACGAGTTTATAGCCCGGGTTCGAGAAGAACTGTATCGAGTGTTGCGAAGCGCTGGGCTGGAGGTGGAAATAGCGGGTAGGTCGAAGCATATCTACAGTATCTGGCGAAAAATGCAGCGCAAGGGCATTGGCTTCTCCCAAGTCTACGATATCCGGGCTGTCCGCATTCTGGTTCCCGAAGTGAAAGACTGCTATGCCACCCTGGGAATGGTTCACGGGCTGTGGCGTAACATTCCCAATGAATTCGACGACTACATCGCCAACCCCAAGGAAAATGGCTATCGGTCCCTGCATACCGCGGTAATAGGCCCTGAGGGCAAGGTACTGGAGATTCAGATCCGCACCCGGCAAATGGACGACGAGGCCGAACTAGGGGTCTGCGCCCACTGGCGCTACAAAGACAGTGATAAAGAAGGCCGTCTGGCGAGCACTTACGAGGAGAAAATTGCCTGGTTGAGACAGGTCCTCGATTGGCATGAGGAAACCGGAGACGCCGATTCGGTGGTGGAGCAATTTAGTTTTGATGTGGCGCAAGACAGGGTATACGTTTTTACCCCAAACGGTGATGTGGTCAATTTGGCTCAGGGAGCTACCCCTTTGGACTTCGCCTACCATGTTCATACGGAGGTAGGGCACAGGTGCCGCGGTGCAAAAGTAAATGGTTCTATTGTGCCGCTGACCTATGCACTTAAGACCGGTGAGCGGGTCGAGGTACTAACCAGTGCCCAGGGTGTTCCGAGGCGCGATTGGTTGCAATCCGGTCTGGGCTATCTGCGAACATCCAGAGCCAGAGCCAAGGTTCAGCATTGGTTCAAAGCTCAAGCGAGAGAGGATAACGTCGATGCCGGACGCCATTTACTGGAGCGTGAGTTCAAGCGCCTGGCACTCACTAGTGTCGATTATCAACGAATTGCGAGAAAGCTGCAGCAGACCACTGTCGATGACATGTATGCCGCAGTAGGTTCTGGCGACATCTCCTCTGCCGCAGTGCTAAACGTGGCGCAAGGTTTGGTCGTTAGCCGGTCGGGTCCACAGTTAAAACTGGCTAAATCCGGCAGTAATTCCTATCGCGGGCAAGTTCAGGTGCACGGTGTGGGGAATTTGCTCACCTATCTTGCCGGCTGCTGTAAGCCCTTGCCCGGAGATGGTATTACTGGTTTCATTACCAAGGGCCGTGGGGTCAGCGTACACAGAAACGATTGTGGGCGGGTGATGAAGCTGCAAGAGCACTCCCAGGATCGAATTGTAGAGGTGGAATGGGGCGACAAAGCGCCCAGAGATAACTTTGAAGTTGATGTCGCCCTTGAAGCCTACGACCGGCAGGGTTTGTTGAGAGATATTACCGAGTTGTTTGCTAATGCGCGTATCAACGTACTGTCTATTAACACTCAAACGAATATAAAGCGTCATACCGCGACCATGCGTTTGCGCGTAGAGGTACCCAATCTCAACTCGCTGTCCCGGTTGCTGGAGCGGTTAAATCGTCTGAACAACGTGGTCTCGGCGGTGCGTTTAATGGATGAGAGTAGGGCAAAGTGACGGTTTCTCAGAAACGTTTTGACACCAGCGACCTGCTTCGGGTGATGGAACGCTTAAGAGACCCTGATACAGGGTGTCCTTGGGACGTGGCTCAAACTTTCACAACGATTGTGCCTTCGACCCTTGAAGAATGTTACGAACTGGCTGCTGCGATTGAACAGAAGGATTATCCGCATGTTGCTGAGGAGTTAGGTGATGTGCTGTTTCAGGTGATTTTTTATGCTCAATTGGGAGCTGAGCAGAAACTTTTTTCCTTTAATGATGTTGTGCACACTTTGGTGCAAAAGCTACTGCGCCGCCACCCACATGTCTTCGAAAATGGAGATATAGAAGGTGTTGTTTCTAAGGCTACCTCGGTAGAGCAAGTTGCGAATACCTGGGAAGCGATCAAGCAAGAAGAACGGAGTGCTAAGCGACAAACAGGTCTCCTGGCGGATGTCCCTCTAGCCTTACCGGCACTCCCACGCGCACAGAAGCTTCAAAAACGTGCTGCAACTGTTGGGTTTGATTGGGACAGTGCGGGCGAAGTTTGGGTCAAACTCCACGAAGAGTTGGATGAGTTACAGGCAGCAGTATCGGCCAACTCATTTGATTCCATAGAGGACGAAATGGGAGACGTGCTGTTCACTTGCGTCAACCTGGCGCGCCATTTGCGCGTGGATGCAGAGGCCAGCTTGCGTCGTTCCTCCTCCAAATTTGAAGCGCGCTTCAGCACAATGGAATCCCTGGCAACTGAGCGTGGTTTGGGGTTCGATGGAATGAATAGCCACGCGCTCGAGGCGCTTTGGGTGGAAGTCAAACAGCCATTGGAGACTCCCGACTAGGGGTTGAACAATTTCAATACGCCGTGTATCGTTACCGCCCTTAAAAATACCTTTACCACATACCCATTTACCGGCGATGCAGAACATCGCTTTTCTTAGAATTCACGAGGATATCTCCTGATGCGATTGATTTTATTGGGCGCTCCCGGCGCCGGAAAAGGCACCCAGGCACAATACCTAGTTGAAAAGTATGGCATTCCGCAGATTTCGACCGGAGATATGTTGAGAGCCGCTGTTAAAGCTCAAACTGAGCTGGGTTTGCAGGCAAAAAAAGTTATGGACGCCGGCGGTCTTGTCTCCGATGAGATAATCATCGGACTGGTAAAAGAGCGAATCGCGGAAGAGGATTGTAAAGACGGTTTCTTGTTTGATGGATTCCCCAGAACGATTCCCCAGGCGCAGGCAATGGTCAATGTCGGTGTTCATATAGATCATGTCGTGGAGATAGCCGTTGAAGATGAAGAAATCGTTAGCCGTTTAAGCGGCAGAAGAGTTCATCCGGGATCGGGTCGAATTTATCATGTGATTCACAACGCGCCCACGCGAGAAGGATTGGACGATGAAACTGGCGAGCCGCTGGTGCAACGAGATGATGATCAAGAAGAAACAGTGCGCAAGCGATTGGAAGTTTATAGTTTGCAGACGCGTCCGCTAATTGATTTTTACCAGAGCATGCAGGGAGACAGTGCGCCGCTTTACCATCGTGTTGAAGGCGCGGGTAGTATGGAAAATATTCGCGACACCGTTTTTGCTTCGCTCGGTTAAAAAGTACTAAATTGAGGAAAAAGGGAGCCTTGCTCCCTTTTTTTATGTTTATAGGGAAAATGCACAAAAAAACATTTTGCCAAAATTTTGCGATTTCTTTCGGTAAATAGCGTCAATAATGCAGTTCTTTTCTCCTATGAATAAAACTGGAATTGGTTTAACCCTATAAAAATAGTATTTTTTACACGATGTTAACTTTTATCTTGTCGTGAACGACCTACAACGTACCTTCCAGTAACTGAATTAAACGTCTTTTTTATAAAAACCTTTGCGGTTCAGTGTATTGTGCCGTCATAAAATAGTTGTTACTTTTAAACTGCACAATCCAAATAACAACCGTGGAGAACGGCGAAATGGCAACTGCTAAGAAGAAAGCGACAACCAAATCCAGGAAGGCTACGAGAAAAACCGCAGCCAAAAAATCAACCCGCAAGGCACCAGCGAAGAAAGCAGCTCCAAAAGTTGTAGCTATTTCTCCGGCGGTAGCAAAAGCAACTGAGGTTCTCGCCAAAATTCAAAAGTCGATGACCGCGGAGAAAAAAGCGGTTGCGGCAGCTCGCAGAAAAGTAGTTGCTGCCCGCAATAAAGCCAAGAGGAAATCAACTGCAGCTAACAAACGAGCCGTTAAGTCCGCTTCCACAGGTTCTGCTAGAGCTTCCGCTCGAGTGAAGTCCCTGCGAGAACGCGCCGCGGCTGCCAAAGCACGGTTGAGCGATCTTACTACTAAAGCAAATGCTAAGGCTGCTGAGATGGCTGCGAAAGAAAAACTGGCTGCGGCAAAAGCTGGCGCAGCTGCTAAAGCAGAAGCGGATAAGGCGATCGCCCTGGCCAAGTATGCGGCGAAATGGGCTAAGGCTCGCGCCAAAGCAGACGGTAAGAAACTTGCCGCTGCAGAAAAGAAACTTGCCGCACAATTAAGCGCCGCAGCAAAAAAACTGGCCGCTAAAGCCAAGGCCGCTGAGAAGAAGGCTGCTGCAGCCGCGAAAAAAGCTGCCGCGAAAGCGAAATCAAAAGCGAAATCAAAAGCGAAATCAAAAGCGAAAGCGAAAGCGAAAGCGAAAGCGAAAGCCAAAGCCAAAGCCAAAGCCAAAGCCAAAGCCAAAGCCAAAGCCAAAGCCAAAGCCAAAGCAAAAGCAAAACCAAAAGCCAAAGCGAAGCCAAAAGCCAAAGCGAAGCCAAAAGCTAAAGCAAAGCCAAAGGCCAAAGCAAAGCCAAAGGCCAAAGCAAAGCCAAGGGCAAAGGCAAAGGCTAAAAAGTAAATTTGAACAGTTCGTTGAGTAATAAGAAAACCCGCTGAAATAACTTTAGCGGGTTTTTTTTGGCCCAATATTTCGGAACCTGCCTTTGTTTACTCAAATTAAGGTTTTGAAAGTGTCTCCAGGGAATTGAAGTTTTGAAAGGCATCCGGTTGATCGGAGAAGTCAACGGAGATGTTAGGGTGTTGTCTAAACCAATGACGAACCGCCCGATTACCCTCTTCAAGGTAAGCGCTTAATGATGGAAAAAGTGAGCTGTGAACCGCGCAAGACAAATACTGCTCGCGTTTTCCATCGTGGGCATAGGAGATTAAGGTTCCCCCTGGCCTGCTTGCATCTAACGCCTCTTTTAGTCTCTGAGCCAAATTCAGGGGTAGCAGGGGAGTGTCGCAAGCTGTAATGACCAAAATATTGCTCTTCACATGCGGAATCGCAGCTTCGATGCCAGCGAGTGGGCCCTGGAAACCCAACCTATCGTCCTGAACTTGAGTATCCCCAATTCCTTCATAGACCTGAATATTCCTGTTGCAACTGATAATGAGATGGTCGACCTGGGGCCTGAGTCTGTCGGCCACGTGGTCGATGAGTTTTTTTCCTCGCCAACTCAGCAAACCTTTGTCCTGGCCTTGAACTCGGCGCCCTTCGCCCCCGGCCAGAATAAGTCCCGTTATCTCGTTTTCTTGTGACATGATCAGGCCCGATGTTAAAGCCGCAGTTTAATCGGCGAATGTGTTTCTGGGTAGCTATCAGACTATGGGATAATCAGCGTCTTCCCAAGGGCTATTGCTCAAGGTTGATAAAATAACAAACTTTCAGGGGCTTGGTTTACACATTACATGGCTAATATTTTGGCAATCGATACATCGACGGACGCCTGCTCCGTCGCTTTGTATCTACAGGGACAATATACCCATAGGCACGAGGTGATTCCCCGCGGGCACTCCGGGCGGTTAATGCCCATGCTGCAGGAAATACTGCCCAGCGGAGACTTGCGCTCTGCAGGTGTTGATGCGATAGCCTATGGCGTGGGCCCCGGTTCTTTCACTGGTCTGCGTATCGCGGCCAGCGCAGTTCAAGGTCTTGCTTTTGCCAATCATATCCCGGCTATACCTGTTTCAACACTCGCGTGTCAGGCCCAAACCGCCCTTCGCCAGGGCCTGGTAAATTCGGGTGACTGGGTACTGAGTACTCTGGATGCGAGGATTAATGAAATTTATTGGTCTGTGTTTCGGTTCGAAAAAGAATTGGCCCGACTAGAGGTAGGTCCCGAGGTTTGCAATCCATCTGAACTAGTTGTCGATCCTGCGGTGAGATTGTTACAAGCCATCGGTGGTGGGCTCAAATATGCGGAAGCCTTGCCTGATGCCATCCGCGACCGATTGGGGTCTGCGATTGGCGACGTGCTGCCCAACGCGGTTGACCTTGTACCGCTGGCCATTGAAAAGCTCAATAGGGGCGAAGTTCAGTCGGCTACAGAGGTTTCGCCAATCTATGTTCGCGATGAAATTTCCTGGAAGAAAATTGCCGAGCAGGGGAAACCGCAGTGATCGACTGGTACCAGGCCGTTGTATTGGCGGTACTGCAGGGTCTAACCGAGTTCTTGCCAATATCGAGTTCGGCACATCTGGTAATACCCTCTTTGATTCTGAATTGGCCAGATCAGGAGCTGGCTTTTGACGTTGCCGTGCACGTAGGCACTCTGTTAGCAGTGGTGGGCTACTACCGAACTGATCTGTTGCAAATGTTCACGGCGTGGATGAATTCCCTGGCAGGAGGGGGAGTGACTTCCAATAGCAATCTGGTCTGGTATATTGTGTGGGCTACTGTACCGGCAGGAGTCTTTGGCCTGCTGGGGCGAGATATTATCGCAGCAGAATTCCGAACCCTGCCGGTTATCGCCACCACAACCCTGGTCTTTGGTTTGCTGCTGGGTTTCGCCGATAGGCGTTCCAAAGTTCCTCAGCGAAGTCGTGCAAAAATATCTCTGATGATCGCGCTGATTATTGGTGCGGCACAAACAACAGCATTGATTCCCGGCGTATCTCGCTCGGGAGTGACGATAACCGCTGGCCTTTTGATGGGCCTAGCCAGACAAGATGCGGCGCGCTTTTCTTTTTTGCTTTCAATTCCTATTATCGCCTCAGCCGGCGCTTTGAAATCCTGGGATTTGTACCTGAGCGGAGTCACCGTAAATTGGCCCATGCTCGCAGTAGGAGTGTTGATTTCGGGGGTTACAGCGTATCTTTGTATTGCCTTGTTTCTACGACTACTCGACCGTGTAGGGATGATGCCATTTGTCTACTATCGGATCGTTCTGGCCCTGGGCTTATACCTGCTGTGGCTGACTTAATTAAGAGATGGAAAAACAATGACTCAATTGATATTTAACCAGCAGCTCTGCGATTTTATCGGTAGATCTCCTACGCCTTTTCACGCCGTTAAGACAATGACGCTCGAGCTGAAGGCCGCTGGATTTGAAGGGCTTGACGACCAGTCAAAGTGGAACCTGAAGCCCGGGGGGAAGTACTTTATATGCCGCAATGGCAGTTCCTTAGTTGCCTTTGTGGTGGGATCTGACAGTGCCCCGGTGGAAGGTATGCGCATGGTAGGTGCACATACTGATAGCCCGTGTTTGATGGTTAAGCCGGTGCCGGAAAATAATCGGCAGGGGTATTTTCAGTTAGGCGTGGAGGTTTATGGTGGTGCTTTGCTTAATCCCTGGTTTGACCGAGACCTGTCCCTGGCAGGGAGGGTAACTTTCGAAGCCACAGAAGGAGTGCTGAAAAGCGCGTTGATCGATTTTCAGGATGCGATTGCGACTATTCCCAGTTTGGCAATCCATCTCGATAGGGAGGCCAATAAAAAGCGAAGTATCAATCCACAAACAGATATCCTTCCTTTGCTGTGTCAAATATCTGATGGTGAGACTCTAAATTTTCAGGACTTGTTAAAAACCCGTCTTCTGCAGGAGCATCCGCATTGCTCGGTGGAGCAGGTGCTTGAGTATGAACTTTCTTTTTACGATACACAGCCCCCGGCACTCGTCGGCCTAAAGCGGGAATTTATTGCCTCAGCCCGCCTCGACAATTTGCTCAGCTGTTTTACGGGGTTGCGCGCTCTTATCGAAAGTGATGGGGTGGTTAGCTCGCTGTTGGTCTGCAATGACCACGAGGAGGTTGGCAGCGTCTCTGCAGCTGGCGCGCAAGGGCCGCTGCTGCTCTCGGTTTTGAAAAGGCTCGCCGGTTCTGAGGCGGATTACCTCGCGCTTGCAGAGCGTTCCATGATGATTTCAGCGGATAATGCTCACGGCATTCACCCAAATCACATGGATAAGCACGATGACAATCACGGTCCTGTATTAAACGCAGGTCCTGTGATTAAGAGAAATGCCAATCAGCGTTATGCAACCAATAGTGAGACTGCCGGCTTGTTTCGCCTGCTGGCGACTCAGGAAAAAGTGCCGGTACAGGCCTTTGTGGTGCGCAGCGATATGAGCTGTGGCAGTACTATTGGTCCAATTACCGCGGGAGGGACTGGAATTCGCACCCTTGATATCGGTGTGCCAACCTTCGCTATGCATTCTATTAGAGAGTTGGCGGGGAGTGATGATGCCTGGAATCTGAGCCGGATACTTGGCCGTTTTTTCAGTCACCCCGGATCGCTGACCGCCCAACAATAACTGCGCTACTGTGAAAGTCCTGCTGCTTTCCGCCTACGCTGCACAAAGCCATGTGTTTTGACAAAAGGAGTTGCTCAAGATGTTTCCCGACTGGCTGTGGCAGGAATTGTCACTGCCTCCGCGCCATTTTTCCTGGAGGGTGCGCGGTAACCCGCTGTACTGGTCTGTGGCTGAACGGGAGGCTCTGGAAGAGCATTATGACCTCGTAGTGGCAACATCAATGGTGGATTTGGCGACCTTGAGAGGTCTGGTGCCCAATCTGGTAAAAATTCCAACCGTTGTGTACTTTCATGAAAATCAGTTTGCTTACCCCGAGGGGGAGGGCGTACGAAGCCTGCTTGAAGCACAGATGGTGAGTTTGTACTCGGCAATGGCCGCCGATAGTTTGCTCTTCAATTCCCGCTACAATCGAGATAGTTTTATGGAGGGGTGCCAGGGTATGTTGGCGGGGTTTCCCGATAAAGTACCAAAAGGCATCGTTGAATCCCTGCGACAAAAATCCTCCGTAGTCCCGGTGCCGCTGGAACGAATTGAAGACAATGTGTCTGCCAAATCGGGGATTTGGCCCCTTGCAGATCCAGGTGACCTCAGTCGCCCAATTCGTATAAGCTGGGTTGGGCGTTTCGAGTTTGACAAAGGCGGTGATGCTTTGCTTCTTGCCCTGCGAGAGCTGGAAAAAACCAGCCTGAATTATTCTCTGGCGGTGATCGGGCAGCGTTTTCGCAACTCACCAGCGGCATTTGGAACGATAGAAGAAGAATTTGGTCATCGCCTCGTACAATTTGGCTATGTGGAAAAAGTGGCAACTTATCGTCAGATTCTCTCCGAGGCGGATATCATTTTTCGACTGCACTACATGAGTTTCTCTACACCGGCGATCCTCAATCCCCAGGTCTGGAAGCTCGCAATGCGGCGCAATTAATTGTATCGGTTGCCAGAGATATCACCAAAGAAACAATCCATCCGCCAGATGTCTCAGAATTTTATGAGTCAAGAATCAGCCCGCGGTACCGCACGGTATTTGAGTCTGTAATCGCCGGTGTGGCCCTTTAGACGCCGTAGCCATCACTAGCCAATCCCCGTATCATTAGCGCCTTTTTAGGGCCTTGGAACTTCATGGACAAGCAACGTGTATTAACTGGAATTACCACCACCGGTACCCCTCATTTGGGTAATTATGTGGGAGCTATCCGACCCGCGATTGCCGCCTCTCGAACAGAGTCCGTAGACTCTTTTCTGTTCATGGCCGATTACCATGCGCTGATCAAGAACCAAGACCCCGAGTTGGTCAAGCAATCCAGTAAGGAGATTGCGGCGGCATGGCTGGCCCTTGGTCTCGATACTGAACGTGCTGTGTTTTACCGACAATCTGATATCCCGGAGATACCGGAACTCACATGGGTGCTAAATTGTAATGCCGCCAAGGGCCTGATGAACCGAGCCCATGCGTATAAAGCGGCAGTCCAGCACAACGAGGAAGCTGGGGATGATCCAGATTTCGCAATCACGATGGGGCTCTTTTCCTACCCGGTATTGATGGCGGCCGATATATTGATGTTTAACGCCCATAAAATACCTGTAGGCAGAGATCAAATTCAGCACGTTGAAATGGCTAGAGATATTGCTGCGCGCTTTAACCACAACTTTGCCGACGTATTCACGCTTCCCGAAGCGGATGTGGACGATAATGTGGCTGTTCTACAGGGTTTGGACGGTCGCAAGATGAGTAAGAGTTACAACAACACCATTCCCCTGTTTGCCCCCTCAAAAGCGCTGCGAAAGGCTATTAATAAAGTGAAAACTAATCTCCTGGAGCCTGGGGAGCCCAAAGATCCCGATGATTCAACGGTCTTTCAACTGTGGTCCGCATTTGCCAGCGAATCCGAGATTGACAGGATGCGGACAGAGTTCGCCAATGGAATCGCATGGGGCGAAGCTAAAAAGCAGTTGTTTGAAATGATTGATGCAGAACTAGCTTCAGCGCGAGAGCGCTATTGGGAACTAATGGAAGATCCCGGGCACATCGAATCTGTTTTAAAGCGGGGGGCCGAGCGTGCGCGAGAGCAGAGCGTTCCACTTATGAAGAAGGTGCGAGAAGCGGTCGGTATTGCTCCTATGTCCTAGTATCGCGCCTACTACCCGCCGAACTGATAGCTTAGTTCAATGTACGCGCCCAGGGGTTGACCCACAAAGTAGCGATAGTTGCCGAAACCAAAGTCCGCGCGTTCTGCGTAGTCTTCATCGGTCAGATTAGTCACTCGCAATGCCCCGGATAGACGTTCACTGAGTTTGCTGGTGATTCTCAGATTTAACAGCGAGTGTCCTTCATACTCGTGCTCATTGTCCGGTTCCAGGTAGTAGGAGTCCAGGTAAACCCATTCCAATTCCGCTCGGCTTTCCTTTTTACTGCGTTGTGAGAAATCCCAAATGAGTCTAGCGGACCCAAACACGTTTGGGGCGGTATCGATGTCGTTTCCCTTGATATCACCGCTGCTGCCAATCAACGCGATTCGGCTATCGTATTCGTGTTGAGCGTAGGTAGCATCGACAGAAAGCTGCCAGTTCGAAGCGATTGCGTAGTCTATGGAAAAGTCGATACCACGGTGGCTGGTTTTGGCGCCGCTGACATTTTGTCGGTTGGAGTCCTGAAAAATAACTTCGTCCTTTTTCATCGAATAGGCCGAGATATCGTATTGCAGTCCGCCAACGGTATCGCCGCGGATACCTAACTCGACGCTGGAAATTTCTTCGGAATCCAGGTCGGCTACCTGTTGACCCGACTGCAACCGATACAGCTCGGTGGTTTGTGGCGCGCGAAATCCTTTGGCGAGTCGAAAATACCCGTAATGTTCGGCGGCAAAAGCATAGCCCACGCCGGCGTTCAAACTCCAATCCGTAAAGTCGTCGTCTCGATCTGCGGGTCGAAAAAAGCGGCAAGCTGAAGCATCTGGCGCACAAGCTGCGCCGTCATCTGTGCGATTGTCATATTCGTAGCGCGTGTGCTCCAACCTGGCTCCGGTACTTAAATCCCAGCGATCTCCCAGGGATTTTTGTAACTGGCTGTAAATAGCTGTTGAGCTTGCATCAACCTGGTAATCGTAGTGCACTCCCCGTGGCTGGTTGGGGCTGAAATCCTCTGCCTGGGTTTCCTTGAGCCAGCCGTCTGTATATTCCAAATCGGCACCATTGACCCAGGTATAGTCGTCGCCCGCGGTGTGGACTGAAGTGCGCACTCCCAGGCTTTGGTGCCCATTTTCTTCGAGCGATTGCCAGGGTAAAAAATGCTGCAGGAATTGCATTTCGTTGTCGCGAAGATAGGGGGTTACAGTAAGTCGGTTACTGTCATTGAGATCCCAGATAAAACTACTTTGCAGGCGCAGTGACCAAGCGTCGCGAAATGCCTCAGGGTTGGGATTACTTTGTTTGAGGCTATTGTCCTCAAACGCGTCTTTGCCCTGTACGAATCCGGAAGTTTCCTGATTCAGATTCGAATAATCGAAAATGGTTTTGGTATCCAGCAGTTCCCCAGAAAAATCGTGTCGCAATGTTATTTTCTGCTGACCGTATCCTGAATCGTCTTTATAGCCGCCGTCTGTGGTGCCGTTGAGATTGAGGCTCAAGCCGTGCCGGTTAAAGGTATTGCTATAGCGATACTTCGCTCGATAAAAATCATCGGGGCCGGCCTCAACGGCGATGCTGTGATCTTCGGATGCAGTTGGGGCCCGCGACAAAATACTGATCACGCCATGCATGGCATTGGAGCCATACAGCGCCGTTGCCGGGCCTTTTATCACTTCAACGCGTTGCGCCTGTTCGGCGTTTGCGTCAAATAACTGATTCACATTACAAAATCCGGGTGCCCGCAAACTGATCCCGTCTCCGGCCATGAAGAAAGCACCACAGCTTCCAGAACCGGTTAGTATCGGCGAGCGCAGTGAGGTTAGGCTTTCCTGACCATTGCCTCTGCTAATCCATGCTCCGGATACCTGCTGCATGAGTTCATTGATGTGTACTTGTCCCGCCAGATCAATTGCATCTGTGCCCACCACGGACCAGGACAAGGGCAAACTCATTGCATTAATTTCTGTTCTTGTAGCCGTGACCAGGGTCTGTTCCTGTAACTTGTCATCTGCCATGACTGAGTTGGAAACTAAAAACAGACCTGCCGCTATTCCCATAAGAGGGCGGAGAGTGGGGAGCATTGCGATAATTTCCAGATTCTGAAGTAGGGCGGGATTGTACATTGTTCAGGCCAATGACCCAACGAAGTTTGTTGGAGAAGTTCTGATCGGAAAGACTGCTATTGGTCTGAACATACTGCGATTGGTACGAGTTGTGAGCACGGTTCTCCTGAAACAATGCCAACCAGAGTAGTCCTTGGGCAGGTGAGCTCAGAACGGCAGCAAGCCGTGCAGTTCGAGATATCTGGCACACAACTTTCCCGGCGAATTGATACCGGGAGCTCTGTTCAGGTAGGAGACCTGTTAGTGCAACTGGACGATCGGGAAGCACGCGCCCGTAAGATGCAATTCGAAGCAAACCACGCGAATCTAAAGGCGCAACAGCGTTTCTACAAAAAGAAATTGCACAGGGCGCAACAGAACCACCGCAAGGGGGTTATCGCTGACGCGGAATTGGAAGCCCAACAGTTGCGCTTTGATCAACTGGGCTCGGAGTTGCTGCATGCGCGAGCTGAAATAACCATCGCGGATATTTACATCGAGAAACATCGATTGAGGGCTCCTTTCAACGGTGTACTACTGGGGTCCACGACTCGAGCTGGAGAGAGGGTCGAAGCCGGCGCCACTGCTGCGGTCCTTGTGGATGTCCAGCACTTAAGTGTCAAAACACACCTTGTTCCCAAGGAGATCATTCTCTTGCGCAAAGCTAAGTTGTTCCTTGCTGTCGGGCTGGGCGCAAAGCGCGGTTTGAGGGTATTACGAGTCGCACCCGGGGCGAGTACAGCCACCGGAATGGTAGCCGTGGAACTTGAATGGCCCGAGCACAACACAATTCCAGGCCAGTCGGTACGTCTGGGGGTATATTCGAATCCAGCAGACGTGTTGGTAGAGCGCTAGCGTTGTGCTGTCGTGGTTGCTGCATCAGCATAGAGCCATACAGTGTCTATTTTTGTTGATTCTCATACAGGGATTTTACAGTCTGGGGCAGCTTGGCAAAGAAGAGCTGCCCGAGCCTACCAATGAAATGGATGGCGTTAGCATTGTGGCTTATTTGCCGGGGACGACGCCGACGGAGATAGATCGGCAGATCGCACGTCCCATACACCTGGCGATCAAAGATATGCCGGGAGTGCGGGAAGTTCAAAGTGAGGCTTTTGAGGGGTACGTCAGCACCCGAGTGCGGTTCAAAAACAGTGAAGCCGATCCCGGAGCGCTCAGTCAGGAAATCTCTCAGAAGGTCAATCAAATTACCACACTTCCCCAGGAAACCAAGGGTCCCTATGTCAGTCGCTATCGCTCTCGCATATGGGAGGATATGACGCTGGTATTTCGTGGGGGGGATGCACTTGCGCGACATGCTCAATGGCGCTGGGTGGCCAATAGACTCCAATCAGAGCCCGGCGTTTCTGAATTGGTGGTAACCGGGGAGGGTGAGCGCCGTGTAGAAGTGCAAGTCGACGGTTTGCTCGCTGGCTCACTCGGCAGTCGAATTGACTCTGTGGCCGATCAATTGGAAAAAGCGCTTGATCAACGGTCCGCCGGCCAGATACAGGATACTAAAAACCTCCATTCAGTGCAGGTGGAAACCAGGCCAGAGTCGGTGAAAGAGCTTGCTGGGGTTCCGATTTTTGTTGGGCAGGAATATCGCCCCCTTGAAATGATTGCCCAGGTAGAAGATTCACTGGAGCCGCCCTCGGTACTGGTTGATCACGATGATCAGGGCGCTTGGTATGTTCAGGTTTATCGCCAGCCCGGAAGTAATGTTGAACATTTGTCGCGAAGTATCCGTGCACTCAGTGAACAAATTAATGCGCAACTAAAACAGGATGAACTTCCCTTCGAGCTGCGAGTTATCAGTGATCGTAGTGAACAAGTAAAACAGAGTTTTGCTGATCTGAAATTTGCAATAGCTTTGGGAATGCTGCTGGTGTTCCTGGTTTTATGGCTCTTTGTTGGTTTGCGAAACGCGCTTTATGCTGCATTGGGAATACCTTTCGCGTTCCTCGCTTCCTTCATCGTGATGGGGTGGTTGGGCTTAAATTTGAATTTGCTAACCCTGTTTGGCCTGGTGCTCGTTTGTGGCATGGTAGTTGACGACACAATTGTGGTTTTGGAGGCGATAGTTCGTCAGCGCGAACTTGGGTGTGACAGATACGAAGCCATAAAAAAGGGTTCTACTGGGAATCCTGTGGGTAGAGGTTGAGTTTTCCACAGTGGAACAGAATTGAAACTCGATAGTTTTCGAAGTTTCTAAATCCTCGGGCAGCCGATTTTATTGTCTGAATCTTTGAATTAAATCCTTCTGCGGTCGCATTGGTGATGCGATGTTTCAAGTAAGTCATTATGTTGTCGAGATGTTTCTTTAGCATCTTGGCGACTGATATGACCGGCTTTAGACGTGAATGTGTCGCCCTGTTAGCGCCACAGTAAACCCGCAGTTATTTGCCGCAGAATAAAAGAACGACAAAGAGGCGACAGTGATCCGGCTTAACTCCAATCGATCACAGGCTAGAACGGCAGCTCATGATTTACCTCGACACTGTCTGTGTACTCTTGTTGCTCAATCCGGATCTCCTCGTACAGTTGCGCAATCTCATCACCATAGTGATCCCACAGTACCGATCTCAGGTCGCCGAGCAGCTGATAAATACAATCGGCTTGTTCAGCCGTCCAGTAGGTTGTGATTTTTAAGGTTTTCATTTAGCCTTTCCTCGCTTTTTGGTCTCGCGCCGCTTCGACGCACACTCCTGCGCTTCCTTCATGCGGTACGACTCACCCTCAATGGCGATGACCTCGCTGTGATGGACTAAACGGTCAATCAGGGAGACCACACACGCGGCATTGGGGAACACGTCATTCCACTCGCCAAACGGACGGTTCGTTGTCACCAAAGTTGAACATTTCTCATAGCGCCGGTTGATGATTTCAAACAGCAAGTCAGCATGACGATTGCTGTAGGAGAGGTAGCCCACTTCATCAATTACCAGCAAGGCGGGCCTGGCGTAGTGTTTCAATCGACGCTGCAGGGCATTGGCGCCATCCTGACCTGCCAGGTCGTTGAGCATCGCCGCTGCGGTGGTAAACAGCGCCGTATAGCCGTGCATGACAGCGTTATACCCCAGGTTCTGGGCGATCATCGATTTGCCCACGCCGTTGCTGCCCAGCAGGATAATATTGCTGGCCGTGTCCATAAAACCCAGTTGCATCAGGGCATGAATCGCTTGTGGGTCGATAGCGCTTGGCCACTGCCAGTCAAACTCACTCATCGGTTTGAACCGGCCCAGCCTGGCGCTGCTCAGGCGCCGTTCGAGTGAGCGCTGTTTGCGCTCGGCAAGCTCCCAGGCGATGAGCTGTGCCCGCCAGGGGTATTGCTCGTCGGTGATCTCGCCCCAGTGCGCCAGCACGCCGTGGAGCTTCAGTTCAAGTGCCTGCTGTTTGAGTTGCTCGATATCAATCATCGGTATCATCTCCTGTCTCGCTTCGGGTGCCATTGAGCTTGTCGTAATCGGCAAGCCGAGCCAGCTTGACGCTGTAGTGCTTGACCTTCGCCGGCACGGCGACAGCAAGCGGTGGCGGCAGGTGCTGTTCATCACGGCGGCGCTCAAGAACGTGCTGCACCGCCTCCGGGTAGGGTGATTGCCGATCAAGTGCTTCACCCAGAGCTACATGCAGCTCGTCCCGCCCATAATCATCAAGCAGTTGATTGAGTAACCGGACCGTGGTTTTAATGACATGTCCACGCTGTGCCGATTGCTGCAGCAGCGTCTGGGCGTGCGCCGAAGCATGGCTCAGGCGATCCTGACCCCGGTGTAGTTTGGCGTGGGTTTTCTCCAGCCATAGGGCATTGATATGCGCCTCCTGTTCGATTTGCTCCCCTTTGCCAAAGCTGCGCTGATGCTCAGCAATGCATTGATCGCCCTCCACTATCTGGAGCCGCTCCAGGTCAGCGCTCACGCTCAATGGCTTGTGCACGTATTGATGGGGAATGGAGTAATCATTGAGATCGAAGCGAACATAAGGGGTTTTGGCGGCCCGCACGGGCTGTCTCTCATGGGTATCAAAGGGATTATCCGGCAAACTCACCTGCTCCTGTAAGAAGGCTTCCCTGACCGTCAACGTACGCTCTTCAGGGCAAGCCCGATCAGCACTCACACCCTGGCACCAGTGCTCAGCTTGCGCATTGAGTTCGGCCAGTGTTTGCCAGTGACGAGCGGCAAAGAAATTATCGCGAATATAGCGAATCGCTCTTTCTACCCGGCCCTTTTCATTGCCCCGGGCCACCGCCACCGGGCGTGGTTCGAAGCGATAGTGGGCTGACAAGGCCAGCAAGGTGGGGTGGAAGCGGATGGCGTCACCGTGGCGCTCCAATACGGTCGATTTAAGGTTGTCGTACAGCAGCACCTTTGGCAATCCTTGCCAGGCCTCGAATGCCGCTACATGGCCGCGTAAAAAGTGCTCCATTTGCTGGTTGAGATAAAAGCGCAAGAAGATCTGTCGCGACCAGCTCAGCACCATCACAAACGCCATTAACGGCCGCCGGGCCTTGCCGATCTGAATATGCCCGAACGAACCCCAGTCAACCTGGGCTTGCTCACCGGGCAGGGTTTTTAGGCGTAAATACGCCTCGGGCAGCTTGCGCGGCCGCAGTTCACTGATACGCTGGCGAAACTGGCTGGGGCCACCGGGGTATCCCCGCAGGCGGGCCATTTCATACAAGCGGGCCGCCGTGAGTGTGGGAAACTCCCGCAGGGTGTGTCGATGACAAAGGGCAGATAGGGGTCGATGATCGATGCACGGCGAGTGCGCTCCACCTTGGGCAGGCCAGCCTGTGCCAGTACCCGATCAACCACTGAGTGGTGAATGCCAAGCTGGGTCGCAATGGTGCCCGTTCGCCACTTCTCAACAAAATGGTAGCGCAGTATTTTTGCTTCAGTTTCTTTGCCGATGGCCATGACTGCCCTCCGATTGATGACTCCTGTCCAGCCGCTGCACTAATGTCGCCGGAATCTGCGCCTGAACTGACTGCTCTGCAGAAAATCACTGCGCAAAAAGGGACCGCAGACCGCGCCACAGTGATGGCAGCGCACGGTGGCGTCAGTTTTACCTGGCATATCGGCCCTTTTGATCTCATCAGGCACGGTTTGCAGTAGATCACGGAGTATTATTGCCAGAGAACGGTGATGCGTTACTTTTTGTTGTTGCCGTTCTCGATAACGCTGTTGGCGAGCGGCATTATTCATGCGACCCGGGCGAGTGGCCTGGTACTTCGCTCTGGCTCGTTTAATGGATTCCTTTCTGGCTTCCTGGCTGCAACCATCGGTGCAATACCGCTGGCCGCGATCACAGTGGGTACAGACGATGACCTGGGCGTAGCAGCGACAACAGTGGTAGAGACGGCTGGATGATGGCATCGACACAAAGGTCGATGAGGGCTGGATTTATTCCCATTATGTGCAACACTTAACGGGTCGTGCACCTGCACGGTTTTTTTGGGTATGGCGCCAGCGTTGACCGTCAAATCTGTGGTGGCGTCATACCGTTCTCAGCGACACTTATTCTTATAGTCCCTACGCTTGAATCGTGCCTGCTTATTGGTCGCTCTTGAGTGTGACTGGGCCGCAGTTCTACCGCGCCGATTCTAATACGCCGAGATCCGTCTATTTCAAAATTCGGCCAATAGCTGCGGTTTTGGAGTGGCGTCTACACGCCCACCAGTACCATTTCTTAAAGAACGCCCGGGCTGGTTTATCGTAGCTGTAAGTCCACAGGTCAAGCAGCGTCTCTTTGATTGCCCAGGCTCGGGCAACCTTCAACCCCTTTGATTGAAGGCCATAAAAAGTGGCTTCATCTTTTTCACTCCAGTTGTCGGGATTGCGTAACCAGGTATAGCGAGACCCGACCAGGTCATTGATACCGGCGGCTCTTAATGTTTTATTTTCTTTGCGCCTGACTTGGTCAACCATTTTTGTAAGATAACTGACGATATGAAACTTGTCGTGAACAATAGCGGCGTTCGGTAAAGTCGCCTCAACTGCCGTCATAAATGGAACCCACATATCCACGGCAACAGCAGCTACTTCATTACGCTGCTGTTCTGGAAGCGTGGACAGCAATGCGGTTGCCGATTCCATCGTTCTATCTGCCACGACCTCAAGCACTCTGGACGCATTCAAATCGTACAGCAGGCTGGCATAGGATTGCCCCTTGCGAAAACTTTTTTCATCGATGCCAAGGTGTTTCACTTCCTCAACAGAGCGTCTGTCCATCCCTCTTTTCACTGCTCGGGATTGAATATGATGCACCTCATCCCACGACAGACCAAGTAGTTTTGCGGCCTGTGTCTTGTTGCTGGCAGCCGACAGCACATCAATAGCGAAACGCTCAAATAAATGCGTAAAGCGTGCCTGCGTATCTGCCCACGGTACTTTCAGGCTTTTGATTCCATGCGCTTTACAATGAATACGCGGAACCTGAGCAACTAACTGCGTCTTGAACTGCATCGTATCAAGGTGTCGCCATGTGCGTTGCTCACGATGGTCGTAAACCGAACAAAGGGCATGGCAGACACTACACGCGCCTTTCGTTCCCTTTGGCCAATCTATCTGGAGGGTAATTGATTTGTCGGTCAGATCCGGGGTAATAGCCGTGATTTTCCATGGGTCGCTAAGCCCCAAAAGTTGAGTAAACAACGCGGTATCTTTCATTTGAATATCTCCATAAAAAAAGACTCTTGTACCACATTCCTGACCATTGTTTGGCTTTTACCCATAGGAAACTCGGAAGAACCTAAAAAAGGGATTGCGTGAAATTGCGGGACCTGTGGTCATATCAAGCGCCACCACCATCGCAGCATTTTTGCCACTGCTTTTAATGACGGGTGACATGGGTGTGTTTCTGTCCTCAATTCCCAAGGTCGTGATCATCGCACTGGTGGCGTCCTTGATCGAGTGCTTTGTCATCCTACCCGTACACCTGTATGGCCTCAATCGGGGTTCGCCGCCACCACTTCACGCCCTGTTGAGTCGGGCGGAGAAAATTTGCGCATACTACAGCGGCAGAGCAATGAATTTCCCCGTAGCTACCGCAGGGCTGCTTGTCGCCCTCGCTGCCAGCGCTCTTGTCCCTCTTGGCCAAATGCCATTTTCTCTGGCCGATGCCACTGAAGTTCGAGCCTTGCATTTCAACATCGAACTTCCCCATCACAATGACCTCTACAGCACTCGAGCGATACTTATGGACTTGAGGGATTCCGTTGAATCGCCCGGGGTCTTCACCGATATCGTGGTAAAGAGTGGCTGGCGTCATCAGACCTTTGTCAGCGAGAAGCAACCCTATCTGGGAACCCTGGAGTTGCGGATCGCCGAAGAGTTTAAAGCTGTGAACAAGGCCGATGAGCTCGCAAGTAGACTGTACGAGCGTTTTGCGGCAAAGCTTCCCGATGGAACTGTAATGGGTTTCAGCCTGGAGGCGAACAAACCACCATCAGAACCCCCGCTTGTGCTGTATCTGTATGGTGAAAATGACAAGGATCTTGCGACCGCAAATTCAGCATTGTAATTGGGCTTGGGTCAGCTGCCCAGTTTGAGCGAGATTCGCGACCCTTTACAGCGCGGAGTTCGTGAAGATGTTTTCAAGGTAGACCATTTAGGGGCGGCGCGACACGGATTCAGTCCGGGGGATGTGGCTATATAATGCAATTGGCCGTAACAGGTCGTGAGATAGGCAAGATGGAAGCCGACGGGGAGTTGGTTCCTGTTTACGTTATTGGGAAGTCAGAACAACTCCGCCGCGATGAAATTCTCAACCATATTGCGAAGGAAAACGGCGAGAGTGTGCCGCTGGCACAGCTGGGGCATTTTGAGCGTAGGAGTAGGAGCTCAATGGTGAAGCGCCGTAATGACAGACGGTATTTGGTGATTGAAGGGCAGGCGGATTCAAACCTTGCAGACCCGCAGGAGATAAACAAAAGTGTGTCCGCACTGCTGGATAAATTGAAGTTGCCCTCCAGTACGACCGTGGTCTTTGGTGGCGATTCTGCCGAGATCGCCGAGTCGTTGAATTCCATGGGGCGAGCCTCATTGCTGGCATTGGGGCTGTGTTATTTCCTGCTGGTATTACTGTGTAAATCCTATTTGCAGCCCGTTTTTTACTGACCACGGTTCCACTGGCTATGATTGGCGTATTTTGGGGACATTGGATATTTGGTGGGAAACTGTCGATTCTGGGTGTCGCTGGAATGATTGGCTTAATCGGTATTGTGCTCAATGATGCGCTGGTTTGGGTTGATTGTTACAACCGTCAGCGTGAGTCGGGTTTGGATGTGCGCGCGGCTTCAATGGCGACCATTAAGCGTAGGTTTCGGCCGATTGCGTTGACGACTCTCACAACAGTACTCGCGCTATTACCTTCCGCTGTCAGTGGAGTAGGCGTAGCGACCGACATAGCACGCATTACCATTTACGGTCTCTTGAGCTCCTCGGTACTACTCCTGATTTTCTTTCCTGTGATTATGTTGGCCTATGATAAAGTGGCTACGGCAACCAGCAAACAGATAATAACTATGGCTAAACGAAGATTGACTGGAGCAGTTGGGTCGTGGATACACTAACCAACACCTCTCTTTTAGTGCTTCAGCTCGCTGCCGCCGCATTGCACGCTTATATAGCCTATTGTTTTTACCCCGACCGCAAAAAATACTGGCAGTACAGATCCTTTGCCAGGGTTATGGCGTTCTGTGCACTCTTCCATCTTTCCGATGCGGTATTCGAAATCCTGCAATTGTTGGGAAGGGAAGAGTTGGCCGGTTACGCATATCTCTTTCACGTAGGCATCGAGTATGCGCTTTGTCCGTTTATGGTTTCGAATTTGTTAGCGGAGTACACCCAACTGCCGCCCTTACCTTCGCGTCTGGCCATCTTTCTGCGAAAAATACTGCTTCGCGCAGATCTGTTGACGAAGATAGTCATTGTTTACGCGGCTTTTTCCTTTGCAATCGTTACGATTGAAACTCTCAAATTGGTGCCGATCTCTGCGTTGTATCGCTACCCAATGCACGCCAATATCCTGGTGATGACATTGGGCCTGTGCTGGTTGGTAGTGGTATCGAGCGGGTTGCGCCCCGCAGAAGATACACATGGTGGAGCTCGCGAACCGGTTATTTGGATACGCGGTGTCTTAGTGGCAATTACAGTTGCGTCTATAGCGGCGGATAATTTCTTCGACATTTTTTATGAATTGGCCTTCGAAAGTAATCTGGTCCATTTCGTAACAGTGCCCTTCGCTTTGACATTCGCCTGGTATCGATATCGTTTCGAGTTGGTTGATGTGATATTAAAACAAGCGGTTAGCCTCTTGGTTGTTGTGATAACAATCTCGATAGGTGGCCGGTTTTTGGCTTCAGTAGAAAACGCGATACAACCGCTGTTTGCCTACGTTCTGGCTTTTGTCGCATTGGGGTTGATTAGAGTATCGGGAAAAGCTCTGTATGGTCTTTGGTTGCCGCCAAGTGCCGCGCAAGAGGTTTTTCAACGTAGATTTCCGTTGCTATTAGGCCAATGCACGAATGCCGAACAGGCGATCTCAACAACTGAAGAGGAATTGGGTAAGTTGTTCCAGTGCGGTGTCTGTATCAACAAGGAAGCCGATTTTGAAGCTGCAAAAGTTATCGAAATAGACGAGGCTACGCCGTTGCATATAGAGCTGGATTATATCAGGGGAGTACGACCCTGGTTTTCTGAAGCCCTGACACTGGTGAAAGAAGCCGCCCTGCAGCTACACAACACCCTCGATGTGTTGGAATGGCGAGCCATCCAGCACCGTACTGAGCTGAACAACCAGGCCTTACAAACCTTGGCGGCCCGAGCCGAGCGAGATGCGATGCGGGCACAAATTCGTCCCCATTTCTTTTTCAATGTGCTCAGCACCATGCACAGCTATGTGAGAGATGACCCGGAACAAGCGGAGCTTGTGATCGAATTGTTGGCGGATTTAATGCGTTCTATCGCACAG
Organism: Halioglobus sp.; assembly: GCA_965262875.1. Taxonomy (GTDB): domain Bacteria; phylum Pseudomonadota; class Gammaproteobacteria; order Pseudomonadales; family Halieaceae; genus JBALVT01. The sequence continues at coordinate 3,778,540 of OZ253569.1, forward strand.
ACCGCGGATCAGGATACCTATCCCTTATCGAGAGAAATCGATTTAGCGCATACATATCTGAAGATAGAGAGCGTCAGACACGGTGAACGCCTCGATTTTTCTGTGGATGTCGATCAGTCGTTGCACGATCACCCGATCCCCCCTTTTTCACTCCAACCACTGGTGGAAAATGCTATTAAATACAGCGTAGACAGCCAACTGCAAAAGGCCGAGATCGCTCTCACCGCAAGGCGCAGCTCCGATAGTTTACAGATAGTTGTTTCGGACAATGGACCGGGTCCCCAACTGGCGAATCGCAAGGATGGCCTGGGGCTGGCGCTCAACAATATTCGAGATCGGCTGGACAAATTGTATGGTGATTCGGGGAGTTTGCGTTTGGAGACCGCCAAAGAAGGTGGCGCGCTTGCAACTTTGACGATCCCCTGGCAGTTGAACTCAGATGGTTTTTCTAAGTGACTATTTCTGTACTGATAGTGGACGATGAATTCGCAGCCCGCCAACGTATAAAAAAACTGGTGAAGGTCCAGCCCAATTTCGAGTTACTTGGAGAGGCTGGCGATGGTCCCACTGCGGTTGAGAAAATTGAAGCCCTGTGTCCCGATCTGGTTTTTCTGGATGTTCAAATGCCGGCGATGAACGGTTTCGAGGTGCTTCGACAACTCTCCGATGAGGATATGCCCGCTGTGGTCTTCGTCACGGCCTTCGAAGTCTCCGCTATCGACTATCTGCTAAAGCCCGTTAGCGCCGAGCGATTTCAACAGGGTATAAAGCGAATAGACAAGTTGATGGACTCGTCACCCAATGCGCTACAAAACTTATTGGATATGGAGAATCAAGGCTATGTGAAGCAGTTGCCCGTGCGATTTCTCAAAAGGGTTAAGCTGCTCAATGTGGACGACATCAGTCATATTATTTCCGAGCACCGGCTGGTTAACGTCTACAGCCGTAGCGGAGAGCGTTTTTGGACCAACGAAACGCTCGATCGCTTACAGGACCGCCTCGATCCTTCACAATTCTGTCGGACCCACCGCAGTAGTATTCTCAATTTGTCTGCTGAATTTGAACTCGAATACTGGGAGGATGGTCGGCTCAAAGTGCATTTCCCCTCAGGCGACTTTTTGACGGTTGCTCGTGATCCAGCGAAAGAAATACGAAGTCGATTAGATTTCTGAAAGTCCCCTATGGGGTTTATCTGAAAGCGCGCTACTGCGATTGGTACCGCCATAGTGCGACTTGTTCTTTGACCGCGGTAAACATAGTGTTTTTCCAATAGTCTTTTCTCAGTGATCTGGCATTTGCCTTATCACAATACTGGGATGGAGATAGATATGACTATTCGATCAATGACCGTGATATTTCTCGCTTTGCAATTCAGTACAGCACTGGTTGAGGCCGCCAAACCGGTCTCAATAGTTTGGCGTGGAGATGGTGTCTCAGATGACGCAATGAAGTTTGAGCGTTATGAGGTGCGCTGTACCGGTAGTACCGTTCGTGCAGTGACTCGTTGGGTGGCAGACGATCAATGGTGCGTGGAAGGTAGAGAAGAAAAATACTGTGCAAGCCGAAAGATCAAAACGATGAAGAAAGCCTGTAAACTCCCTGTTTCTCAACTGGCAAACCCTGCCCTCAACATTGCTTCGGGAGAGCCGGGGAAAAAGCCCTGAAAAACCGATCTACCCGGCAGCGATAATATTCGAATCTCCGGCGGCGGCACTTACGTCCTCGCGATTGCGAACAGCATCGGCGATTCGATACATAGGCACTTTAAGCATTTCAACCAGCTCATCACTGGCGTTTATCTGCTCAAGTGCCCTATCCATACACAAAAGCCACTGGTCTCGTTCCTGCGGACCGATGTGGTAGTGCTCGTGCGGAGAGGTCATGCAGATTGTGCCGTACTTCTCGGAGTAGACGGGTGGTCCACCCATCCAGCCTGTAAGGTACTCGGCGAGCTTGATTTTCATAGGGCCTAGGTCTTCGGCGTGCATGGCGCGCACCCCCCCGGCTTCTGGCAGCGTATCCATAAGGTCGTAAAAGGCATTAGCCAACTCTTGTATGCCATCCTCTTTCAGGATTTGGTATGGAGTTTGAGGCTGTGTCATTTTGTACGTCTCAACTGGTGCGTCTTAGTTATCATCTGACGTAAGTTTATCGCGTTTTTTCGTTTCTGTACCTAGGCTAGAGTAGATTCGTCATGGCAACACCGATTCCTATCCGGTTGGTTACCTGATCGTGATCGATAAGACTCTCTCCATAACCATTGAAGTACTGTACATAGCCCTTGAACCGTTTGTTCAAGGGGAAGGCCCAACCTATTTGAATTGAACCTTTGTTGTCACTGCGCAGATTATTGCGCAAGGTCAATGCGAATTCCTGCTGGTTCCACTTCCACACGCCTGTTAGGTCGCCGTAGCCGTAATAGTCGTACAAGCGGGGATTGTCGTCGTCTTTCGCGCTTTCTGGGACTCTATACCAGGCCCTTACTGCCAAGGACATTCTGTCTCTTTCAAACACAGCGCCAGCGATGATCCGGTTCCAGCTACGAGAGAGCAATGCTCCACGCCCGTTAGACTGGTGATTCAGGGTCAGGTCCAGTTGCGTGTTGGTAAAACCCCAAAACTCCCAATCATTCTCGAAGGTAAGAATTGCTTCGGGCTGATAGTTGGTTTCTCTGAAGGGGGATGATGCATCTGTGTTGTACAACTGCCACCAATTTCCTTGGGTATACGCTACCCACAAATTCGTACCCTCTCCCAGGATATCGGCCCATGCGAGGGCCTTGAAACTGATTTGAAATTTCGCCTCGTAGTCGTCCATTTCAGCCTCGGGATAACTGTCTGTCCAGACTGAGTCATTGATATTGGTGTTGTAGGAAACCGGTAGCAAATAATTTCGCAGGTGAGGGGTAATCACCCACGGGTTATCCGCTGAAGCTTGCTCCTGCCGTGTACGCTCTTCAAAAAGCAATCTGGCCGGAACCAGCGGTTCAGAATCGGCTTCGGGTTGCAGCAGCTGATCTGTGAGCAATGTTTCAACGCTTGGCTCGGGGCGAGCCAGTTTGTCATAACATTCCAGGCGAAAATTGTCGGCGTCGATTGCGGCGCACTCTTCGAGTGTTGATGCGGCACCTGGTTTGGAGGTCAGTAAAAGGCCCACTAAGCTTAGATAAACGTAGATGGATTTACTTTGTTTGTGCTCGCTCACTCTGCCCGCTCTCTGGATGGTCTCTATGAGGGGCGATCTTAGAGTAACTTGTGTGTTGGGGCAATGAAGTAGGCAGCTAAGAATGTGGAATAGCTGGCTGATCTTCTGCTAGAATTCTATCGCTGACGTGACGGAGCCCATCTGGTTATTGTGGTTCCGAAGCATGCAGCGTTATCTCGATTTCGCAGAGAGCAGAACACCCCATTTTAAGCGATAGAAACATCAAAAACAGGACATTACTATGAGTCTTGCCGACACAGTATTGGCAGTAAACAATGATTTACCCATTCGCACAGACGCCCCAGTTCACAGTGGTAAGGTGCGTTCCGTTTATTGGCTTACGGAGGCTGATAGCGCCCGACTAATTGCCAGTCGTGGCTACGATGTAGCCGCTGATGCTCCACTGGCAATTATGGTTATTAGCGACCGCATCTCCGCCTTTGAGTGTATATGGAAGGCGGAGGGAGGTATGGCTGGCGTACCGGGCAAGGGTGCAGCGCTTAACGCTATCTCCAATCACTGGTTTGAATTGTTTAAGGAGCAGGGACTCGCCGAGAGTCATATTCTGGAAATACCCCACCCCTTTGTATGGATTGTTCAAAAGGCTGAGCCAGTGATGATCGAGGCCATTGCTAGGTCCTATATAACCGGGTCAATGTGGCGATCCTACGCCAAAGGCGAACGCGATTTTTGTGGCATCAAAATCCCCGACGGCCTGGAACGAGATCAGAAACTCGAGCAGTTGCTGATAACCCCCTCTACCAAGGGCATTATGGAGGGCATAACGGGGGTCCCCGCTGCAGACGATGTCAATATTAGCCGCTCCGATATAGTGAACAATTATCAGGCGTTTAAATTTCGCTCCGCCGAGGATATCTCACGCTATGAGACCTTGCTGACAGAGGGCTTCCAGACCATTAGCGATGCATTGGAGAAATTGGATCAAATTTTTGTCGACACCAAATTCGAATTTGGCTATGTCACGGATAAATCGGGAGCCGAGAAGCTAATTTACATGGATGAAGTTGGGACACCCGATTCATCCCGAATATGGGATGGCCCCTCATACAAAGAAGGTAAAATTGTTGAAAACTCCAAGGAAGGTTTCCGCCAGCTGCTCTTGGCCCACTTTCCAGAACCCGATATCTTGCTCAATAAGGGACGCATGCCGGAGCGCGAGGCCCTGGCCAGGGATAATGCTTTGCCGGTATCCGTGCTAATGGCCGTATCGGAAACCTATACGGGGATTGCGGAGAAAATTACCGGTGTGAAGTTGCAGCTTTCAGAGAACCCCAAGGCAGAAATTATCCAGATTTTGCGGGATGAGTTTGATCTTATTCGAGAATAAAGAAGCATTTTTCATATGAGGTTTTTTTCATGAGGAAGTTAAGAATCGGAACTCGTTGATCGAAATAGTGATCAACCGGGCTTCATAATATTCTTTGTTTATAGGGTATTTCCCGGTTTCGTCCTTATGATGGATAATTGTATTAGTGCGGTTTGAGAGTATAGTTTGTGGGACGTCGACCCTAATTACCAAGAGGCATCCGCTATGAAGACTACTACCCACCTTAGAGCGATGGCTGCCACCCTCGCGATATTTTTTGTATCCGCATGCTCCACAGTGAACACCGCATCACCCGCCGCCCAAGTCGATGGCCTGGCCCTGGTAGCCGATACCAAATTCAGCCGAATCAGTATCGAACCTTGTGAGGTAACTTTCAGGAAAAACTGGCTGCGCGATCAAAACACGAATCGCACAGGCCTCGCCAGTCGTGTTACTGAAAAAGATGTCAATAGAATCAAAGATCACTTGGGCGATTCCTGTAATGATAAGTTTCGAGAGTCGTTTGAACAAAGCACAGTTTATAAACTGGTAGACAGTTATAGCGATGGAGAGTCTGCGCTTGTTCTACGCCCTTCGATCATCGACCTGGATATTAGCGCTCCGGACGTGGGCGGTGCCCGATTTACGCGATCCTTTACCAAGTCCGCAGGAGAGATGACTTTGTCCTTGGATATGGTGGATGGCGCCAGCGGCGAAATACTGGCTCGGGCAGTCGATCGTAGGCGAGATCATGAAAACATCTATTTGGAGCCAACGTCTAGCGTCACTAACCGGGCTGATTTTGATCGTGCCGTCAGACGCTGGGCGAAGCTGTTGCGCAGCAGCCTAGATAAATCAACGCTGTAGCCCGATTGGTACAGAACACCCCATCACGGTCGCTTAGCCGACCCTTTGCTTGTCCACTGCATTAAAAGTGCACTACACTAGAACAGTGAAACTTGATTATGTTAATGGAGATCGTCTAAGTGAAAATAATAAAAGTCCCCTACGCCGCTTTGCTTTTTGTCACCTCATTCCTCCTCTCGCAGGCCCTGTTTGCGGCGGAAAAACCCAACATACTAATTATATGGGGTGATGATATTGGAATATGGAATATCAGCCGCTACAGCATGGGGCAAATGGGTTACCAAACGCCGAATATTGATCGTGTCGCCAATGAGGGAATGATCTTTACTGATTACTACGGCGAACAGAGTTGCACCGCCGGCCGCTCAGCGTTTATCACCGGCCAGCATCCCATCAGAACAGGACTGACCAAAGTGGGTATCCCTGGGGCTGAGTTGGGCTTGCAACCAGAGGACCCCACATTGGCGGAACTCCTCAAGCCGCTGGGTTACACCAGTGGGCAATTCGGTAAAAATCACTTAGGTGACCAGGATAAGTACTTACCTACTAACCATGGCTTTGATGAGTTCTTTGGGAATTTATATCACCTCAACGCTGAAGAAATGCCGGAGGACCCTGACTACCCGAAAATTCCCAGCTATCGCGAGAAATTTGGCCCGCGCGGCGTGATTCACAGTTATGCGGACGGAAAAATTGATGATAGCGGTCCGCTCACACGCAAGCGGATGGAAACTGTAGACGAGGAGTTTCTCGCCGCATCTTTGAAATTTATAGACAAGGCACATAAAGACGAGAAGCCATTCTTCGTCTGGTTTAACTCTACGCGTATGCACTACTACACCCATGTAAAGCCCGAACAGTTAGGAGCCAGTGGGCAGGGCTTTTACAATGACGCAATGGTTGAACACGATGGGCACGTGGGTGTGCTGCTGGACAAGCTCGACGACCTGGGCATTGCAGATAATACCATCGTCCTTTATTCAACCGACAACGGACCGCACTTCAATCAGTGGCCCGATGCTGCGATCACGCCTTTTCGCGGGGAGAAAAACACCAACTGGGAAGGGGGCTACCGCGTGCCGGCGATGGTCCGTTGGCCCGGTCAAATCAAGTCGGACTCCATTAGTAATGAGGTAATGTCGCACCTGGATTGGGTCCCAACATTAATGGCCGCCGTGGGTCAGGACAATATCAAAGCGGAACTAAAAAAGGGCAAAAGAGTAGGAGGGGATAATTTCAAGGTTCACCTTGATGGCTACAATTTTCTTCCTTTTCTGACGGCAGCTGAACCAAAGGGGCCACGCCGAGAGTTTTTCTATTTTAGCGATGATGGTTTGCTGACTTCCGCTCGCGTTGGCGATTGGAAATTTGTTTTTGCCGAGCAACGGGCCAAGCGGTTTGATGTTTGGCGCGACCCGTTCGTAACCTTGCGAATTCCGAAGATCTTTCACTTGCGTCGCGATCCCTTTGAACGCGCTGATACAGATTCGAATAGCTACAATTTGTGGTGGGATAAGAAAGTAGGTTCGGTCGCAATGCTGGGTTTGGGTGCGGTAACCCAGTTTGTGGGCACCTTAAAGCAGTTTCCTCCTCGCCAGCGTCCGGGCACATTTACAGTGGATCAGATCATGGAAACCGTGAATAAGAAATAGCGGTTCTATGAGTCTCCGCCGCTGACGTTGTCGATAGCGGCGGGGGACTGCAGCTAATCTATTCGCCCATCACAATGACCTTGTCGGCGCTTTTGCCTTCCAGTTCACAAAGGGCGCGGTAAACCTTGAGAATGGTTTTTGCGTCGATCACACTGGTCACATTCCCCGCATCGTCAATGTTCACATTGCTGCCGAAGATGGCGAACCATACAACTGCGTCTTCAGTGGCATCGGCAGCGACGGTGATGGTATGCACTGAGTGGGCAGGCTCGTAGAGATAGGATCCCGCTTTGTTGACCTTGTCTGGATACTCTTTGTAAAACCATTGGCCAGACTGGGTTACGGCAAAGACGGGTCCAGTGTGGTAGTGGGTATCCACGATATCTGTTCCAGGCTTAAAGCGGTTGCGCACTATCCACATGTTTTGATTGAGGTCCACCTGCAGCAACTGCAAGGTAGATCCATCGGGCAGGTTCACCTGTGGCAGATCTTCATCGTGTAGCAGAATGGCTTCGCGTGCATCATCCCGGGAGATGACGGGGCCATCTTGCATCGCCATCAGTAGTTCCAGAGCATTGGTTGGGTCTGACATGGTTTAGTACCTTTTTATCTTGCGGGGAATTAGTGTATCCAATTCGGGATACAACTCAACCGATGAACTCATTGCCTCTGGTGCCATTTACCCAGCGGTACAGACGCCTGAACCATGGTGGATTCTCCCTTCAATATTCCTTGGGGCGAGGAATACGCTCAGGTAACGTATGGAGATTGCTATGGGGGAGTTGTTGAATGAATACTATTGTACGAGAAGCGGGGGCAGCAGGCGTGGATAACCCTGAACAGGCCCGAAGCCAAGAATATGCTCAATGGAGAGATGTTTGTTGAGTTGGCCGATGTCTGGGAGGAGGTGCGCAATGACAGCGATGTTCGCGTAGCAGTGCTAACGGCCTCGGGAGACGAAGACTTCTGTTGCGGTGGTGATTTGGCTGAAGTGATTCCGCTGTGGACCGGGGCGCGTCAAGCCCAGACATCGGTGGAGGAACGGCTGCTCGCCGATCCCATGATCCCAGACAGAATCATGCTCAAGAGCGAACCTTTGTACAAACCTGTTATTGCCGCTATTAATGGCCGAGCTCTCGGCGGTGGCACGGAACTGCTACAGGCAACGGATATTCGATTGGCAGCATCACACGCGCAATTTTCTCTTCCGGAACCGAAAGTGGGTGTTGTCCCTGGTGCTGGCTCGATGGTCAGATTGGCTCGGCAATTGCCCTGGGCGCATGCTATGAAAATATTACTAGGAGGCGAGCCGATAAACGCCCAGGAGGCACTTTCGATGGGGCTGGTGTCAGAGGTGCTGCCACTATCTGAGCTGCAAGAGCGAGCATCGCATTACGCCGAAAATATCTGTCGCCAATCCCCGTTGGCGCTTGCAGCGATAAAACGCACAGCCTTGGAAACGCACACGCTGCCCTGAGCCGATGCTTTCGCCTTTGAAATGGAACAAGCGGGAAAAGTGATGATGAGTGCGGACGCTCGAGAGGGGCCGAGAGCATTTAAAGAAAAGCGCACGCCCCAATTCAAGGGAGAGTAAACTCACCCTGAGTTGATTATGTGGATTTTAAGTGTCGCATCGAGGGTTTGATTGTGAAAATTGTTAAATTGAGTGACTCCGTGTCCGTTTCGGAACAAATTGTCGCGACAGACGTCGCCCAAATAGCCTCAGCGGGTTTTAAGGTTATTATCAATAATCGTCCGGACGGGGAAGTAACGAATCAGCCCACCAGCGACGAAATATCCCAGGCTGCTCGGGCAGCTGGGCTTAGTTACCACTATATCCCCATTACGGCCGCTAACTTTCCTGGACCCGATGTGGAGCTAATGTCATCTCTGCTCGATAACACCCAAGAACCGGTCCTGGCTTTTTGTCGCACTGGAACGCGCTGTGCGAATCTCTGGATCGCCACCAGAAAGAACGACGAGCTTGAAGAAGCGGCGATTCAGGCCCGCACACTTGGTTACGATTTAAGGATGTCTTCATCGAAATAAGCAGACCTTGGGAGAGCCGCGGAACTTATGTTTCACAAGTGCGCGCGGCGCAGCTTTCTCGATCGATGAATTTACAATACAGGTAAGCTATTATGACGGCCTATTCTTAGAGTCGATCCAATGGCAAATACTAGCGAACTCTCACCAGTCGAACCCCGCCCAGCAAGCACAGTCGTACTCCTGCGAGATACGCCTGCGGGCTTGGAGACTCTACTCCTGAAGAGAAACAAGGCCTTGATGTTTGCCGGTGGTCTGTGGGTGTTCCCCGGGGGCGCTATCGATGCCGAAGATTTGTCCCAGGCAGATGATGATATGCAGCAGGCCTCGCGCATTGCAGCGGCGCGTGAGGCGATGGAGGAGTCTGGTCTGGGGCCTGTTCTGGATAAAATGGTTCAGTTGAGCCACTGGACTACACCTGTGGTAGAACCGAAGCGATTCTATACCTGGATCTATGCAGCCCCGGTGGCATCGGATGACGAAGTGGTTATTGATGGCAGCGAAATCCACGATTCGCGCTGGATAGGTGTTCGCGATGCGATTGCCGCCCACGAATCTGGCGAGCTGAGTATGTTGCCCCCCACCTATATCACTCTATGTGATCTCGCACGCTACGAGAGCGTAGCGCAGATGTCAGCCGGTGAGCTAAACCGTATCCCGGATGAAGTTTTTCCCACTTTTGGAGAGTCTGATGGCGATATGGTGGTGATGTTTCGCGGCGACGCCGGCTACGAACAAAGCGATGGATCGGCATCGGGAGCGCATCATCGCGCCGTATTTGATGGCAGTAAATGGGAGTATGTACACCGAGATGTCGAGCCGCAATACCCCTCTTTTGTGAAAGAATCCTAGCGCAGCGAGTTCCGAGGCTACATCGACTAATTTCTTAAACCTATCAACTCTAAGCCTCGATGCGGATGAGGTTTTGTCCGTTTCTTGAGCTAACATGTCGCCATTGAATGGATGAGGTTGGAAAATGTCTACGCAGCAGTGGGATTACAGTTTCGACGTGGTGGTTGTGGGTTCAGGTAACGGCGGGCAAACAGCGGCGCTTTGCAGCTACGAAATGGGAACCAAGGATGTTCTGGTGATTGAAAAATCACATCTCTACGGCGGCACGAGTTCGATTTCGGGCGGTGGTGTGTGGATTCCTGGGAATCGCTATGCAAAAGAGGCGGGCGCAGAGGACTCTTTTGACAAGGCGAAACAGTATTTGCGGCAACTCATCACCACCGAAGAGGTTCCTGACTATCAGCTCGATGCTTATCTGGAGAATGGTCCAAAGATGGTCGATTTTCTGCATGAAAGAACCCAGGTTCGCTATGTGACGCTGGAACACTACCCCGACTATTACACCGACCTGGAAGGCTCAATGGTTGGCCACCGGTCTATGGAACCCGAGACCATCGATGCCAGTGAATTGGGCGAGGAGTGGCGACGCTTAAGGCGCACTCACCCCATGATGCACCTTGGGGGCGTTATTGGTATTACCCAGGTTGAGGCGGGCCTATTGATTGGGCAAATGCCCGGTTGGTGGAAAACCGCAGTAAAGATGGTGGCCAAGTATCTTCTGGATATTCCCTGGCGATTTAAAGATCGTTTTGAACGACGCCTGGCTACGGGCTGTGCGGGTGTTGCTCGGTTGCGGCTTTCTCTTCTGGACCGTGACATCCCGCTGTGGCTGAACACGACTATGACAAAAGTGGTCGATGAGGACGGTAAGGTACTAGGGGTGGAGGTCATCCGCGACGGCAAACCACTACGAATACAAGCGAGAAAGGCTGTTGTTCTAGCGGCGGGAGGCTTCGAGCACAATCAAGAAATGCGAGAGCAGTATCTCCCCAAGCCTACAGATCATCGCTGGAGTGCGGGTACCCAGGACAACACCGGTGATGCAATCAGGGAGGGCATCCGTTTAGGCGCGAAAATGCATCGGCTCAATGAGGCGTGGTGGTGCAACACAATTTCTGTTCCGGGAGAGGAAATCCCCAGACTCAGCATTATGGAAAAGTCCTACCCTGGGTCTGTGGTTGTTAATCCAGCGGGACAGCGTTTCAGTAACGAATCACAGAACTACATGGCGTTTCAGCTGGAGACCTTCGAGGTTCATACTGATGAGAACCCCTGTAATCCAAGCTGGCAAATATTCGACGCCAATTTTCGCGCCCGTTATTTTGTTGGCCCGCTTTATAACAGTAAATTCCGTCCCGACTGGGCGATACCTGCACGCTATGAACAGGAGGGATTTTTTGCCAAGGCGGCCACAATTCGTGAGCTGGCGGGAAAAATAAATGTGAACGCAGACGGCCTTGAAGAGACGATAGGGAAGATGAATCAGTACGCCGCCAGTGGCCAGGATTTGGATTTTCAGCGTGGGGATTCCGCCTATGACAAGTACTATGGGGATCCAAGATCTCAGCCCAACCCCTGTTTGAGTGCGGTAGATACAGCGCCCTATTATGCAATGCGCGTAGACCCGGGTGATTTTGGTACACAAGGTGGAATGGTCATTAGTGCCAATGCTGAGGTGATGCGTGAGGATGGTTCGACCATTGAAGGCTTATACGCCATCGGCAATTGCAGCGCGCCAACACTACCTTGCTATCCGGGACCCGGCTCGACCCTCGGACCGGCGATGACATTTGCCTATCAGGCAGCCAAAGCCATTGCAGGTTATCAGGATTAACGTTCTAGAAACGGTTTCCGCGGACTGGGACGCAAGGCAGTAAGCCGTCGTTCGGCTCAGTTGGGAGTTTCGACTTCAAGGTCAATCTCTACTACATTGTTTTCTATGACTGAATCTGAAACAGCAATATCTCGAAAAGGCTTCAGCGGCACACAAGTGGCGTTGTTCATTCTGGTTGCTGTGTTACTCACCGCTGGTCTTAGCTTTTGGATCTTCCGAACCTATATCCAACCGGCAGATTTCAAACCGGTAGAGTTATCGACGAAGGAGCAGCGTACCCTGGACGGCAAGCTTCAACAGCTTGGAGTTAACCCCAGAGATCTGTTACCCGATGCCAAGCGAGAAGATCAGTTCGATGCACAGGGCTCTCTTGTGCCGGAAAAATATGCTGAGAGCGCGGAAAAACGTGAAATCCGCATGAGTGAGCGAGAGCTGAACGCGATATTGGCCAGCAATCCGGATCTCGCAAAACGCTTTGCTGTAGATTTGTCTGACAATCTTGCCAGCGCAAAACTCTTGATTCATGTCGATCCGGATATGCCTGTCATGGGTGGGAAAACACTCCGCGTCAATACCGGTGTGGAGTTAGGGTTTCAAAATGGACGCCCGATAGTGAAACTGCGCGGTGTTAGTATCATGGGCGTGCCCGTACCCAATGCCTGGTTGGGAAATCTCAAAAACGTCGACCTGGTCGAACAATTCGGTGCTGATCCGGGGTTCTGGAAGAGCTTTTCGGCAGGTGTAGAATTAATTGAACTCGAGGAGGGGCAGTTGTATATCAAACTCAAGGAATAGATCAACTCCACCCCGTGATATACCCCTCACAATAGATACTATCTCCAGATAACTCGATTTTTTGGTTCTTTAACTTTAGCTGCTATGGTAAATAGGATTGTAGCCAAATATTAAAGCGGAGCCGACGAAGTGAATTTTCTAAGCGATTTGTTAGACAGATTGCCTTTTTCGAAAGGTTTCTTGCTGGTCATCGTAGTTATAGTATTGTTTTTTTCAGTATTGATGACCCTCAAGTCAAACACGATGAGGCAATCGCCACTTTTGAAAACTCCATGGAAATTCGCAAGCGCAAAGTGAGCGCATCCATCGAGACCCTGGCCATCTCTGACCCGGCTTTACTCAATTGCATCAGCAGTGCAGCGGCAGACAGGGCGAATATCCCTCCCACGAGTTCAGGTGGTATTGATGATGTTAGGGAATTGGAACTTCTGTATTGCCCCGGAAGCAAGATTAAATCCCTCGCCGGGATAGGGGAGTTATCAGCATTGCGATATGCCGACTTCAGTAAGAACAGTATTCAATCCCTCGCTGCCTTGGCTGATCACAAACAATTGAAGAACATCCAGTTGGCCGACAATCCGCTAAAAAGCGTACGGGTGTTGAAATCCCTGCCAGGTCTCGAGCAGGTGCGATTGCCCAATATGCCCGATGTGGCTTGCCTCGATATTCATCGGGCGATCAAAAGTGTTAAGAGCAATTGCAAGTCCATTAAATGTTCTGGCCAAAGGGGAAACGGAGTTGTGACCGTAAGTAGTCGACCCTGAAAAACGCTTAACATGTTGATTGTATTAGATAATACTGGGTATTTGTGAGATGATTTCGACCAGTTTCAAGCCTATTTGGCACTTAATCCGGTCGAAACAAAGGTGGCTCTCGATGAAAGATTCTTCCCCCGATCACCATCAAATGAGTTTTATGGCTGCTGGGTTGATGGATCAACTCAATCCGAAACACCCTCTGTTACATCTTGCGCGAACCATACCCTGGGACTTTTTTGAATCGGAGTTCGCTCCCTTGTATGCGGCAACTGGCAGGCCTGCCAAACCCGTACGCTTGATGGTGGGTTTATCTATTCTCAAGCATATGGAAAATGTCAGCGACGAGGTTATCGTGCAACACTGGGTACAAAACCCGTATTACCAGGCATTTTGCGGGGAGGTTGAATTCCAGTGGTCATTCCCTTGTGACCCATCCGATCTGGTGTACTTCCGCAAGCGAGTCGGCGAAAAGGGATTTGAAAAAATATTGGCATCCTCTATCACCATTCATGGTGAGAAAGCGGTCGAAGAGGAAGTCTGTATTGACACCACAGTACAGGAAAAAAACATCACCTTTCCCACCGATGCAAAGTTGTACCGAAAGATTATTGTTCGTTGCCTGAAATTGGCCAGGAAAGAAGGGATAACACTTCGCCGCAGTTATGCCAAGGAAATTAAGCAAAGAAAACTGGAATGTCGTTTTGCGGGACATCCCAGGAACCGTGCCAAGGCCCGCAAAGCCGTTAAGCGGCTAAAGACCATTGCCGGTCGTTTAGTGCGGGAATTGGAGCGTAAACTGCCACTCGACATTCTGGAAAAGCTGGCAGAGGACTTTGCACTATTCCATCGTGGACTGAACCAGAAGCGAGGGGATACGAACAAGCTGTACAGCTTGCACGAACCCCATGTCTACTGCATGAGTAAAGGCAAAGAGCATAAGCGCTATGAATTTGGCACCAAGGTTTCTATCACGACAACTCGGGATTCAAAAATCATTGTTGGTGCCATGGCCTTTGATACGAACAAATTTGATGGTCATACGCTGCCGGAGGTGCTGTTGCAATTGAAGCGGCTTAACAAACTGAAACCGGCCGTTGGCTTATGTGATCGGGGTTACAAAGGGAAGAAAAAGATCAATGACACGCGGATCATAATGCCCAGCACAGGTACTCGGGATACGGATAGTGCCTACCAGGTGCTGATGCGGAAACGTTTTAGAAAGCGGGCTGGCATAGAGCCGGTGATCGGCCACCTGAAGTCGGATCATCGATTGAACAAAAGTTATCTCAAAGGATTTGAAGGCGACCAGATTAACGTACTGATGGCTGCTGCTGCGTTTAACTTCAGGAAGTGGATGAGATTGTTTTTATTGGCCCCGAAAACGGCTTCCTTATGGAGTCGTTTAACGCAGTTTATTATCAAGCCACGGCATTACGGCGATGCCGTGATGGCCAATTAGGCTTTTTCAGGGTCGACTAAGTAGCGGCAGTTCGGATAGTAAGAGGAGAAGTAAAAAGGCTGCACCCTCCAATGAGCTGACTGCGTCCCAGCAGCGCGAAATCTTTGAGTATGAGCGCGAGCAGCGCTATAGAAACAAGTAGGTGTGAAAGGGGTGATGAGCGGACTGCATGACTATGAAACTTAAAATGCGTGTAAGCAACGGTTTTACGCTGATAGAGATGGTGATAGTGCTGGCGATCATGGCAATTATTCTTGTCGCCAGTATTCCCTCCAGTGGTGGCAAGGTCGATCAGGTTGGTATTAATGAAGCTTTAAACCTGGTGAAAATTTATCAACCGCAAATTGAAGGCTACTACCGTACAAACAAAGAGTTTCCAGCGGATAACGAGGCTCTTGGCATGCCTGGCCCCGAGAGCATTATTGGGAATTATCTGGCGGCAGTTTATTTGGATAGTGGGGCCTTACACTTGCAGTTGGGCAACAAGGTGCGGCCTCAGCTTAAGGGCAAAATAATCAGTATCAGACCTGTTTTTGTACCGGACACTGACAACGCACCTGTGTCATGGATCTGTGGAAACGATAGTGTTCCTGTAAACATGCTTGCTGCGGGGGACAATCGCACCAACGTAGAAGCATTGAGTTTACCCAATTCTTGCAGATAGACACTTTCTGCGGGTCAGTGAAGCCGGATTCTTCAGGAAGTTAAGTTCCAGGTTTTCCTGATTTCTCGCTCTACCACATTTATTTCACGGCGCAGTGAATCACTGCAGTTATACCATCTCTTGCGGACCGCTTCGTTGCTTCTGATATTTGGATCGTAGGCCGGGATTTCACCGCAGCTTTCATCCAGTCTGATTTGCAGGTCGTCCCTGATTTTTTCCAATCGGCCCCTTTCGCTGTTGTTCTTCGAGACAAAGTCGCCTACGCCAGAGTATTCCTTGTTGGCCCAGCTCATTGCGCAGCGAAGGTCCCGAAGGCGTTCGCCATTGGAGGAGATAGACTCCTGGTAGCGTTTGTTTTGGCTACTCTTATACTGATCGTTATAGCGGCTATATTGGGATCTGGCTTGATTGGTCTTGATGGCGTTTTGATTGTCCCTGTCTACGCGTTGGCTCAATCTGTCGAGCTGCTCTTTCCAGGATGCGCGCATTCTTTCGAGTGATTTCACGTGGGATTGCATGGATTGTTAGCGCCACAGTAAACCCGCAGTTATTTGCCGCAGAATAAAAGAACGACAAAGAGGCGACAGTGATCCGGCTTAACTCCAATCGATCACAGGCTAGAACGGCAGCTCATGATTTACCTCGACACTGTCTGTGTACTCTTGTTGCTCAATCCGGATCTCCTCGTACAGTTGCGCAATCTCATCACCATAGTGATCCCACAGTACCGATCTCAGGTCGCCGAGCAGCTGATAAATACAATCGGCTTGTTCAGCCGTCCAGTAGGTTGTGATTTTTAAGGTTTTCATTTAGCCTTTCCTCGCTTTTTGGTCTCGCGCCGCTTCGACGCACACTCCTGCGCTTCCTTCATGCGGTACGACTCACCCTCAATGGCGATGACCTCGCTGTGATGGACTAAACGGTCAATCAGGGAGACCACACACGCGGCATTGGGGAACACGTCATTCCACTCGCCAAACGGACGGTTCGTTGTCACCAAAGTTGAACATTTCTCATAGCGCCGGTTGATGATTTCAAACAGCAAGTCAGCATGACGATTGCTGTAGGAGAGGTAGCCCACTTCATCAATTACCAGCAAGGCGGGCCTGGCGTAGTGTTTCAATCGACGCTGCAGGGCATTGGCGCCATCCTGACCTGCCAGGTCGTTGAGCATCGCCGCTGCGGTGGTAAACAGCGCCGTATAGCCGTGCATGACAGCGTTATACCCCAGGTTCTGGGCGATCATCGATTTGCCCACGCCGTTGCTGCCCAGCAGGATAATATTGCTGGCCGTGTCCATAAAACCCAGTTGCATCAGGGCATGAATCGCTTGTGGGTCGATAGCGCTTGGCCACTGCCAGTCAAACTCACTCATCGGTTTGAACCGGCCCAGCCTGGCGCTGCTCAGGCGCCGTTCGAGTGAGCGCTGTTTGCGCTCGGCAAGCTCCCAGGCGATGAGCTGTGCCCGCCAGGGGTATTGCTCGTCGGTGATCTCGCCCCAGTGCGCCAGCACGCCGTGGAGCTTCAGTTCAAGTGCCTGCTGTTTGAGTTGCTCGATATCAATCATCGGTATCATCTCCTGTCTCGCTTCGGGTGCCATTGAGCTTGTCGTAATCGGCAAGCCGAGCCAGCTTGACGCTGTAGTGTTTGACCTTCGCCGGCACGGCGACAGCAAGCGGTGGCGGCAGGTGCTGTTCATCACGGCGGCGCTCAAGAACGTGCTGCACCGCCTCCGGGTAGGGTGATTGCCGATCAAGTGCTTCACCCAGAGCTACATGCAGCTCGTCCCGCCCATAATCATCAAGCAGTTGATTGAGTAACCGGACCGTGGTTTTAATGACATGTCCACGCTGTGCCGATTGCTGCAGCAGCGTCTGGGCGTGCGCCGAAGCATGGCTCAGGCGATCCTGACCCCGGTGTAGTTTGGCGTGGGTTTTCTCCAGCCATAGGGCATTGATATGCGCCTCCTGTTCGATTTGCTCCCCTTTGCCAAAGCTGCGCTGATGCTCAGCAATGCATTGATCGCCCTCCACTATCTGGAGCCGCTCCAGGTCAGCGCTCACGCTCAATGGCTTGTGCACGTATTGATGGGGAATGGAGTAATCATTGAGATCGAAGCGAACATAAGGGGTTTTGGCGGCCCGCACGGGCTGTCTCTCATGGGTATCAAAGGGATTATCCGGCAAACTCACCTGCTCCTGTAAGAAGGCTTCCCTGACCGTCAACGTACGCTCTTCAGGGCAAGCCCGATCAGCACTCACACCCTGGCACCAGTGCTCAGCTTGCGCATTGAGTTCGGCCAGTGTTTGCCAGTGACGAGCGGCAAAGAAATTATCGCGAATATAGCGAATCGCTCTTTCTACCCGGCCCTTTTCATTGCCCCGGGCCACCGCCACCGGGCGTGGTTCGAAGCGATAGTGGGCTGACAAGGCCAGCAAGGTGGGGTGGAAGCGGATGGCGTCACCGTGGCGCTCCAATACGGCCGATTTAAGGTTGTCGTACAGCAGCACCTTTGGCAATCCTTGCCAGGCCTCGAATGCCGCTACATGGCCGCGTAAAAAGTGCTCCATTTGCTGGTTGAGATAAAAGCGCAAGAAGATCTGTCGCGACCAGCTCAGCACCATCACAAACGCCATTAACGGCCGCCGGGCCTTGCCGATCTGAATATGCCCGAACGAACCCCAGTCAACCTGGGCTTGCTCACCGGGCAGGGTTTTTAGGCGTAAATACGCCTCGGGCAGCTTGCGCGGCCGCAGTTCACTGATACGCTGGCGAAACTGGCTGGGGCCACCGGGGTATCCCCGCAGGCGGGCCATTTCATACAAGCGGGCCGCCGTGAGTGTGGGAAACTCCCGCAGGGTGTGTCGATGACAAAGGGCAGATAGGGGTCGATGATCGATGCACGGCGAGTGCGCTCCACCTTGGGCAGGCCAGCCTGTGCCAGTACCCGATCAACCACTGAGTGGTGAATGCCAAGCTGGGTCGCAATGGTGCCCGTTCGCCACTTCTCAACAAAATGGTAGTGCAGTATTTTTGCTTCAGTTTCTTTGCCGATGGCCATGACTGCCCTCCGATTGATGACTCCTGTCCAGCCGCTGCACTAATGTCGCCGGAATCTGCGCCTGAACTGACTGCTCTGCAGAAAATCACTGCGCAAAAAGGGACCGCAGACCGCGCCACAGTGATGGCAGCGCACGGTGGCGTCAGTTTTACCCGGCATATCGGCCCTTTTGATCTCATCAGGCACGGTTTGCAGTAGATCACGGAGTATTATTGCCAGAGAACGGTGATGCGTTACTTTTTGTTGTTGCCGTTCTCGATAACGCTGTTGGCGAGCGGCATTATTCATGCGACCCGGGCGAGTGGCCTGGTACTTCGCTCTGGCTCGTTTAATGGATTCCTTTCTGGCTTCCTGGCTGCAACCATCGGTGCAATACCGCTGGCCGCGATCACAGTGGGTACAGACGATGACCTGGGCGTAGCAGCGACAACAGTGGTAGAGACGGCTGGATGATGGCATCGACACAAAGGTCGATGAGGGCTGGATTTATTCCCATTATGTGCAACACTTAACGGGTCGTGCACCTGCACGGTTTTTTTGGGTATGGCGCCAGCGTTGACCGTCAAATCTGTGGTGGCGTCATACCGTTCTCAGCGACACTTATTCTTATAGTCCCTACGCTTGAATCGTGCCTGCTTATTGGTCGCTCTTGAGTGTGACTGGGCCGCAGTTCTACCGCGCCGATTCTAATACGCCGAGATCCGTCTATTTCAAAATTCGGCAAATAGCTGCGGTTTTGGAGTGGCGTCTACAATGGATCTGCCTGAAGATGATTTTATCGGCAACCTGATGTCGCCACAGTAGGCTCCACCGCCCTGGTTTGTCATCGTCGTCCGGGCTGCTACCTACGGTAATGTCTTCTACCGTAGTGTCTGCTTTTTTCTCAACCGGCGGAAACTGGGAGAAGGTAATATTTCCGTCTGCATCCAGTACTTTGTAGAGCTTTTGCGCGTGGACAGCCGATGAGAAGACGAATAAAGCTACGAGTAAAAGTGTCTTGTTTAGCATATTTATATTTATAGAGACCTCAGCATAACTCAACAATGCAGACAAATTCCTGGTATAATTTCGTAGGCAAAAATCCTTCGCAACACAGCCCCGATTATTCGTTTCAAACGCTACTTTGAATCATCCCGTCCTCCACAGTCTTGATGATACCGGGGCGTTACTACAATGGTCAGAGATAGAGAAACTACTCGCCACTCTTTATGCCTCAAAAACAGGCCGTCCAGGCTATCCATTGCCGACCTTGTTCAGGAGCTTGTTGCCCGGTGCAGGGTATCGGCTTTCAGACGTACCGTTAGCTCAAAGTCTGACTCGAGGAGACGACGGCGATACCTCTATTGTTCCGACTGATACCCAGTGCAGGGAATACGGGCAAGCTGGTCGCAGCGACAGTGATCATGCGTGCTGTTTACCGCTTGTTTGAAGATAAAACGGTGAGGGTATTGGTCGATTGCTGGTATATGCGCAAACGATTTATCAACGCGATGACAGCGTACGGTTTTACCGTGATTGGCCAGGCGAGAATCGATACGCGGTTTTACGACGAACCCCCCGAACGAAAACCGGGGCAACGCGGGCGGCCACGCAAGTATGGCGAAAAACACACACCCAAGCGAATTGCCCACTTTAAAAAGACGGAAGCACTACTGCGGCTGTACGGAAAAGAACAAAAGGTGAGATACCGTAGTCGGCTCGCCAAGGCAAGGTTCCTTGACGGTCAGTTAGTCAGAGCCGTTTGGTGCGAGCTAGCAGCCTGCCGGACTTAACCCAACAACGTCATCATGAGATAATGTGGTCACACTGAAAAGTAACCGGGAATAAGTGATGGCCAATTTTGTAAACGTTGATCGAGAGACGGACTATCTATTTCCTCCCTCTATGTCGGACTGGTTACCTGAACACCACCTGGCACGGTTTGTCGTGGAGGTCGTTGATCAGCTCGATCTGTCTGAGCTCACCCGTCAATATGCCGGGCGTGGATCAAAGGCGCACCATCCAGCGGTCCTACTGAGTTTGCTGATCTACGGTTACGCCACCGGTGTGTTTTCCAGCCGTAAGATTGAGCGAGCCACCCACGACTCCATTGCGTTTCGCTACCTGGCGGCCAACACGCATCCGGATCACGACACCATAGCGACCTTTCGACGCCGTTTTTTGCCTCAGCTTGAAGCACTTTTTGTTCAGGTCTTGTTGCTGGCGCGTGAAATGAAGCTCATGAAGCTTGGGCGTATCGCCCTGGATGGCACCAAGATCAAGGCGAATGCCAGCAAGCATAAGGCGCTTTCTTATGGCCACTTAAAGAAAATCGAAGCACAGCTCAAGACAGAAGTCAGCGCTCTCACTGCACAGGCCGAGGCGGCAGATCAAACGCCGGTAGCGGATGGCATGGACATTCCCGCGGAGATTTCCCGGCGCGAAACACGACTTGAGGCACTGGCTGCGGCCAAAGTAAAAATTGAAGAACGGGCGCAGGAGCGTTTTGCGCGTGAACAAGCCGAATACCAACAAAAACAAACCAAACGCCAAGCTCAGAGGGATACTGGAAAAAAGCCCCGGGGCCGGGAGCCTAAGCCACCGCTTCCCGGCCCTCGAGATAAAGACCAGATGAATTTGACCGATGAAGAGTCGCGTATCATGCCGGTATCTGGCGGCGGCTTTGAGCAGTGCTACAACGCCCAGGCCAGTGTTGACACCGATACAATGCTCGTCGTCAGTACACACATGACACAGGCCCCGAACGACAAACAACAAATAAAGCCGGCCCTGACAAAGCTGAATACCCTGCCTGAAGAACTGGGCAAGGTGACCGACCTGCTGGCCGATACAGGCTATTTTAGCGGTGATAATGTAAAGGCTTGCGTAGAGGATAATATCCAGCCTTTACTGGCAGTAGCGCGTGACCACCATCACCCGTGCGTTTTTGATCGGTTTGCCCCTGACGCCCCCACTCCGATAACGGATGATCAGGTGAGGCTCATGAAACATCAACTGACGACCCAATCCGGTCGAGCGCTGTACGCATTAAGAAAGCAAACGGTAGAGCCAGTGTTCGGCATCATCAAACACGTTATGGGGTTGAGGCAGTTCTCGATGCGAGGTTTGGACAAGGTTGCGGGCGAATGGACGCTGGCGACACTGGCATGGAATGTAAAGCGTATGAATGTGCTGAGAATGGCATAATTAAGCGGTCATTTGCCGCATAAATGCCCATTACAGGGCTGGATAAAGTCGTGATGAAGGTTGACGTGGCTGCCCTGGGACAATCACATCTTCTGCGTGGTGTCCTGACAGCCCTGTAGCACGCTGGAGTATTAAATCGTGCCCGTCAGGAGCTGAGTCCGACAAACTGCTAGACAGGGGTAAAGGTCAGTGGACCAAGACTCGATTATTTCTTTCAACCGATACGACTCTAACGAGCGAACAAGTGATTGAAGATTACGGACTGCGTTGGTCGATTGAGTCGATGTACTACCAGTTGAAACAATTGTGGGGGCTCAAAGAAGCCTGGCAGCAACGGCGCCAAACGCTGCATCGCTGGGTTCACTTGACGACTGTAGGTTACGGACTGCTTCATTTGTTGACGCTGGTATTGGGTGATAAAGCGGGCCCACTGGTGACGGATGCACCATGGCGCAAGCCGGATATTATTACAGCGGGAAGAATCAGGCTGGGTCTGACAAAACATTTTCGCCATGTTAACGTTCGAAGCTGGTGGAACGAAAGATGCAAAAAATTCCAAGCCCCTGGTGCGGTAGATTATATACAAGATGGGTAACATTGCGTTGCAGCTTGTATTACACGCAGGTTTTGAGAGAACATTAAGGAAAAGGAGTCGGGATTGAAGCTTCCGACAACAGCTCTTTCGCTCTAAACTCTAGATATAATAGTCCATCGCCGGATGTGATGTGAGTCTCAATCAGGGCATCGAGTAGTGTTTGAACCACTCGATTAGGAGGGGGAGAGTGGCGAACTATGGCGCTAAACTGGCAAATATACGCGAAAACTTCCGGCATAAGCCGTTTCAGGGTACCTTGCGCCAGGAAGTGATCGGCATAGTGCTGGGGCAGATAACCCACATAGCGACCGGACAGTACCAAATGTGCCACCGCCTCTTGGTCGTAGGCAGTCGCATTGCGAACCTGCCCCAGTTCCCGCGTAACCTCCATATTGGGTGAGTGATAGCCAATGCCGACATATTTTGAATTGCGAATGGTCTGTGCAGATATCTGTTCCTGGGGCAGGTCAAATAGCTCATGACCGGTCGCGCAATACAAATACATCTGCTCTTCAAAAAGTGGATGATAGTTCAAGCTTGAGGAGGGGCGATGATTGGGGATGATCCCCAAATGAAACCGACCCTCCATCAGGCCTCTTTCGATTTCATTGATAGGCTCAACGTAGATCTCAGGGTGAACCTCCGGCGCCTCTTGGTCGAATCGCGCGAACGCCTCGTGAATACGGCAGTGGGGGTTGCTCGCTGTTTTGTCGAAAATTGCGATATTGATGGAACCCGTCAATCGCTGGTGAAGATCATCAACCTCATGTTGAAACTCTTCCATCGCGCCCATTATTTTCAGGGCACTCGCATGAACTGTCTCGCCGTCCGGCGTCAGGGAAAAGCCCCCGCGGCCACGCCTGCAAAGTGTCACTCCCAGACGCAATTCCAGATCTTTAATATGCCGCGAGATCGTCGAACGATTGATATTCAACTCCAGCTCGGCGGCGGCGAACCCGCCACACGCGACCACAGAGCGAAATACCCGCAATAATCGCAAATCATTGTCTGTCACATTGCCCAGCAGGGCCTTACTCGCCATTGGCCAAGTCTCCTTCTCTTTAGATGTATATTAGTGAAACTTTATATTGATAGATATTGATTTATGCAACTTGAATGACTGAGTAGAATCCACTGGTTCGGCAAAAACCACTCACTCGATGGACGATAGGAAATGACAAAGATGCCACGGTCCCAGCAATTTACCCGGGAACAATTAGAAGCCCACTGGATGGCCTATACGGGCAATCGCCAGTTTAAAGATGACCCAAGGATGATAGTGGCCGCCGATGGTGCGTATTACATCGATGACAAGGGACGACGAATATTGGATGGGCTCTCTGGACTGTGGTGTTCTGGCGCCGGTCACAACCGGCCGGAAATCACGGCAGCTGTGACCCAGCAATTACAAACGCTAGATTATTCGCCCGCCTTTCAGTTTGGGCATCCCAAGTCGTTTGAGTTAGCCAATCGGATTAAGGCCCTGACACCCCAGGGTCTGGATTACGTTTTCTACACTAATTCAGGTTCTGATAGCGCAGATACATCGCTAAAGATGGCACGGGCCTACTGGCGTTTAAAAGGCCAGCCCACCAAAACAAAGCTGATAGGCCGGGCCAAGGGCTACCACGGAGTTAACTTTGGTGGCATCTCGGTCGGTGGCATTGCCGCCAATCGCAAGCTATTTGGTCAGGGCATTGATGCAGACCACCTGTCCCACACGCTGTTGGCTGAGAATGCATTCACCCGGGGAATACCACACCAGGGTTGGCAGCTCGCCGACGAACTTACTGATCTCATCGCTCTACACGACGCTTCAAATATTGCCGCCGTTATTGTCGAACCTATGGCAGGTTCAGCCGGTGTGATTCCTCCTCCGGCGGGCTACTTACAGCGGCTGCGCGATATCTGCAGCGCCAACGATATCCTGCTGATCTTTGATGAAGTGATCACAGCATTTGGCCGCTGCGGTGCGATGACCGGCGCCGATGCTTTTGGTGTGGTGCCGGACATCATGAATATAGCCAAGCAAATCACCAACGGCGCGATACCCATGGGGGCAGTGATTACCAAAACCGAGATCTATCAGACTTTCATGGAGCAAGGTGGGCCTGAATACATGCTGGAATTCCCCCATGGCTACACATATTCGGCGCATCCTGTCGCCTGTGCAGCTGCCCTGGCTACTCTGGATATTCTGGAATCCGAGGACCTACCGGGACGAGTGGCTAAACTAGCGCCGCACTTTGAGCAGGCTCTGCATCAACTAAAGGGCCGCCCCCATGTAGCGGATATTCGCAACTATGGATTTGCCGGCGCTTTGCAAATACAACCTTATGATGGCGAGCCTGCGCGACGCCCCTATGAAATTGGGATGCGTATGTGGGAGAAGGGTTTTTACGTGCGCTATGGCGGCGATACCATCCAGTTGGGTCTGCCCTTTGTTATCTCCAGAGATGAGATCGATAGCCTGGTGAGTGCTCTGGGCGATACTCTGACAGAACTGTCATAATAGCGGCGATATTTACGACTGGTTGTCGCGCACATTCCCGAAACAGCAGACTTACTTGAACTTCTAAAATCGGCCCTGGCAGTATCGGGGCCTACCTTTGCGTGGGTGATACTGGGAGTCGCTTTAAGACGTATCGGTATGCTTACCGAGCCAATTATTAATGCAGTCTCACGTATAGCGTTTCAATTTGCGTTGCCGGTGTTACTGTTTACGAGTACCGCTAGCGTCGACTTTTATACCCTGGGCGATGTGTCTTATCTTTTGGCGGGTATAGCCAGCACCCTCGTGATATTTGTTTCTTCCTGGTTGTATGGGTCCTGGAGAAATATTCCAAAGCGCCAACTCGGTGTGTTTGTGCAAGCGAGTATTCGCTCTAACTTGGCAATAGTCGGTGTGGCGCTGTGTATTGCCGCTTATGGTGACGCGGGAGTGGTTCTTGCGGCACTTCCTATTGCAGTATTAACTGCTTTGTACAACATTCTCGCCGTGATCGTTCTAGATAGTTGTTCTGGAGGCTCGCGCTCCATAGGCCGTTTTGCTTTGGGCATGTTGCGCAATCCGTTGCTGGTGGGTATCGGCCTGGGCGTTGTCGCTTCAATGTTGCGCTGGCCTGTTCCGGATACGATGCAATCCTTCGCCTGGGCTATCTCAACTTACTACATGCCGCTGGCCCTGATTTGTATCGGTGGATCGATGAATTTGGAAAGCTTGCGCAGTTCAGCGGCAATAACCTGGGAAGCTACGGTCTGGCGCTTGTGTCTTTCGCCTGCGGTAGGTGTGGCAATTGCGCTTTGTATGGGTGTATCGGGTGCGCCTCTGGGTGTTCTTTTTCTGCTTTTGGCTTCTCCGGTTGCCGCTGCGAGTTTTGTGATGGTTGTGGCTGCTAAAGGCGATGAGCGTTTTGCGGCGAATGTGATTGTGTTGACGACTTTGTTTTCTATTGTGACTGTGACGCTTGGGTTTTTTGTTTTGTCGGTTTTGGGGTTGGTAGGGGAGGTTTAGTTTTTTGGTTCTCGATTTCTGTTTGAGCTTTGTGGTCTGCTTGTGTAGACGCCACTCCAAAACCGCAGCTATTTGCCGAATTTTGAAATAGACGGATCTCGGCGTATTAGAATCGGCGCGGTAGAACTGCGGCCCAGTCACACTCAAGAGCGACCAATAAGCAGGCACGATTCAAGCGTAGGGACTATAAGAATAAGTGTCGCTGAGAACGGTATGACGCCACCACAGATTTGACGGTCAACGCTGGCGCCATACCCAAAAAAACCGTGCAGGTGCACGACCCGTTAAGTGTTGCACATAATGGGAATAAATCCAGCCCTCATCGACCTTTGTGTCGATGCCATCATCCAGCCGTCTCTACCACTGTTGTCGCTGCTACGCCCAGGTCATCGTCTGTACCCACTGTGATCGCGGCCAGCGGTATTGCACCGATGGTTGCAGCCAGGAAGCCAGAAAGGAATCCATTAAACGAGCCAGAGCGAAGTACCAGGCCACTGGCCCGGGTCGCATGAATAATGCCGCTCGCCAACAGCGTTATCGAGAACGGCAACAACAAAAAGTAACGCATCACCGTTCTCTGGCAATAATACTCCGTGATCTACTGCAAACCGTGCCTGATGAGATCAAAAGGGCCGATATGCCGGGTAAAACTGACGCCACCGTGCGCTGCCATCACTGTGGCGCGGTCTGCGGTCCCTTTTTGCGCAGTGATTTTCTGCAGAGCAGTCAGTTCAGGCGCAGATTCCGGCGACATTAGTGCAGCGGCTGGACAGGAGTCATCAATCGGAGGGCAGTCATGGCCATCGGCAAAGAAACTGAAGCAAAAATACTGCGCTACCATTTTGTTGAGAAGTGGCGAACGGGCACCATTGCGACCCAGCTTGGCATTCACCACTCAGTGGTTGATCGGGTACTGGCACAGGCTGGCCTGCCCAAGGTGGAGCGCACTCGCCGTGCGTCGATCATCGACCCCTATCTGCCCTTTGTCATCGACACCCTGCGGGAGTTTCCCACACTCACGGCGGCCCGCTTGTATGAAATGGCCCGCCTGCGGGGATACCCCGGTGGCCCCAGCCAGTTTCGCCAGCGTATCAGTGAACTGCGGCCGCGCAAGCTGCCCGAGGCGTATTTACGCCTAAAAACCCTGCCCGGTGAGCAAGCCCAGGTTGACTGGGGTTCGTTCGGGCATATTCAGATCGGCAAGGCCCGGCGGCCGTTAATGGCGTTTGTGATGGTGCTGAGCTGGTCGCGACAGATCTTCTTGCGCTTTTATCTCAACCAGCAAATGGAGCACTTTTTACGCGGCCATGTAGCGGCATTCGAGGCCTGGCAAGGATTGCCAAAGGTGCTGCTGTACGACAACCTTAAATCGGCCGTATTGGAGCGCCACGGTGACGCCATCCGCTTCCACCCCACCTTGCTGGCCTTGTCAGCCCACTATCGCTTCGAACCACGCCCGGTGGCGGTGGCCCGGGGCAATGAAAAGGGCCGGGTAGAAAGAGCGATTCGCTATATTCGCGATAATTTCTTTGCCGCTCGTCACTGGCAAACACTGGCCGAACTCAATGCGCAAGCTGAGCACTGGTGCCAGGGTATGAGTGCTGATCGGGCTTGCCCTGAAGAGCGTACGTTGACGGTCAGGGAAGCCTTCTTACAGGAGCAGGTGAGTTTGCCGGATAATCCCTTTGATACCCATGAGAGACAGCCCGTGCGGGCCGCCAAAACCCCTTATGTTCGCTTCGATCTCAATGATTACTCCATTCCCCATCAATACGTGCACAAGCCATTGAGCGTGAGCGCTGACCTGGAGCGGCTCCAGATAGTGGAGGGCGATCAATGCATTGCTGAGCATCAGCGCAGCTTTGGCAAAGGGGAGCAAATCGAACAGGAGGCGCATATCAATGCCCTATGGCTGGAGAAAACCCACGCCAAACTACACCGGGGTCAGGATCGCCTGAGCCATGCTTCGGCGCACGCCCAGACGCTGCTGCAGCAATCGGCACAGCGTGGACATGTCATTAAAACCACGGTCCGGTTACTCAATCAACTGCTTGATGATTATGGGCGGGACGAGCTGCATGTAGCTCTGGGTGAAGCACTTGATCGGCAATCACCCTACCCGGAGGCGGTGCAGCACGTTCTTGAGCGCCGCCGTGATGAACAGCACCTGCCGCCACCGCTTGCTGTCGCCGTGCCGGCGAAGGTCAAACACTACAGCGTCAAGCTGGCTCGGCTTGCCGATTACGACAAGCTCAATGGCACCCGAAGCGAGACAGGAGATGATACCGATGATTGATATCGAGCAACTCAAACAGCAGGCACTTGAACTGAAGCTCCACGGCGTGCTGGCGCACTGGGGCGAGATCACCGACGAGCAATACCCCTGGCGGGCACAGCTCATCGCCTGGGAGCTTGCCGAGCGCAAACAGCGCTCACTCGAACGGCGCCTGAGCAGCGCCAGGCTGGGCCGGTTCAAACCGATGAGTGAGTTTGACTGGCAGTGGCCAAGCGCTATCGACCCACAAGCGATTCATGCCCTGATGCAACTGGGTTTTATGGACACGGCAGCAATATTATCCTGCTGGGCAGCAACGGCGTGGGCAAATCGATGATCGCCCAGAACCTGGGGTATAACGCTGTCATGCACGGCTATACGGCGCTGTTTACCACCGCAGCGGCGATGCTCAACGACCTGGCAGGTCAGGATGGCGCCAATGCCCTGCAGCGTCGATTGAAACACTACGCCAGGCCCGCCTTGCTGGTAATTGATGAAGTGGGCTACCTCTCCTACAGCAATCGTCATGCTGACTTGCTGTTTGAAATCATCAACCGGCGCTATGAGAAATGTTCAACTTTGGGGTTCTACTGGGAATCCTGTGGGTAGAGGTTGAGTTTTCCACAGTGGAACAGAATTGAAACTCGATAGTTTTCGAAGTTTCTAAATCCTCGGGCAGCCGATTTTATTGTCTGAATCTTTGAATTAAATCCTTCTGCGGTCGCATTGGTGATGCGATGTTTCAAGTAAGTCATTATGTTGTCGAGATGTTTCTTTAGCATCTTGGCGACTGATATGACCGGCTTTAGACGTGAATGTGTCGCCCACCAGTACCCTTTCTTAAAGAACGCCCGGGCTGGTTTATCGTAGCTGTAAGTCCACAGGTCAAGCAGCGTCTCTTTGATTGCCCAGGCTCGGGCAACCTTCAACCCCTTTGATTGAAGGCCATAAAAAGTGGCTTCATCTTTTTCACTCCAGTTGTCGGGATTGCGTAACCAGGTATAGCGAGACCCGACCAGGTCATTGATACCGGCGGCTCTTAATGTTTTATTTTCTTTGCGCCTGACTTGGTCAACCATTTTTGTAAGATAACTGACGATATGAAACTTGTCGTGAACAATGGCGGCGTTCGGTAAAGTCGCCTCAACTGCCGTCATAAATGGAACCCACATATCCACGGCAACAGCAGCTACTTCATTACGCTGCTGTTCTGGAAGCGTGGACAGCAATGCGGTTGTCGATTCCGTCGTTCTATCTGCCACGACCTCAAGCACTCTGGACGCATTCAAATCGTACAGCAGGCTGGCATAGGATTGCCCCTTGCGAAAACTTTTTTCATCGATGCCAAGGTGTTTCACTTCCTCAACAGAGCGTCTGTCCATCCCTCTTTTCACTGCTCGGGATTGAATATGATGCACCTCATCCCACGACAGACCAAGTAGTTTTGCGGCCTGTGTCTTGTTGCTGGCAGCCGACAGCACATCAATAGCGAAACGCTCAAATAAATGCGTAAAGCGTGCCTGCGTATCTGCCCACGGTACTTTCAGGCTTTTGATTCCATGCGCTTTACAATGAATACGCGGAACCTGAGCAACTAACTGCGTCTTGAACTGCATCGTATCAAGGTGTCGCCATGTGCGTTGCTCACGATGGTCGTAAACCGAACAAAGGGCATGGCAGACACTACACGCGCCTTTCGTTCCCTTTGGCCAATCTATCTGGATGGTAATTGATTTGTCGGTCAGGTCCGGGGTAATAGCCGCGATTTTCCATGGGTCGCCAAGCCCCAAAAGTTGAGTAAACAACGCGGTATCTTTCATTTGAATATCTCCATAAAAAAAGACTCTTGTACCACATTCTTGACCATTGTTTGGCTTTTACCCATAGGAAACTCGGAAGAACCATCTTTGGTGACAACGAACCGTCCGTTTGGCGAGTGGAATGACGTGTTCCCCAATGCCGCGTGTGTGGTCTCCCTGATTGACCGTTTAGTCCATCACAGCGAGGTCATCGCCATTGAGGGTGAGTCGTACCGCATGAAGGAAGCGCAGGAGTGTGCGTCGAAGCGGCGCGAGACCAAAAAGCGAGGAAAGGCTAAATGAAAACCTTAAAAATCACAACCTACTGGACGGCTGAACAAGCCGATTGTATTTATCAGCTGCTAGGCGACCTGAGATCGGTACTGTGGGATCACTATGGTGATGAGATTGCGCAACTGTACGAGGAGATCCGGATTGAGCAACAAGAGTACACAGACAGTGTCGAGGTAAATCATGAGCTGCCGTTCTAGCCTGTGATCGATTGGAGTTAAGCCGGATCACTGTCGCCTCTTTGTCGTTCTTTTATTCTGCGGCAAATAACTGCGGGTTTACTGTGGCGCTAACAGCTTGTTTAGGTTCCGCAGCCCTCAGCGGTGATACCCTCATTCGGTTGAAGGTTCACGCCCTTATGAGGGTGTCACCACTGAGGGCCGCTCTTACGTAGGCTGAAAGTTTGTTGTGTTATTGAAGGTAGAAGTCACCCTATTTTCAGTATGCAGTTTTCCTAGCTGTTCTGGTGGGCGAGCCTCTTAAGGGCGTGAACCTTCAACCGAAAGAGGCTCGCCCACTAGAGCAGCGGGCAGGCAGCCTCGATTGAACCAGAGCTAAAAAGAACTACCGCCCCAAAATAGACCGTGCAACAAGCTCCCGCATAATCTCCGAAGTACCACCATAAATACGCTGAATTCTAGCGTCAGTGTAGTAGCGAGAAATTGGATACTCAGCGGTGTAACCATAGCCGCCAAACAACTGCAGACAATCGTCGATCACCTTGCACTGCATTTCTGTTGCAGCGTATTTGAGCATGGCCGCATCGTCGGCAGATAATTCACCGCGCGTGTATTGGTCGGCACACTGATCGTAGAAAGCTCGGTTTATAGAGATTTCCGTTTTCACTTCGGCCAATTTGAAACGTGTGTTCTGAAAGCTAGCTATGGTCTGGCCAAAGGCCTTGCGCTCCAGCACATATTCCACTGTGATATCCAGCGCTCCCTCTGCGGCCCCGATGCCTTGTCCGGCTATGCCCAGGCGCTCACGGGGCAGCTCTTTCATCATGATGACGAAACCCTTGTTGAGCTCTCCCAGCACGGCAGATTCAGGGAGACGTACATCCTGAAAAAATAGCTCTGCAGTGTCGGAGGTGTGTTGGCCAATCTTCTCCAGTTTTTTGCCCTTTTCGAAGCCCGGTAAACTGGTGTCGACGAGGAACAGGGTGGTTCCCTTGGCGCCTTTCCCCGGGTCTGTGATTGCCGCCACAATTACAACATCAGCATGGTAGCCGTTGGTAATGAATATTTTTGATCCGTTGAGAATCCATTCATCTCCATCCTTAACCGCGTTGGTTCGAATACCCTGGACGTCTGAGCCCGCCCCGGGCTCGGTCATTGCCAGGGCGCCAACCGCTTCGCCGCTCACCATAGCGGGGAGCCAGCGCTGTTTTTGTTCTTCGCTACCAAAGTGTTCAATATAGGGTGCGACTATGTTGCAGTGAATTCCATAGCCGGTTGCGATGCCGCCATAACCCATACGTGATAGTTCTTCGATAAGGGCGAGTGTTACAAGTGGACTGGTGCCTGCACCGCCGTATTCCTCGGGCATGTCAGGGCAGAGCAGGCCGGCTTCTCCCAGCGTATTCCAAAGTGTTCTGGGAACCATGTGATCGTCTTCCCACTGCTCGAAAGAAGGGCCAATTTCCTGTTCGAAAGCCTTTCGGGCCATGTCTCTAAACAGCGTTAATTCTTCTTTGTCCATCGTCGAGGATTTCCATCAAGATTAGCTTGAAATTTCGGGTGGACAGTCTGCGCGTAAGCAGTGCCTGAGGCAATGATTCAAATAGCCAATAATTGATGTTAAAAGGCACAACTATGGCTTCTAGTATCCACTTTGGCATCTGACTGGCGTATCGCAAAGCGAGAAACTAAACTCCGCATACTTTAACGAGGGTGGTTCCCAGCGCCGCTGGGAGTGCTACACTTACGCCTCGTTTTTATGTGTAAATTGGAGAAAGAAAATGCGCGATTACAAGCAGTTTTATATCAATGGCCAGTGGGTTGACCCGGTAACTCCTAACACTCTGGATGTAATCAACCCCGCGAACGAGGAAGTTTGTGCGCAGATTTCTCTGGGTTCGGCGGCCGATGTCGATTTGGCCGTTGCGGCGGCCAAGGAAGCTTTTGTGTCTTTCAGCCGAACCTCCGCAGCCGAACGAATTGAATTGCTGGAGTCCTGCGCTGAGGTTTATCAAAAGTATTACAACGACATAGCCAATGCTATACGCGAAGAGATGGGTGCGCCGCAGCAGCTGGCGAATACAGCTCAGGCTTACACGGGATTGGGTCACTTACAAGAAGCGGCCAAAATCCTGAAGACTTTTGCCTTCGAGGAAGATCTTGGTGACACCCGTGTGTTCAAGGAGGCTATTGGTGTCTGTGGATTGATTACTCCGTGGAACTGGCCGGTTAACCAGATATCCTGCAAAGTTGCTCCGGCACTGGCCGTGGGGTGTACCGTTGTCCTGAAGCCAAGTGAAGTGGCTCCGTTGTCCGCTTACCTGTTTGCACAAGTTATGCACGAGGCTGGCGTCCCTGCGGGCGTTTTCAACATGGTAAACGGCGATGGCCCAGGCGTTGGTACCGCCTTGTCCAAACATCCTGATGTGGACATGATGTCTTTTACTGGCTCTACTCGCGCCGGCAGCTTGGTCGCACAAAACGCAGCGCCAACTGTCAAGCGTGTTACACAGGAGCTCGGTGGCAAGTCACCCAATATCATCCTTGAGGATGCCGACCTGGAAAAAGCCGTTACCGGTGGGTTGATGCACATGTACCAAAATACCGGGCAGTCCTGCAACGCGCCCTCGCGCATGTTGGTCCCCGCCGCCAAATTGGCCGACGCAGAAGCCATCGCTGCTAAAGTGACAGAGTCTGTCGTTGTCGGTGATCCTACCGCTGCGGGGACCACGATGGGCCCCGTGGTTTCCGAGATTCAGTTCAACAAGATTCAGGATCTGATTCAGGCAGGTATCGATGAAGGCGCCACTCTGGTGACCGGCGGCACAGGGCGACCAGATGGGATAGACAAGGGCTATTTTATAAAGCCAACCGTATTCTCTGGAGCGAGCAATGAAATGACGATTGCCGCTCAGGAGATTTTCGGGCCCGTATTGACGATGATTCCCTACGACACCGAAGAAGAAGCGATTCGCATTGCCAACGATACCCCCTATGGTCTGGCAGGTTACGTCCAAGGCGGTGACATCGATCATGCGAGAGAGGTAGCTTTAAAAATTCGCGCTGGTAACATCAATATCAATGGAGCTTCCGCTGGTTTCGACGTACCCTTTGGCGGCTTCAAGCAGTCAGGTAATGGTCGGGAGTGGGGCCACCACGGCTTTACGGATTACCTCGAGATCAAAGCTGTGGCGGGCTACGGGAAGTAACAAATGGGCGGCTTCGTTTTAGCCATAGATCAGGGAACCACTGGCAGTACAGTGGCCCTGATGGACGAGCGCGGCCGCGTTCTTACCAGTGTCAATTTTGAGTTTCCTCAAATATATCCGCAATCTGGCTGGGTGGAACATCGCCCGGCTGATATTTGGTTGTCAGTTGAGAAGTGCATCGCTGCCGTATTTCGTAAGAAAACTTGCAAGCCTTCTGACATTGTGGCTATCGGCATTACCAATCAGCGAGAGACTTCCGTGCTCTGGGATAAGCGCACGGGTGAACCTCTCAACAATGCAATTGTATGGCAGTGTCGGCGCACCACGGATTTTTGTGAGGCGTTAAAATCAGCGGGACATGAAAACAAGATAAAACGTAAATCGGGCCTTGTTTTGGACCCGTATTTTTCAGCGAGTAAATATCGCTGGTTGCTGCACAACACCAAAGGTATAGGGAAGCTTCTAAAGAGCGACCGTGTTGCAGCAGGAACAATAGACAGCTTCCTGATATCAAAGCTGACCGGTGGCGCAGCCCATGTGACCGATGTGTCAAATGCTTCGCGCACTTCTTTGATGAATTTAAAAACGGCGAGTTGGGACAAGACCCTGCTCGACCTGTTTGAGGTGCCTGCCAAAATACTCCCGGAGATTGTTCCATCGAGCGGAGTCATGGGTCGCACCGCCGGGGTAAAAGGTCTGCCCGATGGTATTCCTATTGCAGGTGTCGCTGGGGATCAGCAGGCGGCTCTGTTTGGTCAGGCCTGTTTCAAGCCCGGTGAGGCCAAATGTACTTTTGGTACCGGGTCGTTCATTCTAATGAACACCGGCAGCGAACTAGTACATTCGCGATCTGGCTTACTGACCACTGTGGCCTGGCAACTCGAAGGAAAGAGTAAACCTGTTTACGCGCTAGAAGGCGGTGCCTTTGTTTGTGGAGCCGCAGTGCAGTGGCTACGAGACGGGCTCAAGATGATCAAGGATGCGGCTGATATTGAAGCTTTGGCGAGGGAGGTCGATGACAGTGGCGGTGTAGAGTTTGTACCGGCGTTGACAGGATTGGGCGCACCCCACTGGGCCCCGGACGCTCGCGGAACACTCAGTGGTCTTACTCGAGGCACCGAACGCGGTCATATTGCTCGCGCAACCTTGGATGCCATGGCGCTGCAAAACGCCGATATTTTGAATGCCATGGAACGCGATCTTGGCAAGCGCATGAAACCGTTGCGTGTCGACGGAGGAGCGGCGGCAAACAATCTTTTGATGCAGATACAAGCCGATGTGTTGGGCCGAAAATTGATACGCCCTGAAGTGATTGAAACTACCGTCGCCGGTGCCTGCTATCTTGCGGGATTGGGTGTGGGTGTTTGGGACAGCCCGTCCGAGCTCCTTGAAATTTGGAAGGCCGAGCGAGAGTTCAAGGTAGAAATATCCGCCGCAGCCAGACGCAAGCGTATTCACTCCTGGCAGGGCGCGATTAATCGCACTCTCCTGTAAAGCGCAATTCTTATGCTGTTTATCTCCAGTAATGTTGCAATTCCCGATCGGGAAATTGATATTCAAGCTATTCGTGCACAGGGTTCGGGTGGTCAGAATGTGAATAAGGTTTCCACGGCCATTCATCTTCGGTTTGATATTAAGGCGTCTTCACTTCCAGAGTTTTACAAGGAGAGGTTGCTCGCTTTGCGTGATCAGCGCATCACCAAAGAAGGTGTGATAGTCATTAAATCCCAGCGCTATCGCACTCAAGAAAAAAATCGAGAGGATGCCTCTAAACGTTTGATTGATTTAATTAAAGCCGCCACGATTACGCGAAAGAAGCGCCGGCCGACCAAGCCTACCAAAGGTTCGCAAAAGCGGCGAATGGAAAGTAAAACAAAACACGGACGCCTGAAAACTCTGCGCGGTAGAGTCGATATTTAGGCTTGATTTTGCGCCTCGAATCAGCGCTCACACATATTCTTCAACTGAGTTAGAATATTGAACAAGGCCTTAAAGAAGGCGGCATTTAAACTACAGCGGAACACATTATGGATTTTATCCCCCAGCTCATCTCCAGTCCTTTATTCTGGATTGCCCTTGTCATTTTGTACGCCATTAAACAGGGTATCCATTTCGTTCCTCAAAACCGAGGTTATGTAATTTACACGATGGGCAAGTACGACAAGACTCTCAAAGCGGGTTTGAATTTTATTGTGCCTTTTATACAAAAGGTTGCTGCAGACAGAAATCTGAAAGAACAATCCCTGGACATTTCCTCCCAGTCTGCGATTACCCGAGACAACATCTCCCTAAACATAGACGGTATCCTGTTTATGAAAGTGACCGATGCCGGCGCCGCGACTAATAATGTCACCGACTATAAAATGGCGGTGATACAGCTGGCGATGACAACCATGCGAAACGCGATTGGCTCCATGGAGCTGGACGAGTGCTTCCAAAGTCGCGATGCCATTAACGCAACGATTCTAACCGCGATGACCGAGGCCACCCAGCCCTGGGGCGTGATGGTGACGCGTTATGAGATCAAGGATATTTCGCCGCCACAGTCGATCCGTGAAGACATGGAAAAGCAGATGACCGCAGAGCGAGAAAAGCGTTCGGTCATTTTAACAGCAGAGGGTGTTAAGACGGCTGCTATTACAGAGGCAGAGGGATTGAAAGCGGCGCGTGTGCTAGATGCCGAAGGTGCCAAAGCAGAACAGGTTCTGGCTGCCGAGGCATTTAAAGAGTCTCAAATTCTTGATGCAACGGGTAGAGCAGAAGCTATTCGCCTGGTGGCAGAGGCCGATGCCAATGCACTGGCGACAATAGGCGATGTCGCGAACACGCCTGCAGGTGAGGCGGCTGTGCTATTGAACCTGGCCCAGGACGCGATTGCTGCCCATCAGGCAATAGCCGCAGAAAGTACGGTGGTGCTTACCGATGGTAAAACCAGCGATAACGTAGCCAACACCGTTGCTCAGGCCATTGCCGTTTCCAGTAGTCTCAAGTTACCCGGACCATCGGCAGAGGGTTAATTCATGGATATCGCTGCGTATATTTCGGCCAATCACGCCCATTTTTTTTACGTTCTAGCAGGCCTGAGTTTTCTCATTGAACTGACGCTGCTGGGTCTGAGTGGTCCCTTGCTATTCTTTGCTATCGCCAGCTTTATTACCGGCGTCCTGATTTCTATTGGGCTAATCTCAGGTTGGGAGATAGAGATTTTTGCCCTGGGGCTTTTGACGGCGGTTACAATGTTTCTGCTATGGAAGCCCCTGAAGCGGTTTCAAAATACGGGTGATGGCAGCGACAACAGTAGCGATATGATTGGCAGGCAAGTGCCTGTTAGCAAAACCGTGAGTGTCAGTGATGGCTCGATTCGCTATTCCGGAATTGATTGGAGTAGCCGCCTGGATGGCGGCGCTGGGGTAGAAGCCATCGATGAAGGCGAGCTGTGTATGATCACCGCAGTCGATGGAAACATTATGTTGGTAGAGCCTCTGGCGAACAGTTAGGCCTCCCGCGCCATCGTTTGTGGTGTTTCAGCGATGCATTCTTTCACGCTTTTTCTAAAGCGAGAGATAAACAAATCAATTTCTTCGACGTTAATAGAGAGGGGTGGAGACATCATCATATGGTCTCCAACCGCACGACACAACAGCCCGTTCTCTAAGCAGCGCTGATGGATTTTCGCTCCCAGCGCCTTTGCGGGTAAGTCCCCCGGATCGAAACTCACAGCACCTAACAGCCCATAGTTGCGGATGTCGATTACTTGCGGCAAGTCTTTGAGGGCGTGCAGCGCGTCTTCCCAGTACTTGCCTTTTTCACCGCTAGCGCAGGTAAATAATCCTTCGGTTTCATAGATGTCTAAAGAGGCTAGGCCCGCTGCCGCAGCCACGGGTGCACCAGCGTAGGTATTGCCGTGGAAAAACTCTGGAACTGTTGTTGGCGTGTTGTCAAAAATAGATTGTTGAATTTCATCTTTGACAAAAACGCCGCCCATGGGAATGGTTCCACCGTTGATGGCCTTGGCGCTGGTTATAAGATCGGGAATCACATCAAACTCGATCGCTGCAAAAGCAGAGCCCGTTCGTCCGAAGCCGGTAATCACCTCATCAAAAATTAGCAAGATGTCATGTTCGTCACACAGCTGGCGAATCTTCTTTAGGTAGCCAACCGGCGGGGGAACCATGCCGCCAGCACCCGAGATGGGTTCGATGATAACGGCGCAAATGCTATCGGCACCGCGTAAGGCAATGATTTTCTCAAATGCTTCCGCCATAGCATCCGTTCCATGTGCGGGACTGCCGCGGCTGAAGGCATTGTTTTCTATATCCAACATTTCCGGTAAAAAATCGACTTGCTCTAAGACAGGAAAGCCATGTCGGTTAGTGGGTAGCCCCTGCATGGAAGTCCCGCCAATGTTCACACCGTGATAGCCCTGTTCTCGAGAAATAAATCGGCTTTTACTGCCATTGCCGCGAGAGTGTTGATACAGGTGGGCGATCTTCAAAGCGGTGTCTACCGCTTCTGATCCCGAGTTGGTGAAAAACACCCGATTGATTCCCTCTGGGGTGTGCTTCATGAGACGCTCGGCAAATTCGAATGCTGGCGGAGTGCCAAACTGAAAGTGTGGCGCAAAGTCAATTTGCATCAGTTGCGCGTGTACCGCATCGGCGACCGACTTGCGGCCATGCCCTATATTGCAACACCACAATCCAGCTGTAATATCGAGGATATCCTGGCCCGCTTCGTTGTATAAGAATACACCCTCGGCGCGAGTAAACATGCGAGGCTTATCTTGAAAAGCGCGCACATTGGTAAAAGGCTGCCACCAGTTTTGCAAATTTAGATCAGACATTTTTTTGTACCTCAGCGGTCAAGGCCGCCCATGAGCATGTATTTAATTTCAACGTAGTCTTCTATTCCATACTTGGAACCTTCCCGACCTGATCCGGACTCCTTCACGCCCCCAAAGGGCGCCATTTCATTCGATATGATGCCTTCGTTTATTCCTACGATGCCGTATTCTAGTGCTTCGGCAACGCGCCAGACTCGGCCAATGTCTCGTGTGTAAAAGTAAGAGGCCAGGCCGAATTCCGTATCGTTCGCCATGCTAATGGCTTCTTCCTCGGTTTTAAAACGCACCACGGGTGCCACCGGGCCAAAAATTTCGTTGCGAAACACCGCCATGCTTGACGTCACTTCTGTCAGGATTGTGGGCTGGTAATAACAAGACCCCAGTTCGTGAGCTTGCCCACCGATAGCCACTTTCGCTCCCGCATTGACTGAATCCGACACCAATGCGTCAACGTCTCGGACTGCTTTCTCGTTGACCAGGGGTCCAATGGTCACACCGCTGTCCATGCCATTGCCAACATTCAATTTCGCTGTAGCGGCTACGAGTTTTTCAACAAACTCATCGTAGACGCCTTCTTGTACAAATAGGCGATTAGAGCAGACGCAGGTCTGACCGGCGTTGCGATATTTGGAAATAATCGCACCTTCAATAGCGGAGTCGACGTCGGCATCGTCGAAGACGATAAACGGTGCATTGCCTCCCAGCTCCATCGAGGTTTTCTTTACCGTAGCTGCACACTGTTCGATCAGCATTTTGCCGATGGGAGTTGATCCTGTGAAAGTCAGCTTGCGCACGGTGGGGTTGGATGTCAGCTCTCCACCGATATCAGAAGATTGACCTGCAATGACGTTGAGCACGCCCGCAGGGATTCCCGCCCTTTCGGCCAGAACTGCCATGGCGAAGGCTGATAAAGGTGTTTCCGAAGCGGGCTTGATGACGATAGTACAGCCAGCGGCAAGTGCTGGGGCGGCCTTGCGGGCAATCATCGCGTTTGGGAAGTTCCACGGAGTGATGGCAGCGACTACGCCAACAGGTTGTTTAATGCAGACGATTCGCTTGTCCGCTGAGGGGGCGGGGATAACATCGCCATCGATACGCTTGGCTTCCTCTGCGAACCACTCAATGTACGCGGCACCGTAGGCTACCTCGCCTCGTGATTCCGCCAGCGGCTTGCCTTGCTCGGCGGTCATGATGATGGCCAAGTCTTCGGTGTTTTCGATGAGTAAGTCAAACCATCGGCGTAAAATAACCGCCCGGGACTTGGCCGGTAGTGCACGCCATTCGACCATAGCTGCTTTCGCCGCCGCAATGGCATCAGCTGTTTCCGCTGCACCGAGCTTCGCCACTTCCGTGATGATTTCTCCCGTCGCCGGGTTACTAACGGGGAAGGTGGCCCCACTTTTCGCGTCGACCCATTCGCCATTGATATAGGCCCGATTTCTGAGTAATCCGGTGTCAGAGAGTGGGAGATTCATCGTGTTTCCTTAGCCTTTTGTATGAACCATGAATCTTAAGCACATGCGAGCGGTTCGGCCATACCTGAATTCAGGTAGAGGAGGTTTATTTTAGTAGGGCAGCGAGGGGGTCTACGCCTTTGAGATTCGGCTGAGCCAGGGCATCGAAGAACAGGGAGAAAAGTTCGCTGTGGGAAGACAGGCCCAGTTTTTGGTAGATATTTTTGCGGTGAACCTGTTCGGTTTGGTCGCTGATCTTCAAGGTTTTGGCCGCGAGTTTGGAGGGGTATCCTTTTAGCACTAGCTGGACGACTTCCAGCTCCCGAGGAGTCAGGATACTACTGCCGAATCGTTTGAGAACCTTATCGACTTGCTGGTGGAGCGTCGCCTCCAAGGGCCTGCCGTCGTCCAGGTTGGTTTTCCAGTGTTGCTTTAGCAAGGAGGCGATGATCGGAGTGCTCTTACGAAGTCGTGACAGTTCATGGTAGGAGAAGGGCTCCATGTTTGGGGTTCTCTCGAGACATACGACCAGAGGCGTACGGTCACCGCTTTCGAGTAGGAACAATGTGTGGTCGATAACACCGCTGGATTGATAGTACAGCGCGTAGTAATCACTCTCCCGGAAATTGTCCGGAGCGATCTCCATTAAGGGAAAAAACCCTCTAAGTCCCGACTTTGCGCTTAAATATGTGGGAGAGAGAAGCCACAGCCCATCCCTGTAGGGACCGCCAAAACCTTTCTGATCTCCTTCATGGAGGGCGTTGTACAACACCTTGAGTGACCCCGATTCCGGATACGCCAAAATGACGGCGCTGTCGAAATCCGACGCACCGCGAATTAACTCCAGCAATGCGCTGGGAAATTCTTCGCTGCCCAGCTTATCGATGGTAGCTGGCAGCTGTTCTAAGCTCTTTGAAGTCAGGGTCACGTTGTGAGTCAGCGGTTTTTTTTGCGAGTGGACAGATCGTGTTTGCGTACCATGCCACGCAACTGGTCGTAGCTCAAACCCATGGACTGCGCTGTAAGGCGCTGGTTGTGACCATTGCGCGCCAGAGCCTCCTGTACCAACTGCTTCTCCGTTGCGTTCATATAGACATTGAAGTTGATCGGTTCCTTTTCAGCTTGCGTCTCGAACTCGGAATCGCCTTGCGCTGGTAGGGCGATAGTGGTGTCCGGTGCAGCTGCAAAAGGCGATTTAAAAGGGTCGAGCACTATTTTATCGACGGCCTGATCGGCGTCACCCCAGCGATACAGCGACCGTTCCACGGCGTTTTTCAACTCGCGTATATTTCCAGGCCAGGAGTGGTTCAAGAGTTGCTGCTGGGCATTGTCTGTGAATCCAGGAAACAGGCTCCAGCCCAGTTCTGTGCACATGCCGAAGGCGAAGTGCTGCGCCAGCTCATGAATATCGCCCTTGCGCTGTGACAGGCTGGGAAGGTGGACAACATCAAAACTGAGCCTATCCAACAGATCTTCACGAAATTTTCCCTGCTTTGCCAAGGCCGGCAGGTCGGAGTTGGTTGCCGCAACAATGCGCACGTCGACTTTCAGGGCTTCCTGACCGCCAAGCCGTTCAAACTCACCGTACTCCACCAGTCTTAACAGTTTTTCCTGCAGTCGCGTAGACATGGTGGCCAGCTCGTCGAGGAAGAGTGTGCCACCATCGGCGCGCTCGAATCGACCTTTGTGGGAGCGAGTTGCGCCGGTGAAGGCACCGGTTTCATGGCCGAACAATTCAGACTCGAGCAACTGATCGGCTATCGCGGCGCAATTTACCTTTAACAAGGGAGAGTCCCAACGTAGTGACAGGAAGTGTAAACGTTCTGCTGCCAGTTCTTTCCCTGTTCCCCGTTCTCCCAGAATCAGAATGGGACGATTGATAGGGGCCACGTCGGAAATCTGGTCCAGCGCCATCGCCAGTGCAGCAGAATTCCCGATCATGCTTTCTTGAGGTTTAATCATAGGTTAAATATACCTTAATATGAGGTATTAAATACCATAATTAAGGTTATTTTAACGCTAATAGTAGATACTTTTCTCTCGATATATTGTGATATCCCATAGAAACCCAATAAAAACAATGAGATATAAAATCTGGCACGAATCGTGTACTACATCTTGTGTACTACGAAATTCAATAGCAACACTCGACGGACTGCAAAATGGCCCTGAAACAGGAGGATCAGAAGTGAAGAAATTGGAAGAAAGAGCCTCCGTATACGCTGCGTTGATACTGCTAAGTTCGATATGTGGCTTGTTTTTGGGGCTTAGTGCCGGTGCATGGAGCTTCTTGCAGATGGCCCTGGTGATCGAATTGACGTACATGATCGGCGGCACTGTCCGCAACGAGAACTTACACAGCCATTGACTGAGCCAGGGTAGCTAGGGCTTTAAGTCGAGATTTTATGAGCAACAGGAGAAAAGCAATGGGTATATTTTCCCGCATGACCGACATCATTAACTCTAACCTCAGCGCCTTGCTGGATCAGGCGGAGGATCCCGAGAAAATGATCCGTCTTATTATTCAGGAGATGGAAGATACACTGGTGGAGGTTCGCAGTTCCTCGGCTAAAGTGTTGGCTGACCGCAAAGCTGCTGCACGCAAACTCGAGCAGGTTCAGGCCGAAGCTGATAGCTGGGAAGACAAGGCGAAATTGGCTATCAATAAAGGCCGCGAAGATTTGGCGCGAGCAGCGCTGCTCGAAAAGCGCGAAATCGAGCAGGAGCTGGCGATTGTTGGGTCAGAAATGACCGCCACCGATGAACATATCGAGCAGTTAAATTCCGAAGTGGCTCAGTTGCAGCAGAAGCTCAGCGATGCCAAAGCCAAGCAAAAAGCGTTGTTGATGCGCACCAAAACCGTTGAGTCCCGCATCAAGGTCAAGCGCCAGATTCAGCGCGAAGCACTGGACACTGCGTTTGCCAGATTCGAGCACTTCGATCGCCGTATGGACAACCTGGAAAGCCAGCTGGAGGTAATGGATCTGGGGCGCGAGGTTGCACCTGGTCTGGCCGCCGAAATTGATGCCTTACTTGCAGATGACAAGATCAACGATGAGTTGGCCAAGCTCAAGGAGAAGATGGGCAAGTCAGGCGCAGCGGGCGACGCCGGCAACTAGCAGCAATTTGAGATTGGCTATGACCTCTATTAATGGCAGCATATTGAACTATCAGAGTCTGCCCAGGGAACGAATGAATGGATCTTCTAAGTTTTATGTTTGTCCCGGCCATATTATTTATGGTCGTGGTTGCGCCCATCTGGCTGTCAATGCACTACCGCAGTGTTAGCCATTCGTCTCGCAGCCTAGGCGATAAAGATCGCGAAACCATAGAGCATATGTTGGAGACCGTAGACAAATTGACCGAGAGGATCGGTACGCTGGAATCTATCCTGGATGCCGATCATCCCGAATGGAATGAAAATATTTCCCGACAAGCCCGGGACGAGGAGTAAGTTATGAGAAGGAGACGCGAGCAGCATCGCCGCTTTAGTTCGAGGAAACGCAAATTTCGCAATCGCAAGAAGTCCGGATGGGGTATGAATCTCTATCGCAATACGCGTGAGGGAAAAATTTCCGGTGTTAGCGCTGGGCTTGGTGACCATTGGGATACCGCCCATTGGGTGGTTCGCCTAATGTGGGTAGGCGCCCTCTTATTTACGGGCCCGTTGGCTTTTTGGGCGTACATCGGTGCCTGGATAATGATGGCCCCGAACCCTCATCGCCGGACGGGGGACACGGGCTCAGACTACGCGAATGACGGTTATGTCGACGAAAACCTCGAAATGGAGTATGACGAATACAGCCACGACTACCGTCCCAAGAAAGTGTTCCGCTACCCCGACAGCAATAGTGAGCGGTTGCAGCGCGCCCGGGAGCGCCTGGATGCGGCACTGCGCCGAGTGGAAGGAATGGAGAGCTATGTGACTTCCCGTCAATACAATCTCAACAGGGAATTCTCAAAACTGTAGCCTCAAAAGGGTCCAAAAGCAGGGGTTCCCCTATAAGCTAATATTCGCTATTCTTTAGTTGTTATAAACTTATATTGAAAGGGTATTAGGCTGTATTAGACGGCCAAACCCTGGGGCAGTCTAACGTGAGAGACGAATCATACGTCGCGCCTCCGAGCGCGTTGCTGGCATTAACCGAAGCTCACCGAACTTTTATCGAAGTGGTTTCTCTGACTTTATCCCTACCGGCTTTGAGTAAGTCGCCTCGAGGAGATGGCCACGCCGTTATGGTATTGCCCGGATTCTTCGGTGACGATGGCTACAACACCCCCCTGCGGCGTTTTCTAGGTGGCCTTGGCTACTCGGTTTACGGTTGGGCACAGGGGCGAAATCTGGGGCCCAGAGAAGGTGTGTTGGAGGCAATGCGGGAACGTCTCGAATTTCTCCACACGGAGCACGGAGGCCCCGTCTCACTTGTCGGCCATAGCCTGGGGGGTATCTACGCCCGGGAGCTCGCACGAGAACTGCCTCAATATGTGCGCCAGGTTATTTCACTTGGCAGTCCATTTGGCGAAGGTCGACTGACAGCCTCACATTTGGCACGGATATTTTCGAGGTTGAATCCTCCGGAAGACCTACCCATTGATCAAGATGTTTTGGCGCAGGCGCCGCCTGTGCCGACCACGGCTATCTATTCCCACGGGGATGGCGTCGTCAACTGGAAGACTTCTGTCCAGGTTGACGGCCACGCTCAATCCGAAAGTATCCGAATTCTCGGCAGCCATTGCGGCATGACAATGAATCCTAGCGCTTGGTTTTTGCTGGCTGAGAGGCTGGCTCAAGATGCTCAAAACTGGAAACCTTTTGAGCGTAGTGGTTGGGGATCGGTTCTTTATCCTGCTGTAGCCTGATCAGCTGACGTCCATAATCTAG
Organism: Halioglobus sp.; assembly: GCA_965262875.1. Lineage (GTDB taxonomy): Bacteria > Pseudomonadota > Gammaproteobacteria > Pseudomonadales > Halieaceae > JBALVT01. The sequence goes on from OZ253569.1 coordinate 3,823,286, forward strand.
TTCGACAGTTCCCGAGCGTGGAATGCGATGTGCTCGCCGATAAAGCTGGCGATGAAGAAGTAGCTATGGTCGTAGCCGGGTTGCCGACGGATCGTCGCGACATAGTTTGATTCGGCGCAGGCACTTTCCAGCAGCTGCGTTTTTAGTTGTTCTTCCAAAAAGTTATCCGCATCGCCCTGGTCTACCAACGTCGGTAACTGCACCACCCCGGATCGAATGAGTTCGCAGCTGTCATACTTTTTCCAGTTTTCCCTATCTTGCCCCAGATAGCTCCCAAGGGCTTTTTCACCCCAGGGGCAATTCATTGGCGCGACAATAGGGGAGAAGGCCGACACCGATCGATAGCGGTCAGGATTGCGCAATGCGATTGTGAGTGCGCCATGGCCGCCCATGGAGTGTCCGAAAATCGAACTACGTTGTGGGTCTACGGGGAAGTTCTGTGCTACCAGTTTGGGAAGTTCCTCGCAGATGTAATCGTCCATCTGGTAGTGCTCATCCCAGGGTGATTGGGTTGCGTTGACGTAAAACCCGGCGCCCAGGCCAAAATCCCAGGCTGCCTCAGAATCATCGGGCACCCCCTCACCGCGAGGGCTAGTGTCGGGCGCTACAATAACGACACCATGCTCAGCGGCATAGCGTTGGGCGCCTGCTTTTTGCACAAAATTCTCATCTGTACAGGTGAGCCCTGAAAGCCAGTACAGGACTGGCAGCTTTCCTTGTGCCGCTTGCGGCGGCAGGAAAACCGAAAAATTCATCTGGCAATTCAGGGTTTTTGAGGTGTGGCTAAAGCGCTGTTGAGAGCCGCCAAAGCAGACTATCTCTCCGATTTTTTCCAAATGCACGTGAGCCTGTTCCTCAATATTAGTCTCGATATTAGTGTCGATATCAGTAGAGCACGACCGAGCGAATGCTCTCACCCGAATGCATCAGATCGAAAGCGCTGTTAATGTCGTCCAGGGGCATGGTATGGGTTATCAGGTCGTCGATATTGATTTTGCCATCCATGTACCAGTCAACAATAGTGGGAACATCGGTTCTGCCTCTGGCGCCGCCAAAAGCCACTCCGTGCCAGGAGCGCCCGGTAACCAATTGGAAAGGACGTGTAGCAATTTCCTGCCCGGCACCAGCGACGCCGACAACATAGGATTCGCCCCAACCCTTGTGGCAACTCTCCAGAGCTTGCCGCATGACATTAACGTTGCCGATGCACTCGAAGGTGTAGTCCGCTCCGCCGTTGGTTAAATCGAGTATGGCCTCGACCACATTGGATACCTCATTGGGATTGATAAAATCTGTCATCCCGAACTTCGTCGCCAGCTCCACTTTGCCAGGGTTGAGATCCACGCCGATAATTTTATTGGCGCCAACCATTCTCGCGCCCTGTATAACGTTGAGCCCAATGCCTCCCAACCCGAACACAACGACGTTGGAACCCGGCTCAACTTTGGCTTTGAACACTACTGCGCCGACGCCAGTGGTAACACCGCAGCCGATATAGCAAATCTTGTCAAAAGGTGCGTCTTCACGAACTTTGGCCAGAGCGATCTCAGGCAGGACGGTAAAGTTTGAGAAAGTGGAACATCCCATATAGTGGAGGATAGGTTCACCATCGAGTGAGAATCGACTGCTGCCATCGGGCATTAAACCCTGGCCCTGTGTCTCGCGAACAGATTGGCAAAGGTTGGTTTTTGGGTTGAGACAAAAATTGCACTCGCGGCATTCAGGTGTGTACAGCGGGATAACGTGGTCACCGGGTTTTAAGGTTTTCACTCCCGCTCCAACCTCGCGCACAATACCGGCGCCTTCGTGCCCCAAAATAGCGGGAAAGGCACCCTCGGGGTCGTCACCAGAAAGTGTGAACATGTCCGTGTGACAGACGCCTGTGGCCATAATTTCGACCAATACTTCTCCTGCTCTTGGGCCCTCGAGATCCGCTTCTACAATCTCCAGAGGTTTGCCCGCACCAAAGGCTACGGCTGCGCGTGTTTTCATGTGTGCTTCCTATTTATTGGGTTCGAATAGCCCAAATTGGTCGCCGGCCGCGGGAGGTATTCGAAATAAATCATCGCGGGTAGCGGGGGCCTCGCCCATCTTAAGGCCAAGTTTTTTACATGACAACCTGAATCGCTGCTTGAGGACATCGGCAAAGGGGCCGGTACCTTTCATGCGATGGCCGAAACGGCTGTCGTAGTCGGCGCCCCCTCGGCTTTGTCGGATCAGGCTGATTACATGGTCGGCTCGCAGCGGTTGGTGCTCGTGCAACCATTCGAAAAACAAATCGCGTATCTCCAGTGGCAAACGCAGGAGCATATAGGCAGCCGATGTTGCCCCGGCATCGCGCGAGCGCTCAAGAATCGATTCCATGTCGCCATCGTTTAGCGCTGGGATGACAGGAGCAAACAATACAGTGACTGGAACCCCAGCAGCTGTTAACTCTGCCATGGCCGCCAGCCGGGACGCTGCGGAAGCAGCGCGTGGCTCCAAGGTGCGCTTGAGGTCAGCATTTAGTGTGGTTACGCTGATTGCTACTGAGCAAAGATTGTCCGCAGCCATCTGGGACAGAATATCCAGATCCCGGGTGATTAATGCGCCTTTGGTGATAATGGCGACCGGATGGCGAAAACGCTGTAGGACTTCAAGAATTTCCCGTGTAATTCTGTGCTGCTTTTCAACTGGCTGGTAGGGGTCTGTGTTTGCGCCCAGGGTGATATTCTGACATCGATATGCCTTGGCAGAAAGCTCTCGCTCCAGGACTTCCGCCGCGTTTACCTTGTAGCTCAGGCGAGTTTCGAAATCGATTCCGGGGGAGAGATCCAGATAGGCGTGGGTGGGGCGCGCATAGCAATAGGTGCAGCCGTGCTCGCAGCCTTGATAGGGATTGATCGATTGATAAAAAGGTATGTCGGGCGAATTGTTACGTGAGATGATCGACTTCGCTTGCACCGGTCGGCATTGGGTATCAGGTGATTTTATTTCCACACCGTCGTCCCAATCTACCTGTGTTGCATTGAAGCGGCTACCCCGATTACTGAGTGTGCCGCGGCCCTTCCGGTTTGTGCGTTGTCGATAGATAACATCATCCGGGGAGGCCATGGGATATTCCTGGTACTGTATATAAAAAAGGGGTATCCATTTAGCTCCAGTCAGGGCAAAATACCTGGATGGATATACAGATCTTACCGCCAGTTGCCGGAAAAGACTACCCCCAAAATTGGAACGAATTTCTCGATTGGTTTTCCACTGAAGAAGCTTGCCTTGCTTTCCTTGAGCGATTACGTTGGCCTGACGGTTATGTATGCCCGCGTTGCGACTGGAGTGGAGAAGCCTATCGCGCCAGCCGTACCCGTTTGATGTGTCGGGCCTGCCAGCACCAAAACCCGGTGACCGCAGGCACCATCTTTGACAAGACCCGAACGCCATTACGCGTCTGGCTTGCTGCGGCCTGGTATCTGACTAATCAGAAACAAGGAGTGAGCGCCCCAGGCTTACAGAGAGTGCCGGGCCTGGGCAGTTATCAGACCGCCTGGACTATGCTGCATCGATTTCGTCGCGCCATGATTCGCCCAGGTCGCGAAAGGCTCAAGGGGCTTGTTGAAGTAGATGAGACCTACTTGTCCATTACAGACAGACAAAACCCTATTTCAGCCAAAGGGCGCAAAAACAGCACAAACAAGGTTCTGGTAGCTGTGGCAGTAGAGATACTGCAACCCAAGGGGTTCGGCCGTATCCGCCTCCGCCGTATACCCAAAGACTCCGCACCCCACGTAATTCCATTCGTACAGGAGGTCGTTGAGGCTGGGGCGCGGGTACACACAGACGGCTCGGCAGCCTACCGATCATTAACTGATTTGGGTTATGTGCATCAACGCATCGTTATGCCGGGTTCCGATGTGCCCGCCCATGTATCAATTCCAGGGGTGCATCGAGTGGCTGCGCTCGTGCAGCGCTGGATTTTGGGTACACACCACGGCTCGATACAACCCGGGCATCTGGATGCCTACCTGGACGAATTTGTGTTCCGCTTCAATCGCCGCACATCGAAATCTCGCGGCATGTTGTTCTATCGACTTCTACAACAGGCTGTCGTGACAGCACCGGTGACCTACCAGGATTTAGCGAAAAAAACTTGAATGTTTCGGTGGCAGTACCAGAATAGATAATATACTGGATATTTGTACAGTATTCGGGTTGCTGGAGCTAAATAGATACCCCTATATAAAAACAGTATACCCCGGCCCGGTGCAATTACAATATTTTGCCCAAGGCTGTTACAAAAAGAACGGTCCGAAACATGGAAACTGATCAATGCGACAACGCTTAGAACACTTTGGAGGAGAGGGAGAGAAGGTCGTCTTTGCCCATGCCAACGGCTACCCACCGGGCAGCTATCGGAAGTTTGTCGCGCCTCTGCTGGATCAATATGAGCTTATCGGTTTCAAACATCGCCCTTTGTGGAGTAGCCGAGTTCCCCGCAGGCGAGTTAATTGGGATTACTTCGCCGATGATATGGTGAACACCCTCAGTGCGCTCTACCCGGAGCCGGTATGGCTGATGGGGCATTCCATGGGTGCCGTTATTTCCATGATTGCCGCCGCTAAGGCGCCACAGCTGGTTCGTGGATTGATCCTGATCGACCCGGTATTTTTACCGACGCGTCAGGCGCTAAAAACCCGGATGACCTCTCGTAAAAAACTGCTCGAAATGCCTATGGTTCGCAAAGCGCTAGGCCGTCCCAATTGCTTTTCGAATCACCAGGAGGCTTTTGATTTTCATCGGGCCAAGCGTCCCTTCGCGGCGATATCCGACGACGTGCTGTGGGATTATATCCACGCGGGAACCAAGACAGCTGATGAAGGCCATCTTGAACTGGCTTTTAGTCCACAGTGGGAGGCGGGCGTCTATGCCTCCGCGCCTTGGGTTTGGCCCCGACTGGCGAGACTGCGAGTCCCCACTTTGGGCCTGCGCGGCGAGACGTCTCAAACCCTCTCGCCAGATTCATTTCGCCGCTGGGCTACATTGCAGCCAAACGCTGAATTACACAATTGCCCGGGTGGACATCTGCTGCCCCTGGAGCAGCCCGAATCTACTGCGCAGTTTGTACTCGATTTTTTGAGCAGACACCCAAGCTGATGTTGCATCGTATCTGGCTGGGATTTTTTCTGGTGGCTTTCATTAGTGCCTTGTTCCAGTGGTTAGTGGCTGGGGATGCCAATGTTTTTCAACGGATGGTGGGGGCCCTGTTCGAGATGGCCAGCCTGTCAGTGGAATTGGCTATTGGCTTGATTGGTTTGATGGCCCTTTGGCTGGGGGTGGTGGCCATTGGCGAGGCCAGTGGCCTCATCGAGAAACTGTCGCGAGCTCTGTCTCCGCTGTTTACCCGGCTGATGCCGGAAGTGCCCGCTGGGCATCCTGCCATCTCGTCGATGACACTGAATTTGTCAGCCAATATGCTTGGATTAGATAACGCCGCCACCCCAATGGGCATAAAGGCGATGCAGGATCTTCAAACCCTCAATCCCACTCCCGATACCGCCAGCAATGCGCAGATATTGTTCCTGGTTCTGAATACTTCAGCGGTCACTTTGTTTCCCGTCACGATATTACTGTATCGGGCTCAGCTGGGCGCCAGCGATCCGGCCTCTGTGTTTATTCCGATACTGATCGCCACCAGCTGTTCGACCATCGCTGGTTTACTGGTGACCGCCTGGGTGCAAAAAATCAAGTTCTGGGACACGGTTGTGATGGCGTATTTCCTGGGCGGATTTTGTTGTCTTCTCGCGCTGATTGGCTGGTTTTCTACTCTCGGTGCCAGTGAGCTGCAACGCCAGTCCAGCCTGGTCAGCAATTTGGCCATTTTGATCCTGATCATGCTTTTTTTCGTCGTGGCCCATCGTCGATCTGTGAATGTCTACGAGACCTTTATAGAGGGCGCCAAGGCGGGATTTCAAAGCGCGATCAATATCATTCCGTATTTGCTGGCGATGTTGGTGGCTATTGGCGTTTTCAGGGCCAGTGGTGCCCTGGATTTGGTGATGGGCGCACTACACAAAGCTGTGAGCCTCGGTGGATGGGATAGCCGCTGGGTGGATGCTATGCCCACTGCTTTGATGAAGCCTCTTTCGGGCTCGGGGGCCAGGTCGATGATGATCGATACCATGAATACCTTCGGCGTGGACTCTTTTCAAGGGCGCTTGGCGGCGACGATGCAAGGCTCTACCGAAACGACTTTCTACGTGTTGGCGGTCTATTTTGGAGCAGTGGGCATTCGCCATTCCAGGCATGCCCTGGCTTGCGGCCTCGCAGCCGACGCCGCTGGTATGATAGCCGCTGTCATTGTGGCCTATTGGTTTTACGGTTGAGCAATCGCAAACATTTCTGGCTAATCTTGATTTCGCACTACCCGGGTTTCCACAAACAACACTATAATTCACGATTGAAAGCTAATCATAAGGACAATAATCATGGGTAAGATGCTGGTCATTGCGGACATGAAAGATAGCTGTGTCGCCACTCCCAGGGGTCTGCAACTGGCCCATAGACTCGGTCACGCGGTAGAAGTTGTTGCCTTTATTTACGCGCCTCTCTCGCGGATGGATAAGACCAGTGCTGAACGCAAATCCATAAAAAGCCGGTTGCTGGCGAAGAGGGAGAAAGAAGTTCAGGCGCGCATCAATAAATATCGCCAGCGGGGTCAAACTGTTAATTTGAAAGTGGTATGGGAAAAGGATATCCACGACTGGGTGATAAAACGCAGCGCCCAATCTTTCGATATGGTTGTCAAAACGGGGAGCCACAAAGATTCGATAATTTACGCCTCCACCGATTGGCAGCTGCTCAGAGAATGCCGCGCGCCGGTTCTGATCGTCGCCGAAAAGAAATGGCATAAAACCAAGCCTGTATTGGCCGCTATAGACTTAGGCAGTTCAAGCTCAGAGAAAAAGCAGCTAAACCACCAGATCATAAGTAAGGCAAAAATACTGGCAGAGGCCCTCGACACGGAATTGGAGCTGATTTGTGCGATCGAGATACCCACTTTACTCGCAGATATGGATCTTATAGACCCCGTTAGCTATGTCCGCGAGGCCCGGGAGGAAATGAAGCCGGCGATTGCGCAGCTCGCCGAGGAACACGGTTTGCCGGTGCGTTCATTTCGTGTCAAGAAAGGGCCCGTGGAGAAGGTTATTACCAGCGTCGCTGCAAAGCAGCGAGCACAGTTAGTGGTTATGGGTACGGTCGGCCGCCGCGGGGTCAGGGCCCGTCTATTGGGTAACACCGCAGAGAAAGTGCTTCGTCATTTAAGGACTGACGTACTCACCTTGAAGCTTCAGGACTAAAATATTTCGCCTCATAATTTGCAATTTTCGTCAGGCAGACTACTTTAAAAGTAGCATGCTGTTCCCTAACATGTGCTGACACGTCCCCTGGCCTGTGTTTCTGCCCCGAAACATATGGCTATTTCGGCCCGCACCCATCTATGGGTTGCGGGTTTTTTTAATTTTAGAGCAGCGCTTTAGCGCTTCAACCTCAAGTGAATTCTAGGCAGGCCAAGCTATGTCCAACCCGATTAAGACGCGTCTAGCTGATTTAGACGACGATCTGTTCATTCCCAGAGAACTCAGCTGGCTCTCCTTCAATACCCGTGTTTTACAAGAGGCCGCTGACGATACCGTACCGATTATCCAGCGCCTTCGTTACCTCGGTATCTTCTCCAACAACCTGGACGAATTTTTCCGTGTCCGGGTGGCGGAAGTCAGGCGGCTGATATCAGTTTCAACCTCGACCAGCAAGCAGCAGTCCAAAGACCTTCTGAAGCAAATTCAGGATAAAGTCGTCTCGCTACAAAAAGAATTTGATAAAACCTATTTGTAAGTTTTGAAAGGGCTCAGGGCGCGGCATATCTATATGGTGAACGAGCTGCAAATGGATCCCGGGCAGGCAGCTTTTGTTCAGGAATACTTCACTCAAACTGTGTTGCCCGAACTGGAACCGATTTTACTGGCTGAATCGCAACCCATGCCCATTCTGACGGACGAATCCATTTACCTTGCCGTAGATATCCGTTCTGGGCAGGAGCACCTGTCCGCCATTGTTGAGGTTCCGACCGACCGCCTTGATCGCTTTGTTGAAATCCCCCGCAGACGGTCCAGCAGCGGCAAGGTTTTTATGGCTCTGGATAATATTATTCGCGCTTGCCTGGTACAGATGTTCCGGGGTGTTATCCCTATCGACGAAGCGCAAGCCTATTGCTTCAAGTTTTCGCGGGACGCGGAGCTGGAGATTGATACCGGCATTAGCCAAAGCCTGATCGATAAAATGACAAGCTCCCTAAAGCAGCGAAGAAAAGCAGATGCGGTACGTTTTGTCTACGACAGCGAAATGCCCTCACGTCTGTTGGAGCACATTCGCTCTCGTTTCGATTTTGGGAAATACGATAGTTTGATTGCCGGCGGTCGATATCACAATTCAAAGGACTTTACGTCTTTTCCCAATGTCGGCCCGAAGTACCTGGAATTTAAATCGCTCGCGCCCATACGAATTCCACGCTTGGATGGCCACGAAAGTATCTTTGAGTGCATAAAGGCCCAGGATGTTTTTCTTTACTACCCTTATCACCCTTTTGATTACGTCACGGACCTACTTAAAACAGCGGCTCTGGACCCCAATGTAACCACGATCAAAATTTGCCTATACAGGGTGGCTGAGGATTCTCGAATTATTGATGCTTTGCTCAATGCGGTACAAAATGGTAAACGGGTACTCGCAGTGGTAGAGCTTGCCGCTCGTTTTGATGAAGAGGCCAATATTGATTGGGCCCGCCGTCTGACTGAGGGCGGTATTAACGTTATTTTTGGCATCGGAGGGCTCAAGGTACACAGTAAAATCATGTTGATAGAGCGCAAGGAGGGTACCCAGGTTCGCTATTACAGCCATATCGGTACCGGGAATTTCAACGAGAAAACCGCACGTCTTTACACCGGCTTTTGTCTGCTGACCCAGGATCAGAATGTCGGTAAGGACATCTTCAATGTTTTTGATTTTCTGCAATACAACTACAAACGGCCAAAGTACCGTCAGTTGCTGGTCTCTCCCCACACCACCCGAACCGGGCTCGTTGAGCTGATTGATCAGGAAATAGAAGACGCCCGGGCAGGGTACCGTGCCTCCATGACGCTAAAATGTAACAACATCGTCGACAAGCAAATGGTGATGAAACTCTACGAAGCCAGCGCAGCTGGTGTCGAAATAAAATTAATTGTTCGCGGAATATGTTCGTTACTTCCGGGCGTGAAGGGAATATCTGAAAATATTCAGGGCATTAGCATTGTTGATCGCTATCTCGAGTACCCGCGTGTCTTTGTATTTTATAACCGGGGCAAGCCAAAGTACCTTATCGGTTCCGCCGATCTGATGACTCGAAATTTAGATTTTCGCGTTGAGGTTTTGTGCCCCATTCTTGATGCAGATGCCCAGAAGGTGATTCAGGATACTTTGGATCAACAGTGGCATGACAATGTCAAAGCTAGAGTACTGGATCAACATCAGGCCAACAGTTTTGTTAAGCCCAAAGCGAAAGGCGCTCGCATTCGTTCCCAGGAGACAATTCATCGTTACCTCAGTACCGGTTAGATTGCCTCGGTACCCTAAATCGCGCATGACAGTCACTGCTCGTCGCAGACGCAAACTGAAGTAGTCTTTGCTCGGACCTGTTCAGGACATAGTGCTATATTTGCGGTATCGGGATGCCCCTGAGAGTTAACGGAGGTTTGAACAATGGCTGGTACTAGCCTACTGGTTTTAATAGATGATATTGCCGCAGTTCTGGACGATGTTGCGGTGATGACAAAGATCGCAGCGAAGAAAACGGCGGGGGTACTGGGGGACGATCTCGCTTTGAATGCCGAGCAGGTTTCCGGCGTCCAGGCTGACAGGGAGTTGCCTGTGGTTTGGGCAGTTGCCAAGGGCTCTTTTCGAAACAAGCTGATATTGGTCCCTACGGCCTTGATTATTTCCGCTGTGGCCAATTGGCTGATTTTGCCGCTGCTAATGCTGGGCGGCCTTTATCTTTGTTATGAGGGTTTCGAGAAGCTGGCACATAAATCTTTTCACAACGAAGCGCAAGACGAAGCTCACATTGATTTGTTAGAGGAGAAACTGGCGGATCCGGCCGCAGATATGGTCGAGTATGAGAAAGATAAAATCAGGGGCGCTATTCGCACCGACTTTATTTTGTCAGCCGAAATTATTGTGCTTACCTTGGGGATTGTCTCCAAGTCCGACTTTGCCACTCAAATCACTGTCATTTCAGGCATTGCTTTGCTAATGACCGTCGGGGTCTATGGTTTGGTGGCGGGCATTGTTAAATTAGATGATGCCGGTTTACACCTGTCTTTAAAGCGGGGACGCGGTGTGGTGCCAGGTTTTCAGCGTTGGCTCGGTGCCCGTCTATTGGCATTTGCGCCCTGGCTAATGAAGGCGTTGGCGGTGGTGGGAACCGCGGCTATGTTTATGGTCGGCGGGGGTATATTGGCTCACGGGTTCCATCCCGTTACCGTAGTGATAGATCAGGTGGCCATTTATTCCGAAACTTTTGCGGCGGCGGGCCCTTATATCGCAGCCGTGATACCTACATTGTTGCAGGCGCTGTTCGGCATACTCGCCGGAGCACTGGCGTTGGGAGTCGTTAGTTTGTGGGAAAAAGTTCGGGGTAATTAAATCCTCCTCGGCCAGGTGCCCCGGAATCCATCAGCATAATTCGCATAAAACCCCTTTAAAACAAGCGCTAAAGGTGTTGATAGCCCGAATTCCTGGGTGTAAAATAGACTGTATATCACTGCTGTCCCGTTAACTTTCATATGAGTGCCATTTGATTAACATCAGGCAGCCTGCCATCGGGTGGATCACCCCTCAACAGCGCCATCAGGTCACGCTTATCACATAAATTGAGCTGTAGTAATCGCAATAGCTGCTGCATACTTTTTGTGAGTGCTGACTGAAACTTCAGAAATGCTATTAGCAGGTATACGCACATCGCTATCCATATTTGAGTCATCACTGCATTTTTGCTCGTGCCAACAAACGATTTTATTTTCAGGTTCTGTTTTATCCACTTAAAAAATAATTCTACTTGCCACCTGGCTTTGTAGATATCGGCGATCGTCTTGGCTGCCAGTTTGAAATTGTTCGTTAGAAACACATAGTGCTTACCCGTCTCCGCATCTTTGTAGCCAATCCGCCTTAAGCGGACTGGACATTTCCTGGAGACCTGGGGGCCAGTGAATTCTATCGTTTGATCACACGTCAAACCTTTTCCTTTCAGCACTGGTCGACGCTCGATAATACGGTATTTTGCATTGTTCTTAAGCCGGGTAACAAAGAAAATATCCTTATCTGTCAACTGTTTATACCAAGCGTAATCATTGTAGGCTTTATCAATCGCAACAATACTTCCCTTGGGAAAGCTGAGCGTGCGGCCCACTGTTACATCGTGCTTCTTCCCTTCTGTGATAGTCACAAACTCGGGCAAATAACCCGCATGATTCAACCCGACGTGCAGTTTAATCGCTCCTTTGGTGGTGCGAAAATCAGCCCAGGGAAACGCAGACAAACACAAGTCGATGGTGGAAGCGTCCAGCGAATAAAGCGGGTGATTAAATCTGAAATTATGATCAGGTGCCACGCCTTGGCAGCGAGTTAACAGTTTTCCAAACAGCGCTTCGTACAGAGCATAAGGCTTATCTTCATTGATGCGCGATAGGTTAGATCGCGACAGCTTCGCGCTACCCAGGTGGTAAAGGCGATGCATTTGCGCCGACATATTGTCCACGATATCGCGCAAGCTGTTTCGACCGGACAATTGAGCCATCGTCAGCGACACAAACTGTGACCAGCGGGAGGCTTTACGAAAAGCACGACCTGAATGATGTTGTTTGGCAAGGGTCTCAAATTCATGTCTCGGAACAGGTTTTAGTCTTTGTGACAGGATCGTATTACAATGCGCCATGGTCTGGTTCCCTCTATTAATACACTGTTTTCTAAACAATCTCATTGTATCAATTGTGGCGGAATCAGACCTTTTTATTTTCTCCTTAACGGGACAGCAGTGGTCGGTTATATTAAATCGGTGGCTTGTTGCAATGGCATTTGCCCTTTTGTATTGCGCTTAGTTTTACGGCGGATGGTTGGTTTGCTTCTGCCCATGGTTTTAGCGATTTATGCCAGTGTGCTTGTCGGAAAATAGAGTTTTTAGCTTGTTGTGAATATTTAAGTCCTTGTTATTAAACATTTTATTTTCTTAAAACTGGACTGATTTTGAATTAACCGACAAGCCTCCAGTAGGCAATGTTGCTGATTCACTGGGCAAATAGGGTATCTTTTGTGCAGTCAAACGGGTATCTATTTATGTTTTAGGGCTTTTTCGGTTTGGTTAGATTAGAATAGAGCAATGAAAAAATATCAAATCGCAATGGAAATCGAAGGACCCTTGGCTATGTGGGCGAGACCGGATACAGGTTCAAGCCCCACATCTTACCCGATTCCAACCTGGTCAGCGGCAAAAGGCATTTTTGAATCCATTGCCTTTTTTGTTGACGGAAGGGCGCGGATCAACCCAATCAGAGTGGAGATTTGCAAACCAGAAGGAGCAGAAAGCACAGGTGAACTACACTACCAAAAATATACAACCAACTATCATGGTCCGTTAAAAAAATCCGGCGTGTCAAACTACCAGTTTTCTGCACTTGTTGCTTCCGATGTTTGTTATCGGTTGTATGCGAGAATAGAAAACGGTTCCGGGAGCCCTCTGCGAAAGGGTGATAATCCCTGCCATTACCTGATGGATAGATTTACCCAACGACTACGAAATGGGCGTTGTCACCATACACCCTGTCTGGGTTGGAGCGAATTCGTCCCATCCTATTGGGGTCCATTGCGCGACCAAGACTCAAACTCAGAATATAAGACAGAAGTAAATACTGCGGTAACATTAAATCTGATTTCGATACTGAATAGCGTATTTGATAGAGCGGTATGCGGCAATTATAAACCGAGTTTCCAGCGAGGTGATAAGGCATGGGTACGCGAGGGAGTTTTTAACTATGTTGAATGAATTAGCCTTGTTGAAGAATGGAATAGAGGCGGTTGACCCACTGGCACTGAAGCGCATACATCCAAGTATCGGCGAACCAGGGAAAGCCAATCTTGTTAGAATCGTACTAGGCGAACACAAAATTATTGAGTTGGAAAGGTTGGACGGCGGTAGGAACGAGAACTATTGGACGCAGGGTGACGGCAATAAAAATCAATTCCCGGCTGTTAAATTGCCTTACCCGATTCGCCCTAGTGGTGTGGATAAATTTGGGCAATGGAAGAAAAATAACAAGAATCCGAAGCCCGACAAGTTAAAAGAATGCCTTGAAAGTCTTCGTAAAAACCACCAGGTGCATCTAACTGGACATAAACACTGGCCAAGTTATCGACAAAAACTCGTTGAGCAAGCAGAGATATACTCGCACTTGCAAGATGACTCCAAAATCGTCCACAGGCTTGTTGAGACATATCTGTCATTTGAGGACAATGGATTGGAATTGCTGAAGAAGTTTGATGAATTTCTGTGGCAGAAATGCAAAGAAGAAAATCCAACCAAGGAACTATTAAATTTAGCGGCACTGGCAATGTTTGGAGGCGGTCAGAAATTAAATAATAAAGGCATGATTAGTGGGGGACGCATTACACTGTTGCTCGATCTCGATATTGAAGACAACAATGGATATTCAGCGGCACATCACCATTGGGTGCCAAAATTATCTGAACTTTTATTCAATAACTAGAGTTTAGAGTCTGGGGAGGAAGATTATCGCGCAAAGTGTGCGAAAAAACTTGACATAAAGCGGCAAAAAGTTTGCCGCGCCCTATACAGCTTTGCTTTTTAAAAGGTGTATAGGGCGCGGCCTTCAGAAAGAAATGAATCGATTTCTTCTGGAGGCCGCTATGAACGCAACAGGATGTGCTCACATCCCCCGCGAACTGTGCTATTGGATAACATTTTTAAGCAAAGCGCTACCCCCAAGATCCGTAGGCACATTCATTGAACTATTGATCGGCGCTATGTTAACGCCCGCTGGCTTTGTCACCGAAACCTATTTGTTTCTAGACATGCAAAGGCACTGGACGACGTATTACAAATGGCTTGAAGCCGGAAAGTGGTCCTGGTTGAAGCTGGCAAGACAGTTCGTCTGTCTGGTTCTTAGTGCCAAGAATGATCCCGTTCTATATTTAGCGATTGACGATACGGTGAGTCTACGAGCCTCGAAAAAAGCACCGGGCAGCCAGATACATCATCAGCACGGAAATAAGCCGAATTTAGCCGCCTATGTTCGTGGTCAATGCTGGGTTAGTTTAGCGGCTGTTTTCAGGCGCACACCGCTGGAGACGACGGCGATACCTCTATTGTTCCGACTGATACCCAGTGCAGGGAATACGGGCAAGCTGGTCGCAGCGACAGTGATCATGCGTGCTGTTTACCGCTTGTTTGAAGATAAAACGGTGAGGGTATTGGTCGATTGCTGGTATATGCGCAAACGATTTATCAACGCGATGACAGCGTACGGTTTTACCGTGATTGGCCAGGCGAGAATCGATACGCGGCTTTACGACGAACCCCCCGAACGAAAACCGGGGCAACGCGGGCGGCCACGCAAGTATGGCGAAAAACACACACCCAAGCGAATTGCCCACTTTAAAAAGACGGAAGCACTACTGCGGCTGTACGGAAAAGAACAAAAGGTGAGATACCGTAGTCGGCTCGCCAAGGCAAGGTTCCTTGACGGTCAGTTAGTCAGAGCCGTTTGGTGCGAGCTAGACAGGGGTAAAGGTCAGTGGACCAAGACTCGATTATTTCTTTCAACCGATACGACTCTAACGAGCGAACAAGTGATTGAAGATTACGGACTGCGTTGGTCGATTGAGTCGATGTACTACCAGTTGAAACAATTGTGGGGGCTCAAAGAAGCCTGGCAGCAACGGCGCCAAACGCTGCATCGCTGGGTTCACTTGACGACTGTAGGTTACGGACTGCTTCATTTGTTGACGCTGGTATTGGGTGATAAAGCGGGCCCACTGGTGACGGATGCACCATGGCGCAAGCCGGATATTATTACAGCGGGAAGAATCAGGCTGGGTCTGACAAAACATTTTCGCCATGTTAACGTTCGAAGCTGGTGGAACGAAAGATGCAAAAAATTCCAAGCCCCTGGTGCGGTAGATTATATACAAGATGGGTAACATTGCGTTGCAGCTTGTATTACACGCAGGTTTTGAGAGAACATTAAGGAAAAGGAGTCGGGATTGAAGCTTCCGACAACAGCTCTTTCGCTCTAAACTCTAGTTCAATAATGAAAAAGCGACATCAAAAATCAAAAAAACCAATACAGACACCTGTGCGATTAGTGGTTTGTCAGGTATAGAATTAGTGACAAACACATTCCCCGCTCCGAAGTGTAAGATATTGGGTAAGGTAAAAATATTCTCTCGGAAAAAAGACGTACACACCTACAAAAGATACAACGAATGGGCTGCTAAAAGTTATCCACTGTCTAATAAGCTAGCCGATGAATTTGCAAGTGCGCTTCGGTATCTTAATGACAAGGAACAAGGCACAACCTGGGATAAGTTGCCGGCGGAAAATGGCGGTGTTGATTTGCTGATTGCGTTTTGCCGAGATTTGTCTGATGTCAATATGGCTAAATTGATAGCCTATGATAGAGGAGAGGATGATTTTCTTGATGAATTTGGTTATGAAGAGGAATGTAAACAAATTTGTGAATCTTTCAAAGGTAGAGATATTGATTTAGGAATAGAGCCAGTTGATTTTCTAATACTACGAAAAATTAGCGATGGTGTTCAGAAAGCTATTTTTTCCTCCTCACAACCAGTCGATCAGCTTGAGCAAGCGTCTGAAAGCTGGAACAGTGCTTGCAAAAATACGCCACCGATAACGCTTAAGCTGTTCAAAAAAGATGATAAGGTGCCAAAATATTGTCCTCCCAGGCCGATTTCCCCCAAACAATTTGCCTTTCTTTTGCGCAAGAATTACACACGTTCAATAGATGAGAAACAAAAATCTGTACCGGGCTCGGCTTTCTCCGACATAATGGCACTATTTCTCAACGATGCTCGCACATCCGCATTGGCAAATAGGCTTCTACAGAAAATGATCAAGCAATTTGCCAACCTGCTTGAAATAATAGCGGTGGAAAAACTCAAAGGCTCGAAAAGCTCTAAAAAAATAATAAAACACCACGACGAAGCTCTTCGTGCAATTACCGCAATGAGCTTATTACTTAACAAACTTAATCGCCAGAAGGAGGTTTATATGAAAGAGATTGCTTATAAATTAGGGCAGTTTTGTGCTGTACTTGATGAAATTCACATTGGCTATTGCGTTAGCGAACGCCAGGGCAAGATACCCAGCCGATTGATTGGCAACCAAGCTTATGCCGCCGCCGTGGTGAATCCTAAAAAAGCACTTGAAATTACTGCTCAACGTATCGCCGTGTACGAGGCTTGGGCGAAAAAAAATAGTCGAAATGAGAATAATAAATTAAAGCCCGAGGAAAAACGTGCTAAATATGCCTACTATTGGCTGAAAAAACACTGTGGGGAAATTCACCAGCTAATTCCTGAGAAAATTCCACGCTCGACACCTGAAAGCAAGACGGAACTCTTGCTGGGCTATTTGGCAGGTCGCCCCTTCGAAAACAAAAAACCCGCCGAACCTGCTACTTCAACCTCTGTATAGGACAAAGATATTATGAATAATTCAAAAGCCCCGTTTAACCGTTGTATTGGTCTGGTTATACTGGATGTTACCATGTCGAACCCCAATGGTGACCCCGACATGGAATCTGACCCTCGAACTATTGACTCAACCGGATTAGGCTTGATAACCCCGGTTTCTTTCAAACGCAAACTGAGGGATTTGGTGGCAGATAAGTCCCCGGTTTTTCAGGCGGCAGACGAACAATTGAATCTGGCTGACACTGACCGTGAGTTTGAAATCCTTGAGCAAAGGGGCCGCAACCGGAATGATATTATGGCACTGACAGAGGAAGAGTTCAAAAACACCTATTGGGATGCAAGGCTGTTTGGTAACACCTTCCTTGAGGGCGAAGATAAGCTTAACGAAGAACAGAAAGAGAGAAAAGAGAGCGGGGGTTATGATCACTTTATCCGAACAGGTGTTGTGCAGGTGGGGGTTGGGTTGTCTATAGCACCTGTGGAAATTGAACGGGTGACAATGACCAACAAATCTGGCGTTGAAGCAGGCAAAGACCGGGGCATGGCACCACTGGGGTTTAGGGTGGTTCGCCATGGAATCTACACCATACCTTTTTTCGTCAATCCAAGCATCGCGCAAAAAACTGGAGCGGATAATAATGATTTGAAGTTATTCAAGTTCCTTGTTCCTCATGCTTACCAACACACCGCATCAGCGATTCGCCCTCAAGTTACGGTGCTTCATGCCTGGTTCGCTGAACATAAAAATCCATTGGGTTCTTGCCCTGATTATAAATTGATTGATGCCCTTACCCCGACCGTGAAAGAAGGCATAGAGACACCTAGCAAAAAAGGAGATTATGAAATTCCAAATGAAACACCAAAAGACGTATTAGAACGATTTGAAGAAGTAATAGACCTTTGTGATGCCGAGTGATTTTGTTGCCCATTCGTCTCCCAAAAACGAATTGGACAAACCACCTCATTTATATTCTGATCATGTGCATGAGGTGGAGAAGCAGGGCATGGAGTATGCCCAGCAAATGTTTTGTTATTCTGGTTTGTCGGACAAAGAGACAGCCACACTGCATGCCTCGCTTCGGTTGGCTTTGCGGATACATGACATAGGCAAACTGGAACCCGGAAACCAGGAAATTTTATCTGGGCGGTCGAGTGGGCGGCTACCCTATGATCATGTTGATGGCGGGGTTGCGGTAGCACTTAGTAAACAAGACGTATTGGCAGCATGGCTTATCCGCGCACATCACGCGCCCGGCTTGGCTAGTGCTACCAAGGAACGCCTTCTCAGGAAGAGACTCCTTCCAACCACATTGCTTCGAGGGTGCAGACACTATAGAGATGATTACTCTACAGACCGCATTGAGAAACACAAACAATTTATTGAAAAATCGGATGGCTTGCGGGACGAGTTAATACGCAAACATGAAAAATTCTGTAACTATGAATTAGCCGAAAACTGCACGGAAACACCCAAAGACGCGCTAACAACTCGGCTATTATTATCTTGTCTTGTGGACGCGGATCACTCGGATACGGCTCGGTATTACGCAAAAAATCACAAAGAAGAACCCATTGTTCCTGCCCTTACACGATGGGATGAGCGATTAAAAAAACTTGAACACTATATCTCGGGGCTTACTGGAGAAAATGCAGAGAGGAAAACATTGCGTGATGAGCTATTTAATCAATGCCAAACTTATTCTTCACAAGCCGGAATACTGACTTGCTCCGCACCTGTTGGTTTAGGAAAAACCACTGCTGTTATGGCTAATATTCTTAAATGCGCAAACGATAACGGGTTACGCAGAATATTTGTCATTGCCCCATACACAAACATTATTACACAAACCGCCGACAAACTTCGCCAAACACTTGTGCTGGAGGGTGAAAATCCCAATGAAATAGTTGCCGAACACCATCACCGCGTGGAATTCGCCAGCTCGGAGATGCGGCAATACGCATCGTTATGGAAAGCGCCGATTGTGGTAACAACCGCCGTTCAGTTTTTTGAAACACTTGCTAGTGCCTCGCCGTCTAGCGTGCGTAAATTACATGAATTGCCAGGTTCTGCAATTTTTGTGGACGAATGCCATGCGTGCGTCCCCAGCACGTTAATGAGACAGACGTGGTATTGGATAAAGCAACTCGCCTCGTGTTGGTCATGCCATTTTGTTTTAGCTTCTGGTTCGTTAGTCAAGTTTTGGGAAAGTGCTGATATTGTTGGCGAAGAAAGCAAAACTACTGTACCAAGCCTGCTGAGTGATGACTTTTTCTACAGGGCACAATCGGCTGAGCAACACAGGGTTAAGTTTTGCACCGTCAACGATGGTTCGGCAATTACCGAGACAGAATTACTCAACATACTTTCCGAACAAGCCACAGGCTGTAGCAAACTGATTATTCTCAATACCGTGCAATCTGCCGCAGTGATAGCCAAGGCACTACAACCCCCTGAAGAAATCAATGACAGTCTTGATTTATCCGACCGGTCTGTTCTGCATCTATCGACTGCCTTGACACCGCATGACCGGGAACACATTATCGATGAACTTAAAGCACGACAGTCAGAAAGCAACGGTTGGAAAAACCGGAACTGGTATCTGGTAGCCACTAGCTGTGTTGAAGCAGGCATTGATCTTGATTTTGATTTCGGCTATAGAGAGCGTTGCTCGGTGACCAGCTTTTTGCAAACCGCAGGGCGCGTTAATCGAGAGGGGTTAAATGATGCAAGTGCTGTTTACGACTTCATGTTGCAGGAATCCAACAAAATAGTACAACATCCAGCCTTCAAAGACTCCATCAAGGTTTTTGAAAAATATTGGGATAAGATGTTAAGGTCGGATTGCAGCTTGGATGAACTATCGACACATGCCTTGATAGCAGAGATCAGACGGCGGGAAAGCAGTGATCGGTTTGTGAGTGAATTACTTAAACGCGAGCAATGTTGTGATTTTCAGCAAGTGCAAGAGCAATTCAAAATAATCAACAGCAACACGGTCACCGTTGTTGTCGATCCTTCACTGCAAAACCGTCTAAGCAAGGGAGTACCTATCAATTATCGAGAAATTCAAAAGCACTCTGTGCAGATTTGGAGCAATAAAATAGAAAAATACTGTTTGGAGCCATGTGGTTTTGGTCGAGATATTTATTACTGGGGATGGGGATATGATTCAAATGTGCTTGGCTATATGAAAAATTTGGATATGATAACTAAGACAGGCGGGATAGTTGTATGAACTTGTGGATGCAGGCTGGTAATCAGTCCGTTAATCTAGATGAGATTATTCAAAAACTAAACCAATAAACGGGCGATTTTAAATCAATTTACAAAAAATATCGGTGACCAACCGTGCAAAACATCTCCATCCCGATTTCCGCCCTCCAGCATTACGCCTTCTGCCCGAGGCAATGCGCCTATATCCATATCGAACGGGCGTGGATGGACAATTATCTCACCGCCAAGGGTAGCCAGCTACACGAACGGGTACATAGTAGCGAAGCGGAAACACGCGGCAATATCCGCTCTGAGCGCGGGGTACAGGTTTGCTCGGAAAAATTGGGTGTGCATGGTCAGCTTGATCTGCTGGAAATGAATCGCGATTCTGGCGCGGTCATGCCCATTGAATACAAAAGAGGCAAACCCAAAGTGGCGGATTGTGACCGTGTTCAGCTTTGTGCCCAAGCTCTGTGTCTGGAGGAAATGACCAAGCAGCAGATAGACAAAGCGGCAATCTGGTATTGGCAGGTTCGGCGGCGCGAATGGATTGATATTGACGATGCGCTAAGAACATCAACGCTGGCGATTATCAAGGCAACAAAAAAATTATTCGCTGCTGGAAAACTACCGCAAGCGGTTTATTCCCCCTCGTGCAAAGCCTGCTCGTTTATTGAGCGATGCTCCCCACAACACAAGGATCACAGCGGTTCGTATGTGAAAAAAATGTTTTACGATGAAGAAACTACTCAATAATCTGTACATTACTACCGATGGTAGCTATGTGCACAAAGAACGCGAAACCATCGTTATTGAGCAGGAAAGGAAAAAAGTATTGCAACTGCCGTTTCATGCGATTGGCAATTTGTTTTGCTTTGGCCGGGTCATGGTATCGCCTGACTTCATGGCGGCATGTGGTGAAAAAGGCATTGGACTTTCGTTCTTTACTGGATTTGGCAAGTTTCAAGGGCGGGTGCAGGGACCGCAAAGCGGCAATGTGCTGTTACGCCGCACACAATACCGGCTGGCCGATAATGCGCCCGCCGTGTTATCGCGGCTTTTTGTAGCCGCAAAACTGACCAATAGCCGACAAATACTGATGAAACATCAACGCAACCATGGCAACGATGATTCGATAAAGCAGGTTGTAACCATGCTCGCAGGGAGCATAAGACGGCTGGAACACCAGACCGATGTCGATCAAATACGAGGCATAGAGGGGGATGCCGCCGCCCGCTATTTTTCCGTATTCAACCGCTTGGTGCTGGAAAGCCAGCGAAATAATTTCACATTTAGCGGCAGAACCAAAAGACCGCCGCTTGATAAAGTCAACGCACTGCTTTCATTCAGCTACACCTTGTTGACCCATGAAATCGCCTCGGCACTGCAAGGGGTGGGATTAGACCCATACGTTGGCTTTTTACATACCGACCGCCCCGGACGGGTAAGTTTGGCACTGGACATGCTGGAAGAATTTAGAGCCTGGTGGTGTGATCGGTTCGTGCTGACTTTAATTAACCGCAAACAAATTACATCAGCCGATTTTATAACCGAAGCCAGCGGTGCTATCAGAATGAAAGACGATGCCAGAAAAATGTTTCTTACCCAATGGCAAGAGCGAAAGCAGGAAAATTTGCAGCATCCCTATATCGGAGAGAAAATTCAGATTGGTCTGTTACCGCATGTGCAAGCGATGTTATTGGCAAAATTTTTGCGCGATGATATGGAATGCTATCCGCCGTTTTTGGTTCGTTGAAGAGTCGCCATGTTAGTGCTGGTAACATACGACGTAAATGTAACCGAAGCTGGTGGAACCAGGCGGTTACGACACATCAGTAAACTGTGTAAAGACTATGGTATTCGCGTGCAATATTCGGTTTTCGAGTGCGAGATAACCCCAGCCCAATGGGTGAATCTAAAATCCGCATTGCTGGAAGCCTACGATGCTAATCTCGACAGTTTGCGGTTTTATTATCTCGGCTCCAACTGGAAACGCAAAGTGGAACATCACGGAGCAAAAGAAACGCCAGATGTGCTTCGAGATTCATTAATTGTGTGAACGCCAACTGTTCGTTATCATAGAATCAGTAGCCGGTTAGCGGAATCGTAACCACTTGATTTTTAATACTATAGTTTCAGGTGTGGTGTGATGTTTGCTCTTTTACAATTTGGAATTTATGGTTAGCGTTATATCGGCTATTTCTTTAACAATAACAGTAAGATAGAATGCGACGGTCGCGCCCCGCACGGGGCGCGTGGATTGAAACAACTGACTCAGGCATAACGTACATAGACGCGATCGTCGCGCCCCGCACGGGGCGCGTGGATTGAAACGAGTGAGCCTGAGGGGTTGCCTCCGAGGTGCTCAGTCGCGCCCCGCACGGGGCGCGTGGATTGAAACGCCGTTTAAGTAACTCGCTGGCAGCGGTATAAAGGTAAGCGCCCCTAAATCAGCACCTATTTTTTTGTAAGAGTTCCCGCCAGACTTTCTCCTGATAACCACACAGGAGCAAATCATGAACGATATCACTCAGCCCCAGCCACAAGGTATTGACTGGAAGCAGCAAATACAAACCTGGAAACTGTCGGGCTTGTCTCAGACCCGGTTTTGCAAACACAATCACCTGACTTACCATCGCTTTGTGTACTGGCGTCGGAAGTTTGACGATACCATCCGTGTGTCTTCTATAAAACAAGACCAAGGTGGCTTTGCCGCAGTGAGTGTCAGACCTGACGCCGATCGGGGGCTAACCTTGTCACTGCCCAACGGATTCATTGTGCGAGGTATCTGTGCCGAAAACCTGTTGGTGGTGCGGCAGTTACTGGATCAATTGTGACGGCGCGCTACTTCCGCCCGGCCAATGACATGCCACAGATTTATCTGTACCGGGACTCCGTAGATTTTAGAAAATCGGTCAATGGCCTTAGCGCCATTGTGGAGCGAGAACTGGGTCGTAACCCCTTTGAGGGTGCCCTCTATGCCTTCACTAATCGCCAGCGCAACAAAATAAAATGTTTGTACTGGGAGGACAATGGGTTTGTGTTGTACTACAAATCACTGGCGGAAGAGAAGTTCCGGTGGCCGCACCCTGACGACGACGTGATTCCCCTCACCGGCCAGCAGATCAATTGGTTGCTGGACGGCTACGATATCTCCCTGATGACAGGCCACAAAAAACTGCATTATGAGTCTGTATTTTAAGGCATTTTGTCGCCATGAATGTTATAATTACGCCATGCAATCGGCGATAAAAAAGCAACAAAAACAAGGGTGTTACGAGAACTTATCCGTCGCTGAATTACTTGTTGCCCTCGCCGTAAAAGACCAGATTCTCGAAGAAAAAAACGAGGTTCACCAGAAACACCTCGGCGACAAAAACCACATCATCCTCGAACAAAGCAAACGCATTGACCTGCTCGAGGAATACTTGCGCCTGGCCACGGTACAGAAATTCGGAGCCAGTAGTGAGAAACTGGCGTTTCAGTCTGATTTGTTCGACGAGGTTGAAATCGAAGTCGCCCTGAGTGAGCTCGAAGAGCAACTGCCTGAAGAAGACCGGGTTCGGCCTCAAAAGAAGAAAAGAAAGCGCGGGTTTAGCGACAAGCTGCAACGGGTGCAGATACACCTCACACTTTCAGATGAGGAAAAGGATGGGGCCACCAAAACATTCTTCACCAAGGTCAAGGAGGAGCTGGAGTTTATTCCCGCCCAGGTCAAGGTGCTGGAATACTGGCAGGAAAAGGCGGTATTCAATATTGACGGTGAAGATGTCATTGTCGCCGCACAGCGCCCCGCTCATCCGCTGGGGAAATGCTTTGCCAGTCCTGCATTGCTGGCCTACATCATTGCCTCCAAATACGCCGATGGACTGCCGCTATACCGCCTGGAGGGGATGCTCAAGCGTTACGGCGGTGATATCAGCCGCTCCAACATGGCCCACTGGATTGTACGGCTTCAGGATGTATTCCAGCCCTTGATCAACTTGATCCGGGAGGTTCAGCTTGAGGGGAATTACCTGCAGGCGGATGAGACGCGCATACAAGTCTTGAAGGAAACGGGCAAAACGGCCCAATCGGATAAATGGATGTGGGTGATACGCGGTGGCCCACCGGATAAACAATCAGTGCTGTTCGAATACGACCCCTCACGTGCTGGCGCGGTGGCGGAGCGCCTGCTGGATGGCTTTGGTGGTGTGTTGCAGGCCGACGGCTATTCCGGTTACAGCAAGGTGTGCCGGATAGCGGGCATTACCCGAATTGGATGCTTTGACCATGCCCGGCGCAAGTTCGTTGAAGCCAGCCGGGCGGCGGAAACCAGGAGCACCCAAAAGAAAGTGGGGCAACCCACCAAGGCTGACGTTGCACTCAGTAAAATACGAAGGCTGTATGCGATAGAGAAATCGATCAAGGATCTGGAGCACGACAAGAAAAAACAGGCAAGGCAGTCACTCAGCGTGCCGATTCTCGAGGACCTGAAGCCATGGCTGGAGAAGAACGTCAGCCGGGTGCCCAAAGATAGCCTGACCCACAAGGCCATAACGTACACACTGAACCAATGGGAGTACCTGATTGGCTATTGCGAGGACGGCCAGTTGAATATCAGCAATGCGCTGGCTGAGAATGCGATCAGGCCCTTTGCGGTTGGTCGGCGCGCCTGGCTATTCGCAGATACCTCCCGCGGGGCCCGAGCCAGTGCGACCTGTTATAGTTTAGTGGAATCGGCAAAGGCGAACGGCCTGGAACCTTATGCTTACCTCCAGCATGTGCTGGCGCACATTGCGGCGGCAGATACGGTGGAGAAGCTTGAAGCATTACTGCCCTGGAACATGGAAATCGAAGAGTAACGGCGAGGTAAAGCGATCTACTGTCTAGTGGCTCGCAGACAAAATCAATAGGGTCGATTTAAGTGCGCTTACCTTATTCTTATAGTCCCTACGCTTGAATCGTGCCTGCTTATTGGTCGCTCTTGAGTGTGACTGGGCCGCAGTTCTACCGCGCCGATTCTAATACGCCGAGATCCGTCTATTTCAAAATTCGGCAAATAGCTGCGGTTTTGGAGTGGCGTCTACACTCACCGAGCAGTCTGTTGCAGGAGAGTTGCTCTATGCGGTATTCGGATACGAATCTACTCCGGGTTTACTGCAGGCGATTCTGTATTTTTGCAGCCTCGCTGTCACTTTAGGAGTTTTCTTTATGTCACGGAGTCGGGGGGATGAATGCGGGGGTCAATTAAATATTCCTTAAGAGTTGTAGTGGCTGGCTTAAGCCTTGCGCTTTTCAATCTCGGTGTGCGCGCAGACGGCACCGTCATTGATAAGGTCTACCATCCTTACGTCGAACCATTGGAATGGGAAATCGAGTGGCGAATGATTCACCAGGATGAGGATCCTTTAACCGGAGATCAGCGGGCTCAATCGCACCGTTTTGGTTTCGGTAAGGCTATGCCGATACGATATTTGCCGAGTTGTACCTGATCGGCGAACAAAAATCCGATACCAGCTTTTCCACTGAGGCCTATGAATTCGAGATACTTTGGCAGATGTCCGAGCAGGGGGAATACGTCGTAGACTGGGCCTTACTCTTTGAGCTGGAGAGAGAATCCGATAACGATATCTGGGAGTATTCAACGGCCGTTTTGCTGGAGAAAGAATTTGGGAGATTTAGTACCACAGCGAATATTGGAGTGACCTATGAGTGGGGTGACGATATTGGAAATGAGGTGGAAACCTCTCTGGCGCTGCAGTATCGATACCGATACTCGCCTCGGTTTGAACCGGCACTTGAACTGTATCTGGGTCAGGACACGCGCGGATTCGGCCCGGTTGCGATGGGTGCACAGAGGCTGGGAACAATGAAAGCACTGCGCTGGGAGGCCGGCATTATTTTCGGCATGGATAACGATACGGCCGACTATACCTTGCGCGCAGTTCTGGAATACGAGTTTTAGGACTCCCCAGACAAATTACTTCAGTAGCGATCCCAAAATCCCGCGAAATATTTTTTTACTGAGACCTCGCCCCGCAGCGCTGCCGAGACTTCTTACCATACTTTTTATAAACGCTTCTGTGGGTGTTTGACGAGAGCTGCTCCGGGACTTCGTTTTCGATTGCTCTTTTGCTTCCCTTTCCTCAAGCTCCGCCTGTTCTTGTTGTTTCGCTCGCGCAGCGGTTCGCTCCAGTAGCACTTCATGTGCCGACCTGGGGTCAAAAGGCTCAGCGTAACGGCGCATATTCGGATCTTTATCGAGTATGGCTTTGCGCTCTTCTTTAGAGGCCGGTCCCATACGTGAGTGAGGCGGGCGTACCAGTACGCGCTCAACAGGAGAGGGAACACCTTTGTCTTGTAGTGTGGAAACCAGTGCCTCACCCACACCCATTTCTGTAATCGTTTGAACCGTGTCCAGCTTCGGGTTGGCGCGGAACGACTGTGCTGCAACGCGCACAACTTTTTGTTCTTTCGGTGTGTACGCTCTCAGCGCGTGCTGTATGCGGTTACCCAATTGCCCCAGAACGCTATCGGGAATATCGCCTGGACTCTGGCTGATAAAATAAATCCCTACGCCCTTGGAGCGAATAAGCCGTACCACTTGCTCGATCTTTTCCAATAGGGCTTTGGGTGCATCGCGAAACAGCAGATGTGCTTCGTCGAAGAAAAAAACCATGATGGGTTGATCGGGGTCGCCAAGCTCGGGCAGGTTCTCAAAAAGTTCCGAAAGTAGCCATAGCAAGAAAGTAGAATAAACTCGAGGGCTGCGAACAAGAATGTCCGCAGCCAGTACGTTAATTATCCCGCGACCGTCTCTAGACGTCTGCATCAGATCTTCAAGTCGTAGGGCCGGCTCACCAAAAAAATAATCACCGCCTTCGCGTTTCAGCATTAACAGCCTTCGCAAAATAGCGTTCACAGAGGCTTTCGAAATACTGTAGCCGATACCCAGATCTTTGCCGTTGGTTCCCAGGTATTCCAAGCTGGTGCGCAGATCAGCGAGGTCAACCAGTAGCATGCCCTCGTTATCGGCAAATTCGAACACCAGTGTGATAATACTCTCCTGGGTTTCGTTCAAATCCAGAAGACGTGATATCAGCTGCGGGCCCATCTCAGTGATCGTAGAGCGAACTGGAGTCCCCTGAGTGCCAAAAATATCCCAGAACGCCACGGGATAGCCGCGTTGGGTGTAGTTCTCTATGCCAATTTTCTCTACCCGTTCATCCACCTTTGGGTGGGGCTTGCCACTTTGGCTGATACCGGAGACGTCGCCCTTAATATCCGCCAGAAAAACCGGTACCCCCAGGTCGGAGAACCCTTCGGTCAGGCACTGCAACGTCACCGTTTTTCCGGTGCCGGTAGCGCCGGCAATCAATCCGTGTCGATTGGCGTAGCGTGGATTGAGGAACACTTTGCCGGAATCACAGCCGCCGATCAGAATACCATTTTCCATTTGAGCTTTATTTCCCTTGTTGAGTTAGCCCTTTGATAACGCTCAGGTGCTATTATTTGCTACAGATTACATGAAGTTTGAGGAACCGTCATTGACCCAGGAAGATAACCAATATACCGCAGCGGATATCGTCGAGAAGCAGTTGCTCCGGCACACTGGAGATAGCGGTAGAATCTTCAGTGCGATGGCAAGACAGCTGACCACTTATTATCTGCTGCAATTTGGCCAACAATCAGAACATCTGAAATCTGCGTACCGGTATTTTAATCCCGGTGCCATTGCGGGTCGACCACCGATAGCTGCGCAAGAGCGAAACGATTTAAAGGCGCAATTCTTCGATCAGATTTCCGAGTTGCTGGACGCGGCAAACTATCGTGAATTGTCCGTGGATGATATTCGCAAAGCGATGGATGAACAGGCCCTGTTCGATCTCAGCGTATCTGTGAACCTGGATGATTATGACCGCCTGATGGTGTTTCGCCGCGGAGCACAGCCCAGGACAATGACACTGAAGCGTTGGTTGGGCCGATTTGGCGAGCGGGAAGTGGATTTCATCAACTATGATCGGGTTGCATTGGTCTACAGTGAAAACACCGCCGGCAGCGATATCCACCTGAAACTCTTTCAAAATGTTCCGCGCCATGACATTGAAATTCTTCTGCCTGAACCACAGGTACGGATGCGCTTGAAAGACAAATTGATTATTGGGGTGCCTGCGGTTGTGGGTGGCGCCGCAGTGTTGCTGACAAAGCTGGGTCCCACTTTACTTCTCATTGGTTCGCTGTTGGCGTTTTGGATGGGTATGTCGGAACAGCCTGCGGCTCTGGATCAGGGAGTATTGATCGCGCTGGGCGTCGGGCTATTTGCCTTGGGAGGGCATTTATGGCGTCAATTTGGAGCGTTGAAAAACCGCAGGTTGAAGTTTTTGAAGGTTTTGACCGAAAACCTCTACTTCAAAAGTCTGGACAACAACAGCGGGGCCATACAGCAATTGTTGGATACCGCGGCAGACGAAGAGGTAAAAGAGGTGTTTTTAGTCTACAGTTTTCTAAGTACTGATGCCTCGATCTCCATTGCTGATCTGGATACTCGCATAGAGCAATGGCTGGCGGAAACTTTCGCTTGTGACGTAAACTTCGATGTTGAGGGTGCCGCTCAGAAGGCCGTTAAGCTGGGTATGGCTAAGAAACAGAATTCGAATTATATAGCGGTGAGTGCCGCCGAAGCACTGGAAAACCTCAACGCCAACTTGCACATTCTGGTCTATCCAGAACAAGGAGATAAGTAGATGCAGTGGAAAGGTGGACGACGCAGCGACAATGTAGAGGATCGAAGAGGGCAGCGGGTGGCCGCTGGCGCAGCAGCAGGTGCGGCGCCACTAT
Organism: Halioglobus sp.; assembly: GCA_965262875.1. GTDB lineage: Bacteria > Pseudomonadota > Gammaproteobacteria > Pseudomonadales > Halieaceae > JBALVT01. Next base: position 3,852,114 of record OZ253569.1, read on the forward strand.
TGTTACGATTCCTCCCCTCTTTGATAAAAAGCAAGACCGGAAGGACCATACTCATTGTGGGTGTCGCCGTGTTTTTTGGTAGCCGAATGTTGGGAATCGACCTTCTTCCACTATTGCTCGGTGGGGGAGGCGCTCAGGTGGCTCAAAATAGCCCCCAGAAAATTTCCGAGGAACAACTTCAATTGGGTGAGTTTGTGTCTGTAGTGCTGGCAGATACCGAAGATACCTGGAACGCCATTTTCACCCAGTTGGGCAAAACATACGAAGAGCCAAAATTGGTGCTGTTCAGCGGTAAGGTCAGTTCTGCCTGCGGCATGGCTTCGGCGGCGGTGGGGCCGTTTTACTGCCCCGGTGATCATCAGCTGTATATCGACTTGGTCTTCTTCAATGATCTGAAAAACCGCCACGGTGCTCCGGGTGATTTTGCCCAGGCTTATGTGGTGGCTCATGAGGTGGGTCACCACGTTCAGACCTTGTTGGGTGTGAGTGATCAGGTCCGACAAGCCAAACAGGGCAAATCTGAGGCCCAGGCCAATGCGCTTTCGGTTAAACAGGAACTTCAGGCCGATTGTTTCGCTGGTTTGTGGGGGCATGCCGCGAATATCGACCGCGCTCTGCTCGATTCTGGAGATCTTGAAGAGGCGCTGACAGCGGCAACTGCCATTGGTGATGATCGATTGCAAAGGGATGCGGGGCGTCGCGTTGTTCCCGACAGCTTTACCCATGGCACTTCAGCACAAAGAGTCCAGTGGTTTAGAACTGGATTTGAGACTGGAGACATACGCAACTGCGATACCTTCAAGTAATTTTAGGCAGAGAGATCTAGCCCACTTCTGCGGTGTTGGCGTTGCTGCCATAGTAGTACGGCGATGAAAACGATGGGAACGAGGCATAGCAGCAATATGCTTTGCCAGCTCATGTAAGTAATCGCCAGGCCCGCCGTAAGAGCGGCGATAGCTTGAGCGGAAAAAACGACAGAATCGTTTAGGGCCTGTGCGCGAAACTGTTCTCCCGGTTCATGCGCCGTTGGGAGTAGTGCGGTACCGGATACAAAGAGAAAATTCCAGCCGATACCCAGCATTACCAACTGTCCCCAATATCCCATCACCGTAGAATCGATTAGTCCAATTACTATAGCTGTTATAAAACAGGCCAGCCCCGCACTTATGAGTCCGCGAATACTGAGGACCTTGAACAGCCACACGGTTGCCAAAGAGGGCAAAAACATAGCGGCAACATGGGACTGCAAAACCCATTTGGTGTCTTCAAGGCTATGCCCTTGATGAAGGTGCATACTGATGGGGGTAGCTGTCATCACAAAGGACATGATGACAAAACCGACGGCTGCGCTCGTTATCGCCAGCACCAAGGTGGGATTTTTGAGCATCACACTCAGTGGCCTCGCTTTACCCCGACTCGTTGCCGCTCTTTGCTCAGCGGGGCGGTAAAACATTAGAATCAGAGCGCCGCACAGCATTGATACCGTGGCCAACCAGAATGATCCTTGATACTCGACCTTCGATAGCGTTCTACCCAGTACAGCCAATTCCGGCCCGAGGAACGCGGAGACGATACCTGAGCACATGATGATAGAGGCGGCGGTAGGGCCCTTTTCCAGAGGGACAGATTCCATTGCGGCGAATCGGAGTTGATAGATCGCAGCGTTGGTAAATCCCAGCATTGCTGAAGATAGGCAAAAAACCGGAAAGCTCTGATATGAAACGGCTTGGGAGGCGAGAAGTAGCGTGGTAGTTCCGAGAATGACGAAGAGTAAGAAGGTTGTTTTTCGTCCGAATCTGGCCATGCCTCGGGAGGCGGGGAATACACCGCTGGCTGTCCCAATGACCATTAGCGCTATTGGCAGTGTCGCCAGCGCTTTGGAAGGTGCCAATTCCGCGCCGATGATACTGCCGATCAGCATCATCATCGGCGAGGCAGACATGATAATGGCGTTGGCGCATGCCAGCAGCCATACAGTTTTAAATCCGGTGAACATGAGCCTAGCCTAACGCAAATAAGGCATGACGCGTTGGATATTTCCAAATAGACTGCAACAAACACACAGGGGATATTTATGAAAACCGTTTCCGTCTTGATAGCCGCACTAGTTTTTTCAAACCTTGCTTATTCTGAGGAAATTCCATCGCCACATGCTCAAAAAACCCTGGAGATTTTCCGCGCGCTGATTGGAATAGAATCCTCGAAGAATTTGGGTAATGTTTCTAAAGTGGCAAATTACCTCGCCGATGAACTGCGTTTGGCGGGTTTTCCAGCGAAGGACATCGAAGTATTGCCTTTGGATGACACTGTTGCGTTGGTGGTGACTTACAGCGGGGATGGATCATCGGATAAGGCACCTATTGCGCTACTGGGTCATATGGATGTGGTAGAGGCCAATCCGGAGGACTGGGAGCGGCCTCCCTTTGAATTAACCGAGGATGACACGTTTTTTTATGGTCGAGGCACTAGAGATAACAAGTTTGGAGTGACCCAACTTATCTCGACATTTATCCGCCTCAAAAAAGAGGGCTTTGTTCCAAATCGGGATCTTATCATCGCCTTTTCAGGTGATGAAGAATCAACCATGAGAACCACGAAAATGCTGGCAAACGAAAGGGAAGACTTGGCCAAGGCCGAGTTTGCACTGAACTCGGATGCGGGGGGAGGCACACTGTCGAAATCGGGAAAAGCGATCTCTTACAATGTCCAGGCCGCGGAGAAAACCTATGTTACCTGGGACCTCACAGTCCAAAATCCTGGTGGACACAGCTCCAGACCCAGACCCGATAATGCGATCTATGATCTGGCTCAGGCCATTACCAAAATACAGGCCCATCAGTTTCCGGTGCGTTGGAGCGAAATGACACTGGCGTACTTTGAAGAAACGGGAAAGCGCAAGGGCGGAGAACTGGGCGATGCCATGATTCGATTTGCACACGATCCCAATGACAAAAAAGCATCAGATAGACTCGCCATAGAGTCATCCTATGTAGGATTTACTCGAACGACCTGTGTTGTGACCATGCTAAAAGCGGGTCACGCCGAGAACGCTTTGGCGCAGTCTGCAACGGCAACCCTAAATTGCCGGGTGTATCCCGGAGTACCTGTTGCCCAAGTTGAGAAAACGCTCCGAAAAATCGTAGAAAACGATGCCATTGAATTCAAGCCGTTGGATGAAGTGACAGAGAGTCCGATATCAGAACTAAGACCCGATGTGATGGCGGCTGTAGCCAAGGCGGTTCACGCTCGCTACGAGGGTTTGAAAATTATGGGTTATATGTCTTCTGGTGCAACAGACGGAATGCACTTCCGCAATGCCGGGATACCCACTCTGGCGGTCGGTTCTGTGTTTATGAACCCGGATGATAACTTCGCTCATGGCCTCAACGAGAGGCTGCCGAAAAAAACCCTCTACGATGGATTGGATCACTGGAGTATTATTTTGAAAGAACTCGCCAGTCACTAGCGGGCGAGATCAAAAGGTCACTGAGTAGTTGGTGACGTCGTCATAACATCCACCGGCCTCGTTGCAAGGGCTAACCAGTACCGTATACATGCCTGGAGTAAAGTCCATGGTAAAGGCAACGTCGCTGGTTTTTAACAAGCTCTTGCGGTCATCGTAGACGCGAATGAAGAACGCCTGGTTGGAGAAATTACTGGTGCCTCTGAAGGTGACAGTATTGGACAGTGAAATAATGTAGCTGTCCTCATCGGTGGCGGAATCAAATAGCCCCTGCAATGAATTTCCCTGACTGCTGTCACCGCCTTCCAGGGGCATGGCGATGTCTACTAAATTAAATCGGTCTACCAGCACCGAATAAGAAACCTGACGCGTACCTCCACCCGGAAGAGCTATTCCTTTTATTGTCACTTTATATCGGGTGTCATACTCCCAACCGTCAACCTGCCAGGACAAAAAGTTGGCCAGTCCAAACCCCTTGTTGTCGTTGTGAAGGGAATTAACGGACAGTGACTGACCTGTATCTGGGTTTTTAACGGTTACCGAAGCCCCAGAAAAGTAATTGAAAGAGCTGCTCGTTCCTGCCGGTGGCACCATTGACAGGCTCCAGGGCGTCGGGTTTTCACCTTGGGATACGAGTATCCAAGGATAGCTATTATAGGGGAATGCTATGAACTCGACATTGGAGGAGATCTGTTTTTTGGGTGGCATTCCAAATCCGAAGACTTTTAATGCGGTAAATCCCTCCACCTGACCATAACTGGTATAGCCCGGTTCAGGCGCCAACATCCAGCGTCTGTGCCCGGCTTCCTCCAGCGCTGCGGCGTTGAAATTGTCGTTGGTCCAACTCGCGATATCGCTTACGGGGTCGCTGGGTACAGAAGCCCCGCCCAGGTTCGATGTCTCAGATCCCGTTTCAGCTGATGCGGTATAGCACGGGTCGCTGGGGCTGGGATTGTGGGACAAGCTGCCCGTCGCGCGCTGTACCAGTGCCGCCGCCTGAACCTCTGCGTCGAAGAAATCTTCATATTCCACCGCGGGAAGTTTGTGCATCGCACGCACTTGGTTGAGAGCTTTCAGGGCGCGGTCAGCCGTTGTTTGTGACTGAGTCCCGGGGTCGCACTGTTGGACATTGGGGACGACTTGATACAGGGAGTCGCTGCTAGCGAAACTGCCTTGATCGATTTCTTCTACAGCTTTTTTCCAATAGCTGACCTTGTAGCCTGAGTTGTTGACGAATACAGGTTTTAGAAAATAGACTTTGTCTGACGCAATGACTTCCCCAATGGCCGGCCAGTCGCCGAATACGGTGGTAATAAGACGACAGGGCTTTTTGCCCTGTCCGCACAAATGGTCAGCGTCTTTCTTCCATTGCTTGAATTTATACCCGGGGTCCGGAATTGCTTCGAAAGTATCCTCAAAGGTGTCATCCACTTCAATTGTGCAGCTTGAACCCGATAGGCAGACCGCGCCATTGCTCGATACCACCTTCCCTCCAGGGGGCACGACAATCTCTACTTTGCAGGCAGAAAGTACTGCGAACATCAGGCACGATAGTCCGGTTAGAACTGAACGATTTAATTTGAACCTCGGACTGAAAAAATGACTAGCGCTATTCATATCGGCACCCTTAGAACATGTTAAGGAAGAGGATTCCAAGGCGGGACTTAGACTAAAAACTATAGTCCGGACGGGGCCAATTTACCAGCGCAGCCAGGGTAATTACTGCCGCTTCTCAACGCTGGGGTGCGAGATGCTCTGCGATAGCCTCATCGAGAGTTTGAGGGAGGTCGCACTCTGAACAGCTTATTTTAAGCTTTTCGTACTGTTGCGAAACGTACTTCGGATCGGAAGAGGTATCGAATTCTGCGAGTGCCTGCAATGACTTCAGAACTTTTTCCGGTAGTCGTTTAACTACTCGCTCGCCTTCCAAAATCTTGTCGTCCATTGCTGATTCAGCGGGCGCACTATTGAGGGCGAATGTCTCAACTTCTTCCAGCGAAAGTCTAGCCGTTGCTGGGAACGCTTTGAGTTTCGCAAGCATCTTTTTCTCATGCTTGGGCGCGCTTTGCATTATGGCTTGAGCAGCGTGTGATTTAATGCTGGTCGGCTCCGCTTCCGTACCATACTCGGGAGAAATCAAAATCTCACTCGATTCAGTACTAGGCTGCTCGTACACAGAGGGAGTGAACGCCGGATAGTTTGTGACGCTCAGCGTAACAGCGAGGACGACCACCGCAGCCGTGGCAGACCCTGCGAGCCACCAGGGCTGGTAGACGGGTTTTGCCGGCGGCAGTGCTGCGCGAGCCTGGGCTATAATTCGCTCGTCCAGATGCGCGGGCGAACGCGGCGAGGGCAGTGGCTTTCCGGCCAAGGTATTTTCTGGTTTGCTCATGGCTCGCCTCCCGATGTCGCTGCGACTTCCATCTCCTCGTTCGCTCCCAATTTAGCCGTCAATTGCTGGCGTGCATACCGCAGCCGGCTTTTGATGGTTTCGGGCCCCACGCCTGTAATTTCTGACAGCGCCCTATGGGAAAACCCCTGTTCGTGCAACAGCACCACATTGCGCTGCTCCAGTGGTAGCTGTGCGAGCGCATGCATTAACTGGCCCTGAAGCTCGCAGTCTACTCCCGGGCAATCATCCGATGATGTTTCCTCAGGGACGTTCTCCAGATTACGGTGCCGGTTGTCAGGTCTACGCCAGAAATCGACCATTCGGTGGTGTGCTATTTGGTATAACCAGGTTCGAAATTTTGCCTCTGGACGATAGCGGACGGCCGCCTGGATTACCGCCATCCATGTTTCCTGCGCTATTTCCTCGACAATGGCATGGCGGTTACAGTTTCGAAAAAGATGGGCGAAAAGAGCGTCTTTGTGCCGCTGATACAGGGACTCGAAAGCCGTCATATCCCCTCGCTGATAGGCGATCATCAGCGATTCGTCACTTCTGAAGCGGTTCAACACATTCAGCATTCGAGCGCTCTATCCGGGGCCGCAATCTGGTCTAGTAGATAGAGGATAGCGACTGTGCCAGTTCGATCATATGAATAAATTCACCGCGATAGCCATGGGAGTCATCACCTCTAGCGTTTCTGGCAAGTGTTAGCGCCTCAGGGTATCCCCAATTTTCGATAAAGGTACCCCCTTTGAGAATTTGTCCAAAGCCGGCCACGCTGGCGGCGAAACGCAGGTCGGTGCTACCGCTGAGAATTGAGTCCTTGACCAAGTCCCTATTGATCGCCTGGCTCAATTCAATACTCTTCGCTGTTCCCGGTCGCTTATACCGGAGTTTGACGAAGGCTATTTCCTGAGCCGATGAGGGGGAAGTTTGCTCCTTATGGCGCTTGTTACCTTCGTATCTGAGCGCCGGTATACGGCCTTCGCCATCGCCACGAAGGACAATCTCGTACAGGGCTGTGACAGTGTGTCCGGCACCTATATCACCAGCATCCACTTTGTCATTGGTGAAGTCCTCTCGATTCAACATTCGGTTTTCATAGCCGATAAGGCGATATTCCTCGACCAGTTCTGGGTTGAACTCCACCTGAATTTTTACATCGCTGGCAATCGTCAACAGGGTCGATTGCATCTCATTCACCAGCACCTTCTGGGCCTCTTTCAAAGAATCGATGTAGGCGGCATTGCCGTTGCCCACATCCGCCAGTTGCTCCATTAGCGCATAGTTGTAGTTGCCGCTGCCGAATCCTAAGGTCGTCAGAGCTACACCGGTTTTGCGCTTGTGTTCAATCAGGTCTTTTAGAGCTTCTAAGTTGACGGTACCCACGTTCATGTCGCCGTCGCTGGCGATAATTACGCGGTTTATTCCTCCGCTAATTTTGTTTTGGGCCGCCAGTGCATAGGCCATCTCGATTCCCGCGCTACCGTGGGTGCTGCCCCCGGCTTCCAGTGCATTGATGGCGTTCATGATTTTTGCCTTGTTGACGCCGGAGGTGGGCTCCAACACCGTTCCTGCTGCGCCCGCGTAAACTACCAGCGCGATTCGATCATCATCTCTCATCTGGTTCACCAGTAGACCCAAGGATTTCTTCAGTAAACCCAGTTTGTCGGGTGAGCGCATACTGCCCGAGACGTCTACTAAAAATACCAGGTTGCTGGCAGGGCGCTTAGCAGGAGCGGGCTCGAAGCCTTTCAGACCCACTTGCAATAGATGGTGTTTGTTGCTCCAGGGCGCCCGAGCCAACTCACTGCTCACTGAAAATGGCTGCTCGGAGGAATCGGGTACTGGGTACTGGTAACCGAAGTAGTTGATCATTTCTTCGAGTCTCACCGCGTCAGACGGCGGCAGGCGTCCCTCTTTGACCAACATGCGTCTGACATTGGCATAGCTGGCGGTGTCGACGTCGACGCTGAAGGTAGACACTGGGTTCTCGGTCACCAGCTTGACCGAGTTCTCCTCAAACTGAAGATAGTGTTCACGATCGACGTGCTGGGGCTGGAACAGTGCAACCGAATCTGTGGTTGCAGCAAACGCATTGGGCGAAGCCTTTGTTGTGTAGGCAGGGTGTCCCCTCAGGGCGAGTTGTCTCTTAGTCTCAGTTTGCGTGGACGGCGAGCGCACTTCTTTGGCCTCGTGCTCCGCAATACGATGCTTGGTTGAATCCAGCGGAGCTTCGATCAGCACCTGTGGTTCGACTCTAGAGCCCGCATCCGTCTCTTCAAGGCCCACGGACTCGGGTTTGTACGACTCAACACAGGCGGTAGCCATCACTGCCAACGTCACGGTGGTAAGGGGTTTGCGAATATTCATAGTAGACCTCCTGATAGGTTTCAAGAGGTGAATCGCATCGGGGTGCAAAAAGGGGTTAAAGCTCGCTGAAAAAAATTACTTATTTTCCTTTAGCAGGTTCTTGCGCACTTTGATGCCACAGCCTTTGAGGATGATATGGGTCAGATTGTCGGCGATGTCATCGAAATCGGTAGCGGCTAATCGCGGCTTGCCCAATACCGTTTTTACCTGAAATTCAAAGTCTGCATAGTGTTGGGTTGATGCCCAAATCATAAAAATGAGATAGAAGGGATTCACCGGGTCCATTTTGCCCTGGGCCACCCAACTTTGCATTATTTCTGCCTTGCCGCTCATCCACTCTCGGTGATCTTTCTTGAGATAACCTCCCAGTACAGGGGCCCCGTGCAACATTTCGCTGGCAAATATGCGCGAGGCGAGTGGGTTGGTTTTTGAATAAGCCACTTTCGCCCGAATATAGCCTTCCAGGGCCTCACCGGGATCGTCGTCGCTGGTTATTTGATCAAAGGAATCGTCCCACATTTGAATGACATCGGTGAGAACACTGGCGTAAAGGTCTTCTTTGTTTTTGAAATAGTAGTGGACGTTGGTTCTGGCAACACCAGCACCCTGGGCAATGCGGTTCATGGAGGCCCCGTTAAAGCCCCGAGTGGCAAATTCCTTCTCCGCAGCGATCAATATGGCTTTCTCATTGTCTTTGCGAATCTTGCCCACCTTATAGGCGCCCTTGCTTGCCACGGTTATCTTCCAGTGTTATCTGCGTTCTTTAACTGTGCAACTATGTGACAGGAGTGTCAAGAATTGATCTCGGCGCGGCGGTAAATCTGAGGCAAATAATAATCCGTTAAGGCGGTTGTGTAGCCTATGACCTCAACCAGACGGCGGTAACATTCCTGCTCGCTTGCCCCGCGCTCTTTCCAGATGGGTACCCGTTTAACCATGGTCTCAACCCTTTCTCGAGGTGTGATAATCCAGGTATCCTGGGGCGTCTCCCCGAACCAAAAATCCGCAGCGCAGGTTTGCATCGCTACGGGCTTCATGTACATAGCCAGGTTGAGGACTTTTAGTGCGCCACTATCGGCGATGTACTTGGTGAGAAACTGCATGGTTCCACCGCAATCGCCTAAATCATCGATGATCAGCACTGTTTCACCGCTAATCTCGATGGAGATGCCGTGTTGTACCAAGGGGTTTTCATAGCGAACACCGGGGCCTTTGTAGAGTGAGACACCAATGGTTCCAAACTCAATTTTGGGAATGCCGACATCCCGGCCATCCACTAGATGGTCGTAGAGCAACACGCCGGGCAGCATACCGCCCATTGTGACAATCAACGCTTTAGTAATCGGCGCTCCCGAGGAGGTATTATCGTGTTGGTAGCGATGTACTTGCTGAGACAATTCAAAGGTGGCGATGGCTTCAACCTCATCCGGAATCAACAAAAAGCTCAGCTCGTCATCCTCAATGGTGACGCCTTCGGGCTTGCGCCAAAAACCCATATCGATATCGTCTCGATGACAGTTAATTTGTTGGTGATACGAGCTCATAGTATTTCCTTATCTGGCCTGTTGGAGGCACAGCCATTATAGTGTGGTTTTTGTGTGAGTGTACCCAATGACAACAAAGCGATTTATCACGGCTCAGGAACTGCTCGATGACTCTTTTAGGCTCGGCCTGGCGATTGTTGAAAGTGGTTATCAACCAAATTATATCGTCGGAGTGTGGCGAGGTGGTGCGCCGGTCGGTATCGCCGTGCAGGAATTGTTGGATTGGATGTATCGGGTATAGAGACTGATCACATCGCAATCAGAACCTCCTCCTATTCCGGAATCGAAAGTCGAGATCGGCATGTACGTGTTCACGGTTTGAACTATATTGTTAAGCATGTCAATGCAGAGGATTCGCTGTTACTGGTAGACGATGTTTTTGATACCGGCCTGAGTATCCGACAAGTCATCAGGGATCTAAAGGAAGAATGCCGAAAAAACATGCCTGAAATCAAAATTGCTACGCCTTATTTTAAACCCGGTAATAATCAAACTGACATGAAACCGGATTTTTTCCTGCACGAGACCGACAAGTGGCTGGTATTTCCCCACGAGCTGCACGGTTTATCGGATGAAGAAATTCGCCAGCACAAGCCCGAGGTGGCAGCGCTGCGCGAAAAGTTGGATCAGCAGAAACTCGCATAGTTCGCCCCCGCTTTACTCCTTGGGAGCACCTGCCGCAATCCATGCGGCGATGGTAGCCCGTTCCTCGTCTGTCATACCCGTTTTATTCAAAAAGGGCATGTCGATTGTGTCCACCGACCGTGCTTTTATGCGGGGTGCCCATTGCTGCATCTCGTCTAAGGTGTCCAGCATCATACCCAGAGGGGCGATCGTGAATACATCGTCGCTGGGTGTCGCCGAATGACAGGTCGCGCAGCGCTCGGTCAGAATCGCTTTAACGGTTGATATCTGTGAGGATTCGAAAGCGCCAACATTTTTGCTAACACTAACTGCGGGCTTGGGGGAAATAACGAAGGCGAGAGTCGCAGCGGCAATTGCAGCTACCACCAGAATGACAGGGCGCTTAATGCCCTTGTGTTGCAAATTGAAATAGTGACGAGCGAAAGCAGTGATCGCGATAATAGCCAATAGCACCAACCAGCTGTACTCATGGGAATACGTCATGGGGTAGTGGTTGCTAATCATGATGAACAGTACAGGCAACGTTAGGTAATTGTTGTGGGTTGAGTGTAACTTGGCCTTGATACCCCAGGCTGGATCGGGTGCCTCACCTTTTTCTATTGCCGCCACCAAGGCTCTTTGGGAGGGCATGATGATTCTAAATACGTTGCCCACCATGATGGTGCCGATCACAGCCCCCATATGGATGTAAGCACCTCTGCCACTGAATAAATGGGTGAGGGCATAGGCGTAAACGACAGCGATGGCTATCAGGATACCGCCAATGACGAAACCGTTCTTGGCTAGGGGCGTGCTGCACAACACCTCATAAATCACCCAGCCCGATATCAGGAATCCCAAACCGAGACCCACTGCTTGCAGTTGCGTTAAATCGGCCACGCGTTTATCGATGAGATAGGATTCTGCACCGAGATAGAAAATCACAATAAGTAGCACCATACCGGTCAGCCAGGTGGTATAGGCCTCCCACTTGAACCAGTGCAGGGTCTCGGGCATTTTTTCCGGGGCCAGTTCGTACTTGGCGACTTCATAGATCCCTCCGCCGTGAATAGACCAAAGATCGCCCTTGATGCCCTTGTCTTTTTTCCACTGTGGCGGCTCCTCCAGACTATTGTCCAGCCAGACAAAATAAAAGGAAGCACCGATCCAGGCGATTCCAGTGATCAGGTGCAACCAGCGAAAAATGAGCTGTAGCCAATCGAATAAATAACTCTCCATAACCTCTGGCCTTCTGGTTTATTCTTGCGTGTTAATGTTTGCTGTGCACTTTAATGCCCGCGGAATAGGTCGCCGCGATGGAGCGGTCGTCACCCATAATGGCCATGACAAAGAGCGTCTCCATCAGGCTTTTGCAATTGGCGAGCCTGAATTCGAGCAGTGGAGTAGGGGCCTTGTCCAAAACAATAAAATCGGCTTCTTTCCCCGGTTCAAAATTTCCGATGAGGTCGTCCATATCCAGCGCCCGGGCACCGCCGAGTGTCGCGAGATAAAACGCTTTGAACGGTGTCAATTTTTCTCCGCGCAGTTGCTGAGCCTTATACGCCTCCCCGAGGGTTTGCAGAATTGAAAAGCTCGTTCCGCCACCGATATCGGTTCCCAGGCCTACACCGATATTCTGCTCCACAGCGCGCTTTAAATTGAATAGACCGCTGCCCAGGAAGAGATTGGAAGTGGGGCAGAAGGCGATGTTGGATTGGGTTTCGGCCAGACGATTCCACTCCTCATCGTTTAAGTGAATACAGTGGGCGAATACGCTGCGACGCCCGAGCAATCTCGCTTCATCGTAAGTGTGTAGGTAGTGGTCGCAATCGGGGAACAGTTCGCGTACCCACGCCACCTCGTTCACGCTTTCGGACATATGGGTGTGCATATAGACGCCGGGGTGCTCCTCCAGCAGCTGGCCTGCTTTACGCAACTGCTCTGGTGTTGAAGTGGGAGCAAACCGGGGCGTGACGGCGTAGCGCAAGCGCCCTTTGTCGTGCCACTTCTCGATCAGTGCCTTGCTATCGTCATAGGAGCTTTGCGCCGTGTCGACGAGATAGTCCGGGGCATTTCTGTCCATCATGACTTTGCCGGCGATCATTCGCAGATTGCGTTCTTCGCAGGCCTCGAAAAATGCATCCACCGATTCGGTATGGACTGTGCCGAATACCAGGGCGGTCGTTGTGCCGCAGCGCAATAACTCACCCAAAAATCGGTCGGCAATTTCTCTGGCGTATGTGGCGTCGGAAAACTTGGATTCTACGGGAAAAGTATAGGTGTTGAGCCATTCCAGCAGCTGTGTACCGTAGGCCGCCACCATTTCCGTTTGCGGGTAATGGATGTGGGTGTCAATAAACCCGGGCATTATCAGGGAATTCGGATACTCAGTTACGATGGCATCTTTTTCAAGACGGGGGAGCAAGTCCTGCGCTGAACCTGCGGCAACTACCGTTCCGTTGTCGACGATCAGCATTCCATCTTTGAAATAGCGATAGGATTCGGATTCAGACACCCGATCGGGATCATCGATAAAGTGCAGCACCTCTGCTCGATAGGCTTCCATGTTACGCAGTCCAGGGGGTTGAATTAGTGGTTAACATACACTTCCAACTCTTTGGGGAGCTCGACTTCATCACAATTGGAACCCTCGCCACCGCGGTCAACGACCAGAAAGTCATTGCTGACATTCAAACCAAGACAATAGTGGTGCCAGGTTCCCTTGTGGTAGTTCACACCTTGATGCGTTTGCGCAATAAAAGCGCGCAGAGTGCTGGGGTCGAATTCGCCGGCCTCTGAAACCACTACGACGTAGGGGTTTCCCGTAAGCGGCATAAAAGACTGACTGCCCAGTGGATGGCGCTCCATGATCTCTATCCGAAACGGCAGTTGCGTGGCGACGCTGCGGAAGATACTGATGATAGGCTCGCCGTTTTCGTCGGCCACATCAACCTTCGCCAAATTGTGGTGACGCTCTGTGTTGCCGTAGTTGATGGGAATGACCTGATTGGCTTCGCTAACTTCCATGACATCGCCGTAGGCTGCAAACGCATGAGCAGTGAGTGGCTCGAGTTTTAAATCGATGCGCGCCATCTAGCTTCCCCTATAGGTCGAGTAACTGTAGGGGGATAGCAGCAATGGTATGTGATAGTGCTGGCCGTCGCCCTCGATATTGAAGACGACTTCGGCCCAGGGATAAAACACCGGTGCATCGATCGCATCGAAATAATGGCTGATCGCAAAATGCATGCGATAGGTTCCGGCTTCGAGAATTTCTCCCTCAGGGCATAAGTCAGGCACTCGACCGTCCGCGTTGGTTTGTCCGCTGCCTACTTTGACCCAGTCACCCGCGGCCCGATGGTATAGCGTGATGGTTACGCCTGGGGCGGGGCAGCCCAGGGCCGTATCCAAAATGTGGGTGGTAATCTGACTCATAGCAGCTTCTCCAATCTGATCTGAAATATTTTGCGCTGCTCTTCGGCGGCGTTGATGAGCTCGTCTTCCTTAATGTTGGGAAGTCTGGCTTCAAGCAGGGACAGCATTTGGCCGGCGCTCTTGCCTGTCGCGCACACGATAAAGATGAACCCAAACTTTTCCTCGTAGGCGCTATTGCCATCGCTGAGTGCGTGAATGGTTTCGTCGCTGGCAACCTCGACCAGGGACTGTTCACCCGCAGCCAATTCTTTGGTGTTGGCATACTTGGCCTTGAGAGAACCCACGTCACCAATTTTGGGGTGACCATCAAAGGCTTCGAGATAATCGCTCTGATCCAGACCGCGCCAATGTTCGTCTGCAGCTTCAATTATCGCCTGCGCGGATGGGTAGGGTCTGGAGGCGACCATGCGTGTAATCCAGGCCTCGCTGGTGCAGCACTGGCGGAAGCTGTGACTGGCCGTGCTCGCATCCATACTATTGACTGTTGCAACGCTCATTGAATTTCTACCTTAAGAATCCGATTTAGCCCAGTCTGGAAATCCGAAAACTCTCAGGCGGCTTATACCTCCGTCGGGATAAATGTTCAGGCGCACGTGATTAAAATTCTGGTCTTGCGCAACTTGAATCTGTTTGATGAGTAGGTGTTCCTGGTCGGCGTGCAGTGGAGTGCGCTCGATAACGCTGTGCCATACGATGTCGTGGGCGGTCATATCCTCGCGGTCAGACAAAGTGGCTTCGAGGCTTACTGTGTCGGGGAAATTGCCCTTGAAGTGCGCCGTATCAATCAAAACTTTACGTATGGTACCTGTCAGCCCAAGTTTGATAATGTTCCAGTCATTCTTCTCGTCGCGGCGTCGTTTGGTCTCCCAACCGTCGCCCATGTTGACGCCTTTGTTAGGCATGAGAAGATTGTTTGGCGAGCTGTAAAACATATCGCTACAGGCCAAACCTCGCCCTCCGTTAGCAACGCTGGCCAAGTCGATTAGCTCTCCGGCCACAAAGTTGTCCCGGTTTACCTTGGCGACACCGTAGATACGCAATCGCGCGACACCGCCATCGGGATAGATCTTCAATCTTAGATGGGTGCAGGGTGCGTCACTGCTCACTGGAAAATAATTGTGGCTGTGTGCTGCCGTGGGACTCTTGCCCAGAACGTCGAACCATTGGGTGTCATCGGTCAGATCACCGTCAACCCAGGCGCCTTCAATCGATGCGAACTCTGGTGCGTTGCCCCGAAAATGCGTGGTTTCCACATCCGCTCCATGAATGACGCCGGGTATGCCTAACTTCACAATACACCAGTCGAAGTCACGATTGCCGCTGCGATGATCGGCTCTGCCATAGCTGCGGCGGGATTCCCAGCCGTCCATCCACTGGCCGGTGGCGATGAAATGCCCCTCTTTGAAGATGGGGTCTGCATGCAGAACCAGATTGGCGCACTCGGCGAACCATTCATCTGAGCACGACAGGGCCTTGCCGCCCACTTTCTCGCTTAGTAGGTCAATGTATTGGCCCGCAAAGGGGTTGTCGCCGTTATCGGTGTTACTCATTGCGTCTCTTCCGGTATTAGAGCTTGTGTTTAAGTAGCGGCTTGCCGACAGGGTCGCCGAGCAGGTTTCCATCGAAGTAGACCTTGGTCCCTCGCACATAGGTTGACCTGACAACCCCCTTGACGGTTTTCCCTTCATAGGGAGTGATCTTATGTCGGTATTTTATGATGTCGGCGGTAATCAAATACTCGCCGTCGTCATCGAACACAACTAGATCTGCGTCATAGCCGGGGGCGATTTTTCCTTTGAGGTGTCCCAGGCCTGCAAACCCGGCGGGGCGGGTGGACATCCACTGGGAAACTTCCGCGATCGAATAGCCGCGCTCTCGGGCCTCGCTCCAGATTAAACTCAAACCAAACTGCAGGGAGGATATTCCGCCCCAGGCCTTTTCGATGTCTCCACTGTCAATGTGCTTAAGTTGTGGAGTGCACGGCGAGTGATCGGACACTACAAATTGAATGGTTCCGCCGGCGAGTCCTTCCCAGAGTTTGTGTCTGTTCCCGTCTTCGCGAATCGGAGGGCAACATTTGAAAAGAGTTTTTCCGTCGGGGCAGTTTTCAGCGAACAGGGTGAGATAGTGGGGGCAGGTTTCTGCGCTGATTCGCAAACCCTCTTGCTGCGCTGCGGCAATAGCGGGGATGGCCTCGGCTGAGGACAGATGTACGATATGTATATGTCCGTCGTTGCCCTCATGCTTTGCCTCCCGGCAGAGGTCGATCATCATATCGATGGCATCGTTCTCCCAGGCCTTGGGGCGAGACGCTAAAAAGCTCTGGTATCGGGTGCCAATTTCGGCTGGCTCGCTGTCTTCTTTATCAAGTTCAGCGTGGATGAGGTAGGGGATATTGTGCTTAGCCAGGATCGGTATGGCACGGCGAATATGGCTTTCGTCTACCCGCTGAAAATCATCTATCCCTGAGTGAATCGTAAACGATTTTACGCCGAGGACGCCGGCTTCAACGAGTTCCTCAAGGTCATCCAGGCTTTCAGGGACAACTCCGCCCCAAAAACCGCAGTCGATCCACAGTTGGTTGCCCAGTGAATCAATTTTTTGCTGTAGCGCATCTGCTGTCGTCGTAACCGGCGTACAATTGAGCGGCATGTCGACAACCGTGGTGATACCTCCGGCGGCAGCGGCCTGTGTTGCGGTGTTAAAACCTTCCCATTCGGTGCGACCGGGCTCATTAATGTGCACGTGGCTGTCGACCAGTCCGGGCATTAGAATCTGGTTGCCAAGATCCTCAAGCGCACAGTCCGCTACTGTGTCGTGTGGAAGAATCTCCCGGATTTTGCCAGCGGAAACCACGACGACAGCCGCCTGTTCGCGACCTTCGATGATGCACCGTAAACTTTTCAAGGCAAATGTTTTATCGGTACTCATGTGATTGTATTGAGTTCCGTGATGGCTTGTTTTGCCTGCGCAAGAGAAACGCCCTGGTGTTTGTTTTTGGTTTGCTCGGCGCTGTTGTTCAGGGCGATGAGTTCGCCGGCGATTGAAACGGCAACCTCGATCGGACGCTTGCCAGGGACTTCCGCCAAGCCCACGGGGCAATATACTTGCCGGTAAAATTCCGGGGCGTGTCCACGGTGTTCCATTCGCATTTTGAACCGGCGCCACTTTGTGTCAGAACCAATAAGCCCAACATAGCGCGCATCACCTCGATTCAGTACGGCTTCCAGGATTTCGTAATCCAGCTGGTGATTGTGGGTCATGATCAGGTAGTAACCCCCGGGTGGCATATCGGCCACTTCCGCCGCCGGTTGTTCGCTCACGACGGGAGTGACGTGACTGGGCAGGGAGTGGGGGTGGGTGTCCTCGCGGTTATCTATCCACTGCAATTTACAGGGTAACTGCTTGAGAATATCTGTGAGCGCCAAGCCGACATGGCCTGCGCCAAACAGCATAATATTGAAATTACTGCCTTTGAAACTCTCGAACAAAACGGTGGTACTGCCGCCGCAACACTGCCCAAGACCCGGCCCCAGTGGGAAGTACTCAATTTTCTGCTGCTCCTGTTCGCCTTCGAGTAACTCGGCGGCCATACAAGTCGCTTTGAATTCCAGGTGACCACCTCCAATGGTTCCAAAGCTAGCGTCCCTGGACACTACCATTTTGGTACCGCTCTCTCGGGGGGTTGAGCCTCTGGAGCCCAGTAGCGTTATCAGGACATAATCTTGCCCGAGCTCCTGCAATTTTTGAATCGCATCGACCCAGTTGATGACTGCTGTGGGCATCATGACTTGCTCTCCTGACGTATTCTTGTGCAGGCGTCCAGCACTCGCTCGGGCGTGGCGGGGGTATCAAGATAGGGGCTAGTTTTGTAGTCGTCCAAACTTGCGATAGCATCTCGCAGTGCACTCCACACGGATATACCCAGCATCAGGGGTGGCTCACCAACGGCCTTGGAATGAAATATCGTGGCCTCGACATTGGGGCTGTCTGGCATCAGCTCCACATTAAATTGGGTGGGTGTGTCGCCGATTGCGGGAATCTTGTAGCTCGCGGGATTCACCGTCTGCAAACGACCGTCTTCTCCCCACACCAGTTCCTCGGTGGTCAACCAGCCCATACCCTGTATAAAGGCGCCCTCGACCTGACCAATATCAATAACCGGATTAATCGATTGCCCAACGTCGTGGCAAATGTCCACCCGGGTCACCTTGTACTCGCCGGTCAGGGTGTCGATCAATACTTCAGATACAGCGGCACCATAAGCGTAATAAAAGAAAGGTCGGCCACTGCCGGTGTCTCTATCGTAGTGAATCTTCGGTGTTCGGTAGTAGCCGGTGGCAGACAGCGCAATACGATTCATGTAACTGAGCTGGGCAAATTCGGCGAAGCTCAGGTCGGTGTCGCCGCACAACACACGATTGTTTTCAAACTTCACCTGCTCGGGCTCAATGGAGAAATGCTCGGTCGCGAAATCGATCATGCGCTGTTTTATTTTGCATACGGCATCTCTGGCCGCCATGCCATTGAGGTCGGTGCCGGAGGAGGCGGCGGTAGGTGATGTATTGGGAACTTTGTCAGTGCGGGTGGAGGTGCACAACACGTTCTCTACATCCACCTGAAACTCGTGGGCAACGATTTGTGCGACCTTCGTATAAAGGCCCTGCCCCATCTCGGTGCCACCGTGATTCAGTTGAATGCTGCCATCGGTATACACGTGGACCAAAGCGCCAGCCTGATTGAGATGTTGGACCGTAAAAGAGATTCCGAATTTGATTGGGGTGAGCGCAATGCCTTTTTTGAGTACGGCGTTGTCGAGATTAAATTGTTTGATGTCAGAACGTCGCTGTTGGTAGCTGGAGGTTTTTTCCAGACGCTCAACCAGCGATTGGATAATGTGTTGCTCGATTTTCTGCCCGTAATGGGTCGTATCGCGATCACCTTCGGGCGTATAAAAATTGAGTTTTCGAACCTCTAAGGGATCTCGACCCACCGCTCTGGCAATGTTGTCCATGATGTTTTCAATAGCAACCATGCCTTGCGGGCCGCCAAAGCCGCGAAAGGCGGTATTGGATACGGTATTG
The DNA here is from genome assembly GCA_965262875.1 of Halioglobus sp. Lineage (GTDB taxonomy): Bacteria > Pseudomonadota > Gammaproteobacteria > Pseudomonadales > Halieaceae > JBALVT01. The sequence continues at coordinate 3,871,029 of OZ253569.1, forward strand.
GTTTTAACCCTATGCCCCTTGATGTGGGCAGCGGGCAGAAAGTAGGCATTGTCGGAGTGAAACATGGCGCGATCGACAATAGCGTCCGACAAATCAGGGGACATGCCACAGCCACCTGATAAATCCATGTCCAGTGCTAGCAGTCTCCCTGTTTCATCAAAGCCAACGCGATACTTGACGGCGAAGTGGTGGCGCTTGCCGGTAGTGATCATGTCGTCAGCCCGGGCCAGTCGAATTTTGACTGCCTTGCCGGTCTTGCTCGCTAGCAGGGCTGCCAGACAAGCCCATTGATTGGCATTGGTCTCTTTGCCGCCAAAACCGCCGCCCATTCGACGCATGTCGACTGTTACCCGGTTCAGGGGAATATCCAGCACCTCTGCCACCAGCTTCTGACCTTCGGAAGGGTTTTGACTGGAGGTATAGACCAACATTCCGCCGTCCTCCTGTGGGATACACAGGGATGCCTGGCCTTCCAGATACAACTGTTCCTGCCCGCCAATCTGCATTCCGCCTTCCAGCGTCAGGGGAGCGCCCGATAATGCGGAGTTTACATCGCCGCGCTGCTGGGCATGGCTGGGCCTGACAAAGCTGTTGTTGGCCAAGCCCTGTTCGATGGTTAGATCGCCCACTTCAGTTTCATATTCGACTACCGCCAGACGCGCGGCCTTACGGGCGGCGTCATAGCTGGTAGCGGCCACGGCAAACATGACCTGGCCAAAAAAATCTACCTGATCGTGCACCATTAACGGATCGCCGGGAAAGACAGGGCCGATATCCGTGTGGCCCGGAACATCATCCAGCGTAAGAATATCGACAACGCCTGGAGCGCTTCGCACTTTATCCAGGTTAAGGCTGACAATTTTCCCTTTGGCTATTTCGCTGAGTCCTACATAGGCGTGCAGGGTGTTGGCTGGCACCGCCATATCATCGATGTAGATGGCTTCTCCGCTGACGTGTTTGTGCGCACTTTCGTGTTGCAAACTCTGGCCAGAAACCCCTGAAACTTTAGAGGGGGTTCCGCCGGACACTTCCGGTAGGTTACGCATATTGGGTCACCCGTATGGTCTGAGTGCCGCTGTCCAGGAACAGACGCTGCAGTAAGTTTTTTGACACCTGGGCTCTGTATTTAGAGGAGGCGCGAAAGTCGCTAATCGGTGTGTAGTCGTTACCCAAAGCTTCCATGGCCACATCTATGGTGTTTTGACTCCAGGGTTGGCCGGTCAGAGCTTGCTGGCACAATGGCGCACGCTTTGGTATTTCCGCCATGCCGCCAAAAGCGATTGAGGCATCGACGACCACTCCCTTGTCGACGCTCAGATAAAAAATTCCGCAGATCGCCGATATATCGTCCTCAAGGCGTTTGCTGATTTTGTAGGCCTTGAAGTCGTACCCGGCCTTGGCTTTGGGAACGATGATGGTCTCGATAAACTCACCGGCCTGCTGATCCGTTACTTTATAGCTGATGAAATAATCTTCTACTGGAATAGTGCGTGTTCCCGAAGAGCTTCGCAAAACCAATTGTGCCTTCAGAGCAATAAGTACCGGCGGCATATCGCCAATCGGTGAGGCGTTGCCCACGTTGCCGCCGAGTGTGCCCTGGTTGCGAATTTGCCGGGAGCCGAGGCGCTCAATGAATTCGTGCAGATCCGGGTACTCACGGCACAACACTTCCTTGCAATCTGTGTAACTGACGGCCGCTCCAATTTCCAATGTGCTTTGCGTCTCTACGACCTGCAGCATATCCACAACCCGTCCGGTGTAGATGAGCGTGTCTATCTCTCGAAGAAACTGTGTGAATTCGAGGCTGAGGTCGGTTCCCCCCGCCACAAGTTTGGCATCGGGATGAGTGGATAGTAGTTCCCCCAGTTGCGCCGAGGAAGTGGGCGAGTAGTAGTTCTTACCGGCTCCGCTGAGCGCTACTGCATCGCGGGAATCTTCGATTGCAGCCAGAGCGGTCAGGGTATCTTTTTCTTTGCCAGAGAATTGGTCTTCTCCATTGGGCTCATACATTTGTACAGCTGCCGCGATAATGGGTTGGTAGCCCGTGCACCGGCAGAGGTTGCCCCCGAGCGCCTCGATGATGGATTCGCGCTGTGGTTGATCGTTGGTCTTGCGATAGGCAAACATGGACATGACGAAGCCGGGCGTACAAAACCCGCATTGCGAGCCGTGGCAGTCAACCATGGCCTGCTGTACGGCATGCAGGGAGGACTCGTTCTTCAGGTCCTCTACGGTGATAAGTTGTTTGCCGTGCAGATTGCCCACTGGAGTGATACAGGAATTGATTGCCGAGTAGGACATCTTGCCATTGCGAACCTCTCCCAGAACTACAGTACAGGCACCGCAGTCGCCCGAGGCGCAACCTTCTTTTGTACCCACTCGATCCAGATGATCGCGCAAATAGTCGAGCACCGAGATATTAGGGTTCACATCATCAATCGAATGCTGTTCGTTGTTCAGCAGAAACCGTACCAAAACAAATACTCCTGCGTTTCGTCCCAATCCCTGTGCAATGTGCTCAATTGGTGAATCTGAGCTGTTGAAAACAGTGGGAGGGCGAAATCATATTTATTAAAAACTGACACCAGTGACAATTATTATAGCAAAGGGGTGGCCGGGTCAATGGTCATTTATATAATCTATTGTCACTTGCGGCAGATTTCTTAGCTCACTTTGTCTGGTCGAAGCTACAAATGCAAACCACGGAGTCAAAAGCTGACATCAGTGACAAAAAAATGTTGACAACAGTGTCAGATTATATATGGTTTCTCACGAGCTTCTGCAGATACAGCACGCTTGTCTGCCCAAACAGGGTCGAGACGCTCTGGGCAAGAGCCAAGCGTAAAGTAGTTTGACTTGGAAAAAAAAGAATAACCCGGCAGTGATTGTCGCGAGCTAGATTAAAATAATATAACGGTGAGGTTCGCCTGTGACCGATAGCAACTCAGAAAATTTTCGTCTCCAACTGACCGGTATCAGCAAGCAATACCCCAGCTGCCTGGCCAATGACAGTGTCGATATCAGCATCATGCCGGGCAAAATATACGCCCTGCTGGGTGAGAATGGCGCCGGCAAAAGTACGCTCATGAAAGTTATCTACGGTGTCGTAAAACCCGACGCGGGGAAAATTGTATGGGAGGGCGAGGAAATAGAAATCGACGCTCCGGTGCATGCGCGCCGACTTGGCATTGGAATGGTCTTCCAGCACTTTTCACTCTTTGAGACGCTCTCAGTACTGGAAAACATTGCACTGTGCATGGAGAAGGATGACTCCCGTGATATGGGCGCCCTGGCAAAGCGAATTTCTGAGGTGTCACAAAAATACGGCATGGCGCTGGAACCCCACCGTCCAGTACACACCTTGTCTACGGGTGAACGACAGCGGGTAGAAATCGTTCGTTGCCTGATACAAGACATCAAGTTGTTGATTTTGGATGAGCCGACGTCTGTTTTAACCCCTCAAGAAGTTGATACCTTGTTCAATACTCTGCGCCAGTTGGCGTCAGAGGGCACGAGCATTTTGTTTATCAGTCACAAGTTGAAGGAAGTGCAGAGCCTGTGCGACTTTGCCTCCGTACTCAGAGCCGGCCGTGTTACGGGGCAGTGCAACCCCAAAGAGGTAACGACCGAGCACATGGCCAGGCTAATGGTAGGTGATGAAACTCCGGTGACAGCCGATTATCAGAAAGCGACTGGAGCTGAAGACTTCCTGAGTATCAACAATTTGTCCCTCGCCTCCCAAGAGCCCTTTGGCATTAATCTGAAAAATATTAACTTTGCGGTCAAATCCGGTGAAATTCTGGGTGTCGCTGGAGTTGCTGGCAATGGCCAGTCCGAATTACTGGCGGCTATTAGCGGCGAGCGTCTTTGCGACAACCCGGACTCCATTAGTTTCCCGGGAGTCGCTTTGGGTTGTTCAATGCCCGATGAGCGGCGTAAATTGGGTCTTGCGGTAGTGCCGGAAGACCGGCTGGGGCAGGGGGCGGTTCCCGATATGAGCTTGTGGGAAAATGGTCTGCTCACCGGATTTATGCAGGGCCTGGTCAAGAATGGCGTGCTACAGCCCAAGGCCATTGAAGCCTTTGCCGATCGTATTATCGATGAATACAAGGTGAAGTGCGGCGGTAGTGCTGCCGTTGCGAAGAGCCTCTCTGGGGGTAACTTACAAAAGTTCATCATTGGACGCGAAATAATACAGCAGCCTGTGTGCCTGGTTGCGGCACACCCCACCTGGGGTGTTGATATTGGCGCTGCCATCGCAATCCACAAGGCGCTGATTGCCCTTCGCGATGCCGGCGCGGCTATTTTAGTAGTCTCTGAAGATATTGATGAGTTGTTTGCCATTAGCGATCGTATGTGTGCCCTGTTCGATGGGCAGCTTTCGCCCAATAAACCTACACTCGATACAACAATAGAAGAAGTTGGTCAGTGGATGGCTGGCGTTTTTGATTCAGATTCCACAGCCGCGCAGCATTCAGCCGCTTAACAGAGTAACAGTCGATGAAGATTAAACTTGAAGCACGCGGGCAAGATTCAAAATTGATTTCCTACTTGTCTCCGCTACTGGCTGGCTTGCTGACAATTATTGTAGGTGCGATCTTATTTGCGGCCTTGGGGCAGTCCCCACTCGAAACCCTGTATACCTTTTTCATTTTACCCATAAGCGATCTCTACGGATTGAGTGAGTTGGCGATTAAAGCCGCGCCTATACTGTTGTGCGCGACAGGCCTTGCCATCTGTTTTCGGGCCAATGTGTGGAACATTGGCGCAGAAGGCCAGTTGTTGATGGGTGCCCTGTTTGGTAGCTGGGCGGCTCTGAAGTTTCTCGAGGTGGAAAGTTATTGGGTTCTCCCCGTGGTTTTGATCACAGGTAGCGCAGCGGGTGCCGCATGGGCCGCCATTCCCGCTCTGTTGAAAACCCGCTTCAATACTAACGAAATTCTGTCGACGATAATGCTCAACTACATAGCCCTGAACTGTTTGTTGTTTTCGGTTCACGGTCCGTTAAAAGACCCCGATGGTTACAACTTTCCGGAGTCTGCGCTGTTTACCGAGTGGGTCACTCTGCCGATTTTAATGGAAGATACCCGGGTACATTTGGGAGTTATGTTTGCGCTGCTGTCTGTAGTGATTGTCTGGGTGTTTTTGAGTAAGACCTTTATTGGTTTCCAGATACAAGTGTTGGGTAACGACGCCAGCGCAGCCAAATTTGCGGGCTTCAGAGAGAAAAAGCTTATCTGGTTGTGTCTTTTGATCAGTGGTGGTCTCGCAGGTTTAGCGGGGGTCTCGGAAGTTACCGGCCCTATTGGTCAGCTGATCCCTCATGTGTCTCCAGGGTACGGTTATGCGGCCATTATTGTGGCGTTTCTGGGGCGCTTGCATCCCGTTGGTATTTTATTCGCAAGTTTGCTCATGGCACTGCTGTACTTAGGTGGCGAAATGGTTCAGATCGAGTTGGGATTGCCTCTGGCTCTCACCGGCCTGTTCCAGGGTATGTTGCTGTTTTTCTTGTTGGCCTGTGATGTGCTGATTGGCTATCGGATCCGCATTGTCACTAGAGCACCAGCCGGTGGACTGGAACCCGTACTGCTAACGAACCCTACAGAATAGGGCTCAGGCCCGAATAAATAGTAAATAGAGTTGAGATTATGGATATTGATTTAATTGCCAATCTTGTTTTCGCGACCATGCGAACCGGAACGCCGCTGCTGATTGTGGCTCTTGGTGAACTGGTCTGCGAAAAGTCCGGTGTCCTCAATTTGGGGCAGGAAGGAATGATGCTGATGGGAGCCGTGGTGGGATTCATGGCTGGGGTTCACTCCGACAGTGTGTTTGTAGGATTTTTGTGCGCCATGGCAGCTGGCATCAGCATGTCGTTGATTTTCGGATTTCTCACGATGCATTTGAACGCAAATCAGGTCGCTTCCGGTCTTGCGTTAACAATTTTTGGTACGGGGTTAAGCGGCTTTATTGGTCTGAACTATGTGGGCATGGCACTCGATGGCGTTGATGTAATCGCGATACCGGGGTTGAGCTCTATTCCCTTTTTCGGCACGGCATTTTTCTCTCACGATATTTTTGTCTACCTGTCGATTATCACGTGTGTTCTTGTCTATTTCTTTTTCAAAAGCACACGCGCAGGTCTGATTGTTAAAGCGGTGGGGGAGTCTCCCGAATCAGCACAGGCGGTTGGTTTATCAGTGCTGCGCGTTCGTTACATGGCCATCATGTTTGGTGGAGCGATGGCGGGGATGGCCGGTGCCTACCTTTCTCTCGTTTACACCCCTCTGTGGGCAGACAATATGACGGCGGGGCGAGGCTGGATAGCTTTGGCCCTTGTAGTATTCGCCAGCTGGAGAGTGGAGCGTCTCATTCTCGGGGCTTATTTGTTCGGGGCGGCGAGCATAGTAAACCTTGTGCTGCAGGGATATAACGTATCCATATCACCTAATATTCTCGCAACATTACCCTATGTGGCGACTATTCTTGTGCTGGTTGCGCTGTCTAGCAATCAGTCCAAAGTTAAGTTGTTTGCCCCAGTATCACTGGGCAAGCCCTTTCATCGCAGTAATTAAATGCAGTAACCCTGTTCAATAACCAGAGCCAGAAACCAGAGGCAATAAAAACACTCAAGACTAAAACCAGGAGAGTAACCATGATACAAGCCAGAATAGTAAAAGCGGCAATTTCGCTGCTGGCATCTGCAGCCATGCTGATGTCTGCTGCAAGTTTTGCGGAGCCAACTAAAGTGGGTTTTGTTTACGTCGGTCCCACCGGAGATGCCGGGTGGACTTACGCGCATGACAAAGGTAGACAATACGTCGAACAACAATTTGGAGACAAGGTTGACGTGACGTATGTAGAAAGCGTTGCCGAAGGTGCGGACTCGGAGCGAGTCATTCGTCAGCTTGCGAAATCGGGCCACGAAATTATCTTCACTACTTCCTTCGGCTACATGAACCCGACTCTGAAAGTCGCAAAAAGATTTCCCAAAGTGGCTTTTGAGCACGCCTCAGGCTACAAGCGGTCCAAGAATGTAGGAACCTATTTTGATCGCGCCTACGAAGGTCGCTATCTGACAGGAATTGTCGCGGGCAAAATGACTAAATCCAATGTGATTGGCTACGTCGGTTCCTTTCCGATCCCGGAAGTGATTCGTGGAATCAACGCATTTACACGCGGCGCGCGCAGTGTCAACCCGGACGTTAAAGTGAAAGTTGTTTGGGTGAGCACCTGGTACGACCCAGGTAAAGAGCGCGAAGCGACAGAGACTATGATTTTGCAAGGCGCTGATGTTGTCACCCAGCACACTGATTCACCTGGACCTATTAACGCGGCGCAAGCTAAAGGTGTCTACGCGATTGGCTATAACTCGGATATGTCTGAGTATGGCAAAACCGCCCACCTGACTTCAACTGTGCACAATTGGGGCCCGCTCTACGCCGCGAAAGTAAAGGCGATTATGGATGGAACCTGGAAAGCTGAAGATGTCTGGGGCGGTTTCGCTGACAATGCACTTGACCTGGCTCCGTTCAATTCGGCCATACCACAGGAAGTGCAGGACTACGTCAATGCACAAAAAGCTGCGATTACCGATGGATCTTTGCATCCTTTCGCTGGCCCTGTGGTCGCTCAGGATGGGACAGTAAAAGTACCCGCAGGTGAAGTGATGGCCGACGGCGACATGTTGGGTTTCTCCTGGTACGTCGAAGGTGTTGACGGTGCTTTACCCAAATAACTGACATCCATAATAAGTTCAAAAACGTATTTTAAACGGAGAACACAATGACAAAAACAACCACAACCCTATCCGCAATTGCGGGATTAACACTGGCCTTGGCATCCGTCTCATCCCAGAGTGCTATTTGGAGTACCTCTGAGATACATTTTCAATATGGTGATATTGAAAACCCCTTCCAGGGTGGCGGCAGTGACGCTGAAACGGGCGGCACCAGCATCGCTACCTTTCAACATGCCAGCGGATGGGCCTACGGTGATAACTTCTTCTTCTTTGACTACCTGAATTATGGAGATTCAGATGTAGACGAAGCCAATGGCGGCCGAGACAATGCCGAGTTGTACGGTGAGTTGTACTCCAACTTTAGCCTGAACGCGATCACCGGTAAGGATCTGAGCTTTGCATTCGTAAAGGACATTGGTGTAATCGCGGGCTTTAACTTCGCCGCAGAGGTTGACAACGTCTACTACCTGCCTGGTATTCGCTTTGATCTCGCACTGCCCGGATTTGCCTTCGCTCACCTGGATATTACAGCCTACATTCAGGACACCGCCAGTAACGTCGGTGGCGGGGTTTCGATTCGAGAAGATGACAGCTTCATGGTAGATTTCAACTGGGCTTACCCTTTTAAAATTGGCAATACCAGCTGGAGTATCGAAGGTCACGTAGAATACATTGATGGCGTCGACTCAGATATTTCGATCCCTGGTGTTGGTACAATTGCGGGAGAGCGAGAGAGCTGGATTCTTGCTCAACCGCAGCTGCGTTTGGACTTGGGAGAGGCCCTCTTTGACACCGCAGGCAGCTTTTTTGTGGGTATTGAGTATCAGTACTGGAAGAACAAACTGGGCGACAAGGATACCGACGAAAATGTCGTTCAAGCTTTGGTCGTATGGCGTTTGTAAACATAAACGTTGCGTGATTGATGAAGAATGCTGCCCTTGAAGGGGTGGGTTTTTTTTGGGAATTAGAAATCAGGATTAGGTTGGCTTTATGATCAAGCACCCAGGCCCCACCAGGACATGGATTAAGAATCCCCTCGCCATTCTTTGTGATTCGGATGCCGGTGGTGGCATTGTGATCGCCGATGGGATTGTCGAGCAATTGATCGGGGCCGGTGGCCAGCCCGGTATTAAGTGTGACTACGAATTCGATGCAAGTGATCACGTGGTTTTACCGGGTCTGATTAATACGCACCACCATTTCTACCAGACGCTTACTCGTGTGCACCGCGATGCATTGGGCAAGCCTCTATTTCCGTGGCTGCAATCCCTGTACCCCGTCTGGGCGAAGCTGACCCCGGAGCACGTGGAACTTTCCACTCGCCTGGCTCTGGTTGAATTACTTTTGTCCGGGTGTACCACGGCGGCAGATCACCATTATCTGTTTCCGTCGGGTCTGGAAAATGCGATAGATATTCAGGCGGAAGTAGTTCAGGACATTGGAATGCGCGCGCTGTTGACCCGAGGCTCTATGAGCCTGAGTCAGAAGGACGGCGGCTTACCTCCCGACACCGTGGTGCAGGATGAAGATACGATCATGGCCGACAGTGAGCGCCTGGTAAATCGTTACCATCAGTCGGGGGAGGGCGCTATGCTACAAATTGCGCTGGCGCCCTGTTCGCCCTTTTCAGTGACCCGGGAAATTATGCAGGCCTCGTCAGAGCTCGCGCATAAAATGGATGTGCGCCTGCATACCCATTTGGCCGAAACCCACGACGAGACAGCCTTCTGCCTGGCAATGTTTGGCCTGCGCCCGCTGGATTACCTTGAGGACACGGGTTGGCTTAATGACAGAGTGTGGCTTGCCCACGGTATTCATTTTGATGAGAGCGAGGCCAAGCGTTTGGGTGAGAATGGAGTGGGTATTTGCCATTGTCCGTCATCCAATATGATTCTCTCCTCAGGGATATGTCCTACCGCGAGCCTGGAGTCAGCCGGATCTCCGGTTGGCCTTGGGGTGGATGGCTCTGCCTCCAATGACGGCTCCAACATGATTGGAGAAGTGAGAATGGCATTCTTGTTGCAGCGCCTGCAGCACGGAGCTGAAAACGTTGGTCATCTCGACGCCTTGCGTTGGGCGACCCAGGGATCGGCCAGATGTCTTGGTCGTGATGACATTGGCAAAATTGCCCCGGGTAAGCAGGCCGATCTAGCGATGTTCAAGTTGGATGAGCTTCGGTTTTCAGGTAGTGGAGATCCCTTGGCCGCCCTGGTGCTCTGCGGCGCTTACCGCGCCGATGGAGTCATGGTGAAGGGGCAATGGTTGGTTGAGAATGGGGAGTATCTGGGAGGGGATATAAATCTGTTAATGGAGCGTCATCAGGATTCGGCGAGAGCGCTTCACGAAGTATAGAATGTTCCAGATCTTTGCGTAGGGGTTTTGGAAGTACACCTGTCACTTTTTCAATCACGTCGAAAAGTGGACAGATGGTTTGGATCTTGGCGTTGGCCGATTATGGGTCTCCTTCAACTCCAGGGACAACCGCCATGAACGCAGCCCGCAATATTGAATATCAGATTACACGCCAGTTACTTCTGCGCCGGGAAGAGCGGTCCCGAAACAATTCTGTTAACAAGGTGATTAAAGCCCTCACCGCCGTCGCGGGGACCGTTATTCTCGCAGTGTGCGTTCCGGAACTACTGCTGCCAATATTTTTTGCTTCGGCTGTCGTTATCCTCGGGATTTGAGCGCTTAGTCACCAAACCAATCCTGTATTTTCAGGGCGGCCTTGTCGCGAACTTCATCGTTGATGTAAGTCGCGACAGCCGCCAGTGCTAAAGCCAGAACGCCTAGATCATCGGCGTATCCAACAGCGGGGGTCAAATCGACAATCGCATCCAGGGGGGCAATAAAATATCCCAGTGAGCCAATGATTGTGGCCTTGGCCCAGGCTGGAGTATTTTCCTGGTTGCCTGCGTAATACAGTAGAAGCGCTTTTTCGACGACTTCTTTGCCCGCAGATTTCGCGTAGTTTTTTAGCTTGTCCCAGAAACCGCCTTCGGAGAAGGCGTCCTCAAACTCGTTGTTACTCATAGTGCTTCCGTATTCTTTCTATACCAGATGGGTGAGGACCATGCGCGTTCCTGCAGTGTTGCCTGAAGGTCCGACCTGGGTTCTACTCCCGCCTGTAGTGCATCCCAGGTTGACCAACGGCAGCTGGGGTTTTCCAGAACTCGCGCATAATAAAACGCTTCCTGCCCCGCTTCGAATGTGGGGTCGTGCCAAACGGTTTTTAGTTCTGTTGCGCCTATACCGGAAGTGGTTGCGCAGTCGTTGAGATCAACCTTGGCCCCATTGTCCGGGCAGCGGTGGCTGGTGGCATCGACCTCGAGCCCATCGCTACAGGCGACATCGAAAACCTGCTCAAAGTGCTCGCCGTTCTTTACGTAGCCTTTGATAATTTGCGCTCGCTGTAAAGGTTGGCCCAATGAATCGCCCAGCGCCCACACTAAAAACCCGGGATTTTGTCCATCTTGTGCCAGAAGATCCCCACCCATGGCCACACCTGAATCGTAAGCGGCTCTGGACATATTGGGTTGCGACAGCATCGATTCATCGAAATCGTAGCCGGCGAAGAATCGCAGCTTGATCCTGGGTCCGGAGGTGGCGAAGGTCTCTTTACGTCGAAAGGCGTCGTAGATAGCCTCCCGGGTATTTTCTTCGGCCCAGACGGCGGCCAGACCGGATGCACTCCAGGTTTCAAAAGAGGAAGAGGCGATATAGTCTTTACCGTCAACCTCAATAATTCTTGATTCGTCGGACCACTTGAGTAAGGTACCAGTGAGAAAGGAGGCGGGGGTAGATCCGCGCCTCTCTGATTCTCCGTCGAGCAGTCCCGCCTTGGAAAAGAAGGTTTCCTCATCCAGGGATGCCGCGCCGGTATGGGTATCGCTGGCACCGATCAAACCAAAACGATAGGGGTTTACCACGCCGTATTCCGCCATTGCCATGCCGCGTAAATAGGCATCGCGCACGTAACTGCCGGGAGGATCACCAGGAAGAGTGGTTGCTACTCGATAGGGCATAATTTCAAAGTTAGCCCACTCGTCATTTTTGAAAAGGATGGGATGGGTTTCTGAAGTGCCCTTTACCTGGGTGATTTCTACCAGTGGTTCGTTGCGTATTCGTTGTGTAGCGTAATCATCATCAATAGGGTTTCCCGCCCAATCAGTGATTTTGAACATTTGGCCGTTCGAACCATTCGAATTGTGCGGAATCGCCAGGCTTTCTATTCCCTGTGCGCGCAATTCATCCATCCAGTCCCACAGTCCTTCGGGGTTTTGTGAATGGAATCGAGAGAAGGGTACGGCCGGAAGTCGAGCGCTATTTTGAAATATGACATTGCGGTGCAGGTTACCTCTGTCATCCGATGAAGACGTGAACTCGTAGGCGGCGAAAGTGGTGAATTTCCCGGGCTGATTGTATTGCTCGGCGGCATCAATGGTGTCCAGCCAAGCGGATCTTGTAATGCCCTCGGTAAGTGCAGGCTCGATACTCCCATCTGCCAGTCCTGCCAGCACATTGGGTATGAAGGAGGCAAAGGCCTTTGTGCGTCCGATGATACTGGTCTCAGTCATGTTGTCGGGCGCATTGATGTTGTGCAGGGGCTTAGCGACTTTCAGTGTCGCAAACTCACTACTGGTATCGGCCGCTTCCTTTACAACACCTAAAAACATAGCGTGGTCTGTTACGGCATAGAAATCCAATGGCCGCTGGAGTTGTACCTCATAGCCGGATGGATGCTTCAGGCTTTCGCCTCTGGCGTAGCGGTAGGCATCGTAGGGCGTAGCTGTTGTTCCAAATGCATAGGCGTCGAAAGAATAGGCCGTGTGCACATGCAGGTCGCCAAAGTAGGCGTTGCGATCGGGATTGGCCTGCTCCCGAAGCTGGAGTATCTCGCGGTTGACTTCAAGCAGTTGATTTGGATTTGCATGTTCACCTTCTGCGGCCAGGGGGCTGGTCTTGTTCAGGTCGGGCAATCGTTCCGAGCCGCAAGCTGCCAGTGTGGCAATGAAAATAAAGAAGCTAATATTTTTGAGAGGCCGCATGGGGAGGTATCCTGTTTTGCCTTTTTTTTAGCCGAATAACCATGGTTCGAGTTCGGCGCGGTTTTCTACAACAATTTGTTGTGCGGTTGGGTCGGTCTTTTCTTCGTGGTATTCCAGATGCAAAAGTTTTAGCGCATAGGGAACCAACTTCGCCCGGGTAGAGATTTCCAGTACACCGTTTACCATGCCGTAATCGTGTTCAATCACACCGCGCTGTTCTTTGCTTAATCGCGGATCAGCCACAATTCGGATGGTAATCATGGTGATCCAATCTTTGTCACCTTCGATGCCGTGTTCAGATTTATCCATTATTTCCGGGATATCCCGAAATCGACTCAACACAAAATCACGATATTCCTGGTTCTTCTCACACCAGGCTCTCACATGCCATCGCAGGCCGGTGTGAACCAGGGTGTGGGGTACAATAATACGTCCTTCGTGGTCTGGATTGTTAATCGATACATAATCCACATCCAATCTTTTTTGTTGCCGGGCCGCCTGCAGGATAGGCCGCAGTACTTCGGGTTTTACATCGCGCACGGGCACCGACAGTGATTCGGCGTTTGCGGTGTTCAGGGCCAGGGATTCGAATACATCACTGAGCTCATTGTTGCGTGCCATTAAGTGCAGGTACTCATCGGCAGCGCCGCGAGTAACGCCGGGAGTGAAGTTTTCGGTTGGCCTGTAGCCCTTTAGATATTTATCGTACTCCAAGTTTCCAGGCCCAATCTCCCGAAGATAATTGTTAATGTCCTTGCTAGCCTGCTGGCGCCCAATCCCAAAAGTGTCACACAAATGACGTGTGGTGAGACGTCCTTCCCACAGGGCAATGGTTTCGATATAGCGATAGCGCAGAAGAAGATCCCAGCGAAAGGGCCATTGCTTTGATAGAACGTCAGGCATCGCATTCACTCCATACAATCAAACATGTATACACTTTATACATGTCGATAGTGTAGTCAATTGCTTTGTCTTATTGCAAAGTGCTACTGCAAGTTTTTTGCGATAAAATCCAGAATTGGCGCCTCAGTTACCTAATTCGGGACATCCATTGCGACCCTGAATCCCAGGTCGTTTATTTCGGAAGTTTTCAGTGCGCTGGCTCTGGCGCTGACGCGAATAGACCAAGCGTCGCCCTTGGATGAGCCTCCGCGTATTTCGCGAATATCGCAGCTGCCAAACAGTATCGGCATACCATTGGGTGGGGGAGCCATATTGGAGTCGATGCAATCTTTGGTCCACTCCCACACATTGCCGTGCATGTCATGCAATCCCCATTTGTTTGCAGGGAAAGAACCAACAGGTGCAGCTGAACCGGAAAACTCTGTGCCGCAATCTGAGCAATTTGCTTTATTTTCACCCGCGTCGTTACCCCAGCTGTAGGCCCCGGAACTGCCAGCGCGTGCTGCATACTCCCATTCAGAAGCACTGGGCAAGCGGTAGTGGTGGCCGCTCTGTCTGCTGAGCCAGTCCACATAAGCCTCAGCCTCGTCGAAGGTGATACCTGTTACCGGCAAATTGTCATTTCCCTCGGGGAAATCACGCAAGTTCCCCGACAAGCTGCTTTCGAGAAAATGGCGATACTGTGCATTGCTTACCTCAGTGGTGCCAACCGCAAGAAGATATTCAATCTTCACCACACCCATGCCGTTTTCATCGTCCTTGCCCCCTCCCAATACAAATTGACCATCGGGAATAACAATCATACTGGGCCCAGTTCCGCCCGATCTTAAGCTGTCGTTGAAGGTATCTGAGATGTTGAAGTCCGCGCCACTTACAACACCTGAATTCAGGGAGAAGGTGAGCAGCGTTGCAGTCCATATTTGTTTGTTGTACATAATGCCTTCCTCGATAGGGATTTTTTATTCCATGTTTTCAAGATAGACCAATTTTAGACTTTGTGCAGTTTTTGCCCAGTAGACTCATAGCCAAAGCGAGCAACCGTGCTATGTGGTTGGGCTTGCCGGCGCTTCGGCATACTCAGTGATATCCCTTGCCCAATCTGATATTTCGGAGAGTTCGGTGGGAACGGAGGGGTCGCAAACCCTTCTCATTGCGCTGCGTTCACCCGGATCAGCGGTGTCGCTGATACCAAAATTTTCCTGCAGGGTCTCGACATCAATCAAGTTTTCGCAGGCCAGTTTTAACTCGTAGCCTGTCGCACCGATGATCACCGCCCAGCCTACGAAGGGCAGGGCCTCACCCGCCATGGAGCCCACATTCACGGCGGCGCTGCGAAGAGTTCGTTTTCGGATGTTCGACCCCGCGGTTTTAATGAGCTGCTTGTTCTTGAGATTGGCCTTGGCGGTGCGCGAATGCAGGGTGGGGATGCTGGCGGCGGCTAGAAGGCCGGAGGCGGCGGCCTGGAACGCCCCCGAAGTGAGACTCAACAGGTTAGTTGCCAGTAAAGAGACGATCAATAAAGGAGCGAATAGGCGTCTTGGGAGTTTTAGGAAGAATAAAAGGGTTGGGCGCAGAACTGGGCGCATTGGCTGGGACCTCACTCAATTGCTTGTTCAAGTGAGGCCCATATTAAGCCCAGGCTCTCTCGGGAGCTACTCCTGGGGTGTCAGAGCGTTAATTCGCTCCAGGGAATCCCCGTATTCATTGAGCAGACGAAAGACAAGATTTACTACGCCAGGCCGATACTGGCCAGCCTCTGTCGGAACAGCGACTGGTCGAATTGCAAAATACGGTTCTTGACCCAAGGTTCCACGAGTTCAGCTGGCGAGATCAGCAGAACTGGATAGGAGAAGACCTGGGTTACCGTCAACAAGTGGATTTTGTGCCTGCTCGTCCCGAAGACCTGTCAACGTTAATGCAGGGATTGCTCGACACTGCAGGGAGAGCCCGCGAAGTCACCAATTCAGAGAGTGCACGGAGTGGGGGCGAAGAAGGTAAGCCCCTTTAATTAATAGGTTCTACTGGGAATCCTGTGGGTAGAGGTTGAGTTTTCCACAGTGGAACAGAATTGAAACTCGATAGTTTTCGAAGTTTCTAAATCCTCGGGCAGCCGATTTTATTGTCTGAATCTTTGAATTAAATCCTTCTGCGGTCGCATTGGTGATGCGATGTTTCAAGTAAGTCATTATGTTGTCGAGATGTTTCTTTAGCATCTTGGCGACTGATATGACCGGCTTTAGACGTGAATGTGTCGCCCACCAGTACCCTTTCTTAAAGAACGCCCGGGCTGGTTTATCGTAGCTGTAAGTCCACAGGTCAAGCAGCGTCTCTTTGATTGCCCAGGCTCGGGCAACCTTCAACCCCTTTGATTGAAGGCCATAAAAAGTGGCTTCATCTTTTTCACTCCAGTTGTCGGGATTGCGTAACCAGGTATAGCGAGACCCGACCAGGTCATTGATACCGGCGGCTCTTAATGTTTTATTTTCTTTGCGCCTGACTTGGTCAACCATTTTTGTAAGATAACTGACGATATGAAACTTGTCGTGAACAATAGCGGCGTTCGGTAAAGTCGCCTCAACTGCCGTCATAAATGGAACCCACATATCCACGGCAACAGCAGCTACTTCATTACGCTGCTGTTCTGGAAGCGTGGACAGCAATGCGGTTGCCGATTCCGTCGTTCTATCTGCCACGACCTCAAGCACTCTGGACGCATTCAAATCGTACAGCAGGCTGGCATAGGATTGCCCCTTGCGAAAACTTTTTTCATCGATGCCAAGGTGTTTCACTTCCTCAACAGAGCGTCTGTCCATCCCTCTTTTCACTGCTCGGGATTGAATATGATGCACCTCATCCCACGACAGACCAAGTAGTTTTGCGGCCTGTGTCTTGTTGCTGGCAGCCGACAGCACATCAATAGCGAAACGCTCAAATAAATGCGTAAAGCGTGCCTGCGTATCTGCCCACGGTACTTTCAGGCTTTTGATTCCATGCGCTTTACAATGAATACGCGGAACCTGAGCAACTAACTGCGTCTTGAACTGCATCGTATCAAGGTGTCGCCATGTGCGTTGCTCACGATGGTCGTAAACCGAACAAAGGGCATGGCAGACACTACACGCGCCTTTCGTTCCCTTTGGTCAATCTATCTGGAGGGTAATTGATTTGTCGGTCAGATCCGGGGTAATAGCCGTGATTTTCCATGGGTCGCCAAGCCCCAAAAGTTGAGTAAACAACGCGGTATCTTTCATTTGAATATCTCCATAAAAAAAGACTCTTGTACCACATTCTTGACCATTGTTTGGCTTTTACCCATAGGAAACTCGGAAGAACCCAATTTTACATCATGAGCGCGGCGGGAAGTTTGGGCAGCGCAGTGGGAGTCGCGCTGCTGTGGATGGCTGTTCCAACCGATACCTCAGCGCGTGCAGCGCTCACCGCCGCAGCTGTTGCCAGCTTTGCCTACGGTGCCTTTATTGAGTGGCCTGTGCTGAAACGCACGCAAACATCAGGTGATCCCTTGTCCGAACTATCCAAAATCGATACCGGAGTACTCACCCGCAGCTTTGTGATTGCACTAGTGGTTGGAATTATCACTTGGTGGGTATTGGTTTAAAGATCGAATGGGCTACATTAATGTCTAGTGAACAACAAGCAAAAAAGGACGGCAGTCTCAGTACCGGTATGACAGTTCTTGCCTGGATTTCATTCATGGCACTGTTCGGATTTTACTTCAGCGACATGTTGGACGAACAAAACAACCCAAACCATAACCTGAGTACGCAGTACACCGCTGACCAGTTTCGAGAAGTGACCCTGCAACGGAACCGATACGGCCACTATGTGACAGATGGAAAGCTCAACGGTCAACCCGTGGTATTCATGCTGGACACAGGAGCTACCGGAGTGGCTATTCCCGGCCCGATTGCAAAGCAGCTAAAAATTAAGCGCGGTAGCCCGCACGAGGTACAGACCGCCAATGGCACAGGAACCGCTTACGCCACTCGTCTTCAAAGTGTGAGTGTCGGTGAAATTGAGCTAGAAAATGTCCCCGCATCCATCGTGCCTGGATACATTTCCGACGAAATTCTTCTGGGGATGTCATTTCTCAGGCATATAGAGTTCACCCAACGTGGCAATACACTGATTCTCAAACAAGCGATCAACGGACCCTAGCCTCCCGAACACCCAATAGGGCATTGACAGGGATCCAATATCGCGCCCAAAGCTGCATGGTCGCTGGCAGTATTTTCCAATATGAAATGAGCCTGAAGGGAGGGTGTATTAAGCCCTTATCTTGAGTCGCTCATGGAGTTGCTGAAATAAGTGATCTCGTGCTGAATTTAGTTGTTCAGCGGCCTCATTGTCCGTCATTTCATTGGCGAATGCATCCAGATTTCTAAAGGTGATTCCCGGCTTTAAATATTGGCTGGGTTTGGCCAGGGAGCGGAATTTCTCATAGGGTGTCATCATGTCGTCGTAGCGGTATTTCTTCCGCTCCTTGCCCTTCTCATCAATAATGGTGGTGGGGAAATAGCAGGGCCGGTGGAAATTGACGTATCGGTAGACTTGATGGCTATTGAGTTCAGTGAAATCCGTGGCGTACTGCTGAGGTATGTGGGTATAGCCATAGAGTTTGCGAATGACCGAGCCATTTTTACTCTCAACCAAACCATTGTCGTTACTGTGCCGGGGCCGTGATTTGGTAAATTCAATGTGCAACTTGTCCAGAAGCTCAGCAACGGTGTAGTTGATATATTCGCCGCCATTGTCTGCGTGAAAGCCCCGTATTTTAAAGGGGAAGGCAGCCAGAATCTGCCTGAGGGCTGGCAGCATAAACGCCTCGCTAATACGTTCCAGCGTGACGATGATCTGGAACTGTGTCACCTCATCCACGGCATTGACGTGGTAGATTCCTTTGCGTTTGTCCTGATCACCTTGATGGACAGAGTCAATGCGGATATAGCCTGGTTGATCGTTCGGGCAAGGTTTGCGCCGCTGGCCAATAGAGGCGGCCTTAGGTCGTGTCTTTGTCAAGACACAGCGCTGCCTCTGGTAGGTCTTGGAGGCCCGCAGGTTGTACAGGTGAGAAACCGAAATACCCGCCAGGCGTCGATAGTCGGCTTGGCCAAAGCGCTGATAAGCCCGCTCACAGAGCTTTTTAAGTACCGCGCCGCTGGGCTGACCATGTCGCTCATCCATACTCGCCAATAGGCGTATATCGGCGTCAGTGTAGGCGCGCTTGAAGCCATTACGCCGAGCTGGTTTCACCGAGACGGTGCCTGTTTTGACGTATTGGCGTATCAGGCGCCTGGTCTGGGCCAGGGAGTAGCCGGTTACCTTTATCAGGTAGCGGGTGACGGTTCCCCGGTCTGTTTTGCCAAGCTGTAAGTATCGGTGCTTCACCAGTGCCTTCTGTACCCAGCGATAGCGTTCAGATTTCTCAGTGGCCACGTTGAAGGCTACTTCCTGTGTGCCGTCGAGAAACTGTTTGATGGCACCCAGGGTATTCAGATGTTCTAAGCTCATGATCGTTTTCATCCGCTGATCATGAACGACTACAAGGACTATTTCAGGCTCATTTTATGTTGGAATCAACTTCCGCCACATTCCCGGGTTTCAGGCTCATTTCATATTGGAAAAGACTCTGGCTTTACCTACGGTTACAAAAGGCGTACCCTTGTGCGCAGTCGCCGATTGAGTGCATGTGAAACTAATAAGCGCACGGCAAGACTATTGATGAAACCGATAAATTACAGTGGGATATTATTATGAAAGCGATGCATGTTTTTGGTGTACTTCTGACCGCCACATTGATGTTTTCCGTTACAGCTTGTAGCAAAGATGACGTAGATAAGGCGAGCAGCTCCGTGGGCGACGCAGTCAAAAGCATCGGTGACACAGCTGGCGATATGGCCGATGGCGCTAAAGATGCAGCCGGCGATATGGCGGACAAGGCTGGCGATATGGCCGAAGGCGCGGTAGACAAAGTTGGCGATATGGCAGATGACGCGATGGATTCGGCTGGCGACATGGCAGATGACGCCATGGACAAAGCTGGCGATATGGCCGATGACGCCAAAGGCGCTGCTGGCGACGCTATGGATGGGGCAATGGATAAGTAAATCCTGCCTTTCTTCGGGTCGCAGATTTTTTGCGGCCCGTAGTTTCTTTTTTCACCACGTCAATCGGCACTACCACCTGGTTCACCTGAACCCTTCTCCGGTAACAGCACGTCACGCATGACACCGCTACTTCAGTGATACATACCGAGCAAGAAGATTCTGCCTGGGTATTTGGCTACGGCTCGCTTATCTACAAAGTAGATTTCCCCGTGCTCGAGTCAGAACCTGCAAGTATCTGTGGTTGGGCTCGCCGGTTCTGGCAGGGTTCTCACGACCACCGCGGCACTCCTGATGCCCCGGGCCGAGTCGTGACTCTCATTCCGTCACCACAATCGATTTGCAAGGGTATGGCCTATCGCGTAAGCCGGGATGTGTTCGCACATTTGGACCATCGCGAGAAAAACGGTTACGAGCGTGTGCCTATCGAAATCACTCTGGAACACTCCCTGCGTACGATACATGGCGTCACCTATCGCGCTGCGCAGAACAATCATGCGTATCTGGGCCCGGCACCCATGTCTGAACTGGCCACACACATATCCCGTTCTCACGGGCCCAGCGGTAGCAATACCGATTATCTGCTGCAACTGGCCCAGGCTCTACGAGAAATCGGGGCGCAGGACGAGCATGTTTTCGAACTAGAGGCACTGCTGCCTTAAAACGCCGTTACATAGCCCCCGATAACGACCAGTAAGTAACATATTGTTATTTTTCTAGGCCTCTCGCGTCATTCTGATAGCACCCTTATTGCACTAGTGTGTAGAAGTATTGACAGACTATTTCTAAATGAGGTAATCCATGCAAACTGAATTTTGCAAACAACTGGGCATTGAAGCTCCTATCTTCGCTTTCACCCATTGTCGTGACGTTGTCGTGGCTGTCAGTAAGGCCGGGGGTATCGGCGTTCTCGGAGCGGTTGGTTTTACCGTGGACCAGCTGAAGGAAGAATTGGATTGGATTGACGAGCACATCGGCGACCACATCTATGGAGTGGACGTGGCTATTCCGCAAAGGTACGAGGGAATGGAAGAAACGGATCCAGATGCACTCGTTAAGATGCTGCAGGACGCCATTCCAGAGCAACATCGCAAGTTTACCGAGAAGCTACTAAAAGATTACGGTGTTCCCGAATACCCCGACAACGACGGCGAAGTGAGCTTGAGCTTTTCTGCGTTACAGGCGCAGGTTCTGGTTGATGAAGCTTTGACTCGAACTAACTGCCGAATGATCGTCAATGCGCTGGGAACTCCCCCCGCAAATATTGTGGAACAAGTTCACGCATCGGGGCGCTTGATAGGTGCGCTTGCAGGGCGGCTCAAGCATGGAATCAACCACAAAAACGCCGGCCTGGACTTTGTCGTGTGCCAGGGGTCCGAAGGTGGAGGCCATGCAGGAGAAGTCACCTCAATGGTTCTGTGGCCGCAGATGGTAGACGCGGTAGCACCACTTCCGGTTTTGGCTGCGGGGGGAATCGGCGATGGCCGCCAGATTATGGCCGCCATGAGCATGGGCGTTTCCGGTGTGTGGTTGGGTTCAATGTGGCTAAACTCGGTAGAGGCTACCGCCGAGCCGGCACAACGCGAATCCTATATGAGCGCAACGTCGGAGGACACTGTCCGATCCCGCGCCTGGACCGGCAAAACCGCACGAGTGCTCAAGAACGAATGGACCGAAGCCTGGGAACGCGACGACACTCCCGATCCCCTGCCCATGCCATTACAGGGGTATCTCACTTTCGATGCAGTGCGCCGCACCCACAAATACGCCGGTAGCGGAGATTGTCAAAAAAGCGCCTTTAACCCTGTGGGCCAGGTAGTCGGGCAAATCAATCAAATTGAATCCTGTCGTGACATTGTCTTTCGTCTGCTCAATGAATACGGGGATTCCCTGGAGCGAATTAACGCTCTGACACCCCAGGAGTAGCTCCCGAGAGAGCCTGGGCTTAATATGGGCCTCACTTGAACAAGCAATTGAGTGAGGTCCCAGCCAATGCGCCCAGTTCTGCGCCCAACCCTTTTATTCTTCCTAAAACTCGATAATGGCGTTGTCCGAGCTACTCAGCAGGGCCGTGGTCATCTTTTCATCTACAAACACAGCCGACCATTCTGCAAAGCTGAGGTTGGTGGTAATGATGATGCTGGATCGCTTGCACCGCTATCGCGGTTGCCAGATGGGTTTGCCCGTGCCCGGACTGTAGACGCCACTCCAAAACCGCAGCTATTTGCCGAATTTTGAAATAGACGGATCTCGGCGTATTAGAATCGGCGCGGTAGAACTGCGGCCCAGTCACACTCAAGAGCGACCAATAAGCAGGCACGATTCAAGCGTAGGGACTATAAGAATAAGTGTCGCTGAGAACGGTATGACGCCACCACAGATTTGACGGTCAACGCTGGCGCCATACCCAAAAAAAACCGTGCAGGTGCACGACCCGTTAAGTGTTGCACATAATGGGAATAAATCCAGCCCTCATCGACCTTTGTGTCGATGCCATCATCCAGCCGTCTCTACCACTGTTGTCGCTGCTACGCCCAGGTCATCGTCTGTACCCACTGTGATCGCGGCCAGCGGTATTGCACCGATGGTTGCAGCCAGGAAGCCAGAAAGGAATCCATTAAACGAGCCAGAGCGAAGTACCAGGCCACTGGCCCGGGTCGCATGAATAATGCCGCTCGCCAACAGCGTTATCGAGAACGGCAACAACAAAAAGTAACGCATCACCGTTCTCTGGCAATAATACTCCGTGATCTACTGCAAACCGTGCCTGATGAGATCAAAAGGGCCGATATGCCGGGTAAAACTGACGCCACCGTGCGCTGCCATCACTGTGGCGCGGTCTGCGGTCCCTTTTTGCGCAGTGATTTTCTGCAGAGCAGTCAGTTCAGGCGCAGATTCCGGCGACATTAGTGCAGCGGCTGGACAGGAGTCATCAATCGGAGGGCAGTCATGGCCATCGGCAAAGAAACTGAAGCAAAAATACTGCGCTACCATTTTGTTGAGAAGTGGCGAACGGGCACCATTGCGACCCAGCTTGGCATTCACCACTCAGTGGTTGATCGGGTACTGGCACAGGCTGGCCTGCCCAAGGTGGAGCGCACTCGCCGTGCGTCGATCATCGACCCCTATCTGCCCTTTGTCATCGACACCCTGCGGGAGTTTCCCACACTCACGGCGGCCCGCTTGTATGAAATGGCCCGCCTGCGGGGATACCCCGGTGGCCCCAGCCAGTTTCGCCAGCGTATCAGTGAACTGCGGCCGCGCAAGCTGCCCGAGGCGTATTTACGCCTAAAAACCCTGCCCGGTGAGCAAGCCCAGGTTGACTGGGGTTCGTTCGGGCATATTCATATCGGCAAGGCCCGGCGGCCGTTAATGGCGTTTGTGATGGTGCTGAGCTGGTCGCGACAGATCTTCTTGCGCTTTTATCTCAACCAGCAAATGGAGCACTTTTTACGCGGCCATGTAGCGGCATTCGAGGCCTGGCAAGGATTGCCAAAGGTGCTGCTGTACGACAACCTTAAATCGGCCGTATTGGAGCGCCACGGTGACGCCATCCGCTTCCACCCCACCTTGCTGGCCTTGTCAGCCCACTATCGCTTCGAACCACGCCCGGTGGCGGTGGCCCGGGGCAATGAAAAGGGCCGGGTAGAAAGAGCGATTCGCTATATTCGCGATAATTTCTTTGCCGCTCGTCACTGGCAAACACTGGCCGAACTCAATGCGCAAGCTGAGCACTGGTGCCAGGGTGTGAGTGCTGATCGGGCTTGCCCTGAAGAGCGTACGTTGACGGTCAGGGAAGCCTTCTTACAGGAGCAGGTGAGTTTGCCGGATAATCCCTTTGATACCCATGAGAGACAGCCCGTGCGGGCCGCCAAAACCCCTTATGTTCGCTTCGATCTCAATGATTACTCCATTCCCCATCAATACGTGCACAAGCCATTGAGCGTGAGCGCTGACCTGGAGCGGCTCCAGATAGTGGAGGGCGATCAATGCATTGCTGAGCATCAGCGCAGCTTTGGCAAAGGGGAGCAAATCGAACAGGAGGCGCATATCAATGCCCTATGGCTGGAGAAAACCCACGCCAAACTACACCGGGGTCAGGATCGCCTGAGCCATGCTTCGGCGCACGCCCAGACGCTGCTGCAGCAATCGGCACAGCGTGGACATGTCATTAAAACCACGGTCCGGTTACTCAATCAACTGCTTGATGATTATGGGCGGGACGAGCTGCATGTAGCTCTGGGTGAAGCACTTGATCGGCAATCACCCTACCCGGAGGCGGTGCAGCACGTTCTTGAGCGCCGCCGTGATGAACAGCACCTGCCGCCACCGCTTGCTGTCGCCGTGCCGGCGAAGGTCAAACACTACAGCGTCAAGCTGGCTCGGCTTGCCGATTACGACAAGCTCAATGGCACCCGAAGCGAGACAGGAGATGATACCGATGATTGATATCGAGCAACTCAAACAGCAGGCACTTGAACTGAAGCTCCACGGCGTGCTGGCGCACTGGGGCGAGATCACCGACGAGCAATACCCCTGGCGGGCACAGCTCATCGCCTGGGAGCTTGCCGAGCGCAAACAGCGCTCACTCGAACGGCGCCTGAGCAGCGCCAGGCTGGGCCGGTTCAAACCGATGAGTGAGTTTGACTGGCAGTGGCCAAGCGCTATCGACCCACAAGCGATTCATGCCCTGATGCAACTGGGTTTTATGGACACGGCCAGCAATATTATCCTGCTGGGCAGCAACGGCGTGGGCAAATCGATGATCGCCCAGAACCTGGGGTATAACGCTGTCATGCACGGCTATACGGCGCTGTTTACCACCGCAGCGGCGATGCTCAACGACCTGGCAGGTCAGGATGGCGCCAATGCCCTGCAGCGTCGATTGAAACACTACGCCAGGCCCGCCTTGCTGGTAATTGATGAAGTGGGCTACCTCTCCTACAGCAATCGTCATGCTGACTTGCTGTTTGAAATCATCAACCGGCGCTATGAGAAATGTTCAACTTTGGTGACAACGAACCGTCCGTTTGGCGAGTGGAATGACGTGTTCCCCAATGCCGCGTGTGTGGTCTCCCTGATTGACCGTTTAGTCCATCACAGCGAGGTCATCGCCATTGAGGGTGAGTCGTACCGCATGAAGGAAGCGCAGGAGTGTGCGTCGAAGCGGCGCGAGACCAAAAAGCGAGGAAAGGCTAAATGAAAACCTTAAAAATCACAACCTACTGGACGGCTGAACAAGCCGATTGTATTTATCAGCTGCTCGGCGACCTGAGATCGGTACTGTGGGATCACTATGGTGATGAGATTGCGCAACTGTACGAGGAGATCCGGATTGAGCAACAAGAGTACACAGACAGTGTCGAGGTAAATCATGAGCTGCCGTTCTAGCCTGTGATCGATTGGAGTTAAGCCGGATCACTGTCGCCTCTTTGTCGTTCTTTTATTCTGCGGCAAATAACTGCGGGTTTACTGTGGCGCTAACACCGGACCACCCACAAGCACCACATTCTGGGCATCTTCCAGGAACTGGCACCGGTGCAGTGATTTGACCAGGGCCTCATCCACAGTGCTCTGCCCGAAGTCGAAGCCAGTCAGATCCCGGTAGACCAGGATATCGACCATCTCCCGGTCACCGCCGGGGCGCTTTAGCAAGCGGGAGCGCAATTGCCTGAAGCTGTCGGGCTACAGAAATCACTGGGAAACTACGGGGAATGCACGCCTAGCGTGCTCGTACAATTCGACATCCAAGCTCAGGCGCTCCCTCAATCTGGCCAGTACAGCAGAGTCCAGGTCTTCCTCATCTACAGGATCACGAGTCCGAAATTCGTGCGGTACCTTTGCCGGGTTTTCAAGACCAACATCATCGATAATCTGCTTGAAGCAGGTATCGAAGGACTCTGTAAAACCAACGTAAGACAATCGCGCCAGATTCTCTTTGGCTTTTTCTAGAACGGCATCATCGCAATTAAACCTTCCTTCTTGGCGATCACAAATTCGGTACATTGACGCAAGTTGCCATGTCTGTTGGTTGTCTACCACTTCAACCACCGCGTCCAGCATGGACACCAAAAAACCGTTGATACCCAAATCTCCGGCAGCTCGAGCAACGGCAAAACGGTTTTGCATATCTTTGTGCATGCAGAATTTATAAAATGAAAGCACTCGCGCAACCGGATCTCGCAAAAATGTAAACGAATAGGCATCCGAGAGATAGTCATTGATATAGTCAAATCCGAAGTGCCCGGAAACAAACTTGTTTCTAGCTACCAAGTCAGCGCGCAGTGGCGGATTGTCATTCACTGAAATGAAATCCCCATGAGACAAAACAGCGTCTTGTGGTAATCGCTGTCGAAAATACTCTACCAACGAAGTTCCGCCGGTTTTGGCAATATGCAGAAAAATCACTTTCTCAAAGTTCATTAACTAGAGTTTAGAGTCTGGGGAGGAAGATTATCGCGCAAAGTGTGCGAAAAAACTTGACATAAAGCGGCAAAAAGTTTGCCGCGCCCTATACAGCTTTGCTTTTTAAAAGGTGTATAGGGCGCGGCCTTCAGAAAGAAATGAATCGATTTCTTCTGGAGGCCGCTATGAACGCAACAGGATGTGCTCGCATCCCCCGCGAACTGTGCTATTGGATAACATTTTTAAGCAAAGCGCTACCCCCAAGATCCGTAGGCACATTCATTGAACTATTGATCGGCGCTATGTTAACGCCCGCTGGCTTTGTCACCGAAACCTATTTGTTTCTAGACATGCAAAGGCACTGGACGACGTATTACAAATGGCTTGAAGCCGGAAAGTGGTCCTGGTTGAAGCTGGCAAGACAGTTCGTCTGTCTGGTTCTTAGTGCCAAGAATGATCCCGTTCTATATTTAGCGATTGACGATACGGTGAGTCTACGAGCCTCGAAAAAAGCACCGGGCAGCCAGATACATCATCAGCACGGAAATAAGCCGAATTTAGCCGCCTATGTTCGTGGTCAATGCTGGGTTAGTTTAGCGGCTGTTTTCAGGCGCACACCGCTGGAGACGACGGCGATACCTCTATTGTTCCGACTGATACCCAGTGCAGGGAATACGGGCAAGCTGGTCGCAGCGACAGTGATCATGCGTGCTGTTTACCGCTTGTTTGAAGATAAAACGGTGAGGGTATTGGTCGATTGCTGGTATATGCGCAAACGATTTATCAACGCGATGACAGCGTACGGTTTTACCGTGATTGGCCAGGCGAGAATCGATACGCGGCTTTACGACGAACCCCCCGAACGAAAACCGGGGCAACGCGGGCGGCCACGCAAGTATGGCGAAAAACACACACCCAAGCGAATTGCCCACTTTAAAAAGACGGAAGCACTACTGCGGCTGTACGGAAAAGAACAAAAGGTGAGATACCGTAGTCGGCTCGCCAAGGCAAGGTTCCTTGACGGTCAGTTAGTCAGAGCCGTTTGGTGCGAGCTAGACAGGGGTAAAGGTCAGTGGACCAAGACTCGATTATTTCTTTCAACCGATACGACTCTAACGAGCGAACAAGTGATTGAAGATTACGGACTGCGTTGGTCGATTGAGTCGATGTACTACCAGTTGAAACAATTGTGGGGGCTCAAAGAAGCCTGGCAGCAACGGCGCCAAACGCTGCATCGCTGGGTTCACTTGACGACTGTAGGTTACGGACTGCTTCATTTGTTGACGCTGGTATTGGGTGATAAAGCGGGCCCACTGGTGACGGATGCACCATGGCGCAAGCCGGATATTATTACAGCGGGAAGAATCAGGCTGGGTCTGACAAAACATTTTCGCCATGTTAACGTTCGAAGCTGGTGGAACGAAAGATGCAAAAAATTCCAAGCCCCTGGTGCGGTAGATTATATACAAGATGGGTAACATTGCGTTGCAGCTTGTATTACACGCAGGTTTTGAGAGAACATTAAGGAAAAGGAGTCGGGATTGAAGCTTCCGACAACAGCTCTTTCGCTCTAAACTCTAGTTCATTAAATATCCTTAAAAATAGCCGGAATCATCCGCCACAGATCTGAAACAGGGTTATGGTATTTTTGGTATACTCTTAAATTCGTCGTAAACAAAAGATAGGGTCTAACCAGGTGAGTCATACCCCAAAGCTATCAATCATCGTTGTATGCTATCGCATGCAAGAGCAAATTCGAAATACTATCAAGTCGCTCTCTCCAGATTACCAACGAGGCGTCAATAGCCGGGACTATGAAGTACTGTTGTTGGAAAATAGTTCTGATCAACCTATGGAGCAGGCTGACATCGCTTCTTTGCCAGACAACTTCCGGCACATTCTACGGATAGAGTCTTCAGTAAGTCCTGCGGCCGCAATTAATGGGTTCTTCCGAGTTTCCTATGGGTAAAAGCCAAACAATGGTCAAGAATGTGGTACAAGAGTCTTTTTTTATGGAGATATTCAAATGAAAGATACCGCGTTGTTTACTCAACTTTTGGGGCTTAGCGACCCATGGAAAATCACGGCTATTACTCCGGATCTGACCGACAAATCAATTACCCTCCAGATAGATTGGCCAAAGGGAACGAAAGGCGCGTGTAGTGTCTGCCATGCCCTTTGTTCGGTTTACGACCATCGTGAGCAACGCACATGGCGACACCTTGATACGATGCAGTTCAAGACGCAGTTAGTTGCTCAGGTTCCGCGTATTCATTGTAAAGCGCATGGAATCAAAAGCCTGAAAGTACCGTGGGCAGATACGCAGGCACGCTTTACGCATTTATTTGAGCGTTTCGCTATTGATGTACTGTCGGCTGCCAGCAACAAGACACAGGCCGCAAAACTACTTGGTCTGTCGTGGGATGAGGTGCATCATATTCAATCCCGAGCAGTGAAAAGAGGGATGGACAGACGCTCTGTTGAGGAAGTGAAACACCTTGGCATCGATGAAAAAAGTTTTCGCAAGGGGCAATCCTATGCCAGCCTGCTGTACGATTTGAATGCGTCCAGAGTGCTTGAGGTCGTGGCAGATAGAACGACGGAATCGGCAACCGCATTGCTGTCCACGCTTCCAGAACAGCAGCGTAATGAAGTAGCTGCTGTTGCCGTGGATATGTGGGTTCCATTTATGACGGCAGTTGAGGCGACTTTACCGAACGCCGCCATTGTTCACGACAAGTTTCATATCGTCAGTTATCTTACAAAAATGGTTGACCAAGTCAGGCGCAAAGAAAATAAAACATTAAGAGCCGCCGGTATCAATGACCTGGTCGGGTCTCGCTATACCTGGTTACGCAATCCCGACAACTGGAGTGAAAAAGATGAAGCCACTTTTTATGGCCTTCAATCAAAGGGGTTGAAGGTTGCCCGAGCCTGGGCAATCAAAGAGACGCTGCTTGACCTGTGGACTTACAGCTACGATAAACCAGCCCGGGCGTTCTTTAAGAAATGGTACTGGTGGGCGACACATTCACGTCTAAAGCCGGTCATATCAGTCGCCAAGATGCTAAAGAAACATCTCGACAACATAATGACTTACTTGAAACATCGCATCACCAATGCGACCGCAGAAGGATTTAATTCAAAGATTCAGACAATAAAATCGGCTGCCCGAGGATTTAGAAACTTCGAAAACTATCGAGTTTCAATTCTGTTCCACTGTGGAAAACTCAACCTCTACCCACAGGATTCCCAGTAGAACCTAAAATTGTTGTAAAGAATTCTCACCGTAGTGCCAGTCGAACACAAACAGGCCATTTTTTGCTGGTATACCGTAGCGCCCGTCGGAAACCCTGGCACCCAAAAAGTGAAACCATTCGTGGATCAAGGTCGTGCTGGTGATCCCGGTTACGATTGCTGCAAGCACGGCGAGGAAAGCAGCAAACTGTAGTTCTGTTACTGCACTCCAGCTGTCTGCCGCTGCGAACACGGCGAGCGCTCCCAACCAAATCACAAAGTGAAATGCACCGTGCTTGGCAAGGCGCATAGAACGCGTCACTGCAGGCATAGCCTGCTCTGATTTAGCTTCGGGCATTTAGTTCTTCCTTATATTACTGCCGCAGATCTAGCACCACGTTATCGGGCTGCTATCACTTATGTCGAATATTTCCATGTACACCAAGCTACGTATTGTATTCCCAAGTTCCACAAGGCCGCTCTGGCCAGCTACTTCTCGGGCATCGGACGCACGAAGGTGGTAATGATAAGTGACGTACTCGGCGTGCTGCTTAACATTCCGCTGACCTGGATGTTGTTGTTCGGCAAGGGAGGATTCCCAGAGCTTGGGATAGCCGGAGCCGCTCTTGCTACAGTGGTGGCACCGGTATTTTCGGTTGGGCTTTTTCTGTATTTCTATTTTTCCCGATCCCATCGAAATCAGTTCAATGTCATGGCATCGTTTCATATCGATAAAGCGATACTGCGCCGATATTTACGTCTCGGCACTCCATCGGGTCTCGAGAGTTTTATGAATACAGCGACCTTTAATTTGTTTTTACTAATGTTTCAGTCCTACGGAATTGTGCAGGGCGCCTCGATGGCCATCGTTTTTAATTGGGACATGCTTTCTTTTGTGCCGATGATTGGTCTCAATATCGGTGTGATGAGCCTCATCGGTCGCTTCGTGGGTGCGGGTGATACGCGCTGGCTGATGACCACTTCAATATCTATTCACATGCTGATGTTGGTCGCGCAGTATTTTATCATTATGGTTTACGACTTCGGCCCTCTTGTTTCGTGGTGGTGCTTTGTCGCCATGCTTATTTCTCTGGCGATCATTTACTTACGGCGACTTATGGGTGGGGTGTGGCGTCGTCCCGAGCGCCTGGCCCGTGTTATGGCCGAGTAGAGGGGCGATCCCAGTTTGCTTCGCTAGAAGGTGAGCAGGCGGCGAAGTAGACCGTCCTCACCTTTATGCTGTTCTCTCAATAGAAGGAGCTCGCTCAATTGCTCCTCAATTTCATCGGCAACCTGATTGCGTACAATGCGCAGATTGCGTTTTGAGAGTTTTTTCCCCTCAAAGTGTGATAAGTCCACGGGTTCGCCGAAGCCGATAAAGCAGCGCTGTGGTTTGGGAAGCAAGCTGCCCATCAATCCTGTCGGTATGGGCGGCATCATATCGCGGCGAGTATCTTCTGTGAGTAAGCTAAATTGAGTGAGCACCCGGCCCAGCCGTGACTCTGGAATTTCATGGCCTTCCATGTAGTGTCCATAAAATTCATCGGGCCCTACCATACCAAATGGCATAATGGTGTAGCCGTGCATGGCGGCCAGCTTCACAAAGCCATAGCGCTCTTTCCACTGCAGTGAGTAGAGGTCGCTGACTGGTTTGACTGCCTCGTGAGCACCGCCAGGAAAGACCACCAGATCGCTGCCGTTTTCCATTAATGCGCTGCAAACTTCGGGATGCCCCATAACGGCACCATTTTTCATAATAAAGTTCGCAACTGATGGATTGGCAAAAAGAAACTTGTCTCCGAGCCCTCTAATAAATCGGCCAAAATCACGCAGCATCACCGGACCCAATACCATTCCATCGAGTGCAAACAGCGAATGATTGCCGACAAAAAGACAGGGCTGACTGGGGATTTTCTCCCCGCCTACCACCATGGGGTTAAACATACGGCGCACCAACTTGTAATTCAGATCAAAGTTGCGTCCGCTGGGAGCTTGGGTCTTCAGAGCCCTTTCGATGTGATCCGCCAGGGCCTGTTCGTCCAGTGGTTCGTTGCCTTTGTCGAATGCTGCCATGGTCGCGATACACTTAAATTGGGGACGGGCATTGTACCTTTTCGAGGGGCAACTGTCATAAGCTTCCGTTTGCAGGTTGCCGCCGCTGGGGCTAGAATCTAGCGCCCGCTTCGAATAGGACAGACTGTGGACATCACAGGCAAGCACATTGCAATATCTGGGCCCACGGCTGGAATCGGTCGCAGTGCGGCCCTGGAGTTATCCAGGCGCGGTGCACAATTGACGCTGTTGTGTCGCAATGCCGAGAAGGCACAGGCACTTGCGCAAGAGTTGGAAAGTGCAGGTGGCTTGGCTCCTAATATGGTCATGATGGATATGGCATCGCTGGCCAGTGTCAGGCGTGCCGCTCAGGAGATATTAGACACGGGAGCGCCCCTGGACATACTGCTGAACAATGCCGGGATCGTTAACACAAGCCGCTGCGAAACGCAGGACGGTTTTGAAGAGACATTGGCGGTGAATCATTTTGCGCCGTTCCTGCTCACAGGACTGCTGCTGCCGGCATTGCGAATGGCTCCGTCAGCCCGGATTGTGACGGTGGCATCGGATGCGCACAACTTTGTAAAGGGTATGGGCTTTGAAGATATGCAAGCCCAGGAGAGTTACAAAACCTTCCGCGAATACGGGCGATCCAAGCTGGCCAATATGCTATTTACCCGCGTCCTGGCCGAACGATTGAAGGGGGAGGGCATTACGGTTAACTGCCTGCATCCTGGTGCTGTTGCGACGTCCTTGGCCAGTCAGAATAAAGGTGTCATGGCCAGAATTTTACCGATATTGCTGAAGCCGTTTTTTCGATCTCCGGACAAAGGGGCTGAAACCTCTATTTATTTGTGTTGTTCTGAGGAAGTGGGAGATATCAGCGGTAAGTATTTTTCGAACTCCAAGTTGACTACACCCAAACCCTGGGCTACAGATGATAGCGCCGCTGAAAAACTGTGGTCCTTTACCGAAGAATGTATCGGTTACGAATTTTCGGTATAGTCTCGCCCCCAAGATTCCACAAACCAGATCTCGTTAATCAGCAATCGAATCGACTTCGAACTAAAGGAAATATTATGGCTACCTCCGGCTTGCAGCTACGCTCTTTGATAAAAGAAGATAATACTCTCGAAATTTCCCTGGTGGAGGTCGACGTACCTGAGCCCGGTCCCGATGAGATTGTGGTTCGCATTGAAGCGACTCCACTCAACCCGTCCGATCTGGCCTTGCTGGTTGGCCCCGCAGACATGTCAACGGCCCGCGCGGGTGGAACAGCTGACCGACCCGTCATCACTGCTGATATTCCCGAGAAGTTAATGAAAATGGTCTCAGCCAGGGTGGGCGAGTCCCTGGCAGTGGGTAATGAAGGATCGGGAGTGGTTGTCGCAGCCGGGTCTTCAGATGCTGCACAGGCGCTGATGGGAAAAATGGTAGGCGTTGTGGGCGGCGAGATGTACTCGCAGTATCGCTGTGTGAGTATTTATCAGGCACTGGAACTGGTTGAGGGAACCACAGCGGCGCAGGGTGCTTCCTGCTTTGTGAACCCGCTCACCGCTCTTGCGATGGTCGAAACAATGCGAGCCGAGGGGCACACCGCTCTGGTTCATACCGCTGCCGCTTCAAACCTGGGCCAGATGCTGAATCGCATCTGCCTGAACGAAGGCGTGGATTTGGTCAACATTGTGCGCAAGCCTGAACAAGAGGACATTCTGCGTGCTCTGGGCGCAAAAATTATTGTCAATTCCAGCAAAGACAGCTTTTACTCCGATCTAACCGAGGCTCTGGTTCAATCCGGAGCCACAATTGCCTTTGATGCCACTGGCGGGGGCAAGCTCGGCAGCGACATTCTCAGTTGTATGGAAGCTGCCGCAGCGCGCGCGATGGGCGAGTACAATCGCTATGGCTCCGATGTCTATAAGCAGCTCTACATTTACGGTGGGCTCGATCGCAG
This sequence comes from Halioglobus sp., assembly GCA_965262875.1. GTDB lineage: Bacteria > Pseudomonadota > Gammaproteobacteria > Pseudomonadales > Halieaceae > JBALVT01. The sequence goes on from OZ253569.1 coordinate 3,904,491, forward strand.
CCCCACCGTACTGAACCGAAACTTCGGTTTTTCCTGGGGGGTTGGTGGCTTCTTGCTCACGCCGTTCCTGGCAAAGGTCGGTATGCAAAAAGGCATGGAAATGCGCGCAAAGGTAGCGGCGGAAATTACCACAACCTTTGCTAGCCACTACACCAGTGAAGTCTCTCTCGCAGGTGCGTTGTCTCTGGAGGCGATGGCGGTGTACACCAAGCAGGCGACAGGTGAGAAGTTTTTGATCTTGCCTCAAGGCTAGGTTCATATAGCTAGAATGTAACGAGGGGCGTAAATCTGGATAATTTCTTGTTTTCCAGAGCGCCCCAAATCCCCTCAAATACCACATACAATGCTAAGGATAAGCATGTACGCGCTAAGCCGTTTTTTCTTTTTGATTTTGAATTTTTCGATCGTCGTCCAGGCCCTGTAGACGCCACTCCAAAACCGCAGCTATTTGCCGAATTTTGAAATAGACGGATCTCGGCGTATTAGAATCGGCGCGGTAGAACTGCGGCCCAGTCACACTCAAGAGCGACCAATAAGCAGGCACGATTCAAGCGTAGGGACTATAAGAATAAGTGTCGCTGAGAACGGTATGACGCCACCACAGATTTGACGGTCAACGCTGGCGCCATACCCAAAAAAACCGTGCAGGTGCACGACCCGTTAAGTGTTGCACATAATGGGAATAAATCCAGCCCTCATCGACCTTTGTGTCGATGCCATCATCCAGCCGTCTCTACCACTGTTGTCGCTGCTACGCCCAGGTCATCGTCTGTACCCACTGTGATCGCGGCCAGCGGTATTGCACCGATGGTTGCAGCCAGGAAGCCAGAAAGGAATCCATTAAACGAGCCAGAGCGAAGTACCAGGCCACTCGCCCGGGTCGCATGAATAATGCCGCTCGCCAACAGCGTTATCGAGAACGGCAACAACAAAAAGTAACGCATCACCGTTCTCTGGCAATAATACTCCGTGATCTACTGCAAACCGTGCCTGATGAGATCAAAAGGGCCGATATGCCGGGTAAAACTGACGCCACCGTGCGCTGCCATCACTGTGGCGCGGTCTGCGGTCCCTTTTTGCGCAGTGATTTTCTGCAGAGCAGTCAGTTCAGGCGCAGATTCCGGCGACATTAGTGCAGCGGCTGGACAGGAGTCATCAATCGGAGGGCAGTCATGGCCATCGGCAAAGAAACTGAAGCAAAAATACTGCGCTACCATTTTGTTGAGAAGTGGCGAACGGGCACCATTGCGACCCAGCTTGGCATTCACCACTCAGTGGTTGATCGGGTACTGGCACAGGCTGGCCTGCCCAAGGTGGAGCGCACTCGCCGTGCGTCGATCATCGACCCCTATCTGCCCTTTGTCATCGACACCCTGCGGGAGTTTCCCACACTCACGGCGGCCCGCTTGTATGAAATGGCCCGCCTGCGGGGATACCCCGGTGGCCCCAGCCAGTTTCGCCAGCGTATCAGTGAACTGCGGCCGCGCAAGCTGCCCGAGGCGTATTTACGCCTAAAAACCCTGCCCGGTGAGCAAGCCCAGGTTGACTGGGGTTCGTTCGGGCATATTCAGATCGGCAAGGCCCGGCGGCCGTTAATGGCGTTTGTGATGGTGCTGAGCTGGTCGCGACAGATCTTCTTGCGCTTTTATCTCAACCAGCAAATGGAGCACTTTTTACGCGGCCATGTAGCGGCATTCGAGGCCTGGCAAGGATTGCCAAAGGTGCTGCTGTACGACAACCTTAAATCGGCCGTATTGGAGCGCCACGGTGACGCCATCCGCTTCCACCCCACCTTGCTGGCCTTGTCAGCCCACTATCGCTTCGAACCACGCCCGGTGGCGGTGGCCCGGGGCAATGAAAAGGGCCGGGTAGAAAGAGCGATTCGCTATATTCGCGATAATTTCTTTGCCGCTCGTCACTGGCAAACACTGGCCGAACTCAATGCGCAAGCTGAGCACTGGTGCCAGGGTGTGAGTGCTGATCGGGCTTGCCCTGAAGAGCGTACGTTGACGGTCAGGGAAGCCTTCTTACAGGAGCAGGTGAGTTTGCCGGATAATCCCTTTGATACCCATGAGAGACAGCCCGTGCGGGCCGCCAAAACCCCTTATGTTCGCTTCGATCTCAATGATTACTCCATTCCCCATCAATACGTGCACAAGCCATTGAGCGTGAGCGCTGACCTGGAGCGGCTCCAGATAGTGGAGGGCGATCAATGCATTGCTGAGCATCAGCGCAGCTTTGGCAAAGGGGAGCAAATCGAACAGGAGGCGCATATCAATGCCCTATGGCTGGAGAAAACCCACGCCAAACTACACCGGGGTCAGGATCGCCTGAGCCATGCTTCGGCGCACGCCCAGACGCTGCTGCAGCAATCGGCACAGCGTGGACATGTCATTAAAACCACGGTCCGGTTACTCAATCAACTTTGATGATTATGGGCGGGACGAGCTGCATGTAGCTCTGGGTGAAGCACTTGATCGGCAATCACCCTACCCGGAGGCGGTGCAGCACGTTCTTGAGCGCCGCCGTGATGAACAGCACCTGCCGCCACCGCTTGCTGTCGCCGTGCCGGCGAAGGTCAAACACTACAGCGTCAAGCTGGCTCGGCTTGCCGATTACGACAAGCTCAATGGCACCCGAAGCGAGACAGGAGATGATACCGATGATTGATATCGAGCAACTCAAACAGCAGGCACTTGAACTGAAGCTCCACGGCGTGCTGGCGCACTGGGGCGAGATCACCGACGAGCAATACCCCTAGCGGGCACAGCTCATCGCCTGGGAGCTTGCCGAGCGCAAACAGCGCTCACTCGAACGGCGCCTGAGCAGCGCCAGGCTGGGCCGGTTCAAACCGATGAGTGAGTTTGACTGGCAGTGGCCAAGCGCTATCGACCCACAAGCGATTCATGCCCTGATGCAACTGGGTTTTATGGACACGGCCAGCAATATTATCCTGCTGGGCAGCAACGGCGTGGGCAAATCGATGATCGCCCAGAACCTGGGGTATAACGCTGTCATGCACGGCTATACGGCGCTGTTTACCACCGCAGCGGCGATGCTCAACGACCTGGCAGGTCAGGATGGCGCCAATGCCCTGCAGCGTCGATTGAAACACTACGCCAGGCCCGCCTTGCTGGTAATTGATGAAGTGGGCTACCTCTCCTACAGCAATCGTCATGCTGACTTGCTGTTTGAAATCATCAACCGGCGCTATGAGAAATGTTCAACTTTGGTGACAACGAACCGTCCGTTTGGCGAGTGGAATGACGTGTTCCCCAATGCCGCGTGTGTGGTCTCCCTGATTGACCGTTTAGTCCATCACAGCGAGGTCATCGCCATTGAGGGTGAGTCGTACCGCATGAAGGAAGCGCAGGAGTGTGCGTCGAAGCGGCGCGAGACCAAAAAGCGAGGAAAGGCTAAATGAAAACCTTAAAAATCACAACCTACTGGACGGCTGAACAAGCCGATTGTATTTATCAGCTGCTCGGCGACCTGAGATCGGTACTGTGGGATCACTATGGTGATGAGATTGCGCAACTGTACGAGGAGATCCGGATTGAGCAACAAGAGTACACAGACAGTGTCGAGGTAAATCATGAGCTGCCGTTCTAGCCTGTGATCGATTGGAGTTAAGCCGGATCACTGTCGCCTCTTTGTCGTTCTTTTATTCTGCGGCAAATAACTGCGGGTTTACTGTGGCGCTAACAGTGGTGACTGCGGGAAGCGAACCGGCTCTGTCCGATCGCGATCGAGAGCAATTTTTGGACGCGGATACTCTGGTGCCAGTGGGCGACCCTATTTTGGAGCCGATACTCGCTGAAATCCACGCGCTGCGAGCCGATGAGTCCAAAGCGGCCACTGCGCGAGCGATCTATAACTGGATTGTCGATAACGTCGAGTACAAAAAAATAGGTACTGGTTGGGGAAATGGTGATACCTATTGGGCTTGTAGCGAGCGCTATGGCAATTGCACAGATTTTCACGCGCTGTTTATTTCCCTGGCCCGCTCAGAGGGCATTCCAGCCCGTTTCGAAATTGGCTTCCCTGTTCCAACCGGGCGAGATCTGATTCTGAGTGAAACCAGCAAAACTGTCCCGTTAAATTACTTTATCTACCCCTATGTCGAAGTCGGCGGCAAGCCCTGGAAAGTCAAACTGGACAGCCGCTTTAGCTACCGAGAGATAAAACCCCTGGCCAGTCGCTAGACTCACATCACAGGCATACCGCTGAGGTAGGGGTGAATAGCCATGACTATTCCAACCACTACGGCAGTAATGACGACGGAGATAAGATCGGTAGTCAGTGGGGAAGAGGCGGCTTTTATCCATTCACCCTCACGCCGATTAATAGCGAACATTTCTATTACTGACCACAGTGCCAGTGCGCCAAACAGTGTTACCGATCGGCTATCGCCATTCATCAGCAGATGAGCCACCGCCCACACTAATACTCCAGTCAGTTGGGGGTGGCGAATCCACTGTCGAAAGCGCGATGGCCGGTTGCTAATGACGAGCAGGAAAAACCCGATGACAACCAAACCCATTCCCGGATGGCGTAGGGAGGCTCCGGGCAGATAGACCATTTCCGGCTGTGCGCTGCGCCAGCCCATAATGATTAATCCAAAGGACAGCAGCAGCAGTAGCGAGAAAGTGCCCTTGTATCCACCTTCGCCAAGCTTTTCACGCCAGCCAGATTTGAAACCCGGTGCCAAAGAAGGCACAAAATGTACCACGCTAAAAAGTATTAAGCCCATTATCAGCATTGTCATCGATCAATTCCCATCTGTGTAGTGGGCTCAGGATATCATCTTTTTGGAGGGATGAGTTTGACCACTAATATGCCAGTTTCGTAGCTAAGCACAGCGTGCTCCGCTAGAATAGCTTCATGCTACCCAGTCACTTTATGGACCTACCTATCTCCGAAGTTCTCGGTGATATTCGTGACACCTTGCACTTTCGCCATCAGCTTGTATTGCAGGCTCCTCCCGGAACTGGCAAGACCACAATAGTGCCCGTGGCGCTGTTGGAAGAGTCCTGGTTAAGAGGTCAGAAAATCCTGCTGTTAGAACCCCGACGCGTCGCCGCTCGCGCTGCAGCCATGCGCATGGCCCAGTTGTTGGGAGAATCGGTGGGTGAAACAGTGGGCTACCGAATTCGACAGGAAACCTGTGTCGGTCCGAACACGCGCATCGAGGTTATTACCGAGGGCATTTTAACGCGGATGGTGCAAAGTGATCCGGGGTTGGAAGGTATCGGCCTGGTTATTTTTGACGAGTTTCACGAGCGCAATCTGGATTCAGATCTGGGTCTTGCGTTGACCATGCAAAGTAGAAATCTGTTCAGAGTTGATCCACCACTGAAAATTATTGTCATGTCAGCCACACTGGATGGGGAGGCGCTCGTCAATCTATTTGGCGGAGCACCCCTGATTACTTCCGAAGGCAAAGCGTTTCCTGTCCAGGTGAGCTACGGGGCCAGTTACCACCTGAGTGACTCAATGATCGGCCGCACCGTGCAAAGTATAAAACATGCTCTGGAGGAACACGGGGGAAGTCTATTGGTTTTTCTTCCCGGGCAGGGGGAAATCAGCCGCGTGTCTAGAGATCTTGAGTCGATCGTGCAGCGCTATGACGATGTAGAAGTGCATAGTCTGTACGGTGGCCTGCCTCTGGCTAAACAGCAAAAAGCCATATCTCCGGCCCAACAGGGTATTCGCAAGATTGTGCTTTCTACCAATATAGCAGAGAGCAGCCTTACGATTGACGGCATAGAAATTGTTATCGATGCCGGGTTGATTCGGGTACCCATTTTTGATTCCTCTACAGGAATGACACGCCTCGACACTCGCCGGGTATCGCGCTCTTCTGCCCAGCAGCGAGCGGGTAGGGCAGGGCGATTGTCTCCCGGCCATTGTTATCGTTTGTGGAGCGAGGAACAACAAGGGCAGCTAGTAGCCCAGGCGACCCCTGAAATTTTACAGGCAGATCTGGCACCACTGGCGCTGCAGCTTCTGGCCTGGGGTGTGGATAACCCCGAAGAACTGGACTGGCTGGATCCGCCGCCACCGGGCCCTTACAGCCAGGCTATCTCCCAACTGATCGCCTGCAGTGCGGTGTATGAGGGTGCCAGTGGTATTTACCAGCTAACGCCCCACGGGGTTCGTCTCGCCCAAATGCCGCTGCACCCGCGCTTGTCTCATATGTTGTTGGTTGGTTGCGATATTCACGCAACGGAGACAGCCTGCTTGCTGGCTGCCCTGCTATCAGAGCGCAACCCCATCGCCAATCAGGGGGTTGATTTGGTAGCGGCTATGCAGTTGCTCACGGGGCAAAGCCACTGTCCACAAGTTTTGTCATCCTGGCTGAAGCGAACCCGAAAACAAGCGCATAGATTCAACGATATCTGCAATCAGGTGCACAAACCCCGCAAGTTCGCCATTCCCGTGTCCGAAGAGGATGCGCTGGGTGTTTTGTTGGCGAGCGCCTATTCAGATCGCATAGCGCGGTTGCGCCCTGGTGACGATCAGACTCGCTACCAGATGAGTAATGGCCGCAGCGCCGTACTGCCCGTGGACGATACTCTGGCGGGCGAGCCATGGTTAGCGGTGGCTGAAGTCGGGGGGCACGTGGGCGAGTCTTCCGACAGAATTTACAGTGCTACTGCCTTGAACTCCGAGATGTTTGAGGACGTTCTGTCGCCACTGCTTCGCCAGGAAAATTTTGTGGAGTGGGATAAGAAAAGTAATCAGTTTATTGCGGAGTCTCGAATCAGCATCGGGCATCTCGTCCTGTCCAGTAATGCGTTGGAGGAAGTGCCTGACGAAGCGCGCAATGAAGCGTTGCTGGGCGTGGTGAGAAAGGAGGGGTTGGCGCTCTTACCCTGGGATAAGAAGTTGGAGTTGTGGCGGGCCAGGGTTATGCTTTTGCGGGCCGCCGATCTGGGCACGCTTGATATCGATTCCGCCTCTGAGTTTAAGGCGAGTTCAAGCCCGTGGCCGGATTTGTCCAACGTCACTTTGTTGGCGACCCTGGAGGATTGGTTGGCTCCTTTTTTGGGGGATGTAAAACGGCTGGAAGATTTCCAAAAGATTGATTTAAAGTCCATTCTCTACAGTTTACTGCCCTGGCCACTACCTCTGGATCTTGAACGTTTGGCCCCTGAACATCTGGTGGTGCCCTCTGGCTCGCGAATATCCGTTGATTACAACGAATATCCGCCCGTGCTCGCGGTGAAACTACAGGAGATGTTCGGTTGCGAAGATACGCCCCGAGTTGCGGATGGGAAAATCCCAGTGCTCATTCACTTGTTGTCGCCAGCCGGACGGCCGTTGCAAATTACTCAGGATCTCGCGGGATTCTGGCGCGGCGGGTATGAAGACGTAAAGAAGGAGATGCGCGGCCGCTATCCAAAGCATCCCTGGCCGGATGATCCGCTTGAAGCCCATGCTACGCCTCATACCAAGAAACGCTCGAAAAAGTTGGCCTGAAGTTTACAAACCTATTGTGCTATCTTTTACCCAGCAAACCTGAATATTAATAAAGGCAGTCGTTACGTGAAATCCTCTTTCTATCAATCAATGGCGTTATCGCTACTTTTACCCCTTGGGGGCTGCGGCATTTTCGACGAGAAAGTCCCCGAAGCTTCCCGTGAAAGGGTCGCGCCTGGGACAGAAAAGGTTACCGATGACTGGAGTTGTATCGCCGACCAAAAAGGCCGCTGGGATTGTTTTCAATCACCGCTAGCAAATGCGACTACAAGTACGCCAGCTCCAACCGGGGGTGAAGAAATCGTAGAGCCCAATTCAGCCGCGTCCGCCGGCGCCCAGGAATTGGAGGAGGTTTCGGAGGATTCGGAAATTGAGGGAGCAGAGCCGGGCGATGATCTTCGAGATCAGCAGACCAACGAATCCTATATACAAAGCAACCAGGACTGGCAAAAACTTTCCGCCAAGGCTTTCGTGTTGCAGGTCGCTGCACATACCAGCCGCTCCAATGCAGAGACGGCGCTAACAGGTCTGGATGCGCCGGGCGCTGAAATAGTTAAAACCTGGTCTGAGAAGGGCGATGTGTTCGCGATTATTGCCGGGAGTTATCCCGACCGGTCCGAAGCCGAAGCAGCAGCGGAAGCCTTTACGGAACGCAATCAAGGCACCAGTTATTGGATTAGAAGCACGGCCCATCTTCTGAAAGCATTGTAAAGTAGTTACTGCTGCTCAGCCGCTTCGACAAGCTGTGCGCTGTCACTGTGCGCGGCGGGCGTGCTGGCTCCGGTCAACCGCAATATATCCTCTAGAATCATATACAGGCATGGCACTAAAAACAGTGTGATCGTGGTGCCCACCAATACCCCGAAAGCCAGAGAGACCGCCATGGGCACAAACATGCTCAGGGATATCGTGTTATCGAGAATAATGGGTGCCAGGCCTACAAATGTGGTGATACTGGTCAACACGATTGGCCGAAACCGCACGGCGCCGGAATCACACAGCACGGTCTCGAGATTCTTCCCCGAGCCGCGCTGCTTATTAATATAATCCACCAGCACCAGGCTGGAGTTCACCACCACGCCGGACAGGGCGACTATTCCCAGTAGTGAGAAAAACACCAGATCGAATCCCATGACGAAATGTCCAAAAATCGCCCCCACGGCACCAAAGGGTATAACGCTCATTATGACCAGGGGTTGCAGGTAAGACTGTAGTGGAATCGCCAGTAGAGCATAGATAACAATAAGGGCGAGGGCTGCGGTGCTCAATAGGCTGCCCATAGATTCGCTGCGCTCTTCCGCCTCGCCGGACAGGCGAAAGTTCACGCCTGGATGTCGCTTCAATATATCGACCAGCTCTTTGTTCTTCAGGGAGCTAAGAATAGCCTCTGGTGTATTGACCGTTCGATTGACGCCAGCAATGACGCTGACCACACGATGGCCGTCTACCCGGTTGATGGTGGTATAGCCGCGGGATAAATTGGCCTGGGCGACACTCCCAAAAGGAACCTCTGTTCCCTCGGAGGTGCGTATGCGCATATCTTCCAGGTCGCCCAGGGATTTACGCTCATCTTCCGGATAACGGACCATGACTCGAATATCGTCCTTACCGCGCTGAATCCGTTGCGCTTCGTAGCCGTAGAAAGCGTGCCGTACTTGCTGCCCCAAGTCCCTCATTGTAAGACCGAGGCTGCGAGCTTCGGGTAGCAACTTCAATTGTACTTCCTGTTTTCCGGCTCGGAAGGTGTCGGTGATATCAATCACGCCAGTGTAAGATTGAAGCCCCTGTCGAAGTTCGGCTGCGGCAGACCTCAGTTCATCAAAACCTGTTCCATACAGCTCGATGTCAATGGCTTTGCCCATACTGAATGCCTCTGAGGTAAAGCCCAGTTCTATGGCGTCGGGTATTGACCCGGTGAGCTCGCGCCACCGAGCAGCATAGGTTTTGGTAGAGACCCCTGAATAATTGCGCGGCAGGTTTAGTTCCACTGCAATTTCCGCCAGATTGGTTTGTTTGTTAGTGGAAAAGCTGACACTTCCCTTGGGAATAAATGAGCCCACGCTGGCAAATATATGCCGGATTTTACTGGCCTCGCCTGCGGGCAGATCTGCGTCCAACTCGGTCCTTAATTGCTCTGCCGCGCGCTCGATTTGAGCGGCTGCAGTTGCGGTGATTTCTATCGGCGTACCCTCGGGCATCGTCAGCGTGGAATACAAACGCGTGCCCTCCACTGAGGGGAAGAATTGAAAGACCACTCGCCCGCTAATAAACAGCGCTACCGTAATCGCCAATATGCCGATACCGATGGAAAGTGTCACATAGCGCCACTTTATGGCCGCCCTGACTCCCGGGACATAATAGTTGTTAGCAACGTTCTCCAGCCCGTTGGATAGCTTGGCCTGTATCACAAGCCATCGATTGAATCCGGAACTTTCGCCCGCCGTTTGTTCGGCTTTACGATGAGCGAGATGTGAAGGCAGTATAAATTGTGACTCAATGATGCTGAAAAACAGGGCTATGATAACCGTCAAAGCGATGGCCCCGAAAAACCCACCCATGCTGCCGGGGATAGTCAGGATGGGTATAAAGGTGGCCATTGTGGTAAACACGCCGAACACGACAGGAACAGTGACATCCTGGGTACCCTTGGACGCGGCCTCCAATCGGGGTAGGCCCTGCTGCTCGTAGGAGTAGACTCGCTCGCCTACCACTATCGCGTCATCGACCAGTATTCCCAACACCAGAATGAACCCCATAACAGACACAGTGCTGATCGATATATCGAACACTGGGAACAGGGCGACGGCGCCAAGCATGGCCACTGGTATACCTGCGGCCACCCAAAGGGCGAGGCGAAAACGCAGGAACAAAGTTAACACCAACAGCACCAGAATGAGTCCGCTTCTGGCGTTCTTGGTCAGCGCGTCCAGGCGGTCCACTAAATCCTGGGACTCATCTTTCCAGACATTTAAGTGAATACCTTCTGGGAGTCGCTGCTGTTCTTTAGCCAGATATTCCTTTACTTGGCTGGCTATTGACAGAATGTCTTCTTTGCCAATCCGCGAAACTTTGACGGCGACAGATGGGTTGCCATCCATGCGAGCGAGCATATCGCTGTCTTCAAAGCCGTCGATAACCGTCGCTATCTCACCCAGGCTAACTTGTGTTCCGTCGCTTTGGGTCAGTATGGTAATGTCTTCAAACTCTCTGCCGTGATAGGCCTGCCCCTTGGTGCGTAGCAGTATCTCTCCGCCCTGAGTTTTAAGTGATCCGCCCGGCACGTCTAGCGAACTGCTCTCGATAGCTCTGCCTATTTCGGCCAGTGTCAGACCGTGGCGGCGTAATGTTTGTTCGCTGACTTCAATAGAAATTTCGTAGGGCCGGGCAAAAAGCAGCTCCACCTGTGACACACCTGGTAGTGCGGCGATCTCATCGCGAATTCTCTGGCCCGTGTATTTGAGCGTACGCTCATCGGCATTTCCGGAAATAGCAACTTCAAGTACTGTGGCAAGAAAGGTCAGCTCGCTGGTAATCGGTTTTTCAGTTTCGCTGGGGAATGAATCGATGGCATCAACTTTGCTTTTGATATCATTGGTTATCTTGCTTTTGTCCGCGCCTTCCACGAGTTCGATCATTACCGAGCAAAAACCTTCGGAGGCGGTAGAGCGGATTTTGTCGATTCCCTCGGAGCCCTCGACGGCTTCCTCCACCCGAATACAAACGGCTTGTTCTACTTCGGCCGGAGCGGCACCCAGATACGGAATCTTGATTTGGATGGCATCCACTTCAATATTCGGGAATTCTTCCTGGTGAATATTCGGTAGCGCGAGCAATCCCGCCATAAACAAAATCATCATCAACAAATTTGATGCGACTGGGTTATGGATAAACCAGTTGATAGTGCTATTCATGGCAGCTGTTTACTCGAATACGGGCTGAACCCGCATACCTTCTACGACGGTTTGCATGGGAGAGAGACAGACAATCTCACCATCTTCTAGTCCGGATTCTATTAGCACCTCATCGTGCTCCAGTCGCAAGATGGTGACAGTTCTAAAGTGAAGTCTGTTTTCCTCATCGACGATAAGAACCTGATTGTTATCGCGAATTACGGAACGAGGTAATCTGACGACATTGTTCACTTCCCGCCCGCGAATACTGGCCTGCACAAATAAACCAACCGGCGCCGACACACTATCGGGGCTCTCGGCGCTGTAGTTTTCGAATCTAGCGACGCCATAGCCCATTCTGCTCCTTTCGTCTATTTGGGCCTCAGTGCGAATAAGCTCTCCGTTCCAGATTAATCGCGTGGTACCAAAATCGGCGCTGGCGGTGACAGGGGGGCGAATTTCCTTGGGTATTTGCCCGCGGCGGACAACCGCAAGGCCTATGTAGGATAGCTGATCCGGTGCAATGGGCAATCGTACTTCGACAAAGTCTGTCGCGTAGATTGTGCCAATACTGTTACCCCGGGCGACAAACTGGCCTTGGTCAACGTGCTCCTCTCTGACCAGCCCTTTGAAAGGTGCTAGCAGATTAGTGCGCTGCAAATCGCGCTTCGCCTGATTGAGATTAGCCCGACTCTCCATCAGGTTTGCTGCAGCTACACGCGAGGCGCGTTTTCCCGAATCGAGCTGGGATTGGCTCGCAAGTTGTTGGTCATGTAGACGCTGCAAGCGTTGGAGTTCATCTTTGGAAAAACTAGCTTCGACCTCGGTGCGATCCACTTGGGCCGTGGCCCGATCCAGGGCGGTCTTGTAGTCGGCGTCATCAATGCGCAGCAGAACATCGCCAGACTCAAACGAGCCGCCGTCGACTAGTGCGGGGGATATCCAGGTAACGCGCCCCGAAACCTCGGGAATTAGCTCGCTCTGGCTTCTAGGTTGAACCGTACCCTGAGAGTTAATGACCAGGTGTTCAGTTTGAGCTTGAACGCGTGTTGCCCTCACCGTTGCAGCTAGCGGTTCGTAGGGCTCGGGGACCATCGCAGGTTTGCTCAGCGCCACTAGGGTGGCTATGGCCAACCCTGTCAGGAGAGCAACAATGGGATACAGAATTCTTTTGTTCATAGCGGCTCCGTTGGGGCAGCTATATTACTTTAAAAAAGGCTTATTGCGTCAGCATGACAAAATTTTAAGGTTGTGGTTTAGCTAGCTGCCTATCTGAGCTTTCACCAGAGCCATCATTTCTTCAAGATTGGCGTCTGTCATTGGGTCTTGGGTGAAATAGGGTACCTTCCCCTCTTTGTCCAGAATCGCAAGTGCCGCTCCCTTTTTGGCTAGTTCCCAGGCCTTGAGTCCATCGCCATCGGCATCAAGTACCAACGTTGCTTCGGGGAATTCTCTTTTTTTGGATTCAACTTCCGATACCACGAAGCCGCTTGTTCCCCAAGTTGCATCATCCAGGTTTAGGACAGTGGTGATATGAAAATCGGTCTTTTCGAAAATCTCTTCAAGGCCCTCTGTAAACCGGGGCGGATTCAAGTCGCTAGTGCAATCGGTGGGTTGATCCCAAACAGTACTTGGTTGGGGGTTTTAAAGTCCAGACATTTTCTTGGCCGGTTGTTAAGTTTATCAAAGATTCTCTGGACACACTCCGGCGTCATATCATCAAAGCTAGATCCTTTCGGGGCGTATTGGCGGATCAGACCATTTGTATTCTCATTCAATCCCCGCTCCCATGAATGGTAAGGGTGCGCGAAGTAGCTTTCAGCCTGCAGCTGTTGGGCGATAACCTCGTGTAAGGCAAACTCCTTGCCGTTATCATAGGTCAGTGTTTCTACCGGGGCGGCTAAGGGGGAAAGCGCCCCAAGTATCGCTTCCTTGACGGCCTTCGCCGTTTTATTGGGGGCCAGGGCGATCACTGTGAAACGTGTCTTTCTCTCAACAGCCGTCATCAGTACGGAGCCACCCAAGCGCCCAATGATAAGGTCCATTTCCCAATCACCAATACGCTTGCGCTCATCAACAATCGCTGGACGCTCGTCGATACTTACCCGGTTCTTTAGCTGCCCGCGCTTGTCTGGGCTCCCGTAACGCTTCTTACGTTTCTTTTGGCAGCGCAAGTGGGCATGGAGGTCGCCCCCGGCCTTCTTGTCGATCAGAATGTACTGATAAATCCATTCTGGACTAACAGATTGCAGGATTGATTTTGCTAGCCAACCGCTGATCTGCTCTGGACTCCATTCCTCCCTCAGTAGCGATTCAACCCGCTGCCAGGTTATCTCTGTAATACGTGTATGGGTGTGGTGATGCTGCCGTTCAGTGGCAAAACGCTGGGCCTGCTGGGGCCTATAACCACGCAAGCCCGTATTGCGACCAAGCTCTCTGCTAATTGTCCCAGGGCTTCGTCTAAGCTCTCTGGCTATGGCTTTTTGTGTAAAACCAGCTTTTAAAAATGCTTCAATCTGGTATCGTTCGTATTCGGTCAACTGTGTATAGTTCATGTGTAATTTCCTTGGTCGAGAAAATGGCACTGGATTGTACCAGTTGGCCACCTGCTCTAGAAATTGCACTTATGACTTGAATCTAAGCGGCTATACACTTTGCTGGCACCTCGGGTAGCAGCGAGATATTGAAGTATATGCACAGTTCCAGGTTTCGTCGTGGAGGACCAAGGTCGATAGACAATGTCATCTCCATGGAGCGTGAGTTCACCGCGGTCTTCAATGGTTAGTTCGGGCGCCGGAATTCCCGGCGCGATGGACTCAGCTTGAAGCACCGTGCAGAAACCCGCGGTTAATGCTGCAGCGATTAATTTGTTGGGTAACAAAATGAAGTTTCCTCGGCGCGAATTATTGCCTTTAAATTTTTGGCTGGCCTCTAGCGTTACCGTCGATCTTTGCGTGATGGTTTCTTTGGTATTCTGGGCAAACCGTTGTGTTGGGTGGCGAAATGCCCGCCATTAGCGGGTACTCGTTGCTGGCGCTTCGGCGGCTGGCGTGGTGGTACCAGGTGTAGTTTCCCGTTGCCGATCAAATCGGCTCTGCCCATTTTTTTCAATGCTTTGCGCAGGTCCGGCCAGTTGTCAGAATCGTGGTAGCGCAAAAACGCCTTGTGCAGTTGGCGTTTGCGCAAGTCTTTTACTGTGGGCATGTTGTCGCTCTTTCGACTCACTTTTTTCAACGGATTTTTGCCGCTGTGATACATCGCTGTTGCAGTGGCCATGGGCGAGGGATAAAACGTCTGCACCTGGTCTGCTCGAAACTTGTTGGCCTTCAACCACAGAGCCAGATTCATCATGTCTTTATCTGAAGTGCCAGGATGCGCCGCTATGAAGTACGGTATCAGGTACTGCTCTTTGCCGGCTTCCTTGGAATACTTCTCGAACATCTCCTTGAACTTGTCGTAACTGCCGATGCCGGGTTTCATCATTCGCGACAGGGGGCCGTCCTCGGTGTGCTCAGGGGCAATTTTTAGATAACCGCCCACATGGTGGGTCACCAACTCTTTCACGTACTCGGGAGTCTCCACCGCGAGGTCATACCGTAGTCCCGAGGCGATTAGCACCTTTTTTATGCCGGGAACCGCCCTGGCTTTTCGATACAGGTTTACCAGCGGGGTTTGATCTGTGTTGAGGTTTTTGCAAATGCCGGGGAACACACAGCTGAGTTTTCGGCACTTGGCTTCAACCTCTTTGCTTTTGCAGGCGAGGCGCCACATGTTGGCTGTCGGCCCGCCCAGATCAGAAATTACGCCGGTAAAAGCTTTGGACGTGTCTCTTATCGCCTCCAGCTCTCGAAGAATGGAACCTTCCGATCGGTTCTGGATAATGCGGCCTTCGTGCTCGGTGATTGAACAGAATGTACAGCCGCCAAAACAACCCCGCATGATATTGACGGAGTGCCTGATCATCTCGTAGGCGGGTATTGGGGCGTCACCATAGGAGGAGTGGGGTAGGCGCGTATAGGGCAGCTCGAAAACATTGTCCAACTCGTCAGTTTCCAGGGGAATTGGCGGCGGATTGAGCCATACCAAACGATCACCGTGAGCTTGAACCAGCGGTTTTGCATTGTAGGGGTTGGTTTCCTTGTGCAGTACGCGCGACGCATGGGCGTATAGAGCACTGTCGTCCTTCACCCGCTCATAAGAGGGGATCTCGATAACTTCCTTGTCACTGCGCTGGACTCTATCGAGCAGAGTGACCACTGCAGTTTCTTCGGGCTGTGCGTCGGCTGATTTCGTCTCGCAGGCCTGGGTGCGGGTGTCCACATAGGGGCTTAGCGGTTTAGTGGTGGGGCCCACAACATCGATATCGGTTGAATCCACAACGCGCCAGTTATCCGGAATTCGTTTGCGCACAAAAGCAGTGCCGCGCAGGTCGCGGATTTCGTGCATTGCTTCGCCCTGGGACAGGCGATGAGCGACATCGACAATCGCGCGCTCTGCATTGCCATACAGTAATAAATCGGCTTGGCTATCTAACAAGATTGAGCGACGTATCTTGTCGCTCCAGTAATCGTAGTGGGCGATGCGTCGCAGGCTGGCCTCTATGCTGCCAATCACTACGGGGACGTCTTTAAAGGCTTCCCGGCAACGTTGGCTGTAGACGATAACGGCTCTATCGGGGCGTCGATTGCCCTCGTTATTCGGCGTGTAGGCATCGTCGTTGCGGCGTTTCTTGTCCGCCGTGTAGCGGTTGATCATGGAATCCATGTTGCCCGCAGCGACACCAAAAAACAGATTGGGCTTACCCAGGACGCTAAAGGCCTCGGCGCTGGTCCAATCGGGTTGGGCAATAATGCCCACTCGAAAACCCTGTGCTTCCAGAGTTCTGCCGATAACGGCCATCCCAAAACTGGGGTGATCCACATAGGCATCGCCGGTGACGATAATAATATCGCAGCTGTCCCAGCCCAGAGCGTCCATCTCGGTGCGGCTCATGGGTAATTCGGGCGCGGGGCCGAAGCACTCCGCCCAGTGCTTGCGGTAGGAAAAAAGGGATTTTGGCATGGTGAATCTGGATTAACTAAGAGGGGTCTATTATAGCCGCTTTTTGCTCCAGATGTTCACCGCAATTGGCGCAATAATGCGCATCGGGTTCGTGTCCCGAGGTCCCGCAGGTCTTACAATTACGGGAGTTGCGGGCAATGTTTTTCTGGGTATTCATCCCGGAAGCCAGTTCGGCGGTGATAATGCCGGTGGGCACCGCGATAATTGCATAACCCATTAGCATCGCCAGTGCCGATACAGCTCTCCCCAACACCGTGAGCGGAACCACGTCTCCGTAACCGACAGTGGTCACGGTGACAATCGCCCAGTAGATACTGGCTGGAATATTCTCAAAGCCGTTTTCTCCACCTTCGAGCACATACATCAAACAGCCGAAAATGGTGGTCATGATGATCATCATGGTGAAGAACAGGAAGATTTTGCGGCCAGAAGCGCGCAGAGCTTTGGATAGAATATTGGCCTCGGAAATGAACTCGAACAGGCGGAAAATTCTGTAAACCCGAATGGTGCGCAGCAGCCGAATGATCAATAAAGGCGAAGCCTCGGGGATGAAAAATGCGATATAGGTCGGTAGGATAGCCAGTAAATCGACAATCCCAAAGGCGCTCAGCATATAGGCCCGTCGATTGGGGGCACACCAGATTCTGAGCAGATACTCGACGGTAAAAAAAGCCGTGAACAGCAGTTCGATGCGCAAGTAGATGTGCCCATAGTTGCTGTGAAGCTCGGCAATGGAGTCGAGAAAAATCACCAACACACTGGCCAGAATTGTCCAGATCAATACAATATCGAACCACTTACCAGCGGGGGTAGTGGTGCCGAAAATGATGGTGTGAAACCGATCTTGAGCGCTGGTGAGAGTTCTTTTTGTCATTTGCTCACTTTCAATAGCCGAAGCGGTTAATATTAGTCCCACTATATTAAAACTGTGTGGGTCTGTACAAGCCCACAGGCGCACAGAGGCAAGTCGTTAAGGAGATAGAGCAATGGAGTTACCCGTTTACCAGGTGGATGCATTCGCATCAGAAGTTTTTCGCGGCAATCCCGCAGCTATTATGCCGCTGGATACCTGGTTGGCCGACGAGATGCTCCAGGCAATAGCGATGGAAAACAATTTGTCGGAAACCGCGTTCTACGTTGCCTGTGATCAGGGCTACGAACTTCGCTGGTTTACGCCTACAGTGGAAGTTGATTTGTGTGGGCATGCGACGCTCGCCGCCGCCCACGTATTGTTCAACCACCTGGGGGAAACCGCCGATGTTATCCGTTTCCAGACCCTCAGTGGAGAACTTCGCGTCTTGCGTTCTGGGTTGGGAATTACCCTGGACTTTCCCGTGGCGGAGCTTGTATCAACGCCAGTGCTAGAAGGTGTTTCTGCGGCATTGGGAGCGATGGCCAGTCAGGCAGTCATGGCCGCAAGCAATGCACACGCCGCTGTCTATGTGTTTGAATCCCAAGCGCAGGTGGCCGCACTGGAACCCAACTTTCCCGCACTAAATGATGCCAGCGAGCATGCGATTATCGCCACAGCGCCCGGCGAGACCTGTGATTTCGTATCGCGTTTTTTCGGTCCGCAGGTGGGTTTAGATGAAGATCCAGTCACCGGTTCTGCACACTGCTCTTTGGTACCTTACTGGGCGGAGCAGTTGGGAACCAACACACTCATCGCCAAACAGATCTCCTCTCGCGGTGGTGATTTGGCCTGCACACTCAGCGACGGCAGGGTTTTTATGACCGGCACCGCTGTGACATTTATGATTGGTACCATTATTTTGGCATAGAGGTGAAATGTTTTAGGTCGCGATGTTGGCAACAACATCCACCATCGCCCCTGTGAGGGTCGAAATGTCTTCAGAGTTCATAACGAAAGGAGGCATTGTGTACACCAATTTTCCAAAAGGTCGCACCCACACGCCGCGCTCCACAAACATCGGTTGTACGGTTTTCATATCCACTGGTTCGTGCAACTCGATCACGCCGATAGCGCCCAGTGTTCGCACATCGGCGACATTGGCTAGTTCAGACGCGGGCATCAGCCCCTCGGTTAGCTCTTTGTTTAATCGTTGAATATTGCGTTTCCAGGGCTGGCTTATGAGTAGTTCTATACTTGCAATGGCCACCGCACAGGCCAGTGGGTTGGCCATAAATGTGGGCCCATGCATAAACACGCCGGCTTCGCCCTCGCTGATTCCCGCGCTAATGCGCTGGTTGCACAGGGTTGCCGCCAGGGTCATATAACCGCCCGTGAGGGCTTTGCCCAGGCACAAAATATCGGGTTCTACCTCGGCGTGTTCCAGGGCGAACAGTGTGCCGGTGCGGCCGAAACCCGTGGCGATTTCGTCAAAAATGAGTACTACGTTGTACTCGTCACACAGGGCGCGCAACTTCACCAGATATTGCGGTGAGTAAAATCGCATACCACCGGCCCCCTGGACAATCGGCTCTACGATTACAGCCGCAAGTTCCTCGTGATGAAGTGCAAAAAGCTCCTCCATAGGTTTCATTTCGTCTTCACCCAAAGGTGTGTCAAAGCCCTGGGTGGGCGCGGGAGCGAAGTGGTGTTTGGGTAGTACGTCGCCAAACAGATGGTGCATGCCCGTATCGGGATCGCACACTGCCATCGCGCCAAAGGTGTCGCCGTGATATCCGTGGCGCAGGGCCACCAGCTTTTGTTTCTTTGGTTTGCCGACCGAGTACCAATATTGAATAGCCATTTTGAGCGCTACTTCTACTGATACCGAACCTGAGTCACTGAGGAACACGCGATCCAGGCTAGGGGGTGTTAGCTCGATCAGTAGCCTGGCAAGTTTGATGGCGGTGGGGTGTGTAAGCCCGCCAAACATCACATGTGACATAGCTGCCAACTGCTGGCCCACCGCTCGGTTAAGCGTGGGGTGATTGTAGCCATGAATAGCGCACCACCAGGAGGCCATACCGTCGATTAGCAGACGGTCATCGGCCAATTGAAGGCGAACACCCTGGGCTGAGACTACGGGAAAAATTTCGGCGACGTTGGTTGCTGAGGCGTAGGGGTGCCAAAGGGTATTGGCATCGGCCTTTTGCATTTCCTCCCACGACCATTTACTGGGCTTCATGGCAAAACCTTTTTTAGTGTCGGTAAAAAGTTGGCGAGCAATTTAGCCTGGGCACTGACATTGGGGTGGATGCCATCGCTCTGCATCAAATTTTTGTGGGTAGCGATCCCGTCCAGTAAGAATGGCGCCAGCGTGCTGCCTGTAGCCTCGGCGACTTCGCTGAAACTTTCCCGAAAGCCTGTTGTGTAGCGTCCGCCGTAGTTTGGGGGAATCTCCATTTTCACTATGATCACTTCAGCGCCGTTAGCCTGGGACAGCTGGGCCATGGTGGTCAGGTTTTCTCTGAGGGATTTAATGGGATATCCCCGCAGCCCATCGTTGCCGCCCAGCTCGATGACCACCAACCCGGGTTGGTGTTGTTCCAGCAATGCCGGAAGCCGAAATAGAGCCCCGGAGGTGGTTTCGCCACTGATACTGGCGTTGACGACTTTGTAGTCGGGATGGGTGGCAGTAATTTCCTTTTCCAGGAGTGCGACCCAGCCCTGTTCGAGAGACATACCATAGGCCGCACTGATACTATCGCCGACCATCAGCAGGGTTTGTTGGCCTGCGAGCGCTGGGCGAATCGCAAAAAGTAAACCAATGCTGATCATCAACCGTATAAGAAATGAACGAAATAGGGCGTGCTGAATGATCAAGGTAGAGAATCTCCAAAAAAGAATCCCGATAGCGGGACACGAGTTGGAGATACTGAAAGGGATTGATCTGGAAATCAAGCGTGGCGAATCGGTTGCCATCGTCGGGACATCGGGTTCCGGTAAGTCTACGCTGTTGGGGCTGCTAGCAGGGCTGGACGAAGCGAGCGCTGGCCGGGTTATCGTGGACGGTACCGACCTGAGTCAGCTGGATGAAGATCAACGGGCTATTTTTCGTTCTGACACGGTTGGCTTTGTGTTTCAGTCGTTTCAGTTACTTCCCGCATTGACGGCACTGGAAAACGTGATGCTGCCATTGGAGCTTAAGGGCAGGTCGGATGCCCGCGCCCAAGCTGAGCACTTTCTGGACCGAGTTGAACTGTCGGAGCGTTCACATCACTACCCTAGACAAATGTCGGGCGGTGAACAACAGCGGGTCGCCATCGCTCGCGCATTTGCCGCCAGCCCAGCGATTCTTTTCGCTGATGAGCCCACCGGCAACCTCGACACCAAAACCGGCGCGCATATTATTGACCTGTTGTTTGAGCTAAATCGGGAAGAGGGCACCACCCTGGTGCTGGTCACCCACGAACAGCGCCTGGCAGAACGCTGCGAGAGGCGGTTGTGTCTTGAAGCTGGCGAGTTGGTGGACGGCTAATGGCACATATGAATATAACTGCCGGCAAAATGCTGGCCCGGGAATGGCGGGGCGGTGAACTGGGAGTGCTGGTGGCTGCATTGGTGGTTGCCGTAGCGATTGTTACGGGGATAAGTGCGTTCACTTCCAGGCTTCAGGGCGCGCTGGAGCAGGAAAGCCATCGCTTCCTCGCCGCTGACAGAGTCGTCAAGAGCGGCCGGGAAATGTCGTCCGAGTGGTGGCAGCAAGCTCGTGAATATGGTTTGGCACGAGCGCGTACGCTAAGCTTTCCCTCTATGGTTTATGCCGGTGAAGAGGCCATGCAATTGGCCTCGGTGAAAGCGGTGAGTGAGAATTATCCGCTGCGGGGTGATCTTACCTACAGCGATCAGGCCTTCGGTACTTTAAAAACAGCCGAAGCAGGGCCCGCTAGGGGGGAGGTTTGGTTGGATTCCCGTTTGTTCCCACTATTGGACGTGGAAATAGGGGACCTTGTGTCGGTAGGCGAGGCGCAATTTAAGATCGCAGCTGCAGCCAGAACGGAACCAGATCAGGCGGCCTCATTCTACGGCTTTGGTCCTCGATTGCTTATGCACTACGACGACATTCCCGCTACCGCCGTTGTGCAACCGGGCAGTAGAGTGGAATACCGCCAACTGCTGGCCGGTGACGAAGAGACGCTAAATGCCTATGTAGAGTGGTTGGAACCGCAGCTGGAACCGGGCCAAACTCTTCTGGATGTGAGCGGAGGTCAGCCGGGTATTGGCAGTGCCCTGGATCGGGCGGAACGCTTTTTGCTGCTTGCGGGAAGTTTGGGTGTGGTGCTCGCCGGTGTTGCCATCGCGCTCGCGGCTAAACGTTTTAGCGAGCGGCACTACGATTACGTGGCGATAATGAAAAGCCTGGGTTCCACGTCCGCACAAATCAATCGCCTGTACGCGACCAGCTTATTGTTTATAGGTGTTGTGGCCACCCTGGGCGGAAGCTTCGCAGGATGGGGTATGCAGGCCCTGTTTTTTGACTTGTTTGCTGATCAGTTACCGATACAACCTGGATCTAGCGGCTTCCGCCCCTATGGCATTGGCGGGGCGACGGCCATGATTTGCCTGTTGAGCTTTGCCTGGCCGCCCATGCGACGTTTAGGACGCGCCAACCCCCTGCGAGTGCTGCGCAGAGATATGCCGACGGAAAGCCGAGCCAGTCTTGTAGACTATGCTATCGGCCTGGTCGCGGTCAGCCTGCTGATGTGGTGGTACAGCGAAGATTGGCAGCTGACGCTCGCCGTGCTAGCGGGGTTGGCAGTCACTGTTTGTTTGGGAATAGTCCTGGCCCTACTCATGTTGCGCGGTGGCCGCTTGGTGGGAATGAGTGCCGGTAGTGTTTGGCGCCTGGCACTTGCGGGGCTTCAGCGCAGCGGCAACGCCAATGCCATGCAGGTTGTTATCTTCGCTATGGCGATAATGTTGCTGCTGGTGCTCGTTCTTGTCCGTACGTCTTTAATAGATGAATGGCAGACACAACTTCCGGAAAACACACCGAACCACTTCATGCTAAACATCTCCGCGCCTCAAGTGGAAGCGGTTGATCAAATGCTGCGTCGCCAGCATATTCCCAGCGAGCCTCTGTTCCCGATGATTCGCGGACGGATGATGTCTATCAACGATGAACAGTTGCAACCGACCGAGGACAAGACCCAGGCCAGACGACAGCGGGAATCCAATTTCACCTGGTCTGAAACGCTACCGGCAGGTAACGAACTGGTAGCGGGGCAGTGGTGGGAGCACGGTACTGAAGATGCGGTGGTATCCGTGGAAAGTGAATACGCAGAGCGCATGAGTATTACAGTGGGAGACACCTTGGGTTTTCTGGTGGGCTCGCAGCCTCTTGAGGCCCGCGTCACCAGTATTCGAAAACTGGACTGGCAAACTATGCAACCCAATTTCTTTTTGGTGTTTCCGCCAGATTTGCTAACCGATTATCCGGCCACGTTTATGACCAGCTTTCACCTGGGTGAAGACAATAAGTTGTTTCTCAACGAGTTTATCCGGCAATTCCCCACCATCTCCGTGATAGAGATGGATATTGTTATCGCTCAGATCTGCTCAATTGTCGATCAGGTTTCCGCAGCGATAGAGTTGGTGCTGGGAGTAATACTTATAGCCGGTGCTTTGGTGCTGATAGCAGGTGTGCAGGCAAGTGTGGATTCGCGCATGCATGAAAGCGCAATACTGCGAGCGCTGGGGGCTAAACGCGGCTTGATCTTGGGTGGTCTGCTAATTGAGTTTGCCACCCTGGGTTTCTTTGCCGGACTTTTGGCGACCATTGCGGCGGAGATTTCCGTCGCGATACTGCAAACGACAGTATTGGATATGAGTTACACGCCGAGCCCTGCAATCTGGCCTTTGGGTATTGCTGTGGGTGTGCTTATGATCGGCGGGTTGGGTGTATTTAGTTGTCGAAAAGTAGTGTCTAGCCCGCCGCTGGCGGTTTTGAGAGAGCTGTAACTTTTGCGCGGCGAGGTAGTAAAAAGGTGTTATTACCATTCGCGTAATCTACGTAATGTCATAAACTATGTTAGTTTTCTTTAGATCAATATAATAAAGGACCACGTTATGAAACCCGTACAAATTGCAACACTCTCCCGTCCCTTTGTTCGCAATACCCTGTTCGTGGCCTGCTTAGCGGCAGTGGCCGCTCCGGTGCATGCACAGATGCTCGAAGAAGTCATCGTCACCGCTTAAAAGCGTGAGCAAAATCTGCAGGATGTGCCCATCGCTGTTTCTGCGTTTAGCGGTGAGATGCTGGCGCAGTCCGGGATCAAGGACATGTTCGATTTATCTGCCAATGCACCCAGCCTGATAGTCAGTAGCGTACAGAATTCCACATCCTCCACTTTTGGTATCCGAGGCATCTTTACGAGCTCCCAGAAATTTGGCCTGGAATCCTCTGTGGGTCTTTATGTAGACGGGGCTTATCGCGCCCGCCAAAGTTCGATGATTAACAATTTGGTTGATGTGGCCGGCGTCGAGGTATTGCGAGGCCCGCAGGGCACCTTGTTTGGGCGCAACACGCCCGCCGGAGCTATATCCATATTCAGTGTGAAACCCGACCATGAGGGTAGCGGTTTTATTGAAGGGGGGATTGGCAACTATGATCTTCTGAGCGTGAGCGGGGCCAAGTCCTTCAGCGCCATTGACAATGAATTGGCCTTCCGGGCTACAGGTTTTTATTCCGAGCGGGATGGTTTGGTTGATGATGTGAATTTGGGGGATGAGTTAATCAATGACCGCGATCGATGGGGAGTGCGACTGCAGGCGCTTTACACCCCGAATGATGACTTGACCATACATATTACTGCTGACCGATCCGAGGTAGATGAGATCTGCTGCGCCTCCAGTACCTGCAAGAACAATCTGGTGGCCGATGGTGTGCCGGGCAAAACCGGGACGGATTTACGTCTGCAGGAACTGGATGGCACAGTCCTACTCGGTGAAGATTTCTACGATTATGAGACTGCCCTCAGTTTTGCGCCTGAATCCTCTAATGAGGATCAAGGTATACAGATGCAAATAGACTGGCAGACCGAAAAATTCTTACTGACCAGCATTACGGCCTATCGGGCGTTTGAATCATTGGATAGGATTGACGCCGACTTCACTGATATCGAGGGGCTGATCAAGATTAATGACGCGGAGCAAAGCTCCTTTTCACAGGAGTTACGCATCAGCAACGAGTACGACAATTTCAATTATGTCGTGGGTTTATTTTATTACCAGCAGGATATTGACCTGAATTCCTCCCTGGAAGCGGGAGGAGACTTAACATTCCTGATTCAGGATCTGAGTCCCTTGCTAACTCTGTTTCCGGGAGCGTTCCCCGCCGGCGCGGGTGCGCTGGATGTCTCGAAACAGGAGCACGGGAGTTATGCCATCTTTGGCCAGTTCGATTACAGCCTGACGGAAGATTTTCTGCTCACGGCGGGTTTGCGCTGGACCAATGAGGAGAAGGATCTGAAAACGACGTTCACCGAGGACGCTTCTGACTGTAGCCCTACCGTATGCGGCCAATTTGAAACAGGCTGGGGCTTTTGGTTATTCCCGCCAACAACGCCGCGGCAAAACGTGGATGAAGATATCGACGATGATCAGATCACGGGCACCATAAAGCTGAGCTGGTTTATGAACGACGTGGTCATGTTTTACGCATCCTACGGTACCGGTTATAAATCCGGTGGCACCAACACGGACCGTATAGACGAAATATTTGATGTGGTATTTGATAAAGAGACATCTGAGGCCTATGAGGTAGGCATGAAGGCAGATTTCCCGGATCAGGCACTGCGGGTCAATCTAGCCATTCACCGCACCGATACGGATGACCTGCAGACGATCTCCTTTCAGGGTACAGGCTTTGCGCTTGGTAATGCCGGTGTTGCCGAAACCTACGGAGCGGAACTGGACGTTAACTGGCAGGCGACAGACTCACTTCATCTGACCCTGGCCTATGTTTCAATCATGCGGAATATGCCGAGTTTGAAGACGGCTCCTGTTGGGTGGGCACTGTCTGGCATACAGGCGAGCCCGATCCAAATGACAATGGCAATGGTACCTGTGACCGCAGTGGTGGGCCGGTTTCAAGCAACCCGGAAAATGTAATCGTATTGAGCGCCAACCAGGACTTCTCTATCACCGATAATATCAGCGGGTTTGTTCGTGGCGAATATTCATACACGGATAGCCGGATGACAGACCTCAATAATGACCCGGAAAAAGAGGATGGATCTTTCGGTCTGGTAAACATTCGAGCTGGCCTGTTTTTTGAGCAATGGGATGCTGAGCTGGCCTTCTGGGGACGCAATGTATTCGACGAGGAATATGTAACCACCATTGCCGATTCAGTTTTACAAGATGGCAAATATAACTCGTACTACACCGAACCGGCTACCTTTGGGATTACAGCCAAGAAGCATTTTTAAAGTATAGCTTCGACGGCGACGAAAGCTAAGTTAGTAGTGGCTGGTATTCGGACGGTTCTGCGAATCCTACATGCACGTCTTCAAACTCCAGCTTCTCCTGAAACTCCAGTGTTCGTCTTCTGCCTTTGGTGAGTTCTGATCCTGCCCACCAATGATGGACACCCTGTTAAGCGAGTAAACTACGCTACAGAGGTGAACCATGACAAGACAATCAGGAAAGAAAAACACATCCCGGAGACAGCATTCACCGGAGTTCAGGAAGGAAGCTTTGGCCTTGGCGGAGAAAATCGGCATACCGAAGGCTGCCAAGGAGCTTGGGCTTCATAACTCGCAGCTCTATGGGTGGCGATCGAAATCTCGAACAAAGCAAGATCAGAGCGATCTGGAGCAAAGCTTAGCTGCAGAAAATGCCCGCCTCAAACGCAAGCTGGCGGAGCAAGCTGAGGAACTCGCCATCGTAAAAAAGGCGGCCACATACTTCGCCAAGAGCCTGAAGTGAAGTATGTGTTTATGGACGAGCATCAGGGCACTTTTCGAGTTTCGGCAATGAGCCGGGTATTGCAGGTCTCTCGCAGCGGGTTTTATGCCTGGCGCAAACGTCGGGATAACCCCTCACCCCGACAGCAGCGCCGGAAACAGATCGACACGGCGGTCAAGACGGCATTTGATGCAGGCAAGGGCCGCTCTGGATCACCCAGGCTGGTTCTGGATCTGGCAGAAGCCGGACATCAGCATGATCGGAAGACCATTGCCGACAGTATGCGACGGCAGGGATTGCGGGCCAAAGCCGCGAAGAAATTCAAGGCAACGACAAATTCCAAGCACAACCTGCCAGTGGCACCTAACCTATTAAAGCAGGACTTTACGGCTACCGCTCCGAACCAGAAATACGTTGGCGACATCACGTATCTTTGGACTGATGAGGGTTGGCTGTATCTGGCCGTCATTATCGACCTGTACTCCCGCCTGGTGGTGGGTTGGTCGATGTCTGAACGCATGACAGCCCAATTGGTTTGTGATGCGCTGAAGATGGCTATGTGGCAACGTCACATGCCAACTGATGTCATTGTACATTCGGATCGGGGCAGCCAGTATTGCTCTGGAGCCTACCAGAAGCTGCTCAAAAAGCATGACTTGATTTGTAGTATGAGTGCGAAGGGCAACTGCTATGATTGCGCTGAAAGCTTCTTTCACTCGCTCAAGGTCGAAGCCATTCACGGCGAACGATTTTCAACACGGGAAATAATGCGACAAACAGTATTCGAGTATATCGAAGTGGATTACAATCGAACCCGCCGACACAGCTTCAATGGCTTTATCAGCCCAGAAGCATTTGAGGCACATAAAGTCGCTTAGCGTGGTGTCCACTGTTGGTGGGCAGGATCACTATTGTGGTGACGATGCCTGCTGATTGTGCGCATTACTCACCACTGCTCCTCGAGGTTGTTCCAAAAACCCGGCTTTCATATTTTCTGGAATTACGGCTTTCAGAGAAGCTAACTCGTTTGAACAGGAAGTGCTCAGAAGTGATTCGGTCACTTCTTGGTTCGCCTTCAATGTTTGATCAACAATGACGTTAATGCAGGAAATATAGGTGTTTTTGTAGCTATTGAGAGGTTCGGGTAAGTTCGCCTTGGCTGCAATAGCCAAAAGCGAAAGAACGATGATAGATAAATAGCGCATGTAGTTTCTCCTTGATTGAATGTGAAATCCATCCTAATCCCTTTGTAAGTTCTATAGTTGGTCCAATTCAGCCATTCGCTTGGTACGGCGTGGCATTGTGTTAGTTTGACTTTGCCACATTTAAAAAGTGGCGGGCCATAGGCGTGGTCCTGATGGTGTTTCATGAACACAGATAAGGATATCTGCGATGAACCGTTGCTACTTGGTCTGCTTGCTATTATTTTCACTATTACTTAGTTCCACCTCGCTGGCTGTTCCGCAAAATCCACCGCCGCCTCCCGCTAAACCCAACCCGCCGAGTAGTTTGATATTTACGGGGGCCATACCGAGCGTGTCGGGGTCCTATACGGTTAGCTGGGGAAGTTCTCAGTCCTCTGGTGCGAACTATTACTATTTGTACCGAAGCAAGAATGGTGGCTCACCGGTTCTGGTTACGGTTACCACCAATTCAAATCGTGCTCACAACGAATCGGGGCTTGCGCCGGGTAACTACTATTATCAAATCTCTGCCTGCGTCAGTAATGACTACAATACCTGTAGTGATCCGGCCGCTCGAACTAATAGCATTGTGGTCTATGCACGGCCGACAGTGCCCGGCAATTTTCGTATCAATGGCACTCTGTATAGTACCAGTGGGACTAACTACGGAGACTTGACGTTTGATCTTAAGTGGGCTGCTGCTAGTAATATTACATCCGCATCGGTGTATTACATCACTCGCACTTTTAATGGTGGTGCACCGGTTGCGATAGCTGGGCTCGGATACCAGGTCACCAGTTTTAATGAGACGCTTACGGTGCCGGGCACTTACGTTTATTCAATAGTCGCTTGCGTAAATTACATAGGGGGTTGCGGCAACCCCGCCAGCAAAACGGTGACGATGCACGTTCTTCCCTCGGCGGTGACCGGCGTTGGCCTAACGCCGTCAGTTTTAATAGAAGGTGATCTGCCGCAGATGACTTGGGCTGAACAGGCCAATGTAGAGGGATACAATGTCAGCCGCACAATCGCTGGAGCAGAAGATGTTAATGAGTGGGTAGCGGGCAACCAGCTTGCCAGTTACACCTTTCCGGCGATTTCGGGCAGTGGCATGCACGTGTACCGAATTCGCGCCTGCGTTTCGGTGTTGGGCCCCTGCAGTGGATACACCAATGTGGACCGACAAGCGTTTCTGGAACCGGCCACCGTATCGGGTGTGGCAGTGACAGGAACGCCCGCCGACGGTAACTATGGTTTGCAGTGGGACGTCTCCGCAAATGCCAGTGGCTATGTTGTAGCCGCCGCTAAAAATGAAATAGTTCTTCCGGGCTACGGTATCGTGACCTATATAGATGGGAACGGTGCAACGAGTATTAGTGCTCAGGGGCTCACGCAGGCGTATGCGAACAATGGTGGCATAGTTGATTTCAGTGAGCCTGCAATTTATGAGTTTTACGTATACCCCTGTGTAGCGAGCGGAGCCCGGTGTGGTTCTGCCAGTCAAAGCGTGCTGGCACAGGTGGGTAGTCAATCGGAATTGCCGGGCCCGGCTTCAGTTTCCCTTAGCAATACAGAACAGAACTATAGCGGTGACTATACGTTGACTTGGAGTTCGGTCAGCGGCGCGGGAGGTTATCGTATTGGCGCGTATGTCGACAATGTTTCACTGCCTGTTTACGGTTATCTCACCCACGTCTCAGCGTCGACCAACAGCATCACATCGCAGCAACTCACTGACGCATACGAAGGGACAACAAACTTTACCACTCCTGGACTCTATCAATATTTGGTCATCCCCTGTGTGTCTGAAACGGAGTGTTCTTCGAATTCAGGAACAGCGCTAATAACAGTGCAATCGTTGTTAACACCTACAGGCTTTAGCGTGGATGAGACCGATGACGGCTATACCTTGAGTTGGAATGCATCTTCAGAAGTTGATGTCGCCGGCTATTGGGTGCGAGGCGAAATTGACGGAGTGCCCTATGACGTTGACAACAATCCTCAGGGGTTTATTACCTTTGTAAATGCAGGTGAGACTTCAGTCACCTCTGATCAACTCACGCAATTCGCAGTGGGTAATCATGATTTTGAGACGCCGGCCAATTATGAGTTTTGGATTCAGTCCTGTACCGGAACAATCAGTGGCAATTGCTCGCCGATACAAGCCTACACCTCGTTGGATTACAACCCTGTTTCGACCGGCGGAGCTCTTCCAGCGCCATCTCCCGATGTAGCCACTGCTCCACCGGTAACAGATGCTGCTGTCGTCGCATCGGACAAAATAGGTTCCACTGCCGGACAATTTCGAGTGGATGAATCAGGCTCGGCCACTTATTCCATTCCCATTTCAACGCCTGCTGGCACAGCGGGTGTAGCACCAGAAATTTCCCTGAACTATTCCAGTCTCGCCGGCAACGGACTGTTGGGTAGGGGCTGGTCGATTGGCGGATTGTCGGCTATTACCCGTTGTCGCCAGACTCTGGTACATGACAACTCTCCAATGCCCATCACCTGGACTAACCAGGATCGGTTCTGTCTCGATGGTCAGCGGCTGATATTGGAAAGCGGGGCGAGCTACGGCGCGGAAGACTCCCTATACAGAACGGAAATTGACAGCTTTGCAGAGATTAAGGCGATAGGCAGCAATAGCGGAGCACCTGCCTCCTTCGAGGTGCGCCGTAAAGACGGCTCCGTCAGCAGCTATGGAGCAACATCCAACGCCAGGCATCAAACATCCGACGGCAATCACACAATGACCTGGGCGCTCAGTCAATTCGAAGATAGCCTGGGCAGTTACGGCAGCGGCAAGGGTAATTACATTGAGTATCACTATGTCGGTGACCACACTAGCGGGCATCGTATTCGAGAGATACGTTACGCGTTTGGAACCGGCTCCTCACACAACGCACGCCTCGTCTTCAACTATCAAACTGCTGTGCGGCCGGATCCCATTCACGGCTATGTGGCGGGCTATGAATTCTCAACCACGCGTCGTCTTCAAAATATAGAGGTGTTTAATGGCACAGGGTCAGTCCGTCGGTATGACCTGGACTATGGTGCTGAACCCTCCAGCCACCTGAATAAATTGAGTCGTCTGCGTAGTGTGCAGGAGTGCAATGGGTCAACCTGCCTCAATCCCACCACGTTTACTTGGGTAGGGCCCGAGGAGTCTACAGGCGAGCTGATTGACTATACGTTTATGGGGCAAACGGTAACTATGCCTGCTACTCCTTATGGTCTGGGATTTCCCTCGTCACCGGATGGATCCAGCACCTTGGAGAATCGCGACAATCGCGTGGTGAGCGATGTGAAGTATCCCGATATCAACGGTGATGGTTTACCAGATATCGTCTGGGTGGAGCCAAAATACGAGTTGGACGGTAACGTTCACGATACCAAGGTGAACTATGCGATCTCCGATGGTACGCAGTTTGGACCGCACCATACGATCTGGGAAGACTCGCTTAACAACACCAACTACAAAGTCCATGTCCTGGATTACAACGCCGACGGTCGCCAGGATGTGCTGTTACAAAGAACAGAGGATCACAATCTTCTGCTGTTTTTGTCGATGCCTACTTCCGAAGGCTGGCGGCTGGATTCTCTCAACCCCAATTCTGATGTGGGGGCGGGAAAAGTGGATCTGGAAACCAGGATTGATGAAGAGTTTTCACTGCATGTGGCAGATTTTAATTCAGATGGACTGGTGGATTTAGTTTACCGCGACCCTACTGCGCAAGAGGGCGGCCAAATTGTTCGACGCAATTTGGAGTTGAGTGGGGCTGGAATTTCCTCAGATCAGTTTTATGCCTTCGGTGAAACTGCAGCGATAAACTTTAGCGTTACGACAGCAAATTTTCTTGGGACACAAGGAACCGTGACAACACTGAATGGTCGCGGCGTGGGCGCTGACTTTAACGGCGACGGACAGATCGACCTATTGACCAACGATCGAGTCGACTATGCCCATCACGGTGTGAGCCTAATGTGTCGCATCATGATCGCTACAGACAGTGGCTTTGAGGAAATTTCCCCTGGAGCCGAATCCCCCTTATTTCGTCAACAAGGTGAAGGTTACTTCTGCGACATGCAAACCGTTCAGCCCGTGGATATCAACGCAGATGGGCTGTCGGATCTACTGATGGAGAACCACGCTGGAGATTGGTATTACAGTCTGAATACGGGTGCAGGCTTTGAACCTAAAGTGGCATTGGCAGGCAGTGGCGAGACGATATTCGGTGACCCACTGACTACGGATTACAATCAGGACGGCTATCCCGATGTGTCCTGGCACAACAACCAGAGCAATCAACTTACCGTTAAATTGTGGCAGCCGAGCTCGAACGGCTTTGCCGCTGCTTTTGACTATCAACCCACCAATGGCAATGCGGGGCAATCTCGCTTCTTTGCCGACATGAATGGCGATGGTGTGGCGGACTACTTGCACTTTAGAGAGTCCACGTTGGATATCTACCACGGCAAGGGCGCCCATCATCCGCGCTTGTTGATAAGCCAAATTACCAACGGCCTCGGCGCAGAAACCGACATCGACTATGGCGCATTATCGACCAGCGGCCACTATGCCCGTCTGGACGTGTCTACCAGTTCTCAGGAAACCTGCGTTCCAACGGGCCCTTCCCATGACTGGTGCATGGAATATGAGAAAGAAAACGGTTCAATGTTTTACGCAGCCTTGAACGGCGATTGGGGCGCAAGCCTACCGCTGGGAACACAAACTCTCGGTAAAAACTCTCCCGTTTTGGAACTGATGGCTCCGGTGTATGTGGTGAATGGAGTCTCAAGCAGTGCCCCGCTGGCTGGAAGTCCGCAGGCCAAGAGCACCGTGAGTTACTACTACGGCGAAGCCAAAATACAGGCGGCGGGCCGTGGGATGTTGGGCTTCGAGAAAATCCGAACGGTAGATGATCAAACCGGCATAGAAACCACCACCACTTACCGGCAAGACTTCCCCTTCACAGGGCACCCCCTTAGCACCTTAGTGGAAACGAAAGAAGGACAATTGCTGAGTGAATCACTAAATGACTCACAGGCGCATGTGATTCCGATGCCTGGACCAAATGCGGTGGTTTACCAGCCCTATGTTGCTCGTAGTGAGGAATCCGCCTACACAACTGGCAGTGGACCCACATTACCTGCGGGTACCTTGAACGTGGGTGGTTTGTTGCAGAAAGTGATCACGACCGCCAGTTATGATCTTTTCGGCAACCCGCTATCAATTGACGTTACCACCCAGGACGGGCAGGGCGGCAATATACAGCTTACGTCCACCACAAACACCTATGGCGCTGACAGTCAATGGTTTCAGGAGATGGGCCGTTTGACTCATGCGCGGGTTACTGTCAATCGTTTCGATGGTCGAGAGCCTTCAGTGCGCGAATCTGAGTTTGCTTACTTTACCAGTGGAGCCAAGAAGGGATTGTTGCAGCGAGAAACCATCGAGCCAAACCAATCGGCTTATACACTAACAACCACCTATCAATACGATGCGTTCGGCAATAAGAACAACTCCACCCAGGTAGGAGCAGTGGCTTCGGGAACCGCAGGCACTCGCCAGAGCGAAAGCCTGTACGACGCGACTAATGGCGGGCGGTACCTGTCACTGCAGAAAAATAGCATGGGTCAAACGACCCAATGGGTGACGGCACGAAACTCACGGGGCCAGCCCGTGCAGGTACTGGACATCAATGGTGTAGCCACTAATACGAGCTATGGTGTGCTGGGCCGCCCGTACTTTGTGTACACGGAAACGGGCGCATCGAGCCTTACACTAATGAAGCCTTGTGACGTACATTGCCCCACGGGCGGGGGTCGTACTCAGGCACAGTATCTTATTCACGCTCAGCGGGGCAGCGGCGCCGAGAGCAAAGTATATTACGACCTACTGGGGCGAGAGGTGCGTCGCGCCACCCGTCAATTTGCAGGTGGTTGGGCTTTTGTCGATATCAATTACGACAATCTCGGTCGAGTTAAGGAAACCACAGAGCCCTACCGCACGGGAGAAAGCATTTACAAAACCGAGATCGCCTACGATATTTTAGGTCGTGTCATCAGTACCACATTACCAGGCGTGTCGACTCCCGTGAAAGCGAGCTATTTGGGGTTGACCACTCTTGCCGAAAACCCTCTGGGGCAAAAGAAAACAGAAGTGCGTAACGCACTAGGTGAGTTGATTGATGTATACGATCAGGACAATGCGCGCCTGAATTACAGTTACGACTCCAACGGAGATCTGGTAGCCGTAAAGCATCTCGGCAGCCCTTCCGATCCGCGCAATGTCCTGGTTGCCATGGACTACGACCTTCTCGGTCGCAAGACCAGCATGGACGATCCCGACAAAGGCCATTGGGAATACCAATACAATGCCTTTGGTGAACTGGAAGTACAAACTGACGGCAAGAACCAAACCAGCACGATGACTTACGATGCATTGGGCCGGATGACCAAACGTGTAGATCGCAAAGCGAATAGCACTCTAGAGAGCGACAGCCGCTGGTCCTATAACAATGCACTTTCCGGAGGAGGCCGTGGTGCACTTGAGGCGGTAGATGATCTTAGCAGTGGCTATTCGGAAACATACGGCTATGACAATTTTGGCCGCCCCAGTTTAACGACAACGCAGATAGAGGCCGGCGATGACCACTGCGCAAAAGTCACCTACGATCAATACGGACGTGTGTTCCAAAACTTTGATGCCGGTGGCGACTGCTCTTGGGGAAACAGCGCTACCCAAACCCATTACAACCCCTTCGGTTATCTGGAGAAGATTGCGGATGCGGTCTATGTCGATGGTGAGCCCAAGACGATCTACTACGACGTTAAGACGATGGATGCGCGGGGTAACGTGACCAAGGCCGAACATGGTAACGGAGTGATAGAAGATCGGGTCTACAACCCGGCGACTGGTCGCCTGGCAACACTGGACAGCGTGTTAAACCCTCAGTATTTAGGTGGATTAAAGCTACAGGGCTACACCTACGACTGGGATGTGATTGGCAATTTAAAGCAACGTAAAAATGAGACGCCTAATCGCAATCTAACGGAAGATTTTGATTACGACACCTTGAACCGTATGACCAGTTCTCGAATCGTCGGGAAATCGGCCAAAATTGTCAGTTATAACAGCCTGGGCAACATCACATGGAAAGCCGGTGTTGGTACATACACTTATGGTACCGGCGCGACATTGAGACCGCATGCAGTCAGCTATACAGGCAACGGCGTTGGGTACTACTACGACGCCAACGGCAATATGCAAAACGACACTACCGGCAGGCTTTTCACTTACTCCACTTTCGACAAGCCAATACGAATCAGTAAAGGAGGGCATGTAACAGAGTTTAAATACGGACCGAACCGTTCCAGATATTTGCGAACGGACACAGTAAATTCCCAAGCAACGAAAACTCGCTACCTGGGCAATGTAGAAAAGATTACGAAGCCCGACGGTACTGAACTTATCAAACGGCATTTAGGAAATGTCGTGATTACGCAGACCGCGACACCGGCGGGTTTGAGCACGGCCACGCACTACCAGTTAAAAGATCACCTGGGGTCTTTGGATGTCACCACGATGGGAGATGGTTCGGACTGGAAGTTCTATGAGTTTGATGCGTGGGGTAAGCGCCGAGGAGTGAACGGGATTACGCTTTCGACATCCGCTCTGATGAATTTCGATACGTCGATTACAACGCGTGGGTTTACGGGTCATGAGATGTTGGATCAGGTGGGTGTGATCCATATGAATGGGCGGATCTATGATGCGGGGTTGGGGCGGTTTTTGCAGGCGGATCCGTTTGTTGATGGCGTTACGAGTACGCAGGGATACAATCGATACAGTTACGTCGGAAGTAATCCGTTGTCTTACACAGATCCAACTGGCTATTTCAAGCTTAAGGATGCTGTGACCCTAGTGGCTGTTGTCGCACTATCGGTGGTGACGTACGGAGCGGCGAGCGCCTGGGCGGTCGGTGTCTATGGTGCGAGTTGCACTGTGGTGTGTTCCATCGCCACGGCATCAATAATAGGAGGGACTGTTGGTGGAGCCGCTGCGGGTTTTGCCGCCGGGGTTTCTTTGGCTGCCTTCAGTGGCGCCGGAGCTTCTGATACACTCGAAGCTGGATTCAAGGGAGCGTTCTCTGGCGCTGTCTTTGGTGGCATCGGTGGCCATTATGGGCGTTCATGGAATTTGTCAAGAGTTGGTACAAATGGAATTGCCGGCGGCATAACCTCGAAAGCTAGCGGCGGCAATTTTGCTGACGGGTTTCGGTTGAATTTGGCTACTTCAGTGCTTCGTATCGGTTGGGAGTATACCCGGGTGGTAACTGATAGACTCAAGCGTCTAGCATGCGAAAATGGCGGCAAAGCTTGCATGCAAAATCGTTGGGGGGAACTGCTGACCGACGGAGGGCGCGACAATGACACATCGACACTTGGATATGGTCCTCAAAAAGGAAATTTCTTTACGAATGGGGGAATGTCTGAGGAAGGTTCCGGGAAGCATATTTATAAAGAAGATGGTTGGATTGGGCGTTATGTGAATAAGATATCTAAAACACATGATTGGGCAAACTCGAACCTTTCTCGATCTTTTGGCTTCCAAGGGTACAATATAAATACGGGATTTTGGTTGAGCGGGAGTGAAACATACAACACTCTTTTTCAATTTTACTCCTTTGCTGGGATGCTTCCCGCTGCGGCCTACACAACGGCTGCGATGGCTGCTAGTTTCCCAATTGGCTCAATTCATGAGATAGGTCGAAATGAATAGATTTATTTGTATGTATTTTCTATCACCCTCGATTCTTTCCGGGTGCTTGGCATTTGACGATAGCCTTGACACAATTCAGGTAGTGTCCGGGCGAAGTAAGGCATCACTTGTTAGTAAACACGGTGGGGGGAGCTATTTTAGATATCGAGGAAATATTGGTACCTTGTCGGATCCGGTTGAGGACATCAATAGCTTGATAATGACTAAAGTTGGACAAATGATTGAATCGGATACCAGGTTAACAGAAGCCTGCGGCATACTGGATGAAGAGCCCCATCATTTTGAAAACGGCTATTACACTGTCGATATTCTATGTAGATGAGAGAGCAAGCTCCGAGTGATCTCGCTCTATGCTTCCAAGCTTAAATTTAGAAACTCGGAGTGCCACTTTCTTTGGTTGGAAATATCCTCCGGGATCACTTCGAGACTATATAAATGAGTATACTGGAGGCTCTCACGACTGGCTAAGAAACGCCACAGGATCTTATATTACAGAAGTGAAGGGTCCTCATGACATAATAGGAAACGGCAAGAATCTAACAGGGTTTGATGCCGCTATTGATACAATAAAAAATTATGGACTTGTACTTCCGGCTGCTCCAATTGGAGTGTCGGGACTAATCGACTACTCCGGTGTTTATGGCCCCCTTGGCGAGGAGCTCTAGTATGGCATTGCGTTGCAACAATAGAATGTTATTGGTAGTACTGTTTTTGCCTTTACTTGCTTCTTGTTCAAATACTGTAAAGCATAAGCAGACAGTTATATATCCATCCTCATGGAGCGAACCCTTATTTGTTAGTGGAAGAGAGTGTCCGGCAATAAATGGTGTGTTTCAAAATCTTGGGAAAACTTCTGATGAAGGCGCAAATTATCCTATAACGCTCGATGGTGCGATCTTTGGTATGCCGCCTACAAGCGGTGCAGCAGAAAAAGTATTGTTGAATTATATTCCTGGCAGTCGAGAGCTCCAGATCCAATTATATAGTGGCCCTGTCGATGAAGCCCATTCACTATCGACGTTCGGTCGTAGTGTTAACTGCGAAAATGGCTGGCTAGTAATGGATCAGTCTGGTACTGGCTATGCGGACGGGACATACTCTGAATCCACTAGCACTATCTCAATGGCGATATCCGAAAGCGGAGACTTTATTCTTCGTAGTGTATTCCATGTTAAAAGGAGATCTTTAGGGGTTTTCACAAGTAGTAAGAAAGGCATCGTCTGGTATTTATTTGCCCAGGACAGATAGAAAAAATAAACAGATAAAGGCGGCAGAATTATTTAAACGAACGGAAGTTAATGGAGGGAGTGTGGCCAAGACCCTAATGGACGGCCACTCCAGATCCGTTGAGATTTCAGAGGGATACGGATCTGGTGAACAATGCATGGCTAAGTTTAGGCGCTCTGTTCAATGCTGCCGATCGCATCGGTGATCCCAGTGAGGCCATCGATAAATCTCCACAAGAATCCCAACTTAAGGACGAATTCCCATTCGTCCAAGTATCCCCATTTGTAAGGTTCCCTTAAGGTATTTGTTCTACTGTGATTTCAGCGGCGGATTCAAGTCGCTAGTGCAATCGGTGGGTTGATCCCAAACAGTACTTGGTTGGGGGTTTTAAAGTCCAGACATTTTCTTGGCCGGTTGTTAAGTTTATCAAAGATTCTCTGGACACACTCCGGCGTCATATCATCAAAGCTAGATCCTTTCGGGGCGTATTGGCGGATCAGACCATTTGTATTCTCATTCAATCCCCGCTCCCATGAATGGTAAGGGTGCGCGAAGTAGCTTTCAGCCTGCAGCTGTTGGGCGATAACCTCGTGTAAGGCAAACTCCTTGCCGTTATCATAGGTCAGTGTTTCTACCGGGGCGGCTAAGGGGGAAAGCGCCCCAAGTATCGCTTCCTTGACGGCCTTCGCCGTTTTATTGGGGGCCAGGGCGATCACTGTGAAACGTGTCTTTCTCTCAACAGCCGTCATCAGTACGGAGCCACCCAAGCGCCCAATGATAAGGTCCATTTCCCAATCACCAATACGCTTGCGCTCATCAACAATCGCTGGACGCTCGTCGATACTTACCCGGTTCTTTAGCTGCCCGCGCTTGTCTGGGCTCCCGTAACGCTTCTTACGTTTCTTTTGGCAGCGCAAGTGGGCATGGAGGTCGCCCCCGGCCTTCTTGTCGATCAGAATGTACTGATAAATCCATTCTGGACTAACAGATTGCAGGATTGATTTTGCTAGCCAACCGCTGATCTGCTCTGGACTCCATTCCTCCCTCAGTAGCGATTCAACCCGCTGCCAGGTTATCTCTGTAATACGTGTATGGGTGTGGTGATGCTGCCGTTCAGTGGCAAAAC
Source organism: Halioglobus sp. (assembly GCA_965262875.1). Classification (GTDB taxonomy): domain Bacteria; phylum Pseudomonadota; class Gammaproteobacteria; order Pseudomonadales; family Halieaceae; genus JBALVT01. Next base: position 3,943,072 of record OZ253569.1, read on the forward strand.
GCTGGGCCTGCTGGGGCCTATAACCACGCAAGCCCGTATTGCGACCAAGCTCTCTGCTAATTGTCCCAGGGCTTCGTCTAAGCTCTCTGGCTATGGCTTTTTGTGTAAAACCAGCTTTTAAAAATGCTTCAATCTGGTATCGTTCGTATTCGGTCAACTGTGTATAGTTCATGTGTAATTTCCTTGGTCGAGAAAATGGCACTGGATTGTACCAGTTGGCCACCTGCTCTAGAAATTGCACTTATGACTTGAATCTAAGAGCAGTAATACAGACCGAATCCTAAAATTGGAGCCGCACATGAAAAATACCCTTTATGGAGTCCTTGTATCCATCTCTCTAGCAATCTCCCCTCTGACCTCACACGCACAAACCCCCCAGGATGCCGTCAAATTCATGCAATCCCAGTGGGCCATCAATAATAACTACCAGCTCGAAGGAGACGAGCAAGAAGAAGCCTTCATAAAACTGATCGAAGCCGCTGACGCCTATGCAGGCGAATATCCTTCCGATGCATCCGTATTAATGACGTGGTCCAGCATTTCTTTACAACCCAGTTAAGCAGCTTTTTTCAATTCAACCATCTCCGCCTCATATTGATTCGGACTCACGTAGCCCAGATATGAATGCAGCCGTTGGCTGTTGTAAAACATGGATATGTAGTTCAACACATCCTGTTGTGCTTCGAGCCTGGTCTGGTAATTACGCCAGTGGACACGCTCCTGCTTCAAGCTTCCAAAGAAACTCTCTGCAACTGCATTGTCCCAGCAATCACCTTTGCGACTCATGCTCCCGACGAAGCCATGGGCCTTAAGAAGCCGCCTGTAATCCTTACTGGCATATTGAGAGCCTCGATCGGAATGGACAATCAAGCCAGCTTTGGGCCGCCTTTGCCAAATGGCCATCCTCAGTGCATCGCAAACCAGCTGAGCCTTCATTCGTGAACCCATACTCCAGCCAACAACCTTTCTCGAATACAGGTCAATAACAACAGCAAGGTACAGCCAGCCCTCCTAGGTCCAGAGATAAGTGATATCCCCAACGTACGCCCGGTCAGCTCGATCAACATCAAATTGCCGATCCAATACATTCTCAAACACAGGTTGCTTGTGATTACTGTTTGTCGTGACTTTGTATTTCTTCCGGTGCTTAACCTGAACGTTGGCCTCTTTCATCAATTTTCGAGCCTTCTCCCGGCTCACCGGATAGCTTAGCGCGCTGAGCGCCGCCTTCATTCTCCGGCTACCGTAGCTGTCCTGGGTTGCTTTGGCGATGTCTCGGACAGCTTCCAGTAATTCCTGGCGGTAATAATCGAGACTGCCACCTCCACGCTGCTGATAACCATAGTAACCACCGCGGGTAACGCCCAGGAGTCGACACATCAGGTCAACTGGCCAGGTCTTCTTGTGTTGGGCAATAAACACGTATTTCACCTTGTTTCCTTGGCGAAGAAGACCGTCGCTTTTTTTAATATATCTTTCTCCATCTTCAAGCGCCGGTTCTCCTCCCTCAACTGGCGGGTTTCTGCCTGCTCCGGTGTCAGCTTGCCGTTTCCGCGGAAAGCGTGTCCGTCACTTGATCGTTGATGCTCTTTAACCCAGCGCCCCAACATGGTGGAGTTGATGTCGAGACTTTTCGCCGCTTCAATTCTTGTGTAACCCTGATCCAGTACCAGGCTGACGGCATCCAGCTTGAATTCCTTGGGATATTTCTTTCTTGCGTTCATTTGTTAATCTCCAGTTATGGGTATTATCCCTTAACTGGGTTGTGCAGATCTATTAGACCACCTCATAATTTGGCGAAGCATAGTTAACTCAACCTACGCTGGCGTTTCCGGTGGCCTTGGGGCACTGAAGTACGCGAAGTCCGCAAAGGCCGATCTCGAGAAAGCCTTAGAATTACAGCCCGATGCTCTAGATGGCTCTGCTTATACCAGTCTTGGTTCCTTGTTCTATCAGGTTCCCGGCTGGCCCATCGGATTTGGTAACGACGATAAAGCGGAGGTTTTGCTAGAGAAGGCCCTTGTAATCAATCCTGACGGTATCGATTCCAACTATTTCTTTGCGGATTACCTTGTTAGCGAAAAGCGCTATGAGGAAGCCGGGGAATATTTTAATCGAGCTCTTAAGGCGGCTCCTCGTCCTGGGCGAGAAATTGCCGATGAGGGGGAGAAAGCAAGAGATACAGGCGGCATTGAGCAAGCTCAATAAGCGGTAGCTGCCAGCAATCCGCCAATAAAACTCCCTATCTGCATGTCACTGACTTGCCCAAAATGATGAAGCCTCACCCGACCTGGTTTGTCCAGCACAATCAAGGTCGGGGTGCCTTGCATCTGATACTTCCCCATGGTTTTAGGTATGGGACCTTTGTCGGAAGGCCTATCGACGGCAACCGGGAATTCGATACGGTACTCCTTCAGAAATACTTTCAGGGCATCCGGTTTCATAACAGCATGATTTTCGAAAACGGTGTGTAGGCCAATCACCTGCACGTCCTCATTGGCATAGAGTTTATGTAATGCACTGGCCTGTGGAACTCCGTGCGTCACACATCCCGGACAAAGCATTTGAAATGCGTGAATGACGACAACTTTCCCCTTTAGCGCGGACAGTGTCAGCGGCTCCGTTGTATTAATCCATTCGGAGACCTCCAGCTGGGGGGCTAGTTCAGGATTTTCTATTTCGGTCATTTTGGGTTCTACTGGGAATCCTGTGGGTAGAGGTTGAGTTTTCCACAATGGAACAGAATTGAAACTCGATAGTTTTCGAAGTTTCTAAATCCTCGGGCAGCCGATTTTATTGTCTGAATCTTTGAATTAAATCCTTCTGCGGTCGCATTGGTGATGCGATGTTTCAAGTAAGTCATTATGTTGTCGAGATGTTTCTTTAGCATCTTGGCGACTGATATGACCGGCTTTAGACGTGAATGTGTCGCCCACCAGTACCCTTTCTTAAAGAACGCCCGGGCTGGTTTATCGTAGCTGTAAGTCCACAGGTCAAGCAGCGTCTCTTTGATTGCCCAGGCTCGGGCAACCTTCAACCCCTTTGATTGAAGGCCATAAAAAGTGGCTTCATCTTTTTCACTCCAGTTGTCGGGATTGCGTAACCAGGTATAGCGAGACCCGATCAGGTCATTGATACCGGCGGCTCTTAATGTTTTATTTTCTTTGCGCCTGACTTGGTCAACCATTTTTGTAAGATAACTGACGATATGAAACTTGTCGTGAACAATGGCGGCGTTCGGTAAAGTCGCCTCAACTGCCGTCATAAATGGAACCCACATATCCACGGCAACAGCAGCTACTTCATTACGCTGCTGTTCTGGAAGCGTGGACAGCAATGCAGTTGCCGATTCCGTCGTTCTATCTGCCACGACCTCAAGCACTCTGGACGCATTCAAATCGTACAGCAGGCTGGCATAGGATTGCCCCTTGCGAAAACTTTTTTCATCGATGCCAAGGTGTTTCACTTCCTCAACAGAGCGTCTGTCCATCCCTCTTTTCACTGCTCGGGATTGAATATGATGCACCTCATCCCACGACAGACCAAGTAGTTTTGCGGCCTGTGTCTTGTTGCTGGCAGCCGACAGCACATCAATAGCGAAACGCTCAAATAAATGCGTAAAGCGTGCCTGCGTATCTGCCCACGGTACTTTCAGGCTTTTGATTCCATGCGCTTTACAATGAATACGCGGAACCTGAGCAACTAACTGCGTCTTGAACTGCATCGTATCAAGGTGTCGCCATGTGCGTTGCTCACGATGGTCGTAAACCGAACAAAGGGCATGGCAGACACTACACGCGCCTTTCGTTCCCTTTGGCCAATCTATCTGGAGGGTAATTGATTTGTCGGTCAGATCCGGGGTAATAGCCGCGATTTTCCATGGGTCGCCAAGCCCCAAAAGTTGAGTAAACAACGCGGTATCTTTCATTTGAATATCTCCATAAAAAAAGACTCTTGTACCACATTCTTGACCATTGTTTGGCTTTTACCCATAGGAAACTCGGAAGAACCTCATTTTGTAAGCTCCCGCGCTGTCTATTGTGGAAAACTGAGTCGGACATCCTTGTCATTTACTCTATTGGTTGACCTTACCAGGCAGACTCAAATCACCAGAAGCGATATCCATCACATCTACCACACACAATAGTGGCGCATGTACGCTTTGATTGACGCGCAAACCTGCGGTAACACCGTCATAGCTTGCAGCAGCAACCTCTGCGATATCATCGAATGCTACCTTGACCTCAACAGTGCCCCCGTTAAACATGGGATCCCATCCAGGGCTGTCTAATAGTATAGGCAACCCTGGCCAGGTTTTTGGTAGTTTAGGTACGCTGCCTTCGGGTATATCAACTACCCCCAACGCGCCTTCTCCGCATTGCTCATTCGGTTGCAATACCACCCAGTGGCTATGCCATACATCCCCGTCATTGCCGGGATCGTTGTCCGCGTTTTCGTCGTATAACGGCGTGTCATCAAAATCGACATGGGACGTCACCGCAAGCGCAAGTATGCTGCGTTTTTCTCAAAGCCTACGATTGAACTGTCCAGACTGGTTGGCCACACATAGGAAATTACGCTACTTCCCGCCAATTTCCCTGAAGGGGAGGGCTTGTTCGACCCTGCCTTCGCGGAGACGCCATATGAAAGGTCGCGATACTCGCATGGGTGGTGACTTTTGTGTGAACAATGTCTAATGGCGCCAGTGTACTACCGGCCTCATTCAATGGCGCGTGGATGCCGCCGGTGTGGTTTCCACCGGCATGGGTAAATGTGCTGCTTAGTCCTGCGGCCAGTGTTGCAGCCGTTAGTAGTTTTGTAGTGTTCATGCTTAGCTCCCATAGTAGTATCGATGCGATACCATTATAGATTCTCACAATAATTCGCTCTGGTCAATAAAGTATTGATTCGATACTATAGTGATATGAATACAAGTGATTCCCAACAATTGCTCGAGCGCTTGGCAAGCTTGCTGCGAAGCGAAAGCCGCAATTTGCTGTTTGAATACGGTTTGCAGCCAGTACACTTTGAAGCCCTACACTATTTATCGATCTGCAATCGATATTCGGATACGCCAATGGCAGTGACTGAATACTTGGGGCAGACGAAAGGCTCGGTCTCTCAAACGCTCAAGGTATTGGAGAAAAAGGGGCTGTTGGTTAAAGCTGCGGATGTCGCCGATAAACGCGTAACTCGCATGGCGATCACGAAGAAGGGGAGAAGGCTTGTCGACAAAGTACTTCCTTCACCTGCGTTTCAAATGGCCGGCGGGGAATTGACTGTATCTGAACTTTCCAAGATCAACGCTTCATTGAAAATCTTGCTCACTACAATGCAGAGAGCCAATGGCTACAAGTCGTTTGGTCAATGCGCTGGCTGCCACCACAATATCAAACGGAGCCCGGATGATTTCCTATGCGGGCTTACTGAAGAACTTCTGTCAATTGCAGACACGCAGCTTATCTGCCGCGAACATCAGCCGGGCTAGGGCCTCTAATCTCTTTCGCTGCGTCCTGACGACATAACGGCCTCGCGTCGCTCGGCGATTACAGAGGCGAAAGCATGTTTTGCGGATTCTATGGCACGCTCTTCTTCCCAAGCCAGCGCATCTTTATAGGGCATGGAGTAACCCTCTTCTATCAACGGTTTGTACTGCTTGAGAATATGAGGCACGCAGGCGCACATCGCTTCCGCCATTTGTTTCGCTCGCGGTAAAAGCTCATCTGCTGCTACCACATGATTGACCAGGCCCCATTCGTAGGCCTGTTGTGCAAACACGGGGGCGCCGGTAAAAGATATCTCCTTCGCCCGGGACAAGCCGATCATGCGCGGCAGCTTTTGGCTTAAACCCCAGCCTGGCAAGATTCCCACGCGGGCGTGTGTATCGGCGAAGCGTGCATTCTCTGATGCGATAAGAACATCGCAGGCCAGGGCCATTTCGAACCCGCCCGTTACCGCATGGCCATTAATTGCGCCTATTATTGGTCCTTCAAAGGCCTCCATGGCGCGTGCCACCGCATTATCCGCTTCCTCGGACGCGTCGCCATCACTGGAAGACAGTTCTTTGAGATCGAACCCTGCGCAGAATGCCTTGCCATTGCCGGTCAGAATTGCCACGCGAATGTTGTCGTCGTGGGTACAACTATTAAAGGCCTCTACAAAGTCGGCGCGCAGTTCTCGCGACAAGGCGTTCATATCGTCGGGCCGATTCAAGGTGATAATGGCGTAACCGCCCAGTTTCTCTACCAGTACCTTGTTCATATCAGTTTTCCATTAATGAGGGGGCTTTCAGTAAATTGAGTTGTTTGGCGATAGCGGGCCCGCGCAAGACTTCTTCATTGCGCCATTCTGGCAGGGGGTCATTGTCAGCCAGCCAGCTGACAACTGCAGCGATAGTGGCTGGAGAACACGGCCTGTACTGTTTCATCAATTCCGCAATTCCGCGGCCTTCATCACTTCGGTAATTACGGTACCGGGTTCCAGGTTGAAACAGCGCAGTCCGCTGTCTGGGTGCTCTACTACAAGCGAGCCCGCCATGCGTCCAAATGCGGCCTTGGAAGAGGGGTAGGCAAACCCCCATCCACCTTTGTCCGCTGCAGCAGGAGGATTTGTAAAAGCAGTATAGGAGAGCATGTTGATAATGGTGCCGCGCCGCTGCTCGAGCATCCCAGGCAGCAGCGTTTTTATCAGCGCCAGTGGTGTAAATACATTGCCCTGATAAATCGCATCCAATTGGTCCCGACGCACTTCAAGTACGGGCTCGACGTTACCAGCCCCCTGATATACCGCGTTGTTGAAAAGCAAATCTACCGAGCCAAAATGGTCCAGAGAATGCTGAGCGGCGTTTATCATGCTCTGTTCGTCGAGAATATCGGCTTGAAGACACAGGGCCTCACCGCCCATTTTTGCGACAGCCGCGGCAGTAGCTTCCAGGCTGCCCGGAAGAGACGCGATGTTACCTGAGTGGTCATAGCTTTCGCCTTCACTGAGTGTGCGCGCGGTAATTGCGACGTTGTAACTGGCCTGGGCCAGCGCCACTGCCGATTCAGCCCCAATACCCCGGCTTGCACCGGTGATAAATGCAGTTGGTTTACTTATTTGTTTTGCTCCTCCTGGCTAAGAGACAGTAATTGCTGCAACGAAGCGAAAGATTGCTCCAGTTCGCTCTTGCCCAGCAGCATTGCATATTGCTGCCAGATAGTTTCGGTAGATCGGGTCAATTCTTCGATTAGGCTTTGCCCCGAAGGGGTAAATTCAATGAGCTTGGCACGAGAGTCCAGCGGGTCTTCTTTGCGTGTTACCAGGCCCAATTCTTCGAGTTCGTGCACAATTTTCATCATTGATTGAGCGCGTATACCGGCTGCTGTTGCAAGGTCTACACTGCGGCTTGCACCGTGGCGATCCAAATGCATGAACACGGTGCGATGCCTGGCGCGTATACCCAAGATCCCTCGCGCGCTCAGGTCGGCATCCAGGCGCTGCTGGAAATCCCGCAAGATCAGCATCAGTGTTTGGCCCAATTCGTTTTTTTTGTGTTTTGGCATTGTCTATAGTTGATTAGATAAGATAAACTTATAGTCAGTTTAGCTTACTAATATAAGGGTGATCAAGGTATGTTCCAGGTTTTTGCCGCAACGCTGGAAGATATGGGACCGGGAGAAATCGGCGTACACGCCGCCCGGGCGGAAGCGATGGGTTTTGACGGCCTGCAAGTGCCGGATGCAATTCACGACGGTCTTGTGCTATCTGCCATGGCCCTGAACTCCACTGAAAAGCTAATTGTCGGTACAGGCGTACTGGTAGCGTTTCCGCGCAGCCCCATGACAGTTGCCATTGCCAGCTGGGATCTGCAAAAGATGTCTGGCGGCCGCTTTGAGCTGGGTTTAGGCACTCAGATAAAGCAGAACATAGAGCAGCGCTACAGTGCGCGCTGGGACACTCCCGTGCCGCAACTGCGCGAGTATGTTCAGTCTGTTCAAGCGATTTTCCATAGCTTCCAAACCGGCGAGAGGCTGGATTTTCAAGGCGAGCATTATCAGTTTACTCGCCTCCAGCCTTTTTTTAATCCGGGGCCAATTGATCACCCGGATATCCCGATTTTGTGCGGCGCAGTCGGCCCTGCCATGACTCGAATGGTGGGTAAAATTGCAGACGGGATGATTACACATCCGACCAACACGCCACCGGAATATATCCGCCAGGTGTGTTTGCCGCGTCTGAAGGTTGGTCTCGAAAAAGCCGGCCGGCAGTTGGAAGATTTCAGACTGATTCTTGGGCCGCTTACGGCGACGGGGAAAAATGAGGAGACAGTTGCGCAGCAGTGGGAATTACAACGCAATTTACTGGGGTTTTTGTATTCCACTCCCGCTTATTGGCCCAGTCTGGAATTGTTCGGTTGGCAGGACAAAGGCCAGCAATTATTGGACATGACACGCTCAGGAAACTGGCAGGATATGCCCAATATCATCACAGACGACATGCTCGAGAAATTTGTGCCCCGGGGTAACTACAGCGATATTGCCCAGGTTTATCGGGAGCGTTACTCGGGGCTGGCGAGCCGTATTACCTTTCCAATGCCTGTGAATCCCGATGATGACAAGCTGGCAGCTGACGCTATTGCACAGATGAAAAGCTAACTGTTACCCGTCGGCCACATTCGGACACTTCTGTGAATTTAATCTGAGGAGGCTAGCGGCAGACGCACCCAGAAAACCGATCCCTCGAGCTTGGCAGGGTCGAGGCCGATGGAACCGTTCATGTGTTCGATCAGAAATTTGCTCAGGGTCAGCCCTATCCCGGTTCCCTCTATTTCGTTGTGGGTCGCGTAAGTCAACCTGGAAAATGGCGCGAAGAGTTTTTCCACTTCCTCAGGATTTATACCTACGCCGGTGTCTTCTACTCGGATTTCGACTGTCTCCTGAGGAAGCCCCGCGACGGTTACAGTCACGCTGCCTCCACTATGATTGTATTTGATCGAATTGGACAGGAGGTTCACAATCACCTGAACTAATCGAGGAGAGTTGGCGATTACCTGCAGCTCGGTGCGTTCATAGTTGAGATCGATTGCGGCGCTTTGCGCCTGATTTTCCACCAGGCTTAAGCTGGTCTGTAGTGCCGTGTGTAAATCGATATCCTCGAGGGCAATCTCCACGCGGTCCTGTTCAATTTTTAGGTTCTTCCGAGTTTCCTATGGGTAAAAGCCAAACAATGGTCAAGAATGTGGTACAAGAGTCTTTTTTTATGGAGATATTCAAATGAAAGATACCGCGTTGTTTACTCAACTTTTGGGGCTTAGCGACCCATGGAAAATCACGGCTATTACCCCGGACCTGACCGACAAATCAATTACCCTCCAGATAGATTGGCCAAAGGGAACGAAAGGCGCGTGTAGTGTCTGCCATGCCCTTTGTTCGGTTTACGACCATCGTGAGCAACGCACATGGCGACACCTTGATACGATGCAGTTCAAGACGCAGTTAGTTGCTCAGGTTCCGCGTATTCATTGTAAAGCGCATGGAATCAAAAGCCTGAAAGTACCGTGGGCAGATACGCAGGCACGCTTTACGCATTTATTTGAGCGTTTCGCTATTGATGTGCTGTCGGCTGCCAGCAACAAGACACAGGCCGCAAAACTACTTGGTCTGTCGTGGGATGAGGTGCATCATATTCAATCCCGAGCAGTGAAAAGAGGGATGGACAGACGCTCTGTTGAGGAAGTGAAACACCTTGGCATCGATGAAAAAAGTTTTCGCAAGGGGCAATCCTATGCCAGCCTGCTGTACGATTTGAATGCGTCCAGAGTGCTTGAGGTCGTGGCAGATAGAACGGCGGAATCGGCAACCGCATTGCTGTCCACGCTTCCAGAACAGCAGCGTAATGAAGTAGCTGCTGTTGCCGTGGATATGTGGGTTCCATTTATGACGGCAGTTGAGGCGACTTTACCGAACGCCGCCATTGTTCACGACAAGTTTCATATCGTCAGTTATCTTACAAAAATGGTTGACCAAGTCAGGCGCAAAGAAAATAAAACATTAAGAGCCGCCGGTATCAATGACCTGGTCGGGTCTCGCTATACCTGGTTACGCAATCCCGACAACTGGAGTGAAAAAGATGAAGCCACTTTTTATGGCCTTCAATCAAAGGGGTTGAAGGTTGCCCGAGCCTGGGCAATCAAAGAGACGCTGCTTGACCTGTGGACTTACAGCTACGATAAACCAGCCCGGGCGTTCTTTAAGAAAGGGTACTGGTGGGCGACACATTCACGTCTAAAGCCGGTCATATCAGTCGCCAAGATGCTAAAGAAACATCTCGACAACATAATGACTTACTTGAAACATCGCATCACCAATGCGACCGCAGAAGGATTTAATTCAAAGATTCAGACAATAAAATCGGCTGCCCGAGGACTTAGAAACTTCGAAAACTATCGAGTTTCAATTCTGTTCCACTGTGGAAAACTCAACCTCTACCCACAGGATTCCCAGTAGAACCAATTTTTACGATGTCAAAAATATCCTCCACCAGGGTCAACAGGTGTTTTCCAGCGTGCAATATGTGCTCCTGACTCCGACGTAAATCTTGTGAAGTGGATTCGTCGAATTCCCATTCCTGTACTTGCGAAAACCCAATGATGGCATTCAGCGGGGTGCGAAATTCATGGCTCATACGGGAAAGGAACTGGGACTTCGCCGCGTTGGCTTGATCCGCGGCCTGTTTTGCAGCGCTCAGATGTTCTCTAACCTCCACCAGGGCCTTGATATTGGAGGCCAGGATTTCTGCAGCGCGATAGACAACCACGCTGTACACAATCGTCAGCAATCCGAGTATCAGGTTATTTTCTTCTGAAAAAACGAGAAAGGAAATGATCTGTGGAGCCATTGTACCGATGAGAAGCGCCGTGTAAGCCCTGAGTATCGGAGCGACGGTTCCGATAGCCGCGCCGACAATCCCCAGTAGGATAGCCAGTACCGCAACTTGCACCAGTAAAGAGCCATAGCTTGCAGCCAATACACTGGTGACTCCCCAGCCCAGCCCGATAAAAAACATCGCCCGGGTGAAATGGACGACCGCTGTTTCCCATTCTTTGCTTTCGAAATCGAAACGGTTGAAGGCTTGGCTATAATAGAACCGTGCGGCCAGAAGTACTATTTGAACGGCAATCCATAGGAGGAGCAGAGGATCGGGGACGACGTTGTCGAGCACTAGATAAATCGCGACGCTGGCCAACGTAGTTCCAAAGATAGCGGGGCGGGTATTCGCCCCCACTTGCCGCGTCATCTCCAGATGAACTTTCATTGGTATTGAGGTCCTCTCAAAGAACAGACTCTTATCGCCTTTATAAAGATTGAATCAGATGGTATTGAATATAGGCTTTAAACGCTATCTCTTACCGCCAGGAAGTGTATATAGTTGGGTATTGCCATGACGATGTGCGAGGATAGAGATTAATCACACCACACTTTATTTTAGCGAGATACGATGACAATTAGAAAACGTATAGCAGTGACTCTACCGGCAGGACCCAACATTTCCGATACGATTGATCGCTTAAAGTGGGCGGAGGAAAACGGTATCCCCGATGCCTGGTTTGCCGATGCAGGGGCGCCAGACACACTCACACAGATCGCCGCCGTGGGCCATCACACCAAGAATATTCGCATCGGTGTTGCCGTCACACCGGTCTACACTCGCTCTCCGGCTGTGATTGCCGCCTCGGTCAATGTGATCAGCCAGGTTATTCCCGGTCGCTTTGTTCTTGGTTTGGGTTCCTCCAGCCAGACTATTATGGGGGGGTGGAACGGTATTCCGTTGGAGAAGCCGTTAACTCGGGTAAAAGAAACAGCGCAGCTTGTGCGCGCGATGCTAAAAGGGGAGAAAACAAACTTCCAGGGAGAAACTTTATCCAGTCGTGGCTATCGCCAGGCTCCTTTAGAAAATCCCCCACCGATCTATCTGGCAGCCCTGCGAGCAAATATGATCGAGATGGCCGCTGAACACGGTGACGGTGTCATCTTCAACCTGTGGCCCAAGGGCGCGCTGGCCAAAATGATGGAGCATGTGAAAATTGGCGCCCAGAGGGCGGGGAAGAACTTCGAAGATGTAGAAATTGTTAATCGCGCGATGGTGCTGTGCACCGACGACAAGGAGCGTGGTCGCAACCTGTTTCGGGCGGCTTTTGGTCCCTATTACGCCACACCGGTTTACAATAAATTTCTCGCCTGGGCGGGTTACGCCGATGCAGCTCAGACGATTACCGAGGGATGGGCTGCAAAAGATCGTGAAAAGACCAGCGGTGCACTGACCGATGCAATGATCGATGAGATCGGCATCATTGGCAATGAAGATGAGATTCGTGCGCGAATTCAGGAGGATGCGGATGGGGGAGTGCACACGCACATTATCGCACCTCTTGCGGAGACGCTTGAGGATGTAGAACGCACGTTCAATGCTTTCACCTCCGCCAATTTTTCAATTTAAGTAGGGCGCAGTGAACGCGTTCTCGATTAACGCTCATCGGCCATACAGGCGATTATTTGAGGCAAAGAAATGAAACTAGATCGTCGAACGATATTAAAAGGTGCCGGGGCCCTTGTCGGTTCTCTGCCCTTGGGCGCAGCAGTTTCGAATGCGGCGACCCAGATCACAACTCCGCCGGTGGAAGTGTCCGCCGCTGCATTCGAGTTTTCCGGCTGGCCTGAGCTGCGTCGAGAGTTTGACCTGGATTTTCAGTGGAGCAATTTCGCAGGGTTTTTATTGGCCTCACGTCCCCGCATGGTTGAGCAGGACATCGCCGAGCACCGAACAGGGCTCAATCGCAATCCCGCCAACTATCTCCGAGTGGGGTATGGCATAGAGGAGCACGGCAGAATTTGGGCCGGTAAGTATTTTGGCGTGTCTCCCCGTCAAGTTTCGCTCACCAATTCCACGACGATGGGTTTGGCCACGTTGTACAACAACATCAGCATAAAACCGGGACAAGAAATACTTTCCACGGAGCACGAACATTATTCCTCGATCACCTCTTTAAAATATCGATCGGAGCGAGAGGGATTCAAGGTCAATACCATTCGCCTCTACGATCAACCTCAGGATGCCTCTGTCGGCGAGATGTTGGAGCGATTAAGAAACAACATTAATGACAGAACACGAGTGTTGGCTTTAACCTGGGTGCACTCAGGTAGCAGTGTCAAACTACCCGTAGCGGAAGTGGGCAAACTGGTGAAGGAGCTCAACCGCGATCGCGATGAAGACGATCGCATTCTGTATTGTGTAGATGGCGTGCATGGCTTCGGCGTTGAGAACATGAACTTTGATGAAATGGGCTGTGACTATTTTGTCGCTGGTACCCATAAATGGATGTTTGGCCCCAGTGGCACGGGCATTATGGTCAGTAAGGAAACCAACCCTGCAACGATTTCCCCAACCATTCCCCCGTTTAACCTCGCCGAAGACCCGAGCTTCGCCGGCACCATGACACCAGGGGGCTTCCACTCCTTTGAAAATCGGTGGGCGCTCCGCAAGGCGTTTGAGTTTCATTTGTTGCTTGGCAAGGATCGAGTGCAGTCGCGAATCCATTATTTAAATCAGTATTTAAAGGAGCGCTTGGACGACACTAAAGGGGTTGAATTAGCCACGCCGATGAGTGATCAGCTGTCTGCAGGGTTCACTTTTTTTAAGGTTCCTAAGTTGGAATCGACCGATGTAGAAAAAATAATGTTTGAAAACAAGATTGCCCTTAGTGCGACAAATAGAGACGCCGGCCCCATAGTAAGAATGGCACCTGGGTTGTTGAACTCCACGCAGGAGATAGACGGGGCAGTGGAGTTACTCAGGAAAATTTCCTGACACGGGCTTTAGTGAATAGCGTTTGGCGTAAAGTCGGCCAATTTTCTCGCGATAATTTTGAATACCTCCGGTGATATGCCAAGGCCCAGGTGAGTTGTATAAACCTCGATGTGTTCAACCTGTGGGCTGTGCCTGTCGATGCTGGCCTGCCAGCCGACAATGCCGTCGCGCTTGGAGTAAATGGAGGTTAGGGGTACTTCTATAGGCGTTGATTCCCGAGCAGCGATCCTGGCTTCGATTTCATCCAGGTTGGCGCCGCGCTTTTCGAACATTTTCCCCATTGTCGTGTACTTGGGGCCGCCAACTACCGGGCTTCCCATCGTTACCACCTGGCTTACATAATTGGGGTGATCTCTGGCGGTCTCGCGCGCGAAAACACCTCCCAGACTCCACCCGATAAGGTGTACTTCGCTTTTGTGCTCCTGGCTCATCTTTCGCACTTGATCAACTACTTGCGGCAGCATCTGAGCTACTTCCCCTCCGTTTCTTCCCAGGCCCCAGCCCTGGACCTCATAGCCCAACCACGAAAGATAACGCCGAAGTGGCGCTGTAGAGACATCGCTTGCTCCGAAACCAGGAAGCACCATGACCGGTTCACCTGCTCCCTTAGCTTGCCGAGTGAGTGAAGGCAGTGCGGCTGCCAGCCGGGTAAATTCCAGTGGGCTCAAACCTTCGCCTGCAATGGCGGCAAAATTGGGTGCTTTTAACTGGGACATGAGAGTTACTCCGTGATTCTGCGCGCAGCAGGTTCGGGTGATGGGGTAGTGGAAATGGAGCGAGAAAGTGCTCTAACCATGACTTCGGTCAGTTCTTCTATTTCTCGGCCCATATGTAGTTTTTCAGATAAGTGTAACGACACCAGGCCATGCATTCCGGCCCACAATACGTGGACGATGTTGACTGGGTCACCGGCGATAGCGCCAGAATCCAGGGCTGCATTGACTGCGCTGAGCATGGGTTGCTGGGCGCGGCGAATTTCGGCGGTTAGATCGGGATAACGGTGCTCATCTTTTTGCGCAACCTGATACATCACCCGGTAAGCATCTGGCCTTTCCATCGCAAACCGAATGTAAGACCTGGCCAAAGCAATTAGCTTCTGGTCGGGGGCAGGCTCGTTTTCCACAGCCAATTCGGCGGCATCGGCCATGCGCATAAACTCGGACTGGCGAACTGCAGCCAGAATGTCAGCTTTGTTTTTAAAATAGCGATAGGGTGTGGTCCGGCTGCAGCCAGCCTCGGCTGCCAGGCCCCGCAAGCTGATGCCGTCCAGGCCGCGTTCAGCAAACGCCTTGAGGGCCAGATCGCATAGGCGCTGGCGAAACATGATGACATCGGATGGGCTGAGGATCTTGGGCATGCGAGTATATTGACACTGTCAATTGACGCTGTCAATTAAAAAAATACTGCTTCGATGACCATCAAACACGGCGGACAGATGGTGATGGTCGAATCTGCGATGCGCCGGGGAGCCCAAGCAATCGAGGTGATCAATGGTTGAGATCGCCGTCGTCGGTTGCAAGGCGAGGGAGCCTGAATGGATTTCTTACCAATCTACCTTCTCTATTGCCTATACTTAGTGGAATTGACCGATTGTCAGCTAGTGGGTCTCGATGTCTTGCAAAGTTCTCTTATTGGACGCCCGGCGTGGCGTTTAACAAATTAATAATTGGTGGGATCTGATATCGTTTAGAGTAAGTGAAGTCGCCGCTTGCTACGGGAACTCCAGTGGCTGCGACGGTCTAAGTTTTACACTGATGAGGCTATCTCCTGAATGGCGCTGTTCCGCAACACATTATTTTTTCCTTTAGTGGGTATATTGCTATTTCCGACGCAGGCTTTTTCAGCGAGCGATATTGACCAATATCTGGAAGAATTACAGCGCGCAGAAGAGCAATATGGCGCCTACGATCAAAGTTTGGCGGATGCTTATTTGGGCCTTGGTGCGGCTTATGAAGCTAATCGAGAACTTAATGAGGCCGTCGATGCTTATTTGCGAGGCATGCATGTACAGCGGGTGAATAATGGGCTTTTTGATCCGGGGCAAATTGTCTATCTGGAGGAGTTAGCTGAGCTTGAAGTAGGGCGGAGCAATTGGCTCGAGGGCTCTGACCATTTGACAACAGCCCACGCAATTACAGTGAAAAACCACTTGCCAGGTTCTATGCCAGTATTAAAATCGGCGAGTGAATTGATTGATTTACACTTACGGGCTTATTCTCTTGCCGTCGAGGACTCGGATAAACACCTCACAAGAGCTGAGTACCTAAATGAAAACCAATTGAAAGGCGCGGGTTGGGTGAATGAGGATATAAATTTTACCCAGGAGCGGCTTCAACGGACGGCTTATATAAATTACGAAATGTTTAGGCAGGGCCAGCAGCAAGGTGTGTATGAGCAGCGCCGTCCCAATGGATCTTTTGGTAAAACTGGCAACGCGCCAGGTTTGTCCCCTCATTTCAGCAAAGGAAAATTCGCGTTACAGCAGAGTGTGTATGTGTTGCGTGATGCCAATGCAGAGCCGGAACTCATTGCTCAGGGTTTGGCCCAAATTGGGGACTGGTACGCCTTGTTTGGCAAGTCCAACAGCGCCAGAATTTACTATCAACAGGCTTTTGACCTGTACGCTGCATCTAAGGGAGACGAGGCTGCAACCGAGCTATTTAGTGAGCCCCTGCGAATTCCTACGTTTCGTTTTGGGGATGCTCAATCGATTGCCACCAAAAAATTCCGATTCAGTCTTGATGTGACAACAGCGGGGAAAACGAGCAAGATAAAACTGTTAACGGATAAGGAAGGCCACACTGTTCGCGACCTCCGTCGTGCGCGTTCGACCGTGCGAGCTGTGCGATTTAGGCCCGTTTTAACAAAAGATGGCCCTGTTGCTAAGCCCGATAGTACGCTTTCTGTATTGCTGGAATAATTACGATGCCTCTACGATTTTTATTGATGACACTTTTCGCGATCGCGCTCATTGCTTGTTCGTCGCAAAGCGGTCCTTCCGGTCCTGGGATTCCCGGTGTTCCCGGTGTTCCTGGTGGTTCAGGGGGGGCATCCAGTCCTCCCGGTCCCTCAGGTCCCTCAGGTCCCTCAGGTCCATCTGGTCCTTCCGGTGCAGGAGGTGACTCTTTGGAAGATTTAGAAAAAACCTTTGATGAATCTCTAGGTGAGTTTGACGATGTCTTAACCGAAGGCTCCGGTGGAGCGGGAACCTCTAGCGAGGGAGAAGACGTATTTAGCCCCGCGGGTGAAGGTGACGACGATTCGGTCTTTACGGACGAATCTATCGGTGGCGATAAAGGAGATTCAGATTCTGGAGACGGTGGAGCAGGAAGCACCGGCGATTCAGAAAGCGACGGCGAGAGTTCTTCGGATTCTTCCGAAGACGGGCAAAGTCCGGTGGACGGCAGCGGCAAGAGTGGTAAATCCGATAGTAAACCTGAGCCGGTTGCTGATATCCCGGACGATATTCCACTTGGCGACTCGGACGATATTATTGCGCGTCAAATTCGCGAAGCTGCCGAGCAGGAAAAGGACCCAGTCCTGCGAGAGAAGTTGTGGGACGAATATAGAAAATATAAGGCACAGCAATGAAACACATATCTCGCAGGCTATGCGTTCGACTCGCCACCGTATTGTTGATTTTTTTGGCACATACCGCCGCCGCATCAGTGCTCAAAGTGACTTCGTCAACCCCTCTGGATTTGGATCAGGTCTCCGAACAGTGGCCAGAACAAAGTCTCATGGATGTGGGTATCGTTACTTTCGGAACCAGTCTTGATGTCGGGTCGGAAAGCGATGCGGTGTTGCCGGCGGTGCGAAACGCCGAGGGTATTTATTTTGCCAATCAGCTGGCCAAAACAATTGAGCAAAGCGGTGCCTGGGGAGCTGTGCGAACCGTGACGAGTGAAGATGTCATTGTTGATTTGCAACTTACTGCAATCATAGAGCAATCAGATGGTCAAACTCTGGAGCTTCAAGTTAAGGTCGTTGATTCGGCCGGCAAACTATGGCTTGAAGGCGAATACCGGCAGGTTGTAGGCAAGTACGCCTACGACAGAAGATTAAAGCGCACGCGCGATCCATTTCAAAACACTTACAACCGAATTGCTAATGACATCCTGACAATTAGACGGAATGTGTCGCATAACGATGCTGAGAAGGTGCGCACGGTTTCTGACATTAGATTCGCCCAACGATTTTCGCCTCAGGCCTTTTTGGAATACACCGATGAAGATAAAGACGGTGCAATCGTATTGCAGCGCCTGCCAGCCGAGAACGATGCTCTCTACCGCAGGACGCAGCAAATCCGGGAACGAGATTATCTGTATATAGATACGATGCAAGATTTCTACGACCAGTTTAGTCAGAATATGCATCGCCCCTATCGGGATTGGCGGCGTGAAAGCTACAATGTGGTAGTACAGATTGATCACTACAACAGAACGGGTACCCGACGTATTTTAACCGGCATTGCGGCCGTGATTGCGGGCGCCTATGTTGGAAATACGGCGGGCTCCCGAGGTGGGCAAAACGCGGGGATAGCCGGCTCATCAGTGGGTGGCGTATTGATCAAGAGCGGTTTGAACGAGAAAAATAAAAAGGCTGTCTTTATTGAACGGCTTGCAGAGATGGGCTCTTCGCTAGAAACTGAATTGGAACCCCGAGTGATAGAACTTGATGACAGGACAATTACTTTAACGGGTACCGTTGATGGTCAGTATGAGCAGTGGCAAGATCTGCTTTCCAGAATGTACGCTGCGGAACGAGGTGAACAGCCGGTATTGCAGGTTCCTTCGGAAGGCACATGACATCATCAGAAGATCAGCACGAAGCAATACAGACAATAGAGGATGTACCTACTGCGTCAATCATTTTGACGCCGCCCCTGCCCCCATCTTCTTCGAACAAGCGTATGCCAGTTATTGTGGCTCTGGTAATTGTTTTAGCAGGAGTGTTGTTTTTTTTGCCCAGAATAAATCCCGCAATAGACTTTCCGACAGACACCGATAAAGTTGATCAAGGTAGTACAAGCTCAAAGGTTCCAAGAACAGAGCGGATTTCGCCGCTTAGTGATGCCGAGGCACTTGTGTTTAGGCGTGAAGCACAGGATTTATTGGTCGAAATAGTCGATCTCAAAAATTCTCTATTGGAGCAGAATGTTCAAACATGGGCTGCTGCGGAGTTTGATTCTATCACGTCGGATCTGGCGACCGCTGAAAGCCAATATCAATCGGGTGAGTATGCACTAGCGAAGCGGGATTACGCCGATGTGCGGTCTCAATTTCACGCTTTGCGGGACTCTTTTCAGCCCCGTTTGGAGGAACTTCTGAAGGAGGCTGAAGCGGCGATAGCAGATTATCGTGCTGCCGATGCGCTGGAATTATTCCAACTGGTATTGGCAATGGAGCCACCTAACGCTCGGGGAAATGATGGTGCGGCTCTGGCGTCGGTACTGCCCGAAATTCAACTGGAGATGACAGATGCAATCAATTGCAGATCACGCCAGGATTTGAATTGTGCTCTACGGCATACACAGCAAGCCCTTTCATTGAATGTTGGTTTCATCCCAGCCAGGGCGCTTAATGATGCGCTCTCGACGGAGCTTGTCCAGCAGCGCTATCAAGCTAAAATGAGCCAGGGGTTTTTGGCGTTGGAACAGCAACGCTGGGACTCGGCACGCAAGGCTTTTGGAGAAGCCCAGAGTATATTACCAGAGCAAAGTAACACTGCGCTTGCGTTTGCGCAGACGGATGCGGCTCAGGAGCAAATTGAGGTCACCCAACTGCTGGATAAAGCCCGCGCACTTGAATCGCAAGAGGAATGGGATAGGGCCCAAAAGATATACGAAAAACTGCTGCGTCGTGACGCCAGCTTGGTTGAACCCACGGTTCGGCTTATTGTTGTTAGGGCTCGCGCAAAAATTGCTGCACAATACCGGCGTTATCTGGCTGATCCGATGCTACTGACTCGTTCGCGAGATGCAGTTCAAGCTGAGCAGTTATTACAGGACACAGCCGCTTTGGCGCTCAAAAGCCCCTTGCTAGCCGATCAGCACAAATTGCTAAGCAAACATTTGTCCATAATGAAAACGCCAAAACAGATAGCGTTTACCTCCAATGGTCAGACGGAAGTCACCGTCTTTAAAGTCGCCAAGTTGGGCAGATTTAATGAAACGACCTTGACCTTAAAACCGGGAAAATATATCGCGTCTGGTAATCGTCAGGGCTATAGAGATGTGCGCGTAGAGTTTGTTGTCCGTGGGGATAGTGCCGTTCCTCTCGTATCAATTGCCTGCGTCGACTTAATATGAATGCAAAGGAAGATGTCAGCACAGCGAACTCTACTTCCGATGACGGTAATACTGCGTTTGAAGATTATGCGGTCGTTATCACGGCGCCTAAACGCAAGTTAACGCGTATATCCTTATTGCTTGGCGTATTTTCACTGCTAACCGCAAGTCTTTTGTTGGGGCTTTGGTTGTCCACTCCCTTGCTGATTGTTGCGACACCATCAACCGCGACTGTTTCGATATCCGGCTTTGCTCCAAAAATAGGCAACAGTTTTGTAGTGTTGCACGGCAATTACAATATCGTTGCCGAGGCGGACGGTTACCACCCCTATGCGACTGACATAGCGGTAGAGCATGCCGACTCCCAATCATTTGAATTGGTAATGCTACCGTTGCCTGGGCGCTTGCAGGTCAATAGTGCGATATCTCAACTTCAGATTGCGATTGACGGCATTGCTCTCGAACAAGACTTACCGGGTATTGTTATCGGTCTAGAATCCGGGGAGCGTGTTTTAAGTTTTGATCACCCACGATTTTTTGCAAAAAATATTCCTTTTGAGGTCGAGGGCTTTGATCGCTTGCAGACTCTAGAAGTCGCTCTTGATCCAGCTTGGGGTCAGCTCATGCTGAACAGCACACCCAAGGCAGATGTAATGGTAGATGGTCAGTCATTAGGGACAACGCCTGTATCAGCTCAGATACTACAAACCGGGAGTGAGGTAGAGTTGATCGCCTCGGGTTTTAATCCATGGAGGGAAACCTTAAGTGTTGCGGCCGGAGAATCGAAAGACTGGCCCGAGATTAAAATGACGCCGGCAGATGCTCATTTAACTATTACCAGTAACCCCGTTGGTGCAAGCGTTACAATTGCGAATCAGTATGCCGGCGTGACGCCGTTAACGGCGCCAGTGTCTTCTGGCAAACCGGTCAGAGTGAAGGTGCTTTTACAGGGATATCATGCGACCACTAAAAGTATCCAGCTTGAACCCGAGGAGAAAGATTCGCTTGCAATCACATTGCGACCGGAAAAAGGTGAAATAAAATTGGAAGTCTTCCCGCTTGATAGTCGTGTGTATATCGATGGGAAACTGCAGGGCGAAGATTATCGGTTACTTTCATTGTTGGCCAAACCGCACGAGCTTGAAGTGCGCAGAGAAGGCTACGTTAGTCAACGTCAAACGATTACTCCCAGGCCCAAATTAAGTCAGTCGTTGAATGTAAAGCTGCTTACGCAGCAGCAACATTACTGGTTGGCGTTTCCAGATAATGTTACTGCTCCTGCCGGTATAAGTATGCGTCTAAAGCGGCCCGAAGCGGAGTTCGTTCTGGGGGCACCACGACGTGAAGCGGGCCGAAGGGCGAATGAAGTAGAGCGGCACGTTAAACTGGATAAGCCGTTTTATGTCGGTCAATTTGAAGTCACTAATGGTCAATATCGACAATTCCAATCGAAGCATACATCGCAGCAACTAGGTGGTAATAGTCTTGATTTTGTAAAACAGCCAGTGAGTAGCATTAGTTGGCTCGACGCCGCCAAGTTTTGTAATTGGTTATCACTCGAAGCGGGGTTGGATCCCGTCTATGAGATTGAGGGAGATCGTTTAGTCAACTCAACCATTAGTAGCAACGGGTATCGGTTGCCCACGGAAGCAGAATGGTCCTGGTTAGCGAGAATTCTAGATGATGGTTCCAGGTTGACCTACCCATGGAACGGCAAATTTTATCCGCCGGTTGCCAAGATCGAAAATTATGCGGACAAACAAGCTAAGACCTTGTTGGGGCGGGCTGTGCCCAACTACGACGATGGGTCCATTGTCGCCGCTGAGGTAGGACGATTTACGGAGAATCAGAAAGGCCTCTACGACTTGGGCGGTAACGTTTCTGAGTGGACCCACGATTTTTATGGAATAGAGGCGCACAGAGGGCCGCCTTTGCTGAATCCTTCTGGCCCTGCGTCTGGTCGCGATCATGTGATTCGAGGCGCGAGTTGGAAACACGGTTCCAGATCTGAGATTCGCTTGTCTTATCGAGAGAGTGGCTACGAGGCCCGTCTGGATGTGGGTATGCGTGTGGTGCGAAACATTGAGTAAACTAAACAGGTGCAGCAAAAACAGGCATCCGAAGAGGGACTATCTTATCAAATGTTTTTTACTCGGGTGGTTGGCAGCCTCGAATGTGCTTGCGCAGGATTCCGTGTCCACCGCAAAAACAAATAGCAGCGTCGATGCACAGGCGAGTTCCGGCGCCACGGTGACAGAAAAACCAAGGGAAACGCCGGTCGTGCCCCCTAAAAAGAATGAGTCCCCGACAACGTTTGAACCCAGCGAAGAAATATCTGAAGATTTATCGATACCTTTTCCCGTCGATATATAGACCCCGGCGGGTAACTCAGCAGGATGTAACAGGTGAACAATGCAAAGACAAAATAACGAATTTTATTTCCAGATCACATCGCTACTGCTGTCAATTATTATAGTGCACTCAGTTTATGTGATACTCGTGCGCCCGGCGGCACAACATGAAATACAGGCTGCGGTGGCCTTGGCTGAAGAAACAGGTGCCTATGAGGTGCCAAGGACCTTACCGATTGTCATTAAGGACTTCGAGCAAGAAGCCTGCTTCATTTTAATGTTCTGGTCATTGGCAATTATAGGGTTTAAGTTGCGTCAGGTCGGAAGGGAGCGACTGCTCCTGAATTTACAAATTGACGGCCTGGACAAAGACAACCGCGTTTTACCAGAAGACGCAGAGCAATTGATTAAGCCGTTTGACGCGCTACCTCCAGATCAACGCAGCGGATTACTTCCCCGGACTTTGCGATTAGCGCTCGCGCGGTTTTCGGTGACCGGTAGCGTGCAATCTGCTACCGAAGCTGTTATGGACACCTGTAATACCGAGAATGATCGTCTTGATTCTGAGTTGTCAATGATCAGGTACATCGCCTGGGCGATTCCATCGATAGGGTTTATTGGCACGGTTAGAGGGATTGGTGCTGCGCTGGGTATGGCACATGAAGCGGTGCAAGGCGATATAGCGGGTGTGACATCTGCATTGGGCGTCGCTTTTAATTCTACATTTGTTGCACTTCTGATCAGTATGGTTGTCATGTTGTTTATGCATCAATTGCAGCAGCTACAGGAGCGGTTAGTGTTGGATGCGAAAGACTTCAGCGAGAATCATTTACTCAGTCACCTAAAGGTAGCGCGAGACTAATGGCAAGACGACGCCTAGATGCCATCAATTTGTCCTTTTTGGACATTATGGCCTGTGGTTTTGGAGCGGTTACCTTGTTGTTCTTAATTTTGAGGCATACGGGCGATCTCAATGCGGCGGGCGCCAATACGAGTGTTGAGGCAACACTGATCGCCCAGGACCTGAAAAAGGCACAAATTGAAGCGCGTCTCAAGAAGCAGCAAAAAACACAGATCGAAAAGGAGTTGGACGATCTGCGGCGCAGGCTAAGTGCCCTGCAGGTCGATCGCAACGCGCAAGAGGATGCTATTAGCGAACAGGTCGATCCAGACGAGGCACTAGCGGCGTTGCGAAAACAAGTCTTGGAACTGGAAGCGGCGACGGCGGAAGCGGAGCTCAGTAGTGGTGGCGATAATGTCAGACGCTTTGTGGGCGATTCAGACAGGCAGTATCTAACAGGCCTACATTTGGGTGGTGAGCGCGTACTAATTTTGATCGATGCGTCGGCCAGCATGCTCGCTGAGGATATCGTGAATGTTTTAAGACGACGCAATATGTCCCCTGAGGCGCAACGTGCGTCTGCCAAGTGGCAGTGGGCGGTGCGTACCGTGCAGTGGTTGATAGCGCAGCTACCCCCTCACAGTCGTTTTCAGGTTTATGCCTTTAATACACAAGCCAATGCCGTATTGGAGGGTACTGAGGGTAAATGGTTAGATGCAGCGGATAGTTTGGATCTTGAGAAGGCAATTGATGCGCTGGCGAATTTAACACCTGAAAATGGGACTAGCCTGTATAACGCTTTTTCAAGCTTGTCGGCCTTTGATCAACCCCCCGACAATTTATTTATACTCACTGACGGACTACCAACTCAGGGCAAAAAAAAGCCAAATACCAAACGCGTATCAGGTTCCAGGAGAATGGATTACTTCAATGACGCGGTGGACGAGTTACCCGACGGTGTTAGCACCAATATTATTCTGTTCCCGATGGAGGGTGACGTTCAAGCTGCGGCTGCGTTTTGGCTACTGGCGACGCAAACGCAGGGCGCATTTTTGTCACCATCGCGTGATTGGCCATGAAGAATAGACGCGAATTCCAAGAGGCTAGCTTGTCTTTTCTGGACGTGATTAGCTGTGGTTTCGGAGCCATTGTGTTGTTGTTAATCATCGCGCGGATAGGTGAGCCGGTGGACGAGACAGATAAGCCGCTTCTCGATGCGCATATATCCCAACAACAGCAGACACTCTTTGGGATCCGCTCTGAAATTAAGA
Source organism: Halioglobus sp. (assembly GCA_965262875.1). GTDB lineage: Bacteria > Pseudomonadota > Gammaproteobacteria > Pseudomonadales > Halieaceae > JBALVT01. The sequence goes on from OZ253569.1 coordinate 3,967,669, forward strand.
GTTTTCAGCGCTCGATTACGATTGGCCAGCTACAATTAGAAGAGCTGCAGAAAAGATTACTGCTGGTGGAGCAGCAGCTTGCTTCTGCAAAGACCCAGTTGGACGGGAAAAAACAAGCTGTGACTCCTGAGTATCTTGAACTGCAATTGGCTGCGCAGGTGCTAACGGAGGAAATGGAACGTTTACTGGGGGAGAACTACCAAAGCCAGAACCAGATTATTGGCGGTATTCCGGTTGATAGCGAATACATTATCTTCGTCATCGATACCTCCCCTAGTATGTTTCAGGCTGCCTGGCCGAAAGTCAAAAGCGAATTGGCCAATATTCTGGATATTTATCCCGAGGTAAAAGGCCTGCAGATAATGAATGATGATGGCACTTATATGTTTCCTGAGACTCGCAACGAATGGATAAGTGACGACGAGCAGCGCCGTAAGGCCATTAACCTGAAGTTGAACAATTGGCAGCCGTTTAGTAACTCGAGTCCCGTTGAAGGTATCCAGGCCGCAATATCAACTTATTATGATCCAGACAAAAAAATTAGTGTCTATGTATTCGGCGACGATTTTAGTGGGCGCTCCGTGAGAAGGGTAGTGGACACCGTAGCGCAATTGAATTCCTCCAATGCGAGCGGTGAGCGCTTGGTGCGTATTCATGCTATCGGCTTTCCGGTCCATTTCCGCGGTACCCCCGGTAACTCTGCGATTCTCTTCGCGGCGTTAATGCGTGAATTAAGTAGTCAGAATGGCGGTACGTTTGTTGGTATTAGTTCCTTGGAGTTATAGGTGTCAGTAATGACAATTTTAATAAGAATAACAGTGATCGCCTGTTTGTGTTTTGTGGCTGCCTGTAGTGGGCCGTTACGTCTGATCGTGGGCGGAAATTATCCACCTGCTCTAACCAGCCCACTGCCGGTAAGTGCAACCTTGGTGATAAGTGACGAGTTTAGAAATTATGTGGCAGCCCCCGAGGGCAAAGTTTCCCTGGAGGTGGGTGCCGCGCAATCTGCAATGTTTGAAGCTGTGATGAAGCCGCGTTTTAAGGAGTTGTTGGTGGTTTCAGAGCGACCTGACACTATTGAAACTGATTGGCTTATCGAACCTTCTGTGAATAGCACCCAAATTGGAGTTCCGGCCGTCACACACTTGAAAGTCTATGAAGTGTGGCTTAAGTACAGGCTGACTATCGCTGATAAGCAGGGTAACGATATTACCAGTTGGTTTATTCCCGCATATGGCAAGACACCTAATTCATTTACCATGGGCCGGGGTGAAGCAATACAATCGGCCAGTGAGATTGCATTGCGGGATATGGGCGCTCGCGTTATTACCGATCTGCATCGCGTGCCTGAGCTCAATGCCAGGCTCAGGGAGAAGGGGTTTTAGTATGGGACTATTTCGAAACTGGCCGCTCGCTTGTTTGATCCTGATGCTGTCGGCATGCGCTACTACCAATGTAGATGAATATCGTTCTGCCGGTAAACAGCTATCGCTGAGCAGTGATGAAAAATTTGTGGTGTTGGGCAGGCAGGATGCGGGTCATTACATTACAGGAGCGGACTTCGCTCGTTGTGTAGGTCGGGAGATGGCTGGCGGAGAACTCGTCGTGCTTGATCAATCGATGTTTATCGACACAATGTACCCATGGTTCGAGCCACGGGTTGCACCTAAAAGCTTAGGCCGCTTGCGTAAGTTGCTTGAAGAACCTCTTTTAGCCAAACAAATGCAAGAGATGAATGTCCGATATATGGTCTGGTTGGATGGGCAAACGGAAACTGTAGATCGTTCGGGTTCAATGAGCTGCTCAATTGGTCTTGGTGGTGCCGGGTGTTTTGGTTTTACTACCTGGGATAAAGAGTCTGCGTATGAAGCGGTTGTGTGGGATGTAAAAACCCTTACAGAACTGGGGAGGGTGAGGGTCGATTCACAGGGAACATCGTATCTTGTAGGTGTCCTTGTTCCTGTCCCTATTCTCTCTCCCGTCCAGAGCGAAGCTTGCGCGGGCCTTGGAAATCAACTTCGAGGTTTCTTCGAATCGGAAAACGCCTCATGAGGAGAGTTATCCATTGGCTGTTACTGCCTTACCTGGTCATGCTTTCGGGCGTGGTTTTTGCGGGTTCGGGTGATGACAAATATGAACACTTCACCAAGGAAACCCCAATCCTGGAGGATCCCGTTGTTGTTGCTTATATCAATAAAATAGGCCAGCGACTAGCTGCGGAATCTACCAAGCCCAATATCAAGTATACGTTTACGGTGTTGGATTCGCCCCAGATTAACGCCTTTGCACATGAAGGCGGTTATGTGTACATCAATCGGGGCTTGCTCTCTTATATGCGCAGTGAGGCACAGCTGGCGTCTGTGCTGGCGCACGAAATCGCCCATGTGACCGAGGATCATATAGGCCGCTCCATGCGTGGTGCCGTGTTGGGAGAGATTGCAGCGGTGTTGGTTGGTGTTGCAACGCGCAGCAATGAGGTAGTAGAGGCGGCCAGACAATTATCGGCAGCGACAACAACGGGCTATGGACGCGACAGAGAATTGGAGGCTGATATCGTAGGCGCACGTAACATGGTCAAAGTTGGGTATGATCCGCAGGCAGTTGTTGAAATGTTGTCGATACTCAAAGACACCGAAATATTTCAAAAGAAAAAGGCCGCCGACAAAGGGGCCTCGAGGCAGACATACCACGGATTGTTTTCAACGCACCCGCGTAACGATGCACGTTTGAGAACCGCTGTTTCCGAGGCCAAGAAAGCCGAAACCGGAGCTAAGGATCCCAGTGCAGACCCCTCTGAATTCCGCGATATCGTCGACGGTTTGATTTGGGGAGAGAATTTTCTATCCAAAGAGAAGAAACCACAACGCTACAGTGATATGAAAGCGAAGGTCAGGGTGGATTTTCCTGAAGAGTGGCCCTGGCAAGAAGAAGATGGCCAGGTTGTAGCCACTGCACCCGAGAAGTTAGCGCGAATATCCTTGAGCTTCAGGTCTCGAACCTTGCAATCTCCTGAGGAGTTTATGCACAACGAATTAGGCGTAAAAAAGGTGGAGCGCGGCAAGAATATTTCACCTTCAAGGCTCAAAGGGTTTAGTGCTGTTATTCCGGCGCTCGAAGGTAAACCTGCGCAGCGCATAGCGGTTGTTTACTACAAACTGAAAGCCTATGTATTTCGGGGAGAGATAGAGCCCGGGCAAGATTTTGATGAGTTTGATGAAGCGTTTAACGCGAGCATCGCAACCTTTAGAACAATTACGCAACGCGAGATTGATGGACAGAAACCCAAGCGTCTAGATTATGTGCAGGCGACGAAGACAACAGATTTTGCAGCGTTGGCGAAAGAAAACAAATTGGGGGCCTACGGAGAAGAAGAATTGCTATTGCTGAACGGTTTATACCCCAATGGGAAACCTAAAGCCGGACAGTGGATTAAAATTATTCGCCAGTAGCAAGTAGCTGACTTTGGAATAGAGTTCGTTTTATACTTGTGTTGATGTTACGTACATTGCAAAACTATTTAGCGGCACCCTTCGCTGTTGATCTGCGCACTTTAGCCCTGTTCAGGGTCTGCTTTGGCCTGGTCCTCTTTGCTGACCTTGTGATAAGGGCATCGACCCTCACAGTACACTACACAGACTACGGTGTAGTGCCTCGTGCAGATGCCGCTGCTGCATTGCCTGAGTTTGGTTTTTCCCTGCATCTTTTGGGAGGGTCGGCGACGTTTCAGCTTATGCTCTTTACATTGGCAGGGCTATTGGCGATGTTATTGATTGTCGGTTACCGAACCCGCTTGGTAACTATTCTTTGCTGGGTGATGCTGGCTTCGCTGAATCACAGGAATTACCTTATAGGCCAAACCAGCGATAGTCTTATGCTGTCGTTACTCTTTTGGGTTCTTCCGAGTTTCCTATGGGTAAAAGCCAAACAATGGTCAAGAATGTGGTACAAGAGTCTTTTTTTATGGAGATATTCAAATGAAAGATACCGCGTTGTTTACTCAACTTTTGGGGCTTGGCGACCCATGGAAAATCACGGCTATTACCCCGGATCTGACCGACAAATCAATTACCCTCCAGATAGATTGGCCAAAGGGAACGAAAGGCGCGTGTAGTGTCTGCCATGCCCTTTGTTCGGTTTACGACCATCGTGAGCAACGCACATGGCGACACCTTGATACGATGCAGTTCAAGACGCAGTTAGTTGCTCAGGTTCCGCGTATTCATTGTAAAGCGCATGGAATCAAAAGCCTGAAAGTACCGTGGGCAGATACGCAGGCACGCTTTACGCATTTATTTGAGCGTTTCGCTATTGATGTGCTGTCGGCTGCCAGCAACAAGACACAGGCCGCAAAACTACTTGGTCTGTCGTGGGATGAGGTGCATCATATTCAATCCCGAGCAGTGAAAAGAGGGATGGACAGACGCTCTGTTGAGGAAGTGAAACACCTTGGCATCGATGAAAAAAGTTTTCGCAAGGGGCAATCCTATGCCAGCCTGCTGTACGATTTGAATGCGTCCAGAGTGCTTGAGGTCGTGGCAGATAGAACGACGGAATCGGCAACCGCATTGCTGTCCACGCTTCCAGAACAGCAGCGTAATGAAGTAGCTGCTGTTGCCGTGGATATGTGGGTTCCATTTATGACGGCAGTTGAGGCGACTTTACCGAACGCCGCCATTGTTCACGACAAGTTTCATATCGTCAGTTATCTTACAAAAATGGTTGACCAAGTCAGGCGCAAAGAAAATAAAACATTAAGAGCCGCCGGTATCAATGACCTGGTCGGGTCTCGCTATACCTGGTTACGCAATCCCGACAACTGGAGTGAAAAAGATGAAGCCACTTTTTATGGCCTTCAATCAAAGGGGTTGAAGGTTGCCCGAGCCTGGGCAATCAAAGAGACGCTGCTTGACCTGTGGACTTACAGCTACGATAAACCAGCCCGGGCGTTCTTTAAGAAAGGGTACTGGTGGGCGACACATTCACGTCTAAAGCCGGTCATATCAGTCGCCAAGATGCTAAAGAAACATCTCGACAACATAATGACTTACTTGAAACATCGCATCACCAATGCGACCGCAGAAGGATTTAATTCAAAGATTCAGACAATAAAATCGGCTGCCCGAGGATTTAGAAACTTCGAAAACTATCGAGTTTCAATTCTGTTCCACTGTGGAAAACTCAACCTCTACCCACAGGATTCCCAGTAGAACCCTATTTTCGATCACTCTTTTCGAGAAAATCCCTTTAAATAAGGACTTTCTCGACAGATCACATGGCGCTGAAAATGATACATTATCTAACCAATTGAAATTATTCAATAATTAACCGGACACTAGTGATGAAATATAGCAATTCAATCTCCGCGCTTATGTTGTTGACTATGGCGACTGTAGCAACCCAGAATTTAGCGCACGCTTCAACATCAAATACATGCGCTCCCAATGAGGGCAAGACAAGAACCTATTACATTGCCGCAGATGAAGTGGTGTGGGACTATGCACCCTCTGCTACCAACCAAATGATGGGACGATCATTCAATGAGGATGAGAATGTATTTGTTGAAAACGCATCAGATAGAATTGGTCGTAAATATATCAAGGCGTTATATCAAGCATACACGGATGAGACGTTTTCAAAACGCAAGCCCCGCGCTGACGAATGGGAGCATCTAGGAACCTTGGGACCAATTATTCATGCAGAGGTGTGCGATACGATCAAGGTTGTATTCAAGAATAATTCGATTGAGCATGACTATTCGGTTCATCCGCATGGTGTTTTTTATGACAAAAACGCTGAAGGTGCGAAATATAATGACGGAACTTCCGGCAGTGATAAGGCGGACGGAGCGGTCGCACCGGGTCAAACACAGTTCTATGTTTGGGCGGTTCCACACCGTGCGGGACCTGGCCCGAATGACCCCAGCTCAATAATCTGGATGTATCACTCGCATGTGGATTCACCCGTGGATACCAATTCCGGATTGGTTGGTCCCATCGTGGTAACCGCTAAAGGCATGGCGAATGCAGATGGCAGACCGAATGATGTTGACCGAGAATTGGTGAGCCTGTTTACGGTATCGGATGAAAACGCCAGTCGGTATCTGTGTGATAATTTGGCGAAATTCACCGACAAAACATGTGATGACGACGTGGTTGATGATGACGATTTTGCCGAAAGTAATTTGATGCACGGTATTAACGGATTTGTATATGGCAACGTGCCGGGTCAAAATATGAAGAAAGCAGAGCATGTACGTTGGTATCTGATTGCACTGGGAACCGAAGTGGATTTACATACGCCACATTGGCATGGTAGCACGGTGCTATGGAATGGGAATCGGGTTGATGTGATGGAACTCATGCCAGCGAGCCTAAAGACAGTTGATTTCAGACCGGATAATGTTGGCACGTGGATGTTCCACTGTCATGTCAATGATCACATTTCGGCGGGAATGATGTCGTTATTTCATGTGACGGAATTGTTAATTGATAATTGATAATTGATAATTGATAATTGAAAATTGATCCGGAAAACCCTTGCTGGTTTGGCTGTTTTACTGGATTCCTGCTTCCGGCCTACGCGGGGACAGGCTTCGCAGGAATGACGGATGTTGGCTTTTTGCGGTTCAGGATGATTCAGGAGATTTGGTAATAGGTTTTATACCATGCAACAAAATTACCTAGTCCGGTTGCTATATCTGTTGTTGGTTTGAAATCAAAATACTCTTCCAGGCGTTGTGAGTGCTTTCCATTTAATGAATAGCGCAAAGCCTAAGAATGGCTCACTGGAGTGGCCTGAATTTGAGTTTGATTTAGAATGAACGTCCGCTTATGGCCGATTTGAGACCAGTCCGAGTACGACCCAAAGTGGACATTGAAGTTCGTATAAATTTCAACTTATAGTCAAGTAGAGATTTGACCCTTTTATTGTGGAGTAAGAATAATGAAGAATTTTTTGCTTTGTAATATTCTGTCTTTGATAATAATTGCGCTTTCACCTATTCATGCTAGGGCTGACCTATCAAATGATGCTCAGGAGGCAAAAACCCTTTATGAAGAACTGAAAGAATTCAAGGATAACCCCAAGTTCCACCAAGTTGGATTCGCAAGATGTTGTCGCTTTTATAAATGGATGGAGAAGGTACAAACCCTTAGATCAAAAAAAACAGGGACAGCGATTCTCATGGAAGTTGGATTCTTGCCCGGAGACCTTCTGCAACTTGGAATGGAGTACATGAAAAGTCGGGGAATTCCTACTACCTCATATTCGCGGGAGATGGAAGCTACCATCGCAGCAGGGCTGGCTCCCGAGCCACAGATTGAAGAAGGCCAGGGAGTGGTCATTAACTTAGATAGAGCGTGTGTAAGCCTAGACAGCTTTAAAAAATTTATAATAGCTATTAACGATAAAAAATTTAGAGAAGCAGGCACAATCATCTATGGCCCCGACTGTTCCCGCGTTTATGAGAAAACAGTGGTTATTGGGCCGCTCGCTTCAGAAGACCTATCTTTTTTGGGCATTGTTCACCAAGTGAAAATGCCTGATGGGAGTAGAGTATGGGTCTGGGGAAACTCGATCATGTTCAACCCGTCGCCGGTAAGGAACTCCGCTGAGCGTTCGAAGAAGAACGGGTCGTAGTAGAACGCCGGTCCGGGGAGAGGGTATTCTTCCTCGTCGAAAGCGGTGGATTCTGGGAACTGTTCGAAGAGGTCCCGAAGGAAGTTCTCGACCTCGGCGAGGGTTAGTGTCCACTTGTCGTGCCTGGAATCCATAAACGGGTAAGGGTTCGTCCAGACCTTCGCTTCGGTATGGACAAGCCCGTCGTGGACTTGGCAGACGACGACGGCGCACGCGTCGTGTTTACGGGACACGTCAACGCCGACGTAGGTGTCGGTGTCGGCGTCGAGCTTCGGGTTCCCTCGGCACCCGTCCCAGTGCTGGGCGGCTTCCCAGATAACTTCGGACTCGGTCCACTGATTCAGGAAGTACCGGCGGAACTCCGACTCCCTCCGTTTCGTAACGAGGTCCCGGTAGAACGGTTCTTTTAGGATCATTCCCCAGGAAGGGTTAGCGGCTTCCCACATTTTCGGGTCCGTGTGGTCGCACCCGGCTGGTGCCTCGTACCAAATGAAGTAGAAAGTGTCATCGACGACATCGCCGTCGCGGCAATTTATTCCGTGGTCGTAGAGCTCGTAACAGATAGTGTCTTCGTCGGAACCGGCGGTCGTGATCATAATATTTATGGGCTGGTCGCGGGCACCTCCGCCTTGGGTGAGGGTCGTGAAAACGTTGCGGCTTTTCGGGGCGACCCACTCATGTAACTCGTCGATAATGCAGGCGGAGACGTTCTTCCCGTCGTTCGTTCCAGCCGCGGCCGCTACCCTCCGGAGAGCTCCTGGAACTTCGGAAGTGTTCACCACTAGTTCCTTTAGGGTCTTGTGGAAGAAGGGTTTCAAGGTTGGAGACCACTCGACCATTTTCGCCGCGGCGGAAAAAACGAGGTTTGCTTGGTCGTCGGAAGCCGCAGCGCAAATCACGTTAGGCGAAACCTCCGACAAGGCGACGCAGTGGGCGATACCGAGAGCGGCCGCTAGTTCCGTTTTCCCTCCCTTCTTCGGCATCCCGATTAGTGCCCAGCGGTATCGGAGGAGGTCTCTTCCATCCTCATCCGGGGAGGTTTCGTACATCTCCATTAGTAGGCGTTTCTGCCACGGCATGAGGAGGAACGCTTCCCCGGCGTAAGACGCGTCCGTCAGAACGCAATGAAGTTCGATAAACCGGATTATTAGATGACCGATAGAGGAGAACTCCGTTTCCTCCCCCGTCTCATCGAACCGTTCCCTCGCTTTCCTGGACCGGGTCGAGGGAAAATCTCGGAACTCGTCGCTCTTCGACCCGATACGGATACGGATAGGTTCCGGGTCAGGTAACGACGGAGACACCGGACCCTTCGATACTAAAGTTGGCATTCGTCACCTCCCTCACTTGGTTCCATGTTAGTTCCGCGTTTCCTAGCTCTATCCCGAGGCGTGCCCTCGCCATCGGCGTTAGCCCTAACTGAGTTTCCAGGCGGACAACTAGTTCCTCTAGTTTCTCCATCCGCCGAAGCATTGGGTGTTGTATGGGGGCTCCTCTCGCCGATTCCGGCCACCGGTCGAGAGGGTTTAGCTGGTTCCAAAGCTTAGACGCCCGGAGGAGTTCATCGCGGTAGCAAAACAAGCGGCGAATGACGGGTAGGTCAACTCCGTCCGCTGCCCGAGCTACCGGCGAAGCCCAGTATTCGAGCCATTCCTTCCGGATAACGGGGAGGAGCCCTTTAGGGCATTTCGGAGCGTCTGGCTGCACCGGCCCGAGCTCAAGGGCCCGGGCTTCCAACGGCCCACGCAAACCCATGCTAGGGGGCCCCGAGGACCGTCACGGTAAAATCTCGGTTCGTGGGGTACGAAACTGAGACGCCAGCGGCGTTCCGGATTCTGAAACGTCCACGGTACGACCCGGGAATAGCGAACCTCGGTACGCAAATAATTTCCCCGGCCCGAGAGTTCGTCACCCGACACCCGGTAGTCGAAACCCTCGGTCCGGTTAGGCGCAACTCGACCGTGTATCCGTCGAGGTTGACGGCGGTACCGTTGTCGTCGCATAAGGTTACGTGTAGCTCCTGGGAGTCTCCCATGCGGGTAAACCAGTCCGCTCTCATCCCCACCACCTCCTCCTCTTCCTCTGCTTCATCGTATTTTTATCGTATTGAATCTCGATCGTACCTTAGCGATCACGGTACGTATCGGGGCAACCGCCCGGCGGGTAGCGGTCGAGGCGGCGACGAGAGCGGTTCCAGCGCGGGAGGAAGCGAACCTTGAGTATAGGAAGGATTAATACCCCCTGATTTCGCTCAAAATTTTAAGAAAGCCATTTACTGGTTTGATAAACTTAACAACCGGCCAAGAAAATGTCTGGACTTTAAAACCCCCAACCAAGTACTGTTTGGGATCAACCCACCGATTGCACTAGCGACTTGAATCCGCAGCGGAAATTAAAAATGAAAAAACTCTTGTCTGTACTGGCCATCGCACTGCTACCCATCAGCGCCTTTGCGCATCAAGCTGCTGATGTTCCTAAGCCACTGCCGCTGGAAGATCTAATGTCAGCCTTCGGGTGGGGGGATATGTCCAAGGTAGAGATCATCACCGAGAAGGTGGCGGACAATCTGCATGTTCTGTTTGGATTGGGCGGCAATATAGCCGTCAGTACTGGAAAAGACGGTGTGCTCATTGTGGATGATCAGTTTCCGCAACTCATGCCCAAGATTAAGTCCGCCATTGCTGAACTCAAGGCGGGTGATGATGTAGATTTTGCCATTAATACACACTGGCATTTTGATCATGCCGAGGGAAATCTCACCCTGGGCCCGGCTGGAACCTGGGTGGTGGCACATGAGAACTCAAGAGAAATGATGAAGGAAGACCATATTATTAATTTGGTGGGTGCCTCCTACGATCAAAAAGCCTATCCAGAGGAAGCGTGGCCAAACATTACCTACGATGATGATATGTCGTTCCACTTGAATGGCGAATCAGTCGATCTTTATCATTTCGGGCCAGCCCACACTACCGGGGATACAGCGGTAGTATTTAGAGGAAGCAATGCGGTTCACATGGGAGACGTCTTTAACAATGCGGGCTATCCCTTTATAGATGCGGGAAACGGCGGAACCCTAGACGGCGTGATTCATTTCTGCAGCGACGTACTCAATGTTATTGACAAGGATACCGTTGTTATACCGGGCCACGGGCCGATCGCCGACTACGAAAAGCTACGCGAATACGTCGCTATGCTCAGCACCATTCGGGATCGTATGGTTACGCTCATCAACGAAGGTGCTAGCCTGGACGATATCTACAAAGCAGACGTCACCAAGGAATGGGATAAAGCTATGGGGGACAATTCCGGATTTATTAATCGTTCCTATATGAGTCTTACACACAAGGTGGTAGATAAGTAATCACCAACTCGGAGAAATAACTACGATGACCGAACCTCAAGCAAACTTGGGCCCCTATGTGTTGGAGGCCCAATCCGGAAATGTTCAGTGGCTGACCTTGAATCGTCCCAAGGCGCGCAACCCTTTGTCGAGCCGTATGATCGCCGCTTTGAAAACCGCCATCGAGGCAGCCAACAATAAACCTGAGGTGCGCGCCATTGTGATCGCCAGTTCGGGGCCGGTTTTCAGTGCGGGTCACGATCTAAAAGAAATGGGCTATCACAAAGGAGAAAGCTCAGCGGACCACCGGGCTCGTGTAGAGCAAATTCTTTTGGATTGTTCCCAGTTGATGTTGGCTATCGTCCACAGTCCCAAAGCGGTTATAGCCAGCGTTCATGCAACCGCCACAGCAGCAGGTTGTCAGTTGGTCTCGGCCTGTGATTTGGCGATTGCGAGTGACGCCGCAAAATTCTGCACGCCGGGTGTTAATATTGGCGGGTTTTGCACGACGCCATTGGTTGGAGTAGGGCGCAATATTCATCGCAAACATGCGATGGAGTTGGCGCTGACAGGGGATATGTTTTCCGCAGAGGATGCCGTCCGCTTCGGGTTGATCAATCGCGCTGTTCCGGCTGAAGAATTGCAAGCGCTGACTGATAAACTGGCGGACAAAATTGCCTCGGTTTCGGCGCGGGGAATTCGCTCGGGTAAAGAAGTGTTTTATCGACAGATGGATATGCCCATTGAGCAGGCTTTTGAATATGCTAACGCAGCCATGCTCGACACAATGGTGGAGCCTGAATCGGTGGAGGGTATTTCAGCTTTTCTGGAAAAGCGAGAACCGAAGTGGGGCGACGCCTGAGCTAACGACTCATCTGCGCCAGCCGCGGATCATTAGGATAAATCCACTCATCACCGATGACCTGTTTCACACGTAATTCTTCGGGGATATTGTCGACACCAATCAGACGGTCTGCCGCTTCGTTCCAGTGGTAAATGCGCGCCTCCTGATAACTCAACGGCACACCCTCGAAACCATATGACTCCATAGAGGCCTGAATTTTTTCGCCAAACTGGGTATCTTCAATTAGAACCTGCTGCAAACGGGCACCGTCGTCTTCTGTCCAAAAATCCGGTTTCATGCCTTCCTTCCAGGGCGGTGCCATGGTCCAGGTTTCCATCCGGGATTTATTGATGCCATTGGGCCAGAATAAAATGGGTGGTATAGCGTACTGGCTAAGGGGTACCACCCAATTCGGAAAAATGCCGTAGGACTGAGTGCAGGTTCGGGCGATTTCGCCCACTGTGTCGATCTGCGCCATGTCTATCGGCACGTCAAGTGCTTCTGTACTGGATTTTCCCGCGGGGGTGGGGGCAACCATGCGCCCGTGGCCATTTGGGTAGAGAGTATTCACATTGCGGCGATCATCGAGAATCGGCGCTACAGTCTTCCTATGAATACTTGGTACATGGTAGACCTCGGTATTGGCCTCCATCGCAATTTTCCAATTGCAGTCGAGGTCGAAAATGTGCCTGGCCGCCAGACGGCAGTTGTGAAACTGAAACTCTTCCCACTCGTCCGCGATCGGGCCAAGCCACTCGCGCAGGTCAGGCGCATCTGCATCGAAATTTACAAAAATAAGATTACCAAAGCGTTCGCAGCGAACGGGTTTGAGACCGCGCGTGGATAAATCCAGATCGTTGAAGTCTTGGGGATCTCGCACTGCCTTAAGATCGCCATCGTGGGTGTAACTCCAACCGTGATAGGCGCAATTCAAGCGTTTGGATTTGCCGCGAGCTTCGGTCACAACAGGTGCGCCACGATGGCTGCAGGTATTGTAGAAGGCTTTGATGTCGCCGTTTTGGGTATGGGTGATAACCACTGGCTGACCGGCGTTTTCCCACAGCATGAAGCAGTCCGGCTCCGGTACCTCATCGATGTGCGCTGCCATCAACCAGGATTTACGCCACAGGTGTTGCATTTCCAGTTCAAAAAAACGCGGGTCTACATAGCGTCCGGCGGGAATATCCGGCGTCTGTGGCCAACCTTCGGGAGGTGCGGTACGACCGGCTTCAAACTCCATCAACTGGTGTAAAGTGCTGATTTCTTCCTGGCTCATGCTCATATTCAGGTCGCTCTCTTAGGCCGCTTCGAATTCCAGCCACAGGTGATGGAAGCCCCGCAGCATATGCGAATGGGTACGTACGTTTTCCTTTGCAGCGTGCTTCACCGATTTGAACTGGTCCAGCATTGCCTCCAGTGCCAGGCGGGCTTCCATGCGCCCCAGCGGAGCACCGATGCAAAAGTGGATCCCCTGGCCGAAGGTGAGGTGGGAATTTGACGTTCGGTCCAGGCGAAACTCATTTGGGGCCTCGTGGTGGTCTTTGTCTCGATTGGCGGAACCCATCACTAGAATGGCTATATCGCCCGCACTAATATTTTGTCCGTGGAGATTGATATCTTCCGTCACTGTACGAAACACATACTGTACGGGTGCATCAAAGCGAAGAATTTCTTCGATCGCCGCATCAATTTTACTTCTGTCGGCCCTCAAGGCCTCCCAGATTCCTGGATTACTGGCTGCGTGGTGTAGCAAATTACTGAGCAAGTTCGTTGTGGTCTCATTGCCGGCAATGAGTAGCAACATGCAAAACCCGGCGATGTCCTCATCGGACAGCTGCTCACCATCTACCTCAGCATTGACGATTTTGCTGATCAGGTCATCCCCTGGATTCTCGCGTCGGCCAGGGATTAGAGAACTGAAAAATCCGGCCATCTCCATGATGTCGGGCATCCGCTCGTCCATATTTCCCGCTTCAGAGGTGCCTGTTAGTGCGTCTGACCAGCGCTTGAAGTCCTCCCCACGCTCAAGCGGGATTGCCATCATTTGGGAAATGACAGCCACAGGCAGGGGAATGGTAAACGCCTCGGCAATGTCTACCGCGGTTCCTGTTTCGATCGCGGCAATCATAGAGTGACTGAGTTGCTCTACGCCGGCCTCTATCTCCTTCAGCGTACGACTCGTAAAGGCGCGGTTGACCAGCGCACGGAGTTTGGTGTGTCTGGGTGGGTCATCAGACAGTAGTGGAAGTGCGACGGCACTCTGTTCAGATTCAGCAAAGGCCGAAGAGGAAAACAGCGTGTGGTTTTTAAGCGCACTGCGCACATCCTCGTGCCGGCTGATAATCCAATCTCGTGAGCCTTCGTCCCTGAAAACCGGCTGACTCTCTCGCCACGCTCGGTAGTGCGGATAGGGGTCGTCGGCGATGGCTGGGTCAAATAGGCGACCAGGGAGAACTCTCTATGGTGAGGTTATAAAAAATATAGCATGCTATAGTATTGAGCTGCAACATACGCTAGTCTTTATTTTCACATCAGGAGCACAGTGCATCATGAGCGCCAAGCGCGGTAGCTACTCATCACCACGACAGCAGCAACGTAGGGAACAGATCTTGAGTGCCGCTCGAGAACTGATCGCCTCCAAAGGTTATGACGGCTTGACCATGCGCGATCTTGCACGGGCTAGTGGTGTTTCCGACGCAACGTTGTACAACTTGTTTACTACCAAAGACCGCTTGGTAATGACAGCTGTCGCCGACTTGCTAGAGGGAATTGCTCAGAGCGTACAAAAGCTGGATAAGGTGCGGGGGTTGGCTGCAATCGTTCGGTACAGCGATGCTATTAGCGAGCAAATACAGCAACGCCCTGCGTATGCGCAGGCCATGTCGAGGGCGCTGTTTCAGTCTGAACCGCAAAGTCGTATCGTTGACGTACTGCTCGATTCAAATCGACGTTTTTTGAGTAAAGAACTCTACGGGGCTAAGCGCGAAGGTGAACTCAGGGCGGGGGTGGACGTCACCTCGAGTGCAACCATCCTGTCGGGCCACACCTGGGGTGTGTTGTTAATGTGGAACAAAGGATTGTTGAGCCTCGATCTATTGTCAAAAATGTTGCGTCAGAGTATCGAAATGTCGCTCCCTGCCATAGCGAGTCAGAAAGGATGCGTGTTGTTAAAAGCGAGCCACAAATTGCCAGCAGCTTAGTAAGCGTTTAAAGACGCTAGTCTTCAGTAGAATAATATAATCCATTTACAATTTCCGGTTGAACGCGATTGGAGGCATAATGATTTCTTGTGGTGATAATGCTTATTGGTCGAGTCCCGCAAGATATTTACTCCATTGAGTACATGTACTAGAGTTTAGAGCGAAAGAGCTGTTGTCGGAAGCTTCAATCCCGACTCCTTTTCCTTAATGTTCTCTCAAAACCTGCGTGTAATACAAGCTGCAACGCAATGTTACCCATCTTGTATATAATCTACCGCACCAGGGGCTTGGAATTTTTTGCATCTTTCGTTCCACCAGCTTCGAACGTTAACATGGCGAAAATGTTTTGTCAGACCCAGCCTGATTCTTCCCGCTGTAATAATATCCGGCTTGCGCCATGGTGCATCCGTCACCAGTGGGCCCGCTTTATCACCCAATACCAGCGTCAACAAATGAAGCAGTCCGTAACCTACAGTCGTCAAGTGAACCCAGCGATGCAGCGTTTGGCGCCGTTGCTGCCAGGCTTCTTTGAGCCCCCACAATTGTTTCAACTGGTAGTACATCGACTCAATCGACCAACGCAGTCCGTAATCTTCAATCACTTGTTCGCTCGTTAGAGTCGTATCGGTTGAAAGAAATAATCGAGTCTTGGTCCACTGACCTTTACCCCTGTCTAGCTCGCACCAAACGGCTCTGACTAACTGACCGTCAAGGAACCTTGCCTTGGCGAGCCGACTACGGTATCTCACCTTTTGTTCTTTTCCGTACAGCCGCAGTAGTGCTTCCGTCTTTTTAAAGTGGGCAATTCGCTTGGGTGTGTGTTTTTCGCCATACTTGCGTGGCCGCCCGCGTTGCCCCGGTTTTCGTTCGGGGGGTTCGTCGTAAAGCCGCGTATCGATTCTCGCCTGGCCAATCACGGTAAAACCGTACGCTGTCATCGCGTTGATAAATCGTTTGCGCATATACCAGCAATCGACCAATACCCTCACCGTTTTATCTTCAAACAAGCGGTAAACAGCACGCATGATCACTGTCGCTGCGACCAGCTTGCCCGTATTCCCTGCACTGGGTATCAGTCGGAACAATAGAGGTATCGCCGTCGTCTCCAGCGGTGTGCGCCTGAAAACAGCCGCTAAACTAACCCAGCATTGACCACGAACATAGGCGGCTAAATTCGGCTTATTTCCGTGCTGATGATGTATCTGGCTGCCCGGTGCTTTTTTCGAGGCTCGTAGACTCACCGTATCGTCAATCGCTAAATATAGAACGGGATCATTCTTGGCACTAAGAACCAGACAGACGAACTGTCTTGCCAGCTTCAACCAGGACCACTTTCCGGCTTCAAGCCATTTGTAATACGTCGTCCAGTGCCTTTGCATGTCTAGAAACAAATAGGTTTCGGTGACAAAGCCAGCGGGCGTTAACATAGCGCCGATCAATAGTTCAATGAATGTGCCTACGGATCTTGGGGGTAGCGCTTTGCTTAAAAATGTTATCCAATAGCACAGTTCGCGGGGGATGTGAGCACATCCTGTTGCGTTCATAGCGGCCTCCAGAAGAAATCGATTCATTTCTTTCTGAAGGCCGCGCCCTATACACCTTTTAAAAAGCAAAGCTGTATAGGGCGCGGCAAACTTTTTGCCGCTTTATGTCAAGTTTTTTCGCACACTTTGCGCGATAATCTTCCTCCCCAGACTCTAAACTCTAGTACATGTACTCACCCAAAAAATAGTTACAAAAATAAATGTTTATAGAGGTGCTTTACGAAAAGCTACCCTAACAATGAAGTATATTATCGCTCTTGGTCGAGTCAGCTTTTTTATAGCTGTAATGTCATTATTAGCTGATGCGCAAGCTCAAATCAGCGAGACAGATGCGCTTTACTACTACTACTACTACTACTACGACGACGAAGAAGCCACGCTTACTTTCGATGACGTGATTGGTTTGGTGAGTTCCGGCATTGTTTACGAAAAATATGATTCGGTGGATATACCTTTAGGCAGGGGTGATCACTGGGTTATTTAGGCGGCCACAGCGCCACCGTTTTTTTCAAGATCAAGAGTGAAACACCGCTAATTTTTCCGCTCAACTTTATCACCAAATTCGAACAGGAAGATATTCAGAAAAAGGAGCATTTTTTATACGGTGTGTTTTACGGGGCCATCTTCATCCTCGCGCTTTACAACGCGGGTGTGTACTTCTCCCTAAGGGATAAAAGCTATCGTTTTTATATACTGTATATCTTGTCTTTTTCCATGGTTCAGGCCAGTACCACGGGTTTGGGTCAGCAGTATCTGTGGCCGACCTACGACAATGCGACCACACGAATAGCACTGTTTGCGATTATCCTGACGAATTACTTTATGATTAATTTCGTCATCTATTTTCTTGATCTGGCCAGGCATCGTTCAGAATTTGTAAAGCCAATGCGCTGGTTGGCAGCACTGGCAATCTTACTGACTCCTGCTCTTTTATTAGATCACTACGCCTACACACAGTTTGCAATTCATGGGCTGAACTTTGTAGGAATGGCCGTGATAGTGGCGGCCACATTTTCGGTATTGAAAAGTAATCGGCGGCCGGCAATTTATTTACTGGCTAGCTATAGTGTGTTGTTTAGCGCCATCGTGTTCGCGATGCTCTTCCAGGCAAATATAGTAAAACACTTTACTTACATAGACTACAGCATGTCCTTTGCTATTCTTGTGGAGGCTATTATTCTTTCTATCGGTTTATCTGAGAGGATTGCACAGCTTCGTATCGAAAATGAGCGGGCGGAGAGAGAACGCCGTATAAGCCAGGAAAATTATCTCAGCAATTGATCCAAACGCGTGAAAACGAAAGAGCTGAGATTAGCAAACTTCTCCACGACAGTGTGAATCACGATCTGGTAGTTGTGCGAAAAAAATAGACCAGCTAAGAAATATTGGTCTCAGTCAACCCTCTTCACTGGCCGTACATACGAACGCCATTGATGAAATGCTCAATAAGACGATAGGCGAGATCAGGAATATATCCCATCTGTCACATCCCCAAATAGTAAAACACCTGGGGCTTGAACCCGCGCTCAAAGCTCTTCTTGAGAATACGTTTGATTCATCGATAACTTGGGACTTGTACGTCGACGAAGTTGACTTCGATTACGATTCCCAACTTTTTTTGTATCGGGCCGTGCAAGAGTCGACCACCAATATTATCAAACATGCTAATGCGAGTGAGTGCCTCGTTCACTTGCAGCGCGACGATAAAAACAATCGGGTTCAGTTCATTCTCAAAGACGATGGTGATGGCTTTGATGCTTCACCGGGTAACTGGGGTTTTGGGCTTAGAACGCTTAACGAACACTGTAAATCGGTCGCGGGCTTGTTGAAGATTCAATCGGTCGCTATGGAGGGCACCATGATGACAATCCACTTACCTATAAATCTGTGAGGATCACAACATGAGTCAGACACTATTACTCGTTGATGATCATCCGCTATTTCGCAGAGGTGTTAGAGATCTGATCCTCAACCAATGCAGTTTATACGAAAATGTGATCGAGGCAGATAACGGCCAAGACGCGCTGAATATGGTCAGGCGTTTTACCCCGACATGCGTAATGCTCGATATCTCAATGCCTGCGCAGCATTGATAATGGGCGCCCCTATGTCAGCTCCGCACTCAGCAGCAATCTGGAACAACAGGTGCCGGAACCGCGCACGGCATCAAAAGACTTGGAGCGGCTCACAATCAGGGAGCGAGAAGTCCTGGTGCTGATCGCTAAAAGTTATACGAGCAAAGAGATTGCCCGGCAGCTAACGCTGAGCTTGCGCACCGTTCAAAACCATAGGGTAAATATCTGCAAGAAGTTGCGCATAGCCGGTTCTAATGCGTTGCTGAAGATAGCCATCGAGAATCAAGCCTGGCTGTAGTTTTATTCCTACTAATTAGCGAGCTTACGCGGCTTCGTTTTGGAAATATGCCCCAAGCATTCGCTCTCCCCAAGGTGGTGAGCCACACGGTGAAGTGACATTTTCATAATGTTTTCCTACACTCAGTAATGACTGAAAGATGACCCAATAAATGGAGAGATTGATATGGGCTTTAATCGCTGCTTAGTTTTGGCTGTCACAATATTATTGATCGTTTCCTGTAAGGTTCGAATAGTCGTGCCCCAAGGCGGGGACGTAGTATCCCAATCTGGTGCTTTGCATTGTGCATCCGGCAAGACCTGTAACATCGACGTGGTTGATATTTTTTTTGAAGAAGTCTTGGTGGCCGAGCCGGCGCTGGGCTACACATTTAAGTCCTGGAAGAGATGGCCAGGCAGTAAAAACGGCTTCTGCGGTGGTCAGTCGATGCCTTGCGCGTTAACTACTGCTGGCTTCGATGCCTTTCCGGCACTGCTTGCCGTTCTCGGAAGTAATCAAGTTTTCCATTTGAGGCCAGTTTTTCAAAAAGCAGCCGCTGCTTGTACTCCCGGTACCACTTCTTACAACCTGGCGCTCAGTGGAGCTGAGACGACACAAACTGGCTCAAGCCTCAAGACCGGTGATCTAGCCTTTGGTCGGGTCGACCTCACGGGTCCTATAGACGCTTTAATTATTGTGGATGAGTGCTCGACCATTTCTACAGCCCCTGCGGCCTTTCCTCCCGGTGATCCACGAAATACTGCATCATTCAACCTAGTGTAGTGTATTAAACAGATTAATGATATAATGATTACTTCATTCACTACCCGTGTGAAGCTAATGCCCGCCCAAATAAATATAACTTTAACAGCGCAAGAGAAAAAGTAGTTGGAAAAAAATGTTAGAAGCAAAACGACACCGGTTCGATTGGTAGAGCGCTCAAGGATTATTTTGCTCGCTGCAAAAAATGTTCCCAACTACAAAATTGCTGAAGAGCTGGAAATTGATGTCAACAAGGTAGGCCGATGGCGCAATCGTTTTTTTGAGAGAGGGTTTCGGGGAATAGAAAAAGATTTGCCAAGAGGGGCTAATCACGGCGGCAAGAATTCTGCGGACCAGGCAAAGCTGCGGTCGAAAGTCATCAAGATAACCACGCAGGAAAAACCCAAGGATGGCACCCACTGGACAACCCGGGGTTTGGCAAAAGTGATGGGCATTAATCACTCCTTTATAAATAGAGTGTGGCGAGAAGTTGGTCTGAAGCCACACCTGGTTGCTCAGTTCAAGGTGAGCAACGATCCTGCCTTTGAAGAAAAGCTACGCGATGTTGTTGGCTTGTATTTATCGCCGCCAGAGAATGCAGTTGTTTTCTGTGTTGACGAAAAGAGTTCCATTCAAGCGCTGGACAGAACGCAGCCGGGATTGCCGATGAAGCCCGGGCGCGGCGGAACCATGACTCACGACTATAAGCGTCATGGTACAAGCACCTTGTTTGCGGCACTGAACACCCTGACTGGTGATGTTATCGGTGAGTGCAAAAAGCGTCACCGGCACCAGGAATTTTTGGCGTTTCTGAAGACTGTGGAAAAACAAACACCCAAGGAGTTAGACCTTCACCTTATCGTTGATAACTACGCGACGCACAAACACGAAAAAGTGAAGAACTGGATTAAGCGTAATAAAAGGGTTCACTTACACTTTATTCCAACCAGTTCTTCGTGGCTAAATCTGGTGGAGAGATTTTTTGGTTTGTTGACAGAAAGGCAACTGCGCCGTGGTGTATTCACATCGGTACAAGAGCTGGAAGAGACCATCATGGATTTTATTGAGAGGCACAATGAAGATAAAAAGCCATTTGCCTGGACAAAGTCCGCAGAAGAGATTTTGGAGAAAGTGGGGCGCGCAAGGCATGCACTCTCAAATCATCAGTCAGTTTAATACACTACACTAGCTGATCCCGACAACACCTTTGTGATGGTCGTAAGCGAAGCTGCTATTTCCATGTCGATCGTAAGGAATGCTGTGCCCTACCAGTATGCCTGTGACTCCGATTTTTCCATTTTTATGGATTGCGGGGGACTGGATTTTGATATTGCTACTCAGACCCTCGAAATGACTAATGTAACGGTGGAGAACACCAATACCGGCTCGGTGCTCACTATCGACGGGACCGTTGTCTGGAATTAGTCACAGCGATTGCGAGCAGCACCCTCGCACTAGAGATATACCATAAGCTTATTTCAAGAAATAACCGTGGGTTATTTGTAAATTTTAGATACGTTCTTTAGGTGAATAACATACCCGGTTTGGATTAAGGTCTAGGTTATAAGTTTCCGTATAAAGGCAAACCCATCGAAAGGTGGGGACGCAAAGTCAACGGTCTAAGGGGCGAAAGCCCTATGACGGCAGGATTACCGGGGTGGAATGTATGAACCGATTTGCGCTAGCTGTGTTGGTATACGTAATAGCGACTACAGCCCATGCGGGCGATAGTAAACTCTCTTTGTTGAATTGTGGTCTTCAGTTTGGTGACGCGCCTAAGGTTAGTAAGGCGTATTCAGCAAGCAAAAACAACCGACGATTCGGTGGCGACCAGGTAGTCAGGTCGATCGAAATGATTCGACCCGATATCAGCAGTTTCAAGCAAACCACGACAGACCATACACTGCGTCGTCGGCTGCCTTCTGTTTTTACCTTTGCTAAGTTTGTCTGTTCCTGGTAATTCCGCCCCTGCTAGGCGCTCAGCAATTTACTAGATCCACTCAACAAAGATTTCCCCGCGCTCCGCAGATTGGCGCGCAAGAACAGCAGCGCGTTCTCCGAACAGCTCCTCTACACGATCACGCCGGATTTTCATTGTTGGCGTGAGGATACTGTTGTCGATCGTCCAGGGGGCAGTGGACACTATCACGGCTCCCATGCGGGCGTGCTTTTCCACCTCGGCATTCACCGCGTCTACCCGCTCGCGAAGGACTGCCTCGACGTCTTCTCTAGGCAACTGCTGGGCCAGTGCACTTAACACGCAAGTCATCACGGTTTTCGAATATCCGCGCCCCAGCAGGCATATCTGTTCTGTGTGGGGGTTCTCGGCAAAGATGTTTTCCATCGGTGTTGGCGCAACAAACTTGCCCTGTATGGTTTTGAAGTAATCCTTCACCCGGCCGGTTATATAGTAAAAGCCGTCTTCGTCGACTTTTACCTTGTCACCTGTATAAATCCAGCCATCGACAAAGGTCTCAGCGGTTTTTTCGGGCATGTTGTAGTAGCCCGGAGAACAACCATCTGCTTTCACCTGGAGCTCGTCGTCGTCGCTGAGTCGGATTTCAACGCCGGGCATGGGTTTGCCAATGGAGCCGACCCTGCGGTCATCGGGATTGGTCACAATGGGACCCATACATTCAGTCTGGCCAAAACCCTCCATCAGGCGGATACCAAAACGGTCGTACCAGTGAATAAGAGCGGGAGGTGTTGGTGCGGCCGCAGTCAGCAGGTAGCTGGCGTTATCCAGACCCAGTTTCTCGCGGATCATTTTGCCCACACCTTCGCTATCGGCCTCCAGGGCTGCCTCTATTGCCTCTTGGGATCCAAACTGAGCGATGATTCCCTGCTGCAACTGCTCCCATACGCGCGGCGGACCAAACATGACATCGGGCCTGCAATCCGGCAGGTCGCGCAGTAAAGTGCCCATATTCTCGTTGAAGTGAACTTCACCGCAGTTGAGTAGGGATGCACCCTCTACGATTTGTCTCTCTGCAATGTGCGACAGGGGCAGGTAGGAAAAATAGCGGGCGCCTTCTTGCGTATCAAAAGCATCACTAAAGCGTTTGATTGGAACAATATTGGAGGTGTGTGTCTGCATAACACCTTTGGGCACACCGGTGGTGCCAGAGGTGAAAACCAGTGACACCAGATCATCGGGCTGACACTGATAGCTGGGGCGGTTGCCCCGGTGAGGTGCCACAATATCTTCCCAGCGCAAATGTTCCTCTTCCAGTTCAACACCGGGAAGACAGACCAACTGGATATCTTTGGGCAGCCCCGGTTTGACCTTATCCCAATTTTCGGTTTCCCCGACTATTAGCATTTTCATTTCAGTAAAAGACATGACGTATTCGGCCGTCTCGCCTGCCAGGGTGGTAAACATGGGTATCACCACATTGCCTGCTGCAACGCTGCCAAAGTCGGCGAAATACCAGTGTGGACGGTTTTTCGACAGTAGCCCTATTCGGTGCCCATTGCCTTCCAGATGCTGTTCCTGCCAAGCGGCCATAGCGTTGATTTCTCTATGGGCCTCGCTCCAGCTCCAATCTCGCAAATCATCGCCAGTACGTTCTCGCAGCCACATTTTGTCAGGGCATTGCTCGTTCCACTTGTCCAGGTACTCGGTAAAACTATTCAGCATGGATACTCTCCGGTTGTGTGCTTTTATTGTTTAGTCTGCCTTTGCAGAGGTGTCAAATGGGGCGGCATTAGGGCATAAAAGTGCAATGTAACATGAATTAAAGCCTGTGTGAGCAATGGCTATTATGCTGAGTTTAAGGTGTTGATTTCGAAGGATTCTTCCCAAGCCTATTTCCTACAGAGGCTAGTATGGATCCCCCAACCACCAGTGTAGCTCCTACCCAGTTCAACCAATCCAATGGCTCTGTCTGTATAAATCCTGGATAGAGCGTGTTGCTAATAAGTATGAACAGCAGAGTTAGCAATGGCGAAATGGTGATTACTGCACTTACCCTGCTAGCTTCCCAATGTGTCATTGCCATACCAAAGCAGCCGTAAGCAACAATGGTGTTGAGCGAGGCGAAAGCCAGCATCGCTAGCCCTAAGCCATCAAGTTGCTCTATTTGGGAAGGGGAGGCTGCCGGCCAGAAGCACAGTGCTCCGGAGATGTAGATCAACAGAAGCAGATCGTTGGCTTTGACATGCTTAAGCAGTTGTTTTTGCGCTAGGCCGTAGCATGCCCACAAAACTCCCGACACCAGCAGCGCCAACATACCTAGCAAATAGCGCTCATCCTGGCTTGCAAGAGAGCTCAAGCGATGGTGGAAGAAGAATAAGAAGCCACTGATGAACGCTACTACTCCCAGCCATTGAAACGGAGAAAAAGGCTCCTTGAAAAGCCAGATACTGCCCAACAGCAGTAACAGGGGTGCCAGTTGAATCAGAATTTGCGCCGCCTCGGCTGTGGTGTTATCCAGGCCAACCAGATAAAGAATGTAATTCGTCAGCAGACCAACGACGGCAACTAAGGTGAGAGGCAACAACGGTCGACTGAGCAGCCGCTTGACTGCTCCGGCGCTGCGATGGCCGTACCAGAGCAGGGCAATTACTGCCGATACCGAAAATCGATACCAGGTGAGGGTAAGGCTATCCATCTCGACCAGGACAACTTTTAGGGAGATCGCGAGAGCACCCCACATGATGGCGGTGATCAGTGAAAATCCGAGACCCAGCTTCCAGTTGGTCGACATTGAGAAATGAACCCGTGAGTTATTGTTGTCCGAGCACTTATTGTGAACCATTTTTCGGCTAAAGGCCCGAGAGCCTACTTTTTGTGAGTGATAGCCGCGGGTCGTTTTATTCCAGCGCGGTATTCTACGAGGGCTTTACATATCTATTGATGATAGGGTAAGTTATACCTATTACTGTTAGGTATATATGAGATGGCGAAAAAGAATCCATTGTTTATGAGCGGCGTACCCGAGTTATTGGTACTGCGAATCCTTTCCAATAAAGAAATGTACGGCTATGAACTGGTAAGAGAAATCAGAAAATCGTCCAATGAAGCCTTCAATCTGGCCGAGGGCGTAGTTTATCCCTTACTACATACGCTAGAGCAGGGCGGAGTGTTAAAGGCCAAGAGTCGACTTGTGGGAAAACGTAATCGAATCTATTACTCGGTTACAGCATCGGGCCGTAGGAGGCTTACCCAACTTCGCGAAGAGTGGGGTCGAGTCTCCTCGGGAATAGATACAGTATTTGGAAGCTCATATGTCAGTTGATTTTGATTACATTGAACAAAGGCTTAAAGCCGGAGGAGTGGCCGGGAAGTACATCAAACGAACTCTCTGCGAGTTAAAAGATCATCACGCCGATCTTGTCTCCGAGTATACGGCTGGTGAGACTCCACGGAAGGAGGCTGAACAGATGGCCTGGCAGTCAATCGGAAATCAGGATGTTATTTTGCAAGCTGTGCTATCAAAGCCCGAGCTTAAACCCTGGTCAGGAAGATGGCCGCAGCTTTTCTACGGACTGGGCCCATCACTTGCGTTGTCAGCGCTTTCATTCTCCGGCTACCGTAGCTGTCCTGGGTTGCTTTGGCGATGTCTCGGACAGCTTCCAGTAATTCCTGGCGGTAATAATCGAGACTGCCACCTCCACGCTGCTGATAACCATAGTAACCACCGCGGGTAACGCCCAGGAGTCGACACATCAGGTCAACTGGCCAGGTCTTCTTGTGTTGGCAATAAACACGTATTTCACCTTGTTTCCTTGGCGAAGAAGACCGTCGCTTTTTTTAATATATCTTTCTCCATCTTCAAGCGCCGGTTCTCCTCCCTCAACTGGCGGATTTCTGCCTGCTCCGGTGTCAGCTTGCCGTTTCCGCGGAAAGCGTGTCCGTCACTTGATCGTTGATGCTCTTTAACCCAGCGCCCCAACATGGTGGAGTTGATGTCGAGACTTTTCGCCGCTTCAATTCTTGTGTAACCCTGATCCAGTACCAGGCTGACGGCATCCAGCTTGAATTCCTTCGGATATTTCTTTCTTGTGTTCATTCTTTAATCTCCAGTTATGGGTATTATCCCTTAACTGGGTTGTGCAGATCTATTAGACCACCTCAATTCAACCTTTGAACAAATTTACAAGTGAGAGCGCATGTTTAATACTCGCGACATTTCAGCCTTGGCAATACCAACTAAATTATTGGTCCTGGTCATAGGTGTCTCTACTTCAGTCCAAGCGGAAGACACAGTCTTTTCCAATATGAAATGAGCCTGAAACCCGGGAATGTGGCGGAAGTTGATTCCAACATAAAATGAGCCTGAAATAGTCCTTGTAGTCGTTCATGATCAGCGGATGAAAACGATCATGAGCTTAGAACATCTGAATACCCTGGGTGCCATCAAACAGTTTCTCGACGGCACACAGGAAGTAGCCTCCAACGTGGCCACTGAGAAATCTGAACGCTATCGCTGGGTACAGAAGGCACTGGTGAAGCACCGATACTTACAGCTTGGCAAAACAGACCGGGGAACCGTCACCCGCTACCTGATAAAGGTAACCGGCTACTCCCTGGCCCAGACCAGGCGCCTGATACGCCAATACGTCAAAACAGGCACCGTCTCGGTGAAACCAGCTCGGCGTAATGGCTTCAAGCGCGCCTACACTGACGCCGATATACGCCTATTGGCGAGTATGGATGAGCGACATGGTCAGCCCAGCGGCGCGGTACTTAAAAAGCTCTGTGAGCGGGCTTATCAGCGCTTTGGCCAAGCCGACTATCGACGCCTGGCGGGTATTTCGGTTTCTCACCTGTACAACCTGCGGGCCTCCAAGACCTACCAGAGGCAGCGCTGTGTCTTGACAAAGACACGACCTAAGGCCGCCTCTATTGGCCAGCGGCGCAAACCTTGCCCGAACGATCAACCAGGCTATATCCGCATTGACTCTGTCCATCAAGGTGATCAGGACAAACGCAAAGGAATCTACCACGTCAATGCCGTGGATGAGGTGACACAGTTCCAGATCATCGTCACGCTGGAACGTATTAGCGAGGCGTTTATGCTGCCAGCCCTCAGGCAGATTCTGGCTGCCTTCCCCTTTAAAATACGGGGCTTTCACGCAGACAATGGCGGCGAATATATCAACTACACCGTTGCTGAGCTTCTGGACAAGTTGCACATTGAATTTACCAAATCACGGCCCCGGCACAGTAACGACAATGGTTTGGTTGAGAGTAAAAATGGCTCGGTCATTCGCAAACTCTATGGCTATACCCACATACCTCAGCAGTACGCCACGGATTTCACTGAACTCAATAGCCATCAAGTCTACCGATACGTCAATTTCCACCGGCCCTGCTATTTCCCCACCACCATTATTGATGAGAAGGGCAAGGAGCGGAAGAAATACCGCTACGACGACATGATGACACCCTATGAGAAATTCCGCTCCCTGGCCAAACCCAGCCAATATTTAAAGCCGGGAATCACCTTTAGAAATCTGGATGCATTCGCCAATGAAATGACGGACAATGAGGCCGCTGAACAACTAAATTCAGCACGAGATCACTTATTTCAGCAACTCCATGAGCGACTCAAGATAAGGGCTTAATACACCCTCCCTTCAGGCTCATTTCATATTGGAAAATACTGACACTGTCCGAGCACGAGAACTTGGGGTACCTTTTACCGGAACCCCTGGTCCATTGAATGCAATAACCGATGTAAAGGGCCTCGAAGTAGGTCAGGTTACACTAATAGAAGGAAACGGTGCTCTCGACGTTGGTAAAGGACCAATCCGGACAGGTGTAACGGCTATTTTACCTCGTGGAAAAGATTCAACGTCCCCCGTTTTTGGTGGCTGGTTTACACTGAATGGCTCTGGCGAAATGACAGGTACAACTTGGATAGAGGAGCGTGGACTAATTGATGGGCCTATCTTGATTACCAATACTCACAGTGTGGGAGTAGTTAGAGACGCAGCTGTTTCCTGGATGGTGGACAAAGGATGGGCAGCCGACTGGCATGCTCCGGTTGTCGCCGAATCGGAAGTTCGCGACCTTGTAGGAGAACTGGGAGGTGAACTGAAAATTGCACTGCCTCAGGCCGTTGTGAGCGAAGAATTTGCGGACTTGCTTTACGACTTCGCCTTTCGTGTTGGTTACTTGAGAGATTCGAGGCTGCTCGCTATCGAACTCTTTCGCGCACGAATAGTTATGTGCGCCTCGCCAGAGTACCTTCAACGGCGTGGAGTGCCCTCTGGATTGCGGGATAGAACAGACCACATACTGCTAGTGCCGAGTTACCACTACTTGCAACCCGAGACAGGTAGGGTGTAGCGCTCGACGCCGCTCCCCGCCTGTGAATATGCTCTATCTGTCCAGAGACTATGTCCCGCTACGTTTAACAAAGTTTCTGGGACACCTAAGAACCCATTACGGAAAGGGAATGGCACCGGTTACTTTAGTACGCCCAAAGCAAAGCCGGCGATCTGGCGGCCTCACCGTCGCTACACTGTGGTTCGGCCGGCATTTGGCAAAGAGTTAAGTACCAACGTCTATACGAGGTAATTTGTCGTGAAAGAATGCAATCAGTGTGGGAAGTGTTGCGAGAACTATAGCAATGGCGGGCTATCTGCTTTGAAAAGCGAAATAGAATATTGGGAGGTGTTTAGGCCCGATATCTTTAATTATGTCGATAATGGGAATATTTGGATAAACCCACACACCGGAAAGCTACTGGAGCGATGCCCCTGGTTACGACATTTGCCAGATGAGAACCAGTACATCTGTGATATTTACAACGATCGACCTGACGACTGCAAACACTACCCTGTTACCATAAGTCAGATGGTTAAGGATGATTGCGAAATGCTCGAAGTAAAAGATTTGTCTGATCCGAAAAAGGCGCAGAAATCTCTCGATCGACTCATGGCTGAAAGTAGGCCCCCAGTTGATAACAGATAAAAATTTGGATGGGCATAGAATGCTTAACAAGCGTAAGCACAATCGGCCATCTTGTAGCTTGACCTTCAAACCGAAATTATTCTCAAGGGAGATCACGATATCCAAGTACTTTCGAAATGTGGGAAGCCTCGTTGTTCTATTACTGCTAATTATGTACTTTCCCCTGGTGGCGGCGTCTTACGGGGGGCGGCAACTCCCAATATTGATAGCATCGCCACCATCGACCGGGACATTACAGATCGCGCCATCGATTTTATCGAGCGAAAAAGCTAAGAAAAAGCAACCCTTTTTCGTTTATGTGCCCTATACGCAAACCCACGAGCCGGTCGATGTTCATCCCGACTTTAAAGGCAAAACTGGAAACGGAAGTTTTGCTGATGTACCGGCGCAAACATATGCCTATGTGGGCGAGCTCTTGGAAAAGGTTGATGAGCTCGGGCTCAAAGACAACACCATATTTATTTTTACTTCCGACAATGGGCGCGAGGGTATAAAAAAATCGTTTGGATTCACCGGGCCCTTGCGTGGAGCGATATTGTCCATTTGGTCGACCTATTTCCCACTCTGGCCAAATTTGCCGGCGGTGATATTCCGAATGATAGAAAGCTCGACGGTGTTGATCAATCTGATTATCGATCCAAAGGAGGAAGAACCTGAAAAGTTCTATCTCGACGACACATAGGTAGACGTCCCACTGTGGCGGGTAATAGAAGAACACCAAGCATCAATTGAAAATGATACTGGTGCTCCTGGCCCATAGCCAATGGGCAAATATGCAATCGATATGCGCAGCGGCTGTTTAAGGCCAAGCCGTGATAGTAAGAGGTCTGCCTAGGCTACATTGTCGATCAAACTCATGCCTAACGTATAGTAGAGGCTTGAGTGAGGTTTCCGAAGCTGCCACAAGAATCCAAAGTTTCCTTTAGTAGGCTTACGTGGTTCTTCGGCGCGTTCACTGCAGCGATGAACGTAATGTTTCGTTCGCGCCTCCAATGCTCATACTTTTCAGACAACCCTGCGCTCAGAAGTTCCTCCAACTTGGAGATAGCAGGAAGGAGTTCATGGTGTCGACGCCCTATATCGGCAGACCATGGTTGTATCTTAGCAATGAAAAACTTTTGTACGACATTGGGGAGAATATCGGCCGCGCTGTCTCGGAACTGTTTTGTACACAGTGGGCCGTTGGACATTTTCTTTATTAGCAGAGTATTGGCAGTCGCCAGATGCGAATCCTGTTTACTCAGTGCCTTCAACAGAGCTCCGCCATCTCCCTTGGCGATTTCGCTCAACAGTATTTCAAATTCCAAGTTGTTGGCGGTGTAGTCTCCACCCAGCCATCGCTGCGTATGATGAATGATGGCAGCCAATGCGGATAACACTGCACTACTGGTTTGTGCTGGATACTCTCTTAGGCTCTCTGGCTTCTTCCAGAACTGACGAAACTCTGTATTGGCCAAGGTTGCGTTGTAAATTAGGCTGGGCAGCTGTTGGCGCTTTAGGGTAAAAGCTCCTTCGAGAATTGTGACGAGTTCTGTGCGTTCAAGTTTGCGCATACGCTGAATGCATTCGGGCGCGTGTTCAAGGTACTCGAGTTCCAACAATAGCCGTTGTGAGTCGCTGGCCATAATGCCCAGGCTGCTATTGCGCTTGCCGATGGTGATTTGCACGGCGCAACCGCTCAGTGAGAGAAAGTCCAGAGTGCCCAGGTTCGCAGAAGGGAGGTCCACTCGTAGCTCACTGGTTTTGGGTATTTTAGGTATTGGCCGTGCTATCGCTACTTCGGCCTCTATCTGCAATGCTCTTGCGAGGCGCTCGATGTAGATGTTGAGATTTTGCTCCGGGCCTACCTCGGTACATGCTGTGAGTATTCCTAAAATCACCGCTAGGGTATACAGAACAAAGCTGCGGGTACTTTTACTTTTGCCTTGTTTGGGGCTCACACTCGATACTCATGATGGGGTTGTTTCTTTATAGCGAAAATCCCGGTCGGGCGCGCCATCATTTGCTGCGCACTAGAAATAATAGGCGAGTTGCAGAATGATTCCCGGCCCTGTGCTGAACTGCTTGCCCTGAACGAGTATACCCAAGGTGGTCGCCTCCAGGCCGCCAAATTCTGATCCGTCACTGCCAAAGGGTAGATTTAGTGCCAATAGCAATTGTACGTTTTGTTCCACATCATACTGGCCTACTATCTGAGCCAGGCCGGAGCTGTCTCCCAGGTTGAAAAACACGTTTGGGGTTAGGTTGACCAGGGGAGTCATCTCAATCGATAGCCCGCCTGCCAGGTAATGTTTGCCCAGTGTAAACAACTCACCTCGAGCCAATCTCTCGATTAGATCCTGCTCGATGGCGATATTGTCGTAGTCTCTCTTATCCAGTCCGAAGTCGTTGTAGAAATACTCAAAAACGCCGCTGATATTCTTCCCGCCCCAAACCCATGAGTAACTGAGGTTTGTCACGGCGCTTATGTAATTATCTGTGTCAGTGTGTGTTGCAATCAGATCACCGCGCAATATGGCCCCGCCCCAACTTGTGACGCCGCCCGCACTGACGATAGTGTCTTCGTAGTGTTTGGCAAGAAGTAAATCCAGCTCGTGTTCTCCGATGAAAGCGTGATACTTCACTGCGCTGCTGTTGACGTCGCTGCTGATATCGCCGTCTTCGTCGCGTCGCCACACAGACACCATCTGCCAATCGTTGCCGCTGTCTTGCAGGTATTGGCCGTACAGCATGTCATCACCGGTTTTGTACTCCCGATCTACCGCTGCAGGGTCGAAGGGGTTGAAGAAGTCCACCGGGTTGTACAGTAGGCCGTTGCCCCAACTCACGGCTTGGCGTCCCACGCGCAATACCACCTTGTCGCCGGTATAGCTCAGTGCCAGTCTGTCCAGGCGATGTGAGAGAACCCGGTTTTCATCCTCGGAGATAACATGGGTTAGATCCCATAACCGTCTATCGTCTTCAACAACAGCGTTTGGCACTAGGAAGCTATCGCTGAGCGCGCCGCTTAAGCCCAGTGAGTCGCCGGAGCTGATATTCAACTGGTAATCAGCTTGCCAGCTCCAGCGGCTTTTTCGCCCTTTTACGAGAAGGCGGGTGTCTGCGTTGAGATCGTGGCTGGGAGTATCGATAAAGTCGCGCAGCAGGCTGTCGCTGGGGTAAGTGGCCAGAATATACTGGCCTTTTAGATGACCGCTTTTGAATTCCAATAGTTGGCCCTGCGCTGCGGCCGCCACGCTTAGGAGAAAAACCGTGGCCAAAACGCGCATCAGGTATTGTTGTCCATCCCCGCTTGTTGTTCATCGGCAATGATTTTACCGTCCTCCATGCGGATGATTCTGCGGCAGTAATCCATTACACGCTTGTCGTGGGTGGCAATCACAAAGGTTACTCCGCGCTCTTTGTTTAAAGATGCGAATAATGCCATCAATTGCGTGGCGCTGATCGAATCGAGATTGGCGGTCGGCTCGTCTGCCAATACCAAGGTTGGGTCGCTGACAATGGCTCTGGCCACGGCTACTCGCTGTTGCTGGCCTCCCGATAGTTGTGCGGGACGGCGGTCCTGATGGTTGGCCAAACCCACTTCTTTGAGTATCGCTTTGGATTTTTGGTGTCGCTCCTGGGCTGGCACTCCCTGCACCTGCATAACAAACTCAATGTTTTCCTGGGCGGTTAGCACGGGAATCAAATTGTATGCTTGAAAAACAAAACCGATATTTTGCAGGCGCATATCCGCAAGGTCGCCTTTGCTCAGTTGGTCTACGCGTCGGTCGCCGACCAGAATCTCCCCGCTATCTGGCGCGTCCAGCCCCCCCACGGCATTAAGCAACGTGGTTTTTCCCGAGCCCGACGGTCCCGACAAACAAACGAATTCACCGTCTTCTATCGCGATGGTGACATCATCCAGACCTTTGATGATCTGATCACCCTGGTGGAAGGTCATGCATAAACTCTTACACGAAACAGCACTCATTCGATGCTTCCCATTAGGTTTTTGCCAGGGCTTCGGTGGGGTTGTAGCGCGAAGCCCGCCATGCGGGGAATAAACTTGCCAGCAAGCCTAAAACCAATACCACTGCCGTTGACATCAACATGTCTTCCATCGCCAGAGTTGGATACAGTGTGGTCCCCATGCCCGCCATTTCCAGGCCTTCTCCCACAACAGAAATATCGATGCCACTCTCCAGCGGTAAAATGGTGATTGCCGCGAGGGCGTTACCAATTACTAGCCCAAGCCCCAACAACATCAGGCTCTCCAGCAACACCTGGTACAAAATCCACTGGGGTCGCATGCCCAATGCCATCATCAATCCGATTTCTCGCATGCGTTCAAAAACGGCCATGACAAGGGTGTTGACCAGGCCGAAGGATAAGGCCAAAAAGATGACGACCATTATCACGATGTTCATATTGCTCTGTACCTCAAGCACGGAGTTGAGGTAGCCATCCAGTTTCGTCCAGGGTTCAGTGCTGACTTCGGGGCCCGCCACTTCGGCGACAGCGGGCCACCATTTATCGACTTCGAGGTAGTTGTCAGCCGTCATGGCTATTTCGGATACACTGTTTTGGGCCTGCAACATCTTCTGCAGATTGCCTCTGCCCGTGTAAACGAAGAACTCCTCTGTGGCTTGCAGGCGCGCTTTGTATATGCCGACTATGCGCATGCCCTTATCGGCTACTTCGTTATCCGGGCTCTGGGACATAATCACTACGCGTTTACCCAGCCGTGTCTCCAGGCGGTCAGCCAGTTTTCGGCCAATCACAATGCCCTTGTCCTCGGGTGACTCCAAAAAACGCCCTTCAACAATGTCTTCGGTTTTGAAGCCCAGAGCGATCTCGCCGGATGGATCTACACCCAGTAACAACACTCCTCGATTGTCGCGTTCACTGGAAATCATTCCGGGTACTTTTATTCTGCTGGTCCAAGCCGTGATTGGAGCAGTATTCAAGGTAGTCAGCAGATCACCTGATGGTTCAGGAATGCTGTTGGCGATGCTGGGGTCATCTCGATACTCCCGGTGGTGAATTTGCACTTCGCCCGGTAGTACTCTCAGCCCGGCGTGCACCATTTCATCCAACATACCTCTCATCATCGCGCTGAACAAAATCATGGCCCATACACCCAGGACAATGGCGGCCAGCATGATTAAGGTGCGACGATAATTTCGCCATAGATTCCGCCAAGCCAGAGTGGCTAGTATTCCGATTGATAATGATGGCTGGCCAGACAACCTATACAGCTCTCATCGCGGTTACGGGTTGCAGGGTATACAAACGTAGGGAAGGGTAAATTGCCGCCAGCATTCCACCCAGAAAAACGATGCAGGGTCCGGCTAACAAGCTGATAGCATTCAGCTGCGGATATAATCTTCCGGGTAAATTGTATTTGTCCATGGCTTCTTCCATGCCGGGGATATACAGTCCGTTGATTTGAAAATACATTGTGATGATCGCACCTAGGGCACACCCCAGTACTAAACCGATTAACGACATTACCGCAGTTTCCAGCAATACCAGCCTCGCTAGACCGCTGGCGTGCAAACCCAGCGCCATCATCACGCCAAATTCCCGGGTTCTTTCCAGTACGGACATCAGTTGAGTATTTAGCACACTGAAGGCCACCAATACGATTAACACCGCGTACATAACGAAGGCGCTAAACATATCCGCCTGTATGGCTTGTTTGAGGCCGGGCTGTAACTCATCCCAATCCAGGACGCTTAGTTTTGTGTTGTCCAACTCAGATTGCAGCTGGCTTTTTAGTGGGGCGACTGCGCCAAGGGTATGGGCGTTGACTACGATTGCGTGCACGTCACCGTCCATTGTGAAAATCGATTGAAAATATCCCAGAGGAATTTGCGCAACGGTTCGGTCCATTTCGCTCATGCCGCTATCGAGAATACCCACAACGGTTGCAATCCCCGCTGCAAAGGAAGCGTCACGGCCAGAGCCGAGAAATGTCAATTCGTCTCCCAGTCCAATTTTTAAATTTCGGGCCAGCACAGAACCTATTACAATTTCGTCGGAGGTGTCATCTTTTAGATAACGGCCCTCTTTGGCCAAGCCGGGCAGGGTGGATATGAGTGGTTCGAAGGACGGCTGTACACCCATTATCTGAATACCGAATGAGCGCTCTTCACTGGAGGCCAGGGCAAATGTCAGACCCCTGGCGGCGATGGATTCAAGACCGGTTTTATCGCGCAGCGCTTGTGCGAGTTCGGCGCCATGGGGCACGCTGAAGCGCATTTTGGGTTCTTCGTTATAGTCTTTGTGTTGAACTTGCAGGTGGCCAGTTAACACGCCTAGATTGCCGTCTATCATCATGCTGTAACTGCCCAGCTGAAACGAGATGAGAAACACCAGCAGCGCGTTGCAGAAAATCATGGCAGCTACCGTCAACCAGGTTCGCCGCCCGTGCCGCCACAGGTTGCGCCATGCGAGGGTAGCGGTAGTGCTCACTGCCGTGGATTTCTCAAATTGGACAGGGTGAAAAGGCTGGCGGGGAGTTCAATGTCGAACTGGCTCCGCTCTACACGCATCTCTGTCCATTGGTCTAGTTTGTCGATTTCCTGCATGCGCATAATAGTGGCCACAGGCCTGCCGTCCATTTCTTTCACTTCAAGTGTCTTGAAGGTTTTTACCAGTACGTCGTCCTGATCCCAGAACTGCTGCTCCAACATCACATAGTCATCGCGAATGACCAGAATCTCCTTACCCCATACCACGGCCGAATCTTCATGGGGAATGGATTCGATCACGTAAACCGTGTGACCGTTTTCTTGGCGGGTTTCAATCAGGCGGTGATCGTACTGGTCAATGATGTCGGTGGATTTACTGATGTCTTTGTTGGACAAATCCGAACCCATCCAACTTTGGCTCATCATGGAGGAGGGCACTTTAATAACCCGATTGATCTTGGGGGTGTAGGACCACATATTGGTGTCCTTCAACAGGGTTGCATTGCCGGCATCCTTGGCCGGAGCTGTTACGCGCACCAGAGTATTTTGCGCGCCCTCGCTCCAGCTTTGCATGGACATGCTGCGCTCCCAATCCGGGCGGTGAATCACCATGGTCATTTCACCGTAGGAGGTCAGCCCGCGCCACATATCCATGGCTTTCTCGATGAGTTCCTTCGCGTCGGGCTGTGCAGCGCTGGGCCAGCTTAGCGTGAGCAGTAAGCTACAAATGAAAATGCGCAACACGGCTGGCTCCTTTTTACATCCATTGGGAATGGATTTTCTAGGATTGTGCCAGAGCATTCTTAACCCGCGCTGAATGAGCGTGGATATTTTTGCATTCTTCGGGCGGGCTGGATTTCACCCAGGCCGAGAAGTCTACGCAGATCATCATATCAAGATCCGCCATGGAGATACTGTTTCCCACCAGCCATTCTCTACCTTCCAGCTCAGCTTCCAGAGATGGCCAGCCATGTTCCAGACGTATCTTGCCGCGCTCTGCCAACTCCGGAATTTGGGGCAAGTCTAACGGGCCGGGCAGTCCCCGATTGGCAAAGTTTTTGCCTCGATTGCGCAGTGCCTCTGCCACAGCCATCATCACCGTATTGAACAGTTTATGGTCCCAGCTGATGATCTGGGCTTTCTCCACTGGTGTAGTTCCCAGGAGTGGTTTTTCGGGGTACAACTCCTCCAGGTACACGCACATTCCGATCACTTCGGTGAGAAGTGTTCCGTCATCGAGTACCATTGCCGGTACCGTCCCCAGCGGATTGATGCTTCGATACACATCCCCCAGCTGCTCTCCCGTCATCATATCGATGGGAATCGTCTCAATTTCTATGCCCTTCAATTTCATAAAGTGGCTCAGACGTTGGGCGTTTGGGGCGGCATCGTAGGCGTAGATCTTCATTTATTGTGTTCTCTGTCAGGTTGAATTGCAGTAAAGCCCATGGTAGGGCGGAATGTAGGTGTATTCCAGCCCTCAGATCAATTGCTTGGTGCTTTGGCCCTCATTTGCGTCGAATTGCTGTAATCGATCAGTTTTACCCCATGCAAAATGCAGCTATAATGCGCGCCTGATTGGGAGAGGAACCTCTGTGATGATTCGTATAGCAACAAGTTTGATTGCCATGGCGCTGGCATTTTCTGTAACTGCCGCCGATTTGACCGATAAGCAGCGCGCGGCTATTGAAGAGCGTATCAAACCCGTAGGCGAGGTTTGTCTAGAGGGTGACAACACCTGCGGAGGCCCTGCCGTTGCCTCTAATGCTGGAGCCCGTTCAGGTGAGGATGTTTATAACGCCGCCTGTATGGCCTGTCACTCCACCGGCGTCGCTGGAGCTCCGAAGTTGGGTGATGCGGCCGCCTGGGCTGATCGTGTTGCCAAAGGTATGGATGCAATGTACTCAAGTGGAATCAACGGTTTGTCGGGCACGGGCATGATCGCCAAAGGTGGCTGCATGAACTGCTCCGATGAAGAAGTTACCGCCGCAGTGGACTTTATGATCGACGGCAGCAAGTAAAACCTGCGGGCCAGAGAAGCCGCAACGTGAAAACGCTGCGGCTTTTTTGTGCCCGCTAACTATACGTGGGCGCTTACGCAGCGCATTTGCTACAGTATTGATGATACTGTGCGAGGATACTAAGGTGAAAAAACTCTCATTGGCTCTGGCCGCAACTATACTGCTGTTTGCTTGCAGCGAAGAGCCAGCGCCGCGTCCGGTTGTGGGTGTCGTGGTAGACGATGTGCTGCTAGAACCCTATCGCCCCAAATCCAAGTATGTTGGCCGTTTGCTAGCCAAAGACGATGTTGCAATTCAGGCTCAGGTCACCGGATATCTGAAATCCCGGGACTTCCGCGAAGGAGAGCTGGTTGAAGCCGGCGACGTACTCTATGTCATCGATTCTTCTAAATACAAAGCAGGCCTGGCGCGCGCCAAAGCGGACTTGGCTGGCGCTGTGGCCAATCAAGCCAACGCCGCCCGCAACGAAAAAAGAGGTAAAGAACTGCTGCCTAGAGGCGCCATATCAGCCTCTGAAATGGACAACCTCACCGCAAAGAAACTTGGACGCCGATGCTCGCATCGCTTCAGCACAAGCCCAAGTGACCAGCGCTGAGGTGAATATGAGCTTCACCACTATAAGAGCTCCGATTTCCGGTCGAATCGGTCGCAGCCTGGTTAGCCCGGGAGATCTGGTCAGTTCTTCGACGGGCGATTTAACCACGCTGGTAAGTATTGATCCTATCGAAGC
The DNA here is from genome assembly GCA_965262875.1 of Halioglobus sp. Taxonomy (GTDB): domain Bacteria; phylum Pseudomonadota; class Gammaproteobacteria; order Pseudomonadales; family Halieaceae; genus JBALVT01. The sequence goes on from OZ253569.1 coordinate 4,005,484, forward strand.
TCTTTTTCAGGTCAGCGAGGCAACTTATATCTCCAATTTGGAATCTCGAATGGACAATGAGAGAGACTTGGAAGCCGTTCGCAATATCGAGGTTACCCTGGAGCTCATCAATGGTGTGGGCTATCCGGAGGTGGGTCGAATTGACTACTTTGCCAACCGTATCGATACCACCACGGGTACGCTTGAAGCGAGAGCCTCTATTCCCAACCCTCACCAGATTTTGGTTCCCGGTCAATATGTTCGCGTGACCTTGCAAGACACCAATCTTCTAGAGGGTCTGTTCGTTCCGCAGGCCGCTATTCAGGGTGTGGAAGAGGGCGAGCAAGTGATTGTTCGCGGGCTGCAACAAGTGAGGCCTGGCATGGTGGTTACCACCACTTCTATCGCCGGCGCCGGCGCCGAGTAAAAGGAAAAGGATAACCCATGTTCAGCGCGTTCTTTATAGGCAGGCCCAAATTCGCGCTGGTAATCGCAATTATCATGACGCTGGTCGGTGGCGTTTCAATCTTCATGCTTCCGGTGAGCGAATACCCGGCAATTTGACCACCGAGTATCGTTGTCAGCGGTGTCTACCCCGGTGCGTCTGCGGAAGTGGTCGAAACTGCGGTGGGAAATCCCATCGAAGAGGCTGTGAACGGTGTGGAGGGCATGCTGTATATGTCCTCCAAAAGTGCCAACGATGGTAGCTACGGGCTAACGGTTACCTTTGGAAGTAGGCGCGGACCCGGCGATGGCTCTGGTTCGTGTTCAGAACCGTGTTAAACGCGCTGAGCCCAAGCTTCCTCATGAAGTCACCTCCAGCGGTCTGAGCATCACACAGAGCTCCCCGGACATTCTAAAGATAATCAGCTTTACTTCACCGGATGGATCTCTGGATTACAAATTCATCTCGAACTACGTGAAGATCAATATCCAAAGTGCTCTGGCCAGAGTAGAGGGCATTTCATCGGCGAGTATTATGGGGGAGGCGGATTATTCCATGCGCCTGTGGTTGGACCCTGACAAAATGGCCAATTTGCGTCTTTCGGTTACGGATGTAGACGCCACTCCAAAACCGCAGCTATTTGCCGAATTTTGAAATAGACGGATCTCGGCGTATTAGAATCGGCGCGGTAGAACTGCGGCCCAGTCACACTCAAGAGCGACCAATAAGCAGGCACGATTCAAGCGTAGGGACTATAAGAATAAGTGTCGCTGAGAACGGTATGACGCCACCACAGATTTGACGGTCAACGCTGGCGCCATACCCAAAAAAACCGTGCAGGTGCACGACCCGTTAAGTGTTGCACATAATGGGAATAAATCCAGCCCTCATCGACCTTTGTGTCGATGCCATCATCCAGCCGTCTCTACCACTGTTGTCGCTGCTACGCCCAGGTCATCGTCTGTACCCACTGTGATCGCGGCCAGCGGTATTGCACCGATGGTTGCAGCCAGAAAGCCAGAAAGGAATCCATTAAACGAGCCAGAGCGAAGTACCAGGCCACTCGCCCGGGTCGCATGAATAATGCCGCTCGCCAACAGCGTTATCGAGAACGGCAACAACAAAAAGTAACGCATCACCGTTCTCTGGCAATAATACTCCGTGATCTACTGCAAACCGTGCCTGATGAGATCAAAAGGGCCGATATGCCGGGTAAAACTGACGCCACCGTGCGCTGCCATCACTGTGGCGCGGTCTGCGGTCCCTTTTTGCGCAGTGATTTTCTGCAGAGCAGTCAGTTCAGGCGCAGATTCCGGCGACATTAGTGCAGCGGCTGGACAGGAGTCATCAATCGGAGGGCAGTCATGGCCATCGGCAAAGAAACTGAAGCAAAAATACTGCGCTACCATTTTGTTGAGAAGTGGCGAACGGGCACCATTGCGACCCAGCTTGGCATTCACCACTCAGTGGTTGATCGGGTACTGGCACAGGCTGGCCTGCCCAAGGTGGAGCGCACTCGCCGTGCATCGATCATCGACCCCTATCTGCCCTTTGTCATCGACACCCTGCGGGAGTTTCCCACACTCACGGCGGCCCGCTTGTATGAAATGGCCCGCCTGCGGGGATACCCCGGTGGCCCCAGCCAGTTTCGCCAGCGTATCAGTGAACTGCGGCCGCGCAAGCTGCCCGAGGCGTATTTACGCCTAAAAACCCTGCCCGGTGAGCAAGCCCAGGTTGACTGGGGTTCGTTCGGGCATATTCAGATCGGCAAGGCCCGGCGGCCGTTAATGGCGTTTGTGATGGTGCTGAGCTGGTCGCGACAGATCTTCTTGCGCTTTTATCTCAACCAGCAAATGGAGAACTTTTTACGCGGCCATGTAGCGGCATTCGAGGCCTGGCAAGGATTGCCAAAGGTGCTGCTGTACGACAACCTTAAATCGGCCGTATTGGAGCGCCACGGTGACGCCATCCGCTTCCACCCCACCTTGCTGGCCTTGTCAGCCCACTATCGCTTCGAACCACGCCCGGTGGCGGTGGCCCGGGGCAATGAAAAGGGCCGGGTAGAAAGAGCGATTCGCTATATTCGCGATAATTTCTTTGCCGCTCGTCACTGGCAAACACTGGCCGAACTCAATGCGCAAGCTGAGCACTGGTGCCAGGGTGTGAGTGCTGATCGGGCTTGCCCTGAAGAGCGTACGTTGACGGTCAGGGAAGCCTTCTTACAGGAGCAGGTGAGTTTGCCGGATAATCCCTTTGATACCCATGAGAGACAGCCCGTGCGGGCCGCCAAAACCCCTTATGTTCGCTTCGATCTCAATGATTACTCCATTCCCCATCAATACGTGCACAAGCCATTGAGCGTGAGCGCTGACCTGGAGCGGCTCCAGATAGTGGAGGGCGATCAATGCATTGCTGAGCATCAGCGCAGCTTTGGCAAAGGGGAGCAAATCGAACAGGAGGCGCATATCAATGCCCTATGGCTGGAGAAAACCCACGCCAAACTACACCGGGGTCAGGATCGCCTGAGCCATGCTTCGGCGCACGCCCAGACGCTGCTGCAGCAATCGGCACAGCGTGGACATGTCATTAAAACCACGGTCCGGTTACTCAATCAACTGCTTGATGATTATGGGCGGGACGAGCTGCATGTAGCTCTGGGTGCAGCACGTTCTTGAGCGCCGCCGTGATGAACAGCACCTGCCGCCACCGCTTGCTGTCGCCGTGCCGGCGAAGGTCAAACACTACAGCGTCAAGCTGGCTCGGCTTGCCGATTACGACAAGCTCAATGGCACCCGAAGCGAGACAGGAGATGATACCGATGATTGATATCGAGCAACTCAAACAGCAGGCACTTGAACTGAAGCTCCACGGCGTGCTGGCGCACTGGGGCGAGATCACCGACGAGCAATACCCCTGGCGGGCACAGCTCATCGCCTGGGAGCTTGCCGAGCGCAAACAGCGCTCACTCGAACGGCGCCTGAGCAGCGCCAGGCTGGGCCGGTTCAAACCGATGAGTGAGTTTGACTGGCAGTGGCCAAGCGCTATCGACCCACAAGCGATTCATGCCCTGATGCAACTGGGTTTTATGGACACGGCCAGCAATATTATCCTGCTGGGCAGCAACGGCGTGGGCAAATCGATGATCGCCCGGAACCTGGGGTATAACGCTGTCATGCACGGCTATACGGCGCTGTTTACCACCGCAGCGGCGATGCTCAACGACCTGGCAGGTCAGGATGGCGCCAATGCCCTGCAGCGTCGATTGAAACACTACGCCAGGCCCGCCTTGCTGGTAATTGATGAAGTGGGCTACCTCTCCTACAGCAATCGTCATGCTGACTTGCTGTTTGAAATCATCAACCGGCGCTATGAGAAATGTTCAACTTTGGTGACAACGAACCGTCCGTTTGGCGAGTGGAATGACGTGTTCCCCAATGCCGCGTGTGTGGTCTCCCTGATTGACCGTTTAGTCCATCACAGCGAGGTCATCGCCATTGAGGGTGAGTCGTACCGCATGAAGGAAGCGCAGGAGTGTGCGTCGAAGCGGCGCGAGACCAAAAAGCGAGGAAAGGCTAAATGAAAACCTTAAAAATCACAACCTACTGGACGGCTGAACAAGCCGATTGTATTTATCAGCTGCTCGGCGACCTGAGATCGGTACTGTGGGATCACTATGGTGATGAGATTGCGCAACTGTACGAGGAGATCCGGATTGAGCAACAAGAGTACACAGACAGTGTCGAGGTAAATCATGAGCTGCCGTTCTAGCCTGTGATCGATTGGAGTTAAGCCGGATCACTGTCGCCTCTTTGTCGTTCTTTTATTCTGCGGCAAATAACTGCGGGTTTACTGTGGCGCTAACAGGCTTTGTCCCAGCCGAAGATAAGGGTGCGTTTCTGGTCAATGTGCAATTGCCGGATGCTTCTTCATTGAGTCGCACGCGAAAAGTGATGGACAAGGTAAACGAGATTATCGCCGCCGATTCCGCCGTGGAACAGGTTACCTCCATTACCGGATTCTCGATTCTTACCGGGGCGAAGGCTGCCAACGGCGGTACTTTCTTTGTGGTGCTTAAACCCTGGGAGGATAGGCCGAAACGAAAAGATTTGGCTCTTCTCCGCTTTGTTGAGTGAAAAAAGATGCTGACCATCAAGTAACCTGTTGATATGTTTGGTTTATGACAACTTTACATAGGGCAGGTATATGACCATCAACATCTCACGGAATATTTTAAACCTCACGGGGCAACGTGTAAATGAAATTAAACTGGACGAAGAGGGTGACAAGATTGTTATTCACTGTAGCCGGGACGCCCGCAGGAGCACTATAGACCCCACCACAGGCAAGAAGGGAACTATCAACCAGCATATTCGCCGGCAGGTTAAGGATATCCCCCTTTTTGGGTATCCATGTGTGCTCGACATTGAACTGGCCCAAGTGTTTATTAGCAAGGGTGAGCGCCGCATTGAGGCGTGTGATTTTGTCGATAAAGGGTGCCGTTTCACCCACCGGTTTTGCCGACTGATCAGTGGATTATGCCGCCATATGTCTATTCAGGCCGTCTCCAGGCATTTGGGGATACGATGGGAGACAGTAAAGAATATCGACAAGGCATACCTGATGGAAACGCTCCCTGCGCTTGATCCTGCACAGTTGACTGGCTTGGAATATATTGGTGTCGATGAAGTTGCCAGGGCGAAAGGCCATGACTATATGACGGTGGTCTACGATATGGTCGGAGGTCATCTGGTCTGGGTGGAAGCTGGTCGAACTGCCGAGGTGTTTGCAAGATTTCTAAAACATCTCTCCCCGGATACATCCAGTAAAATCAAGGCCGTAGCTATGGATATGGGCCCTGCTTATCAAAAGGCTGTCAGGGAGTGCTTGCCGTTGGCAGACATTGTGTTTGACCGTTTTCACGTCATGAAAAATTACAGCAAAGCTATCCATAATCAGCGCCGGCTTGAGTTCAGGAAGGCCGATCCGAATGGTAAAAAACTGATGAAGGGGACGCATTATCTGTTGCTCAAAAATGCGGATAAGTTGAGTGAGAAACAAAGTAACAAGCTGCAAACGTTGTTGGATAGCAATAGCAACCTGAATGCGCTCTACGTTTTAAAAGAACAGCTTCAGTATCTGTGGAGTGCCACTTCATTTGAGGGGATGGCAGAGCAACTGGAAAGTTGGTGCTTGATAGCAGATCAGTCACACATGCTCTATCTGAAAAAGTTCGCAAAATCGCTCAGAAAACATTGTGTCGGCATCTGCAATTATGCAAAACACAAGCTAACAAGCGCCAGGATAGAGGCTGGTAATGTCAGTATAGGAATGATCCGTAAGCGCGCCAGGGGCATCAGGGATACCGAGTACTTCAAACTCAAAATTAGACAATCATCCCTCCCAGATAATCAATCTATGTTCTATTTGAAAACCTAGAATCACTCAACAAAGCGGAGAAGAGCCAAAGATTTGTCGTTTAATGTGGCCGAACGTATCAAAAGCCCGGCCTAACAATCGTCCAATTTGAATCACTGCGCTTTAATAGCTGCTCCTGCCTGTTTTTGTCTTCGTAAACTGTTTTCAACGCCAGCGGCCAGAATATTTTGTCATAGAAAAAACTGCCGTGGCCGCGGCTGTCGCCCGCGCCAATACCAGTGACCGAAATGATTTTCGCATTTTGCTCTGCCGGTAGCGCAGCGAGAACAATTTCCATGCCTTCAGAGAAAACGCTGATGGGATCTCGCGTGGGCCCTATACCTATAGCACTCACGATTGCGTCCTGGCCTGGTAGTAATTCAGCCATGCGCTTCGCGTCGGTTACATCGCCGAGGACGTTTGCAAGATTGTCGTGTTTCAGAGTCATCTTTTCAGGGTGTCTGGATGTGGCAGTTACCTTGTGCCCGCGTTGTAGTGACAGCTTCACGACCTCCAGACCGATGCCGCTGGTCCCACCTATTCCAGTACGTTGATAGGAACTTCCACCTCGGGGGATAGCATTGGAGGTGCGCGACCCACAGTGGCCAGGCTTTTGCCGTTGATCGAGCCTTCGTCAGCGCAACCTGCAAGCGTTACCAGAAATATTGCTGTTATAAACTGGAACAGATTTCGTGAAAACATTGCTGAACTCCGCGGAGATGGCCCTGATTATCTCCAGATTCTAACGCGAGGGTGACCACTAAGCGAACAGGTCCTTCAATCCGGCCAGTGTTTCCTGTGCGCGCTCTTCGTTGGCTTCCCTGGATTCCAGGCCGCCGCCTTGCCACTGTAGATCATCCTGGGGAAGCTCGTCGAGGAATCTGCTGGCTTCGCAGTTGATGGTCTCGCCGAACTGTCTGCGCTTGAGCGCCATTGTCATACTCAAGGTTTCCCGTGCGCGCGTAATGCCTACGTAGGCGAGGCGGCGCTCTTCTTCGATATTACCCTCATCAATGCTGGCGCGATGGGGTAATAATTTTTCTTCCATGCCGATAATGTAAACATGGGGGAACTCTAGTCCCTTGGAGGCGTGTAATGTCATCAGCTGCACACTGTCCTCGCTGGCGTTTTCTTCCTCTTGCTGCTCCATCAGGTCGCGCAATACCAGCCGGGAGATAGCTTCATCCAAGCCCACTTGTTCGCTGCTCATGACCCGCTGCAAACTGTCGATCAGGAAATGCACATTGGACATACGGCGCTGTGCCACATCCTCGCTGGAGCTGAGCAGGTTCAGCCATTGCTCATATTCCATATCTCGGACCATCTGGCGAAGGCCGCTCACGCCCTTGTCCCCGCCGCACTGGCTTCGAATAGTGGCCATCCAATCATTGAACTGGCGAAGACGCTTCAAACCCGCTTCCGGTATCTGGTCACTGCCGATACGTCTACAGGCCTGGGTCAAACTACAGTGTTGTCTATTGGCAAAGGTACCCAGTGCTTCCATGGTTGAAGTGCCCAGCTTGCGTCGTGGTACGTTGGCAATGCGCAGGAAGGCGTTATCGTCGTTCTCGTTCATGATGAGCCGCAAATACGCCATGATGTCTTTGACTTCGTTGCGGGCAAAGAAAGAGGTACCGCCACTCATATGGTAGGGCACTTGCTGTTGCTGAAGAGACAATTCAATCAGCCGTGACTGGTGGTTGCCGCGATATAAAACAGCGTAATCACCGAAGCGAGTGCGCTTGCGTAGTTTGTGATCGAGGATTTCGGCCACCACCTGGTCGGACTCGGCATTTTCGTCGGGGCAACGTATGACTCGCAGCGGGTCGCCAAAGCCCAGTTCGCTCCACAGTTGTTTTTCAAACACGTGGGGGTTGTTGGCGATCAGGGTGTTTGCAGCCCTGAGGATACGCGCGGTCGACCGATAGTTTTGCTCGAGCTTGACCATCTTCAGGCCGGGAAAATCTTCCTGCAGCAATGCCAGATTTTCTGGTTTGGCTCCCCGCCAGGCGTAAATAGACTGGTCGTCGTCGCCCACCACGGTTAACCCCCCCGTTAAACCCACCAATTGTTTTACCAGCAGATACTGGCTGGTATTGGTGTCTTGGTACTCATCCACCAGCAAATAGCGCAGCTGGTTCTGCCACTTCTCCAATATCCCGGGAGAGCGGTCGAACAAGATAGTGGGCAGGGAAATCAAATCATCAAAATCTAGCGCATTGTAGGCTCGCAGCGCCCGGTTGTAGCGCAGATACGCCTGGGCGAACAACATATCGGCTGGATTGCCGGCTGCTGCAACCGCCTGTTCTGGCAGTAAGCGGTCATTTTTCCAGGTGGAGATACGCTGTTGAATCATTCTAGCCTGGTCACCATCGGCCCCGTGTTCCTGCACCAGCAAATCGTGAACAAGCGATTGGGTGTCCTGACCGTCAAAAATGGAGAATCCGGATTTAAGTCCCAGTTCCTTTAGTTCAGAGCGGATAATTTTCAAACCCAACTGATGGAAGGTGCTAACGGTGAGTCCTTCACCGGAACTGGCATTGAGCAATTTGCCCACGCGCTCTTTCATTTCCCGGGCTGCCTTGTTGGTGAAGGTGACAGCGGCAATATTGCTGGCATTGATGCCACAGGTATTGACCAGGTAGGCAATTTTTTCTGTGATCACACTGGTTTTGCCACTGCCCGCGCCTGCGAGCACCAGTAGTGGGCCGTCGATGTAGCGTACGGCTTCGCGTTGCTTGGGATTGAGTCGAGTCACTGAGTTCTACAGGGCCGCTTATTTTCTGAGTGCAGGGGGTTCGGTGGGGCGGGCAAGTCTAGCAAGATAAGGGAGGCTACGTCGAACGGATCTTCGCCTAGCGCTTCTAGTGTAGGTCGTCGTAAATAGTGTACCATATAGTCTCTTCCCTATATAGAGAGCTTGTCGTGCGTGTTGCAGTAGAAATTGTTTTGTCTGATGACGAAGTTTTGGGTTTGAGTAAGTTATCTAAATCGCGTTCTGTCTCGGTCCGATTGGCGGAGCGTTCACGAATTGTTCTTCTGGCCGGCAAGGGCATGACCAATGAAGAGATCGGTTTTGAACTGGGCATTACGAGACAGAAAGCGGGCCGCTGGCGAGAACGCTATGCAGACAGTGGAGTCGAAGGCATCAGCCAGGATGCGTATCGGCCAGGGCGAAAACCGAAAATCAGTTCACGCAAGGTTGCACAGGTGATCAGACTCACGACGCAAGAGACACCGGAAAACGCTACGCATTGGAGCCAGCGTCTCATGGCAGATAAGGCCGGCATTAGCATGTCCTCGGTGGGCAGGATATGGAAAAGCCACGGTTTGAAGCCACACCGAATAAATACATTCAAGGTATCGAACGATAAAGAGTTTGCCGAGAAGTTGGAGGCAATCGTCGGCCTTTACTTATCACCGCCAGAAAATGCCATTGTTTTCAGTTGTGATGAAAAGAGTCAGATACAAGCACTGGATAGAACGCAGCCGGGCTTGCCGATGAAAAAAGGCAGGGCGGCAACAATGACCCATGACTATAAACGTCATGGCACCACGACCTTGTTTGCGGCATTGAACATCTTGACAGGGGAAGTGTTAGGTACCTGCGCCGAACGGCATCGCCATCAAGAATGGTTGAAGTTTCTCCGCCAAATAAATAAGTCGACGCCCAAGGATAAAGAGATTCATATTATCTGTGACAACTACGCCACACATAAGCACCCGAAGGTAAAAAGCTGGCTGAAATATCACCAGCGATTCCATGTGCACTTTACGCCAACCAGCGCATCGTGGTTAAACATGGTGGAGCGGTTTTTTCGGGAGCTAACTGAAAAGCAATTGAAACGAGGTGTCTTTAGCAGTGTGGAAGAGCTTGAGCAAACAGTCATGGCGTTCATTGAGACTCATAATCAAGCGCCAGCGCCTTATATCTGGACCAAATCCGCGAGTGACATATTGGAGAAAGTGAAGCGTGGCAGAGAGAAACTTAATAAGTTACAAACTGTTTGACGACCTACACTAGCGTGTGGAGGGGGCGGAGCGACCTCTTCAGGCCGCGCTGGCGGTACTGGGTTCTGGATCAAAGCTGATATTCATCTCGCGTATAGCGTTGACAAAGAACGAGCGTACAAACTGTGGTTCCTCTTTAAATTTGGGATTGCGCAGCCGGGGAATAATTTCCTCCATCATAATACGTAGCTCCAGGCGGGCTAGATGTGAGCCAGGGCAGAAGTGTTGGCCTATGCCGAAGGAGCGCAACTGGTTGTAAAGGTCGGGCATACGCTCAGCACGGGTCACATCGAAATCCATGGCGTCATCGCCAAACACCCTCTCGTCGTGATTGATTGTGTGATAGTGCAAGACAACTTTGTCGCCCTTTTTGATGAGCTGCCCACCCACCTCAACATCCTCCATTGCTGTGCGGCGCATTGCCGTAAATGCGGTGTTGTAGCGCAGGATTTCTTCACAGGCACCGGAGATTTTATCGGGTTTGTCGACCAGGTACTGAAGCTGATCGGGATGTTCCATTAACAGCCGCATCCCCTGTGCAATAACCGTGCGGGTAGATTCGTTACCGCCCACGAGAATGAGAATAAACATCCAGCTAAACATTTCTTCGCTGATATGTTCGCCGTCCAGCTCTGCGTCAAGCAGTGCGCTGGTAATGTTTTGCATGGGTTCTTTGCGGTGTTGTGCGGCAATTTCCAGCGCGTACATTATAACTTCAAGTGATGCGGTTTGCCCCTCGACCTCAGAGATAGACATGCTGGGGTCGTCGGCAAATATCATGATATTGGTCCACTCAAAAAACTTCTTGCGATCCTCCAAGGGGATACCCAACAATTCCAAGATTGCGATCAGTGGCAGTTCCGCAGCAACTTCCTCAACAAACTCACATTCACCTGCGCTCGCAACTTCATCGATGATTCGTTTGGCGTGCTCGCGAAATTTGGGTTCGTAAGATTCAACCGCTTTGGGAGTGAAGGCGTTTCTGACGATGCGGCGCACCTTCTGGTGAATCGGAGGGTCCATATTGATGATCGTATTGCGGTGTATGCCCTCTACCATATCGGCATCGTATTCCATCGGAAATGCTGTTTTCTCGGCGGAGGAAAACAGGGCTGGCTTCTTGGACACGAAATCCAGCTCCTCCTGGCGCGTAATCACCCAGTAAGGTACGCCGGTCAGCGGGTCTTCCATGTGTACGGCTGGGGCGGTATGCCGAATTTGCTTCAGCATTTCATAGGGCATGCCCTCGGCGTAGGTGTTTGGATCGAGTAGATTCGCGAAGGGGCATTGGCTCATGATGGGCTCCGATTGTTCGCATTGCGCGATTTTGCTAATGACTAGTAGCTTTTAGCAAATCCTGCCATAACTCAACTTTGAGGTAAAGTTCTTATCGTGAGATTGCCGACGTCTTTATATTATAACGCCAGAATTGAGTTGCCATTCTGATTCCGCATTTCTGGGTGAACGGGGCTACCACACTAAAATTTTAATAGGGTGTATTGCTTATTGGCCAGTTTAAATAATTCTTCTTCACTTTCTTCCGCGTTGTTCCAAAGTTGCAAGCCATCCATAGCATCTGACTTGTGAAAGAGCAGTAAATTATCACCAATGACTTTAAAGTTAGTAGGATCTAACGGTAGTGTCATGCCACGGGCAAGGCTATAGGGACAGATCTTGTACTTGGGCTTGTACTTTTTAGGGTTAGCTTTAAACAACGCTACTTGCTCTACAGACGTAAAATGATAAACGAAATCCGAACTGCTGGCGGAATATTCTGAGCTGCCTTTCTCAGCGATACCCTTCGTAAAGTAGGAAACCAGGCTATAGCCCTCGATGGCAATTGGCAATGACTGGCTTTCATTGTTGGCGGACGTTGCCAGCGATGAAAATAATACGCTAGATCCAATCAAGATTAATTGAATACTCACAGTAACAAATTTTGTAATACTCTCGATCACGGTCTGAACCCCTTAGTCTCTTGAGCATCTTTCGACCGAGGTATTACAGATTCGTTCAGAAGAAGAACGGCAGTTTTTAATATTGTTTTGTCGCTGAATAAAAGTATCTGTTAAACGGGGGAGCTTCAAGTCTTGAATTGTGAATTTCGCCATTGCGATGCAAATAAGATAAAGGGTCGAGAGTACCGAGCGGCAATTACACATAATGCTAATTATGCGGCGCAGGCGGACAGACTCTTGGTCCGTGGCGACTGCCCGACTAACGTTGGACATGGTCATTCCCATTTTCAATATCTGGTTATTTCAAATTAGTACCTCATAGTAATTAACACTATGTGTTTTCTGCTTGGCGAACTATTATTAATTTAGTGTCTTTTTGCTCTCGCTGCTATTTTGGAGGTTGTGTACATGGCTGTTAAAAAAAGTGGTAAAAAACAAAGCAAGACGACACAGACTACTGCCGGAAAACTTGGCAGGGCAAAAAAACCCAGGAAAAGCACAGTTCGTGCTCGCGCCGTAGCATCCGACCTTCTCACACCGCAGTCCCTTGACTCGCGCCAGTCGCACATCGGATTAGACCGCCGTAAAGGTGGCCCTGATCTGGACCAGGGAAAGGCAAGCCGCAGCCGAGCCAAGCCTTCCAAAGTTACGGCAACGGACATCGATGACTAGCGTGCCGGTCTGAACAGGGCTCAGCTCGCAAAGTAGCCACAAATACAGGGAGCCCCGCGATGAATTCAAGCGACTTAGTTTTCTACAGCAACTTAGGTCTATCCGATGCTGACACTGGCGGTCAAACCTCGACAGTGGGCGAGCCGGGCATTGGCAATAACGGCTCGCAGATTTTTCTTACCGGCAATTGGTACGCTACCCGTTCTCTGGACGGAGGCCAGACTTGGGATCACATCAGCCCGTTTAACTTTTCCCCGGTGGTGGATGGGGGATTTTGCTGCGACCAGACCGTAATCCATGATCCCAGCCGGGATATCACTGTCTGGCTGCTCCAATACGTCACATCAAACAATAGAAACACCCTACGTCTGGCGGTTAAACGCGGGCCGAATTTGGGGAACAATGTTTGGCATTGGTGGGATTCCAGCCTGAGACCGTCGATGCCAATTGGGCTGGTGAATGGTTTGATTACAATCACGCTTCTCTGTCGAATAATTTTCTCTATGTGGGTACCAACCTATTTACGATTAGCGACGACGACTGGACGCGTTCAGTCATCTTGCGGTTACCGCTAGACGAACTGGCCGACGGCACCGCACTATCTTTCGATACCTTCCAAAGTACTGACAATTTTTCTCTGCGCTGCGCCCAGGGAGCTAGGGATACCATGTACTTCGTTAGTCACAATACAACGCAACAAATCCGTATTTTTAGTTGGCCAGAAGTGTCGGGCTCAGTAACTAGTGTAGTGTATTAAACAGATTAATGATATAATGATTACTTCATTCACTACCCGTGTGAAGCTAATGCCCGCCCAAATAAATATAACTTTAACAGCGCAAGAGAAAAAGCAGTTGGAAAAAAATGTTAGAAGCAAAACGACACCGGTTCGATTGGTAGAGCGCTCAAGGATTATTTTGCTCGCTGCAAAAAATGTTCCCAACTACAAAATTGCTGAAGAGCTGGAAATTGATGTCAACAAGGTAGGCCGATGGCGCAATCGTTTTTTTTGAGAGAGGGTTTCGGGGAATAGAAAAAGATTTGCCAAGAGGGGCTAATCACGGCGGCAAGAATTCTGCGGACCAGGCAAAGCTGCGGTCGAAAGTCATCAAGATAACCACGCAGGAAAAACCCAAGGATGGCACCCACTGGACAACCCGGGGTTTGGCAAAAGTGATGGGCATTAATCACTCCTTAGATTCAAGTCATAAGTGCAATTTCTAGAGCAGGTGGCCAACTGGTACAATCCAGTGCCATTTTCTCGACCAAGGAAATTACACATGAACTATACACAGTTGACCGAATACGAACGATACCAGATTGAAGCATTTTTAAAAGCTGGTTTTACACAAAAAGCCATAGCCAGAGAGCTTAGACGAAGCCCTGGGACAATTAGCAGAGAGCTTGGTCGCAATACGGGCTTGCGTGGTTATAGGCCCCAGCAGGCCCAGCGTTTTGCCACTGAACGGCAGCATCACCACACCCATACACGTATTACAGAGATAACCTGGCAGCGGGTTGAATCGCTACTGAGGGAGGAATGGAGTCCAGAGCAGATCAGCGGTTGGCTAGCAAAATCAATCCTGCAATCTGTTAGTCCAGAATGGATTTATCAGTACATTCTGATCGACAAGAAGGCCGGGGGCGACCTCCATGCCCACTTGCGCTGCCAAAAGAAACGTAAGAAGCGTTACGGGAGCCCAGACAAGCGCGGGCAGCTAAGGAACCGGGTAAGTATCGACGAGCGTCCAGCGATTGTTGATGAGCGCAAGCGTATTGGTGATTGGGAAATGGACCTTATCATTGGGCGCTTGGGTGGCTCCGTACTGATGACGGCTGTTGAGAGAAAGACACGTTTCACAGTGATCGCCCTGGCCCCCAATAAAACGGCGAAGGCCGTCAAGGAAGCGATACTTGGGGCGCTTTCCCCCTTAGCCGCCCCGGTAGAAACACTGACCTATGATAACGGCAAGGAGTTTGCCTTACACGAGGTTATCGCCCAACAGCTGCAGGCTGAAAGCTACTTCGCGCACCCTTACCATTCATGGGAGCGGGGATTGAATGAGAATACAAATGGTCTGATCCGCCAATACGCCCCGAAAGGATCTAGCTTTGATGATATGACGCCGGAGTGTGTCCAGAGAATCTTTGATAAACTTAACAACCGGCCAAGAAAATGTCTGGACTTTAAAACCCCCAACCAAGTACTGTTTGGGATCAACCCACCGATTGCACTAGCGACTTGAATCCGCCCTCCTTTATAAATAGAGTGTGGCGAGAAGTTGGTCTGAAGCCACACCTGGTTGCTCAGTTCAAGGTGAGCAACGATCCTGCCTTTGAAGAAAAGCTACGCGATGTTGTTGGCTTGTATTTATCGCCGCCAGAGAATGCAGTTGTTTTCTGTGTTGACGAAAAGAGTTCCATTCAAGCGCTGGACAGAACGCAGCCGGGATTGCCGATGAAGCCCGGGCGCGGCGGAACCATGACTCACGACTATAAGCGTCATGGTACAAGCACCTTGTTTGCGGCACTGAACACCCTGACTGGTGATGTTATCGGTGAGTGCAAAAAGCGTCACCGGCACCAGGAATTTTTGGCGTTTCTGAAGACTGTGGAAAAACAAACACCCAAGGAGTTAGACCTTCACCTTATCGTTGATAACTACGCGACGCACAAACACGAAAAAGTGAAGAACTGGATTAAGCGTAATAAAAGGGTTCACTTACACTTTATTCCAACCAGTTCTTCGTGGCTAAATCTGGTGGAGAGATTTTTGGGTTTGTTGACAGAAAGGCAACTGCGCCGTGGTGTATTCACATCGGTACAAGAGCTGGAAGAGACCATCATGGATTTTATTGAGAGGCACAATGAAGATAAAAAGCCATTTGCCTGGACAAAGTCCGCAGAAGAGATTTTGGAGAAAGTGGGGCGCGCAAGGCATGCACTCTCAAATCATCAGTCAGTTTAATACACAACATTAGTACAGACGTTGATGTAAATGCCTGGAATGCAGGCCTGTACAGCGCTATAGGCCCCCCGGTGAGTAACGGCTGGTCGGGATTGTCGATGACGCGCTTCTCGGATTTGGCACCAAACAGCTGATTTTTGAACCAGGCAAGCTGGCGTTTTAGCTGCGCATTTTCTTCGCTCAGTGCCTGCAATAACACCGATTGATTGGCGGGATTGGCGTCAGTAGAAACGGTAATTGGCATGCGAGTATTCTAACATAACTCGCCTTATGGCGGGTGCGAATAACGCTTAAATTGGCGGGATTTTTTGATTTTAATGCCATCGGGCAGCAGCTTCAACTGGGTCCAGTTCAGCTGCCGTTTTCCTCCCGGCGATCCGCGTACAACGAACTGGCCCTGCTCCAGTTTCTTCGACCAAATGCAGTAGCCGGATCGGTCGAAGTACAGGATCTTCATCTGGTTCTGGCGTCGATTGACGAACACGAATAACTCACCACTGAGCGGGTTGTCCTGAAGAGCGTTCTTCACCAGAGCGCTCAGGCCATTGTACGATTTACGCATATCCGTGGGGATTGTACACAACCCGATACGGACTTGGGATTCGGGGAAGAACATTAGGTCGTGCGAAGCCTTAACACGGTGCCAGCACCCAACTCCAGTTCGACTTGCCAGTCATTGTCGCGTGCAGGGGCTAGAGCGGGTGGCGGGGTGCTGGAGAGCGGTTGAGTGATATCGATAAAGTCAGTGGTCTCGCCGGGCTGTTCTGCAAAAAGCTGCTGCCAGCGGTAGAGACTGCGGGTGGCGATTCGATGCTTCTTACAGAAGGCTGATCGGGTAAGTCCGCTGTCGTTGAACTCGTTCAGCAGTGCTTTCCATTGGTGTCGGGTGCGCATGACCCGGGTTCTTGGCTGGGGCTGGGGCTGGGGCTGGGAAAGTAAGCCAGTGGCGGGTGTCGATGTGATCATAAAGATTCTCCTGTATTTGAGGAGAAATATAACCGGGATTTAGCGGATAGAAAATGACGTCTCGGAATGAACGGTTACATTACTAATCGCGATATCAAGGAGAGTAAGAATGGGCTTGCAAAATTTGGAAAGGAGCCCAACAGGAAGGGACCAAATGAACTTAGGTTGTTGGAAGCCAATGACAGCGATATAAAGGCAGTTAAGGAACTGAATGACGAGTTGACTCAGGCCGAGGTCGATCACCTCGTTCAGAAATACAAATTACCGATAGATTCGTCACAACATTGGTACCAAAGCCTGAAAGTAGCTTGCGACTTATTCGACAGGGCTAGAAGGGAGAAAAAACACATTCTCATATTCGTCCATGGTTATAACAACGATGTTGGTGATGTTCTTAAAACTGCGAAAGAATTGCAGACGAAATACAATTTGTTGGTGGTGCCGTTCACGTGGCCAGCAAACGGTGGCGGCCCATTGTCTGGCACCGCTGCCTATCTTAGCGACAAGGAGGATGCGCGAGTTTCAGCGACAGCTCTATCGAGAACCGTTGAAAAAGTGGCTCAGTATCATGCGCTACTTACTGAGGGGTTGAGAGATCGACTATCTGCGATCACGAAAGCCAAGCATCCTGAGAACAGCGACGCAGCGCGAGCATTGTTTAATAAAATGCTCAATAAGGAGTGCAAGGTCAATATCAGTTTACTGTGTCATAGCATGGGGAATTACGTTTTCAAGCATGCTGGGGTGTCAAGCCATAGTGCTTTAAGGAAGCTAACCTTTGACAACATCGCTTTAGTTGCTGCCGATGTAAACAATCCGGGCCATGCTCAGTGGTTGGAAAATGTTCCCGCACGCAATCGCTTGTACGTAGTAATTAATGAGAATGATGGAGCGCTGAAATGGTCTCGCCGTAAACCCGGTGAAGAACAGCACTCGAGGTTGGGTCACTATTTGAGAAATTTGGACGCAGATAATGCGTATTATATCGACGTCACCCGCAATACAGGAGTGAAGGAAGAGCATAGCTATTTTAAAGGCTCAGCAATTGATAAAAATGCCACATTGAGACGCATTTTCAGTCAAATATTTGAGGGTGAGGATGCGGAGAAAGGGTTGGAGTTTCACGCCGATATGAACGTTTATCGAAGCTAAAAACTCGTGGCCTCCTGGCTATATCAGTAGGGTTGGTTCTACTTCGGCTGTCTTTAGAGTGCGAAATTCGGATTGCGATACGCAAGCGCTTCATTGAGGTGGGAATTCGTCACCTTACTCCCTCCGTCCAAGTCAGCAATCGTCCTCGCCACGCGAAGTGAGCGATACACCGCTCTGGGTGACAAGTTCATACTTTCCATGGCTTTTTCAATGTAGCGATTTTGTTCGTCTGCCAGGAAGCAATAGTGGGTAAGCAGATCTTGCGAGAGCCGGGCGTTGCAATCACCCTGTCGATTGATTTGAATCTCTCGTCCAGCACAAACCCTGGCCTTAACGTCACACGAAAATTCTCCACTGATTTTTTTGTTTAGCAGCAGTGCTGGGGGTATTCGCGTCACAGGAATATGCAAATCGATACGATCTAATAAAGGCCCTGAAATTCTTCCTCGGTAACGCTGTAGCTGGTCAGGCGTGCAGCGGCACACTTGTTCAAGATCACCCGCATAACCGCACTGACAGGGATTCATAGCAGCGACTAACTGAAACTGTGCAGGGTAAGTCGTTTTATACCGGACACGGGAGAGAGTGATTTCGCCTGTCTCCATGGGTTCACGCAGCATCTCCAGTGTGTGCCGGGAATATTCGGGAAGTTCATCCAGAAACAGTACGCCACCGTGTGCGAGGGAAATTTCCCCCGGACGTGGCTTGCTTCCTCCTCCCACCAGAGCAGCCGCGCTGGCGCTGTGGTGCGGATTGCGAAAAGGCCTCTTCAAATACTGGGTCTTTAGAATGTCAGCCGATAGGTTTTCTCCGCATAAGCTGCGAAGCGACAGCGCTGCTAGCGCTTCACTAGCGCTCGGTGGAGGCAAGATTCCCGGCAGCCGGCTGGCCATCATTGACTTTCCCGTGCCAGGAGGCCCAAAAAATAGGAGGTTGTGCCCACCGCAAGCGGCAATTTCCAGTGCTCTACGCGCCGTTGATTGGCCGACCACATCGGATAAATCGGGATAGGAATGTTCAACTACTGTAGAGGCGAGTTGTTCTATTTGGATGTCTTGCCGGCCATTCAAGTAGGCGCACAGGGTGAGAATATCCTCAGCGGCAATCACTGCACTATCGGGTACATGTGCCGCAAGCTGAGCGCTGTGAGGTGGGACGACTAGTCTGCGGTTCGCTGCAGTCGCTTCGAGGGCTGCATTGATCGCACCGGGTATGGCTCGCAAGCTTCCATCCAAAGCCAACTCGCCCAGAAACTCGTGGTTCCCCAGCTGTTTACTGTCTAATTGATTTGACGCCGCCAGTATTCCCAGCGCTATCGGTAAGTCAAAACGACCACCTTCCTTGGGAAGATCCGCAGGCGCAAGATTGACGGTAATACGGCGGTCTGGAAAGTCAAAGTGGGAGTTGATCAGCGCACTGCGCACTCGCTCTTTACTCTCGCGCACCGCTGTTTCTGGCATGCCGACAATGTGAAAACAGGGTAGGCCATTGGATAAATGCGTTTCTACCTGCACCAGGGGTGCGCGAATACCGTCCAATGCCCGGCTGTTTACTATCGATAGTTCCATGGCTCATCCTTGAGCTATTTATGCTTGTGAGTCCGGGGGCGGTCGATCAGCTGCCAAGCTTTGCTAGCTCTTTTGTCAGGTCTTCCAGCTGCGCTTCCAGGCTGGTGATTTGTGTCCGAGCTCGTTTGAGAATTTCAGTTTGTGCGTCGAATTCTTCGCGGCTCACCACGTCCAATTTGGACAGGCCCGATTGCATTAGCGCGCGAACACTCTTGTCCACTTCGCTTTTGATCCCACTATTGCCGACCAGCTCGTTTACTTGTTGCAGCACTTCGCTAATGGGTGGTGGTTTTAAGGCCATGTTGGCGCCTTTCTATGTGAATACTTGAGAGTGGGGATTCTAGACGAATCAATCGCCCAGTCACAGACCAATACAGTGCACTGTTTTGGGGCGCCGGGCTTTAATGGTGCATGAAACCCGCACAGTGATGATGCCTCTCTGGAGTTTTCGCCACCTGAATTCCATTAACTTGCTGAAAGTTAAGGATAAATACTTTGTTGGCACGAGACATGCAAAAGTTGGCTCGCTAAGTTTACAAAGTGTGATTGCGATTCCCAAAGCAACAGTTCGTAAGCAGTTTGTAGTTGCAGACCTTAATTCTGGAGATTGAAAAACATGTTAAGCAAAAAATTACTTCCCGCGGCACTCGCAACCTCACTTTTCGCAGGCGCAACGGCTGCCCAAGCTGAAATGGAGGTTAGTGCCAACGTCGCGCTTACTACGGACTATAAATTCCGGGGTATTTCCCAATCTGATGAATCCCCTGCTTTACAAGGTGGCTTTGACCTCGGCTTCGACAACGGCATGTACGTGGGTACCTGGGCATCCAGCGTCGATTTCGACACCAATGGCGACGGATTTGATGGCTCTCTGGAACTGGACTACTACGTGGGCTGGGGCGGTGACATCTCGGATTCAGTCGGCGTAGACGTTGGTATCCTCTATTACTCCTATCCTGGCGACAATGGTCCCGACGGTGATTATCTGGAGTTTTACGGCAGCGTTTCTATCGCTGACGGCACGTTGGGTGTTGCCTATTCTGATGATTACTACGGCGAGACCGACACCTTCTACTACCTCTACGGCGAGTACAGCTTCGCACTGGGCGAGAACCTCTCATTGGACCTGCACGTTGGTTACAACGACCTCGACGAAGACGGTGGCTTTTTATCGGACGGGCAAGACTCTTACGTTGATTACTCAGTAGGTTTGACCACTTCTGTTGCCAGTGTTGATTTAACGCTTGCGGTTGTCGGAACCGATCTCGATGAAGACGAAGTGTTTGGCACCGAGTGGGGTGATGACAGCGTGATCTTTACCATTTCCAAGAGCATGTAATCGAACTCTCTTCTTACACCTAGAAATACCTGGCGCTCGCAGGAGCGCCACACTTACAGCAGGAGAATTCCATGAAATTAATCACGGCTATTGTTAAGCCATTCAAACTGGATGATGTGCGTGAAGCCCTTTCCGAGATAGGCGTTCAGGGCATTACAGTGACAGAAGTGAAGGGTTTTGGTCGACAAAAGGGGCATACGGAGTTATATCGCGGTGCCGAATACGTTGTCGACTTCTTGCCTAAGGTCAAAATTGAAGTGGCGGTTGGATCAGCCCTTGTAGATCAAACCATTGAAGCGATCACCAAGGCCGCAAACACCGGAAAAATCGGCGACGGAAAAGTCTTTGTTACCGCATTGGAACAGGTGATTCGAATTCGCACCGGTGAAACCGGCGAAGACGCTATTTAAACCTCCAGACATAGAGAAGAGAGTAACTCCCATGGAAAACGAAATTTTTCAATTACAGTACGCGCTGGATACCTTTTACTTCCTGATATGCGGCGCTTTAGTAATGTGGATGGCCGCAGGCTTCTCCATGTTGGAAGCGGGCCTGGTTCGCTCCAAAAACACGACGGAAATTCTGACTAAAAACGTCGCCTTGTACGCAATTGCCAGCATCATGTATATGATTTGTGGCTACTCCATTATGTACGGCGGTAGTGACTTCACGCTGTTCCTGAGCGGAATTAGCGGCGATGGTGTTGCCGGTGCCGAGGAAGCGGCCAGCTATGCTCCCTCTGCGGATTTCTTCTTTCAGGTGGTGTTTGTTGCTACCGCCATGTCAATCGTCTCGGGCGCAGTTGCTGAGCGCATGAAGCTCTGGGCTTTCCTGGCCTTTGCCGTGGTCATGACGGGTTTCATTTACCCAATGGAGGGAAGCTGGACCTGGGGCGGCGAAGCAGTATTTGGCATGTACACACTCGGCGACCTGGGTTTTCTTGACTTCGCTGGCTCAGGCATTGTTCACATAGCTGGTGCCGCCGCTGCTTTAGCGGGTGTTCTGTTAGTCGGAGCACGCAAAGGCAAGTACGGTGCAGACGGATCGGTTAGGGCTATCCCGGGCGCAAATCTGCCAATGGCGACCCTGGGTACGTTCATCCTCTGGATGGGTTGGTTCGGATTCAATGGTGGATCAGTGCTGGCAACTGCCAGTGTCGAGTCAGCCAATGCAGTGGCCGTGGTGTTCATGAACACAAACGCAGCGGCTGCAGGTGGTCTTGTTGCTGCGCTTATAACCGCTCGACTGGTTTTCGGCAAAGCAGATTTAACGATGGCGCTCAACGGTGCGTTGGCGGGTTTGGTCGCCATTACTGCCGGACCCGATACGCCTGCACCATGGTTGGCAACAGTATTTGGAGCCATCGGTGGCACCCTGGTTGTCTTCTCCATCCTTACACTGGACAAGCTGAAAATAGACGATCCTGTCGGAGCGATCTCGGTTCACGGTGTTGTTGGCCTGTTTGGTTTGCTGATCGTGCCCATCTCCAACCCTGAGAATACATCCTTCAGCGGCCAGGTTATCGGTGCACTGACCATCTTCGGTTGGGTCTTTGTGACCAGCTTGGTGACTTTCAGTATTATCAAAGCTGTTATTGGTATTCGGGTTTCTGAAGAGGAAGAATACGAAGGTGTTGATCTCTCAGAGTGCGGAATGGAAGCTTATCCAGAGTTTACTAACAACGGCTAACCCCCTTGTTTGGGAAGCGCATTGTACAAGTTGTGTTTAGGGGCCCTTTCGGGCCCCTTTTTTTGGCCCCTTAGTGCTTAACTTGAGAGTACCGAGTTCTGCGCTCTGTTTTATTTGCTGTTTAGCGAAACCAGTCAAGCGGCAGCTCCGCAACATTTCTTGTATTTCTTCCCGCTTCCGCAGACACACCGTTCATTTCGCCCGATCTTTGCGGCTTCATGATGGATGGGAGGCGATAGCTTTCTTTCCAGGTCCGTTAGATCCTCTTCCTTGTCCGGTTCAAACCCCAAAATAAAATGCCAGCCGTTTTCATGACAGGTATTGGCGATCATATCGACTTTTGAGTCATCGGCAACTCTTAAAATCAATGGGTTCTTTTTACTGCCCAGTTTGGCCACGATTTTTGCTTGCTTCCCGTTGTAATCACTACGCTTGCTTGAGTTTCATTGATAACTTTGAGTGCTCAATACTCAGCGCCACCCATTGTGCATTGAGCTTCTTGAACCGTTTATAGTTACTTATCTGGCCGCGTATATCGCCCACAAATTCCTTGCGAATATACTCCGTCCGGCTCTTCATATCCAGTGTATAGCTGACCTGATAATAAGGCCCAGTCTGACTCTCCCGGTCCTTGTATTGCTTCGTCAACGATCCAGGGCGCATAGCGCCCAGTAATGCTATGTCACCTTTGATCTTTGTCATACGCCGTTCAATTTGTGCGAGCCTTTTCTTTGTCATTGATATAGCATATACATGCTATGTTAGTTTGTCAAAAGGACACTGTCTATGCTGTGGATCTATTGGTGGGATGCAATCATTTATCTTCGCCCGGCTTGCGCTCGTACCCGGACATTTATGTGGTTCGCCGTCTGTGTGGCGGGATTGACGGTTCGTACCGAACGAATGGGGGTGACGAGTATTGTCCGGGCGCTGGGGTTACAGGGGCGGTTTTATGACAACTTGCTGGATAACTTCCACAGCACCGGCATTAAGTTGGACTCAATGACGGTATTGTGGTCTCAACTTGTACTTCGACTGTTCCCTGGTCTGGTTCGAGTGAATGGCCGACTCGTGTTGGTGGGGGACGGCATTAAGGTCTCCAAACAGGGCAAAAAGATGCCTGCTGTGAAGCTGCTACATCAGGAATCCGAGTCAAATACCAAAGCGGAGTACATCATGGGACACTCCTTTCAGGCCGTCTCTATTCTTTCTCGTGCCGCCAATAGCGTGTTCGCTGTGCCGCTTGCCGCGAGGATTCATGAGGGGACCGTGTTATCGAATCGTGACCGGCGTACCCTGCTCGACAAAATGATCAGTCTACTGGCGATAGTCAGTATTCAGGAGCCGTATTATTTTGTCGCCGACGCCTATTATGCCAGCCAGAAAGTCGTTAATGGGCTTTTGAATGAGGGGAATCATTTGGTCACCCGCGCCAGATCAAATGCGGTTGCCTACCAGCTGCATCATCAGCAACAGCCGAAAAAAAGAGGGCGGCCACGTAAGTATGGTGACAAGGTAAAACCAAGATCACTGTTTGTTGGGTTGGTCGCATTGATGGAGGAGGCTCAAAGCCCTGTCTATGGCGAAAAAAACGTAGCTATCCGATACGCAGTCCATGATTTATTATGGAGACCGACCGGCAGTATTGTTCGGTTTGTCATTGTCGTTCACCCAACGAGGGGACGCTGTATACTCATGTCTACTGATACGTCATTATCGGCCCTCGATATCATTCACCTCTACGGTCTGCGATTTAAAATAGAGCATGCCTTCAAGCAGGCGGTTCATGTTATCGGTTCTTTTTCATACCATTTCTGGATGAGCGTAATGAAGCCATTGGAGCGACGCAATGGTAATCAGCACCTTCACCGGGAATCAAAAAAATATCGCGATGGCGTCAAGCGAAAACTGAAGGCTTATCACGTCTTTGTACACGCGGGGATTGTTGCTCAAGGGCTACTTCATTACCTGGCATCTTGCCACACTCGGCTAGTCTGGAACTCTTTTGGCTCCTGGCTTCGAACGATCCGGCCCGGTCTAGCTCCGTCCGAGTTGGTGGTTGCCACTGCGCTACGCAGCAGCCTCCCGCATTTTCTCCTGGATACGGATTCTCGTACAAACTTCGCGAAATTCATCACGCAACGGCAAGACCTTGATAGAATGGCGCTATTTAGGCTTGTGTCATGAGGCTAACTCGGTACTCATGAGTGCTTAACAACCCTTGTCATTATCTCCAAGCAATAGATAATAGCCCTTCCTCCCAGACAGGAGATTTTAGGAAATGAAACTGGTTACGGCGATTATCAAACCATTCAAAATGGATGACGTGCGCTCGGCACTATCTGATATTGGTGTGCAGGGTATTACAGTGACGGAGGTCAAGGGGTTTGGCCGTCAGCGGGGCCATACCGAGTTGTATCGGGGTGCAGAGTACGTGGTGGACTTTCTGCCAAAGTTAAAGCTGGAAATCGCTGTGGGCGATTCTCAGGTGGAGGCGACCATTGATGCCATCGTGCAGTCGGCTAACACGGGTAAAATCGGCGATGGAAAGATTTTTGTTTCAGACATGGAGCAAGTGATTCGCATTCGAACGGGCGAGATTGGTGAGGAGGCTATTTAGCTTCCACATCCTGCCGATCAAAAGGACAGACTAGCGTGATAACTAGAATCATTTTGCGCGCGACGCTGCTGACTGTAGTGTTTGGTCTTGCGTCGTGCAGTGGCAACTCGACCACGATTCAACAAATTGATTCCCAGACTCAACAGCTGCTTGATCTAAAAGAGGCTCATAGCAAGGGTGTGATCACTGATAAAGAATACGACATATATGAACCATCCCCTTTTTGCAAGTCGATTTTGAGATCATATTAAAGATCTAAGTTGCGGTCATATATTCGGCATCTGAGATGACACTCGTGCCCTGATGTATATCCGCGCTCTTTTTCCTCATCAGAACCATGGCCTCGAAATGCCGTGTCGCAAAACAGGTTTTAAAAGAGCTGGTTTGACCTTCGTAGCCCCTGGTCCAATCGTAATTCCATACTCCAAATTCAATCCTCTGATTTCATTGATGAGAGCCGTTCGGTTCTTCACGATCCTACTGCGAACCCGGTGTATCGACTGAATATCCTGCTGCTCATTTTGCTTGATCGGAACAAACTTCATCGAGGGCCTACTCGCTGCTTCCACTATGGCCTCGGCATCATTGGCATCGTTCTTGTTTGTCTTGACGAAGGGCTTTACGAACTGCGGGCTAATCAACTTCACTGTATGGCCACTTCTTTGGAAAACTCTCGCCCAATAATTGGCTCCTCCGCAGGATTCCATCACAACAGTACATGGCGGCAAATTGGCCGCATAGGCTGCAAGCTTGTCTCGGGGTAGGCGCCTTTTCAGAACTGCCTTGCCGGCAGCATCAGTGCCGTGTAGCTGGAAAGTATTCTTTGCAATATCGATACCCAATATGTTAATAATCACGTCAATCTCCCGCCCCAGAATAGGGTCCCTCCACTTGTACGCGGAGCTTCAAAAAATGCAAGTTCCTAGCGCTGTGGTAGGTGGGAACGGTTCATTACATTAGAACCGCTTCAGTGACCGTAGAGTGGAAAAGCACGCTGACAACTGCTACATTCATCGAATGTGCGTGGGAGTATTGTGATGAGTAACGACTGGAATAATGGCGTTCATAGCGGTTTTCAAGGCGGCTCCGCCCCCAATAGCAATGCTGGGCAACGGGGTCAATGGGAAGGCCAAAGACAGCGTCAGATGGCTGATCAAAAACGCAAAGAGGAAGATGCTCGAAGGCTGCGAGCCCAGCGGCTGCAAGAAGACACTCGCAGGCAGCAGGCTCAGCAACAGGAAGTTAGTCGTAGGGCGCGCCAGCAACATAGCCCCCATATCAGCCACCCGTAACAAGTAACACTTCTACGAGAGGGAGGCCTGTTGCTTTTGGAAGTCATGAAGCTGATGTCGCTTACATCAATTATTTGGTTGCAAGCGGTAAGGAAAAAGCTTTAAAAAGGGGTTCTTCCGAGTTTCCTATGGGTAAAAGCCAAACAATGGTCAAGAATGTGGTACAAGAGTCTTTTTTTATGGAGATATTCAAATGAAAGATACCGCGTTGTTTACTCAACTTTTGGGGCTTAGCGACCCATGGAAAATCACGGCTATTACCCCGGATCTGACCGACAAATCAATTACCCTCCAGATAGATTGGCCAAAGGGAACGAAAGGCGCGTGTAGTGTCTGCCATGCCCTTTGTTCGGTTTACGACCATCGTGAGCAACGCACATGGCGACACCTTGATACGATGCAGTTCAAGACGCAGTTAGTTGCTCAGGTTCCGCGTATTCATTGTAAAGCGCATGGAATCAAAAGCCTGAAAGTACCGTGGGCAGATACGCAGGCACGCTTTACGCATTTATTTGAGCGTTTCGCTATTGATGTGCTGTCGGCTGCCAGCAACAAGACACAGGCCGCAAAACTACTTGGTCTGTCGTGGGATGAGGTGCATCATATTCAATCCCGAGCAGTGAAAAGAGGGATGGACAGACGCTCTGTTGAGGAAGTGAAACACCTTGGCATCGATGAAAAAAGTTTTCGCAAGGGGCAATCCTATGCCAGCCTGCTGTACGATTTGAATGCGTCCAGAGTGCTTGAGGTCGTGGCAGATAGAACGGCGGAATCGGCAACCGCATTGCTGTCCACGCTTCCAGAACAGCAGCGTAATGAAGTAGCTGCTGTTGCCGTGGATATGTGGGTTCCATTTATGACGGCAGTTGAGGCGACTTTACCGAACGCCGCTATTGTTCACGACAAGTTTCATATCGTCAGTTATCTTACAAAAATGGTTGACCAAGTCAGGCGCAAAGAAAATAAAACATTAAGAGCCGCCGGTATCAATGACCTGGTCGGGTCTCGCTATACCTGGTTACGCAATCCCGACAACTGGAGTGAAAAAGATGAAGCCACTTTTTATGGCCTTCAATCAAAGGGGTTGAAGGTTGCCCGAGCCTGGGCAATCAAAGAGACGCTGCTTGACCTGTGGACTTACAGCTACGATAAACCAGCCCGGGCGTTCTTTAAGAAATGGTACTGGTGGGCGACACATTCACGTCTAAAGCCGGTCATATCAGTCGCCAAGATGCTAAAGAAACATCTCGACAACATAATGACTTACTTGAAACATCGCATCACCAATGCGACCGCAGAAGGATTTAATTCAAAGATTCAGACAATAAAATCGGCTGCCCGAGGATTTAGAAACTTCGAAAACTATCGAGTTTCAATTCTGTTCCACTGTGGAAAACTCAACCTCTACCCACAGGATTCCCAGTAGAACCTAAAAAGGAAGGCTTTGCTCCGCTCTTTGCCCGGTAAGATATTTAAAACCTTGTCTGTAGTACTGCTGCTTCTGTTTATTGGTTTCATTGTTTATTTGGTGTAGAAAAACAGGGATAGACTGCAGCCCTCTTACTTCACGGAACTTATAAGGCAGACTTTGGGTATTGGCAAGTTAAGTGGTTCTGTCGCGAGCTTTTCTCAATCCGACTAAGCAGTAATCGTCAGACACAATTGTCCTGTAGCTGCTAGTACGTAAAACTGCTCCCATGCCGGCAGCGAACTCTTGTTTTGGCCTTTCTTCAGCATACGCCAGAGTTCTATTCCGGCCAACGTCGCCTGTGCCGACCAGAACGATTTGAACCCGAGCAGAGGGCGGGTTATCCGTTTGATGAATCGATGATCTTGTTCCACAATATTGTTCAAATATTTACACTGTCTTATTTTTCCGCGCTTGTTTTCATCGCTATTGTAGGGGTCAGTTTCGGTAGGGGGCGAAATGACACGCTGAGCTTCGCTCGTCATTTTTTCGGCCATCTGTATTCGTCTGTAAGGAGAATGTGAGCCCAGCCCAGTGGAGATATATGTGGCAGTAGCTCTGGTGGGACGGGCAAGCCGCTCTCCTGCCGTTGTGCTACAACGTAACCCAGGTGCAAGGTGTTCCAATAGATAATAATCGCGGTCAGTAGATTCAGGTCTGCCATGCGATAGTGCTGTCCTTCGGAGGTGCGGTCGCGAATTTCTCCCTGGCGGCCAATGCGTATCGCATTGTTCAGGGCATGGTGTGACTCCCCTTTATTCAGGCCAACCTGGGCGCGCCGCTGCATGTCGGCATCAAGAATCCATTCGATAATGAAGAGCGTACGCTCGACACGACCAATCTCGCGCAGCGCAACAGCCAGGTCGTGCTGGCGGGGATGGGCTGCGAACTTGCGTAACAACTGACTCGGTGGCACTCATCCTGTCGGAGTCGCTGGCCACTCCTTGGACAACAACAGCAGATAAAAGTGTCTATTTAACAGGTACCCCACCGGTATCGGCATACTGTTCCCGAATGTGGCGCCCGGTCTCGTTCATCAGCAGGCCATCCAGAATATACGGCGCCTCGCTAACCGTTGACGGTATCGTCTGAGTTGCAAAAGGGGCGAACTGGTCAGATAGGTGGGAGTAAGCCTTCAGTCCTGGCTCGTGACCATATTTGGCATTGATAAGGTTCATGGTCTCACCCTGTCGTGTGGCCGGGAAAAACTGGCCGTCGCTGGATGCGGTGGTGCCCGCTGCCCAGAAGTGCGCCATGGGTAGTTGCGATTGCGCACCAACGACCGTTGCGGGGTACTGGGGACTTTCGACCAAACGGTCGCAGAAATCCCCACAGCCCGCGTAATACAAGTGTTTCAAGCGTAGCCTACCTTGCCCAGTGCCCACGAAGCTGTGCAAATTGGCCACTCTTTCGACGCGAGCCCGCTGTTTAATTGCTAGAACTTGACCGGTTTGAGCTCGAAATATCCAGCTCGCTATAAAACACTCCGGGGAAATACATAAAAGTGCTTCCCATTAACAGATTTACGTCCCAAGCCTCAAAAACTAACCAACATGGCGGACGTGTTAGGCCCATTGACTGGGAATAACCACCTGTTCCAAAAGTAAGCCAGCTCTGAAAGCCTTGCTACGCCTGGCCTTCAGAGAGTTATGCGACAGTTTGGTCGAATGTCCCCAGTACCCCAGGGCGAGATTAAAAATACGGCGAGAGGTAGGGGCGATCGTATTTACGGAATCATGGTCTTTCTTTTCTTCCAAATCTTCGACCAGGCTATCTCTTTCGATAAGTTGGAAAACTGGGACATAATGCCCCTTCGGAATATCGATCTTTATCGGATCATTGCGACCTTCCAGGCTGTAATACTCTATTAACGTTGGCGCGCAACCGGCTTGCTTCCACCCGTACAATTGAATCGATGCGTGGATCGAAATCTTTATCTCTGCCAAACACTTCAATGGCCAGAGTGAACTCTTTAAGTTTGTCTGCCCGCCCATCCAATGTCGCTTAGACAATGTTTTCAAGCAGTGCAATTTGACGTCTGGAGAGCGCAAAGACCTTGCTCGACGTTATTCGATTTCGCTGATCTCGGATTTGAGACGCCGTTGACTCAGCCGTGGAAGGGGAAACCGCCAATTGTCGGATACTCCATGCATGCGTTATTGCAATATAGCACTCGGCGGGTTATTGCACCCGGAAGGTTTACATTAATGGCGATAAGAAACTGGGGGTATCGAGTACAGCCGAGCGAGCAGCGAAGGCACCGCGGCAAAAATCTCTGGCATCGTTAATTTCTGGCTGCCGCCTCAATTTTCTCAATCAGCAAGTTAGGATAGCTGTAGGCGAGCTCGATATGGTGAACAGTTGATCCGGAAACCACCGCGAGACTTGGGTAACTGTTGATGCCGATGGCTCGGACCGCTTGAATCTCGTCCATCAGTATTTGATGGGCGTGCCCAGATCTTAAGTCCGCTTCAATCGCCGCACATCGAAATCTCGCGGCATGTTGTTCTATCGACTTCGACAACAGGCTGTCGTGACAGCACCGGTGACCTACCAGGATTTAGCGAAAAAAACTTGAATGTTTCGGTGGCAGTACCAGAATAGATAATATACTGGATATTTGTACAGTATTCGGGTTGCTGGAGCTAAATAGATACCCCTTATGAATGTTACAGTTAATTGTAAATCAACAAACCCCACACGAGGTGACCTGTGGCCGTAGTAGCAATGTGGAAATGCGATCGGGATCAAACAATGTTTGGTAGTAAAAAAGAGGCCGATGCTCACGACAAAATGTTAGAGCTGGCGGAAAATTTTAGCTTGTTTCTCGGCAAACAGATTGATGG
This sequence comes from Halioglobus sp., assembly GCA_965262875.1. Taxonomy (GTDB): domain Bacteria; phylum Pseudomonadota; class Gammaproteobacteria; order Pseudomonadales; family Halieaceae; genus JBALVT01. Next base: position 4,035,872 of record OZ253569.1, read on the forward strand.
CATCAGCGAGCAAGATGCCGAGAATATTGGTCTGCTATTGTCTAAAAACAAAGACGTTCTGATCGCCGCATGTAAAGGCAATCCAGATTTGTTGCTGAATATTGGTAGTGATGCGGAACCAGAGGCATCGAACATTACTCCACTTACCGCAAAGGCATAGTCTTTAGGGTTGTTGTTGGCAGCGTGTCAAAATCGCGGCCTCAAAAGCTCGCCGTAGCAGTCATGATCAGTGCGCCATCATGATTTCTAATCTCAAGAGATTCGGTATTCTCGTCATTACCTTCCTCGGGGTCGTTTATCGACAGCACTAGTGCTTGATCTACGAAAGCCGGTGCGGCACCGCGGAATTCGAATCCTCGCAATGGGTTGTTTGGCCGGCTCGCTTGCGCTTGATTCATCAACAGCGTTGCCATCAGCGGCCCATGCACAACAAGCCCAGGGTAACCCTCTTCGCTAGTTGTGTAGCCGTGATCGTAATGAATACGATGTCCGTTAAATGTGATTGCCGAGTAGCGCAACAAAAGCCTGCTGTCGGGCAGAATGTTCAAGGATTTTGTTGAGCTTTTCTTTTCCTGGGGCTTTGCTTTTTTGAATTCCGAAGGCTGCCGATAAACAATTGTTTGTTTGTCGCGTATTAGTGTCTCAACGTCTTGCCCGGTTGTCTGCGAATAGCTGTGATCAACATGCACGAATACCAATGGGCCGGATGCGGCGCTTTGTTTTAGCACCACATCGGCAATGGTTGATGTTCTTTCAATGGGAACGCCTTCGCGCGGTGACTGAAGAAATTCAGTTTTACTGGATGCCCACATTCTGCGAGGTAGAGCTACTGGAGGCAAAAAACCGCCCTTGGCGGGATGCCCATCGACACCTAAGCCATCACTTGTCACTGCCGGTTGTGCCAGACACCAGTGAAGTCCTAGAGGAAGCTGTGACTCCAGTTCATGGTTGAGTTGGGTGTACCCGCTAATCGTTGCCGTAAATCGTTTTAGAAGCTCTGGTGTAATGGTGTCGCTTTCACATTCTTGCTTGCCGATCCAGGTGCGCAGGTGGTCTATGGGTATTTCTTGTGACATTGAGGCTCTCTAAATGTTGTTTGTTTGCTCAAGGTTTGGGCTAGAAAGATTTCGGTAAGTCCAGGTCATGGGTGGCCACGTGGGAAAGAATCAAGTTGGTCGAAATGGGCGCCACCTGATACAAGCGTGTTTCGCGAAACTTGCGCTCAATATTGTACTCAACCGCAAAGCCGTAGCCGCCGAAGGTTTGTATGCAGGTATCGCCGGCCTGCCATGATGCTTCCGAGGCTAATAGTTTCGCCATATTCGCATCTGATCCGCAGGGTTTCCCCTGTTCGAACAGCGCAGCTGCGCGCTTCACGATTGCGTTCGCCGCCTCTGTTTGAATGTGTGCTCTGGCAATAGGGAATTGTACGCCTTGATTCAATCCAATGGGCCTGCCGAAGACTTCCCGGTTTGATGCGTAGTGGCTGGCCTGTTCTACGAAAAAGCGAGCATCGCCTACGCACTCGGCTGCAATCAAAATTCGCTCGGCATTCATGCCATCCACGATGTAGGAAAAGCCGCGGCCTTCCTCGCCAATCAAATTAGTCGCCGGTACTCTCAGGTCATCAAAAAATAATTCCGTACTGGCATGATTCATCATTGTTTTGATGGGTTTGATCGTTAAACCATTGCCTAGAGCAGTGCGCATATCGACCAATAACACGGACATGCCACCAGTGGGTTTCGCGCAGTCCTCTCGCGCCTCGGTACGTACCAGTAAGATCATTAAATCGGAGTGCTCGGTACGCGATATAAAAACCTTCTGGCCGTTGACAATATAGTCGTCACCGTCGCGGCGAGCGCGTGTTTGTATTCGGGTAGTATCGGTGCCGCTGCCTGGTTCTGTTACGCCAAACGCTTGAAGGCGAAGTTCGCCCCTCGCTATGGCTGGCAGGTATTGCTGCTTTTGTTGCCCGGAGCCGTGGCGCAATAGCGTACCCATTGTGTACATCTGCGCGTGGCAGGCGCCGCCGTTGCAACCGCTGCGTTGAATCTCCTCTAACACGGCACAAGCCGCTGAGATTGGCAGCCCGGCACCACCGTACTCTTCTGGAATGAGAATGGAGAGATAACCTGTTTCAGTCAGAGCGTTAACAAAGTCGGTAGGGTAGCCATCGACCTGATCCAGCGCCTGCCAATAGTCACCCGGAAAATTTGCGCAGAGCTTCGCCACTGCATCGCGAATGTCTTGATATTGTTCTGCTGTAGTCATCTTCTGTTCTCTTACAAATCTAATTAAAAAATTGGTTAAGATCGGGTGGCGCAGCGCACTACCGCAGCCCTATATCCCGGCGAAGCTTATCGAGCAACTGGCGGTTCTCTTTATCGAATTGATCGGCCATTGAAAATACTTCCCCTAGATACGCTTCAATATTGTCCGGACCGATCCGGCGCCCATGTTCTGCTTTTTCACCCCAGACATCATTCATCATTTTCTCGCCTAATCGCACCCGGGTATGCACCCCGTCGTCATACCAGGCCTTACTGGCATTTTTCTTTCGGTAGATCGGTTCATTGACGATTCCATCTGCATGGCTAAAGCCCCAAAGCGGAAATGGCGCTTTGCCGGTTTCAAGGGCAACTTGTTGGTTTATCTTAACGACCTGCCGGTGGAAATCCAGCCACATGGCCTCGTCGCCCAATTGGCGCCAGAGGTCGACGAAGAACACATGTGTAGGAGTAAAAAATAGCCGAGTATCGATATTGTTGTTCTGGCAAAATAGCAGGATGTCGGCAAGACGCTGTAGATTGTCGCGCGTGTCCAGCGCGCCCGCTCGATGAGCGATGACAACATTTTGGCCCACATAAACATATCCAGCCCGGCCGGTCAGAAAATCAGTTGTTGTTTCCCAAGTCCCATCCATGAAATAGCGCCGACCCAGGGGTGAAATCCCGGTCGTTGCCGCGAGGCTACTCGACATAGCCTGGATCGAAAACAAACTGTCGGAGAGATCATTGAGGTACTGAAGTTTGTTGGGAATCGAATCCAGCTCGTTGCTACTGCGAGCCATGCGATTGATTTCGAAACCCCGACGGACAACAGGAATAGATCTAATGAAGGCCTCGTAGTCCAGGCCAATCATCACCTTCGACAGAGGTTGAATAGCGTGGGCGTGTTGAACAAAGCCCAGAATTTCTCGTGGCGTCATACCGGGTGCCGCCAGGTTATAGCCTTTTTCATCGGCCCAGGAGGTATGTTCGGGGTGTAATCGGGCACTGCGGGAAGATCCTACAATCACCGCGGTCGCCTTGACCTCCCTCATATACCGGGGTTTGGTCACGCGCATGTGATTAAACTGGTCAATGCGGCTTAATCGCTCGGCGTTGGCAGTGCCAAACCCAAACAGTAGATAGGGGTCGGTTAGGTAATTGAACAGACCGATACTGCCAGTAAGTACAATCGTGACCAGGCCAAGTACTAAAGAATATGTCTTCGTCGCGTTCAAAACTGGAAGTAGTAAAATTCGGTGATGGAGGAAAGATTCAGCAAACTCAGGCTGAGCAGCACTCCGAAGCCGCAGGCGAATAAAAGCGTGGGTTGCCAGCTTATCCAGGTGGACCTACTCAACTGACTGCCCGGTGAGGGTATGACCGGATCGAATCGGTGCATCAGTTCCTGGGTGTTGGGAAGTAACCAGCAAATGGCAGCGGCAATGCCGAACATGAAATAAACCGTGGCATAAGTGCCCGCGTCCAGGCCTGCCAATAAAATCAGTCGCTCCGGCAAAGACTCGGTCAGCGTATTCACCAAAACCAACTCTGGCGTCATCGTAAAGGAGACAAAGGTGGCGTTGAGAATTGAAAGTGCTGAGCCCAGATCCTGCGACCGGAACACAACGGTTGCCACCGACCAGGCGAGAAAAGTGAGGAGCAGATAAAACAAACTAACCAACGGGATTTTATCCAAATTCCGAATCCCGAGCTTGTTCTGTACCGCACGCCATCCATGATTAATGCACAGGAAGGCGCCGTGGAGCCCGCCCCAGATGACGAAGGTCCAGGCGGCGCCGTGCCACAATCCGCCCAATAACATGGTCAAAAACAGGTTGCGGTAGCGGGCAGTTTTGCCGCGCCGGTTACCACCCAGCGCGAAGTAAAGATAATCTCTGAGAAAACGGGACAAGGTGATATGCCAGCGATTCCAGAGCTCGATTACGCTGCGTGATTTATAGGGTGATTTGAAGTTCTCTGGCAGTTTGATGCCAAAAAGCCGCGCGCTGCCGATGGCGATATCGCTGTACCCGGAGAAATCGAAATAGATTTGAAAGCTGAACCCCAGAGTTGCCACCCAGCCGTCGAGGGTGCTGAGGGTTTCCCCCTGGGCCGCCGCCGCATAAACCGGGTTTGACAGTTCCGCCAGGGAATCTGCCATCACCACTTTTTTGAACAGGCCGATAGTGATGATAGTTAGGCCGACCGAAATATCGGTGCGTAATTGCCCCGGAGCCCTAAGAAAGGAAAACTGCGGCATGACCTCCTTGTGGTGAACGATGGGCCCGGCCATCAGTTGGGGGAAAAACAGCACGAACAAGGCGTAGTGTCTAAACTCGTATTCCTGACACTCATCCCGCGATACGTCCACCAGGTAAGCGATCTGCTGAAAGGTGAAAAAGGAAATTGCCAGGGGCAGGGTTATTTCCGGAACAGGAATCAGCCAGCTGCCCAGGACGTTAAGGCTGTCGACAAAAAAGCTGGCATACTTGAAGTAAGCCAGTAATCCCAGATTAAATACGACGCCCATCAATAGCCACAGGCGCCGCCGATCGTGCGGAGTTGCCGCCAGTGTTCTGCCTAAAAGGAAATTGACTACGATAGAGGAAGAGATCAGCAGCAGGAAGGCGGGGTTCCAGCTAGCGTAAAAGTATAGCGACGCCAGTATCAACCAGGTGATCTGCCCCTCGGTACTGTTACCACGGGAAAGCCAGATAAAGACGACAAGAACCAGCGGCAGGAATAGGAACAGGTATTGTGCAGAGTTGAAAAGCATCAGTGCCGACGATCTGGTTTCTTATCAGTTGCCCAGTATATAGGACGCACCGACCTTGTGTCCGGCTTATGAAGTAATCGATTGACCGTTTCCGGAGTCTCTCATATCTTCCCCATGCTGGATTTCGGGATTATCGCTCCGGGCAGGCCTATAACCACAGTGGCGAGACCGGAGGCCAGCAGTACGCATTCTTCCGCGGCGAGCCCCCTATGCCTTGTTGCAATATATCCGGCGTTGAATGCATCTCCCGCTGAAGTCGTGTCAACTACCTCTTCCGCCTCAACCGGTGGTACCTGGAATCGGCGGCCATTGGCATAACCTGAAATTTCGCCGGGGCCGTTGGTCAATATGATTTCATCGATAGGGTAGTTGCGTAGACGCTCTATAGCATCCTCGGTGCTGGCTGACCCCCATAACAACTGTTCGTCTTCGCTACTGGAAAGCAGAATATTACACAGCTGATAGGCTCGCTCAATTTGCATGAGTGCCTGAGCGCGGCTGGTCCAGAGGCTTTCTCGATAATTTGGATCAAAGATAATGGTTTTACCTTCGGTGCGACATTGCTCGGCGAGGGCAAATAGCCGCTCCCGACAGGGCTGATCCAGAATAGCCAGGGTGATACCGCTGAAATAAAAGTAATCTGCTTTATCCGTCGCTTCCGCCAGTACTGTTTTGTCGGCTAGTTCAAACATCTTCTTGGCCGCAGAATCTGAGCGCCAGTAGGTGAATGTTCTCTCACCAGAGTCATCGGTATGGATCATGTACAGACCGACTGTTTTGTCTTGTGAGCGGGAAAGTAATTCCAAGTTGATGTCTTCACTGGATAAGAACGTACGCATTTGATCGCTGAGTGCGTCATTGCCCGTGGCCGAGAAAAACTGCACGCAAGAAGACTTACTGAGGCGTTTTAAATACACTGAAAAGTTGGTCACATCTCCCGCAAATCTGGATGCGTATTGCGCTTCACTTGTTTCAGGCGTAGCGGCTTGCCGCAGTTCCACCATGCACTCGCCCGCGCAGATGATGTTTAATGGTTTGGATTGAGTCATGTTTACAGTGTCGAAGACAGCGCGCGAATTACACCGCGAACTTCTGCCAGCCCCTTCAGTCGTCCGATCCCCGAATAACCCGGGTTCACAGCTTTGCCAATATCATCCATCATTTGGTGGCCGTGATCGGGACGGATAAAAATCTCTTCCACATTGTCACCACTGGCCTGGGACCTTTTGTGCTCTTCGGTCAGCAGTTCGCGAATAACGCTGACCATATCAATATCGCTATCCAAATGATTGGCTTCATAAAAAGACCGCTGCTCATTCGGGTCGCGAGTCACTCCGCGTAAGTGCGCAAAATGAATGCGCGAGCCAAATCGTCGCGCCATATCCGGTAAATCATTATCAGGCCGGCTGCCGTAGGTGCCTACACACAGCGTAATTCCGTTTGCGGGGCTGGGTTGGTCGGCAAACAATCTATCCAGGTCTTGCGCCGTGCATACGACTCTGGGAAGCCCTAGCATATCCTGGGGTGGATCATCCGGGTGGATTGCCAATTTTACACCGGCTACCTCGGCTTTGGGCAACACCTGAGCGAGAAACGCGTACAGGTTTTCTCTGAATTCCTCACGGCCTATATCCTGGTATTGTTCCAGAGCCTTGCTGAAGTCCTCGAGTGTGTAGGCGTCGGTCATTTTGCCGGGTAAGCCCGCGATGATGTTACGGGTGAGCTGGTCTCGCTCCTCGGTAGACATTTGTGTGTGAATGTCTTTGGCCTCGCTAATTTCTGCTTCGGTATAGTCCGCTTGCGCATTTGATCGCTGCAAGATAAACAGGTCAAAGGCGGCAAACTTCTTCTGATCAAAGCGCAGGGCGTAAACCCCGCTGCTCAATCGATATCCCAAATCGGTGCGGGTCCAATCAATCACCGGCATAAAGTTGTAGCAGATAGTTTTGATTCCGCACTGTGCAAGGTTCTCCATTGAGATAATCCAGCTATCGATATAGACCTGGCATCCTTCCCGGCCCAGTTTAATATCTTCGTGAACTGGAATACTTTCAACAACTGACCAAGTTAACGGACTGCGATCAGCGTTTCGGGCCTCAATGATGGACTGGTAATCCTGAATTGCTTCTACCGACCACACCTCGCCAGTTGGCACATCGTGAAGGGCGCTCACTATATCAGTGGCGCCGGTCTGGCGAATATCATCAATGCACACGGGGTCGTTGGGACCAAACCATCTCCAGGACTCACGCATGGGGTACTTCCTCTCGTCGGGCTAAAAATTGGGTTAAAGCGACTGAAGTGTCTGTGTTCTTTAGCATTGTATAGTTGCTTAACTAGAGTTTAGAGTCTGGGGAGGAAGATTATCGCGCAAAGTGTGCGAAAAAACTTGACATAAAGCGGCAAAAAGTTTGCCGCGCCCTATACAGCTTTGCTTTTTAAAAGGTGTATAGGGCGCGGCCTTCAGAAAGAAATGAATCGATTTCTTCTGGAGGCCGCTATGAACGCAACAGGATGTGCTCGCATCCCCCGCGAACTGTGCTATTGGATAACATTTTTAAGCAAAGCGCTACCCCCAAGATCCGTAGGCACATTCATTGAACTATTGATCGGCGCTATGTTAACGCCCGCTGGCTTTGTCACCGAAACCTATTTGTTTCTAGACATGCAAAGGCACTGGACGACGTATTACAAATGGCTTGAAGCCGGAAAGTGGTCCTGGTTGAAGCTGGCAAGACAGTTCGTCTGTCTGGTTCTTAGTGCCAAGAATGATCCCGTTCTATATTTAGCGATTGACGATACGGTGAGTCTACGAGCCTCGAAAAAAGCACCGGGCAGCCAGATACATCATCAGCACGGAAATAAGCCGAATTTAGCCGCCTATGTTCGTGGTCAATGCTGGGTTAGTTTAGCGGCTGTTTTCAGGCGCACACCGCTGGAGACGACGGCGATACCTCTATTGTTCCGACTGATACCCAGTGCAGGGAATACGGGCAAGCTGGTCGCAGCGACAGTGATCATGCGTGCTGTTTACCGCTTGTTTGAAGATAAAACGGTGAGGGTATTGGTCGATTGCTGGTATATGCGCAAACGATTTATCAACGCGATGACAGCGTACGGTTTTACCGTGATTGGCCAGGCGAGAATCGATACGCGGCTTTACGACGAACCCCCCGAACGAAAACCGGGGCAACGCGGGCGGCCACGCAAGTATGGCGAAAAACACACACCCAAGCGAATTGCCCACTTTAAAAAGACGGAAGCACTACTGCGGCTGTATGGAAAAGAACAAAAGGTGAGATACCGTAGTCGGCTCGCCAAGGCAAGGTTCCTTGACGGTCAGTTAGTCAGAGCCGTTTGGTGCGAGCTAGACAGGGGTAAAGGTCAGTGGACCAAGACTCGATTATTTCTTTCAACCGATACGACTCTAACGAGCGAACAAGTGATTGAAGATTACGGACTGCGTTGGTCGATTGAGTCGATGTACTACCAGTTGAAACAATTGTGGGGGCTCAAAGAAGCCTGGCAGCAACGGCGCCAAACGCTGCATCGCTGGGTTCACTTGACGACTGTAGGTTACGGACTGCTTCATTTGTTGACGCTGGTATTGGGTGATAAAGCGGGCCCACTGGTGACGGATGCACCATGGCGCAAGCCGGATATTATTACAGCGGGAAGAATCAGGCTGGGTCTGACAAAACATTTTCGCCATGTTAACGTTCGAAGCTGGTGGAACGAAAGATGCAAAAAATTCCAAGCCCCTGGTGCGGTAGATTATATGGCTCTTCTCCGCTTTGTTGAGTGATTCTAGGTTTTCAAATAGAACATAGATTGATTATCTGGGAGGGATGATTGTCTAATTTTGAGTTTGAAGTACTCGGTATCCCTGATGCCCCTGGCGCGCTTACGGATCATTCCTATACTGACATTACCAGCCTCTATCCTGGCGCTTGTTAGCTTGTGTTTCGCATAATTGCAGATGCCGACACAATGTTTTCTGAGCGATTTTGCGAACTTTTTCAGATAGAGCATGTGTGACTGATCTGCTATCAAGCACCAACTTTCCAGTTGCTCTGCCATCCCCTCAAATGAAGTGGCACTCCACAGATACTGAAGCTGTTCTTTTAAAACGTAGAGCGCATTCAGGTTGCTATTGCTATCCAACAACGTTTGCAGCTTGTTACTTTGTTTCTCACTCAACTTATCCGCATTTTTGAGCAACAGATAATGCGTCCCCTTCATCAGTTTTTTACCATTCGGATCGGCCTTCCTGAACTCAAGCCGGCGCTGATTATGGATAGCTTTGCTGTAATTTTTCATGACGTGAAAACGGTCAAACACAATGTCTGCCAACGGCAAGCACTCCCTGACAGCCTTTTGATAAGCAGGGCCCATATCCATAGCTACGGCCTTGATTTTACTGGATGTATCCGGGGAGAGATGTTTTAGAAATCTTGCAAACACCTCGGCAGTTCGACCAGCTTCCACCCAGACCAGATGACCTCCGACCATATCGTAGACCACCGTCATATAGTCATGGCCTTTCGCCCTGGCAACTTCATCGACACCAATATATTCCAAGCCAGTCAACTGTGCAGGATCAAGCGCAGGGAGCGTTTCCATCAGGTATGCCTTGTCGATATTCTTTACTGTCTCCCATCGTATCCCCAAATGCCTGGAGACGGCCTGAATAGACATATGGCGGCATAATCCACTGATCAGTCGGCAAAACCGGTGGGTGAAACGGCACCCTTTATCGACAAAATCACACGCCTCAATGCGGCGCTCGCCCTTGCTAATAAACACTTGGGCCAGTTCAATGTCGAGCACACATGGATACCCAAAAAGGGGGATATCCTTAACCTGCCGGCGAATATGCTGGTTGATAGTTCCCTTCTTGCCTGTGGTGGGGTCTATAGTGCTCCTGCGGGCGTCCCGGCTACAGTGAATAACAATCTTGTCACCCTCTTCGTCCAGTTTAATTTCATTTACACGTTGCCCCGTGAGGTTTAAAATACTCCGTGAGATGTTGATGGTCATATACCTGCCCTATGTAAAGTTGTCATAAACCAAACATATCAACAGGTTACTTGATGGTCAGCATCTTTTTTCACTCAACAAAGCGGAGAAGAGCCGATTATATACAAGATGGGTAACATTGCGTTGCAGCTTGTATTACACGCAGGTTTTGAGAGAACATTAAGGAAAAGGAGTCGGGATTGAAGCTTCCGACAACAGCTCTTTCGCTCTAAACTCTAGGTTGCTTAAAACACTCGCCATAAAAGGGATAGAACTAAAAAATTCAAACTGGTTGGCACCCGCTATTTCGAGAAACCGATGAATTATGTCTCCGCCCTGATTCTGTGCGGCCAAAAATTCTTCTCGTAGGGGGTCGTTTAATTCGCCCGCAAGCACGGCTTTCTGAACAAACAGCGCCCAGGCAGCAATAACAAAACTCATCATAGCCGTATCGGCATTGCGTGCCAATGCAGCATCGACCGTAGGGAACCAGCGTTGCTGAATTTTCTGTGAGCTGTCGGTGTTTACCTGGTCCACGGTGTAGGGCAGGGCACTGTTTTTGAAACGTTTTATCACATCGCTGATGTATTCATCGCCCTTAAAACCTGGGGGCATGGTTGCCACTGGTAACACGTTTTCATGTAAAGCTCGAAGAACAAAGTCCAGAATGCTCGGTTGTTTCAGTGTTTGGTTCTTCCGAGTTTCCTATGGGTAAAAGCCAAACAATGGTCAGGAATGTGGTACAAGAGTCTTTTTTTATGGAGATATTCAAATGAAAGATACCGCGTTGTTTACTCAACTTTTGGGGCTTGGCGACCCATGGAAAATCACGGCTATTACCCCGGATCTGACCGACAAATCAATTACCCTCCAGATAGATTGGCCAAAGGGAACGAAAGGCGCGTGTAGTGTCTGCCATGCCCTTTGTTCGGTTTACGACCATCGTGAGCAACGCACATGGCGACACCTTGATACGATGCAGTTCAAGACGCAGTTAGTTGCTCAGGTTCCGCGTATTCATTGTAAAGCGCATGGAATCAAAAGCCTGAAAGTACCGTGGGCAGATACGCAGGCACGCTTTACGCATTTATTTGAGCGTTTCGCTATTGATGTGCTGTCGGCTGCCAGCAACAAGACACAGGCCGCAAAACTACTTGGTCTGTCGTGGGATGAGGTGCATCATATTCAATCCCGAGCAGTGAAAAGAGGGATGGACAGACGCTCTGTTGAGGAAGTGAAACACCTTGGCATCGATGAAAAAAGTTTTCGCAAGGGGCAATCCTATGCCAGCCTGCTGTACGATTTGAATGCGTCCAGAGTGCTTGAGGTCGTGGCAGATAGAACGGCGGAATCGGCAACCGCATTGCTGTCCACGCTTCCAGAACAGCAGCGTAATGAAGTAGCTGCTGTTGCCGTGGATATGTGGGTTCCATTTATGACGGCAGTTGAGGCGACTTTACCGAACTCCGCCATTGTTCACGACAAGTTTCATATCGTCAGTTATCTTACAAAAATGGTTGACCAAGTCAGGCGCAAAGAAAATAAAACATTAAGAGCCGCCGGTATCAATGACCTGGTCGGGTCTCGCTATACCTGGTTACGCAATCCCGACAACTGGAGTGAAAAAGATGAAGCCACTTTTTATGGCCTTCAATCAAAGGGGTTGAAGGTTGCCCGAGCCTGGGCAATCAAAGAGACGCTGCTTGACCTGTGGACTTACAGCTACGATAAACCAGCCCGGGCGTTCTTTAAGAAAGGGTACTGGTGGGCGACACATTCACGTCTAAAGCCGGTCATATCAGTCGCCAAGATGCTAAAGAAACATCTCGACAACATAATGACTTACTTGAAACATCGCATCACCAATGCGACCGCAGAAGGATTTAATTCAAAGATTCAGACAATAAAATCGGCTGCCCGAGGATTTAGAAACTTCGAAAACTATCGAGTTTCAATTCTGTTCCACTGTGGAAAACTCAACCTCTACCCACAGGATTCCCAGTAGAACCCAGTGTTTGATGGATAGTTGTATGCCCCACCAGATAGCCCAATACGGAAATAATGGAGTGCCCAGCATTGAGAAACCGCAGTTTCGTTTGTTCGTAGAGCGAGATGTCATCGGTGAACAGTGCACCCACTTTGTCGAATGGGGGTCGTGCCCCGGCAAAGTTGTCCTCAATCACCCACTAGCTAAAGGGTTCTGCAGCAACAGGCCAAGCATCCTCCAGTTTAAGTGCCGTGCGAACTAACTGCTTTAGAGACTCATCGGTGGCCGGCGGCTAAATATCCATAAATCGTTCCAGGGCTTTCGAGGGATTCTCCATCAGCGATGACATCGGGGTGTTCCCTATCGATCTGTCCCGAAGACAGGCAGTAACCTTTCTCGGTAATAGTAGTGGTCACCAGTTTGATGCTGCCGTGAGCCACCTGAGCAATTACTGCAGCGGGATTCTCTGGCGCAACCAGTAGTCGAGGATAGAGCCCACAATACCCCAGTCCATGCTTCCCTGGCTCAGCAACTTGTCTACATAAACGGCCTGGTGGCAGCGGTGAAAATTACCCACGCCAAAGTGCACGATTCCGGGCTGGATGTTCTCTCTATCGTACAGGCCGTTATTGACAGTGCCTGATTGCGCTGCCGCCGCCTCTAAGGCGTTCGCATTGGGTTTCACATGGTGACCTTTTCGTCATTGTCGATGTAAGCTTGCCTCTGGCTTGGTCGTCAGTTTACGCCTTCGCCAAAACTCTCCGCAGCTGCCAGAAATGACGTCCTGTCCGTGTACTTGCGAATGCGCTCTAACACTTTTGCGTCCAGCTCCAGGCCCCAGGTTTTTATCATCCCCGCCAGAATTAAGTACATTCCATGGATGGCAATTAAATCCATGATCTGTGCGTTGCTATGATGTTGTTCCAGCGCCGCCAGCGTTTCGGCTTCAATGGTGTGACCGACTGTGAGTTCGTCGGCCGCACGCAACAGGGAAGCTTCTTCGATTGACCAGTATTCATCGGTATTGGGCTCGAGAACACGACGTATTTCATCGATCTCAATGCCCACCTTCAGAGCCCGGTCAACGTGCGAGCCCCATTCATACCAACACCTCATCTGTACGCCCACTCGAAGAATCAGCAGTTCTGCTTTGCGTTTCCCTAAGGTTCCACCGGTGACGGAGTGATTTCTAAAGGTCCACCAGGCGTGTAGCAAAGCCGGGTTATTGGCCATTAATTTGTGCACGTTGATTGGCTTGCCGTTCATATCTGCGGCTATGGCGGATAATTCCGCAGGCCATTGCTCCACATCGACGGGAGTGGGTCTTGTGGCTGATTTTTCCTGCTTGGTTGAAGAGTTCACGATAGCTTTGTTAAACCGTTTCGCTGGGTCGAAACACCACTATACGGATGGGGCGTCGCGGTGCCAACAATCCTTGAAGTTGTCGCTTTAAGGGGCTGCTACCTCCAGCACGATAAAGGCATTGCCGGCGATCTGGCCCAGGGTTCCGTAACCAGCGTTGACAAACAACTGCCCGTTGTCGAGATAGACGCCGCCGAGATCAATTGCACCGCCTGAAGCTCTCTTGGCATTGACAGCCGCGAACTCGCCCCTGGCTTCGTCTACGCCCATACCAATATGGGTGGTGCGCCAAAATCGAGGTCAACGCCACGTTCATCGGGGCAGTTGGAGTTGAGAGGCGATTCGCACGCCACATTCCAGGCGTCCGATGCTAAAAACTGTTGGCGCCAAAGCATCTCCCCGGTGTCTAGATCAAGGGCGATAATCGCATCGCTGGTATCGGTGCTGGGAGAGGAATAGTTTTCACCCGTACCAACATACAAACGATTGCGCTTAGCATCCAGTGTGGGTTGCGACCACACCGGTGCCGAAGGTCAGCACGTTGCGCTGATTGCCACCGGCTTGGTGATCCCCCAGCCGTTAATGTTGGGGGTTAAATCGATATCAGCAACCACTTCCTGGGAGCATACGTTCGCCATCGCAGTGCTGCAAAGAAAGCAGTACGCCAGTGTAGTGATGGTTGTCTTGGCTTTAGCGCTGCGTAACACAATTAATCCTCTAGCAGTTTGTCGGACTCAGCTCCTGACGGGCACGATTTAATACTCCAGCGTGCTACAGGGCTGTCAGGACACCACGCAGAAGATGTGATTGTCCCAGGGCAGCCACGTCAACCTTCATCACGCCTTTATCCAGCCCTGTAATGGGCATTTATGCGGCAAATGACCGCTTAATTATGCCATTCTCAGCACATTCATACGCTTTACATTCCATGCCAGTGTCGCCAGCGTCCATTCGCCCGCAACCTTGTCCAAACCTCGCATCGAGAACTGCCTCAACCCCATAACGTGTTTGATGATGCCGAACACTGGCTCTACCGTTTGCTTTCTTAATGCGTACAGCGCTCGACCGGATTGGGTCGTCAGTTGATGTTTCATGAGCCTCACCTGATCATCCGTTATCGGAGTGGGGGCGTCAGGGGCAAACCGATCAAAAACGCACGGGTGATGGTGGTCACGCGCTACTGCCAGTAAAGGCTGGATATTATCCTCTACGCAAGCCTTTACATTATCACCGCTAAAATAGCCTGTATCGGCCAGCAGGTCGGTCACCTTGCCCAGTTCTTCAGGCAGGGTATTCAGCTTTGTCAGGGCCGGCTTTATTTGTTGTTTGTCGTTCGGGGCCTGTGTCATGTGTGTACTGACGACGAGCATTGTATCGGTGTCAACACTGGCCTGGGCGTTGTAGCACTGCTCAAAGCCGCCGCCAGATACCGGCATGATACGCGACTCTTCATCGGTCAAATTCATCTGGTCTTTATCTCGAGGGCCGGGAAGCGGTGGCTTAGGCTCCCGGCCCCGGGGCTTTTTTCCAGTATCCCTCTGAGCTTGGCGTTTGGTTTGTTTTTGTTGGTATTCGGCTTGTTCACGCGCAAAACGCTCCTGCGCCCGTTCTTCAATTTTTACTTTGGCCGCAGCCAGTGCCTCAAGTCGTGTTTCGCGCCGGGAAATCTCCGCGGGAATGTCCATGCCATCCGCTACCGGCGTTTGATCTGCCGCCTCGGCCTGTGCAGTGAGAGCGCTGACTTCTGTCTTGAGCTGTGCTTCGATTTTCTTTAAGTGGCCATAAGAAAGCGCCTTATGCTTGCTGGCATTCGCCTTGATCTTGGTGCCATCCAGGGCGATACGCCCAAGCTTCATGAGCTTCATTTCACGCGCCAGCAACAAGACCTGAACAAAAAGTGCTTCAAGCTGAGGCAAAAACGGCGTCGAAAGGTCGCTATGGTGTCGTGATCCGGATGCGTGTTGGCCGCCAGGTAGCGAAACGCAATGGAGTCGTGGGTGGCTCGCTCAATCTTACGGCTGGAAAACACACCGGTGGCGTAACCGTAGATCAGCAAACTCAGTAGGACCGCTGGATGGTGCGCCTTTGATCCACGCCCGGCATATTGACGGGTGAGCTCAGACAGATCGAGCTGATCAACGACCTCCACGACAACCCGTGCCAGGTGGTGTTCAGGTAACCAGTCCGACATAGAGGGAGGGAATAGATAGTCCGTCTCTCGATCAACGTTTACAAAATTGGCCATCACTTATTCCCGGTTACTTTTCAGTGTGACCACATTATCTCATAATGACGTTGTTGGGTTAAGTCCGACAGGCTGCTAGCAAATTTTCAATCACCAGCGACGATGCCAGCATCGTGAATGCGGCCGATTTCGCCGCTGCTCAGCCCTAAAATATCAGATAGTATTTCATCGGTATGCTGGCCCAGTCTGGGCGCGGGGCGCACTGAGTGTTTATCGGCAGCTGTAAACCCCAGAGGATTTTGCGGCATTAAATACTCGCCGATACCCGGTTGTTCAATTTGCTCAAATAGCGGGTTATCGGTTGAGCAATCGATGTCGTTATGCACCAGCTCAGAAACGGTCTGATATTTGCCCCAGCAAACGCCGGCGGCTTCAAGTTGCTCTGTAAGCGTCGCAAAATCGCGCTCGGCAAACCAGGGCTCGAGCAATAGGCAAATTTCCTCGCGGCCGGCGTAGCGATCGCCTTCGGCGCTGAAGTCCAGCCCCAGGGATTCGCCCAGGCTGGCAATGGCCTGCTCTTGCCCGGTTGCTTTTACAATAGCTCGCCATTGATTGCCACTGACACCGACAATCATCACTCGCTTTCCGTCCCGACTTTTAAAGTCTCGACCAAAGGTGCCGAAGATATGATTGCCCATAGGTTTTCGTTCAGTGTCATTCACCATCACCTCGCCGATATAGCCCAGATGGCCCATGGTGGCCAGCGCCACATCGGCCAGGGCCAGTTTCACAAACTGCCCTTTGCCTGTGCGCAGGCGTTGGCGCTCAGCGGCCAACAATCCCAGTGCGATATGTTGTCCGGCGATTACGTCCCAGGCGGGTAAGGGGGCATTGATCGGTTTGCCGTTGGGTGACGTGCCGGTCATAAACGGAAAGCCCACTTTGCTGTTGACGGTATAGTCCAACGCGCTGCCCCCATGACGATCACCGGTTAGATTCAGGTAAATCAGATCTTCGCGATGAGCGCGAAGCTGGTCATCCGCCAGCCAGCCCCGCGCGGGGAAGTTAGTTAGGAACAGTCCGCAGTCGTCACCGGGAGCGGTGATCAGCCGGGTTAGCAACTCGCGTCCTTCCGGGTTTTTGAAATCGACCGCGATTGAGCGCTTTCCCTTGTTAAGACTGTGCCAATAGATACTTTCGTTGTTTTGCGTCACCGGCCAGCGGCGATAGTCGATGCCGCCACCGATCGGGTCGAAACGAATAACATCCGCACCGAGCTGGGCGAGAGTCATACCACCGGAGGGGGCGGCGACAAACGCGCTTCCTTCAACGACACGTAAACCTGACAATACATCCTGCATTAGTTGTTCTCTCCGGCATAATCCATGCCACCGTGAATCTGCAGAGCTTCGCGGGTTACCCACTCGGCTGCGCGATAGCTGAATAATTTGACCAGGCTTGCGTCCATCGTGCCGGCCCGTTATCCCGCATTCGCGAGCGATTTAGCTTGAAGCTCTGTCACTTGTCTCTTCCCCGTTGAGCGCTAGAGGAACCAGGAACCGCCATCGACCATGTGGGTCTGCCCGGTGACAAAGCTACTCGCGTCCGAGGCGAGATAAATTAAAGTTCCAGTCAAATCGGCGGGTTCAAGATTGCGCGGTATGACTTGTCCCGCAGCGATAACGGTTTTGGCTTTCTCGAATTTTTCGCCAAAGAATTCCTGCGTCCCCTCGGTCATTACAGCCGACGGCGCCACCGCATTGACTCTGATACTGTCTTTACCCAATTCACGTGACATGGACCGCGTCAAGCCTATCACTGCCGCCTTCGAGGCCGCGTAGTCGCAACCGTAAGGGAGCCCGTACACTGCGGCGAGCGAGGAAATATTAATAATCGATCCTCCGCCTGCTTTACGCATTGGGTTCACGACCGCTTTGCAGCACTGCCACACGCCCTTAATATTGACGTTCATTACGGCATCCCACTGCGCTTCTTCTAGATCTTCGAAGCGAGAACCCTTGAGGGTTGCGTATAATGCTGCGTTATTCACTAGCACATCGATTTTTCCAAAAGCGTTGACAGCAGCGTCTGCCATAGCCTGGCAACTTTTCATATCGGAGATGTCGGCGATGGTAGATGCGATGCGTCCGCCTGCTGCTTCAACTTCGGCGACTGTTTCACTGCAGTCATTGATGTCACTAACAAAAACCGAAGCGCCCTGTGCCGCCATCGCCACAGCGTAGGCGCGCCCCAAGCCTCGAGCCGCACCTGTTATTACTACTACTTTTGAGTCCAACTGCATCACAATCCCCAATGATTTATTACTTGAGACCTCAGCATAACTCAACAATGCAGACAAATTCCCGGTATAATTTCGTAGGCAAAAATCCTTCGCAACACAGCCCCGATTATTCGTTTCAAACGCTACTTTGAATCATCCCGTCCTCCACAGTCTTGATGATACCGGGGCGTTACTACAATGGTCAGAGATAGAGAAACTACTCGCCACTCTTTATGCCTCAAAAACAGGCCGTCCAGGCTATCCATTGCCGGCCTTGTTCAGGAGCTTGTTGCCCGGTGCAGGGTATCGGCTTTCAGACGTACCGTTAGCTCAAAGTCTGACTCGAGATCTGCTGTTTCGAAAATTCTGTCATCTTGAGTTAGATAGAGAAGTTCCTGAGGCATCCACCTATGGCTTTTCTGTTCCTGCGGGTGTCGATGAAGAGGGCTTTATTCACCGTCAAAGCGTGACGCCGGGTAATGTGCACGACTCTCGGGAGCGCGATACCTTGTTACCGGGTGATGAGACGGCACTGTACGCGGATGCCGCTTACAGCTCTCAACAGACCCGCGATAAGTTGGCGCAGCTGGGCATTGATGATCAGGTTCAGCGCAAAGGTTATCGTGGCCACCCCTTATCGGAGGCTGATCGAATTCGTAACCAGGAAATTGCCGTCACCCGGACAGGCGGGGAGCGACCTTTTGCAACCTGCAAGAGACACTACAATCTTTCCGGAACACGCTTCATGGGGCTTGCCAAAAACACGACGTTTTATGGCTTGGCAGCCATGGCTGCGAATATCCGGAAAGGAGCCAGTTTTTTAACGCGTTACGGGTTACCGAACACGGGTTATGCAGGATAGTTGCCACGACGTCGTCTTTTTTCTCCGGCCTGAAGCTGCTATCTTTTACACTCAACGGAGACACCAACATGACCGGCAACGCCAACCTCTACGCACATTTTCAGAAAAATTTTCCAACAGACCTCGATAAAGAATTGTTAGGTACGTCCCAGGGACGCAGTGTGAGCTACGCCGAGGCAGACCAGGCTTCTGCTCGCATTGGCAACGCGTTGCTGCAACTTGGTGCGAGCCGAGGCGACAGGATTACTGTTCAGGTCGAAAAATCTGTCGAGAATCTATTTCTTTATTTGGCCTGCCTGCGCGCAGGGCTGGTTTACCACCCGCTAAACACGGCTTACACGGCGGCGGAACTTGAGTACTTTCTCGGCAATGCTGAGCCGACCATCGTGGTGTGTGGTAGTAACTCCGTTAGCATCATCAATTCAGTGCTGCCATCAGATTCAGGAAAAGCGCCACAAGTAAAAGCTTTGCTGACACTCGATGCCAACGGTAGCGGTAGCTTAATGGAGCACGCTACCCAAGCAAGCGCCTACGCTGAAGTGGCCCAGTGCGACGGTACTGACATGGCGGCGTTGCTTTACTCATCGGGAACCACAGGCAGGCCCAAAGGCATTATGTTAAGCCACGACAACCTGCGCTGGAATGCCGAAACGCTGGTGGAAGCCTGGGGATTCTCCGCCTCAGACCGTCTATTGCATATGTTGCCGATCTACCACGTGCATGGTCTATTTGTCGGGGCAAGCTGTGTGTTTATGAGTGGCGCGAGCATGGCATGGCACAGTGGATATACCGATAAAGTCGCCGTTGCCGCAATGCCGGATTGCACCGTGATGATGGGCGTTCCAACTTATTACACCCGATTGTTGAATAATCCAGACTTCGGGCCAGAGTGTTGTTCGAATATGCGTTTGTTTGTTTCTGGCTCGGCGCCGCTACTGGCAGAAACGTTTGTCGAGTTTGAAGAGCGCAGCGGGCATACAATTCTCGAGCGTTACGGTATGACCGAGACAGGTATGAACACCTCTAACCCATTGCAGGGTGAACGCCGTGCCGGTACCGTCGGACCGGCGTTGCCAGGTACCACCGTTCGGGTTGTCGACGATGCCGGTGAGCAGTTAGCGTCAGGCGGGATAGGTAATCTGCAGGTACAAGGCCCGAATGTGTTCACAGCTTACTGGCGAATGCCGGAAAAAACCGCTGAAGATTTTACGACCGATGGATTTTTCAACACAGGTGACAAAGCCACCATCGACGCAGACGGTTATGTGTCAATAGTCGGCCGGGCTAAAGATCTGGTCATCTGCGGAGGCCTCAATGTCTACCCAAAAGAAGTTGAACTTGTAATCGATGACATGGCAGGTGTTCAGGAATCGGCGGTCATCGGTGTTCCTCATGCTGACTTTGGCGAGGCGGTTGTTGCCGTCATCATTGCCGACGGCAGTGCGCCCGCCGCTGAAGAAGTTATCGCGCACTGCAAGACACAACTGGCCAATTTTAAGGTGCCCAAGCGGGTAGAAGTGATTGACGCGCTACCGCGTAATGCTATGGGCAAGGTGCAGAAGAATGTGCTGCGTGAGCGATTCGCTGCCCCTGTCTGATTGGACGGACATCGAATGGCGTTTGGGCTGCCCGCGTTTATTCTCGTTGCGATCCTTGCTGGGTGTCACGCCAAAACACTTACTGTACGCCCGGGTGAAATGACGGTGATCGCTAAAACCGGATTCCACCGCAACGCCTTGTGACTGTCTGCACTGCCTTCAATTTTGCCATTAGCTTCAGTGAAATTGTTCAGCGACTCAGGCTTTTTCATCGGCAGTATCTTGGGAATCACGAACCGCATGGCGAGATTGCGTATGTCGATATGCAGGTCATCTTCCTCGCGTAGATCTTGTACAATTTTGTCGTGAAGCTCTGTGGGGATCAGTGGCTTTTGCGGAAAGGCCTGGTCCAAATACTCAAGAATATCGTCGCTCTCAATGTGTTGTCCCTCCTTTAAATATAATCGTGCCGTTTTGATGGTCACTCTTTGCGACCGCTATCAAGCTGCAGTTCTTCCGTAGCGCTGGTGCAGGCCACCAACACGAGGAAACGCCACAACTTTTCCTATCTCCGGCGATTCAACAGTTCGAGATTCAGGCGGATCTTTGTTCAATGATAAATGTGTTCTGCAAGTATGGTAATAGCTGAAGTACTCGCGAAGGATTCTGCGTATCTCGGATCAGCTCGCGCAGGCATCCATCAATAGCGGGTCGTCCAGGCTTAGGGCCTCGACTTTTCCAGCGCCAGTAAAATCGGAAGCCCTGCCGATGCCAGCGTACGACAGTATCCGGATGCAGGCCGTGGAGTACTTTACGCCAGCCATCTACATATCGTGAAAAGAGAATCCAGAACAGCTTATCCGCCACCGTAGCGCGAGGGCGTTTCACGGATTGCCGGAGCATGGTCACCTGTTGCCGCAACGCCAGGTTCTCAAGAAGCAATTGACGCCGAGGCTTGAACACTGAACGCAAAAACATGACTGTTAAATTGCCTACGACGAAATTATACCGGGAATTTGTCTGCATTGTTGAGTTATGCTGAGGTCTCATTGGAAAAGATTTTACTGACATCGATCAAAATCTGGGGTATAAAGATCCGGAAAGACTGTTGTTTAATGCAAAAGGAGCCCCTTCAGATGTATAAGGGACTCACAATATTTGACAATTCACGGGTAATCGAGCGGTGTTCCGCACGGCGTGAAGTACGAACGGGGGAAAAGAAAAGGCTCTTCTCCGCTTTGTTGAGTGAAAAAAGATGCTGACCATCAAGTAACCTGTTGATATGTTTGGTTTATGACAACTTTACATAGGGCAGGTATATGACCATCAACATCTCACGGAGTATTTTAAACCTCACGGGGCAACGTGTAAATGAAATTAAACTGGACGAAGAGGGTGACAAGATTGTTATTCACTGTAGCCGGGACGCCCGCAGGAGCACTATAGACCCCACCACAGGCAAGAAGGGAACTATCAACCAGCATATTCGCCGGCAGGTTAAGGATATCCCCCTTTTTGGGTATCCATGTGTGCTCGACATTGAACTGGCCCAAGTGTTTATTAGCAAGGGCGAGCGCCGCATTGAGGCGTGTGATTTTGTCGATAAAGGGTGCCGTTTCACCCACCGGTTTTGCCGACTGATCAGTGGATTATGCCGCCATATGTCTATTCAGGCCGTCTCCAGGCATTTGGGGATACGATGGGAGACAGTAAAGAATATCGACAAGGCATACCTGATGGAAACGCTCCCTGCGCTTGATCCTGCACAGTTGACTGGCTTGGAATATATTGGTGTCGATGAAGTTGCCAGGGCGAAAGGCCATGACTATATGACGGTGGTCTACGATATGGTCGGAGGTCATCTGGTCTGGGTGGAAGCTGGTCGAACTGCCGAGGTGTTTGCAAGATTTCTAAAACATCTCTCCCCGGATACATCCAGTAAAATCAAGGCCGTAGCTATGGATATGGGCCCTGCTTATCAAAAGGCTGTCAGGGAGTGCTTGCCGTTGGCAGACATTGTGTTTGACCGTTTTCACGTCATGAAAAATTACAGCAAAGCTATCCATAATCAGCGCCGGCTTGAGTTCAGGAAGGCCGATCCGAATGGTAAAAAACTGATGAAGGGGACGCATTATCTGTTGCTCAAAAATGCGGATAAGTTGAGTGAGAAACAAAGTAACAAGCTGCAAACGTTGTTGGATAGCAATAGCAACCTGAATGCGCTCTACGTTTTAAAAGAACAGCTTCAGTATCTGTGGAGTGCCACTTCATTTGAGGGGATGGCAGAGCAACTGGAAAGTTGGTGCTTGATAGCAGATCAGTCACACATGCTCTATCTGAAAAAGTTCGCAAAATCGCTCAGAAAACATTGTGTCGGCATCTGCAATTATGCGAAACACAAGCTAACAAGCGCCAGGATAGAGGCTGGTAATGTCAGTATAGGAATGATCCGTAAGCGCGCCAGGGGCATCAGGGATACCGAGTACTTCAAACTCAAAATTAGACAATCATCCCTCCCAGATAATCAATCTATGTTCTATTTGAAAACCTAGAATCACTCAACAAAGCGGAGAAGAGCCAAAGAAAATTCCTTCAAAAAGGGCTACCCGGCCGCAAGGCCACCGGGATTTCTTTCGATGAATAATATAAATAAATGGATGCCGACAATGACACAAAATAATGCCTCACGGCCTCACGGCCGTTTTTGTATGAATTTCCCCTCCCGGGCCAGTGGCCGCACTGCGGTCGCAGCGGGCAAATTATTCTTTGCGGCTTTGCTCGTCTTTATGGTGGGCTGTAGTGGTAGCGACTCGGGGGCCGGCCTGGAGCAGCCAGTTGTCGAAACGATGGCGTCGGTGGAGCCGCCGCCAGTTGAAGAAGTGTCCTCGCCTGAGGACGAAACCGATCTCTCTGGATTGAGAGAGGTGATCATGGATGATTTGCCCGAAGATATTGAGCATGCCGCCAGGGGCGCCTTTGAAGGTGGCGCGGTTGGCGGCAAACACGACACTTCGGCGGGCAACCGGATATCAAAGGAAGCCCAGCAATATAACAAGCGGTTTGATGTACCCACCAACGGCGCACCCAGCAGGCTGTTCGGTGTTTCAGCATTTTCACAGCCGATGTGGAGGTTTGAAGAGTTTGGTTCCGCGGCCCTGGCTGATGCCAATGTCAATCCAGAGACAGCGTACTACCTGCCACGTCCTGCAGATGCTGGCAGCATGCCGGATTCTCAGGCACTTGATGATTACCTGAACAAGGATATTTATCCGGCACCGACCCGTTGGGCTAACACCGTACAGTCCAACCCGTGGCAGCCATTGATCGAAGGCTATCTCGGTCGGGATCTTGATACACCGCCCATCGAGGGCCGACCGCCGGGTGAAGGTTGGGCCCACCAGCGCTGGGATGAGTTTGGCCCCAAATACTATTTCCAGACCGCTCAAACCGGCGCGCGGGTAAATAGCGGTTTGCGCGATGGCAGGCAAACCCACGGCTATAGCCAGGGCGAATTTGCCCCGGGTGGTCTGTATCACAAGACCACCGGCGTAGCAGGTTCCGAAGGTACAACTGCGGACGTGGCGGTCAGGTTCCACCCCGGTTTTCCAGAGCAGGACCCCAATGCACTGTGGACATTTGATGGTACGTTTCCGCCCAAGTTGTTGAAGGTGCGCTATGGCGAGCCGGTACTCATGCGTCACCACAACGCTTTGCCTGTTGACGTGTCAGCTAATCGCGGTTTTGGCTTACACACACTTTCGACACACGAGCACAATGGCCACAACCCGGCGGAAAGTGATGGCTACACCAATGCGTTCTTTTTCCCGGGTCAATATTATGACTATCGCTGGCCGGTGACACTGGCTGGACACGACAGTATTAATACCGATGCCAGTGACCCGCGTGCGGGCTCGCCCGATGGTGAAGGCGGTATCACGCAAATTCCAGGTGACTGGCGCGAGACCATGAGTACTCACTGGTTCCACGATCACATGCTCGATTTCACGGCACAGAATGTCTACAAGGGCAACGTTGCGATGATGAACTACTACAGCGCAGTGGATCGTGGTAACGAGTCGATAGACGATGGCGTTAACTTGCGTATGCCTTCCGGCTCATCGCTCGACTGGGGCAACCGGGACTACGACGTCCAACTGCTGTTGGCCGATAAGGCCTGGGACGAAGAGGGGCAGCTCTGGTTCAATCCCTTCAATCAGCAAGGCTTCATCGGCGACGTCATGACCGTAAACTGGCTGTACAAGCCCTACTTTGAAGTTCGCGCCCGTCGCTACCGCTTTCGTATACTCAACGGCTCGGTATCCCGCTACTTTAAGTTAGCGTTGGTGAATGAGGCGGGAGCTCCCGTGCCATTCCATATGGTTGCCAACGACGGCAATATCATGGAGCACTCGGTCTTGTTCGCCAACGGCGAGCTACCCACCATCGGTGTAGCTGAGCGCTACGACATTATTATTGATTTTTCCCGGTTTGAAGAAGGTGACAAACTTTACCTGGTCAATATGCTGCAGCATAAAAATGGCCAGGCAACCGACGAGATTATTCCCTTGGAAGACATCGCCAGTGGTGCCTATGCGGCGCAACAGCTGGATGATGATGAAGACGGTACGCCCAATCGCTGGAGTGCTGACCCGGTCGTTGGCACGTTTATGGAATTCCAGGTACAAGCCTACGACGAGGTTGATCAGAGTTTGAATCCGGTCGATTACGTGGCCGGCCAGTCAGTGATGATTCCCCTGCGCAGACCGACCGATATGGAGCTGGAAACCGCCTTACACCGGACCTTTGAGTTTGAACGTCAGGCGACCGATGAAAATCCCTGGATGATAGAGACCGATGGTGGCAAGGGTTTCACTATGGATCCGCGTCGTTTAAGCGCCGCACCTTCGAAAAACTCCAGTGGATTGGAAGTGTGGCGCCTGCTCAATAGCGGCACCTGGAGTCACCCCATTCATATTCACTTTGAAGAAGGCATTGTGTTGCGCCGTGATGGCAAGGCACCGCCCGAGTGGGAAAAGTGGGCGCGAAAAGATGTTTACCGTCTTGGCCCACAGCCGGACAGCGGCGACAGTGTTGAAATTGCCCTGAGGTTCCGTGAGTTCGCGGGTACCTTCATGGAGCATTGCCACAATACCCAGCATGAAGACCATGCCATGCTGCTGCGTTGGGATATTGAAAATCCGGGTCAAACCCTGGTTATGCCGGCACCGATTCCTTCCTGGGATGGTGTCAGCTATGTGGATACCCACGCATTGGCCACTTTCCGTACGGGTGATGCGCAAGGCGAAATCGGCCCGAATCTGGATGATCAAGCGGTAAAGATCTGGCTCGAAGGTATGGAAATAGAGCAGATCGACATGCTGAACATGGAGGTTGGCGACGCGCTCAATCCAACTGAAGATGAGCGTGGCGTTGGCAAGATACCGCTGCGTAAAGCGAAGAACATTGATGCTGATGGCAATGAGACCGACGTTTGGTTTGTCTTCCACGATGTATCCGATCGCCCTCTGTCAGAGGAATATGGTGTGGCCTGGGCGGGGGCGCTGGCGACTACGCCACCAGCGGCTACGTCTGAGGCGGATTATTCCGATGAAACCGGTGAGTTTACTTTCTACGGTGATCTTCCCAACCCGGTTTTGAGAGGGCATATGGATTTCGTTCACCTGGATGGTGAGGCGCCGCCCCACGACGATGACAACAACTATTCCCCACTTCGACAGGTCACCATGGGTGGCAAGGATGTCATCGTCAACACCTTCTTTATCAAGTGGGGTGACGAAGGCTGGGAGCAACTGCGCATCGATGTAAATTGCGATCCCGCCGTTGCGGGCACTTTCCCGGATGAGCCTCCCAATACCTCCTGCAAATACAATGGTAATACCTGGTCGGGTGATACCGGTCATGCCCTGGAAATCAATACCGGGGCTGAACAGCCTTACGTGAAGATGAAGCTGCACAAGTCCTGGACCGAGGATGGCGACTATTTACCCTACTATGTAGTGGTTGATACCTTCCCGTCCGGCCCGGCTAAAGCTATGGGTGTGATCTATGTACCCAAGCACCGGTTCCTGGGTGCAACGGCGGTGCCTCTGGTGCAGTTCATCCCGTCTGAGCCATTCAATGAGTCCTATCCTCCGACTAAACCGGTACTGGGCGGTTTGTCGGGCGGCGGTCCTCTGGCTGGACAGATTGGTATACCTTCGTACTCCAGGCCTGAAGACGACTACAGCCCCATGTGGCATATTGGATTTGCTCACTGGACTGTGGACGATGCAGACGAAGTGAAAGTGGTTAAAAGTCTGGCTGAGCTCAAATTCCTGCGCGAAGAAGACAAGCTGATGATTGGAGAATTCCCGCCACCCAAACATCAGGGCGCCGACAACTACGATTTTGATAGTTTGAACTCGCCACATATCGTTAACTGCCCCACACCGGTAACTATCGACATGGTGATCCACCGTGTTCGCAAGCTGGAAGAGGAAATGAAAGCTGCCCGCTAGGGTAGCTTTCCAATACGTTGTACGAGTAACGCGATCAGGTTTATCGGGTCGCGTTTTTATTTTTAAGGATATGATTTTGCGTTTCTATACCGCTTCCCTGTTGCTGCTGGCCAGTCAGCTTGCCTGGGCATCTCCCTGGGGGAAGACCTATTTCCCCAATACGGAGCTGACCAGCCATCGGGGCGAAACCGTTCGCTTTTTCGATGACCTGGTGGAGGGGAAAATTGTTGCTATCAATTTCATTTACACCAGTTGTCCTGATGTGTGTCCCCTGGAAACTGCGCAGCTCACACGGGTTCAGAATATTCTCGGCGATCGCGTCGGCAAGGATGTTCACTTCTATTCGATCAGTATTGATCCCGAGTTTGATACGCCGGAAATACTGGCGGAGTATCGCGCCCGATTCAAGGCGCGCTGGGATTTCTTCACCGGAGACAAGGCTGAAATTATCGAGTTGAGACGCAAGCTGGGTTTGTACGTGGAGGGGGCAGACAGCGGCCCCAATAAAAACAATCACAACGTCAGCATGATAATTGGCAACCAGAAAACGGGCCGCTGGATGACGCGCTCCCCCTTTGAAAACCCCTATGTGCTGGCGGATCAGATCGGTAACTGGCTGGACGGCTGGAAATTGCCGCAAGTGGAGCGGGATTACGCCGATGCGCCTCAACTTCGCCCCCTGGTTCGGGGAGAGGCTTTATTTCGAACACGATGCTCGTCCTGTCACAGTACCGACGGCAGCAACGCGAGCTATCTTGGTCCCGACCTTTATGGAGTGACCCAAAGGCGTTCACTGGAATGGTTGGTGGACTGGATGCGGGCGCCCGACAAAATGTATGAGCAAGGCGATCCGCTAGCGGTGGCACTGGTAGAGCAATACGGTGGTTTGGTTATGCCGAATTT
The DNA here is from genome assembly GCA_965262875.1 of Halioglobus sp. Lineage (GTDB taxonomy): Bacteria > Pseudomonadota > Gammaproteobacteria > Pseudomonadales > Halieaceae > JBALVT01. The sequence continues at coordinate 4,063,576 of OZ253569.1, forward strand.
GCGCCTCAATCAGCAGGAGGTGACAGATTTGCTGGATTTCATGGGAAACCTGCCGGCTCCCGTTGCGCCTGTGACCACCCCAAAAAGCGTGGCTGATCTGGTGGCAGTGATGAATGCCTGGGTACGCGAGGTGCCACCCGGCGGGCGGGTTCACGGTGGCTATATGACTTTGATTAATGCCGGTGATGAAGCCATCGAGTTACTGGGCGGCAGCAGCGATGCGTTTTCCAGTGTGGAGTTTCATGAGATGGGCATGGAAGGTGGTATGATGCAAATGCGGAAGCTGGAATCAATGTCAATCGCCCCCGGCGGTAAGCTGGAGTTTATCCCGGGTGGCAAACACCTCATGTTGCGTGAAGCAAAGGTGCCAGTGCGGGAAGGGGGCAGTGTTGAGATAGAGCTTCAGTTCTCTGGGGGCCGAACCCAGATTCTTACCGTTCCCATCCGCAAATAAGGCGCTCACTTCGATCGGTACTGGCAAGAGGCTGTCCTGAATTCTGTGTAGCTGTCTATCATTATGAACATCCATGAGCAGTCTGACACTGAAAATAGCCGCAACGGCTTCACCACCAAGACCCTGCAGACTGAAGATGGCCAGTTTGAGCTGAACACCCCAGGTGACAGGGCCGGCAGCTTTGAGCCCCAACCCGTTAAAAAGCACCAGCGCCGTTTTACATCGATGGATGACAAAATCCTTTTCCTTTATGCCCGGGGAATGACGATGCGTGAGATCGTCACGACATTCAGGGAAATGTACGGGGCAGACGTCTCTCCGACCCTGATCGTTTTCTCGTGGCATTTACGGTGGTGTTCCATCAACATTTTGCCGCGATCTGACCGAATGGATATTATTAAGCAGAAAGCCATCGCCAAGCCTATCGGCAAGGATAGACCGGCCACACAGGGCTCAGGAGAAATTAATAAAATCTAAAAATGGCGTTTCCATTAAATCACCTTCTATTAGTATGCTAGAGTTTAGAGTCTGGGGAGGAAGATTATCGCGCAAAGTGTGCGAAAAAACTTGACATAAAGCGGCAAAAAGTTTGCCGCGCCCTATACAGCTTTGCTTTTTAAAAGGTGTATAGGGCGCGGCCTTCAGAAAGAAATGAATCGATTTCTTCTGGAGGCCGCTATGAACGCAACAGGATGTGCTCACATCCCCCGCGAACTGTGCTATTGGATAACATTTTTAAGCAAAGCGCTACCCCCAAGATCCGTAGGCACATTCATTGAACTATTGATCGGCGCTATGTTAACGCCCGCTGGCTTTGTCACCGAAACCTATTTGTTTCTAGACATGCAAAGGCACTGGACGACGTATTACAAATGGCTTGAAGCCGGAAAGTGGTCCTGGTTGAAGCTGGCAAGACAGTTCGTCTGTCTGGTTCTTAGTGCCAAGAATGATCCCGTTCTATATTTAGCGATTGACGATACGGTGAGTCTACGAGCCTCGAAAAAAGCACCGGGCAGCCAGATACATCATCAGCACGGAAATAAGCCGAATTTAGCCGCCTATGTTCGTGGTCAATGCTGGGTTAGTTTAGCGGCTGTTTTCAGGCGCACACCGCTGGAGACGATGGCGATACCTCTATTGTTCCGACTGATACCCAGTGCAGGGAATACGGGCAAGCTGGTCGCAGCGACAGTGATCATGCGTGCTGTTTACCGCTTGTTTGAAGATAAAACGGTGAGGGTATTGGTCGATTGCTGGTATATGCGCAAACGATTTATCAACGCGATGACAGCGTACGGTTTTACCGTGATTGGCCAGGCGAGAATCGATACGCGGCTTTACGACGAACCCCCCGAACGAAAACCGGGGCAACGCGGGCGGCCACGCAAGTATGGCGAAAAACACACACCCAAGCGAATTGCCCACTTTAAAAAGACGGAAGCACTACTGCGGCTGTACGGAAAAGAACAAAAGGTGAGATACCGTAGTCGGCTCGCCAAGGCAAGGTTCCTTGACGGTCAGTTAGTCAGAGCCGTTTGGTGCGAGCTAGACAGGGGTAAAGGTCAGTGGACCAAGACTCGATTATTTCTTTCAACCGATACGACTCTAACGAGCGAACAAGTGATTGAAGATTACGGACTGCGTTGGTCGATTGAGTCGATGTACTACCAGTTGAAACAATTGTGGGGGCTCAAAGAAGCCTGGCAGCAACGGCGCCAAACGCTGCATCGCTGGGTTCACTTGACGACTGTAGGTTACGGACTGCTTCATTTGTTGACGCTGGTATTGGGTGATAAAGCGGGCCCACTGGTGACGGATGCACCATGGCGCAAGCCGGATATTATTACAGCGGGAAGAATCAGGCTGGGTCTGACAAAACATTTTCGCCATGTTAACGTTCGAAGCTGGTGGAACGAAAGATGCAAAAAATTCCAAGCCCCTGGTGCGGTAGATTATATACAAGATGGGTAACATTGCGTTGCAGCTTGTATTACACGCAGGTTTTGAGAGAACATTAAGGAAAAGGAGTCGGGATTGAAGCTTCCGACAACAGCTCTTTCGCTCTAAACTCTAGTTAGTATGTTGAATCATGCGAATTCCAACTGTTCGTAATCATCGTAAGCGCACTTAAATCGACCTGCGGATTCAAGTCGCTAGTGCAATCGGTGGGTTGATCCCAAACAGTACTTGGTTGGGGGTTTTAAAGTCCAGACATTTTCTTGGCCGGTTGTTAAGTTTATCAAAGATTCTCTGGACACACTCCGGCGTCATATCATCAAAGCTAGATCCTTTCGGGGCGTATTGGCGGATCAGACCATTTGTATTCTCATTCAATCCCCGCTCCCATGAATGGTAAGGGTGCGCGAAGTAGCTTTCAGCCTGCAGCTGTTGGGCGATAACCTCGTGTAAGGCAAACTCCTTGCCGTTATCATAGGTCAGTGTTTCTACCGGGGCGGCTAAGGGGGAAAGCGCCCCAAGTATCGCTTCCTTGACGGCCTTCGCCGTTTTATTGGGGGCCAGGGCGATCACTGTGAAACGTGTCTTTCTCTCAACAGCCGTCATCAGTACGGAGCCACCCAAGCGCCCAATGATAAGGTCCATTTCCCAATCACCAATACGCTTGCGCTCATCAACAATCGCTGGACGCTCGTCGATACTTACCCGGTTCTTTAGCTGCCCGCGCTTGTCTGGGCTCCCGTAACGCTTCTTACGTTTCTTTTGGCAGCGCAAGTGGGCATGGAGGTCGCCCCCGGCCTTCTTGTCGATCAGAATGTACTGATAAATCCATTCTGGACTAACAGATTGCAGGATTGATTTTGCTAGCCAACCGCTGATCTGCTCTGGACTCCATTCCTCCCTCAGTAGCGATTCAACCCGCTGCCAGGTTATCTCTGTAATACGTGTATGGGTGTGGTGATGCTGCCGTTCAGTGGCAAAACGCTGGGCCTGCTGGGGCCTATAACCACGCAAGCCCGTATTGCGACCAAGCTCTCTGCTAATTGTCCCAGGGCTTCGTCTAAGCTCTCTGGCTATGGCTTTTTGTGTAAAACCAGCTTTTAAAAATGCTTCAATCTGGTATCGTTCGTATTCGGTCAACTGTGTATAGTTCATGTGTAATTTCCTTGGTCGAGAAAATGGCACTGGATTGTACCAGTTGGCCACCTGCTCTAGAAATTGCACTTATGACTTGAATCTAAGACCCTAATGATTTTGTCTGCGAGCCGCTAGACAGTAGATCGCTTTACTTCGCCGTTACTCTTCGATTTCCATGTTCCAGGGCAGTAATGCTTCAAGCTTCTCCACCGTATCTGCCGCCGCAATGTGCGCCAGCACATGCTGGAGGTAAGCATAAGGTTCCAAGCCGTTCGCCTTTGCCGATTCCACTAAACTATAACAGGTCGCACTGGCTCGGGCCCCGCGGGAGGTATCTGCGAATAGCCAGGCGCGCCGACCAACCGCAAAGGGCCTGATCGCATTCTCAGCCAGCGCATTGCTGATATTCAACTGGCCGTCCTCGCAATAGCCAATCAGGTACTCCCATTGGTTCAGTGTGTACGTTATGGCCTTGTGGGTCAGGCTATCTTTGGGCACCCGGCTGACGTTCTTCTCCAGCCATGGCTTCAGGTCCTCGAGAATCGGCACGCTGAGTGACTGCCTTGCCTGTTTTTTCTTGTCGTGCTCCAGATCCTTGATCGATTGTAGACGCCACTCCAAAACCGCAGCTATTTGCCGAATTTTGAAATAGACGGATCTCGGCGTATTAGAATCGGCGCGGTAGAACTGCGGCCCAGTCACACTCAAGAGCGACCAATAAGCAGGCACGATTCAAGCGTAGGGACTATAAGAATAAGTGTCGCTGAGAACGGTATGACGCCACCACAGATTTGACGGTCAACGCTGGCGCCATACCCAAAAAAACCGTGCAGGTGCACGACCCGTTAAGTGTTGCACATAATGGGAATAAATCCAGCCCTCATCGACCTTTGTGTCGATGCCATCATCCAGCCGTCTCTACCACTGTTGTCGCTGCTACGCCCAGGTCATCGTCTGTACCCACTGTGATCGCGGCCAGCGGTATTGCACCGATGGTTGCAGCCAGGAAGCCAGAAAGGAATCCATTAAACGAGCCAGAGCGAAGTACCAGGCCACTGGCCCGGGTCGCATGAATAATGCCGCTCGCCAACAGCGTTATCGAGAACGGCAACAACAAAAAGTAACGCATCACCGTTCTCTGGCAATAATACTCCGTGATCTACTGCAAACCGTGCCTGATGAGATCAAAAGGGCCGATATGCCGGGTAAAACTGACGCCACCGTGCGCTGCCATCACTGTGGCGCGGTCTGCGGTCCCTTTTTGCGCAGTGATTTTCTGCAGAGCAGTCAGTTCAGGCGCAGATTCCGGCGACATTAGTGCAGCGGCTGGACAGGAGTCATCAATCGGAGGGCAGTCATGGCCATCGGCAAAGAAACTGAAGCAAAAATACTGCGCTACCATTTTGTTGAGAAGTGGCGAACGGGCACCATTGCGACCCAGCTTGGCATTCACCACTCAGTGGTTGATCGGGTACTGGCGTCGATCATCGACCCCTATCTGCCCTTTGTCATCGACACCCTGCGGGAGTTTCCCACACCCACGGCGGCCCGCTTGTATGAAATGGCCCGCCTGCGGGGATACCCCGGTGGCCCCAGCCAGTTTCGCCAGCGTATCAGTGAACTGCGGCCGCGCAAGCTGCCCGAGGCGTATTTACGCCTAAAAACCCTGCCCGGTGAGCAAGCCCAGGTTGACTGGGGTTCGTTCGGGCATATTCAGATCGGCAAGGCCCGGCGGCCGTTAATGGCGTTTGTGATGGTGCTGAGCTGGTCGCGACAGATCTTCTTGCGCTTTTATCTCAACCAGCAAATGGAGAACTTTTTACGCGGCCATGTAGCGGCATTCGAGGCCTGGCAAGGATTGCCAAAGGTGCTGCTGTACGACAACCTTAAATCGGCCGTATTGGAGCGCCACGGTGACGCCATCCGCTTCCACCCCACCTTGCTGGCCTTGTCAGCCCACTATCGCTTCGAACCACGCCCGGTGGCGGTGGCCCGGGGCAATGAAAAGGGCCGGGTAGAAAGAGCGATTCGCTATATTCGCGATAATTTCTTTGCCGCTCGTCACTGGCAAACACTGGCCGAACTCAATGCGCAAGCTGAGCACTGGTGCCAGGGTGTGAGTGCTGATCGGGCTTGCCCTGAAGAGCGTACGTTGACGGTCAGGGAAGCCTTCTTACAGGAGCAGGTGAGTTTGCCGGATAATCCCTTTGATACCCATGAGAGACAGCCCGTGCGGGCCGCCAAAACCCCTTATGTTCGCTTCGATCTCAATGATTACTCCATTCCCCATCAATACGTGCACAAGCCATTGAGCGTGAGCGCTGACCTGGAGCGGCTCCAGATAGTGGAGGGCGATCAATGCATTGCTGAGCATCAGCGCAGCTTTGGCAAAGGGGAGCAAATCGAACAGGAGGCGCATATCAATGCCCTATGGCTGGAGAAAACCCACGCCAAACTACACCGGGGTCAGGATCGCCTGAGCCATGCTTCGGCGCACGCCCAGACGCTGCTGCAGCAATCGGCACAGCGTGGACATGTCATTAAAACCACGGTCCGGTTACTCAATCAACTGCTTGATGATTATGGGCGGGACGAGCTGCATGTAGCTCTGGGTGAAGCACTTGATCGGCAATCACCCTACCCGGAGGCGGTGCAGCACGTTCTTGAGCGCCGCCGTGATGAACAGCACCTGCCGCCACCGCTTGCTGTCGCCGTGCCGGCGAAGGTCAAACACTACAGCGTCAAGCTGGCTCGGCTTGCCGATTACGACAAGCTCAATGGCACCCGAAGCGAGACAGGAGATGATACCGATGATTGATATCGAGCAACTCAAACAGCAGGCACTTGAACTGAAGCTCCACGGCGTGCTGGCGCACTGGGGCGAGATCACCGACGAGCAATACCCCTGGCGGGCACAGCTCATCGCCTGGGAGCTTGCCGAGCGCAAACAGCGCTCACTCGAACGGCGCCTGAGCAGCGCCAGGCTGGGCCGGTTCAAACCGATGAGTGAGTTTGACTGGCAGTGGCCAAGCGCTATCGACCCACAAGCGATTCATGCCCTGATGCAACTGGGTTTTATGGACACGGCCAGCAATATTATCCTGCTGGGCAGCAACGGCGTGGGCAAATCGATGATCGCCCAGAACCTGGGGTATAACGCTGTCATGCACGGCTATACGGCGCTGTTTACCACCGCAGCGGCGATGCTCAACGACCTGGCAGGTCAGGATGGCGCCAATGCCCTGCAGCGTCGATTGAAACACTACGCCAGGCCCGCCTTGCTGGTAATTGATGAAGTGGGCTACCTCTCCTACAGCAATCGTCATGCTGACTTGCTGTTTGAAATCATCAACCGGCGCTATGAGAAATGTTCAACTTTGGTGACAACGAACCGTCCGTTTGGCGAGTGGAATGACGTGTTCCCCAATGCCGCGTGTGTGGTCTCCCTGATTGACCGTTTAGTCCATCACAGCGAGGTCATCGCCATTGAGGGTGAGTCGTACCGCATGAAGGAAGCGCAGGAGTGTGCGTCGAAGCGGCGCGAGACCAAAAAGCGAGGAAAGGCTAAATGAAAACCTTAAAAATCACAACCTACTGGACGGCTGAACAAGCCGATTGTATTTATCAGCTGCTCGGCGACCTGAGATCGGTACTGTGGGATCACTATGGTGATGAGATTGCGCAACTGTACGAGGAGATCCGGATTGAGCAACAAGAGTACACAGACAGTGTCGAGGTAAATCATGAGCTGCCGTTCTAGCCTGTGATCGATTGGAGTTAAGCCGGATCACTGTCGCCTCTTTGTCGTTCTTTTATTCTGCGGCAAATAACTGCGGGTTTACTGTGGCGCTAACATCGATTTCTCTATCGCATACAGCCTTCGTATTTTACTGAGTGCAACGTCAGCCTTGGTGGGTTGCCCCACTTTCTTTTTGGTGCTCCTGGTTTCCGCCGCCCGGCTGGCTTCAACGAACTTGCGCCGGGCATGGTCAAAGCATCCAATTCGGGTAATGCCCGCTATCCGGCACACCTTGCTGTAACCGGAATAGCCGTCGGCCTGCAACACACCACCAAAGCCATCCAGCAGGCGCTCCGCCACCGCGCCAGCACGTGAGGGGTCGTATTCGAACAGCACTGATTGTTTATCCGGCGGGCCGCCGCGTATCACCCACATCCATTTATCCGATTGGGCCGTTTTGCCGGCCTCCTTCAACACTTGTATGCGCGTCTCATCCGCCTGCAGGTAATTCCCCTCAAGCTGAACCTCCCGGATCAAGTTGATCAAGGGCTGGAATACATCCTGAAGCCGTACAATCCAGTGGGCCATGTTGGAGCGGCTGATATCACCGCCGTAACGCTTGAGCATCCCCTCCAGGCGGTATAGCGGCAGTCCATCGGCGTATTTGGAGGCAATGATGTAGGCCAGCAATGCAGGACTGGCAAAGCATTTCCCCAGCGGATGAGCGGGGCGCTGTGCGGCGACAATGACATCTTCACCGTCAATATTGAATACCGCCTTTTCCTGCCAGTATTCCAGCACCTTGACCTGGGCGGGAATAAACTCCAGCTCTTCCTTGACCTTGGTGAAGAATGTTTTGGTGGCCCCATCCTTTTCCTCATCTGAAAGTGTGAGGTGTATCTGTACCCGTTGCAGCTTGTCGCTAAACCCGCGCTTTCTTTTCTTCTTTTGAGGCCGAACCCGGTCTTCTTCAGGCAGTTGCTCTTCGAGCTCACTCAGGGCGACTTCGATTTCAACCTCGTCGAACAAATCAGACTGAAACGCCAGTTTCTCACTACTGGCTCCGAATTTCTGTACCGTGGCCAGGCGCAAGTATTCTTCGAGCAGGACAATGCGTTTACCCTGTTCAAGGATGATGTGGTTTTTGTCGCCGAGGTGTTTCTGGTGAACCTCGTTTTTTTCTTCGAGAATCTGGTCTTTTACGGCGAGGGCAACAAGTAATTCAGCGGCGGATAAGTTCTCGTAACACCCTTGTTTTTGTTGCTTTTTTATCGCCGATTGCACGGCGTAATTATAACATTCATGGCGACAAAAAGCTTTAAAATACAGACTCATAATGCAGTTTTTTGTGGCCTGTCATCAGGGAGATATCGTAGCCGTCCAGCAACCAATTGATCTGCTGGCCGGTGAGGGAAATCACGTCGTCGTCAGGGTGCGGCCACCGGAACTTCTCTTCCGCCAGTGATTTGTAGTACAACACAAACCCATTGTCCTCCCAGTACAAACATTTTATTTTGTTGCGCTGGCGATTAGTGAAGGCATAGAGGGCACCCTCAAAGGGGTTACGACCCAGTTCTCGCTCCACAATGGCGCTAAGGCCATTGACCGATTTTCTAAAATCTACGGAGTCCCGGTACAGATAAATCTGTGGCATGTCATTGGCCGGGCGGAAGTAGCGCGCCGTCACAATTGATCCAGTAACTGCCGCACCACCAACAGGTTTTCGGCACAGATACCTCGCACAATGAATCCGTTGGGCAGTGACAAGGTTAGCCCCCGATCGGCGTCAGGTCTGACACTCACTGCGGCAAAGCCACCTTGGTCTTGTTTTATAGAAGACACACGGATGGTATCGTCAAACTTCCGACGCCAGTACACAAAGCGATGGTAAGTCAGGTGATTGTGTTTGCAAAACCGGGTCTGGGACAAGCCCGACAGTTTCCAGGTTTGTATTTGCTGCTTCCAGTCAATACCTTGTGGCTGGGGCTGAGTGATATCGTTCATGATTTGCTCCTGTGTGGTTATCAGGAGAAAGTCTGGCGGGAACTCTTACAAAAAAATAGGTGCTGATTTAGGGGCGCTTACGTCTGCACGGGTTGCTAGCGCGACTAAAGTTTGTACGTGCGTTGGGTCTACCTCCAGACCTGGGTGAAGACGTTCACCCTGTTCGGCTGACAAAGTTTGCGCGCGAAGGTGCTGTCGCACCCGCCCATTTATTGAGTGATTTTGGAGAACGGCGACGGATAGCAACCCTTGCAGCGCAAATGACCGAATTGAATGTTGTCCTTACCGATGCATCGATCGCCCTATTTGAGAAGTTGACGGGCCAGCTGTTTACCCGTTCAAAGAGCAAGCAGAGCCAGAACTGGCAGGCCAGCCAGGCCAAGGTAGGCTGCCTGATGCGTCTGTTCGGGACCACACTTCATACCCTCAGTGAAGCACGCCAGTCAGGCGAGGACCCCTTTGAACTGTTGGACGAGGCAGTGGGATGGGAGCGCTTGATGAGCGTTCGCCCTGAAGTAGACCAGTTCAGCAATATGGCGACAGAAGATCCGCTGCTCCTCGCATCCAGGCGCTACGTCCAGCTCAGAAGGTTCGCCCCTGCATTCATGGAGGTCTTTGACTTTGAGCTCCAGGAGGCAGACGCGGATTTGCAGGCAGCACTCCAGCTCTTAAAGGAACAAAACCAGATTCGTAAGCGGAAACTGCCGGATATCGTACCCATGCCCTTTCCGGCTAAACACTGGAAGACATTGATTGTGGAGAACGGGAAACCGGTTCGCCGCGTTTATGAAACGGCGGTGGTTGCCACGTTGCGCGATCGACTCAGAGCAGGTGATGCCTGGGTTCAGGGCAGCCGGGATTATCGTCGCTTTGACACGTATTTGGTGCCCAAAAAGGATGCCGTAGACGCCATGAAAGACACTGACCTGCCCACAGATGGACGAGCCTGGCTCGCTGAGCACCGTGATCTTCTCAATCATCGCCTGTCCGAGGTACAGCGAAAGCTCACGCGCGGGCAGCTGGACGGTGTAAGGCTTGAAAAGGGACGGTTGAAAATTACACCCCATGAGGCAGTGACGCCACCTGCTGGCGAACAACTCGACCGTGCAATTGATGCGGTTATGCCGCGTATCCGCATCACCGAGCTTTTGTGGGATGTGGCGCGCCACACCGGCTTTCTGGAAGCATTCACAGATTTGCGCTCGGGTCGCACCCATGCCAACCCGGCAGCCGTGCTGGCTTCAATACTGGCCGGTGCCACCAACCTGGGGTTGGAGCGAATGGCACAGGCATCGAAGAATGTGACACATGCACAATGGTCCTGGGCATCCACCTGGCACCTGCATCCAGAAAATTACTCAGACGCCCTGGCAAAAATCATCGATGCCCATCACGCCTTGCCCTTCGCGCAGATCTGGGGAAAGGCGGAGTATACGTCTTCGGACGGACAGTTTTTCCCGTCTCGTAGAAACGCCGGCGAGATCAATGCTAAATATGGCCCGGACCCCGGCCTCAAAATCTATTCCTTCCTGTCCGGGCAGTATGGCTCGTTTCACTCGGATGTGATTGGGGCCACAGTCGGCGAAGCGCCGTACGTTCTGGATGGCCTCATGGGAATGTCGCGCAGTTTAACCCGCTCACCCATTATGTTGATACGGGTGGGGTCTCGGATCACGTCTTTGCCCTGTTTCACCTTCTGGGGCTCAGTTTAGCGCCTCGGCTTCGGGATTTCCCAGATCGACGTCTTGCCTGTTTTGGAAAAGCCAGTGTGTGGAAAGGCCTCTCCCCCATCATGGGAAGGCCCGTTAATGAGGAGGCCGTGCTTGGTCACTGGGATGACGCACTCAGGCTGGCCGTTAGCACTCAGCAGGGGACTGTGAAGCCATCCGCCATGTTAAAGAAGAAGCTAGGAGCCTATCGTCAGCAGAACCGCTTCTATCTGGCGCTGGGAGAAATCGGTCGGGTACGGCGAACACTCTTCATGCTCGACTGGATTGAGGACCCTAAGCTCCGGATGGAATGCCAGGGAGGCCTGAACAAAGGAGAAGCCCGCCACACGCTGGCCAAAGCCGTCTTTGCACATTCCCAGGGTCGTATCTACGATAGGTCGGCGCTGGCACAGCAGAAACGTGCAATGGCGCTCAATCTGGTCATCGCTGCTATCGTCTACTGGAACACGCTGTATATGGACAAGGCCACCGAGCATCTTCGCAAAATCGGAAAACTCCCCGACCCCAGTCTGCGCAAGCACGTATCACCCCTGGGATGGGATCATATCAACCTGACCGGTGACTCTGTGTGGGACTCTGGCGCCGCTGAGCGGTCAAACGAACGTCCTTTGCACACTGGGGCGGCAAGAAAGTGGGTCTAAACGGTAAAATTCGCTGATTATGGGCCCTTAACGTATCTCAGCGCAGTAACCTTGCGATGACGCCGGATAGCTTTTCGCAGACTAACCTGAGCTCCTCTCTGGAAATAATGTCAAAGGCGCTGTCTCTTACTGCACCAAACTCCACGGTATTGGTAATATCGTCATCAATAAACAGTTGGAGTACTTGGGGTACGTTCTCTACCGCATCAGCCACCGATAACGCCTGTTGTTTGACACAGTCTTCACGATACAGCTTAGCTTGCTCATCAAAATCTTTCAGAGTCCGAGAGCGAGGCATGCGCCAATTTAAGTCGGTAAAGCAGGCTCAGCATTTCCTCGGCGTCCATGCGACCATCTCCAATCTATTCAATTTGGGTAGGCATTTGGTCAGGGCTGAGCACTATCGAAATCTTAGGGTCAGTGCGTTCAGTGAATGGAGTGTGGCGGTAGCCTCAATGCCACTGACCGGCATTTCCTCGTCTCAAATACTTAACTTGCCAGAACCCCGCGGAGGCATCGGTATTAAACCACTGGTACGAGCCATGTATTCCGCATAGCAAGGTTTTTCTCTAGTCAGTTTTTTGTCGAGTGTCGCTTGTCCGGTAACGTTAATGACTAGCCAGCTATAGACTATTGGGCCGATGATGCCGCACCAAGCCCAAGGGGCTTCTGCCGCTATCAAGAACAGACCCCACCATTGTGCAAGCTCGCCAAAATAGTTTGGATGGCGCGTATAGCGCCATAGCCCGACATCCATAATTTGTCCCTTGTTTTCAGGGCGTGCTTTAAAACGGCTTAACTGGAAATCGCCCACGGTTTCAAAGAAAAAGCCGACGCACCACAACGCCAAGCCAGTGGCTGCAAAAAAACCAATGCTTGTCTGCGCATCACTAGTACCCATAGCGATCTGTTGCGGCAGTGTTGCCGTCCAGACGACTACACCTTGCAGCAAAAATACCTTACGTAAACTAAGCCAATAAAAGGGTAGACCGGGCGCAGCCCAAGATCTGAGCAGTGTATAGCGTGGGTCCTCTCCATGGCCCCAATTGCGCGATACAAGATAGACACTCATACGCAGAGCCCAAATCCCTACCAATACCAAAATCAAAACAGGAATAACACCATCGGCAGATGCAATAGCCCAGGCAACGATAGTTACCCCCGCCATAATTGACGCAAACGCCATATCGATGATGCTGATGTCAGAGATGGCAATGCTCAGAAGCCAGAGCAATACGACGGCTACGAGTGTTGCCGTCGCCGTCGCTGCAAAGACTGGAAGCAATTCAACTAGTGCCATTTCTAATCTCCCCCCAAAAAAACAGAAAAGGCCATCAACCTTTTTGACGATGTGATGACTTGACGAATGTCGTTCTCCGAGTATAGTAGCAAATGACTTTCATAAAAAGACTTTTATGAATGAAATTGAAATGACAGACCTTACCAAAACCGATGGCGATCTCAGCGGTCGAGTCGCGATAATTACCGGCGCTGGAAAAGGCCTTGGTCGCGCTTATGCGCTGGCAATTGCGGGCAGAGGAGCGCATATCCTGGTGAACAATCGCATAAGACCTGGCGCTGTCGATTCTGCGGCCAATGTCGTTGCAGAAATTAAGTCGGCCGGTGGCATAGCGATAGCGAATACAGACACCGTCGAGTCTCCGAACGCCAGCAAAAATCTGGTTGAGCAAGCTATGGAGGAATTTGGTCGCCTCGACATCTTAGTTGCCAATGCCGGAACGGATTCTCCGCGAGTTTTTCATAAGCAGAGTTGGGAAGAGTTTGAGTCAATTTACCGAATTAACTTTCAAGGTACAGCACGACTACTGCACGCCGCCTGGCCACAGCTGTGCTCAAGTCAGTCAGCCCGGGTACTTGTTTCCACATCCAGTGCCGGCTTGTATGGTAACCACGGGCAAAGTGCCTATGCATCATCCAAGGCTGCATTGATTGGCTTAATGCGTTCGCTGGCGATAGAAACGGCTAACACTGATTTGCGAATCAATGCCTTGGCGCCTTACGCGGTGACCCCATTGACCCGGGCCTGGTTTGCCGAAGCCGACGCGGTGAAATTTACACCGCAAGCCGTGGCCGAATTGGTTTGTTGGCTGGTGAGCGATCATTGCCAACTCCATGGGAAAACAATCATTGCTGGAGGAGGGGGTGTACGTCTGTCGTACAACAAAGAAACTGAGACAGTCTTGTTGGGCGAAAAACCGGTATCTGCTTTAGCGCAATTGGCAGCGATGCCGGCGGATCAAGTTCCCGCGCACGCCAGTGAGGAATTTCAACTGTTTTCGGACTCTCTTCCAAGACCATAACACTCGGTTGGCACAGTTTGATCTATCCGAGGTTGAACCACACATCCTTAGCGTGCAGCACATCGCCACATTCACTGCATTTCACCTGACCTCGAAGAGTACGTCCACAGGATTTGTGTATCAATCGCATAGGTTTGCCATTACTGTTGGGGTCGCACCATTTATCGCCCCATTGCAGTATCGATAAGAACCAGGGATACAGAATCTTACCTTTGTCGGTCAGAACATACTCATAGCGCTTAGGCTTTTGAAGATAGATAACGCGGTCAAAAATACCTTCTTCCACCAGAAACTTTAATCGGTCGGTGAGGATATTGGTGGCGATAGGTAGCTCTTTGTGAAACTCATCGAAGCGGGTTAAACCGTGAAATGACAGGGCTATCACGTTCGCTGTCCAACGATCGCCAACCACGTTGATTAGGTTGCGGTACACACTACGTTTGCTGGGAACGTTTTCTACTGAAATAGAAGAGCGACGTCGTACTTTCTTATCGCGATCGTCACGTGTTGCACCTGGCCCTGGTTTATAGTCGATGTCATCTACGTCGACATGGCGGTTGCACCCGCTACATCGCATCTGCGGATCAAATATCTTCCCACAGCTGCGGTGCAGCAGTTCTACATTGTCCAATTCGGGTGTGCTGAAAAATTGTCTCTCCCATTGCAGGGCCATTAGTGCACTATCATAGAGCTCGATGGATTTTGGCGTGAGATGGTAGAGCAGTCGCTTACCACCTTTGTCACCGGGTGCTTTGTTCAAGCAATCCACTGACTCCAGCCAAAGCAATCGGTCAGAGAGGACTCCTCGCGAGACACCCATAGTCTCTTTCATTTCGTTGAAGGAATTGATACCCCAAAAGACTTCTTGAATGATTAGCAGACACCATTTATCGCCAATTTGATCCATGGCTCGGTTGATCGAGCTGGCTTTTGTGTTGAGCTTATTCATTGTTTGTCCTGGGCGGCATCTCGGGGTCCTGTGGAAGAAGTGACAAAAGTGTCGAATCTGCTCTCTGTCTGAATAATAATCTTCAGCCTTTAACGAAAGAAATCTCGGTGGGCTTGCCCCGGAGTAAAGGTAGATGAAAAGTAGAAAATTCCGGTTGGCCGAAGGCCAATCAAATTGGGCGTAAGCTCGGTCGCTTGCGGCCGAGTAGCCCTTTTTGAAGGAATTTTCTTTTCACTAAATGTTTGAGATTTCGGCTCTTCTCCGCTTTGTTGAGTGAAAAA
This sequence comes from Halioglobus sp., assembly GCA_965262875.1. GTDB lineage: Bacteria > Pseudomonadota > Gammaproteobacteria > Pseudomonadales > Halieaceae > JBALVT01. Next base: position 4,078,788 of record OZ253569.1, read on the forward strand.
AGATGCCGACCATCAAGTAACCTGTTGATATGGTTGGTTTGTGATAACTTTACATAGAGCAGGTATATGACCATCAACATCCCACGGAATATTTTAAACCTCACGGGGCAACGTGTAAATGAAATGAAATTAAACTGCCCCAATCCCCAGATAGAGTCCCTTGAGCGCTGACAATGCGCAGAGCAACGGTTTTTGACTAAACCTCTCTGCCCTATCCGCTGTGAAGGCTTATAATAAAACTTGAAAGAGGGATTCAGAGGCCCTTGGAGCGCTGGCGGGACTCTATCTGGGGATTGGGGCTATAGATCTTTTCTTGATGGCGAAGACTGCTTCAATTATACTTAAGGTCTTTTTATAAAAGTGATGCTTTTGAGGCCAAGGCTGATTGAGAGAGCGGTTTGTGAGCGTGCAAGCTCTATCGTGATCCGTTCTTGAAGTGCCAGCCTCCGAAGGTAGGTGATTATGGCTTATGATTACGTCCGATTCAAAGCGTATTGAGGCGCTGACAACCTCTGGTAACTGGGGCACCAGCACCTTACATAGTTTGTTGGCAATCCACGCCACAGAAAGCCCCGACAAGCTCGCCGTCAAAGATCAGCCGAATCGGGAGCAACTGACAGGCGATGTACCGAAGAGTTTGACTTGGTTGGAGCTTCACCAAGCGAGCGACAACCTGGCGCGTCAACTGCAAGAATTTGGGTTGCAAGCAGACGACAAAATCATTGTCCAGTTGCCCAATGTCTGCGAACTTTTGGTAACGTATTACGCTATTAGTAAAATGGGTGCCATAGCATCGCCAGTGCCCGTTCAGTACGGCCGTCACGAAATACAGCACATGGCGGAAGAACTCTCTGCCGCTGCTATGATCACGATCGGGCATTTTCGAGATTCCGAGTTAGGTGCCGACGGCCGTGCCGCGCTGCCTGAAATCAAAGTGCTGGTTTTTGGTGAGGAGTTGGATTTAGATATTCAAGCAGGTAAACCCTTCTCTGCCAGCGTAGAGGATGACGCTAACCGGGTACTGACTATCTGTTGGACCTCTGGTACGACTGGTACTCCCAAGGGTGTGCCGCGTTCACACAACATGTGGATCGCATCGGGAAATTGTACTGCAGACGGTGGAGGTATTGTTTCGGGCGACAGGCTGCTCTGTCCATTTCCCATGGTAAATATGTCGGCGCTCGGTGGGTTCGTGTTTCCCGCCGCACTCAGAGCCTGTTCAATCGTTTTACACCATCCCCTGGACGCCCCGTTGTTTCTGCAACAGATTCAGGATGAGCGCATTAACTTTACGATTACGCCACCGGCACTGCTTAACCAATTAGCGAAAGCGCCAGACATGTGGCACCAGTACAACTTTTCCGCACTGAGACGAATCGGTTCGGGCTCTGCACCACTGTCGCCGGCAATGATCGAAACCTTCAGTAAAGACTATGGCATTGAGGTGGTAAACATCTTCGGTTCCAACGAAGGTATAGCGCTGTACTGCTCACCGGAAGCCGCCCCAGATCCGGAGATTCGCGCGACTATGTTTCCCCGTCCAGCGGGTGAGGTTCTGTCGGTCAACGTAGCGGATCCCGAGACGGGCGAAGTGCTTAGCGCTATTGGCGAACGGGGCGAGCTATTGGTGAACGGGCCTACTGTTTTTGACGGCTACTTTAATCACGATAACGATGATGTGTTTAGCGTAGACGGATACTTTCGCACAGGTGATGTTGTGGAGATATGCGGCGAAAATGCTGACTTCTATAAAATCGTCGGGCGTTGTAAAGACATTATCAATCGTGGTGGTATGAAGATTTCGCCGGTGGAGTTGGATATAGCCCTTGAGGCTCACCCCGACATCGTAGAAGCTGCAGTGTGTGCTTATCCGGATGAGAGATTGGGTGAAAAAATCTGCGCTTGCCTTGTGATGAAACCCGGTACTGAGCTGCTTGGCATGGAAGCGTTACAGGTGTATCTATTGGAGATGGGTTTGGCCAAATTTAAATTGCCGGAACGTATAGAAGCGATCAATGAACTTCCTCGGAATCCGCTCGGCAAAGTTCAACGCTTCGTTCTGCAAGAACAGTTCAGTAAAGTAGGCTAACAAATTAAAGGTGAAACGCTATGAAACAGTCTCAGGATATCTACGTTCTTGGAGGTAGCCAAACTGATTTCGCGCGCAACTGGGCGCGAGAAGACCTTGGTATCTACGATATGTTTGCAGAAGCTATGCGCGATGCCGTGCTGGATGCCAAGATTGACCCCGCTCAAATTGAGGTCGGCCACGTGGGTAACTTTGTTGGTGAATTGTTTGCCAGGCAGGGTTTGCTAGGTGGGTTCTTCGGGCATGTTTTTCCCGAGCTGAGCAGTTTGCCGACGTCGCGCCACGAAGCCGCCTGTGCTTCTGGCTCAATCGCTATACTGTCGGCGATGCGAGATATTGAAGCAGGTCACTACGATATAGCTTGTGTCGTTGGCCTGGAGCTGATGCGCAATGTCAACGGTAAAACCGGCGCTGAGTACCTGGGTGCTGCTACTTGGCAGGGGAGGGAGGCAACGCCAGAAGAATGTGATTACCCTTGGCCGCACATGTTTGATCGGCTCACTGAAGAATACGATAAGCGCTACGGTATTAAGCAAGAGCACCTGACGCGTATCGCCGAAGTGAACTTTGGCAATGCCAAAAAAAATTCGCGAGCACAGACGCGCGATTGGCAGTTTCCCGACGGTGCCTTTGGCACCGATGATCAGCTGAATCCGGTGATCGAAGGGCGTGTGCGGAAACTGGATTGCGGACAGATTACCGATGGTGGCGCCTGTGTCATTCTGGCCAGTGAAAAGAAGGCAAAAGAGCACGCTCAAAAACTGGGACTGCGCCTGGAAGATATACCGCGTATCAAAGGTTGGGGGCATCGTTCGGCACCGCTGCTGATGTCGCAAAAATTAGCGCTGAGCGCCGATCAGCCACTGGTATTCCCCCACGCCAATGCAACATTGGTAGAGGCGGTGCAGCGGGCTGGGTTTTCGAAAGTTGCCGATCTGGATGGTCTGGAAACCCATGATTGTTTTTCCATGACCGAATACATGGCCATTGATCACGCCGAGCTTACCGCGCCGGGTGAAAGCTGGAAGGCAATAGAGGAAGGGCGCATTACTCGCGATGGGAATTTCCCGATAAACCCCAGTGGTGGCTTGATAGGCTTGGGCCACCCGGTGGGTGCAACCGGCGTTCGTATGCTGCTGGATTGTGCGCGCCAGGTCAGCGGGCAGGCGGGGGATTACCAATTGCCCAGCGCAGAAAATATGATGACTTTCAACGTTGGTGGCAGCACCACAACCTGTGTGAGTTTTGTGGTCGGCGTTGGCGCAACAGGCACGGCCAACTAATAAGCAGTACGACGCGGTTGTTATAGGCTCTGGAGTTGGGGGATGTTGTGCCGCCGCTCTGCTGGCGCACCAGGGAAAGCGTGTGCTACTGGCCGAGAAAAGAAGCTACTTAGGCGGGCGCTTTTCCACCGTAAACCGAGACGGTTACCTTTGCGCCACCGGAGGTTTGGCGGTGCCCATAGGTCGCAACCTGGAACAGGTTTGCGAGCAAGTGGGTGTGCCATCTGGTGTTAAGCCGTCCACTAAAATTGCCACATGGTTGGCCGGCAAGGTCTATGATCACAAGCACGGTGTAACGCGGAGGATTATTCGCGATGTCGCCTACTCGCCCGAAGAAGCCGAGCGCGTATTAGCGGCAGTGCAGCGAGCCATGGATTGGCAGGAGCCGGGTAACCATGTCAGCTTCCGTGACTGGCTGAATCAGTACACGCGAAACGAACGAATTCACGGCATGTTCCAATCGACTATATCGTCCCTACTGACAGTTAACAGTAACGAGTTACCTGCCGGGGAGTACTTTAAGATGATTAAAGTCATTTCCCCTCTGACTTTTGGCTTTATTGAAGGCGGTAGCTTAGCTCTGTGCCCAAATCCCCGGTAGAGTACCGTCTGCGCTCTAAAGGCCTGTGAATCCCTCTTTCAAGTCTTTTGCTTGGCCTCCACAGCGGATAGGGCAGAGAGGTTTAATCAAAAACCGTTCCTCTGCGCATCGTCAGCGCTCAATGGGCCATTTTGGACGGACCTATCCTGTATAAGCCGTCATTCTTGTTCGATATTGGGTTAAATGGGCGGCGACTCAAGCTCCTTCAGTGCAAGTAGCACTCGTTCCAACAATATTCGGTGTTTTTCCTGCAGTTTTACAAATAGTTGCCGCCCCGTTCTGACGACTTTTGCCGCGATGGCCTACAAACGCCAGCGCAGGGTCATTGCTCGATGGTGCGCCAACTCTTCCGGCAGCAATTGGCGCATAAGGGCAAACAAATTCTAGGACAGTGCAGAGATTAAAAAGTACAGCGCATTGGCGTTAAAATCCGGGCATGGCAACGTATCGCCGCCAAAATCCAGCTTCAGTTCCTTGATGCGATTTTCGCTGTCCTCAGCACGCTGGTTATACCCCAGGGCACCTTCTCTTAGTGCTACGCACCAATTCACCTTGTACCAGTGAATAATCTCACTATCGCTGAGCTCATCCCGGTTGGTGGCAATCGCACGATGAACATAACCCCCCTGGTTGATTGCCTCTGAGCTTTCTTGTGAATCCAGATCCAGACTCGCCTGGCCTTTAAGGGCTGTTCTTTGAATGATAAGAGTGAAGGGTTTTTCATAATCACCGATACAGAAACTCGTGCGGTAGGTGTCCTGTCCACCCATAACCTCGCCTTGTTTATCAAGCAAGGGCTGCCAATCCGAATCGCTGGCCGCTTCAATCTGTGCCCGCATAGCTGCGCTGGTTTTGGCTCGAATGGCATACTCGATACCTTGCGTATCACAATACTCAATGATTTTTGTTTGGTAGCCTGCGGCGTCTATACGCAGCGCATTCAGGGCACAGCCTTCCGGTAACGACTGCTGGCATTGCTGGATAAAGGCCAGGTTGTCTTGTGCTGGCGGCACATTGCCGTGGCGGAAATCAACCGCTACAACCTGCCCGGTTTCCGCAATATGACCCACCATGGGCATAAAACCCTTGTTCTTGTTGTAGGTCCACTTAGCATCCGCTTTATGGGCAATAATTTCAGTGGCATCGATGTCCAGTGTGACTTTTTTACAGCGGTGTAAAGCTGACTGCAATAAGGCTTTATTGACCTTGACCCAGGCATCCTGGATGTGCGGCTGGTTGCCCATGCGCCTCAACCAGTCTCCGAGGGTGGTCGCCCTGGGGAGTTTCTTGAGATCCAATACGGTGCGCAGCGCCTCATCATCCTGTATGTGACGAACCTCATCCAGGTGAAAGCTGCCTTCGTGCTGCATCAGGATGAGTGTCTTGATAAATTCCGAGGGCTTATATCCCCGATTGCTTTTAGGCTGAGGAAAGTACTTGTCGATACGTTCGGCAAGGCTCAATGAGTCCATGTGTGACCCATGGCCAATAAACCGGCACAGGAAGTGAGTAAATCGTTCGTTGTATCGAGTTTGTAAGGTAGAATAATCGTAAGCCTTGAGTTGTGCACCCAGTGGGTGATGGTCTGTTTTGTTGCTAACCATTATACAGCCAGGGCTTTCTACGGTTTAGGCATTTCTATCTTGGGATCCGGGCTGTGGGAACGAATGGCCGATTTGATCAAGCAAGCGGGTGGGGATGTGCTAGTTGGTGCAGCGGCGCAGAAAATACTAGTGAGTAGAAACCGGGTCACTGGTTGCCAACTTCGTTACCAGCAACAAAGCAATAAACTACCCCGCAGCAAGCTATCTCGCCTACAGCTCGACTTCGCTACGCGAAGCGGGGTATTGATCCGTGCTATCTTGCTAAAACAGTGCCAACTGATAGTCGCTATGGAGTTTCTGATACGTCCCTCCCTGACCTTTGACGTAGTTACCTATCATTGTTTCATCTCCATGTTTCCCTACAGTACTTGCAAAATATCCATCACTCCAAAACTCCCCTCCCCAGAGCCTCTTTTTTACATGCGGACATCGGCGGAATATCTCGTGGGCGGTCACACACCGCTCTTCGGTACTTCGCCGGAAAAACCAGGTGATACATCAATACCGTTACATTATGACTCTTGTGAATATACTCACTCATCCCCCTATAATAACGCAGCAAGCTGCGGGGAATAGAACCCAATGAGATTAAAGCGGAATTCGCAGCAGTGATGGAAGATCTGCGAGAAATCTTTCCCGGTTTTGACGAGCGGTGTCGAGTACTCACGAAGATTTGCTACCGAGGTAAGTGGCCTGGCTTTCGCACTGTTTCAGGCTCAAGGATGTCGCATCGTACGCCCGTTGAAAATCTCTATAACGTCGGTGATGGTGTTTGTCCCCCAGGCTACGATGGTTCGATGGGCGCTGCTAAAACGGCCCAGCTAGTTTTCGACGATATTCGTTCGAGAGAAGGTTACGCGACGGCCTAACGTTTCCCACTTTTTTTGGTACAAAAAAAGAGAGGTCAATCTTTCGATTGCACCTCTCTTTAAGTGTCTGCGCTTAACAGCGCTGCAAGATGGACCTAGTCAAACACTCTCCCGGCCTTACTGCCAGTGATAATTGAGGCTCACACCGTAAGTGCGTGGTGGAGCAAAGATTCTGGTCGCGCCACCAAGACTGCCATTAATGTGATGCACTGAGTACAGTTCGTCATCGAGGTTTTTACCCCAGACTGTGACATCCCAGTCTTCATTGGCGGATGTGTATTTGGCCGATGCATCGATAACGATAACGTCGTCCTCTAGTCCTCGGAGATCATTGGACAGCTCGAAGTGATACTCATCGGTATACGAAGCTGTCACAGCAACGTCTAACGCGGCGCCGCCATCAAGCCCCATCGATAGTCGCGGTGCCAGTGACCAGCTGCTCTCTGGGGCGCGTGGCAAGTCGTTGCCTTTGTTGCCGCCCTCGGTGAATTCACCGTCGAGTGATGCATAACTGCCAGTAATACTGAAGTAGTCGGTAACGACTACCGCGAAATCAAGTTCTACCCCGGATACTTCGGCTGCCGCGTTATTTGCTTTTAGCTCAAAGTCTTCGAGAAAGAACGTTTGTAGATCTTCATAGTCCAGATCAAAGTAGGTGATGTTAAATCTTACACGATCATCAAACCACTGTGTTCTGGCGCCGATCTCAATGTTGGTAGAGGTCTCAGGCTGGATCGCCGTTGTCGCTAAAATAGAGCTGGACTGGGTTCCGAGAAAAGCACCGCTTTTAAAGCCTTCTGAATACGTTACATAGAGCATGGCATCATCTGTCAGGTTCCAGTCAACGGTAGCGCGATAGGTTGAGTCGCTCCAGGAATCGTCCGCAGACACAGCGTAGGGAGATCCTGAGAAGCCCAGCGGAATGCCAAAAAATCCGGCCGGTGCTGCCGGAATATTACTGACTGCTGCGTTATCAATTTCTTTGTCGTCTTCCGTGTAGCGCGCACCTAGTGTTAATGCCACTGTCTCAGTGAGGTCCCAAGTGATTTGACCGAACGCGGCCATACTTTCAGTTGTCGCATCCTGAATAAAGGAAACGTCTCCGGGGCTGTTCAACGACAAGGGGCCTGGAGCAATTGCGTTCCAATAGGTGGTAAAGCGCTCAGTTTTTTCCGCGTTTTCTTTAAAGTAGTAAAGGCCGGCTACCCATTTCAGCGTCTCAATTTCTGATGAGAGTCTAAATTCCTGTGAGAGTTGGTCTGCTTCCTGATCTGCGCCGTCATTAACTTCAAACAAGCCAAGACCGCCGTCCTCTATCGAAAGTACTGGAACCAAAGGCTGGAACCAGGAAGATTCACTCTCCCTGTAGGCGGTAATAGAGGTCAACGTTGCCCAGTCCATTTGTACTTCAACACGGGCGAGAAAGCCCATTAGCTCCTTCTCCGAGTTTTGAACTTCATTGGAGCTGGATTTTCGTGGATCGTTGCCAAACTGAGCATTCGCAGCCAAGGCAGGGTCGACGAAGATGGGAGGGTTTATAGGCTCAACATCGAAATTGGTGAGAAAGCGGTTGGCACCGCTGGTATCGATATCGGTGTAGTCAACGCCCAGTAATATTTCAACTCTGTCCGATGGCGTTATCAGGAGTTGCCCGCGCGCACTTTTTGTGTCGTCGTCTTCAAGTTCTTGACCAGTTGTAATGTTTTCTGCGAAGCCATCGCGAGAGCGGACATTGACTGTGAGCTTACCAGCGACAGTGTCGGAAATGGGTCCGTTAATGTAACCACGAACATTCAACAAAGCGTCGCTACCAACGGTAAGTCCGGCCTTGGCTTCAAATTCTTGCTGCGGTTTTTTGGTAAAAATGTTGAGCGCACCACCGGCAGAGTTGCGACCGTACAGAGTACCCTGAGGACCCCGTAAAACTTCAATGCGTTCCAGGTCGTACAAATCGGTTGATGCACCACTGGGTCGGCCGAGATAAACGTCGTCGAGAAAAACTGCTACCGCAGGATCTGAACCGATAGAGTCATTGGTTGTGCCGATACCGCGTATATACAGCTGTGGCTCGGAGATATTAAAGGTGGTGAACTTGAAGTTAGGCGTTTGCACGGCTATATCTCCAAGATTGCCAATGCCGCCATCGCCCACCATATCACCCGTAAATGCCGTAACGGCAACTGGAGTCTGCTGCAGTGATTCTGCGCGACGTTCCGCCGTGACTATTACCTCCTCCAACATTTGTGCGTAGCTCAACTGCGGGGCGGCAACAAGCAGTGCATTGGCGGCAACTAGGGCGAGGTGGCAGCTGGATTGTCTGAAATTTGGTATACGCATGATATTCTCCAAAACGGAATTTATTATTTGATCGTCATTGTTTGCGGTTGTGCTATAAATTTATCCAACGGTATCTAGTCCAAAAAATCCAGCTGGTCAATCAACGTCTTCGGAGGTCTCGCTTCAAGAAAACCAAGCAGCCATGCAATCAATCGAGTGACGGTACTGGGCTGGGCTGTGTGATCTACCATCGACGCAAACTCTTCCATACGCGCATTTACAGCTAGATTGAGCTAAACTTTACAATGTGGAGTTCGATTATGCAAGTCATTTAATTTTCGTCACAAGGCCTAACGATATATAGCTTCACCACGCGCCCAGCTGGAGTGGAATCCGGCTGGTACACGATTGGGGATCTGTACTCTGGCGATAGGCCCTTGAGCAATGTCCTTGGCGTCGAACACCAGCGCTTCCGACTTCCAGGTATCACTGTCCAGTACCGTGTTGATCAGGTAGCCATCGTCCTCATCGTTATCGCGAGTGGCACCTTTGACGGGAGCAAAGGATACTTCGCTGCCGTATACACCTTTGCCATAATCCCATTTGCTGTATTGCCCGGTTTCGTTATTGTATTTCACTAGTGCAGTGAAGCTCAGAGTGCGTGCGCCTTCTTCCCATGTAGGGATGCGTTGATGGTAGGCATACTTGCTTTGCACACCGTGAAATAATTGGTTGGTTTTGTTGAACTCTGTATTGAGATCGTCAATGGCACATTCGCGGACCTCACCTGTTTTGAGATTAAAGCGCCAGCGATAGTTGTTCGTGATATTGACCATGTAGGCCATCATGTGGGTTAGTGGGCCGCAGTCAGTATCGACCCTTGGCTTCGGGTTGGTAGACCTAGAACCATCCATTGTTATCCAGTCACCGTCTTCCCAGCAATTGGAGACATGTAAGATAAAGCAGGGCTCACACTCGAACCAGCGAATGTCTTCGGAGGCGCCATAGCGTGGAATAATTCCGAATCTTGTTGGGATGTCTGGATGGAAATCCACGACCCTGCGACCATGTTTGCGTAAGATATTCATGTCGTGAAAGAACGGTAAATCATGCAGTATAGTGTAGTTAGTGGTGAAACCCAGGTCATGCGGCAAGCGGGGTCCGGGCAGCTCGATCTCAACTTCCTGACGCAGCGACCCATCCGGATTGGCTACTCCATAGGTCATAAACGGAGCTTCGTCTCCATAGTCCATAAATAGCATTTCGCCGGTGTTCCAGTCGACGCGATTATGGGCCGACATCTTTTGCTTGATTCTGCCTGCAAGAGGGTACTCGCCGAGGTTTTCCAAGGTCAGCGGGTCCATTTTGTGCGGTATACCTGCGTTGTACCAGGTTGGCATTAGCTGGCCGGCAAACAGGGTGACGTCAGTATTACAGTTATCTTTGATGGGGAAACCAGGTAGAGAATAATCGAACCTGTCCATAACGCCAGGCCAGATTGAGCCGCCTTGCTCGCGTTCCAACGCGAGGCCGGCAGTGTCAATGAAGCGGTTTCTATAAGATGCTTTACCGTCTTTGAAGTAAACCGCATGAACCATACCGTCGCCATCAAAAGGATGGTATGCACCGTTCGGCCTGTGAACATTGTTGGGGCCGTTTCGATAGTACGCGCCGTCTAAATCGGCAGGTAGATCGCCAACGACGGTGAGGTTGTCAGCATCTACTTCGTCCATAGTCGGTGCATACACGCCGTGTAGGTAGGGGTTATCAATCTCATAAATCCATTTCGGAGCGTTGTCAAAATGCGTGACTTTACCGAGTGCGTCTTCGGTTACGCGGAAATTGCGCTGTTCCATTGTCGTTAACCTCTCTATCCAGAATTTTTTGCGTATCAAATGCAGGGAAACTCGGACCGGATACTGCCTATACGCATCAGGCCGAGTAATAGCTTGTGTAAATAGACTATCACCAACCCAAGCACTATACTAGTGTAGGTCGTCGTAAATAGTGTACCATATAGTCTCTTCCCTATATAGAGAGCTTGTCGTGCGTGTTGCAGTAGAAATTGTTTTGTCTGATGACGAAGTTTTGGGTTTGAGTAAGTTATCTAAATCGCGTTCTGTCTCGGTCCGATTGGCGGAGCGTTCACGAATTGTTCTTCTGGCCGGCAAGGGCATGACCAATGAAGAGATCGGTTTTGAACTGGGCATTACGAGACAGAAAGCGGGCCGCTGGCGAGAACGCTATGCAGACAGTGGAGTCGAAGGCATCAGCCAGGATGCGTATCGGCCAGGGCGAAAACCGAAAATCAGTTCACGCAAGGTTGCACAGGTGATCAGACTCACGACGCAAGAGACACCGGAAAACGCTACGCATTGGAGCCAGCGTCTCATGGCAGATAAGGCCGGCATTAGCATGTCCTCGGTGGGCAGGATATGGAAAAGCCACGGTTTGAAGCCACACCGAATAAATACATTCAAGGTATCGAACGATAAAGAGTTTGCCGAGAAGTTGGAGGCAATCGTCGGCCTTTACTTATCACCGCCAGAAAATGCCATTGTTTTCAGTTGTGATGAAAAGAGTCAGATACAAGCACTGGATAGAACGCAGCCGGGCTTGCCGATGAAAAAAGGCAGGGCGGCAACAATGACCCATGACTATAAACGTCATGGCACCACGACCTTGTTTGCGGCATTGAACATCTTGACAGGGGAAGTGTTAGGTACCTGCGCCGAACGGCATCGCCATCAAGAATGGTTGAAGTTTCTCCGCCAAATAAATAAGTCGACGCCCAAGGATAAAGAGATTCATATTATCTGTGACAACTACGCCACACATAAGCACCCGAAGGTAAAAAGCTGGCTGAAATATCACAAGCGATTCCATGTGCACTTTACGCCAACCAGCGCATCGTGGTTAAACATGGTGGAGCGGTTTTTTCGGGAGCTAACTGAAAAGCAATTGAAACGAGGTGTCTTTAGCAGTGTGGAAGAGCTTGAGCAAACAGTCATGGCGTTCATTGAGACTCATAATCAAGCGCCAGCGCCTTATATCTGGACCAAATCCGCGAGTGACATATTGGAGAAAGTGAAGCGTGGCAGAGAGAAACTTAATAAGTTACAAACTGTTTGACGACCTACACTAGCTTGAGACCCTGACGAAATTTTAAAGGACAAACTTATGGCAATTAGCGTAGTTACCCCACTGTGGCAGGACCAGCCGGCGATGGACAATCTTGACATTGCACGCAATGCACAGCGCCATGGTTACTCCGATTTATGGATTGGCGAGATGGCAACCTTTGACGCTTTTGCGTTTGCCACCGCTGTGGGTAGCGATCCAGTGTCCGGTGAAAGTGAGATGGCTTTAAACATAGGGCCTCTCGCTGTTGATGTGCGTACCGCCATGACTATGGCAATGGGTGTTGCTACGGTGGCGGCAATGACGGGTCGCAAGACGCGTTTGGCAATAGGTAGTTCCAGTAAAGTTGTGGTAGAGCAGTGGCACGGCCGATCGCGCCTGCGCACCGCCAAGCACCTGGAAGAATCAGCTATGATTCTAAGAGGTTTATTGGAAGGTCAAAAGGTAGATATAGAGGGTGAGCTTGCTAGATGCAAGGGATTCCACCTGCGTACCGACGCTCCCGGCGCACATATTACTATCGCCGCTTTTGGCCGCCTTGCGGTAAAAGCGGCTGCACGCCACAGCGACCGAATGCTGCTGAATATGGTGACCGTTGAATCGGTTTCACGCCTGAAGCAGCAGCTTGAGGATGCTGCAAAGGAGGTGGGGCGTGAGACACCGAAAGTCGCTGCATGGTTGGCGTGTGCAGTAGATCCGACAGAGCAGGCAATTACGCAAATGTTGCGTTCTAAGGTCGGATATTTATCAGCCCCTGGATACAGCGATATGTTTATCGAAGCGGGTTTCGGCGATATCGTTAAATTTGCGAAGACTCGCCCTCATCCCAAGGAAGTACTGGCCGCTATGCCCTCTAAAATGGCGGCTGCTGTAGGTATCGTGGGTGACATTTCCGCCGTGCGCGATCGAATTGCACAGTACACCGCTGCGGGTGTCGATGAAATATGTATCGTGCCGGCAACCGTAGGCGATCCTGCTGCCGAGCGAACTCTAAGTACTGTGATAGCGCTATAGTCCGATTAATTCGGGCTCTGGTATCAAACAACAAACTGGAGAGCCTTTAAGTCGATGACAAACTCAGACAAGTCGAATAACAACTATCCCATTTCTCTGGAAGGGAGCGTTCTGCAGCGCGATTCAGAACTCTATAAAGAACCCTCGCGCTCTAATATTGAAAACTATGTCGGAACAGTTCGAATTCCCGTGGGCATTGCCGGGCCTGTGCAAGTGCGTGGCGATGCCGCACAAGGTGAGTTTTATGTTCCCTTTGCTACCACCGAAGGCACGTTGGTAGCTTCTACATCGCGCGGCATGAAAGTGATCAACGAAAGTGGCGGTGCTAGAGTGAGGGTCATCAAAAATGGCGGTATTCAGCGAGCGCCCGTATTTGAATTCGCCAACTTTGATGATGCCTGCGCATTTACGGATTCATTGAACGCCGACTGGGCTTGGTTGGTGCCAGTGCTAGAGGCCACGACCTCCCATGGCAAGGTGATGGATATCCACTGCTGGCAATTGGGCCGCAAAGTGTGCATGCGGGTAACCATGAACTCCGGCGATGCATCCGGTCAGAACATGGTGAGCATTGCAACGGCCAACGCGGTTAAAGCTGTATTGGGAAAGCATCCTGAAATCTCTCGCCATCTGATGGCAGGGGGCATGAGTGGAGAGAAAGTTGCCAGCAATATGAATGCGCTGATGGGCAGAGGTAAAAACGTTATCGTCAGTGTGGATATTCCCGGTGAGGTGATGCAGCGAATTACGCGCGCAGATATTGCCGACATTCCCAAGCTGCATCGATCGTACGCCGATTTCAGCCTGTTAGCAGGCAACCACAATTCGCATTGCAGTCACGCCAATGCACTGACAGCGATCTATATCGCGACTGGGCAGGATCCAGCCACATTACCCGAGTCAGCTTTTGCGCAGAACTCCCTGGAACTAGATGCCGAGAATAATTTACTGCGTTGGGAGGTTCATATACCCAACGTCAATGTAGGTACGGTAGGAGGTGGAACTGGGCTACCGACACAGCGAGAATGTCTAGAGCTGATGGAGTGTTACGGAAGTGGCAAGGTGAACAAATTTGTCGAACTATGTGCTGTAGCGTCGCTGGCCAACGAGATTTCATTCTGGGGTTCTGTCTGCGCTCAGGAGTGGATCAATGCGCACGCAGACCTGCGAAAGAAGTAGTCAGCTGCGAAAATTAGCAGCGATGATTATGTCATCCCGCCATTAGCGATTGCCAACTCTCGCTCAAACTGCGGTTTTAGTCGTTTGAGCTGATTCAATGCATAGGTTGAAAAGATCAAGGCGAGGGCGCAGGCAACGACGCCAACAATAGCCAATGAGTAACGCAATGCTGCAGGGTCACCAAAGGCGTAGTCCGTCAGCAGTGCCACGATTGTCGGTCCAGTTCCCAGTCCCAGTATATTGATAATAAAAAGATAGATAGCCACTGCTTGGGCGCGCAATCGGTTCGGGGTTACTTCATGCACCGCAGCCATGGCCACCCCAAGCGGTAGGCCGCTCACAAATTTGATCACCGCAATGATACTTAAAGAAGACCAGGCGCTGTCTACCATCGTCATGGTTGCCGCTGGAATCAATAAGCCCGCACTTGAAACCACCGCCATACGGGCACTGGCGAAGGCGTTTCCTCGGCGCGCTCGATAACTCGCTATCATGCCACCGGCTAGTATTCCTGCAGGTCCGAACAATAGATAAACGAGACCGTAGTTCTGGCTAACTTGCATTATGGTCCAATCATGCGTGCGTATGAAAAACGAGGGCAGCCATGCTGATAGGGAGTAGGAGTACAAGGTAAGAAACGCCATGGCGAGGTAGAAGCTCAAATAAAAGCGCTTTCTTTGAATAAACCAGCCCATAGCTTCTCGCAGTGGAACACCTGTCGCGTCTCCGTGTATAACACCTTGGCGAGGCGGTTCGCGCAATGCTAATACCAATACGAAAAATAATATGCCCGGCGCGCCCACGACGATGAACGTTAGTTGCCAGCTATAAATCTCACCGACCAGGGGCAGGGTAACTGTGCCTAGTTGTTCAACCCAGCCAATGATCTGACCGCCCAGGAGTAAGGCCAGGCCGGCCCCTAGAAAAACACCCATAGTGTAGACACTCATCGCTCTGGCCCGCTTCTCCTCGGGGAAGGAATCGGAGATCAGTGAATAGGCTGCGGGGGAAAGCGCGGCTTCGCCTACACCGACGCCGACTCGCGCAGCAAAAAGCATACCGAAGTTTTTCGCCAGGCCACACAAGGCTGTCATCAGGCTCCATACTAATACGCCCACTGCAATAATCTTGCCTCGGTTTTTAGTGTCGGCGAGGCGCGCGATCGGTATTCCCATAAGCGTGTAAAAGACCGCAAACGCGAAGCCA
This sequence comes from Halioglobus sp., assembly GCA_965262875.1. Classification (GTDB taxonomy): domain Bacteria; phylum Pseudomonadota; class Gammaproteobacteria; order Pseudomonadales; family Halieaceae; genus JBALVT01. The sequence goes on from OZ253569.1 coordinate 4,094,051, forward strand.
TAAAGGAGGCCTATGTGAGTATCTGTGAGCTGTAGATCGCGTTTGATCGGTTCGATTAACAAAACAATGATGGTGCGGTCGAGGAAGGAAAACATGTACAAGAACATTAGCAGAATCGTCATGTACCAAGCGTAGGCCGGGTTGGGCCAAGTCGTCTCTGTGGTGGTTTGCTCTTGTTCGAGTTTATTATTATTTTCCATGAGTTTTCTCAATTGGATGCTTGTGCAATAAATGAAATTATTTAGTCACAGCGCTTAGGTCGACTAGTCCTGCCAACAGAACGGGCGAGTGCGTCTTTAGATTTATACGATCGAGTATATGCTCATTTTTATTAGACTCAACCGGAAATCCAGTTTTCGAAATCGTTAGTGAAAGCGAAGGCCTGTCATGTTGCAGTTTCCTATTTATACCGATTGCTGGGCTTTCTGTGGTTGTGCGTATTGAGTCTAGCTAAAAAAGCGACCTATACTGTCGACTTACTTTTCAAGCCGCTAAGGAACACTTCATGATCACTTCAGATAAAAGTCGAATTGAATCACTTGCAGCGATTGGGGCTTGGGGTGATGCAACGCTGCACCAGTTGCTGGATAGAAATGCCAAGGATTTCGGTAATCGTCAGGCGGTAGTCGATCAACCGAACTGTCACGAATGGTTTGATCGTGGTGCCACTCAGCTGAGCTTTGCGCAGCTAGACCTGGCTAGCGACAGCATGGCGCTGGCGCTGTTACAGGCTGGATTAACCGCGGGCGACTTTTTGGTCGTACAAATGCCCAATGTGGCCGAGCTGATTATCAGTTATTACGCGGCCAGTAAACTGGGCGTTATTGTTTCTCCTATCCCTGTTCAGTATGGGGTCCATGAGCTTCGGCATATCACTACCGCGCTTGGCGCGCGGTTTCTACTGACCTGTAAGACCTTTAAAAAAATACCGTTGGCTGATAATGCTTCAGCAGCTTTGCCCGATGTCGAGATTTTGTGCTTTGATCAGAGCCTACCCTCGATCGACGAACTGCTTTCGAAAGATGCACCGCAACGCCAGCAACAAAAAGAATATATACAACAGCATCAATCAGAAAACCCCATCACTGCAAATAGCATCGTGACTATTTGTTGGACATCCGGTACCACCGGTACGCCCAAAGGTGTACCCAGGTCGCACAACATGTGGTTGGCCACGGCTTTGGGCACTGCGACAGCAGGTGAGTATCGTACTGGCGACCGTTTGTTAGTCCCTTTTCCGTTGGTGAATATGGCCGCGCTGGGTGGCTTCTTGTTTCCCGGTGCGCTGTTTGCTTCCACGGTGGTGCTACACCACCCGTTTGATGCACAGGTATATTTGCGGCAACTTTCAGATGAAAAAATAAGCTTCTCTGTTGCGTCTCCAGCGGTATTGAATCAGCTCGCAAAGTCGCCAGAGCTTTGGCAGCAGCTGGATCTCGGAGCGCTACGCGGGCTGGGTTCGGGTGCGGCCCCTTTGGCACCTTGGATGGTAGAAAAATTTGAGCGCGACTATAAACTTGCGATTGTTAATTTCTATGGATCAAATGAAGGCGTGAGCTTGCACTCTACTCCGAAGACTGCACCTGATGCAGTAACCCGCGCCACTATGTTCCCGCGTCTGGGAATATCGGGTTTGCCATGGGAAGGTATGCGACCCGGGGTGCTCACCAGAATCGCTGATCCGGAAACTGGTGTTGAGATCTCTGCCCCAGGAATTCCTGGTGAATTACTAATGGCCGGGCCCACGGTTTTTGATGGCTACTTAGACCACGATAACGAAGATGTTTTTACCGCAGATAACTTTTTCCGTAGTGGGGACCTCGTAGAAATATGTGGAGAGCCGCCTCTATATCCGTACTATCGCATCGTTGGTCGCTGCAAGGATATTATCAATCGGGGTGGTATGAAAATTTCGCCCGTCGAGTTGGATCTGTTGCTGGAAAACTATCCCGGTGTCGCCGAGGCTGCCGTCTGTGCTTATCCTGATGAACGACTCGGTGAGAGAATTTGTGCTTGCCTGGTGCTTGCAGAAACATCAGCAACGCCGGAATTGGCCAGTGTGCAGGCATGGTTGTTGGAGCAGGGACTGGCTAAGTTTAAATTGCCCGAGAAAATTAAAGTGCTGGAAGACTTGCCTCGCAATCCATTAGGTAAGGTGCGGCGGTTCATCCTTAGCGAGATGGCATGAACCACCACCACAGCTGATGGCGGCAATTCACTCTAACTCGGCACTAGTGCAACCCTAAGAATTTATGTGACTCTTTCTATCAGCAGTGCCGTACCGGCACCCGCAGCGCCCGATACAGAAACTATGCCTGTTTTAAGATCTCGGCGCTCCAGTTCGTCCAGTAGGGTACTGGTCATGATCGCACCGGTCGCTCCCAATGGGTGGCCCAAGGCAATGCAGCCGCCGTTCACATTGAGTTTGTCGCTGCTAACGCCAAGTTCCTGCTGGCAATACACCATGGTCGCAGCAAAGGCTTCGTGGATTTCAAACAAATCAATATCATCTGGCCCAAGACCTTCTCTGCGCATCAGTTCTTTTGCGGCGGCGACGCAGCCTGCGATCACCGTGTGAATGTCGTCATTGATACTCACCATGGCACGGATACGGGCTCTTGGTTTGATCGATAACTTCTCGGCGATTGCTCCCGAGCCAATTAGTACGGCGGCGGCACCATCGGCCATTGCCGGTGAATTGGCGGGTGTATGAATATGGCTAATTGATGTCAGTTCAGGAAAAGCGCGCAAGAAAACGTCATCGACGCCACTTTCCCCCAGCTCGGCAAAGGATGGGGCCATACTTGCCAACCGTTCGAGAGTGGTTTGTGGCCTAATCAACTCATCCTGCTCTACGGTGATGTTACTTGCCGTGTTTTGTACTGGAACAATTGAGGTGTAGTAGTTGTTATCGCGGGCATGGGCAGCACGCTGTTGGCTGTCCAGTGCAACTCGGTCCGCTGCCTCACGGCTGATATTGTGTTGCGTGGCTAACAAGTCGGCGCCGCAGCCCATCATAAACATACCCATTTTTTCACTTAGCTGCGGGTTCATAAAGGGTGCGGGTTTATCGGCAAACATCGACACTCTGGAGAGCATTTCTATTCCCCCGGCGACCACCATTTCATCTACGCCAGTCATTATCTTCATGGCCGCGATATTAATAGCGTCGATACCTGAAGAGCAGTATCGATTCACGGTAATGCCGGGAATTTGGGCTGGCCATTGGTGGTACAGTGTTGACGTCTTAGCAATGTTGCCCGCTAATTCTCCGTGTTGCGTGGCGCAACCCAATACCACATCGCCGATATCGGATGGATCAAGCCCAGTGCGCTGTTCCAGAGCTGCATACAACGTACCCATAAGATCGTAGGGGCTCAAGTCATGTAGGCTGCCATCATCTCGTGCTTTGCCACGTGGTGTCCTTATTGCATCATAGATATAAGCATCGTTCACTTTAGGTTCCCCGTGTTTTCAATGGCGAGCTGCCTTGATTGATATTTTTCGTTTCAAATCTACTGCGTAAACTGGGTAGGATTTGCTATCCTTACCTATAGAGTCTGTTAATGCAAGTTAAAATATTTATTGTGCTGGACTGAGGAGGGCACGGCTTGGTAACGCAAAGAGACCTTCATTTACGATATACGGATACAGACTGTAATATACTTGCATAAACATACCTAGCTATGTAAAAATTTCCGTCCAATGATGTGCGATGACATCTCGATATGTTGGCCACCACGCTGAGATTTTGGTCTTGTTGTGGCAACCGGCGCTGGCAATGGTTAGCAATGGTAGTGCCATGATTGTCGAGAGAATGGGGTAGCGAAGATGAGCGAAGAGCAAGAACGAGTCGATCTTATTGCAAAACATGAGGCGACGCTTGAGCAGGCCATCGAGGCGGTCAGTACACGTAAAAGCTGGAGTGCGTATAAGGATTCTCCATCGACAAAAATTCATGGCCCGGAAAAACCTGTAGTGGGCAAAGCGGCTTTTGAAGCGCGCTTGAATCAACCGTATGAAATTGATTTGCCGGGTATCACCGAATGGGCCGGGGAGGAGGTTTCGCCCTTTACCCAGCAGCCCTTGGGTATTACCTATCCATTGTGCGATCCGGAGGAGGTTATTTCGGCGGCAAAATCGGCCATGGCAGTTTGGGAAAAAGTAGAACCGGAACTGAGAATTGCTCTGTGCATAGAAATGGCGGAGAGGCTGTACGATAGAAATTTCGAGATGGCTCATTCCGTCATGCATGTGGCGGGTCAAAGTTACACTCAAGCTTTCAGTGGCTCAGGCCCTAATGCACTTGATCGAGGCCTTGAGGCGTTGGCCTATTCGGCCACCGCCATGCGCAATGTAGCGCCCAGGGCGAATTACCATAGAGATTTTGGTGGCGAAAAGGTAGCGCTCGAAAAAATCTATACGCTGGTTCCGCGAGGTGTCGGGCTTGTTATTTGTTGTGCGTCATTCCCAACCTGGAATGCCTACCCGGCCATGTTTGCGAGTTTGGCTACCGGTAACCCGGTTGTTGTTAAGCCCCATCCGATAGCCATATTGCCGATGGCAATCGTTGTTGAAACTTGTAGACAGACATTGGCTGATTTTGGCTTTGATCCGAATCTGGTCACATTGGCGGCCGATACTCTGGCTGCACCTACAGCCGGTAAATATATTGACCACGACGCTGTTCAGATTATCGATTTTACTGGCAGCCCTCGCTTCGGTAGCTACCTTGAGAGCACGGTTGCCGGGAAACAGCTCTACACAGAAACCGCTGGTGTCAATAGTGTTGTAGTAGAATCGATGGCTAACTTGGCAGAATCCACGCGCGCCATTGCACGTGCATCTAGCCTTTTCTCCGCGCAAATGTGCACCAGTCCACAAGTGGTCTATGTACCCAAGGACGGCATCAATACTTGTGATGGCCCGATCAGCTTTGACGACGTCGCCAGGGCGATTGTCAATGAGATAGACGCGATCGCTGCCAACCCAAAATTAGCCGCGGGAATTATGGGCGCTGTTCAGGGGCAGATCAGTCTTGATGTTGTCGAGGATGTCACTGCCATGGCTGAACGAGAAGGGCTGGTCATATTGAGACCTGCACATTCTTACGATCATCCGGATTTTCCTAATGCGCGCACTTGCACACCACTTGTTATTGCAGCTAGTTCCGAGTTTAAGGAAATGTACGCCGAAGAGCGTTTCGGCCCGGTTCTGTTTATTGTTGCAACAGAGAGTGCAGATGCGGCGGCATCCGAAGCGACAGAGTTGGCAAGAACGAGAGGTACAATCTCTTGTTATATGTACTCTACGGATGAAGAATTTATAGATCGTTGGGTTGATACCTATGCACAATCGGGCGCCAACTTGTCGATTAACCTTACGGGCGCGATGTGGATTAATTTCGCTGCAGCCTATAGTGACTATCACGTGACGGGTCTCAACCCGGCAGGTAACGCGTGCTTGGCAGACCTTGCCTTTGTAGCGTCGCGCTTTCGTATTGCGCAGCGGCGCAGACCCGTTCCAGAGGGCGCAGCATGAGTAAAGATGCGTACATCATTGGTGTCTCGATTACGCACTTTGGCAAGCGATTGAATGAGACGGTTAAATCTTTGACATCGGAGGCGGTCCACGATGCGCTCAAAGATGCCATCAATTTTGAGTAGCTTCTTAATGTATTTTACGTCGCGCTGATGAAACAACGTGGCTTGATAAAATCGTGCATTGGCCCTGAAGTAGCCGAGCTGTAGCAAGAATCCGACTTTATTCGCCGGTGTTTTAATGCGATTCAGTGTTGATCTGATTTCAGGGGTAATACTGAAATAGATGCGTCGCTCATTACTGTTGAGGACTGGAGGTCGATCAAAGGTTCTCTGTTCTGAGGCGGTAAGGATTGTGAGTTGGGTCATTGTGTAATACTCCGTGTTATTGGTACAGGGTGCGGCGGGGCACAGGCCCACGGGCAGGACTCGTGTAAATTGTTGGTTTAGGCATTGACCTGACAGATGCCCCAATGGGCACCCTGGAAAGTGTTGGTGCTGAATGAGAGCGTTCTTTCCAGCGAATGCTATATCCGATAATGTTTATTATCGGATAAGTATTTTCCAATATGAAATGAGCCTGAAGGGAGGGTGTATTAAGCCCTTATCTTGAGTCGCTCATGGAGTTGCTGAAATAAGTGATCTCGTGCTGAATTTAGTTGTTCAGCGGCCTCATTGTCCGTCATTTCATTGGCGAATGCATCCAGATTTCTAAAGGTGATTCCCGGCTTTAAATATTGGCTGGGTTTGGCCAGGGAGCGGAATTTCTCATAGGGTGTCATCATGTCGTCGTAGCGGTATTTCTTCCGCTCCTTGCCCTTCTCATCAATAATGGTGGTGGGGAAATAGCAGGGCCGGTGGAAATTGACGTATCGGTAGACTTGATGGCTATTGAGTTCAGTGAAATCCGTGGCGTACTGCTGAGGTATGTGGGTATAGCCATAGAGTTTGCGAATGACCGAGCCATTTTTACTCTCAACCAAACCATTGTCGTTACTGTGCCGGGGCCGTGATTTGGTAAATTCAATGTGCAACTTGTCCAGAAGCTCAGCAACGGTGTAGTTGATATATTCGCCGCCATTGTCTGCGTGAAAGCCCCGTATTTTAAAGGGGAAGGCAGCCAGAATCTGCCTGAGGGCTGGCAGCATAAACGCCTCGCTAATACGTTCCAGCGTGACGATGATCTGGAACTGTGTCACCTCATCCACGGCATTGACGTGGTAGATTCCTTTGCGTTTGTCCTGATCACCTTGATGGACAGAGTCAATGCGGATATAGCCTGGTTGATCGTTCGGGCAAGGTTTGCGCCGCTGGCCAATAGAGGCGGCCTTAGGTCGTGTCTTTGTCAAGACACAGCGCTGCCTCTGGTAGGTCTTGGAGGCCCGCAGGTTGTACAGGTGAGAAACCGAAATACCCGCCAGGCGTCGATAGTCGGCTTGGCCAAAGCGCTGATAAGCCCGCTCACAGAGCTTTTTAAGTACCGCGCCGCTGGGCTGACCATGTCGCTCATCCATACTCGCCAATAGGCGTATATCGGCGTCAGTGTAGGCGCGCTTGAAGCCATTACGCCGAGCTGGTTTCACCGAGACGGTGCCTGTTTTGACGTATTGGCGTATCAGGCGCCTGGTCTGGGCCAGGGAGTAGCCGGTTACCTTTATCAGGTAGCGGGTGACGGTTCCCCGGTCTGTTTTGCCAAGCTGTAAGTATCGGTGCTTCACCAGTGCCTTCTGTACCCAGCGATAGCGTTCAGATTTCTCAGTGGCCACGTTGAAGGCTACTTCCTGTGTGACGTCGAGAAACTGTTTGATGGCACCCAGGGTATTCAGATGTTCTAAGCTCATGATCGTTTTCATCCGCTGATCATGAACGACTACAAGGACTATTTCAGGCTCATTTTATGTTGGAATCAACTTCCGCCACATTCCCGGGTTTCAGGCTCATTTCATATTGGAAAAGACTGGATATAGTGATTTGTATCATAATAGTGTATTCTTTGTCCCATACTTTAAGAAAATAGGCACTTTCAGTGGTGTCTACCTCGTCGTATATGAAAAATCCGAAACGGATTGCTCCCACAGCGATTATCGATAACCTGGCAGTCATCGGTGATCGTAGGCACCGTGAAGCCCAGGGCCGCTCGGTGACTCGATTTTTCACGGGTGAACCGCTGTCTGGAGCGGGTCACGACTATGTGTCGACACTCCAGTTTCTCGTCAGTTATGGTGGATCGACGGCCACCTTCAATGCCTATCGCCGGGAGCTAGAGCGGTTACTGCAGTGGAGCTGGCATGTTCAGAAAACTTCAGTTCGTCTTCTCACACGTGACGATATCGCGGATTTCATCCGATTCACGATTGATCCTCCCGTCGCGTGGATCGGTACCAAGAATGTGGCGCGCTTTATCCGTCGTGAGGGTGAACGCGTACCCAACCCCGACTGGAGGCCATTTGTAGCGAGCGTGTCCAAGGCCGAGTTTCGATCCGGCGAAGCGCCCGATAGGAAAGCGTACACGCCATCTCAGGCCGCTGTTCGAGCGACCTTTGCAGTGCTTTCGTCATTCTACGATTACCTCGCCCAAGAGTCCCTGGTCGTCGCCAATCCTGTAGCGCTATACGGCAGAAGAGCAAGTTTCTCCGCCGAGATCACAACCAGGCGCTGGTGAGGCGCATTAGCGACTTGCAGTGGGATTACGTTCTGGAAACGGCAGAGCTTATGGCCGCAGAGGATCCGGACGTCCACGAGCGCACGCTGTTTTGTATGACATCACTGTTTGCAATGTACTTACGAGTCTCTGAGCTTGTTGCCGATGAACGTTCCGCCCCCGTCATGGGAGACTTTAAGAAAGACCGGGATGGCAATTGGTGGTTTCATGTCACCGGTAAGGGCAATAAACACAGGACCGTCACCGTGTCGGACGCAATGCTGAAGGCATTGAAGCGTTATCGGGAGTCACGTGATCTTTCTCCTCTCCCTTCGCCAACTGACGTAGCGCCGTTGATTCCAAAGGTCAGGGGTAAGGGTCCAGTGACCAGCTCGCGACACCTTCGACTGCTTGTACAACAGTGTTTTGACCACACCTACACGCGTATGTGTGAGGATGGACTAAAGGATGATGCACTGGATTTGAAGGAATCCACAGTGCACTGGCTGCGCCATACTGGAATTTCTGAGGATGTCCGAACGCGCCCTCGAGAGCATGTCCGTGACGATGCCGGTCATGCGACGATGGCCACAACCGATCGTTACATTGAAAGTGATCAACGGGAACGTCATTATTCGGGGAAAAAGAAACCGGTAAAGGTTTTTGAGTAAATTCAGCGAGTTAGACAGGTAAGTGTGCTGCTCACACCCCTATATTGCCGTGGACCCTATTTACCAAGACAGCCGATTGGTTGCTGATCGAAACGCATTGGAAGGATATGATGCAAGTGGTGTTGTCGATCCAGGCAGGAAAGGTGCTGCCATCAATGCTACTGCGCAAGCTCAATAGCAATAACCGCCGCAACAGATTGTATCGAGCGTTCCGTGAACTGGGTCGTGTGACGCGAACTTTGTTTTTGTTGCGGTACATCTCTGAGGCAGATTTCCGTCAGACGATCCGAGCTGAGACCACCAAAGTAGAATCCTATAACGATTTTCAGGACTGGATTACTTTTGGCGGCCAAGTGATTAAAAGTGGTGATCCTGTTGAGCAGATCAAGCAAATAAAATACTCAAACTGAGTCGCCAATTCCATCATGTTGCAGAATGTGGTTGACCTCACAAAGGTGTTAGCTACCATGGCCAAAGAAGGCTATACAATCACGAAAGAATTGGTAGCTGGTCTCAGTCCATATATCAGAGACCAGATCCGGCGATTTGGTCGGTACGATGTCGATATGACCGAGCATCCACCAGATCTTGAATTGATGGTGGTATCGCTAAGCTGAGATGTGTCCTATTTTTACACGCTTAGATTCAAGTCATAAGTGCAATTTCTAGAGCAGGTGGCCAACTGGTACAATCCAGTGCCATTTTCTCGACCAAGGAAATTACACATGAACTATACACAGTTGACCGAATACGAACGATACCAGATTGAAGCATTTTTAAAAGCTGGTTTTACACAAAAAGCCATAGCCAGAGAGCTTAGACGAAGCCCTGGGACAATTAGCAGAGAGCTTGGTCGCAATACGGGCTTGCGTGGTTATAGGCCCCAGCAGGCCCAGCGTTTTGCCACTGAACGGCAGCATCACCACACCCATACACGTATTACAGAGATAACCTGGCAGCGGGTTGAATCGCTACTGAGGGAGGAATGGAGTCCAGAGCAGATCAGCGGTTGGCTAGCAAAATCAATCCTGCAATCTGTTAGTCCAGAATGGATTTATCAGTACATTCTGATCGACAAGAAGGCCGGGGGCGACCTCCATGCCCACTTGCGCTGCCAAAAGAAACGTAAGAAGCGTTACGGGAGCCCAGACAAGCGCGGGCAGCTAAAGAACCGGGTAAGTATCGACGAGCGTCCAGCGATTGTTGATGAGCGCAAGCGTATTGGTGATTGGGAAATGGACCTTATCATTGGGCGCTTGGGTGGCTCCGTACTGATGACGGCTGTTGAGAGAAAGACACGTTTCACAGTGATCGCCCTGGCCCCCAATAAAACGGCGAAGGCCGTCAAGGAAGCGATACTTGGGGCGCTTTCCCCCTTAGCCGCCCCGGTAGAAACACTGACCTATGATAACGGCAAGGAGTTTGCCTTACACGAGGTTATCGCCCAACAGCTGCAGGCTGAAAGCTACTTCGCGCACCCTTACCATTCATGGGAGCGGGGATTGAATGAGAATACAAATGGTCTGATCCGCCAATACGCCCCGAAAGGATCTAGTGTAGGTCGTCAAACAGTTTGTAACTTATTAAGTTTCTCTCTGCCACGCTTCACTTTCTCCAATATGTCACTCGCGGATTTGGTCCAGATATAAGGCGCTGGCGCTTGATTATGAGTCTCAATGAACGCCATGACTGTTTGCTCAAGCTCTTCCACACTGCTAAAGACACCTCGTTTCAATTGCTTTTCAGTTAGCTCCCGAAAAAACCGCTCCACCATGTTTAACCACGATGCGCTGGTTGGCGTAAAGTGCACATGGAATCGCTGGTGATATTTCAGCCAGCTTTTTACCTTCGGGTGCTTATGTGTGGCGTAGTTGTCACAGATAATATGAATCTCTTTATCCTTGGGCGTCGACTTATTTATTTGGCGGAGAAACTTCAACCATTCTTGATGGCGATGCCGTTCGGCGCAGGTACCTAACACTTCCCCTGTCAAGATGTTCAATGCCGCAAACAAGGTCGTGGTGCCATGACGTTTATAGTCATGGGTCATTGTCGCCGCCCTGCCTTTTTTCATCGGCAAGCCCGGCTGCGTTCTATCCAGTGCTTGTATCTGACTCTTTTCATCACAACTGAAAACAATGGCATTTTCTGGCGGTGATAAGTAAAGGCCGACGATTGCCTCCAACTTCTCGGCAAACTCTTTATCGTTCGATACCTTGAATGTATTTATTCGGTGTGGCTTCAAACCGTGGCTTTTCCATATCCTGCCCACCGAGGACATGCTAATGCCGGCCTTATCTGCCATGAGACGCTGGCTCCAATGCGTAGCGTTTTCCGGTGTCTCTTGCGTCGTGAGTCTGATCACCTGTGCAACCTTGCGTGAACTGATTTTCGGTTTTCGCCCTGGCCGATACGCATCCTGGCTGATGCCTTCGACTCCACTGTCTGCATAGCGTTCTCGCCAGCGGCCCGCTTTCTGTCTCGTAATGCCCAGTTCAAAACCGATCTCTTCATTGGTCATGCCCTTGCCGGCCAGAAGAACAATTCGTGAACGCTCCGCCAATCGGACCGAGACAGAACGCGATTTAGATAACTTACTCAAACCCAAAACTTCGTCATCAGACAAAACAATTTCTACTGCAACACGCACGACAAGCTCTCTATATAGGGAAGAGACTATATGGTACACTATTTACGACGACCTACACTAGCTTTGATGATATGACGCCGGAGTGTGTCCAGAGAATCTTTGATAAACTTAACAACCGGCCAAGAAAATGTCTGGACTTTAAAACCCCCAACCAAGTACTGTTTGGGATCAACCCACCGATTGCACTAGCGACTTGAATCCGCCACGTATTGTAAGCAGACCCCAATGATACAGTTCAAGCTTGGAGAAGGATTCCAGTTCAGCTCCTTGATCCCCCGATAATTTCTGATGCAGATGTTCCTAATTCGTGGCATTCCTGGCCTCTTGTGTTGTTTCGAATACGGGCCGGAAGCCCGAAAACTTCAGTCTATTTAGTCGACCCTGAAAAAGCCTAATTGGCCATCACGGCATCGCCGTAATGCCGTGGCTTGATAATAAACTGCGTTAAACGACTCCATAAGGAAGCCGTTTTCGGGGCCAATAAAAACAATCTCATCCACTTCCTGAAGTTAAACGCAGCAGCAGCCATCAGTACGTTAATCTGGTCGCCTTCAAATCCTTTGAGATAACTTTTGTTCAATCGATGATCCGACTTCAGGTGGCCGATCACCGGCTCTATGCCAGCCCGCTTTCTAAAACGTTTCCGCATCAGCACCTGGTAGGCACTATCCGTATCCCGAGTACCTGTGCTGGGCATTATGATCCGCGTGTCATTGATCTTTTTCTTCCCTTTGTAACCCCGATCACATAAGCCAACGGCCGGTTTCAGTTTGTTAAGCCGCTTCAATTGCAACAGCACCTCCGGCAGCGTATGACCATCAAATTTGTTCGTATCAAAGGCCATGGCACCAACAATGATTTTTGAATCCCGAGTTGTCGTGATAGAAACCTTGGTGCCAAATTCATAGCGCTTATGCTCTTTGCCTTTACTCATGCAGTAGACATGGGGTTCGTGCAAGCTGTACAGCTTGTTCGTATCCCCTCGCTTCTGGTTCAGTCCACGATGGAATAGTGCAAAGTCCTCTGCCAGCTTTTCCAGAATGTCGAGTGGCAGTTTACGCTCCAATTCCCGCACTAAACGACCGGCAATGGTCTTTAGCCGCTTAACGGCTTTGCGGGCCTTGGCACGGTTCCTGGGATGTCCCGCAAAACGACATTCCAGTTTTCTTTGCTTAATTTCCTTGGCATAACTGCGGCGAAGTGTTATCCCTTCTTTCCTGGCCAATTTCAGGCAACGAACAATAATCTTTCGGTACAACTTTGCATCGGTGGGAAAGGTGATGTTTTTTCCTGTACTGTGGTGTCAATACAGACTTCCTCTTCGACCGCTTTCTCACCATGAATGGTGATAGAGGATGCCAATATTTTTTCAAATCCCTTTTCGCCGACTCGCTTGCGGAAGTACACCAGATCGGATGGGTCACAAGGGAATGACCACTGGAATTCAACCTCCCCGCAAAATGCCTGGTAATACGGGTTTTGTACCCAGTGTTGCACGATAACCTCGTCGCTGACATTTTCCATATGCTTGAGAATAGATAAACCCACCATCAAGCGTACGGGTTTGGCAGGCCTGCCAGTTGCCGCATACAAGGGAGCGAACTCCGATTCAAAAAAGTCCCAGGGTATGGTTCGCGCAAGATGTAACAGAGGGTGTTTCGGATTGAGTTGATCCATCAACCCAGCAGCCATAAAACTCATTTGATGGTGATCGGGGGAAGAATCTTTCATCGAGAGCCACCTTTGTTTCGACCGGATTAAGTGCCAAATAGGCTTGAAACTGGTCGAAATCATCTCACAAATACCCAGTATTATCTAATACAATCAACATGTTAAGCGTTTTTCAGGGTCGACTATTTAGTCAGCCACAGGCTTCTCGCTATTCCCAATCTCCGCAAATTTGTCAGCCATAGTGGGGTTTTGTCTAGTTAACTTTTTAATAGTCACGTCCTGTGCTTTATCGTTTGCAAGTCTCAGGTTCCGGTCTGTACCAAGCAAAGCATCTTTGGTCTTTTGCAGGTGATCAATAGATTTGTCGATCTCGGCGATGGCGGTTTGGAACCTTCTCGAGGCCAGGTCGTAGTTCTTCCCGAACGCGGCCTTAAACTGCTCTAGATCCTCCTCGAAAGTCGTAATATCAACGTTCTGGGCCTTCATGAGCGCGAGCTCGTTTTTGTATTCTAAGGAATTCATGGCTGCATTGCGTAGTAGCGTAATCATGGGTAGAAAGAACTGCGGCCGAATAACATACATTTTGGGGTAGCGATGAAACACATCGACTATCCCCGTATTATATAGCTCACTCTCGGGCTCCAGGAGCGAGACGAGTACCGCGTATTCACAGCCTTTTTCGGTACGATCTTTGTCGAGCTCTTTAAGAAAATCTTCATTCTTTTTCTTGGTTGCAGTGCCATCGTTCTCATTTTTCATTTCAAACATGATGGACACGATTTCGGTGCCAGCCTCGTTAGAGTCCCGGAAGACGTAGTCGCCCTTGCTACCTGTACTGGCGTCGTTATCCTTTTCAAAATAGGCGTGTGGGAATCCTGTTGCTCGAATCCGGTTGAACTCCGTTTCGCAGTGTTGCTCAAGGGTTTCACCGACCATCTTTGTTGATAGCCGGGCCTTCATGTCCTTGAGGCGCTCGATAGCATCATCGCGGTCCTTGAGCTGTGTTTCGTACTTGTCCTTAAGTGCCGTTTCGGCAAGTTGTTTTTCGAGTGCAGCTCGCTCGAGATTGTTTTTCATATCATCACGCTCCCGTTCAGCGGAGCTCACAGCTTCAGTGATCGCCAGCTTCTGCTCCACTGCAGTGGCGCTTAGTTTGGCCTGCAATTCGTGAATTTCCGCGATCTTAGGTGCGGTGGCGTCTTGCAGTTCCTTAGAGAACTTCGCCTCAGTCAGTTTTGACACAGCTTGTGTTTCGCGTACAGATTGGGCCAACTTGGAGGAGAGTTCATCGCGCTCTTTCTCAACGATTCTGACTGCTTCGGTGACGGCGAGTTTCTGCTCGACATTGCCCGCATCGAGTTTGGCCTTCAACCCAAGGATTTCTGCCTCCTTGGCCGCCGCCGCGTTCTGCATTTCACTAGTGAGATGCGTCTTGGCGAGCTCAACGGCATTCTGCTTATCGGCCTCAGCCAGTTCAAGTCGTTCGTGCAATTGTTGCTCAAACTCGCTATCGCGTACCTGTTTAAGAATATTCGCATATCCGGCCTCGTCAATCGTGAAGCCTTTTCCGCAATGCGGACAGCTAATATCGTGCATCTACCGGACTCCTATTTTTGCGACAATCGAGTATAACGAATTGCGCACTAAGTCGCGCATCGAACGCTCCCTAACACTGTCTATTGTTGAATTGATACTGCACGCTTACAGTCGCTTTTCTGTACCTTAAGTTACTGTCTAATCTAAGGGACGGAGCTTCTTGCGCTTGGCACTTGCATGACGCTCACGCTTCTCAATATCGATATAGCGATCAGTTGTCACGCTGGAACTGTGGCCTGCATCATCACGTACATGCTCTCTAGGACGTATTTTCACGTCATCTGATATTCCCGTATGACGCAACCAATGCACGGTCGCAGCTTCCAGCGCTTCGGCCTCTTCAGCCAGTTCATCCAAACGGAGTCGCTCAATAGCCGTATCGAAGCAGCGCTGTACGATGTCACGCAGTTGCCGGGTACTAGCCAAACCTCCCTGGCCCCTTTGTTTGGGAACCAGAGGGGCGTTTTCAGCCGGAGAGGGGAGAGCGGGCAGACCCAACGATTTTCGATACCGCTTCAACGCCTTCAACATATCCTGGCTTACGGTAATATCCCGTTCTTTATTGCCTTTGCCCACCGTTTTGAACCACCAATTGCCGTCTGCATCCTTAAAAAAATGGTTCATCTGTGGTGTCCACGTATCCGTATCCGCGAGCTCTGAAATGCGCAAGTAGAGCCCATAGAGTGCGGATACAATGAACAGTGTCCGCTCATGGATTGGATTCGCTTCGGCCATCTGTTGAGCCGTCTCAACGAGATAATCCCACTGGAGTTCAGACAGGCGCCGCACCGGTGCCTGGCGTTGTTGAGTACGAACCAGTCGGGACCGTTGCCGGAGGCGTTTGACGGGATTAGAGACAACATGTTCTTCCATATCTAAAAAAGTGTAGAAGGTGCTCAAGATACGCAGCATCGCTTGAAGCCCGCTATCGGACAATCGGTAGCGCTTCGCTGAGGGGTTTTTACCCAGTTTATGATTCGCTTTGGAAACCTTGGCCACGTACGGTCGCCATTCAGAATTCGGTACCAGGTGGCCATCGCGTTCAAGAAACTTAGGAGCCATCTTCTTCGCCACCCAAGTCTGCGGTGTGACGTGGTGGCGTTTGTTTACGGATTTATAAAGCTCCACCTCCTTGTATAGAGCCTTCTGCACCGATCGATTTACTTTAGTTAACTGGCGCATGCCGTTACAAGGAGGTACATTGTCTGGATTATTAGTTTAAGGTCTATCAAATCCGATGACATCGACGATGCGAGTCTTCACAGCAATTCTCATCTGCTTTTTTCTACAAGCCTGCGACAGCAGCAATTCACGAGTGCCATCGGTTCCTGAGGTTCCCGGGCCTTACGCTGCTGATGAGCTATGGATTTGCAAACCTGGCGTCACACCCAACCTCTGTCTGGATCTGGACCAGACCACTACCTACATACACTCCGATACCAGTTTTGAAGTCATAGAACATGTTAAGGCTATCGACCCTGAGTATGACTGCTTCTATGTTTATCCCACCGTGGATTTACGCGAAGAGCCTGGCAACACTGAAGATCTGGTTGACAATGAACTGGTGCTGCGTCCGTTGTACAACCAGGCTGCACGCTTTACGCAACTGTGTGATCTCTACGCACCGCTCTATCATCAGATGACAATCGGTTCTTATTCTCTCGGTGCGGATCTGTTCGAAAGCGATATTTACAATACCGCCTTTGACGACGTCGATGAAGCGTTTAGCCAATATCTGCTGGAGAGCGGCGACCGGCCCTTTGTCTTGATAGGCCACTCACAGGGCTCGCACATGCTGATCGAATTGATGAAGTGTCGCTTTGACGACGATCCGCAACTGCGTGAACGTATGATCTCGGCTCTGTT
This sequence comes from Halioglobus sp., assembly GCA_965262875.1. Taxonomy (GTDB): domain Bacteria; phylum Pseudomonadota; class Gammaproteobacteria; order Pseudomonadales; family Halieaceae; genus JBALVT01. The sequence goes on from OZ253569.1 coordinate 4,110,686, forward strand.
GCTGGGACCAACCAATGTTCTTCAGGTGCCGACGGAGCAGTTGGTGGGCGGGTCTTTTGAGAACATCCCGCTGTGTACTCTGGCTACTGATACCAGTTGCGTTGTTGCCTTCGATAGCATTGTTGCTGGCGATGCGGCTAATCGAGACGCAGTGGATCAACCGCGTCCTTGCGTAAATCCGACAACGCTCGGCGGCACTCCAAGAGTGCTTGAAAACGTGCTTACCTCCGCCACTGAATTTCCACTTCCCGAATTTGTTACTACACCCTGGGCTTTTTATCCCAACCTACATACCGCAGCGTGTGAAAGCGACGGATTTATGGGTATCGGCACCGTTGAGAATCCGCAGACCACACCGCCCGCGACACCCCAGATCGTGCAGCTTGTCCTGGGTGGGACACTGCATGTAGCGGATGTAAACTACTCAATGGGCGACTTGCTGCGTATTGTGGCTACACAAGCCGAGAGTGCGCTTTAGCGTGATGGGCTACTGATAGTGCTGGTGCGCACTCGAAGCTAAGTCTTGGAGACTTCCGTTTCCAAAAAAAGTCTATACTTAGCACGCCAACAACAACAATAATTGCGCCTATGCAAGGCTTCACCGCAACAGAACGTTTTCTGTCACTCTTCACCACTCTTCGACAGGGGGAGGGGAAGGGCGCTACGCTATTGTGCCTGCAATCATTCTCACTGCTGTTTTCTTACTACCTCCTGAAAGTTATTCGCGAACCGATGATTCTCGCGGATGGTTCGGCAGAACTAAAATCCTACAGTACCGCTATGCAAGCTGGTCTGCTCATGCTGATTGTTCCCCTGTTTGCGCGCCTCTATCAGCGGGTTAGCCGCAGGGAAGAAAAACACCCGATATATCGTAATACCGTGATGTTTTGTCTGGTGGCTTTGTCTATATCACCAGCGCAGTGATAGGTCTGGGCATCATCAGCTTTGTGACCGTGAATATTCTGCTGGCGTTGGTGCTGTTATTTTTATCCCGAGCGATAGGCTTTCATCATAGAAATATTTGTGCAGAGAATCAGGCGAATATGCCCCCTGTGGTGCAAAAACCCCTGGATGATATTGTGATACCTGCAGGACAGCTCACTCGCCTGGTATTGGATGTGGATACCTTTGTGGACCCGGACGAGGGTGACGCACTGAAGTATCTCGCCTATGCGACGCACATGGATCGTTTGCCCCCGTGGATTAAATTCGATGGCCTGAAGCGGCAGTTTCAATTTCAGCCTCCTGCGGCTAGTCAAGGGGATCTCTCAATACGCGTAGTGGCCAAAGATTTTGATGGCCTGGAAGCGGAAGTGTCTTTTACGGTAAGTTACGGAGGCGACTAGCTCTGACGGATATCCAGATTTAGTTGGTATCCAGGCCTTCTTTTAGTATCAAGTCTCTACGGGCCAAAATGGCGTCTATTTGCTCGGGGTGCAAATAGTCCGAAAGCTCGGCGCTAAGGTTGGCCTTGTTAAGGCGTTCCAGGCGAGACCTCAATAAATCAGACACTTCAAAATCGATTTTTTTTAACTGCTTGGGCTTTTTCTTCTTGATCCTGAAGGCCATTGAGTGATCGATGAAACGGAGCATGAGATCTTTTTTGGTCCACAAAATATTGGTCAGGTTCCTGTCGTCATTGTGAATCAGAGTGTCAAATACAAAACGGAGTCTGTATTGCTCTGACTGCTTACAATGTCCCTGAAAAGGCACTTCCTGCTCGAGGCGGTCACGTTCATTTATCGCGTTCTCCACCCAGTCCGACAGTGCACCCTTCTTTCCTTCCACTTCGGCTATAGCTGCGGTAGGAACCATTTCCCACCCCATCATCCTGTCAAGCTTGTAGGCCGCAACGTCATAAACGTAGCGATCACTGTTTTTATTCTTACGCGATGAGTAACTCGCCTTTTTCTGGGTTCCTGGATTAGTGTCCTCGTACTTAAAAACTGCCTGATTGGAAATGCCGTCCTTTTCCTGGGTCACCCGTTTGGGTTTTGTCACTCCTGTACCAATTTTTTCGACGCCGACAACTTCAGCAGTGCGCATGAAGTCTTCTAGTTTTGCATCACTCATATTTGAGAGGCTGCGAGCCAGGCTTCGGTCTTCGGGCACGGGTTGGGATTTTTCGGTGCTGCCCAGGTAGTGGACGTAATCTCCATCAGGCTCGGATACCAGTGCGGCTGCGCGGCCCTTGTAAAAGCTTTTTAACATGCCGGTATCCAGGCGAATCGCCAGGCCATCCATGCGAACCATTACCTCACCGCGCGTCGGAGTGTGGCCCATCACCAGTTGCTTGGCACCGGCGCGTTTCAGAAAGCGTTCGGTATTGAACGACTCGGCAAACGGGTGGCATACCGCCGTTCCACGGTACCAGTTCGGGCTCTCCGGGCTGAATACAAAGTATTCCTGTGCCTCGAAGGACTTTTTAAGCGGCTCAAACCATTCCGCCACTGTTTTCGGGTTGGCCGCCGCGAACTCTTCGGCTCTTGCGTTTAAGAACGAGAATCGGTCGTTATAGTCTACATACCATGGCATGACACCAGCCGCCCGCAGGGAGTCTGTTGCAGTGAGGAAGCTTGTGAGTTCTGTTTTTGCCTTGTTGTTTATGGCCTCGATGCGCTCTTCGCTAACGCTACTGGCTATTCCGCCGTGCATATAAACCTTGTCGTTTACTTTCAGCACCAGCGGTTGCTGGATTAGCCAGCGGCCAATGTTACCCTGAAGTGAGAATGCTTTCCGCAGGCCTACAAACCCAGGAGGATATCTGTTATCGAATTTTTCCCGAGCCGCAGCTTCATTTGATTGCGGGTTTATGGGGTTGAAGCGCAAAAAGGCAGCAAACATTGCGTCTCGCTCTACCTCGCTTTCATCAGCTGCAAAGGCGGCGTACTCCGCTGCGGATACGTAGCGAAGATCTCCACTCATCACCATCACTTCGTGGTTTCCCAACACCAGGTGAACGGCGCCACCGGCTGCCTCAGCTTGTTCATCCAATTTCATTAACAGTTCCACAACCGCCCGAGATCCGGGGCCGCGGTCAATCAAATCGCCCAGCGAGACAAGATGCGTATTGCCGCCAGACCAATTATCTTTGCCATCGATAATACCCAATTCGGCAAGCAGCGCACGCCAATCCTCAAAGGCGCCGTGGACATCGCCGAAAGCGACAACGCGTCCAGGGGCTTGAACATCGTAGCTGGATGACGCCTGCGTAGTGGCGGCACTACAGCACAGTACGATTATTGACAAGGTTCTGAGTGTATTCAACATAACATCTGTTCTCGGCGTTTCTTGTTGGTAGCTTAATTCATTCTAGTGTGGTGTATTAAACAGATTAATGATATAATGATTACTTCATTCACTACCCGTGTGAAGCTAATGCCCGCCCAAATAAATATAACTTTAACAGCGCAAGAGAAAAAGCAGTTGGAAAAAAATGTTAGAAGCAAAACGACACCGGTTCGATTGGTAGAGCGCTCAAGGATTATTTTGCTCGCTGCAAAAATGTTCCCAACTACAAAATTGCTGAAGAGCTGGAAATTGATGTCAACAAGGTAGGCCGATGGCGCAATCGTTTTTTTTGAGAGAGGGTTTCGGGGAATAGAAAAAGATTTGCCAAGAGGGGCTAATCACGGCGGCAAGAATTCTGCGGACCAGGCAAAGCTGCGGTCGAAAGTCATCAAGATAACCACGCAGGAAAAACCCAAGGATGGCACCCACTGGACAACCCGGGGTTTGGCAAAAGTGATGGGCATTAATCACTCCTTTATAAATAGAGTGTGGCGAGAAGTTGGTCTGAAGCCACACCTGGTTGCTCAGTTCAAGGTGAGCAACGATCCTGCCTTTGAAGAAAAGCTACGCGATGTTGTTGGCTTGTATTTATCGCCGCCAGAGAATGCAGTTGTTTTCTGTGTTGACGAAAAGAGTTCCATTCAAGCGCTGGACAGAACGCAGCCGGGATTGCCGATGAAGCCCGGGCGCGGCGGAACCATGACTCACGACTATAAGCGTCATGGTACAAGCACCTTGTTTGCGGCACTGAACACCCTGACTGGTGATGTTATCGGTGAGTGCAAAAAGCGTCACCGGCACCAGGAATTTTTGGCGTTTCTGAAGACTGTGGAAAAACAAACACCCAAGGAGTTAGACCTTCACCTTATCGTTGATAACTACGCGACGCACAAACACGAAAAAGTGAAGAACTGGATTAAGCGTAATAAAAGGGTTCACTTACACTTTATTCCAACCAGTTCTTCGTGGCTAAATCTGGTGGAGAGATTTTTTGGTTTGTTGACAGAAAGGCAACTGCGCCGTGGTGTATTCACATCGGTACAAGAGCTGGAAGAGACCATCATGGATTTTATTGAGAGGCACAATGAAGATAAAAAGCCATTTGCCTGGACAAAGTCCGCAGAAGAGATTTTGGAGAAAGTGGGGCGCGCAAGGCATGCACTCTCAAATCATCAGTCAGTTTAATACACTACACTAGTTGGATGCTTCCGTAATGCTATGCAAAGTAATTGGCAGCCAGAGCGAACTCAGTAATCGGCTTAGTCCCGCTCGGAAAACCATCTCTTGAGCGCCGCATAATCTTCGAAGCCTGTTCGTGGAGTGACTTCGCGCTCCCACCTGGCTTGCATGTCTATAATAAGTTGTTCGCTGGGCTGCGGGCGACTTCGGCTGGCTTCTTTCGACGACACTTTGGAGGAGGAACTGATCTTGGGTATTCCCGTTGCCTCGTACCGCGCTAGGTGGAGAAAGTGGTCATCAAAATGTGAACCGTGCTCGCGCATAAAATCGAGTGAGGACTGCCGCACAACGATTCCTTCCAGTTCCGAGTCCAATTCAACGCCAATGAAGTTGGCAATGGTAGGCAGTGCGGCCGAAAACGAAGGTTGCAGATGTTCATAACACAGCAACAGTACATCCGGGTTGTCCCTCTGCTCCATCCAGGTCCGTAGATGGTGCCAATAACCACGGGGTGCTTTCTTGGCCAAGAATTGATCGTAGGCGAAATCTTCGAATTCTATTGCCCCGGGTTCCATCAACCAACCTTCAAGAAACTTATACAAAGATATTAAGGCGTCAATGGGGTCGCGCACTACGCACAGGTAACGACCGCCCTTGGGTACCTGGTCCCAGGGGAGATGGCTTTTGAATGCCCTGGGACTCGCTACTTGCACTGCGTTGAGGTCCTGTCCCAAATCCCGGGCCGCCTCGATCCAGGGAATCACTTCGCTTACCTCACCATAATCCATCGACCCCCGGGTGCGCAGGCCGTGCACAGTTTGCTGCATCCAGGTGGTGCCGCACTTACCAAAGGGTGAAATGATGATATCGCTGGGGTCGGGCTTAAAAGCCCGCCCTTGCCCGACGCCTTCGGCGGTGAAGAGCTTACTCAGAACTGTATTGAGTTCTGCAATAGTCGTTGCACGTTTGCCTGACATTAAATTTGATCCTTCTGTGTAAGCACTCAGACTAACATGACGGGAAATAATTATCGGCTGCGAGACGACTGTTGACAGCGCCAACTTGAATGTAGATTATTTCGTACTTCGAAAACTTTCAGAGTGTAAAACTGCATGAACCGGTTTGGAAAACATACGCTTTACTGTTGGCCTATCTTGCTTGCCCTGTTGAGTCAGTATTGCGCCGCGTATGAACCCCCGCGAACAGAAAACGGCAAGCCTGACCTTAATGGTATATGGCAAGTGTTGAACAACGCTCACTACAACCTGGAACCCCACGGTACCCAAGCCGCTATGGCGATGCGGGAAGGTCCGGTTGTACCCGTACCTGCCAAAGGAGTGGTTGCACTTGGTGCCGTCGGAGCCGTGCCGGCTGGTCTGGGCGTGGTGGCCGAGGGCAAAATTCCCTACCAGGGTTGGGCGCTAAAGAAGCGCGATGAAAATCGAGCGAACTGGCTCGATTCAGACCCGGAAATTAAATGCTATTTACCGGGCATTCCCCGCGCCACCTACATGCCATTTCCGTTTCAGATCTTTCACAATAAAGAGGCGCTGGTGTTTTCCTACGAATATGCCGGTGCTGTTCGCAATATCGCTCTGAGCGATCCCGGACCGGCTCCGATAGATTCCTGGATGGGGCAATCCTGGGCGCAGTGGAGTGGGGACACACTGGTTGTGCGAACCGACGGGCTCAACGACCAGACCTGGTTGGATAGAGCCGGAAACTTTCACAGCGAAGTTCTGAAGGTGACGGAACGCTTCACCCGGACCAGCGAACACACTATGGACTATGAGGCGACATTGGAAGACAGCAAGGTGTACACCCGGCCCTGGACAATTCGTATGCCGCTGTACAAACGGGTCGGCCCCGATGACCAGCTGATGCAGTTTAAGTGTGTGGAGTTTGTCGAAGAACTGATGTACGGGCATTTACGCAAGGAGCCCCTGGATTGAGATGAGCATTTTGCGCGCAGTTATTGGTCTCTCACTTTTTTTACTGAGCTGTTTTAGCGTTCAGGCGCAGGACTGGCAAGTAAAACACCTACCTTGGGGAGATCCCGATTTTCAGGGCATTTGGACCAGTGCCACAGTGACTACCCTGGAGCGCCCCGATGAGCTGCCGAACCTTGTACTGAGCCCGGTAGAAGCTGCGGCGGTTGAAAAGGGCATGGAAGATCTCGCCGCCGCCATCGATGATTTACAAGAGGGCGATCTGGAAACTGGGTCTGACGTCGGCGCCTATAACAGCTTCTGGATGGACCCCGGGACACGTGCGCTACGCGTTCGAGGAGAGCCGCGCAGCTCAATTATCACCGATCCCGCCGACGGTCAGATTCCCTATAGGTTGAAGGCACAGCTTCGTTTCTACTGGGAAGTTTACAAAGTACTCAATTGGGAAGATAACCCCGAGGAGCGCGCGGAGGGCGAACGTTGCACCGTGGGTTTTGGCTCTACGGCTGGCCCACCCATGTTGCCAGTTTTGTACAACAACAATTATCAGTTTGCTCAGTCACCCGGTAATGTGATGATGCTGGTCGAGATGAATCACGATGTACGGACTGTTCGTCTCGGTGGAAAGCCTCTACCTGAAGAAATCAAACCCTGGTTTGGTGACTCCATTGGCCGATGGTCCGGAGATACCCTGGTGGTAGAAACCACGCAGTTCCATCCGCAACAATTTCTGCGTTTAGCCATCAAGCATCAGGTCATGATGTCTTCAGATACCAAAGTGACAGAGCGGTTTACCCGCATTAGCGATCAGGAAATGGTCTATGAGTTTACGGTGTCCGACGATCAGCTGTACACTCAGGACTGGCGGGGCGAAATGACTTTGCGATCTTCCCCAGGGCCTATTTATGAATACGCCTGCCACGAAGGCAATTATTCACTGCCCAATATTCTCAAGGGTGCGCGGCAAAAGGAACAGGGAAGCTAACCATGCGTTTTAATTTATCAATACTATTTATTGCTGTCCCCCTGGCGCTCGCGGGGTCCTGGCATGCGTCAGCGCACCACGCGTTTTCCGCAGAATTCGACAAGGACACGCCTGTAACCCTCGAAGGCAAGGTCACTAAAGTCGAATGGATTAATCCCCACGCCTGGATACACCTGGCCGCTGAACAGCCCGACGGAACAACTGTGGCCTGGATGGTAGAAGGTGGCACGCCCAATACCTTGCTGCGCGCCGGTATCAATCGTCACAGCCTACCCATCGGTAGTGCCATTAAAGTTCGCGGGTATCAGGCGAAAAACAAAAGCTGTGAACCCGCCTGCAAAGCCAATGGCCGCGACATTACGCTGCCCGACGGTGGCAATGTGTTCATGGGGTCATCGGGCACAGGTGCACCCAAGGATGGCTCTGACCCGCGCGATCGATAGTCGCCGTGAACGAACTCATCTATCGTCTCGCGGTTTGGCTGGATGATACGCCCTGGAGTACCGCGCTGCATGAGTCCTTCTATGTGTACAACTGGGTTGAAACCACCCACGTATTAACCTTGATGGTGAGCCTGGGTCTGTTGTTTGTGATCGATTTACGCATGCTGGGTCTGGCGCTCCCCAATGTTCCGGCCAGCCAATTCGCCGCGCGAATACAATGGCCGATGCTCGCCGGTTTTACCGTGATGGTCGTAACGGGGTTGGCCCTGTTCTACGCCATTCCTGTGCGAAGTTCCCAGAGTGTGTGGATGCGGCTTAAATTGTTGCTGTTGATTGCCGCCGCGATTAATGCCCTGCTGTTTCACCGCCATATGCTTCGGGCTAGCACACACTGGGACACGCGCTCAAAAGCCCCCGGGATGTTACGTTTCGGTGCGGGGCTATCAATTGTATTTTGGATAGGGATTGTTATTTGCGGGCGTCTTATCGCCTACGATTGGTTTGATTGCGCCAAAGATCCCTCCGGCTTTATGAGTGTTTTCGCCGGTTGCATTGACTCTCAAGACAGGTTTTAGGGATGGAGTGTCTAACAGCCTGGTCCCGTACCCTCAGCACAGTGTCGGTGTTGTTTCTGGCCTGTATTTTTGCCCTTTCTGACTTGCGGTTAGATTTGTGGCAATCTCTGGAAGTTGTTTTTGAATGGAGTGAAACCACGCCTTTCGGGGTGATTGCGAAAACCTGGGGCGCGGTGTTTGCCGTAGTCGAGGCATTTCACTTAATCGGTCTGGCCCTGTTGGGTGGCGCTGTTCTGGTCGGCGATGGCCGCTTACTGGGGTGGTGGTTTAACGACTATGACTGTCGGCAGGTTCAGGATGGCACCCATAAAGTTTTTTAGCGGGGTTGATGGTGTTAGTAGCAACCGGTGCTTTCATGGCCTGCGGGGTCGCCATGAAAATCTACTATCTGGATGTGTTCTGGTACAAGATGCTTGCGCTGGCTGCGGGTGTTTTGTTTGTATTTGCAATTAAGCGACCACTGCTAATGGAGGACACCGAATCAATGAACCCCTGGCTGCTGCGCATGGTCGGAATTTCCTCAATGATGATCTGGTTTACTGTGGCTGCAGCGGGTCGCTGGATAGGGTTCTCAGGATGAGTGGGCACGGACATAGCAAAGACAAGCAGTACGCTGCGATAGTGGCGGGCGCTGCTGTGGTGACTTTCTTCGCAGTGTACTGGTTCTCGGAAATTCAGGCCGTGCGCGAGATGTTGAAAATGGCCTACGGTTGAGCTCGCTTTCGCACCACCAATCTTAATAGTTCGCGGGATCATAGGCGCGCGCTTTTGACCTCGGCGTTTGAAGTACCAGAAGAAAAAATGCCAGATACTTCCGCAGAAAATACTCCCACTTGGAACCTGGTTAACACTTTTTTACATTCACTTGGCCAAAAAATGAGCATAATACGGTAAACTTCGGATGGAGACGCCGCTGTAGGGACAGCGCGCTGCTGTAACAAAACCAGTTTGAAAACGGATTTTGGCGGTTGGGGGTAGTGGTTTGTTCGATAAGATTTCCAAATACGATTCCTTGAGTGGGCGCCTGTATGGGCTGAGTATCGCGTTGTCCATTGTCCTGCTGGGCGCTTTAGTAACTGAGGTTTTTGCCGAGAGTTCCCAAGTAAATGTGCTGAAGCCTGGCGTTGCTGTTGTTTCGATCGATTCACCGGTAGCTGTTAAGCCTTTGAATGATCATCTGGAATCTGTTTTGGAAGCCTCTACGCAAGTAGAGGCGAAGGGCGAAATCGAACTTGCCAATTCGGATATGACCGACTCCCTGGAACACCTCGCTGAAGAGGAACCCTTGCCACAAGCGAAGAGCGTGGAGTTGGATGAGCCTGTCATCGACCCGGAAGCTGCAGACAATGTACAGGTTCCAATTGATCAGCCGTCCCCTACTGTCGACAATGAACTACCCGTCAAACAAACCACGCCGCTACTCGCACTCGAGGAACCACCAGCAGCGCCAATGGTAATTTTGGGTACTGAAGTTCCTCCCGCCACCGCTACACGTCTTTCCTGGTCTCCAAACCAATCCTTTGAGGGGATATCCAGCCCCACGCCTATACTCATCGTGAATGGCTCCAAGCCTGGCCCAGTACTGTGTCTCACGGCTGCACTACACGGCGATGAATTAAATGGCATCGAGATCGTTAGGCGAGTGCTGTATGACATAGAGGCGGAAAGTTTGGTGGGCAGTGTTATTGGCGTTCCCATCGTGAACCTGGAAGGCTTTCGAAGGACTTCTCGATATCTAACGGATAGACGTGATCTCAATCGTTTCTTCCCTGGTAACCCCCGCGGTAGTTCGGCGGCGAGAATAGCCCACTCCTTTTTTACCGAAGTGATCAGTCATTGTGATGCGCTCGTCGATTTGCACACCGGATCGTTTCACCGCACTAATCTTCCCCAGCTCAGAGCCGATGTTACTAAGCCCAATGTGGTTGCGCTCACGCAGGGGTTTGGCTCCACAGTGGTATTGCAAAGTAGCGGTGGTATTGGCACTTTGCGACGCGCGGCGGTTGAAGCCGGTATTCCCGCCGTTACTCTGGAGGCCGGGGAGTCCATGCGCCTGCAGGAAAACGCGGTGGATCATGGTGTTAGAGGTATTCGGACATTGATGCACAAACTGGGCATGTTAGAGAAATTCAGTATATGGGGAGATCCCGAGCCTGTGTATTACAACTCCACCTGGGTGAGAGCAGATCTCGGGGGTATCCTCTTTCGAAATGTGGAACTGGGTGATCGCGTTGTCACTGGCGACATACTGGGAGTGGTCACTGATCCCATCACTAACATGAGAAACGAAATTGTGGCCGCCAACGATGGCCGTGTGATTGGCATGGCTTTAAACCAGGTGGTTCTGCCCGGATTTGCGGCCTTCCATATCGGTATCAAAACTCCCCAGTCCCTTATTTCAGAGCCTGAAAAAATTCTTCCCTCTGATGTCGATGAGCTAGATGAACTCAGCGGCGTCGATACGGATGGCGATTTAGAGCCCACACTTGAACCCGGTGAAAACGCCTTGTTGAGAATTGTAGTATCTGATAACAGTCAGGAATCGTTTTTGCCTTCAAATGATACCCCGGATGTGGTCGCGGGGGAGACGAGTGAAGGTGCTGGTCAGGAAGCCATCGAGGAAACTCAGTCAGAAGTCGATGATTACGATTAATGCAGGGTGCGAACAGCGACTGTAAACCCCAACCTGGAGTTCGAGCAATTCAGCTCAAGCTGCAAATATTGCTGTGTTCGCTGGCTATTGGCTGTTTTTTTACGCCCGCTGTAGCTGCCGAAAATTGCCTGTCACAAGCCGACACTGAATATTTTTATTCCGACGGCTGGGGATTTGGCCTCGGGAACCAACGCTTCCAGAGCGCCACAGAACTCACTCGCGATAATGTAAACCAGCTTGAGTTGCAATGGGTGTTTGCGCTCGACGAAAGCATGAGCCCACATTCCTACCCGCTGGTGACTACCGACTCTGTTTTTATTGGTACTGATGAAGGCAATGTGTATGCCCTGGATCGAGATTCCGGTTGCACCCGTTGGAAGCACCCGGGGCAGGCAACGGTTCGCACGGCGATAATACATGGGGTGGTAACCCACAACGGCGTGGAACGCACGGCACTATTTTTTGGCACCAGCGAAGGGAAGGTGCAGGCTATTGATGCGCTGGATGGTTCTCCGTTGTGGAGCGCCGATATTAAGGAGCACCCGTTTAATGTTGTCACGGGCACGCCGCTGTTTAATAGGGGGCGTCTCTATGTCCCAGTTTCTTCTATGGAGTTGGGTCTTGCGATCAGTCCTTTTTACGAGTGCTGTAAATCCTCGGGTGCGCTAATAGCATTGGATGCGGGTGACGGCAGCAAACTTTGGACACAGCGGTCAGTGAGCGAACCGGCCAAGGTGGTTGATCGTCATTGGTATTTTGTGAAGGAGTGGGGGCCTTCGGGCGCGCCGCTTTGGTCTGCGCCAACCATGGATGAAGATCTGGGGCTCGTATTTGCTGGAACCGGGGAGAACTATACGGCTCCGGCAACATTGACCAGTGACGCGATTATTGCGTTTGATCACAAAGACGGACAAGTACGCTGGAGTCGGCAATTTACGGCCAAAGACACCTTCAATATGGCTTGCTCGGTTTCGCTCAGTCACCCCAATTGCCCGGCGGATACTGGGCCAGATCACGATTTTGGGGCTCCCCCTATATTGGTCAAAAACAAACTCGGTGAGAAGGTGCTGCTGGCGGGTCAAAAATCTGCAGCAGTTTATGCCATGGACCCGGCCAACGGTGACCTGCTGTGGGAACAGCAATTAGGCCGTGGCGGATATCTCGGGGGTGTTCACTGGGGGATGGCGGTAAACGAAGCCCTTGGGCTCTTATATGTGCCGCTGAACGATCTTGATGAAGGTCCTGCAATAGGGGGAAACCGGCCCCGGGGTTGCATGCGCTGGATATCACAACCGGCGAAGTGCGTTGGTCGGCGACACGCTCGGGCAACTGTGAGAACCGTCAATATTGTCGTGAAGGGTTTTCGGCGGCGATCCTGGCGACCCCGGAACTTGTTTTCACCAGTGTTCTCGATGGAATGACCTATGCAGTGGATGCGCGCACAGGGGAGTTTCTATGGGAGTACGACAGTTGGCAGCAGTTCGTTAGTGTCAACGCCTTGGAGGCTCGCGGTGGGTCTATTGATGTTCACGGCCCCATGGTTGCTGGAGATCAGTTGATTATCCAAAGTGGCTACGGCTCCTTCGGCCAACGCGGTGGCAATGCGCTGCTGGTGTTTGGTTTACCGCGGGATGGCAGTGGTGAGTAGCGGCGATGTTTCTGGCCGAATGCGTCGTCTTGCCGCCTCGGTAATTGATCTTGTATTGCTCGGGGGTGTTTCGCTGTTGTTGATACTGCTGACCGGTGTGTATGGTGGTCCGGAAGCCTATTCCGGTTTTTTCCAATTTGCGTTGCGCCTGGTACTCATTGTTTGCGTGGCATATGGGCTGCTGAACAGCTTTCATATTTTTAGCAATGCACAGACTCTTGGGAAACGCCTGCTGGGTATTCGCCTTGTTGCTGGCGAGAGTGGCGAACCATTGTCGCCGGTCAAACTGATGGTGCGCGCCGCGCTTGTGCCACTGTTTGTTCTGGTTCCCTATGCGATGCCTCTGCTGTTGATCGACCCTCTTCCCGTTCTGGGAAAGCGCAGGCTCAGCCTGCGCGATAGGATAGTGGGCTCAGCCGTTCACGACGTTTAAACCTGCAGCTGCTGCATCTGAAACAACTATTTTGCTTCGGTTTAACATTTCGTCGCGAGGAGTTTCAGCCTAGCTCGATTTGCGGGTTAAACTGTTTCCCACTCTCAGATACCGTTTTATGTAGCACCCTTATAGGACTCGGATACCGTGAACAAACTTGATCTGCGCGATACCAATGATCGAATCTTTTCCAGGATACTTTCCCGGCAAGCCCAGGCGAGCCCGGATATGCCGTTTTTGATAACCGATGCCACCAGCATTACTTTTGCCCAGGCAGAGCAAATCACCGATCGCCTCGCAGCCGGCTTTGTAAATCTCGGTCTGGAAAAGGGCGATCGAGTAGCCTTGCTAATGGGTAACCGGGTGGAGATGGTTTTGCTCGCTTTGGCGATCAACAAACTCGGGGCTATCTGGATTCCTATCTGCACTGACTACAAAGGCGAGTGGCTGCTCGATACTTTGCAAAGAAGCGAGTGTGAGGCCCTGGTGACCGACGCCCAATACCAATCTCGGATACTGGAAATTACCCCTAAGCTTGCCATCCCCCGCACAGTACTAGTTGATGACGGGCAGACGTCGCTGTTGTCGGGTGCTATAGCCTACAGTGAACTGGCGGCTACTGATCCCGTTGAGCTCGACGACAGTCAATTGGACTACGGGGACACTTGCGCCATATTGTGGACTTCCGGTACGATGGGGAAATCCAAGGGCGTGATGCAGAGTTACAATGTCTGGGTTCGCGCCATCGTCGAGGGATGCAGTGTTCAATACGATTCCCGCGAAGGCGATATCATCTACTGCGTTTTACCCTTGTTCAACACTGCCGCCTGGATTACCAGTATTTTTCGAGCGCTTATCGAGGGTATTCCCTGTGTCATCGAAGCGAAATTTTCAGTCACAAACTTTTGGGAACGGGTAGAACACTTCAAGGCGACGCAGACATTCGCGATAGGCGCTATGGGCGTGTTCCTGGCGAATGCCCCAGCCCATAAAGACGATGTCAAAACGCCTCTTAGGGTTGCGCAAATTGTACCGATGCCACCGGACTTGTGGGCTGATTTTGAGCAACGCTTCAATCTAAAACTGCTGCGAACCGGGCTTGGCCAAAGTGAATGTCAATTGGTGATGACTCAACTCGAGAACCGTAAGGACGTCCCCGTTTACTCCTTGGGTTTCCCGATAGACGACACCAAAATTTCTCTGCGCGATGATGATGGTCAGGAGGTTACCTTGGGAGATCCGGGGGAAATCTGCATCAAACCTCTGGCTCCCTATACTTTGTTCAATGGTTATTTCAATAATCCAGAGGCCACCGAGCAGGCGTTTCGGGACGGGTGGTATCTGACCGGTGATATGGGCAAGCAAGATCCGCAAACAGGCGCCTACTTTTTTGTCGATCGGAAAAAGGATGCCCTGCGCTATGCGGGCAGAAATATTTCCACGCTCGAAGTGGAGAGCGTAGTGCGGCGCCACTCAGATGTTGCCGATGTTGCGGTATTTGGTATTACCTCTGCGGAGGTGGAGAGCGAACATGAGGTAAAGATCAATGTGGTGTTGCGAGAAGGCGCTGAGCAGTCTCACGAATCACTGTGTGAATTTATCAATGCCAACGCCCCCCATTACTTCGTGCCGCGCTACATGGAATTCGTAGAGAGTTTGCCCTACACGCCCACCAACAAGGTTCAGAAGTTTAAATTGCGAGAGATCGGGGTGACCGAGGCTACCTGGGATAGAAAACAGTCCGGGTTTGAGGTGAAGCGGTGATTTAGTGCATTTGAGTTCCAACACTTGATACACAAGACGACCGGTCATATATTACCTGCCATGAACAAACACGAAGCCAAAAAAGAGCGCTTGTTGGAACTCGGCCTGGAGGTGATGCAGGTCAGTGGTTACAACGGTACCAGCGTCAAAGATATCGTCGACGCCGCCAAGGTTCCCAAGGGCTCTTTTTATACCTACTTCGACAGTAAAGAGATCTTTGCCATAGAAGCTATCGATCGGGTCGCGTCGATAAATTATGAGCAGGCGAAGGAAGTACTGGGCGATAGCCGCCGCGATCCTATGGAGAGACTGGATGCATTTTTCCAGTCTGAGGCTGAAACTGCCTGCGATGCGCAATTTAGAACTGGCTGCTTTATGGGCAATATGTGCCAGGAGATGGCCGACAGCAGCGAGCCCATTCGCCTGAAGGTGAAGCAGACACTAAGTAATATTACGGGCCTCATCGCCCAGGTGCTCGCGGAAGCGGGTTGTCGGGGCGATATCCAAGCGAACGGAGATTGTGGTGAAGTCGCCAATTTTTTGTTCAATGGCTGGCAGGGTGCGCTGTTGCGCATGAAAGCCGAGAAATCCCGTGAACCCCTGGATGCCTTCCTTAATTTGCTGCCGAAGGTTTTAGCCGTTTAACGAAAGAAATTAAAACGGAACCCATAAGGCGGCTGGCACTTAAATTTCCGGGATGGTGACGAAGAAATAGCTGCAAATAGTTGTGTGCCAGTTCGAAATCACCCAGACCGTAGTGCGCGAGCGCTGCCGGCATGGCAAGCTGAGGATCTCTGCCCACTTCTTCAATAGGTATCGAGGCCAATATCTCCACACATTGGCGCAGGGCTTCCTGGGATGCGAGCGTATCCCCTGCTCGATCATAGATGAGCCCTCGTAGGTAAGCTGCGCGAGGCTCATAAGGGTAGTGTTCCTTGAGATAGGCGAGATCATCAGCTGCCAATACCTCTTTGCAAGTCCACCAGAAGACCGACCCGTGCAATGCGGGCGTCTACACTGTTGGGATCCAGTTCAATGGCCTTTCCATAATACTGAACGGCATCCGTCAGCCTTCCTTGCGCGTGCCAGACAGAGGCGTATGCGTTCCAGACGCGAGCGTCCTGTGCGCCCTGATCTAGCAGTAGTTGCACGGCTTTTTCTGCCTTTAACAACTCCCCCTTTCTAATGTGTAAGGTGATACGTGCCATGCGCGGTAATTGTGCTTTGGGGTCTAGCTGCTCCGCCTCCAGCAGCACACGCTCTGCGTCCTCCAATTGGCCGAGCCGCAGATAGGCTTCACCGTGATAGGCGAGCAGTTCAACCCTCGATGGGCCGCCAAAATTTTCCAGTTTAAGTTCGCGCAGTACATTCAGGTATTTTCCCTGCTGAAGATAGGCCTGAGCCAACTTCAGGACCACATAGGACTTGTCGGCCCCCAACAACAGCGCATCTGAAAATGCGTCCTGGGCCGCGGCGGGATCTTTGTCCTCAAGGTATATCTCCCCTGTAGACGCCACTCCAAAACCGCAGCTATTTGCCGAATTTTGAAATAGACGGATCTCGGCGTATTAGAATCGGCGCGGTAGAACTGCGGCCCAGTCACACTCAAGAGCGACCAATAAGCAGGCACGATTCAAGCGTAGGGACTATAAGAATAAGTGTCGCTGAGAACGGTATGACGCCACCACAGATTTGACGGTCAACGCTGGCGCCATACCCAAAAAAACCGTGCAGGTGCACGACCCGTTAAGTGTTACACATAATGGGAATAAATCCAGCCCTCATCGACCTTTGTGTCGATGCCATCATCCAGCCGTCTCTACCACTGTTGTCGCTGCTACGCCCAGGTCATCGTCTGTACCCACTGTGATCGCGGCCAGCGGTATTGCACCGATGGTTGCAGCCAGGAAGCCAGAAAGGAATCCATTAAACGAGCCAGAGCGAAGTACCAGGCCACTGGCCCGGGTCGCATGAATAATGCCGCTCGCCAACAGCGTTATCGAGAACGGCAACAACAAAAAGTAACGCATCACCGTTCTCTGGCAATAATACTCCGTGATCTACTGCAAACCGTGCCTGATGAGATCAAAAGGGCCTATATGCCGGGTAAAACTGACGCCACCGTGCGCTGCCATCACTGTGGCGCGGTCTGCGGTCCCTTTTTGCGCAGTGATTTTCTGCAGAGCAGTCAGTTCAGGCGCAGATTCCGGCGACATTAGTGCAGCGGCTGGACAGGAGTCATCAATCGGAGGGCAGTCATGGCCATCGGCAAAGAAACTGAAGCAAAAATACTGCGCTACCATTTTGTTGAGAAGTGGCGAACGGGCACCATTGCGACCCAGCTTGGCATTCACCACTCAGTGGTTGATCGGGTACTGGCACAGGCTGGCCTGCCCAAGGTGGAGCGCACTCGCCGTGCGTCGATCATCGACCCCTATCTGCCCTTTGTCATCGACACCCTGCGGGAGTTTCCCACACTCACGGCGGCCCGCTTGTATGAAATGGCCCGCCTGCGGGGATACCCCGGTGGCCCCAGCCAGTTTCGCCAGCGTATCAGTGAACTGCGGCCGCGCAAGCTGCCCGAGGCGTATTTACACCTAAAAACCCTGCCCGGTGAGCAAGCCCAGGTTGACTGGGGTTCGTTCGGGCATATTCAGATCGGCAAGGCCCGGCGGCCGTTAATGGCGTTTGTGATGGTGCTGAGCTGGTCGCGACAGATCTTCTTGCGCTTTTATCTCAACCAGCAAATGGAGAACTTTTTACGCGGCCATGTAGCGGCATTCGAGGCCTGGCAAGGATTGCCAAAGGTGCTGCTGTACGACAACCTTAAATCGGCCGTATTGGAGCGCCACGGTGACGCCATCCGCTTCCACCCCACCTTGCTGGCCTTGTCAGCCCACTATCGCTTCGAACCACGCCCGGTGGCGGTGGCCCGGGGCAATGAAAAGGGCCGGGTAGAAAGAGCGATTCGCTATATTCGCGATAATTTCTTTGCCGCTCGTCACTGGCAAACACTGGCCGAACTCAATGCGCAAGCTGAGCACTGGTGCCAGGGTGTGAGTGCTGATCGGGCTTGCCCTGAAGAGCGTACGTTGACGGTCAGGGAAGCCTTCTTACAGGAGCAGGTGAGTTTGCCGGATAATCCCTTTGATACCCATGAGAGACAGCCCGTGCGGGCCGCCAAAACCCCTTATGTTCGCTTCGATCTCAATGATTACTCCATTCCCCATCAATACGTGCACAAGCCATTGAGCGTGAGCGCTGACCTGGAGCGGCTCCAGATAGTGGAGGGCGATCAATGCATTGCTGAGCATCAGCGCAGCTTTGGCAAAGGGGAGCAAATCGAACAGGAGGCGCATATCAATGCCCTATGGCTGGAGAAAACCCACGCCAAACTACACCGGGGTCAGGATCGCCTGAGCCATGCTTCGGCGCACGCCCAGACGCTGCTGCAGCAATCGGCACAGCGTGGACATGTCATTAAAACCACGGTCCGGTTACTCAATCAACTGCTTGATGATTATGGGCGGGACGAGCTGCATGTAGCTCTGGGTGAAGCACTTGATCGGCAATCACCCTACCCGGAGGCGGTGCAGCACGTTCTTGAGCGCCGCCGTGATGAACAGCACCTGCCGCCACCGCTTGCTGTCGCCGTGCCGGCGAAGGTCAAACACTACAGCGTCAAGCTGGCTCGGCTTGCCGATTACGACAAGCTCAATGGCACCCGAAGCGAGACAGGAGATGATACCGATGATTGATATCGAGCAACTCAAACAGCAGACACTTGAACTGAAGCTCCACGGCGTGCTGGCGCACTGGGGCGAGATCACCGACGAGCAATACCCCTGGCGGGCACAGCTCATCGCCTGGGAGCTTGCCGAGCGCAAACAGCGCTCACTCGAACGGCGCCTGAGCAGCGCCAGGCTGGGCCGGTTCAAACCGATGAGTGAGTTTGACTGGCAGTGGCCAAGCGCTATCGACCCACAAGCGATTCATGCCCTGATGCAACTGGGTTTTATGGACACGGCCAGCAATATTATCCTGCTGGGCAGCAACGGCGTGGGCAAATCGATGATCGCCCAGAACCTGGGGTATAACGCTGGGCGGATTCAAGTCGCTAGTGCAATCGGTGGGTTGATCCCAAACAGTACTTGGTTGGGGGTTTTAAAGTCCAGACATTTTCTTGGCCGGTTGTTAAGTTTATCAAAGATTCTCTGGACACACTCCGGCGTCATATCATCAAAGCTAGATCCTTTCGGGGCGTATTGGCGGATCAGACCATTTGTATTCTCATTCAATCCCCGCTCCCATGAATGGTAAGGGTGCGCGAAGTAGCTTTCAGCCTGCAGCTGTTGGGCGATAACCTCGTGTAAGGCAAACTCCTTGCCGTTATCATAGGTCAGTGTTTCTACCGGGGCGGCTAAGGGGGAAAGCGCCCCAAGTATCGCTTCCTTGACGGCCTTCGCCGTTTTATTGGGGGCCAGGGCGATCACTGTGAAACGTGTCTTTCTCTCAACAGCCGTCATCAGTACGGAGCCACCCAAGCGCCCAATGATAAGGTCCATTTCCCAATCACCAATACGCTTGCGCTCATCAACAATCGCTGGACGCTCGTCGATACTTACCCGGTTCTTTAGCTGCCCGCGCTTGTCTGGGCTCCCGTAACGCTTCTTACGTTTCTTTTGGCAGCGCAAGTGGGCATGGAGGTCGCCCCCGGCCTTCTTGTCGATCAGAATGTACTGATAAATCCATTCTGGACTAACAGATTGCAGGATTGATTTTGCTAGCCAACCGCTGATCTGCTCTGGACTCCATTCCTCCCTCAGTAGCGATTCAACCCGCTGCCAGGTTATCTCTGTAATACGTGTATGGGTGTGGTGATGCTGCCGTTCAGTGGCAAAACGCTGGGCCTGCTGGGGCCTATAACCACGCAAGCCCGTATTGCGACCAAGCTCTCTGCTAATTGTCCCAGGGCTTCGTCTAAGCTCTCTGGCTATGGCTTTTTGTGTAAAACCAGCTTTTAAAAATGCTTCAATCTGGTATCGTTCGTATTCGGTCAACTGTGTATAGTTCATGTGTAATTTCCTTGGTCGAGAAAATGGCACTGGATTGTACCAGTTGGCCACCTGCTCTAGAAATTGCACTTATGACTTGAATCTAAGCTGTCATGCACGGCTATACGGCGCTGTTTACCACCGCAGCGGCGATGCTCAACGACCTGGCAGGTCAGGATGGCGCCAATGCCCTGCAGCGTCGATTGAAACACTACGCCAGGCCCGCCTTGCTGGTAATTGATGAAGTGGGCTACCTCTCCTACAGCAATCGTCATGCTGACTTGCTGTTTGAAATCATCAACCGGCGCTATGAGAAATGTTCAACTTTGGTGACAACGAACCGTCCGTTTGGCGAGTGGAATGACGTGTTCCCCAATGCCGCGTGTGTGGTCTCCCTGATTGACCGTTTAGTCCATCACAGCGAGGTCATCGCCATTGAGGGTGAGTCGTACCGCATGAAGGAAGCGCAGGAGTGTGCGTCGAAGCGGCGCGAGACCAAAAAGCGAGGAAAGGCTAAATGAAAACCTTAAAAATCACAACCTACTGGACGGCTGAACAAGCCGATTGCATTTATCAGCTGCTCGGCGACCTGAGATCGGTACTGTGGGATCACTATGGTGATGAGATTGCGCAACTGTACGAGGAGATCCGGATTGAGCAACAAGAGTACACAGACAGTGTCGAGGTAAATCATGAGCTGCCGTTCTAGCCTGTGATCGATTGGAGTTAAGCCGGATCACTGTCGCCTCTTTGTCGTTCTTTTATTCTGCGGCAAATAACTGCGGGTTTACTGTGGCGCTAACATCCCCACTGAGTACCAGTGACGGAACGTGCTCGGGGTCCAGCCGCAATGCGTTTTTCAACTGTATGAGTGCGCCGGGTTGGTCTCCCGTGTCGAAGCGCTGCCGTGCATCTTCGTAAAAGTCGCCGCTGGTTTCCTGGGCGTAGCTGCGTGGGCTCGAAAAGATTGTTGCGGAACAAAACAGAAGCAGGAACAGGAATTGTAAAGGCTTCAGCATGCGTAAGGTCCGGCGAGGTCGGTTTATTGTGCTCAGATTATAGGGCATCGTGAGGACGATGCGAACCGCCGGTATGTTGAGCGTGTCCTTGGCAGCTCGGTGTTTTTACTTAGTGCCCATTCGGAGGGCCTGCCGACCAAACTCGCTCTTCAAAAACTTCGACAGTAGACCAAGAGCTTGGAAGCCTGATTGGCGGTAGCATCCATGCTACCGACAGCCTCGACAGGACAAAATAGCAATCGGTTCTCTCTCAGAGGTCTTCGTACTTGCGTAGTTATCTAGGTCGGCCTGTTGGATGTGCTTTAGTTAATCGCCATATGATCCAGGTCGTTCAAAAGGGACTCCCGAATATCGGAGCGAACTTCGAAGGAATCTATTGGGTAGGCCTCATGATCTATTCCCGCGAGAATCGCTTCGCCATTTTGAGCAGCGTTAATCATGGTGGGACTGAGTTCGAATCGGAGGAAGTGAACGGATGAGGTTTTGTGCTCGTTGTCTCGTTCCAGGTCTTCGTCGGCAATGGGGTAGACCTTTTCGCAGCCCGCTACCTGCATCCATACTTTGTTTTCAATGCCAATCATATTGGCCAAGTGCTTAGCGCGCTCTTCGGGATCATCAAATTCGATCATGAAGGTCGCTTTCCAATTGTGGCCATCGGGTATCAGCGGATTGTACGAGTCAAGTTCCTCTTCAATACCATCGGCTTCAAAGACTTTTTCGATGCGCAGCATTTCCTGTATTTGATATCGAATTGTCAGGAGATCTTCGAAATACAATCGGGTGTTTTCCCCCAGAGCCAACTGGCGGCTTTTTTTGTGTTCCATTACTTTGGCGCGGAACGTTTGCCGCTCCTGGGAATACTCTTCCAGTGACCAAAGGTCTGCGCGTGATAGTGCTGTCATAGTTATTCTCCTGCCTGGCTCGACAAGCCGTAGGCCATTCGCAGCAGTGTCATGGGGTGAGTGGCTTTGTCTACTTTATCGGACAAATTGGCGATGTGTGCGGCCGCCATCGGGCAGTCGCTGGAAAAATAATCCGGTTCCTGCTGGTCGACTTTGCGAACCACCGGCCGGGAAATTTTTACGGACTTGGCATGTGTTTCTGTTTTAACCGCGTAGGTACCGTCGTGTCCAGAGCAGCGCTCAATGGCGTTAACCTCTGTCTCATGAACCAGGTTGAGTATGTCCCGCGTTTTGTTGCCGATATTTTGTACTCTAAGGTGGCAGGCGACCTGATATGAAATGTTGCCCAGCGCCTCTGGGAACTCGGTATTTAGAGCGCCGCCTTTGTGACGCAGCCACAAATACTCGAAGGGGTCGTAAAACGCTTTTTTCACCTTCAGTACATCTGCATCATCGGGGTAGAGCAGCGGCAACTCCTGCTTGTACATGAGTACGCACGATGGAATGGGTGCGATCAGATCGTAACCTTGATCAACCAGCGCTGCCAGTGCCGGTATGTTGGCTTCTTTGAGCGCGTTGACGCTGTCCAGGTCGCCAAGCTCGAGTTTGGGCATACCGCAGCACTTTTCTTTCGGCACGATATCCATATGGATGTTGTTGTGTTGATAAACCTTGATGAAGTCTTCGCCCAGTGTGGGGCTATTGTAGTTGCCGTAGCAGGTTGCGTAGAGGGCGACTTTTCCTGTGGTTTCTCCGATAGCTTGGGCTTGAATCTCGCGCACCATGGGTGCCACCCGTTTTCTCAGCGTATTGCTGTGAAACTCAGGTATGGGTGCTTCTTTGTGAATGCCAAAACCTGAATCCAGGGCTTTGCGGAAGGTTTCATTTTTGTTCAGTGCGTTGACTGTCACATCGACCAGTGGGATCGAAGCCATCGCGAATACGGTGTCAGTGCTGGTGAGCACCTTGTCCCGCAGTTTTGCACCTTCTTCCTTAAACTTTATCGCTTTGGCGCGGAGCATTAGGTGGGGGAAGTCGACGTTCCACTCATGGGGTGGGACATAGGGGCATTTTGTCATGTAACACAAATCACACAGATAACATTGGTCCACGACCTTTATGTAATCTTCCCTGGGAATACCATCCACTTCGAGGGTTTCCGACTCATCGACCAGGTCGAAAAGGGTAGGGAAGGAATCACACAGGCTTACGCAGCGGCGGCAGCCATGGCAGATGTCGTAGACACGCTCCAACTCCTGATTGAGATCGTCCTTGTCCCGGTATTGTTCTGATTTCCATTCGATCGGGTGCCGTGTAGGCGCTTCAAGGCTACCTTCTCTCACAATAGTTTCCTGTTGGTAAAAGCTGTTGGTGCAAATGTTGATACTAGGCCGAAACGAGGCGGGCCGCCGCAGCAGCACCGCCTGCGGGTACTGCTAGTCGTCGAGATTATCCAGTGCTTTCTGGAAACGGTTGGCGTGGCTGCGTTCTGCCTTGGCCAGAGTTTCCATCCAGTCGGCGATCTCATCGAAGCCTTCATCGCGTGCAGTTTTGGCCATACCCGGGTACATATCGGTGTACTCGTGAGTTTCACCAGCAATAGCTGCTTGCAGGTTGAGGGCAGTGCCGCCAATCGGCAGACCTGTTGCGGGATCACCGGTTTCTTCCAGATATTCCAGGTGACCGTGGGCATGCCCGGTTTCACCTTCAGCTGTTGAGCGAAAAACTGCTGCAACATCGTTGTAGCCTTCAACATCGGCTTTTGCAGCGAAGTAAAGGTAGCGGCGGTTTGCCTGGGATTCACCTGCAAAGGCGTCCTTCAGATTTTGTTCGGTTTGGCTGTCTTTTAGCGACATGTCTACTCTCCGGTTACATAAAACTCTCTAGGGTTGGATGGTTTGCCCATCCGGGTTCCCGACATTCGCGGGGACGGGGATAAGCTTAGCGCCTTAACAACAATCTGTATAATGAAAAAATTCGATAAACGCGATCGAATTTATAGATCAGCAGGCCCCACTTCATCTCACGTAGCCAATAATCGAAATAAAATGACACAGCGATCCGGCCAATACAAAAAAGTGCCAAATACCATGGGCGTGTTGAAGTCGGTTCATTTTGTCCAGGACATAGAAAATAACACCGACCGTGTAGGCGATACCTCCTGCGGTTAGCCAAAAGTAACCGGGTTCTGACAGCGCGGCTCGCAATCCCTCGAGATCAAATGCGCAGGCCCAACCCATTCCCAAGTAGATAACCACCTGACCAATTTTAACCGCTCTGCCTGACAAAAATATTTCGCTCAAGGTACCCAGGCCAGCCAACACCCAAACGATCATCAGGATAGTGGGCCCACTGCCATCTTTCAGGCTGACCAACATATAGGGCGTGTAACTGCCTGCAATGAGCAGGTAAATGGAAATGTGATCAAACAACTTGAACAGTTGTTTGAGTTTGGGGGGTTGAAAGCTGTGGTATAGAGTCGACATGGTGTACAGCAATACCAGCGTCAAACCAAAAACCGTGAAACTGCTCAACACTCCCGCATCGTTAGATTGGATGCCCACTGCGAGCAGGGCGCCCAATCCAATAAATGCGAACACGGCCCCCACAAGATGGCTGATGCTGTTGAGTTTCTCGCCGCTGTACATTCTCTAAGATTCGCCTTCTTATCGGGCTACTGTGACAGCCGATATCTTTCTTTGTTTTTTCGACCGGCGGCACTCAGCTTAGGCCGCAGCCATCGTCTGAGGGTTGGAAATAAATACAATAGGGAGGTTGCGCCCGCTATTGACTGTAGTGCTTGTTCGCCGCGGGCCACCAATACCAGTTTTGCGCCAAGTCCTGCGAATTCTCTCGCGCAGGCGGCACCCACTCCGGCGGATGCGCCGGTTATAACAACGACTTTGTCCGCAAAGGAATTGTTGGGGGCACTCATGCGTCTGCCACCCAATTGCCGTGAAAGCCAAAGGGCACTCGTCGTGGGAGGTGGATTGTCGCCACAGGAGCAGCGCTGAAATCCTGAGCATCAATGATGACGACATCACTTTTGTCGGTGCTGCGATCGTACACATAGGACATTATCCAGCCCTCGTCCTCGGCTGCTTCAGAGTGTTTGGGAATGAATACTGGCACCATGAAGGCGCGATCATTGCCTTCATGGTGCGATTCACTGGTTTGTCGCTCGAGGTCATGCTTGGTGATCGAACCGATGGTAAAGCCCTTGGAGACTAAACTGGAGTATCCGTAGCGATAGGCTTTTCCAGTCAATCGCTCATCGATTCGTGGAAACTCCAGGCCCCGATCGTCAAGGCGAGTTTCCGCAACGCGGGTTTTACCTGGATCTATGGTCCAGCGGTCCAGCGTGGCGGCACCCTCATTGGGTCCATGGTGATCTGTGGCGAACATTTTGGGATGTCGAACTACGTCCAACACCACTCTTCCGAGCTCATCTTCATAGGCATTCATCGTATGAAAGACATAGCACAGATCAACTTCGTGCCAGCTAAGCTGATCGAGGTTTCCTGACCTTGGGAGCAATCCTGCTCGTGCACCGTAATCTGGCTGCCAGGTATAGGGGAAGGGTGCACCGCTGTTGAGCGCCTCTTCGTCAAACAACACTGGGAAATCGAACAAAATGAAATAGTTCTTGGTGAACATGCAATCGTGGACCATTGGGCTGCCCGGAGTGGGAACGTCCACGGTTTTTTTAACCAAACCATCGGATCCTGTGAGTACATACTGAATGTGTTGCCAAAAGGGTGAATAGACCGCTGTGTGGATATCGCCGGTGTCCGCTTCCGCTCGAGGGTGCGCACTGAAACCTGCGGGAAGGGTGCCCTCGAAATTGCTGCGAGCAACGGTGTCTAGTTCGTAGTTCAGTTCAACCGGCAGATTTCCTGCCTCAACAATGGCGAAGGTCTTACCCCCCATGCTAACGATGTTGGTATTGGCAGCACCGGGACCTATTTGGAACTCGGGTATAGGGCCTGCTACCGGGTCCCAGCCTTTGGTGGCAACGACTTCGTCGTCGCGCACATAGCGGCTGTGATACCACAGTGCCTTGCCGTCTCTTATTCTCAGTCCATGGGCCATACCATTGCCGGTAAACCAGTGATAATTGTCGGAGTCTGCGGCAACAGGGTTGGGTCCAATTCGCAAAAACCGACCACTGAGCGACTCTGGAATAGTGCCGGTCACCGCTAAGTCATGCGCACTTAGCTCATCTTCAACGGGTGCAAAATTGCCGTTTAAATAGGGATTAGTAGACATAGCTTCGCCTTATATTGGACTAGGCACACCAAGGTTAAACGCGGTGCGGAGCACATCATACCGTAGGGTCGAGAAATCCATTAGATTTTCTTGACTCTATCCGTATTGGAGCCGCTAAAGAGCGCGGAAGCGATTGGATTGTGCAGCCGGTCGCTTCACTCGAAGATGCTGTTGCCAAAGACAGAATAAGTCGCCTTGTGGAGGTGGTGCAAATAGCGATAGGAAATCCCTCAACCTCCATTTCCCAGCTCCGCCATGTCCCCGGGCTCGGGGTATCAAATATGGCGGCAAAGCCATCAGATACCAGGACCAGAGAGTTTAGATCTGGAAACAAACTGCCTCTGTTAGCCTTGATGTAAGCTTCTTTGAGAACCCAGTGCCGCAAAAAAACGGCTTCGTGTTCATCGGGCTTTGCAGCCACGATGGTTTGAGCTTCCTCACTAGTAAAAAACTGGGTTGCTATTCCGGACCAGTTCCGCTTTTTTCCCTTCGCTTCGCAATCGATCCCAATTGCCCCAGGCGCCAATGCGATGGCGATCATGCCCGAGCAGTGTGCAATCGATAAGCCCAGCTGATACTTCGCTGCGAATAGTTCAATAAGTTCTAAGCCGGACAACGCCAGTTCTGTCTTAGTAACCAATACACCTTCAAGGCGGCATACGTCGTCAAGTAACTCACGGCTCAAATGCCTTTGAGCGGCGCGCTTGAGCCCTGGCATACACTGTTTCAACCAGACTTTTGTGGCCAACATAAATCCCTATAGATATCATCTGAGGAGCTCTCCGGGAGCCCTGCAATAAGTCCGCCCACTGTTTAGGGTCCCAAAGATCAGTTACAATGCACCTTAAGTCCAGTGACTGTTATTTTGATAATAAAATGGCGTTCCTGAATACAATAATAACCGCAAGCAGCCCGCAATTCGCGTTTTCACGGTAGACGACCTCGAAATTGATAACCCGTACCTCTGAGAGTTTAGATATTTACGTCGACAGCTGGTCTGCGTGGCGACCTCGTTCGCACGTGGCTAGTCGATGCATGTCTTACCGCGATGGCAGCTTTTTTGATACCACGGCAGATAAACCTGAGTTGGGAGGCATCCGCCCGATGCTGCGCCGACGCCTCGGGCCATTGGCCCGCACCGTTTTTCATGTCCTGAATGAATGCACAGATGTTTCCAATTCGGAGCCGGTGGTCTTCAGCTCACAGATGGGTGAGATTCAGCGCACCCAGGGGATTTTGGATGCCATTGCTTCCGACGATCCCGTTTCACCGACCGCTTTCAGCTTATCAGTGCACAATGCCATTTCGGGCTTGTGGTCAATGATCCACGATATTTCAGCGCCGATGGTGGCACTATCGCCAATCGATGGCAGTTGTACGGCGGCATTGATTGAGTCGGTTGGGATTCTCCAGGAAGGTGCTTACAGCTCAGTCAATACGGTTTTTTATGAAGAGGACTATCCCTCATTCTATTCACCCTACTTGACGGGCCCCATCGCTCCCTATGCACTAGCACTGCGGCTGGTCGCGCCGGAGTTGGCCGGCCCGAGCACCACGCGGCTGGCGCTTAAGGCAGTTGAGGCATCGAGCCGGGCCGCAGCCCAGGCAATGCCACTTGATCTTATCCCGCTACTGAGAAAAACCAATGGTACTTTGGAGATAACCGGTTCCAGTGGCAATTGGCGTCTGGAGTTGTGCCCATGAAACTTGGCCAGGATTGGTAT
Source organism: Halioglobus sp. (assembly GCA_965262875.1). Taxonomy (GTDB): domain Bacteria; phylum Pseudomonadota; class Gammaproteobacteria; order Pseudomonadales; family Halieaceae; genus JBALVT01. The sequence continues at coordinate 4,138,574 of OZ253569.1, forward strand.
CTTTGGCGCCTGATAGCCACCGGGTGTAGCTTTACACTGTTTGGCTTGGGCGGGCTTGTGCTCGGTTATTTGGTGTTTCCAATAATTTCCCTTTTCAGTCCATCGAAGGAAATTGCGACGCGCCGCTGTCGGCACATGGTGCAGCGCTGTTTCAGGGCATTTGTGGGGTTTATGGCTTTCTTTGGCATCCTTACCTGGGATGCACCTGGGCGCGAATTACTAAGCCGTCCGGGCCAGCTGATTGTGGCGAATCATCCTAGCTTGATAGACATTGTCTTTCTTATTTCCATGGTTCCAAACGCTACTTGTATTGTGAAAACCGATCTCTATCGAAATATATTTACCCGTGGCCCCGTGAGCAGGGCCAATTACATCCCCAATGATTCTCCAGAACAACTCGTGGAGGACTGTGTGGCAGCGATCGATAGTGGAGCCTCTTTGGTGGTATTTCCCGAAGGCACTCGCTCGATCAACGGATTACCGGGCCACTTTAAACGGGGGGCGGCGCACGTGCTGTTGCAGGCGAAGTGTCCGTTGGCGTTGGCGACCATAGAGCCGAAGCCCCCAATGTTAGCTAAACATGAGAAATGGTATGAAATTCCCAAGCGAAGATCTCACTATACAATCCACATAATCGACCCTGCAGATGGTAAGATTCCCGGCCACGAAACACTGCCGCCAGCTTCAGCACGGGATCTGACGCGATCGTGGAGGGACTATTTTGATACAGAGGTAACGTCATGAGTGAAATGGAACTACGAATCAAGGAACTGATTATCACTTCGTTGGACCTGGAGGACATAACACCAGCGGACATCATCACAAGTGAATCACTGTTTGACGAAGGCCTGGGCTTGGATTCTATCGATGCGCTGGAGTTGGGAATGGCCATGCAGTTAGAATTTGGCGTCAGCATTGATGCTGAAGACGAAGGTACCAAAGAGCATTTTCGCTCGGTGGAGAATCTGGCACTGTTTGTAACTGCACAGCAAAGCTAACTTGCCAGGGAGGCGGATAATGCAATCAAAAAATGAAATCCTGGAGTTGCTTACCAAGCTGCTTGTCGAAATGTTCGAAGTAGACCCCAATGACATACAACTGGGCGCCAACTTGTATGAAGATCTTGATATAGACAGTATCGATGCCGTTGATCTGGTAGTTGAACTGCGCGCTCTTACCGGCAAGCAAATTGACCCTGATGAGTTTAAGGCTGTGCGCACGGTTGATGACCTGATCAATACGGTGGCGTCTATCCTCGACTTGGAATGAAGCGTCTACTGCCTGTTTTAGTAGGGTGTCTGATCGCAGCTTATCCCTTTATCGTAATGTATGGTCTAAAGAGCTATCCGCTTTCATATGTGGGGATGTTGCTCATCGCACTTGCTCTGCTGCGCCTGTTGATTGTGCGTGAGTCCCTTGGGGGAGATTCGCTACAGTTGGTGCTCACCCTGGTACTTCTTTTAGTTGCGGTATATACCCTGTTGTCAGGCAGTTCCCAGGGGCTCAGGTTTTACCCCGTTGCAGTAAATGGCACTTTTTTACTCGTGTTTGGCAGCTCCCTGTTTACAGGCATGCCCGTCGTCGAGCGGCTGGCACGCCTACAGGAGCCAGACTTGCCTGCGGCGGCGGTCGACTACACCAGAAAAGTGACCATTGTCTGGTGCTGTTTCTTTGTTGTAAACGGGCTTGTAGCGCTCTATACAGCGGTTTATTCCTCCTTTGAGCACTGGGCTATCTACAACGGAGGGATAGCCTATGTGCTGATTGGCTCTCTCTTTGCCGTTGAGTGGCTAGTCCGTCGCCGGGTTCGACGAGCAATCGATGCTGCGGTTTAGCGAGCTGAACCAGTCCAGTTTTGAGGCGACGCATCCAGTCGCCTTGGCAAGTGGGCAGATTATTCATTGGAGTCAGTTTGTCTCAGACATTGACAGTGCGCGATCTGGGATCAGTGACCGGGCTTGCGAGTCCTCCAGCTGGGCGCTGTTTCATCCCAACACCTATTGTTTCGCCGTTGGGCTGTTGGCGTTACTCGCCGAGGGAAAGACTGTTTACTTACCTGGAGACAATCATGCGGGTATAGCCACTGCGATGAGTGAGCTGCAGGTAGAGCTCATTGGGCAATTCCCCTCAACCGCATGCCATGAAATTTGTCTCGGGCAGTCAAAAACACCCCACCGAAGTTTTCAGCTTTCGGGGTCCATCGTTATCTATACCTCGGGTTCTACCGGTGAGGCAAAGCCGATACGGAAAACGCTGCAGCAAGTAGAAGCGGAGTTACTTACCCTGGAGGCCCAGTGGGGTGGTCCGCTAAGCGATTCGATCTTTACCAGCACTGTGAGTCATCAGCACGTTTACGGCCTGCTTTTTGCCTTATTGTGGCCCTTGTGCTCTGGCCGACGGTTCTGGCATCAGCCCTTTTTGGACCCAGCGATAATGGCCAGTACGATCAATTCCCTGGGAGACTCTGTATGGGTGATGAGCCCGGCTCATCTGCACCGCCTGCTCCCTAATATTCCCTGGCAACAATCTCGCCCCCGTGTTCGCACAGTGTTTTCTTCTGGCGGGCCTCTTGAGCAAAAATATGCTCGGGAGATCTTTGAACACCTGGAGCGTTACCCAATAGAGGTTCTTGGAAGTTCAGAGACCGGTGGCATTGCATTTCGTCAGCAAAACGAAGCGAGCACCCCCTGGCAGCCGCTTCCCGGTGTAGAGACTCAAGTCAGTGAGGAGGGGGCTCTGTCTGTTCGATCTCCGTGGCTTGAGGACGAGAACTGGTATCTTACATCTGATACAGCTACCGCTTTAGAGGACGGATATTTCCAACTTGGGATGCGTGCGGACCGGATTGTTAAACTAGAGGGTAAGCGCGTTGCCATGCCCGAAGTGGAGACAGCGCTAAAGGGCCACTCCTGGATCAATGAAGCCGCAGTATTGGTTGTGACTAGAAAACGGCAGGCCCTGGGCGCCATCATTACCCTAACTTCCCAGGGCAGCGCAGCCGAGATTGAAATGGGGCGTCATCTGTTCACCAGTGAACTGCGCCGCTGCCTGCGTAAAAGCCTAGCCAGTGCGGCTGTCCCGAGATTGTGGCGAGTCGTCTCCGAACTGCCTAGTAATGCGCAGGGAAAGGTACTCGTTCGCCAGGCGACTGCCTTGTTTGATCCTCCGCTGCTGCCCACAATCATTAGTCAAAACGTGACTGAAAATGTTTGTGTTCTGGAATTGTATATTGACAGAGAAAACCCCTACTTCGAAGGTCACTTTCCATCTTTGCCAGTGTTACCAGGTGTTACCCAGCTGCTGTGGGCGCAGCATTTCGGCACCACACTGCTGGGAGTCAAGGGTGCATTCGCCGGCTTGAAAACTGTGAAGTTTCGGGACCTGGTGTTTCCGGAACAAAAATTGACTCTGCGGCTAGAATATCTGGCGGAAGCAGGGAGTCTCAAATTTTATTATGACTCAGGTGATAAGCGTCACAGTCAGGGCACTGTCTTGTTCGAGCCTGCTTCGTGAATAAAACCTGTGTTTTGATACCGGTATATGAACATCCGGACTGCCTGGAAACCATTGTTGCTCAGCTGGCGACAACAGGGCTTGATTGCCTGTTTGTAAACGATGGCTCGGGTAGTCACTGCAGTCAGGTTATGCGTGATATTTCTCAGAAGCATGACTGGATCATTTTGCTGGAGAGAGGCGAAAATGGAGGCAAGGGGGCTGCGGTTAAGACCGGTATGGCAGAAGCCATGCAGCGAGGTTATACCCATGTACTGCAGGTAGACGCAGATGGTCAGCACGAACTAAAAGATATTCCCACTTTATTGTCTTTGTCAAAAGAACACCCCGAGGCGGTTATTAGCGGCTCCCCAGAATTTAGAGATGTGCCCGCGATTCGGTACTATGGACGCTACCTGACACACGTATGGGTGTGGATCAACACCTTGTCCATGGACATCCAGGATGCGATGTGTGGTTTTCGTGTCTATCCTCTTCGGTCTTCCCTGGAGCTCATCGACAAGACTAGGATCGGAAATTACATGGATTTTGACACCGAAATCCTGGTTCGATTGCACTGGCAGGGGGTTGAGGTCATTCAGTTTCCCACCGTCGTGTCATACCCAATCGACGGTATCTCCCACTTCCGCGCACTGCAGGACAACTTGCTGATCAGTTGGATGCACACTCGGCTGTTCTTCGGTATGCTGCAGCGATTGCCCATGCTCTCAATGCGACTGATAAAAAAATCAGGCGGTAGACATGGCTGAACAAACTCGCTGGTCAGACATGAGTGAAGTGGGATTTTTGGCGGGCATACGCATCTTATTTTGGGCATATCGGCATGTAAAATGGATATTCGTGCTGCTACTTCAACCGACGTTATTGTATTTCTATATGACCAATAAGGTGGCGAGAGAGGCCTCACTGGATTATCTAAAACGGCTCAACAGCAGCCGGACGGCTGGAAAGCTCATCGAGCCGAGTTCCCGCAATGTGTACCGGCATTTGTCCGCATTTGCCCACAGTGCCCTGGACAAATTGGCGGTATGGGCGGACCCCGTAAGCTTTGCCAACCTCGAATTTCATTCCAGATCGTTATTGTTGGACCAGATTGCCACGGGGAGGGGTGGAGTCCTGCTAGGTGCTCATTTGGGGAATATGGAAATATGCCATCATCTATCCAATCAAAATGAGAAGATGAAACTGAATGTTTTGGTTCATACCAAGCATGCGGATAAGTTTAATACCCTGCTTAGAGAGCTCAATGTCCACGACACGGTAGAATTGATTGAGGTGAGCGATCTTTCGCCGGCGACGGCTATTCGGTTGATAGATTGTGTAAACCGAGGAGAGTTTGTTGCTATTTTGGCCGACAGAACACCCGTTGCTTCAACAGGGCGCTCCCAGTCCGTTGATTTCCTGGGGGCGCCCGCTTTGTTTCCAGAAGGTCCGTTTATACTCGCCTCTTTGCTCAAATGCCCCGTATATACGCTGTTTTGTACTCGGGAAGAAAAATCCTACGTAATTCGCTGCGAAAAATTCGCTGAGCAGATTATACTGCCGCGCAACGACCGCACCGCGGCACTGACCGGCTATATGCAGAGTTTTGCTTCTATACTGGAGAAAAACCTGCAGAAAGCGCCAATGCAGTGGTTTAATTTTTACCCTTTTTGGAATGTCACACCATGAGTTTCAAGGACGAACCTACAGTTGTGTTTGACGGCACGGCCCTAACGATTGAGCAGATTGGTGGCATAGCCAGTGGTTGTCTCTCGGTTCAACTGAGCGAAGCTCCCTTGTTTCGCTCTCGGATAGACAAAGGCGCCAAGTTTCTCGAGCGGATTCTGTTAGAGGATGGGGTTATTTATGGAGTGACCACCGGCTACGGAGATTCTTGCCAGACATCTGTGCCGGCGGATCAGGTAAATTTACTTCCCCGGCATCTATATACTTTTCATGGCTGTGGGATGGGCGAACCATTCTCGGTTCAAGAGACACGTGCTGCGCTGGCCGCTCGTCTTTCAAGTTTGTGTCAAGGCTATTCCGGTGTGCGATATGAGCTGTTGCAACATCTTGCGATGCTTCTGAACCTTGACGTCATTCCGGTTATGCCAAGCGAGGGATCGGTCGGAGCCAGTGGCGACCTTACGCCCCTGTCTTACTTGTGTGCGGTTATCGAGGGTGGTCGTGAAGTGTGGTTTCAAGGCAGCCGCCGGACGACCGCCAAGGTCTACAGTGAATTAAGCATAAAGCCCCTGACGCTCAAGCCGAAAGAGGGCTTAGCCATCATGAACGGTACTGCGGTGATGACAGGTGTAGCCTGTCTGGCGGTGGAGCGGGCGCGATATATGGTCCAACTCGCTGCGCGAATTACCAGCCTGTCCTCTCTGGCGCTGCAGGGGAACCTGTTTCATTTTGACCCCATTTTGTTTTCGGTCAAGCCACATCCCGGCCAATCAAGAGTTGCCCAGTGGATACACAGCGATTTAAAGGTGGAGGACATGCCTCGCAACAGTAGTCGCCTTCAAGACCGCTATTCTTTGCGCTGTGCCCCCCATGTCATAGGGGTGCTGGAAGACGCATTGGTGCAAATTACCCAGTTTGTTGAAATCGAATTGAACAGCGCGAACGACAACCCCATTATTGATGGTGAGGGCGAACATGTTCTGCATGGTGGGCACTTTTACGGAGGCCACATCGCTTTTGCTATGGATGGTTTAAAAGTCGCCGTGGCCAATATCGCGGACTTGATTGATCGGCAAATGGCGCAGTTGATGGACCCAAAATTTAACCACGGCTTGCCGGCGAACTTATCGGGAGCCGACGAGCGCGCGCAGCCTCTTAATCACGGTTTCAAAGCAGTGCAGATTGGCGCGTCTGCCTGGACAGCAGAAGCTCTAAAAGGAACAATACCAGCCAGTATTTTTTCTCGCTCCACTGAATGTCACAATCAAGATAAAGTCAGCATGGGAACGATATCAGCGCGAGATTGCCAAAGAGTACTGACACTGAGTGAGCAGGTGATGGCTGCTGGTTTACTCAGTGCATGGCAGGGGGTGCAGTTGCGACTTATGCGAAACGAATTGATGCAAGCTGATTTGCAGCCGCAGTTGTGGCAGTTCCTGCAAAGTATCGGTGAAGGATTCGAGTTTTTACAAGCCGATCGTGAGTTGGAGTCAGATCTGCGGGGCACTGTTGAGCGCATTCTAAATAAGCACTGGGATCTCTATGCCTAGATCTTACGCCAGCCATAGCGTCGAAATTGAAATTCCATTTCACGATATCGATGTGATGGAAATAGTTTGGCACGGACACTACGCCAAGTATTTGGAAATTGCGCGTTGTGCAATGCTGGAAACCATCGGCTACAACGTGCCACAAATGAAAGCGTCGGGCTTCGCGTGGCCGGTCATAGAAATGAACACACGGTACGCGGCCCCTCTGCGATTTCAGCAAAGAGTGCGTGTGGAGGCCACATTGGTCGAGGTCGAAAATCGTATGAAAATTAATTATCGGATTTTTGATGTTGAAAGCGGAAAACGCTTGAGTAAGGCCTACACTATTCAGGTTGCGGTCTCGATGGAATCGGGCGAGATGTTGTTCGCAAGCCCGCGCGCGTTAACGGAGAAAGTGCTGCTTTGAAACGAATGTGCCGTTTGGCTATGATTCTATTGTGTTTCAAGGCTGTGACTGCATTTGCCGAGGGCGATTTACTCGCATCAGTTTCGCAACAGCTGCTCAGAGCTGATCAATTATCGGGCCTATTTGAGCAAGAAAAAACTCTGCCATTTCTCCAAAACCCCCTTAAGTCCTCGGGCGACTATTCTATTTCCGCAGAGCAAGGTCTTCGTTGGCGTGTTACCGCGCCTTTGGTTTCTGAGATGACGGTTGATGTTTCCGGAGTGAAACTCGATGGGCGAGATGTTGACGATCGAGGCACTGGTGAGCTTATGGCGAAGTTAATGCAGTCTTTTATGACCGGCGATTTGTCGGGTATTGCCGATACGTTTAAGGTATCCGGTGAACGCTGCGCCGAGTCCTGGCTTTTAAACCTGGAGCCACGTGCTGCATTACTTGGATTTGTTCTCGATCACATCGAAGTTCGTGGTGACACTTTGTTGCGGCAAGTTACGATTACGGAGACGGGGAAGGCGGTGACTGTACTTAGGTTGTCCCAGGTGAGCCCCGTAGATGTTTCGGCCTCGGTACCCGATGCCCCCGATTCACATGTCACGCCTCCTTAGTTCAAAATTGCCTCTATTACTTTGGTTAACCGGGTTTTTATGTCTTGCGGTTATCGCTCTTGCTCGCTGGCCTCAAGAGAATTGGCTAGCCGTTGATTTCCAGGCTCTATTGCCCGGTGATACGACTAATCCCTGGATTGCGGTGGCCAATCAGGAAACTGCGGGGACTTATGAAGGACAGATAGCTTGGCTAATTGAAGGGGAGAGCGCCGAGGGAGTCCGTAAGTTTGCCTTAAAGGTAGAGACGCAGCTGGTGCAGTCCGGTTATGCCGACACCCAGTTCAAAACCGAACAGCATACGCGCTGGCAGAAATTGACCGAAACGCTGCTAAAGCATCGTCGAGGGTTGTTAGTTCCAGCGGATTACCAGCTTTTACAGTCCGACCCCGAGGCCTACTTCGAGCGGTTTCGTCGTTTACTTTATTCGCCCCTGGGCGGTTCTTCCCTGATGATGTTAGAGCAAGACCCAAGTGGACTGTTCGCCAGCTATCTGAGCAGTATCACTCCAAAAACGCCGGCCTCGCTAAGTGGAGATGCGGGTGTTTACAGTGAACTTTTGATTACCGACGTGCCCGATGGGAAGCTCAGCTTTACCAGCCTCCCTGATCTTTACCCTCTCTATCAAAAGCTGAAGCAAGAAGCCTCACAAGAACACCTTACCCTTCTTGCAACGGGGGCACCTTTGTACACAGCCTACGGCGTAAGAAGTGCTAGGCAGGAAATGTCCACAATCGGACTGGCATCCTTGGGATTGCTGTCGCTGCTATTGTTACTCAGTTTGCGGTCACTGGCTGCAGTAGCCCTGACGCTGACCTGTATTTTTTCTGGTGTCGCGGGCGGGCTGTTAGTCACCATTTCAGTTCTACAGCAAATACACATTCTGATGTTGGTGTTTGGTGCCAGCCTGATTGGTATTGCCGCTGATTACGCACTCCACTATCTTGCCCATTCACGCAGCCTCGATTGGAACCCAGAGTTGGGGATGGCCAAAGTGAACCACGCGTTGCGGCTAAGTTTGCTCTCTAGTGCCTGTGCATTTGGCACATTGTTACTGCTACCGTTTCCGGGCATCCGGCAGATAGGTTTGTTCATGGCAAGCGGCTTGGTGTGTAGCTATCTAACCGTATATCTACTGTTCCCGGTATTTTACCGAGGATTAAAAAAACCGGCACCCTTGGGGAGATTTTGGCGGCAACCCCAGTGGCAATGGAGCCCAGTACGTATGGTTTTACCTGTGATAAGTCTCTTGGCTTTGATCGTCGTCGCGCAGTTTGAGGCCTCAGATGATGTGCGGGGTTTTTACGCGGCACCGGATGAACTAACCAAAGACCAGGATCAAATATCCATAGCGATGGATAAGAGACCAGACAGTCGCTACCTATTATTGGAGGCGTCAACACCCGAAGCGTTAATGGTGCTAGAGCACCAAGTTGTGAATGACTTGTCACGTCTGCAAGAACAGTTAGTACTTGCCAGCTTTCAAGGTATTAGTCGCCTAATCCCGCCGCCTCAAGCACAAGTGCAGTCATCCGATTTGTTGCGCAGCCCTGGTTTTATCGCCGCTCTTGAGCGACACATGGAGCTCATTGGGCTCAGTCAAGATCTACAAGTACCTGCCATGGGCTCGCTAGTGACGCCGTTTAATACGCTTGATGTCACAACGATTGACAAGGTACCTCTGCCCGCTGGTTTTGGGGGGTTTCTGGGTTGCGAGAGTAGTAGCTGCGCTTCGCGTTTAACCTTGGAGAACGTAACAGAATTCTCGGCTATTGAGGCACTCGCGGATCGGTTTGAGCGAGTTACCCTTATAGATCAGGTGACCTCTATCAGTAATACTATGGGGGCTTACCGCGGTGCTGTTTCGGCGTTGTTTTTAGTCTCAGTCGTTTTAATAGCGCTGTTCCTAACTTTTTTGTATGGCTGGCGAATGGCTGTAGGTATACTCACGACGCCCGTCGCAACCTGTATATTCAGCCTTTTAATCGTCAGCTTTGTGCAGGGCAGCTATAGCCTGATCAACTTGATGGCGCTGTTATTGTTAATTGGAGTGAGTCTGGACTACTCAATTTTTCGCGCCTTTACACCCCTTGGCGAGCAAGCTGCAACGGCTCTGGCAATCTCGCTATCGGCCGCAACTAGTATTTTGGCATTCGGTATCTTGGGATTCTCAGATACGCCGGTTATACGCAGCTTCGGGCAAACTATCGCGGTCGGTTTGGTTCTCGCGTGGGTTTTTTCCTGGTTGCAACTCGTCGACGAACCCCAAAAGTGACTGAGGTGTCTTTGTATTTACGGCTCGCCATATTACTAATGTTCTTGTCTGCTTGCGCCCACTTAGCCATGCACAACGATGGTCTGCCTCTTCGACCGGGAGCTTTCGAACTGGAACTACCGGATAACCAGGAGATGCAAGCGGTGGTTGGCGTTAGCCGTGATGGTGTTCGGGAGGACTACTTGCTAGCGGTGTCAACGCGGTCGGGGGAGTTTTCCTGTGCGCTCCTGACACCACAGGGTATCCCCGTGTATAGTGTTAAATTGCGTGATGGTCGTATGCGAGTATCACAGCAAGCAGGCGCTGGGGAATTTTTGAAACCGGCGGAACTGTTGCGTTATTTGGAGCTGGTTTATCTAGCGGAGCACAAGATAAAGGGCCGTCTTCGCGACCACTGGAAATGGAATACTGGTAAGGATAAGCGGAATTTTTATTATGGGGATAGTTCAAACACTCGCGGCGGTGTCCATATCGATTATGCGGGCAACGCGCCCTGGTATTCTTCAGTGGTCTTGAAAGTACCTGACCACTCTCACGTTTTCAGTCTGCGAATATTGGAGACCAGCATTGTTGTACCTGAGTAAACCAGGTATTCACTGCGTACTCGGGAGCAACGCAGAAGAACTTCGAGCAAACGTCGTCGAGCGCGGTCGGCCCATACCCGCTCCAGAAATCTTATTTCAGCCTCGGGGCAATCGACGGGTAGCGGCGGTAAAGGATCCCTTGGCGGACTTACCCGCAAAACTCGGTAAATATGACTGCCGCAACAATCGCCTCGCCGCCACCGCCCTCGATCAGATCAAGCCAGAAATCGATGCGGCAATTGAACGTTGCGGCGCATCCAGGGTGGCTGTGGTGATGGGAACGAGCACTTCGGGCATTGCCGAATCGGAACACGCGGTTCGAACATTACAGAGCGAGGGACAGTATCCTCAGTCTTACCATGCGATCCAGGGAGTGTTGGGTGGTCTGGGTGGCTTTGTAGCGAGTTACCTGGGTACTTCTGGGCCAGTATCCACTGTCTCTACGGCATGCGCTTCTAGCGCTAGTGCTGTGCTCAGTGCGCGTCGTCTAATGAATCTTGGGCTTTGCGATGCAGTGGTTATTGGTGGCGTCGATTCACTGTGCGAAATGACGATTCAGGGCTTTGCAGCACTAGAAGCCCTAGCTGCCAACTACAGTAAACCGTTTTGTCATGACCGCGATGGCATCAATCTCGGAGAGGCCGCCGCGGTCTTTCTATTAAGTCGTGAACCGGGGGAGGTCGTTTTGATGGGTGGAGCAGCAAGTTCGGATGCTCACCATATTTCCGCCCCTGATCCCGAGGGAGTGGGGGCTTTTCGGTCCATGTCTAATGCCCTGGCAGATGCTGGCCTAAAACCGGCTTCGATAGATTATTTGAACTTGCATGGCACCGGCACTATTCAAAATGACAGCATGGAGTCAACGGCGGTGAACCGACTTTTTGGCGATGGGGTTCGCTGCAGTTCGACTAAAGCGATGACAGGCCATACTCTCGGAGCGAGCGGTGCCCTGGAACTCGCCATATGTTGGCTGTTATTAACGCAGTCGACTCACTGGCGTTTTCCCCCATCGCTGTACACTGAACAATTGGATTCAAAACTGGCACCTATCGGGCTCGTGGATATATTTGACGTAGATTTACCCAGACCGCGATATTGTTTGAGTAATTCTTTTGCCTTTGGAGGCAGCAATGTTTCGCTGGTAATCGGGCGCGCAAATGTCTGAAAAAGTCGCAGTAGATGATCTCGTTCCCCACAGTCGTCCAATGCTACTTGTGGATGAAATGTTGGATCATTCCGATGAGTCTGTGGTTTGCGCTCTTGTGGTGCGCAGCGGTGGCTTGTTCGGCAGTAATGGCAAGATCCCAGCGGCTATCGGTCTAGAGTACATGGCCCAGACCGTCGCCGTTTTCTCCGGGGAACGGGCCCGGAAAAGAAATGAGAAACCCCGCTTGGGTTTTTTACTGGGCACGAGAAAGTTCAGTACTAATGTGGCAGAATTTTCCTGTGGGATGTCACTGACGGTACGGGCGGAGCAGGCGATACAGTCCAGCGATGGAATGGCTGCATTCTATTGTGTGTTAGAGGGAGAAAATGTGTGGCAGACAGCGACACTAACGGTTTATGAGCCTGTTGATCCCAGCAAGATACTTTCTGGGGGTTCATCGTGATTGATAAGACTATTCTGGTTACAGGTTCCAGTAGAGGCATTGGCAAGTCGATTGCTCTGGCTCTGGCAAAGGAGGGCTACGCGCTCGTTTTGCATTGCCGCAGTGGCCTTGACGCCGCAGAGGCGGTAAAGCGCACCATCGTTGAAGATGGCGGTAGTGCGAGAATACTTCAGTTTGATATAGCCGATCGCAGCGCTGCCTCGTCCGTACTAACTGCAGATATCGATGAGCACGGAGCTTACTACGGTGTGGTTTGCAACGCCGGTATGACTAGCGACAACGCTTTTCCCGCTATGAGTGGCGAAGATTGGGACAGGGTAGTGCACAGTAATCTCGATGGGTTTTACAATGTGCTTCATCCGCTGACAATGCCGATGATTCGCCGGCGAAAACCAGGGCGTATCGTTACCCTGGCGTCTGTATCTGGACTCATTGGGAACCGCGGCCAGGTCAATTATTCGGCGGCTAAAGCCGGTATTATCGGTGCAACAAAAGCACTGTCTCTAGAACTCGCAAAGCGTAAAATAACCGTCAATTGCGTCGCACCGGGTCTGATTGATACCGATATGCTAGAGGATTTACCGCTGGAGCAAGTTCGTGGAATGATACCGATGCGTCGACTCGGACAGCCCGAAGAGATCGCCGCCGTGGTAAAATTCCTGCTCAGCGAAGAGGCGGGTTACGTGACACGTCAGGTGATATCTGTAAATGGTGGATTGTGCTAAATGAAGAGAGTAGTAGTAACAGGAATGGGGTGTATATCTGCTCTGGGCAGTGACTGGCAAACAATTCAGGAACGCTTGAAAAGCCGGAGCAATGCAATTTGCTATATGGAGGACTGGGATCAGTATCAGGGTCTGTTTACTCGGCTGGCGGGGCCGATACTAGATTTTGAAAAGCCTTCCCACTATCCCAGGAAGGCAGTGCGCACTATGGGTCGAGTTGCGCTAATGTCCGTGCGAGCCTCGGAATTAGCTGTAGAGAATTCCGGGCTTACCGGGGCTGCCATACTGGGGAGTGGAGAAACGGGGATTGCCTATGGCTCCTCTACAGGAAGCCCACCCGCTGTGGCCGATTTCGGCAACATGCTGATAAACAAAAAAACTGACGGACTTAATGCAACGAGCTATATCCGTATGATGAGTCACACCGCGGCTGTCAATATCGGGGTGTTTATGGGTATTAAAGGCAGGGTGTATACCACCTCGAGTGCCTGTACTTCCTCCAGCCAGGGCATTGGCTATGGCTATGAGGCGATTAAAAATGGCGCGCAGACCGTCATGCTGTGCGGCGGTGCCGAAGAATTATGCGCCACCGAAGCGGCCGTATTCGATACCCTGTTTGCCACCTCAACGAGCAATGACACTCCTGAGTTAACCCCGCGACCTTTCGATAAAGATCGAGATGGTTTAGTGATTGGGGAGGGTGCATGCACACTGGTTCTGGAGGAGTATGAGCATGCCCGTGAGCGCGGCGCCCATATATATGCTGAGGTGGCAGGTTACGCAACAAACTCCGATGGTGCTCATGTTACTCAGCCGGATCTGGAGTCAATCTGCCGAGTTCTTGAGCTCGCGCTGTCTAGCGCAGAGATGACAGCAGGGGAGATTGACTACGTCAGCGCACATGGAACAGCCACCGATCGAGGTGACATTGCAGAGAGTCAGGCAGTACTCCGTGTCCTGGGGGATCAGACTCCACTTAGTGCCTTAAAGAGCTATACAGGGCACACGCTGGGCGCGTGTGGCGCGACAGAAGCGTATGCCACCATCAATATGATGAATGACGGATGGTTTCACCCCACTCTCAATCTGGAAACCGTAGCGCCTGAGTGCGCGCCAATAGACTATATAACTGGTGGTGGACGCGAGCTGGATTGCGAGGTTGCTATGTCCAACAATTTTGCCTTTGGGGGCATCAATACGTCGCTGATTTTCAAACGTCTGTCGTGAGTCGCGAACAGTATTGCCAGAGAGAACTCAATCGGCGTTCTGTTCGTTTTACATAAGGATTGTTCTCATCCCAGGCGTAGCCAGCCAAAATAGAACAAAGTAATTTTCGAATTTCTGGTGATTGCTCGTAATGAAAAATAATGTCCTGGAAGCGACCGTCGTACCAAGCGTTCACAAAACTGCGAAACGTATCGACTCCTTTAAGCAGCGGCTGTGCATAGTCTCGCTCCCAGTCTACGGTTTCTCCCTGCAGTTGCTTATCGAGCAAACTCACAGCCATACTCGCTGAGCGCAAAGCAATTGTGACGCCGGATGAGAACACCGGGTCGAGAAATTCGGCTGCATTCCCCAGAAGTGCAAACTTGTGAGTACCCAGCGGCGTCGCGCGAGCTGTGTAACCTGTGACTTGCCGTGCAGGGGTATTCCAATTGGCTTTTTTTAAAAGCCTTTTCAGCTCGGGGTCTTGTGCAACAATCTCCTGCAGTCGAAGCAGTGGTTCGGGAGAAAAAAGCGCAAAAAAATCAGGCTTTCCAACCACGCCAATGGAACAGTGCCCGTCGCTGAAGGGAATCAGCCAAAACCAGACGTCCTTTTCCCGCGGGTGTACGGTGATCAGGATTTTTTCTCGATCAAAGCCCGTATCGTTGATGTGGTCTTCTACATGTGTGAATAGTGAGCTGCGCACAGGAAAATCGACGGGCTTTTCCAAATGAAGCAAGCGGGGCAAAACACGACCAAATCCGCTGGCATCCAATAGAAATCGAGCGGAAAATTTCGTGATGGCACCGTCCGCGAGGCGACAGCTCACACTCGATTGGCCCTCTCCCAAATCAATGGCCGTTATCTTATGTTGGTAGCGTATATCTACGCCTAGAGACTCAGCTTGGTCTGCCAGAATTTTGTCAAATTCGGCGCGCCGAACCTGAAAAGTCCTTGTCCAGCCCGGTGTGAATTGCTCGGAAAAATCGAAGCTACTGTAGTCACCAGCGCGCTGAAATACGGCACCATTTTTCTTCTGGAACCCGGCTTTGTTAACCGCTTCCAATAGGCCGGCTTCCTCGAGGTACTCCATGCACTGGGGCAGGAGGCTCTCTCCGATCGAAAAGCGTGGAAACACTTCCCGTTCAAGGATCAGAGGGCGATATCCTTTAGAAACTAGTAGCGCTCCAGCTACAGCTCCGGAGGGTCCCGCCCCAATAATGATGACATCAAATTCGTTGTCCACGTAGCTAATTGACGGTCACGATATCACCAATCAGAGCAACGCCAGCAAGTATGTTTCCAGCACCGCATTGAAACGTGCTCTCGCTGCTAGTCGTGTTGTTTTTGTAATTTGAACGAATATTGATTACCGCATTGCCACCTGAGTTAACGGCGCGATCCTTCAAGCTTATCATGGCCGACAAGAACGCCCAATTGCAGGCTTTTGCATCAGATTTACCGAAAGCGTTTGTCTTTTTGTTGGCTCGAAACTCACCGTGATTTTTGGTAACCTTGCCAATGGATGTCGTGCCAAAGGCGAATTTTATCGAATCTCCTAGCTTAGACTTTGCGTCAGCGCTATTCAGGGCTTGATCCAGTGGAAAAGATTGAACCTCATCCCTGGCATACCCTGCGGGCATCCAAGACAGTGCTGCGATTGCGAAAAGAGTAATAAGGCCGTTTTTGGGCCGATTGCGGAGCAAATTTAAATTCATGTTCCTCTCCTTGGTTTATAGTTCAGTGAATGATATAACAGCTCGCCGTGTCTTGCACGAGACTGATTCGGCAGAACTTTAAAGTAGTTCCCAGGCCCAGAGCCTCAGGCTGTAGCTGTTGTAACAACCAATTCTTCACTTTAGCCGTTTTGTGTGTGCCATAGTTATCCAGAATAAGGTGTACATCCAGGCCGGCAGGTACTTTAGAATCAATATGTCGCAGGAAATTGATAAATTCGGTCGTTCTATGTCGGCGCTTCAGCTTCCCCCATCACTTTACCTGTGGCAACATCCAGCTCTGCAAGCAGTGTCGTTGTGCCGAATCTCCGATAGTCGTGGGTTTCTCGGGAGCCAAAAATTCATCGGCAGTGACGGTTGTATTCGATCCAGATATAGCCCGACGATGTCCCTAACTTTTTCAATAAAGTGAGGGCCAGTGGATAGCTTGAAACTGTATTCCGCATGTCAGCCCCTAGGGGTAAAAGCCGACCCTATGGATACCAGTACCCGCCTCTAGATATTGTGCAGGAGCACTTTGAGGATTTCCTAGCAGAAAAGGTTGGGGGCGAGTGAAATGGTGCGCCCTGATCTGCCAATTGGACGATACGTTGCATGCCCGAGCACTCTATTTTGGCGATCTACTTCAACGAATGACATCGCGGCTGCGCTTTTGAAACTACTATTCTCTAGTCTTTTTCTAATTCAGTTAGAGAACTAGAGTTTAGAGCGAAAGAGCTGTTGTCGGAAGCTTCAATCCCGACTCCTTTTCCTTAATGTTCTCTCAAAACCTGCGTGTAATACAAGCTGCAACGCAATGTTACCCATCTTGTATATAATCTACCGCACCAGGGGCTTGGAATTTTTTGCATCTTTCGTTCCACCAGCTTCGAACGTTAACATGGCGAAAATGTTTTGTCAGACCCAGCCTGATTCTTCCCGCTGTAATAATATCCGGCTTGCGCCATGGTGCATCCGTCACCAGTGGGCCCGCTTTATCACCCAATACCAGCGTCAACAAATGAAGCAGTCCGTAACCTACAGTCGTCAAGTGAACCCAGCGATGCAGCGTTTGGCGCCGTTGCTGCCCGGCTTCTTTGAGCCCCCACAATTGTTTCAACTGGTAGTACATCGACTCAATCGACCAACGCAGTCCGTAATCTTCAATCACTTGTTCGCTCGTTAGAGTCGTATCGGTTGAAAGAAATAATCGAGTCTTGGTCCACTGACCTTTACCCCTGTCTAGCTCGCACCAAACGGCTCTGACTAACTGACCGTCAAGGAACCTTGCCTTGGCGAGCCGACTACGGTATCTCACCTTTTGTTCTTTTCCGTACAGCCGCAGTAGTGCTTCCGTCTTTTTAAAGTGGGCAATTCGCTTGGGTGTGTGTTTTTCGCCATACTTGCGTGGCCGCCCGCGTTGCCCCGGTTTTCGTTCGGGGGGTTCGTCGTAAAGCCGCGTATCGATTCTCGCCTGGCCAATCACGGTAAAACCGTACGCTGTCATCGCGTTGATAAATCGTTTGCGCATATACCAGCAATCGACCAATACCCTCACCGTTTTATCTTCAAACAAGCGGTAAACAGCACGCATGATCACTGTCGCTGCGACCAGCTTGCCCGTATTCCCTGCACTGGGTATCAGTCGGAACAATAGAGGTATCGCCGTCGTCTCCAGCGGTGTGCGCCTGAAAACAGCCGCTAAACTAACCCAGCATTGACCACGAACATAGGTGGCTAAATTCGGCTTATTTCCGTGCTGATGATGTATCTGGCTGCCCGGTGCTTTTTTCGAGGCTCGTAGACTCACCGTATCGTCAATCGCTAAATATAGAACGGGATCATTCTTGGCACTAAGAACCAGACAGACGAACTGTCTTGCCAGCTTCAACCAGGACCACTTTCCGGCTTCAAGCCATTTGTAATACGTCGTCCAGTGCCTTTGCATGTCTAGAAACAAATAGGTTTCGGTGACAAAGCCAGCGGGCGTTAACATAGCGCCGATCAATAGTTCAATGAATGTGCCTACGGATCTTGGGGGTAGCGCTTTGCTTAAAAATGTTATCCAATAGCACAGTTCGCGGGGGATGTGAGCACATCCTGTTGCGTTCATAGCGGCCTCCAGAAGAAATCGATTCATTTCTTTCTGAAGGCCGCGCCCTATACACCTTTTAAAAAGCAAAGCTGTATAGGGCGCGGCAAACTTTTTGCCGCTTTATGTCAAGTTTTTTCGCACACTTTGCGCGATAATCTTCCTCCCCAGACTCTAAACTCTAGTTAGAGAAGATAGACTCCTTGGACAGGCTCATTGTTTTCGGCAGCTACAGGTGCCCGTGTTCAATTCAGCGTACCAGTAAAAGTAGTCATAATTGTCTGCAAGCAGATAGACGCAAGCGCACCTCCAGCACTGACCCATTAATTAATTAGTCGGACAGGACGCTGGTTTGCCGTTATAGTGGAATGGAACCATTTCTGATCGCTAAAAGGAATTTCGATATGAAGATAGCAATACCACTTGCCTTGGCTTTCGCGCTTGTTCTTTCTGGTTGTACATCCATTGACGTTGATCCGGTTAACTCGGTTACAAGTATTTCGCACGTCTGTATCGAGAATAATCCGAAAGTTATCCGATCTGACTTTCTTCCGGCCGTTCGTGATGGGTTTGAAAGGCATCATATTAGTACAACCGTATATGAAGGCGTTGTTCCGTCCGAGTGCGAATTCGTACTTACCTATAGCGCTACTCAAACATGGGACGTGGCCATGGTAATGAAGGATGCAGAGCTAAAATTGAGAAGAAATGACAAGCTCATCGGGACTGCAATTTATCATTTAAATGGGGGTGGCGGGTTTTCATTGTTAAAGTGGCAGGGTTCAAAAACCAAAATGACACCTGTCATCGATGAGTTATTAGCTAATGTGAATACGTCGTTAAAAACAGGTGGTTGATTTGTTGGGAATGTAGGGTGTGGGAATTCCAGCTATGTACAAGAAGCGTTTGGTAAGCTTGTTAAGCGTACGGGGAACACGGGCAGCGACGAAAAATTAATAAAATTTAAACTGGAAAATTTTGAGTTTAAGCATTACCGGGCATATACGTCACTAAACATTGCAGTGCTGAATGGCGGGAAAGAAGTATTTAGAAAAACATATAGCTCTGAAGGCGTTTCGCAAGGCGGGCAAATGTGGGGAGCCGGGCCATTTGGAATGAAGAACGCGACATTAAAATCTACCAAAAACTCAATTGATAAGATACTTGCGCAATTCATTGATGATGTAAACGAGAGCAAGCTGGCTGTGAGGTAAAATGCCTGTAAGTGGGGGGATTGCCGTATGTGCTAGCCTTTTCTCTTCGAGCCTTCGGGTACACAAAGAGAAGGCAGGCAAAGAGAGGGCAAGCAAAAACAATGGCTGAAGAAAAGAATCGATCAAGGGATTTGCGCTTTGTTATCATCGGCGCTGGAATGGCCGGAATACTCGCGGGCATAAAATTACTCGAGGCGGGAATGCGCAATGTCTGCATCTATGAGAAAGCAGACCGGGTGGGTGGAACCTGGCGCGAGAATACCTACCCCGGATTGACCTGCGACGTTCCATCACATTCTTATACTTATTCCTTTGAACCCAATCCCAACTGGACACGTCAACTGCCGCCAGGGTCTGAAGTGCAGGACTATTTCGTCAACACCTCACTGAAGTACCAGTTGGAAGACTATATTCAGTTCAATCAGGAGATTACGGCTTGCGAATTCCGCGAGGGGCGTTGGCATCTGCGAAGCCACTCGGGTGTCGAGGACGTCGCTGATATTGTCATTGCAGCTACCGGGGTTTTGCATCACCCCAACATCCCGTCGATACCGGGGATGAAGGAATTCTCCGGAGAATTGTTCCATACATCCCGCTGGGATCATAGCGTAAGTCTTTTCCAATATGAAATGAGCCTGAAACCCGGGAATGTGGCGGAAGTTGATTCCAACATAAAATGAGCCTGAAATAGTCCTTGTAGTCGTTCATGATCAGCGGATGAAAACGATCATGAGCTTAGAACATCTGAATACCCTGGGTGCCATCAAACAGTTTCTCGACGGCACACAGGAAGTAGCCTTCAACGTGGCCACTGAGAAATCTGAACGCTATCGCTGGGTACAGAAGGCACTGGTGAAGCACCGATACTTACAGCTTGGCAAAACAGACCGGGGAACCGTCACCCGCTACCTGATAAAGGTAACCGGCTACTCCCTGGCCCAGACCAGGCGCCTGATACGCCAATACGTCAAAACAGGCACCGTCTCGGTGAAACCAGCTCGGCGTAATGGCTTCAAGCGCGCCTACACTGACGCCGATATACGCCTATTGGCGAGTATGGATGAGCGACATGGTCAGCCCAGCGGCGCGGTACTTAAAAAGCTCTGTGAGCGGGCTTATCAGCGCTTTGGCCAAGCCGACTATCGACGCCTGGCGGGTATTTCGGTTTCTCACCTGTACAACCTGCGGGCCTCCAAGACCTACCAGAGGCAGCGCTGTGTCTTGACAAAGACACGACCTAAGGCCGCCTCTATTGGCCAGCGGCGCAAACCTTGCCCGAACGATCAACCAGGCTATATCCGCATTGACTCTGTCCATCAAGGTGATCAGGACAAACGCAAAGGAATCTACCACGTCAATGCCGTGGATGAGGTGACACAGTTCCAGATCATCGTCACGCTGGAACGTATTAGCGAGGCGTTTATGCTGCCAGCCCTCAGGCAGATTCTGGCTGCCTTCCCCTTTAAAATACGGGGCTTTCACGCAGACAATGGCGGCGAATATATCAACTACACCGTTGCTGAGCTTCTGGACAAGTTGCACATTGAATTTACCAAATCACGGCCCCGGCACAGTAACGACAATGGTTTGGTTGAGAGTAAAAATGGCTCGGTCATTCGCAAACTCTATGGCTATACCCACATACCTCAGCAGTACGCCACGGATTTCACTGAACTCAATAGCCATCAAGTCTACCGATACGTCAATTTCCACCGGCCCTGCTATTTCCCCACCACCATTATTGATGAGAAGGGCAAGGAGCGGAAGAAATACCGCTACGACGACATGATGACACCCTATGAGAAATTCCGCTCCCTGGCCAAACCCAGCCAATATTTAAAGCCGGGAATCACCTTTAGAAATCTGGATGCATTCGCCAATGAAATGACGGACAATGAGGCCGCTGAACAACTAAATTCAGCACGAGATCACTTATTTCAGCAACTCCATGAGCGACTCAAGATAAGGGCTTAATACACCCTCCCTTCAGGCTCATTTCATATTGGAAAATACTCCGTACCGCTTGAAGGCAAGCGTGTCGGTGTGATTGGCAACGGGTCCACAGGGGTACAAATTGTGTCTGCCCTGGCGGGTAGGGCTTCGGCTGTGACGCATTTTCAGAGGACGCCCCAGTGGATAATGCCGGTAGAGAATCCTCTGTTTAGTGAGGCCGCCAGAGCCGCGTTTCGAGCTGATCGAGACTTGCTTATGCGCATTAGAAACGATCCAGAGTATCTCGCCAATGTGGAGCGATTTACCAATGGGGTGGTAAATCCAGATTCCCCCGAAATGGCCCAGATAGAGGCGGTGGTACTGGACAATCTCGAGTCGAGTGTAAAGGACGATGGTTTGAAAGCATCCTTGCATCCCAACTATCGCGCGGCCTGTAAACGGCTAATATTTTCGCCCGATTACTATCGGGCTATTCAACATGCCGATGCGCACTTGGTTACCGAAGGCATAGAGTGTATCGAAGCTGATGGCGTTCGCACCGTTGATGGGCAATTGCACGAGCTGGATGTGATAGCGCTGGCCACGGGTTTTGACCCGACGATGTTTATGCGTCCAATGACGCTAACAGGGTCCAATGGTGCGACTCTGGAAGAGGCCTGGAGCTTGCGTCCTCGCGCCTATCTGGCAGTGTCTATTCCGGATTTTCCCAATTTCTTCATGCTCAATGGACCGAGCGGTCCCGTGGGCAATTTTTCACTGATTGATATCGCGGAACTTCAGTGGAACTACATCTGGCAACTCATTGAAAAATTGTTGTCGGGATCTTGCTCTGCGGTCAGCGCCACTCAGGCGGCGTTGGATCAGTATGATTCTGATCGCCTGGAAGCGGCCAAGACAACCATTTTTGGATCGGGTTGTAAGAGCTGGTATCTCGACGCCGAAGGCGTACCTTCCACCTGGCCCTGGAGCTACAAAAAATTCGAAGAGGCCATGTCCAAGCCAAACTTCGACGCGTTTGATATGCAGTAGGGGTGGCTTGTGTTGTACCAACTTGTTAAGAATATCACTGCGTTTCTATTTTTCACTGTTTTCCTATCAGGCTGTGCAGGTTTTGAAGTTAAGAACCTTGCCAAGTCCGATATCGATATGGTCGCCGACCAATTCATCGACGAAAGTCGCCTACTGGTCAGGGAGTTGACGACGAAATTATACAAGCGTAATCCCGGCGAACTTGCCAAAAGCCCGAGCAAAACCATTAAGTCCCGCCTCGACCAGCTCCGCAGCCGCGAGGGAGCTCTCAACTTTTCTGAACTGAGTTATCGGCAGGAGATAGTAGCTTTGGAATTGGTATTTGATCCCAGGTTTAAAAGCGACAGAGTGTTTGCTTTATCAGTGGGGCTCGGTGGAATGCTTCGCTATGCCTATGGTTACAACTCTGAATTGTTTATGTTCGACAAGCTCGATTCGAAACATCTGGTCGCCAGCGCGCACAATGTGGAGGTTTTATTGTGGCGGCTAAAACATAATCGCCAGGCCGATGGATCTCCCTTTCTGATTACCAGCGAGTATCGTGGGGTCACGGATAATCTCAGTTTTGAGCGGCTGTTCGGCAAGCTGATTGTGTTGCAGGAAATGATGGCGAGAATTAGTGGTGATGCTAATTATCGGCATTTGAATACGGCGGTTCAGGCGGCTTCCTCGGTGTTTATTCCACTGCCAATTTAGGGCGGCTAGTGGGTTTTATCGGAAAAGAAGTCCCAAATAGTGTTTAAGCCGAAGTTGCCTAACTCTTCTGAGCGGGGCCACACATTCCTCGGCGGCTTCATCCGCCGAATCATATTGCATGGTATCTAAGCTTGCACCGCCATCAGCTCGCACCCATTGATCTTGCCTCCCCCATATCTGTAGTAAAGACACTTGCGCAATCGCTCCGCAATTCAGCAAGTATGTCCAGGGCAGGGCATGCAGTAGTTTGCTAACACGAAGAGATATCAACATTGTCTAAATACTGCGCGAGGCCGCAATTGCCGTGCCCAATAGACGCACCAATACCAGAGGTGTTCGCATAACTTACACCACCTCGAAGTCAGATAGGTCTGGCTCCAGCGTCTCCTGCCAGTACTCCCAGTGAGTCCCCGGCCAATTTTGCGTGACTCTGCCTCTGTCGTTTTTGTACCAACTGCTTACGATGGGAGAACCCCAGGCGCGCTGCTTATTGAGTGCGTCAATTCCTTCAATATAGCGCGCCAGCGGTTCCGGTTTGCACTCCAGGCTTTTGTAGTGTAGACGCCACTCCAAAACCGCAGCTATTTGCCGAATTTTGAAATAGACGGATCTCGGCGTATTAGAATCGGCGCGGTAGAACTGCGGCCCAGTCACACTCAAGAGCGACCAATAAGCAGGCACGATTCAAGCGTAGGGACTATAAGAATAAGTGTCGCTGAGAACGGTATGACGCCACCACAGATTTTACGGTCAACGCTGGCGCCATACCCAAAAAAACCGTGCAGGTCCACGACCCGTTAAGTGTTGCACATAATGGGAATAAATCCAGCCCTCATCGACCTTTGTGTCGATGCCATCATCCAGCCGTCTCTACCACTGTTGTCGCTGCTACGCCCAGGTCATCGTCTGTACCCACTGTGATCGCGGCCAGCGGTATTGCACCGATGGTTGCAGCCAGGAAGCCAGAAAGGAATCCATTAAACGAGCCAGAGCGAAGTACCAGGCCACTCGCCCGGGTCGCATGAATAATGCCGCTCGCCAACAGCGTTATCGAGAACGGCAACAACAAAAAGTAACGCATCACCGTTCTCTGGCAATAATACTCCGTGATCTACTGCAAACCGTGCCTGATGAGATCAAAAGGGCCGATATGCCGGGTAAAACTGACGCCACCGTGCGCTGCCATCACTGCGGCGCGGTCTGCGGTCCCTTTTTGCGCAGTGATTTTCTGCAGAGCAGTCAGTTCAGGCGCAGATTCCGGCGACATTAGTGCAGCGGCTGGACAGGAGTCATCAATCGGAGGGCAGTCATGGCCATCGGCAAAGAAACTGAAGCAAAAATACTGCGCTACCATTTTGTTGAGAAGTGGCGAACGGGCACCATTGCGACCCAGCTTGGCATTCACCACTCAGTGGTTGATCGGGTACTGGCACAGGCTGGCCTGCCCAAGGTGGAGCGCACTCGCCGTGCGTCGATCATCGACCCCTATCTGCCCTTTGTCATCGACACCCTGCGGGAGTTTCCCACACTCACGGCGGCCCGCTTGTATGAAATGGCCCGCCTGCGGGGATACCCCGGTGGCCCCAGCCAGTTTCGCCAGCGTATCAGTGAACTGCGGCCGCGCAAGCTGCCCGAGGCGTATTTACGCCTAAAAACCCTGCCCGGTGAGCAAGCCCAGGTTGACTGGGGTTCGTTCGGGCATATTCAGATCGGCAAGGCCCGGCGGCCGTTAATGGCGTTTGTGATGGTGCTGAGCTGGTCGCGACAGATCTTCTTGCGCTTTTATCTCAACCAGCAAATGGAGAACTTTTTACGCGGCCATGTAGCGGCATTCGAGGCCTGGCAAGGATTGCCAAAGGTGCTGCACTGTTTAGGCCGTTTACTGTAAGTGGGCACTTACTTCTTGGGGTGATGTTTGGCTGGGAGGAGGGCGCATGATCGCGCTGTGCCGCTTGTGCATTCGCTGTATCTCTGAGGGAGGGGTCCAACGCATACCAGGTGGTCAGGCGATTGAGGGCGCGAGAAGCGCGACTGCTTTATAAAAAGAAACCCTTTCAGAAGGGGAGGGTCAGATTAGCATCAGTTTGCCTTGAATACAGGTATGCGCATACTTTCACTGCGTGTGGTTCTGAGGAAGTCGGTTCTTTGCGTTTTGAGTAGGCAAAAGAAAGGCGCTTTGCAGCGCCTTCCCAATGGATATGAGGCATGACATTTCCGCTCTAATTGCGTGGTGTGAGAGGCCTCAAGCCCTAATCTACGCAAAATTGGTTGATTTGTCAAAAAGACCCCTTCACGGCACTACTCCCAGCAGCCTACAAATCCTTGATCAACAGACCGTCGCGACGCCACTTTTTCTCCGGGTCCGGGCCTTCCTTTGCGTAGATACTGGTCACGGTGTTGAAAACACCTGTACGGCCGATCCGCTGCTGTTTTCGAATGGGTACGATGATCGGGCATCCCCCTTTGGTCTCCAGCGTCATTACCACTACCGAATCAATCAGGCCCGAGTTCGCGGGGCGATAGAGTGATTTTGGTGTCGCTATAATCTCAGGTAATCGTTTCAATATGGAGGTCGCGATACCGTGATCAAAACAAGCCTTTCCCACTACGCTGCCTTTTAAAACAAGATTCAGCGCCGGAAAAGCGGCGTGAAGTAGAAGAAATTCGGGGGTCGGCCCCAGGTCCAGCACCATTTCATGCCGAGGGTGGCCGTCCATTTCGGATTTGATCAGTGCGTCGATTAAGCTGGTGTAGTTATCCATGCGGGCGATCATACGCGGATGGAGAGGGCTTGACACTTCCCAGGGCGAGCATAACGACAAGAAAATCACAGTCGTGCCGCGAGCATCAAACTTTGATCTATTGATGGATTGAGTAGGGGCACCCGGGCGGGCATCTTCGGGTTTCGCTACGCTACATCCCTGCGGGACAAGCCCTGTGAATCCCTGGTGCAAAAAACAAGGCAGGTTTCGACTGCCTAGGGGAGTGCCGGCGACGCCGGCACGTCCTTTTAATTGAAAAATTATTCCTCTGGGGCGGGAAGAGCCTAGCAGCGTTTTGGGCTTAGTCCAGGCATCCCCCAATCTTCTCTCACTACGTTCATTGCAGACCTGCGCGGATCCGCTGGCGCGGATGTGCTGGCCTTGCGCCTGTGGCTTCAGGCGGGAGGTTCCCCGTGCCCGGACACACCCAAAGCCACTGCTCTACTCGCGTTGCTCGCATTTTGGGGTTTTCAACCCCAGAGGAATGGGGTTTACACACAAAACCAACAACAGACAGAGCGAGAGTTGACCATGACCATACTTATAGATGCCACGTACAGCGCCGAAGATAACAAATTACGCCTTTATGCCAGTGAGCGACTGGATCAGGAAACTTTTGAACAGGTGAAAGAAGCGGGGTTCAGGTGGGCACCGAAACAGGATTTATTTGTAGCGCCAAAGTGGACCCCAACGCGTGAGGATTTGTGCATAGAGCTGGCCGGTGAAATTACCGCTGAGCAAACTACTATGGCAGAACGGGCAGAAACCAAGGCCGAGCGATTGGACAATCTAGCCGTGAAGAGGGCAGGGCAGGCGAGTGCTTTCCAAGATGCGGCGCGGAACATTTCACAGCGGTTTGAAGCGGGACAACCTATATTGGTAGGGCATCACTCCGAACGGCGAGCACGCAAAGACAAAGACCGTATGAACTCCGCAATGGAGAAAGCGGTTAAGGCCCATGATGCGGTGAGCTATTGGAATTATCGAGCCGAGGGAGTAGAGCACCATGCCAACCACAAAAGTAATCCGCGAGTCAGGGCGCGTAGGATCAAAACGCTACTGGCGGAGCTTCGAGACATGCAACGGCGAATCAATCATGCCCATTTTTGCCTGAAACTGTGGAACCGAATAGACCAGACCACAAATACAGACGAGCAAGGCAAAGCGGCTTTACATTGGTCCGGGACGCACTTAGCCGGTGGCGGTGCTGTTCCCATGCTTAGGGGCGATTCAGTTTGGCACATGCTTGATCGGGGAATAATAACCACGGAGGAGGCCATATTAAAATGCTTGGTACACTGGAAATTCGTTCTAGAAAACCCACATTACAGTCGTTGGATAGCGCATATTCTTAACCGACTGGCCTACGAGCGCGCAGAGCTGGGGCCGGTTGAACGGTTTGAGGGGGAGCTAACGCCGGTGATCTTGCAGGCCTTCGCCCGCGAACACGGCGCAGAAAAGCCCAAAGCGAAAGAGCAGGAAAACGGGTTTGTTTTAACTTCGCCGGTACCGCTACCCATGCACCTGGCACAAGGCTGCGAGTTGGCATTAAGTGCGGACGAGTGGCGGAACCTGATGCAGTCTGTCGGGTATGAGGTAGTGATTAAAGTGCGCAGGCCATCCAAAAAACAAACCTGCCCACTCATTAACCCCACGGCCGAGCAGGCCGAAAAGCTGCAAGCGCTTTGGAATGCCGGTGCGGAATCCTCGAAGTACGGCAAGGCGAGTGAGCGACTGGAAACAACACAGCCCCACTACAGCACCAACAGTAAAGGCGACTACGGGCGCTATTCCACCATTTCAATCGATGACCAGGGGAATAGAATTTGGGGCGGTAATCGCGAGGCGGTGCCTGTCTGTCGCATTCGGATTGGAAGTGGTCCGGGCCTGTACGCAGCGGATCGGGTGATAACATTGACCGACAAGCCACAAAAAGCGCTCCCTCTCGACCTGGATGCAATCAAAGAAGCGGAGGCCGCATAAATGGACGCTTCACTCTACAGCAGGCCAAACAAACCAAAGCAAATAGTAGTCCGCAAACGGACAGGAGCACCAGAAATGGCGCTCACTGAACTGCCGCAGGCCATAGAGATTGATAATGCAACCGAATGCCATGTAACGCCGCCCGATGTGGCGGCGCGCATGGTGGAATATCTGGGCCAGGTCGGGGATTTTCTAACACTGGAGCCGAGCGCCGGCACTGGGAACCTTCTGGCGGCGCTTTTTGAATCCGGTCACTCTGTCAACGAAACAGTGGCTATCGAGCGCCACCACGGGCTGTGTAAGGCCATTCGATCGCGGTTCCAGGGAAAGGAATACATTGTTGACCCCATGCAGCGGTGTTTTTTGGAGTACGTCGAGGAATGGACAGGGCAGGGGGAATACCCACGCATCATCATGAACCCTCCCTTTAAGCAGATCCGCAAGCACATGGCGGCCGCACTGTCGTTGCTTGGCCGCGGAGGGCATAGCAGCCCCGCTGTACTTGTCGCGTTGGTGCCGATTACTTACCAACATGAGGATGCAGAGCTATTGGAGGAATTGCCTCGCGATACATTTCCCAACTGTCAGGTGTTTACCAAAATAATCCGGTTCAGGCTGTGAGCAGCACCTATCCTCCAATATTGGACTACTATGTTGCAAAACGGCCAATAAGCCAGCTCTCAGCTTTGGTTTACATGCACTGTAACTTTGCGATGCATCTATAAATTGCTATAGAAGCATCATTACAAACAGTGTGACTATTCTCTTATCTACACTGAGTTCAAATGTTGTCGATTTTGTTTTTATTATTATTTTCATGTTTGTACCTAATAGTTATAGACAAGAATAATTTCCGTCTACACCTATTTATATAAACCTCGATTTAAACCTTCAGAAAATAGAACAAGAGCCCTGGACCTTTGTGCGCCCAAGCGGGCTCCTTTGGGTTTCGCGTTCGCTGCATCCCTTTGGGACTTTGCCCTACATATCCCTGGCGCAATCTCGTGCCTCGACTCAGCCGCCTGCCCCTGCAGGCGGAGTAAGGGCGTGCCGGAACACCGGCACGCTACCTAACTCAATAACTGATTCCTCTGGGGAGGGAAGAGCCTAGCAGCGTTTTGGCCTTAGTCCAGGCATCCCCCCACCTTCACTCCACTGCGTTCCATTGCAGGCCGGGTGGTTCCCCCTGCCCGGACACACCCAAAAGCCACTGCTCTACTCGCGTTGCTCGCATCTTGGGGTTTTCAACCCCAGAGGAATGGGGTTTACACACAAAACCAACAATAGACCTAAAGCGAGAATATGATTATGACTACTCAAATGATTACCCTAAACAAGCTCACCGTATCCGCTAAGAACGTGCGCAAAACGGCTCCGGACAAAGAGGCTGACAAACGACTGATGGCCAGTATTGCCAGTCAGGGCGTATTACAAAATCTGGTAGCCGTGCCGGAAGGTAAGGGCAAGTTCGGTGTGGTAGCAGGTGGGCGGCGCCTGCGCGCCTTACAAGCATTAGCCAAGGGGAAGAAGATCGCAACAAATATTGGAGTGCCCTGTTTGGTGAAAGACAAGGACGCGGACATTACCGAAATCTCACTGGCCGAGAATGTGGGGCAGGAATCCATGCATCCGGCAGACACCTACGTTGCATATTCCGAAATGGTGGAACAGGGCGTGGGTATCGAGAACATTGCGGCCAAGTTTGGGGTGACTAAGAAAGTCGTTCAAAAGCGCCTCAAATTGGGACTGGTGGCACCTTTCTTGCTAGATGAGTATCGCGCGGGAGATTTGAATCTGGACTGCATCATGAGTTTCACGGTCTCGGACGATCAGGAGCGGCAACTGGCTTGCTACAAAGAACTGTCGGGTGGGCATATCCATGCACGTGCTATCAAGAACTGGCTTATGGGCGAAGCGGTGAGTATTCGAAATGGTATCGGGGCATTCGTGGGCAAAGCGGCCTATATCAACAATGGCGGCGTACTGTCAGAAGATTTATTCGAGGAAACGGTGTATCTGAGTGATACCACGCTGGTGTGCGAACTGGCACAAGCCAAGCTAGAGCGGGCCGCGAAGAAGCTGGAAAAAGAGCAGGGCGGCTGGATGTGGATAGATACCACGTTGGAACGGCGCGAGACTATGGATGATCTGATTCAACTCAGTGCGGAGCATGTGGGTGTTCCCAAGGCACTGGATAGTGAGATTGAGACACTGGAAAAGCAGATCATGGCATGGGAAGACCTTTACTATGATGATGAGCTGGCTGAAGGGTTTGAGGACGAGGAAGCATTCTCTGCTGCCATTGAGGCAGCGCAGGAAAAGGTCAGAACATTGGAAGAAAAGCGGGATGAGTATCTGCAATTCAGTGAAGCGCAACAGGCCTATTCCGGTTGTGTGGTGACATTTGACCATGCGGGCAAGCTGGACGTTCTGACGGGCATGGCTCGCAAGAAGGAGATACCCAAGCAATCTGCCAACAGTGAAAAATCGGCAGGGGAGGGCGGGGAGGCCTCCGAGAAGCCGAAAGCAGGACTGACTCAGGCTCTGGTTAGTGATTTGGGGAACTATCGGCAACAGGCCACCAAGGCCGCACTGCTACGCGATCCCGCTGCGGCAGCCGATGTATTGCACTACACCTTGGCTATGCAAGTCGTGACAGCGAATCACTGGGAAGGTCGGAATCTGCAAAATGCTTCTTTTACTGTGGTGGACTCCAAAACCAGCCGTGAAGATACGGGAGAGGGCAGGGCATTTGACGAACTGACCAAGGCCCGCGAGGCGTTGCCTCTGGAGTGGGCCGCTGTTGAAGATGCCGGTGAACGGTTCGCAGCGTTCCGCAAGCTCAACAAAAAGGCTAAGGATAAACTGGTCGCCTACTGCACGGTACAGACGTTGACTATCGGCGTACGGGGGAAATCAGAGGAACAGGATAAGCTCATCGAGCAGTTGGACGTGGATTTTGCGGGATACTGGCGACCTACTAAAGACAACTACTTTGGGCGACTGACCAAGGGGCAGATGTTTGAGCAGTTTGGCCCTGTACTCGGTCAAGAATGGCTGGATTGGTCCGAAGATATGAAAAAGGGTGCCATTGTTGAGGGCTTGGAGGAACGGTTCAACCAAAAACCCGAGAGCAAGGATGATGTGCGCAGCACGTGGATTCCCGAGCAGTTCTGACCACAGCGGGGCCGAACAGGCCCCATTTCCTACCCGCGCTATAAAACGAAGGAATCGGGTCCGGTTATCATTTTTCTAGCAGTCTCGCTTTGCCGCCCTCTGGGCGGCTTTTTTGTGGGTGCGCCAGGCATGGCGCGTAGCGCCTTGACGGGCGCTGTTCCGATACGCGTGGTGGCGGTCGGATGACTTGGTGGTGAAAGTCCACTATCGACCCGGCAAGGGGAACGATTAGCCGAACGGCAAGGGTGTCCACCGTGAGGGGGAATCTGAAGGAAGCCGCAGGCAAAACACTGGCCCGACGAATAGAAATCGCATAGGAGGCGGACGCAGTGAGTGAGAAGGCCCATATCTTCAAAGCTCAATACTTGCACAGAAACTGTGGACGTAGATGCGGCGGGTATAAGTGGGAAGGTCACGCGCATTACCCTGGGAGGTCTGATGATCTGCCTTTGGCTACCAGCACCGAGAGGGGCTGGGATGGATTATCAGAAGTCAGCAGAAGCCATAATAGGTTGCTCGCCGGCAACTGAAGGGCTGAACATGTGGAACAGATTGGGAACCCGACTCTCGATGACGACAGAAGCAGCAGAAACGCCGGTGCAGCCGGCACTCACAGCCAAGCGAAGTGGGCAGAACCCACGGAGCGCGGCCGTTGAGGCAGCAAGCGTCACGGTGGTGAGGGATAACGCCCATGAAGAGCCGACGGATGTGATGTCGGCGGTACTGGAACGACCGAATATGCAACGGGCCTACGCTCGGGTGTTGCGCAATAAGGGCGCGCCCGGTGTAGATGGCATGAAGGTAGGCGACTTAAAAGACTACCTGAAAGCCCACTGGTCCATGCATAAACAGGAGTTGCTGGAAGGAGTCTATAAACCAAAGCCGGTGCGGAAGGTAGAAATACCCAAGCCCGGTGGTGGTAAGCGCCAGTTGGGGATACCCACGGTGTTGGACCGGTTCATCCAGCAGGCACTGCATCAGGTGCTGAGCCCCGAGTTCGAACCGGGGTTCTCTGAATCCAGCTACGGGTTCAGGCCGGGACGGAATGCGGGTCAGGCTGTACAACAGGCCCGCGATTACGTCGAGGCGGGACACCGCTGGGTTGTAGATATCGACCTCGAAGCCTTTTTCGACCGGGTTAACCACGACATGTTAATGGCGCGGGTGGCTCGGCAGGTGAAGGACAAGCGTGTATTGAAACTGATACGCGCCTACCTCGAATCGGGTGTCTGCGAAGGCGGGTTGGTGACGGCGAGTAAGGAGGGCACCCCACAGGGCGGCCCGCTATCGCCGTTGCTGTCCAATATCCTGCTGACCGACCTGGATCTAGAACTGGAGAAGCGCGAGCACAAGTTCTGCCGCTACGCCGATGACTGTGTGCCACGAGCACAGACTGTTGCGTAAGCAACACTTGTGCGTGCTGCACTGAAGATGAGGGTAGGCCCCTCGGAGCCGCCTTACAGGAGGAGGCTTCAAACCACCTTAAGCTGCGAAGGTAAAGAGCCTTGGTGATGAGCGTTAAGGAAAAGGCAAAGCATGACTTTGTCAGGTAGGTGTTATGGAGGCGAATGTAAATGAACCTTTGATGACGTGTCGAAAGCGTAGTGATGATGTCAAAACCGAGGGGGAGTCGTTAACTCGGGATAAGTTTGGGGGAAGACCTGTTTACTGCCCAAGCGGCATCCGGCATGGAGAAGGCGTGAACTTAGCACAGGCTTTTGGTAAGCGCACTTAAATCGACCCTATTGATTTTGTCTGCGAGCCGCTAGACAGTAGATCGCTTTACTTCGCCGTTACTCTTCGATTTCCATGTTCCAGGGCAGTAATGCTTCAAGCTTCTCCACCGTATCTGCCGCCGCAATGTGCGCCAGCACATGCTGGAGGTAAGCATAAGGTTCCAGGCCGTTCGCCTTTGCCGATTCCACTAAACTATAACAGGTCGCACTGGCTCGGGCCCCGCGGGAGGTATCTGCGAATAGCCAGGCGCGCCGACCAACCGCAAAGGGCCTGATCGCATTCTCAGCCAGCGCATTGCTGATATTCAACTGGCCGTCCTCGCAATAGCCAATCAGGTACTCCCATTGGTTCAGTGTGTACGTTATGGCCTTGTGGGTCAGGCTATCTTTGGGCACCCGGCTGACGTTCTTCTCCAGCCATGGCTTCAGGTCCTCGAGAATCGGCACGCTGAGTGACTGCCTTGCCTGTTTTTTCTTGTCGTGCTCCAGATCCTTGATCGATTTCTCTATCGCATACAGCCTTCGTATTTTACTGAGTGCAACGTCAGCCTTGGTGGGTTGCCCCACTTTCTTTTGGGTGCTCCTGGTTTCCGCCGCCCGGCTGGCTTCAACGAACTTGCGCCGGGCATGGTCAAAGCATCCAATTCGGGTAATGCCCGCTATCCGGCACACCTTGCTGTAACCGGAATAGCCGTCGGCCTGCAACACACCACCAAAGCCATCCAGCAGGCGCTCCGCCACCGCGCCAGCACGTGAGGGGTCGTATTCGAACAGCACTGATTGTTTATCCGGTGGGCCGCCGCGTATCACCCACATCCATTTATCCGATTGGGCCGTTTTGCCCGTTTCCTTCAACACTTGTATGCGCGTCTCATCCGCCTGCAGGTAATTCCCCTCAAGCTGAACCTCCCGGATCAAGTTGATCAAGGGCTGGAATACATCCTGAAGCCGTACAATCCAGTGGGCCATGTTGGAGCGGCTGATATCACCGCCGTAACGCTTGAGCATCCCCTCCAGGCGGTATAGCGGCAGTCCATCGGCGTATTTGGAGGCAATGATGTAGGCCAGCAATGCAGGACTGGCAAAGCATTTCCCCAGCGGATGAGCGGGGCGCTGTGCGGCGACAATGACATCTTCACCGTCAATATTGAATACCGCCTTTTCCTGCCAGTATTCCAGCACCTTGACCTGGGCGGGAATAAACTCCAGCTCCTCCTTGACCTTGGTGAAGAATGTTTTGGTGGCCCCATCCTTTTCCTCATCTGAAAGTGTGAGGTGTATCTGCACCCGTTGCAGCTTGTCGCTAAACCCGCGCTTTCTTTTCTTCTTTTGAGGCCGAACCCGGTCTTCTTCAGGCAGCTGCTCTTCGAGCTCACTCAGGGCGACTTCGATTTCAGCCTCATCGAACAAATCAGACTGAAACGCCAGTTTCTCACTACTGGCTCCGAATTTCTGTACCGTGGCCAGGCGCAAGTATTCTTCGAGCAGGACAATGCGTTTACCCTGTTCAAGGATGAT
This sequence comes from Halioglobus sp., assembly GCA_965262875.1. Taxonomy (GTDB): domain Bacteria; phylum Pseudomonadota; class Gammaproteobacteria; order Pseudomonadales; family Halieaceae; genus JBALVT01. The sequence goes on from OZ253569.1 coordinate 4,172,585, forward strand.
GTGGTTTTTGTCGCCGAGGTGTTTCTGGTGAACCTCGTTTTTTTCTTCGAGAAGCAAACATTTATCTTCAAGAATCTGGTCTTTTACGGCGAGGGCAACAAGTAATTCAGCGACGGATAAGTTCTCGTAACACCCTTGTTTTTGTTGCTTTTTTATCGCCGATTGCATGGCGTAATTATAACATTCATGGCGACAAAAAGCTTTAAAATACAGACTCATAATGCAATTTTTTATGCCCGGTCATCAGCATGATGTCGTACCCGTCGAGCAGCCAATTGATCTGTTGTCCTGTCAGTGAAACAACTTCATCACCACGGCGAGGCCAGCGGAATTTCTCCTCGGCAAGGGCCTTGTAGTAGAGCACAAAGCCATTATCTTCCCAGTACAGGCACTTGATCTTGTTGCGCCGCCGGTTGGTGAAGGCGTACAGGCCGCCGTCGAAGGGATTGTGGCCCAGCTCTCGCTCAACGATGGCAGCCAGCCCTGCACTGGCTTTTCTAAAGTCTACTGGGTCCCGGTACAGGTAGATCCGCGACATGTCATCGGCCGGACGGAAATAGCGAGTAGTCACAGCTGCTCCAGTAGCTGGCGCACCACCGGCACGTTATCGGCACAGATACCTCGCACAATGAATCCGTTGGGCAGTGACAAGGTTAGCCCCCGATCGGCGTCAGGTCTGACACTCACTGCGGCAAAGCCACCTTGGTATTGTTTTATAGAAGACACACGGATGGTATCGTCAAACTTCCGACGCCAGTACACAAAGCGATGGTAAGTCAGGTGATTGTGTTTGCAAAACCGGGTCTGAGACAAGCCCGACAGTTTCCAGGTTTGTATTTGCTGCTTCCAGTCAATACCTTGTGGCTGGGGCTGAGTGATATCGTTCATGATTTGCTCCTGTGTGGTTATCAGGAGAAAGTCTGGCGGGAACTCTTACAAAAAAATAGGTGCTGATTTAGGGGCGCTTACGGCTTTTGTGTGGAACGTGGGAACCTGTCGCCTCGATGTAAAGGGAGAAACTCAAGCAGAGACCCTGCAAGAGTCTGAGTACCGATGCGAGGCACAGGGACGGATGATCCCGTAGTAGTGATGAAAGCGCTGTAATGGCGCTGGAGCAAAGGGGGTCAGTTATTCAGTTGAATTTAACTATCAACCACGCAAGTGGGAGGAATTTTTGAAGACAACAAAACCATTTGAGATTTCCAAGCATGATATAGTACGAGCATGGGAATTGGTCAAAGCCAACAAAGGCGCCCCTGGCGTTGATGGTGAGACCATTGAGCAATTTGAGTCAAATCTCAAAGGTAATCTCTTTAAGCTTTGGAATCGCATGTCATCCGGTAGTTAGTCGACCCTGAAAAAGCCTAATTGGCCATCACGGCATCGCCGTAATGCCGTGGCTTGATAATAAACTGCGTTAAACGACTCCATAAGGAAGCCGTTTTCGGGGCCAATAAAAACAATCTCATCCACTTCCTGAAGTTAAACGCAGCAGCAGCCATCAGTACGTTAATCTGGTCGCCTTCAAATCCTTTGAGATAACTTTTGTTCAATCGATGATCCGACTTCAGGTGGCCGATCACCGGCTCTATGCCAGCCCGCTTTCTAAAACGTTTCCGCATCAGCACCTGGTAGGCACTATCCGTATCCCGAGTACCTGTGCTGGGCATTATGATCCGCGTGTCATTGATCTTTTTCTTCCCTTTGTAACCCCGATCACATAAGCCAACGGCCGGTTTCAGTTTGTTAAGCCGCTTCAATTGCAACAGCACCTCCGGCAGCGTATGACCATCAAATTTGTTCGTATCAAAGGCCATGGCACCAACAATGATTTTTGAATCCCGAGTTGTCGTGATAGAAACCTTGGTGCCAAATTCATAGCGCTTATGCTCTTTGCCTTTACTCATGCAGTAGACATGGGGTTCGTGCAAGCTGTACAGCTTGTTCGTATCCCCTCGCTTCTGGTTCAGTCCACGATGGAATAGTGCAAAGTCCTCTGCCAGCTTTTCCAGAATGTCGAGTGGCAGTTTACGCTCCAATTCCCGCACTAAACGACCGGCAATGGTCTTTAGCCGCTTAACGGCTTTGCGGGCCTTGGCACGGTTCCTGGGATGTCCCGCAAAACGACATTCCAGTTTTCTTTGCTTAATTTCCTTGGCATAACTGCGGCGAAGTGTTATCCCTTCTTTCCTGGCCAATTTCAGGCAACGAACAATAATCTTTCGGTACAACTTTGCATCGGTGGGAAAGGTGATGTTTTTTTCCTGTACTGTGGTGTCAATACAGACTTCCTCTTCGACCGCTTTCTCACCATGAATGGTGATAGAGGATGCCAATATTTTTTCAAATCCCTTTTCGCCGACTCGCTTGCGGAAGTACACCAGATCGGATGGGTCACAAGGGAATGACCACTGGAATTCAACCTCCCCGCAAAATGCCTGGTAATACGGGTTTTGTACCCAGTGTTGCACGATAACCTCGTCGCTGACATTTTCCATATGCTTGAGAATAGATAAACCCACCATCAAGCGTACGGGTTTGGCAGGCCTGCCAGTTGCCGCATACAAGGGAGCGAACTCCGATTCAAAAAAGTCCCAGGGTATGGTTCGCGCAAGATGTAACAGAGGGTGTTTCGGATTGAGTTGATCCATCAACCCAGCAGCCATAAAACTCATTTGATGGTGATCGGGGAAGAATCTTTCATCGAGAGCCACCTTTGTTTCGACCGGATTAAGTGCCAAATAGGCTTGAAACTGGTCGAAATTATCTCACAAATACCCAGTATTATCTAATACAATCAACATGTTAAGCGTTTTTCAGGGTCGACTAGTTATTTCCCTCCGGCAGTAAAAACGGTAGCAATACCGAAGAAAACGGGTGGGGAAAGGAAGCTGGGCATACCCACGGTTTCTGATCGGGTAGCTCAGATGGTGGCGAAGTTGCACTTTGAGCCGCTGGTAGAACCGCATTTTCATGCGGACTCCTACGGCTACAGGCCGAACAAATCAGCACACATGGCGCTGGAAGTCACCCGGAAACGGTGTTGGCGTCAGGACTGGGTGCTTGAATTTGACATCAAAGGCCTGTTTGACAACATTGACCATCAGTTACTGATGAAAGCGGTGAAGAAGCATACGGATAATCGTTGGTTACTTCTGTATATCGAGCGCTGGTTAACAGGGCCGATTCAACTAGAGGATGGCACGACAATTAACCGTAAACGAGGCGTGCCTCAGGGAGGCGTGATCAGTCCAGTATTATCCAATCTGTTTATGCATTACGCTTTTGATAAGTGGGTGGAAAGACACTTTCCGGGCAAACCCTTCTGTCGGTACGCCGACGATGGTGTGCCACGAGCACAGACTGTTGCGTAAGCAACACTTGTGCGTGCTGCACTGAAGATGAGGGTAGGCCCCTCGGAGCCGCCTTACAGGAGGAGGCTTCAAACCACCTTAAGCTGCGAAGGTAAAGAGCCTTGGTGGTGAGCGTTAAGGAAAAGGCAAAGCATGACTTTGTCAGGTAGGTGTTATGGAGGCGAATGTAAATGAACCTTTGATGACGTGTCGAAAGCGTAGTGATGATGTCAAAACCGAGGGGGAGTCGTTAACTCGGGATAAGTTTGGGGGAAGACCTGTTTACTGCCCAAGCGGCATCCGGCATGGAGAAGGCGTGAACTTAGCACAGGCTTTTGTGTGGAACGTGGGAACCTGTCGCCTCGATGTAAAGGGAGAAACTCAAGCAGAGACCCTGCAAGAGTCTGAGTACCGATGCGAGGCACAGGGACGGATGATCCCGTAGTAGTGATGAAAGCGCTGTAATGGCGCTGGAGCAAAGGGGGTCAGTTATTCAGTTGAATTTAACTATCAACCACGCAAGTGGGAGGAATTTTTGAAGACAACAAAACCATTTGAGATTTCCAAGCATGATGTAGTACGAGCATGGGAATTGGTCAAAGCCAACAAAGGCGCCCCTGGCGTTGATGGTGAGACCATTGAGCAATTTGAGTCAAATCTCAAAGGTAATCTCTTTAAGCTTTGGAATCGCATGTCATCCGGTAGTTATTTCCCTCCGGCAGTAAAAACGGTAGCAATACCGAAGAAAACGGGTGGGGAAAGGAAGCTGGGCATACCCACGGTTTCTGATCGGGTAGCTCAGATGGTGGCGAAGTTGCACTTTGAGCCGCTGGTAGAACCGCATTTTCATGCGGACTCCTACGGCTACAGGCCGAACAAATCAGCACACATGGCGCTGGAAGTCACCCGGAAACGGTGTTGGCGTCAGGACTGGGTGCTTGAATTTGACATCAAAGGCCTGTTTGACAACATTGACCATCAGTTACTGATGAAAGCGGTGAAGAAGCATACGGATAATCGTTGGTTACTTCTGTATATCGAGCGCTGGTTAACAGGGCCGATTCAACTAGAGGATGGCACGACAATTAACCGTAAACGAGGCGTGCCTCAGGGAGGCGTGATCAGTCCAGTATTATCCAATCTGTTTATGCATTACGCTTTTGATAAGTGGGTGGAAAGACACTTTCCGGGCAAACCCTTCTGTCGGTACGCCGACGATGGGCTTGTCCACTGCCACAGTGAGGCAGATGCGAAAATGGTAAAGGTCGCACTGGCGAACAGGCTGCAGGAATGCGGCTTGGAAATGCACCCTGATAAGACGAAGATTGTTTATTGTAAAGATGATGATAGGACGGAGGAACACGCTGTCACGAGTTTTGATTTCCTGGGTTATACATTTCGCCCAAGACGGTCGAAAAACAGGTGGGGTAAGTACTTCATTAATTTCAGTCCAGCGATGAGCGCCACGGCAGGAAAGGCGATCAGGCAAGAAGTGAGGCGTTGGAAGTTGCATTTACGCAGCGACAAATCACTACTTGATCTGGCCCACATGTTTAGGGCGAAGATCCAAGGTTGGATTAATTACTATGGGCGTTTTTATAAATCAGCGATGTACCCGACATTAAAGCACATCAATCGCAAGCTTTGTTTGTGGGCGATGAGGAAATACAAAAAGCTTAAACACCATAGAAGACGGGCGGAGCACAGGCTTGGGGATATTGCTAACATGCATCCCGGCATGTTTCCGCATTGGAAGCTGGGTGTTCGGCCGATGGTTGGATAATGGGAGCCCAGTGAGCTGAGAGGTTCACGCTGGGTTCTGAGAGCAGCCGAGGGGGAGGTTCCCTTGGCTGACTCACCGTAATATCTACGTCAAGAGCGAAAAGGCCGGGCAGCGTGTTCTGGAATCCATCACGCATTATCTCGATAAGAAACTCAAACTGAGGGTCAACCGGGAGAAGAGCGGGGTGGGGCATCCATGGCAACGGAAGTTTCTTGGTTACACTGTGTGTAACCGGAAACAGAACGTACGCCTGAAGGTAGCTCAGAAGGCCATTATGCGCTTACGGGGTGACTTGAAGGCCGTGTTCCGCCGGGGCCGGGGACGAGCGTTAAGGCGAGTCATTGAGGAACTGAACCTCAAATTGCGTGGCTGGATGAGTTATTTCCGCCACATTGGGATGAAGGGTATTTTGCAAGCACTGGATGGCTGGGTACGTCGCCATCTGCGCAAGATACTGTGGCTTCAGTGGAAACGTCCTTTTACGCGCGCGAAGAACCTGATGCGACTGGGTCTTGATGAGAAACGGGCATGGAATAGCGCCCAAAATGGTCGGGGTTCATGGTGGAATGCCGGAGCCTCGCACCTGAATCAAGCCCTGCCAATTAAACTCTTTAGCCGGTTAGGTCTGGTATCGCTGGTGAGCTATTATCATCAGCTCATTCGTTTAACATGAACCGCCGTGGTACGGAACCGTTCGCCCGGTGGTGTGAGAGGACGGCGGGAGCAATCCCGCCTCCTACTCGATCCAAAAAAAACCCCTGTCTCAAAAGAGAAAGGGGTTGGATGGGACAAGCCAATTTAACTACATGAGGCCATGCTCCGCGAAAGAATAAGACTCTTTCGGCGAAACGATGATGTGATCCAAGACACGAATATCAAGCATCGACAAGGCATCTTGAAGGCGCTTTGTAATACGCTTATCCGCTTCACTTGGACTGACTGCACCGCTTGGATGGTTATGTCCGAAGCATACAGCCGCTGCGTTGTTGGCTAGAGCCGATTTTGCAACTTCTCTGGGGTAGACCGCCGCCCCATCAATCGTGCCGTAAAACAGCTCATCAACACTAATTACTCGACCCTGAAAAACGCTTAACATGTTGATTGTATTAGATAATACTGGGTATTTGTGAGATGATTTCGACCAGTTTCAAGCCTATTTGGCACCTAATCCGGTCGAAACAAAGGTGGCTCTCGATGAAAGATTCTTCCCCCGATCACCATCAAATGAGTTTTATGGCTGCTGGGTTGATGGATCAACTCAATCCGAAACACCCTCTGTTACATCTTGCGCGAACCATACCCTGGGACTTTTTTGAATCGGAGTTCGCTCCCTTGTATGCGGCAACTGGCAGGCCTGCCAAACCCGTACGCTTGATGGTGGGTTTATCTATTCTCAAGCATATGGAAAATGTCAGCGACGAGGTTATCGTGCAACACTGGGTACAAAACCCGTATTACCAGGCATTTTGCGGGGAGGTTGAATTCCAGTGGTCATTCCCTTGTGACCCATCCGATCTGGTGTACTTCCGCAAGCGAGTCGGCGAAAAGGGATTTGAAAAAATATTGGCATCCTCCATCACCATTCATGGTGAGAAAGCGGTCGAAGAGGAAGTCTGTATTGACACCACAGTACAGGAAAAAAACATCACCTTTCCCACCGATGCAAAGTTGTACCGAAAGATTATTGTTCGTTGCCTGAAATTGGCCAGGAAAGAAGGGATAACACTTCGCCGCAGTTATGCCAAGGAAATTAAGCAAAGAAAACTGGAATGTCGTTTTGCGGGACATCCCAGGAACCGTGCCAAGGCCCGCAAAGCCGTTAAGCGGCTAAAGACCATTGCCGGTCGTTTAGTGCGGGAATTGGAGCGTAAACTGCCACTCGACATTCTGGAAAAGCTGGCAGAGGACTTTGCACTATTCCATCGTGGACTGAACCAGAAGCGAGGGGATACGAACAAGCTGTACAGCTTGCACGAACCCCATGTCTACTGCATGAGTAAAGGCAAAGAGCATAAGCGCTATGAATTTGGCACCAAGGTTTCTATCACGACAACTCGGGATTCAAAAATCATTGTTGGTGCCATGGCCTTTGATACGAACAAATTTGATGGTCATACGCTGCCGGAGGTGCTGTTGCAATTGAAGCGGCTTAACAAACTGAAACCGGCCGTTGGCTTATGTGATCGGGGTTACAAAGGGAAGAAAAAGATCAATGACACGCGGATCATAATGCCCAGCACAGGTACTCGGGATACGGATAGTGCCTACCAGGTGCTGATGCGGAAACGTTTTAGAAAGCGGGCTGGCATAGAGCCGGTGATCGGCCACCTGAAGTCGGATCATCGATTGAACAAAAGGGTTCTTCCGAGTTTCCTATGGGTAAAAGCCAAACAATGGTCAAGAATGTGGTACAAGAGTCTTTTTTTATGGAGATATTCAAATGAAAGATACCGCGTTGTTTACTCAACTTTTGGGGCTTAGCGACCCATGGAAAATCACGGCTATTACCCCGGATCTGACCGACAAATCAATTACCCTCCAGATAGATTGGCCAAAGGGAACGAAAGGCGCGTGTAGTGTCTGCCATGCCCTTTGTTCGGTTTACGACCATCGTGAGCAACGCACATGGCGACACCTTGATACGATGCAGTTCAAGACGCAGTTAGTTGCTCAGGTTCCGCGTATTCATTGTAAAGCGCATGGAATCAAAAGCCTGAAAGTACCGTGGGCAGATACGCAGGCACGCTTTACGCATTTATTTGAGCGTTTCGCTATTGATGTGCTGTCGGCTGCCAGCAACAAGACACAGGCCGCAAAACTACTTGGTCTGTCGTGGGATGAGGTGCATCATATTCAATCCCGAGCAGTGAAAAGAGGGATGGACAGACGCTCTGTTGAGGAAGTGAAACACCTTGGCATCGATGAAAAAAGTTTTCGCAAGGGGCAATCCTATGCCAGCCTGCTGTACGATTTGAATGCGTCCAGAGTGCTTGAGGTCGTGGCAGATAGAACGACGGAATCGGCAACCGCATTGCTGTCCACGCTTCCAGAACAGCAGCGTAATGAAGTAGCTGCTGTTGCCGTGGATATGTGGGTTCCATTTATGACGGCAGTTGAGGCGACTTTACCGAACGCCGCTATTGTTCACGACAAGTTTCATATCGTCAGTTATCTTACAAAAATGGGTTCTACTGGGAATCCTGTGGGTAGAGGTTGAGTTTTCCACAGTGGAACAGAATTGAAACTCGATAGTTTTCGAAGTTTCTAAATCCTCGGGCAGCCGATTTTATTGTCTGAATCTTTGAATTAAATCCTTCTGCGGTCGCATTGGTGATGCGATGTTTCAAGTAAGTCATTATGTTGTCGAGATGTTTCTTTAGCATCTTGGCGACTGATATGACCGGCTTTAGACGTGAATGTGTCGCCCACCAGTACCATTTCTTAAAGAACGCCCGGGCTGGTTTATCGTAGCTGTAAGTCCACAGGTCAAGCAGCGTCTCTTTGATTGCCCAAGCTCGGGCAACCTTCAACCCCTTTGATTGAAGGCCATAAAAAGTGGCTTCATCTTTTTGGCTCTTCTCCGCTTTGTTGAGTGAAAAAAGATGCTGACCATCAAGTAACCTGTTGATATGTTTGGTTTATGACAACTTTACATAGGGCAGGTATATGACCATCAACATCTCACGGAATATTTTAAACCTCACGGGGCAACGTGTAAATGAAATTAAACTGGACGAAGAGGGTGACAAGATTGTTATTCACTGTAGCCGGGACGCCCGCAGGAGCACTATAGACCCCACCACAGGCAAGAAGGGAACTATCAACCAGCATATTCGCCGGCAGGTTAAGGATATCCCCCTTTTTGGGTATCCATGTGTGCTCGACATTGAACTGGCCCAAGTGTTTATTAGCAAGGGTGAGCGCCGCATTGAGGCGTGTGATTTTGTCGATAAAGGGTGCCGTTTCACCCACCGGTTTTGCCGACTGATCAGTGGATTATGCCGCCATATGTCTATTCAGGCCGTCTCCAGGCATTTGGGGATACGATGGGAGACAGTAAAGAATATCGACAAGGCATACCTGATGGAAACGCTCCCTGCGCTTGATCCTGCACAGTTGACTGGCTTGGAATATATTGGTGTCGATGAAGTTGCCAGGGCGAAAGGCCATGACTATATGACGGTGGTCTACGATATGGTCGGAGGTCATCTGGTCTGGGTGGAAGCTGGTCGAACTGCCGAGGTGTTTGCAAGATTTCTAAAACATCTCTCCCCGGATACATCCAGTAAAATCAAGGCCGTAGCTATGGATATGGGCCCTGCTTATCAAAAGGCTGTCAGGGAGTGCTTGCCGTTGGCAGACATTGTGTTTGACCGTTTTCACGTCATGAAAAATTACAGCAAAGCTATCCATAATCAGCGCCGGCTTGAGTTCAGGAAGGCCGATCCGAATGGTAAAAAACTGATGAAGGGGACGCATTATCTGTTGCTCAAAAATGCGGATAAGTTGAGTGAGAAACAAAGTAACAAGCTGCAAACGTTGTTGGATAGCAATAGCAACCTGAATGCGCTCTACGTTTTAAAAGAACAGCTTCAGTATCTGTGGAGTGCCACTTCATTTGAGGGGATGGCAGAGCAACTGGAAAGTTGGTGCTTGATAGCAGATCAGTCACACATGCTCTATCTGAAAAAGTTCGCAAAATCGCTCAGAAAACATTGTGTCGGCATCTGCAATTATGCAAAACACAAGCTAACAAGCGCCAGGATAGAGGCTGGTAATGTCAGTATAGGAATGATCCGTAAGCGCGCCAGGGGCATCAGGGATACCGAGTACTTCAAACTCAAAATTAGACAATCATCCCTCCCAGATAATCAATCTATGTTCTATTTGAAAACCTAGAATCACTCAACAAAGCGGAGAAGAGCCATCTTTTTCACTCCAGTTGTCGGGATTGCGTAACCAGGTATAGCGAGACCCGACCAGGTCATTGATACCGGCGGCTCTTAATGTTTTATTTTCTTTGCGCCTGACTTGGTCAACCATTTTTGTAAGATAACTGACGATATGAAACTTGTCGTGAACAATGGCGGCGTTCGGTAAAGTCGCCTCAACTGCCGTCATAAATGGAACCCACATATCCACGGCAACAGCAGCTACTTCATTACGCTGCTGTTCTGGAAGCGTGGACAGCAATGCGGTTGCCGATTCCGCCGTTCTATCTGCCACGACCTCAAGCACTCTGGACGCATTCAAATCGTACAGCAGGCTGGCATAGGATTGCCCCTTGCGAAAACTTTTTTCATCGATGCCAAGGTGTTTCACTTCCTCAACAGAGCGTCTGTCCATCCCTCTTTTCACTGCTCGGGATTGAATATGATGCACCTCATCCCACGACAAACCAAGTAGTTTTGCGGCCTGTGTCTTGTTGCTGGCAGCCGACAGCACATCAATAGCGAAACGCTCAAATAAATGCGTAAAGCGTGCCTGCGTATCTGCCCACGGTACTTTCAGGCTTTTGATTCCATGCGCTTTACAATGAATACGCGGAACCTGAGCAACTAACTGCGTCTTGAACTGCATCGTATCAAGGTGTCGCCATGTGCGTTGCTCACGATGGTCGTAAACCGAACAAAGGGCATGGCAGACACTACACGCGCCTTTCGTTCCCTTTGGCCAATCTATCTGGAGGGTAATTGATTTGTCGGTCAGATCCGGAGTAATAGCCGTGATTTTCCATGGGTCGCTAAGCCCCAAAAGTTGAGTAAACAACGCGGTATCTTTCATTTGAATATCTCCATAAAAAAAGACTCTTGTACCACATTCTTGACCATTGTTTGGCTTTTACCCATAGGAAACTCGGAAGAACCCAAAAATGGTTGACCAAGTCAGGCGCAAAGAAAATAAAACATTAAGAGCCGCCGGTATCAATGACCTGGTCGGGTCTCGCTATACCTGGTTACGCAATCCCGACAACTGGAGTGAAAAAGATGAAGCCACTTTTTATGGCCTTCAATCAAAGGGGTTGAAGGTTGCCCGAGCTTGGGCAATCAAAGAGACGCTGCTTGACCTGTGGACTTACAGCTACGATAAACCAGCCCGAGCGTTCTTTAAGAAATGGTACTGGTGGGCGACACATTCACGTCTAAAGCCGGTCATATCAGTCGCCAAGATGCTAAAGAAACATCTCGACAACATAATGACTTACTTGAAACATCGCATCACCAATGCGACCGCAGAAGGATTTAATTCAAAGATTCAGACAATAAAATCGGCTGCCCGAGGATTTAGAAACTTCGAAAACTATCGAGTTTCAATTCTGTTCCACTGTGGAAAACTCAACCTCTACCCACAGGATTCCCAGTAGAACCAACAAAAGTTATCTCAAAGGATTTGAAGGCGACCAGATTAACGTACTGATGGCTGCTGCTGCGTTTAACTTCAGGAAGTGGATGAGATTGTTTTTATTGGCCCCGAAAACGGCTTCCTTATGGAGTCGTTTAACGCAGTTTATTATCAAGCCACGGCATTACGGCGATGCCGTGATGGCCAATTAGGCTTTTTCAGGGTCGACTAATTAAACAGTGCTGTGAATCCAGGTAGGCCACACAAAAAACCTCCCGTTCCTTATCACCGATACGGAGCCTGAGCATATCGCTCATAGCCCTAGGGCTGGAAAGTGGGTCTGTTATGTAGCGCGCCTTTTCTTCCACAAATTCGATTGCTGCTGCAATCACCTCATTTTTGCTGTTGAAGGTAAATGGTTCCATAACGTATCTCGCCTTTTTTAAGTGAGATACGCCCCAACGGGAAATATCCCATTGGGTGTGTTGCAAAAAAAACCCTGGGATTGCTCCTGGGGTTTCGATGATAGGCGGAGCCTATCGTGTCTTGATTTAACTTTTGTCGTTTTCTCTGGGTGGGAACAGAACCAAGTCTCCACTCACGGCAATGCCGGGAATGAACTTCAGGTTAAATCCTTCTCCTTTGGTATGAGGAAACGCAACGCCCACTTTCGTGTAGTTGTTTTTCTCCGTACCGTTATCGTCAAAAGTCTCTTGAACAAACACGTTTAAATGCTTAGCCATGGGTTTAATCTCCAAAAAATGAATATCAATCCCATCAAGACAAGCTCCCCAATGGGTAACTAGACCCAATGGGAAACAATGCTGGTAAACCAGCCAATACAAGCACATCCGCAGCTTTCGCTTAAAGCAGTAGTACCAGTAACTTAAGCCACATTCGCAGCAATTAAGTACCTAGAATACTATCAAATCTGGCTGGATCGTCAAGATGTCGTGGAGGAAAAGAAAAAGGAACCACGAGGGTTCCTTTTCCAGGGTAGTAACAGCCAGCTCGAGAGCCAACTGTCAGGACTTAGAGATTGAGCGTGATCGACACGACAATGGCTGTGCCGATGACAATTGATGCTGAGATGCCCAGAATAAATCCCAGGTTGTCCAGAAACAAATTGTCTTTGTGTTCACTCATATTATCCACCTCCAAATACCTTTCCGATGTACGTAATAAATGCACTGAGCCCTGACGTGGTCCAGCATTTCTTTACAACCCAGTTAAGCGGCTTTTTTCAATTCAACCATCTCCGCCTCATATTGATTCGGACTCACGTAGCCCAGATATGAATGCAGCCGTTGGCTGTTGTAAAACATGGATATGTAGTTCAACACATCCTGTTGTGCTTCGAGCCTGGTCTGGTAATTACGCCAGTGGACACGCTCCTGCTTCAAGCTTCCAAAGAAACTCTCTGCAACTGCATTGTCCCAGCAATCACCTTTGCGACTCATGCTCCCGACGAAGCCATGGGCCTTAAGAAGCCGCCTGTAATCCTTACTGGCATATTGAGAGCCTCGATCGGAATGGACAATCAAGCCAGCTTTGGGCCGCCTTTGCCAAATGGCCATCCTCAGTGCATCGCAAACCAGCTGAGCCTTCATTCGTGAACCCATACTCCAGCCAACAACCTTTCTCGAATACAGGTCAATAACAACAGCAAGGTACAGCCAGCCCTCCTGGGTCCAGAGATAAGTGATATCCCCAACGTACGCCCGGTCAGCTCGATCAACATCAAATTGCCGATCCAATACATTCTCAAACACAGGTTGCTTGTGATTACTGTTTGTCGTGACTTTGTATTTCTTCCGGTGCTTAACCTGAACGTTGGCCTCTTTCATCAATTTTCGAGCCTTCTCCCGGCTCACCGGATAGCTTAGCGCGCTGAGCGCCGCCTTCATTCTCCGGCTACCGTAGCTGTCCCGGGTTGCTTTGGCGATGTCTCGGACAGCTTCCAGTAATTCCTGGCGGTAATAATCGAGACTGCCACCTCCACGCTGCTGATAACCATAGTAACCACCGCGGGTAACGCCCAGGAGTCGACACATCAGGTCAACTGGCCAGGTCTTCTTGTGTTGGGCAATAAACACGTATTTCACCTTGTTTCCTTGGCGAAGAGTCGAGTGGCAAAGTGGAACTTCCCCACAATGCTCTCCCAGAACCGTACGTGACACTCTCATGTCATACGGCTCCTATTGTCCAACCGCAGGCAAAATGCCCAGTTGCCAGTGATAAAGCAAATTCGGCTCTCTTTCGGAGATGCCTCGCAACCACTTTCTTGCTTTGCGTTTGCTTCCTTTGAATCGTTTGTATTTTCTCACAGCCCATTTCACCAGAACTTCGTTCAGATGGGCCATCACGCGTTTGAGGGAACTCGGGTAGAAGACCCCGAAGTAGTTCCACCACCCTCGCAATGAGGCGTTAGACTTTTTCGCAATGTCCTCCAATTCAGCATTCGTCCATCTGCCGATATTCCACTGACTCATTCGTTGTCGAATGTGTTTTGCAGATGTTCGACTAACTGCCGGACTAAAACTGTTGAAGTATTTTCCATTCCGACTTTTGGCCAGCCGACCTCGAAATACATACCCCAGAAAATCGAATTGGATATTGGGATACTTCCCTCGACGGTTAGCATCTCGGCAATACACAATTTTTGTCTTCTTCGGGTGTAGATCAAGTCCGCAGGTACGCAGGCGTTCGCCAACGACGTCCTGCAAATGAGCGGCTTCTTCCTGCGAGTTGCAGTGTAGCAGCCCATCATCGGCATAGCGCGCAAATGGAATGTGCGGAAAGTGCCTTTTCATCCATAGATCGAAGGTATAATGCAGATAGAGATTGAATAACACCGGGCTAATGACACCGCCCTGAGGTGTACCCTTGTCTCTCTCCACGATACTGCCATCCTTTCTAACCAACGGAGCCTTTAGCCAGCGCTCGATATACAGTAACGTCCAGCGACATTGGGTATGATGCCGAACTGCTTTTAGCATCAACGCATGATCAATGTTGTCGAACGCCCCTTGCACATCGAACTCCAGCACCCAACTGTATTTCCAGCAACGTTGTCGCGTGACTCTGATTGCATCTATCGCCGATTTACCTTTGCGATAGGCATAAGAGTCTGGATGAAAGTGAGGTTCTACAAGCGTTTCAAACCGGTTGCGCACAACTGTCTGCGCAATCCGATCGGCTACAGTCGGTACGCCTAACTGGCGAAATTTTCCATCCTTCTTAGGTATCTCTACCCCTCGAATCGGTGGTGGAAAATAGCTCCCTGATGAGAGACGGTTCCAGAGCCTGTAGAGATTACTTTTCAGGTTCCCTTCGAACTCAGTTATCGTCTGTTCATCTACTCCATGAGCACCGCGGTTCGCCTTCACTTGGCGCCAAGCATCAAATACAGCATGCTTGGATATTTCAAACGGTTTTGCTTGACTCATTGGTTCCTCCCAATTGGTTGACCAACTTGCTTCGCTGAACAACGCACCCCCTTCGCTCCACCGCCATTACAGCCGCTTCATCACTACTACGGAGTGCTCCGCCCCTGTGCCCTGCATCGGTACTCTCACCTTCCTGGGACTACCAGTTCGGCTTCTCCCTTCACATCAGGACGACAGGTTCCTATGTTCCACATAATCGCCTGGATATAAGTTCACGCCACCTTAATGCCGGTCGCCATCAAGTCAGTAAACAGGTAACTTCTTGATTTGTCCCAGAAAACGGTCTGGTCTCTGGTTTTGACGACATCGGGTAAAAGCTATCGACACCTCATCGAGTGGTTCGCTTGCGCTCGTCTCCTTATTCCCTACCTGCCATATTTTCTATGACTTTTCCTCAACGCTCACTACCATGTCTCTTGAACACAGCAGCTTGAGGTGGTTTGACATCCCCTCCTGCAAGGCGATGTCGAGGGGCCTACCCTCATCGATTATGCAGCTTCATAGCACACAGACCGTCGCTTTTTTAAATATATCTTTCTCCATCTTCAAGCGCCGGTTCTCCTCCCTCAACTGGCGGGTTTCTGCCTGCTCCGGTGTCAGCTTGCCGTTTCCGCGGAAAGCGTGTCCGTCACTTGATCGTTGATGCTCTTTAACCCAGCGCCCCAACATGGTGGAGTTGATGTCGAGACTTTTCGCCGCTTCAATTCTTGTGTAACCCTGATCCAGTACCAGGCTGACGGCATCCAGCTTGAATTCCTTCGGATATTTCTTTCTTGTGTTCATTCTTTAATCTCCAGTTATGGGTATTATCCCTTAACTGGGTTGTGCAGATCTATTAGACCACCTCACCCGCCAATCACCAAAATTACGGTTTTGACGACCTCCAGAAGCAATTTTCGGTCTTCACGCTTATTACTGCTCTCGATCTGTTTGATCTCGGCAATCGTCTTCGCATCAGACATCGATAATTGTTCCGTGCTGCCAGGGTTAGTTTTAGCGTTATCGGACATGGCGATTCCTCGCTGATCCGACTTCCACAAAACCGATCCTTGCGACCTTTTCCCGTGCTCCTTCAACCAGCTCTATTCGCATAGCGGCGGTTAAGGGTCCGGTGGGCAGATTCAGACGCGGACAAAAGTCCACAAAATCTGTCCTGGACTCAAAACGATTCACCATGTCTACAGCTTGCGCTGCTTCACTGACAATCGAATGAACGGTCGCATTGTCCACCACGGCCAATACACTCAGTACCTTTCCGTCTACGACGACTGGACACCGAAAAGCCGGGTAGGGGATATCGCCCTGACCATACTTCGTTTCTACCACGTTCGTGATGCTTTTCATGGGGTTCTCCTTAAAAGAAAAACCCGTCCAAATAGCATCACCCATCGGGTTAACTACCCGACGGGTTTGAACGTTTGTGTACAAGATGATTCCAGTACACGGCGCATTAGTCACCTAATGCAAATACAGATACATCCGCAGCTTTCGCTTAAAGCAGTAGTACCGGTAACTTAAGCCACTATCGCAGCAAATAAGTGGTTCGACCTTACCGCTACCTGGGCATGGGTGCAAGTCAACCCTACCCATGAGACCAGGATAGGATGGTAGCGATGCACGTTAGCGGCGCAAGCGCCACTTCTCATCAATTCAAAGACTATTCCTCTGGGGCGAGAAGAGCTTAGCAGCGTTTTGGCCTTAGTCCAGGCATCCCCCCACCTTCACTCGCTCTCTTCGATTGCTCTTTGCAGGCCGGGTGGTTCCCCCAGCCCGGACACGTCCAAAGCCACTGCTCTACTCGCGTTGCTCGCATCTTGGGGTTTTTAACCCCAGAGGAATTGGGTTTACAACAAAAGCGAGAACCGAACATGAACAAAAGCACACAGAAAGTCATCGACACGCTACAAAACCACATGGCAGAGGGCAAACTGATTTGGCACAACCCGTGCATTATGGCGACTCAGGCGAATCTCGCCAGCGGCAAGTGTTAGCGCCACAGTGAACCCGCAGTTATTTGCCGCAGAATAAAAGAACGACAAAGAGGCGACAGTGATCCGGCTTAACTCCAATCGATCACAGGCTAGAACGGCAGCTCATGATTTACCTCGACACTGTCTGTGTACTCTTGTTGCTCAATCCGGATCTCCTCGTACAGTTGCGCAATCTCATCACCATAGTGATCCCACAGTACCGATCTCAGGTCGCCGAGCAGCTGATAAATACAATCGGCTTGTTCAGCCGTCCAGTAGGTTGTGATTTTTAAGGTTTTCATTTAGCCTTTCCTCGCTTTTTGGTCTCGCGCCGCTTCGACGCACACTCCTGCGCTTCCTTCATGCGGTACGACTCACCCTCAATGGCGATGACCTCGCTGTGATGGACTAAACGGTCAATCAGGGAGACCACACACGCGGCATTGGGGAACACGTCATTCCACTCGCCAAACGGACGGTTCGTTGTCACCAAAGTTGAACATTTCTCATAGCGCCGGTTGATGATTTCAAACAGCAAGTCAGCATGACGATTGCTGTAGGAGAGGTAGCCCACTTCATCAATTACCAGCAAGGCGGGCCTGGCGTAGTGTTTCAATCGACGCTGCAGGGCATTGGCACCATCCTGACCTGCCAGGTCGTTGAGCATCGCCGCTGCGGTGGTAAACAGCGCCGTATAGCCGTGCATGACAGCGTTATACCCCAGGTTCTGGGCGATCATCGATTTGCCCACGCCGTTGCTGCCCAGCAGGATAATATTGCTGGCCGTGTCCATAAAACCCAGTTGCATCAGGGCATGAATCGCTTGTGGGTCGATAGCGCTTGGCCACTGCCAGTCAAACTCACTCATCGGTTTGAACCGGCCCAGCCTGGCGCTGCTCAGGCGCCGTTCGAGTGAGCGCTGTTTGCGCTCGGCAAGCTCCCAGGCGATGAGCTGTGCCCGCCAGGGGTATTGCTCGTCGGTGATCTCGCCCCAGTGCGCCAGCACGCCGTGGAGCTTCAGTTCAAGTGCCTGCTGTTTGAGTTGCTCGATATCAATCATCGGTATCATCTCCTGTCTCGCTTCGGGTGCCATTGAGCTTGTCGTAATCGGCAAGCCGAGCCAGCTTGACGCTGTAGTGTTTGACCTTCGCCGGCACGGCGACAGCAAGCGGTGGCGGCAGGTGCTGTTCATCACGGCGGCGCTCAAGAACGTGCTGCACCGCCTCCGGGTAGGGTGATTGCCGATCAAGTGCTTCACCCAGAGCTACATGCAGCTCGTCCCGCCCATAATCATCAAGCAGTTGATTGAGTAACCGGACCGTGGTTTTAATGACATGTCCACGCTGTGCCGATTGCTGCAGCAGCGTCTGGGCGTGCGCCGAAGCATGGCTCAGGCGATCCTGACCCCGGTGTAGTTTGGCGTGGGTTTTCTCCAGCCATAGGGCATTGATATGCGCCTCCTGTTCGATTTGCTCCCCTTTGCCAAAGCTGCGCTGATGCTCAGCAATGCATTGATCGCCCTCCACTATCTGGAGCCGCTCCAGGTCAGCGCTCACGCTCAATGGCTTGTGCACGTATTGATGGGGAATGGAGTAATCATTGAGATCGAAGCGAACATAAGGGGTTTTGGCGGCCCGCACGGGCTGTCTCTCATGGGTATCAAAGGGATTATCCGGCAAACTCACCTGCTCCTGTAAGAAGGCTTTCCTGACCGTCAACGTACGCTCTTCAGGGCAAGCCCGATCAGCACTCACACCCTGGCACCAGTGCTCAGCTTGCGCATTGAGTTCGGCCAGTGTTTGCCAGTGACGAGCGGCAAAGAAATTATCGCGAATATAGCGAATCGCTCTTTCTACCCGGCCCTTTTCATTGCCCCGGGCCACCGCCACCGGGCGTGGTTCGAAGCGATAGTGGGCTGACAAGGCCAGCAAGGTGGGGTGGAAGCGGATGGCGTCACCGTGGCGCTCCAATACGGCCGATTTAAGGTTGTCGTACAGCAGCACCTTTGGCAATCCTTGCCAGGCCTCGAATGCCGCTACATGGCCGCGTAAAAAGTGCTCCATTTGCTGGTTGAGATAAAAGCGCAAGAAGATCTGTCGCGACCAGCTCAGCACCATCACAAACGCCATTAACGGCCGCCGGGCCTTGCCGATCTGAATATGCCCGAACGAACCCCAGTCAACCTGGGCTTGCTCACCGGGCAGGGTTTTTAGGCGTAAATACGCCTCGGGCAGCTTGCGCGGCCGCAGTTCACTGATACGCTGGCGAAACTGGCTGGGGCCACCGGGGTATCCCCGCAGGCGGGCCATTTCATACAAGCGGGCCGCCGTGAGTGTGGGAAACTCCCGCAGGGTGTCGATGACAAAGGGCAGATAGGGGTCGATGATCGACGCACGGCGAGTGCGCTCCACCTTGGGCAGGCCAGCCTGTGCCAGTACCCGATCAACCACTGAGTGGTGAATGCCAAGCTGGGTCGCAATGGTGCCCGTTCGCCACTTCTCAACAAAATGGTAGCGCAGTATTTTTGCTTCAGTTTCTTTGCCGATGGCCATGACTGCCCTCCGATTGATGACTCCTGTCCAGCCGCTGCACTAATGTCGCCGGAATCTGCGCCTGAACTGACTGCTCTGCAGAAAATCACTGCGCAAAAAGGGACCGCAGACCGCGCCACAGTGATGGCAGCGCACGGTGGCGTCAGTTTTACCCGGCATATCGGCCCTTTTGATCTCATCAGGCACGGTTTGCAGTAGATCACGGAGTATTATTGCCAGAGAACGGTGATGCGTTACTTTTTGTTGTTGCCGTTCTCGATAACGCTGTTGGCGAGCGGCATTATTCATGCGACCCGGGCGAGTGGCCTGGTACTTCGCTCTGGCTCGTTTAATGGATTCCTTTCTGGCTTCCTGGCTGCAACCATCGGTGCAATACCGCTGGCCGCGATCACAGTGGGTACAGACGATGACCTGGGCGTAGCAGCGACAACAGTGGTAGAGACGGCTGGATGATGGCATCGACACAAAGGTCGATGAGGGCTGGATTTATTCCCATTATGTGCAACACTTAACGGGTCGTGCACCTGCACGGTTTTTTTGGGTATGGCGCCAGCGTTGACCGTCAAATCTGTGGTGGCGTCATACCGTTCTCAGCGACACTTATTCTTATAGTCCCTACGCTTGAATCGTGCCTGCTTATTGGTCGCTCTTGAGTGTGACTGGGCCGCAGTTCTACCGCGCCGATTTTAATACGCCGAGATCCGTCTATTTCAAAATTCGGCAAATAGCTGCGGTTTTGGAGTGGCGTCTACATCTCGGAAGCTACTATGGAATGCAGAGGCAAAGCTTTTGAATAAGCAGCCGTCAGCGTATCCCTAAGCTCACTTTGTCTACCGTATACGAGTATATTATCGGCAAGGATTGCCGGACTAAGCGCTAGAAAAGCGCCCCAGAGGACATACCGCGCTACAAAATGATGTGGCGGTAAGATTGGGTGCCGCCAGAGAGCTGTTGCAGGAACACGGCAACTACAGCTGGCTGACCGAGAAGGGTAGCTTTGTGATTCTGAACAATGGCATCGAATTTGCCGTGACCTACCTCATCATGTTGTTCAGTTTGCTGTTCACTGGTGGTGGGCGATATGTGAGCGCCGATTATTACCTCAGCAAAATCTCCCCCAACAAAGCCTAGTTTCAACCTCGCTCCCGATATACTCGGGAGCGAGATTGCTTTCCCCCCTTGAACTATCCAGAGTAATTCCCCCACCTTAATGGTAGACTAGCGCGTTTTTTAAGCAGCGACGGGATTTCTAACCTTGATTAAGAGTTTGTTTGGGCGCAAAACCGCTACCCATGGATCGGCCAAAAACGGCAGCGATTTGGCCGCGAGCGCAAGCCAATCCGATGTCAATAGCATCGCGGGTGACAGTGATAGTCCGAAAGTGGCTAATTCAACAACTGGACCCAAAAAGCGTGGGCGCAAGAACACACAATCCAAAAAAGATGCCAAGCCCTGGTCCGTCTCAGACTTTCCTGTGGACCCCAAAGAGGGCGAGGTTCGATTTCATGACCTGGGCTTGCGCGATGAGGTGATGCGCGGCATCGCCGACATAGGCTTTAAATATTGTTCGCCGATTCAGGGTTCGATTTTACCCCATACTCTTCAGGGGAATGATGCTATTGGCAAAGCTCAGACGGGTACCGGTAAAACAGCGGCTTTTCTGATTACCATTTTTAATGATCTTCTTTGCAATCCCTCGGGAACTGAGCGTTTTTTGGGTGAGCCTCGTGCTCTGATTATTGCACCCACCCGTGAACTGGTGATGCAAATTGCCGCCGATGCGGACGACCTGGCCAAATACACCGGACTTAAGGTCGCCACCCTCATCGGTGGAATGGATTATCAGAAACAGCTAAATAGACTCAATACCGTGGTGGTGGATCTTGTCGTCGCTACACCGGGTCGTCTTATTGACTTTATGGGGCGCCGGGATTTGTATCTGGATCACATAGAAATTTTGGTGCTCGATGAAGCCGATCGAATGTTGGATATGGGCTTTATCCCTCAGGTGAAGCGCATTGTCCGCGCAACACCGGCCAAGGACCACAGACAGACACTGCTTTTTAGTGCCACTTTTACCCAGGACATTATCAATTTGTCCCAGCAGTGGACC
This sequence comes from Halioglobus sp., assembly GCA_965262875.1. Classification (GTDB taxonomy): domain Bacteria; phylum Pseudomonadota; class Gammaproteobacteria; order Pseudomonadales; family Halieaceae; genus JBALVT01. The sequence goes on from OZ253569.1 coordinate 4,194,147, forward strand.
CACGAACCCATTACCATTGACATCGAACCCGAGCACGTAGCGACCGATTCGGTAGATCAAAAAATCTATTTGGTGAGCTCTGCGCAACGTTATCGGGTGCTCAACAACTTATTACGCCGCGATGGAACAACCAGTGTGATCGTGTTTGCCAACCGTCGGGATCAGGTTCGTAAATTGCATGAGAGGTTGCGCAAATCTGGCGTCTCCGCTGGGATTTTGTCTGGCGAAGTACCACAGAATAAACGGACTCGCACCCTGGAAGATTTCAAGAAAGGCGCTATCAAAGTGCTGGTCGCTACGGATGTAGCAGGGCGTGGTATTCACGTGGATGGCGTTAGCCATGTTGTTAATTACAACTTGCCGGAAGACCCTGAAGATTATGTTCACCGTATCGGCCGAACCGGCAGAGCGGGAGCTACGGGCACCTCAATCAGTTTTGCCAGTGAAGACGACGCTTTTTTGCTGCCGGATATTGAGGCGCTGCTGGGAGAGCGCCTGGAGTGTACACATCCGCCTCAGGAGCTTTTGGTTTAACCCTGGGGCAAGGATAAATCTATTTACTCCTAGTGTTGCAGCTGTTCACATCAGAATAGGGTGGCGCCAACCACCGCTGAGGGTACAACAAAGAAATTCACGATCGGTACGCTGGCGAACAGCGCTACCACTCCTCCGAACCCCATACTGCTGAGGCGGCGAGATCGAACAGCCTCTTTCACATCGGTGAAACTCAGCTGATGGTTGTCCATGGGGTAGTCCACGAACTGTAAACTCATCATCCAGGCTCCCAAAACAAACCATAAAAACGGAGATATTGGGCTAGTAATCGGCACGATTGTGAGTATCAATACGAGCACGAACATTGGGAGGTAGTAGAGCAGCTTTAGCAGCTCTCGAATGATCCCACGCGGAAGGGCCATAAGTGCTGGCCCCAATCCTTCCAGTGAGTCTACCGGTCTCCCAGTGATGATTTCCTCGGCTTTTTCCGCCAATAATGCATTGAAGGGTGAGGCGATGAGCAACGCCAGGGCAGTGAACAGATACCCCGTTATCAAACTGAATAAGATGACGACCAGCGGCCATACAATCCACTCGAGAAAACTGAGCCAACTGGGTATCCAGGCCATCACTGCGTCTATTTTCGAGTTCAGTAGGCCGTAGCCTACACTGATCAGCGAGCCAAAAATGAGGACGTTAATCATGAGTGGAACAAGGACAAAGACGCGCAGTTTTGGATGAGTGAGCATTTTGGCGCCGCGAACGACATAGCCTGCCCCGGTGGCGATATTATCTTCCACTAACTTTTTCCTTCAGGGCTCGCACAGGCCTGGCAGATACACACTTTCCCCTGGAATTGAGTCGGTATATTGCTCAAAGTTTCGGCCTCTATTTTTGCGCTCTTACACCAGCACTCGACGCTTTTGTCGCCTGTGCTCATGGCGCACTGGTTGCCCTTACCGCACAGTGGACACATTGATTCGGAAAAACCCGCTTCTGTATTCATTCTATTGTAAAACTCCCGGCTCGCTGACGGTATAATAGTCAGACACTCACCAGTATCCGAATGCCAGCCACGCGATGCAAGACGACGAAGACAATATTTTTCAACAAGAAATGTCCGGGGTAAAGCCGTTGGCGCATGCCAACCTTGTGGCTTTGCGAAATAGTGACCAGCACAACAAGGATTCTTCCCTGGAGGAGCGGCGGCGGGCCGCTGTAACGGGCCCAGAAGCGGATCGGAATATTCTGAGTGATGAGGGTCTCACACCGCTAGATTCCTGGTTTGTGCTGGATTACAAACGCCCGGGGGTTCAAAAGTAAGCGCACTTAAATCGACCCTATTGATTTTGTCTGCGAGCCGCTAGACAGTAGATCGCTTTACTTCGCCGTTACTCTTCGATTTCCATGTTCCAGGGCAGTAATGCTTCAAGCTTCTCCACCGTATCTGCCGCCGCAATGTGCGCCAGCACATGCTGGAGGTAAGCATAAGGTTCCAGGCCGTTCGCCTTTGCCGATTCCACTAAACTATAACAGGTCGCACTGGCTCGGGCCCCGCAGGAGGTATCTGCGAATAGCCAGGCGCGCCGACCAACCGCAAAGGGCCTGATCGCATTCTCAGCCAGCGCATTGCTGATATTCAACTGGCCGTCCTCGCAATAGCCAATCAGGTACTCCCATTGGTTCAGTGTGTACGTTATGGCCTTGTGGGTCAGGCTATCTTTGGGCACCCGGCTGACGTTCTTCTCCAGCCATGGCTTCAGGTCCTCGAGAATCGGCACGCTGAGTGACTGCCTTGCCTGTTTTTTCAGTTCTTCCGAGTTTCCTATGGGTAAAAGCCAAACAATGGTCAAGAATGTGGTACAAGAGTCTTTTTTTATGGAGATATTCAAATGAAAGATACCGCGTTGTTTACTCAACTTTTGGGGCTTGGCGACCCATGGAAAATCACGGCTATTACCCCGGATCTGACCGACAAATCAATTACCCTCCAGATAGATTGGCCAAAGGGAACGAAAGGCGCGTGTAGTGTCTGCCATGCCCTTTGTTCGGTTTACGACCATCGTGAGCAACGCACATGGCGACACCTTGATACGATGCAGTTCAAGACGCAGTTAGTTGCTCAGGTTCCGCGTATTCATTGTAAAGCGCATGGAATCAAAAGCCTGAAAGTACCGTGGGCAGATACGCAGGCACGCTTTACGCATTTATTTGAGCGTTTCGCTATTGATGTGCTGTCGGCTGCCAGCAACAAGACACAGGCCGCAAAACTACTTGGTCTGTCGTGGGATGAGGTGCATCATATTCAATCCCGAGCAGTGAAAAGAGGGATGGACAGACGCTCTGTTGAGGAAGTGAAACACCTTGGCATCGATGAAAAAAGTTTTCGCAAGGGGCAATCCTATGCCAGCCTGCTGTACGATTTGAATGCGTCCAGAGTGCTTGAGGTCGTGGCAGATAGAACGACGGAATCGGCAACCGCATTGCTGTCCACGCTTCCAGAACAGCAGCGTAATGAAGTAGCTGCTGTTGCCGTGGATATGTGGGTTCCATTTATGACGGCAGTTGAGGCGACTTTACCGAACGCCGCCATTGTTCACGACAAGTTTCATATCGTCAGTTATCTTACAAAAATGGTTGACCAAGTCAGGCGCAAAGAAAATAAAACATTAAGAGCCGCCGGTATCAATGACCTGGTCGGGTCTCGCTATACCTGGTTACGCAATCCCGACAACTGGAGTGAAAAAGATGAAGCCACTTTTTACGGCCTTCAATCAAAGGGGTTGAAGGTTGCCCGAGCCTGGGCAATCAAAGAGACGCTGCTTGACCTGTGGACTTACAGCTACGATAAACCAGCCCGAGCGTTCTTTAAGAAATGGTACTGGTGGGCGACACATTCACGTCTAAAGCCGGTCATATCAGTCGCCAAGATGCTAAAGAAACATCTCGACAACATAATGACTTACTTGAAACATCGCATCACCAATGCGACCGCAGAAGGATTTAATTCAAAGATTCAGACAATAAATCGGCTGCCCGAGGATTTAGAAACTTCGAAAACTATCGAGTTTCAATTCTGTTCCACTGTGGAAAACTCAACCTCTACCCACAGGATTCCCAGTAGAACCGAAAATGGGGCATAACAAAGCGGTAATTTTAGATGTTGATGACACTTGGTATGCACTTAATGGTATAGCAAAGGCCCATGGTAGAAAATCTGGATTGTACCAGTTGGCCACCTGCTCTAGAAATTGCACTTATGACTTGAATCTAAGAAATGATTAAAATTAAGGCTCTTCTCCGCTTTGTTGAGTGATTCCAGGTTTTCAAATAGAACATAGATTGATTATCTGGGAGGGATGATTGTCTAATTTTGAGTTTGAAGTACTCGGTATCCCTGATGCCCCTGGCGCGCTTACGGATCATTCCTATACTGACATTACCAGCCTCTATCCTGGCGCTTGTTAGCTTGTGTTTTGCATAATTGCAGATGCCGACACAATGTTTTCTGAGCGATTTTGCGAACTTTTTCAGATAGAGCATGTGTGACTGATCTGCTATCAAGCACCAACTTTCCAGTTGCTCTGCCATCCCCTCAAATGAAGTGGCACTCCACAGATACTGAAGCTGTTCTTTTAAAACGTAGAGCGCATTCAGGTTGCTATTGCTATCCAACAACGTTTGCAGCTTGTTACTTTGTTTCTCACTCAACTTATCCGCATTTTTGAGCAACAGATAATGCGTCCCCTTCATCAGTTTTTTACCATTCGGATCGGCCTTCCTGAACTCAAGCCGGCGCTGATTATGGATAGCTTTGCTGTAATTTTTCATGACGTGAAAACGGTCAAACACAATGTCTGCCAACGGCAAGCACTCCCTGACAGCCTTTTGATAAGCAGGGCCCATATCCATAGCTACGGCCTTGATTTTACTGGATGTATCCGGGGAGAGATGTTTTAGAAATCTTGCAAACACCTCGGCAGTTCGACCAGCTTCCACCCAGACCAGATGACCTCCGACCATATCGTAGACCACCGTCATATAGTCATGGCCTTTCGCCCTGGCAACTTCATCGACACCAATATATTCCAAGCCAGTCAACTGTGCAGGATCAAGCGCAGGGAGCGTTTCCATCAGGTATGCCTTGTCGATATTCTTTACTGTCTCCCATCGTATCCCCAAATGCCTGGAGACGGCCTGAATAGACATATGGCGGCATAATCCACTGATCAGTCGGCAAAACCGGTGGGTGAAACGGCACCCTTTATCGACAAAATCACACGCCTCAATGCGGCGCTCACCCTTGCTAATAAACACTTGGGCCAGTTCAATGTCGAGCACACATGGATACCCAAAAAGGGGGATATCCTTAACCTGCCGGCGAATATGCTGGTTGATAGTTCCCTTCTTGCCTGTGGTGGGGTCTATAGTGCTCCTGCGGGCGTCCCGGCTACAGTGAATAACAATCTTGTCACCCTCTTCGTCCAGTTTAATTTCATTTACACGTTGCCCCGTGAGGTTTAAAATATTCCGTGAGATGTTGATGGTCATATACCTGCCCTATGTAAAGTTGTCATAAACCAAACATATCAACAGGTTACTTGATGGTCAGCATCTTTTTTCACTCAACAAAGCGGAGAAGAGCCGAAATGATTAAAATTAATAAAGCCGGATTAGTATTAATTTTATTAGCTTGTGGCATATTCTTTAGTGGTTGTACCGGTATGCAAATTAGCGCATTAGAAAAAATCACAGCAGAAGATAAAGCAAAAAATGAGCAAATAGCTTTGGCATCGGGACAGCGGACATTTGATGTTCCGAAAAAGAATTTAATGAAGGCAATTATTACTGCTTATGCCAATAAAAACCTAACTGTAAAAAATGTTGATAAGGAGTTAGGATTTATAGTTGCCGAGGGTGGAGAGTTTGTGGATGCCGCCAAAGTTAAACAAATTTCGATGCAGGGCAGAATAGCAAGATTGAATGAGGCATCTTTTGCCGGAGCCTTTATTTATACCCCAGGAAATTATACTGTTCTCTCCACCGTTACTATATTTGAAAAGGGTGAGAATAAAAATTTAGTGCAACTGCGTTTCAATACTAAAGTTGAGGGCAATTATCAGGTTAAATATGACTCAACTCCCTCAGAGATATTATCGGTTTGGTATGAGGAGATGTGGGCTGAAATTGAACAAGCAATATTTATCCAAAGAGAAGCAACGCTAAACTGAGGCGCTTATGAGCACTAAACATCTAAATGGATTATTACTTGCCCTTCTGATGTCAGGTTGTATGACGGTTCAAGAACACCGCAAGGCTGTTCAAGACAATACCGGTGACCGAGTTACTGTTGGTAACGTGCAGCGGGAAATTAAAATAGGGATGGCAGCTTCTGAAGTGGCGGGGGCATTAGGTTCACCTAATATAGTGACCACAGATGATGAACGCAGGGAAGTGTGGATTTATGACAAGTTTTCAACTGATACAACCATATCAGAAAACTCCGGATTTGGGACACTGATAATTTTGGGTTCAGGCGGGAGAAAAGGTTCAAGCTCAACGACTCAACGCACACTGACAGTCATCATTAAGTTTGATAAAGCAAAGAAAGTGCGAGACTTCGCATACCATACATCTCGGTTTTAACGGATATCGCGTGCTCTCAAGTTGGAACTCGCACAGTCCGTAATTCCTACAATCCTCCTCCGTCTCTTTCCAGATCGGATGGGAAGGTGGATAGCGTTTGCCTCTCCTTTAATGCTATTTCCTGCGCCCTGTAATACAATAAGGCCATTCCTACACCTTTGCACGGGAGGAGTTCTTTTGGAAAAACACGATACCCCACCTAATGAAAGCATCTTGCTCAATCAACCACTGGACGGTAGTGACCAGGTAAAGTTGCTTATTTTTTCGTTGCTAATGGTTCCATCCGTGATTTTTCTTTTTGGGGTGTTACCAGCAATATTTTTAGGGTTTGGTATTTATATGATGAAGAAGAATCAAGACTTCTCCAGTATAGATGCCTCAGTCAAAATTTTTAGAGGATACTTCTGGCTTTTAATAATTGTCGGCATATTTTCTATATCTCATTTTGGGTTTCGTTGGGGGGAGTGTGAGACTGAGCACTTTTGTAAACAAAGTAAGCGCCCCTAAATCAGCACCTATTTTTTTGTAAGAGTTCCCGCCAGACTTTCTCCTGATAACCACACAGGAGCAAATCATGAACGATATCACTCAGCCCCAGCCACAAGGTATTGACTGGAAGCAGCAAATACAAACCTGGAAACTGTCGGGCTTGTCCCAGACCCGGTTTTGCAAACACAATCACCTGACTTACCATCGCTTTGTGTACTGGCGTCGGAAGTTTGACGATACCATCCGTGTGTCTTCTATAAAACAAGACCAAGGTGGCTTTGCCGCAGTGAGTGTCAGACCTGACGCCGATCGGGGGCTAACCTTGTCACTGCCCAACGGATTCATTGTGCGAGGTATCTGTGCCGAAAACCTGTTGGTGGTGCGGCAGTTACTGGATCAATTGTGACGGCGCGCTACTTCCGCCCGGCCAATGACATGCCACAGATTTATCTGTACCGGGACTCCGTAGATTTTAGAAAATCGGTCAATGGCCTTAGCGCCATTGTGGAGCGAGAACTGGGTCGTAACCCCTTTGAGGGTGCCCTCTATGCCTTCACTAATCGCCAGCGCAACAAAATAAAATGTTTGTACTGTAAGCGCCCCTAAATCAGCACCTATTTTTTTGTAAGAGTTCCCGCCAGACTTTCTCCTGATAACCACACAGGAGCAAATCATGAACGATATCACTCAGCCCCAGCCACAAGGTATTGACTGGAAGCAGCAAATACAAACCTGGAAACTGTCGGGCTTGTCCCAGACCCGGTTTTGCAAACACAATCACCTGACTTACCATCGCCTTGTGTACTGGCGTCGGAAGTTTGACGATACCATCCGTGTGTCTTCTATAAAACAAGACCAAGGTGGCTTTGCCGCAGTGAGTGTCAGACCTGACGCCGATCGGGGGCTAACCTTGTCACTGCCCAACGGATTCATTGTGCGAGGTATCTGTGCCGATAACGTGCCGGTGGTGCGCCAGCTACTGGAGCAGCTGTGACTACTCGCTATTTCCGTCCGGCCGATGACATGTCGCGGATCTACCTGTACCGGGACCCAGTAGACTTTAGAAAAGCCAGTGCAGGGCTGGCTGCCATCGTTGAGCGAGAGCTGGGCCACAATCCCTTCGACGGCGGCCTGTACGCCTTCACCAACCGGCGGCGCAACAAGATCAAGTGCCTGTACTGGGAAGATAATGGCTTTGTGCTCTACACAAGGCCCTTGCCGAGGAGAAATTCCGCTGGCCTCGCCGTGGTGATGAAGTTGTTTCACTGACAGGACAACAGATCAATTGGCTGCTCGACGGGTACGACATCATGCTGATGACCGGGCATAAAAAATTGCATTATGAGTCTGTATTTTAAAGCTTTTTGTCGCCATGAATGTTATAATTACGCCATGCAATCGGCGATAAAAAAGCAACAAAAACAAGGGTGTTACGAGAACTTATCCGTCGCTGAATTACTTGTTGCCCTCGCCGTAAAAGACCAGATTCTTGAAGATAAATGTTTGCTTCTCGAAGAAAAAAACGAGGTTCACCAGAAACACCTCGGCGACAAAAACCACATCATCCTTGAACAGGGTAAACGCATTGACCTGCTCGAGGAATACTTGCGCCTGGCCACGGTACAGAAATTCGGAGCCAGTAGTGAGAAACTGGCGTTTCAGTCTGATTTGTTCGACGAGGTTGAAATCGAAGTCGCCCTGAGTGAGCTCGAAGAGCAGCTGCCTGAAGAAGACCGGGTTCGGCCTCGAAAGAAGAAAAGAAAGCGCGGGTTTAGCGACAAGCTGCAACGGGTACAGATCCACCTCACACTTTCAGATGAGGAAAAGGATGGGGCCACCAAAACATTCTTCACCAAGGTCAAGGAGGAGCTGGAGTTTATTCCCGCCCAGGTCAAGGTGCTGGAGTACTGGCAGGAAAAGGCGGTATTCAATAACCATGGTGAAGACGTCATTGTCGCCGCACAGCGGCCCGTCCACCCCTTGGGGAAATGCTTTGCCAGTCCATCCTTGCTGGCCTATATCATTGCCTCCAAATACGCCGATGGACTACCGCTATACCGCCTGGAGGGGATGCTCAAGCGTTACGGCGGTGATATCAGCCGCTCCAACATGGCCCACTGGATTGTACGGCTTCAGGATGTATTCCAGCCCTTGATCAACTTGATCCGGGAGGTTCAGCTTGAGGGGAATTACCTGCAGGCGGATGAGACGCGCATACAAGTCTTGAAGGAAACGGGCAAAACGGCCCAATCGGATAAATGGATGTGGGTGATACGCGGTGGCCCACCGGATAAACAATCAGTGCTGTTCGAATACGACCCCTCACGTGCTGGCGCGGTGGCTGAACGCCTGCTGGATGGATTTAGTGGTGTGTTGCAGGCCGACGGCTATTCCGGTTACAGCAAGGTGTGCCGGATAGCGGGCATTACCCGAATTGGATGCTTTGACCATGCCCGGCGCAAGTTCGTTGAAGCCAGCCGGGCGGCGGAAACCAGGAGCACCCAAAAGAAAGTGGGGCAACCCACCAAGGCTGACGTTGCACTCAGTAAAATACGAAGGCTGTATGCGATAGAGAAATCGATCAAGGATCTGGAGCACGACAAGAAAAAACAGGCAAGGCAGTCACTCAGCGTGCCGATTCTCGAGGACCTGAAGCCATGGCTGGAGAAGAACGTCAGCCGGGTGCCCAAAGATAGCCTGACCCACAAGGCCATAACGTACACACTGAACCAATGGGAGTACCTGATTGGCTATTGCGAGGACGGCCAGTTGAATATCAGCAATGCGCTGGCTGAGAATGCGATCAGGCCCTTTGCGGTTGGTCGGCGCGCCTGGCTATTCGCAGATACCTCCCGCGGGGCCCGAGCCAGTGCGACCTGTTATAGTTTAGTGGAATCGGCAAAGGCGAACGGCCTGGAACCTTATGCTTACCTCCAGCATGTGCTGGCGCACATTGCGGCGGCAGATACGGTGGAGAAGCTTGAAGCATTACTGCCCTGGAACATGGAAATCGAAGAGTAACGGCGAAGTAAAGCGATCTACTGTCTAGCGGCTCGCAGACAAAATCAATAGGGTCGATTTAAGTGCGCTTACGTTCAAAACGGTGTTTTTCGCAAACTAAAACAGGGTCGTTATGACCCCGACGCCCATTTCGACATGCATCGAATGTCTGTGGCTATAGCGCGTAGGGAACTGTTCAGTTTTGTCGAAGAGGCTCAATCTCTGGGATTGCGTACGGTACTGCTTGTTCACGGCAAGGGAGAGAGTAAAGCGGATCGGGAGAAAAGCTCGATATTGAAAGCCTGCACCAATCACTGGCTGCCACAATTATCAGCGGTACAGGCATTTCATAGTGCACAACCGCGACACGGAGGTACTGGCGCGGTGTATGTGTTGCTGCAAAAAAAGTGAAGAGATGAAGCGCAAAAATCGTTTGAACTTCAACAAGGGGCGGGAGTCGATTTAGAGTGGTTCGCGCTGGCTAGCTAAGATTAGCTAGCCCCATTCGCTTTGAGAATATCCGCGTATTCGGTGCCGAGCCGATGCTCGCCCACAATTTCCAGTACCGATTGCCCTTCCTTCCCGGTGGCGTTGATATTGCGACCCTCCGCCAGGAAAAAACCGATGAACAAATCAAAATCAGAAGAACGCATACTTTGGTAAGACTTCAGAAGCATGTGGAAATCCTCGTCGGTTTTGTCGGAGGGCCTCACACTTAGGAAGCTTTTGACGTGATCTTCGGTCCAAACTTCGTTCACAATCTTTTCTTTATCTTTTCTCATGGTTTACTCGTACCTGTTAAATCGGGGATGGGGTTTTCTAGACCAGCTTGGCGGCCAGAAGTTCGTTCACTATTTTGGGGTTGGCCTGGCCCTTGGATACTTTCATAATTTGGCCGACAAAGAAGCCGATTAGTTTCTTGCGTTTTACTTCGTCGGCCGCAAGATACTGTTCCACCTGATTGGCATTGTTGGCAATGACATCGTCTACCATGGCCTCCAGTTCGCCCGTATCGCTGACCTGCTTTAAACCTTTGGCTTCGATAATTTCCTCGGCTGATCCCTCGCCGTTCCACATGGCCTCGAATACCTGCTTGGCGATCTTGCCAGAAATGCTGTTATCCAGAATGCGAGAAACCAGCCCACTTAACGCCTGGGCAGAAACCGGGCTGTGCTCAATATCCAGGTCGGCGCTATTCAGCTGTCCCAGGAGCTCTACCTGAACCCAGTTGGCTGCGATTTTTGGATCGCCACAATTCTTGGCGACGGTTTCAAAATAGTCGGCCAGGGGACGATTCGCCGACAAAACGCCTGCATCATAGGTGCTCAATCCAAACTCTTCAGAAAAGCGCTCGCGTTTTTCTCTCGGCAATTCCGGAAGCAGGGCTTTTAGGGCAGCGACATACTCCTCGTCGATGACAACCGGTAGTAGGTCGGGCTCGGGAAAGTAGCGATAATCGTTGGCAACTTCCTTGGAGCGCATCGCGCGGGTTTCATCTTTATCTGCATCATAAAGCCGTGTTTCCTGGACGATGGTTCCTCCGTCATCAAGAATATCGGACTGTCTGGCAATTTCGTGGTGTATCGCCTTCTCGACGAAGCGAAATGAATTTACGTTCTTGATTTCCGCGCGGGTGCCATATTCTTCTGTGCCAACGGGCCGCAGAGAGAGGTTTACGTCACATCTCATTGAACCTTGCGCCATGTTGCCATCGGAGATACCCAGGTAAGTCACCAGGGTATGCAGTGCTTTGAGATAGGCCACAGCCTCCTCAGCGTTGCGGATATCCGGTTCGGTCACGATCTCCAATAAAGGAGTGCCCGCCCGATTTAAGTCGATACCGGATTGCCCTTGAAAGTCTTCGTGCAGAGATTTGCCCGCATCTTCTTCAAGGTGTGCTCGGGTAATGCCTATCTCTTTAGTAGTGCCATCTTCCAGATGTACTTCGAATACGCCTTTTCCCACAATGGGGTCCGCGAATTGGCTGATTTGATAGCCCTTTGGCGAGTCGGGGTAAAAATAGTTTTTCCGATCGAACACGGAACGCATTCCAATTTCCGCACCAATACCCAATCCAAACAGTACCGCAAAGCGAACGGCTTGTTCGTTCAATACTGGCAACATGCCCGGCATCGCCAAGTCGACGGCGTTGGCCTGGGTATTTGGGGGGGCTCCAAAGGTTGTGTCCGATCCGGAAAAAATCTTCGACTGGGTGGCCAGTTGCAAATGAACTTCCAGGCCTATTACCGTTTCCCATTGCATTATTCGCTACCCCCTGTGGCCATAGCGGGGTGTTGTTCGTGCCACGATGTGTGTTGCTGGTATTGGTGCGCGACATTGAGCAGGCGAGATTCGTCAAAGTGTTTGCCGATGAGCTGTAAACCAACGGGCAAATCGTTTACAAAACCTGCGGGGACGGACATTCCAGGAAGTCCCGCTAAATTGACGGCCAGGGTGTACACATCTTCAAGGTACATCGACACCGGGTCACTTGATTTTGATCCCAAAGGAAACGCGGTACCCGGTGTAGTGGGGCCCGCAATGATGTCTACCCGCTCAAACGAATCCATAAAACCCTGTTTGATCAGGCGCCTAACCTGCTGTGCCTTTTTGTAATAGGCGTCGTAGTAGCCCGCCGACAATGCGTAGGTGCCTACCAGAATGCGTCGTTTAACTTCCGCCCCGAAACCCTCTTCGCGTGTGCGAGTGTACAAATCGTTCAGGTCTACAGGGTCTTCGCAGCGGTGTCCATATCTGACACCATCAAAACGCGACAAATTGGTAGATGCTTCTGCAGGGGCAACGACATAGTAGGTTGGAATGGTCAGATGGCTGTGCGGAAGAGAAACCTCGACCAGCTTGGCGCCTTGTTTCTCCAGCTGTTTGAATGCTTCGTCAATTCTCTTGCCGGTTTGCGCATCCAGACCCGAGCCAAAATACTCCTTGGGTAATCCAATGCGCAGCCCCTCAATGGAATTGTCGAGATCGGCACAGTAATCCTGGACAGGGCGTTCAGATGAAGTTGAGTCGCGCTCGTCGTGTCCCGCCATCGCGTTGAGCAATATCGCACAGTCCTGTGCGGTGTGTGCCATGGGTCCCGCCTGGTCCAGGCTGGAGGCGAAGGCCACCATACCCAACCGCGAAACTCTGCCGTAGGTAGGTTTTAGTCCTGTGATGCCGCAAAACGCTGCGGGCTGACGTATGGAGCCGCCGGTGTCTGTTCCCGTTGCAGCCGGTGCCATTAAGGCGGCGACTGCCGCGGCGGAGCCTCCAGAAGACCCGCCTGGAACCACGTTGGTATCCCAGGGGTTTAAAGCGGGTCCGTAATAGCTGTTTTCGCTGGATGAGCCCATCGCAAACTCGTCCATATTGGTTTTACCCAGGGTGACGGCGCCGGCGGTGTTGAATCGTGTAATCACTGACGCATCGTAGGGAGGTACAAAATTGTCCAACATTCTTGATCCACAGCTTGTGCGCAAACCATTAGTGCAGAAAATGTCCTTATGTGCGATTGGAATTCCCGTTAGCGGTGTGGTCTCGCCTTTGGCTATTCGCTCATCGGCCATTTTGGCGCTGGCGAGCGCGCCTTCTTCGTCCACAGTGATGAAGGTGTTGAGTTGTGCGTTGAAAGCTGTGATCCGCGCAAGGAAGCAGTTCGTCAGTTCCACACTGGAAAATTCTTTTTGCTGCAGGCCCGCCGAGAGGCTGGCAACGCTTTTGGTATGCATTACTTTATTTCCTGAAAACGGATCGAACCGTTAATCGATGACTTTGGGAACCAGATAAAGCCCGTTTTCTACTGCGGGAGCGATCGCCTGAAAGGCGTCGCGCTGATTGGTTTCGGTGATTTTGTCTGCTCGCAACCGTTGGACATCATCCAATGGGTTGGCCATGGGTGTTACGTCCTTGGTGTCGGCCGCTTGAAGTTGGTCTACCATGCCCAAAATTTCGGTAATCCGTTGTGTTATTTCACCGATTTGATCGTCGGCGATACGGATTCGAGCCAGTTGCGCAATTTTTTCGATCTCGTCTTGTTCTATCGACATGTTCTATACACTGAAAATCAGTGATCTCATTGGCGTTGGGGGCGTAAACTTAACACATTTGCGGCTTGCTCAAAATCCCCACGGTTGTTACAGTTGCGGGAATAATACTGACCAAAACAAACAGCGTATCTGAGCCTACAAATAACAGATATTTTTACCCGGATTGGGACGTTGTATGGGGTGTTTTATCAGGAGCCGCAGCGGAAATGGCCGCTGTATTTATAAGGTAATCAGGATACATGCTAAAGAAATTGCGCGGAATGTTTTCCAATGATCTGTCTATCGATCTAGGTACCGCCAACACTCTCATTTACGTTCGTGACCAAGGTATAGTCCTCAATGAACCGTCGGTTGTTGCCATTCGAGTTCACAATGGCCAGAAAACGGTCGAGGCAGTCGGTAAGGATGCGAAACGCATGTTGGGCCGAACTCCCGGTAATATCACGGCAATACGCCCTCTGAAAGACGGTGTCATCGCCGATTTTCAGGTCACCGAGAAAATGTTGCAGCACTTCATTGCCAAAGTGCATGAAGGTCAATTTATTCGTCCAAGTCCCCGGGTTCTGATTTGCGTACCTTGTATGTCCACGCAAGTGGAACGAAGAGCGATTCGCGAATCGGCGCTCAGCGCAGGTGCCAGGGAAGTCCGACTCATCGAAGAACCTATGGCTGCTGCCATCGGTGCGGGCATGGATGTCGATGAAGCCCAGGGCTGTATGGTGGTGGATGTAGGCGGTGGAACCACCGAGGTCGCTATTATTTCACTCAATGGCGTGGTTTATCGCGATTCTGTGCGAGTAGGCGGCGATAGATTTGATGAAGCTATTGTGTCCTATGTGCGCCGTTGCTATGGCAGTTTGATTGGTGGTGCGACGGCTGAGCGTATTAAAGAGGAAGTCGGCTGCGCTTTTGCAGGCAGTGAATTGCGTGAAATCGACGTCCGCGGTCGCAACCTCGCCGAAGGAGTGCCTCGCAGTTTTACACTCAACAGCGATGAAATACTCGAAGCACTGCAAGAACCACTGGCCGCGATTGTTCAATCGGTGAAGTCTGCCTTGGAACAATCGCCACCTGAATTAGCCGCCGATATTGCCGAAAGCGGAATAGTGCTTACCGGTGGCGGCGCTCTGCTACGTGACCTCGACCGCCTGATATCAGAGGAAACCGGTTTGCCGGTCATTGTTGCAGATGACCCGTTAACCTGTGTTGCCCGTGGCGGCGGTATTGCCATGGAGAAAATGAACCGGCACACCTTGGATCTACTTTCTACTGAATAACGGTAGGGCGGGCTGAGCCCACAGGAGCGAACATCAAGCCGCTATTTACCGAAGAGTCTTCATGGGGCTTGCGAAGTCTGTTTGCAGTGGTTGTGGTGGCCGCCTTGATCACCGCCGACCTGCGCTACAATAGCCTAACCACCACGCGCTCCTTCATCGATATGCTCACAAACCCGATTTATTGGATTGCGGATATTCCCTCTCGCGCACTCGATTGGGGCAATACCAATGTGCAATCTCGAAGCGAGTTAATGGAAGAACTCGAAAAACTCAGCCGCGAAAATCTTGTGCTTGAAGGCCGCTTCCAGCAGATGTCCGCACTGCGCGCAGAGAACGTTCGCTTGCGTTCCCTTTTAAACTCTGCAGCATTGTTACAAGATGATGTGCTGGTTGCAGAACTCATCGGGGTTTCTCCCGACCCTATGAGTCATCAGTTGGTATTGAACAAAGGCGCTACGGATCAGGTGTATGTTGGTCAGCCGTTGATTGATGCGGAGGGTTTGTTGGGGCAGGTGGTTGTTGTTAGCCAGTTCAGTTCCAGGGCGCTGTTGATTACCGACGCTACTCACTCTATTCCTGTGCAGGTGAATCGCAATGGAGTGCGGGCAATTGCAGAAGGTGTAGGAAATTTGGGATTGCTTGAAATCCGGCACGTCGCGGTAACCACCGATATTGAAGAGGGAGATCTACTGGTAACCTCCGGCCTTGGCGGGCGTTTCCCCGTAGGCTACCCGGTGGCGGTGGTGAGCAAGATTGAACGCGATCCCGGGCAATCTTTCGCTATAGTGCAAGCGCGGCCCAGTGCTGTGCTCGATCGAAGCCGCTACGTCTTGCTGGTATTTACAGCCCAAAGTGTTGCACCCGAGTAGGGCATGGCTGATCGGGGTCAACAGGGTCTTTGGGTAATCTGGTTCTCTTTCATTGTCGCTTTTGTTTTGGCCGTTATAGCTTTACCGCAATGGTTACTCTGGGTCAGGCCCGAGTGGCCAGCCTTGGTGTTAATCTACTGGACCATCGCACTGCCCCATCGCGTTGGTCTCCTCACAGGTCTGTGCGTAGGGATGGCACTCGATGCTATTGAGGGCTCGGTTTTTGGGCAAAACGCTTTTTCTCTGATGGTGATGGCCTTACTTTCACTGGTTCTGTACCAGCGCTTGCGGGTATTTAATGTGTTGCAACAAGCCGGTACTATCTTCCTTTTAATTGGCATTAATCAGCTGATTGGGCAGTGGGTGCAAAACCTGCAGGGGCGGGGTACTGAGTCGCTGCTGTTTTTACTGCCTGCCTTTTCCAGCATGCTGATGTGGCCAGTGGTGCTGCAGATACTGCGTTCCGTGCGTCGCAAATATCGCCTGGCCTAAGGTGACTGAGCGCAACAAACTGGTGTTGGCGTCCGCTTCTCCCAGGCGCCGCGATCTGCTGACTCAACTTGGCGTCAGTTTTGAAATTGACTCTGCCGATATAGATGAGACGCCCATTTCCGGGGAGGCACCGGCAGATTACGTTATGCGCCTGGCGACTTCCAAAGCACACTGTGTGGCACAACGTCATCCGCGCTCAGGCTGCTGCGTTCTGGCAGCGGATACCACAGTGGTTATCGACGATACTATTTTGGGTAAACCTGCAGACCTCGCCGATGGGCGCAGAATTCTAGAGGCACTCAGTGGTCGAACTCACTGTGTTATTACTGCGATATGTTTGAATTTCGGCGATAGCGTAAGTAGCGCGCTTGTGGAAACAAAGGTGGACTTTATTTCCTTGGAAGCCGGGGTGATTGATGCCTACCTGGGGACCGATGAGCCCTGGGATAAAGCCGGAGCCTATGGGATACAAGGTCTGGGAGGCGTCTTTGTCAGCTCGCTGCACGGCAGCTACAGTAACGTAGTAGGTCTGCCAATGGCACAAACCTGGCGATTGCTTTCCAAACACGGCATTGCTAACACTCTGGAGCAGTTCGATGAGTGAAGAAATCCTGATCAATGTAACGGCAATGGAAACTCGGGTTGCGGTGATTGAAAATGGACTTTTGCAAGATGTGCACATCGAACGCGTCGCAAACAGAGGCATTGTTGGCAACATCTACTCAGGCAAAGTGGTAAGAGTGCTGCCAGGTATGCAGTCGGCGTTCGTGGATATTGGGGCCGAGCGTACAGCCTTTATTCACGTCTCAGACATTATGCCGCTGGACAGTGAAGGGCGAGAGGATCGCGACCGTCAGTCCGATGTGATCAGGGATTTTCTACACGACGGGAAAAAAATTGTCGTACAAGTCGCCAAAGATCCACTTGGCAGCAAGGGAGCTCGTTTGACTACGCAGGTTTCCATTTCGTCTCGATACCTGGTCCTAATGCCACAATCGGATCATATAGGCGTGTCCCAACGGATTGACGACGTTGATGAGCGGGATCGATTACAACAAATGCTCCGCGAAGCCCTGGAGTCCTTGGACATGACCGATATGCGCGGGTTTATTATCCGAACCGCTGCCGAGGGCGTGGGCCCCGAAGAAATCCGTGCCGATTTACGCTACTTGAAGCGGGTTTGGATGGCTGTACACCGACGTGGCAAAGCGGCGGATCGCCCTACATTGCTATACGAAGATCTGGCGCTTTACCTGCGGGCGATTCGTGATCTGGCCAGACCTGGCCTCGATCGCATTCGTATCGATGATCAGAGTTGTTTTGAGCGCTTGCAAAGCTTTTGCGCGGATTATGTCCCCGAGGTTTCAAGGCTGCTCCATCATTATGACGGCGAGCGCCCCCTATTTGATAATCATAGTGTTGAAGACGAAATTGAACGAGCGTTGAGCCGAAAGGTCGACCTGAAATCGGGGGGATACCTGATTATCGATCAGACCGAGGCGATGACAACAATCGATGTCAATACCGGGTCCTTCGTAGGCAAGAAAAACCTTGAAGAAACTACTTTCAAAACCAACCTGGAAGCCGCCACAATGCTGGCGAGGCAGTTGCGGGTGCGCAATCTCGGCGGCATTATTATCATCGACTTTATTGACATGCGCGATGCCGAACATCGTCGGCAGGTCCACAGAGCGCTGGAAAAGGCGATGCTTGCCGATTCGACTCGCAATAAAATTACGGGCATATCAGAACTGGGCCTGGTTGAAATGACTCGCAAACGCGACCGGGAGAGTTTGGAGCACCTGTTGTGTGAAGAATGTACGGGTTGCGGTGGGAAAGGAGTGCTTAAATCGGCTGAAACCCTGTGTTATGAAATTTTTCGCGAGATTATGCGTGATGCCAAAGCTTATGAGAATGACAGCCTAATGGTGCTGGCGGGTCAGGGTGTCGTGGATCGTTTGCTGGATGAAGAATCAGCCATTGTTGCGGATTTACAGGAATTGTTGGGCAAAACGATCAGTTTTCGTGTCGAGCCCAGCTATAATCAGGAACACTTTGACATAGTACGACTCTAAGTACTGCGCGCTTACGCAGTTTTAACCATCGAATTCGAGAAAATCATTGGAACACGTTTTTTTTAACAGGCTAGGTAGGGTTCTTTGGAGGATCATTGTCGCCATGGTGGTCGCCCTGGCCGTATACGTGAGTTTTGGCCGCTTTCTCATGTCCAATGTGGGGACTTATCGCGACGATATTCTAGGCGAACTGAACAGTCGATCTCCCTTCATCATTGAGGCCGAGGATGTCTCGGGCCAGTGGCATTCATTTACCCCGGAGATTGTTTTAACTGGCCTCCGGCTATCTGTTCCCGATAGTTCTGAGCGGCCACTGGAATTGGCTGAGGGCCGGGTGGCAATTGACGTCTGGGAGTCTTTACAAACTCTGAGCTTGCAAACCTATCGCGTGAGTCTCGATCAGTTGCTGTTGCGGGGGGAGCTCACCGCCGATGGCAAGCTGCTCATCGCTGGCATGGGTGGGGGTGAAGGTCAATTTGGAAAGCAGCTGGAAGATTTTCTGCTAAACATTGAGCAGATCCAGCTGACCAACAATCAACTTATTCTCGATCTCCCTGACTTGAGCCAGCGCCTGTTCGATCTTGATCTGGTACTGCGGCGTCAGGGAAGTCAGCGTGTTATTGAAGCTGATCTGGTATCCCATTCCTCGGGAACGCAGATCATCGTATTGGGGCAGGGGGTAGGTAACCCCACTGTCGCGGCCAAGTTCTCTGGTGAGCTTTATGTGAACGTTGTAAAAAGTGATCTGGAAGCCTTGCAACCCATGTTACCTGAAGATCTAGGGGTACGTCTGACAGGGGCTGTCGCTTTGCAGGCCTGGCTGTCTTGGGATAGAGGTAAGCAGACATTTGTTACGGAGTTTACCGGCCGGAACGTCAGTATTGAAAAGACTGACCAATCCTGGAAAGTGCCGCTGGACTTTGTTTCCTTAAAGGCCAGCGTGCAGCAATACGAAGATCGCTGGAGTTTGTTTACGTCCGGGCTTGAGGTGCACAATGACGGCGAACAACTTCTGATACCCAGATTGCAGGTTGACGGAAGAGGTGATTCCCTTAGATTTCGCGCCAGTGAAGTGCCCTTGGCTCCTTTGAATGCCGTGCTACTTGGTTTGGACACAACACCCGATGCCTTGGCTGATGTTTTTCAAATACTGGATCCCGGAGGTGAGTTAACGTCCTTGCAAGTCAACGTGGCGGACTATGGCGATCCCATTCATGACTGGGACCTGACCGGAGACTTTACTGACTTTGAGGTTCGGTACTGGAAGGGAGCGCCCGGATTGAAGGCGGATAAAGGCTATGTAGAACTCGAACCTGATGGTGGCTTCGTCATTATAGACAGCCAGCAGTTTTCCATGGCTTTTCCCACGATTTACCATGACCCGCTTCAATTTGACGACTTCTATGGCACGATTAATCTGGATTGGACCGATGCCGATGTGACACTTTCAAGTGGGCTTGTGATTGCTCAAGGAGAGGAGGGAACCGCCAGAGCTTTGTTTGATTTGAATATTCCTTTGTCCAAAAGCGCGGTGGGCCTGGAAATGGACTTGCTCGTGGGACTTGAAAACACCCATCCTATTTATCGAACAAAATACCTGCCCTATACCCTCAATAGTCCACTGCTGAAATGGCTAAAAGGCAGCATTGGCGAGGGGGAGATTGAAGAGGGAGCATTTCTATGGCGGGGAAGTTTGCGCAAAGGTGCTTCTGATCTGCGCACCGTGCAGTTGTTTTTCAATATTTCAAACGCCCATCTCGATTACTACGAGGGATGGCCGGCGCTGACCGATGTTGACGGCATGGTATTGATCGATGACACACTCGTGAGTGTTTGGTCCGAGAGTGCTCAGCTTTATGATTCGACCATCGATCGTCTCAGCGTTGAAGCATGGGTGAATGACAGTCGTGAAATGATGCTGGCCATTAACAGCGCAATGAGTGGCGATGCCAAGGACGGGTTGCAAATCATTAACGAATCTCCGATAAGCGCGCTGGTTGGCGAAGCGTTTTCCGATTGGACTCTTGCCGGAGGTTTGGATACGCAACTGGATTTGCTGCTTAACCTTAGTGATAAGCAGGCAGCACCTGCGGTCGACGTGCAAACGCGTTGGAGAGAGGTTGATCTCGGAATCAATCCAGGTGGGTTGAGCGTTGAGGGTATCGGCGGTCAACTGGCTTATACAACAGAACGTGGGCTGCGCTCATCACAGCTGGTGGGGTCAATTTGGGGGGAGGCTATTACGGCCGATGTGCGGCAAGTTGTCGCCGTCTCACCGGAGGATGGCCCGGCCCAGCCACTGGGCTATAACGCCTCTACATCTGTTACGGAGGTTGAGCTGCTATCGCTGGTGGACTTCGACAATGTTACCCGTTGGCTTGAATTGGATCTGCTGAAGCTGGCTAAAGGCCAGGCGTCGGTGAAAGTGCTGATCGAAGCACCGCCTGGAAACCCCGCCCGCGTTGTGGTCGATTCCGATTTGTTAGGGGTGAGCCTGGACCTCCCGGACCCGTGGCGTAAAACTTCACAGGAGGCGAGCGCACTGCACTTGGAGCTTCCTTTAACGGGGTCGTCCCAAACGGTGAAACTCGAGTTGGGCAGTGATCTCTACCTCGACCTGCGCCTTGAGGGGAAACGATTCAATGCTATGTCCCTTGGCGTACAGCGCCCTCCCGAACCGCTAGTTCCGGGAGTCGTAAGAGTCGGAGGTCGCGTCACTTTGCTGGATGAGAATCAATGGCAGGAGTTTCTCGAGACTTACGTTTACGCCGAGTTTGCCAGCGCACTGGATATCGATGTCGACACGGCGCCGGTTAGTCCAGCCCGGGAAGAGGCGGGTGGTGTAGTGGTTAATCAATTGGAAGAAATCGCGCAGCCCCCAACCGATGCTCCCCAGCGGAATGCCAGTTTAGAAGTGGCCATAGAGAGTTTTCGAGCGGATAAACTGCTGATTTTCGGCCAGCCTTTACCGGACGTTACATTCAGTTTGGAGAAAAATAGTTCCGGTACCAAAGTAGTGGCCCAAACAGATTGGATCGCGGGGGAGATGTTATACCTTGATGAGTCCATTCCGGCACAGTTGAATATTGCAACTTTGGATTTGGCACGTTTGAAAGAAATTTTTACCAATGGAGATGCCGAAGCTGCGCTTGCGCTCGAGGAAGTTGAGAGTGCCGACATTCCCGATATCGATGTGAAGATTGAAGGTTTAAACTATTCTGGAACGGCCCTCGGAGATTTGCGGCTTTCGGTCCGCAGTAGTGACGAGGTCCTGCTATTTGAAAATATTGTTGGCCAGTTCGCAGGCCTGGCCAGCGCCCCTGAGAATCCCGCGACTTTGGTTTGGGATTTAGGTGGTGATGCCTCCACAACCCGCTTTAATGCCCAGCTGGAATTCGAAGATCTTGGGAGGACACTCGAGCAACTCACCTACCAGAGCATTGTCGAAACCAGCAGTGGTAAAATGGATTTATCACTGAACTGGCCTGGAGCTCCGCAGGAGTTCTCTCTCGTTGGTGCTCTGGGTTCACTGGATCTGGATATTGCTGAGGGACGATTTCTAAACACCCCGGTAGGGACTTCTGGGACTCTGAAGGTTGTGGGGATTCTCAATCTCGCCAATATTGTTCAGCGTCTTAGTTTGGATTTGTCAGATGTATTTTCCTCGGGTATACCCTTCCACAAAATAGATGGTGAAGTGTTTTTTCATGGCGGGCAGATAGAAGTCGCCTCAATGGAAGTGGAGGGTCGCTCCAGTGGCTTCCAATTTACGGGTGTGTCGGATGTTGCGAGTCAAAGTCTGGATGGTGAACTCATCGCGACTTTACCAGTTGCAAATAATTTGCCTTGGGTTGCGGCTCTGGCAGCTGGTTTGCCGGTTGCCGCTGGCGTATTTGTTGTCAGTAAAGTCTTTGAAAAACAGATGAACCGGTTTTCCAGCGCTATCTACAAAATCGAGGGTAGCTGGCAGGACCCGCAGGTAAATTTTGACAGGGTATTCGATACATCTTCCAGCAAGAGCGTGGTTGGCGCCCAGGATCCGAAAGAGAGCATAGATAGTAATGCGTCTGAGCTATCTGAGGCGGAACTTTCGCCCTAAAGCTTAGCCTTTCCCGGGTTCTTGTTCTTGCAAGGAGCGCAGATATTTGAACAATTTGCGGCTTGCCGCGGGAGGCTTTTCCTGTTTCATCTCGCGCTGGTGTTGCAAAATGTGCTGTCGGAGCTGTTGTCGATCGGCAAAATCCCAGCGGTTCATGACGAGTTCCGCGCCCTTCAAACCTTTTTCCAGCACCTCGTCTCTCATCTGTTCCAAGGCGCGGAAAGCACTGTTTTTTTCCTGCCTTTGCGAGCGCATTAATGCCAGCGCAGCCTCTATCGGTTCCGCGTCGAGGTCGCGCATGAGTCTGCCAATAAATTGCATATGGCGACGCCTGGCGTTGTTTGACTTTATACGTTTGGTTTCCTGAATCGCGAGCACAAGACGTTCGTCAGCTATCGGTATTTTGGCCAGTTGTTTGTCGCTGAGCAATATCAGAGATTCTCCCATTTGCTGCAGCGCCGTCATGCGGCGCTTTAACTCGCTTTTACTGGGCTCCGTATATTCCTCATCCTCGTCAGGATGTTTGTCGTTTTTACGCATAGAAAAGTGTCGCCAGGCCCAGGAAGGAAACAAAACCGATAACATCTGTAACGGTGGTTAAGACAACACCACCGGCAAGTGCAGGGTCAATTTTAAAACGAGTCATCACAATAGGTAAAACGGCACCGGTAAAGGCTGCGCAGACCAGGTTTATCACCATTGCCGCTGCGATAATGATACCGAGGTTCCAATCTTCAAACCACAAAGATGCCGCAACGGCTACCACGCCTGCCCATAGCGCGCCGTTTAACAAACCCACCACCACTTCTCTTTTGATCAGCCAGGCCTGGTTGTTTTTACCCACCTGACCCATGGCGATACCACGCACCAGGATCGTGAGCGTCTGGGTACCCGCCACGCCGCCCATAGATGCCACGATGGGCATCAGTACAGCCAAGGCAACGACTTTTTCGATGGTGTCCTGAAACAGATTAATGAACCCGGATGCGATAAACGCCGTAATCAGATTCGCTCCCAACCATATAGCTCGCCTGGGGGCGGTGCGCAGTATCGGAGAGAAAGTGTCCTCGTCTTCGTCCAATCCTGCCATGGACATGAACGAGTGGTCTGCATCTTCGCGAATCACATCGACCACGTCATCGATGGTGATTCGGCCCAGCAGTTTACCCGTGTTGTCTACCACGGGAGCTGAAACCCAATCGTTGCGTTCGAACAATCGCGCCACTTCGGAATCTGGCACATCTGCGGTTATCGGCTCGACCTCCGTATTCATCATCTCTCGCACCGAAGAGGATGGGTCTGAGACAAGCAGAGTTCGCAGGGGTAGCAGGCCGATATATTGATCGGCGAGATTGACCACAATCAGGTTGTCGGTCATCTCCGGGATTTCATCAAGACGGCGCAGGTAACGCAGCACCACATCGAGCGTAAATCGCGCTCGAATGGTAATCGTGTCGGTGTTCATCAGGCCACCGGCAGTATCCTCAGGATAGGTTAAGACCTGCTCAATGCGTGCGCGGTCCTGACTATCCATTGAGTGCAATACTTCACGGGTAACCCGGCCGGGAAGTTGCTGGAGGATATCGGCAATATCATCGTCTTCCAGGCCCTCGGTAATCTGGACGACTTCGGCGGCGTCCATATCGCTCAAAAATAGTAATTGTAATTCGTCCCCGAGTTCGCCTAATACCTCTCCCTCTTTCTCAACTTCTACCAGCTCCCAAAGAATACGTCGAAACTTAGGTGGGGAGGATTCCAATAAATGGGCGACATCGGCAGCAGCGAGGCCATTGAGCATGCGCCGGACGTCCACAAAAGTGCCACTGTCCAGCGCCGAGGACAGTTGATCGAGTTTGAGTTGTGATTTCGCTTGTGTGTGCGGCATACCGGTGCTCATGAATCACGACAGTTGTTAAATCAATAAACTACAAATTGCCAGCGTTGCGTGGCAGGTCGGGGGAGTAAAGCTACGACTATTCTTCTTCGTCGAATCGATTGTTGATTAGAGTTTGCAAGGCTTCAAGGGCGGCCTGTTCATCGTCTCCGTTTATTTCCAGATCCAACACAGTACCCTTACCGGCAGCTAGCATCATTACTGACATGATACTCTTGCCATCCACCATTTTGCCCTCTTTCCCTGCCTGGATAGAGCTGGAAAATGCAGCCGAACAGCCCACGAATTTCGCCGCCGCTCGGGCATGTAGACCGAGTTTATTGATGATTGTTACTTGAGTTTGAATCACAAAATACGCTGCTACTGCAGTTCCCTGTGCCGTGTTTGTACCTGCGGAAACTGTGTCCGATAGTGCTGGAACAGCCTGTTCGCCAGATATACTGAACGATGTTGGCCGCCAGTACAACCCAAGGCTACCGTCAGGTAGCTGCGGTTGCTATCCCTGTAGTGAGGCAGCCAATTGTCCAGATATTTACAGATATCCACATACAAGTCCTCCGCCAGGGGCTGAGATTCCAAAAAGTCTTTGACTTCGATATCCAGGCCGTTCTTCAAACGCAGTTCCTTGACCCAGTGCGGGTTGGGGAGCATTCGCACGTCGAATACGATATCTGCGTCGGTGGGTACTCCACGCTTGAAGCCAAAAGATTGTATGAGGATCGCCATGGTGCCTACTGTACCCGCCACCAGGCGCTGTTTGACCGCATCTCGAAGCTCGTAGATGGTCATTTCACTGGTGTCCAGGGTGATTGATGCGGCGTCGGAGAGGGGGCGAAGCAGGTCGCGTTCCTTTTCGATGGCCTCCGCCAGCGGCACCTGATAATTGCTCAGCGGATGTCGTCTGCGCGTCTCGCTAAAACGTTTGATGAGCGTGGCGTCATTGGTGTCCAGATAGAGTATTTTACTAGAGACATTTTCAGGCAGTGATTCGAGCACCGTGGTGAAGTTTTCCAAACCCTTCCAGGTATTTCGGGCATCAATACACACTGCTGTGCCTTGAAAATCTCCGAAGTCTTCCCGGCTTGCCTCGCGAACCAGCGCGGGTAGCAGGGCCACCGGTAGGTTATCGATACAATAATAGCCTTCGTCTTCCAATTGATGCAGAGCGGTACTTTTGCCCGATCCAGACCGGCCGGAAATAATGACTAGCTGTGTGGAGTCAGTATCGCTCATGAAGTCCAGGTCGTGGCAATGGTGTGTAAAGACTGGGCATCGCGAGTTGAACGTATTTCTTCGCAGAACGCTGCCTGGCTGAACAGTCCAGCGACACCAGCGAGAATATCCAAATGCTGCTGTTGTGCTTCTGATGGGACCAGCAGCACGAACAGAACATCCACGGGTACACCATCGGGCGCGTCGAAATCGATTGCTTCCTCTAGCGTTACCAGCGTGCCGATGGCGTGAGTACAGTTGTCGACTCGGCAGTGGGGAATCGCGATGCCCTGTCCCAAACCTGTGCTTCCCAGTTTCTCTCTGGCAATGAGACTCGAAAGCAGGAGGTTGTAGGGCAGTGAAACCTGGTCGTCACTAATGATTCGTGCGATGGTTTCAAACAGTCTTTTTTTGCTGATTCCCGGAACGCGACAGGCTGCGCGTCCTGGGGTTAGTAATGGGGCTAAAGCTTGCATGGTGAAGTTATTAACGTCCTCTGGATTTTTCTTTGTGTTTAATGAGTTGTCTGTCGAGTTTGTCGGCCAGTGCGTCGATGGCGGCATACATGTCTTCTGATTCTGCAGCCGCGAAAATGTCGGCACCGGAAATATGTAAAGTGGCTTCGGCTTTTTGAACCATTTTCTCTACGATTAAGGTGACCTCGGTATTGGTAATTTGATCGGAATGTCGGTGCAGGCGTTCAAATTTGGATTCTACGTAATCCCGCAATGGGTTGGTAACTTCTACGTGATGACCGCTGACATTTAGTTGCATATAGTACTCCTCTTCGCGTTAAACCGGTTTTATCCGGTACCGGCTATGGCCGGATTTTTCAATTGGTACTTTCATTTTAGACCAATCTCTTACGTTCGTTCGATGGAGGGATGTAAAGTGTGTCCCGATATTTCGCTATGGTTCGCCTAGCCACGTTTATACCCTGTTCTTCAAGCAGCAGAGTAATTTTATTGTCGCTCAGAGGTTTTCGGGGATTTTCCGCGGCGACCAGCTTTTTGATTAAGGCTCGAATTGCCGTTGATGAACACTCTCCACCCGCGGCGGTGCTGACATGGCTGGAAAAAAAGTACTTGAGTTCAAAGATACCGCGAGGTGTATGCATGTACTTTTGTGTCGTGACTCTGGAAATAGTGGATTCGTGCATTTCCACCGCCTCGGCTATCTCATGTAACACCAGAGGCTTCATCGCTTCCTCACCGTACTCGAGGAAATTCCGCTGATGCTGCACGATTTTTGTGGCGACCTTCATCAGCGTTTCGTTGCGGCTTTGCAAACTTTTCAGAAACCAGCGCGCCTCCTGTAGATTGTCACGCAAATAGGTGTTATCTGAGCTATTGTCGGCGCGTTTTATCAGGCTTGCGTAGTTGTTGTTGATTCTAATTTTTGGTGCAATGTCGGGGTTGAGCTCCACCACCCAGCGGTCACTTTTCTTGCTGACATAGACATCGGGGATCACATATTCTGTATTGTCCTCGCCCACCGATAGTCCGGGGTTGGGGTCCAGTGTGCGAATTAGCTCCAGTACCTCGCGCAAGCTGTCTTCTTTTAATTTGCTGCGCCTGAGGATCTGGGCGAAATCCGCGTTGCCCAACTGTACCAGATAGCGCGTAACAATCAGCTTCGCCTCGTCGAGCCAAGGAGTCTCAGGCGGTATTTGTTGTAGCTGCACCAACAGGCATTCCTGGAGATCACGCGTGCAAACTCCTGCGGGCTCAAACTGTTGTAAACAGTGCAACACCGCAACCACTTCGTCGAGTTCCACCTCGACCTTCATGCCTGAGACCAGAGCCTCCAGAATCTCTTCGACGGAACTGGTAAGTCGACCTGATTCGTCGGTGGCATCAATGATAGCCATGGCGATGACGCGATCCACATCTGAGAGTCGGGTTAGATTGAGCTGCCAATACAATTTGTCGCCAAGAGACTCGTCGGCGGAATTGTAACTGGCATAATCCGCCTCCGGACCTTCGCTGGGTGCGGGGGCTGGAGCGGAGGAAGGCATCATGTCCTCCCATTGTGTATCGACAGGCAAGTCTTCGGGGATTGTGCTGTCCCAGTCGGGATTTTCTGTGGTTATTTCGGGTGTCTCGGCGTTTTGGGCCGTCTCCGAGTGATCTGCGGTCACCGCGCCCTCGGTGAGCTCGGTATTCTCGGATTGCTGTTCCGCGGTCTCACTACCTTCTTCGGCAACTTCCAACATGGGGTTGGTGTCCAGGGCTTGCTGGATCTCTTGTTGCAGATCCATCGTCGACAGCTGAAGCAACTTTATCGCTTGCTGCAGCTGTGGAGTCATCGTTAGCTGCTGGCCGAGTTTGAGTTGGAGCGATTGTTTCATATTGTGGCAGGAGCAGCTGTTTGAGAAGCCTTATCCCTCGGCCAACCTCTTGAGAACTTCAATTCAGTTTAGCCCTGCCAAAGGGGGGTGGCAATGCTTTGGCCCGAAATTTGCTTAGAATTTGATCGGGCTCACATTTTTGCGTTTTTTAAGCTTGGAACTCGCGTACTCAGAGTTTGAATTCGCTGCCGAGATAGGTCCTTTGGACCTGTTCATTGGCGAGCACTTGTTGGGCACTTCCGGCGGCTATAATGTGGCCCTCGCCTACAATGTAAGCCTTTTCACAGATATCCAAGGTGTCCCGGACATTGTGATCGGTAATCAGTACGCCGATACCGCGGTCCCTCAGGTGGCTGATAATTTGTTTAATATCGTTGACAGAAATTGGGTCTACTCCCGCGAAAGGTTCGTCCAGCAGGATGAAATCGGGTTCCATGGCCAACGCTCTTGCTATTTCTATCCTGCGGCGCTCACCCCCTGACAGTGATTGCCCCAGACTTTCTCGCAGGTGGCTTACATTGAATTCTTCCAGCAGCTGGTCAGCCCTCTTCAAACGCTGTGTTTTGTTGAGATCCGGTCGGGTTTCCAAAATCGACAGAATGTTATCTGACACACTGAGTTTGCGGAAAATTGAAGCTTCCTGGGGGAGGTAGCCCACCCCGCGACTGGCTCGCTCGTGCATGGGGAGCGCTGTTATATCTTCTGAATTGATAGAAATACTGCCCCGGTCTGCTGGGACGATACCTACAATCATGTAAAAGCAGGTTGTCTTACCAGCGCCGTTTGGTCCCAGCAAGCCAACGATTTGGCCGCTGTTTATTTCAATGGACACATCCTGTACAACTTCTCGACCTTTATAGGACTTGGCAAGATTATTCGCGATCAGTTGCGCCACTGCCGCCCTCTCTTTTTGGGACGTTTTGAGCGGGAATGATGACTTCAACCCTGCTATCGGCGTTTTTTCGATTCGAGCCGGCCTTCACGAGTTGCTCGTCAATGTAATAGTCGATTGTTTCGCCAGCGACCTTGGCGCCATCTTGCTCTATGCGAGCGTTCTGTTTCAGGTGAATGCGGGCTTCGCCCTTGTAATACTCAATGATTCCTGCCTGAGCCTGAACCACACCCTTGCCGGGTTCTGGTTGCTGCTGTAGATGCGCAGGCTTGCCCCTGGCAACAATTCTGTCAGCCTCCTCGGCAATGCGGTATATGGTGATTTTCTTGGCGTTGATACGCAGGCTTCCCTGTTCCATTTCAACATTGCCGCTGTAGACGGTGAAGCCTTCTTTTTCGTTGCGCAAGGCCTTGTCTGCAGATATCCGAATGGGCTTCAGGTTGTCTTCTTCCAGCGCCGCTACAGGATTGCCTGTCAGGTTTATCAGCAGTAGCAGCGGGAGTGCAAGTTTAGGGATTGGCTTGTACATATACGCTCTCCACATTGGACCGAAGCCTGACAGTTTGTGCGTCGAGATCTGCCACCATTGAGTCGGCGATGGTGCTGCTTGCACCATGTGTAATCGTGACGGGTACGGGAGATGTGGCTCTGTTTCTTTCAAAATCTATCATCATTCGCTGAGACTTTAACTGCACCTGATTGGTGTCGTTGGTGAGAATAACATTATTCGACAGTGTCAGGGCTTTTCCGCGTATTTCATAGCGACCAATATCCGATGTTGCCGACCAGGTGTCCCCATCCATGTTGTGTGAGTACAAACGTGGCGAGTCCAACAATGATTCGGTTTTGTCGGGATAAAAGGTCGCTGTTTTAGCCTCCAGCACTTCGGTCAAAGCGCCGTTCTCATCGAAGCTGGAGGTGCGGGGGTTTACCAGGTAGGTTTTCGGAACGGTCTGCTGTCCAGTCCCAACTTTTGGGCCCACTACAGAGCTGTCAGAAAAGTAGTAACTGGCCGCTATCATGATTGTGATCCCGAAGATGGCCTGGAGGTAGTGTTTTGGCATCAGCGGTACCGGGCCAGCGCGGATTCGAGTAAACCCTGAGCTTCCAATATGAATTCACTGGCTTCGCGGACCGCGCCGTCACCGCCGCAACCCTGGCTTTGCCAGTCTGCAGCTTCAAGTACCGGCTTACTTGCATCGGCCACGGTGAGTCCTAGTCCGGCACTTGTTATTGCGGACAGATCGGGCAAGTCATCGCCCATATAAGCGCAGTCCTTCACGTCGATTTTGCAATGGTCGCATAATTCCAGCAATGCTGTTCGCTTGTCCTCACGCCCTTGAATAACGTCTGCTATGCCCAGTTCAGTCGCTCTACGGGTGACGATTGCAGACTGTCGGCCTGTTATTATCGCCACATTTATGCCCGCACGCTGGAGCATTTTTATTCCCAGGCCATCTTTGATACTAAAACTTTTGAACTCCTCATCTTTGTTGCCATAATAAATGCGGCCGTCGGTTAAAACACCGTCGACATCCAGTACCAGTAGTTTTACTTGTTCAGCTTTTGATTTCGCTGTACTCACTCAGCTGCGCTCCTTTTTCAGACAATCCCAGCTTTTAGCAGGCTCAGGAGATGGACTACTCCCGAAATTTTGTCGTCCTCCAGAACCACTAGAGAACTGATTTTCTGTTCGTCCATAATACGCAGTGCCTCGGCGGCGAGCATGTTGGGGGTCACCGTCTGGGCTTTGACGGACATCAACTGGGATATCGCCGTATTATTGATATCCAGTTTGGCATCCAGGGCGCGCCGCAAATCTCCATCGGTGAACACGCCAGCGAGTGCTCCTGATGAGTCCGCCACTGTGGTCATGCCTAGCCCTTTCTCACTGACCTCGATCAGTGCTGTTGCCAGCGATGTTTCTAACTCCACCCGAGGAATCGAATCTCCGGTATGCATTATGTCGTCGACTTTGAGCAGTAAACGTTTGCCCAAAGCGCCGCCGGGATGAGAGAAGGCAAAATCTTCGGCGGTAAATCCGCGCGCCTCTAGCAGTGCGATGGCAACAGCGTCTCCCATGACTAGCGCAGTTGTGGTGCTTGATGTGGGCGCAAGGTCCAGGGGGCACGCTTCGGTGGTAACGCCGGTATCCAGGTGCGCATCCGAGGCTAGCGCCAGAACCGATTGGGTATTTCCCGTCATGCTGATAAGGGGGATGCCCATCCGTTTTAGCATGGGAAGCAAACTGATCACCTCGGTGACCTCGCCACTGTTCGAAAGTGCGATTACGCAGTCATCGGCGGTAATCATTCCCATGTCGCCATGACTGGCTTCACCGGGGTGAACAAAGTGTGCTGGCGTTCCTGTGCTCGCCAGAGTCGCCGCGATTTTGCGCGCAACATGGCCGGATTTACCCATGCCAATAACGATGACTCTCCCGGTTGTCTTAAGCAGAATCTCACAGGCAGAGACAAAGCTGTCACCCACCCTTTCTTCAAGTGCGGCGACAGCTGCCGCTTCCATGCTAATGGTGCGTTTTGCAGAGGTAACGTAGCTGATAGTTTTTGACTCCGACATGGGGCGGGACCCTGACTATATCGTGAGAAACAGCCAGTAATAATACAGTGCGTACAGTGAGACTAACAGCCAGCCGACAGTGCGGCCAATGTAGGCGTGACCCTCCGGGGCAGTATTGCGACGCCTGCCAACGTACAAACCCAGAGCCAGCAATAACATCGCGATGGACATGGCGGGGTAATCTCGCGTCATGACGGCGGGGTCTAGTACCTCGGGAGCAATAAGGCCGGGTATTGACATAACGCCCAGCAAATTGAAAAGGTTGGATCCGACAATATTTCCGAGGGCAATTTCGGCGTGACCGCGCAGTGCGCTGGCAATGGTAGCGGCCAGCTCAGGTAAGCTGGTGCCAACTGCTACAACCGTCAAGCCGATCACCATTTTGGAGACACCTAACTCGCCGGCGACATCGACAGCGCCCCAAACCAAAAGACGGGAGCTGAGAATTAACAGGACCAGACCAATCAGAAACACCAGCCAGGCTTTGAAGGGTTTAAAGTGCGGGAGAGGTTCGTCGTCGGTTTCCTCCGCCAATGTGCTGTCGTGAGTCTGGCTTCGCACCATTTGAATCAGGATAAAGACTAAAGCGGAGATCATGAGGTAGCCATCCAGCCTGGACAGCTCTCCATCTAGCAACAGCAGGGCAATGGCTGCAGTAACAAAAAGTAGGGTAGGCACCTCTTGGGCCATACACTTGGAATGGACATAAAGTGGAGCGACCAGAACGGTGACTCCTAGTACCAACCCTACGTTGGCTATGTTGGACCCGATAGCGTTGCCTATGGCCATCTCGCCTGCGCCTGCCATTGTCGCCGTAACGGAGACGAGCACCTCCGGAGCTGAAGTCCCCAGCGAAACGATGGTGAGGCCGATGATAGTCGGTGACATACCGACGTTTTCTGCTATTGATGCGGCGCCAGCCACGAACAAATCGGCGCTCCAGATCAGAACCACAAAACCGACCAAAATGGCGAGGGCGGCTATCAGCATATACGCTATATTCCTGTTACAGTACGTTCTGTGCAGAATGTTTTGAACTGCTGAAGTACTACTGTTGTCTTAAGTACACGGTCACTATGCTTATCATAGTTTGAGTAGCATAACCCACGAAAGGCAGGATTATACATAGCTACGGCGGTCTTGATACTAGAAATTGGAGTTAGTGGAGAGTTTTGAATATGTCAGCTTATAGAATAATTGGGGCTTTCGCAGGTCTGTGGATGCTGGGCTCTCAAGCCTATGCGCAGGATCTGGTAACTTCGGAAACCCCCGTTCCTAGTGCATATGCCATCGTCAGTGACGCCAGCGAACGCGTAATGCAAGTGGTCGAACAGGCCAGTGAATATGCCGATGAAGACCCGCAGCGCTATTATGACGCTGTCCATGAAGTCCTGGACCCGGTGATCGATTATCGAGGTTTTTCCCGCAGTGTGATGGGTGCCTATGCCAGCTCAGAACGATATCAGTCTTTAGACGAGCTCGGCCGAAAAGAACTGCGAGCGCAGTTGGAGCGATTTATCGAGGTGATGCGCAAGGGGTTGGTCAAAACCTACGGTAAGGGTTTGTTGGCCTTTAGCGGCAGTAGGATCGAAGTTAGTGAGCCGGCTGAGGCCGAAGCAGCCTCCTTGCGAACGACAGTTCAGCAGTTGATCTATTCCGACCAGCCTGAGCCCTATGCCGTGATGTACCAGATGGGGAAAAACAAATCCGGCCAATGGAAGTTGCGCAACGTAATCATCGAAACCGTCAACCTGGGTGAAATTTACAAGAATCAATTTCAAGCCGCTGCACGCAAACACGATGGCGACCTCAATGCCGTCATTGACGGATGGGCATCGATTGATGTTGAAACCTGATTAGATCCCCTCTTCGCGCGCTCTGAGCGATATACAACAGTCGCTATCCGACGCGTTTTCTCCTAGAATGCCGCTTTTTCCATTCCCACGGGGATGGATTGTTGTCGGGGAGAAAATTAATGGATGCTGCTAGTGTTCAATCTTTGCTGGATGCGCACCTCACAGACTGTGATATCACTGTTGAAGGCGAGGGCAGTCATTACGATATCCTGGTGATTGGCGCCGTGTTTGAAGGTCTTCGTCCAGTGGCAAAACAACAACTGGTATACGCTGCTCTGAATGAGCAGATTGCGGATGGCTCCATTCACGCTGTTAATATTCGAACTTATACCCCCCAGGAATGGCGGATTAAAAACGACGCATAGAGCGCCGGCTTGCTTGGAGAAATAGTGGACAAACTAGTCATTAAAGGTGGCAAGCGACTCGATGGTGAGTTGCGTATTTCGGGCGCAAAGAATGCAGCCTTGCCCATCATTGCTGCGACGTTGCTGGCAGATGAACCCATCACGATTCGAAACCTACCGCATCTGAACGACGTCACCACCATGATCGAACTGCTCGGTTGTATGGGAGTGGAATTGGTCATCGATGAAAAGCTGAGTTTGGAAGTGAACGCAAACACCATCTCCGAATTCTCGGCTCCCTACGAGCTGGTCAAGACGATGCGCGCCTCTATTTTGGTCATGGGGCCGATGTTGGCGCGACACGGAAAGGCCCACATTTCCTTTCCCGGTGGCTGCGCCATTGGGAGCCGCCCTGTTGATTTGCATTTGCGTGGGCTAGAGGCGATGGGCGCCACCATTACGATAGATGAGGGGTACATCAATGCGGAAATAGAAGGCCGCTTGCGTGGTGCCCACATTGTGATGGAGGTGGTTACCGTTGGAGGGACCGAGAATCTTCTCATGGCTGCTACCTTGGCCGAGGGTCAAACGATCCTGGAGAACGCCGCACGAGAACCCGAAGTGGTGGATTTAGCTGAGTGTTTGATCGCAATGGGGGCAAAGATTTCCGGCCATGGCACCGATAAGATCGTAGTTGACGGCGTAGAGCGCCTCCACGGTTGCGTCTACGATGTCATGCCGGATCGGATCGAAACGGGTACCTATTTGGTGGCCGTTGCCGCAACGCGTGGCAGAATTAAGTTGAAGGATACCCGCTCCGACAACCTGGATGTAGTGCTTCAGAAGCTAGAGGAAGCGGGCGCGAAAATTACCCTGGGCGACGATTGGATAGAGCTGGATATGGAGGGTCGCCGCCCCAAAGCTGTCAGCATCAAGACAGCGCCTTACCCGGGTTTCCCCACCGATATGCAAGCCCAGTTTACAGCGATGAATGCAATAGCGGATGGAACCAGCACCGTCACTGAGACCGTATTTGAAAATCGCCTGATACAAACCTATGAAATGAATCGAATGGGCGCCAAAATAGTTATTGAGGGAAACACGGCGATTATCACCGGACAGGAAGTGTTGCAAGGCGCTCCGGTGATGGCGACTGACCTTCGAGCTTCGGCAAGCCTGGTGATTGCGGGTTTGGTGGCAAATGGGACGACCCTTGTGGATCGCATCTACCATATTGATCGCGGTTACGAGTGCATAGAAGAGAAACTACAGCTTTTGGGCGCAGATATTCGGCGATTGGCCGGTTAAAAAGAGTGGGCACACTGGTGCGTTTACTATGACGGAAAAACTGACAATAGCGCTCACTAAAGGGCGAATCTTAAAGGAGACCCTGCCGCTGCTAGCCAGCGCGGGCATAGAGCCGCTCGAGGATCTTCACAGTAGCCGGAAACTCATCTTCGCAACGACGGTTCTAAATATCCAGCTGGTTATCATTCGGGGAACTGATGTACCCACCTACGTGCGCCACGGTGCAGCCGATATGGGTGTGGTAGGGAAAGACATACTCCTGGAGCATGGGGCGGATGGTTTGTATGAGCCACTGGATCTGGGTATCGCTCGTTGTCGATTAATGACGGCCGGTCCCATTGGCTGGAAAAGTACGCCTTCACGTATACGTGTGGCCACCAAGTTCACCAATATTGCCAGGCGCCATTTTGCCCGCCAGGGTGTGCAGGCCCAGGTGATAAAGCTGTATGGCGCAATGGAATTGGCTCCGCTTATGGATCTATGCGATTTGATAGTGGATATCGTCGACACCGGAAATACATTGCGTGCTAACGGTATGGAGCCGCTTGACGAAATTGCGTCAATTAGTTCCCGGCTGATTATCAACAAAGCTGCGATGCGCTCTCGCCACGCACCCATTATGCAGGTGATTGAGAAGCTCTCCGAAGTTTTGGCCAAGGGGTGAGCCTAAGCATGAAAGTACAGCGCTTGGACACAACCGACGATCTTTTTTTCGACCAGCTGGCCGCGCTGACTAATTGGCATGAAGCGATTGATACCAACGTTGACACTGTGGTTGAAGCCATTATTGCCGACGTCATTGCCAGGGGTGATGCTGCAGTCTTGGAATACACCGCCAAGTTTGACGGTCTTGCGGAGGCTTCAGTTGCTGCCCTGGAGGTTTCCCGTGTACGAATGCTACAGGCCGTGGAGGCCATAGAGCCCGAGCAGAGTGAGGCTCTGGAGCAGGCCGCAGTGCGGATCAGAACCTTCCATGAACACCAGCTTCAGGACAGTTGGCGCTACAGTGATGATCAGGGCAATGTGCTGGGCCAAAAAGTAACGCCTATCGCGCGCGTTGGGGTCTATGTTCCCGGAGGAAAGGCCAGTTATCCATCGTCGGTGTTGATGAATGTGCTGCCAGCCAAAGTCGCCGGTGTTGGCGAAATTGT
Source organism: Halioglobus sp. (assembly GCA_965262875.1). GTDB lineage: Bacteria > Pseudomonadota > Gammaproteobacteria > Pseudomonadales > Halieaceae > JBALVT01. Next base: position 4,230,222 of record OZ253569.1, read on the forward strand.
GATGGTCGTACCTGCTCCGCAGGGGAAGTTGAGCGAATTGGTGTTAGCCGCAGCGTACATTGCCGGAGCCGATAGAGTATTCAAAATCGGGGGTGCACAAGCTGTCGCTGCGTTGGCTTATGGAACCGACAGCATTCCCCAGGTGGACAAAATTGTCGGCCCGGGCAATAGCTATGTAGCCACCGCCAAGCGCAAAGTATTTGGCCAGGTGGGGATAGACATGGTCGCGGGTCCCTCTGAGATTTTGATTGTTTGCGACGGTAAAACCGATCCAGACTGGGTCGCCATGGATATGTTTGCCCAAAGCGAACACGATGAAAATGCCCAGGCAATTCTCTTGTGCCCCGACGCCCGGTATCTCGATGCCGTAGCGGCGAGTATTGACCGCCTTTTACCCGCTATGGAACGAGCCGAGATGATTGCCGCCTCTTTGGGCGGCAGGGGTGCATTGATAAAGACCCAAGACCTGGAAGAAGCGGTAGGGGTGAGCAATCGCATAGCCCCCGAACACCTTGAATTGTCTGTTGAAGACCCGGAGGCATTGTTGCCTCTGGTGGAGCATGCGGGTGCTATCTTCATGGGGCCCTTTACCAGCGAAGCTCTCGGTGATTATTGTGCGGGTCCGAACCATGTGTTGCCGACCTGGCGTACTGCTCGCTTTTCTTCTCCACTGGGGGTTTACGATTTTCAAAAACGCAGCTCAATTATTATGTGCAGTGACGGTGGCGTTCAAAAACTGGGCAAAATTACCTCGGTGCTCGCAAGAGGTGAATCGCTGACAGCCCACGCTCGCAGTGCCGAAATGCGACTAAAAGATCTGCTGTAGCTAGGCTAGGCTAGGACTCGGCTCGGGACTGGCGCAAACTGCCAACCACCGCCTGTAAGTCAATCGACTGTTGATCGCGTTGTACGGTCACACTGATTTTATCTCCCGGGCGCAACAAGGCTATTCGGTGCATGGTGAGTCTCCCGTCTATTACGGGCTCGCCATCTATGTGGGTAATGATATCGCTCAATGCTATTCCCGCTTTTTGCGCCGGGCTACCCTCTGCCACCGCTGCCACAACAAGCGCCTGAGTCTGGGTATTGTTGCTCTGAACTTGACCCACAGGTTCCACTCTAACGCCTAACCAACCGCGAATAACCTCGCCATATTCGACCAGATCGTTCATGACGAATACCGCCAGATTTGCCGGGATAGCAAGGCCAATACCGGTGGCAGTTGCATTACTCCGTCCGGATGCTGTGAAGATGAGTGTATTGATGCCCAAGAGCCTGCCCCGCGTATCAATTAGCGCCCCGCCAGAATTGCCCAGGTGAATGGACGCGTCAGTCTGGATATAATTTTCGTAGGTACTGGCTTTCAAGCCCCAGCGGCCCAGCGCCGAAACAATTCCCTGGGTGACGGAGTGGCCGAAACCCAGTGGATTTCCAATCGCCAGCACCACGTCACCAACGCGAATAGCGTTTGAATCGCCTGTGGCTATAGGTTGGAGATCCGGGAGTTCAATTTGTAGAACTGCCAGGTCTGTTGCCTGGTCGGTGCCGATGACAACCGCACTTGCGGATCGACCATCCACGAGTATGACGCGAATTTGGTCAGCACCAGCAATGACGTGGTTATTGGTGAGTATATAGCCCTCCGCGGACATGATGACTCCCGAGCCGAGTGATTCATCCCAGCGCTGACGAGGAGTCTGCGCAGGAGCGAATTTCCGGAAGAACGAGTCTTTCAGCATGGGATTTTGGGTATAGCGCACAAGTGTTCTAGTATCAATATTGACAACAGAAGGGCTGGCAGCCTTTACCGCAGGATAGTAGCTGGCAACACCAGAGCTTTGTGACGTTCGGGTATCCAGTCCAGGCAATGCCAAACGATCCAGAATGACCAGGGCTGCCAACAGGCCCGCGATTGCCGGCCAGGTTATGAATTTCAGGGCGCTCTTCATGCGTGATCTATGGGGTACTTGGTCATGCCTGCTGCGAGAGCCTCCCGGGCTTAATGTTTGCGGGTGCATTGTATATGATGCGAGGCGATGGCGAACAGTGCCGATACGTGAATGCTTTGGAAAATGGCAATATGACAACGACCCTGATTGAACTTCAACAATATCTCGATGAACTGCTGTGTCCCACGGAATTCGTGGATTACTGCCCCAATGGATTGCAGGTTGAAGGGCGGCCCCATGTTGGCCTGTTGGTAACAGGGGTTACTGCCAGCCTCGAATTGATAAACGAGGCGGTGCGGTTGAATGCCGATGCTCTCTTGGTGCACCACGGATTCTTTTGGAAGGGCGAAAGCCCCATAGTCAAAGGAATGAAGCGGCGTCGATTGGCGACCTTGTTGTCAAATGAGCTCAGCCTGTTGGCCTATCATCTGCCGCTCGATGCGCACCCCAAATTAGGCAACAATGCCTGCCTGGGTAGACTTATGGGGATTGATGACTGGGTGATAGCAAATGCACCTGGCGCTGAAGGTCTGGTGAGCGTAGGCGAACTAGCGGAGCCCATCCGGGCGATCGAAATGGTTGATCGTCTAACCGCCATCACGGGCAGGGCGGCGCTGCATATCGGTGACGCCAATGCGCCGGTGCGTAAAATCGCCTGGTGCACGGGCGCCGCCCAGGGATACATCGAGGTGGCTGTCGCCGCTGGTGCCGACATGTATATTACGGGCGAGGCCTCAGAGCAAACGGTTCACGTGGCTCGAGAGGAGGGGATACAATTCGTCGCTGCTGGCCACCACGCCACAGAGAGGTACGGTGTGCAGGCCGTCGGGCAGCATCTGGCGGAAAAGTTTGGGCTAGAGCACCGCTTCGTCGACATTGACAATCCAGTGTAGGCGGATTGTCAGCTCGGTTGCGCTCCTAGTGAAGTAGGCTCTACGGTTTGTCGAGCGCCTCAGCAGCAGCTTCCGACTTGACTCTCTCCAAGCCGAACTCTTCGTTGAGCATCCCTGGTTCATCAGGTGAGGACTTGGGGGCATAGTCTAGCGGTGCTTGTACGTCGGCCAGGTGCCCTGTTATTTCCGTGCTGGAACGCTCGCTATCAATCTTTTCCAAAGATACCGGGCCCTGCCCTTGGCATAGGGTTGTTGCACCCAGAGCAAGTTGATTGTGGACGTCGCGATAACTCCCGGTGAGTTTGTTTAGCAACACAGCGGTATCGCTAAAGTGCTCTACGACGTCATCCTCATAGGACTTTTTGTCTTGCAATGCCTGGTCGAGCTCGACCTCAAGTTCGCGGTTTTTTTGGCCCTGCGGAGACATGCGGCGTCCTATCAATAATCCCAGCCCCAAACTAACAAAGAGCAAAATAGCCCCGCCTAACAAGACCTCATTCAAGCTGTACACAGATCATTCCTCACAATAGCTTTCTTCAGGTCGGGGATTATACCCATAATCTCACTGGGACTATAGTACTGTGGATACATTCAGCTGCTCCTAGTGCGGCGTTGCCAAGCCCTGAGGCAATCGCTAAAGTGTGCCAACTTTCCTCCTGGAGCGCTGGAGGTTACACCCGATGAAGGCTTTAGTAGTTTGACTGATTCCATTCTTTCTCCACTGCAGCGATACAAGCAGGATTTGCAGCGAGAGGACTTTTCTTACGATGCCGCTCAGGAACAAGCGGTCTTGTTGTTGCAGGATCTGTATGAACGGCTCCTGGCGAAGGAGCACCTGCGCAATACAGGTATGGGTGGACTGCGAAGATGGTTTAGACGTGAACGACCAGAGCCCGAGATCGGCTTGTATCTGTGGGGTGGGGTAGGGCGCGGAAAGACCTATCTGGTTGACACCTTCTACGACTGCATTCCCTACCCCGAGAAACTACGTGTCCATTTTCACCGTTTTATGCAGCGAGTGCAGTCCGAATTGGTGGCTTTGGAGGGGCAGAAAAATCCGCTGGAGCTGGTGGCTGGTCATTTTGCATCGGAGGCGAGGGTCATCTGTTTTGATGAGTTTTTTGTCACCGACATCGCCGATGCCATGATTTTGGGCGGATTGATGGAGGCCTTGTTTGAACGTGGGGTCACTCTGGTTGCAACTTCAAACATCGCACCTGCCAACTTGTACGAAAACGGCCTGCAGCGGCAGCGCTTTTTACCCGCAATTGCGCAGATAGAGAAGTATACGAAAGTGGTCAATGTCGATGCGGGGGTCGATTATCGCCTGCGCGCACTCGAACAGGCCGAACTGTTTCACTACCCGCTGGATGATGAGGCTACTCGATCTTTACAAACAAGTTTCGAGAGGCTCGCGCCAGAACCCGGCAAGCGCTGGGAAAAGGTAGAGATCAACGGCCGATATTTGAGCACGGTATGCCTCGCGGATGATGTCGTGTGGTTCGACTTTGCGGAGTTGTGTGATGGGCCACGCTCGCAAAACGACTACATCGAGCTGGCCAGGGTCTATCACGCCGTTCTGATATCCAATGTGCCCCAGATGGGAGTGGATAGTGACGATCAGGCGCGTCGCTTTGTCAATTTGGTGGATGAATTCTATGATCGCAACGTTAAACTGGTGATAACCGCAGCGGTTCCTCTGCTTGAGCTTTACTCCGGTGGTAGACTGGAATTTGAGTTCCAAAGAACCGCCTCTCGCCTGCAAGAAATGCAATCTCACGAGTATCTGGCGAGGGAGCATAGACCCTAGGATGCAGACCACTGGGGTTCGATAGCTGTAAATTCTCTGTTGTTGTCCTAAGTGCTGATTTCTCTTTACTATTTTCAGTGAAGATTAGCTTGAAATCGGCCTCGGCATTGATTAGTATTCGCGTCCTTGAAATTGGACCCAGCCACGAGACGGATAGAGATGAAAACTTATAGTGCCAAAGCAGAAGATGTAGCCCGCGACTGGTTCGTAGTGGACGCTGCTGATAAGACTTTAGGGCGTCTGGCGAGTGAAATAGCGCACCGCCTGCGCGGCAAGCACAAGGCGGAATATACTCCCCATGTTGATACCGGTGATTATATTGTTGTAATCAATTGTGAGAAGGTCCGTGTGACCGGCGCCAAGACTACCGACAAAATGTATTACCACCACACGGGTTACATCGGTGGCATTAAGTCGATTTCTTTCGAAAAGTTGATCGACAAAGCCCCTGAGCGAGTGATCCAGAGCGCGGTTAAAGGCATGTTGCCTCGCAATCCTCTCGGACGCGCTATGTTCAAAAAATTAAAAGTATATGCGGGTGATACACACCCACATACGGCGCAACAGCCACAAGCTCTGAATATTTAACGGATAATTTATATGTCAGCTACTCAATACTATGGAACAGGGCGTCGTAAGACCTCCACCGCTCGCGTTTTCCTTCAGAACGGTGGTGGTAATGTCACGGTGAATCAGCGCCCTTTGGATGAGTACTTCGGTCGCCAGGTTGCCCGCATGATTGTGCGTCAGCCATTGGAACTGGTCGAGCTTGGCGACAAGTTTGATATTAATATCACCGTTGCCGGTGGTGGAAGCTTCGGCCAGGCCGGCGCTATTCGCCACGGCATTACTCGCGCCTTGCTGCAGTATGACGAATCACTGCGTGGCACCTTAAGGGCTGCCGGGTACGTAACCCGTGATGCGCGTGAAGTTGAGCGTAAGAAAGTCGGTTTGCGCAAAGCCCGCAAGAAGCCTCAGTTCTCCAAGCGATAAGCTTCGGGCAGATCTCGTTTTACGGGATGTGTCAGTGCCACGAAAACGTCCGGGTTTGCACGCAGTCCGGGCGTTTTTTTATGCCCGCTACACTGGTTGAACGGCTGCACTGAACCTCTGGAAAGTCAGTAATCTCAAGGGTTTTCCTTGTAACAACTGGGTAAAATCATTACCATTTGCACCGTTTTGTGACGACTGGCCTACAGAAGCCAACATCAGCAGACCGTATACTTGTAATTAGGGGAGAAAAGCATGAGTAGCGATGGCGTAAACACCGGTAGGAGACGATTTCTGACGGCTGCCACCAGCGCTGTTGGCGTCGTAGGCGCGGTCGGTATAGCCGTCCCGTTTGTCGGTTCGTGGAACCCCTCCGCCAAAGCGAAAGCCGCAGGTGCCCCGGTAAAGCAAGATATAGGTAAACTGCTGCCCGGGCAGATGATGATTGTCGAGTGGCGCGGACAGCCGGTGTATGTGCTGAACCGCACCCCCTCCCAGCTAGAAGCTCTCGCCAGTCTTGACCCGCAGCTCAAAGATCCCGAATCCAGTATCTCCAAACAACCAGATTACATAGAGGGGATTGAGAGATCTATACGTCCCGAGTTGCTGGTTGTTGTTGGCCTGTGTACTCATCTGGGCTGTGCCCCGAAATTTCGGCCCGAAGTTGGACCAACCGAATTTCAAGCCGATGGTGGCTGGGTGGGCGGTTTCTTCTGCCCCTGTCACGGTTCTAAGTTTGATCTTTCCGGACGCGTCTATGCAGGTGTCCCTGCATCAGCCAATTTGATCGTACCGCCCTATTCGTTCGAGGGTGAGAATATTCTGGTAATTGGCGTGGACTCGGAGGCGGCCTGATGATCAATATGCTTGTAGGATTACGCGACTGGGTGGATGCCCGACTACCAATCATGCGCGCGTGGGACACCCACATGGGCAAGTACTATGCCCCCAAGAATTTTAATTTCTGGTATTTCTTTGGAGTCCTGTCACTGCTGGTGTTGGTCAACCAACTGTTGACCGGCATTTGGCTAACAATGAGTTTTAATCCCAGCGCTGAGGGAGCATTTGCTTCGGTTGAATACATCATGCGCGATGTGGACTACGGTTGGATTATTCGCTACCTCCACTCTACCGGGGCGTCTGCATTCTTCGTTGTTATCTACCTGCATATGTTCAGAGCTCTGTTGTACGGGTCTTATCAGAAGCCACGTGAGCTGATCTGGGTTTTCGGCATGCTGATATTTGTGGTGCTTATGGCCGAGGCCTTTGTAGGCTACGTACTGCCCTGGGGGCAGATGTCCTACTGGGGTGCCCAGGTGATCATCTCCCTGTTTGGTGCGATACCGGTTGTAGGAGAGGATCTTGTAACCTGGATTCGTGGCGACTATCTGATATCAGGTATTACACTAAACAGATTTTTCGCGCTGCACGTTGTTGCACTGCCTATTATCCTGTTGGCGTTAGTGCTGTTGCATTTGTTGGCGCTTCACGAAGTCGGCTCCAATAACCCCGACGGCGTGGACATCAAAAAGTATAAGGACGATCAGGGCGTACCTTTAGATGGAGTCGCCTTTCATCCTTATTACACGGTGCACGATTTACAGGCGGTCGGTGTCTTTTTGTTCGTGTTCTGTTTTGTTGTTTTCTTCATGCCAGAGATGGGCGGGTACTTTCTTGAGTTTGCGAACTTTGAAGAGGCCAATGCGCTCAAGACGCCTGAGCATATTGCTCCGGTGTGGTACTTCACTCCGTTCTACTCGGTATTGCGAGCGGTCCCTGACAAGTTCTGGGGCTTTATCGCCTTCGCCGCCTCTGTCGCCATTCCATTCATGTTGCCTTGGTTGGATAGGAGCCCGGTAAAGTCTTGGCGATATCGTGGAAATATGACCAAAGTAACGTTGCTGGTGTTTGTCGCTTCGTTTCTTATCCTCGGTGTATTGGGGGTTAAGTCGCCCACGCCTGAGCGAACGTTGCTGGCTCAAATCTGCTCTATTTTGTACTTCGGCTTCTTTTTACTGATGCCCTTTTGGACATCGATGGAACAAACCAAACCGGTACCTGATCGAGTAACCACAGATGGCGGTATTGGCGTGTGGGGTAGTTTGCTTGGTCTGGCTATAATAGCGGTACTGACGATACTTCCACTGAAGGCGGTCGGCTCTGAGGGTGGTCACAACTGCGGGAGTATCGAATGTGATGAGTTTATCGCTACGCCCGAAGACAAGGCCTCATTGCAGGAAGGAGCAAAGCTTTATATGAACTACTGCCTGGGTTGTCACTCTCTGCAGTATTCTCGATACAACCGTGTAGCCAGTGACCTGAGCATCCCCGTGGAATTATTTCAAGCCAACCTGATGTTCGATCCCTCTCAAAAAGTGGGTTCTCTCATGTTTAGTTCGATGGATGAGCGCACTGCCAAGACATGGTTTGGCGCCCCCCCTCCGGATTTAACTTTGGTTTCCAGAGCGAGACAACCAGAGTGGCTCTATACCTATCTCCGCACTTTTTACAAAGATGACAGCCGTCCCTACGGTGTGAATAACAAAGTTTTCAAAGACGTTGGTATGCCACATGTTTTGCTTGAACTTCAGGGGATGCAGGAGTGCGCGATGGGTTCGGTAACAGCCCACAACGGCGGTGTTAAGCGCGACCCCTTGACCGGAGAAGATATTCTGGAGGCTCCCTGTGGACAGTTCACTATCGAGCAGGCAGGCACAATGTCGGCAGAGCAGTTTGATACGGCTATGTATAACCTCGTCAACTTTTTGGCCTACACCGCAGATCCTGTCGCGCTAGAACGCAAGCGTATTGGAACGTTTGTGTTGCTGTTTGTCACTTTGTTCTTTGTCCTGGCCTGGTTACTCAATCGTGAGTACTGGAAGGACGTTCACTAAAACTAGCAGTAACAACCCCCGTCACCGGGACGGACGTTTGTCCCGATGCCAATTGTATATTCAACACTGAGGAACCCCCATGGGTGTAGTGGCAAAGCGATCTTCGATGACCTTTTACAGCGATAACATTAGTCATTACAGTCACCGTGTGCGTATCGTACTCGCGGAGAAGGGCGTGACGGTAGAGATGATCGAGTGCGATGGGCAGCATCCTCCGGCTGAGCTGGCCGACTTGAATCCTTATAACTCTCTTCCCACATTGGTTGATCGCGATCTGATTCTTTACGAATCAAAAGTGATGATGGAATACCTGGATGAACGCTTCCCGCATCCACCTCTGCTCCCGGTTTACCCGGTGGCACGCGCAGAGAGCCGTTTGTATATCCATCGAATTGAAAAAGATTGGTGCAGCCTTCTCGATTCCATCCAGCATTCAAGAAGTGAAAACGTTGTTGCGAAAAGCATTAAAGAGCTGCGCGAGAGCATTACTGCCATCGCACCCATTTTTAGTGATAAACCCTTTTTCATGAGCGAAGAGTTCACTCTGGTTGATTGCTGTCTGGCGCCAGTATTGTGGCGATTGCCTTCACTGGGTGTTGATATTCGTTCTAGTAAACAGACCAAACCCCTGTTGGCTTATATGGATACGCTGTTTGAGCGGGAATCCTTCCAAGCGAGCTTGTCAGAGCAAGAGAGGGAAATGCGCCTTTAGTCGGCGTATTTTGACCTTCGGAGTGGTTTGATGACCCCTAGTCGTCCATACATTATGCGCGCGCTCTATGAGTGGATAGCGGATAATGAATGCACACCTTACATGTTGGTTGACGCCAAGGTAAAAGACGTCATGGTGCCCCGGCAATTTGTTAAGGACGGTCAGATTGTCCTCAATATTTCCCCCGGCGCAGTGGTGGATCTGAATATCGCCAACGAAGCTGTAAGTTTTAATGGCCGGTTCGGCGGAGTGGCGAGTGACATCTACGTGCCTGTGTCTGCTGTGATCGGAATCTATGCTCGCGAAAATGGCCAGGGAATGGTATTTGATGCCGATGATGATGCTGACAGCGATACACCGCCAGATGACGGCCCTCCCTCGCCAAACCGGCCGGAAGGTCGTCCTTCTCTAAAAGTTGTTAAGTAGAATAAGTAGAATAAGTAGTCGACCCTGAAAAAGCCTAATTGGCCATCACGGCATCGCCGTAATGCCGTGGCTTGATAATAAACTGCGTTAAACGACTCCATAAGGAAGCCGTTTTCGGGGCCAATAAAAACAATCTCATCCACTTCCTGAAGTTAAACGCAGCAGCAGCCATCAGTACGTTAATCTGGTCGCCTTCAAATCCTTTGAGATAACTGGCTCTTCTCCGCTTTGTTGAGTGATTCTAGGTTTTCAAATAGAACATAGATTGATTATCTGGGAGGGATGATTGTCTAATTTTGAGTTTGAAGTACTCGGTATCCCTGATGCCCCTGGCGCGCTTACGGATCATTCCTATACTGACATTACCAGCCTCTATCCTGGCGCTTGTTAGCTTGTGTTTTGCATAATTGCAGATGCCGACACAATGTTTTCTGAGCGATTTTGCGAACTTTTTCAGATAGAGCATGTGTGACTGATCTGCTATCAAGCACCAACTTTCCAGTTGCTCTGCCATCCCCTCAAATGAAGTGGCACTCCACAGATACTGAAGCTGTTCTTTTAAAACGTAGAGCGCATTCAGGTTGCTATTGCTATCCAACAACGTTTGCAGCTTGTTACTTTGTTTCTCACTCAACTTATCCGCATTTTTGAGCAACAGATAATGCGTCCCCTTCATCAGTTTTTTACCATTCGGATCGGCCTTCCTGAACTCAAGCCGGCGCTGATTATGGATAGCTTTGCTGTAATTTTTCATGACGTGAAAACGGTCAAACACAATGTCTGCCAACGGCAAGCACTCCCTGACAGCCTTTTGATAAGCAGGGCCCATATCCATAGCTACGGCCTTGATTTTACTGGATGTATCCGGGGAGAGATGTTTTAGAAATCTTGCAAACACCTCGGCAGTTCGACCAGCTTCCACCCAGACCAGATGACCTCCGACCATATCGTAGACCACCGTCATATAGTCATGGCCTTTCGCCCTGGCAACTTCATCGACACCAATATATTCCAAGCCAGTCAACTGTGCAGGATCAAGCGCAGGGAGCGTTTCCATCAGGTATGCCTTGTCGATATTCTTTACTGTCTCCCATCGTATCCCCAAATGCCTGGAGACGGCCTGAATAGACATATGGCGGCATAATCCACTGATCAGTCGGCAAAACCGGTGGGTGAAACGGCACCCTTTATCGACAAAATCACACGCCTCAATGCGGCGCTCGCCCTTGCTAATAAACACTTGGGCCAGTTCAATGTCGAGCACACATGGATACCCAAAAAGGGGGATATCCTTAACCTGCCGGCGAATATGCTGGTTGATAGTTCCCTTCTTGCCTGTGGTGGGGTCTATAGTGCTCCTGCGGGCGTCCCGGCTACAGTGAATAACAATCTTGTCACCCTCTTCGTCCAGTTTAATTTCATTTACACGTTGCCCCGTGAGGTTTAAAATACTCCGTGAGATGTTGATGGTCATATACCTGCCCTATGTAAAGTTGTCATAAACCAAACATATCAACAGGTTACTTGATGGTCAGCATCTTTTTTCACTCAACAAAGCGGAGAAGAGCCAAGAATCTTTCATCGAGAGCCACCTTTGTTTCGACCGGATTAAGTGCCAAATAGGCTTGAAACTGGTCGAAATCATCTCACAAATACCCAGTATTATCTAATACAATCAACATGTTAAGCGTTTTTCAGGGTCGACTAAGTAGAAATAGGAATAGAAAGGCGGTACTTCTAGTCTATTATTTCAAAGATGCGAACCACTCTCTGAACACCTGATATACCCGCTGCGGTATCGGCAACTCGATCCGCTTCAGCCTGAGTCGCAAGCCCCATCAGGAAGACCACTCCATTCTCGGTTACGACTTTTACGCGCCCGCCGGCAATGCCCGAGTTACCTAATAAGTAACTTTTCACTTTAGTGGTAATCCAGGTGTCGCTGGTGCGTGTTATTCCTGAACTAGGTGAGGCTACTTCCAGTTCATTGTAGATTCTCCGAACGTTGCGGACCTTTCTGACAACCTCAGTAGCCTGGGTCTTGAGCGCCTCGCTATGCACCTGGCCAGACAATAGAACGTAGCCGTTATAACTGACGATGACCAGGTGTGCTTGGTCAAAATCCTTGTTTGCAGCGTGAATGTTCACTACGCTTTTTGTCTCTATGCTTTCGTCTTCAAGCAGCTGACCCATCGTTCGTTGTCCGGGATCATCTTTTAGCGGATTGGACTGCAAAGTGGCCAGGAGACTACCGCAGCCGCTCAGGAGGAGGCTGTTACATAAGATGGCGATTGCTAGGGCGTTTTTCATGGTTTAGTCCTGGTCGTGATCGCCGAATAGGCTCAGTTCAATCATTTCGCAGATACACTGAATAACCATGGTCTGTACTTCGACCACCTGGTGTTGCCTCTGCGCAGTTACAAGCAATTCAACGTCTTCGCGCCGCAACATACTGCCAAGCTGTTCATTGCCGCTGTTTGACAGTGCTACCACCGACATGCACCTGTCCTGAGCGGCCTGAATAGCGTGTTGCAAGTTCTGATGGTTGCGCTCGCTGCTGATACAGAACAATACATCTCCTGCTTGGCCAAGTGCAGTAATTTGTCTGGCAAAAATATCGTTAATATTACTGGTGCCGGCGGCGGCGCTGAGGTTGGGGCCGCTCTGATCCAACGAAAGAGCTGGCAGCCCGGGACGATCATATTCGAAACGATTGATCAGATTGCTGGCGAATAGCTGCGATAGGGCGCTGTCCGGGCCGTTACCGCAGATAATTACCTTGTTTTCCTGTAGTAGCGCCTGAGAGATAAGTTCGCCGCTTCGCTCGATCGGCTCTGCCAGAATGTCAACAGATAGGGCGATGAGTTCAATCGCCTGTTGGAAATGCCCGGCGATGCGTTGATATTGGTCCATCGGTAGAATCCTGTTTTTTGACTTCTCAAGCGGTAAAGGCCGACCGAATCCAGTTGGGCGAACTTTGTTGCGCTGATTGTCGCGGCTCAAAGGCAATGACGTCAAATCTACAGGGTGAATTCGCCCACTGAGGGTGAGACATCAGGTAGAGTTGCGCGGTTCGGATGAGGCGTTGCTGCTTGCGAAAGTCCACCGACCCGGCGGCGCTGGCAAAGGCTTTGTGACTGCGAACTCTCACTTCCACAAACACAAGGTATCTGTCATCGCGCGCGATGATATCTATTTCTCCAGTTTTCCTGGCGTAGTTCCTATTCAATATTTGTAGGCCATTGTCGCGCAACAGCTCAGTTGCTTTCTCTTCGAAGTCGTCCCCTATTGAGCTCATTTACCCACACTCCAGAGCGAATTCCTTGCTGCCAGTGTAGCTATCGGGCTTGGAGAACACCTCTATCAAAAGTGGCGGGCTGGAGTTCGCGAACAATTCGAAGTTGGGGGTCCAGACTTAGTAGTCCGGTATTCCCTCGAATCATAAGCTCCGGTCCCGATTGGAATTGGCCCAAGCGGGATTGGAGCAAAAAGGCATCAGCTCCCAGGGCCCTCAAACTGGCATATCTATCACTGGAGGCGGGCCTGGTCGCAGTTGCAGAAAGATCGCGGTTACCGAGCCGCCATGGGATTTCCACCAGTCGGATTCCATTGAGATCTTTGTCTCGATCGTCGGCAATACCGCTGTAAATGCTGGAGGTGGAATAAACGGGCAAATTGCCAGCGTAGTGAAATGCGAGCAATGGCTTCACCGAGCGGGCCTCAGCACCGGTGCGACTCAGTAAAAAAATCGTGTCCACATCCTGCCGACGACGTCCCGTGAACTCCAGTTTGCCCCCGAGGAAGCCGCGTATGTCCCTGGCGCGTTGTTCGCTTTCCGGTAGATCTAAGGCGCCGGCTATACTGCTGGAGTATTCATCACGACCCGAGTAGCTTGCCACAGCGGTCACCGTTCCGCCCAGGCCTTCCCAGCTGCCTCGCAGTGCGCGTTCCATTTTCGCGCCCCATTTACCCAGAGGTCGGACGATCAAGGCCTTTCTAGACCCTGTTCCAAAAGCGAGCCGCGATATTTGTACTGCCTCATCAACCGGAGATAAAGACAGCTGTATCAATGCCATATCCGCATGCGGAAGCGTTTCATCCGAGCGATTCAGCGCCAGCACCGGAGTGCGCCGATCGGGATGATTTCCCAGGGAGGTTACATCCCGTTTACCCAGCGGGCCAACGACCAGATCGGCTCCGCCTGCCGTGGCGGCATCGTACGCGGCGGTCGCCGAGTTGTATCTATCCAGGTCGATAACGTGTAGGTCATCATAAGTAGTTTCACCTGCTTCTAGTGCTGCGTAATAGCTCGACAGATATCCATCTCTGACCGCTTTTGCTGCGGGTGCCAATCGCCCGCTCAAGGGTAAGACTAAGGCGACTTTTTGTACCACGGGTATTACTTCCAGCATGTAGTCCAGTCCACCGGGTAGACTGGCCGCACTGGGATGACCGGGATTCTCAATCAGCCAATTGTTAAGGTCTTGTCTGAGCTGCGTTGCGCTGTGCGCATTTGCGCTGATGAGGGAGAGCTTTAGCCAGCCAATCCACCGCGAGTCTGGTGCGTTGGTCAACTCCCGTTGCAGCTCTTGCACAGAGGTGCGTTGCAGGTCGTGCCAGATGCTGCGCAGTAGTGCCGGATTCACCGGTCTATCGGCCTGGATTCTGAGCGCTATTTGGCCGCCAAGGCGAGCACTTTGCAGCGTCTTTCCCTTAAGGCGCAGCATATGACGCCTGAAACTTGTGCTCTTGATATCCAGTGCTAGATCTCCGGGCGAGCCATTAACACTGTCAAAGTACCAAAGAGCCTCAGCATCTTTCTGGTCACCTCTGACGTAGAAAATACGGGCCTGTAGGTAGTTTATATATTGCCTGTCGGTGGAGCTGGCGAGTTCCAGGGGAATTTGTTCAAGTGTTTGACTGGCTCCGCGCCAATCGAACTCAAGAAGCTGGGTCTCAGTTTTGTTAAACAAATTGCTGTAGGCAGAGGGTGGAAGCTCAATTGCCGGGTATTCAATCTCAGTTAAGGAGCCGGAGCCCTCGGGAAGCTCCATAACGGTTTCTTGTTTTTTGGGAGTGCCACCGCATGCCGACAAATAAGCGGTGAGTAAGACGGCGCAGAACAATTGGAGAAATTTTAGGTAGTTGGTAACGCCGAGTCTCATGCTATTCTTCGCTGATTGTCTCGGTTGTGCCACGTCCGCAGCCACCGAGTCCTGTTGAATGATTTCAAATAAGGGGGATTCGTGGAATCCGGTCTCTATGTTGTCGCCACGCCCATTGGTAACCTTGGCGATATGTCACCTCGAGCTGTGGAAATACTGCAGCAAGCGGATCTCATTGCGGCCGAGGATACCAGACATAGCTTGCGCTTGCTCGGGCATTTCGGGATTACGACACCGCTAATCGCCTACCACGACCATAGCGATGCTCGGTCTGTGGGCAAGATAGATAAGTGCCTCGGGGGAGGGGGTGTTGTTGCGCTGGTCAGTGATGCGGGAACGCCGCTTATTTCGGATCCGGGCTATCGGCTTGTGCGTTTTGCCCATGAACATTCCTATCCTGTTCGCTCAATTCCCGGGCCCTGTGCAGCCATCGCGGCGCTCAGTGTGTCCGGATTGGCAACTGACCGCTTTTATTTTGAGGGTTTTTTGCCGGCCAAGAAAACCGCCCGAGAGAATCGTCTTGCGGCGCTAGCGGCGGAGTCCTCAACCCTCATCTTTTATGAGGCTCCCCATAGAATTCTTGAATGCCTGATGTCCCTCGATCGTGTTTTTGGTGGCGAAAGAGAAGTTATGATGGCCAGGGAAATTACCAAGGCTTTCGAGACAATCAAGCATGGCACTGTAGCGCAATTGATAGGCTTCGTGCGCGAGGATAGCAACCAGCAACGAGGGGAGATTGTGCTGGTTGTGGCCGGAAAGCCTAAGGTCGATGCCCAGCTAGGTGAATCTACGGCGGTGCTGTTGCGCAGGCTGGCCCAGGAGCTTCCTGCAAAGCGTGCGGCGGCAGTGGTAGCTGATCTGACTGGCTTGCGTAAGAAGCAGTTGTATCAATTTTTGTTGGATGAAAAATCATAATGCGTTCATTGTCTGTGCGGCTTGCTGTTGTCCTCCCTCGGCGTTAGTCTGTGCGCGGAGTTGGTCAGGCGATCGCTGTGTGAGTTTTCTTGCGCGGAGGAAAGTCCGGGCTCCATAGGGCAGAGTGCCAGGTAACGCCTGGGGGGCGAGAGCCTACGGAAAGTGCAGCAGAGAGTAGACCGCCTGGCGGGCAACTGTCGGGTAAGGGTGAAAGGGTGCGGTAAGAGCGCACCGCGCGGCTGGCAACAGGCGTGGCGATGGTAAACCCCACTCGGAGCAAGACCAAATAGGAACCCTTTAGCCGCGGCCCGCGGTGGGTTCGGGTAGGTTGCTACAGGCAAGCGGCGACGCTTGTCGCAGATGAATGATCGTCCTCGACAGAACCCGGCTTATCGACCAACTCCACCTAATTCTTAAAACTCAAAAGTGGCAATCCTAGGCGAATAGCGCCTTGGATTGTCACATTTCAGCCTGCAAATCGCTGTTTTTGGCGAATTCCCCCTCGCGAGAACCGCGATTGCCCTCAAACTTAATGTAAAACCTTAACAAGCGCTCATACTGCCATGTTTTGGCGGGGTATTTACTTTAATTGCCTTCGATTTGTAAAAAAATCTTGAACGCAAAACCGCTCTAATTAGTCGACCCTGAAAAAGCCTAATTGGCCATCACGGCATCGCCGTAATGCCGTGGCTTGATAATAAACTGCGTTAAACGACTCCATAAGGAAGCCGTTTTCGGGGCCAATAAAAACAATCTCATCCACTTCCTGAAGTTAAACGCCGCGGCTGCCATCAGTACGTTAATCTGGTCGCCTTCAAATCCTTTGAGATAACTTTTGTTCAATCGATGATCCGACTTCAGGTGGCCGATCACCGGCTCTATGCCAGCCCGCTTTCTAAAACGTTTCCGCATCAGCACCTGGTAGGCACTATCCGTATCCCGAGTACCTGTGCTGGGCATTATGATCCGCGTGTCATTGATCTTTTTCTTCCCTTTGTAACCCCGATCACATAAGCCAACGGCCGGTTTCAGTTTGTTAAGCCGCTTCAATTGCAACAGCACCTCCGGCAGCGTATGACCATCAAATTTGTTCGTATCAAAGGCCATGGCACCAACAATGATTTTTGAATCCCGAGTTGTCGTGATAGAAACCTTGGTGCCAAATTCATAGCGCTTATGCTCTTTGCCTTTACTCATGCAGTAGACATGGGGTTCGTGCAAGCTGTACAGCTTGTTCGTATCCCCTCGCTTCTGGTTCAGTCCACGATGGAATAGTGCAAAGTCCTCTGCCAGCTTTTCCAGAATGTCGAGTGGCAGTTTACGCTCCAATTCCCGCACTAAACGACCGGCAATGGTCTTTAGCCGCTTAACGGCTTTGCGGGCCTTGGCACGGTTCCTGGGATGTCCCGCAAAACGACATTCCAGTTTTCTTTGCTTAATTTCCTTGGCATAACTGCGGCGAAGTGTTATCCCTTCTTTCCTGGCCAATTTCAGGCAACGAACAATAATCTTTCGGTACAACTTTGCATCGGTGGGAAAGGTGATGTTTTTTTCCTGTACTGTGGTGTCAATACAGACTTCCTCTTCGACCGCTTTCTCACCATGAATGGTGATAGAGGATGCCAATATTTTTTCAAATCCCTTTTCGCCGACTCGCTTGCGGAAGTACACCAGATCGGATGGGTCACAAGGGAATGACCACTGGAATTCAACCTCCCCGCAAAATGCCTGGTAATACGGGTTTTGTACCCAGTGTTGCACGATAACCTCGTCGCTGACATTTTCCATATGCTTGAGAATAGATAAACCCACCATCAAGCGTACGGGTTTGGCAGGCCTGCCAGTTGCCGCATACAAGGGAGCGAACTCCGATTCAAAAAAGTCCCAGGGTATGGTTCGCGCAAGATGTAACAGAGGGTGTTTCGGATTGAGTTGATCCATCAACCCAGCAGCCATAAAACTCATTTGATGGTGATCGGGGGAAGAATCTTTCATCGAGAGCCACCTTTGTTTCGACCGGATTAAGTGCCAAATAGGCTTGAAACTGGTCGAAATCATCTCACAAATACCCAGTATTATCTAATACAATCAACATGTTAAGCGTTTTTCAGGGTCGACTAATTATCTGGTTCTACTGGGAATCCTGTGGGTAGAGGTTGAGTTTTCCACAGTGGAACAGAATTGAAACTCGATAGTTTTCGAAGTTTCTAAATCCTCGGGCAGCCGATTTTATTGTCTGAATCTTTGAATTAAATCCTTCTGCGGTCGCATTGGTGATGCGATGTTTCAAGTAAGTCATTATGTTGTCGAGATGTTTCTTTAGCATCTTGGCGACTGATATGACCGGCTTTAGACGTGAATATGTCGCCCACCAGTACCATTTCTTAAAGAACGCCCGGGCTGGTTTATCGTAGCTGTAAGTCCACAGGTCAAGCAGCGTCTCTTTGATTGCCCAGGCTCGGGCAACCTTCAACCCCTTTGATTGAAGGCCATAAAAAGTGGCTTCATCTTTTTCACTCCAGTTGTCGGGATTGCGTAACCAGGTATAGCGAGACCCGACCAGGTCATTGATACCGGCGGCTCTTAATGTTTTATTTTCTTTGCGCCTGACTTGGTCAACCATTTTTGTAAGATAACTGACGATATGAAACTTGTCGTGAACAATGGCGGCGTTCGGTAAAGTCGCCTCAACTGCCGTCATAAATGGAACCCACATATCCACGGCAACAGCAGCTACTTCATTACGCTGCTGTTCTGGAAGCGTGGACAGCAATGCGGTTGCCGATTCCGCCGTTCTATCTGCCACGACCTCAAGCACTCTGGACGCATTCAAATCGTACAGCAGGCTGGCATAGGATTGCCCCTTGCGAAAACTTTTTTCATCGATGCCAAGGTGTTTCACTTCCTCAACAGAGCGTCTGTCCATCCCTCTTTTCACTGCTCGGGATTGAATATGATGCACCTCATCCCACGACAGACCAAGTAGTTTTGCGGCCTGTGTCTTGTTGCTGGCAGCCGACAGCACATCAATAGCGAAACGCTCAAATAAATGCGTAAAGCGTGCCTGCGTATCTGCCCACGGTACTTTCAGGCTTTTGATTCCATGCGCTTTACAATGAATACGCGGAACCTGAGCAACTAACTGCGTCTTGAACTGCATCGTATCAAGGTGTCGCCATGTGCGTTGCTCACGATGGTCGTAAACCGAACAAAGGGCATGGCAGACACTACACGCGCCTTTCGTTCCCTTTGGCCAATCTATCTGGAGGGTAATTGATTTGTCGGTCAGATCCGGGGTAATAGCCGTGATTTTCCATGGGTCGCCAAGCCCCAAAAGTTGAGTAAACAACGCGGTATCTTTCATTTGAATATCTCCATAAAAAAAGACTCTTGTACCACATTCTTGACCATTGTTTGGCTTTTACCCATAGGAAACTCGGAAGAACCAATTATCTGAAATTACAACGTTTTTCCTGTTTCCCGCCTTGACAGTTTTCCTATATCGCACCTATAGTGTTGAGATGTGGGAATAAGTGGATAATTCTGGTGTTTTGTGGATATTTAGCCAGATGAGTGGAGAATAAGAACGTGTTTCGAGGCGTACAACACATCAACATGGATGCGAAGGGTCGTCTGGCTATGCCAGCGCGCCAGCGCGAGCCGTTGTTGTCCCAGTGTGATGGCCAAATTGTGTTAACGATCGACACGCAATCTTCCTGTCTAGTGATCTACCCGCTACCCGAGTGGGAAAGAATAGCAGCTGAAATTCAAAAACTGCCAGCTTTGAAGCCCGCTGTAAAGCGTTTTCAAAGGCTAATGCTGGGCTATGCGACCGATATCGAGTTGGACGGCAATGGTCGCATGTTACTGCCGGCACCGCTGCGCGAGTATGCGCAGTTGGATAAGAAGCTGGTACTGGTTGGTCAGGGGAACAAATTTGAGTTGTGGTCGGAGCCCCTGTGGTATGCGGAACGCGAACAGGCATTGTCGGAGTCGGGTCCTGAAGCCGAACTGCCCGACGAACTGATGTCTCTTACCCTCTAGGTGGGCGGTATACATCAAACGGTGTTGTTGCGAGAAGCGGTACAGGCTCTGGTGACCAACCCCGAGGGTTGTTATGTCGACGGCACTTATGGCCGCGGCGGCCACAGCAAGCATCTTCTGGAGTGTTTAGGGTCGAGCGCCCGGCTACTAGGTGTCGATAAAGATCTATCGGCAAAAGAGGATGCACAGCAGATGCTGGGAGGGGATTCGAGATTTGAGTTTTTTCACGGTTCGTTTGCCGAGCTACCTGAACAGTTTAAACGAATGAGTATCGATTCAGTGGATGGCATTCTTTTGGACCTGGGTGTTTCCAGTCCTCAACTGGATGAGGCTGAACGGGGTTTCAGCTTTCTTCACGACGGGCCACTGGATATGCGTATGGACACGACCCGAGGAGAAACGGCAGCACAGTGGTTGTCTTATGCCGCAGAGAAAGATATCGCCACGGTTCTCAAAGAGTATGGCGAGGAGCGTTTTTCGCGCCGTATCGCCGGGGCGATTGTTGCGGCCAGAAACGAGCAGCCCATCACCACTACCACTGTGCTCGCGAAGTTGGTGAAGGAGGTCAATCCGAAATGGGAGAAGCACAAACACCCCGCAACCCGTTCCTTTCAAGGTATACGCATCAAGATCAATCGGGAGCTTGAGGATTTGGAAGATCTACTAAGCGTTGCGGTAGACGTATTGAAAGTGGGGGGGCGTTTGGTGGTAATTAGTTTTCACTCCTTAGAGGATCGCATGGTGAAGCGTTATATGCGTGATATGGCTCGTGGAGATGTGATTCCCAGGGGCGTCCCAGTGCGTGACAGTGCTCTAAATAAGCGAATGAAGTTAGTGGGTAAGCCGGTAAAGGCAAGTGCTGAAGAAGTGGCAGAAAATGTTCGCTCACGCAGCGCAATTATGCGTGTGGCAGAAAAAATAAACTGACCTAGTGTCAGGCGGGTCGATATGGCAAAAAAGGGCACAGTGAAGATGGTTCGGGTAGAGCGTGGTGAAGTAGTTCGCCGCTATCTGTACCTGAACGCGTTCACCCTCGCCCTCGTTTTAGCATCCGCGTTCGCCGTCATCCTTTCCACACACAACTGTCGTGAGGCTTACGCCAAACTGCAAGTGTTGGAGGCTTCACAGTGGTATTTGCAGGAAGATCATGGCCGATTGGTGCTGGAACACAGCACCTGGGCATCCCACTATCGTGTTGAGCAGGTTGCGATGCGTGATCTTGGCATGCAGGCCCCCGACGCCGGGTCACAGCGGGTGGTACTGCAGTGAAGATTATTAAACCTAAACCCGTCGCAGCGTGGCGTTTCTATGCATTAGTGCTCGTGTTGCTGGTAATGCTTGCTCTTTTGGTGGGGCGCGTCTTGTCGCTGCAGGTTCTGGACATGGATCGCGGGCATGAGTTTCTTCAGGGCCAGGGAGATATGCGAACCGTACGCACCGTCGAAATACCCGCCTATCGCGGTGTAATTTCCGATCGTCGTGGCGTGCCTCTGGCAGTTAGTACACCCGTTGTTTCCATCTGGGCGAATCCGGCAGTGTTGAAAAACTCAGTTCGGCTCGGCGAATTGGCAGATGGGCTGGGTATGGATCTCGCAGATCTCCAGGACAAGTTGGAGAGATACCGCAATAGAAAATTCATGTATCTGCAGCGTCATAGAGTACCGGTTGATGCCCGGAGAATCCTGGAGATGCGCATCGCTGGCGTCTATGGGGAACGTGAGTATCAACGGTTCTATCCCGCCGGTGAAGTGGCGGCGCATATGGTCGGTTTTACCAATATCGACGATGAGGGCATTACAGGTTTAGAGCTGGCCTATGACGAATGGCTGCGGGGGACAGCGGGTAAGAAAAAGATTATCAAGGACCTGCACGGGGATGTAGTTCGCGACATCGGTGTCATGCTCGAAGCGCGACCTGGAAAAGATCTGGTGCTGAGTATTGATTTGAGATTGCAGCACTTGCAGCATGCTGAACTACAGCGTGCCATGACCGTCACCGGTGCAGAATCCGGTACGATTGTAACGCTTGATAGCAAAACTGGTGAGGTTCTGGCGATGGTCAACTTTCCGGTCTATAACCCCAACAATCGCAATGGGGTTAAAGCTTACAGTATGCGCAACCGGGCGCTTACCGATGTGTATGAGCCGGGCTCCATCATGAAACCTATTACCATTGCTGCCGCTTTGGAGACCGGACGGTATTCTCCGGCGACAATCATTGATACCTCACCTGGTCGCATTAGCATCGGTCGAAAAGTATTGCCCGACCCTAAGAATTACGGAGAGATCTCAGTGTCTCGCGTGGTTGAAAAATCCAGCCAAGTCGGCATTACAAAAATAGCGCTGGATATTGGTCACGAGCCCATCTGGGATATGTTCAATCGATTCGGGCTGGGGCAATCTCCCGGAACGGGATTTCCAGGGGAGAGCCACGGCATATTACCGAATCGTCCCAAGTGGCACCCCATTGAAAAAGTGACTCTGGCCTTTGGTTATGGACTGACAGCTTCGCCCCTACAACTTGCACGCGCCTATACGGTTTTTGCGAATGAGGGTGTTCAGCCTGAGGTTTCTCTACTGGCCCTCGACGAGGAATTACCCACGGGGCGGCGTGTAATAGAACCGGGTGTGGCGAATAAAATCTTACAAATACTTCACCGGGTTACGCTCGAACATGGCACCGCGAAAAAGGCGAAGGTACTGGGTTTCGATGTCGGTGGCAAAACAGGCACCGTGCATAAAGTGGGGCTTGGTGGCTATCAGAACGATCAATACGTGGCTCTTTTTGCCGGGGTAGCGCCGATCGATAACCCCCGAATAGTGACGGTTGTTGTTTTGAATCAACCGAAGGGAGATTCCTATGGTGGCGGTTCTGCAGCTGCCCCGGTTTTCTCGCGTGTTACTCAGGGGGCCCTGCGTATATTGAATGTTCCACCGACTGAACCTGAGTCGGTTATCGCAGCCAGTGCGTCGCGTCGCGCAGGAGCGGTATAGTGATGGCAGCTATGCAGATAGACCATACCGCGGTGAAGCTTTCCACCTTGCTCGATAGCGACCGCCCGGAGTTGGAGGCGGTATCAATTTCAGGGATAGAACTCGACAGCCGCAAAATCACGCACGGCGATCTTTTTCTGGCGATCAGCGGTGAGGTTTATGACGGACGGCAGTTCATTGAACAGGCTGTTGCCAATGGTGCTGCTGCCATTGTTGCCGAGGCGCCAGTGGCCGGATTTGTCGATGGCATTGCTGTACCACTCGTTGAAATTCCCGAGTTGCAGTATGAGGCAGGTCCCATAGCATCGAAATTTTTTGCCCACCCCAGCCAAGCGATTCACATGATCGGGGTGACGGGTACCAACGGGAAAACTACCACCAGCCATTTGCTGGCTCAACTTGGTCGTGGTATTGGCAAGAGTTGTGGGGTGATTGGTACCTTGGGTTCAAATCTCGATGGATCGGTTTCTTCGGCCGCGAATACCACACCAGATCCCGTTTCCCTACAACGACAGCTCGCCATCTGGCGTGACAAAAACGTATTTGCAGTGGGTATGGAGGTGTCTTCTCACGCGCTGGTGCAAGGTCGCGCCTGTGGTGTGCAATTCGAGACCGCAGTGTTCACCAATCTAACTCAAGATCATCTCGACTATCACGGCAACATGACTGCCTATGGCTTGGCCAAGCAGCGATTGTTTGCCGTGGATGGACTGAAGAACGCGTTGGTCAATCTCGACGATGATTACGCCGATATGATAATTGCATCGATACCAGCTGGCGTAAAAGTGATTACCTATTCGGCTGCAGGTAACGCCTCGGCAGACATCCATTTTTACGATACTACTTTTCATGCCCAGGGAGTAAACGCCTGGGTGCGTACGCCGTGGGGTAACGCAAACTGCTCCAGCCCTTTAAGGGGTGAGTTCAATCTTTCGAATTTGGGTGCAGCGCTGGGCGCCATGTTACTTGCAGGAGAAGATCTGGACTCGCTCTGTGCTGCGATTGCGCAGCTCGAACCAGTATCTGGTCGCATGCAATTGATCCCCAACGCTTGCGGCCTACAAGCCGTAGTCGACTACGCGCACACGCCAGATGCATTGGAGCAAGTCATGCTTGCTCTGCGTCCCCATGTTGCTCGGCGCCTGATAACCGTTTTTGGTTGTGGGGGTGATCGCGATCGAAGTAAACGCTCCATCATGGGGCGCCTTGCTTGCTCCCACTCCGATCTGGTTATAGTCACTAGCGACAATCCGAGGAGTGAAAATCCTCTCGCCATTCTTGGTGATATCGAATCGGGCTGCAGCGGGGAATTTATGTTGATAGCTGATCGCGGCGAGGCGATAAATTTGGCCATCGAAATGGCAGGGGAAGGGGACTGCGTGCTGGTGGCTGGTAAGGGGCATGAAGATTATCAGATTGTCGAGGATGAGCGGTTTTATTTCAGCGACGAGAAACAGCTGCAGCACGCGCTAGATCAGAGAGCGCGATCATGATGCGGCCCTGGATGTTGTCCGAATTGCAAGCTGCGGTCGGTGGCCAGCTCACCGGTGCCGACTGTGAAGTGCTCAGCGTGAGCACTGATACTCGCCAGCCTGGCGACGGCTCATTGTTCGTGGCTCTCGCCGGGGAGAACTTTGATGGGCATGGCTTTTTGGGGCAGGCGCAGGAATGTGGGGCCGTAGCGGCCATTGTCAGTAGAGACGTAGAGAGTTTACTACCTCTGTTGCGAGTTGCGGACACTCAACGCGCTCTGGGCAAACTGGGTGGTTACAATCGCGACGCTTTCACCGGCACGTTGGTGGGGATCACCGGTAGCAGCGGAAAAACGACAGTCAAAAATATGCTGCAGTCAGTGTTGTCTCAACGCGGTAACACCTTGGCCACTCAGGGGAATATGAATAACGAAGTCGGTGTTCCTCTTACCTTGCTTGGACTCACTGCGGAGCATGAATTCGCCGTGATCGAGATGGGCGCGGCTCGCCGCGGAGATATCGCCTGGCTGTGTGAGCTGGGCAAGCCATCGGTCGCTCTTTTACTCAATGCGCTGCCTGCTCATCTTGAAGGGTTTGGAAGTGTGGAAGAAGTTGCGCAGGCCAAGGGTGAAATCTTTGACGATCTGAAAAACGCCAACATCGCGGTAATCAATGCTGATGAGCCCTGGGCTGCTGAATGGCGAGCCAGAGCGGCGCCAGCCTCAGTGCTCGATTACGGTTTGGAAAATCCTGCAGCAGTGTGGGCTACTGCGGTTCGCTCCCACGGGATCAAAGGTGTCAGTTTCACTGCGGTGACGCCAATTGGGGATACACCGCTGCGTTTGCAGCTACCGGGCATGCACAATGTTAGTAACGCGCTCGCTGCGGTAGCGGCCGCCGTCGCCTGCGAGTTGTCTCTTGAGGAGATTCGTCACGGACTGGAGCGTGTACTTCCGGTGGCGGGTAGATTGTCGGTCGAGCGCATTAGTAGTGGCGCTGACGTTATCGATGACTGTTACAACGCCAATCCTGGATCGGTGCGAGCGGCCATCGATGTCTTGGCCAGCTGTGGTGGCACCCGAACTTTGGTGCTGGGGGCAATGCTCGAGCTGGGTTCAAAAAGTGATTCGATGCATCGGGAGATAGGTGTCTACGCTGCAGATGCCGGACTCGATCAATTGTGGGGTGTAGGACGCGAGGTCCAGGTCGCTGTAGCTGCCTTCGGGGAAGGGGGTCGATATTTCCCCACAAGAGATGACGCCATTAACTCACTGCACGGCGCCTTTGGGGAAGATCACACGGTATTGGTTAAAGGTTCCAGAAGCGCAGCTATGGAGTTGTTTCTGAACGTTCTCAAGGGCAACAATCAAGAGGTTGGAAACTGAATATGTTGCTGTTTCTGGCAGAGTATCTCACACAGTTTGAAACCAGTTTTCAGGTGTTTCAATATCTTACTCTGCGCGGAATTTTCGCGGCGGGAACGGCCCTGGCAATTTCATTGTTGGTCGGTCCAGTCATGATTCGCCGACTGAACTACTATCAGGTAGGCCAGGCAGTGCGAACCGATGGTCCTCAAAGTCATCTGAGTAAGTCCGGAACACCGACGATGGGCGGTGCTTTGATATTGGTGGCGATTGCCGTTGGTACTTTGCTGTGGGCTGATCTACGCAACCCCTACGTTTGGATAGTTTTGCTCGTAACTGCAGTGTTTGGCGCTGTCGGTTGGGTCGATGACTACCGCAAAGTCGTGGAAAAAGATTCACGGGGTTTGCCCGGGCGCTGGAAGTATTTTTGGCAGTCTTTGGTGGGACTTGCCGCCGCTTTGTATCTGTATCTGGCGTTTGACACACCAGTTACCACCGCGCTGTATCTGCCTTTCTTCAAAGATTTTGTCTGGGAAATGGGGCCGCTTTTTGTCGTGCTCGCCTACTTTGTCATTGTGGGCGCCAGCAACGCGGTGAATTTGACTGATGGATTGGATGGTCTGGCGATTTTGCCTACAGTATTGGTGGGAACCGCTCTTGGAATTATTGCCTATCTCACGGGCAACGTGGCCTTCTCTGATTATCTCAATATTCCCTACGTGGCAGGCAGCGGAGAGCTCGCTGTGTTTTGTGGCGCGATGGCGGGAGCAGGGCTGGGGTTTCTGTGGTTCAACACCTACCCTGCACAGGTATTTATGGGTGATGTTGGCGCTCTCGCGCTGGGCGCCGCGCTGGGCACCGTGGCTGTAATAACTCGCCACGAAATCGTCTTTTTTATTATGGGCGGAATCTTTGTACTCGAAACTGTCTCCGTCATGTTGCAGGTGGCGTCATTTAAATTGACCGGAAAACGCATTTTTCGAATGGCGCCTATCCATCATCACTTTGAATTGAAAGGCTGGCCCGAACCGAGGGTCATTGTGCGCTTCTGGATTATTACTGTAATGCTGGTCCTGTTCGGGCTCGCAACACTGAAACTACGCTAGGAAGAAAAGAGGTGAGTCTGGCGATAATGCAAGATCAAATAGCAAACAGCGATAATCCTGTGGTGGTTGGCCTCGGCTCCACAGGATTGTCCTGCGCGCGTTTCTTGCAGAGTCAGGGCCGCTCGTTTTGCATGGTGGATACTCGTGTAGAGCCTCCGGGCCTCGCTGATTTTCAGCGCGATTTTCCGGAAATACCGGTGTTTTTTGGTGAAGTTCCCGAAGCGGTTGTCTGCGGTGCGCAAGAATTGATCGTCAGTCCTGGAGTGGCTCTCGATGATCCTCTGGTCGCAATGGCCCAGGCCGCTGGCGCTCAGGTAGTGGGTGACATTGATTTATTTGTTCGCGAAGCCGCTGCGCCAATAGTAGGGATTACAGGTTCGAACGCAAAGTCGACCGTCACCGAATTGCTTGGGCGTATGGCTAGCGACGCTGGCGTTGCTGTCGCCGTAGGGGGCAACTTGGGGGTGCCGGCATTGGACCTCCTCTCGGCAGACATTGGCTTGTATGTGTTGGAGCTTTCCAGCTTTCAATTGGAAAGGGCGGGGCAGTTGAATCTGGCCGTGGCTACCGTTTTGAATGTCAGTGAAGATCACATGGATCGCCACGGCAGTATGCCGCTTTATCATCGGGCCAAGCACAATATTTTTCGAGGGTGTAACGCAGCAGTGGTCAATCTTGATGATTCCTTGACCACACCGCTAGTCTCCGCAGATGTAACTGTCACTAGTTGGCGAATGGGTGAGCCGGAATTGCGTGGCTTCGGGTTGCGTGTTGAAGGGGGTGTTGAGTTTCTGAGTCGGGCGCTCGAGCTTTTGATGCCTACTGACGAGCTGGGGCTCGAAGGACGGCACAATATAGCGAACTCCCTCGCGGCTTTGGCCATTGGGGAGCGTGCCGGATTACCGCTTGAATCCATGCTGCAAACCTTGCGAGAGTTTCGCGGATTACCTCATCGATGTGAGTTGGTGTGCGAAATCGAAGGTGTTCGCTACGTGAACGACTCTAAGGGCACCAATGTGGGGGCGACCGAAGCTGCTGTCACCGGTTTGGCCACGGGTAAAAATGTTGTGTTGATCGCTGGGGGGCAGGGTAAGGGAGCGGACTTTTCTATTTTGAAGCCTTCGTTAAAGAAACATTGCAAAGTGGCTGTATTAGTGGGTGAGGATCAGGAGCAAATGCGCGATTGCTTCAATGGGGCAGTTGAAGTGTGTCTCGCTGACACTCTGGAAGAAGCAGTAGTCAGGGCGACCCAGAGCGCTGAGCCTGGCGACCTTGTTTTGTTATCACCTGCCTGTGCCAGTTTCGATATGTTTTCAGGCTATGCGGAACGGGGCGATCGTTTTACCGCAATAGTCCGTTCCCTCGCTTCAGGTGAATCCTCGTGAGTGGCTCTCAAGCGGTGCTAACTCGCAACGCTCTGTCAATGGATGTTCTTTTGATGTCCCTGGGTCTCGCTCTTTTATTAGTCGGGCTTGTCGCCATAAGTTCGGCGTCGATCGAGTATGCCCAGTGGCATTATGACAATCCCTGGTACCACACAAGCCGGCACTTGATGTATATCGCTGCATCTTTGGCTGCTGCTATTGCCGTCTATCATGTACCCCTAGCCATTTGGCAATCGACGGGATGGGTCTGGTTATTTTTGGCCCTCGCACTGCTGCTGTTGGTTTTGATTCCTGGTGTCGGCCGGGAAGTGAATGGCAGTCAGCGCTGGCTGCCTCTGGGTGGTTTCACCCTGCAGCCTTCTGAACTTGCCAAAGTCGCGTTGGTGATTTATTTGGCGGGATATTTGGTGCGAAGAGAGCACGAAGTGCGACGGGAGTGGCGTGGTTTTTTCAAGCCGATGGCGGTGCTGTTTGCGCTGACTCTATTGTTAATGATTGAACCAGATTTTGGCGCCACCGTTATTGTCGTCGGCACGGCGTTTGGGATGCTGTTTCTCGCCGGTGTTAAATTGGGCCATTTTTTGTTGGTGGTATTGGGCAGTGGCGCAGCGATGTTAGTGCTGGTGATTAGCGCACCCTATCGCATGAAGCGACTCACCGCTTACACCGATCCCTGGGCAGATCCCTTCGACTCTGGTTTTCAGTTGACGCAATCGCTGATCGCTTTTGGTCGCGGTGAGTGGTTTGGCGTGGGGCTCGGTAACAGTGTGCAGAAGTTGTTTTATTTGCCTGAAGCTCATACCGATTTCGTGTTTTCGATTTGGGCAGAAGAGACGGGCTTGCTTGGTGCGATTGCAGTCATAGGTCTCTATGCAGCGCTAATTGGTCGAATCTTGTGGATTGGGCGTCGGGTCGGAAATTCAGGAAATCTGTTTGGTGCGCATGTTTGTTATGGGGCCGCGTTGGTATTCGCCGGTCAGGTATTTATCAATATGGGGGTAAGCACCGGTCTTCTTCCAACGAAGGGTCTTACCCTGCCGTTGATTAGTTATGGCGGCAGCAGTCTTATTGCCTGTTGTGCGCTGCTCGCGTTGGTGCTTCGCATAGAACGCGATACTCCACCGGGTACTGCGAGAGGGGGTAGTAGAAAGTGACTGCGCTGAATTCCCCTCTTGTGTTGATGATGGCCGGCGGTACCGGTGGCCATGTTTACCCTGCTCTGGCAGTCGCCAGGGAACTGTTGGCCAGAGGGTTCCGTGTTGAATGGATTGGTACCGAACGTGGACTGGAGGCGGGCGTAGTGCCAGATGCTGGAATCAAGTTGCATCATTTGGTAGTCCGTGGTCTGCGGGGAAAGAATCTTGTGGCCAGAGCAGCCGGCCTTTTCTATCTAGCGCTCTCTACCTTGCAGGCGCTTCGCTTACTTTTTCGTCTGTCACCAAATTGCATTGTGGGTATGGGTGGTTATGTTGCCGGCCCCGCAGGTCTAGCGGCCTGGATACTTCGCAAACCACTTCTGATTCACGAGCAAAATGCGGTGGCTGGAACCACGAACCGTCTGCTGGCGCCACTGGCTTCCAGGGTGTTGGCAGGTTTTCCTGGTGCATTCAAGTACGATGTAGAGGCACAAGTGGTGGGAAATCCTGTTCGCCGTGAGCTGTTGGAACGAGCGGCGCAAAGTCCCTACGATTTCGATGGCTCAAGGCCCTTAAAATTATTGGTTGTCGGTGGCAGTTTGGGTGCTCAGCCAATTAACGAAGTCGTTCCTGATGCAGCAAGAGAGCTGGTAGCTGCGCATGGAGCACACAAGATAGAGATCCTGCATCAGTCTGGTGTAACTCATCTTGAAACTCTGCAGCGTTCTTATGGGGCTTTGCTCGATAGTGGCGTGCGCGTCAGTGGCTTTATCGAAGATATGGCTGACGCCTATGCATGGTCTGATCTTGTACTGTGTCGAGCCGGAGCATTAACGGTATCGGAGCTTGCGATTATGGGTCGCCCAGCGATTCTGGTGCCGCTCCCTCATGCGATTGACGATCATCAAAGTGCCAATGCGCGCTTCCTGGTTGCCCCCGGCGGTGGTGTTTTACTTCCTCAGTCCGAACTGACGGCGGCTTCGTTGGTCAAAACTCTGGAGGATTTTTTACGTCATCCCGAACGCCTCTGTGCTATGGCTGTAGCTTCTGACGCTCTTGCTGTACCTGAGGCAACTGCACTCGTGAGCGATCATTGCGAGGGTTTAGTCAATGCCCACTGACAATGCTAACTATTCAATTCCTGAGATGCGTCGTGTGCGCGGTGTTCACATGATTGGTATTGGCGGTGCCGGCATGAGCGGAATTGCCGAGGTGCTGGTCAATTTGGGATACAAGGTGACAGGCTCGGATGTTCGCCGCAGCGCCGTTACCCAACGTCTGCAAAATTTGGGGATCGTACTTTTTATAGGCCACGATGCCGGCAATATTGGTGGCGCTGATGTGGTCGTTGTCTCCAGCGCAGTCGATACCGAAAACCCCGAGGTTGTTGCGGCCAGGCAGAACCGTGTTCCGGTGGTTCCCCGGGCGGAAATGCTGGCAGAGTTAATGCGATATCGACACGGTATTGCGATCGCCGGTACCCACGGGAAAACCACTACAACAAGCCTGATAGCCTCCATTTTTGGTGAGGCGGGTCTCGATCCGACGTTTGTCATTGGCGGTCAACTGAACAGCGCCGGTAGCAATGCGCAACTTGGAGCGAGCCGGTTCCTCATCGCCGAAGCGGATGAGAGTGACGCATCGTTTCTTCATTTACAGCCTATGGTCACCGTGGTTACGAATATTGAAGCAGATCATATGGATACCTACGGGGGCGATTTCTCTGTTCTCAAGCGTACTTTCCTGGAGTTCTTGCACAATCTACCGTTCTACGGACTGGCTGTGCTGTGCATAGACAATGAAGTCGTCGCGAGTCTACTTCCCGACGTGATCTGTCCTGTGGTGACCTACGGGTTTTCAGAGACAGCTGACTATCGAATTGATTCGATGGTCAGGTCCGGGCTCACCACGGAGTTTCTGGTTCATCGGCCGAACGATCTGCCGTCACTGCAAGTGCGTTTGAATATGCCTGGAATTCACAATGTCTTGAATGCCACAGCCGCTGTTGCAGTTGCTAGTGATGAAGGACTCAATGATGAAGCCATCGCGCTGGGTTTGGAAAAGTTCGCGGGAGTGGGTCGTCGCTTTCAACAACGTGACCCTATTCAACTGAGGCAAGGCACTGCGCTGCTTGTGGATGATTACGGACATCATCCCACGGAAGTGGCTGCGACACTGGATTCACTGCAGCAAGCGTGGCCCGACCGGCGGGTAGTGATGATCTATCAACCCCATCGCTACACCCGTACACGTGATTTGTACGAAGATTTTGTCGCTGTTTTATCGCAATGCGATGTACTAATCGTGCTAGAGGTCTATGCTGCCGGAGAGAGCCCGATCCCGGGTGCTGATGGTCGAAGTCTCACCCGAAGTATTCGCCAGCGTGGGCAGGTTGAACCTGTTTTTGCTGAATCAATTGAAGAGATACCCCCTCTGCTGAGCGACATTCTCCTGCCCGACGATGTTGTCGTCACGCAGGGAGCAGGCAACATTACTCAGTTGTCTCATGACCTCAACGGCTTGAACGTAGCGGGGATTGCGTTGTGAACCTGCAGCAACTCAAGGCTGAAACGGTAGCAGTGCTATTAGGTGGGAAATCTGCTGAACGTGAAGTTTCACTGCAATCCGGCACCGCTATTATTTCCGCTCTTGAGTCTTACGGTTATACGGTGCTTGCCGTCGATCCTGCCCAGGAGGATTGGACCTCTGCACTTGCAGACGTGTCTTTTGTATTCAACGCCTTGCACGGGCCAGGCGGTGAAGATGGAGTCATGCAAGGTGCACTCGAGGTTCTGGGCGTCCCTTATTCCGGATCTGGTGTATTGGGTTCTGCGCTGGCTATGGACAAGAAACGTAGCAAGCAACTCTGGCAAGGTGTCGGCATTGCAACTGGGGGTTTTGTAACGCTTGATGCGAAGACTGACTGGCAGGATGTTATCGATCGCTTCGGCAAGGTTTTTGTTAAGCCTGCCTGTGAGGGTTCGAGTATTGGTATGTCCAGTGCCAGCTCAGCAGAAGATTTACGTGCCGCTTTTGAAACTGCGTCGGACTACGCTGGAGAAGTCATCGCCGAGCAGTTTATAGACGGACCTGAATATACAGTTGCTGTTCTGGGAGATGAAACCCTTCCCTCAATAAGAATGGAAACTCAGAACGAATTTTATGACTACGAGGCAAAGTATCTCTCTGACGAGACTAGGTATCACTGTCCTTCTGGGCTCGACGAGAAGGAGGAAAATCATCTCGCCGACGTAGCTCTGAGAGCTTTTCGATCTCTTGGTTGCGCTGCCTGGGGGCGTGTCGATTTTATGCGTGACAGTGACGGTTCCTTTTTTGTGTTGGAGGTAAACACGATACCGGGAATGACCTCTCATAGTTTGGTACCTATGGCTGCTGCGACTATTGGGATGAACATGAGTGCCCTGGTGGAACGAATCGTTAAGCACAGCCTGGAGAAACATTATGGTGCATGAGCGACCTTCCATCTCAATTTCCGGGCAGGCGGCTCGAAAGCGCAAAAGCGCGAACGGGGCCACGCGAAAAACTTCAGTTGAGAAACGTAGCCCACCTTCCTTCGTCTGGGTGAATCGTCTTTTTGTCATCCTTGGGTTAGGCGTTGTGTGTGCCGCACTAGTTAAGGCAGCGCTAGTACTGAATGCCATTCCAGTTGAGCGAATTGTTGTTACTGGAAAGCTGGAGCATACCCAGAAGTTGGCGTTGCAAGAAATGGTTCAGCCGGCACTGGTAGGTGGGTTCCTCGGCGCTGACTTAGGTCGTATTCAAGGGCAGTTGGAGCTGTTGCCCTGGGTTTATCAGGCTGTTGTAAGGAGGCAATGGCCCAGTGCACTGGAGATTCATGTTGTCGAGCAGTTGCCAATCGCGCGTTGGGGAGGCAGTAGTTTTCTCAATCACGAAGGGGAGTTGTTTCACCCTTCCGGCGAGAGCAGTTGGGATTCTCTGCCGGTACTTACGGGGGTTGATGGCCAGGAGCAGGAGCTGATTAAAGCTTACCAATTTATTTCTGATTCGCTGCGACCTCTGGCCTTAGCAGTGAGTGAATTAGTTAGCAATGACCGAGGGCAGCTGCGGGCAGTGCTGTCTAGTGGTACCGAATTACTTTTGGGAAGTAGGGAGTTGTCGGAGAGATTGGATCGATTCACTACTTTGTATCACGCCAGTGGCGAGACAATAAGTACAGAATTTGAACGCGTTGATTTGCGTTATCACAGTGGGTTGGCGGTTGTATTTCGCGAGCCCCCTGCGGTGGCAGGTTTATAAAACGAACGGACGGTTTTTTTTTAGGAGAGACTGCCATGGGCAGCGCGCAGGACAAAAAAATGATTGTGGGTTTGGATATCGGCACTTCCAAGGTGGTGGCCATCGTCGGAGAAATTGACTCCGAGGGTGCGATCGAAGTGGTGGGTATTGGCTCCAATCCGTCCAAGGGGATGAAAAAGGGTGTAGTGGTTAACATTGAGTCCACTGTGCATTCTATTCAACGCGCCATCGAGGAGGCGGAGCTGATGGCCGGCTGCCAGATCCACTCAGTGTACGTTGGCATTGCAGGTAGCCATATTCGCAGTCTCAACTCCCACGGCATTGTTGCTATACGCGATCGAGAAGTTTACCCCCTGGATCTCGAGCGGGTGATCGATGCAGCACAGGCGGTGGCAATACCGGCGGATCAAAAGGTCTTACACATTCTTCCCCAGGAGTATGTCATCGATAACCAGGAGGGAATTAAAGAACCCCTGGGAATGTCGGGCGTACGGTTGGAAGCCAAGGTACATCTTGTGACCTGTGCCGTTAACGCGGCCCAGAATATTGAGAAATGTATTCGACGCTGTGGCTTGGAGGTTGAAGAAGTGATACTGGAGCAACTGGCATCGAGCTACTCCGTATTGACCGAGGATGAAAAGGAACTGGGTGCGTGTCTGGTAGATATTGGTGGCGGCACGACCGACATTGCCATTTTCACGGAGGGCTCCATTCGCCATACAGGTGTCATACCGATTGCCGGTGACCAAGTGACCAACGACATCGCGATGGCACTACGGACACCCACTCAACACGCTGAAGAAATCAAAATTAAATATGCCTGTGCGCTTACTCAATTGGCCGGCGCAGACGAAACGATAAAAGTGCCCAGCGTGGGCGACAGGCCGCCTCGGGATTTGTCCAGGCAGACGCTGGCGGAGGTTGTAGAGCCACGTTACGACGAGCTGTTCACCCTGATTCAAGCGGAGCTTCGTAGAAGCGGCTTCGAGGATATGGTACCGGCGGGCATTGTACTGACCGGTGGGACTTCGAAAATGGAAGGTGTCGTCGAACTGGCCGAAGAAATTTTTCACATGCCGGTACGAGTTGGCTCTCCGCATTCTATTCGCGGGCTGACCGATATTGTGCGCAATCCGGTTTATGCAACGGGCGTGGGTCTGTTGTTGTATGGAAATCAACACCAGGCAGATGGCTATTCTGTGGCGGCGCGTAGCAGCGCGACGGGAGAGAGTGTGCTTGGTCGATTTAGATCGTGGATACAGAGCAATTTTTAGATGTTTTTTAAGCAGTGAATCGTCGCCTCACAAGCGGCAATATTATTACAAAGGGGATATACCATGTTTGAACTGATTGACAACGTACCAGAAAGTGCAGTGATAAAGGTTGTGGGTGTTGGGGGCGGCGGCGGCAACGCCGTGAAGCACATGATCGAAAACAACGTCGAAGGCGTTGATTTTATCTGTGCCAATACCGATGCGCAGGCTTTGTCTGATGTTGATTCGAAAACTGTTTTACAACTAGGAGGTGAAATTACCAAAGGGCTAGGCGCTGGCGCGAATCCGGAAATTGGTCGCGCTGCCGCAATGGAAGACAGGGATCGTATTGCCGATGCGCTTCGTGGAGCCGATATGGTTTTCATCACCGCAGGTATGGGTGGCGGAACTGGAACGGGTGGGGCACCCGTGGTCGCTGAAGTTGCCAGAGAATTAGGGATTCTGACCGTTGCGGTAGTGACGCGCCCATTTCCTTTCGAAGGCAAAAAACGCCTGAAAATCGCCCGTGAAGGTGTCGCCGAATTGCAACAGCACGTGGACTCTTTAATCACTATTCCCAACGAAAAATTGCTAGAGGTGTTGGGAAAAAATACCAGTTTATTAGATGCCTTCAGAGAGGCCAATGATGTACTGTTGGGCGCAGTTCAGGGCATAGCAGATCTGATTATCCGCCCCGGTATGATCAACGTGGATTTCGCGGATGTCAGAACGGTAATGTCCGAGATGGGAATGGCTATGATGGGCACCGGTAGTGCCACAGGCGAAGATAGAGCTCGCGAAGCTGCGGAAAAAGCGATCAACAGCCCATTGTTAGACGATATCGATCTGCAAGGCGCCAGAGGCATATTGGTCAATATCACCGCAGGTCTTGATCTCTCCCTGGGAGAGTTCTCCAAAGTGGGTGATGCCATCGAGGAATTCGCCTCCGAAGAAGCCACGGTAGTGGTCGGTACGGTTATCGATCCTGAGATGACTGAAGAGCTTAAAGTGACGGTTGTGGCCACGGGTCTGGGCAGTGAAATTGCCAGAGCACCTCTTCAGATGGTTGAAAGTAGTAAGCCGGTAGAAATTGATCACGAGCCTAATTACAAGGATCTGGATCGTCCGGCCATTGGGCGAAGACGTGCAGCCCTCGACGGCAGAGCGGCACCCGCTTCGCCTGACACCGCTAGCGGCGAGGATTACTTTGACATCCCCGCATTTTTGCGCCGCCAAGCTGACTAAACGATAGCAACAAGAGTCTGGATACGTTCATCCTCAGTAACTTCAGGATGGATCGCATCGGCATATATAGACGGTAGAAACTATGATTCGACAACGTACATTGCGAAACACAATTAAGGCCACCGGTGTGGGTTTGCACACAGGTGAGAAGGTTTATCTAACCCTCAATCCGGCTCCGGTTAATACGGGCATTGTTTTTCGCAGAGTAGACCTCGACCCAGTGGTGGCAATTCCCGCCCGGGCAGAGAATGTTGGCGATACCACACTTTCAACCAGTCTTGTTGTCGACGGCGAGCGCGTCTCCACTGTTGAGCATCTACTCTCGGCAATGGCGGGTCTGGGTATCGACAATTCCTATGTCGATGTCAGCGCACCCGAAGTTCCGATTATGGACGGGAGTGCGGGGCCCTTTGTTTTTCTCATCCAGTCCGCTGGCATTGAAGAACAAAATGCACCCAAGAAGTTTATTCGTATCAAACACCCGGTCACGGTAGAAGATGGAGACAAGGTAGCCAGCTTCCTCCCCTTTGATGGCTTCAAGGTCTCCTTTACTATCGATTTTGACCACCCGGTGTTTCGCGATCGCACTGCCCATGCTGAGCTGGATTTTTCCAGCACCTCTTTTGTTAAGGAGGTGAGTAGAGCTCGCACTTTTGGCTTTATGCACGAAATAGAGTATTTGCGCTCCAAAGGTCTCGCCAGGGGCGGCAGCGTTGATAACGCCATCGTGGTCGACGAATATCGCATTCTCAATCAGGATGGCCTTCGCTACGATGACGAGTTTGTTAAACATAAGATTTTAGATGCAATTGGCGACATATACCTGCTAGGTCACGGCCTGATCGGCGAATATCGTGCTCATAAGTCTGGTCATGCACTCAATAATGCCTCCCTCAGGGCGCTTATCGCTCAACCCGAATGCTGGGAAATCGTCACTTTTGAAGATGATGCCGTAGCGCCTATCTCCTACCTGACCAATCCGGTGGCCGCCGCTTGATCACTGGAACGGCTCCAGACCCCTTCAAAGTGTGACGTATAGCACGGCGACTGGCGTCTATCGTGGAACATTGTGATCAATTGTGGCATAGTCGTCGGCTCATATCGTGCCTGCTAATTAAATGAAAGTTATTCTCATTGATCAAAAGCACGGCGGATCACGTTCTATCGAATTAGGGCGCTGGTCGCGCGCCGTACTGTCCCTTTGTTGCCTGGGTTTGCCCATAGGCATGATTGCCGTTGGCTATTTCGCTGCAATGGAGAATGACACTCGCTCTGTGAGCAATGTTGCTCTGGGTGATCTGCAGGAAGAACTCGATAACCAATCAGACGAGTTGCTTGGACTTCGAGCCAAAGCGCAGCGCAAATTAAAAGCTCTTTCCCTGAACCTGGCTGAACTTCAGGCTCGAATGATCCGTCTCGATGCGTTGGGTGAGCACCTTACGGTTATCGCAGGTCTTGAACAGGGCGAATTCGACTTTAGCCGACCACCTGCATTGGGTGGGCCTATGGCGGCTGACTTTAACGTTGATTTTAGTTCCACTGAAATATCCAGTGAGTTAGATCTGTTCGAAGCCAAGCTCAACGATCGAGAACATCAACTCGATCTGCTCGGGTCGGTGCTTAGTGGTCGCAAGTTCGAGCATCAAACCTGGCTCTCCGGAAGACCGACCAAGAAGGGATGGATATCTTCCTACTATGGTCAGAGAAAGGACCCCTTCACAGGAAAGCCGGCAATGCACAAAGGCATTGATATAGCCGGTAAAGAAGGGTCCGACATAATCGCCTCAGCGGCAGGTGTTGTGACCTGGTCGGGTGCTCAGTCCGGTTATGGTTCTATGGTTGAAATTTCTCATGGCGAGGGGTTTATCACTCGCTATGCACACAATAAAGAAAACCTGGTTAAGCCGGGTGATATGGTTAAAAAGGGCCAGGCCATTGCCCTCATGGGCTCCAGCGGCCGCTCCACCGGTGCTCACGTGCACTACGAAGTATTCCGGCACGGCCGAACGGTCGATCCGTCTAGTTACGTCAACCGCACCCAGCGCTGATTTCAAAACCTCTACGTTACGCACCGCAGCGGATTACATCTGCCTTGGCGGGTTCTCCCCTATTGGAAAATGTTGAAGATCAATGATTACTAGTCTGACAAAGAAAGTTTTTGGTACACGCAATTCCCGACAGCTCAAGCGCATGAAAAAGATGGTGGTAAAGATCAACGCCTTTGAAGAAGAGATTCAGGCACTGGGCGACGAACAATTAAGCGCAAAAACAGCGGAATTCAAACAGCGATTGGCTGATGGCAGCACTCTGGACGACTTGTTGCCGGAGGCTTTTGCCGTTGTGCGTGAAGCCGGTGTGCGGGCTTTGGGAATGCGCCATTTTGACGTGCAGATGGTAGGTGGAATGGTTTTGCACGAAGGTAAAATCGCGGAAATGCGAACCGGTGAGGGTAAAACACTGGTAGCGACGCTTCCGGCATACCTCAACGCTCTTACCGGTGGCAGCGTTCATTTGATTACCGTCAATGACTATCTTGCCAGTCGAGATGCTTTGTGGATGGGGCCGCTGTATGAGTTTTTGGGAGTTAAGGTTGGCGTAGTGACCTCGGGTCAGGCTCAGGAACAAAAGAGCAACGCTTACAACGCCGATATTATTTACGGCACCAACAATGAATTTGGGTTTGATTACCTACGCGACAACATGGCGTTTTCATCCGAAGACCGCATGCAGCGAGAATTGTCATTTGCGATTGTCGACGAGGTAGATTCGATTCTTATCGACGAATCTAGAACTCCATTGATCATCTCAGGAGCCGTTGAAGACAGCTCGGAACTTTATCGACGAATCAACAAGTTTATACCTGCTCTGCAGCTAGCGGAAATCGTTGAAGATGAGGTAACCGGCGGCCATTACACAGTGGATGAAAAACAACGCCAGGTAGAGCTGACAGAGGAAGGCCACGAGTACATTGAAGACGTAATGATCAAAGAGAAGTTGTTGGAGGAGGGGGATAGCCTTTATGCAGCAACGAATTTGAATCTTTTGCACCATGTGCATTCCGCGTTGCGTGCTCATATTTTGTTCCAGCGAGATGTCGAATATATTGTTCAGGAAGGTCAGGTTGTGCTGATTGACGAGCACACTGGCAGAACCATGGCCGGACGTCGTCTTTCTGAAGGCCTGCATCAAGCAATAGAGGCCAAAGAAGGAGTCAATATTCAGAGTGAAAGCCAAACTTTAGCGTCGACCACTTTCCAGAATTTCTTCAGGCTGTACGGCAAACTATCGGGAATGACCGGAACTGCAGATACTGAAGCCTTCGAGTTTCGCCAGATCTATGGTTTGGAGGTCATCGTTATTCCCACTAACATGCCGCAGATGCGCAACGACTTAAATGATCTGGTCTATTTATCACGCGAAGAAAAGTTTGATGCCATCGTCGCTGACGTTGTCGAATGTATGGGCAATGGCGCGCCCGTTCTCGTGGGTACAGCGTCTGTTGAAACCTCCGAAGAGCTTTCGGCGCGTTTTCGTCAGAGCGAAATTACTCACAAAGTACTCAACGCTAAATACCACGAACAAGAAGCTGAGATTATCGCTCAGGCAGGTCGACCAGGTGTAGTTACCATCGCTACCAACATGGCGGGCCGCGGTACGGATATTGTATTGGGTGGAAACTTTGAAGCGGAGCTAACCGCTGCTGGAGGTCCCGAAGGCGCTAACGAGCAAGAGCTAAAGGCCGAGTGGCAGATTCGCCACGACCAGGTCATCGAAGCGGGTGGCCTACATATTCTGGGTACGGAACGTCATGAATCGCGCAGAATCGACAATCAGTTGCGGGGCCGAGCAGGGCGCCAAGGCGATCCTGGCTTGTCTCGATTTTACCTGTCTCTCGAAGATAGCTTGATGCGAATTTTTGCTTCCGAGCGGGTGAAAAATTTCATGCAAGCGCTGGGAATGGAAAAGGGTGAAGCCATTGAACACAGAATGGTAACCAACGCGATCGAGAAGGCGCAACGCAAAGTTGAAGGCCGCAACTTTGATATCCGCAAACAATTGCTGGAATACGATGATGTCGCCAATGATCAGCGCCAGATTATTTATCAGCAACGCAACGACCTTCTTGGCGAATCAGATATATCTGAAACTATTACGGACATTCGTGCAGATGTAGTTAACGATGCGATTAGTAGTTTCATCCCGCCAATGAGTGTAGAGGAGCAATGGGATATACCGGGACTGCAGAATCAGCTTGAAGCGGAATTTGCGATCACTCTCCCGGTACAAGAGTGGCTCGATTCGGACGACACGCTTCACGAAGAAGCACTGCGAGAAAAAATTAGTGTGGCGGTTCAGTCCGCCTACGATGAAAAGGGCAATGAGGTTGGCCCTGATATGCGCAAGATCGAAAAGCAGATCATGCTACAAGTGCTCGATACGCTGTGGAAAGAACACCTGGCAACAATGGATCATCTTCGTCAGGGAATTCACCTTCGCGCTTATGCGCAGAAGAACCCAAAACAGGAATACAAGCGTGAATCTTTCGAGCTTTTTGAGCAGTTACTGAGCAGTCTCAAATATGAAGTCATCAAGTTTTTGAGCCATGTCCAAATTCAGCGTCCCGACGAAGCGCAGCTGATAGAGCAAAAACGACGTGAAGCTGCTGAGCGTGAAAAAATGGACTTTCAACACGCGCCAAGCTCGGCGTTGCCCAACGACGTGGCGGAGGGTTCCAGAGCCCCCCAGGCGAGCC
The DNA here is from genome assembly GCA_965262875.1 of Halioglobus sp. Classification (GTDB taxonomy): domain Bacteria; phylum Pseudomonadota; class Gammaproteobacteria; order Pseudomonadales; family Halieaceae; genus JBALVT01. Next base: position 4,271,005 of record OZ253569.1, read on the forward strand.
GCCCTCAAACCTTCACCCGCGAAGAACGAAAAGTTGGACGCAATGAGCCCTGCCCCTGCGGCAGTGGTAAAAAATACAAGCAGTGCCACGGAAAACTATAAATATTTGAATTTAAAAGGAAGTGGGCATCGCAGACGTGACTACAACACTTCAATTGGATGTAATTAAGGGCCTACGCTTGGGAACTGTTTCCGCGGGAATTAAAACCCGGGGGCGCAAGGATCTGGTATTAATAGAGCTGTCAGCAGGTACGCAGTGTGCCGCAGTGTTTACCCAAAACGCGTTTTGTGCGGCACCGGTGACGGTCGCCAAAGAGCACATATTGACCTCGGGCGCGGGCACGCGCTATCTGGTGGTTAATACCGGAAATGCGAATGCGGGTACTGGTGATCCGGGTATCCAGGCGAGTAAGGAGTGTTGCGAAACGGTGGCTCAAGTCGCTGGTGTGCGCAGCCAAGAAGTACTGCCATTCTCTACCGGGGTGATTGGCGAGCCTCTCCCCGTTGAAAAAGTAACAGCGGCTATCCCTGTAGCCTTCGCTGCTCTTTCCGAACAGGGTTGGTCGGACGCAGCCGAGGGGATTCTTACGACTGACACTGTGCCCAAGGGTATTTCAGTAAAGTTTTCCTGCGAAGGACAAGACTACACAGTGTCGGGCATTGCCAAGGGTGCGGGAATGATACGACCCAACATGGCCACAATGCTCGCATATATCGCGACGGATATGGCGGTTGATCAAGCGCAGTTGAAACAGATACTGAGTGTTGCGATGGATTCCTCCTTCCATCGCATTACTGTTGATGGCGACACGTCAACCAATGATGCTTGCGTGCTGATGGCAACTGGAGCTGCCGGTAACGACGCGGTGACCGAGCACGACTCACCGCAATACACTGCACTTGAGCAAGCGGTAGAAGAGGTCTGTGTGGCGTTGGCGCAGGCGCTTGTACGCGACGGGGAGGGCGCGAGTAAGTTTGTGACTGTCGCCATTAACGGTGGCGCAACTAAAGCCGAATGTCTGGATGTCGCATTTACAATCGCTCACTCTCCATTGGTTAAGACAGCCTTGTTTGCCAGCGATCCCAACTGGGGGCGCTTGCTTGCGGCTATAGGGCGCGCGGGACTGCGAGAACTGGACGTCAATCGTGTCGCGGTTTATCTGAACGATGTGCTGATTGCAGAAAATGGTTGTCGAGCAGCGAGTTACACAGAGGAGCTTGGTGTCGCCGCTATGGCCCCCGAAGATATCGTCATTCGTGTTGAGCTGCAGCGTGGCGATTGCTGTGAGCGGGTATGGACGACGGACTTTTCCTACGATTATGTGCGAATCAATGCCGAGTACCGAACCTGAATGGAAGTCGTCCATGTAGCGGTTGGGGTAATACTGGATTCTGAAAATCGGGTTTTGATTGCCAAACGATCAGAGCAATCTCACCAGGGTGGGTTGTGGGAATTTCCCGGTGGCAAAGTTGAGGCAGGTGAGACTGTGCCCGATGCCCTGGCTCGAGAGTTGTACGAAGAGTTAGGGATCGAGATAGGCCCGGCCACGCCACTAACGACAGTGTCCCACGATTATGGTGACAAGAGTGTTTGTCTCGATGTTTGGGTCGTCGCCAAATTTACTGGCGAGGCGACGGGGTGCGAAGGGCAGCCATTGTTGTGGGTCGCCGTGGAGGAGCTACAAAAATACGATTTTCCCGAGGCGAATGCCCCGATTGTTGATGCTGTGCTAAAACTGGGTGGTAGCCGAAGCGCTAGTTAGTGCCTACCCATAAATGGATGTTTTTCTAAAAAACCATCCCGTTTTAGTCTTTACGTTCCGGCCCACAATGCTACCGGCTTTTAGCGGCCATAAAATGACGAGAATCATTGCTTAAAGGTCCATTATCCTGAATTCGGATCGCAGAAATACGCTGTACTACCCATAAGCCTACAAATATTTCCTATCCTGGGCCAGCTTCGAGCTTAGCCGGAGTCAAGTCTCGCCAAACGCATCAGGTTGTAGCTCAGAACTGATGACCAGACATAGGCTTTAAAGCCAGCAAGTCCTTTCCAATTGCCTTTTTTGCACCAAATGCTCTTTTTAGTTCTGAAATATTCCCTTCGACGCCCGCCCGGAAATGGCGCAATCGAGTAAACGTTTTCGATTTAACGCCCATGGCGTGAAGTGATAAACCGGCCGGCTTATGAAAGGCCACACGCTTAACACCCAGCCCCCTTCCTTTTGCCACATTCTCCTGGCTGGCATAGCCACCGTCAGCCACCACCGAGTGCGGTAGACGGTGCAGCTTCGACTGGTGAAAATCCAGCGCCGGCATGAACAAGCTGGAGTCCGCCGGGTTCCCTTTTTCGGTTCTACTGGGAATCCTGTGGGTAGAGGTTGAGTTTTCCACAGTGGAACAGAATTGAAACTCGATAGTTTTCGAAGTTTCTAAATCCTCGGGCAGCCGATTTTATTGTCTGAATCTTTGAATTAAATCCTTCTGCGGTCGTATTGGTGATGCGATGTTTCAAGTAAGTCATTATGTTGTCGAGATGTTTCTTTAGTCGACCCTGAAAAAGCCTAATTGGCCATCACGGCATCGCCGTAATGCCGTGGCTTGATAATAAACTGCGTTAAACGACTCCATAAGGAAGCCGTTTTCGGGGCCAATAAAAACAATCTCATCCACTTCCTGAAGTTAAACGCAGCAGCAGCCATCAGTACGTTAATCTGGTCGCCTTCAAATCCTTTGAGATAACTTTTGTTCAATCGATGATCCGACTTCAGGTGGCCGATCACCGGCTCTATGCCAGCCCGCTTTCTAAAACGTTTCCGCATCAGCACCTGGTAGGCACTATCCGTATCCCGAGTACCTGTGCTGGGCATTATGATCCGCGTGTCATTGATCTTTTTCTTCCCTTTGTAACCCCGATCACATAAGCCAACGGCCGGTTTCAGTTTGTTAAGCCGCTTCAATTGCAACAGCACCTCCGGCAGCGTATGACCATCAAATTTGTTCGTATCAAAGGCCATGGCACCAACAATGATTTTTGAATCCCGAGTTGTCGTGATAGAAACCTTGGTGCCAAATTCATAGCGCTTATGCTCTTTGCCTTTACTCATGCAGTAGACATGGGGTTCGTGCAAGCTGTACAGCTTGTTCGTATCCCCTCGCTTCTGGTTCAGTCCACGATGGAATAGTGCAAAGTCCTCTGCCAGCTTTTCCAGAATGTCGAGTGGCAGTTTACGCTCCAATTCCCGCACTAAACGACCGGCAATGGTCTTTAGCCGCTTAACGGCTTTGCGGGCCTTGGCACGGTTCCTGGGATGTCCCGCAAAACGACATTCCAGTTTTCTTTGCTTAATTTCCTTGGCATAACTGCGGCGAAGTGTTATCCCTTCTTTCCTGGCCAATTTCAGGCAACGAACAATAATCTTTCGGTACAACTTTGCATCGGTGGGAAAGGTGATGTTTTTTTCCTGTACTGTGGTGTCAATACAGACTTCCTCTTCGACCGCTTTCTCACCATGAATGGTGATAGAGGATGCCAATATTTTTTCAAATCCCTTTTCGCCGACTCGCTTGCGGAAGTACACCAGATCGGATGGGTCACAAGGGAATGACCACTGGAATTCAACCTCCCCGCAAAATGCCTGGTAATACGGGTTTTGTACCCAGTGTTGCACGATAACCTCGTCGCTGACATTTTCCATATGCTTGAGAATAGATAAACCCACCATCAAGCGTACGGGTTTGGCAGGCCTGCCAGTTGCCGCATACAAGGGAGCGAACTCCGATTCAAAAAAGTCCCAAGGTATGGTTCGCGCAAGATGTAACAGAGGGTGTTTCGGATTGAGTTGATCCATCAACCCAGCAGCCATAAAACTCATTTGATGGTGATCGGGGGAAGAATCTTTCATCGAGAGCCACCTTTGTTTCGACCGGATTAAGTGCCAAATAGGCTTGAAACTGGTCGAAATCATCTCACAAATACCCAGTATTATCTAATACAATCAACATGTTAAGCGTTTTTCAGGGTCGACTCTTTAGCATCTTGGCGACTGATATGACCGGCTTTAGACGTGAATGTGTCGCCCACCAGTACCATTTCTTAAAGAACGCTCGGGCTGGTTTATCGTAGCTGTAAGTCCACAGGTCAAGCAGCGTCTCTTTGATTGCCCAGGCTCGGGCAACCTTCAACCCCTTTGATTGAAGGCCATAAAAAGTGGCTTCATCTTTTTCACTCCAGTTGTCGGGATTGCGTAACCAGGTATAGCGAGACCCGACCAGGTCATTGATACCGGCGGCTCTTAATGTTTTATTTTGGCTCTTCTCCGCTTCTATGAGTGAAAAAGGATGCCGATCCCCACGTAATCTGTTGGTATATAAGGCTTCTGACAACTTTACATAGAACAGGTATATGGGAATCGACATCCAGAGGGATATTTTGGGCCTCAAGGGGCAGCGGGTCAATCAAATACAACGGGACGAACAGGAGCAGCAACTTGTCATTCATTGCAGCAGGGACCGACGTAGAAACGCCATAGACCCCGTTACAGGGCGAAAGGGAACAGTCAACCGGTACGTCCGTCGACAGATCAGGGATGTGCCGCTCTTTGGCTACCCTTGCATGATTGAAAGGGAGCTGGTCCCAGTATTTATCAGCAAAAATGAGCGGCGGATGGAACGCTGTGAGTTTGTTGACAAGGGTTGGCGTTTCACCCGCCGCTTCTGCCGCATGATCAGTGGCCTGTGCCGCTACATGAGTATTCAGGCGGTCTCCAGACATCTCGGTGTACGCTGGGAGACGGTGAAGAATATCGACAAGGCGTATCTGGAGGAGACTCTCCCGGCACTCGACCCGACACAGCTGACTGGCCTGAAGTATCCGGGTGTTGATGAGGTGGCCAGGGCGAAAGGCCACGACTACATGACCGTGATTTACGACACGGTGGAGGGGCATTTAATCGGTGTGGAAACCGGTCGAACGGCTGACGTTTTCTCTGGATTTCTAAAGCAGCTTCCGGCACAAACCACTGAAAAAATAGAGGCTGTCGCAATGGACATGGCGCCATCCTGTCAGAAATCAGTCCGTGATTGCTGACCCAATGCCGACATTGTGTTTGACCGTTTCCACGTCATGAAGCACTACAGCAAGGCCCTGAGCAACCAGCGGCGAATAGCGTTTGGAAAGGCCAACAAAGCGGGTAAGGAATTGCTAACAGGAACACATTACCTGGTGCTGAAAAACGCCGATAAACTGGACGAACCCCGGACTCAAAAATTACAGCGACTATGGGATGAAAATGCCCATCTCAATACGCTGTATATCTTGAAGGAACAACTTCAGGCCTTGTGGGAATCAGAGACTGTCGAACTGATGCAGGAGCGACTGGAAGCCTGGTGCCGGATAGCCGATCAATCGACCATGCTCTACCTGAAGAAGTTTGCAAAATCCTTGAGAAGGCACTGTGTGGGCATTTGTAATTACGCGAAGCACAAGCTCACCAGTGCCAGGATCGAGGCTGGCAACATCAGGATCGAGGCTGGCAACATCAGTATCGGCATGATCCGCAAGCGCGCCAGAGGCATCAGGGATACCGAGTATTTCAAACTCAAGATCAGACAGTCATCCCTGCCGGACGGGGACTCGATGTTCTATGTTGCGGCCTGATATTCACTCACAAGACCGGAGAAGAACCGTTTTTTTCCTGTACTGTGGTGTCAATACAGACTTCCTCTTCGACCGCTTTCTCACCATGAATGGTGATAGAGGATGCCAATATTTTTTCAAATCCCTTTTCGCCGACTCGCTTGCGGAAGTACACCAGATCGGATGGGTCACAAGGGAATGACCACTGGAATTCAACCTCCCCGCAAAATGCCTGGTAATACGGGTTTTGTACCCAGTGTTGCACGATAACCTCGTCGCTGACATTTTCCATATGCTTGAGAATAGATAAACCCACCATCAAGCGTACGGGTTTGGCAGGCCTGCCAGTTGCCGCATACAAGGGAGCGAACTCCGATTCAAAAAAGTCCCAGGGTATGGTTCGCGCAAGATGTAACAGAGGGTGTTTCGGATTGAGTTGATCCATCAACCCAGCAGCCATAAAACTCATTTGATGGTGATCGGGGGAAGAATCTTTCATCGAGAGCCACCTTTGTTTCGACCGGATTAAGTGCCAAATAGGCTTGAAACTGGTCGAAATCATCTCACAAATACCCAGTATTATCTAATAAAATCAACATGTTAAGCGTTTTTCAGGGTCGACTAGTTAGCCTGGCGCTCGCTCACCTTGTTCAAAAACTCTTCGTGAAGTTTAGCGACTACACCGTCCAGATCTTCGAGGCTGCGTGAGTTGTCGATAACGATATCGGCGCGCTCGAGCCTTTCGTCCCGCGGCATTTGAGCAGCCATGATTCGTTTTACCTGGGCCTCATCGTTGTCATCGCGCGCCATTGTGCGCTTTAACTGCAATTCCTGAGGAACATCAACAACCACGATACACTGGCTGAGTTCGCCTTGAGAGGTTTCCAGCAACAGGGGCGAGCTGAGAATTGTGTACGGCGATTTTGAGGCGCCGAGTTGTTCCAGTATTTCCGTGCCGATCAAGGGGTGGGTGAGCTGTTGGAGCCAGATGCGCTCTGAGTCCTCGGAAAATACCTTGCTGCGAAGTGCGGCTCTATCAAGCTCACCATTTTTGCTAATCACTTCGCTGCCAAAGTGTTCTTCAATGGCCTTGAGCGCCGGCTTACCTTTTTCGACAACGATTCTTGCAGCGAGATCTGCATCGACCACGGTTATCCCAAAGCGTTCGAAACGTTCGGTAACAGCGCTTTTGCCGCTTCCTATACCACCGGTAATGCCAACGACAAAGCTCAAGGCGTTAGTCCTGTTGCACTTATATACATGTCCGTAAGCTGATTACCCCATAGTAAACTTATCCAACCGGCCATCGCCAGGTACGGCCCGAAGGGGATAGGTATGTCCTTGCCCCGGCGCTGCAATATCATCAGGGATACTCCTACGATCATCCCCACTACCGAGGACAACAAAATAATCAGTGGTATCGCCTGCCATCCCATCCATGCGCCGAGCGCCGCTAGCAACTTGAAGTCGCCGTAACCCATTCCGTCTTTGCCCGTCAGTAGCTTGAACAACCAAAACACGCTCCACAGCGAGAGGTATCCAACGGCTGCGCCGATGACAGCTGCCTCAAGGCTGACAAAGGTTTCGTTCACATTGAGTATGAGGCCCAGCCATAATAGTGGAAGGGTAATGTCATCAGGTAACAGCTGCTGATCGATGTCGATCATGGTGAGCGTTATCAGCGCCCACGTGAAAAGCATAGCTCCCAACAGCGCAATAGAGGCGTCGAAATACACCATTAGGGAAAGTGTCATGAGGCCGCTTACCAATTCGATAATTGGGTAGCGCATGGATATGTTTGTTTGGCAGTTGTGGCACTTACCTCCCAATATCATATAGCTAAGAATCGGGATGTTCTGCCAGGCTTTTATTGCCTGACCACAATTTGGGCAGTGGGAGTTTGGGACTGCCAGATTGATGGTTTGCGTGGGTTGTTTTTCGTCGACCTCCAAAAGTTCGCAGCAGTCGTTGCGCCACTGGGATTCCATCATGATTGGGAGTCGATAAATTACTACGTTTAAAAAACTGCCGACAATAAGGCCCATAAACAAAAGGGCAATAGCCAACATCCAAGGGTGTTGGTTTAGTACATCCAGCATCAGAGTTGTGTCCGCTAAGGTTTGGAGTCTTCGCCTACTTAAATAACAGAACCCAGCATAAATATGGGCAAGTACATTGCAATCATTAACCCGCCGACCAATACACCTAGAATCGACATGATAATCGGCTCCATCAGAGAGCTTAGGCTATCCACTGCGTTGTCAACGGCGTCTTCGTAGTGATTGGCCACTTTGTCTAACATCTCGTCCAGTGCGCCTGCTTCCTCACCAATGGATACCATTTGCAATAACATGTTTGGAAACAGACCTGTAGATTTGATGGAGTTATACAAGGTGGTACCGGTTGTTACATCATCCCGGATTTGCCTGATTGCCTTGGCGTAGACCGAATTACCGGCTGCTCCAGCTGTAGAGTCTAGTGCTTCCACCAAAGGTACGCCGGCGGCAAATGTCGTGGCGAGTGTGCGAGAGAATCTCGCAATGACGGAATTGAAAACGATGTCCCCAATTACTGGAGTTTTCAGCGCCATTTTGTCAAGAAATTCAGCAAATGGGACCGAGCGTGCCTTCACCTCCTTGAACAGAAAAATTGCGGCAATAATGACCGCTATAATAATGTACCACCAGTCCTGTGCAAATTCGGAGATACCTAAAACGAACAGAGTAAAGGCGGGTAGGTCTGAACCGAAGCTGCTGAAGGTTTCTGCAAATTGGGGCACCACTTTGATCAACAGTATGCCCGTTACTACCAATGCAACGACCACAACCGCAATGGGATAGGTCATCGCTTTCTTAATTTTAGCTTTGAGCTGTTCCGTTTTTTCTTTGTAGGTTGCCACGCGATCCAGCATGACTTCCAGCGTTCCAGAAGATTCGCCAGAAGCGACAAGGCTGCAAAAAAGATCGTCAAAATACTTGGGGTGTTTCTCCAAAGAGACTGCAAGGCCGGTGCCCGCCGCTACATCGTTCTTTATGGTCGTGACGAGCGCGCCCATACTGGGGTTTTCCAGTCCATCCGCTACAATTTCAAAACTCTGTACCAGTGGTACACCCGCTTTCATCATCGTAGACATCTGCCGGGTAAAAATGGAGATATCCATAGGCCTAATTTTTTTACCACCGCTTCCAAAAAACGGCTTCGATTTTTTACGGACGCTTTTGGGCTTAATGCCCTGGCGTCGTAGCTGGGCCTTGGCCATCGAAGAGCTTACGGCTTCTATTTCGCCCTTGCTGGTGCGGCCCTGTTTGTCGGTTCCGGCCCAGGTAAACGTACTTCCTCTGACTGCACTTGTTGCCATAATACTATCCACCAATGTCCTGAATTTTCATTGTGTTGGGGTTAATCGGTTGTAATTCGGTTGACCTCTTTGAGGCTGGTCTCGCCTCGCGCCGCTTTTTGTAGGGCGGAACGTCTTAAGTCGTTAAAACCTTCTGCCCGCGCCTGCTTATCTATTTGGATGGAATTTCCTTCCTCCATAATAATTTGGGCAATTGCTGGTGTCACTTTCACAACTTCATAAACACCGACCCGTCCCTTGTAACCCTCATTACACAGTTTGCAGCCCACCGGATTCATCAGGGTTGCGCCTTCCAGCATTTCCTCGGTAAAACCCTCTTTGAGCAGTGTTTCCTTTGGTACGTCGGTCGCAGGCTCACAGCATTCTTTGCACAATCTGCGGGCAAGGCGCTGTGCGATAATTAGATTAACCGATGTCGCGAGGTTGAAAGCGGGAACTCCCATATTGAGCATGCGCGTAATGGTTTCGGCGGCGCTGTTGGTGTGCAAAGTAGACATCACCATGTGGCCTGTCTGCGCTGCCTTAATAGCGATTTCTGCAGTTTCAAGGTCTCGAATCTCACCGACCATGATGATGTCGGGATCCTGACGTAGGAATGAGCGCAGCGCCTCGGCAAAGTTCAGGCCGACCTTGGCATTCACGTGTACCTGATTGATCCCTTCCAGGTTAATTTCCACCGGGTCTTCCGCCGTTGATATATTGAGTTCTGGCGTATTGAGCATATTCAGACCAGTGTAGAGAGAAACTGTTTTACCCGATCCCGTGGGGCCTGTTACCAGAATCATTCCCTGAGGTTGATCCAGTGCATTAACGTACATGTCTTTTTGATCGGGCTCATAACCCAGCGCATCGATACCCATTTGCGCGCTTGATGGGTCGAGAATACGCAGTACAATTTTCTCGCCGAAAAGTGTCGGCAGAGTATTCACCCGGAAGTCGATGGATCGATTGCGGGACAGTTTCATTTGTATGCGACCATCTTGAGGGACACGTCGTTCAGAGATGTCCATCTGCGACATAACTTTCAGGCGTGCGGAAAGCCGCGGGGCTAAGTTTCTAGGTGGTCTTACTATTTCCTGCAAAATACCGTCAGTGCGGTATCGAACACGGTAGTTTTTCTCGTAGGGTTCAAAGTGTATGTCCGATGCACCTTGTTTAATGGCGTCGATAAGTACCTTGTTGACGAAGCGCACGATGGGAGTTTCATCTATTCCCTGGGTGCCATCGTCCTCGTCAGCTGGGTCATCTCCGGACTGAATATCGATATCATCCAGATCTCCCGAATCCAGTCCGTCGAGGCCGTCGCCCAAATTGTCCTGGGCCTCCATCCACGTTGTTATAGCGGTGTTGAGAGAGCGCTCCTCTACCAATACGGCGTCCGTATTGACCCCGGTATGAAATTTGATTTCATCCAGAGCGACTAAATTCGTTGGATCTGATACTGCGATAAACAATCTATTGCCGCGATGAAAAAGCGGCAGGGCGTGGTGCTTAACAATCAGGCTGGCATCGACGAGACCTTCCGGGAGATTGGCCTGGTTGAAGGCGGTGATGTCAAACAGTGGAACACCGAATTCCTGGGAAGCCACTTCAGCCAATCGCTGACTGTCAATTTCGCTGCTGCCAACCAAGTATTGAACAAAGGGCATATTCTCGGTGGAGGCCGCTTTTTGAGCGTCGCCGGCTTCCTGTGCTGAAATCAAACCTTCAGCAACAAGTCTCCCTGCCAGTCCGCTAAGCTGTCCAACCGCCTTATCGTTCATGTTCACTAGGTCCCTGTCTAGCCGGTGCTATTGCCAAGTGGTTTTTGGCTATTATGTGTTCGAGTATACCGATACCCTAGTCGGCCTAATACCTTTGAACAACACTAATGTGATGATTTCTCAAGAATTTTTGATTAGTTGTTGGTTCTTCTCCGGTCTTGTGAGTGAATATTAGGCCGCAACATAGAACATCGAGTCCCCGTCCGGCAGGGATGACTGTCTGATCTTGAGTTTGAAATACTCGGTATCCCTGATGCCTCTGGCGCGCTTGCGGATCATGCCGATACTGATGTTGCCAGCCTCGATCCTGGCACTGGTGAGCTTGTGCTTCGCGTAATTAGTCGACCCTGAAAAAGCCTAATTGGCCATCACGGCATCGCCGTAATGCCGTGGCTTGATAATAAACTGCGTTAAACGACTCCATAAGGAAGCCGTTTTCGGGGCCAATAAAAACAATCTCATCCACTTCCTGAAGTTAAACGCAGCAGCAGCCATCAGTACGTTAATCTGGTCGCCTTCAAATCCTTTGAGATAACTTTTGTTCAATCGATGATCCGACTTCAGGTGGCCGATCACCGGCTCTATGCCAGCCCGCTTTCTAAAACGTTTCCGCATCAGCACCTGGTAGGCACTATCCGTATCCCGAGTACCTGTGCTGGGCATTATGATCCGCGTGTCATTGATCTTTTTCTTCCCTTTGTAACCCCGATCACATAAGCCAACGGCCGGTTTCAGTTTGTTAAGCCGCTTCAATTGCAACAGCACCTCCGGCAGCGTATGACCATCAAATTTGTTCGTATCAAAGGCCATGGCACCAACAATGATTTTTGAATCCCGAGTTGTCGTGATAGAAACCTTGGTGCCAAATTCATAGCGCTTATGCTCTTTGCCTTTACTCATGCAGTAGACATGGGGTTCGTGCAAGCTGTACAGCTTGTTCGTATCCCCTCGCTTCTGGTTCAGTCCACGATGGAATAGTGCAAAGTCCTCTGCCAGCTTTTCCAGAATGTCGAGTGGCAGTTTACGCTCCAATTCCCGCACTAAACGACCGGCAATGGTCTTTAGCCGCTTAACGGCTTTGCGGGCCTTGGCACGGTTCCTGGGATGTCCCGCAAAACGACATTCCAGTTTTCTTTGCTTAATTTCCTTGGCATAACTGCGGCGAAGTGTTATCCCTTCTTTCCTGGCCAATTTCAGGCAACGAACAATAATCTTTCGGTACAACTTTGCATCGGTGGGAAAGGTGATGTTTTTTTCCTGTACTGTGGTGTCAATACAGACTTCCTCTTCGACCGCTTTCTCACCATGAATGGTGATAGAGGATGCCAATATTTTTTCAAATCCCTTTTCGCCGACTCGCTTGCGGAAGTACACCAGATCGGATGGGTCACAAGGGAATGACCACTGGAATTCAACCTCCCCGCAAAATGCCTGGTAATACGGGTTTTGTACCCAGTGTTGCACGATAACCTCGTCGCTGACATTTTCCATATGCTTGAGAATAGATAAACCCACCATCAAGCGTACGGGTTTGGCAGGCCTGCCAGTTGCCGCATACAAGGGAGCGAACTCCGATTCAAAAAAGTCCCAGGGTATGGTTCGCGCAAGATGTAACAGAGGGTGTTTCGGATTGAGTTGATCCATCAACCCAGCAGCCATAAAACTCATTTGATGGTGATCGGGGGAAGAATCTTTCATCGAGAGCCACCTTTGTTTCGACCGGATTAAGTGCCAAATAGGCTTGAAACTGGTCGAAATCATCTCACAAATACCCAGTATTATCTAATACAATCAACATGTTAAGCGTTTTTCAGGGTCGACTAATTAGTCGACCCTGAAAAAGCCTAATTGGCCATCACGGCATCGCCGTAATGCCGTGGCTTGATAATAAACTGCGTTAAACGACTCCATAAGGAAGCCGTTTTCGGGGCCAATAAAAACAATCTCATCCACTTCCTGAAGTTAAACGCAGCAGCAGCCATCAGTACGTTAATCTGGTCGCCTTCAAATCCTTTGAGATAACTTTTGTTCAATCGATGATCCGACTTCAGGTGGCCGATCACCGGCTCTATGCCAGCCCGCTTTCTAAAACGTTTCCGCATCAGCACCTGGTAGGCACTATCCGTATCCCGAGTACCTGTGCTGGGCATTATGATCCGCGTGTCATTGATCTTTTTCTTCCCTTTGTAACCCCGATCACATAAGCCAACGGCCGGTTTCAGTTTGTTAAGCCGCTTCAATTGCAACAGCACCTCCGGCAGCGTATGACCATCAAATTTGTTCGTATCAAAGGCCATGGCACCAACAATGATTTTTGAATCCCGAGTTGTCGTGATAGAAACCTTGGTGCCAAATTCATAGCGCTTATGCTCTTTGCCTTTACTCATGCAGTAGACATGGGGTTCGTGCAAGCTGTACAGCTTGTTCGTATCCCCTCGCTTCTGGTTCAGTCCACGATGGAATAGTGCAAAGTCCTCTGCCAGCTTTTCCAGAATGTCGAGTGGCAGTTTACGCTCCAATTCCCGCACTAAACGACCGGCAATGGTCTTTAGCCGCTTAACGGCTTTGCGGGCCTTGGCACGGTTCCTGGGATGTCCCGCAAAACGACATTCCAGTTTTCTTTGCTTAATTTCCTTGGCATAACTGCGGCGAAGTGTTATCCCTTCTTTCCTGGCCAATTTCAGGCAACGAACAATAATCTTTCGGTACAACTTTGCATCGGTGGGAAAGGTGATGTTTTTTCCTGTACTGTGGTGTCAATACAGACTTCCTCTTCGACCGCTTTCTCACCATGAATGGTGATAGAGGATGCCAATATTTTTTCAAATCCCTTTTCGCCGACTCGCTTGCGGAAGTACACCAGATCGGATGGGTCACAAGGGAATGACCACTGGAATTCAACCTCCCCGCAAAATGCCTGGTAATACGGGTTTTGTACCCAGTGTTGCACGATAACCTCGTCGCTGAGATTTTCCATATGCTTGAGAATAGATAAACCCACCATCAAGCGTACGGGTTTGGCAGGTCTGCCAGTTGCCGCATACAAGGGAGCGAACTCCGATTCAAAAAAGTCCCAGGGTATGGTTCGCGCAAGATGTAACAGAGGGTGTTTCGGATTGAGTTGATCCATCAACCCAGCAGCCATAAAACTCATTTGATGGTGATCGGGGGAAGAGTCTTTCATCGAGAGCCACCTTTGTTTCGACCGGATTAGGTGCCAAATAGGCTTGAAACTGGTCGAAATCATCTCACAAATACCCAGTATTATCTAATACAATCAACATGTTAAGCGTTTTTCAGGGTCGACTAATTACAAATGCCCACACAGTGCCTTCTCAAGGATTTTGCAAACTTCTTCAGGTAGAGCATGGTCGATTGATCGGCTATCCGGCACCAGGCTTCCAGTCGCTCCTGCATCAGTTCAACACTCTGTGATTCCCACAAGGCCTGAAGTTGTTCCTTCAAGATATACAGCGTATTGAGATGGGCATTTTCATCCAATAGTCGTTGTAATTTTTGAGTCCGGGGTTAGTCCAGTTTATCGGCGTTTTTCAGCACCAGGTAATGTGCTCCTGTTAGCAATGCTTTACCCGCTTTGTTGGCCTTTCCAAACGCTATTCGCCGCTGGTTGCTCAGGGCCTTGCTGTAGTGCTTCATGACGTGGAAACGGTCAAACACAATGTCGGCATTGGGTCAGCAATCACGGACTGATTTCTGACAGGATGGCGCCATGTCCATTGCGACAGCCTCTATTTTTTCAGTGGTTTGTGCCGGAAGCTGCTTTAGAAATCCAGAGAAAACGTCAGCCGTTCGGCCGGTTTCCACACCGATTAAATGCCCCTCCACCGTGTCGTAAATCACGGTCATGTAGTCGTGGCCTTTCGCCCTGGCCACCTCATCAACACCCGGATACTTCAGGCCAGTCAGCGGTGTCGGGTCGAGTGCCGGGAGAGTCTCCTCCAGATACGCCTTGTCGATATTCTTCACCGTCTCCCAGCGTACACCGAGATGTCTGGAGACCGCCTGAATACTCATGTGGCGGCACATCCCTGATCTGTCGACGGACGTACCGGTTGACTGTTCCCTTTCGCCCTGTAACGGGGTCTATGGCGTTTCTACGCCGGTCCCGGCTGCAGTGAATGACAAGTTGCTGCTCCTGTTCGTCCCGTTGTATTTGATTGACCCGCTGCCCCTTGAGGCCCAAAATATCCCTCTGGATGTCGATTCCCATATACCTGTTCTATGTAAAGTTGTCAGAAGCCTTATATACCAGCAGATTACGTGGGGATCGGCATCCTTTTTCACTCATAGAAGCGGAGAAGAGCCTGGTTGTTGCCTCAATCACATATCTTTGAAGGGCAGTGCCAAACTTAACTGCTTCTTTATTTGCCCTCTTTGCTTCCGAGACAATTGTGACAAAATTTGTCACAATTGTAGCCTCCACGTCATCATTGGCCTCTATTGAAAATTCGTTTTAGAGAGCTCCTGAAAATAGTTTGTGTTTGTAAGTGGTTGTATTAAAAGAATTTAAAAAATATTGGATGCAATAATTTAGTTTTTGGCACGGTAACTGCAGTACTCCCTCTGCCTGTATCGGTCCGCACAACAACCCGGTATGCAAGAACACTAACTTAAAAATAGTTTGTCATTTGGAGCAGGAATTATGAATACACAAAAGAACACACAACAGGGTTTTACCCTTATCGAACTGATGATCGTAATTGCGATCATTGGAATTTTGGCAGCCATCGCGTTGCCTGCTTATCAGGATTATACCGTTCGTGCCAAGATGGCTGAACCGATGGCTGCTTTGGCTGAAGCTAAAACTTCGCTTTCTGAGTACTACGCTACTAAAGGCGCTTTTCCGCTGTTGGCAGTGTCGGGTCTCAATACGAATCCGGATAAAAAGATTGTAACGTCCCTCAAGTATGACCCAGCGGGTATAATTGGCGCTACTGTTAGAGTCGGTGAGGTACCGGGAGGAACGGCAACTACGGGATTCACTCTCTCAGCGATTACAAAAGCTGATGGCTCTCTTGATTGGACGTGCGGTTCGGCGATTAGGTTGGGGACCACTGGTATCACCGCTATTGATGTAAAATACTTGCCTTCAAGCTGCAGAGGCTAATAGTCTAGCGTTTGAAGAACCCGGCTTCGGCCGGGTTTTTTTTGGTTTTTTTTTCTTGTAATGGTTCTTAGATTCAAGTCATAAGTGCAATTTCTAGAGCAGGTGGCCAACTGGTACAATCCAGTGCCATTTTCTCGACCAAGGAAATTACACATGAACTATACACAGTTGACCGAATACGAACGATACCAGATTGAAGCATTTTTAAAAGCTGGTTTTACACAAAAAGCCATAGCCAGAGAGCTTAGACGAAGCCCTGGGACAATTAGCAGAGAGCTTGGTCGCAATACGGGCTTGCGTGGTTATAGGCCCCAGCAGGCCCAGCGTTTTGCCACTGAACGGCAGCATCACCACACCCATACACGTATTACAGAGATAACCTGGCAGCGGGTTGAATCGCTACTGAGGGAGGAATGGAGTCCAGAGCAGATCAGCGGTTGGCTAGCAAAATCAATCCTGCAATCTGTTAGTCCAGAATGGATTTATCAGTACATTCTGATCGACAAGAAGGCCGGGGGCGACCTCCATGCCCACTTGCGCTGCCAAAAGAAACGTAAGAAGCGTTACGGGAGCCCAGACAAGCGCGGGCAGCTAAAGAACCGGGTAAGTATCGACGAGCGTCCAGCGATTGTTGATGAGCGCAAGCGTATTGGTGATTGGGAAATGGACCTTATCATTGGGCGCTTGGGTGGCTCCGTACTGATGACGGCTGTTGAGAGAAAGACACGTTTCACAGTGATCGCCCTGGCCCCCAATAAAACGGCGAAGGCCGTCAAGGAAGCGATACTTGGGGCGCTTTCCCCCTTAGCCGCCCCGGTAGAAACACTGACCTATGATAACGGCAAGGAGTTTGCCTTACACGAGGTTATCGCCCAACAGCTGCAGGCTGAAAGCTACTTCGCGCACCCTTACCATTCATGGGAGCGGGGATTGAATGAGAATACAAATGGTCTGATCCGCCAATACGCCCCGAAAGGATCTAGCTTTGATGATATGACGCCGGAGTGTGTCCAGAGAATCTTTGATAAACTTAACAACCGGCCAAGAAAATGTCTGGACTTTAAAACCCCCCAACCAAGTACTGTTTGGGATCAACCCACCGATTGCACTAGTGTAGGTCGTCAAACAGTTTGTAACTTATTAAGTTTCTCTCTGCCACGCTTCACTTTCTCCAATATGTCACTCGCGGATTTGGTCCAGATATAAGGCGCTGGCGCTTGATTATGAGTCTCAATGAACGCCATGACTGTTTGCTCAAGCTCTTCCACACTGCTAAAGACACCTCGTTTCAATTGCTTTTCAGTTAGCTCCCGAAAAAACCGCTCCACCATGTTTAACCACGATGCGCTGGTTGGCGTAAAGTGCACATGGAATCGCTGGTGATATTTCAGCCAGCTTTTTACCTTCGGGTGCTTATGTGTGGCGTAGTTGTCACAGATAATATGAATCTCTTTATCCTTGGGCGTCGACTTATTTATTTGGCGGAGAAACTTCAACCATTCTTGATGGCGATGCCGTTCGGCGCAGGTACCTAACACTTCCCCTGTCAAGATGTTCAATGCCGCAAACAAGGTCGTGGTGCCATGACGTTTATAGTCATGGGTCATTGTTGCCGCCCTGCCTTTTTTCATCGGCAAGCCCGGCTGCGTTCTATCCAGTGCTTGTATCTGACTCTTTTCATCACAACTGAAAACAATGGCATTTTCTGGCGGTGATAAGTAAAGGCCGACGATTGCCTCCAACTTCTCGGCAAACTCTTTATCGTTCGATACCTTGAATGTATTTATTCGGTGTGGCTTCAAACCGTGGCTTTTCCATATCCTGCCCACCGAGGACATGCTAATGCCGGCCTTATCTGCCATGAGACGCTGGCTCCAATGCGTAGCGTTTTCCGGTGTCTCTTGCGTCGTGAGTCTGATCACCTGTGCAACCTTGCGTGAACTGATTTTCGGTTTTCGCCCTGGCCGATACGCATCCTGGCTGATGCCTTCGACTCCACTGTCTGCATAGCGTTCTCGCCAGCGGCCAGCTTTCTGTCTCGTAATGCCCAGTTCAAAACCGATCTCTTCATTGGTCATGCCCTTGCCGGCCAGAAGAACAATTCGCGAACGCTCCGCCAATCGGACCGAGACAGAACGCGATTTAGATAACTTACTCAAACCCAAAACTTCGTCATCAGACAAAACAATTTCTACTGCAACACGCACGACAAGCTCTCTATATAGGGAAGAGACTATATGGTACACTATTTACGACGACCTACACTAGCGACTTGAATCCGCCGTTTATTATCTCCACTTGACTACAGCTACTGCTTTTCCTTTCCCAAAACAGACAAATTTTAGGGTGTACAAGTATCCAAAGTTCGCGTTATTGTATTCGATACTTGGTTGCCTTGAGCGTACTGACCTTTGGTGTCTACAGTTTGGGCTTTTCCGGGGCATTACTTTTTGACGACCTGCCTAATCTGGCTTCAAATTCCTCCTTACGGTTCGATGGTACCGTTGTCGATGCTTGGAGGGTGGCGGCTCTAAGCTCCAATGCCGGTGTAACGGGGCGGCCAATCCCGATGTTCAGTTTTGCCCTGAATAGTATTGTCTCAGGAGACATCTCTGCTTACGGCTTAAAACTGACTAATACCGTTATCCACGTTGCTATTGCTTGGTTAGTGTTCTTCCTGTCACGGCAACTGCTGCAAATTCATCCCCGGCGATTCGACGATTCCCAGCTTGGGCTGATAGCTCTTGCATCCGCAGCCATCTGGCTACTGCATCCGCTTCAGGTCTCTACGGTCTTGTATGCTGTTCAGCGCATGGCACAACTGTCTACCTTTTTTGTGCTGTTGGGCCTGTTAGTGTTTGTCAGCTACCGACAACAATGGGCGAGTCAAGGTGCGAGTCTGGGAGAGGTCTTGGCGGTATTGTTGTGGCTGGGAATAATCACCGCTTTGGCGGTATACAGTAAAGAAAATGGTATTTTGTTACCCGTGCTTGCTTTAGTTATAGAGCTGATTTTCTTCAAAGGACGGTGGGCCGGTAGGACTGTCTTGCCGAACAAAGTAGTAGTCAATTTCATTCTGGTTTTAGCTGCGATTGCTTTTCTAGGGGTGTGTTTTTACGCATCTGATTTTATCCTGGCCGGTTACACAACTCGTGAATTTACCTTACAAGAGCGAGTCTTAACGCAGCTGCGAGTACTTTGGAGCTATCTCGGTTGGTTTTTCCTTCCTGATGTTAGCGCTATGGGGTTTCAGCATGATGATATTCCGCTTTCCAGAGGATTATTGGATCCGTTGACGACTCTGTTGTCGTTGGCTGCATGGGTAATGGTGTTGTTAGCCGGGTATTTCTATAGACGACGTTTTCCGTTGCTTATCTTTGCACTACTATTTTATTTGGTCGGACACAGTATGGAGTCCGGTGTTCTCGCTCTGGAGATGGTTTATGAGCACAGGAACTATTTGCCCACAGTAGGTTTTTGCGTACTTGCTGGTGCTGGTATAGTCGGCGCGGCATCTCGATTCAATTTTAATCAGTGTATCCCGATAGTCTGCGTGAGCGCGATCTTGTTGATCTTAATGCTGGTCCGGGTATCGGCCTGGTCTGACAATGAGAGGCTGAACTTTGTGAATCTTGAGAACCATCCGAATTCGCCAAGGACTAACTTCTTATATGCCGAGAACCTGTGGCAAGAACACCACTTAACATCGGCTGGCTCGGTGGACGAAGAACAGGCAAAAGAACGATTGATCATATCGCGATATTATTTTCAAAAAACCTGGGAGCTGGATTCTCGCAGCCTTGCTGCGCTCATTATGCTGTACCACATTGACGAGCAGTATTTTCCCAAACTCGGAAAAAAGGAAGATTGGCTGGGAAAGTTGGAGATTCTTCTTAGTGATCGAGTTTTACAGTCGTCTGATTATAATGCGATAGACGCACTTGTCGTGTGCGTCGCTGAGGGTGGGTGTGAAGTGGACCACGGCCGCGTGATGTCGATTTTCGAGTTGCTTGAAAAACGTTATCCCACATCGCTGCCTCTTTTATCGAGTTACTATACCTATGTTCAAGCTCGCGGGGCCAGCGATGAAGAACTGGAAAGAATCTGCAACAAAGCGTTGCAAATCAATCCGGAAAATCGAGGTTTTCTTGCCAAGCTCTTGTCGCTTCGAATTCGTCAGGGAGATGTGGGAGCTATGTATGAGGTCGTCTCACACTGGATGGCCGCTGATACGGCCCGCCGAGATATCTTGCGCTTAAAAACGTTGTTTTCCACTTAGTGCGCCGATGAATATCAAATGATTACACGCGAGCGCACCTTGGTTATAGCGCAATTTTTTGGTATCGCGGCGCTGCTGCTGTTCACCTTGTGGGTGTATTGGCCTGGTCAATATGGCCCGCCTTTACTTGATGATAGAGGAAGCTTAACTAAGCTGGAGACGCTTGTTGAGAACCCCGATCGGGCACGTGAATACATATTCGATGACAAATCTGGTCCTCTGGGTCGTCCTGTGTCTATGGCAAGTTTTGTGCTTGAAAAATTGTATTGGGATCGCGGCACCGCGGGTACCAAACTAATTAACATTGGCCTTCATCTATTCAATGGGGCGCTGGTAGTTTGGCTGTTTGGTCTGCTCCTGTCGCACCAGAAAATCCCTGCCTACCGCTGGTTTTCAGTGCTTGGAGCGGCTGCCTGGCTGTTGTCTCCTGTGTACGTCAGCACTGTCTTGTACATGGTGCAGCGAATGACCATTCTGGCGACGCTTTTTATGCTCGCCGCCATTATCCTCTATGTTTATTGGCGCAACGCAGTGGCGTCTCGACGGTTTCCCTGGCATTACCTGGTAGGGTTTGGGCTCTGTGCGGGGGCCGCTATTTTTTCAAAAGAAAACGCCGTCGCCATTATGCCTGTTGTCATTCTTATGGAGGTGTTCTTTTTTCAGGGGCGAAATCGGGAGGGTGTGACGCACCGAGGCCTTCACAGATATAGCGCCTTGCTGCTGGTGGCCGGTGCTGGAGGAGCAGTTGGAATACTGTCCTACCAGGCGGATTGGATACGAGCGGGCTATACGATACGAGACTTTTCCCTGGGGGAGCGTCTTTTAACCGAAAGTAGAATCCTATGGGACTACGTGGGGCAATTGTACATGCCGGACAAGCTTCGAATGGGCCTGTTCCACGATGATATTGTTGTTTCACAGTCCTTGTTTGCGCCAATTTCGACGCTGTATGCAGTGGTTTCGTGGTCGCTGCTCGGGGTGGGCGTTTTGGTATTGTGCTATGCCCGAATTGCTTGGACATTGGTTTTCGCTGTGTCCTGGTTTCTGGTTGGGCACAGCATAGAATCGACGGTGTTAGCGTTGGAACTTTACTTTGAGCATCGGAATTACTTTCCTGGAATAGGTTTATTCCTACTCCTTTTTTGTCTAGCAGGTGTGTTGTGTAAGCGCTACAGACCAATTACTGCGCCGATTTTAGTTATTTTCGGCTTTTACGTCCTGTGGTTGGCGCTGCAAACCAGTTCTCAGGTACAAATCTGGTCCAGCACGCCAATGCTTCGATTGAACCATGTCATTCATCATCCCGATTCGGCTCGCGCCAACGAGGAGATGGCCATACAGTTGGCGGGTGTAGGTGCTGTGTCTTCTGCCTTGGAGTACTCAAAGAAATCAGGTGAATTGGATCAGCGTGCGCGAATAGGCGACCGACAGCTCAGAGATCTGAGTTTGTATTGTTTGGCTAATGAAGTCGTTCCGACAGAGGTCTTCGATGTACTGGGACAATCAAATCCTGAAAGGCCATTCGCCATCGTTAGTATTTTTCACGGAATGACTAAACTATTGCAAGGAGAGGCTTGTCCTAGCTTTGACAGACTGAAATTAGCAGACAGATTTGTTGAAATATTTCTGTCAGATCCGCAAATGTCCCGAGCTTCGCCTAATCTTTTCACTCTTCTGGCCAGTTTTGAGAATGATTTGGGTCGTTACGACACTGCTTTTGATTACATACAACTTTCTTTGGCTCAGGTGCCAGATGAGACCCGGGCTCTATTAATGAAACTGCATTTCTCCACCGCATTAGGTAAAGTAAGCGATGTCGATGAGACTATCGAGATATTACAAAAAAAACGCGATGAGGGACTGCTATCCAACTCTGATCTGCGTACCCTTGAGCTCTATCTGGAGGACTAGATGGTAGATGTAACGATAATTATCCCTGCGAAAAACGAAGAGCTTGGTTTGGCGTCGCTGCTGCCTTGGCTGAGGGATGCCTATCCGGATGCAGAGGTTATCGTGGTGGATGATGGCTCCACCGACGACACCGTTCAAGTGTGTTCTGCTGCGGGTGTCTCAGTGCTGTCCCACCCTTATTCCAAGGGTAATGGCGCCGCCATTAAGTCGGGTGCGAGGGCTGCAAAGACTGAGTATATAGTGTTTATGGACGGCGATGGGCAGCATGATCCTTCCGATATCCAGAAAATGATGGACAAACTCGACGAAGGTTTTGACCTGGTGGTAGGGTCCCGCAGCGGTATTGATTCCCAGGCCAGTATTGTGAGATGGAGTGCGAATGCTTTTTACAACCGCTTTGCCAGCTGGATGGTGAATCGGAATATTCCCGACCTGACTTCGGGTTTTCGTGCGGTCAATCGCAAAAAGTTTCTGAGTTTTCTATACTTATTGCCCAACGGATTTAGCTATCCGACAACCTCTACCATGGCTTTTTTCAGGGCTGGTTACTCCGTGGGATTTGTTCCGATAACCGTGGCAAAGCGGCTGGGTAAAAGCCATATCAACTTACTGCGTGATGGCGTACGTTTTTTTCTTATTATTTTTAAGATTGGCACTCTGTACTCGCCACTAAAGATTTACTTTCCGGTATCCGCCATAACTTCTGGCCTGGGAGCTGTGAACTATCTGATGACGTTTGTATCTGGCAGTGCTCGTTTTAGCAATATGAGTACGATGCTTTTACTGGGCGGCGTGATTATATTTTTGATGGGTTTGCTGTCGGAGCAGTTAACTAACCTGCAATATAAAGACACCGACTCTGAAGTGGTTTAGAACTTTCAATCTCGGTCAATAGGGTATATCCAGCGCCAGGGTCTCTTTTACCTGTTCCATGACGACATAACTTGTGGATTCCTGAACACCCGGGAGGGTCAACAGTGTCTCTCCCAGAAATTTTCTGTAGGCATCCATGTCCGCTACCCGCGCCTTAATAAGGTAGTCAAAATTTCCCGACACCAGATAGCACTCCTGTACCTCTGGTAATTGGTAGGCCGACTGGGTGAATTCCTCGAAAATATCCTGCGAGGTTCTGTTGAGGCGAATTTGCACGAAAACGACCAACGCCGCGTCGAGGTATTTTGGATTCAGAATGGCCTGATACCCGCGGATAATCTGTTCGCGCTCGAGTCGTTTTACTCGCTCCTTGCACGGCGTAGTACTCAACCCCACCTGCCTGGCCAGTTCAGCGAAGCTTGTGCGGCCCTCCTTTTGTAAGACTCTCAATATGTTTCGATCGATTCGCTTGAGCTCGTGCAGTTTTCTTTCCATGAGGGTTTCCTTTCAATGATTACCGGGCAGACAAAGCGCTCAACCTTGGGCTCGCGGAATGCTCTCGTTCCCTAGGCAATAGCTCTATTCTAAAAAATAACTATAAAGTAGAGTATTTATAGTCGATTTAACTGGAATATGGAAATTTTATAGAGATAAAGATTAAAAATGAACGCTAGAATCCACTAATGAATTCAATCAACCCAACTTGTGGAGGTGGAAAATGTTAATCGGTGTTCCTAAGGAAATTAAGAATCACGAATATCGTATCGGGTTGACGCCAGCTGGCGTCAAAGAATTGTGCGGACACGCTCACCAGGTGATAGTTGAGCATAACGGCGGTCTTGCGATTGGTTTTGATGATGAGCAGTACATTGATGCAGGTGCGGAAATTGCCTTCTCTGCGGCGGAGATTTTTTCCCGGGCTGAAATGATTATAAAGGTAAAGGAACCCCAGCCGGATGAGTGCAAAATGCTCCGCCCGGGACAGCTCCTGTTTACGTATTTACACCTTGCGCCTGATCCCGAGCAGACCAAGCTCCTATTGGAGTCAGGCGCGACCTGTATCGCCTATGAAACCGTGACACAATCAGGATCCGGATTGCCTTTGTTGGCACCTATGAGCGAGGTGGCCGGAAGAATGGCGATCCAAGCTGGCACCCATAGTCTCGAGAAGGCACAGGGTGGCAACGGAACTTTGCTCGGTGGCGTGCCTGGAGTAGAGCCGGCGAAGGTGTTGGTCATTGGTGGCGGTGTTGTGGGAATTAATGCGGCCCGCATGGCAATGGGTATGGGCGCTGATGTGACAATCCTGGATCGTTCTTTAGAGCGGCTAAAAGAGTTGGATATGATTTTTGGCGGGCGCATGAAAACCATTTACTCAACGGCAGATGCGCTAGAGAAGTATGCCTTGGAGGCGGATTTGGTTGTCGGAGCTGTACTCATTCCCGGCGCGGCTGCACCAAAACTGATCTCGCGAGAATTGGTTGGGAGAATGAAAGCCGGGGCGGTATTGGTGGATGTAGCTATCGATCAAGGTGGATGTTTTGAGACCAGTCGCGCGACCACTCATCAAGACCCCACCTATACTGTCGATGGGGTGGTTCACTATTGCGTCGCCAATATGCCCGGTGGTGTCGCGAGAACCTCAACCATAGCTCTGACAAATGCAACACTTCCCTATGCGGTGAGCCTGGCGAATAAGGGTGCCAGTGTTGCCCTTCGCGACGACGTACATTTGAGGAATGGTTTAAATGTGCACGCAGGAATGGTGACCTATCAGGCAGTCGCGCAGATACTGGATTATGATTATGTGGAAGCACTGTCTGCGTTGAGCATGACTGAACTTAAGTAGTCCGCTTGATTCGAAGCCAGTGAAAAAAAGGGCCGCAAACCTGGTTTGTGGCCCTTTTTATTGAGGAACTCGAAACGGCGTTTTTAGCCGTATTTTGCCTTTGCTTCACGACGCCGCGAATGTAACACCGGCTCGGTATAACCATTGGGCTGTTCACGCCCGGCAAACACCAAATCACAAGCCGCCTGAAAAGCAATGTTGTCATTAAAATCCGGTGCCATATTGCGGTAAGCAGGATCTCCCAAATTTTGTTTGTCCACTACGGCCGCCATGCGCTGCAGGGTTTCTCGCACCTGCTGTTCACTACAAATCCCATGGTGTAGCCAATTCGACAGGTGCTGACTCGAAATGCGCAGCGTTGCACGATCCTCCATGAGGCCCACATCGTTGACGTCCGGAACTTTTGAGCAGCCTACACCCTGGTCGATCCAGCGAACCACATAGCCGAGAATTCCCTGAGCGTTGTTGTCCAGTTCGCGCTGGATTTCCAGCTCCGAAAGTCCATTTGCTCCCTTTAAGGGGATACTCAAAATGTCATCCACACTGGCGGGAGCTCGCTGGCTCAATTGCACCTGGCGTTGCGCAACATCCACTTCGTGGTAGTGAATCACATGTAGGGTAGCGGCGGTGGGTGATGGAACCCAGGCAGTGTTGGCCCCTGCCTGAGGATGGCCTATTTTCGTCTCCATCATCTGGCTCATGAGATCTGGCATTGCCCACATCCCTTTGCCGATTTGTGCCTTGCCTTGCAGGCCGCAATGCAGCCCAATGTCTACATTGGAATCTTCGTATGCGTTGATCCAGGTCTCGGTTTTCATCGCGCCTTTTGCTGTGATGGCGCCAGCGACCATGCTGGTGTGAATCTCATCGCCGGTGCGATCCAGAAAGCCTGTGTTGATGAAAACCACACGTGCCTTGGCGCGGAGGATGCACTCTTTGAGATTTACGCTGGTGCGACGTTCCTCATCCATAATGCCGAGTTTTAGGGTGTTGCGTGCCATTCCTAGGATATCTTCGATTCGGTCAAACAAATCACAGGTGAAAGACACTTCGTCAGGGCCATGCATTTTGGGCTTTACGATATAAACGCTACCCCGACGGGAATTGCGTTGTGTGCCGCTGCGCTTCAGATCATGCAGTGCGATCATGGCGGTGAACAAACCGTCCATAATGCCTTCGGGTATTTCCCGCCCCTGATCATCAAGAATGGCTTCGTTGGTCATCAGGTGGCCCACGTTGCGCACAAACAATAAGCTCCGCCCAGGCAATACAAGTTCGCTGCCGTTGGCTGCGATAAATTCCCTATCCTCGTTTAGGGTGCGATGCCTGGTTTCCCCGCCCTTGTTGAATGCTTCGCTCAAGTCGCCGCG
This sequence comes from Halioglobus sp., assembly GCA_965262875.1. GTDB lineage: Bacteria > Pseudomonadota > Gammaproteobacteria > Pseudomonadales > Halieaceae > JBALVT01. The sequence goes on from OZ253569.1 coordinate 4,297,173, forward strand.
CATTAATCCGAGCCAGTTTCGGTAGACGACGGCTTTGTCCTGGGCGTCCACTGCAGCAATAGAATCTTCGCAATCCTGAATGGTAGTCAACGCCGATTCCAAGACCAAATCTTTAACCCCGGCGAGGTCAGTGCTGCCGATAGGACTGCTGGGGTCAATTTGAATTTCTATATGCAGGCCGTTTTGGCGCAGTAAAATGCTGTCCGGAGAATTGGGGTTGCCCAGATACCCGCGAAATTGATCGGGCTGGGCGAGCGCAGTCGTGCTGCCATCTGCCAGCTCAACGTGAAGTGCTCCATTGCCCACCCTGTACGCTTTTGCAAGGCTGTGATTCCCTTCGGAAAGCGGGCAGAATCGGTTCAGCAGATCTCGTGCGTAGGCGATTACTTTATCGCCGCGCACCGGGTTGTAGCCCGCCGTCTTGTCAGCTCCGTCCTCTTCGGAAATTACATCAGTGCCATAAAGTGCGTCGTACAAGCTCCCCCAACGCGCGTTAGCTGCATTGAGTGCGTAGCGTGCATTCATGACTGGAACAACCAATTGAGGGCCGGCCAGAGAGGCGACCTCCACATCGACGTTAGTAGTTTCGATTACGAAATCTTTGGGTTCGGGGAGGAGATATCCAATTTCCTGAAGAAAAGTTTTATAGGCTACACGATCGTAAGCTTCGCCTGGGTTGGCTTGGTGCCACTGATCAATTTTACTTTGCAGGTCGTCTCGAACATCGAGCAGTTGACGATTTCTAGGGGCAAATTCCTCCAGTATCGATTCCAGGCCTTGCCAGAACTGTAGCTCCGAGACTCCCGTTCCTGGGGCTATCTCGTTCTTAAGAAGCTCATGAAGAACCGTAGCGATGTGTAGGCCGCCTTCGCGAATGCGGTCGGTCATGGTGTATTCCTTGTGATATGAAAGCATCGACTTTGAAGTGCGGTATTATTGCGCCGCGCAGGTGTAGATTCTAGGGGGGAGGCCCTCATTTGGCTAATTTATAGGGGCTATCACTATGATTCTCTCTGTGAATGTTTCGTCTAAGATACTGAGTGCCTGCACTACTCCAGAAGATCGGGAGTCGGTTCTTTCCCGTCCAGTACTCTTGCGGAGTCCACTATGAGTTTACGCAGCCACCTGTTTGCTGAGTTGTGCTGTAGTAAGGGGCTCCAGGCCATTTTCAGTTCCAGTTCAGGGATCGCAAGCGGAGGTTCCCGCAGAACAACCCTGGGGTTGTCGACCTTCAACTGCGCTGCCCTGCTGGGTAGGGTGACAATGAGATCGTTTTGTTCTGCCATCGTCATGGCAGCTTGGTAATGTCTTGTGAAGACCCGGATTTGGCGTTTTTTCCCCAGTTTGTTGATCGCTGCGTCTACCCAGCCTAAACGCTGGACATCGTCAGGGTTGACTCCCACGCCAACGCCCATACCCGTTTTACTAACCCACACATGATTGGCTTGTAGGTAGCTCTCCAAAGTAAAATCTTTTAGAACCGGATTTTCCGGGCTTAAAACGCAGGTGAAAGTGTCATTCCAAAGGTGAATTTGGTGAAAGGACTGAGGCATTGAATCGAAGCGGTTGATTACCATGTCCACCTTGCCTCGTTCTACGTCGAGAAAACTGACGTCGCTGGGGGTCATGATATCCAGGGTTAGGCCCGGTGCCAGCGTTCTGAGGTGGCCCAGCACGGTCGGTAATAAAGTGGATTCGGCGTAGTCGCTGGCCATGATTCGAAAGACCCGTTGTGCTTGAGCTGGGTCAAAGGCTGAGCGAGGTTGTACTGCCGCGTCGATATTAGACAGCACTTCCCGTACTTGCGGTTCCAGTTCCAGCGCCCGCTCCGTGGGAGTCATTCCCTCGCTGGTACGAACCAGCAGGGGATCGTCGAATAGTTCACGCAGCCGTCGTAAGCCATTGCTCATGGCTGGTTGCGACAAATTGAGTTGGTTGGCAGCTTGGGTAACATTGCGCTCGCGCAAGAGGGCGTCCAGATAGACCAACAGGTTGAGATCAATCCTTTTCTTGTTCACCGGGGGTGCTCTTTAGTATTCACAGGGCGAATGATGATAGCGCAAAGTATCAGTTTTGGGAATTGAGATGATGGTCCAGAGCGTCCTTCAATTTCTAAACCCTCAGGCCCATTGATTGATGAGAGACTCCTAGGAAGTCAGGCTGCCGCGGTTTACACTTACGATTTTTTAGGCACAGAGAAAACGCATATGCAGGAAATCTCCACTCCAGACCTCAGTGATGAGTTCCCTAAGGTCCGCGCACTCGAACTGACGCTGATAAATTACGGCTTAATAAAGCAGTTTGGCGGCCCGGTAGTTACCATCAAATGTCACGAGGACAACTCGCTGGTGAAACAGGCTGTGAGTGAACCCGGCCAAGGACGGGTGATTGTGGTCGATGGGGGTGGTTCCCTGCACCGCGCACTGCTCGGAGATATGTTGGCAGAACAGGCTGCAAAAAATGGCTGGTCAGGGCTTGTGATAAACGGTGTTGTTCGCGACGTCGATGAAATAGCTAAAACCAGTCTAGGCGTTCAAGCCCTGGGTCATTGTCCCCTGAAAACCGAAAAGCTTGGGGTGGGGCAGCGCGACGTGGTGTTGCATATCGGCGGAGCAGTTATCGCTCCGGGAGACTACGTTTACGCGGATAACAACGGAGTAATTGTCAGCAAAGAGGCTTTGCTAAAGTAGCCGCATAGACAAATCCATTGCCTTGCAGTTTTTGGTGAGCGCACCAATTGAGATGAAGTCTACGCCGGTCTGCGCAATCTCTCGAAGGGTTTTTTCGGTGACATTGCCAGAGGCTTCCAGTTCTACGCGGCCATTGTTGATTTTAACGGCTTCACTTAAATCAACAAGCGAGAAGTTGTCTAACATCACCCGGTCACACTGCGTTGAGAGTGCCTCGCGAAACTCCTGGAGATTTTCAACTTCGACCTCGATCGGCTTCTCCGGAGATTGGTTTTTAGCCGTGTCCACTGCTGCAGAAATCCCCCCGCAGGCGTTGATATGATTTTCTTTAATTAGAAAGGCGTCATACAAACCGATCCGATGGTTGTAGCAGCCGCCGCAACTCACAGCATATTTTTGCGCTTTTCTAAGCCCTGGAATAGTCTTGCGCGTATCCAGAAGTCGTACACCAGTACCTTTGACCAGTTCAGCGTAGTGGTGGCAAATCGTCGCGGTTCCGCACATCAGCTGAAGAAAGTTGAGTGCTGCACGCTCAGCGGTTAGCAGCGCCCGCGCAGACCCCGACGCAGTGAATAGAATGTCGTTTTCTGAAACGGACTGCCCGTCGGCGACAAGCCATTGCAATGAAACCTCAGAGTCTACCTGGGCAAACACTTCATTGACCCAAGCCTGACCGCACATTACACCGGGCTCTCTTGTAATAACCCTGGCGTTGCCTATAGCGTGCTCGGGTATTAATCGAGCTGTAATATCTCCGCTGCCAATATCTTCAAGTAAGGCGCTGCGTACATTATTCTGGATGTCTTCGGGTAAGACATTCACGGTGTTCGCTTGGGTTTGATGCATGTCACTGGGGTTTGATTCGATTCGGTGGTAGATTGTAGCAGTTCTCTAATTGGACTGTTAATGGCAAACGGACTAGCCGCTGTTTGTGTAAAATTGAGTTTCACCTGTGATAGCTACGTACTGATGTATACGCTTATAGATGGTTGGATTGCCCAGGCGAGGAAAGTTGTGTCGCCAAATTTTGGCCCGCGTCCAAGCGGTTGCGCTGCAGATCTGCTCGTCATACATAACATATCACTTCCTCCCGGCCATTATCATGGTAGCTGTATTGAACAATTTTTCTGCAATCAACTCGATTGGGGCGAGCATCCCTTTTTCAGTGAGATAGAGGGCGTAGAGGTTTCCTCCCATTTATTGATACGCCGCGATGGCGAGCTTGTGCAGTTTGTAAGCCTGGATGATCGTGCCTGGCATGCGGGTCGCTCCTGTTTTGATGGGCGTGAAGAATGTAACGATTACAGTATTGGTATTGAGCTCGAAGGGACCGACGATGATGTTTATACTGATGGTCAGTATCAAGTTCTCGCTAGCGTCACACGCAGCTTGCGCGAGCATTACAGGTCTTTGGATAACGCTAGAATTGTAGGGCATAGTGATATAGCACCGGGGCGCAAGACAGATCCAGGTCCCGGTTTCGACTGGGAGCATTATCGGTCCTTAATAGATATAGCAGGAGAACATAAATGACGTTTCTGGCAATGATACTAGCGCTGATCGCCATGCAGTTTCAGGGCTCAAAGAACCCACTGCATGACGACAATTGGTTTGCTTCGATACAGCGCAGCTGCAGGGGTTTTGGCTTTAGCCCCGCGGTGAATATGGTGATTTACATTGTGCTTCCTGTTGTTGTTGTCGGCTTCATACTGAACGCCGTTGATTCCTGGCTGTTTGGATTACTCTGGATAGGCGGAGCAACACTGGTGCTTTTGTATTCTTTTGGCCGCGAGCACTTTGACGATTTGGCGCAGCGCTATCGGAGCTATTGCAAAAGCGGTGACTTTGAAGCGGCCTATTTGTTTGCGCAAGAGGAACTCAATATAGACCCTGAGGGCCTGGATGTTGACTCTCCCGAAGCAGCGCATGAGGCCATTCAAGCACAGTTGCTCTACCTGGGTTACCAGCGGTGGTTCGCCGTACTGTTTTACTTTGTGTTGCTCGGCCCCCTGGCTTCTCTGGCATACCGATTGTTGCAGATTAGTCGTCTCGCACCAGAGCGAGAGTTGGTGGCGAAGACCCTTTTCTATCTCGATTGGGTTCCCACTCGGTTGTTAGCTGCAGGTTTCGCCTTAACTGGAAACTTTTTGAGCAGCCGAGATGAGTTGCTGGCCAGCTTTTCTGAAGCTGAGCAGACTTCGGGGTCAGTCCTTTTGTGGGTTGGGCGGGCGGCCCTTGGCACCTCCGGCGTTGGAGAGCCTGATACTCAGCTTTCTTTTTTTGAAATTGCCGCCCGGGAAACTGGCGAACTTCGTGATTTGATGTCGCGGAGCGCCAGTGCCTGGTTGATTGCCATTTCGCTACTTGTACTCATTGTTTAGGTTCTGTTTGCCATTTTTCTCTATTGGCCTGCGCGATTGGCAATACCTGCTAAGCTTTAGTGACGATCAAAAATAAAAATTAGAAGCTTGAATCTGAGATAGCACATGACCACAAACTCCGACTCCGATTTGACGTTACCGTCCGTGGTAGCCAATCTGGTAGGCAGCTATCAGGTGCCAGCTTTGATGCTAACGATAGCGTTCCATCCCGAAACCGATCGTATTGGCGAAAGCGTTTTGTTGCCTTTGGGTCAGGGAGCAAAGCAGTGGCATATTGGCCGTGGCGTTCCTCATTTTTCCCGGAGGGCTGGAGCTGAAGAGCTCAGCGCTGCGCGCTCTTTGGATGATATGTATATTAGTCGGAAGTCGCTGCAACTGGGTTATTCCAATGGGGTGCTGGTTTTGGGGCGTGAAACCGACGCTTGTCGATGCCAGGTCGCTGGTGTTGAACTGGAAGGCAGTATCGAGCTTTCGGCCGATGTTTTAAAAGCCGGAGTTTCGATATTTCTCGCCAATCGAATTTTGTTGTTACTTAGGGAGATAGTGAACGAGGGGCCATCGGCGCCAAAGGCAGATATCCGTTCAGAGTTGGTTGGTAGTGGGCCCTATATAACTTCACTTAAAGAACAAATCGCTACCGCCGCTGCAAGTGACCTCGATGTTTTTATTCGAGGAGAGACGGGGACGGGCAAGGAACTGGTGGCCAGTGCGATTCACTTAAATGGTGCGCGCGCTTCGATGGATATGATTACAGTAAACATGGCGGCTATCCCGGTGGCACTTGCGCCTTCGGCTTTGTTTGGCAGCGCCAAGGGCTCTTTTACGGGTGCGAACACCAGCAGCGCTGGTTATTTCGAGCAGGCCCAAAAGGGTATATTGTTTCTGGATGAAATTGGCGATACGCCGCTGGAGATTCAAGCGCAACTTTTGCGTGCCCTGCAACAAAGAGAAATTCAACCTGTGGGTGGTGCCATCAAAAGTATCGACTGTCGCGTAATAGCGGCCACTGATGCTCCCGTTGACGAAGGAGGGAATTTCAAGACAGCATTGCGCCATCGGCTTGCCGGGTGTGAAATTGTTCTGCAGCCATTGAGGGATCACCCGGAGGATATTGGCGAACTCCTGTGGTTTTTTATTGAGGGCTATCTTAAGGAGACCGCGACAACCATCTCTTTGCCTGGGCCCGACAGTGACCGTCTCGAAGTGGCTGCGTGGGCTGAACTGTTCCATGTGTTCTTGCGCTACTCGTGGCCGGGCAATATTCGTCAGCTTGCCAACTTCGCGCGGCAAATCTCCATGGCCAGCGGAGCCGCTTTGGTTTTCCCTCAGCGTTTGCGTGGTGAGCTAAAGGCAGATCCCCCCAATCTAGAGGTGAATTCCCAAATTGGGACACCACTTACGACTAGAAGCGAAGACATTGGCGAGAAGGAACTTCTCGATGCCATGGAGAAGGCTGCACATGAGCCAAAAGCTGCGGCGGCTCTTCTGGGAATGTCTCGCACGGCGATCTATCGACGTATCGACGAGTCCGACAAATTGCGTATAGCCGGAGATGTACCTGAAGACGAATTACAGCGCGCGCTCGATGCTTTTGATGGAGACTTGAACAAGGCCGCCCTCCATTTGCGCGTCTCACGCGTGGGATTGCGATTTCGCGTTCGATCAATTAAGAAAGCAAAGCAGTAAGCCAGAATGCCCATGTCTGCGCGTATTGGTCCCTATCGTGTATTGAGGCTGATCAACGCCGGCGGTCAGGGCGGCGTGTATCTAGGTTATGACAGCCGTCTGCAGCGGCGCGTTGCCATTAAATTGTATCGCTTGCCCAAGGAACGCGCACAGCATAAAAAATTCCTAAGAGAAGCACAGCTTGTTGCGCGCATTCAAAGCTCGAGAGTTGTTCAAATTTACGATGTAATTGTCGGGGATGAAAACATTGCACTTATCATGGAGTATGTTCCAGGATGCGATTTACAGGAGGTTTTGAATGAAGTCACGCTGTCGGCCGCCAGCGCTTTAAGCGTTGCTACCGATCTTGCAGCTGCTTTGGCGGCAGCACGAGCTCAAGGCATTGTTCATCGAGACCTAAAGCCGCGTAACGTCCTGGTCACCACCTCCGGCCGAGTAAAATTGACAGATTTTGGTATTGCTAGTCAAAACGGCGCACCGGAATCACGGGCTCGAATCGAAGCGAGCGCCAGCTGTATTTCACCCGAGCAATTTCTCGGGAAAGAAGTGGACCTTCGATCAGATCTGTTTGCGCTGGGCGCTCTTGTGTATCGAATGCTCACAACGATCCAGCCGTTTATGTCCGAAGGCAGGCTCGATCCCGACAAGCTTCTCACCCATACGCCGCCCTCTCTGGATGCACTGGTTCCGGATTTGCCGGCTGGCCTCGCTCAACTCGTGGCTAGTTTGTTGCAAAAGGAGCCCGAAGATCGCCCGGCCGATACCCAGCAGCTGCGCTATGCCCTAAGGGAGATTACGCGGGGGGTACCGCTGTCTGTTTCAGGTAGTTTACTGGAGGAATCTCGCCCCTATTTTCGCGGGGAATCCTCTTCAGACGTGCCACTGGTAATGCCGGATGACCTTCGTCGTGGAGGTCGTTCTCACTTTTTACTGAACCAAAAATTTTCTCTGGGTCGGTTTATCCCGCGTACTAGCCTTGCTCGATTGGCCATGGCAATGGGCACTTTTGCCCTGATAGCTGTTGTGGTGAAAGTCCTGCTAATTCCGAGCCAAACTCGGATACACATTGAGCAGCCAGTGACAAAGTTTTCCAGCGAGGTGATCACTCCGCGCGAAGTATCAGAACTGTGGGTTATAGAGCAGGTTAAAATCGCCGTTAGTGGTGAAGTGGGGGAGATATTTGTGACTGGCCCGGTGGGCGCCACACCGGTACGCACGCTGCCGATCTTTTGGTTAGTCGCCAGGCAGTTTTGCTGTCGGATATGTCCGCCGAACACTGGCGGCAAACGATTCAGAGTGTCACTCGAGATCTCTATGAATAGTCGCCGCTGATTCCAGCTTACGTATTTCCTGCAGCATCTTCTCATTTATTGGAGCGGGAATGTTCAGCTGAGCCGCTACCTGGATTAAGTAGCCCGAAATGTAGTCAACCTCGGTTCGGCGATTGGCCTCGATATCCTGCAGCATAGATGAGCGATTCGCAGCGGTGTCTGCAACCACCTTGTTCACCTGTCGATGCAGATCGCCGGCGAGTTCATTTTGATCTGCAGCAATTGCAATAGCTACGATTTCGTCACACAGGTGATGCAGTTTTGTTGCTAAGGGTTCGCGGTCACGCAAATCGCCGTTGAGGCAACGATGTATTGCAGTTAGCGGGTTTATCGCACAGTTTAGTGCAAGTTTTTGCCACAGAGCACTGTGAATTCCCGTCTCCCAAATGCAGGAGATCTCTAGTGGGCAAAAGTCCGAAAACCACGGGGCAGGATCGGCAATATTTGCCCGGCCAATCTTTGTCACTCCCTTTCCAGCGTGCACAATATCTTGCCTGGAACGCCGGTATGCCCCTTCTGTAGTGGTGCCAGCGTAGAACCTAAGTTGAGGGAATTTCTCTTCGAGGTCTTCAAGCAGGCCCATGCCGTTCACCATGAGTAGTATATGGCTGTTTCCATCCAATCTATGTGCGACGCTCGTTAGTGCGCCAACGGCGTCATATGCCTTAGTGGTGATGAGCAAGTGTTGTATGGGATCGTTATCTTGTGCATAGGAGGCGGGCATTGTCAGTTCGAGTATTTCTCCCGAGTTGTATAACTCTATACTGAATGTAGTGTGCTTCGATGCTCGCTCGTCAATTGGCTTCCTCAACACAAGGGTGGTATCACACCCCGCAGTGTGGAGTTTTGAGGCGAACAAGCAACCGATAGATCCCGCGCCCAATATATGCCAATGGGTGTTCACGAATTAATGGTCAACACGCATAGGGATTGATAATTGCCGGGAGCTCATTACTATGTGTCTCTTGCCAATATAATGTTTTGTCGCGATAGGAGTAAACACTATGCCATCTTTTGACGTGGTTTCGGAAGTGGATTTGCATGAGCTGACCAACGCAGTCGACCAGGCCCAGCGGATTATCACCAATCGCTTTGATTTTAAGGGTGTGGATGCCTCTTTTACGCGCGAAGCTCACACGGTAACCATCACCGCGGAAGCGGAGATTCAGGTCACTCAAATGGAAGATATGCTGCGTTCTGCACTTATTAAATGCAAAATAGATCCGGGGGCAATGGATTGTGCTGAGCCTGTTACCTCAGGTAAAACCGTATCGCAGGCTGTAGTGCTCCGCAATGGTTTAGACAGTGATCAGTGTCGGAAGGTCACCAAGAAAATCAAGGAAAGCAAGTTGAAAGTTCAATCCCAGGTTCAGGGTGAGCAGGTGCGTGTGACTGGGAAAAAGCGCGATGACTTACAGCAGGCTATGGCTTTTCTTAGGGCCGAGGATTTTGGTTCACCCTTGCAATTTAATAACTTCAGGGACTAGCTAGTGCCTATCCATAAATGGATGTTTTTCTTAAAAACATCCTGTTTTGACTTTCCCGTTCCGGCTCGGAATTCTGCCGGCCATAAACTGACTGGAACCGTCACTTTATACCTTGTTTTCCTGAGTTTTTCCCGTAGATTTCCGCTGCACTGCCCATAAGCCTACAGATATTTCTCAACCGGAACCACCGTTGATTTTAGCCGGAGTCGAGTCTCGCCAAACGCATCAAGTTGTAGCTCAGAACCGATGTCCAGACATAAGCTTTAAAACCATCAAGACCTTTCCAGTTTGACTTCGTTGCGCCAAAGGCTCGTTTTAATTCCGAGATATTCCCTTCGACGCCCGCCCGGAAATTGCGCAATTGAGTAAACGTTTTTGATTTGACGCCCATGGCATGAAGCGATAAACCGACAGGCTTATTGAAGACCGTCCGCTTAACACCCAGCGCCCTTCCCTTTATCACGTTTTCCTGGCTGGCATAGCCACCATCAGCCACTACCGAATGGGGCAGGCGGTGCAGCTTCGACCGGTGAAAATGTAGAACCGGCATAAATAAGCTGCTATCTGCAGGGTTCCCTTTTTCAATAGCTAGGTACGTGATGAACCCGCTTCTCTCACTGCTCAAATTTATCTTATGGCCATATTGAACGTCTCGAAACCCCTTGACGATAATATCGGTGTGGGACTCAAATAGACTCACGACTTTCTCTGATGAGTGGACGCCCTCTCCTTGGATGACGCGGCGCTCTGTTTGGTTGATGACCCTCAGTGTCAAATCTCTGTATTGCTTTATCTGACTTAGCCACAATTTCTTTTTGTCAGATTCACAGGAGCCCACTTCTACGGTTTCCAGTCCCCGACCCACTTGCTTCAGTACAATTCTGACAATCTGCAATAATTTTGGATAAAGTACTTCTTTTCTAGCATTTTTTGCATTAAAAATCTGAAATGCCAACGACTTCGAAGATTTGCGCTGGTCCGTAAAGCGAATTTTTACTCCAGTGATATTTTTACTTTTCATCAGCAGGCGACTAAGTACTCGAACGCCATCATTCAGGAGTTGGCTGTCACTGGGTGGCGCAATATTACTGGCGACAACCGTGCTATCGATGCGTAATTTTTCCATCGATAGTATGCCTGCTTTAAGCCAACTGACAGAGAGGGTCTCATGCACTTTTTCCAGCGTTTCTGGCCTGATACTCCGTATAGTTGACTGTAGCCCAGATCGACTGGGCATTGTTGTGGCAGGCAGCCGGGCAAAAGTACGGTAGGTCATTGAGTCCGACAAATTAAATGCCAATTGCTCGTAGCTGACGCGCAACAGTTGCTTCAAGAGCATGCATCGAAAAATGGTTTCAACTGTTAAACCCGATCGACCTACCTTGGATAGCGATGCATCAATGAGGTCGTCGGCGACCAGAAGTAGTATTTCTGGATGTTGATCCAGTCGGTTTGATAGCGCCCGAAGTTGGGTCCCAAATTCGTGTTTTGAGTAGTTTTCAAATATACTTGCCTGAGCAATGCGGGTCTCTCGCATGCGGAATCCTCTTGGTTTTTTTGTTTTTTGTTCACACCTTAAACTTAACAAATTCAAGAGGATTTTTTAATACCTTGCGAAAAATATTCCTTATATTTCAATGGATTGAAAGTTTATGGATAGGCACTAACTAGCGCGGGTATGCGACGCGAGTGCTACAGCTGCGCGATACTATCGGCCATCAGTCGAAAACGACTTTCGGTCAACTGATTTTCACGTTCAGCTTCATCGTCCAGTGCGCAATACCAAAGTAACTCGAGATAGCGGTATATACCTTCGTAGCGGGCGAGTGAGCGCCGCTCGTGGGGCTCCGGTTTGCGTTCCAGGTAATTGGTAAGCAAAGTTTCAGTCTCGGAGTCACTTAGTTCGTCCCCCACGCAAATCACCGCCAGGTCGAACCAGGGGCTGCCCATAGCGCAGTATTCCCAATCGATTGCGCGAAGCTGACCACCGCTGGTAATACGGTTTGCCGATAACAGATCATTGTGACACAGCACCGGGCTTGATGGTTCCCGGCTCAAGGTTTCAACTAAATCCAGCACTGGCTCGCGCCAGCGCTTTAACGCCTCGGGTAGCTGCGAACCCCTATGTTCAATGTGTTTTTCGTAGCGCAGAGCCCGCTCCTGCAGTTCCAGTCGAAAATGAAGGGGGGGTAGTTGATGAATTTTCCTCAACAGAGCAGCCACAGATTCGAGCCCGGGATCGGGATCGGAGGTCTCATCCCGAGGTAGATAGTCGTAGACCAGGGAGCTCAATTCAGGATTAAAGTAGCGCGGAGTTGGCGCGAGTTCACTAGCGCTAGCGCATTGAAGCGCACGCCATTCAGACTGCCTACTCAAACCGATAACTGCGGGGTTCAGTCCATCGATCCTCACCACGAACTGCCGGCTCGATTCCACTAAGATACTGTAATTGCTGAGCCCAGGGGATAGTGTCCCTACTACCACGGGTGGTGTGAGCAATTCGGTTTCGCCATGCCAGCTGCGCCACTGGACAATGGTTTGATCCAGTTTTTGTTTTATATTGCGCGGTAGTGCTGCAACCATTTTCGGTATCCGAATACGACGATGACCAGGTACACCATGAATAATAGCGCAGTCAGATACAGGCCGCGATCCAGGTACAGAAATATCGAAACCCCGTCGATCACAATCCAGTACAGCCAGTTTTCCAGTATTTTGCGCGTTACCATCCAGGTGGTGAGGACGCTTCCCCAGGTTGTGAACGAGTCCAGAAACGGGAGTTGTGCACTGCTGTACTGGTCTAGCAAGGCGCCGCTAACCAGAGAAAGGAGGAGTATGGCGGCAATGGCATAGATGTGCTGGCGCGTGCTCCAGCGGGAAATGCTCAATGAGTCTTGATTATTTGTTCGGGGTTGCCACGCCAGCCAGCCATAAATCGCCATTCCCAGGTAGTAAAGCTGTAGTGCCGATTCCATGAACAAACTCACGTCCCAAAAGATGAACCCGAAAATAGCGGTACTGACGAAAGCGGCATACCAACACCATCGGCTTTCTTGCATTGCCAGTAAGAGGTAAGCGATGCCAAATACAACCGCTGCAAGCTCCCAGGCAGACATTGCCTGGAACGCCTGTTGAATGGCTGCACCCAGTTGATCAAGCATCGGGGTTGATATCCAACTCACCCACAATAAATTTGACCACCAGCACCTGTTTGCCAAAACGCTGGTAGCTGGCAGCGAGCTCTTGTTCTACTGCCCGGAAGACTACTTCGTAATCGCCACATACCTGTGTGCTCATGGCATTGGTGACAACGTTTAGATCGGATTGAAGGTTTAGTGCATCAATAAACGCCTGAATAATCGGGATGTACTCTTTATTCAGCGGGTAGAGACTCAGTTCTGCGGTCAGCTTCATCGGCTCGACACCTCGAAATTAAAAAGAGTAGCTCAGGCTGACACCGACCACCCGGGGATCGCCCAGTTGAAAGTAAGAGTCGGTAATGTAGCCGTTGCGCGGATCATTGCCAAAGCGGAAACCGCGGACAAAATATTCCTCATCCGTAAGGTTTCTCGCCCACACAGCGACAGACCATTGCTGCGCCGCGTAGCCCGCCCTCATGTGCAACAAGTTATGAGAAGGCGCCTTGGAGTTGTGGCTGTCGGAGACAAAGTAATCGTCTTTGCCCTCGAGGTCTGCGCGGATATAGAAGCCACCTCCCAGATTATAACTGCCGCCAACGGCATACTGATAGGCGGGCGCGTGGGCCTGTTCTCTCCCGGAAAGATCCAGGCCGTCCGCTGTGAGGTAGTCCTCGAATTCTGTCTCTAGTAGCCCAAGGTTTGCATAGAGATTCAGGTCTTCGGTGACCAACCATTCCAATTCCAGCTCCAGGCCGTAGTTGTTCCCCTTGGCGGTGTTGTTGGTGTAGTCGATAAATGCGGTGCTGCCATCTTCCCGGTGGACCAGGAACGAGCCTTTTAGCTGTTGGTCTTGTCTATCCATATAGAAAACTGCCAGGCGTGAGCGCAGACGGTTCTCTAGGTAGCTGGCTTTGTAACCGGCTTCATAGTTCAGGAGATGTTCATCATCGTAGTCCTGCACGCCTTGCAGTTGGTTGCGAACGTTGGGGTCGTCGGTGCTGTTGATACTCGCCAGAATCTGCGCGTTGATACCATAGGCACGATAGCCGCGTGAAACCCCCGCGTACGCCAGTCCATCATTGTCCAGTGTGTATTCCAATACGAGCTTGCCGCCCCACAGTGATTTGTCCAGGTTAGTATCGACCGAATTGTTGTCGCTGTACTGGGTTTGTCTATTTTCTACTCGCAAGCCTGTGATGATGGAGAGCTGTTCCGACAGTTGCGTATCCAGTTGACCAAAAATGGCAAAGGTATCTGTGTCATAGCGACTCTCGAAATCTTGAGCATTAAAAGTGTAGCGACGGCTCAAGTCCTCGCGATCGCCGAGGTAGTACAAGCCAAGGACCCAGTCTGAAGTGCCCGCTAGCACTCGTGATTGCTCATTTGATAGCGCTCTTATTTCAGCGCTGTAACTGTTGCGATCGCGCAAATACTGGTCGGTTGAGGAGTACTCCAGGTCTGGGGCTATTCCAACAAAGGTCCAGTCCTCATCGTAACCGTAGTCGGTTTCCGTAGAGGCAGCTGTAACAGTGGCCTCCAAATCCAGTTTGTCCGCTTGCGAGTTCCAGACCACAGACAGTGCAGAAGTCTCCTGGATGTCCCGGCCCGGCTCATCTGAGAGCGTATGCCGGTTGTTATCCAGGGAAAAAGCGTCGTAACCGTTGTCTATGTCAACGTACATAGCGGTCAGGTCTACGCTATTGTCTTCATTGGGCAGCCAGCGCAGTTTGCCTCTGATTGTCGTTTCATCGCGATTATTGGTGTCGTCTTTTCCGGAAAAATCGTTTTCGATAAAGCCATCACTGCGCAGCGTATGTAGCGACAGGCGGTAAAGCAGTTCATCGGTAAGTAGGGGGCCGCTGCCAACGAAGCCTGCATTCAAGCTGGCATACTCAGATGTCCCCAGGGCTATTTTCGCAAAAGGCTCGGATGTTGGATCTGCAGTGCTGATATTAATCAGGCCCGCCAGCGCATTGGCTCCGTGTAGGGTTCCCTGAGGCCCACGCAATACTTCCACTTGTTCCACATCAAACAGCGTTCCCGCCGTACCAAGTCCGCTAAAGTCTATGCCGTCAATGACAAAGCCTATCGATGGGTTTAAGGGCTCCTGAAATTGACTGCGCTCACCAATCCCCCGGATCTGGTAGAAGCGCGAGCGCGATGCACCGCTGGCGAAGTTGACGTTGGGTGCCAGGTTGAGAATTTCTTCGAGGTGTTGCGCGGCGCGTTGTGCGATGGAGTCGGCTGAAACCACGCTGGTACTGGCGCTCTGGTTTTGTAGGCTTGTCTTTCGAAACTCGGCTGAGACGATGATCTCTTCGAGTTGCGGTGTCTGTGCTTGAGCGGTGGAGCCGACATAGCTAAGTGCTATGACAGCCAAGCTTCGATAATACTTCATGGTGGTTCTCTTCACGGCAATGGATGAGAGAACCGGTTGGGCGTGCGCATTGGACTAAGTACAAAAAGGACCTATCCCTACGCCGGTTCTAACCGGATCAGGTTCAAAGGGTTCACCAATACAGGTGTCTCAGGCCGTAGCCGCCCCTCAGGTTTGCATCGTGAGTATAGGGTACTTACACTAACAATCCAATAACAAAAACGGCAGCTCGGGAAACTCTCGAGATAAAAATAGGTTGATGGGGTATTGGTATGGCCGACGAAGACGAATCTGGGGACGAGGATTTACAGGGAGCGCCTCCCGCGTCCTCCCGTGCAGAGCAGCGTGAACGCAGGCTCGGTGAACAAATTACGGTAAATAGTTATTTAAGTCGGCAAATCCACCAGCTCGAACTGATGCTGCTGCAGTCGTCCGATCTTTTTTCTCTTTTTGAGATTCTTCTTGTTAGTTTGCCCCGGCATTTTGATTTGCGCGTGGCCGAGCTCTGGATGTTTGATCCAGAGCATATTTTGTCCGATTTGCTTTCCGGAGCTCACCGCTACGGACACCATTTGCAGTTGCACAATGACGTTTTTGCGATTCAGGAATTGTATGGGACGGAGCCTGATATTCTGTTGCTCGATGCCACAGATTCGCGAATGTTTGAGATTCTGAAAACCGATCAGGGTGTTGATCAATGTCTATTGTTGCCCATTATGGACTCGGGTCGGCTGGTGGGCAGTTTTCACGTCGGTGCTCCGGAGTTGTCTTTTACTGTCGGTGATACAGAGGAATACCTGATCGCCCATCTGGCCTCGGTGATTTCTACCTGCCTGAAAAATTCGATCAGTAGGCAACAAGTCAATCAACTCACGATGCTGGACGATCTCACCCATATCAGCAACCCGCGCGGCTTTGACGCCGATCTTACGCGAGAGCTGTTCAGGGCCAAGCGGGAGAAGCAACCCGTGTCGGTGCTAATGCTGGAGATTGATGAGTACGGGGACCTGCTGGAGCACTACGGCGAGGTCAGAAGCCATTTCGTGCTGAAAAAAGTGGCGGAACGGGTCTCGTCCAACATGCGAGCAACAGATAGTATTGCGCGCTTTTCGGGTTCTCAAATGGCGGTGCTGATATCCGGCTGCGGAGAGCTACTGGGGCGGGAAGTCGGTGAGCGTATGCGCACGGATATCGAAGATTTTGCCATTGATGATGGCAGGGGTGCGATACTGCACGTGACCTTGAGTTTGGGCCTGGTCACCTGGGAGCCAGCACACTATCCAGCTGTAGACTTGCCGCGATTGGCGATTCAGCTGCAAAGTGCTGCTGACAAAAGTCTGCAGCGCGCTCACTCCGGGGGCGGGAATCGTATGAATACATCCCGGCTCAGTACGTTGATGGTATGAGGGGATATCGATTTGAGTAGTCTTGAAGATCTGTTCCAGAAAAACCGCGTCTGGTCTGACAGCATTAAAACCAGCGATCCACTGTTCTTTGAGAAGCTGGCAGCGCAACAAAGCCCCGAGTACCTGTGGATCGGCTGCTCAGACAGTCGCGTTCCTGCCAATCAGATAGTGGGCTTGCTTCCCGGTGAGGTTTTTGTTCACCGCAATGTTGCCAACATGGTGGTACACACCGATTTCAATTGTTTGACCGTACTGCAATATGCGGTGGATGTACTTAAAGTAAAACATGTGATCATAGTGGGCCACTATGACTGTGGTGGGGTTCGCGCGGCTTTTGAAGGCGCAGATAACGGTATGATTGATAACTGGCTGCGTAATATCAAAGATGTTCTGCATAATCATCAGGCGCAGATCGCCGCCCAGCCCGATGAGGATGCCAAAATAGACCTATTGTGTGAGCTCAACGTCATGACCCAGGTCTCCAACGTCTGTCATACTACTATCGCGCAAAATGCCTGGGATCGGGGCCAGCCTTTAGAGGTGCATGGCTGGATTTACAGCTTGCGTGACGGGCTATTGAAAGACCTGACTTGTTCCGTAAAGGGCCCGGACCAGATCGAAGAAGTTTACCGGGTTATATCCAAGGACGAATAATTAGCCTTTTGGGTATTTTATATTGCCCAACCCCTGAGCATTGCGGCGCGGTTCCTCCATCTCTGTCACCATAGTTATTTCAGCGAGGTATTCTCGGTGCATGCGCCAGTAGAAATTGCAGGCAAAAAAATTCTGATAACAGGCCCGACGGGGCAGGTTGCCGAGCCGGTTGTCGCGGCCTGGGCATCCATTGCCGATGTTTATGTGTTAGCCCGGTTTTCGAAAACCGAGGACGTGCAGCGCATGAAAGCTCTCGGCGCCACATGCTTGAAAGTGGATCTGGCCGAACCCGATGGGCTGGCCGGTGTTCCCACGGACTTTGACTACGTGCTCAATTTTGCCGTCGTCAAGACGGGTGATTTTGACTACGATCTAGAGGCAAACGGCGAGGGAGTCGGGCGTTTGATGCTGCACTGCCGCAGCGCGAAAGCTTTTTTGCATCTGTCTTCCACGGCAGTCTATGAGTACGCGGGACATGACGCCCGCGTCGAAAATTCCCCTTTGGGTGACAATCACCGCGTCATGTTCCCCACCTACAGCATCAGCAAAATTGCAGCGGAAACTGTTTGTCGCTTTGTAGCACACCAATTTAATATACCGACTACCATCGCCAGGCTTAGTGTTCCCTATGGCGACAATGGAGGTTGGCCTTATTTTCATCTACTGATGATGGAGCAGGGTATCCCCATCGATGTTCACCCCGAGGCGCCAAACAACTACAATTTGTTGCATGTGGACGACTATCTCGAGAAGCTTCCCAGGCTGTTGGCCGCGGCAACGCCGGAAGTCACTACCGTCAATTTTGGCGGTTCGGATAAGACCAGTATTGAACAGTGGTGCGCCTATTTGACGGAATTGACTGGTTTTGAGCCCGTGTTCAAGGAAAACCCCAAAGCCTTTGGTAGTCTCAACATTGACACTGCGCGAATGCACGAGCTCATTGGTCCCACGCGGGTTTCATGGCGCGAGGGCATCGAGCGCCAGGTAAAGGCTCTGGCGCCACATTTATTTAAGAGTCATTGAGAAAGCGTCTGCAGTGGAGAGAGAATTTTGGGAAATTTACTGATTATATTGTTGTTTGTGTTTGGAGGTGTGGCACTGATGGTGGTTTTGGGCGATCGCTTTGGTAAGCCAGAAGACCCTGAAAAAATGGCCCGGATCCAGCGCTGGATTATGCCCCTGGTGGGTTTGATGTTGGTCTTATCCGCAGCGAAGTTTTTTTTCTAGGATTATTTGCCTTGGCCTCAAATCTCGAAAAGTTGGAATCCGGCGCCGCCTGGGCCGAGTTTTGCGATCAGCTCAAAGCGGCGGGAGCTCAGATTTCAAATCCCGATGTGCCCCTTGATGCACTTACCAAGGCGGAGGGATACCGCTATTTAACGCGTTTGTTGCGCTTGAGTCTTGAAAAAAACATTGAATTCGCCGATGCGCATTATCCGCAATTTTATTCTCTATCCCACGAGACAGCGAAGATTGGCAACGACAACCCGGATAACTATTATCAAAACTGCGCCGTAGATGGCGCGCGGGATTACCTGATCAAAGGCAATCGCGGGACGGTCGCCTACTTGAGCATGGAATCCAAAGCCGGCTCTTTCGCCTCAGGTGGCGACATGTCTCCGACAGGGCATATTGAAGTCGACGAACTAGATATCGACGCCCAAGGCAATTTCGAACTGATCGCCAGCGCCAGGGCTCGCAAGGGCAACTGGCTGCCGATGACATTGGATTCTGACAACCTGTTAGTGCGCCAGACTTTCCGCAACCGCAGCACTGAGCGCCGGGCCGAGTTGTCCATCGAGTGCCTGAATCCGCAGGGTGACACAGTGTTGAAGCCAGCTGCGTTTGCCGATCAATTGGCCAGTGTCATACCCTTTGTTGCGGGCACAGCGGGACTGTTTCATCAGTGGATGCAGCTGTTCAGCGAACATACCAATCAGTTGCCACCCAACGACCAGGATATGTGCCTGCGCTCTGGAGGCGACTCCTCGATTTACTATCACAATAGCTTTTGGCAGGTAGAGTGCGATGAAGCGCTGGTGATTAGCTTTACGCCGCCTCGCCACTGCCGAACCTGGAATTTTCAGCTGTCCAGTTATTGGATGGAATCCCTGGACTACCGCTATCATCAAATCAGTTTCAGCAATTACAGCGCCGCTGCGCAAGCCGATGGCAGTGTTTGCCTTGTCATTGCCCATCGAGATCCCGGTGGCGCTTTCCCCAACTGGGTAACCACAGCTGACCACGTAACCGGAGGTATGCTACTTCGATACGTTGAAGCGGAGGACTTCCCGCTGATTGATACCCATCTTGTGCCATTTTCTGAGCTATCGTCACACGCCGACAGGATACTATCTTGAGCGATTATCAATTCAATCCAGAGGCAATCATTGCGGCCGCGAAGGCTGTGGATGGCCTTGAAGATTTCCCAGACGATAGCCATCGTGAGCCCCTGGAAAAACTGCTTTGGTCTTTGGCCAATGAGGCGCAGCTGAATCAGGTTGGAGCAGCCGTTCTGCAGCAGCGCATGGTCGATATACTGGCAACACGGCTGCGTGTCGCGGAGTTTCTAAAGCGTTATCCCGAGATACTCGACGAGAATATAGAAGCTCCGTTGGTCATTGTGGGCCTGCCACGTACCGGCACTACCATGTTGCACAGAACCATTGCTGCCGATCACCGGATGTACTCTCCTGCGTGGTACGAAGTGCGCTTTCCCTGCCCGGCCCTGGATTGGGATTTCACGGCCGAAGGCGATCAGCGCATCGGCGAAGCCAAAGCTGAGATGCAAGCCATGCTCAATGCCAATCCTGATCTGTTGGCGATTCACCCCATGGATGCCACGGGGCCCGATGAAGATATTATGCTGCTGGAGCAGTCTTTTTTCAGCTTTATGACCCAGTCAAGCGCCAACGTACCAAGCTTTGATGCCTGGCTTGAACAGCAAGACCACGCCCCTGGTTATGAATACCTCAAGCTGCTGCTGCAATTTCTGCAGTGGCAGAAAAAGCGCAGTGGTAGGCCAGCTAAACGCTGGACACTCAAGGCGCCGCACCATCTTCATTACATGGATTTGATCTTCAAGGTATTTCCCGATGCGAAGGTAGTGCAGTCCCATCGTGACCCCGTGGACACTATTCCTTCTCTTGTTAGCCTAATCAGCGGTGTCTGGGTTATTTATTCGGATTCCGCTGACGTTCGCGAAGCGGGCCGACAGTGGGCACGGAAATTTGCCAATGGTATGCGTCATACCATGGCAGTCAGAAGCCGGGTTGGTGATGATCGTTTTCTGGACTTGTGGTTTCGCGATACGGTGAGCCAGCCCCTGGTTGAAGTTCAGAAGGTCTATGACTTTTTAGGGATGGAATTGACACCAGCTGCTGTTTCGGAGATGGAGCAATGGCAGGATTTTAATCAGCGCGAGCTGCGACCGCCTCACGAGTATACCTTGGAACAATACGGGTTTACGGAAACCGGCCTGGAGGAGCAATTTCGAGAGTATCGAGAGAAATTCATCCTAAATCGCTGATTGCTGCCTCAGGGGCGCTGCACCCCCATCAATCGAACTTTTACTGGCGTTTTCGGTCAAATAAATCACCCAATATTACCAGCCTTCATTTCGCGCAATTGGTTTTAACTTGCTCGTACCGCCTCTATAATCGGGGCAGGGATATTCCTGATTTTATTAGAGTTTTATTGAAGCGCTTAACAGGAGAGCAGCTTGTCGGCCCAGTGGCACCAATCTTCCAGTGACAGCTTTGAACGAGCTTCGGCTGCGCTTATGCGGGGGTGGGCTTTGGCCGCGCAGCCACAGCGCGCTGCCCGAATACGTCTGGGTGTAGTGCTTGTCCTGGTATTTTGGGCAATTTTTGCCTTGACACAGCTGATTTGGCTGCTGGTGCCAGATTCAAGCTCCACGATTCCCTCCGGTGCAGCCATCCTCAATCCCGTTGCGAACAATGCTAGTAGCGCCTCAGCGAAGCCCGTTGATATCAACGAACTGCGAAACTGGCATTTGTTTGGCGTCGCGGGGGAAGAGGCCAACGCCGCAGCCTCGGTCGAGGAGATCACAGCCAATTCCGACCGGGATGGTATTGAGGACGGCGCCAGGGAGTCTCGCCTGGATCTCAAGCTACGAGGTGTAGTTTCGGTCTCGGAAGACGGTTTGGGCCATGCGATGATTGAACACAAAGCCAAACAAGAAGTCTATGCGGTTGGTGATAAGCTTCCTGTGGGCAAAGGCGTCACTTTGGCTAAAGTGATGCCCCACGGTGTTGTTCTGGATAACCGCGGAACCTATGAGTTATTAAAATTGTTTGAAGACACCGCGCTGTTGGGTCAGGTTCCTTCAGGCCGAGCTGCCCCAATGCCTAGAAAAGTGGATCGCTCTGCGGCCCAGGAAATCCCCCTTGACGAGAATTCTTCAGCGGTGGCGCAAAACATCCGTCGGCAACTCTATGACAATCCCCAGTCGCTTGCCCAGGTAGTCAGAGTGAGTGCGGTCAGAGAAAACAATACCTTAAAGGGCTACCGCGTTGACCCGGGTAAAAGCAGTGCTCAGTTCACTCAGCTGGGTTTCAAATCCGGAGACGTCGTCACCAGTGTAAACGGTATCAACCTGGACAATCCCGCCAACACCATGCAGCTATATCAACTGATGCGATCGGCGTCCGAGGCAGTTTTTGACCTTGAGCGCGGAGCGCAAACGCTCACCCTGACCGTTAATTTGAATGGGGCAGCCGATGGCGGTTGAAACAATCTCTTCATCACAAAATGCAATACAGAGGGCGCGAGTTTGCTAACTGTTCTATCCCGTATGCTTAAGAATCAGATGTTGGTTGCCCTACTGGCATTGTGTCCAATGACTATCGTCTGCGCGGTTGCGCAGGACTACACCGTCAACCTCAAGGAAACGAATATTCAGGAGCTTATCAAGTTTGTTGCTGAAGCGACGGAAACCACGATCGTGGTAGATCCGGCGGTTAAGGGCAAAGTCAAAGTCGTGTCGTCCAAGCCGGTTTCGCGTAGCGAGTTGTATAATTTGTTTTTGTCGATTTTAGAGGTTCACGGCTATACAGCCGTTCGCTCCGGTGGAATCGTTCGGGTTATTCAAACTAAGGATGCTCGGTCCTCGCCTGTCCCTGTTAGGGAAAACGGTGGAGACAGCGGCTCCGACGAGTACGTTACCGAAGTGATCAGGCTTGAGAATATTTCCGCGGCAAAATTGATTCCCGTATTGCGACCTCTCGTTCCTCAACAGGCCCACATGGCCGCCTATGCGCCTAGCAATGCGATTATTATTTCCGACGTGTCGGCCAATATCGATCGTATTCGGGACATTATTCAGCGCATGGATAAGTCAGCCCAGCAGCAAAGCGAAGTAATAAAGCTTAAGTACGCAGTGGCCGACGATGTGGTTCGAATGCTGGATCAACTCAATAAATCAGAGGCCAAGCAAAGCGGTGCGACAGCGTCAGAGGTGTTGTTGGTAGCCGACAGTAGAACCAACAGTGTGCTGGTCAGCGGTGATGAGCTAGAGCGCGCACGTATTAGCAAATTAATCCGATACCTCGATACGCCGCTTGAGCAAAGCGGCAACGTGAAGGTGGTTTATCTCGAGTATGCTGTTGCTACGGAAATTGCGGAGGTTCTGAGCCGCGTCATGCAAAACATCAGCCGCCTTGATAGTGGCGACAGCAAAAAGGCCGCGAAAACGGGTAACACTTCGACGATTGAAGCAGACGAGGGTACCAACTCCCTGATTATTACCGCTGATGCGGACGAGATGGTGTCCATTGAAGCGGTGATTCGTCGTCTGGATATTCGCCGGGCGCAAGTGCTGGTAGAAGCTATTATTGTAGAAATGGAGCTTATTGATGGGCAGAATTTGGGGCTGCAGTGGCTGTTTTCTAACAAAGAGGGCTTCTACGGCAGTAATATTAATAACAGCACCGACAATCCGGCAGGCAGTATAGCGGCAGCGGTATTGCCTGTGAACGCTGCTGATGGGTCAACCACTACTCCCGACGTAGGAGCACTGGCGGCGGCCTTGGCGGGCACGCCGGGTCTTTCTCTGGGGTGGGGCTCAATCGACGATAACTTGTCGATGACGGTCATTCTCAATGCACTCAAAGAACAAAACAATGCAAACATATTGTCGACACCCAGCCTGCTCACTCTGGACAATCAGGAAGCTTATATAACCGTAGGCCAGAGTGTGCCATTTGTGACGGGTTCGTTTACTAATACCGGCTCCGGTGGCAATGGCGCCCAAAATCCGTTCCAGACGATCGAGCGCCAAAATGTTGGTATTACCCTGACTGTCACCCCCCACATCAACGAGGGAGATGCTGTGGTTCTGGATATAGAGCAGGAAGTGTCCAGTCTTACGGGCGTCCCGGGTATAGCCTCGGATTTGATCACCAATGAGCGCAGAATTCGGACAAAGGTATTGGTCGGAGATGGCCGCACCGTGGTGCTTGGTGGCCTGATAAAGGATGATGTGCAAGATGGTGTGCAGAAGGTTCCCTTCCTGGGCAGTATCCCCTTCCTGGGGCGATTGTTCCGCACTGATTCAGTTCGAGTCACCAAAACAAACCTGCTGATCTTTATCCGGCCCACCATCATCCGCGATGACGAAGAGTTGGAGGGTGCCTCTGCGGATAAATACCGATACATACGCGCACAGCAACTGGTGCGCAGAGAACGGGGCCTGATGTTCCTGGATGATGAAAATATGCCTCTGCTGCCCGAGTGGGATCAACAAATACAGCAGTTGGAAGAAATTCGCGACGACGAGGCTAATGCTGAAAACTCCCAGGAGGCGAGTGATCGCTGATGGACGCTGCCGATACTGTCCTCGACGAGACTGAGGATCGCTCCGCGGGTTTGAGCGAATCCGCCGTGGTCGATGACCTGACGCCTGTCGCTGGAAATTTGCCCTTCACCTTCGCCAAGCAGTTCGGTGTTTTATTAGATTCATCCAGCAAACCTCCTGTGATTGTTCATCTGGGATTCCCTTCTGCGACTGTTCTAGCTGAGCTCAGGCGCTATCTGGGTGGGCCCTTTGAGCTCCAGGCGGTTGCCGATGCCGAGTTTCAACGCCGCCTGACACTGGGTTACCAGCGGGGCAATAACGAAGCGGTGCAGATGGCAGAGGACATCGGTTCCGATGTCGACTTGAGTCGTTTGGCGGATGAGATTCCCGAAATGGGCGATTTGATGGACGCCGAGGACGACGCGCCCATTATTCGCCTCATCAATGCCATTCTGTCCCAGGCGGTGAGAGAAAAGGCCTCAGATATTCACGTTGAAACTTTTGAGGACCGTTTGAGCATTCGCTACCGCGTCGATGGCGTGTTAGCCGAGGTGTTGTCACCCAAGCGTATGCTGGCCCCCTTGCTGGTTTCTCGTCTCAAGGTAATGGCCAAGTTGGATATTGCGGAAAAACGAATCCCGCAAGACGGGAGAATATCGGTAAAGCTGGCTGGGCATGCCGTGGATATTCGTATGTCGACAATCCCTTCGGCACATGGCGAGCGAGTGGTATTACGTCTACTTGATAAACAGTCAGGCCAGTTACAGCTGTCGCAACTGGCGATGAACGATCAGGTATTCACCGCCTATAAAAAGTGTCTACAGACGCCACACGGAATAATTTTAGTGACGGGCCCGACAGGGTCGGGTAAGACGACAACGCTTTACGCGGGCCTATCCCATGTCAACGAAAGCTCCCGCAATATTCTCACGATTGAAGATCCTATCGAGTATATGCTACCTGGCGTGGGCCAAACTCAGGTCAACACCAAGGTGGATATGACCTTTGCCCGAGGGCTGCGGGCTATTTTGCGCCAGGATCCGGACATCGTAATGGTCGGAGAAATTCGCGACCTTGAGACGGCGGAGATAGCGGTTCAGGCTTCGCTAACCGGCCACCTGGTACTTTCTACACTGCATACCAACACAGCTATCGGCGCGGTGACGCGATTGCAGGATATGGGCATCGAGCCATTTCTGCTCGCTTCCAGTTTAATTGGCGTGATGGCGCAACGGCTGGTTCGCCTGCTGTGCACTGATTGCAAAGTGGCGAGCCTTGCCGATGAAACTGAACTGGTACTACTGGGATTGAGTTCGGATGCCGGCGACACCACCGTTTACCGCGGGGAGGGCTGTGAGCATTGTAAGTACACCGGCTATCGCGGTCGTACAGGAATCTACGAGTTGATAGAGGTGGATGACGCCATGCGTCTGATGATTCACCAGGGAGCCAGCGAGCAGGAGATGCTTGTCACTGCGCGCGAACGCTATCCCGGGATGTCGGAAGATGGGCGTCGACGCATTCTCGCCGGTGAAACCAGTACCGCTGAGGTGCTTCGCGTCACTACGGCAGCCTCCTAGTGACGGCTTACCGCTATCAGGCATTGAACGATTCGGGGAAACTCGTAAAGGGCGTTTTGGAAGGGGATTCTGAGCGACAGGTAAGAGTCCAGCTGCGCAGTCAAAGCTTGCGCCCGGTTGAAGTCGGCCTGGCCAACCGGCAGGCGGCGAATAGTGCGACCGGAAAAATTCAATTGTTCCAGCCGCGTATAAAGGCGGGTGAGTTTGCGTTGGTCACCAGGCAGCTGGCAACTCTTGTGTCCTCCAATCTACCGCTCGACGAATGCTTGCAAGCCGCGGCGGAGCAGAGCCGAAAACCTCGTATCAAGGGCGTGTTGCTGCAGGTTCGCTCCCGTGTTGCAGAGGGTCATACGCTGGCCTACGCGATGGGCGAGTTCCCCCTGGTCTTTAGTGAAATGTATCGCGCCATGGTTAATGCCGGTGAACATGCGGGGTTTTTAGGTCCGGTACTGGAGCAACTTGCCGACTATAGTGAACAGCGCCAGTACACCCAGCAAAAACTTAAAATGGCGATGATTTACCCGATTATTCTCGTGTGTGTTGCTATCGCTGTGGTCACAGCACTTATGGTTTTCGTCGTTCCTGAGCTGGTGGGAATATTTGCGCACAGCAAGGCCGAGTTGCCATTGTTGACCCGAGGGCTTATTGCGAGCAGCGATTTTTTGCGCCACTACGGGCTGTGGCTGTTCCTGGGGATTGCCGCAATTATATTCATCGCTAGGAGAGCGGTTCAAAATCCTTCGCGGAAAAAGCGCTGGCACGCGATACTACTTCGCACCCCGGGTATTTCCGGGTTGGTGACAGCGATGGATACCGCCCGCTTTGCCTCCACCTTGAGTATTCTCATGGCGAGCGGTGTGCCTCTGCTGGAATCACTGCGAATTGCGGGACAGGTTTTAACCAATTTAGTGCTGCGCGACGAAAGTCAGATCGTGGCTGAACGCGTTCAGGAAGGCAGTAGTTTACATCGAGCACTGCAGCACAGCGGGCGTTTTCCGCCGATGATGGTGCACATGGTTGCCAGTGGAGAAACCAGTGGTGAGTTGGAAACCATGCTGGATCGTTCAGCGACCAATCAGGAGCGCGAGCTTGAGATGACCCTGGGTACTGTGATGAGTATCTTTGAACCCGTTATGGTGGTGGTAATGGGAGGGCTGGTTTTGACGATTGTGTTGGCTGTACTGCTACCCATTTTCGATTTAAATACGATGGTGAAATAGTTTATGAAAGTTCGAACTAAAACTAAGAGCGCACAGAGTGGATTTTCGCTGGTTGAAATTTTGGTAGTGCTGGTGATTATGGGATTGCTGATTAGCATTGTCGCTCCCACGGTTCTCAACACGGCAGATGACGCCCGGATACAGAAGGTCTATGCGGATTTCAAGTCCATCGAAACGTCCTTGAAAATTTACCGCCTGGACAATTTCGTTTATCCCAGTTCTGAGCAGGGTCTGGAAGCACTGGTAGAAGCGAGCACGATCGACCCTGAACCCAGAAATTTCAAACAGGGCGGCTATCTCCCGGAAGTTCCTGTAGACCCCTGGGGAAATCCCTATTTGTATCTCAGTCCAGGCGAAAATGGTGAGGTTGATATTTACAGTCTCGGCTTTGATGGTGTGTCGGGTGGCGAAGGACAAAATGGCGACATTGGTAACTGGGCCGAGCCCCAGTAAAGAGGAAGAGGAAGGGACAATGCTCTATCGCCCCCAGCGCGGCTTTAGCCTGCTGGAGCTTCTTGTGGCCTTGTTTGTGGTCATGATTGTTACTTCCCTGGTCAGTTTAAACGTGAACACAGGGGGGCAAGATATCGAACTGGAGTCGAAAGTTCGAAGCCTTGCCGATATCTCCTCCTATGCCCTGGATGAGGCTCAACTCAGCGGTATCGATATGGGTCTGCTTATAGAGCTTGACGCTACGGGCAAGGAGTCTCTCTATCGTTATTCGTGGTGGGAACGAGGACGGCGACGCTGGATTGAACCACTGCAACGCTCCGAGGTCTTTGATGCGGGTGAGTTTCCGCTCGAAGTTGAATTACAACTGGAATTGGAAGATCTCCCGGTTCCCGATCTGACAATAGCTCCCGACCCCAACAACCCGATACCGCAGATTGTCTTTTACGCCAGCGGTGAAACAAGTCCCGGCCATATTGAATTTCGAGCGCGCCAGTCCGGAGATATATTGTGGATATTGGAATGGGATTTGATCGGTCGTTTTTCAGCGCTGTTGCGCGGTGAGCCACGAGATGATGAGGAGACGCGTGAAGAGCCCCGATCTTAAAGGCTTTACTTTAGTCGAGGTGATGGTGGCCCTGGCTGTGGTGGCTGTCTCGCTGCCCGCGCTGATGTTAGCGCTAAATCAGCAAATAGACGGCACTGCTTACATCCGTGACAAATCACTGGCGAATATGGTTGCGGCGAATAAGCTGCAGGAAATCCGTTTGATCGCCAAAGCCACCCGAAAATTGCCTACAGGGGAGGGTAGTGGGGTACGTGAATTAGCCGACAGGCAGTGGTATTGGTGGCGCCAGAGTACGCCTCAGCCCGACAATCCCAATTTTTATCGAATTGAAATTAGGGTGGCTCAGGAGGAAGAACTAGCCGATGAACCGCTGATCACCCTGGTTTCCTTCATGTCGGCAGACTTCAAGCTGGACGAACTGACCGGAGACAATGGAGGCGGTGATGGGTGATAGAAACCGCGGTTTTACTCTGATTGAAGTACTGATTGCACTTGCGATTACCGCCTTTGTGGCAAGTATTTCCTATGCCAGCTTATCTTCGGTTTTGTTGGGCGTAGAAAGCAGTCGCTCTGCTGCAGATCGCACCCATGAAATTAATCGCGCCTGGATGATCATTACCCGAGACCTGCGGCAGTTTTCCCCACGCCGCCCCGTCCGGGATGAATTCGGCGAAGAGGAACCCGCCATGATGGGAGGCGAGGCGGCGAGGTTCCTGCTCAGCTTTACCCGCTCGGGTTGGCACAACCCCCTGGGGCAGCAGCGCAGCAATTTACAGCGGGTGAATTATCTGGTGGAGGATGATGCCCTGTGGCGCGAGAGTTACGCTGTGCTCGACAGAGCCAATAACAGCGAACCTACCAGAGTCAAATTACTGGAGGGAGTCGATTATCTTGAGCTGGGTTTTCTCTCTGCCCTGGGTTCGGTTCAAACCCTCAGTGATCGTGTCACCCTCGATACCACCAACTGGGCTGAGAACTGGCTGACGGACACCAGCACTCCCGGCGCAACACTGGAGCCTCCCGCTGCGATTGAGTTGCGACTGCGCTTGGATGACCTGGGCGAAATCAGGAGGCTCTATGCTCTCCCCACTCTCTAGAAAACCGGCGCGAGGTGATCAGCGCGGTGCCGCTCTTGTTGTAGCTCTGCTAGTGTTTGCCCTGTGTACAGCGCTTATTGTCGCTATGAAGCGCGAATTCACGCTGTTTTATCAGCGCGGTTCTAACAGTGTTGTTGCAGAGCAGGCCTATGCTTACCTGCTCGCCGCAGAAGATCTTGCTTCACTTGCATTGCAATTCGACTTTGATCAGGACAAAGAACGTGAGCGTCCTCGTGACGATCTAAATGAGATTTGGTCACAAGATGCGATTCCCTATCCCATCGATCCCTACAGTACTGTACAGGGAGAGCTTGAGGATTTACAGGGTCGATTCAACCTTAATTCCTTGAGCGGAGGCGGGATTTCCGCCAATCCCGGTGTACCCGAATACAGCCTCGCTCAGCAGCGTTTTATTCGGCTGCTGCAGGCATTGCCCTCCGTCGAGGTTGGCGAGGCTGAAGCGAAAACTATAACCGAGGCAATTGGAGATTGGATAGACGGAGACAGCGTTAGCTTGGGCAATGGTGCAGAGGACGATTTTTACTTTTCCCAAACACCCCCCTACAGGGCAGCAAATCGATTGATGGTCAGCGTAAGCGAGCTGCGAGCGGTGGCGAATATTACGCCGGAAATATATTCAGTGCTTGCACCCTGGGTCAGCGCTCTCCCAGAAGCAGATGTTTCTTTAAATATTCACACTGCACCGCCGATGTTATTGCGTACTATCAATGAGAGGAACAATTACCAGCCACTTAGCGAAGCGGATGCGCAAAATTTATTTAATTATCGCTGTGAGACGGGTTTTACAAATGTGGCGGATTTTCTTGATAATCCCGTATTCAGCGGCAAAGAGACGGACGACCTGGACTATAATTTGGGAGAGAGTTCCAATTACTTCCTGTTGGCGGCAACAGCTGAAGTTGCCGAGCGGCAGATGCGCTTGTACAGTGTGCTGGAACGCAAGGGTAGAACCATAAGGGCCGTGGCCAGGGCCAGCGGCAGTTTGTATACGCAGCTCGATCGATCGGAGATTCAAAAGTGCACGACGCAGTTGTAATTCGTCTTTTCGAAGACCGATTGGTCTGGTACCCACCGGGTATGGAAGTGGGTGCCCAAAGCCTGGAGTCCGAGGAGGCTATGGATCGTCTGTTGCTGATGGCGGCGGAGCCTCGCGCAAATTTTTGCTTCGGCGTTCCCGGCACAGATGTCACTTTATTGAGAACGCAATTCAGCCCGGCTGAAAAAAAGCACATTCACAAGGCACTTCCTTTTACCCTCGAAGAACAATTGGTATCGGATATAGACGAGCTGCATTTTTCAACGCGGTTACTCGATCAAAGCAGTTTGTGTGTCGCCATTTGCGAACTACAAAAGATGCATGATTGGCAGGAGGTCCTGGCTGATATTCCCAATCTCAATCAGTGGATTCCCGAAGCACAGCTACTGCCTTGGGAAGAGGGGCAATGGACCATTGTTCTCGAGGAAAACTACGCGATTGTCCGTTTGGGCGCGTGCGAAGGGTTTAGCATCGAGCGTAATTCTCTGGCAAACATGGTGCAGGCACTCGTTAACGATACTCAGGAATTGCCCTCGGCAGTTGTGGTCTACGGGCAAGATCAAAAAATTGACGAGGCATTGTTACCCGCATCCCTGCTTGAGTTAATGCAGTGGCGTCATGGCGACTTCAGGGCGGCCTTGATGTTGGCCCAGAGCAGTAATCCGACAGTCAACCTACTTCAAGGTGTGTTTGGACAGCGCCTTCCCCTGCAGCGTTGGTGGAGAGAATGGCGCTTGGTCGCAGCCGTTTTTTTCGTCGCTTTTTGCCTGCAGCTAATTGCCGGCTACGCGAATTTCCTCAGCCTCGAAGGGCAGAATATTGCCCTGCGACAGGAAATTGAGAAAAGTGCCCGGCAAGTTTTCCCGCGTGGCGCACTGAGCCAGGCGGAAAAGCAGGTTCAGCGTGAGCTGAATTCTCTTAAGGGTACTGCCCAGTCCAGCGGTTTTGTTCATCTGATCAGTCGGATAGGCGAAATTGTCGCCAAAAAACCCGGTGCGCGAATCGCCAGTATCAACTACAACGACAAGGGCGATGAGATGCGCATTAACCTCAGGGCCAAGAATTATGAGGATGTCGAGGCCATTCGCACAGCCATGAGTAAGGGTGGCCTCGAGGCGGTGATGGAGAACAGCAATGCACAAGGTGATCAGGTGCGCGCGAGATTGAGAGTGGGAGCGCGATCGTGAAAGATTGGTTTGCCAGCCTTAACCAAAGAGAGGAGTTGAGTCTGGTTTTGTTGTCGGCGGCGGTGATCTGCTATTTGCTCTATTTCATGGTGTGGACTCCTCTGGCTCAAAAACAATCTGATATGACTGATCGCAATGCAAGTGCGGCGGGCACTTTGCAGCGCGTAGACTCAATGGCGTCAGAAATTCTCAGGCTGCGAGATACGGGCGCAGCGGTAAACAAGAAACGTAATCTGACTTCGCTTATCAATCGATCCACCGCAGCACTGTCTTTGCCTGTGACTCGCTTGCAACCCAATAGTCGAGGCGAGATTCAGGTTCGGCTGGAAAATGCCGCCTTTGATGACATGCTCAAATGGTTACACGAGATGGAGTATGCCCACGGGCTTTTGGTGCTGGAAGCTTCTTTTACCCAATCGTCGAATGCCGGGCGGGTTAACGCCAGTATTAGAATCGCTCAGGGGGCTTGAAAGGTGTCGCGTATTCGCATAGGCATTGTGGTGTCAGTTTTATTCCTTGTGATTCTTGTTGTAAAAACCCCGGCCAGGCTCATTGGGCATTTTATCGCATCGGATGTGTTGGTGATGCAGGGCTTCAGTGGCACGCTCTGGCGGGGAAGGGCGGCACGTAGTGCCGTGGCAGTAGGTCACGGCTATCTTCATTTGGGGGCCGTGAGATGGAAGCTTTCCGCAGCTTCCCTGCTGGGCCTGTCTCCCAAAGTGTCCCTGCGCAGCCGTTGGGGTGCGCAGACAATCTCCGGCCAGCTTATTTATCGAGATCAGCAGAGTTTTGATCTTGAAGACTTTGACGCCAGGCTGTCGGCAAATATATTAGGACAGATTTCACCTCTGGCTGTTAAAGGCGACTTTTTAATTCAATTGTCCGCTTTGGAGGTGCGCGATGGTTTGCCGGTATCAGGCCAGGGGAGGGTGGTATGGCAGGATGCCAGCTGGATCTCTTCCCAGGGTCCTGTCCCGCTGGGCAGCTACGCTGTCGATCTTGCACAAGCCGAAGATCAGCCGTTGACCGCAGAAGTGGTCACAATCTCTGGGCCTGTTAATGCGCAGGGCCAAATTGAACTGGTCGGTAGAAGCTATTCGCTCGATGTACTGGTGAGTAGCGACGCTGGGCTAGATCAACAATTGCAACAGGCGATGTCCCTGATGGCGGAACCGGTCGAGGATGGTTTTCGGATTCAAATGAAAAGCGAATTTTAGCCCGCTGCCAGCGAAAGTGGACAAATTTCCAGCTTTCTTCACAGCGATTATCGTATAATTTCCCATCTCGAACACAATCCACATTAAATCTCACTGAGTCCAATTGAACTATGAGCGATTTTAAAAAATACGAGTGTGTTATCTGCGGCTTTATCTATGATGAAGCCGAGGGATTACCCGATGACGGCTTTCCTGCGGGAACACTTTGGGCCGCTATCCCCGAAGACTGGGAGTGCCCCGACTGCGGAATCTCCAAAACTGATTTCGATTTACTGGAAGACTGATTCAAGTGAAGCAACGTCTAGCCCGTGTTCGGCAGTTGATGAAAAGCTCTGGGTACGATGCATTAATTGTGCCCCGGGCCGACGAATACCTCGGCGAGTATATTCCGGCTCACAATGAACGTCTGCAGTGGATATCCGGATTTAACGGCTCGGCGGGTGTGGTTATCGTACTGGCAGACACAGCGGCCATTTTTACCGATGGACGCTACACCGTTCAGGTTCGCCAGGAAGTACCCGCCGAGTGCTACCACTACCACCATCTTATTGATGAACCGCATCTATCCTGGCTGAAAAATCAGCTGCCGCCTGGAAGCCGTGTGTCCTACGATCCGCGATTGCACTCTTTAGTTTGGCAGCGCGAAGCCGGGCGAGTTCTGGACGATGGTGGGCTGGAGTTGGTGGCCGATACCGATAACCTGATTGACCGTAGTTGGGACGATCGGCCCGCACCCAATATCGATAAAGCCCTGCTGCTGGGCGAACAATATA
Organism: Halioglobus sp.; assembly: GCA_965262875.1. GTDB lineage: Bacteria > Pseudomonadota > Gammaproteobacteria > Pseudomonadales > Halieaceae > JBALVT01. Next base: position 4,330,291 of record OZ253569.1, read on the forward strand.
CAGGTGCAAGCAGTGTCGACAAGCGGCGCAGAATTGGTGAAGCCGTAGCGCAACAGGGGGCCGAAGCCGCGCTGATTTTTGCCCCTGATTCCGTGAGCTGGTTGCTGAACATCCGCGGAACTGATATTCCATGCCTGCCCATCGTGCAGAGCTTTGCAATGCTCGGGGTCGATGGCTCGATGGTTTTCTTCGTCGATCCAGGCAGAGTTCCCCAGGGCTTTGCTGACCACGTTGGTGGGGGCGTTGAAGTGGTGTCCGAATCCAGCGCGCAGGAAATATTCAAACGCTTTGAGGGCCAAACCGTCCTCGCAGACCCCAGCGCTTGCAACGCCTGGACTGCGTTGTTGTTGACGGAATGTGGGGCGACATTGCTATCGCGCGAAGATCCTGTGCTGTTACCTAAGGCGTGCAAAAACAGCGTTGAAATTCAGGGCACGCGTTCTGCTCATATCCGCGATGCAGTTGCCGAGGTGAAGTTCCTGGCTTGGCTAGATGCCGAAGTAGAAAAAGGCAGCCTCCATGATGAAGCGGTGCTGGCCGACCAGCTTCTCTCATTCCGACAACTTGCGCCGGAATTTAAGGACAGCTCTTTCGACACCATCTCAGCCACGGGTGCCAATGCGGCGATGTGTCACTACAATCATCGCAACGGTGTGCCTGGACAGATTGAGATGGCTTCGGTCTATCTGGTTGATAGCGGTGCCCAGTACCCCGATGGCACCACGGATATCACTCGAACGATCGCAATCGGTGACCCGGGAGATGAAGTAAAGCGAATGTACACGCTGGTGCTCAAAGGGCATATAGCGTTAGCTCAAGCGCGATTTCCCCATGGAACCACTGGCACGCAACTCGATGTGTTGGCCAGACAATTTTTGTGGCGAGAGGGTTTTGATTACGATCATGGCACCGGCCACGGTGTCGGCTCATTTCTCAGCGTACACGAAGCACCTCAGCGTATTAGCAAGGCCAGCAGCGCCGTTGCTCTTCGCCCCGGAATGATCATCAGCAACGAACCGGGATACTATCGTGAGGGCGGTTTCGGCATTCGCTGTGAGAATCTGGTAGTGGTCCGCGAAGTGAATGAGGAACAAACCGAGACCGCTGTTCTGGAATTCGAAACCATTACACTGGTGCCGTTTGATAATCGTTTGCTGGTGTCAGAACTGTTTTCGCAGGCAGAACTTGAATGGCTCAATGCCTACCATGTTCGCGTTCGCGAAACACTGGGACCCTTATTGGATGCGGCTGATCTCCAGTGGTTATTGGCTGCTACACAAGCCGTTTAATCGCAGGGGCGTGCGTGGTGCAGCTGTATGTCTAGTGCGATTTGTGTAGACTGTGTGCAATAAAGATAAATAAAGGAGATTCAGTCATGGCAGCAGGTGGCGGCGCTCAGGCGCATTGGTCTTCCCGTTTTGCATTTCTCATGGCCTCGGTTGGTTTTGCGGTTGGCCTGGGCAATATCTGGCGCTTTCCCTACGTCACCGGTGAAAACGGGGGCGCAGCCTTTGTTATCGTTTATCTAGCGTGTGCTTTTGGTATAGGCGTTCCCATCCTCATGTCTGAGCTACTAATAGGGCGCCGTGGCCAAGGCAGTCCCCCCAGTGCAATGAGTAATGTGGCTCAACAAAGCGGAAAATCCACGCTCTGGAGTTGGGTAGGTGGAATGGGTTTGTTGGCGGCCTACACCATAGAAATAGTCTACGCGGTCGTCGTTGGTTGGGTTCTTTGGTACCTGTATAAAGCCGGTGTCACCGGCTTTGTCGGTGTCGATGCTGTTGTCGCCCAGGCGGAGTTTCAAAGCGTGCTGGATAATACTCCCGGCATGATCATGTGGACGCTTGTGGGCCTGTCTATTACCGGTTACATCATTTATTCCGGGGTGGAAGGCGGCATCGAAAAGGCCGTAACGGTCATGATGCCCGCCATGTTTGTCCTGCTGCTCGCCCTAGCCGGCTACAACTATTTTACCGGTGGTTTTGGGGAGGCGGTAAGGTGGCTGTTTACCCCTGACTTTAGCCAAATTGGTCCCAAAACCGTTCTCGCAGCTATTGGGCAGGCGTTCTTTTCTATCGGTGTAGCGATGGGCGGCATGATGACCTATGGTTCCTATCTGCCGCGCACTATTTCAATTACTCAATCCGTATTTATTATTGTGATTGCGGATACTGTAGTGGCACTGATTGCCGGTCTGGTTATTTTTCCAGCAGTTTTTTATTACGGGCTCGATCCCGCAGCGGGCGCCGGACTTATTTTCCAAACTCTCCCCGTGGCTTTTGCACAGATGCCCGGTGGCCATCTCTTTAGTGTGTTGTTCTTTTTAATGTTATCGGTGGCTGGCATCACCTCGATGGTGGGTTTGGTTGAATCTGTTAATTCCTGGCTGCAGGATCGTCACGGCATCAGCCGGCATAGGAGTGCGGTGGTGCTGGTGGGTTCCATCGGCTGTCTCAGTGTTCTTAGTATCCTCTCTTACAATGTCCTGGGGGAATACACGCTGGCCGGCAAGAACTTTAACGATGTCATGGATTATTTTTCCAATCAGATCCTTCTGCCTCTCGGTGGATTGCTGATTGCAGTGTTTGCGGGGTGGGCCATTAAAAAGGAATACGCCAAGGATGAACTCACCACTTTGGGAGACACCAGTTTTGAAGTTTGGCATTTCTTGATTCGATACATTGTGCCCCCCGCGGTACTGGTTATTTTTGTCAGCGGTGTTGTGGCCTGACCTGTATGGCCGCGCGTGTGGCGGGGCCGTTACCTCTCCCCTTGGAAACTCGTAATGTTGGATAGCCTAAATAGTTTTTTGTGGGACCAGCTATTGATCGTTCTACTGGTCGGTGTGGGATTGTTTTTAACCATTTCTTCCCGCTTTGTGCAGATTCGCTACTTCGGCAGAATGTTCGCGGTGTTGCGAGGTGGAATGCGCCATGAGGCGGGGCGCGTGAGTTCCTTTCAGGCCCTGGTGGTTAGCGTGGCGGGACGCGTAGGCGGAGGCAATATCGCAGGCGTTGCGGTGGCGATCACACTTGGGGGTCCCGGGGCAATATTCTGGATGTGGTTGATTGGCCTGATGGGAATGGCAACCAGTTTTTTCGAATGTTCCCTCGCTCAGCTGTTTAAACGCAAACAGGCTGATGGGAGTTTTAGAGGCGGTCCCGCGTATTACCTTAAATACGGGGTAAAGCAGAAGGCGCTGGCCGCAATCTATTCAGTGTTGCTGTTGCTGACCTTTGGTTTTTGCTTCAATGCGCTGCAATCTTACTTGGTGGCCACCTCCGTGCAGGCTTCTTTTGGCGTGCAGCCGGGGATTACCGGCTGGGTAATGGCAGTACTGCTGGGGCTGACTATTTTTGGCGGTATCAGACGGATCGCCTCGGTTGCAGAGGTACTGGTACCGGTGATGGCGGTGAGCTACTTTCTTTGCGCTGTATTGGTGATAGGCATGAATATCGGCGAAGTTCCCGGTGTTCTATTGCTGATCGTGAAAAGCGCGTTGGGTCTCGATTCTGCTATCGGGGGTGGTCTGGGGATTGCCGTTATACAAGGGATAAAGCGAGGTCTGTTCTCGAACGAGGCGGGTTTGGGTAGCGCCCCCAATGTCGCAGCCGTAGCCTTTGTCCCCCACCCTGCAAATCAGGGCATAGTTCAGGCGTTCAGTGTGTTTATCGATACCATTGTGATGTGCACCTGTACGGCAACGATTATTTTGTTATCGGGTGTTTATGAGCCCGGCGCGACAGGCGTTGACGGCGTGGTTCTCACCCAGAATGCCCTGGCCAGTCATGTGGGGTCATGGGGTGGTGGTTTTGTGAGTGTTGCGCTGGTGATGTTCGCGTTCAGTTCCATGATGTACAACTACTATCTTGGTGAGAACAGCTTGGGTTATTTGAGCGAGTCGAATGTACCCTTGTTGAATGCGTTTCGAGTGGTGGTGCTACTGCTAGTACTGTGGGGTTCTGTTCAGGATTTGGGCACTGTTTTCGGTTTCGCAGATCTCACCATGGGCCTGTTAGCGCTAGTCAATCTCATTGGCCTGGTGTGGATGTTTAAAATAGGCCTTCGCGTGATGCGTGATTTTGATCAACAATTGGCGGCGGGGCTCACACCGCGATTGCGAGTAGAAGACTACGCTGACCTCGATATCGATAAGCTCGCATGGTCAGACGATAAACCCTAACCGCGTTCCCGACACCGATCACAGTACTGGCGAGAAAAGCCGTGCAATACCCATGGCGATGGGAAACCAAAATGGCTTGGCCGCGAGTTCCTCGGAAGTAACCAGACGCGACCTCTCAATATCAGCGAGTAACATCGTCTCCACTTTTTCAGAAAATTCAGTGTCGTGTACCAGTAAGGTGATTTCGAAGTTTAATCTGAACGAGCGATTATCGAAGTTGGCGGTTCCGACCCCGGAAATATAGTCGTCCATCAAAAATACCTTTTGATGCATGAAACCGCCCTGATACCGATAGACTTTGACGCCCACGGGCATGAGCTCTTTGGTATAGGACCAGTTCGCCATGCCTACGAAGGGGCCATCGGGTTTATCGGGGATGATGATACGTACATCCACGCCCCGAAGTGCCGCCAGTTGCAAAGCGGCAATGATGCCGCGATCGGGAACGAAATAGGGGCTGGCAATCCAGATACGCTGGCGGGCATCGACAATCATCTGATGATACATCAGGCCAGCCTCTTCAAACTCCGAGGCGGGGTCTGAGGGAAAAACCAATACGTTACTTTTTCCGTGAGTTTTGGCTACAAACTCTAAATCGAGATTCATGGATTCGCGAGTGGCCCAGCGCCAATCTGTGGCAAAGGCTATCTCGGCTCCCAATACACAGGGGCCCTGTACGCGAGTGTGCGTATCTCTCCAGTGGCCGATTCGTTTGTTCTTGCCCAGATACTCGTCGCCAATATTGTGTCCGCCAATCCACGCAGATTTACCGTCGACCACGACGATTTTTCGATGGTTCCTGAAGTTGAGTTGAAAGCGGTTTCTGCGACCCTGGGTGGTGTTGAAGGCCGCAACGCGAACGCCTGAAGTCTCAAGACTCTTGTACAGGCGTGTTCGCGGGAATTGACGGCTGCCAATTTCGTCAAACAGTAGGAACACTTTGACTCCGGCTTTGGCCTTCTCAGACAGGATCCTGCCCAATCTTTTACCCAAGTCATCATCGCGAATAATGTAAAACTCGAACATGATGTACTCTTTGGCCGCCTCCAGCCCGGCAACAATACTATCAAAGGTCTGTTCGCCATTTATCAGAAGCTCAACTTTGTTGCCCTGGGTAGCGGGCATGCGAGCCAGATTGAAGAGGCCCGTATACAGAAGTGAGTCGTCGGTGACCGGAATAACATGCTGTTCGATGGAACCTGAGGTGCGCTCTACCAGGCTAAGGGATTCTTCCTCGATTTCTGCGCGTTGCTCGAGGTAGCCGTCGAATTTGTTGCGGCCGAAAACCAGATAGCACGGGAGTGCGATGAAGGGGATTGCGAATAGGGAGATTGTCCAGGCAATAGCACCTTGCGAGGTTCTCGCCTTCATAATTGCTTCTAGCGCGAAGGCGATACTCAATATATAAAGTAGCGCCGCAGCGACGGCAATAACTTCTGTATACAGTTCCATCTTACCGGCAGTCTAGCAGGTGCCGATGAGGAGGAACAAGGCAGTTAAAAGTTAGCTCGGCCCGGTGGGTATGTCCTCGAATGCCATACCTTTGTCGGCTCTTGGTTCCTGTGGCAGACCCAATACCTGTTCGGCGATGATGTTGCGCATGACTTCATCGGTCCCCCCGGCGAGTCTGACACCGGGAGAAAAGAGCACTGTTTTTTGGTAGTAGGCTTCTTCGGGACTCAATGTTTCGTCGACAATTGCACCGGCTTGCCCGAATAACTGGCAGGCAAAATTGGCGATCTCCTGATTCATCACCGCGCCGACAAGCTTACCCAGAGAGGCTTCCGCTCCGGCAAAGCCACCCAAGGACACCTTGGAGACCATACGCTTGTTGGTCGCTTGCAGGCCAGCGTACTGGCTATACCAGGTGGCCATCCATTTGCTTAATGGGGCGTACTTCGACACCCGGCTGCTTCATATCGATCATGAACATCGTCAGGCCGCGATATTTGGATACAGTTGGGTCGGTGCGCGTTAATACCACGCCGTAGTCGGAATGCTGCGCACCGGAGGTCCAGATTTTCTGGCCGTTGATCAGCCAATTGTCACCATCAGCTTCCGCCTTAGTTCGCAGGCCTGCAACGTCGGAGCCAACGCTTGGCTCGCTAAACAACTGGCACCAAACATCCTCAGCGCTCGCCATTCGCGGCAACAATTCCAGCTTCGTTTCCTCGTCGGAAAAATGCATGATAGCGGGCCCACAGTTGCCGATACCGATAACAAAATAGCCTTCGCGGGTTTCGTATTCAGCAACTTCCTGTGACCAAATCACATCGTGGATAGAGGTCAGGCCTGCTCCACCGTATTCTTTTGGCCAGGTAATACTGACAAACCCGGATTCAGCTTTGTGCTTGTACCACTGTTTAGCTTCCCGATAGACGCCGTCGCCTTCCATGCCGCGCAATAGTTTGTCGCTACGTTTTTTGTAGTTGGCGTCCAACCAGGCTCTGGCGTTTGCGCGAAATTCGGCCTGGTCGGGGGTGTCCTTAAAATCCATAGCAATATGTTCCTAAGCGGCGCTGAGCAGGCGCGTGGCAACAGCCTCTTTCCATTGAGGTTGCGCCCCAATGATGGACGAGAGCAATTGGGCGCGACGATAGTAAAGGTGGCAGTCAAATTCCCAGGTAAAACCCATTCCGCCCTGAGCCTGAATATTTTCGGCTCTTCTCCGCTTTGTTGAGTGATTCCAGGTTTTCAAATAGAACATAGATTGATTATCCGGGAGGGATGATTGTCTAATTTTGAGTTTGAAGTACCCGGTATCCCTGATGCCCTGGCGCGCTACGGATCATTCCTATACTGACATTACCAGCCTCTATCCTGGCGCTTGTTAGCTTGTGTTTCGCATAATTGCAGATGCCCACACAATGTTTTCCGAGCGATTTTGCGCACTTTTTCAGATAGAGCATGGGTGACTGATCTGCTATCAAGCACCCACTTTCCAGTTGCTCTGCCATTCCCTCAAATGAAGTGGCACTCCACAGAGACTGAAGCTGTTCTTTTAAAACGTAGAGCGCCTTCAGGTTGCTATCCAGCAACGTTTGCAGCTTGTTACTTTGTTTCTCACTCAACTTATCCGCATTTTTGAGCAACAGATAATGCGTCCCCTTCATCCGTTTTTTACCCTTCGGATCGGCCTTCCTGAACTCAAGCCGGCGCTGGTTATGGATAGCTTTGCTGTAACTTTTCATGACGTGAAAACGGTCAAACACAATGTCTGCCAACGGCAAGCACTCCCTGACAGCCTTTTGATAAGCAGGGCCCATATCCATAGCTACGGCCTTGATTTTACTGGCTGTATCCGGGGGGAGATGTGTTAGAAATCGTGCAAACACCTCGGCCGTTCGACCCGCTTCCACCCGGATCAGATGACCTCCGACCCTATCGTAGACCACCGTCATATAGTCATGGCCTTTCGCCCTGGCAACTTCATCTACACCAATATATTCCAAGCCAGTCAACTGTGCAGGATCAAGCGCAGGGAGCGTTTCCATCAGGTATGCCTTGTCGATATTCTTTACTGTCTCCCATCGTATCCCCAAATGCCTGGAGACGGCCTGAATAGACATAGGGCGGCATAATCCACTGATCAGTCGGCAAAACCGGTGGGTGAAACGGCACCCTTTATCGACAAAGTCACACCCCTCAATGCGGCGCTCACCCTTGCTGATAAACCCCTGGGCAGTTCAATGTCGAGCACACATGGATACCCCGAAAGGGGGATGTCGTTAACCTGCCGGCGAATGCTGGTTGATAGTTCCCTTCCTGCCTGTGGTAGGGTCTATAACGCTCCTGCGGGCGTCCCGGCTACAGTGAATAACAATCCTGTCACCCTCTTCGTCCAGTTTAAGTTCAAGTATTTTCCAATATGAAATGAGCCTGAAGGGAGGGTGTATTAAGCCCTTATCTTGAGTCGCTCATGGAGTTGCTGAAATAAGTGATCTCGTGCTGAATTTAGTTGTTCAGCGGCCTCATTGTCCGTCATTTCATTGGCGAATGCATCCAGATTTCTAAAGGTGATTCCCGGCTTTAAATATTGGCTGGGTTTGGCTAGGGAGCGGAATTTCTCATAGGGTGTCATCATGTCGTCGTAGCGGTATTTCTTCCGCTCCTTGCCCTTCTCATCAATAATGGTGGTGGGGAAATAGCAGGGCCGGTGGAAATTGACGTATCGGTAGACTTGATGGCTATTGAGTTCAGTGAAATCCGTGGCGTACTGCTGAGGTATGTGGGTATAGCCATAGAGTTTGCGAATGACCGAGCCATTTTTACTCTCAACCAAACCATTGTCGTTACTGTGCCGGGGCCGTGATTTGGTAAATTCAATGTGCAACTTGTCCAGAAGCTCAGCAACGGTGTAGTTGATATATTCGCCGCCATTGTCTGCGTGAAAGCCCCGTATTTTAAAGGGGAAGGCAGCCAGAATCTGCCTGAGGGCTGGCAGCATAAACGCCTCGCTAATACGTTCCAGCGTGACGATGATCTGGAACTGTGTCACCTCATCCACGGTATTGACGTGGTAGATTCCTTTGCGTTTGTCCTGATCACCTTGATGGACAGAGTCAATGCGGATATAGCCTGGTTGATCGTTCGGGCAAGGTTTGCGCCGCTGGCCAATAGAGGCGGCCTTAGGTCGTGTCTTTGTCAAGACACAGCGCTGCCTCTGGTAGGTCTTGGAGGCCCGCAGGTTGTACAGGTGAGAAACCGAAATACCCGCCAGGCGTCGATAGTCGGCTTGGCCAAAGCGCTGATAAGCCCGCTCACAGAGCTTTTTAAGTACCGCGCCGCTGGGCTGACAATGTCGCTCATCCATACTCGCCAATAGGCGTATATCGGCGTCAGTGTAGGCGTGCTTGAAGCCATTACGCCGAGCTGGTTTCACCGAGACGGTGCCTGTTTTGACGTATTGGCGTATCAGGCGCCTGGTCTGGGCCAGGGAGTAGCCGGTTACCTTTATCAGGTAGCGGGTGACGGTTCCCCGGTCTGTTTTGCCAAGCTGTAAGTATCGGTGCTTCACCAGTGCCTTCTGTACCCAGCGATAGCGTTCAGATTTCTCAGTGGCCACGTTGAAGGCTACTTCCTGTGTGCCGTCGAGAAACTGTTTGATGGCACCCAGGGTATTCAGATGTTCTAAGCTCATGATCGTTTTCATCCGCTGATCATGAACGACTACAAGGACTATTTCAGGCTCATTTTATGTTGGAATCAACTTCCGCCACATTCCCGGGTTTCAGGCTCATTTCATATTGGAAAAGACTGTTCATTTACACGTTGCCCCGTGAGGTTTAAAATATTCCGTGAGATGTTGATGGTCATATACCTGCTCTATGTAAAGTTATCACGTAACTACTCGCCCCCTTCTACCGCTGCATTTCCAGCGAGCGCTATCTGAATGGCTATCAGAGGATTATGCCCCTTGTTAGCCATGGTTTGAAGATAGTTTGATATCCGACAATAAGCATGCGCGTATTGTTCATTTCTAAAGCAGCCTGACACTTTTTGCTTCACCTTCGACATACGTAAATCTCTCTCCGCCCGGTTATTGGTGAATGATACGTTACCGTCCCTGGCAAATAGCAGAACAGCCTCCTCATACGCCTTGAGCCGCTCCCACAGGTTGTGAGCATCCTTTTCCCTCGCTGCCCGCTGGGCTTTTCCGGGATAGCCGGCAATGCTTTCTCTCCACGGGTAATGATATTCCGGTACCGTTTCTGGAGGTCGCTGTACTCCTGTGCAGTGAGTTGTTTACACTTCCTGGCGGAGACTTTTTTACACGTCTGTTGCAGTAGGCGCTTCATGTTGCCCGCCCAGCGATAACCGTTGGCATCGTAAAGGTCAACTCACGCAATAAGTGTGATGACCCACACAAGCCGTGGGCACAGTGCGTGTACGATAGATAGGATGACCAGCAGTCATGGATAATGGCACCTCCGTAGCGGGGGATAATATTCATCGCTTCCTTCCCGCGCCTTCGGTGCAGATGCTTCAGTGTGATATCGCCGGCGGAATACACATGAATCCAGTGGTTTTTTCTGTCCACCCGCACAGAGGTTTCATCGACGTTGATGGCAGGGCTTTTCAATAACTGCTCGGTGACCACCTGTTCCCAACCGGCCAGCGCTTCATGCAGGCGAAGCACAAATTTCAGCAGGGTCGCTTCAGATATGACGACACCGATCATCGCTTTGACAGACTTCTGTACCCGATTCAACGCCACCATTTGGCAGATCAACCGGTTAATGCAATAGGCTTTCAGTCCACTGCCATACTGCAAGGGGCCTGACATATCGGCAGGAAACACGCCTTTGACTAGTGAGTCACAGCTGGGACAGGATTTAATCTGTGCATCGACATGCTCGACGACTTTCTTGAAGACAATATCGATTCGGGTGCGGCGTTCCTGACCATGACAGTGTGACTGCGTCAGGTCTTCCCCGCAGACAGGACAAGTCGTTACCTGGGAAACGGTGACGGTTTCTACTACCCGGCTATTGGCGGCAAGGTCTGGGCGCTCTTGCTTCCCTTTTCCTTTGCTCCCGTGCAGACCCGGGGACGACTCATCTTTATCTGTTTGAGAGGAAGGTTTGCTGGAGTTTTTGTTGGTCCTGTGGGTATTCTTTTCCAGGAAGATCGCGCACATGAGTTCAAGCAGGGTGAGCATGCTCCGCATGAGCAACCTGCTTTCCCCGGTGAGCGCGTTTTCCTGTGACAGGCGTTCGAACTCTGATTGCAATCGATCAAGTTCACCGCGCACTGACATTGTGTTGATGTTCGCCATTATCCCTGTAGATCGACAATTTCAATAGCTACAGGATACCCTCGGTTTTTTTGGCTTCTCAGAACACCGCTGCAGAAAGAAACGCCACCCTGGCAGGGGAATTATTCAATAACGTCACGCTTTTTTCTCACGGCGCCGCTGAGGGGTTTTTAACACGCACGTTCACACGAGTCTGGCAGTGCCGTATTATTGTGCGGATTCAAGTCGCTAGTGCAATCGGTGGGTTGATCCCAAACAGTACTTGGTTGGGGGTTTTAAAGTCCAGACATTTTCTTGGCCGGTTGTTAAGTTTATCAAAGATTCTCTGGACACACTCCGGCGTCATATCATCAAAGCTAGATCCTTTCGGGGCGTATTGGCGGATCAGACCATTTGTATTCTCATTCAATCCCCGCTCCCATGAATGGTAAGGGTGCGCGAAGTAGCTTTCAGCCTGCAGCTGTTGGGCGATAACCTCGTGTAAGGCAAACTCCTTGCCGTTATCATAGGTCAGTGTTTCTACCGGGGCGGCTAAGGGGGAAAGCGCCCCAAGTATCGCTTCCTTGACGGCCTTCGCCGTTTTATTGGGGGCCAGGGCGATCACTGTGAAACGTGTCTTTCTCTCAACAGCCGTCATCAGTACGGAGCCACCCAAGCGCCCAATGATAAGGTCCATTTCCCAATCACCAATACGCTTGCGCTCATCAACAATCGCTGGACGCTCGTCGATACTTACCCGGTTCTTTAGCTGCCCGCGCTTGTCTGGGCTCCCGTAACGCTTCTTACGTTTCTTTTGGCAGCGCAAGTGGGCATGGAGGTCGCCCCCGGCCTTCTTGTCGATCAGAATGTACTGATAAATCCATTCTGGACTAACAGATTGCAGGATTGATTTTGCTAGCCAACCGCTGATCTGCTCTGGACTCCATTCCTCCCTCAGTAGCGATTCAACCCGCTGCCAGGTTATCTCTGTAATACGTGTATGGGTGTGGTGATGCTGCCGTTCAGTGGCAAAACGCTGGGCCTGCTGGGGCCTATAACCACGCAAGCCCGTATTGCGACCAAGCTCTCTGCTAATTGTCCCAGGGCTTCGTCTAAGCTCTCTGGCTATGGCTTTTTGTGTAAAACCAGCTTTTAAAAATGCTTCAATCTGGTATCGTTCGTATTCGGTCAACTGTGTATAGTTCATGTGTAATTTCCTTGGTCGAGAAAATGGCACTGGATTGTACCAGTTGGCCACCTGCTCTAGAAATTGCACTTATGACTTGAATCTAAGGTACGTTAAAGGAAGTTTGTGAGTTGCTTACCCGATCAGTGAAACAGGGGCCAGTGACATCGCACAACTATCAGACTATCGCTTCATTTGATCCATTCTTCGAGAAGGCCGCGAAGAAATTACATCAGCCACATAAAACCCTTGTACTGCAATTAATCGCCAACCTCCGCACAATTGTGGAGAAAAAATACAACACTCAACCCAATGGGTACATCCGAGACATTATGGAAAAGGCAATTGCGGTAATTGATCGCGCTACCAATGAACTTCAAATTAGCAAGTGAACAACGACCCTCACACTTTTAACAAGTCAAAACGGTGACGACTCAGGCCATGCCCCATTACGGCATCTCTCCTTGTCGGCCTAACTGATGGGGTGGATGCCCCTCCACAAACGGCATCGTAATGTGCCAAGGTGGTGCTGTAGTTGCCACCACAAAAAAGGAGAAGAACCATGGAATTTGAATTTACCTTAAATATTCCAGGGGACACAAAAACACTTTCTTTGAACTCAGGCGAGACAATTTTTTTTGTTGGAGCAAATGGAAGTGGTAAAACTAGGCTTGCCACGAAAATAGAAGAACTACTTGGTGAAAGAAGCCACCGAATTTCTGCCCATAGAGCGCTGGATCTAAATCTAGGAATCCCCAAAATTTCGAGAGAGAAGGCAGAAAATAGTCTGTTTTATGGTCACCCAAACTACCAAAACGCTGAAGAACGAACGACTGGCCGTTGGGGGCAAAAAGGCGCAACTCACCTACTAAATGATTTTGATAAATTGCTTCAGGTACTTTTTTCTGAACAAAACGACACAGCGCTTGAAACACATAAAAAGGCTCGGAACGGATCTCTCGGAGATGCCTCAGAAACAAGGTTTGAGGTACTCCAAGATGTCTGGGAGCGGTTACTTCCACATAGATCATTATCAATAACAGGTGATTCAATTTCTGTTGTTACACCTGAAAAGACTGAGTATTCAGCTGAAGAGATGAGTGATGGGGAGCGGTCTATATTTTACCTCATTGGTCAAGTGCTTTGCGTAAAAACAAATTCACTCATTATTTTTGGTTCTTCCGAGTTTCCTATGGGTAAAAGCCAAACAATGGTCAAGAATGTGGTACAAGAGTCTTTTTTTATGGAGATATTCAAATGAAAGATACCGCGTTGTTTACTCAACTTTTGGGGCTTAGCGACCCATGGAAAATCACGGCTATTACCCCGGATCTGACCGACAAATCAATTACCCTCCAGATAGATTGGCCAAAGGGAACGAAAGGCGCGTGTAGTGTCTGCCATGCCCTTTGTTCGGTTTACGACCATCGTGAGCAACGCACATGGCGACACCTTGATACGATGCAGTTCAAGACGCAGTTAGTTGCTCAGGTTCCGCGTATTCATTGTAAAGCGCATGGAATCAAAAGCCTGAAAGTATCGTGGGCAGATACGCAGGCACGCTTTACGCATTTATTTGAGCGTTTCGCTATTGATGTGCTGTCGGCTGCCAGCAACAAGACACAGGCCGCAAAACTACTTGGTCTGTCGTGGGATGAGGTGCATCATATTCAATCCCGAGCAGTGAAAAGAGGGATGGACAGACGCTCTGTTGAGGAAGTGAAACACCTTGGCATCGATGAAAAAAGTTTTCGCAAGGGGCAATCCTATGCCAGCCTGCTGTACGATTTGAATGCGTCCAGAGTGCTTGAGGTCGTGGCAGATAGAACGACGGAATCGGCAACCGCATTGCTGTCCACGCTTCCAGAACAGCAGCGTAATGAAGTAGCTGCTGTTGCCGTGGATATGTGGGTTCCATTTATGACGGCAGTTGAGGCGACTTTACCGAACGCCGCCATTGTTCACGACAAGTTTCATATCGTCAGTTATCTTACAAAAATGGTTGACCAAGTCAGGCGCAAAGAAAATAAAACATTAAGAGCCGCCGGTATCAATGACCTGGTCGGGTCTCGCTATACCTGGTTACGCAATCCCGACAACTGGAGTGAAAAAGATGAAGCCACTTTTTATGGCCTTCAATCAAAGGGGTTGAAGGTTGCCCGAGCCTGGGCAATCAAAGAGACGCTGCTTGACCTGTGGACTTACAGCTACGATAAACCAGCCCGGGCGTTCTTTAAGAAATGGTACTGGTGGGCGACACATTCACGTCTAAAGCCGATCATATCAGTCGCCAAGATGCTAAAGAAACATCTCGACAACATAATGACTTACTTGAAACATCGCATCACCAATGCGACCGCAGAAGGATTTAATTCAAAGATTCAGACAATAAAATCGGCTGCCCGAGGATTTAGAAACTTCGAAAACTATCGAGTTTCAATTCTGTTCCACTGTGGAAAACTCAACCTCTACCCACAGGATTCCCAGTAGAACCTTAAAATTTAAGTGAGCTCGCCTAATTCCATTGTGCGCTATTTCATACCCTGTGCATGCATAGCTGAGTGGATCGAATAGATCCGAGAACTGCAAAAATAGCGCTTTTTCCCATTTTAATCGAAAGAGGCGCTGATAAATTGTACAAAGAAGCATGGTTTGTGTTTATTGCAATTAGCTTCCGGTTTAATCAAGTTATCCGTAGGCTCAGCCAAGGTTGTCAATCAATAGATCAAAACTGCGTACAAGCTGTTTTCTTTCCTGTTTGGACAAATCTTTTATCAAAATCGATTGTGCTTCGGCCTCAGCCGTCATGAGTGCAGATGCTCCGGCGATTCCTTTTTTTGTCAGGTGAATTTCTACGGATCTTCGGTCAACAGGGCTTCGGAGGCGTTTGATCAAATGCTCCTTCTCAAGCCGGTCAAGCGTTTTCGTCATTCCTGCCGGAGTCTGAAATAGGATGTTACTCAATTGAGACGGAGGTAGGGGACCCATAATAACCAAAGTGGATAACAGTCGATATTCTGACACTCTACGACCAAATGGCTTGAGCACTTGTCCATGAAATTCCTGACTGCGGCTGGACAAATATGCCAGCCTTGCGAAGATAGGAATAGTTTGTGCGTCGACGTCAGGAAGAACCTCCTTCCAACGCTTGGGAGAGCGATTTAAAAGACTGGCGAACCATTGAGGCATCATCACTCTTCATTGTAATAATAGTTAAATCACGATAATATTATCTAGAGTAACTAAAGTCAACGGAATGCATGCTCGAAAAGAAGCAACCTATTAGCATATCCAATCTTGAAGATCCCATAATACGGGTAACGGCTGAGTTTTTTTGCACCTACTGCATGGAACCAAGTGCGGCTTGCTAAGTGTAATCAAGCGAAGAAATAGTTTGTCTTTGATCATAATCTCCGCGACGTAGAGCGGCTCTGTTTGTGCAAAATAGAGGATCAAATGAATTAGAGTTCCGGAGGAGTCTATTACCTTCGCACAGAGGGCAGTCAGAATGATCGAAACAGGTACCGATAAGCTTCTTTGTAGTGTCGAGGACCACGTGGCCACCGTAGTCTTCAATGATCCAGGAAAACACAACCCGATAGGCGGAGAATCACGCCCGCATTTCCGGGAGCTTATTTCTCGCCTAGGGAGAGATGCCAGCATACGATGCGTTGTAATCACTGGAGCTGGCACTGCCTTTTGTTCTGGTGGAAGCACCGATTCAATGAAAGAACTTGAATTTCCTCCTTTCGAAGAACGCGTTGCTCAGATACGTTGGGAGCATAGTGTGGTGGCAGACTTTATGAAATGCCAAAACTAGTGATTGCGGCGCTGCCAGGAGCTGCAGCGGGAGCAGACCTTGGTATTGCGTTAGCCGCTGATATTCGAGTGGCTTCTGAAACTGCATTTCTTACGACTTCATTTATCAAGGTGGGCCTTCCGGGCGATTTTGGGGTGAGTTGGTTTTTACCACGATTGGTAGGCTCAGCACGGGCGAGGGAATTGTTTTACACCGGTGAGCGCGTCAATGCAGTCGAATGCCTGCGATTGGGTTTGTTCAACAAAGTTTTCCCACCAGATGTGTTTCACGAAAGGACGCGTGAATATGTTGTTAGCGCCACAGTAAACCCGCAGTTATTTGCCGCAGAATAAAAGAACGACAAAGAGGCGACAGTGATCCGGCTTAACTCCAATCGATCACAGGCTAGAACGGCAGCTCATGATTTACCTCGACACTGTCTGTGTACTCTTGTTGCTCAATCCGGATCTCCTCGTACAGTTGCGCAATCTCATCACCATAGTGATCCCACAGTACCGATCTCAGGTCGCCGAGCAGCTGATAAATACAATCGGCTTGTTCAGCCGTCCAGCAGGTTGTGATTTTTAAGGTTTTCATTTAGCCTTTCCTCGCTTTTTGGTCTCGCGCCGCTTCGACGCACACTCCTGCGCTTCCTTCATGCGGTACGACTCACCCTCAATGGCGATGACCTCGCTGTGATGGACTAAACGGTCAATCAGGGAGACCACACACGCGGCATTGGGGAACACGTCATTCCACTCGCCAAACGGACGGTTCGTTGTCACCAAAGTTGAACATTTCTCATAGCGCCGGTTGATGATTTCAAACAGCAAGTCAGCATGACGATTGCTGTAGGAGAGGTAGCCCACTTCATCAATTACCAGCAAGGCGGGCCTGGCGTAGTGTTTCAATCGACGCTGCAGGGCATTGGCGCCATCCTGACCTGCCAGGTCGTTGAGCATCGCCGCTGCGGTGGTAAACAGCGCCGTATAGCCGTGCATGACAGCGTTATACCCCAGGTTCTGGGCGATCATCGATTTGCCCACGCCGTTGCTGCCCAGCAGGATAATATTGCTGGCCGTGTCCATAAAACCCAGTTGCATCAGGGCATGAATCGCTTGTGGGTCGATAGCGCTTGGCCACTGCCAGTCAAACTCACTCATCGGTTTGAACCGGCCCAGCCTGGCGCTGCTCAGGCGCCGTTCGAGTGAGCGCTGTTTGCGCTCGGCAAGCTCCCAGGCGATGAGCTGTGCCCGCCAGGGGTATTGCTCGTCGGTGATCTCGCCCCAGTGCGCCAGCACGCCGTGGAGCTTCAGTTCAAGTGCCTGCTGTTTGAGTTGCTCGATATCAATCATCGGTATCATCTCCTGTCTCGCTTCGGGTGCCATTGAGCTTGTCGTAATCGGCAAGCCGAGCCAGCTTGACGCTGTAGTGTTTGACCTTCGCCGGCACGGCGACAGCAAGCGGTGGCGGCAGGTGCTGTTCATCACGGCGGCGCTCAAGAACGTGCTGCACCGCCTCCGGGTAGGGTGATTGCCGATCAAGTGCTTCACCCAGAGCTACATGCAGCTCGTCCCGCCCATAATCATCAAAGTTGATTGAGTAACCGGACCGTGGTTTTAATGACATGTCCACGCTGTGCCGATTGCTGCAGCAGCGTCTGGGCGTGCGCCGAAGCATGGCTCAGGCGATCCTGACCCCGGTGTAGTTTGGCGTGGGTTTTCTCCAGCCATAGGGCATTGATATGCGCCTCCTGTTCGATTTGCTCCCCTTTGCCAAAGCTGCGCTGATGCTCAGCAATGCATTGATCGCCCTCCACTATCTGGAGCCGCTCCAGGTCAGCGCTCACGCTCAATGGCTTGTGCACGTATTGATGGGGAATGGAGTAATCATTGAGATCGAAGCGAACATAAGGGGTTTTGGCGGCCCGCACGGGCTGTCTCTCATGGGTATCAAAGGGATTATCCGGCAAACTCACCTGCTCCTGTAAGAAGGCTTCCCTGACCGTCAACGTACGCTCTTCAGGGCAAGCCCGATCAGCACTCACACCCTGGCACCAGTGCTCAGCTTGCGCATTGAGTTCGGCCAGTGTTTGCCAGTGACGAGCGGCAAAGAAATTATCGCGAATATAGCGAATCGCTCTTTCTACCCGGCCCTTTTCATTGCCCCGGGCCACCGCCACCGGGCGTGGTTCGAAGCGATAGTGGGCTGACAAGGCCAGCAAGGTGGGGTGGAAGCGGATGGCGTCACCGTGGCGCTCCAATACGGCCGATTTAAGGTTGTCGTACAGCAGCACCTTTGGCAATCCTTGCCAGGCCTCGAATGCCGCTACATGGCCGCGTAAAAAGTGCTCCATTTGCTGGTTGAGATAAAAGCGCAAGAAGATCTGTCGCGACCAGCTCAGCACCATCACAAACGCCATTAACGGCCGCCGGGCCTTGCCGATCTGAATATGGGAGAGTAGGGCAAACCGGGGGCAACCCCTAAGCAGCCTCCTTCATGCTAGGATACCACTCCTCGAAGGTAGATCGAAGTTCCTCGTTCAATGTTTTGGTTCTCACCTGTAACAATAAGTGGGCGCCGCGTTCAGTCCATCGCATCTGTTGCTTTTTCACGAAGCGTTTACTGATTACCTGGTTGACAGTGGATTCTACGAAGCCAGTGGCTATGCGCTCGCCATTTCGATATCGGTCTCCATAGTTCGGAATAAACGATTTGTTCGCGTCGATGTAGTGCTCGAATTCATACAACGCCTTCAGCAGCTTTGACTGCGCCTCCGTCTCGTCCAGATCCTCGATGTCCATCTGCAAAAACTCGATCTTTTCCAGAGCGCGAAATACGTTACCGTGCCAAAGATACCATTTTATGCTCTCGAGCTTCTTAATGACATCGTTCGTCCCATCTCCATTTTCTGGAAGCGGTAATCCCTTCGCCGTCTGCCTCATCACGGTAAGCCGCATCGTCACATGAAACCAGTCGAGTATATGCTCTGCCTGGGGGTTAAGATAACACTGTAGAGACCGCACATTGTCGGCCCCATCGGAGAGAAAGGTCACCTGCTGATTCATTTGCATGCCCTGGGATTTCAGCACTTCAAACAATCGTCGCTTTGGCTTTTTGTCATAGCGGCTGACGAAGGCGAAACATTTGGAGGCATCTTCAGTCATGCTTTTGCCGGCGATGACTTCGAAATGCCCCTCACTTCTCGACTTGCCCTGACGACCGCGGACATAACCACCGTCGATGCCAACGGTGATCGGCGCTCCCGGTCTTGGCAACTGCCCCCAGTCTCTCGGACAACCTTCAATATAAACGTGTTCTTCCGGACCAAGGTCGCGCTCAGTGCGTTCGGCTACGCGCTGCAGCTCGCGGCGTACAGTCCTGGTATTGATCTGGCCGCCAAGCGGCAACACTTCAGCGAGTAGGTCAACAGTTAGCCCATAAGACATCAGTGAAGCCCATTTGCTTTCCAGATAGGATAGTTCGGGGGATGTCCGTTCCGGCAGCAGTACCGCCAGAGGGCTAAAACTACGCGTGTCGGCCTGTTCACATCCGCAGCGACGCAGTCGCAGACTGGGTAGTTTGAGTTTACCGAATACTGTTCGAAACACCAGGGTATGGTGCCCCTTGAGTGATCGCACCGCACCGCAATTCGGGCAGTGGCGCTGTTCCTGCAGATGCTTTGAAATCTGCTGATTAACGACGCTGGCTTGCAGATGTTGAAGAATCTCTTTCGCCTCAGCCAGGCTCAATCCCAGTGTTTCGGCAGATAATGTATTCCGCACCAGTGATGCCACCTCTTCAACGAATCGTTGACCTGTATCCGATTCGATAATGACCTGAATTTTTACTTGCATGCTCGTTTCCTCCTAATCGCACAGTGCCCACTTCCAACCCTCATCTCCAAGAGCGTACTGCTTCAACCGCCGATTAATTTCCTGGCGATCAAACTGCTCTTTTTTTGACCACGTATTAAACTCATCGAGTTCAAAACCTAGAGTTTAGAGTCTGGGGAGGAAGATTATCGCGCAAAGTGTGCGAAAAAACTTGACATAAAGCGGCAAAAAGTTTGCCGCGCCCTATACAGCTTTGCTTTTTAAAAGGTGTATAGGGCGCGGCCTTCAGAAAGAAATGAATCGATTTCTTCTGGAGGCCACTATGAACGCAACAGGATGTGCTCGCATCCCCCGCGAACTGTGCTATTGGATAACATTTTTAAGCAAAGCGCTACCCCCAGGATCCGTAGGCACATTCATTGAACTATTGATCGGCGCTATGTTAACGCCCGCTGGCTTTGTCACCGAAACCTATTTGTTTCTAGACATGCAAAGGCACTGGACGACGTATTACAAATGGCTTGAAGCCGGAAAGTGGTCCTGGTTGAAGCTGGCAAGACAGTTCGTCTGTCTGGTTCTTAGTGCTTAGATTCAAGTCATAAGTGCAATTTCTAGAGCAGGTGGCCAACTGGTACAATCCAGTGCCATTTTCTCGACCAAGGAAATTACACATGAACTATACACAGTTGACCGAATACGAACGATACCAGATTGAAGCATTTTTAAAAGCTGGTTTTACACAAAAAGCCATAGCCAGAGAGCTTAGACGAAGCCCTGGGACAATTAGCAGAGAGCTTGGTCGCAATACGGGCTTGCGTGGTTATAGGCCCCAGCAGGCCCAGCGTTTTGCCACTGAACGGCAGCATCACCACACCCATACACGTATTACAGAGATAACCTGGCAGCGGGTTGAATCGCTACTGAGGGAGGAATGGAGTCCAGAGCAGATCAGCGGTTGGCTAGCAAAATCAATCCTGCAATCTGTTAGTCCAGAATGGATTTATCAGTACATTCTGATCGACAAGAAGGCCGGGGGCGACCTCCATGCCCACTTGCGCTGCCAAAAGAAACGTAAGAAGCGTTACGGGAGCCCAGACAAGCGCGGGCAGCTAAAGAACCGGGTAAGTATCGACGAGCGTCCAGCGATTGTTGATGAGCGCAAGCGTATTGGTGATTGGGAAATGGACCTTATCATTGGGCGCTTGGGTGGCTCCGTACTGATGACGGCTGTTGAGAGAAAGACACGTTTCACAGTGATCGCCCTGGCCCCCAATAAAACGGCGAAGGCCGTCAAGGAAGCGATACTTGGGGCGCTTTCCCCCTTAGCCGCCCCGGTAGAAACACTGACCTATGATAACGGCAAGGAGTTTGCCTTACACGAGGTTATCGCCCAACAGCTGCAGGCTGAAAGCTACTTCGCGCACCCTTACCATTCATGGGAGCGGGGATTGAATGAGAATACAAATGGTCTGATCCGCCAATACGCCCCGAAAGGATCTAGCTTTGATGATATGACGCCGGAGTGTGTCCAGAGAATCTTTGATAAACTTAACAACCGGCCAAGAAAATGTCTGGACTTTAAAACCCCCAACCAAGTACTGTTTGGGATCAACCCACCGATTGCACTAGCGACTTGAATCCGCCGTGCCAAGAATGATCCCGTTCTATATTTAGCGATTGACGATACGGTGAGTCTACGAGCCTCGAAAAAAGCACCGGGCAGCCAGATACATCATCAGCACGGAAATAAGCCGAATTTAGCCGCCTATGTTCGTGGTCAATGCTGGGTTAGTTTAGCGGCTGTTTTCAGGCGCACACCGCTGGAGACGACGGCGATACCTCTATTGTTCCGACTGATACCCAGTGCAGGGAATACGGGCAAGCTGGTCGCAGCGACAGTGATCATGCGTGCTGTTTACCGCTTGTTTGAAGATAAAACGGTGAGGGTATTGGTCGATTGCTGGTATATGCGCAAACGATTTATCAACGCGATGACAGCGTACGGTTTTACCGTGATTGGCCAGGCGAGAATCGATACGCGGCTTTACGACGAACCCCCCGAACGAAAACCGGGGCAACGCGGGCGGCCACGCAAGTATGGCGAAAAACACACACCCAAGCGAATTGCCCACTTTAAAAAGACGGAAGCACTACTGCGGCTGTACGGAAAAGAACAAAAGGTGAGATACCGTAGTCGGCTCGCCAAGGCAAGGTTCCTTGACGGTCAGTTAGTCAGAGCCGTTTGGTGCGAGCTAGACAGGGGTAAAGGTCAGTGGACCAAGACTCGATTATTTCTTTCAACCGATACGACTCTAACGAGCGAACAAGTGATTGAAGATTACGGACTGCGTTGGTCGATTGAGTCGATGTACTACCAGTTGAAACAATTGTGGGGGCTCAAAGAAGCCTGGCAGCAACGGCGCCAAACGCTGCATCGCTGGGTTCACTTGACGACTGTAGGTTACGGACTGCTTCATTTGTTGACGCTGGTATTGGGTGATAAAGCGGGCCCACTGGTGACGGATGCACCATGGCGCAAGCCGGATATTATTACAGCGGGAAGAATCAGGCTGGGTCTGACAAAACATTTTCGCCATGTTAACGTTCGAAGCTGGTGGAACGAAAGATGCAAAAAATTCCAAGCCCCTGGTGCGGTAGATTATATACAAGATGGGTAACATTGCGTTGCAGCTTGTATTACACGCAGGTTTTGAGAGAACATTAAGGAAAAGGAGTCGGGATTGAAGCTTCCGACAACAGCTCTTTCGCTCTAAACTCTAGTTCAAAACGATAGCGTTCAATATCATCAACCCCGTCATCTACCATTTCCTCCAGACGAAGCATTACATAGTGGGGGTCATACGCTTGCTCCCAGGCCATGTATGCCCAGGATCCACCGCAGTCTTCAGGTGGGCAGGCACGCTTACCGCCAATACATACAGGATAGGTGCGGGATGGATCAAAGGGTAGTGAACGTTCCATGCGAATGTCATGTTTCCATTCGTCGCCGAAATCATACTCGTACAAGAATCGCTCTTTGGGCCGAAAACAAAAGTCAGCCAGACGGACTGAGCGTGGATCGTTCGCGAAGCCCATCCCGCCAATATGATAGACACCGTAGTCTTTCCCATGGATGGTAAAACAGTTCAGATGTTTATCAATCCACACCATGGCAAGTTGAATGGTGTAATGAAGATCCTCGATGGCGCTGTCAGAACGGACCAGCACCCGGCGCCATATTGCCGGGCTAATTTCGCGTAGAGCGATGTGAAGCTGGTATACTTCAGTGCTGGCGCTATCTCCATCCATGGAAATAGCCTAGCAGTTTCAGCAAGTTATGCCGAAATCTTGCGAAAACCCGTAGAATTGCCCCCGGTTTGCCCTACTCTCGTTCTAGGACCGTGTTTCAAATTTACGATCTTTTGTGGGTTTGTAAAGGTTCCAAAGACAATCGAACCCTCTACGATAGCAAAAAAAAGGGTGGTGGGATTGGGGGATCCATCTTTGTTTATCGTAGCAACTTGGAGACATATTTGCTGCTCGATAAAAGACGCTATCTCCTCGCTAGTCATCACAATTTTATTGCGTTTATTAGCCATTCTATCTACCTCTCTCTACTCATTAGAATTCTTAGGATAGCCATGCTTGCCAAGATGGTTTTATCAGCTATTCAAATTTTAGTAGTTTTTCTCTACTGTGTGTAAAATCTCTGGTGATATTCCCGATGGGACGAGCGTCTTGAATGATAGCTTGGTTATAGGAGTGGCAAGTGTTCATCCGGTTGGGTTGGTCACTCGGCCTGCGAGAACTGGAATTATCCAAGTCGTAGCGCCTAGCCTGAGCCACAAAATAACCCCGCTGCATGGCTGTCGCTGCCAAAAAAGTGTTCTTCGCAAATGCGGTGGATGCCCACCCGTAAAAACCTTTCATCATAGTATTGTCGGCAATAGCGCTTGGCGATATGATCTTATGATTGGTAATGCTCCACTGATGGGTTTTGATGCCGTTACATCGCACCTCAGCAACGATTACATCACCAATTTCATCGGCAACAGCAATGTCATATTGAATACTCGAGGAACCGCTTAACACATGATTTGCCGTCAAATTCACTAAATCCAATAGGTGCGTGCAGTTTGAGCTGGGATGACAAATATTTGAAAGATTGCCCGCTACCTCCTGCAGTGTGCAACCAATCATTTGTCTAATCGGCTTCACCGCCCCAGGACAGGTAGTTAGTGCCTATCCATAAATGGATGTTTTTCTTAAAAACATCCTGTTTTGACTTTCCCGTTCCGGCTCGGAATTCTGCCGGCCATAAACTGACTGGAACCGTCACTTTATACCTTGTTTTCCTGAGTTTTTCCCGTAGATTTCCGCTGCACTGCCCATAAGCCTACAGATATTTCTCAACCGGAACCACCGTTGATTTTAGCCGGAGTCGAGTCTCGCCAAACGCATCAAGTTGTAGCTCAGAACCGATGTCCAGACATAAGCTTTAAAACCATCAAGACCTTTCCAGTTTGACTTCGTTGCGCCAAAGGCTCGTTTTAATTCCGAGATATTCCCTTCGACGCCCGCCCGGAAATTGCGCAATTGAGTAAACGTTTTTGATTTGACGCCCATGGCATGAAGCGATAAACCGACAGGCTTATTGAAGACCGTCCGCTTAACACCCAGCGCCCTTCCCTTTATCACGTTTTCCTGGCTGGCATAGCCACCATCAGCCACTACCGAATGGGGCAGGCGGTGCAGCTTCGACCGGTGAAAATGTAGAACCGGCATAAATAAGCTGCTATCTGCAGGGTTCCCTTTTTCAATAGCCAGGTACGTGATGAACCCGCTTCTCTCACTGCTCAAATTTATCTTATGGCCATATTGAACGTCTCGAAACCCCTTGACGATAATATCGGTGTGGGACTCAAATAGACTCACGACTTTCTCTGATGAGTGGACGCCCTCTCCTTGGATGACGCGGCGCTCTGTTTGGTTGATGACCCTCAGTGTCAAATCTCTGTATTGCTTTATCTGACTTAGCCACAATTTCTTTTTGTCAGATTCACAGGAGCCCACTTCTACGGTTTCCAGTCCCCGACCCACTTGCTTCAGTACAATTCTGACAATCTGCAATAATTTTGGATAAAGTACTTCTTTTCTAGCATTTTTTGCATTAAAAATCTGAAATGCCAACGACTTCGAAGATTTGCGCTGGTCCGTAAAGCGAATTTTTACTCCAGTGATATTTTTACTTTTCATCAGCAGGCGACTAAGTACTCGAACGCCATCATTCAGGAGTTGGCTGTCACTGGGTGGCGCAATATTACTGGCGACAACCGTGCTATCGATGCGTAATTTTTCCATCGATAGTATGCCTGCTTTAAGCCAACTGACAGAGAGGGTCTCATGCACTTTTTCCAGCGTTTCTGGCCTGATACTCCGTATAGTTGACTGTAGCCCAGATCGACTGGGCATTGTTGTGGCAGGCAGCCGGGCAAAAGTACGGTAGGTCATTGAGTCCGACAAATTAAATGCCAATTGCTCGTAGCTGACGCGCAACAGTTGCTTCAAGAGCATGCATCGAAAAATGGTTTCAACTGTTAAACCCGATCGACCTACCTTGGATAGCGATGCATCAATGAGGTCGTCGGCGACCAGAAGTAGTATTTCTGGATGTTGATCCAGTCGGTTTGATAGCGCCCGAAGTTGGGTCCCAAATTCGTGTTTTGAGTAGTTTTCAAATATACTTGCCTGAGCAATGCGGGTCTCTCGCATGCGGAATCCTCTTGGTTTTTTTGTTTTTGTTCGCACCTTTAACTTAACAAATTCAAGAGGATTTTTTAATACCTTGCGAAAAATATTCCTTATATTTCAATGGATTGAAAGTTTATGGATAGGCACTAGTTAATGGGATTCTTAACGCTTCTGCCTGAACATCTGTAATAATATTATTTTCGTGATTAACAACAAGGCGAAAGCCATGAACACAGTCTTCCAACTCAGCAACCGTTTCAGTTTTGTTCACCCCTGTTTTGATCAAAATACGGCGACGGAAAATACCTGTCCCGTAATCCCGGTTAGGTTTAAGGCCAGGAGTATGGATGTTTTGTTCTGTCATGCCCTTTACCTGCATTTTTGCCCGCGAATGTATCGCCTTATATTGGCGGTTGATTCTCTTCTAGTCGTGCCAAACTACTTTCTCTTCCGAATATTCGGGCTGCTTTCTAGAAAAGTATGCAAGCAGTTCCGACACGTTTAACCGTATTCACATGGACCACTATATTCCGGATTGTAGAGGATTGAATTAGTTGAACTTGAAATACCGGTATAATGTTTGCTATCGATACCGTTTTGTCCCCAAATGACATGGGAGACTTGGATCGCGCTTCAAATGAGGTTCCGTCGTTTGATAAACTGACTAATAACAAATTGTGATCAAAGGGTTTTGCAATGTCCTACCAAACTATCGTGTACGAGGCAGTTGCTCATATTGCCTTTATAAGACTTAATCGGCCCGACCGGTTGAATGCCTATACCGTCACTATGGGCGAAGAGCTGGTAGCCGCCTTCAATGTTGCTGAAAGTGACGACGAGGTACGAGTCGTGGTATTGACCGGAAATGGAAAATGCTTTTGCGCCGGAGTAGACTTAGAACATCTTAAAATGCACAATTCCGATGTAGCAACCACTGGTGTGAAACTCGGTGAAGAATATTTCGTACAAGGTTTTTGCAAGGATTTACTGGCATTTCCCAAGCCGCTGATAGCCGCCTTTAATGGTGCAGCTATAGGTATCGGCATAACCATGTCACTACCTTGTGACATTCGAATTGCTGCCAAGTCGGCAAAACTGGGGCTACCTTTTGCCAAGCTCGGCATAGTGCCCGCACTGGGTAGCTCCTATTTATTGCCTAGGATTGTAGGTGTCCATAAGGCAAAAGAGTTGGTGTTTAGTGCCAAACCGATCACTGCCGAACAAGCCTTAGAAATTGGCCTGGTTAACCATGTGGTCCCGGATGATCAGTTTACGGAGTTTACAGAGCAACTAGCAGCCTGTCGGACTTAACCCAACAACGTCATTATGAGATAATGTGGTCACACTGAAAAGTAACCGGGAATAAGTGATGGCCAATTTTGTAAACGTTGATCGAGAGACGGACTATCTATTCCCTCCCTCTATGTCGGACTGGTTACCTGAACACCACCTGGCACGGTTTGTCGTGGAGGTCGTTGATCAGCTCGATCTGTCTGAGCTCACCCGTCAATATGCCGGGCGTGGATCAAAGGCGCACCATCCAGCGGTCCTACTGAGTTTGCTGATCTACGGTTACGCCACCGGTGTGTTTTCCAGCCGTAAGATTGAGCGAGCCACCCACGACTCCATTGCGTTTCGCTACCTGGCGGCCAACACGCATCCGGATCACGACACTATAGCGACCTTTCGACGCCGTTTTTTGCCTCAGCTTGAAGCACTTTTTGTTCAGGTCTTGTTGCTGGCGCGTGAAATGAAGCTTCTGAAGCTTGGGCGTATCGCCCTGGATGGCACCAAGATCAAGGCGAATGCCAGCAAGCATAAGGCGCTTTCTTTGGGTCACTTAAAGAAAATCGAAGCACAGCTCAAGGCAGAAGTCAGCGCTCTCACTGCACAGGCCGAGGCGGCAGATCAAACGCCGGTAGCGGATGGCATGGACATTCCCGCGGAGATTTCCCGGCGCGAAACACGACTTGAGGCACTGGCTGCGGCCAAAGTAAAAATTGAAGAACGGGCGCAGGAGCGTTTTGCGCGTGAACAAGCCGAATACCAACAAAAACAAACCCAACGCCAAGCTCAGGATGCTGGAAAAAAGCCCCGGGGCCGGGAGCCTAAGCCACCGCTTCCCGGCCCTCGAGATAAAGACCAGATGAATTTGACCGATGAAGAGTCGCGTATCATGCCGGTATCTGGCGGCGGCTTTGAGCAGTGCTACAACGCCCAGGCCAGTGTTGACACCGATACAATGCTCGTCGTCAGTACACACATGACACAGGCCCCGAACGACAAACAACAAATAAAGCCGGCCCTGACAAAGCTGAATACCCTGCCTGAAGAACTGGGCAAGGTGACCGACCTGCTGGCCGATACAGGCTATTTTAGCGGTGATAATGTAAAGGCTTGCGTAGAGGATAATATCCAGCCTTTACTGGCAGTAGCGCGTGACCACCATCACCCGTGCGTTTTTGATCGGTTTGCCCCTGACGCCCCCACTCCGATAACGGATGATCAGGTGAGGCTCATGAAACATCAACTGACGACCCAATCCGGTCGAGCGCTGTACGCATTAAGAAAGCAAACGGTAGAGCCAGTGTTCGGCATCATCAAACACGTTATGGGGTTGAGGCAGTTCTCGATGCGAGGTTTGGACAAGGTTGCGGGCGAATGGACGCTGGCGACACTGGCATGGAATGTAAAGCGTATGAATGTGCTGAGAATGGCATAATTAAGCGGTCATTTGCCGCATAAATGCCCATTACAGGGCTGGATAAAGGCGTGATGAAGGTTGACGTGGCTGCCCTGGGACAATCACATCTTCTGCGTGGTGTCCTGACAGCCCTGTAGCACGCTGGAGTATTAAATCGTGCCCGTCAGGAGCTGAGTCCGACAAACTGCTAGCCATGGATATTGCCGCCTGTCCGCCAGAAACAATCAGAGCTGCGAAGCATGCTTTAAATTTCGGTAGCGGCAGCTGCTCTTTTGATCAGGCTGTGGAGCTGGAACATCAGTTAAATCATGCGCTACAAGAAAACAGGTAACGGTGACACCGTGCTGCGATCGCCCAGGGTCTTTTGATTCTAAGTCTGCTGCCTTCGCTGCATGCTCCTTTGCTATCCAGACTGACAATTCACCATTTGAACACACGCATTCATATGGTATTTTTAACTGCAATTAAAATGGATAAAGTATCATGCTTGAGAGTACCGAGTTCTGCGCTCTGTTTTATTTGCTGTTTAGCGAAACCAGTCAAGCGGCAGCTCCGCAACATTTCTTGTATTTCTTCCCGCTTCCGCAGACACACCGTTCATTTCGCCCGATCTTTGCGGCTTCATGATGGATGGGAGGCGATAGCTTTCTTTCCAGGTCCGTTAGATCCTCTTCCTTGTCCGGTTCAAACCCCAAAATAAAATGCCAGCCGTTTTCATGACAGGTATTGGCGATCATATCGACTTTTGAGTCATCGGCAACTCTTAAAATCAATGGGTTCTTTTTACTGCCCAGTTTGGCCACGATTTTTGCTTGCTTCCCGTTGTAATCACTACGCTTGCTTGAGTTTCATTGATAACTTTGAGTGCTCAATACTCAGCGCCACCCATTGTGCATTGAGCTTCTTGAACCGTTTATAGTTACTTATCTGGCCGCGTATATCGCCCACAAATTCCTTGCGGATATACTCCGTCCGGCTCTTCATATCCAGTGTATAGCTGACCTGATAATAAGGCCCAGTCTGACTCTCCCGGTCCTTGTATTGCTTCGTCAACGATCCAGGGCGCATAGCGCCCAGTAATGCTATGTCACCTTTGATCTTTGTCATACGCCGTTCAATTTGTGCGAGCCTTTTCTTTGTCATTGATATAGCATATACATGCTATGTTAGTTTGTCAAAAGGACACTGTCTATGCTGTGGATCTATTGGTGGGATGCAATCATTTATCTTCGCCCGGCTTGCGCTCGTACCCGGACATTTATGTGGTTCGCCGTCTGTGTGGCGGGATTGACGGTTCGTACCGAACGAATGGGGGTGACGAGTATTGTCCGGGCGCTGGGGTTACAGGGGCGGTTTTATGACAACT
Source organism: Halioglobus sp. (assembly GCA_965262875.1). Classification (GTDB taxonomy): domain Bacteria; phylum Pseudomonadota; class Gammaproteobacteria; order Pseudomonadales; family Halieaceae; genus JBALVT01. The sequence continues at coordinate 4,359,852 of OZ253569.1, forward strand.
TGCTGGATAACTTCCACAATACCGGCATTAAGTTGGACTCAATGACGGTATTGTGGTCTCAACTTGTACTTCGACTGTTCCCTGGTCTGGTTCGAGTGAATGGCCGACTCGTGTTGGTGGGGGACGGCATTAAGGTCTCCAAACAGGGCAAAAAGATGCCTGCTGTGAAGCTGCTACATCAGGAATCCGAGTCAAATACCAAAGCGGAGTACATCATGGGACACTCCTTTCAGGCCGTCTCTATTCTTTCTCGTGCCGCCAATAGCGTGTTCGCTGTGCCGCTTGCCGCGAGGATTCATGAGGGGACCGTGTTATCGAATCGTGACCGGCGTACCCTGCTCGACAAAATGATCAGTCTACTGGCGATAGTCAGTATTCAGGAGCCGTATTATTTTGTCGCCGACGCCTATTATGCCAGCCAGAAAGTCGTTAATGGGCTTTTGAATGAGGGGAATCATTTGGTCACCCGCGCCAGATCAAATGCGGTTGCCTACCAGCTGCATCATCAGCAACAGCCGAAAAAAAGAGGGCGGCCACGTAAGTATGGTGACAAGGTAAAACCAAGATCACTGTTTGGGTTGGTCGCATTGATGGAGGAGGCTCAAAGCCCTGTCTATGGCGAAAAAAACGTAGCTATCCGATACGCAGTCCATGATTTATTATGGAGACCGACCGGCAGTATTGTTCGGTTTGTCATTGTCGTTCACCCAACGAGGGGACGCTGTATACTCATGTCTACTGATACGTCATTATCGGCCCTCGATATCATTCACCTCTACGGTCTGCGATTTAAAATAGAGCATGCCTTCAAGCAGGCGGTTCATGTTATCGGTTCTTTTTCATACCATTTCTGGATGAGCGTAATGAAGCCATTGGAGCGACGCAATGGTAATCAGCACCTTCACCGGGAATCAAAAAAATATCGCGATGGCGTCAAGCGAAAACTGAAGGCTTATCACGTCTTTGTACACGCGGGGATTGTTGCTCAAGGGCTACTTCATTACCTGGCATCTTGCCACACTCGGCTAGTCTGGAACTCTTTTGGCTCCTGGCTTCGAACGATCCGGCCCGGTCTAGCTCCGTCCGAGTTGGTGGTTGCCACTGCGCTACGCAGCAGCCTCCCGCATTTTCTCCTGGATACGGATTCTCGTACAAACTTCGCGAAATTCATCACGCAACGGCAAGACCTTGATAGAATGGCGCTATTTAGGCTTGTGTCATGAGGCTAACTCGGTACTCATGAGTTCCCTACTATTTGAAAAAATTGGCCGCGTCGCATTACTGACTTTAAATAGCGTTAAGCACCATAATGCGGTTAATGATGAAATGATGAAGCCTGGCAGCGAGTTAAATCTGATCGAGAAATAGTTTGTGTTGTCGTAACGGGTGCCGGTGAGAAGACCTTCTGCACAGGAATGGACTAATCGCAAGTCACCGATTTCGATACTGCCTAACTAGTGTAGTGTATTAAACAGATTAATGATATAATGATTACTTCATTCACTACCCGTGTGAAGCTAATGCCCGCCCAAATAAATATAACTTTAACAGCGCAAGAGAAAAAGCAGTTGGAAAAAATGTTAGAAGCAAAACGACACCGGTTCGATTGGTAGAGCGCTCAAGGATTATTTTGCTCGCTGCAAAAAATGTTCCCAACTACAAAATTGCTGAAGAGCTGGAAATTGATGTCAACAAGGTAGGCCGATGGCGCAATCGTTTTTTTGAGAGAGGGTTTCGGGGAATAGAAAAAGATTTGCCAAGAGGGGCTAATCACGGCGGCAAGAATTCTGCGGACCAGGCAAAGCTGCGGTCGAAAGTCATCAAGATAACCACGCAGGAAAAACCCAAGGATGGCACCCACTGGACAACCCGGGGTTTGGCAAAAGTGATGGGCATTAATCACTCCTTAGATTCAAGTCATAAGTGCAATTTCTAGAGCAGGTGGCCAACTGGTACAATCCAGTGCCATTTTCTCGACCAAGGAAATTACACATGAACTATACACAGTTGACCGAATACGAACGATACCAGATTGAAGCATTTTTAAAAGCTGGTTTTACACAAAAAGCCATAGCCAGAGAGCTTAGACGAAGCCCTGGGACAATTAGCAGAGAGCTTGGTCGCAATACGGGCTTGCGTGGTTATAGGCCCCAGCAGGCCCAGCGTTTTGCCACTGAACGGCAGCATCACCACACCCATACACGTATTACAGAGATAACCTGGCAGCGGGTTGAATCGCTACTGAGGGAGGAATGGAGTCCAGAGCAGATCAGCGGTTGGCTAGCAAAATCAATCCTGCAATCTGTTAGTCCAGAATGGATTTATCAGTACATTCTGATCGACAAGAAGGCCGGGGGCGACCTCCATGCCCACTTGCGCTGCCAAAAGAAACGTAAGAAGCGTTACGGGAGCCCAGACAAGCGCGGGCAGCTAAAGAACCGGGTAAGTATCGACGAGCGTCCAGCGATTGTTGATGAGCGCAAGCGTATTGGTGATTGGGAAATGGACCTTATCATTGGGCGCTTGGGTGGCTCCGTACTGATGACGGCTGTTGAGAGAAAGACACGTTTCACAGTGATCGCCCTGGCCCCCAATAAAACGGCGAAGGCCGTCAAGGAAGCGATACTTGGGGCGCTTTCCCCCTTAGCCGCCCCGGTAGAAACACTGACCTATGATAACGGCAAGGAGTTTGCCTTACACGAGGTTATCGCCCAACAGCTGCAGGCTGAAAGCTACTTCGCGCACCCTTACCATTCATGGGAGCGGGGATTGAATGAGAATACAAATGGTCTGATCCGCCAATACGCCCCGAAAGGATCTAGCTTTGATGATATGACGCCGGAGTGTGTCCAGAGAATCTTTGATAAACTTAACAACCGGCCAAGAAAATGTCTGGACTTTAAAACCCCCAACCAAGTACTGTTTGGGATCAACCCACCGATTGCACTAGCGACTTGAATCCGCCCTCCTTTATAAATAGAGTGTGGCGAGAAGTTGGTCTGAAGCCACACCTGGTTGCTCAGTTCAAGGTGAGCAACGATCCTGCCTTTGAAGAAAAGCTACGCGATGTTGTTGGCTTGTATTTATCGCCGCCAGAGAATGCAGTTGTTTTCTGTGTTGACGAAAAGAGTTCCATTCAAGCGCTGGACAGAACGCAGCCGGGATTGCCGATGAAGCCCGGGCGCGGCGGAACCATGACTCACGACTATAAGCGTCATGGTACAAGCACCTTGTTTGCGGCACTGAACACCCTGACTGGTGATGTTATCGGTGAGTGCAAAAAGCGTCACCGGCACCAGGAATTTTTGGCGTTTCTGAAGACTGTGGAAAAACAAACACCCAAGGAGTTAGACCTTCACCTTATCGTTGATAACTACGCGACGCACAAACACGAAAAAGTGAAGAACTGGATTAAGCGTAATAAAAGGGTTCACTTACACTTTATTCCAACCAGTTCTTCGTGGCTAAATCTGGTGGAGAGATTTTTTGGTTTGTTGACAGAAAGGCAACTGCGCCGTGGTGTATTCACATCGGTACAAGAGCTGGAAGAGACCATCATGGATTTTATTGAGAGGCACAATGAAGATAAAAAGCCATTTGCCTGGACAAAGTCCGCAGAAGAGATTTTGGAGAAAGTGGGGCGCGCAAGGCATGCACTCTCAAATCATCAGTCAGTTTAATACACTACACTAGCTTCCATCGCGGTAGGTAGAGGCTGGTCCACTTTTTTTACGGAAAATGGCGCTGTATTTAACTCCACCGACCTCGAACAATTTCAGAGTGTCGTTTTCTGAACGCCAGTGGCGACATCCTCAGTGCCGATCAGGAGCAAGCCTTTCAAACATGGCTGAAAGCCGGTGGTGGATGGATTGGTATCCATGCATCGGGAGATGGGTCTCACGCTAGGTGGCATTGGTACATCGATAATCTGATTGGTGCGGACTTTACCGCTCACATCATGGGCCCCCAGTTCCAGGAAGCCACGGTCGTGATGGAGTCTTCCGATCATGCAGCGGTTGAACGCTTACCGGCCACCTGGTCGCATACCGAGGAGTGGTATTCCTGGGAAAAGAGTCCGAGGATAAACGGGTTTAATATTTTGGCCGTGCTGGATGAGGATTCTTACTCGCCTGTGCAGAAATTTCTGGGGAATGAAACAGATCTCTCAATGGGTGATCACCCGGTGATCTGGACTAACTGCATCGGTAAGGGGAGGGCGCTCTATACGGCCCTTGGGCATACAGCCGAGGCTTTTGAAAAAGCTGAATATCGCATCCTGCTTGAGGATGCACTCGCCTGGACACTGGGGGAGAAGGAGGGGAGCTGTCCCTGAACGCACCGCTCGCCCAACCACACTTAATCGGCCCCTAGGTCAACGTTATTACCTCGGTAACCAAGGGAGCTATCTCCTCTTCAGGAAGTAGAAATCGCCAGAACATAATGCCGTAGGGGCGTCCTTCGGTATCCAGCCAATTCGGTTTCCCGGGGTCCCGGTGAGCCACGATCATTTCAAAACTGCCATCCTCTTTGAGTTCAGTCTGAGCCCGGTTTAACGAAACCTGGCGGGTTTCGTAATCAAAGGTTTGTAAGAATCGGTTGAACAGCACGAAGTTTGAAAATCGACACTTTGGGAATTTACCGCGAATAAGCAAAGCCTGATTGGGGCCCAATACAAAGGGGGCCATGGCGTAAACATTGTCTTTGGCAGCGTAGCTTATCGCTTGATGTGTATCGTCCTTCTTCGGCGGTACAAACCGGTTGGGCACCCGGGAAACCCAGGGCGGGCTTTTGTCTTCTGTCATCGTCACAACGTTGCCCTTTACAAATTTGGCAACGCGACGTATGCCATCGGCAATATCCTTATCATTCGGTGGTTTTCGCGCCGGCGTACCATCGAGATTCTCGATATCCAGTGGGATATGGTGCATACGGTCGTTGTTAATACTGACTTCGCGCTCATAGTAATGCCTGGAGGTAACACTGGAAGCACCCGCAGGTAGGTACATCCAGTTTCCCGCTACTTTATTCTTGCTGAGAATGATTTCGAAATTACTGTTTTCGTCGTGCTCGAATTCTGTGTCGTTCACTGTCGAGCCGATACCGTCGCCATCCACTCCCTGGCCCAATTCGACGGTGAAACTGGTATAGGTAGCGCCGGCCAAATTGCCCCGAATGCGATACTGGTGTTCATCGCTAACAACGGCCGAGAAATAGCGCGAGTCGGGATTATCGCCCAACAGTTTTTTATGCTGGTGTATAAACCCGGTAAAGAACGGCCGAGCAGGATCGGCTTCCAACCAGGCTTCCAGACCGTGCAGTAAAGCGTGAAGGGTGACTCTTCTGGCTTCAGCGAAATCTTCTGGCGTGCGCAATTTCCACTCGGGTGTCGCGAAATCGGCTTCCATCTCGTCGAGTGTATTTTGAAGATGAGCCAGGGCCTGGGCCGCTTCACCTTTCGGCCTGATTTTATCCGCTGCAGCGACTTGCCCGGATAGCAGACCACCGGCCAGGGCGGCTAGTGTACCTGCGGCGGTTCCCTTTAGTAGCTCGCGTCTTTCCATCTTCATTCTCCGGATTTATTTCCTAGATTAACTCGCGAATGGTGGGCGCTGGCCGCCGCACAGGACGTCGGTTACCAGTTCAGTGTCCATATATTCCTTAAGCTTGATTAACTTTCCGTCGAGAAACTCGAATAGAAAGTGGTACTCGTTACTGTAGGTTTTCCCGGAGATGTGTTCACCCTCGCTTGTAGCCTCAACGGCAACTTTATTTCCCTCGGCCACCATATCGTCGATGGAGAACTCTAATCCCAGGGGGAACACTTCGAAAATGCCATTCACCGAGGCGGTAATGTGTGCTTTGGAGAAGGTTCCGGATATAAGCGTGCCACCCATGGTCTGGACATGACCATTTTCCGCGTAAGTGTTCACCACCGTGTCGACATCCCCACGATTCAGGGCATCAAAAAAACGGCTGACTATAGCTTTGTGTTGTGTGGTTGCACCCATATTGCGAACTCGCTGGACGGTGTTCAAACCATCATAGTCGCGTTGAGCCTTTGTGCCACAGCTTGAACCCATCCATTGGGTTCTGTTGGCGAGAATTCCGGAAGCGGTTTAACTATGTGAGACCTCAGCATAACTCAACAATGCAGACAAATTCCTGGTATAATTTCGTAGGCAAAAATCCTTCGCAACACAGCCCCAATTATTCGTTTCAAACGCTACTTTGAATCATCCCATCCTCCACAGTCTTGATGATACCGAGGCGTTACTACAATGGTCAGAGATAGAGAAACTACTCGCCACTCTTTATGCCTCAAAAACAGGCCGTCCAGGCTATCCATTGCCGACCTTGTTTAGGAGCTTGTTGCCCGGTGCAGGGTATCGGCTTTCAGACGTACAGTTAGCTCAAAGTCTGACTCGAGATCTGCTGTTTCGAAAATTCTGTCATCTTGAGTTAGATAGAGAAGTTCCTGAGGCATCCACCTTGGGGAGATTTCGAACCCGACTGGTCGAGCAGGGATTGTGGGATCAACGACTGGCTGAAATTAACCGTCAAAGCGTGACGCCGGGTAATGTGCACGACTCTCAGGAGCGCGATACCTTGTTACCGGGTGATGAGACGGCACTGTACGCGGATGCCGCTTACAGCTCTCAACAGACCCGCGATAAGTTGGCGCAGCTGGGCATTGATGATCAGGTTCAACGCAAAGGCTACCGGGGCCATCCCTTGCCGGATGCAGATCAATGTCGTAACAAAGCAATAGCCGTCACGCGAGCCGGTGGTGAGCGACCTTTTGCAACCTGCAAGAGACACTACAATCTTTCCGGAACACGCTTCATGGGGCTTGCCAAAAACACGACGTTTTATGGCTTGGCAGCCATGGCTGCGAATATCCGGAAAGGAGCCAGTTTTTTAACGCGTTACGGGTTACCGAACACGGGTTATGCAGGATAGTTGCGCCAAAAATCAGGCAAAGGAGCCTGAACCCTGGATAAGTTGAAGCAAACCAGCGAAAAGCTTACTTCGATACTGCTTTGAGGTGATTCAAAATATTGCGATTCGAAATATTCGAAAAATTACGGGGTTATACTGAGGTCTCCCTCTGTTAATGAATGAGCCTTATACCACTGTATAAGTGCGTTTTTGGCTGTAAACCCGCCGGGGTGCTATTGAGTCTGCAATAGCGACAGTAGGTAGGGAGAGTATTTCATCATTCGTGTGAATAATCTTGCGTAACGGGTACATCACTGTAGGAAAGTTTATGTAGCCCAGTGTTGGCAAGGTTCGCGCCCCCTCGTCACTACCCCAGAGTGTAGTGACGAGGGGTATTACTACTAGTCAAAAACCAGAGCGCTGACTTCTGCCTTGAGCTGTGCTTCGATTTTCTTTAAGTGACCCAAAGAAAGCGCCTTATGCTTGCTGGCATTCGCTTTGACCTTAGTGCCATCCAGGGCGATACGCCCAAGCTTCAGGAGCTTCATTTCACGCGCCAGCAACAAGACCTGAACAAAAAGGGCTTCAAGCTGAGGCAAAAAGCGGCGTCGAAAGGTCGCTATGGTGTCGTGATCCGGATGCGTGTTGGCCGCCAGGTAGCGAAACGCAATGGAGTCGTGGGTGGCTCGCTCAATCTTACGGCTGGAAAACACACCGGTGGCGTAACCGTAGATCAGCAAACTCAGTAGGACCGCTGGATGGTGAGCCTTTGATCCACACCCGGAATATTGACGGGTGAGCTCAGACAGATCGAGCTGATCAACGACCTCCACGACAAACCGTGCCAGGTGGTTTTCAGGTAACCAGTCCGACATAGAGGGAGGAAATAGATAGTCCGTCTCTCGATCAACGTTTACAAAATTGGCCATCACTTATTCCCGGTTACTTTTCAGTGTGACCACATTATCTCATGATGACGTTGTTGGGTTAAGTCCGACAGACTGCTAGTGTAGGTCGTCGTAAATAGTGTACCATATAGTCTCTTCCCTATATAGAGAGCTTGTCGTGCGTGTTGCAGTAGAAATTGTTTTGTCTGATGACGAAGTTTTGGGTTTGAGTAAGTTATCTAAATCGCGTTCTGTCTCGGTCCGATTGGCGGAGCGTTCACGAATTGTTCTTCTGGCCGGCAAGGGCATGACCAATGAAGAGATCGGTTTTGAACTGGGCATTACGAGACAGAAAGCGGGCCGCTGGCGAGAACGCTATGCAGACAGTGGAGTCGAAGGCATCAGCCAGGATGCGTATCGGCCAGGGCGAAAACCGAAAATCAGTTCACGCAAGGTTGCACAGGTGATCAGACTCACGACGCAAGAGACACCGGAAAACGCTACGCATTGGAGCCAGCGTCTCATGGCAGATAAGGCCGGCATTAGCATGTCCTCGGTGGGCAGGATATGGAAAAGCCACGGTTTGAAGCCACACCGAATAAATACATTCAAGGTATCGAACGATAAAGAGTTTGCCGAGAAGTTGGAGGCAATCGTCGGCCTTTACTTATCACCGCCAGAAAATGCCATTGTTTTCAGTTGTGATGAAAAGAGTCAGATACAAGCACTGGATAGAACGCAGCCGGGCTTGCCGATGAAAAAAGGCAGGGCGGCGACAATGACCCATGACTATAAACGTCATGGCACCACGACCTTGTTTGCGGCATTGAACATCTTGACAGGGGAAGTGTTAGGTACCTGCGCCGAACGGCATCGCCATCAAGAATGGTTGAAGTTTCTCCGCCCAATAAATAAGTCGACGCCCAAGGATAAAGAGATTCATATTATCTGTGACAACTACGCCACACATAAGCACCCGAAGGTAAAAAGCTGGCTGAAATATCACCAGCGATTCCATGTGCACTTTACGCCAACCAGCGCATCGTGGTTAAACATGGTGGAGCGGTTTTTTCGGGAGCTAACTGAAAAGCAATTGAAACGAGGTGTCTTTAGCAGTGTGGAAGAGCTTGAGCAAACAGTCATGGCGTTCATTGAGACTCATAATCAAGCGCCAGCGCCTTATATCTGGACCAAATCCGCGAGTGACATATTGGAGAAAGTGAAGCGTGGCAGAGAGAAACTTAATAAGTTACAAACTGTTTGACGACCTACACTAGCTCAGTAGTGATATCGCAATTGGGCGAGAAGAAGGGAGTCCTGATGAATTTTGTAGACTATTCGATGTTCATCATTTATTCGGCGAGACCAATATTCAGAGAGGGCGTGCTTGAGCGGTTCCGGCTTACCAATACCATCAAACGGATCTCGCTTAATGTCTTTGATGAGGGCGTTGATTCTATTAAGCATTTTTTTGTCTGTCTTTTGCCAGTATAGGTAATCTTCCCATGCTTTTCCTGCAAAGATCAGCTTCACTCAATCAGTTCCTTCTCAATTCCGTGGCCACCCTCAAGCTCGCCAATCGACTCGATCAATCGTCGAGTGTTCTTGGGGCTCCTGAGAAGGTATGCAGTTTCCTCGAGGGCCTGATAGTCATCCATAGACATCATTACCACCGCTCCTTCACCCTTACGAGTAATAGCAATTGGGGCATGGTCGTCGCACACTTGTTCCATCGTCTTGGCAAGGTTGCTGCGGGCAGAGGTGTAGCTTATACTTTCCATTTCATTAATCCTGTACATGTACATAAATATGTACGTATTATATCAGCACATAACAAGTCAATCAACTTCGCGCCTTCGGCGCCGGACGCGCTTACAGCGCGCCCTCTGCCGCAAGCGTGTGTGCCGGGCAGGCACACTAGACTAGTCGGGTGAAAGTCCCGATACCAGGTATTCGCGAAGCCGAAGGTTAGCGGAAGGGCAAGGGCGTTGTCGCGAGGCAGGGTCTGAAGGAAGTTCAACGCGAAACTGCGGGGCGACGAACAGGAATTGGATATAAGGTGTGACGTAGTTGAGACCAGTGGGCATGTGACCATTAAGTCTTCCATTCGCAACTGGACTACGTTTTATAAATCCAGCGCCTACGCAGTTCTTACTGTGCCATAAAAAACCCCCAGACCAGAAACACCCCCACTCGCGTGGGGAAGACCCTGTGTCCTTATCAAAAAAAAATGGTGCTTGGCACTTTGCATAGCGAACCGTCTCTGAATCCCCGTGGGTATGGGTTTGAAGAGAGGCCCATATCTGCTGTTTGATATTCTTGGTTCGGCCAATCGCCTTGGCCTTTTGCTGGACAAACTCATGCCGCTCAATTTCTGCGACTTTAGCCTTACCGCCCAACGCATAGAGTGCCATAAAAACCACATCAAACCAGCGCACGGGCTGAAGTTCCTGTGCCAGCCACTGCTCTCGAGATACCGTGTTGGCTTGGGTAACGTACTTTTCAACTAGACGATTAAGCTCATAAGTTTTACCAGTACCCGGTGGACCATAAAGAATCGTGTTGATTGGCTCCATGATCATTTTTCTCGTCACAGACTTGGGCTCTTTAATTTCATTAGTCGTTATCTGGCCCCAGAGCTTTTCTAAAAGCCCCGCGCTGCGTTTTTTAATTTCAATACCTGAGCTCTGCGGAGACCAGGCTTGCTTATCAATATTGATACCGGCCAGATCATCCAGGGTAATAAAAGGGTCTTTGAAGACGTCCAATACTAGGCTGAACTCGATATCCACATAGCTCTGCTGCTGGCCGGCTTTGGCTTTCTCTTCATCCCAATGCACATCATCATAAGGCTCTGATACAACATTACCCGTCGCCATAATACCTTTGGGTGGTGCTCCCAAACGAACCAGCCAGACTTTGTCACCAGGTTTAATCGCTGAATTAGAACAACTCCATCGGACTATCACCGACTTCCCCTGGGAAGTATCTGAAATGACCTCGTTCACGTCGGGCCACGTCCAATCGCCAGGATTCCAAGCAAACAACCAATGTTTATGCTCAGTATCTCTCCACTGCTCTTTTAATGGCGGCACGTAAAAGTCGAGCTGATCGGTACCATAATCTTCTTCCTGCTTCCGCCTGATAGCAGCCAGCTCTTGATCCAACTGTAACGCTGGCAACTTTTTAATCTCGGCTTTAGACTTATCTGTAAAGGCGCGTACAACTTTGCGTCGATCAGTCCCCCCTAATATTCGATCAAAATCATCGGGATAAAGAAGAAACAACAGCATATATTGCTTGGGCACAACAGCATCAACCACATCATCTCTGCCGCCAACTGCTTAACCGCCGACTCAGTGGGCTCTATCTGTGCCTCCAGCTTTTCAAAGAAATCACCTTCGCCGTAGTCCAAATTATTAACAAAATATTGATCCAACCCTTTAAGGTTTTCCAACGTCCATAGACTGTTATCAGAAAAAACTGGCCCGCCCTCTATCAGGCAAATCTGACGCCATTGTTGAGCCGCATTAAATTTACATGTCGTTTCTTTTTCTGCACAAAATCTGGCCATAATCGCTACTCTAATTCTTATTCTGAGAAAATAATTAATAAATGCCTGGCTCGCAAACGAACAACATAGCAAACCAACCTAGTAAATAACGAACTGGGCACAGGTAGTACTTTCAGAACCAATAAGACTCCATCAGCTTTCAGCACTTTGAAAATCCGTTCGGTAGTTGCCAGTAGCAGAACGACAATTTGTTGTTCTAGCGCCATAGTGATACTCAAACAGCCCAGTTATCAGCGAATGAACTTCTCAGGCTTTCGAGCTTATCCGGTAACCCGTTTTCACAACTTAAACCTAAATAGGTAGCTGCTCGGGTAACACCGACATAGAGGTGCTTATCGAACAACTCTGGTTGCATCTTGGCTAGCAGTTTGTCGGGCTCAGCTCCTGACGGGCACGATTTAATACTCCAGCGTGCTACAGGGCTGTCAGGACACCACGCAGAAGATGTGATTGTCCCAGGGCAGCCACGTCAACCTTCATCACGCCTTTATCCAGCCCTGTAATGGGCATTTATGCGGCAAATGACCGCTTAATTATGCCATTCTCAGCACATTCATACGCTTTACATTCCATGCCAGTGTCGCCAGCGTCCATTCGCCCGCAACCTTGTCCAAACCTCGCATCGAGAACTGCCTCAACCCCATAACGTGTTTGATGATGCCGAACACTGGCTCTACCGTTTGCTTTCTTAATGCGTACAGCGCTCGACCGGATTGGGTCGTCAGTTGATGTTTCATGAGCCTCACCTGATCATCCGTTATCGGAGTGGGGGCGTCAGGGGCAAACCGATCAAAAACGCACGGGTGATGGTGGTCACGCGCTACTGCCAGTAAAGGCTGGATATTATCCTCTACGCAAGCCTTTACATTATCACCGCTAAAATAGCCTGTATCGGCCAGCAGGTCGGTTACCTTGCCCAGTTCTTCAGGCAGGGTATTCAGCTTTGTCAGGGCCGGCTTTATTTGTTGTTTGTCGTTCGGGGCCTGTGTCATGTGTGTACTGACGACGAGCATTGTATCGGTGTCAACACTGGCCTGGGCGTTGTAGCACTGTTCAAAGCCGCCGCCAGATACCGGCATGATACGCGACTCTTCATCGGTCAAATTCATCTGGTCTTTATCTCGAGGGCCGGGAAGCGGTGGCTTAGGCTCCCGGCCCCGGGGCTTTTTTCCAGTATCCCTCTGAGCTTGGCGTTTGGTTTGTTTTTGTTGGTATTCGGCTTGTTCACGCGCAAAACGCTCCTGCGCCCGTTCTTCAATTTTTACTTTGGCCGCAGCCAGTGCCTCAAGTCGTGTTTCGCGCCGGGAAATCTCCGCGGGAATGTCCATGCCATCCGCTACCGGCGTTTGATCTGCCGCCTCGGCCTGTGCAGTGAGAGCGCTGACTTCTGTCTTGAGCTGTGCTTCGATTTTCTTTAAGTGGCCATAAGAAAGCGCCTTATGCTTGCTGGCATTCGCCTTGATCTTGGTGCCATCCAGGGCGATACGCCCAAGCTTCATGAGCTTCATTTCACGCGCCAGCAACAAGACCTGAACAAAAAGTGCTTCAAGCTGAGGCAAAAAGCGGCGTCGAAAGGCCGCTATGGTGTCGTGATCCGGATGCGTGTTGGCCGCCAGGTAGCGAAACGCAATGGAGTCGTGGGTGGCTCGCTCAATCTTACGGCTGGAAAACACACCGGTGGCGTAACCGTAGATCAGCAAACTCAGTAGGACCGCTGGATGGTGCGCCTTTGATCCACGCCCGGCATATTGACGGGTGAGCTCAGACAGATCGAGCTGATCAACGACCTCCACGACAAACCGTGCCAGGTGGTGTTCAGGTAACCAGTCCGACATAGAGGGAGGGAATAGATAGTCCGTCTCTCGATCAACGTTTACAAAATTGGCCATCACTTATTCCCGGTTACTTTTCAGTGTGACCACATTATCTCATGATGACGTTGTTGGGTTAAGTCCGACAGGCTGCTAGGCGATCAATACCAATAAAGAATACGGCTTCAAACTCCAAGCCTTTAACATATTCAGCTGAAAACACTCGAACCCCTGTTTTCTCCCCTAACGACTTACCACCCAAACAGGCTTCAGCTTCAATATTTAGGTGCTCAAGGGCAGCAGATAAAGCCTGAGTCAGTGGCTCGACCTCCGCCTCATCATTGACTAATACCCCAATGGTTGGAGCACATTGACAGATGACTCCACCTCTTCAATACGCTCAGCCAGCCACCGAGCAATGTCAGATGGCTCACTTACTCCCTCTATCAATAACGGAGCTACACCTGGATGGTTATAATCTTCTGGTAGCTCACCGGCAGCAGTTTCATCTCCACCCGACAATGCCAATAGGAGGCATGAAAAATCATTTAATCTCTTACTCTGACGATAAACCGTGGTAATCCGGCGAAAATCAGGTGTGAAGGGTAAACCCCGAAGGTCGCTTTGCTGCTTAATTCCCTCCTGCGTCAAGCGCTGATTGAAGTCACCACAAGCAAAGAACGATTGAGTAGATGGGTGTGTCAAAAGCTGCATAGCAGCAAGTTGCAACTCTGAAAAATCAGTTGCCTCATCGACAAATATTTGCAACCTAAAGCGACTGGAAATTATCGCCAAGTAGTTGAAGCGAGGCTCGCTAAGGCTCCCTGATACAAACGGTATGGCGAGCAAATCATGTGTATTCTTTAAGGTTAATAAAATAACTGCATCTAATTCCGTAGATGAAATATGCTGGCTATTCGGTTTCACCAGATAGAAGTCGCTATGCTCTCGACGATAACGTTTATAAACACGAGCAATCTGATTAACATAGTCGCGATGGCCACGGGTCAGCAGGCGGAGGTTTGTTACAATAGTGGCGGCCCGACCAATAGCCTTGAAGACTTCTGGTTCCGGTACATTATCCGCCAAAAACGCCAACACTCTTCCGGCCTTGCTATTTTTACTCACGCTCCGATTCTGATAACGAGCACGGCCAATTGATTTAAACACCTGAATCAGCTGTTTGCCCGCTGTCTGCGGGGTCAACTGCTTCTGTTGCAGTTGAACGCCCGGCTCATCCTCCAGGTCGTCAGACTCTTCATCATCCTCTTCAATGCTAGACGCAGCAATCTCATTAAGAAGCTCTGCTAACTGAATAAAAACTAAGCGCCCCTAAATCAGCACCTGTTTTTTTGTAAGAGTTCCCGCCAGACTTTCTCCTGATAACCACACAGGAGCAAATCATGAACGATATCACTCAGCCCCAGCCACAAGGTATTGACTGGAAGCAGCAAATACAAACCTGGAAACTGTCGGGCTTGTCCCAGACCCGGTTTTGCAAACACAATCACCTGACTTACCATCGCTTTGTGTACTGGCGTCGGAAGTTTGACGATACCATCCGTGTGTCTTCTATAAAAGGTTCTTCCGAGTTTCCTATGGGTAAAAGCCAAACAATGGTCAGGAATGTGGTACAAGAGTCTTTTTTTATGGAGATATTCAAATGAAAGATACCGCGTTGTTTACTCAACTTTTGGGGCTTAGCGACCCATGGAAAATCACGGCTATTACCCCGGATCTGACCGACAAATCAATTACCCTCCAGATAGATTGGCCAAAGGGAACGAAAGGCGCGTGTAGTGTCTGCCATGCCCTTTGTTCGGTTTACGACCATCGTGAGCAACGCACATGGCGACACCTTGATACGATGCAGTTCAAGACGCAGTTAGTTGCTCAGGTTCCGCGTATTCATTGTAAAGCGCATGGAATCAAAAGCCTGAAAGTACCGTGGGCAGATACGCAGGCACGCTTTACGCATTTATTTGAGCGTTTCGCTATTGATGTGCTGTCGGCTGCCAGCAACAAGACACAGGCCGCAAAACTACTTGGTCTGTCGTGGGATGAGGTGCATCATATTCAATCCCGAGCAGTGAAAAGAGGGATGGACAGACGCTCTGTTGAGGAAGTGAAACACCTTGGCATCGATGAAAAAAGTTTTCGCAAGGGGCAATCCTATGCCAGCCTGCTGTACGATTTGAATGCGTCCAGAGTGCTTGAGGTCGTGGCAGATAGAACGGCGGAATCGGCAACCGCATTGCTGTCCACGCTTCCAGAACAGCAGCGTAATGAAGTAGCTGCTGTTGCCGTGGATATGTGGGTTCCATTTATGACGGCAGTTGAGGCGACTTTACCGAACGCCGCCATTGTTCACGACAAGTTTCATATCGTCAGTTATCTTACAAAAATGGTTGACCAAGTCAGGCGCAAAGAAAATAAAACATTAAGAGCCGCCGGTATCAATGACCTGGTCGGGTCTCGCTATACCTGGTTACGCAATCCCGACAACTGGAGTGAAAAAGATGAAGCCACTTTTTATGGCCTTCAATCAAAGGGGTTGAAGGTTGCCCGAGCCTGGGCAATCAAAGAGACGCTGCTTGACCTGTGGACTTACAGCTACGATAAACCAGCCCGGGCGTTCTTTAAGAAAGGGTACTGGTGGGCGACACATTCACGTCTAAAGCCGGTCATATCAGTCGCCAAGATGCTAAAGAAACATCTCGACAACATAATGACTTACTTGAAACATCGCATCACCAATGCGACCGCAGAAGGATTTAATTCAAAGATTCAGACAATAAAATCGGCTGCCCGAGGATTTAGAAACTTCGAAAACTATCGAGTTTCAATTCTGTTCCACTGTGGAAAACTCAACCTCTACCCACAGGATTCCCAGTAGAACCTAAAAAACTAATCCCAATCAACGTACATTCTTGAGCACCACCAGGAAGTTCAATCTCCTTGGGGTCGCCTACATCTTGAGATGCAAGGCTACCAAGTGGCGCCCTAAGGTTGGCCATTTTAAAGTCGATATCGGTGACTGTAATTCCTCTAGAAATAAATAAGGTGTGCTCCTCTCCTGATTCATCCGCATAAATAATACGAGCGATGGTGGGTTCTTTTTGAAGGTGTTGATAGCCTTCTCGAAGTGAGCGGCTGGACTTATCCAGCCGGCTGTGTGCGATAGGCCTCGTGAAGGTCTGAGGATTAGCTAATGGGCTGGAAGCGGAAGATGAAGATGATTTATCAATAGCCGCACGGGCTATACGGGCCATCGTATCGAGCGTTTCACCCGAAAGGGATTTAAGGTACTCGTCACTACCTGCGTCAACATCTAAAACTTCACTCATTATTCAATAACCTCCCGAATAAACTTATAGAAAATACAGGTAATTTTAAAATGCAATGAAAAATATCGTCACCGATGATAACTTCCGTTGATTATCCCTATACTACTAGATTCATATTTTTTACTGAATTAAAGAGTTATAACCGAATCTGGTGTTTAGGCATGTGAAAAAAAGCGGCGTATCTGGTTGATTGGTTATCGCGAAACAATCAAAAGGATACGCCACCATGAGCAAGAATAACGTTTTTGAATTTGAAGGTCGAGAAACGCGTGTTGATCCGTTGACTGAGCTGCTGCAAGACGGTGCACAGAAGCTGGTCTTCCAGGCTGTTCAGGCAGAGCTGTATGCCTGCCTTGAGCAGAACAGTGATCGTCGCACGGAAGATGGTCATGCGGGAGTGGTTCGCAATGGCTATCAACCTGAGCGCGAGATCCAAACCGGCATCGGGCCGGTAACGGTCAAGATCCCCAAGGTCCGAGCTAAAACCGGTGAGCCGGTCACCTTCCAGTCGGCACTAGTCCCGCCCTATGTTCGCAAAACGCGTTCATTGGAAGCGGCGCTGCCCTGGTTGTATCTGAAGGGGATATCCACTGGAGAGATGGGTGCCGCCCTGGAAGTCCTTGTAGGGCCAAAAGCGAAAGGCCTGTCTGCCAGCACGGTGTCGCGCCTGAAACAGACCTGGGCACAAGAATACCGGCATTGGCGAGAACAACGACTGGACAAGGGTCAGTGGGTTTATATCTGGGCCGACGGCGTGTATAGCGGCTTGAGAGCCGAGCAGACAAAGCTGTGCGCCCTAGTCATCATTGGCGTGAACGAGCGCGGAGAGAAGCATTTCCTGGCCATTGAGGATGGTGCGCGCGAATCGACACAGAGTTGGCGCGAGGTGTTGTTGAGCCTGAAGTCCCGCGGGATGAATGCCCCTAAACTTGCTATCGGTGACGGAGCCATGGGATTCTGGGCGGCCATGGAGGAAGTGTATGACGAGACACGGCAGCAGCGCTGCTGGATGCACAAGACAATGAACGTGCTGAACTGTCTCCCTAAGTCGAGTCAACCCAAGGCAAAGGGTGCCCTGCATTCAATTTGGCAGGCAGAAACAAAGACCGAAGCCGAGAAGGCATTCGATCTGTTTGTGAATACCTATGACGCCAAATACCCGAAGGCAACGCTCTGTTTACAGAAGGATCGTGAGTAAAAGATTAGGGGACACTAACAATTTAACAACTTAAGTCTGACTCTTGGTATCCCATTATGGTAATCAAGTAACCAGCCTAGTGCCGTTAAGTTGTTAAACTGTTAGTGTCCCCAAAAAATAACCGTGGTCTGTCTGCACTTATAAGTTATTGATCTTTGGCAGCTCTTACCATGCGTTCAACGTCGGACAGCAATTCCTTAGCATCGAACACGATCCCATCCTTTATCGTATAGCTCACGCCTCCAATTCGCTGTAATTCACCAGTCTCCCTATCCAGATACATATGGCCAGTGCCGTAGAGAACCTTGAAATTTGCGACTGGGTTTTCTTCAAGCAGAACTATGTCTGCTTTTTTGCCAGGGATGATCGAACCGATTTCATCTTCGAGACCCAATAGCTCACACCATTTAGAGTCGCCGACTGAATCACCTCAAGTGGGTGGAACCCCGCTTCCTGCAGCAACTCGAGTTCTCTGATATAAGCGAAGCCAAACAATTTGAATATAAACCCAGCGTCGGACCCCGTAACCACTCTGCCACCAGAATTTTTATAGTCATTAACGAAATCCATCCAGATTCTAAAGCTCTCTCTCCAAGCGACCTCGTCCGCCGTTGTCCAGTTAAAATGATAAGAACCGTGCAGTTCTGGATCGGGCATAAAAAATTCTTGTAACGCTGGAAGTGTATAGAGTTGATGCCACTCCGCATCACGCGCCCTCATTACATCGCGGTTCGCCTCGTAGATGGTGAATGTTGGCACGAGGGTAAAATCTAGGTCGACAAGCTCATTACGAACCTCATTCCATTTTTCAGTACCGCTGGACGCAGCTTGTTGCCAGAGCCGGCCTGCTTGGCCAAAGCGCCATTGCTCATCAGAATAGTTGTAGTCCACGGGATAGTCTTGAATAGTGCGGTCTGTGAACAATGATTCAGGCAAGCCATACCAGTGTTCCATGCTATCCAAACCCATTCGCGCACTGTCCATACGTTAGTTGAATATACTGAGGTCTGATCATGGTGATTTGAAGTCCCCATTCCCAATTCAATCGCCGTATCGTAAATTGCCTGAGTAGCTGCGCGGGTAGCTCCTCTCAGTTTCACTCCATCCGCACCTCGCCTATTAACTTCTCTCACCCATGCCTCCGCAGCTTCGGCGGTCGTCACGGTGCTACCGGGGAACATAGTGTGAACAATAATTCTCGGCGCAGTGATTTCTCCCTGCTCACTACGCTCACTATGTTCGACAGTCCAGTCCAGTCCAGACCCATACCGGCTCCAACCTCTCTAACAGTTGTTATGCCGTGAGCCATCCATAATTTGAAAATGTATTCCGGCGGCGTTATCGGACCAGTGAGCCCCTGACCAGTTGTACCAATATGTGTATGAGCATCGATGAAACCGGGCAATGCATACATGCCATTTCCTTCGATCACTTCGGCGTTGGCGATGTCCGGTGCGACAGTGACAATTGATTCAATTCGATCACCTGCAATTACTATTGAAACTGGCCCTCTGGGCGGCGCACCCTCCCCATTAATTAGCATCACATCTTTGATGATCAGCCTATCGAATGGGCCCTGTCCTTCAGATCGCATAGGAGCTTGTTCAGGAATGGCAATGCCATTACGAATAGTGCGAGCCGCACTCTCTTCGCCGGGTAGAACCGAGCTTGGGGCTTGAGCTACAGCGAGTCCCGCTGCGAACAAGAGTCCTAGAACTGAAAAGAATCTAAACATAGTCATTAGTGATCCCAGTGGAATTTTCTCAAAACATATTCGGAGAATGAATTACTACAGTGTAATAAAATAACTAGAGTTTAGAGCGAAAGAGCTGTTGTCGGAAGCTTCAATCCCGACTCCTTTTCCTTAATGTTCTCTCAAAACCTGCGTGTAATACAAGCTGCAACGCAATGTTACCCATCTTGTATATAATCTACCGCACCAGGGGCTTGGAATTTTTTGCATCTTTCGTTCCACCAGCTTCGAACGTTAACATGGCGAAAATGTTTTGTCAGACCCAGCCTGATTCTTCCCGCTGTAATAATATCCGGCTTGCGCCATGGTGCATCCGTCACCAGTGGGCCCGCTTTATCACCCAATACCAGCGTCAACAAATGAAGCAGTCCGTAACCTACAGTCGTCAAGTGAACCCAGCGATGCAGCGTTTGGCGCCGTTGCTGCCAGGCTTCTTTGAGCCCCCACAATTGTTTCAACTGGTAGTACATCGACTCAATCGACCAACGCAGTCCGTAATCTTCAATCACTTGTTCGCTCGTTAGAGTCGTATCGGTTGAAAGAAATAATCGAGTCTTGGTCCACTGACCTTTACCCCTGTCTAGCTCGCACCAAACGGCTCTGACTAACTGACCGTCAAGGAACCTTGCCTTGGCGAGCCGACTACGGTATCTCACCTTTTGTTCTTTTCCGTACAGCCGCAGTAGTGCTTCCGTCTTTTTAAAGTGGGCAATTCGCTTGGGTGTGTGTTTTTCGCCATACTTGCGTGGCCGCCCGCGTTGCCCCGGTTTTCGTTCGGGGGGTTCGTCGTAAAGCCGCGTATCGATTCTCGCCTGGCCAATCACGGTAAAACCGTACGCTGTCATCGCGTTGATAAATCGTTTGCGCATATACCAGCAATCGACCAATACCCTCACCGTTTTATCTTCAAACAAGCGGTAAACAGCACGCATGATCACTGTCGCTGCGACCAGCTTGCCCGTATTCCCTGCACTGGGTATCAGTCGGAACAATAGAGGTATCGCCGTCGTCTCCAGCGGTGTGCGCCTGAAAACAGCCGCTAAACTAACCCAGCATTGACCACGAACATAGGCGGCTAAATTCGGCTTATTTCCGTGCTGATGATGTATCTGGCTGCCCGGTGCTTTTTTCGAGGCTCGTAGACTCACCGTATCGTCAATCGCTAAATATAGAACGGGATCATTCTTGGCACTAAGAACCAGACAGACGAACTGTCTTGCCAGCTTCAACCAGGACCACTTTCCGGCTTCAAGCCATTTGTAATACGTCGTCCAGTGCCTTTGCATGTCTAGAAACAAATAGGTTTCGGTGACAAAGCCAGCGGGCGTTAACATAGCGCCGATCAATAGTTCAATGAATGTGCCTACGGATCTTGGGGGTAGCGCTTTGCTTAAAAATGTTATCCAATAGCACAGTTCGCGGGGGATGTGAGCACATCCTGTTGCGTTCATAGCGGCCTCCAGAAGAAATCGATTCATTTCTTTCTGAAGGCCGCGCCCTATACACCTTTTAAAAAGCAAAGCTGTATAGGGCGCGGCAAACTTTTTGCCGCTTTATGTCAAGTTTTTTCGCACACTTTGCGCGATAATCTTCCTCCCCAGACTCTAAACTCTAGTAAAATAAAGTAGTTAAGCAAAAGACTTCGCTGTCTCTGAACTCGTCATATCAAGAATCGATAATAGTTTGATCTTAATTAAATTCGAACAGCAGATTCAATAACTACTGGTTCTGCAATTATCTGTCCTTGAGTATATTCCGAATCAGAGCTTGACTCAACTGGCGATCGGTTAATGGCTCTTACTACATTCATTTCCCGAACTACTTTGCCGAATGCAGCAAAGCCTTGATTATCCGCGTTCCGTGGTTCGCCAAAATTCAAACCGGGCTGATCGCCGATGCAAATAAAAAATTCGGAGCCTGCCGAAAAAAAGACTAGGGGACACTAACAGTTTAACAACTTAACGGCACTAGGCTGGTTACTTGATTACCATGAGTTATTGTCAAATCTGGTGTTTTGGCGCATGAGTCAAGCGGCGACCTGATCGATTGCTGTTACCTCGATTCCATCTTTGAATTTGATTCCCGTAATCACTTTGGGGAAATACAGGGGACAGCTACAACTTAACAACTTAAGGGCCTACTTTGTACAATGTGAGCCTCCTAGATTCACGAATCTCGAGTCCTTTCTTTCTCCACTTTGTCGCTGTTTGTTCGATTAAGTAGGATTTACGATTTAGTAGATTCGAGTGAGTTAGAAAAACGTGGTCTGCGCCCATTGGTTAAGTTTTCGCCACCCAACATTGCCAAGTCCCACCCTTCAAACTACTCTGTACGTTCCTCTGATACTCAATGAGAACCACCATGACCCAGAAACAAACAGACTCCGGACGAAGGCAGCTACTCACCGGCCTCGGCACGCTCGCTGCTGCCAGCCTGTTGCCCCATCGGTTGGCGGCGCAGGGTAGCGTTAATGAAGCAGAGATTCTCATCATCGGTGGCGGCATGGCGGGCGGAAGGTGTCAACCTCATATGGACAGTTATTTTAAAGATAACATCTATTTCACATAACCAGCGGCCGTGAGTGTCGGGAAGTTAACACGGTCGCAACGCATAGTCCCATCATTGCTGGACTCTACGGGGTTGATTGCCACTGTTGCTGGTGGCAATGATGCTCTCGGTCGTCCTCGAACAAAGCGTTCGGGGTTCTGCCGGTAACGTTCATCAAGCGCTCGCTGCTTTTGCTCGACCACGTCACGATATCGTCCTGTAAAGACCTGTTCCGGGGTAAACCCTGCCAGCCCACTGTGATGGTGTTTGAAGTTGTACCAGTGGAAATAACCTTCACACCAGAGCCGCGCGTGTGACATCGTGTCAAAGCGACCGGGATAATCCGGTTGGTATTTCTGCGTCTTAAACTGACTTTCACTGAACGCATTATCATTGCTCACTCGAGGGCGGCTATGGCTACAGGTAACATCCAATTCTCGCATCAAGTCCAAATACCCGTGAGCGATCATCGGTGAACCACGATCCTGGTGTAGGGTAAGTTGACCAGGCTCAATACCATAGCCGGTGGTGGCCTCGTCCATCAGCTGCTTGGCTAGCGCGCTATTTTCCTTGCGTGAAACCATCCAGGCCACGACAAAGCGGCTGAACAGGTCGAGCACCACATATAGTGATAAGTAGATGCCCCGTCGCACCAGCGGCAGTTTCGTAATATCCCATGTCCAGACATCGTGCGGGCCCGTGGCTAACAGCCGCGGTATGGCATGGTGCTGTGCAGGCCGCTGATTGCGCCGATCACCGGTCTCCTGCATGCTGCGAAGTAGCCGGTGCATGGTGCTCACCGAACACAGATATTGCTCCTGCTCAAGCAGGCGGTGATAGACCTCAGCTGGTGGCTGATCACAATAAGGTTCACTGTGCAGCGTATCGATTACCGTTGCGCGTTCCTCGGCACTCAGTGCTCTCGGTTGCACAGCGTACTGCCGAGAACGTTGCGGCTCTAGATCACTGTCAGCTCGTTTTCTGTGCGCATAAACACTGCTGCGATTGAGTCCCAGCGCACGGCACGCTTGCGACAATGGCCGTCTTGCAGGGCGATGGGTAATCACGTTATTCACACATCCTTCCCACTGCGTAAACGATCGAGCATCGACAAGGCTTTTTTTTGCAAATCCAGACAGTCGTTGGCACTCTCCAACTTGCGGTTCAGGCGATTGTTTTCTTTCTCAAGCTGCTCGATGCGCCGTTGAGCCGGTGTCTTCGAGGGTGCCGGGCCGGGAGCACTCTTGCTCAGGCCAGCAACCCCGTTTTCGGCATACTCGCGGCGCCAGGCGGAGAGTTGATTGCTGTAGAGTTTCTCACGGCGTAACAGGGCACCCAGTTCACCGTGCTTACAGGCGTCAGCTTCGGCCATCATGCGTAGCTTATACTCCGGCTTGAACTGGCGACGCGTGCGTTTCTCCAGTGCGGGCTCTGGTGTGACTTGTGTATTGAGTGGATCTGAGTGTGGTTTTGGCATTGTGTGGTTCCTGCATCCATAGCCCTGAAATCTATGTTATCCCAAACAGGGAGTGTATGGGATCAGGTTGACACACAGGGCCTCACTATCATCCTCAATAACCCCTAAGCCATTATCGTACATCACGCCCAAATTATTTTGTGCATCCGCATCCCCCTGCTCTGCTAATTCGTATTGCGAACAGAAAAATGCATCATCAGACGGGCATTCGGCACTGGCGGAGGTGGCTGTGCTAAACACGGTGGCAAGCAGTACTACTAAAAGATGGTTTTCATGACTTCCTCGTTGCTTCCAGGTGGTAAATCAGGCTGTGTGTTGTAACAGAGACCTCAGCATAACTCAACAATGCAGACAAATTCCCGGTATAATTTCGTAGGCAAAAATCCTTCGCAACACAGCCCCGATTATTCGTTTCAAACGCTACTTTGAATCATCCCAGCCTCCACAGTCTTGATGATACCGGGGCGTTACTACAATGGTCAGAGATAGAGAAACTACTCGCCACTCTTTATGCCTCAAAAACAGGCCGTCCAGGCTATCCATTGCCGACCTTGTTCAGGAGCTTGTTGCCCGGTGCAGGGTATCGGCTTTCAGACGTACCGTTAGCTCAAAGTCTGACTCGAGATATGCTGTTTCGAAAATTCTGTCATCTTGAGTTAGATAGAGAAGTTCCTGAGGCATCCACCTTGGGGAGATTTCGAACCCGACTGGTCGAGCAGGGATTGTGGGATCAACGACTGGCTGAAATTAACCGTCAAAGCGTGACGCCGGGTAATGTGCACGACTCTCGGGAGCGCGATACCTTGTTACCGGGTGATGAGACGGCACTGTACGCGGATGCCGCTTACAGCTCTCAACAGACCCGCGATAAGTTGGCGCAGCTGGGCATTGATGATCAGGTTCAGCGCAAAGGTTATCGTGGCCACCCCTTATCGGAGGCTGATCGAATTCGTAACCAGGAAATTGCCGTCACCCGGACAGGCGGGGAGCGACCTTTTGCAACCTGCAAGAGACACTACAATCTTTCCGGAACACGCTTCATGGGGCTTGCCAAAAACACGACGTTTTATGGCTTGGCAGCCATGGCTGCGAATATCCGGAAAGGAGCCAGTTTTTTAACGCGTTACGGGTTACCGAACACGGGTTATGCAGGATAGTTGCGCCAAAAATCAGGCAAAGGAGCCTGAACCCTGGATAAATTGAAGCAAACCAGCGAAAAGCTTACTTCGATACTGCTTTGAGGTGATTAAAAATATTGCGATTCAAAATATTCGAAAAATCACGGGGTTATACTGAGGTCTCTATGTAATAAATGGGCGAGCATTTGAAAGGACCCGCTCATTGATAAAACAACTACAAGGAAAAACGCTCTCGTAAGAAACGGGCGATTCCATCGTCGTCATGGTGTCCTATTACGCGCGTTGCTGCGTCTTTAACTTCAGCCAGACTGTTTTCGGGTGCGTAGGCCTCATCGGCCGTTTCGAACATACTCAAATCGTTGTCGCTGTCGCCAAAGCAGAGCACGTTGCTGGCCCCAAGCTCTTGTTTCAACTGGAGAAGAGCGGCACCCTTACTGCCCTCGCTGTGGTGAATGTCCAGCCAGTGCACGTTGGTCGACGCCATACCGCCGCCTCTATAAGCGACCAAATGATCCTGGGTTTCAATCCCAGCCGCGATCTTCTCTACTGCATCCAATTGACCCAGGGCACTTATATTGGTGATCTGGGCATTTTCGGGGAGCTCGGAAACAGGCATTAACGGCAGGCCTCTATTCACACTCAATTCATAGACCAGGCTCTCATCGGCTTCACTTTGAATCGGCGGATGGTAAGCCGCGTGCCGATTGTCGTCATCCAGAGTAAAAATGAAGGGCGTGACCCTCTCCTTTGCAAAGCTGTCCAGGGTTCTGCGCAATTCCGTGTGGGTAAGCATATATTTGTGGCTGTAAGACTCTTTTTGCGGGTGCCAAATCATCACGCCGTTTTTGTAAATCTGTGGCAGGGTGAAGTCGTGTCCCGCCAGTGGTTTGCGGGCGGCATGTAAAGTTCGGCCCGTCGCTACGGTAAACGCGATATTCCTTGCTCGGAGTAGGCCGAGTGTCTCTTTGGTGAAAACTGAAATTTCGGAGGCCTTATTTAACAAGGTCCCATCCAGATCAAAAACAATTAAATCCATGTGCTATTCCTGTTACTCACAATCAATCGGTTTTTACTTTGGTTTTCTGGCAACGCGAACAACGGTAGAGCGTAACCAGTTTTCCCGTTTTTACGTCGAAGGGTTTACTGTTGTCCACAATCCATTTGTGATGTCCGTGGCGACACAAGGTTTTTCCTTCAGCGATGGCTTTTTAAAGGGGAGGACATCCGCCATAACTAGTGCTCGTCGGCTGCCCGATACACAATTTCCCCATCGAAAATGGTGAACAGCACTTTCGCTTCGCTGATTTGCGTACTGGGAATTTCAAACAGGTTTCGGTCCAGTACGACTGGGTCTGCTCGCTTCCCGACTTCGATGGAACCCACGCTATCTTCCTGGTGCATTAACCACGCTGCATTGACGGTGTAGGCCTTGAGCGCAGTTTCCAGATCGATGGCATCGGCGACATTTCCCAGGGGCGCTGCGCTATCGTTGGGGTCCTGACGTGTGATGGCGACCTCTATGGATTCAAGCGGATTGAGTGGGCCGTAGATCCAATCACTGCCGCCTACAACCACGCCTCCGGAGCGAACGATTGAGGCAATGGGATACATTCTATCAACTCGCGCATTGCCCAGCACAGGAAGGTTTAATTCTGTGACCCATTTATCGGGGTAGGCCCAGGCAGCGGTGAAGTTGGCCGCGACGTTTAGCTGCGCAAAGCGATCAATGTCGTCGGGGTGCACCAGTTGTAGGTGGGACAAGTGATGCCGCAGGTCTTTGCTTTTCGGATTGTTCTTATTTTGTTCACGAGCGTACTCAATGGCATCGAGACCTGCACGAGCGGCCCCGTCTCCCATGGTGTGCATGTGGATTTGCAGCCCCATGGCTTCATAACGAGCCACCCGAGAAAACAGGTCTTCTTCGGAATAATTCAGGAATCCTGTATGCCCCAATTCCAGATAGGGTTCTACTAGCGAAGCAGTTTCTCCCTCCAGCACGCCATCGACATACATTTTGATACTGCCGGTGGAAATTCTTTCCGATTCATATTGTGATCGGGTGTTTAGGACGCGTTCAAAATCGCTACCAGTATCTTTGGCGAAGACACCCTCATCGGTGATGGAGTTGCGTACTCTCAAACTGAGATCACCGTCCTCGTCGATAGCCTTGTAAACCTTCATCTCCAACTCACTGGACCAGGCATCGATCACGGAGGTTATCCCTGCGGCGTTGATTAACGCTATCGCCTTGTGCATCACCTGCGTGCTCTCTTGGTGCTCTCGTTGGGGGCGCAAAGCAGTTGCAAGGTCCCTTGCCGTTTCTCTGAGCGTGCCGTTGGGAACACTGGATCCAGGGCGTCTTTCGATGACTCCACCGGCAGGGTCGAGTGTGTGCTCGTTGATTTTCGCCAGTTTTAGCACCGTAGAATTAACCCACACCGAATGCCCATCGGAGGCGTCCAGAAACATCAGGCGCTCGGGGGCAATTTTATCCAAGAGCGCTCTGTCGGGGCCATTCTGTGGAAATAGCGATAGATCAATACCAAAACCGATAAGCCAACCCTGCTCACTTTCGTCTACGCACATTTTAATCTTTGCTGTAATCGCTGCCACGGAATCGATGATTTCACTAAGATCACAATATTGTTGTAAAAAGCCGCCTTCCAGCGGATGCATGTGGGCGTCATGAAATCCGGGTAAAACCATGGCGTCACCCAGATCCATAACCTTGGTGGCCGCGCCCCGATAGGCGAATACTTCTTGTTCGCTGCCGACAGCGATAATTCTTTGGTCTGCAATGGCGATCGCCCTCGCCCAGGGGCGTTGATCATCGAGCGTGTACACTTTGGAACCGCGCAATATGAGGTCAGCTTCAGGTCTGTGCGTGGTGGACTCGCAAGCCATCAGGGTGATTGAGACAAAAAGTGCAATCAAAAACGGTTTTATCATGCTGCCTGTGTCTATAGGAATAAGGTTGATGGAGGACCAGTAAATGGATAAAGGCGATTGTAGAAAGGCACATGATAAAGCATTTTTAAGATACAAGTGAGCGACAGTTCCCAATGATGAAAAATTTGTCTTCCTCCTTTGAGCGACTAGCCTTATATTGGGAACACCGGAAGGTACAACAAGACCCCACCCGCAGCGGCGCCCTTTGGGAACCAGGAAGCTAAAAATGAAACAGATTATGGATAATAAATTGACACAGACCTTCTTCAAGGTGGCGTTAATCGCGATGCTGGGTATTTTAAGCGGCTGCCTGGTAACTTTGAGCCATTTTACCGGGGGCAATGTGAGCAGCGATTTGGGCGCGGATTGTACATTTAACTGCGTCTACCAACTCAATGAAGGAGAGAGTTTAGATCGGATTTTTACGGCGCAGCCACTGCCCGGAAATGACTTTATCCGATGGTATGATTCGCTGGGTGACAATTTTAGCATGTGTCCGCAACCAACCCAGCGCGAATGTAATCTGGTTATTAACAATCTTCATCCGCTCTTTGAAGGTCAGACGCTGGATGTGGTGGCTCAGTTTCGAGCCGTCAATGGCTACAATGCGAATGCCGTTGGATTCATGGATACCGCGACTACCGCCCAGGGCACCTTTCGACAGATTGATGATATTACCTGGATCGAATCCTACCCCAACGCCACGCCGATTAATTACTTCTATACGGAAGCTCGAACTCAGACCCGATTGGTCATCTACGATCGCTTTGCAGACGTTCGATATTTTTTCGATTTTTCAACAGGGATAATTCAACAACAAATCGGAATGGCACCTACGGCTGCATGGGGTAGTGTTTTGGGTAGGTCTGCCACACCCAGTGGCTGGTTAGTTGCCCAAGCTCAGTTTGGAGATCCCAATGGATCTTACAAGGGTGACTATATTCAGACTGACCCTGACACCTGGGTGTTCCGTAAAAAAGGGAAAAGTAACGACAAATACACCTTCACGGAAATGGCGAGGGATGATACCACAGTCTCCTTGCACGATGAGTCTCGCAGCGTCGATATCGTTATCAACCTGGCCGATGGTATGGTCTACTCTAGTCAGCTATCGGGTCCGCTACAATCTGTAGGAGTCGTTCAACGATCGCTAACCGCAGCGACAGCTTTTACTGTCTCAGAGGTTTCCCATGGCAGTGATGCAAGCGATATCCAGGGTTATTTCATCGAACAGGGGTCGAACGGTTGGTCTCAAATTGCGGCAGATGGTAAGACGCAGTTGGCTGAATTCGAGCTGCTGCGACGAAGCTCGACAGAGATTGAGTTGATAGATAGCGAGGATACTGTAAGAGTTGTTATCAACCTTTCTACACAGGAGATAAACCTCTTAGGGGTTCCCGTTCCGCTTAGCATCGAGCGTTTCGATATTGTGGAGGCAAAATAGATTTTTTTTGAGACTAGAAATCTAAGCACCATTTTCTTTGCGGGGTAGCCTCACGTAAAATTGTGTGGCAACATGTAGCGCGTTATCAGTTTTTCCTAAAACCATAGAAGAGGTATGTTGTGAAGTGTACGATGGCATTGCTGCTGTGTTCGCTGTTGATTGGATGTGCTCACCAAACAGAATTGACCAAACGATCCGTGATAAAACAGGTCCACTCTGATTATCCGGTAGAATTTAAAAACATTGCGAGCTATCCCGGAAAAGTGGTCTGCGGAGAGTACCGGTCTTTCGGCAAGTGGGGGGGAGGTCACAAATTCCGACCGTTTATCTTTAGGGAAACTCAGGTCAAAACACATCCAATCAAGCTCGATCTTCAGATTTTTTGTGCATCTGATCCCGCTGCTAGTCTTTACGATACGCTTGGAATCCCCTTCTCGAATAATTCCTCGCAAGTAATACAGCAAATTCGGAACGACTTCCTACTATTGAACGCAGCTCTGGAGGAGTACTACCATAGAAACCATACTTACCCCAGAGCGGTGGAGGGGCTCGAGGATCTGGTGGTACCTGAGAAGTATGGCCGCAAATCCGGACCGCGGGAAAATGGAAGTTACCTGGAACAATTGCCAAGAGACCCCTGGGGTCGCGCCTATTTATATGAGGGCGCAGGTCTTGCGGGCGTCAAAGGTGAGCCTGAAATTTCAACCTTGGGTGCAGACGGTGAGGCAGGCGGTAAAAACGAAAATGCCGATATTAAATCGCGTTATATGAAATACCTCGATCACATCGCAACGATATGATCGAGGGTTTCGCAATATGACGGTGTAACTAGCCGAAGTTAAAAAACGCCAATTTATTGCCATCGGGGTCGCGAACATAGGCACCGTAGAACACATCTTCCATCCGCTGGCCTGGCGCCCCGTCACAGGTCGCACCCAGGCTCAGAGCCTTGGCATGAAACTTGTCGACGTCGGCTTTGGTGCCAGGGTTGATCGCAATCATATTGCCGTTACCTGGCTGTGGGTCGTTCTCATCGAAGGGTGTGCACACAGAGATCATGGGGGTGTCCATAGAGGCCCCTATAAAGGCTATCCGCCCCATGTCGCCTTGCAGTGTTGCGCCCAGGTCAGCCAGTAGTTCCGTATAAAAGGCTTTGGCCTTCTCCATGTCAGTCACACCAATTGTCACGTATCCGATCATGTCATTTACCTCATATTAATTTCAGCGGCCCCCGAACGGCGGCGCGGGATGGAAGCATCTATTGCCAGGTGGGCGAAGTCAATTACCTTAGCGGTGTAATACGCGGATAACTTCGTTTCGCATTTGGGCTGGATCAATCACTTTGTCGAAGGCCATAGCATCTGCCGGAACCCAGGCACCCGATTGTAATTCCTCTATATGTTGTGCTTCATCCAGGCTGGCTTTGGCCGCTTCGGCGCCCCCAATGGCGGGAACCCCTCCCAAATTGACCGAGGGGAGGGCGAGGCTTATGGCCTGATGATCCCAGGGGTTCATGCCCATCACGGAGCTGCCAAAGCCAAAGGCTTTGCGCAAGGTGACAACAATTTTTGTGCCCGTGAACCTGCGCTGTGCAAGAAACATTTTCCCGGCAGCCCTGAGCACTCCAGATTTCTCTGCAGCAGGTCCGGGCATGACTCCGGGATTATCTAACAAGGTAATCAGCGCCAAGCCGAAGGATTGAGCGACGTCGATGAAGTGGGCCGCTTTTTCCGCTGCATCAGTGGTTATTGCCCCAGCTTGAACAGTCGGTTGGTTTGCCACCACAAGGCAGGGTACACCGCCAATTCTGGCCAAAGCTGCGATGATTGTTTTACCATAGTTCGGTTGCAGCTCAAACACCGTGTTGTCGTCACACACTTCGTCCAGCACCATTCGCATATCGTAGGCCTGATTGACCTGCGGTGAGATGATATCCAGTAAAGCGTCCGTCGTGCGTTCTTTTGCTTCGATCCTGCCCTTATCGAAAGGAACTTGCTGACCGCTGTGGCTGGGCACAAGAGACAGGAAATACCGCACCATGGCGAAACAATCCTGTTCAGTATCGCCCATATTGTGTGCCACGCCACTGATGCTGGTATGCATACTGGCGCTGCCCAATTCCTCGGGGGTGGTATCAATGCCCAGTGAGGCTTTTACCAGGGGTGGACCGGCGGTGAACATCGTCGAACCTGCCAGCATGATAATTAAGTCTGCAAACATTCCTGTAAGAGCGCCGTGACCGGCCGAGATTCCCAAGACGACAGTGACCACGGGAACAATACCTTTCAAATCAGCGACCAGCTGTAGATCTCCAGGCGAGTTCGGATAGCGTTCGTTTTGATTTGAGGCACGCTCCCCCGCGCCATCCAATAGCAACACCAGCGGATAGAGTTGCTCCTTGGCCAAGCGCACCAACCGCGCCCTTTTGGCGGCGTTCGGGTGTCCAATTGATCCACCTTTTACCGTGAAGTCTTCGGCGATGACAACTACCGTTTTGTCACCGATGCGGCCGGTTCCGCCTACCAGAGCATCGCCTGCCAGGGGAGGTTCTCCGCCGGGATGGTTACCACCGGCGAGTTCACCATATTCATTGAAGCTGTCTTCCTCACACAGCAGGGCAACCCTTTCTCGTGCGGTCAATCGACTCTTTGCGTGTTGAATTGCGATTTTGTCCGTTCCACCCATTCCCTGGGCAAAGTCACTGCGTTGTTTAAGTTGTTCGAGTATGAGTTTCCAGCCTTCGCGATTTTCGCTCACTGTGTTATTCCTGTACTGTGTTTGCCGGCTCATTATACCCCGCACAACTTTTTGGAGAGAACAATGATAACGCAGGATACGATAAGCTCTGATGAAGTCGTTATAGAGGCACCTGCGCAATGGGTCTGGGATGTGCTTGTTGACTTTGCGAACTACGAAAAATGGAACAAGTTTTGCCCCGGCTGTGAAGCCGAGTTGCTGCTGGGTAGCCCCGTGGTAATGCAGGTCGATCTTGGTTTCGGTATACAGGAGCAAACGGAGTACATGTGCCGTATTGATCCGCTGGAGGCTATCGCCTGGCGGATGGAGAACAAGTCAGGAGATCCAATTCACGCGGTTCGAACGCAATACTTAAAAAGCCTGGGTGACGCTCGCTGCAGCTATATATCTGTCGATGTCTTTAGCGGCGAGGCCGCAGCAGGCATGATGGAACTCATGGCCAAACCCGTAGAAGCAGGCTTTAATTTGTGTGCTTATGGTTTGAAGGAGTATTGTGAGGTGCAATACGCTAAAGGAAAGGCTCTATGAATCAACTTAAAGGCTGTTTGCTCGCCATGGCTGTGGCAATAGCGGCAGTGGGCTGCGCCAACCACGACAGTGAGCCCGGTAGTACCGCTAAACTTCCCACAACCTGGGCCAATCCTACTACCGTTACCGTCTATTTTAACGGCGATATTGTTACGGTTGACGACACACAGCCCTCAGTCGAGGCGATAGCTGTCAGAGATGGCCGGATTCTCGCGGTAGGTTCTCGCGTCGACGTTGAGAAAGCGGCGGGGGAAAGTGTTGTCCTGCGCGACCTTCTTGGCAGCACGCTACTTCCCGGCCTGATTGATGCCCATGGCCATATCAGCATGACCAATCAAATGCAGGCCTCTGCCAACGTTTCATCACCTCCAGTGGGTGGTGCGGAATCTATTGAAGATATCCTCGCCTTACTAAAAGCACATCATCTGCAATACCCGGATGCTCCCTGGCTGACCGGCTGGGGCTACGATGAATCGCTACTGAAAGAACAACGTCATCCAACCCGGGAAGATCTGGATAAAGTCTCCAGTGAAATACCCATTATGCTGGTGCATGTATCGGGCCATTTTATGACCTGCAATTCAGCCTGTCTGGCCCAGGCGAAAATCACCGCCGGTAGCGAAGATCCCAAGGGTGGCATTATTCGGCGACTGTCTAATTCTCGCGAGCCCGATGGCGTGCTGGAGGAGCAAGCCATGACAGCACTTCGCCTGGTGATGCCGGCGATGGATGATGCGGCTGCGTTGTCACTGCTCGATAACACCCAACAGTATTACGCCAGTCGGGGAATTACCACGGTTCAGGATGGGGCTGCGATTGGCGATGATATTCGTTTTATGAAGGCTGCTGGAGAGCAGGGGTTACTCTATCTGGATGTGGTTACCTACCCCTATGCGCCCCACATGTGGAAGGAAATTGATCAGTATCCCCCTTCAAACACTTACGATAATCACTTCAGAATCGGAGGTTTCAAGCTAGTATTGGATGGATCTCCCCAGGGCAAGACGGCCTGGCTTACAAAGCCTTATCTGCATCCTCCCCACGGTCAAAGCGAGGGCTATACCGGCTACGCTACCCTGGATGATGCCAAAGTGGGTGAGTATGTGGAGTACGCCTTTGCGAACGACATTCCGGTACTGGCACACGCTAACGGCGACGCCGCATCGGATCAGCTAATAGACGCTGTTAGTAGTGCCAATAGCAAGTTTGGTAAAGCCGATCGCCGCACGGTGATGATTCACGCGCAAACGGTGCGCGAAGATCAGATTCAGCAGATGGTTGAGGAGGGGATAAACCCTTCCTATTTTGTGGTTCACACCTACTACTGGGGCGACTGGCACCGGGATTCTGTCTTTGGCGCGGAGCGTGCATCTCGCATAAGCCCGCTGCGGTCCAGCACTGAAAAAGGGCTGCGCTATACCATCCACAACGACACGCCCATTGTACCGCCCGATATGATGCGCTTGCTCTGGTCCTCAGTTAACCGAGTGACCCGCAGTGGCAAAGTTTTGGGTGAAGCTCAAAGTGCAACGGTTATGGAGGGGATAAGAGCCATGACCATCGACGCCGCCCATCAGTACTTCGAAGAGAGCAGCAAAGGCTCTATTACAGTGGGCAAGCGTGCTGATTTGGTCATCCTTGACCGCAACCCGCTAAAAGTTGATGCGATGATGATCAAGGATATTGCGGTGTTGGAGACCATCAAAGACGGCGTTACGATATTCAAAAAGTAGCCGGCTACCACATCAAGTCGTCGGGGATTTGATAATTCGCATAGGGGTCATCCTCGTCTACTTCCTGGCTCTGCTTTTGATTCAGTAATACGATCGCATCTTCGTTGCGCTGATGAATTTTCTCGGCGACAGGGGCGGGCACTAATTCATAGCTTTCACCCAATCGAGTTATGGCTATCTGGCCCTTAATAAGTTGCTGTTGTAGCTCATCTGTAACATAAAGCTTTTTGATTTTTTTCTCGTCGGTGAATTGGTAGGCGATTTCTCCACCCCTGCGGTTGATTTTGTTGACGTTAATCAGTTGAATAATTTGAGCCTGAATCGCTTTTTTCTCTACTTGAGCCTGCAGTTCTTTGTTCATTTGTCGATCTTGCTCAGACTTCTTCTCTAAGGCGAGCTTTGCCTGCTCTTTGGCCTCATCAAGCTGCGCATGTCCCTTGGGCTGTTGCTTGGCTTGTTTGCGCTGCTCCTTCTTGATCTCCTTCACTTTCTTTTTGTCGACGATGCCGGCTTTAAGGAGTTGATCTTGCAAAGATGCCATGCGGGAAACCTCTAACGGTGTTTGGTTTTAACGAATATGGGGTTACTAAAAGCATAGGGTGTAAAATTGGGCGCCACCGCCGAGTACAGCTGATCCGCCGTGCCGGTGACTTCTACTGTCACATAGCCGTCTTGTTCCATGTTGACAGGCAAGGCCAGTGATTCGCCCCGTGAAATGGCTTGTTGATGATGCACAGCGCCATTGATGTAAACGGATACTGTCTCAACGGGTACCCAACTTGCGGCGGTAACTTGAATGTTGAGTGTAAACTCACCTGTAGACACTGTGCCGCCAGATTCGACTCTCTTTAGATCCGGTCCCGTCGCATACACTTCGAGAAATGGCCCAGTGGTACCAAACAACAAGCCAGAGCGCACTGACTCTATGAAGTTAGCTTCGTTGAAGGGCAGGGCACCTCGTACAAAATTTTGAGGGATCGCCACCAACTGGTTGGGCCCGTGTGTATCGCTATTGGCGCTGCCAAATATTCTCTCGCCCTGATTCAACAGTGAAAACCAATCCTGCTTCATGACTTCGTAAGATTGAAAGTCGCTGCCATTGCCGATTTCTATCAAATCGAAATCCAGATCTCGCAGGCCGCTTGCTGGATCTTTCTCAATCAGCGAATTATTGGCCGAGGAGTTCAGAGGCTGGCTGTGATCGTAAGCTAGGCCGTTGATCAAATGCTCAAAGTAGGAATTGTCCCCGTCGGGATCCAGCGGGTCTGAAAGGCGGGGATGATTCAGCTGCACTAAAGCGTTGCCGAAAGCATCGCGGATGTTCGCGTACACATCCCGCAGGCGCTTCCCCTCGTGGCGTGGTAGTCCACCTGAGAATTCTTCAGGCTTGCTTGCCGTGGGGAACACGTTCAAGTGCCCGTTAGTAAATGGCACGGTTGCTGTACGCGCCATACCGGTTAACTCGACACCGTTGATGACGTTCAGGGATGATTCCAACCCCAACTGTGAAACTCTGCTTTTGTAATCCACCAGTACATTGTGCTCTGTCGCGATTAGTACATCGCTTCCCTGAGCCACAAAACTTCGAAGGCGATCATTGATCGGCATAGCAGAGTCAAAGCTGGGCGCGGCGTGCACATGAAAGTCTGCCGCCAACCAGTTTTCCGCTGGGATCTCCCGCATAGGGGGTTCGATATTCAGGATAACTGTGTCACCGGGGGGCACTTCTATTTCAGTGCTCGTTACGCTATAGGCCATGCCTCGGGTCGCATACACTCGATATTTCCCCGGGCGTAGCGCGACGATGAACTCATCGCTGGCAATACCGGCCAGGGACACGTAGTTGGCCGCGTGAACCTCCCGCAGTGGTTGTCCGTCCACTTGAAAATCCAGCAGATCGTCAGTGAAATCCGGGTCGGGAGTGTTTCCGGTACCTTTGAAAACCAAGCGCATAGGTCCCAATTTTGGCAATACGGCGAAGGATTGAGGCTGTTCAGTTTTGATATCGAGTTGCTTGCGCTTTTTACCCGCTACAGATGTCTCGGTCCTGGTTTCACCCCAAGGCGTTTTGACGGTTATGCTTACAAGGTCAGTATTGGCTGGCAGTCGCGCTGAGAATTGGCTCTCTTTTCCCGGGCGCACACTGGTTATCGCCCGACCATCTTTATCCCTGAAATGAATGACGGCATCAGCCGTATCCAACTCGCCGTGAATGACAGGGCCTTTGTAAATTTGATCGGTCGCTGATGCAACGTCTGCCTGTTTGCCCAAATAAATTCGCTGCCGGACCTTTAAGGTCTCGCCGGGTTTGACGTCCATTAAACGACTTTGTGCGAATTCAGTTAAGCCCATTTTTCCCTCGCCCTCTATCCAGGGTGGGCGGCTGAGTACGCCCTGAAAACTGTAGGTGGGATCGGTTAACTGAAAACGGGGAAGAGGCCTGCGATCGCCATCCTCGTCTACCAGGTCGGCCCGCTCCAATTGAATCCCGTAGCTTATTTGACTGAGGGGCGCGCGCCCCACGAGTACGTGTACGTCAGCCGGATTCATGGCCTTGACCAATCCCAGCCTGTCTTGCCTATCCAGAGCGTCAAACCGAAAGCCCTGACTGAACGCAGAGTCCGATGTGGAAACCGAATAGGGGGTGAGGCTCAGGTGAGGGTGCAGCATTAGGAAGCCGAACATGGTCACCGCCGTCCCGTCGCCGATTCTGACCAGTTCGTGATCGATCACCATCTGTGTAGGGTTTTCCATATCCACCTGATACATGCTGCGCAGGCTCAAGCCATATCCTTGGGAAGTAACGGTGACGGATGCTCGCGAGCCATTGCTCGCCCCCAGGATCTTGGTGGGGGTTAGGGGGCGTGTCTTTATCAAGGTTGGGTAGGGCGTGTTGGAAGGGCCATTGATCATCGTCGAGGTCGCAGTGGTAAACATCTATTAGTGCGCCCCCCCAGGGGGTGAATCCAGATTCGTGTTCAATGTCGCTAATGGTGGCGCACAGTGTCCCATTGCTTAGCAACCAGTCCCCAATTCCAGCCATGGCGTCTGGCGCTTTGGGTTGCATTTGCGCTACGTTGTCGCTGGACAATTGAATGGCAGTAGACAAGTTGTCGGCGGTAACGCTTTCAATACAAAGTAGGGCGATTGCCGGGATAAAATACTTGTGCATTTGTTTTCTAATCCCCGTGTAGAATACGATGCATCTTAGCATTTACTTGCGACATCATCTGCCCAAATGAACGAATTGCAACAAGCTAAATTCTCCCTGGGGACAGCTTCAGAAGGCAAGCTGGGTTTGGCGCTGTCCGGCGGCGGTTTTCGCGCCGCCTTGTTTCATGTGGGTGTATTGGCGCAGCTAGCGGATCAGGACCTGTTGCGGCATGTGGCCGTTATCTCGACGGTTTCCGGCGGTTCTATTATCGGCGCGTTTTACTACCTTAAGCTAAAACAGTTATTGGAGGGCAAGCGTGGTGACCAGCTCAAGCCCGATGCAGTGGGTTTCCGGCTACTGGTGCGGGAGCTCGAGCAGGAATTTTTACAGGCGCAACAGAATAACCTCCGGCTGATCACCTTTGCCGATGGCCGTGAAAACGCCCGCATGCTCAATGATAAAATCAGCTCGACGATGCGCTTGGCGAACTTGTTCAACGAGTATTTTTATACTCCGATCACAGGCGACAAAGATAATTTACTGAGCGAATTGTCCATCCGACCAGCATTTGACCTTGTAGGCGAGGAGTCTGCCGAGTTCTTCGTTGTTCCCAAGCTGATTCTCAACGCAACCGCGTTAAATACCGGCCACCTGTTTCAATTTACCGCTGACTTTGTGGGCGAATTTCCCGTTGCGGCCAACATGGGCGGTATGGGCTCTATGCCACTGCTTAAAAGGCTGGCACCGAACGACCCAGCGCTTACACCGCAACAACGAATGGGGCTTGGCCAGATTACCGTGGCCGACGCCGTCGCGGCTTCGTGTTGTGTGCCCGGTTTATTGGACCCTTTTAGTCTTCGCGGGCTGTACACAGACGAGGCCGGTGAGGAAGTCGTAGTTAGGTTGGTCGATGGTGGCGTGTTCGATAACCAGGGGCTGGTGTCCTTGTACGAAGACGGCTGTACACATTTTGTCTGCAGCGATGCGTCAGATTTACTCAGTTGGCAGGCCAAACCTGACGAGCGCATACACAATGTGGCGATGCGCGCCAACGAGATTATGATGGATCGCATTCGCAATGAATTACTGGATGAGCTCACAAAGCTTGGGCCGGAAAATTACGTGGTGTTTTCGCTTGCTGATCCCGTAGATTCTTCCGCTTCTATTGAAGAAGTGCGTTTGGCCAAAGTACTCAGAGCTATTCGCACGGATCTGGACGCCTTTTCTGATCTTGAGGCATTTGCCTTAATGGATTATGGCTACCGCTTGAGTGGAGAAAAGCTCGCTGGCGAAGCAGCAAAAAGCGATTGGGCGTTTTCTACCGTCAGGGAACTTTTTGACGAGGAAGTGGAGCGCGAGCGTTTGTTTCTCGCGCTGGAGGTTGGTTCGCACCAGTTTTTAAAAGTGTTCTATCTTGGCAAACTCTTACCCTATGCGATTATTGTTTTGCCGTTGATAATCC
This sequence comes from Halioglobus sp., assembly GCA_965262875.1. Taxonomy (GTDB): domain Bacteria; phylum Pseudomonadota; class Gammaproteobacteria; order Pseudomonadales; family Halieaceae; genus JBALVT01. Next base: position 4,398,551 of record OZ253569.1, read on the forward strand.
CCGTGGTTTTGTTGGGTGTTCTGATTTATTTTATGCCGCCCATTCCGACACAGGCATGGGCAGTGCTGATCGCAATCGCTGTCATCGGTATTACGTTTAGCCAGAATGCGCGTATTGTTGAGAGGCTCGATCAAGTGCCTGCTATCAAACGTTTTCGCCGCCGCATGGCGGTTGTGCTGAGGCCACTGGGTGTCACAGTGGCGCTGGGGATGCTCGGGGCGGGTATAACCTGGGTAAACTTACGTGTTTTTCATCCGCTGTTTCTGAAATACGGAAGCCATCGCAAAGAGTAGCGCGATTGAACGCTATTTCAGCAGGTCTTGAGCCAGAGCCTCGGCTACCTTAATACCGTCAATTCCCGCAGACAGGATTCCACCCGCATAGCCCGCTCCCTCTCCGGCTGGGTACAGGCCATTGGTATTGATGCTTTGGAAATCCTCGCCGCGTTTAATGCAAATGGGTGAGGAGGTTCTGGTCTCTACTGCCGTGAGTATTGCATCGGGCATGGCGAAGCCTTTAATTTGTTTATCAAAGGCGACAATGGCTTCGCGGATGGCGGTGATCGCGAAATCTGGCAGGGTCTCGGTCAAATTGCCCAGAGAGACTCCCGGCTTGTAAGAGGGTTGTACGGTAGCAATGTCCGTAGAGGCTTTATCGGCTAGAAAATCTCCGACCAACTGGGCCGGTGCATTGTAGTTAGAGCCACCCAGTTCGTAGGCCCTAGCTTCCAACTGCCGTTGCAAATCAATGCCCGCCAATACGTGTTGGGGGTAATCTCGTTCCGGATCAATGCCGACAACAATGGCTGAATTGGCATTGCGCTCTTTTCTTGAATACTGGGACATACCATTGGTGACTAGCAAACCTTCCTCGGAGGCGGCCGCCACTACCGTACCGCCCGGGCACATACAAAAACTGTAAACACTGCGGCCATTTTTACAGTGGTGAACCAACTTGTAATCGGCAGCACCCAAAATAGGGTGGCCGGCCTGATCACCAAAGCGCGCTTTATCGATAACAGACTGCGGGTGTTCTATGCGGAAGCCAATCGAGAAGGGTTTGGGCTCTATGTGGACACCTTGCTCTAACAACATCTGGAAACTGTCTCTGGCGCTGTGGCCTATTGCCAGCACTACGTGGCGGCATGCTATCGTCTCTCCGCTTTCAAGGCTTAGGCCTGTGATCTGGCCTTCACCTTGATCGTTCTGCTCGCGATGAATCGAGTTTACTTTTTGCTCAAATCGAATCTCTCCTCCCAGGCGCACAATCTCAGCTCGCATGGCTTCAACCATGGTAACCAATTTGAAAGTGCCAATATGGGGTTTGCTCACATAGCGAATTTCTTCAGGTGCTCCGGCTTTAACAAACTCGGCGATTACCTTGCGGCCGAGGTGCTTTTTGTCTTTCACCTGGCTATACAGCTTGCCGTCTGAAAATGTACCCGCGCCACCTTCGCCATACTGCACGTTTGACTGGGTATCCAGCTTGCCGTTTCTCCAAAAGCCCCAGGTGTCTTTGGTGCGTCTCCTCACGTCCCGGCCGCGTTCTAACACTATGGGTTTCAGACCCATTTGCGCCAGCAGCAGTGCCGCCAAAATTCCGCAGGGGCCAAAGCCAATGACGATTGGGGGCTGTTGCTCGGCAGTCGGAAAGTCGTCATTCGCGTGTATCGGGAAGTAGTAATTGGTATCGGGGCTGGGCCTTATGGTTGAGGGGTTAAATTCGCCCGCCAATACGGCGGCTTCTCCATTTGGGGTGAGCTCAATGTCCAGCTGGTATACAAGCGCGATATTGGATTTCTTCCTGGCGTCGTAACTGCGTTTGAAAATCGTGAAGTCCACTAGATCTGGGCTGTCGAGATTCAACTTCTGCACAATGGCCGAGCGCAAATCCGCCTCGGCATGGTTCAGCGGCAGTTTAACTTCGTTGAGTCGAAACATAGTGGTTATTGAATGAACATACCTGGTAGGGGCTCAGCTTCGCCAGGGGATTTAATAATTTTCCCCCCGAGCATCACAAAGGAAACGGATTCAAGCTTGCTGATATCGACCAGCGGATTGCCCACGATGGCGATGATGTCCGCCAATTTACCAGTCTGCAAAGTACCCAGGCGATCATCCCACCCCAGCAATTCTGCATTGACGCGCGTGCCGGCCTGAATGGCCTCCATGTTAGTCATCCCGATCTCAGTGAGAGCGGCGAATTCTCTGGCGAACACATTGGGCTTGTAACCCTGAGCACCGAAATCTAATCCCACACCAATTTTCACGCCTTTTTTGTGCGCTTTTGTCAGCCACTTAATCCAGGTGGGTCGCTCGTGTTCGATGTAATAGGCGTTGCGTTCATCTTCTCGTAGGGTGCCCGCCTCGTCGTAGTAGTCACCAATGTAGATAGTGGGGATTAACCAGATTTCGCGCTTGGCCATTAGATTAATCACTTCGTCGTCCAGGAAGGTACCGTGCTCAATACTGCGCACTCCCGCCAGCACTGCCTGCTTAATACCCGCCGTAGCGTGTGCATGGGCCATAACGGGAACGCCTTGACGATTGGCTTCATCCACTACCGTCTGAAACTCTTCAGGACTAAAGGAGACATTCTTGGGGCTGTCGCCAACGGACAGGTAAGCGCCGGTGGCTAAAACCTTTATCCAATCGGAACCGTATTTTATTTCCGTTCGCACAGCACGGCGTATTTCGTCGACACCGTCTACCACCAGACCATCGGCAATTAGGGTTTGCTCGGGCGAGATGTAGTTCAAGTCGCCGCCGCCACCGGTAATGGAAAGGTAGTGGCTGGCTACCGCCATATGCGGGCCTACGATAGAACCCTCATCGATTGTGCGTTTTATATCCACATCGCCATAGAACACGTCGCCGTCCCCGGCCACCCGCATCCCTGTCCAGCCTGCTCGCAGTAGATCTTGGAGGAAAGCGGCAGCGCGCAGGGACTTGTAGGCAGAACTCTGGCTCAGGTGGTCGTTTTGGTAGTCGCCGCTAGTGAGTAGGGGGTGGGTATGGGCGTCTATCATGCCGGGCATTAGGGTGGCCTCGCCTAAATCCACAACTTCAATGCCCGCTGGTAGTTTGTCTATCTTGACGATATCGGTGATGGTTTTACCGTCGACGATAATGGCGCTATCGAGCAAGGCTTTGCTACTAATACCATCGATTATTCTGCTGGCAGTGAGAGCCACAGGGTTGCCGTAGGCAGGTATCACCAATAGCATCGGCAGAAGGAACATGGAAAGTTTTGCGAACTTATTAGGTAGTAAGAGCTTCATCTTTGGCGGGCCTTGCTGGTCATGGTGGGTGATTTCTGATTGGAGACTACTTTATCACTATTCTGGCACTCTAACTTGTATCGTGGACAGTCGGTTTTGGTTCGGAGTGATACATCTTCATGTGACCGTGTTCACGCTCCTTCAAGTAATGCTTAACCCATAGTGCTTCACGGGCTTATACTGGAGATCTAAAAACCCAGAGAACCCGAGATCATCAATGGTGTACTCGTGTCCCATATTATTTGCCTCTGGTTTTCGGGCATGTCGAAGTAAACCACTATGAACAGCCAAACTGTTGGCAATTTCTTCGGGCTCCTGCCCCCGCGGGCTGTGACCTATGCCATGCTTCGTGGCTTGTTCTCTCGTTACCAACTACCCCCCGGCGATCTCGACGACCTTGAGGCCTTGGAAAAGTCTGACCGCTACTACCTGTTGCATCAGTCAAACCAGGTTGGGCCTATCTTCAAGGCGGTGGGTCCTGAAAATTTCTGGATTTGCATTACTGGGCTCGGTCGCTGTCGTCGTTTTTTGCAGGAGCACTCAAAGTGTCTGCAGGGTTACATGCATGATCTGGAACCGCTGGTACCCAACGGAGCCCTGCGGCGCATGGAGGGTGCTGTTCATCGTAAATATCGCAAGGCGTTGATCTCGGGCATTCAGGTAGAGGATTTGTTTTGTGATGACGCGCCGCTCTATGCCATTGTTAAGAAAGAGCTCGAGAAGTTTGCCGCCAATCAGGACGGTGGTTCCGACCCAACGGCTGCATGGCGAGTTGCACTCAACTCTATCGCAACGGCCAGTTTGCTAAAAGTATTTTTTGGCGCCGATCCGGGTAGCCCCTTGTATGAAGCGCTCGTTCGCGGATATCACAATCTGGGGCCCTTTGGTCTTGTGTGGAATATAGGCGAACCGCAAGAGATAGCCTTCGGCGAAATACGTGATGCGCTGCGGGAGTTTATAGCGAGCGAGGCTGGTGGGACATCGGGTGCCTTCGCTAATTCTATTGCAGGTAAGCTCTCGGCCGACAATCTTCTGGACGATACACTCCTTGGCAATTTTATCTACATGATTGAAATGGGGCGATACGATCAATCGGGTTTGTTACGTTGGCTAAGTAAATATGCCTGCGCGGAGCCCGTGCTTTTGGAGCGCGTGACGAGCGAGTCAAAACAGGTAGCAGACAGTGAACGCTCCTTCGCCAAGGCCTATGTGATGGAAACCCTCCGCAGCGACAAAAGCGAGAGGCTGACGCGAATCGCCCAGCGCGACATAGTGTTCGACGGTTATCTGATTCCACGCGGTACCTTTGTGCGTCTGTGTCTCTGGGAAGCTCACCACAGCGCAGAGACTTTCGAGAAGCCTTTTGAGTTTAATCCCGAACGGTTTTTGCAGACCACCTACAACAGCGAGGAGTACTCTCCTTTTGGTTTGGATCATCACCTTTGTCCTATAGGCGATATTTCCATGAAGCTGGCGGTAATATTTCTTCGGCAGCTCGGGTCTCGCTACGGGCTTGAAAGCCTGGGGGACGGGCTGCCTATTCGAGGCGCGTATCACTGGGAGCCGGCGAGCGACTTCGGCGTTCGGCTCTATGATCGTGGAGAATCCGGGCCGTGAAAAAAGTACAAGCACAGCACGTGGAACCACTTGTGGAGAATGTTTACTCCCTTTTCGATTTTCAGGTTCAAACATTCGGCGAAAAAGTAGCGATCATCGCCGAGGATGAATCGGTCACCTATGCCGGGCTGGCGGCGAGAGCTTCGGCGATTGGAGACTACCTCGCACCCCGCGTATCTCGGGGGCAGGCGATTGGCGTTTTCGTTGCGCGCTCCGTGGATATGATCGCCGCGATGTTGGGCATCTGGAAGTCCGGTTGTGCCTATGTTCCGCTGGACCCAAATGATCCGCCGGAACGCAATCGACGCATCCTGGAAATTGCCCAATGCGAAATTGTCCTCGCTCATCCGGATCTTGAGGGAGTAAAAGTCATAACGGCTTCCAGTAATGCTCAGGGTATCGCTCTGGACATGCTTGATGTTCGGGAGATTTCGAAGCAGTGCACTTCGGCAAGTGCTGAGCCCCGCGTGGTAGAAAATTCTCTTGATAGTAACGCTCTGGCTTATGTGATGTTTACCTCTGGCAGCAGCGGGGCGCCCAAGGGTGTAGAGGTGGAGCATCGCTCCCTGGCTACCTTTTTGTGTGCATGCCGGGATCTTATCGCTTTTACCGCCGATGACTCTTTTCTCGCCGTAACTACCATTGGCTTTGATGTCTCTGCTGCGGAACTTTTTGTTCCACTCATAACCGGCGGAATTATTGTGCTTCGCAGCCATGATATTTTGCTCAGTCCGAAGCGCTTAGCGGCCGAAATCACTGAGTTTGGCGTCACGGTTTTTCAGGCGGTGCCTACTATCTGGTCAGTTATTCTTGCGGAGCACCCCGACTTTCCCAAGCTCCGCATAGCAATGAACATGGGGGAGGCCATCAGTAATGAGCTGGCGGCACAACTCATTCCCTATGCTGAGCAGGTGTGGAATTTCTATGGGCCCACAGAGGCGATTGTTTACGTTAGCGCCTACCAGATTACTGCCCAGGTGCTCGGCGACAATGTAGTATCCGGGCAATCGGCACCCATAGGTCGGCCCCTCAAAAATGCGAAGCTAATAATTCTCGACGCACAGGGCCAACCCGTGCCCGCCGGTGAACGTGGAGAGTTATTCATCGGTGGCCCGGCAGTGGCACGCGGCTATCGCCATGCCCCGGAATTGACAGAGAATGCCTTCGTGAACCTAGGTGGTGATATAGGCCGAGTCTACCGCACGGGCGATGTGGCGGCGTTGCGCGAAGACGGTGAGTATCTATTCTTTGGACGCAATGATGATCAACTGAAAATTCGTGGCGCAAGAGTTGAACCGGGCGAAATTGTGGTGGCACTTTTGGGTCACCCGGGCGTATCTCAGGCTGCAGTGACCTGGTTTGCCAAATCAAACAGTGCCCGCTCTCTCGTCGCAACCATTGTTACGGATGCCGGCCACAGCATGGATACAGCCCAGCTCAAGGAATGGCTGGGAGCCAGGCTGCGCACGCAGATGATTCCAGAGCTTTTTTCCTATGTCGACACACTCCCAAGATTGCCTAATGGGAAAATTGATTACCCAGGGATACGCAAAGCCACCGAAGTAGACAAGTTAGAACTGGCAGGGCGGGATATTCAGCCAGAGCTTACCAAAACCCAGGCAACTCTAATTGGTATTTGGGAGGGCATTCTAAATGTCTCCAACATTCGTGTAACAGACCACTTTCTCTCCAGTGGCGGTGACTCGTTGGCAGCCATGCAAATGATCTCCAGGATCAAGCGGGCCTTCGGTGTATCACTCCCCTTCAGGGTGATTTTCGAAAACCTTCAGCTCGACGCCCTGGCAGCCAGAATCGATGGCGAGGGTGAGCAGCTTCAGCAGTCGAATTTTGTTTTCCCGCTCCATGAAAAAGAAGGTCAACGACCGCTATTTTTCACCGAAGCTGATTTCCGTCTCGCGGGAGAAGGTCGATGGAAGGTCAACTGTCCGCTGTTTGGTATTGCACATTGGGCCCAGGAAAAGGACTTTCTCAAATCGAAGTCGGTAGCAGATCTGGCGAGAATTCATGTTGTCACCATTCGTCGTCTACAGGCCTACGGGCCCTATCGTCTGGCCGGCTATCAGTTTGGTGGAATCGTCGCACTGGAAACTGCACGCCAGTTGGAAGCGCAGGGTGAGCAAGTGGAAATTTTGTTTCTGCTCGACCCAAAAGAACCAGGCCACGCAGCCAGCCAAGAACAATTGAGTGTCCAATAAGCCACGACGACACTTCAGCGCCTGTTAGGCTGGCTAATCCACAACCCCCTTATGAATTGTAAACTACGAGCTTCATCATATCGGTCGCCCCCGTGTTCGTAGTGCGGCGGCAGCGGAAGCCCTGCCGAGGAGTCACTGGCCAGCGTTCTGGAGCAGAGAGAGGCGCATTCGTTTGAGCCATACTGCCAGGGCTTGCAACGCGCCGGTTCTGGCTTACTTTAGCGAACGCGATGATAATTACCGCGTCTGGGAGAAAGTATTCGGGTCGGATCAAAATCTCAGAACCCTGCCCGCCGGCACCAAGGACGTGTTCTCCGAATCTGGTAGAGGCGCCTGGATGTCTGCGCTCGAAGCTATGGTAGGCTCGACGGAACCCAGCAGCGGTGAAACTAGCGTTAGAGTCGACCAACAACCTTGGCGACACCCGGCGATCAACGCCATCAGGGCCCAGGGATCTCGCCCCCCGTTTTTTGCCGTTGGCAGTCATCCGATGTATACAGATGCAGTTCGTCAGATTGATGCCGAACAGCCTGTTTACCGTCTTGACGTTTACGCACTGCAAAGTGATCGCCTGGCTCGTGGTTTGCAACCACTGCGCGATATTGAACAAATAGCGAGTGAATTTATAGACGCCATCCAGTTCGTTCAGCCCAATGGACCGTATTACATCGGCGGCGGTTGCGAGGGCGCGCTGATAGGTTTTGCGTTGGCAAACGAACTGCAACGCCGTGGAGAAAAAGTAGCACAACTTATCTTATGGATTACCGCTGCTCCCGGTTATCTCCAGGAAGGATTCTTTAGCCAATCAGCGCTTGTAAGGGTCGTTAGACAACTCAAAGCCTTTTACCGCAACCTGGCGATGAACGATATTAACTTACACACCTTGCGCGAGATCAGTCGTCACGAACACATTGAGTACACTATATTTCGGGCGATGGATAAGTATCAGCCCGCAGGATCTTATACGGGAGACTTGATTCTGGCCCGCACCGGGGAAAGCATGGGTGATTGGGATACCGACCTAAAGTTGGGCTGGGGAAACTACATAAGCGGGGGCATCGAAATTCACAATTTGCAGGGTAACCACGATACCTGGTTGGTTGATGTTAGCGCCACAGTAAACCCGCAGTTATTTGCCGCAGAATAAAAGAAGGTTCTTCCGAGTTTCCTATGGGTAAAAGCCAAACAATGGTCAAGAATGTGGTACAAGAGTCTTTTTTTATGGAGATATTCAAATGAAAGATACCGCGTTGTTTACTCAACTTTTGGGGCTTGGCGACCCATGGAAAATCACGGCTATTACCCCGGGTCTGACCGACAAATCAATTACCCTCCAGATAGATTGGCCAAAGGGAACGAAAGGCGCGTGTAGTGTCTGCCATGCCCTTTGTTCGGTTTACGACCATCGTGAGCAACGCACATGGCGACACCTTGATACGATGCAGTTCAAGACGCAGTTAGTTGCTCAGGTTCCGCGTATTCATTGTAAAGCGCATGGAATCAAAAGCCTGAAAGTACCGTGGGCAGATACGCAGGCACGCTTTACGCATTTATTTGAGCGTTTCGCTATTGATGTGCTGTCGGCTGCCAGCAACAAGACACAGGCCGCAAAACTACTTGGTCTGTCGTGGGATGAGGTGCATCATATTCAATCCCGAGCAGTGAAAAGAGGGATGGACAGACGCTCGGTTGAGGAAGTGAAACACCTTGGCATCGATGAAAAAAGTTTTCGCAAGGGGCAATCCTATGCCAGCCTGCTGTACGATTTGAATGCGTCCAGAGTGCTTGAGGTCGTGGCAGATAGAACGGCGGAATCGACAACCGCATTGCTGTCCACGCTTCCAGAACAGCAGCGTAATGAAGTAGCTGCTGTTGCCGTGGATATGTGGGTTCCATTTATGACGGCAGTTGAGGCGACTTTACCGAACGCCGCCATTGTTCACGACAAGTTTCATATCGTCAGTTATCTTACAAAAATGGTTGACCAAGTCAGGCGCAAAGAAAATAAAACATTAAGAGCCGCCGGTATCAATGACCTGGTCGGGTCTCGCTATACCTGGTTACGCAATCCCGACAACTGGAGTGAAAAAGATGAAGCCACTTTTTATGGCCTTCAATCAAAGGGGTTGAAGGTTGCCCGAGCTTGGGCAATCAAAGAGACGCTGCTTGACCTGTGGACTTACAGCTACGATAAACCAGCCCGGGCGTTCTTTAAGAAAGGGTACTGGTGGGCGACACATTCACGTCTAAAGCCGGTCATATCAGTCGCCAAGATGCTAAAGAAACATCTCGACAACATAATGACTTACTTGAAACATCGCATCACCAATGCGACCGCAGAAGGATTTAATTCAAAGATTCAGACAATAAAATCGGCTGCCCGAGGATTTAGAAACTTCGAAAACTATCGAGTTTCAATTCTGTTCCACTGTGGAAAACTCAACCTCTACCCACAGGATTCCCAGTAGAACCTAAAAGAACGACAAAGAGGCGACAGTGATCCGGCTTAACTCCAATCGATCACAGGCTAGAACGGCAGCTCATGATTTACCTCGACACTGTCTGTGTACTCTTGTTGCTCAATCCGGATCTCCTCGTACAGTTGCGCAATCTCATCACCATAGTGATCCCACAGTACCGATCTCAGGTCGCCGAGCAGCTGATAAATACAATCGGCTTGTTCAGCCGTCCAGTAGGTTGTGATTTTTAAGGTTTTCATTTAGCCTTTCCTCGCTTTTTGGTCTCGCGCCGCTTCGACGCACACTCCTGCGCTTCCTTCATGCGGTACGACTCACCCTCAATGGCGATGACCTCGCTGTGATGGACTAAACGGTCAATCAGGGAGACCACACACGCGGCATTGGGGAACACGTCATTCCACTCGCCAAACGGACGGTTCGTTGTCACCAAAGTTGAACATTTCTCATAGCGCCGGTTGATGATTTCAAACAGCAAGTCAGCATGACGATTGCTGTAGGAGAGGTAGCCCACTTCATCAATTACCAGCAAGGCGGGCCTGGCGTAGTGTTTCAATCGACGCTGCAGGGCATTGGCGCCATCCTGACCTGCCAGGTCGTTGAGCATCGCCGCTGCGGTGGTAAACAGCGCCGTATAGCCGTGCATGACAGCGTTATACCCCAGGTTCTGGGCGATCATCGATTTGCCCACGCCGTTGCTGCCCAGCAGGATAATATTGCTGGCCGTGTCCATAAAACCCAGTTGCATCAGGGCATGAATCGCTTGTGGGTCGATAGCGCTTGGCCACTGCCAGTCAAACTCACTCATCGGTTTGAACCGGCCCAGCCTGGCGCTGCTCAGGCGCCGTTCGAGTGAGCGCTGTTTGCGCTCGGCAAGCTCCCAGGCGATGAGCTGTGCCAGCCAGGGGTATTGCTCGTCGGTGATCTCGCCCCAGTGCGCCAGCACGCCGTGGAGCTTCAGTTCAAGTGCCTGCTGTTTGAGTTGCTCGATATCAATCATCGGTATCATCTCCTGTCTCGCTTCGGGTGCCATTGAGCTTGTCGTAATCGGCAAGCCGAGCCAGCTTGACGCTGTAGTGTTTGACCTTCGCCGGCACGGCGACAGCAAGCGGTGGCGGCAGGTGCTGTTCATCACGGCGGCGCTCAAGAACGTGCTGCACCGCCTCCGGGTAGGGTGATTGCCGATCAAGTGCTTCACCCAGAGCTACATGCAGCTCGTCCCGCCCATAATCATCAAGCAGTTGATTGAGTAACCGGACCGTGGTTTTAATGACATGTCCACGCTGTGCCGATTGCTGCAGCAGCGTCTGGGCGTGCGCCGAAGCATGGCTCAGGCGATCCTGACCCCGGTGTAGTTTGGCGTGGGTTTTCTCCAGCCATAGGGCATTGATATGCGCCTCCTGTTCGATTTGCTCCCCTTTGCCAAAGCTGCGCTGATGCTCAGCAATGCATTGATCGCCCTCCACTATCTGGAGCCGCTCCAGGTCAGCGCTCACGCTCAATGGCTTGTGCACGTATTGATGGGGAATGGAGTAATCATTGAGATCGAAGCGAACATAAGGGGTTTTGGCGGCCCGCACGGGCTGTCTCTCATGGGTATCAAAGGGATTATCCGGCAAACTCACCTGCTCCTGTAAGAAGGCTTCCCTGACCGTCAACGTACGCTCTTCAGGGCAAGCCCGATCAGCACTCACACCCTGGCACCAGTGCTCAGCTTGCGCATTGAGTTCGGCCAGTGTTTGCCAGTGACGAGCGGCAAAGAAATTATCGCGAATATAGCGAATCGCTCTTTCTACCCGGCCCTTTTCATTGCCCCGGGCCACCGCCACCGGGCGTGGTTCGAAGCGATAGTGGGCTGACAAGGCCAGCAAGGTGGGGTGGAAGCGGATGGCGTCACCGTGGCGCTCCAATACGGCCGATTTAAGGTTGTCGTACAGCAGCACCTTTGGCAATCCTTGCCAGGCCTCGAATGCCGCTACATGGCCGCGTAAAAAGTGCTCCATTTGCTGGTTGAGATAAAAGCGCAAGAAGATCTGTCGCGACCAGCTCAGCACCATCACAAACGCCATTAACGGCCGCCGGGCCTTGCCGATCTGAATATGCCCGAACGAACCCCAGTCAACCTGGGCTTGCTCACCGGGCAGGGTTTTTAGGCGTAAATACGCCTCGGACAGCTTGCGCGGCCGCAGTTCACTGATACGCTGGCGAAACTGGCTGGGGCCACCGGGGTATCCCCGCAGGCGGGCCATTTCATACAAGCGGGCCGCCGTGAGTGTGGGAAACTCCCGCAGGGTGTCGATGACAAAGGGCAGATAGGGGTCGATGATCGACGCACGGCGAGTGCGCTCCACCTTGGGCAGGCCAGCCTGTGCCAGTACCCGATCAACCACTGAGTGGTGAATGCCAAGCTGGGTCGCAATGGTGCCCGTTCGCCACTTCTCAACAAAATGGTAGCGCAGTATTTTTGCTTCAGTTTCTTTGCCGATGGCCATGACTGCCCTCCGATTGATGACTCCTGTCCAGCCGCTGCACTAATGTCGCCGGAATCTGCGCCTGAACTGACTGCTCTGCAGAAAATCACTGCGCAAAAAGGGACCGCAGACCGCGCCACAGTGATGGCAGCGCACGGTGGCGTCAGTTTTACCCGGCATATCGGCCCTTTTGATCTCATCAGGCACGGTTTGCAGTAGATCACGGAGTATTATTGCCAGAGAACGGTGATGCGTTACTTTTTGTTGTTGCCGTTCTCGATAACGCTGTTGGCGAGCGGCATTATTCATGCGACCCGGGCGAGTGGCCTGGTACTTCGCTCTGGCTCGTTTAATGGATTCCTTTCTGGCTTCCTGGCTGCAACCATCGGTGCAATACCGCTGGCCGCGATCACAGTGGGTACAGACGATGACCTGGGCGTAGCAGCGACAACAGTGGTAGAGACGGCTGGATGATGGCATCGACACAAAGGTCGATGAGGGCTGGATTTATTCCCATTATGTGCAACACTTAACGGGTCGTGCACCTGCACGGTTTTTTTGGGTATGGCGCCAGCGTTGACCGTCAAATCTGTGGTGGCGTCATACCGTTCTCAGCGACACTTATTCTTATAGTCCCTACGCTTGAATCGTGCCTGCTTATTGGTCGCTCTTGAGTGTGACTGGGCCGCAGTTCTACCGCGCCGATTCTAATACGCCGAGATCCGTCTATTTCAAAATTCGGCAAATAGCTGCGGTTTTGGAGTGGCGTCTACAACTGGAACTCTCGAAAGAGAAGACGCTGATCACGCACATTGAGCGGGGTTTCGATTTTCCTGGATTTAACATGCGAAAGTACAACGGCAAACTGCTCATTAAACCGGCTAAGAAGAATGTGCTGGCCTTTTTGGCAGATCTGCGTTGCACAATTAAATCTAAGAAAGCGATCTCATCCGGTGAATTGATTCGGCTCCTGAATCCGAAGATTCAGGGTTGGGCGAATTACTATCGGCATGTAGTTTCGAAGCAGACCTTCTCCTATGTTGATCACTATGTCTTTCAAGCGACTTGGAAGTGGTCTATCCGGCGACACCCGAACAAACCTGTTGATTGGGTCAAGCGGAAATACTTCACACGAGAGGGATCTCGAGATTGGGTATTCGGCGGTCAGACGATCGATCGTTATGGGGCAGTATCCTTCCGTAGGCTGGCTCATGCCAGCGGTACCGCGATACGCCGCCACATCAAAGTCAGAAGTGATGCTAATCCGTACAGTTCGGTTGACGAGGAGTATTTCGAAAATCGGGCTGGCCAACGGCTTCACAACAACCTGTCTGGTGTGGCACCCATTATGCTTCCGGGATTATAATCGATGTCCCGCCTAGTTGCCGACAGTTTCTTTTGTCTCATCAAAAACTACATTGTAGTTATAACATCTAGTGCAGTTAATTCGTCCATGATCAGGCAAACATGCCATTTCTGTTATCCTTTTTATTAGGTTCTACTGGGAATCCTGTGGGTAGAGGTTGAGTTTTCCACAGTGGAACAGAATTGAAACTCGATAGTTTTCGAAGTTTCTAAATCCTCGGGCAGCCGATTTTATTGTCTGAATCTTTGAATTAAATCCTTCTGCGGTCGCATTGGTGATGCGATGTTTCAAGTAAGTCATTATGTTGTCGAGATGTTTCTTTAGCATCTTGGCGACTGATATGACCGGCTTTAGACGTGAATGTGTCGCCCACCAGTACCATTTCTTAAAGAACGCCCGGGCTGGTTTATCGTAGCTGTAAGTCCACAGGTCAAGCAGAGTCTCTTTGATTGCCCAGGCTCGGGCAACCTTCAACCCCTTTGATTGAAGGCCATAAAAAGTGGCTTCATCTTTTTCACTCCAGTTGTCGGGATTGCGTAACCAGGTATAGCGAGACCCGACCAGGTCATTGATACCGGCGGCTCTTAATGTTTTATTTTCTTTGCGCCTGACTTGGTCAACCATTTTTGTAAGATAACTGACGATATGAAACTTGTCGTGAACAATGGCGGCGTTCGGTAAAGTCGCCTCAACTGCCGTCATAAATGGAACCCACATATCCACGGCAACAGCAGCTACTTCATTACGCTGCTGTTCTGGAAGCGTGGACAGCAATGCGGTTGCCGATTCCGTCGTTATCTGCCACGACCTCAAGCACTCTGGACGCATTCAAATCGTACAGCAGGCTGGCATAGGATTGCCCCTTGCGAAAACTTTTTTCATCGATGCCAAGGTGTTTCACTTCCTCAACAGAGCGTCTGTCCATCCCTCTTTTCACTGCTCGGGATTGAATATAATGCACCTCATCCCACGACAAACCAAGTAGTTTTGCGGCCTGTGTCTTGTTGCTGGCAGCCGACAGCACATCAATAGCGAAACGCTCAAATAAATGCGTAAAGCGTGCCTGCGTATCTGCCCACGGTACTTTCAGGCTTTTGATTCCATGCGCTTTACAATGAATACGCGGAACCTGAGCAACTAACTGCGTCTTGAACTGCATCGTATCAAGGTGTCGCCATGTGCGTTGCTCACGATGGTCGTAAACCGAACAAAGGGCATGGCAGACACTACACGCGCCTTTCGTTCCCTTTGGCCAATCTATCTGGAGGGTAATTGATTTGTCGGTCAGATCCGGGGTAATAGCCGTGATTTTCCATGGGTCGCCAAGCCCCAAAAGTTGAGTAAACAACGCGGTATCTTTCATTTGAATATCTCCATAAAAAAAGACTCTTGTACCACATTCCTGACCATTGTTTGGCTTTTACCCATAGGAAACTCGGAAGAACCTTTTATTACAAGACGCCCTACTATCGTATTTTTACGAATACCTGAGTGGGGTATTGCTTCGAATATCGAACTTTAAGTCTATAAATAGCCTTGTACATTTGCTCAACCTGACCTGCTGCCTCTGAGTTAACATCAAACCAATCTTTAGAGCTAGAATCGACACTCCAACAGCCAACCCCGTGGTCTAATCGTACTGTAGCGACACTGCCATCAGCCCAGGACAGACGAATCACCCTCCCGTGGGCCATTTCCCTTACAGAATTGACGTGTACCGTGCTGGCCATGCCCATATCCTGAAAATACCTATTACAAACCTCTTGCTTCAACTGGTTATTCGGCCATTCAGAATAGTATCCTCTGCCTGAACTTGAAGACGTCTTATCACCAGTAATGAGTGTGTACTTAGTGTCTAACCACTGGTCACCAGCCGCTGACCTCAAGCCGTCTACTATTTGACCTATTAGCATAAGAGACCAAGGCGTCGATATATAGCAGTCTGAATATGACACTCTCTCCATTTGAACTGAAGAAGCTAGCTTTTTAGCAAGCGCAGGGCTAGCCACCAGAATTTGCTCAAAAAACATCTTACCAAAATCAGACAACTTACCATCACATTGACTAGTTAGATCAATTTCAATATCGCCAGACTGAGTATTGGGTTTTATCGACTGCAGATCGAACTCAGTAGTGGGGAGAACTGAGAATTCTCTAGATTCGACGAGTAAACTCTCTTCCAACTTCCACCAATCGAAACCTGGAACCCCTATTTCGGCTCCGATAGCGCCATAGGAGATGGTATTTTCATCGTCTGTCGCTTGAGCGAGTACGTGTGAAAAATCATGCTGATCCGCTGGGTTCACGCCAGTTAAGCACAATTTGACTCCAAAGTTACTCAGCGCCAGCAAATCTTCCTTATGCTCTTCGGCTAAATTGTCAACCTTTGCCGAGGGCAAAACTAGCTCGAGATTTTTGAACAAACCCAGCGCATTGAGGCAAATGTCCTTCAGTGGGCTGGCACTGATATTCCATCCACTATAAGCACCATTTGTAACGATACGAAGAGTGTGTGCGCCTCGATTAGCCGCAGCCATCAACTCAGATCCTATAGGCTCAAAACACGAGCGCGTGCCATCACCAAATATCATCGCCTCCTTGGGAAGGGCTAAGTAGGGTAATAGCTCACCAATAAAATCTATTGCTTTATGTCTATCCATTACGTCTGTATGGAATCGCGTGTCATAACCCAGCAAACACGCTTGGCAGGCGCTTTCACAGGCTTCTGGACAATCCAGATGATCCAGAGACCGCTTAAACATCTCGGGTAAATACCGTATAGCTGAAGATGCGAAGCCCGCCCCCCCTGCATTTTTATCATATAAAACAATGCTAGCCACTGGATAACTACAGTCAGGTAATGCAGTGGGCTTAATCATATAACCCAGCTCATCTGCATTGATGCCATGGATGTCAGCCAACACTTGGCGGAGAACCACAGACAAGGTCCAGGGTAAGGGGTCGCCCTTACTGTGGCGGATATATGAGCCGTCCGATGGATGCTTCAGATTTAGTTCGAATACATCGGTCTGATTTGTCGTGCCTAAATGGACAGACTTTTTAATCGCGTACTCCTCATCTGCGCCTTGACACTGGGCCGTCGACTCGGGACCTGGCTTGCCTTGGAGGCGATTATGTGGCTTTTTAGGCTGTAGAGCGTGTGGAAAGTTGTTACCTATTGTCATTGAATCAGCTTTTCCACAGCGCAAGCAAACTGCATAGCCTGTCCCATGTACGCCAGAAGATCGATGGAAAATATGTCCCTCAGGGCTTGCTCTATACGTACCTAGCCGGTGGTCGAACAATGGCGTTAGATCCGATCCGGCTGAAACCCACGGATCCTGAACAGGCATATAATTCTGCGAAGTAGTATTTGTTGTTGGCGAACTATAAAAGTCCACCGCAAAGCCATCCGGTTCGATAAATTCAATAACATTCTCTTGTTTAAGCTCGACACTACAGTGATCACATTTTTCATCGAATACCGAGCCGGAATCATGTCCAATGCTGCCGCAGCTATGACATCGCCACGCTACAAGCATTCTTTGCGGTTGACTGAAATCCTCATTGGGCGAGAATTTGTTCAATAAAATACCTGATGAGTGATAACAGAGCCCATCAAGGACGAGCTCAGCTCCAGGCGCATACTCTCGGAGAGCAGTCGGGAGATCCCTAGCGGGACGCTCCCTCATCCGGGTTTGATTATCAATTCTGCCCGAGCTTTTGACATACTTCCCTCGTTTGAAATCACTCACCGAGTAATGGTCGAAACTAACGACACCGGAGGGAAAACCATAGCCTGGCAAGTAGGCTCTGGAAGCCAACCCGGATAGAAGATAGTCGCTACCCATGCTCTTCAGATCAAATTCAACTTTGCGTCTATAAGGATCCTTCTCATTTACTCCCTGCAACTCCATGAGCTGAATTTTTAGCTTTTTATATCCTGGCAACCAACTTTTACGAGACTTTTCAAGGGCCTTCATTGATCGGTCAATGATTTCAGTGAGTGAGACGCCGGCGAGAACACTGCCCTTGAGTACAGCTACGATACCTATCTTTAGCTCTTCCGGAGGAGCGCCTAATCGCATTGAGTCTAACCACCGCAACATCTTCTCAACTGGCGCTTCAACTTCGTCTTCTTCATCGAAAAACCATTGACAGGTTAAGCTTGTTACAGCTGTCTCTATGACCTGTAGCTTCTGGTTAAGAAATATTGCCAGGAGCAGCGAGTTAATGTGTCGCTGAACTATCCTTTCACTGTTCAGAGAGATATAGGGGGCAGGTATTGTTGTAGTAAAAGGCCAGCGCGGATCACTAAAGACGCCACGCTCATGCGGATTATCCTTACAAATGGAGAAAGCCAACGCCTGGGTTTCGCCCCTTCGCCCCGCTCGACCTGCGCGCTGTAGGTAGTTTGCAGGATGCGGGGGCACATTATTCATAGCAACCACCGAGATACCCCCAATATCAATACCCATTTCCATTGTCGTGGAACAACTGAGCACATTGAGCTTTCCGGCTTTAAACATGGCCTCGTAACGCTGCAAGGTACTCGCCGGTTGCTGAGCCGAATGCTCTGCTACTCGATAAAAGCTGCCGCCTTCCAGAATTTTATCGCTGACATCGGTCCAAAGGTTCGAAGCGCGTAGCCTCTCGATATCTGCATTATTGGATATCCACTGCCTTACAGCACTTTTCCGATCTGCATCAGAAGTGTATTCCGCAGCTTCAATTTTGCAGATGGGCACTAGGGCCTTTTCACATTCTATTGATTTCTCGCTGGCCTTAGCGGGCAGGTAGGGAGTAATCGCTTTAAAAGCGTTATCTAAAAGTCGGTGTGTAAAGGGACAAATCCAGGCCTCAGTACACGCCTGGAAAGCCATTTCTTCCCGAGAGAGCGTAAATTGGCCCGACCCATCTACGCTTCTCAGTATCTGATGTGTTCTTGATTCGCCTGTACGTTCATCTATTAGCGGGTAACTACGCGTAAGTGCTGACCAAGCTGAAACTGTAACGCTATTTATGATGTCGATATCACCAGCATTATTCGTATCCAGCTTACCGGCAGTGGCCAGGAGCCTAACCATTCTACCTTGCCGACCTATCCCTACTCTAGGCCATCTAAGAACCCGAGAACTAGTCGTTTCCACGGAATCCGGCCGTATTACAGTTTTTGGATAGATACGCGCGCCCATCCAATCGACCCAGTCCGGAGGAATACTAATAATCGCATTCTCTCTCACGTAGAAGTCCAAAAAGGTCTTAAGGTAGGATTTCCAATCCTCTAGTGTAAGATTAAGGCTATCCCATTCCTTTGGCATACTGTCGATGGCAGATAGGGCTGGATACTGGACTGAGACAAGACCAAGCGTCTCCATACTATTTTGTCGCTTTGGTCTGCGAGAAAATTCGCGAAGTAGCAACATTTCCGCCACAACGCGGAGTCCTCCTTCCGAAGAAAAGAGAGCAGGATTAAGATTTTTGTAGTAGTCGAATATCCAGCGATTAATATCGGTGCTTGTTTGTAGTGCGTTAACTGCATCATTCCAGCTAATCGGTTTTACTGACCCAAGACTAGCGAGTGTTCGCCGTAGGGGCTCAGCAAGCTCCATAAAATCCTTAGCAGCTTCTGATTCTCCCAGTTTTTCGTACTTCTGTATTTTTTCCTCACAGGATTCAAGCTTATCAGTTTTATCCTTAATAGATTCAACAGACATCATTGCCACATTCTGGGACGCCACTTTGTACATCAATCCGCGAATACTATCTCGTTCGGAGTCCTGCTGGAGCTTGATAGAAATTCTAGCAGTACCCTGCCGACTATCGGTAAAAGTGATTAGCTTCCTTCCCCTACTAGGCTGGTCACTCGGAGTGTCGCCATCCTGGCAAGCCTCGAGCAAGGTTGGCATCGAATTACTGATATAGAAAGGCGTACCCAGGAGCGCTCTTCTATAGAAGCTTCCTTTGTTAGCCGAATGGTCGCATTCAACGCAGACAACTGAGTCTGGGCTGAGAACATTAACGTCAAATGTATCCATACCTGGCGTCGTCGGGGATCCGATTGCATCCAAAAAAACAGGATAAGTGTATTCCGAATGTTCTTGTCCTGCGATAATTAATGTGTGGAAGTAACCAGTCTCTTCAGAATGGTTTTCGCTAGGACCTTCGGCACCCTCTGATGATTCAGTATCAAGGCTGAACTCGTCAACCGCTTCGCGATCAAGCTGTATAAATCGTCCATTTTTTTCTGCGCATAGCAGATGTGGCGAATTGCATTCAGTACAAAATACTAACTCGAAAACCGGTGCCCCACAGCCACACTCAGACTTTCTCTTGGTGTATACATATCCAAAAGGCCAATTCTCTGAGATATCAGAGCCTTGCTTGGCAGAACAGTGCTTATTGACGCAACACCATAGACCATTGACTACCTGGTGAAAAAAATGTCCCCGCAAGGGTAGGAACGGCACTGACCCCTCATCAGGAAATTTGGCCTTTGCACCAGGTAGCGAGGTATTCGCACATAGATCTAACCACTCCAGCGTTTCCATTTTTCGGCTTGAATCACCGTAAAGGTGATTAGAGAGTGCCGTTAAAGTAGCCGGGATAGGGCTTCCGGATAATATATCGCGCAACGCAACTGCCTTTTCGGCACTCACCAGCTCGTCGTAACGAGATTTTGAATATTTCTCGAGTGAATCCACTGACGCTAGGTCAAAAACTGTCAGATCCTTGGGGTTTCTGGTATCCAATGCTGGAACTGAGCGCTGCCCCCCAATAACTACGACCTGATCGGTACTTATACCTGCCAAGTTTGCTAAGTAAGTCTGCAGACTGGCCTTAGCACTCTCTCCCCCAATCGTTGCAGATGTTGCGATAAAACGGACGTCTTCCGAACTTACTCCAAAGGTATACATAACGCGGCGAAGCAACAGTGATAACTCAGCCGCCTGGGAACCCATGTAAGAGTGTGCCTCGTCTAGCACTATCCAACGCAGTTTACCCTGAGACTGCTGAATGATTGGGGCATCGACCTGGCGCACCAACATGTACTCCAGCATGGTAGCGTTAGTTACAAGAAGCGGCGCTGGTTCGACCCGGAGAACTTTCCTGGTTAAAATTTCGTTCGGGAAAAGCCCCTGATCTTTATGCTTATATTCCTGTGTGTTGCCGTTGTACAAGCAAAAACGGACACCGTCGACATATTCCTTGGTCCAACTACGTAATCGCTCTCGCTGACTATTTATCAACGCATTCAGAGGATAGATAAATAGCGCTCTGACCCCGATAAGCCGCTCATAATTTTCTTCGTACTCCTTTGCCAGATCGTGAAGTATCGGCACCATGAAGCACTCGGTCTTGCCTGATCCTGTACCACTGGTTACTACTATCGATTTTCTTTCTTCCAATAGCGTCTGCCAGGAGGCAATTTGGTGTTTATGGGGATTTAGGCTCTTCGGAAAGCCGCCTTTGTCCATGGCGGTAATTAATGAAGGCAGCAAGAGGTTTTCGCCAAGCTCTTGCATCGTTGTAGAACTGGCCGCCCAAGGAAACGTTGACTCAAAAACGGGGTCCGCTAGAAAGGCACTACCTCCAGCAGAATCATGGAACTGTTTGATAAGGTGTGATCGCAACGCAGGATTAGTAATCCCCAGAATACTGACAGTAGCCTCAACTGCTCGTTTATCCGCTCGCTCGTAGAAATTGCTATAGTACTTCACTGCTGTCCCGTTAACTTTCATATGAGTGCCATTTGATTAACATCAGGCAGCCTGCCATCAGGTGGATCACCCCTCAACAGCGCCATCAGGTCACGCTTATCAAATAAATTGAGCTGTAGTAATCGCAATAGCTGCTGCATACTTTTTGTGAGTGCTGACTGAAACTTCAGAAATGCTATTAGCAGGTATACGCACATCGCTATCCATATTTGAGTCATCACTGCATTTTTGCTCGTGCCAACAAACGATTTGATTTTCAGGTTCTGTTTTATCCACTTAAAAAATAATTCTACTTGCCACCTGGCTTTGTAGATATCGGCGATCGTCTTGGCTGCCAGTTTGAAATTGTTCGTTAGAAACACATAGTGCTTACCCGTCTCCGCATCTTTGTAGCCAATCCGCCTTAAGCGGACTGGACATTTCCTGGAGACCTGGGGGCCAGTGAATTCTATCGTTTGATCACACGTCAAACCTTTTCCTTTCAGCACTGGTCGACGCTCGATAATACGGTATTTTGCATTGTTCTTAAGCCGGGTAACAAAGAAAATATCCTTATCTGTCAACTGTTTATACCAAGCGTAATCATTGTAGGCTTTATCAATCGCAACAATACTTCCCTTGGGAAAGCTGAGCGTGCGGCCCACTGTTACATCGTGCTTCTTCCCTTCTGTGATAGTCACAAACTCGGGCAAATAACCCGCATGATTCAACCCGACGTGCAGTTTAATCGCTCCTTTGGTGGTGCGAAAATCAGCCCAGGGAAACGCAGACAAACACAAGTCGATGGTGGAAGCGTCCAGCGAATAAAGCGGGTGATTAAATCTGAAATTATGATCAGGTGCCACGCCTTGGCAGCGAGTTAACAGTTTTCCAAACAGCGCTTCGTACAGAGCATAAGGCTTATCTTCATTGATGCGCGATAGGTTAGATCGCGACAGCTTCGCGCTACCCAGGTGGTAAAGGCGATGCATTTGCGCCGACATATTGTCCACGATATCGCGCAAGCTGTTTCGACCGGACAATTGAGCCATCGTCAGCGACACAAACTGTGACCAGCGGGAGGCTTTACGAAAAGCACGACCTGAATGATGTTGTTTGGCAAGGGTCTCAAATTCATGTCTCGGAACAAGTTTTAGTATTTGTGACAGGATCGTATTACAATGCGCCATGGTCTGGTTCCCTCTATTAATACACTGTTTTCTAAACAATCTCATTGTATCAATTGTGGCGGAATCAGACCTTTTTATTTCTCCTTAACGGGACAGCAGTGATAGTACTTATTATCTGTCATCTACTTTCTCGTCATAGATTATCTTGTTGCGAAAGCCATCCGGTAAGAAACTGAAATGCGACATCAAACCAATCCTCGTCGAAAAGTTTTATCTGCTGCATTTTATAAACTTGCGCTGGAGAGGAGCACCAGCCACTATCGTCACCACGGATAGCATTCCATGCCAACACAAAAGGCAAATACACTACTGACTCTTGAAAATGGTTATGTGCAGAGACAATAGTTCGGAATCCAGCGGGCAGCGCGTTATACGACGCCGCTAATTTTGGCCTGAGCACCTCCGGCCACTCACTCTCTGATTGACGCTGAAACAGCTTCTGATACTGACCAGCCATCATCGGTTTCAAGAAAATCTCGGCCGGCTGAGTCATAAGCCCCATGTCTTGCGTGTGCACACCTCGCACTGATCCTTGAAGTACTTTTCCCATACTTTGCAACGAAGTGGCATGGGACTCTATGCGCTTAATCGCTTTGTCCAACAGCAAATCGATGAATTCTTTATCCTCCTGCAGTTCTTTCTTAAATTTATCGCTATAAGACGAGAGCACCATTTCCCAGTCTGTCTGAGAAACCAGCTCCCAAATTACTGGATACTCTTCCTCCATTTTTTCAACAACTTCAACGTGATTTTTTATCAGAAGCGCAGCTAAAAACTTTGGTTCTCGCGAGGCAACTTGCCAAACGTCAAAGCATGTCAGCGGGAGGTGAGCTGTAAGCTCCCAGAGAGAGTCGATAAATCCCCAGCTCTCATGGTCAAAATTTTCAGCCATGGAAACTAGAACCGCTCGAATTTGCTCAATCCGTTGAGTTTGATCTGAGAAACTAACTGCCTGACTCAATGTCCTGGCTAGTACAATTCCATCCTCAGCATCAGGTTGCTCTCCGACGTTCCAAAGTACCGGACGGAAATCCAAAGTTGAGTTACTGGCAGGGAATATAAGCCATGAGCCTAATTTCCGTCTCCACGGCTCGAACTCCCAACGGCCGACTTGCATGCCTTGACTGAACTGCGGCTCCAGTGTGATGCATTTTTCCTCAGGATAACTGATGCGAAATGCCTGCACTCCAGCATCGATCAAATCATCTGTAGAAATCACTCCCAAACTATCTGATTCGAGTTCAAGTATACCCTCTTCCCTGATGAGATCTAGGGAATGTTTATAACGACGAATATCAAAATGGAAAAGAGTATCTGCATCCAGACTTAAAGAAACCCTCACCATAGCATCTAAGCTTTTACTCACACCAAATAGGCTTCTTACCGCTGACGACCAGTCTGAAATGGTTAACTCTGTATATTCACCATAAATTTTCATTGGCTTTTTTACATAGATATCCTTGATGTCTGACTTTGAAAGGTCACTATCAATTAGAGATAGCGTAAGCATGAACCGCTCTGAGAGATGGGTTTTATCGTTGAATACCTTTAGTCTATATCCATGGAGACTGTCCAGATGCAGTGGCTTCCCCTGTGGAATAAGTCGGTCTTGCGAGTCAAAAAGTATGGCCCCACAAGTTGGGAATGGATAGGTTAGAAGTAGCTCACGACCTTGTCCCGATGCCAACAAAGACATGTGAACCGAGTTGGGGGGCTGTGTTGCCGAGTGCATATCAAATCGAGTGGTATTATCGACATTGGTACGACGAATAGCTGTACCATCGGCAATGCAGGATATCTGCATATCTTCAATTCCAGTAATACTCAAGCTGCCAATACAGGGATCACTACAGTTCGGTTTTAATCGGTGCTCGTAACTTTCATCCAAGAGTCCAATTGTTTGCGAAAAAAGCACACTGGCATCTGAGTCCACAACACGTACTTGGTAAATACCGGTTCCAATACTTTGTATTGGCTGCCACGTATCATCTGCGGACCCCAGTTTTCGTGCAAGCAATCGCGTGTCGAGCCGCTTCTTGTGCCGGCCGGTTAGGCCATCAAACTCCACCACGTCTGGCTTCCCAATAAACACTGTCCTAGGAGGTTTGGATTCATATGGGAATTGCTTACCTCGAAGTTGGTAAAATATGGCGGACTCTTTGCCGCCTGTCTGAAATCGAAACCTTTCTGAGCCAGCACTACATATGGCCACTCCCCGCAGATTCCAAAGCCGTCCAGCATGAAAATCAGCAAAAGGAGATACATGACTGGCTTCATCGGCCGCAGTAATGGAATGCGCGTTAGGGCAATACACGATGCCATCGTCATTTCTTATTGACTGACTGGCAGCACCATGTAGTTTCCACTTACCCTCTATAGACTTAAATAGCCATGGAATATCGTCCTCTAAAGCGCCTGCGAACGCTACTTCGACCTCGGCAATGGACTGCCCCATTGATTTAAATCTTACTCTTAAATTTTTACTTGCATCATCCCCGGTTAACCTGAGATTCCGGCCGCTAAGTTTTAAAACGCGCTTTTCACGAAACGTAGTTAGCAAAGCTCGACACCAGTTCCATGTGGTCCCCACCGGCTCGAACACTTCTATCTCCATCGTAGAAGGCAGTGCCTGGCTATCCGCATCCAGACCTATACTTTCGAGAGATACAAATTGTGGAATTTCAATTTCTGCAATCAGTTCCGGGGCAGTGCTCTCTGTCCGGATCAGAAATCGCTCAAGCTCGAATGGGTTACCAGTGCTGTCGTCTACTTTTGCCCGAAAAGCAGTGTCCACCAATTCAGCCAATAATGACTTGGCCGATTCATCGTCAAGAGGAAGTGGGAAATTATCTCTCCAATCTGGCGAATTTTCATCCAGCCATTGGATGGGCGCTTGCTTAGCAGCAAGGTCATGCGTCGCTCTAAGGTCTACGATCGCTTGGACCACGTCCTCGAGAATCTCTGATATTTCTTGAGACCGCAGAGACACAGGTATGAATGAGCTATGGGCCTCTATAAGAGCGGAAATTGAATGGCCACGGGCTAGATGCCGACGAAGAACTGGCTGCAGTATGTATTTTAACCAGCCGCCCGTTTCAGATAGCTTATGCAGGGGCAGGCCACCCTCGGTAGCAATTGTACCTAGGAAGCGTCTGGTTCCATTCTTAACTCTTACCTGGCGGTGCCATCGATGTAGCCCGCGCTCAATTAGTCTGTTACGGGAACCAACAGGAAGTTCAGAAAAATCAATTCCGACGGATTTGAAAATCTCCTCCCATCCCCATTGGCCACAAAACTCCCTCCGCCACCACTCAGATGCGTAAAGGACAAATATTCCATCCCAATTCAGCATTGATGTCAGGTGTTCAATGCCGAATTTCGAGGAGAATTGAATTCCTGCCGCTAGCTCTGCGAATTCAGAATCTCTAAGGCGATATTGATAAAGCGCGCGGCCATCAGGAGTCGTGATTCCACGACTAGCAAGCATGGTCTGAATCCATTTCGTTGGTCTCAGCATTTTTTGTCCAAAATTTGCGCTCGTTACCGTGCCCATTGTAGTCAATTCCATTCGTCAGTTACGGAGTATGGCCGAATTGCCACAGTGAGACCTCAGTATAACCCCGCAATTTTTCGAATATTTTGAATCGCAATATTTTTTAATCACCTCAAAGCAGTATCGAAGTAAGCTTTTCGCTGGTTTGCTTCAACTTATCCAAGGTTCAGGCTCCTTTGCCTGATTTTTGGCGCAACTATCCTGCATAACCCGTGTTCGGTAACCCGTAACGCGTTAAAAAACTGGCTCCTTTTCGGATATTCGCAGCCATGGCTGCCAAGCCGAGACCTCAGCATAACTCAACAATGCAGACAAATTCCCGGTATAATTTCGTAGGCAAAAATCCTTCGCAACACAGCCCCGATTATTCGTTTCAAACGCTACTTTGAATCATCCCGTCCTCCACAGTCTTGATGATACCGGGGCGTTACTACAATGGTCAGAGATAGAGAAACTACTCGCCACTCTTTATGCCTCAAAAACAGGCCGTCCAGGCTATCCATTGCCGACCTTGTTTAGGAGCTTGTTGCCCGGTGCAGGGTATCGGCTTTCAGACGTACAGTTAGCTCAAAGTCTGTATCGAGATCTGCTGTTTCGAAAATTCTGTCATCTTGAGTTAGATAGAGAAGTTCCTGAGGCATCCACCTTGGGGAGATTTCGAACCCGACTGGTCGAGCAGGGATTGTGGGATCAACGACTGGCTGAAATTAACCGTCAGCTTGAAGCCAGGAACATTATTATGAGCGAAGGCCGGATTAATATTATTGATGCGACACCAATAGAGGCTGCGCAATCGGGTTCAGGCAACGACAAAGATGGCAAACCAACGCGAGACCCTGAAGCGGGTTGGCACATGAAGAATGACAGCCGGGGTAACAAGAAGTCCATCTATGGCTTTTCCGTTCATACGGGTGTCGATGAAGAGGGCTTTATTCACCGTCAAAGCGTGACGCCGGGTAATGTGCATGACTCTCGGGAGCGCGATACCTTGTTACCGGGTGATGAGACGGCACTGTACGCGGATGCCGCTTACAGCTCTCAACAGACCCGCGATAAGTTGGCGCAGCTGGGCATTGATGATCAGGTTCAGAGCAAAGGTTATCGTGGCCACCCCTTATCGGAGGCTGATCAATGTCGTAACAAAGCAATAGCCGTCACCCGAGCAGGCGGGGAGCGACCTTTTGCAACCTGCAAGAGACACTACAATCTTTCCGGAACACGCTTCATGGGGCTTGCCAAAAACACGACGTTTTATGGCTTGGCAGCCAGGGCTGCGAATATCCGGAAAGGAGCCAGTTTTTTAACGCGTTACGGGTTACCGAACACGGGTTATGCAGGATAGTGGCGCCAAAAATCAGGCAAAGGAGCCTGAACCCTGGATAAGTTGAAGCAAACCAGCGAAAAGCTTACTTCGATACTGCTTTGAGGTGATTCAAAATATTGCGATTCAAAATATTCGAAAAATTACGGGGTTATACTGAGGTCACTATACGTTGGATAATACGTGTGTGGTTCAACAAGCTAGCCCCTGAAGTCCAAAAACTCATGCAGCTTCCAAATAATAATATTTGAGCAGGCCACTTAATTGTCTTCGGCTATAAATTTTCGGATCAAGGCACCGACTGGAAGTTTAGGCGACGTTGGGAAACAACGGCACGTTTTGCACGCGCCAACCAAAACCACCTAGTGGCGGAGCTACCAAGTGTAGCTCATTGACAACCATAACTGCCGTGGCAAGCCCGGCCCGAGGAAACGATTGCTCTCATTCTCGATATCCTCTAGGACCTCGCCGGCTTCGCCGTAGAGACCGAAGGACTCATAGGCTTTATCAAATACATTGTCGATCTTGAACTGCAGTTCCAGGCCAGTGGCTGGCCACCAGCTACCGTATAGGTTAACTACGCCGTATCCACTGGTTTCAAAATCGCGATTGGCCTCGTCACCCCTGAGAAACTGGCCGCTATATGCCTGCATGCCACCTCCGATCACTAGGGAACTGTTGATGTGATAATCCAGGCCAAGCTTGAGCTGCTGGTCAGGAAGTCCTGGAATTCTATTTCCTCTAGAGACGTACAAGCTACCGTCCTCTGCCTCCGGGTGGTTCGGAGTACTTGACATAAAACCATCATCATAGCTGGCGTGCAGGTAAGCATAGCTACCGTACCAGCGTAAATTGCCTATGGAACCGGCAGCTTCCATCTCAAGGCCCTTTCGCACTGTATCCGCTGCATTGGTGAAGTATCCCTGATTGGATGACACACCACCCGTAGTCTGGAAAATGATGTCGTCCCGGTTGGTCGTGTGAAAAAGGCCGACTCGCCATCTATCTAACCAGCTATCTCTGGTACCGCGTAGACCGAACTCTCCCCCTAGAGCCACGACATCATTCAAAGGAGGATCAGCGAGAAATGTATTTGGGAGATTACAGGGCGCTTTTGCGTGCGAACAGACCAGCTCCACGGGGCTGGGCGTACGCGAGGTCTGCTGAACATTAGCGTACAGGAGCACGTCGTCGCCCCACTGATAGGCGGCGCCCACACCCCCGTTCAGTCGTTTGTAACTGTGATCACCAAATAATTCGACATTTTCTCCACTGGGATCCTCACTCTGGATACGTGTATCGTTATAACGGGCGGACAGCGTGAAATCGACGCGCCCGGAGATGTCGATAATGGTAGTGATATACACGGAGCCGGTTCGAGTCTTGCTTTCCAGTAGAGTATCTCCTCCACCGAGGAAGAGCGTGCTACCTTGTGTACCTCGATCTTCAGTCAGAGCGGCGAACTCGACGCTGGACTCAAATTCGGTCTCACCACCAAAGTAATCGGCACCCACAACTACCTGTTGCCCTTTACCCATCCAACTCCCGGCCTGAACCCACTGTATTGAAACACCGATACTCCTTTGATCGCGATTGCTGCGATTGTTCATGGCATCCCACTCCTCAGGAACAGGGTTACCGTACTGGTCATCTACCATCTGGTCTTCATCCTCATCACACAGGTACCCCGCTTCCAACGGCTGCTCGCACTCCCCGAATTCAGAGCCGTCGCCGTTGAAACTGCCGGTTTCGCTCCTGCGGTGGAACAGATTGATACTTAGCTGGGAGTCCTCTCTACGCCAATGCCGGTAGGAGAGGCTGATCAGTCCCAGTGTGTTCTCGGTAACGTCGGGATGGGTGAAAACCATGCTTCTATCCTCTACCAGCAGCGCCTCTGGCGCAGTGCCATTACCACGGAGATGAGTATCGCCCCAGTTAGAAAACAGGTCTAACTCACTGTTCTCACTGCGCCAGCTCAGAGCGGCATAGAGGTTGTAGGCCTCGGATTCGGAGTAGTCCCGCCAGCCGTCTTCTTCCATACTGCTGAAAGAGAGAAAATAGCCCCATTGACCGTTATTCCCACCACTAGAGAGGTCCAGATCAATTGCTTCAAAGGAACTGTAGACGCCACTCCAAAACCGCAGCTATTTGCCGAATTTTGAAATAGACGGATCTCGGCGTATTAGAATCGGCGCGGTAGAACTGCGGCCCAGTCACACTCAAGAGCGACCAATAAGCAGGCACGATTCAAGCGTAGGGACTATAAGAATAAGTGTCGCTGAGAACGGTATGACGCCACCACAGATTTGACGGTCAACGCTGGCGCCATACCCAAAAAAACCGTGCAGGTGCACGACCCGTTAAGTGTTGCACATAATGGGAATAAATCCAGCCCTCATCGACCTTTGTGTCGATGCCATCATCCAGCCGTCTCTACCACTGTTGTCGCTGCTACGCCCAGGTCATCGTCTGTACCCACTGTGATCGCGGCCAGCGGTATTGCACCGATGGTTGCAGCCAGGAAGCCAGAAAGGAATCCATTAAACGAGCCAGAGCGAAGTACCAGGCCACTCGCCCGGGTCGCATGAATAATGCCGCTCGCCAACAGCGTTATCGAGAACGGCAACAACAAAAAGTAACGCATCACCGTTCTCTGGCAATAATACTCCGTGATCTACTGCAAACCGTGCCTGATGAGATCAAAAGGGCCGATATGCCGGGTAAAACTGACGCCACCGTGCGCTGCCATCACTGTGGCGCGGTCTGCGGTCCCTTTTTGCGCAGTGATTTTCTGCAGAGCAGTCAGTTCAGGCGCAGATTCCGGCGACATTAGTGCAGCGGCTGGACAGGAGTCATCAATCGGAGGGCAGTCATGGCCATCGGCAAAGAAACTGAAGCAAAAATACTGCGCTACCATTTTGTTGAGAAGTGGCGAACGGGCACCATTGCGACCCAGCTTGGCATTCACCACTCAGTGGTTGATCGGGTACTGGCACAGGCTGGCCTGCCCAAGGTGGAGCGCACTCGCCGTGCGTCGATCATCGACCCCTATCTGCCCTTTGTCATCGACACCCTGCGGGAGTTTCCCACACTCACGGCGGCCCGCTTGTATGAAATGGCCCGCCTGCGGGGATACCCCGGTGGCCCCAGCCAGTTTCGCCAGCGTATCAGTGAACTGCGGCCGCGCAAGCTGCCCGAGGCGTATTTACGCCTAAAAACCCTGCCCGGTGAGCAAGCCCAGGTTGACTGGGGTTCGTTCGGGCATATTCAGATCGGCAAGGCCCGGCGGCCGTTAATGGCGTTTGTGATGGTGCTGAGCTGGTCGCGACAGATCTTCTTGCGCTTTTATCTCAACCAGCAAATGGAGCACTTTTTACGCGGCCATGTAGCGGCATTCGAGGCCTGGCAAGGATTGCCAAAGGTGCTGCTGTACGACAACCTTAAATCGGCCGTATTGGAGCGCCACGGTGACGCCATCCGCTTCCACCCCACCTTGCTGGCCTTGTCAGCCCACTATCGCTTCGAACCACGCCCGGTGGCGGTGGCCCGGGGCAATGAAAAGGGCCGGGTAGAAAGAGCGATTCGCTATATTCGCCATAATTTCTTTGCCGCTCGTCACTGGCAAACACTGGCCGAACTCAATGCGCAAGCTGAGCACTGGTGCCAGGGTGTGAGTGCTGATCGGGCTTGCCCTGAAGAGCGTACGTTGACGGTCAGGGAAGCCTTCTTACAGGAGCAGGTGAGTTTGCCGGATAATCCCTTTGATACCCATGAGAGACAGCCCGTGCGGGCCGCCAAAACCCCTTATGTTCGCTTCGATCTCAATGATTACTCCATTCCCCATCAATACGTGCACAAGCCATTGAGCGTGAGCGCTGACCTGGAGCGGCTCCAGATAGTGGAGGGCGATCAATGCATTGCTGAGCATCAGCGCAGCTTTGGCAAAGGGGAGCAAATCGAACAGGAGGCGCATATCAATGCCCTATGGCTGGAGAAAACCCACGCCAAACTACACCGGGGTCAGGATCGCCTGAGCCATGCTTCGGCGCACGCCCAGACGCTGCTGCAGCAATCGGCACAGCGTGGACATGTCATTAAAACCACGGTCCGGTTACTCAATCAACTGCTTGATGATTATGGGCGGGACGAGCTGCATGTAGCTCTGGGTGAAGCACTTGATCGGCAATCACCCTACCCGGAGGCGGTGCAGCACGTTCTTGAGCGCCGCCGTGATGAACAGCACCTGCCGCCACCGCTTGCTGTCGCCGTGCCGGCGAAGGTCAAACACTACAGCGTCAAGCTGGCTCGGCTTGCCGATTACGACAAGCTCAATGGCACCCGAAGCGAGACAGGAGATGATACCGATGATTGATATCGAGCAACTCAAACAGCAGGCACTTGAACTGAAGCTCCACGGCGTGCTGGCGCACTGGGGCGAGATCACCGACGAGCAATACCCCTGGCGGGCACAGCTCATCGCCTGGGAGCTTGCCGAGCGCAAACAGCGCTCACTCGAACGGCGCCTGAGCAGCGCCAGGCTGGGCCGGTTCAAACCGATGAGTGAGTTTGACTGGCAGTGGCCAAGCGCTATCGACCCACAAGCGATTCATGCCCTGATGCAACTGGGTTTTATGGACACGGCCAGCAATATTATCCTGCTGGGCAGCAACGGCGTGGGCAAATCGATGATCGCCCAGAACCTGGGGTATAACGCTGTCATGCACGGCTATACGGCGCTGTTTACCACCGCAGCGGCGATGCTCAACGACCTGGCAGGTCAGGATGGCGCCAATGCCCTGCAGCGTCGATTGAAACACTACGCCAGGCCCGCCTTGCTGGTAATTGATGAAGTGGGCTACCTCTCCTACAGCAATCGTCATGCTGACTTGCTGTTTGAAATCATCAACCGGCGCTATGAGAAATGTTCAACTTTGGTGACAACGAACCGTCCGTTTGGCGAGTGGAATGACGTGTTCCCCAATGCCGCGTGTGTGGTCTCCCTGATTGACCGTTTAGTCCATCACAGCGAGGTCATCGCCATTGAGGGTGAGTCGTACCGCATGAAGGAAGCGCAGGAGTGTGCGTCGAAGCGGCGCGAGACCAAAAAGCGAGGAAAGGCTAAATGAAAACCTTAAAAATCACAACCTACTGGACGGCTGAACAAGCCGATTGTATTTATCAGCTGCTCGGCGACCTGAGATCGGTACTGTGGGATCACTATGGTGATGAGATTGCGCAACTGTACGAGGAGATCCGGATTGAGCAACAAGAGTACACAGACAGTGTCGAGGTAAATCATGAGCTGCCGTTCTAGCCTGTGATCGATTGGAGTTAAGCCGGATCACTGTCGCCTCTTTGTCGTTCTTTTATTCTGCGGCAAATAACTGCGGGTTTACTGTGGCGCTAACAGGTGCAATGCAGATAACTCTAACATCAGACCAATCCACTTTAACTTCGCTTCCAAGCCTCTTTTGGACAGCGATCTCAAAGTCACCTTTATGATCTTGAATCCAGTGTAAATAGAAAAGGCTTTGGTTAATAAGTTCTGAAGATTCAACTTTTTTGTATTCAATAATAACGGGGTTGTCTTCTTCTGATAGTGCAAGGCTATCAATTCTCCCCGCGTGCTGAGCACCAGTTGAAAACTCACTGGCAATAAATCTGCAATTAAAGACAGTTTCGAGGTTCTTCTCAATTAAGCACTGTAAATCTTTTTCCAGGGCAAAGTTTTTCTGTTCTACAGCAGATAGCTTGTCACCTGAAATTTTAAAAGTTGGCACTTGATGATTACTCCATTCTCTCTTTGGCTTCGAGTATAGGAAGGATTAATACCCCCTGATTTTGCTCAATCTACTACAAGGTCCCGGCTGCTGGCAATCGACAGGCTGTTATTAGGCCCTCAACTAACAATTGTGGCGATGTTCTGGTACTGTATGACCAGATCGACGGCCTCTCCATTGGGAGCATCTGGCAAATGAATATCGACAATGGCACAGAAAAAACTTTGGTGGTCTTGCTCAAGTATCTGGCGGGCGCTTTCCAGACAGTCTGCCTGGACGCACTCAAAGTCCGTTAGTGCTTCTATCGATGCGACGAGCACAACACGAAACGACTTTGAATCCTCGATAATCAGTATTTTTTCCATTACTCTGACTCGACTAATTTATGACTTGGTTAATTATAGGATCGATCCTACAAGGCTTAAGTTTAGATGATTAATGGGCAGGTTATCCTTCCTTATCGTTGCAAAAGTCATTTCTCTTAATCCTTTCGAGACTATAAAGGGTACCACTTAATCTATTTTGCGCAATATGGGTGTGGATTTGGCGAACAAGCACCTTTAGACGCATTACAGACGTAAAAAAGGCAGGAACAGTAATTGTCTGCCACAATCAGAATTGCTCACGGCGCCTCAGAAGAGTTGCCAGATTACCTCAGGCGCTTTTGATATGACAGATTCAGAGAACCACGATTTACATCATCCAGCTACAGATCCTAGCCTAATTCATAACGCTGACATAAGCGCCGATTCTTATCGCTACTTAGGCTTGTTACAGCACTTTAAAAGGCTGACGTTTGAACTTACCATCGCCCAATATGAAGTGTTTGATAAGATGTATCAGCGACTGATGGCGGAGCAAGATCTTGCAACCATCGATATTGATATTATTGAGCATACCGTTAAGCAGGAGCTAAAGGCAGAGGCGATAGATGTGCTTATGCCAGTATTAACCACAACGTTGTCGGTAATGCTTAATCACGGTAGTTTATCGACAGAGACCGCTGCCCCGTTTGTACATCTACGGCTAGCGATGTAACTTGGAGTTTCCGTCCACGGCCTGACCTGCACGGCCCATTCTTTTATTTTATGCTATCGAGCACTAACAATAACCCCACCAGATCCATCAGCACCCAGCTAATATTCATGCCGATTCCAATGTGCCAGTGGGCTTAGTGTTTGTATTTCAGCCCTATCGGCATGTAGGAATTTAATCCCCAGTGCTACAGTTCCTGTTCGTTCTTTTTATAAGGGCCGCTTAAAAGTCCTCTCTTGGGATTGTTAATGGCTTGATGATTTGCTGTACTCGATGCTTGCGGCGAGCGATCATTCAAAGAGCCTGCAATTTGCGTGACAATGGCACCGACCAACGCGCCCACCAAACCGCCTCCGCCATCGTCTGATTGTTGTATGAAGAAGAACCTGCTGTCCCACAGTACCTCGCCGGTACGCGCGTCAACTAATTTGGCGTTGGAGTCCACCACCAGATTGGATGACAATACTTTATAGGATTGTCCCCACTGGTTAATTGTCACATACAGCACTGAATCTGCCCCAGTATGCTTTTGCAGTTTGTCCAATGGCACCGCGTTCATTTCATGGGGGGTCGGCATGCCGTTTTCTTTCATGAAGGTATCAATCACAGCGACAGGGAAAACATAATAGCCTTTTTCCGCTAGGGGCTGGCTGATCGTAGAAATAAACGTGTACGGTGCACCGACTTCCACCGTATTATTGATGGGGGGCAATACCAGAATGGAGCGGGGCTTGCTGGCACGCAACTTGGTGTAGTCATAAGGTTCGACAGTCGCGCAGCCTGTTAGCAGCATACTCGTCACGCAAAAAATACAAAATATAATATTCCTCATGACTTTTTACCTCCAGTGGCGCGGCTAATCATGTCGTCCATAAACTTTGCTGACTCCGGGTACAAGCGCTTTTCTTCTTCAAAGGCTGCCAGTGCCTGCTCAATATTACCCAGTGCAGCGTACATCATACCCATGTGGGCGTTGACTCCGGGAGGTACCGGTAAGCCAGCTGCTTCGGCTTTTTGGCGATCGGTGGTGAGTCTTTCAATTTGTACTTCGGGGGTCGCTTCGCCCGGCTGGGCATACATGAGGTAGACAAGGTTTTCATAATTTCCCCAGTAATATTGGGTTTGCGTGCCTGCGCAGCCCGTCAGCGCCGCCATTAGCAGGCTTAATAGTAAAGCTCTTATTCTCATTGATCGCTCCTTTTGCTAGTTGCGGGTATATTTTAATTAAGTACCCAAACACCGTTAGCCATATCCCTAACGATATTGTTAACCACTTCGGTAATGGCAAGGTTAAGGACCTTGCCATTTAAGGTTGCGTCGTAGCCGGCGGTTGAGCCAAAGCCGACCACTTCTCGATTGTTCAGCGCATACTCGCCAGCACCTTGGGTGGAATAAACAATCTCCGATGTACGCACATCAACAATATTCAACGATACCTTGGCGTAAGCGAATTGCGTTTTTCCTTTACCGAGAATACCGAACAGTTGCCGGTCACCGGTGTTCTTGCGGCCAAATTCGGTGACATCACCGGTTACCGCATAATTAGCGCCGCGCAGATTTTGCTTGACGCCGCTTAAGGCTGCTTCCTTTTCCAGCCGCGCCATATTTTCCCGGTCTACAATCGAGAAACGGTTGCTCTGCTGCAAATGGGTTTTTAAGATGGTTTTTGCCTGATTCCCCAATTTATCGACACTGTTGGAGAAAATGCCCTGCAGGTAATTTGAACGGTTCTGGAAGTTGCCTACAACCAGCACTTCCTTTTTACCACTGTAGTGAGAGCGATAGCTGTCAACGGTTTGCGGCGTAATGGTTTTATGGGTTTCGGTGGCAGTACAGCCGACAAGGAATACAGTGGCAAATGCCCCTATAAAAAGAACGAAATTGCGTATAATTGAGAGATACATCTTCAAATTCCTTACTTTGCGGAAGTGGAAAAACTTTTTTGAGTATCGCTTTTTAGGTAAACAATGGTCAACAAATATTTACACTGCTGTCCCGTTAACTTTCATATGAGTGCCATTTGATTAACATCAGGCAGCCTGCCATCAGGTGGATCACCCCTCAACAGCGCCATCAGGTCACGCTTATCAAATAAATTGAGCTGTAGTAATCGCAATAGCTGCTGCATACTTTTTGTGAGTGCTGACTGAAACTTCAGAAACGCTATTAGCAGGTATACGCACATCGCTATCCATATTTGAGTCATCACTGCATTTTTGCTCGTACCAACAAAGGATTTGATTTTCAGGTTCTGTTTTATCCACTTAAAAAATAATTCTACTTGCCACCTGGCTTTGTAGATATCGGCGATCGTCTTGGCTGCCAGTTTGAAATTGTTCGTTAGAAACACATAGTGCTTACCCGTCTCCGCATCTTTGTAGCCAATCCGCCTTAAGCGGACTGGACATTTCCTGGAGACCTGGGGGCCAGTGAATTCTATCGTTTGATCACAGGTCAAACCTTTTCCTTTCAGCACTGGTCGACGCTCGATAATACGGTATTTTGCATTGTTCTTAAGCCGGGTAACAAAGAAAATATCCTTATCTGTCAACTGTTTATACCAAGCGTAATCATTGTAGGCTTTATCAATCGCAACAATACTTCCCTTGGGAAAGCTGAGCGTGCGGCCCACTGTTACATCGTGCTTCTTCCCTTCTGTGATAGTCACAAACTCGGGCAAATAACCCGCATGATTCAACCCGACGTGCAGTTTAATCGCTCCTTTGGTGGTGCGAAAATCAGCCCAGGGAAACGCAGACAAACACAAGTCGATGGTGGAAGCGTCCAGCGAATAAAGCGGGTGATTAAATCTGAAATTATGATCAGGTGCCACGCCTTGGCAGCGAGTTAACAGTTTTCCAAACAGCGCTTCGTACAGAGCATAAGGCTTATCTTCATTGATGCGCGATAGGTTAGATCGCGACAGCTTCGCGCTACCCAGGTGGTAAAGGCGATGCATTTGCGCCGACATATTGTCCACGATATCGCGCAAGCTGTTTCGACCGGACAATTGAGCCATCGTCAGCGACACAAACTGTGACCAGCGGGAGGCTTTACGAAAAGCACGACCTGAATGATGTTGTTTGGCAAGGGTCTCAAATTCATGTCTCGGAACAGGTTTTAGTATTTGTGACAGGATCGTATTACAATGCGCCATGGTCTGGTTCCCTCTATTAATACACTGTTTTCTAAACAATCTCATTGTATCAATTGTGGCGGAATCAGACCTTTTTATTTTCTCCTTAACGGGACAGCAGTGATCTAAACTATTTATTTTTTTAAAACCTTGCCCTGACATGATTTCGCTGTCCAAGAAGAAAAGATTTGATAATTCATCTTTCCATTGATGACGAAGTGATTTAGGAGCAATGATTAAAAACGACCTTTTTCCTTCGGCCCACAGCTGAGAAAGTACAAGGCCAGCCTCAATAGTTTTACCAAGGCCAACTTCATCAGCTAAGATACACCCTTTGCTCAATGGGTTCTTCAAAGCAAATATTGCTGCATTTATTTGATGAGGATTAAGATCCTAGAGTTTAGAGTCTGGGGAGGAAGATTATCGCGCAAAGTGTGCGGAAAAACTTGACATAAAGCGGCAAAAAGTTTGCCGCGCCCTATACAGCTTTGCTTTTTAAAAGGTGTATAGGGCGCGGCCTTCAG
The DNA here is from genome assembly GCA_965262875.1 of Halioglobus sp. GTDB lineage: Bacteria > Pseudomonadota > Gammaproteobacteria > Pseudomonadales > Halieaceae > JBALVT01. Next base: position 4,436,217 of record OZ253569.1, read on the forward strand.
AAAGAAATGAATCGATTTCTTCTGGAGGCCGCTATGAACGCAACAGGATGTGCTCGCATCCCCCGCGAACTGTGCTATTGGATAACATTTTTAAGCAAAGCGCTACCCCCAAGATCCGTAGGCACATTCATTGAACTATTGATCGGCGCTATGTTAACGCCCGCTGGCTTTGTCACCGAAACCTATTTGTTTCTAGACATGCAAAGGCACTGGACGACGTATTACAAATGGCTTGAAGCCGGAAAGTGGTCCTGGTTGAAGCTGGCAAGACAGTTCGTCTGTCTGGTTCTTAGTGCCAAGAATGATCCCGTTCTATATTTAGCGATTGACGATACGGTGAGTCTACGAGCCTCGAAAAAAGCACCGGGCAGCCAGATACATCATCAGCACGGAAATAAGCCGAATTTAGCCGCCTATGTTCGTGGTCAATGCTGGGTTAGTTTAGCGGCTGTTTTCAGGCGCACACCGCTGGAGACGACGGCGATACCTCTATTGTTCCGACTGATACCCAGTGCAGGGAATACGGGCAAGCTGGTCGCAGCGACAGTGATCATGCGTGCTGTTTACCGCTTGTTTGAAGATAAAACGGTGAGGGTATTGGTCGATTGCTGGTATATGCGCAAACGATTTATCAACGCGATGACAGCGTACGGTTTTACCGTGATTGGCCAGGCGAGAATCGATACGCGGCTTTACGACGAACCCCCCGAACGAAAACCGGGGCAACGCGGGCGGCCACGCAAGTATGGCGAAAAACACACACCCAAGCGAATTGCCCACTTTAAAAAGACGGAAGCACTACTGCGGCTGTACGGAAAAGAACAAAAGGTGAGATACCGTAGTCGGCTCGCCAAGGCAAGGTTCCTTGACGGTCAGTTAGTCAGAGCCGTTTGGTGCGAGCTAGACAGGGGTAAAGGTCAGTGGACCAAGACTCGATTATTTCTTTCAACCGATACGACTCTAACGAGCGAACAAGTGATTGAAGATTACGGACTGCGTTGGTCGATTGAGTCGATGTACTACCAGTTGAAACAATTGTGGGGGCTCAAAGAAGCCTGGCAGCAACGGCGCCAAACGCTGCATCGCTGGGTTCACTTGACGACTGTAGGTTACGGACTGCTTCATTTGTTGACGCTGGTATTGGGTGATAAAGCGGGCCCACTGGTGACGGATGCACCATGGCGCAAGCCGGATATTATTACAGCGGGAAGAATCAGGCTGGGTCTGACAAAACATTTTCGCCATGTTAACGTTCGAAGCTGGTGGAACGAAAGATGCAAAAAATTCCAAGCCCCTGGTGCGGTAGATTATATACAAGATGGGTAACATTGCGTTGCAGCTTGTATTACACGCAGGTTTTGAGAGAACATTAAGGAAAAGGAGTCGGGATTGAAGCTTCCGACAACAGCTCTTTCGCTCTAAACTCTAGTTAAGATCAATACAGGCGTCAAACATTGCCTGAGAAAGACGATTAACTGAATCCCCAGCTTGAACCAATGATAATTCATGAGCAAATAGTTTTGCATGATAAATAGTATTCACTTTTTCTCACCCCGTTCATCCGTATTATCATCTGTAATCCACCATCAAGAGTATAGGAAGGATTAATACCCCCTGATTTTGCTCAATCTACTACAAGGTCCCGGCTGCTGGCAATCGACAGGCTGTTATTAGGCCCTCAACTATGCGGTTATTAAGCATAAATCAATGGTGCACCGGCCGTTTTAGCGTTTTGCGCTTTCCGGCCCGCAACCTATCCTACCGGCCTCATCCTTGAGCAGCACCTATCATCCTCTCCCTGTTTTCCTAATCGATACCCACAGCACTCGCTACGCTTATGGGCAGGCCCGCAAGCTCTCTTGTGGCGGTGCCCGTGGCTCTGGTATTTGATTCACGCTGGTGGGCCCCCCGGACTTAGCATCCAAGTGAGCTAAAATCTTCTTGATGACCGATGGGTCCTCGATACAGGCAATAATCCTCACCGCGGCACCACAGCGGCTAGAGCGACCTACCAGCAGATAGCGGATGCGGTGGGGTGGGCGGACCCATCGAGCGCACGGGTAGCGGTGCTGCGTGCGTTGAAACGGTTAACGAGCGAGCCTGCTTCAGAACTGCGTAACTTGCAGTACCAGCGGTTGAATGAGATGTTGTTGACTCTGTGGCCTAAGGTACAGTCTGGTAACACCGATTCGATCCGTACTGCTCAGGGAGTTATGCGTGACATGAACTTGTTGTATGGCGTTGACGCTCCAGCTAAGGTCGAGGTTGAAGGTGTGACTACCGGGTCTCAGAATAACGTGTTCGTGATCGGCGGAGACCAAGACCGGTATGTCGCTAATCTCAAAGCAGCCATTGGAATTGTTGATCCTAATAAGGCGAAAGAGTTGCTAGCAGCGGATCAGTTTGATACGATACTAGATGTTGAATCAGAAATCGTTGAACCAGACTCGGAGGATATGGCAGATGAGTAACCCACTGTACGAAAATGTGGTTGTACCATATGGTCAGGACCAAGTTCGAGGGGATCAGATGGTCTCAGTCTACGGCTTGTACGGTACGATAAATCAGCAAGGCGAGGGTCCGCATGGGTTGCCTGTCGGAGATGATCGTGTCTTCAGGCAGCCTCGTTGGTAAATGGTCTATATGAAAAGAGATATGATATGAAAACAGCTCAGGTTGTTATGGTCGCTATTGAAAGTGACGATGAGGTGTTCGGCACTAAACTGTTCGAGTATCTGCACGACACTTACGACTTCGGTAAAACTCGGGTTGTGATAGAAGTCTTGGATTTCGAGGTTGACGATAAATATTTCGATGAGGATTATGTTGACTAAAAAACAGAATGAAGATGTTGACGAGCTAGTTGAACGAGAACTGGATGCGTTGCGCAACCTAGTGTAGTGTATTAAACAGATTAATGATATAATGATTACTTCATTCACTACCCGTGTGAAGCTAATGCCCGCCCAAATAAATATAACTTTAACAGCGCAAGAGAAAAAACAGTTGGAAAAAAATGTTAGAAGCAAAACGACACCGGTTCGATTGGTAGAGCGCTCAAGGATTATTTTGCTCGCTGCAAAAAATGTTCCCAACTACAAAATTGCTGAAGAGCTGGAAATTGATGTCAACAAGGTAGGCCGATGGCGCAATCGTTTTTTTGAGAGAGGGTTTCGGGGAATAGAAAAAGATTTGCCAAGAGGGGCTAATCACGGCGGCAAGAATTCTGCGGACCAGGCAAAGCTGCGGTCGAAAGTCATCAAGATAACCACGCAGGAAAAACCCAAGGATGGCACCCACTGGACAACCCGGGGTTTGGCAAAAGTGATGGGCATTAATCACTCCTTTATAAATAGAGTGTGGCGAGAAGTTGGTCTGAAGCCACACCTGGTTGCTCAGTTCAAGGTGAGCAACGATCCTGCCTTTGAAGAAAAGCTACGCGATGTTGTTGGCTTGTATTTATCGCCGCCAGAGAATGCAGTTGTTTTCTGTGTTGACGAAAAGAGTTCCATTCAAGCGCTGGACAGAACGCAGCCGGGATTGCCGATGAAGCCCGGGCGCGGCGGAACCATGACTCACGACTATAAGCGTCATGGTACAAGCACCTTGTTTGCGGCACTGAACACCCTGACTGGTGATGTTATCGGTGAGTGCAAAAAGCGTCACCGGCACCAGGAATTTTTGGCGTTTCTGAAGACTGTGGAAAAACAAACACCCAAGGAGTTAGACCTTCACCTTATCGTTGATAACTACGCGACGCACAAACACGAAAAAGTGAAGAACTGGATTAAGCGTAATAAAAGGGTTCACTTACACTTTATTCCAACCAGTTCTTCGTGGCTAAATCTGGTGGAGAGATTTTTTGGTTTGTTGACAGAAAGGCAACTGCGCCGTGGTGTATTCACATCGGTACAAGAGCTGGAAGAGACCATCATGGATTTTATTGAGAGGCACAATGAAGATAAAAAGCCATTTGCCTGGACAAAGTCCGCAGAAGAGATTTTGGAGAAAGTGGGGCGCGCAAGACATGCACTCTCAAATCATCAGTCAGTTTAATACACTACACTAGCGGTACGGATCGAGAACGACCCGACGGAGGTTCACAAGTCAACTCCTGACCATATTCTCGGTTGTAAATTATGTACAAATTTTGGTCAACGTGCGTTGGCTCTCATGTATCCTTTATCGGTGTGGACTATAAGTGACCGTGTTGGCATGCCGGGTGTTGAGATTCTCATACGGTCGCATGCTACAGAATCTGCTCGGTTTGCACGGGCGGCTAAACCACAGCTGAGATAAACATTACATACACCAACTAGAGAAACTCCACCAACTATGGATTATAAGATTGATTTTTTGCGCCAGACTGAATGGGAGATGATAACAAGCGAACTCTTAGAGTCGCAGGACACGATATGGTCTCTTGGGTACAAGGATAGCTTGTTTAAGAAAACGAGAGAACCTACGGATAGGACTCGTCGTTTGTTGCGGGAGGCGTGCATCGATTTGCGCCGGTCGTGCGATGAACTCGTTGCGTTGGTTCAGCTTGAAGGCAGAGATTGATGGCTGACGCAGAGTTCCAGAAACGTCTCGATGCTGCTATGAAACGGTACCGGCATATCCTTGATCGGTTAGCGGGCGAGGGGACGGATAATGAATGAAATCGTTTGGCGAGACACTCTGGCTAACTTCAGCCACGACACAGAACTCACGTTGACGTTCTGGCCATGGTCTCGTGAAGAACAATACTCTTTAGAGATAGACCACACGACGAAACCAGGCCACGACTACAAAGGCCCTCCGACTACGCTGCTGGCTTATCCAGTGGACGTCGCATGGCTACGGACACTCTACAAATCATTGGCTCGCTACATGTTCGACAACGAATGCGAATTGTACGATGACGAGTTTCAGAAACTGCTCGAAGATATTGAGTATAGGAAGGATTAATACCCCCTGATTTTGCTCAATCTACTACAAGGTCCCGGCTGCTGGCAATCGACAGGCTGTTATTAGGCCCTCAACTATGCGGTTAAAGCCAAACCGCTTTGCCAAAGCTTATGTGACAAAAATTGTTAATCAAGTTGAAGCTGTCGAGAAAATTATCAAGCATAAGGACATTGAATTTAAATGCCAAAGTTTCGAAGAAACAATTGGCGAGGGCTCAGATGACTGCTTTGTTTATTGTGATCCCCCTTATATTGGGCGTCATGTGGATTACTTTAATGGCTGGGATGAAGAGCAAGAAAACAAGCTGTTTGATGCATTAGATACATATCCTGCTAAATTTATTCTTTCCACATGGCATCACAATGATTTTAGGGAGAATGAATTTATTGAATCCTTATGGAGCAAGTACAACATACTAACGAGAGAACATTTTTACCACGTTGGAGGTAAAGAAAGTAATCGAAACCCTATGGTTGAGGCGATAATAACTAACTACGAGGTATGTTGCCGAAAAGAAAAAAGAGAAATCCAAGAACAGCTTACCTTATTAGAAGACCGTGCAAACTATCGCGTATAACAAGTCAAAGCACTCGGGCGTAGCAAAGCTGGGCTGGTGTACGAGGCATTATTCAAGCAATGAATAAAATTGAAATATTACAATTATCAGTTCGTTCGATGAATGGCTTAAAATCAGACCGGATTTACTATATTGAAGATTTGATAGTTTTGTCTGAACAACATTTGTTAAAACTTCCCTGTCTAGGCGTTAAATCTATCAATGAAATAAAAAATGCACTCAATCAAATTGGGTTGGGTTTGGGCATGAATCCTGATGATATTGAAGCAGATGGTTTAGCGATAGACATTGCCCAAACATCTTCTGATGATATTGAAATGTGGCTAAATGCTATTGCTAGCACTGAGTTCAAAAAAACAAGGTTAGTAAATAGCACCAATACTAAAATAGCAAACCTAAGCACTAGAAGTCGCAATGCCCTGAATATAGAAATAAAAAATCATAGTGATACTATTGGATTTTTAAAACATCTATTTGTGCTTCCATCTTTATTTTATTTGCCAAACATTGGCAAAACATCTGAATCAGAAATTCAAGAATTATCGATTAAAATTAGAAAAGAAATTGAGGGCTTATACTATTCCAAGGAAACAACCATAGAAATATCTTTCGATTTAATGCCGCTCATCGGAATTTCTGAAAAGTTGATTGAAGAGTATAGGAAGGAATGTCAAGATGACGGCGTTCATATCTTTAGAATAATAGATTTTTTGATAACAAAGCGTTTTACTGAAAGAGAGTTAACAATATTAAAATCAAGAAATAATTTTTGGAACAAAGACCAACTAACACTGCAAGAGTTAGGCCTAAAATTAGGGGTTACTAGAGAAAGAATAAGACAGATAGAAACAAAAACGAACAGAAAATTATGGATTATTATAGAAGCATTATTTCCTTGTTGTCACTTAATTGATTTAAGTCAATACTATGAACTTGATTGTGATTTTATAAATGACGTTTCAGCGATTAATGCTAAAGACAACACTAATTTTTCGGATTATTTTTTATATAAAACGCTATCTATTTTGTTAGGAAATGATTATCAGGAAATTATTGATACCACAAAAAAATGTCAATATTTAGTCAGCAAAGCAATAGGCGAAACATTTAACTTTATAGGGTTTATAGAGAAAATAGAATTTTTGTTGTCATCAAATACCAATGATGATTACCAACTAACCTTAAAAGGATTGCAATATAAGTACTATAAGTCAGACAAGTTTGATGATGATGTAATCAACAGAATATGCGAAGATTTATTATATTCGTAAGCGCACTTAAATCGACCCTTAGATTCAAGTCATAAGTGCAATTTCTAGAGCAGGTGGCCAACTGGTACAATCCAGTGCCATTTTCTCGACCAAGGAAATTACACATGAACTATACACAGTTGACCGAATACGAACGATACCAGATTGAAGCATTTTTAAAAGCTGGTTTTACACAAAAAGCCATAGCCAGAGAGCTTAGACGAAGCCCTGGGACAATTAGCAGAGAGCTTGGTCGCAATACGGGCTTGCGTGGTTATAGGCCCCAGCAGGCCCAGCGTTTTGCCACTGAACGGCAGCATCACCACACCCATACACGTATTACAGAGATAACCTGGCAGCGGGTTGAATCGCTACTGAGGGAGGAATGGAGTCCAGAGCAGATCAGCGGTTGGCTAGCAAAATCAATCCTGCAATCTGTTAGTCCAGAATGGATTTATCAGTACATTCTGATCGACAAGAAGGCCGGGGGCGACCTCCATGCCCACTTGCGCTGCCAAAAGAAACGTAAGAAGCGTTACGGGAGCCCAGACAAGCGCGGGCAGCTAAGGAACCGGGTAAGTATCGACGAGCGTCCAGCGATTGTTGATGAGCGCAAGCGTATTGGTGATTGGGAAATGGACCTTATCATTGGGCGCTTGGGTGGCTCCGTACTGATGACGGCTGTTGAGAGAAAGACACGTTTCACAGTGATCGCCCTGGCCCCCAATAAAACGGCGAAGGCCGTCAAGGAAGCGATACTTGGGGCGCTTTCCCCCTTAGCCGCCCCAGTAGAAACACTGACCTATGATAACGGCAAGGAGTTTGCCTTACACGAGGTTATCGCCCAACAGCTGCAGGCTGAAAGCTACTTCGCGCACCCTTACCATTCATGGGAGCGGGGATTGAATGAGAATACAAATGGTCTGATCCGCCAATACGCCCCGAAAGGATCTAGCTTTGATGATATGACGCCGGAGTGTGTCCAGAGAATCTTTGATAAACTTAACAACCGGCCAAGAAAATGTCTGGACTTTAAAACCCCCAACCAAGTACTGTTTGGGATCAACCCACCGATTGCACTAGCGACTTGAATCCGCAACCCTATTGATTTTGTCTGCGAGCCGCTAGACAGTAGATCGCTTTACTTCGCCGTTACTCTTCGATTTCCATGTTCCAGGGCAGTAATGCTTCAAGCTTCTCCACCGTATCTGCCGCCGCAATGTGCGCCAGCACATGCTGGAGGTAAGCATAAGGTTCCAGGCCGTTCGCCTTTGCCGATTCCACTAAACTATAACAGGTCGCACTGGCTCGGGCCCCGCGGGAGGTATCTGCGAATAGCCAGGCGCGCCGACCAACCGCAAAGGGCCTGATCGCATTCTCAGCCAGCGCATTGCTGATATTCAACTGGCCGTCCTCGCAATAGCCAATCAGGTACTCCCATTGGTTCAGTGTGTACGTTATGGCCTTGTGGGTCAGGCTATCTTTGGGCACCCGGCTGACGTTCTTCTCCAGCCATGGCTTCAGGTCCTCGAGAATCGGCACGCTGAGTGACTGCCTTGCCTGTTTTTTCTTGTCGTGCTCCAGATCCTTGATCGATTTCTCTATCGCATACAGCCTTCGTATTTTACTGAGTGCAACGTCAGCCTTGGTGGGTTGCCCCACTTTCTTTTTGGTGCTCCTGGTTTCCGCCGCCCGGCTGGCTTCAACGAACTTGCGCCGGGCATGGTCAAAGCATCCAATTCGGGTAATGCCCGCTATCCGGCACACCTTGCTGTAACCGGAATAGCCGTCGGCCTGCAACACACCACTAAATCCATCCAGCAGGCGTTCAGCCACCGCGCCAGCACGTGAGGGGTCGTATTCGAACAGCACTGATTGTTTATCCGGCGGGCCGCCGCGTATCACCCACATCCATTTATCCGATTGGGCCGTTTTGCCCGTTTCCTTCAAGACTTGTATGCGCGTCTCATCCGCCTGCAGGTAATTCCCCTCAAGCTGAACCTTCCGGATCAAGTTGATCAAGGGCTGGAATACATCCTGAAGCCGTACAATCCAGTGGGCCATGTTGGAGCGGCTGATATCACCGCCGTAACGCTTGAGCATCCCCTCCAGGCGGTATAGCGGCAGTCCATCGGCGTATTTGGAGGCAATGATGTAGGCCAGCAATGCAGGACTGGCAAAGCATTTCCCCAGCGGATGAGCGGGGCGCTGTGCGGCGACAATGACGTCTTCACCATGGTTATTGAACACCGCCTTTTCCTGCCAGTACTCCAGCACCTTGACCTGGGCGGGAATAAACTCCAGCTCTTCCTTGATCTTGGTGAAGAATGTTTTGGTGGCCCCATCCTTTTCCTCATCTGAAAGTGTGAGGTGTATCTGCACCCGTTGCAGCTTGTCGCTAAACCCGCGCTTTCTTTTCTTCTTTTGAGGCCGAACCCGGTCTTCTTCAGGCAGTTGCTCTTCGAGCTCACTCAGGGCGACTTCGATTTCAGCCTCATCGAACAAATCAGACTGAAACGCCAGTTTCTCACTACTGGCTCCGAATTTCTGTACCGTGGCCAGGCGCAAGTATTCTTCGAGCAGGACAATGCGTTTACCCTGTTCAAGGATGATGTGGTTTTTGTCGCCGAGGTGTTTCTGGTGAACCTCGTTTTTTTCTTCGAGAAGCAAACATTTATCTTCAAGAATCTGGTCTTTTACGGCGAGGGCAACAAGTAATTCAGCGACGGATAAGTTCTCGTAACACCCTTGTTTTTGTTGCTTTTTTATCGCCGATTGCATGGCGTAATTATAACATTCATGGCGACAAAAAGCTTTAAAATACAGACTCATAATGCAGTTTTTTGTGGCCTGTCATCAGGGAGATATCGTAGCCGTCCAGCAACCAATTGATCTGCTGGCCGGTGAGGGAAATCACGTCGTCGTCAGGGTGCGGCCACCGGAACTTCTCTTCCGCCAGTGATTTGTAGTACAACACAAACCCATTGTCCTCCCAGTACAAACATTTTATTTTGTTGCGCTGGCGATTAGTGAAGGCATAGAGGGCACCCTCAAAGGGGTTACGACCCAGTTCTCGCTCCACAATGGCGCTAAGGCCATTGACCGATTTTCTAAAATCTACGGAGTCCCGGTACAGATAAATCTGTGGCATGTCATTGGCCGGGCGGAAGTAGCGCGCCGTCACAATTGATCCAGTAACTGCCGCACCACCAACAGGTTTTCGGCACAGATACCTCGCACAATGAATCCGTTGGGCAGTGACAAGGTTAGCCCCCGATCGGCGTCAGGTCTGACACTCACTGCGGCAAAGCCACCTTGGTCTTGTTTTATAGAAGACACACGGATGGTATCGTCAAACTTCCGACGCCAGTACACAAAGCGATGGTAAGTCAGGTGATTGTGTTTGCAAAACCGGGTCTGAGACAAGCCCGACAGTTTCCAGGTTTGTATTTGCTGCTTCCAGTCAATACCTTGTGGCTGGGGCTGAGTGATATCGTTCATGATTTGCTCCTGTGTGGTTATCAGGAGAAAGTCTGGCGGGAACTCTTACAAAAAAATAGGTGCTGATTTAGGGGCGCTTACTTATATTCAGAATTTAATATAATTCCTGATAGCGACAATAATATTACGATTAAAAGTAAGGCACCAAGGTCGATAGAATCTTATATAGAAGAAGCTCTGATAAGCAATAATAAACCGACACATTTGAATGACCTATACAAAGCAATTAAAAACACATATCCTGAATTTAGCCAATCGATAAGATATGTGGGGAATGCTATGATAGGGAATGATAAATTTATCTTTTTTGATAGAAATAGCACCTATGGATTAAAGATTTGGGAGGGAAAATTAACTCAAAATAGTGTTTTAATAGATATTGTTGAGTATAGGAAGGATTAATACCCCCTGATTTTGCTCAATCTACTACAAGGTCCCGGCTGCTGGCAATCGACAGGCTGTTATTAGGCCCTCAACTATGCGGTTATTGCCTAGCTCAGTTTGAAGTAAAACCTAGATAGATATCCAATAAAAATAATAACTATGGTGATAAGTTAATATGTTTGCAGTAATAGAGTCTGTTTTACAAAGTAAAATATTTAAATTTTTCATATGCATTCTACTTGGGATTTATGTTTGTTTTATGATCATTGCTCCTATAAGTAATGGTTGGCAGCCAGCCATTTCAACATGGAAAGAATGGCAAACTTTTAACGCTGCTATTATTGCTTTTCTATCAACATTGTTAATTGTTCATAGCACGAAAATAGCTGAACAAAAAAATACGCTTAGGAAAAGAAATGCAACGAAAGCTTTCATGCCTATAGCGCTTGCTGAAATATCTGATTATCTCGTTGAGTTAATAAAGATTTTAGATGAACTTCACCAAGAAAAGAAAGATTTTAAGGTAGAGTTCAAACCTCAGTTGCCTGAAGCAGCGTTTAAGCGAATTGAGAAATTCATTGAACAATCATCGAATCAAGATGAAAAGTTGATAGAACATCTGACAATAACGATTAACAGCGCACAGGTTTATGATTCTCGTATAACTAGTATTTTAACTGAGAATGTCATATCCAATAAAAAGGACAGAGCTTTTTATCAAATAACCCAATGTACGTTACTTCATGCCTTGGTATCTGGAATGTTCGACTTCGCTCGTGGTATTGATGAAAAATATCAAGTTACTCACTTAAACGGCGAACGATTCCGTATCAAAGACTGTCCTCTTTATATGACAGCACCTGAAATAGAAGAATATCAATCTAGTGAAATTAACTTCAGCCTATTCGTTTCAGGTTAATTCATTTTGTAACTATTAAAATTTCTAATTTAGTGTCGATTAAGGGAAGAGCAATGAAACTAGTAGCAAATGGTATAAATAATAACTTTTTAGAGTCATGCTTGCCTTCAAAAGAGGTTGAAGTTGACTGTGTATTAGCTGCCATTGCCTATGGCAGTGATAGAGGCGAAATACCTAAATTAATTCAAAACTGTTTAGAGCATAAACGTAGATTGGATATTTGGATGCGGTATGACCATACAGTTCCAGTTACGCCTAGTCTCCTAAACACTTTGCTAAAAAATGAGCGTAACAATATTTTTTGTAAATTAATACCTGATATGTTGCATGCGAAAATTATTTGGTGGCAAGGACATGGTGCTTATATAGGCTCAGCAAACCTAACTGATAGAGCTTGGTATTCAAATATTGAAACCGGCATATTTATTTCAGATGTCGAGTTAACAGAATCAGGAATGGATGAGCAATTAGAAGAGTTTTTTGATGAGTTAATTGACTTGGATAAAGCATTTCCATTAACTCAAGAAATAATTACAGAGCAAATTGAAATAGCTGCTCTTCGTCGTAGTAAAGGTGCATCAGAAATTGATGATGAAACTAAGAAGAAAAGGACAATTGATGAATGGGAGGGAGTAAACTTTACACCTGATAAGAAAAAAGTAGATAAGAAGAAAGAACGATTTCGTGAAGAGTGGAACTCAACATTATCTACCATTCGTAATATTGCTAGTCAAATTGATGACTTTAGACCTAGCTGGGTTGATGAGAATACACCTAGGTACTGGCAAGTTGATCAATTCTTACATGCATATTATTACAATTTAGTACGTCAAGATGACAATACCTACCCTTTTGAAGATTATTTTCAAAGGAATAAGGCAAATCCGCAACAAGCTTTAATTAATGCTTTAACTTGGTGGAAAAATACTGAAAAAGCACCTTCAGATGAATACATAACTTTTGATGTTAATGCTCCCAATATTAGAAGGTTGTTAGCTAAAGAGAATATTAAATCGATAAGTTCTGAAGACTTATTAACACTTTGCTCGGCTACACACGCCACCCTTGATCATGTTATCAAAATTAAAACCAGTGATTTAGGCCGAGCTGATGTAACTACGCTTACACGTGCTGAAAGGCTTCCTTTATTTGCTGAATTGCTTTATTCATTCCGTAACACGAAAGGTCAGTCAATTATTGATGTATTGAACTTTATTTTATATTCAGGAAAAGAAGCTGATATATGGGAAAGAATTTATCAAGCAGGAAAGCTACCAGAATACAAAATTAAGCATTATGGAATTAATTCAATTGCTGAAATTGTAGGTTGGGCTAGGCCGGAAGCAACACCACCAAGGAATGGTCGAACAAATAAAGCATTAAAGGCGCTAGGATTCTCTGTGAAAATTTATATTTAATGGCTATAGCCAATGTTCAGGTTTGTTAATTCGAATGAGTTGGGGATGTTCATAATTCTGTGTCATTCAAGTAAAATAAATAAAAATTTTAGGAGTGACACATGAAAAAACCTTTTAACTTTGAGCAAGCATTAGAAGATCTACAATCGGGTAAACAACTTATTGGTAAAGATGGGATCTTAACTCCGCTGATCAAACAATTAACAGAAGCTGCGCTAAAAGCGGAATTAGAGCAGCATTTAGCCGCAGAAGAACAACCAAATCGAAAAAATGGTCGTACTCGAAAAACGATGAAAACGACATCAGGTAACTTTGAACTAGACACGCCAAGAGACCGCTCTGGGACGTTTGAGCCGCAAATCGTAAAGAAAAGTCAGACAAGTTTAACTAACGAAATTGAGCGAAAAATACTGTCTATGTTTAGCCTTGGTATGAATTATTCGGACATCCAAAAACACGTTGAAGAAATTTATTCAATGGATGTTTCCACTGGCACGATAAGCGCGGTCACGGATAAACTGCTCCCTGAGCTTCAGCAATGGCGTGAAAGGCCTCTACAGAGCCACTACCCCATAGTTTGGCTAGATGCCATCCATTATAAAGTGAAGGTTGACGGACGCTATATTAGCCAGGCATTTTATACCGTTCTAGGGCTGACGACAGAAGGTAAAAAAGAAATATTAGGCTTATATTTGTCAGAAAATGAAGGGGCTAGTCATTGGTTATCAGTGCTGACCGATCTTCAAAATCGTGGTGTAGAAGATATTCTCATCGCCTGCATAGACGGGCTGACAGGCTTTCCAGAAGCGATTGCTAGTATTTACCCAAACACTGAAATACAGCTGTGTATCATTCATCAACTGCGCAATTCAATGAAATATGTAGGCGCTAAAAATCAGAAAGCGTTTATGGCTGATCTGAAACCTGTTTACCGAGCAATCAACTTGAGTGCAGCAGAAGCGGCCTTGGATAAGCTGGAAGAAAAATGGGGGGAAATGTATCCTTTAGTTATCAACTCTTGGCGCAACAAATGGCATAACCTATCGGCTTATTTTAAATATCCAGAGCCCATCAGACGCGTAATTTACGCAACCAATGCCGTAGAATCCGTACACCGCCAATTCAGAAAGCTAACCAAGACTAAAGGCGCTTTTCCAAGCTCAAATAGCTTGATAAAACTGCTTTACGTCGGCATACTTAACGCCAGCGAAAAATGGACAATGCCCATTCAGAATTGGAGTCAAGCATTGTCTCAGTTAGCTATTTATTTTGAAGGCCGCCTAGATAAAGTGTTGGATATTTAATAACCTGACACAGAATATTGAACATTCTCTCTTTGAATTAACTACCCGCATATTAATCTATTAAATAAAGCCAAACAAACTCTTAATATAATTTATCTCTTCCATAGGCATAACTGGCGTTGATTGACATATATAAACCAACGCAGCAATTAAAGAGAACATAACACAATTTTTAATCAGCTTTGTATTGTCTTTCGCTTTCACTATTAAACCTAATAACTCGCCTTTAGTTTTCTTAGACTGAGTTCGGACTTCAGCTTCTTCATTAAGGGTATCGTATCGTTTAAATTCAGATTTAACCTGATTTTCAATATGAATAAATGAATCTTGATAAACATCTAAAGAGCGGTAGATTATCCATGTTGTCATTATAATACCTATGGAAATAGCAAGGCCATCAAGATAATAATCAATTCGCATAATGGCTCCAATGAAAACAAGCCCTGCTGGTATAGTTAACGCCTTAGTTTGAACATTTGATATTATTTCGTTCAGTTTAGAAGTGTATTGTAAATCTTGTTGGCTTATCTCAAGAAGGACTTTATTTACGCTAAAGCGTTTAATAAAAAGCTCATGGTGCTCATCATATTTTTTTTGAAGTTCAGGGATCGATTTAACAATGCTGGGAAAAATACTGTCACTATCACTGCATGTGTTTACAAGTTCATTTAACGCTGACCTCATGACTGAACGTCTTTCTGTATCTTGCCTATCCCCAAGGTTTAAAGCATCAATTAATTTGTTCACTGACATTAATGCATCATCAATATCAGTAATCAGTAACAAATCACTCCAACCAATATTTGGTTTGAATTCACGTCTACTTACGTTACTTTCAGTTTCTATGATAAAAAAAAGTTTATCTTTTCCTTTATTTTGACCTGACTTCGGCTCACACAAATCAGACATCTGAGCCAATAACTGACGAGTATGACAAAACAGTTTTAATTTTTTTATATTAGCTTGTTCTACATTTAAACTACTTGTCTTATCCCAGACTCTAAACTCTAGTCAAAAAGAGTTAAATCAAATAAAGCCGCTTGGCGTAAAGCGTCTAAATTTATATGCTGTGAATCTGTAGGGATGAGATTTTCATCAAAATCGAACCCCTCTTTTTTATCTACCATAATGGCTAGTAGACGACCAATATCGCCAGTATCTAGACTTTTATAGTGCATAAAGATTATATTGCCACCTGCAATTTTTGACACCCCAGCCTCTCTCGCTTTCGCTACCAAACTATCCATAAATAAGCTGACAATTTTTTCGAAAGTAATTTTTTTTAAAATAAAATTTACTAATCTTACTTGTGTAGAGTTTATATCTTTACTTTCATCGTAGTAGCTATGAAACTTATTTTTTCGTTTAAACTTTCTTTCTACTTGAGAAATAAGGTTATAACAAATATCTTCGTTAATAGGCCATTTCTTCCCAACTTTTGATTCAAGTTTGGAGCTTCCTGATTGTGTTATAAATTCAGTAGTTATTGCCGCTAAAGCAATTAATTCAGGACGTTTTGCTATATCAATAGCATTACCACACTCAGGACAATTTACTAATGAGTTATCAAACTCATAACCACATTCAGTACAGCCAAACATCTAATTCCCTAATAGTAAGTATTACCACAAAACGGTAACTGTATAAATAAGTAGTATAACTTTGTATCCTAGAGTTTAGAGCGAAAGAGCTGTTGTCGGAAGCTTCAATCCCGACTCCTTTTCCTTAATGTTCTCTCAAAACCTGCGTGTAATACAAGCTGCAACGCAATGTTACCCATCTTGTATATAATCTACCGCACCAGGGGCTTGGAATTTTTTGCATCTTTCGTTCCACCAGCTTCGAACGTTAACATGGAGAAAATGTTTTGTCAGACCCAGCCTGATTCTTCCCGCTGTAATAATATCCGGCTTGCGCCATGGTGCATCCGTCACCAGTGGGCCCGCTTTATCACCCAATACCAGCGTCAACAAATGAAGCAGTCCGTAACCTACAGTCGTCAAGTGAACCCAGCGATGCAGCGTTTGGCGCCGTTGCTGCCAGGCTTCTTTGAGCCCCCACAATTGTTTCAACTGGTAGTACATCGACTCAATCGACCAACGCAGTCCGTAATCTTCAATCACTTGTTCGCTCGTTAGAGTCGTATCGGTTGAAAGAAATAATCGAGTCTTGGTCCACTGACCTTTACCCCTGTCTAGCTCGCACCAAACCCCCCTGTGGCAGCATAGATGTCGCCTCCATTTTTTTACCATCTTAGCTAACAGGGGGCGGCAAGTGAGCCGGAAGTGCCGAAGTACAATGATGAATTCAAAGAGCAGGTGGTACGCAAGATGATGCCACCCAATGCAATGTCAGTTGCCCAGGTTAGTCGCGATACGGGTGTTTCGGATGTAACCCTATATAATTGGCGGAATAAATTCCGTCATGAAGGAAAGTCTGTGCCTGCTGATCCATCCAACCCCGAAAACTGGAGCGGGGAAAACAAGTTGGCCGTGGTCATTGAGACTGCAGCGCTGAACGAAGAGGAACTGGCGGAATATTGTCGCCAAAAGGGCCTCTATGTCGAGCAGATTGCCCGTTGGCGTGAAGCAGCCGCCGCCGGGGCCGAGACACAGCGACCCCTGTCAGCGGCTGAACGTCGCGAGCTTCAACAGGAACGTAAAAAGAGCCGAAAATTGGCAAAGGAACTCAGACGAAAGGACAAGGCGCTGGCGGAAACGGCGGCCTTGCTGGTTCTCCAAAAAAAAGCCCAGGAAATCTGGGGGGACGAAGAGGACGATTGATTGTGCCTCAGGATCGTCATATTGCCATTGACCTGATTGATGAAGCCGTCACCGCCGGTGCCAGGTACGTCAAAGCTTGCGCGGTGCTGGAAGTTGATGTGCGCACTCTGCAACGCTGGAAAAAGGCTCTGGCCGATCAACGCAGCCTGGAAGACAGACGTAAGGCTGCAGCGGCACAGCGCACTCCGGCCAATAAGCTCAGCGATGAGGAACGAGATACGATTCTAACGGTGTGTAACCAGGTGGAATACCGGAGTTTGCCACCAACCCAGATAGTGCCGCGTCTGGCGGACGACGGGGAGTACATTGCCTCAGAGTCGAGCTTTTATCGGGTGTTGCGCGAAGCTGACCAAGTG
Source organism: Halioglobus sp. (assembly GCA_965262875.1). GTDB lineage: Bacteria > Pseudomonadota > Gammaproteobacteria > Pseudomonadales > Halieaceae > JBALVT01. The sequence goes on from OZ253569.1 coordinate 4,453,659, forward strand.
CACCGGAGGGGACGCAGTAACCCCCCGCGTACCGTGCCTAAGCCAGAGGGCTTCAAGGCCACAGGCCCGAATCAGCTTTGGAGTTGGGACATCACATATTTGGCGTCCAGCATCCGGGGCTCATTTTATCGTTTGTACCTGGTATTAGACATATTCAGCCGTAAGATTGTGGCTTGGGAGGTTCACGAGAACGAGTCGGCGGAACACGCCAGCCTGATGATTCGCAAGGCCTGTCTAGCAGAGGGTATTCATCAAGCTGGATTGGTATTGCACGCGGACAATGGCGGCCCGATGAAAGGCGCGACAATGCTGGCAACGCTGCAAAAGCTGGGGGTTGTTCCTTCATTCAGTCGCCCCTCGGTGAGTGATGACAATCCCTACTCTGAGAGTTTGTTCCGTACACTGAAATATACACCGGCGTATCCGAGCAAACCCTTTGAGAGTATAGAGGCCGCCAGGCGGTGGGTTCATGGTTTTGTGCACTGGTACAACGTCGAACATCGGCACAGCGCCATCCGCTTTGTAACCCCGAGCCAGCGTCATCGTGGTGAAGACAATGAGCTGCTTGAACAGCGAAGAGCGGTATATGAAAGCGCCCGGCTGAGAAACCCACAACGGTGGTCTGGCAGAACACGAAACTGGAATCCGGTGGAAGAAGTCTGGCTAAATCCACCCAAAGAACATCAGGCGGAAAAAGAGCAGAAATCTAAAGCCGCATGATCAATGGACGCGACATCTTTGTTGACAGACACCGAAACGGCTCTGACTAACTGACCGTCAAGGAACCTTGCCTTGGCGAGCCGACTACGGTATCTCACCTTTTGTTCTTTTCCGTACAGCCGCAGTAGTGCTTCCGTCTTTTTAAAGTGGGCAATTCGCTTGGGTGTGTGTTTTTCGCCATACTTGCGTGGCCGCCCGCGTTGCCCCGGTTTTCGTTCGGGGGGTTCGTCGTAAAGCCGCGTATCGATTCTCGCCTGGCCAATCACGGTAAAACCGTACGCTGTCATCGCGTTGATAAATCGTTTGCGCATATACCAGCAATCGACCAATACCCTCACCGTTTTATCTTCAAACAAGCGGTAAACAGCACGCATGATCACTGTCGCTGCGACCAGCTTGCCCGTATTCCCTGCACTGGGTATCAGTCGGAACAATAGAGGTATCGCCGTCGTCTCCAGCGGTGTGCGCCTGAAAACAGCCGCTAAACTAACCCAGCATTGACCACGAACATAGGCGGCTAAATTCGGCTTATTTCCGTGCTGATGATGTATCTGGCTGCCCGGTGCTTTTTTCGAGGCTCGTAGACTCACCGTATCGTCAATCGCTAAATATAGAACGGGATCATTCTTGGCACTAAGAACCAGACAGACGAACTGTCTTGCCAGCTTCAACCAGGACCACTTTCCGGCTTCAAGCCATTTGTAATACGTCGTCCAGTGCCTTTGCATGTCTAGAAACAAATAGGTTTCGGTGACAAAGCCAGCGGGCGTTAACATAGCGCCGATCAATAGTTCAATGAATGTGCCTACGGATCTTGGGGGTAGCGCTTTGCTTAAAAATGTTATCCAATAGCACAGTTCGCGGGGGATGTGAGCACATCCTGTTGCGTTCATAGCGGCCTCCAGAAGAAATCGATTCATTTCTTTCTGAAGGCCGCGCCCTATACACCTTTTAAAAAGCAAAGCTGTATAGGGCGCGGCAAACTTTTTGCCGCTTTATGTCAAGTTTTTTCGCACACTTTGCGCGATAATCTTCCTCCCCAGACTCTAAACTCTAGTTTGTATCTGTAAATATCAAAAAAATAAACCTTTTAGTTTAACTTTAAATTTTTAAGTTGTGTGGAGTTGAATATTTGAGTTGTTTATCTGCTAGTGAAATACCAAATCCATCGGTGTAGAGGTTCCCTTAATAATCTTACCTTAACATATTAATTTATTGTAACTACTCAGCAGGGGGAAATATATTGGGCAGCATTCCATCTGTAAGCGATCAATTTAGGCCGTATTCCATTACCAGCTAAATCATCTAAAGTAACGCCATTATTTATTCACCGAGAAAAACAATGGCAAACATTAACAGAACAACCAAGCAATGGCAGCAAATATTCGAACAACATACAGCAAGCGGTTTGCAAATAGCAGCTTTTTGTCAGCAACAAAAACTTAATACCTCAAGCTTCTACGCTTGGCGTAAGCGTTTAGCAAATAATTCGCTTTATTCTGGCGTAACTGACAGCCCAACACCAACAGATAACAGCTCGAACGATTGGGTGAATATTATGCCAGAGCAAACATTACCTTCACAATCCCCATCACAAGACTGGGACATTGAACTCGCTTTACCTAACGGCGTAGTTTTACGCATGAACAAGCGCTAATGTTACTTCAAGATCCTAACTTATCCGTATGGCTTTATGCTCAAGCAATTTGATGGATTAGCGGCATTAGCGCAAACCAAGCTCAAACGCGAAGCCAGTAGTGGTGAGCTATTTGTGTTTATCAATAAACGTCGAACTCACATCAAAATCCTTTACTACAGCAGCGGTGGTTATTGTTTATGGAGCAAACGCCTTGAGCAAGGTTAGTTTCATCGTGTCACCAATGATGAAGATAAAATGCCTCTGACGTGGGCACAATTGCAATGTTTAATTGATGGCATTAATTGGCAAAAAGCGCCAAAAAACAAGCGCTTTAGTCAGTAATTTTTGTTATAACATGCGCTATGAAAACGACCGAAATCAATCACTCACAACAAGCTAAAACTCAAGCCCTTGAGGAGCGTAACGCTGTGCTTGAACAGCAATTGGATTGGTTCAAGCGTCAATTGTTTGGTCGTAAATCAGAAAAACAATTGCTTGAAGAAGATAGCAACCAAGGTCAGTTATTTGACCTTGGTAAAGAAGACGGTACAACCAAAACAAGTACTGATATTAAAGCCCATCAACGCAAATCAAACAAGCAACTTAATGGTTGATAAAGGCGTTTATCACTTACCGCTTTATCGGCAACATCAGCGTATGATTGACTCAGGTATTCATATTAGTCGAGCCACCTTAATTAACTGGGTACAAAAAGGCATTGAGCTACTAAAACCGATTTATCAAGCCCTGCTAAAGTCCATCGTCACCAGTCAAATTCTTGCTATGGATGAAGTCCCCATAAAAGCGGGGAGAAAAAGCAAAGGGAAGATGAAACAAACGTACTTTTGGCCGATGTATGGTGACAAAGATGAAATAGCCTTTACTTGGTCTAACAGCCGAGGCTTTTTGCATGCCCAAAATCAGTTGGAAAACTTTGCAGGAACTTTACTCACCGATGGTTATGCCGCTTACACGAAAACAGTGGTAAAACTTAACGAGAAAGAAAGTATCATAATTCACGTCACTTGTTGGGTGCATGCGCGTCGCTATTTTGACAGAGCCTTGTTAATTGAACCGATAGCCGCACAAGAGGCCATTGATAAAATAGCCAAGCTTTACAAAAACGAAAGATACATCAAAGATAATATAACCGAGCCTGCGGACGTTTTAGCTTATCGACAAAAGCACAGCGAGCCTATTGTTACTGAATTTTTCACCTGGATTTATGAGCAGCGACAACGTACCGATTTAACACCTAAAAACCCATTAAGCAAAGCCTTAAATTATGTCAACGAGCGGCAAGTAGAATTAAAAGTATTCTTATCAAACCCCGCGGTTTCCATGGATACTAATCACCTTGAGAGAGCTTTACGTGTCATCCCTATGGGTCGAAAAAATAACTTATTTTGTTAGAGTGAATTGGGCGCTGAGCAACTGGGTATATTACAAAGCTTATTAGTGACATGCCGTCTTCAGAAAATTAACCCCTACCATTATCTTGTTGATGTATTACAACGCGTCAGCATGCATCCTGCCTCAAAAGTTGAAGCGCTTACGCCAAGAGTTTGGAAAGAAAAGTTCGCCGATAATTTTTTAACCTCATATATGGTCTCCTCCCGTATTGCAAGGTTTAACTCATTGATAACAGAGACAGGATTGCTGTCATATATACGGTCTTTTAATGAAGCTCATTACTCCTGACCTCGATGTATTCCGCGCATATTGTCCTTATCAGATCGTCGAACTTTAAGTTCACTGAGGTTATCAGGTTTTCAATATGCAGGTTTTACCTGTTATGTCATCGTTTCGTTCTACCCACGCAATTCTTTGATGAGCGGTTTACTTATACTGGTGAGTATTCCTCACCAGAGACGGTAATAGCCCAAGCCATTCTCGCCATTTTGTTGGCATAAGCTACGCATGCTCGGTTATGCCCCCGAGTTTGAACAAGTCGGTTTATCCATTGACTTAATTTATCATTTTTCGTGTTCGCTCTTGAAACAACCGCCTTTGCTCCTTGAATCAAAAGACATCTTAAATAGCTATTTCCTCGTTTACTTATTCCTAGTAAAGTATCCTTACCACCACTACTGTGTTGCCGAGGAACTATACCTAAAGACGCTGAAACATCACGACCTCGTTGATAATTACTCCCGTTACCAACTTCATTAAAATATGCGCTTGATACCATAGGGCCAAACCCCGGTATTGTCTGAACTCGCTGACAAATATCATTGGTTTTTACTGTTTCAACAATTAATTTACCAAACGTATCAATACAGTTATCTAATGACTTCAACTGTTCCCGTAACTGAGCAAGGACCACTTTAAATGCATTTGATAATTGTGTCGTTTCATCATCTAACATTAAAGGAATATTTTTACGCACATTATTTACACCTTGGCTCAAAATAATACCGTATTCTGCTATTAACCCTCTTATTTGGTTACAAAGTGCCGTTCTTTGTCTAACGGCTAATTCTCTTGCTTTATGCTGTACTTGGTTATCTTGCTGCTCAATTGTTTTAATACCAACACTTTTAATATGTGGCTGTTTGGCAGCAACAGCAATTGCTAGCGCATCGTTATAATCATTCTTATTGCCAATTAAAAAAGCTTTCACATGTTGGGGAGGAATAAGCTTTACCTTATGACCACACTTTTGTATTTCTCTTGCCCAATAATGCGATGTAGCACAGGCCTCTAATGCAACCAAGCATTTTGGTTGATTTTGAAAGTAAGCTAACACTTGCGTTCTTTTTAACATTCTCTTTTTAATTAAACGTCCTTGTGCGTTACAGCAAACAACATGAAAAAATCTTTTTGCTATATCTAACCCTATTGTTGTAATCTTCATTGTGGTCTTCTCCCGTTTTGATTGTGTTTAACAACTTCAATCATGGCACATAGATGCCGTATTGGGAGGAGACCATCACATCAGATCTGGCTTGAATGGGGTGATCTAGCCCCTGAATGATCGCTTACGAAATAACATCAGCTGGAGAAGACGTTTATTTCAAATTATCAAAACAATACAAAAAAGATATAAAATCAGGTTTTAATAAAATAGACTAGAGTTTAGAGTCTGGGGAGGAAGATTATCGCGCAAAGTGTGCGAAAAAACTTGACATAAAGCGGCAAAAAGTTTGCCGCGCCCTATACAGCTTTGCTTTTTAAAAGGTGTATAGGGCGCGGCCTTCAGAAAGAAATGAATCGATTTCTTCTGGAGGCCGCTATGAACGCAACAGGATGTGCTCACATCCCCCGCGAACTGTGCTATTGGATAACATTTTTAAGCAAAGCGCTACCCCCAAGATCCGTAGGCACATTCATTGAACTATTGATCGGCGCTATGTTAACGCCCGCTGGCTTTGTCACCGAAACCTATTTGTTTCTAGACATGCAAAGGCACTGGACGACGTATTACAAATGGCTTGAAGCCGGAAAGTGGTCCTGGTTGAAGCTGGCAAGACAGTTCGTCTGTCTGGTTCTTAGTGCCAAGAATGATCCCGTTCTATATTTAGCGATTGACGATACGGTGAGTCTACGAGCCTCGAAAAAAGCACCGGGCAGCCAGATACATCATCAGCACGGAAATAAGCCGAATTTAGCCGCCTATGTTCGTGGTCAATGCTGGGTTAGTTTAGCGGCTGTTTTCAGGCGCACACCGCTGGAGACGACGGCGATACCTCTATTGTTCCGACTGATACCCAGTGCAGGGAATACGGGCAAGCTGGTCGCAGCGACAGTGATCATGCGTGCTGTTTACCGCTTGTTTGAAGATAAAACGGTGAGGGTATTGGTCGATTGCTGGTATATGCGCAAACGATTTATCAACGCGATGACAGCGTACGGTTTTACCGTGATTGGCCAGGCGAGAATCGATACGCGGCTTTACGACGAACCCCCCGAACGAAAACCGGGGCAACGCGGGCGGCCACGCAAGTATGGCGAAAAACACACACCCAAGCGAATTGCCCACTTTAAAAAGACGGAAGCACTACTGCGGCTGTACGGAAAAGAACAAAAGGTGAGATACCGTAGTCGGCTCGCCAAGGCAAGGTTCCTTGACGGTCAGTTAGTCAGAGCCGTTTGGTGCGAGCTAGACAGGGGTAAAGGTCAGTGGACCAAGACTCGATTATTTCTTTCAACCGATACGACTCTAACGAGCGAACAAGTGATTGAAGATTACGGACTGCGTTGGTCGATTGAGTCGATGTACTACCAGTTGAAACAATTGTGGGGGCTCAAAGAAGCCTGGCAGCAACGGCGCCAAACGCTGCATCGCTGGGTTCACTTGACGACTGTAGGTTACGGACTGCTTCATTTGTTGACGCTGGTATTGGGTGATAAAGCGGGCCCACTGGTGACGGATGCACCATGGCGCAAGCCGGATATTATTACAGCGGGAAGAATCAGGCTGGGTCTGACAAAACATTTTCGCCATGTTAACGTTCGAAGCTGGTGGAACGAAAGATGCAAAAAATTCCAAGCCCCTGGTGCGGTAGATTATATACAAGATGGGTAACATTGCGTTGCAGCTTGTATTACACGCAGGTTTTGAGAGAACATTAAGGAAAAGGAGTCGGGATTGAAGCTTCCGACAACAGCTCTTTCGCTCTAAACTCTAGTAAAATAGATTTAAATGAGTTAAAAGGGATAACTCATATTAGAGCAACGAAATTAAAAATCCTCACGTTAATGAAGCCTGACGGATATTTCGACTTATATTATTTGTTCAAAGTTTTAGATTTGAATGGAATCAAAAGAAGAGATAACAGAATTGCTAAAATCCATATTGCATTTGAAACAATCAATATTAAGCGTGAGTATAAACACCCTTTTTATGATGCTGAAAACCCTAATAAACTAAAAAAATCAGATGAAGATTATAAATTTCATTATAAAACGACAGTTCAAGAAATAGTTAAGGAAGCAGTTGAAAAAGCTTTAAGTGATGATGAGTTGAATGAAATAAATGACTTGATTTCTAAGTCTTTAATTGCAGAAGAAACTGAATGTTTTGATGAGTATGATAGTTCTGAAATAAATGAAATTTTAGTAAATGCATATTCCTAGTTTAGGTTCTACTGGGAATCCTGTGGGTAGAGGTTGAGTTTTCCACAGTGGAACAGAATTGAAACTCGATAGTTTTCGAAGTTTCTAAATCCTCGGGCAGCCGATTTTATTGTCTGAATCTTTGAATTAAATCCTTCTGCGGTCGCATTGGTGATGCGATGTTTCAAGTAAGTCATTATGTTGTCGAGATGTTTCTTTAGCATCTTGGCGACTGATATGACCGGCTTTAGACGTGAATGTGTCGCCCACCAGTACCATTTCTTAAAGAACGCCCGGGCTGGTTTATCGTAGCTGTAAGTCCACAGGTCAAGCAGCGTCTCTTTGATTGCCCAGGCTCGGGCAACCTTCAACCCCTTTGATTGAAGGCCATAAAAAGTGGCTTCATCTTTTTCACTCCAGTTGTCGGGATTGCGTAACCAGGTATAGCGAGACCCGACCAGGTCATTGATACCGGCGGCTCTTAATGTTTTATTTTCTTTGCGCCTGACTTGGTCAACCATTTTTGTAAGATAACTGACGATATGAAACTTGTCGTGAACAATAGCGGCGTTCGGTAAAGTCGCCTCAACTGCCGTCATAAATGGAACCCACATATCCACGGCAACAGCAGCTACTTCATTACGCTGCTGTTCTGGAAGCGTGGACAGCAATGCAGTTGCCGATTCCGTCGTTCTATCTGCCACGACCTCAAGCACTCTGGACGCATTCAAATCGTACAGCAGGCTGGCATAGGATTGCCCCTTGCGAAAACTTTTTTCATCGATGCCAAGGTGTTTCACTTCCTCAACAGAGCGTCTGTCCATCCCTCTTTTCACTGCTCGGGATTGAATATGATGCACCTCATCCCACGACAGACCAAGTAGTTTTGCGGCCTGTGTCTTGTTGCTGGCAGCCGACAGCACATCAATAGCGAAACGCTCAAATAAATGCGTAAAGCGTGCCTGCGTATCTGCCCACGGTACTTTCAGGCTTTTGATTCCATGCGCTTTACAATGAATACGCGGAACCTGAGCAACTAACTGCGTCTTGAACTGCATCGTATCAAGGTGTCGCCATGTGCGTTGCTCACGATGGTCGTAAACCGAACAAAGGGCATGGCAGACACTACACGCGCCTTTCGTTCCCTTTGGCCAATCTATCTGGAGGGTAATTGATTTGTCGGTCAGATCCGGGGTAATAGCCGTGATTTTCCATGGGTCGCTAAGCCCCAAAAGTTGAGTAAACAACGCGGTATCTTTCATTTGAATATCTCCATAAAAAAAGACTCTTGTACCACATTCTTGACCATTGTTTGGCTTTTACCCATAGGAAACTCGGAAGAACCGAATATCTCCATAAAAAAAGACTCTTGTACCACATTCCTGACCATTGTTTGGCTTTTACCCATAGGAAACTCGGAAGAACCCTAGTTTAAGGGATTCGTTAGGGATAAAAGTGAAGTTTGCACTCAGACTTGAGCTGACGCTTTAAATATCTGACAGGCGGCTCCAAGGCTCATTGCGGACAGTGAGGTTTTATTGTTAGCTGTAAAAGCTAAGACCAAAACATATATTTCAGGCACTCTGACCCTACTAATTTCTGATCCCTGAAGTAATCTAGGAAATATTTAATTTCAACGGACTACATAATGCTTGCTTATGATAATATCCGTACTTTCATAATTAGAGATTCAATTGTGCTGCAAAAAACTGTTCAACATAACTTATTGGATACTCTGTCACTAGAATGGGGCAATTCAAACGCCGATAAAGGAGAGGTTTTCACAAAATCAAGTATTGTTGATTTTATGCTTGATGTTTCGAGTGTTTCAGAGACTATTGTTGATAACAACACTAAGATTCTTGAGCCTTCATGTGGGCAAGGTGAATTTGTTCTCGCAATAGCAAAGAATATTATTCAAGGCTACATTGAGAAAAATATCTTTATTAAGGCAAACTTACTTGTCGGACAAATATATGCCTTTGATATATCTATAAACAACATTACCCTTGCAAAGAATGCGGTTATAAAAGAACTTGTACAGGTATACTCTTACGAAGACTCTTTCAGTATTGCCTGTTCTTGGTTTTATTGCCAAGATTTTTTACTTTGGGATTCAGACGTACAGTTTACGCTCGTGATAGGCAACCCTCCATACGTACGTATCGAAAACATCCCTAAGCCGCTGCTAATTGAATATAGAAATCGGTTTTCAACAATGACAGACCGAGCGGATATCTACATTGCTTTTTTTGAGAAAGCGCTAAAGATGTTAGCCGAAAAGGGAAAACTGATTTATATATGTACAGACCGTTGGATGAAAAACCAATATGGTCGAAAACTTAGGAATTTAGTTTCTAGTGACTATAACTTATCAATGGTCATTGATTTATATGGTCAAAATGCATTTCAGTCCAATGTACTAACATACCCAGCTATCACGCTATTAGATAGAGAAAAAAACAAAAAAAAGCAGACACTTGTTATACATGATGTTGTTAATAAAGAAATAGTCCCAGAAATTAAACAATATATTCAACAAAAAATAGCAGGTAACATTGGTGTTATAAGAAATGATATTGTTAAGGCTGATAGCCCTTGGTTATTAGGTGGTAACGATGAAGTTGAGTTAGTTAAATACCTAGAAGATAACTTTCCTTCTATCGAAGATGCTGGTTGTCAGGTGTATATTGGTGCCGCAACAGGCAATAATAACGTTTATATTATTGATGATCCTGATTTAATTGAATGGTCGAGACGAATCCCTGTAGTTACCGCTACTGATATTCGTACTGGCACTCACATTGATTCAGGAAAGTATATTATTAATACATATGATGAGTCTGGTGTTGTAGAACTTGCTAATTACCCTTTATTAGAAGAATATCTCAGAGAATACTTTGATGTACTCTCTAATCGACATACTGCAAAGAAAAATCCAAAACGTTGGTATAAAACAATTGATAGAGTACACAAAGAACGTGCGCTTCGTGAAAAATTATTAATACCTGATATTAAATCCAACCTTACAATCGTACATGATCAGGCTGGATATCATCCAAATAATTCAATTTATTATATTTGTTCAGATAGCTGGCATTTGGGGGCTTTAAAGTTTGTTTTAGATTCGGGTGTAGGACAATTATTCGTTGAAAACTATTCAACTAAAGTTTCAGGTGGAAACTTGCGTTTCCAAGCTCAACATTTGAGACGCATAAGGCTCCCTCTTTGGGATGATTTAGAGCAAGAATTACAAATACGTTTAATTCAAGCAAATGCTGATAATGGTGAGAATATTAATAGAACAAGCCTTATCTCTAGAGTTTATAATCTTTCAGAAAAACAACTACAAATATTAGGATTGAGTTAATGGAAAATGATATTCAACAAGCTATTGATTTCTTTTGGAATACTAGAAGGGTTGCGGGTGTTCGCTCTGGCCAGACATTAGATGGCTTTGTATATCTAATTGAAAAAGTAATGCAACATTCCAGTTTACCTAATTTAGAAATACATACGTCAAAAATCAGCACTCAATTACCGGGTTTTTTTAGACCTCATAAATCATGGGATGTTGTGGTCACAACTAATGGACAATTGGTTGCAGCTATAGAATTGAAATCACAGGTTGGTTCTATTGGTAAAAATTATAATAATAGATCTGAAGAAGTTCTAGGTAGTGGAATTGATCTTTACGAAGCTATCAATGAAAATGGATTCAGCCAAGAGATCGATATTTTCAAAGGTTACATAATACTAGTTGAAGATTCCATAGAATCAAATTCTACCCCTACAATAAGTATGTCTTTCTTTCCAGTAATGACAGGTTTTCTTGACGATGAATCCCGAAGAGGGCGAGAGTATCAACCAAATGGTTCTGGCTCCTACCCTAGAGATATAGGAGTATCGTATATTCAGAGGTATGATGAACTATGTAAACGATTAATGTTTAAAAAAATGTATGATGCTGCCGCTGTAATTGTATCTAAGGATAATGGCTCATGGCGCAGCATGAGTAATAAAACAGATATCAGAGCATTTTTTGACAAACTACTTACTCACTGCCAAGAACAGACTAACTATATTAATGGGTGGTAGATAAACTGCATATGGCAGCACAGAATCAATAAGGTCAGAGTAATTGATCTCAGCTAGTGATATTCAATTATTGATACTTTAAGTTATGTTAATACAACGACTGCAATGTTGGCTTTTGCGACTGTCAGGCTTGATAAAAACTAATTTACCAAAACTGTCGATTTAGGTTATTTATCTACAATACAAAATTAGAGTATAGGAAGGATTAATACCCCCTGATTTTGCTCAGAAAAAATATTTATCGAATATCGAGCAAATGCAGAAAAAAATATTGTCCACAGGGTTGCCAGATTTCATTTGAATTTTGAAAGTTTACATCCGTTTATTGACGGCAACGGCAGAATCGGCAGAGCATTAAATAATTATTTATTGATCAGAGATAATTTTGTCCCCATCAATATCAGATTTTTGGATAGGTTGGAATATTACAATGCTTTCAAAGCATTTAACCTTTCAGGAGAAACATCCGGGATGGAGAAAATTATTTACCGCGCACTGATCAATAGTTTCTATAAAAGAATAACTTACTTAAAAGGGCTAGAAATTATTGTCCTGCATCAATACGCAAAAAGATTCAAACTGTCTCACCCGAATCTGATAAACAAAGCGAAAAGGAAAACCATTGCCGCCTTTAGAGAAAAAGGGATATGGAAAATTGGCGTAGAGTGAATGGAAATTGAGAATGGAGAATTGAAAGTGGCCAGTTATCAGTGGGCAGCGGGTGCTCTCGTAGGGACGGAAAATTTTCCGCCCGACAAAACAACCAAACCACCCCGTCATTCCTGCACCGCCCCGTCATTCCTGCGCCGCCCCGTCATTCCTGCGCCGCCCCGTCATTCCTGCGAAAGCAGGAATCCAGTAAAACACACAAACCGGCAAGGCTTTTCCATGCTCTCAGCAGTTCCAAAAAACGATACGAATGCCCAAACCTTGCGACTTGTTAATAACCTTAAAACGAGGCAGACAAAATGAACGAAGTAGATTATGACAAGTTAAAGAAATCATTGGATAGGCTGGTGGACAAGTACGCCGACTATCAAGAAATGGAGCAACGACCAGAATTAAGGGAATCGGACAAAGAATCGATTAAAGAATCCTTGATTCAACGCTTTGAAACTTGCTACGACACTTTATGGAAACACTTAAAAAAACATCTTTCAACTCAGGGTTTAATTGACCTGCCCAATTCGCCTATTCCAATTTTTCGATTAGCACATAAAGATTTCATCATAACCAACCTTGGCGATTGGATTGATAGGCATAGTAGCTACACCAAAACAAGAACCGATACCGCACATGACTATAGTCGGGAAAAAGCAGAAAATGCCTTACCTAAAATTAGCGAATTTATTGTAGATGTTAAAGAAATTTGTCAGCGGCTAACCGAAGAATAACAATGATAAAACAAAAGCTTCTTGATCTTGATAAAAAGCAACTTGATATTCTCAAGGAAATTATCCAGCAACACATTCCCGACAAAACCGTTTGGGTTTATGGCTCCCGCGTAACATGGAAGGCAAACGAAGTTTCCGATATAGACCTTACCGTTTTTGATTGCACAGATTCACAGATTTATAGGCTTAAAGAAACCCTGGAAGAAAGCGATTTGCTGTTTACCGTTGATGTAATGAACTGGGAGGAAATACCCAATAATTTCAAGACGAATATTAAAAAGCAGTATGTGGTGTTGCAGGAGAAAAATAAATTGACTGGCTGGCGGGAAGTGAAGTTGGGGGAGGTTATTGAAATTATAGGTGGCGGTACACCCAGAACATCTGTACCTGAATATTGGGGTGGCGATATTCCTTGGTTGGCTCCGCCTGATTTTATTGGTTCTAACCGATGGGTAGAAAAAACCAAAAAATCAATAACACAACTTGGATTCAATCGCAGTTCAACAAAATTATTACATCAGGGAGACGTTATTATTTCTGCTAGAGGAACCGTTGGAGCATTAGCGCAAATTAAGAGACCGATGGCTTTTAGCCAAACAAATTATGGATTAAGGGCGAAAAAACATTTCATTGAATCTGATTTTTTATTTTATACTCTGAAAAGTAATCTCAGCAACATAAAGCAATTTTCGTATGGAACAGTATTTGACACAATTACCACAAAAACTTTTAATGAAGTAAAAATCTCCCTCCCTCCGCTTCCCGAACAAAAAGCCATTGCCGAAGTATTATCCAGCCTCGACGACAAAATAGACCTGCTCCACCGCCAAAACAAAACCCTGGAAAACATGGCACAAACCCTGTTCCGCCAATGGTTTATTGAACAAGCCGATGCAGAGTGGGAGGAAAGACCATTGGATAAAATTGCGGATTATCTAAATGGTTTGACTTGCCAAAAATATCCAGCCAAAAATGAAGTTGATAAGCTACCTGTTTTGAAAATAAAGGAATTAAGGAGTGGCTTTACTGAACATTCAGACTGGGTAACATCAAAGGTAGATGAAAAGTATATTATTGAGTTTGGAGACGTGATTTTCTCATGGTCAGGAAGCCTAATGCTTAAAATATGGAACGGACAAAACTGCGTCCTGAATCAGCATTTATTTAAGGTTACATCCAATGAATATCCAAAATGGTTTTATTACTACTGGACAAACATCATTTGGAAAAATTTATTGCTATCGCCAACAGCAAAGCAACCACAATGGGGCATATCAAAAGGGGCGACCTATCAAACTCATTGGTTTTAATCCCCGCAAGTAAAGAATTATCAAAGATGAATAGACAAATAACCCCAGTGTTGGATAAAATCATTTCCAACGAAGCACAAATCAACACCCTTGAAAACCTGCTCGATACTTTATTGCCCAAGCTGATGAGTGGTGAAGTGAGAATGAGCATTAAAGGTAAAAAGCCATGAGCGTTATATTATTTAGGGTATTTCTAACTGTAAATTCACTGTTATTTTCTTTATTGGTGTTTTCCGTTAAAAAAGAGATAACCATAAATACTTGGCATTCTTATTTTTCCTCTTTCCCGAATATGGCTTCCTACTTTTTATATTTTTTACTCATTATGGTTAGTACATGGGTAAGCATTAAACTGGTCGAATTTTTAGGTTCGGATTGTATAGAAGAGGGTTCGCTCTCTACTATAGAGCCTGCCAACGATAGATTTTTACCCAGTTATTTAGGATACTTTTTTGTTGCGTTAAGCGTTCCAACCTTTGAAATGTTTTTTATTTTGTTTGGGATTATCTCTATTTTTATTTATCATTCTAGAGTTTCTTATTTCAATCCGGTGTTTTTTATTTTTGGCTTTAATTTCTATTTTGCAGTAAATAGCAAAAACATAAAAATATTACTAATCACGAAAAAACAACTTAAAGACCCTGAAACAGCTAGTTTTAATAATCTGAAAAGGATTAATAATTACACATTCATTGATATAGGAAAAAATTAAATATGAGCACTCTATTAGCGAAAATAACAGGAAGTCCTAGTTTTGTTAAAATATTATCAGACACAACAAATATATTTGAAATTCCTGATATATCAGAAACTACAGAATACTCATCCGAGTATAAACTGGAAAATGATGAGTGGTACAAAATAGATAATTTTTCACAAAGCGGTTATGACAACGAATTGATTGGAGGCGAGTTTAACAGTACGAGCTACAACCAAATAACTAAAGAAAACTACTCAAAAATTGTTTACTTGTGTTGCAAACAAGACAATTACGTCCTCTTTCAAAAATTTTCTCCAGCACAGGTTGTTTCAAAAAAATGGTTTTCTATATCAGAGGAACCAACAATTACGGAAAATAAACCCATTATTGTATTGCACGATTTTGTAGATGCTATGTATAACAAAAATAAAGACATACTTTATTTCAAAAAAATAGCTAAAATAAAATCAATGTTTAGCGGGATTGAAGAAATTCATCGAGAAGCAACACAGGCAGAGGTCAATGAATTTCTACAAAATGATTTTATTCAACTTGGGGAAGAATTCACTGGAGAGCAAATAAAAACTGCCAATAGAAACAGAATTGCGATTGCAATGGATACCCTTAAAGATTTTACTGTAGATGATAGACAAGAAATTTTTCAATATACACAGGAATACTGCCCAGATGTACCCTGTACTGGAACTGCGTTTACTATTGAAACGGAAGGACACCTAAAATTAGTCCTCTTTGGTATTGAACAACGGTATTATACAACGAGATTGGGTGATGAAAAGCGACTAGCTAATTCAGTGTTGAAGATCTAGCTCAATGGAAAAGTAACAATTATGACCAAACTCACTGAACCAGACCTTGAAAGTTTTTCCATTGCGTTCATCGAAAAGCAGGGCTACAATCACTCAGCACATGAACACCAAGCCAGAAAAAACCTGTGCGATACCATATTGCCCAAGTTGATGAGTGGTGAAGTGAGTGTGATTACCGGAAGTGCGGTTTCAGCCGCGCCAACCACAAACAGGCAGGGCTAAAGCCCCGCTTCCGGATAACCAAATTAATGATCGGTAGAATAACGGTAAAAAATAAGGAATGGATTATTATGATTATAAAAAAACTAAAGATAAAATAAAAATGGTTGAGAACTTTATGAGAAGTATAAAATCTCTATCTGCAAGCCAACCTATCAATGAAAATACTGGAAATGAATATAGGAAGAAAGATTTATTCAAAAATAGTATAACTTATTATTATCTAAGTGCTCTTGTATTTGAGTTATTAATAAAAATATTTCATGAATTAGAACACGGAAAATCTTTTGATAAAAAAACACATGATTTAAAAGTAATATATGAACGTTTATTAGGAAACTAGAGTTTAGAGCGAAAGAGCTGTTGTCGGAAGCTTCAATCCCGACTCCTTTTCCTTAATGTTCTCTCAAAACCTGCGTGTAATACAAGCTGCAACGCAATGTTACCCATCTTGTATATAATCTACCGCACCAGGGGCTTGGAATTTTTTGCATCTTTCGTTCCACCAGCTTCGAACGTTAACATGGAGAAAATGTTTTGTCAGACCCAGCCTGATTCTTCCCGCTGTAATAATATCCGGCTTGCGCCATGGTGCATCCGTCACCAGTGGGCCCGCTTTATCACCCAATACCAGCGTCAACAAATGAAGCAGTCCGTAACCTACAGTCGTCAAGTGAACCCAGCGATGCAGCGTTTGGCGCCGTTGCTGCCAGGCTTCTTTGAGCCCCCACAATTGTTTCAACTGGTAGTACATCGACTCAATCGACCAACGCAGTCCGTAATCTTCAATCACTTGTTCGCTCGTTAGAGTCGTATCGGTTGAAAGAAATAATCGAGTCTTGGTCCACTGACCTTTACCCCTGTCTAGCTCGCACCAAACGGCTCTGACTAACTGACCGTCAAGGAACCTTGCCTTGGCGAGCCGACTACGGTATCTCACCTTTTGTTCTTTTCCGTACAGCCGCAGTAGTGCTTCCGTCTTTTTAAAGTGGGCAATTCGCTTGGGTGTGTGTTTTTCGCCATACTTGCGTGGCCGCCCGCGTTGCCCCGGTTTTCGTTCGGGGGGTTCGTCGTAAAGCCGCGTATCGATTCTCGCCTGGCCAATCACGGTAAAACCGTACGCTGTCATCGCGTTGATAAATCGTTTGCGCATATACCAGCAATCGACCAATACCCTCACCGTTTTATCTTCAAACAAGCGGTAAACAGCACGCATGATCACTGTCGCTGCGACCAGCTTGCCCGTATTCCCTGCACTGGGTATCAGTCGGAACAATAGAGGTATCGCCGTCGTCTCCAGCGGTGTGCGCCTGAAAACAGCCGCTAAACTAACCCAGCATTGACCGCGAACATAGGCGGCTAAATTCGGCTTATTTCCGTGCTGATGATGTATCTGGCTGCCCGGTGCTTTTTTCGAGGCTCGTAGACTCACCGTATCGTCAATCGCTAAATATAGAACGGGATCATTCTTGGCACTAAGAACCAGACAGACGAACTGTCTTGCCAGCTTCAACCAGGACCACTTTCCGGCTTCAAGCCATTTGTAATACGTCGTCCAGTGCCTTTGCATGTCTAGAAACAAATAGGTTTCGGTGACAAAGCCAGCGGGCGTTAACATAGCGCCGATCAATAGTTCAATGAATGTGCCTACGGATCTTGGGGGTAGCGCTTTGCTTAAAAATGTTATCCAATAGCACAGTTCGCGGGGGATGCGAGCACATCCTGTTGCGTTCATAGCGGCCTCCAGAAGAAATCGATTCATTTCTTTCTGAAGGCCGCGCCCTATACACCTTTTAAAAAGCAAAGCTGTATAGGGCGCGGCAAACTTTTTGCCGCTTTATGTCAAGTTTTTTCGCACACTTTGCGCGATAATCTTCCTCCCCAGACTCTAAACTCTAGTTAGTGCCTATCCATAAATGGATGTTTTTCTTAAAAACATCCTGTTTTGACTTTCCCGTTCCGGCTCGGAATTCTGCCGGCCATAAACTGACTGGAACCGTCACTTTATACCTTGTTTTCCTGAGTTTTTCCCGTAGATTTCCGCTGCACTGCCCATAAGCCTACAGATATTTCTCAACCGGAACCACCGTTGATTTTAGCCGGAGTCGAGTCTCGCCAAACGCATCAAGTTGTAGCTCAGAACCGATGTCCAGACATAAGCTTTAAAACCATCAAGACCTTTCCAGTTTGACTTCGTTGCGCCAAAGGCTCGTTTTAATTCCGAGATATTCCCTTCGACGCCCGCCCGGAAATTGCGCAATTGAGTAAACGTTTTTGATTTGACGCCCATGGCATGAAGCGATAAACCGACAGGCTTATTGAAGACCGTCCGCTTAACACCCAGCGCCCTTCCCTTTATCACGTTTTCCTGGCTGGCATAGCCACCATCAGCCACTACCGAATGGGGCAGGCGGTGCAGCTTCGACCGGTGAAAATGTAGAACCGGCATAAATAAGCTGCTATCTGCAGGGTTCCCTTTTTCAATAGCCAGGTACGTGATGAACCCGCTTCTCTCACTGCTCAAATTTATCTTATGGCCATATTGAACGTCTCGAAACCCCTTGACGATAATATCGGTGTGGGACTCAAATAGACTCACGACTTTCTCTGATGAGTGGACGCCCTCTCCTTGGATGACGCGGCGCTCTGTTTGGTTGATGACCCTCAGTGTCAAATCTCTGTATTGCTTTATCTGACTTAGCCACAATTTCTTTTTGTCAGATTCACAGGAGCCCACTTCTACGGTTTCCAGTCCCCGACCCACTTGCTTCAGTACAATTCTGACAATCTGCAATAATTTTGGATAAAGTACTTCTTTTCTAGCATTTTTTGCATTAAAAATCTGAAATGCCAACGACTTCGAAGATTTGCGCTGGTCCGTAAAGCGAATTTTTACTCCAGTGATATTTTTACTTTTCATCAGCAGGCGACTAAGTACTCGAACGCCATCATTCAGGAGTTGGCTGTCACTGGGTGGCGCAATATTACTGGCGACAACCGTGCTATCGATGCGTAATTTTTCCATCGATAGTATGCCTGCTTTAAGCCAACTGACAGAGAGGGTCTCATGCACTTTTTCCAGCGTTTCTGGCCTGATACTCCGTATAGTTGACTGTAGCCCAGATCGACTGGGCATTGTTGTGGCAGGCAGCCGGGCAAAAGTACGGTAGGTCATTGAGTCCGACAAATTAAATGCCAATTGCTCGTAGCTGACGCGCAACAGTTGCTTCAAGAGCATGCATCGAAAAATGGTTTCAACTGTTAAACCCGATCGACCTACCTTGGATAGCGATGCATCAATGAGGTCGTCGGCGACCAGAAGTAGTATTTCTGGATGTTGATCCAGTCGGTTTGATAGCGCCCGAAGTTGGGTCCCAAATTCGTGTTTTGAGTAGTTTTCAAATATACTTGCCTGAGCAATGCGGGTCTCTCGCATGCGGAATCCTCTTGGTTTTTTTGTTTTTTGTTCACACCTTAAACTTAACAAATTCAAGAGGATTTTTTAATACCTTGCGAAAAATATTCCTTATATTTCAATGGATTGAAAGTTTATGGATAGGCACTAGTTAGGAAACTATAAAAATTTATACGAAATAGATATGAATTTTCAAAGACAAAATTAGAACAGTTTATTTCGTCTCAATACAACAATAATAAATTAAAAACTCCGAAGGAGTATAGGAAGGATTAATACCCCCTGATTTTGCTCAATCTACTACAAGGTCCCGGCTGCTGGCAATCGACAGGCTGTTATTAGGCCCTCAACTATGCGGTTATTAAGCATAAATCAATGGTGCACCGGCCGTTTTAGCGTTTTGCGCTTTCCGGCCCGCAACCTATCCTACCGGCCTCATCCTTGAGCAGCACCTATCATCCTCTCCCTGTTTTCCTAATCGATACCCACAGCACTCGCTACGCTTATGGGCAGGCCCACAAGCTCTCTTGTGGCGGTGCCCGTGGCTCTGGTATTTGATTCACGCTGGTGGGCCCCCCGGACTTAGCATCCAAGTGAGCTAAAATCTTCTTGATGACCGATGGGTCCTCGATACAGGCAATAATCCTCACCGCGGCACCACAGCGGCTACAGATCGTGATATCGATATTGAATACACGCTTAAGTCGCTCGGCCCACGTCATGCTTTATTGAATACACGCTTAAGTCGCTCGGCCCACGTCATGCTTTGATGACAATCAACCCGCGCAGGCTCATCGGCTTTCACGCCCTGCTTTTGGGTGTTGCCCTTGCCCCGCTTAGCGGGAGTAACATAGATGCGCTGCTTGCTGTTGGGAGCCAGTACGCCATGGTACCGGGTCAAATTTGCGCGTGGCTTAGGCACTAGTGCTGCCAATTTAGCCATGAAATCTAATGGCTCGAAGATGATATGCGTCGTGCCATCTCTGTAGGGCGTCTTTAGCTGATACCTGACCGTACCCTGCCAAGTCAGTGCCAATCGTTTTTCTGATACTGCAGGGCGGGAAATATAGCGGCACAAGCGTTCCAGCTTTCTTCGCTCTCGCGTTTTTGTAGCCACCCCAGCATGCAAGGAGAAGCCAGCAATTTTACCGACCTGGTTAGTGCCAAAATCATCATCTTCCCAAGATGGGATTGTTTGTAAGGTGAAGACCTTGCGCCCCTGTTGTGGACCCACTGCAATTCGATAGGTAATGGAGTGTCCCTGAAGCTGATTCATCGCATCATCGTCTTGTAAATCTAGCGTCAGATAACTGCTTTCATCATCTCGCACCAATAAACCCTGGCGTTCCAGATGGCCTGCAACGCGCTGGCTAATTGTTGCCACCAGCGTATTGAGTTCACTGGTGGTCGCAGCGTTAACGCGGTGAAACCTCAATTGTCCGTTGTGTTTTTCTTGGTAGACTCCGTCAATAAAGAGCATATGAAAATGGACATTCAGATTTAGCGCGGAGCCAAAACGCTGTATCAGAGTAACGGCGCCCGTTTGTGCTTGTGTGGCTTTAAATCCCGCTTTTTTGATCAAGTGCGTTGAAATGGATCGATTAACAATTCCCAGCACCTTACTCATGATCTGCGGGCTGTTGGATAAAAGGAATCGCAGTGGGTATGGAAAACTGAGGACCCATTGGCGGATTGGTTTGTGAGGTAAGACGTCGTCGACTAAAAGCGCTGCTGTTTCTGCCATTCGTCTCGCCCCACAACTGGGGCAAAAACCTCGGCGCTTGCAGCTGAAAGCCACCAAGTGCTCAAGATGACAATCTTCACAGCGGACTCGCAGAAACCCGTTCTCGAGCCGACCGCATTCGAGATACTCATTGAATTCTCGAGTGACATGGCGAGGTAAACAACGGTCTGTCTCACTGAGATGCGACTGAAACTCGGGCCAATAGCGCTCGATAAGCTGATAAAGCAATGTTTGCTCCGGGCGATGGCGCTCATAGGTGGCGTGACCAAGGGCACGCCCATAAACAGGGGCAGACCCTTCTTGCCTGGCGATAGCATTCCGCATCGACTCCAACGTTTGCAGATTTGAAGTCATACAAAATGGAGTAGTGAGCTTTAAGAGGGAATATCGGAAGTGTTCAGCCGCTTGGTTATATTCGACCGAGTCGGGTTACACGCACCGACTCCAGTTAACAACTGTCACTCAGATCCCACCGACATAGTCGGATGCTCTAAGCATCTATAAGTTATTGAAAATTATAAAAAATGGTGGGCCCAGAAGGATTTGAACCTTCGACCTGCCGATTATGAGTCGGATGGTCTAAAGGGTACTGCCAGGTACCAATGTAGAGTAAGAGGCAGAGCGTAGTCGGACTATTTCTCTGCCTCTCCTCTCCGAACCGTACGTGCACCTTTCAGCGCATACGGCTCTCCACTTAGTTTAGGCCAACGGCCATAGCAACATCAGTGTAGCGAGATGTGACTGTATTCCTGATCTCTAATCTAAGATAGGGGTTCGATTCAGGCAACCGCCAACGAAACGACATTTTCCGACTGCCCACCAATTGAAATAGCGAAGCGCCACATAAATTGCCTTGGTCAGTCTTACCGAACAACACCCACGTTTTAGCCTTGCGTGGCTCCGGCTGCTTGAACCATTTCATGAGTAATGACCTGATATTGCAGCGGTACTTCTGAGCCAGCCAGCGCGCCAGTTTCCAGAAAACGATCTGATCAATTTTACTGTAAACCATGGCGGTAAAATCAGTATGACGATAGAACTGCGCCCAGCCTTTTAACTTCCGGTTGAGTTGCTCTACCTTGTCTATCTTACTACGACTGTAGTCACCCGATAACAACGTGCTCAATGAATGGGCGAACGCCTTGGCCTTGTCCATCGGTATTCCTGAGACCACGCGCATGTTGCCTTTCGGACCACGTTTTCGAATGATCCGGTGACCCAGAAACACAAAGCCATCATTGACATGAGTAATATGGGATTTTTCCATATTCATGGTGAGCCTCAACTTGCCTTCCAGAAACGCACGACACTGATCACGTACGGTTTCAGCCTCCTGTTTGGTGCCTTTGACAATGACAACAAGGTGAGTCAGCCAAGGGAACCTCCCCCTCGGCTGCTCTCAGAACCCAGCGTGAACCTCTCAGCTCACTGGGCTCCCATTATCCAACCATCGGCCGAACACCCAGCTTCCAATGCGGAAACATGCCGGGATGCATGTTAGCAATATCCCCAAGCCTGTGCTCCGCCCGTCTTCTATGGTGTTTAAGCTTTTTGTATTTCCTCATCGCCCACAAACAAAGCTTGCGATTGATGTGCTTTAATGTCGGGTACATCGCTGATTTATAAAAACGCCCATAGTAATTAATCCAACCTTGGATCTTCGCCCTAAACATGTGGGCCAGATCAAGTAGTGATTTGTCGCTGCGTAAATGCAACTTCCAACGCCTCACTTCTTGCCTGATCGCCTTTCCTGCCGTGGCGCTCATCGCTGGACTGAAATTAATGAAGTACTTACCCCACCTGTTTTTCGACCGTCTTGGGCGAAATGTATAACCCAGGAAATCAAAACTCGTGACAGCGTGTTCCTCCGTCCTATCATCATCTTTACAATAAACAATCTTCGTCTTA
This sequence comes from Halioglobus sp., assembly GCA_965262875.1. Lineage (GTDB taxonomy): Bacteria > Pseudomonadota > Gammaproteobacteria > Pseudomonadales > Halieaceae > JBALVT01. The sequence continues at coordinate 4,476,691 of OZ253569.1, forward strand.
TCAGGGTGCATTTCCAAGCCGCATTCCTGCAGCCTGTTCGCCAGTGCGACCTTTACCATTTTCGCATCTGCCTCACTGTGGCAGTGGACAAGCCCATCGTCGGCGTACCGACAGAAGGGTTTGCCCGGAAAGTGTCTTTCCACCCACTTATCAAAAGCGTAATGCATAAACAGATTGGATAATACTGGACTGATCACGCCTCCCTGAGGCACGCCTCGTTTACGGTTAATTGTCGTGCCATCCTCTAGTTGAATCGGCCCTGTTAACCAGCGCTCGATATACAGAAGTAACCAACGATTATCCGTATGCTTCTTCACCGCTTTCATCAGTAACTGATGGTCAATGTTGTCAAACAGGCCTTTGATGTCAAATTCAAGCACCCAGTCCTGACGCCAACACCGTTTCCGGGTGACTTCCAGCGCCATGTGTGCTGATTTGTTCGGCCTGTAGCCGTAGGAGTCCGCATGAAAATGCGGTTCTACCAGCGGCTCAAAATGCAACTTCGCCACCATCTGAGCTACCCGATCAGAAACCGTGGGTATGCCCAGCTTCCTTTCCCCACCCGTTTTCTTCGGTATTGCTACCGTTTTTACTGCCGGAGAGAAATAACTACCGGATGACATGCGATTCCAAAGCTTAAAGAGATTACCTTTGAGATTTGACTCAAATTGCTCAATGGTCTCACCATCAACGCCAGGGGCGCCTTTGTTGGCTTTGACCAATTCCCATGCTCGTACTATATCATGCTTGGAAATCTCAAATGGTTTTGTTGTCTTCAAAAATTCCTCCCACTTGCGTGGTTGATAGTTAAATTCAACTGAATAACTGACCCCCTTTGCTCCAGCGCCATTACAGCGCTTTCATCACTACTACGGGATCATCCGTCCCTGTGCCTCGCATCGGTACTCAGACTCTTGCAGGGTCTCTGCTTGAGTTTCTCCCTTTACATCGAGGCGACAGGTTCCCACGTTCCACACAAAAGCCTGTGCTAAGTTCACGCCTTCTCCATGCCGGATGCCGCTTGGGCAGTAAACAGGTCTTCCCCCAAACTTATCCCGAGTTAACGACTCCCCCTCGGTTTTGACATCATCACTACGCTTTCGACACGTCATCAAAGGTTCATTTACATTCGCCTCCATAACACCTACCTGACAAAGTCATGCTTTGCCTTTTCCTTAACGCTCACCACCAAGGCTCTTTACCTTCGCAGCTTAAGGTGGTTTGAAGCCTCCTCCTGTAAGGCGGCTCCGAGGGGCCTACCCTCATCTTCAGTGCAGCACGCACAAGTGTTGCTTACGCAACAGTCTGTGCTCGTGGCACACAATCATCGGCATAACGACAGTAAGCAACCGCAGGCTTCCATTGCCTGTTCTCCTCAATGGCAACTTTACGCCCAATCTTGATACTGTGGTTCCAGTGATCACGATCAGTCCGCGCTTTCTTGCCGAGGTAGTGCTTATCCAGATATTGGTCAAACTCGTTGAGCATAATATTGGATAACAGTGGAGAAAGTACACCACCTTGAGGAACCCCTTCGCTCGCCGCACAGAACAGATTACGCTCAATATGTCCGGCCTTAAGGAAGCGCCAGAGCAAGTTATTGAATCGCTGGCAACGAACGCGTTTCCGTACGCATTGCATTAGTAACCGATGGTGAACTGTATCAAAGTAGCTTGATAAATCCCCCTCGATTACCCAGCGTCCTCTGCTGTATTTCGTGTCAGTCAGCTGTAGCTTGACCGTACGAATAGCATGATGGACGCTGCGCTCAGGCCTGAAGCCATAGGATAACGAATGGAAGTCGTTCTCCCATATCGGATCCATTGCCATGAGCATGGCGCGTTGCACAATCCTGTCACGTAGCGTTGGGATACCCAGCGGGCGTTGTTTACCATTGGCTTTCGGGATGTAGAGCCTCCTTGCCGGTAGTGGCTGATAATCACCTGACAGTAGATCAGTTCTGATCACGGCCAGATAGTCGTTCAGTCCTTCCTGCAAGTGAGCTTTTATTACCCCGTCCACCCCTGGCGTGTTCGACCCTTTGGATGACAACGTGATCTCAGCGGCTCTCCTTAACCACTGAGGATGACTAATAAGGCGAAACAGGCGGTCGACACGGTGGTCTCCCTCTGTTGCAGTCCAAGTTGCTAATTTGCGTTGCATTTCACTGATTATCAAAGGTCTTCACCTCACTAAGGTCAGATAATCTGCCGCGCAGATCAACCAAGCTGCACCCCTTCGCCATGTGGTGGGCTTTCCCCACCCCGGACTACCACGGGCGCTCCGCCAGTCTGTTTGTCATCGGGGTCATGCTCCCTTGGCATGCAAACAGACCTTCCCCGGTTTACCTACCTGAACTCGAGCATAGTGGGGTGGATGCCGATCGCAGTCTTTAACCTTAGCGCGCTGTAAGGTGATGACGCCCAAACGCAGAATTGTGATCATGCGTTTGTCCATTGCCAGATACATCACATTTAATCTGGCAAGTCGGTATCCCTGCCGCTACATCTGGCAGGGATACGGCGTCATACTGCCTGCTAACTCGTGTAGGCAGTGGCGATGGTTCAGCCCATAGATGCGGGTTAATCGGTTCATGTTCTTCATCCGTCCACTACTCAGTCTAGAGAAGCTTCTTGGCGTAACGAGCTCGCCTCACTTCCCATTGTCAGCGGGTTACATCACCTCACCAGCATACGGTAAGTCACTGCCGCCCAGACTCCTATGCCTGCACAACCAGGCCTAGTCACAGACAATTGGCCTCATGGCGCCTCGCCTGTGTATTTCAGATAGACTCGTGGCTCATTCAAGCATCCTGCTTGCCCTGAGCTCCGGGCACACGTAATGAACCGTCCCCACCTACCACAGCGCTAGGAACTTGCATTTTTTGAAGCTCCGCGTACAAGTGGAGGGACCCTATTCTGGGACGGGAGATTGACATGATTATTAACATATTGGGTATCGATATTGCAAAGAATACTTTCCAGCTACACGGCACTGATGCTGCCGGCAAGGCAGTTCTGAAAAGGCGCCTACCCCGAGACAAGCTTGCAGCCTATGCGGCCAATTTGCCGCCATGTACTGTTGTGATGGAATCCTGCGGAGGAGCCAATTATTGGGCGAGAGTTTTCCAAAGAAGTGGCCATACAGTGAAGTTGATTAGCCCGCAGTTCGTAAAGCCCTTCGTCAAGACAAACAAGAACGATGCCAATGATGCCGAGGCCATAGTGGAAGCAGCGAGTAGGCCCTCGATGAAGTTTGTTCCGATCAAGCAAAATGAGCAGCAGGATATTCAGTCGATACACCGGGTTCGCAGTAGGATCGTGAAGAACCGAACGGCTCTCATCAATGAAATCAGAGGATTGAATTTGGAGTATGGAATTACGATTGGACCAGGGGCTACGAAGGTCAAAAAATCTTTATCGCTGATTATTGCCGACTACGAGAATGAGCTCACGCCAATGTCGCGAGAATGTATGCAGGAGCTCTATGATGAGCTTGTAGACGTTGAATGCAGACTGAAGAAGTTGGAAAAGAAGATACGGATTATCTGTAAACAAAATGAGGCATGTCGCCGCATACTACACGTACCAGGGGTGGGTGAGTTAACAGCGACGGCTATAGTTGCTGCTGTACCAAACGCCAATGAATTTAAAAAGAAAATTCCTTCGCAAAGGGCTACTCGGCCGCAAGCGACCGAGCTTACGCCCAATGCGATTGGCCTTCGGCCAACCGGAATTTTCTAACCTCTATCTACCTTGACTCGGGGGCAAGCCCACCGAGATTTCTTTCGTTAAAACCTGTTTTGCGACACGGCATTTCGAGGCCATGGTTCTGATGAGGAAAAAGAGCGCGGATATACATCAGGGCACGAGTGTAATCTCAGATGCCGAATATATGACCGCAACTTAGATCTTTAATATGATCTCAAAATCGACTTGCAAAAAGGGGATGGTTCATATATGTCGCAAAACCGACGTCGGTTTTACGACAGAGCCCGTTGCGGCATAACCCCACCATTTGAATCACTTTCTTCTGAAAGACTAGTAAGCTGCCAACTCGGTGTCGTTTTCCGTGGGAATAAACTTATTGGCCAACTGTGTGGTTGCATTCGCCAGCAGCGCAGCGTCCACACCGACACCCACAAAATTCGCCCCTTTTTCAACATAGCGTTTCGCCAGAGCTTCATCGACTGCGAGAATGCCCACCGCTTTTCCGGCAGCCAATATAATCTCGAAGGCACGTTCAATTGCTTCTACTACCTCCGGGTGCCCCGGGTTGCCAATATGGCCCATGGAGGCCGAGAGATCCGAGGGGCCTATGAACACGCCGTCGATGCCGTCAACGGCGACTATCTGTTCCAGGTTTTCCAGCGCGGTTACTGATTCGACCTGAACGATCAAACAAATTTCTTCATTGGCCTTTTGCAAGTAACCCTCCACTCGATTCCACCGCGCGCCGCGTGCCATCGAGGTGCCCAGGCCACGGATACCCTCTGGTGGGTAACGCACATCCTGGGCCAGTTGTTCGGCCTGGGCGGCTGTATCTACCATGGGTACAAGAAAAGACTGGGCTCCAACATCCAGTAACTGCTTGAGTAGGGCTGTTCGACCTTCGGCGGGGCGAACGATTGCAGGGATTTGATAAGGTGCTATCGCCTGCAGATGGTCGTGAACACCTCTAACACTGAAGGGGGCGTGCTCGGCGTCGATAAGCAGCCACTCGAATCCTGCGCCTGCGCATATTTCTGCGCAGATTGTATCGGGTAGGCCCATCCATAAACCGTAGGAAGCCTTTCCGCTTTTCAGGCTATGTTTAAAGTGGTTAACGGGTAGATTCATAATTAGAGGGTTCCAGATCTGTTGACTTGTTGTCGATGCGAATGTCAGATGCGGTTATACAAACCGGCATGAGATGCCGCCCAGGCGACCATAGTCTGCATGGATAGTGTCTCCTGGATTGACTATGACGGGGCGAGTAAAGGAGCCTGACAGAATAACCTGACCGGGCTCCAGCGCTATGCCATGAGGCGCGAAGCGTTTTGCTACCCAGCTTATGCCGTTGGCAGGGTGGTTTAATACTCCCGCGGCCAGTCCGGTTTCTTCCAGTACGCCGTTGCGGTAACACAGTGCTCCACACCAGCGTAAATCCATGTCCAGTGGTTTGATAGGGCGGCCGCCCATGATGATTCCGGCGTTGGCCGCGTTGTCAGAAATGGTGTCGTAGATCTTCCGAACGTAGCCCGTTTCGGGGTGTACCCGGTAGCTGCGTGCAGAGATAAGTTCTATTGCCGGCACGACGTAATCGGTGGCATTCAAAACGTCGAACATGGTGACGTTCTCTCCTTCGAGGCGATCCTTAAGTATGAACGCCAGCTCGACTTCGACGCGCGGGTCACTGAACTTTGCCCATTCGATATCGCCGCCATCCGAAAACACCATGTCATCCAACAGCACACCGTAATCCGGCTGGTCGATTTTCATAGTCTCCTGCATGGCTCTCGAGGTCAGGCCGATCTTGTAGCCGACAACACGGCGTCCCTCCGCAACCTTGCGATCTATGCCCTGCTTTTGGATGGCGTAGGCCTCGTCCATGGTCATATCTGGGTGGCTTAGTGTTATGGGGTCTATCTGGCGCCGTCCCTGTTCGGCTTCATATAAATCGTCTGCGGCTTTTTTAATGTCGGCTTTGCTTAGCATTTTGTTCGTCTCATTGTCTTATCTGATGCCTACTGGCTCAGGTAGTCGCGAAGGTTGTTTTGATTAAACTTCAGTGTTGCAGACAGCTCTGTCATTTCAAAAGAAATCGCCAAGCCCTGGCTTTCGTAAAGCGTTTTGAAGTGCTCGCTTAGCACCGCGAAAAGTTCATTTGCCGCTTTCTGCTTTTCCTCGTCGGTTCGCCCAGCGCCAAGTTTCACCTGCAGATGCACGAACCCGTAGTTGGGATTGCCATCCGCCACCCTGAAGTGCTCGCAGCGGTGGGCGCGGCAACGAATACCCGCCATCGGGAACAGTTTGCTTGCCGTAGCCGCCCGCTGTAAGTTCTCGAAAAGCAAGTCGATCCTCAGTGGTGCGTCTGCACGCCCGAGGTTCGCAGAATATTCAAGTATGAAATGAGCCATAAACTTTTTTGCTCTCAGTCTAGGGGTAGAATCGCATTGACTTGGCCGGTGCCGGAGCTGGCGAAATACTCTCCCAGTATTTCCGCCTTACCCCGATACTCGTCCCAGCCCAACATGCCTAGCAACATAGCGGTATCGTGCATACCGCCCTCTCCGTGGCAGGTCTCATTATAGACTTCCAGCATGTCCGTAAACTCCTTCCAGCGCCCCTGTTGCCAAAGGTCAAGTACTCGCAGGTCGACCTGGCGGTAGAATTCGTTACTGATCTCGAACATGCTCATCTCGCCCGAACCATTACTGTTAAAGCGGTGCGACAATGAGCCACTGGCCAACACCATGACATTAGAATCACTCAGCTCTATCGCTTCTTTTACCGCCTCCCCAAAACGCCGAGAGTCTGCGAGGTCGTGCCAGGCACACCAGGCAGCGATGGAAATTACTTTGAACTGTTGGTCCGAATTCATGTACCGACACGGAACCAAGGTACCGTACTCCAGGTGCAACGAGTCTACTTCATGTGCCCGTGTCATGACGCCCCGGGCGTTGGCCCGTTCAGCAATCAGTTGTCCCAGCGCAGGATTGCCGCTGTACTTGTACTCCATATCCTGTATGAAATGAGGCAACTCATTGCTGGTGTATATACCGCCAAACTCGCTGTTGCAATTGATGTGATAGCCCGCGTTCACTAGCCAGTGCACGTCAAACACAACAATGGTGTCAACGCCCAGTGCCTTTGCCCGGCGAGCGATCTCCTTGTGGCCTTCGATCGCGTTGTCCCTACAGCCCTGATGCTTGCCGGGTTGCTCCGAGATGTACATGGAGGGTACATGGGTAATCTTCGCTGCGAGGGAGAGTGTTCCCATTCTTAACGCCTCTAGTTTGTGGTCGATCGGCCCAGTACGGGGACTTTGTGGGTGCCGTGTGCGATGCAAATATTCTTCGTCTCCATATAGAAATCGAAACTCCAGTCACCACCATCGCGCCCAATGCCCGACATTTTTACGCCGCCAAACGGCGAAGGCAAGTTGCGATTGTTTTCTGAATTCACCCACAGCATACCGGCCTCGACTTTTCTGCCCATACGCATGGCGCGGCCACTGTTCTCGGTCCAGATGTACCCGGATAGACCGTACACAGTGTCATTGGCCAACGACACTGCCTCGTCTTCGGTGTCGAAAGAAAGGGCTGTCAGTACCGGGCCGAAAATCTCCTCCCGGGCGATACGCATTTTGTTATCGGCTTGTGTAAACAAGGTGGGTGCCACATAGTTCCCGGGGCCGATATCGTCGCGGCGAATGCCTCCCACAGCGACGGTCGCACCGTCTTCCCTGGCGATATCCATGTAACTCATAACCTTCTCGTAATGTTCCGCATGGACCAGTGGACCGACCTCTGTCTCCGGGTCAAGCGGGTGGCCCACACGCAGGTTGCGGACGCGTTGCTCCAGGGCTGCGATAAATTTGTCTTTAATGCCGCTTTGAATCAATAAGCGGCTCGAGGATGTGCAGCGCTGGCCGTTCAAACTGTAAATCATAAATACTACGGCATCCAGCGCTCGCTCGAAGTCGGCGTCGTCGAACACGATGACCGGGTTTTTGCCGCCCAGCTCGAAATGAACACGCTTCAAGGTCTCGGAGCCCTGACGCATAATATGACTACCTGTAGCGCCCTCGCCGACCAGGGCGACTGCTTTAATAGCGGGGTGCTCGGTCAGGCGCTTGCCGGCGGTCTCGCCAAAGCCGTTGACGGTGTTCCACACACCGCTGGGCATACCGGCTTCTTTTGCAATTTCAGCCAGTAGCATCGCGCTCAGAGGTGTCAATTCAGCGGGTTTGTGGACGATCGTGCAGCCCGAGGCCAGTGCCGGTGCGATCTTCCACGTCGCTAGCATGAACGGCGTATTCCAGGGAGTGATCACACCCACCGGGCCGATGGGGCTGCGAATGGTGTAGTTCGTATGCTCGTCCTGATGCAGTGCCAGGCCATTTCTCGCCTCCGGCGCCTTGTCGGCAAAAAAGCGGAAGTTGGCGGCGCCGCGGATGGCCGCCTGCTTCATGAAGCGAATAGGCTGACCGCAATCCATAGACTCCACCAAGGCAATTTCGTCGGCTCGCTCCTCAATTTTGTCGGCGAAGTGGTGCAACAAGTTCTTGCGCTGCGGGCCGGCCATGTCGCGCCAATCGGCAAAGGCTGCTTCGGCTGCCTCGCAAGCGAGGTCGACATCGGCCTCACTGCCAGCGGCGACATCGCCCAGGGGGGTGTTGTCCACGGGGGTAACATTGGTATAGGTTTTAGAACCTGCAGCAAGGTGCATTTCCCCATTGATGAAATGGCCGGTTGTCGTGTTTTTAAAGCGTTCCAGGTAGTTGCTGGCTCTATCCAGATTGTCGGTGTATTCGGACATGCGGGTCTCCAGATAAGGGATGACTAATAATGTAACATGTTAATCATAATAGGCGAATTTTGAAAATATTGGAAGCTTATCCGCGTAAAATACCACTATTTTCTTTAAATTCGGATAGAATTGGGATAATTTATATTAACAGGTTAATTATTAATTTATGGCTCAGAGCCTAGCATCGCATCCCAGCAGATGTGCAAACCGAAAGGAGTGGAAAGTACAATGCGATTTTTAACGTTTGAAAAAGAGGGAAGGGAGTCCTGGGGAGTTATCAACGAGGAGGGAATCATCGATCTAGGTCAGCGTGTGGGTGGAGACATGCACACGGTATTGAACGATGGAGCCCTGGAGGAGATGAAGGCAATGGCCAGCGGAATGTCAGCAGACTTCAGCGCGGAGGGCGTACGCTACCTTCCTCCAATTCGCACCCCTGAGAAAATAGCCTGTGTAGGCGTCAATTACGCCAATCGCAATGCGGAGTATAAGGATGGGTCTGACGCCCCCAAGTTTCCCAGCCTTTTTATGCGCACACCGGATTCGCTGACCGGCCATGGTCAGCCCCTAGTGCGCCCCCCGGAATCCCCTCAATTGGATTACGAAGGCGAGATTGTGCTGATCATAGGCAAAGGCGGCCGTCGCATTGCCCGGGAGAACGCCTACGATCACATAGCTGGGCTTACGATTATGAACGAGGGAACAATTCGCGATTGGGTGCGACATGCCAAGTTTAACGTTACCCAAGGCAAGAATTTTGTTCACTCCGGCAGTATTGGCCCCTGGATGGTGACGGCCGACGAATTCACCGCGGAGCAGTTCGAGAATATGCGCGTCACCACGCGCGTGAACGGGGAGCTCCGTCAGGACGATACGACGGCGAGCATGATGTTTCCCTTCGCTTATATCATTAGTTACTTTTCGACCTTCTTTGCGCTCAAGCCAGGCGATGTGATTGCAACTGGCACGCCTAATGGCGCGGGGGCAAGATTCGATCCGCCTGTCTGGCTTATTCCCGGCGACACTGTAGAAATTGAAGTCGAAGGTGTAGGATTGCTGTCCAATGGAATAATCGACGAAGAGATGTAATGGACCACAAAGATCTGCGAGGTTTTAATCGGTCCCTGCCGATGTCACTGTTGCGCGCTCGCGAGGCGGTAATGAAAAAATTTATGCCCTCTCTGAAGCAGCATAAACTTTCTTCGCAGCAGTGGCGGGTCATTCGGGCTCTGGAGGACGAAAATGGGCTTGACATTTCCGAGCTATCTGAGCGCTGTCAGCTCTTAATGCCGAGCTTGTCTCGAATCGTTCGCAACCTGGAATCGCGCACCTTGGTGCTGCGCCGTTCAGTGGAGAGCGACCAGCGACGCTCCGTTATTTTCCTGACAAAGCGTGGCCAGAAGTTGTTTGAAACAGTAGCGCCGAAATCTGCCGAACGCTATGCCTACATCACCGAGAAGTTTGGCTATGGAAAGTTGGAGTTGTTGTATGACCTGCTCGATGAGTTGATTGAAAAGATTGACGAAGAAGTTTAGGAGCATGTGCTACCGAGCTTTCTCCTCTTCTCAACACAAGACAGACGTCGGTGCCTATCTTCGTCTGGCGCAAGATGACCATAGATTGGCGGCCGAAGACCAGAGCCGGTTGCTAGAGTACTTCGCGAGCTTAGCTTCCTCTGCCTTTTGTTTAAAAAGGTGCCTAAGTGTTTGATCATACGTTTGTTAGGAGTCCAAATGGTATTGGAAGTTAAGAGCCTCGATGCGCTGCACAGCGCCCTGGCGACATTGGAAGAATCTTTTAGCGGCATGCCCGCATTTGAAAGCACACTGGACCTCGATGCAGTGACACAGGCATTGGGGCTGGCTGCAGAGCGCATGAAAGACAACTTCCCCTATGTCCATCCTCTCTATGCAGGTCAGATGCTTAAGCCCCCCCACCCTGTTGCGCGTTTGGCCTATATGCTTTCTCTGTGGGTGAACCCCAACAATCATGCGCTGGACGGGGGCAGGGCAAGCTCGGCCCTGGAAAAAGAGGCCGTCGCCACTATCGCGACGATGTTTGGCTGGACCGATCAGTTTTTGGGTCACCTCACCAGCGGTGGAACCATGGCAAACCTGGAAGCGCTTTGGGTTGCCGGTCATTTGCATCCCGGGAAAATGATTGTAGCCTCTAGTCAGGCCCACTATACGCATTCGCGTATCACTGAAGTCCTCAAGATACCCTTTAAATCGGTGCCTTCGGACGCTCGGGCAAAAATGGATTTACACGCCCTTGAAGAATTGTTGATGACTGGAGAAGTGGGCACGGTAGTTGTTACCCTGGGCACCACGGGTGTGGGCTCGGTTGACTCCCTGCCCGGAATCTTGAGCCTCCAGGAAAAATACGACTTTCGCATACACATTGATTCGGCATATGGCGGTTACTTCAAGCTAGCGAGCAATCTTGCCAGCGAAGCATCGGACGCCTATAAGCTCATGCACCTCGCCGATTCAATCGTTATTGACCCCCATAAGTGTGGTCTGCAGCCATACGGTTGCGGCTGCATCCTATTTAAGGATCCCTCCGTGGGCGCGATTTACAATCACGACTCACCCTACACCTATTTCAGCTCAGACGAACTTCACCTGGGCGAAATCAGTCTGGAGTGCTCGCGTGCCGGGGCTAGCGCAGTAGCTCTGTGGACAACCCAGCAGCTATTGCCGATGGAAGTTGGAGGGAAGTTCGCCAAAGATATCGAAAGATCGCGCGATGCCGCTGTTAAGTTGTATGAGCTGCTTCAAGCTGACCCGCAGGAATTGACTATTCTCCCTCCCGAACTGGATATCGTCGTGTGGGCCCCGCGAGCCAACAGGGCTTCGGATATTTCCGCTTTGTCAACGAGAATGTTTAACGAAACTGCTGAAAAACATTTACATCTTGCAGTGATGAGCCTCCCAGCAAGTTTGCTCAAACACTACTGGCCGGATGTAGAGTTTGATGAGGACATGGTGACCTGTATGCGTTCATGCCTGATGAAACCCGAGCACCTGGATTGGGTTGACCCAATCTGGAGTATTTACAAATCAGTCCGCAATACCTAGAAAACTATCTATTTGCCGAACGGAACTGTTGCTTTTGAACTGTTTGGGCACGGATCTGTCCCGGAAATTTCCGTTTATATGAAAGGGTTCTTCCGAGTTTCCTATGGGTAAAAGCCAAACAATGGTCAAGAATGTGGTACAAGAGTCTTTTTTTATGGAGATATTCAAATGAAAGATACCGCGTTGTTTACTCAACTTTTGGGGCTTGGCGACCCATGGAAAATCACGGCTATTACCCCGGATCTGACCGACAAATCAATTACCCTCCAGATAGATTGGCCAAAGGGAACGAAAGGCGCGTGTAGTGTCTGCCATGCCCTTTGTTCGGTTTACGACCATCGTGAGCAACGCACATGGCGACACCTTGATACGATGCAGTTCAAGACGCAGTTAGTTGCTCAGGTTCCGCGTATTCATTGTAAAGCGCATGGAATCAAAAGCCTGAAAGTACCGTGGGCAGATACGCAGGCACGCTTTACGCATTTATTTGAGCGTTTCGCTATTGATGTGCTGTCGGCTGCCAGCAACAAGACACAGGCCGCAAAACTACTTGGTCTGTCGTGGGATGAGGTGCATCATATTCAATCCCGAGCAGTGAAAAGAGGGATGGACAGACGCTCTGTTGAGGAAGTGAAACACCTTGGCATCGATGAAAAAAGTGGTTCTACTGGGAATCCTGTGGGTAGAGGTTGAGTTTTCCACAGTGGAACAGAATTGAAACTCGATAGTTTTCGAAGTTTCTAAATCCTCGGGCAGCCGATTTTATTGTCTGAATCTTTGAATTAAATCCTTCTGCGGTCGCATTGGTGATGCGATGTTTCAAGTAAGTCATTATGTTGTCGAGATGTTTCTTTAGCATCTTGGCGACTGATATGACCGGCTTTAGACGTGAATGTGTCGCCCACCAGTACCATTTCTTAAAGAACGCCCGGGCTGGTTTATCGTAGCTGTAAGTCCACAGGTCAAGCAGCGTCTCTTTGATTGCCCAGGCTCGGGCAACCTTCAACCCCTTTGATTGAAGGCCATAAAAAGTGGCTTCATCTTTTTCACTCCAGTTGTCGGGATTGCGTAACCAGGTATAGCGAGACCCGACCAGGTCATTGATACCGGCGGCTCTTAATGTTTTATTTTCTTTGCGCCTGACTTGGTCAACCATTTTTGTAAGATAACTGACGATATGAAACTTGTCGTGAACAATGGCGGCGTTCGGTAAAGTCGCCTCAACTGCCGTCATAAATGGAACCCACATATCCACGGCAACAGCAGCTACTTCATTACGCTGCTGTTCTGGAAGCGTGGACAGCAATGCAGTTGCCGATTCCGTCGTTCTATCTGCCACGACCTCAAGCACTCTGGACGCATTCAAATCGTACAGCAGGCTGGCATAGGATTGCCCCTTGCGAAAACTTTTTTCATCGATGCCAAGGTGTTTCACTTCCTCAACAGAGCGTCTGTCCATCCCTCTTTTCACTGCTCGGGATTGAATATGATGCACCTCATCCCACGACAGACCAAGTAGTTTTGCGGCCTGTGTCTTGTTGCTGGCAGCCGACAGCACATCAATAGCGAAACGCTCAAATAAATGCGTAAAGCGTGCCTGCGTATCTGCCCACGGTACTTTCAGGCTTTTGATTCCATGCGCTTTACAATGAATACGCGGAACCTGAGCAACTAACTGCGTCTTGAACTGCATCGTATCAAGGTGTCGCCATGTGCGTTGCTCACGATGGTCGTAAACCGAACAAAGGGCATGGCAGACACTACACGCGCCTTTCGTTCCCTTTGGCCAATCTATCTGGAGGGTAATTGATTTGTCGGTCAGATCCGGAGTAATAGCCGTGATTTTCCATGGGTCGCTAAGCCCCAAAAGTTGAGTAAACAACGCGGTATCTTTCATTTGAATATCTCCATAAAAAAAGACTCTTGTACCACATTCTTGACCATTGTTTGGCTTTTACCCATAGGAAACTCGGAAGAACCATAAAAAGTAAATGGCTTTAAGAACGCTGCCGACATCTCGACAATAGCGTGGACCCATGGCTGCTCAATCTTTCACTAATATACTTATTCCCCGTGGGAAAATGAAAAATAAGTCTACATCCGTCTACTGTATAAACAATATCCTCCGGAATACCTGTATTCAGGAAGTGGCCTTTGCCGTCAGATCGCCAGTGTAATTGCATCCACTGAAGCAGCTTTATTTTCCCATCTTCAATCGTGATTGGACCCGAATTAGCGTTTGCATCTGGATGACCATCGCCATCGGCATCAAATACTGTGTTGCTAATGAAATACTTTGGAGTAATAATCATGAGCCCTTCTAAGGGTAGGATCGTGCTCCCAATCTGGTACTCAACCGTTTTCCAGACTCCATAAAGCTGTTCGTCGGCAAAGCTTGGCCTGCACACGCAAAGCAATGCGAATAGGGTGAGAACTATTACGTTAAATACGCCCTTAAAACTGCCTATAGCCATTTATTCCAATCTCTACGTGAAAGCCCGATGCCCTAAATGGAACGCCGAGATGTAGTTGTCTACAATGAGTCGGAAGTGAACCCTTTAACTTCCAGTCATTCGCTCATCTGGGGCCAATTTCCATCTGAAAAATTCGATGACATAGCCGCCTGGATCAGTCATACGGAACTCTTCAATCATTCCCCCGGCACCAATCTCAATACCATGAATCATGTTTATCCCCTCTACGGATTTGAGGCGTTCATACCAGGCTTCCAATTCGTTTGTCTCGATGGAAAGCAAAGCCCCCTTATTATCTGTCGGTTCTAAGGAGCCCCCCGAGGCGTTGACTAAGCCAATTTGAGATGTAGGCGTAAGTTCGAAAATAATGACCCATTCCTTGTGAGCAACCTTCTTTAGCCCCAACTTGTGTTCATACCAGTCTGCCGCTTTCTGCAGATCATTGTAATAAAAAAAAGGCACGCCAGCGTTTATAGATGGCAGTCCCTCTATAGCTGACGCGAATGTGCTGTGATTGAACAAACAGATCAAACACAGCAGTAAACCATTCTGAACAATCTTTCTCACGATGAGTCTCCCTTGAGCATCGAATTGAATACTACCAAGTATCCAAAAAAAAGAGCCTGCACCCAGCTCAAAAATTATCCCCGAGTGCCTGCTCAAAGCATTACCGTCTGGAGGAACTAGAACGATCTACGAATTCGCAAGCCCCACTCACGTGGCCGCGATATCGCCCCATCCATGTAGTTAAAACCGTTGAACCCGGCGACGATAACCTGTTCGTCCAGCGCATTCTGAACAAACAAGGAACCGCTCCATTTTTCGTCCTCGCTAACAAAGCCCAACGAAAGGTTCAGATTGGTGTAAGCATCCCGCTTCAAAAGTTCGGTATTGATTGCATCGTTGAATTGTTCGTCCGTGTAGCCTACGTCCACGCGTGGCGTATACATGCCGTGAGCGGTTTCGATATCGTAAGACACGGAGGCGTTGAACTGCCACTCTGGCGTATTTGGCAACTCGTCGTCGTTTGTGATTGCAGAATTCGGGTCCAGCGCATCGGCAGCCTCGTTGTCTTTAACGCTGTCGTACTCTGAGTCCAGATAAGCAACCCCTGCCGATATTCTCAGATTCGGCATTGGCAGTGCAGTAATCTCGAGCTCGAAACCGCTATTCTTGGCGTCGCCCAGATTATCCACCAGGCTGACGGCGTTCCCTAGATCTTCCTGGAAGACGCTTCCTGGCAATTGCACATCGTCGTAGGTCATTGAAAATACCGCAGCGGACACGTTCATCCGCCCGTCCAGGCCGGTCCACTTCACACCAAACTCAAATGATTCGACGGTTTCCGGATCAAACTGTGGCAGAAACGGCAGCGGACCGTTACGCACCTGGATACCGCCGCCCTTGAAGCCCTCGGAATAACTGCCGTACACCATCAGGTCATCCGTGGCCTGGTAGGACAGGTTGATATACGGTACCGTTTCCTTAACGGCCTCAACGTAGGTGCCAGGAGGCACCAGCGCAAATGGAAGACCCGGACCAAAGTTCGTGTTTGCCTTGGATCCCTGAGCATCGAGACTGCTAAGGAAACCAGTCTGCAGCCCCTGGTGCCGGTCACCATCAACTTCAGCCGTTTTTTCCTCGTCGGTATAGCGCACGCCCGCAGTCAGCGAAAGTTTATCAGTAAGATCGTAGGTGCCTTGCGCGAACAGCGCGAAATCTTCGGTTTCAAAAAAACCGCCCGAGGTAATATCGAAGCTTGCAAAAGCAACGATGTCATCCTCGACGCCTTCTTCCTTGAAGTAGTAGGCACCGACAGTCCAGTCGAGGCGATCTTGCAAGGAAGTCCCGCTCAACTGCAATTCCTGGCTCCAAACGTCGTAATCGACGCTCAGGAACAACTCTACCTGCTGGTTGAATGGCAGGTTGTCAGCATCACGACCAAACTGAGAGTCAAGGTCACGGTACGCGGTAATCGATTTCAAGGACATATTTTCGTTAACGTCCCAATTCAGAGTCAGCGTGGCGTTTTGACCCCTCGTTCGAGATGGAATGACGGTATCGGAAAAACTCACACAGCAGCGGCCGTCCGGGTCGTTGATCGCAGCAGACACGGCACCCTGCAGCATTCCCTGTAATACGGCGGGGTCGACAAAGGGTGCAATAAAATCTCTGAAGCGCTGTGCCTGGGTGCCAGCTGGATGTTCAGGATCCTGGAATATGGCAACCATTGGTGCGCCAGCAGAATCATCGCGGTCAATACCGATAGCCAGGTCGGCAGTCAGGTTATCTGATGCCAGCCAGCGCGCCTGTGCGATCAGGTTAACGGTATCCTTATTGCCACTGTCTTCGGTTAGAAAGGGGCGGTCGACGAAGCCGTCGCGGTCCTGACTAAGACCGGAAACCCGAACGAAGAAGGTGTCGCTGAGCGGAATATTTGCATGGCCCTTGATGTCAATGCGGTCATATTCGCCCAATGTAAATTCGATATCCCCTTCGTACTCATTGCTGGGTTTTGTCGTTACTATCCGAATTGCACCACCGATCGTATTGCGGCCAAATAAGGTACCCTGAGGGCCGCGCAGGACCTCGATACGCTCGATATCAACGACATTGGCAACGTTGCCAATCGAATGGGGCAGGTAGACGTCATCGATATAGATGCCAACACCCGGCTCAACCGCGAGTGTGTAGTCGCTTTGGCCGATGCCGCGAATGAATACCGCCGCCGCATTGGAACTGCCTGAAATATTCGCGGAGCTGCTGAACACCAGACCTGGCGTCTGGTCGCCAATCTGGTCGATACTGGTTATGTTTCGATTAACCAAATCTTCGCCACTGAAAGCCGTAATCGAAACAGGTGTTTCCATCAGGGACTCTTCTCTCTTACGCGCCGTTACGATAACTTCTTCAATTGTCGTAGATCTCTTAACTTCCGGTGAGCCCGTTGTTTCCTGCGCTTCAACGCCGCCCGAACCAAGAATGAATGCGGCCAGGCTGGCGAACAGAGTCTTGCTCGTATTTCTATTTTGCATAACTTCCCTCTGGGATCTTATTAGCGAGATGACAATCACCCCGTTTCTTGTAAGACCACCTGAAAGCCCCGTGTTCGCGAGCATAACGGAGAGCGCATCACTCACCGTGTAGCTCCCTACAACGGGTTTGCTACTAACACTTTCCGCAAACTCATGAGAATAGATCAACTGCAGGCCTGTATCGCGAGCTAGCTTGCCCAATGCCGTTCCGAGCATGCCACCATCGATATCCAAATCGTATCGATGGTTGTCCGTTTGAGCCAACGCTACACCTTGGAACATCGTCGCCAATACGAGCAAAAGGCATTGTATAACCTTATTAGTCAGCCCAATCTTCCGCCAATAGCCAATCGATATATTTTCGTTATTGTTGTGTGGTCTCAGCAAAGAAGACTCCCGAAGGTGGGAAACCCGTAAACTTTTTGCAAATTTATTTTTATTGTAGGCCGAATGCTGGAATAACCATGACATGAACAGTAGGATTTGAAGCCCAGCGAGCCTGGCCATATATTCATGGTTATGGCTCGATTGTCACCCAGCCTTTGAAATTCGCACGTGCTCGGATGTAAGGTATTGAATTTTTACACCGACCATAACTTCTAGCGCTTCCAGCGTAGCGTTGATTTCGCCAATTTTGAATCTACCAGAGACGGGAAATGTTTCCAGCGCCTCGTCTTCAATCTCTATCGTCAATTTGGTATAGCGGCCGAGATCCCTGAGTACGTCGCCTAACGGTTCACCGTCGAAATCGAGCATGCCCTCCCGCCACGCCAACTTCCGCTCTATAGTGGGAAGCGAAACTTCTTCAACAATGCGTGCCGACCCGTCAAAAATCACACTTTGCCCGGCAGAGACGTGGCGGGAGGAATCTGTTGGAGATAGGCCAACACTCGCTATTTTGCTGACTGGTTCTTTGGCAGCAAGTGAAGTCAAAGAAACCACGCCTTCGGACACTACTAAATCTATTGCTTCCGGGTGAACTCGAACGGTGAACGCCGTACCTAATGCGGTCACAATGCCTCGCGCTGTACGAACCGAAAAAGGCCGTGCGGCGTCTTTGGCCACTTCGAAATAAGCCTCGCCCCTCATCAAATGCACATCCCGACCGGTAGTCGAAAATGTTACCGTCATACTGCTGTCCGTATTGAGGTTTATGAGAGAACCGTCTGGCATTTCCACCACTTTTTGTTCCCCAACACCTGACGAGAAAGTATTCGCATAGACTGCATTATTGGCTGTCGATCCTATATCGCCCGCCCAATAAGCCGTCGCCACGAAAATACCAATAAGTAATGATGCCGCCGCTGCCATCCACCGAGCAGGTTTCCAATAGGGGCGCGAAACCTCTGCCCTGTCATTGGCAGCCTTATAGTCAGCTAACACTTCCACGGTGTCGAGCGTATTCCATAACACGGCAAGACGGTCAAATGCTGTACGATGTCGATCTGAAGCGGCAAGCCACGTTTGCATCTGTTGTCGTCGAGTTTCACTTAAATCTTCACTATCCAACCGCATCACCCACAGAGCAGCGGTTTCTTCAATGACCTGCAGGTCGGGCATCGGTAGGACCTCCCCCGCCTGGGCCATGCTATTTTGCTCCTTCATAGTTTTTTACCTGGGCACGTTTTCCCATATTTGGTGCAAGGGCGCTAAATTCGGCCAGATCATACCCCTTTGTACGCAAAAATCGATCAATTGCTAGCAGTGCGGTAGCAGCGCGTTTTTCAACCGTGCTTACTGAAACACTTAGTCTGGTTGCAATCTGTTGGAACTTAAGCTGATCTACCTTGCGCATAATGAATGTTTCTCGCAGCGCGGGTGAGAGACTCGCCACAGCTTTAACCATAACTAGCAGCTTGCGTTGATCTTCAATCCTCTTCTCCGGCGAATCGGCCAGGCCATTCATTAGGACGTCAGAATCCTCATATTGCTCTATAGAAACTGAGGTAGTGTTTACTTTTCTCTTTAACTCGCTAGCTGCCAGATTGCGCGCAACTCGTATAAGAAACGCTTTTGGATTTCTCAATTTAGTCTCGGTCTGCGCCGCGAAAGCTCTCAGGAACGTTTCCTGTGCTATATCCTCAACATCTCCGGGCCGAATGCCGTAGCGAGCGATGATTCGCCGAATCATCACAATGTTGTCTTCATATGCATTTAGCAGATCAGGCACTTACCTGGTTCCCGATATGGAATACGCGAAGTCGAATCGACGTGGTTAAGGTAACGATCATGGGAAAGACTGCTCCTGTGTAACTCGAAGGATTAGAGTCCCTATGGCGATTGAGGGCGAACTGACCAGTCATGAACCTTAATTCGTTAATTTGATTCGCGCAAGTGGTCTGTGTTAGGGGGGTTAGCGATCTGATTGCGGTCCTAAACGATCAAAAGTCCCACTAGGCACACCTATCGTGGAGGTTTTTCAGACCAAGCATTGAGCGGATTCTCTTTGCCACGGGGTTTATAAGCTGGAGGCGGGGGTACTTAGGACTGGCTACATCCGCAGGTGTTGCTGCAACGGTATTGAAGCTGTCGCGCTCGATACTCGTTTACATCTATCTCGTTGAAGTCGTAAAAGCCCTCAGGCTTAATTCATTCTTTCGTTTATCTTTTGCCGCCACTCTGGCGCCAAAGCTTGAATAAGAAGGGCTTTAGCGAATGTTTCATCAGCATCAATAAACGCCCGGTCAAAATAGGCCCGGAATAAGGTTTCGATGCTGATGGACTGCTTCACTTGCGCAACTCGTTCGACCGATTGTCCGGCTTCAATGACCCCTTCGCGTATTACACGGTAATACACGCCGGTTTTAAAACTTTTGGTGAATAGGCCGGGTGCTTGTGAATTACTCAGCGCGATTCCGAGTTTAAAGCAGGGAATTCGCGGCTGGCTGACTTCTAAAATACACGTCCCAATTTGGAATTGATCACCTAGAAATATGGTCGATTCATCGAGGTTTGCGATAGTCAGGTTTTCGCCAAAAGCGCCAGAGCGTAAATCGGTCTTTTGAAGGAGGGTCTGCCAATAGTCATAGTGGCCTTGCGAAAACCCATAGACCGCCTTGTGCACTCCACCGTGGTGTTCCAGATTTGCCTGGGTATCGCCTTCCACACCGTTGAACCCGATGTGGACAGGAGCGTTAATGGGCTGCTTGAATATACCAGTGACAACCATCTCACCTCTGTGTTCGACGGTTTTGACACCCGAGATATTTACGGACATTAACTGCATAGCTGCCTTATTGAATTAAATTGAAATCAGTGATGGTGAAGATTATAGCTCTGCAAAAATATATCAATAGCTTTGGTTTGTGCTACCGAGTGACCCTGTTGGGTCATTTGGCGGAGGGCCTCGCCTTGAAATTCTAGCGTGTGCGTTGACGGCTGATAGCACTTCCTCATATGCTTAAAGAATAGAGTAAGTATCCCCCGGCAAAGCCGGGGGCTTTAGTTTATGAGCCCCTTAAAGGGGACGAGTTGTTTACATTAATTGTAACTGATCGATTCGGCGGTCTTCTTTTTCCTGATGGCGGATGTATTCCCGTATCACTTTTTCATCCCGCCCCACTGTCGATACAAAATATCCCCTCGCCCAAAAATGCTGACCCACAAAATTCCTCTGACGCCCAGCATGGGCCCGTGCAATGTGGATCGCACTCTTCCCTTTGATGTATCCCACTACCTGCGACACCGCGTACTTTGGCGGAATCGAGATCATCATATGCACGTGATCCGGCATCAGATGTCCCTCCTCAATGAGGCTTTCCTTCTGCCTGGCCAAACTGTGGAATACATCGGTCAGCTCCCTTCGAATCTGACCGAATATCGTTTTCCTTCGATACTTTGGAATGAAAACGATATGGTACTTACACTCCCATCGGGTGTGATTTAAACTGTTTACTTGTCTCATGGTTTCTTCCTTGTGTGGTGCTTCGCGGCTCACACTTGGGAGTTACTATGGGACTTCCGGAATTGTCAAACTATGGGTGCCTCCCCGGCAGAGCCGGGGGGTCTCCTTTTTGTACTAGCAGTTTGTCGGACTCAGCTCCTGACGGGCACGATTTAATACTCCAGCGTGCTACAGGGCTGTCAGGACACCACGCAGAAGATGTGATTGTCCCAGGGCAGCCACGTCAACCTTCATCACGCCTTTATCCAGCCCTGTAATGGGCATTTATGCGGCAAATGACCGCTTAATTATGCCATTCTCAGCACATTCATACGCTTTACATTCCATGCCAGTGTCGCCAGCGTCCATTCGCCCGCAACCTTGTCCAAACCTCGCATCGAGAGCTGCCTCAACCCCATAACGTGTTTGATGATGCCGAACACTGGCTCTACCGTTTGCTTTCTTAATGCGTACAGCGCTCGACCGGATTGGGTCGTCAGTTGATGTTTCATGAGCCTCACCTGATCATCCGTTATCGGAGTGGGGGCGTCAGGGGCAAACCGATCAAAAACGCACGGGTGATGGTGGTCACGCGCTACTGCCAGTAAAGGCTGGATATTATCCTCTACGCAAGCCTTTACATTATCACCGCTAAAATAGCCTGTATCGGCCAGCAGGTCGGTCACCTTGCCCAGTTCTTCAGGCAGGGTATTCAGCTTTGTCAGGGCCGGCTTTATTTGTTGTTTGTCGTTCGGGGCCTGTGTCATGTGTGTACTGACGACGAGCATTGTATCGGTGTCAACACTGGCCTGGGCGTTGTAGCACTGTTCAAAGCCGCCGCCAGATACCGGCATGATACGCGACTCTTCATCGGTCAAATTCATCTGGTCTTTATCTCGAGGGCCGGGAAGCGGTGGCTTAGGCTCCCGGCCCCGGGGCTTTTTTCCAGTATCCCTCTGAGCTTGGCGTTTGGTTTGTTTTTGTTGGTATTCGGCTTGTTCACGCGCAAAACGCTCCTGCGCCCGTTCTTCAATTTTTACTTTGGCCGCAGCCAGTGCCTCAAGTCGTGTTTCGCGCCGGGAAATCTCCGCGGGAATGTCCATGCCATCCGCTACCGGCGTTTGATCTGCCGCCTCTGCCTGTGCAGTGAGAGCGCTGACTTCTGCCTTGAGCTGTGCTTCGATTTTCTTTAAGTGGCCATAAGAAAGCGCCTTATGCTTGCTGGCATTCGCCTTGATCTTGGTGCCATCTAGGGCGATACGCCCAAGCTTCATGAGCTTCATTTCACGCGCCAGCAACAAGACCTGAACAAAAAGTGCTTCAAGCTGAGGCAAAAAACGGCGTCGAAAGGTCGCTATGGTGTCGTGATCCGGATGCGTGTTGGCCGCCAGGTAGCGAAACGCAATGGAGTCGTGGGTGGCTCGCTCAATCTTACGGCTGGAAAACACACCGGTGGCGTAACCGTAGATCAGCAAACTCAGTAGGACCGCTGGATGGTGCGCCTTTGATCCACGCCCGGCATATTGACGGGTGAGCTCAGACAGATCGAGCTGATCAACGACCTCCGCGACAAACCGTGCCAGGTGGTGTTCAGGTAACCAGTCCGACATAGAGGGAGGGAATAGATAGTCCGTCTCTCGATCAACGTTTACAAAATTGGCCATCACTTATTCCCGGTTACTTTTCAGTGTGACCACATTATCTCATAATGACGTTGTTGGGTTAAGTCCGACAGGCTGCTAGGAGTGTCTAGCAGTGCGGTTGTATCCAATAATCTGTGCAGTTATATCCTATAGTTTATGACGTAATACACTGTAATCTGACAGCGGTAAATACGAAAACCAGCAACTATTTTAATAACATGAGACCTCAGCATAACTCAACAATGCAGACAAATTCCCGGTATAATTTCGTAGGCAAAAATCCTTCGCAACACAGCCCCGATTATTCGTTTCAAACGCTACTTTGAATCATCCCAGCCTCCACAGTCTTGATGATACCGGGGCGTTACTACAATGGTCAGAGATAGAGAAACTACTCGCCACTCTTTATGCCTCAAAAACAGGCCGTCCAGGCTATCCATTGCCGACCTTGTTTAGGAGCTTGTTGCCCGGTGCAGGGTATCGGCTTTCAGACGTACCGTTAGCTCAAAGTCTGACTCGAGATCTGCTGTTTCGAAAATTCTGTCATCTTGAGTTAGATAGAGAAGTTCCTGAGGCATCCACCTTGGGGAGATTTCGAACCCGACTGGTCGAGCAGGGATTGTGGGATCAACGACTGGCTGAAATTAACCGTCAGCTTGAAGCCAGGAACATTATTATGAGCGAAGGCCGGATTAATATTATTGATGCGACACCCATAGAGGCTGCGCAATCGGGTTCAGGCAACGACAAAGATGGCAAACCAACGCGAGACCCTGAAGCGGGTTGGCAGGTGAAGAATGACAGCCGGGGTAACAAGAAGTCCACCTATGGCTTTTCCGTTCATACCGGTGTCGATGAAGAGGGCTTTATTCACCGTCAAAGCGTGACGCCGGGTAATGTGCACGACTCTCAGGAGCGCGATACCTTGTTACTGGGTGATGAGACGGCACTGTACGCGGATGCCGCTTACAGCTCTCAACAGACCCGCGATAAGTTGGCGCAGCTGGGCATTGATGATCAGGTTCAGCGCAAAGGTTATCGTGGCCACCCCTTATCGGAGGCTGATCGAATTCGTAACCAGGAAATTGCAGTCACCCGAGCAGGCGGGGAGCGACCTTTTGCAACCTGCAAGAGACACTACAATCTTTCCAGAACACGCTTCATGGGGCTTGCCAAAAACACGACGTTTTATGGCTTGGCAGCCATGGCTGCGAATATCCGGAAAGGAGCCAGTTTTTTAACGCGTTACGGGTTACCGAACACGGGTTATGCAGGATAGTGGCGCCAAAAATCAGGCAAAGGAGCCTGAACCCTGGATAAATTGAAGCAAACCAGCGAAAAGCTTACTTCGATACTGCTTTGAGGTGATTAAAAATATTGCGATTCGAAAAATTACGGGGTTATACTGAGGTCTCAACATGTGTAGCCAGAAGTATCACTTGCCCCGTTCAACTGCAGCTGTGATGCATCCGGTGAAGCTATAAAGAGGGTTTAGTATGAAAAATCTGATCAATCAAGCAGTGTTGGCTACCCACCCATCTCCATCTCAGCAAAGCTCTTATTTGACTGACAATAGGTCCCGAATTACCGGGCTAGTCACTGCCGCAATGATGTCGGTACCCTTTGCCCTGCCAAGCTATGCGCAGGATGGCAACGATATCAATGTGCTGATTGAAGAGATAATCGTTACCGCGCGGAAAAGGGAGGAGAGTGTCCAGGATACCCCTATTGCGGTGTCCGCCTTCAGCGGAGCGAGTCTTGAGGCCCGCGGCATCAGCAAGATCGACGGGATTGCCGCTATCACTCCCAATATGACTTTCAGTAATATCAATACCAATGGCGGTGGCGGAAGTAATGCCTCTGTCTACATTCGTGGTGTTGGTCAGACTGACTTTATTCCCTCTGCTGATCCAGGTGTTGGCATTTATGTCGATGGCGTTTACCTAGCCCGCAGTATTGGCTCAGTGCTGGACTTGATCGATGTTGAGCGCATTGAAATACTTCGCGGCCCCCAGGGCACATTGTTCGGCCGCAATACTATTGGCGGCGCTGTGTCTATTCACACCGTCAAACCCCATGATGAATTTACTGCCAAGGTGCGCGTCAGAGTAGGCACAGATAGCCGCCAGGATTTTGTCGGTCAGGTGAATATCCCCCTGACAGATAAGCTGTTTGCCAATGCTTCCATAGCCAGCTTTAATCAGGATGGCTTCGTGAAAAATCGCACTACCGGCGATGATTCAGGCGACGACGATACCATTGCCTTTCGCGCCGCATTGCGTTGGCAGGCAAGTGACAATCTGACGATGGATTTCAGTGCAGACTATTCCGAAGACGATGAAATCGGTCAGCCACAGGTGACCTCGCCGGACCCCGATCGCGCGGTTTTTTTCGCTCCGGGTAACAGTTCATTCACTCACAATTTTCTCTATGGGGAGAATTCACCTTTGGTAGAACCCGCAGGCATAGCACTAGGATTTAGGGAGTTTAATGGCTGTGATGCAACGCCCGCTAATATACAGGGGACTAACGCCAGTTGTGCGAATGCCAGTACGGTTGGACTGGGTCAAGATACGGGAACAGACCCGAACTACTATGAGGCGGAAATCTGGGGTGTCTCGGCCAACATAGAGTGGACACTGTCGGATACACTAACGCTAAGATCGATAACCGCCTTCCGTGATATCGACAGTGAGTTTGCTCGCGATAGCGATAGCAGCCCCTTTCTGCTAGGCCGCAATACGGACTTCTTTGAGCAGTCTCAGTTCTCCCTGGAATTTCAGCTACTAGGCACTGCCTTTGATGGTGGCCTGGACTGGATTATTGGTGGTTACTACTTCGAAGAAGACGGCACGAACTTCAATCCCGTGGATTTTCACCAGATTGATATTGAGAGTGGCGGCGATTTTGACCACGAAAGTCTAGCGGGTTTTGCCCAGGGTACTTACCACATCACTGAAGACTTGCACTTGACGGCGGGTATTCGCTACACCGAAGACACCAAGGACTTTATTGTTAAAGGTATCGTTCAAACTGCGCGACCTGCTAATGCCCCGATATTTGTGTTGCCGCCAGGCGGCCGAGTAACTCTTATCGATAATGGCACAACAACTCTGGAGTCCGATGACTGGACACCGATGGTAAACCTGGCCTACGACTGGACCGATGACCTTATGGTTTACGCCAACTACTCTGAAGGCTACAAGGGTGGTGGTATCCAGCAGCGAAATGCTGGTGTATTTGGTCCAAAAGCGCCCACCTACGATCCGGAATTTGTTGAATCTTTCGAAGTCGGTTTTAAATACACCAGTGATGGCGGAAACTTTATACTGAACGCGGCGGCTTTCTTCGCCGATTATACCGACATCCAACTGGAGACACTGGCGCCTGACGGTATCGCTCCGCAACTGGAAAATGCCGGTGAAGCAGAGATTGGTGGTCTTGAACTTGAAATGCGTTGGGCACCGGCTGATAGCTGGTTTGTTGAGGCAGCGGTGGGCTGGGTCGATGCCGAGATCGTTGAGGTCTCCGAAGATTCCACAAACTCTGGCGGCCCGGCGAAAGGTGACACTGTGCCGTTTGTGCCGGAGTACAATACGTCGCTTTCTCTCATAAAGGTATTTGACCTGGGCGACGCTGGAACACTAACCCCGAGAGTGGATTGGTCCTGGCGTGATGACGTGCTGTTTACAGCCGACAATAACCCGGATGATTCACAGGACTCTCATAGCATCGTCAATGCAAACGTTAGCTGGAACAGTGCCAGTGATAAATACTCAATGACACTCTATGTTAACAATATTGCTGATGAGGAGACCCTCACGTTCTCAGAAATCTCCGACTCAGCGGGTGCGGGTTTCGATCTTCTTGGTCGGGGCCGTGAGTGGTTTTTAGCTGCTGAAATGAAGTTCTAGTAGGGAGGCAGTAAAAGTATAGAGTGTATCTGACCAGTATCGGTTAGATACACCTGCTCTAAATTGTCACATCACGTTGATCTAGTGTAGGTCGTCGTAAATAGTGTACCATATAGTCTCTTCCCTATATAGAGAGCTTGTCGTGCGTGTTGCAGTAGAAATTGTTTTGTCTGATGACGAAGTTTTGGGTTTGAGTAAGTTATCTAAATCGCGTTCTGTCTCGGTCCGATTGGCGGAGCGTTCGCGAATTGTTCTTCTGGCCGGCAAGGGCATGACCAATGAAGAGATCGGTTTTGAACTGGGCATTACGAGACAGAAAGCTGGCCGCTGGCGAGAACGCTATGCAGACAGTGGAGTCGAAGGCATCAGCCAGGATGCGTATCGGCCAGGGCGAAAACCGAAAATCAGTTCACGCAAGGTTGCACAGGTGATCAGACTCACGACGCAAGAGACACCGGAAAACGCTACGCATTGGAGCCAGCGTCTCATGGCAGATAAGGCCGGCATTAGCATGTCCTCGGTGGGCAGGATATGGAAAAGCCACGGTTTGAAGCCACACCGAATAAATACATTCAAGGTATCGAACGATAAAGAGTTTGCCGAGAAGTTGGAGGCAATCGTCGGCCTTTACTTATCACCGCCAGAAAATGCCATTGTTTTCAGTTGTGATGAAAAGAGTCAGATACAAGCACTGGATAGAACGCAGCCGGGCTTGCCGATGAAAAAAGGCAGGGCGGCGACAATGACCCATGACTATAAACGTCATGGCACCACGACCTTGTTTGCGGCATTGAACATCTTGACAGGGGAAGTGTTAGGTACCTGCGCCGAACGGCATCGCCATCAAGAATGGTTGAAGTTTCTCCGCCAAATAAATAAGTCGACGCCCAAGGATAAAGAGATTCATATTATCTGTGACAACTACGCCACACATAAGCACCCGAAGGTAAAAAGCTGGCTGAAATATCACAAGCGATTCCATGTGCACTTTACGCCAACCAGCGCATCGTGGTTAAACATGGTGGAGCGGTTTTTTCGGGAGCTAACTGAAAAGCAATTGAAACGAGGTGTCTTTAGCAGTGTGGAAGAGCTTGAGCAAACAGTCATGGCGTTCATTGAGACTCATAATCAAGCGCCAGCGCCTTATATCTGGACCAAATCCGCGAGTGACATATTGGAGAAAGTGAAGCGTGGCAGAGAGAAACTTAATAAGTTACAAACTGTTTGACGACCTACACTAGATCGAGCGTGGTGTGACACATAGTTTCTATTTGTTCTATCTCATCTCGCTTGTATCTCTACAATATCAATGCTCTCGTCACCTGTATTTTCATAGCGGTGACTGACTCCACTGTCTTGCCAAAGAAATTCACCTGCTGCAACTGCTTTTGGTTTGCCTTCATCGCTGCGCAATTCACCCGCCGAAAGATAGACCTGGGTGAAAGGTAGTTTGTGTTGGTGCAGCCCGCTTTCTTCGCCGGGCTTCAAGCTTATGCGATAGACGCTGGCTTGGGGTTTTTCATCGACCAGCTCCAAGCCGCTGGTATCGCCTCCAATGGGTCTAACATTGTTCGAGATATCACTCTTTATGCCGACACCGATCACACGGAAAGGCGCGGTTCCAACATTCCCAACTCGGTGTATGTGCGGCAGACCATGATTATCGGAGCTGAACCTCAGGTCGCCGGTTTTAACATCGGCGTCGCGTTTTTCGCCGCCCATGGGTTGTGCCCAAACCTGGGTGCCAGAGATGGTGACGTACAGCGTATCCAACTGATGTTTGTGATAGAGACTGACGTAACCGGGGGGGAGATTCACATCCAGAATCATCGCCTGGCTGTTTTCAAAGGCCAGACGATGTCGTGGTTCTTCATATACCGGCACCCACTCCTGGGAATAGCTTGTTGTGGATAGAGACAGTAGGCAGACAGAAACGATTCCCGGCATTTTTTTTAGCGTTAACATTCGCATATTCTCCGCTGTTAGATAGATTGTTCGACAGGCAGTTTGGGTTTCCGTGGTGGTAACTATTGGGGCGAAGATCACTATTGTGGTTTACTATAAATCAATGACACAGCAGTAGATACGCCCGTAAGAATGGCGACCAATAGAACGCCAAAACTTCTGGAAATTCTTATGAATAAACCACCCATGCTGGAAATAGATTACAGCGACGAAAATTTCCCAATTCGCAGTGATTTTGCGGAGGCGCACAATCGTTACTGGAAACGACTGGCTTCCCCCGGCGCCTGGTTTACCGGCGCTGAGCGCATTGCTATTGCAAAAGAAGTGCGGCAGGCCTCTAGCTGCAGCCTTTGTAGTCAACGTAAAATCGCTCTATCTCCCAATCAAATTGCTGGCGCGCATGACACCGCCAGTATCCTTGCCGATAGCATCGTCGAAGTTATTCATCGAGTGGTTACCGATTCCGGTCGTCTTACCAAAACCTGGTTCGATGGAATAATTCAACAGGGGCTTACGGTAGAGCAATACGTTGAGATTATTGGCACCATCGTCAACGTTTTTTCGATTGATGAATTTTGCCGCGGAACGGATATCCCACTTAACGAGCTACCCGAAGCGCTCGCGGGAGACCCAAGCCATTATCGACCCACCAATATCGTTGAGGACGGCGACGGAGCCTGGGTGCCCATGTGCCCGAACATAGTAGATTCTGGTCCGGAGTCAGATCTGTGGAAAGGGCGCACTGGTTATGTTCTTCGAGCACTCAGCCTGGCGCCTGATGAAGTCCGTACCATGCTGGACTTGCTAGAAACGCATTACATCAGCGGCAGCCAAATCTGGAATGTTAAACACTGTCCCCGAGGTACCCTGAGCCGCATTCAAATGGAAGTCGTGGCCACCCGAGTGTCATCCTTCAATGACTGTTTCTACTGAACCTCCTCACATGCCGTGATGCTCCGTGAGGGCATCGAAGCAAAAGGTGAGTCTATCGATCTCGATGGACTGGCAGATCCCAACTGTACCGAGATTAAAGGAATTCCCAATTCAGAGGCGCTGTTAAAACTCGCTAACGCGTTTATGGGAAATGATAAAGAGGCTTTGGCAACAGCGCGAGAACACCTGGCAAGAGATATGAGTCCCCAGGCTATGGTCGACGCGGTGGGTGTTGCATCAAATTTTCAGCGTATGGTTAGAATAGCCGATAGTACCGGCATTCCCGCTGAAGAGACCATGATGGTAATGGCAGAAGACCTGTGTGAAAAACTGGATATTAACCATTACACTTCTGCCGCAAACTCCCAGAAAGTGTCGTGGATCAGAAAGCAGTTTCTTAAGATGGTTGCGATACCTCAAATTAAAAAAGTCATTCGAGACAGAACCGCCCAGGAGCCTGAACGTTGAGCCCTTGCCGACTAGGCTGAGCCCGCCACCTCGGCCTCTGTCAGGGCAAAAGGCTTCAGGCCGCGGGCGAGTATGATAGCGCCCAGCACGGCTCCCACAACGCCAACCAAAGACATGGAGTAACCCACCATAGCGTCGTCGTGGAAAACGTAATCGGTGCAGAGGGCGACCAGGGTCGTACCGCCGGTAATGCCCAGCAAATTCATCGACAGGAAAAACAGGGCAGTCACTTGCGCACGCATCTGGTTGGGAGCCATAAGCTGTAACGCAGTTGCCGATGTCGCGAGCGGGAAACTGGCAAAGAACATTGCGATAGCCAATAGGCTCAAGCTGCCGCCAAAGCCCTCAACTTGTGAAAATAAAGCAGCGGGAATAATGGCCCCGATGCTGCCAATCATGCCCGCGCGCATGGGGGCGTCCCGGTAGCCATGGCGAGTCAGGCGGTCGGTGAGCCAGCCGCTGGCCAGAACCCCGGCGCTGTTGCCGATCAGTACAACGAAACCGAGGTACAGCCCCACGTCCTGAATTGGCATGGCGTACTTACGCAGAAAATAAGCCGGCGTCCAGTTCATCAGGCCAAAAAGTGTGAGCGCCATGAAACCAAAGCCGAGGTAGTGGGCGGTGAATGTAGCCCTGTGTCCGCCGATATAGCGCAGTACATCGCGGAAGGTGAAGGGTACTGCATCACTGGCGACGCCCTTGCGCTGGGGATCCCTGATGGTGGTGTAAAACAATGCGGCCACCAGCAAGCCTGGAATACCTACCATTAAAAAAGTCATTTGCCAGGGTTTTACCAGGCCGATGAGTGGCAGGGTCTGCGGACCCCATTGCTCGATAATCGCGATGGCAGTACCGCCAATGATAAAGGCCAACCCGCCGCCTAGGAACGAGCCACTAGAATAAACGCCGATTGCCAGCCCAAGTTTTGATTTAGGGAAGGAGTCGCTAATCATCGAGTAGGCCGCAGGAGACAAGGCGGCTTCTCCCACTCCGACCGCCATGCGAGCCAGAAACAACTCGACGAAGTTTCTTGCGATACCGCAAGCTGCAGTGGCAAAGCTCCAGACGAAAATCCCCACCGAGATGATGGCGGGCCTGGAGCGGCTGTCAGCCAGTCGGGCGATGGGGATTCCCGCAGTTGCGTACAACATCGCAAATGCGAGACCGTGCAGTAGGCTGAACTGAGTATCTGAAATTTGCAGGTCGGCGCGAATCGGTTCTACCAGTAACGTGATTACTTGCCTATCAATAAAGGAAAAGATATAAGCGAGCATACACAGAGATACGATGTACCAGGGGTAGGCTAGGGATCCGCTTGTCTCGGGTTCGTTAACACCAACTGATTGTTCCATTAATACTGCCTCTGCAGGTTATGCGCCGGTAATTTCGTAGGCCGACAAGTCTACCTCTTGCACCGTTGCCCGGGTAAACTTATCTGGGCGCGGCAGTTTTACGGTCGCGTCAATTCCCAGGCGCGTCCACTTGTCGTCTTCCACCATGGGGTTTAGACGGTGTCCGATCGCATCCGGGATTAACATCTGATCCGACTCGTGACAGGCGCGTGTTTGCACGGCCCAATCCACGTCTTCTGCGCTGTAGATGTTGACGTCCTCGTCGACCACCGTAACGGTTTTGACAAATGACAAAGAGACGAAGGCGGCCATGATGGCATTGCGCTGGCTGCCCTCATGGGTTTTATTCATTCGCACCACCAGATGGTAGGGCACGCTGCCGTCGGAAAAATGCACGGCGGTCACCTCGGGCACCAAGCTGTGAATCTTGTCGAATGCACCTGCTCCTGCAATCAAACCGTAGGCGTTGCCTACCTCCTTACCGGAAAGAATAGAGTTGAAAATCGGGTTTTTCCGACGGGTTATGGCAGTCACTTCCATCACCCAGCGATCTGCTCGGTCGGCGTAGTAACCGGTTACCTCGGCATAGGGGCCCTCAGGCTCGCGCACTCCGGGAAGAATCCGCCCCTCGATGATGAATTGGGCGTTGGCGATGGCCTCGACATCAACTGTTTGTGCCTTTATCAGTTTTACGGGCTCGCCGCGCATCTGGCTGACGATACCCAACTCATCGGCGCCGATGGGGGCCGCCGATGCGGGCACGGCGCCGGCCATCAATACCGGATAGTCCACGCCATTGTTGATGGTGATTTCAAGCGCCTCGCCCTTTGCCTCGGCGCGCTTGTAGTAATCCATGACATGCCCCAGCTCCTCCAGTAACAAGGTGAAGCGGTTCTTACCCGTTACCATCATCCGATGTACGGAAAGGTTTCTTACGCCGGTGTCCGGGTCTTTGGCAATAAGCACACTGGAAGTTAGATAAGAACCACCGTCGTCGACAGAGTGGTGCGGCACGGGAAGCTCATACAGGTCGATATTGGTTTCGATGACTTCGTTGGCCGGCCCCGAGTCCGCAATAATTGGATCCACTGGGCTTTTTTGCCAAGCGCGGATTTCGTTTGTGAGTGCAAAGGGTAGGGCACTGGCGCTACAGTTGAAGACGCTCGCCATGATATCGAGATTCCAATAAAGACCCATAAGTACCGGGTAGTTGCTGCCTTTTACTTTCTCAAACAGCACGACCTTTCCGCCTTCGAAGCGCTTGGCGATGCCGGCCAGCTCTAGGTGGGGATCGACCTCGGTCTTCACCCGTATCAATTGTTTGTTCTCCTCCAGGAATTCGATGTAACCCTGCAGGTCGGAAAGATTTCTTGTAGCGAGGTCCATTCTTATCTCTTTTTAAAAACACAAACGTGATCATGCTATTGAAACATTATGAGGGCAAGGTCGATTCCAGTTGTTTGGCCTTGAGTAGCCAAATGGCAATCGCGCCTATGAAAAACGGTATGGACAGTACTAGAAAATAGTCGGGGCGATCCCAACCCAAACCAATCAGTACGCCGGCGATGGAAGGGCCGATGATAGCGCCGACTCTTCCCAAGCCAATGGCCCAACCGATACCTGTGGCTCGCACTTCGGTGGGATAAAGTCTCGCCGCGACAGAGTAGAGGCCAATAAAACCCGCCTGGGCGAAAAATCCCATGGCAACCGCTACAGTCATCAGTAGCGCTACGCTATTGCCCAGAAAACCGAACACGATCATTAGGGCACCCGCCATTGTCATAAAGCTTGAAATCATAAATCTCAAGCCGCTGGTGGCGGATCGGTAGCCCAGCCAGAGGATGCCGACCAGACCGCCGGCATTGATCGACATACCCACCCAGATCGCTTTTTCAAGGGATATGCCAGCGTCGACCACTATTTTTGGAATCCAGCTCATCAGGAAATAGGTGCCGAACATGGCGCTGAAGGTCGCCAGCCAAAGCAGCAGTGACCATTTTCTTGTGTCGGGCTGAAGTAGGGCTTTTACACCGCTGGACGTCGATTGCCCTGCGCTCCTCTCGGGCCAGGCGGTGAGGGGTGCGTGGCCCAACTTCTCAATAATGTGATTGGCGTGCTCCAGCCCGCCCTCGGGTCTTTTATTAAGCAGAAAGTCCAGAGACTCCGGAAGTAGAAAATAGATCACGATAAACAGGCAGCCATTGAGCGCAGCGCCCACACCAAACACTGTCCGCCAGCCGTGATCTTCTATCACATAGGCTGCTATCAGCCCGCCCAGGGTTGCGCCGATGGCATAGGTGCCCTGAACGATACAAATTGTAAAATTCCGTTTGGAGTCAGGCGAATACTCGGCGGTCATGGCGGTGATGCTGGCGAGCATCGCACCGATAGCCAGCCCGCTACCAAAGCGATAGCTCAGTAGCGTTGCGATGGAGCCAGCGGTGGCGGTAAGTCCCATGGTCAGCGTAAGAGCGGCTAGGCTCAGCAAAATCATCTTGCGCCTGCCAATACGGTCACTCAGCGTGCCGAGGGTCATGGCGCCGATGGCCATGCCGAGGAAGCCGGCACTGAAGACAATGCCCAGGGCCCCGGGCGAGAGGCTCCACTCGGTGGCGATGGCAGGCGCTGTGTAAGCAATAGCCAAGGCGTCAAAGCCATCGAAAATATTAATCAGTGCACACAGGCTCACCGCCAGGATCTGGAATCGGGTAAAGGCTTTCTCATCCAGGTAATGTTCTACAGTGTTGCTGTCAGTCCTACTCATAGCTACGCCCCGGCATTGATTTTTTATTTTACTGTTTGATGAGGTGGAATCTCAGTTTAAGCGTTAGGCCACAAGGTAGCCAGAGCTACCACAGGATCCCGGGGAGAAGCACCGATGTAGGATGGATTCTTCATCGACTCAAGGTCTTGTAACTAACCGTGTTTAGCTTGCGCAGCAGCGGCCATGGTGGCCATGATTGACTCTCTCGCCTCGGGTCCAAGCGCACCGTAACCACCGTCGACGGTCAGTTCGGTGCCCGTGACGAATGAAGCGTGGCTGGAGCACAGAAATAGCACGCCGTCGGCGACTTCTTCTGAATTCCCGGCTCGACCTAGAGGTTGGTACAAGCCGCAAATTTCATCAGCCAGTTGTCGGTCGTTGTGACTCAGTCCCGCGACCGGCGCACTCCAGGTCACACCCGCGCAAAGCGTGTTAACCCGGATTCCCTCTACGGCGAGGTCCAGTGCCATATTTCGGGTCAGTTGATGAATCGCGCCCTTGGACACCGGGTAAGTCCAGCGGTCGGCCTGGGCTATCGCAGCACTGATACTGCCGAAGTTTACCACCGAGGCATTCTCGCTTTTTGCCAGGAACGGACGGGCTTCTTGCACCAGCATAGCCTGGCCGATAACATTGATATTCATGCTGTTAAGCCACTGTTCGCGAGTGGAGTCAGGGCCGGCGTCATCATACACAGCGGCCACGTTCACAACGAAATCGATGCCACCAAAAGTTTTGACAGTTTCGGCGACCAGGTTTTTTATATCCTCGTCTTTGCCCACATCAGCGCGACAGAAATGTGCACCCTCACCCAACTCTTTCGCAAGGGCGCTGCCCACGTCTGGACTGCGTGCGGCGATAACAATCTTGACCCCGTTAGCATGCAGGACGCGACTGACAGTTTCGCCGATGCTGGCGGCGCCACCGGTGACAATGGACACTTTATCTTTTAATCCTTTCATTACTCTTTCCTTCTCAGTGCGAATAGATTTAAAATTTTTGAACAAACTAGCCGCTAGTTATTAGGATACGGGTCCGACGTTCAAGCTTCGCTGCTGCCCGTCAACACCCAGATCCGCATTGGAAGTCCAGTCGATAATGCGCCGCAAAGCGCTTTTCAAAGTGAGAGCCTCCTGTGCGGAGAAAGACCCCAGCGCCTCCGCTTCGTTGGTCCTTGTTGCCGCCAATAGCGGCGCGAGCTTGTTGTGCCCAGCTTCCGTCAGCAAAATCTCCCCATTGTTTATCTCTAACAAACCGCGCTCCTGCAATTTCAGCAGGGGAGCCTCCAACTCACCTGCGGACAATACCGTGTAGTGACACAGCAAAGACAAATTGCAAGCACCGAGTCCACTCAAGGATGCCATGATACGAAACTCCTGGTCATCCAGTGCCTGTTTCTCCAGTACAGCGGCCATTTTTTGGTGCATCTGGTAATAGCTGCGGGCCAGCAAGTACTCCAGATAGTCGTCTGCAAAACTGCGAAACTCGGGGTTGGAATCTGCGTTGGCTGGCGCGGTTACCGGGTGTTTTTCCGATACGGCGTAAGACCCGCCGTGAAACAGCAGTGAGTTTCTCTCGCTGGCCGTGAATTGTTCCACCTCGCCCACGATGATGATGTGATCACCACCTTCATATTGGAAGCGATTCTTGCAATGGAACACTGCGCTGCAACCAGATAGCACCGGTATACCACAGGCGTTGAGCTCGTAATCAACGTCGACAAATTTGTCTTCCTGCTGCCGTGCAAAGTGGTTCGACATGCCGACCTGATCTGCGGCCAGGACATTCACCACAAAATATTCTGCATTTTTGTAGGCCGGTAAGCTACGGGCCCCTTTGTCGATACTCCATAATATTAGTGGTGGATCCATGGAAACCGAATTAAAACTGCTGGCAGTGGTACCAACAAATCCTTCATTGAGGTCACTGGCCGTCACCACCGTAACCCCCGTGGCAAATCTCCCCAGGGCGTTGCGAAACTGCTTACCGTCCATTTGATCAGTCATGGTGCGTTCCTCCCGTTTTTCGTGACTTGTGGTTATGCAGCTTCACCTTTTGCCTGATCGGCGTAGTGTGCCAGCAGTTGATCTGCCGCATCCGCGTCCGTGAACTCTGGGAACAACAGCTGTGCGTCATCAAAACCGCGAAACACCCAGTTTGCTATCTGTTGATTTTCCTGCGCTGACATTAACAATTTTATTTGTGTGGGGCTCGCAGGCTCCAAAACGCTATTGGTCCAGTCGACGCAGAATTTCGCCTTGTGCCAGAAAGTGTCGAAGGTTTCCTGTATCCACTGCTCGTCAAAATTTCTGTGACCGTGGGCAATAATGGCATCGAATACCACCTTGGCCGCTTTGGATGCATTGTTCGAGCCCTGGCCGGTAATGGGATCATTCAGCGCCACGCAATCGCCAATACCCATTGCGACGCCACCGTTGGGTAGGTGTAACACAGGCTTGCGGATAGTGGGTGGGAAGCGACCACTCAAAATACCCAGGTCATCGGTCAGCTCAATATGTTGGCAGCGTTCCGCTTCATCGGGGAAAAAGTCCGCCAGAATCTTCTGGCAATTCTTCATGTAAGCCTCGGTGCCATCGCGGATGTCGAGGATATCCATTGGACCGCCCGGAATACCTTCGAAAACCATGGCGTCACACTCGCCAGTGGTGGTGAGAGCATTGAGGGAGAAATACTCACCGACGCCCGGGTGGGCATTCCAGGCAAAGCCCCGGTTGAAGTGTCCGTGATCGCGCGTTTTGATCGGGCCCATGTTCTTGACGTAGGCCAGGCCAAGCGCCCGCTGGGGTTTGTCGTAGACGGATTTCTCATCGTCGCGGGTGCAGAGCTTGCCGATTTCGCCTTTGCCCGATGCGACCAGTACCAGATCCGATTCTGCGGCATAGCGCTCCAGACTGGCTATGTCTGCGTCCTCATAAATCATTTTTCCGCCGAGCTCCTCGAAGCGATAAATCCAGGCCGGCATCTTCACCCGTTGATCAACGGATTCGATAATAATATCGCCAAAGCCTGCCTGCGGACCCGTGCAGCGGGAAAAGGAAGTGATGCGCTGTGAATTCTCAGGGTTTAGCACATTGAATTGTTGGCCTTCATAGGGATGGTAGATATCGTCCCAAAGACGCAGGCCAAATTCGCGTTCGTTGTGAATAGCAGTGGAGTTCATGGCCTGGCTGGATGTCACCCGGCCATTGCGAATTTCTTCTGGTGTCTGGTTAGAAATAATTGAAACCTGATAGCCTCTTCGCACCAGGCCTACTCCGACCATCAAGCCGGATTGGCCGGCACCTACAATCGTTACTTTACGCATTTTTTTTTGCCTCCAGTGAGTCACGGTATAAATCATTGCGCAAAGCGATGCTGGTAGTCCATGACCTTAAAGTCATGATTGTCTTTACTTGGCAAATACAAAAAAAGACAGGAGAATGCTCTTATGGCGAAAATAGAAAAATCTTCTACTGGCGAGCTGTTGCGATATTGGCGCCGAGTGCGTCGTTACAGCCAAATGGAATTGTCCCTGGAATGCGATACATCAAGCCGTCATCTGAGCTGTGTGGAGACGGGCAGGGCCTTCTCTTCGCGGCAGTTGCTACTGCGTATATGTAACGTGCTCGAAATTCCCCTGCGCGCCCGTAATACCATCCTCATGGCAGGCGGTTATACACCCTACTACCAGGATACCGGGCTCAGCGACCTGGAAATGAGAGATGCACGTATTGTCCTGGAGAAAATATTGACGCTGCATGAACCCTATCCGGCTATGCTTATCGACCGTTGTTGGAATATTGTGTTGTGTAATACGGGTTTTAAGAATCTGGTTAGAACCTTTTCAGACAACTATCCGGCGTTTGAAAATACACAGTGGAACCTGATGAGATTGCTGTTTCACCCGGATGCCTGGTCATCCAGTGTCGTCAATCTAAGCAGTGTCTATGCCACGATGATGGAACGCGGCCGACGAAGTCTGGTGGCCGGGGACAACAACGATAAGCTCACTGAATTACTGGATGACATCACCGAGCTGCGTCCAACTGAACATGAAAGGTGGCTCAGCGAAGAAGAAGACGAGAATAACCAGGCAAAGCTGATAATGCCTTTGCACTTCC
Source organism: Halioglobus sp. (assembly GCA_965262875.1). Taxonomy (GTDB): domain Bacteria; phylum Pseudomonadota; class Gammaproteobacteria; order Pseudomonadales; family Halieaceae; genus JBALVT01. The sequence goes on from OZ253569.1 coordinate 4,514,836, forward strand.
GCAAGGGAGATCAAGAGGCCAATATGATTACTACTGTGGCAACCTTGGGCGCCCCCTTAAATATCACCTTGCAAGAGTTGCAGATCGAATGTGGTTATCCCGCGGATGATGCCAGCGAGGTGTTCTTCCAATCATTGGAAAGGCATTCCTAGACATCTCTATGGGCCATTGCCTCGGGACCGGCGATGGCTCGGCTGCAATAAATAACAAGCAGGAACATCAGAATACTTATCACGCAGCACAATGCTGCCATCTGGTTAATGCGGCTGTAATCGCTATTGCTAATCACGGCCGCTGCGATACTGGGACCGAAAGCCGCTCCAAGGCCTTGTGCAGCAGTCATAAGTACCAAAAACTTCCCGGCCATATCGATCTTGGCGATAGCGCCCATCTGGTAGGCAATGCCTATCATAAAGAGCGCCTGAAAGACGCCGGCACCGACAAAGAACGTAAATGAACTAAACCGGCCAACCAGTACCCACAGAACCAGAACCTGACCCACTGCGACGGTGATTAAAGGTAAAGTCCGCCCGAACTTATCACTCACTAAAGCTGCGAGTGCAGCACCCGCAACAGCGATAAGTTGAGACGCTCCCAGTGCCAGGCCAATAGTCTGGGATTCTAAGCCTGCAGCCGAACCAATTCGCTCAATAAAGGCCCAGAAGCTAAAAATATTAATACAAAAAATAACGCTGGCAAATAGACCCAACCAAATTAAGGCCCTACCTCGTTGCACCCGACCGGTTTGGTGCGCGCGTTCGGCATGATCAATACCTTTTGCAGGAAACCAAAATAAACTAGAGTTTAGAGTCTGGGGAGGAAGATTATCGCGCAAAGTGTGCGAAAAAACTTGACATAAAGCGGCAAAAAGTTTGCCGCGCCCTATACAGCTTTGCTTTTTAAAAGGTGTATAGGGCGCGGCCTTCAGAAAGAAATGAATCGATTTCTTCTGGAGGCCGCTATGAACGCAACAGGATGTGCTCGCATCCCCCGCGAACTGTGCTATTGGATAACATTTTTAAGCAAAGCGCTACCCCCAAGATCCGTAGGCACATTCATTGAACTATTGATCGGCGCTATGTTAACGCCCGCTGGCTTTGTCACCGAAACCTATTTGTTTCTAGACATGCAAAGGCACTGGACGACGTATTACAAATGGCTTGAAGCCGGAAAGTGGTCCTGGTTGAAGCTGGCAAGACAGTTCGTCTGTCTGGTTCTTAGTGCCAAGAATGATCCCGTTCTATATTTAGCGATTGACGATACGGTGAGTCTACGAGCCTCGAAAAAAGCACCGGGCAGCCAGATACATCATCAGCACGGAAATAAGCCGAATTTAGCCGCCTATGTTCGTGGTCAATGCTGGGTTAGTTTAGCGGCTGTTTTCAGGCGCACACCGCTGGAGACGACGGCGATACCTCTATTGTTCCGACTGATACCCAGTGCAGGGAATACGGGCAAGCTGGTCGCAGCGACAGTGATCATGCGTGCTGTTTACCGCTTGTTTGAAGATAAAACGGTGAGGGTATTGGTCGATTGCTGGTATATGCGCAAACGATTTATCAACGCGATGACAGCGTACGGTTTTACCGTGATTGGCCAGGCGAGAATCGATACGCGGCTTTACGACGAACCCCCCGAACGAAAACCGGGGCAACGCGGGCGGCCACGCAAGTATGGCGAAAAACACACACCCAAGCGAATTGCCCACTTTAAAAAGACGGAAGCACTACTGCGGCTGTACGGAAAAGAACAAAAGGTGAGATACCGTAGTCGGCTCGCCAAGGCAAGGTTCCTTGACGGTCAGTTAGTCAGAGCCGTTTGGTGCGAGCTAGACAGGGGTAAAGGTCAGTGGACCAAGACTCGATTATTTCTTTCAACCGATACGACTCTAACGAGCGAACAAGTGATTGAAGATTACGGACTGCGTTGGTCGATTGAGTCGATGTACTACCAGTTGAAACAATTGTGGGGGCTCAAAGAAGCCTGGCAGCAACGGCGCCAAACGCTGCATCGCTGGGTTCACTTGACGACTGTAGGTTACGGACTGCTTCATTTGTTGACGCTGGTATTGGGTGATAAAGCGGGCCCACTGGTGACGGATGCACCATGGCGCAAGCCGGATATTATTACAGCGGGAAGAATCAGGCTGGGTCTGACAAAACATTTTCGCCATGTTAACGTTCGAAGCTGGTGGAACGAAAGATGCAAAAAATTCCAAGCCCCTGGTGCGGTAGATTATATACAAGATGGGTAACATTGCGTTGCAGCTTGTATTACACGCAGGTTTTGAGAGAACATTAAGGAAAAGGAGTCGGGATTGAAGCTTCCGACAACAGCTCTTTCGCTCTAAACTCTAGCAAAATAAAGAAAACATCATTAAAAAAGACGCTGCGGAGAGAACATAAAATATGCCGCTGACGGCCCATGTCTTGATCAAGTAGGGTGCAGCAGCAAAAGCCGCAAACATCATTAGGCCCTGGACCGCCTGGGCAATACCGAATGCGCGATCGGGTTGCCGATTATCTCCCAGTGCCGCGACCGTGATGGCAAACATAGTGCCTTCGGAAATTCCAGTTAGAAACCGGACAGTAAGCAAAGGTATATATTCACTCATATTCGCACTGACTAAATTCAGCAAGCCGGTTGTCACAAACGAAGCAAATAGCACATTCGTCCATGAGGCTTTTCGAATCCACAAAGCAGCAATGAGTGAAGCTATGACGACTCCAACACCTTCCAAGGATGCCAGTGTTCCCGCTTGTTGCTCAGTGAAGCCGTAACCATCTATAAGACCACCCACAATCATCGGCATAAGAATGATGGCGGCGGGACCCAGAGGGTAAACGACAGAAACAACCAAGGTTGTGGATAATTTGTGATCGAAATTATTATTTCCAAACATGTATGCTGCACCACTGCTGTCCCGTTAAGGAGAAAATAAAAAGGTCTGATTCCGCCACAATTGATACAATGAGATTGTTTAGAAAACAGTGTATTAATAGAGGGAACCAGACCATGGCGCATTGTAATACGATCCTGTCACAAATACTAAAACTTGTTCCGAGACATGAATTTGAGACCCTTGCCAAACAACATCATTCAGGTCGTGCTTTTCGTAAAGCCTCCCGCTGGTCACAGTTTGTGTCGCTGACGATGGCTCAATTGTCCGGTCGAAACAGCTTGCGCGATATCGTGGACAATATGTCGGCGCAAATGCATCGCCTTTACCACCTGGGTAGCGCGAAGCTGTCGCGATCTAACCTATCGCGCATCAATGAAGATAAGCCTTATGCTCTGTACGAAGCGCTGTTTGGAAAACTGTTAACTCGCTGCCAGGGCGTGGCACCTGATCATAATTTCAGATTTAATCACCCGCTTTATTCGCTGGACGCTTCCACCATCGACTTGTGTTTGTCTGCGTTTCCCTGGGCTGATTTTCGCACCACCAAAGGAGCGATTAAACTGCACGTCGGGTTGAATCATGCGGGTTATTTGCCCGAGTTTGTGACTATCACAGAAGGGAAGAAGCACGATGTAACAGTGGGCCGCACGCTCAGCTTTCCCAAGGGAAGTATTGTTGCGATTGATAAAGCCTACAATGATTACGCTTGGTATAAACAGTTGACAGATAAGGATATTTTCTTTGTTACCCGGCTTAAGAACAATGCAAAATACCGTATTATCGAGCGTCGACCAGTGCTGAAAGGAAAAGGTTTGACGTGTGATCAAACGATAGAATTCACTGGCCCCCAGGTCTCCAGGAAATGTCCAGTCCGCTTAAGGCGGATTGGCTACAAAGATGCGGAGACGGGTAAGCACTATGTGTTTCTAACGAACAATTTCAAACTGGCAGCCAGGACGATCGCCGATATCTACAAAGCCAGGTGGCAAGTAGAATTATTTTTTAAGTGGATAAAACAGAACCTGAAAATAAAATCGTTTGTTGGCACGAGCAAAAATGCAGTGATGACTCAAATATGGATAGCGATGTGCGTATACCTGCTAATAGCGTTTCTGAAGTTTCAGTCAGCACTCACAAAAAGTATGCAGCAGCTATTGCGATTACTACAGCTCAATTTATTTGATAAGCGTGACCTGATGGCGCTGTTGAGGGGTGATCCACCTGATGGCAGGCTGCCTGATGTTAATCAAATGGCACTCATATGAAAGTTAACGGGACAGCAGTGATGCTGCACCTATCTTTAATATGGAGAGACATCGACCAAACTACGTCGCCTAGAAATCGGCTAGACTTATTGCATGCCTTGATAGTATCAAAAAAAGTATCAAAAATTAGTGAGTGAGGTAAGAAATGAGCAACGAACATCAAAGCACCGGTAAACCTATCGCGCCGTATATGGCAATAGGTCTCTCAACGGTTGCCTACGGTATTGCCGATAGAAGCCATATCAAACACAACCTCGAGATTATTGAAGAGGCCATTCACGCAGCCGTCAGCATGGTCAGTATTAATATGCCGGTTAAAGTCATCGCTCTGGCGGAGGGTGCCTTGACGGGTTTTACCGATGAAATTTTTGATATACCTCATGTTCTGGCGGCCAATGAATTGTTTATTGATGTCCCCGGGCAGGAGACGGAGTTTTTGGGAAAACTGGCGAAGCTGTACAAGACGTATATTATTGTCCAGTGCAAGGCCCGCTGGCCAGAGGTCATGACGGATCGCTTTTTCAACACTCTGTTCATTATCGATCCCAATGGCGAAGTCGTACATAAAGCGGCTAAGAATCATATCTGGGCTCGTGAGAGATCCTGTACGCCCCATGATGTTTACGATCGTTGGGTCGAGCGTTTCGGAGATGGCCTGGAATCCTTCTATCCCGTATTGAAAACTGATGACATTGGTAACATAGGCACTATTTGCTGCTCAGACGGAGAATATCCTGAGGCTGTTCGCGCTTTAACCTTCAATGGTGCCGAAGTGGTTTACAGGCCCTCTGAAGCGGTACCGATGACCAACAGCGGGAGCGGTAACGGCGGCAGCTGGATGGTTCAAAACCGGGGTCATGCAGAATTTAACAACGTCTACATGCTGTGTCCGAATATAGGCCCGATATACCTGTCGCCCTCGTCGAAACATCCTATCGACATCTCCGGTGGCCAGAGCCATATTGTGGATTACCGTGGAGAGGTGATGAGTCATTCCTCCTCTGGCTACAACACCGTAGTCTCAGCCATTGTCGACATAGAGGCCTTGCGTCAATTTCGGGCGATGAATCTTAATAGCAATTGGTTAAAAGACTTACGCACTGAACTGTTCAAGGATATGTACAGCCAACCCATACATCCTAAGAACTTATGGATGACGGAAGATCCGGCTCATCACAATGAAGTCGACAAGATTTATCGCCAAAACATCGAGACATTATACGAGCGGGGCACCTGGACTCGTCCTTACCACAAATTTGAAGGAGCGAAGTTGCTGCCCGAAGGGGATAAGGGGACCAGTGAGGAGAAGTGGCGTGAAATCCAAGAGATGTGGGCAGATTGGAGTTAAATCCTTACTATTGGTAACGGAGACTGCGGATCTCTCAAAGCGACTTCCAATCAGTGCTTTGCTCAAACGCGTGAGCAGCTCGATAAATTGTCGCCTCGTCCAAATGCTTGCCCACAAGCATCATGCCTACCGGCAAACCCTCTATCATGCCGCACGGTACTGACATCGCCGGGTGGCCGGTTAAATCAAATTGCATTGTATTCACCAAAGCTCCCAGAGCATGTGCCATTACCACCTCGCTGTCGGAATTCTCAGGCGGCAATTCGGGGGCAGTAGTGGGTACTGTGGGCATGACCAGAAGGTCATAATTCAAAAGCAGTTTGTCGTAGTGGGCGCGCAACTGGCTCTTGAGATTTTGTGCATTGGTGTAGACCTGGTAGCCTTCCAGGTTATCGAGATATTTGCCGGCCATCAGCATGATTCTTACATTGTGTGGAAGCTCGTTTGGGTGATCCATCCAACGGCGGCTGGCTTCGGCCATGCTGGGAACGTACCAACCCTCTGTATTGTGCGCGCCGCCTGCGCACATCAGGTCGGTAAGGTTTCTGACAGCGATAGGGAGGAATATAACCGGCCCCATTAGGTGCATTGGAACCGAAACGCGATCGACCTCAGCGCCCAATGTTTTATAGTGATCCATGGCCGACAGAATTTTTTTGTCGACGGCGGAATCGGAGTCCTGCTGATTAAGCCCCTCTTCAAGAATAGCTATTTTTAGACCTGAAACGCCTTTACCCAGAGCTTGAGTATAAGGTTCTGGTGTGCATAGTTTCTGCCTTGGATCTATGTTGTCCGTTCCTGCAATCACCTCGAGTAACAAGGCGTTGTCCTCGACAGAGTTAGTCATCGGGCCGATATGATCCATATTCAAGTCCAACGGCATACACCCTGTGTAGGACACAAGGCCGAAGGTGGGTTTCATTCCATAAACGCCACAGAAAGCGGCGGGAGCTCTAATTGAACCACCTTGATCGCCTCCTATTGCCATGTCGACGGAGCCTGCTGCAACAAGTGCCGCGCAGCCCGACGAAGAGCCTCCGGTTGTGTGGCCGCGTTGGTAGGGGTTGTGCACGGGCCCCGTCGCACTGGTGTGACTGCCACTGGATACACAAAAATATTCACAGACTGCTTTGCCGGTGATTTCTCCCCCAGCGTCTAATATGCGGCAAGCTACTTCAGCGTCTACCTCAGGTAAATAGCCTTCCAACACTGAAGAGCCAACTGTCATCGGTACACCCGCCAAACAGATATTATCTTTCAGCACGACAGTTCTACCTGCGAGCTTGCCTTGGGCGGCACCTTTGACCGAAGTTTTTACCGCCCAGGCATTGTGCGGGTTTTCACTCTCCTGGGGTCTATAAGCTGGAGAGCGAGGGTATTTAACGGGAGGCAAATCTGCGGGTATTGCGGCAACCGCATTGTAACCGCCGATAATGTTTCCCAGGATTTCCTGATAGGAAGAGATCTCAGTCGTTGACAATTGCAAACCGAGATCTTGAGCTATACGATTTAAATCTTCTGGGTTTGGATTATTAATGGGCATGGAGCATCCTTTTTATTTCGCTACGCCTTCAACCGGCAACATATTACTGTGGCGCAGTTGGGCAATAAAGTCTCTGAGGCGCTGCTCTCGATACAGGTTTACATCCGTATCTTTGTAGTCGTAAAAGCCCTGGCCATCACGCAGACCGTTGCGATTATTCTTCATGTTATCAGCGACGATTTTTGGGCCTTTGAATCTTGGGTCTATAGCCTCCGCGAGATAGTTACTTCCATAGCAGAGTATATCGCCCCCGCCCCAGTCGATGAATTCCAGCAGCCCAAGGACTGCAAACCGCAGACCAAAACCGTACTTCACTGCTTTGTCGACATCTTCAGCACTCGCAACGCCTTCTTCGACCAGGCGGGCGGCTTCATTCATAGCCAGGGACTGGATTCGCGGCACGATATAACCGGGTGATGCTGAGCACACGATAGGGACCTTGCCAATGGACTCAAGCGTGGCAACAATCTTCTCAACGGTTTGTGGGCTACTCAAATCCCCGCGACTGACTTCAATCAAGGGCATCAAATGAGCGGGGTTGAGCCAGTGTGCGTTGACGAAGCGCTCGGGATTGACGATAAGCGCTGCAAGGTCGGTCACCAGAAAGGTAGAGGTGGTTGAGGCTACAATCGCATCTTTCGCGCAATATTTTCCGATGTAGGCGAACGCATCGCGTTTTGCGTCCATGACTTCGGGTACACCCTCAAAAATGAGCGTGCATTTGATCAGTGATTTTTGGGCGGAGTCGGCGGAGGCAAATTCCAGTAATCCCAGAATGTCCTCGATTCTATCGGCGGCGACAATTTCGGCTGCGACCAGAAAGTTCAGATCGCTACGCAGTTCCTCTATCGCGGCGTTCACCAGCGCTTGCCTGTCGTCGTCGTTGCGCTCTTTGAGATCGATCAACAAAACAGGAACGCCCGCAAAGGCAAAACTCAGGGCGATACCGCGGCCCATTCTGCCGGCGCCTACTACTCCCACAAGCTCCTTCATAATCTAGAGCCCGTCGTGCAGTAGGTTTTTTATTTCTTCCCGGCTCAGCTCGGCGAGCCCCAGGTTTTCCAGAGTCCTGCCCTCGTGATACAAGTCTCGCTCGGCAACTGCCGATGCGATACTCAACAGGCCCTGCGCAACAGGGGTAGGGACACCCGCCCATTTGCCGACGGAGACAATCAGTGACAGCCCAAGACGTGTATCCTCAAGCATGTAGCGGTGGGACTTGAGGTCTATGTCCTCACGCCAATCACCACTATCGGTGAGCTCTTCGTGAGCGGCTCGGCCGTACATCCACTCATCGCCCTCGTCGCCTTTGTTGTAATGATCTTTTAGGGGAAAGTGTGGAGCGGTATAGGCCAGGGCCTCGCGAACTGCGATGCGCTCGTTGTCCAGGGTGTCGGTTACTCGGCGAATGGAGGGCTGAGTACCCTCGTTATGGATATCCCAGGTATCAAAATGTTCAAGCGGCCCAGCGTTCATTAATATGAGGGGAGGGTGGATGATGGGTCCTGCATTCATTAAAGCACCGCTCAGAGCATCCTCGCACTCTTCGACGCTGGGGTATGCCTTCTTGAGCACGGCAAACGCATGCTCGGCGTTCTTTGCAGGTAGTATTCCGGTGGGCAGGCGAGTTGCATACCCACTGATAACCACACTTTTGGGACCGTGTTTGCGGGCCAAGTAGGGCAGCGTGCCGGTCTCGGCGAAACTTACGTTCGCCTGATTACCCGCTTGCCGCATTGCCTTGGCAAAGATCATGGAACCGAAAGTGCCAGGTGGTAGAAAGACGACCTGCTCCTCTTCCAGCAGTGGCGCTAGCTCCTTGGACAAATTTTCATGGCTCAAGGATGGCAGTGGTATCACGATTAATTGCGCCCCCGATACCGCCTCGGCGAGGGATATGGTCGGCTGGGCGATTTTGATTTCTCGCTCTCCGCGAAAGTCTTGTACCGTAATTGCACCCGCTTCGAGAACGGCTGACAAGCCCTCGGCATCCCTGCGCCAGAAACTGACTTCGTGACCCTTTTCAGATAGTTCTGCCGCCGCCGCATAGCAGCCGTGGCCGCCACCTAATACTGCTATTTTCATGAAAGTAACCCTCGGGTAAATATTGCGATCGATTCAATGGATGTGATTAATATACTCCGGAAAAGGGGATCCGTCCCGCCCCGGAGTCCGTTGCTACAGTCCGCCCGTAGAGTAGCAAAGCCAATACCCGCATCTCTATCCACATTCAGGCTGTGCTATCCAACTTTGAGACAAAATAGTGTTAAGCGACAGGGTTTTGGGGAGGGGCGTGCTAGTGGTTTTTTAAGGTTGTGGAGGGTGACTCGCCAAATTTCTCGCGGTAATACTGTGAGAATCTTCCCAAGTGGTTAAAACCGAATTTAAGTGCAATTTCGGTGACGCTGACTTCGGTATACGATTGCTTGAGAATCTGATGCACCGCGTCGAGTTTTCTAGCTCGAATATACTGCATCGGTGACTGCCCGTAATAACGTTTGAAGTGCTTGGATAAGCTGGAAGGCGAGATCGCCGTTTCATTGGCGAGGTCGTCCAGGAAGATGTCGTTTTGTAGATTGTCGATAATGTACTGGCGAGCTCGCCTAACTGGTTTGGGTGCCAGCGCAGCGGATACTTTGTTAGATTTATTGCTGTAGTTGTGAGGCAGCTGCTCTAGCGCCATCAGGCATAGGGTGTCCTCAAGCAGCTGTGCTATCGGTTGTTCCAGGCTTCCAACGCTCGACAGAGTGAGCTGCTGACGGGCAAATTCAACCGCGCTACTCCACCTTTGGCCCTGTGGGCTACTAAAATCCAGCACCGGTTCAAAAACCAGCGGAGCGTGTAAATCTTCACCCAGCATGATGGAAAGCCTGGACTCCAGAGCATGTTTTGAGAGCTTTACGGTATAAGTACTTGCGCCCGGCGCCCAGCGCATCTGCATGGGTACCGTAGGGGAAATAATACTGCCGAGCCCGGGTTTATACGCGGCGCAGTGCTTACCGTTGGTGATCTCAATGCTACCTTCCCAGGGAACCTGTATCAGATAATAGCTATTGAGTTGACCTGCGTTGATATTGACCGCTGTGCCATAGCGGGTATGGCTGAGAGAAGAGCGGCAGAAGTCCGCTTCATACACTTCCGTTGCCAGGTCATTGGCGGTACCGGTGATTTCGCTTTTATGAGGGCTAAAAATCTTGCCGACCAAATCCCGTGACTCATCGAGATCCGTAGACCGGAATTTTAAGTGACCCTGGAGAAGCTGTGATCTTTCCATTTTTAACGCCATAAATTCTCGAGGATTTACGCGCCCGCTTAGCACAGTGCGGCTGCTATTTTATCGATACCACTGAGTCTAACATCATCCTTGGCCACACCCCTAGGTGCTGTCTGATAATCCGGTTTGGCAGGGCCTGCAAGATTAAGCACGGTCGCAAAGCGGATAGAGACGAGCATTTCCGGATAGAAGTGTTCCTTTGGGATCTGCTATGGTTATGCATCAATGACACAGGTCAGTGCTCCACTTCATATTATTAGGGTTTAAAGAGCCCTGTGGGATGAGAATAGAAATGCAGCCTCCAGCTACCTTAATAAAATCGCTTGTCGCCCTTTCGCTGACGATGGTTGTCGCCGTCTCGGCGAGCCGCGCCGATCCGAAAATAATCGCGAACGTGGACGGCGCGCGAATTATCGCAGCCGACGATGAACCCGGTAACTGGATGAGTCACGGCAGAACCTATGACGAGCAGAGATACAGCCCCCTGACTGAAATCAATGAAGGCAACATCAAACGCTTGGGTCTCCAATGGAGCTATGATTTCGAAACCAAGCGTGGCTTGGAGGCCACCCCGTTAGTTGTCGATGGTGTGATGTATGTCACCAGTAGCTGGAGTCGCGTTTACGCATTGGACGCTGTTAGCGGGCGTCTAATATGGCAGCACAACCCCAAGGTGCCACCCGAATGGGCCATAAATGCTTGTTGTGATGTGGTGAATCGCGGCGTCGCTATCTGGCAGGGCGTGGTCTATGTGGGTACGCTCGATGGACGCCTGATCGCCCTGGATGCTAAGGATGGAGCGCTCAAATGGTCAGTGCAGACAACTCCAAGAGATAAGCCCTACACCATCACAGGTGCGCCGCGGGTGGTTAAAGGCAAGGTTATCATCGGCAACGGCGGGGCAGAAATGGGCGTTAGAGGCTTCGTTTCGGCCTACAGCGCCAGCGATGGTGAATTGTTGTGGCGCTTTTATACAGTGCCCGGGAATCCCGATGAGCCCTCGGAGAGTAAGGCTCTGGATATGGCGGCGAAGACCTGGGTCGGTGGCAAGTGGTGGGAACATGGTGGTGGCGGCACAGTCTGGGATTCTATGTCCTACGATGCCGAGTTAGATCTGTTGTATATCGGGGTGGGCAACGGCTCGCCCTGGAGCCGCCGGCTGCGAAGCCCGGGCGGTGGAGACAATTTGTTCCTGTCCTCAATTGTCGCTTTAAGACCCGATACGGGTGAATACGTTTGGCATTATCAAACCTCGCCAGGGGACAGTTGGGATTTCACGGCGACCCAGCAAATGATTCTTGCGGATATCCGTATTGATGGCAAAGATCGAAAAGTCCTTATGCAAGCACCTAAGAATGGCTTCTTCTATATATTGGATCGAGAAACGGGTGAGTTTCTATCGGGCAAGCCATTTGTGAACGTGAACTGGGCGACAGGCATAGATCCAGTTACCGGCCGGCCGGACATCGTACCCGAAGCGTTTTATTCCGACACTGTGTTCGAATCCCGACCCAGTCCCTTTGGTGCACATACCTGGCACTCTATGAGTTACAACCCCGATTCCGGACTGGTCTACATTCCCGCGATGGATATTAGTTTTCCACATAAAATAGATGAGACCTTTGAGTTTCTGGATCTTGGCGTTAACGTTGGGATAGACGGCGTCGTCTCAGCGTGGCCAACCGATCCGGCCATCCGCAAACAGATCCGAGAGTCTATGCGAGGGTTCCTCATTGCCTGGGACCCCGTTAAACAAAAGCCCGCCTGGGTGGTAGATCATAAAACGTCCTGGAATGGTGGTGTGGTATCTACAGCGGCAAACCTGTTGTTCCAGGGCAACGGTGAAGGTGAACTTGTTGCGTATCGGGCTGACTCCGGCAAAGCTTTATGGTCTTTCGATGCACAGACCGGCATTGTTGCCGCGCCGATATCCTATAAGGTAGGTGCAGATCAATACGTAGCCGTGCTAGCCGGTTGGGGGGGCACGATGCCGCTCATCCAGGGCGGGGCCTTAACGGAAGCTGCCAATAGAAACGTCAGTAGAATTTTAGTCTTTAAACTTGATGGTAAGGGCACGCTGCCTGAATTGCAGTTGATTCAGAAGAAACTTGACCCTCCGCCAATGACTGCTTCGAGTGAACAAATAAAGAAAGGCATGGCCTTGTATCACCGCACCTGCTTTGCCTGCCATGGTGATACGGCAGTCAGCGGCGGTGTTATCCCGGATTTGCGCTATACCGCAAAAGCCACCCATGAGGTATGGGACCAGATCGTCCTGGAAGGGCTTTTCACCGCCGGTGGCATGGTTGGATTCTCTGACATACTCGACGAAGCAGACTCAAAGGCGATCCAAGCCTATGTGATCAAACGCGCTCACGATGCCAAAATGAATGAGACTGACAAAGCGATGGTTCCGCAATGATAGAGATAAGCAGAAGAAACTTCTCCGGGTATCTGGGAAGGGGCGCGGCAGCGATAGGGGCCGTTTCTGGTCTCGGCTTTTCCAGTTTGCGCGCAATCGCCGATGATACCCCCGATGATGCCCCTGATGAAATAACCAAAAATATCGAATTGGCGACGCTCGCCCAATATGCGTATTTTATCGTGCCACTATTAGAGCCGTCCCACATTCGCTACCGACAGCTTGCACAAAAAGTTGCGGATATGACTCGCCAGGTACCCGCACTTACCGCGATGAAAAATTCCGGCATCGCCGCGTTAAGCGCTACAGAAAAAGGCCCATGGAGCAAACAGTCCAGCGTGGATAGGCAAGACACTGTCAAACTACTTGCGGGTACGCCGTTTTTTAATTTCCTGCATTGGAGCGCTGCAGAAATCGTACTGCGCGAGCCCAAGCTCTGGGAGCAACTTGGATATGAAGGATCTTCGATCGAGCATGGCGGCTATTTAAATCGTGGCTTTGATGACATCGATTGGTTACCCGCACACAAAGGAAAGTCCTAGCATGAAGACGTTTCGGCATGACGAATCGGTGGTGGTCATAATAGGATCAGGAGCGGGCGGCGGAACACTGGCGAACGAGCTTGCCCAACGGGGGATAGACGTTGTCTGTCTTGAAGCTGGGAAACGCCTGGCCCCGGAGGAGGTCATCAACGACGAGGCCGTTATGTTCGATCGATTGACATGGCTGGACAGGCGTATTGGAACGGGACTGTCGGTAGCACAGTTCCCCGTTTGGACCTGTAAAACCGTAGGCGGTACGACCATGCACTGGACCGCATCTTGCCCTCGCATGCAGGAGCACGAGTTTCTCGCCCGTTCAACTTATGGGGATATTCCCGATACCAACCTTGTCGACTGGCCCTTAAGCCTACAAGACCTGGAGCCCTATTACGATAAAGCTGAAGATAAAATGGGCGTAACCGGAACCCACGGTATTCCCCGATTGCCCGGCAACAATAACTACAAGGTATTGGAAAGCGGTGCCCTAGCGGTCGGCTATAGCGAGATAGATACCAATAATGTGGCCATCAACTCCAAGGTTCGAGACGGCCGCGCGCCCTGCATGCAACTTGGTTTTTGCACCAGCGGCTGTAAAGTCCACGCAAAATGGTCGACTCTCTATACGGAAATAGCCCAGGCGGAATTAACGGACTACTTTGAGCTGCGACCCGAATCAATGGCTGTGCGCATCACTCACAATGACAAGGGCCGCGTTGATGCGGTTGTTTACCGTGACAATCACGGCCTGGAAATTACGCAACAAGCGCGCATTGTTTGTGTTGCGGGCAATGCGGTGGAAACCACGCGTATCTTGTTAAATTCCCACAGCGAACGATATCCCGACGGTCTGGCAAATTCCAGCGGGCAGGTGGGACGCAACTACATGCACCATTTTGCGATACCGGTCATTGGTATTATGCCGGGGCCGGTTAACTCACACCGCGGAACACATCAGGCCGGCATTGTAAAAGATGAACGGGGTCATAATCCTCAACGTGGTTTTGGTGGCGGGTTTCTTTTTCTGATGGCACCGTTTACACCAGAAATCATGTCGAAAATTATTTTCCAGAATATTTGGGGGCAGCAATTAGCCGACATCATGAAGCAGTTTGTCAACATGGCTTCGATGCTGGTTCACGGCGAGGACCTGCCACAGGAAAATAACCGTATTACCCTTCACCCTACGCAGAAAGATCAAAATGATCTTCCCGTTCCCGTCATACACTACGAAGATCATGCCAACACCATTGCCATGAAGGAATTTGCTGTGCAAAAGGGCAGGGCTATCTATGAAAGTTTAGGAGCCAAAGAAGTCTTTGATGCTCCCGACGTTTTTCCTGCAGCACATAACTTGGGAGTAGCCCGAATGGGCAATGACCCGGCCAAGAGTGTGTGCAACTCCTGGGGGCAATCCCACGATATTGACAATCTATTCGTATCCGACGGCAGCCTATTTCCGACTGTCGGTTGTGAGAATCCAACGCTTACCATTGTCGCGCTGGTGTTGCGTCAAGCGGATTATATTGAGCGGGAAATTCAATCTCACGCACTATGAAAGTTTGCATCATAGGATGCGGCGGCATTGGTAGTATTTATGGCGCCCACCTGGCATTGCGAGATAATGTTGAGGTATGGGTCTACGACAGCAACAGCCGCCACGCTGACGCCATTAATCAGGGGGGTTTACGGATTGTTGGAGAACAACAATGCACAGCCCTAGTACAGGCGACAACTGATGCAAGTAAGATACCCGACTGCGACTTTGGCATAATCGCCACCAAGGTCTACCACACCCGTGACGCCATAGCGGCCACAGCCCATGCACTGCGCAATGGCATCATCTGTTCCGTGCAAAATGGTGTCGGCAACGAAGACGTTATCGCCGAATACCTACCTGACATTATCAGTGGCGCAACTTTGTTGGGTGGGCATATCACTGCGCCCGGCGTAGTTAACTATGACACGCTGGGAACTACCTGGATCGGAGTTGGGGGAGGGGAGGTACCGCTACCCTCTTTGCAAAAATTTGCACAAGAACTATCTCTGAGCGGCCTGGAGACGGTAGTCGTTAAAGACATTAGAGCCATGAAGTGGGCGAAACTGATCTTTAATGCCGCAGCTAATCCCCTGTGCGCACTCACTTCTTTGCCCTTCGGTGAGGTCTACAAGCAGCCGTCTTTGAATAATCTGATGCTGGGTTTAGCTCGAGAAGGTATGGCGGTGGCAGAGGCTATGGGAATTCAGCTCGATTCAAATCCTATCGAAATGTTGGATAAAGCTTCTGAAAGTGCAGCTTCTCACATACCCAGCATGTTGTCGGATGTCATGAGTAAGAGAAAGACAGAAGTTGCCGCGCTCAATGGTGGCATTGTCAAATATGCGCGACAAGTGGGTCTCCCATGCCCCTTAAACGAGGCTATTGTTGGCTTAGTGAGTGGTCTTGAAACTTCCTGGATTGCTCCGCAATAGTCAGTCTAGTTCCCAGATTAATTTTCGCGCAATTTAAGTGGGACCAGCAACGCCAGCGCAAATACCATAGCACCAGAAAATACGAATAGAGCCGATGAATAGCTACCGCTGTTATCGTACAGGCGGCCGATTAATGCATATCCGGGCAGAATACACAGGGTGATGAGTGGCGTCATCAGCCCCATCGCTTTTCCGAAGTTAGCCAATCCAAAAATGTGGGCAGTCATCGCCCCCCAGATTGGCAGCATACCCCCTGCAGCGAGGCCCAGCGCACTGCAGGCGCAGAGCATGTATATGTAGGCAGCTTCCTCCAGTGCCAGAATCAAAAGCCCGACTATAGCCAAACATTGAGCGACCCATAGGCCTGCCTTAAGACTGAATTTATCGGCCGCCACGCCAAAAAGCAGTTTGCCTACAATTCCGGCAATCGCAATTGTCATTATAAGGCTGGCGGCCCTGGACTCCGTCTCTCCCAAATTAATTGCATAGGGTGAAATATTGGCTAGAACAGCCGAGTAGGCGCTAAATAGAATGCCCAGACTCAACCCCATATACCAATAACCTGGATTCGCCAGAATTTGTTGTAGCGAAATGGGTGGGTCCAGGTCTGAGCTCGACTCGGTTGCATCGCCGCTGGCCTCAGCAGTTAAGCCTACATCCGAGGGCTTGCCGCGTATTGTCAAAACGACTATCGGGAGCATTACCAGGAGAGACCATAGGGATAGCTGCTCAAGCGCATGGCGCCAGCCAGATTGTTCCAGCATAGTGCTTATGAGGTTTGGAACAATGATTCCCCCGACAGAGGTACCCAGCGCGGAGATACCAAGAGCACGGCCTCTACTAACCGTAAACCACCGTGAAATAGCGGTGGAGGCACACATCGCACCTGCGAAACCATTCGCAACTGCCATGGTCAGGCCAAATAGCACGACGTATTCAGTAATCGAGCTACTGTGCGCAATCCCCCATAAGCCCGCACTGAAGACTATGGTGCCCCCTGCCATCAACCAGCGAACGGGATAACGATCTATCATGATGCCCGCCAAGGGAGTAACTACTAGACCCAGAACCGTTCCCGCGGCCAAGCTGTACATCACCTGTTCGAGACTCGCACCGAACTCAGCCCTAACGGGAGCAACCATAAGACTCGCCGAATAGGCAAAAAAACCGAGAACAAACATCTGGGCGACAAATGCGCCAGATACAATGCGCCAACCGTAAAACATGTAGTTGAGCCCTCCTTGGGCGGCTGCCAATCATTATTGTTAGCGGCAGCTCTAAGTATAAAGTATTCGGCGCCGAGCCCCGCCGCCTATACAGATTTTATAATTTGTAGATAATTTGACCCGGTCGGGGGGAACCGATCAGGCGTGCAGCTTAACCTGCAGGTCGGTGTAGCCCATTATAAAATTAGACTCCACCCGGTTCGGCTCCGCCATCACTTCTATATGTGAAAAACGCGCCAGCAGTTCTTCCCATAAAATCTGCAGCTGCATTTCGCCGAGGCGATTACCCATACAACGATGGATACCAAAACCAAATGACACATGGTGGCGCGCCCGAGGGCGGTCGATGATGAAGTCGTTGGGATTGTCGATCACCTCGTCATCGCGATTGCCCGAGACATACCACATAACAACCTTGTCGCCCTTTTTGATTGTCTTACCGCCCAGTTCTACATCTTCTGTGGCGATTCGGCGCATATGGGCAAGCGGCGTCTGCCAACGGATAATCTCCGATACCATGCCCGGTATCAGGGAATGGTCAGCCTTGAGCTTGTCGAACTGTTCCGGAAACTTGTTGAGAGCGTAGACTCCACCACTCATCGAATTGCGAGTGGTATCGTTACCACCCACGATTAGCAGGATGAGGTTACCGAGATATTCCATGGGATCCATATCCCGGGTGTTAGGGTCGTGGGCCAGCAGAGAAATAAAGTCCATGGCCGGAGGTTCGTTCACGCGCCGGTTCCACACTTCTGTAAAGTACGCGAGGCAGTCCTTCAACCCGGCCTCGCGTTCCTCCAAGGAAATGCCGCTCATACCCACAGCGGGGCTTGATGTGGCGACGTCGGACCAACTGCTTAACTTGCGGCGATCCTCCTGGGGAATATCGAACAGGGTTGCCAGCATGCGTCCGGTCAGTTCGATGGACACGCGATCAACCCAATCGAAACTTTCTCCCACCGGCAGTTCATCGAGTACTTCCTGGATGCGCCCGCGGATCAGACCCTCCCATTCGGCCAACTGCTTGGGAGCTACCGCGGGTGTCACAGCGGCCCGCTGCACATCGTGTTTAGGTTGATCCATGGCGATGAATTGCGGCGGGATAAAGTCTGAGTCTGGTTCGCCGATAACAATCAATGGCTCAGATGAAAATTCTTTGTGATGGGAGTCCACGAACACAATGTCCTTGAACTTGGTGATGGACCAGTAGGGCCCGAATTGCTCGCTGTCGACAAAATGAACCGGGTCTTCTTTGCGCAGGCGTTCAAAGTAAGCCCAGTGCCGTTGCTGTTGAAAAAGGGCTCCCGAGCTTGGGTCCAGATCTTCCAACGCCAGGGAATAGGGATCGGGGATGGGTGCATTCATGGTTATCTCCTAAGCTCGAATTTGGACATGGGAACGATCAGATCTGAGACAACATTCTGGTCTGTCGCCAATTAATAATCAAATGGTCATTTGCGCATGTCCGTCAGTGTGAATAGAGATGGCTCGTTATATAGAAGCCCAACACTAAACGCTGAAAATTCCAACAAAGACATTGACGTGGGTAAAATTCATTGTGTATATATGGGGAATATATTCCCCATTTGAAGAAAATCAATCAAATATCCGGAGGGCAATAAAATGGAAACTGTTCAAGCTCTGAACATTACGGACCCTATATTTGATCGACGTAGCAGTGGAACCAAACCGGCGTCTAGTTCGTGTATACGTTCAAGACACTGGTAATAAATCACATCATCGCCGCCACAGGCGGCAGGGAGCACAACATGAAAAGATTCATCGCGGGATCAGTCATCGTTTTGGGTATCGCCTCCGGAAATTCATCCGCTGCGCCGGTTCTCCAGATCAAGGGTAGCGCCGGACAGAGTGTGCTTGCTCTCAACAGCGCATTTTCTGAAGCATTGGCCATGGCAGGTATAGAAAACTCCGCCATAAAGTCTGCCAAGTTGCGCTCTAATGGGCGTCGTCTGCGACTTCCCGTCAGCGGCGGCGTAATTGACCTAGACGGTATTTTGGGGAGATCAACCACGCCGGGGGTCTACGTATGGAGAACCTCGCTGAAACAAAATTGAAGCTGCATAACCTGAAAATGGAACTGTTCGAAGGCCAGCTCCAGGTGTCCGGAGTGGCCCAGGTGAATGGCGATATTTCCGGCAGAATTCCTCTGTTCGACATTGTCATTTCGGAAGACACTGACATTACTACCAAATCTAACGGGAAGCTGTTGACGCGCAAGCTGGGCCTGACCCAAACCGCGTCCGACCTACTCAATGTTGAGCTGGGCTTCTTTGTTCCAGCGGGTGAGGCGGTCGCCATGATCGGCGGCAAGGCAAAGCTACGCGGCTACAAATCAGATGATGACTCCGATGACTGATGGAGTAGCTTAGTCTCCTGGCGAAACCTTAGAGAGCAAGAGTTGTTTGCAGGCCCGGTTGCGGCGCGTTAGATAGACCATTCACCAATCTCCGGTGAAAGCAGCGCGTCGCTGTTCAATATTTTCGCTTTGCGCCTGAAAAATCAAAAATCAGGGTAAATATGTCTAATCAGCCCCCAATCGCCATCAGCTATCGCCCCAAGAAGGACAACTATCTACCGGTTGTTGTGGCCTCCATTCGTCGCCATCTCGGCGACTGGCCAATCGTCCTGCTTACGGAGGAAAAACACCTGCCACCTGAAAACTGGCTGAGAAATAATGACGTGAATGCCATTACCGGTTGGGAACATTCACAGGACGCCAATAAAGTCTTGCGCCTGTGGGAACATCAGGAAATATTTTCCCGCCATTTTGAGCGCTGGATCTGGTGGCATGACGATATGGTTCTGCTTCGGCCGCTGGAGGACCCCGAGGCTGAGTTCAGCCGGCCATTGGTTGCCCAGGGTGAACGGAAGCGGCCTAATAAAGAGCTGTCCAACTGGCGCGGTTGGTTATGGGATACGCTGGGGTTTTTTCGCTGTCTCAATATACCGGCCCCCAATCCGGTACTCCATATTCCCCGAGTCATCGAGCGGGAGATGCTGGTATCGATACCCGCAGAATGGAATCGACAGCGACTCCTGTTTGAACCCACTTATCTATTATGGCGCTGGCACCAATTGGGTATTACCGCAGAAATCGCCGAAGATTATCGCTGCAGCGAGTTCAAGGATAAAATTCCGTCAATTTTCGAGTTGGAGGCAGCTGGCTTTACGATACTGAATTGGGGGAAGAAGATTAACCACGAATCAGCACATGCGGAATTTGGCGAGCTGTATCCGCTGACATTCTCGCTCTTCGTGGGCGGTAACTACATCAACCAAAGATCCAGAGGGCAATAAAATGGAAACTTTTCAAGCTCTGAACATTACGGACCCTACATGGAGCCTACTCGCCCGTTTTACGATTGATACCATCGGCGTAATTACTCTTATTTTTGTTATGTGTTACCGCCGTTATAGAGATCGAGAACTGGCTGTAACGGCATCGATGTTCAATATATTCGCCTTCGCGGTACTCACGATCTTGTCGAGTGTTGAGTTTAGCATCGCGGCCGGATTCGGCCTGTTCGCCATTCTTGCCCTTTTCTCACTGCGCTCAGAAGCCATTGCGAAGATTGAAATCGCCTACTTCTTCGGCGCAATCGCCATTGCCGTGATCTGCTCCGTACAGGGGACGGGGCTGACGCTAGTGATCTCCATCACTGTATTCGTGCTCCTTGGAGCCTGGGTATTCGATCACCCGAAAATGCTCATGTCGGCTTCCAATGCCAAGTTAACCCTGGACAGGATTGAACCGCACCTGTTATCGGACCCGGAGTTACTGCGTGTTCAGCTGTCACAGCGACTCGGTGTAGAAGTTATGACCTTTCAGATAACTGAGCTTAATTATGTGAATGACCTAGCCCGTATCAATGTCTTCTACAGGACTTGATCATGAGTACGTCAGAACGCAAATTCAACACTTGTCCTGCTGTGGACGAATTAGTCGATGGGTTTAGTCCTGTTACGCTTGAGCAGCTCAACTCAAAGGCCGAAATGCTGTCCCGAATCGACAACAAGTATGTTATTCGCCGGGAGCATCTGTTGGACCTTGTGAGTGACCTGGCCGACGACTTCGATATATTGGAGATCGACAATCGCAGATCATTCGTCTACAAAACCCGCTACTACGACGACGCGAGCAAGAGCGCCTACTACGAACATCATCAAGGACTCCGGAAAGGTTTTAAGGTTAGAGTGCGACGCTATGTAGATGCGGATTTGTGTTTTCTTGAGGTAAAAGTTAAAGGAAAACGAGGCCAAACTATCAAAACTCGGTTGCCATATGACCCGGATAATATCGAGTTTCTTACGCCCCAAGCCCTTGAGTTTGCGCAGCGAACCTATTTTGAACACTATAAAATACCCTTTCGTTACGAGCTCTTGCGCGCACTGGATTTACGATACGAGCGCGTCACTCTGGTTGCAAAAACCGGAGGTGAAAGATTGACTATAGACAGCGGCATGCATTTTTCTGCGCTAGACCGCATTGCAAACACCGACCCCGACGTTTTTATAATCGAAACAAAGTCGAAGCTGGGACGCGGAACAGCCGATCTCAGTCTGCGCCAGGCGGGTGTGCGTCCTACCGGTAAGTGCTCAAAATATTGTATTGGTATGGCGGCCTTGAACCAGGTCTCTCGGTGGAATCGGTTTTTGCCTACTATGCGCCAGCTTGGTCTAGCGACTATTAACAGCGCGGTAGGGCACCTTAGCTTAGCTAAAGTGGCCTAGTGACATGCTGTATTCACTGCGAAAGGGGCTGCTACACTTACTTATTGCCGCAACCCTATTGTTCGTCGTTTCGTCGACTCAAGTAGTCCAGAGTTCTGAAACTGTGGAACGTGCTCGAGAACTGAGCCGACAAAGTGACCAGAGACGCCCGGAAGATCAACTGCTAATCAGTTTGTTCGATCGACCGATGTTGCTTGGCGGCCAGCTGGACTCTGCATTCGACTACCGCAGAGATTTCGAACTGGATGCCTCGAAGAAAGACGACAGGCTTGAGATAGAGGGCCAGATTGAAGTTGAGGTCTTTTACCAATGGAACGAAAGGCTGATTTTTTTCGCTGAGGCAAAAGCAAATTTCGAAAATCAGGTTTACGCTGAATTTGACACCGGGGAACGGGATGCGCAACTCGAGCGGGGCCAGTCGTGGCTGTATTATTCATTTGATGAAGACGCCAAATTTGCGATGCAGCTTGGCCGTCAAAATTTTCGCGACAAACGAGAGTGGTGGTGGGACAGTGAATTAGAAGCACTCCGATTGCACTATCAGGGCAAGAAGTGGAAAGCACAAATTGCGGTTGCCAGTTGTTAGCGCCACAGTAAACCCGCAGTTATTTGCCGCAGAATAAAAGAACGACAAAGAGGCGACAGTGATCCGGCTTAACTCCAATCGATCACAGGCTAGAACGGCAGCTCATGATTTACCTCGACACTGTCTGTGTACTCTTGTTGCTCAATCCGGATCTCCTCGTACAGTTGCGCAATCTCATCACCATAGTGATCCCACAGTACCGATCTCAGGTCGCCGAGCAGCTGATAAATACAATCGGCTTGTTCAGCCGTCCAGTAGGTTGTGATTTTTAAGGTTTTCATTTAGCCTTTCCTCGCTTTTTGGTCTCGCGCCGCTTCGACGCACACTCCTGCGCTTCCTTCATGCGGTACGACTCACCCTCAATGGCGATGACCTCGCTGTGATGGACTAAACGGTCAATCAGGGAGACCACACACGCGGCATTGGGGAACACGTCATTCCACTCGCCAAACGGACGGTTCGTTGTCACCAAAGTTGAACATTTCTCATAGCGCCGGTTGATGATTTCAAACAGCAAGTCAGCATGACGATTGCTGTAGGAGAGGTAGCCCACTTCATCAATTACCAGCAAGGCGGGCCTGGCGTAGTGTTTCAATCGACGCTGCAGGGCATTGGCGCCATCCTGACCTGCCAGGTCGTTGAGCATCGCCGCTGCGGTGGTAAACAGCGCCGTATAGCCGTGCATGACAGCGTTATACCCCAGGTTCTGGGCGATCATCGATTTGCCCACGCCGTTGCTGCCCAGCAGGATAATATTGCTGGCCGTGTCCATAAAACCCAGTTGCATCAGGGCATGAATCGCTTGTGGGTCGATAGCGCTTGGCCACTGCCAGTCAAACTCACTCATCGGTTTGAACCGGCCCAGCCTGGCGCTGCTCAGGCGCCGTTCGAGTGAGCGCTGTTTGCGCTCGGCAAGCTCCCAGGCGATGAGCTGTGCCCGCCAGGGGTATTGCTCGTCGGTGATCTCGCCCCAGTGCGCCAGCACGCCGTGGAGCTTCAGTTCAAGTGCCTGCTGTTTGAGTTGCTCGATATCAATCATCGGTATCATCTCCTGTCTCGCTTCGGGTGCCATTGAGCTTGTCGTAATCGGCAAGCCGAGCCAGCTTGACGCTGTAGTGTTTGACCTTCGCCGGCACGGCGACAGCAAGCGGTGGCGGCAGGTGCTGTTCATCACGGCGGCGCTCAAGAACGTGCTGCACCGCCTCCGGGTAGGGTGATTGCCGATCAAGTGCTTCACCCAGAGCTACATGCAGCTCGTCCCGCCCATAATCATCAAGCAGTTGATTGAGTAACCGGACCGTGGTTTTAATGACATGTCCACGCTGTGCCGATTGCTGCAGCAGCGTCTGGGCGTGCGCCGAAGCATGGCTCAGGCGATCCTGACCCCGGTGTAGTTTGGCGTGGGTTTTCTCCAGCCATAGGGCATTGATATGCGCCTCCTGTTCGATTTGCTCCCCTTTGCCAAAGCTGCGCTGATGCTCAGCAATGCATTGATCGCCCTCCACTATCTGGAGCCGCTCCAGGTCAGCGCTCACGCTCAATGGCTTGTGCACGTATTGATGGGGAATGGAGTAATCATTGAGATCGAAGCGAACATAAGGGGTTTTGGCGGCCCGCACGGGCTGTCTCTCATGGGTATCAAAGGGATTATCCGGCAAACTCACCTGCTCCTGTAAGAAGGCTTCCCTGACCGTCAACGTACGCTCTTCAGGGCAAGCCCGATCAGCACTCACACCCTGGCACCAGTGCTCAGCTTGCGCATTGAGTTCGGCCAGTGTTTGCCAGTGACGAGCGGCAAAGAAATTATCGCGAATATAGCGAATCGCTCTTTCTACCCGGCCCTTTTCATTGCCCCAGGCCACCGCCACCGGGCGTGGTTCGAAGCGATAGTGGGCTGACAAGGCCAGCAAGGTGGGGTGGAAGCGGATGGCGTCACCGTGGCGCTCCAATACGGCCGATTTAAGGTTGTCGTACAGCAGCACCTTTGGCAATCCTTGCCAGGCCTCGAATGCCGCTACATGGCCGCGTAAAAAGTGCTCCATTTGCTGGTTGAGATAAAAGCGCAAGAAGATCTGTCGCGACCAGCTCAGCACCATCACAAACGCCATTAACGGCCGCCGGGCCTTGCCGATCTGAATATGCCCGAACGAACCCCAGTCAACCTGGGCTTGCTCACCGGGCAGGGTTTTTAGGCGTAAATACGCCTCGGGCAGCTTGCGCGGCCGCAGTTCACTGATACGCTGGCGAAACTGGCTGGGGCCACCGGGGTATCCCCGCAGGCGGGCCATTTCATACAAGCGGGCCGCCGTGAGTGTGGGAAACTCCCGCAGGGTGTGTCGATGACAAAGGGCAGATAGGGGTCGATGATCGACGCACGGCGAGTGCGCTCCACCTTGGGCAGGCCAGCCTGTGCCAGTACCCGATCAACCACTGAGTGGTGAATGCCAAGCTGGGTCGCAATGGTGCCCGTTCGCCACTTCTCAACAAAATGGTAGCGCAGTATTTTTGCTTCAGTTTCTTTGCCGATGGCCATGACTGCCCTCCGATTGATGACTCCTGTCCAGCCGCTGCACTAATGTCGCCGGAATCTGCGCCTGAACTGACTGCTCTGCAGAAAATCACTGCGCAAAAAGGGACCGCAGACCGCGCCACAGTGATGGCAGCGCACGGTGGCGTCAGTTTTACCCGGCATATCGGCCCTTTTGATCTCATCAGGCACGGTTTGCAGTAGATCACGGAGTATTATTGCCAGAGAACGGTGATGCGTTACTTTTTGTTGTTGCCGTTCTCGATAACGCTGTTGGCGAGCGGCATTATTCATGCGACCCGGGCGAGTGGCCTGGTACTTCGCTCTGGCTCGTTTAATGGATTCCTTTCTGGCTTCCTGGCTGCAACCATCGGTGCAATACCGCTGGCCGCGATCACAGTGGGTACAGACGATGACCTGGGCGTAGCAGCGACAACAGTGGTAGAGACGGCTGGATGATGGCATCGACACAAAGGTTGATGAGGGCTGGATTTATTCCCATTATGTGCAACACTTAACGGGTCGTGCACCTGCACGGTTTTTTTGGGTATGGCGCCAGCGTTGACCGTCAAATCTGTGGTGGCGTCATACCGTTCTCAGCGACACTTATTCTTATAGTCCCTACGCTTGAATCGTGCCTGCTTATTGGTCGCTCTTGAGTGTGACTGGGCCGCAGTTCTACCGCGCCGATTCTAATACGCCGAGATCCGTCTATTTCAAAATTCGGCAAATAGCTGCGGTTTTGGAGTGGCGTCTACACCAGTGAATTGGCGGCAACTTCTAATCAAAGTGACCTCAATCCTGAGGACGAGGACCTTGTTTACTTGGTGTCTCAAATTGATCCTGCCCACCAACAGTGGACACCACGCTAAGCGACTTTATGTGCCTCAAATGCTTCTGGGCTGATAAAGCCATTGAAGCTGTGTCGGCGGGTTCGATTGTAATCCACTTCGATATACTCGAATACTGTTTGTCGCATTATTTCCCGTGTTGAAAATCGTTCGCCGTGAATGGCTTCGACCTTGAGCGAGTGAAAGAAGCTTTCAGCGCAGGCGTTGATGCTCCTATGTTTGTCAAGCAGTTATAAGTCCGGTAGAAGTGCTTTGTCATGACTCTTTCCCGGTAGTAAATGGTAGAACTCACGAGCAACAAAACGTTTGAGGCAACGGATGATGTCTTTCTTGGATAAGCCTTCCGCAATTCTGCGCTCCACATATCTGATCGTTTGCGGGTGCCATCGCATACGCACCAATACTACGCGGTACAATGCAGCGTTGGCCTGTCGATTCCCGCCCCGGTTCAACCTGTGGCGCCCAGCCGTTTTTCCGGAGCCTGTAGGAATTGGGCATACACCGCAGAGCTTTGCAAAAGCTGATTCAGAACGAATACGCTCCGAGTTATCACCGGCTGCGATCATCATTTCAGCAGCTGAATCAAAGCCCACACCAGGGCGCTCTAGCATTTGAGGTGCTACTGTTTGAGTCAAATTTTTCAATTGGCTGCTATGCAATTTGATTTCCTCGTGGAGGCACAGCCATCGCCTAGCAAGATATGACAGAGTGTATCTCGCTCCCTGGATAGGGCTGATAACAACCTCACTCACGTCCAATGTCGAACACGCCACAACGAGCTTGTGATCTGTCAGCTTTTCAAGCTCGCAACGTAGCTCATCGGACGCTGTGATCAAGACTGTTTTGAGGCTGATCATCGTCGTCGACCGCATTTTCACTGCGGAATCACGTGCTATTTTGACCATTCGCATCGCTTCGACTCCGCCACATGCAAGTTTTGGAATCGCTGTGCCGACACCAGAAAGCATAGTTCGAGCGGCATGCTCTGCATCTATCGGATCGCTCTTTCCTAATAACCGTCGCTGGCCCTTACGAGGAGGTCGCGCGACCTCAGCTACCTTCCTATCATGCCGTCTTAAAAATCGCGCTAGCCCCAAGCCGTAGGAACCACACCCTTCAACTCCAAACCCATGAACGCGACCAAGGGTCTCTGCCCATGCCCATAGTTCAGCATAGCCATCAGGGTTAGCTGGGAATGCTTTAGCTTGATCAACTAGACCACCCAGGCCATCTATGGCAACTGCGACGTGTAGATCCTTATGTGTATCGACACCAATGATGACATCGTGGCGAGTGAGTTTAATGCTGGGCATGGCTGCTTGTCCTTTCTCCGATCAGTGGTTATCTCGTCAGTAGGATGGGTCGGACAGGACTGCGATGGGATCTGCTAGATCAGGCTCCTATTAGGTCACTGCCCATCTTGCCGGCGAGGATTAACGACACTGCGCAGATGGCCGACACGTCAACGCAAAGACACAAGGTCGGTCGTAGTAAGGGTCAGGCCACCTGGGTCAGTGACGATGGGTAGCATCTCAGATACGAGAATTTTCCCACAGAAGAATCCTCGCAATCATAGCAGTTGCCCTTCGCACTCATACTACAAATCAAGTCATGCTTTTTGAGCAGCTTCTGGTAGGCTCCAGAGCAATACTGGCTGCCGCGATCCGAATGTACAATGACATCAGTTGGCATGTGACGTCGCCACATAGCCATCTTCAGCGCATCACAAACCAATTGGGCTGTCATGCGTTCAGACATCGACCAACCCACCACCAGGCGGGAGTACAGGTCGATAATGACGGCCAGATACAGCCAACCCTCATCAGTCCAAAGATACGTGATGTCGCCAACGTATTTCTGGTTCGGAGCGGTAGCCGTAAAGTCCTGCTTTAATAGGTTAGGTGCCACTGGCAGGTTGTGCTTGGAATTTGTCGTTGCCTTGAACTTCTTCGCGGCCTTGGCCCGCAATCCCTGTCGTCGCATACTGTCGGCAATGGTCTTCCGATCATGCTGATGTCCGGCTTCTGCCAGGTCCAGAACCAGCCTGGGTGATCCAGAGCGGCCCTTGCCTGCATCAAATGCCGTCTTGACCGCCGTGTCGATCTGTTTCCGGCGCTGCTGTCGGGGTGAGGGGTTATCCCGACGTTTGCGCCAGGCATAAAACCCGCTGCGAGAGACCTGCAATACCCGGCTCATTGCCGAAACTCGAAAAGTGCCCTGATGCTCGTCCATAAACACATACTTCACTTCAGGCTCTTGGCGAAGTATGTGGCCGCTTTTTTTACGATGGCGAGTTCCTCAGCTTGCTCCGCCAGCTTGCGCTTGAGGCGGGCATTTTCCGCAGCTAAGCTTTGCTCCAGATCGCTCTGATCTTGCTTTGTTCGAGATTTCGATCGCCACCCATAGAGCTGCGAGTTATGAAGCCCAAGCTCCTTGGCAGCCTTCGGTATGCCGATTTTCTCCGCCAGGGCCAAAGCTTCCTTCCTGAACTCCGGTGAATGCTGTCTCCGGGATGTGTTTTTCTTTCCTGATTGTCTTGTCATGGTTCACCTCTGTAGCGTAGTTTACTCGCTTAACAGGGTGTCCATCATTGGTGGGCAGGATCAAATCACCTGGGAGTGGCGTAAGAAAAATAGGTTCTACTGGGAATCCTGTGGGTAGAGGTTGAGTTTTCCACAGTGGAACAGAATTGAAACTCGATAGTTTTCGAAGTTTCTAAATCCTCGGGCAGCCGATTTTATTGTCTGAATCTTTGAATTAAATCCTTCTGCGGTCGCATTGGTGATGCGATGTTTCAAGTAAGTCATTATGTTGTCGAGATGTTTCTTTAGCATCTTGGCGACTGATATGACAGGCTTTAGACGTGAATGTGTCGCCCACCAGTACCCTTTCTTAAAGAACGCCCGGGCTGGTTTATCGTAGCTGTAAGTCCACAGGTCAAGCAGCGTCTCTTTGATTGCCCAGGCTCGGGCAACCTTCAACCCCTTTGATTGAAGGCCATAAAAAGTGGCTTCATCTTTTTCACTCCAGTTGTCGGGATTGCGTAACCAGGTATAGCGAGACCCGACCAGGTCATTGATACCGGCGGCTCTTAATGTTTTATTTTCTTTGCGCCTGACTTGGTCAACCATTTTTGTAAGATAACTGACGATATGAAACTTGTCGTGAACAATGGCGGCGTTCGGTAAAGTCGCCTCAACTGCCGTCATAAATGGAACCCACATATCCACGGCAACAGCAGCTACTTCATTACGCTGCTGTTCTGGAAGCGTGGACAGCAATGCGGTTGCCGATTCCGCCGTTCTATCTGCCACGACCTCAAGCACTCTGGACGCATTCAAATCGTACAGCAGGCTGGCATAGGATTGCCCCTTGCGAAAACTTTTTTCATCGATGCCAAGGTGTTTCACTTCCTCAACAGAGCGTCTGTCCATCCCTCTTTTCACTGCTCGGGATTGAATATGATGCACCTCATCCCACGATAGACCAAGTAGTTTTGCGGCCTGTGTCTTGTTGCTGGCAGCCGACAGCACATCAATAGCGAAACGCTCAAATAAATGCGTAAAGCGTGCCTGCGTATCTGCCCACGGTACTTTCAGGCTTTTGATTCCATGCGCTTTACAATGAATACGCGGAACCTGAGCAACTAACTGCGTCTTGAACTGCATCGTATCAAGGTGTCGCCATGTGCGTTGCTCACGATGGTCGTAAACCGAACAAAGGGCATGGCAGACACTACACGCGCCTTTCGTTCCCTTTGGCCAATCTATCTGGAGGGTAATTGATTTGTCGGTCAGATCCGGGGTAATAGCCGTGATTTTCCATGGGTCGCTAAGCCCCAAAAGTTGAGTAAACAACGCGGTATCTTTCATTTGAATATCTCCATAAAAAAGACTCTTGTACCACATTCTTGACCATTGTTTGGCTTTTACCCATAGGAAACTCGGAAGAACCGAAAAATAGGCTATCTTTATTTTCCGCCATACAACGAGATCGCTCGGATGCCCATCACCCCGGCACCATAATCAATAACAAGGATGAAGATGAAATTGATGCAGACCTAAACTGGCTGGGTGTAAGAGCAACCGGACGCGTGAAACTCGGCGGGCTCGGAAAACTCCATTACTGGGCTGATCTCGCCGAGCTTCGCGGTACTGAACGCCTAATCGACTTCGACAATTTTACCGGCCCGCGACGCATCGTAGACGATGTTGAAAAGCGCAAGCTTAATGCCTGGGCCTATGACATGGGCTTTACCTGGCAGGCAGACAACAAGTCTTTCCCTCGCATCACTATTGGGCAAGCGCTGGGGTCCGGCGGCGAATCAGGTGATGGCAGCGAAATCCGAAGTTTCCAGCAAACCGGTCTGCACGATAACGATGTACGGTTTACTGGTGTCAATCGCTTCTCGTTTTATGGCGAGGCTTTCCGACCAGAATTGTCCAACGTGCGCATAAACACGCTGGCCTTAGGCCTGCCATTGTATTCCAACAGCTCTTTGGAGCTGGTTTACCACGACTATCAGCAGCGTTCGCGATCGCGTAATCGCATTTCACGAATTGGCAAACGCCCTAACGGGAGACACAAAGATTTAGGTACAGAACTGGATATTGTGCTGGGCATTGAGGAATCTGAAAAGTTTGAGTTTGAAGCCATTATCGCGGGCTTTAAAGCGGGCCGCGCCCTGGGAGGCAACTCTACCGATTGGGCCTTACGCGTGGTATTAGGAGCAAAATACAACTTTTGACTACACTCCTCGAGCTAGGAAACAGGTTAGACTTGAGGTTGAAAAATAGACAGACGGGAAGGTTAATGGATCACGGGGTGTGAAAATACCGCCGCCAATTTGAGATGAATATTGAATCGAAACTGCTGAGCGCGTCGCGGCGCATACTACAACCTTTGGTGCGTGTGCTATTGCGTAACGGTATTCCATCGGACACATTGACAGAATTGGTTCGTAAAACTTATGTTGACGTCGCGCAAGAGGAATTTGGCATAGAGGGAAAGCGCCAGACTGTTGGCCGTATCGCGGTTATTACTGGATTGAATCGCAAAGAAGTTTCGCGGCTCAAAAAGCAACCACCCCTGGATCGCAGTGCTGAAAAACACTGGAATCGAGCCGCGAAAGTGCTCAGTGGCTGGATGCGCGACAAAGACTTCCAGGACCGTAAAGGCGATCCGGATGATTTAGACTTTGCCGGTAGCCCCAATAGTTTTCACGAACTCGTGGGCCGCTATAGCGGTGATATGCGACCTCGCTCGGTCGCCGATGAACTGATGCGGCTAGGGGCTATCGAGCAAGTAGGTGACAAACTACGGATGACTACCCGTGGCTATGTACCGGCTTCCGACCCCGAATACATGATCAATATTCTGGGTAGCGACACCGCCGAGTTAATCGAAACCATCGATCATAATTTGCAAAGTGAAGACGACAAGTTCTATCAGATGAAAGTGCGATACGACAATGTGCCGGCAGAACATGAAGAAGAATTTCGTGATATGTCAGATCGTTTAATGCAAGCCGTTCTCGAACAGTTGGACCGCTGGTTGGGCAAGCGCGACCAAGGCCGTAAACCTGCGGGAGAAGGTGAGCGGCGGCTCACCCTGGGGATGGGAGTGTTCCAGATCATCAGCGATGGTTACCCTATTCCACAAGACGCTCCCGATGCCGACAAGGAAGATCATACAGATGAATAAAAACACAGCCCTTAGAGCTATTTTCTTCGCCCTAATAACCATTTTAGTTGCTTGTGGAGGCGGTGGCGGTGGCGGCGGTGGGCAAAACGTGGCGGGTGCGCCCACCCAGCCCCCACCACCGACAGCTCCGGATACCCCTCAAGTTGATGGCGGCATGGGTGGTACCGGCGGAGTGAGTGGGGCGGTGCAGGATTTCGGCAGCATTTTTGTGAATGATATAGAAATGATCACCGATACTGCCTCGATATCAGTAGAGGGCAATACAGCGAGCGAGGGGGCATTGGCAGCAGGTCAACAGGTTGCGATTATTGGCGATCTCGATACTCGAATAGCTGAGACGGTGGATTATCGCGCCAACGTTAAAGGTACTGTGGATAGTATCTCTAGCCGTGACATAGATCTGGGCGAGGCAAGTCTAAACGTGTTGGGGCAGATGGTTCGAACTTCTGCAGCTACACGCTACGTTAATGGCGGCCTGGGTGGGCTGGCTGTAGGCCAGATCCTTGAAGTCAGCGGATTTATGAGCAGCGATGGCGAGATTCTCGCCACCTATATTGAGGTGCACGACAGCCTTGATATGTTCAAGGTCGTCGGTGTGGTCTCTGCCAATGGATCCGGAGGCTTTAGGCTAAACCAGTTGCAGGTAGACAGTTCTCAGGCTCTGTTGCAGGGCTTTGGCGACACGGTACTAGCTGATGGCTTACGGGTCGAGGTACGGGCCCAGCGCAGCGCCTTTACCAGTGGTTCTGTCGTCGCCGAGGCGATTGAACTGTTAGAGCAACGCTCCTTTGATGAAGGCGCAGAGTTGGATATGAAGGGTTTATCAATCGCTTTGGCAGCAGTGAAAGCTTTATGCTCTTGCAGCTCGGAGTGACAACGGATACCAACACCCAATACCTCAACGGAGATGCGAGTAGCCTGGCAGTGAATGTTAAGGTTCAGGTGGAAGGTGCGATAAACGCCGACGGAGAGCTTCTTGCCACCCGGGTGATTATTCAGCCGATCGATTTGGTGCGCGCTGAAGGCACAGTACAATCGGTGAATTTCTCCGGGGCAACGCTGACTGTTCTGGGCGTCACATTTGCGGTTCGCCCGCAAACCGAACTCAGGGATAAGAGTGATGCAGATATCGAACCCTTCACGCTGCTGGATATTAACATCGGTGACTATGTTGAAGTGCGCGGTTATGTCGATGCAACGGCGGTTGTCGCCTCTTCAATCGAACGTGAGGATGCGGATGAGCGGGAGCGATTACGCCGGGCCTGTGACGGCTGAAAATGCATCTACGGGTGAATTTTCAATCCTCAGTGTTGCCATAACCGGGGTAGTGGGAATAACCGAATACGAAGATGTAAATGAACTTCCGATTACGCAAACACAATTCCACGATCAACTGAATCTGGGCGATTTTGTTAAAGCGACATGGGATGATTTCATTAGTACATCAGAGATTGTAGATAGTGTGGAGTTTGAGTCCCCGGACTAGTATGCGGATTAGAAACTGCGACGAACCTGCACTTGAAACTCCCAATCCGGAACATCGACACCGTCCGTAGTGGGATGAACCAGATTGATGTGAAGCACATTGCGCCCGCTGAACCGGGGCGCGTGGATGCGAGCACCAACGCCTACGCTACTCAGCATATCTTCGCGCTCGTTACGGAACAAACCTTGGCCACGTGCTTGGCCGGCATCAACAAAAGCCAGCCAGGCGACATTAAACATCTGGTAGTAGGTGTTCCCTGGGTAGTATCTCAATTCTAAATTACTGGCCCACAGTGAATCACCGTGCTGATACTGAAACGGATAGCCGCGCACTCCGCTAACCCCACCTAGGGTTAATGGTCTGTCTATGTAATTATTATTCACGCGCGCATAAACAGTGCGATTGTACGCGGTGAACTTCTCCGATAGTTTGATGAAGCTCTCGACTTTTCCCCCGAGTCGATAGTTGTCATCCGCAGTGGTGCCAAAGCTACCATTACTACGCAGCGAAATTCTAAAAACATGTTGATCTGCTTGCCAAGTGTTACTACTTGCCCAATTCAGGTGGCTGCCCACGCCGTTACCGCTACGAACATCATTGCCCTCGACGCCAACACTGAATCTGTGCTGCCAGCCTAATTGGATATCCTCCAATTTAGTGATCAAATTGACGTTGGCCAACTTGGCATAGCGGTTATGCAGTATTTCTAGGCCTAACCAGGGATACATAAAATCACGGTCTAAAGGTCTGGCGTTAGTAATTCGGTCAGTACTGGGCGCAAAATCGTGCCGGTCGAGGGTGGCGCCGGCAGTCCAACGCACAGTACGCCCGGCGTGCAACCCCGCTGACCAGCCAATACCAACACTGGCGAAGTCGATATCATGTTGATAGGCATTTGACGTGAAGCCGTTTTGAAACTGCCGGTCTTCGCGCTCTTCACTATGAAGAACCGCGGACAGAGACCTGCGGCCATTGAGTTCATAAAAGGGTTTGTTAAATGCCAGGCGATACAAATGACCGTCATCATTATCGGCGAGTGCGCCACTTAAACTCGCATGGCGAATACTGCCTAAGGGTATGTTCCAGTCAAGCAAAACGCCTGTGCGCTGTGTGTTATCTGTATAGGAAATCCCGGCATAGATTCCGCGCCCGAGAAAGTTATCGTCCGACACGCCTACGGTGGTGTTTGTCTGCCCGCTTGCGCGACTGAAAAACAAATTGGGCAGAATTGTCCATCTATCGGAGGTTTTTACCTTGATGGCGGGGGTAGTGGCGCCGGATTCCAGTTCAATTTTAGCATCGTAAATATAGGGGAGGGCGCGGATAACGCGTTCTGCCTCTGCGATGGATTCTGGGTTTGGATCTTCAAGCAGCACTTTTGGCAAACGCTCGCGAATAACTTCAGTGCGGGTATTAATATGCAACCGGTTTGCCAGCTTGTGTATCCATTGCGTATTGGGATCGGACTCCGGGAAGATGTCCTGGCTAGTAATAATCAGCTCATAATCCTGGGCTTGGGTATTCGCGCCAGGGGGTTCGGGTTGAGTATCATCGGTGAAACCCAAAGAGGTAAACAACACGAAGCTGGTGAAAGTAAGGAAGCAAAATCTATGAGAGCATGCGGTCATTGCGACCAATAGTACGCTGTACCTAGATTGATGAAAACAATGTATTAACTCGACTCCAAAAGCATTGCTACCAGCATCTCGGCATGCGCTTTAACCCGGCTTTCCTCGCAGGGGTCCACGCCGAAAAGTTCCTCGCACTCAGCGGAGAAGGAAAAGATAGTGGAAGTGCTGCTGATCATAATGTAATACCAGTGTATAAAGGCGTCTCTATCCAGGCCCTTGATTTCATGTACCAATTTCTCCATCTGTAGTGTTGATGGCCGGACATGGGTCTCGATGAGGTATTGAGTGCGCCAACTGTGGTGGATGGCCTCCCGGCTCATCAACCGGCTCAACTGCGGGTGCCGAGCATGAAAGTAAACGTAGAATCGAACGACGAAGGCGAGGGTCTCTCGCCCTGAAATTTCCTTCATAATGGCAAGTCGCTGGTCGTACTCGGACCTCATTATCCCGATGATTGCATCAGCTGAGACCTTCCACAGCGTTTCTTTATCGTCAAAATGGTACGCCAGCAGGTTGCGTTTTACGCCTGCTGCGGTTTCCAGATCGCGTACCGATACAGCGTCAAATCCACGTTCGGAAAACAGCAATTTACCCGCTTCTACTAGTTTTGCTCGAGTTATCTCCGCGCGCTCCTGAGTTCTACGGGTACGTTTTACCGGTTTATCGGCATTCGAGGGCTTAGCCAGGGTCATTTTGTCCATGTTGTCTACCTGTTCCAGCGTTCAATTAAGAGGGATTTGTTTTTTGTCATGCCCAGCAGTATAATTGTTTACGCGTAAGAACATAACTATTATATTTGTTTTATAGTAAGAATAAAACAATAGCCAAACAGGCTGTCACCGAAAATGAGTTGAAATTAGGAGTCGTAACAATGAAACACCTGTGGAACCAACGAGCGCGAACTATCCTATTCACAGCAGTAGCGAGCGTGAGTGCTAGCTCTGTAATGGCTCAGTCTCTTCTAGAGGAAGTGATTGTCACCGTACTAAAGCGTGAGGCGACTCTGAGTGACACCCCTATAGCTATTACGGCCCTCACATCCGACCAGCGCAACGCCCTTGGCATTTTCAGCCAGCAGGATGTCGCAAACTTTACTCCCAGCATGTCCTACCAGGAATCCGCAGGGGGAGGAGAGGCCAATCGTATTTACTTAAGAGGCATTGGAAGAGAGACCAGCAGCACGGGAACCGAGCCAGGAGTGGGCGTTTATAACAACGGCTTTTACACCAACGAAGCCGCCGCGCTCCAGGGTTCTGTTGATCGCGTTGAGCGTACCGAGATTTTACGTGGGCCCCAGGGTACGCTGTTCGGGCGCAATACTACCGGTGGCGCGATCAACGTGGTCGCCAAAACACCCGGGGACGAATTTGAACATATCGTGAGAGGTAGGCTAGGTGATTATGATCTTAAAAATCTAGAGCTGACATCCAGCGGGCCTATCACCGATAAGGTGGGCTACTTGCTGCACTATACCAAATTGGAACAGGACAGTTTCTTCGAAAATGTGTCGGGCCCGGACCCAATAGGTGCTGACTCCGACTATATTGAGGGCCAGTTGGATTTCAACTTCACCCTTAGATTCAAGTCATAAGTGCAATTTCACCGCCACTTATGATAATGAAACCCTTGAACGCGTTAAACTGGATGGTTATCGCAACGAGCCAGGCGCGCCGTCCAAACTGGGTGAAATTGTCATCAATGGTGAGTTGTTTGCGCGCCTACCCGTGGGGCCAGGACAGAGTGATCCCTTTGAAACCAGTTCCGATTTTCAAGGCAAGGTGTCAGTCGACGATTCGCACAACTACCACTCTACTTTAACGCTGGATTTCGAGGCGATGCAGGTCAAGTTTTTGAATGGCTATTCGGAATACAGCTGGTTCGGCCAGAAGGATTTTGACGGCACTGTCAGCCCTGCTTCCTATGTCGAATCCATCGGCCAGGACGAGGAAAGTACGCAACACGAAGTGCAGTTTATCTCCAATGGCGACGGTGATATCGATTGGGTAGTGGGTCTTTTTTACTACAACAATAAGGCGAGCCAACCTTATACGCTAAGCGATGCCAACAATCCTTTCTTGATCAATAACCTTTCGGGTGCTGAGAATCCCGACGGTATTTTCTACACGCAGTTTGGGGAGGTCGATGCCACTTCAAAAGCGATCTACGGTCAGGCCGACTGGCGTGTTACCGAGCGTTTGTCTTTATCAGCAGGTCTTCGCTATAGCGAAGATGAAAAAGAGGGCTTTGAATCCCAACAGATTTTTTATGACTCAGTGTTGGATAACTGCGGCGAGTCCTTTTTACCCGATTTAATCGCCGGTGGGGACCCCTACGCCCTACAGGCAGGCTGCGTCCGGTTCGGCCTGGAAGTTCGCAATGGTGAGGCAGAGCATAAAGACGATTGGGACGCTGTCAATTGGCGGATTAACGCCAGTTATGACATAGGTGAAGATAGCTTGTTGTATGCAACTATCTCCACAGGTTACAAGCCGGGCGGATTTCGTTTAGGTGGTTTACAAGACGACCCCAATACGAGCAATAATGAGTCAATTGTCGACAACGAAGAGTTGACAGCCTACGAAATTGGATTTAAAGGGACGATTGCTGATGTGCTGTCTATCAGCTCGGCGGTTTTCTTCTACGACTATGAAGACATGCAAGTAGAATTGGATATTCTCGATCCAAGTTCCGGTATTGTTACCAATAAGTTGGTCAATGCTTCAAACGTTGAAGTCTACGGTTTTGAGATTGAATCGACTTGGGCGGCCACCGAAAAATTAACCCTGTTGGGCAATTATTCCTACGTGAAGTCTGAATTTCAGGATGATTTTTTTGTTGCGGACATCAAACAGGAAAACGCACCAGTGCGCAATGTGAAGGGCAACGAGCTCAACCGCACACCGAACAACAAGTTTACCCTGGCCGCCTACTACGTTCAGCCCGTGGGCGAAGCTGATGTTGTGTTGACTGCTAATTATAATTACATCGATGAACAGTTCGTTGCGGTCTTTAATGACGACATCGAGGCCATTGATAGCTATGAACAACTCAATGGCAGAATAGCCTGGAAGCCACACAATGGTAATTACGAAGTTTCAGTTTACGGTATTAACCTGACTGATAAAGTTAGTTATGGCAACGATTACTCGGTAGGTGCTTTTGCCGCC
Organism: Halioglobus sp.; assembly: GCA_965262875.1. Classification (GTDB taxonomy): domain Bacteria; phylum Pseudomonadota; class Gammaproteobacteria; order Pseudomonadales; family Halieaceae; genus JBALVT01. Next base: position 4,552,530 of record OZ253569.1, read on the forward strand.
GGTTCTCGTCGCTCAGCGCGTCCGATCAATCCTAGGACCTATGGGCTGGAAGTGGCGATATTCTTCTAGGTTAGCGCGAGGCGAGGGTGCTGGATTATTTCAATCTCAAAACCTGCACTCTCTTCGAACAGCTTTCTACAGCTTTCAGGAGTAAAGACTTATTACTACTTTGTCCGGATTGGAGAAGTGGAGCTACGCTATTGGCAACATGCCATTCGCCGTGAAAGATGCGGCGTTTATCAATTTTGTCGTTTTCTATTACACACAAGTCCATGGTTTAAGCGGCACGTTGGCGGGCCTGGCCATGTTTCTTGCCCTGACTTGGGACGCTGTTTCGGACCCCATAGTAGGAAGCTGGTCCGATAGTTTTCGGTCCCGCTGGGGGCGCCGCCACCCCTTACTGGTAGCCGGTGGTATCCCTATCGCGCTTATGTTCCTCGCGTTATTCGCGCCTCCTGATCAACTCGGGGAAATGGGAATATTCGTTTGGCTATTGGGTGTGTCCATATTCCTGCGCACTTTTCTCACGATCTATTTTGTTCCCTACGCAGCGATGGGTGCGGAGTTGTCAACCGACTACGATGAACGCACAGTTATCGCCAAGGCAAGAGTTAGCATGGGTTGGGTTGCCGGCAATCGCATTTGTCGCTTTCTTTGGGCCAAGTGATGGCATCGATGGGCGACTGATCGCCGACAACTACAAGCACTATGGTTTGCTTTCGGCCATCGTGGCATGTGCCACTGCATTAGTTTGTATCGTGGGCACCCGCAGTGTGATTCCCAGGCTCCCGAAGGCTCCTTCCGAACAAAAATTCTCCTGGCGAGATCCGTTCAATGATTTGCTACTGGCATTTGAGAATCGCAACTTCCGTATCTCGATGGGAGCCACTCTGGCTTTTTACTTGAGTGCGGGGGTTTTCACAACACTTTCTTTGTATCTTGGCACCTATTTCTGGGAGTTTAGCACCGACCAATTAGCTGGGGTAATAGTACCTACTGCCGCAGCTACACTCACTGCGTTTGTAGTACTCAACCACCTGGGTAAGCGCTTTGATAAACCCCATCTTCTAGCCGCCTGCTGCTTGGCGTTAGCGCTAAACGGTGTATGGTTTCTCGGAAGTCGTCTGCTGGGGCTGCTTCCTGAAAATGGCCATCCTGTTATTTATTCACTGTTTTTGGTGAACACCGGGATCAGTGTTTTTATGATTGTCAGTATGCAGGTTCTAGTCGTTTCTCTGTTAGCGGATATTCTCGATGAACAGGAGCTGGCTACTGGCAGACGTCAGGAGGGTGTCGCATTTGCAGCTCTGGCCTTTGTGCAAAAGGCCACATCGGGCGCGGGCGCTTTGTTAGCTGGTGTTGTTATCGACCTGGCCGGTATTAAACCAGGCATGGTACCGGGCAATGTCGCTACAGGCGTCCTGCAGTCGATTGGCTGGTTCACTCTGTTTGTAACGGGAGCTCTCGCTCTGCTTGCATTCCTTTTCAATACCCGATTGCGCCTCGGTCGAAAAGAGCACGCGGAAGTAAGCAGGCAACTTATTGCCATGAAGGGCCTCAAGGATCTAAAAGCATGATTCATCTAGCGCCACCAATCAACGGGAGATTGTGATGACCGAAGTACCTGCTCACTGGGAGCTAAGGAAACTATCTGGCAGACTCGGTGCCGAAATTACAGGCCCCGGCTTAGCCAATACTACGGCTGCCGATATAGCGCTCATAAAGCAATTGCTCCTGGATCACATGGTGCTGTTCTTTCCCGCTCAATCTCCGACCGTGGAAGAGCATATCGACTTCGGACGCAATTTTGGTCCTCTTGAGGGGCACCCTAATCTCAACACTGATTCGCAGCTGCCGCCGGAAATTTTTGAGTTGCGAGCCAGCGCTGGTGGAGTGGTCGACGAGTGGCACACCGACCTTACTTGCCAGGACATCCCTTCCGTGATGTCCATATTGCACATGGTGATTTGCCCGGACAACGGTGGAGACACAATGTGGACCAACCTTGCAGCGGCCTATGATGAGCTCTCTGAGCCCATGCAATCACTGTGCGAAGGATTGACAGCGCTCCACGACGCGCACGCACATGGCCACCCCGAACGGACAGCGATTCACCCGGTTGTTCGGGTGCATCCGGAAACTGGGCGCAAGACTTTGTTTGTCAACGAACACTTTACCCGGCGCATTGTCGAGATGAATGCAACGGAGAGTGACACTCTATTGCCTATGCTGACACGCTGGGCCAGCAACCCTCGTTTTACGGTACGTTATCACTGGACTCCCGGCACTATTGCAATCTGGGACAACCGAGCCACTCAGCACTTTGTCCTCAACGACTTTGCGGGGGAGCGCGTTATTCAGCGAGTCACAATAATGGGAGATGAGGTGAAAGCATCGAAATCATCGCCGTGGAAACCCTGGCTCTTGCAGTCCGGAGGGTCAACTGCTGCAAGTCGCCATGACTGGCAGCTGTTTCAACATTTTCACTCTCGCGGTTTGCTACCCAAATAGATGTATCCAGGGGTGGACAGTCATATAGCGAAGATGATTTTGTTCTTTCGCGGTAGACTTGCCAGCCCAAGACCCATTCACCAGATCCGAGACCCCAATTATGAGTGCACCATCTCACCCGGCATTTGGCGGTGGAATTGGGTAGGAAACAGATAACAGTTAACGCTATTGCTCCCGGTTTTTTCCCCAGCAGAATGACGACGCATGTATTTGAACACGCCAAGGAAGAAATCGAGCAGAATGCTCTGTTGGGTCGCGTCGGAGGGCCTGAGGAGATGGCGGGTATTGTGGTATACCTTGCATCGAGGGCAGGTGCATATACCCATGGCGCGGTTATCCCAGTTGACGGAGGTACATCGATAAATCATCAGCACGCACAGGTCTGAATCAAACCTCCCAGCTTGAAAAAATTCTTTCTCTTACTAAACTTGAAGGAGGACTTCAAAATTTAAGGCTGATTATAGGAATTACCGACCACAAAGGAGTGTGGTTGATTCAAATCCGTTGACCCTCGAAACTGCCGGGCCTATTCAAATGGGGTTTTGGGTGCCCAATCGCGTTTGGGCTACTGCAAAATATCTGATTCCGTTGCGCAAGGCCATTGCTGCTAAAAAGGCAGCCGGTGAACTTACCCCCATGAGACCAAAGTTACAAGAGTTCAAGAATTGGATAAGTGATCACAGCGTCTACAGAATGTGGGTTAACTCGATGATTAGCCAAGCCAACACTTTTGTGGCTAGCAACCCCGAGGATATTTTAGCGATTATTGAGGACGGCGATGCTTTTTGGATTGCCGACTATGACAGTTTTTTTGAACTCCTCAACGAAATTATTACCACTTCACCTTCATTCAATACCACCACTATGGTTGGAACGCCAATGAACGGCCTACTGGCCGTTTCTATGGCTACCGAGGCTGGTCTGGCTTTGTTCCATGACACCAGGTTCAACATGGAATTCAAGGTAGTTCTCAACGATTGGAACACATTCCTAAAGAGCAGTGCTTCCCTCGATAAGCTGGATATCAATGATCCGGAGAAAGAAGGATCGTGGATTTCAAAGTGTGCGATCAACGAAGGCGTGTGGAAACAAATGGTCTGCGATCCGTCGGCTCCAGGCTACGGTTATGATTCTTGGAATGCTTTCTTCCTGCGGTCATTCGTGGAGGGTGCTCGCACATTCCAAGGCAACCCGGTCATCAATGTAGACATCGGTTGTGAGACTACGCCATGCCAATATGAAAACAACGTTAGTCTTGAGACCGAATTCTGGCTTAAAGATATGAATTATTCGCTCATTGACATTTGCGGGAGAAAGACAGTGGGCCAAGATGTTTAGGGGCGGTCAGGCTTACCAAGGCTTTCTCTCCGCTACCCATTACCATCGCTGGCAAGCACCGCTTGATGGAATTTTGGTGCGCTCCTGGGTGGAACCAGGCACTTATTTTGCTCAGCGCCCAGGCCAGGGCGAAAACCAAGGTACATGGGGAGGCACCAAATCTCAGGCCTATTTGGCCCACGTTGCTGCCCGCGCTATTTTCATTTTTCATCACAAGACATGTGGATATGTCGCTCTGATCTGTATCGGCATGGTTGAGGTATCTACCTGTGTCATCGAGTCACAATACCTCGTTCAGGAGGGCGATGACCCCGTCACTGTCAGTCAAGGCAGCGCCATTGGTCATTTCGAGTTTGGCGGTTCCACCCACATGATGATCTTTCAGCGCGATCTGGTGAAACTCGAAGATTGGGCGATCAATGCGGCAAGCTACCCTTCGGATGCAGACCCGATGCCACTTGGCAGTGTTATTGCCACAGCGTCAATCGATGACTAAGTTCAGCGAGATATGCGGCGATTCAAGTCACTACCGGAATCTCAGGTGTAGAATTGAGGATTAACCCACTTCAGGATCAAAAGTAATTCTCATTTCTTTGATGCCATTAACAAAAATATCGCGCACATATTTTACCGGTTCGGCGAAGGTAGGATTGCGAAGGCGCGGGATCATCTCTTCCATTATAATTTTTAATTCCAGCCGCGCCAAATGTGATCCCAGGCAAAAATGCGGGCCAATACCGAAGGCGCGGTGCTCACGGTGCAAGTCGGGCATGCGTTGGGCTCGGGTAATATCGAACTTCAGTGGTTCATCGAATACAGCTTTATCCATGTTGATTAGATGCCAATTCAGCATCAATTTATCATCTTTCTTAAGCTGTTGACCGCCCACCTCAATGTCTTCCATTACAGTGCGACGCATACCAATAAATGCCGGGTTGTAACGCAGGATTTCTTCGATGGCACCCTCGATCAGGCTGGGGTCATCCACCAACATTTGCAATTGCTCAGGATGTTCCATTAAGAGCCGCATGCCGTGAGCGGTAACTGAGCGGGTACTCTCGTTTCCCGCAGCAATCAGCATTAGGAAGAACATCTGAAATTCGGAGGAGGTCAGTTTTTCATCTTCAACTTCACCATCTAACAGGGCGCCGACAATATTTGTCAACGGTTCCTGAGCGTGCTTTTTAGCCAACTCATCAGCATAAAGATAGATGTTAGCTGATGCGTCCTGGGCGGCAGCGTTCGCAGCTTCCGGGTCACCGCCACCGATATCGGCATCTTGCTGAAAAAACATGGCATTGGTCCAATTGAATACTTTCCTGCGGTCTTCTTTAGGTACACCACAAAGATCGAGTATGGCCATTAAGGGCAGTTCCGCTGCTACTTCAGTAATAAATTCACACTCGCCTCTACTGGCGACGCTATCAATAATTTCTTTGGCGTAGCCGAGGAAGATATCATGGTAGGACTCTACCGTTTTTGGAGTGAAGGCATTGCGGGCGATACGACGGTACTTCTGGTGTTTCGGGGGATCCATATGCACCAGCATATCTGCTTGCAAGGCAATCATATCATCGGGGAGCTCATCTGGAATGCAGAGCCTTTTCTCGCTGGAGAAAATCAGTGGGTTTTTACAAACATAGTCTGTTAGCTCTCGGCTCAGAACCGCCCAGTACGGTATACCCATCAATGGGTCTTCAATTTTTACGATCGGCTTGTCGGCAAAGTCGCGAATTTCCTGGAGCTTCTGGTGATGGTGACCTTCTGAATAAAAATCGGGGTCCAATATGTTGTGGTAAGGGCAAGCTGACATTATTATTTCCCTACTGATTGAATTCACTGCTATCGAAGTATAGGGCAAGTAGACGAGATTCTGAGTATATCCAGTTGAACCCTCTGGAATTCTATTCCCCCGTAGCTTTTGGCAAAACCTGAGAGTTAACGAATGAGTGAGATAACAAGAAGAGACTTCGTCAATGGAACATTAATAGCGGCAGGCAGCTCCCTGCTGAGCCATGGCATTTCCAGCCAGGCGGCTATGGCGAAATTGGCGCCGTCGTATTACCCGCCATCCCGCACCGGGCTAAGAGGAAGTCACCCCGGTTCAAACACTCACGCACATGCCCGCGCCTGGAATCAGCGTTCCGATTGGGGCCCAACCAACGAAACGGCAGAAAGTTATGACCTGGTAGTTGTGGGCGGGGGCTAAGTGGTTTATCGGCCGCCTACGTCTATCAGCAAAAGTATGGCGCTGATACAACAGTGCTCATTCTGGACAACCATGATGATGTTGGGGGACACGCCAAGCGAAACGAGCATTCGATAAACGGCAACACCTTAATCTCCTATGGTGGATCACAATCGCTGGTAGAGCCTGGCGATGCGGACCAGGTCGTAGGCGAGCTGGACAGAGTCAGCAATCAGGTTCGCATTAGACTCAACAGTACGGTAGTGAAAGTACAACACATTGGCGAAACCGAGAGCGCCACAGAGGTGCTCGTAAATTATGTTTACAACGATAAGTCCCACCAAATAAAGACCAAAAGCGTGGTAATGGCCTGCTACAACATGATTATCCCGCATATTGTTTCAGACCTTCCTGAAGCACAGGCCGCGGCGTTAACGCTTCAATCGAAAAGCCCGCTTCAGTACACCACCGTGGGTTTAAAGAACTGGCGTGCTATGAAAGAGATGGAAATCGGCATGGCTATGTCACCGGGCAATATGCACCAGGCTGTTCTCATGGACTTTCCGGTAAGTATGGGTGGCTATGCGTACACAAAAACTCCCGACGATCCCTGCGTTATTCAGATGATTAGCTGCCCTTATGGAGAAACTATTGGCACACCAAAACTCGAGCAGTTTCGTGAAGCGCGATACCGGATGTTGGGGTTACAGTTCAAAGACTATGAAAAGAAATAAGAAGCCACCTCGGCGGTATGCTACCCAAAAAATTATTCAATTTTGACGCCGATGTTGCGAGTATCTCCGTCAATCGCTGGGCCCACGGTTGCACGGTTGGCGGCGCGGGGGATTCTACGATAGTGGGCCGACAACCCTTTGGCCGAATTACCATTGCGAATTGCGACTCAGCCCCGGGTGCCGATGCGAAACCGCGATAATGATGGCAAGCAGAGCAGTTCAAGAGCTGGTGTAAACCTCTGAAGGCTGGTTCACGACTGGTGATATAACTCGCGGAGCCGTTGAACATTATCGAGGGCGTTATATTTAATGTAATGAATGTTATGTGCGTCCATTCTTAGTACCACCGGACCCGAATTGTACTGGAGCAAAGCGTGAATTCAGTTGATGCCGCGGTGGTGTTTCCAAACTATCGACGCCAGGGCAGTGTTTGGATCTACGGAATCCCAGGACATAGAATAGCTTATACCGTATTGAAAGCGTTGGCATAGACCGTGTTCGACAATGGGCGTTTAATTGCTTTTGGACTCAATGATGGCAGGGAGCGTGGTGGGGCGGTCGCATAGGTCCAGGTATAAAGCGGATTCAAAGTCCGTTAGTTGTGTTGCCGAAGTCGTCTCATCCAGCCTCTCAATATATATTCTTCGATCTGTGCACCATCATGGGACACAACGAAGTTCAGCTGTGGTTCTCGTTCATGCAAATCAACTAGCGCGCGGATTTGATCGAGCACCACGGCACGATCTTCTTCGATAATGAAGTCCGACATAAACTTTGGCCGCGCGGTTTGGTGGGTGATGTTGGCCATTGTAAAAACGATGTCGCCCACGAACAGCGCCTCACTACCATCCGCAAAGGACAGGAAAGCCATTAAACTGCCTGGCGTGTGACCGGCTGCTTTTATCAAGACGAGACCGGGGGCGGCGCGATAATAATCGTCGAACTCCAGAGGCGCGTACTCAGCCATAAACCACTGTGGGAAAACGACGCCATGCACCGCCTCTGCCCACTCCAGTTGTTCGCCTGTTACCAGTGCCTTGCCAGCAAAATCGCGCAGATTGGGATGCACAGCCAAAGCGCCGATATGGTCCAGGTGTTCATGGGTAGAAATTATCAGGTCAGCGGTCTCAATGGCTTTCATCATCGGTACGAACGCCTCGGTATAGTATGTGCCTCGATCGAAAAAGATCGACTGCTGCCGCGTCATTCCGGACTCGAGAACCACGTGACCCCCTGAGTACACAATTTGAAAGGAATAACGCGACATCACCGCGTCGCTCCATCCATCGCCAGCAACCAAGGCGACAGCAGGAACGATATTTTCGGCGATCTTGGCAACCGTCACGTGGCGCGGCAAATCAGATACCGGCGCATTGGCAAGGCTACGGATTTTCTGAAGGTCTATTACATAAGACGTGGTCGCCGGTATCTGCCCCTCATTGAAATAGTGCTGATACCCGAGCCATACACAGGCCATCAGGCCTATCAACAGATAGAAAACATACCGCATATGCTGCTGCCCCTATTCGGCGACCCGGCTGAATTGATCGGTTCTCACAATAAGTCGGCGATTACCGTGCAAAGTCCGACACGACAACCCTTTGATAGGATGCCCGAACATCAGCGCTTGTGGTTCCTTCGCCATTGGGAGCCCAGCCGGGTGGCCCGAACAGAACGGATGGCCAATGTCGAATTGGATATGATTTCAGATCGTCGAGAATATTGCCCCATTCGTAAAATACGATACTTATCGGGTTGGTTGAGCCCGGCGGACTAAGCAATCCGTAAACACAGGGTTCACTATCTCGCTCCTCGACATAGGTTCCAAACAATCGGTCAAAGACCGTAAGCGTCTCGGCATCTGCCTCTATTCTTAATTAATAACATTATATAATACCTATAACTATTTGATTATAAAGCTAATAAATCTATTAAACTATCTTGATAATGAATGCCTCTAAACCGAGCGAGGTTGTTTCACTTACCGTAGTATATGTTACACATTGACGTATAGCTGGTTTACGATGACCTGGACTACCCACTGCCTGAGACGCTGCTGGTACCGGCGTTCGTGAAGTCTGGGGATGAGTGAAGGTCAATCACGTATAAATCACTAAGGTAGAAAATGGACGACCAGAACACAGAAGACCTTGATCAGCATCCTGTAGCTCAAAGCGCAGGGCTAGCCGGTACTGTACCTGTTATTGACTTCCAAATGCTCGCTGATGGCGTGCCGACAGACCAAGTGGTACATCAGATAGCGCAAGCCTGTAGAGACTGGGGCTTTTTCCAAATCGTGAACCACGGTGTTCCAGATGATCTAATTCAAGCAGTATGGAAGTGCACGCGACATTTTTTCCAATTGCCAGTCGACGTAAAAGAATCGATCTTACGCAGCAAAGATAACCCTTGGGGTTACTACAATAACGAGCTGACTAAAAATCAAAGGGACAAGAAGGAGGTGTTTGATTTCACCCGTTCCGGAGCTGATGATATCTATCGGGCTGAGAATCGCTGGCTAGCTGATGAACAGGAATTCAAGGCAGTGATGCAGGAGTACTACGGCGCTTGTTCGGTACTCTCCTTGCAGCTATTGCAAACTTTTTGTCGTGGACTAAATTTACCAGCGGACTTTTTACACAAGGACTTTGAGGATAATCACACCGGCTTCACTCGTCTTAATTACTATCCAGTTGACGACCCAATGGCGGGTTCGAAACGCAAACACGAATCTGAAGCCGGCTACGGCATTCACCACCATTCAGATGCTGGCGCCCTCACTATCTTGCTGCAGGACAGCGTAGGCGGTTTGCAGGTTCATAAAGAGGGCTATTGGTATGACGTCCAGCCCATTTCAGGATCGTTTGTGATTAACATCGGAGATATGATGCAGGTCTGGTCAAATGATACCTACAAGGCGCCGGTACACCGTGTGCAGGCAATGACAACATCCAAACGTTATAGTATTCCTTTCTTTTTCAACCCCGCAGCTAGCGCCCAAATCAGTCCATTGCCCACCGTCATTACCCACGAGCAACCCAAACTTTATAGCCCGATTGACTGGGCAGAGTTTCGCGGAAAAAGGTCAGAGGGCGACTATGCCGATTACGGCACGGAAATACAGATTTCTCAATACAGATTGTAAGCGAAGCAGTTCATTTCCTCATTGTCGTGAGTCGGAGACTTGGCAAAGTTGTTCCTCTAGCTCGCTCTAAAATAACTTGGGGCGACCGCAAAGTGTTCCTTAAAGCGGCGGGAGAAGTACAGGGCATCAGTGTAGCCCACACGGCTTGCAATGCTGCCGACTGAATCCTGGCTATGGATGATCAATTCCTTAGCTTTTTGCATACGAATTTGGTCTCGCCATTTGATCACGCTGATACCAAATTGCTCACGGAAAAGTGTGCTCAGCCTGCCAGAGGAACTATTGACACTGGCAGCGATCATCTCAAGTGTGATCTCGTCGCCGTAATGGTTCAGGATATAGTCAACCGCGCCCTGAACTTTCCGGTTTATTTGGGAGCCGTCGTCCGTCACTTCCTCTGCGAATATTCGTATGCTGAGCAGAATGTTTTCAATGATGTTATTGCACAACCTTTCAGAAAGCGTGTCAGGCACATAGGTTGTCGATTCGAGTCGCTCCGCCTGCTGCGTTAGGTAGGCAAAGCTGTTCGGGTCATCGATTCTGAACGATACCGGTTTCGTGAGCGCCGGTGCCCAATCCAGTAGTTCTATCCAGTCCATCCTGGAGCGAATACTCAGCAGGTCGTAGGTCCAGTGCTCTGTGTCGTCACTTCGGGCGAGCGTGCAGTTACAGCCTGGAGCGATAATCGCTATGGAGTTTGGTCCCAGGCGTATTATCTCATTCCCCACGCCCAGTGCAGCCGAACCGGAGATGGTGATGTAAATAGCCCAAAATTCCACCGAGATTGGGTGTTCGATCGGAAAGTCCAGTACGCCATTGTTGGTAATGTCCCTGCGTTGGCAGGCGAAATCGTGATAATCATGCTGCCGATGATGGTGTAGACGGAAAAAAGCGGAAACAAAAGCGCGGGCCACGTCCGGATTTTGCGGTAAATTATCTTCATCGAAATATTCTTGCCATTGATCAACCAACTTGGTCGTATTACCCATTTTTTTAAGGTCATCGTAAAAGCGGTTTACATAAACCTGAGTACTGGAATCGCTGAGGTCTCGCCAGGGTGATACAAACAGATATTCGCTGTAAGCGGCTGAATATTCGCGGGTTTCTTGATCAACCTCCAGACCGCGTAAACCCAAGTACAGTGCTTTCGCCATCGCCAGGAGATATTTAACTTCGACCGTATAGTCCATATCCATGATCGTATTGTATATGGCTAATCGTCTTCCGGGCACTCATTATTTGTTGCAACTGTAACTGGAGTTCCACGGTATGAGTGACCAAAAAATAAAACTGGCCGAAAGCCTAATGAATGACCCCATGGATTTTTTTAATCACTCGATAACGCAAATGCATATGTTCCCAAGAGACGAGCTTGAAGAACTGCAGCGTACCGCGATGTCCATCCGCTTTAAGGAACACTACGAGAGTATCGAGATGTTGCGTACTCTGGCCGACCGGTTGGGGGTAACCCAGTTGGAGGATTTCAATGATGTAGTGCCGCTTTTCTTTGCGCACACGGCTTTCAAGTCCTACCCGGCGTCGCTTCTTGATGGCAAACGTTTTGATCTCATGACCAAGTGGTTGGACAAGCTCACCAGCTACGACCTGTCCAATGTAGACGTCAGTGCGTGTAACAGTATTGATGAGTGGATCGAATGCCTGGATGAACAAACACCTCTTGAAACCATTACTTCATCGGGAACGACCGGAACGATTTCGCTTATCCCCAAATCGAAAACAGGCGCGCGATATACCATGGAAGTGTGGAAGATGTTCCTGTTCCAGACCTTTGGCAAAGAGCCGACTGCCGAAGAGCTTGACCCCGAAGTCGATGTTATCTGGCCCAACCATGCCAAGGGCAAGTTGGGCCACCTGCGCTTGGCTAGTATGCTCAAAAAAGCCTTTACCGGCGGCGACGAGAGTCGTTTTCACACGCTGTATGAAGGCGCTATCGACACAGATCTTATGTTTCTTGCCAGTAAGATGCGAGCCGCCGCATCCAGAGGTGAGTTAGACCGACTGGAGATAGACCCAAAGCTGCTTGCGCGTAAAGATGAGTTTGAAGCGATGCAGGCACGACGCCCCGAAGAAATGTCCGAGTTCTTTGAGAAGTGTACCAATGAATTGCGCGGTAAGCGGATCTTTATGACCAGCGCTTACCCCATTATGTACGAAGTTGCAGTGGCGGGTCTGGAACGTGGTGCTAAAAATGTATTTGCCGCCAACTCTGCCATATTGACAGGTGGCGGAACCAAGGGCGTAGCGCTGCCCGACAACTTCATGGACACCATCAACGAATTTCTGGGTGTAGACAAAATTCAGGAGGGGTATGGAATGTCCGAAATCTCAGCCTTTCACTGGGCTTGTGATCACGGTCACTATCATGTGCAGCCCTGGGTTATTCCCTTCCTGCTAGACCCGGATACCAGCGAGCCACTGCCGCGTGAAGGCGTTCAGACCGGGCGGGCTGCGTTCTACGACATTTTCAATGAAAGCCACTGGGGCGGGATAATTTCCGGCGATGAAATTACCATCGACTGGAGCACGCCTTGTGCTTGCGGGCTCAACAGTGTGCATATTCACCACGACATCATGCGCTATAGCGAAAAGCAGGGTGTAGAAGATGACCGCATCAGCTGTTCTGCTACGGAGGATGTCCAGAACGAAGCGATCAACTTCATGAAGGAGTTCGAGGGGTGAGCAACTTCGACGTCCCCCTGTTCATTCGCGGAAAGCTTATTCAGGAGAACTGGGTAGAGTTTGGCGGCCGGGGAACTGGCAGTGCATTCAGGGCACCGGACATTCATCAGTATATTGATGAACTACCGCTGAAGAGCCCGATGATGATGGCCGATCTGTATGATGTTTCCTTCGAAGAAATACTCGATGTGTTGGAGCGACTGGGAGCGGCGCTGAATTTTGAAACCAACCCCTATATACAAGAAGCCTATGAAGCGGGTCTGGTAGCAGCAAACTATCCGTCTGAAATACTTAAGGGGAGCTATGTCCAACTGCCGATGGTGTTCAATCGCGACACGATTCGTGAAATTGCGGAACAGCGAATCGGAATCGATTACCTGGAGGGGTGGGTCGAGCAGACTCTAACTGACGGCCGGGATTTGCGCATAAGGGCATTCGGCGCCAGGGCTCTGCATATTCCAGCGGGCAATGGTGGGCTGGTGTCTGCCATTACTATTATTCGAAATGTGATTACACGCAGTGACGCTATTATCAAGGCACCCTCGAATGACCCCCTTACCGCGATGGCTATCGTACGCACTTTGCACGATATAGCGCCGGACCACCCTATCACCAGGCACCTGACGGTAGGCTATTGGAAAGGTGGTGATGTAGCGCTGGAAGAAAAACTCTATCAACCGCAAAACATAGAAAAAATAGTGGCCTGGGGCGGCTTTGCGTCCGTCAAACACGTCACCAAATACATACAGCCTGGCGTGGAGCTGATTTCCCTGGACCCCAAGCGTAGCGCTACGATTATTGGCCCCGAGGCTTTTGACAGCGAAGAGACTCTGCGCGAAGTGGCCTCGCGCACCGCCTGCGACATCGGCGTTGCGAATCAGGAGGCCTGTGCCAGTGCAAGAGTGATCTACGTGCTGTGCGGCACCCAGGCAGCGGGCATTGAAAAGATAAACCGGCTGGGTGAACTGGTCTACGAAAAATTGATGGGCCTGCCGGAATATATTAGCTCCAAGCCCAAGACCTTCAATCGCGATCTCAAAGAGCATCTCGAGGCGACTCGCCTGGATGACACCTTCTATCGGATCATTGGCGGGGAAGACCAAGAGGGGGCAATTGTTGTCTCTCAGATTGATGAGCCCGTTGACTATTCCTCGATGCTCTCCGGCCGTGTCGCCAACCTGGTGCCTGTCGACAGCATAGAAAAGGTCACGGCTGCGGTTACGGCGCTGACTCAGACAGTGGGTATATACCCAGAAAGCTTGAAGGAGCAGTTGCGCGAAAAGCTCTCATTGTTTGGGGCACAGCGAATGACCTCGCTCGGCTACGCCTGTTCGCCAAGCGTTGCCATGCCTCAAGATGCCATCGAGCCCCTGCGCCGAATGTGTAAGTGGATCGTGGAAGAGACCTGTGATCCCGCCAAGGTGCAGCCCTTATGGGGCGATGGAGCCGCCTGATGTACACTTCAGGAAAGTTGTCAGCTATTAGCTTGCCCAGGCACCCAATAAAAAGAGGTTAACTAGTCGACCCTGAAAAACGCTTAACATGTTGATTGTATTAGATAATACTGGGTATTTGTGAGATGATTTCGACCAGTTTCAAGCCTATTTGGCACTTAATCCGGTCGAAACAAAGGTGGCTCTCGATGAAAGATTCTTCCCCCGATCACCATCAAATGAGTTTTATGGCTGCTGGGTTGATGGATCAACTCAATCCGAAACACCCTCTGTTACATCTTGCGCGAACCATACCCTGGGACTTTTTTGAATCGGAGTTCGCTCCCTTGTATGCGGCAACTGGCAGGCCTGCCAAACCCGTACGCTTGATGGTGGGTTTATCTATTCTCAAGCATATGGAAAATGTCAGCGACGAGGTTATCGTGCAACACTGGGTACAAAACCCGTATTACCAGGCATTTTGCGGGGAGGTTGAATTCCAGTGGTCATTCCCTTGTGACCCATCCGATCTGGTGTACTTCCGCAAGCGAGTCGGCGAAAAGGGATTTGAAAAAATATTGGCATCCTCTATCACCATTCATGGTGAGAAAGCGGTCGAAGAGGAAGTCTGTATTGACACCACAGTACAGGAAAAAAACATCACCTTTCCCACCGATGCAAAGTTGTACCGAAAGATTATTGTTCGTTGCCTGAAATTGGCCAGGAAAGAAGGGATAACACTTCGCCGCAGTTATGCCAAGGAAATTAAGCAAAGAAAACTGGAATGTCGTTTTGCGGGACATCCCAGGAACCGTGCCAAGGCCCGCAAAGCCGTTAAGCGGCTAAAGACCATTGCCGGTCGTTTAGTGCGGGAATTGGAGCGTAAACTGCCACTCGACATTCTGGAAAAGCTGGCAGAGGACTTTGCACTATTCCATCGTGGACTGAACCAGAAGCGAGGGGATACGAACAAGCTGTACAGCTTGCACGAACCCCATGTCTACTGCATGAGTAAAGGCAAAGAGCATAAGCGCTATGAATTTGGCACCAAGGTTTCTATCACGACAACTCGGGATTCAAAAATCATTGTTGGTGCCATGGCCTTTGATACGAACAAATTTGATGGTCATACGCTGCCGGAGGTGCTGTTGCAATTGAAGCGGCTTAACAAACTGAAACCGGCCGTTGGCTTATGTGATCGGGGTTACAAAGGGAAGAAAAAGATCAATGACACGCGGATCATAATGCCCAGCACAGGTACTCGGGATACGGATAGTGCCTACCAGGTGCTGATGCGGAAACGTTTTAGAAAGCGGGCTGGCATAGAGCCGGTGATCGGCCACCTGAAGTCGGATCATCGATTGAACAAAAGTTATCTCAAAGGATTTGAAGGCGACCAGATTAACGTACTGATGGCTGCTGCTGCGTTTAACTTCAGGAAGTGGATGAGATTGTTTTTATTGGCCCCGAAAACGGCTTCCTTATGGAGTCGTTTAACGCAGTTTATTATCAAGCCACGGCATTACGGCGATGCCGTGATGGCCAATTAGGCTTTTTCAGGGTCGACTAACTATGAAAAAAACATTCTTGGTTTCGCGCACTTCCTTGTCCATTGCTATTTCTGGATTAATAGCGGCCTATACACTCCCGGTGCAGGCGCAAACAGGCCAGAGAAACGGCTTGGCGCTGGAGGAAGTGATTGTCACGGCGCGCAAGCGGGAGCAGAGCTTGCAGGATGTCTCCTTAGCGGTTACAGCGTTGCCTGACAGTCTACTCAGGGATTCCCTCATCGGCAGTTCCGAAGAGCTGTCTAACCTGGTGCCGTCGCTGAACCTGAACAAAGGCGGCAACGCGCGCTCAACCTCCTTTAGTATTCGCGGCATCGGCACGACCAGTTTTAGTTCGGGAATCGAATCGAGCGTTTCAACTCTACTTGACGGTGTCTAACAGCCTCACAGATAACCTGGCTTTTCGCCTAACCGGGTTTCTAAATAAGGATGAGGGCTGGATAGAAAACGTATTCAACGGTGACACCGTGAATGACTCCGATGAATGGGGCCTACGTGGCAAATTGCTCTGGAACCCCACGGATGCCTTGCAACTGAAATGGACTAGCGACTCCAGTGAACGCGATTCCAGCTGCTGCACTGCCGTGTTTCGTGATCTGGATCCATTCCCGCAGACTCCACCCAACAACCAGGCAAGGGTAGACGGTCTGCTGGAGCTCCTGGAACCTGTTGTGCCGGGGGATGAAAATAACACGGCTAACCTCGATGGCGATTTAACTAACGATACCAAAGCGTCTGGCCACAGCCTGGAAATCAATTGGGATATTGGAGAACACACGCTCACTTCCATTACTGCGTATCGCGACTGGGAGCAAAATGCCCGGGGCGACAATGACTTTTTGCCCACTGAGATACTGGGCTTCCGGCAGGGCGGTTTGTCAGAGCAGGAGCAATTTTCTCAGGAATTGCGTCTAACATCATCAGCGGACCAATTTATATCTTACGTAGTGGGCTTGTACTACCTGGATCAGACTGTTGACCGCAGGTTTGACCGCTCCTTTGACCTCACAGGTTCAAATCGTATCGAAGCAGTTGCGGACTTCACTGTCGACTCACTGAACTATGCCGTCTTCGGTGAAGCCACTATCAACCTGAGCGATCGCTGGAGGATTATCGCGGGCGCGCGCTGGACCTATGACGAGCTGGAGTTCGATTTCGAACGTGTAGGCGCTACCCTGGGTGCCAACCCGGAACCGTTCTTCAGTCGCGACACCGATGAAGATGACGTTTCTGGCAAGCTGGTACTGGAATGGGACGCTACAGAGTCTGCTCTACTCTATGCCAGCTACGTGCAGGGCTACAAAGGGCCCGCATTTAACGTTGGCTTTGGCTCGCGCCCCGACAACACCGATCCGGTTGATCCCGAGGTCAGCGATGCCTACGAAATTGGCTTCAAATCAAGCTGGTTTGATAATCGCCTGGTGCTGAATATCGCTGCATTTTACACCGAGTACACCGACTTCCAGGCGAGTAGTTCGCAGTTTCTTCCGGTGCTGGATGAGAACGGCAATTCGGTAGACGAAAATATGGATGGGCGCGACGATGGCGTTTTCAGCTTCATTTTGTCCAACGTAGGTGAAGTTGAAACGCGGGGCGTGGAGATCGATTTCACCGCCAGGCCGATGGAAAACCTGACCCTGTTTGGCGGTCTCGCGTACATCAAAGCGGAAATTGTAGAGTTCAAAGGTGGTCCCTGTTCTTTTGGACAGAGTTTTCGCGGCGTAGGTTATCAGGGGCAGGCGACTTGTGGCCTGAGTCCCGCCGTGCAGGACCTCGACGGCGGCGATTTGCCGGAATCGCCGGACTGGAGATTCACTCTTGCTGCGAATTACCTGATCCCGCTTGCCGACATGCCTTTCGATCTGGCGGTGAAAGGCAACTACCGCTATCAAGATGATATTCAGTTCCTAGTCGAGCAAGACAAGTATACCACCGAAGATTCCTACGGCATCTTGGACTTATCGCTGGTGATTGAAGATAAGTCGGAGCACTACACGTTGACGGCATTTGTGAAGAATGTGACCGACGAGTGGTACGTGACTTCCATCGCCGCCGGCTCCGATATTTTTACGCCCAATGGCTATGTGCATCAGGTGCCGCGTTATGCCGAGCGCACGCTGGGCCTGGAAGCTCGCTACCGCTGGTGGTGATAGTACGTATAACTAGGATTTAGCCCCTATGAAGAAGCTCAGCGACAGCGTACTTCGCAAGACAGCCGACAAGCTAATCGCCGCCCATAGGGAAGCATCGCGCAGCAACGACTGGTTGTTCTTCGTTGATGAACTGTACGCCGATAATTGTGTGTACACCTGTGAGTATGCAGGAGTGATGCAAGTTGTTGCAAAAGGTATTGATCAGATCAAAGCCACGCACTATGGCCGGGATATGCAAGTGGGCTGGGAGGGGTGGACCTTTCCCTATGAGGGTGTATACGTTGGCAGTGACAACAATCTGATAACCCATTGGCTGAACCGGGGTCCCGGTCTCAAGCCCGACGGTAGTTATTACCAAACTCCGGGCATCTCATTTATTACCCTAAACGACGAGGCTCGAATCTGCCGTCAGTTCGATATGTTTGATCTGGCTCACCAGATGAATTTGTGTGACGAGCTTGAGCAAGCGGGGTTGCTATCTGCCCAACTTAAAGAGCAATGGGTTCTTCCGATGAAAGAAAAACTTGAGGCGCAGCTTGGCAAGAATCGATAAAGTCTCTTGCTAAGCCTTTATCCTGAAATGTCGACGAGTTTTTCCTGGTAATTTATAGCTACCCAGCTTCTGAGCTTGCAACGTATACAATATACCCATTTTGATATTTAGGGGGAAACCAATGAGAAATGTAGCCGTTGTCACGGGAGCAGGTTCAGGTATTGGTAAAGCCTGTTCCTTCCGTTTTGCGCAGACCACTGACGTCTCGGCCACTGAAAGTTGTGAGCTTCTAGCTGAAAAAGTACTCAACAAGTGGGGAGGAATTGATGTCCTGGTGGCAAATGCAGACGTACAAATTGGCGGCAGTCTACTCGAAGCAACGGAAGATGACTGGGATAGAATTATCGGCATTAACCTCAAGGGAGTAGCTTATTCCTGCAAAGCCGTATTGCCAACGATGATCGAACAGGCCAGCGGCGCTATCGTGATTAATTCTTCAATTAATGCGGTACGGGGAAAAGCCGGCATGGCTATTTATGATATGAGTAAAGCCGCAGTATTGGCATTGACCAGAAATCTTGCCGTTGAGCACGGAGCGTCAGGAATCAGAGTCAATGCCGTTTGCCCCGGGGATACCTTAACGGAATTTCATATTGATAAAATGGCGGAGAAAGGTGTCGGTGTTGATCAGTTACGTGAAATGACGCAAGGCTATGCGTTACTCGGGAGAGCCGGAGAGCCCTCAGAGATCGCCAACGCCATATATTTCCTGGCGGGCGATGAAGCTTCTTTTATTACCGGGCAAGCGCTTTGTGTGGATGGTGGTTTTTCCGTGACGGGCGGAGGAAATGATAAACCTTAACGACAACGTAGGCTGGGGGATATTGGGAACTGGGAGAATGGCCGGTGACTTTGCGGCTGCTTTACAACAAGTAGATGATGCGGCGCTAGTGGCTGTTGCCTCACGTTCGCAGACATCCGCAGATGAGTTCGGGCAGAGCTATGGTATCAAAAACTGTTACTCGAGCTATCAACACTTGCTTGGTGATTCGGCAGTGAATGTTGTTTACGTTGCAGCACCCCACACATTGCATAGAGATTTAAGCATTATGTGCCTGGAGGCGGGTAAAGCAGTACTTTGTGAAAAACCCTTCGCTATCAATGCCGCTCAGGCAGAAGAAGTGATTAACCTCGCACGAAAGAAAAACCTGTTCCTGATGGAGGCTATGTGGACACGTTATGTGCCTGCGATGGACAAACTCAGGGAGCTGTTGGCGGAAGATGCTATCGGTGATGTGCAGTTGATGGTGGCAGGCGGCGCCTATATGCCGGACTTTGATCCGGAGTTTTATCTGTTCAACAAAGAACTGGGGGGCGGTATTTTATTGGACGCCGGAGTTTATCTGGTAGCAATGGCGTCTATGGTATTTGGTGCGCCGAAAAAAATTCTCGCAACAGG
Source organism: Halioglobus sp. (assembly GCA_965262875.1). Taxonomy (GTDB): domain Bacteria; phylum Pseudomonadota; class Gammaproteobacteria; order Pseudomonadales; family Halieaceae; genus JBALVT01. The sequence goes on from OZ253569.1 coordinate 4,572,252, forward strand.
GGAGCTGGGAGATACCGGAGTAGACGAGCATGACGCTATCCTATTGAGTCATCAAAATGGTGAGATTGCCAACCTCTTTGTATCGCACCGGGCAAAACACGCCCCTGATATGACCTTGATGGGTAGCAGGGGGAAAATATATCTGCACCCCCCCATTTTTTGCCCCTCCAAATTAACTCTATGCATAGAGGGGGAGGCTGATCAGACGTTTGATTTTTCAGAGCAAACGAGTGGCTATCGATATGAGGTGATGGAAGTGAACCGGTGTTTAAAATGCGGTAAAAATGAGAGCACCCTTATGCCGCTTAGTGAGACTTTAGAGATTATGAGAACGATGGATCAGGTACGAAAACAGATTGGACTTCAATATCCTATGGTGTTAGCGCCACAGTAAACCCGCAGTTATTTGCCGCAGAATAAAAGAACGACAAAGAGGCGACAGTGATCCGGCTTAACTCCAATCGATCACAGGCTAGAACGGCAGCTCATGATTTACCTCGACACTGTCTGTGTACTCTTGTTGCTCAATCCGGATCTCCTCGTACAGTTGCGCAATCTCATCACCATAGTGATCCCACAGTACCGATCTCAGGTCGCCGAGCAGCTGATAAATACAATCGGCTTGTTCAGCCGTCCAGTAGGTTGTGATTTTTAAGGTTTTCATTTAGCCTTTCCTCGCTTTTTGGTCTCGCGCCGCTTCGACGCACACTCCTGCGCTTCCTTCATGCGGTACGACTCACCCTCAATGGCGATGACCTCGCTGTGATGGACTAAACGGTCAATCAGGGAGACCACACACGCGGCATTGGGGAACACGTCATTCCACTCGCCAAACGGACGGTTCGTTGTCACCAAAGTTGAACATTTCTCATAGCGCCGGTTGATGATTTCAAACAGCAAGTCAGCATGACGATTGCTGTAGGAGAGGTAGCCCACTTCATCAATTACCAGCAAGGCGGGCCTGGCGTAGTGTTTCAATCGACGCTGCAGGGCATTGGCGCCATCCTGACCTGCCAGGTCGTTGAGCATCGCCGCTGCGGTGGTAAACAGCGCCGTATAGCCGTGCATGACAGCGTTATACCCCAGGTTCTGGGCGATCATCGATTTGCCCACGCCGTTGCTGCCCAGCAGGATAATATTGCTGGCCGTGTCCATAAAACCCAGTTGCATCAGGGCATGAATCGCTTGTGGGTCGATAGCGCTTGGCCACTGCCAGTCAAACTCACTCATCGGTTTGAACCGGCCCAGCCTGGCGCTGCTCAGGCGCCGTTCGAGTGAGCGCTGTTTGCGCTCGGCAAGCTCCCAGGCGATGAGCTGTGCCCGCCAGGGGTATTGCTCGTCGGTGATCTCGCCCCAGTGCGCCAGCACGCCGTGGAGCTTCAGTTCAAGTGCCTGCTGTTTGAGTTGCTCGATATCAATCATCGGTATCATCTCCTGTCTCGCTTCGGGTGCCATTGAGCTTGTCGTAATCGGCAAGCCGAGCCAGCTTGACGCTGTAGTGTTTGACCTTCGCCGGCACGGCGACAGCAAGCGGTGGCGGCAGGTGCTGTTCATCACGGCGGCGCTCAAGAACGTGCTGCACCGCCTCCGGGTAGGGTGATTGCCGATCAAGTGCTTCACCCAGAGCTACATGCAGCTCGTCCCGCCCATAATCATCAAGCAGTTGATTGAGTAACCGGACCGTGGTTTTAATGACATGTCCACGCTGTGCCGATTGCTGCAGCAGCGTCTGGGCGTGCGCCGAAGCATGGCTCAGGCGATCCTGACCCCGGTGTAGTTTGGCGTGGGTTTTCTCCAGCCATAGGGCATTGATATGCGCCTCCTGTTCGATTTGCTCCCCTTTGCCAAAGCTGCGCTGATGCTCAGCAATGCATTGATCGCCCTCCACTATCTGGAGCCGCTCCAGGTCAGCGCTCACGCTCAATGGCTTGTGCACGTATTGATGGGGAATGGAGTAATCATTGAGATCGAAGCGAACATAAGGGGTTTTGGCGGCCCGCACGGGCTGTCTCTCATGGGTATCAAAGGGATTATCCGGCAAACTCACCTGCTCCTGTAAGAAGGCTTCCCTGACCGTCAACGTACGCTCTTCAGGGCAAGCCCGATCAGCACTCACACCCTGGCACCAGTGCTCAGCTTGCGCATTGAGTTCGGCCAGTGTTTGCCAGTGACGAGCGGCAAAGAAATTATCGCGAATATAGCGAATCGCTCTTTCTACCCGGCCCTTTTCATTGCCCCGGGCCACCGCCACCGGGCGTGGTTCGAAGCGATAGTGGGCTGACAAGGCCAGCAAGGTGGGGTGGAAGCGGATGGCGTCACCGTGGCGCTCCAATACGGCCGATTTAAGGTTGTCGTACAGCAGCACCTTTGGCAATCCTTGCCAGGCCTCGAATGCCGCTACATGGCCGCGTAAAAAGTGCTCCATTTGCTGGTTGAGATAAAAGCGCAAGAAGATCTGTCGCGACCAGCTCAGCACCATCACAAACGCCATTAACGGCCGCCGGGCCTTGCCGATCTGAATATGCCCGAACGAACCCCAGTCAACCTGGGCTTGCTCACCGGGCAGGGTTTTTAGGCGTAAATACGCCTCGGGCAGCTTGCGCGGCCGCAGTTCACTGATACGCTGGCGAAACTGGCTGGGGCCACCGGGGTATCCCCGCAGGCGGGCCATTTCATACAAGCGGGCCGCCGTGAGTGTGGGAAACTCCCGCAGGGTGTCGATGACAAAGGGCAGATAGGGGTCGATGATCGACGCACGGCGAGTGCGCTCCACCTTGGGCAGGCCAGCCTGTGCCAGTACCCGATCAACCACTGAGTGGTGAATGCCAAGCTGGGTCGCAATGGTGCCCGTTCGCCACTTCTCAACAAAATGGTAGCGCAGTATTTTTGCTTCAGTTTCTTTGCCGATGGCCATGACTGCCCTCCGATTGATGACTCCTGTCCAGCCGCTGCACTAATGTCGCCGGAATCTGCGCCTGAACTGACTGCTCTGCAGAAAATCACTGCGCAAAAAGGGACCGCAGACCGCGCCACAGTGATGGCAGCGCACGGTGGCGTCAGTTTTACCCGGCATATCGGCCCTTTTGATCTCATCAGGCACGGTTTGCAGTAGATCACGGAGTATTATTGCCAGAGAACGGTGATGCGTTACTTTTTGTTGTTGCCGTTCTCGATAACGCTGTTGGCGAGCGGCATTATTCATGCGACCCGGGCGAGTGGCCTGGTACTTCGCTCTGGCTCGTTTAATGGATTCCTTTCTGGCTTCCTGGCTGCAACCATCGGTGCAATACCGCTGGCCGCGATCACAGTGGGTACAGACGATGACCTGGGCGTAGCAGCGACAACAGTGGTAGAGACGGCTGGATGATGGCATCGACACAAAGGTCGATGAGGGCTGGATTTATTCCCATTATGTGCAACACTTAACGGGTCGTGGACCTGCACGGTTTTTTTGGGTATGGCGCCAGCGTTGACCGTAAAATCTGTGGTGGCGTCATACCGTTCTCAGCGACACTTATTCTTATAGTCCCTACGCTTGAATCGTGCCTGCTTATTGGTCGCTCTTGAGTGTGACTGGGCCGCAGTTCTACCGCGCCGATTCTAATACGCCGAGATCCGTCTATTTCAAAATTCGGCAAATAGCTGCGGTTTTGGAGTGGCGTCTACAACACTCAGTGGCACTCGTTCACAAGCCACCCTCGTGCCCGCACTGAATAAGATGGCAGTGTCGTTTCAAAGCGGTCGCCAAATACCCGAGGGGATGCCGCTATCGATCATCCCGGAGCGTCAACGACGGCACGTGCTACAACCCGATGGTTCGCTCAACCGGAATCGCTACGAGTATCTCGTCTATCGTCAGTTTCGCGATCGCCTCGAGGGTGGCGATATCTTTTGCTCAGAGAGTACTCGTTACCGCAGTTTGGAAGACGACCTTGTCGACACTAAGGTACTCGAGAACAAAGGCGTCTTGCTTCCTGAGCTCGGACTTGTGGCAGCCAGCTCGCCTATCAAGGCGCAGCTCGATCAATTGCGTGACACACTCGGTTCACGCTATGAGGAAGTGAATAATCGCATTAAGGCTGGCGCCAACCCCTATGTGCAGCTCCGAAAGGGGCGACTGGTATGGTCACGGAGTTTTGAAGGAGACGACCCGGTCGAACACGAGCCTTTGTTCGATGCCGCGGATCGTATCGACGTTGACCAGTTATTGCTACAGGTCGATCGGCGCACGCACTTCCTATCAGCTTTTGAGCACGTGACGGGCCGCTATCAACGGGGGAGGGTGAGTAAACCCCTTCTGGTAGCAGGTCTCATGGCCTACGGCACCAACATGGGCTTGGGGCGTATGGCGGAAATCTCAAATTACACGCGGGATCAATTAAGTACGTCAACAGCCAATTTTGTCCGCCTGGAGACCTTGCGCGAAGCCAATGACCGGCTGGCGGATGCCACGGCGAAACTCCCTATCTTCCGTTATTTTGATATAGGCGAGATCGTCCATTCATCCAGTGATGGCCAGAAATTTGAGACCGCGATTCCCACAATCAACTCTCGCCATTCATCCAAGTACTTTGGTCTCAAAAAGGGTGTCGTGGGCTATACGATGCTGGCCAGCCATGTGCCGCTGAGTGCACGGATTATTGGCGCCAATGAGCATGAAAGCCACTACGTCTTTGATGTGCTGTTTAATAATACATCCGATATTCAACCGAGTATGCACTCTACGGACACGCACGGGGCTAACCAGGTCAACTTCGCATTACTGCATTTCTTTGGCTACCGGTTCGCTCCGCGGTACCGGGACTTTAAACACAAGATTGAAACTGGTTTGTATGGATTTGAAAACCCGAGAAGTGTGACGGGCCCCCTCAAACCCCTACGGCGGGTACGGGAAGACTTAATGATTACGGAGTGGCCAAACATTGAACAGATTTTGCTTTCCCTGGCCATGAAATCCACATCTCAGAGCGTCATTGTCTCCAAGCTGTCCACCTATCGGCGTCAAAACCGAACGAAACAGGCACTGTGGGAATACGATCGTATTATCCAGAGTCTTTACCTTCTGGATTATATCGATTCGCCGATATTGCGGCAGAATGTTGGCAAGGCACTGAACCGGGGAGAGGCCTATCACCGGCTCCGGCGGACCATCGCTTACGCGAACGGTGGCCGGTTCCGGGTTCGGTCACAAAATGAACAGGAGATATGGAACGAGTGCGCCAGATTAATTGCGAACGCGGTGGTTCACTACAATGCGATGTTGTTATCTGAAATGGTGAAAGTTTTTGAAAAGCAAAAAGATAGCGAATCTCTGAAGAACTTAGAGAGGATATCCCCACTCGCATGGCAGCATGTCAATTTCTATGGTCGATACCAGTTTGATAGGGATTTCAAGCCTCTGAACTTCGCCCAAATGGCCAGCCAGATAACAGCCTCTGGCGCGCTGCCGTGGAGAAATCAGGGGTAATTAGGAGGGCCGATTTTGGCTACTGCACCTTTTCGGCGGTTTGGGCCAAAATAGCCAGATACTTGGCGCGAAATACCCTGGAGAGCGCCCGTACCGGGAACAAAAAACCGGGCCTGGCGGGAATCCAGTGCTCGCCATCACCGTTCAGGGCGCCGCCGGTGACCACAGCGTGGACATGGATATGCTGATCAAGCCGCTGCCCCCAGATATGCAGCACCATGGTGATGCCCACGTCGCCGCCGATCCAGCGGGGATTGCGACCAAATTCCAGCAAGGTGTGTGCGGCAGCATGGAACAGCAGTCGATAAATGACCCGGGGGTTACCCTGGGCCAGGGCATTGAGCCGGTGGGGCAGTGTGAAGACCAGGTGCCAGTAATCGATATCGAGGAGGTCGGCACACTGGCGTTCGAGCCAACGCTGTTTGGCCAGGGTCTGGCACTTCGGGCAGTGGAGATTCCGGCAGGAGCGATAACTGATGGTGATGGCCCCGCAGTGATTGCATTGTGAGCGCTGACCGCCCAGCGCGGCGGTGCGGCACCTGGAGATCGCCCGCAATACCCGGTCCTGCTGCCCTGAGAACGAGTACGCCTCGCGGTACGCAGATCCGGTGGCGCGCACGATATCCGCCACTTCCAGCGCCGGGCGAGGCGCGGGGGATGCGTGACAGTTCACTGCTCAGGACTCAGCGGCGTGGGGCAACTCCAACAGCTCCAACGGCGAGGTCGCCCCGTCGAGATGCGCCTGTGCCAGGTGCAGATAGCGAAACGTCGAGCGAATACTGCTATGGCCCATCAGGCGTTGGATGACCGGTAGCTCGGTACCGGCCTCCAGCAGGTGAGTGGCGAAACAGTGACGCAGCAGGTGGAGCCCGCCTCCCTTAGTAATCCCGGCCCGATCACGCGCATTGGCATAGGCATACTAGGCCGCATCACGCGTCAGAGGCCGGTCGAGACGCCTACCGGGAAACAACCACTGGGGTGAGCGTCGCAGGCACCAGTAGCCGCGCAACTCTGCCAACAGATAGGGGGCCAGCGGCACATAGCGATCCTTCTGGCCCTTCCCCTGTTCCACGCGGATACACATGCGTTCGCTGTCGATATCCGTCACGCGCAACCGAGTCACTTCACCGGCTCGCAACCCGGCGCCGTAGGTGGTCATCAGCAGTGCGCGATGCTTGCGGTTGGTCGTCAGGGTAAACAGTCGCACGAGTTCCTCATGGCTGAGGATTTCCGGTAGCTTCAGTGGTTCCCTGGCACGGGGTATGAAGAACGCTGTGCTGGGCCGGTTCAGGGTGACGTGGTAGAGGAACTGCATGCCGTGGCGAATCGTATTGCAGGTCGCCCAGGTCAGGTGTTTCTCCTGACTGAGGTAGAGCAGGTAGTCCTGAACTTCCTGCACCGAGAGTTGATCGGGACTGCGGTTATAAAACCGGGCCAGGCCGGTCACCGACGTTAGATAGGATCGCTGCGTGTTCTCGGTCAGATTGCGTATCCGCAGATCGTTGAGCATCTTCTGTCTGAGTATTGTCATGGAACTCACCTCCGAATGATGAATGGAAATCACCGGGCACCAGCGGATTACTGGCACCCATAAGAAGGAATAGCTGAAAATGGTGAGGTTGGCCTCCAGGGTGGTTCTGGAGACTCAAAGTGGGGAACTCGTCCCTATGATCGAAGCGACAAAGAGGATTGGATTAAATCTGCGGGGTCTGTCGATCCTGTCAGAGTAAAACCGTGAACCACACCCGCAGGTTGCACCGTCGCGGCCGGAGGACGCGGCTTAGTTCTATAGGGTTAATCATGAATTTATAAGAATTTTATCACTGCTGTCCCGTTAAGGAGAAATAAAAAGGTCTGATTCCGCCACAATTGATACAATGAGATTGTTTAGAAAACAGTGTATTAATAGAGGGAACCAGACCATGGCGCATTGTAATACGATCCTGCCACAAATACTAAAACCTGTTCCGAGACATGAATTTGAGACCCTTGCCAAACAACATCATTCAGGTCGTGCTTTTCGTAAAGCCTCCCGCTGGTCACAGTTTGTGTCGCTGACGATGGCTCAATTGTCCGGTCGAAACAGCTTGCGCGATATCGTGGACAATATGTCGGCGCAAATGCATCGCCTTTACCACCTGGGTAGCGCGAAGCTGTCGCGATCTAACCTATCGCGCATCAATGAAGATAAGCCTTATGCTCTGTACGAAGCGCTGTTTGGAAAACTGTTAACTCGCTGCCAGGGCGTGGCACCTGATCATAATTTCAGATTTAATCACCCGCTTTATTCGCTGGACGCTTCCACCATCGACTTGTGTTTGTCTGCGTTTCCCTGGGCTGATTTTCGCACCACCAAAGGAGCGATTAAACTGCACGTCGGGTTGAATCATGCGGGTTATTTGCCCGAGTTTGTGACTATCACAGAAGGGAAGAAGCACGATGTAACAGTGGGCCGCACGCTCAGCTTTCCCAAGGGAAGTATTGTTGCGATTGATAAAGCCTACAATGATTACGCTTGGTATAAACAGTTGACAGATAAGGATATTTTCTTTGTTACCCGGCTTAAGAACAATGCAAAATACCGTATTATCGAGCGTCGACCAGTGCTGAAAGGAAAAGGTTTGACGTGTGATCAAACGATAGAATTCACTGGCCCCCAGGTCTCCAGGAAATGTCCAGTCCGCTTAAGGCGGATTGGCTACAAAGATGCGGAGACGGGTAAGCACTATGTGTTTCTAACGAACAATTTCAAACTGGCAGCCAGGACGATCGCCGATATCTACAAAGCCAGGTGGCAAGTAGAATTATTTTTTAAGTGGATAAAACAGAATCTGAAAATAAAATCGTTTGTTGGCACGAGCAAAAATGCAGTGATGACTCAAATATGGATAGCGATGTGCGTATACCTGCTAATAGCGTTTCTGAAGTTTCAGTCAGCACTCACAAAAAGTATGCAGCAGCTATTGCGATTACTACAGCTCAATTTATTTGATAAGCGTGACCTGATGGCGCTGTTGAGGGGTGATCCACCTGATGGCAGGCTGCCTGATGTTAATCAAATGGCACTCATATGAAAGTTAACGGGACAGCAGTGGAATTTTATAATAAATAGTAGGCTCTTCTCCGCTTTGTTGAGTGATTCTAGGTTTTCAAATAGAACATAGATTGATTATCTGGGAGGGATGATTGTCTAATTTTGAGTTTGAAGTACTCGGTATCCCTGATGCCCCTGGCGCGCTTACGGATCATTCCTATACTGACATTACCAGCCTCTATCCTGGCGCTTGTTAGCTTGTGTTTCGCATAATTGCAGATGCCGACACAATGTTTTCTGAGCGATTTTGCGAACTTTTTCAGATAGAGCATGTGTGACTGATCTGCTATCAAGCACCAACTTTCCAGTTGCTCTGCCATCCCCTCAAATGAAGTGGCACTCCACAGATACTGAAGCTGTTCTTTTAAAACGTAGAGCGCATTCAGGTTGCTATTGCTATCCAACAACGTTTGCAGCTTGTTACTTTGTTTCTCACTCAACTTATCCGCATTTTTGAGCAACAGATAATGCGTCCCCTTCATCAGTTTTTTACCATTCGGATCGGCCTTCCTGAACTCAAGCCGGCGCTGATTATGGATAGCTTTGCTGTAATTTTTCATGACGTGAAAACGGTCAAACACAATGTCTGCCAACGGCAAGCACTCCCTGACAGCCTTTTGATAAGCAGGGCCCATATCCATAGCTACGGCCTTGATTTTACTGGATGTATCCGGGGAGAGATGTTTTAGAAATCTTGCAAACACCTCGGCAGTTCGACCAGCTTCCACCCAGACCAGATGACCTCCGACCATATCGTAGACCACCGTCATATAGTCATGGCCTTTCGCCCTGGCAACTTCATCGACACCAATATATTCCAAGCCAGTCAACTGTGCAGGATCAAGCGCAGGGAGCGTTTCCATCAGGTATGCCTTGTCGATATTCTTTACTGTCTCCCATCGTATCCCCAAATGCCTGGAGACGGCCTGAATAGACATATGGCGGCATAATCCACTGATCAGTCGGCAAAACCGGTGGGTGAAACGGCACCCTTTATCGACAAAATCACACGCCTCAATGCGGCGCTCGCCCTTGCTAATAAACACTTGGGCCAGTTCAATGTCGAGCACACATGGATACCCAAAAAGGGGGATATCCTTAACCTGCCGGCGAATATGCTGGTTGATAGTTCCCTTCTTGCCTGTGGTGGGGTCTATAGTGCTCCTGCGGGCGTCCCGGCTACAGTGAATAACAATCTTGTCACCCTCTTCGTCCAGTTTAATTTCATTTACACGTTGCCCCGTGAGGTTTAAAATACTCCGTGAGATGTTGATGGTCATATACCTGCCCTATGTAAAGTTGTCATAAACCAAACATATCAACAGGTTACTTGATGGTCAGCATCTTTTTTCACTCAACAAAGCGGAGAAGAGCCAAATAGTAAGGTATACGATACACATTACATCTTACTTATTGTAGATTGGCCACACCATAAAATGTTTATGTTAAATAGGGTGGGGGCTCAGGTCTGAATTTGGCCGATGGATCCGACTCGGGAGTTGAAAAACATGGCTCAGAAAATTGCGACGGTCAGTACGGTATTTGCCGCGTGCGACCGCCTGGATGCCGCTAATGAACGCTGGAACCGAGAAGATGTGCGCCATGAGGTCGGTGGGGGCGGGTTTGTTGTTATTGATCCCTTGATCAAGGCCTGGCGGGAACTTAAACCTCTGAGAGAAGCGGCGCCCTCGACACCTGCGGAATTACTACACCAGGTCGCCGCCTCATTGGAATCCCATATCACGGGTTTCATCGGGGAGACTGAAATGCGCCTGACTGAAAGCCAGCTGGTGTTTGATAAGACGGCCTCCGAACTGTCCGGTCGGCTGGAAGAGCTAGATCGTGAGATCAAGGAAAAAGAGTCCGCCTTAGTTGCCCTAACTGCTGACCAATCCAATCTGACGGAACAACTGGAGGCTAGCCAGAAGTCCCTCAATGATACGAAAACAGAAAGTGCTCAGTTGATGGCCGAGAGCGATGGCTACCGCGGTCAGATCGCTCGGATGGAATCCGAGCACAAAGAAGCGACCCGGAGTCTTGCGGCAGATATGAAGGAGCAAGCTCAAGAGGCCACTCGCGAAAGAAAGCGGCTGAGCGACGAACATACCGCCGAACTGACCAATCAGAGAAAAGAACTTGTCGAAGTTGCAGAGCAGAGCGAGAATCGGCTGATGGTGTTGCTCGATCAGGAACGCTTGGCAGTGAAGGAAGCGGTAATGGACCTGACTGCAAAACTTGGTGCGTCCAATGACAAAGCCCAGGAATATCGAGAGCAGGTTATTGAGCGAGATGCTGCTATCAGGAAATTAACTGATCAGAATACGGGGCTTGCAAAACAACTTACCGAAAAAGAAACTGAAAGGGCAAATCTCAAGTCAGCACTGGAAGAAAAAACAACGCAAGGGCAAGCGCTACAACGGGAGTTCGAGACCTATAAGGGCGAACATAGGATGAGTGGCGAGTTGGAAGCGCTCCAGGTAGCGGTAACGGGCTTGCAGGAAAAGCTTGATAAGAAGCAAAAAAAGTAGCTCTGGTCACTACTGCACTTTTTCGTTGGTTCGGGACAAAATGGCCTAATTATCGCTGTGCATCACGCTGGGTGTCATCCACCCAAATCATCAACTCCCGGCGCATAGCGTCGACGATATTTGGAAAGTTCTGCGATAGATCGTTGGATTCTCCTGGATCAATCAACAGATCGTATAACTGCCAACTTTTTCCAGCATCTCCGCTGTAAAGCTTGTAGCGCTCATCGCTCAAGGCGTACTGTAACTGGCTGCTGTCCGCCTCGTACTTTTTGCCGCGTATAGGTGACTGGAAAAATATTCCGGATTGACGTTCCTGCTGTTCGCCGGTGAGTACCGGTAGAATATTTTCGCCATCGAGGACAGCTTGTCCTGCTGGTATGGTCACCGCCGCTGCCGCGAGAAGTGTCGGATAGATGTCACTGGTGGACATAGCAGTATTGATGCTGCGTTTTCCCTTCAATTGCGCCGGCCACTCGATCAGAGCCGGCACTCGAATACCGCCTTCTTTCAATTCTGCTTTCTTGCCGGAAAAGGGCCCGGCCGAATTGTAATTGTGAATGTAGGAAGGGCCATTGTCGGACTTGAACCAAAAAATTGTATTGTCTGCCGCATCGTGTTCCCGCAGGTGTTGACGCAGCCTACCAATCTCACGATCCATGGCAGTTATTGCTCCATACCAGTGTTGGGCTTCCATAGGTAGGTCGGCATAAAGTGCACGATCTTCTTTGCCGGCAACAAGGGGGGTGTGAGGCGTGTGAAGCCATACCAGGGCGAGAAATGGTTTGTCTTGCCCAAGTTGTTCGTCAATAAAATCAATGGCGCGGTCAACCACTATGGCGGAGTCATCGCCTTCCAACCATTCATCGACTAACTGCCCGGGTCCTGTCCAGTAGTGGTCGCGCCAGCGAAATCCTTTTTCGCGCTGCCCTGATTCCACCGCCTCCGTCTGTAAGTGGCGGTAGTCTTCGCTGCCGTACTGGCCGCCCACATGGTAATACGGGTTGTAGGTTGGCATCATTGATTCAGTAGAAAAACTGACGTCGAAACCATTTTCCCAGGGGGGAGAGTAGTGTGATTCGTCGGCTGATTCGCCCGCAAAATAGCTCTGATTGACCGTTTTGCTTAGTTCGCCTACGTGCCACTTGCCAAAATGACCTGTTGCATAGCCCTGTTCTCGCAAAACCTCAGCAATGGTATGTTCCTCAGTTGGCAGATGTCCCATACCTGCCCACTCAATTCCATAGCGAAAGGGGTGGCGTCCGGTCAGTACGCTAGCCCGAGTGGGAGAACACACCGGGGAAGCGGAATAAAATCGATCGAGGCGGATGCCCTCTGCGGAGAAGCGATCCAGTTCAGGCGTGTGAACGACTTTGTTGCCGTTGTAGCCGACATCACCCCAGCCCTGGTCGTCGGACATAACTAAAACGATGTTCGGAGGCGGCACCTTGTTGCCTTGAGCCCACGCTGCTGTCGAGGCACTTGCTATTAGCAAAACTCCGAGCAGCAGCCGAACTGTGAAGTGGGTTTTAAGCAATTTTCTCTAACTTTCCGCTGTTTACACCTTGTTCTGGAATTCGGAAAAATTGATCGCCTCGAGATCCGCTTTCATACTGGCATATTCATCGCTGGTCAGACCCTGAAAGGGTGCGCGGTTCGGCCCCAGGTCCAGGCCGATCAACTTCATGATTTGTTTGCCGCCCACAATATTGCCGCGGTACTTGCAGATAACATCGATCATATCCATTGCCAAAAACTGCAGTCTACGGGCTTCGTCCAAGTCGTTGTCGGCAAACGCACTTTGAATGCCGGTGTATAAACTTGCGGCGTAATTAAAGGTTCCGCCGATGCAACCGGTGGCTCCGCCTAGGGCGAGAGATGCCAGCAAGGTTTCGTCCTGCCCATGAAGCAAATCATACTTGCCATTCTTGTAGCGTCGGCACTGGGTGTACTCATAGAGACTTTCGAAAGTGTATTTGATACCTGCGAAATTCGGAATGCGCCCATCGACCGCTGTGAGGAAATCCAGCATGGGTAATGTCACGCGAGAGAAAGCCGGAATATGATAGTAGTAAAAGGGCAGTTCGGGCGCACCGCTGGCCAGGTCCTCACAGTACCTCACCAACTCTTCCACCCTGGAAATCTCTGGAAAGGTTGGTCCCATGGTGCTGGCCCCCCAAGCACCAATGTCCTGGGCGTGTTCGGCTAATGCACAACTTGTTTTAATAGAGTTGGTACCCACATGCACGATGACTTTAAAGTCATCCGGCGTGGCTTCCACCCATTTTTCGGCGTTGAGTCGGCGCTCGGCATCGGTCATCAGGTAGCCTTCGCCGGAAGAACCGTTGACAAAAACGCCTGCCATGCCGCTATTGACCATCATATCTGCATAGGCGGGTATGACATCCACATTGAGCTCGCTGTCGCTGTGGAATGCTGTGAACGGGGCGCAGATCATGCCTTCGATTTTTTCCAGCTCTAATGGCTTACTCAATGAATCGTCCCTCTAAAAATGTCGCTACCTAGTTGTATTGTTGATTAGCTGTCAACCCATTATACCATTCTACCGAGATCTGTAATCATAGGTCAATCGGAATCTAAGTCGTATTGACGGTTTCTCTGTACCACGGGGTGCGCGGACGCTCGATTTTGCTCATTTAGCCCAACAAATAGGCAAATAGTGGGATAAGTAGGGAGGTGAGCAGGGCATTTAATGCCATGCCCATACCCGCATAAGCGCCTTCAATTTTTCCGATTTGAAATGCTCGTGCGGTACCAATACCGTGGCTCGCCACTCCTAGGGCCAGGCCGATTGCGGCTTTGTCTTGAACTTTGGCCACAGACAAGATTATCGATCCGCACGTGGCGCCGAATATTCCAGCGCAGATTACCAGCACTGCTGTAAGGCTTGTAATTCCTCCCATTTTTTCCGTGATTCCCATGGCCACCGGTGTGGTCACTGATTTCGGCGCTATGGAAAGGAGGGTCTCCAGTGAGGCACCCAGCAACCAGGCTATGGCGACTGCACTGATAATGGCGGTGAGGGAGCCAAGGAGGAGCGAGATGACAATTCCGGCCCAGGATTTTTTAAGTTGAGCCCATTGACCGTACAGAGGCACCGCCAATGCAACGGTTGCCGGCCCCAAAAGAAAATGCACAAACTTGGCACCGTCGAGATATGCCCAATAGTCTGTGTCAGTGAGATTGAGTACGCAGATAATAAGTGCAATTGACCCCAGCACCGGGTTGAACAGCGGATTCTCTCCTGAACGTTCAAACACTTGGGTCGCCAGGACAAATGAGACCACGGTCAAGGTCAGATGAAACAGTGGGGTAGAGGCGAGATAAACCCACAGCTGATTGAGTTCAACGGCCATTCATTCCTCTGCGGCGCTTTGGGTTTCGCATTGCCGGGTGGAAAACCTGGACATCACTTTTGCCGTGATGATCAGAGTGAGAATCGAACTGAGTATCAATGAAGCAAGAATGGGCAGCCACTCCTCGCCCAACAGAGACAGGTGCAACATTAATCCCACGCCGGCCGGCACGTAGAACAGACCTAAAAGTGCCAGTAATTGATGAGCCGCTCCCGAGACTCGTGAAGGCACATCACGCCTGTGAACCATGATCATAAATAGCAGTGCCATTCCGATAATGGGACCGGGCACGGGGAGCTCGAAAAAACTTGCGACAATCTCTCCACATAACTGGCAGGTGAGGATCAGGGCGAAGCCGTTAATATTATACTAGTAGTCGTGGAAATGGCCGTGCTCGGCAACCAGGGGTTCATGCTTTGAGTCCACCCAGCGATAGTAATCAGACTCCTGCAATTCACTCGCCGCAGCCTCGTCCAGAATAACGGCAGTATGCTGATGCATTTGCAGCGCGGAAGCGGGACACATGGCGGTTATGGGACCTTCGATGGTCTTTCGGACACTCTCAGCTTTCTGCGATCCGGTGGCCAATAATAAAATATGTCGCGCTTCCATGATGGTGGCGATTCCCATGGTGATGGCCAGCTGTGGCTGAAATTCCCCCGCATCAAACATGCGACTATTATCAAGCACGGTCCGCGGCGTTAGGGTCTTGACCCGTGTTCTGGAGGCGAGGCTGGACGAGGGCTCGTTAAATCCGATATGGCCATTGCTACCAATGCCGAGGATTTGTAAATCGATTCCACCGGCCGCCGCGATTTTCTTTTCATAGGCGGCCCCGACGACCCGGGGGTTTTCTCCCTCGGGGCATTCTGGCAAATAGGTATTCGCCAGGTCGATATCGATATGACGAAACAACTGCTCGTACATGAAGCTGCGGTAACTTTGCTTACTGTCTGCACCGATACCGATGTACTCGTCGAGATTGAAGGTGGTGGTCCTTTTGAATGTTAGCTCGCCTCTTTGATGGTCCGCCACCAGGCGCTGGTATAGCGCTATCGGGGTACTGCCTGTTGCCAGGCCGAAAACCACATCGGGCTTTTTGGTCAGCAGTTCGCCGATACGCCGCGCTGCATGCACCGCAACATCATCGGCATTTTTTACGATAACAACTTCCACACTTCTCTCCTTAGGCAGCCGACCAGTGCGCTAGTTGTGGCATAAGGCCGGCAGAGAATTTCTTGACTATGGATGCCACAAAATCATCGTAATGAAGTTGTGAGTCGACGAGCAGAGGATTTAAATCCATTGCTAGGGAGACAAATTCAGCGTCGTCTACCGTATGAGACTGGTCGAAGGTTGCGTTGGCCAGATGGCGCGATTCGCAGGCTAGGTCGTAGCGTTTGCCGCCTGCCACCTGGGAGTCAAATAGAGTAATCAGTTCATTGTGAAGCTGTCGGTGTTGGCCTACATTTAGACGCACTCGATAGGGCGGTGGTAACCAGTCCAGGTTGCCCCAGCCCTCGACCCCAAGAACTTTCGGTGGCCGCTCAGCTGTGGGCAGCGACCTCAGTGCTTCGAGTGCGTAGATGGCGGCTCGCACATGGGTGTCATGACGGTCGGCGAGGTTGTGCAGGTAGACAACTTCCGGCCCTGCGAGTGTCAGCCAATTCGCCAAATCTGCAATTAGTGCGGTGTTATAGCTTCCTTTGAGTTCAGAACTGCCGGCACCGTATTGTATGACCAGGGAGTATTGGCCAAGTGCGGCGGCGTTATGTTGTTCCCGCTTGCGGATTTCCACCATTTCATCGTCGGTGACCTTGGCGTATTGGCCGCTGCGAGGTGAACCCGCGCCATCACTCAGTACGATGCCGGTAAACCATTGGTCGTCGCGCTGATAACACTGAGCGATTCCCGCAAAGCAGTTGATTTCCAGGTCGTCCTGATGGGCGACCACGGCAAGATGAGTGGTGCGCGACAGAGCGTCCTCTACGGAGCTTCCATCGGGAACAAAAAAATCGACAGCGTTATCAGTTTTACGCATGGACTTCATCCGCCAGACTTTCCTGCAGGGCGAGAGTGGCACCGATGATATCGGCATTTCTTCCCAGTTTTGGCAATGCCAGTTTCACTGCGTAGACTTCCGGTAACTTCGCCAGTGCTATTTTAATCTTGTTGCGGAATATTTCGTTGAGCCCGACGCTCCCACCCAGAACGACCAACTCGGTACCGGTAACCGCCTTGATATTGGCCATCATTTGGGCCACCGCTGCGGCGCAATCATCTACCAGGAGATCCAGTTCAGCTTGGCTGTCCAGCTGCGCAAATACATCGCTGCAACTTAATTTCTTAGATAGCAGTTCGCTGGCGCGTTGGCTGATGGCGGTACCGGATGCCACAGCCTCCACGCAATTTAACCGGCCGCAACTACAGACAATATTATTGCCATCCCCACGTGGGACTGTGAGGTGCCCTATATGCGCAGAAAATCCATGGCTGCTGGTTTGTAGCTGGCCGTTCTGAATAATGCCGCCGCCGATGCCGGTGGAAACAGTGACGTAAACGAGGGTGTCTTCGTCGCCGTGATCGCCGAGGCGATACTCACCCCAGGCGGCCGCCCAGGCGTCATTCAGGATTAGAACCGGAAGAGAAAAAGTTTCACACAGCTGGGCTTTGAGCGGCAATATTTTGTCTTCGCCGGCGGACAGAAAGTGTACCTCCGTGTCACCCACCAGACCGGTGCACCCTACACCTATACCGTCGGCCTGCTCTATCCAGCCGGTTAACAATTCGGCAATGGTTGGGAGTAGTTGGGTAAGATCATGGTGTATCGGCGAGGGTGCACTGCGCTGCTCGACAATATCGCTGCCCTCCAACAGGGCGGCCGATATCTTGGTACCGCCTATATCAATTCCTATAATCATCAGAAGCTCTTTAGTGACTCGCAGCAGCGTCGCAGATGCCAGCAACAAACCATGAAGTAATATGCTCTATCCGAGTGATAGCTGAACCTACCGTCACTGCCCAGGCACCTGCGTCGATAGCCTGGGCCGCGCGCTCCGGAGAGTTGTAGCGGCCTTCTGCGATGACTTTGTAGCCGTGTGCCACCCACTGTTCAACCAACTCGAGGTCGGGTGTATTCGGAGTATTGTCGGGATCAACATAGCCCGACATGGTGCTGCCAATAAACGTACAGCCCATCTCGGCCATCGCTACACCCTCGCTGTAGCTGGAGGCGTCCACCATCGCGACACAACCTCGGGCGTGCACGGCGTTCAGTAATTCCTCGCAGGAAGTAGGTCGGATTCGATCGGTGGCATCGAAGGCGATGATAGACGCTCCGGCTTCAGCCAGGGCAATTACATCCTCCACGAAAGCGGTAATTCGCACGGGGCTGTCCGGCAGGTCCCGTTTCACAATGCCTACTATGGGTGCGTCTGTAGCCGCGGCTACTGCGCGTACATTTTCAATGCCCTCTATGCGCAGGCCTCTGGCGCCACCGTCCAGAGCAGCTAGTGCCATGGCGACCACGTGTTCTACCTTGTCCATCGGCCCGTTGTCGACCGGTTGGCAAGAGGCGATCAACGCATGCTTAAGCTGGTCGAGCAGCTTACTCTCGAGCGCTTTGTTTACGGCCATCACTATCAATATTCCTCTATTTCAAGATTTACTGTGTAAGGTATGCAGCGTCAGGCCATCCAGGTTGTGATGATCGGATGGCAGTAGCAGACTTGCAAGGTAACCAATAATCAGACAACTCAGGATGCCGATGGTGGCAAATAAATATCCGTCTGCCCACTGCTGCAACCAGGTTGTTACCATCAGCGCGACGCCCGCCAGCAGGCCGACCATGGCTCCCCAGCCGTTGGCTTTGCGGGTGGTAACACCCAGTACAAACAGTCCACCAAGCGCCCCCATAAACATACCGATGACCTTGAAGTACTCTTCCATTAAGGAGCGAATTTCCGGGCTGATGAAAAGCAGGCCCGCGAGTGTACCCAACACGCCAACGATAAAGGTGAGCAGGCGCGCGGCATTGAGATAGCTGCCTTCATTTCGGCAGACATTGAAGGGGCGCAGGAAATCGGTAACCAGGGTCGTAGACAGCGAGTTCATACTGGTGGAAACAGTTGACTGGGCCGCTGCGAAAATTCCCGCCACGATCAAACCGGCTATGCCCACGGGCAGTTCGGTGGCGATAAAGGTTGGGAAGATCTGGTCAATCTGGATGCCAGGATCGAGTTTGCCTGGTTGAGATTGGTAGAAGCAATACAGACCCGTACCAATACAGAAGAACAGCAGGGCGCCTGGTACGGCGAGAATAGCATTGGCCCAGATGGAACGGGCGGCCGCACGGGTGTCGGTGGTCACCATATAGCGCTGGACGACTGCCTGGTCAGCTGTATAACTGGAAACATTCTGTCCTATGCCGCCAAGCACGATGACCCAGATTGAAAGTGTGGTGATACTGTTCGCGCTGAAATCGAGATTAACCATTTTAAATTTGTCTGCCGCCATACCCCGGTCTATAAATCCGCCAAAACCACCGTCTATACCACCTATGATGTAGGCGAAGCACACAACGGCGCCAATGAGCAGGACCACGGTTTGAATTGTGTCGGTCCAGATCACGGCTTCAACACCTCCCAGGGTGCAATAGATCAGGCATAACACGCCCATGATGAGTACACACTGCCAGGCATCCAGTGGTGTCACCGCAGACAGGGCCAGAGCGGTTAGCGCCATGACGATGCCCATTCGGCCAATGTGGAAAAGGGTGAAGAGGCTGCTGGCGAACAAACGCACCGGCATATTGAAGCGCTTGGAGAGGTATTCGTAAGCACTGGTGGCATCAATTCTTCTAAAGAAAGGCATGGCGATGTAAATGGCAATGGGCGCGACCACCAGAATCATCATGGTGCCAATATAGACCAACCAATCGGTGCGATAGACCAGCGAGGGTAGCGCGACATAAGTGAGTGAGCTCAACATGGTGGCATACATTGAACAGGCTGCGGCCCACCAGGGGATGTTCTGGCCGCCTCTGAAATAGTCGTCGGTACTTTTGTTTTTGGCTGCGAAATAGACACCGATCATTACCATTGCCAGCAGGTAGATAAACAGTACGGCCATGTTGATGCCACCGAAATTTGCCGGCGGCGGTGCAACCGAGATCGACCAGATCTTTGGCGAGCGCACCCGGGGGCGTAATTCACCGGAGGCCAAAACAATATCGCCATCCCAGTTTACCGCGGAACTTGCAACCGCATTGGCGGCAACCCTATGTCCCGCCTTGCCTCTCGGGTCGGCAATCATCGGAGCTTCGCCGTAGCTGGTCCAGGCATCAGTGATGGCGTTGTATGACAGGCTCTGGCGCACAAAGCCGCTGTGGGATGAGTACCGCGACCAGTCTACTCCCAAATCACCAAACGCCTTTCGCAAGTGGTTGCCGTCGTCGCCGCTCAGAAGAAGTATGTGGGATTGACCAAGGGTAATCGCGGTGCCCGCGCTCATCGCCTTGGCGACTCCGTCTATCGCCATATCAGATTTTTGAGTCCAGGGACTGATATCTGCTTCCGTCTCGGGGTTATATGCCCAGACATCACTGTAGTAGTGTAAATAAAAACGCTTTGGTCCCAGTTCAACTGGCACGGCGTCCGGATGTTCTGACAGGGTAGTTTTGCGGCGACCACCCATCACATAGAGCCGATCGCCCCAGCCATCATTTTGTGCCGCAAGCATCATGTCTGTGCGGGCTAGGCTGCTGCCATTGAGCGGCGGTAGGGAAGGTAGCTGTTTCCAGGGGCTGATGCTTTCGCCATTTGCATTGAGCTGTTGCGAAATGACGGCGCGATTGCCATCGACTAGGGGTTGGTCGGCATCATCCGTTTTAATCCGCGACAAATCGAAGGAATACAGGTCGCTGGTAGCGCCCCGTCCGTCACTGCCGATCATAACGTAGAGCGTGTCTTTGATGACTGCCGCACTGCCTTTGGCGGAAACAGTGGGAAGTGCGGGTAGTTCCAAAAGACTCAGTGTCTCGCCGGTTTCATCCCAGCGCAACAGGTAGCTGTCGGAGAATTGGCGAATTCCATCGCTACCACCAACCATGATCATTCCCAGGGCGTGGCTTGCCGAGGCCCCGTAGGCCCGATTTCCGGGCAGTTTCAGTGGCGTGTTATGCCAGGTTATCGGCCGTACATCGGAGGACACATTATCGTCGCCGTCAGAGTCAGTCCCCTCCACCCTAGTAGCAACCCAAACCTGGTCGTAATAAGTTTTACGTGTCTCGTCATCCCACAGTCCACGCCCAAGGATGATCGGGAAATTAGCTCCGCCGGCAATGATGAGGGCATCGTTGTGAACGCCCACAAAGGGTCCGGCCACACCAAGGTTGGGATGTTCGGCATCCGATCCGCTCGCATCTGGAAGTTCGCCAATCTGCTGCCAATCGAGTGAACTGGTTTGTGCCTGAGGGAGCGCGGTAAACGTGAGTAAAAGTGCTGATAGGGCAACTTTCTTCAACCAGGTCATCGTTTTCTCCGGTAATTGCTACGATCAGGCAGGGACTGTCGATTCGCACATATCATACCATCGACCTATCATACCGCAAGAGTTAAATGGATGTTATCAGGCTGTGGCTACCGTTGGTAGTGTCTAGAATCCAGGTAATTGCCAAGAATTTCAGCCCGATTGAATATTCATGAGTGACATATACGCGCTAATCAGTTTTCTCGCCTCCACGACTTAATTCAGTCCACGATAAAACACCCACGCGATCTGCCCAGCGCCGCCATTTCGCTGCCAATGACCGATACAGGGCCGGCTGAGCGGAGGATAGATCGACCAGCTCGGTACGATCGGTCTCCATATCATACAGTTACTTGCCTGCCTTGGGGTATTTGCGAACAGAGGACCATGACCCGGGATACTCCGAAACCAGCTTCCACTTTCCCTGCCGGATAGCCCTGTTGCCCTCATGTTCCCAAAAGAGCTCACGCGGGGCTATTACCCCGCTGCCGTGAATCACTGGCATCAGGTTCTCGCCTTCCATGCTCTGAATCTCCCGACCATTAAAGTGACTCGGATAGGATGCATCGGCAATGGCCAGGAAGCTCGGCATCAGGTCGATAATATGCGTCACCTCATGGGAGATTTGGTTTTCGGGAACATTGGGGCCCCACACAATCAAGGGCGAGGCAATACCCCCCTCATGCACCCAGGATTTGTGGTTACGAAAGGGCGTATTGGAAAGGTTGGCCCATTTGATGCCATATGACCCGTAAGTTGTCGGTCCCCCGATAGACTTATTCGGCCAGTCGCCGGGCAGCACTGGCTTACCGTCCCTTGTGTTAATAGGAATCATTGCTGATGCCCAAGGCCTTCCAATACGCTCAATGGTATTGTTGAGATGCCCTTCGGGAGAAGCACCATTATCTGAAAGGAAGAATATATAAGTGTTGTCCAACTGCCCAACAGCCTTCAATGCGCTGAGGACATCGGCTACGCTGTCGTCGAGGTGTTGCATCATCGCTGCGTAGACTTCCATGCGATGTTGCTGCCATGCCGGATAAGGCTCGTCCTCCCACAAGGGCACTTGCTCGTCCCGGGATGACAAAAGCGTGCCTTTAGGGAGCAATCCACTGTCCAGGAGCCGTTGATAACGTTTTGATCGCAAGCGATCCCAGCCCTCCTTGAAAAGGCCTTTTTGTTGCTCGACCATCTCGGCACGTGCGTGCAAGGGGTAGTGCGGCGCGACGTGGGCCATGTACAGGAAAATGGGCTTGTCTTGTTTAGCGGCTTCGACGATGTAATCTACGGCTTTTTCCCCGATCTCTTCGGTATAGTAAAATCCCTCGCCTGCAACGGTGGGGCTGTTACCTTCTACCAGCCCATAGGGGTCGTGTAATGAACCATGTCCGGGGATGGTTCCGTAAAAGCGATCAAAGCCCCGCTGCAGAGGCCAATTACCCCTCGCTGCATCAGTGCGCCAGTTTTTCGTGACGTGCCACTTGCCCGTCATAGCGGTGAAATAGCCCTCTGTCCGCAGTACCTCCGCCAGCGTAACGGCCTTTTTCGAAAGTTCACCGCGGTAAGCCTCATTACCAAGGTCCGCCACCATATGGCCCAAACCGGCCTGATGTGGATAGAGTCCAGTGAGTAGAGCCGCACGAGAGGGAACACAGCGTGCGCTATTGTAAAATTGGGAGAAGCGCACCCCTTCCCGCGCCAGTTGGTTGATGGCCGGTGTATGCAACTCTCCACCATACGTTTTCAGATCGGAAAAACCGAGATCGTCGGAACAATCAGGACAATATTCGGGCGGGTTTCTGCCTGTAGGGAAAGCGATGTGCAGGTCAAGATTACGCCGAGAAAAATGAATAACCCGCAGCATAAACTCCACAAATGGGCAGTTACCATCAGTATGTCCTTCACACTGTCCCGATTAAGCGTTGATGAGCCACCGGACTTCTTTGATACCTTGCGCAACGAAGGGGTGCTAGTTGGTGTCAGTACCGTAGAGCAAATCGTACGCGTTCTGAAGGTGTGCTTTGATAGCGAGGTCAGCACCCTCGATATCTCGATCGCGAATTCGCTCCAGAATGAGAGCGTGAGCTTCATAGCTCATCTGGTTGTGTCGTTCGGGCTCGGGAATATCAGGCCGAGCGGTAATCACCCAGTCCGCCAGTGCCTGGTGGACAGACAAAAAAATGGGATTCTCGGGAATGTCGGCTATTTCCCGGTGGAAATTGATGTCTGTCCGCTTGAACTGCTCAACATTGTCGATGGCCTTTCTGTTGAGTTCCAGAGCGTTTTCAAGTCGGGTGATTTGCTCCTCGGTGACAAATTCGGCGGCGTAGCGGACCAGGCTGGATTCAAAAAATTGGCGCATTTGGTCGAAATACCGCAGGCCGCCCGGTTGTCCCAAAAAATCCTTGGACATGCCTGAAAGCTCAGAGATGATATTGTCGGCGGATGGCTTGGTGACGCGAGTGCGCTCGCCGCTGCTTATCTTTACCAGGCCTTTGCGGGAGAGGGCGGCTAGCGCATCTCTTATGGAGGGGCGCCCAACGGCGAATGCCGTCATGAGTTCTCGCTCGGCAGGGAGGGGGTCACCTTCCTCAAACTCGCCACGACGGATCATCAGCTCCAGTTCTTCTTCAACTGAATCGGATAGTTTCTTCCGGACTACCGGGCGTTTGACGCTAATAGGCATTGAGGGGCCTCTGCTGGGTGTTTACGCGATGCTGTACAGGTATTATACCAGATGCGAGCTCTCGATATGTACAAAATATTTCCGTCGGCCTTTGGTGCCGACCGCGGCGGCAGGGACGGGCAAAGCGCCACGAGGGCTTCTCAGCAGGGTCTTCATGCTTTGTAAACCCCCTGTTCTAGAAGAGGATAAAGTGACTATCGACTTGCTTAACCGTAGTGGCTGAGTTGTAAAAATACTTATCCATCTTAACTAGAGTTTAGAGCGAAAGAGCTGTTGTCGGAAGCTTCAATCCCGACTCCTTTTCCTTAATGTTCTCTCAAAACCTGCGTGTAATACAAGCTGCAACGCAATGTTACCCATCTTGTATATAATCTACCGCACCAGGGGCTTGGAATTTTTTGCATCTTTCGTTCCACCAGCTTCGAACGTTAACATGGCGAAAATGTTTTGTCAGACCCAGCCTGATTCTTCCCGCTGTAATAATATCCGGCTTGCGCCATGGTGCATCCGTCACCAGTGGGCCCGCTTTATCACCCAATACCAGCGTCAACAAATGAAGCAGTCCGTAACCTACAGTCGTCAAGTGAACCCAGCGATGCAGCGTTTGGCGCCGTTGCTGCCAGGCTTCTTTGAGCCCCCACAATTGTTTCAACTGGTAGTACATCGACTCAATCGACCAACGCAGTCCGTAATCTTCAATCACTTGTTCGCTCGTTAGAGTCGTATCGGTTGAAAGAAATAATCGAGTCTTGGTCCACTGACCTTTACCCCTGTCTAGCTCGCACCAAACGGCTCTGACTAACTGACCGTCAAGGAACCTTGCCTTGGCGAGCCGACTACGGTATCTCACCTTTTGTTCTTTTCCGTACAGCCGCAGTAGTGCTTCCGTCTTTTTAAAGTGGGCAATTCGCTTGGGTGTGTGTTTTTCGCCATACTTGCGTGGCCGCCCGCGTTGCCCCGGTTTTCGTTCGGGGGGTTCGTCGTAAAGCCGCGTATCGATTCTCGCCTGGCCAATCACGGTAAAACCGTACGCTGTCATCGCGTTGATAAATCGTTTGCGCATATACCAGCAATCGACCAATACCCTCACCGTTTTATCTTCAAACAAGCGGTAAACAGCACGCATGATCACTGTCGCTGCGACCAGCTTGCCCGTATTCCCTGCACTGGGTATCAGTCGGAACAATAGAGGTATCGCCGTCGTCTCCAGCGGTGTGCGCCTGAAAACAGCCGCTAAACTAACCCAGCATTGACCACGAACATAGGCGGCTAAATTCGGCTTATTTCCGTGCTGATGATGTATCTGGCTGCCCGGTGCTTTTTTCGAGGCTCGTAGACTCACCGTATCGTCAATCGCTAAATATAGAACGGGATCATTCTTGGCACTAAGAACCAGACAGACGAACTGTCTTGCCAGCTTCAACCAGGACCACTTTCCGGCTTCAAGCCATTTGTAATACGTCGTCCAGTGCCTTTGCATGTCTAGAAACAAATAGGTTTCGGTGACAAAGCCAGCGGGCGTTAACATAGCGCCGATCAATAGTTCAATGAATGTGCCTACGGATCTTGGGGGTAGCGCTTTGCTTAAAAATGTTATCCAATAGCACAGTTCGCGGGGGATGTGAGCACATCCTGTTGCGTTCATAGCGGCCTCCAGAAGAAATCGATTCATTTCTTTCTGAAGGCCGCGCCCTATACACCTTTTAAAAAGCAAAGCTGTATAGGGCGCGGCAAACTTTTTGCCGCTTTATGTCAAGTTTTTTCGCACACTTTGCGCGATAATCTTCCTCCCCAGACTCTAAACTCTAGCATCTTAACTTGACAAGGAAAAATAGGTGCGGGTATGATGGTATGACAGGTTGGCAGTATCAATAGATACTAGTATGGATTAATACCTGAATCGATGTCATTTTGACGAGCATTTAGCAGGCCGGAATAACATCTAATCCCGCGGCAATAATAAATTGAGGAAAATCATATGAACGCTAATGGATTTACAAAAAAATCATATCTGGCGTCAGTAATCAGTCAAATATCGCAGGGCCACGGCGTCTCTCGATTGACCGTAGGTGCCGCGCTGAGCCTGTCCGCCGCAGCAATTTCAATACCCACAACAGTTTTCGCACAGGGTGAACAGGTGCTGGAAGAGGTGATGGTGACGGGTTCTCATATTCGCAGAGATACTTTCGCGTCTTCGTCGCCGATTGCCGTTGTGGATTCTTCACTCATCGAAGGCGTGGGTGCCACGAACATCGGTGAATTGTTGAGTCAGGTGCCTTCGATTACGGGCGGGGTCACCGGTACCAGCGCCAATGTAAACGATCCGTCCAGCACCGGCGTCAGTACCGTAGCCCTGCGCAACCTGGGATCATCCAGGACCCTGGTGTTGGTCAATGGGCGGCGCTATGTCTCGGGTCTTTCGGCCAGTGCGGGTTATGGTGTCGACCTCAATACCATACCCACTACCATGATTGAACGGGTAGAAGTGCTCACCGGTGCGCAGTCCGCGGCTTACGGATCGGACGCGGTGGCCGGTGTTATCAACGTGATCACCAAAACAGATTTTGAAGGAGTGGAACTGAGAGGTCAGTCGGGCCAATCTTCTGAAAGTGACAGAGAGAAAAATGACATTAGCCTCACCTTGGGTAAAAATTTCGATGGCGGTAATGTCTGGTTTTCCGCCGGCTACTCCGACGACGAGGGCTTGTTTTCCTCTGATCGAGGTTTCTCAGAAATAAGTCGCGGTCTGACTGACAGCGACGGTGATGGCATAAGAGATTCCTATAACTTCAGTGGCTCGTCACATGTACCGAACGCGCGTCTCATTGCCGGTGGCCTTAGTCTCAATGGCGATGGCAGCCCGTTTAATGGCGGTACGACCCTGGGTGAGCCATCCGATCGCCTGAATTTCAACGACTTTCGCTCCATGCTGATCCCACTGGAGCGTCGGTTTGCAGCGGCTGGTACCACCTTTGATTTCAATGACAAAGCCACAATAACCGGGGAAATAAATTACGCTCGGGTAGAATCGCGCGGGACATTCGAGCCGATCCCCCTGAGTGTATACGGGGACGTTTACCGAGAATTCAAAGGAGGGGTATCGGGCATGGACCTAACGACCCATCCACTGTGGGTCGGGAGCTCGGCGGGCGAGCAGATTGTTGCCGCGGGTGTTACTTCGTTCGACGATTTTGGCAACACCTTTCGCCGAACTGTTGAGTTGGGTGAGCGAGGATCGGGTAATGAGCGTACAACATTCCGAGCTGCCGCTGCCCTAGATTACGAATTTGACAACGGCATGTACCTCAATGTCTACGGTACCTACGGGATTACCGAACAGGTCCAGACGGACTTTGGTGATATCAATCTGGAGCGCGCGAAACTGGCGCTCGACTTGGAGTCCGATGGCTTCGGCGGTTATCAATGTGCCGATTCCGTGGCCCGCGTTAATGGCTGTGTGCCATTCAACCCCTTTGGCACCAGTGACAGCCTGGCTGGCCAGGCCGGGATTACGGGAATTTCAGCCGATGCGGCTGACTATCTCGGAGCTAACGTCGGTCTGACCGGTGATGTCGAGCAGACGGTTGTTGCAGCGGTTCTGGCGGGTGATTTGCCTTTGAGTTTTTCTGAGATCGAACCGAGCTTTGCGGCGGGTATTGAATACCGCGAGGAAAGTGGTACTTCGACCCCGGACCCCTTGCGCCAGGCGGGTATTGCACGTGGCTACAACATCCAGCCCACCAGCGGTCGGTTTAACGTGGTCGATGTTTTCGGCGAACTGAATATCCCTCTAATGGAACAGCTCAATCTCGACCTGGCTGTTCGCTTTGGCGATTACTCGAGCGTGGGAAATACGACTACCTGGAAAGTCGGCCTGGATGCGCCTATCAACCAGGCTTTCCGCGTCAGGGCCGCAGTATCGACGGCGGTGAGGGCACCTAATGTCAGTGACCTGTTTGCGGGTCGATTTGCCGGTGCGGGCGGGACCGACGACCCCTGCAATGGGATTACCAACGCCTCAACGGGTAATACTGCCGCCAATTGCCGTTCTATCGATGCGATACAAGGTCGCATCGATGACACGGGTGCGTTTACGCTGGGCCAAGTTGAATCGCAGAATACCACAACGTTCAGCCAGGGTAATCCCGATGTCCAGGAAGAGACAGCTGACTCCTATACATTGGGTGTGATTATTACCCCCGAGTCTATTGAAAACCTCAGGGTGGCGATTGACTATTACAACATCGAGATAGAAGACGCGATCACCATTCCAACGGGTACCGTTGTTCTGGAGCGCTGCCATGAAGTGTCACCCGGGTCATTCACCGAGGATTGTGGCGGTGATGTGTTCCGGGATCAACGGGGCGGGGCAGCGCTCGATGTTGGGGCTGCAGCAAATAACGAGGACACGATCACCACAAGTGGTGTGGATCTAGAATTGTCCTACCTGTGGGAGGAACTGGGTCCGGGCAGCTTGCTGCTTGGCTGGTCACTGAACTACCTTGAGGAGTATGAAGTTGAGGGCAGTGCCGGGGACGTAAGAGATCTGACAGGTGAAGTGCTTTTCCCGGAGATTCGTTCAAGCCTGAACCTTTCCTATGACATCAACGACTTCAATGTCTTTGCCCAGATTCGCTATTGGGACGAGACAGTTGATGATAATACTGACTCAACTAATGTTACCTCGAGTTTGAACAACATTGACTCCGTAACTTATTTCGATCTTCGTGGTAGCTGGCAGATTTCCGACAAGATCAACGTATATGTCGGTGGCACGAACCTGTTTGACGAAGAACCACCTGCCATAGTGGGTGGTCAAAGGTATTTTGAAACAGGCGTCGAAACCAACGGCACCGCCTTCGATGTGACTGGCCGCCAGTGGTACGCGGGTATGCAATGGAAGCTGTAGTGATTAGGTAACTCTTGACTATGCGGTGATTGTTACCTCCCTTGTGGCTCTTCATGCAAATGAAGAGCCACTTTTTTTAGAAGAGCATATATGGCAATACGATGCTCAGAATCGCCATATGTGGGCACCGATTTAACAGTAAATAAACAAATGTGAAGGTATCGAATGTCAGACTTAAAAACCAATTTCGATGAACGCGGTTATATTGCCTGCAATTCCTTTCTCGATGACGAGGAGGTTGCCGAGGTGCAGCGACATACTGCCCGTTTTCTCGAAGAGGTTGCTCCCGGACTGCCGGAAGACATCGTCTACTATGAAAAAAAGGATGATCTTTCGTCTATTAAGCAGGTGCAGAAGCTCTACGACTACGATGAGTTTTTTTTGCAACTGGCAAATTCGAAAAAAGTGGTAGGCCTGGCCGAAACCTTGTTAGGCGGTAAGGTTGAGCTGCAAAACATGCAGTACTTTAACAAAGTGCCCGGTTTGGGCAAAGCGACTCCCGCACACCAGGACGGTTATTATTTTATGATTCGACCCCAGGAAGCCGTCACCATGTGGCTGTCCCTGGGAAATGCCGATGCGGCCAATGGCGCTGTTTGTTATATCCCGGGTTCCCATAAAAAAGGCATACGCGATCATGGTCAAACATCTACGTTGGGCTTTTCCCAGGGCATTACCGATTGGTCTGAGGAGGATGACTCCGCTGAAAAGCAGATGGAAGCCAGCGCCGGCGATCTTTTGGTGCACCATAGTTTGATGATCCATCGAGCCAATAACAACAGCAGTGAGCGCGACCGAAAAAGCTTGGGATTTATTTTTTATCGCGATGACGTGGAAATCGATGAGGACGCTCATGCCGCCTATAAGGAAAAGCTTCATCAGTCCCTGGAAGAGCAGGGCAAAATCTAGCAAGCCATCCATCAAGACCTCACGGCGCAATGGGCTATGCACTATAGAATTTTTGGAAGAACCAACTGGAATGTCAGCGAAATCTGCTTTGGCGCCTGGCAGCTTGGGGGAACCTGGGGCGCCATCGATGAACGGGAATCGATTGAGACTTTGCTATGTGCCTTTGAGAAAGGCATCAACCTGGTAGACACCGCTGCTGCCTACGGTCAGGGTCGCAGCGAGACTGTGATTGGCAAGGCACTTAAACAATGGACTGGAGAGAAGATCTATTTGGCAACAAAAGTACTGCCCCTGGCGGTTAAAGCCGGAGAAGGTACCGAGTTGAGTATGGCCAGCTGTTATCCACCAGAGTATTTGCGTGAGCAGGTTGAAGCCTCCCTGAAAAGATTGCAGGTAGATTGTATCGATCTATTGCAGCTACATCTGTGGATAGAAGATGGAATGCAATATTTTGACTGGCTAAGGGGTCTGGTCAAATTGGTTGAGGAAGGAAAAGTGCGGCAGCTTGGGGTTTCACTGCCAGATGTGCGTCCGGACATCGGCCTCCTGCTGGCCCAATGTGGGCTGCTCACATCACAACAGGTCATTTTTAATATCTTTGAGCAGGAACCGGCGGAGAATTTATTCCGTTTGGGCGAACAAAACTCTACCGCGTTTATTGCTCGTGTCCCATTTGATTCAGGAGCTCTGACCGGTACGTGGACAGCGGAGACTTATGGCGAGTGTGACGATGACGATAAGCGTCACCATATGTACCGCGATGGCCGATTTGAGGAAACCTTGAGCAGGGTTGAGGAAATTGAGCAGCTATGCCTGCAGTACTACCCAAGCTTGGCGGAAGCTGCACTGCGATTTTCTCTGCAGGATCCCGCTGTCAGTACCGTAGCCTGTGGCATGCGCAGCAAGCGGGAAGTGGAAATTAATACTGCCTATTCCGATGGTCGTGCCTTTCCGGAAGAGTTGCGGGGAGCCCTGAAGGCTTATGCCTGGAAACATAAATTTTATTGAGCCTGATGTCGCGTTGAAAACACTAAGCTATGGGCCTCACCCCGAACAATTTGGCCAGTTACATCGCCCGGCCACAGAGACTCGGCTACCCGTAATGGTGATTGTTCACGGTGGCTACTGGAAGGACAATCACAACCTTAATAGCTATGCCACCTAGGCTATTGTCGAACACTTCAAATCGAAAAACATCGTTGTCTGGAATTTGGAATACCGAAGGATGGAATCGGAAGGGGAAAATACTCTGGCCCCCTGGCCGGCCATTCTCGAAGACATCGCACTAGGAATGGATTTTTTACAGAATATTGCCAGCGGTGAAAAACTGGACCTGAATCGCATTCTGATGGTTGGCCATTCTGCTGGCGGTCACCTTGCCATGTGGGCGGCCGGAAGGGCACAGCTGCCGCACAGCAGTTCGCTATTTCGACAACAACCACTGGTACCTACGAGGGTTATCTCGATAGCCGGCATTCTTGACCTTGGTAACTCACAATACTTGAGTCAGCCCGAGCAGGTCGCTCGAATGATCGGAGGCAGCCCAGAACGATTCCCGGAACGTTACGCGATTGCCAGTCCGGCCCAGTGCCCACACCCTTCCGTGCCAACGATTATTGTGCAGGGAGGACAGGACCGGGATGTTCCGCCCCAACAAGCTGAGGCTTACTTGCAGGCTTCAAACAACCCGAACCTGCATTACATTTTCATGAGGCAGGCCGATCATTTTAGTATGCTGCCTCTCGAGGGCGTTGAGCCCGGAGATTGGAAACGGCTTACACAAATAATTCAGAAAGAAATCGACTCACTTTAGTGGGATGACAATATCGGTCATTGTCTTCGATTGCTCCGGGCCTGATTCCGGTTCGCACAAATGCTGAAGACCCAAATATCGTGCAAATTAAAATTGTGACACTGCCTGGAATGTCTGTTCTTAAGGCGTAAGCATAAATTTATAAGTGAAACAGGAAGGAAGACATGAACAACGCCAAACTAAGTCAGGATTTACAGCAAGACGGTTATACGATTGCCAAGAATTTACTACCCCAGAGTCTGCTGGCGAAACTCTGCCAGCAGCGAGATGAGGTATTAGATGCCTTATCGCCGGAGCATCGCGACACCTATCGTTCCCAGGGCAGTCTGGTCAACATGGGAGACCACCCGAAATTTTCCCACTTGATCGCCTTGCCACTGTTCCAGCGCCTCATTCGTGATTTGGGTTTTTCCAATACTCGTTGGTTGGCGGGCTATTTGATTAGCAAGCCTCCCGGGAGTCCCGCACTCTTTTGGCATCAGGATTGGTGGGGATGGGATCACCCACTGTCCTATACGCCGCGCATGCCGGGTCTTGGCATTATGATTTATCTGACTGACACCTGTGTAGAGAATGGTTGTCTGCGTGTGGTTCCCGGTTCCCACCGCGGTCAGCACGCGCTACACGATCTACCGATTGCCCATGAAGAAGCACTCTCGACGATTGAGGACCCCGGAGACATCGCCTATCAATCCGATTCCTGTGAGGCGGCAGTGGAGGTTTCAGTCGGCGATGTGGTGTTGATAGATCCGCGCTTGCTGCACAGTGCCTATGCCAATCAGACGGACAGTGAGCGCTCTCTGATTACGTTGTGGTATCTACCGGATTTCGATGAGTTGCCCGAGCCGATACGAGCGCGCTATGTTCAGATATTCAATCGACATGATCTGGATACTGGCGATAGCGCTAAGGGTAATTTGCTTGATACTTGGCCAGTAGTGCCAAAAGCAGAGGTTGCCTATTTGGAACCGGTTTATAGGGGACAGATTGAACCTCAGCCCTGGAATCGGGCGCCGGATCAAAGTCGGATGTCCATTCCTCTGAGCACCTCCATACACGCGCCCAAGGTGTGATAATCGCACTTGGCTCCGGGCGAACTTTTATGGTCTGAGTACTTGCTGTTGTCTCGATGGAGGATTCGATACCAAGCGCCGCATTCGTGATCGACAAAGTGATCCCAACTGTATTGCCACAGTGACTCATAAGCCTTCAGGTATTTCTCTTGTCCTGTGCACTGATAGAGCAGGGCGGCGGCCGCAAAAGCT
This sequence comes from Halioglobus sp., assembly GCA_965262875.1. Taxonomy (GTDB): domain Bacteria; phylum Pseudomonadota; class Gammaproteobacteria; order Pseudomonadales; family Halieaceae; genus JBALVT01. The sequence goes on from OZ253569.1 coordinate 4,604,825, forward strand.
TCCGCCTGTACCCAAAAGTACTTATCGTCATCGCACCACTTGCCGTGAGAGTCAAAGCCATACACCAGGCCTCCGTATTCAGTGTCCCAAGCGATCTTATAGCTGCGATCAAATAAATCGCCAGCCCGCTCAAGCATCCAGTCTTCCGGACTGTGTCGGTAGAGAATTAGCAGCAACTTACTCCATTCAAGCTGATGGCCCGGTTGAAAACCCCAGGGGCGATAAAGATTCTTCGGGTCTTCCCGGTTGTAGTCCCAGTCGATTTCAAAATCTTTTTGGTAGTGCTCCCAGATAAAACCATCGGTATGTTTGGTCTGTCGCAAGCAAATATTCTTTGCCAGTTGCAGCGCTCGTTGCAGGTAGCGTTCATTGTTGGTTGCTTCGAAAGCTGCCAGCATGGCTTCACACAAGTGCATGTTGGCATTCTGACCACGGTAGTCGCTTAGTTGGCCATCGGGAGAGATCTCGTCTGCGTAAAGGCCCCAGTCTTCCAGCCAGAAACGTCTATTTAGCAAATTCCATGTGTGGTCAAGAGGCTTGTCGTCTTCAATCAAGCCTGCTTTGCGGGCGCTGGCGTAGGCCAGAAGAATAGGTTCTTCCGAGTTTCCTATGGGTAAAAGCCAAACAATGGTCAAGAATGTGGTACAAGAGTCTTTTTTTATGGAGATATTCAAATGAAAGATACCGCGTTGTTTACTCAACTTTTGGGGCTTGGCGACCCATGGAAAATCACGGCTATTACCCCGGATCTGACCGACAAATCAATTACCCTCCAGATAGATTGGCCAAAGGGAACGAAAGGCGCGTGTAGTGTCTGCCATGCCCTTTGTTCGGTTTACGACCATCGTGAGCAACGCACATGGCGACACCTTGATACGATGCAGTTCAAGACGCAGTTAGTTGCTCAGGTTCCGCGTATTCATTGTAAAGCGCATGGAATCAAAAGCCTGAAAGTACCGTGGGCAGATACGCAGGCACGCTTTACGCATTTATTTGAGCGTTTCGCTATTGATGTGCTGTCGGCTGCCAGCAACAAGACACAGGCCGCAAAACTACTTGGTTTGTCGTGGGATGAGGTGCATCATATTCAATCCCGAGCAGTGAAAAGAGGGATGGACAGACGCTCTGTTGAGGAAGTGAAACACCTTGGCATCGATGAAAAAAGTTTTCGCAAGGGGCAATCCTATGCCAGCCTGCTGTACGATTTGAATGCGTCCAGAGTGCTTGAGGTCGTGGCAGATAGAACGATGGAATCGGCAACCGCATTGCTGTCCACGCTTCCAGAACAGCAGCGTAATGAAGTAGCTGCTGTTGCCGTGGATATGTGGGTTCCATTTATGACGGCAGTTGAGGCGACTTTACCGAACGCCGCCATTGTTCACGACAAGTTTCATATCGTCAGTTATCTTACAAAAATGGTTGACCAAGTCAGGCGCAAAGAAAATAAAACATTAAGAGCCGCCGGTATCAATGACCTGGTCGGGTCTCGCTATACCTGGTTACGCAATCCCGACAACTGGAGTGAAAAAGATGAAGCCACTTTTTATGGCCTTCAATCAAAGGGGTTGAAGGTTGCCCGAGCCTGGGCAATCAAAGAGACGCTGCTTGACCTGTGGACTTACAGCTACGATAAACCAGCCCGGGCGTTCTTTAAGAAATGGTACTGGTGGGCGACACATTCACGTCTAAAGCCGGTCATATCAGTCGCCAAGATGCTAAAGAAACATCTCGACAACATAATGACTTACTTGAAACATCGCATCACCAATGCGACCGCAGAAGGATTTAATTCAAAGATTCAGACAATAAAATCGGCTGCCCGAGGATTTAGAAACTTCGAAAACTATCGAGTTTCAATTCTGTTCCACTGTGGAAAACTCAACCTCTACCCACAGGATTCCCAGTAGAACCCTAAAGAATAAGCGCTTTCGATGGTGAATATGAGGAGCCTGTCAAGCTGGCGGCTTGATTACTTAGTCGACCCTGAAAAAGCCTAATTGGCCATCACGGCATCGCCGTAATGCCGTGGCTTGATAATAAACTGCGTTAAACGACTCCATAAGGAAGCCGTTTTCGGGGCCAATAAAAACAATCTCATCCACTTCCTGAAGTTAAACGCAGCAGCAGCCATCAGTACGTTAATCTGGTCGCCTTCAAATCCTTTGAGATAACTTTTGTTCAATCGATGATCCGACTTCAGGTGGCCGATCACCGGCTCTATGCCAGCCCGCTTTCTAAAACGTTTCCGCATCAGCACCTGGTAGGCACTATCCGTATCCCGAGTACCTGTGCTGGGCATTATGATCCGCGTGTCATTGATCTTTTTCTTCCCTTTGTAACCCCGATCACATAAGCCAACGGCCGGTTTCAGTTTGTTAAGCCGCTTCAATTGCAACAGCACCTCCGGCAGCGTATGACCATCAAATTTGTTCGTATCAAAGGCCATGGCACCAACAATGATTTTTGAATCCCGAGTTGTCGTGATAGAAACCTTGGTGCCAAATTCATAGCGCTTATGCTCTTTGCCTTTACTCATGCAGTAGACATGGGGTTCGTGCAAGCTGTACAGCTTGTTCGTATCCCCTCGCTTCTGGTTCAGTCCACGATGGAATAGTGCAAAGTCCTCTGCCAGCTTTTCCAGAATGTCGAGTGGCAGTTTACGCTCCAATTCCCGCACTAAACGACCGGCAATGGTCTTTAGCCGCTTAACGGCTTTGCGGGCCTTGGCACGGTTCCTGGGATGTCCCGCAAAACGACATTCCAGTTTTCTTTGCTTAATTTCCTTGGCATAACTGCGGCGAAGTGTTATCCCTTCTTTCCTGGCCAATTTCAGGCAACGAACAATAATCTTTCGGTACAACTTTGCATCGGTGGGAAAGGTGATGTTTTTTTCCTGTACTGTGGTGTCAATACAGACTTCCTCTTCGACCGCTTTCTCACCATGAATGGTGATAGAGGATGCCAATATTTTTTCAAATCCCTTTTCGCCGACTCGCTTGCGGAAGTACACCAGATCGGATGGGTCACAAGGGAATGACCACTGGAATTCAACCTCCCCGCAAAATGCCTGGTAATACGGGTTTTGTACCCAGTGTTGCACGATAACCTCGTCGCTGACATTTTCCATATGCTTGAGAATAGATAAACCCACCATCAAGCGTACGGGTTTGGCAGGCCTGCCAGTTGCCGCATACAAGGGAGCGAACTCCGATTCAAAAAAGTCCCAGGGTATGGTTCGCGCAAGATGTAACAGAGGGTGTTTCGGATTGAGTTGATCCATCAACCCAGCAGCCATAAAACTCATTTGATGGTGATCGGGGGAAGAATCTTTCATCGAGAGCCACCTTTGTTTCGACCGGATTAAGTGCCAAATAGGCTTGAAACTGGTCGAAATCATCTCACAAATACCCAGTATTATCTAATACAATCAACATGTTAAGCGTTTTTCAGGGTCGACTACTTAATACTTTGCCCCACAGATTTCGGTACTCTCCAAGGTGTCGTAAAGTTAATTTGGTAGAACCACCGGGATTGTTGCGCTCAACGTGGCACGCCCTGCCTCCGCTCCATCACTCACGACTTGGCCAGGGTTCGGCCGGGGCCGATAAGTTCGGCTCACCCAGAAGCGGGCTAGATAACGCGTAAAATCCGTGATTGGTGAACAGCCAGAACAGGTTGCGGTCATACTCGACGTACACCGAGTGCGACAGATTACCCCGTGCGTATTCGACAACGCGCTCGGTATTAAATGGCGGCACGAAATAGGCCGCAATTTGCGGGTTATCTGGTTCGCTCACGTCAAATACCTGCAGACCTGCATTGTAAAAGTTGAACGGTAGAATGCCTGGGCGGCTTACTCCCGGTTGGGTGTAGTAGCCCGTTCGTTTGGGTCCGAAGCTTCCCTTGCGTTGACAGAAATCAGTGAACGCCGCTTCGGCCGGTGGAGTAGGGCGCGGTAGAATTCCGATCACTCTGGGATTCTCTGGATCTTTCACATCGACCATAAACACGTCTTTGTAGGGCTCCCAGCAATCCTCATTCAGGGGATATCCGCTCGTGTAGACTATTCCGGTTTCCTCAACTTGAGAGACGTCCACATAGTCACCTTCGACTCCGGCAACTTTCGGGTCGAATTTCAAATGGCTAACAATACTCATGTTAGCGGGGTCTGATATATCAACCACGTAGAATCCAAGTCCGCCCATCGCTGCATAGCCGTACTTACCGCCGCGTTCAGGAGGTGTGGGAATGAACAGTGACATCCTGGCACCCATCCAGGATGTTCGGTTTCCTGCCCTCGGGTTCTCAAGATAGATTTGCTCGCTCTCTTTGTCGCCCACCAACTGTCCCGGCACCGTCAACTGCTTAAGGAAAACCGGGTTCGCAGGATCCGACATGTCCCAGGACTGATAGCCTGCGGAATACAGATCGTTGGGATATTCGGTCAGCGCATGATCGGCGTCAGGTGCGGCGGCTATAAACAAATAGTCCCCGCCAAAATAGGTCGGTATATCCCTGGCGCCGGAGCCGCGTTGGCCTCCAATGGGTGCTTCGGGACGAGTGTAATCACTGGTACGTTCCGCTAACAACTCCCAATCTTCTGGGAGTGGGCCGCGCATGGCGTACACCTTAAACCCCTTGAGGTGTTTGCTGTCCCGAATCGCACGGACCAGCTCGGGTTCAACGTACTTGTCACGCAAGACACCAAAGCGGCGTATTTCAAAAGATTGCACCATTATGTTAACGCCCAGCTTTTCGTTCCACTGGATGGATGCGGCACCAAAGTAATCATCATCGGGATAGGGATTTACTTCTTCATCAGAGCCATTGGCACCCCATGTGTTGCCGCGAGTAAGCAGCAGCTGTACGTTGGTTGCTTCCGTAATATCGAATATTTTCAAATCTCGGCGCACATATTGGTAGAGATACCGTCTACCCTCGAAGTCGACAATGTTCTGCCAGGTGTGAAACGGCTCGACAGTGATTGGGTAGTAGGCCTCAATCTTCATATTCTTGATGTACTGCTCAGTGTCCCAGTAATCCAAGATGCCTTCGAAGGGGTGTGGATCGTGCGAATCGGTGGTCATAGCGGGGTGAACAAATTTTCCGGTGTCTTTGTCCATACCGAAGGAGGAGGGCGCCGGAGCCTCAGGTGTATGGTCACCGACCAACTGGGTTAAGCGTAAAATCTGCGGGTCAGTAATGTTGTCCGCCGCCTTGACTGAATGTTCTGCAACAGCGAGTCCCGCATTTTGATTTGCACAAGAAGTAGTTAGTAACGATAGCGTTAAAGCGCCGGCTATCAACGATAGTTTTTTATTGGGAACAGTCGTCATAGGGTTAACCAATTGTTAGGAGGAGTTAATGGCGAAAAATTTCAGTGCGTTTTCTCCGAGAATTTTTGCGCGAGTAGCTTCGTTAAAGGTGGGCTGTTCTTTAACCAGGTCACCTATTTTTTGCTCGCCCAGCGGAAACGGGTAATCGGAGCCTAGCATTACCCGGTCTTCACTCATTACATTGACTAGCAGGTCGAGCGCGCCGGGATCAAAAACAGCGGAGTCAACGTAAAACCTATCAACGTAACTCGAGGGTAAATTGGGGCAGTCCTCTCGTACGATATCGCGATGCTTCCAGGCATTGTCTACTCGTCCCAGCAGATAGGGAAAGCTACCTCCGCCGTGGGCGAAACACAGCCGCAAGTTTTTGGGCAGGCGTTCGAAGGCGCCGGATAATATAAGAGACAATATAGACAGCTGCGTTTCTGCTGGCATTGATACCAGCCATGGAAGCATATACTTTGGCATCCGCTCCGTGGCCATCATGTCCCAAGGGTGAACAAGCACGGAAATATTTTCACTGGCACAGTGTTGAAGAAATGTGATGATGCCCTCGTCATCCAGATTTTTCATACCCACATGGTTGCCTATTTGAACGCCGACGTGTCCGTTACTGGCTGCTCTGCTGACCTCTTTGCAAGAGGCGTCAATATCCTGAAGCGGAACCTGGCATAGCGCTTTGAGTCTCTGTGGGTTGTAGGCACACATCTCAAGTGCTGCGTCGTTAAATATCTGCGCCGCTTCCTGGGCATGGCTACTGGGTTTTGAGTAGGCAAAAAGTACTGGCGTGGCGCACATGATTTGCATGTCGACGCCATGCTTATCCATTTCTTCTAACCTTACGCTGGGGTTCCAACAGGCTTCGTACACAGGGCGAAACTCTTCCTCCCCTAGCATTATCATTGCTTTGCCTTTCTCAGAGTGACGCATCCACGGCCAATTGGGAGTACCAAAACGCTCTGCGAGATCCGGCCAAGACTCCGGCAGAAAGTGCGTGTGCATATCAACGATTGTCATCAATTACTACTCCGCGGACTGTGGTTTATACGCGACAGCCTGTATTTCTATTAGCAGATGTGGATGCGGTAGTTGGTGTACTGCAACGGTTGTGCGTGTGGGCCCATCGTAGTCAAATATTTCGCCGTACACTTCGTTATATCCCCCAAAGTCGTTCATATTAACCAGGTAGCTTGTCAGGGAAACCAAATCGCTCAACTCCGCGCCAGCCTCACTAAGAATGTCTCGAATATTGTCTATCACTGCTCGTGTCTGCGCTTTGATATCTAACTGGGTGGTTCCCATTTCGTCGACAGAGACACCCACAAAAGTATTGTCGGGTCGACGCGAGCTAGTGCCCGACACGTGGATGAAATCACCAGCGCGTTTGTAGTGGGGGAAGCGCCCCCTGGGTTTCGCTTTTCCCACGACCACCTGGCTTTGTGTATTGTTAGTCATCTTTCATGTCCCAATATATTCTCGAAGGCCTAAGGCGCTACGCTAAGGTGAGTTCCACCCAGTTCTGCGGTGTGCAATTGAACTCTGACACCCGCCCGCAGTGCCTCCGCAGCGGTAGCAGCACCAGCCAGTACAACCCAGCCTGCTTCTAGCACCATGCCAGATTGTCCTGCAAGGCGCGCCGCTTCAACCAGTGACAAATAGGGGTCGCCCAGAATGTCTGCCGAAGAGCCCTGCTGCACCGACTTCCCATCAAACTGCATATCCATAGCCAAATCGCTAATGTCATCAAGAGGAGCCTGCCATTTGCCTATTACGAAGCCGGAAGAAGAGGAGTTGTCCGCGACCACATCTTCCAGGGAGAACTTAAAATTTTTGTATCGGGAGTCGATAATTTCCATGGCGGGTGCAATGACTTCCACTGCGGCCTTTGCCTGCTCGAGTGTGACTTGCCCAGAAAGAGGTTGGGACAACTTGAAGGCCACCTCCGGTTCGATCCTGGGATGCACATAGTTCTCCAGATCAATAGATGCGCCATCCTCTAGCAGCATTGCATCAGTCAAACGTCCCCAAATCAAATCGTCTACACCCATTTGAATCATTTTAGCGCGGCTGGTGAAGCCCATTTTTACACCAACGAGTCTTTCACCCCGGGCGAGCCTTCGGCCAATCGAGGTCGCCTGCACGTCATAGGCCTCGGCCAAGCTCAGTACATTTCCGCTTTCGGATAACTGGACCACTGCAGTTGCTGTGTTGGCCGCATTGTCCAAGAGTTCCGCTATAGCCTGTATATTCGTCATAATGTGTAATTCCTGCTTTTCATATACGCGTTCACTAGTGTCCGGTTAACTTGATGAGTATTGCCTGTAAGCCTATGAAACATATATTCTTTTCGGACGATTATTGTGGTGTCGACTTGAACGCAGGTGCCATTTCACGAGACCCTCAGGGGAGAACTTCCCTGAGGATTCACCATGTACACCGGCAAAACCCTGTTTGCGCAGTTGATGGACTATCTGCCCTGGACGACCTTTACTCGAATCGTCGATCGTTACGACGGCAATCTTCGTATTCGTACGCTTCCATGTGCCGAACATTTTCGAGTCCTGGCGTTTGCACAGTTGACCTATCGAGAAAGCCTTCGCGACATCGAAGCGTGTCTCTGGGCGCAATCGGCCAAGCTCTACCACATGGGTATTCAGTCGTCGGTCAAACGATCGACCCTGGCCGACGCCAACGAGAGGAGAGACTGGCGCATCTATGCCGAGTTCGCCCAACGGTTGATCATGCAAGCCCGCAAACTTTACGCCGGAGAGGACCTGGGGTTGGAGTTGTCCAATACGGTATACGCGTTGGATTCCACTACCATCGATCTGTGCTTGTCGGTGTTTCCATGGGCGCCGTTTCGCAGCACCAAAGCGGCAGTCAAAATGCACACGCTGTTGGATTTGCGAGGCAATATTCCGAGTTTTATCCACGTTTCCGACGGCAAACTGCACGATGTCAACGCGCTCGATCTGATGATTCCCGAACCGGGGGCGATCTACGTCATGGACCGAGCGTATTTGGATTTCGACCGTCTCTTCTCGCTTCACCAGGCTGGCGCATTCTTCGTTACTCGCGCCAAATCGAACACCGATTTCCGACGCATCTACTCGGCACCAAACGATCGAGAGCAAGGGATTATCTGCGACCAAACGGTGGCACTGTCGGGCTTCTACAGTCAAAGGAAGTATCCACTGCATCTACGGCGTATTCGGTTCAAAGATACCGAGACGGGGAAAACCCTGATATTCCTGACCAATTTGTTTGGCCCTCCGGCGGCCACCATTTGCGCTCTGTACAAAGCACGTTGGCAAGTAGAATTGTTTTTCAAATGGATCAAGCAGCATCTACGCATAAAGCAGTTTTACGGAACCTCGGAGAACGCAGTGAAGGCCCAAATATGGACGGCGGTCTCAATGTACGTGCTCGTAGCCATCATCAAGAAGCGGCTCAACCTGGATGCCTCGCTCTACACTTTATTACAGATATTTTCGATCACTCTTTTCGAGAAAATCCCTTTAAATAAGGACTTTCTCGACAGATCACATGGCGCTGAAAATGATACATTATCTAACCAATTGAAATTATTCAATAATTAACCGGACACTAGTGATACGCGTTAAAGCTTGATACAGATATTGGTCGGCTCTGAGTAAAAATTCAGGGAGTGAACACCGCCCTCACGGCCAATTCCCGATAGCTTTACGCCACCGAAGGGTGTGCGAAGATCTCTGAGGTACCAGGCGTTAACCCAGACAATTCCAGCCTCAATCTGATGGGCCACGCGGTGGCCCCGTTGCAGGTTGCTTGTCCAGAGTGTGCCAGCCAAACCGTACTCGCTGTCATTGGCCAGGGCGATTGCCTCATCTTCTGTGTCGAATGGAGCGATATGGCACAGAGGGCCAAAGACTTCCTCTTTGATACAACGCGCTGATTCTGGCAGGCCAGTTAGAATAGTAGGCTCTACGAAAGCTCCTTGATCGCGTCTGTCACCGAAGCTTGGAACGCCGCTGCCGGTAATAACGGTTGCACCTTCGTCCAGGGCTAATTGGTAATAGGAAAGCACTTTTTTCTGGTGCTCGTGCGAAATGAGCGGCCCCATGTCAGTGTCAGCCGACTCGGGCCAGCCTATGTTCAGGTTTTCCGCCTTTATTTTCATTGCCGCAACAAAGCGGTCGTAGATTGGCCTTTGAACATAAACTCTTTCGGTGCACAGACAAACTTGCCCGCCATTGGTAAAGACAGACTTAGCTGTTCCTTCAATAGCGGCGTCGAAATCCGCATCCTCGAAAATAATGGCGGCGTTCTTTCCGCCCAATTCAAAGGATAAGGCCTTAACGTTATCGGCGGCTGCTTTCATGATGGCTCCCCCGGTACGTGATTCACCTGTGAAAGTGACGGCGTCTATGCCGCCGTGCCCGGAGAGAAACTCCCCGGCCGAGTTTGGACCGAAGCCGTGCACCAAGTTAAAGGCACCGGCCGGAACGCCTACCTCATGCATAACCTCTGCCAGTAGGGTGGCAGTTGCCGGTGTGTCTTCCGAGGGTTTCGCGATAACGGCGTTTCCCACCGCCATGGCAGGTGCAAGCTTCCAGGTGAGTAAGAGCAAAGGCAAATTCCATGGAGCAATCACGGCGACCACACCCAGTGGTTTGTGTATGGCATAGTTCAGTGCAGTCTGACCATCGGCCGTTTCCGTTTGAAAACACTCACTGGAACGGGATTTGGCTATGTCAGCAAATACACGAAAATTGGCGGCCCCCCCCCTAGGTATGTCTATATTTTGTGCCTGCCACAGAGATTTCCCCGTATCAGCCATTTCAGCGGCAACAAAATCGTCGAATCGAGCATCGATTCCGTCGGCTATTTTGTGCATGAGCTCACTGCGTGTATTGACCGACATTGCGCCCCATTCGCCGCCTAGTGCCGCGCGGGCAGCCAGCACGGCCTGATCAACGGTGTGACTACTGGCTTCGCTGACATGGTTGATTAAACTCCCATCAACTGGGTTGATGTTGTCAAAAGTGTTGTCGCCCAAAACAAATTCACCGCCGACGTAGTTGCGCAGTACACCGCCGGCGTGTGGCACTTGCATGGTTGCTTGCGGCATGTTTTGACCTCTGAAAGATGCTTGCCTGTGCTGTAGAGCGGGCAGTTATTGCAGCCAACTCTAAGGCAATCTTTCATAATCGAAAAATAGTATTTTCAGCGCTTGTTATCTTTAAAACAATATATCTCTGACATTGTCTGGATGGGCTTTTTTTCGCACAAAAGTTATACTATTATCCTAAGCTATAGTTTAAAGCTTATAGTTACTTTATCGTTACTCGGAGGATTACTCCCTTGCAACCGGCCAACATTGAACGTCACCTCGTCTCTCGATTGAAAATAAAACACCTCAAGCTACTGGTGACCGTCGGGGAACAAAACAATATTTTTCGGGCGTCGCAATTACTAAATATGGCGCAGCCTGCGGTGACCAAAACGGTAAGGGATATGGAAAACGCGCTGGAATTAACTCTCTTCAATCGCAGTTCCAGAGGAGTAACCCCGACTGCTTATGGTGAGGTGTTAATTAAACATGCCAAGCTTATTCTGGCGCAGATTCAGCATGTTTCGGAGGAACTGGTTTCACTGCACGCAGGTGTTACAGGCCATATCAACGTGGGAACTTTGCTCGCCGCAAGCTCCGCTTTATTACCCAAAAGCCTCGCGATCTTAAAAGAGCAGCGCAGCAGCGTGTCGGTGTCTGTCACCGAGGGGACTAATGATGTTCTTATTCCACAACTGCTAATCGGGGAGATTGACGTCGTCGTTGGTCGTTTGCCAGAGATACAGGAAGAGGAGGGCGTTTTCTCCGAAGCGCTTTTCTATGAACCTGTTTTACTTGTCGTGAGAAGCGGTCATCCCCTACTGAAAAAGAAAAAGTTGTCTCTGTCGAATTTGGTGGACGAAAGTTGGATTCTGCCTTCGGAAGGTACGGTATTGCGACGGGAGATCGACAATGCTTTTCACAAGGTTAATCTCTCACTTCCTCAAAATACCATTGAAAGTGTTTCCATTTTAACCAATCGAACATTGCTAACCGAAACAGATATGATTGCGGTCATGCCTTATCAAGTTGTAAAAAGCTATGAAGATGTTGGCTTGCTGAAACGACTACCCCTGTCGTTAAAAACTGATCTTGGCCCCGTTGGATACACGGTAAGGGCAGGAGGAAAGTTAACTCCCGCTGTACAGTATTTGCTGGGTATCTTTAAGGAAACTGCCCAGGGAATTGGTGCGACCAAACCCTAGAGGTTCTTAAATATTTCCCCTTGCCATATCCAACGCCAGATCCTCAATCATATCCTCCTGACCACCCACGGTTCTACGCCGCCCCAACTCCATCAAAATATCCCGAGACGACAAGTTGTACTTCTCAGCGCTCCGCTTGGCGAACAATAAGAACGAAGAGTAGACGCCGGCGTAACCCAGGGTCAGAGCATCTCGATCTACGCGCACCAGATGGTCCATCATCGGCACGATGATATCTTCAGCAATGTCCATGGCCTTTATCAAGTCCACACCGGTGTCGACGCCCATGCGATCCAGAACCGCCACTAACACTTCCAGGGGTGTATTGCCCGCACCAGCACCCAATCCTGCAATCGCCCCGTCGATGCGATTAGCACCGGCCTCTATCGCTGCTAGGGAATTGGCGACGCCCATGGCCATATTGTGGTGGCCGTGAAAACCCAGCTCTGTGGCGGGATTTAACTCCGCCCGTGCTAAACCGATGCGCGCTGTCACATCGTCGGGTAGCATGTAACCGGCCGAATCGGTGATGTACACGCAGTTGGCCCCGTAGGACTCCATTAGCTTTAGCTGTGTCACCAACTCATCCGCTTCAATCATATGGGCCATCATCAAAAAGCCCACGGTGTCGAGATTGCTGATCTGTGAGGCCATTTGCAAGTGCTGCTCCGACACATCCGCCTCGGTGCAGTGAGTGGCAATCCGTATGGTAGATATCCCGCAGCCCACCGCCATCTTCAGGTGGTCGATGGTGCCGATGCCGGGCAACAACAAAGCCGAGACTTTGGTCTGCTTCATTTCCTTGCACACGGCCGTGAGGTATTCCTCGTCCGAGTTTGCCGGAAACCCATAGTTGACTGATGCTCCACCCAAACCATCCCCATGTGTAACCTCAATCATGGGCATTCCGGCATCGTCCATGGCCTTCGCTACAATCACCATCTCATCAACTGTTATCTGGTGCTGCTTTGCATGCATACCATCGCGCAGGGACATATCGTGTAGGGTGACGTGCTTTCCGGTTAAATCCATGTTCGTACTCTCTGGTTCTTCGCTAATTAGTTGGGTTTAGATTGGTATTTCATAAGCTAATGATCAAGCTGCTGTGGGGACAAAGCTGCCACTGAGGATTTCCTCGGCGTACATCTCAGCTGTGCGTAATCCGGCGGCAGTCATGATGTCGAGGTTGCCCGCGTACTTGGGTAGAAAATCGCCCAGGCCTTCTACTTCCATGTAAATAGACACCCGCTTGCCGTCAAACACCGGGCCGTTTTTGAGCGTGTAACCGGGCACATATTTCTGAACCTCGGCAATCATGTCCAAGACCGATTGGCGAATAGCGTCTTCATCAGGGGTATCCACGGTTAAGCAGTGAACGGTATCTCGCATAATCAGCGGCGGCTCGGCAGGATTGATCACGATAATGGCTTTGCCTTCGGCGGCGCCGCCCACACTGGCGATGCCATTGGCCGTAGTCCTCGTGAACTCGTCGATGTTTTTGCGGGTACCTGGACCGGCGGACTTGGAGCTGACCGTGGCGACAATCTCGCCGTAGGAGACCGCCTGTACCCGGCTCACGGCAGCGACTAAAGGTATGGTTGCCTAGCCACCACAAGTGACCATGTTGACGTTCATGGCACGAGCCGCGACCGCATCGGACAGATTTACCGAGGGCACGCAAAACGGGCCAATGGCCGCCGGAGTTAAATCAATCATTACCGCGCCTTGCTCGTTTACTTTGCGGCTGTTTTCCGCATGAACATAAGCAGAGGTGGCATCGAAGCAGATCTGCACCCCATCGGATTTCATCGTCGGCATCATGCCATCGACCCCATCGGCGGTGGTTTTCAAACCCAATTCCTGGGCTCGGGCCAGGCCAGGAGAATCGGCGTCCACGCCCACCATCCACACCGGCTCAATGACGTCGCTGCGCATGGCTTTCACCAGTAGGTCGGTGCCAATATTGCCCGGACCGATGATGGCGGCTTTGATTTTGTTGCTCATATATTCTCTCTTTTCACTTTAACTAATCTTTATAAATTGCTGATAAATATGATATTTATATCTTGTTAATGTGTTTTCTAGATAAAGCCTTCGGCACTACACGAAACTGCAGGATGCGGTACCAACACCTTCCAGTTTCAGATGCATTTTGTCTCCGGCAATCACCGGAATAAGCGGTACCAGGGAACCTGAGAGAATCACTTCCCCGGCTTTGAACGGAATTCCGAACTCACCCAAGGTATTGGCCAGCCAGGCGACTGCCGTCAGGGGGTTGCCCTGAACAGCACTGCTCACCCCCTCGCTATGTAGCTCACCATTTTTGTATACCTTCATATGCAAATTCGGCAGATCAACTCCGCGAGGGTCTACTTCATTGTTTCCCAGGGTATACACACCACAAGATGCATTATCAGAAACCGTGTCCTGAATTTTAATTTTCCAGTCATCAATGCGTGAATCAACAATTTCAAAACAAGGCATAATACTTTCGGTTGCGTCTAGAACATCCTGCTCCGTCACTCCAGGACCGACCAAATCTTTCTTCAGCCGAAACGCTATCTCACCCTCTGCTCGCGGCTGGATAAGATTGCCTGCGATGGGAATCGCTGCGCCGTCCTTGTAGTGCATCGCATCTGTGAGAAAACCAAAGTCCGGCTGGAATACTCCCAGCATTTCCTGAACAGGTGCACTAGTCACGCCAATTTTTTTGCCCACTACGATTTCGCCGTCGTTCTCGACGCGGAGATTGAGCATATGCAGGGAGATGTAATAGGCGTCTTCAACTGTCACATCGGCAACCCGTTCGGTAATGGGTGCCACGCTGGATTTACTCCGTAGAGCGCCATACAGTTCATCACCAAAAGCTTCTATTTGTGTTTTATCCATTGCTCAGAACACCCGAGCTTGAGCTATGCAGCTCATGACTTTGTCGTTCATATTGGCCCTATATCGTATGGTATGTATGGGAGATCTAGAAAAGTACGCTAATCAATTATATGTAAAACGAGCACTGCTTAAGTTCCTACTCGTAGCGGTGCGCCCAGAGATCGTAGTGCCGCGATCACACTTAATGCGGTTATCTTTCCTGTGCCCGGATTTTCTAGCGTTGGGACATTTTCAATTTTCAATTCGAACCGCGCACTGTCGGCGTCTACCGTAATGAAATGCGTATTGCGAGTTCGGCTGGGATCCGCCCAAATTTCAAGTTGCGTGTGGTCCGGACCGATACCCGCTAATCCAAGCGCTGCGGCGACATTCACATTTGAAGGGAATTTCAATGCACCTTCGCGTGCGCTTCCTTTAAAGATCAACAGAGGCTCGCTCAAATTGTCCAGTGAGATATCGTTCTCAATAACGAATTTTGCTTTAAGCAGGGAAGTAGGTGGCTTTTTGGTCACCATCGTCACGCTGTGAATGTTGCCCTCGGCAGCGGCTCGAACTGCATCCAGACCGAGCAGGGCGCCCGTGGCCAGAATGATCTTTCCATCACTGTTAGCGGCAAGTTCAACGATGGAAGGATTCTCGAGGATTGCTGCGCCACTGACCGTGATCAAACTACAACCTGCGTTGAGCGCGGGCTCGGCGATAGACATAAACGCTGTGGTGGGAGCACATTCGACGACGACATCGGCGACACTTGCCAAAGAGGAGGGGTCTACGACAGGTACTTTTATGCCGAGTTCGGCCATTACTGCTGTGGCCTTTTCGGTACTGCCACTGCTGATTGCAGCAAGCTCAAGACCCGACATTCCCTTGACAAGAGCTTGGGCGACCGCGCGGCCAATTGTGCCGAAACCGGCGATCCCTACCTTAAGTACTGGCACGCCTGTCTCCTTTTAGCCGCTAGCCGTTTATACAGGCATTACTATAGACAATCCGGCTATCCGTTAAAAATAGAATATAAGCGGGTCTCTATATGAATAATCATATAGCAGTTCCGATGATTAGCGTGCGACGCAGGCGGAGCAGGTTTCGCTATTTCTTGCCCGGGTGCATTGCGCCGCAACTGTCACAAGTGCGTGC
Source organism: Halioglobus sp. (assembly GCA_965262875.1). Classification (GTDB taxonomy): domain Bacteria; phylum Pseudomonadota; class Gammaproteobacteria; order Pseudomonadales; family Halieaceae; genus JBALVT01. The sequence goes on from OZ253569.1 coordinate 4,620,484, forward strand.
TTGCTCATCAGCCTGAAATGCCGCAAAAGCCGGAGGCAGGTCATCGACGATAGATCCCAAAATCAGCTCGATGCGATGTACCAAATGCCCGCAATCCAGGCAGTACCACTCGAACGCATCTTTTGCACCCGCCGGGCGTTTGGGTTCGATAACCAAACCTATGCTTCCCTCTTCGGGACGCTGGGGTGAGTGACGCACGTGGGGAGGGAGGAGCAGTACTTCGCCCTCTCGGATATTGACCGTATGGTGCTCACCGTTTTCTACGGTGTTCAGAAACATATTTCCCTTTAGCTGGTAGAAAAATTCCTCCACCGGGTCATCGTGATAATCGTAGCGGCTATTGGGGCCGCCGATAATCATCACCATCATGTCGGCGTCTTCCCAGATGATACTGTTATTGACGGGCGGCTTTAGGAGATGCTCGTGTTCCTTAATCCAGCCTTGCAGGTTAAATGCATTGAGTGCGCTCATGAGCTACTCTTTTTCACCGGAGCGATCGGAAGCGCTCCATCCAGCTTCGCCCGCTTCGACCATAACACCGTTAGGATCGTAGAATTTTTTCTCAAACATCACGGTGCTCACTTTGCCCTCTGTGGGGCGGCTTGCGAAATTTGTGCCGCCGTTGGCCAGTACCTGGTTTTCGATTTGATCCAGGTCTTCAACTTGAAAACCGAAGTGGTGTATTCCGGTGTACTTCTTTCCGGTTTGTCCCGCCCAGTAGTCATTTTTAAAGGCGAGCAGTGCAAGATTCATTGTGCCATCGGATAGGTAAACCCCTCTGGCTAGTGGCGAATCGGTCTCGCCAATCTTATCCATGTCAAAAGCCTTCATATAAAACTCGGCTGTTGCAAAAGGGTCTTCCACTGAAATAGCGATGTGGCGAAGTTTAGGTTTGCTCATGTTATGTCTCCGTTTTTAATGCTGTCTAAATCAATTCGCAAGCGCTTGCAAAGTCGAGTCTGGGAAGGCGCTGAAATACTTTACTGTTATCACCATAGCCCAAGCAGCAGAGAAAGTTGCTTTTGAGTGAGCTGTCCGCAAAAAACTCTTCATCCAGTTTCTGGTTGTCGAAGCCCGACATAGGGCCACAATCCAGACCCATGGCTCGCGCCGTTAACATTAGATAAGCACCCTGAAGTGTGCTGTTTCGAAAAGCTGTCGTATGTGCCATGGCTAAGTTATCACTGAACATGGTGCTGACATCTCTGTGTGGAAAAAGCTCCGGCATGTGTCGATAAAATTCCTGATCAGAGGCGATGATGACGGTGACAGGAGCGGCGAGAACCTTGTCTATATTGGTCGGGGCAAGCGAGGGTTTAAGGCGCTGCTTGGCCTCTTCGCTGCGGAGGAATACGAAGCGCGCCGGAGCGCAATTCATGCTGGTAGGGCCCCAACGGAGGGTGTTGTAGAGGTCGTGTAGGACCTCATCTGAAATACCTTTGTCGAGCCAACCATTGTGACTTCGTGCCCGCATCAGAAGCAGATCAAGTGCTTTCTGATCCAAGGGCGCGACTTCAGCTTTCAACGTTGTTGCTTCACTCTGAGCGGCCAGCGCAGCTGCAGTTTTTAGTGGATCAGTAGATGGCTCGCTCATGAAGAACTCCGCGTGTTATACACCTTAGATTCAAGTCATAAGTGCAATTTCTAGAGCAGGTGGCCAACTGGTACAATCCAGTGCCATTTTCTCGACCAAGGAAATTACACATGAACTATACACAGTTGACCGAATACGAACGATACCAGATTGAAGCATTTTTAAAAGCTGGTTTTACACAAAAAGCCATAGCCAGAGAGCTTAGACGAAGCCCTGGGACAATTAGCAGAGAGCTTGGTCGCAATACGGGCTTGCGTGGTTATAGGCCCCAGCAGGCCCAGCGTTTTGCCACTGAACGGCAGCATCACCACACCCATACACGTATTACAGAGATAACCTGGCAGCGGGTTGAATCGCTACTGAGGGAGGAATGGAGTCCAGAGCAGATCAGCGGTTGGCTAGCAAAATCAATCCTGCAATCTGTTAGTCCAGAATGGATTTATCAGTACATTCTGATCGACAAGAAGGCTGGGGGCGACCTCCATGCCCACTTGCGCTGCCAAAAGAAACGTAAGAAGCGTTACGGGAGCCCAGACAAGCGCGGGCAGCTAAAGAACCGGGTAAGTATCGACGAGCGTCCAGCGATTGTTGATGAGCGCAAGCGTATTGGTGATTGGGAAATGGACCTTATCATTGGGCGCTTGGGTGGCTCCGTACTGATGACGGCTGTTGAGAGAAAGACACGTTTCACAGTGATCGCCCTAGCCCCCAATAAAACGGCGAAGGCCGTCAAGGAAGCGATACTTGGGGCGCTTTCCCCCTTAGCCGCCCCGGTAGAAACACTGACCTATGATAACGGCAAGGAGTTTGCCTTACACGAGGTTATCGCCCAACAGCTGCAGGCTGAAAGCTACTTCGCGCACCCTTACCATTCATGGGAGCGGGGATTGAATGAGAATACAAATGGTCTGATCCGCCAATACGCCCCGAAAGGATCTAGCTTTGATGATATGACGCCGGAGTGTGTCCAGAGAATCTTTGATAAACTTAACAACCGGCCAAGAAAATGTCTGGACTTTAAAACCCCCAACCAAGTACTGTTTGGGATCAACCCACCGATTGCACTAGCGACTTGAATCCGCCCACCAAAGACTCGTGATAATTACAAAAAGTATACGATTTAGTTAAACTAGAGTTTAGAGTCTGGGGAGGAAGATTATCGCGCAAAGTGTGCGAAAAAACTTGACATAAAGCGGCAAAAAGTTTGCCGCGCCCTATACAGCTTTGCTTTTTAAAAGGTGTATAGGGCGCGGCCTTCAGAAAGAAATGAATCGATTTCTTCTGGAGGCCGCTATGAACGCAACAGGATGTGCTCGCATCCCCCGCGAACTGTGCTATTGGATAACATTTTTAAGCAAAGCGCTACCCCCAAGATCCGTAGGCACATTCATTGAACTATTGATCGGCGCTATGTTAACGCCCGCTGGCTTTGTCACCGAAACCTATTTGTTTCTAGACATGCAAAGGCACTGGACGACGTATTACAAATGGCTTGAAGCCGGAAAGTGGTCCTGGTTGAAGCTGGCAAGACAGTTCGTCTGTCTGGTTCTTAGTGCCAAGAATGATCCCGTTCTATATTTAGCGATTGACGATACGGTGAGTCTACGAGCCTCGAAAAAAGCACCGGGCAGCCAGATACATCATCAGCACGGAAATAAGCCGAATTTAGCCGCCTATGTTCGTGGTCAATGCTGGGTTAGTTTAGCGGCTGTTTTCAGGCGCACACCGCTGGAGACGACGGCGATACCTCTATTGTTCCGACTGATACCCAGTGCAGGGAATACGGGCAAGCTGGTCGCAGCGACAGTGATCATGCGTGCTGTTTACCGTTTGTTTGAAGATAAAACGGTGAGGGTATTGGTCGATTGCTGGTATATGCGCAAACGATTTATCAACGCGATGACAGCGTACGGTTTTACCGTGATTGGCCAGGCGAGAATCGATACGCGGCTTTACGACGAACCCCCCGAACGAAAACCGGGGCAACGCGGGCGGCCACGCAAGTATGGCGAAAAACACACACCCAAGCGAATTGCCCACTTTAAAAAGACGGAAGCACTACTGCGGCTGTACGGAAAAGAACAAAAGGTGAGATACCGTAGTCGGCTCGCCAAGGCAAGGTTCCTTGACGGTCAGTTAGTCAGAGCCGTTTGGTGCGAGCTAGACAGGGGTAAAGGTCAGTGGACCAAGACTCGATTATTTCTTTCAACCGATACGACTCTAACGAGCGAACAAGTGATTGAAGATTACGGACTGCGTTGGTCGATTGAGTCGATGTACTACCAGTTGAAACAATTGTGGGGGCTCAAAGAAGCCTGGCAGCAACGGCGCCAAACGCTGCATCGCTGGGTTCACTTGACGACTGTAGGTTACGGACTGCTTCATTTGTTGACGCTGGTATTGGGTGATAAAGCGGGCCCACTGGTGACGGATGCACCATGGCGCAAGCCGGATATTATTACAGCGGGAAGAATCAGGCTGGGTCTGACAAAACATTTTCGCCATGTTAACGTTCGAAGCTGGTGGAACGAAAGATGCAAAAAATTCCAAGCCCCTAGTGCGGTAGATTATATACAAGATGGGTAACATTGCGTTGCAGCTTGTATTACACGCAGGTTTTGAGAGAACATTAAGGAAAAGGAGTCGGGATTGAAGCTTCCGACAACAGCTCTTTCGCTCTAAACTCTAGTATTAAAATTCAAATATTTGGTAAAAAGAAAATTCCTTCGCAAAGGGCTACTCGGCCGCAAGCGACCGAGCTTACGCCCAATGCGATTGGCCTTCGGCCAACCGGAATTTTCTAACCTCTATCTAGTCGACCCTGAAAAAGCCTAATTGGCCATCACGGCATCGCCGTAATGCCGTGGCTTGATAATAAACTGCGTTAAACGACTCCATAAGGAAGCCGTTTTCGGGGCCAATAAAAACAATCTCATCCACTTCCTGAAGTTAAACGCAGCAGCAGCCATCAGTACGTTAATCTGGTCGCCTTCAAATCCTTTGAGATAACTTTTGTTCAATCGATGATCCGACTTCAGGTGGCCGATCACCGGCTCTATGCCAGCCCGCTTTCTAAAACGTTTCCGCATCAGCACCTGGTAGGCACTATCCGTATCCCGAGTACCTGTGCTGGGCATTATGATCCGCGTGTCATTGATCTTTTTCTTCCCTTTGTAACCCCGATCACATAAGCCAACGGCCGGTTTCAGTTTGTTAAGCCGCTTCAATTGCAACAGCACCTCCGGCAGCGTATGACCATCAAATTTGTTCGTATCAAAGGCCATGGCACCAACAATGATTTTTGAATCCCGAGTTGTCGTGATAGAAACCTTGGTGCCAAATTCATAGCGCTTATGCTCTTTGCCTTTACTCATGCAGTAGACATGGGGTTCGTGCAAGCTGTACAGCTTGTTCGTATCCCCTCGCTTCTGGTTCAGTCCACGATGGAATAGTGCAAAGTCCTCTGCCAGCTTTTCCAGAATGTCGAGTGGCAGTTTACGCTCCAATTCCCGCACTAAACGACCGGCAATGGTCTTTAGCCGCTTAACGGCTTTGCGGGCCTTGGCACGGTTCCTGGGATGTCCCGCAAAACGACATTCCAGTTTTCTTTGCTTAATTTCCTTGGCATAACTGCGGCGAAGTGTTATCCCTTCTTTCCTGGCCAATTTCAGGCAACGAACAATAATCTTTCGGTACAACTTTGCATCGGTGGGAAAGGTGATGTTTTTTTCCTGTACTGTGGTGTCAATACAGACTTCCTCTTCGACCGCTTTCTCACCATGAATGGTGATAGAGGATGCCAATATTTTTTCAAATCCCTTTTCGCCGACTCGCTTGCGGAAGTACACCAGATCGGATGGGTCACAAGGGAATGACCACTGGAATTCAACCTCCCCGCAAAATGCTTGGTAATACGGGTTTTGTACCCAGTGTTGCACGATAACCTCGTCGCTGACATTTTCCATATGCTTGAGAATAGATAAACCCACCATCAAGCGTACGGGTTTGGCAGGCCTGCCAGTTGCCGCATACAAGGGAGCGAACTCCGATTCAAAAAAGTCCCAGGGTATGGTTCGCGCAAGATGTAACAGAGGGTGTTTCGGATTGAGTTGATCCATCAACCCAGCAGCCATAAAACTCATTTGATGGTGATCGGGGGAAGAATCTTTCATCGAGAGCCACCTTTGTTTCGACCGGATTAGGTGCCAAATAGGCTTGAAACTGGTCGAAATCATCTCACAAATACCCAGTATTATCTAATACAATCAACATGTTAAGCGTTTTTCAGGGTCGACTATCTACCTTGACTCGGGGGCAAGCCCACCGAGATTTCTTTCGGTTCAAATAACCGACAATAGGCTATGGGTACTTTATATCTACCCTTTGGGATCTACCCTTTGGGCAAATTTAAGGCGGATTTACCCGAGGCAGACAGCCAATTTATGTTTTCAAAACCCAGCGCAATCACTCTTTTGAGGTTGAAAGTCAGAGCGCGGATGCCTAATTGCACTTGCTTCAAACCTTTATAACGAACACGTCGGTTGCGGTGAGCAAAGACACGTTCATAGGGTGAACGCATGGCTGAAAGCCAACCATCTCTATCGTCCCAAGTGGTCAGCTTACTCATAGGGATGGTCTGCTGCTACCAGATCGTCTAGCAGTTTGTCGGGCTCAGCTCCTGACGGGCACGATTTAATACTCCAGCGTGCTACAGGGCTGTCAGGACACCACGCAGAAGATGTGATTGTCCCAGGGCAGCCACGTCAACCTTCATCACGCCTTTATCCAGCCCTGTAATGGGCATTTATGCGGCAAATGACCGCTTAATTATGCCATTCTCAGCACATTCATACGCTTTACATTCCATGCCAGTGTCGCCAGCGTCCATTCGCCCGCAACCTTGTCCAAACCTCGCATCGAGAACTGCCTCAACCCCATAACGTGTTTGATGATGCCGAACACTGGCTCTACCGTTTGCTTTCTTAATGCGTACAGCGCTCGACCGGATTGGGTCGTCAGTTGATGTTTCATGAGCCTCACCTGATCATCCGTTATCGGAGTGGGGGCGTCAGGGGCAAACCGATCAAAAACGCACGGGTGATGGTGGTCACGCGCTACTGCCAGTAAAGGCTGGATATTATCCTCTACGCAAGCCTTTACATTATCACCGCTAAAATAGCCTGTATCGGCCAGCAGGTCGGTCACCTTGCCCAGTTCTTCAGGCAGGGTATTCAGCTTTGTCAGGGCCGGCTTTATTTGTTGTTTGTCGTTCGGGGCCTGTGTCATGTGTGTACTGACGACGAGCATTGTATCGGTGTCAACACTGGCCTGGGCGTTGTAGCACTGCTCAAAGCCGCCGCCAGATACCGGCATGATACGCGACTCTTCATCGGTCAAATTCATCTGGTCTTTATCTCGAGGGCCGGGAAGCGGTGGCTTAGGCTCCCGGCCCCGGGGCTTTTTTCCAGTATCCCTCTGAGCTTGGCGTTTGGTTTGTTTTTGTTGGTATTCGGCTTGTTCACGCGCAAAACGCTCCTGCGCCCGTTCTTCAATTTTTACTTTGGCCGCAGCCAGTGCCTCAAGTCGTGTTTCGCGCCGGGAAATCTCCGCGGGAATGTCCATGCCATCCGCTACCGGCGTTTGATCTGCCGCCTCGGCCTGTGCAGTGAGAGCGCTGACTTCTGTCTTGAGCTGTGCTTCGATTTTCTTTAAGTGGCCATAAGAAAGCGCCTTATGCTTGCTGGCATTCGCCTTGATCTTGGTGCCATCCAGGGCGATACGCCCAAGCTTCATGAGCTTCATTTCACGCGCCAGCAACAAGACCTGAACAAAAAGTGCTTCAAGCTGAGGCAAAAAGCGGCGTCGAAAGGCCGCTATGGTGTCGTGATCCGGATGCGTGTTGGCCGCCAGGTAGCGAAACGCAATGGAGTCGTGGGTGGCTCGCTCAATCTTACGGCTGGAAAACACACCGGTGGCGTAACCGTAGATCAGCAAACTCAGTAGGACCGCTGGATGGTGCGCCTTTGATCCACGCCCGGCATATTGACGGGTGAGCTCAGACAGATCGAGCTGATCAACGACCTCCACGACAAACCGTGCCAGGTGGTGTTCAGGTAACCAGTCCGACATAGAGGGAGGGAATAGATAGTCCGTCTCTCGATCAACGTTTACAAAATTGGCCATCACTTATTCCCGGTTACTTTTCAGTGTGACCACATTATCTCATAATGACGTTGTTGGGTTAAGTCCGACAGGCTGCTAGCGTTATAAACAATCTATTTTGTTGGCGTTTGCTCATCAATAAGAACCTTTTTGAATTTCGGGTATCTCATATTTCGAGCTATTAACTGACAAGCCCCATCTAGGTGAAAACTGCCTTCATGCTGCATCAGGATGAAGGTCTTGATGAATTCAGAGGGCTGGCACCCACGATTACTTTTTGGCCGGGGGAAGTGCTTATCGATTCGCTCAGACAGGTTCAGGGAGTCCATTAAGGGAGTCCATTAATTGAGCAGTGGCCAATAAACCGGCATGAGCTGTGAGTAAATCGTTCGTTGTATCAAGTTTGTAGGGTAGAATAGTCAGAGTGCCGTTTGCTCGCTGCACGTTGCCGCTTCTTCCCCTCTCGTTTGAGCAACTCCATGGGGCTATAGGGCAGTTCAGGGAGGAATCCGTCAATATTGTCTAGTTTGCCCAGAACTCTCAGTATTCCAATCACAACTTCGAGCCTCGCTTTACCTTTAATGGCACTTCGATAAGTACCCTCAGATATACCCAACTCCGCAGCGATCTCTTTTTGTGGCTTATTGGCCTCCAGCCGGATTTGCTCCAGCCGCCTGCCCAACTCCGCGGCAATGGCAGAATCAGTCATAGCATAAAAATTAGGCGCTTCCATACCAGGACCCTTAACATTAATTTTTAAACGCTAAAATGGCTATATAGCAATCAAGCCACAGAATATTGAGTATTATATGGAATTATACAGGCAGAAACAAGAAACTATATAAGCATCAATATAATGCCTATAATTGACAATAATTGACCTTAATAGACACTATTTTGATGCTTATATAGCTCTAAGTAGAATTAACTAGCTAAGCAATAGCCTCGACTCTTGCAGGCACATGCTTGTGCCATGGAGTACCTGCAATGGGATCGCAGTCTGCCGCACTGGTCAGCTCATTGACGGCAACGCCTGTGCGGACAACTCCATCGGGACTTGCGTTATCCAGACCAAAGCCGTTGGGCAGAGAAACATGCCCAGGCTGCATTCGCGCATTTATTTCCACGACAGTCTGAGCAGATCCCGTGGCAGTAATGATTCTCGCCAATGCACCATCGACAAGGCCCAGTTCGGTGGCATCCCCAGGGTTAATACGCAGGGCACCATCGCGATCTTTGCGGCGCCAGTTACTCTCATTGGTCTGATAGTGGGCAAAACTATGGCTGATGAAATATTGACCTTAAAGGAGGTCGCAGAATGGTACTGCCAAATTAACTTTTCGAGACCTTGATATTTGAGTCACAGATCTCAGGTAACTGCCCTGCTCCACTCCTCAAACGCACTCACCCTGAGATCACGGTAGTGCTGGGCACGTACTTTGTGCCTGCCCAAATTGAATAGATTGGAAACGGTAGCATGGGTACCCAGAAATCGTTGAGCCTGACGCACTGATTTGAACCCCGAGATGTCGGACCACCGCATCCCCCGCTCCCTCACCCTGGTCGGCTCATGGGATTGCTCTGCCCGATTGTTCTCATACTGTTTGGTGCTGTGAATAGTCTCGGGTATTAGCTCCCGATGCGCTACACCATAGCTTCGCAGTTTATCGGTCACGATTTTCCTTGGTTCTCCGCCATGACGTCGCAGTAGACGCTTGAAGAAGCACTTCGCAGCAGCGCCATCCCTCCGGGCCTGCAGATATACATCTACTACTTCTCCATCCTGATCGACTGCGCGCCACAGGTAATGCTGCTTGCCATTGATCTTCACAAAGACTTCGTCAATGAAGAAGGTATCACCGTAGTCCCGGTGCTTCCGCTTTAATCTTCGAGCGTATATAGCACCGAATTTTATACACCAAAGACGAATTGATTCACGACTGACCGTGATGCCTCGTTCGGCCAATAGATCTTCTATATCTCGGTGGCTGAGATTGAATCTATAGTAGAGCCAGACGGAGTAAGAAATAATATCAGGCGGGAAACGGTGTCGTTTATATGTATTCATTCACCGAATCTATCAAAATCGGCGACTTAACTTGGCTGTACCGTTGGAGACCTACCGCTCTATTGCCCGGCGCTACTTTCCCAATGCGACGATCGTGGCAGACCGTTTCCATGTGGTGCGGTTAATCAACCAGCACTTTTTGAAGGTGTGGCAACAGTATCACCCGGAGGGCCGGAAGAACCGGGGCCTGCTCAGTCTTATGCGCCGACATCAATGGCGCTTGAGTGATGAACAGCACGCGAATCTCATGACTTACCTGGCGGATTATCCGGTGTTAAGGGCGCTCTATGTGGCTAAGCAAAAGCTGATGCGCTTTACGCTGCTAAAAACCCTCACAGCCAGGCGTATGAAGGCGAAACTGCCACGGTACTTCGAGCTGCTTGAACAGCTGCGGGATAGCCCGCTACGGGCGCTGGCCAAGACATTGACAAGGTGGATGGAACCCATCATCGCTATGTGGCGATTCAGCAAAACCAATGGCATCACCGAAGGCTTCCACAACAAGATGGAAATGATCTCGAGAAGGGCCTATGGTTTTTAGGAACTTTGAGAATTATCGGTTGAGAGTACTGACCCACTGTGGGTGGGATGGGATAATCAATCGTGTACGTATGAATGCCCATCCCCCGTTAATGGGGTAGAGCCTAAGCAATTATAACTCTATGATTTACAAGAAATATGGTGGGCCCAGAAGGACTCGAACCTTCGACCTGCCGATTATGAGTCGGATGCTCTAACCAGCTGAGCTATGGGCCCCTAAAGAGGAGCGGGAATTATATAGAACTCAGCACAAGAGTCCAGATGTCTAGGGGGAGATGCTGTGTTGGAATTTTGTTCTAAGACGCCGCAACTTTCGCTCAACCCCGCTTTTCGCGATACGCCTCAAGTATGGGTGCGAACTCCTCCGGGGTAGAGCCGTGGATCACGATTCCATCAGCGCCGTTTTCCAGTTGGTTTAGCCAGGCATCGGGACATTGTTCTGCCGTTCCGGTGGCGGCCGGCAACCATTCCTGGGGGATCAAATGGCTAATCTCCTCCAATTGTTCGAGTGTCGCTACGCTATCAATTCCTCCCGGCATAGCGCTAACAACCTCGCTGGCGCGAAAGGCCGCGAGTACTTCGGGGTCCCATTCATTGAGTGCGATGAGCATTTCCGCATAGCCCGGTGCCTGCATATAAGTCGCCATGCGCGCGACCAGTTTTTTCAAAACATCCTCGTGGCTGGGATTTAGCGCCGTTGCATAAACGGACCAGACTTTAACCTCGGCTGGGTTTTTGCCAGCTTTGTGTGCCCCTTCGGCAACCAGTGACTTGGCGCGTCGCAAGCCGTGATCGGCAATAAAGGTATGCAGGTGTACGCCATCAAAATGCTCGCCGCCAAAACGCAGACTCTTTGGACCGAAGCCTACGAAGTGCGTCGGAATCTCAGCTTCCATCCAATCACCCATACTCAGGTAGGGAAGCTTGCCCATCTCGCCGTCGTGGCCCATGGTTTTTTCGCCCCGCCAAAGTCGTCGGAGCAGGTCAACGCCTTCGGCGAGTTGTGAATTGCTCACCGGCTTGAGCCCCATCAATTGATTTCGTATGGCGACTCCCCGAGCCAGGCCTAATTCGAAACGACCACCCGAGAGGTGGTGCAAGCTGCTCGCCATCGACGCAAGCACTAGCGGATGACGTGTATGGATATTGGTAGCGGCAGTTGCCACATGTATCGATTCGGTTGCGGTTAGCGCGGCGGAGCAGATCACACCTGCATCCTTCACATCAAAGCGCTCTGATAGCCACACTTTGCCAAGGCCCAGTGCTTCCGCCTGTTTTGCTTCTGTTATAGCGTCAGCGGGTGTTGTGGTATGGCCGGGGAGTAGATAGCAGCCTAGTTCAGGAAACCCTACGTTCTTTGTCATTGCGCCAGGTGCCAGGTCAGGTTTGTGATGCAGTGTAAAGTATAAGCGCAGTTTCGTAGGAGTACCGGGAGTATGCTGGTTTTGGCTTGACGGTGTTTTTAGTTCTCTCAGGTTAGGTACTTCACCAGAGCGCCTGATCTTGTTGAAGTGTCGCCAGGTACTTTTGTTGAGCTTGTTGGGTTTACCCGATGCCGAATATAGGCAACCGAGTAACTGTTCTTACCATTGCTCTTGGCAGTGTACATTGTGGCATCGGCAGCCTTTGTCAGTGCAGCCAGATCTTCTCCTTGGCGGGGGTACAGCGCCACCCCAATACTTGCGCTGATTCTCGCCTCTTTGCCCTCTACACGATACGGCCTGGCAACCGCCTCCAGTAGTTTCTCTACTGCTGGAACTATCGAATAGTCTTCCCTCAGTTCAAGGAGCAAAATGATAAATTCATCATCGCCTACTCTGGCGAGCACATCTGTATCTCGCAATACTCCCTGCATGCGTGCACTGGCTTGAACCAGCAATTGGTCGCCCGCCGTATGGCCGAGAGAGTCATTAACGCTTTTGAAGCCATCCAGGTCGATGTACAACATCGCCATTTTCCACTGTTGGCGTTTGGACAGGTTTGCCGCCCACGCGAATCGTTCTTCCAGCAGCGTTTTCCCTGGAAGTCCCGTTAGGCTGTCGTGCAGCGCCACTATATGCGACTCCGCCTGAGTCTTCATTTGCGCGGCAAGGCAGAAGGAAAAGAGCATGACATGTATCACGAAACCAATTTTTGCTATCTGAAATTCCACCATTGCTATTTCGCCGCCAGCTACAGTGAGTGTGCCTTGTACTAACGCCGACAGTCCCGGAATCAGCAGGGATAGGAACAGCGGTCACGCTAGTTTAATTCGTAAACGAATTGCATGAATGCATACCGCGAAGCCATATAGGATACCCACAGCCCAGGCATAAGTGGCGAGATAGGGGGGGGATTTTGGTCACACCCCATAGGTTGTTGGCGACAAATGTCGCGCCCGGCAACGAAAAAATGCAGACCGTGGCGAAGTTCCATCGCGGGGCCTGGTTGGCCATATCCAGGAAACTGACAATGGCAAGCAGGCGGAACGATGCGGACAATAGGTTGAAGAAATGCTGAGCTCTGTCGTTGAAGCCTGGCAGTTCAGACCACAAGTAATAGGGACCGATACGGTCAACAGACCTAACATTACGCTGGTGACGTAGAGGCAGTAATAAAAGTGGTTCTTTCTCCTCAGGCTGACCGCGATGATCAGGTTGAAGCACAGTAAAGCACCTATTCCCGACAGGTAGGCAACTTCCAGGCCATAGTACACAGTGCTATTTGAGATGTAGGTGGTTTTCTCCACCAGATCCCATGGCAGGTTCGCTGTACCGGGGCCTCCGATGTAACGAATGTAGACTGTTGTAGACGCCACTCCAAAACCGCAGCTATTTGCCGAATTTTGAAATAGACGGATCTCGGCGTATTAGAATCGGCGCGGTAGAACTGCGGCCCAGTCACACTCAAGAGCGACCAATAAGCAGGCACGATTCAAGCGTAGGGACTATAAGAATAAGTATCGCTGAGAACGGTATGACGCCACCACAGATTTGACGGTCAACGCTGGCGCCATACCCAAAAAAACCGTGCAGGTGCACGACCCGTTAAGTGTTGCACATAATGGGAATAAATCCAGCCCTCATCGACCTTTGTGTCGATGCCATCATCCAGCCGTCTCTACCACTGTTGTCGCTGCTACGCCCAGGTCATCGTCTGTACCCACTGTGATCGCGGCCAGCGGTATTGCACCGATGGTTGCAGCCAGGAAGCCAGAAAGGAATCCATTAAACGAGCCAGAGCGAAGTACCAGGCCACTCGCCCGGGTCGCATGAATAATGCCGCTCGCCAACAGCGTTATCGAGAACGGCAACAACAAAAAGTAACGCATCACCGTTCTCTGGCAATAATACTCCGTGATCTACTGCAAACCGTGCCTGATGAGATCAAAAGGGCCGATATGCCGGGTAAAACTGACGCCACCGTGCGCTGCCATCACTGTGGCGCGGTCTGCGGTCCCTTTTTGCGCAGTGATTTTCTGCAGAGCAGTCAGTTCAGGCGCAGATTCCGGCGACATTAGTGCAGCGGCTGGACAGGAGTCATCAATCGGAGGGCAGTCATGGCCATCGGCAAAGAAACTGAAGCAAAAATACTGCGCTACCATTTTGTTGAGAAGTGGCGAACGGGCACCATTGCGACCCAGCTTGGCATTCACCACTCAGTGGTTGATCGGGTACTGGCACAGGCTGGCCTGCCCAAGGTGGAGCGCACTCGCCGTGCGTCGATCATCGACCCCTATCTGCCCTTTGTCATCGACACCCTGCGGGAGTTTCCCACACTCACGGCGGCCCGCTTGTATGAAATGGCCCGCCTGCGGGGATACCCCGATGGCCCCAGCCAGTTTCGCCAGCGTATCAGTGAACTGCGGCCGCGCAAGCTGCCCGAGGCGTATTTACGCCTAAAAACCCTGCCCGGTGAGCAAGCCCAGGTTGACTGGGGTTCGTTCGGGCATATTCAGATCGGCAAGGCCCGGCGGCCGTTAATGGCGTTTGTGATGGTGCTGAGCTGGTCGCGACAGATCTTCTTGCGCTTTTATCTCAACCAGCAAATGGAGCACTTTTTACGCGGCCATGTAGCGGCATTCGAGGCCTGGCAAGGATTGCCAAAGGTGCTGCTGTACGACAACCTTAAATCGGCCGTATTGGAGCGCCACGGTGACGCCATCCGCTTCCACCCCACCTTGCTGGCCTTGTCAGCCCACTATCGCTTCGAACCACGCCCGGTGGCGGTGGCCCGGGGCAATGAAAAGGGCCGGGTAGAAAGAGCGATTCGCTATATTCGCGATAATTTCTTTGCCGCTCGTCACTGGCAAACACTGGCCGAACTCAATGCGCAAGCTGAGCACTGGTGCCAGGGTGTGAGTGCTGATCGGGCTTGCCCTGAAGAGCGTACGTTGACGGTCAGGGAAGCCTTCTTACAGGAGCAGGTGAGTTTGCCGGATAATCCCTTTGATACCCATGAGAGACAGCCCGTGCGGGCCGCCAAAACCCCTTATGTTCGCTTCGATCTCAATGATTACTCCATTCCCCATCAATACGTGCACAAGCCATTGAGCGTGAGCGCTGACCTGGAGCGGCTCCAGATAGTGGAGGGCGATCAATGCATTGCTGAGCATCAGCGCAGCTTTGGCAAAGGGGAGCAAATCGAACAGGAGGCGCATATCAATGCCCTATGGCTGGAGAAAACCCACGCCAAACTACACCGGGGTCAGGATCGCCTGAGCCATGCTTCGGCGCACGCCCAGACGCTGCTGCAGCAATCGGCACAGCGTGGACATGTCATTAAAACCACGGTCCGGTTACTCAATCAACTGCTTGATGATTATGGGCGGGACGAGCTGCATGTAGCTCTGGGTGAAGCACTTGATCGGCAATCACCCTACCCGGAGGCGGTGCAGCACGTTCTTGAGCGCCGCCGTGATGAACAGCACCTGCCGCCACCGCTTGCTGTCGCCGTGCCGGCGAAGGTCAAACACTACAGCGTCAAGCTGGCTCGGCTTGCCGATTACGACAAGCTCAATGGCACCCGAAGCGAGACAGGAGATGATACCGATGATTGATATCGAGCAACTCAAACAGCAGGCACTTGAACTGAAGCTCCACGGCGTGCTGGCGCACTGGGGCGAGATCACCGACGAGCAATACCCCTGGCGGGCACAGCTCATCGCCTGGGAGCTTGCCGAGCGCAAACAGCGCTCACTCGAACGGCGCCTGAGCAGCGCCAGGCTGGGCCGGTTCAAACCGATGAGTGAGTTTGACTGGCAGTGGCCAAGCGCTATCGACCCACAAGCGATTCATGCCCTGATGCAACTGGGTTTTATGGACACGGCCAGCAATATTATCCTGCTGGGCAGCAACGGCGTGGGCAAATCGATGATCGCCCAGAACCTGGGGTATAACGCTGTCATGCACGGCTATACGGCGCTGTTTACCACCGCAGCGGCGATGCTCAACGACCTGGCAGGTCAGGATGGCGCCAATGCCCTGCAGCGTCGATTGAAACACTACGCCAGGCCCGCCTTGCTGGTAATTGATGAAGTGGGCTACCTCTCCTACAGCAATCGTCATGCTGACTTGCTGTTTGAAATCATCAACCGGCGCTATGAGAAATGTTCAACTTTGGTGACAACGAACCGTCCGTTTGGCGAGTGGAATGACGTGTTCCCCAATGCCGCGTGTGTGGTCTCCCTGATTGACCGTTTAGTCCATCACAGCGAGGTCATCGCCATTGAGGGTGAGTCGTACCGCATGAAGGAAGCGCAGGAGTGTGCGTCGAAGCGGCGCGAGACCAAAAAGCGAGGAAAGGCTAAATGAAAACCTTAAAAATCACAACCTACTGGACGGCTGAACAAGCCGATTGTATTTATCAGCTGCTCGGCGACCTGAGATCGGTACTGTGGGATCACTATGGTGATGAGATTGCGCAACTGTACGAGGAGATCCGGATTGAGCAACAAGAGTACACAGACAGTGTCGAGGTAAATCATGAGCTGCCGTTCTAGCCTGTGATCGATTGGAGTTAAGCCGGATCACTGTCGCCTCTTTGTCGTTCTTTTATTCTGCGGCAAATAACTGCGGGTTTACTGTGGCGCTAACAACAAGGGGCATAATCCGCTCTGATAGCCATTCAGATAGCGCTCGCTGGAGATGCAGCGGTAGAAGGGGGCGAGTAGTTACGATTAATGCGGCTCCAGTTTTCCCGCCGCTCGGATAAAGATATTGACCGCCTGTACGAATTCCTCACCGAGGCCAGCCACAGCATAAAGACGGCTGACAATGCTCTTAAAGCCATCAAAGATGGTGCTACCAGTTTACTCGATAACCCCGATACGGGAACGGACCTGCAGGACGGCACCGGGCGCAGAGAGTTGTATATTCGATTTGGGAAAAACAATTACACCCTGCGTTACAAAACTGATTATGAGGCGAAAGTAATCCGGGTTTTGCGGATCTGGCACAGCCGGGAAGAAAGGAAATAAACATCATGGACGATGCTGTCAAATAAACCGGTTATCGGCCACTCTCTTACCTGTGGTGTGCGCATTGCCAATTTTACCACTCGAATAACAGCTTATGCGAACTTGTGTTTAATCTCTTCGGGTTTAATTCCTCGAAGCTCTGCTTCGTTGAAAGATTTATACTGTTGGGATGGCGGAGAGTCAATACTTTCACAAGAGGCACAATGTCCAGCTTATGGAGTTACAGAGAAATACGCACCACGTTTACCGGTTAATGTATCATTTTGTCTGGATACCCAAATATCGGCACAAAGTGTTTGAAGATCCGTATCGAACGGTGTTGAAAGATATTATCAGGAAAGTCGGTTACGACTACGACATAGATATTGTGGAACTTGAGGTACCGACGGATCATATCCATATGGTGGTCCGGTCTGAACCCAAAGTATCGCCTTCTGAGGTTATGCAGATTGTAAAAAGCGTAGCAGCTAGAGAATTTTTCAGACTACATCCTGAGGTTAAGAAAAAGTACTTTTGGGGTGGAACGGTAAAAAGAAAATTCCTTCGCAAAGGGCTACTCGGCCGCAAGCGACCGAGCTTACGCCCAATGCGATTGGCCTTCGGCCAACCGGAATTTTCTAACCTCTATCTACCTTGACTCGGGGGCAAGCCCGCCGGGATTTCTTTCTTTAAATGCAAACGCCTCCCTAAAAGCAGGGGCAAATCGTCTAAGTTGAACATAGCGTTTGGATGCGAGAAGCAGAGGGTCTTCTGTTGCCATATTAGCAATGTCTTCTATTTCAGCACGGGAGTTCAGTAGGCGCTCCCAGCCAACGGCTTCTTCCAACATTTCGTATGGGTCTTCGCCGGTTTCGTGTGCTTTGCTGATGGCTTCAAGTGTGCCGCTGAAAAGGCGCATCAGGCGGCCCACCTGTGATTGGCTAACCTGCCAGCTCTTGTCCTGCTTTCGTTTTGACCGTGTAAACAGCTGGCCGGTTAGCCGTTCAAATACGGCGATGGATGCATCGGTCAGAACAACATTCATCTCGGCCATTTGGGCTGCCAAGGTCGCTATCCGCCGCCGCTCTCCAAAGTCACTCAGTAAATGCGCCGGTGCCACGGCCCCTTCCCGCGCAAACTTTGTTAGGCGTACTGGGTGAATATCTTGTCCAGGATCTGCTGGCAGACCCAACGCGCGAACAAATTTCAGCCGCTCAAGCAATCCATGCAGACTTGCCGTACTCGTTGAATGTGGCATGCTTCGCAGCCAAGTTAAGCGGGATCGGCCAATAGCGTGGTCGTTTTTGATCAGACTGGCCAGTTCAGTCTTTTGGCCTTCGCTTAATGCATCGTTCAGCGCTTGTGCCGCAAGCCGTCGTGCGCGAGCGCGACCTGCTAGGCCAATACGTTCAAGCGTCCCAATACTGGGTAAGATAAAATGTTCCCGGCGAATATCGTCCAAAAGGCTGTTCATAATGACTCGCGCATCATCCGTATCAAAAGCAGCCCGTGCCGCCAAATCCAAAGCGCCCTTGAAGTCTGCCCGCGTAAATGACCTCAGGCCTGGATGATGGGTGGCAAGAACGCGATGAGCCGTTTGTGTGGCCTCACGTCCCCCATAGATTGCGAGCATTGAGGGTGGAATCTGTAGTTGTTCACAGAGCCAGTGAACCACAGCCTCGGGCAGGTGGTCTCCTTCCCGCCAACCTTGTCCGGGATAGCGCAAAAGAGCGAGATGAATGGCCAGGCCAAGCCGGTTCTCTGGCCGTCGACGAGAGCGGATAAGGATAAGATCCTCCTCCGCGAGGACATAAAATCGCTCCAGTGACAGGCTGTCAGATGGAATGCGAAATAAGGCTTCACGGGAGGAGAATGAGAGAAAGCGTCGGCTGGTCATGGTTTGTCCCCAAAATGCTGTTGATTGTTTTGGGACACTCTATAATATAGGGACCAATAAAGAGACGGTTTCGACGCGTGTTTGGGCTGTTATCCAGGTGCCCGTAAACCGTCCCTAAACCGGACGTTTAAAAGACAGTGCCCATGGCAAGAAAAGGCGATATTCTCGGTTATGCACGCGTATCAACGGCTGACCAGGATGTTGCAGGCCAGAAGGACCGTTTGGAGGCCGCGGATGCCATTCGTATCTTTGAAGATGCTATCTCAGGCAAAAAATTCGACCGACCAGGGCTAAATGCACTGATCGACTATGCCCGTCCTGGAGATAGCCTGTGCGTGATCCGGCTTGATCGTCTCGGCCGTTCCCTCAAAGAACTACTCGATACGGTTGATAATCTTAAAGCGCGGAGGATTAGTCTCATTAGCCTCGAAGAAAAACTCGATACATCCAGCGCAGCTGGCGAGTTGGTGTTTCATGTCTTTGGTGCCATCGCCCATTTTGAGCGTCGATTGATTTCAGAGCGCACCCGTGATGGTGTTGCTGCGGCCCGAAAGCGAGGCAAAAACCCGGGCCGGCCGAAGATTGCTGAAACAACGGTTTCAGCGGTGCAAAAACTTGTAGGTGCTGGCATGACGCCTGGCGAGGCCGCGAAGCAGCTCGGCATAGGAAGGTCAACGGCGTATAGAATTGCCCATACATCAGGAACACCATGAACGTGGGAAAAAACACCTCGAAGAAGATATCCGAAAATGCGATACGCCGACTGCTCAAGGCCCATAACTGCCAGGTCGCACTCTACGAAGTCAAAACACGTTTTCTGGGGAATATCGCCAGTCCCAGTCCGGCTGTGTCGCCCATTCAGGTTCTCAAAGGCCTTTGGGGTGGGGAGCTACCTGAATTTGAAGACGAGGCGTCTGTTCAAGAGCTCTTCGACATCCTTATTAACGGGCTTTGGAATCGACTGACGCGCCATCAAAACCATAAAAACCCGTTTCATTTAACGCGTTTGAGTAGGCCGACAGATCATGCGTCTGTCAAACGATACCTGACCGTGCGCCTGGCGGAGCTCGACGGATTTGTAACAGGGCTATATGGTGAAGAAGAGGCTGTTCATCTATCTGAACGAGCACATGAGGCGCTGGAAAATCTGGGTAATATACGCTCGTTTCTTGCAGGCTTTAGCCAATTTCCTGACGAAGGCGATCCAGCTAAAACAGGGGCACATTTAGTCGAACTCACGAAAATCGCTGAACAGGAGATTAATGCACTTATCCTGGCTTGTACCGAAAGCAGGCGCAGTGCGCTCGACAAAAAAAGCCTCCCCAAGCCAACGCTACACTAGCTGGGTCGGGAGATTTTGCCTCTTAGAGTAACTCAGCGCACAAACCTTGCGATGACGCCAATGGCGGCGGTGGGAAACAGCCCTATCACCCTGCCGTGTTATTGGCGCTGCTGTTCTACGGCTATGCGACCGGGGTATTCTCCAGTCGCAAGCTGGAGCAAGCGACCCACGACTCTGTAGCCTTCCGCTTCATCACCGGAGACGCACACCCGGACCCTGACACGATCGCCACCTTCCGAAAACGCTTTTTGCCGGAACTGGAAGGTCTGTTTGTACAGATATTGGTGGTCGCCAAGGTGATGGGCGTGTTCAAGCTGGGCAAGGTCAGTCTGGACGGAACCAGGATCAAAGCCAATGCCAGTAAGCATAAGGCGACCTAATTACCACCTAAGCTAAGCCGAGCTTCAGCAGCTTTTCCGACATCGGTGAAGTCCTGAGTGCAGCATAGGCTAACCTGGGAATAAGTTCGTCTAAATCAAAACGACGATTGAATCGATACTGAAATTCGGACAAGTATCGCTGAGCATATTTCGGTCGAATAGCATGGCAAGTACTGCGCAAGGAACTCTTTAGATTACCAAGTATCGTATTAACCCAATAAAACCCAGGTGCTTCTACAGATGCTCGACCGCCACCGCACACAATCTTGTCATGGGAGCAGCCTGCATCGACAACCGCATTAAAGCAAGCCAAACCATCGGAGATAACGGTACTGCCTTCGGTTAAATGTTGCCGGCTCCATGACTTGATCTCTTGTGAGCGGAAACCTTTTACGACCGACAGCTTAATCCGTACTGGGCCTAGTTCGTCGTTGACTTGAACTTCCGGGCCGCCTTGGTACGCAAACCCTGGCGGCGCAGGCTGTTGGCCACTGTTTTGCGGTCGTAGTGATGCCTAGCGTCGGCCAAATCAAGCACCAAACGAGGCGCGCCGTTACGGCCCTTGCCTGCCGCGAAGGCTTGTTTGACCAGGCTATCCAGCGTCAGACGATGTTGTTGTCGTGCTGTTGGTTCCCCTCGCCGTTTGCGCCACCGATAATAGCCACTACGACAAACCTGCAGCACTCGACTCATTGTCGTTACCTTGAAAAGCCCTTGGTTTTGATCCATAAACACATACTTCACTTCAGGCTCTTGGCGAAGAAGGGGGCGGCCATCCGCTTGCGGCCTTTTTTACGATGGCAAGCTCCTCATCTCGTTCGGCTAACTGTCGCTTCAGCCGCGCGATTTCCGTCGCCTGAACGCGCTCTACATCCGATTGGCTTGCTTTCCTTTTGGCTTTAGAGCGCCAGCCATAGAGCTGGGAACTGTGTAGCCCGAGTTCTTTGGCAGCCGCAGGAACACCGATTCGTTCGGCCAGCCCCAGGGCTTCATCCTTGAATGCTTGTGCATGGGGCTTGCGTGTTTCTCTGGTCGATCCTGTCTCTTCTTTCATTGTTCACCTCTGTCGCGTAGTTTATTCGCTTAACAGAGTGTCTACCATCGGCGGGCAGGATCAAATTGGTGCGTAGCACTAAGAGAAGGTGCCCTGGGGTACAAGGTGAATTGGTGCGTAGCACTAAGAGAAGGTGCCCTGGGGTATAACCAGCGTGCGGAGGACAGCGAGAACCGCATCAAGGAACTGAAGCTGGATTTTGGCGGTGATACGCTGCCGTGCTCGGCGTTTAATGCCAATGCGCTGTACTTTTTAATCTCTGCGCTCTCCTATAATTTGTTTGCCCTGATGCGCCAACTGCTGCCGGAAGAGCTGGCACAACATCGCGCCATGACCCTACGCTGGCGCTTGTATGCTATCGCGGCGAAAGTAGTCAAAACGGGGCGGCAGTTATTGGTGAAGCTCAAGGAAAAACACCGAACATTACTGGAGCAAGTGCTGATGGCACTGAAGGAGTTTGAGCCGCCGCCTATTTGAAGACGCCCTAGCAGCCTGTCGGACTAGTCTTTTCCAATATGAAATGAGCCTGAAACCCGGGAATGTGGCGGAAGTTGATTCCAACATAAAATGAGCCTGAAATAGTCCTTGTAGTCGTTCATGATCAGCGGATGAAAACGATCATGAGCTTAGAACATCTGAATACCCTGGGTGCCATCAAACAGTTTCTCGACGGCACACAGGAAGTAGCCTTCAACGTGGCCACTGAGAAATCTGAACGCTATCGCTGGGTACAGAAGGCACTGGTGAAGCACCGATACTTACAGCTTGGCAAAACAGACCGGGGAACCGTCACCCGCTACCTGATAAAGGTAACCGGCTACTCCCTGGCCCAGACCAGGCGCCTGATACGCCAATACGTCAAAACAGGCACCGTCTCGGTGAAACCAGCTCGGCGTAATGGCTTCAAGCACGCCTACACTGACGCCGATATACGCCTATTGGCGAGTATGGATGAGCGACATTGTCAGCCCAGCGGCGCGGTACTTAAAAAGCTCTGTGAGCGGGCTTATCAGCGCTTTGGCCAAGCCGACTATCGACGCCTGGCGGGTATTTCGGTTTCTCACCTGTACAACCTGCGGGCCTCCAAGACCTACCAGAGGCAGCGCTGTGTCTTGACAAAGACACGACCTAAGGCCGCCTCTATTGGCCAGCGGCGCAAACCTTGCCCGAACGATCAACCAGGCTATATCCGCATTGACTCTGTCCATCAAGGTGATCAGGACAAACGCAAAGGAATCTACCACGTCAATGCCGTGGATGAGGTGACACAGTTCCAGATCATCGTCACGCTGGAACGTATTAGCGAGGCGTTTATGCTGCCAGCCCTCAGGCAGATTCTGGCTGCCTTCCCCTTTAAAATACGGGGCTTTCACGCAGACAATGGCGGCGAATATATCAACTACACCGTTGCTGAGCTTCTGGACAAGTTGCACATTGAATTTACCAAATCACGGCCCCGGCACAGTAACGACAATGGTTTGGTTGAGAGTAAAAATGGCTCGGTCATTCGCAAACTCTATGGCTATACCCACATACCTCAGCAGTACGCCACGGATTTCACTGAACTCAATAGCCATCAAGTCTACCGATACGTCAATTTCCACCGGCCCTGCTATTTCCCCACCACCATTATTGATGAGAAGGGCAAGGAGCGGAAGAAATACCGCTACGACGACATGATGACACCCTATGAGAAATTCCGCTCCCTGGCCAAACCCAGCCAATATTTAAAGCCGGGAATCACCTTTAGAAATCTGGATGCATTCGCCAATGAAATGACGGACAATGAGGCCGCTGAACAACTAAATTCAGCACGAGATCACTTATTTCAGCAACTCCATGAGCGACTCAAGATAAGGGCTTAATACACCCTCCCTTCAGGCTCATTTCATATTGGAAAATACTGGACTTAACCCAACAACGTCATCATGAGATAATGTGGTCACACTGAAAAGTAACCGGGAATAAGTGATGGCCAATTTTGTAAACGTTGATCGAGAGACGGACTATCTATTCCCTCCCTCTATGTCGGACTGGTTACCTGAACACCACCTGGCACGGTTTGTCGTGGAGGTCGTTGATCAGCTCGATCTGTCTGAGCTCACCCGTCAATATGCCGGGCGTGGATCAAAGGCGCACCATCCAGCGGTCCTACTGAGTTTGCTGACCTACGGTTACGCCACCGGTGTGTTTTCCAGCCGTAAGATTGAGCGAGCCACCCACGACTCCATTGCGTTTCGCTACCTGGCGGCCAACACGCATCCGGATCACGACACTATAGCGACCTTTCGACGCCGCTTTTTGCCTCAGCTTGAAGCACTTTTTGTTCAGGTCTTGTTGCTGGCGCGTGAAATGAAGCTTCTGAAGCTTGGGCGTATCGCCCTGGATGGCACCAAGATCAAGGCGAATGCCAGCAAGCATAAGGCGCTTTCTTATGGCCACTTAAAGAAAATCGAAGCACAGCTCAAGACAGAAGTCAGCGCTCTCACTGCACAGGCAGAGGCGGCAGATCAAACGCCGGTAGCGGATGGCATGGACATTCCCGCGGAGATTTCCCGGCGCGAAACACGACTTGAGGCACTGGCTGCGGCCAAAGTAAAAATTGAAGAACGGGCGCAGGAGCGTTTTGCGCGTGAACAAGCCGAATACCAACAAAAACAAACCAAACGCCAAGCTCAGAGGGATACTGGAAAAAAGCCCCGGGGCCGGGAGCCTAAGCCACCGCTTCCCGGCCCTCGAGATAAAGACCAGATGAATTTGACCGATGAAGAGTCGCGTATCATGCCGGTATCTGGCGGCGGCTTTGAGCAGTGCTACAACGCCCAGGCCAGTGTTGACACCGATACAATGCTCGTCGTCAGTACACACATGACACAGGCCCCGAACGACAAACAACAAATAAAGCCAGCCCTGACAAAGCTGAATACCCTGCCTGAAGAACTGGGCAAGGTGACCGACCTGCTGGCCGATACAGGCTATTTTAGCGGTGATAATGTAAAGGCTTGCGTAGAGGATAATATCCAGCCTTTACTGGCAGTAGCGCGTGACCACCATCACCCGTGCGTTTTTGATCGGTTTGCCCCTGACGCCCCCACTCCGATAACGGATGATCAGGTGAGGCTCATGAAACATCAACTGACGACCCAATCCGGTCGAGCGCTGTACGCATTAAGAAAGCAAACGGTAGAGCCAGTGTTCGGCATCATCAAACACGTTATGGGGTTGAGGCAGTTCTCGATGCGAGGTTTGGACAAGGTTGCGGGCGAATGGACGCTGGCGACACTGGCATGGAATGTAAAGCGTATGAATGTGCTGAGAATGGCATAATTAAGCGGTCATTTACCGCATAGATGCCATTGCAGGGCTGAATAAAGGCGTGATGGAGGTTGACCTGGCTGCCCTGGGACAATCACATCTTCTGCGTGGTGTCCTGACAGCCCTGTAGCACGCTGGAGTATTAAATCGTGCCCGTCAGGAGCTGAGTCCGACAAACTGCTAGCAAAAATAACGACTGATACAGGATAGGTCCGTCCAAAATGGCCCGTTGAGCGCTGACGATGCGCAGAGGAACGGTTTTTGATTAAACCTCTCTGCCATATCGCTGTGGAGGCCAGGCAAAAGACTTGAAAGAGGGATTCAGAGGCCCTTGGAGCGCTGGCGGGACTCTATCCGGGGATTTGGGAAGTACTATATTACCTTTCATATAAATAGTATAATACTATATAAATGACGTAAGGATATCAAGAAAATAGGTGTGCCTATGAAAACGGTAATGGTGACAGAGGCCAATCAACGCTTCTCAAAACTTATTCAGGAAGTAGAACGGGACGGCGTAACCATTCGTATTCTGCGCCGGGATCGCCCCATAGCCGTGCTCATGCCTGAAGGGAAAGACGTTAAATCAAACAAAGAACGTGCGGCTGCGATAGTTGACATGAAACGTCTTCTAAAAAAAGGCCTGAAACTTGGCACGGAAAGCTTTAGCAGGGACGAACTTCATGATCGTTCCTAAGCGTTTTACATTTGATACCAATATCCTCATTTATGCCGTCAATACCGATGCCCCTGAAAAACATCAGATCGCATCTTCTCTTTTAGAGGCGGCTACGCAAAAAGACTGCCTTTTGACACTACAGGCCATCGGCGAATTCTTTAATGCAACCAGACGCAAGGGGCTGGCTTCCATGGATGAGGTCATTACCATCACCCGTGTCTGGCAACAAATTTTCACCATCGTTCCGGCTGATCAGGACACATTTAACGAAGCCGTTGAATATGTGCGTGATCATAATATTTCCTTCTGGGATGCTATGTTGTGGGCAAATGCAAAACAGGCCGGGTGCGCCTATGTACTTTCCGAAGACATGCAACATGGCCGCCGTATAGGGGGGGTCGAGATTATCAATCCCTTTGCAAAAGATGCAAAGCCGATGCTTGATCTATTGCTGAGATAGCAACCATCACCTGTAAAGCCGCCATTCTATGTTGTCCCTACCAAAAGCTCCATCCACTAACAGCTCCCCCTTTATATCATCGAAAAGTAGCCAGTGAATGGCGATCGATTTTTTTTGGAGAAGTATCGATCATCTACGGTGACGTAAACCCTCACAATTAGGCCCAGTGCCCACGAAGCTGTGCAAAACGGCAAGATTTTCGATCGGAGCCGGTGTTAAGGGTAGAGATCTGGCTACATTTGTTCCGTATATCTAATCCGTAATAGCAACACTGATATGTTGTGACCTTGTCAATCGATAACATCATTCTTTCATGTTTTTCTCTCTTAGTAAGCCCTTGAGACAGAACAGGGGCAGCTACTACGGGTTTTGTGACCATCCCCTCGTAAATTCCTAACTGCTTCTACAGGCCCCGTGGTTACTGGGCTGCAGAGGAGCATCAAAATAGGGCTATCGTCGAAACAGCCCGAAAAAGCCATTAATCAGTGCCCAGTCGCCTAATATCAAATCGCAAATAGCTGGCTACTATCCGTCGACACATCCCTCAGTAGGCGCTCCAGTTCAATAGGTTCATCGCTTTCAAATTCGTAGACGCCATTGAGATTGATTCGCTGCCAGGCCACCGGCGATACTCGACAGAGGATTTCTTTGGCCATCAGGTCTCCCCGTTTTTCAATTCTGGCAAGCAGGCTCGATAAAATTGCAGAATTGTAATAGATGATGCAGTTCGAGATGAAGCGAGCGCAATCATTCCACAACTCGACCTGTATATCGCTCCCGCCACGGAATTTTTCACCATTTACCGAGGCTACTTTGCGACGAAGCTGATGGTATGCCTCACCCTTATTCAGAGTCTGCTGAACAAACCGTCTGAGTTCCTGATCGTCCAGGTAGCTCAACAAATAAATTGCTTTCACTAAACGATCATATTCGCGAAGCGCCGCCAGTGTTTTGTTGCTTTTGCTCAACGTGCTCAGCTTTTTGACTAGCGTGCTTTGCGTCACTTTCTTTCTGGCTAATGAGCCTATGATTCGCTGTATCTGATCCCATTGTTCTGCAATAAGCTGATAGTTGATCCCCTTCTTCAATTTGATAAACGGTTCATCACTCTTTACACTGCCGTCAATGGTAAACATGTCATAAAACACGCGTTTGAATCTCGCGTATCTCGGCGCAAAGGTGTAACCGAATATATCGAGTAGGGCGAAATTGACCTGGTTTGTTCCATGGGTATCGCTCGACAAAGTATCCGGTTGAATATTGGACGTGTTGTTGTAAAGCAAGTCAAAGGCGTAATGACCTTCATATTCGTTGGCGCCGATTACTGTAGTGTTCAATGCGACATGGTTGCATGACAGTGTCATCGCCGAAACACCTTTGTCCTTGAAATACTTTGATGAGTAGCGTGCTTTGAAGGTATTGATTCGAGTTTCAAATTTCTGGCCATCAATGCTGGCGTAGAGTTGATCCTCTTCTATGTTGTAGTACTGAAATATTGGCAGCTTCGAAATGGCATTCGCCACTCTATCATTACTTTTATGAACATTTTCCAGTGTGACGTAGCTGTTCTCTGTGTGCCTTGGCGTTGCAAATGATCGATCAGATATGGTCGCCATATTCCCGAGACCATAATTTGTGCCGTTAGCAAAAATACAGGCCAGGAGATCGGTTTTTGACACCGCCTTTTCCTCCTTATCTTTTGCTATATGTTCAAAGACCTCAGTGATACCACATCGGCTGTCAACATATTCCATCACACTGATAATGCTTGTCAGCGGGAGCTGGTCAAAGAACGGGTTGTTAACGGATTCTCTGGACTTTTTTACGGGTACGGACCACTTCAGATCACCCACCTCATCCTCCATCACAACAAAACGATTATCACCTTGTGTGATGCCTTTACAGGCTGTATCTATGCGCGTCTTGAGTTCAGATTCTAATGCTCCGAGCGTATCGGAAATCGGTTGGGACAATTTGGTCAAGCCTGTCTTCTTTATCCATTTATCCCTATTTTTCCAGTCCTTTTCGCTAATCAGATCATCTTCCAATCTTTTATGCGTCTCACTTTCTGTGACTAGAGTTTAGAGTCTGGGGAGGAAGATTATCGCGCAAAGTGTGCGAAAAAACTTGACATAAAGCGGCAAAAAGTTTGCCGCGCCCTATACAGCTTTGCTTTTTAAAAGGTGTATAGGGCGCGGCCTTCAGAAAGAAATGAATCGATTTCTTCTGGAGGCCGCTATGAACGCAACAGGATGTGCTCACATCCCCCGCGAACTGTGCTATTGGATAACATTTTTAAGCAAAGCGCTACCCCCAAGATCCGTAGGCACATTCATTGAACTATTGATCGGCGCTATGTTAACGCCCGCTGGCTTTGTCACCGAAACCTATTTGTTTCTAGACATGCAAAGGCACTGGACGACGTATTACAAATGGCTTGAAGCCGGAAAGTGGTCCTGGTTGAAGCTGGCAAGACAGTTCGTCTGTCTGGTTCTTAGTGCCAAGAATGATCCCGTTCTATATTTAGCGATTGACGATACGGTGAGTCTACGAGCCTCGAAAAAAGCACCGGGCAGCCAGATACATCATCAGCACGGAAATAAGCCGAATTTAGCCGCCTATGTTCGTGGTCAATGCTGGGTTAGTTTAGCGGCTGTTTTCAGGCGCACACCGCTGGAGACGACGGCGATACCTCTATTGTTCCGACTGATACCCAGTGCAGGGAATACGGGCAAGCTGGTCGCAGCGACAGTGATCATGCGTGCTGTTTACCGCTTGTTTGAAGATAAAACGGTGAGGGTATTGGTCGATTGCTGGTATATGCGCAAACGATTTATCAACGCGATGACAGCGTACGGTTTTACCGTGATTGGCCAGGCGAGAATCGATACGCGGCTTTACGACGAACCCCCCGAACGAAAACCGGGGCAACGCGGGCGGCCACGCAAGTATGGCGAAAAACACACACCCAAGCGAATTGCCCACTTTAAAAAGACGGAAGCACTACTGCGGCTGTACGGAAAAGAACAAAAGGTGAGATACCGTAGTCGGCTCGCCAAGGCAAGGTTCCTTGACGGTCAGTTAGTCAGAGCCGTTTGGTGCGAGCTAGACAGGGGTAAAGGTCAGTGGACCAAGACTCGATTATTTCTTTCAACCGATACGACTCTAACGAGCGAACAAGTGATTGAAGATTACGGACTGCGTTGGTCGATTGAGTCGATGTACTACCAGTTGAAACAATTGGTTCTACTGGGAATCCTGTGGGTAGAGGTTGAGTTTTCCACAGTGGAACAGAATTGAAACTCGATAGTTTTCGAAGTTTCTAAATCCTCGGGCAGCCGATTTTATTGTCTGAATCTTTGAATTAAATCCTTCTGCGGTCGCATTGGTGATGCGATGTTTCAAGTAAGTCATTATGTTGTCGAGATGTTTCTTTAGCATCTTGGCGACTGATATGACCGGCTTTAGACGTGAATGTGTCGCCCACCAGTACCATTTCTTAAAGAACGCCCGGGCTGGTTTATCGTAGCTGTAAGTCCACAGGTCAAGCAGCGTCTCTTTGATTGCCCAGGCTCGGGCAACCTTCAACCCCTTTGATTGAAGGCCATAAAAAGTGGCTTCATCTTTTTCACTCCAGTTGTCGGGATTGCGTAACCAGGTATAGCGAGACCCGACCAGGTCATTGATACCGGCGGCTCTTAATGTTTTATTTTCTTTGCGCCTGACTTGGTCAACCATTTTTGTAAGATAACTGACGATATGAAACTTGTCGTGAACAATGGCGGCGTTCGGTAAAGTCGCCTCAACTGCCGTCATAAATGGAACCCACATATCCACGGCAACAGCAGCTACTTCATTACGCTGCTGTTCTGGAAGCGTGGACAGCAATGCGGTTGCCGATTCCGCCGTTCTATCTGCCACGACCTCAAGCACTCTGGACGCATTCAAATCGTACAGCAGGCTGGCATAGGATTGCCCCTTGCGAAAACTTTTTTCATCGATGCCAAGGTGTTTCACTTCCTCAACAGAGCGTCTGTCCATCCCTCTTTTCACTGCTCGGGATTGAATATGATGCACCTCATCCCACGACAGACCAAGTAGTTTTGCGGCCTGTGTCTTGTTGCTGGCAGCCGACAGCACATCAATAGCGAAACGCTCAAATAAATGCGTAAAGCGTGCCTGCGTATCTGCCCACGGTACTTTCAGGCTTTTGATTCCATGCGCTTTACAATGAATACGCGGAACCTGAGCAACTAACTGCGTCTTGAACTGCATCGTATCAAGGTGTCGCCATGTGCGTTGCTCACGATGGTCGTAAACCGAACAAAGGGCATGGCAGACACTACACGCGCCTTTCGTTCCCTTTGGCCAATCTATCTGGAGGGTAATTGATTTGTCGGTCAGATCCGGAGTAATAGCCGTGATTTTCCATGGGTCGCCAAGCCCCAAAAGTTGAGTAAACAACGCGGTATCTTTCATTTGAATATCTCCATAAAAAAAGACTCTTGTACCACATTCTTGACCATTGTTTGGCTTTTACCCATAGGAAACTCGGAAGAACCATTAAATTCATCATAGAGCCCTCTTCCGATTAGGTAAGCTGCGTCTTTATGGGGATAAACTTCATAAAATATTTCGCACTCCGTTTCTGATTTAGCTTCAGTCGATATGGCGATACAAAATGTGAACAACAGTAACGAAGTTATTTTCATTGCGTAAGACATGATAATTTTCTCAGAGACATGAAGACTTGAAGAAGTCTTAGGTGAAGGGTACTAAAAGAGATGACCGTGTTCTGGTCATCTCTTTAGCCATAATAATAATCTACTTTGGCATTAATAACTGAACCCTGCTTTTACATAAACAAATCTTCCATTTACACCGATGGGTGAAAGAACGTCATGCGGCAGGTTGCCAAAAAAGCTTATATCAAATATGGATTCATCTGGATATTCATCGAGGATGTTATTGGCACCTACTGACACATTCCAGTTATCCGTTATAGAGTATGATAAATCCGCATCGATTGACCACTCCGCACCATAGACCTGCTGTGGTTCAAAGCCACCGCCAAAATCAAAAATACGTTCGGTTTTGCCATATCGCGTGGCTCTTAATAGAGCTGATATTTTGTCATTGGACCACGACCCTGTCAGGATAAGTTTATCTTTAGGCGCGGCAGTTTCGTAGGTATTTAATTCCTCGATACCAAATATGGTGCGATCTGGGTTATTCACGACATCAGTCTCGGTATCGTTATAAGCTGCAGAGAATCTCCAGTTCTCGTAGTTATAGGATGCAACAACATCAAACCCGGATGTTTCTGTATCAGTGATATTGGTAAAAAACCGAAGAGCACCGACGCCTGCTATACCTGCAATGGGTATGTTTTGTGACAGTGCAATACGATCATCAATATCCACCTGATAGTAATCGAAGGTCAAACTAAAACCATTGTCATGAAACCAGGTAAAGCCAATACTCTTACTCAAGGATTGCTCAGAATCCAATTCTACAGCACCGTTTGCCTGAGCAAGCGGGTCTGAGACTGGCAAACTTAAAGTGTTCACCAGCGCACCGCCGGTTCCAAAACTGGTTGTCGTTCCGGCAAAAAACGACTGCGAAAGTGCAGGCGCTCTAAACCCGGTACTGACACTTCCTCGAATTGCGAAACCCGGTACGATTTCATAACGAGCGGCAACTTTACCATTAACCGTGTCGCCGAAATCGTCGTAATCTTCATACCGACCTGCCACAGACAACAGCAAGTCCTCAGTGACATCAAATTCTAAATCGATATACAGTGAGTAAGCAAAACGATCCGCGTCAACTACATCCGATGGTTGCAGCCCTCCCGTCCCCTGTGCACCAATGGAGGTACTTGCCGTGAAACAGGCTGGACATGCTACGAATGTTCCCGCCGCGAAAGACTCCGGCTGCCCAGCTGTTGTACTGTAATCTTCAAAACGAAACTCTGCTCCCCCAGCAACATTCACCGGCATAGAACCCCATTCGAATCCTTTAGAAGCATCAAGGTTTATAACCGTTTGTGAATAATCGTATTCACCAGAATCAAATTCCGTTGGGCTCGCTGGACCGAGAGATGGATTGATGCTGTTTTTTGCACCATTTGAAAACTCGTTTGAGCCATGAACAACACTAGCATCAATTGCCCAGCCATTGCTCAACTCACCTTTAATGCCAGCACCTACAGAGAAATCAGTCACACTGACATCACCAACCGGTACCGTGCCATTCGGATAGACCGAAGTCACTGTATTCGCGGCAACGGGATAGCGAAAGAAGTTGTAACCTTCGCCACTACGATCCGAATAACTACCGAAACTATATAGCTCAAATCCGGAATCCAGATCATAACCCGCGTTATACATCAGGTTGATATCTTCAGACTCACCATCACCTTGCAAATAGTTTCTTCGGCCTTGTAATGCATTATTTGGCGCGGCCTCAGGTGTTCCGCTGAATGGGACTGGTACAATAAACGCTGCAAAACCAATCTGTGGTAATTGATCGAAACCAGCCCGATTTGTTGCCGAGCGATCGCGATACTCCAAACTTAAATTGACAAAGCCGTTTTCAAAACCAAAGCCATGATTTGCACTAACGGTAACTGTTTGCCCATCTGTTATATCCTCACCAATGGCATCATAATCAGTGAGATGGGAACCATACGACACTGAAATATCGCCGCCCTCATCCTGGTCCTTCAAGACAATATTGATCACACCCGCAATAGCATCCGAACCATACTGCGCTGCCGCGCCATCGCGGAGTACTTCAATACGCTTAATGGCACTGGTTGGGATATTATTGAAATCTACCGCTGCACTACCCCTCCCCACTTTGGATTCTGTACTGATCACGGCATTTATATGTCGCCGTTTGCCATTTACCAGAACTAGCACCTGATCTGGACTTAAGCCTCTCAACTGAGCTGATCTGACAATATCAGTCTGGTCGGAGTTTGACTGGCGGGGCATACTAAATGAAGGCACTGCAGATTGCAGCAAGCTGCCCAACTCACCTCCAATATTAGGTGAACGGGCAATATCAGCGGCTGAAATAATATCTACTGGAACGGGACTGTCTTCAACACTTCGGTCCTGCGAACGCGTCCCGATAGTAACAATCTCTTCGATCTCATTACTGGTGGATTCCTGGGCTGCTAAGTTCGTCAAAAAGAATGACAAGGTAACTGCACTGCCTATGAGTACTACTCTATTAAACTTCATCATTTCATCCTCTGTAATCTGATGTTGGCCTATATATAAGGTGTCTGTAAATCTAAGTTCCCTAGAGTATATTCCTCATGAGTACCGAGTTAGCCTCATGACACAAGCCTAAATAGTCGACCCTGAAAAAGCCTAATTGGCCATCACGGCATCGCCGTAATGCCGTGGCTTGATAATAAACTGCGTTAAACGACTCCATAAGGAAGCCGTTTTCGGGGCCAATAAAAACAATCTCATCCACTTCCTGAAGTTAAACGCAGCAGCAGCCATCAGTACGTTAATCTGGTCGCCTTCAAATCCTTTGAGATAACTTTTGTTCAATCGATGATCCGACTTCAGGTGGCCGATCACCGGCTCTATGCCAGCCCGCTTTCTAAAACGTTTCCGCATCAGCACCTGGTAGGCACTATCCGTATCCCGAGTACCTGTGCTGGGCATTATGATCCGCGTGTCATTGATCTTTTTCTTCCCTTTGTAACCCCGATCACATAAGCCAACGGCCGGTTTCAGTTTGTTAAGCCGCTTCAATTGCAACAGCACCTCCGGCAGCGTATGACCATCAAATTTGTTCGTATCAAAGGCCATGGCACCAACAATGATTTTTGAATCCCGAGTTGTCGTGATAGAAACCTTGGTGCCAAATTCATAGCGCTTATGCTCTTTGCCTTTACTCATGCAGTAGACATGGGGTTCGTGCAAGCTGTACAGCTTGTTCGTATCCCCTCGCTTCTGGTTCAGTCCACGATGGAATAGTGCAAAGTCCTCTGCCAGCTTTTCCAGAATGTCGAGTGGCAGTTTACGCTCCAATTCCCGCACTAAACGACCGGCAATGGTCTTTAGCCGCTTAACGGCTTTGCGGGCCTTGGCACGGTTCCTGGGATGTCCCGCAAAACGACATTCCAGTTTTCTTTGCTTAATTTCCTTGGCATAACTGCGGCGAAGTGTTATCCCTTCTTTCCTGGCCAATTTCAGGCAACGAACAATAATCTTTCGGTACAACTTTGCATCGGTGGGAAAGGTGATGTTTTTTTCCTGTACTGTGGTGTCAATACAGACTTCCTCTTCGACCGCTTTCTCACCATGAATGGTGATAGAGGATGCCAATATTTTTTCAAATCCCTTTTCGCCGACTCGCTTGCGGAAGTACACCAGATCGGATGGGTCACAAGGGAATGACCACTGGAATTCAACCTCCCCGCAAAATGCCTGGTAATACGGGTTTTGTACCCAGTGTTGCACGATAACCTCGTCGCTGACATTTTCCATATGCTTGAGAATAGATAAACCCACCATCAAGCGTACGGGTTTGGCAGGCCTGCCAGTTGCCGCATACAAGGGAGCGAACTCCGATTCAAAAAAGTCCCAGGGTATGGTTCGCGCAAGATGTAACAGAGGGTGTTTCGGATTGAGTTGATCCATCAACCCAGCAGCCATAAAACTCATTTGATGGTGATCGGGGGAAGAATCTTTCATCGAGAGCCACCTTTGTTTCGACCGGATTAAGTGCCAAATAGGCTTGAAACTGGTCGAAATCATCTCACAAATACCCAGTATTATCTAATACAATCAACATGTTAAGCGTTTTTCAGGGTCGACTAAATAGCGCCATTCTATCAAGGTCTTGCCGTTGCGTGATGAATTTCGCGAAGTTTGTACGAGAATCCGTATCCAGGAGAAAATGCGGGAGGCTGCTGCGTAGCGCAGTGGCAACCACCAACTCGGACGGAGCTAGACCGGGCCGGATCGTTCGAAGCCAGGAGCCAAAAGAGTTCCAGACTAGCCGAGTGTGGCAAGATGCCAGGTAATGAAGTAGCCCTTGAGCAACAATCCCCGCGTGTACAAAGACGTGATAAGCCTTCAGTTTTCGCTTGACGCCATCGCGATATTTTTTTGATTCCCGGTGAAGGTGCTGATTACCATTGCGTCGCTCCAATGGCTTCATTACGCTCATCCAGAAATGGTATGAAAAAGAACCGATAACATGAACCGCCTGCTTGAAGGCATGCTCTATTTTAAATCGCAGACCGTAGAGGTGAATGATATCGAGGGCCGATAATGACGTATCAGTAGACATGAGTATACAGCGTCCCCTCGTTGGGTGAACGACAATGACAAACCGAACAATACTGCCGGTCGGTCTCCATAATAAATCATGGACTGCGTATCGGATAGCTACGTTTTTTTCGCCATAGACAGGGCTTTGAGCCTCCTCCATCAATGCGACCAACCCAAACAGTGATCTTGGTTTTACCTTGTCACCATACTTACGTGGCCGCCCTCTTTTTTTCGGCTGTTGCTGATGATGCAGCTGGTAGGCAACCGCATTTGATCTGGCGCGGGTGACCAAATGATTCCCCTCATTCAAAAGCCCATTAACGACTTTCTGGCTGGCATAATAGGCGTCGGCGACAAAATAATACGGCTCCTGAATACTGACTATCGCCAGTAGACTGATCATTTTGTCGAGCAGGGTACGCCGGTCACGATTCGATAACACGGTCCCCTCATGAATCCTCGCGGCAAGCGGCACAGCGAACACGCTATTGGCGGCACGAGAAAGAATAGAGACGGCCTGAAAGGAGTGTCCCATGATGTACTCCGCTTTGGTATTTGACTCGGATTCCTGATGTAGCAGCTTCACAGCAGGCATCTTTTTGCCCTGTTTGGAGACCTTAATGCCGTCCCCCACCAACACGAGTCGGCCATTCACTCGAACCAGACCAGGGAACAGTCGAAGTACAAGTTGAGACCACAATACCGTCATTGAGTCCAACTTAATGCCGGTGCTGTGGAAGTTATCCAGCAAGTTGTCATAAAACCGCCCCTGTAACCCCAGCGCCCGGACAATACTCGTCACCCCCATTCGTTCGGTACGAACCGTCAATCCCGCCACACAGACGGCGAACCACATAAATGTCCGGGTACGAGCGCAAGCCGGGCGAAGATAAATGATTGCATCCCACCAATAGATCCACAGCATAGACAGTGTCCTTTTGACAAACTAACATAGTATGTATATGCTATATCAATGACAAAGAAAAGGCTCGCACAAATTGAACGGCGTATGACAAAGATCAAAGGTGACATAGCATTACTGGGCGCTATGCGCCCTGGATCGTTGACGAAGCAATACAAGGACCGGGAGAGTCAGACTGGGCCTTATTATCAGGTCAGCTATACACTGGATATGAAGAGCCGGACGGAGTATATTCGCAAGGAATTTGTGGGCGATATACGCGGCCAGATAAGTAACTATAAACGGTTCAAGAAGCTCAATGCACAATGGGTGGCGCTGAGTATTGAGCACTCAAAGTTATCAATGAAACTCAAGCAAGCGTAGTGATTACAACGGGAAGCAAGCAAAAATCGTGGCCAAACTGGGCAGTAAAAAGAACCCATTGATTTTAAGAGTTGCCGATGACGCAAAAGTCGATATGATCGCCAATACCTGTCATGAAAACGGCTGGCATTTTATTTTGGGGTTTGAACCGGACAAGGAAGAGGATCTAACGGACCTGGAAAGAAAGCTATCGCCTCCCATCCATCATGAAGCCGCAAAGATCGGGCGAAATGAACGGTGTGTCTGCGGAAGCGGGAAGAAATACAAGAAATGTTGCGGAGCTGCCGCTTGACTGGTTTCGCTAAACAGCAAATAAAACAGAGCGCAGAACTCGGTACTCTCAAGTATATTCCTTACTAGAGTTTAGAGCGAAAGAGCTGTTGTCGGAAGCTTCAATCCCGACTCCTTTTCCTTAATGTTCTCTCAAAACCTGCGTGTAATACAAGCTGCAACGCAATGTTACCCATCTTGTATATAATCTACCGCACCAGGGGCTTGGAATTTTTTGCATCTTTCGTTCCACCAGCTTCGAACGTTAACATGGCGAAAATGTTTTGTCAGACCCAGCCTGATTCTTCCCGCTGTAATAATATC
The DNA here is from genome assembly GCA_965262875.1 of Halioglobus sp. GTDB lineage: Bacteria > Pseudomonadota > Gammaproteobacteria > Pseudomonadales > Halieaceae > JBALVT01. The sequence continues at coordinate 4,657,598 of OZ253569.1, forward strand.
CGGCTTGCGCCATGGTGCATCCGTCACCAGTGGGCCCGCTTTATCACCCAATACCAGCGTCAACAAATGAAGCAGTCCGTAACCTACAGTCGTCAAGTGAACCCAGCGATGCAGCGTTTGGCGCCGTTGCTGCCAGGCTTCTTTGAGCCCCCACAATTGTTTCAACTGGTAGTACATCGACTCAATCGACCAACGCAGTCCGTAATCTTCAATCACTTGTTCGCTCGTTAGAGTCGTATCGGTTGAAAGAAATAATCGAGTCTTGGTCCACTGACCTTTACCCCTGTCTAGCTCGCACCAAACGGCTCTGACTAACTGACCGTCAAGGAACCTTGCCTTGGCGAGCCGACTACGGTATCTCACCTTTTGTTCTTTTCCGTACAGCCGCAGTAGTGCTTCCGTCTTTTTAAAGTGGGCAATTCGCTTGGGTGTGTGTTTTTCGCCATACTTGCGTGGCCGCCCGCGTTGCCCCGGTTTTCGTTCGGGGGGTTCGTCGTAAAGCCGCGTATCGATTCTCGCCTGGCCAATCACGGTAAAACCGTACGCTGTCATCGCGTTGATAAATCGTTTGCGCATATACCAGCAATCGACCAATACCCTCACCGTTTTATCTTCAAACAAGCGGTAAACAGCACGCATGATCACTGTCGCTGCGACCAGCTTGCCCGTATTCCCTGCACTGGGTATCAGTCGGAACAATAGAGGTATCGCCGTCGTCTCCAGCGGTGTGCGCCTGAAAACAGCCGCTAAACTAACCCAGCATTGACCACGAACATAGGCGGCTAAATTCGGCTTATTTCCGTGCTGATGATGTATCTGGCTGCCCGGTGCTTTTTTCGAGGCTCGTAGACTCACCGTATCGTCAATCGCTAAATATAGAACGGGATCATTCTTGGCACTAAGAACCAGACAGACGAACTGTCTTGCCAGCTTCAACCAGGACCACTTTCCGGCTTCAAGCCATTTGTAATACGTCGTCCAGTGCCTTTGCATGTCTAGAAACAAATAGGTTTCGGTGACAAAGCCAGCGGGCGTTAACATAGCGCCGATCAATAGTTCAATGAATGTGCCTACGGATCTTGGGGGTAGCGCTTTGCTTAAAAATGTTATCCAATAGCACAGTTCGCGGGGGATGTGAGCACATCCTGTTGCGTTCATAGCGGCCTCCAGAAGAAATCGATTCATTTCTTTCTGAAGGCCGCGCCCTATACACCTTTTAAAAAGCAAAGCTGTATAGGGCGCGGCAAACTTTTTGCCGCTTTATGTCAAGTTTTTTCGCACACTTTGCGCGATAATCTTCCTCCCCAGACTCTAAACTCTAGTTCCTTAAACAAACAAATGAAAGTCTTTTCCAATATGAAATGAGCCTGAAACCCGGGAATGTGGCGGAAGTTGATTCCAACATAAAATGAGCCTGAAATAGTCCTTGTAGTCGTTCATGATCAGCGGATGAAAACGATCATGAGCTTAGAACATCTGAATACCCTGGGTGCCATCAAACAGTTTCTCGACGGCACACAGGAAGTAGCCTTCAACGTGGCCACTGAGAAATCTGAACGCTATCGCTGGGTACAGAAGGCACTGGTGAAGCACCGATACTTACAGCTTGGCAAAACAGACCGGGGAACCGTCACCCGCTACCTGATAAAGGTAACCGGCTACTCCCTGGCCCAGACCAGGCGCCTGATACGCCAATACGTCAAAACAGGCACCGTCTCGGTGAAACCAGCTCGGCGTAATGGCTTCAAGCGCGCCTACACTGACGCCGATATACGCCTATTGGCGAGTATGGATGAGCGACATGGTCAGCCCAGCGGCGCGGTACTTAAAAAGCTCTGTGAGCGGGCTTATCAGCGCTTTGGCCAAGCCGACTATCGACGCCTGGCGGGTATTTCGGTTTCTCACCTGTACAACCTGCGGGCCTCCAAGACCTACCAGAGGCAGCGCTGTGTCTTGACAAAGACACGACCTAAGGCCGCCTCTATTGGCCAGCGGCGCAAACCTTGCCCGAACGATCAACCAGGCTATATCCGCATTGACTCTGTCCATCAAGGTGATCAGGACAAACGCAAAGGAATCTACCACGTCAATGCCGTGGATGAGGTGACACAGTTCCAGATCATCGTCACGCTGGAACGTATTAGCGAGGCGTTTATGCTGCCAGCCCTCAGGCAGATTCTGGCTGCCTTCCCCTTTAAAATACGGGGCTTTCACGCAGACAATGGCGGCGAATATATCAACTACACCGTTGCTGAGCTTCTGGACAAGTTGCACATTGAATTTACCAAATCACGGCCCCGGCACAGTAACGACAATGGTTTGGTTGAGAGTAAAAATGGCTCGGTCATTCGCAAACTCTATGGCTATACCCACATACCTCAGCAGTACGCCACGGATTTCACTGAACTCAATAGCCATCAAGTCTACCGATACGTCAATTTCCACCGGCCCTGCTATTTCCCCACCACCATTATTGATGAGAAGGGCAAGGAGCGGAAGAAATACCGCTACGACGACATGATGACACCCTATGAGAAATTCCGCTCCCTGGCCAAACCCAGCCAATATTTAAAGCCGGGAATCACCTTTAGAAATCTGGATGCATTCGCCAATGAAATGACGGACAATGAGGCCGCTGAACAACTAAATTCAGCACGAGATCACTTATTTCAGCAACTCCATGAGCGACTCAAGATAAGGGCTTAATACACCCTCCCTTCAGGCTCATTTCATATTGGAAAATACTATGAACATTAAATGGTCCTTAGATAAATAAGCATGATAGTGTTGATTGAGTATAGGAAGGATTAATACCCCCTGATTTTGCTCAGCAGCGCCCAGGTGTTTACTGCAGCAGGCTATACATTTTTACACTTGGCGTTGGATATGTCTCCTACTGACGAGGTGCTGGCCTGGGCCGAGAGCATTATTCAAAAGCATTACGGTATTCCAACCATTGTTACAACACACGATTACCTGAATTCGGCGGGTGAGCGGAAAGCAAGTGCGATAGTAGATTTTCATCGTGTGGACCCAAGGCATAACAATGCCCAGATGTTATGGGACACATTTGTAAAAACCAATGATCAAATATTCATGGTCTTGTCTGGTCATCAACACGGCCAAGCACTTGCCGTTGATAAGAACATTGATGGACATTTTGTCTATCAAATCCTGGCGGACTATCAAGATAGAGGGCAGTCGGGTGTGGAGGCTGGACAGCCATTGCACCCGCTGTTGCACCGCCCTGTAGGTATTGGCGATGGCTGGCTCAGACGCATGCATTTTGATTTTTCAAAAAACACTCCGGTGCTGACTGTAAAAACCTACTCTACACACTACAACGTAGCGTCTGAAGATCTGCCTTCTTATGCCAGCTGGTACCGTTTGCATGAGCAGCGCACCATGACCGATGCCCAGTTTGTTGAAGCAGACAATTTTTCTTTATCGCTCCCAGATTTTCGTCAGCGATTTGCAGTACGGGGAACGGTTGCGCAATAATGAATATGACCATACGTAAGTATCAGAAAACTGACAGGGACGCCTTAATAGAGCTTTGGAAAGCTGTCTTCCCTGACGACCCGCCGCACAATGAGCCCTCTATTGTTATCGATGCTAAACTTGCCGTGGATGACCTTATATATGTTTCAGAGATTGACGGAAAGTTGATTGGTGCTTGTATGGCCGGCTACGATGGACATCGTGGTTGGTTGTATGCAGTTGCGGTACTAAAGGGGAGTCGTCGTAACGGCACTGGTGCTGCGTTGGTAAAATACGCTATGGAGGCTCTACAGAAAATTGGCTGCATAAAGGTAAATGGTTCTTCTCCGGTCTTGTGAGTGAATATCAGGCCGCAACATAGAACATCGAGGCCCCGTCCGGCAGGGATGACTGTCTGATCTTGAGTTTGAAATACTCGGTATCCCTGATGCCTCTGGCGCGCTTGCGGATCATGCCGATACTGATGTTGCCAGCCTCGATCCTGGCACTGGTGAGCTTGTGCTTCGCGTAATTACAAATGCCCACACAGTGCCTTCTCAAGGATTTTGCAAACTTCTTCAGGTAGAGCATGGTCGATTGATCGGCTATCCGGCACCAGGCTTCCAGTCGCTCCCGCATCAGTTCAACACTCTGTGATTCCCACAAGGCCTGAAGTTGTTCCTTCAAGATATACAGCGTATTGAGATTGGCATTTTCATCCAATTGTCGTTGTAATTTTTGGTTCTTCCGAGTTTCCTATGGGTAAAAGCCAAACAATGGTCAAGAATGTGGTACAAGAGTCTTTTTTTATGGAGATATTCAAATGAAAGATACCGCGTTGTTTACTCAACTTTTGGGGCTTGGCGACCCATGGAAAATCACGGCTATTACCCCGGATCTGACCGACAAATCAATTACCCTCCAGATAGATTGGCCAAAGGGAACGAAAGGCGCGTGTAGTGTCTGCCATGCCCTTTGTTCGGTTTACGACCATCGTGAGCAACGCACATGGCGACACCTTGATACGATGCAGTTCAAGACGCAGTTAGTTGCTCAGGTTCCGCGTATTCATTGTAAAGCGCATGGAATCAAAAGCCTGAAAGTACCGTGGGCAGATACGCAGGCACGCTTTACGCATTTATTTGAGCGTTTCGCTATTGATGTGCTGTCGGCTGCCAGCAACAAGACACAGGCCGCAAAACTACTTGGTCTGTCGTGGGATGAGGTGCATCATATTCAATCCCGAGCAGTGAAAAGAGGGATGGACAGACGCTTTGTTGAGGAAGTGAAACACCTTGGCATCGATGAAAAAAGTTTTCGCAAGGGGCAATCCTATGCCAGCCTGCTGTACGATTTGAATGCGTCCAGAGTGCTTGAGGTCGTGGCAGATAGAACGGCGGAATCGGCAACCGCATTGCTGTCCACGCTTCCAGAACAGCAGCGTAATGAAGTAGCTGCTGTTGCCGTGGATATGTGGGTTCCATTTATGACGGCAGTTGAGGCGACTTTACCGAACGCCGCCATTGTTCACGACAAGTTTCATATCGTCAGTTATCTTACAAAAATGGTTGACCAAGTCAGGCGCAAAGAAAATAAAACATTAAGAGCCGCCGGTATCAATGACCTGGTCGGGTCTCGCTATACCTGGTTACGCAATCCCGACAACTGGAGTGAAAAAGATGAAGCCACTTTTTATGGCCTTCAATCAAAGGGGTTGAAGGTTGCCCGAGCCTGGGCAATCAAAGAGACGCTGCTTGACCTGTGGACTTACAGCTACGATAAACCAGCCCGGGCGTTCTTTAAGAAAGGGTACTGGTGGGCGACACATTCACGTCTAAAGCCGGTCATATCAGTCGCCAAGATGCTAAAGAAACATCTCGACAACATAATGACTTACTTGAAACATCGCATCACCAATGCGACCGCAGAAGGATTTAATTCAAAGATTCAGACAATAAAATCGGCTGCCCGAGGATTTAGAAACTTCGAAAACTATCGAGTTTCAATTCTGTTCCACTGTGGAAAACTCAACCTCTACCCACAGGATTCCCAGTAGAACCTATGAAAGCAACAACATGACGGCAGGCACACGGCCCACTTCACTGTTGGGCGGAATCATGATAACAGCCGGGACCGCCGTGGGGGGGGTATTGTCGGTAACTGCTTTTTAGTGTTTTTCCCACGCCACAGGAAAGGTCTTTTTATCGGCTACTGCGAAATCTCCTGGCTGTATGCAAACATGATCCTGGGTGATAATCGGGTCAGTACCGACTCGGGGATCCCATACGGCATCATTGCCAAGGAAGCGAGTAGAAATTGCCACTCTACGCCCAGAGTTTGCTAGGTTAGCCCCTGCGGCATGTAGAATATCTCCACCAAAGACAATGACATCACCGGGTTCGGTATCCCAGCTCAATAACTCTAAGCCGTCATTGTCCTGCCAAAAATTCGGGATGTCTTCTCCCTCAGCATTTACGATCCACTCGTCGTTCGCATCGGCCTCACTAAACGCTTGCGGCTTATAGGCTTTGCTCCATAGGTGAGAACCCTTAATAAAAGATACCGCACTGGAACTCTTGCCTGACGACGTCAATGCCACCCACACTGATGCAATCTGTTTGCCCAGAAACGGCCAATACGGCCGGTCCTGATGCCACGGGGTTGTTGCACTCGTGCCGCCTTCACGAATAAAGATGTGATCAAAATAGACATTCGCTACAGAAGACTCCATCAGGCATCCGGCGATTTCGGCAATGCCTGAATTAAAAACGAAATCATTCATCCAGGTGTGTTTTTTGTAGAGGTAACGATCACTAAAAGCGAGTTCGCCATTTTCAGCTGTTTCTGGATCACCACCCTTTTCAAAATGAGTGTCAAGATGGCCCAGCATTTTTTCTATCCATTCTTGGCCGACTGCATTGCGAATACAGATCGCACCATTTGTACTGTATTGATTAATCTGCTCTTGGTTTATCATACCTATACCCATTTTAACTAGAGTTTAGAGCGAAAGAGCTGTTGTCGGAAGCTTCAATCCCGACTCCTTTTCCTTAATGTTCTCTCAAAACCTGCGTGTAATACAAGCTGCAACGCAATGTTACCCATCTTGTATATAATCTACCGCACCAGGGGCTTGGAATTTTTTGCATCTTTCGTTCCACCAGCTTCGAACGTTAACATGGCGAAAATGTTTTGTCAGACCCAGCCTGATTCTTCCCGCTGTAATAATATCCGGCTTGCGCCATGGTGCATCCGTCACCAGTGGGCCCGCTTTATCACCCAATACCAGCGTCAACAAATGAAGCAGTCCGTAACCTACAGTCGTCAAGTGAACCCAGCGATGCAGCGTTTGGCGCCGTTGCTGCCAGGCTTCTTTGAGCCCCCACAATTGTTTCAACTGGTAGTACATCGACTCAATCGACCAACGCAGTCCGTAATCTTCAATCACTTGTTCGCTCGTTAGAGTCGTATCGGTTGAAAGAAATAATCGAGTCTTGGTCCACTGACCTTTACCCCTGTCTAGCTCGCACCAAACGGCTCTGACTAACTGACCGTCAAGGAACCTTGCCTTGGCGAGCCGACTACGGTATCTCACCTTTTGTTCTTTTCCGTACAGCCGCAGTAGTGCTTCCGTCTTTTTAAAGTGGGCAATTCGCTTGGGTGTGTGTTTTTCGCCATACTTGCGTGGCCGCCCGCGTTGCCCCGGTTTTCGTTCGGGGGGTTCGTCGTAAAGCCGCGTATCGATTCTCGCCTGGCCAATCACGGTAAAACCGTACGCTGTCATCGCGTTGATAAATCGTTTGCGCATATACCAGCAATCGACCAATACCCTCACCGTTTTATCTTCAAACAAGCGGTAAACAGCACGCATGATCACTGTCGCTGCGACCAGCTTGCCCGTATTCCCTGCACTGGGTATCAGTCGGAACAATAGAGGTATCGCCGTCGTCTCCAGCGGTGTGCGCCTGAAAACAGCCGCTAAACTAACCCAGCATTGACCACGAACATAGGCGGCTAAATTCGGCTTATTTCCGTGCTGATGATGTATCTGGCTGCCCGGTGCTTTTTTCGAGGCTCGTAGACTCACCGTATCGTCAATCGCTAAATATAGAACGGGATCATTCTTGGCACTAAGAACCAGACAGACGAACTGTCTTGCCAGCTTCAACCAGGACCACTTTCCGGCTTCAAGCCATTTGTAATACGTCGTCCAGTGCCTTTGCATGTCTAGAAACAAATAGGTTTCGGTGACAAAGCCAGCGGGCGTTAACATAGCGCCGATCAATAGTTCAATGAATGTGCCTACGGATCTTGGGGGTAGCGCTTTGCTTAAAAATGTTATCCAATAGCACAGTTCGCGGGGGATGTGAGCACATCCTGTTGCGTTCATAGCGGCCTCCAGAAGAAATCGATTCATTTCTTTCTGAAGGCCGCGCCCTATACACCTTTTAAAAAGCAAAGCTGTATAGGGCGCGGCAAACTTTTTGCCGCTTTATGTCAAGTTTTTTCGCACACTTTGCGCGATAATCTTCCTCCCCAGACTCTAAACTCTAGCCATTTTAATTAACCTGTTAATATAAAATAACGGAAAATGACGAAATTTCAAAGTAAATAGGGCGACTTATTCGCTTTTCGTCCGTTTAGTACGGATAGATTTCCTTTGTTGTAATTAACACGTTATGTTTATAGGCGGGGTTCTTCAGCAGGGTGAGTTTACTGGGCTGTACGCGGTCGCTGCAAAAAAAGTATCCAGCCGAGATCGCGATTTTGATTCACTCCCAGTCAATTTTTTTGTTCTCTGCTGGACAATACCTTGGACTGAAATTCTGGTTCAATAGACTTCGAAAACTAATGTGAGGGTTAACATGTCCGACTACCAAATGATAATCAATGGCTTGAAGGTGAGCGGCGAAGAGAGCTTTGCTGTTCTCAATCCCGCGACTGAAGAAGTGCTCGCGCGGTGTCCCAAGGCCTCTACGGCGCAGCTCGATCAGGCGGTCGCCGCTGCACGGGCGGCTTTTCCAGCCTGGAGTCAGACCTCGGAAGGCGAGCGCGCTAGTTTGATTCACGCCATAGGCGATGCGATCGAAGCGAACGCCGAAGAATTGTCGAAGCTGCTGACCCTGGAGCAGGGCAAGCCGCTGGGCGGTTTTGCCGGCCTGGGGTCCGGTTTTGAACTCGGTGGTGCCAGCGCCTGGTGTCACTACACTGCGGAGCTGGATCTGCCCGTGGATGTGATTCAGGACAACGAGGAAGCGCGGGTAGAAGTGCATCGCAAACCATTAGGTGTGGTCGGTTCGATCACTCCCTGGAACTTTCCGTTGATGATTGCCATCTGGCACATTATACCGGCCTTGCGCAGCGGCAATACGGTGGTGCTTAAACCCTCCGAGTACACACCGCTGACCACTTTGCGGGCGATGGAAATCATCAACGACATTCTCCCGCCGGGCGTGTGCAATGTCGTGACCGGCGATGGCGGCCTTGGTGCGGCGATGTCGACACACCCGGATATCAACAAGATCGTATTCACAGGCTCTACCCCGACGGGCAAAAAGATCATGCAAAGCGCATCGGTCAATCTCAAGAGATTGACTCTGGAGCTGGGTGGTAACGACGCCGCCATTGTGTTGCCCGATACCGATCTCGCGTCGGCGGCACCTAAGATTTTCGCGACGGCTCTGATCAACAACGGCCAGACCTGTGCCGCCCTCAAACGCCTGTATGTCCACGAGGATATCTACGAGGATTTGTGCCAGGCGCTGGCCGGTATCGCCAAGAGCGTGACGACGGGCGATGGCATGGGCGAGGTTGATTTTGGCCCCGTTCAGAACAAGGCCCAATTCGATAAGGTCTGCCAACTCGCCGAAGACGCCAAGGCCGGCGGAGCCCGGTTTTTGACCGGCGGTGAAGCGATCGAGGGCCCCGGCTACTTCTACCCGGTTACCATTGTGGCGGATATCGCCGACAACGCTCGCCTGGTTCGCGAAGAACCGTTTGGTCCCATTCTGCCCATTCTTAAATTCAGCGATGTTGAAGACGCGCTACAGCGTGCCAATGACAGTGCATCCGGCTTGGGTGGCTCCGTGTGGTCTAGCGATATCGAACGGGCGACCCAATTGGCCAGCCGTCTCGAATGCGGTACCGCTTGGGTGAACAATCACGCCATGTTACAGCCCGATGCACCCTTCGGTGGCGTCAAGGAGTCGGGGATAGGTGTGGAATTTGGGCGCTATGGTTTAGAGGAGTACACTTCTATCCAAACCTTGCAGATCAGTAAAACCTGATGTTTTGTCCCAAGCATTGAAATACTGCGAGTAAAATTAAGGATTAGACGCTATGAATATTCCAAGCAAGGCACGTTTGCTGGCGCTCGCCATGGCGGCGCTGTTCCTTAGTCGAGCTGCCGTTGGGCAAAATAGCGAGTTACCGCCACTGCCTATCGAAAAAACCGGTATTGTCGAATCCTTGCCAAAACAGTATCCCCACGATTGGTTTTTGGTAGCCGACGCTTCCTTTTATCATATGTCAGATGGCAAGATTTACGTGATGGATGTGGGCGAGGATACTGTGCCTAGTCAGGTCAAGGGTTTTGTCAACAGTTCGATGATCGGCAACCTCTACCAATCCGCCAAGCGGGGGGAAATCTATGTCACCGAGACCTTCCACTCCCGGGGTACGCGGGGTGACAGGCTGGACGTGCTCACCATCTGGGATCAAGCCTCGCTGGCTCCCGTCGGAGAAGTCATTCTGCCGGGGGCCAAGCGGTTTACCGGTATGCCTCAACGCGACGCGCTACTGGGCATTGATAATGATCGCTGGCTGGCGGTCGCCAATTTCAGCCCCGCGACCTCTGTCACCTTGATCGATCTGGATAGCCGGGAAATCATCTCAGAGGTCCCCACCCCGGGCTGTACCCTGGTCTACCCAACGGGCAAGCTCGGGTTCAGTTCGCTGTGTGCTGACGGTCGATTTATGAGTACCGAGCTCGCCAGTGACGGCACGCTCATCAGGCAGACGCGAACAGACGCTTTTTTTGACTCCGATACCTCGCCTATATTTGAACGCCCAGCGATAATTGGCGATACGGCCTATTTCCCATCGTTTGCGGGCCTGGTCTACCCGGTAGATCTGGGTGGCTCGGTTGCAAAAGTGGGCAAGCCCTGGAACCTGGTGCCCGAGTCCGAGCGCGATGAAAATTGGGCGCCCGGTGGTATTGGCATCACCGGGGAAGACGACCGGGGTCGCTTCTATGTCCTGATGCATCCTGGCGCGGGCGATGGCACCCAGAACGGGGGCGGTTCCGAAGTCTGGGTCTACGATGCGGCTAAACGTGAGCGCGTCCTGAGAATACCCCTGAAGGTGTGGGGGCTCACCCTGGCGGTGAGTCGCGGCGACAAGCCACTGTTACTGATAACCAATCCCACCGATATGAGCCTGGAACTCTACGATGCTGGCAGTGGGGACTTCATTAAAAGTATTACTGATTTTGGACAGGAGACGCCGCTCATGCTGTTCGGGAGTAAGTAGATGATGGGCATGCCGGATTTGGTCAACAACGGTGTGGCGCTATTCTTCGTCTGGCTTTTCGCCCTCGCGGCGATCCATAAACTGCGCGCGGCGGGTGATTATCTGGCGCCGATGTCGGCCTATCTGCCAGGTTTGAGTCTCACAACAGTATCCGTGTGGGTGGTAGCAGGGGTGGAGTTGTCAGTTGCTGCGATGGTGCTATTGCCCGGGAGTCGCCATGTTGGTTTGATTGCCAGCGCCGGGGTGCTAGTTGTCTATGCGGCTCTGATGTCCCTGCAAATAAGCCGTGGTAACGCCGATATCAAGTGTGGCTGCGCCGGTCCTGCCTCCCAGGTTCTCGTAAGTCCCGCTTTAGTACTGCGCAATGTAATTTGCGCCGCGCTGGCGGTTCTGGCTTTGATGCCGACCACGATGGTGACGTCGGGTTTTGCGGGCTTGGGACTGACACTGTTCGTACCGGCCTTTATGATTATGGTTTATCTGTGTAGTGAGCAACTTATTGGCAATGCGCAACAAATGGTGGGAGAACACTGAATGGATCTGCTGATTGTTTCAAATATAGTATTGTGGATTGGATTTCTGGTCATGGTGGTGATTAACCTGGCCCTGGCGCGGCAGATCGGTGTGCTCTATGAGCGCGTTGCACCGGCGGGTGCCCTGATGATGAATCAGCAATTGAAAGTGGGTTCCCCGGCTCCTGAACTGGCCCTTGCCACACTGGCAGGTGGCATCGAAGAAGTGGGGAAAGTCCTAGACCAAAAATCTCAGCTGTTGTTTTTCCTGTCCCCGGACTGCCCAGTCTGCAGTGAGCTGACACCTGTTCTAAAATCCGCTGCGAAGGCCGAAGCTGACTGGTTGCGCATTACTCTGGGCAGTGACGGCGAGGAGCTAGACCATAGCGCCTATGTCGCGAAAAAGGGCCTGGAGCACTTTCCCTATGTGGTTTCCGAGCTGTTGGGCAAAACCTACGGTGTCGCGAAACTGCCCTACGCTGTGTTAATCGATGAGAGAGGAACAATCGCCTCCATGGGTATTGTTAATTCCCGAGAGCACCTCGAGAGCCTGTTTGAAGCCAAAGAACGAAAAGTGGCTTCCATACAGGACTATATGGAAAAACAACAAGCGGTACAGTATGTGGAGGCTGACAAGGCATGAAACTACTCGATAAGTTATTCGAACGGCAGACCCGGCGGCTGGCACAGCACAGCTCGCGCCGCGGTATGTTGAAAGGCCTCGGTGGTTTGCTGGTTGGCAGTGCGGCCATACCGCTGTTGCCGGTCGCACGGGCATCGGCTTCCGAAAATCCGGCGCATCCGGCGGAGCAGGGCGATCCCAATAGCTGTGACTACTGGCGTTATTGCGCGATCGATGGTTTTTTATGCAGTTGTTGTGGAGGAACCTACAACAGCTGTCCTCCCGGTACCGAGATGTCGCCGGTTACCTGGATAGGCACCTGCCGCAATCCCGTTGATGGGCGCAACTACGTGATTTCCTACAATGATTGCTGCGGACGCTCTACCTGCGGTATCTGCCTGTGTCAGCGCGATGAGGGTGATCGTCCGCCGTACAGAGCGGACAAGACCAATGATATCAACTGGTGTCTGGGAACCAGCAGTGCGGCTTACCACTGTTCAACCGCGGTGCTGGTAGGGGTGGCATTCGAAGAGCAATGAAATCGCTGCTGCTGATTTGTTTGTTACTTAGCACTGGTGTGCAGGCGCAGGAGATCAATGCTCGTCGCGCCCAGTTTAACTACCAGATGTCCTGCCAGGGTTGTCATGCCCCCGACGGGGCAGGTGCTGCCACCGTGCCCCCTCTTAAGGATCATATAGGCCGCTTCTTGAATTCACAGGCCGGCAGAGAATATCTGGTAAGAGTGCCAGGCTCTGCCACTTCGGCACTGGATGATGGGCAGCTGGCGGAAGTACTCAATTGGATTGTGCTGCAATTCTCGGGGTCCAGCGCGGACGACGGATTTCAGCGTTATACCGCAGCGGAAGTTGCAGGCTTGCGCCAGCATCCACTCAAAGAAGTGGTGCACTTCAGGCAACAGTTATTAGCGGAACTCGAGAAGACCGGAGAGTAATCGTAATGAAAAATTGGATTATAGTGAGTGTCGTGCTGTTTTTTTATGGCCCGGTCCTATCGGCACAGGAGGCACCGGCGAAGGCAGCCACCTGCGCTGCTTGTCATGGCACCGCCGGGGTTTCAAGCAATCCCCAATGGCCCAGCCTGGCCGGGCAAAAGGCTGGCTATCTCGCCACCCAAATCAGAGCATTTCGCGATGGTAGTAGGGTGAATTCTCTTATGGCGCCAATGATGGTGGGGATTTCGGACAAAGAGATTATGGCCCTTGCCAGCTATTACGCCGGACAAGCGCCGACCACCGCGGCAAGCGGAAACTCCGACCTGGTGGCAACGGGTGAAAATCTGGCGGCCTATTGCAAGGCTTGCCACGGGATGCAGGGCAAACCGGTTGCGGAGGCCTGGCCCAACCTGGCCGGGCAACAGGCCGTCTATCTACAGCAGCAACTCTCGTCCTTTAAAAGCGGAGAACGTATAAACGCCCATATGCAGACGGTATTGCAACCATTTGGGGAGGCCGAGTTTGCTGCTTTGGCGGCGTACTACAGCCAGCTGTCGCCCTAAGCCTGGCCTCTAAAGAGCAGGCCAGCGTCGGCTGGAACGGCCCGGTACACTCCATCCCAATTTTGTGAAGGACAATGCCTTGTTGCAAAAACTGATTCTGGCCGGACTCGTCGCAGTAATGGCGGTATCCACGGATCTGTACTTAGCGGGAATTCCGCAGATGGTAGCGGATCTCGGTGCCAGCAACAGTCAGGGCCAGTTGACCCTGAGTGTGTTTCTGTTTGGTTTTGCTGTGGGGCAAATGTTTTACGGGAGTATTTCCGACCAGTTCGGGAGAAAGCCCGCACTGTTTGTTGGGCTCTCCATCTATATTCTCGGGTCAATCGTAAGCGCCCCTAAATCAGCACCTATTTTTTTGTAAGAGTTCCCGCCAGACTTTCTCCTGATAACCACACAGGAGCAAATCATGAACGATATCACTCAGCCCCAGCCACAAGGTATTGACTGGAAGCAGCAAATACAAACCTGGAAACTGTCGGGCTTGTCCCAGACCCGGTTTTGCAAACACAATCACCTGACTTACCATCGCTTTGTGTACTGGCATCGGAAGTTTGACGATACCATCCGTGTGTCTTCTATAAAACAAGACCAAGGTGGCTTTGCCGCAGTGAGTGTCAGACCTGACGCCGATCGGGGGCTAACCTTGTCACTGCCCAACGGATTCATTGTGCGAGGTATCTGTGCCGATAACGTGCCGGTGGTGCGCCAGCTACTGGAGCAGCTGTGACTACTCGCTATTTCCGTCCGGCCGATGACATGTCGCGGATCTACCTGTACCGGGACCCAGTAGACTTTAGAAAAGCCAGTGCAGGGCTGGCTGCCATCGTTGAGCGAGAGCTGGGCCACAATCCCTTCGACGGCGGCCTGTACGCCTTCACCAACCGGCGGCGCAACAAGATCAAGTGCCTGTACTGGGAAGATAATGGCTTTGTGCTCTACTACAAGGCCCTTGCCGAGGAGAAATTCCGCTGGCCTCGCCGTGGTGATGAAGTTGTTTCACTGACAGGACAACAGATCAATTGGCTGCTCGACGGGTACGACATCATGCTGATGACCGGGCATAAAAAATTGCATTATGAGTCTGTATTTTAAAGCTTTTTGTCGCCATGAATGTTATAATTACGCCATGCAATCGGCGATAAAAAAGCAACAAAAACAAGGCGGTTACGAGGGGCTTGGTGTCTCGGAACTGCTTGCAGCCCTCGCTGTAAAAGACCAGATTCTTGAAGAAAAAGACGAGGTTCACCAGAAACACCTCGGCGACAAAAACCACATCATCCTTGAACAGGGTAAACGCATTGTCCTGCTCGAAGAATACTTGCGCCTGGCCACGGTACAGAAATTCGGAGCCAGTAGTGAGAAACTGGCGTTTCAGTCTGATTTGTTCGACGAGGTTGAAATCGAAGTCGCCCTGAGTGAGCTCGAAGAGCAACTGCCTGAAGAAGACCGGGTTCGGCCTCAAAAGAAGAAAAGAAAGCGCGGGTTTAGCGACAAGCTGCAACGGGTGCAGATACACCTCACACTTTCAGATGAGGAAAAGGATGGGGCCACCAAAACCTTCTTCACCAAGGTCAAGGAGGAGCTGGAGTTTATTCCCGCCCAGGTCAAGGTGTTGGAATACTGGCAGGAGAAGGCGGTATTCAATATTGACGGTGAAGATGTCATTGTCGCCGCACAGCGCCCCGCTCATCCGCTGGGGAAATGCTTTGCCAGTCCTGCATTGCTGGCCTACATCATTGCCTCCAAATACGCCGATGGACTGCCGCTATACCGCCTGGAGGGGATGCTCAAGCGTTACGGCGGTGATATCAGCCGCTCCAACATGGCCCACTGGATTGTACGGCTTCAGGATGTATTCCAGCCCTTGATCAACTTGATCCGGGAGGTTCAGCTTGAGGGGAATTACCTGCAGGCGGATGAGACGCGCATACAAGTCTTGAAGGAAACGGGCAAAACGGCCCAATCGGATAAATGGATGTGGGTGATACGCGGCGGCCCGCCGGATAAACAATCAGTGCTGTTCGAATACGACCCCTCACGTGCTGGCGCGGTGGCGGAGCGCCTGCTGGATGGCTTTGGTGGTGTGTTGCAGGCCGACGGCTATTCCGGTTACAGCAAGGTGTGCCGGATAGCGGGCATTACCCGAATTGGATGCTTTGACCATGCCCGGCGCAAGTTCGTTGAAGCCAGCCGGGCGGCGGAAACCAGGAGCACCAAAAAGAAAGTGGGGCAACCCACCAAGGCTGACGTTGCACTCAGTAAAATACGAAGGCTGTATGCGATAGAGAAATCGATCAAGGATCTGGAGCACGACAAGAAAAAACAGGCAAGGCAGTCACTCAGCGTGCCGATTCTCGAGGACCTGAAGCCATGGCTGGAGAAGAACGTCAGCCGGGTGCCCAAAGATAGCCTGACCCACAAGGCCATAACGTACACACTGAACCAATGGGAGTACCTGATTGGCTATTGCGAGGACGGCCAGTTGAATATCAGCAATGCGCTGGCTGAGAATGCGATCAGGCCCTTTGCGGTTGGTCGGCGCGCCTGGCTATTCGCAGATACCTCCTGCGGGGCCCGAGCCAGTGCGACCTGTTATAGTTTAGTGGAATCGGCAAAGGCGAACGGCCTGGAACCTTATGCTTACCTCCAGCATGTGCTGGCGCACATTGCGGCGGCAGATACGGTGGAGAAGCTTGAAGCATTACTGCCCTGGAACATGGAAATCGAAGAATAACGGCGAGGTAAAGCGATCTACTGTCTAGCGGCTCGCAGACAAAATCAATAGGGTCGATTTAAGTGCGCTTACGGTCAATCGCCTGTGTACTTTCCCCGGATATCAGCGCATTGATTACCGGTCGCTTTATTCAGGGGCTCGGTGGTGCCGCCGGGCCCGTGCTCGCCAGGGCGATTGTCTCCGATAGTTACGACCGGCCCAATGCCGCGCGAATAATGGCCGGTATCGCCGGTATCATGGCATTGGTACCCGCCGTGGCCCCGGTGTTTGGCAGTTGGTTGCTGTACTTTTTTGACTGGCGTTCTCACTTTGTGTTGCTACTGCTATTGGGCCTACTGACGGTCGTTGGGGTAAAAATGCTGCCAGAGACCTGCACCACCATGGGTAAGTCACCCCTGAGATTGGGCACCATTTTCAGTCAGTTTCCCCTGTGTCTCCGCAACCGCCAGTTTCTGGGATACACGCTGTGTGGGGGCGCGACTTACGCCGGCATGTTCTGTTATATGTCGACGACATCTTTTATCATGATTGAGCTACTGGGTATCGCTCCCGAGATGTTTGGGTATACAGCGTTGTTCGTGGTGATTGGTTATATCAGCGGCGCTACTTTGTGTTCGCGGAAAGTCCAGTCCTGGGGAAGTATTCGGGTGATGGGGCTGGGTCAGTGGGTGGGCTTGACCGGGGCAGCCTTGTTGTTAGTGCTGGCCGTCGGGGAGATTTATGCCCTGGTACCTGTTCTATTGGCTTTTTTCCTGGTCTTCATGGCCAGCGGACTGTGTCTCTCCATCAGCCAGATGGGGGCTATCGCGGAAATGCACGCGGCGGCGGGCAAGGCCTCCTCGGTGTTTGGTGTACTGCAGGTGGCGTTTGCGGCCGGTTTGGGTTTTCTCGTCGGCCTCTTTTATGATGACACTTTGCTACCCACGGCCCTGGGGATTGGCACGGCGATGCTTCTTTCTTTTGCTGGTTATTTAATCGTCAGGCAGCCGGCACGATAAGGCAGTATCACGCTTTCTGTTGGCCTAATATTTGCAAATACCTGCCCCTGAGTTCTGCCATATGGTCTGCCAGCGTTTTCACCCGCCACTCACGGGTGTCTATCGGCGGCAGTACGTCGACTTTAACAAGGGCCGGGTGATAATCCGTTTCGCCCTTCGGTTGGGCGTCGATCGAATTGTGGATCACGATAGGTATGATGGGAACGCCGGCACGCAAGGCGGTGAGAAAAGCGCCCTTATTAAACTGACCTAGGGTTGTGGAATGACTGCGTTTACCCTCGGGAAAAATCGCCGCTGAGCGTCCGTCCCCACGAATAGCATTGACCATGGCTTGCATGGCGCTGCCCGCACTGGCGGCATTTTGCCGATCCACAAGGACCAGGCCGCCCCATTGCATCAATCGGCCCCGGATTCGCTGCCGTGACAACTCGGTTTTGCCCATAATGGCGATATCCCGGCGGATTAGTTTGGCCACGAGGAAACCGTCGGCATTGCTCTGGTGATTGAGAATAAAGACCGCCGGGCGGGGAGACGTGAGATGTTCTTCCCCGGTGATATCGACGGAAAGACCGATCAGTTTGCAGCTCATATCGGCCCATAATGCGGTGCAAAAATTAATGGCTTTGCGCCGCGAGCAAGTGAGTAGTAAGACTGGCAATCCAGCGAGCACCGCCAGCGGCATGGTCAGGGGCAGGAGTGTGGAGCAGATCAGGCGCATGACTTTCATCAGTCGGTTGGCGAGGCGTAATTACACTCTTTCCGATAGCGCGCCGGGGTACAGCCGTATTCCGTTTTGAAGGAACGACTGAAGTGGGAGGCGTCCTTGAAACCCAATTGATAGGCAATGTTTGATACCGAATACCCCGCGTAGGCCGCGTCAGACAGGGCCGACTTGCAGGCTTCCAGCCGCATGCCGAGGATGTAACGTGAAATCGATACACTCTGCGTTTCGAATAGCATGTGAAGATAGCGTGTCGATATCTCATGCGCGGCGGCAATCCAATCGGGGGTCAGTCGCTCATCGTCGAGGTGTCGGCGGATGAAATGTTTAATACGCTGTATGTGCTCGTGTTTGACCCCGATGTCGATCTGGTCGCGGCGCTGCGCATTCTGAGCGTAACCCAGGGTCGTCGACAGCAGGTCGATGACGTTGGCCTCCAAACGTTTCGCCAATAGACTGTCCATGGTATCCATGCGACTGCCGATAGAGCTGACAAACTGGGTAAACAAGCCATTGGCTCCTACTCGCGAGTCCATGAGAACACCCAGGTGCTGAGTGGGCTGGTGCACACATTCGTCCATCAAGTTTTGTGGGATCGACAATACCATCTGGGCATAGTCAGATGGGAAGTGAAGCTCGTAGGGCTCAGAGCTCAGGCACACGGTGAAGTCGCCGGGCCGCAAGTGCGCCTCGCGCCCACACTGCTGAACCACGGCTTCACCGTGCACTTGAATCTTGATTAGATAGGCAGCGTCGGACACTTGGCTGATATGACTGCGCCTCCGATAGGCGTCCAGGGGGGAGCTCTTTATCGCAGCAAAGCCGACATCTCCCAACTGATGGCTGACGAGGTCACCTTCGAACAAACTTCCCGCGTCTTGGCGTGAGGCGAAGGACATGGGAAAAAACGTGTCGCTGACCTGACTGAGGAAATAGTCTAATCGCTCGGTCGTCGGAATATTGTCGATGCAGCTTGTCATGATCTCACCTTAGCGCCGTTCAGATACTAATTCAACGAACCCAGGGGTTGTCCCAATGATGATTTTACTGACTTCGCGTTGGTCGGGGATCAATCCGCTTACCTGGAAGCCTATCAGTACCGCGAGGGTTTTCCTACCGTGCCACGCCTGCGGTTTTGCGACTGGAAATATGACAACCTCACTGTATAACTGACAATCTTGCTTAGATCGTTTTTAACTACAGTGCATAACATGACTAAATGTTGTGCCCTTTTCATCATGGCCTGAGATATTCACCCAGTCATATAATTAACTATCTAGCTAGCACCCTGTGTTTGAAAACTAATGCTTGCGAGTAAAAAACCTAGATATTAATTAATGGCGGAGATGAGACAATGAACCTCACACTAAAACCCACGAAGCTAGCGCTGTTAATATGCTCTAACTTTGCTTTGGCCGGGGCTGTACCAGCGTTCGGACAAAGCGGTATTGTACTGGAGGAGATAGTAGTCACAGCGCAAAAACGTTCGGAAAGTTTACAAGATACTCCGATAGCGATAACTGCGTTCACAGCGACAGCACTAGCAGATAAAGGCGTCAACGATATTTCAGAGATCGCATTCTTCACTCCTAACTTAGTCTTTGATACTACATCGCCCATTGGTGGTGTTTCGTCAGGTGCAGCGGTGTTTATTCGGGGTATCGGCAACACAGATTTTAGCCTGACGACTGATCCAGGTGTTGGTACCTATGTAGATGGGGTTTATGTTTCTCGCTCGGTGGGTGGCGTACTCGACGTACTTGATGTAGAACGCATCGAGGTTCTGCGTGGACCTCAGGGAACTCTGTTTGGTCGTAATACCATTGGCGGTGCAATCAATATTATCTCCCGTCAGCCTGCCGCGGAATTTGAGGCTTTTATTGAGGTAACTGCAGGTAATGAAGGCCGAGTGAATGTGCGCGCTTCAGTTGATGTTCCGCTCAGTGACACGATAAAAACCGCTTGGTCGATTTCAAGCAAAAACCGTGACGGCTTTGTCGATCGCCCATTAGCAGGCGACGAGCTGGGTGATGAAGAGCGACTTTCTTTACGTGGCGCTGCGGCTTATACGCCTAACGATAGATGGGATTTTCAAGCATCAGTCGATTACACAGACATTGATGAGAGTGCCGCTCCATCGGTCGGTGTCGGCTTTACTGCAGCATTTCCTGATGGCACACCCGGTGGTGCTGGTGTTGTTGGTGCTGCCTTGGTAGAGAATTTCTCTTTCCCACTCCCAACAGGTAATAGGTTGGGCCCTCTTGCTCCAGGATCTCTTTCGCCCACTGGTGATTTTTTTGAAATTGTTGGTGGTGGTCTAGGTATATTTAATCAGTTTGTGGTTGCTGATATTGACGCCGATGTCTCATTTGGTGATTCAATTTCATTCTCACAAGTTGAAGTTTTTGGTACTACCTTCACAGCCAACTATCATGGCAACAATTTTGATTTAAAATACACAGGTTCGCATCGGAATACCGAAAGTCGATTTGCCAATGACGCTGATAACTCACCTTTTCAAATCACTGAAATTGTCAATGATAACTACGATGTAGACCAAACAACTCATGAATTGCAACTTACTGGTGTAGCTGTTGAAGGTCGTTTAAAGTATGCGGTAGGTATTTTTTACTTTGATGAGGAAGGGACTGATGACGTTAATGTACCAGTGACTATTCCAGCGCCTGGCACAGGCCCTGGTGGCGGCGCTGGTTTCCAGGCTGCCATTAGAAATGATGCTTTTGTAGAGAACACCAGTGAAGCAGCCTACGTTCAAGCAACCTACGACGTCAACGATACCTGGTCTGCGACGGCTGGCATTCGCTACACTGAAGACGATAAGAGCTATGCCTTTACTCAAAATATTGGCGCAAACCTCGCCGGCGACCCGCTTCTTTTCTTGATTGGTGCGGCGGGTGTTGAAGCACAACTTGAGCCAGGTGGTCCTTTGGTGCCTGGGTTCATACCACTGGTTGGTGATGGTACTGGTAGTGTCAATGAAACCTTTGATGAAACTCAGTTTTACTTTGGTTTAGATACAAACCTGAATGAGAATACATTGCTTTACTACAGCTTTTCTCAAGGCTTCAAGAGTGGTGGTTTCGTATTACGTTACGTAGCAGCTGTTCCTGAGGTACTGTCATTTGATCCGGAAACATTGAATTCCCATGAAATCGGCCTTAAATGGCAGAGTTCGGATAACCGCTTCCGTGTAAACGCAGCTTTGTTTACTTCAGAGTATGACGATATTCAAGTTACGTTCTTCGATACATTGGGTGGCCCTCTTACTGCCAACGCGGGCAGTGCCGACATTGACGGATTTGAACTTGAAGTGACAGCCGTGTTGACCGACAACTTTAAAGTTGAATTAGGGTATGGATTTGTTGATGCTCAATACAGTGAGGTCAACCCCGTTCCAGGCTTGTCTTCGGCTATTACGGTGGACTCTAAGTTGGTTAATACTCCGGAAAATACTTTTAGCCTAGGGTTTGAGTATATAACGACGGTTGCCACCAAAGACCTGACGTTCCGCGTAGATTATTCGTACACCGATGACTTGTTTAACGATTCTCAAAACTCCCCATTCTTGTTTCAAGAAGCAGCCAGCTTTGTTAACGCTTCGGCCCGTCTAGACCTCACTGACAATAGTGAAGTTGTATTGTGGGTAGAGAACCTTGGTGACGAACGCGTCATTGTTAGCGGTAATTCAAACTTTGGCTTGGGTTTTCATTCCGCAGTGCCGAATCGTCCTCGTGAGTATGGCGTTACTTATCGCCATCGCTTTTAGCTAGAGTTTAGAGTCTGGGGAGGAAGATTATCGCACACTTTGCGCGATAATCTTCCTCCCCAGACTCTAAACTCTAGAAGTACAGTTAAAGGAGTAATAATGTCTACTAAGCCAATTGTAAGAGCCGCAGCGGTACAAGCTGCGCCGATTTTTATGGATCTTAAGGGTACTGTTAAAAAAACAGTAAAACTAATTGAAGAGGCCTCTAAAAAAGACTGTGATCTAATTGTTTTTCCAGAGACTTGGCTACCAGGCTATCCATGGTATATCTGGTTAAACAACACCATGGATAACATGAAGTATTTTGGTGACTATCACGCGAATTCACTCGAAGTGGATAGCGAGGAATTTAATACACTTGCACAAGCCGCCAAAGATAATAATATCCACGTGTCTATTGGTGCCAGCGAGAGAGACCATGGTTCCTTATACATAGCTCAATTTTTATTTGGAAACGATGGGTCACTTTTATCGGGAAGGCGCAAACTAAAGCCAACACACCAAGAACGAACAGTGTTTGGTGATGGTGATGGCTCTCATTTGGCAGTTACCGAAACAGCCATAGGTCGAATAGGCCAATTAGCCTGCTGGGAACATCTTCAGCCGCTTACTAAGTACGCTATGTACAGCATGCATGAGCAGATTCACTGCGGCGCTTGGCCATCTTTTTCTGTCATGCCACAGGCGTATGCTTTGGGGCCAGTACTGAATAATGCCGCCTCGCAATTGTATGCTGCAGAGGGGCAATGTTTCGCAATCGCAGCTTGCGGCATTATCTCACCTGAAATGATCGACATTATGGTCGAGAAAGAAGAGCATAAAGCGTTGATTTCTGCCGGTGGTGGTCATGCGGTAATTTATGGGCCAGATGGCGCGCCGTTAGCTGACAAAATACCAGAAAATGAAGAGGGGCTAGTAATAGCCGATCTGAATATGAGCGCGATTACTATTGCCAAGGTATTTGCAGATCCTGTTGGACATTACTCCAGGCCGGACGTCACTCGTTTGCTCTTGAATAGACGCCCGCAACCAGTAACCGAGCATTACGTATCTGAAGAAGGTGAGCACGGTTTGGATGAGGTGGAGGATGTGAATAGCTGAGCGAACTGAAGCCGAGGCTTCACTACGACCCTGCCTGGCTATCCAATCGGGCGGGGCTATGTATTTAGATGAAATGTGTTGTAATGTAAAAGTCGATTACCGACGAGCGCAAGTGTATAGAGTATATTGTTTGTGTAAAATTTTGCGTTCCAGATTCTTTTCTAAGCAAATCAGGAGAAAGAAGGTGCCGTTTGTAATTCAAAAAGGCTATCAAAAGGGTGTCGACGAGTTTGAAGGTTCTGCTCGCTTTGACTACTGGAGTGATGTCGTGTGTGATGAGTTTGTGCAGCTTGCTTGTGATCCGCAACCTGGTCAAGACGTAAATCATTTTGATGGCAATATTCGTGGTGGAGTGGGTCTGACTGACGTTAATTTCTCAGAGGTGATTTCAGCGCCTCAGATTGTAAAGCGCACTGCTAAGCAAATTGGTTGTGCTGGTGAGGATGATTTCTTAATCAGTTTTCAAATGAAGAATCAATGTATTGTAAGTCAGTACGGTCGGGAGGCTGTACTAACTCCAGGTAGTTTTGCTCTTTACGATAGTACTGCGCCATATATTTTGAGTTTCCCAGAGAAATTTCATCAGTTTGTAATCCAGATGCCTCGCGAAGTGTTAGCAAGGCATTTAGTCGAGCCAGAAAAATATGCGGCCATTAGCATGAACGCTAATAATGGTTTGGGATTGGTTTTAAGGGATTTTATATTTTCTTTGGCTGGTGAATTAAGCTCTTCAGAAGTTAAGCCCAGCGAAGTACTATCAGAAAACCTCATTAGCTTGATAGCTCTCTCGTTTAGTTCAACCGTGGTGCAAAGCGGCTTAACTGAAAGCGAGTGTGTGAAAGATGCTTTAATCAGAAGGATCAAGCAATTTATCGTGAGGAATCTTTTCGACCCCACTTTAAATAATAGTAATGTAGCCGAATCGCAGGGTATTTCAATACGTTATCTGCATAAGCTATTTCAAGATCAGGAAGAGTCCATTCACGAAATGATTTTGAACAAACGCCTGGCTAAGGCGCATGAGATATTGTTAGATGAGGCTGACAAAAAGCCTACGATAGAAAGCGTGGCCTATAATGTCGGTTTTTCTGGAGCATCGCATTTTTCGCGTGCGTTCAAGGCCCGATATGGTGTTTGCCCCAGCAATATTCGCTATTAAATTAATACTTCTAGAGTTTAGAGTCTGGGGAGGAAGATTATCGCGCAAAGTGTGCGAAAAAACTTGACATAAAGCGGCAAAAAGTTTGCCGCGCCCTATACAGCTTTGCTTTTTAAAAGGTGTATAGGGCGCGGCCTTCAGAAAGAAATGAATCGATTTCTTCTGGAGGCCGCTATGAACGCAACAGGATGTGCTCGCATCCCCCGCGAACTGTGCTATTGGATAACATTTTTAAGCAAAGCGCTACCCCCAAGATCCGTAGGCACATTCATTGAACTATTGATCGGCGCTATGTTAACGCCCGCTGGCTTTGTCACCGAAACCTATTTGTTTCTAGACATGCAAAGGCACTGGACGACGTATTACAAATGGCTTGAAGCCGGAAAGTGGTCCTGGTTGAAGCTGGCAAGACAGTTCGTCTGTCTGGTTCTTAGTGCCAAGAATGATCCCGTTCTATATTTAGCGATTGACGATACGGTGAGTCTACGAGCCTCGAAAAAAGCACCGGGCAGCCAGATACATCATCAGCACGGAAATAAGCCGAATTTAGCCGCCTATGTTCGTGGTCAATGCTGGGTTAGTTTAGCGGCTGTTTTCAGGCGCACACCGCTGGAGACGACGGCGATACCTCTATTGTTCCGACTGATACCCAGTGCAGGGAATACGGGCAAGCTGGTCGCAGCGACAGTGATCATGCGTGCTGTTTACCGCTTGTTTGAAGATAAAACGGTGAGGGTATTGGTCGATTGCTGGTATATGCGCAAACGATTTATCAACGCGATGACAGCGTACGGTTTTACCGTGATTGGCCAGGCGAGAATCGATACGCGGCTTTACGACGAACCCCCCGAACGAAAACCGGGGCAACGCGGGCGGCCACGCAAGTATGGCGAAAAACACACACCCAAGCGAATTGCCCACTTTAAAAAGACGGAAGCACTACTGCGGCTGTACGGAAAAGAACAAAAGGTGAGATACCGTAGTCGGCTCGCCAAGGCAAGGTTCCTTGACGGTCAGTTAGTCAGAGTGAGGTGGTCTAATAGATCTGCACAACCCAGTTAAGGGATAATACCCATAACTGGAGATTAAAGAATGAACACAAGAAAGAAATATCCGAAGGAATTCAAGCTGGATGCCGTCAGCCTGGTACTGGATCAGGGTTACACAAGAATTGAAGCGGCGAAAAGTCTCGACATCAACTCCACCATGTTGGGGCGCTGGGTTAAAGAGCATCAACGATCAAGTGACGGACACGCTTTCCGCGGAAACGGCAAGCTGACACCGGAGCAGGCAGAAACCCGCCAGTTGAGGGAGGAGAACCGGCGCTTGAAGATGGAGAAAGATATATTAAAAAAAGCGACGGTCTGTGTGCTATGAAGCTGCATAATCGATGAGGGTAGGCCCCTCGACATCGCCTTGCAGGAGGGGATGTCAAACCACCTCAAGCTGCTGTGTTCAAGAGACATGGTAGTGAGCGTTGAGGAAAAGTCATAGAAAATATGGCAGGTAGGGAATAAGGAGACGAGCGCAAGCGAACCACTCGATGAGGTGTCGATAGCTTTTACCCGATGTCGTCAAAACCAGAGACCAGACCGTTTTCTGGGACAAATCAAGAAGTTACCTGTTTACTGACTTGATGGCGACCGGCATTAAGGTGGCGTGAACTTATATCCAGGCGATTATGTGGAACATAGGAACCTGTCGTCCTGATGTGAAGGGAGAAGCCGAACTGGTAGTCCCAGGAAGGTGAGAGTACCGATGCAGGGCACAGGGGCGGAGCACTCCGTAGTAGTGATGAAGCGGCTGTAATGGCGGTGGAGCGAAGGGGGTGCGTTGTTCAGCGAAGCAAGTTGGTCAACCAATTGGGAGGAACCAATGAGTCAAGCAAAACCGTTTGAAATATCCAAGCATGCTGTATTTGATGCTTGGCGCCAAGTGAAGGCGAACCGCGGTGCTCATGGAGTAGATGAACAGACGATAACTGAGTTCGAAGGGAACCTGAAAAGTAATCTCTACAGGCTCTGGAACCGTCTCTCATCAGGGAGCTATTTTCCACCACCGATTCGAGGGGTAGAGATACCTAAGAAGGATGGAAAATTTCGCCAGTTAGGCGTACCGACTGTAGCCGATCGGATTGCGCAGACAGTTGTGCGCAACCGGTTTGAAACGCTTGTAGAACCTCACTTTCATCCAGACTCTTATGCCTATCGCAAAGGTAAATCGGCGATAGATGCAATCAGAGTCACGCGACAACGTTGCTGGAAATACAGTTGGGTGCTGGAGTTCGATGTGCAAGGGGCGTTCGACAACATTGATCATGCGTTGATGCTAAAAGCAGTTCGGCATCATACCCAATGTCGCTGGACGTTACTGTATATCGAGCGCTGGCTAAAGGCTCCGTTGGTTAGAAAGGATGGCAGTATCGTGGAGAGAGACAAGGGTACACCTCAGGGCGGTGTCATTAGCCCGGTGTTATTCAATCTCTATCTGCATTATACCTTCGATCTATGGATGAAAAGGCACTTTCCGCACATTCCATTTGCGCGCTATGCCGATGATGGGCTGCTACACTGCAACTCGCAGGAAGAAGCCGCTCATTTGCAGGACGTCGTTGGCGAACGCCTGCGTACCTGCGGACTTGATCTACACCCGAAGAAGACAAAAATTGTGTATTGCCGAGATGCTAACCGTCGAGGGAAGTATCCCAATATCCAATTCGATTTTCTGGGGTATGTATTTCGAGGTCGGCTGGCCAAAAGTCGGAATGGAAAATACTTCAACAGTTTTAGTCCGGCAGTTAGTCGAACATCTGCAAAACACATTCGACAACGAATGAGTCAGTGGAATATCGGCAGATGGACGAATGCTGAATTGGAGGACATTGCGAAAAAGTCTAACGCCTCATTGCGAGGGTGGTGGAACTACTTCGGGGTCTTCTACCCGAGTTCCCTCAAACGCGTGATGGCCCATCTGAACGAAGTTCTGGTGAAATGGGCTGTGAGAAAATACAAACGATTCAAAGGAAGCAAACGCAAAGCAAGAAAGTGGTTGCGAGGCATCTCCGAAAGAGAGCCGAATTTGCTTTATCACTGGCAACTGGGCATTTTGCCTGCGGTTGGACAATAGGAGCCGTATGACATGAGAGTGTCACGTACGGTTCTGGGAGAGCATTGTGGGGAAGTTCCACTTTGCCACTCGACTCTTCGCCAAGGAAACAAGGTGAAATACGTGTTTATTGCCCAACACAAGAAGACCTGGCCAGTTGACCTGATGTGTCGACTCCTGGGCGTTACCCGCGGTGGTTACTATGGTTATCAGCAGCGTGGAGGTGGCAGTCTCGATTATTACCGCCAGGAATTACTGGAAGCTGTCCGAGACATCGCCAAAGCAACCCGGGACAGCTACGGTAGCCGGAGAATGAAGGCGGCGCTCAGCGCGCTAAGCTATCCGGTGAGCCGGGAGAAGGCTCGAAAATTGATGAAAGAGGCCAACGTTCAGGTTAAGCACCGGAAGAAATACAAAGTCACGACAAACAGTAATCACAAGCAACCTGTGTTTGAGAATGTATTGGATCGGCAATTTGATGTTGATCGAGCTGACCGGGCGTACGTTGGGGATATCACTTATCTCTGGACCCAGGAGGGCTGGCTGTACCTTGCTGTTGTTATTGACCTGTATTCGAGAAAGGTTGTTGGCTGGAGTATGGGTTCACGAATGAAGGCTCAGCTGGTTTGCGATGCACTGAGGATGGCCATTTGGCAAAGGCGGCCCAAAGCTGGCTTGATTGTCCATTCCGATCGAGGCTCTCAATATGCCAGTAAGGATTACAGGCGGCTTCTTAAGGCCCATGGCTTCGTCGGGAGCATGAGTCGCAAAGGTGATTGCTGGGACAATGCAGTTGCAGAGAGTTTCTTTGGAAGCTTGAAGCAGGAGCGTGTCCACTGGCGTAATTACCAGACCAGGCTCGAAGCACAACAGGATGTGTTGAACTACATATCCATGTTTTACAACAGCCAACGGCTGCATTCATATCTGGGCTACGTGAGTCCGAATCAATATGAGGCGGAGATGGTTGAATTGAAAAAAGCCGCTTAACTGGGTTGTAAAGAAATGCTGGACCACGTCAGAGCCGTTTGGTGCGAGCTAGACAGGGGTAAAGGTCAGTGGACCAAGACTCGATTATTTCTTTCAACCGATACGACTCTAACGAGCGAACAAGTGATTGAAGATTACGGACTGCGTTGGTCGATTGAGTCGATGTACTACCAGTTGAAACAATTGTGGGGGCTCAAAGAAGCCTGGCAGCAACGGCGCCAAACGCTGCATCGCTGGGTTCACTTGACGACTGTAGGTTACGGACTGCTTCATTTGTTGACGCTGGTATTGGGTGATAAAGCGGGCCCACTGGTGACGGATGCACCATGGCGCAAGCCGGATATTATTACAGCGGGAAGAATCAGGCTGGGTCTGACAAAACATTTTCGCCATGTTAACGTTCGAAGCTGGTGGAACGAAAGATGCAAAAAATTCCAAGCCCCTGGTGCGGTAGATTATATACAAGATGGGTAACATTGCGTTGCAGCTTGTATTACACGCAGGTTTTGAGAGAACATTAAGGAAAAGGAGTCGGGATTGAAGCTTCCGACAACAGCTCTTTCGCTCTAAACTCTAGTTAATATTTCTATGATCAATTATTGTTGAGAATAAGTTCCAAATAACCACTGATCATGAAGTACCTTCCTGAACCTTCCGATTATAGTCCTCAGTAGTAATTGTTCCACCTTCTTGCTCAGCTCGACCAATATCTTTGGCCTGTAACACTTCCTGAAGCAAGTCAATACGTTTCCAAGCAGGAAAAGGTTGCGCTCCTTTATCATCCGGAACGTACCTGGATGTTTCTACTCGTTCGTGCTTATGAATGTAACGAGCGCAGTTGTAGAAAACCGAAGTAATATTTACCTCGACCACCATATTGGCGCCTGGAAACAGCGCTATCAAATCCGGATTTCCACTCACTTTGGCTTCGCCTTGTACTCTAACCCGGAGAGGAGTAACCATATCAATAAATAACATCCCGATCTTGCCAGTGTCAGTGGCATTCCCCATAGAATAGAACATGCCGTTGCCATCGTAATTGGGAAATAGTAATTTTGTGGGGCTTACTATGTTGACCATTCCGACCGGGCCACCTTTATATGAAACAGTCGGCTCACCCCTATTGCTTACCGTTGATAGGAAAAAAAAGTCACGGCTTGAGATGAATTCAATTTGCTCGTGCTGTAGTTCGTCACTAACGATAGCAGCAACTACCGCATCGGCTAGCTTGTTACTATCATGGTCCTTTTGAATTTGCCGTTGGCTGTCGGTATAGAACTCGTCGGGAGTGGGCATAATCTATCTCATCTGCTTATCTGATAACTGTAATGTTATTGGTAAAAAAGAGGGAGCTTTAAACAATCGACAATATTTTTATTGCTATCAACGTACTTTATCTACGCAGCATAGAATTTCTTTGTACTGGCCGACTTTAACACTGTCACCCATTGTTGTGTATTCATGCATCTCTCATTATTCACAATTAGTATATTCGGCTAAGTTCTACCCGGTAAAGTTAGCGCTGCTTGAAACGGGACCGTCAGTTCCCTGGCCGGGCTCTGCTTAGTTCAATGAAGCCAGTGATCGCCCCTGCGATTGAAGATCAACTAATAATGGCGCTGGATGCCAGCAGGGGTCCCCCGATGAAACCTGCAGAGCCCGAAGTTTCTCAAGTACGACATCCAGTCCTAGGTGATCGGCGTAGAACATTGGACCGCCTCGCCTCCGGGGAAAGCCGTAGCCATTCAGGTAGACTGTATCGATGTCGCTGGGCCGTGCGGCAATTCCCTCTTCCAAAATGGCCGCCCCCTCGTTGATTAGGACCAACATCAGCCGATCGACGATCTCATCGTTACTCAACGTTCTGCGGGTGATCTTCCACTGCCCTGCAATATCCGCGATCAGCGCATCTACTGCGGGGTTTGATTTGCCCTGCCGGCTGTCGGCATCATAGAGGTAGTATCCGCTGCCGGATTTCTGGCCCAGGCGGTCCATTTCCACCAGAGTGTCGGGAAGGGCTGATTCTAACTGGGATTTTGAATCGATTCCCAGTCCGCGGCGGGAGCGATAGCCAATATCCAGCCCAGCCAGGTCTCCAACGGCGAGGGGGCCCATGGCCATGCCCCAGTCTTGGATCACTGAGTCTACCTGTACAGGGCTTGCACCTTCCAGCAGTAACAACTGGGCCTGGCGGGCATAGACTCTGAGCATGCGGTTGCCTACGAAGCCATGGCAGACCCGAACCAATACCGGGATCTTGCCAATCCTTTTGGATAGTTGCATGAAAGTCGCAATAACATCGGGGGCGGTGTGTTTCCCGCGCACAACCTCCAGTAACTTCATCACGTTAGCTGGGCTGAAGAAATGCGCGCCAATGACCTGGTCCGGGCGCTTTGTGACGGCGGCAATTTCATCGATATTCAGATAGGAGGTATTGGTCGCCAGAATGCATTCAGGTTTGCAGATAGCATCTAGCGTCTTGAAGACCTCTTTCTTGACTTCCAGGTCTTCAAAGACGGCCTCGATCACGGCCTCGACCTCGGTGAGGTCTCCGTAATCGGTACTGCCTGTGATGAGCGCCATGAACCGGGCCACCTGGTCTGCACTGAAGCGCTTCCGTTTTACCGATTTAGCGTAGTTATTTTGTATCAGGTCTAAACCGCGACGCAAGGCTTCCGGGCTGTTCTCCAGCAGCGTAACCGGAATGCCGGCTTGGATAAAATTCATGGCGATACCACCACCCATGGTTCCGGCGCCGATAACGGCGACGCTGCCCACTAGGCGCACTGTGGTTTCGGCGGGAATATTGGCGACTTTACTCGCCGTGCGTTCCGCGAAGAAGGCATGACGCAGGGCGGCTGATTGCGGTGAATTTCGACATTCGATAAACCGGCTTCTCTCCAGGGCCTGGCCCTCATCGAGGGGTAATTGGGTCGCAGCCTCGACGAGGTCAACGATATAACCCGGCGAGATCAGGCCGCGGGTTTTACCGGCGATGCTGGCATGGTATTCGGCAAAGAACTTATCTGGTTTAGGTTCGACGGACAGGGCTGCTGTTGGGCGTGGCCCCGCTTCTTCGGCGATCAATTCGGCTGCATATTTGCTAGCAGCATTTTCGAGGTCACCCTCCACTAAACGATCGACTAGTCCCAGTTCTAGCGATTTCTGTGCCGATATGGGGTTGCCACTAATCATCATTGCCAGCGCCTCGCTAACACCCACCAGGCGAGGCAGTCGCTGAGTTCCCCCGCTACCGGGCAACAGCCCTAGCTTGACTTCTGGCAGGCCCAACTTAGTGCTTTCGAGGGCGCAGCGGTAATGGGTCGCCATGGCGACTTCGAGCCCGCCTCCCAGGGCGTTGCCGTGCATTGCGCAGAGCACCGGCTTGCTGTGAGATTCCAGCGCTTGAATAACCTCAGGCAGCGAGGGCGCCATTGGCGGTTTGTCAAATTCCGTGATATCTGCACCGGCGATAAAAGTACGGCCCTCACACTTGAGGATTGTTAGCTTGCTGGCGTCCGCCGAGGATTGTTGCAAGGCGTCAATGATACCTGCGCGCACGGCCCGAGAGAGGGCGTTGACGGGCGGATTGTCCACTTGTATAACGCCAATGTCGCCGTCCAGGTGATAGCTAACGGCCTGACTTTTCATTGCAGATCCTTGCGGTGGTCGACGACACGTTGAGCTTTGCCCTCTGAACGTGCGATTGAACCAGGATCACCTACGTTGATGCGGGAGGAGACGCCAATGAAGGTTTTAATTTTGTGCTGTAGTTCTTTGATTGCAGCGTCAAAATTGGCCCCACTCGCTTGAGGTGTAAGCTCTACATTGACATACAGCTGGTCCATGTTGCCCTCGCGTTTTATCTCTATTAAATAGTGAGGGGCCAGGGTATTAACCGACAGTATTTGCTCCTCGATTTGCGTGGGGAACACATTCACGCCACGTATAATTAGCATGTCATCACTGCGCCCGGTAATCTTCCCCATTCTGCGCATAGTGCGTGCCGTTCCCGGCAGAAGGTGGGTTAGATCGCGGGTGCGGTAGCGAATAATCGGCATGGCCTCTTTGGTGAGGCTGGTAAAGACCAGCTCCCCATCCTCGCCGTCGGGCATAACTTCGCCCGTTGCCGGGTCGATGATTTCCGGGTAAAAATGGTCCTCCCAGATGGTCGGCCCGTCTTTGGTCTCTACACATTCTTGCGCAACCCCTGGCCCCATAACCTCCGACAGGCCATAAATGTCAACTGCGTCGATGTCGAGGCGCTGCTCGATCTCCCCACGCATGGCATCGGTCCAGGGTTCGGCGCCGAATATTCCAACCCGTAAGCTGAGTTTGCTTACATCGATGTTCTGGCGCTCTATCTCGTCGGCGATGTTGAGCATATAGGAAGGGGTTACCATGATAATGTCAGGGTCGAAGTCTCTTATTAGCTGAACCTGTTTTTCAGTTTGGCCACCCGACATGGGAATGACCGCACAGCCCAACCTTTCAGCACCGTAGTGGGCGCCCAATCCGCCAGTAAAAAGCCCGTAACCATACGCTACATGTATTTTGTCCCTGGCGCTGCCACCTGCTGCCCGAATTGAACGAGCAACTACATCCGCCCAGGTATCGATGTCTTTTTGCGAGTATGCAACCACGGTTGGCTTGCCCGTTGTCCCGCTGGAAGCGTGAATGCGCACCACTTGCTCCATAGGGGTGGCGAGCATACCAAAGGGGTAGTTATCGCGGAGGTTATCCTTCTTGGTAAAGGGAAATAGGGACAGGTCCGATAGCTGCTTTAGATCTCGTGGTGTCACTCCGTGGTCATCAAAGCTTTTCTTGTAGAAGGGAACATTGTCGTAGGCGTATTGCAGGCTCCATTGCATCTGTTCCAATTGCAAATTTCGAAGTTCATCAATGCTGGCGGTCTCGATTGCTTCCAGGGTCATAGGGGCCTCTCGGTTCGGTGTCTTTGTCATTGAAGTGCTAAAGTATTACAAAAAAAGTTGCAAATCAATTAAAATGTGTATCATAATGATGAAACCGGGCGCTTACAAAGTTAAATCGCCACCTCGAGAGCATGTCAGACAGGAATACAATATGAAGTTGCAAAGTTATGTGAGCGGCGAATGGCGCGAAGGAGAAGGCGAGGGCGTTACGGTCAGTGACGCTATAACCGGAGAGTCGGTGTGCCAGGTAAGCAGCGACGGCATTAATTTCTCCGCCGCGGTTCGGCACGGTCGCGAGGTGGGTAGTCCGGCCCTGCGCGCCATGACCTTCCATGATCGCGCTGCCCGCCTTAAGGCCATGGCCAAGCACCTGATGGAGAAAAAAGAAGATTTCTACGCACTGTCTGCCAGGACTGGTGCCACCCGCGCCGATGGTTGGGTAGATATCGAGGGAGGCCTGGGTACCGTGTTCACCTATGCCAGTCTGATCAATCGGGAATTTCCCAATGATACGGTGATGGTGGAAGGCCCTATGGAGCGTTTGTCAGCAAAAGGCAGTTTTGTAGGGCGTCATATTCTCGTACCCAAAGAGGGAGTGGCGGTACATATTAATGCGTTCAATTTTCCCTGCTGGGGTATGTTGGAAAAAATAGCGCCCACTTTGGCCGCGGGTATGCCGGTCATTATAAAGCCGGCCACGCCCAGTGCCTATCTCACTGAAGCTATGGTCAGGGAAATGATTGCCGGCGGGTTCTTTCCTGAGGGATCCATCCAACTGGTGTGTGGTAGTGCGGGTGATTTGTTGGATCATTTAAACGAGCAGGATGTGGTGACACTGACGGGCTCTGCCGCCACCGGTCGGAAACTGAAAACCCACCCCAATATAGTAGCGAATTCGATTCCGTTCACGATGGAAACAGACTCTCTCAACTGCGCCATCCTGGGAGAGACGGTAGCAGCAGGCGATGCAGAATTTGATCTTTTCATCAAAGAAGTGGTCAAGGAAATGACTGGCAAAGCGGGACAGAAGTGCACCGCTATTCGTCGGGCAATTGTTCCCGCAGCCAAACTCGAAGCGGTATCGACGGCGCTGCAAACTCGCCTCGATAAAATGACGATGGGGGATCCGGCAGTGGAGGGCGTGCGTATGGGTTCTTTAGTCGGCGCAGACCAGGCGAAGGATGTCCGAGCTAAGGTTGATCTACTGGCTCAAGAGTGCGAAGTGATCTATGGCGAGACAGAAGACTTCGCTATAGCCGGCACGGATAACCGCGGTGGATCTTTCTTTCCCGCAACCCTTCTGCAGTGTAATGATCCCTATAACAAGTTGGCCGTTCACGAGATTGAAGCATTTGGACCGGTCTGCACACTCATGCCCTACGACACCCTGGATGACGCCATTGCAATTGCCCGGCTGGGTAAAGGGAGCCTGGCGGGTTCACTGTTTACCTTTGACGATTCGGAGGCGCGCAAAGTGATATTGGGAACAGCGGCCTATCACGGTCGAATGCTGGTGATTAATCGAGATTGTGCTGGCGAGTCCACCGGTCATGGTTCACCGCTGGCGCTTCTGGTTCACGGCGGCCCCGGCCGCGCCGGTGGGGGTGAGGAGTTGGGTGGTGCGCGAGCGGTAAAACACTATATGCAACGTACGGCTTTGCAGGGCTCTCCGACTACGTTAATGGCCATTACAGGTGAATACCATCCTGGCGCTGAGACTTACAGCGATCAGATCCACCCGTTTAAGAAATACTTCGAGGATCTTAAAATCGGCGAGACACTGATTACGCATCGGCGCACCGTTACCGAAGCGGATATCGTCAATTTCGGCTGCCTCAGCGGCGATCATTTTTACGCGCACTTTGATGAAATTGCCGCGAAGGATTCTTTTTTTGGCCGTCGAGTTGCCCACGGTTATTTTATTATTTCAGCAGCAGCGGGAATGTTTGTTGAACCCTCCCCAGGTCCTGTATTAGCAAACTACGGCCTGGAAAATCTGCGCTTTATAGAGCCGGTTGGCCCCGGAGATACCATCCAGGTCAAATTGACCGTGAAGCAAAAAGTGAAGAAAGCCCCCCGTGGCGATGAAAAACCCAATGGTGTTGTTATCTGGGCGATAGAAGTCACTAATCAGGAACAAAAACCGGTGGCGGTCTACGACATTTTGACACTGGTGGTACGCCAGGATAACTAAGGAATCTGTGATGAACTATGAGCATATAGAGTTTGAAATAGCGAAAGGCGTTGCTGTACTTAAGCTAAATCGCCCCGATGCCCTGAACAGCTTCACCGGCGATATGCACGCTGAGGTGCGCGAGGTGCTCACGCAAGCAGCTGATGATAAGGCTGTGCGCTGTGTGTTGCTAACCGGCAATGGCCGCGGATTTTGTGCCGGTCAGGATCTCAATGATCGTTCAGTCGCGCCGGGAGCCCAAATGCCGGACCTGGGAGATTCGGTAGAAAATTACTACAACCCCCTGATTCGTTTGCTGACCACTATGGAAAAGCCGGTGATTTGTGCTGTTAACGGCGTGGCGGCCGGAGCCGGCGCTAATATAGCCTTTGCATGCGACATTGTGATCGCTGGTCGCTCCGCAAGTTTCATCGAATCTTTTTCCAAATTGGGTCTCATTCCCGATTCCGGAGGAACCTGGATTTTGCCGCGGCTTGTTGGCATGGCCAGGGCCAAGGGCCTGGCCATGCTGGGGCCGAAAATCAAGGCCGAACAGGCGGAGGCCTGGGGCATGATTTGGCAGTGTGTGGACGACGATGCCCTGATGGCAACGGCCCTGGAACTCGCTGAACATCTGGCCACCCAGCCAACCCGGGGGTTTGCCTTTACCAAACAAGCGTTTGCTGCCTCTGCGGCCAACACCTTGGATGAACAGCTCAACCTTGAGCGTGATTTGATGCGCGCCGCTGGCAAGACCCACGACTACCGAGAAGGGGTTAACGCCTTTCTCCAGAAACGCACGCCGGAGTATATCGGTGAATAGCCAGCAGCTTGCGCAAGCCTGCGCCAATGCCCTCTATGAACGCGATATGGCGGCACAGGGATTGGGTATTGCGCTGCAAAGTGTGGCCCCGGGTGAAGCCAGCCTGACTATGTCTGTGCGGTCCGATATGCTCAATGGTCACGCGATTGGCCATGGTGGCTTCATCTTTACGCTGGCAGATACAGCCTTTGCCTACGCTTGTAATAGTCAAAATGAAAGTACGGTGGCCTCCGGCGCGCGCATAGAATATCTCGCGCCGGCGCGACTGGAGGATCAGTTAACAGCCACCGCAAAGGTCGTTTGCCAGCGCGGTAAAACCGGCATTTACGATGTGGAAGTTCAAAACCAGGGTGGTGAACTTATCGCCGTGTTCCGGGGTAATTCCCACCGCATTAAAGGGAGTGTAATTGAGAATGGCTGAGGCCTTTATTTGTGATGCTGTGCGCACGCCGATAGGGCGCTACGGCGGTAGCCTGGCGGCCGTGCGGGCGGATGATCTGGGCGCTGTTCCGCTGAAGGCGCTGCAGGATCGCAACCCCACTGTGCAGTGGGATACTGTGGACGACCTGTTTTATGGCTGTGCCAACCAGGCAGGCGAAGACAACCGCAACGTGGCCAGAATGAGTAGCCTGCTGGCCGGACTGCCGGTCGAGGTGCCTGCTGTGACCCTAAACCGGCTGTGTGGTTCGGGTATGGATGCGGTTGGCACTGCAGCCAGGGCAATCAAATCGGGCGAGGCGCAATTGACAGTAGCCGGCGGCGTTGAATCGATGTCCCGCGCACCTTTTGCCATGGGCAAAGCCAACAGTGCCTACAGCCGCAGCTCAGAATTGTATGACACCACCATGGGTTGGCGTTTTGTGAACAAACTGATGCAGGCGCAATACGGCATAGATTCAATGCCGGAGACCGCTGAAAACGTCGCCGAACAGTTTGGTATCTCGCGGCAAGACCAGGATGCCTTCGCCTTGTGGAGCCAGCAAAAGACGGCCGCGGCGATGGCGCGCGGTGACTTTAGCCATGAGATTGTCCCGGTCTCGATTGCCCAGCGTAAGAGCGAAGCGCTGCTTGTCGATAGTGATGAACATCCCCGCGCAGATACCACGGCGCAGGGTCTTGCCAAATTGCGTGCTCCCTTTAGAGCCGGCGGTAGCGTGACGGCGGGCAATGCCTCAGGTATTAACGATGGAGCCTGTGCGCTGTTGATTGCCTCTGAGTCTGCCGCCAGTGCCAATGGCTTGACGCCAAGGGCGCGTGTGGTGGCGATGGCCTGTAGTGGTTTACAGCCGCGGATCATGGGTTACGGCCCGGTTGATGCAAGCCGCAAGGTGTTGGCAATGGCCGGGTTGTCCCTCGACGACATTGAACTGATCGAATTGAACGAAGCCTTTGCGGCGCAGGGGCTGGCGGTATCGCGCGCCCTGGGTGTGAATGACGGTGACGCGCGGCTCAATCCACTGGGCGGTGCGATTGCGCTAGGTCACCCCTTGGGCATGTCCGGAGCGCGTCTGGTGACCACCGCGACTTATCAGCTGCAGCGCAGCGGTGGTCGTTATGCTTTGTGCACGATGTGTATAGGCGTGGGCCAGGGTATAGCACTAATTATCGAACGAGTTTGAGGAGCGCAAGATGAGTGACGTAACGAAACCTGATGAAACTGAATTACTGGAACAATTCCAGGCGAAAATTGACGATGAGCATAAAATTGAACCCAAGGACTGGATGCCGGACGGCTATCGCAAAAACCTGATTCGGCAAATCTCCCAGCACGCTCACTCGGAAGTCATTGGCATGCAACCTGAGGGCAACTGGATTACCCGTGCGCCCACCCTGCGCAGAAAAGCCATTTTGCTGGCCAAGGTGCAGGATGAAGGTGGGCACGGTTTGTACCTCTACAGTGCCGCCGAGACCCTGGGTGTCAGTCGGCAAGAGATGATTGACGCCCTGCAGTCCGGAGCGGCGAAATACGCTTCTATATTCAATTATCCCGCGCTGACCTGGGCGGATATGGGTGCTATCGGTTGGTTGGTGGACGGCGCGGCTATTGTCAACCAGGTGTCTTTGCAGCGCACTTCTTACGGCCCCTATGCGCGGGGCATGGTGCGAATTTGCAAGGAGGAGAGTTTTCACCAGCGCCAGGGCTACGAAATCATGTTGGTGCTATCGCGCGGTAACGAAGAGCAACGTGCCATGGCGCAGGATGCGATTAATCGTTTCTGGTGGCCTTCCCTGATGATGTTTGGTCCCCACGACGCGGACTCCGCCCATTCGGGCAAGTCCATGCAATGGAAAATTAAACGTCAAACCAACGACGAGTTGCGGCAAAAATTTGTCGACCAGAGCGTCAAACAGATCGAAGTACTCGGAATGGTTCTGCCAGATTCCCAACTGAAGTGGAACGAAGATCGTGGCCACTATGACTTTGACGAGATCGACTGGGAAGAATTCCAGCGTGTGATGACGGGCGGTGGACCCTGCTCTCAGCAGCGGGTGGCGCACCACGTCGCAGCGCATAAGGAAGGGCAGTGGGTGCGCGAGGCATTAGGCGCCTATCAGGAGAAACAAAAAAACAGGGCCGGACAGGCCGCAGCATAGAGGTAGAAGATCATGGGCGAAGTTCATATGCATATGTACGAAGTATTTATCCGCTCCAAGCGCGGCCTGGATCACAAGCATGTTGGCAGTTTGCGTGCCCAGGATTCAGCGCAGGCCCTGGAATACGCCAGGGATGTTTACACCCGGCGCAGTGAAGGGGTTAGCATTTGGGTAGTGAGTACTGCCGATATCCACGCTACCCAGGAGGAAGACAGCGAGAGTTTTTGCGATCCCATGGATGATAAACCCTACCGTCACGCAACCCATTACCAGTTGCCGGACGAAGTCAATAACATGTGAGCTGGAGTATCACCATGGCAACAATTGCAATTGAACAACCACTGGAAACCTACGCGGTTCGTCTGGGCGATGATGCCCTGGTACTGGGGCACCGACTGTCCCAGTGGTGTAGCAACGCACCGTTCCTAGAGGAAGATCTGGCGCTGGCGAACGTCGCTCTGGATTTTATTGGCCGGGCGCGGATGTTTTACACCTATGCCGGTGAGTTGCGCGGTGACGGTAGCTGCGAGGACGATTACGCCTATTTACGTGACTGCCGCGAGTACAGCAATCTGCTAATCCACGAATTGCCGCGGGGTGACTTTGCTTTCAGCATGGCCCGGCAATTCCTGCTCGACACCTTTTATGTAGAATTCCTCAAACAACTGCAGGACTCTTCAGATGCCACTCTTGCCGGTATTGCTGGCAAGGCTGTCAAGGAGTCTATTTATCATCTGCGGCGGAGTACGCGCTGGATTATGCGCCTTGGCGATGGCACCCCCGAGAGTCACGATCGTCTGCAGCATGCGATTGATGAGCTGTGGGGTTTCACGCCTGAGCTGTTCGAAATGGATGAGCTGGAGAACGCGTTGCTGCAATCTGGCGTAGCGGTCGACCGCGCTGCTATTCGACCCGACTGGGATGCCCAGGTCCGATCGACGCTGGCCGGTGCTACCCTGACCTTGCCAGAGTCCAGTTGGCAGGTGGGCGGGGGTCGCCAGGGCATTCACACAGAACACTTAGGCCATATGTTGAGCGAATTGCAGTTTATGCAGCGAGCCTATCCCGGCCTTGAGTGGTAACTCGTGTCTGCGCCTGACAGAATCCCGTTGATGCCCCTGGAACAATATGAATGTGAGCAGGCGCGGGCGTGTTCAAGCGTGCCGCAGTTGTGGGATTTACTAGAGGTGGTAAAGGACCCGGAAATTCCGGTCTTGAGCATCTGGGAGTTGGGCGTTTTGCGGGCGGTTGAACTGGACGGCGACACCGTAGTCGTGACCATTACCCCCACCTATTCTGGCTGTCCGGCCATGGATATGATGGCTGCAGACATTCAAGGGGAGTTGGCTAATGCCGGTTATAGCTGCCGAATTGTCACACAATTGGCGCCGGCCTGGTCGACATCCTCGATGTCGGGCGCTGGTCGGGAAAAATTAAGAACGTACGGTATAGCGCCCCCCGGGCAACACGATCCCCGCTGCCCCCAATGCAACTCCCGTGAAGTGAAATTGCTGAGTGAGTTTGGCTCCACAGCTTGCAAGGCCTTGTACCGTTGTAAAGCCTGTTTCGAGCCCTTTGACTTTTTTAAGAACATATAGGAATTCCCATGGCAGAAGCACAATTTAGTAAGGTCAGCATTGCTGATATCCGTCCCGAAACAGATTCAGCGGTACGCGTCAGTTTTGCCATACCATCGCAACTGGACCAGGACTTTGTCTTCAAACAGGGCCAGTACCTGACACTCAGGTCAATGGTTGATGGCGAACAATTGCGGCGCTCCTACTCAATCTGTTCGGCGCCCGCCGACGGGCGCCTGGAGGTGGCCATTAAGCGCGTCGAGGGCGGTGTTTTTTCTAACTTCGCCAATGACAAGTTGAGTGCCGGTGATGAAATCGAACTGTTGCCACCCAAGGGTAACTTCTTTTGTGAGTTGTCCGCGGACAATGAGAAAAAATATCTGCTCATCGCTGCCGGCTCTGGTATTACACCGGTTATTTCCAATATCAAGGCAATACTGCAGGCGGAGCCCCGCAGTCAGGTCACTCTGTTATTTGGCAACCAGCGCAGTAACACCATGATGTTTCGGGAGGAGCTAAGCTTCGTTAAAAACCGCTATATGGCGCGTTTTCATTGGGTGAATATTCTGAGTAAAGAAGACCAGGGTTCAGATATCCTCAATGGTCGTTTAAACAACCGCAAGGGTGGCGAGCTCAACCGGCAGTTGATTGAGCTGTCCGCTTTTGACGAATATTTTATATGCGGGCCAGAGTCGATGATTTCTGAGGTGTCCCGGGGCCTGCGCACCGTGGGTGCCGCGGAGGAGCATATTCACTACGAGCTGTTTGCATCCTCGGCTGAAGATGCCCAGGCAGTGATCCAGAAACACCACGCCCGCGCCATCGAGCACGGCGATAAGAAGAGCCAGGTGTCGATTGTTGCCGATGGTCGCGCCAGTCAGTTTGATCTGGCCAGTAACGGTGAAAATATTCTCGATGCCGGCCTTAACAACGGCTTGGATTTACCCTACTCCTGTAAGGGGGGCGTGTGCTCAACCTGTAAGGCTAAATTAGTGGAGGGTGAAGTAGACATGGATATCACTCACGGCCTCGAGCCCGATGAAATTGAAGCCGGCTTTATATTGACCTGCCAGGCACATCCGATCAGTGATAAAGTCCTCGTGGATTTCGACCAAAAGTAAGCGTTATTCGTTATTTTCCCGGGACTGACTGGAGCGACGCCAGGAATGGATACTATCGGCGAGAAACCGTCTGCGGGCAGTGGTCTCGACCTGCAACCAAGAGCGCAGACCTACGGGCAGGCCTTTACCTTTTGTGTGTTTCTCTGTGCCGCCATGCTGACGCCCTTTGTCATTATCGCCCTGGGAGTTGCCCCGCCGGGAATAAGTCCGGCCTGGGATTGGGCTAACGGGGTGGGTTACCTGGCATTGGCAATCTACCTCTTACTGTTTGTCTATCGGGGAAGGGCGCACCGCTTTCCCGCCTACAGCGGTCGTTTTTTCGCAAATTTACACAGGGACCTGGGTTATATCGCGATGCTGCTGTTGGCTGCTCACGTAGGCACCTTGTTGCTCATAGAACCTCTGTTGTTGGAGCACCTGAAGCCGACTGCACCACTGCATATGCTGGCCGGCCTGTTGGCGCTAATCTTGATGCTGCTATTAGTGTGTTTCTCTGTGCCAACGTTGCGCCGACAGTTGTGGCCGGACTACCACCTCTTCAGGAAGATGCACGCTGTGGTAGCAGTCGCTATTGTTGCGCTAACAGCTTTCCACGTGTACGGAAGCGGCTTTTACCTGAACAGTACCTGGAAACTGGGCTTTGCTGCGGGCGCTGCCGGGCTTGTTCTGATCAACTATACCTTGCACATGTACCGGTTGGTTCGGCCCGCCGCAGGCAGAACGCGTAACAGTGGCCGCTACTCACATGTCATCAGCTATGGCACTGCGCTGTTGGCGGTTTTGTTGTGCCTAGCTCTGGCATGGGGCAACAATGTCGAATGAAGCGGCGAGCGACCTGGCCATTTGTACTCGCTGGACTCACTCTGGCCGCGCTGCTGTTGTTTGCCGTTCAGGAGTACCGCCAGCAGCAAGCACCGGACCAATCTTTGCTGCCGGTAGCGTTTGAACACCTGGATCACAACGCGACTGCCTGCGCCGAGTGTCACCACAATTTTGTCGACCATACCGGAGGCGGCACCTGTTATACCTGTCACAAGTATGTACCGGAAATTGCCCCCGGGATCGAGAACATGTTCCACCAGTTCTGTTTTAGCTGTCATGTGGAAAAACGGACAGAGGGTGAGGCGTCCGGTCCAATGCGTGAGTGCCAGGGTTGTCATCACCGGTAGAGCGTTTGGAGAGACAATTAGTGGTAAGGTTGTAGTGAATTTTGAGCACCAATAATGGCAAGGCCCCGGCACGTCAATGGCAAAACTTAAGATTGTAAAATCTCTTCTCACGGAGTTCAGGCAGCGACGACCGCTGCGAGGCGGCTCTCTGATCATCACCGTGTTTGGTGATTCTATCTCGCAGCACGGCAACAGTGTATGGCTGGGATCTCTTATCAATGCCCTGGAACCTTTCGGGCTGAATTCGCGGCTGATACGAACTGCGGTACATCGTCTGGTGCAGGAGGAGTGGCTCATTGCAAGAATGGTGGGTCGGCGCAGTTTCTACAGTTTTACCGACACCGGTTTGCGTCGCTATGAAAAGGCCGCCCGG
The DNA here is from genome assembly GCA_965262875.1 of Halioglobus sp. GTDB lineage: Bacteria > Pseudomonadota > Gammaproteobacteria > Pseudomonadales > Halieaceae > JBALVT01. The sequence continues at coordinate 4,700,617 of OZ253569.1, forward strand.
AGGATATACGCCGGCGAACCTCAGCCTTGGGATGGCCGCTGGACCCTCGCCATATGCAATGACCTGAACGAGGGAGAACGAGAACGTCTGCGCAAGGAGCTGTCTTGGCTGGGCTATGGCGCCATAAACTCCAATACCCTGTTACATCCCGGCACGGAGAGTCGAGCCTTGCAAGAGACGTTGCGTGATATCGGTATTGTCGATGACGTGGTAATAATGAATGCAGATACTTCTGAGGTGAGTTCCCGCCAGGCGATGCAGCGTTTGGCGAAGCAGGGCTGGCCTCTGGAGGAGTTGGCTGCGCGCTATGATGTCTTTTTGATCCGGTTTCGGCCGGTGCTTAAGGCGTTGCGGGCGACACGATCACTTTCCGATGAAGATGCTTTCCAGATCAGGTCGCTGCTGGTGCATGAGTACCGACGGATCTTGCTGAGGGACAGCGACCTCCCCAGGGAACTCCTGCCGCGCAACTGGGTCGGCGGTGCAGCGCTTAACCTGGTGACCAATATATACAGGTTAACGAGCAAGTCCGCGGAAGCCTACCTGGAGAAACAATTTGAAACAGCGCAGGGGCCGCTGCCCAAAGCCGGCGTTTCCTATCAACAACGCTTTGGTGGTCTTTGATTACACAACGAGGAAAAACTATGTATTGCCTGACTGTTACTTACCCAAAATCCGAAACATCTCACTTCGATTACGATTATTACCTGGAAAAGCACATTCCGTTGTGCGCTGAGGCATTTGCCGGCAATGGTTTTTTAGGGACTGTTTTGCGTACCAATCAGGGGAGTGGCCCTGGTTCAGCAGATCTAAACTATGCCTCAATTGATCTCCTGTTTGAGAGTGCCGAGAATCTTGGGGCCGCCCTGCAAGCCGGTGGTCAGGTCGTAACTGCCGATGTGGCAAATTACACCGACGCCCGGCCGACCATGGTGTTTAGCGATATCGATTTGTCTGTGAGCTAGCCCTACCGGAAAAGATCTGAAAAGAACCAGCCCCTATCGGCACTGGGAAAACAGTGCCGCCTTTATTCATGTCACGCCGTCAATTGACACCGGCGAACCTGGCGCTCCGTCAGCAGCTCGCTATGCCCAAGCCAGCAGTGAAGCGCTCGCGGTTATATCCGCCGGGTAGGGCATTCTGCAATAAAAGCGCACAGTTGCGATTTGACCCTCGCGACCCCTGGAGTGAGAACTATTCCATACTCCAGTCATAACCCCCTGATCTCGTTGATTAGTTCCGTTCGATTCTTGACAACCCGGGTTCGTATTCGGTGGATCGACTGAATGCCCTGCTGTTCAACCTGTTTGATTGGCACAAAGTTCATCGAGGGCCTGCTGGCTGCTTCAACGATTGCCTCCGCATCGTTGGCGTCGTTCTTGTTGGTCTTTACAAAAGGTTTGACGAACTGGGGGCTGATCAGCCTAACCATGTGGCCACTTCGCTGGAATACTCGCGCCCAGTAGTTGGCCCCGCCGCATGACTCCATCACGACGATACAATGGGGCATATTGGGTACATGAGCTGCCAACTCGCGCCGAGGTAGGCGCTTTTTGTGAACAGCCTTGCCGGATTCATCGGCGCCGTGGAGTTGAAAGGTGTGTTTGGCAATATCAATGCCCAATGTGCGAATAGTAGTCAAGTTGATCTCCCGTCCAAGGTTGAGGTCCTTCAGTCTAGAGACTAGTCTGAAGACCCCTGCCGCGCTAGCAGCGAGGTTGGGGGACGGTTCATTACATTCGTACCGTGAGGAGGAGTCCATGCTGTTGGCTTGTGCCAAAAAAGCCATTTTCCTTCCAAAAATTTCCCCAATTTGGGATACTAGTGTAGTGTATTAAACAGATTAATGATATAATGATTACTTCATTCACTACCCGTGTGAAGCTAATGCCCGCCCAAATAAATATAACTTTAACAGCGCAAGAGAAAAAACAGTTGGAAAAAAATGTTAGAAGCAAAACGACATCGGTTCGATTGGTAGAGCGCTCAAGGATTATTTTGCTCGCTGCAAAAAATGTTCCCAACTACAAAATTGCTGAAGAGCTGGAAATTGATGTCAACAAGGTAGGCCGATGGCGCAATCGTTTTTTTGAGAGAGGGTTTCGGGGAATAGAAAAAGATTTGCCAAGAGGGGCTAATCACGGCGGCAAGAATTCTGCGGACCAGGCAAAGCTGCGGTCGAAAGTCATCAAGATAACCACGCAGGAAAAACCCAAGGATGGCACCCACTGGACAACCCGGGGTTTGGCAAAAGTGATGGGCATTAATCACTCCTTTATAAATAGAGTGTGGCGAGAAGTTGGTCTGAAGCCACACCTGGTTGCTCAGTTCAAGGTGAGCAACGATCCTGCCTTTGAAGAAAAGCTACGCGATGTTGTTGGCTTGTATTTATCGCCGCCAGAGAATGCAGTTGTTTTCTGTGTTGACGAAAAGAGTTCCATTCAAGCGCTGGACAGAACGCAGCCGGGATTGCCGATGAAGCCCGGGCGCGGCGGAACCATGACTCACGACTATAAGCGTCATGGTACAAGCACCTTGTTTGCGGCACTGAACACCCTGACTGGTGATGTTATCGGTGAGTGCAAAAAGCGTCACCGGCACCAGGAATTTTTGGCGTTTCTGAAGACTGTGGAAAAACAAACACCCAAGGAGTTAGACCTTCACCTTATCGTTGATAACTACGCGACGCACAAACACGAAAAAGTGAAGAACTGGATTAAGCGTAATAAAAGGGTTCACTTACACTTTATTCCAACCAGTTCTTCGTGGCTAAATCTGGTGGAGAGATTTTTTGGTTTGTTGACAGAAAGGCAACTGCGCCGTGGTGTATTCACATCGGTACAAGAGCTGGAAGAGACCATCATGGATTTTATTGAGAGGCACAATGAAGATAAAAAGCCATTTGCCTGGACAAAGTCCGCTGAAGAGATTTTGGAGAAAGTGGGGCGCGCAAGGCATGCACTCTCAAATCATCAGTCAGTTTAATACACTACACTAGTGTAGGTCGTCATAAATAGTCTAACATATAGTCTCTTCCCTATATAGAGAGCTTGTCGTGCGTGTTGCAGTAGAAATTGTTTTGTCTGATGACGAAGTTTTGGGTTTGAGTAAGTTATCTAAATCGCGTTCTGTCTCGGTCCGATTGGCGGAGCGTTCACGAATTGTTCTTCTGGCCGGCAAGGGCATGACCAATGAAGAGATCGGTTTTGAACTGGGCATTACGAGACAGAAAGCGGGCCGCTGGCGAGAACGCTATGCAGACAGTGGAGTCGAAGGCATCAGCCAGGATGCGTATCGGCCAGGGCGAAAACCGAAAATCAGTTCACGCAAGGTTGCACAGGTGATCAGACTCACGACGCAAGAGACACCGGAAAACGCTACGCATTGGAGCCAGCGTCTCATGGCAGATAAGGCCGGCATTAGCATGTCCTCGGTGGGCAGGATATGGAAAAGCCACGGTTTGAAGCCACACCGAATAAATACATTCAAGGTATCGAACGATAAAGAGTTTGCCGAGAAGTTGGAGGCAATCGTCGGCCTTTACTTATCACCGCCAGAAAATGCCATTGTTTTCAGTTGTGATGAAAAGAGTCAGATACAAGCACTGGATAGAACGCAGCCGGGCTTGCCGATGAAAAAAGGCAGGGCGGCGACAATGACCCATGACTATAAACGTCATGGCACCACGACCTTGTTTGCGGCATTGAACATCTTGACAGGGGAAGTGTTAGGTACCTGCGCCGAACGGCATCGCCATCAAGAATGGTTGAAGTTTCTCCGCCAAATAAATAAGTCGACGCCCAAGGATAAAGAGATTCATATTATCTGTGACAACTACGCCACACATAAGCACCCGAAGGTAAAAAGCTGGCTGAAATATCACCAGCGATTCCATGTGCACTTTACGCCAACCAGCGCATCGTGGTTAAACATGGTGGAGCGGTTTTTTCGGGAGCTAACTGAAAAGCAATTGAAACGAGGTGTCTTTAGCAGTGTGGAAGAGCTTGAGCAAACAGTCATGGCGTTCATTGAGACTCATAATCAAGCGCCAGCGCCTTATATCTGGACCAAATCCGCGAGTGACATATTGGAGAAAGTGAAGCGTGACAGAGAGAAACTTAATTAGTTACAAACTGTTTGACGACCTACACTAGCAAACCTCCAAATCGCGCCATGATATTGAATAGGATAAGCATAGCCAATTACAATGGCGTGCAAAACGTAACGTCTAGGATTCGATGGCTTAACTCATACATTTCAAAGTAAGCGTTCATTTCGTGCAGTAATTGACTGACAACCAGGAACCACAGCCGGTTTAGGAAGGATAGAACTTCTTCTTCATGTCAATGACGTTGATTCCATCTGTGGCTTCTTTGACGATCGGCGACAATATCTGCGGTGAGACTTTCCACCGGCGACCGTTGCCGGTTAGCACGGTCACTGTCTTCTGATTAAACTTGATGAGTGTGCCTACCTGCATTCCGTGTTTGGTGGAGTCGAAACACACTTTCGCGCCCACGTTGAACTTCATCATGGCATTAAGCGCATCCGTCGCATCCAGGATTTTCAGGCGCTCTATGATGCGACCATTCAGGTCGAGCAGTTCGTCATAGGATAGATCGTCGAGTTCAATGGTCATGGGTTAAATCTGATCGCAGTGGGTTTTGCGCAAACAGCTCTTTCCAGACCCGTGGCGTCAACTGTTCAATCTGCTTCGCCGGGTGAATCGCAACACGTTGCAATACATCCACCAGGTAGGTCGTCGGATCGATACCCTGCATCTTACACGTCACTATCAGGCTTTGGATAATACCCACATGCTCAGCGCCCAGTTCAGTCCAACAGAACATCCAGTTTTTGCGTTTATGCAAAGCTTCGCATAACCGAAATTATCCTCACCCAATAATTATGCAAGGTTCGTCGGGCCACACGCGGTGTTTTTTGGGGGGAGCGCGAGCGGAGGCTTGCATAATTTCAGAGACTTTCCAGAAATTGGAGGAGCGTGTCCGTTGGGCGGTAGCGCTTGTGCTGGGTGGCAGGTGGGGTGATGGCGGCAAGAGCCCGTTCCTTCATGGCCATATCCGCTTCGACATAGCCGTGAGGAACGGTTACTTTCAAATACCGTAAACCTTGTATTCAATGCCAAACAGCCTTGGCAACCCGCAGAAATTTATCTCCCAAAATACAGCGTATATGTAGTTCCGACGTGCTCTGGCCCAACTAGCTGCGCGATATGGTCTAGATGCTGAACCAGAAATTTTATTTTGGCTTAGGGATTACCCCAATTTGCGTGTCTAGCGTTACCTCGCCGTAACCAACATTGAGGATGACAACATTGACACCTGATTTGTGAACACGGACCAACTCAGGCAGAAAACTATCATCGGCTCTGATAGGCATACATGCGTGATTGTCCCAAACCAGGGCATCCAGGTGAAACGCCATTACTTCAGCTTTAGAAATGACCACACGTTTTGTTCCCGAAACAAGAGGGAGTAATGTTCCTATCTCCGATTGGCACTGATTCGCAGACTGATTCCGCTCTAGCCGATATAAATGCGGTAGCGTAGTGAAGATCATCTCAAAAACTCAACAGAGAACTTTTCTTAGGAGATCTTCATATTTCGCTCGCGCGATATTTGACATTGCCATACCCGCCAGCGGCTACAACTTTGGTACCAGCGGAGTCCAAGTAAAGGCGGCTTGAACCAATCGAGTCGCTGAGAAACTGCGTCGCGTAGTGGCCCAGACAGCTATCTCTCCCTCCTTGAATTTTAAGGAAGGAAGCAACTATGAGATCCGAGCAAAGCAAAAAAACCACGCTTTAAGCTTAGCTCGAATTTAGGGAGACTAAAAACCGATTTGAAAACCTATACCATAGGTCGCAGGCAGTCCCCAAGACTCCGCAAAGCCTACGCTCGTTGTGCTGACCTGGGTTCGATACCGCTCATCAGTGAGATTTTTACCCCACAAATAAGCGGACCAACGGCCGTCTGTACCGGATATACCTAAACGAGCATTCACTAACCAATAGCCATCTTCTTCCGTCTCAATAGGCTGACGTACAATGTCATAACTTACGTCGTCTTTATAAGCTGCGGAGATAAGAAGATCGCCTATCAGAGAACCTGCGATATTCCATTTATAATCTATCGAAGTGTTGAAATTTAGTTCAGGTGAATTTGGCAACTCGCTTCCGGATGCAACCCCAGGCAACACAGATGACTTCATTTCGGTATCCAAGAGTCCAACTCCAACTTTGATATTCAACTTTTCGGCTGCAAGCCAATTAAGGTCAATTTCGACACCTTTAACTTCAGCATCACCTGCATTTGCGATTCCGAACAATGGACCAAACGGGGAGTCAAATAGCGGACCGTAAAATTGAAGGTCCTCGAAGTCATAAAAGAACACCGCTCCATTCAGCTGTACACGATTTTTTGAAAATTGGGATTTGAAACCGATTTCATACGCTAGAAGATTTTCTTCATCAAAACCAGCCAAATCAGCTGGATTAAAAGTTAATTGCCCTTGAAAGCCTCCCGATTTAAAACCCGTACTGACGCTGCCGTATATTAGGGTGTTTTCAACACCCGTGTAATCGACTCCCACCTTCCAAGATACATTAGTAACGTCGTTATCCTGTGATACTGCTGCAAAGCACTGAATCTGTTGGCCATCACTTAAGGGAACGACTCCTGAATTCCCAGCGGGAAGTAACGGACACAGATCACCACCACCCGTCGCGAGGTCCGGAGTCACAATAAATGTAAATGCGTCGGAGAACTCTTTTTCGTCATCCGTGTAACGTAGACCAATGTTAAGATTATATTCATCATTCAGTTGCCACTCCGTATGTACGAACAGTGCTTTCGAATCTGTTTCTTGTTGGTAGAAATTTCCAACGCCCGTTGAGCCTCCCAATCCAAATAGAGGTAGAAGGTCGGTCGCATCGAATTGATCTCGCGTATCAACTTCATCAGTCCCGAAGAAACCGCCAAAAATTGCGACAAGACTCTCCCCAACGTAGGTGAACCGAATTTCTTGGGAAAATTGTTCAATCTCGTTGTCGTAAAATCCGTCGAGGTGGATCAGAGATGAGCCATCTCTATCCTCTTGGTAGAACCGAGAATATTCCTCGAATCCCGTTATAGATGTCAGCTCCCATTGGTCCGACAAAGACCAATTAACTGTTAGGGCCGCTCCACTATTTTCGATGTCCTGACCAATTCTACCTCCACCTGCTGAACTGTATTCGTCGCCAAAGAATGCATCATCAGTTGGGTCTAGAAGATTGTCGATGTTGAAGAGGACTGAATCAGATTTGTCTTGCCCTCCATGTACATTTAGCACCAAATTCAGATTTTCGTTTAGCGCCCAATCGGCAATTAATCTCCACGAAGTTCTATCTATTTCTCCCACGTCCTGTCCGTTTGTTCTATTGTTCTGATGACCTTCACCTTGTTGAACGGATTGCACAGCAAGACGAACATTAAAACCATCGGATATTTCGCCGCCAATTGCCCCTTCGATCGCTAATCGCTCGAATCGCCCATAGTCGACGTTGATAAATCCCTCAGTTTCATCTGAAGGCTTAAGACTCACAAACTTGACCGTGCCAGCCGTTGTATTTTTCCCATAGAGCGTTCCCTGCGGTCCTTTTAGAACCTCCACGCGCTCTAGATCAAAAAGCTGAAAGTTCAACATCGCTGGAGATACAAGGTATATGTCGTCAATGTAGATGCCGGCGGCGGGGTTGTTGTTTACTGCATAGTCGTTTAATCCAATCCCACGGATGCTCACATTGGCAATGCCGCTACCAAATGTATTGTTAATGTTCAAATTGGGCGTCTGCGCTGCAAGATCCAGGGGTTCACTCATACCCAATCGACGAATATCATCTCCACTGAATGCTGTGACCGCGATACCCACATCATTGAGGTTTTGCTCGCGCTTTTGCGCGGTAACTAACACCTCTTCAAGCTGAAAGTTAGCAGATTGTGCCTGAACGCCGAATGAGGCAGCCAGTGCACTTGCCGCTGCGATTGTTCGTGGATACCACTTTTTATTTACCATTGTCGATTTCCCCGTGATGGAATGACTTATTTTAAAGATCGAAAGGGCCGCTAGCGGGTAACCCAGTAACAAATTATCAAGCTCATCTAAGCGATTGAACACCTATTCCGGGTAGGGCGATCCCATACACCGGGTAGGTTTTACCGTGTTTTAAGAGAATATGTGGCTGTTTCCAGTTGCTTGGTGGCAACAAAGGGAACCCGCGCATTTGAGACACATGCGGCGCAACTTATTCTGTGACGCTATATTTGGGCAGCGAAAACCCAGAAATAATTTTGGAACTTGGTGCCGGATAGCTTACTTTGCTGTGTGTTAATCCACACTTAACGAGTGCTTCAGCCATATGGACAGCTGCTGGAATGGGATCAATAACAGGCGCGTCGTATCCTGCCTTCAGTAGGTTTACACGTATTGCCTCTGCGCAACCGAGAAAACCCGTGCATCCGAGCACAATCGCGTCGGCACCGTCCTGTTCGATTGACGCTATCGCTTTCTCCGACAATGCAGTATTTAGAGATTCAAGGTCATGCGAGAGTTCGAGCACCGGAATGTCGATTGACTGAAAAGAGGCGTATTTGTCCTTTAATCCGTAGGACCCAATAATTTTTTCGATTATTGGTCTGATGCGATCAAGTACAGTAATAAAACTAAAGCGATGGCCTAGCATGTTGGCTAAATGCATTGAAGTCTGACCCGCACCAAGTACGGGAATACGCACCGCCTCGCGACATGCATGGATCCCTGGGTCGCCCATACAATCGATAATAATGGCATCTGCACCGGCATTTTCCGCTTCAATCGCGATACGAATGGAGCCCGGTACGGCAAGCGCCTCGTCAAACTCAGATTCGATAGAGGAAGGGCCTGCTTCGAGAAGACTATGACTCACGGTCATGTCCGCAGTTTCTAACGACCGAACGTCATCGAGAGTGCGAACACCCTTGGTGATTATCGGTGTCAACAATCTAATATCGATACTCATGGGACTTGTCTCCAATTGTTAGTCTTCTATCTTTTCCAACGGAACAAAGGGTTCATCTATACCGAAGGCGTGCGGTCCAAATACTGCAAGTGATTCCGGCGTGCGCATAATGGGCGCCGCACTGGTTGCGACAACTTTGAGCCGTTGCCCATACTTAAGCCCTTCGACGGGCACAGGTTCAGCTGTTTCTCGATCCACCAGACATATTAAGTCGGGGACGATACACTTAGTTTTACCATTCACGCGCGCAACCAAATGTTCATTTTGAAAGCTGATCTCCATCACAACGGACTGGTCGCTAAGAGAGGTGAGTTGACATTTGCCAACGTTAAATCCCTTCGATGTTTCTCTAAAGATATCAGTGACCTTACCGTCAAATAGAATTTTGCATTGATTGTAATAGGGGGTAGTTCGAAGGTATTCGACTAACGTGTCAACGGGTCGCCCCTCTTGTCGGCCGGCGGCGATGGTTCGACCAATTTCAAGCGCCATCAACAATGTTCCCTTAACAGCAGTTCGCTTTAGATCTGCACCGGACATTGGATAACTAGAAAGTATGACACTCAGCCCAAGTTGCATTGCGGCAACTCGGACCAGATCTTCCGCCGATTTCGCATCTGCGCTATCTACTACTATCGCGTTCAAATGATCATCAGTGACTGCAAGTGGCGTACAAGAAATGCCATAGACATTGAATGTAACCATCTGTATTTCGGGGAATGCCCTCCCCATACCATCGGCATTGACAAGAGGTAACCCCAAGCGAGCTGCGGCCATCACGGGAAGAAGAGAGTTGATTCCACCTATCTCAATACCCACTAGCGCATCGGGTTTACGTCCCAGGCGCTGCGAGAGTCGCTCAATCGCAAGATCTATGTCGTCACCACAAGCCGCTTTCTCTCCAAGTACTGTGGGAGCACCGAGCATCGCGATGGTGAAAATAAGTGCGTCATCATCGAGATCATCAGGTTCTATTAGCTCTGGCATCCCGAATTCTTTAATCGCATTCATCGCGAGCAATCGTCCTATATAGGGATCACCGCCACCACCGGTACCCAGAAACGTGGCGCCAGTTGCAATGTCTTGAAGGTCGTCGAGAGTTATTTTCATTGTCTACCGTTTTTCTGATTCGTTTATCGAGACTATCGTGTTCCTGCTAAATCACCTGCCACTTTGATACGGATGCGGACAGCGCCACCGGGCATATAGGCAAGAGGCACCTCCTCAACATCCAGTATCTCAATGGTGGCTGCATCCGCACCAGCTTCGATAGCTCGCTTTCTAGCTTCGTCTTTTGCAGTCTCCATACACTCCTCGCGTCCGGTCGAGTCGTAGGCGAACACACGGTCCGTTTCGCCACTTACCTGCGCAATTGAGGCTCCAATGGCATTGGCAACACCAGCGTGTTCCGGTACCAAGATCTCAGAAGTGCCCGGTATGTCATCTCGAACTAGAACTGAACCTCCACCAACTAGCACCAAAGGTATTGGCTCGGAGCTCGTTTTCATTCTGTCAACGCCATCGGCGACAATGCCATGAATACGCGCAATGCCTTGTTCAATTACTTTTGAGGGCAATTTGGAAACTCGAGTTTTATCGCCTATATCAGCATAGCCAGCCGCCACGGCGAGATCAGTGGCGCACAGCGTCTCTCCTCCAAAGACCAATGCGTCTTCAAGTAATCGATATCCCATCGATTGCGGACCCACCATGGTGTCGTTGCCCATCCTAGACACTAGTGAACCTCCGCCTAGTCCTAGGGCTAGTACGTCAGGCATTCGGAAGTTCGTGCGAACACCGCCGATATCTACAGTGATCGACGACTCTCTTGGAAATCCATTGACCAACATGCCGATATCCGTTGTGGTACCACCAATGTCCGCAATCAAGGCGTTTTTCAATCCAGAAAGGTAAGCTGCACCTCTCATGCTATTAGTAGGTCCAGAGGCGAAGGTAAGCACAGGGTACTTTTCAACGAAATTCGCGCTCATCAAGGTGCCGTCGTTCTGACTGATAAAAAACGGAGCGTCGATCTTGAGTTTTCTTAAAGCAGTCCGAAAGGACTCCACAACATGAAGGGATAGATCGGCCAAACTCGCGTTCATTACGGCGGCATTCTCTCTTTCAAGAATCCCAACACGGCCAATTCTCGATGACAGCGTAATCGAAGCGTCCGGCATTTCATTTTGGACAATTTCCATTGCACGATGCTCCATGTCGGCATTGACTGGAGAGAACAATCCCGTAATCGCTATCGAGGTTAATCCTTTCTGACGTATATCTTTGGCAGCCTTCGCAACTGCGATTTCATCCAGGTCATCTGCTATACGACCGTCATATTGATACCCACCCTTTATTAGATAGTGGTTTTTACCCACTGTCTCGGATAAGTCGCTGGGCCAATCAGTAAGCGGCATAACACCACGGGAAGAGGGAAGTGCGATACGAATGATGCCCACTGGCAACAGGCCTTTGCGTTCGACAAAAGCGTTGGTGAAATGCGTTGTTCCGATCATGACATTCCGAAAGTCACTTGCTAACACATCAGAAGCGCTCAGAGCCGCACTAATGGCACCAACGATGCCATCGCTGACGTTCTTTGTTGTAGGTGCTTTATGAGCGGCCAGTACCATCTTACCGTCCATAAGAACGGCATCAGTGTTCGTTCCGCCAACATCCACCCCAATTCTCATCCCACCCCCATGCTATTCGTTACTATCCCAATACGATGTACAGTATCAAGAGCGAGGCATGGGCAAGAACACCCGCCCAGGGTAGGTATGTTGAATATGCGGGTAGGGTGGTTAGCTCAGCCCCCGCCGAATGCTGGCACTTACGGCATCTTTTCGATTTGAAACATTGAGTTTCTCAAAGAGGTTCTTTATATGGAATTTAATTGTATTGATCGATAGTGAGATTGTTTCGCCGATTTCGCGATTCGAGCGACCCTGAACCAAATACCGCAACACCTCGCGCTCCCTCGCGCTTAACGCATCGGGCCCCTTGTCTGTGATGCTGATGTCAGCATTAATTTCCATCATCAACTCAACGATAAATCGATCCCTGAGACGATTTCCACGCCGCTGTTCAGAGTCCTCTGTGAGTTCCTTCAAAAATTCCACCAGGACCAGACCCTCATCAATAAAAGGGCGCTTTACTCCCTCAAACAAAGAAGCTGACAAAGCGGATCCAAAAGCCGCTCCCGACTCATCGTATCGACCTACATTTCTGTATGCGACCGTTAATAAGATCGAATACGACACACAAGAGCGAAGCAGTTTCCTCGCTGTACAACTATCCCGTTCTCTCTCGAGTAACTCGATTGCCGCAGAGTCGTTGCTGTTCGCGATAAAGGCTCGAGAGGAAACCATAACGCGTAACTGTCGCAGCACAGGGTGGTCTAAGGTTGAATGCACAGCATTACAATTCGCCATATTAGCACTTACAACGGGCTGCATAGAGGGTTCAAGCAGCTCCGCCTGCAAATCGATAACTTCACGCAATCGGGGGATGCCCCTGCTCGAAGCTGTTGACCGCGCACGATCTCTAATTTCGGATAGAGATAAAAATCCGAAGCTAGTCGTTGCAAGTTTCATTGCCGTTGTATAGGCCGCAATATACACCTCAAGCCAAGCATCAAATCGTTCGATATGTGGTAGTGCGGCCTTCAACAACTGGCTCGCTCGATGAAGATTATTGGCTTCGTAGGCTGCTTCTGCAAGAAAGGAACTAGCAATCGCGTCGAGATCACTATCGACTCCAAAGTGCTCCAAAGCAAGCTCGTGACCGGCCTCGTAAAGAGCTTCGGCATCACGCAGACGACCTTGTACCATACTCGCATAGCCTTCATGAAAGTAAACAAAGGTCTCACCGAACACAGACCCTATTTTACGGAAATGCCGAATGGCTCTATCTCCCACGGCGACACACTGATCAAAGTCCCCTCTTCGGGCATACATCACGCACAGTGAATTGCAGCGCACAGCGTGCATCAGGTCATTGTCGCTTGGGAACACTTCAGCTAGCGTCTCTAGGGTTGTGATTTCTTCATCAGAAAACACGTTACCGGCATATGCGTTCAGGTAACTACGCATTATTAGTAATTCACTGCGAAGTTCGGCATCCAAACTTCCTTCTTCTTCAAGCGCACGAGTAAGCAGCGTGTGTGACTTTTCTGCAAACTCAATGTCACCGCGCCGAAGCGCCAAATGAACTTTCGCCAAGCAAAGCCGAGGATACATCGCAGGTTGGTCATCTCTAAGCACCGAAACTGCTTTTTCCAAAACACCTAAGTGACCACGGAGACCATAGTGCCAACCCCCCAGCGATTCGAATAATTCCGCTATAACAATGTGGCAGTCACTTGCCAAGGCGTGGTGAACGGCCTCCGCCTCAAACTGGTGTTCCTTAAACCATGTTGAAGCAACGGTATGCAAATCGGAGGACTCCTTATCGAGTCGACGTCGCATTCGCTCATGAAGGAACTCTGAGAACAATCGGTGGTAACGATACCATTGTCGCTCGCGATCTAAACTCTGTACGAATAAATCTCTGCGTTCAAGATCTTCTAGTATCTCCCATCCATTGTTACAGCCACATAGGAGATTGGCGAGGTCGCCATTCACACGTTCCAAAATAGATGTTTTGAGCAAAAATTCTTGTGTAGCTTTGTCGAGTGCATCGAAGACCTGTTCAAGAAAATAATCCGAAAGATCGGAACTGCGCCCGGATATTTGAGCCAAGGTTTCATCGAAGGACGCACCTTCTAAAACCCAGCGCCGAACAGCATTTAACGCAATTGGCCAGCCTTCAGTGCGCTCGAAAAGTTCCCCAGGCCAGTCTGTCTGTGCGATGGGCCCGATCAACGCGCTTAAGTACGTGCAAATTTCAGATTCCGAAAACCGAAGCGAGCTCTGACCAATTTCAAGAAGTGCTTCGTGTTCTCGGAGATCAGCAAGAGCGAGAGTAGAGGGATACTCTCTCGTGCTAATCACTAACTGGATATTTTTTGGAAGTCTAGACAAAAGGTGGTTAAGAACAAGCGAGTTTTCTGGGCTGGTGGCTCGATGATAATCATCAATTACTATTACACCAGCCTCGCTGGTCTTACATAGCCGTGTTAGTAACGATTCTACATGCGCGCTAGCTGGCGAAGCAGATAGGCTGTCAGAAGGATAATACGGATCATCTTTAGGGATAAGCCCACCTGATTTACACGCCGCAGTAATGTACATCAAAAAATGTAACGGGTCCCTGTCGCTGTCATCAAGGGATAACCAGGCAACGGGGACCGGTAGCTCCAGTAGTGTTCTCCTCCAATCCACCAGTAAAGCAGTTTTACCAAATCCCGCAGGTGCATGTAAAATAACAGCACGTAGCTGACGTGATGTCATTAGTTTGCGTATCAATAAATCACGTACCAACATCGAAGGAAGAGACGGAGGAGGTGTAAGTTTAGTTTCAATTATCCAATCTATCATTCGAGAAACCCAACAAAAATATTGCCTATAGCAGCCTACCTAGGAAAGGGTAGGTAGTCTAGTGTAGGTCGTCAAACAGTTTGTAACTTATTAAGTTTCTCTCTGCCACGCTTCACTTTCTCCAATATGTCACTCGCGGATTTGGTCCAGATATAAGGCGCTGGCGCTTGATTATGAGTCTCAATGAACGCCATGACTGTTTGCTCAAGTTCTTCCACACTGCTAAAGACACCTCGTTTCAATTGCTTTTCAGTTAGCTCCCGAAAAAACCGCTCCACCATGTTTAACCACGATGCGCTGGTTGGCGTCGGTGAATAATATGCCATTCAATCAGCTTGAAGAGGCTTACGACCTGCTGGCAAAAGCCATCGATGACACAGCAGATAACGGGAGCCTGTTACTGGCTAAAGTCTGCATGATTCTGATTAATCAATCCGGTGATATCGAGTTGGTGAAACAGGCTATTGCGGAGGCCAAACAGAACCCGTAGTTACAAATATGGGTTCTTCCGAGTTTCCTATGGGTAAAAGCCAAACAATGGTCAAGAATGTGGTACAAGAGTCTTTTTTTATGGAGATATTCAAATGAAAGATACCGCGTTGTTTACTCAACTTTTGGGGCTTGGCGACCCATGGAAAATCACGGCTATTACCCCGGATCTGACCGACAAATCAATTACCCTCCAGATAGATTGGCCAAAGGGAACGAAAGGCGCGTGTAGTGTCTGCCATGCCCTTTGTTCGGTTTACGACCATCGTGAGCAACGCACATGGCGACACCTTGATACGATGCAGTTCAAGACGCAGTTAGTTGCTCAGGTTCCGCGTATTCATTGTAAAGCGCATGGAATCAAAAGCCTGAAAGTACCGTGGGCAGATACGCAGGCACGCTTTACGCATTTATTTGAGCGTTTCGCTATTGATGTGCTGTCGGCTGCCAGCAACAAGACACAGGCCGCAAAACTACTTGGTCTGTCGTGGGATGAGGTGCATCATATTCAATCCCGAGCAGTGAAAAGAGGGATGGACAGACGCTCTGTTGAGGAAGTGAAACACCTTGGCATCGATGAAAAAAGTTTTCGCAAGGGGCAATCCTATGCCAGCCTGCTGTACGAAAGGATTTAATTCAAAGATTCAGACAATAAAATCGGCTGCCCGAGGATTTAGAAACTTCGAAAACTATCGAGTTTCAATTCTGTTCCACTGTGGAAAACTCAACCTCTACCCACAGGATTCCCAGTAGAACCCAAATATGGGCCCGACTTAGTTTGGTTTCTGCCCGGCTGATGCCGGGTAGGGCATACCACTGTAAAATAATATGATACATAGATTCCAATTTATATGGAATAAAGTGTGTTATATTTAAAGGGCGTTTTACGCGAGCCGAAAGCGGTACTCATCCCGGCTAATCGAAACCCATTTAGTGAGAGGACGCCGGTCGTGGATAAAAATGAAAAATTTGAGGCCGTCAGGCGCAAGACCCGACAGCGTATCGTATTTACGCTAATCGTGATGGCGCTGTATTTTACTTATGTATTGAATTACACCGGCAGCGCGGGCGCGTTTCTCGGTAGCACACTTGGTGATTCTCATATTTCTGGCTCCCTGCTTATGTTCGCGGGCCTTATTATTGTATTTATCGTGCTTGAACTGATATTTCTGTGGCTGAATCGCGACGGCGTGAACCAATGACAGTTGCTGGAGCCGTGATGGGCCGATGCAAGAACGTAATTTGCAAGTTGTCTACTGGCGGTGTCCTGCTGCTATTGGCAATACAGCACGCTGGCGCGGCGGGTACCATCGAGGGCGAGGTTGAACGACAGCCGCTCAATCCTGTCGCCATTGTGATGTTTCTGATTTTTGTGGCCGCAACCTTGGTGATCAGTTATTGGGCATCAAAGCGTACCAGGAGCAGCAAGGACTTTTACACTGCTGGTGGCGAGATTACCGGCCTGCAGAATGGCACCGCTATTGCAGGCGATTTCATGTCTGCCGCATCGTTCCTGGGGATTACCGGCCTGGTATTTATTGGTGGCTTTGACGGTCTGGTACTGGCAATCGGAGCTTTCGCCGCCTGGCCCGTCATGCTTTTTCTGTTTGCCAAGCGGGTGCGCAACATGGGCCACTTTACCTTTACCGACGTGGTGTCCATGCGTCTGGAACAAACCAAAATTCGCATCGTGGCAGCCACAGGGACTATCGTAGTAGTGGTTTTGTATCTCATCGCGCAGATGGTGGGCGCGGGGAAACTGATTCAGTTACTGTTTGGCTTGCCGTATGAACTCGCCGTCGTGTCGGTTAGTGTCCTGGTGTTGACCTATGTAACCTTTGGTGGAATGTTGGCAACCACCTGGGTGCAAATTATAAAAGCGGTGCTGTTAATCACGGGCGTTACCATTACGGCTTTTTTGGTCCTCATGGAAGTAGACTTCAGCCTCGACACCCTGTTGGCTGCGGCGGCGGATAAGCACCCTCAAGGCTTGGCTATATTATCTCCAGGCGTGTTGTTCCAGGACCCGATACAAATCGCCACGATAATGGTCTCGATGATGTTTGGTATTCTGGGCCTGCCACACATATTAATGCGCTTGTTCACCGTCCCGAATATGCAAGAGGCCAAAAAATCTGCCTTCTATGCCTCGTTGTTCATGGGCTATTTTTATCTCGCTCTGGTGGTTCTCGGTTTCGGGACCGTGATGCTGCTGTACGACAATCCACAATTTCTTACCGCCGAAGGCAAGATGATTGGCGGCACTAATATGGCGGCGATTCATCTTGCCAATGCTGTCGGCGGTGATCTTTTGACAGGCTTCATGTCGGCGGTATCTTTTGCCACAATACTGGCGGTGGTTGCGGGTTTAACCGTGTCGGGCGCGGCCGCTATCTCACATGACCTCTACGCGGAAGTTCTTTGCAAGGGCCAACCAGATGCCGTGACCGAGTTGAGGATAACGCGGCTGACAACCATCGTCATAGGTGTTATCGCGGTGGCGCTGGGTATCGCATTTCAGCATGAGAACGTGGCGTTTATTGCCACCATGCCGATGGTCGTTGCCGCCTCGGTAAACTTTCCCATCTTATTCTTGTCACTGTTCTGGTCCAAGCTGACCACCCGGGGCGCCATTGTCGGGGCAGTGGTAGGGCTGGTATCTTCGGTAGTGCTGATCGTTGTTGGCCCGCAGGTATGGGTCTCGGTGATGGGCTTCGAACAGGCCCTGTTCCCCTATAACTATCCTGCATTATTTACTCTGCCACTGGCATTGCTGACGACCTGGCTCTTTTCTGTTACCGATAACTCGGCCAGGGCGGCGATAGATAGGGATAACTACACACAGTTGTTGATCCGTTCAGAGTATGGCCCCACTGATGGTGTGCTGGAAGTGGCTAGGCACTAGCGGCAATGAAGCCAAGCAGCGACAAATTTTTCCAGCGCCTGTTCACGCAAAACTACGGGGCGCTGGTTCGTTTTCTATCGGCGAAGGTGAGCGACGCCGACGAGGCACATGACCTGGCCCAGGATGCCTTCTACAAGATCATGAAGGTTGAAAACGCCGAGGAGCTGGAGCATGCAAGGGCCTATTTGTTCCAGACAGCGGCGAATCTTGCCTTAAACCGCATTCGTAAACAAAAACACCAGGACCTGCACAAGCTAATGATTGAATCCACTACCAACCCCGAACGCGAGGGTATGATCGCTTCCCCGGAGCGGGCCATGGCGGCGAGACAGCAACTGCAACAGGTTGAGGACGCTCTCAACGGACTGCCCGACAAATGCCGCCGCGCGTTCTTGCTGCACCGCACTAAGCACATGAACTACCGGCAAATCGCCGAGGAACTTGGAGTTTCCGTCAGTACTGTGGAGAAGTACATGATCCGCGCACTGCAACAGTGCCGAAAAAAGGTTCAGTGGGACGAAAAATAGCCTTGAGGTAAACCACCTGTCGATTGTTATACTCTATAGACTTCTCGATTTCGTACCCATGACATCTAACCGATAGAACGCAAGAATGAGTGTTGAAACAAATAAAGAGACCGCCCTGCAACAGGCTACCACCTGGTTTGCCAGACTGGATTCCGGCGAGGTAAGTGACGAGGCGAAAGCCCAATTTTTCGCCTGGCTGGATACCCACGAAATAAACCAGCAGGCCTACATCGAAATAGAGCAGTTGTGGGGCAAGTTGGAGATCGTAGAGCGACTGCCCGTCGACGAGATGCTTCAGAAGAGCAACTGGTTCGGCGTTATTGTCGGTGGCTGGAGGCAAATTGGGGCGTTGTTGTCGGTCCTGGCGATCTCCACAATCGCCGCGCTGTACCTCAACAAACCGGCGGACGTCCTGGAGCAGCTCTACGTGACCGCTGTGGGGGAACAGCTGGACTTCAGGCTCGAAGATGGCTCCTTGCTGCAGTTGAACACCGACACCGCTGTTTCCGTGCGCATGGACGAATCCCGTAGACTGCTTGAGCTACGGCGCGGAGAAGCTTATTTTGACATAGCTCCCGATTCCGAGCGGCCGCTTTCGGTGCGGACCACGAGTGGCATGGTCCGGGTGCTGGGTACTCAATTCAACATCCGCCAGACCCCGGGTGGGAGTATTGTCAGCGTCATTGAAGGGCGGGTAGCGATAGCTCCTCGCAATGGGACGCAACAACCGGACTTCGAAGCGCAACTCACACTTTTGGCCAATCAGCAGGCCCGGCTCACAGAAAATCAGCCGATGGACGAAGTGGCTAGTATCGACGGCGATATCGTCATCGCCTGGAGGCAGGGGCAACTGATCTACGAGGGCAACACTCTGGCCGAAGTCATCGACGATTTGAACCGATATTTTCCCGGGAAGATAGCACTCGATGACTCGTCGCTGGGCGAGAAGGAAATTGTCGGTGTAATCAATTTGGAAAACAAAACCAAGACCCTGAAAATGCTCGAGGCGACCTTCGATGTTGAGGTCGTGGTGGTCACGGGTGATCTCACCTTGATAAAGCAACGCTAATCCGCTCACATGGTGATTGCCCTGCGACTTCTGGCTACCTTGTGTCTGTCGCTGAGCTTCGCAGCCGGCGGCCACTCCTCGGACAGCGAACGACCTAATCCGCGTTCTTACGCCTTCTCAATACCCTCCGGGCCCCTGTCACCTGCTTTGTTGACCTTCTCGAGGACGACGGGGATTTCCCTCCTCGTCGCCAGGACGGAATTGAGCAACTTGCACGCCCCGGCAATCGAAGGCGCTCTCACCGCGACCAAAGCGCTGGAAACTATGCTCGCCGATAGCGGTCTGGGCTACAAGTTCATCGACTGGGAAATGGTGTCGATATCCAAGGCCCATGCGGAGGCGGCGCGACTGGCCTCCGCCGCCCACACGACCGATTTCGAGGAGGACGAGTTATCTCAGATCGTCGCCATTGAGGAGGTGATCGTATCCGCACGTCGAAGGAACGAAGACCTGCAGAAAATTCCCATTCCAGTCACCGTTTTGAATAGTCACCTGATAAAAGAGGCGAAGATAGACAACCTGGGTGACGTTGCCCTGCGAGTACCTGGGCTTACCGTATCGTATTTCAGTATGGGGCAGCCCAGCATCCACATGCGGGGTATTGGTTCTAATGACGACGGCGCTGCCTTGGATAACTCGGTTGTGTTGTTCCTCGATGATATCTATATAGGTCGACTATCGACCATCGATATCAATGTGATGGATCTGGAACGAATTGAGGTACTGCGCGGTCCGCAGGGCTCGCTCTATGGCAAGAACGCCATTGGTGGCGCATTGAATATGGTCAGCGCCCTGCCGAGTGAGAACGGCGGCGTCGAGTTTACCGCCAGCACGGGCAATCTCGGCTCACGGGAACTTACCGGTAAATTGAGCGGCCCATTGGGATCAACATCGGTACTGGGCCGGCTCTCGCTTAGTTCCGTACGCCGGGATGGTTGGCAGCGCAACATCATCCACGACGGCGAGAGGCAACACGATGACAGCAACGACAACCTGCGTGCCAAGATGCTGTATCAGTCTCGGGATGACCTGGAATGGTATGTCGCCTACGACTACAGCTCGGATGAGCTGGGTTCAACAGGGCGTATTCCAGTGGTGGGGCGGGTACCTATCCCGGTGCTTGACGCCGCCGGCAATCCGGCCGTTGAACGCCGTGCCGATGGCAGTGTTATCCTCGACGGCAATGGCAAACCCGTTCCGGTGACGCGCCTCCCAACCGATATTTTCGCCGACCTTGGCGGCGATCCCAAACATGCGACCAACGGTGTGAAGGGATATACAGACCGGCGCATTGCAGGCTTCACCAGCCGCATGATATTGGATCGACCCACGCATCGCTTCACTTCCATTACCGGCTTTCGTGATAGCAGCTTCGAGTGGCTGGAGGATTCCCTGGGCTTGCCCAGCACGATTGTGGCGGCGCCCATCTCCGACTTCGTGGATGAGTCTCACCGTCAGTTTTCCCAGGAATTTCGCTGGTCTGCGGGGGAGAACGGGGGGCGTAACTTCCTGATGGGGCTGTACTTTCTGCAGGAGGAGACCGATCGAAAAGAACAGTTTGAAATCGCCGGTACTACTTCGAGTTCGCACCAGAAGAACACCAGCAAAAGCTTCGCATTGTTCGGCGAGGCCAGCTACCACATCGGCCACGCCACCAAGATAACGCTAGGAGGCCGCTATACCTACGACAGCAAAGATCTGCGCCAGCAGTCCCTGAACGGCGGTGCGCCGGCTATCATCCTGGAGGACTTTACGCTCAAGAGTTCCGAGAAATGGCAAAATTTTTCAACCAGTGCGGCACTGAGTTGGCATGCCAGCGACAATGTGATGATATTTGGCCGCATCGCCCGAGGCTTTAAGAACGGCGGTTTTCAGGGCGTGCCGGGCACACTTGAAGCTGCGATGCGAGACATCGATCCGGAAACCGCCTGGGACTACGAGATCGGTATGAAGTCGCGCTGGTATCACAACCGTCTACAGCTCAATATTATCGGGTTCTATACCCGCTACAAAGACCTGCAGGTGACACAGTTTAAGACCGTGGACAATTTCGGCCTATTCGAAACCAGCAACGCCGGCACGGCGAACCTCAAAGGCATCGAAATCGAGAGCATTTTTAACGCCTCGTCGTATTTGGAATTAAGCGGCAGTTACGCCTGGCTGGATGCAAGCTATGACCAGTTTAACGATGTCCAAGGGCGGGATTTCTCCGGCAATCATCTGCGTCAGGCACCTGAGCACTCCGCCAACCTCGCAGCGCGCTACCTGTGGCCCCTGGAGCGCGGCGACCTGAGCCTGCGCTTTGATTACCAATACCAATCAAAGAGTTACCAGGAGCCCAACAACAGTGTCACGGTCTTCCCCTCGTTCAAGCTACTAGACACCAGGCTCGACTTCACCCCGGGCAATAAAAACTGGGAAATCTCCCTGTGGGCCAAGAACCTGCTCGATGAGGAGTACATCGCCCACCTCTATCTGCTCGGTGGCAATGACTATGCTCTATTCGGTACGCCAAGAACGCTTGGTATAAGCCTGCGCTACTCCACCTTGTAGTTGATCCACATCAAAAAAATAAAAAGAATCTGGAGGGGTTTCGTCCGCCGGGTGTTTCACACCTATGCAGCGGAAAAATTCTACTAATAGCGCTGTACTGTCAACCCTAAAACAGAGGCCCAACATGACTAACACGCCCGCTAGAAAACCGCTTTATCTCGCTACTCGCCATCTCAGCCAGTTACTCGCCGGCATCGCAGTAGTAACAGCCCTGCCTGCCGCTGCCCAGTTAGAGGAAATCATTGTTACCGCTCAGCACCGGGAACAAAATATTCAGGACGTTCCTATAACGGTAACAGCTTTGAGTTCAGACTATATCGCTAAAGCAGATATTTTCGATGCGGCTTCGATTGCCGCTAACGTTCCGGGCTTTTCCTTTGCGGAATTTGCACCTGGTCAGGCGTTAATGACATTCCGTGGTGTAGGCTCAAGTGATGACGGTGCGGGTTTAGATAGCTCATCAGCGACATTTTTAGACGGTGTCTATATTGGCCGTTTCGCGGGAGTTAATTTTGATCTGTTTGACCTGGACCGCATCGAAGTGCTGAAGGGGCCTCAAGGCGCTTTATTTGGCCGCAATGCCATTGGTGGTGTTATTAGTATTGTGACAACAAAGCCAGAGCAGGAATTTGCCGCAAAAGCGGGTCTAACAGTGGGCAATGAAGGAATAGTGCGTTATCAGGGCTATGTATCAGGCGGTCTCACTGAAAATCTTTCAGGAAAACTAGTGGTCAATCACCGCGAGCATGATGGTTACGTTCGCAATACATTGCTTAACACTGATGTTAATGATGAAGACCAAACTTCATTCCGGGGTCAATTACGTTGGGAGGGAGAAAATTCCGATTGGCTACTATCTGCCGATACCATGGAGGACGATCGTGAAGGTGTTGGTCGCTTTCCTCTGGTGAGTAACCCTAATTTTCCTCCTAATGGTGATACTGTTGGGGAAGCCGAATTATTGGGCGCCAACAGTGATTTTACAACGGCATCGCCGATAGAAGGCTTTACTGAACGCGATAATACTGGTTTCAGCTTACAAGGCGACATTGAATTCGATGGCGGCACCCTAACAACGATTACAGGTGTTCGAAACGTTGAAAGTAGCTGGGAAATGCCATCAATTGGCGCAACTTTAGTAGCGGGTTCAGCTGATCCCGCCAATGGTATCTTCGGTATAGATGTAGTTGATGACATTGAAGAAGAAATTGATACCTTCTCTCAAGAACTGCGCTGGACCTCAAATTTGGATGGTGCATTTAACTATGTTGTTGGCCTTTACTACTTTACTGAAGATACGGATCGTCAGGAACAATTCCGGCTCGACAGAAATACGGTAGCAACCGGTCAGGTTGTTGTTGGTAGTGAGTGGACGAACACAGAAAACGAAACGACCAGCTACGCTGTTTACGGTCAGGCGACCTATGACTTTAATGATCAATGGATGCTGACATTGGGTGCCAGATATACGGAAGATGATCGGGATTATGAGGCTTCTGCGGCTGACTGTGATTTGACAGACGAGGAGATTACGGCAGCGGGCTTACCCCTATCTGTTTGTTCTTTTACAGGTCTAAATAACGATGCTAATGGTAATCGAGTCGGGGGCAGCTTAGGTATTGTTGCAGAAGCTTTTATAGTGCCTGCCTCTGATACTTGGAATGATTTCTCCCCGATGGCATCGCTACAATACCGCCCCAATGACGACATGATGTATTTCGCAACAGTGTCTACGGGCTATAAGGCAGGTGGGTTTGCCGGGTCACAAGGAGTAGCGGCTGCGGCTGACAATCCCGTTGACCCTGAAGAGGTGATTAATTTTGAACTAGGTTTTAAGGGAGACTTCTTCGACAGTCAGCTTCGCCTCAATACAACCGTTTTCTACATGGATTACACCGACTTGCAAATAGTGCGCTTTGGACCTGTGCCGGGTACTCAATTTGGCACCTTTCAAACCACCAATATTGGTCAAGCTGATATCTACGGCTTGGAAATGGACTTTGTCTGGCAAATCAGTGATAACTTTCAACTGTCTGGAAACTACGCCTACTTAGATACCGAGGCCGATGATTTAGATATTCCAGCTGTTGGTGATTTTTCGGGAAGCGCGCTTCGTCAGGCACCTGAAAATACTTATAGTATCGTTGCCGAATATACGGTGCCTAGCGACGTTGGTAACTTCGATTTTAGAGCTCAATATGTGGGTAGCGACGACCAACATTTTGACTTTGCTACTCAGGGCAACACTGTTTCTCCATCACATGAGGAACTTGATCTCAGTGCTCGATGGACAGCACCTGATGAAAATTACCAGCTATCGCTATGGGTTAAAAATGCCACAGATGAAGCCTATGCGCAGCACGTATATTTTATTGGCCCAGGCAGCATTGGTGCCTGGAACGCCCCCAGAACCTACGGTTTAACGGCGACTTGGGAATTCTAAGTTCTATTGGCTTGGAGAACACTTTATAGAGTAGTCTTTCAAGAAGCTGGGGGTAGCAATTGCCTCCGGCTTTTTTTGTTTTAGTAAACTCATTGCCTATTGATTATTGTAGAGAGCCTTATGAAATCACTTATATTGTTTTGCGTGTTTGTAACACTGATTGCTTGCTCAGGTAGCCAGACCCAAACAGCGGGCCTTGGCAGGGGAAGTAGTTCAGAATCTAGTGCTGATGTAAGAATTGTTCGTGACGAATACGGGGTGCCGCACATTTATGCTGACTCGGTCTACGGGCTTTATTACGGTTACGGATATTCCATTGCTCAAGACCGTTTGTTTCAGATGGAGATGGCCCGGCGCAGTACCCAGGGCTTAGTTGCCGAAGTACTGGGGCCCGATTATTTAGAGTTTGACAGGAATGCCAGGCAAATCTTTTCACCCGCCTCAATTAAAAAACAGATAGCGGCGTTAGACCCCAAGGATAAGGATGTGTTTGAGGGCTACGCTGCAGGCTTAAATGCCTGGCTTGGTGAAATACAAAGCAAGCCGAAAACCTTGATGCCCAAGCAGTTTCTGGATTACGGATTTAAACCCGAAGCCTGGACTGCTTATGATGTCGTAATGATTTTTGTAGGCACCATGGCTAATCGCTATGGAGACTTCAACAGCGAACTCGACAATTTAAAAATTGTTCAAACATTGGAAGCCAAGCATGGAAGGGAAAGGGCTCTAGCCATATTTAATGCGTTGAATCCACGATATACCAAAGGCGCGCCAACGACTGTGCCTTTGGCAGATTGGAACCAGGAGGTGCCGGATAATTTATCTGCTACAGCATCTTCCGCAGTTGAGTCATTGGCGGGTGTGAGTTTTGATGAGCGCCTCAAAAACTATGTGGCTTTCACAGGGCCCGTTATTTCGGGTATCAGTAACTGCTGGGTTTTGGGCAAAGAAAAAGTATCGGATGGCAATGCCATACTGGTTAACGGCCCGCAATTTGGCTGGTTTGCTCCGGCCTACACCTACTCGGTTGGTATGCACGGGGCAGGAATTGATGTGGTGGGCAACACACCTTTTGCTTATCCCATGGTGATGTTCGGTCATAACGATTCTATAACCTGGGGAAGCACTTGGGCTGCTGGTGACATTGTCGACATTTTTGCCGAGCAGCTGAACCCGGAGGATTCTAATCAATACTGGTATAAAGATGCCTGGATTGATATGGAATCTCGAACAGAAGTAATTCAGGTTCTGGGCGAGCAGCCTGAAACAACGACGCTTTACCGCTCTGTACACGGGCCAATTGTTCATCGTGATGGAGGGGAAGGTGACAGCCCGTCAGTAGCCTACGCCAAGCGACGCAGCTGGGACGGCAAGGAGCTGGAAACCCTATTGGCCTGGATCTACGCAACCTGGGCAAAAGACTACGAAAGCTGGTCGGCAGAGGCTAAAAAATCAGCTATTAATGTCAATATGTACTTCGCCGACGTCGAAGGCAACATCGGCTATTTCTTCGGTGGGCACTATCCCGAGCGTGTGGCTGGCCATGATAACCGCCTTCCTGCCAAGGGTGACGGTAGTATGGATTGGCAAGGACGGTTATCCCCTGCGTTGGCGAATCCTCATGTACTGAACCCAACGGGAGATTATCTGGCGAACTGGAACAACAAACCGGGACAGGGTGTAATGAACCCGGATGAGCATTGGTATGGCTGGAGTACAGCAGACCGAGTTGCTTACCTGCAAGATGCAATCGAAGAGCGCGAGCGATTTACCGCAAACCAGGCGTGGGATTTAATTGAAGCCAGTTCTTACGCCGACCTTCACCTGAAATACTTATCCACGCTAATTGAACAAGCGGTTAATTCAGGCGAAGGCTTGTCTGGCGCTGACCAGGACTCGGATATAAATAAGGCTAATCAGATTATTCAACAGTGGGATGGCCAATCCGAGGACCTCAATGACGATCGCTATTACGATGATACGGCGACGGTTATTTTTAGAACTTTTGTGGCCCAATTAATCGAACTGGTGCTAGCAGATGACCTTGGTGAGGTCTATCCGTACTTTTCATCCGCTGGTTACCCTACACCTGGTGAACCGACCGCAGCGGGCACTAATATACAGACCGGGTTTAAGGCAGTGTATGAATCATTAAGGGGTCGCGATCGCCTCAACAATAGTTTTGATTTACTCAATGGTGCCAGTGCTATCGATGTGGTTCGGCAGAGCTTGCAAAATACCCTTGTCTACCTGGCTGAAACACAGGGCCCATCCATAGATAAGTGGAAGTTAGCGGTTGATCCCAGACCCTACAATAAGAAAAACTTTTTGGGCATTCCGCAGGACTTTAGCCAACAGCCCTTGATGGCGCCGATAGAACAAAACAGAGGTACCGAAAATAACATGATTATTATGAAGCCCAACGAAATTGTTGGGTATGAAGTGACGCCGCCAGGGCAAAACGCATTCGTTAGCCCCCTGGGTGAAAAGGCCGCTAATTTTGATGACCAGCTTGAACTATATACCAACTTTGGGAAGAAGCGCATGTGGTTTTACCCCGCTGACGTGACGGCACATAAAGTGTTAGAAACACGGCTTATGTTACCTGCTGGATTATAAGTTCAGGACACAGTGGGAATCATTCGGGGTTCCAGTGTATTCATAACCAACAAAACTGGTAAATGAACAGGCGTCACTGCGATCGCAGCCATTTGTAAAACGCAGAACTACAGACTATTCTTGTCGCTCTGTGCAACTGCATAACGTCTATATGAGTTAACACGCTTTTGAATAAAGTAAATCCAGCATCCACATCGATTACCAGTTGGTGTTGCGCCATAGGCTTGGCTCTGAAAGACTACGGCATCGACCACAAGAAAGTCTTCGAGGACGTGGGGCTGGACTGGTCAATGGCCGCAGCACAGCCCTACGATCGCTTTCCGGTTGAACTCGTACAAAAAATCTGGCAGTACGCCTACGATCACACCGATGAGTGCTTTGGTGTCACCGTCGCCAGCCACTTAACACCTGCCTCATTCCACGCTCTGGGCTACGCTTTGTGCAGTAGCGAGACTCTTCTACAGTTACTGGAACGATTGACTCGTTACAGGAGCGTGATCAGCCAGCGTTTCTTCGCGGAGATCTTGATCGAGGAAGAGAAAGTTTTCCTTTCCTGCACAGATCAACGAGATATAAAGACAAACGTTACCCATGACACTTTATTCTATTATATCGTTGAAATGATTCGTCATATCAGCTCTTCGACTATAGCCCCCACGTGTATACACTTATCGAGGAAACCACGAAGCGAGAGTTCACAACTCAGTGAAAAATTCGGTGCACCGATCACGTTTAATGCCGATTACAACGCTATCGAATTCAAACGCCGCGACACCGAGGTCCGTCTTGCCAATGGATGTGGAGAACTCGCTGCCAAACAAGATGCTCTAGTTGAACAATATATAAGCGAACACGGTCTCGTCAGCGAATACATGATGCGGGTCAAGGCTGTTATAGATTCCCAGCTGAAATTGGGCGCTGTTACCATCTCTGACGTTGCAAATTCTCTGAACGTTACGGTACGGACCTTGCAAAGAAGATTGGCTAATGAGCAAGCGTCTTTTCACGACCTGCTGGATGGCAAGCGTTGTGCGTTGGCCCTGGAATGCGTGAAAGATCCAAGTATGAACGCCACACAGACGGCTTATAGGTTAGGCTTTAACGACAGCGGGAGCTTTGGTCGTTCATTCAAACAGTGGACTGGCCATTCCTTTACGGGTTTCCGTGCGCGGCTGAAAAATACTACACAATAGTGAGCGCCTCTGTTGTAGCTAATCCGGCGCGCCGAAAACAGTTGCTACTCTGCAAAGGGTTCTAACATATCTGTTCGCGGCGTCCATTCTGACCCGTACAGAGCCCGAAACATGGATGGCCGAACCACTGAGCCTTTGGCCGTGCCACCACGCCACATATCATAAGTCTTGTCTGAATATTGCGAGAAAAACGCGTCAAGCCTAGCATCCAGATCCTTGACCACCGCTGTCATTTCAGAATTTTCAACGATGTTCACATGCTGCCCCGGATCAGCGTCCATATCATAGAGTTCGTTATGCCCTGTACCCTTTAGCCTCTTCCAGTATGCATAGCGCTGGGTGCGAATTCCCCGGGATTCCTCCTGCTCATAAAACACGGCATCCCGGTCTACCGTAGGAGCTTCCCCTCGGATAAAGGGTGCGAGGCTCCGCCCTGGGCTACCTTCCAGAGTCACATCTGCAAAGCCGAGGTAATCCAGAATAGTGGTAGGGAGGTCATACTGCCCAACCAACATGTCGGTAGAGGAACCGGCCTCAATTTGCTCGGGATGGCGGACGATCAACGGTATGTTAAGCGCGGCTTCATAAAGGTTGGAAGGTGTGGTCACTATGTTGTGCTGCCACAGGCCATGTTGGCCATAAAAATTCCCTTGGTCGGAAGAGAAAATTATCAGCGTATTTTTATCCAAACCTCTCTCTTTTAGGGCCGCCATTACACGGCCAACACCATCGTCCACAACCGTGTTTTGCGATGCCACATTGGCCATGGTGGCTGGATCATTGTGCATGGCCAGGGCTTGACGATGTTTCCGCGCCAAAAAACTATTGGTTGCCGGATTCAGTAGCTGATCAACAACATTTGAATTTACAGCCACGCGTGGAAAGGATGAAAACCTGTTACCGATGTAGCTTTCGTAATGGCGGTTTCGTGCAGGCCCCATATTGGTCGGTGGATTCAGATAGGGACCATCATAGTTAAGCTGTAGATAAAAGGGATTTCCGCCATTATAGTCTTCAATATACTCGACGGCTTTATCGGTAAAAAAATCAACAATGTGTGTACCCTTGACTGTATAGGTATCGTCATTATCGATTACAGTGTTGTCCCAGAAGTCCACGGTATGTCCATCGGTAAAGGTTACCCAATGTTGATAACCAATCGATGCCTTCCAGGGCTGGCCCAAGTGCCACTTACCGATCAACGCAGTCTGATAGCCACGATTTCGTAAGGTAATCGGTAGTGTTCGATGTTCGGCAATGGCTGACCAGTTCCGTGGCCAGTCTTTCATCTGCTCATCATCCAGCCAATTGTGCACGCCATGCTGTGATGGCATCAACCCGGTCATCAAGGTGGCTCGGGTAGGAGAGCACATGCCATTGACCGCAAAAGCGCGGTCGAAGCGCATACCCTCCCGGGCGAGTTGATCGACATGCGGTGTTCGAACATCGGGGTTGCCGTATGCCCCCAAAATCGAGGCCGGCTGGTTATCTGTGAGGATAAACAGCAAATTTGTTGGCGGTGTTTTAGCATTGCAACACGCCGCACACAGAGCAAAAAGAATTGGTACGGCGAATCGCATTTAACAGTCCTCAGAATTGATAGTTGGCCTGCACACCGATGGAGCGAGGTGGGTCAATTGAACCAAAGTAGGCTCCGCGGAAGAAAGGAACATCATTTATCCAGGTTGTAGTGTCTTCGTCTGTCAGGTTTTTGCCAACCAGGGCCAGACTCCATCCTGCATCACTGGCAATTTCGATCCGTGCATTCAGTTTTAAGAAGGAATCTTGTTCGGAAACTGGATCGAGATCAAGTGCTGTGAAATAGGAGTCTGTGAATTCTACACCGACCGTAGCTCTGAGTTCGAGGCTGTTACTCACCATATCTGTGTAATTCAGATTAATGTTCCCCGCATAGTCTGCTGCGAACTGAAGTGGCTCACCAGACAAATCCTGTTGGCATGTGTTGGGATTCATGCCCGTTGCCGCGCCGTGAGCGACCTGCTGTGCAGCATGGCATATGGCCCCATCAAAGCTGTCATATTTAGCATCCAGGAATGCCACCGCTCCGGTCAGCATCACCTTGTCGCTAATCTGCCAGCGGCCATCCACTTCCAGGCCTCTGGTAGTAGCTTCGGCGGCATTTCCGGTAACAAACGACGATCCGTTCCACGCGGCTGTTTGCAAGTTTTCGAACTGCGAATTGAACACTGCTACGTTTAATTCTACAGATCCATCTGCCAGTGTCGACTTGAATCCGATTTCCCAGGCATCGACAGTTTCTTCTTCAAACTGAGCGGCACTTTCGAAGTCAAATCCGCCTGATTTAAAACCCTGGGAGAAACTCGCGTACCACATCATGTCATCGCTGGCGTCAAACTGCAGGGTAATGGAGGGGGTTACATCTGAGTCATCGCGAGAATCATCAGTAGACCGATTTGGAAAGGGCAGCACGCCGGTTGTGGTCTGGACAAAGTCTATGTCTTTTTCGTCCTTGGTGTATCGTAAACCCAGAGTCGTTCTCAGGCGCTCACTAAGGTGCCATGTACCCTGGCCAAACACTGCAAGACTGTCCAAGTCCTGTGTGAGATCAAAGGTGGTGCGACCAACAAATGGAGGCAGGGGAAAGCCATCAGCTCTTCCCTGGGCCGTATCAAAATCAAAGAACTGCAGATGATCCACTTCTTCAGTCTGATAGAACACGCCAACAATATATTCAAACTGGCCCCCGGTATCACTCTGTAGCCTTAGCTCCTGGGAAAACTGTGTGTGTTCCTCATCGTACATCTTGGTGGCTGTTTCAATCCCCGCTGTAAAGTTGGCCGGAACATTATTTTCGTACTCATATCCCACGTAGGAAGTGATGCTTACCAACGTCAGATCACCCAGAGCATAGTTCAGTGTCGCACTTATATTCCGCGCGTCTGTATCGTCGAAATCGTCACCAAAAATTGGATTGTTTGCCGATTTATCATAGTCGAGCTTCTGCTCATAATTGGGGTCCACGGACTGGTAATTTCCCAGCCTTGGACCACCTTCTACCAGCTGCAAGTGCCTGCCTTCTTGATCGAAGCTGGAGGCTTCAGCTTTGAGGGTAATATCAAGATTTTCACTTACGTCAAACTGGAGTATGCCCCTGACAAACGTTTCATCCTTGACCGTGCCATCAGGACCAGATTTGTTGCTTACGTAACCATCAGTTTCCCGCGTGCGTACAACGAGACGCCCACCGATATTGTCAGACAAAGGACCGGACACCACGCCGGTAACTGCGTACGACTCATCGCCATCAAAGTACTCGCCGGAGATAGATCCTTCAAACTCATCACCTGGCTTTCGGGTGGTTATGTTCAACGCACCAGCAATCGTATTCTTGCCAAATAATACACCCTGCGGTCCTTTCAAAACCTCAACACGCTCGATATCGAGAAAGGGTGCTCGGGAAGATCGGCCTCGACCGAAGTATACGCCATCTATGAACGTACCTACCGACTGTTCGAAGCCATGATTGGCGCCGGATCCAATGGCCCGGATTGTCACGCTATCCTGGGTTGCATTCTCCGCAATCGTGACGTTTGGCAGAGTTCCCGCGAGTGCCTCAAGCCCTCCGAGAGAAAAATTATCAAGCGTTTCGCCCTGGGTAACGGAAACGGAGACCGGCACGTCTTGGAGGCTTTGCTGACGTTTCTGCGCTGTCACCACAACTTCCTCCAGGGGACCTGCAAAGACGGCAGTGCTTGCTGCTAGAAATATCCCGGTTACCATCAAAGTGAGCCGTGATCGTTTGAGGAGACAAGGATTAACTCTGTGGATGCTATGGATCGAAAAATCTGCCTGACACTGTCTACGCAACATAGTGGTTCCTGCCTCTTATTGAGATTACTCGGAATATTGAGCAAAAATCTTAGCAATCCATTAATTGTTTTACTCTACAGAAGACGCCAAAAGGTACGTAATCAACGTCAGGTAATTGGGGAACGCACGGGGATTTTCTTTTGAGGCGACTGAGCCACTGAATAACAGCATTCGAGATATACTCGCGAGGCTTTAGATAAAACTGTGTAACTGCTTACCCCTAACTAGTGCCCATCCATGAACTCTCAATCCATTGAAATACAGGGAAATATTTTCGTAAGGCATTAAAAAATCCTCTTGAATTTGTTAAGTTAAAGGTGCGAACAAAAACAAAAAACCAAGAGGATTCAGCATGCGAGAAACCCGCGTTGCTCAGGCAAGCATATTTGAAAACTACTCAGAACACGAGTTTGGGGTACGGCTCAAGGCGCTGTCCAGCCTCGTAGATCAGCACCCTGAAATACTTTCATTGGTCGCCAAAGATTTAGTGGCTGACTCAGCCACCAAGGTGGGGCGAATAGGTTTAAGTGCTGAAAGTATTTTTCGATGCTTGTTATTGAAACAGCGATTGTCCATCAGCTACGAGCAACTGGCGTTCCATTTGTCCGATTCGATGACCTGATCCTGCCCACCAACGGTAGAAACCCGGCTTATGTTACCTGTTGGATGATAAGCTCTGGACACAGTGGACCCGAACTCGCGATAGCTCAACGAATAGGCCACATACGAGCGTACGCATTGTAATATGATGTCTTGTTGGCGATGGTGGCCTATTTGCCGCTCAGCTTAGCTTGCCGAAAGTGCTGCGCAGAACAACCGTAGTGATCCCGAAATACCCGGCTGAAATGTGAGGGATTGTTAAATCCCCAACGATAGGCAATTTGCGTGATTCGAATGTGACGAGACGCGACGTTGGAAAGATCGCGAGCTATTTCTTCAAGTCTACGATTCGAGATGTAGCGGGAGCACGTGACTTTCTCCGTCTCAAAGAGCAGTCGGAGATATCGAGGCGAAACGCCATTCGCGTAGGCAATAGCACCGGGGGATAACTCCGGGTCTGATAAATGGCGTTCTATGTGCATTTTGATGCGCTGAACGTGAGCCGCCCGCACAGAAGATTCGGCGATGATACCTTTCGGAGTGATCATATCCAATTGCGCCGCCAGTAGGGAGAGAATACTGTTGCAGATATTGGTATTTTGCTTGTTCAGCCACAGTCGCATTAGCAGGCTGTATATCACCGACCCAAGCTGGTCCTCACCGGATATCTTCCGAGCAAGAATATCTTTTTCGGAGGCGCTGAAATGCTGATTTAGCATGGCCACCGGGATTCGTACTACTAGCATTTCTATAGGTTTGTCGAAAATAACGGCGTAGGGTGAAGCACTGGAACATAGCGTAAAATCGCCCGGTTTTAGATGCACTTCGCGCCCGGCCTGGGTATTCAAACTCTCTCCCTCGGTTTGCACGTGCATGAGATACAGCTCTTCGGTTGATTGGGAAACCAATGATTGAGAGTGATGCACTCCAGAGGGGTCTGCACAGACTTTACTCATCTGAATTGAATCCAAGTCCCAACTGGTCAACTCCCCCCGATACGCAGCCGCACTGGGAGTTTCGCATTGCAGCTGGGTAAACTCCTTGCATATCACTTCGTTCCAGTACTCCAACTGTTCATTCTTTTTAATATCTTGGGTGCAGTACGTAGAAACTCCCATCTTGGCACTCCTTCCTTAGGCTCGTATTGGGCCATATTCGCCAGACCTTCTTCAGTGAGAATAGCACGTAAGCCGGGTCTTTTTCGGCTGTTGAGTGGTTTCTGCCCTTTAGGTCAAGCTTTGCTGCCGTTTTTGGAAAGACGCGTTGAATAAGACATTGTTTAATCGCAGTTCATTTCCGCAATGCACTATTTAAGATCTAGATGCGCCAAGAAATTCATCATAATTATAAAGACCGAGGTTCCAGCATGTTTCACTCAAGCACCAATGAACAACGTTTGCAGCGCAATAGATTGCTCCCGATGGCCCTCGCGGTTGCGGCAGTGGCGGCTCCGTCGACGTACTCTCCGGCCACAGTTGCTGAAGGTGTCCTCGAGGAAATTGTGGTCACCGCGAGAAAACGTGCGGAAAGTCTGCAAGATGTCCCCATTGCCGTGTCAGCGTTCACAGGCGCCGCGCTAGAGGCAAAAGGCGTAACAAATATCGCCCAAATAGCCTCCTTTACTCCGGGCCTGGAAATGGACCCCACAGCTGCAATAAGCGGTAGTTCTGCGGCCTTGACTACATTTATCCGCGGAATTGGAATGAGTGATTTTCTGCTCACAATCGATCAGGGTGTGGGGCTATATGTCGATGATGTCTATGTAGCGCGTTCCGTTGGCGGTCTGGTGGACTTGCTGGATATTGAGCGTGTCGAAGTGCTTAAGGGTCCCCAGGGTACTTTGTTCGGACGGAATACCATAGGGGGCGCGGTAAGTATTCATTCCCGAGATCTCGGAGAAGAGGTTTCGGGAGATATCGGGGTCACCTTTGGCACTGATAACAGATTGGATGTCAGAGGAAAGTTAGACGTTCCCCTGTTTGAGAATCTCTTTAGCTCGGTCTCTTTTTCCTCGAAAGCCCAGGATGGATATGGCAAACGTCTTCCATTACCGGACGACTACGTTGTTAAATCCGTCCCAGCAGGCACCGCTCCCGATGCTTTTGGCGGCGGTGAATTGTATGGCAATGGCGATGACCTTGGAGAAGTCAATACACAGTCTTTTCGAGCTAAGCTATTTTATGATGGTGACGTGCTACAGGCTCGATTATCGGTGGATGCGTCACGTGCGAGAGAGACTGCGCCAGTATCCACTTTGCTCGGTTTTACGCCAACGTATGGCAGCGGTGCTGCACTGGCTGACGCCTACAATGCCGCCGTCTTGGGAGTATTGGCGCCTGGAGTATTGCCGCCGTTAGACGGGCCGATCTATGATGATCGCTGGATTACTGGGGATGAGCATACAACCTGGGGAAACGCCTCCTCCAAGTCGGAGTATGATCTTTTTGGCGTCGCCTTAACGCTAAACTGGTCAATGGGTGATATCGACGTCAAATCTATAACAGCGTATCGGGACCTGGACTCAGAGTTTGGACGCGACGGCGACAGTTCCCCAATCGTTCTGGATCATACTAGTGTAGTGTATTAAACAGATTAATGATATAATGATTACTTCATTCACTACCCGTGTGAAGCTAATGCCCGCCCAAATAAATATAACTTTAACAGCGCAAGAGAAAAAACAGTTGGAAAAAAATGTTAGAAGCAAAACGACACCGGTTCGATTGGTAGAGCGCTCAAGGATTATTTTGCTCGCTGCAAAAAATGTTCCCAACTACAAAATTGCTGAAGAGCTGGAAATTGATGTCAACAAGGTAGGCCGATGGCGCAATCGTTTTTTTGAGAGAGGGTTTCGGGGAATAGAAAAAGATTTGCCAAGAGGGGCTAATCACGGCGGCAAGAATTCTGCGGACCAGGCAAAGCTGCGGTCGAAAGTCATCAAGATAACCACGCAGGAAAAACCCAAGGATGGCACCCACTGGACAACCCGGGGTTTGGCAAAAGTGATGGGAATTAATCACTCCTTTATAAATAGAGTGTGGCGAGAAGTTGGTCTGAAGCCACACCTGGTTGCTCAGTTCAAGGTGAGCAACGATCCTGCCTTTGAAGAAAAGCTACGCGATGTTGTTGGCTTGTATTTATCGCCGCCAGAGAATGCAGTTGTTTTCTGTGTTGACGAAAAGAGTTCCATTCAAGCGCTGGACAGAACGCAGCCGGGATTGCCGATGAAGCCCGGGCGCGGCGGAACCATGACTCACGACTATAAGCGTCATGGTACAAGCACCTTGTTTGCGGCACTGAACACCCTGACTGGTGATGTTATCGGTGAGTGCAAAAAGCGTCACCGGCACCAGGAATTTTTGGCGTTTCTGAAGACTGTGGAAAAACAAACACCCAAGGAGTTAGACCTTCACCTTATCGTTGATAACTACGCGACGCACAAACACGAAAAAGTGAAGAACTGGATTAAGCGTAATAAAAGGGTTCACTTACACTTTATTCCAACCAGTTCTTCGTGGCTAAATCTGGTGGAGAGATTTTTTGGTTTGTTGACAGAAAGGCAACTGCGCCGTGGTGTATTCACATCGGTACAAGAGCTGGAAGAGACCATCATGGATTTTATTGAGAGGCACAATGAAGATAAAAAGCCATTTGCCTGGACAAAGTCCGCAGAAGAGATTTTGGAGAAAGTGGGGCGCGCAAGGCATGCACTCTCAAATCATCAGTCAGTTTAATACACTACACTAGAAACGAATACGAGCACGAGCAGTTTTCTCAAGAGTTCCAATTTACTGGCACCTTGCTTGATGACAATCTGAATTGGCTGGCCGGTGTCTACTATTTTTCAGAAGAAGGCCTGGACCGCGTTCAAGTCCCTCTGGGGCTAGACGTAGATTTGGGTTTGACAGGTTTACCTGGCACCGTCATTAATCTGTGGCTGGACGAGGCGAACGCTGTCGAAAACACTTCTAAGGCTGCGTTTGCGCAGACCACGTATGACTTCAACGACAAGCTAAGCGCTACGCTCGGCGTTCGATATACTAAGGACGAAAAAGATTACAATCCCACCCATGTCACTCTGGGCGTAGCTCCAGTTGAGTTGCTAATTGACGACGAAAGTGTTGAATTTACCGATACCTCCCCTCGATTCAGTTTCGATTATCGTTGGAACGATAATGTATTCACTTACCTGTCTTATTCTGCCGGCTTCAAGTCCGGAGGATTCACCGGAAGAACGGTCGACCCGAAAGATGGCGCTCGCCCATTTGATCCTGAGGAAGCCGAGACCTATGAGGCCGGTATCAAGCTCGATTTCGACAAGGTACGGATTAATGTGGCAGTATTTTCCACTGACTACACGGATCTGCAGGTAATCAATCAGGAGGGTATAACGCCTATCACGGTCAATGCAGGTGAGTCCGAAATTACAGGCATGGAAGTAGAGATTCTGGCGGTACCAACGGATGGCTTGACGCTTCAGTTGGCATACTCTTATCTGGATGCCGACTACACAGAAATAACTGATCGTAACGCTACCATCGATGAAAGCTTCGACTTCGCAAACACACCGGAAAACTCTTTCAATGTGTCTGCCGACTACGTTATCGAAATGAATTCAGGGGAGCTTTTGCTACGCGCAGATTATGTGTGGAAGGATGACCATTTTAATGATGCTGAAAACACCCCCCTGCTTGCTCAAGACTCATTCGGATTGCTCAACTTTGCGGCTTCGTTTACTACACGCGATCACTGGAAAATTACTGTCGGTGTTAACAATGCGAATGATGAGCTATTTATATACTCAGGATTTAGCCAACCAGGCGTGGGCTTTATCGAAGGAAGCTACAATCGGGGTAGGGAGTACTACGTAACTTCCCAGTATCGTTTTTAGATGACCGTCTGATTGAGTCAGGTGAATCTTAACCGTTGAAGTAATCTCTTTTGGGCTGCCGGGATCGGTGACCTTTTTTTTGCCAAAAAACAATCCAAAGGAAGCAAACTTATGGCTGAATTGGCTCACAAAAGCTTGCGCGTATACGCTTGTACGCTCGCATTCGTTTTGCTCGCAAGCGCCTGTACTCCCCAGGAGAAAGTCATAGTAAGCGATGATCAGCTTGCTCATAAATCGGGTCGAGGCGGCAACCAGCCGATCGAGTCGGATCGGGAGATCGACAATTGGTTAAGTCATGGTCGCACCGACAGTGAACAGCGTTATAGCCCGTTGTCTGGAATCAATAAAGACAATGTTGCGAATCTATCCTTGGCATGGTTCGTAGATCTTCCGGGTAAGCGAGGGCAGGAAGCGACCCCGCTGATCGTCGATGGTGTCATGTATACCAGCTCGGCGTGGAGCCATGTCATTGCCCTTGATGCCGCTACGGGAGAGCAGCTTTGGTCATTTGATCCCGAAGTACCGAAATCTACGGGTGTAAAAGCGTGCTGTGATGCCGTAAACCGTGGAGTCGCTTTCAAGGATAACCGCATCTTTGTTGGGACCTTAGATGGCCGACTGATCGCATTGGATGCAAAAACGGGCAGTAAGTTGTGGTCTATCGTCACGGTTGATCAAAACAAGCACTACACCATTACCGGCGCACCCAGGGTTGTAAAGGATAAAGTATTCATAGGAAATGGCGGCGCCGAGTACGGCGTGCGCGGTTATTTGTCAGCTTACTATGTTAATGACGGCGCGCTGGTGTGGCGGTTTTATACGGTGCCGGGTGCTCCAGGTGAGGCGGTCGGAACCGAACCTGTCGAAGCGCAGACTGCGACTTGGAACGACCAATGGTGGAAATTCGGCGGTGGGGGCACTGTTTGGGACTCGATGTCTTATGACCGAGAATCCAACTTACTCTATTTTGGTGTCGGTAACGGTTCACCCTGGAATCCCAACATCAGAACAGGGGGTAAGGGGGATAATTGGTTTTTATCTTCGATCGTTGCCGTCGACGCCGATACTGGTGAGTATCACTGGCACTATCAGACAACGCCCGGGGAGGCCTGGGATTTCACAGCGACGCAACATATTATATTAGCGGATATAGAGATTAAAGGAGAGCTGCGAAAGGTGCTGATGCAGGCGCCAAAAAATGGATTCTTTTACGTGCTTGATCGCACTAACGGTGAGTTGATATCGGCACAGCCCTTTGTGAACGTGACCTGGGCGCATAGAGTGAGCATAAAGACTGGCCGTCCTGTGGTAAATCCAGAAGCCGAGTACTGGAAAACGGGTAAGTCTGTGCTTGTTTCCCCTTCCTGGATGGGTGGACACAATTGGCATCCAATGTCCTATAGCCAGGAAACCGGATTGGTCTATTTGCCAGCCCAGGACACCTCTTTCCCGTATCTTGCTGAAGATGAGCAAACGCCTTCAAAGCTTGCTGTAAATCTCGGCGTGGATACAAAAGTGGCTAGTTTTCCAGATGATACGGAGGTAATTGAAGAGATAAAAAAGGCCACTACAGGCCAATTGCTGGCATGGGATCCCGTGCTGCAAAAGGAAGTTTGGCGGATTGAATATCCGGGGATTTGGAACGGTGGTGTGTTAAGCACTGCCGGTGGTTTGGTTTTCCAAGGCAGTGCAACAGGTTTCCTAAACGCCTACGCAGCATCGGATGGCGAAAAGTTGTGGGAGTTTCCTGCACAAACGGGCATTGTCGCACCACCCATCACATATCGAATCAATAATGAACAATTCGTGAGCGTGAGTGCAGGTTGGGGAGGCATATTTCCATTGATGACAGGACCGCTTGTCGCTGACGCCACAGGGGGCGACCCCATAAATAGAAGTCGGATGTTGACTTTTAAGATCGGTGGTCGCGCTACGCTGCCAACACCGTCTGAACAGGCACAAGAGTTGCCGGATGTCTCCACTGTCAATGTTAGCTCGAAAACTGCGAGACACGGATTCGAAATATACGATCGCTATTGCAACAACTGCCATGGGACCGGTGCTGTGGGTGGTGGAGTGATTCCAGATCTCCGATATTCACCCCTCATAGTATCGCAAGAGATATGGAAGCAAATAGTAATTGACGGTGTATTAAGCGACAACGGAATGATTGGCTTTGGCGATGAGTTGTCTGGAAATGATGCAGAGGCGGTACGCCAATACGTGATCACTCGTAACCAATATGCCCATAGTGTTGGTGACACACGGCGTTTGAGTCGATGAATCCAACCAGCTCCCAACCGTTCTTTCCTGATACGTAGGCGCCTGTAGACGCCACTCCAAAACCGCAGCTATTTGCCGAATTTTGAAATAGACGGATCTCGGCGTATTAGAATCGGCGCAGTAGAACTGCGGCCCAGTCACACTCAAGAGCGACCAATAAGCAGGCACGATTCAAGCGTAGGGACTATAAGAATAAGTGTCGCTGAGAACGGTATGACGCCACCACAGATTTGACGGTCAACGCTGGCGCCATACCCAAAAAAACCGTGCAGGTGCACGACCCGTTAAGTGTTGCACATAATGGGAATAAATCCAGCCCTCATCGACCTTTGTGTCGATGCCATCATCCAGCCGTCTCTACCACTGTTGTCGCTGCTACGCCCAGGTCATCGTCTGTACCCACTGTGATCGCGGCCAGCGGTATTGCACCGATGGTTGCAGCCAGGAAGCCAGAAAGGAATCCATTAAACGAGCCAGAGCGAAGTACCAGGCCACTCGCCCGGGTCGCATGAATAATGCCGCTCGCCAACAGCGTTATCGAGAACGGCAACAACAAAAAGTAACGCATCACCGTTCTCTGGCAATAATACTCCGTGATCTACTGCAAACCGTGCCTGATGAGATCAAAAGGGCCGATATGCCGGGTAAAACTGACGCCACCGTGCGCTGCCATCACTGTGGCGCGGTCTGCGGTCCCTTTTTGCGCAGTGATTTTCTGCAGAGCAGTCAGTTCAGGCGCAGATTCCGGCGACATTAGTGCAGCGGCTGGACAGGAGTCATCAATCGGAGGGCAGTCATGGCCATCGGCAAAGAAACTGAAGCAAAAATACTGCGCTACCATTTTGTTGAGAAGTGGCGAACGGGCACCATTGCGACCCAGCTTGGCATTCACCACTCAGTGGTTGATCGGGTACTGGCACAGGCTGGCCTGCCCAAGGTGGAGCGCACTCGCCGTGCATCGATCATCGACCCCTATCTGCCCTTTGTCATCGACACACCCTGCGGGAGTTTCCCACACTCACGGCGGCCCGCTTGTATGAAATGGCCCGCCTGCGGGGATACCCCGGTGGCCCCAGCCAGTTTCGCCAGCGTATCAGTGAACTGCGGCCGCGCAAGCTGCCCGAGGCGTATTTACGCCTAAAAACCCTGCCCGGTGAGCAAGCCCAGGTTGACTGGGGTTCGTTCGGGCATATTCAGATCGGCAAGGCCCGGCGGCCGTTAATGGCGTTTGTGATGGTGCTGAGCTGGTCGCGACAGATCTTCTTGCGCTTTTATCTCAACCAGCAAATGGAGCACTTTTTACGCGGCCATGTAGCGGCATTCGAGGCCTGGCAAGGATTGCCAAAGGTGCTGCTGTACGACAACCTTAAATCGGCCGTATTGGAGCGCCACGGTGACGCCATCCGCTTCCACCCCACCTTGCTGGCCTTGTCAGCCCACTATCGCTTCGAACCACGCCCGGTGGCGGTGGCCCGGGGCAATGAAAAGGGCCGGGTAGAAAGAGCGATTCGCTATATTCGCGATAATTTCTTTGCCGCTCGTCACTGGCAAACACTGGCCGAACTCAATGCGCAAGCTGAGCACTGGTGCCAGGGTGTGAGTGCTGATCGGGCTTGCCCTGAAGAGCGTACGTTGACGGTCAGGGAAGCCTTCTTACAGGAGCAGGTGAGTTTGCCGGATAATCCCTTTGATACCCATGAGAGACAGCCCGTGCGGGCCGCCAAAACCCCTTATGTTCGCTTCGATCTCAATGATTACTCCATTCCCCATCAATACGTGCACAAGCCATTGAGCGTGAGCGCTGACCTGGAGCGGCTCCAGATAGTGGAGGGCGATCAATGCATTGCTGAGCATCAGCGCAGCTTTGGCAAAGGGGAGCAAATCGAACAGGAGGCGCATATCAATGCCCTATGGCTGGAGAAAACCCACGCCAAACTACACCGGGGTCAGGATCGCCTGAGCCATGCTTCGGCGCACGCCCAGACGCTGCTGCAGCAATCGGCACAGCGTGGACATGTCATTAAAACCACGGTCCGGTTACTCAATCAACTGCTTGATGATTATGGGCGGGACGAGCTGCATGTAGCTCTGGGTGAAGCACTTGATCGGCAATCACCCTACCCGGAGGCGGTGCAGCACGTTCTTGAGCGCCGCCGTGATGAACAGCACCTGCCGCCACCGCTTGCTGTCGCCGTGCCGGCGAAGGTCAAACACTACAGCGTCAAGCTGGCTCGGCTTGCCGATTACGACAAGCTCAATGGCACCCGAAGCGAGACAGGAGATGATACCGATGATTGATATCGAGCAACTCAAACAGCAGGCACTTGAACTGAAGCTCCACGGCGTGCTGGCGCACTGGGGCGAGATCACCGACGAGCAATACCCCTGGCGGGCACAGCTCATCGCCTGGGAGCTTGCCGAGCGCAAACAGCGCTCACTCGAACGGCGCCTGAGCAGCGCCAGGCTGGGCCGGTTCAAACCGATGAGTGAGTTTGACTGGCAGTGGCCAAGCGCTATCGACCCACAAGCGATTCATGCCCTGATGCAACTGGGTTTTATGGACACGGCCAGCAATATTATCCTGCTGGGCAGCAACGGCGTGGGCAAATCGATGATCGCCCAGAACCTGGGGTATAACGCTGTCATGCACGGCTATACGGCGCTGTTTACCACCGCAGCGGCGATGCTCAACGACCTGGCAGGTCAGGATGGCGCCAATGCCCTGCAGCG
This sequence comes from Halioglobus sp., assembly GCA_965262875.1. Lineage (GTDB taxonomy): Bacteria > Pseudomonadota > Gammaproteobacteria > Pseudomonadales > Halieaceae > JBALVT01. The sequence goes on from OZ253569.1 coordinate 4,743,309, forward strand.
TCGATTGAAACACTACGCCAGGCCCGCCTTGCTGGTAATTGATGAAGTGGGCTACCTCTCCTACAGCAATCGTCATGCTGACTTGCTGTTTGAAATCATCAACCGGCGCTATGAGAAATGTTCAACTTTGGTGACAACGAACCGTCCGTTTGGCGAGTGGAATGACGTGTTCCCCAATGCCGCGTGTGTGGTCTCCCTGATTGACCGTTTAGTCCATCACAGCGAGGTCATCGCCATTGAGGGTGAGTCGTACCGCATGAAGGAAGCGCAGGAGTGTGCGTCGAAGCGGCGCGAGACCAAAAAGCGAGGAAAGGCTAAATGAAAACCTTAAAAATCACAACCTACTGGACGGCTGAACAAGCCGATTGTATTTATCAGCTGCTCGGCGACCTGAGATCGGTACTGTGGGATCACTATGGTGATGAGATTGCAACTGTACGAGGAGATCCGGATTGAGCAACAAGAGTACACAGACAGTGTCGAGGTAAATCATGAGCTGCCGTTCTAGCCTGTGATCGATTGGAGTTAAGCCGGATCACTGTCGCCTCTTTGTCGTTCTTTTATTCTGCGGCAAATAACTGCGGGTTTACTGTGGCGCTAACAGCTGGGGCCACAAGAGCGCAGAGGTCAGAAAAAGCATCAAATAATCAGTTAGTTGCAGTGGAGTATAGGAAGGATTAATACCCCCTGATTTTGCTCAAAATGTTCAACAAGCCGGTTTAGAGATTGATATGTTGGTAAACAATGCCGGCTTTGGAACCCATGGTGTATTTGAGGAGCTCAGTCTGGAACGAGAGCTGCAAATGATTAATCTGTCATGCAGGCTTCCAGTGGCGCTCTCGCACAAATTTATTGGCGCAATGAAACAAAGAAACCGGGGAGCCATCATCTTCCTGTCCAGTATGGCCGGCACGATGCCTATTCCCTTTATGTCAACCTATTCCGCCACCAAGGTATTTCCCTTGTTTTTCGCCGAGAGTCTGTACGGTGAGTTAACGGACACCAGTATTGATGTACTGGCGGTGTTGCCCGGTGATACCAGCACAGAATTTCGGGAAACGGCAGATTTGTCTAATGCATTCCCTATTCCCCCCAGAACGGCTGATGATGTCGTACAAACTACCTTCAGCGCGCTAGGCAACTGCCCGTCTGTAATTGATGGTGTAGCGAATAAAATGTCGGCGTTTGTTATGACGCGTTTACCCAGAGTATAGGAAGGATTAATACCCCGTGGATCTGGCCGAACCCGATGGGCTGGCCGGTGTTCCCACGGACTTTGACTACGTGCTCAATTTTGCCGTCGTCAAGACGGGTGATTTTGACTACGATCTAGAGGCAAACGGCGAGGGAGTCGGGCGTTTGATGCTGCACTGCCGCAGCGCGAAAGCTTTTTTGCATCTGTCTTCCACGGCAGTCTATGAGTACGCGGGACATGACGCCCGCGTCGAAAATTCCCCTTTGGGTGACAATCACCGCGTCATGTTCCCCACCTACAGCATCAGCAAAATTGCAGCGGAAACTGTTTGTCGCTTTGTAGCACACCAATTTAATATACCGACTACCATCGCCAGGCTTAGTGTTCCCTATGGCGACAATGGAGGTTGGCCTTATTTTCATCTACTGATGATGGAGCAGGGTATCCCCATCGATGTTCACCCCGAGGCGCCAAACAACTACAATTTGTTGCATGTGGACGACTATCTCGAGAAGCTTCCCAGGCTGTTGGCCGCGGCAACGCCGGAAGTCACTACCGTCAATTTTGGCGGTTCGGATAAGACCAGTATTGAACAGTGGTGCGCCTATTTGACGGAATTGACTGGTTTTGAGCCCGTGTTCAAGGAAAACCCCAAAGCCTTTGGTAGTCTCAACATTGACACTGCGCGAATGCACGAGCTCATTGGTCCCACGCGGGTTTCATGGCGCGAGGGCATCGAGCGCCAGGTAAAGGCTCTGGCGCCACATTTATTGGTTCTACTGGGAATCCTGTGGGTAGAGGTTGAGTTTTCCACAGTGGAACAGAATTGAAACTCGATAGTTTTCGAAGTTTCTAAATCCTCGGGCAGCCGATTTTATTGTCTGAATCTTTGAATTAAATCCTTCTGCGGTCGCATTGGTGATGCGATGTTTCAAGTAAGTCATTATGTTGTCGAGATGTTTCTTTAGCATCTTGGCGACTGATATGACCGGCTTTAGACGTGAATGTGTCGCCCACCAGTACCCTTTCTTAAAGAACGCCCGGGCTGGTTTATCGTAGCTGTAAGTCCACAGGTCAAGCAGCGTCTCTTTGATTGCCCAGGCTCGGGCAACCTTCAACCCCTTTGATTGAAGGCCATAAAAAGTGGCTTCATCTTTTTCACTCCAGTTGTCGGGATTGCGTAACCAGGTATAGCGAGACCCGACCAGGTCATTGATACCGGCGGCTCTTAATGTTTTATTTTCTTTGCGCCTGACTTGGTCAACCATTTTTGTAAGATAACTGACGATATGAAACTTGTCGTGAACAATGGCGGCGTTCGGTAAAGTCGCCTCAACTGCCGTCATAAATGGAACCCACATATCCACGGCAACAGCAGCTACTTCATTACGCTGCTGTTCTGGAAGCGTGGACAGCAATGCGGTTGCCGATTCCGTCGTTCTATCTGCCACGACCTCAAGCACTCTGGACGCATTCAAATCGTACAGCAGGCTGGCATAGGATTGCCCCTTGCGAAAACTTTTTTCATCGATGCCAAGGTGTTTCACTTCCTCAACAGAGCGTCTGTCCATCCCTCTTTTCACTGCTCGGGATTGAATATGATGCACCTCATCCCACGACAAACCAAGTAGTTTTGCGGCCTGTGTCTTGTTGCTGGCAGCCGACAGCACATCAATAGCGAAACGCTCAAATAAATGCGTAAAGCGTGCCTGCGTATCTGCCCACGATACTTTCAGGCTTTTGATTCCATGCGCTTTACAATGAATACGCGGAACCTGAGCAACTAACTGCGTCTTGAACTGCATCGTATCAAGGTGTCGCCATGTGCGTTGCTCACGATGGTCGTAAACCGAACAAAGGGCATGGCAGACACTACACGCGCCTTTCGTTCCCTTTGGCCAATCTATCTGGAGGGTAATTGATTTGTCGGTCAGATCCGGGGTAATAGCCGTGATTTTCCATGGGTCGCCAAGCCCCAAAAGTTGAGTAAACAACGCGGTATCTTTCATTTGAATATCTCCATAAAAAAAGACTCTTGTACCACATTCTTGACCATTGTTTGGCTTTTACCCATAGGAAACTCGGAAGAACCGTTAATTATAAGAATTTTGGAGAATGCGTTAAGTTCCACTGTGAGGCTTGCTCATAGGCATAAGCAATTTTCAGTACGGCCAGGTCGGCGTGCCGGCGACCCATAATTTGCAAACCCATGGGTCGTCCTTCTTTTCCAAATCCTGCGGGAACATTGATCACCGGGCAGCCTGAAAGCGTGCCGGGAATAACAACCTCCATCCAGCGATGATAGGCGTCCATGCTTTTACCTGCTATCTCATTAGGCCAGTGTATATTCGCATCAAATGGAAACACCTGTGCCGTAGGGAGAACCAAGAAATCGTATTGCTCGAAAGCGTGCAGCAGAGCTTTGTACCATTCAGAGCGGGCAATAGAAGCCTGGTAAACGTCGTCCGCACTCAGATTAAGCCCGCCTTCTGCCTCCCATACCGCTTCGGGCTTCAGGAGAGGCCGCATTTTTAGGTCTCTATACAAGGGGCCAACTTTCCCCAATACCAGCCAGTGGCGGAATGTAAGCCAGGTGTCCCACAGCTGCTCCATCGGGTAGCCAAGCTTTGCCTCGTCGACCTCACAGCCAATATCACCAAATATCTTTAACCCCTTCTGACAGACATCCATAACGCCTTCTTCCATTGGGAGATAGCCTTCGAAATCACCTAACCAACCAATCCGGGTTCCTGTAACGTCACTCTCAAGTGTCTGTGCAAACTGCTTGGTGTCTTGTTTTAAAGAGGTGGGCGCCGAGCTGTGATAGCCGGCGATCGTCGATAACAGCATCGCGGTATCTCGAACATTCCGGCCCATGGACCCGTTACAGGGCAGCTCCTCGATATACATGCCGCTCAACGGTACTCTTCCCGGTGTTGGGCGAAAGCCAATGACATTGTTGAAAGCCGCAGGGTTACGTAAAGACCCCATCAAGTCGCTGCCATCGGCAACAGGCAGCATTTTCAAAGCTAGCGCTACGGCTGCGCCTCCGCTGCTGCCACCGGCTGTACTTACACCATCGTAGGCGTTTAGCGTCGTGCCAAAAACCGGGTTATAAGTCTGTGAACCCAGTCCAAATTCCGGCACGTTGGTTTTGCCGATGATAACCGCGCCGCTCTTTTTAATCCGTTCGACATGAATGGAATCACTGAGCGCTATATTCTCTTTAAAAAGGGGTGACCCCAGACTTGTTAGCAATCCGGTCGCATCAGCGAGGTCTTTCACCGCATGCGGAAAGCCGTGCATCCAGCCGTGATATTCACCACGGGACAACTCCCGATCACGTAGTTGCGCCTCTTCCATCAATTGCGAGTAATCGCGCATCGAAACAATGGCATTGAATTTGGGATTGAGCCTGTCGATATGCGCAAGATACGCCTGCATGACTTCTACACACGATAGCCGCTTGTTACGAATAGCCCCGGACAACGCTAGGCCTGAGAGCGAAACAACTTCAGTCTCGCGCGAGGATTGCGCATTGCTTGCGGCAGACTGCCCCACAATTTCTTTTCCGCCGGCCAAACCCGGCACCATCATCGTGGCAACTGCGGCAGAAGTATTGCTTAGAAAGGACCTGCGTGAATAGCGCATTGGCTTAGCCTTTTTGTGTCGCCGATGGAATAACTCATCAACAATATTATCCTTCCACGCCGGCATCAACAACTCTTTGAGCCAAACATCAACTAGTGTAGGTCGTCAAACAGTTTGTAACTTATTAAGTTTCTCTCTGCCACGCTTCACTTTCTCCAATATGTCACTCGCGGATTTGGTCCAGATATAAGGCGCTGGCGCTTGATTATGAGTCTCAATGAACGCCATGACTGTTTGCTCAAGTTCTTCCACACTGCTAAAGACACCTCGTTTCAATTGCTTTTCAGTTAGCTCCCGAAAAAACCGCTCCACCATGTTTAACCACGATGCGCTGGTTGGCGTAAAGTGCACATGGAATCGCTGGTGATATTTCAGCCAGCTTTTTACCTTCGGGTGCTTATGTGTGGCGTAGTTGTCACAGATAATATGAATCTCTTTATCCTTGGGCGTCGACTTATTTATTTGGCGGAGAAACTTCAACCATTCTTGATGGCGATGCCGTTCGGCGCAGGTACCTAACACTTCCCCTGTCAAGATGTTCAATGCCGCAAACAAGGTCGTGGTGCCATGACGTTTATAGTCATGGGTCATTGTCGCCGCCCTGCCTTTTTTCATCGGCAAGCCCGGCTGCGTTCTATCCAGTGCTTGTATCTGACTCTTTTCATCACAACTGAAAACAATGGCATTTTCTGGCGGTGATAAGTAAAGGCCGACGATTGCCTCCAACTTCTCGGCAAACTCTTTATCGTTCGATACCTTGAATGTATTTATTCGGTGTGGCTTCAAACCGTGGCTTTTCCATATCCTGCCCACCGAGGACATGCTAATGCCGGCCTTATCTGCCATGAGACGCTGGCTCCAATGCGTAGCGTTTTCCGGTGTCTCTTGCATCGTGAGTCTGATCACCTGTGCAACCTTGCGTGAACTGATTTTCGGTTTTCGCCCTGGCCGATACGCATCCTGGCTGATGCCTTCGACTCCACTGTCTGCATAGCGTTCTCGCCAGCGGCCAGCTTTCTGTCTCGTAATGCCCAGTTCAAAACCGATCTCTTCATTGGTCATGCCCTTGCCGGCCAGAAGAACAATTCGCGAACGCTCCGCCAATCGGACCGAGACAGAACGCGATTTAGATAACTTACTCAAACCCAAAACTTCGTCATCAGACAAAACAATTTCTACTGCAACACGCACGACAAGCTCTACTATATAGGGAAGAGACTATATGGTACACTATTTATGACGACCTACACTAGCCTCTAATAGGGGGAGGTGACAAGGTGAGTGACGCTAGTTGCCAAAGCTCCTATAATCAAAACTTCTTAAGCTGTTAAAGGAAGTGTCCCATTGACCTCCAAAAATAAACTCGACGGGCCTGTTTTAGACAAACGCTGGCATTTGGCACAAAGTGAAATGGAGCTCAATTTCACGGAGTTGGAGTTTTCTATTCTCCGAATCAGTGCCGCCTTTGATCGATGGCAAAAAGATTGTTTGGCGTGTTGTGTCGATGGGGGCCTATCGGGCACGGACAACGTGGTATTGCATATTATTCGTATGCACGATCGCCCCAAAAGTATTTCTGAAGTCGCTCGTTTGATGAACCGCGACGACATTCCCAATTTACAGTACTCGCTGCGTAAGTTAACTAAATCGGGCTTGATAGCGCGGGCCGGGAATGGCGATAGCAAACGTACGGCCGCCTACGAAGTAACCGAGGAGGGCACTCAGGCCAGTGATTTGTTTGCCCGGTTCCGGCGCGAGCTGCTGATAACCTTAACGGAATCGATCAAAGACCTGGATGTGGATATTTTGACGACCTGCAAAGTGCTAAACATTACTTCAGGGCTTTACGATCACGCCTCTACGGTAGCCGCTTCGCACCGACACACTTAGCCCGGCAGTGATCAGTTAGCGATGCGCTTCGAAAGCAGCTTTTCAGACAGTCCAGGGCCGCGTCCGGGTTTGGTCCAAGGGCAAACCTCAATACAGATACCGCAGCCGACGGTGGCGGTGAAGTAGGGTGCGCATTTGTCAAAGTCCACGTACCATTTCTCCTCACCACGCACCATTTCCTTACTGTCGCCGATCGCATCTACCGGGCAGTCCAAAGTACAACGTCTGCAACCTATACACAGATCATCTACAGCAATGTCGATGGGGCTATCCAATGCCAGTGGCAAATCGGTTAGTACTGTGGCGATACGCATGCCAGAACCGTATTCTTTACAGATGAGAGAACCGTGTTTTCCCAATTGCCCCAGTCCGGCGTCTATTGCCAGTGGAATATGTAGCAGATCAGCTCCCTCACAGTAAGCGCGGGCCCGCCACCCCAGAGATCTGATATGTTCCGCCAAAGATATTACAGTGCGGGAGATTTCCATATAGGCACGCATGGTTTCCGCACCAGCGCGATTAGTGGTGACATAGGCCATTTCCTCGCTGTCCATCGGCACCAACACGACGATGGCGGTGGGGTAATTTATTGTGCCGCCGCGATAAGTGGCCTGCTCGGTCATTGCAGTAATGCCTACCGTGCCCGCGCCAAATCCGATGGCGCGGGATTTAATGTCCTTGGCCATGGCGGATGAATCATCGACCGTTACTTTTGTTTTGGCGATGGGTCCATCAGCTTTGCGCAGCATCCAGCGATTGACCAGATTCAGCCAATAGACTTTCAGAGGATTGATTAGCGCAAAGAAGTATTCCAGCTGACGCCACTCCAGTTCCCGCGCACCAGAGCCGTGAAAAATTTGGGTAGCGGGTTGTTTTTCAGTAACGCCCAGGCCGTTAATAACGTTGCCCGAAAGGGGTTGCTCGCGATAGGCAAAGGGCAGTTCGGGGGAGGGGTAATTTCTCTTTTTCACAGTCAGCCCTTGAACTGGTCTTCCAAAATAAGTGGCTCTTGAGAACGCTGGGCGCGACGATAGGCGATGCGCACCAATAGGCCTTTGCCTAGCCACAACCAGGCCTTGTGAAACAGCCAGAGCAGGAGTCGCAAGTCGCGGCGAAGCGCTTGCCAGCGGCTTGGGTTTTCGATGTAAAACTGGTCTTCAAAGGATGGCATTGCCGTTATTGTAGCCGCAAATAGGCGAGATGTAATGTCTGACTAAAGCTCTTGTCAATTGGGATCTTAGGGTGAGTGCATTTGAAGGTTAGGGAACCAATATGGGGTTCTTCCGAGTTTCCTATGGGTAAAAGCCAAACAATGGTCAAGAATGTGGTACAAGAGTCTTTTTTTATGGAGATATTCAAATGAAAGATACCGCGTTGTTTACTCAACTTTTGGGGCTTAGCGACCCATGGAAAATCACGGCTATTACTCCGGATCTGACCGACAAATCAATTACCCTCCAGATAGATTGGCCAAAGGGAACGAAAGGCGCGTGTAGTGTCTGCCATGCCCTTTGTTCGGTTTACGACCATCGTGAGCAACGCACATGGCGACACCTTGATACGATGCAGTTCAAGACGCAGTTAGTTGCTCAGGTTCCGCGTATTCATTGTAAAGCGCATGGAATCAAAAGCCTGAAAGTACCGTGGGCAGATACGCAGGCACGCTTTACGCATTTATTTGAGCGTTTCGCTATTGATGTGCTGTCGGCTGCCAGCAACAAGACACAGGCCGCAAAACTACTTGGTTTGTCGTGGGATGAGGTGCATCATATTCAATCCCGAGCAGTGAAAAGAGGGATGGACAGACGCTCTGTTGAGGAAGTGAAACACCTTGGCATCGATGAAAAAAGTTTTCGCAAGGGGCAATCCTATGCCAGCCTGCTGTACGATTTGAATGCGTCCAGAGTGCTTGAGGTCGTGGCAGATAGAACGACGGAATCGGCAACCGCATTGCTGTCCACGCTTCCAGAACAGCAGCGTAATGAAGTAGCTGCTGTTGCCGTGGATATGTGGGTTCCATTTATGACGGCAGTTGAGGCGACTTTACCGAACGCCGCCATTGTTCACGACAAGTTTCATATCGTCAGTTATCTTACAAAAATGGTTGACCAAGTCAGGCGCAAAGAAAATAAAACATTAAGAGCCGCCGGTATCAATGACCTGGTCGGGTCTCGCTATACCTGGTTACGCAATCCCGACAACTGGAGTGAAAAAGATGAAGCCACTTTTTATGGCCTTCAATCAAAGGGGTTGAAGGTTGCCCGAGCCTGGGCAATCAAAGAGACGCTGCTTGACCTGTGGACTTACAGCTACGATAAACCAGCCCGGGCGTTCTTTAAGAAATGGTACTGGTGGGCGACACATTCACGTCTAAAGCCGATCATATCAGTCGCCAAGATGCTAAAGAAACATCTCGACAACATAATGACTTACTTGAAACATCGCATCACCAATGCGACCGCAGAAGGATTTAATTCAAAGATTCAGACAATAAAATCGGCTGCCCGAGGATTTAGAAACTTCGAAAACTATCGAGTTTCAATTCTGTTCCACTGTGGAAAACTCAACCTCTACCCACAGGATTCCCAGTAGAACCCAATATGGCTTTGATAACGATTCCGTTTTCTAAATCCTCAACAGCACGATTAATTTCTGTGAATGGATAGTAAGTGACTAGCTGATCGATTGGGAATAGTCCCTGGGCATACAGTGCAACCAGTTTTGGAATAAACTCATCGGGAATACTATCACCCTCTATAATTCCTTTGACTGTGCGTCCAAACATTATGCTGTTCATATCTAGGCTAACCTCAGTCTCAGCCGGAGCTGCGCCCACTAAACCGCAAACGCCTGTAACCGTAAGAGAATCTACTGCTTGGCGAAAAACAGCAGGCAACGCCGTGCATTCAAGTGAATAGTCTGCGCCTCCTTCAGTTATCTCGGTTACGGTTGCAACCACGTCCATATCCGCAGTAGTGGGGTTCAGGGTATGAGTAGCGCCTAAAGATTCGGCTTGCGCCAATCGCGCTGAATTAATATCGATCGCAATAATGAGACGACAACCCACAACTTTCGCTGCCATTATCGCCGACAAACCCACCGCACCACAGCCAAACACCGCAATGCTGGAACCGGATTCGGCGGCGAAGGTGTTCATCACGGCACCAGAGCCGGTCTGAAACCCACATCCCAGTGGCCCAAGTAACTCTAAAGGTACATCTTTGCTCACCTTAACCGTATTGCTTTCGCTTGCTAAAGCGAAATTAGCAAAAGACGATTGCCCAAAAAAGTTTCCATGCACTGTCGCATCACTTTTTTTCAAGGTGCAAGAACCGTCATCGCGGACACCGGTAAAGTTATTTTCAAAAATTTTAAGACAATGGCTAGGATCATCACGAACACAGTTACGGCAACCACCGCAAGTCTTGTAGCTCAGCACAACATGATCGCCTGGCCGTACCTTAGTGACATCTGAACCCACCGCTTCGACAACGCCGGACCCCTCGTGTCCAAGCACCGATGGCAGCGGAATTGGATACATCAAATCCCGACAGCTGAGGTCGGTGTGACAAATTCCAACACCAGCGATACGCACAAGGACTTCGTCAGCGCGGGGGCTATCCAGTTCCAGCTCCTCGAGTAAAAACTGTCCAGACTGTTCTCGTATTACCGCGGCAGTGACTTCCATAAGTTCTTCCTACTTAATAACAAACAACTAAATACAGTGTTGACGATAACGTAAATTCACCGCCCCTGTTTGCCCATGCGAATCGTTATCCATTTCCACTGGGTCAAAATGTCCAGATCGGCTTCTGTACCCTCGCGACCGTGGCCACTGAGTCCCTGGCCCCCAAAGGGCGGGCAGGGCTCATCCTGGATGGTGGGGCGATTGATGTGTACGGCGCCGGACTGCGCGCGGTGAGCCATGTCGAGTGCGGTGTCTATATCCCGAGTAAAAACGGAAAAGCTGAGACCGTAAACCGTGTCATTAGCCAGGTCCATTGCTTCATCGATCTCATCGAAAACGTACAGGGACGTCACGGGACCGAAGGTCTCATCTCGGCAGACCTCCATTTCTTGTGTGACGCCACTGAAAATTGTGGGCTGGCAGCGATTGCCTTCCCAGTCTCCGCCGGCCAGCACCGTAACGCCTTTACTCTTGGCATCGCTAATGTGGCGGCGCACTCTTTCCCGTTGCCGCTCACTAATAATAGGACCGACAAAGGTTTCTGGACTTCGCAGGTCGCCCATTCCGGCTTGCCCAGAGGCGGCTATAAATCTCTCCGTAAATTCTTCGGCTATGCCCCGCTGTAGATAAATACGACTTGAGGCCATGCACGCCTGCCCCTGGAAGAAGAAGGTGCCTAACGCCGCCGCCTGCACTGCCTCATCCAGATCGGCGTCATCCAGAACGATCATCGGGCTTTTGCCGCCGAGTTCCAAAGTGACGGGTGTAAGGCTTTTTGCTGCCAGTTCGGCAACGTGGGTGCCCACTCGCGGAGAGCCGCAAAAAGTAATGCTTTTGACTTTTTCATGGGTGGTGAGTACATCGCCAATTTCGAAAGGGTTGCCCGTGACCACATTAAACAAGCCCGATGGTACGCCTGCTTCATGCAGAGTTTGGGCAAAGCGCAGTGAGACCTGGGCGGAAAACTCCGAGGGCATGAGCACCACTGCGTTACCGCAAGCTAGTGGCATCGCGCCCTGTTTGCTGACCTTAAGCAGGGGGACATTAAAGGGTGAAATCGCCGCGACTACGCCTACAGGCTCGCGTATTGCCATACTGTAAACGCCAGGATAGTCTGAGGGGATAATATCGCCTCGCAGGTTGCGCGGTACTCCCGCTGCTGCTCGCAGTGCGCTAATGCAATAGGCCACCTCAAATTCTGCTTTACTCAGGGGCGAGCCCACTTCGTCGACCAGAATATCAAGGTACTCCCGGGCGTCGCGCTCGACCAACATTGCCGCATTCATAAACCAGACTTCGCGGTCTTTCGCCAACAGGTGTTTATTTGCCTCGAAGGCTGCGTGGGCAACCTTAATAGCCTCATCCATGTCCTGTGCTGTGGCCTCTGCGACACGGCTGTAGAGCGAATCGTCCATGGGGTTAAGGTCGTCGAAGTATTTACCCGATGACGGTTCTCTGTGTTCGCCACCGATCCAAAGTTGGGACTGTTTTACATCACTCATTAAAAAACCTCAGTTATTATTGGCTGTCGAATAGACTCTTTAGATGTAAATCAGCAAAGACTTGTGGTTGGCATCGGCATTAATGAGATCTACGCGCTTTTGTAGAATTTTAAAACTGTCCCCGTCAAGTACCAACTTGTGCGTGTAGCGGCCAGCATAAATAGTTTGCTCACGATAAAACACTGCAGCCTGAAAGTTTGAAGTCACTGTTATTACTCCGTCAGTACTCTCGGGTTCCAAGACTTTTACTCTTGAGATTATATGGCTGCAACGCACCGGGTATTCCATGGAAGGTGCCAGCCGGTGCCCGAAATTATTGCAGCGAATAGCCATTAGGGTTTTGTTTTCGTAAAGGATGGAGATTTCCCCCAGGGGATCGGTCTGTTCTTGCCTAATCGGCATCCAGTAACATCCGTCGTTTGAATACAACGTCATCCATTGTTCAAGATCGGTCGCATCGAGCAGGTCTGCTTCGGTATAGAGAAACTCCTCAATTGTGCGAATATCTGTGGTCATGCTGCAGCCTCGCTCGTCATGTACTCCAGCCACGCCTTGTACTGGTTCCGCGTCGCCAAATCACTGGTACCAGGAGCTTTTGTCAATGCCGTACCCTCGATCGATTCGTCCTGGCCCAGATATCGATGCATATCCACCCAGTGTGCAGAGTCTGATTGCAGCGAGTTCTGCATTCGCTGGTACACGTCCCAGTCGTCTGGGCCTACCATTGATGCTGGAGAGTTAATTAATCGAGAGTAGGTTATTGTTCTGTGTAGCAATTGTTCGGGGGCACCCTTTAGTCTGAAATGCCAGGACTGGATTAGTGTTTGGTTTACTGAGATAGGGCGCACCACTCGAATAACCTGTACGGCATCCTTAATGGTGAAGGAAGGGTAGACCGTAGTGTTATGACGATTTCGAGAGAGTACGTCTTTGGCTTTTTCCTCACCGTGGCCCCCCACCAGGGCGTCGAAATAACCTGGTACATCCGAGTAGCTAGAATGAATACTCTTTTCACCACCCATGTAACTGTGGCCATAGGGCATGGTGGTGACTCGCATACTGTCAAACAATTCGTAGGCGGAACCGAAAGGGGAAATAATCTCAGCTTCGCTGGGATAGGGCGTTCCCTCGGGTAGCGACTCCATTAACTGTTCAGTGGCTTTGCCCACTGAGGCATGGGCCACCATTGGGTGTACCGCATCGTTGAGATTCTCAACAAACATCTTCCAGTTGCAGTCGTGCATATAGGGCAGACAGCTGCCAACGACCTCCACTTCTCCCTCGGGGGAACGGTCGGCCATATTGTCTATAGTCGCTATGGTATCTTGCAAAAATTCTTTAAATTCTGGCCCTTCGGGGGATAAACAAGCGAACACAAAACCTCGGTGGCTGTCGACTCTGGCCACGGGCTGCATACTGTGTTGTGGATCATCCGGATCAAAGCCCGTGTTTTCATAGCCTATCTTGTGGGGCGTCATTTGCAGCTTGCCATCGAGCTTGTAAGTCCAGCCGTGATAGGGGCAGCGAAAGACACTGGTTTTACCACAGGGTTTTGCCGCTACCTTGGAACCTTTGTGACCGCAGCGGTTGTATAACACATGAATTGCATGTGCTTTGTCGCGCACCAGTACTACGGGCTCTTTGCCGATGGTGGTGGTAATGAACTCTCCGGGGGATTTCACCTGGCTCTCGTGGCCCACATACACCCAACTGCGCCTCCAGATGCGTTCCATCTCCAGATCAAAGATTGCCGGGTCGGTATAGACCGACCGGTGAACTCTAGCCTCTTCTACCAGGCTAGCAATTTCCTTAGTGCTATAGGTCATGTTCAATTCTCCTTTACAAACTCAGCGAACCAAGACTAGCGCCCCCACATACGAATAGGGTTTGGCCGGTGATAAAACCATTGTCAGGTGACGCTAAAAACAGTGTGGCTCTGGCGACATCTCCAGGGGTTCCCACACGCTTGACGGGAATGCTCTCGGCAATTTTCTGAATTTGTGGATCGTCTTCCGGGAACACATTGTGAAACATTTCAGTGGCGGCGATAGGGCCAGGTGCAATAGCATTGACAGTGATACCGTGCTGCCCCAGCTCCAGCGCCCATGTTCGGGTCATCGCGATTATGGCCGCTTTGGTAGCCGAGTAACTGGTGCGAGTTTCAAGGCCCAACACCGCCCGGGTAGACATGTTGATAATGCGGCCGAATTTCTGCTGTTTCATAGTCGGTAGAAACGCCTGGACCAGCGTAATGTCCGCTGCCAAATGAACCTCGGTCAGATAGTCCAGATCCTCGAGCTTTACATCCTCGATCAGGTCGGCGCGAATCAGCCCCGCATTGTGGACCACCGTGTCCACATCAAAACGGCTGGCTAGATCCTCCGCAAGCACGCGGGTTTTTTCACGCTCACCCAGGTCGATATTGAAGTTATGCAAATTTGGGTGCTCGATATCTGCGGGTCTGCGGGATAAATTTAGCACTGTGTAACCAGCGGCGAGAAATTGCTCGCAAATCTCTAAGCCGATGCCTGTGCTGCCGCCTGTGACTATGGCCGTATGTTCGCTCATGATGTCTCCAAGGATTCTGTAATTATAAATCTTTGCGCGTACTGCGTGGTTTGATCTGGCGCAATAGATTGCGAGATTGCAGCTAGCACCCCTTGTTTTGAACTGTCTAGCAGCCCAATCACCCACACCTTACAGTCGGCATCCGTGCAGTCGCTGGCAATATGGGCAAGTACTACTGGCCCGCAATCGAGCTTGATCGAGCCTATTGACCAAGGCTTGTGTGCGGCAAAGTAGGGGTCCAGACAATGTTGCAATTGTGAAGTGGCCAACACAGTACCTGCCTGATCTACCTGACACCATGGCAAGTCTTCTCCCAGGCACTCAACACACACTTCTCTGGGTGGATATTGCACCGTGTTACATACCTGACAACGCTGCAAGTGCAGAGTGTTGGGTGAGATAGACTCGGTCATTTGTAGACCCAAATGTGTGCGGTTGGCCGGTGGTAGCAATCCACTGCTCACAGTTGTGCTCCTTGTAGTATAGCGGCGCTGGAACACAAGCCGCGATCGTAATTCACCATACCGTAGCCGCTGACTAGGCCCACTTTGGCATTCTCCACCTGGTGGCCATGGGCGCCATTGGTAAGTTGTCGCAGTGCTTCGACCAGGCCCAGGAAACCTCCGGCTGATCCAGCCTGGCCCATCGATAACTGGCCTCCACTAGTGTTGTGAGGCAGACCCTTGCCATCAAATGTCAGAGCAGTGTCCCTGACAAAGGCGGGAGCTTCTCCGGAGCCGCAGAAACCCAGCCCCTCCATTTGCAGCATGCAGATAACCGGATAGTCGTCATAGGTTTGCAGAAATTGCATATCGCCGGGGCCCAGATTGGCAGCGTCGTACAAGTCGTCACGATACAAATCCCAACCGCCGCGGTATTGCACTGGGTCCTCGGCAAAGGCGTTGTGTTGTTCGCCGCAGGAGAGTATTTCGACCCATGGCACCCGAAGCTGCCGGGCTCTTTCTACCGTAGTGACAATAAAGCCATCGGCACCAGCGCAGGGCATAACACAGTCAAATAAGTAAACGTCGCCCGCGATTTGTGGAGCCGCAAGGTAAGTGGCCAAATCCAGTGGTTTACCGTGAAAAAGTGCATTGGGAAAGTGGTTGGCATTATAGCGTTGGGAAAGGGCAATTTCGGCAAAGTCTTCTCGAGTTGCGCCGTATTGGTCCATGTAATAGCGAGTAATCAGCGAGAAGGCCCCATTGGGGCCAGCGCTGCCATAAGGGTAGGCCGCATCGATGGTGAAGTTACTGAAGTTGGACACCAAATCGGTAAAACCGCCGCTCTGGGCAGTATCGCCGCCAATGCAGGCGATGACTTCAGCGTCACCTGCCTGTACCGCTCGTGCGGCTCGTTGCATGGCAACTACGCCTGATGCACCACCCAGTGGAATCTGTTCTATCCATTTTGGTTGTAGGCCGAAATGCTCAGTGAGCGTAATCACTGAATCGGGCTGCAGGGTAAAGCTGGACACTGCCAGGCCGTCAACCTCAGATTTCTTTAAGCCGGATTGGGATAGCATTTCCGCCAGCGTGCGGCCGATAAACCAGGGGGCACCGTGTTCGCTAACTCGGCTGTAAGGCACAGTGTAGGGGGCGATTAATGCCACTCCCTGATAGTTGTTGGGCCTTCTTCTCATGCGTTGCTGGCCTCACTAGACTTTTGTTTGCGTTTGCTAGAACAAAGGTTAAAGCATGAATCCTCGGCCAACCAGTTTGCCGCGAGTGTTTTTATTTCACCGCGTTGTGGTTTCCCTGACGCAGTAAGGGGGAGGGCCTGGGTGAATTTGATGTATCCCGGAGCCTTGTAATAGGTGAGTGCTTGATAGCAGTGTTCAAATATACGTTCGGCGACCTCAAGTTTGGGATCATAACCGGCCTTTAATATTACAGCGGCGAACACTTCGTCTCCCCGAATTTCATCGGGTACCGGAGTGACCACGACACTATCGACTTCTGAACACTCGGAAAGGGTCGCCTCGACTTCCAGGGCCGAAATATTCTCACCACTGCGGCGGATAACATTTTTACGCCGGTCGACAAAGTGCATTGATCCGTCGGGGCCGACTCTTACGACATCCCCGGTGTGCAGCCAGCCTTCCGCTAGTGCCTCGCGAGTGGCCTCGTCATTTTTCAGATATCCCGAGAAGAAGCCTCGCCAGGGATTTTCACCCTTGATACGAACTAGCAATTCTCCGGGCTCGCCGGGACTGACATCTTGGCCCGCTTCATCGATGAGGCGGTATTCCAGGTTATCTTCGGGTCGGCCAATGCAACTGCTACCAACGTGGCGCGGTTCCGTGTTGGCAATGACGCAACCACCCACGCCAGACTCTGTCATCGCCCAGGCCTCTATCAAAGGGAAGCCAAAGCGTTCTTCAAAGGCAGCGTGATGTTTTGGATTGACTCCTGCACCAAACGCAAACTTGATCTGCGAGCTGAAATTGTCTTCCGCTTGGGCCGGCGCGTTGAGCAGCATGGCGGGCATGACACCGAGGTAGTGCAGTACGCTCGCCTTGGAATCGCGAACACTTTGCCACCAGGTAGAAGGGTGAAAGCGGTCGAGCTGCACGACGCAACCACCGGTCATTATCATGCCCATGGTGGAGCAGGCCATGGCATTCATATGCACCATAGGCAGGGGTGTAATCAATCTTTCGACACCCGGTTCAAGGGTGCACAACCCTCCCAAGTCCCGGTACCAGCGCCCGGAGCACAGAAAATATTCGTTATTTACAATGCAGCCTTTGGGCTTGCCGGTGCTACCGGAGGTGTACAGCAGTGCGCATTCAGTCGTTACGGCGTGCTCAGCGAGAGCCGCCGCGTTCCTGGGTGCGGGCATTGCTGACAGACTATCAACGGAGACTATTGGCAGTTCCATACCTCCTTTATCTGCCGCTTTTTGCATGGCTTGAGTTTTGTGGGCCAGCGCAACTGCCAAGCACGATTCACTGTGCTGTAGTAGATAGGCCATTTCGTCGGTCGACATTTCCCCGTTGATGGGTACCACACTAACGCCCAATCCATTTAGAGCAAGCCAGTGAAAAAAGAACTCCGCTCGATTCTCCAGCAGCAGGGCAGTCCGGTGACCCAAGCCATAGCCTGCAATTTGATAGTGCTTTTGGATCTCCAATATTTGCTGTGACGATTGCCGATAGCTGTAGTCTACCGAAGTGTCACTGTAGCTGCGTGTAGCAGCAGCGGGAATATGCAGAAAGGGGTGCTCGGGCCAACGTTGGGCTGCCGACATTATCGCGGCGAAAGGCGTGAGGATATCCTGATCATCGGTCTCGTTCATTTTGCCTACTCTCAGAAGGATAGGTTATATTGGGAACAGGCTTAATTAGATTATATACTAAATATAGTACCTGATAATGTATTATTCTAGTTATAAGTCACCCACTAGCAGTTTGTCGGACTCAGCTCCTGACGGGCACGATTTAATACTCCAGCGTGCTACAGGGCTGTCAGGACACCACGCAGAAGATGTGATTGTCCCAGGGCAGCCACGTCAACCTTCATCACGCCTTTATCCAGCCCTGTAATGGGCATTTATGCGGCAAATGACCGCTTAATTATGCCATTCTCAGCACATTCATACGCTTTACATTCCATGCCAGTGTCGCCAGCGTCCATTCGCCCGCAACCTTGTCCAAACCTCGCATCGAGAACTGCCTCAACCCCATAACGTGTTTGATGATGCCGAACACTGGCTCTACCGTTTGCTTTCTTAATGCGTACAGCGCTCGACCGGATTGGGTCGTCAGTTGATGTTTCATGAGCCTCACCTGATCATCCGTTATCGGAGTGGGGGCGTCAGGGGCAAACCGATCAAAAACGCACGGGTGATGGTGGTCACGCGCTACTGCCAGTAAAGGCTGGATATTATCCTCTACGCAAGCCTTTACATTATCACCGCTAAAATAGCCTGTATCGGCCAGCAGGTCGGTCACCTTGCCCAGTTCTTCAGGCAGGGTATTCAGCTTTGTCAGGGCCGGCTTTATTTGTTGTTTGTCGTTCGGGGCCTGTGTCATGTGTGTACTGACGACGAGCATTGTATCGGTGTCAACACTGGCCTGGGCGTTGTAGCACTGTTCAAAGCCGCCGCCAGATACCGGCATGATACGCGACTCTTCATCGGTCAAATTCATCTGGTCTTTATCTCGAGGGCCGGGAAGCGGTGGCTTAGGCTCCCGGCCCCGGGGCTTTTTTCCAGTATCCCTCTGAGCTTGGCGTTGGGTTTGTTTTTGTTGGTATTCGGCTTGTTCACGCGCAAAACGCTCCTGCGCCCGTTCTTCAATTTTTACTTTGGCCGCAGCCAGTGCCTCAAGTCGTGTTTCGCGCCGGGAAATCTCCGCGGGAATGTCCATGCCATCCGCTACCGGCGTTTGATCTGCCGCCTCGGCCTGTGCAGTGAGAGCGCTGACTTCTGTCTTGAGCTGTGCTTCGATTTTCTTTAAGTGGCCATAAGAAAGCGCCTTATGCTTGCTGGCATTCGCCTTGATCTTGGTGCCATCCAGGGCGATACGCCCAAGCTTCATGAGCTTCATTTCACGCGCCAGCAACAAGACCTGAACAAAAAGTGCTTCAAGCTGAGGCAAAAAACGGCGTCGAAAGGCCGCTATGGTGTCGTGATCCGGATGCGTGTTGGCCGCCAGGTAGCGAAACGCAATGGAGTCGTGGGTGGCTCGCTCAATCTTACGGCTGGAAAACACACCGGTGGCGTAACCGTAGATCAGCAAACTCAGTAGGACCGCTGGATGGTGAGCCTTTGATCCACGCCCGGCATATTGACGGGTGAGCTCAGACAGATCGAGCTGATCAACGACCTCCACGACAAACCGTGCCAGGTGGTGTTCAGGTAACCAGTCCGACATAGAGGGAGGAAATAGATAGTCCGTCTCTCGATCAACGTTTACAAAATTGGCCATCACTTATTCCCGGTTACTTTTCAGTGTGACCACATTATCTCATGATGACGTTGTTGGGTTAAGTCCGACAGGCTGCTAGTCAAACCGATAAGTCGTTGAGCTAATAAAAACAGGTGCCAGAATGACAGCTAATTCGAGTGAAGAGTATGTTAAACGTTTTTGCCCACCCGAGCTGGGGAATCTGGTGTCCTTTCAGATCAGGCTGGCGCAACTAGCTGTTTCGCGCGTGTTTAATGAGTATATGCAGGAAACAGGTCTGTCCAATGTGCAGTATTCTTCTCTGCGCATCATCGCTGCCAATCATGGTATCACTCAGAAGGAGCTGGCTTTAGCTTCGGGCACACCTCAAACCGTTATGGTCGGCTGTCTAAGCCAACTGGAGAAAATGGGATTGATCAATCGCGGCCGCTCGGAGACAGATAAACGTCAGTATCATATCAACCTGAGCAAAGAGGGCAGAATCTTGCTTAAACGATATGAAGGAACGTCGGCTCGTGCACATGCTGCCTTGGTTGAAGGTCTTAGCAAATCGGAAATAGAGGTATTGATGAAAGCACTCAAGCATATCGCGCAGAAGAACCGCGAATAGCGTGCGCACGGTACAAGTGAGCTCCTAGCAGCTCGAATTATTTGAGGCTTTTGGCACAAAACCTCCAGGAGTAAAAATCGTGGCTACCGATCCGGTTGATTACGAAACAGTTCCGTCAGATTATTTGGAAAAGCGCCAGCTAAAAAAAGGCTCGGTAGGGTGGATTCTCATTGCGGGGCTCGGTGTCTCTTATGTGATTTCAGGTGATTTTTCGGGTTGGAACCTGGGCCTCTCCAATGGTGGTTTTGGTGGCATGCTCCTGGCGACTATTGCCATGGCGGTTATGTACACCTGCATGGTGTTTTCCCTGGCAGAATTATCTTCCTCCATTCCAACAGCCGGTGGCGGTTACAGTTTTGCCAGGCGCGCGCTGGGCCCGTTCGGTGGCTTTATGACCGGCACCGCGATATTAACCGAATATGCGATTGCTCCAGCCGCTATTGCCGTCTTTATTGGTGGTTATTGCCAATCTTTATTCGGCTGGGACGGCCCGCTTATCTATGCTGCGTCTTACCTGGTTTTTGTCGGCATCCACCTGCGGGGTGTTGGCGAAGCGTTAAAAGTCATGTTGGTTATTACCGCGGTTGCGGTGCTTGCACTCATCGTTTTTGTTGTGGCGATGATTCCGCACTTTAATGCAGACAACTTGTATACCATCCCTGTCAATGAGTCTGCTGTTGGCGGAAGTGTCTTTCTACCCGAAGGTTATATTGGAGTCTGGTCGGCCATCCCCTTTGCTATGTGGTTTTTTCTGGCCGTCGAGGGTGTTCCCCTCGCTGCTGAAGAAGCTGCCGACCCGGCACGGGACATGCCCCGGGGCATCATAACCGCCATGCTAATCTTACTGTTGTTTAGTAGTCTGGTGCTTTTTCTTGCGCCGGGTGGCTCTAGCGCTGAATTGATGAAGGACCATAGTGCACCACTAATCGGCGCCTTGCAGGCAGCTTACGGCGAGGATTCCACTATTGCCAGTTTTGTTAACGTCGCAGGTTTGGCCGGTTTGATTGCCAGCTTTTTTTCCATTATATACGCGTACTCACGTCAGGTTTTCGCACTGTCTCGTGCCGGATATTTACCTCGCGTTCTATCTCTTACCAGCAGAAACCGTAGAGTGCCTGTGTGGGCGTTAATCGTCCCGGGTATTATTGGGTTCATACTGTCACTCACGGGTGAAGGTGACCTTATGATTACAGTTGCGGTATTTGGCGCCACACTTTCCTATGCTTTGATGATGCTCTCGCATATTGTACTGCGGCTTCGTGAACCCGATATGGAGCGTCCTTACCGAACACCTGGCGGGGTTTTCACCTCAGGCGTGGCCTTGCTATTGTCTATTTTTGCTTTTTCATCGACCTTTGTCGTAAGTTTGGAAGCGGCGATGTGGTCGGGCGCTTTTGTGTTTCTGATGATGGTGTACTTTCTGGTCTACAGCCGGCACCACTTGGTTGCGCAGGCACCTGAAGAGGAGTTCGCTGCTATCGCGAAAGCCGAGTCGACATTGGGTTAATGATAAGCGACTCAATCTGAAGATTGCCGTACGACTAGCGTAGATGCGATCGGTCTGAATTACTCGAGTACACGATGTACCGACACCCAGGGTGTTTGCCCGTACTGCTGTGCAATCCCCCAATCGCTTTTATCGCAGTGGCCTCGCACAGCGAACGTCGCTGAACAAACGATTAGTAAACTCAAATATACCCAGCGGGTCATGAATCGATGCTTCCTATAGACACAAGTGAATGAACGATAGCAGGTAGATGCTCGTCGACCCAAGATCGAATCACTTGATCGCTTGTTAGCAGAACTTCAAGGGGCTTGCTTTGCTAGTTTGAATAAACTAATCTTTTGTGTATACAGTATACAATCTACTCATACTATCGGGTAGTTCTACGGTTACTAGGAAAGTGCTAAGTCTCGCAAAAGATCTGTCTGCAAACCAAAACTATTCAAGCAGGTAGCAAGCAAGCGGCCATTTACACGAGGTATTCAAAGATGGATCACCAGCGGACCATACTATCACTAGAGCAAGCCTTGTCTCTTCCCTCTGCGACTCTGCGTTTTGCCCAATTGGGGTGGCGAGTAATCCGCATTGAGGCTACGCAAGGAGACACAGAGTACCCGGGCGATCCAAATCGGTATATTGGCGAAGAAATCGGTGGCTATGACAGGCGATCGTATTTTCTGGCGCAGAATGTAGGTAAGGAAGCGATTTCCCTAAATCTTAAGGAAGAGCGCGGCCGAAATATCTTGCAGCGATTGATCAAAGAATTGGATGTCGATGTTTTTACTTGTAATACGCTTCCCAGCCGATACGAGGACTTAGGCATAGACTTCGAGACTCTAAGGGCCATTAAACCCGACTTAATTTGGGCTGGCATATCGGCTATGGGCCCTGAAGCTCCCTCTGTTCCCGGTTATGATCCGGTGCTCCAGGCAATGGCCGGATTCATGGATGTTACGGGTGATCCAAACGGTTCACCAACACTGATGGGGCTGCCGCTAATCGATCTCAAGGCGGGGGATGAGGTCTATGCAGGAGTGTGGAAAGCGCTGGTGCACCGTGCAGAAACTGGGCTCGGTAGCGAGATAAACGTATCCATGTTGCAAGTGGCTTCATCCTGGCTGATAACAACAATGGCCCTACTTGATTTTGACCCTGACCCAGCAGAAGTAACGCGCTGTGGTAGCCAGCATCGAAAGTTTATACCTACCGATACATTTAAGACCAGGGATGGTCATATATACATTGCCGTTGGCAACGATATTCAGTGGAAGCGTTTAACCGACTTACCGAAGTTTGCACCCGCAGTTACACAAGACCGTATAACCAATGCTGGGCGTCATAGGGAGCGTGAGGAAATGTATGAAGATCTGCGTAAGGTCGTATCGCAGTATACCAACGCGGAATTGACAAAGGACCTAGAGAGCGCCCGGATTCCTTTCTCAAAAGTAAATAATGTTCACCAGGTGAGGAAGCTGGCCGCAATACGATCAAGACTTACAAAATCGGTAACTCCAGATGGCAAGGAGTTTTTCATGCAGCCCATGGCTACAGATGTGGAAGGTGCAAATACCACCTTGCCGTTTCCTCCTGCGTACGGCGAGCACACACAAGCTGTGCTGCTGGAAGCGGGCTATTCGATCGCCGAGTTCCAGGGTTTTAGGGAAGCTGGAATAGTGGCCGACAAAGTACGGCTGGGGAATTAGTCGACTATGGCTAAGCCTAGGTCTTACGATGGGATAGCTGTTGCCGTACCCGTTACGGTTGAGTACTCCAAGACAACGACACACCATCCGGCCTATTTTATTGGCCGGGCATTGCAGAAGCTTATTGCAACATCCGGTTTTTCGAAGCGAAAAATAAACGGGCTCGCACTGTCCAGTTATAGCAATGCCCCGGACTCGGCGGCGGTTATGGCGGACCACTTTGGTCTTGAGTTGGACTGGCTGGTAGATCTACCCATGGGTGGTGCATCTGGTGTCATAGCGTTAAAACGCGCAGCGAGGGCTGTTCAATGTGGTGACGCAGACGTTGTTGCCTGCATAGGGGCAGATGCGGTTGCAGGTAGCGGCTTCAAAAAGTTGATTGACAATTTTTCCAGTTTTGCCCGAGATTACTACAACCCCCATGGTGCCGCTGGTCCCAATGCAGTATTCGCAATGATTACCAAGTCTTACATGAAGAAATTTGGTGCTAAGCGCGAGGACTTCGGCGCGATTTGTGTCGCTCAGAGAAAGGCCGCATTGACCAATCCCGTTTCGCTGCTACGTAAGCCGATGACGATGGATGATTACCTATCGGCCCCGGTTATAGCGGATCCTCTACATATGTTTGACTGCCCCATGCCGTGTTGTGGGGCAGAGGCTTACCTGGTGATGAGCGAAGAACGCGCGAGAGAAAAAGGCCTAAAGTACGCTGTGCTTAAAGGCGCTATGGAGACTCACAATGCATTTGCGCAGGACAATATTCAGCATCGCGGTGGTTGGGAGAAAGGCCGAGACAAAATGTATGATCAGGCAGGGCTTCGCCCCCAGGATATGCAATTTTTACAAGCTTATGACGACTACCCTGTGATCGTGATGTTGCAAATGGAAGGGCTTGGTTTTTGTTCGCCAGGAGAAGCTTCTGAGTACGTGAGGCAAACGCCATTGAATGCATCAGGTGGTGGCCTACCGCTAAATACGGGAGGAGGGCAGCTCTCTGTGGGTCAAGCGGGGGCGGCCGGTGGTTTTCTTGGAGTGAATGAAGTCATCAGCCAGGTGACTGGCCAAGCATTAGGGGAGCAGATTCCCGATGCTAGAGTCGGTGTGGTTAGCGGCTATGGCTACGTCAATTACGACAGGGGTTTATGCTGCTCGGCCGCTATTTTGCAGCGGGGAGATTGCTAGTGGATCTGAGCGAAAAATATCTTTTACAGGCTTGGGTGAATGCCAACTCAGGTAAAGAATTTTGCCTACCTTCGTGTCAGGACTGTGGTCTGGTGCTTTATCCACTGAGAGAAAATTGTAGTAACTGCCTCTCCACCGATCTTTCCTGGGAGCCAGTTGATAATAAGGCCACGGTACTGGAATCCACCAGTCTTCATCACACACTGGAGCCTCATCTTAAGGAAAAGCTCCCCTGGCACGTCGCATTGGTCAAGATGGATGCTGGGCCGGTGGCCTTAGTAACCGCATCGGAAGAATTTCAATCCGATAATCGTATAGTGCTTCAGCTGTGTTTCGAAGAATCCGGAACCGAGTTACCTATGATCGTCGCAAAGCCTCATCTATACCAAGGTTAGTAAGTTATGAAATCACATTGTTGGCAATTTGACGCCTACGGAAAACCAAGCACAGTACTGCAGTGGCGAGAACAAGAGTTGTCAGCTCCCGGCGCAGGAGAAGCGCTTATCAAAATTATCAGTATCGGTATCAATAGCGCCGATTTCAAATACGTTGAAGGTCGTTATTTTCCCTCGAATCAGTTTCCCAGCTGCGTAGGCTCTGAGGCTGTTGGCGAGATTGTAGCGTTAGGATCACCTGTAAATGATGATTCGCCGGAACTCCTCTGCGGATTAAAACTGGAGGTCGGCGCGCGCGTTGCTCTGTTAGGCCCGCGATTTGATCATTGCGCGATGGGAGTTTGCCGAGATTACGGGATCTATGACCAGGCAGCGTTGGCGCCACTTCCCAACAATTATACCGACGAGGAGGGGGCTGCATTTTGGACCGGCGTGATTACCATGGCAGGTGCTATGGAGATGGCAGGACTGTCCGCCGATACCGCAGCGGGAAAAAAGGTTTTGGTCACGGCCGGTGCTAGTGGTATGGGAGTAATGGCGCTCAAATTGGCTAAACTGTGGGGCGCAAGCACAATCGCAACGACGCGCAAGGCGCAAAAGATGGAAGCGCTGTGCGACATAGCCGACCAGGTTGTTGTTTGTGACGATAGCGCCAGTTTAGCGAGTGCAGTCAGTGAGGCGACGAATGAAACGGGTGCCGATTTAATTCTCGATCCCGTAGGCGCACATTATTATTCAGGGTTGTTGGAAACCTGCGCTAATGGCGGTGATATCGTAAGTTACGAATGCTTTACTGGCAGTGATTCGAGCGTGTCAGTTATGGACATGATGATGAAGGGAGTCAGTTTCCATGGCTATACGATATTTCGTCCCTTTGGAAATCCTGTTCTTCTTCAGCAACTGATTGATCTAGCAATGGCTAACTCCGGGGCGCTGCGTCCCTTGGTTTCGAAGACATATTCGTTGGCGGAACTACCTGCGGTGTTAGAGGAGTTAGATCGCTGCGAGCACATCGGTAAGCTGGTCGTCAAAGCGTAAAAGGCTGAATTTGTCATGAGTAATCAGGGTACGGAAACTACAAGCTCGTTCCAGAACGCAGTTGAAACAGCTGCCTTCATTCTTGCTGGAGCCGCTGGGGTTAGTATTTTTCTTTGCATGCCCGTAGTTGCCCCGGCCCTCGTTGGTAGCTTCGGGTTTGACGCCAAGCAGGTGGGCGAGTTTTCATTTGTTCAGTTAGCTTTTATTTCATTAGGAAGCTTACTCGGATTGTGGGTCACACGGCATTTTACGATGAAGTTTGTGGCTGTTGCATCGATCAGCGTTCTCTTGTTAATGGACGTCACTAGCTCGCACCTCGAAAACTATTCATTGTTTCTTGCGGTGAGAGCTGTTGCTGGTATTGCCGGAGGCGTGGCGGTGGCGGTAGCGACGGGTGCGTTAGCACAACGACCGGGTGTCGAACGTAATTTTGGACTGTTTCTTTTTACTCAAATACTGCTTGGTATGCTGGGAATATGGCTCATCCCTCAGTTAGTTGGCAGCCACGGTATTAAGGGTGTCTTTTACCCTTTAGTAGCGCTGGAGCTCTTGGTTCTGATAGTTTGCCTTAGCTATGTACCTGCGCTCAAGTTTGCTGAGGCTAAACGGAGCCATGCCAAAAACACCCGACTTGCCTGGTTTTGTAGCGCCACCAGTTTAGTGGCGATGTTGTCTTTTTTTACCGCGATTGGTTGCTATTGGACCTATGTTGGGCTGATCGGAGGGCGTTCTGGCTTTACGGTTGAAGCGGTTGGCTGGGGCTTGAGTCTGGCGAGTATCGGTGGCGCTATAGGCGCATTAGTGCCCACTTTTTTACAGCAACGCATTGGCTCCTTGACGCCGATACTAGTTAGCGCCGCCTTGTTAATTATAGCCCTATACTTGACCTCCAATCACACTAGTCTTTCCAGCTTTGTCATTGCCGCGGCGACGTTTACGTTTGGATGGTATTTATTTCATCCCTATCAAGTGGGTGTTTTAGCGGCAGTCGATGTCGATGGCCGAGCGACCATGGCGAGTGCCGCGTTAACGGGTCTCGGCCTTGGCCTGGGGCCCGTGTTGGTCTCCCGGGTTGTCGAAACTAATATGTCAGTTGTCTATCTGGTGTCGGGGGCGGGCTTTCTGATTGCCGCTTTGATGATAATGGTCGTAGTTCTCTTAACCCCCAAGCTTGTTCGCGAACGAGAGGGGTTAACGGCTGCTGGCAATAACGCTTGATGCCTGGACTATGCACAGGGCTGTATTTACAAAATATGGAAAGTGTTTTTTTGATGACTAAATGTGTCCAAGGGAGAACTTGATGAGGCAAAAAATAACAGAAGCTACTCTAAACGTTGTGTGGTTTCTACTGATAGGGTTGTGTGGTTCATCAACCCAGTCAATCGCATTTTCCGGGGGCCCGCCCCACGAGGCTACAAATCTCAATGCTATTGACCAAGACCACCAAAAACGGGTCAATGCAGCGGAGCAAGAGGAAGGCAACTGGTTGTTACACGGTAGAACCTATTCTGAACAACGTTTCTCGCCGCTAAAAAAGATCAATGATAAAAATGTTACTGACCTTGGTTATGCCTTGTCCTTTGATCTCAATGCCGCACGTGGATTGGAAGCGACCCCGATTATGCGCGATGGTGTGCTCTATATTACGAGCACCTGGAGTGTTGTCTACGCCATTGATGCGAGGACTGGCAAGGAGCTATGGATGTATGACCCGCAGGTCCCCAGGGGCTGGGGGATAAAGGGTTGCTGTGACGTCGTAAGTCGAGGCGTTGCTATTTGGGGTGAACAAGTTTTCTCAGCGACTTTTGATGGACGACTACTCGCCCTCAATGCAAAAACAGGGAAACTGTTGTGGGAAACCAACACGATTGATCGGTCCAAGTCTGCAACAATTACCGGCGCGCCGCAGGTGGCCAATGGCAAGGTTATTATTGGCAATGCTGGTGCCGAATTCGATGTGCGCGGTTATGTATCGGCCTATGATGTCGCCAACGGGGAGCTGGTCTGGCGTTTTTATACGGTGCCCAAATCTATTGAAGGCCCGCATGAACATCCTGAACTCGAACTCGCAGCTAAAACCTGGAGCGCTGAGGGCAAGTGGCGTCAAACAGGTGGAGGCGGCACGGTGTGGGATTCTCTCGCTTTCGATCCTGAATTCAACTTACTTTATGTTGGCACGGGCAACGGCGCACCTCACGCACGACACAAGCGCAGTCCCGGTGGCGGCGATAACCTTTATTTATCATCAATCCTGGCGCTTGACGCCGATACAGGGGAGATGAAATGGTTTTACCAAACCACCCCTGGTGACAGTTGGGATTTCACTGCTACCCAACACATGATTCTGGCCGAAGTGAACATCGATGGCGCAGATAGAAAGGTTTTAATGCAGGCCCCGAAAAATGGTTTTTTTTACGTGCTCGATCGTGAAACTGGAGAACTCATATCGGCTGAGAAATTTGTTACGGCAAATTGGGCTAGCCACGTTGATTTAAAAACGGGCCGACCGGTTGAAACGGGTCAAGGTGAATACTCTCAGGAAGAGAAATTGGTTTACCCGTCGGAGTTGGGTGGCCACAATTGGCATCCCATGTCCTATAGCCCGCAGACCAACCTGGTTTATATTCCCGCATTGGAAAAAGGTTGGATACATTCGTCGGACAATTTTTATATGTTCGATTTTAACCTACCTCCCCATATAGAAAAATTGCGGGAGGGCCAGCCGCAAGTCGACGAAGGTGGCTATCTCAAAGCCTGGGATCCGATTAAGCAGAAGCTTGTATGGCAGGTTAAAAACAACAACTATATCAATGGTGGTGTCCTGTCCACGGCGGGTAACTTGGTGTTTCAAGGTACTCAAGATGGCTACCTCAACGCCTACAATGCGACATCGGGCGAACAATTGCTAAATCTGTTTTTAGGGACTGGCGTCATTGCACCGCCCATTAGTTACATGCTGGATGGAGAGCAGTATATTGCTATCCTGGCAGGGTTTGGTGGCGTTACGCTATTCATGATGGATGACACCGCTGCCGCCCAGGAATATGATAACTCCGGGCGTTTGATAGTACTAAAGCTAAAGGGTGGGGATGTACCCGCGCCCGCAAGGGTAGCTGTCTCTGTGCCGGGCCCCTTGCCAGTGCCGGCTGATGCCAAGTCACGATGGGATGCAAACGAAACAAAGCGTGGAGAGCAGCTGTACATACCCAATTGTGGATTTTGTCACGGTATGTACGGGTCTAAATCCATCTTGCCAGACCTGACGAAAATGAAACCGGAGATTCAATCAATATTTAAACAGATTGTTCTTGACGGTGTGTTTGAAGCTAAGGGCATGGCGGGTTTTTCTGGCAGCTTGGATGAAAAAGACACTGACGCTATTTTGCTGTATTTGTTGTATCAAAGAGAGGAACAGGGCGTTCAAGCGAAATGAATAATTTTTCTAAAACTATGTTCCTGCCAGCGCAGCTAAGGGCTAGTCTTCGGAAAGTGAGCTTATGACAAAGACACTTGATGCAGTTGCCACAACCGATGATTTTCCAGATTCCACCACAGTAGTAATTATCGGAGGTGGGATTGTTGGCGTAACGGCGGCACTCACTTTGGCGGAGCGTAACATTCCCGTCGTGTTGCTAGAAAAAGGCCACATCGCGGGAGAGCAGTCGTCACGAAATTTGGGCTGGATACGAAAAACCAGTCGCGATGCAGCAGACGTTCCATTGGCTATGGCGGCAGACCGACTGTGGGCAGAAATGCCAGAGCGAATTGGACAATCGGTTGGTTATAAACAATCCGGGATTATGTTCTTAGCCCAAACAGAAGAACAAATGGCGATGCATGAAGCTTGGTCAAACTCGGTTCAATCTCTTTCATTGGGCTCGCAGTTGCTGAGTGCAAAAGAAATCGACCAGCGCGTGCCAAATGGTCAAGGCCAATGGGCGGGCGGTATTTACACGCCTTCAGATGGCCGTGCAGAGCCTTCAATAGTAACCAGCGCCATCGCCAAAGCCGCCATTGCCAAAGGCGCTGTTTTGGTCCAAAACTGCGCAGTACGGGCGCTTTCCACCTTGAGGTGGTCTAATAGATCTGCACAACCCAGTTAAGGGATAATACCCATAACTGGAGATTAAAGAATGAACACAAGAAAGAAATATCCGAAGGAATTCAAGCTGGATGCCGTCAGCCTGGTACTGGATCAGGGTTACACAAGAATTGAAGCGGCGAAAAGTCTCGACATCAACTCCACCATGTTGGGGCGCTGGGTTAAAGAGCATCAACGATCAAGTGACGGACACGCTTTCCGCGGAAACGGCAAGCTGACACCGGAGCAGGCAGAAACCCGCCAGTTGAGGGAGGAGAACCGGCGCTTGAAGATGGAGAAAGATATATTTAAAAAAGCGACGGTCTGTGTGCTATGAAGCTGCATAATCGATGAGGGTAGGCCCCTCGACATCGCCTTGCAGGAGGGGATGTCAAACCACCTCAAGCTGCTGTGTTCAAGAGACATGGTAGTGAGCGTTGAGGAAAAGTCATAGAAAATATGGCAGGTAGGGAATAAGGAGACGAGCGCAAGCGAACCACTCGATGAGGTGTCGATAGCTTTTACCCGATGTCGTCAAAACCAGAGACCAGACCGTTTTCTGGGACAAATCAAGAAGTTACCTGTTTACTGACTTGATGGCGACCGGCATTAAGGTGGCGTGAACTTATATCCAGGCGATTATGTGGAACATAGGAACCTGTCGTCCTGATGTGAAGGGAGAAGCCGAACTGGTAGTCCCAGGAAGGTGAGAGTACCGATGCAGGGCACAGGGGCGGAGCACTCCGTAGTAGTGATGAAGCGGCTGTAATGGCGGTGGAGCGAAGGGGGTGCGTTGTTCAGCGAAGCAAGTTGGTCAACCAATTGGGAGGAACCAATGAGTCAAGCAAAACCGTTTGAAATATCCAAGCATGCTGTATTTGATGCTTGGCGCCAAGTGAAGGCGAACCGCGGTGCTCATGGAGTAGATGAACAGACGATAACTGAGTTCGAAGGGAACCTGAAAAGTAATCTCTACAGGCTCTGGAACCGTCTCTCATCAGGGAGCTATTTTCCACCACCGATTCGAGGGGTAGAGATACCTAAGAAGGATGGAAAATTTCGCCAGTTAGGCGTACCGACTGTAGCCGATCGGATTGCGCAGACAGTTGTGCGCAACCGGTTTGAAACGCTTGTAGAACCTCACTTTCATCCAGACTCTTATGCCTATCGCAAAGGTAAATCGGCGATAGATGCAATCAGAGTCACGCGACAACGTTGCTGGAAATACAGTTGGGTGCTGGAGTTCGATGTGCAAGGGGCGTTCGACAACATTGATCATGCGTTGATGCTAAAAGCAGTTCGGCATCATACCCAATGTCGCTGGACGTTACTGTATATCGAGCGCTGGCTAAAGGCTCCGTTGGTTAGAAAGGATGGCAGTATCGTGGAGAGAGACAAGGGTACACCTCAGGGCGGTGTCATTAGCCCGGTGTTATTCAATCTCTATCTGCATTATACCTTCGATCTATGGATGAAAAGGCACTTTCCGCACATTCCATTTGCGCGCTATGCCGATGATGGGCTGCTACACTGCAACTCGCAGGAAGAAGCCGCTCATTTGCAGGACGTCGTTGGCGAACGCCTGCGTACCTGCGGACTTGATCTACACCCGAAGAAGACAAAAATTGTGTATTGCCGAGATGCTAACCGTCGAGGGAAGTATCCCAATATCCAATTCGATTTTCTGGGGTATGTATTTCGAGGTCGGCTGGCCAAAAGTCGGAATGGAAAATACTTCAACAGTTTTAGTCCGGCAGTTAGTCGAACATCTGCAAAACACATTCGACAACGAATGAGTCAGTGGAATATCGGCAGATGGACGAATGCTGAATTGGAGGACATTGCGAAAAAGTCTAACGCCTCATTGCGAGGGTGGTGGAACTACTTCGGGGTCTTCTACCCGAGTTCCCTCAAACGCGTGATGGCCCATCTGAACGAAGTTCTGGTGAAATGGGCTGTGAGAAAATACAAACGATTCAAAGGAAGCAAACGCAAAGCAAGAAAGTGGTTGCGAGGCATCTCCGAAAGAGAGCCGAATTTGCTTTATCACTGGCAACTGGGCATTTTGCCTGCGGTTGGACAATAGGAGCCGTATGACATGAGAGTGTCACGTACGGTTCTGGGAGAGCATTGTGGGGAAGTTCCACTTTGCCACTCGACTCTTCGCCAAGGAAACAAGGTGAAATACGTGTTTATTGCCCAACACAAGAAGACCTGGCCAGTTGACCTGATGTGTCGACTCCTGGGCGTTACCCGCGGTGGTTACTATGGTTATCAGCAGCGTGGAGGTGGCAGTCTCGATTATTACCGCCAGGAATTACTGGAAGCTGTCCGAGACATCGCCAAAGCAACCCGGGACAGCTACGGTAGCCGGAGAATGAAGGCGGCGCTCAGCGCGCTAAGCTATCCGGTGAGCCGGGAGAAGGCTCGAAAATTGATGAAAGAGGCCAACGTTCAGGTTAAGCACCGGAAGAAATACAAAGTCACGACAAACAGTAATCACAAGCAACCTGTGTTTGAGAATGTATTGGATCGGCAATTTGATGTTGATCGAGCTGACCGGGCGTACGTTGGGGATATCACTTATCTCTGGACCCAGGAGGGCTGGCTGTACCTTGCTGTTGTTATTGACCTGTATTCGAGAAAGGTTGTTGGCTGGAGTATGGGTTCACGAATGAAGGCTCAGCTGGTTTGCGATGCACTGAGGATGGCCATTTGGCAAAGGCGGCCCAAAGCTGGCTTGATTGTCCATTCCGATCGAGGCTCTCAATATGCCAGTAAGGATTACAGGCGGCTTCTTAAGGCCCATGGCTTCGTCGGGAGCATGAGTCGCAAAGGTGATTGCTGGGACAATGCAGTTGCAGAGAGTTTCTTTGGAAGCTTGAAGCAGGAGCGTGTCCACTGGCGTAATTACCAGACCAGGCTCGAAGCACAACAGGATGTGTTGAACTACATATCCATGTTTTACAACAGCCAACGGCTGCATTCATATCTGGGCTACGTGAGTCCGAATCAATATGAGGCGGAGATGGTTGAATTGAAAAAAGCCGCTTAACTGGGTTGTAAAGAAATGCTGGACCACGTCACCTCTGGCGGAAAAGTCAGCGGTGTCATGACAGAAAAAGGCGAAATTCGTTGCGATCAAGTGCTGCTCGCTGGTGGCCTATGGTCAAGACGGTTCTTAGGCAATCTTGGAGTTTCTTTGCCAACGCTTCCTCTGGTTTGTTCTGTTTTGCGTACTAAGGGGGCACGCAAAAATAACTTCGTATATTACACCGGTGCGATCATATAGTTCCACAGGGGAAGTTTTTCGTCTTTGTGGATGTTGAGTTCCTCCATTTGCTTGGCACCGATTTTCACACCCTTCTCATAGATTTTTTGGTCAATGTACGCCTTCACTTTGAGACCCGTGGTCGTTGAGGTTGTACTGATGTAGTTCTGGACGGTCTCAAAACTCTCAAGTGGCCGTCCAGCCCAGTTTTTACTGATCTCACTGAACAGCCTGTGCTCGATGGGATTCCATTTGGATGTCCCGGGAGGGTAGTGATTCACCGTGATGGTGATCCCTTGGCGGTTACTAAACTGTTGCAATGCGTGCTTCCAGGCCCGGCATCGATAACCGTTACTGCCGCCACAGTCCGCCAGTATGAGCAGTTCTTGTGCTTCGCTATAGCGGCGCCGGCCATCGTATCGCCACCACTTTTCTATGGACGATACCGCAAATTGTGAGGTGTCATGCGATGCACCGATAAACACCGACCCCAGGTTGGCCTGGGTGTCATAAATACCATAGGGAACCGCAAAACCGAGCCCCTCGGAGCGAAAGTCGTGGTCTTTCACCGCGACCGCTTGTTTGTGCCATGCCACCCCGGCGTTTTTGAAATTGCCTACGACCTCCTTTTTTTTCGTATCCACGCTGACCACCGGCAGTCCCTGCCTGGAAAAATGGTCCCGCGTGGCAAAGATATGCTGGAATTGCGTATCGCGGTCCACGGAGCAGCTCGAGGATATTTTCTTGTGGTTCACGCGTAGTGAGTAGCCTAGCTCTTTGAGAATGCGCCCCACGGTATTCGCACTGACCGCAATGCCACCGGATGTCGCTAACTCGCGCGCAATTTTCTCGGTGGTCCGTTTTGTCCACTTCAGGCCGGTCATTGGGTCCCCGGCCGTCTCATAATCCATCAGCGCCTCGATCTTTGCTATTAACTCCGGCGTTTTTTTTCCACCGCCTTGCGACCACCTCCGGCTTTGCGTGCCCGATCAACCTCGACCTCCCCACTTACAAGCTCCCGACGTCCCCGGGATACCGTTTGGGGATGCATGCCCAGCAGCTCTGCAATCCATGTATCCCCACCCAGACCATACTTGATCGCCTCAACGCCTGCATAAAGGCGGCGTTGTTTCTCGTCAAGCACGCTCAGGAAAATGATGATCGCGGCTTTCGCCTCATCCGATAGTTCCTGCTCTGCCACCTCCATGAGGTTACGCGACAATAGCTGCTGCTTGCGGATCGCCGGCTCGGTGGAGCAATAGAGATAACGGTTTGCCACCTTCTTGCGCGACACCTGCCCTTTATTGACCAGTCTGAGTAGCGATTCCTTGACGCTGACCGCCAGCAGTTGCTGAAGTTCATCGGCGAAGTACCCGCTATGACACTCGTCCACGAAATGCACGAGGGTGGACACCAGTGTGCCACGTTCGGAAAAGCGTACATCGTTGTATGACCATAGACCCTGGTGGTCGAATCGGGCCATCTGATCGAGTGTGTAATAGCGACCGCCGTGAGAGTAGCTTGATCGATAGGAGAGCGCTTTGAGCTTTCGTAACACGGTCTTGGTCACCTGTGTGCCAAGGTGCTCTTGCATCTGCTGCATGGTAACAACGGTGTTTGCGACAAGAAATTGCTTCAGGTCATCTGCTTGATAGGTAGTTGTTCTCATTTTGCAATATCCTATTGTCACCTTGTATCTTAAATATAGGCTACAAGGGGACATAGTAACAGTCAAGAAAATACAGTGGAAGTGGTCAAAAGACACTGTATACGGGCGTAAACACCGCTAGTTTATCGGAGGCAGGCTATTGATACGGTGATTAATGTCTATTTGTTACTTTAGATGAATGATGTTATTTATGAGTGGACCCTAAGCGCATGGAGGGGCCAACGGACATTTCAGTTGGAGGCCCGGATTTTTCTTTTAGAAAACATCGCGATGGTGGTTTTATCATCACTCAACGATCCGCACTAAATGCGCCTATTACCCTTGATCACCTGTTGATCGGTTGGCGTTATCTTAGCCAGCTTCGCGCTCAACGCAGTTTTTTAAGACCGTCCTTAGGCCGCGAATTTTTCGAAGATCTAGCGCTTGCTCGCCGCTGGGGTGCGAGCAGCCGTTCACCGTTTGAAAAGGTCCGCACTATGGACCCTAGAGTTAACCCGGACCTTAATCAAGAGGCCCTCACCAACGTTCGCAAGGCTTGGCCGATTTTCGATAAAGCTGAGATAGAAGAAACCTGGGCGGGTGTTATTGACGTCACTCCAGATTCAAACCCTGTTATCGATCATATTGATAGCCACCGGGGTCTGACGGTTGCAACTGGATTTTCAGGACATGGATTTGGTACTGGACCCGCAGCTGGACAGTTAGCGGCAGACCTTGTGTCTAATACTGACCCCATTATAGATCCAAGCCCTTACCGCTTTGATCGTCTCTGAGATTCACAGATAGGGTATCGTAGCCTCAGCGCATTATTGGTTCGTCCCAGAGATTAAGAGAAACACCAATGCCTTTTTCGATGGCATTGCGGTAAACCATGGTGCCCCATGCGACGTCTTCCACGGGCATCCCGCCGACCGACAGCATGATAATTTCTTCTTCATTCGCTCGGCCCGGCGCTTCACCTGCGACAATCTTTCCAAGATCTTCAAGGTCGTCTTTCTTCAATTTTCCCTCTTCGGCCATGTCCATAAACTTCATACCAACAAGTGGGGTGATATCATGGCCCGGTGAAGGGAGCTCTGACATCCAAGCTTCGTAAAGCGCTGTGTTGTCCAGTACTTTGCGGACATCTGGGCTTGCAACGCCGTCGTCAAAATTGCCAAGAGCGGGCATCGCGAAGAACGTGCCCGGGCTAATCCATTCGCGTTTGACGAGGGGGTATTTTGAGGGATCACCCGTTGCGCCAGAGCTGCAGTAAGCCACGACGTCAGAATCACGCACAAGCTCTTCTGCGGTCTCAACAGCGTAGACATTGGTGAGTTGTGGATAGGTTTCTTTGGCCTAGGCGATAAATAGATCAATGCTCTTTTTCCCGCGCCCTTTGACCTTGACCGTGTCAATGTTGGGGCAAGCGGTAATAAACGCGCTAAGAGATGTTTTGCCCATAACGCCAGGGCCAAGAATACCTGCAATACGTGAATCTTTACGGGCTAGATGACGCGCACCGACACCTGGAATTGCACCCGTGCGATAGGCTGACAGCAGGTTGGCGGACATCAGCGCCAGTGGTGCACTAGTTTCTGTGTCCGTCAGAATAAACATTAGGATAGACCGCGGAAGCCCGATTTCTCGGTTGGCAATATTTGAGCCATACCATTTGACGCCCGAAGTGCCGAAGCTGCCGCCCAAATAGGCGGGCATTGCCATGAGCCTGCGGTCAGGGGTCGGTTTTGGCATTGTTGCATGGGTTGAATCTTCCGGAAATAGGATCATAGATCCGTGGGAGTTGTTGTTTTCCCCCGCCATCCGATAGTCGCCGCGGTAAAGCAGTTCGAACATTTCTTCCATTGTATCTACGCAGGCAGGCATGTCCGTGACACCCGCTTTAACCATGTCGGGTTCCGAAAGGTAGATGAAGTCAATTTTGGTAGAACTAGTCATGATCTTGTCTCCTTTTGGTGGCTATCGCTGTTATCAAACTCGAGGGTATTGTCAACTT
This sequence comes from Halioglobus sp., assembly GCA_965262875.1. Classification (GTDB taxonomy): domain Bacteria; phylum Pseudomonadota; class Gammaproteobacteria; order Pseudomonadales; family Halieaceae; genus JBALVT01. The sequence goes on from OZ253569.1 coordinate 4,780,164, forward strand.
AACTGCAAAACTGAAAATTCGAAAGAAAAAGTGGTTTACTGGAAACACTAATTGGTTAAATTGATACGATTTGTGGCGTTCCAGCCGCGCAATCACCTTCAAAACGGGCTGGGAGTGGGGAGTCGCTTCACGCTACGTCGTTAAGTTGACAATACCTACCTGACGGACACTCAGCCCGAGCAGTTCGCCGGCTTGTGCGTGTGTCAGACGCCACTCATTAACATCTACGACCACTTGCGGTCGCGTTATTTCAGTTTCACCCATCGTCAGTATGGTCACAGCAGGTTTACCAAGTCATTGATCAACCTGAGTAGTACCAGCTAGAGTGACATCTCTAAATAACCGGTTCTTCCGAGTTTCCTATGGGTAAAAGCCAAACAATGGTCAAGAATGTGGTACAAGAGTCTTTTTTTATGGAGATATTCAAATGAAAGATACCGCGTTGTTTACTCAACTTTTGGGGCTTGGCGACCCATGGAAAATCACGGCTATTACCCCGGATCTGACCGACAAATCAATTACCCTCCAGATAGATTGGCCAAAGGGAACGAAAGGCGCGTGTAGTGTCTGCCATGCCCTTTGTTCGGTTTACGACCATCGTGAGCAACGCACATGGCGACACCTTGATACGATGCAGTTCAAGACGCAGTTAGTTGCTCAGGTTCCGCGTATTCATTGTAAAGCGCATGGAATCAAAAGCCTGAAAGTACCGTGGGCAGATACGCAGGCACGCTTTACGCATTTATTTGAGCGTTTCGCTATTGATGTGCTGTCGGCTGCCAGCAACAAGACACAGGCCGCAAAACTACTTGGTCTGTCGTGGGATGAGGTGCATCATATTCAATCCCGAGCAGTGAAAAGAGGGATGGACAGACGCTCTGTTGAGGAAGTGAAACACCTTGGCATCGATGAAAAAAGTTTTCGCAAGGGGCAATCCTATGCCAGCCTGCTGTACGATTTGAATGCGTCCAGAGTGCTTGAGGTCGTGGCAGATAGAACGACGGAATCGGCAACCGCATTGCTGTCCACGCTTCCAGAACAGCAGCGTAATGAAGTAGCTGCTGTTGCCGTGGATATGTGGGTTCCATTTATGACGGCAGTTGAGGCGACTTTACCGAACGCCGCTATTGTTCACGACAAGTTTCATATCGTCAGTTATCTTACAAAAATGGTTGACCAAGTCAGGCGCAAAGAAAATAAAACATTAAGAGCCGCCGGTATCAATGACCTGGTCGGGTCTCGCTATACCTGGTTACGCAATCCCGACAACTGGAGTGAAAAAGATGAAGCCACTTTTTATGGCCTTCAATCAAAGAGGTTGAAGGTTGCCCGAGCCTGGGCAATCAAAGAGACGCTGCTTGACCTGTGGACTTACAGCTACGATAAACCAGCCCGGGCGTTCTTTAAGAAATGGTACTGGTGGGCGACACATTCACGTCTAAAGCCGGTCATATCAGTCGCCAAGATGCTAAAGAAACATCTCGACAACATAATGACTTACTTGAAACATCGCATCACCAATGCGACCGCAGAAGGATTTAATTCAAAGATTCAGACAATAAAATCGGCTGCCCGAGGATTTAGAAACTTCGAAAACTATCGAGTTTCAATTCTGTTCCACTGTGGAAAACTCAACCTCTACCCACAGGATTCCCAGTAGAACCACTATTTGTAAAACTGCAGGAAAAACCCCGAATATTGTTGGAACGAGTGCTACTTGCACTGAAGGAGTTTGAGTCGCCGCCCATTTAACCCAATATCGAACAAGAATGACGGCTTATACAGGATAGGTCCGTCCAAAATGGCCAATTAAGCGCTGACACTGCGCAGAGCAACGGTTTTTGATTAAACCTCTCTGCCCTATCCGCTGTGAAGGCTTATAATAAAACTTGAAAGAGGGATTCAGAGGTCCTTGAGACGCTGGCGATACTCTATCTGGGGATTGGGGAAAAGACTTCTGATTGACCCGCTGCCCTTTGAGGCCCAAAATATCCCTCTGGATGCCGATGTCCATAGACCTGTTCCGCGTAGAGTTGTGAGAAGCCCTATATACGAACAGGTTACGTGGGGGTCGGCATCCTTTTTCACTCATAGAACCGGAGAAGAGCCAAATCTGTCACTCAAAACGGGGATGAGGCGTGGCGAAGCATTTGATCTTCGATGGAGCGATATAGATTTCGATAACAACGTTGTTACCATTAAAGGCGAAAATGCCAAGTCGAGTAAAACCAGGCATATTCCACTCAGCCCTATCGCGTTAAGCTCACTAAAGCACTGGCAGTGCCAAGCTCCGGATAGGAATGGCCGCGTGTTTCCATCGGACGATGGTGGCCGCCTAAACAATGTGAAAAGCTCTTGGGGCAGTATCCTGAAATCTGCAGGCATCGAAGCTTTCAGATGGCACGATATGCGCCATGATTTTGCTTCGAAGCTGGTCATGAAAAGCGTACCGCTCAACACGGTTCGGGAATTGTGTGGGCACGCCAGTCTAAACACTACTTTGCGCTACGCGCACTTGGCACCGGGTCATAAAAGTGATGCGATCGCCCTACTTGGATGAACATTTGGACTATTTAGTCGACCCTGAAAAACGCTTAACATGTTGATTGTATTAGATAATACTGGGTATTTGTGAGATGATTTCGACCAGTTTCAAGCCTATTTGGCACCTAATCCGGTCGAAACAAAGGTGGCTCTCGATGAAAGATTCTTCCCCCGATCACCATCAAATGAGTTTTATGGCTGCTGGGTTGATGGATCAACTCAATCCGAAACACCCTCTGTTACATCTTGCGCGAACCATACCCTGGGACTTTTTTGAATCGGAGTTCGCTCCCTTGTATGCGGCAACTGGCAGGCCTGCCAAACCCGTACGCTTGATGGTGGGTTTATCTATTCTCAAGCATATGGAAAATGTCAGCGACGAGGTTATCGTGCAACACTGGGTACAAAACCCGTATTACCAGGCATTTTGCGGGGAGGTTGAATTCCAGTGGTCATTCCCTTGTGACCCATCCGATCTGGTGTACTTCCGCAAGCGAGTCGGCGAAAAGGGATTTGAAAAAATATTGGCATCCTCTATCACCATTCATGGTGAGAAAGCGGTCGAAGAGGAAGTCTGTATTGACACCACAGTACAGGAAAAAAACATCACCTTTCCCACCGATGCAAAGTTGTACCGAAAGATTATTGTTCGTTGCCTGAAATTGGCCAGGAAAGAAGGGATAACACTTCGCCGCAGTTATGCCAAGGAAATTAAGCAAAGAAAACTGGAATGTCGTTTTGCGGGACATCCCAGGAACCGTGCCAAGGCCCGCAAAGCCGTTAAGCGGCTAAAGACCATTGCCGGTCGTTTAGTGCGGGAATTGGAGCGTAAACTGCCACTCGACATTCTGGAAAAGCTGGCAGAGGACTTTGCACTATTCCATCGTGGACTGAACCAGAAGCGAGGGGATACGAACAAGCTGTACAGCTTGCACGAACCCCATGTCTACTGCATGAGTAAAGGCAAAGAGCATAAGCGCTATGAATTTGGCACCAAGGTTTCTATCACGACAACTCGGGATTCAAAAATCATTGTTGGTGCCATGGCCTTTGATACGAACAAATTTGATGGTCATACGCTGCCGGAGGTGCTGTTGCAATTGAAGCGGCTTAACAAACTGAAACCGGCCGTTGGCTTATGTGATCGGGGTTACAAAGGGAAGAAAAAGATCAATGACACGCGGATCATAATGCCCAGCACAGGTACTCGGGATACGGATAGTGCCTACCAGGTGCTGATGCGGAAACGTTTTAGAAAGCGGGCTGGCATAGAGCCGGTGATCGGCCACCTGAAGTCGGATCATCGATTGAACAAAAGTTATCTCAAAGGATTTGAAGGCGACCAGATTAACGTACTGATGGCTGCTGCTGCGTTTAACTTCAGGAAGTGGATGAGATTGTTTTTATTGGCCCCGAAAACGGCTTCCTTATGGAGTCGTTTAACGCAGTTTATTATCAAGCCACGGCATTACGGCGATGCCGTGATGGCCAATTAGGCTTTTTCAGGGTCGACTATTTATACTGGTCGTAACCAAGCCATGCGAGTCTGTTAATTCTCAGGGGCGAACTGGCACTTACTAGTGTAATCGAGATTACATTGTATCTATCCAAAACAGCGAGGCGCGAAGGTGGCGAAAGTACGGATGGGCATGGTGGGCGGCGGTGAAGGAGCTTTTATCGGCGCTGTACATCGAATGGCCGCCTCTATTGACGGTGAAATTGAGCTCGTCTGCGGTGCTTTTAGCTCCGACCCCGACAGGGCCAAGCGCTCAGGTTTGGCACTGCATTTGCCCGAGGATAGGGTGTACCCTGTCTACAAAGCTATGATGTCCGGCGAAGCGGCGCTGCCACTGGACCAACGAATGCAGTTTGTCGCCATTGTTACCCCTAACCACATGCACTTTCCGGTGGCCAAGGCCGCGCTCGAGGCTGGTTTTCACGTAATGTCCGATAAACCCGCGACTTTGTCCTTGGATGAAGCACTGCGATTGCGCCGTGTTGTGGAGGAAACCGATTTGCTTTATGGACTCACTCATCCCTACACGGGCTACCCGCTGGTTAAAGAAGCCCGGGCGCAGGTTCTTGCCGGAACACTGGGCGAAGTGCGAAAAATTGTTGTGGAGTATCCCCAGGGCTGGCTGGCAGATGTTCAGGACGAAGACAACAAACAAGCCGCCTGGCGGTTAGACCCCGCTCAGGCTGGCATCAGCAGTTGTATGGGGGACATCGGCGTTCACGCTGCTAATCTCGCGGAGTATGTCACTGGTCTCAATATCAGCGAAATCTGCGCCGATTTGTCGTCTTTTGTAAGGGGGCGGGAATTGGACGACGACGGTTCCATACTATTGCGTTTTGAAAAAGGTGCCAAGGGTGTGTTGTTAGCCAGTCAGATCAGCGTTGGTGAGGAAAACGGAGTTTCCATTCGTGTTTATGGCGACAAAGGGGGATTGGAATGGCATCAACAGGAACCCAACACCCTGGTAATGAAGTGGCCAGATAGACCATCACAATCCTTCCGAACAGGCGGAGACTACCTCAGCGATATGGCCACGGCCAATACGCGAACTCCGATGGGTCACCCTGAAGGATACCTCGAGGCTTTTGCCAATTTATACATGGCCTTTGTAGGGCAAATAAGAGCGCGGGAAAACGGGGAGCCACCCTGTGATCGGTCCCGAGATTGCCCTGGAATTGAAGAAGCGGTACGGGGAATGGCCTTTATCGAATTAGCGGTAAGCGCCAGTGCCAGCGACGTTAAGTGGCATCCTTTTGAAAGTCACTAGTGGTAAACGCTAAATTGATCACACTGTTTTAGGCGAGCGTAACTATGTCCAGAATGAAAGGCCCAGGGATTTTTCTAGCACAGTTTGCGGGCGATATCGCCCCCTTTGATAATTTGCCCAATATTGCAAAGTGGGCAGGGGACTTGGGTTACAAAGGGCTGCAAATTCCCACTTTTGAGCCCAGTCTTATAGATCTTGAACGAGCCGCTCAGAGCAAGGATTACTGCGACGAATTGAAAGGCGTGTGTGCGCAAGCGGGCGTGGAGATTACTGAACTGTCGACCCATTTGCAGGGCCAGCTGGTCGCTGTCCATCCCGCTTACGATGAACAGTTTGATAATTTTGCTCCGCAGGAGGTTCATGGAAACCCCGCTGCGCGGCAGGAATGGGCGGTTGCTCAGATGATACTGGCCGCAAAAGCGAGTCGGAATTTAGGGCTCAATGCCCACGCGACATTTTCAGGCGCATTGTTATGGCACACGATGTATCCCTGGCCTCAGCGACCCGAAGGCTTGGTTGAAACCGGTTTTAAAGAATTGGCCGAGCGCTGGCTGCCCATACTGAATGCTTTTGACGATGCCGGTGTGGATCTGTGTTATGAGATTCATCCAGGTGAAGATTTACACGACGGCATCACCTTCGAGCGATTTCTGGAAGCGACGGGAAATCACCCTCGCTGCCATATTCTGTATGACCCCAGCCATTTCGTACTACAGCAATTGGATTATCTGCAGTTTATCGACTTCTATCACGAGCGAATTAAAATGTTCCATGTGAAGGATGCGGAATTTAATCCCAACGGTAAAAGTGGTATTTACGGTGGGTATCAGAATTGGGTCGATCGCCCAGGACGTTTTCGATCCCTGGGTGATGGGCAGGTTGATTTCAGTGGTATCTTTAGCCAGTTGGCCAAATATGGCTTCGAGGGTTGGGCAGTTTTGGAGTGGGAGTGCGCTTTGAAACATCCCGAAGACGGCGCTCGCGAGGGCGCACCTTTCATTGAACGCCATATCATTCGCACCACAGATCGTGCCTTTGATGATTTTGCTGGCGGCGGGGCAGACGAAGCGAGCAATCGCAGAATTCTGGGTTTATAGGCCGGGAATACAGCAGCAATAACAATAAACGAGCTGGAGATTTTTCATGACAAACACCGAAATCGATCGGAAGCGTCTTTACCATGTGGGCAACCTATCTATTTTTATGATTGGGCTCGGCTTTGCGGTGCGCGCTAATATTGCACCTAATTTGCAAGCGGATATTTACGATCAGATCGACCTGGCTAACTCCGCATCGATGGTCGGAGAGGCCATTGGTGTTACCTTTACCGGTTTTGCTCTGACATTGCTGTTTGGCAGTGCTCTGGTGGACCTGGTGGGTATGAAGCGCATGTTGTTATTGGCGGCACTTGGTTATGTTGCCGGTGCTGCTGGTTTACTGTACGCAACGACTATGCCAATCGATGGCGGCATACAGATGATGGTGTTGGTCAGTCTTCTGCTGACGGGCTTGGGCTGGGGAGCAGTGGAAGCGGCTTCCAACCCAATGGTTGCGTCTTTGTATCCCGAGGAAAAAACCCATCGCCTGAATATTCTGCATGCCTGGTGGCCCGCTGGCATTGTTGTGGGCGGCTTGTTGGGAGTTGCTATCAGTGCATTTGGTTTGCCCTGGGAGTTGAATATGCTGGTGCTCCTGTTACCTGCAATTGCCCTTGCCTGGATGGTCTCCAGCTCTGTGTTTCCCGTTTCTGAGCGCGTAGCCTCTGGCGTGAGTTACGGTGAAATGTTTGGGGAGTTGCTGCGCAGACCGCTTTTTTGGGTGTTTTGGGCCAGTATGTTTTTAGTGGCGGCGTCCGAGCTGGCACCTGGCCAGTGGGTGAATATCTCTCTTTCCAATATTGTCGGTATGCAGGGTATTTTACTGCTGGTTTATGTCAGCGCGCTGATGTTTGTGATGCGACATTTTGCCGGTCCCATTGTGAAGCGAATTTCTTCAGTGGGTCTTATGTTTGTCAGCTGCATTGCAGCGGGAATAGGTTTGTATGCGCTCAGTGTCTCTACCACGCCGCTAACGGCATTTGGTGCCGCGACGATCTGGGCGGTTGGTGTGTGCTATATGTGGCCCACAATGCTCGCCATTATCTCCGGGCGCTTTCCCCGCGGTGGAGCCTTGGCAATGGGCATGATGGGCTTTGCTGGAGGCATGGCGATACAGTTTGTGTTGCCCAAAATGGGCGCGATTTTCGATTCAGCTAAAGCTGAGGCGGCAGGGGGTGCGGAGAAACTTGCGAGCTTGTCACCGGAGGCAATGCAGGAGGTTATTCGCTATGCCTCTGTGGAGTCTTTTCAATCGGTGGCCATCGTTCCTATTCTGTTGCTGCCTGTTTTCGGAGCGATCTGGATTTACGACCGCTCTAAAAAGTAGCATAGCTTAAGTCTTGCGTTCAGCCATCCATGTGTAGGCAGGTTTGCATCCAGGCCTCGACAGCCTCTGCATGGATTCTCTTTTTGGGGACAACAAAATAGAAAGTTCTGCGCATATCCCGCTTGGGTAGTTTGAGTGGCACAAGATCGCCGTTGGCAAAGTTCTTCTGCAGCACAATCTGCGAAAGGCAGCCGATACCGAGCCCCGATTCAACGGCGTTTTTAATCGCTTCGTTATGTTTGAACTCAAGATAGATATTGATGTCGGGAAGAAGCCCGGCGAGGGCCTTCTCGAAGGTATGGCGTGCCCCGGAATCGGCCTCGCGCAGTATCCACATCGCTTCCTTGATGTCTTTGGTCTGCAGCGTTTTTTTCTGAGCCAGGGGATGGTTGGCAGCGCAAAATACCCGCAGCTCGTCATCGCGCCAGGGAATCAGCGTTAGGTCCTTGTTCTGGACCTCGCCCTCTATCATGCCGATGTCGACCTCGTAGTTCAGAACTTTCGCGACCACTTCGGGGGTATTGGCGATATCCAATTGCACATCGGCGCTGGGGTACTGCTCCAGGTATCTGGCCAGGTAGCGGGTGGCGAGATGATTCCCAATGGTAAAGCTCGCTCCCACTTTCAGGTGTCCCACGTCTTTGTGCTCTTTCAGCGTCCGATCGAAGTTGTGACAGTGGGTGAGGAGGTTTTCCGCCTCTTTGCGCATAGTTTGACCGATCGCGTTCAGTGCCAACTTATTGTTCACACGGTCGAATAGACTTATCTCGTAGGTGTGTTCGAGGTTTAACAGCGCTTCGCTGGCCGCTGATTGAGACATGTGCAAGCTCTGGGCCGCCCGAGATATGTTTTGGTGCTTGGCGACAGCGAGGAATATTTCCAACTGCCTGAGTGTGAATCGCATAGCGGTATTCCCGGGAAGTTTATTGCTACCGGTTATTCCGATAGCGACATCCATAATATCCTGATTTACATATGGTTTCATAGGCCGTATCCTTCCCCACCGCTTTATAGACACCTAAAGGCGTGTTTTTGATTTTAAGTCGATACAAATCGCGCCTAACACTGATAAAGGAAACCGAAATGGCTGAGCAAAAGGCAACGAACGTACATTGGCATGAAGGCGATATTACTCGCGATCACAGATCAAAACTGTTGGGTCACAAAGGCGCTACGCTTTGGTTCACAGGCTTGTCGGGCAGTGGAAAAAGCACTATCGCGGTAGAGCTGGAAGGCACTCTGAGCGAGATGGGTGTTCTGTCTTATCGTTTGGACGGCGACAATGTGCGTCTGGGTATCAATAGAAACCTGGGCTTTACCGCCGAAGACCGCACCGAGAATATTCGACGCATCGGCGAAATTGCCAAACTGTTTGTGGATACCGGCATTGTGGCACTCAGTAGTTTTATTAGCCCATATGAAGCAGACCGCGATCAGGTGAGAGCTTTGCACGATGCAGCGGGTATGGACTTCATTGAAATATTTGTCGATTGTTCGCTTGAAGAAGCAGAGCTTCGCGATCCAAAGGGCTTGTACAAGAAAGCACGTGCGGGAGAGATTAAGAACTTCACCGGTATTGACGATCCCTATGAAGAACCAAAGCAGGCTGAAATTCATCTTCACTCAGACAAACAGTCTCTGGCTGAAGAAATTGAAATAATTCTGGCTGTGCTGCGCGAGCGCGGCATTATCACCGCCTGAACCCATCTAATAACCGGAGACTACACATGATCAAACCTCATGGATCTGAACAGCTGGATGCCCGTTATGTGGCAGACCAGTCTAAGTGGGAAGCCTTACTGAGCGAAGCTGAAGGCCTGCCGTCACTATTACTCAATTCTGCCGCCGCCGCCAATGCGGTGATGCTGGGAGCTGGCTACTTTAATCCGCTCAACGGTTATATGAACCTGACCGACTCTATGAGCGTCGCTGAAAAATTGCACACTGTAGACGGTTTGTTCTGGCCGGTCCCGGTTGTGAATCTAACAGATGAAACGGGTGTAGAACCCAACAGCCGAATCGCTTTGTTGGATCCCAATGTTGCAGGTCATCCGGTTATTGCCATCATGGATGTCGATGCGGTTGAGGCGGTCAGCGAAGAGCAAATGGATTTTATGGCCGAGAAAATCTATCGGACACTGGATCCGGCACACCCAGGTGTTGCCACGTTTAAAGCTTTGGGCCGCACTATGGTCTCCGGAGCGATCGAAGTTCTCAGCCTTTCCTACTTCCAGGCTGATTTCCCTGATACCTTCCGCACTGCCGTGCAAATCCGTGAGGAAATCGCTGCCCATGGATGGAACAAAGTCGTTGCCTTCCAGACCCGAAACCCGATGCACCGCGCGCACGAAGAACTGTGTCGTATGGCTATGGATGACCTGGACGCCGATGGAATATTAATTCACATGCTGCTTGGTAAACTGAAGCCGGGTGATATCCCCGCCTATGTGCGCGATGCCTCCATCCGCAAAATGGTGGAACTGTATTTTCCAGACAACACTGTCATGATTACCGGATATGGCTTCGATATGCTGTATGCCGGTCCTCGCGAAGCGGTTTTGCACGCTGTATTCCGTCAGAATTGTGGTTGTACCCATCTGATTGTTGGTCGTGACCACGCCGGAGTGGGGGATTATTACGGTGGCTTTGACGCCCAGACTATCTTTGACGAAGAAGTGCCAGCGGATGCCTTGGACCTTGAAATCTACCGCGCAGATCACACTGCCTTCAGTAAAATACTGGGTAAAGTGGTGATGATGAAAGATGCACCGGACCACTCCAAGGACGATTTTGTCCTGTTGTCAGGTACTGCCGTTCGGGAAATGTTGGACAATGGTATTGCGCCACCACCTGAGTTTTCAAGACCGGAAGTTGCGAAAATCCTGTCTGACTATTACCAGGGCCTGAATAGCTAGCGCATTAATTTGGACAGCTAGCTCGACACAACCTACACTTTTTTGGCCATTACCCGAATTGCGAGCCAATATCGGGGCGGCTCGTATGAATTATCGAAGGAGTAAAAAACATGTATGAGAACAGTGAGTACAATCGCTGGCGCCGGCATCCCTGGCACGGTCTGAAGGCCATACCCAAGGAGAGCCGTCCCGATGTCGTAACAGCGTATATCGAAATTACCCCCAGTGATGTGGTCAAATACGAAATAGATAAAGTCTCCGGTTTTCTGATGGTCGATAGACCCCAGCGAACTACATCCAGTCCCCCCGCGTTGTACGGTTTTATCCCTCAGACCTATTGCGGCGAGAGGGTTGCGGCAATGTGTGCAGATGCTGAAGTAGCCGACGGTGATCCTCTGGATATCTGTGTATTCTCCGAGCGCCTTATTACCAAGTCGGACATTTTACTCAGTGCCCGGGTAGTAGGCGGCATCCAAATGGTTGATGACGGCGAGGCTGACGACAAAATTATTGCTGTCCTGGAGGGTGACAATATATGGGGTGACGTTAAGGATATTGACGATCTTCCCGCGATAAAAACCGAGCGTCTTCAACACTATTTTTCAACCTATAAAATGGTCCCCGGCAAGTCTATCAACATCAAGGTAGATCACGTGTACGGCCGGGATGAAGCCCTTGAGGTGATTGCTGCCTCCATGGCGGATTATGAAGCGAGCTTTGGACACCTTCACCAAGAAGAAACCCTGGGGTGATGAGCAATGGCCTATTTTGATCTGTTCAACGGAGACGCAGATGGTATCTGCGCACTTATTCAGCTGCGCAAAAACCAGCCCCGACAGTCAACTTTGGTTACCGGTGTAAAAAGAGACATCAACCTTCTGGGGAAGATAGAGGCGGGCGCAGGCGATGAGGTCACCATACTCGATGTCTCTATGGACAGGAACAGTGCGGCATTAGCGCAAGCACTCGCCAGCGGCGCTAAGGTGTTTTACGTGGACCATCATTTTCCCGGCACTATTCCCGATCATCCCAATCTCACTGCGATCATCAACGAGTCAGCTGACGTCTGCACAGCGGCGTTGGTCAATGGCCATTTGGGAGGTACCTATCTGGACTGGGCTGTCACGGGAGCGTTCGGTGACAATCTGAAGGAAACAGCGCGCACATTGGCTAAACCTTTGGACCTTTCGGAAGTGGATTTATCTTCTCTTGAAGACCTGGGCACGTTCATTAACTACAACGGATATGGTCCGACGATTGAAGATTTGCATTTGGATCCGGAAGATCTTTATCACAAGCTCTACAACGCCGATAGCCCCCTGGAGTTTGTTCATACATCTCCCGATTTCGAAAAGTTGAGTACGGGGTATCGAGAAGATATGGCATTGGCAGAGCAATTACAGCCCAGCCACTTAAGCGACTCGACGGCGGTGTTTTCGCTTCCCGACCAAGCTTGGGCGAGGCGGGTAAGTGGGGTCTACAGCAATGATCTGGCCACGGGAAATCCGAATCGCGCCCATGCGGTACTGACCCAAAAGGCCAATGGTAACTATCTGGTTAGCGTTCGCGCGCCATTGAGCAACAAAAGTGGTGCGGCGCAGTTGTGCATGCAATTTCCCACGGGCGGTGGCAGGGCTGCTGCGGCGGGCATTAATGATTTACCCGCGGACACAGTCGATGCTTTTGTCGAGGCTTTCGAACTAGCCTACAAGTGATCCTTGATAATACTGTAGAGTTCGGGCCGATTCGCGGCGATCTCTTCGGCGCTTAATCCTTCCAGAGAATGTGGGTACTTCAGCCAGTCCTCGGTTTCATGTAGGTAATAGTCGGGCACTCGATCAGTTTGATTGCGCGTCGGCTTGTAGTAGGGCACTGCCACACGTATATCGTGTGGCGTGTTTAAGCGGGCCTTTTCCTTCAGGTGCTCGATCACTGCATTGATCGTATGACCCGTATCAAACACATCATCAACAATCAGCAATTTATCTTCGCGCTGTACAGTCTTGATCAAATAATTCATCCCGTGGATACGAATCTCGGAGCTACGCCCGTCGATGCCGCTGTAGGAGGAGGTTCGAATCGCGATATGGTCGGTTTTTACACCTTGATGCTCCAGTAACTCCTGTACCGCAATCCCCATAGGGGTGCCCCCCCGCCAGATCGCTGTGATGATTGTCGGTTCGAATCCATCCGCCAGGATATTGGCACCCAGTTTGAAAGAATCTTCCAGTAACTGCTGTGCGGATAAATAGGTTTTTGCTGTCATAAACGAATCCGATCGACTAAGCCTTGGGGATGGCATGGTTTAACACGCCGGAGACGTAGTATAGTCAGCTCACGTTATATTTGTAGAGGAATTCCTGGTGGGAGCGCCCCCGGTAGTACAAAAACAGTATGTTGAGGAAGAGTCTTTACTCAATGATTCCTATCGCCTTGCTGTGAGAATTTACGAAAGTGGTTTTCGGCCCGATTTTATTGTCGGTGTGTGGCGCGGTGGTTCCACTGTAGGAATCTATGTACAGGAGTGCCTGCAATACCTGGGTGTTAAAACCGATCATATTGCCATTCGCACCTCCTATCGCGGTATGAATGACTATCTGGCCCGCCTGGATCGCGATGACGAGATTCGTGTTCATGGCCTGCAGTATTTGATAGAGAACATCAATCAAGAAGACTCGCTGTTAATTGTCGATGATGTGTTCAGCACCGGTCGCAATGTGGAGGCTGTCATCAATCGCCTGCAGATCAAAACCAAACGCAATATGCCGGGCGATCTAAGGTTGGCGGTTCCTTTTTATAAACCCGGTCTTAATCAGACGGGCCGAGTACCCGATTATTATCTTCACGAGACCGACAACTGGTTGGTATTGCCTTATGAACTCACCGGTCTAAGCGATGAAGAAATCAGACAGAACAAACCCTGGATACTGCCCATACTCGAGCGCTGCAAGCCGGTCAACTAAGAGCTTCGCCTACTTCTCCTGTGACCTTGTTGTCTAGTCGGTCGACACTTGACATTAGTTGCAATTGAAACTAAAGTTGTTACATATGTAACTAACTACGCTGACGCCACTGCGTAAGGCGCACTTCAGCACCGGAGACCGCAATGCCAGATCTGTTTGACAATCCCATGGGCCTGGACGGCTTTGAATTTGTAGAATTTGCCTCGCCGAAAGAGGGTGTTCTCGAACCCGTTTTTGAATTGCTGGGATTCACACTGGTTGCCAAGCATCGTAGCAAGGCTGCGCTGCTGTACCGCCAGGGTGGAATCAACTTTATTATTAACAATGAGCCCGACAGCTACACGGCGTATTTTGCCGAAGAGCACGGTCCATCTGCCTGCGGCATGGCCTTTCGCGTCAAGGATTCTCGCCTGGCATACGCCCGTGCACTGGAGCTGGGCGCCCAACCTATCGATATTCCCACTGGCCCCATGGAACTTCGTTTGCCCGCCATCAAGGGTATTGGCGGAGCGCCGTTGTATTTAATTGATCGCTATGAGGATGGAGCATCAATCTACGACATCGATTTTGAGTTCATTGAGGGCGTTGATCGAAACCCCGAAGGTTGTGGGCTCAAAGCCATCGACCATCTCACTCACAATGTCTATCGCGGGCGAATGGCCTACTGGGCTGGGTTCTATGAGAAGATTTTCAACTTCAGAGAAGTTCGTTTCTTCGATATCAAAGGTGAATACACAGGTCTTACCTCCAAGGCCATGTCGGCACCGGATGGTCTGATAAGAATTCCCCTAAATGAAGAGGCTTCTGAAACCACCGGTCAAATCGAAGAGTTTTTGATGGCCTATAACGGTGAAGGAATCCAACACATCGCCTTTGAAAGCGAGGATATCGTCGCAAGTTGGGACAAGTTGAAGGCCAGTGGAGTGCCTTTCATGACCGCTCCCCCCGATACCTATTATGCAATGCTGGAAGAACGATTACCCGGGCACGGGGAGCCATTGGATCAACTGCAGCCTCGCGGTATCCTCCTGGACGGGTCAACCGAAGACGGCGATCCGCGGCTCCTGTTGCAGATTTTCTCTGATACCTTGATAGGTCCTGTATTCTTCGAGTTTATTCAACGCAAACGCGACGAGGGTTTTGGAGAGGGCAATTTTAAAGCCCTATTCGAGTCGATTGAACGGGATCAAATTGAGCGCGGAGTTATCACAACCAAGGGCGCTTGAGGAGTAGGGTATGAATATTAAGCGAATACATCACGTTGCCTACCGCTGTATCAATGCCAAGGAGACGGTAGAGTTTTATCAGCGCGTAATGGGCATGGACTTTCAGCTGGCTATAGCCGAAGACCTGGTGCCATCCACCCAGGCGCCGGATCCCTACATGCATATCTTCCTGGATGCCGGCATGGGCAACGTGCTCGCCTTTTTTGAGATCCCCAACTCGCCACCCATGGGTAGAGATCCCAACACACCGGAGTGGGTGCAGCATATCGCCTTTGAAGTCGAAGATATGGATGCCTTGCTGGCGGCCAAGACCAAAGCAGAGGCCGAGGGACTCGAGGTTCTAGGGCCCACCAACCACGGTATTTTTAAATCGATTTACTTCTTTGACCCCAATGGCCATCGGCTTGAGGTGGCGGCCAATACTGCGGAGCCAGGAATGTTGGAACGCCTGCGCGAAGTTGCGCCAGCGATGATTGAGGAGTGGGATATAACCAAGAAGGCGCCCAAGCACGCCGCCTGGCTACATGAAAAGGCTTTGATGGAAGAGTAATTGTCTTTGGCCATAGAGATCGTGGGAATACAGTGCTGAGTTCCGTCGATGCAAAGCCCGGTTAAATCACTTCACTAAGAGCATTTTCCAGCTCGTCAATGGTCATTGGCTTCGTAACAAAGCCGTCCATACCATTTTTCAAACAATTTTCTCTGTCCTGATCTGACGCATGCGCAGTCAGCGCAATGATCGGAATGCATGTTAGTCCCATTGAATTTTCCTGGGCTCTTATTCTCGTTGTGGCTTCAAAGCCATCCACCAACGGCATGGACAGATCCATGAGTATTACGTCGTACTTTTTCTTGCCCCACAGATCCACGGCTTCTTCGCCGTGATGTGCTAGATCACAGCTACAACCAAGCTCTTTTAACATGGCCTCGCAAATCAGCTGATTCACGGGATTATCTTCTGCCACCAGCACGTGCAGATTGAGAGTGCCGCTGGCGACGTATATTTGCTTGCCGTCGTCGTCTTGAGGTTGCGATACTTCCCGGCAGGGCAAAGTAAACCAAAACCGCGCCCCTGTTCCCGGCGAGCTCTCGACACCGATCTCACCGCCCATTAATTCCACGAGGCTGCTGGAGATAGCCAGCCCCAACCCGGTGCCCTCGTGTTCCCTGGTGGTTGAGGAATCTGCTTGCACAAAGGGGCTGAAAATAGTCTCTTGTATTTCGGAGGAGATTCCGGGACCGGTGTCGACAACCTCAAATTGCAGTAGGCTTTGAGAACTTCGGGAAATAAAGAGGCTGACTGAGCCGTGCTCTGTAAACTTCAGCGCGTTTCCCAGCAAGTTAATCAAAACCTGGCGTAAATGCTCTAGATCCACTGCGATCCACTTCGGGACTCCGGGACCAATCTCGATATTCATACTCAGCCCCTTACGGCTAACTTCTGCAGCAAAGGGTTTCCGCAGTTCTTCTCCCAAGGCGGCGAGGTCAACGGGCTGGGTCTCCACCACCAATCTGCCGGCTTCGATTTTACTGAAATCCAGTAAATCATTGATGAGCGATAGCAGGTTTCTCGCCGAGTCTTTGCAGGTTTCTACGTAGGAGCGCTGTGCGGATTCTAGTTGTGTTCTCAGTAGTAAATCGGTTGTGCCGATAATGCCATTCATTGGCGTACGTATTTCGTGACTCATCGTGGCGAGGAAATCGCTCTTCGCGCGGTTGGCGGCTTCGGCGGCATTTTTCGCCTCTTCGAAGGCTCTGGTTCTCATTAAAACCTCAGCCTCCAGGCCGTCTCGGTTGGCCTCCAATGCCCGCTGTGCTTTCTGACGCTCTTCATTTTCGTACTGAAGTTGGGTATTGAGCGTATCCACCGCAGATTTCTCATTCTTCAATGAGTCAATTAAATCCAGATTGTTGAATCGCAAAACCAAAGCGTTGCGAAGTGCATTGTGCACTCGGGTAACAGAGGACCACAGCAGTCCCAGGAACACTACGATGACTCCCGCAAGACTCACGCTAACCCGGTTGTCTGACATACCCAGGATAAAGAGTACCGCACACAGCGAAGGCGTCACGTACGCGAAATAGATACCCCGGTTTGCAGATAGCAAAGGGATAGCTGCACAGGCCACTCCTATAAGAATGATAAGCAAATAAGCCTGTCCAGCTGGGTCTAGTGAATCCATAAGCAGTAGTGGGGATGCGCCCCAGCCCAGACCCAGCGCTATCGATAACGCGCCGTATATCCGGCGGTATAGTAGCCAGTTTTGAAGGTGTTCTGGCTGCGTTCGATATCGCTTGACGGCGACCATTCTTGCAATGGCGTTGACAACCATAAACGCAAGCCAGGCGAAATAGAGGTTGCGCACGGGTGGCTGTGCGAGTACCGGGGCCATAAGAGCGACTGCCAGAATCACTGCACCGCCGCCTGTTACGCCATTAGCGAGCAGCAGGTTGGCCAGCTCGCGTTCGACACGCGGATCCCAAGAGCTGGCTTCCAAAGGGGCGTTTCGAGCTATGCCTGACGAGGTTGCTTCGGTCACTGGGGTGTATTTCTTATTGTTGTGTGCTGATCAGTATAAATTCCAGAATCGGTATCCACAAGAAGGATGGCTGTGCGCGTGAGGCGGCCAGGAATCACGATAGACATATCACCTACCCCCTAAAATCTTTACACCCGGGTAGCGCCCCTCAACCCGGACAGAATTTTTTACCACCTGCCTGCCCGCGACAACCACATGAATCAGGCCGCTTGGCTTTTGATAAGGGTCACCGTAGCGGGCGTTTGCCGCAATCGTTTCGGGATCAAATACGACAATATCCGCATCGGCGCCCACTTGCAGGCGGCCTTTTTTGGCGAAAGCAGGCGAGGCCTGTTCCATCCACTGCGCCTGATACAAGCTCAGTTTGGCGAGCCCCTCGCTAAGTGGTAGTACCCGACTATCGCGCACATAGTGTCCCAATACCCTCGAGAAGGTGCCAGCGACGTTCGGATTAGTCATCACATCTCGATCCAGAGCCGGGAGGGCGTCTGTGGATACCATCATTTTGGGCCATCGCAAACCCTCGATCATCCAATTCTCTTTGACGTAGTGGTGGTTAACCATGCCTGCCGGTTGTTCCCGAGCGTACTTCTCCCAGGTTTCTTTTGTTAGCCATTCGCCAGTCGCCACCCATTGAACATCCTCGTAGCTGATGTCGAAAATCTCTTGCCAGTTTCTCCGCCGAAATACATCGGCGGAAATTGCCGTTCCACCGGCAGCGTAGGAGAGCATTTCGGTGGTGATGTTGGCTCCCCCGGCATTGGCGTGATCGATCATGTTCAGCCAGTGGCCAATTTTGCCCATGGCGCTGTGAGTGATGTGGCATATCAGTAGCGGAGCACGGGTTTCCTTGGCCAGATCGATGACCTCGGCAAGCCCTGCGGGATCGCCCGCAATACCACGTCTGACATGAACGTAAATGGGAACCTGGCGAGAACCCGCCACCTCGAACAACATGCGCAGTTCGTCATCTGATATGGCGAGGGTCATATAATCCAGAAGCACGCCAATGCCCAGGCCACCATTGTCCAGCCCCTGATTGATGAGTACACGCATCGTTTCGATCTGCTCTGGACTCGCCTGTTTTAGCCAGGCATCGCCACCGGGTTTTGCGGGGATTTTTCCCGTAAAGAGATAGGGCTGGTCTACACCTTCCATAACTTTTATTCGTATGGCGAAATGTCCCACCGACGAGCCGTAATTGAGCTGGGCGCCCCCGCGAAAGTGTTCGCCGTAAAAAGCGACAGGAAAAGATCCCGCCTCTAAATCCAGTGCAGTGGTTACGCCATCCAACAAGTTCATATGTTGGCCAAGCAGGGTAGGTGTGTGGCTGTGAATGTCGATAAAACCCGGGGTAACGACCAGCCCCGAGGCATCAATAACTCGTTTGCCGTTCAATGGGGATGTCGAGATTATTTCAACAGTGCCGCCATTGACGCCCACGTGTCTCGTGGCATCTAGCTGCGTCTCGGGGTCGATAATTCTGCCATTGGTTATCACCAGGTCGTAGTTTTGGGCGAGTGCTGTTTGGCTCAACAACGAGCATGTGAGTATTAGCACGATCGACAGGTGGCGCATCTTCAATTCCTCGCGGACAGCTTAGGACCTTCAGGTTTCAACTAACTGCGGAATGACGATGGTGGTGCCAGGCCGGAGCTTATCCAGATTCAGATCGGGGTTGTATTGGCGCAGCAGCCACATGGGTATTTTAAATTGCTGGCGAGTCAATAGCCAAAGAGACTCTCCCGGCGCGATCACGTGGGTTTTCGTCTCGCGAATTTGCCATACCATAAAAAAGTTTTGTTGCAATTCCGACTGATACGCCAGGCGTCGGCGCTCAAACTCTTCGGATTTTATTCTGGAGAAATCAAGTTTCAGACGGTGTGCGATAACCAGAGGGCGACCATAGGGCATACCGTTGAGCCGCCGTAGACCACTAGCGCGAAGGTCTAACCACTCGGCGTAATGGCCCAGGGTTTCGGTGGCCTGGATCTCAATCGTGTTGTCGCTGGCCACGGTATAGTCGCTGGGGTCAGCGAATATGTCGATCGTTGCGGATTCGAGTTTTTGTTCTGTTGGCCCGGTGTCAATGGCCGATGCCTGAACTTCAGGTTCAGGTTTGGGGATAGGAGTTTGTTGGGTCTGGGCGACAATAGCCGTGTTGACCTGAGCGGTTGTTATGGCTCCCTCCAGAGGCAGGCGCAATACCTGTCCCACGCGAATTTGATACCGTCGGTTAAGGCCGTTCATGGCGACAATGTCCCCGCTGCTGTGGCCGTAACGCGAGGCGATTTCGGAGACGGTGTCTCCGGGGACGACCTTGTGAAACAGGTCCAGTGTTTGTTCGGCGAATCGTTTGTCTGAGGGAATACTCGCCAGCAACTCATTGACTGTTGTAGTTTCATCACGCAGCGCCAGGCGCATGATAAAGCCTTTCGGTATGTGTTTTTTTCCTCTCCAAACCGGTGCCAACAATGCACGATTGTGGCGTTTGAGCTGCTTGATATCTGTGTTAAATGCTTCTGCAAACGCGGCTGCTGGAATGTAATCTGGTACCTCTACGGGTGTGTATGTAGCCTGGGAGCGTTTACCCACTGGTCCGAAGTAGCGTTTCGTGTGGCTGCTAACTTCAAGTGCCGCCAGAAAGGAAACGTAAAAATTTCGCGAAGCAAATCCAAAAGAACGTCCTTTGTACTTGCGTGCAATAGTTACGATATCCGAGGTCCCCAGTTTTTTCTTGGCCCTTCTTACCCCGGACGCACCGTGGTTATAGGCCGTGAGCGCCAGGGGCCAGCTCCCGGTAAGTTGCAAATTGTGTTTTAGCAACTGGGCCGCTGCAACAGTTGCGGCGAAGGGATCCATGCGCTCATCCAGCACATAATCGATATGCAGATAACGTCTGCCCGTTGAGCGAGTGAATTGCCAGATACCCGCAGCCCCCACACTCGAGTACGCATCCAGATTAAAGGATGACTCCACGTGGGGTAGGGCGGCCAGCTCTGTTGGGAGGCCGTGCTCGGACATCACCCGCTCAATGTAGTCTTGCCACTGCCCCGACCGGGCAATGCCATCTCGAAACCGATTGGATTGCCCGCGCTGAAAACGTAGATTTGAGGCCGCACGGCGTAGATCAGAGGACGTGACCCCGGGTTCCCATAATTTGAGTAGTTGCCGTTCTTGTTGTGTGGGCGAGTCGCGATTGTCTGCCAGCTTATTGAGTGTTTGGCTGAGGCGGGCTTTGGCGCTCTTAATTAGCCTGTTATCGGCTGCGCGTCGACCTGTTAAGTTCAGCGTTTCGTAGACCACGCCAAGCTTGTTGGCATCGTGAATAAAACCGCTATTGGTATCGATTTGGGTGTAGATACGAATCCAGAAAGCGACATCTGATTCGAGTTCTTCAGGAAGGGGGAATAGATCATTTGCCTGGGTCGGCGCGGTGGTGCTGAGCGTACAGACCAGCAGCAAAACACCCCAAGAAATTTGAAACACACTGAAAGTTCGGCGCATTAAAATAGCATAGCAGCTAAATGCACTGGGTGTTTAACCTGAACTGCCTAATACTGGTTACGCGGCTTTGTCGGCTATGGTCGTGCGGTGCAATAGACGATCGTGGCCCTCGTAGCCGCCCGTGGCGCGGTGTAAAACTGAGCGATTGTCCCACATCACCAACATGTTCTTTTCCCACTCGTGGTGATAGTGAAACTCTGGTCGGGTTTGCCACTCGTGCAGTTCTACCAGCAAATCCACTGCCTCCACATCAGACATCCCCTCGATTCCTACCATATAGCCAATACAGCCGTAGATCCCGGGTCGGCCGGTCTCTGGATGGTTTCTGACAATGGGGTGTAACTGCGTGTCATTGGCTGTTTCCGACGGCACGATCTCCATACTCCGATCGCTGTCCCGATCCTCCTGGCCGTACATCCCGTCGGGAGAGTAGGCGGCTTTGGCGGAGTGAATGGCTAATTTGCCTACCAGCTTTTGACGTAGCGCGCCGGGCATCTCATCCAACGCCTTGTGTTGATTGTTAAACCAGGTATCGCCACCTAGAGGGGGTATGGTTATCCCGAAAAGGCAAGTCGCAGCGGGTGGCACCTCCTGGAAGCTCCAGTCTGTATGCCAGTTTTCGGCAAAAAGTGGCGCTACCTCATTTGCGCAGCGCTGCACCGCGATAATGTGTTCCCGGCCGGCTATGGCTGCAATGAACGGGTCATCGCCGAAATCGCCAAAATACTGGGAGAATCTCTCCAGGTCATCATCCGTCATTGCCTGATCGGGGAAGGCGATAACATGATGCTCAAGCCAGGCAGCCCGAATGTCGGCAATGTCGGCGGGACTCAGAGGCTGTGTTAGATCGACACCGGTCAATGAGGCGCCGCAGGCCTGACCGCTGGGAGTAATATTTATTGCCATTGTGTTGCACCTGTTGAACCAGGTGGAATTCTGGTGGTTTTCGGGCCGTTTAGCAAATGGAGATTGGCGGCGTCAGCGACCGCAAAAAAACGTGGGTGCCTAGAGTAGCAGGGCCGCTACCGAAGTGAGGATGATTAAAGCCATTCCTACCCCAGCAACTATCATAAATTTGTTGCCGCTGGCTTCGTCATCGTCTGTTTGATGGCCGGTCTCATCTAGAGCAGCTGATCGATGGTTGGGTGTAGTACTTGCGATTTGTCTGAATTTTTGGTTCTACTGGGAATCCTGTGGGTAGAGGTTGAGTTTTCCACAGTGGAACAGAATTGAAACTCGATAGTTTTCGAAGTTTCTAAATCCTCGGGCAGCCGATTTTATTGTCTGAATCTTTGAATTAAATCCTTCTGCGGTCGCATTGGTGATGCGATGTTTCAAGTAAGTCATTATGTTGTCGAGATGTTTCTTTAGCATCTTGGCGACTGATATGACCGGCTTTAGACGTGAATGTGTCGCCCACCAGTACCCTTTCTTAAAGAACGCCCGGGCTGGTTTATCGTAGCTGTAAGTCCACAGGTCAAGCAGCGTCTCTTTGATTGCCCAGGCTCGGGCAACCTTCAACCCCTTTGATTGAAGGCCATAAAAAGTGGCTTCATCTTTTTCACTCCAGTTGTCGGGATTGCGTAACCAGGTATAGCGAGACCCGACCAGGTCATTGATACCGGCGGCTCTTAATGTTTTATTTTCTTTGCGCCTGACTTGGTCAACCATTTTTGTAAGATAACTGACGATATGAAACTTGTCGTGAACAATGGCGGCGTTCGGTAAAGTCGCCTCAACTGCCGTCATAAATGGAACCCACATATCCACGGCAACAGCAGCTACTTCATTACGCTGCTGTTCTGGAAGCGTGGACAGCAATGCGGTTGCCGATTCCGCCGTTCTATCTGCCACGACCTCAAGCACTCTGGACGCATTCAAATCGTACAGCAGGCTGGCATAGGATTGCCCCTTGCGAAAACTTTTTTCATCGATGCCAAGGTGTTTCACTTCCTCAACAGAGCGTCTGTCCATCCCTCTTTTCACTGCTCGGGATTGAATATGATGCACCTCATCCCACGACAGACCAAGTAGTTTTGCGGCCTGTGTCTTGTTGCTGGCAGCCGACAGCACATCAATAGCGAAACGCTCAAATAAATGCGTAAAGCGTGCCTGCGTATCTGCCCACGGTACTTTCAGGCTTTTGATTCCATGCGCTTTACAATGAATACGCGGAACCTGAGCAACTAACTGCGTCTTGAACTGCATCGTATCAAGGTGTCGCCATGTGCGTTGCTCACGATGGTCGTAAACCGAACAAAGGGCATGGCAGACACTACACGCGCCTTTCGTTCCCTTTGGCCAATCTATCTGGAGGGTAATTGATTTGTCGGTCAGATCCGGGGTAATAGCCGTGATTTTCCATGGGTCGCCAAGCCCCAAAAGTTGAGTAAACAACGCGGTATCTTTCATTTGAATATCTCCATAAAAAAAGACTCTTGTACCACATTCCTGACCATTGTTTGGCTTTTACCCATAGGAAACTCGGAAGAACCGAATTTTTCAACGATGACACCACATTCCGCACAGGCCACGGCCAGTTCCTGCTGTGTTTTGCACTTGGGACAAATCATGGAGCTAGCCGTTTGGGGTTTGTCCATTCCCTCTACTTTTAGTCCGGCCGTAGGATTCTTTGGCGGTATATCAACGACAGAGAGCGCGGGTGCCTGCTTTGGCTCCATATCGACGACGGACAATTCAACGGGCTTTTTCGGCTCCATATCGACGAAGGATAGTTCGACAGAGGTTTTCGGAATTGTTTCTTCGGGTTGCTTGTGGCAGCAAGTCGGAAATAATGCCAATTTTCTCCGCACTTGTCCCGTTAGTCCAGACACTCAGATGCCGCTGCAAACTTTGCTATGCGAGCAAATGCCCCATGTCTATGGAAGCCATTATATGAAAGACCGCAGGGATTCGACGAATGAAACATGCCAAAACTGCCGACGAGTACCGGTCTTTTTGGGCGGGATTTAAATTTGTGGCCAATAGTGTCGACTGGTTCACAAAAGGCAAAGTCTGTCAGAGAAGCGTTGCGATTGTTCTGGGGGAATCTGCGGGGCTACCGACAATATTTAGAGCGTTGCCAGTTTAGGGGTACACTGCACCGACGTAGGCAAGTGCCAGCGACAGCCAACCCAATGGATAACTATAGCGGTGGAAGTTTTAAGTACAGACAGCCTTGAGAAGAGAGTCTTCAATATTGTCGGCCTGCTTGCGGTCCTCATGGGCTTTTTGACGGGTCTGATAAATATTTTCAGCGGGAATCCCATACGAGAGCTATTTATTTCCCTGGCTCTGTTGCTGATTGGTGTGGTGTTCTACACAGCTTCGGTTAGATTCGATTACGATAAATATCTTAGCGTTCCGCTGGTTCTTATCCTTCTCGTGGTTGTTTGTGTCGTTTGGATCACCAACCAGGGTTCCCAGGGAAGTGCACCCTTTTTCGTATTCCTTGTGTTTACTCTGTGTGTGATTATTCCTCGGGCTCCTTACAATCTCATTCTCCTGGTCGCTTGTAACGCCGCCATAATCAGCTTGTTGTTGCTGGAGTACATGGTTCCATTTGCCATCTATCCTTACTTGAGTGAGCAACATCGCGCGGTCGATGTGGCGCTCTGTCTTGTCATTTGCCTCGCGGTATCCACGACCTTGGTCTATCTCGTAGTCCAGGAATACAAAAAGGAGAGAATTCGGGCTCTTCTCCGCTTTGTTGAGTGAAAAAAGATGCTGACCATCAAGTAACCTGTTGATATGTTTGGTTTATGACAACTTTACATAGGGCAGGTATATGACCATCAACATCTCACGGAATATTTTAAACCTCACGGGGCAACGTGTAAATGAAATTAAACTGGACGAAGAGGGTGACAAGATTGTTATTCACTGTAGCCGGGACGCCCGCAGGAGCACTATAGACCCCACCACAGGCAAGAAGGGAACTATCAACCAGCATATTCGCCGGCAGGTTAAGGATATCCCCCTTTTTGGGTATCCATGTGTGCTCGACATTGAACTGGCCCAAGTGTTTATTAGCAAGGGTGAGCGCCGCATTGAGGCGTGTGATTTTGTCGATAAAGGGTGCCGTTTCACCCACCGGTTTTGCCGACTGATCAGTGGATTATGCCGCCATATGTCTATTCAGGCCGTCTCCAGGCATTTGGGGATACGATGGGAGACAGTAAAGAATATCGACAAGGCATACCTGATGGAAACGCTCCCTGCGCTTGATCCTGCACAGTTGACTGGCTTGGAATATATTGGTGTCGATGAAGTTGCCAGGGCGAAAGGCCATGACTATATGACGGTGGTCTACGATATGGTCGGAGGTCATCTGGTCTGGGTGGAAGCTGGTCGAACTGCCGAGGTGTTTGCAAGATTTCTAAAACATCTCTCCCCGGATACATCCAGTAAAATCAAGGCCGTAGCTATGGATATGGGCCCTGCTTATCAAAAGGCTGTCAGGGAGTGCTTGCCGTTGGCAGACATTGTGTTTGACCGTTTTCACGTCATGAAAAATTACAGCAAAGCTATCCATAATCAGCGCCGGCTTGAGTTCAGGAAGGCCGATCCGAATGGTAAAAAACTGATGAAGGGGACGCATTATCTGTTGCTCAAAAATGCGGATAAGTTGAGTGAGAAACAAAGTAACAAGCTGCAAACGTTGTTGGATAGCAATAGCAACCTGAATGCGCTCTACGTTTTAAAAGAACAGCTTCAGTATCTGTGGAGTGCCACTTCATTTGAGGGGATGGCAGAGCAACTGGAAAGTTGGTGCTTGATAGCAGATCAGTCACACATGCTCTATCTGAAAAAGTTCGCAAAATCGCTCAGAAAACATTGTGTCGGCATCTGCAATTATGCAAAACACAAGCTAACAAGCGCCAGGATAGAGGCTGGTAATGTCAGTATAGGAATGATCCGTAAGCGCGCCAGGGGCATCAGGGATACCGAGTACTTCAAACTCAAAATTAGACAATCATCCCTCCCAGATAATCAATCTATGTTCTATTTGAAAACCTAGAATCACTCAACAAAGCGGAGAAGAGCCATCTTCGCGTACTTGAGATAAGTGAGATCAAATCATTGCCACATGTACCAATGTCCCATCCATTTGTTGAGCGACTGATTGGAAGTATTCGGCGAGAGTTTCTGGACCACACGCTCTTCTGGACGGCGACTGACCTGGAGAAAAAGCTCGGCGAGTATCAACGTTATTACAACGCGCATCGAACCCATACAGGGCGGGATGGTGCGACTCCAATAGGAGAAGTCTCTGAACGGAAGGTCTTCGACATAAACGAATATCGATGGGGGCAGCATTGCCGTGGACTGTTTCAACTACCGATGGCTGCTTGAATTACGAATTCGCCAGAGACAGGTATGGAATCGCGTGCTGGATGTTCTCTTGGCCTTGGTAGAGGACCAGATGCATTCGACAACCTGGCACCAATTTATGTCTTCTGGAGTATCATGATTATTTCTATAATCATGATCAGAATCGCACGCCTGAAATCACAGTTTTCGAACGAAAAACCATCGCTCGAGGTAAGCCAACTGATCACTAATTTGGTGTTCAGTAACTCGCAAAATCACTGGCATCCTTTGTTAGAAGATCAACCAGTTTGGGATGAATAAAAAGTCTCTCCCTACCGACTTGCCGTTCTTCGAGCACACCGATTTTCACCAATTTCTTAAGATACTCAGAAGCGGTTTGCCGCTTAGCTATATTCGCATCTACAAGATTTCCAATGCGACAATAGGGTTGCTCGAAGATGACTTCAATCAGTTCCCGGCTATAGATCTTGGGCAATTCTAGACGGACATAGTCAGCGGTATGTTCTGAAAGCTCTCGGATACTGTGTATCTTTCTTGTCATCCAGCGGGCTGTTGTCTCAACCGCATCGAGCATGTATAACAGCCAGGGCTCCCAAGCCTGATCACGGGTAACGCCAAGCAGATTACTGTAATACAAACTCTTATTAGCAATGATATACCTGCTTAGATACAGGATCGGTAAAGTCAGCAATCCCTCCTGCACCACATACAATATATTCAGTATCCTGCCCGTACGACCATTGCCATCGGTAAAGGGGTGAATAGCCTCGAATTGATAATGCATGACTGCCATACGGATCAGTGGGTCCAGTTCCGGCTGCCCATGTAAGAGACTCTCCCAGTTACCCAGCAAATCACGGAGCACCATTTCACCTTCTGGCGGTGTGTAGATCACTTGCCCTGTCTTATCGCTGGCCAGTGCCGTCCCCGGTACTTTACGCACGGACATCTCCACACCCTTGATTTGGCTACAGATTGATTCGGCCATATTAGTATTGATGGGCCGCCGCGATAGCTCATGCCACCCCTCATGCAAAGCACTGCGATAGCGAAGTGCTTCTTTGGTGGCATGATCTGCCTGCACATTATCGCCAGCGGCATGCTGAAAAAGCTTATCCGTTGTAGTAACGATGTTTTCTATTTCAGAGCTATCTTTGGCCTCCAGTAATGGCAAAGTATTGATTAGCATGGACTGGTTAGGTATGAGCTTGGCCGCCTGTTTAAGCTCAGCGAGGGCTGTCCTGGCCTCAATACAGCGCTTTAGTACCACCTTGGTTTCCAGCTCAATCGCTGGGGGCAGTAACGGCAAGCCGTTATACGGATTTTCAGGTTTCCAGCTCATATGTTTATATTTTCCTATTTCTTCTACATATTTAGAGCATATGTCGATGCTATCGACATATCAAGGTATTATGTCGATATTTAGTGCTTATATAAACATGAGGTGGGACCCAGGGAATACTCGCCCGCATACCCCAAAAGCTGTGCATCGTTCACTAGGTTTGTAACAGTATGAAATACACTAAATGGAAGGATCGCAAGGCAGTATGAAAGTTTGCGGCGCCGCACTCTGGAAGCCGACGAGACCGTATGGGCGACATTCTCCGAACGGAGGGGTGAGCACCAGTCAGCTGATAGTGCTTCCGATATTCATGGTTATTTCCATGGTCATGTATTTATGAGCCAACTGTGCCACTAGAAATTATCAGCTACGAGACACTACAAAAATTCCGCAAACGCAGCCCGAACATACTCCGGATCACTCCGCTGCATATAGTCAACAGACTGATCCTTCCACACGACAACCCCATTGCCATCCAACAACAACGTGGTAGGAATCGGCAGCCCCGGTAGCCCGGGTGGACGAGCCGCAATATTCGTATTGCGCAAACCGAATTGATCAGTAACCGCTAATTCAGGATCTGCAATAAAGGTACCGCGAAGTCCGTGCGTGGCACGCCCCGCCGTTATCTTTCCCGGGGTATCGGTAGACACTGCAACCACCTGAATACTCCGATCATTAAGATCAAAACCCAGGTCTTCCTCCCATCGCCGTCACTCGGCGACACAGTAAGGTCACCAGTGGCCGCGGAAAAACTTGAGTAAAATGGGGGAACCACCCAGTGTAGCGGAATCGAAGGACTGGCTGTGCTCGTCAAGCCCACTAAATACAGGCATTGAATCGCCCACTGCGATGGCATCACCCACTCCCTGCTTAGCGAGGGAGTACAGCAGCAGGAAGAGTCCGCCGCCCAGCATGGCGATTGATGCCATCACCCCACTCACCCACCCCGCGCTGGGGCTATCAAGACTCGCGACACCCAGCAGCAATGCGCTGAGCCAGCCGGCGAGAAACCCCAGGCGATTGTTCGGTATCGCCACCCACTTAATGCGGGCAAACCAGCCAGCCGTTGTGGCTCCAAGCGCCAGCAGCCCCAGGGTCGCCAGAATGATTGCAGTGGTAAACATGTTATTTAGTTTCTCATAGTATTGTTTCTCAGGGTCACACTATTGCATATGTCTCTCGACCTGCCTGACCGCGCTGTCAGCTTCGCTTCTGCAAGCCTTTTTGCTCCATCCGCCAGAGCATCAATTCAATTTTATCCTGACCGAAGAAAGGCTCCCCATCGAACACCATGGTAGGAACTCCCCAGTGATGCACTTCCAGCGCAGCGTCGTTCGCGGTGAGTTGGCCCTGCCAATCATTGCCGCTGTCCGCTACCCAATGCTCAAGCTCTGACAGTTCCAGCCCTGCACGAGCAGCTACCTGTTCCAAATGGTCACCTTCATTCCAACCCTCCACCTTGCCCTCCCAAACTAGCGTAGAGACTTCTTTGGCAAACTCAAGCCCCTTGCCTGCCGCCTGCGCAGCTATTCCAAGAGGGCTCAGCATAAGTACAAGATGCCCGGGGTCGTCCCAAGCAAGCTCTGTATTAATGGGGTCTGGCCGCGGCATCCCGATCGGAATACCGCGATACTCTGAGTAGCGCATTAAATCGGTAAAAAAGTACGGGCGCCATTTCTCATGGGCTTTGTCGAAGAAATCGTTGTAGCGAATGTAGATGGGGTTCACCACATGCAGTTCTACGCGCAAAGCATATTCCTGTTGCAGCTTGTGCATTTGCACAGCGCCGAAATAAGACCAGGGGCTGCGGAAGGAAAAATAGAGATCAACTTTTAGATCGGACATGGTTGCGGGATCCATAGGGTTAAGTATTGATAGCGCCGATAGTACACAGTTTGGCGGCGTGATTGAATTTCAGTGGAATTGAGGCGGTGCTTCTAACGGAAAACCAACTTCAGCGCAGATCCGGCTAAACCTACCCCTTGAGACAATGCTCTGCGAATCACGGGCGCTGTCTCGACGGCGTCCAACCGCTCTCTATTTAACTGAGCAGCTCTGGCTTCACTACTAACCGCGATCAATATTTCGCACAATGAATCTATGTTCCAGGGTTCGGCATCGGGTTTTAGCGCAACGGGAATTACTGTGGCATCGTCAGAAAACCCGAGAGCTTCGCGGGTGTAAGCCGCAGCGGCCACAATTGTCTTCACCTTGGGGCATTGAGTATCGGTAAGATCATAAGGCGGGTTCCATTCATGCCGGGGTTTGAGCGCATCGTTGTGAGTGGTTATCAGTAGTACCGGCGGCTTCTTTCTACCCAGGTTATTCGCGAAATACTCATCCCACTCTTTTAGCAGGGCTATATCCAAAGCTTTTGCCGGCTGATTTGCCTGACTCAACCACAACAGCAAATCCGCTTTAACAGCGTGTTGCAATAAGCCGCTGGAAATTTCTTCACTTCCGTCCAAGCCCGGTGTATCTGTCAATTCAAATTCTACCTCATCCGCCAGGGCAAAATGATATCGGTAAAAACCATCGGTGGCAGGCAAGACATCTACCCCAGCTACACTATCCTGTTTTAACGCGTTCACCAGGGAGGACTTCCCGGCGTTCACCTGCCCTACTACCAATATCGATAAAGGCCGAACCACCGGTTCTTCGGGTTCTTCAATGGTGTCTCGATAGGCTTTCAATTCCTCCTCAGATAATTTCAAGCGGCCACTGTATAAATCAATGGCGACCTGGGAGACCTGTTCAAATAGCATCTGCTTCAGCTTGCGCTGAATATGATCGGTTAATCCACTTCCGAATTCAGACAGCAAGCCGCCTGCAATTCGTCCCGGGACGCTGGTACCTCCAGACAATACAGCGCGCACGACATCCAAAACTGGAGAGTACTTTTTATACAACTCGTAAGTAGCGGTGCTCTTTTGAGACAAGCCGATGGCAGTCGACAGTTTCATGTCCGCAGAAAAGGGAATGTTCTGAATAACCAGAGCTCGATATTCCCGGCTGCACACCTCCAGCATCAGCATCAATTCCGGAATGGTAAAGGCGTACTCCGCTTTGGGGTCGTCGTTGTTATAGGTTTTGGCGACAAAACTCAGTTGCGCCAACATTGCTTCGGGCACCTGCTCCCAGGTCAAATTCGATAACTGCTGTCCGGAAATATTTTCCAGAGAGGCAAGCCACACTCGATTGTCGTGGTCTGACCAGTCGGCAATAGCCTCGATATGGCTAGTGTCTGCGACCTCTTCTTCAGCGTTCCCATTTGGTGCTTCCCTCCAGAGTAAAAAGCGCAGTGTCGCGGTAATACAGGCCAACAGCAGTACACCCAGACCAAACCATAGAAACCAGTCATTGGCCCACAACTGCGCAAGCCCCAAAACCACGAGTGCCAAAACAGGAAGCAAGACACTCAGCACGGCAAAAAAATAAAACTGCGTTGTTCTTTGTGCGAGCATTCTTCTGAAGAGCTGAATCATTCCCGGTCTTCTCCTTTCATAGGCTCCCGGGCAGATTTACCCTCCTCCATCGCGTTCTGATACACCTCTTTTAGCACATTGTCATCCAATGGCGTATTGGTTTTTTGGTGATACAGGTAGCTGCAGGCCGCTCTACCTATGGCATAAGTGCTGGCATAGCTCACGGTAAAGGCGAGCGCAGATCCCGCCACCAGCCCTACACCGGGAAGTAATTTTGCGAGCTGTCTTCCCCCCAGACTAATGGCGTAACGAAGCGCAAAACTGGTACCCAGCGCCGCGGTAAATTCAGAGAAGGTTCTCTTACTCCACTCTACCCCGTAATGCTGGGCCAGGCTGTGCAGCATTTTCCCTTGTATTCCCGGCACACTTACCAGGCCGACCGCAGGAATGGTGTCACTTGTCGCCGCGGCGCTGGCATACCAAAGCACTTCAGAACGCAATTGAAGATAGTTGGACTGCTCTGTGTCGGCATGGGCGGTTTTGCGCAGCCACAGCGTCAGTTCAGGCAGCTTGGCTACTATCATTTCGTTGAGTTGATCGGCTCCCTTATTGTCCAGGCTCTTCCCATCTCCAAGCTCGGAAAAATCAATCACAGCGTAATCCAGGGGCTGCCCCCAGGCTTTATCGATCAGCTCTTGTTTCTGTGCCACCGCTCGGTCTCGATCGTGGTCGTCCGCTATTTCCCCCGCTGCGGTATATACCACCATCGCATGCTCGCGCCGGATGGCGCTGCGCAGACGGCGTATTTGGTCCAAAGCATCGAGTACTGCGCTGTGTTCACCATCGCGAAGCCGCATCACTATCATCAGGGCCTGGCTGGCTTCTCCCAGAGCGGCGATGTCCTGGGCCGGATCATAGTTGGCCTCCCCTAAACCTCGTGTGTCCATAAATCGCAAAATAGGCTGTTCTGCCGGGAAGTCGTAACTAGCGGAGTCCTGGGTACAGGGCATAAAGCCATTGCCAGTTTCCGCTGCGCTCTGCCCTGTCATTTTTTGTATTATCGAGGATTTCCCCGCTCCGGTTTTACCCAACAACCACAGGACAGGAAGCGATTTTTGAGATAACTGCCAGGCTTTATCCAAATCCTCATCGGCTTGAGGGTTAATCACTGACTCGTAGATCTTTTTGAATACCCGTTTAATGGGGCTCTCCGTTGGATTTTTTCAAAAACAGTGTGTGGCTTCTAAAACCAATAGTGTAGCGGCCCGGAGGCGCAATTATCACCCTTGAACAACTCAGCTGGTTTAAATCCGTGCCGCCGGCGTGTACACTCAAACCATGTTGAAAAAAATTCTCTTGCCCTTTGTCTCCATAGTCGTTTTGGTCGTCGCCGGCGCCTTTGTGTTCAAAGATCAGCTGATAGGCTTAATGACCCAGGATATGTTTATCGCCGGGGATACCGACACCTTCGATCCCGGCCCCGCTATTGGCGAAACCTTTCCCGCCATAAAAGCGATTTACCAAAATAAAGAAGTTTACGATATCAGTGAATTTGTTCACAACAAGGGCATGATATTTGTTACCAACCGCTCTGCCGATTGGTGACCCTTCTGCATGACGCAATTCGTGCAATTGCAACAGTATCAACAAGACTTTAAGGACGCGGGCATTGGCATCGTTGCGCTCACTTACGACGCACCCGATTTACAGCAGGCCTTTGTCGATAAAAATAGTATCAGCTATCCCTTTATTTCCGATATTGACGCCACTACGGTCAAAGCTCTGGGTATATTGAACGAAGAGTATCAGCCCGGCGATGACGCCTACGGAATACCGCTTCCCGGAGTTTTCATTGTCAATCCCAACGCGGAAATTGTGGGCAAGATCTTTGTCGAGGGCTTTAAAACAAGAGTGGATGCAAAGGCTGTTCTCGCCAAAGCGATCGAACTACTCAATTAATATCGAGTCGATAATTGAAAGTGAGAACGTAAGAGAACAGCGATGAAAATGATTTACACCCGCGAAAATCGCTTTTTCGTGGCCAATGCCAGGAACATCCTCGAAGCCAATAATTTCGATATCGTCGTAAAAAATGAATTCGTCTCCAGCGCGATTGGCGAGGTCTCGCCCTTCGACTCCTGGGTGGAGTTATGGCTACGCAATGATTCCGACTACGACAGAGCCTGCGACGTCATCAACAATGCACTGAGCAAAGAAGGCGACGCTGAATGGGTTTGCGCTGCGTGTCACGAGACGAACGATGCTTCCTTTGAGCTGTGCTGGAATTGTCAAACTGATGCTGTTGCAACACCACGCGGAACCGCCTAAGGCTACTTCAGGTAATCTGGATAGTGCTCCTTACCGCAATCTGGGCATAGCCCATGACTAAACTCTACGCCTGAATGCCTGCTGATGTAGGTTTCCATCGGATTCCATTCGTTTTCATCATCCCGAATTTTTTTGCAAAAACTACAAACCGGGAGAGTACCCTCCAAGAATTTTATATCTGCCATGGCGTGCTCCAGGGCAGATTTATCCTTAAGCGTCTGTTTATGAAGAATGTCGTTTCGAATTCTGGCTCTTCTCCGCTTTGTTGAGTGATTCCAGGTTTTCAAATAGAACATAGATTGATTATCCGGGAGGGATGATTGTCTAATTTTGAGTTTGAAGTACCCGGTATCCCTGATGCCCCTGGCGCGCTTACGGATCATTCCTATACTGACATTACCAGCCTCTATCCTGGCGCTTGTTAGCTTGTGTTTCGCATAATTGCAGATGCCCACACAATGCTTTCCGAGCGATTTTGCGCACTTTTTCAGATAGAGCATGGGTGACTGATCTGCTTTCAAGCACCCCCACTTTCCAGTTGCTCTGCCATCCCCTCAAATGAAGTGGCACTCCACAGAGACTGAAGCTGTTCTTTTAAAACGTAGAGCGCCTTCAGGTTGCTATTGCTATCCAGCAACGTTTGCAGCTTGTTACTTTGTTTCTCACTCAACTTATCCGCATTTTTGAGCAACAGATAATGCGTCCCCTTCATCCGTTTTTTACCCTTCGGATCGGCCTTCCTGAACTCAAGCCGGCGCTGGTTATGGATAGCTTTGCTGTAATTTTTCATGACGTGAAAACGGTCAGACACAATGTCTGCCAACGGCAAGCACTCCCTGACAGCCTTTTGATAAGCAGGGCCCATATCCA
Organism: Halioglobus sp.; assembly: GCA_965262875.1. Classification (GTDB taxonomy): domain Bacteria; phylum Pseudomonadota; class Gammaproteobacteria; order Pseudomonadales; family Halieaceae; genus JBALVT01. The sequence continues at coordinate 4,814,368 of OZ253569.1, forward strand.
TAGCTACGGCCTTGATTTTACTGGCTGTATCCGGGGAGAGATGTGTTAGAAATCGTGCAAACACCTCGGCAGTTCGACCAGCTTCCACCCAGACCAGATGACCTCCGACCCTATCGTAGACCACCGTCATATAGTCATGGCCTTTCGCCCTGGCAACTTCATCGACACCAATATATTCCAAGCCAGTCAACTGTGCAGGATCAAGCGCAGGGAGCGTTTCCATCAGGTATGCCTTGTCGATATTCTTTACTGTCTCCCATCGTATCCCCAAATGCCTGGAGACGGCCTGAATAGACATAGGGCGGCATAATCCACTGATCAGTCGGCAAAACCGGTGGGTGAAACGGCACCCTTTATCGACAAAATCACACGCCTCAATGCGGCGCTCACCCTTGCTGATAAACCCCTGGGCAGTTCAATGTCGAGCACACATGGATACCCCGAAAGGGGGATGTCGTTAACCTGCCGGCGAATAGGCTGGTTGATAGTTCCCTTCTTGCCTGTGGTGGGGTCTATAGTGCTCCTGCGGGCGTCCCGGCTACAGTGAATAACAATCCTGTCACCCTCTTCGTCCAGTTTAATTTCATTTACACGTTGCCCCCGTTGCCCCGTGAGGTTTAAAATATCCCGTGAGATGTTGATGGTCATATACCTGCTCTATGTAAAGTTATCACAAACCAACCATATCAACAGGTTACTTGATGGTCGGCCTCTTTTTTCACTCAACAAAGCGGAGAAGAGCCATTCGCCAGGGACACGATAACGATGATGCAATTCGAACCGACACTGTCTTCACGCTTCGTTGCTTATGTGCGGGATTACCTGTTCGACAGAGACATTGATCCCTACCCGGTATTTGACGCCTGCGACATCGATTGGGACGAGGATGAGGACTATGACATTCCCGTAGCTGTTCCTCGAGTCGCTGCTCTGCTGGAGTTGGCTGCGAAGACCAGCGACAACAGTTGCATGGGCATGAATATGGGGCTGGGCTACCACTACGAAGCCGGCAGCCTGTTGATCATGGCCATGATGGCTGCCCCTAATGTAGAGGAAGGGCTGAAGTGTCTGCACCGCTTCGACAAATACGTAGACACAGGCATCGACACCACTTTTGATTTTGATCAGTCGGTGGCGGAATTTGGCTCTTGGGTTATCACTGACGATACTGTGTGCATTGACCAACTTAACGAATACCTGATGGTGTTCTTGCCCCAGACCCTGTACGTGGCGACCCGCACAAAGATGCCGCTGGAAAAAGTGTGGCTCAGCCATGCCTGTGATCAGAATCGCGCTGCTTTACAGGACTATTTCAACGCGCCAGTAGAATTTGGCCAGGCATGTAACAAATTGTTTTTTGACCGCAGCTACCTCAAGGAAAGCTTTTTTACCAGCAATGCTCTTGTATACGAAATTTTAACTAACGCGGCTAAAACCTATTTTCTACCGGTGGCTGAGCACGGAAAGTTTGTTGATCGGGTTTCCCGGGAAATCATCAGTTGCTCCCAGGAGGAGTCAGACAGCGCCGGGCGAATTGCCAAGCGCCTGGCCATATCTCCGCGCACACTCAGGCGGCGCTTATCCGAGGAGGGTTATACCTTCCAGGCTGCTAAAAATCTGGCCAGGGAGAAACACGCCAAGTATTTTCTCAGCCACACAACCCTGACCCTGTCTGAAATAGCTTTCAAGCTGGGTTATTCGGAGCTCAGCGCCTTCAGCCGTGCCTTCAGGGCGTGGACTGATCTCACACCTCAGAGCTATCGGCAACAGACCAGGAAACTTTTTCGGGCTTGACTCACCCTAGCTACTGTCATTGATGATTATAGATGAGCTTGCCTTTGAGCCAGGTTTCCAGCACTACCGTGTCGCTGATAACTTCCACCTTTGATTCAAGAAGGTTGCGGTCAAGCACGATAAAATCCGCCGACTTACCCACTTCCAGTGACCCCGTTACATTGTCCAGACCCAGAGCTTTAGCGCCGTTAAGGGTATAGATTTCCAGCGCTTCTGCCAGAGAGATTGCCTCCTTTGGCCCCAAGGTTTCCGTGCTAGTTCCGGTTGGGTTACGCCGAGTCACCGCTGCTTCTATGCCAAGCCAGGGAGAGGGTGTAGCCACTGCTGCTGGCCAGTCAGACCCGGCGGCGACTAGGGCTCCCTGGTCCAGAAAACTGCGGAAGGGAAACAAATTCTCGCTGCGTGAACCTATCGCCCCCACTAACGAATCAATAATAGGGGAGGGGTACCAGATAAACGGAGACATATCCGCCGTCACCTTGAGTTCGGCAAATCTTGGGAGGTCAGCGGGAGCGATTAGTTCTGCATGAGCCAATTCATGTCTTGGCCCCTCTGGTCCGTTAGCCTTGCGCGCCGCTTCAATAGCATCCAGGGCCACGCGAATTGCCCGATCACCAGCGGCGTGAATTTTTACAGTGACGCCCATCTTGTCCAGGGCAATGATTTCACTGGCCAAGACTCGCGGGTCCTGCAGCAATTCGCCAGAATTATTTTCATCGTGTCCATCTTCGGCGGGAAGGTAGGGGGCGAGCATTGCCGCGGTTCGCGCTGCGGTCGGGACCCCGTCCAGGAAATACTTTACGCAGTTGTTACGGGCGTTGGGGGAATCGTAGGATTTCATATCTTCGATAATTGGCGCAACGTCCATAGGGGTATTACGGTAATGCCCCGGCATGACATAGCAGGAGGTGACTCTGCTATTTAACGTTCCCTGCTTATCGAGGCTCTGGTAGGCCTGGATTATGGGCTTTGACGTCATGGCATCTTTGAATGCGGTTATGCCGACACGATTGAGTGTGCTTATGCCGGTTGACGCAGCACGATTGTATTGTTCGTCGCTATAGGCAGGAAGGTATTTGTTCAGCTCAAAGAGCGCGCTCTCCAGGAGAACACCATTAGCTTTACCGCGCTTATCTCTTACGATAGTGCCCCCCTCCGGGTTAGCGGTGTTCTGGTCAATTCCCAGTTTTTCCAGGGCGCGGCTATTGGCCCAGTGATTGTGCATAGAATCATCCGCCAGCAGGATTACGTGGTCGCTTGACACTTTGTCCAGCCACTCGCGGGGTGATATCGAAAGCTCGAACAGCTTGAAAAACTCACTGGCCCATTGCCCGCCAATGACCCATTCACTGCCAGGATTTGCGTCAATGCATTTGCGCAGGGCGTGGGAAATATCTTCGGGAGTGGCAGTGAAGGGGAAGGTGCATTGGAACAGCGCTTTCGTACCGCCCTCAGTCGTATGCACGTGTACATCATTGATTCCTGGCATCAGAAACCTATTATTCATGTCCCTAAGCTGGGTTGCTTCGCCAGCGTAGCGAAGTGTCTCGGCGCGGCTCCCGATTGCCACGATGTTGCCATTTTTTACTGCCATGGCCTCGGCCCAGGGTTTGTCTGGGTCCAGGGTATAAATTTTGCCGTTGGTCAATACCAGATCCGCAGCGACCTCAGCCCCTGATTCCTTGGCAAAGCTTCCCTGAGAGAGGCCCAGTAGGACGAGGGCAGCGACTAGTTTTCTGTGCCAGGGGAAAGGTTGTCTATACATTGCATGGTCCTCCGGTTTCTATCACAGGGTAGATACGGCGTGGCTCATTGACAAAAGTGGTCAATCCCTTGACCGGTGGGAGTGTTCAGTTTTTTGGCCGGGAACTGTCAATCTGTTGACCGCTTTTGTCAAAAGCCTTTGGCAAAGCCTCTGTAGTATAGGTCGCCTATCAATGCAATGCATCGTTTCCCCCGGTGTTGTGAACTACTAATAATTAAACCGCTTTTAGGGAGCTTGTTCTATGTATCAACCTGACGCCAGAAAATCGTTTCGCAGAACCGCCATAGGTGCCGCTGTTGTGCTGGCCAGTCTCGGTACCGCCTCCCAGTCGTACGCGCAATTAGAAGAGGTTCTCGTAACCGCTCAAAAGCGTGCCCAGAGTGCCAATGATGTGGGCATTACGATTAACGCTTTCACCGGTGATCAGATCAGGGACCTGGGTGTTACCACTGCGGAAGATATTGCCCGGTATACCCCGGGGCTGACGGTGAACGAAACAGCCGCCACTGGCGTGCCCTTGTACACGATCCGAGGCGTGGGCTTTCAGGATTACTCCACCGCCGCATCCTCCACCGTCGGCATCTACTTCGACGAAGTGTCCATGCCCTATACCGTAATGACCCGCGGCCTGGTATTCGATACCGAGCGGGTGGAAGTGCTGAAGGGCCCCCAGGGTGATCTCTATGGTCGCAACACCACAGCGGGCCAGATTAATTTCATCAGTAACAAACCCACCAAGGAATTTGAAGCCGGTGTGACGGCTACCGTGGCTAACTATGAGGCCTATGAACTGGAAGCATTTGTCAGTGGCGGTAGTGACTTTGCGCAGGGTCGACTGGCCTTCAAAACTACTCAGTCCAACAAGGGTTGGCAGGAGAGCACTACGCGCAGTGACAAGCTGGGTGAGAAGGATGCCAGCGCCCTGCGCGGCATTGTTAATTTTGATTTCAGTGACACTCTGCGGCTGATGCTGATTGGCCACTACGTCACCGATGACTCGGAGAACAGGGCGAATACCCCTTACGATGGTGCTGATGAGGGGCTCGATTCTTTTAGTAATCCCTACACGCCACTGCAGGACACCTTATTTGTCGGTGAACCGGCCCCCTGGTACTCCACCGGCGACAACACGAAGGCGGATTGGACCAACAGTTATACCAGCTCCATCACTGGCAACACCTTTGACCTGCGCCCACAGCGTGACAACGAACTTCTGGGCTTTGCTGCGCGTCTGGATTGGGAACTTAGTGAGAGCATCACACTGACCTCGGTGACGGCTTATAACGACTTTGAGCGTGAAGAAGCAAACGATTGGGACGGCGGTTTCTACAACGATTCCAGTAATATCAATACGACAGACCTGCAGGTTTTCTCACAGGAACTGCGCCTGACTGGCGAAGCGGGCGATGTCACCTGGATAGCCGGTCTGTACTACTCAGAAGACGAGATGGAAGAGTATTACCACTACTTCATGTCGGACTCCGTATTTGGTCTGGGATCGATTCCTTTCGGTGTTGGTCTATTTGCGGCCACGCCAATTCTTGAGCTGGATACCAAGTACGAGCAGGAAACGGAGTCTATGGCCGTGTTCGGTCATGTGGAGTGGAGTTTCACCGAGAGCTGGCGCCTGACAGTCGGTGCGCGCTATACCCAGGAGGAACGCGACTGGTCGGGCTGTACTTTTGTGGCGGACGACGGCAGCCTGGGTGGTTTCCTTAACGCCCAGTTCGGTGCGTCCAGGGGTCCGGGTGATTGCGGCACCATTGACGATGATCCTGACTCGCCTACTTATATCTTTGCCCTGATCGGTACACCGGCCGTCGATGACGCCTTTCATGTGTTTGAGGACTCCATCGATACCGACAAATGGATGGGGAAGGTTGGGCTGGACTACACCGTGAGCGATGATGTGTTGGTGTACGGCATGGTCTCCCGCGGTTTCAAATCCGGTGGCTTTAACGGTGCCAATTCAAACACTACCCAGCAGCTCAAGCCCTACTCGGAAGAAGAGTTGACCTCATTCGAAATCGGTACCAAGGCGACTCTTTTGGACAACACGATGCAGCTTAATGCGGCGGCGTTCTTTTACGACTATAAAGACAAACAGGAACAGGATGCTTCTGTCACATTCGTGGGTAATATTTCAGGCCTGACTAATGTTCCTAAATCGGAAATTTACGGTGCTGAAGTTGATATGCAGTGGTTGATCACAGAAAGCCTGCAATTCAATTTGGGCGCCGCCTGGTTGGACACCGAGGTTAAAAAGTGGGAGGCAGTGGACCAAGCTGCGAGCGAGTGGCCTGTGACCGTCACCCGCGATGTCTCTGGGGCTGAGCTTCCCCAGGCACCTGAATTGCAGTTCACTGCGCTCCTGAGCTACCGGTGGTCAGTCGGAGACAATCTGGTAATGGAGGTGGCAGGGGATCTCAATTATACGGACGAAACTAGCGGTGGTGTGCGGCCCGAAGAAGCCACCGATGATTACACCATTGTGAATGCCCGGGTGGCAATTGGCTCGGATGACGGTAAGTGGCGCACCATGTTGTGGGCTCGCAACCTGACAGACGAGGATTACTTCCCGTCGGCCTACATTGGCGGTAATGGTCCCTTCGTACGCTCCTATGGCATGCCTTTAACTTATGGCGTGACTCTGAACTACAACTTCGGCCAGTAGGAAGTTGGCAGCCAAATCCTCTCTGCCCGGGCCCGTTTAACGGGCCCTTTTTTTATCTTTGAAAACGGCTGAGTCATGAAACGCCTAAAAAAACTCCCTGTTGATGCTAAATCCAGCGCTCTGGCCGCTCTGTTGTTGAGTTTTTTACCCTCTTGTAACAGTGCGCCTTTACCTTCTCACACGCGTACCTCCGTCATCGATACGGCTGACATATTGTTGTACAACGGCCGTATCTATACCGGCGATCCCGCAAAACCCTGGATCGAGGCCCTCGCCATTCGCGATGGCGATTATATTTATATTGGCGCGAGTGATGAGGCCCAGAACTACGCCGGACCGGATACTGTGCGTGTGGATCTCGGCGGAGCAATGGCTATGCCGGGTATCAACGATGGTCACTCGCACCCCTGGCAGGGTGGTATTAAGACACTGAACCACTGCGGTTTTGCCTTCGACGCTACTCCCGACGAGATTGCCGTGGTGTTGCATGACTGCGTGGCAAATAATCCTGAATCCCAGTGGATTGTCGGTGGTCAGTGGACCAGTGATTTTTTTCGTAACAATGAGATTGAATCCCCGCGAAAATGGCTGGACGCTATCTCTACTGACAAAGTGATCTTGCTCCATGACGATGCCACTCACAATGCCTGGGTGAACAGCAAAGCTCTTGAGCTGGCGGGTATTAATCGCAATACGCCAGATCCCGAAGGGGGAACCATTGTGCGTGATGCAAGTCGTGAGCCGAACGGCCTGTTATACGAACACGCTCGCCGTGGTTTGCTTGCGCTGCAACCTCCCTGGACGAAGAAACAGTATAAGGCAGGTATTCTCGAAGCGTTGAAGCAGGCCCGCAGTTTTGGCCTCACTGGTGTCAACGAGGCGAGGGTTACTCCGGAAGCGTTACTGGCCTACGCGGAACTGGATGCGATCGATCGCCTTAGTGCTCGTGTGACTGTCAATTTACAGACACCCAGGGACTACCGGGATTACCCACTGGATGTAAAGGACTATATAGCCCTGCGGGAGCGGCATCCACTGAAGCGGGTCAATGCTAGCTATGTGAAAATTTTTCTCGACGGTGTGCCTACCGCGTCACGTACTGCCTATATGCTGCAAGAATATCTCACCGATGAACAGCACCCGGAGGCAACCCGGGGCTTTCTACTGGTAACCCCTGAGGCACTAGCCCAGGACATGATCGCGCTGGACAAGGCAGGATTCACCGTCAAGTTGCACACGGCTGGGGACGGCTCTGTCTCGGTGGCCTTGGACGCGATACAAGCGGCGCGCGAGGCCAATGGAAAGAGCGGCCTGCGGCACGAACTGGCTCATGCTGGACTCATCGCCCCGAAAGATTTGCCGCGCTTCGCCGCTCTCAATGCTACGGCGGATCTATCTCCCTACCTCTGGTACCCCTCGCCGATTATTGGCTCCATTGAAGGGGCTCTCGGCGAACGAGGGCGGCGCTACTGGCCTGTGAAAGATCTACTGGACTCCGGCGCCAATGTATTGCTCGGTTCCGATTGGCCCTCCGCGGCGAAAAACCTCAGTCCGTGGCATGCCATCGAGGCGCTGGTAACTCGCCGCAATCCCTTTACCAACGATGAGCAGGCCCACTGGCCTGAACAGGCCATAAGCCTAGAACAAGCGTTACAGATTGTAACCATTGGGGGGGCACGAGCACTGCAACTCGAAGATCGCTCCGGTTCTGTGGCGCTGGGTAAGTCTGCGGACCTTATCGTATTGGACCGCAACCTGTTCGAGATTCCTGCCCAGGATATTAGCGAGACACAGGTAGAACAGACCTGGCTGGCAGGTGAACTGGTCTATGAGAGGCAAGAATGAAGTGGAGGAAATGAAGCGAACGGATCGGTACAACAAACTAAGGATTACCAGCAAGGACTCGGCATGAGCAAGACCAGAAAAACAGGCTTCGTGGCCCACGAGCTGTATATGTGGCACAACACTGGCAACTATGCCGGCCCCATTCCCTATGGCAACCCGGTACAACCCGATACCCACGCGGAAAACCCCGAGACCAAACGGCGCTTTCGCAATTTGTTGGAAGTGGCCGGATTAACACCGCAACTGCACCACATTGACCCCAGGCCCGCCACAGAAGAGGAGGTTCTTCGCTTTCATACAGCCCAGTACCTGGCACAGGTGAAAGAACTCAGTGCGGGAATCGGTGGTGACGCGGGTGTGTTAACTCCAATGGGCCGGGGCAGTTACGAGATTGCCATGTTGTCGGCTGGGGGTGTGCTGGCTGCGCTAGAAGCAGTGATGGAGGGGCAGGTCGATAACGCCTACGCACTGGTGCGGCCGCCGGGCCACCATGCGCTGGCGGGTGAAGGCATGGGCTTCTGCCTGTTTGGCAACGCGGCTCTGGCCGGTTTTCACGCTTTTGAGAAGTACGGGCTCGAGCGTATCGCGTTTGTCGATTGGGATGTGCATCATGGCAACGGCACCCAGAGCGCGTTTTACGACGACCCACGAGCCCTGACAATTTCCATTCATCAGGACAACTGCTTTCCTCCGGATTCTGGCTATCGCCATGAAAACGGAGAGGGTGCAGGAAAGGGCTACAATATCAATATTCCTCTACCTCCCGGTTCCGGGGTAGGCGCTTACGAGGCCGCCTATGAGCAGGTAGTTATTCCCGCCTTGCACAAATTCAAACCACAACTGATCATTATCCCTTCTGGCTTTGATGCTGGAGCTCATGACCCCCTGGGAAGAATGCTGATGCACAGTGACTGCTATCGCAAGTTGACTCTGCAAATGATGGCTGCGGCGGACGCCTTGTGCGGCAGCAAATTATTGCTCACTCATGAGGGCGGGTATAACACCTGGTGCGTGCCTTTTTACGGCCTGGCAGTGATGGAAGCCCTCAGTGGAATAGACACCGGCACCGTGGATCCCTTCATGGAGTTGGATCAGGGCCTGGGTGGCCAAGAACTACAGCCTCAACAGCAAGTCGAGATCGAGGCAGCTGTGAAGCTACTGGACGCGTTGAAATAGGAGTATGACGATGAGTAACAGCGAGAAAACAACGGCGGTACGGGCAGTGATAGAGGCCTATGTCTCAGCCTGTAGAAAAGCAGATACTGATGCACTACAAAGTGTGTTTCACCCAGATGCCAATATGTGCGGTTATCTAGCGGGCCAATGCATGACGGGTCGCGTGGCCCCTTTTATCGATGCGGTTGCCAGCAACCCATCACCGGGACCGGAGTATCAATCACAGATTGATAATGTTGAAGTGTCGGGCAATATCGCCACGGCTAGGCTTTGTGAGCAGGCTTTTATGGGGCTTAACTTCGTCAATCATTTTCAGTTACTCAACAGTGGAGGCCAGTGGCTGATCGTCGCCAAGCTGTTTGAATCCGAATGACTCAGGCGGCGCCGCAGCACGAGATCGATTCTGGTCCCGCACTGGCTGCGGGCATAGGGCTTACCTTTATCGCCATGGCTGCGTTTCTGGTGCTGCCCCTTTATGTGGGAGCAGCGGCTGAGGCTCTACACTTGAATCAACAACAGGTGGGCCTTCTGGCCTCTGGGGTAGCCGGGGGCTCCGCGCTCAGCTCGGTGGGCATGATGTTGCTGGTGCGAAGGCTTCCCTGGCGCCTCACTGGCGCGGTATGCCTTTTCGTGATGATAACTTCCATGGTGCTGTCGATTCTGGTTCAAAATGTGGCGCTGTTCCTCGCATTGCAAGGTATCGCTGCCCTGGGGGGCGGGGCCATATACTCCCTGGCGCTTACGGCACTGGCGGACCGGCACAATGCCGACAGGGCTTTTGGCCTGTCTGTGGCAGCTCAAGTTTCTTTTCAAGTGGTCGGGATGTTGACTCTGCCACAGCTGGTAACCAGGGCTGGCATCGACGGTATCCTCGCCGTGTTTGTATTGATGGAAATGGCAGGTCTGCTGCTGTTGTTCTGGTTGCCGCGACGGGGGCGGGAGCTGTCGGTAGCGCGCAATAGTGCATCCTTGTTTTCGCTGCCTGTGCTGTTGGCCTTGGGCGGATGCTTTTTCTTCTTTTTCAATGTGGGCGCAGTTTGGGCCTATATAGAAAGAATCGCGGTTCTGTCGGGCTTTGATGCAGTGCAGATTGGCAACAGTCTGGCGTTGGGCGTCTCGGTGGGGATTCCCGGTGCATTGCTGGCCTCCTGGTGCGGTGACCGCTTCGGCCGAATCGGTCCACTGCTTGTCGGCACGCTGGGTACAGTGGTGGCGGTGTGGTTGTTGGGACAGGAAATGAGTCTGACCGCCTACGTGGTGGCAGCTACCGTGTATAACTTTGCCTGGAATTTCTCACTTCCCTTTCAATACGCGACGGTCAATGCGGTTGATGTCAGTGGCCGGGGAGTTGCCGCGGCACCGGCTTTTCACGGTGCGGGCGGCGCTGTGGGGCCAGGTCTGGCGGCCATGTACGTGACCGAAACTAATCTTGCTCCGGTGAGCTGGTTGTCCGGCGGTGGTGTTGTGATCAGTTTTATCTTGTTTGCACTGGCAGTGGCGATAGCCGGCGTGAGTACTTCTACACAAGGAAAGAACAATGGTTGAACGGACAATGCCAGCGCCAGGTGCGCGGGTCATCAATGAAGCATTGGGCATCGATTGGTCCAACTGGGATTACCCTACCCACCTGGCCTATAGCCAGCGCGCCATGATCGACTTCTGGCCTACAGACATCATCAAAGCGCCTGAAACTTCCCACACACTTGATTACTGTGCACAACAGATGGACCTGGACCTCTTGAAGGTATACGAGCCGGGAACGCAGCGCTCTATGTCTGCCTCGCAACTGCTGGAACGGCGCATGTACAACGACGCCTTGCTGATTATGCACCGGGGGCAGGTTGTGCACGAGTCCTGGCGCAATGGTATGCAGGAGGAAGACCGTCATGTGAACCACTCCACTACCAAATCCCTCACCACCTTGTTACTGGGCCTGGCCATCGATGAAGGTCTGGTGGACCCGGCGGCACTTGTCACGCAGTACCTGCCGCAGTTCGCCGATCTTGAGAACTGGCGCAAGATCAAAGTGCAACACGCCCTCGATATGCGTACTGGTCTCGCCTACCAGGAGCATTACGAGGACCCGAACTGTATCTGTTGGAGTTACTTTCGCGCCACAGGCTACTACCCGACGCAGGCGGATACCCTGCCTGGCTACGATGCCTGGATTCACCGGCATATGGCTGAGGCTGAATGTGCTCCGGGCTACAAATTCAGCTATGCGTCGCCGGTAACCAATGCGCTGGGTTTGATCGCGGAGTCAGTCTATGGCGGCTCGGTTGCCGAATTGCTGGAGCAGAAAATTTACCACCATATTGGCGCCGAAAGCGATGCCTGGTTGAACCTGGACCCCAGCGGAGTGGCGGTAACTGAGGGCCAATTGAGTTTGCATTTGAGGGACTTTGCTCGCTGGGCGGCCCTGTTTCTGTATGGTGGGAAAAATCTGGTGGGGGAGCAAGTGGTACCCGCAGCATTTTTCCGGGACATTGTCACACCTCGCCAGGAACTGAGGGAGGCCTGGCAACTCGGCGACTACGTCTCTCTTTCCCCCGAAGGGCAATATCGCAACCAGACCTACGTATTGGATGGCGCCTGTACCCAGATGGCGATGTTGGGTATTCATGGCCAGTTTGCCTTGATCGACCTGGAGCGCGAGCTCCTGGCAGTAGGGTACGGTTCCTACCCCAACCAAATTGATCAGATTTCCGCTAAATCAATGCTCGAACTGTGGAACACGTTGCGACGGGAGTGCCCGGCCTAAAAAATGCTGGCCAATCGAAACAATAGTTTGGTCTGTAAGTTGCAGGCATCACGGAGTACTCTTTGAATTATTGTTTTAGTTCAAAGATGGGTGTTCAACAATATGGGGGTGCCCATAACACAGTTTGGCCTTTATCCTGTCCTGTGCGCATTGCTAATTCCACCCTTAAACAGTAGCTTATCGTTACTTGATTTTATAGCAAATCTATCTAGAGTTATCGCATGAAAGAGAAAATGGAATTGCTCATTCATTTGATTGTTTCCCTTGTCCGGCTACTCAAACGAGGCGGTATGAAGGCTGTGATAGCAGAAACGATGATCATGAAACAACAACTCATCGTCATGAATCGAGGACGGGGCAGGGCACCAAAACTCGGGACTTCTGATCGTTTCCTCTTTGGCTTGTTGGCCCATTTTATCAATGAAAAACGCCTGCACAAGGTAGCGGTTATTATCAGTCCCGCCACTATTCTTAGCTTTCACAAAGCGCTAGTGAAAAGAAAATACAGCAAGCTGTATTCAAACAAAACGAAGAAAATACCAGGTAGAAAACCACAAGATCAAATACTTATTGATCTTGTCATCGAAATTAAAAAGCGCAGTCCTTCTTTCGGCTATGGTCGCATTTCAATGCAGATATTCAATGCTTTCGGTACTACCATTAGCCGCTTCACTGTTGGCAGAATACTGCGTAAAAACAAGGATAGACCGCCGTCTGGTGATGGTCCATCGTGGCTAACGTTCATAGGGCATATGAAAGACAGTTTGTGGAGCCGGGACGCCGGACCGGTTGATTTATTTCGCTGCGAATCTATTACATTGAAGAGCCACTGGGTTATGGTGGTTTTAGATCAGTATACCCGGAGAATTATAGGATTTTCTGTCCATGCTGGTGACTGCGATGGTGTCGCTTATTGCCGGATGTTCAACGATATTATTTCCGGTAAATCACTGCCGAAGTATTTGAGTTCGGATAATGATCCACTGTTCCTGTTTCATCGATGGCAATGCAACTTGAGGGTCCTTGACATTGAGGAACCGAAATCAGTACCTGGCACGCCGACTTCACATCCGTTTATTGAGCGTGTGATTGGCACTACTCGAAGAGAGTACCTTGATCAACTTCTGTTTTTTAACAGCCGCGATTTGCAAAACAAACTTGAACAGTTTTAGACCTATTACAATGATGGTCGAGCGCATTCATCTTTAGACATAAAAACACCAATGGCAATGGCTCATGATGAAGAGCCGGACAAAAATGTTATTTCGATCGACCATTACCGATGGGAAAAACAGTGCAGCGGTTTATATGAATTGCCCGTGGCGGCTTGATATAGCATTTGGCACAGGACAGGTAGTGGTCGCCGAGATACAGAAAGAATTGGAGAGACCTCTTTTCATTCCACTCCTTCAGGTCGCGAAGGTAGGTATTCTTTCGCAACCGAAAATTCCTGATCGACAGAGTGAAGCCGCTTCAGATGTGCAAGTGCTCGTTCCCGATATTGGTGTCGAATTCTTTTCGAGTGGCTGCGCTGAAACCAATCTCCATAATTCCGCGGGACGCCGGTCTCCTTAAGCGCTCGATTGCAAGCGGTACGGGCATTACTCAATTGTTCATTCAGTACTAGAGTTTAGAGTCTGGGGAGGAAGATTATCGCGCAAAGTGTGCGAAAAAACTTGACATAAAGCGGCAAAAAGTTTGCCGTGCCCTATACAGCTTTGCTTTTTAAAAGGTGTATAGGGCGCGGCCTTCAGAAAGAAATGAATCGATTTCTTCTGGAGGCCACTATGAACGCAACAGGATGTGCTCGCATCCCCCGCGAACTGTGCTATTGGATAACATTTTTAAGCAAAGCGCTACCCCCAAGATCCGTAGGCACATTCATTGAACTATTGATCGGCGCTATGTTAACGCCCGCTGGCTTTGTCACCGAAACCTATTTGTTTCTAGACATGCAAAGGCACTGGACGACGTATTACAAATGGCTTGAAGCCGGAAAGTGGTCCTGGTTGAAGCTGGCAAGACAGTTCGTCTGTCTGGTTCTTAGTGCCAAGAATGATCCCGTTCTATATTTAGCGATTGACGATACGGTGAGTCTACGAGCCTCGAAAAAAGCACCGGGCAGCCAGATACATCATCAGCACGGAAATAAGCCGAATTTAGCCGCCTATGTTCGTGGTCAATGCTGGGTTAGTTTAGCGGCTGTTTTCAGGCGCACACCGCTGGAGACGACGGCGATACCTCTATTGTTCCGACTGATACCCAGTGCAGGGAATACGGGCAAGCTGGTCGCAGCGACAGTGATCATGCGTGCTGTTTACCGCTTGTTTGAAGATAAAACGGTGAGGGTATTGGTCGATTGCTGGTATATGCGCAAACGATTTATCAACGCGATGACAGCGTACGGTTTTACCGTGATTGGCCAGGCGAGAATCGATACGCGGCTTTACGACGAACCCCCCGAACGAAAACCGGGGCAACGCGGGCGGCCACGCAAGTATGGCGAAAAACACACACCCAAGCGAATTGCCCACTTTAAAAAGACGGAAGCACTACTGCGGCTGTACGGAAAAGAACAAAAGGTGAGATACCGTAGTCGGCTCGCCAAGGCAAGGTTCCTTGACGGTCAGTTAGTCAGAGCCGTTTGGTGCGAGCTAGACAGGGGTAAAGGTCAGTGGACCAAGACTCGATTATTTCTTTCAACCGATACGACTCTAACGAGCGAACAAGTGATTGAAGATTACGGACTGCGTTGGTCGATTGAGTCGATGTACTACCAGTTGAAACAATTGTGGGGGCTCAAAGAAGCCTGGCAGCAACGGCGCCAAACGCTGCATCGCTGGGTTCACTTGACGACTGTAGGTTACGGACTGCTTCATTTGTTGACGCTGGTATTGGGTGATAAAGCGGGCCCACTGGTGACGGATGCACCATGGCGCAAGCCGGATATTATTACAGCGGGAAGAATCAGGCTGGGTCTGACAAAACATTTTCGCCATGTTAACGTTCGAAGCTGGTGGAACGAAAGATGCAAAAAATTCCAAGCCCCTGGTGCGGTAGATTATATACAAGATGGGTAACATTGCGTTGCAGCTTGTATTACACGCAGGTTTTGAGAGAACATTAAGGAAAAGGAGTCGGGATTGAAGCTTCCGACAACAGCTCTTTCGCTCTAAACTCTAGCACTTAAAAAGTAAAACAAATATTTGTTTGAAATACTTTTGCCGGGGATAATACCCCTACAGCCTTGATTTGTTGCCATTTCAAAAACATTAATTGCAAGATGCCCTATTGGGGCGCGCGTGGATAGAATAACGGAATTAGCAGGGATTAGTTTTGCCGATGATTTCTGCAAACCAAGTGTCGTGATTTTTTTTGAAGTATCGTCAACATATTTGTTTGCCAACTTTCCCATGTCTTTTGGAGTAAGCCATTTTATATTGCCACTCCAATATTCTGTATTTCCTGTTTTTGGAGTTCCCCCGTTTATAACATCACAAACCTCCCCCAGCTTCTTAACCTCCCACCCTTTCGGCAAGCTCAAAGCACCGCCTTTCGGCAAGCTCAAGGCATCGCCCTTCGGCAAACTACACACTCCTTAACACCCTCTGCAAAACAACCGCTTCTGTCAGTTGTCCACCCTCCAATTGCCCTGGCTCTTGAAACTCACCCTCCCAATAGGGATTTTCCGGGTTCTGTTCCAGTTTTTTTATTTTCGGGGTAAGCATATTTTCATAGCCACCTTCATAGCCACTCACCACAACCAGCATATCTGGCGGAAATTGTTGTAATGCCTTGATTAACTCCGCTACTGTGCGGGACGCTTTGTTGGGTTCAAGCACTGTTGGACTCCTCTCTTTAAAAATTTGTATTTTTACTGAATCTGAGGGCTTTGTATCGTTTTAGGTCATATTTGCTGCGAGACTTTAGAGATTGTACTCGGTTAAGTGTCTTGTAGGTAGTAAACCCGGTCGGGTTTGTGTGTTTTACCGGATTCCTGCTTTCGCAGGAATGACAGGGTGGCGCAGGAATGACGGGGTGGTGCGGGAATGACGAATATTGCATTTTTGCATTGTCTCTTTAGCCCCGTCTTATTATCCTACGCGGCTAAAATTGCACTTCAAACAATAGGCAGCTTCCGCCATCTGCTTATTCATCGACTAAATTGTCAATCCAGCCATTGTGATGCAGCCGCTCAAATGCAAGGCGAATCTGCCGTTCAGAAAACTGTTTTTTCTGCCTGCCCCAGGCATGGACATTTTCCACGACACTGGCAATGGATGGGGCTTGCTCTTTGCTGGCGACCCAGTGAACCGTTGCCAGTAATTCTAAACCAGGGGATGACTCGAAGCCGTCAATCAACGTGCAAACTTTGTTAAACCGGGTGCGAGTCTCGGGCTTGTCGTTAAGAAATGAGTCGGCTTCCGCAAGTGCGCCCGGCACCAGATTTAATTCCTTGGTCGGTATATCGCCGCCATCGGCATAGCCATATATCATCTGCCCTTCAATGGCATTGAGTACGTGGCGCAGGTTTTCGGCGTAGGGACCATAATGCCCCTTGATAAACTTCAATCGCAGGGGCTCGCCAGCTTCCTGCATAAAATACATGAGTTTATGCACTTCCAGTAGCGTGACGAACGGATCCAACAAGGCATCGAGATAACGACCCATCAGCCCGACCAATGCCCCGCGCCCTGCCGTCATTTTTGCTACATCAGCGGAGTTGTTTTCTCGTTTATCCGTCAACGTGGCACTCGGCTCAAAGATGATTGCCTCCAGATTGCTCAACTTTCGCAATGTGTTTTCAATACGCGGTCGCACCTCAGACCAGTCCAGCCCGCCTAAGCCACTGCCCAGCGGTGGTATTGCAATCGACCGAATATTGCGCAAGCGAATCTCTTCTGCCAAAGCGACAAGACCCGCATCGATGTCCTCCATTCGGCTTTTGCTGCGCCAGTGACGTTTGCTTGGAAAGTTGATAATATAATAGCGCGGGTTGGTAATTTGACCCGTCTCGGATACAAACATCGCCCCCGGTTGCACCTCGCCCCGCTTGCAAGCCGCCGCATAGGATTTATAATTCTCGGGAAAAGCTTTTTTGAATTGCAGCGCAATACCACGTCCCATGACACCGACACAATTAACCAGTGCTTCCACATCGGCAGCGAGAATGTTGCCTGTTTTGCATGTAATCATAGCCGTGTCCATTAGTAATACCAGCTTGGCATGACTTCTATTGGTGGTTGATGAGTGGCCGATTGCAGCATCGCGCTAAGTTGATGACGAGTCTTGTTTGAGAATACACCAATACGCGAAACCAAACCCCATGAAAATTCGCGCTCAATCAGGAATTCTGCCTGCTTGCCTTCTTTTAATGTACGCCAATCCCTGGCTTGCACCGCCGCCCAGTTTATTTCAGTCAACCGTTTATGTCAGTCAACTGAGCCAGATCACAACGAGCCTCAAAATATCCCGAGCCAGCATTTGACAAAGTGAATGCCCAACGTTGATTGTTTATCTCTGCCCAATCAACGGTTTGCCACAGGTCTGCTTCCAGGTGGATAACAGGTTCCTGTCCATCACGATAAGTTAATTCTATGGCATTCCTTTTGTCAATTAGATAGAGCATAACCGAGCGTGGGCAGAAATAAAAAGGCACACAGTCGCCAACATGTAAGTCAGAATAGTCACGATGGTCGGGCAGCACTAACTTGGTGAGTCGTCTCTGTTTGATGTTGTTTATGCCAATGCTGGTACCAGAAGGTGGCCTATTGCTTATTTCAGCATCGCAGCAGAGGCGATTATCAGCAATGATTGAGTTTAGCCTATCCACATGAACGATATGATAAATTTTTGGTTTGTCTGGTATTAACTTGAGAGTACCGAGTTCTGCGCTCTGTTTTATTTGCTGTTTAGCGAAACCAGTCAAGCGGCAGCTCCGCAACATTTCTTGTATTTCTTCCCGCTCCGCAGACACACCGTTCATTTCGCCCGATCTTTGCGGCTTCATGATGGATGGGAGGCGATAGCTTTCTTTCCAGGTCCGTTAGATCCTCTTCCTTGTCCGGTTCAAACCCCAAAATAAAATGCCAGCCGTTTTCATGACAGGTATTGGCGATCATATCGACTTTTGCGTCATCGGCAACTCTTAAAATCAATGGGTTCTTTTTACTGCCCAGTTTGGCCACGATTTTTGCTTGCTTCCCGTTGTAATCACTACGCTTGCTTGAGTTTCATTGATAACTTTGAGTGCTCAATACTCAGCGCCACCCATTGTGCATTGAGCTTCTTGAACCGTTTATAGTTACTTATCTGGCCGCGTATATCGCCCACAAATTCCTTGCGAATATACTCCGTCCGGCTCTTCATATCCAGTGTATAGCTGACCTGATAATAAGGCCCAGTCTGACTCTCCCGGTCCTTGTATTGCTTCGTCAACGATCCAGGGCGCATAGCGCCCAGTAATGCTATGTCACCTTTGATCTTTGTCATACGCCGTTCAATTTGTGCGAGCCTTTTCTTTGTCATTGATATAGCATATACATACTATGTTAGTTTGTCAAAAGGACACTGTCTATGCTGTGGATCTATTGGTGGGATGCAATCATTTATCTTCGCCCGGCTTGCGCTCGTACCCGGACATTTATGTGGTTCGCCGTCTGTGTGGCGGGATTGACGGTTCGTACCGAACGAATGGGGGTGACGAGTATTGTCCGGGCGCTGGGGTTACAGGGGCGGTTTTATGACAACTTGCTGGATAACTTCCACAGCACCGGCATTAAGTTGGACTCAATGACGGTATTGTGGTCTCAACTTGTACTTCGACTGTTCCCTGGTCTGGTTCGAGTGAATGGCCGACTCGTGTTGGTGGGGGACGGCATTAAGGTCTCCAAACAGGGCAAAAAGATGCCTGCTGTGAAGCTGCTACATCAGGAATCCGAGTCAAATACCAAAGCGGAGTACATCATGGGACACTCCTTTCAGGCCGTCTCTATTCTTTCTCGTGCCGCCAATAGCGTGTTCGCTGTGCCGCTTGCCGCGAGGATTCATGAGGGGACCGTGTTATCGAATCGTGACCGGCGTACCCTGCTCGACAAAATGATCAGTCTACTGGCGATAGTCAGTATTCAGGAGCCGTATTATTTTGTCGCCGACGCCTATTATGCCAGCCAGAAAGTCGTTAATGGGCTTTTGAATGAGGGGAATCATTTGGTCACCCGCGCCAGATCAAATGCGGTTGCCTACCAGCTGCATCATCAGCAACAGCCGAAAAAAAGAGGGCGGCCACGTAAGTATGGTGACAAGGTAAAACCAAGATCACTGTTTGGGTTGGTCGCATTGATGGAGGAGGCTCAAAGCCCTGTCTATGGCGAAAAAAACGTAGCTATCCGATACGCAGTCCATGATTTATTATGGAGACCGACCGGCAGTATTGTTCGGTTTGTCATTGTCGTTCACCCAACGAGGGGACGCTGTATACTCATGTCTACTGATACGTCATTATCGGCCCTCGATATCATTCACCTCTACGGTCTGCGATTTAAAATAGAGCATGTCTTCAAGCAGACGGTTCATGTTATCGGTTCTTTTTCATACCATTTCTGGATGAGCGTAATGAAGCCATTGGAGCGACGCAATGGTAATCAGCACCTTCACCGGGAATCAAAAAAATATCGCGATGGCGTCAAGCGAAAACTGAAGGCTTATCACGTCTTTGTACACGCGGGGATTGTTGCTCAAGGGCTACTTCATTACCTGGCATCTTGCCACACTCGGCTAGTCTGGAACTCTTTTGGCTCCTGGCTTCGAACGATCCGGCCCGGTCTAGCTCCGTCCGAGTTGGTGGTTGCCACTGCGCTACGCAGCAGCCTCCCGCATTTTCTCCTGGATACGGATTCTCGTACAAACTTCGCGAAATTCATCACGCAACGGCAAGACCTTGATAGAATGGCGCTATTTAGGCTTGTGTCATGAGACTAACTCGGTACTCATGAGTAAGTATAGCTATTACGAAGCGCGTGTCACCATTAGATACGCTGGTTAATAGGCTGGAAATCGAGAGTTTACTAGCGAAATTTGGCTCGTCAGAGGTAGAATCATTGCAGTTGACGTTTGAGGCACGAAACAATGAAATGGCCCGCGGATAGAATCTCCAATAGCGTTGAAAAATCCTTTGGAATGTACGACAAAGCGTCAGAACTAGAGAAAAGCGGTGCCGATTTGATCCACCTTGAAGTGGGCCGCCCCAACTTTGATACGCCAGCCCATATCAAGCAGACGACCAAAGATGCACTCGATGCAGGGAAAGTCCACTATGGCGAATTTCCCGGAGAGCTGCATTTTCGTCAGGCCATCGCCGAGAAACTCTTGCGCGATAACAAGATTGATGCCGGTGTGGATGAAATACTGGTAACCAGTGGTCTCACGCAGAACGTATTTGCTGTTTGTATGGCAGCGATCGACCCCGGTGACGAGGTGCTCGTCCTCGACCCCTATTATCCGCAGCATGTGGCCAAGGTGCAGTTAGCCGGTGGTGTCATAGTGCCAGTACCGCTGGGCGATGACTTTCGGATTAATGCCGAAGCGATTCGGGGAAAAATCACAACAAAAACACGCATGATCGCACTGGTCAATCCCGGCAACCCCACGGGTCGTGTTTTCTCTCGTGAGGAATTACAGGCCCTGGCCGACATCGCTATAGAATTCGATTTGCTGGTAATCGCAGATGAGGTCTACGAGCAAAAAGTATTTGACGACAACAGTCATATCAGCATTGCTTCGTTGTCCGGTATGCACGATAGAACCTTCAGTATGTTTGCCTTCACCAAGGGTTATGCCATGGACGGCTGGCGTCTGGGCTATTTGGTTGCTCCGCGCGCGATGATGACGGCGATTTTGACAGTAACCATAAACGACATGCCACATGTGAACGTATTTATCCAGGACGGAGGGCATGCTGCCATTACCGGGCCACAACACTGCGTGGCCGAGATGTTGGCGGAGGACAAACGGCGCAGGGATTTGTTGGTGGACAGAATGAACCGGATGCCCGGAGTAGGGTGCCCCACACCACAGGGCAGCATCTACGCCTTCCCCGATATCAGTGCTACCGGTATTGCTTCCCGGCAGCTGGCGGAGCGGATTCTAAGTGAGTGCGAGGTGGTGGTGGAGGCCGGTTCTTTTTATGGTGAAAAAGGCGAGGGTTATCTTCGTGTGTGTTTCGGATCCGAATCCTATGAACGCATCGAGCAGGCGATGGACCGCTTGGAGCATTTTTTTGCCGGATTAGAAGTATGAGGCTTCAGTGGTTCGGATAACACAGTCCTTTCATTGCGGCGGGAGCTTTTTCCCTGGGTTCATGATCCCGGTTGGATCCAAAGCCCACTTGAGCTGCGTCATGACCTCTACGGTAGGTTCACCAAACTCATCAATCATGAAATCCCGTTTGCCAATACCGATACCGTGCTCCCCGCTGCAGGTGCCGTCCATATCAATGGCGCGCTGGATCAGTCGAGCGTAAAGAATCTTAAACTGCTCGAAATCTGTCTCGCTATCGGGATCGAGTAAAAATACCTGATGAAAATTACCGTCGCCGACGTGGCCGGCAAGCATGGTGGTTAAGGTACAAGACTGCTCAATGTCCCGACGGGTTTCCCGGATACATTCCGCTAGTCTGGAGATGGGAACACAGACATCGGTTGCTATGGCTCTATGGCCGGGTATGTAAGCGGTCGCCGCATAGGCCGCATTGTGCCTAGCCGACCACATTTGGCTGCGCTGTTCCGTATTGGTGGTCCAGTCGAAGGAGCTGCTGTTAAATTCGCTACAAATCTCACCAAACGCCTGAGCTTGTTCTTCGACACTCGCGTCGCTGCCGTGGAATTCAATAAATAAGGTTGGCTTTTCCTCGAATTCGGTTTTGGAATATCGATTTATAGCTTTGATTTGTGCCTTATCAAGTAATTCAATCCGCGCCATGGGGATATTGCAATGCAGGGTCGCGATGACGGCGTCGACCGCATTGTCAATTGTATCGAAGCATAATGAAGCTGCTGAAATAGCCTCCGGTACGCCATGCAGTTTTACGCAGACCTCTACGATGATGCCCAGGGTTCCCTCTGACCCAACGAAAAGCCCGGTCAAATCATAGCCAGCTGCAGATTTCCGCGCGCGTCCTGCGGTTCGAATAACACGACCGTCGGCGAGCACCACGGTCAAGGAAATAACATTGTCTCTCATGGTGCCGTAGCGGACGGTGTTGGTGCCCGAAGCGCGAGTTGCCGCCATTCCGCCGATCGAGGCGTCTGCTCCAGGATCTACGCTAAAAAACAATCCCGTTGCCCGCAGGTGGTCATTGAGTTGATTCAGAGTGACGCCTGCCTGGACGGTGCAATCGAAGTCGTCAGTATTCACTTGGGTAATCTTATTCATCTGTGATAAATCGAGGCAAATACCGCCGTGCTCTGCTACAACCTGCCCAGCCATTCCAGTGCCTGTACCATAGGGTATAAGTGGCACGTGGTATTCATAACAGGTCGCGGCGATATGGCGGACGTCCTCGACACTTTGCGCAAAGCACACTGCATCAGGGGCCATAGATTCATGCCATGACTCATCGTGTCCATGATGATCGCAGACGGTTACATTGGTCGTGATTCTTTCACCGATTAGCTGCTCGACTTTGGCGATAGCTAACCGCGTGTCTTCCGAAACTTCATTCATGGGCTACTCTCCGAAATGTCCCGATCAAAAAAATAACGCTCTACCTGCTCGGTTGCGATGCTATCATATCGCGGTCATGCCCTCACAATCTGGCTTTGTTGGAGAGTCTATGAGTTCATCACCGCCCGCTACGAATCTTTCGGGAATGTATTCCAAGCCATTCTTTGGCTGGCCAATTATCCTTGCCTGTTTTGTTGGAATGTTCGGCAATGTGGGCCCGCTTATTTATGCGAGTTTCGGTTTTGTTGTGCAGAGCCTGGAGGCAGAGTTCGGATGGAGTCGTTCGGGTATGACGCTATCGATATCTTTGCTGACACTGGTAAGTGCGGCTATTCACCCTACCTTTGGAAGTCTCGTAGATCGCTATGGTGTGCGGCGCACCATGCTTCCCTCTTTGATACTGATGGCGCTGATACTTGTTACAGTGCCCCTTTATTTGAACCAGCTCTGGCAGCTCTGGGTCATCTTCCCTGCGGTGGCGATATTTGGCGCTGCAAATAATAATTTGTCGTTTATCCGCACTGTATCGGCCTGGTACGACCGCAGGCGAGGTTTGATGATCGGCTTGATCGCTTCCGGTACTGGTGTGGGCCTGGCTTTCTTACCTAAAATCACTGCGCTGGTGGTTTCCTGGCAGGGCTGGCAGGGCGGTTTCATTTTTTATGGCTCGTACATCTTGTTGATAACGATACCGGTGATGTATTTTTTCATCCGCGACACTCCACAATCGATGGGTTTACAGGTCGATGGCGAGACAAATGATAAAGCCGTTGCCGTTGAAAATAATGAGTCGGGTTTATCGCTTAGGGATGCCCTCAAAACGCAGGGGTTCTGGTTATTATTTTTTGCCGTTCTTTTCGCCTCCGCTGCGTTGTGGGGCATAACGAATCAGATGGCGTTTTTGCTGGCTGACAAAGGTTTCACCGTTATGCAGGCAAGTTCGGTAGTGATGGTGCTGGGTATATCCATGGCTATTGCCCGGCTTGTGGTGGGTTATCTTCTGGACAAGGTATTTGCTCCTGTCGCTGGTGCAACAATATTTACCCTTACCGCCATCGGTTTTGCCATTTTGGCCTACGTTGAAACGAGCTGGGCGCCTTTCGTCGCCGCTGCGCTGATGGGGGCGGGTATTGGAGCAGAAACTGAACTCATGGGGTATATGGCCAGTCGCTATTTTGGCTTGCGCCGCTTCGGTTCCATCTACGGTCTTATTTTTGTGGGCTTTTTACTGGGTACCAGCGGCGGGCCATACCTGTATGCAAAAACACAGGAGATATTCGGCAGCTATTATCCAGTGTTAAAAAGCATGATCGTATTGATGCTGATTACCGCTATCTTGTTTGCTTTAATGGGCCGCTATGACCGCTACCACGCGAAATTTACACGGGATGTTTAAGTGGGTACGGTCCGCGGACTCACAGATAGTTAAAGGAGAGGAATGTGCCAGAGCTTTCACAAGATCAGTTTGAGTTTATCTTGCAGTTTATCCACGCAGAGAAAATGCTCGGCATGTTACCGGTGGTTAATGATAATACGGTAGCGGCGTTGTTCGGTATTACCGCTGAAGAATACCGCGCGGTCCGCGACAAAATTTCCGATCGCGCGCGCACTGCGGCCGGGGAACTGTTGGACGAACCGGAATTTGCCGCAAAAATTGAATCGCTTCCCATCTCGGCCGAGTATACCGTCGTGGGAGTGGGTGACAGCTTCACTGATGATGACCAATTCTGGCTGGAAATTTTACGTTTTGTATTGCGGTCCCGTTTCCCACAGTGCAAGTTGAGTATTGTAAATTCTGGTGTGTCGACGCAAACGAGTACGCATATTGTAGCCCGCGTTCAAGAGGTCATTGCCTTGCAGCCGGATCTCGTGGTTTTCTTTTTCGGAACCAACGATGCCCAAAGAATCGATGCCTGCCCGGACAAGACGCTGGTCGGCATTGAGGAGTCGGGCAAAAACTTTGAACTTCTTAACAAGTTGGTCCGGTCTGAAACAGCGGCAGATGTTATCTGGCTTACCCCCACCGGCATTTTGGAGGAGAGGATTGCGAAGCATTGGATGCTGGGTAATACCGGTAGTTCCTGGGCAAGTGCAGATGTGGAAAGGGTAGCTGAGTACATCAGGGCGATTCCCGAGACAATAGTTGATTTAACTCAGGTCTTTGGTGATCCGCCTCGTGGTGAGTTGCTCCTGGAGGATGGCTTGCATCCTTCTTTGTCAGGCCACAAATTGATTGTCAAAGAACTTGTCGACGTGCTGGCAGCTCAGGACTAGTTACTTTTCTGAGGTGCCTGGTTTATTTTTTTTCGCCGCGTTAGCCAATGCGGTATGGGCTGATTTCAGATAAATTTTAATCGCCTTTTTTGCTAGTGCAGGGTCCCTTTTTTCAAGCGCGGCATAAATTGTTTCCTGTCCTTCAAGAACGATTTTTCTCACCGGCGGTTCTTGCAGCGTGATCATCGCAATATAATTTAGATACTGAAAAAATTGTTCGAGTACTTTGCGTATCATTGAATTACTGCAGTTTTCGTAGAGCTTGACGCGGAATGCGAAATTTTTAAGTGCAAACTCGCCCGGGTCGTCCGCCTTGTGGGCCTCCCACTCGGCATCCATGATAGCCCGCAGTTCGGCCAGGTAGTCCGCAGTACACAGTTTGGCCACGCTTTGTATACCAACCGGCTCCAGCAGTGCGCGAACCTCGTAGGATTCTTTCACTTCCTTGACGGTGGGCAGAAAAATTCCGTAACCGCCACCCTCACGCGCGCGCAAGCCCCCGACTTGCTGCAGCATGCTCATGGCCTCTCTCACGGGAGTTCTCGATACCCCCAGGAATGTCGATAGTTTGCCTCGGTGAGTCGCTCACCAACGGCGATATCGCCAACAAGGATGGCTCTATGGATACTTTCATAAACCTGATCCCGCAGCGGTGGTAGTTTGTTCAGTTTAGATAGACTACTCATGACATTTGGCTATTGTTGCTCTTCAATCGTATACGGTATACTCAAATTCTAGTAAATTCAAATACCTTTACAAGCCCGGGAGTTAAAGTGCTCGCGGGCTGTGCGGATCGTTCTTATCCAGTCCTTGGGATTACAGCTATGAAAGTCGCGGTTTTTGTCACAATCTGGGCACTCGGAATATCCCCAGCTGATCTCAAGCAATATCACCTGGGTGTGCCTCTTGCCTATCTTAAGGGTATTCCTGGAGTAGAAATGGTGGAGTACTATTCGCCATACCCGGGAGACCTACCCAAAATGGATGATGTTCCAAGCCCGGTCTCCATCGTCCAGATAGACCTTGCTTCGCGCGAACAGGCACAAGCACTAGTGGATGACTCTGATTTTCAAAAGTTATTCGTAGATAGCCCCTATTTTTCGGCCAGTGCCGAGAAGGTGCGCGTTGAGATTGTTCAACCGGTGCAATATGACATTCCTGGCCACGCTAGTCCACCGTCTCGAACAGCGGCACTTTCATTTGTCGTTCGATACTACGGTCCGGTAGAAAATCAGGCCGAGTTTGTCGATTTCTATAGCAAACACCATCCACCTCTATTGGCCAAGTTTCCGGATATTCGCAATGTACTTTGCTATCTGCCAATGGATCATGAGCAATCGGGTAGCATTGGCGACGACAGCCTGGTCATTGGTAACGAGGTTGTATTCGACGATCTCGATGCACTCAATGCAGCGTTGGCGTCAGATGCCATGCCGGCGCTAGTCGAGGACAGTAAGAACTTTGCCAAGTATGGTTACAGTACACACCACGCTATGTACAGAGAGGCGGTCTACTCGCATGGACAATAAAACGATGGATTCGGCAGTTGAGTACCTGCGTAAAATGAACTCAGGTGAGATAAGTGCTGTTGAGCTTGTCACAGAGGTTATCGATAGAATTGAGACCGTTAATCCCGCCTTGAACGCTGTTGCTGCGATGGACAAAGAGCAATCGCTCGCCCAGGCAAAGCAAGCCGATGCAGAGCGAGCTAAAACTGGCCCTCGGCCGCTTTTAGGCCTGCCCATCACAGTAAAGGATTCTATAGACGTTAAGGGCTTTCGGTGTACCGGCGGTTCCTATGCACGAGAAAACCACTGGCCTGAAGAAGATGCCTCGGTGGTGGCGCGTTTGCGCAGTGCTGGCGCGATTATCATTGGCAAAACCAATTTACCAGAGTATTCATCTTCCTATGAAACCGACAATGCCCTGTTCGGCAGGACCAATAACCCTGCCGATTTAGAGCGTACCCCCGGAGGTTCCACGGGCGGGGAGGCCGCCTTATTGGGGGCCGATGCCACCCTGGTTGGAATAGGCGTAGATGGCGGCGGCTCAATTCGTGTGCCCAGCCATTACTGCGGGACTGTGGGTATTCGCCCGACGGTGGGTCGTACACCCGATACAGGCCACTGGCCGGTCACCCGAGACACTGGCTATCGCGACATGATGTGCCTGGGTCCGATGGCACGCTATGTAGAGGACCTGGCACTGCTGCTACCGATAATATCGGGTGCCGATGGTGTAGACCCTTACGCGGTGTCTGTCGACCTTGGTGACCCCAGCTCGGTGGATCTAAAGGGCTTACGAATTGGCTATTACTTTGACGACGGTGTAGCAAAAGTAAGCCAAGAGACGGAGCAGGGTATCAAGGCGGCAGCACTGGCGCTGAAAGAAACTGGTGCCGAAGTGGTGGAAATTGAACCCCAAGACAGCCGGGAGGCGACCATGCTATTTTTTACCATGGTAGGCGCCGACGGGGGAGCGAGTACCTGGCGCGACCTTGAAGGCAGTAACGGACGACATCACCACCAGTTTCAGACACTGCTAGACGGTTTCGGTGAATCCCTCAGCGTTACCGATTTCTTCGAGCTGCAGAGGCGTTATTTCGAGATGCGGGCTAATATCCGACGTTCTGTGGCAGACTACGATGCGATCTTGTGTCCAGTGACCACAGGCCCCGCGCCGCGTCATATGGAACCGCCCCATGGTGTGCCAGGGGGGGATTATTTCAAATACGAGGGTTTTAATTACGTACACAGCTACGCCGTAGCGGGTTTGCCATCAACGGTTGTACCGATTGCCGAGCAAGAGGGGATGCCACTGGGTGTTCAGGTTGTTGCCTCAGCCTACCAGGAGCATGTCTCCCTGGCCGTTGCAGCCAAGCTTGAGTCTATGCTGGGTGGTTTTGTACCGGCAATGGTCAACCGCTAAATGGCATCGCCTAACTGAGAGTGAAGTAGCTGTGCTTCAAATGCATTTCTTTCTTCATCGGCCCGGCTGCTTTTATCCGTGATTGAAAACCACCAGGCAAACCCAAAACAAATACTCATCGAAAACAAAGTCGGATAGGCGTAGGGGAAAATGGCGTTGTCGAAGCCGAACACCGGCACCCAAACATTAGGCCCTAGTACCAACAGGATTACGGCGCTTAACAAACCGGCGTAGCCCCCGGCCAAAGTGCCTCTTGCCGTGATGCCCCCCCAATACATGGACAGTAGCAGTAGCGGGAAGTTGGTGCTCGCGCCAATCGCTAACGGCAGGGTTGCCAAGACCGCGACATTCTGGCCCTCAAAAATAATAGCTAGAAAAATTCCCAGGGCGCCTAGTACTACGACCGTAACCCTAGAAATCCACAGTTCCTGAGTTTCAGTGCATTTTTCTTTACTGATTACATTGGAGTACAAATCGTGAGAGATGGTCGCTCCAGCCGAAAGAGTGATACCTGACACCACAGCTAGAATAGTGGCAAAGGCCACAGCGGAGATAAAGCCCATGAAAACATCACCGCCAATGATCTGGGCCAGATGGATAGCCGCCATATTGCTGCCACCGACAATATCAGTGCCACCCAAAGAATAGTTGGCGTTATCGAGCAGGAAGACGACTGCGCCAAGACCAACAACGATGACCACAATTTGAAAATAAGCAATCAGGCTAAGGGCGATCACTGCAGACTTCCTCGCCTGGGTGGCGTCGGGTACGGTGAAGAAGCGCATGAGTACATGTGGCATTGCTGCCGTTCCGCCTATGAAAGCCAGACTGAGTGATACGGTGGAGATGATATCGGTATAAAGCCCTCCGGGTTGCAGCAGTTTCTCACCGGACGGATGTACTTCTACGGCTTTGTTGATTAAGGCGCTAATACTAAAATCGAAATTATTGAGTACTCCAATCGCTAACATAGACCCTCCGGCAATCAGCAAAACGGCTTTGACAATTTGCACCCAGGTTGTGGCCATCATGCCACCGAAGGTTACGTAGATTGTCATTAGCACGCCGACAACAATCACGCCGTGGGTATAGCTAAGGCCAAATAGGCTTTCGACCAGCCCGCCTGCCGCAACCATTTGGGCAAGCAAGTAGGGAATCATAATCGTTAAGGCGCAAGTCGCAGCCATAATGCGAACGGGCTTTCGTGACAGGCGATAGGATATGGCATCGGCGAAAGTGTATGAGCCCAGATTTCGCAGGCGTTCCGCCACAATTAAGACGACGATCAGCCAACTGACAACCAGGCTGATAATAAAGAATAGCGTATCAAAACCTACCACAAATATGAGGCCGACCAGGCCCAGGAAAGAGGCGGCCGACATGGTGTCACCGGCGATAGCAAAGCCATTCTGTACACCGGTAATCTGGCCACCCGCCAGGTAGAAATCTTCTTTGGTCTTGTTGCGCCTGGCAGCCCAGCTGGTAATGAAGAGCGTTAAAACAAGGAAACAGACGAAGGTAGCGATAGAAGCGCCATTCGCTTGCCCGGCGGCTTCGGCCGCACTTGCTGTATTCCCGAGCATGTTTGAGCCCAGAACCAAAGCTGGTTGAGGAAATAGCTTATTCAAGTGACGGCAACTCATTTAGATTAGTTTTTAGGAGCCGGGTTTGTTGCTCCATTCGAATGTTGTAGTAAACAGCGGAAAAAATAACAGAAACTATAATGAATAGGACTAACCAGGCACCGATATTCAAGGCTGTGCCTGCACTGGGTAGAAACGTTAATACCCCCGGGCGTAAAATTGCCAGAACGTCAAACACCATGACCAGGCCGATATTAAATACAGCCATTTTCAAGACGAAGGAATTGCGCCAGCTAGCAAAGCTTCGATAGGCCTTCGAGTTGGCTATTTGCTGTTCTTTTTTGCTCAGCATCATTTTCTCAAGGTGGTCTAGCCCACTCCATAATAATCGTGAAAGATACCATTCGGGTCATACTTTTCTTTCAAAGCCCGCAGTTTCGTCCAGCTATCTGCACTAAATGATCCGCGGTTACGTTCCGGGAAATTAACCACATCCTCGTTGTTAATATAGTGGCCCAGGGAGAAGGGTTGTAATGCAGTCATAGTATCAGCCAGCCATTGCTTGATAGTGTCATCGTCCCTCTCGTCCTCCCAGGTCAGTACTGAGAGTATATTGGTGCTGCCGATTATTGAAAATGCAGCGTTTTTGGGCATGGCGGCATTGCCCAGAAAACGGATGCTCACCGTCGTAATTGGAGTGGCAGCATGATCAACCCGATCGGCGAGCACTGAAACCACTGGAGCAATGGCGTTACTCCATACGCCCTCTGTTGCCATTCTTCCCCGGGGAAATGCTTCACCTGTGTCACCCGTCAAGATAGCCAGGTTGGTGGCTTGATACTCGGTCTTTGCCAGTGGCGATTCTGCCAGAGGGCTGTCTGCAATCGCTTTAAGCAGACGCCGCGAATGCTCCTCGCTTTCGCCGTAAGCAACTACATTGACCATACAAACGTACTGTGACGCTCCGCCCGCGACCGCCTGCTTGTCCGGGTTTCCCGTGATCAGCAGGATAAGTTCTAAAAGATGATCGCTGCTAGGGACCAGTGCTTCGAGCGCAGCTCCCACTTTGGCGTGCTCCGCCAAAGGGTGGATGTACTGTGCGGTCATAATTGAGCTAGGTAAATCATAGGCCTGTAGATAAAACTTTGTGACGATGCCAAATAAACCTGGGCCTGCACCCCGTACTGCCCAATACATATCGGGATAATTCCTTTCGCTTACTGTAATTAACTCACCTTCGGCGTTTACTACGTCGGCTGCCAGTATAGAGTCGCAGCCGATGCCCCAGGTATTTGGATTAAAGCCCAGACCGCCGCCCAGCAGATAGCCACCGACCGCGACACTGGCTCCTCGTGCTACTGGAAAGCCCAGGCCGTATTCACCGAGTTTTTGCAGCAATGATGGCCCCCACGTGCCGGGCTCTACTGCGACTATCTTAGAACCTGGATCTACCGAAATTTGTCGCATCGGCAGCAAATTTAACAGGACGCCACCGTCGCGAAGAAAGGAGCCGGTCATGCTGTGTCCACCGCTTTTGGCGATGATTTTCAACTCGTTATCACGGGCGTAGTTCACGGCTGAGATTACATCGGCGGAGGATTTCGCATCAATGATAAGATCAGGTGATCGAGCCGGTTTTATGACCTGCCACACTAGGTCGTTCTTGCGTTCCTGGAACTGCTTATCCGCGCGCAATATTGAAGCACCTGGCACCTGGCCAGTTACTTCGGAATACTCTGTACTAGAGCAACCGGGCAAAGCACCACTGAGCAACCCTGTCGCGCCTATGCCGGCAGTGGTTTGAACAAATGCTCGACGAGAGACTCGATAATCTTCGAGGTTTCGATCTGCTTGGAGATCTTTTAAGTCCTTCGCCACGGAAGTTACCTTTGATGACAGTTGAGGAATTTTCTAATGCTGCATAGCAAAAATCGGAATCAGACCAATCGAACATTCTCCGGATTTAAAGCACAGTAGTGGGTTTTTGCTTGTTGCCCAAAAGAAAAAGCTCCAAAACGCTTATCGCGGATTGGAGCTCTGAGTTGCGTGAGATACAGAAGCTGCTTTAGAAGCTTCTACGTACTGAAACAGACCAGGTCTTGGGTAAGCCGTAAACGCCTTCAACAATGCCGGAGCCACTGAAACCCGTTACCAAGTAGGTCTCATCAGTCAGGTTTTTACCGCCTAGCGTGGCAGACCACTGATCATTTCGATCGGTCCAGGTTAATGCCGCATTGACGAGTGAGTTACTACTCTGTCTCAGCAGATCGGCGTTGGTTGAGTCGTTATATACCTCGGAAGTATACGAGTAGTCCACACGAGCAACCAGGCTGCCGGCGTTGCTCAGATCAAATTTGTACTGGCCGCCTATGTTGATGTTCCATTCGGGGGCATTGACCAGCTCGGAATCCAGTGTGAACTGACTAACAGTGTCATCCAATTCGACATACTCCGCATCCAGGTAGCCAACGCCGATTTGAATGAGCGATGCTGCACTGGGTACCGCGGTCATTTCGAGTTCAAATCCGAA
This sequence comes from Halioglobus sp., assembly GCA_965262875.1. Taxonomy (GTDB): domain Bacteria; phylum Pseudomonadota; class Gammaproteobacteria; order Pseudomonadales; family Halieaceae; genus JBALVT01. The sequence continues at coordinate 4,846,420 of OZ253569.1, forward strand.
AATTTCGGCCGCGGCGGCGTTTGCGGTGACGGTTCCGATAACGGTGCCACCACCGGTACCTGTTGCCTGGTTAACGTTTACCTGGAGGTCGGTGTAGTCGTTAAAGAACACTGCACCATTCAAGCGCATACGGCTGTCGAGCCAGGTAGATTTAAAGCCCGCTTCGTACACTTCAACAAATTCAGGACCTGCTGTGGGTGTAACCAGAGCCGGTGGAAAAACTCGCTGGGTAAATGCACCGCCCTTAAAACCCTCGGAGTAGGATGCATAGGCCATAAAATCATCAGTGAAACGATAGGATAAGTTGAGGTAGGGTTCCGTCTCTGAGGTATCCGAGTTTACAGGCGTGTCAGGCAGTACACAGGCGCCGTTACCCGGCAGAGGAATTGGGTTGTCGAGACAATCTGGTAAGCCGGTCACCAAGCCAGCGCCACCAAACTCAGGGTTGCCTTCGTCGATGCCCACGACTGATTCGGCAACAAACTCTTTTTTCTCATCGGTATACCGAACCCCTAAAGTAACACTGAACTGTTCCGTGACATCGAAGGTGCCCTGGGTGAATACGGCGGTACTGCTATTATCGATCGTACCACCACTATCAAACACAGTATTGAGGGGCAATTCTACAACGTCCAGGTGTGAACCCTCTTCCTCCAGGTAGTAGACACCCACCACCCAGGACAAGCGGTCTTCGAAGGCCGAGCCCAATAGCTGAAATTCCTGGGTTGTCTGCTCTTGCTCGTACAGGTTGGTGGTTCGCGCTGTTATGTGATTCTGGTTACCGGAGTGCCCTGCGTCGCGAGACCAGAAGCCATCTTCTACACGCCTGTGGGCCGTTATAGATTTAAGGGTCAGATTGTCGGTGATATCCCATTCAATGGTGCTGGCGATACCCCAAACGTCCAAACTAGATTCAGGTTTTACAGCAATGCCGAAGCGTTCAGACGTTTGCAGCTCAGGTGTAGAACTCAAATGGCTACTATTGGTGCGGAAGGGGCCGATTGCCCACTGGGAGTTATAGCAGGCCGTGTTATTGAGTCGGCCTGGATCAGTCCTGTCGCTGCACTGTGGGTCGCCAGACAATGAGTTGAGCAGCGGTGTGAAACCGCGGATGGGGCTATCCGGATCTTCGATAACGTCGATCAGGACGTTCCCCGCGGGTGCCTCGTCAGTAGTGGAGTAGTCGCCACTCAAGTCGAAAGTCACCGAGTCGCTAGGCGCCCAGCGCAGTGCGATGCGACCCGAGAGGTCGTCATTGTCACCTAAGTCTGGAGCACCTGGAAAAATATTTTTCACATAGCCATCGCGCGTGCGGCTGGAGATGGAGGCACTACCGGCAAAGGTATCGCTAAATGGAACGTTGATGTATCCGTTGAGGTCTAAGCGGTCATAGGAACCAATGGCTGCTTCTACTCTGCCGTAGACTTCATCTGTTGTTGGCTTTTTGGTTATTACCGAAATGGCACCACCAATCGTGTTGCGTCCGAACAGGGTTCCCTGGGGCCCCCGCAGTACTTCTATTCGCTCTACGTCCACCGTGTCCATGACCTGGCCTACGGTTCTGGCGATGTAGACACCATCGAGATAAAGGCCAACCCCGGGATCTACCGGTAGTGCCCAGTCACTGGTGCCTACACCGCGTATCATAATGATCGCCGCAGAATTACCACCAGAAATGGCAGAGGTGAAGTCAAAGGTGACGTTCGGGGTGAACTCACCGAGCTCGGAAAAATCCACAATGCCGCGAGCCTCAAGATCCTGGGTAGTAAAAGCGGCTATTGATATAGGCGTGTCCTGCAGGCTTTCCTCGCGTTTTCGTGCGGTTACGACAATCTCCTCGAGAGTACCTGCCTGGGCTTCGGCCTTAGCAACTACCCCGGCACCCCCTGCGGCGACGGAGACGGCAATACACAGTTGTGTCAAGGAACTGAGAGGTGCTTTCGCTCTTGTAAATTTATTCATTTAGAGACTCCGCAGGTTATTTAATTGTTATCGTGCAGTTGCCTAAACTCCAGCAGCGCCAATTCTGGCACTGTCGAGTATGAGTATATTGAAATTGTAGTATACAGTATACGTACTCATGAGTACCGAGTTAGCCTCATGACACAAGCCTAAATAGCGCCATTCTATCAAGGTCTTGCCGTTGCGTGATGAATTTCGCGAAGTTTGTACGAGAATCCGTATCCAGGAGAAAATGCGGGAGGCTGCTGCGTAGCGCAGTGGCAACCACCAACTCGGACGGAGCTAGACCGGGCCGGATCGTTCGAAGCCAGGAGCCAAAAGAGTTCCAGACTAGCCGAGTGTGGCAAGATGCCAGGTAATGAAGTAGCCCTTGAGCAACAATCCCCGCGTGTACAAAGACGTGATAAGCCTTCAGTTTTCGCTTGACGCCATCGCGATATTTTTTTGATTCCCGGTGAAGGTGCTGATTACCATTGCGTCGCTCCAATGGCTTCATTACGCTCATCCAGAAATGGTATGAAAAAGAACCGATAACATGAACCGCCTGCTTGAAGGCATGCTCTATTTTAAATCGCAGACCGTAGAGGTGAATGATATCGAGGGCCGATAATGACGTATCAGTAGACATGAGTATACAGCGTCCCCTCGTTGGGTGAACGACAATGACAAACCGAACAATACTGCCGGTCGGTCTCCATAATAAATCATGGACTGCGTATCGGATAGCTACGTTTTTTTCGCCATAGACAGGGCTTTGAGCCTCCTCCATCAATGCGACCAACCCAAACAGTGATCTTGGTTTTACCTTGTCACCATACTTACGTGGCCGCCCTCTTTTTTTCGGCTGTTGCTGATGATGCAGCTGGTAGGCAACCGCATTTGATCTGGCGCGGGTGACCAAATGATTCCCCTCATTCAAAAGCCCATTAACGACTTTCTGGCTGGCATAATAGGCGTCGGCGACAAAATAATACGGCTCCTGAATACTGACTATCGCCAGTAGACTGATCATTTTGTCGAGCAGGGTACGCCGGTCACGATTCGATAACACGGTCCCCTCATGAATCCTCGCGGCAAGCGGCACAGCGAACACGCTATTGGCGGCACGAGAAAGAATAGAGACGGCCTGAAAGGAGTGTCCCATGATGTACTCCGCTTTGGTATTTGACTCGGATTCCTGATGTAGCAGCTTCACAGCAGGCATCTTTTTGCCCTGTTTGGAGACCTTAATGCCGTCCCCCACCAACACGAGTCGGCCATTCACTCGAACCAGACCAGGGAACAGTCGAAGTACAAGTTGAGACCACAATACCGTCATTGAGTCCAACTTAATGCCGGTGCTGTGGAAGTTATCCAGCAAGTTGTCATAAAACCGCCCCTGTAACCCCAGCGCCCGGACAATACTCGTCACCCCCATTCGTTCGGTACGAACCGTCAATCCCGCCACACAGACGGCGAACCACATAAATGTCCGGGTACGAGCGCAAGCCGGGCGAAGATAAATGATTGCATCCCACCAATAGATCCACAGCATAGACAGTGTCCTTTTGACAAACTAACATAGTATGTATATGCTATATCAATGACAAGGAAAAGGCTCGCACAAATTGAACGGCGTATGACAAAGATCAAAGGTGACATAGCATTACTGGGCGCTATGCGCCCTGGATCGTTGACGAAGCAATACAAGGACCGGGAGAGTCAGACTGGGCCTTATTATCAGGTCAGCTATACACTGGATATGAAGAGCCGGACGGAGTATATTCGCAAGGAATTTGTGGGCGATATACGCGGCCAGATAAGTAACTATAAACGGTTCAAGAAGCTCAATGCACAATGGGTGGCGCTGAGTATTGAGCACTCAAAGTTATCAATGAAACTCAAGCAAGCGTAGTGATTACAACGGGAAGCAAGCAAAAATCGTGGCCAAACTGGGCAGTAAAAAGAACCCATTGATTTTAAGAGTTGCCGATGACTCAAAAGTCGATATGATCGCCAATACCTGTCATGAAAACGGCTGGCATTTTATTTTGGGGTTTGAACCGGACAAGGAAGAGGATCTAACGGACCTGGAAAGAAAGCTATCGCCTCCCATCCATCATGAAGCCGCAAAGAGCGGGCGAAATGAACGGTGTGTCTGCGGAAGCGGGAAGAAATACAAGAAATGTTGCGGAGCTGCCGCTTGACTGGTTTCGCTAAACAGCAAATAAAACAGAGCGCAGAACTCGGTACTCTCAAGTATACGTATACTCGGAGAAATAATAGTAAGTTTTGGCGGTGGACGCAACCCCAACTAATGCGCCGCTATACTTGCCGGGCGGATAACCGGGAAACACCAGCATAATCAAATCACCTATCAACTGCCCAACTGAGGGGCTCGGAGAAAAAGATGCTCATTAAATTCGCCAAGATATTCACTCTCGTCCTGGCAACTGCCAGCTCAGTGACGGCCAGCGCCCAAGGCAAAGAGCGCTTGAACATTGTCGTTTACGGCGCCAGTGGTCGTATTGGCCAGGTGATTGTGGATGAAGCTCTGCAGCGCGGCCATCGAGTTACCGGAGTCTCTCGCAGCCCAGAAAAACTCGACGTAAACCACAAGAACTTTACCGCGGCCAGAGGCGACCTAAGGAATCGCACCGCTATAAAGAAGCTCATCGGCCCAGCCCATGCCGTTGTCATTACCATCTCTGCTAAATCTCCAGACAATCGGCCTGAAAACTCGCTTTTGGTGGCAGCAACAAAGAACGTGTTGGAGGTATTGGCTGAGGCGGCACATAAGCCCTACCTGGTGCAGATGGGCGGAGCAAACCTGATCTACGGCAATACCTATGAAGAGGTGGCGGCAAACATGGAAAACGCTACTTTCAATTACGAGCCTGGATCCGAAATGCATGGCGTACTATTTGGCCACCAACTTTCAGTTGAAATGTATCGCCGCAGTGACATTGCGTGGACGGTTGTAGTGCCGCCCATGAGAATTCTGGGTATCTATGGCGAACTCGACAAGTTGACCCATAAGGGCAAGTTTCGCAGCTCAACGAGTTCAGCCCTGGTCGCTGAGGATGGCAGCAAAGCCATTTATGTACGCGATCTGGCTAAGGCCACAATCGATGAAGTTGAGAACAGGCAATTCGTCGGACAGATTTTTACCGTGGCCTACTGAAGCTCAAGCGGCCTATTCGCGATTTGTTTTTGGCTGAAATGCCTAAACACGCTATTATCACGCGTCAATAAAATTCTGGAGAAGCCGCAGCAATGAAGCAAGTAAAATACCTCATCCCCGAAGCTGACATTCCCGATCAGTGGTATAATATTTTGGCTGATCTTCCAGAGCCAATGGAGCCACCGCTGAATCCGCAGACTAAAGAGCCAGTCGGCCCTGAGGATCTGTCCGCGATTTTCCCGGACGCTTTAATCGCTCAAGAAGTGAGCAGCGAACGCTATATTGATATACCCGATGAGGTTTTACAGTACTATCGGCAGTGGCGCCCATCTCCGGTTCACCGGGCAAGACGCCTGGAAAAGCTGCTAGATACCCCCGCACATATTTATTACAAATATGAAGGCAGCAGTCCGGTCGGTTCGCACAAACTCAATACGGCAATAGCCCAGGCCTATTACAATCGCGAGGCCGGAATAAAACACATTTCTACTGAAACCGGTGCGGGTCAGTGGGGCACAGCACTGTCCCTGGCAGGCGAGGCCATGGGTATTTCGGTCAAAGTGTTTATGGTGAAAGTCAGCTACAACCAGAAACCCTACCGCAGGGCCATGATAGAAACCTACGGCGGTACTGTTATTGCCAGCCCGAGTGAGGAGACCGAATCAGGCCGGGAAATTTTGGCGCAGACCCCGGATTCTCCCGGCAGTTTAGGCATTGCAATCTCCGAAGCTGTGGAGATTGCCCGCCAGCGAGATGATACCAATTATGGACTTGGTAGCGTGCTGAATCACGTCATGTTGCACCAAACTGTTATTGGCCGGGAGGCGCTGCTGCAAATGGAAATGGCGGGAGAATATCCCGACATAGTGATAGCTTGCTCAGGCGGCGGCAGTAATTTTGCCGGCTTAAGCTTTCCGTTTATAGGCGCCAATTTAACCGGCGGTAAGTCCACACGAATTCTTGCGGTTGAACCGGCCTCCTGCCCAACAATGACTAAGGGTGTTTTCGCCTACGATTACGGCGATGTAGCGGGTCTAACCCCCATGATGAAAATGCATACACTGGGGCATGGATTTATTCCGGAGGCGATTCACGCCGGCGGTCTACGCTACCACGGCATGTCACCCATCGTGAGCCACCTTCAGAACCTTGGTCAAATCGAAGCCAGGGCCTACGCGCAAAATACCTGTTTCTCTGCGGGCGTGCAGTTCGCTAGAGCAGAGGGAATAGTGCCGGCACCGGAATCGAATCATGCAATACGCGGTGCCATTGACGAGGCGCTACGCTGCAAGGCCGAGGGTAAATCAGAGGTTATTCTGTTCAACCTGTCGGGGCACGGACACCTGGATATGCAGGCCTATATGGACTTCAGCGCCGGCAAACTAGCCGATCACGAGTATGAAGCCGAGGAGGTTGCCCAGGCACTGAAAGATTTGCCTATGGGAGGCAGCTGATAGCGCGTAAATGTTCTGCTTAGGATACACCGTTGAACGGATTTATAAGCTCGATTTGGCAGTGTTCAAAATCTTTGATATTTCGGGTTGCGACACAGAACCCTCTTGATCTGGCAATTGCCGCAATTTGCCCATCTAGGTTGCTCATTGGGCGACCTATTTCTTTACGGTGGCACATGACCTCACCATAAATGCGGGCTGCACTTTCATCAAACGATAGAACTCGTTTAGTAAAAGCCTCTTTTACAAATTGTTCAAAACGTTCACTTAATAACTTGCAACGCTTACCCTCGGGCATCGCTAGAAGGCCGTAGCCAATTTCAGCTACAGTGATTGTTGATAAATACAATGAAGTAACATCCTGAGAATTTAACCAATCTAGAACCTGACTAGCAGGCGGGGAGGTCATAAACTCGGAGACAATATTAGTATCCAGGATAATCATTCAGAAGCTGATAGGTTTATGGGTTTCTCGTTCTGGCAGGGTCAGTTCGTCATCACCATAGGCAGGACTAAATAGTTTAACTGCAAGATCACCCAAGTTCTCGGGTGTTGAAACAGCGCGTTTTAGAATTTGGCGGACTTCCTCTTCCATGGAGGCACCATGCTTGGCAGCCTGTATCCGTAAGAGGCGCATAGTATCTTCATCTATTTTCCGCACGCTTAGACTTGGCATAGCTTGTCCCTCAATGTGTAATGAGTTATCAGAATGATAGTGACTGCAGTCAATGATGTCAATTTATGAATAATGATGGCGTAACTTGGTTGAGTAGTCCTCGAAGTGAGAGTGCCCGTGTGGTCAAAAAACTAATCTGCTTAAGGATATCAGTAGTTTGACAAATCTCGATCCTGTTTCTATACCGTTTTGCATCACCCAAGATCTGGCATATGATTTACAGAGAATTTCCAGCTGGAGATAGATTTGCATCGATTGGGCATGCCTATTGGCCTACATCACGGGAACTGTGGACCAAGAACTCCTTCTGCGCAATGAGTATCTCGCCGCAGAGAACCGAATACTCAAAGCTCAAATTAAAACCCGGTTGATACTCACTACGTGGAGAAGGCTACTCTGTCAGAAATCGCACATCGACTTGGCCGCAAAGCGCTCGAGGACGTCCCCATGCCGCGAGACCCGACACCATTCTTGGTTGGTACCGCAAACTGGTAGCACGTAAATTTGACGGCTCCTATTCGCGCCGCTATCCGGGCCGCCCCCGAATTGACAGTGAAATTGAGGCGTTGGTCATGCGCATGGCTAGAGAGAATTCGGGCTGGGGTTATGACCGAATTGTCGGAGCTATGGCGAACCTGGGTTACACGCTATCAGATCAAACTGTGGGTAATATTCTTCTACGCCAGGGAATTCTTCCGGCGCCGAAACGAAAGCGAGAGACAACCTGGGCAGACTTTATTCGTACGCACATGTCTGTCCTTGCGGGTACCGACTTTTTCTCTGTGGAGGTTCTGACACTACGCGGACTGGTCACTTATTATGTGCTCTTCTTCATCCATCTTGAGAGCCGCAAGGTCGAGATCGCAGGAGTGACACCGCATCCGAATGAAGTATGGATGAAGCAGATCGCTAGAAATGTAACGATGGACGAATGAGGCTTTCTCGGTAATTGCAGGTACCTTATTCATGATCGTGACACTAAGTATTGCCAATCATTTCGGGAAATCATCGAATCCGGTGATGTGAAACCACTGCGGCTCCCTGCACGCAGCCCGAATTTGAATGCGTTTTCGGAGCGCTGGGTAAAATCGGTCAAAGGCGAGTGTCCGTCGAGGTTGATTTTGTTTGGTGAAGCATCCTTAAGACGCGCACTTCGCGAGTACCTTGCTCATTATCACGCCGAGCGGAATCATCAAGGTAAAGACAACGTGCTGTTATTTCCAACCGCCACGAACGGAAGGAAACCTATTGACGGATCAGTTGGCTGTAAAGAAAGCCTGGGTGGGCTATTAAAATATTACCATCTGGAAGCCGCATGAGTTTTTTGACCACACGGGGACAAGATAACTTGACAGTGCCCAGAAAAGAGCTGCCGTGTTGAATGGAGAATTGAGAGATCACTTTGAGGAATGGTATCCGGAAATGAAAGTCGAAGCCCACGAGTTTGACAACCGGGAGCGAGTCAAGCTGGCAGCGTGAATTATGGAGTTTTCACCCCAGGCATTGGGGCGCTCTCCTGCATGGCGCGAAAAATCGATTACTTTCTTATGCTGCGAAATCTCAATGTACACGCCATGATCGAGATGCGCGCTATTTCAAAAACATCAAGAGACTTGCAGCCTGTGTGAAAGCCAGAATGCCAGCAATAATCTTCCAGGCTTTCAGAGGGTCTCGCTCCAGCAAAGGGCGCTGCTGGTATTCGAGGTAGCGTGGATTCGGATGGTGCAGCTCGTAGATAAACTCCGAGATGTCGCCGTGTCGGCGTTCTTGGTGAAAGCGAAGCGCTTTTTTCAGCGCACAATCGATCCAGTGCGGAATCAGCGGGTTGAGTTTGTAACTTGCTGTATAAGTTGTTGCAAGAAACCCCCGTTGGCTTTTGCAATGTTCCAGCTTTCCGCCGAAGGGCAGTACCCCTGTAAACATTTCGTAGCTGATGACCGCCAGAGAAAACAGGTCTGCGGTGTAGTTGGCCGTTTTTCCCAAGGTGTATTCCGGCGCGGAGTAATCTGCAGTTCCCAGGGCGATGTCCCGTTGTATCGGTGTGGCTATCTCAGCAATTCCGGCGACGCGACAGGCGCCAAAGTCGATGATTTTTACCTGGCCCATATTGTCTACAAGGATGTTGTCCGGTTTGACATCCTGGTGCAGTGTTTCTCGCCGGTGCATGGCGCGCAAACCCTTTCCGATCTGGTCTATCAGGAACACCGCTTCTTCCACCGCGGGTTTAGGGTTCTCGCGCATCCATTGAGATAGCGTCATGCCATTAATATACTCGGTCAGATAATACAGGCAGCTCTTTGGACGATGGCTTTCCACTACCTTTACAACATGCGAGCTGTTAATGCGCAGCCCTATCCAGCTTTCCATGACAAAACGTTCGATATATGCCGCGTCGTCATCGAAGTTCACAGACGGGGTCTTCATGCAGTAGTGATCGCCTGTGGCGGTGTCTTCCACCTGGTAAACCTGGCTCCGCGTGCTGGCATGAAGCTCGCGCAATATTCTGTAGCCATCGAGTATCATACCCGGCTCTAGGAAGGGCGGGAATTTCAACGGGGTGAGTTGATTGATAACCTCGTCAATCTGTGCCCTCGGTAGTTCGTCAATGCTCAGTAACTGGCAGCTGAGGTTATCGTCACTGCCAGACTCGAGTGCCTGTGTTACCAGCTGTTGGCATACATCGTTAAGATCGTTTTCAAGGGGTGCCAATATGCCCTGCATTGCTGTTAGACCTACTACATCGTGTATGCCATCGGTAGTGAGGAGAAAAATGTCACCGAGCTGTAGGGGGTAGGATTGATAGTCCATGTCCAGATGGACATCCAAGCCCATGGCTCTGGTTAGATAGGAGTGATCTTCGGATACCGGCGTGCTGTGATCGTTGGTGAGTTGTTCCAATGCCCCGTCGCGAAGGCGGTAGACACGGCTGTCGCCCACATGGAAAACATGTGCGGTTTGTGATTTGAAGACCACCGTGGTCATGGTGGTAACAAAGCCTTTGTTGCAGTCAGAAAAACCTCGCCCACGGCTATAAAGCCAGCGGTTCAGCGCGGTCAGTACCTGCTGGGACGAATGTTTTACACTCCAAGATTCAGGCGTGGAGAAGTAATCCGAAAGAAAATTGGAAACGCAGGTGTGGCTCGCTTCTCTGCCAGCCTCGGCAGCGCTAACGCCGTCAGCGATTACCGCGACGGCGCCTTTGGTAGCAAGAAGATTATCTGCAGGAATACGAATGCCGATGGCGTCTTCGTTGTCTACTTTGCAACCGGCGCTACTGCACTGCCCGACGCTGAGCCTGAGTCCCTCAGGAAGTAGTGTCTGTGCGTTGGCTATGGACTGTATTGTGTTCATCTCAGGTTAGCTCAATGAGTTGCACTGTACCGTCGGGCAGTACTTCGCTCTGTTGGCCTGCCGGTTCCTCAATAAATTGTACGATGAAGAAGCAGATTGCAGCACTGCCGGCGATGATCGTGAAAAACATCGAGGCATCAACGAATGATAATACCGTGAGATAGGTTACCGCTCCCACATTGCCAAAAGCGCCCGTCATACCCGCGATCTGGCCAGTCATACGGCGTTTGATCAAGGGCACCATGGCAAATACCGCTCCTTCACCGGCCTGGACAAAAAAAGAACAACACATGGTAGCGATGACCGCGCCGGGTATCCACCAACTGTTATCGACCTGTGCCAACACCAGGTAGCCTACCGCAAGTCCCGCTATCAAAATGGACAATGACCGCTTGCGGCCGAAGGTGTCACTGAGATAGCCGCCACCGGGACGTGCTACCAGATTCATAAAGGCGAAGCCGGAGGCGAGTAACCCGGCGGTGACAGCATTGAGTTCAAAGGTTTCCATGAAAAATAACGGTAACATGGAGACAACCGCAAGCTCCGAACCAAAGGTGACAAAGTATGCCCAATTCAGCGCTGCCACCTGTTTGAATTTGTATTTTTCTATTTCTGCCGTGCCTTCACGAAGGTGGTCTTTGTTGACCTTCCATATTTGGCTGGTTTGGAATGCGAACAACACGCTTAAGCCTATGTACATCATGTTGGTGGTGGTCTCGTTGAGAAGACCGAGGTTGGCCGGGGAAAGTTTCCAGGAAAGTATCGCCAGTGCAATGTACAGGGGCAGGGTCATCGCGATGTAGAAGTATAGGTCGCCCCAGCTGCTGATCTCCAGCCCACCGTTTTTCTTCGGCTTGAAGTAGGTGGAGCCCTTTGGCGTATTTTGCGCCGTGAGCCAGAAAAAAATACCGTAGCTAAACGACAGTATGCCGGTTGCTGCGATAGCGTAGCGCCAGCCGTCATCACCTCCGAAAAAGAGCGCGAGAGTGGGCAACGTCATGGCGGCCGCCGCCGACCCGAAATTGCCCCAGCCCCCGTAAATTCCCTGTGCCATGCCCACCTGTCTCGCCGGGAACCACTCGCCGACAAGCCTGATACCAATGACGAATCCAGCGCCGACAAAACCGCCTAAAAAACGGAACAGCGCCAGAGTCTCGAAATTGTTGGCGAAAGCGAATCCCCAGCAGAAGAACGAACTTAGGATTAGCAGTACGCTAAAAACCAATCTAGGGCCAAACCGGTCGACCAGCATGCCCACTACAATCCGAGCGGGTATGGTGAGCGCAACGTTAAGTATCAGCAGTGCCTTTATCTGCTGTCCACTCAAGTCGAACGCTTCTTTGATATGACCCAGTAGCGGCGCATGGCTGAACCATACGACGAACGTAATGAAGAAGGCCACCCAACCAAGGTGCAGGGTGCGGATGGACGGGTCGTTAAAGTCCATGACTTTTACCGGGATACTCATACTTAAACTCCATTGATGTGAAAAGCACATAGGGACGGCATTTACGCAGCTTGTGCCGCCCGCCAGGAAACCTAGAGCAATGATTGTGCCAATTGGGCTCATTGCTGGCCTTGCAGCTTTTGTGCATCACACAGGGGCGCTTTTGCCCCTGTCCGCACCAAACCGGGATACCCGGGCGCTTTCTCTTTGCACGTTCGCGGGGCGTCTGCCTCACGATCGAGCGCTGACAGCGCTGCGTTATTGGGCACAAACTCGCAATAGGCCGTGAAATCGCGATGATCGAGGGGTTGGCACGTCATTTGCTACACACATGTTTTGAAATGAAGAAGGTGCGCGCGGCGAGGAAGATCTCCCAGCGCCATATTGATGGAGGAGCAGTGTGAGTAATCGCAAGATTTTGGTCGTAGGTAACGGCATGGTAGGTCACCACTTCGTGGAAACTCTGGTCAATGCGTGCACCGATGACCACATAACAATTCTTGGGGAAGAGCCCAGACCAGCCTATGACAGGGTTCATCTCTCTGATGTCTTCTCGGGACGTGAACCCGCTGATTTGGCGCTGGCGACACGGGAAACCTATCGCGACTGGGGTGTTGACGCCCATTTCGGCGATGCGGTGACCGCTGTTGAGCGCGACAGTAAGCGGGTTGTTACCGAGTCAGGGCGTTACTTCAGCTATGACAAACTCATCTTGGCCACCGGTTCCTATCCTTTCGTGCCACCAGTACCCGGCTCTGAGCATGAGCTCTGCCTGACTTACCGAACAATCGACGATCTGGGGGAAATTCGTGCCAAGGGCAAGGACAGTCGCGTTGGTGTCGTCGTTGGTGGCGGATTACTCGGCCTGGAGTGTGCGAACGCCCTACGTAACCTCGGCCTGGAAACTCATGTTGTGGAGTTTGCCCCGGGGCTTATGGGGGTGCAATTGGATGAGGGCGGGGCGGGGATGTTGCGCCGCAAGGTCGAGGCGCTAGGCGTGAAGGTGCACACTGGAAAAAATACTCAGAATATTGCGGCAGGAGACGAGAGTGCTTTGAAGATGGAGTTTGCCGACGGAGAAACTCTAGAAACAGACATGATTGTGTTTTCCGCTGGTATACGCCCTCGGGACAATCTGGCTCGAGACAGCGAACTGGCCGTCGGCGAGCGTGGGGGTATCGTGATCGATTATAAATGCAAAACCACGGATAGCGATATTTTTTGTATCGGTGAGTCTGCGCTCTTTGGCGGGCGTATCTTTGGCCTGGTAGCGCCAGGGTACCGTATGGCTGAGGTGGTTGTTGATCAGCTCATGGGCGTTGCTGCCCAGTTTCAGGGTGCCGATATGAGCACCAAGCTGAAATTGCTCGGAGTGGATGTGGGCTCTATAGGTGACGCTCACGGCAAGACCGAGGGTGCGCTTACCTTTACCTTTTGTGATGAGCGAATCGAAGTCTATAAGCGGATTAACGTAAGCAAGGACGGCAAGAAGCTACTGGGTGCGGTATTGGTTGGCGACTGTTCGGATTACGATACATTGCTGCAGTACTTCCTGAACGAGATAGATTTGCCGGACGATCCCGCCACCCTGATTTTGCCACACAATGTGGGAGCGGCTCCCACCCTGGGCGCCGGCTCCCTTCCCGCCACGGCTACTATTTGTTCCTGTCACAACGTTAGTAAGGGCGACATTATTTCGGCTATGGATGCGGGTTGCACATCGTTGACCGATGTGAAGTCTACAACGGCTGCCAGTACCGGATGTGGTGGTTGCTCAGCGCTGCTGAAAAATCTGGTTGATCTGGAGATGGATGCTCGAGGTCTAGAGGTAAATCGATCGCTGTGCGAGCATTTCAATTTTACCCGTCAGGACTTGTTCAATATTATCAAAGTGGAGTCGATAGCCAGCTTCGACGAGCTTATCGAAAAGCACGGCACCGGTATGGGGTGCGAAGTCTGCAAGCCCACTGTGGCCTCGATACTGGCGTCTCTGTGGAACGATTACATTCTCAAAGACGAGCATGTTGGTCTGCAAGATACCAATGACACCTTCCTGGCCAACATGCAAAAAAACGGTACTTATTCTGTCGTACCTCGTGTCGCCGGTGGTGAAATTACCCCGGACAAACTGATCGTACTGGGTGAAGTTGCGAAGAAGTATCAGCTCTACAGCAAGATAACAGGTGGGCAGCGAATAGACTTGTTCGGCGCCACTGTCACCCAACTTCCCGACATCTGGAAAGAGTTGATTGATGCTGGTTTCGAAACTGGGCACGCCTATGGCAAAGCGCTGCGTACCGTAAAGTCCTGTGTTGGCAGCACCTGGTGTCGCTACGGCGTGCAAGACAGCGTTTCCATGGCGATATACATAGAGGGTCGCTACAAGGGGCTTCGTTCACCTCACAAGCTCAAATCGGCAGTTTCGGGTTGTACTCGTGAGTGTTCCGAGGCCCAGTCGAAAGATTTTGGAATCATTGCGACTGAGAAAGGCTGGAATCTCTATGTGGCGGGCAATGGTGGTATGCGGCCCCGTCATGGTGATTTGTTCGCTACGGATTTGGATGACGAAACCCTCATTCGATATATCGACCGCTTTTTGATGTTCTATGTTCGCACTGCAGACCGTTTGCAACGCACTGCGGTGTGGATGGACAATTTGGAGGGCGGTCTGGACTATCTTAGACAGGTTGTTATCGATGATTCTTTGGGCCTGGCAGCAGAGCTTGAGGCGCAAATGGATAGTCTCGTTGGCAGCTATCAGTGTGAGTGGAAAACCACGGTCAACGACCCGGAGAAACTTAAGCGCTTCCGCCGGTTTGTAAATTCAAAGGCGGCAGACGAGCAGGTCGTGTTTGTGCAGGGGCGGGGTCAACCGCGCCCGGCTACTGAAGAAGAAATAAAGTCCCTCATTAAGAAAACGGCATAACTGGAGAATGACAATGCAACTGGTTAAAAGTACTGAGACCCTGACGATATGCGATGTCTCCGATTTAGTGATTGGCTCCGGCGTGTGCGTGCTCCTGCAGGGCCAGCAAGTTGCGCTGTTCTATCTGCCGAAAACAGATCAACAAATATTTGCTTTGAGCAATTGGGACCCTATTGGCAGGGCAAACGTATTGTCCCGGGGTATTGTTGGCAGTATGGGTGAACAGCTTGTGGTGGCGTCCCCTTTGTATAAACAGCATTTTGATTTGCGCACAGGTTGCTGCCTGGAAGATGAAGAAGTGAGAATTGCCACATACAAGGTCACCTTGGTGAACGATTCCGTATGCGTGGAGATGTCGTAAGACATGATCTCAGAAGTAAAAGTAAACACTACCTGTCCCTACTGCGGTGTGGGTTGCGGGGTCGAGGCGACACTTAGGGATGGCGATGTTATTGCGGTCTCCGGAGATGAAAGCCACCCTGCAAACTTCGGGAAGCTCTGTGTCAAGGGTTCAGCCCTGCATGAAACCATTGGTTTACAAGGTCGATTATTGCATCCGACAGTGGAGGGTCAACAAACTGACTGGCCTACAGCGATTGCGACGGTAGCTGAGAAATTGAATGATGTTCGCGATACATACGGTGCTGACTCCATAGCGTTCTATTTATCGGGACAATTGCTGACAGAAGATTATTATGTCGCCAATAAACTGGCCAAGGGTTTCATTGGCACCGGAAATGTCGACACCAATTCGCGCTTGTGCATGTCATCTGCGGTCGCTGCTTATAAAAGGGCTTTTGGTGCTGACGCCGTACCGTGTAGCTATGAGGATTTGGAACACAGTGATCTCATCGTATTGACAGGATCAAATGCGGCATGGACACATCCAATTTTGTACCGTCGGATTGTCGAGACCAAGCGTAACAATCCAAAACTTAGAGTTGTCGTTATCGATCCTCGGTGCACTGCCACCTGTGATATAGCCGATTTGCATTTGCAGATAGCTCCAGGGGCAGACAACTTCATTTTTCAGGGTTTGCTCACCTACCTGGCAAGCGAAAATGCCATAGATCGAGAATATATTGATCAGTACACCCAGGGGTTCGATCAAGCTATCCGCGATGCGGCGTCTTTAGGTGTGCAAGTGGTCGCCCAGAAAGCCGGATTGACGATAGAAGCACTTACGGCGTTTTACCGCTGGTACGCGGGTACCCAGAAGACGGTAACTTTTTACTCCCAGGGCATTAATCAATCGGCCACAGGAACTGACAAGTGCAATGCCATTATCAATTGCCATCTGGCAACAGGCCGTATTGGTAAAGTCGGCACCGGCCCCTTTTCAATAACAGGGCAGCCCAATGCGATGGGGGGACGCGAAGTCGGTGGCCTGGCCAATATGCTCGCTGCCCACATGGATTACACCGAAGGCAATATTGCCACTGTGGGCAAATTTTGGAATACGCAAGACATCAGTCGCAAGCCAGGGCTAAAGGCGGTGGATCTTTTTGACGCCGTCTCCGAAGGAAAAATCAAAGCCATTTGGATTATGGGGACCAATCCGGCTGTTAGTATGCCCAATGCCGACCGAGTTAGGGCGGCACTTGAAAAGTGTGACACCGTGATTGTGTCGGATTGTGTAGCACAAACCGACACTACCGCGACCGCAAATATCTTGCTGCCAGCGTGTGATTGGGGTGAAAAGTCCGGCACAGTCACCAATTCAGAAAGGCGTATTTCTCGTCAAAGGGGAATACTACAGGCCCCGGGGGAAGCGCGACCAGACTGGTGGATTATGTCTGAAGTAGCTCAAAAAATGGGCTTCACCCAGGCCTTTGACTATTCCAGCTCCCGCGATGTATTTGTAGAGCATGCAGCGTTGAGTGGTTTTGAGAATAATGGATCTCGGTTGTTTAACATTGAACGATTAAGCGAGCTGAGCGACGCGCAATACGAAACCCTGGAACCGATCCAATGGCCTGTTACCGAGCACAGCCCACAGGGCACTGCACGCCTTTTTTGCGACAACCGTTTCTATACAGCTAGCGGCAAAGCGCAGTTCACGTTATCTGCGCCGCAGTTGCCACAACAAATTAGGAGTACGGCCCTCCCATTTGTCCTTAATACAGGGCGAGTACGCGATCAGTGGCATACCATGACCCGCACCGCGCGCGCTTCCAGACTGCTGGAACATATTGGGCGGCCCTTCGTCACTATTCATCCCAATACGGCCAAAGCCAATGATCTAAAAGATGGGGACTTGGTCAGCGTTACAACGCAGCTTGGCAGTATTGATGTAATTCTTATGACAGATACCGGAATGGATCCTGCTGCGTTGTTCGCTCCTATTCATTGGAGCGAACAATATGCCAGCAATGCACGGGTGGACGCACTCGTTCCGCCGGTTACCGATTCTATTTCGGGTCAGCCTGAATTCAAGTGTACGCCGGCGGCCATCCGAAAGATTGACACCCAGCAGTGGGCGATTATTCTCAGTCGCCAACCTATCGATTGCAGCCCGTTTGTATTTTGGAGTCGAAGCCCAGCGTCCAATATTGATGGCTATGTTTACGAGGTAGCGCTGGCAGAGCGTGTCAATTGGCAGCAATTCTTAATGGACGAACGATTATCCGAGAACGGAGCGGCCCAGGCTTATGAACATTTCAGTGACGTTACCTGTTCGGATGAACGTTTTATTTGCTACAGCGATCAACAAGTGGAACTCGTCATTTTCTGCCATCGTGAAAAACGGGCTCTTCCCAGTCCTACCTGGTTGCAAAGCTTGGTCGAAATGACACAGTCGGGAGAGACTTATTGGTCAGTACTGGCTGGTGATGTATATCAACAGCGTGCTTGTGGGCGGCGTATCTGTAGCTGCTTCAAGGTGTCCGAAGAGCGCATTATCGAGACCATCGAAGGCGGTGCTGAGTCGGTTGAGCACTTGGGTCAGCAACTGCAATGTGGAACCAACTGTGGCTCTTGCATTCCAGAACTCAGCGCACTGTTAACTCTGCACAAAAAAATCGAAGCAGCCTAGCAAGGCATTTTAAAACATCCTCTTTGTTGCTCTTAGGCATTCTTGGCCCCAACCAATGGGATGGAAATTAATCGAGTTGGTGTAGATTTGGCAAAGAATGTCTTACAGGGGCTCTGTTGCAATCTGACAAATAGGCGTAAATAATTCCGTACGAACTTTCCCTAGCCGCAACTATGCAGCGAGCGAGTAAAATTGTTCTGCCGGAGACATAGTCCTCTCACCGGTTTGCAGCATTTGGCCCTTTCGAATCATATGCATCAGCTCAAACCCAGTGAGCGTTTTCTGCGCACAATGGAAATTTTTAAAACCCAGCGTAGCCCGAAATAGTTTCTTAACCTGACGATGATCTTGTTCAGCCAGAATATTTAAATACTTGCATTGGCGTATTTCTATCCCCCTTTCACCCGCAATATTTATTTGATCAAGAGCCGCTTTATTTGATCCTGTCCTTCGCAATTAGTCGTAATGCTTGCCACCATTGCCTTTCAGGCGTTTCCTGTTTAGTGTCTAATGATGTTGTTTTTCATCCAAATATTGCGAAATCGGCTTGCTCGAAAGCTCAATATTGTTGTGTATTTGGCGGCTGAGAATCTTGCCCTTCGCCAGCAGCTAATTGTGTTGCAGCGAAACCAGAATCGTCCGGCCTTGAAAGAACGAGACAGGCTGTTTTGGAAAGTTTTATCCAAAACTTGGCCAAGTTGGAGAGAGTCGTTGGTGATTGTTCAGCCTGAGACCGTCATAGGTTGGCATAGAAGAGCCTTTAAGCGCTATTGGCGACATAAATCCAGCGGAGCTAAGCTAGGTAGACCGAGATTGGATGCTGAAGTAAAGTCTCTCGTGCTCAAATTAGCCTCAGCTAATCCTTTGTGGGGTGCCCCAAGAATCCATGGTGAGTTACTGAAACTTGGTATTGAGATATCAGAACGATCGGTGTCGGGAATCATTAAGCAAAGTAACCCTAAACCACCATCACAGGGCTGGAAGACTTTCATTAAGAACCTTATGACGGATATGGTTGCTGTCGATTTTCTGGTTGTACCAACAATTCGCTTAAAGATGCTATTTGTCTTTGTTGTTCTGAGCCATGATCGGCGGCGGGTGGTTCACTTCAATGTTACAGTTAACCCCACGGCACAATGGGCTGCTCAACAGGTGATTGAAGCTTTTCCCTGGGATATAGCACCGAAATATTTGCTTCGGGATAGAGACAAGATTTTCGGTCGCATTTTTCGGTTCTACTGGGAATCCTGTGGGTAGAGGTTGAGTTTTCCACAGTGGAACAGAATTGAAACTCGATAGTTTTCGAAGTTTCTAAATCCTCGGGCAGCCGATTTTATTGTCTGAATCTTTGAATTAAATCCTTCTGCGGTCGCATTGGTGATGCGATGTTTCAAGTAAGTCATTATGTTGTCGAGATGTTTCTTTAGCATCTTGGCGACTGATATGACCGGCTTTAGACGTGAATGTGTCGCCCACCAGTACCCTTTCTTAAAGAACGCCCGGGCTGGTTTATCGTAGCTGTAAGTCCACAGGTCAAGCAGCGTCTCTTTGATTGCCCAGGCTCGGGCAACCTTCAACCCCTTTGATTGAAGGCCATAAAAAGTGGCTTCATCTTTTTCACTCCAGTTGTCGGGATTGCGTAACCAGGTATAGCGAGACCCGACCAGGTCATTGATACCGGCGGCTCTTAATGTTTTATTTTCTTTGCGCCTGACTTGGTCAACCATTTTTGTAAGATAACTGACGATATGAAACTTGTCGTGAACAATAGCGGCGTTCGGTAAAGTCGCCTCAACTGCCGTCATAAATGGAACCCACATATCCACGGCAACAGCAGCTACTTCATTACGCTGCTGTTCTGGAAGCGTGGACAGCAATGCGGTTGCCGTTTCCGTCGTTCTATCTGCCACGACCTCAAGCACTCTGGACGCATTCAAATCGTACAGCAGGCTGGCATAGGATTGCCCCTTGCGAAAACTTTTTTCATCGATGCCAAGGTGTTTCACTTCCTCAACAGAGCGTCTGTCCATCCCTCTTTTCACTGCTCGGGATTGAATATGATGCACCTCATCCCACGACAGACCAAGTAGTTTTGCGGCCTGTGTCTTGTTGCTGGCAGCCGACAGCACATCAATAGCGAAACGCTCAAATAAATGCGTAAAGCGTGCCTGCGTATCTGCCCACGGTACTTTCAGGCTTTTGATTCCATGCGCTTTACAATGAATACGCGGAACCTGAGCAACTAACTGCGTCTTGAACTGCATCGTATCAAGGTGTCGCCATGTGCGTTGCTCACGATGGTCGTAAACCGAACAAAGGGCATGGCAGACACTACACGCGCCTTTCGTTCCCTTTGGCCAATCTATCTGGAGGGTAATTGATTTGTCGGTCAGGTCCGGGGTAATAGCCGTGATTTTCCATGGGTCGCCAAGCCCCAAAAGTTGAGTAAACAACGCGGTATCTTTCATTTGAATATCTCCATAAAAAAAGACTCTTGTACCACATTCCTGACCATTGTTTGGCTTTTACCCATAGGAAACTCGGAAGAACCCAAAAAAGAAATGGATCGCATGGCTTCTGCTTTTGAGCATGAAGATTTAGAAAAAACTCGGAAGGTTTAAGAGCGTGTTATCAATTATTCATCCTGAAATTATGCACCATCTTCAAGATTTTGATTATGGCTTGATGCCAATCTATTTACCGAAGGAAGATAAACCTATCTTGGTTATAAAAGCCACTAAAGAAGGCATTTTAACTGTTAGCACAAATAATGGAGTTATAACTGAATCTGGTGTTTGAGGGTTGAAAAAAGCGGCAACGGTTTCCCGCTGACGACGCGGCTAAATACGAGGGGGTGCCAATAGTTCAAAGGTCGGCTGCCTGCTGGCCTTTTTATCAAAGGTAATGGTGCAATCGCAACCCGCTGACTGGTTGACTCTGGCGAGCAGATGATCGGGAAAATCGGCATTCGAGTTCTTGTAGTCGGATAAGGCGCGCCAAACTACTTCGGGTTGTTGTACTTCGAGCTGTCCGACCTGCAACAATTCTTCAATCACATGCGCAATCTGTTGTCTGCCCTGACCGTAGTTGCTTTCCAGCACCCAGGCGAGTTCACACAGGACGATCTGACCGATAAAACAGGGCTCGTCCTTGGTACAGCTGGTTTCGATAAATTTTGTCGCCAGCTTTGCCTGTGCTGGATCGTCCTGCACAAGATAACGAACCAGTACATTAGTAGCCAGTGCGATCAAGAGCGTCCTGCCTTGCGTTTGACGGCTTTATTCATGGCTTCGACGCTGACGGCTTTCTTAGGCTTTACCACTAATCCTTTTAAGGCACTTAGCGGTTTCTTAATGGGTACCAGATTAATTGAGCCGTCTTCGTCTTCAATGAAACTGATTTTATCGCCGGCGTGCAGGTCTAGCTGCAGCCGAATGTCTTTCGGAATAGTGATCTGCCCTTTGCTGGTAATGGTTGCGGTAATCATAGGTTCTCTCTGATGTCTTACTGTTAAGGCCATATCTTACACAATAGTAAGGTGGATATGTAAGTAATTATAGTGGTTAGTGGTTTTGCCGGTACCGGCAAGTAAACTTCCTTAGACCCCTTAGACCCCTTAGACCCCTTAGACCCCTTAGACCCCTTTATTAGACGAGTTATGACAGATGAATGAACTGTTACAAGCCGGCGCACAGAAACTGATCCGCCCAGCAGTCGAGGCCGAGCTGTATGCGCAGCTTGAGCAGTACGCTGATCGCCGCACCGAGGCTGGGGCCATGCAGGAGTCGTTGGCAATGGCTATCAGCAGCGTATTTTACCTGATTGACAAGACCGCCAGAAAAACAGCATCATGCTAGAATACGCTGTTCCAAAGGCTTCTTTAGATGACCAAAATAATTGAAAATACAAGCAATGCGCGGTTTCTTGCTGACAGCTATAAAACGAAATCGCACGAAGAATTAACGCAGGTTTATGATGAACCTGTCCGTAATTAGTTGCGAACACTGACGATATGTTATGCAGTTTTTTCTACTATTTTCTATTCATATAGACCTTTGCATACTTCAAAAAATAACCGGAAGTAGGGCTTTAGTCCCGCCATTTACAACGGTTTTGCGCGGCCAAAGCCGCACTTCCAATAATTATGCAAAGCTCTCTCATCTATCCCGAGAAGGGCATGCAAACCATGGCCAATGATGACATTATGACCGTGAAAGAACGCGCTGATTACCGCAGGATTGCGGAGCAAGAACAAGAAGGGGAACAAAAATGACAAGCACCCAACAACGCGCCGAGCTACATCGTCAAATCTGGCAAATCGCCAATGATGTCAGAGGTGCAGTCGATGGCTGGGACTTCAAGCAATATGTTCTCGGTGCTCTGTTTTACCGCTTTATCAGCGAGAATTTTGCCAGCTACATCGAAGCCGATGACGACAGTATCAACTATGCCGCGCTGCCAGATAGCGTTATTACGCCAGAGATCAAAGACGATGCTATCAAAACCAGGGGCTACTTTATCTACCCCAGCCAACTGTTTGCCAATGTGGTCGCAGCCGCCAACAGCAATGACAGCTTAAATACGGATCTGGCTAAAATCTTTGCCGCAATTGAAGCCTCAGCCAGCGGCTACCCTTCTGAAGGCGACATCAAGGGCTTGTTTGCTGACTTCGACACCACCAGCAACCGCCTTGGCAACACGGTGAAAGATAAAAACGTCCGCTTGGCGGCCGTGCTTAAAGGCGTGGTAGAACTGAAATTAGGCGATTTTCACGGCAACCAAATCGATCTGTTTGGCGATGCCTACGAATTCCTGATCTCGAAATACGCCGCCAATGCGGGTAAATCCGGTGGCGAGTTTTTCACCCCGCAACACGTCTCCAAACTGATTGCACAGATTGCCATGCACAAGCAAAGCAGTGTCAACAAAATCTATGACCCGGCCTGCGGTTCCGGCTCCTTGTTGTTGCAGGCCAAAAAGCACTTTGATGCCCATATCGTTGAAGACGGGTTTTTCGGTCAGGAGATCAACCACACCACTTACAACCTGGCGCGGATGAACATGTTTTTGCACAACATCAACTATGACAAGTTCAACATTCAACTGGGCAATACCCTGATCAATCCGCATTTTGGCGACGACAAACCGTTTGATGCCATCGTCTCGAACCCGCCTTATTCGGTGAAGTGGATAGGCTCAGACGACCCAACGCTGATCAACGACGAACGCTTTGCCCCCGCCGGCGTGCTGGCGCCGAAATCCAAGGCGGACTTTGCCTTTGTGCTGCATGCGCTTAAGTTTCTTTCCGGCAAAGGACGCGCGGCGATTGTTTGCTTTCCAGGGATTTTTTACCGCAAAGGAGCGGAGCAGAAAATCCGCAAGTATCTGGTCGATAACAATTTTGTCGAAACCGTGATTTCGCTTGCCCCAAACCTGTTTTACGGCACCACCATTGCGGTGAATATTCTGGTGCTGGCGAAAAACAAAACCGATACACGGGTTCAGTTTATCGATGCCAGCGGCGAGGATTTCTTTAAGAAAGAAACCAACAACAATGTCATGCTGGATGAGCATATTGAAAAAATCATGAACATGTTCGAGAGCAAAGAGAATATCGAACACGTCGCCCAATCGGTGCCCTTTGAGAAGATTGCCGCCAATGACTATAACCTGTCAGTCAGCGCTTATGTCGAACCCAAAGACACCCGTGAAGTGATCAATATTGCCGAGCTGAATGCCGAAATCGAAACAACCGTTGCACGTCAAAGCGAACTCCGCACACAAATTGACGCTATCGTTGCGGATATTGAAGGAGCGGCTGCCGAATGACATTAGAAAACAAATTAAACATCAGCAATCAGGTTGAGCTGGCAAAAGCAGAGGAAAAGATCAGCAAGCAAAAAGCCAAACAGCTTTTTGACTCTGGCGATATTACCAGGGGGGGCGTCGGCACATTCGCCGGGCTTTGCTTCATCCATGCCTGTTTGTTTGAAGATATTGATGACTTTGCCGGCAAAATTCGCAAGGTGAATATCGCTAAGGCCAATTTCCGTTTTGCGCCGCTGATGTATTTACAGCAATCGCTGGAGTATATCGACACCATGCCACAAGCCAGCTTTGATGAGATTATCGAAAAATATGTGGAGATGAACATCGCCCACCCCTTCAGGGAAGGCAACGGACGCGCAACCCGCATCTGGCTGGATTTAATTTTAAAGCAGGAAATTAAACAGGTGATTGATTGGAATCGGGTGGATAAGGCAGATTATCTATCCGCCATGGCGCGCAGCGTGGTGAAAGATATTGAGATTAAAGCGTTGCTGAAGCAAGCACTGACTGACCAAATCAACGACCGCGCCCTGTTTATGAAGGGTATTGATGTGAGCTATTACTATGAAGGCTATAGCGAATTCAAAACCGGGGAGCTTTAGCTATGAGCAAGGTGAACTTCCTGGAAAAGCTGCTGGATGGGGCGGATGTTGAGTGGAAGCCTTTGGGGGAAGTAACTAAATACGAACAGCCAACTAAATATCTTGTAAAAACTAAAAACTATAGCGATGAATATGAAACTCCTGTTTTAACGGCGGGTAAAACTTTTATTCTGGGATATACCGATGAAATTAAGGGTATCTATAAAGCATCGCAAACCCCTGTAATCATTTTTGATGATTTTACAACGGCTAATAAATGGGTTGATTTTGATTTTAAAGCTAAATCTTCTGCAATGAAGATGATCACTTCTAGTGACGATACTAAGTTTATTCTGAAATATGTGTATTATTGGCTAAACACTCTACCTAGCGATCTGATTGATGGCGATCATAAACGCCAATGGATTAGTAATTTTTGTAACAAGAACATCCCCATCCCATGCCCAGATAACCCGGAAAAATCGCTTGAGATACAGGCGGAAATCGTCCGTATTCTGGACGCTTTCACCGAGCTGACCACCGAGCTGACCACCGAGCTTAAGGCCCGCAAAAAACAATACAACCACTACCGCGACCAACTGCTCACGTTTGAAGAAGGTGAGGTGGAATGGAAGCCTTTGGGGGAGATCGCGGGGTTTAGAAGAGGTTCGTTCCCACAGCCGTACGGAAATGCGGATTGGTATGACGGCGAGGGAAAAATGCCGTTTGTTCAAGTTGTTGACGTGTCCGACAACGGGTTTCGATTGAAAACAACTACAAAAAAGTACATCTCTAAGTTGGCCCAGCCAAAAAGCGTTTTTGTTAAAAGTGGAACAGTCCTTGTAACGCTTCAAGGTACATTGGGGCGGGTAGCAGTCACTCAGTACGACTGCTTCGTTGATAGAACTTTGGCGATTTTTACAAGTTTAGACGGATCGATTGAGCAAAAATACTTTGCTTACCAGCTCGAAAGAAAATTCGATTTTGAAAAAGAAAGAGCACGTGGGAGTACTCTGAAAACAATCACAAAAGATGATTTTTCAAAGTTCAAAATTCCAGTTCCTCCCCTTGCAGAACAAGCCCGCATCGTTACGATCCTCGATAAATTCGATGCCCTGACCACCTCCATCAGCGAAGGCCTGCCGCGTGAAATCGCGCTACGCCAAAAGCAATATGCCTATTATCGTGACTTGCTGCTGAGCTTCCCCAAACCTGATGAGGACGCAGCATAAGATGAGCAAGACACTGACGGAAATAGCTGAAACGTTAAAAGGCACCGATAAAAAAGCGCAACTGATCTATGCCTTCAACGGCACCGGAAAAACGCGCCTTTCACGGGAAGAGCGTTTTGAGGAGGGTTCGTTTGCCTTGACTGCAAAGAAAGGGGACTCCAACAAGCGCTTTTTCTATCCTCTGTATTTAAAGAATACCCTGGAGCAGGCGATTGCCGAAAATCAAATTCAGAAATATCACTTCACGCTGTTGCGTAACCTGTATGAAAAAACGGCCCGTTTTCTGGAGTATCCGAAATGGTCGGAACTTTTACCTGATGATAAACAGACCTGTTTAAACCGAATTATTCAGTTCACCAGCCATAGCACCCTATCGAACGAAGCGGTTGCCGAGCCATCACCGCCAGAGCAGCAAACAGTAAAGTTTTTGCTGGATCATTTAGTTAACAACTATGGTTTTTGGCCGCAGGAAGAACAAAATGGTTGATTACACTAAACCGATTGCAGAATTGAATAACTTTATCGTACTCGATAAATACACCAGGGAATGGCAGGTTGCTGAAGGCTATCAGAGCGAAGGTGATTTAGAGCGTGAACTAATTCAGGATTTGGTCAACCAGGGCTATGAATACCCGCTTGGCCTGAATAACCCAAAGGCGATGCTGGCCAATGTGCGGATGCAGTTGCAAACATTGAATAACGTGCAGTTTACCGAGGACGAATGGCGGCGTTTTGTGGAAACTTATCTGGATAAACCCAACGACAGCAGTCTCGATAAAGCCCGAAAAATTCACGATGACTATATTCATGACTTTGTGTTTGATGATGGCCGCATTCAGAACATCTACCTGCTCGACAAAAAGAACATTGCCCGCAATAAGCTACAGGTGATCAAACAATTTGAGCAAAGCGGAACCCACGCCAATCGCTACGATGTCACGGTTTTGGTCAATGGTTTGCCATTGGTACAAATTGAACTCAAAAAACGTGGCGTTGCTATTCGTGAAGCCTTTAACCAGGTACACCGCTACAGCAAAGAAAGTTTTAATGCCGACAACTCATTGTTTAAGTATCTGCAACTGTTCGTGATCTCAAACGGTACCGACAGCCGCTATTTTGCCAATACCACGAAGCGCGATAAAAACAGCTTCGACTTCACCATGCATTGGGCGAGGGCCGATAACAGTCTGATTAAAGACCTAAAAGATTTCACCGCGACCTTCTTCCAAAAACATACCTTGCTCAAGGTGCTGTTGCAATATTCGGTATTCGATGTCAACGATACCTTGTTGGTGATGCGTCCTTACCAGATTGCTGCCACCGAGCGTATTTTGTGGAAGATCAACAGCTCTTTTGAAGCCAAAAACTGGAGCAAACCCGAAAGCGGTGGGTTTATCTGGCACACCACCGGCTCTGGTAAAACGCTGACCAGTTTCAAAGCGGCGCGCCTGGTTACCGAACTGGATTTTATCGACAAGGTGTTTTTTGTCGTCGACAGAAAAGACCTCGACTACCAGACCATGAAGGAATATCAGCGCTTTTCTCCCGATAGTGTGAATGGCTCGGATAGCACGGCTGGGCTTAAGTGTAATCTGGGAAAAGATGATAACAAGATCATCGTCACCACCATCCAGAAGCTCAACAACCTGATGAAAAGCGAAAGCAGCCTGGCGGTTTATAACCAGCAGGTGGTGTTTATTTTTGATGAATGCCACCGCAGCCAGTTTGGTGAAGCGCAGAAAAACCTGAAGAAGCAATTTAAACGGTTTTATCAGTTTGGCTTTACCGGCACGCCCATCTTTCCGCAGAACGCTCTAGGCGCGGACACCACCGCCAGTGTGTTTGGCCGTGAGCTGCATTCCTATGTCATTACTGATGCCATTCGCGATGAAAAAGTACTCAAGTTTAAGGTAGATTATAACGATGTGCGGCCACAGTTTAAGGCCATTGAAAGCGAGCAGGATGAGGGAGCGCTCAATGCGGCGGAAAACAACCAAGCCTTATTGCACCCCGAGCGTATCCGAGAAATATCCCGGTATGTCCTGAATAATTTTCGCCAGAAAACCCATCGCCTGCAAACCGGCAGCCAAGGCTTTAATGCCATGTTTGCCGTGAGCAGTGTGGATGCCGCCAAGCTGTATTATGAAACTCTCAATACATTACAGGTGGGTAGCGAAAAGCCGCTTAAAATCGCCACTATCTTCTCGTTCGCCGCCAATGAAGCGCAGGATGCCGTCGGCGATATTCGAGATGAAAGTTTTGATGTGTCGGCCATGAACAGCAGCGCCAAGGAATTTTTAAGCGCAGCCATTGGCGACTACAATGCTTACTTTAAAACCAGCTTCAGCCTGGACAGCAACGGTTTTCAGAACTACTACCGCGATTTGGCCAAGCGGGTTAAGTCTAAGGAAATAGATTTACTGGTTGTAGTCGGCATGTTTCTTACCGGCTTTGATGCCCCCTCGCTCAACACCCTGTTTGTGGATAAAAACCTGCGTTACCACGGTTTGGTGCAGGCCTTCTCCCGCACCAACCGCATTTTTGACGCGACCAAAACTTTCGGTAATATCGTTACTTTCCGTGATTTGGAGGAGGCTACCGTCGATGCCATTACCTTATTTGGCAATAAAAACACCAAAAATGTGGTGCTGGAAAAAAGCTATAGGGAATACATGGATGGCTTTACCGATGTGATCACCGGCGAAGCAAGGCGCGGTTTCATGGACGTGGTGAGCGAGTTGGAACAGCGCTTTCCCGAGCCTTCCGCCATTGAAAAAGAGGCTGACAAGAAAGTATTTGCCACGCTGTTTGGCGAATACTTGCGAGTGGAAAATGTACTGCAAAATTACGATGAATTTGCCAGCCTGAAAGCTCTGCAAAATGTTGACATGAGTGACGCTGAAGCGGTTGGAGCGTTTAAAGCCGAACATTATTTGAATGATGAAGACCTGGCAGTGCTGCAAACCATCCGCATCCCTGCCGAGCGCAAGATTCAGGATTATCGCTCTACCTACAACGATATTCGCGACTGGCTGCGCCGAGAGAAGGCAGATAACGAAACAGAAAATTCCACCATTGATTGGGATGATGTGGTATTTGAGGTTGAGCTGCTGAAATCCCAGGAGATCAATCTGGATTACATTCTGGAACTGATCTTTGAGCACAGCAAGAAAACCAGGAGTAAAGCCGACCTGGTTGACGAAGTGCGTCGCGTCATTCGCGCCAGCCTTGGCAACCGCGCCAAAGAAAGCCTGTTGGTGGATTTTATCAATCAAACCGACCTGGATCAGACAGGCGATAAAGCCAGTGTGATTGAAGCCTTTTTCACCTTCGCCCAAGCAGAGCAACGGCGCGAAGCGGAGGAACTGATTAACGCTGAAAATCTGAATGCCGAAGCGGCAAAGCGTTATATATCCATTTCGATCAAACGCGAATTTGCCAGTGACAATGGCACAGAGCTGAATGCGATATTGCCCAAAATGAGCCCGCTAAACCCACGGTATTTGACGAAAAAACAGCGTGTTTTTCAAAAAATCGCGGCGTTTGTTGAGAAATTTAAAGGGGTTGGTGGGCGGATTTAATGTCCCCGATAGGGGATCAGCAAATCCCAGTCCTTGATAATGGCCGCCGTTTTGTGCAAAATGGCATCAAACTAAATTACGCAGGAAATACGGGTATTAAACATAATGATTCACTGCTGTCCCGTTAACTTTCATATGAGTGCCATTTGATTAACATCAGGCAGCCTGCCATCAGGTGGATCACCCCTCAACAGCGCCATCAGGTCACGCTTATCAAATAAATTGAGCTGTAGTAATCGCAATAGCTGCTGCATACTTTTTGTGAGTGCTGACTGAAACTTCAGAAACGCTATTAGCAGGTATACGCACATCGCTATCCATATTTGAGTCATCACTGCATTTTTGCTCGTGCCAACAAACGATTTTATTTTCAGGTTCTGTTTTATCCACTTAAAAAATAATTCTACTTGCCACCTGGCTTTGTAGATATCGGCGATCGTCCTGGCTGCCAGTTTGAAATTGTTCGTTAGAAACACATAGTGCTTACCCGTCTCCGCATCTTTGTAGCCAATCCGCCTTAAGCGGACTGGACATTTCCTGGAGACCTGGGGGCCAGTGAATTCTATCGTTTGATCACAGGTCAAACCTTTTCCTTTCAGCACTGGTCGACGCTCGATAATACGGTATTTTGCATTGTTCTTAAGCCGGGTAACAAAGAAAATATCCTTATCTGTCAACTGTTTATACCAAGCGTAATCATTGTAGGCTTTATCAATCGCAACAATACTTCCCTTGGGAAAGCTGAGCGTGCGGCCCACTGTTACATCGTGCTTCTTCCCTTCTGTGATAGTCACAAACTCGGGCAAATAACCCGCATGATTCAACCCGACGTGCAGTTTAATCGCTCCTTTGGTGGTGCGAAAATCAGCCCAGGGAAACGCAGACAAACACAAGTCGATGGTGGAAGCGTCCAGCGAATAAAGCGGGTGATTAAATCTGAAATTATGATCAGGTGCCACGCCCTGGCAGCGAGTTAACAGTTTTCCAAACAGCGCTTCGTACAGAGCATAAGGCTTATCTTCATTGATGCGCGATAGGTTAGATCGCGACAGCTTCGCGCTACCCAGGTGGTAAAGGCGATGCATTTGCGCCGACATATTGTCCACGATATCGCGCAAGCTGTTTCGACCGGACAATTGAGCCATCGTCAGCGACACAAACTGTGACCAGCGGGAGGCTTTACGAAAAGCACGACCTGAATGATGTTGTTTGGCAAGGGTCTCAAATTCATGTCTCGGAACAGGTTTTAGTCTTTGTGACAGGATCGTATTACAATGCGCCATGGTCTGGTTCCCTCTATTAATACACTGTTTTCTAAACAATCTCATTGTATCAATTGTGGCGGAATCAGACCTTTTTATTTTCTCCTTAACGGGACAGCAGTGATAATGATTATAAACAGTTTTAGAGGTTTGGGGTGTTCCATCTGGAGAGCGATGGTGTGCGTGGTCTTGGCTACTGTTCTGTCGGGGATTATGTCCCAGCCTGCGCATGCAGCAGCCCACGGCGAAATGGAATTTGTGTTCAATACGTTTGCTTTTATTATTTGGGGAGTGCTTGTGATGTGGATGTGTGCCGGGTTCACTATGCTCGAGGCTGGATCCGTGCGCACAAAAAATGTATCTGTTATCTGCCTCAAAAATATCGGCCTTTACTCTATAGCGAGCCTAGCCTATTTTTTCATCGGCTATAACATCATGTATGTCGGTGTCGAGCCGGGTGGCTGGTTCGGATCTGTCGGGTTATTTTACGGCACAAGTCCAAATGAAGTATTGCTTTTAGAGGGTGTATCCGAGGCGAAGGCGGCTGTCACCAAGGTTGGCCACTCAACAATGTCGAATTGGTTCTTCCAGATGGTTTTTGTCGCGACCACCGCCTCTATTATTTCAGGCACCTTGGCTGAGCGTATAAAATTGTGGTCGTTCTTCTTATTTGTGCTTATCCTGACCGCTTTAATTTATCCTGTGGTGGGTGCGTGGACATGGGGTGGAGGCTGGCTCGATCAGATTGGATTTAAAGATTTTGCGGGCTCCACAATCGTCCATTCTACTGGTGGTTGGGCTGCACTAACCGGTGCAATTATGCTTGGTGCAAGAAGGGGTAAGTTTCCGGAGGACGGTTCAGTCAGGCAAACGCCACCTTCCAATGTTCCAATTGTAACACTCGGTGTCTTTATCCTCTGGTTTGGTTGGTTTGGCTTTAACGCCGGGTCCCAGCTTTCATCAAGCTCAGTAGCCGACCTGGTTGTGATCGGCAACATTCTTGCCAACACGAATATCGCTGCAGCGGCTGGGGTTTTAGCCGCTCTTTGTGTGTCAAAACCCATTCTCGGTCGTATCGACCTTGTTACAACGCTCAATGGTGCCATCGCGGGGTTGGTTTCCATCACTGCGGGGCCTGATCTGGTCGAACATTATTGGGCCATTGTGATCGGGGGCGTAGGGGGGGTCATTGCTGTCGCGGGTTCGAAGGCCATGGAAAAGATGCGAATTGACGATGTCGTTGGGGCTGTACCGGCCCATCTATTTGCAGGTATCTGGGGAACTTTGGCCGTGTGCATCACTGGCAATGGAAATCTCATTACGCAGATATACGGTATATTGGCTATTGGACTCTTTGTTTTAGTGATCTCAAGCGCTGTTTGGTTTGCTATAGGCAAAATTATAGGTCTCCGTATATCTGAACAGGCGGAAAATTTGGGGCAAGATGTGGTGGAACTCGGTATTGAGGCGTATCCTGAATTTGTTGTAATTCCCGACCCCGATATCTGATTGCACCAACGGCCTGATCCATCTGTACTTGTGGCCCTCGGAAAGCTCCTGAGGATGAAGTTGAAACGTGAACTACTTTTTTAATACGAAAGCAAACGAACGATGAGTGATAGTTTAGCTACCAGTACAACCTGCGCACCCATTTCGTACGACAATACTCTGGCAGCTGGTGTGGCTAGTGGCTTGCACGACGCACTCTGTACGGGTGCGCTTGGTGACCTCGTACACGGCACTGCGGGTTCAAGTCCATTTCTTGCCGGGTTGCTCAACCGCCACGGCGACTGGCTGGCTGTGGCGGTCGAGCAACCCGAAAATGAGGTGCTGGATTGTCTTCTTACTGTCGCGAAGGAGGCTGGGCGAAGCGCCGACTGGCCCGGTCTGCTCTCGGCGCTTCGCCTCGCGAAGGCGCGTGCGGCACTCTTCATTGCATTAGCCGATCTCGGCGGCGCATGGGATCTTGGGAACGTAACCCGTGCACTTACGGATGTTGCCGAGACCCTGACCGAGACAGCGCTGCGCTGGCTTGTGACGAACGAGATTGCACTGGGGAAAATACCCGGTATGACCGAGGAAGACATATCCCGCGGGGCTGGCATTTGCGTCCTTGCAATGGGAAAGATGGGTGCCCGAGAACTTAACTATTCTTCCGACATTGATCTGATCTGCCTGTTCGATCAGGACCGACTCGACGACACCGTTTTTAGTGAGGCCAAGGCGCGCTACATCCATGTCACGCGCCAACTCACGAAGGCGCTTTCGGAACGGACACCAGATGGATATGTCTTTCGCACTGATCTGCGCTTGCGTCCCTCCCCATCGGTCACTCCAGTTTGCCTTTCTATGGAGGAAGCAGAACGCTACTACTATTCCGTTGGTCGCACTTGGGAGCGCCGCCGCGCATATCAAGGCGCGTCCAGCAGCTGGCGACATAGTCGCTGGCCGCGCCTGTCTTGACCGCCTGTCTGCCTTCATCTGGCACCGCGATACGGATTTTGCAGCAATTCAAGACATCGAAGATATACGCCGCAAAATTCGACAGAACAAAGGCAATTTCCATCCCGCAAGGCTCCCAGGTTACAACATAAAACTCGGGCCAGGTGGCATCCGCGAGATAGAGTTTTTTACACAGACACAACAACTCATCATGGGTGGTCGTCTGCCAGGTTTGCGCGATCCTACCACCCTCGGCGCTCTTGCCGCACTGCGTGACGAAGGGATAATTCGCGCGGAAATGTGTGTCGAGTATAGGAAGGATTAATACCCCCTGATTTTGCTCAATCTACTACAAGGTCCCGGCTGCTGGCAATCGACAGGCTGTTATTAGGCCCTCAACTATGCGGTTATTAAGCATAAATCAATGGTGCACCGGCCGTTTTAGCGTTTTGCGCTTTCCGGCCCGCAACCTATCCTACCGGCCTCATCCTTGAGCAGCACCTATCATCCTCTTAATCGATACCCACAGCACTCGCTACGCTTATGGGGGTCTCTACGCTTCAAAGATATGGGATACACCAACAGGGCCAACAATCGTCTGCGTGGCAGCCCTGTTATTTGTACTGTCAAACCTGGCTAGATTAACCCGCCAAACGGGGTAGCCACAGCACGATTGAGGGAAAAGCCACCAGCAAAGCGATGGTCACACCGTCAGCGATAAAGAACGGAGTGACACCCTTGAATACGTCCTGCACACTCAAGTCATCACGCACACCTGCCACCACAAAACAGTTCAACCCTATGGGGGGTGTTATAAGGCAGAACTCCGCCATTTTGACCACCAATATCCCAAACCAGATCCCCGCGAACGGGCCACTCATGCCAAAGGCACTGTCGGCGGCGGAAACAAATTCACCGCCGTTTAACGCCATGACAGCAGGATAGGTAATCGGCAGGGTCAACAACAACATTCCGATGGCATCCATAAACATGCCCAGCACCGCATAAGCCAGCAGGATCAACACAAGCGTCAGCATCGGGCTTTGATCCAGCGATGTGATCCACTCGGAAAACGCCTGCGGCAGATTGGCAAAGCCCAAAAAGCGTACATAAATCAAAACACCCCAGATGATGGTAAAGATCATCACTGCCAGTTTGGCCGTTTCCATCAGCGCATCTTTTAACTGCGTCCAGCGCATGCCCTTATAGACCGCCATGCAAAACACAACAAAAGCACCAATGGCACCGCCTTCGGTAGGTGTACCCCAAGCGTCTCCGCCAAACGGGTTGTAGACAAACAGGATGATCACCGCGATCACTATAAAAATAGGGGCCGCAGGTGGCAAAGACACAAAGCGTTCTTTCCATGTGTACCCCGTTACAGGGGGGCCAAGGTTTTTATTAATCAACGCCATACCAACAATCAATGTTGCATAGACCAATGCGGAAAACGCACCGGGCACAAAGCCTGCAAGCAACAACTTGCCCACATCCTGTTCCACGATAATCGCATAGATCACCAAAATGGCAGAGGGCGGAATGAGTGACGCCAAGGTTCCCGCTGCCGCCACAACACCCGCCGCGAAGCGTTTGTCATAACCGATCTTCAACATCTCGGGGATTGCAATACGCGCGAACACAGCAGCGGTCGCAACAGACGCCCCTGAAACGGCCGCAAAACCTGCCGTGGCAAATATCGTCGCTACTGCCAAACCGCCCGGCAACCATGCTACCCAGCGTTTTGCTGCCTCAAACAGGGCCTTGGTCAGCCCCGCATAATAGGCCAGATACCCGATCAGAATAAATGTCGGGATCAACGACAGTGCTTGTGATGACACTTTTGAATGTGGTACCTGCCCCGCTGTTTTAGCCGCAATCGTCAATGCCTTCATAAACTTGTCAGGCGCATAGCCGAACTTTGCCCAGAAAATCCAGATCAACCCGACAAGGCCTGCCATCGCGGCAGCAAAAGCCACACGCATCCCCAACACAACAAGTACAAGCATTCCTGCACTTACGACAATTCCAATATCAATAGGTTCCATGATTTATAACCTTGTTAACCCGACACGTGACCGGCTTCTCTCAACGCTTGCTCGGCTGCCGTTTCAATAATCGGCACCGCAACAGGAGAGGTTTCATTTTGGATGAATGCACGGCCATAAGCGACCAGTTGCAACGCAAATCTTAAACATAAAGTGCCAAAAGCAATCGGGGCCAACAGCTTTGCAGGCCAAAGCGGCAACGCGATATCCATAGAGCTGTCACGGCTCCACAATGGCGCGCCAAAATCAAAGCTACGCCCAAAATGCGCCCATGCCCCCCAAGTGATCAGGATCATCACAATCAACATCAAGAACACTGTAATAAATTCAGCGGCCCATAAAGCACGGCCCTTTAAAGCCCCGACAACAATATCCATCCGGATATGTCCACCGTCACGCTGGGTATATGCCACCCCCATAAATGCGATCAAGGGCATGGCTTGCTCAATCCAATCCACATAACCTGGCAGTGGTTGATTGATTGTATGGCGCCCGGTGACAGACACCACCGCCAAAACCATCAGTGAAAATACCGCCAGGCCACTCAACAATGCCAGCCAACCTTCAAAGCGATAAAACTTGCGGTCAAGCCTGCTTAGTAAACTGTCATCTTGAAGAACCGAAGATTTCCCGGCCATAACACGCCCCCTTTAAAAAAGGTTGCCGCGCAATGCCGCGCGACAACCGTTATCAATCAAACAAACTGGCTTATTTGCCAACCATGCCTGTTACCAAGTCATACAGCTCTTGCGCCGGTAGACCTTTGGCATTCATGTCAGAAATCCAGGCCGCAGCCGCAGGGCCTGCAACCGCATCTTTAAACGCTGCCAATTCCGCACCTTCATAAGTCACAGAAACAATACCTTTTTCAGTAAGCTTAGGCCCCCATGCATCCATTGTTTTACCGTTATATGCACCGATGTAGTGATCCAGGCTTTCGTCGATAGAACCCAGCAATGCGGCGCGGTGCTCATCAGACAGCGCGTTCAGCGCATCTGTGTTTGCCACAACAGGGCAGTTCACTGTGCCGGGGTTCAGGTTAGTCGTCCACCATTTGCCGGTTTCAACCGTGCCATATGACATGTGCGCGTGCGGCGCAAAAGCCACCGCTTTAACAACGCCACTGTCCAGTGCTTGGCGCACTTCTGTGGCTGTCATAGACGTTGGCACTGCACCAACGGCACCCATTGCTTTACCAACACCGCCCGTTGCACGCACGGCCATGCCTTTAAAGTCGGCCAAGGTTTTAGGCGCATCGCCCACACCCACCAGGTTATATTGCGGCAAGGGGGACGGCATCAGCAATGTTGCATTCCAGCGGGCCAGATCGGCCACAACCGCTGGGTGCTTGTAAACTGCTTGGCTGATTTTGCGTTCTTCTTCCAGTGAAGACACGCCCAGGAACGGCAATTCCAGAACGGTGATAGACGGGTTCTTGTCGCGGTGATAACCGGCACAGAACTGCGCTATTTCAAACGCACCTATAGAAATGCCGTCAAGGTTTTCTTTATTCTTCGACAGGCCACCATAAGAAATGTTCAGCGTGAAATCACCATTGGTTTTTGCCGAAACCAGTTCAGCCATTTTTTCAACATGCTCGGTAAACGCCCGGCGTTTACCCCAAAGCGACACGTTCCATTCAACGGCCAAAGCTTCACCTGCAAATGCAGTTGCCACTGTCGCCATTGCGATCATTTTAAAATTAAATTTCATATTTTCCTCCCACGGAAATCAATACAATCCCCAAGGGGGGAATCGACCCATAGGCACAGGCTACACCATGTGTGCCTGTCTTGAGTATGAGTTTTTTTGTAAATTCAAAGCACCCTGCCCTGCGGATTTCCGCAGCCTACACTTAAAGCAGTTTTTCTTTGTCTAGCCCCAGCTTGACGATTTTCTCATTCAATGTTCGCCGCCCGATGCCCAAAGCCTCTGCCGTATCATCCATCCGCCCACGATGCGCTTGCAGCGCGCGCCCGATCAGCTGCTTTTCAAACGCAGCCACTGCCCCGCGCAGGTTTTCAGGCATATCATCACTGAGTAGAAAAAATTGAGATTGCCTATAGCTTTTCCATGCAGAGAAAACATATGCGCTTTGTGAATCTGGAGGGCTACCAGCCAGGGCCCTTTAGCCCCAAGAAACCTTCCGATATGAACTACCCTGATTTTCCAGATGCGGTCTATCCCGGCGCCGTCACACACCCGATAACAGGTGCAAAGGTACTGGGGTGTTGAATTGCACTGTAATTTGACCCAGAGTTTGCATTGATTCAGGTACCACCCATCTGGTGATAACTGGTTATAAAATCGAAGCTTCCCAGAATTTTGGTGGGTCAATCCGGCATACAAATATCTGCTTCATTTGGATCAATATTGAATGCAAATTGACACCCATGACAACCTCCTTATTGAATGCCGGCCATTAGGGCGGCTGTGGCGGTGGGGCGTGCCATATCTTTCTCAATGCGCTCCCACACATAGAGGATCTTGCGGCCGCCGAATGGGCGGATATAGTGAATGCCTTCTAGAAGGACAGAGTCCTTGAGGCGGTTGCGGATTGTCCTGGCGTCGTATTTGATACGGCCAGATAATTCGGCAGTAGTGAGATAAGTAAGTGTGTCCATAATTCGCTCCTAGCGATCGGGTGATCGTTCGAGCCCCATGCCCTGTTGATCACCTTATGGAACTAACATGTCATGGATTTGGAAAAGCGTTTTACTGGAGGGAAACGAGCGATTTTGGAGAATTGTACGGAGAGGGAGTGATTGAAAAGTTCGCTTTCCCACCCAATTAATCCTCCGAAAAATTCGGGCCGCAGGCCTGGATTCTTCGTGCGCGAGGTGGGAAATTTTGTTCAGCAGAAAAGTGGGAGCGGTGTTTGCCTAGGGGAAACAGAGTTGCGAAAAGTAGAGGTCAAAAGTCGGACAGAAGGGGTTGGGCGCAGGGTGGGCCCAATATGGGCCCCATTTGGGCCCCGGCGGAAATTGGCCAAAAAACGACCAACTTTACGCAATCGAAAAACTGCGCTAAGCTAATGAAATATAAGAGAAAAGTGCTTGAAATAAGTGGTAGCTACGGGTGGACTTGAACCACCGACCCCAGCATTATGAATGCTGTGCTCTAACCAGCTGAGCTACGTAGCCATAAACAGTCGGGACTTGCTGTCCCTGAAGAGGCGCGCATTTTCGCGATTTTGCCTTGCCAAGTCAAGCCCTGCCGGGGGCTCAGGGTATTGATAGTATTCATTTTTTCCAGCCTTGTGTATTCTCCCTCACAAAGCCAGTTAACAGGGATTCCCGTGACCGATTTTACCCTCTGGGGCGTTATCGCCTCTCCCTATCTGCTGAAAATGCAGTCTATTTTGGATTTCGCCGAACACGACTGGCGGCGTTGGCCGGATCAAGCGCCATGGCCCGCGGGGTTGAAAATGGCGTGGCGTTTGAACAAGGCGCGCAAGCTTGGGGCCATTAAGCGATTTCCCGAGCGGATAGCGGGCTTGGATGAGTACCCAACTGTACCCTTTTATACGGCCGATGGCGCAGAGCTCTTCTACGACTCTAGCGGGCTGGCCCTGCACCTGGATAAACATACCGATAGGCATGAGGGCACCGCTGGTTCCGGCTCATGCTGCGCAAGGCTTCATCTGCAGATTGATCGACGAGGCCTTCGATGAGTTTGGCCTGTACATGGTCCATCACAATCGCTGGGTGACCTCCGCAAAAACCAACAAGATGGGGATTGTTACCGGCAAAGAGATGGGTAAATTGCTTCCTATAGGCATCGGCAAGCTAGTTGCTCGGAGTATGCCGCGACGGCAGGTGCGTCGCTGTCCCTACTTGTTCAGCGTCGCCCCGGAGGGTTTTGAGGCCGGCGTGAGTGATGTTCTTACTCCGCCATCTAAAGAAGGCTTTCCCGCCACACATGATTTGTTGGATAGCTCCTGGCGGAATTATCTGGCCGCCATGGAAGCGCTGTTGACGGAGCAACCGTATTTACTGGGCGATCGGTTTACCCTGGCCGATGCCAGTGCTTACGGTCAGTTGAGTATGAATTTGATTGATGGAGCGGCGGCGGATTTAATGCAGGAGCTGGCGCCCACCACCTTCAACTGGCTTTGCGGAATCAGGGATGGTGCGCCCATTGGTAGCCGAGGAGAACTTTATCTCAGTGATCACCTGACGGCGTTGTTGGACGCAATTTCGGAAACGTTTGTACCGCTGATGCAACAAAATAATGCCGCCTACAAAGATGCTGTGGTGGCGGGGGAGTCCCTGTTTAACGAGGCTGCTTTTGATCAGGGTAGGGCCTTGTATTCTGGCCAGCTCATGGGCCACGAATTTCGCGCCGTAGTAAAGAGCTTTCAAATACCGGTTTGGAACGATCTGTGTTCTAGCTGGACCGCGCTAGATGATGCAGCGCGCGAGGGGGCTTACACGGCAATTTAGC
The DNA here is from genome assembly GCA_965262875.1 of Halioglobus sp. GTDB lineage: Bacteria > Pseudomonadota > Gammaproteobacteria > Pseudomonadales > Halieaceae > JBALVT01. The sequence continues at coordinate 4,885,851 of OZ253569.1, forward strand.
TGCCTAAATAGCGGGGTTTTCCAAGAGTAATTCTCTATGTGCCGGGACTATTGAGAATCTCGAAGTTTCACCATGCCACCCATGATTCCCACATAGGCGCTGCCATCCGGGGCGATGGTAATCGAATCGTAGTGGTTATTGAACAGCCAGCCTGTGCCGGTGAGTTGTTTGTAGACCGTAAGCGCACTTAAATCGACCCTATTGATTTTGTCTGCGAGCCGCTAGACAGTAGATCGCTTTACTTCGCCGTTACTCTTCGATTTCCATGTTCCAGGGCAGTAATGCTTCAAGCTTCTCCACCGTATCTGCCGCCGCAATGTGCGCCAGCACATGCTGGAGGTAAGCATAAGGTTCCAGGCCGTTCGCCTTTGCCGATTCCACTAAACTATAACAGGTCGCACTGGCTCGGGCCCCGCGGGAGGTATCTGCGAATAGCCAGGCGCGCCGACCAACCGCAAAGGGCCTGATCGCATTCTCAGCCAGCGCATTGCTGATATTCAACTGGCCGTCCTCGCAATAGCCAATCAGGTACTCCCATTGGTTCAGTGTGTACGTTATGGCCTTGTGGGTCAGGCTATCTTTGGGCACCCGGCTGACGTTCTTCTCCAGCCATGGCTTCAGGTCCTCGAGAATCGGCACGCTGAGTGACTGCCTTGCCTGTTTTTTCTTGTCGTGCTCCAGATCCTTGATCGATTTCTCTATCGCATACAGCCTTCGTATTTTACTGAGTGCAACGTCAGCCTTGGTGGGTTGCCCCACTTTCTTTTGGGTGCTCCTGGTTTCCGCCGCCCGGCTGGCTTCAACGAACTTGCGCCGGGCATGGTCAAAGCATCCAATTCGGGTAATGCCCGCTATCCGGCACACCTTGCTGTAACCGGAATAGCCGTCGGCCTGCAACACACCACTAAATCCATCCAGCAGGCGTTCAGCCACCGCGCCAGCACGTGAGGGGTCGTATTCGAACAGCACTGATTGTTTATCCGGTGGGCCACCGCGTATCACCCACATCCATTTATCCGATTGGGCCGTTTTGCCCGTTTCCTTCAAGACTTGTATGCGCGTCTCATCCGCCTGCAGGTAATTCCCCTCAAGCTGAACCTCCCGGATCAAGTTGATCAAGGGCTGGAATACATCCTGAAGCCGTACAATCCAGTGGGCCATGTTGGAGCGGCTGATATCACCGCCGTAACGCTTGAGCATCCCCTCCAGGCGGTATAGCGGTAGTCCATCGGCGTATTTGGAGGCAATGATATAGGCCAGCAAGGATGGACTGGCAAAGCATTTCCCCAAGGGGTGGACGGGCCGCTGTGCGGCGACAATGACGTCTTCACCATGGTTATTGAATACCGCCTTTTCCTGCCAGTACTCCAGCACCTTGACCTGGGCGGGAATAAACTCCAGCTCCTCCTTGACCTTGGTGAAGAATGTTTTGGTGGCCCCATCCTTTTCCTCATCTGAAAGTGTGAGGTGGATCTGTACCCGTTGCAGCTTGTCGCTAAACCCGCGCTTTCTTTTCTTCTTTCGAGGCCGAACCCGGTCTTCTTCAGGCAGCTGCTCTTCGAGCTCACTCAGGGCGACTTCGATTTCAACCTCGTCGAACAAATCAGACTGAAACGCCAGTTTCTCACTACTGGCTCCGAATTTCTGTACCGTGGCCAGGCGCAAGTATTCCTCGAGCAGGTCAATGCGTTTACCCTGTTCAAGGATGATGTGGTTTTTGTCGCCGAGGTGTTTCTGGTGAACCTCGTTTTTTTCTTCGAGAAGCAAACATTTATCTTCAAGAATCTGGTCTTTTACGGCGAGGGCAACAAGTAATTCAGCGACGGATAAGTTCTCGTAACACCCTTGTTTTTGTTGCTTTTTTATCGCCGATTGCATGGCGTAATTATAACATTCATGGCGACAAAAAGCTTTAAAATACAGACTCATAATGCAATTTTTTATGCCCGGTCATCAGCATGATGTCGTACCCGTCGAGCAGCCAATTGATCTGTTGTCCTGTCAGTGAAACAACTTCATCACCACGGCGAGGCCAGCGGAATTTCTCCTCGGCAAGGGCCTTGTGTAGAGCACAAAGCCATTATCTTCCCAGTACAGGCACTTGATCTTGTTGCGCCGCCGGTTGGTGAAGGCGTACAGGCCGCCGTCGAAGGGATTGTGGCCCAGCTCTCGCTCAACGATGGCAGCCAGCCCTGCACTGGCTTTTCTAAAGTCTACTGGGTCCCGGTACAGGTAGATCCGCGACATGTCATCGGCCGGACGGAAATAGCGAGTAGTCACAGCTGCTCCAGTAGCTGGCGCACCACCGGCACGTTATCGGCACAGATACCTCGCACAATGAATCCGTTGGGCAGTGACAAGGTTAGCCCCCGATCGGCGTCAGGTCTGACACTCACTGCGGCAAAGCCACCTTGGTCTTGTTTTATAGAAGACACACGGATGGTATCGTCAAACTTCCGACGCCAGTACACAAGGCGATGGTAAGTCAGGTGATTGTGTTTGCAAAACCGGGTCTGGGACAAGCCCGACAGTTTCCAGGTTTGTATTTGCTGCTTCCAGTCAATACCTTGTGGCTGGGGCTGAGTGATATCGTTCATGATTTGCTCCTGTGTGGTTATCAGGAGAAAGTCTGGCGGGAACTCTTACAAAAAAATAGGTGCTGATTTAGGGGCGCTTACAGTAGACCAATTCCCCGGTTTCAAAATCCACTGCGGTGAAATACCAGGCGTGTAGGCCCTGCGGATTTCCTTCGTCGCGGGTGTAGATATAGATCAATCCGTTTGCGAGTGAGACTTTTGGCACCGCAGAGGGGGAGGTTATACCGAGGTTTTCCCATGCCAGCTCGCAGCCCTCTTCTGAGCCAAGTACGTTGATACGGGCGATTCCCGTTTCGGAGTTGGGTATGTTCTTCGGCCCTGAGTAAGCAAAATTGTTCTCGGCAATTAAAGAGTTGCCCGCTGCAGACAATGAGTTTTCTGTTGTACCGCGATCTTTTGGAAAAATCGGCTGCGCACAGATTGCTTGCGACCCTTCACGGGCCTGTTGCGCGTACACCATGACATTGATCTGTCCGTCGGCATTGTCGGAAATTGCGACGTAGTCTTTGCCCATCAATGTGGGGGTAGTTCCCGAACCGTAGCCCATGGTGCCCTCTTTGGGGCCGCTACTGCGATCATACAGTTCGCGCCATTGTGTGATGACATTGCCAGTGTCGCTGCGCTTGAAGCTGTATAGCGCGTGGTTGGAAACAACAAACACGCCGTGCTCACCAACTGCCAGAGCATTGTCTATTCCCTCCGAATTCGATTCCTGTCCGAGCGCGATAGCTTGTCCGTTTTTGCCTGTTCTGTCGATAACCCCGATCAAGCCGTCTCTTGTGATAAACCAATAATTGCCATACCGGTCCGGCATCACATCGATAATGAGATGTTTTTCGTGGCGCACACTGTTGAGTGTATCGGCGATGGCAATTTCTTCATCCAGCTGCCAGCGAAGATTACCGTCATTTTCTTTTAGTGCCCACAACTGGATCGCGAGGTCGTTGGTCGCCAGTAGGACTCTGTCCTTGTTGTCCAAATGGAAGTACACGCCACCACTGAACCTTTGCCCTATGGGTAGCCAGCGGGTGATGATCTGGCTGTCCAGTACATCCAGGGTTCCCGGATCTCTTGCGACGAGCGTGACGCCAAAAGGTGAAACACAGGTTCCCAGTAATCGTCCTGCACTGTTAAAAGTCTGTGCCACACAACTGCCGGTAATCCTGTGAAATTGCCGGGTGCTCACATGCATCTTGTTGCCCAACGGCCCGCTCCAGCGATAGCTATCGCTCTGTGCGGCATCATTGTGCATGCTGTTGTAGCCGCTGGGGGCGAGGAAAGGGTGTTGAACAAGCGGGGCGGTGAGCGCCTCGCTCAGTGGCTTGGGTATAGCGGGTTTGCCAAGAAAAATGGGTACCTCTACGCCAGTGGACGGTGTGGGTCCACCCGGGTCGCTATCGAAATAAAACCAGCCTGCCGCTGCGACGAGTATCAGCGTAGTGATCAGGCCAATAATGATGCGCATGGTTTTGGCTCCTACACATTAAAGCGAAAGTGGATCACATCTCCATCTTGAACAATGTAATCCTTGCCTTCAAGCCGCCATCGGCCTGCATCTTTCGAACCTTGTTCACCCTTGTGCGCAATAAAATCATCGTAGCCAATAATTTCAGCGCGAATAAAGCCCTTTTGAAAATCGGTGTGAATGACAGCAGCCGCTTCGGGTGCCGTCGCTCCCACTTTTACGGTCCAGGCACGGACTTCTTTTTCACCGGCTGTGAAGTAGGTTTGCAAGCCCAGTAGTTCGTAGCCAGCGCGGATAACCTTATCGAGGCCCGGTTCGTCCATGCCCATGTCATTGAGGAATTCCAGGCGCTCGTCATCTTCTAACTCTACTATTTCGGATTCGAGTTTGTTACAGATAACCACCACCGAGGCGCCTTCGTCTGCAGCGATGCTCCGCACTACGTCCAGGTGATGGTTGTCTTCAAAACCTTCTTCATCGACATTGGCGATGTACATGGTCGGCTTCACTGTAAGCAAAAACAACTGGTTGGCCAGCAGACGTTCTTGTTCATCCATCTCCAGGGAACGGGCCGGTTGCGCTTCGTTCAAATGGGGAAGCAGCTTATTTTCCAGCAGCGCTTTGATAGCGACGGCTTCTTTGTCACCGCCTTTGGCTGAGCGGGTGATGCGCTGTAATTGTTTTTCGCAACTTTCGAGGTCTGCCAGAGCCAATTCGGTGTTGATGACTTCTATGTCAGATTTGGGATCGATTTTATTGGCGACGTGGATCACGTTTGGATCTTCAAAACAGCGCACTACGTGAGCTATCGCATCCGTCTCCCGGATGTTGGCCAAAAACTGATTGCCCAGTCCCTCGCCCTTCGAGGCGCCTGCGACCAGCCCGGCAATGTCGACAAACTCCATGGTTGTCGCAATTTCTTTTTGCGGTTTCACAATCTCCGAAATTTTACTTTGGCGGGGATCGGGAATCGGCACGATACCCTCGTTAGGTTCGATGGTGCAAAAGGGGAAGTTTTCCGCATCAATCCCCGCGCGGGTCAGTGCATTGAACAAAGTCGATTTTCCGACGTTGGGTAAACCAACGATTCCGCATCTAATACCCATGGCTAAATCCTTGCTGCGCTGGCCCTTAAGCTGCGCTAAAACTGTGTAGGTGAGTCATCGCCTTGGTAGCATCGCCCGCTAGCAACAGGGGGAGGGCAACAATGGCTTCGGCAATGCAGGCACCGATGCGTCCGCGATCCACTTGCGAGGGTGAACCCAAAACATAACCGGTCACTTTTGAGGCATGTCCGGGGTGTCCGATACCAATTCTGAGGCGATAAAATTCTTTGCTGTTTCCCAGTGAAGGCACGATGTCGCGAAGCCCGTTGTGCCCGCCGTGACCACCACCGCGTTTGAAACGAGCGGTTCCAGGAGGCATATCCAGCTCATCGTGCGCGACCAGTATCTCTTCGGGGGCTATTTTGTAAAAACTAGCCAACGCCGCCACGGACTTGCCGCTGCGATTCATAAAGGTTGTGGGAATTAATAATCGCAGGTCGTGCCCGGCCATCGTGATTCTGCCGGCAAGACCGAAAAATTTAGATTCTGGCTGTAGAGTTGCACTATTTTGACGCGCCAGTTCGTCTATAAAATCGGCTCCCGCGTTGTGGCGAGTGCCCCGGTATTCGCTACCGGGGTTGCCCAACCCAACAATCATTTTGATAGTTGCTGTCAACGCGAGTGCCCGTCACAGCGAGGAAACTAATCCTCGCTGTCGCCTTCCTCTGCGGCTTCTTCGCCATCTGCGTCCGTCTCAGCGTCATCGTCAGCGACAGCTTCATCTTCACTTACGATCTTAGGCGCAACGATAGAGGCAATAGCCAGGTCGTGATCATCACCCAGCGCAAGCGCAACTGAAGTTACACCCTCAGGTAATACGACTTCGGAGAGGTGAACAATCTGACCCAGTTCAACTTCTTGCATGTCCACGGCAAGATATTCGGGGATATCTCCAGGAAGACACAGGATCTCCATTTCTGTTACCTGATGTTGAACCAGGCCGCCGTCTTGCTTAACGCCAATGCTTTCCTCTTCATTGATGAAGTGGAACTGCACGTTGACCTTGATGGCAACTTTGTCGTCGACACGCATGAAGTCGGCATGTATTACCGAGTTTCTGGCTGGATGACGCTGCAGGTCTTTCAGAATCGCTTTTTCTTTTTTACCTGCCACGTTGATGGACAAGACGTGGGAGTAAAATGATTCGTTTTCCAGGCTTTTTTCCAGATCCTTGCGGATGATGGTCAGTGGCTGTGGATCTTTGTCACCACCGTAAATGATGGCTGGGATCTGGCCGTCCGCGCGACGTAGGCGGCGGCTCGAACCTTTCCCCATGTCCTCGCGAACTACTGCTATTACTTCAAATTGGTCTGACATTGTCATGACTCCTTTGATAAGACATTACTTCGCTTGCGACCAGCTCGGTAATGCGTTTTGGTTTACGATATTCCTATTGGAACATCGCGCTAATGGATTCCTCGTTGCTGACCCGCCGCATTGATTCTGCGAGTAGGTCGGCAATAGTGAGTTGGCGAATTTTAACGATCTTGTTCGCCTCATCACTTAAAGGAATCGTGTCTGTTACCACCAGCTCATCGAGCTGGGAGCCTGCAATATTTTCCAGTGCTCGCCCCGACAATACCGGGTGAGTACAGTAGGCAACGACCTTTGATGCACCGCGTTCTTTGAGCGCATCGGCCGCTTTGCACAAGGTGCCAGCGGTGTCTACCATGTCATCTACCAGCAGACAGGTGCGGCCTTCTACTTCACCGATCAGGTTCATTACCTGAGCCTCGTTCGCCTGCGGACGACGTTTATCAATAATCGCCAAGTCAGCATCGTTCAGCTGCTTGGCAATGGCCCTGGCTCTGACCACGCCGCCTATGTCGGGCGAGACAACGATCAAGTTGTCGTAGTCGCAGGCCACAATATCGTCTTTCAATATCGGTGACCCGTACACGTTGTCCACCGGGCAGCCAAAAAAGCCCTGAATCTGTTCTGCGTGCAAATCGCAGGTGAGCACTCGATCAACCCCGACACTCACCATCATGTCTGCCACCACTTTCGCGGTGATGGGAACCCGTGCAGACCTCACTCGGCGATCCTGCCGGGCGTAACCGAAGTAGGGCATGACCGCTGTAATTCTCGTTGCCGATGCCCTGCGCAGTGCATCGATCATCACAATCAATTCCATCAGATTGTCGTTGGTCGGTGCACACGTCGGCTGCATGACGAAGACGTCCTTGCCGCGCACGTTTTCATTCAACTCAACGGCAACTTCGCCGTCGCTGAACTTTCCAACGTCGGCTTTACCCAGGGATAAATACAATCTGCTGGCGACTTTCTGTGCCAGTTCCGGGTTGGCGTTACCTGTAAACACCATCATTTTTGAGGACACGGTGATCTACCTTTCAACGGTTTGTGATGAAACCTTGGCCCATAAAAATAGTGCTATACACCCAATGTGTACAGCACCTCAATATGGCTGGGGTGGCAGGATTCGAACCTACGAATGCTTGGATCAAAACCAAGTGCCTTGCCGCTTGGCGACACCCCAATAAAACCTGTGGGTAAAACTGAAAAAAACGCTTCAAGCCAAATTGGGAGCCACGGGCGAGTAATTCACGCCCCGGGCTACAAATCCCTGCCACTTAGCGGGTAACTTCCCGTGTGCGGCCTCTGCCTCTGTTTTGCGCTCGAAGCTGGCGAAAATACACGCGCCAGTTCCAGTTAGTTTGGCCTCTCCGAACTTATCCAACCATTTCAATGCCTTATCTACCTCTGGGTAGAGGCTTCTAACAAGCGGCTGGCAGTCGTTTCGGGAGTCCCCCTCAAAAAAGGACGCCATTTTGATTGCAGAGGCATCCCGTGTCAATTGCTCGTTGGAAAATATTTCCGCTGTGCTGACCTGGCAATTGGGAACCACCACTAAATACCAACATTCGGGCAGTTCAACCGGCGTCAGAATGTCCCCGATCCCCTCGGCCCAGGCCGACCAGCCGGCGACAAAAACCGGTACATCTGCCCCCAAACTAGTTCCGAGATTCACCAGGTCTTCGTTGCTGTATTCAAGATCCCACAAGTGGTTCAGTACCAGTAAGGTGGTGGCAGCATTTGAGCTCCCGCCCCCGAGCCCGCCGCCGGAAGGTATCTGCTTATCAACCTGTATGTGCACGCCTTGAGAACTGCGTTTTAATTTGCGAGCTGCTCGCAAGATTAAATTCTCATCCGCAGGGATGTCCATCGCTGGCATGTCCAAAGTGATTTCACCGCTCTTGTTGGGGGTGAAGCTCATGGTGTCGCCCCAGGCGAGCAGTTGAAACAGGGTCTGCAGTTGATGGTAGCCGTCGGGTCGCCGACCTGTAATGTGCAAAAACAAGTTCAGTTTGGCGGGAGACAATACGGTTAAGGGAGTTCTCATTTGATGTTTTGGGTCATCCAGTGACGCATGACCAGGCGCACCTGGGTATCAGCGCGTTTCATATTGACTTTTGTGGGTAGTAAATAACTTTTGAACGGTTTGTATTGCTCGTAGCTGATGGTCCACCCCAATTGTATCAGTTGCTTCAACTGATCTCCCAAAAATTCCTGCCGATCAATGTCCGCATGTGGATTGGGTAACCCTTTTAACCAGTAAGGCAGTGCCTTGAGGGGTAATTCAATACCCGTGTCGGCGTAGATCCTGGCGGTATCAGACATAGCGTAGTGCCGTGTTGCCCCGGCCTGCTTAACCTCGATGACTTCGCCGTCACTGGAAATAGTGGTTGCGCTGAACCCCAGCGGCCCACTGAGTCTAACTTCTGTATGTTCGTTGTCCTGTAACCAGGAAATGGATGCCGACTCTGCGCGATCTGGGCTTCGAAAGGCCATTTTTCCCTGCATTTTCCACTGCACCAGAGAGCTCAAGCGAGAGGATTGCTCCTGCCAGGTTTGAGAGGGTCTGTCCTGTTTGGCTTGACTTGCGCATCCTGCCAGAAATATCGCCAGAATCACGAGGGAAGTGAGTTTACACCACTGCACCTAGTCGGCGGCCTCGAGATCCTCAATACCCAGCCGTTTGAGTGTGGACGCGAGAATTTCATGCTCAGGATTCTTTAGCAGCGCTCCGCGCCAAACATCTCTTGCCTGTGATGTCTGTCCCATTATCCAAAGAACCTCTCCGAGATGGGCGGCCACCTCCGGATCTGGGTATCCCGTGTAAGCTGTAGTTAAAAACTCGATCGCTTCTTCATAACTGCCCTGGCGATACAACACCCAGCCCATACTGTCTAATATAGCGGGCTCCTGCGGTTGTAACTCCAAAGCCTTGGATATCAGGACGCGAGCCTCTTCAAAGCGCTGGGTGCGATTGGCGAGGCTGTAGCCCAGAGCATTTAACGCGGTCGCATTGTCAGGTTCCAGGGCAATGATGGTGCGTAGATCGCTCTCCATCTGCTCCAGATTGTTTTGCTTCTCACCCAATATAGAGCGGGTGTAGAGAAGCGCAGTGGAGTTGGGAAACTCTAGCAGTGACTGATTGATAAGGTTCATGGCGTCGTCGGTGTTACCGGCTTTGGCTAGCAGGTCGACCTCCAGGCCGTACAACTGCGCTACGAACTCTTTCTTGTCCCGTCTAAGCTGCGCAAAATAAGTGCGCATTTGCTCTTGCCTATTGCTTTTGATCAGCATGTTGCCGATACGATTATTCGCGCTGAAGAAGTCTCCATCTTGATCTACTTTTTTGTAGTGTGAAATTGCTTCATCGAAGTCTCCACCTTCTTCAGCGATTCTACCGAGGTAATACTGCCCCTCGTTGACCCGCTGTCCCAGGCTCAGCATTTCACGCAAGTAGGTCTTAGCTTTCTCGCTTTCACCCGTTTCGCGATTCAGAAGCGCCAGCGAGAACAAGATATCTCCATCGCGCGGAGATTGGGCCGAAAGTGTTTCAAACTGCTTTTGCGCCTCGGCCAGGTCTGTGCGAGTCATGAGTCGTGCATATTGCAGCCGTAGACGCTTGTCCTGAGGTTTTAACTCCAGTGCAGCCCGTAATCTATCGAAGGGGTTCTGGGCTCCGCGCTCCACAAGTAGCTTGGTTTCAAGCAGTACGGCCTGATGTTGGTACGGTTCCTGGTCGAAGATGGCATTGAGTTTGTCCAATGCCTGTTCCGCTCTGCCTTGTTCACCCTGGATCAGTGCCTGTGTCAGCAATATCTGAACATCCGCCGGAAACTCTTGTGCCAGGGCGTCAATACCCTCGACGAGTTTTACTTTGTCTTGAGCGCTCAGGGCTCTGAAACCGTTTAAAAGCATCGGGTACTGAGCTTTTCCACCGCTGCGGCCAACTACTGCGAGGTGAGGAAGGGCCTCTACAACGCGCCCCTTACGGGTGAGTAGATTGGCAAGAATGCCATTCACTTCCAGGTTGTCCGGGTCCGACTTCACCCACAATAGGGCAGCTTCCAGGACTGATTCTTCATCTCGCATATACTGTGCGAGATGCGTTGTATGAGCGTGAATACCGGCGTCATCCAGGATTCGGGATTGTTCGCGATAGTTTTCCAGCGCCAGGTCGTAGGAGTCGCGTCTCAGTGCGAATTCGGCAACCAACAGGGGATACAGACTCTCTGCGGGAAAAGGCCTTTCCGGTACTTCAACTTCCACCTTTTCAACCGGCTCAACCAAAACCGGTTCCGGTTCGGCCAATGGAGTTGGGACCTCAACAGGGGCGGTGGCAGCACAGCCGGCAAGAGCAATCAGGATACCAATACTAGTGAGAAGGCGGAGCATAGTGGTGTACAACGAGTTAATCCGGAGAAAACGGCCACTAATAATGACACAGGTTGCAGGGGAAACCCATACTCGCTGTTGTGGTCTTAACACCGAAGTTGGACTGTTGCCTCCTTGTAAAACAAGGAGGATCGAAAGTCTGCAATTTGGCGCGTAACTTGTTAAAATTACAGCCAATTTTCGCCTAATATGCTAAGGTGCGCGCCTTTTTAGTGAATCGGCTGTTGCCTTTTCAAGGTGCCGCTGGGGACTTTGGAGTCCGCGTAAACCACCTATGAACCTGATCGCGCTGGGTATCAATCACAATTCTGCGGCCGTAGAGGTACGCGAGCGCGTGGCTTTTGCTCCCGAGCAGGTGAGTGAGGCCCTGGCCGATGCCTGTGTTGACGCGCAACTCAGTGAAGTCGTTATCCTGTCCACCTGTAACCGTACGGAAATTTACGCCATAGCATCCGATGGTATTGCGGGAGCAGAAAAAGCGCGTGAGCTTATTCTCTGGATGGCGAATTACCACCACTTGTCCGCCGAGGAACTCAGTAATTGTGCCTACCACTATGAGTCGGAGGAAGCGCTGCATCACATGATGCAGGTGGCCAGCGGGCTCGATTCAATGGTGTTGGGAGAGCCACAAATTTTCGGTCAAATGAAGTCAGCGTTTTCTGTCGCGTCGGACTCGGGTACGATCGGAAGCGAGCTCGGCCGCTTGTTCCCCAAAATATTTTCGGTGGCGAAGCGAGTTCGCACGGATACCGCCATTGGAGAGAACCCAGTCTCGGTCGCCTATGCGGCAGTCGATCTTGCGGGGCACATATTTTCCAATTTAAATTCCACCAGTGCATTGCTGGTGGGGGCTGGTGAAACCATTGAACTGGTGGCCCGGCATTTGATTCAGGCGGGTGTTCGCAAAATTGTAATTGCCAACAGAACGCTGGGTAGAGCGCGAGAACTGGCGCAGAAGTTTGGTGCAGAAGCGGTTTTATTGTCTGAGATTCCCGAGCAACTTGAACACTCGGATATTGTTATTACCTCTACTGCTAGCCAACTGCCGATACTGGGCAAGGGCGCCGTCGAGCAAGCATTGAAAGTGCGTAAGCATCGTCCAATACTCATGGTCGATATAGCTGTTCCTCGCGACATAGAAGTCCAGGTGAGCGAGTTGCGTGACGTTTATTTATACAGTGTTGATGACCTGCGCGAAATCGTCGAACAAAATATGCGCAGCCGCCAGAGCGAAGCCAGAAAAGCTGACGTTATCATCGCTGAGAGTGTGCAGGCTTTTCTCGAAGAAATGCGCAGCCTCGCCGCCGTGGATTCGGTGAAGGAATACCGCCAAATGGCAGAAAAGTTACGCGATCATGAACTCGATAGAGCCGTACGAGCACTGTCCCGAGGTGATGATCCTGCCCAGGTTGCAGCAATGCTGGCGCGCAATATTACCAATAAGTTGATTCATGCTCCCACCTCCGGTTTGAAGGAGGCAAGTGCAGCCGGTCGGCAGGACGTGCTTCTCGCAGCGAGAAATCTCCTGGGCCTGAAGCTTGAAGAAAATGACGCAGCGCCAGAGCAAAGAAGCGAAGAACTGCCCGGTCGCACTGAAGGCGACATCACGCCAGAATCCACAGATACATCGGAACGAACCCTGCAATGAAAGAATCGATTCTAAGCAAGCTGAATATGTTGAGCGATCGGCACGAGGAAGTTTCCGCGTTGCTGGGCGACAGCGAGACTATCGCCGATCAGAATAGATTTCGAGCTCTTTCGCGAGAGTATTCCGAATTGGAAACGGTGATTCAGGTCTACAATAAGTATCGCTCGGTCAAGTCTGACCTCGAAGAAGCCAACGCGATGCTGCAAGACTCAGATCCCGATTTGCGCGAGATGGCCCGAGAGGAAATTGATGGGGCTGAAGCCCAAATGGCCGAGCTTGAACTTGAATTGCAGACGCTGCTACTGCCCAAGGATCCCAACGATTCGCACAACGTGTTTCTCGAAATTCGAGCCGGCACTGGGGGTGATGAAGCGGGGATTTTTTCCGGGGATTTGTTTCGCATGTACTCTCGATATGCGGAGAACCAGCGCTGGAAGATCGAAGTGCTGTCGGAACGCCAGGGCGATCACGGTGGCTACAAAGAGATCATAACTCGAGTGGAAGGTCGGGATGTTTACGCTAACCTGAAATTCGAATCTGGCGCACATCGTGTACAGCGGGTTCCTGAAACTGAATCACAAGGGCGCATCCACACATCAGCCTGCACGGTGGTAGTCATGCCGGAGCCGGATGAACTGGATGAAGTTGAAATTAACAAAGGTGATTTGAGAGTCGATACCTATCGCGCCTCTGGTGCGGGCGGTCAGCACGTCAACAAAACCGACTCGGCTGTACGCCTGACTCACTTGCCCTCTGGTATTGTCGTTGAATGTCAGGATGAGCGCTCTCAGCATAAAAACAAAGCGCGGGCGATGTCTTTGTTGCAAGCGAAATTGTCCAGCAGTGTGCAGGATAAGCAAGACGCTGAGCAGGCCGAGCAGCGCCGTAATTTGGTCGGCACCGGCGACCGATCAGACCGCATTCGCACTTATAATTTCCCGCAGGGACGCATTACTGATCACCGGATTAATCTTACCCTGTATAAGTTGGCCGAGATTATGGAGGGAGATATGGGTCCAGTCATCAATCCCCTGCGGCAGGAATACCAGGCAGATCAGTTGGCTGCGCTGGCCGAAAAATAATGTCCACAGTCCAGGCTTTGCTTGCACAATCTGTCGATTTGTCTACCTTAAGCCCGCGCCGCGACGTCGAAATATTATTGTGTCATTGCCTGCATAAAACCCGGGCCTGGTTGTATACCTGGCCGGAGGTCGAAGTCGAACCCGATGGGGAAGAGCATTTTTCGCAGTTACTGGCCAAGCGCAAGCGCGGCGTTCCGATCGCGCAGCTAACAGGTGTTCGCGATTTTTGGACACTTGAACTTGCCGTCAACGAACATACCTTAATCCCCCGCACCGAAACCGAGACCCTTGTAGAGTGGGCTCTGGAGCTTTCTTTGCCAGCAGATGCATCAGTTCTGGATCTGGGAACAGGCAGTGGTGCGATTGCACTGGCGCTTGCCAAGGAGCGCCCACCCTGGGAAGTGGCCGCGGTGGATGCCAGTGTAGAGGCGCTTAAGGTGGCCAAAAAAAACGCGCATACCTTGGGCTTGTCCAATGTCCGCTTTGCTCAGTCAGACTGGTATGACAATCTATCCGGTGAGAGCTTCCAATTGTTGGTTGGCAATCCTCCCTATATTGAGGAAGCAGATGTCCACCTCTCCCAGGGGGATCTTCCGCATGAACCGCAAATGGCTTTGGTCTCCGCCCAGGACGGCTTGGCGGATTTGACGCAAATCATTGCAGGCGCTTCAAGACATTTGTGCCCGGGCGGTTGGCTGTTGTTGGAGCATGGCTACAATCAGGGTGCAGTGGTGCGAGAGCTTTTTCGGAGCAACGGTTTTAGGGAAATTACGACGCGGCTAGATCTGGCCGGCCAGGAACGTGTTACCGGAGGCTGCTACGGTGCTGAGTGACGATCAACTGGAACGCTATAGCCGCCAACTGCTTATGCCTGAGTTTGACTTTCAAGGGCAGCAAAAGTTAGTCGACTCGACAGTGTTGATTGTAGGGCTGGGTGGCTTGGGTTGTCCTGCGGCCTTGTATCTCGCAGCGGCGGGCGTGGGAAATTTGATATTGGCAGACGGCGATGTGGTGGAGCTGAACAACCTGCAGCGCCAGATAGCGCACGACAGCTCCGACATTGGGCGCAATAAGGCACAATCTGTCGCAGAATCTATCGCCGCTTTGAACCCGGAAGTGAATACTACTGTCATTGCCAGCATGCTTGACCACGCTGGGCTGGAAAAATTGTTGCCAGGTGTCGACTTGGTTGTCGATGCCACCGATAACTATCCGATCCGATACGCGCTAAACAGAGCCTGCATTGAAGCCGCTTTGCCGATGGTTTCTGGGGCAGCGGTTCGGACCGAGGGCCAGATCAGTGTATTTGACCCAGTTAGTGGCGGTCCTTGCTATCGATGTCTGTATCCCAGCGATGGGGCAGACACTGCACTGAGCTGCAGTGAGAGTGGCGTGTTGGCACCGGTCGTGGGGGTGATCGGATCCTTGCTCTCGATGGAGGCTATTAAGGTGCTTACCGGATTTGGCGAAAGCTTGCGGGGGCATTTATTAATACTGGACCTGGCGACCATGGATATTCGGCGTCTGACCCTGCCTCCTAAAACTGATTGTCCAGACTGCTCTCACCTTCGCTGAGTACGGGCAGGGGCTTTTTCATCCACCAGCGCAAACGCCATACCACCAACATGGCTGCGACACCTATTCCAACAATCATCCTCTTCCAAAAACCAACGGTGCCGTCCAGCGGATTGTCGCTCTGGATTGCCCCCAGGTAATACCCCACCGGAAGTGCGATCAGCCAATAGGTGTAGACGCCACCCGCCGGATCAGGATAGCCCAGCTCGAGGCGGTTTGCACTCCAGGCTTTTGTAGTGTAGACGCCACTCCAAAACCGCAGCTATTTGCCGAATTTTGAAATAGACGGATCTCGGCGTATTAGAATCGGCGCGGTAGAACTGCGGCCCAGTCACACTCAAGAGCGACCAATAAGCAGGCACGATTCAAGCGTAGGGACTATAAGAATAAGTGTCGCTGAGAACGGTATGACGCCACCACAGATTTGACGGTCAACGCTGGCGCCATACCCAAAAAAACCGTGCAGGTGCACGACCCGTTAAGTGTTGCACATAATGGGAATAAATCCAGCCCTCATCGACCTTTGTGTCGATGCCATCATCCAGCCGTCTCTACCACTGTTGTCGCTGCTACGCCCAGGTCATCGTCTGTACCCACTGTGATCGCGGCCAGCGGTATTGCACCGATGGTTGCAGCCAGGAAGCCAGAAAGGAATCCATTAAACGAGCCAGAGCGAAGTACCAGGCCACTCGCCCGGGTCGCATGAATAATGCCGCTCGCCAACAGCGTTATCGAGAACGGCAACAACAAAAAGTAACGCATCACCGTTCTCTGGCAATAATACTCCGTGATCTACTGCAAACCGTGCCTGATGAGATCAAAAGGGCCGATATGCCGGGTAAAACTGACGCCACCGTGCGCTGCCATCACTGTGGCGCGGTCTGCGGTCCCTTTTTGCGCAGTGATTTTCTGCAGAGCAGTCAGTTCAGGCGCAGATTCCGGCGACATTAGTGCAGCGGCTGGACAGGAGTCATCAATCGGAGGGCAGTCATGGCCATCGGCAAAGAAACTGAAGCAAAAATACTGCGCTACCATTTTGTTGAGAAGTGGCGAACGGGCACCATTGCGACCCAGCTTGGCATTCACCACTCAGTGGTTGATCGGGTACTGGCACAGGCTGGCCTGCCCAAGGTGGAGCGCACTCGCCGTGCGTCGATCATCGACCCCTATCTGCCCTTTGTCATCGACACCCTGCGGGAGTTTCCCACACTCACGGCGGCCCGCTTGTATGAAATGGCCCGCCTGCGGGGATACCCCGGTGGCCCCAGCCAGTTTCGCCAGCGTATCAGTGAACTGCGGCCGCGCAAGCTGCCCGAGGCGTATTTACGCCTAAAAACCCTGCCCGGTGAGCAAGCCCAGGTTGACTGGGGTTCGTTCGGGCATATTCAGATCGGCAAGGCCCGGCGGCCGTTAATGGCGTTTGTGATGGTGCTGAGCTGGTCGCGACAGATCTTCTTGCGCTTTTATCTCAACCAGCAAATGGAGCACTTTTTACGCGGCCATGTAGCGGCATTCGAGGCCTGGCAAGGATTGCCAAAGGTGCTGCTGTACGACAACCTTAAATCGGCCGTATTGGAGCGCCACGGTGACGCCATCCGCTTCCACCCCACCTTGCTGGCCTTGTCAGCCCACTATCGCTTCGAACCACGCCCGGTGGCGGTGGCCCGGGGCAATGAAAAGGGCCGGGTAGAAAGAGCGATTCGCTATATTCGCGATAATTTCTTTGCCGCTCGTCACTGGCAAACACTGGCCGAACTCAATGCGCAAGCTGAGCACTGGTGCCAGGGTGTGAGTGCTGATCGGGCTTGCCCTGAAGAGCGTACGTTGACGGTCAGGGAAGCCTTCTTACAGGAGCAGGTGAGTTTGCCGGATAATCCCTTTGATACCCATGAGAGACAGCCCGTGCGGGCCGCCAAAACCCCTTATGTTCGCTTCGATCTCAATGATTACTCCATTCCCCATCAATACGTGCACAAGCCATTGAGCGTGAGCGCTGACCTGGAGCGGCTCCAGATAGTGGAGGGCGATCAATGCATTGCTGAGCATCAGCGCAGCTTTGGCAAAGGGGAGCAAATCGAACAGGAGGCGCATATCAATGCCCTATGGCTGGAGAAAACCCACGCCAAACTACACCGGGGTCAGGATCGCCTGAGCCATGCTTCGGCGCACGCCCAGACGCTGCTGCAGCAATCGGCACAGCGTGGACATGTCATTAAAACCACGGTCCGGTTACTCAATCAACTGCTTGATGATTATGGGCGGGACGAGCTGCATGTAGCTCTGGGTGAAGCACTTGATCGGCAATCACCCTACCCGGAGGCGGTGCAGCACGTTCTTGAGCGCCGCCGTGATGAACAGCACCTGCCGCCACCGCTTGCTGTCGCCGTGCCGGCGAAGGTCAAACACTACAGCGTCAAGCTGGCTCGGCTTGCCGATTACGACAAGCTCAATGGCACCCGAAGCGAGACAGGAGATGATACCGATGATTGATATCGAGCAACTCAAACAGCAGGCACTTGAACTGAAGCTCCACGGCGTGCTGGCGCACTGGGGCGAGATCACCGACGAGCAATACCCCTGGCGGGCACAGCTCATCGCCTGGGAGCTTGCCGAGCGCAAACAGCGCTCACTCGAACGGCGCCTGAGCAGCGCCAGGCTGGGCCGGTTCAAACCGATGAGTGAGTTTGACTGGCAGTGGCCAAGCGCTATCGACCCACAAGCGATTCATGCCCTGATGCAACTGGGTTTTATGGACACGGCCAGCAATATTATCCTGCTGGGCAGCAACGGCGTGGGCAAATCGATGATCGCCCAGAACCTGGGGTATAACGCTGTCATGCACGGCTATACGGCGCTGTTTACCACCGCAGCGGCGATGCTCAACGACCTGGCAGGTCAGGATGGCGCCAATGCCCTGCAGCGTCGATTGAAACACTACGCCAGGCCCGCCTTGCTGGTAATTGATGAAGTGGGCTACCTCTCCTACAGCAATCGTCATGCTGACTTGCTGTTTGAAATCATCAACCGGCGCTATGAGAAATGTTCAACTTTGGTGACAACGAACCGTCCGTTTGGCGAGTGGAATGACGTGTTCCCCAATGCCGCGTGTGTGGTCTCCCTGATTGACCGTTTAGTCCATCACAGCGAGGTCATCGCCATTGAGGGTGAGTCGTACCGCATGAAGGAAGCGCAGGAGTGTGCGTCGAAGCGGCGCGAGACCAAAAAGCGAGGAAAGGCTAAATGAAAACCTTAAAAATCACAACCTACTGGACGGCTGAACAAGCCGATTGTATTTATCAGCTGCTCGGCGACCTGAGATCGGTACTGTGGGATCACTATGGTGATGAGATTGCGCAACTGTACGAGGAGATCCGGATTGAGCAACAAGAGTACACAGACAGTGTCGAGGTAAATCATGAGCTGCCGTTCTAGCCTGTGATCGATTGGAGTTAAGCCGGATCACTGTCGCCTCTTTGTCGTTCTTTTATTCTGCGGCAAATAACTGCGGGTTTACTGTGGCGCTAACATGTAGCTATTTTCCAGTTGCAGCTTGATGCAGCCGCAAATATAACGCGTCTGACACTCCACAAAGAACACGATACTGCTGCCCACAACAATGTTGGTATTGGGGCCGTAGAGACAGTAGAAGTTCGGAAACTGCGGTATCACTATTCCCTTGTAGGCCTGAGCGTCACCGCCCCACTGGCTCACGAGATCCACGCCATTTTTGCCGATGACCTTCATTGGGGTGAGGAATTGATCGGCCTGGAATCCGGTTCCGTAGATGATGACATCCGCGCGGTGCAAGGTTCCGTCCGTCGTAACAACACCCTCGGCGACGATTTTTTCAATCCCTTCGGTGCGCAGCGTAGTGTTGTCTCGTTGCATAGCGGTGATCCAGGAACCATCGTCCAGCACAGGCCTTTTTCCACCGATTGGATAATTTGGAATTAGTTTCCCAAGTAGTTCGCTGTCGCCGTTGACCTGTTCTTCCAAAGATTCAATGAGGCCCGCGCGAAATAGGGCGTTGGCCTCGCTAACGGTACCGTCTGTCCCCGTCCAGTTTTCGTCGGCGTAGAGTAACGGCAGATAGCCATCCACAGCCATGGCACGAAATAGATAGAAGCGATGCCAGCGAGCATAAAAAGGTATTTCTCTAAATAACCATAGTTCGTGCTCTGTCATCGGTTGGTGATAATCTTCAACAGGGAGGAGCCAGGGGGGAGTGCGCTGGAAAACCGTAAGCTGACCACACTCGGGAGCGATCACGGGTACAAATTGAACTGCACTGCAGCCGGTCCCGATGACGATCACATTCTTGCCATTAAGATCGTGTTGGTGCTCCCAGCGAGCTGAGTGAAACGCCACCCCTTCAAACTGATCCTGCCCTTCTAAGTCCGGGAACTTTGGAATATTCAGTTGCCCTACTGCGCTGATGACACTATTGGCCTCAAGGGTTTTACGTTTACCATCGGATTCGGTCTCAATATGCCAGAGCCCCGATTCCTCAACGTAGGTGCTGGAGATGACCGACGTGTTCAGACGGATGTGTTGGCGAAGATTGTACTTTTCAACAATGCCGTTGAAGTAGGCATAGAGGTCTGCATGGCCAGAATAGTGCCCCGGCCACTGATTGTTGGGCTCGAACATGTAGTTGTATAAATGGTTGGCGGAATCGACCTGACAGCCCGGATAGGTGTTCTCATGCCAGGTACCGCCTATTGCACTGTTTTTTTCGATCACTTCAAAGGGAATACCCTGCTGCTGTAGCCGAATGGCCGCAAGGATTCCCGACATGCCGCTGCCGATAATGATGACTTTGTAGTCCTCATCCATCTTTTGTGTATTGATACTCACTTTCCGGCCGTCTTCCCCAAACAGGTTCAGTTCCTCGCGCAGAAAAGGATTTATCGCTTGCTCTGTTTCCTGGCCGGTGATGTGTGCCATGGTGGCGGTAATGTCGGACTCTGTAGGGGGGTGCGAGATCGCCGCATCCAGAATCTCGATATTGCTTGAGTGTATTGAAGGCCAGCTCCCGGGCGACTTCCCGCTGCTCCTCGCTCAAGCCATCTTGCTCTTCGGCCAGAATGTCGAACTGGGGTTGCACTTGAGCGAAATGATCGGTACTGCCTTTGAAATGCACCAGGGCTGCCAGTAGGGCGGGGATGTGGGCGAACTCAAGTGCTTCGAGCAGCATTGTGTCGTCGGCATCGGTTAGCGACTGTGTCCATTTAGTCATTGATTTCCCTTTGGGATGTATTGTTAGACGGAAGCTTTCAGTATAGGGAGAAAAAGTAGGAGCATACAAAATTAATTTAGACTATTATTTTCTTTTCCCGGTCTGCCGAGCACGGCAATAATTTGAGAAATATAGGAAAGTGATATGGTTGTTGTAAACGCTGTTATAGAAAGTACCGAAGCCGATATTCTGGCCCTGACTGAAGCCTTGGGGATCATGGAAGTGGCGAGCCAGGCGGAAGCCGGTTGTGAGGACTACGCCTTTAGTGTTGAAGTGAGTAATCCGGTAATGATCCGAATTACCGAGTGTTGGGATACAGCTGAAGCCCTAAAGGGCCATTTTGAGACGCAACACATGGTCGCTTTTCAGGAGGCCATCGGAGCACACCCGCCCAAGGCTATGGAAGTTAAGTTTTATGATGCAAAGGAAATGCCATCACCCTTTTGATGGGCTTTCGAATATTCGCCCGTGGCATTGCATCTGGTTATCCACGGCGAACCACGGTAGCCCCAGCTGTTCCAACCATTCTAGCGCCTGGGTTTGTGGTTTCAGCATAGCCATAGTGGCAGCACTACCTGCTACCAGGCACTGATCGGCTAGTACGCTCACGGCGGTGAGCCCCTCTATGGGCCACCCGGTTTTAGGGTCGAGAATATGGCCGTAGCGCTTTCCTTTAATTTCGATACAGCGTTCGTAGTCTCCACTGCTGGCCAGACCGCCCACAGAAATTTGCACCTCGGCGATTGCTTGTGACTTAAGGTCGGGCCGACGAATTCCGATGAGCCAGGGATCGCCATTGTGTTGCGTACCAGTGACTGCGATATCACCGGCCAGATCAACAAGAGCATGGGTCAAGCCTTTGGCACGGAGCACCTTGGCCACACAGTCGCAGGCGTATTCTTTTACAAATCCACCAAAGTCTATTTCCATGCCGCTAACTGATAGAGAGACGGACTTTTCGTTCCAGGTAATTTTTTCCCAGCCGATGAGCGGCAGCAGTTGCTGGAGTTCGCTTTGCTGCGGTATCCGACCCGTTTTGAAATCCCAGGCTCGCCGTAAGATGCCCGAGCTTATATCAAAGCTGCCGTTGCTGTGGCGCCACAAAGTGTCGGCGTATTGTAAAAGCCCTGCGGTTTCGGGGTCGATGTCTAACGGTTCGCCCGTTCCCGCTAGTGCATTAATTTTGCTGGTGACCGAGTCTGCCAGGTAGCGGCTGTACTTTTTTTCCAATCGCGCTACTTCGGCTTGGCCAGCGTCGATGGCCTGCTGGGCCAGTTGGGTATCTTCGCAATCGATTCTGATTTGGCAGGGACCTCCCATGGCGACGAATTGTTGTTCAATGCGTTCCATGGGAGCTTTGCTCGCTATCTGAAAAGGTAATCCAGGCCAATGCCATAGCGCCAATATTTGACCAGGCCTGGAGATTCATCCCCGCCATAGCTGCCGACACTGCCACTGGCGCTATAGCGCTCCGAGCTGAGGTTGAGACGCCAGTTGCTAAAGCTGTAGTTAAAGCGCAAACCTCCTGAAACGGCGCCGAACGAGGACAGGCGATAATCGTCCGCATAATAGCGCTCACTAAAGTCCACCGCATTGGAAAAGAAGTCGGCTTCATCCTGGGTGTAGTAGCGCACAAAGGGGATGATCTGCGTGCGTTGACCAATGTTCTGGTGCCAGGCTAGATCAACGGTGTGGGAGCTTATTCCCCAGTCATCATTGAAGTAGCGGTAATCGGCGTGCAGTGCGGCGTTAGCGTCGATGAAGAAGTGTCTATAGCCGGTGCTGGCGGTCCACTCTTTGCGCTCATCCGGGCGTCTGTCATTGAGTTTGTAGGTGTCGGTTAAAAAGCCCTCGCGGTAGGTGTAACCCAAACCGAATCGCATAATC
This sequence comes from Halioglobus sp., assembly GCA_965262875.1. Lineage (GTDB taxonomy): Bacteria > Pseudomonadota > Gammaproteobacteria > Pseudomonadales > Halieaceae > JBALVT01. Next base: position 4,908,156 of record OZ253569.1, read on the forward strand.
CCGCGTTTACTGATGATGCGTGTGACGCCAACCCAGGCAGAACGGATATCCTTCTCATCCTTGAGGGTATTGGTGGGCGTTGTTCCCTGGGCGGGCTCCAAGTCATCGCTGGAGGCACTTATTGCCGCGCTGTAGGTGGTGAGGCCATCCGCATCATTGAAAGAGGTATCGATGCTAATGGCATCGGACTCGTAGTCGTCTTCTTCGGAGCGGTTGTAGCTCACTCCGATATTGCCGCGATCATAGTAGTAGCGGGTTGTTAAGCTGACATCGGTGCGAGTGTCGGCGATACTCGCTCCGCTCAAAATAACTTTCGGGTCGCCTTCAAAATTCTGCCCCACAAACCAGGGCGAGGCTCCGCTCATGTCTTCATACTGAACATCCAACGCGAGGGACCAATTGTCGCTGACCGGGGTTAGCAAATGGAATTGTGTAACGTCTATTTCGTAGCGTTCGCTGGAACCACCAATCGTTTTGCTGGATCTGGCGTCGTCTTCCTCATACTGACCGTATCGTATTCCTACCTCGGCGAAGTCTGGTGGAGCATCTGCCAGGACATCCTGGTAGGCAGGTAGTAACAAAGCACTCGAAGTGAGCGCCAGTAGGGTGGGGTGCTGTCCCAGTTTGGATGCTGCCATTAGTTACATCCACATCCGCCACCAGCGGCACCTGTGCCGCCGGATGAGGCCTCTTTACTGGCGTGAATTTGGTTTTGCAGATTTGATTCCATAATATCCGGCTGCCATTCCATCTCCTCCTTTGACAAAGTGCCCCTCTCCCAGGGCTGCACAGTTTCACAGGCGCACAGGCCCAGCGAGGCGATTAGCATCAAGACAAAGCGCACTGGCTTACTCCTCTAGCAGTTTTAGTATTTCTTCGCGAAGTGCAGCGCCATCACTTTTGCGATAGCCCGTGTGAGTTTTTCGAACTAGGCCTTTACGATCGATTAAGAAACCCGTGGGCATTCCGAGAATTCCCCACTGGGCGGGCGTTGCCCCCGTCGAATCGTAAACAACGGGATAACTAACGGGGAGTTCGGCCAAAAAATTCAGGGCGTCTTCTTTGAACTCATCTACATTGACAGCGAAGACTTCGAAGCCGCGAGATTTCAGTTCCGTTCGTATCGCCTCCAATTGGGGAAATGATAGTCGACAGGGGCCGCACCAGGAGGCCCAAAAATCCAGATAGACAACTTTTCCTCGCAGTGAATTCAGGCTTGCACTATTGCCATCGGCCGGCAATTGAATCAGTTCAACTTCGGGCGCGGTGTCGCCAACAGCCACTGCGGCGGCTTGTGAGTACACGGGCACTAAAAGGCATAGTGTGAGTAGGCAATAGATAAGGCGCATAGGGCAGCTCTGTTTTTCGGACGACTTGTTACGACTTTGGTTCATCTGCATTGTGCACCATAGAATTCGCGCTGAACAGCGCAGCTTTGTGACCTTTGCACGAATTATTTTTGGAACTTAATGCTCGCCCGTAAGGCTTCTTTTTCAAGGTTTTGCGGTGTAAAGTTAATCGCCATTTCCTATCGCGTATCAGTTCATGCCAGTTAGAACCGTTATCTCAATTTGGCCCTTGTTCTTGGGTCTTTCCCTCATCGGCCTGGCGGTCGGTGTGCAGGGGAGTTTGTTGGGAATTCGGGCCGAGTTGGAGGACTTCGACGATTCGCTTATCGGGCTATTGATGTCCTGCTATTTTGCAGGCTTTCTCGGTGGCTCTTTACTCGCCCCCGGTCTGATACAAAAGGTGGGGCATATTCGAATGTTTGCGGCCCTTTCTGCCGTGGCCTCCGTCACCATCTTGTTGCATTCGCTGTATGTAGAGCCCTGGACCTGGGCCGTGATGCGCCTACTAACAGGTTTTGCTTTTTCCTGTATCTATGTGGTGGCTGAGAGCTGGCTGAATCAGGCATCGGCCAATGAGACTCGCGGCCAAATTCTATCCATTTACATGACGATATTGCTAGCGGGCATTTTTGCCGGGCAGTTTATGCTCAACCTGGCCGACCCTGCCGGTTTTACACTGTTCATACTCATTTCAGTTATGGTCAGTGTGGCGGCTGTGCCTATTTTGCTCACTGTGGTCACCGCTCCGCCCATTGAGGAGGCCGATAGGGTCACTATTGCGCATTTGTGGAGTAGGGCGCCCATGGGGGTGATGGGTATTATTCTCACCCAGTGGACGGCCAGTGTCGTGTTCGGGATGGGTGCTGTGTACGCCACCAAGTTGGGATTTACAGTGACGGAAGTTGCTTATTTCATGGCGTCTATAATGGCGGGCGGCATGTTCGTGCAGTGGCCCTTGGGAAAACTGTCTGACATGATGGACCGGCGCTGGGTGTTGGGCGTCTCAAGCCTTATTGCGCTTACGGCCGCTGGATTTGCCAGCCTTGAAACAACGGCTTCAACAAAGTTGTACGTTCTCTCATTTTTGTTTGGGGGCTTTTGTTTGTCTCTGTACTCTATCGTTTCAGCTCTGACTAACGATCACTTACGGCCCGATGAAATTGTGCCTGCAAGCGGTACGATGGTATTGCTCTCCGGGCTGACGTCAATTACCGGACCTATTACTGTGGCATTTTGGATGGAGTTTTTTGGTCTGCAGAGTTTCTTTCTCCTTTTGGCATTCGTTTTGATGCTACTGGCGATTATCAGTATCTGGCGAGTACTGACTATTCCCGCTTTGCCCGAGCGCTACAAAACGCAATCTACATTGCAGGTCGCGATCAATCCGGTGGGAACTGTTTTACATGCCGAGGAGGAAGGGGATGAATAGAAACCGGTATCTGGAGACGCAATTGGCAAGTCCGATATTTCGCGCTACATTGATTCAACCCATCCGATCAGCAGGAGGTAGTTTTGGATCGTAACCAGAAGCGTGCTCGGGATTTGCTGCCGTCGATTATTATTACCGTCCTGAGTCTTATCCAGGCTATCGCTCTGGAGCTGTATTGGTCAAAAATAAGAAGCAGTGATTTTCTATTTGCCGGTGGTTGGGACGCTACCCTGGGATGGATGCAAGTCGTTGTGATGTTTATGGGCATGCTTCTTATCTGGATCATCTATGTCAGCGCAGTGTTGCGTTTTAGCTGGCTACCGTCTATGGAAGACACCCTCATTCCCTTCTATATTGGTTTGATGGAATTTGGGATGATTGATCTTATGGGACCTGATTTGCTCGGCCCCTGGTTTATACTTCTCGCTGGGATTTTCGCCTTGTCGACCATCGCCAATCATTTGGTGATGCGGCGTGCGAGAGTTGATCCAGCCAATGATTACTTTTTCCGATCTGTGGCTGCGGCGTCCTGGCGCGATTACCTGGTGTCGATAACGGTCGTACTTGTTCTGGTTTTGATGGGAGCTCTTCTGTGGGTATTCGAAGATACACACATCCTCGCAATGTCAGCGCTCTGGCTCGCGTTTTTGGCTTTAGCCTATCAGTTTAGAAACGCGCGCCGCTATTGGATGCATTCCATGGATGTGGACAATGCGCCTGAAAATAGAGAGACAGATGTATGAAGATTGATCACATTAACATCGCTGCGCCCTATGAACTGTTGCTGCAGGTAAAGGATTTTTATTGCGCCGCATTGGAACTAGAAGACGGCCCAAGGCCCGACTTTGGTGTGCGAGGTTTTTGGCTGTACGGGGGCGGCTCTCCGATTATTCACCTGTTGGAAAGTGATACGCATTTTGCCTCAGACAAACAGCACTATCTCGACCATGTTGCCTTTGAAGCTAGCGATATAGCAGCGTATGTCAGTCGCCTCGATGCATTGGGTGTGGAATACAAGCGCAGCGATCGACCGGAGTTTAATTTTAGCCAGATTTTTTGCAAGGACCCCTGTGGCAATGGAGTGGAAGCTAACTTTTATGGGTAGATCAACTACCTGCTTTGCATTTGTAGTAGCGTGACTTAGCTGCTATCGCGCGCGGCAACACCACGTTCTTCATCCACCGTAAATAATAGTACTAAGCCGATTAGAAAGAACACCCCGGTGGACAGCATCGCCAGGCGATGATTGCCGTCGCTGAAATGGCTGATGATCCCATAAGACAAAGGCCCGATGATGGCGGCGGCGCGACTTGCGAAGCCCCATAAACCGAAGAACTCAGCACTGCGTTCAACCGGTGTTAATTGGCCGATCAGGGCACGTCCTCCTGCCTGGGTGGCGCCCATCGCCAACCCCATCAGGTTTCCAGCCACCCAAACATCGGAGGCGCTTTCGGCGAGAAAGGTCACCCCAATTGCGTTCAGCCAGACCAGCAAGCCCACCGCCAGTGTCGGCACTGAACCGTAGCGGTCTTGCGCCATACCAAAAACAAAGGCACCGATAGAGGCGGTGAGGTTTACCACCATAATCAGGGTGATGAGTTGTTGAGAGTCAAAGCCCATTACCGCCTAGGCGTAGATGGCGGCGATTACGATCACGGTGGCGACACCGGATTGATACATGGTGAGGCAGGCGATAAAGCGAAATAGGTCTTTAAAGCGTGTTGCATTGCGCAGGGTGTTCCCCACTTTGGCAAGGCCCAGGCTCCAGTAGGATGTGGCGGGGGGTAGTTCTCGTGGCGTGGCTCGTTCGCGCAGGTACATAAAAGTGGGTGCCGCTGAGAGAGCGAATATCACTGCAGTTATGATGAGTGTCACCGGAACGTATTGTGATGCTTCATGTCCCTGGCCTGTGGCCCAGTTGATATAGATTAAACAGGTGCCAAGCGTTAGCAGACCGCCGAAGTAGCCCAGACTCCAGCCGTACCCCGAAATCCTCCCCATGGTCTCGGGTGAGGCGATTTCAGGCAGGAACGCAGCGATTAGAATCTCACCGGCGGAAAAGGCGATGGTGGCAACAATTAGGAGGGTCATCCCAAGTGCGACTTGTCCGGGACCAGCGATTGACATTAAAGCCGTACCGAGAACACAAATGATGGTTGTGAACCACAAAAATTTCTTCTTGCGAGCTCGATAATCGGCGATTGCGCCTACTACGGGAGCGCTGACAAGAACGCAGAGATTGGCGATAGCAATGGCCAGCGTCCACATGAAGGTGGCAGTGCCATCGGCCATGCCTGAAGCCCCACCGGCGACGACCGCAACAAAGTAGGTGCCATAAATAGTTGTGAGTACGACGGTTGTGTAGCCCGAGTTGGCAAAGTCGTAGAACGCCCAGGCGATCACTTCTCGCAGATTGGCTGCTAGGGGTTCTGCGTTACGTTTATCGGCTGAAACTTTAGTATTGCCCATGGGTAGTCCGAGTTCTGCTAACACTTTCTGTGTCACTAGCGTTATTATTTGTATCTGGAGCGGGCCGAGAAATAGTTTGATGCGAGAGTGGTTACAAAACGCAGCAATGAAAATTGTGGATTGGGCCATGGCCGCCACTACGCAACCGCAACCGTCACAATTCGCTCTTCGAAACTGCAAGGTCATTTCGCATCGAGGCGAATACGACAATATCAAGCTTGTCGAAAATACCCTGACTGCCTTCTCCAATGCAAGGGCAAATGGTGTCTGGGGTATCGAGTGCGATATTCGATGGACCTTAGATCTGGTGCCAGTCATTACCCACGACAGCTGTGGCAGTCGGCTGTTTGGAAACTCTGCCGAGATTTCCGATTTAACATTTGCCGATTTAAGGGCCCAAATGCCCTTGATTCCCTCTGTGTCGGAGTTGGTCGCTGAATTTGGTGGGAATACGCATTTGATGCTGGAAATAAAAGACGAACATTATCCGCAGCCCGAAAAGCAGTCGGCGATTCTGCGAGATCATTTAGCGCCATTGTCTCCTGGGGCGCACTACCATTTTCTCGCGCTGGCCCCACAGTTATTTGACCGCGTCAGTTTTGTTGAGCCCAAGTACTGCTTTCCCGTGTCTGAAATCAATGTACGAAATTTAAGCCAGGCAGCAATCGACCAGTGCTATGGCGGGCTTACGGGGCACTATTTGCTACTGGGCAATCGCCTCAAGGAGCGTCATATGCAGGAGGGTCAGCGCATTGGCACGGGATTTATCAGTTCAAAAAATTGCCTCTTTAGAGAGCTAAACCGCGGGGTAGAGTGGATCTTTAGCAACGATGCGGTAAAAATCCAGGGGATACGAGATCGGCACTTTGAAGGTTAGTGGGTTTGTACCAGAGGTTCTGAGCCCGGATCAGGCCGTGCTGATTTGACGCGTTCCACTCCCAGGCAGTTTCTTGCCGAACTTGGTGGTGAGATCTTCGTGGTCACCTGGACGCTCTACAAGATCATGATTCCCACTATCGTAGTGGTTAAAGTGCTGGAAGAACTTGGCTTGCTCATTTATCTCAGTCAGCTCTTGTCGCCCGCCATGGGGCTGATTGGATTGCCCGAATCGATGGGTATCGTGTGGGCGACCACGATCATGACCAATCTGTATGCAGGAATGTTGGTGTTCCTCAATGTGGCGCAAAACGAAACCCTGAGTGTCGCTCAGGTGACGGTATTGTCTCTTTTGTTGCTGATATCCCATGGTTTACCCATTGAAGCTCGGATTGCCCAGCGAGCGGGGATCAGGCTGGGCGTTACTGTGACGATAAGACTGGTCGGCTCATTGCTGTTGGCTTGGCTAGCGCATCAAGTTTATAGCGGTGGTGGTTTATTACAGCAGACCAATGAATGGGCCTGGGTGCCCGAGGTACAAGATACGACGCTACGAGCCTGGTTTATCTCCCAGACTCAGAATTTGCTGATGATATTGCTTATAATCGCCGGCTTGCTAAGTGGCTTAAAAATACTTCGCCTGTTGGGAGTTGAGAAATTGCTCGCTGTTGCCCTCGAGCCCGTTCTGCGGTTGATGGGCATAGGGCGAGAGGCGACCACGATTACTATCGTCGGCATGACTCTTGGTCTGTCTTTTGGTGGCGGCTTACTGATTCGTGAAGCGGAGGTGGGTCATGTGTCCCGGCGGGATATATTTGCCTCTTTGACGATGCTCGCGCTTTGCCACAGTTTAATTGAGGATACTTTGTTGGTGATGCTGCTGGGAGCGCATCTCTCGGGGGTTTTTGGATGCGCATAGCGTTCACCTTAGCGGTGTTGGCAATCATCACTCGCTGGCTCAGTTATCGCAGCGATGCGTTTGTGGATCGATGGTTGTTTAATCGTCCTAGGGTCGAACCGTAGACGCGTGGCAACAGTCGCAGAAATATCGCAGATCTCCTCGCAGGACAATGAATAACTCTAGAGTTATCTTTTAATTGACAAACAATAACTCTAGGGTTATCATGTGTAGGTGCTGAAGAAACGGAGATAGTTAGTGAAAAGCAGGGATTTGATCAAGTTGATCGAAGCAGGCGGATGGGAAAGAGTCGCGATCAAAGGAAGCCATCACCAGTTCAAGCACCCAACCAAAACCGGCCGAGTCACTATTCCACACCCCAAAAAGGACTTACCAATAGGGACGATTAACAGCATCAAGAAACAAGCCGGGCTGTGATAGCTCGGACCTCTATGGAGAACAAATCATGAGATACGCAGTAGTAGTACATCACGACGAGGGAAGTGCTTACGGGGTCACTGTACCCGATCTGCCAGGATGTTTTTCTGCAGGTGATACGTTCGACGACGCATTGAAAAACACAGTGGAAGCCATTGAGCTTCACCTGGAAGGGTTATCGGAAGATGATCTTGATATCCCAAAAGCGGGGACGATTGAGCAGCATCACTCGAACGAGGATTATATCGGTGGGACCTGGGGTTTTGTCGATTTCGACATTACACCCTTCCTGGGAAAGACCGAGAAAATTAATGTCACCCTACCCAGCGCCGTAATTCGCAAGATCGACGCCAAACATAAAAATCGCTCGAAGTTTTTGGCTGAGGCGGCGCTTAAGGAATTGGGTTAAGTGATACCCTATTTCCCCTTGCGAGTCGCTTTGAGGCTCTGCTTGAGTTTGGCAAGGTGCGCCGAAAAGTCCGGCCCCATTTTCAGCGCCAGGCAGGTGGATAACACGTCAATGAGCACCAGCTGCGCGATGCGCGATGTCATCGGGGTGTATAGCTCTGTATCTTCACTCGCCTCCACCTCCAAGGTGACATCGCATTCCCGTGCGAGGGGCGAACTCGAAGTGGTAATACCTACAATTGTGGCACCGGCCTTTTTTCCAAGCGCCGCGACTTCCACCATCGCTGCGGTTCTCCCGGTATAAGATATACACACCAGGCAATCTCCCGGCGCTAGCCCGGCTGCTGTCATGCGTTGATTGATGAGGTCTGTGTGGGCAATAACCGGTGTCTCGAATCTAAGCAGCTTGTGCTGTGCATCCAGGGCCACGGATGAGGATGCCCCAAGTCCACACAATACGATGCATCTGGAACTCGCAAATATATCGACCACTTTTTCAATAGCGGCCGTATCGATACTGTTTTGCGTGGCACTCAGGCTGGCATGGGTTGATTCAAAGATCTTGGCCGCCACATGGCTGATGGAGTCTCCCGACTTGATATCCCGGGTGATGCTCGGTTGCGTTCTGGCCAGCGCCGCGGCCAGGTTCAATTTGAAATCCGGAAAGCCCTTGAGACCCAGCCCCGTGCAAAAGCGGTTCACGGTCGGTTCGCTGACACCGACTGATCCTGCCAGCGTGGAGATCGACATGGAGAGAATGGAGTTTGGGTCCTTGAGGATAAAGGCGGTCAGCTTGTGGGCTGATTTACTTCGTTTCGCCTGGGTGTTGCGCAGATCGGCAAGTAGGGACATGGTGGTTCCGCTCTTGGAGGGGGCGATACCTAAAATGTAATAAAAGAACATTTATATTGCAAGGGCTGAAAGCCATATCATGGGGTTTTATTTCAATTTATTGGTACTGCCACTATGAATAATCAATAAATGGGTATATTCTACGGCGAATTCGGGTAATTTCAACGCTAACGCTGCGCAATTACACCTCATGGTTAGGGGTTCGGTTTTTTATAAAATGTAGTTAAATTACATTATTGAGGAATTTGTTGATGGATCAAACTCTACTTTCCCAGTGTCGGGTATTGCCGGTAGTCACCGCCCGTGACGTCGAATCAACCGTCCAACTATCGCGAACTCTGGCCAGAGGCGGGATGAAAGCGGTTGAAATCACCCTTAGAACCGACTCAGCATTGGAGTGTATAGCGGCCGTCAAGGCACAGGTTCCCGAACTGTTGATTGCCGCTGGCACCGTTACCAATCCGGCTGAATTTGAGGCGGCGGTGACAGCGGGTGCAGATTTTTGCTTCAGCCCCGGTCTGACCGAAAATTTATTGCGCGCAGCGTCTCAGACCAATGTCGGTTTTGTTCCCGGTATCGCCACCGCATCGGAGATTATGCTGGGTCTGAATTATGGCTACGGGTGCTTCAAGCTTTTTCCCGCTGTTGCGGTTGGAGGCATCCCGACATTGAAATCTCTGGGTGGTCCTTTCCCCCAAGTCCGATTTTGTCCCACGGGTGGGTTAACACCCGACAACTTCCGTGAGTTTTTGGCTCTTTCGAACGTGGTGTGCTGCGGCGGTTCCTGGATGGTGGCGGACAAATTGGTCGATTCTGAAAATTGGACAGAGATTGAGCGCTTGGCTCGCGAAGCCATGAGCTAGCAAGATTAGTCAGCAACACTAGAAAACACGTCAGTATAGGAGACAGCAATGAGCGATCGAAAAACAATACGTCTGGGTATTATGGGCTTTGGCCAAACGGGTAGGCAGATTTACGATCTGGCTTCTCTCAGTGACGATATAGAAGTAGTGGCAATTGCTGATATCGGTGAGCCGGATATTCTCCACTATCTGCTGTGTTCCGAGGTCGATAACCCCGAACGGCATCAGTTGGAAGGTAATTTTCTGGTCAACCCCCGATTCAAGGTGCGGCTAATGCCCACGGACTTACCCTCTGAGATGCCCTGGGATATTTTCAATGTCGATGCCGTTATCGACTCCACAGGAAAGTTTCGTCAGCGCAGTGATATGGAAGGGCACCTAGGTAATGGGGCGCCCCGGGTTGTGCTGCGAACACTACCTTCTGATCATATTGATCGCATCGTAATGCCCGGTATTAATGGCAACGAAATACTTGCGGGTGATCGCATGATTTCGGCCGGTTCAGGTACAACAACGGCTCTGTGTTTACTGCTGCATATTCTGTCGGAAAAATTCGCCATTGAATGCGCCACCATGACGACTGTTCATTCCTATACCAGTGATCAAGCTCTTCAGGATTACGCCGGCAGTGATTATCGTCGCAGTCGTTCGGCGGCAAAAAATATTATTCCCAATAGTCACGACGCGGGTTTGTGGTTGGGGCAGGTGCTTCCCCAATTCGAAGGCAAGGTCATTACCTCTGCCCTAAATGTCCCCATTCACGAGGGCTGTCTTTTGGATGTGAATCTGGTGATGGAAGATAGTGCGGTCAGTGCGGAGGATATCAACAACGTCATGCGCGAAAGTATCGGCGCTTATAAAGGCATAGTTGATGTTGTCGAGGATCCTATTGTTTCCTCGGACATCATCGGCAATCCGCACTCCCTGCTGTTCGACACGAAGGGCACCATCAAAGCGGGAAATAATATTATTAAATCACTCAGCTGGTACGAAAATCAGGGTCACGCTGCGCGCTTACTCGATGTAGTGAGACTCTATGCGCAGCTGGACCAGAAGCAGGAGGCGGCGTAATGAGAGTTGCAATTAACGGCTTTGGTCGAATCGGTCGATCTGTTTTTCGAGTGTTGGAAGATGTTGAGGGTGTCGATGTCGTCGCCATTAACGACCTGTTTGATTACGATACTCTGCGATATTTGTTGAACTATGACACCGTCATGGGCCCCTTTGGAAAGAGTCTCACCCTGGAGGATGGCCACTTTGTAACGCCCAAGGGCCGAGTGAAGTTATTGAGCGAAAGAAATCCAGCGGAATTACCCTGGGATGAGATGGGCATAGACGCCGTAGTGGAGTCCACCGGTGTTTTTCGCAAGCGCGAGCAATTGGAGATGCATCTTACTGCGGGTGCAAAACGGGTCATACTGACCGTTCCCGCCGCTGAGCCCATTGATTACACCGTAGTATTGGGGGTGAACCACGCCGGTTTACTGCCTGAACATCGGATTATATCCAATGCCAGTTGCACCACGAACTGCCTGGCTCCAATGGCTAAAGTACTCAACGAGAAATTTGGCATTGTCGAAGGTGTTATTAATACGGTGCATGCCTATACCAATGATCAGCGCCTGGCTGACGTGCCCCATTCCGACTGGCGGCGCAGTCGCGCTGCAGCGGAGAATATTATTCCCACTTCGACCGGCGCTGCCAAAGCGGTGGGTGAGGTTCTTCCCGAACTGCAAGGTCGCTTGCATGGCATTGCCTCGAGAGTCCCTGTCCCAGATGGCTCGGTGGTGGATTTGTTTGTCAAACTCGATACTGCGGTGACGGTGGATGAAGTTCATCAGGCCGTGAAAGAGGCGTCTGAATCAGAAGATCTGCAGGGAATTTTGCTCTTCAGCGACAGGCCTATTGTGTCTTCTGACATTATCGGCGACTCACACTCCTCAATCTACGATGCCGGATTTACCGCGGTAACAGGCGATCGATATTTGAGAGTCCTCAATTGGTACGATAATGAGTGGGGCTATTCAAGCCGCGTTTGTGATTTGCTGGCTCGCATTGGACAATGGTCGTAGGATAGTCAGATCTAAAAATACCCCGGGGGATTGAAAGTGGTAACTGATGAAGCGGATTATTCATCTTTAAGAAGTAATGTTAGTTTTTTGGGGCGTTTGCTGGGAGAAACCATTGCCGGTGCACAGGGTGAGGAGTTTCTCGAACTGATTGAAGAAATACGCGGCTTATCCAAATCCTCGCGCGATGGTGATGATCAGGCCCGGGAAAATCTTCTCCAGGTTTTACGGAATCTTGAGAATGACGAGTTGGTGCCGGTGGCGCGAGCTTTTAGTCAATTCCTTAATCTGGCCAATATAGCGGATCAACACCATACGGTTTCCCGGGAAATGGATCCCCTGTTGTCGGCCTCCGAAACACTTGCATCCACGGTCCGGGAGTTGATCGAACGCGATGTCAGCGTGGATGCGATCCTTGAAGAGTTTAGCGCTCTCAAAATCGAACTGGTTCTAACGGCTCACCCCACTGAAATTACGCGACGAACACTTATTCATAAGCACAGCGAAATATCACGCTGTCTCGGTCAGCTGGAATTGCAGGGATTAACACCGCGCGAAGAGCGTCAACTTCACGATCGCCTGCGAGAGCTGATAGCTCAGATTTGGTACGGCTATGACTTCCGCCAGGAAAGACCGACTCCGGTTGACGAGGCCAAGTGGGGCTTCGCTGTTGTGGAAGATTCGCTGTGGCGCGCTGTGCCGGAGTTCATGCGCAGGCTCGACCGTACCCTGCTAGAGAAATTTGAAGTGGGATTACCCGTCGATGCCTCTCCGGTGAAGTTTGTTTCCTGGATGGGCGGCGATCGCGATGGCAACCCCAATGTGACGGCCCAAATTACACAGCACGTGATGTTGCTCAGTCGCTGGAAAGCAGTAGATCTGTATCTGAAGGATGTGGTCAGTCTGATCGATGAACTGTCGATGACACTTTGTGATGATCAGCTCAATACGATGGCTGACGGAGCCCATGAGCCTTATCGAGCAATTTTGCGGCCGCTGCGAGAGAGGCTAAAACGAACGCTTCTGGCTATAGAAGCCGAACTCGAAGGGGTCGAATCAACTGGTTTGGATGTTATCGAGCGCGTTGATCAGTTGTGGGACCCATTGCACGCCTGTTATCAGTCGATGCGAAACTGCGGGATGAATGCGATTGCCGATGGCAGGCTATTGGATGTACTGCGCCTGGTTAAGTGTTTTGGCCTGCATCTGGTACGCCATGATATTCGCCAGGACAGTGCCAGACACACTGAGGTCTTTGAACAGCTCACCCCTTTTTTGGGGCTCGGTAGCTATGCGGATTGGGATGAGCCCACACGGCAGTCATTTTTACTGGAAGAGTTAGCCAATCCTCGGACTCTGATTCCTACCAACTGGCGACCCAGTGAGTCGATTCAGGAAGTGCTAGACACTGTTGCCGTTGTGGTGAAGCAGCCAGAGGAAGCGCTGGGTGCCTATGTTATCTCCATGGCGCGACAACCCTCCGATGTTTTGTCGGTCATGTTGTTACTAAAGGAGTTTGGATGTCCTTTTCATTTGCAGGTGTCACCATTGTTCGAAACCCTGGATGACCTGACGCGGTCCAGGAAGGTGGTTGAATCATTGCTGAGTCAGGAGATCTATCGCAATTACATTGATGGGCGAATGATGATCATGATTGGCTACTCCGACTCTGCCAAGGATGCAGGCGTGTTGGCAGCTTCCTGGGCGCTATATACCGCCCAGGAGAACTTATTGGCAGTTTGCGCGGAGCACGACGTCAAGTTAACACTGTTTCATGGGCGAGGCGGGACCATCGGCAGGGGAGGGGCGCCGGCGCATGAGGCGTTGTTGTCCCAACCGCCGGGATCACTCACCCATGGTCTGCGAGTGACCGAGCAGGGCGAGATGATACGCGCCAAATTGGGTCTCACCTCCCTGGCTGTGAAGACACTGGCCCTCTATACCAGTGCAATTTTTCGAGCCAACCTGCTGACACCACCGGTGCCGCGTGATGAATGGCGAGTGATCATGGATACACTCGCCGAGGAATCCTGTACCGCCTATAGAGCGATAGTAAGAGGCGAAAAAGACTTTGTAGAGTACTTTCGAAGTGCAACCCCGGAGCAAGAATTGGGGAAGTTACCCCTGGGCTCTCGCCCGGCTAGACGTGCTGGGGGTGGTGGCATCGAAAGTCTTCGCGCCATCCCATGGATTTTTGCCTGGTCGCAGAATCGTCTGATGCTGCCGGCCTGGCTGGGCGCAGGCTCAGCTTTGGGAAAATTGTTGGCAGATGGTGCGGGGCAATCCCTGCGCGAAATGGTGACGACCTGGCCCTTTTTCGCAACCCGCTTGTCCATGCTCGAAATGGTCTTTTCCAAAGCTGATGCAGAATTGTCCGCTTACTATGACGATCGCCTCGTGGATGAAAAGCTGCAGCCCCTGGGCGCTGCGCTGAGGGATCAGCTTGCTAGCGATTCGAGCGTGGTTCTGGAAGTGACGGGTGCCGATGAATTTCTGGATGATCAGCCCTGGATTCGTGAATCTATTCGACTGCGCAATGTCTATACCGATCCTCTAAACGTTTTGCAGGCTGAGCTTTTGTTCCGAAATCGGCAAAGCCCTGAACCTTTGTTAGAAGAGGCCATAATGGTTACCATAGCGGGTGTTGCAGCTGGAATGCGAAACACCGGCTAGGTAGCGATCGAATGATTCATCCTTCTCACCGTAAAAAGGGAGTTTCTCATGGTTAGAAAAATTCGAGTTATTTTACTTATCCTGCTGGCATGGGGGTTGAACACACCGTCCTTGGCAGATACTTACAGCGACGCGGTAGGCTCTTTCCAAAACGCCGGTGAAAGCGCGGCCTTCTTCGAACAAAGCTATGGTTACGCTGTATTCCCCACGATCGGAAAGGGTGGTTTCGGCATTGGCGGCGCTCATGGTGCGGGGCAGGTCTATTCTCAAAACACCTTGATAGGTGCCTCTACCATGACCCAGGTCACTATTGGATTCCAACTCGGTGCTCAGGCTTACAGCCAAATAGTGTTCTTTGAAGACGAGAATGCTCTAAAACAGTTCACTTCAGGTAATTTTGAGTTTAGTGCTGAGGCGACCGCAGTTGCGATTACTGCCGGTATATCAGCCGGTGCCAATACCGGGGGCGGTGCTTCCGCCGGTGTGAGTGGTGGCTCGAATAATGCTTCCACTGTGAGCGCGGGATACCGCAAAGGAATGGCGATCTTTACCGTAGCCAAGGGTGGTTTGATGTTCGAGGCGGTTCTAGGTGGGCAAAAATATACCTATGCGAAATTGTAAGCGCTAGATCGAGCCCGCGATGTCCCGGGCGTTGTCGAGAGTGTCCTCGGGCAGGTCACCGATCAATACAACGTGCCATCTGCGCGGTCCATGCGCGCCCATCACAAGTTCAAAGTCGATATCGGCTGTGCTGCTGGATGGCCCGGATACAAAATTGATGCCGCGATGCCTTCTGGGGCCCTCCTGGCTGTCATCAATTTTTGTCCAGGCATCTTCCATTGTCGCCACCAGGTCGTCCAGGTCTACCAGTACAATGTGATTTTCAACCAGTAAGTTATTGGTGGCAGGATTCCACTTGCCGGTCCATGTCAGGATAGACCCGGTCTCCACTACACCGGCGCGCGCGTAACTGACGCTGGCCAAGTCACCATCTTCGGCTGCCCCAAAGCGTGGCAATACGCCTCCGTCTCTCCAGGGCATGGCGGCCAGCTTCGGATCATTTCCCGCCACCAGTTTTCTTGTTCTATGGTTTTGATAAAGGTACTGTGCCACGGTTTTGGCAGCATCTGACTTGTTGCGGACACAGATGGCCGAGCCCTGGTTCCCAAGGACGTTGGCAACAAACAACACGCCAAATTGTGCGCTCGAAATGTCAGGTTTTGGCGCAGATCCCAGACTGCTCAACTGCGAGGCAATCTGTTCGGCTCCATTGCCAGCACTGGCCCGGCGAACACGAGCAATAATGTCGGTACGCGCGCTGTCAGTCACGTTGTTTCCTCTCAAGTGCCTTGTACTGTTGCATGAACGTGGGGCCCTGGGGCGTCGGAAAATCTCGAGAGTCGGTCCAGCCAGTCGCGAAAGGGAGTTTCTTGAAGCCGCCTTTCTTGCGACCCAAGCGGGCGAGATTTGAGATGACTGAATTGCTTAGCCAGTGATAGAGGCCGGGACGCTCGCTCAGCCAGGCATGGAATTTTATGCCTTGGCGCCAACGGCGGCTGGATAACTGATGCTTTGTTTCTTCATGGCGTAAGTCTCGCAGCAAATCAGGCAGGGGAATATCCGCGGGACAGATTTCAGCGCAACGGCCACAGCTGGTGCAGGCATTGGGCAGTGTATTACTCTCTTCCAGAGACGTGAGAAGCGGGGTTAACACCGAGCCCATGGGGCCGGGGTAAACAGAGCCATAGGCGTGACCGCCAGCGCCTATGTAGACCGGGCAGTGGGTCAGACAACTACCGCAACGAATACAGTGCAGCATTTCCTTGTAGTCGCTTGCCAGGATGGAGCTTCGCTTGTTGTCCAGTAAGACGAAATGCGTTTCCAGCGGTCCGTCTGGATCTTCGCCATGGCGCGGTCCGCTATAGAAGCTCGTGTAACTGGTGACGGGTTTGCCAATGCCGGAGCGGACGAGTAAAGGGAGCATTGCACTGGCATCGGAAGCTCGTGGCAGCACCCGATCCAAAGTCGTACAAATCACGAGAACCTTGGGAAGATTTGCGCACAAATCACCGTTCCCTTCATTCGTCACCAGCATGGAATAGCCGTTTTCGGCAATGATCGCATTGGAACCAATGATGCCTACCTCGGCCTCCAAAAAATCTTTGCGCAATACAGTGCGAGCCTCAGCGACCATGTCGCCTGGTGTATCGAGTTCTCGTTCCCCAAGATCGTGCTTGTCAAAAAACAGCTCGCGGATTTCCTGCTGAGATTTGTGAAGCGCGGGCCCCAGAATATGGCTGGGCTTCTCGCCCGCCTGTTGAATAATATATTCGCCGAGATCTGTCTCAGTCACTTGCAGTCCCGCACTGATCAGGCAGTTATTCAGTTCGGTCTCTTCGGTCACCATCGACTTGCCCTTGGCAATGCGCCGCGCGCCGTGCTGCTGGCATATATCCAACACCACACTATTGAGTTCATCACCGTCGCGAGCATAGTGCACCTGGCTGCCGTTCTTTACCGCCTCGCGTTCGAACTGCAGCAGGTAATGATCCAGGTTTTCGAGGGTGTGTTCCCTGATTTTTTTCACATGCTTGCGTAGCGATTCGAAAGGAGCGTAGCCCAATACCGCACGGTCTCTGGCTTTAGAGATCGCGATGCCGATACGGTCTCGCCGCTTCAATTTTTCGGATTCACCTACTGCCACATTCGCGCTTTCGAGAAACTGCGCGCTGTCTATATTCACTGGTGGCTTACCATTACGATTTCCCCTCGCCGATGGCAGGACCGGCCACATCGAGAGTGAGTAGTTCGGCGATATGTCGCACCTCGATCGCCTGGCCCCTGCGTTTGGCGCGGCCCGCTATATGCATTAAACAGCCTAAGTCGCCACCGGTTAGAATTTTGCTGCCCGAGGCCAAAAATGCGTCGATTTTGTCGTCGACCATTTTGTCAGCCAGCGCGGGCATTTTGGCGCAGAAGGTGCCTCCGAAGCCGCAGCATTGCTCCGCCTGTGCCAGATCGGTCACTTTGGAGCCACACAAATCTTCCAGCAACTTGCGAGGTTGTTCGGCAATACCGAGCTCTCTCAAGCCTGCACAGCTGTCGTGATAGGCGATTTGGGAAAGCGAAGAGCCATCAACCTCGGCAAAGTCAAAGTTGACGATATCCCTGAGGAAGGTGGTTAGCTCATAGGTTTTAGCCGAGAGGTCTATCGCTCGCTGGCGCCATTGGCCCTCCAGGAGTTTGGGGTAGTGATGGCTGATCATGCCTGCGCAGGAACCGGAGGGAACGACTACATAGTCGGCTGATTCGAAAGTTTCAATCAGTTGTTGGGCCACGGGTATGGCCGATTCGTAGTCACCGGTGTTGTAAGCTGGCTGTGCGCAGCAAGTTTGTTGAGTTGGAACCGTGACGGAGCAGCCCGCCTGTTCCAATAACAAAATACTGTTAAAGGCCACAGAAGGTCTAAAAAGATCTGCCAGACAGCTGACGAACAGTGAAACATTAAACCGCGGTCGCTCGGCCGTTCCCTTTGGTGGTTTTGTATCCATTAAAACGGCAGCCCGAGTCTGTATTATTTGCCTTGGCCAGTTTGCACATAGGCCCTGTGCTTAGTATATCCAATCCCTGCCGCATTTGCCTGTTCAGGCAGCCAGTAAAATTAGCGTGGCGAGCGCCAGACAACCCAGGCAGGCAATTGAGCCTCTTACTAGCGGATGTGCGCTTTGAAGTAGCTTGATGACCAATGTTTTCCTGTCAATTTTGATACCGGCTGTGACGACGGGCTGTATCTTCTGGCGTAGGTGCGTTGAATCGAAGACCGGAAGTAAACTTGAACCGGTAAACACCAGAATATCATCCAGCATAATAAAATGTTTACGGTAGTAAACTCTTGGTCCGCTGCCCAGGTGGTAGAAATTCTGGTGATCCACCAATAGTAGTTGGGTCCCGAGTAAACCGATGTGGCCTGTGCGCGTTGAGTATAGAAGAAAAAGGGCCACCAGCGGCCCCGCCAGTGCGACCCCGATAGCGAGAACGATCAGCATTGATTGTGTCAATGTCGCGGTGGCAATCAGGGCGATTAGGCCTAAGGCGAGATAGGCGACGGTGACTTTTTTATAGCGCAGGTCACGAGAGCCGGCATTGGGAACCCAGGTCACCTCCTTCTCCCTATCGGCAATAGGTTCTGCGCCTCGCTCTTTTCCCTGGCGGTAGACGAGGTTTCTCAGCCGATGAAGGTTGCCTGCACAAAAGCTGGTTAGGGCGACAAGGATTAACGCGGTCAAGCAAAAGCGCCACAGTGCAGCGGTTGTTTTCCGGGATTCTCGCTGCAGGCTTAAGTGCTCGTTCAGTGTGTTGGAACTCAGTAGTACCTCGGCTTTGCCATCGGCGTTAAATCTCCGGATCTCGGAGCGGCTACCATCGAGCACAAGGGTTTTGTCGGCCCATTCGAGCAGATGGTCCGGATGGGTATTTTCTTCCAGAGCTATTTGCTCGAGAAAGTTCCACTGAGCGTCAAATCGATAGACCCCGCTAGAGTCTGACTCTGGATTCTCAAGAGTCACCCACCAACTGCCGGCGGACCATAAAAAATCTCTCACCTTCGTTTGCTGCGCTCCGAGCGCTGGCGGGGGGATGACCAGGATTTCGTCCAGTTGCTGGCCAAAGGCCTGTTCGTCGGGACGGAAAACGCTGATAGCGGGGGCGATATCGCTGTTCAGGTAAAGCAGGCCCTGATGAAGCCTGATGCGTGGCCTGGGCGGTACTTTAACTTTTGCCTGAGCTAACAGCTCTCCGGTAGCCGTTGTTTTGTAGATCTCCTGTGATTGTGAATCAGCGATGTAGAACGATCCACTGTGTGGATCGATGACCAGATCACTAACATCCGCAATGGCGCTTGTTAAAACCACGCTCTGACATGCTGGTTGCTCCAGATTGCAGCGATAGAGCTGCCAATGATCCGCGGAGGCGGACTTTTCTGCCCCAATGGGCTTTCCTCTTATGAGCAGTTCGTGATCTCCTGCGAAGGCTATCGGTGGAGACACGGCAGTCATGCCGATTGCAGCTAGCGATATCGAATAAGTGCCGACGCCAGCGCGGTCGTGTATTAACAGTTGATCGCCGGAAATTAACAGCAACTGGGCTTGTTGACTAACTGCCCCAGCGCTGGCCCCGTTCGCAATCACGGATGGGGGCAAGGTGATATATCGTACGCTGAGGACAAGGAGGGCGAGTGTGGCTATGAATGATGCGGTGAAAGCTATCGGTTTAAGCTGTGCAGATCGCAGCGCCCGCTGGCGTATTTCACTGGTATGGCGAAAGGGCTTTAAACTGAAGAAATTGGGTGCGTGCGGGCTGCGCAGTCGTTTTGTACTGGTTTCATTTTTGGGAGTGTTGGCTGCCTCATCAACAGCGTTGTCTGGTTTCTGAGCCCGATCTTTTTCGGCTGTACTAGTTGGCTCGACGGATGTTTTCAGATCCTTAGCAACGGTGGAACTCTCGGCAGCGGCCAGTGGTAAATCGCGCTGTGCCATGTCGATGTGGCTAGGTTTACTGGGCCGAATTTTCGCCCTGCGTTCCGGGATTTTTGTCGCCAGGTCCTGTTGGTTGAGCTGGTACATCTTCTCCGCTTGTACGCGGGCGATCTCTTCGGCCTCCAGCCGTCGCTGTTCGGCTTTCAGCGTCTCTATTCGTAGCTCTTCCTGGGTGGACCTTTCTCTGGCGGCGCGTTCGAGTGCCTCGCGCCGGGTCTTTTCTGCGGCTTTTTGTTCTTTTAGTCTGGCGAATTCCTCAGCGTGTTTTTGCTGCTGCCGGGCTTTAAGTTCCGCCGCCAGTTCGAGTTCTCTTCGTTTCTGTTTGGCTTTCTCTTCTTTGATTCGTTCGGCTTCTTCTGCCGCAGCGCGCTTAGCTTCTATTTTGGCCAGTCTCTTCGCCTTGGCTTGCTCCTCGCTGCGCTTTTTCTCCTCCCGCTTTTGTTCTCTAAGTCGAGCTTTTTCTTCCCGCTCTGCCTTTAGGCGCGCCTTTTTTTCTGCCGCCAGGCGCTTTTGTTCTTCACGCTGCAGTGCCTTCTCTTCCTCCTCTACGCGCCTGCGCTCATCCTGTTCGGCCGCTTCCTCCGCAGCTTGTTTTTCTTCGCGTTGCTTTAAAGCTCTAAGCTCTGCGGCCTCTTTAACGGCAGCCAGCTCTTTGGCGAGTTGCTCGTCCTGCGTATCCGGTTGTTGTGCGATAGGAACTTGATCCACCGCAGGTTTCCTACCGGCGATGGATTCGGCCTTGGTCTTTGTCGTCTGTTTAGCTTTTTTGGAAGGTCGGTCGACTGCGTTACTGATTGGCCAACTTTGGTCTATCCGGCCGATGTTTTGTTCGCGGATTTCGTGATCCATGCCGCGATTTTCAGGAGGAGCTTTGGGTGTCGGTTTCGGCTCAGGTTCGGGCTTCGAAGCGCTTTGCCCAGGATCATCTTCCAGGAGTATTTTTTCCAGCGCTACATCAGCACCCACTTTCTTAAGTTGTGAAAAACCTTCCGCCGCTGCCTTTCTATCGAGGTCGTGCAGTAAAATGACCGACTTGCCGGTGAAGAAGTGATCGACCAGGGAGGGGTCCTCTAGCGCTAAAATTTCGGCGAACGTCTCCTTGGCCCTTGCCAGGTCGTAACCGGGCAGTATTTCGCCGCTAAAGGTGAGGTTAAACTTATTCACCTCGAGCCTTGTTCCCCCATTATTATTGGAAATATATCAGGGGTAAATTTACGGGTTTTCCGCTTGGTTTTCCAGTGCAATACTACCTTGTGATCAGGTCTGATCCGGCAAAATTTCGAAGGTCAAACCGGCGTTTTCCTGTAGCCGCGTGAGTAGATGTTCGCCCATCGAGGATGCGGGTGTCCACACACCTCCACCGGTTAACGGCTTGTCTTTTGCCAGGCAAACCGCCGCTTCGGCCAGCATTTTTGAGGTGGAGCCATAGCCTGGGTCCATATCTCCAGCAACTCGAGCGCGCATGTTTTTGTCGCTGTCTTGTGGGTGTCTGCCGTGGAAGAAAATTTCGTAGTGTCCGGCTTCACGGGCCGATTTAGAGGGCCCTTCTCCGGGTTTTGGTAATACCCGCTGTGCCAGCTTTCGCGCTGGGCCGAGCGCCAGTGCGCCCATTCCTACTTTCGTGGCTAAGGCAGCTCCCTTGGCGCTAAAGCGGGAATCGGTCAAAAGAGATTCGTCATACCGGAATCTCTCGCTCCAGGGAAAGCCCAATAGAGCGTTGCTACGCCGGACGACGCGAGCATTGATAGCAGCCATGACGAATGGCGAAGTCCATTGATCAAAATCTGAATCGAAGCGGGCGTCGGTCTGATCGGGCTCGTCGTTTCCAGCCTCGGCTCCCGCGGGGTAGAGGGAGTAGGGGTTTTCCATTGCCCGCTGAACAAATTCATCGTCTTTCGCCTCCTCCAGCATATTGAGCATGCTGGCGATAGTCCCGCCACTTGCCGCGCCTCGGGTGCGACCTATCCGTCCCTTGACCTGAATTGCGGGAGTGCCATGTTTTTCGATCATGGCCTGCTGCAAAAACCAGGTGCCCATGTCGGAAGGTATAGAATCGAAACCGCAGGTGTGAACAATGCGCGCTCCACTCGTGCTCGCCGCGTCCTGGTATTGTTCGATGATTTTCGCCATCCATTGAACTTCTCCTGCCAAATCGCAATAGTGGGTGCCGGCATTCACACAGGCTTCCACCAGGGAGGTGCCGTGCAGCGCATAGGGACCAACTGTAGTACAAATGACTTTGCCGCGTGCCGCGAGCGCCTCGATACTGCCAGGGTCAGCGCTGTTGGCCAGTATGATCGGAAGTTTTTCGACCTCCTTTTGCCCGAGTATCGATAGACGCAGAGCCTCTAGCTTGTCTTGATTGCGCCCGGCAATGGCCCAGGTTAAATCTCCCTCAAGCCCATAGGTGTCGACCAGGTACTGGGCAACCAACTGCCCGGTAAAACCCGTTGCACCCCAGACGATGACGTCGAATTCGCGTTGGTTCATTTTGTGTCCTCCCTATTTTCTATGAAGTTCTACAAACGCGGCGCACAGGCGAATCGTTTCCAGTGAATTTGCCAGATAACGAGGTCCGGATTCAAGCTCGTTGATCATGGGCTGAAAAAAATCTTCAATCTTGTCTGCCTGCGCTCGGTCGCAAAAAGAGCTGAAGTACCTGGGCACCTGGCCCTTTTTCCAGGTGGGTATCCGATCGAGTATGGCAGCCATGTTTTGCTCGGACCATTCCCAGGCGGGCCTGCGATTTTTCTCCTCGGACATCTGACCGTAAAAGATATTGGGGATCTCATTATCTCTTAGCTGGGGAGAAAGTACTCTTCCTCTGACCCCGGCCGCGACCGCCGGGTCTGGGCTCTGAGCGATTGCGAACAGTAAATACTGGCGTAGCTGGGCATTGTCTTCCATGAGAAAGTGCCGCCACAACAAATCTGCAAATGGCTGACCCAGTTCCTTCGCCCCTACATTGAGTGCTAAGCGGCGCAGGTCAGGTTCAAGTACCTCCGGGTGGAGCTGTTCGTCAGCTTCAAATCCGGTATAGGCTATCGCCGAGGCGACTAGCGAAGCTCGCACAGCGGTGTCTTCAGCGCCATGGGCCAGGGCGGACATAGCGAATTCCCTGAATTGCGCTTCGTCGGAACGCCGGTTAGGCAGGGCATTGAGTCGGTCGAGTTGCGGTTGATACCATTGACGGAGTTTGTCCTGAATAACCTTCTTTTCATCCTCGTTGGCCACGAAATCCTTGATTTTGTACAAATCAGACAGAGGGGCAGTGGCGACGCGCCACGACTTGGATCTGGTGATTTCAGGAACCACCGCCAAGTATTCATCGAGCGTCATACTGCCATTATTAACGGCGGCACTCAGGCTATTTGCGACTGATATTTGTTCGTTAACAGAAAGCGTATCGAACGACTCCATGAGCGATAGCCACTGCTGGGGTGGCAGCGACCAGCGGTAGTAGCCGCTGCCACCCGTGTTGGGGAGCATTGCACTGGGGCAGGCTTTGTTTTTAAGTACGATGGTTTCGCGTTGTTGCTTAAGCAAAAAGCACTCACTGGTGGATTCCTCGGCGTAGATTGAGCTCAGGCATACCGGAATGGTCCAGGTTTGATCGCTGGAACCCTGTGAACCTGTTGGTAAATAGCGCTCCTGCTGAAGTTCAACCCGTGCACCTTCGCTATTGCACTTTAGCTGCGCACTAATGAGCGGCAATCCGGGCTGTTCAATGTAGCTATTGAAGGCCGCCCGTAGATCCTCACCTGCCACCTGGGGGTTTGCATCTGCAATCGCGCCGATAAAATCATCTGCAGTGGTATTTCCGAAAGCGAAGGCCTGCATATAATGTCTGATGCCTTTGCGGAAATTATCTCTACCCAAAAAAGATTCAAACATCGATAGAACGCCGCCTCCTTTTTGATAGGTTATCCCGTTGAAGGCTGAACCAATATCTTCGTGTCTTAGAATAGGTTCGCGTATTTGCCTGGCGCTAGCCAGGCTGTCTTTTCGCATCACCGAGGAGGCGCTGTTCTGCAGTGAGTTTCGGTATTTTTCGTCGGGATAGATGGCGTCCAGAATTATGTGCGAGTTCCAGGTGGCGAATGACTCGTTCAACCAGATATCGTCCCACCAAACAGGAGTGACGAGATTGCCGAACCACTGGTGTGCCAGCTCGTGTGCGTGAGTAATGAAAAAGCCCCGCCTCTGATTCACTGGTGATTTTTCGTCGAGCAGGATCAATTGCTCCCGATAGGTTATGGCACCGGCATTTTCCATCGCGCCTGAGCCGAAATCCGGAACCGCAATGATATCTAGTTTGGCGTAGGGGTAGGGGGTATCGAAGTATTCTTCCAAGGCGGTGACGATATCGGCAGTGTTCTCCAGCGCGTAATGGATCTCCCGGGCCTTGCCTCGGGTAGTAATACCGCGCAATGGCAGGTCTTGTGAGCGCAGAGAAGTGGAGGGCACCGGTGCCCAATCAACCACGTCAAAAGGTCCAACGGCAAATGCTATCAAGTAGGTAGGGAGTGGTTTGGTGGTGGCGAAAACAAGGGTCTTTCTTTGACCTTCCCGCTGTGTTTCAGAGCGCTGAGGTGTATTCGTGATACCCACATAATCCTCAGGTATGGTCATGCTCAGATCAAAAGTCACCTTGTGGGCCGGCTCGTCGAATGAAGGGAAAGCGAGGCGGGCTGAGGTTGATTCAAACTGCGTGAAAGCGTACGAGTCTGCGCCCTGGACAACTTTATACAAGCCCTCAAGGCTCGTGTTAAAAGGGGCGCTGTAGTCCAGTTCCAGTATGGCCTTGCCCGCACCTAACGTAGAGGAAGCTGTGAGCTTTGCGGCGCCAGCTGTGTTCACTTGCTCCCACATAAGCGGCACGATTGCGCCATCGGGCAAGATGGCGGAAGCACTCGCCACCTCCAGATCCACACCGTGCAGCCAAATAAAATCGGTGCTGCCGGCCAGTTCTATCTCAATACTGACCGATCCCGAAAAGCGTTCTTGGCGTGGATCAATATCCAGATGCAGCGAGTAATGGCTAGGTGCGACCCCCTCCGGCAAGCGTGCAGCGGGCGGGGAGAGCGGTAGCTTGAGTTTGGTTTTTGCTCCGCTGTAATCAGGCTCGGCCTGTTGCGATACAACATCCCGCGAAGGCTCATTGCCCGGTTCGCTGATGTTAGTACAGGCGGCGAGTAGGGCTCCCAGTATGAGAGCGACCCAAAATGTTCTCTTTAGCAGTTTCATAGCGCAAATCCTTTGCGTGTTTTTAGTGATAATGTTGAAATTGGAAATTCAATTTCGACTACTCTTTGTGGATCGTAAACAGAGCCGTTTCTAATTAATGCCGTGCATCATTTTCTTTAGAACTGGTGACAGCACTAGCAACACCGCAGCTGCTCCCAGGCCCACCCAGAGCAAGCTTGAGAACAACTCGGTATAGCTCGCCAGAGCCAGGTCAATATCAACGACACTTCCATCGACAGTTTCTATAGCGGCCAACTTGGACAGTTGCACCGCGACAAATTCGGAATAAGCCGTCGCCAAAAACCACGCACCCATCATCACACCTACGATACTGGGTACCGCCAGTTTGGTAACCGCTGACAAACCCACAGGGGAGAGACAAAGCTCGCCGCAGGTATGCAACAGGTAGGCAAGTACCATCCAGTATGCGGCGACCTGGCCCATCTCATCGGGGAAACTGGCGCCCCAAACGAGCGTTCCAAACCCCAGGCCCGCCTGAGCGATGCCCAGTGAAAATTTAACCGGTGTGCTGGGCTCGATTCCCCGCCGGGCAAGCGTCGTCCACAGCCAGGCAAATATCGGCGCGAATATGAAAATAAACAGGGGATTCACAGCCCCAAATTGTGACGCGTTCAGCTCAAAGCCCAAAAGATCTCTGTTGAGCACGCGGTCAGCGTAAAGGGTCATTGAGGCCGCGCTTTGCTCGAACAGTGCCCAAAACACCACAGTGGACATGGTCAGCACGATCAACACAACCATTCTGCTTCGCTCAATCTTGTTGCATTTAACGGTGACGAACCAGATCAGGCCGAGTAGCACTGCCCCTGACAGCAGATTCAGCGCGTGTCCGACGGCACCGTGAAACTGCAACATTTGCCAGGCCGCCACTACACCAACGAGGCCACACAAATAGATTGAAAGCTCTTTGTTGAGGCCGATAAATGATCGCTCTTTGAGGAGTTCGATGTCCTTGGGCTCCGCGTGACCATGCAAGTGTTTCTGACCCAGCAAAAAGGTAACCAGGCCAAATGCCATACCGATGCCCGCCGCCCCGAAACCGTAGCTCCAACCGTAGGTCTCGCCTAGATACCCGCACAAAATGGTAGCGGCGAATGCGCCGAGGTTTATTCCCATGTAAAAAATGGTAAACCCGGCGTCACGACGGGGATCATTCTGCCCGTAGAGTTGCCCTACAATGGTAGAGATATTGGGCTTTAGAAAGCCGACCCCAATGACAATTAAAGCCAGGGAGAAGTAAAAGACCTGGAGCGCAGTTTCGTCACGGACGACGCCGTTGTCGGTCAAGCGAGCCTGCTGACCTTCGAAGGCCATTCCGAGGTGGCCCAGCACCAGCAGACACCCGCCGAACACCACCGCTTTGCGCATGCCCAAATATCGGTCTGCAAGTAGCCCGCCTATCACCGGCATGGCGTATACCAAAGCGGCATAACCACCCAAAACCTCCAGGCCGTTGATGTCCGTAAATAAATGGTATTTTGTGAGATAGAGCAATAATAAGTACTTCATCCCGTAAAAGGAGAAACGCTCCCACATCTCAGTGGTGAAGCATATGAACAGCCCCGTGGGATGGCCAAAAAACCCGGTATCGTCCAGGGGGTCTATGGCGGGCGCAGTGGCAGATGTCATTGAGATGTTTCCTTCGCGTACCTGGCTTGCGCTGGCTCGTATGAGTTGCACAGCCTATTATTTTATGCGGTCCTTCGTGAAACGAACAAAGACCACAAGCCCTCACTCGGATAATTGAGGATTCCCAGGGATTATACGTCTCATGTAGGTCGTGGGTACCCTGCGGTCGCAATTGCACAAAAATATGGGTGATACTTTTATGAACTACCTGCTATTAATCAGTGGTTTGCTCTTTCTTGCGGTGCCATTGACCCGGGCCGAGGACTCTTCCACCAAGCCCATTGAGACTCAATTGACCCAGGATTTGCACGTTCACACCGCTGAACTTGCCAGCGATGCCTATGAAGGGCGCGAGCCGGGGACTCCGGGAGAACAAAAAACGGTTTCTTATCTTGCCCGGCAATTCGAAAAACTTGGCCTCAAACCCGGCAATGCTGGTAGTTGGTATCAGGAAGTCCCGATTACTGCAGTTACCAGTAATCTCGAAGTGGTCATGGAGATGCGCGGAAAGGGGGTTAGTTTCGATTTGGCCTACGGCACCCAGGTGATGGTTTCCACCCAACAACAGGTAGCGCGTGTAGGGCTGCGTGATTCTCAGCTGGTGTACGCCGGTTACGGTATTGTGGCGCCGGAGCGAAACTGGAACGATTATGCGGGTATCGACGTGACCGGTAAAACGGTGGTCGTTTTAATCAACGATCCGGGTTTTGCCACCCAGAACCCCAAGCTTTTTAACGGCAATGCGATGACCTATTACGGGCGTTGGGATTACAAATATGCCGAGGCCGTCAGGCAGGGAGCCTCCGGTGTCATTATTGTTCATGAGACCGCAGCTGCCGCCTATCCTTGGGACGTTGTGGCGAATAGCTGGTCCGGTGCCAATATCGGTTTGACCGCTGCCAATCAGAACGTGGATAAATTGGAGGTGGAAGCCTGGATTCCTCTGGAGCGCGCCGAGAAACTGTTTGCGGCAGCTGGAATGGATTACACCAGGAGCAAGCAAGTCGCTGCCATACCGGGGTTTAAAGCCAGCCACATGAGCGATATTAAAGTTACCGTCGATCTCATCAACACGACCACTACAGCCAAAAGCCGCAACGTACTGGCGGCAATTCCCGGTTCGAAATACCCGGATGAAGTCATTGTCTACTCAGCGCATTGGGATCATCTGGGCACGAGGCCTTCAGATGAAGGTGACAATATATACAATGGCGCGGCCGACAATGCTTCAGGAGTGGCCGCACTTCCGGGTTTGGCCAGATTGTTCAGCGAACAAGCGGTAGCGCCTCAGCGTACGGTATTGTTCCTGGCTGTTACCGCTGAGGAATCGGGATTGTTGGGCTCCAAGTGGTACAGTGAAAACCCTGTTTTCCCGGTCGCCAAAACCGTCGCTAATTTGAATATGGATAACCTCGCCAAGGGCGCCATCGGCAAAACCCATGATGTGGCAGTCGTTGGCTACGGCAATAGTGAATTGGAAGGCTATCTACGAGAAGCGGCAAAAACCCAAAATCGCCGCGTCGTGCAAGAACCTGCTCCCGAGAAGGGTCTATATTATCGCTCCGATCATTTTTCCTTCGCCCGGGTAGGCATTCCTGCGCTGTATTTAACCACTGCGACGGACAGTATTGAGCACGGCAAAGCGTGGGGTGATCAACGGCTGGTTGACTACTACGCCAAGGATTATCACAAACCCCCGGACGAATATCGCTCCAGCTGGGATCTCAGTGGTGCATCGCAAGATGCCATGCTTTTGTATATGATTGGCGCCAAACTATCATCCACCAGAGATTTCCCGAATTGGAACCTTGGCAACGAGTTCAAAGCGACAAGAGATGCATCTATGGCGGCTTCTCGTTAAATTGGGAACGTTTGAAGACAGCGGTAAGAAAAGCACTATGAAGACCATTTCGAGCGTTGCGCGCTGGATATTCTTAGGTTTGCTTGGCGGTGGTGTTTTATCTGGATGTACGGAGGGACCCTGGAATGATCCCAATCCTCCCTCGCCCGAAGGCAAGATCACCTACCAGTCGGTGATATCCCCCAAACCACCAAAACATCTCGACCCTGCGATCTCCTATGCCTCTGATGAAAGTCTGTTTCTCATGCAGATTTATCAACCACCGATGGCCTATCACTTTCTCAAACGCCCTTATGAACTCATTCCGCTAGCGTTGGTATCGGCGCCGGGTGTTGAGTATCTGGACAGTGATGGCGCTGTGGTGGGCGAATCTAGTGAAGAGGTTGCCTTCAGCCGCTACACGCTAAACTTCCGGCCCGACGAGCACTATCAACCGCATCCTGCCTTTGTTGTGAACGATGAGGGTGAGCCGCGCTATGTTTTTGCCAGTGCTGAGGACGGTCGTGTATATACCCGCATAGATGACTTTCCTGAATCCAGCTCCCGGCCCGTAAAAGCTGCAGACTATGCCTACGGGATCAAGCGCTTGGCAGACCCCCTGCTGGGCTCACCCATGTTGAGTTTTATGGGGCAGTATATTGTCGGCATGGTCGAGCTGTCTGAACAGCTGCAAAAAGTGGAGCGCGAAGGATGGCTGGATCTCGATAAATATCAGATGAAGGGTTTGAATGTTGTTGACGATCACACTCTTACAATAACGATAAAAGGGCGTTACCCACAGTTTGTCTATTGGCTGGCAATGCATTTTTTCTCGCCGGTCCCACCGGAGGTTGATCAGTTTTTCAGCAATCCCGGATTTGCTGAACGCAATCTAACCTTGGATTGGTGGCCCGTGGGCAGTGGTCCCTTCATGATGGTTGAGAATAATCCAAACAGCGAAATTATCCTGGAGCGCAACCCTAACTATCGCGAGGATTTTTATCCCAGCGAAGGCAGCCCCGGAGATCTCGAAGAGGGCTTTCTGGAAGATGCAGGCAAACCGATTCCCTTTATAGATCGTGCCGTGTTTCGAATAGAAAAAGAAGTTTTGCCACTGTGGACCAAGTTCCTGCAAGGCTATTACGATCGCTCTGGTGAAGTGCATGCCAATACCACGGGTGTTTTCGATCAGGCCTTTGTGGTTGGCCCCGATGGCCTGGAAATGTCGGACAATCTCGCTGGACACAATATAAGCCTGTCGGCAGATGTAAAGCCCAGCCTTTACTACTATGGCTTTAACATGCGCGACCCTGTGGTGGGTGGTTACAGCGAGGACAAACGCAAACTGCGACAGGCTTTGCAGATTGCCTTCAACACCGAAGAGAACATCAACATTTTCTACAAGGGCAATGGTATAGCGTCCCAGAGCCCGATCCCCCCCGGTATTCCTGGATATCTCGAAGGGAAAGCGGGAATGAATCCCTATGTTTACGACTGGGTCGATGGAGCACTGCAGCGCAAGTCTATCGACTATGCCAAAAAGCTGCTCTCGGAAGCGGGTTACCCCAACGGGCGCGATGCTCGCACCGGCGAGCCACTCAAAATTTTTATCGATGTTCAGAGCCAGGCTATTTCCAATACCAGTATGCGATGGATGGACCGCGCATTTGACGCCATCGGGGTACAGGTGGAGTATCGACCCGCGGACTGGAACCGGACACGAGAAAAACTGCTGACCGGCAACACGCAAATTTTTTCCCATGGCTGGCTCGCCGACTATCCCGACCCTGAGAACTTTCTGTTCTTGCTGTTTGGCCCCGAGAGCCCTTTGATTTGCAAGTGTGACGGGGCCAATAACTCCAACTATGAGAACGATGAATTCGATCGCTTGTTTCGGCGAATGAAAACGATTCAGCCGGGAGCCGAAAGAGACGAGTTGGTCGCGAAATTGATCGAGATGTATCGCCGCGATGCGGTGTGGCTCTATGGCTGGCACCCCAATGAGATCTATCTCAATAATGAGTGGGTGCACAACACCAAGCGCCACGGCATCTCAAAAGGTACCCTGAAATACATTCGCATCGATGCGGATTTGAGGGAGCAAAAAAGAGCACAATGGAATAACCCCGTGACCTGGCCTCTCTACGCCGGCGCGGTGCTAATCGTCGCATTGTTTTTACCCGCCGTACTGGCATATCGCCGCCGCCAGAATGCCACCGCACGCTAGACCGGAGAAATTTACGTGTTTGCCTACATCATAAGACGCCTGCTCTACGCTATCCCCATTCTTATCGGCGTGAATTTACTGACCTTCACTTTATTCTTTGTGGTCAATTCGCCCGATGATATGGCCGCTTCCCAGCTGGGAGAAAAATATGTCACTCCTGAGGCAATAGCCAACTGGAAAAAGAAAAATGGTTATGACAAACCGCTGTTCATGAACGCCGATGTGGAGGGGCCTGGGTCAATTACCGAAACGATCTTTTTCACCAAGTCCGTTAAGTTGTTCGCCTTTGATTTTGGTCGCTCTGAAAGTGGCCGCGATATTACAACTGACGTGTCCACGCGAATGTGGCCAAGTCTTGCGGTTGCGTTGCCCACCTTTATCACCGGTATATGGGTCAATATTTGTGTTGCGCTAATGGTTGTGATGTTTCATGCGACGCGCCTGGATCGTTATGCGGTGATACTGTTTGTCATGTTGATGTCGATCTCGTATCTGTTTTACATTATTGGAGGACAGTACCTTGTGGCGAAAACCTGGCAACTGGTTCCCATATCGGGTTTTCATGCAGAGGGAAATACCTGGAAGTTTTTGGTCCTGCCAGTGATGGTGGGGGTGGTTGCCGGGATCGGAGCGGGCGCGCGTTGGTATCGCACCCTATTTTTGGAGGAGGCAAATCAGGATTATGTGCGTACTGCCAGGGCCAAGGGCTGCAGCGAAATCACCATTTTATTCAAACATATACTGCCCAATGCACTGATTCCTATTCTTACGGGTGTTGTCGTGCTTATCCCCACTCTGTTTATGGGTAGCCTATTGATCGAATCCTTTTTTGGCATCCCGGGGCTCGGGAGCTATATGCTTGATGCCATTCAGTCCCAGGATTTCGCTATTGTCCGATCGATGGTGTTCATCGGTTCGATTCTCTACATCATAGGGCTGATTCTCACCGATATATCCTACACCTGGGCAGACCCCAGGGTGAGGTTGGATTAGGTGATATCGCTAATATGAAGTTCACTCTACTGTGGTCCGACCTACTGATATTCCTCCTGGTTTTTGCCCTGAGTCTATTTTTCTATAAGTTGCGAGGGGACCCGCAAACGCGTGAGCGCTGGGGGCAGGTTTTTTCCACTCGTATCGGCATGGTGACTTTCACTATTATTATCGGCTATGTAGCTATTGCGCTGCTCGACTCAATTCATTTTCGCAAAGCCCTGGGTGCTCCGGAAGGAGTGGCAACCGAGGAAGTTTTTTACGACAACAAAGTCGCCAGCGTTCTCGATGTGATGATGCTGGGCATGGGTGACAGATTCGAGCGAACCTATTCGGCACCTTTTGCGCTTAAGTCTTTCGAGAAGAAGAATATGAAGGATGCACAAGGGCGAGATATTAGAGATTACCCCTATCTGAAACACGCGGGTCAGCATCTGGATGATCCGGCTGATAAAACGGGGGATATTTTGCTAAAGACGGTCTCGGGTCTTTTTTATGGTCTGCTGATTTCCGCGTTGCTGATTGCTATCCAGTGGGTTTTCCTGCGTGGCAGCGTCTATCCTTGGATGGCATCCTGGCTAGCGCAGACGGCCGTGATTATCACGATGAGCTGGGCGGTCTATATAAGCCGCTACTACCATGTGCTGGGTACCGATTTAGGCGGTACGGATGTGCTCTTTCAAAGCGTTAAGGGCATCCGGACCGGTGTCTTGTTGGGGACATTGGCCACTTTGATTATGCTGCCCATCGCCGTGACACTGGGTGTTCTCGCCGGTTACTTTAAAGGTTGGGTAGACGATCTGGTGCAATATCTTTACACCACCTTGAGTTCTATCCCCGGCATATTGTTGATTGCAGCGTCAGTGTTGTTGTTCCAGGTCTATATCGATCTTCATCCGGACTTTTTCTCTATCGGCATGGAAAAGGCTGACGCGCGCTTCATAGCTCTGTGCTTCATTTTGGGTGTCACCAGCTGGTCCAGTTTGTGTCGGCTTATTCGCGCTGAAACCCTCAAGATAAGTCAGTTGGGCTATGTGCAGGCCGCCCATGCCTTTGGCGTCAGCAACTTCCGTATTCTGAGCCGTCACATATTGCCCAATTTGGTTCACATCATTTTGATTACCTTCGTGCTGGATTTCAGTGCTTTGATACTGGCCGAAGCGGTGCTGTCTTATATCGGAGTGGGCATCGATCCCGAGATGGGCAGCTGGGGCAATATGATTAATGGCGCTCGCTCCGAGTTGTCTCGCGTGCCGGCGATATGGTGGACCTTGTCAGGCGCATTGTTCTTTATGTTTGTTCTAGTTCTTGCCGCCAATCTGTTTGCCGACTTGGTCCGAGATGCCTTCGATCCACGAACCAGTCTACAAAGGAGCGAAGCATGAGTGATGCAGCGCTCGACCCGAACGCAGGCCCGGAAATTCGCATGCGGGTTCGCGATTTGGCGGTTGTAGTAACCGATAGCGGACAGGAGATTCTGAAAGGCGTCAGCTTCGATTTGGAGGCGGGAAAGATATTTGCCCTGGTCGGGGAATCGGGCAGCGGCAAATCGGTGACCTCCATGGCGGCTATGCGCTTGCTTCCGGATGCATTGCGCATTACCGACGGAAGTGTGGAAACGATGGGCCAAGATTTGTTCTCGCTCCCGGAATCTCGAATGCAGGAGGTGCGCGGCCGCAAGGTCGCCATGATTTTTCAAAATGCAATGACCGCACTCAACCCTGTACAGACGGCGGGTGATCAAGTGGCGGAAACGCTGCGGCTGCACACCAGCTTACGGGGCAGCAATTTACGAACAAGAGTGGTCCAGCTTTTCACCGAAGTGGGTATTCCAGAACCAGAGTCGCGATTTGATTTTTACCCTCACCAGCTCTCGGGTGGGCAGCAGCAGCGGGTCATGATCGCCATGGCCCTGGCCTGTGAACCGGAAGTATTGATAGCCGACGAACCCACAACGGCTCTGGATGTGACCATTCAAGAGCAGGTTTTGGAGTTGATTCGCGAGCTGACACAATCTCGTCAGCTGGCGGTATTGTTGATCACCCACGATATGGGCGTGGTGAAGAATACGGCGGATGAGGTAGCGGTGATGTATCACGGCGAGATCATCGAGCGTGGAACCGTACATGACTTTTTTCACAATCCCCAGCACCCTTACAGCCGCCGTCTGATTGATGCACTGCCCGACCTCACTCGATATCAAAGTGCAGCGGAACAAGAGCCGCTGCTGACATTATCCGATGTAAAAGTACACTTCCCCATCAAGCGCGGCGTGTTGCAGCGGGTAGTGGATCACACCCGGGCGGTCGACGGAGTGTCGTTGGAAATAGGTCGCGGCGAGACCTACGCGCTAGTCGGCGAGTCCGGAAGCGGTAAATCAACCCTGGGCCGCGCAGTGCTGAATCTAGAGAAACTCGCCGGCGGTGAAGTGCATTTTGCCGGAGATAGAACAGACAACCTTTCCCGTTCTGAGATGCGGGAATACCGCAAGAAAATCCAGGTCATATTCCAGAATCCGTTTTCGTCTATGAACCCTAGATTGACCGTAGGGGAAATCATCTCCGAGGGAATGATTAGCCTGGGTCTGGGCCTCACAGCAATGGAAAGAACCGAGAGGACCCATGCGTTACTAGAGAGAGTACAATTACTTGCAGAGCATAGCGACAGATACCCCCACGAGTTCTCGGGAGGCCAGTTGCAGCGGGTTGCCATCGCCAGAGCGCTGGCAGTAAAACCCCAATTGATCATCTGCGATGAGCCCACCAGTGCACTGGATGTATCCATAAGAGCGGAAGTACTGGAGTTGTTGCAGGAATTGCAACGGGAGTTCGGCGTATCCTACCTGTTCATCACTCACGACCTGTCAATCGTACCGACACTAGCCCACCATGTAGGCGTAATGCAAATGGGCAAGATCGTAGAACAGGGCAGCGCAGAACAAATACTCAACCGCCCCGAACACCCCTATACAAAAGCGTTACTGAATTCAGTCCCAAGAATCGATTGAAGCATTAAGCCAATCGAAGCCCTAGTCTGAATCAGCCTACTTAAGATTTACAGAAGTTCATCCCGCCGCGCCAGGGGGTTGATACCCCGCGCAGTTGGAACCCCACGCCTTTGCGGGGTATCAACCCCCTGGCGCGGCTACCGTCATGATGTATTCGACCGCTGCGGACCGAGCGTAAACCTCCCTGGTTAAACCCTCATAAGGGCGTGCCCCTTCAACCGAATGAGGGTTTAACCAGGGAGGTTTACGCGCCTAAAACACACCAGCCCGACCCAACTCAACCCAGATCAAGCAACCCGCTGCTCAGCCGACATCCCCCGATCAGCCTCCATCAACGCAACACGAATATCCTGCGGACCCCGCAACCGCTTAACAATCTCAAATAAAGGCCCAGCCTGAGGAAAATAACTGCGCAAATAAACCAGCCACTGCTTAATAGGGCCCCCAACATAATGGGAATCGTAACAAGCCAACTGCAAATCCAGGTAAAGCAGAACCAGAGGCACAATATCAGGCCAATGCAGGGAGTTGAGCGGTTCACCATTGTCCATAGCGGCGATAAGCCGGGGAAGATCCGGTCGGCACAAGACACCCCGGCCGAGCATTAAGTCGGAACAACCACTCACTTGTCGACAGCGAAGGGCATCGCCAGGGTTCCAGATTTCCCCGTTCGCAATAATCGGCAAACAAGCCACTTCCCGCGCCCTGGAAATCTCATCCCAATAAGCGGGGGGGCGATAACCGTGCCGCTTGGTGCGTGCGTGTACGGCAAGCTCTGTCGCTCCTGCCGCCTCGATACCCCTGACGATATCCAGAAACCTGTCCTGATCCTCATAACCCAGACGGGTTTTCACAGTGACCGGAATATCCTTAGGCACCGCTTCGCGAACTGCCTGAACAATTTTGTGCACGCGCTCTGGCTCTCGAAGAATAATGGCCCCGCCATCGGATTTATTGACGGTTTTGGCAGGACAGCCAAAGTTGAGGTCGATGCCTGGCGCCCCAAGTTGTGCAGCTCTGGCGGCATTTTCAGCCATCAATGTGGGTTGACCCCCGAGCAACTGAATATAGACAGGTACTCCCGAGGCCGTTTTTCCACCTGTATGCAACTCGGGGCACAGCCGATAAAACACTTTGGATGGCAGGAGGAGTTCACTAACCCTGACAAATTCGGTGACACAGCGATCGACACCTCCCAATTGAGTCAGGAGCTGACGCATAGTGTGATCGATGACGCCCTCCATGGGGGCCAATAGCAGTCGCATTGTGATGAGATTCCGGGTTGAGATGTGCTCGCGGGGGCATTATACGCATCTGAGTAGAATTTTATTGCCCAGTGATTAGCGTGAGGAACTATCCTGATCTATCATAAGCGATTAGATTTTCCGGCAGACAACTAGTGGGCAATTCAAATGGACGGTGACATTGTCGATCAGGGCGTGGAACTCATGCTTTTCGGTATGGGCACTGTGGTGGTTTTTCTCACTTTGCTCATCATCGTCACCAGTGCTATGTCCTGGATTCTCAGCCGATATCTCCCCGACGAAGTTGAGCCGCCAATAATAAATACGGGGCAGGCTCCCCGGGCTGCGCAGAATCGGGTTCCACCCGTAGCGGTCATAGCAGCCGCGATACATCAGCACCGCAGCAAAAAGAAGTAACACACCTCCTACCGGTCGACGGTTGGATTTTATTTGAGTAAGAGGGTCCACCTTCAATGGAAGACAAGAAACGTCCACTTGGAATCACCGATGTAGTGTTGCGCGATGCGCCGCAATCTCTTTTTGCGACGCGTTTACGGCTTGACGACATGTTGCCCATTGCACAGAAACTGGATGAGATCGGCTACTGGTCGGTGGAATCCTGGGGTGGGGCAACTTTCGATGCCTGCATTCGCTACCTGGGTGAAGACCCCTGGGATCGTATTCGCGAAATTAAGAAGGCGATGCCGAAGACACCGCAGCAAATGTTGTTCCGCGGGCAGAACATCCTTGGTTATCGTCATTACGCTGATGACGTGGTTGAAAAATTTGTAGAACGCGCGGCGGTGAATGGCATCGATGTGTTTCGAGTTTTTGACGCCATGAACGACATGCGCAATCTTGAAACTGCCCTGAAGGCCGTTAAGAAGAATGGCAAACATGCTCAGGGCACCATCTCCTATACCTTGAGCCCAGTTCATAATCTCGATACCTGGGTCGAACAGGGTAAACGCATTGAGGACGCCGGGGCAGACTCTATCGCGATCAAAGATATGGCCGGCCTGTTGCGGCCCTACGAGGGTTTCGAGCTGGTGAAGCGACTCAAGGCGTCCTGTGATATTCCCATCCAATTACATTGTCACGCGACAACGGGCATGTCGACGGCCACCATATTAAAGTGTGTTGAGGCCGGCATTGATAATGTCGACACCTCCATGTCCTCGATGTCGATGACCTATGGCCACTCTCCCACGGAATCGGTGGTTGCGATTCTGCAAGACACCGATCGCGACACCGGTCTGGATTTGGTGAAGCTGGAAGAAATCGCCGCTTACTTTCGAGAGGTTCGTAAAAAGTACGCCAAATTTGAAGGTTCTTTGCGCGGCGTCGATTCCCGCATTCTGGTGGCGCAGGTCCCGGGCGGCATGCTCACCAATATGGAAGCGCAGCTGAAAGAGCAGGGTGCTGGAGACAAGATGGACGAGGTGCTGCTGGAAATTCCTCGGGTGCGTGAAGATCTCGGTTTTATTCCTCTGGTGACGCCCACCTCGCAAATCGTAGGCACCCAGGCGGTGATCAACGTGTTGACCGGCGAGCGCTACAAATCGATTTCCAAAGAAACTGCCGGAGTGCTCAAGGGTGAATATGGTGCCACACCAGCCCCTGTTAATGTCGAGTTGCAAGAGCGGGTTCTGGAGGGTGCACAGGTCATCACAGTGCGTCCTGCAGATTTGATAGCCCCCGAGTTGGAGGCACTTACCGAAGAACTGCGTGTGTTGGCCACCGAGCAGTCGATTCAATTGACCGCGGCCGGGAATGAAGTGGACGATGTGCTCACCTACGCCCTGTTTCCCCAAATTGGTTTGAAGTTTCTTAGCAATCGAGGCAATCCCGACGCCTTTGAACCGGTGCCGGGAACGGAGCCGCAGCCACAACCCGCCGCGGCTGCCCCTGCGATAGGGGGCGAAGATGTGTATACGGTTACCGTCGATGGCCATAGCTACGTGGTGCAGGTGGCCAATGGGGGAGATATTTCTGCCATTGCCTCCAGCGGCGCAGCGACTGCGCCGAACAGTCAGCTGGCTGCCAGCGCTGCGACAGGGGCTGCTGCACCGCTGAGCGCGCCTCTTGCGGGCAATATTTTCAAAGTGAATGTCGCTGTAGGAGATCCGGTAGAACCCGGAGACATTATCGTGATACTCGAAGCGATGAAAATGGAGACCGAAGTGCGTGCAATCCAAGGCGGTACTGTTGTCTCCGTAGACGTGAAAGCCGGAGATACAGTAGTAGTGGGCGACAAGCTCATTAGCGTGGGCTAACCCTCGATGGAAAATCTTCTCAGCCTTTGGAATTCTTCAGGTTTGGCCCAAATTACTTGGGGTCAAACATTCATGATGGTTATCGGCCTATTGTTACTTTTCCTTGCGATCCGTAAAAACTTTGAGCCTTTGCTGTTGGTTCCCATAGGTTTTGGCGGAATTTTAGCGAATATTCCCGGTGCTGGATTGGCTTACTCAGCAATCGACAATGCCGTGCAATCCGGCGATCCAGTGCTGATGGCAGAGTTTGCGGCGGTGCTGGGTGTTGCCGTGACCGACAATGCCAAAGAGTTGCTGTCGGTGTATGGGGTCGCCCCGGCCGAGGTTAAATCGCATTTGGGTATGCTGGCCAGCGATGCGGGTTTTTCCAACGGCATGCTCTACAGTTTTTACACGGTCTCAATAGCGAGTGGTGTCGCCCCCCTGGTGATTTTTATGGGGGTGGGCGCGATGACGGATTTCGGCCCGCTATTGGCGAACCCCAAAACCCTATTTTTAGGTGCCGCAGCCCAGTTCGGCATCTTCGCAACTGTGTTGGGAGCCGTTGGCCTGACGTCTCTGGGCGTCATGGATTTCAGCATTGCCGACGCCGCGGCCATTGGTATTATCGGCGGAGCCGATGGGCCCACTGCAATCTACGTATCCAGTATATTGGCGCCGGATCTTCTCGGAGCCATCGCCGTGGCGGCCTACTCTTATATGGCCCTCGTTCCGCTGATACAGCCACCTATTATGAGGGCACTGACCACTGAAGCCGAACGGCAAATCGAAATGGTGCAGTTGCGGCCGGTTTCGCGCCGCGAAAAAATCGTGTTTCCTTTACTGCTTCTCGTTCTTGTCGCTTTGCTGTTACCTGCTGCCGCGCCGTTACTGGGCATGTTTTGCTTCGGCAATCTGATGAAGGAATGCGGAGTTGTAGATCGCCTTAGTGATACAGCGCAGACTTCCCTGATTAACATTACAACAATATTTCTCGGCCTCTCGGTTGGCTCAAAACTGGTCGCGGACAAGTTTTTGGACCTGAATACGTTGGGTATATTGAGTTTGGGTATCGTTGCCTTTGCCATTGGAACTGCCAGTGGAATTTTGATTGCCAAGCTGATGAACAAGCTGGGCGGCTCGCCAATCAATCCACTCATCGGCTCGGCCGGCGTCTCTGCGGTTCCTATGGCTGCGCGGGTCAGTAACAAGGTCGGTCTGGAGGCCAACCCTCATAATTTCCTTCTTATGCATGCGATGGGGCCCAATGTTGCGGGTGTTATCGGCTCCGCCGTCGCAGCGGGGGTCATGATCAGCCTGGTAGGCGGTTGAGTGTCGGAGCGCCGGGTCCATTCAGTGTTCAACCAGCAATGGTGCCTCCACTGATATTTTTGTACACTAGGCGCCATTCCCAATTGCAGAGTTAGCGAGCGCATGAACCCCAATTATCTCGATTTTGAACAACCTATTGCAGATCTTGAAGTCAAGATCGAGGAATTGCAGCTGGTTGGAAGCGATAATGACATCAATGTCGGTGAAGAAATCACGACCTTGCGGGAAAAGAGCTCCAAACTCACCGAGAAAATCTACTCTAATCTGAGCGCCTGGGACATTGTTAAGGTCGCGCGCCATCCTCTGCGCCCCTATACCATGGATTACATACCCCAAATTTTCACTGATTTTAATGAGCTCCACGGCGATCGACAGTTTGCTGATGACAGCGCCATTGTCGGAGGAATGGCTCGCCTCGATGGCCGGCCCGTGATGGTGATTGGTCAGGAGAAAGGTCGGGCAGTGAAGGACAAAGTGCTGCGTAATTTTGGCATGCCCAAGCCCGAAGGCTATCGCAAAGCTCTGCGCCTGATGGAGATGGCCGAGCGTTTTAAGATGCCTGTTATTACTCTCATAGACACCCCTGGAGCCTACCCGGGTATCGATTCAGAAGAGCGGGGAATCAGTGAGTCGATCGCCCAGAATTTGGCGGTCATGTCACGTCTGGCAACCCCGGTAATTTGTATGGTGATTGGAGAGGGCAGTTCGGGAGGGGCGTTGGGTATTGGTGTTGGCGATCATCTGGCGATGCTGCAGTATTCCACTTATTTTGTAATCTCCCCCGAGGGCTGCGCCAATATTATTTGGAAAACAACGGATAAAGCGCCCGATGCCGCAGAGGCAATGGGGGTGACCTCCTCAGTGCTGCTCGAGTTGGGTATTGTCGATGGTACTATCGAGGAGCCTCAGGGAGGCGCCCACCGCGATGTCCCGATGATGTCTGAGCGTATCAAAACCTATTTGATTGATCAGCTGGATACCCTGGAGCAATTGCCTCTGGAGGATTTACTTGCCAAGCGATACGAGCGTTTGATGTCCTACGGCAACTAGTAAACAGTTGTTCCCCTGGATTGGCGGCTAGCCAAGCGCCAAGCTTCCCTGGCTGAAATACAGAATATGTCCTATCCAGCTTCCACTTTTGATTTCCTGGATCAGCTGTTGGCGTCACACGCCAATGTAACGCGAGTGTATGTTGCCTTCAGCGGGGGGATGGATTCCACCGTCTTGTTGCATCAAACCAGAGCCTGGCAGCTGGCTCGCTCTGGCGCACCTCCCGTCGCCGCCTGGCATGTAAACCATCAAATGCAAGAAGCCTCAGGAGATTGGGAGGCCCATTGCGCTCGGATCTGTGCCGACTGGGAGCTTCCTTTCCAGGTGGCTCATGTTCAGGTTGCCCTCAGTGGCAGGGGGCATGAAGCCGCGGCCCGGGATGCCCGTTACGCGGTATTTGAAGAGGGCTTGGGTGAGGGCGAAATTCTGCTGATGGCCCATCACCTCGATGACCAGGTTGAAACCTTTTTTCTCCGACTTATGCGTGGTTCCGGGCTTCGGGGTTTGTCCGGTATGCCAGTCCAGCGTTCTTTGGGGCGGGGGAAGTTAGCGAGGCCTTTATTGCATCAAGATCGGGCAGAACTGCAATCCTATGCGAGTGCAAACGATCTCGTATATGTGGAAGATTCCTCAAATGAGGATACAAGCCTGGATCGTAACTATCTTCGCCGGCAGGTGATGCCGCTGTTGGAGCAACGCTGGCCCGGCTATCGTCAGACTGTGGATCGCGCATCGGGCCATGTTGCCTCGGCATTAGCCACTCTGGAAGATCACTTACCAGAACCTGTCACGGTATACAGCCCGCTGGGTGATCCGGGTGTTCCCATGCAGGTATTGGTCGGTGGCGCCAGAGATGTCGCCGTTATTCGATTGCGCTCATGGCTTCACGCCAAAGGTTTATCAATGCCGGGTTCGGCGGTAGTGGATGAATTTCTCCGGCAGTTAAATGAAGGGATCGAAGACTCCGCCCCCAAACTGGACTGTGGAAATTACGCCCTGCAGCGCTATGGGGATACGGTGTACCTCGTACCCGAATTCCTCGAGGAACGCGATCGTGCCAGTTTCACCCTGGGCGCCGGTGAAAGTTGTTCCGTAGGCGGTGTGGGGTTACTCAGCCTTGCACGAGCAAGCAAGCACGGATTTTGTATTCGGCCCGACGAGTCTCTTGATATTGTCTGGCGTTCTGGGGGTGAGCGCTGCCGGCCAATGGGGCGGCAGCACAGCCAAACCCTGAAAAAATTGTTTCAGGAACGTTCAGTGCCGACTTGGTGGAGATCCCGAGTTCCACTACTCTTTTGCGGCGGTGAAATGCTGGCCGTGGGGGATCTGTGGCTGTGCGAATCGAGCCGGCTTCGACATGTCGATGACAGTGCCGATGAGCTGTGGCAACTGCGCTGGAGGCGAAATACTTTTGATCCGGTGGAAGTCTTTTCCAATATGAAATGAGCCTGAAACCCGGGAATGTGGCGGAAGTTGATTCCAACATAAAATGAGCCTGAAATAGTCCTTGTAGTCGTTCATGATCAGCGGATGAAAACGATCATGAGCTTAGAACATCTGAATACCCTGGGTGCCATCAAACAGTTTCTCGACGGCACACAGGAAGTAGCCTCCAACGTGGCCACTGAGAAATCTGAACGCTATCGCTGGGTACAGAAGGCACTGGTGAAGCACCGATACTTACAGCTTGGCAAAACAGACCGGGGAACCGTCACCCGCTACCTGATAAAGGTAACCGGCTACTCCCTGGCCCAGACCAGGCGCCTGATACGCCAATACGTCAAAACAGGCACCGTCTCGGTGAAACCAGCTCGGCGTAATGGCTTCAAGCGCGCCTACACTGACGCCGATATACGCCTATTGGCGAGTATGGATGAGCGACATGGTCAGCCCAGCGGCGCGGTACTTAAAAAGCTCTGTGAGCGGGCTTATCAGCGCTTTGGCCAAGCCGACTATCGACGCCTGGCGGGTATTTCGGTTTCTCACCTGTACAACCTGCGGGCCTCCAAGACCTACCAGAGGCAGCGCTGTGTCTTGACAAAGACACGACCTAAGGCCGCCTCTATTGGCCAGCGGCGCAAACCTTGCCCGAACGATCAACCAGGCTATATCCGCATTGACTCTGTC
The DNA here is from genome assembly GCA_965262875.1 of Halioglobus sp. GTDB lineage: Bacteria > Pseudomonadota > Gammaproteobacteria > Pseudomonadales > Halieaceae > JBALVT01. Next base: position 4,950,983 of record OZ253569.1, read on the forward strand.
CATCAAGGTGATCAGGACAAACGCAAAGGAATCTACCACGTCAATGCCGTGGATGAGGTGACACAGTTCCAGATCATCGTCACGCTGGAACGTATTAGCGAGGCGTTTATGCTGCCAGCCCTCAGGCAGATTCTGGCTGCCTTCCCCTTTAAAATACGGGGCTTTCACGCAGACAATGGCGGCGAATATATCAACTACACCGTTGCTGAGCTTCTGGACAAGTTGCACATTGAATTTACCAAATCACGGCCCCGGCACAGTAACGACAATGGTTTGGTTGAGAGTAAAAATGGCTCGGTCATTCGCAAACTCTATGGCTATACCCACATACCTCAGCAGTACGCCACGGATTTCACTGAACTCAATAGCCATCAAGTCTACCGATACGTCAATTTCCACCGGCCCTGCTATTTCCCCACCACCATTATTGATGAGAAGGGCAAGGAGCGGAAGAAATACCGCTACGACGACATGATGACACCCTATGAGAAATTCCGCTCCCTGGCCAAACCCAGCCAATATTTAAAGCCGGGAATCACCTTTAGAAATCTGGATGCATTCGCCAATGAAATGACGGACAATGAGGCCGCTGAACAACTAAATTCAGCACGAGATCACTTATTTCAGCAACTCCATGAGCGACTCAAGATAAGGGCTTAATACACCCTCCCTTCAGGCTCATTTCATATTGGAAAATACTGTGGATTGAGCTCTGGGTGGTTTTCTGTTAACCTGATTTCCCATCTTTTTGCAGTACTCCTGTTACTAGAACCGCTACCAGAAAGCATCCTGATCGGCTTCGTGCGCGAGTGTTGTAAATCCAGAAATACAGCGTATATAAAGGCTTTTCATGACGCGTTATGTTTTCGTCACAGGTGGTGTGGTTTCGTCTTTGGGTAAGGGTATTGCAGCTGCATCTCTCGCCGCAATTCTGGAAGCACGAGGAATCAAAGTCACTCTTTTAAAACTCGACCCCTATATCAACGTAGATCCGGGCACGATGAGCCCATTTCAGCATGGGGAAGTTTTTGTTACCGAGGACGGGGCAGAAACGGATCTGGATCTGGGCCACTACGAACGCTTTACCCAGACAACCATGCGTCGCAGCAATAATTTTACTACCGGGCGGGTCTACAATTCCGTTCTGCGCAAAGAGCGCCGGGGGGATTATTTAGGCGGAACAGTGCAGGTGATTCCGCATATCACCGATGAGATAAAGCGCCGCGTAATACTGGGTGCCGGCGATGCCGATATAGCCGTTGTTGAGATCGGCGGCACAGTCGGTGATATTGAAGGCCTTCCATTTCTCGAAGCTGCCCGTCAGCTGCAGTCTGGGATGGGCCCCTCTCGCGTCTTGCTCATGCATCTCACCCTGGTCCCCTATATTGCCACCGCAGGGGAAATTAAAACCAAGCCCACCCAGCACTCAGTGAAAGAGTTGCGTTCCATTGGTCTTGCGCCCGATATTCTCCTGTGCCGCTGTGCGGTTGAAATCGACGAGGGTGCGTGCCGCAAGATCTCGCTTTTCACCAGTGTGCAGGAACGTGCGGTGATACCGCTGCTCGACGCCGACTCAATCTACCGTATTCCAGGCATGCTGCACGATTCCAAATTGGACGATTTTGTTGTTGAGCGTTTTGGTATTGACTGTCCTCCGGCAGATTTGTCGGAATGGGATGAAGTGCTGGACCGGCAGTTCAACAAAACTGAAGGCGAAGTACGTATCGCTATGGTCGGCAAGTACATGGATTTGCTGGACGCTTATAAATCCCTGAACGAATCCTTACAGCATGCGGGTTTGCAGAACCGTGTGAAGGTCGTCGTCGATTATATAGAAGCTGAAGATATCGAACGCAACGGCACTGGCGTTCTTGAAGGCGTAGACGCCATATTGGTCCCCGGTGGTTTTGGTGATCGCGGGGTTGAAGGGAAGATTTCAACGGTGCAGTACGCGCGCGAGAACAACATTCCCTTCTTAGGCATCTGTCTGGGTATGCATGTCGCGCTAGTTGAATACGCACGTAATGTTTGTGGTTTGGAAGATGCTCATTCCACAGAGATGAATAAGACAACACCTCATCCAATTATCGCTCTGATTACCGAGTGGTTGGATGCGGACGGCTCTACAGAGCAGCGCGATGAGGGCTCGGATCTCGGTGGCACAATGCGCCTGGGCGCGCAGGCCTGTCACCTCGAACCGGGAAGTAAGGTGCGTGAACTGTACGGCAAAGAAACTATCATGGAGCGCCATCGTCATCGCTATGAAGTGAACAATAATTATGTTGATCAGCTTCGCGAAGCGGGAGTGAATGTTGTGGGCTGGTCGGCCGATAAATCCCTGGTGGAAATGATTGAATTGCCCGAGCACCCCTGGTTTGTCGCCTGCCAGTTTCACCCGGAGTTTACCTCCCGGCCCAGGGGCGGCCATCCACTGTTTACCGGATATGTGGCTGCCGCTATGGAAACAGCGCGTGCAAGGGTTGCAGCCGACAGCTGAGCCCTGTTTTCGCCCAAGCCGACAGTGGGGTGTTGTTTTCCCCGTAGCCAGTAGATTTTTTGGCAGCGAAAGAGTGTATCTATCAATGAGAATCGATTGTGACTGACAAGACTGTATCCCTGGGAGACATCTCTTTCGCAAACTCCTCGCCCTTTGTGTTGCTCGGTGGGGTCAATGTGCTGGAGAGCCGTGATTTCGCACTTACGGTAGTGGAACACTATGTCGAAGTGTGTGCTCGTCTTGATATTCCCTATGTCTTTAAAGCCTCTTTTGACAAAGCGAACCGTTCTTCGATTAATTCATTCAGAGGGCCGGGCCTCGATGAGGGCTTGGAAACCCTGTCGGCAGTGAAAGAGCGTTTTGGGGTGGCCGTGATTAGTGATGTGCATACTCCGGAACAGGCCGCTCCGGCAGCGGAGGTTTGCGACATCATACAGCTGCCCGCCTTTTTGGCTCGCCAGACCGATTTGGTAGCGGCTATGGCGGCTACGGGTGCTGTGATCAATGTCAAAAAACCCCAGTTTCTGAGCCCGTCTCAGATGAACAATGTTATCCAGAAGATACACGAAGGCGGCAACGACCGTGTGCTGCTGTGCGAGCGCGGCAGCAATTTTGGCTATGATAATCTGGTTGTTGATATGCTTGGGTTTGGGGTGATGAAGCAAGCCTGCGATGGTGTGCCACTTATATTTGATGTAACCCATGCCTTGCAGTGCCGGGATGCCATGGGTGCAGCCTCAGGCGGAAGGCGCCAGCAGTTGCCTGAACTGGGACGAGCGGGTATGGCTGTGGGTTTGGCCGGACTGTTTTTAGAGGCCCATCCAGATCCGGATAACGCGAAGTGCGACGGGCCCAGTGCATTGCCCCTGCAACAACTCGAACCTTTTTTGAAACAAATGAAGGCTGTGGATGAGGTGGTGAAAAACCTTCCCGCCCTGCAAATAGACTGATCTTTCGCATCGACTAGTATTAGTCTACCCGAGTATTTTAACCGACAAAATGGAGCTTGTTTGATGAGTAATATAGCCAATGTTCAGGCCTTTGAAGTCCTGGATTCCCGCGGGAACCCAACGATACAGGCGGATGTCACACTGGAGTCAGGCGAAGTCGGATCGGCGTGTGCTCCCTCCGGTGCCTCCACTGGGTCTCGGGAAGCTCTTGAGTTGCGCGACGGTGATAAGAGTCGCTACCTGGGCAAAGGTGTATTGAATGCGGTCGCCAACGCCAATGGCCCCATTCGGGATCTTATGCTGGGTTTGGATGCCAAAGAGCAGCGTACTTTGGACGAGGTGATGATCCAAGCTGACGGTACGCAAAACAAGGAAAACTTTGGCGCCAACGCTATCCTGGCAGTTTCTCTGGCGGCGGCCAAGGCGGCGGCCAAGGCTAAAAAAGTTCCCCTTTACCAGCATATTGCGGATGTGAACGGCACTAGTGAATTTTCGATGCCGGTACCTATGATGAATATCATTAACGGTGGCGAGCACGCTGATAACAACGTGGATATTCAGGAGTTTATGGTTCAGCCTGTTTCCGCGCCAACTTTTGCCGAGGGGCTTCGCGCTGGCGCAGAAATTTTTCACAGCCTGAAAAAAGTATTGAGCGCTCGTGGTCTTAGCACAGCGGTGGGAGATGAAGGTGGCTTTGCACCCAATTTACCCTCCAATGAAGCAGCTCTGGAAGTGATCGCCGAAGCCGTCGGTAACGCCGGCTACAAACTCGGGTCAGATATCACCCTGGCTCTGGATTGCGCGGCCTCAGAGTTTTATAAGGACGGTGTCTATGATCTAGCGGGCGAGGGCAAGCAGTACAATAGCGAAGGCTTTGCCGACTACCTCGCGGAGCTAGCCAACAAGCATCCAATCATTTCGATTGAAGACGGTCTTGATGAATCGGATTGGGAAGGCTGGAAAATTTTGACCGATAAGGTCGGGGATAAAGTTCAGTTGGTTGGGGATGATTTGTTTGTAACCAATACCAAAATACTCAAGCGCGGTATCGATACCGGTGTGGCAAATTCTATTTTGATTAAATTCAACCAGATCGGCAGCCTGACCGAAACACTCGATGCAATCTCCATGGCAAAGGAAGCGGGATACACTGCTGTTATTTCGCACCGCTCGGGAGAGACGGAGGATACTACAATTGCCGACCTGGCCGTCGCGACAGCTGCTGGTCAGATCAAAACCGGTTCTCTGTGTCGCTCCGACCGTGTCGCCAAATACAATCGCTTGCTGCGAATAGAAGCCGAGCTTGCGGGCAGGGCTCCCTATCGTGGTATGGCTGAATTTAGCCGCTAGGTGATACTTGCGCTGGCTGCTTCTAGTTCTGATGCTGATACTGGCAGTTCTCCAGTACCGGCTATGGTTTGCCCCCGGTAGCTTGGCGGAGCAACGCCGATTGGAAAAATTGATCGAGCAACATAGCACTATCAACCGGGATTTGCGAGCGCGCAATGAGCGGTTGGAGCGTGAAGTACTGGAGTTGCAAAACGGTACGGAAGGTGTAGAGCAGCGGGCGCGGGAAGAGCTGGGTTTGATTCGAGAAGGTGAGGTGTTTTATCAATTCGTTGATAAGAAAGATGCCGGCAATTTGAAACCCGGTACCCGAGCTCCCACTGAGGAAGTTGTGAAGTGAGTCAACGGCACGATCGTTGTTGGGGCGTGCTGCCTGCCGCGGGCGTTGGCAATAGGATGTCTGCAGAGCTACCCAAGCAATATCTCTCATTACACGGCCGCACGGTCATCGAGCACAGCCTTGAGGCTTTGTTGGCTTGCACTGAACTCGAAGCTGTTATGGTTGCCATAAACCCCGAAGACGAAAGACCGCAGAACCTAGCCTGTTTTGACCACGACAAGGTGTTCCAGACCGCTGGAGGAGCGACTCGCACCGAATCCGTAATGGCAGCTCTGCTGGCGCTGCGCGAATTTGCGGAACCGACTGACTGGGTTGTTGTGCATGATGCAGCGAGGCCCTGCGTATCCACTGTGGATATTCGCAAACTCATAGCCACAGTGAAGGATAGAGGTGTTGGGGGAATTCTCGCCGAAGCGATAGTTGATACGATCAAACTTGCGTCCGATACAGGCGAAGTCGTCAAAACGATGGATCGCGATCATTTGTGGCGGGCACAAACGCCGCAGGTATTTCGCCTCGGCCTGTTAACCAGTGCACTTGCCAATGCTAGCGATACTCAACAAGCAGTGACTGATGAGGCCTCTGCAATGGAATTGGCGGGGCACCCGGTTCAATTGGTTTTAGGCTCCTCGCGCAATATTAAAATTACTGTGCCCGAGGATTTAGCTTTGGCCGAATTTTATCTACGAAGCGGTTCGGCTAGTAGTGATAGCTCGTTATGAGGACACATTGGGAGGCAGTTTCTTGCGAATAGGTCACGGTTATGACGTTCACCGCTTTACCGACGGCGACTCCATTGTGTTGGGTGGAGTCATTATTCCACACTCTCGGGGTTTGGAAGCTCACTCCGACGGCGACGTTTTAATCCATGCGATTTGTGATGCGCTGTTGGGTGCGATTGCCGCCGGCGATATTGGAAAACACTTTCCAGATACCGACCCTGAAAATGCCAATGTCGATAGTCGCATTCTGTTGCGCCGCGTTTTCAATCTGGTGCTGCAAAAGGGCTGGAAACTGACGAATCTCGATAGCACTATCGTCGCCCAGGCTCCGCGGATGTCAGAGCACACCGGTTCGATGGTCGACAATCTCGCTGCGGATCTGCAGGTAAGCTCCGAATGTATTAACGTAAAAGCGACGACCACTGAGCACCTGGGTTTTACCGGTCGTGGCGAGGGGATAGTGGCTCACGCAGTTGTGCTGTTGGAACCTAAAGCCTAGTGCAGCTCTCATGGCCACGGGCGGGTGGTGAGCCGGGAAGTCGAGCGCTTATTCGATCATCTCCGGAAGATTTTATAGTGCGTGAACAACTGGGATTTGAGCTCTCGGGTGAGGGTGAGCACGTTTTCTTGCACCTGGAAAAAACACAGCTCAACACGCTGGAGCTGCAGGAGAGATTGTCCAGGCTGAGCGGTATAGCTGCACGTGACATTGGTTTTAGCGGCATGAAAGATCGCAATGCGATCACTCGGCAATGGTTGAGTGTCGGGATGGCGGGAAAGTTAGAACCTGATTGGACCGAACTGGAAAAGCCCGGCGATGTAAAAATACTGCATGTGGGTCGGCACCTGCGCAAGTTGAAACGCGGCGTACATCAGTCAAATCAATTTGAGATTCGTTTAGCCCAGTTGAGCGGCGACCGGCCCGATCTTGAAACACGGTTACAGCGTCTTGCCAGTACCGGGGTGCCCAATTATTTTGGCGAACAACGATTTGGGCGAGGTGGTCAGACCCTGGAACAGGCGCGCCGCTGGATGAACTCCGGGCAGCGTAAAATCACTCGCACCAAGAGAAGTTTGTTTCTGTCCGCCTTGCGCTCGTATTTGTTCAATGAACTACTCGGGGCTAGAGTTCGAGACCAAAGCTGGCATGTTGTCGCCGATGGCGATGTCTGTATGTTGCAAGGTACACGCAGCCGTTTTAGCTGCACTATAAGCGACGCAGATATTCGCCAAAGAAATGACAGGGGTGATATACACCCTGGATTGCCCCTGTGGGGTCGTGGCCCGGTAGAGGCAAGTTCGCAAGTGCACGAGCGACAGCTGTCACAACTGGCGCAGGACCTGGAGATCGGTGAGTTTCTGGAAGGTGAAGGACTGGAACTTTCCTACCGCTCCGCTCGGTTGATGGCGGATGACTTTTGTTGGCAGTTTTGTGATGATGGTAGCTTGCTGCTTAAGTTCGGTTTGGTACCCGGTGGTTATGCAACCGCCGTTTTGGCTGAACTGGTGCAGTTTAAAAATTGGAATGTGGGGAATCGTGAGCAGTGAATAGTTTGGATCTAAACGGCATTGGTATGACGTCGCAGCGTACGCGCGAACGTCTTATCCAGCGTTTAGTTGAGCAGGGCATCACCAATGTGGCAGTGCTGGAAGTGATCCGCACAACTCCCAGACACATGTTTCTTGATGAGGCCATGGCTCATCGGGCCTACGAAGATACAGCACTGCCTATTGGTTATCAGCAGACCCTGTCCCAACCCTATATTGTGGCCAGGATGACCGAGCTGTTACTGGCCGGAGGAGAGCTTGAGAAGGTTCTCGAGATTGGTACCGGATCGGGTTATCAAACAACCGTGCTCGCCCAGTTGGTAGAGCGAGTGTATAGCGTCGAACGTATCAAACCACTGCAGACGAAAGCTCGCCAACGTTTGCGCCGGCTCAAACTGAACAATGTTCATACCAAACATGCTGACGGCGGTATGGGCTGGGAGGAGAAGGGACCCTTCGATGGAATCATCACCACTGCGGCTCCCGAACAAATTCCGGAAAGTTTATTGCAGCAACTAGCACCCGGCGGTCGCCTTGTGATTCCGGTGGGGGGTGAAACCCAACATCTTCAAGTGGTAACCCGCACGACTGAGGGTTTCCAGACCGATATTGTAGAGGCCGTGCGATTCGTGCCTCTACTCCCCGGAATAATGCGGTAGGTAATCCGAACATGACCTCTCTTGGAATTTTTCTTCGCGGGCTCATTATGGGCGCCGCTGATATCGTGCCTGGTGTTTCCGGTGGTACTGTCGCATTCATTACCGGGATATATTCTCGACTGCTTGGCAGCATCCGCTCTTTCGACCTGGAGTGCTTGAAGCTGGTGTTTCGCAGTGAAATCCAAAAAGCCTGGCTACATGTGGATGGATCTTTTTTGTTGGCATTGGTCCTGGGTATTGCCACTAGCGTCCTCACTTTGGCGCGTTTGGTTTCCTGGCTGCTGGAGCAACATCCTGTGCCACTGTGGGCTGCGTTTTTTGGCTTAATTCTTGCGTCCGCATTTGTCTTACTGCGCCAGGTAAAAAACTGGTCGGCGATGAAGTTTCTAAACTTGGTAGCAGGTACCGCGATTGCCGTTTTCATTGCTTTGTCACCCTTGGCAACATTTGATGCCACACTCGGGATGGTTTTTTTGTCGGGCTTTCTCGCCATTTGCGCGATGATCCTACCTGGTATTTCCGGGAGTTTTATTTTGGTGCTGCTGGGAATGTATGGGACAGTCTTAACCGCCCTCAAATCTTTCGATTTGGTATTCATCCTGATTTTTGCCTGTGGCGCCGCCGCTGGTCTAATGTGTTTTTCCAGAATTCTTCATTGCTTACTCAGTCGCTTTCATGAATCTACAATGGCGTTGTTAACAGGTTTTCTGTTCGGGTCTCTCGCTGTGGTGTGGCCCTGGAAACACGTTCTGGAATGGGTAGAGGGTAGCCACGGTCAATTAAAGCCGGCTCAACAGGTTCCGGTTTCACCGACTGAGTATCTCGTGATGACTGGGCAGGATCCCCAAGTGGTTTTATGCATTGCGCTGATGTGTGTTGGTTTCGCTACCGTTTGGATCATTGATGCGAAGTGGGGTGGCGATCATTCTCAAAGTTGAACTGGTGCGTCTCTTTATTGCGCCTCGATAGTGGGGAAGCTTTGCGAAGATGGATATCCTACAGTCTAATATTTGTTTTCCTCGCTTCGTGCGGGGGGAATAAACTACGTGCGCCGGTAGAGGAGCGAAGAATCAAGTCGCTGCCCGTACCTGCCAGCTACAGTGTGCGGCGTGGCGATACACTTTTTTCTATCGCCTGGCGTTACGGACTCGACCATCGAGCGTTGGCCTCCAAAAATCGCATTTCCTCACCCTATACAATCTTTCCTGGTCAACGAATTTATCTGGCGGCAAGTCCTCCACGGGCGGCGCAGAAAAAGCCGCCAGCTCCTGTGCGTAGACCAGCTCCAAAACCCACTGCTAAATCGCCACCCAAGGCCGCGCCCAAGCCTCCTCCGCGTTCAGTTAATAAACCCACCCCAAGCCAAGCTGTCACGAAATGGCGCTGGCCAACGAATGGCAAAGTTGCCCGCGGTTACTCCTCGTCGGTACACAAGGGTATCGATATTGACGGCAAGCGGGGCGACGGAATTTATGCGGTCGCCGCGGGAAAGGTTGTATACGCAGGCAACGGAATTGTGGGATATGGAGAACTGCTTATTGTTAAACACAGCGAGGTCTATCTCAGCGCCTACGGCCACAACAGCCGTCTGTTAGTCAGCGAGGGTATGCAGATTAAGGCCGGTCAAAAAATCGCAGAGAAGGGCAGTTCCGGTACAGATACAGTGAAGTTACATTTTGAAATCCGCAAAGAAGGCAAACCGATTGACCCCAGGAGGGTATTACCCGCCAGGTAACTCACCCATTCGAGTTACTGCAAATCGCCTATTGGCGGGCCTTGCGGGTGAAGTACGGTCCTTAAATATATCGGTTTGATGTCTTGTTTTTTTGTATACGTCTGCGTTAATCTAATCGACCGGCAGGAAAATACACTCAGTAGATCAAATACAAAAAAATGAGGTATGGCCATGGATTTGGAAGATCCAGGAAAACGCTCTTCAACGTCGTTGAGGAAGAGCAGCGCAACAAGAGATACTATTTTAGCTTCAAACGGGGTATCGGCTGGGGCTAAGCCTAAAAAAATAGCTAAGACTACTCAAACTAAAAACGGCAAAAAAGTCCCGGAGATTCAGAAGGTTGCACTTGTTGTCGACCCCGATCAAGCGGCTTTGGACCGTGAAGAAAAAGAATTTATCGAAGCGAAGTCTGCTCGAAAAGTTGCGAAATCTCTCGACGCTACACAACTGTATTTAAATGAGATTGGTTTCTCGCCACTGCTATCAGCAGAGGAAGAACGCTATTATTCTCGCCTGGCGCTGTCCGGGGATGAATCTGGCCGACAGCGGATGATAGAGAGCAATCTGCGCTTGGTTGTAAAGATCTCTCGGCGCTATATCAACCGTGGTCTCACCTTGTTGGATTTAATCGAGGAGGGCAATCTCGGGCTGATACGCGCAGTTGAAAAGTTTGATCCCGAACGAGGGTTCCGGTTCTCCACCTACGCGACCTGGTGGATTCGCCAGACGATCGAGCGTGCGATCATGAATCAGACACGTACTATTCGTTTGCCTATACACGTTGTTAAAGAACTCAATGTTTATCTGCGAGCAGCAAGGCAGCTAACACAGCAGCTCGACCATGAGCCCAGTGCTGAAGAAATTGCCGACATGCTGGACAAGCCCGCGAGCGACGTAAAACGGCTTTTGGGCTTGAACGAACGGGTAACCTCCGTAGATACTCCGGTAGGTCCCGACTCAGATCGATCAGTGGTCGATACGATCGCCGACACCCACGTTTCAGACCCATCGCTACTACTGCAAGACAACGATATTAAGGACAGTATTGGCGACTGGCTGGAGGAGCTCTCAGACAAGCAATGCGAAGTGGTTTCCCGGCGTTTTGGCTTGCGTGGCTATGAGAGCAGCACCTTGGAAGAGGTTGGCCGAGAAATCGGTTTGACGCGCGAACGCGTGCGGCAAATTCAGGTTGAGGCTTTAAAACGTCTGCGGGTGATCATGGAAACTCAAGGTCTGAGCGGCGATTCGCTGTTCGGCTAGTATTAGTACCTGGCGCGATGCGCCATTCGATATTTTGAACCAATCCCGCTCATGTTCTCCTGTGCCTGTAACCTGGGCATTCAATGTAATATCCTTTGATCTTCACAAAGCCAAGCTCGGCTAAATCCATGGACACTTCTCAATGAGTGAAGATATACGACAAGCACTAGACCTGCCGCCCTGTGATCAGGTGGGTTTCGTGGTGGCAGATCTGGACGCCGCTATGGCAATGTACAACCCGCTATTCGGCCCCTTTACGACCATGGAACCTGGTTTGATGACGTTCAACTATCGGGGGCGCGAAGAGGACAGTGAAATAAAACTGGCCTTTGGGAAAAGCGGCGATATAGAGATTGAGCTGATCGAATGGGTTTCTGGCTGGACACCCCACAGAGAATTTCGCGAGGCCGGCCGAGAGGGTATGCATCACCTTCGCTTTATTGTGGATACCCTGGAAGACAAAGTCGCTGAAGCCGAGGTTTTAGGCTATAAAAATATTTGGAGTAAACGCTTTGGCGAGGGATTGGCCGCGGCGTATCTGGAGCGTGACGGTGATCCGCTGGTGATAGAGTTTTTTGAGAACCATGGAGCATGAGTTTTAAACAGATCGTTATGCGCGAATTTGGCGGGCCAGAAAAACTTGAGGTTAAGCTTGTGTTGTTATGTCACTGAAACTGCGAATAGTAATCCCCGTTATTATTTTACTGAGCGCCTGCGCCGGGGCTCCGGCTTTGTTTAACGGCAAAAACCTTGAGGGCTGGCAGGTGAGCGACGATGCAGTTTGGTCGGTGCAAGATGGCAATATTGTTTCTACGGGTTCGGACAATGGCTATCTGTCTACGGATGAATTGTTTGGCGATTTTGAACTTAGCGCTGAATTTTGGATTGATGCCACCACCAACTCAGGTATTTACATTCGCTGTAAAGACCGCGCAAACATTCACCCTGACACCTGCTATGAACTTAACATCTGGGACAATCATCCAAAGCAGGAAGCAAGAACCGGAGCCATCGTGTTTAAATTTATGCCGCCTTTGGCGCAGGTGGAAACGATTGGTCGCTGGAGTCGCTATGAAGTTGTTGCGAAAGGGGGCTCACTGGAGGTGAAGGTTAATGGGGCAGTCACTGCTGTAATGACAGATGCTGACCCCACTCCGGGATTTATATCCCTGCAGCATTTCGAACAGGGAACGGTAAAGTTTCGGAATATCCATATCAACAGATTGTGAAGCTAGATATTCAGGTCCATACCGAAACTCTCTTCACCCTGAATAAATTTGATAATAGCGAACTGTCTGCCTTCTGCCGACCCGTGTAACAGTGCATTGCTGATCATGTCGTCTGTATCGACGTCGATGGCGGCTTTCAACAGTTTTTCAAAAGTGTGCACATAATTATCCGTATGACGCTTTCTAATTTCGGTGCCAAAGTAGAGTTCCTGAAGGAAAGCCTGGTCACTGCGATTTTGGTAGGTTTTGCCAGTCATTTTGCGGATGTAAATGGCGTAATCCCCATTACTGAGCAGGCTGCGACCTTCGGTAAACTCTTCACCGCTCATTTCTGCTAAGCCGGTAGGCCCAAACACTGAAAAATAATGGAAGCCGGCGATGTTCCCCAATTGATCCTGAATAAGATTGAGAAGTTTGAAGTAGCTGTCTCGGGCGGAGTGCATTTCCAGGCGGCGAGCGCTTTTTTCCTGAATGTGGATCGCCTTGGTGTTGGCGGTAATTTCCTTTTGCTGCATAAAGTGTCCAATGACTAGCCAGAGAAATGCCAGTGGAGCAAACGCACCTTCCAGAAAACTCCCTATGTCAGCGGTGGGTAGATGTATAAATCGGTTCCAACCGACGATACCGAGCAAGTAATACAGCCCGGTGCTCATCCACGCTGTGGTTACTACTAGGCCAAAGGCAACACGCCAGTCGATTGAAAAGGAAGTCTCGGATTCCGTCATGGTTGTATTCTAACGTATGTTTAGTGTCTGCTGCTTATTGTGGTAATAAAAAAGCCCCGGTGCAGTGGCTGCCTCGGAGCTCGGCATGCTCGCGAAATCCTAGCGCTCTAAAAGTTCCAGCTTGTTGGGTTTGTGTTCCCATTCCTCTGCATCAGCTGGCGACTCTTTCATCTCCGTGATAACCGGCCAGACCTCTGCTAGCTCCGCATTGAGCTCCAGAAACACCTGCTGGTCTTCAGGTAGCTCATCTTCAGAATAGATGGCATCTACAGGGCATTCCGGCTCACACAGTGCGCAATCAATGCACTCGTCAGGGTGAATCACCAGGAAGTTTGGGCCTTCATAAAAGCAATCGACGGGGCAGACTTCTACGCAATCTGTGTGCTTACACTTAATACATTGTTCACCTACAACAAACGTCATTCTAAAGCAGCCTCTTACTTCTGTTTTTGGGGTTCAAACCATTGAGGGTCAAACTAAGGGGCGATAGTTTAACCCCAGTCAAGTCAGAAATGAAGTGCTTTTCAGTCGACCTGAGATTTCAATTTATACAGCAGATCCAGTGCCTGGCGCGGGGTTAGCTCATCTACATCCAGACCCTGCAGCAGGTCCACGGCGGGGTGGGGGGTGCTGTTGCCAAACAGATCATTTTGTGCCACTGGTTGTACGTTTGAAGGGGCTGCTGTGGATTCTTCCCGTTCCAGCTCCGTCAGTTTCTCTTGTGCTGCTCGCAAAACAGGGCTGGGGACGCCGGCCAGTTTGGCGACCTGCAGCCCAAAGCTGCGATTGGCCGGACCCTCCTGGATATTGTGGAGAAATACAATGTGATCCTGATATTCCGTGGCGTCCAGATGTACATTGGCCATGGAGGGGCACTGATCCGGCAGGGCCGTCAATTCGAAATAATGGGTGGCGAACAGGGTGAAGGCTTTGACCGATTGCGCCAGTTCCACAGCACTGGCCCAGGCCAGGCTCAGTCCATCAAAAGTGCTTGTGCCTCTTCCCACTTCGTCCATTAGCACCAGGGATCGTGGCGTGGCGTTGTGCAGGATGTTCGCCGTCTCCGTCATCTCAACCATAAAGGTGGAGCGGCCGCTCGCTAAATCATCAGAGGAGCCTATTCGGGTAAATATTCTGTCCAGTGGCGCCATGGTTACGCTGGTTGCCGGTACGAAACTACCGATATGGGCCAGCAGTGCTATCACCGCGTTTTGCCGCATATAAGTAGATTTACCCCCCATGTTGGGGCCAGTGATCAGTAGCATGCGCCGCTGGGTGTTCAGCAAGGTGTCGTTGGCGATGAAGGGCTCGTCCAGCACCTGCTCTACGACCAGGTGCCTGCCCGCGACCACCTCAAACATCTGCTCCTCGCAAAAGCTTGGCTGGCAAAAGTTCAGGTTGTCGGCGCGTTCGGCCAGATTTGCCAACACATCAATCTCAGAAACCGCGGCAGCGCAATCCTGTAGTTCAGCCAGCTGGGTGTTTAACTGCTCAATCAGGTCTTCGTACAGGCCTTTTTCACGCGCCAGTGCTCGGCTCTTGCTCGATAGCGCCTTGTCTTCGAATTCCTTGAGCTCGGGAGTGACAAAGCGCTCAGCGTTTTTCAGGGTTTGTCGGCGAATATATTCCACAGGGGCGCGTTCGGACTGCGCCTTGCTGATTTCAATGTAGTAGCCATGCACGCGGTTGTATCCCACCTTGAGGGTACTGATACCGGTGGCCTCGCGTTCGCGCCGTTCAATCTCCAGCAGGAAATCGCCCGCGTTGCTGCTAATTTTTCTCAGTTCATCCAGTTCATCGTCATATCCGGGGGCGATTACCCCGCCGTCCCGAATAATGACGGGTGGGTTTTCTATAATAGCCCGGCCCAAAAGATCGCATAGCTGTGGGTATTCTCCGGCTTGTTCGCGCAATTCGTCCAGGCGATTAGATCGGCTCTGATTGAGTTCAGATCGCATAAGCGGAAGTGCAGCAAGTGAGCTGTGCAAACGCGTTAGATCTCTTGGTCGGGCAGAGCGAAGTGCCACCCGTGTCAGGATTCTTTCCATATCGCCAATGGGTTTCAAGGCTGCACGCAAAGTTTCATAGGCGTAGTTACGGCACAGCGCCTTGATAGCGCTCTGCCTATCCTCCAGAACACGCACCCGGGTGAGAGGACGATGTAGCCAACGCCGCAGCAAGCGTCTGCCCATGGCGGTAACAGCCGTGTCCATTACCGAAAATAGCGTGTTGGAATCGCCCCCGGACAGGTTGATATCAATCTCGAGATTGCGCCGGGTCGCGGCATCGAGAATGACGCTCTCAGCGCGGTTCTCGTGAGAAATGCCGCGGATGTGAGGCAGGTTGTTACGCTGAGTATCCTTAACGTACTGCAGCAGCGCACCGGCCGCGCCGATGGCAATATCCAGGTTATCGCAGCCAAACCCCTGAAGATCATGGCTTTGAAACTGTGCGTTCAAGCCACGTCGGGCGCTCTCTACATCGAATTCCCAGGTGGGTTGGCACCTGGCGCCAATGCGCTCCGTAATTTCGGGATTGCCAATGGACTCCTGGTACAGGGTCTCAGCGGGGCGCAAGCGCTGCATTTCGCCGCTTAAGGCCTCTGATCCGGAGATTTCCAGCACCCTGAAACGGCCAGTGCTTAAGTCCAGGTAGGCTAGGCCGTATTCCTCGTTGTGTTGTGACACTGCCAGCAGCAGATTATCAATCCGTTCGTCCAGCAGAGCCTCATCACTTAAAGTGCCAGGTGTGACCACTCGCATGACCTTGCGTTCTACCGGCCCCTTGCTGGTGGCTGGGTCGCCCACCTGCTCACATATGGCGACCGAAACGCCGGCCTTTACCAGTCGTGCCAGGTATCCCTCGGCGGCGTGATAGGGGATACCGCACATGGGGATCGCATTGCCGCCTGTTTTTCCTCTGGCGGTGAGTGTTATGTCCATTATTTCAGAGGCCTTTTTGGCATCATCGAAGAACAACTCGTAGAAATCACCCATACGGTAAAACACCAGATCATTGGGGTGATCGGCTTTGATGCGAAAATATTGTTGCATCATGGGGGTGTGTTGTTGGTCTTTGCTGTCGGTCACTGCTTTATGGCTTATGAATAGGCGAAAGTAGAGGCGAATTGTACGGGATCGTAGTGGAGAGGACTATGGGTGTGATATACACAGGTCAGGATGAATAGCGGTTGGTCGAACAATGGGAGCGGTGAATGAACGTAGCAATAGTCGGATGTGGGCTTATAGCAGGTGTACATGCGCAGTCGCTACAGGCGCTGGGGCATAGTGTCAGTTTGGTGATCGGCCGGGAAGCCGATTCAGCAAAGGCATTTTCAGAGGTCTGGAACATCGCCTCCCACAGCGACTCTCTCAGTGAAGATTTATTGTGCGATATAGACTGTGTGCATATCTGTACGCCTTCCGCGACACACTATGACCTGGTTAAACGATGCCTGGAACTCAACAAGCACGTAGTGTGTGAAAAACCACTTTGCCTCTCAAAAGAGCACGCCGAAGAATTGATGCTGATGGCAAAGGAGAAGAATCTCGTTAACGCAGTGAATTTCAATGTTCGTTACTATGACGCTTGCGCGCGAGCAAAGGAGACCATAAAACAGAAGAAGTTCGGTAGACCGGTGCTGGTGCAGTGCAGTTACCAGCAGGAATTTCACGCATTACCTGAGGCCTACTCCTGGCGTTATCAACCCGAGCATGCAGGTCATTTGAGGGCGACAACAGAAATCGGCTCTCATTGTATTGATCTGATTCATCACTGGACCGACTTAAAAATAGCGTCAGTGAGCGCCAGTTTTGGCAACTTCAATCCGGTTCGGCATGTTAGTGACGGTGTGATGTACCGGGAACCTGTGGAAGGTTCCATTCCGGTAGATGTCGAATCAGAAGACGCTGCGCTTATCTCCTTACGATTTGACAATGGCGCCATTGGAAGCATCCTATTATCGGAAGTTTCTCATGGCAGAAGTAACAGCCTAAAGTTGGAGGTGGCCGGAGACAAGCAATCTGTATGGTGGGACTCCGAAACACCCTATCACCTGAACGTCGCGCAAAAGGGTGGAGGCGTTAACACATCAGTAAATGCTTTTAGTCAGAATTTTAACGATACGATTACGCTTTTTATCGAGAGTGTCTATAAAGATATTGATTCAGATGTTCGCCAAAACGACTACCCAGGTTTTGAGGACGGCTTTATCAATGCACTCGTTTGTGATGCGATTTACTCCAGTGCGAAAAATAGCTCGAATTGGGTTCAAGTTGAGGATTATTAGTGATGACCACGTCGAAGAATGAAGATATCCACCCTGATGTTCAGGCAATGCTTGACCACTACAAATTCGACAAACTTCCGGTTGAGGGGACTCTATTTAAAAATACTTATCGCTCTTCAATAAAAATTTTCGATGGTGAACCCATATGTACAGCAATCATTGGCATGTATTCGAACATGCCTCTTAGTGTCTCGTGTTTTCATAAACTGAAAAGTGATGAAATCTGGCATGTCTACGGCGGTGATCCATTTATGCTGGTGCTGCTTCACGATGACGGTACCACGGAACAGGTAGTTATGGGCAGCCAGCCTGAAAAAGAGCAGAGTGTTCAATACCATGTTCCCGCAAATACCTGGCAAGCCGGCTATTTAATCGAGGGCGGCCGTTATGCTCTGTACGGCTGCACTATGGCTCCGGGTTTTTGCGGGAGAAACTTCTTGGCCGGTACTGCCGATGAGTTGGTGGCTCTTTATCCCGAGCAAGAGCAGCTTATTAGAAAGCTGAGTGTCAACGGGCATGAAATCCGAATGCCCGTTGGGTATGAAGACGACTAATTTGGTTTGGTGATGCCTTCGAACTGGCGCCGTCTCCATAGTCTTTTCTTGTTCGGTAACATAGCTATAACCTAGGCTCCGAAAGCTTTGTCGCGAGCCCGGTGGTTGCGGGCTACGAGCTGGTTTGACTTGTTATAGCTGTTCTGGGGCGTGACTGACAAACTCTTTCCAGACGCTATCCATTTGAGGCAACCATTGTTTCAGGATTGGAGTTTTGGCCTCAGAAGCTGTAAAGCCTCTATTACTGCGTAGATAACGAAAAAGAAAGGCTGAAACACGCGCATTCACA
The DNA here is from genome assembly GCA_965262875.1 of Halioglobus sp. GTDB lineage: Bacteria > Pseudomonadota > Gammaproteobacteria > Pseudomonadales > Halieaceae > JBALVT01. Next base: position 4,969,126 of record OZ253569.1, read on the forward strand.
ATGCAGTGAACCCAGACCTTTTTGTCCTTAAGGGAATCCATGTAACCCGAAAAGCTCACAAAGTGATCCTCGTTTGGCTCATCGAATGGCACAGGAATATGGATGTAAGTCATACCAAGAGAAGTAACAATACTACCTTCATGAGCAATGGAATTCTCGTGATCTGGCATTGCCAGGTTGATAATAGCGTCGTAGCCTTCCAGAGCAATTTCGTCAAATTGCGCTTCAGTGGGTTGGCCTGAAGTCGCAATATCTTCAGTTATTTGGAACTGGTTTAGTATTGCCAAGTCTCACTCCCTCGCACAAAAGTTTTGACGCTTAGCTTGGGGCCTGCGTAAGCTGGTCCCAGCCGCGTCTTGTTACGCATTGGCTATGCAGCCGCCTTCCTTTAGCACGCGTGTGGTGGATGCCGGGTTACTTTTAAGTGCATCCACAGGACGTATTGGTCGTGTCGCAAAATTTCCTGAGCAATTTGGACAGACATGGTTAAGGATATTCTCAACGCATTCGACACAGAGTGTGCATTCAAAAGTACAGATTACGGCCTCCGTTGTTAGCGCCACAGTAAACCCGCAGTTATTTGCCGCAGAATAAAAGAACGACAAAGAGGCGACAGTGATCCGGCTTAACTCCAATCGATCACAGGCTAGAACGGCAGCTCATGATTTACCTCGACACTGTCTGTGTACTCTTGTTGCTCAATCCGGATCTCCTCGTACAGTTGCGCAATCTCATCACCATAGTGATCCCACAGTACCGATCTCAGGTCGCCGAGCAGCTGATAAATACAATCGGCTTGTTCAGCCGTCCAGTAGGTTGTGATTTTTAAGGTTTTCATTTAGCCTTTCCTCGCTTTTTGGTCTCGCGCCGCTTCGACGCACACTCCTGCGCTTCCTTCATGCGGTACGACTCACCCTCAATGGCGATGACCTCGCTGTGATGGACTAAACGGTCAATCAGGGAGACCACACACGCGGCATTGGGGAACACGTCATTCCACTCGCCAAACGGACGGTTCGTTGTCACCAAAGTTGAACATTTCTCATAGCGCCGGTTGATGATTTCAAACAGCAAGTCAGCATGACGATTGCTGTAGGAGAGGTAGCCCACTTCATCAATTACCAGCAAGGCGGGCCTGGCGTAGTGTTTCAATCGACGCTGCAGGGCATTGGCGCCATCCTGACCTGCCAGGTCGTTGAGCATCGCCGCTGCGGTGGTAAACAGCGCCGTATAGCCGTGCATGACAGCGTTATACCCCAGGTTCCGGGCGATCATCGATTTGCCCACGCCGTTGCTGCCCAGCAGGATAATATTGCTGGCCGTGTCCATAAAACCCAGTTGCATCAGGGCATGAATCGCTTGTGGGTCGATAGCGCTTGGCCACTGCCAGTCAAACTCACTCATCGGTTTGAACCGGCCCAGCCTGGCGCTGCTCAGGCGCCGTTCGAGTGAGCGCTGTTTGCGCTCGGCAAGCTCCCAGGCGATGAGCTGTGCCCGCCAGGGGTATTGCTCGTCGGTGATCTCGCCCCAGTGCGCCAGCACGCCGTGGAGCTTCAGTTCAAGTGCCTGCTGTTTGAGTTGCTCGATATCAATCATCGGTATCATCTCCTGTCTCGCTTCGGGTGCCATTGAGCTTGTCGTAATCGGCAAGCCGAGCCAGCTTGACGCTGTAGTGTTTGACCTTCGCCGGCACGGCGACAGCAAGCGGTGGCGGCAGGTGCTGTTCATCACGGCGGCGCTCAAGAACGTGCTGCACCGCCTCCGGGTAGGGTGATTGCCGATCAAGTGCTTCACCCAGAGCTACATGCAGCTCGTCCCGCCCATAATCATCAAGCAGTTGATTGAGTAACCGGACCGTGGTTTTAATGACATGTCCACGCTGTGCCGATTGCTGCAGCAGCGTCTGGGCGTGCGCCGAAGCATGGCTCAGGCGATCCTGACCCCGGTGTAGTTTGGCGTGGGTTTTCTCCAGCCATAGGGCATTGATATGCGCCTCCTGTTCGATTTGCTCCCCTTTGCCAAAGCTGCGCTGATGCTCAGCAATGCATTGATCGCCCTCCACTATCTGGAGCCGCTCCAGGTCAGCGCTCACGCTCAATGGCTTGTGCACGTATTGATGGGGAATGGAGTAATCATTGAGATCGAAGCGAACATAAGGGGTTTTGGCGGCCCGCACGGGCTGTCTCTCATGGGTATCAAAGGGATTATCCGGCAAACTCACCTGCTCCTGTAAGAAGGCTTCCCTGACCGTCAACGTACGCTCTTCAGGGCAAGCCCGATCAGCACTCACACCCTGGCACCAGTGCTCAGCTTGCGCATTGAGTTCGGCCAGTGTTTGCCAGTGACGAGCGGCAAAGAAATTATCGCGAATATAGCGAATCGCTCTTTCTACCCGGCCCTTTTCATTGCCCCGGGCCACCGCCACCGGGCGTGGTTCGAAGCGATAGTGGGCTGACAAGGCCAGCAAGGTGGGGTGGAAGCGGATGGCGTCACCGTGGCGCTCCAATACGGCCGATTTAAGGTTGTCGTACAGCAGCACCTTTGGCAATCCTTGCCAGGCCTCGAATGCCGCTACATGGCCGCGTAAAAAGTGCTCCATTTGCTGGTTGAGATAAAAGCGCAAGAAGATCTGTCGCGACCAGCTCAGCACCATCACAAACGCCATTAACGGCCGCCGGGCCTTGCCGATCTGAATATGCCCGAACGAACCCCAGTCAACCTGGGCTTGCTCACTGGGCAGGGTTTTTAGGCGTAAATACGCCTCGGGCAGCTTGCGCGGCCGCAGTTCACTGATACGCTGGCGAAACTGGCTGGGGCCACCGGGGTATCCCCGCAGGCGGGCCATTTCATACAAGCGGGCCGCCGTGAGTGTGGGAAACTCCCGCAGGGTGTGTCGATGACAAAGGGCAGATAGGGGTCGATGATCGATGCACGGCGAGTGCGCTCCACCTTGGGCAGGCCAGCCTGTGCCAGTACCCGATCAACCACTGAGTGGTGAATGCCAAGCTGGGTCGCAATGGTGCCCGTTCGCCACTTCTCAACAAAATGGTAGCGCAGTATTTTTGCTTCAGTTTCTTTGCCGATGGCCATGACTGCCCTCCGATTGATGACTCCTGTCCAGCCGCTGCACTAATGTCGCCGGAATCTGCGCCTGAACTGACTGCTCTGCAGAAAATCACTGCGCAAAAAGGGACCGCAGACCGCGCCACAGTGATGGCAGCGCACGGTGGCGTCAGTTTTACCCGGCATATCGGCCCTTTTGATCTCATCAGGCACGGTTTGCAGTAGATCACGGAGTATTATTGCCAGAGAACGGTGATGCGTTACTTTTTGTTGTTGCCGTTCTCGATAACGCTGTTGGCGAGCGGCATTATTCATGCGACCCGGGCGAGTGGCCTGGTACTTCGCTCTGGCTCGTTTAATGGATTCCTTTCTGGCTTCCTGGCTGCAACCATCGGTGCAATACCGCTGGCCGCGATCACAGTGGGTACAGACGATGACCTGGGCGTAGCAGCGACAACAGTGGTAGAGACGGCTGGATGATGGCATCGACACAAAGGTCGATGAGGGCTGGATTTATTCCCATTATGTGCAACACTTAACGGGTCGTGCACCTGCACGGTTTTTTTGGGTATGGCGCCAGCGTTGACCGTCAAATCTGTGGTGGCGTCATACCGTTCTCAGCGACACTTATTCTTATAGTCCCTACGCTTGAATCGTGCCTGCTTATTGGTCGCTCTTGAGTGTGACTGGGCCGCAGTTCTACCGCGCCGATTCTAATACGCCGAGATCCGTCTATTTCAAAATTCGGCAAATAGCTGCGGTTTTGGAGTGGCGTCTACACATCCTCCTCGTCATAGGCATTGTAGAGCCCGCGGTGGTTAAACCGGGATTGCAAAACGGTGTAAAACTGTAAAGGGTTGAGTTGTTCGGTGCTCAACCATTCTGCATCGTAGGAAAAGCCACCGGCTGATACGGAATCCTTGATATAGATAGCGTCTTGGGAACTGCAATGCTTGTGGGCCGAATCGTATTTTTTCTCTTTGGTATCTGGGCTGTGCCCCCAGCACTTTAAAGCCTCATTCAGCTCCCCGGGGAGGTTTAGTTCCCCGAGAGGTTCCAGCTCGAATTCGTTTTCCAACAGTAATTGGTAAAACTGTTGCTGGTCCTTAAACAATGCATCGCGAATGAATGTCTGAGTATTCGAAAGTTCCTCATCAGAGTTGGTGCCCTCCAGCAATATCGCCAGTTGATCTACGGGTACCAGAAAGCTGATCTGTTCTCCGCCGGTAGAGACGTTAATACCGATAATTCTCCCGTCTTCGTCAATCGCGGGGCCACCGCTCATACCGGGGTTAAGAGACCCGGAAAAAAGTAGTTTTTGATAGCGCGAGGTCTTAATTAAACCATTGTAGGTGCCCTCAACAATGGTCATACCCAGGTCATGGGGGTTTCCTATGGAGTAAATTCGGTCACCTTTTTCCAGGGGGCTTAGATTCAGCTCGAAGAACTCAGAAGCAAGATTGTCTGCACGAATAATCGCCAGGTCATGGATAACATCAAAATTTATCAGGCGAGCAGTTTCGATTTCCCTCTCTTCCGGGACAATTTCCAGGCGGTATTTTTCAGGTTCGTGTACATAGGCCGAGACCACGTGAAAATTGGTGGCTATTTGCCCTTGGGCATTCACCTGAAAAGCTGACGTCTCCTCGACTGGGCTAAATCCGGGGTCTGGACCGCCTACTATAAGTCTTTGATTGTATTATTGTTTGTTCCGTGAATCTAGCGTTCTACAAAGGTTCTAGGGGAGTAAGCCTCCCACTGCCTGGATCGGGGGCTGTGCGCCGGGGGCGTTGACCCAAGCAACTACGCCATACTGCCCGGTCTCTTGGGCCGGAGAAGGCAGTGTGACAGTGGTGGAGTAGCCACCTTCGCTGCGGGAAACATTTTTTTGCATCATTCCGAGAACAACGAAATCGTGGGGTAACTTCTTACCTCGATTCTCTCCGGCTCTCACTCGTGTTTCCAGATCAAAACCCAGAAGTGCCACATTGACCTGCAGCTTCTTCCCCTGGTCTTGCGTAGGAGCGAAGTTGATTTTTGCTTTGCCACCGTCCACCTCAAGGCGCAACACACCTGGGGCGTCACCATCGGGAAAGCTGACCTTGCGGCTGGTATACCATTTTCGCCACTCAGCTCCGTTGTAAACGAAGCCGGGTGTGTAAACGGCTCTTAGGGATTGCTCCTTGGCATACTGTCGCTGCCTCTGGGCGTAGGAGGGCGAGGCAAAACGATCCTCCCAGCCAATGTAATCCCAGTAGTCGACATGCAAGGCGATAGGGATAAACTCGGACCACACGCCTGGGTGTTCTTTCAGTAGAGAGAGCCACTCGTCTGCGGGCGGGCAGCTGCTACAGCCTTCAGAAGTATACAGTTCGAGAAGTCCAACTTGCGCTGCGGAGCTTTCGAAGGTCACCGCGTCAGCAGATACGTTCTGCACCTGTAGTAGCAGTGCGATAAACAATGATAGTGTGGTTTTCATAATGCTTTAGATGCGTATTCTTTGATTAGTTCAGCCGGCCTGTCAAACGCTCACAAATTAGTCCACGTGGGGAAATCTGGAAGGGTGGTTGCTTGTTTATTACGCAAGGCAAGATATTGGTCTATAACTAGTGTACACCTTGCGCGCGTAGACTTTGCGCTTTGGCAAAAAAGAGCGCAGGGCAATTGAACTTTCCTCGATGGAGTCGTTCAAAGCTGTGCGTTTCATACCATTTAACCAAAAGGGAATTCCAATGAACACAAAGATTCAAAGCATGTTTTCAGGCGCCGCTATGGCAGTGGCAAGCTTAGCAGCCTGTGCGGGCACTTCTGACACTTCCAGTGTGGCAGCTGCAGCGACATCAGTTGGCACCTCGGACCTTGTTCATTGTTATGGGGCCAACGTCTGTAAGGGCCATAACGATTGTAAAACCGCTGACAACGCCTGTGGTGGTCACGCCAGCTGCAAAGGCACCGGTTTTGTTGCTATGCCTTCCAAGGCCTGTGGTGACATCGGTGGAGAAGTTAAGGACGAGTGGGTCGGCAGCGTTGCCTCCGCTGAGTTGGTTCATTGCTACGGTGTAAACGTCTGCAAAGGTCACAACGACTGTAAGACAGCTGACAACGCCTGCGGCGGTCACGCTAGCTGTAAAGGTACCGGTTTTGTTGCAACACCCGCTAAAGCCTGTGGCGACATAGGTGGTAAAGTAGGCGCTTAAAACCGCAACACTTATCTGTACGAACATAAGGCATCTGCGTGTAACAGCGCAGGTGCTTTATGCTTTTGAAGGGACAGGACTTTGGAACCGCGTACGTGACTGCAGCAATTACAGCCCCCGCGCTCGGGTTTGGCCTGGGCCTGCGAACTGATCATTTTGATCACATCTTAAACAATCAGCCGAATGTCGACTGGTTCGAGGTGCTTTCCGAAAACTTTATGGTAGCAGGCGGCAAGCCTCGCTACTATCTGGAGGCAATCGCTGAACGCTATCCCGTTGTTATGCACGGGGTTTCAATGTCAATTGGCAGCACTGATCCGCTGTCGATGGATTATCTGAGTGCACTCAAGAAGCTCGCCAACGATATTCAACCCAAATGGATATCAGACCATATTTGCTGGACCTCCATTCACGGCGTTAACAGCCACGATCTTTTACCGCTTCCCTATACGCAGGAGACCATCGAGCATGTCAGTGCGCGGGTTCGCCAGGTACAAGACTTTCTTGGGCGCCGAATTTTGTTGGAGAACGTATCCAGTTATTTGTCCTATAAAGATTCGACCATGGACGAATGGACTTTCCTTAATGAAGTGGCCCGTCGTTCCGATTCGCTCATTTTGTTGGATGTAAACAATATCTACGTCAGTGCCCGCAATCATCATTTTGATCCTTTGGAATATCTTGAAAAAATTGATATAGATCGAGTTCAACAATTCCACTTGGCCGGGCACTCGGATTTTGGTGATTATGTGATTGATACGCATGATCACGACGTACCAGATAGTGTGTGGGATTTGTACCGACATGCGCTGAAGCGGTTTGGTGCCGTGAGCACTATGATCGAGCGCGATGCGAATATTCCAGCGTTTACCGAACTGGAACAGGAACTTGGCTGTGCCGGTCGCATTGCCCTGGAAACGATTGGCGACCTCAATTCAACCCTGCCGGATTCCCGGGTGCTGCGAGCAGCGCAATCCGCCGAGGTTTCATCGTGAACCTGCGAGACACGCAATCCCGTTTTATGGCATATCTATTGGCCGCCAACACCGAAAGTGAGTCCGCAAGCTTGCAAGATAAATCAGCCAGTTTTTCAGCGCTTGTCGCCGCTCAGGAAGGGATTGGCGCAGATAAGCGCATGGCAATTTATTCCAACGCCTATCGGGTGCGGCTGATAGAAACCATTGACACCGACCACGAAATTCTCGGACTGTATCTCGGCGACGATTTGTTCGACAAAATGGTGGGCAACTACATTGCTTCCAACCCCTCCAGTTTTCATTCGCTGCGGCAGTTTTGCGACGCGTTACCCGTCTTTTTGCGGGAGGACGAGTTTTTTAGCCAGTACCCGATTCTTTCAGACATCGCGAGTTTTGAGCGCAGGCTATTGAGCGCTTTTGACGCACAGGAAAGTGAAAGAGCAACCTTCGGAGATTTGCAGGCCGTGGAACCGCAGCTTTGGCCTGGCATTCAGTTTCGGTTTCACCCCAGTATGCAGATTTTTCGCTGCAACAGTAATGCGGTGGAAAGTTGGCAGGCTTTGAAGCAGGAACAGGCGCCGCCAGCGCCTGACTACTCGGGGCAACGTGCCTGGATGTTGTGGCGCGGCGTCAGTAGAGTCAGCGAGTTTATTTCCCTGGCGCCTTTCCAGCTCGCCTTGGTAGAGGGATTCCTCCAGGGAAATAACTTTGCCGGTCAGTGCGAACAAATGCTGGAGTGGTTTGATCAGGAACAGGCTGCCACCGAGGTGCTGCAGGCCATGCAGGCCTGGTTTGCATTAGGCATTGTACGGTCAGTCGTTACGCCCTGGGCAGATAGTCTCTCGTAAGCTCCTCAGATACGGACCACAATTGCGCCGCCATCGCGTCATCCAGTAAATAGTCACCGTCATTTGCCACATTTGAGTCGGAGAAGTACAGACCGCGCACGCCTTTCAAGCCGGGGCTGGTCGCCACGTAGCAGGTTGTTGCGGCACCTTCATGAATATCTTTCATAAAAATCCAGCCAAGATACTTGGCCGCCCACTGTTGCCAGGCAGGAAGATTTTTTACCAATTGGGTATTGATAACTCCAGGGTGCAAGCTGTTTGACGTCGCGTTGGTATCGGAAAGCCTACGCGCAAGTTCTCTGGAGCACAGAGCATTGGCCAACTTGGAAACACCGTAGGCCTCCAAGGGGTCGTAGTGCTGACTGCCGTCCAGGTTATCGAACTCGATACCGTTTTTGGCCCGACGATGTGCGCGCGAGGAGAGGATGGTGAAGCGGCCCTCGGGGGCGGCTTTTACCTCTTCCAACAATTGATTCATCAAAATAAAGTGGCCCAAATGGTTAATGGCCAATTGTCTTTCCACGCCGTTCACCAGTTGCAGCTCCGGGATCGCCATCACGCCCGCGTTGCAGATCAAACCGTCCAGATGCGAGCCCAGACGACGAATTCTGGTGGCACAGGTAACCACTGAATCCCATTTTGCAAGATCCAGGAATAGGGGAGTGGTGTCGCCTCTGACGCTGGAGCAGGCCTTTTCCGCTTTTGCTTGAGTGCGGGCGATACCAATCACGTGGGCTCCTCGCATTGTTAAGACACGCATCGTTTCATAGCCCAGGCCGGAGTTGGCGCCGGTGATCGCAATGGTCTGCCCTCGCAGATCCAGGCCTTGCGTAACATCCTCGGCGGTCGAATTTGAGTCGAATCTGCTGCGCGGGGCCGGGTTGCTGATGATTTGGGCTAGCGCTGTGGCGGGTAGCGCACTGACGACACTCAACACGGTTAACTGTTGAAGAAGTTGCCTGCGGTTTATTTGATAGGGCATGGGTTAATCTCTCCTTAAAAGGGGGGCGATACAAGGGCGTCGGATTATCTTAGGCGCACTTAATCTTATTATCCACGAGCTGCATTAAATTCCGGCCCAGAGCTGTCCAGTGCTAGAGGGCGAGACTCTTCCCGCCGAGTAAGCCAAAGGCTGCGCCACATCTTCTGTTTGGAGAAGTGGTCCGTCGATATCTACAATAGTGCAAAGCTGAGCAATCACATAGGCCGGGGCCATGGCCAGAGAGCTGCCGCACATGTTGCCCACCATTAGTTCGAACCCCATGGTGGACGCCTGCCTTGCTAACTGCAGCGCCTGGGTCAAGCCGCCAGTTTTATCCAGCTTGATGTTGACCACATCGTACTTGCCTACAAGGCTGTTTAACTCAGCACAACTTTGTATGGATTCGTCTGCAGCCAATTTTATCGGGCCGGAATAGGCCGCTAGTGGCTCATCGGCGGTCACTGGTAGTGGTTGTTCAAGCAGTGCAATGTCCAGCGCGACTAATTCGCTGTGAATGTTCTGGAACAATTCCCAGTTCCAGGATTGGTTGGCATCGATCACAATCCGGGCATCGGGCCTGGCTTTACGAACGCTGGCGAGAGTTTCCAGTGAGCCGCTTGCATCCGCTTTCACTTTGATGGTTTGGTAGTCTCCGTGTTCCCGGGCTAAATCAGCCGCGTGCACCGGATCAATCAGGCCGATGGTATAGGCTGTTGCAACGGAAGGTTGTTTCACCACTGAAGTATCTTGCCAAATTGTCGTTTTGCGTTGCTGGCAGTTCAGATCCCACAAAGCGCAATCCAGAGCATTGCGAGCCCCGCCGGGGGGCAATGTATCCTGGAGCGAAGTCAGGTCGATGCCAGCTTCGACACTGGAGCGACAGCTTTCCAGCTGCGCCGTGATGGACTCGATTGTCTCGCCAAGGTAGTCGACACCGCAGGCCTCTGATCTCCCAGCGTTACCCAGTCTATCGGTCAGTGTAACGGCCATAGTGTCTATGTAATCGTAGCGATAGCCGGCGATGATAAAGGGTTTGATCATCGTCCACCGTTGCACGTGATGCTCGAACTTCACTAAGCTGAGTCCAGAGCGTCTACAAGTTCTTCGACGCCAGTCGCCACAGGATCGAATACAATCAGGCCAGTTTCCTCCGCAATTTTCGCGATGGATGTTGCTCTGTGTTCTTCTCTCATACCCCGAGTATTCAAACTGATGGCACGGCACTGTATGACGGGATTGGTCAGCCGTCCAAGGCTCAGATATAGGTCGATAACCTCAGGCAATGGCGGAATTTTTACTTGCGGACTGTCGAGGTTGTAGAGTCTTCTCGGGTCGTGGCACAACACCAGTTCGTCGGGTTGCGAGCCGTGTAGCAATCCCAAGGTGACTCCGGCATAGCCAGGATGCAGCAAGGAACCCTGACCTTCTATAATGTCCCAGTGATGGGCGTTCGCGCTGGGAGACAGTGCCTCGGCAGCGCCAGCGATAAAGTCACTTACGATGGCGTCGATGGCAATTCCGCCGCCGGCAATCATAATCCCTGTTTGTCCCGTAGCGCGAAAAGTGCAATCCATTCCGCGGGATTTCATTTCTGCGGCAATGGATAGTGCCGTGTATTTTTTACCTAAAGCGCAATCCGTGCCGACGCTGAGCAGGCGCTTTCCCTTGCGCTTATCTCCCGTTGCCACGGGAAAACGCGCGTTAGAATCTCTTACTTCTACTAAAGTGGCACCATTGTCACGCGCCGCCTGAGCAAGACCGGGTAATTGCGCGAGCTTTTCGTGGCCACCACTGACAATCGTCATACCGAGGGATGCAGCCTGCAATAGATCCGAGTGCCAAGACGGTGGAATTTTCCCGCCCACACCGGCAATGCCAATGACTAAAGATTTCGCACCCGCTTTAACCGCTTGTTCGATAGTCATATCTGCAAGGCCAATTGAAACGGTGTTCTCATCTTTTCGCAGTTGGCCAATGCAGTTACGTGTAGCCCATTCCGCTATGCCGAATCCGGTTTTGCAATTGTCTTCGTGTGTTTCTTTCCCAAGGTATATCAAGTAGGGAGCAGGGAAGTGAGTCTGAGAATCTTCGCTTGTCATCGGCTGATAAATTTCCCGGGATAGACGCCAGTAGGGGCCGCATTCTTCCACACACGCTCTCCACCGACCCAAACACCGACAATACCGGTCGAGAGTGCGCTGTGGTTCTCGATAGATGCGTGGTCTTTTAGTGTGTCGAGCTCGAGCAATACCAGATCTGCGGCGTAGCCGGGTGCAATGCGGCCCCGGTTTTTAAGACCGAGATGGCTGGCGCTGAGTGAGGTCATTTTTCGTATCATTTCTTCCAGAGACACCACGGGCTTTTTTATGACGTATTCGTGAATGGCTCGGGGGAAGGCACCGAAGCCCCGGGGGTGGCCCTCAATACCTCCGTTTGAACACAGGTTTGTGTGCGGCCAGGCAATCAATGTGGCGATGTCCTCTTCGGTCATACTGACGCCCATCACACTGTCGCGCGTAAACAAGTGGTCATTGTCGTTCGGTTCTGCGTCGTAAGCTTCGCGCAGCAATTGCAGAAAGGTGTCGGCTTCAGACTCGCCCCGCGAAGCTGCAATCTGGGCGATATTTTTCCCAACAAGTTCAGGGTCCGGCTCGTAGTAAGTCAGGGTAAGTCCCTGCGCAGGAGCCAGTTTTTCCAAAGCATAGTTTGCCGCTTCAAGGTCGTGGAAGTCTCGGTTGGGCAACAGTACGCTTAGACTGGATTCCCAATAGGTATAAGGGTAAATATCGGCAGTAACATCTATTCCCGCAGCGCGCGCTGCATCAAGGCGTTTCAAGATACGTCCGGCTTGCCCCCACAAATCGGTGCTCGCCAGTTTGATGTGGGAGATTTGTACAGGAATGTTCGCTGCCTCGCCGATTTGTAGCAGTTCTTCTATAGCTGCTTCGAAGTTTCTATCCTCACTGCGCATATGACTGATGTAGCGGCCGTTCGATGCCGCAGCCACCTTTGCCAGGGCGATAACTTCGCCGGTGCTGGAGTAAATGCCCGGATCGTACTCTAGCCCCGTTGATAAACCCAGGGAGCCGGCGGCGAGTTCCCGATCGGGCAGTGTCGACATTGCCGTTACTTCAGACGGCGAGGCCTCGCGTCGATAGTCGTTGCCCATGACCGCGGACCTGAGGCTGCCGTGGCCGGTGTAGGTGGCGACGTTAATCGCCACTGGTGTGCTGTTGATAGAATCCTTCAGCGGCAGAGCCATCTTGGATGAGGTGCCATCCAGGCCTACAACGATGGTAGTTATTCCCTGAGAGATCGCAGCAGTGGCGTGGGGGTTTTTCTCTAAGCCGCTATCATGATGACTGTGGCTGTCGATAAAACCCGGTGCCAGAACGAATCCGGAGGCGTCAATTTTTTCATCGCCTGGAATTTCGGTAAAGGTCCCGATTGCCTCAATACGCCCTCCAACAATCAACACATCCTTCTTTTGGGCTTTTTCTCCAGAGCCATCCACCAGTGTAGGATTTGAAAAAACAATTCCAGGGGTGGTACGCAGTTGTGATTCCCCGCTGGCGAATACGGCAGCTGCAAAAAGTGCACAAACACAAGCTGCAGCCCCAGCAGCGCCTGCTGACTTTAAAAAATACTTCACTGCGAATGGTCTCCCAAGATTGACTGGGCTTTATCGTTTATTATTACCATGCAACGCCGTAGTCGTCACCATAGTCGCTCGCGCCGCCCCACATAGTGCCTGTTTTTTTATCGAAATAAATTGCCGTAATAGGGCTGTAGGGTCTTTCCTGTGATTCCACTAGGTACCCCATTTCTCTCAATGCTTCTTCCACTCCGTCCTCGGCGACTTGTGGGGCTATTTGCAATCGCCCCGGTTCCGATTCATGAGCGCCAAAGGAACTCTGCATTTGGTAGCTGGTGATATTGGGAGCCTCTGCCGCCTGTTGTACGTTCATACCAAACTCCACCATGTTCAGCAAAAATTGCAACAGGTTCTGATCCTGAGTGTCGCCGCCCTGAACCGAAAAGGCAATTAGTGGTGCGCCATCCTTTAAAGCGATTGTCGGTGTGAGCGTCGCTCTGGGGCGCTGTCCTGGCTGCACCACGTTGAATGGGTTCATCGCCTCACTCAGCACAAAGCTTTGCATCCTCTGGCTGAGACCAATACCTGTATCTCCCGCAATAAATGCCGGTATCCAACCACCACTTGGGGTTATCGATACCACCCAGCCCTCTGCATCAGCCGCCTGAATAGAGGTGGTTCCGGCGAGGAACCCTTCATCTTTACTCATGGTGGTGGCCTGCTGGAAACCTTCTACGCCTGCTGCGTCCGCTTTAGGCGGTATTGGACTCCAATTTTTTAGCAGTTTCTCAAAGGGGTTTTTCTCACCCTGAAAGGGGTAGGGGTCTCCTGGGCGAATGTTCGGGTTATTGCGTTTGGGGTCGATCAGCGCTCTGCGTTTTGCCGCGTACTTTTTTGATAGCAAACCCTCAATCGGTTCCACCGGTGGTATGTAGGGATCTCCGTAGTAAAAGTCTCGATCGGCAAAAGCCAGGTTCATCGCCTGGTAAAGCGTGTGTATGTATTGAGCGCTGTTGTAACCCATGCTCTTTAAATCGATGTCCTCCAGAATATTCAGCGCCTGCAACATGGCCGGACCCTGAACCCAGGTGGTCAACTTGTATACGTCTATCCCTTTGTAGTTGATGGTGACCGGGTTTTCGATATGCACTTGCCATTGGTCGAGATCTTCCAGGGTGAACAGACCACCGTATTGGCGAGAACTTTGAACAATCTCCCGCGCGATATCCCCTCGATAAAAACGGTCGTAGGCCGCATAGATAGCCTCTTTGCGATTGCTGCCTTTGGCGAGCGCTTTGGCTTCCGCCTCGATGAGTTTGCCAAGCGTTGCATGAAGATTAGCCTGTTGAAATATTTCTCCTGGGACTGGAGCCGCCCGCTGCTCTGTGTCGGCGTCGTTGTAGTGAGGAAGAAAGACCGCCTTTGAGTCCGGCCACTGCGAAAGAATATCGCGCCGTTGTTCCATGTTATCGGCTTGCGAGGCCTCGATGGGATAGCCCTTAGCCATTTCCAGCGCCGGTGCCAGCACCTGTGCCAGACTCATGCTGCCGTATTCAGCCAGCATCACCATCAAACCACCTGGGGTTCCCGGGGTAACCGCAGCTAACGGCCCATATTCCGGGGGGTAAACCATACCCTTAGTGCGAAAAAATTCAGCGGTAGCGCCGCTGGGAGCTACCCCCAAGGCATTGATACCTTTGACTTCACCGGTGTGAGGATTGTAGATAAGTGCCTGTGTCTCCCCACCCCAGCCCAGGGTGTCCCACATGGTGGAAGTGGCCGCCAGCATGGCGCATGCGGCATCCACCGCATTCCCGCCTCGAGTGAAAATCATTGATCCGGCGGTTGCTGCCAGAGGTTTACCGGTAACGGCTACCCAGTGGGAGCCATGCAATACCGGTTTGGCGGTTCGCGGTTCCGCTGCGTTTATCGATACACACAACAGTGCGAATAAGCACGGCGCCAGGTGGACAAAACCTTTGCCCGACAGGCAGTGCCGAAGAAAAGAGAGCATGGACTATCCCGCTGGGTGAAAGCAATCAGCATAGCAAAGACACCGCCTGGGTGCTTACGGGATCACACAGAGCGCTTGTTCCCGAAGAAAAATGGGTGATATTGTGCGTTGGCTACTATGCTTAAATAAAAGGCAGCGGCCAACAATAAGATTAACTGGCCTCAAACTGTCAGGCCGCTGGCCGCTAAAGAAGGGGAACTTATGAGGCGATTCAAGTTTGTCCGCGATCCGCTCGCTACGCAAATTGGGGATAATGTCGAACAATTTCTGAGAATTATGGGTGGCCCTGTGTGTATTTTCCTCAGCGGCGACAACCCCGATCAAACCCGGGCTTTTGTAACGCTTCTGCACGGCAATGAACCGTCGGGTGTTATGGCCTTGTTCAAATGGCTCAAATCTGCGCGCCGGCCCGCCGTCAACGTTGTTTGTATCGTCGCCTCTGTTTCCGCCGCTTTGGAAGAACCGCTATTCAGCCACCGAATACTGCCCGGGGTTCGAGATTTAAACCGCTGTTTCCGTCCCCCTTTTGAAGATGAACCTGGACTGCTGGCTGAGGAGACCCTGGAGATCCTCAAGATGCACCACCCCGAGGCTGTGATCGATATGCACAATACATCGGGTTCAGGGCCATCCTTCGGCGTCTGTACTCATATGGACCGGCAACACGATGCTCTGGTATCGATTTTTACCCAGCGGCTTATTGTTTCGAATCTTGGTTTGGGTTCGCTCATGGACATCAGTGAACATTCTTATCCCACAGTAACAGTTGAAGTGGGAGGGCATTTGGACGCGCGGGCGGACGAACACGCCTACGACGGACTTTGTCGATATTTTCTGGCACCTGTCGTTCTCGCCCAGGACGAGACGGATTGGGGGCTTGAACTACTGCGCGATCCCATTCGATTGGTGATCAACGACGGAGTCAGTCTTGCCTACGGGGAGACCGGTGGCGATTGTGATATCACCTTGCTTCCCCACGTAGAACATTTCAATTTTGGCAGTGTGACCCCGGATACCCAGTTGGGCTGGGCCAAGGGGGATGAGCGGAAACTGTTTTCAGCTATTGATGCGGGCGGGCGCTGTGCCGTCAGCCGCCTGGTTCGTATTGAGGATGGCAAGTTGTACCCGGCGCAAACCCTCAAGTTGTTTATGATTACCCACAATGCCGCAATCGCCCAGTCCGATTGCCTGTTCTATGCGGTTGTAGACGACGGCAGCACAGTCTGCTCCTAAGCGTAGTTCTCCCCCACAATTCTCCGGCGAATGCACAGGCATTCGCCGATGCTCTTCGTTTACTAATCGTCCGTCCCGATCTCTTTTTGGATTCGAAACTTTCTTTCGCTGCACCTCACTAACAAGAACTCACAACGAGTGACGCAGCAAAAATTGAATTTTTTAAATCGAAAAGGATTAGATGATGAAAGCAAAAGTATTTCAAACTAGTGTAGTGTATTAAACTGAATGATGATTTGAGAGTGCATGCCTTGCGCGCCCCACTTTCTCCAAAATCTCTTCTGCGGACTTTGTCCAGGCAAATGGCTTTTTATCTTCATTGTGCCTCTCAATAAAATCCATGATGGTCTCTTCCAGCTCTTGTACCGATGTGAATACACCACGGCGCAGTTGCCTTTCTGTCAACAAACCAAAAAATCTCTCCACCAGATTTAGCCACGAAGAACTGGTTGGAATAAAGTGTAAGTGAACCCTTTTATTACGCTTAATCCAGTTCTTCACTTTTTCGTGTTTGTGCGTCGCGTAGTTATCAACGATAAGGTGAAGGTCTAACTCCTTGGGTGTTTGTTTTTCCACAGTCTTCAGAAACGCCAAAAATTCCTGGTGCCGGTGACGCTTTTTGCACTCACCGATAACATCACCAGTCAGGGTGTTCAGTGCCGCAAACAAGGTGCTTGTACCATGACGCTTATAGTCGTGAGTCATGGTTCCGCCGCGCCCGGGCTTCATCGGCAATCCCGGCTGCGTTCTGTCCAGCGCTTGAATGGAACTCTTTTCGTCAACACAGAAAACAACTGCATTCTCTGGCGGCGATAAATACAAGCCAACAACATCGCGTAGCTTTTCTTCAAAGGCAGGATCGTTGCTCACCTTGAACTGAGCAACCAGGTGTGGCTTCAGACCAACTTCTCGCCACACTCTATTTATAAAGGAGTGATTAATGCCCATCACTTTTGCCAAACCCCGGGTTGTCCAGTGGGTGCCATCCTTGGGTTTTTCCTGCGTGGTTATCTTGATGACTTTCGACCGCAGCTTTGCCTGGTCCGCAGAATTCTTGCCGCCGTGATTAGCCCCTCTTGGCAAATCTTTTTCTATTCCCCGAAACCCTCTCTCAAAAAAACGATTGCGCCATCGGCCTACCTTGTTGACATCAATTTCCAGCTCTTCAGCAATTTTGTAGTTGGGAACATTTTTTGCAGCGAGCAAAATAATTCTTGAGCGCTCTACCAATCGAACCGGTGTCGTTTTGCTTCTAACATTTTTTTCCAACTGTTTTTTCTCTTGCACTGTTAAAGTTATATTTATTTGGGCGGGCATTAGCTTCACACGGGTAGTGAATGAAGTAATCATTGTATCATTAATCTATTTAATACACTACACTAGCATGATAGCCAGCGCAATCGGTTTAGCATTTGCATCGGCATCACCGGGTGTGTTGGCCCAAAGCGATGGTGCTTCCAATGGCAGCACTCGGACAGAGTGTCGCAGAGTGGGTAACGATTTTGAAACTCCCGAGGACCGACGAGCGGTTCAACGGCTGAGGCGGCGCGGCGATATTAATCCACTACCCGCAGACCTATGTAACCAGCTGTTGGACCTCGAGAGTCGCCCCCACTCCCAGTCGGTACTTCCAGTTTTTGCCGAGGCGGATGATGCCAGTCTTCTGTTTTCCTACTACCTTTTGAACACGGATGAATTTGAACCCAATCCGTTTACCGCTGGAATTGAAGGCATTAACGATGCAGCGCTGCCCACCGGCGCGAACTTTGCCAACGGCGGTTTGCCAACCATAGGTTCGATACGAATGGTGTTTGAACCCAAAGATGGCCTGCCGGGTGACCCTCAGTCGCCGGAAGATCCCGCCGCGTTCATCGATGTCTTCACTGACATCTCAGGTTTGTTCGTCATCAATAATGAAGCGGGATGGTACGAGGGTTGGCTGATTCGCGATCTCACTGTTCCAGCAACAGTTGCTGCCCTGGATAGCCGGGGCGTAAATCCCTGGGGCACACTGACCCAGGAAGATTTCGATGCACTGCAGGCTCGATCAGCGGAGGGTGTGAACACCCTGGGTTCTATTTTTGCAGCCGACGGAGGGCCCGTGCGTTTGCCCGCGGCTGATGATTCCTTCGCAGAGGGTAGGCAGGGTAATACCATCGGTTTTCCGGTGAGTATTGGCGCGTTTAACTCACTGCAGCAAAGCGATATCCACGCCTATTGGGAACTGAACCCCGGCACCAACTGGACATTCCCGCTCTACGAACTGCCGTTTACAGGTGGTTTGAGTGGCTTACCCTCTATTCAGACACCTTCAATCGTACCGCCACGGCCTCGCAACCTGCGAAGAGCCAATATTCCAGAGCGAAGAATATCCAACGCACGTCGTGCAGCTTTGGGTGATGATCCGCTGAATACACGCGATCCCGATCGATTTGAAGACAGCGTTAACTTTGCACAAGCTGAAACCCGTAACCGGTTTATTCCGAGCGCAGTGGCAAACGAAATTCTGCTGGACGTGTTCATGCGAACACAATCTTTTGAACCTGGTCTTGGGATGCCTGACCGCCTGTACAGGGCTTACGACAATCAGGTTGCCAAGATTGATTCGAATCGCGATGGTGCAATCTCTTTTGGAGAAGCATCGGTGCTGCGGCAGATCAGAAATGGCGTTCAGCAAATCACTGGTAGAGATCTCTATCTTGCCGCTACGGAATTTAACCGGTTTGCTGTCACTCGGGAAATCAACGATGGATTACTGGCGCCGCGTTTCGCACCTAGCCAACGCGCTTATGTCGCTTCCGGTTCGTTAACACTTTTGGAGGAGGGTATTGAGGCATCTATTCCACGCGATGCAGATGATCGCTGAGAGCTGTTCATGAATAGTTAGCCTGTAAGTTCGGGGCCGTGGAAGCGGCTCCGTTTTTTTTGCGTATTAGGTTCTTCTCTTGGAACTAAGCCTCATTCTACTAGCCTAACCATAACAACATAGACTCACGGAATTTCATGGACACGCTGGACAGAATTTTTGCCTCATTGGATATGGCTGGAAGTGTTTTCTACCGATCCACACTGACATCCCCTTGGCGAATAGATCTGGCCGCCGAAAATGTTCCCAAGTTTCATATTGTTCTAACAGGCGAGGCCTATCTGGGCTTTGATACCTCAAACGAACCTATTTGCCTGTGTGAGGGCGACGCGATTTTGGTTCGAGGGGGTGAGTCCCATTGGATTGGCGATTCGCCCGATCCCGATCACATCTCTCCCCCCATGTACCGTTATGAACTCGCAAGATGATAGTGATTTGTCGTGGATTGCACGTATTGGCCAGCTCATGGAATACGAAATGGATCAGGAGGCGGCAGGCAAGAGGTCCATGATTGAACGCCTGTGTGAAATGTTTTTTACCTTGGCCTATCGCCACACCCTTTGTCAGGAAGAGGAAGGCCGTGGTTTTATGGGGGCTCTTGCAGACAAACAAATTTGTCAGGCGCTTGAGCTTGCTGGTTGGCGTGCCGCCTAATACCTACCTGACCATGTGGAGAATGAACATTGCCATGAAGTGCATCCGCTTGGGAGCCGCGACGATTTCCTGCGTGGCTGCGGAAGTCGGTTACGAGTCTGAAGCGGGCTTTTATCGCGCCTTTCATCGCGAATTTGGTATGACACCTTCCGAGGCCCGGGAGCAATCCAGCGCCGCTTAGATAGTCTTGGTAGTGGCTAGCCATCAGGCCATCACACACCGTCAGTTAACCTGTCGCCTTATCAGGCGTATTTTTTCTTCGGCCTAATTTAATTGAATTTTGGGCTTGCAATTCGTTTTCAATGCACTGATTATATATACAGTAGTTTACTGTATAGCCATAACAAGAGAGGTTCACAATGGATGCCAATAAAGGGAAAGCATTAGAAGCGGCACTGGGTCAAATAGACCGTCAGTTCGGTAAAGGTACGGTCATGCGAATGGGAGATAGAGAGCGTGTTGCCATGCCTTCTATCTCTACCGGTTCGCTGGGTCTGGACATCGCTCTGGGTATAGGCGGTCTTCCCAAAGGGCGCATCTGTGAGATTTACGGGCCTGAATCATCGGGTAAAACAACGCTGACACTGCAAGTGATTGCCGAGGCTCAGAAGCAGGGCGGAACCGCTGCCTTCATCGATGCTGAGCACGCGTTGGATCCAACTTACGCCGAAAAGCTGGGTGTAAAAATTGATGACCTGATTGTTTCCCAACCCGATACGGGCGAGCAAGCACTGGAAGTTACTGAAATGCTGGTGCGTTCCGGCGCTGTGGATGTGCTGGTGATCGACTCCGTGGCAGCACTGGTACCCAAGGCTGAGATAGAAGGTGAAATGGGCGCATCCCACGTCGGTCTGCAAGCTAGGCTGTTAAGTCAGGCCATGCGTAAACTGACCGGTGCGATTAAGCATTCAAACTGCCTGGTGATATTCATCAACCAGATCCGCATGAAAATCGGGGTTATGTTTGGCAGCCCTGAAACCACTACCGGTGGTAATGCATTGAAGTTTTACGCTTCAGTTCGTTTGGACATCCGCCGCATTGGCGCGGTTAAAAACGGCGATGAAATTATCGGCAATGAAACTCGGGTTAAGGTCGTCAAAAACAAGGTTTCACCTCCCTTTAAACAGGCTGAATTCCAGATTATGTACGGCAAGGGTATCTACCATATGGGCGAGATCATCGACTGGGGTGTCAAGCTTGGCCTGGTTGACAAGTCGGGTGCCTGGTACGCCTATAAGGGCGATAAAATAGGGCAGGGTAAGGCCAACTCGGCCAAATTCCTGGAGGACAATCCAGCGGTTTCAAATGAAATTGAGACCTTGATTCGCAAACAGTTGCTCAGCCCGGACGAGCCGGCGGCAGCCGACGCTGTCTCGGAAGAAGCTAAGGCAGCCGATGCTGTTTCCGAAAGTACTGTGCCAGCCATCGAGGTAGGCACCGAGAAAGCCTAAATCTCAAGGTGGCTTCTTTTTCTTTAGGCGTCGGGGTAATCCACCTATCCCACACTCACCCCGGCGCCTTCTTTTATCATGTCTGATTTCGATCCCGATTATTACGATGAAGACTCTTCCCCCGAAGACGTCGATGAAATAAATCCCGCGGATATTCGTCTGGCGGCCATGAACCTTTTGGCCCGGCGCGAACATACCTGTCGAGAATTGCGACAAAAACTGGAAAGACGATTTCCCAACCTCGAGCTTGTTGACACTGAGCTTTCCAAACTGACGGAAGAAGACTTGCAAAGTGATACCCGCTTCGCCGAGAGTTTTTTGCTTGCCCGCTGCAATCGCGGTTATGGGCTTATGCGAGTACAGCAGGAAATGAGAGAAAAGGGCTTATCTGATAGCCAAGTTAGTCGGGCTATTAAAAGTGCTGAGATAGACTGGCCTGCAATAGCTTGGGATGTGTATCGCAAAAAATATGGGGACATTCCAGTGTCAGATTTGAATGACAAAGCCAAGCGAGTGCGCTTTATGCAATATAGAGGGTTCGACCGCGAGGACTATCAGCGCTTTCTTAAGTAGTCTCCCACAGCTCCCGAATTTTAACGCAGGACGGACTGGCTCCGTAATGCGAGAGCAACTATAGTGCATCCCCAGAGTATCACCGTTATTTAATGTTACCGCCGAGGGACTTATGTCAGTAGAGCTCACTATCAAAGGTCATATTGCAGAAATTGTTTTGAACGATCCAGACAAGCGAAACGTATTGGATCATGTCTCGTCCGAGCAGTTGGCGCAAAGAGTGGCGGAAGCCGAAGCGAATCCGGATGTGTCATGCATGATCATTGCTGCCACTGGGAGGGCGTTTTGTGCGGGCGGGTCGTTGGATGAACTGCTGCGTGCACAGGCGGGAGAAACTGATCTTCTGGGCGAAATCTATGCAGGTTTTCTCGCTGTGGCAAACAGCCCGCTGCCCACGATAGCAGCTGTGCAGGGCGCTGCTGTAGGCGCGGGAATGAACCTGGCGTTGGCGTGCGATATAAGAATGGTCACCAGCCACGCCAAATTCGATACCCGTTTTATGCAGTTGGGTATTCACTGCGGCGGGGGGCATTCCTGGATGTTGCAGAAGTTTCTCAATTGGGA
This sequence comes from Halioglobus sp., assembly GCA_965262875.1. Lineage (GTDB taxonomy): Bacteria > Pseudomonadota > Gammaproteobacteria > Pseudomonadales > Halieaceae > JBALVT01. The sequence goes on from OZ253569.1 coordinate 4,991,143, forward strand.
AGATTCTGTGGGAGCTCTTGTATTCGGGCAAGTCATCAGCGGTGAGCAGGCCGTCGCAAAGGGTCTGGCAACACAATGTGTACAAGCTGATGACTTGCTGTCCACTTGCCGAGAATTTGCAGCGGGGTTGGAAGGTGTTCCACGAGCACTGGTAGAGGAAACGAAAAGAAGCCTGGGTAAATCACGCAACGAACCGAGTCATCAGGTGATGGTGGACCACGAATTTGTGATACAGGCAGAATCTCTGCTGCAAGATCATGCCAAAGCCAAGCTGGAGGGTTTCAGCAAAAGTATTTCGAGCGCTAAAAGCTAGTGTGAGGTCGTAACACTCGAGTTTGCGCACCCCTTCAAGCTGCTTACTTGCGGTGGCGTATGCGTTGATTCTAAAATCCCCCTTACTGAGTAGCAATACAGGAGTTGAGAATGGCTGAAACAAAACAGGATTCAGGTATGGGAGATGTTGTGCTGGTTACCGCCGGTGCGGCTGGGATAGGCCGCGCTATAGCTGAAAAATTCCTGGAGGGCGGCTGCCGCGTCCACGTGTGCGACATATCGCAAGATAGCATCGATGGTTTTCTTAGCGCCAACTCCTCAGCGAGTGCTTCGCTCGCCGATGTTTCAATTCCAGAGCAGGTAGATTTTTTATTTGCAGAACTCTCCGAGTTATACGGGCACCTGGATGTGTTGGTTAACAATGCCGGTATTGCCGGTCCCACCGCAGCGGTTGAGGATATTGCCGTAGAAGACTGGAATCAAACTATCGCAGTTGATCTCAGCGGGCCCTTTTACGTCACTCGAGCGGCTGTACCATTACTTAAAAAAGCGGGTGGGGGATCTATTGTTAATATTGCATCGACTGCTGCGCTATTCGGATTTCCTTTGCGGTCCGCCTATGCGGCGGCCAAATGGGCGCTGATTGGCTTAACCAAAACCTGGGCGATGGAGTTGGGTCCACATAATATTCGGGTAAATGCCCTGTGCCCCGGCAGCGTCAATGGTGAACGAATTGAGCGCGTCATCAGCAAAGATGCACAAGAGCGGGGGGTTAGCGCCGATAGTATTCGCACGGTGTATCAGCGGCAGACCTCGATGCGGCTTTTTGTAGAGGCCGAAGATATCGCCAATACCGCTGTATTCTTAGGTTCTGATCTGGGGCGGGCTATTTCAGGGCAATCAGTGGCGGTAGATGGCCACACGGAAAGTCTGTCAAACTGGCTGGACTAATCAGTAATCGTTTATGGAGGTAGTAGTGAAAGCAGCGTGGTTTGAATCCTTTGGGAGTGCTCAGGACACCATTGTATTGGGAGAGCAAGATAAACCGACGGCTGGTCCAAGTGAGGTGCTGGTTAAATTAAAAACGACGGGTGTCAATCCATCGGACGTTAAGAAACGCGCGGGTGCTTTTCCTAATTTGCTAGACGACGGCCTGGTTATTCCGCACAGCGATGGTGCGGGCGTGATCGAGACGGTCGGTGAGGGGGTAGACCCAGGCAGGGTGGGGGAACGTGTGTTTGTTTACCAGGCACAATATGGCCGCCGTTTTGGTACGGCTGCGCAATACGTTGCGCTGGATAGCACTCGCGCGGCTAAACTGCCAGACAATACCTCCTTTGAGGTTGGAGCCTGCATTGGCATTCCCATTATGACCGCCCATCGTTGCGTCTATGCGGGTGGTTCTATCGCGGGTCAAACGGTCGTAGTGACAGGTGGCGCTGGTCGAGTTGGATACTACGCGATTCAGTGGGCGAAACATGCAGGAGCTCGAGTGATTGCTACTGCGAGCAACAGCGCCGATGAGGCGGCGTGCAAATCGGTAGGAGCGGACTTTGTCGTAAACCATCGCCAGGATGACTGGGCTGATCAGGTCTTGTCCTGCACTGATGGAGAAAAGGTGGAGCGTGTTATCGATGTGGAGTTCGGCGCCAATCTTCCTCAAGTTCTGAAGTTTATTGCTACAAGTGGTGTCATCGCGACCTATTCATCCACCCAGGTGAAGGAGCCACAGCTGCCCTTTGTTCAAATGATGTTTATGGATTTGACGCTGCGTATGGTGATTGTGTACGCCATGCCAGAAGATGCCAAGCAGCAGGCAGTCAATGATACCCGTGAACTCCTTGAACAGGAGCGTCTGCAGCACCGCATTGCCTATAATCTACCCTTTGCGGAAATGGCAAGCTCACATGAGTTGATTGAGCAAGGCGGGTTTGGTGGTTGCGTGGTAGTGAGTATAGACAAATAGGAGTCTACGGTGTCTAGTCATCTCCGGCTGAATTTCGAATGCGCAATAGATTCGTTGCTCCCAAGGTTTGTTCTGGTAGTTAGTGTTCTATTGGGTTCACACACGATTTGTGCGGACACAGGCCGGGAAATTTTACGGCTCGCCAACGGCGAGCAGCTGCGGGGCCAGGTCGAAAATGAAATAGCAGTATTTCGCGGCATCCCTTTTGCACAACCCCCGATGGATGATCTGCGCTGACGTGAACCCAGGGCGTCTGTTCCCCGTTTGGGGCTTCAGTCGGCGCTCTCTTTTGCTCCCGCCTGTATGCAAACGAGTTATAACACTGACTGGTATCGGGATATTCTAAAGGCCTTTGGGGGAAATCCCAATCGCGCCGCTACTCCAAATGGTATTGGCGAAGACTGTTTGTATCTCAATGTTTGGTCACCCGAATTGGGTAAAGGCAACGACCTCCCCGTGATCGTGTTTATCTATGGTGGCAATAATTTGGGTGGCTGGAGTTATGAACCGAATTATCTCGGGCATAAACTGGCCGCCAAAGGCGCGATAGTTGTGACCATTGCCTATCGTCTCGGTGTGTTCGGTTTCTTTGCGCATCCGCAATTGACACAGGAGTCGGAGAACGCGAGTTCGGGAAACTACGGCCTTCTCGATCAGATAGAGGCGCTACGATGGGTGAGAGGCAATATAGCGGTTTTTGGGGGCGACCCGGATAATGTCACCGTAATGGGAGAATCTGCCGGAGGTGCGAACATCAGTCATCTCATAATCTCTCCTCTTGCCAAAGGTCTTTTCAAGAATGCTATCCGGCAGAGCGCTGCATTCGATATCAATTACCGCGACACCCTGGCGCGGGAGGAGAGTTTTGGTGTTGAATTTGCCAACGGCTTGTTAGCGCCGTCAATTGGGCAGCTGAGAAATTTGCCCGCTGAAAAAATATTGGACGGAGCAGAAATCTTCTATCGTGGTAGTGGCGACAAGGAGCGCCGCAATTTTTACGGTACTGTCGATGGCTATGTTCTCCACGATTATTCCGAGGTGCTGTATAAATCAGGCAGGATCAACCCAGCGAATATTCTGATCGGCAGCAATGCTGATGAAAAGCTGATGTATGCGCCACAGGAGGTTTCGGATGAAGCGATCGAAAATCTCATAGATCAGTATTACCAGAAGGGGGCGCGCATTCGGGTATTGGCTCAGGTGCAAAACCAGTCATCGAATAGAGAGAAATATGCGAAGTTGATGGATGCCAAGCAACAGTCCTGTACTGCGCAGTTACAAGCTGACGCTATCGTTAGCAAGGGTACGGGGGATGTGTATCTGTACTATTTCACACGGGTGCGACCCGGTGCCGGTGGCAAACTTCTGGGTTCTTATCACGGTGCCGAACTTCCCTATGTTTTCGATAGTCACGACGATTGGCTGAGCGGCGATGAAGTTGATAGAAATCTCACAGAAACGATGATGAGTTACTGGTTGAACTTCGCTCGTACCGGCAATCCAAATGATCCGGATCTCGCGGTGTGGCCGTCCTACAATCCCGCTACACGTATAGCAATGGAACTGGGTGATACTCCAGGGCCGATTGATGCACCCAATAGAGCCTTATGTGATTTACTGGGGCCACCGCAGCCATAAAATAATCCCAAGGTCGGCGAGACTGGAGAATAAGATTGGATAAGCAGCCAGAAACTACAGCGGTTGAAACCGACTGGATCATGTTTGTCGCCACTGCGGCGATTGTCGTATTGGTTTGCATTCCCATCGTCGGGTTTCCCGACCAATCCGGACAGTTAATCACGACGGCCTACGATGCCATCACCAAACAGTTTGGGGTTTGGTATCTCTGGTACGGGACAGGGTTGTTGGTATTCCTTGCCTGGTTGGCGATGGGTCGCTACGGAAATGTGAAACTCGGCGATAAGGATACGAAGCCGGAATTTTCTACTTTCAGTTGGGTCGCCATGTTGTTTAGCGCTGGAGTGGGTGCCGGCCTGCTGTATTGGTCGGTTATCGAGTGGGGCTATTACATTGACGCCCCACCTTATGGATTAGCTCCTCGCTCCACGGGGGCGATAGAATGGGCGTCCAGTTTCGGAATATTCCACTGGGGTATAACAGGTTGGGCTTTCTTTTGTATGCCAACTTTGGCGATCGCCTATCCCTATTATGTTCGAAAAATTCCTTACCTTAGGCTGAGTACGGCCTGTAGCAGTTTTCTCCCTACCGGAGTGAACAGCAAGCGTGGACGAGTTATAGACTTCGTGTATATGCTCAATCTGATCGGGGGTAGCGGTACTTCCCTCGGGCTTACAACACCCATGATTGCGGCCAGTTTTTCAAAGCTTTTCGGCCTCGATCACGACTTCATGTTAGAAGTTTACGTCGTCATCCTGTGCATCGGAATTTTTGGCACCAGTGCTTATCTGGGTCTCGACAAAGGGATCAAAAGGCTTGCCGACCTGAATACGATTCTCGCATTGGCGTTGCTGTTCTTTGTCCTGGCCGCTGGCCCCACCTTGTTTATTTTGAAGATGGGCACCAATGGGGTGGGCCTGGTGCTACAGAACTTTATACGGATGAACACCTGGACGGATCCAGTGGAAGCCACAGGTTTTATCGAAAATTGGACGGTTTTCTATTGGGCGTGGTGGGTAGCTTATGGGCCTTTTGTCGGTATCTTCACCGCTAGAATTTCCAAGGGCCGAACTATTCGGCAGGTGGTAGGTGGGATGATTGCCTTTGGCAGTCTTGGCGCTAGCTTATTCTTCATTATTTTTGGGAACTACGCGCTGCACCTGGAGCTCAATGATATTTTGAACGTTACCGGCCTCATGAAGGACATTGGCGAAGCTGCGGCAATCACACAGGTATTTCTTACACTGCCTCTGCCTTACATCGCGCTTGCGATATTTGCTGCGGTGTCTATCATTTTTCTGGCCACGACCTATGACTCCGCTTCGTATACGCTTGCTTCGGTTGCGAGCAAGCGGCTGACTGCCGGCGAGAACCCAGCCAGATGGAACCGACTATTCTGGGCCTGTGCTCTCGCAGTGCTACCTGTTTCCCTAATGTTTGTTGATGGCGGTCTCAAGGTGATTTTGTCGACCACCATCGTCGTGTCGTTACCCCTGTTACCGATTGGCGTACTCATGTGTTGCTCATTGGTGAAAATGTTGCGCGAGGATTCTATTAAATCCTGAGCCACCTTCGGATCACCCTGTTCTGTCTTATCAGCCCCTACCGGGGATAAGGACTTCCGCGCCGGATTCCTCGGGTTCGTCGTCGGTCATCTGCGCCGGGAAACCTTTTCCTAGCACGGAGACCTCGCAGGCATCTTCCAGGCGGCGAATGATATTGGGCGAGAGTTCCCTGGGGCCATACTTTTCAATGCCATCTTCAAATATTTTGACCAGCAGCGGCGATATGTCCAGCGGTACATCATTGCGTTGCGCCAGTTGATCAAATATGCCGATATCCTTGAGTACCAGATCCATCGTGAAGTTGATGTCGCGGCTGCCATTGAGAATAACTTGAGATTCAGTTTCATGAACAAAAGAATTTCCAGAGGAAGCTTTTATTGCTTCATAGGTAACATTCATATCCATGCCGATTTTTTTAGCTACAACAAGCGCTTCGGCAAGTGCTGCCAGATGCGCTGTCGCCAAATAATTGGTGAGCACTTTCAATATGGAGGCAGAACCCAGTTCACCGGTGTAGACGCCACTCCAAAACCGCAGCTATTTGCCGAATTTTGAAATAGACGGATCTCGGCGTATTAGAATCGGCGCGGTAGAACTGCGGCCCAGTCACACTCAAGAGCGACCAATAAGCAGGCACGATTCAAGCGTAGGGACTATAAGAATAAGTGTCGCTGAGAACGGTATGACGCCACCACAGATTTGACGGTCAACGCTGGCGCCATACCCAAAAAAACCGTGCAGGTGCACGGCCCGTTAAGTGTTGCACATAATGGGAATAAATCCAGCCCTCATCGACCTTTGTGTCGATGCCATCATCCAGCCGTCTCTACCACTGTTGTCGCTGCTACGCCCAGGTCATCGTCTGTACCCACTGTGATCGCGGCCAGCGGTATTGCACCGATGGTTGCAGCCAGGAAGCCAGAAAGGAATCCATTAAACGAGCCAGAGCGAAGTACCAGGCCACTCGCCCGGGTCGCATGAATAATGCCGCTCGCCAACAGCGTTATCGAGAACGGCAACAACAAAAAGTAACGCATCACCGTTCTCTGGCAATAATACTCCGTGATCTACTGCAAACCGTGCCTGATGAGATCAAAAGGGCCGATATGCCGGGTAAAACTGACGCCACCGTGCGCTGCCATCACTGTGGCGCGGTCTGCGGTCCCTTTTTGCGCAGTGATTTTCTGCAGAGCAGTCAGTTCAGGCGCAGATTCCGGCGACATTAGTGCAGCGGCTGGACAGGAGTCATCAATCGGAGGGCAGTCATGGCCATCGGCAAAGAAACTGAAGCAAAAATACTGCGCTACCATTTTGTTGAGAAGTGGCGAACGGGCACCATTGCGACCCAGCTTGGCATTCACCACTCAGTGGTTGATCGGGTACTGGCACAGGCTGGCCTGCCCAAGGTGGAGCGCACTCGCCGTGCGTCGATCATCGACCCCTATCTGCCCTTTGTCATCGACACCCTGCGGGAGTTTCCCACACTCACGGCGGCCCGCTTGTATGAAATGGCCCGCCTGCGGGGATACCCCGGTGGCCCCAGCCAGTTTCGCCAGCGTATCAGTGAACTGCGGCCGCGCAAGCTGCCCGAGGCGTATTTACGCCTAAAAACCCTGCCCGGTGAGCAAGCCCAGGTTGACTGGGGTTCGTTCGGGCATATTCAGATCGGCAAGGCCCGGCGGCCGTTAATGGCGTTTGTGATGGTGCTGAGCTGGTCGCGACAGATCTTCTTGCGCTTTTATCTCAACCAGCAAATGGAGCACTTTTTACGCGGCCATGTAGCGGCATTCGAGGCCTGGCAAGGATTGCCAAAGGTGCTGCTGTACGACAACCTTAAATCGGCCGTATTGGAGCGCCACGGTGACGCCATCCGCTTCCACCCCACCTTGCTGGCCTTGTCAGCCCACTATCGCTTCGAACCACGCCCGGTGGCGGTGGCCCGGGGCAATGAAAAGGGCCGGGTAGAAAGAGCGATTCGCTATATTCGCGATAATTTCTTTGCCGCTCGTCACTGGCAAACACTGGCCGAACTCAATGCGCAAGCTGAGCACTGGTGCCAGGGTGTGAGTGCTGATCGGGCTTGCCCTGAAGAGCGTACGTTGACGGTCAGGGAAGCCTTCTTACAGGAGCAGGTGAGTTTGCCGGATAATCCCTTTGATACCCATGAGAGACAGCCCGTGCGGGCCGCCAAAACCCCTTATGTTCGCTTCGATCTCAATGATTACTCCATTCCCCATCAATACGTGCACAAGCCATTGAGCGTGAGCGCTGACCTGGAGCGGCTCCAGATAGTGGAGGGCGATCAATGCATTGCTGAGCATCAGCGCAGCTTTGGCAAAGGGGAGCAAATCGAACAGGAGGCGCATATCAATGCCCTATGGCTGGAGAAAACCCACGCCAAACTACACCGGGGTCAGGATCGCCTGAGCCATGCTTCGGCGCACGCCCAGACGCTGCTGCAGCAATCGGCACAGCGTGGACATGTCATTAAAACCACGGTCCGGTTACTCAATCAACTTTGATGATTATGGGCGGGACGAGCTGCATGTAGCTCTGGGTGAAGCACTTGATCGGCAATCACCCTACCCGGAGGCGGTGCAGCACGTTCTTGAGCGCCGCCGTGATGAACAGCACCTGCCGCCACCGCTTGCTGTCGCCGTGCCGGCGAAGGTCAAACACTACAGCGTCAAGCTGGCTCGGCTTGCCGATTACGACAAGCTCAATGGCACCCGAAGCGAGACAGGAGATGATACCGATGATTGATATCGAGCAACTCAAACAGCAGGCACTTGAACTGAAGCTCCACGGCGTGCTGGCGCACTGGGGCGAGATCACCGACGAGCAATACCCCTGGCGGGCACAGCTCATCGCCTGGGAGCTTGCCGAGCGCAAACAGCGCTCACTCGAACGGCGCCTGAGCAGCGCCAGGCACATAAGGGAAGAACGCCGCTCGCCAGCGGATCTCGAACGGCGCCTGAGCAGCGCCAGGCTGGGCCGGTTCAAACCGATGAGTGAGTTTGACTGGCAGTGGCCAAGCGCTATCGACCCACAAGCGATTCATGCCCTGATGCAACTGGGTTTTATGGACACGGCCAGCAATATTATCCTGCTGGGCAGCAACGGCGTGGGCAAATCGATGATCGCCCAGAACCTGGGGTATAACGCTGTCATGCACGGCTATACGGCGCTGTTTACCACCGCAGCGGCGATGCTCAACGACCTGGCAGGTCAGGATGGCGCCAATGCCCTGCAGCGTCGATTGAAACACTACGCCAGGCCCGCCTTGCTGGTAATTGATGAAGTGGGCTACCTCTCCTACAGCAATCGTCATGCTGACTTGCTGTTTGAAATCATCAACCGGCGCTATGAGAAATGTTCAACTTTGGTGACAACGAACCGTCCGTTTGGCGAGTGGAATGACGTGTTCCCCAATGCCGCGTGTGTGGTCTCCCTGATTGACCGTTTAGTCCATCACAGCGAGGTCATCGCCATTGAGGGTGAGTCGTACCGCATGAAGGAAGCGCAGGAGTGTGCGTCGAAGCGGCGCGAGACCAAAAAGCGAGGAAAGGCTAAATGAAAACCTTAAAAATCACAACCTACTGGACGGCTGAACAAGCCGATTGTATTTATCAGCTGCTCGGCGACCTGAGATCGGTACTGTGGGATCACTATGGTGATGAGATTGCGCAACTGTACGAGGAGATCCGGATTGAGCAACAAGAGTACACAGACAGTGTCGAGGTAAATCATGAGCTGCCGTTCTAGTGTAGTGTATTAAACAGATTAATGATATAATGATTACTTCATTCACTGCCCGTGTGAAGCTAATGCCCGCCCAAATAAATATAACTTTAACAGCGCAAGAGAAAAAACAGTTGGAAAAAAATGTTAGAAGCAAAACGACACCGGTTCGATTGGTAGAGCGCTCAAGGATTATTTTGCTCGCTGCAAAAAATGTTCCCAACTACAAAATTGCTGAAGAGCTGGAAATTGATGTCAACAAGGTAGGCCGATGGCGCAATCGTTTTTTTGAGAGAGGGTTTCGGGGAATAGAAAAAGATTTGCCAAGAGGGGCTAATCACGGCGGCAAGAATTCTGCGGACCAGGCAAAGCTGCGGTCGAAAGTCATCAAGATAACCACGCAGGAAAAACCCAAGGATGGCACCCACTGGACAACCCGGGGTTTGGCAAAAGTGATGGGCATTAATCACTCCTTTATAAATGGTTCTACTGGGAATCCTGTGGGTTTACTGTGGCGCTAACACCCGCGCCTAGAATATCGGCCAAGGGGCTGAAGATCATATTCACCGGGACATTCCAGGGGGTCATAATGCCAATCACGCCTTTAGGCTGATAGTGGACGTGAGCTTTGGCGCCGAACAATCCCATCGGCACCGGCGTGGAACGTTTCTGGGGCTTCATCCATTTCTTTAGATTTTTCTTGACGAACTTCAAGCTGCCCACTGAGGTCATAATATCGGTCATTTTGGTGACATATTTAGAGCGACAGCCAAAGTCTTTATCTACCGCCTCGCAAATCGCATCCTGATTGTCTACCAACAGGGCAATACATCGGTCGATGCGATCGATACGGGTTTCGAGTGCCACGGGACCCTCGCGGCGAAAAGCGCTGCGCTGATTGTCCAATACCGCGAGTAAATCGGCGGATGCGGAGCCTTTTGGTGTCGGTGCGTTCATGCTTCTCTCCTGTCTGGTTTTAAATAGTTGCTGAGGCGGATGCGAATTTCTGATTTTGTTCGAGCCCTAGCGGCAAAGTAATCTGCACTCGGGCATCTTCAAGCAACATATCGGCGCATTTTTCAGCGATCATGATGGCCGGAGCGTTGGTGTTACCAGAGGTGATGGTTGGCATAATAGAGGCGTCGGCGACCCGCAGGGACTTGATGCCGTGTACCCGTAGACGGTCGTCGACAACAGCCATGTCATCGCTGCCCATCTTGCAGGTACCCACAGGGTGATAAACAGATTCAGCTTCGTTGCGAATATATTCGAGAATGTCCTCGTCAGATTGCACTTCGCTACCGGGCCTAAATTCACTCCCTCGATAGGCATCCAGAGCCGGCGCCATGAAAATCTCCCGGACCCTTTTCACCGCTGCAACCATGGCGTTGCGATCGCCCACGGTCGATAGGTACATTGCTCTGATATTCGGGTAAACCATTGGATCGGTGGAGCGTATGTGCACACTGCCACGACTTTCCGGGCGCAAATGGCATACGGTGGCGGTCGTGCCCGGAGCAGTTTTCAAATTGCCCGCGCTATCGGACTCACTCGCTGCGGGGGCGAAATGAATTTGAGCATCGGGTGTTTTTTCTTCCTTGTTGCTGCGGAAAAAGACACCCGCTTGAGCTGCGGGATGCGTGAGCAATCCGCTGCGCCTGAAAAAGAATTTGAAAATGTTTTTTAGCATCGATACGGGCTTGGTTTCTTCGTAGAAGGTGGTGACGTTCTTCAAGCCCTGTTGAATATTAATGGTGAGATGATCCTGCAGGTTTTCCCCCACGCCAGGCAGATCCTTGTGCATTTTAATGCCCAAAGGTTCCAGCTGATTGCTGTTTCCGATCCCGGAAAGCTCCAGTAGCGCAGGAGAATTAATAACGCCGCCACACAGGATGATCTCCCCCTTGGCGTAGGCGGTTTTGGTTTCTTTTGCCTTGCCTTTTTTACAGCTGTACTCGACACCAACGGCGCGACCGTCTTCAATTAAAACGCGGTTAGTGAGTGCGCTAGTTTCCAGGCTAAGGTTTGGCCGCTGTTCGCACTGAGCCAAATAGGTTCGGGCAGTGCTCTGTCGCAAACCGTTGCGAATATTCAATTGGTAGTAACCAGCGCCTTCTTGATGGGCGCCATTAAAGTCTTCATTAAAGTTGAGACCGGTTTGCACGCTTGCTTGAATGAATAAGTGGGCCAGCTCCAGTTTGTCGGCTTTGGCAACTTCCTCAACCCAAAGCGGTCCGCCGTAGCCATGATAGGTATTTTCGCCCTCGGCTTTGTGCTCAGAGCGCTTGAAGTAGGGGAGGACCTCTTGATAGGACCAGCCCTCGTTACCCAGAGAGCTCCAATGGTCGTAGTCTTCTCGTTGACCTCTGATATAGACCATCCCATTGATGGAGCTGGTACCACCGAGAACTTTGCCTCGGGGCCAGGCCAGCTTGCGGCCGTTCATGTTGGGTTCCGGGTCGGTCTCGTAGCACCAGTTGACCGCCTCATTCTTCATTGTGAAGGCGAAACCCAGTGGAATGTGAATCATCGGGTTGGAATCACGTGGGCCGGCTTCCAGCAACAGAACTTTGCGGCTCGCTTCACGGGAGAGGCGATAAGCCAGTGCGCAACCCGCTGAGCCGGCACCGACGATAATATAGTCGTAGTTCTGATGGGCTTCGGGCATTTGTGGTTCCCTTCTCGGATTTACCTGGACAAATATACAAAAAACGATTATTGTTCAATTGTACTAATCGGTCAAGAGCGCAATGACAGTAATCGAGCCAACTCAGTTCAATCTCGTAGACTATGACGACCCTATGGTCGATCGAATCCTGAGTGCGGCGGAACAGTGCATTCATCGCTACGGCATCAGACGAACGGCAATGGGGGAGGTCGCACGCGTTGGTAAGCTGTCGCGTGGGTCTATCTACAGACACTTTGGCGACAAGGACGCGCTGATCGAAGGCGTTTTTCGGCGCAGACAACTAAACTTTCTCAACCGCACGGAAGCGGCTTTGGAAAAAGAGACCAGTCTGGTCAATAAGCTGACGCTCTGCGTGGTTCAGGGAAGGCAGGATCTGCAGCAGGGGATTTTCGCTGCTCTGGCTGAAACAGAGCCCGAAACCGTCGCCATGATGATGACGGACAGCCGGTTCTACTCCCGGAGCATCGAGTTTTGGCCCCCACATATTCTAATGGCTCAGACCTCGGGTGAAATTGGCGACTCAGTTGATATTGTATTCGCCACAGATTTTGTTATGCGCCTTGCAGTGTCTTTGGTTATGCACCCAAAACTTGGGGCAAAACTGGACACAGAAAAACAAATTCGTAACTATTTGCAACATGCCATCACTTCTGGGCTAGGAAACAGTTGAAGTTCTACGCTGAATATGCACCTTTAGCCGACTGATCGAACATTCAGTCGGTCCGGGTAGATTTTCCTGAACGAGCTTTCGTCCCACATCTTTTTTCTCCACAGAATCTGTGGATAAGTCGGTGAATAAATTGTCCAAGTGGGGTCTAACAGTAGAGCTTATCTACATGCCTTCGGATTGGTTAAAAAACGTACAATACCGTATTATCGATTAAAAACAATAAGTTATGGCGCCTAGTTAATGCTTTGATTCTAAAGAGCGGGCTAAAGTGCCTTTTATGATAAAGCCGTCATCTGGTGTGCATAACATTTCAAGACCTGCTACGTAAAGTAACTTAGTCGTTCCCAGGGGAACATTGTAGCTAGCTATTTTGAAGATCAAAAAAAAGTGTTTTCTCCAGTCCCTATTCCTATAGTGTTTCCGTAATCGTCAAGTATTTTAACGAGTGTTACCGCTTTATTTTTTACTTGTCACGTATCCTGTTTCCCACGGTAAATACAACCCGACGTACAGGTCTCTCTGATCTCCACACAGCTCAATTGAGGCAGAGCCGGTTCCAGATTTTTCCATATCCAGCGAGCGATGTTTTCGCTCGTGGGATTTTCCAGGCCTGGGATATCGTTTAAGTAGTTGTGATCCAGTTGTTCGTACAGGGGTTGGAAGACCGCCTTGAGTTCTGAAAAGTCCATCACCCAACCCGCCGGTTCCGGCGCGTCACCTTTTACGGACAATCGCAGTTGAAAAGAATGACCGTGCAAGCGCGCGCATTTATGTCCGGGTGGTACGTTGGGCAGGCGATGCGCTGCCTCGAAATGAAACTCTTTGTAAATTTCCATCGAGTGAAGTACTCCAATAAGCCTTGCTATTAAGTGTGCCGGTACTGCAAAAATCTAATCGTGACGTAGAACTGTAGACGCCACTCCAAAACCGCAGCTATTTGCCGAATTTTGAAATAGACGGATCTCGGCGTATTAGAATCGGCGCGGTAGAACTGCGGCCCAGTCACACTCAAGAGCGACCAATAAGCAGGCACGATTCAAGCGTAGGGACTATAAGAATAAGTGTCGCTGAGAACGGTATGACGCCACCACAGATTTGACGGTCAACGCTGGCGCCATACCCAAAAAAACCGTGCAGGTGCACGACCCGTTAAGTGTTGCACATAATGGGAATAAATCCAGCCCTCATCGACCTTTGTGTCGATGCCATCATCCAGCCGTCTCTACCACTGTTGTCGCTGCTACGCCCAGGTCATCGTCTGTACCCACTGTGATCGCGGCCAGCGGTATTGCACCGATGGTTGCAGCCAGGAAGCCAGAAAGGAATCCATTAAACGAGCCAGAGCGAAGTACCAGGCCACTCGCCCGGGTCGCATGAATAATGCCGCTCGCCAACAGCGTTATCGAGAACGGCAACAACAAAAAGTAACGCATCACCGTTCTCTGGCAATAATACTCCGTGATCTACTGCAAACCGTGCCTGATGAGATCAAAAGGGCCGATATGCCGGGTAAAACTGACGCCACCGTGCGCTGCCATCACTGTGGCGCGGTCTGCGGTCCCTTTTTGCGCAGTGATTTTCTGCAGAGCAGTCAGTTCAGGCGCAGATTCCGGCGACATTAGTGCAGCGGCTGGACAGGAGTCATCAATCGGAGGGCAGTCAGGGCCATCGGCAAAGAAACTGAAGCAAAAATACTGCGCTACCATTTTGTTGAGAAGTGGCGAACGGGCACCATTGCGACCCAGCTTGGCATTCACCACTCAGTGGTTGATCGGGTACTGGCACAGGCTGGCCTGCCCAAGGTGGAGCGCACTCGCCGTGCGTCGATCATCGACCCCTATCTGCCCTTTGTCATCGACACCCTGCGGGAGTTTCCCACACTCACGGCGGCCCGCTTGTATGAAATGGCCCGCCTGCGGGGATACCCCGGTGGCCCCAGCCAGTTTCGCCAGCGTATCAGTGAACTGCGGCCGCGCAAGCTGCCCGAGGCGTATTTACGCCTAAAAACCCTGCCCGGTGAGCAAGCCCAGGTTGACTGGGGTTCGTTCGGGCATATTCAGATCGGCAAGGCCCGGCGGCCGTTAATGGCGTTTGTGATGGTGCTGAGCTGGTCGCGACAGATCTTCTTGCGCTTTTATCTCAACCAGCAAATGGAGCACTTTTTACGCGGCCATGTAGCGGCATTCGAGGCTGGCAAGGATTGCCAAAGGTGCTGCTGTACGACAACCTTAAATCGGCCGTATTGGAGCGCCACGGTGACGCCATCCGCTTCCACCCCACCTTGCTGGCCTTGTCAGCCCACTATCGCTTCGAACCACGCCCGGTGGCGGTGGCCCGGGGCAATGAAAAGGGCCGGGTAGAAAGAGCGATTCGCTATATTCGCGATAATTTCTTTGCCGCTCGTCACTGGCAAACACTGGCCGAACTCAATGCGCAAGCTGAGCACTGGTGCCAGGGTATGAGTGCTGATCGGGCTTGCCCTGAAGAGCGTACGTTGACGGTCAGGGAAGCCTTCTTACAGGAGCAGGTGAGTTGTTTATTGCACTTGCCGGATAATCCCTTTGATACCCATGAGAGACAGCCCGTGCGGGCCGCCAAAACCCCTTATGTTCGCTTCGATCTCAATGATTACTCCATTCCCCATCAATACGTGCACAAGCCATTGAGCGTGAGCGCTGACCTGGAGCGGCTCCAGATAGTGGAGGGCGATCAATGCATTGCTGAGCATCAGCGCAGCTTTGGCAAAGGGGAGCAAATCGAACAGGAGGCGCATATCAATGCCCTATGGCTGGAGAAAACCCACGCCAAACTACACCGGGGTCAGGATCGCCTGAGCCATGCTTCGGCGCACGCCCAGACGCTGCTGCAGCAATCGGCACAGCGTGGACATGTCATTAAAACCACGGTCCGGTTACTCAATCAACTGCTTGATGATTATGGGCGGGACGAGCTGCATGTAGCTCTGGGTGAAGCACTTGATCGGCAATCACCCTACCCGGAGGCGGTGCAGCACGTTCTTGAGCGCCGCCGTGATGAACAGCACCTGCCGCCACCGCTTGCTGTCGCCGTGCCGGCGAAGGTCAAACACTACAGCGTCAAGCTGGCTCGGCTTGCCGATTACGACAAGCTCAATGGCACCCGAAGCGAGACAGGAGATGATACCGATGATTGATATCGAGCAACTCAAACAGCAGGCACTTGAACTGAAGCTCCACGGCGTGCTGGCGCACTGGGGCGAGATCACCGACGAGCAATACCCCTGGCTGGCACAGCTCATCGCCTGGGAGCTTGCCGAGCGCAAACAGCGCTCACTCGAACGGCGCCTGAGCAGCGCCAGGCTGGGCCGGTTCAAACCGATGAGTGAGTTTGACTGGCAGTGGCCAAGCGCTATCGACCCACAAGCGATTCATGCCCTGATGCAACTGGGTTTTATGGACACGGCCAGCAATATTATCCTGCTGGGCAGCAACGGCGTGGGCAAATCGATGATCGCCCGGAACCTGGGGTATAACGCTGTCATGCACGGCTATACGGCGCTGTTTACCACCGCAGCGGCGATGCTCAACGACCTGGCAGGTCAGGATGGCGCCAATGCCCTGCAGCGTCGATTGAAACACTACGCCAGGCCCGCCTTGCTGGTAATTGATGAAGTGGGCTACCTCTCCTACAGCAATCGTCATGCTGACTTGCTGTTTGAAATCATCAACCGGCGCTATGAGAAATGTTCAACTTTGGTGACAACGAACCGTCCGTTTGGCGAGTGGAATGACGTGTTCCCCAATGCCGCGTGTGTGGTCTCCCTGATTGACCGTTTAGTCCATCACAGCGAGGTCATCGCCATTGAGGGTGAGTCGTACCGCATGAAGGAAGCGCAGGAGTGTGCGTCGAAGCGGCGCGAGACCAAAAAGCGAGGAAAGGCTAAATGAAAACCTTAAAAATCACAACCTACTGGACGGCTGAACAAGCCGATTGTATTTATCAGCTGCTCGGCGACCTGAGATCGGTACTGTGGGATCACTATGGTGATGAGATTGCGCAACTGTACGAGGAGATCCGGATTGAGCAACAAGAGTACACAGACAGTGTCGAGGTAAATCATGAGCTGCCGTTCTAGCCTGTGATCGATTGGAGTTAAGCCGGATCACTGTCGCCTCTTTGTCGTTCTTTTATTCTGCGGCAAATAACTGCGGGTTTACTGTGGCGCTAACAAGAACCGGGGGACAGGATTTTACTACTAAAATCAAAGGCTTTTCACAGATAGTTTTTTTCAGGGTTTTTTCAGCCCAGGGTTTGACAGCATTGAGATTATCTCTATAATGCGCGTTCTCGGTTCGGGGGTGATTAGCTCAGCTGGGAGAGCATCTGCCTTACAAGCAGAGGGTCGGCGGTTCGATCCCGTCATCACCCACCATTATTCTACGGTCGTGTCGCTAACAGACTTAACCAGGAATACCGAGTAAAAGTAGCTGCCGTGGACCGGTAGTTCAGTTGGTTAGAATGCCGGCCTGTCACGCCGGAGGTCGCGAGTTCGAGTCTCGTCCGGTCCGCCATATTTCAAAGGCCACCTTAATAGGTGGCTTTTTTCGTTCTGGAACTTCTTCTCTTTGTCATAGGCGGCTTGGTTCGGCTGCGCCAAATGAAGTATCGTGCGGTCATAGTCATGGCCTGGAAGCCAGTGACCGCCACTATTAAACGAACTAACACCCTATAGGATAAAATAATGAAACGTTTACTTTTAGCTGCCGTTTTATTTCACACCGTGATCGTTTTCGAGACTGCGTTTGCAGAACCGGAATACACGCGGATTGAGATGGAGATTGATGTCGAAAAATCAGCCAACGAACTCTGGGCGGTTGTGGGAGGGTATTGTGATATTCGCGTCTGGGCGAATATCGATTGCGAGATTACCTCGGGCGACGGCAACATAGGCACTGTTCGAGTGCTACTGGGTGGAGCGGTCACCGAGATTATGGTTGCCCAGACAGATCTCTCTTACGGGTACGCTATGCCTGTCGAAGAAGGAAAGTTTTACGATTTCTACCATGGGTTTATGGAAGCAAAGCCTGTTGATGAAAACAACTCGAAGCTCTTGTACACCCTAGTTTATGATCTATCACACTTTCCTGATCTGGCTGCCAAAGATGCTGATATGGCACGACGCCGAGGCCAATTTGAGAAAGCGCTAACGGTTATTAAGACCTTGGCGGAAAGTAGATAATTTCTGATCAATTGGGGACGTATTTATGCAGCAAAAGAAAAGCCCAATCAGAGAGCGCAAGGCAATCATGATTCGGCCGTCTCCCGAAGTCTTGGAGGCAATGCAGGAGGCTGCCTCAAGAGAAGGTATTAGCCTGAACAAGCTTGCGCTAGAGATAATTGAGAACAGCGGAAGGTTAGGTACATCGCAGGCAGCAGGTGCTCGGGCCGACTTGGGCCATGCGGTGTCTCAGGTGGAGTCGGCAGTCAGGGAACTACGGGCGGCACTCGATTGAATGTCCCCTTTACTGATATAAAGTACTAAACTAGCCATTCGAAGAGTGTTTTATTAATCCCATATGGAGTGTCAGAAATGAAAACATTACCCGTTTACTTAGTTGCAATGATTGCCAGCGGTTTGGTCCTGGGCGGCTGCTCACAAGAACCCGCCGGCATGGCTGGTGACGTTGGTACCGGCGCCGCAGCAGTTGTTAGCGAAGAGGCTGCTAATGAAGTAACCATTAGTGATGCACCTTTTAGCCAAGCACCATCGGGTGTTTACGCGATGGATCCAACACACGCCAGTTTGAGCTTTAGCATCAGTCATCCGGGTTTCTCAAACTATGTTGCCCGTTTTACCCAATACGCGACCACCATTAATTATGATGCGTCAGATATTACAGCGTCTTCCCTGCAGGTGGATCTCGATCCAAAATCGATAGACACGGATTATTCGGCCGATTACAAAGCGGCCCACCCTGAAAGTTCTTTTGATTCTTGGGAGCAGGATCTTGCCAATAGCGATAAATTTTTTAACTCGGAACAATATCCGTCAGTGACTTATCGCTCTACCGCGATTGAACGGACAGGCCAAAATACAATTCAAATTCAAGGCGATTTAACCTTGCCGGGACAAACACATCCAATGACTCTGGATGCCACTATTGTTGGTTCAGCACCCAGTCACCCCATGGTTAAGGATCGCGGCGTATTTGGGTTTTCGGCGACAGGCACTTTCAAGCGTTCTGTGTTTGGTATGGACTTTTTGCTTAGCCCACCCATGTTAGGTGATGAGATCTCGTTGCAATTTGAAGGCGAATTCTTACAGGCTCCTGCAGCTCCCGCTCCTGCAAGCTAGTAGGCTGCCCGAATGGGTGAGAGTAGGGCTGCGCGCTATTCCTTAGTTACCATCGCGCTGCATTGGACGATCGCTTTGTTGATCGTTACGAATCTTGCAGTGGGATGGTGGATGAACGATGCCATCGAAAATGCGGATGCACTGGCAGATGCGGTAACGGCATTCCAATTGCATAAGTCCATCGGCTTGACCGTTTTACTGTTGAGCGTACTGCGCTTGACTTGGCGGCTTAGTCATACTGCACCGGGCCTGCCAGCAACAATGCTCTCATGGGAGCGCTGGGCGGCTCGTGGCACCCACTGCTTGTTCTATGTGTTTATGATCGTATTGCCTTTGAGTGGCTGGTTGTATGTGTCAACGCAGTGGCGGGGCGATATGCCCTTAAACGTGCCCACCTTGTGGTTCGGTTCGGTTCAAATTCCTCACCTGTTTGACTTGAATCTCGCTTCACAAGCACAGCGCGAATCCTCTAGCGCGCTGTTTCTCCTTTCACACCAAACCTTGATCTGGAGCACTGTTGGTCTATTGGCACTGCACGTTTTCGCGGCGCTAAAACATCAATTTAAAGACCGTGACGATATTTTTCTCCGCATGCTGCCAGGCGCCGAGAATCGGCTTCGCTTTGGGGTTTCGATCGCTGTTGTATTGGTAACTGCGGTTTTTGTATCGCGTACATCAGGGCCTTCAAACCAGGAATTAGCGGCGGGCGCCGAAGGATCATCAGAGGCTGCAATTACCTCCAACGGTTGGCAAGTCGATGCTAGCGTAAGCAATGGGATGGACTCCTCCTCACCCTATCTTTTCGGCGTCGATGCGCCAGAATGTTAGTTGTAGTACAAACATTCAGAGAATGAGGAGAAGCCCAATATGAACATTACACGAGTAGGTGTGGATATCGCAAAATCTGTTTTTCATGTGCACGGTGTCGACCGACACGACGGCAAGCAGTGGCAGGCAAAAATCGGGCGTGATAAGTGGCTCGATGCGGTGTGTGAGCGTGTCCCTCCCGGTGCTGAAGTCGGCATGGAGGCATGTGCCTCGTCCCACCATGGGGGGCGTCAATGGCAGAAGCGGGGTTATCACGTAAAGCTCATCGCCGCTCAATTCGTCAAACCTTACGTGAAGAGTAACAAGAATGACCAGGTTGATGCCGAGGCGATCTGTGAAGCGATGGGGCGCCCCGGGATGAGATTTGTTGCCGTCAAGAGTGTGGAACAACAAGATATCCAGGCGGCGCACCGGATACGAGAGGAACTCGTTCATCAACGCACAGCGAAGGTAAATCAGATCCGGGGGCTTGTCGGTGAGTACGGCATCGTAGCTCCTGTCGGCATTCAAAAGTTACGTTGCGCGCTACCTCGGTGGCTTGAGGACGCTGAGAATGGCCTTACCGATGCATTTCGGGTCTTACTCGCCTGAAGACCTGCGAAGTCTTGATAATCGCATATCCGGCTTTGATGAGCGGATTGCGCAGAGCGTGAAGGAAGATCCGGTGGCGAAGCGCTTGTTGGAGCTGAGGGGTATTGGCCCTCTCACCGCCAGTGCCCTCGCTGGTGCTCTGGGTGATGGGACTGCGTTCAGCAAAGGGCGTGAATTTGCAGCGTCTCTCGGGCTCACCCCGCGTCAACATAGTACGGGTGGCAAAGACCGGTTACTTGGCATCAGTAAACGGGGTGACAGTTACCTGAGAAAACTATTGATACATGGTGCCCGGGCTGTGCTCCGCCATGCAAAGGACCGAGACGATGGGCTTAGCCAGTGGCTGAACGATCTGTCGGCTCGCAAGCATGCATATATCGTGAGCGTGGCCTTGGCCAACAAGACGGCACGGATGGCGTGGGCGATCGTGCACAATGAAACAACCTATGATCCAACGCTTGCGGCCGGCGTTCAAGCTGGCTGAAAGTAAAGAAACCCCGGTTTTTATAAGAAGGAGGAGGACACACCACCACGATTGCAGAGCAAATTGCTAGATGGCGAACAGGTTGAACCGACGTCGGAAAACCCCTGAAATGGCACTGAGCCTAAGAGCTCGTGTAAGCGTTTGGGAGCCGGCGTGCGAATAGCCCATCAGGGTCCGATGTCTACGAAAACGGCATCATCAATGAGACCGGATACACGTAGGCAGTCGTACCTTGACGCAATCGAACAAAGTGCTTGCAAAAGAGGAGGAGTCCATACACGCCGTTGGTTTCTCCGGTACCCACGCGGGTATGCCTTTTGAGGGCATTTTTAGCGAATGGCATGCCACGCTGCAAATCGATACGAGCGAGCTTAGCAGCTCGAATATCGCGGCAACAATTGCGGTAGCATCAGCGACCGATGGCGTTGCACTGCACGATAGTACGCTGCCGGAGGCCGAGTGGTTTGACGTTGAAACGTTTCCGCAGGCAAGCTATCAAGCGCATCACATTGAACAGCGCGAAGACGGTCGTTTTAAGCTAAAAGGAACCTTGGTCATCAAAGGTTATGAGGTAGAGGTGGATTCTTTAATCCTTTCTATTAACGGCGAACAAGCCATTATCGATGGTCAGGTCAGTGTAAACCGTACCGATATTAATATGGGAATGGAATCTGACCCAGACGGCACTTGGGTGTCGATGGATATCGGCATCAGCGTGCACCTTGTGGCGAACAAGCGCTAGCTTACCTCTCCAACGCATCCAGATCGCTGGCATCATGTCGATCCTTCACGCCGCTGTCGCTGGCGCGATTAACCTTTCTGCCACGTCGTACTGCCGGTCGTTGGTGGATTAGCGTGGCCCATCGCTGCAGGTTGGTGTATGAGGCTACGTCGAGAAATTCTTTGGATTCGTACAGACCGGTAAGCACGAGCTGGCCATACCAACTGTAGATAGCCATATCGGCGATAGTGTAGTCATCGCCACAAATAAACTCACGCGAGGCCAGGTCGTGATCAAGCACGTCCAGTTGCCGCTTGATCTCCATTGCAAAACGATTGATCGGGTACTCCCACTTTTCCGGGGCATACGCATAAAAGTGACCGAAGCCACCACCCAGGTACGGCGCGCTACCTATCTGCCAGAACAGCCATGACAGACACTCCGCACGTTCCGGACCCTGCATCGGCACAAAGGCTTCAAATTTCTCCGCCAGGTACAACATCATGGCGCCGGATTCGAACACTCGCGTAGGCACTGTGGTGCTGTGATCGACCATCGCTGGTATCTTCGAGTTCGGGTTGATGTCCACGAAGCCGCTGCCGAATTGGTCTCCCTCACCGATATTAATGAACCACGCATCGTATTCGGCACCTTCTTTGCCGATTGCCAATAATTCCTCCAACAGCACCGTTACCTTGACACCATTGGGCGTTCCGAGTGAATAAAGCTGCAGCGGGTGTTTGCCAACGGGTAGTTCCTTGTCGTGCGTAGCTCCCGCGACAGGTCGGTTGATGCTGGCGAATTTGCTTTCACTTTCCTTTTCCCAGTGCCAGACCTTTGGGGGTAAGTAGGGTGTGGTATCACTCATTTTGGATTACCTGGATAAAACTAAAGGTCGCACATTACAGCAATTACTCGGATCACCAAAGCACCCTCCCGCAGGAAGCGTCGGTTAAAAAGATGCCTTTGCCCTGTAGTGCGGTCATAACATCCTCCGTTCGATGTCGTGCATGTAGGAAAACCTGGTCATTGCCTGACGCCACTTGGTAGTATTTTTAACGAAAGAAATCTCGGTGGGCTTGCCCCCGAGTCAAGGTAGATAGAAGTTAGAAAATTCCGGTTGGCCGAAGGCCAATCGCATTGGGCGTAAGCTCGGTCGCTTGCGGCCGAGTAGCCCTTTGCGAAGGAATTTTCTTTTTACCTCAGGATTACAATTCGTCAGACCCTATGATGCGCGGCTTCAACCAGCTTGTAGTAATTTGCCATGCTACTCTTCCAGATACTCTGCACTCACGGACGCAGATATTGGTATTAATTTTGGGTGGATTTGCCATTGAACGAGATACCTGCTTCGCGCAAAATGGCGCGTTGTTTACTTTTAAAAATAAAATTCAGCTTTCAGAAAGGGTATTCACTATGAAGATGCAGTGGCTAAATAAATTGGCTGGTGGCGCTCTTGCGAGCCGCCTGGGGTTATTACTCATTGTTTTTGGCCTTGCCTTGTCTGCCTGCAGCGACAATACGAGCGGTACTCGCCTATCGCCTGAACCGGAAGAGGAAATTGTTCAACCCCAAGAGGGTGAATTTTTCGACTACGAGGTGGTTACATTGGCCCCGGGCGATGATCTGGAAGTTCGCGCGCTGGAGGCCATGATTACCGCCGACCCAAAAACAATTATTGAGTTTCCAGCCGGCACCTATGATTTAGTGGGGGAACTCAGCGTCAGCGTGAACAATATTGTCCTGCGCGGAACGGGAATGGATGACGAAAACGGTACGGTACTCAATTTCGTGAACCAGATCACCGGCAGCCAGGGTATTCTCGCCACGGGCGATAATATTGTCATTGAAGATCTGGCGGTACTTAACACCCCGGGAGATGGCATCAAGATTACCGGCAGCAATGGTGTCACGATTCGCCGCGTCCGCATGGAGTGGACCAATGGGCCGGATGAGAATAACGGAGCCTACGGTTTGTACCCTGTGCAAACTCGCAATGTGCTGATCGAGGATAGTGAAGTTCGCGGTGCCAGTGACGCGGGTGTGTACGTGGGGCAATCAGAAGTTATCATTGTTCGTCGCAACTTTGTGTACGAGAATGTCGCGGGAATCGAGATCGAAAACTCCAAGTTTGCCGATGTCTACGACAACGAAACCACCGCCAATACGGGCGGAATACTGGTGTTTGACCTGCCGGGTCCCCCCGTGCAGGGCGGTGAAGCGACTCGCGTTTTCAACAACAATGTTTATGAAAACAATACGCCTAATTTTGCGCCTGCAGGGAATATCGTAGGCCAGGTTCCCGGTGGCACGGGTATCATGGTTATGGCCAATGACGATATTGAGGTCTTTGGTAATACCATCTCGGACAATGATTCTGCCGGTCTTCTTATCGTCAGTTACTACTTTGTTGACCTGAACATAAGCAGGGAGACTTACGACCCTATTCCGGAAAAAATCTACGTGCATGACAATGTATTTAGCGGTAACAGCAACGCGCCACAAGCTCTGGCCGAAGCGATCTCTGCTGTAGTCTTCGACGGAAATATGGTCGATATATTTTACGATTCCTCGGGTGTGAATACCGACGCCGGGTTGCTGCTGGAGTTCCCCGATGGTTTGACCGAAGATCAGCGTATTTGTATTGTTGATAATGGCGAAGATACGACAATAGGCCGCGCAAACGGTAGCGTATTGTTGTTTGGCCTACCTTTTGACTCCGATATTTCTACCTCTACAACGGACTACAATTGCACGCATGCTTCTTTGCCGGAAATTGTGCTCGAGGAAGTGGATACCGGAAGCGTTGACGGTGAGACTGTCGACACGGAGGCGCTTTGTGGCGCCCAGGGCGACACAATCAACCGGGACGCATTTGTTGCAGACTGCCCCAATTTGTCGGACTACCGGCTGTTTGCCGATGCGACTGATCCTACAGCCAATGCGAATGAAGGCGTCATTTATGACCTGACAACAGCACTGTTCACTGACTATGCCGAAAAGCATCGTTTCGTGTTTTTGCCAGAAGGCGCGTCTGCGGCCTATCGCGAAACCTCAGTATTCGATTTTCCCGTTGGCACTGTGATCGCGAAAACATTCGGTATTAAAAGCGACTTGGGTGACGAAGGCAGCGCAGAAGACATTATCGAGACGCGCCTGCTTATTCGGCGTAACACGGGCTGGGAAGGGCTGCCCTATATCTGGAACGACGAGAAAAGTGATGCTGTATTAACGGTTACTGGCGGCACCAAGACCGTTAGCTGGATTGATGTTGCTGGCGAAGACCGAACAACAGATTATGTGATTCCTAACTCCAACAACTGTGAGAACTGCCACGGTGAAGATGGTATGGCACCCATCGGGCCCAAAGCCAGGTTGTTGAACAAGAGCTTCGACTACACAGATGGCGCTGCCAACCAGATAGATTACTGGATGGACCAGGGTATCTTGGTGGGCGCGCCTTCTGATACCAGCACAATCGATACCATACCTCTGGAGGATGATCTGGAGGCAGACCTCGATGATCGCGCTCGCGGTTATCTGGATGTGAACTGCGCGCATTGTCACGGCGTGGCCGGTGCGGGCGATACCTCCGGTTTGTTGTTAGATTACACCCGTGAATTTGGCACCGAGGTGGGTGAGTGCAAGCCGCCGGTTGCCGCCGGTGACGGAGCGGGTGATTTGAAATATGCCATCGTGCCCGGGGATGCAGATGCTTCTATTATGGTACTGCGCATGGATTCCAATGAAACAGATGTCCGCATGCCAGAAATCGGCCGCAGTATTATTCATACCGAAGGTGTTGCTCTGATCAGGGAGTGGATTAACGCCATGGAGCCCAAGGATTGTGATGGCTAGTGCTATCGAGCCAATAGGGCCGGGTGGCACGATGTAGTGTTACCGGGTAGCCCTGTTTTATATCAAGGCCGCAGATTATTAATCTGCGGCTTTTTTTTTAATAGGCAACACTACGTTACACTGCTGGTAATCAGTATTTGGAGCAGTTTGCGCCCCCATGTCTCAAGAACGTGCCATCAGTGCCAGCTATGTCACCTCGATGCTCAAGATCGCATCGGAGAGAGGCGTGGATTGCCCAGCATTGCTCCAATCGATTGGCATTGACCCGGCAAGCATCGAGCGCGGCGAACCCGTGGCCGTTGAACTTTATGGCAATCTCTATCAGAGCGTAGCCAATCAACTATCCCAGGAATGGTTCGGAATGCTCAGTGGTGACGCGGTTCCCAGGGGTGCTATTCGTTCTCTTTGTCTACTGGCTGTGCCGTGTCGGACTCTGGAACAGGCGGTATTGCGCTGTCGGGATTTCTTTGAACTTTGCCGCGGCTTCAAGATCAAGCAGACTCTGGAACGCGGGGACTCCGAATCTTTATTTCGCATTGTAAAATTGTCGAGCGTCGATGAGGATGAATTTAATGAACTGATTCAATCTACTTTACCGGATGTTATCAAAGCCACGATGGCGGTGATGCACGGTTTTGCCGAGTGGCTTATCAGTGAGGAGATACCGATCAAGGCAATGTATTATCCCTTTTCGCCGCCCCACGGGGAGTCCAGGGGGGCCGGACCCTATCCAATCTTCTACAACGCGGATTACTGCGGGTACGCTATTGACAGTGCCTACCTTGACTATCCGGTCATGCAGACTGAGGAGACTGTTGAAGCTTTCAGTAGTCAGGCCCCTTATTTTGTATTTCTTAAAGATCACCTCGACTCCGATTCCATCACAGAAAAAGTGAGGTCTGTGTTGCTAAAAAGTCAGAGCGCAAGTGCTCCTACGGCGGAGAATATGGCGGCCCTGCTCAATCTTTCGGCGACATCGCTGCACCGAAAACTCGGTGGTGAAGGAACCACTTACCAGCGTATCAAGGATGAAACGCGGCTGGAAATCGCGCTGTTTTATCTTAGCCAACCCGGCATCAAAACGGTCGAAGTGGCTGCAAAACTCGGCTTTGAAAGCCCCAGTGCATTTTATCGCTCGTTTAAAAAATGGACCGGCATGACGCTCAAGGAGTATCGGGCGAGTCTGGAAGTCTAAGCGGGTTTACAGTAGCTACAGCGTTCGACGCCCATGCTAGAGGCCTACTTCCGCTCCAACAACATACCCACCAGCATATCTGCATGCGCTTCAACCCGGTCTTCCTCACAGGGGTCGACCCCAAACAAGTCCTGGCACTCGGCGGCAAAGGAAAAGATGGTCGACGTGCTGCTGATCATTATGTAATACCAATGAATAAAGGCGTCTCTGTCCAGCCCCCTGGTTTGATGAACGAGTTTCTCCATCTGCAGGGTAGAAGGGCGTATGTGGTTGTCGATCATGTATTGAATACGCCAGCTGTGCCGAGTGGCCTCCTGGCTCATCAGTCGGCTTAGTTCCGGATGTCTGGCATGGAAGTACACATAAAATCTCACGATAAAGGCCAGTGTTTCCTGTCCCGAGATTTCTCTCATGATCTTCAGGCGCTGATCAAACTCTGACCGCATCAGGCTGAAAATGGCGTCGGTTACTGCCTTCCACAGTGTCTCTTTGTCGTCAAAGTGGTAGGTGAGTAGGTTGCGTTTGACGCCCGCCGCGTTTTCTAGATCCCGAACCGATACAGCGTCAAAACCTCTTTCGGAGAATAGGACTTTCCCCGCTTCAATTAAATTCGCACGGGTCAGCTCGGCTCGTTCCTGAGTCCTACGTTTCCGCTTAGCGGGTACCTCAAGATCGATGGTCTTGGATTCTGGCATTTTAGTACTGATCGCTCGTGTTGATTATTTCTTGAGACCTCAGCATAACTCAACAATGCAGACAAATTCCCGGTATAATTTCGTAGGCAAAAATCCTTCGCAACACAGCCCCGATTATTCGTTTCAAACGCTACTTTGAATCATCCCATCCTCCACAGTCTTGATGATACCGGGGCGTTACTACAATGGTCAGAGATAGAGAAACTACTCGCCACTCTTTATGCCTCAAAAACAGGCCGTCCAGGCTATCCATTGCCGACCTTGTTCAGGAGCTTGTTGCCCGGTGCAGGGTATCGGCTTTCAGACGTACCGTTAGCTCAAAGTCTGTATCGAGATCTGCTGTTTCGAAAATTCTGTCATCTTGAGTTAGATAGAGAAGTTCCTGAGGCATCCACCTTGGGGAGATTTCGAACCCGACTGGTCGAGCAGGGATTGTGGGATCAACGACTGGCTGAAATTAACCGTCAAAGCGTGACGCCGGGTAATGTGCATGACTCTCGGGAGCGCGATACCTTGTTACTGGGAGATGAGACGGCACTGTACGCGGATGCCGCTTACAGCTCTCAACAGACCCGCGATAAGTTGGCGCAGCTGGGCATTGATGATCAGGTTCAACGCAAAGGCTACCGGGGCCATCCCTTGCCGGATGCAGATCAATGTCGTAACAAAGCAATAGCCGTCACGCGAGCCGGTGGTGAGCGACCTTTTGCAACCTGCAAGAGACACTACAATCTTTCCGGAACACGCTTCATGGGGCTTGCTAAAAACACGACGTTTTATGGCTTGGCAGCCATGGCTGCGAATATCCGGAAAGGAGCCAGTTTTTTAACGCGTTACGGGTTACCGAACACGGGTTATGCAGGATAGTGGCGCCAAAAATCAGGCAAAGGAGCCTGAACCCTGGATAAGTTGAAGCAAACCAGCGAAAAGCTTACTTCGATACTGCTTTGAGGTGATTAAAAATATTGCGATTCAAAATATTCGAAAAATTACGGGGTTATACTGAGGTCTCAATTACTTATCCGAGGACGCACAATACTTTCGTATTAACGCGCTTAGCAGCGACGGAGATACGAGTTTCTGGAGCAGTGTTCAGGAAATTCCACCTGTCCCCGAAGACGAAGACGGTTGGATGTGGGCTATTGGAAGTTTTCTGCTCATGGCATTGATCATTTTTTAAATGGCTATTCCCCGCGCCAGAACCCTGCGTAGAAGTCTCTTGCTCGCAGGTGCACTCGCGTTTGTATCATTGTTTCTCCTTGTTGCTGGCGGAGCTCAGCGCCTGGATAATCTTTTTTATGACGCCATGCTTGGGGTTCACCAACGGCCCGCGAACGAAGAGCTGCTCATCGTGGCCATCGATGAAAAAAGTTTGGGCAGTCTCGGTCGCTGGCCTTGGCCCAGACGCATCCATGCGCAAATGATCGATAAACTAAGCGCAGCGGGTGCAAGTGCAATTGGAATAGATGTACTTTTTTCTGAGGAAGATACATCTGATTCTCAGGGCGATGCAGAGTTGGCGCGAGCCATTGAGAGCAGTGGCAGGGTGGTTCTGGCGGTGGGGCCGGGAAACGAAAATAATTCACGGTTAATTTCGGAGGTCTTACCCACGCCAGACCTTGCCGCCAGCGCCGCTCTCTTTGGCCATATAGATTTTGAGCTGGACAAAGACGGGATATCTCGCAGAGTCTATTTGAAAGCGGGGCTGGGGGATGCCCGATGGCCTATCTTCGGGCTCGCCCTTCTATACATAGCTCACCCCGATTTTGAGCAAAACTTCTTCACCGATACAGTGGTCTCGCAATACTCTGCCGGCTGGGTCCGCCGTCATCCAATGTTGATCGCTTACACTGGGCCGCCGGGACACATTGCAAAAGTCTCCTTTGTCGATGTTCTGGAAGGGCGGGTTCCCCAGGAACGTCTACGAAACCGTATTGTAATGATCGGCGCTACCGCTATTGGCCTTGGAGATAGTTTGTCTACACCGCTGTCGGGGTCGCAGACTTCGATGTCGGGCATTGAAGCAAATGCCAATGTCCTGGCAACAATAATGGATCGGCTTCAACTAAGAGAATCGGGATTTGGATCACGACTGGTCTTTAATCTTGTGCTGCTGTTCCTACTGTTGCTCTGGTTTCTTGTGTTCCCCGTTCGGTTTGCGCTCTCGGGCTATTTTTTGTGTCTGATGTTTACTCTGTCCAGTTCTCTGGCCTTGTTTTTCTGGTTCCATGTATGGTTTCCGCCCTCGACGCCGCTGTTTTTACAAACAGCGCTCTATATCATATGGACTTGCCTGGAGTTCACCCAGTTGAAACGGCTCTCATCACAGTTGCGCCATCAGGTCGACAAGCTCGCTCAACACGACAGAATTACCGGGTTGGAAAATCGCCCTCAGCTTGAACAACGCCTTGAGAGCATGTTGGAGTCCAATAAAAATGGCGTCCCCGGGTTCTCTGTTCTCATACTGAGTATGGGCAGACATCGCTCCGTCATAGATTTACTGGGAATTGGGGGGAATGACCAATTGCACCAAAATATCTCCCAGCGTTTGATCAGTACCGTTTCGGAGGGAGACAAAGTCTACCGACTCGATGGAGCCGAGTTTGCCGTGCTAATAGACCACGATCAGGGCATCGTCTCCCCCGAGGGAACAGCGGCGCGATTGGTGCAGTCACTGCTGAGACCTTTTTCAATAGAACAGGAGCAGTTTACGATTACGCCGAGCATCGGCGCGAGCCAATACCCCTTCGATGGCGAGAACGTGAGGGAGCTGATAGACAACGCGTACACCGCAATGCATCAGGCCCGGCGCGATAAAATTCGTAGCTTCTGCATGTTTTCACCGCAGATCAAAGCGAGTGTTGGTAAGGCGTCGCGCATACACCAGGATTTGAGAAATTCTGTGACAAGGGGAGAGCTCGTTTGCCTGTACCAGCCTCAGGTAGATGTGAAAACTGGGAAGCTCACGGGCGTTGAAACTCTGGTTCGCTGGAACCATCCAACCCTGGGCGAGATTTCACCCGCTGATTTCATTCCACAGGCGGAAAGCGAGGGCGTGATAGTCGCCATGGGGCAGTGGGTGCTCAGCCAGGCTTGCGCGCAGGGACAAGCATGGAATAAGCACTTTGGACAGCGCCTCAGAATTGCGGTCAATGTCTCTGCGGTTCAGCTCAATTCCACCGATCTGGTTGATATGGTTAGCAAGGTTCTGATTTATTCAGGAATGCCTGCTTCCAGTCTCGAGCTGGAATTAACAGAGTCTGCGCTGCTAGCTGACGAGGACGCAACCCTGGCTGCACTCACTGCGCTAAAACGCCTGGGACTGGAATTGGCCATCGATGACTTCGGTACCGGCTACTCATCCCTGACATACCTGAAGAACTTCCCTATCGACCGTATTAAAAT
Organism: Halioglobus sp.; assembly: GCA_965262875.1. Taxonomy (GTDB): domain Bacteria; phylum Pseudomonadota; class Gammaproteobacteria; order Pseudomonadales; family Halieaceae; genus JBALVT01. The sequence continues at coordinate 5,021,796 of OZ253569.1, forward strand.
TGACCAGTCTTTTATCACCGACATAGACACCAGTAACGAGAGTGCCGAAATTGCCCGGTCGATTGTTTCAATGACCCATAGTCTTGGGCTTGCGGTCATCGCAGAGGGAGTGGAGCGTCCTGAGCATTTGGCGTTTCTAAAAGAACTGGGTTGTGAAGAAGCACAGGGTTTTCTGATTGGCAGGCCCATGACAGCAGACGACTTGCAAGCTGCGATAGCCTCGGGTGATCTGACATTCGCATGATCTGTCTCTACAAGCCCTAGTCAGCACGCTATACTGTTAGATCATTCCGGTTGAATCTCTTGAGAGAAAATAAATGAAAGCATTGAATCTGATAAAGGGCTTATCGCTGCTCGGCGTACTGTCGCTGAGTGCCATTGCGTCTGCCGATGATTTTGCGCAAATTCAGGAAAAGTTAAAGGCGGCAATGTCTGCTGATATTCGAACTGAAAAGGAAGTGGCCCGCGACGCTAATCGGCTCCCCATAGAGACCCTCGAGTTTTTTGGGCTCAGGGATGATATGAAAGTGGTTGAACTGATACCCGGTGGCGGCTGGTATACCAAATTGCTGGCCCCGGTGTTGGCGGAAAATGGTAAGTTTTATGTCGCCTACGGCGCGGACCGAGTAGCCAAGAGACTCGCGGACAAACCGGGTTTTGAGAAAATGAAGGTGGCTGGCAAGAAAGCTGAGATGGGGAGGGCTGAAGGCGCAAAATTTTATTCGGCCAGTAATACCGACCTGGGTGTTAAGAAGGTTGATATGGTCCTGACCTTCCGCAACTATCACAACTTCGACGAGACTTCTCGCAATGCCATCAACAAATCGGTGTTCAAGGCGCTAAAATCCGGCGGCGTTTACGCGCTGGTAGACCACACCCAACGGCATATGCAGAAGCCGGAGAGCGAGAACCGCAGGCGTTTTGATCCAGTCCAGGCTATCAAGGAAATTGAAGCCGCCGGTTTCGAGTTCGTTGATTATTCCGATCTTCACTATCGAGCCGACGATGAACTCGTTTACGAAGTGGGTCGTAGATCTGTCAGCGGAAATACCGATCGCTGGACTTTAAAATTCCGCAAGCCCTAGCCCCAGGCCTCACAGAATAACGGTATCCCACCCGCCCAGCGGATGCCGCTTTTATGCACTATAATCTGGCGGAAGATTTTAAGCTTAATGTCGAAGCCAATCACGCCACACTCGCGGGGCATAGCTTCGCCCACGAATTGCAGATGTGCTCCGACGCAGGCCTGTTGGGGAGTATCGATGCGAATCGAGGAGACCCCCAATTGCTGTTCCCTGCCGATGAGGAGTTCACCCCTGTCCGCGCGTTGGCTCTACTGGCCAGCGCAGGCACATTTCAGCTCCGCCCAGTTCAGAGGAACCAATGACAAGTCCACCCAGATGAAGCTGCATTGCTCTGTGGACAATGGCAAGCCCCAGTCCAAAGCCCGGGCTGGGTTTCGTGTTGGGGCTTGGCAACCTGCTATAGGGCTGTAAGGCCGCATCGCGTTCCGGTTTGGGTATCCCCGGCCCATCGTCACCAACGTGTATCTCACAAAATCCCTCTACAATGTCCGCGCGAATCTCTATCTTAGAGTTGGCATAGCGCAATGCGTTTCCCAGTAGGTTGTCCAGGGAGCGTTTTATCAGCCGGGCATCAGCCAGCGTGCTTTCGACATGTTCAACGGGCGCTAGCAGTTTGTCGGACTCAGCTCCTGACGGGCACGATTTAATACTCCAGCGTGCTACAGGGCTGTCAGGACACCACGCAGAAGATGTGATTGTCCCAGGGCAGCCAGGTCAACCTCCATCACGCCTTTATTCAGCCCTGCAATGGCATCTATGCGGTAAATGACCGCTTAATTATGCCATTCTCAGCACATTCATACGCTTTACATTCCATGCCAGTGTCGCCAGCGTCCATTCGCCCGCAACCTTGTCCAAACCTCGCATCGAGAACTGCCTCAACCCCATAACGTGTTTGATGATGCCGAACACTGGCTCTACCGTTTGCTTTCTTAATGCGTACAGCGCTCGACCGGATTGGGTCGTCAGTTGATGTTTCATGAGCCTCACCTGATCATCCGTTATCGGAGTGGGGGCGTCAGGGGCAAACCGATCAAAAACGCACGGGTGATGGTGGTCACGCGCTACTGCCAGTAAAGGCTGGATATTATCCTCTACGCAAGCCTTTACATTATCACCGCTAAAATAGCCTGTATCGGCCAGCAGGTCGGTCACCTTGCCCAGTTCTTCAGGCAGGGTATTCAGCTTTGTCAGGGCTGGCTTTATTTGTTGTTTGTCGTTCGGGGCCTGTGTCATGTGTGTACTGACGACGAGCATTGTATCGGTGTCAACACTGGCCTGGGCGTTGTAGCACTGCTCAAAGCCGCCGCCAGATACCGGCATGATACGCGACTCTTCATCGGTCAAATTCATCTGGTCTTTATCTCGAGGGCCGGGAAGCGGTGGCTTAGGCTCCCGGCCCCGGGGCTTTTTTCCAGTATCCCTCTGAGCTTGGCGTTTGGTTTGTTTTTGTTGGTATTCGGCTTGTTCACGCGCAAAACGCTCCTGCGCCCGTTCTTCAATTTTTACTTTGGCCGCAGCCAGTGCCTCAAGTCGTGTTTCGCGCCGGGAAATCTCCGCGGGAATGTCCATGCCATCCGCTACCGGCGTTTGATCTGCCGCCTCTGCCTGTGCAGTGAGAGCGCTGACTTCTGTCTTGAGCTGTGCTTCGATTTTCTTTAAGTGGCCATAAGAAAGCGCCTTATGCTTGCTGGCATTCGCCTTGATCTTGGTGCCATCCAGGGCGATACGCCCAAGCTTCAGAAGCTTCATTTCACGCGCCAGCAACAAGACCTGAACAAAAAGTGCTTCAAGCTGAGGCAAAAAGCGGCGTCGAAAGGTCGCTATAGTGTCGTGATCCGGATGCGTGTTGGCCGCCAGGTAGCGAAACGCAATGGAGTCGTGGGTGGCTCGCTCAATCTTACGGCTGGAAAACACACCGGTGGCGTAACCGTAGGTCAGCAAACTCAGTAGGACCGCTGGATGGTGCGCCTTTGATCCACGCCCGGCATATTGACGGGTGAGCTCAGACAGATCGAGCTGATCAACGACCTCCACGACAAACCGTGCCAGGTGGTGTTCAGGTAACCAGTCCGACATAGAGGGAGGGAATAGATAGTCCGTCTCTCGATCAACGTTTACAAAATTGGCCATCACTTATTCCCGGTTACTTTTCAGTGTGACCACATTATCTCATGATGACGTTGTTGGGTTAAGTCCGACAGGCTGCTAGCTGTGATAGAGCCAGATGTGATCGAGCCAGAGCCCGAAATTACCGAAGAGGACTTTGGGAGGCACCATCTAACGGTTTTACGTGAATCTGCCGACGGCACCAAACTGGAGCAAATTGCCCAGCTGCCGAACAATGCAAGACCGGCGCGCATAGGTAAGCCCGATGAGAATATCTTCTCCGCACGTTTTGTGGGTGATCGAGCCTACGTGGTCACTTTTAGAGTCATTGATCCTCTTTATGTTATCGACCTAAGAAACCCGGAAGATCCGCAAATTACCGGTGAGCTGGAAATCCCGGGCTTCTCTACTTTGCTACAACCCGTTGGAGAGAATTTACTCCTGGGCGTAGGACAAGAAGTACCGGCAACAGGGGAGAACATCATCCAGGGCGTGAAGCTGGCCTTGTTCGATGTCGGCAACATTGCCCAACCTGTCAGCTTGGGTGAAGTTATTATCGGCAAGCGGGGAAGTTACAGTCCAGCGCTGGGCAACCATCACAGCCTGACCTTACTGGAAGTGGATGGTAGATATCGCGCGGCAATTCCGATCGAGCGCCATGCCTCGGGAGTGGATCTAAGTGAAGGCGTAGAGGAGGAGTTTGCCTATTACAGTTGGAGTGATAGCGGCCTGTATTTGTTCGATGTAGACCCGGTAGCGGGAACGCTCTCTCAAGCGGAAACCGTGATTGTCGATGAGGCCACTACAGATCAGCCCTTTAGCAATTTTGGTATCTACAACGGCCGATCGGTGTTGCACGACGAGGCGGTGTTCTTCGTCAACGATGGCAGCGTGTGGTCTTCTTTGTGGGGCCAGGATCAGAATTTCTCAAGCGAGTAGTTTTCGCGGCGCCCACCAGCATGGGTCTTCGCTCAGCCAGGTTTTAGTGAACTACTAACACCTGGTTTCCTTTATTCCTTCACATTTGTTGCTCATTTTCTGCGCATTGTCACAGCTCTCCCGCTCCCTTTAAATCCAAAGAGAGAATGATTATGCGAATCCCCCAGTTCAGCAAGCTTTTTGCTTGTGTTGTCTTTTTATTTTCCAGTTCGGCCAGTCACTCACAGTTGGTCGAGTGCCAACTTGCCAGTGTGGAACCAGCCGCGGTTCCCAATGGTTGCGTGGCTAAGTCTCTCGACGACCAGATAGGTTCCGGACATGGAGACAGCGAAACTGCTGGTAGTGCTGTGTATCTGGTAAAGCGCGATCCAGCGCGTCCAATTCGTCGAGGCAGGCAATTGTTCCAGCGCAAGTTTTCATTCGAAGAAGGGCTGGGTCCCCGGGTCAACATGACGTCCCCAGGTAACATCGTTGACAGCCGGGCTCTGGGTGCGGGGCTCACCGACAGTTGCGCAGCCTGTCATGGTAGGCCAAAAGGTTCTGCCGGTTTCGGCGGCGATGTGGCGACACGTCCCGATAGTAGAGATGCCCCGCACTTGTTTGGGCTCGGCCTTGTAGAGCAGCTGGCGGATGAAATGACCTTCAGTCTGCGCGCCAAGGGTGTCGATTTCGGGGAGCTTACAGCGGACCCAAACGGCTCCGTGGATACCGACGAAGTAGAAGGAATCGATAAAGATTTAAGGATTCGACCTTTTTTCCATCACGGTCAGACGGCCAGTATCCGCGAGTTTATCATTGGTGCGTTTAAGGATGAGATGGGGATGCAAGCCTGGGACCCCGTTTTATGTCAGGTGACTGACCCCATTAATCCTCGGGCCGCAACAAGCCCCTCTGGTTTTATCTATGATCCGGCAACAGACAACTACGAACGCCCCCCGGTGTGCGATGACTTGAGCGACGCTGATTTGGATGGCATTTCTGCAGAGGTTGATCCGGCGTTAGTCGATCATATGGAATTTTATCTACTGAACTACTTCAAGCCCGGGCGCTATCAGATCTCCCGAGCGGTAAGACGCGGTGCGCAAGTGATGGATGACATTGGCTGCACCAATTGCCATACCCAAAATCTGAACATTGCTTCCGATCGCCGTGTCGCCGATGTAGAGACAATCTACGATCCGGTCAATGGAATCTTTAACGATTTGTTTGCCACGGCTTCAACACGCTTCGATGTGGTCGACGACGGCGGCGAGTACCCACTGCTGCTTCCTCAGGAAGAACCCTTTTTAGTCGAAAGCATTTACTCGGATCTTAAACGCCATGATCTCGGTCCGGCATTCTATGAAAGAGAATACGACGGAACTCTGGTGACTGAATTTGTCACAGAACCTTTGTGGGGTGTTGGGTCAACTGCGCCCTACGGTCACGACGGACGCAGTATCAATCTGGATTCTGTGATCAGGCGTCACGGTGGACAGGCGCAAAGAAGTAAGCAGCGGTACGAACGATTGGGGAATACAGGGCGGCAACAAATTATCACGTTTTTACAATCCCTGGTTCTGTTTCCCCCGGACGATACCGCTTCGAACCTGAATCCGGGGACCCCGGGTAGTAACTCAGATATTCAGGATCCCGTCTCTCACGGCAGCATTAATTTGGGTGAACTGTTCCAGATTCCCCAGGAGGGAGCCGAGTAGCGGCTTGAGCAGCGGATTGCGGTTCCAGTTTCCACTGATCCCCGATAATGGGATCGTCTTCCTCGGCAGAAGAGCCCGGTTCGTCCGGACTCTTTTGCCAGGGGTAACGTTTTCGCGCGGGCTTCGGGTCCCAGTGACGGAACATGACGGCGCAGAAAATGCCGGCTAAGGCTCCGAACAGATGAGACTCAAAAGATATCCCGGGCTTACCGGGGAAAATCGAAAACATCATTCCGCTGTACATAAAAAAGGCAATCATCAATAGGGCTGCCGATCGCCGGTCGCGCCGCAAGATCCCGCTAACCAGCAGGAAAAAGAACATACCGTGAGTCAGACCGCTGGCACCAAAATGGTAACTCTCGCGCCCCATCAACCAGACGCCTGATCCGGATAGCAGCCAAATTAGGGTGAGAGTCCACCAACGAGATTTTGGGTAGCCAAAGATTAGTCCCGCGCCCAGCAACAGTAGCGGCGCAGAATTACCCATTAAATGCTGCCAGGACCCGTGAATTAACGGAGCTGATAGAATCCCGATTAAACCCTCAGTATCACGCGGGTATACCCCGAATAAATGTAAATCCACCGCGAAAAGTATCTCGAACAACTTTACGGTCCAGATCAATACGATAAAGCCCGCCGCGATGCGGATAGATATTTTAAGCGAGGGGGATGGTGTGCTCATCTTTCCTATATGGGGACGCCCGGGCTCAGTTAAAGGCTTTCCTTTTCGTTTTCCAGACCCTGCGGATAGGCTATACTCGCCAATCGTTCAATCCAGATAGCACTCATGTCAGACAAACACCTCATACCGACTGTTCAGGTTTCCAGCGGCGATAAATTCGTCAATGAAAAGGGTATCCGCGCAATTAAAGACGGCGTAAAGGCGTCTAATCAAAACGCGGAGCGTCTCCCCAAGCCCAAGTGGTTGCGGGTAAAGGTACGCGGCGGCCCGGTGTTTGAAAAAGTGAAGAGCATTGTCGCTGATCACAAATTGGCCACCGTCTGTGAAGAGGCCAAGTGTCCTAATATGGGCGAGTGCTGGAGCGCCGGGACCGCCACTATAATGTTGATGGGCGATGTCTGCACGCGGGCTTGTCGATTTTGTGCCGTCAACACCGGAAATCCAAAAGGCTGGCTGGATCTGGATGAACCAGACCATACCGCTACCTCGGTTCAACTCATGGGCTTGAAGTACGTGGTACTCACTTCAGTCAATCGAGATGATCTGGATGACGGCGGGGCGGGTCACTACGCCGCCTGTGTGCGTCGTGTCAAAGAGTTGAACCCCGATACAGCCGTAGAGGCGTTAACACCGGACTTTGAAGGTGTGCTTGAAGACGTGGAAGCGGTAGTGGATTCGGGAATAGAAGTCTTTGCGCAAAATGTAGAAACCGTGAGACGTCTCACCCACCCCGTACGTGATCCAAGGGCCAGTTACGATCAAACCCTGCAGGTGTTGGCACACGCCAAGGCGCACCGACCGAACGTGCTCACAAAAACCAGTCTGATGTTGGGGCTGGGTGAAACCGATGAAGAGATCGTGGAGGCAATGGATGATTTACGCGCCGCCAATGTCGATATCCTCACACTCGGCCAGTATCTTCAACCGACGGCACATCACCTCCCTATCGAACGTTATGTGACACCCGAAGAATTTGAAGCCTATCGACAAATAGGTTTGGAACGGGGCTTTCTCGAAGTGGTGTCCGGAGTGCTGGTGCGTTCCAGCTATCGTGCCGAACAAGTGCTCCAGAAAAATAATGTTGGACTGGTTCAACCCGAGTAATAGACCCTTCTTGTCCACTGATCTGTTACAGCCCTTATCCAACACTCCGGTGCTTGGCGTCTCTATGGATTCGGTCAGCCTGCTGCGACTGGACCTAACAGGCGGGCTCGCTCCAGGAAACAAATACTACAAACTCAAAGGGAATCTCTCCCTCGCCAGGGACGCAGGCTTGTCCCGCATTCTCACCTTCGGCGGTGCCTGGTCCAATCATCTGCACGCGCTCGCAGCCCTCGGTCATGAACAGGGCATAGAGACCATCGGTATAGTACGAGGCGAGGAGCCAGCCACACCTTCAGCAATGTTGCGAGATGCGAGCGACTGGGGAATGAAACTGATTTACGTTTCCCGTTCTGAGTATCGAAAACGCAACGAACCAGAGTATCTACAGAGTCTGCAAAGCCGTTTTGGTCCGTGCATGAGTATTCCCGAAGGCGGGGCGGATGCTACTGGAGTCCAAGGTTGTACACAGATCGCCGAGTTAATATCAAAGCATGCAGGGCAGATTGATCGCGTGGTAGTAGCCGTGGGTACAGGCACGACCCTCGCCGGTTTGGCGACAGGGCTACCCAATACAAAAGAGATAATAGGTATCTCGGTGCTAAAAGGTGCCGAGTACCTGGAGCAGAATGTGCGAGAGCTTGTTGGCAGCAACTCTTCGGCCAACCCAGATAACTGGCGTATCCTGCACAACTATCACTGCGGAGGCTACGCTCGCGTATCTGTGGAACTGAAGCAATTTATTCTGGAGTTTGAAGAGGTGCATAGCGTACCCCTGGACCCCGTTTACACCGGTAAAATGTTGTTCGCGATTCATCAGATGATCAAAACCAACGAGAGCCCCGGGCGGACTGTTGCTGTTCATACTGGAGGTTTGCAGGGGCGGCGAGGGTTCTCCTGGTTGCAGGGGTAGTTAGAGCCCGTCCAGAGTGCTTACCCCCGAAACGCCGGTTCTACAAACTACGCAAATACCCAAATCTTCAGGAGCGAGAGCCGATTGCTATTTTGTCCTGTCAAGGCTGTCTACAGCATGGATGCTCGGGGCAGGCCTCCCTGTCGCCAAGCCCCCATGGATGGGATCTCGGCGTGCCTGGACAGGACAAAATAGAAATCGGCGGGCCCAAGCTGATTTAAAACTTCTGTTGTAGTGTTTTATAGTAGGTTCGAGGACGCTCGGAAGCCTGATTGGGGTTTGCAAACACGCCGTAAACCCATCCCTGGGGGCTCGGCTCGCGGATGGCCGCCCCGCACATCCATGTGCTCAACGATTTGCCAACCCCAATCAGGCTTCCGAGCTCTAAGTCTACTTACGAAGCCTTGAACGAGTGAGTTTGTGAGGCGCCCGGCCTTCACGATATGCGCTAGATACTTCTACTACGAGCGCTCTCCATTGCCGAAAGGCCAAACGGTACCTACCACAAAGAAGCGACGACACTCCAAGCCAGCATCGTCCAACGCCACCACCAACTGAGGTCGAGATTCATCTTCGAAATGCTTGAGCATCAACAGTTCCAGCTCAGAACAAACCAGGATATTCGAAGTGTCAGTTTCAACGGTAGGGGATAACCACTGAAACTTGGGAAGATGTTTGAACGATAACGCGCCCAGACGCTGGCAATACTCTTGGAGATTGTTCACGTGAACCCATTGGTTGGGAATGTTGTCGCCGTTGTAAGCAATTGGAGGAGGGATAGGATTGTCGATCGATTGAAACAGATAGCCTTTAATTTCAATTTCTTTGTCCAAGTCTTCAATGCCGAGTTCTTCCAGGGCAAGCTTCGCAGCATCGTGATCTGACAGGTTTATCTGGCGATCGAGCAAATGCCCAACTTTCAGGTCTAAACGATCCTGACACTCTGGCCCCCACCACTGGTTCAGTTCACTGTGTTCCGGCGTTCCCTGATGGCTGCCTACGCTCAGAAAATATTTCACCGCCAGCTCTAGGTGTATGTGTCGGCGTCGTTGGTGACAGTAGTAAATACAGTCGAACTCTCCAATCGTCTTGCCTTCAGTTCTAATGGGCAAATTATGGGCAACCAGATCTACCGATGAGTCCTGTCGGAGGAAGAAATGCCACAAACTTTCGAAATAAAGGCCCAGGCGGTGGCTGCGTAGCTGCGCTATATGGTCCTGAAGTGGCGTTGGGTCTACGTCGAGTGCTTGCAGCCAGCGCTCTCGCTCTTGGGTGAGTAGCAGTGCACTATTTGAGACCTTATCTGCAGACAGAATGTCGATATGGACTAGAGGCGGGTCGAAACAGGCCCAGGCCAGATCTCGAACCAGGGAATTCTTATACGGATAAATCATCTGGGCTGCGCTTGTGTGTCAAATCGTGTTTATAATACCAGCCCTAGGTCGAATAGACGTGAGTCCAGATGCACGCTCCCTTTAAAACAGTCGGATTGGTGGGTCGTAGTCAGCAAGATGGCATTGTTCCCGTGTTGCGTGAGCTGCTAGCACTGCTCGCAACTCGCGATCTTGAGGTCGTACTGGAAGAACCGCTGGGCGAGTTACTGCCCGATCTTGGCGGGCGCCTGGCCAATCGCGAGGAAATTGGTCAGGAAGCCGATCTTGTGATTGTAGTGGGCGGCGACGGCAGCTTACTCAGCGCAGCGCGTACCCTGTCTAAATATGACGTTGCCGTGTTGGGTGTGAATCGAGGTCGATTGGGCTTTTTGACCGATATCAGCCCCGACGAACTTACCGAACAGGTCCTGCTGGTACTGGACGGCCATTATGAACGTGATAGCCGTTTCTTACTCGAAGCCCAGGTCCACCGGAACGGGGATGTAATAGGCGAAGCCGTTGCCTTAAACGATGTGGTTGTTAACTCCGGTACTTCCGCACAGATGATCGAGCTTGAGCTATACATCGACGACGCCTTTGTAAATCGTCAACGGGCAGATGGACTGATTGTGTCCACGCCAACGGGTTCTACCGCCTATTCTCTGTCCGGTGGTGGACCTATAATGCACCCCAGTCTCGATGCCGTTGTTTTGGTCCCCATGTATCCCCATGCCCTAAGCAGTCGCCCAATTGTGGTCAAGGGTAGTAGCGAGATCCGGATCGATGTGTTGGAACGCAATCGTATTCATCCCCCGGTCACCTGCGATGGTCAGGTCAATATGACCGCCAGACCGGGTGATTCAGTGCATATTAAAAAGTCACCTCATCACCTCACGCTGTTACATCCCGTGGGCCACAGTTTCTACGCCAGCTGCAGAGACAAACTGCGCTGGAGTGGAGCTTTGGGAAACTGAATGAGCTTTCGTTTCACGGCCCTGCAGTTAGACATCACTGAAGATTTACTGCCACTGAGTGCGGTGTTGCATCAGCGCGGTGTTGAGCATCGAATCTATGAAGAAAGTGGTCGCCAGGTGTTAAAGGTCGATCGTGAGAATCAAATCGATGAAGTAGTGACCCTTTACAAGGGTTGGCGCAGTGGCCAATTTCGAATAGAGCGTGTAGATGCTCCACCTGCGTCTTCGAGTGATACTTTTGTCGACAAGGCGGCTTTGTCCTGGCAGAAGGCCCCGCTGACGATCGTGCTTATTATCCTCAGTTTAATGGGATTTGGGGTGTGGTACTTCAAATTCAATGCATGGCTGGACTTGCTCGCTTTTTCGTCGATTGCAGCCTATGTGGGATCTACCACCGCTGAAGCCTTCACAGGCCAGTACTGGCGGTTGATAACACCGGTGTTTCTGCATTTGGGTTGGCTGCACATTGTCTTTAACAGTCTTTGGACCTGGGAACTGGGGGCCAAGCTTGAAAAGCAGATCGGTAGCGTCAATCTATTCTTCCTGTTTTGTACTATCGCTGTGGTCTCCAATACCGGGCAGTATCTTTTTGGTGGAGCAGGTCAGTTTGGTGGAATGTCAGGCGTAGTCTATGGCCTACTTGGGTTTAGCTGGGTGGGCCCACAGATACAGGCCAATTGGCACTTTGCGCCCCCGCGCCCCATCATGATTTTCATGCTCGCGTGGCTGGTGTTTTGCCTGACAGGATTTGTGGGTGCCATTGCAAATGCGGCCCACCTGGGCGGCTTGATCATTGGTGCCTTATTAGGCGCTGCATTAGGCTTGTTGTCGCGTTTGAGCGGGGACAAAGTCTAGTCGGCACAGGTATAATTTGCGGCCACCGTATTTGGATCCCCCATGGACTACCAACAGTTAGTTGACACAATGACACTCGAGACTTATCAGAACCTGAAACGTTCTGTGGAGCTGGGCAAATGGCCCGACGGGAAACCCTTGTCCGCTGAGCAGCGGGAAAATACCCTGCAGACGGTCATCCTTTGGGGGGAGAAACATCTTCAACCCCATGAAAGAGTTGGCTTCATCGACAAGGGCCAGAAATCGGGAGAAGTTTGCGACGATCCGGCAGTGACTCCGCTGGCCTGGAAAGATTAACTAAGAGGGTAAAAAGTTGGCTGAACTACTGGCATCTGGTGCCGCACGAAAAATGAGTACCGAACTCGCAGACCAAGTGCAGTACACCGTCATTCTTGGCGAGCACGAAATCCCCATGAACCAATATCTGGGTCGAGTGTTGCGCCTGGATTTTTTGGGCGCCATCAACTGTGTTCACTGTGAGCGCAAAACTAGCAAGAGTTTCAATCAGGGATATTGCTACCCCTGCTTCAGACGATTGGCACAGTGCGACACTTGTATTATGAGTCCGGAGAAGTGTCACTTCGCTGCCGGTACCTGTCGTGAGCCCGAGTGGGGCGAGGCCAATTGCAACGTCGACCACTATGTCTATTTGGCCAATACTTCTGGAATGAAAGTGGGTATTACTCGCCACAGTCAGATTCCTACGCGGTGGATGGATCAGGGAGCATCACAGGCCAAACCGATTTTTCGAGTCAGCAGCCGGCTCCAGTCCGGTTTGGTTGAAACGACTTTCAAGGCTCATGTCGCCGATAAAACCAACTGGCGGGCAATGCTCAAGGGTGCAGCGGAACCGGCCGATCTAGAAGCCGAACGTGGCAGGCTTATGAGCGAGTGCGCGGAGGCGATTTCGGCCCTGCAGGACACTTACGGTTTGCAGGCTATCACCGAGTTGGGAGATGAAGAGGAAACCCTTATTAACTATCCTGTGCTGAAATATCCTGAGAAGGTCAGCTCTTTTAACCTCGATAAAATTCCCACGGCGGGCGGAGTACTGCAGGGCATAAAAGGGCAGTATCTCATTTTCGATTCCGGCGTGATTAACCTGCGAAAATACGGCGGCTACCAATTGTCACTGACCCTGGAGGATTAGCGCATGCGCGATGCTAAACCTGGAACAATCTTTCTCGAAGATTACCAAGCTCCGGCTTACTTTATCAGCCGTACGGAACTGGATTTCGAGTTACATGAAGATCACGCCCTGGTTGCAGCCACTTTGCATATCTGGAGAAACCCGGAAAGTGAAGCGCCCACGGATTTGGTGTTGCACGGTCAGGAATTGCAGTTATTGGCTATAGCGCTAGATGGCGAAAAGTTGCCTGAGGAGGCCTATAGCGTAGGCGACGGGACTTTAACCGTTTTATCGGTGCCAGATCAGTTTACCTTGCAATGCACCACTAAAATAAAGCCCCAGGACAATACCTCCCTGGAGGGCTTGTATAAGTCGCGCACCATGTTTTGCACTCAGTGTGAAGCTGAGGGCTTCCGCAAGATTACCTACTACCTGGACAGACCCGACGTTATGTCCGTATTTACGGTAAGCATTGATGCAGACGCCGCTCGGTATCCTGTTTTGCTAAGCAACGGCAACCTCCAACAACGCGGAGCATCGGGCGAGGGCAGGCATCGGGTCAGCTGGCACGATCCACACCCAAAACCGGCCTATTTGTTTGCCTTGGTCGCGGGTGACCTTGAATGTATCGAGGATAGTTTTACCACCTGTGGCAATCGCGACGTGACTCTGCGCATTTACGTAGAAGCAAAAGATTTAGGCAAATGTGATCACGCCATGTCTTCCTTGAAGCGCTCTATGCTCTGGGACGAGGAGACTTACGGGCGGGAATACGATCTGGATGTTTTCAATATTGTAGCCGTCGATGATTTCAATATGGGGGCCATGGAAAACAAAAGCCTCAATATATTCAACTCAAGCTGTGTGTTGGCTAGCCCCCAAACAACAACCGATGCCGGGTTTCAGCGAATTGAAGCCATCGTTGCCCACGAGTATTTTCACAATTGGTCGGGCAATCGCGTGACCTGCCGAGACTGGTTTCAACTTAGCCTGAAAGAAGGTTTTACCGTATTTCGCGACGCAGAATTTTCTGCCGATATGGGCTCGCGAACTGTAAAGCGTGTCGAAGATGTCAGCCTGTTGCGCACGGTACAGTTTGCCGAGGATGGTGGGCCCATGGCGCACCCGGTTAGACCCAACTCGTTTATTGAAATCTCGAATTTTTACACCGTCACTGTTTATGAAAAAGGCGCGGAAGTGGTGCGGATGATTCACACCCTGTTGGGTCCTGAAAAATTTCGCGCCGGATCAGATTTGTATTTCGAACGCCATGACGGTCAGGCGGTAACCTGCGAAGATTTTGTCCTTGCGATGGAGGTGGCCAGCGGGATCGATCTCACCCAGTTTAGATTGTGGTACTCCCAGGCGGGAACGCCCTCTCTTGAAGTGTCCGGAGAATACGACGAAGGGAAGCAAACCTATACGCTGCATGTTACTCAGTCCTGCCCAGCAACCCCGGGACAGGAGGAAAAAGAACCTTTCTTGATTCCGTTGGCGATGGGCTTACTCGGTGATGCGGGGAATCTGCCGCTAAAGCTGGCTGGCGAAGAACCGGATCTAGAAACCTCGGACAACACCCATCGGATACTGATGGTGGATAAGCAACAGCAGAGTTTTGTATTTGAACAGGTCGCAGAGCCACCGGTTCCCTCGCTGTTACGCAGCTTTTCCGCTCCCGTGAGATTGCTTACCCAATCCAGCCGTGAGGATTTGTACGCATTGATGAGCCGTGATGGCGACGGCTTCGTGCGTTGGGATTCCGGCCAGCAAATGGCGTTAAGTGTTATCGGTGAGGTTCAATCTGAATTGTCTGAAGGAGGCGAATCGTCGGTCGATCCACTTCTGTCGCGTGCTTGTGAAAATCTATTGCAAGACGAGTCTTTGGACGCAGCAATGGTCGCCGAAATGCTGACTCTACCCAGTGAGAATTATCTAGCGGAGCTGGCCAGCCAGACGGGTGGGGCGGATATAGACGGTATTCATGCATCTCGCAATTTTGTGAAGTCCGCGATCGCAGTAGCCTGTAGTAGTTCTTTGCAGACTCGCTTCGACTCGCTTGCCAGCGGCGAGACCTATGCACCAACCGCTGACCAGATTGCAGCACGCAGCTTAAGAAATGTCTGTCTTGAATACTTGGTCGTTGGAGATTCCGACAATGTGCTGTTGGCACAGAACCAATTCGCCAGCGCTACCAATATGACGGATCGAATGGCTGGACTTAGAGTCATTTCTTTTTACGGGACCGCCGGGCAATCTGCGGTCGCCTTGGACCAGTTTTATCAACAATGGCGTGAGGAAACGCTGGTGGTGAATCAGTGGTTCCAATTGCAGGCGTCGATACCCTGGGGCGATGGAATAGCCAGGGTCCAGTCACTGATGAAGCACACAGATTTTGATCTTAAAAACCCCAACAAGGTCAGGGCCTTAATTGGGGCCTTTGCCAATAACAACCCCGTTAACTTCCATCGCAAAGACGGAGAGGGCTATCGCTTGCTGACCGATGTGGTTATCGAGTTGAATATGCTCAATCCGCAAATTGCTTCTCGACTGTTAAACCCCCTGACAAAATGGCGTAATTACGCAGGGCGCGAGGAGTTGATGCGATCGGAGCTGGAGAGGTTGGCTGCGCTGCCGAAGCTTTCAAAAGACGTATTTGAGATAGTGACCAAATCTTTGGATTAGTTTCTCACTTAGCATCAAGAGGGGTATAGCTGGAGCTCCTCAGCTTTGGCTTTGCTCGCCTCCGCATGGCGTGACCGCAGCTCCTTGATCAGCGCAACAAATGCCGCGCCGCTCCAGTTCGCTCCACTGGAACCGTATAACGCGCCATTCATCTTTTCGATTTCACTACTAAGAGTTGGATCCTGAAAGTGGGCTTCAACTGCATCGAGTGAATGGATATTTTCTCCGGGAGATAAAGCCGCTGCCCAGAGGATTAAATGACGCCTAGCCTGCACGGTGTTTTCGCTGGTGCAGGCAGCGATCAGAGCTTTGTATGCCGCGCGCTCAGACAAATTTTCCGTAGCGACAGGCTTTGCCAGCGCAGTGGGAGATTTCCTGGCAAACAGATACAACCCGGTAAGCACCCAGCCCAGGCTGCTCACCAACGCGATCCACTTCCAGATCCCCTCGCTTTCCTGCCTTGGTGAGACCGCAATCGGCGTGTTGTCGAATTCCGTTACTGAGGTCGGATTGGGCAGTGTCAGCGCCGCTGAGGAGTCCAGCGACGCGGCCACAACAATCTGGCGTGCTGGAACAGTTGCGTAGTGGACTTTGCGGGTTTTGGTGTTCCACCAGGGAATACGTATTTCTGGCACCTCCCAGGTACCGACTTTAGTGGGCACTAATGCGGCACTGTCTGCGCGTGACCCTAAGAGCCCGCTCGCGACCTCGGCGTCTCCAACCACGGGTTGATCCGGATAGTACTTCAGGCCGGGATTGGTGGGGAACAGTACCGGAGGAAGCTGGGCACCCTGCAAACCTTCGCCCTTGATGGTAATTCTGCGAGTAGCCGATTCCCCGATACGAAGTTGTTCAGGGGATGTAGACCAGTGTTCTTCCACTTCAATTTTACGCGCAGGGAGCCAGGTTGCCGATGGGAAGCTGTCCGGGCGGGGTCGCACCTTCAAAGTGAGCGCTTTGGTCTTGCGCTGAATCTGCCGGCCGTTGCCACCGATATCAAACATACTTCTGCGAGAGGTACTTTCTCGAGCCGAAAAGGTTTGTGCTGGAATCTCAATAGAGCCACTTTTCTCTGGGAAAATAGCGTAACGAATTTCATGTACCAGCCAAGGTCTACCCTCAATGGTCCGTTGGAAGGTTTTCTGTTCTAACTGCTTTACGAAGGCATTGTCTAAGGACAACTCGGTGATACTTCTCGATTCGAGATTTACCGCCTGCTGAATACGTAAAGTCAATATCGCTTGGCCCTGGACATAGACACTGTTTTGGTCCAGTTCCGCCACAAAATCGATCAGAGGGTCGCCAGCCGCGGTTGTCGCCGGACCAACAGCGATTAGCAGGTAGTTGGTTTCGTCTCGGCCCACCCGCAGGGGAGGAATGCGCAAACTTCCCTCGCGCTTGGGGGTTATTTCCAGAATTAGCTGGCGGGAGCTGGTCATTTCGCCGTTGATAATACTGGTATTGCTGGAGCTGGAGCGCTGCAGAATTTCGAAGTCCCGAAGTAAAGGTCGTGGATCAGTGTTGTTAATAGGCTCATCGTTGGTAGCGGCTATAGTCAGGCGTATGGTGTCACCCATTGCCACTCTGTCTCTATCAACACTGGCGGTTAGCGCTGCATTCGCACTCGCACTGGCGACCAGCATGATGATAAACAATGCTGTGCTTTGGAATGCCGTGTTAATAAGCTTCATGGCGTTTGCCGCCTCCTTGTTCCTGTCGCTGTTGACTCTCATACTTAAATTTTTCTCGCAAAAGTCCGGACGGATCGTCTGGGACGCGTCGCAACCACTGCTGCATTGCCTGTTCTTCTTCCTCGTCCGCCTCTGATACCTCCTCGGCCTGGGCCGCCGCAGCTTCTTGTTCCTCCTGGGAGGGTTGCTCTTGTTCTTCGGGCTCTGCGGGCGCTTCTTCGGGTTCAGCTTGTTGCTCTGATTCGGGGGGCTCGGAGGAATCCTGTTCATCCTCGTTTTCTGATGGCGGATATTGCTGCCCGGATTGCTCGTCGTTTTGCTGGCCTTCGGAGTTTTCTTCGGAGGGATCAGAGGGGTCCTCCGAATCGGAACCGGGCTGTTGCTCCGACTTATCCTGATTTTCTTCGTCGCTCTTTTCGCCTTCGTCTTGCTGTTCCTGCTGTTCTTTCATCTTCTCCAATAAGGCCAGGTTCTCTATGGCATCGATTTCATCAGCTTGCAACTCTAGCGAATCTTTATAGGCGTCGATGGCCTCGTCCAGTTTGCCACCCTTTGCCAGTGCGTTGCCTTTGTTGTACAGAGAGCTGGCAGTTTCAGTTTTGGAGAAATGCTTTTGAGCCCCTTCGAAATCATCTCCTCGATAGGCCGCTGTACCCGCCCAATCGGGGTTTTCGAACAGTTCAATGGCGCTCGAGCTGTCGCCGTTTTCAAGGGCGCGCTGCCCCTGTTGATCCGGTGTTAACCACCAATCATCCCAGCTTTGGGCCATGGTGGTCTCGGGGTTCACGAGCAACATTACGGGGACCAGGCAGATGACCCAACCTTTGCGAAACAGCGGTAGCACCAATGGAATGAGCAGCAGTGTTAGCAGATAGCCCTTGTCCTCCCAGGCGTCTGCGGTTCTATCCAAGGCCTGTGTCTGCTGTGAGCCTGGCAGGACAGTGTCACTCAACAGACTCTCCAGATCGCTGTCGTTAATTTGAATATTGAGATAGCGGCCCGAACTGTTTGATGCCAGTGACTTCAAGGAAGCTATGTCCAGCTTGGGGATGGCTATTGTCCCCTGGTCATCTTTCAGGAAGCCCCCTGTGGGAAGAGGGATGGGTGCGCCGTTGGGTGTACCTACGCCCAAAACTGTCAGTGCCATGCCTGAACCGTCAATCAGTTTTGCGATGTCGGAGCGGCCCTCGGCGTCGACGCCATCAGTTACCAGAACGATCTGTCCGTGCACGACTCCCGCAGAATGTATTAACTCAATGGCCTGTTTAATGGCAGCTGCGGCGTTGCTTCCAGGTAGGGGCATCATATCTGGGGAAAGCGCTGGCAGAAGATTGGCGATGGTAGGGTGGTCGTCGGTCAATGGCGTAACAATGTGTGAGTCTCCGGCGTAGGCCACCAATCCTGTTTGCCCCTCCTTTCGCAGCGCCAACAAATCCAATAGTTTTTGTCGCGCTCGATCCAGACGTGAGGGCGCCAGATCGCCCGCTTTCATCGAGTAGGACAGGTCCAGTACCAGCACCATAGCGTCTTGTTTTTGGTGTATTGGCTGCGGGATTTTCTCCCAGCTGGGGCCGCTGGCGCCCAGCACAGCAATAATCCAGGCGGCAAAAATGAACGGTAAAAGATTAGGGGCCTTCTTGCCCGCGCTCTTACCGATAAGGAAGGGCAGCAGATCCGGGGCGATCACATCGCTCCAACCGCCACTGCGGCTGCGTACTCGCCATAATAACAAACTCAGAACGAGCGCTGGTATCAGTGCCCACAACCACTCTGGACGCATTAGATGAAATTGGCTCAAATCGGGCATCACAGACTCGAGCCCTTGGTGTGAGAGACCGCGTGGGAGGTCCAGCCACCGTGGAGCCAAGCTTGGCGCATTGCCAGGGCAAAGCTCAACAATAGTGCCGCCAGTAGTGGCCAGTATCCCAATGCCTGTCGAGGCCGGTAGGTGGCAGTTTCCTGCTCAACGGGTTCCAGGTTATCGAGGATGGCGTAGATATTGGCCAGTTCCTGAGGGTTTCTCGCCCGGAAATACTGCCCGCCAGTCATAGATGCAATTTCTTGCAGCCCGTCCTCATCGAGCTCCGCCGAGGGGTTTACCTGGCGACTGCCAAAGCTGGAGCCGAAAATTCCGGGCAGTATCATTTCGTCGGCGCCGATACCGATGGTGTAGATTTTAATACCCAGTTTTCTGGCTAACTTGGCTGTATCCAGCGGTTTGACGGAACTGGCAGTATCTTGGCCGTCGGTCAAAAGGATTAGTACTCTGGATTCTGCAGGGCGCTCCTTCAGGCGCTTTACGGCCAATCCAATAGCGTCGCCAATTGCTGTTTCCTGCCCGGCGAAGCCTATTTGGGCCTCCAGCAAAAATCGCTTTACAGTGCCGGTATCGAAACTCAGGGGAGATTGAACGTAGGCGTTACTGCCAAACAGGATTAGCCCCAGACGGTCGCCTTTGCGATGTTCCACAAAATTCGACCCCAATTGTTTTACCGCGTCTATGCGCCTGGCCATTACCTTCCCGAGTTGCATGTCTTCTATGCGCATACTGCCTGAAATGTCTACGGCGAGCATAAGGTCTCGGCCGCTGTTCGGTAATTCGATGGCCTCACCAATCCAAATGGGGCGAGCGGCCGCGATTAACAGGCACAACCAAAGTACCCAAAGGACTACACCTGCCATTTTACTGTGTACTTTACTCGCGCCGCCTTGAGTGTCGCTCAGGGTCCGCCAATCGTTAAAAAAAGGTGCTCTCAATGCGGGTTGGCTACTCTTGGCGGCGGGCCACAGCCAGCGCACCACAATAGGTAACGGCAGTAGTGCGAACATCCAGGGCCAGATCCATTCAATCACGGTGCCACCTTGTGCTTGTTAACCCACCGCAACGCTGTATCGAGTAGGCTTTGACAATCTGAGGAAGAGACCTGCTGTTGGTAGGCCGCATTCGTGAAGGAGTCGGGAAAATCCGATCCGGGCGCGGCAAGCCCATCGTTGAGAAACTGCGTCCATCTGGGCCCACTGAAGCCGGCTACTTCTCGGGCGGGGTAGGCGTATAGAGCAACGCTCTTGAGTAAGGCGTTGACGGCAACCGTATAGTTTTGAGAGTCGCCGTCTGCCAGCCATTGCGCGTGAATGCTCTGCAGTTGCTCAACCGCCAGCCGCCGGTAGGCGTTTGCAGCATACTTTCGATACAGTACGAGAGCCCCGGCAGCTAGTGCCAGTGCAACAAGAGCAATTACTACCCACCAGCCAGGTGCCAGTGGCCACCAACCAATCAAACCCGGCTCCCTCAGGGGATGCAAAGCAGCCAGTGGGTCCTGTGGGTTCAACGCCGTGGATCTCCGTAGTACTGCCGCAGCAGTGAAAACGGCGCAATGCCGGTTGCCGCGCGCAAAATGGGAATTCCGAGGCGTTGAAAATCGCTGGATAAACCGTTCTGGCGCTGCTCGAACTCCAGATGATATTTCGACCTGAGGTGTTTATCCCCCGTGTGCAATTCACTGCGCTGGTCACCGTCAGTGACAGCGTAGTGTCCGCCTCTGGGCAATTCGCCCTCCATAGGATCGGAGCATGCTATGGCGGTGATCTCTGTGTGCTGCGCCAGTTGAAACATTTGCTCCCGGGCCACGTCCTGATCGGCGCCGTGGAAATCGCTGATAAGAAAAATGGCTGAACCGGGCCTGGCTATACGGCGCAGATTCGCCAACATATTGGAAAAACTGTCGAGGTCATCAGGGTTCTGTGCGGGTAGTGCTTGATTGTATTCCACAACATGAGACAGCAGCGCCAGTGCCGTCTTGCGGCTGCGCTTGGGGCGGATATCCCGGTGCTCCGAACCGTTGAACACGAGGCCACCAATTCGGTCTCCTCCGTCCAAGGCGCTCCAGGCAATCAATCCCGCGAGCTGGGCGGCGAGCACAGATTTGAAACAATGGCTTGAACCAAAGAACATACTGGCCCGCTGATCCACTACCACCAGTACTGGTCGCTCTTGTTCTTCTCGAAATATTTTGGTGTGTGCACTGCCGGTTCGGGCGGTGACTCGCCAATCGATGGTGCGAATATCATCTCCGGGCTGATAACTGCGGACTTCCTCAAAATCTATTCCTCTACCGCGAAAATTGGATTTGTTGGGCCCAGCTAGAGCGCTCAAAGCACGTCGCTTTCTCGTGAGCGACAGTTGACGCGCCGGAAAGCGTAAGGAGATCAGGTCCGGGAGCTCCGTATAGGCTCCCCTGGCTGGTAGGGTGATATCCGCCAGGTGCATTTTTAGCCGACCGGTACCAATGCTAGTAGTTCTTCTATGACCTGATCCGGCGTGACGCCGTTGGCTTCGGCTTCGAAGCTCAGGATCAATCGATGCCGCAACACATCAGCGGCTATAGCTTGCACATCGTCCGGGCTTACAAATTCTTCCGAACGCAGCCAAGCGTGTGCTCGTGAACATCTATCCAGAGCAATGGTGGCCCGCGGACTTCCCCCAAACTCTATCCAACTGGCCAACTCTTGGGAATACAATTCGGGATTACGGGTGGCGATGACCAACTGCACAATGTATTGCTCAACAGGCTCAGACATGTACATGGCCAGAGTTTCTTTGCGAGCATTAAATACTGTTTCCTGACGTAGCGCTTTTGGTGCGGGGCTCGGTTGTTGGCCAGCTTCCGCCCGGGTCAGTTTGAGAATCTGGGTTTCCGCTGCAGCGTCGGGATAGTCCACATTAACCTGCATTAGAAATCGATCCAGCTGCGCCTCGGGAAGCGGGTAGGTTCCCTCTTGCTCAATGGGGTTTTGAGTTGCCATAACCAGGAACAACTCGGGTAGCGGGTAGGTCTGGCTGCCGACACTCACCTGACGTTCGGCCATGGCCTCCAGCAACGCAGATTGCACCTTGGCTGGTGCTCGGTTGACCTCGTCTGCCAGCACCAGATTGTGAAATATAGGCCCCTTTTGGAAGTGGAATGAAGCATCCTGGGGGCGATAAATTTCGGTACCGGTAACGTCGCCTGGCAACAGATCAGGCGTAAACTGCACCCTGTGAAAGCTACCTTCTATGCCGTCAGCCAGTGACTTGATGGCCCGTGTCTTTGCCAGGCCGGGGGCACCTTCAACCAGCAAATGGCCATCGGCCAAAAGTGCGATGATGAGGCGTTGTACTAAATGGGGTTGGCCGATAATTTGCTGGCTCAACCAGTCTTCGAGCTCCCTGACGTCTGAACTTGCCACGCGTTCTCCTAGATTGTGTGTTGTCTTACCGAGCGGGTTTGCATTCTAGCGAAACCGCTTGCGTCCTCCAAGCCTTCAGACAAAAAAAGCCATAGATTTCTGTGACTTATAAACTCGGCATTAGTTCCAGCTAGAGGTCACAAAGATGGCTGAATAGTCTAGACTGGTAAAAGGATAATAACGGCGCAACATCAAAGTGCCGCAGAACAGCTTGAGGGCAGCTTAGCAATGGCGTGGGATACTCTGAAAGAAAGCGTTTTATCCGATTTAACCCAACTTATTGATCACCAGGGCGAGAAAACTCATCGGCAACAGCTGCATTTACTGGCCAAAATATTCTACGGTCGTTTTGCCGCAGAGGACATGCGCGGACGTTCGGTCGAGAACATTTACGGTTGTCTCTACGGCTTGCTGCATTTTATGCAAAAAAGTCCTGGGGATGATCCGAAAGTTCGCATATTCAATCCTGAGCTGGGATCCCATGGTTGGGAAAGCAATAACACCGTCATTGCCGTGCTTTGCACTGACATGCCGTTTTGTACCTCTTCCATTCGGGGCGAGTTAAATCGACGAGGCATCAGGGTTCACGTTGTTTCCAGTTGTAATTTAGTGGCGACGCGCGAAAAGGGTGAGCTTACCGGAATTATCAGCGGGAATACGGAGCCCGAGGGTAAAGACCTCTGTAGGGAAAGCCTGATTTATTTTGAAATCGTCAGGCACTCGGACCTGGATTCACTGGAGGAGTTAAAGGAAACCCTGGTGGATATCATCCGTGAAGTCGCTGTTGTTGTCGGGGACTTCAAGCCGATGCTGGAAAAGCTCAACCACTGTGCTGAAGTCATTTCCTCCAGCGACTGTGTAGCCGAAGATTTCCGCAGTGAGGCCGTTGAGTATGTGCGCTGGTTATCCCACTACCACATTACTTTTTTAGGCTACGAATACGCTCAGGTGTCCCGTTCCGGTAGCGTTTTGACGGTGTCAGTGGATGACGGTGAAAGTCTGGGTTTGTTGCGCCACCGGAATTCCAGCATTGTCCGCGATCTCACCTCCGATCTCGAATCCATCTCTTTGGAACAACTGCATCGCAAGCAGCTGAGTTTCTCTAAATCACGAATCCGTTCCCGGGTTCATAGACTGGCCTATCCGGATTACGTTGAGATTAAAGAGTTCGATCGTGAGGGTGAAGTTGTGGGCCTGCATCGTTTTATGGGTCTGTACACCTTCACTGTTTACAGTATGAGTCCCGATCTAATCCCCATTTTACGTCGTAAAGTGGCCCAGGTAATGACGATGTCAGAGCTCGATGGACGCGAGCACGATGGTCGCGAGCTGGCGAGAGTGTTGGAGACCTTTCCCCGGGACGAGTTGTTTCAGTCCAGTATCACAGAGCTGGCCGAGACCGCTCAGTCTGTAAATCGTATACAGGAGAGGCCACAGACGCGTCTCTTTATCAGAAAGGATGTTCACGGCAAATTTTTCAACTGCCTGGTTTATATCCCTCGCGATAGTTACAGCACCGAACTGCGAATGCTTATCCAGAATGTTCTGGTTAAGGCCCTGGGGGCAGAAGAGGCTGAATTCACCACACAGTTCAGTGAGTCAATTCTGGTGCGCTGCCACTTTGTATTGCGCGTCAATCCGTCGACTGAAACTCAGTTTGAACTCAATGAAATCGAGGAGCATATCGTGCAGGCAACACTATCCTGGGAAGACCGGCTGCGAATCAGGCTCATAGAGGAGTTCGGAGAAGAAGCGGGGGAAAATTATGTCCGCGATATTGGTCAGGGTTTTCCCCCGGGTTACCGGGATGACTTTGACCCGCGTATAGCGGTTCTTGATATCAAGAAATTCCAGCGCCTGGCCGACGGCCAGGAAGTGGCCATGAGCCTTTATCGTGTGCTTGAAGAGGGTGACGATATGCTGCGGCTGCGACTTTACCGGCGCGGAGAGTCGCTGCCTCTGTCAGATATTCTTCCCATCCTGGAGAACCTGGGTTTGCGCGTAGTGACCGAGCGGCCCTATGCGGTTCGTGAGGCTAGCGGCGATCGTTATTGGGTGCAGGAATTCAGCCTTATCTACGCTCTGTCCAATGATATCGACCTGGATCAGGTCAAGGATGAGTTTGAAGATGCCTTTGCCCGGATCTGGTTTGGTGAGGCAGAGAGCGATTCATTTAATCGACTGCTGCTAGGCACGCGATTAAGTTGGCGCGAAATAGCATTACTGCGCGCTTACGCTCGCTATCTCCGGCAGGTTCGCTTTCCTTACAGCTCCGGCTACATTGCCGAGACCATGGCCAACCATCTGCACTTGACCGGCTATATTGTCGAGCTGTTTCTGACTCGGTTCTCCCCAGCCTTTGATGGCGACGATGAGTGGCGAGCGCAGCGCGAAAGCGCTATTGAACAGAGTATTACCGATGGCTTGGAAGGGGTGCAAAATTTGGGCGAGGATCGCATTGTCAGGCAATTTGTGGCGGTGATCAAGGCCACATTGCGAACCAATTTCTTCCAGGAAGGCGAGGACGGTACTTTAAAACTTTACTTTTCCTTCAAGTTGTTCCCCAGGGACATCCCGGACATCCCGCAACCGGTGCCGCTTTACGAAATCTTTGTCTATTCTCCTCGGCTAGAAGGCGTTCATTTGCGGGGTGGCAAAGTAGCGCGCGGGGGCTTGCGCTGGTCCGATAGGGCGGAAGATTTCCGCACGGAGGTACTGGGCCTTGTCAAAGCTCAACAAGTTAAGAATGCTGTCATCGTACCTGTGGGAGCCAAGGGCGGCTTCGTCGCCAAGAAAATGACCTCTTCGATGACCCGTGACGAAGTGCAGCAGGAGGGGATCGCCTGCTACAAACTGTTTATCCGGGGTTTGCTGGATATTACCGATAACCGCGCAGAGGGAGGCGTAGTGCGGCCTCCCTTGGTGGTTTTTAAGGATGATGAGGACCCCTATCTGGTGGTTGCCGCGGATAAGGGTACAGCGACCTTCTCCGATATCGCCAACGACATTTCCGCCGAGTATAACTTTTGGCTGGGTGATGCATTCGCCTCTGGTGGCAGTGTTGGTTACGACCACAAGAAGATGGCGATTACCGCCCGGGGAGCCTGGGTTTCGGTGCAGCGTCATTTCCGAGAACTCAATATCGATGTGCAAACCACTGACTTCACTGCCGTGGGCATCGGAGACATGGCGGGGGATGTGTTTGGCAACGGAATGCTGTTGTCGGAACACATCAAGTTGATTGCCGCGTTTAACCATCTTCATATCTTTGTCGATCCGGATCCAGATCCAGCGGTTAGCTTTGTCGAACGCAAACGACTTTTTGAGTTGCCGCGTTCGAGTTGGTCTGATTACGAAACGAAGTTGATGTCTGTAGGCGGAGGTATATTCGAGCGCTCGGCAAAATCGATAGCGATATCGTCCGAAATGAAAGCTTGCTTTGATATAACCCAGGACAGCCTAACGCCCAACGATCTGATCAGTCACATACTGAAGTCCAATGTCGACTTGTTGTGGAATGGTGGCATCGGTACCTACGTCAAAGCCACCGCCGAGACCCATATGGATGTGGGAGACAAGGCCAATGACAGCCTGCGGCTAAATGCCAAGGAATTGCGCGCTCGGGTAATAGGAGAGGGCGGCAACTTAGGTATGACCCAGTTGGCCAGAGTGGAATTTGGCCTCAACGGGGGTCGCTCCAATACCGATTTTATCGACAATGCTGGCGGCGTGGATTGTTCGGATCACGAGGTAAACATAAAGATACTGTTGAACGCCGTCATGGCTAGAGGAGACCTCACCCAGAAACACCGCAATGCCCTACTGGAAGAAATGACGACCAGTGTCTCCGAGTTGGTACTCAAAAATAATTATCGACAGGTTCAGGCCATCAGCATTGCCGAGTATCAGGCGGTGGCCCGCAGTGGTGAATACCGGCGGTTTATCTCCAAAATGGAAAATAGTGGGCGTCTCAATCGAGCGCTGGAGTTTTTACCTTCAGATGAAGTATTGAGCGATAGAAAAGTGCAGGGCAAGACCCTGACCCGGCCGGAATTGTCCATATTGGTGTCCTACAGCAAAGCCATTCTAAAGGAGGAATTGATCGACTCCGACCTGGGTTTGGATCCTCACCTGGCGAATGTGGTCAAGACAGCCTTCCCCAATCGCTTGCTAGAGGATTATGAAGATGAAATTCTCGCCCACCAACTACAGCGTGAAATCATGTGCACGCAAACCGCCAATGATATTGTCAATCGCATGGGCCTTAACTTTGTTGATAGGCAGCGCAAAGCCACCGGCGCTCCCGTAGCAGATGTAGCGCGTGCTTATACAACGGTCATGAATGTATTTTCGGTAGCGCAACTGTGGGATCAGATAGAGGCTTTGGATCACCAGGTAGAAGCCACGGTACAAATGGACATGATGTTGGAGCTGATCAGGCTGGTAAAACGCTCTGTGCGCTGGATGCTCCGAAATCGACGCCACGACTTGGCTCCCACAAAATCAATAGCCGAATTTGGTGACGGTTTGGCACAGCTGCGCGAAGTGTTGATGCCCATGTTAAGCGGCAGGGCTGCCGAACTGTATGAAAGCGGGGTGGAAAAGTACACCAGCGCCGGGGTACCCCGGGAACTGGCCTGCGCCGTGGCCGGCTCGGCCCAATTGTATAAAGCCCTGGGGATAATTCAGGCGGCATCGGAGACCGAATCGGAGTTATTAGAGGTCGCCCAGGTGTATTTCCTGCTGGGCGAGAGGCTGGAGCTCGATTGGTTCAGCGGACAGATTAACGCCGCCAAGGTCGAGAATGAATGGCAGGCGCTGGCGAGAGATACCTATATGGAAGATCTTGAGTGGCAGCAGCGTACCCTATCCACCGGGGCGCTGAGGCAAGTGTGCGAAAAGCGCGACATCATGGCCTGCCTGGAACGCTGGGAAACGCTTGAGGAATCCCTGATTGGTCGGTGGAAGGAAATGCTGACGGAATTGCATGCCACAGATTCGCCAGATTTCGCCATGTACGCGGTGGCCAACCGAGAGTTGTTAGACCTGGCACAAGCCAGCATGATTGACTGACAAGCTCCTACTCCCCGGTCGCTTAGTCGACCGGGTTAGCCTTGCTCGATGCTAAAGGGTTGTTACTTGGGTGTGGGCCTAGACAGCCCGGATTTTATGGACGCCTGAAACGCCTGTTAGGCCATCCCGTTGATCGCACCGTCCCTCGCGCCATCCTGTTAGCCAGCTTTGTTTGTGATTGTCTTCTTCGTGGGGGCAAAAATCACTGCTGCGGCCACTTAGGCCGGCTTGGTATCCTCGATCGAATGCTCTGTCGTTCATATCACGTTTCTGTCTTCTCATAGAGTCTGTCTCCAGTGGGGCAATGGTGTTGAGTCTAGCGGCTAATGGGTCTGTATTTGGCATTTAGTCTCATGAATCTATACTGCGAATTGTGTCTAGGGACACCACTTCATGAAACCAGAGGCGGATGGACAAGTCGACTATTGATTTGTTCTGAGAATTAAATTTTATATAACTTCTCGCCGAAGGACTGAAGTTTTTCGAGAAATACCCTTTAAAAACAAGGTTTTCAGGATCGGAGTCCATACTGAGCGGGTGCTTTGTCCATTAAATAATACGCGTTTGCGCGTGCAGCGGTACAGTCAGGCAGTACAAAGTGACTTGGACTAAAACAGGGCACTAATCTTCCCCCTGTAAGGCTTGTGTGAGCCTGGCTAAATGAATTAGTATTCAGTGAATAAGTATTCAGTGAATAAGAAAGGTTTGAACGAAAGTTGGTGTGGTGATCCCGTTCTCAGAGCCGTATCACGTCGTTGCGCAGAATAAATATAACTCCATTAAGAGTAAACGCTTATGCCCGTTATTGATGTTTCAGAGTCTAGCCACGTCCGTTTCGCCAAATCCATACTAGCCCGATCCATAGCCACTGCGCTGGGTGTGACGGGAGCGGGTATCGCGACCGGGCAGGAGGCCGACTTTGCCCTCGAAGAGGTGATTGTGACTGCGCGGCAACACTCTGAGAGCACTCAGGATGTGCCCATGCACATTCAGACCGTCACAGGGGAAGATCTCAAGAAACAGGGCCTGACTTCCCTTGAAGATCTCAGCCGATTCGTACCGAGCCTGAGTATTTCCAGTACCAGCCCCGGCCAGAACACGATTACCTTCCGTGGTGTGAGTGACGGGGGTGGATTTTTGGTGGACCCGACAGCCGCTATTTATCTGGATGAACAGCCTTTGACCCTTACATCTCAAGCGCCTGATATCTATATGGCTGACATCGCGCGCATTGAAGCACTGGCTGGGCCACAGTCCACACTGTTTGGAGCCAGCTCCCAGTCCGGAACTATTCGCTATATCACCAACAAGCCAGACCCCACAGGATTTAGCGCCAACATCGGTATTGGAGCGGAAACAATCAGCGAGGGTGAAACCGGTTACGATATAGATGCCACGGTTAATATCCCCATTATCGAAAACAAACTGGCGGTTCGCTTCACCGGGTTTAGCAAGCACCAAGCTGGATTTATCGACAATGTTCTTGGCACCACCGTTATCGATGGTCCCAACTCGCTGGGTTCAGGGCTCGGTGGCCAAAAAACCAATGCCAGTGCGGTCGATGACGACATTAACGGCTACGACTGGGTAGGCGGTCGAGCGCAGGCGCGCTGGCACATTACTGATGACATCACAGCGACTCTCGCGGTCAATTACCAAAAAATCGAAGCCGACGGATTTAATGACCACGATCCCACAGTGGGTGACCTCGAGGTCATCAAGTTTTCTAAAGAGATTCGAGAAGACGAACTGAAGCAAATTAGTCTGACGATTGAGGCCGATTTGGGGTTTGCTCAGTTGGTCTCTGCAACGTCTTACTTCGATCGAGACATCTACTACGAGACTGACACACAGGCGTATGCAGCTTATTTTCACTACAGCTTTGGCATCTACGCCGGCTACGCCACCTACGATTTTGGTCTTGATCCTATTGGGGCCCAGTCTAACGAACAGAATAACGACGCGTTCACCCAGGAATTCCGTTTGAGCAGTAGTTCAGACAAGATGCAATGGACGGTTGGCGCTTTCTATCAGGAAACGGAAGAGATCTGGGATTTTATTTCCTATCTGGATGATTATCGCAACTCCCCGGCGTTTGCCGCTTGGTCATATTATTACCCGGGCATCGCTCCTACAGACGGGTGGTGGCTCTCGGTTCAAGGGACCGAACGCACCGATATGGCCGTTTTTGGCGAAATCGACTACAGCATCACCGACAAGCTCGATTTGATATTGGGCGGGCGCTGGTTTGATATTGACATCGATCGAACCTATCAAGTGTATCGACCCCAAACTCGATTGGAGCAAGATTTGGTTGCCGGCGGTTCGGATGACGGTTTTGTACCCAAAGTGGGTCTTCAGTATAACTTTACCGACGATGTCATGGGCTATGTCCTCTATTCGGAAGGTTTCCGGGTTGGCGGTGTAAATCGTGGTCGAGGAGTGCCGACGCTGCCGGTCGAGTATGATTCGGATACCTTGGAGAATATGGAAGTCGGTTTGAAATCCAGGTGGTTGGATGGTCGCGTTCAGTTTAATGCGACGCTGTATACAATGGATTGGAAAGATGTCCAGCTCGAGGTGACAGATCCAAGCTTTAACATAGGTGAGCCGTTCCAGGTTGTGGTCGCCAATTTGGGTGATGCCACGGTGGAAGGTATTGATATAGACTTTACCGCGGCCGTGTCTGAAGAGCTGGTGATAGGTTTTAATATGACCTATATAGACACAGCTGAAGTTGAAGCACCGGCGACTTTCCCGGATGCCCGGTTCGATGGAGGACAGGCCACTCTAGGCTTAGAGCCAAAGTCGGATTTGCCGCTGTTTGCCGATCTTGCATGGTCGGCCTATGCCGAGTACAGCTGGGCTACGGATTGGTTTGGCGATGATGAAGCTTATGTACGATTGCAACACAGTTACACGGGTGAGTCGCTAACAGCAGCTGACTGATGCCGCGAATTCTCCGAGGGTGGTTCAGGATGACTATTCTGAGACCGATATTATCCTGGGTTACGAGTCAGGTAATTGGACTGCGCGTTTTGCCGTTATGAACATTGATGATGAGCGCGGAACGACTTACTCCGATTCGACAGACTTCGACCCATTCTTTGGTCGCAGTAGCATCAACATTATCAGGCCGCGGCGAGCGAGCTTTAGTGTGAGGTATAACTTCTAAGTTCGAAGGGCCAAACTTCAAGCCCGTGAATCGCGTTGCGTATGTCCATCGTCAAATTCACTACTGCCACGCGTTCTCCGTTGCGCAAATCATAAAGACTAATGGTAGATGGCGATGAGCCACCGGCAATGTAGTGGTCACCCACAGCACAAAGGCCTCTGCCAAAGGTCTGTCTGGCGATACGGGAGTCGTCAACGCCGACAAATTTTAAGTCGGTCTTGGGATAGCTGGGGATTGCCATTGATTGTTGCGAGCCATCTCGCGATACATACCTAACGACATCGTTTTGTGCGTCGTTGAATACCACACCACCTTGAAAAGGTTGGGCGTTGTGAGTGCCCTGGGGTAGGTTGCAGATCTCGCTAATTTCCATTTTCCCATTCAGGTGTAGCATCGCTTTTGTGTGTAGTCCGCTAAAATAAATACCGGAGGGCTCAACGTGCACCATATTGATATGGTAGGTATTCGACAGGGCCGGGCCGCCAGAAGTGCGAGGATCAAAAGGTTGCGCCACCCAGTTTTTACCATTGCGGTTAACGAATAACCCCCACACGAAACTGCGGGTGGTGAGGTCAAAGGCCAACAAACTGTCAAAGCCGGTAGAACTGATAAACAAGGTGTTGTCCTGCAGGCTTATCTCGTGGCAGTGTCGCAGGTAGGGATTGGTATAGGAGTCTTTCAATTCAAAATCAGGGGTGTAACAAAATAACTCGTCGCTGGCAGCGATAAATATTTCATCTTCTGTGAACGCGATACCGCGCAAACCGCGATCCCAACCCCGGCCGGAAAAATCGATATCTCCGCGGTTCCAATCGAGGCGCTGTTCTACCGACTGGCTGGCGAAGTCAATGGTGTAAATACCACCGTGACTCTGCCCTTTTTCACTACCTCTTACAACTGAGCTTGCGATCAACTTGGGTAGCTTGAGAGCTTGCTCGGTCATGTTTGTACACCGTATTCGCCCTGCGGAAGTATCGGTTCCACCACGTCGATAAGTGGTTGAAGATGTTTTTCAAAGCGTTTCCAGGTATTCACGGACCCTGAGTAAATAGGTTGGCGTACCTGCTCGGAGCTGGCTGTTCGGACCGCGCGATCGTTTTCATGAAAGTTCACGCAGCTCTCCTCGAAGGGAAGTCCACAATGATCCAGAATACGTTGCACCTGGGTATCGAGATCGGCCACTACCTCTTCGTATTGCACGTGTAACACCTTGCCGGGAAGCACTGTGTCCCAGTGGTCCATCATTGCCTGGTACTCAAGATAAAACTCACCGAGCTCGAACAGGTCGTAGGTGAAAGTTTGGCCCTTGGCAAAGTGCTGCTTGAAACAACCCATACAGCTGTCCAGGGGGTGTCTTCGCGCATCGATGATGATCGCGTTTGGCAAAATGAGTTGGATAAACCCTATTTGGGGGAAATTATTGGGCATCTTGTCGGTAAAATGTGCGGCTCCCAATCGGTGTCTCTTGGTTTGTTGGATGTATTGTTCACCGAGGCGTGTGAGGTGATCAGCAGATAGTTTTGGCATTACTCCGGGGTAGCTGGCGCCACTGCGTCGATCGCTCAGAGATTGTGATACCAGGCTTAGGTCGGGTAGCTCGCTGGTTCCATCCACCTGTGAATGGCTTGCCAGTATTTGCTCCAATAGTGTCGATCCCGACCGGGGCAAGCCGAGGATGAATATAGGTGAGGCATCCTGGCATCCAGCGTTTTCTTGCGTAAAGCGTTCAAACAACTCCGGTGTAAAAGTCTCTCGAATTTTTTGATGAATCAGTTCGGTTTGAACCGGGTCGTAGGCGATGGTGTCACGGTGAGCCTCATTGGCTCGGCTGTAGTATTCGAAGGCGCGGTCGTAGTCCTTCTTATCTTCAAAGGCTTTTCCCAGCGTGAAGGCAAAATGCACGATGGATTCTTTGCTGAGTTCTTCGCGCTCCAACCTGCCCACCATGTCTTCAGTTTCTTCGTCCGTGAATTTGAAAGTTTTCAAATTGGACAAGCTGTAGTGAATCTCGCCGAAGTTAGGGCGCAGTACCATCGCGGCGCGATAAGCGGCAATACCATCTTCCTGGCGACCCAGAGTTTTAAGGACGTGGCCCAAGCCCAGATGCGCACCAGAGAGCTTTGGGTCCAGCTCTATCGCTTTCAAGTAAGAGTGCTCTGCCTCTTCGGGTCTGGACCCCATAGCCAGTGCGGCGGCTCGAAAATAGTGGCTAATGGGGTTGTTCGGGGCGAGTTCAATGGTGCTATCGAGCACCTCTACGGCCTCATCAAATTTGTTTTGCTCTTTCAAAACCGTATTCAGGTCATGCCAGGCTTCGATAAACCGCGGTGCAATTTCTACTACGCGCCGCAGTAGCGCTTCCGCATCCTCGTAGGCGCGCGCTTCCATGGCGATTCTTGCCAGTAACACCGCCGCGTTAACATCGCGAGGGTTCTGCTTGAGTAGATTCTGGGCGAGCTTCTCCGATTCGCGATACTTCCCCTGGGCGAACAGCGTGGCCGCCTGGTCCATCTGGCCTTTTTGCGGCGACAGAGTGGTAGAGCGCTGAAATGCGCGATCGGCCTCTTCGTGTTTGCCCAGCGCTTTAAGCGCTCCGCCGAGTTTGAAAAAAGCCTCTGCATTGTCTGGGGTGAGTTCTGCCGCCTTGAGCAGATGAGGTAGGGCTTCGGCGGGTTTCTTCAAGTTTAGAAGTACGGTGCCAGGGTCTTCCTGTAAGCGGGGAAATCCAGGTGCGATTGTGACGGCTCTGCGCAGCTGATTCTCAGCCTCTTCCAGATCTCCTTTCCGCAGCAGGATAGTCCCCAGCAGGGCGACAAAATTAACATCGCTAGGTTCCTGTGCTATGGCTGCACGGCACAGTGATTCTGCTTCATCTTGTGCATTTTCTTTGAGCAAATCGATTGCGCGGTTGAAGGAAGTTTGAAGATTTAAGGGTTCGGTCACACGGGATCCTAAGAGTTGCCAATACGAATGAAGTAAGGTTTTGGTGCTTGGCGGAACACAACGTCAAATCATATAAATATCCCCGGTTTTAGGCCAGCTATTTCGCTGTCTTTAACTGGGCTCGCAGCTGTGGAAAAGAGCTCCCACATGCATCCCGGACATGTACTCGCGGCGCCAAATCGGGAATACTGTTCTCATCCTGAGTGACATGTGTGGAGTGCTTGTGAATCCCAATTACAAAGTGTTATTTGAACCGGTGAAAATCGGCCCCGTAGTCGCACCAAATCGCTTTTACCAAGTGCCCCATGCCAGTGGTATGACTGAAGCGAACCCAAGAGTTCGAGCCGCCTTTCGCGAAACGAAAGCAGAGGGAGGCTGGGGCGTAGTTACAACAGGAGCTGTATCGACCCACCCCTCCTCAGACGATAGCCCCCTACCTTTTGCTAGGCTGTGGGATGACAATGATATTCGCTCTCACGCTCTGAGCTGTGATGCGATCCACAAGCACGGCTCACTTGCCGCCGTGGAGTTGTGGCACGGCGGAGCATCGGTTATGAACCGCACCTCCAGAATAGCGCCGTACTCGCCCTCGGGTATTCCCTGGGCCGCTACCCATGTGGGTTTCATGGGTAATCAGCGACCTAGGATTATGGACGCTGGAGACATTCGCGATGTCATCGGGTGGCAAGTTGCCGCTGCAAAGCGCGCGGTCACTGCCGGTTTTAATATCGTTTATATCTATGCGGGTATGGGTTATCTGGGCTATGAATTTTTGCTGGAGGAATACAACCAGCGCACAGATTGCTATGGCGGTAGTGTAGAAAACAGAGTTCGCTTTGTTCGCGAGCTCATCGAGGCGACCAAAGAAGCCGTGGGAGACAAGTGTGCAGTGGCCCTGCGGATCAGCCTGGAGGAATTGCGCGGTAAAGCCAGTGATCAGTACGTTTCTCAGGCACACGAGGTTGTTACCTTGCTTGCGGATCTACCAGATTTGTGGGATGTGAAAATGGATTCCAGCCCGACCGACTGTGGCGCTTCGAGGTTCCGCCCAGAGGGCGCTCATGAACCCATTGTCGATTTTGTAAAACAAGTGACCGACAAGCCCGTGGTAGGTGTGGGAAGATTTACCTCACCCGATACCATGGTGTCGCAGATTAAGCGTGGCATTCTGGATTTAATTGGTGGAGCCAGGCCTTCCATCGCAGATCCCTTTCTACCCAATAAGATTCGTGAAGGTCGGGAAGATGAGATCCGCGAATGCATAGGCTGCAATATTTGTATCGCCAGTTGGCACGACGGTGTTCCCGT
Source organism: Halioglobus sp. (assembly GCA_965262875.1). Lineage (GTDB taxonomy): Bacteria > Pseudomonadota > Gammaproteobacteria > Pseudomonadales > Halieaceae > JBALVT01. Next base: position 5,056,751 of record OZ253569.1, read on the forward strand.
GCGCTGTACACAAAATGCCACAGCGGGCGAAGAGTGGCGCAAAAAATGGCACCCGGAAAAGTTTGACCGGGCGGACAGCAGCGATTCAGTTCTCATAGTCGGGGGAGGGCCGGCGGGCTTGGAGGCCGGGTTAATAGCGGCGAAGCGAGGATACCAGGTCACCATTGCCGATCGAGCCAGTGAAATGGGTGGGAGATTGCGCTTTGAAACTTCTCTCCCAGGGTTGAGTACTTGGGGTAGAGTTGCAGACTATCGTCTTTATGCCCTAAAACAGATGGGCAACGTCAACCTTTACACCGAAAGTGAACTGGGTATAGAAGATGTTCTCGGTCTGGAGCACAATCACATTGCGGTTGCCACAGGCGCCCACTGGACGAAAGCGCTCTATTCCTCTCTTGAAATTCCAAAGGGCACATTAGAGGGTCCGCAGGTGTATACGCCTGATGATTTGGCCAATGGCCTTGTGCCTGAAGGACCAGTGTTGGTTTACGATTTTGACAACTACTACCTCGGTGGATCTATTGCGGAATATCTTGCCACTAAAGGGCTTAAGGTGTCTTACGCAACACCTGCAGGACATGCCTCTGCATGGACGATCATGACCAACGAACAAACCTTTGTGCATCAGTCGCTCCACAAATTGAACGTGGATATATCGACACAAGTATTACTTGATGAATTCGATGGAGAGCGAGTTTCACTGTCGAATATTTTTACCGGGCAGACACAACGCGCTACTGCCGCATCGGTTGTCATCGTCGGACTGAGGTTACCCAATGATGAGCTCTATCAGCGCTTAACAGCTCAGACGCAGGAACGCTTGGCCGAAGCCGGTGTGAAATCTGTACAGCGAATAGGCGACGCCCTGGCTGCTGGCGCCCTGGTTCATGCGGTTTACTCGGGCCATGAGTACGCACGTGAACTGGATGCCAAGCCCGACACACTGTATCTCAGAGATATCCCGATAGCTGAATATCCTCCGGGTCCTGTAGTTTAGACATGCTCACCGATGCGGTCTGTGACATATTTTCGAATATCGAGGTTCCAGTCTTCCATCGGAGCATAGACTCCCTGGGTGTGCACTCGAGCCGCCATTCCCTTTTGGACGCGTTCGCAGATACTCCAGTCTTGTCGGTTCACTAAATGCCAGAAATCTACGGCATCCGAAGGGTCGAAGTCAGGCTTTTCCAACTCGTAGGTTTCAAACAGAAACAGGCAATCGATTAAGGTCTCCCCTGCGCTTTTTGGATGTAGAAAAAACGCCACCACATGGTCGCTCGCTAGGCTCAGAAAGAGATTGGGATAAATAAGATCTCCCTTGTGGCGTGCTTGCTCATCCTCATCCAACCCCGGAAACATTCTGCGATCTGTAGTGCCCGATTCAGTAAAGGTAAACGCGCCTTCTCGATGGGGAATCCCGCGGTCCCAATCAAGTTCCGAACCCCCCAAGTCTTTGAAGGCGGGAACGATTTGACACAGCTCGGGATGAACAGGGCCACAGTGATAGCACTCGTTGTAGTTTTCACACAGGACTTTCCAATTGGCGTCCACCTCGTATTGAATGCGTTGACCAACACGGAGGTCAGCCAGTGGATATCGCGTGAAGCGCTGCGAAATTTCAGCAATGTTTTCGGAGAAATTAGGCGCTTTTTTGGGTGTCAAATTCAGGAATACAAACCCGCCCCAGGTTTCGCAGCCAACGGGATGAAGTTGAATATCCTCGACCTTAAACTCCTTGTCGGCGCTCATGTGAGGAGCTCTTTGTAATTGGCCGTTCAGATCGTAAGTCCAAGAGTGATAGGGGCACATTATGCTGCGTCCGTTTATAACACCGCCTCGAAGTGGCAGACGATTGTTGGAATCCTCCTGCTCGCCGACCGGGCATAGCTGCGCGCCCCGATGGCGACAGACGTTATAAAAAGCACGCAGTTCACCGTCTGTGTTGCGCAACATAAGAATACTCTCCCCATGCAGGTCCGGCACCTTGTGGTCACCGGGCTGCGCGATGTCTTCCTCGCGCCCCACACAAATCCACTCGGTGAAAAAGATATGCTCGCATTCCAGCGAATAAACGCTGTCATCGAGGTACCAGCTACTGGGCAGGGTGGCTTCGAGATTTCCTGGAAGAGCATCAGTCATGGCCGTTCCTCAATTGTTCATACGAATAGCTTAATGATACATCAGGGCGTGCTCAAACTCTCTATTGAGAGATTACGTATCGTCGTCTTTCTATGTTAAATTCGCTGCTTAATCGAACGCAAAAGGTAGATATCCATGGACATCGGTCAGCCGCTGAGGGAATTAGGGGAGTTTGACATCACAAGTTTGCAAAACGTGATCCTGGGGCTGGACGATTCAGCATGGCTAGGCAACGAGTACCGTCAGGACACCTACGAGGTCCATGAGCAAACACAGTCCATTGTGATGGTCTTTACCGATGGCGCCGGATGGCCAAATATAGAAGTTAGCCGCGAAGAGGGCTGGGATTTAATGGCCGAGCAGGCCGTACCGTTGATGCATGAAATACTCGAGCGACACTACCCGCCCGGTGGCACCATTATTCGCGCAATGGCCGCAAGATTGATTCCCGGCGGTATCATCAAACCCCACAAAGACAAACACCCCTCGTTTCACTTCGGCCACCGAATTCACATTCCCCTGGTGACCAATCCGCGTGTGCGATTTATGTTAGATGGTAAATCTTATAAATTTGAAGTCGGTAAGGTCTACGAAATCAATAATCAGAAACAGCACAGCGTAATGAATAAAGGTGACGAGGGGCGCATTAACTTTATTTTTGACTATGTGCCCCCGGAGAATCTTGGTCAGGCCGGGTCATGAATACCAAAGCCATGGCAATACAAGCGGGAATACCCTGAACCACGAAGATCGTCGGGCTAACAGTTGCGGCTCCAAAGATGCCTGCTACGACTGCGAGGATTCTTCTGTGGGAAAATTCTCGTATCTGAGATGCTACCCATCGTCACTGACCCAGGTGGCCTGACCCTTACTACGACCGACCTTGTGTCTTTGCGTTGACGTGTCGGCCATCTGCGCAGTGTCGTTAATCCTCGCCGGCAAGATGGGCAGTGACCTAATAGGAGCCTGATCTAGCAGATCCCATCGCAGTCCTGTCCGACCCATCCTACTGACGAGATAACCACTGATCGGAGAAAGGACAAGCAGCCATGCCCAGCATTAAACTCACTCGCCACGATGTCATCATTGGTGTCGATACACATAAGGATCTACACGTCGCAGTTGCCATAGATGGCCTGGGTGGTCTAGTTGATCAAGCTAAAGCATTCCCAGCTAACCCTGATGGCTATGCTGAACTATGGGCATGGGCAGAGACCCTTGGTCGCGTTCATGGGTTTGGAGTTGAAGGGTGTGGTTCCTACGGCTTGGGGCTAGCGCGATTTTTAAGACGGCATGATAGGAAGGTAGCTGAGGTCGCGCGACCTCCTCGTAAGGGCCAGCGACGGTTATTAGGAAAGAGCGATCCGATAGATGCAGAGCATGCCGCTCGAACTATGCTTTCTGGTGTCGGCACAGCGATTCCAAAACTTGCATGTGGCGGAGTCGAAGCGATGCGAATGGTCAAAATAGCACGTGATTCCGCAGTGAAAATGCGGTCGACGACGATGATCAGCCTCAAAACAGTCTTGATCACAGCGTCCGATGAGCTACGTTGCGAGCTTGAAAAGCTGACAGATCACAAGCTCGTTGTGGCGTGTTCGACATTGGACGTGAGTGAGGTTGTTATCAGCCCTATCCAGGGAGCGAGATACACTCTGTCATATCTTGCTAGGCGATGGCTGTGCCTCCACGAGGAAATCAAATTGCATAGCAGCCAATTGAAAAATTTGACTCAAACAGTAGCACCTCAAATGCTAGAGCGCCCTGGTGTGGGCTTTGATTCAGCTGCTGAAATGATGATCGCAGCCGGTGATAACTCGGAGCGTATTCGTTCTGAATCAGCTTTTGCAAAGCTCTGCGGTGTATGCCCAATTCCTACAGGCTCCGGAAAAACGGCTGGGCGCCACAGGTTGAACCGGGGCGGGAATCGACAGGCCAACGCTGCATTGTACCGCGTAGTATTGGTGCGTATGCGATGGCACCCGCAAACGATCAGATATGTGGAGCGCAGAATTGCGGAAGGCTTATCCAAGAAAGACATCATCCGTTGCCTCAAACGTTTTGTTGCTCGTGAGTTCTACCATTTACTACCGGGAAAGAGTCATGACAAAGCACTTCTACCGGACTTATAACTGCTTGACAAACATAGGAGCATCAACGCAGCCCAGGAAGAATATCTTCAAATCGAATGCATTGTCCTTACTCATAAGAGACCAGAGTAAACCCGCCGATAGAAAGCTGTTATAAAGCCCCTGATTGGCGGCCAATGAAACCGACTGATGGGCGAACTCCGGGGTCAGCCCAAAAGTTTTAAGCCCAATTGGACTCTCCCACAAAAACATTTCCAGAGTTAGAAACCACAGGTGTTGCGCGGCAACGATAGCCACCATCACTTTCGCCAGCATTTTCATTACTTAACTCCCTATTGATAGATTTCGCCTTTGTGCTTTAACCATCCGTCCTTATGTCTGCCACCGGGGTCATGATGCGTCCAATGTATCACACCGCCTTTCTCGTTCCACTCGTACTCACCATAGAATTCGACGGTATCTCCCTCGCGAATATTGTCGATTCGAGGCGCCAAATCTATGTTGTGCGCGATGAGTAGCCGTAATCCCGAAGCAATTTTGAGTATCATTTTTTGATGTCGGCTGCCTTTGTTGTCATCTCTGAGGACTTTAACGACCTCTCCGAATCCGCTTACTTGTACATCGCTTTGGCGGTTTTCATAAGCGACATTGACTTGCTTGTTGTCTAGCGTTGTCTGGTGCGTACCTTCGGAGGGTCCGGTGGATGTATCCTCAAGTGAGTTGTACAGTGCCAGACCAAGGACCAAAGCCACAGTGATGTATTGGGTGGTCTTTTTTGACATTCATTGGCCCCGCAGTTTTTAGGAATATTGAGCGAGAATTGGTTCGAGTACACTCTTGAGTTCGTCTAGTTCGGGCTCGAAACGGCCCCAGTTGCCAATGCCACCACTGTAGATCGGAAGCCTGACTTGCTGCGAACTTGCAGTGTGAACAGGGCGGTCGTTTTGATGATAGAGCATACAGTCATCCTCCCAAGGCAGTTCGAGATAGTTGAGAATTCGTTTTACCTGGCCTTCGAGGTCTCCCACTGTGTCCTCATATTGTACACGCAGCACGCGACCGGGCAGAACATCGTTCCAGTGATCCATCACTCGTTGGTATTGTAGATAGTACTCGCCAATTTCAGTTTGGTCGTAACAGTAATTTTGGCCACGGGAGTACAGTTGTTTCAAATTGGATACACAGGTATCAAGGGGATGGCGCCGGGCGTCGATAATCCTGGCGCTTGGTAAAATAGAATGGATAAAGCTCACATACAGGAAATTCTCGGGCATTTTATCGACAAAATGGAGGGAGGTGTCCGTTCGATGTTTCGATGCCAACTCGAGGTATCGTGCCCCCGGCAATATTAACTTCCTGGAGTCCAGCCTCTTTAAGACGGCCGGGTATCGCAGGGCTCGATTTGCCTTCTTGCTGAATGATTGGGTGAGCCGTTTCATATAGGGCAACTCACCTGTACTTTCTACCGCTGAGTGACTGGCCAGAATTTGTTCGATTAAAGTTGAACCGGAGCGGGGCAGGCCCAGGACAAATATTGGCGAGGCGTCTGAATGGCCACTTCCGACAGTTTGTTCGAAAAACGCTTTGCCGAAATGTTTTATCAATTCATTGGCGGTGGACTCAGTGCGTACCGGATCGTAACTGAGCTTCATTCGCTGGGCTGCGTTGCCGCGGGAATAGTAACTCCATGCGTTGCGATAGTCCTGCCGATCTTCGTGGGCCTTACCCAGCGCAAAGAGAAAAGTAATTTTGGCTGTATCGCCAATAGTTTCGCTAGTGACGCTGTCCTCCATCTCTTGAATGAGAGTATCTTCAAAACGATAGGTCTTTAGATTCGCCAAACTGAAATAGGCTTCGCCCTAGTTGGGACGTTGCTCAATGCAGCGCATGTAGCACAGAATACTGTCCTCGTAGTTCCCCATTGTTTTTAGCACATGCCCCAGTCCCAGAAGCGCTCCGGGATGTTCAGGCGACAATTCCAGACATCGCCGATAGGCTCCAGCAGACTCAGCCGGCTTTCCTGCGCGCGCGAGCATGGCGGCATAGCGGAAATGTGCAATGGGTGCATTGGGGAGGTTTTTTACCAACAGGGAAAGAAGCTCGGCAGCCTCGTCATATCTTCCTTGTTTTTTCAGGTTGCCGGCGTGGTCGAATACCGCAGCGATTTCTTCAGCGGTCATAGGGATAGTTCGCTATATGATCGTAAATTTGGGGCATTCCGGTGCGGTGAATCGGTATCAGGTTTTCCATTCTAACATCGATCTAGTCTACAGGCTTTTTCCTGCTCTGATTCAACATTATCCAACCGGCCAGTATCACGCCGATTGCCACCGTCGCAATTACAAGTGTAGCCAGAGCATTAATCTCAGGCGTAATTCCCAATTTTACCTTGGAGAAAATCACCATCGGCAGGGTACTTGCCCCTGCACCCGAGGTAAAACTGGCAATGACTAAATCGTCCAAAGATAGCGTGAACGCCAACAGCCAACCTGACATCATCGCAGGCGCTATCAGAGGCAGCGTAATATCGCGCGTCACCTCAAAGGGCCGTCCGCCTAGATCCATGGCGGCTTCTTCTAACGACTGATCCATGCTCGCCAGGCGTGATTGCACGACAACGGCGACATAAGCCATGGAAAAAGTGATATGTGCAATTGTGATCGTGGTCGCCCCCCGGGCCGTGGGCCAGCCGGTCATTTCCTGCAAGCTTACAAACAGTAAGAGCAATGACAGGCCCGTGATCACCTCGGGCATCACCAATGGTGCTGCAATTAGCCCGGTAAACAAAGTCCGCCCCCGATAACGCCCCATTCTGTTGAGAGCGAGGCCGGCCAGAGTGCCAAAAACCGTTGCAAAGCTCGCACTTACTACTGCTACTTTGAGACTCAGCAATGCCGCTGACAGTATCTGCTCGTTTTCGAAAAGGGCGACGTACCAGCGGGTGGAAAAACCGCCCCACACAGTTGCCAAACGTGATTCGTTGAAGGAATAGGCCATCACAACGAAAATGGGGATATACAGGAATGCGAAACCAAAACTCACGGTTGTCAAAAGCAGTAGGGATCGATTTTTCATGCATTGTCCCCCTGCTGATAACGCTGAAATAACATAATGGGCAGGATCAGGATAAAGAGGAGAACGGTCGCCACGGCAGAGGTCAGAGGCCAATCACGATTGACGAAAAACTCGTTGTAGAGCGTGCGGCCAATCATTAAGGAGTCGAGACCGCCCAGCAGAGCGGGTATCACGTACTCCCCAAGGGCTGGAATAAACACCAGCATAGAGCCAGCAATAATCCCGGGCATGGACAGAGGCAGGGTAATATCCACGAACCGCTGCCAAGGCTTCGCACCGAGATCTTCTGCTGCGTCGTTGAGGTTTAAGTCCAGTTTTTCCAAAGTCGCATACAGTGGCAGAATCATAAAGGGCACATAGGTGTAGACAATCCCGACGTAGACCGCCATGTCGGTGTAGAGCATTTGTAGCGGCTGCTCGATCAATCCCGCCCCCATCAGCAAGTTGTTGATCAACCCGTACTTGCCCAGCATCACCATCCAGGCGTAAATACGCAGTAAAAACGAAGTCCAGAATGGAAGAATTATGAGTAGTAGCAAGATATTCCGCCACGGTGGCCGGGCTCGCGCAATAACGTAGGCTACGGGATAGCCCACCAACAGGCAGAGCACGGTAGAAATTAGTGCAATTTTTATCGAACGAAGATAGCTCACCCAGTAGAGTTTGTCCTCGAGGAGAAAGCGGTAATTGTCTAACGTAGCCAACAGCGATTTTTGCGCCGATTCCCCCCAGTCGAAAAAAGGTGTGAAGGGTGGTTGAGCTACGACCGGATCTGCGAAGCTGATTTTAAAGACAATGAAGAAGGGTATGAGAAAGAACAGCAGCAACCAGGCATAAGGCATGTAGATAACGAAACTGCGCCACAGTTTGTCGGTAGCTGTTGCCCCCAGTTCAGTATTCAATTTTCCAATACCACCGAGCAGCTTGACTCCCAGCTTAGGAATACCTCGTCGTCCCATTCCACTATGTGTTCCGCTGAGCGAAGAGAGTTCTGCGCGCTAACCTGGATGACTCTGCCGGTCTGTGAGCGAACTCGGTAAACAGATCGATTGCCGTAATAGGCCAGGTCTTCCACTACACCTTTAGTGATCGTATAGCCTTCGAGTTCGGGCTTCGTTTCACTGATACTCAGTTTTTCCGGGCGCACTCCGATCATCACACGGTCGCCGCCACGAAGGGTGGATTGGTATTGCGCGCGTATTTTTGTACCGCTTTTATCCAATGCGACCGTTACGTGATCGGGCTCGCTGGCGGTTACAGTCGCGTCGAATATATTGATGTTGCCGAAAAAATCGGCGACGAAAAAGTTACGCGGGTATTCGTAGACTTCTCCCGGAGTGCCGATCTGCACGAATTTTCCGGCATCCATTACCGCGACGCGGGAGGCGAGAGTCATAGCTTCTTCTTGATCGTGGGTAACGACCACAAAGGTGATTCCGAGCTGGCACTGCAAATTAATCAGCTCGAATTGAGTTTGCTCCCGCAGTTTTTTATCCAAAGCTGCGAGTGGCTCATCCAATAGCAATACCTTCGGGCGCTTGATTAAGGCGCGAGCCAAGGCGACACGCTGGCGTTGACCTCCACTGAGCTGATCCGGTTTCCGCTTGGCAAAGTCGGATAGCTGTACCAGCTCCAGCATCTCCTGCACGCGAGTTTTTATTTCCTCCTTGGGAACCTTTTCTTTTCGCAGACCATAGCCTACATTTTGCTCGACGTTCATATGCGGAAACACTGCATAGGATTGGAACATCATGTTGACTGGCCGGTCGTAGGCGGGCAGGTGGGTAACATCTACACCGTCGATCCAGATGCTGCCGGAGGTGGGCGCTTCAAATCCCGCGAGCATTCGCAATAGGGTGGATTTTCCGCACCCGGAGCCACCGAGTATGGTAAACAGCTCACCCTTATAGATGTTTTGTGAAACTTCATCGACGGCTGTGAAATCCCCAAATTTCTTGCTTACAGATCGAAACTCGATAAACGGCTTTTGCGCGGGGTCCTTCCAGGGAGTGTCGCTGTAATCCTCTGATAATGTGGTGGTCTTTTCCGAGTCGTTATTATTCATTTTTAGTCCTGCGGATGATCACAATCCAGTTTTTACTTTTGTCCAGGTTCGCGAGCGGCGGCGTTCCAATTTGGGTTCTAATACAATCGTGGGCACCAGTCTTTTTTTCGTTTCTTCATCCGGATAAATACCGATATCACTGGTAATCGATTTATTTACCAGGGGAGTCGCACTTTTGTTGGCGTTCGCATAGCCGGTATAATCGCTAGCCTTGGCGATGACTTCCGGCCGCAAAATATAGTCCAGAAACAAATGAGCAGCGTCGGGGTGGGGCGCGTCGGAGGGCATAAACAACACATCAAACCAGTCAATGCTGCCCTCTATCGGTATGCTGTAGGCGAGGTTTATATCCAGACCCGCCTCTGCCGCACGAGAACGGGCGACAGAATAGTCCCCGGACCAGGTCATGGCGATACACACTTCTCTACTCGGTAAATCCAATAACATTTTGGTCGAGCTAAAATACTTAATGTAGGGGCGGACGTTTTTCAGCAAAGCTTCCACTTCTTCTAAATGTTGACTTTCTACCGAGGTTGCCGGGTAGCCGAGATAGAGCATGGCAAAGGGGATGACCGTTGTTGGATCATCGAGAAAGCTCACCCCGCAATCGGCAAATTTGGATACAATTTCCGGGTCGAAAATCAGCGCCATACTATCGACCGGGGCATCGGGCATTCTCTTGCGAATCATGTCTACGTTGTAGGTGATTCCAGTGGTGCCCCACATGTAGGGTACACCCATCATAGGCTGCTTGTAGTGTTCCTCTACCGTTTCGATAATCTCGGCATCAATGTGGTGCCAGTTTTTAAGTTTGCTTCTATCGACAGGCGCAAACACACCAATTGGAGACAAACGCGCGGCGAAACTGGCAGAGTGAACAACGAGGTCGTAACCGGAACTTCCAGTCATCAATTTGGTATCGACTATTTCGCTGGAGTCGTAGATGTCGTAATTGACTTCAATATCGTAGAGCTCCTCAAAGTCATCAATAATCCGGGGATCAATGTAATCCGCCCAGTTGTAGATATTGAGTGTCGACTCTTGCGCAATTACCTGGCGATTAGTGAGTGCGACGATGAGTAAAAAAATGAGTGTTGATACTCGCATGTTCACATGCCTTCCAGTCTACGTTTTGCCAGGGCATCTGTGATAATCATGCGCTGAATCTGCATTTTTTATTCGATATCCATTTGGATATGTTTAGGAAAAGCGGTGGCGAGGTAATGGCGCGCAATTTTCATCGCTTTACTGCGGTTGAACTGTTTGGGTGCCACCAGCAAATCCAACCACAAACCATCGACCAGGGCGGTGTAACCCCTTGCCAGCAAGTCGGCGTCCGTATTGGCGTAGCCACCTTCATCGATGGCGGCTTGGAACAGGTCGCGAAAACTGCTTTCGGACTGGATGTCCGCCAGAGTTCTTATTTTTTGGTAGGTGGGCCTCGCCTTTGCTTCGCCCCAAAATGCGATCCAGACAGCCAGTTTGCTTTTGTGCAATACCTTGGGGCTCAAATCAAAGGCCAGTATAGCCTGGATCTTTTCAGCGACGGTGGTGTATTTGCCGCTGGTCAGGATCTCCATCTGCCCGTTGCTGTACTCATCGGTAACATACCGCAGCGTCTCGGTGAGCATTTTATCTTTACTTTCAAAGTGAAGATTGGCGATGCCCATGCTAAGACCGGCTTTGCGGGTGACTGTCGCCAGGGTGGTGCCAGACAGCCCATTTTCAGCGATGCTATCCATAGTGGCCTGTATGAGTTGTTTTCTGCGCACTTCTTTGGGAAGAGCGCGTCGCGTACTCGTTTTTTTAACGCTTGTCTTGGCCACGGTTTTTGGTTCCAAATCGGTGTCTTATGCCCTATATCATGGCGTTTTTACAGGATTAACGCCATCCTTACTTATCAACATAGACCAATGCTCAGTGCATGGCAATCACTGAATGATCATTCATTCGCCTGTGGACACAGGTCACCGTGCATGGCATGCTTCGCAGCGATGTGATACCCGCGATTTAGGCTCTTACAATGGCTCGCGGGTGTAGTTTAAAGAGCTTAGATTTGGGCTGAAAATTGGCCTGGCGAGTTGGCAGGGTGTTTTGGTTTGATGTTATGGAGAGTGCGGTGAAAAAATACGATGCGATAGTCATTGGTGCCGGTCATAACGGCCTGACGAATGCCGCCTATCTGGCGAAATCCGGGCTGGATGTGCTGGTGGTAGAACGCAATTCCTATATCGGCGGCGCGACGGTTAGCCGTTCACTTCACGAAGACTGGACTTATTCAAACTGTTCTTATGTCTGTAGTCTGTTTAGACCAGAACTTGCACGGGATCTTGAGCTTCCGCGCCATGGTCTGCAAGTTGTGCCCTATGGCGGCGGGGTTACCTACATGCAAAATGGCGATCACTTTGGCAACTATTTCGATCATGAACGGCACCACCGGGAAATGGCAAGACATTCCAGGCGTGATGCCAATGCCTACGATCGCTATTCTGCCGATGTAATGAAACAGACTCGGCTAATCCGGCCCTATCTACTGCGCAGACCGCCCGATCCCACCTCTTTGAAATTACGCGACCTGAAAGACCTTTCGGAATTCGCCGGCAGCTTTCTCGATCTGGGCGAAGAGGGGCTGGCAGACACTTTGAAGTTCTGGACCAAGAGTGTCGGCGACTATCTCGAGGAGTACTTCGAGACAGATGTCATCAAAGCGCACCTGGCTGGAAGCGGCATTATCGGTACTGCATTGGGCGTTTACTCGCCGGGTACTGCCTACGTTTTGCTACACCATTACATGGGTGACGTAGATGGCAATGTCGGTTCCTGGGGTTTTGCTCGCGGGGGTATGGGAGCAGTATCCGACGCACTGTCTAAATCCTTTCTATCCTTTGGCGGAGAGATTGTTTGCGACGCCGACGTAGATCGCATCGTCGTAAAACACGGTCGCACCACTGGAGTGGCATTAAAGGATGGCACCGAATACCACGCCGATATCGTGGTCTCTAACCTCGACCCTAAACGAACCTTCCTCGATGTAATGGATGAAGGTGACCTGCCGACTGATGTTGTTAAAAAGGCCAAAAATTTCAAAATACGTGGCTCTTCAGGCAAACTCAATATCTCGCTGGATGGCCTGCCGACTTTCTACGGTATGGACGACAAGAGCCCATTGCGAATCGGGGAAATGCATTTTTCCGATTCACTCAATCGCCTCGAGAAAGCCTACGACGATTGGAAGGACGGCACCTGGTCTAAAGACCCCTATGTGGACTGTTTGATTCCCACACAGTGTGATCCCACCATGGCACCTCCAGGCAAGCATATGATGAGTGTGTTTGTGCAGTACGCGCCGCCCAAGGTTAACGGCCACGATTGGACGGCTGAGGATAAGGCGGGCTTCGAGAAATCGGTTATCGACCAGATAGCGGCTTATAGCCCTGATTTCAAAGACCTGATCCTACACTGCGAGACCCGTACACCCGGTGATATTGAAAGTGAAGTAGGTCTTACCGAAGGTAATATCTTCCAGGGCGAACTGACTTTTGATCAGCTGTTGTTCAACCGTCCTTTCCCCGGTTATGCGCAATATCGCGGCCCCGTAAAAGGTATGTATATGTGTGGCTCCGGTACCCATCCCGGTGGTGGTGTTATGGCAGCACCCGGCGCCAACGCGGCCCGAGAAATTTTAATGGACTTGAAGAGACCGAACACCGTACCCGGAGGTTATGCCGATGACTAATTATGATGTGGTGTTAATTGGTGGCGGCCACAATGGTCTGGTTTGCGCGACTTACCTGGCCAAGTCCGGTAAAAAAGTATTGGTGCTTGAGGCCAATGAGCAACTTGGTGGTGCTTCAGCCACACGTGAGTTTGCCCCCGGATATTCTGTTTCCGCCTGTGCACACTGGTTGAACCAGCTGAGCCCGCTGGTGATGAGGGATATGGCTTTGGAAAGCCATGGCCTGCAACTGGCCGCCAGAGACTTGAATTCAATTGGTCTGTCTCCCGATGGCCAGCATGTCGCTGTCACTGGCACAGGTATCGAGGGTGCGTCCGTATCTGCAGAAGATAAAGCGTCTTACGAGAGCTTCCACCATATGACGTTGAAGTTCGCCAAAATCGTAGCCAAGCTGTTTGCAGTGCGTGCGCCAAAACTGGTGGAGTCTAATCTGACCGACCGTCTCACCTTAATGAAGCTCGGCCTGGGCATAAAAATGCTCGGCAAAGAAGATATGAGCGAACTGATGCGCCTGGCTCTCATCAACATGTACGATGTAATGGAAGAGAACTTCGATAACGAGATTCTCAAAGGCTTACTGAGTTTTGATGGCATATTGGGGGCGCACATGGGTCCTCGATCGCCCAACACGGTGTTTGGTTATTTATATCGTCGTGTCGGTGATATTCACGGTTACTCAGGTTCTGCTGTTGTTAAGGGTGGAATGGGTGCCTTAGGCCAAGCGATGGCCGATGCTGCGAAGGCCGCAGGTGTTGAGTTGCGCACTTCCGCCATGGTCGAAAAAGTGAATCTGGAGGGTGATCGCGTTGGCGGTGTGACATTGGTCGGCGGCGAAGTGATCAATGCCAATTTGGTCGTATCCAATGCAGATCCAAAGACTACCTTTGAAAAACTGGTGGGCTATCGCAATCTGGAGACCGGAACCGTTCGCCGCGTGAGTCAGATACGCATGCGCAGCAACGTCGCCAAATTACATTTGGCGCTGGATGGTCTGCCCACATTTACCGGCTTGGACGCGTCAAACACCGGGGCGCGTTTGGTGATTGCACCGACTATGGACTATATAGAGCGCGCTTTTAACAGCGCGAAGTACGGCGAGTACTCTGAACTACCCGCCATGGATATCAGCATACCCACAGTTCATGACGACTCTCTGGCGCCGGCAGGTAAGCACGTTTTGTCTGCGATTGTGCAGTTTGCACCCTACGACCTTGAAGGGGGATGGGAGGGCAACAAAGAGGCCTGTAAGCAGAAAATTATTGATTGTCTGTGCGCGTACTCTCCTGATCTTGCCAGCAAAATTACCGCCAGTGAGTTGCTCACACCGGTAGATCTGGAATCGGAGTTCCACATGACCGGCGGACATTGGCACCACGGTGAAATCAGCCTCGATCAGGTCGTGATGATGCGGCCATTCCCAGGTGCTACGCAGTACGGTACACCGGTGGATGGGCTCTATTTATGCGGAGCCGGGTCACACCCAGGTGGCGGCGTAATGGGCTTGGCAGGGCACAATGCGGCTAAGGAAATTATCAAGCGAGGGGCAGCGGCATGAGCGCAAAAAGCGATGACAGAATGTTGTTGGAAACGCCATTCCATTCCAGGATAGCGAAGCTGAATGAACTCAACGCCTGGGAAGACTGGATGGGTTACACCACTCCCAGCGCCTATTACGATGTGGAACTGGAGTACTTTGCGGTGCGCAGTACAACGGGTGTCTTTGACCTGACACCGATGAATAAATATCGTGTGAAAGGTCCCGATGCAGAGGCTTATCTCAACCGTTTGGTGACGCGTAACGTCAGCAAAATTCGTGAGGGCAGGGTCGGGTACACCGTATGGTGTGACGATGCCGGGCAGGTATTGGACGACGGCACTATTTTCCATCTCGCCGAGAATGACTACCGTATTTGCGCCTACGCAAGAGCCACTGAGTGGCTGGCGTGGTCAGCCATGGCCTTTGATGTTGAGGTTGTTGACGAAACCCACGATGTAGCTGCGCTCGCTGTACAGGGCCCCACTTCTTGTTCCGCTCTGCAGGCGATGGGCCTGACGGGGCTCGAAGATCTGAAACCCTTTGGCCTCACCTATTTCGATTTTGAAGGCGAACAGTTAATGGTAAGCCGAACTGGTTTTACCGGCGATTTGGGCTATGAGCTTTGGATAGCGCCACACAAAGCCGAAGCACTGTGGGATGCATTGTTCGTTGCTGGCGAAGACTTCCTGATTAAACCCTTCGGATCAGATGCACTGAACATGGCGCGCATAGAAACCGGTTTCATTCAGGCGGGAGTAGATTTTGTGCCCGCTGAAGAGATGATTCGTCACGGTCGCTCGCGCTCACCTTTCGAATTGGGCCTGGATTGGCTGGTCGATTTGGACAAGCCGGTATTCAACGGTAAAAAAGCGCTGGTAAAAGAGAAAGCCGAGGGGTCTCGTTACCGTTTTGTAATTTTGGATGTAGAGGGTAATAAGCCAGCAGACCACTCTTTTATTATGAAAGGCAACAAAGTGGTTGGATCCGTCACATCCGCCGCCTGGTGTCCCACGGCCAAGTCCAATGTCGCCTTTGCTCAACTCGAAATGCCCTATGGCAATGTCGGTGAAGAGTTTGTCGCCGAAATTTACTACCAACGTGAACTCCATTGGACGCGAGTATTGGCGCCGTGCAAAGTTGTGGAAACCGCTGTATTCAATCCGCCCAGACGTCGGGCGACTCCCGCGCTGCCGTTTTAGCGCTGTTATCGCAAATGGAGTGAGCCATGCCAATCGCTGACAAAGTAGAGCTGGAAGGCTTTTTGAAGGCGTATCCCGACGTTCAAATGCTCGAAGCTATGATTCCGGATATGAACGGAATTTTGCGATGCAAGCGAATACACCAGCGTGAATTTGGCGCGTTGTTTGAGGGCGGAATTAAGAGTCCCAAGAGCCTCCCGCTCATTACCAGCAAAGGCGGGCTTAGCGACGATCTGTCGGTAGATTCCTTTGCCGGAGACCCCGATCAATTGGTACGCCCTGTTAGTGGCACACTGGCACCCGTTCCCTGGTTAAACTCCACCACCGCACAAGTGCTGTTAACCTGCGCCACCCTGGAAGGGGAACCTTCCTGGGTAGACCCCCGCAATGTTTTGGATGGCGTCCTCGATCAGTTTCGAGCGCTTAAGTTGAAGCCGGTTGTCGCAACGGAGATGGAATTTTATCTTATTGCGGCAGGTGATGGAGAAACGCCCCGGCCCCTGCTAACCAAGATTCCCGGTACTGGTCTTGATCAGCTTGGCACTCAGTATTGCGTTGCCGAAGACCTTTGGCAGTTTGACGCGTTCTTGAATGATGTGCGCGAGGCCTGTGAACTACAGAACGTACCTCTTACAGTGATGCAGACGGAGTTCTCACCCGGACAGTGGGAAATTAACACCCACCATGTTGACGATCCACTCATTGCCTGTGATCACGCGATGTTGTTGAAACGTATCGTCAAGGGTGTGGCAATGAAACATGGGTTCTCCGCGTGCTTTATGGCCAAACCGTTTGCGGAGATTGCTGGCAGTGGTCTTCATATACACGCCAGTTTGTATGATGAGCATGGTGAGAATGTCTTCGGTAATCCGCAATCTACGCAGACCCCGGCTATATCAGATACCCTAAGGCATGCAATTGGCGGGCTGGCGGAAACTATGGCGGATTCCATGGCGGTGTTTGCACCCAATGCGAATTCTTATCGCCGGTTCGTTCCTGGTACCTACGCACCCGTTTCGCCTACTTGGGGTTATAACCATCGGGATGTGGCGCTGCGAATTCCTGTTTCGGGGGCTAAGGATTGCCGGGTAGAGCACAGAGTCGCCGGTGCCGATGCCAACCCCTATTTGGTGATGGCTATGGTACTGGGGGGCATTCATCACGGAATCAGCAATCAGTGCGACCCTGGCCCTTGGGTATCGGAAATGACAGAGTTGCCCAAGCAGGAGCCACAACTGCCGCAGCGCTGGGAGGCCGCGTTAGACCGGTTCCGTAGTTCTGAGCTTGTCCCCAAGTATCTTGGGAAAGAATACTCCGAGATTTTCGCCAGGATGCGTCAGTCCGAATGCAACAGTTATCACGCTGCGGTACCCAACCTCGACTACGCCTGGTATCTCAGATCCGTGTAAACCCTCAGGCTAAATGAATGTTTAGTAAACTATATGACCATATAATGACCTGTAGTATAGTGCCTATGTAACCGTAGGGCGTGCGCGCGCGTTTTTATGTCAGGAGGGAAAATGAAGTTTATCGCCACCGATGTTGATGACTCGGTCCAGAAAATGCAGGAAATGCTTGTTAACGAGAAAGGCAGGCAAGATTATGCCATCAACCCGTATTTCTACCGCTCCCATTTGGTTTATCAACAAGAGTTGAGTGCACTTGTGTTTCGCAGCTGGATTTATGCGGCGCACATCAGCGAATTGCCCAATCCCGGCGATTACGTGCTGTTTGAAATCGGTGAAGATTCCATCATCATCGTGCGCGACTCCGGCGCTGAAATACACGCCCTGATGAACGTTTGCCGCCACCGAGGTGCTCGAGTCTGCGAGGCCGCCTCCGGTAATCGCAAAACGTTTGTATGCCCTTATCACGGCTGGGTGTACAACACCGACGGTAGCCTCAAAGCCGCTCGTGAAATGGAAGTACTCGAAGGTTTTGATACTCAGGGCTTCGGTGCCTGCACCTATCACGATCGATACGGCTTGTATGACGGCTACCTTACCGGCAGTGAAGACGGCCAGCCAGTGGCCCCGCTAATGGGCAGCATCAAAGATTACGATGGTGGAGTGTCGGATGTCCAGACGGGTCCTTTATCGCACATGCTCAACTACCCTGATCACTGTGTGCTGTATCGCTTCATACCCCGGAGCCTCACCTCAACGGATATGCAGGTGATCTGGTTCGTCAAAGGAGATGCTCAAGAGGGCGTTGATTACGACAAAGAGAAACTCATTTGGTTGTGGCATAACACCACTTTGGAAGACGAGTTCATCATCAGGCGCAATAGCGAGGGTTTGAATTCCCACTTCTTTGAGCCAGGGCCTTACCACCCTGAGTTTGAATCGACTGTGAATGATTTTATTAACTGGTATTTACATACATTGGAGCACGCAGCGTAATGTCCTCTCAAAACGTACTGAAACAATTTAATGAGCACTTACTCCATCCTTGGGCTAATCTGCCCAAAATGGGAGAAGACGACTCCACCTCGGTAATAGTAAGAGGAGAGGGAGCCTATATTTTTGACGATAAGGGTCAAAAATTACTCGATGGGCCCGCGGGTATGTGGTGTATGCAAATCGGCTATGGGCGCCAGGAAATTGCCGACGCCGTGTCCAAGCAAATAATGACACTGGGCTACGCCTCCCCCTTTTTGGTTCTCAACTCACCCGAAGCAGAACTGGCACAACGTATAGCCTCAAAGACCCCCGGCGACCTCAATAGAATATTCTTTACTACCGGCGGTTCAACCGCGGTCGACTCCGCGCTGCGGTTGTGCCAGCTGGCCAATAATATTAGGGATTTACCCGAGCGCAAACATATTTTATGCAGAGACCAGGGTTACCACGGCAGCACTTTTTTGGCAGCGTCTATAACGGGCAAAGAGCGCGATAAAACGGCCATGGATACCTTGCAAGACAAAGTGCATTTTCTCCGCGCGCCCAGTTACTACTCCCATGGTCGGAATTTGAGCGAAAGCGAATTTTGCGATCAGTTGTTGGAAGAGCTGGAACAGAAAATACTCGAATTGGGGCCCGAGAACGTAATGTGTTTTATTGCCGAGCCGATACTGGCCTCCGGTGGCGTTATCGTTCCACCTGCCGATTACAACCGGCGCTGCTGGGAAACGGTTAAGAAATACGACATCGTGTATATCGCCGACGAGGTGGTTACCGCCTTTGGACGGTTGGGCCACTGGTTTGCCTCAGAAGAGGTCTTTGGCGTTGTACCCGACATAATTACTTTTGCAAAAGGAATCACCTCGGGATATCTGCCGCTGGGCGGCTATGCGGTGTCCGATGCCTTTATGGCGCAAATCAGCGGTGACAATGCCAAAGAGACCATCTATTCCAACGGCTACACCTGGGGTGGTAACCCAGTGTCCTGCGCAGCTGCGCTCGCCAGCTGGGACATCATCGAAAAAGAACAGTTGTTGGCCCATGTGCGGGACCTGGCGCCTTACTTTCACGAGCAACTGCAAACACTTCGCAGTTGTCCGTTAGTGGGTGATGTGCGCGGAGTAGGCATGATGGCGGCTGTGGAGATGAACATAGAGGCTGACAGCAGCCAAGAGTCGTTACTCAAAGATTATGCGGTTGGCGCCCTGGTGGATCACCACTGTCATGAATTTGGATTGTTGGTGCGGCCTCTGATCAATATATGTGTTTTGTCACCGCCTTTAATTATTACGCGTGATCAAGCTGACGAATTAGTGGAGGCGCTTCGCAAAGGTTTGAATAAGGCTTTGGAAGAGCTTCGAGAGCAGGGCATTTGGCAAGACTCCCCCGGCGTTCCGGGAGGCCTGCCCGCTGGGTGAATGCTAGCTTATCTGCAGCGAATATTTGTAAAAGTGCTCGTCCCTTTCGTAGCCTAGCTCTTCGTATAAAGCCTGTGCACCATAATTGTTGATGGCGGTCTCCAGATCAATTCGGCATGCACCTACTTTTTTGGCGTATTTTCTGGCCTCTTCCATCAGCTCGTGTCCAACACCGCTTTTGCGACAAGCACTATCAACATAGAGGTCGTAGAGGGTGAGAAAGGGTTTTGCTTCGACAGAGCAGCGGTTGGGGTAAAGCTGCGTAAACCCCAGGGCCTTTCCCTTTTCATCAAGTGCGAGGAAGACAACTGAGTGGTCTTGCTTAATATTCTGGCTGATAAAACTTTTTGCCCGTTTGGGGTCTGGAATTTCGCCATAAAACTGGCGGTACAAGTCGAATAGCGCGCTGACTTTTTTGAGGTGCTCAGGACCTGCCCGCACAATTTTGAGAGTCCCGTCTTTCTTCGATAAAGCGGCATTGGCAGTAGCGGGAGCGCTAGGCATTTCAAAGCTCCAGGGAAACACGCTAGCGAGGAAGGAGATGTACACATGCCTGGCATCGACCCGATCATAGCCCTCGCCGGCATACAGTATTTCCTGCCAAATTTCGTCGATTAAACCCTGGTTGGCATTCGCCATGGCTCGCGGGCTCATGGCTTTGTGCTTGCCGCCCTTAACAATGATTTGTTCACACAGGCGGCGCGTTATCTGGAAGTTCTTGCTGTCTTGTGTGCCGCAAATTTTCTGGTAGTCATCGCGAGCGTGTGCCTCGGAAGAGAATGCGTACCACACAGCCATTTTTCTGGGTTCGGTAATCTCTGGATTTAGGGAGGCGTCGAAAATTGCCAGGAGTTTGTCGGCGGGGTCATCCCCGGCCAGCACTAGCGCCTGATCGATAGATTCTTGTAGCTCTTGAGCGAGGAATGCGAGTGTTTCCAACAGCAAAGATTCTTTGCTGTCGAAGTGAAAATTCACTGAGCCTGCGGTTAAACCTGCTATTTTGGCTATCTTTGCTAGTGTGAGCTTGGCTAGACCGAATTCGGATATGGCGGTAATGGTGGCGTCGATTAGAAGCCTGCGTCTTTCGGTTTGAATCGCTTCGCTAACCGTTGGGCCAGGTTCACTCATGTCGTGGTCTCCAGCTTATTCTTGCGGTCTATTTACTATGGCAATCGTCTTGTCCTGCTGTCATTATATACGTATACAATTTATTAAACTAGAGTTTAGAGCGAAAGAGCTGTTGTCGGAAGCTTCAATCCCGACTCCTTTTCCTTAATGTTCTCTCAAAACCTGCGTGTAATACAAGCTGCAACGCAATGTTACCCATCTTGTATATAATCTACCGCACCAGGGGCTTGGAATTTTTTGCATCTTTCGTTCCACCAGCTTCGAACGTTAACATGGCGAAAATGTTTTGTCAGACCCAGCCTGATTCTTCCCGCTGTAATAATATCCGGCTTGCGCCATGGTGCATCCGTCACCAGTGGGCCCGCTTTATCACCCAATACCAGCGTCAACAAATGAAGCAGTCCGTAACCTACAGTCGTCAAGTGAACCCAGCGATGCAGCGTTTGGCGCCGTTGCTGCCAGGCTTCTTTGAGCCCCCACAATTGTTTCAACTGGTAGTACATCGACTCAATCGACCAACGCAGTCCGTAATCTTCAATCACTTGTTCGCTCGTTAGAGTCGTATCGGTTGAAAGAAATAATCGAGTCTTGGTCCACTGACCTTTACCCCTGTCTAGCTCGCACCAAACGGCTCTGACTAACTGACCGTCAAGGAACCTTGCCTTGGCGAGCCGACTACGGTATCTCACCTTTTGTTCTTTTCCGTACAGCCGCAGTAGTGCTTCCGTCTTTTTAAAGTGGGCAATTCGCTTGGGTGTGTTTTTTTCGCCATACTTGCGTGGCCGCCCGCGTTGCCCCGGTTTTCGTTCGGGGGGTTCGTCGTAAAGCCGCGTATCGATTCTCGCCTGGCCAATCACGGTAAAACCGTACGCTGTCATCGCGTTGATAAATCGTTTGCGCATATACCAGCAATCGACCAATACCCTCACCGTTTTATCTTCAAACAAGCGGTAAACAGCACGCATGATCACTGTCGCTGCGACCAGCTTGCCCGTATTCCCTGCACTGGGTATCAGTCGGAACAATAGAGGTATCGCCGTCGTCTCCAGCGGTGTGCGCCTGAAAACAGCCGCTAAACTAACCCAGCATTGACCACGAACATAGGCGGCTAAATTCGGCTTATTTCCGTGCTGATGATGTATCTGGCTGCCCGGTGCTTTTTTCGAGGCTCGTAGACTCACCGTATCGTCAATCGCTAAATATAGAACGGGATCATTCTTGGCACTAAGAACCAGACAGACGAACTGTCTTGCCAGCTTCAACCAGGACCACTTTCCGGCTTCAAGCCATTTGTAATACGTCGTCCAGTGCCTTTGCATGTCTAGAAACAAATAGGTTTCGGTGACAAAGCCAGCGGGCGTTAACATAGCGCCGATCAATAGTTCAATGAATGTGCCTACGGATCTTGGGGGTAGCGCTTTGCTTAAAAATGTTATCCAATAGCACAGTTCGCGGGGGATGCGAGCACATCCTGTTGCGTTCATAGTGGCCTCCAGAAGAAATCGATTCATTTCTTTCTGAAGGCCGCGCCCTATACACCTTTTAAAAAGCAAAGCTGTATAGGGCGCGGCAAACTTTTTGCCGCTTTATGTCAAGTTTTTTCGCACACTTTGCGCGATAATCTTCCTCCCCAGACTCTAAACTCTAGTTTATTAAACACACATATAAAATACATCTATAAAGAATCCTTATAAATCGAAACCCAGTGCCCTTCGCAGACATTGCCGCCATGAAAAATCCAGAACCTCATTGTCCTTCCTATTACGCGGCCACGGTGTGAGTATGACGCACCTGTGCGGCGAGATAATGGCCGATACTATCGCCGGGACATTCGAGAAGTTTGATGTTTTTGCTAAAGTGCCTCACCGAAGAATTCCCCTGGGCCAGTGGTTTGGTTCTCAGATGGTCGCGATGGGTATGATGTACTATTGACTAAAAGATTTGCTGTAACACTCAATGGAAGAAAGACTATGAGCACTGATCAAGAAAATTCGACCTGTACCCTGGTTGTGTCATGCCCGGACGCTGTGGGTATTGTTGCGGCTGTTGCCAAGTTTGTAGCCGATCACTCTGGTTCTCTGGTGGAATCCAATCACCATACCGATGTGGATTGTGGTTGGTTTTATATGAGAAATGTCATCAACAAAGGCTCGCTGGCGGTTGGCCTGAATCAGTTTCGCTCCGGGTTTGAGGAGCTGGCACAAAAATTTGAAATGCAATGGTATGTGAGAGACGACGCAAAACTTCAAAAGGTCGTTCTTATGGCGAGCCATGCCTCCCATTGCCTGGCTGATTTGCTCTACCGCTGGAAGGCGAATGAGCTGGCCTGCGACATTCCCTGTGTTATATCCAATCACGAGAACTTGAGGGGAATGGTGGAATGGCACGGAATTCCTTTTCACCATGTACCCGTGCCCAAAGAGAATAAGGCAGAAGCGTTCGCCAAAGTGAATGAAATCGTTGCGCGCCACAATGCCGATTGCGTGGTGCTGGTACGCTATATGCAGATTATTCCTCCGGAGTTGTGTGAAGCTTATGCGGGAAGGCTGATCAATATACACCACAGTTTTCTGCCTTCATTTATTGGCGCAGATCCTTATCAAAAGGCCTATGATCGCGGCGTAAAACTCATTGGTGCCACCAGTCATTATGTCACCCAGGACTTGGATGAGGGCCCGATTATTGAGCAGGACGTGATTCGCGTGAATCATACGTGTAACCGCGACGAGATGGTTAGGCTGGGGCGCGATGTCGAGAAATCTGTCTTGGCTCGTGCTCTGCGATATCACCTGGAAGATCGTGTGATTCTTCGCGATAACAAAGCGGTTGTGTTTTTGTAGTGTCGGGTTCTAACATCGAGTGATTACCTTGCTATAAAATGCGGGCCTGCAGACCTGGCAACCCGGGTAGGGGAATGAGTTCGCGTATCCGTTCGTGGAAACTATAGACCGCCGACTCTGCGAGGGCGAGTGGTCCGGGTTGGTAGCCCGTTGTATTTACTCCTCTTTGTATTCGCTCGACTAATGACAACACAAGGAAAAATGATATGAGTGACAACGTGACAAACGCGCTTCTTCTGGAACATCTCAAGGCCATTCAAGGACGGCTCAGTAACATTGAGGAAGAGACCCGTATCATGCGGACGGAAATTGCTGGAATGTCACAGAACATCGCAGCGCATTCCCTCAGATTAGATCGGTTTGAACGGCGGTTCGACCGCATCGAAAAACGGTTTGAACTGGTGGACAATCCCGCCTGATCGCGACAGGCCGCAGCGGAACTATATGTCTGGAGTATAGCAGGGAACCCAGCCGTGAATAGAACCGCCAGGCTCTCCTGGGGCCAGTGTTTTTATTGGCAGACCAGCCCTTTGCATAATTGCCAGAAGTGCCGCTTCAGAGACTGTGCAAAAATCCAGTATTCGTCATTCCTGCAAAAGAGACTGTGCAAAAATCCAGTATTCGTCATTCCTGCAAAAGAGACTGTGCAAAAATCCACCATTCGTCATTCCTGCACCTCCCTGTCATTCCTGCGAAGGCAGGAATCCAGTAAAACACAAATCCGCAAGGGTTTTCCGCAGCTAACACAAGCTGGCGAGGGTTTCCTGCACAGTCTCTTCAGCCGCGCATAGAGAGTTGTAGAGAGTGGGACTCAAAGCCCTGCTTCTGACCATTTTTTGAATTATACAAAGCACTCAGACGCCTGTTTCCTGTGCAATTCGTCAGGGCTTTGATGTTCCCCGCTGTTGATAGATAATGCCGCCTCCAACGCGCGCGCCAACCAGGCTAACTCGCATTAACGCCACATCGCTTGCTTAATTGCTGTATAAAGACGCCATGAAAATCCCTAAAAGAATACAACCGCTAATAGACATGGGCCTTATCGCTGAAGTCGAGCAGCGACTGATGAGCGGCAAAGAAGCCGATGTGTATGTAGTGCGCAGCAATGCGGAAGTTCGCTGCGCCAAAGTGTACAAGGAAGCCTCAAGGCGTAGCTTCAAACAGGCGGCGCGGTATCAGGAAGGTCGTAAAACACGCAGTAGCCGACGCGCCAGAGCCATGGAAAAGGGTTCAAGATTTGGTCGTAAACAGCAGGATGAAACCTGGCATAACGCCGAAGTCAATGCGCTGCATAAACTTGCCCGGGCGGGAGTCCGGGTGCCCGAACCCTATCTCTGTGTGGATGGTGTGTTGCTGATGGAACTGATCACCGACAGTCATGGGGATGTAGCACCCAGGCTTGGCGATGTTTCCCTGTCGCCGATACAGGCTTTGGAAGATCACGCTGTGGTCATGCAATACATAGTGCGTATGCTGTGCGTCGGCATAGTACATGGCGATTTGTCAGAATTTAATATCCTGGTGGATGCACGGGGGCCGGTAATAATTGACCTGCCACAGGCCGTGGACGCGGCCGCCAATAATAATGCTGAATTTATGCTGGTGCGCGATGTGAACAGGATCAGCCACTACTACGGACAATTTGCACCCCGGCTACTGAAGAGCAATTACGCAAAAGAAATTTGGGGTTTGTATGAGGACGGTGAGCTGCACCCTGAGTCAACCCTGACGGGTTACTTCGAAGAAAGTACCGAAGCGGCTGATGTGGATGGGGTGATCGAAGAAATTAAGTCTATTCTGGCCGAAGAGGAAGCGCGAAAACAACGCTTGATTGAGCTTGAGGAACCGTCCTGACAAACCTGTCCCGATTATTTATTTGATACAACACGCTAAAACTTCGGCATCAAGGATGGCATTACCACCTATTTTGCCATTGCGAATGCCGGGTTCATTATTTGGCCGTTAGCAATAGTCTCATTTACTTTTACCTCTTTGTTTTGCACTATGGTTCGCACTGGCTGTTGTCGCATGAAGTTCAGTTGTCTGTGTTTCAGTTTCAGTTTCAGTTTCAGTTTCAGTTTCGTTGCACGGATTACAAATTATCGCATTAGCGTCAATTATAGTGCAGGATGTGACAGCAGTTGAGTTGATCTATGACAAAAGAAACCCAAATCGAACAAAGACTGATCGAAAAACTGGTCGCGCTCAAATACACCTACCGCGAAGACATCCGCGATCGGGAGGCGCTTGAGCAAAACTTTCGGCAAAAATTCGAAGCCCTCAACAAGGTCAAGCTGACCGATAGCGAATTTTCCCGCCTGCTGGATGAAATTATCAGCAAGGATGTCTTCACCGCCGCCAATATCCTGCGCCAAACCAACAGTTTCGTGCGCGAAGATGGCACACCCCTGCATTACACGCTGGTCAATATCAGGAACTGGTGCAAAAACCATTTCGAGGTGGTCAGCCAGTTGCGTATCAACACCCGCAGCAGTCACCACCGCTATGACGTGATCCTGCTCATTAACGGCGTACCGGTGGTGCAAATCGAACTCAAGGCACTGGAAGTCAGCCCGCGCCGCGCCATGCAGCAGATTGTCGAGTACAAGAACGACCCCGGCAATGGTTATGGCAATACCCTGATGTGCTTTATGCAGCTTTTTATCGTCAGCAATCAGAACAACACCTGGTACTTTGCCAATAACGCCGACCAGCATTTCCGTTTCGATGCCGATGAACGTTTCCTGCCGGTCTATCAGTTTGCCGCCAAAGACAACAGCAAAATCACTCACCTCGACCCCTTCACCGAGCAATTTCTCGCCAAATGCACCTTGAGCGAAATGCTCAGCCGCTACATGGTGCTGGTCGCCAGCGAGCAAAAGCTGATGATCATGCGCCCCTATCAAATTTATGCGGTGCGGGCGATTGTGGATTGCATTCATCAGAACCGCGGCAATGGCTACATCTGGCACACCACCGGCAGTGGCAAAACGCTCACCTCATTCAAGGCTTCCACCCTGCTCAAGGACAACCGCGACATCGACAAATGCCTGTTCGTGGTCGATCGCAAAGACCTTGACCGCCAGACCCGCGAGGAATTCAACCGCTTTCAGAAAGGCTGTGTGGAAGAAAACACCAATACCGAAGCTATGGTGAAACGCCTGCTGTCCACGGATTACGCCGACAAGGTCATCGTTACCACCATTCAGAAGCTCGGGCTGGCACTCGACGGCAAGCACAAACAACAATACCGGCAACGCCTCGAGCCACTAAGCAACAAGCGCATGGTATTCATCTTTGACGAATGCCACCGCTCCCAGTTTGGCGATAACCATCAGGCAATCAAGGCATTTTTCCCCAATGCCCAGTTGTTCGGCTTTACCGGCACGCCTATTTTCGACGACAATGCCAGCTATCAGACAATCGACGGGGAAGAGGCTTCGTTCAAGACCACGACCGACATATTCCAGAAACAGTTACACGCCTACACCATCACCCACGCCATCGAAGACCGCAATGTGCTACGTTTTCATGTTGACTATTACAAGGCTGAAAGCAACAACAAGTCCGCTACAAGCCTGACGCAGGAATCCGTGGTCAAGGCGATTTTAGCAAAGCATGATAAGGCAACGGCTGGGCGTAAATTTAACGCCCTTCTTGCCACGGCATCGATAAACCATGCCATAGAATATCACCGCCTTTTTAAGGAATTACAAGAGGAACTACAAGAGGAACAACAGGAGAAACAACAAGAGCAGTCAAAAGCCGAGGGTAGCCCTTTTCTCCCCTTGAACATCGCCTGCGTGTTCTCGCCACCGGCGGAAGGCAATAAAGACGTTCAGCAACTACAAGAAGACCTGACCCAGGAAAAGGCGGACAACGCCCAGCAACCCGATAAAAAGAAAGCCGCCCTAAAAGCCATCATAGCCGACTACAACGCCCAATACGGCAGCAACCACCATATCAACGAGTTTGATCTCTACTATCAGGATGTGCAAAAACGCATCAAGGATCAGAAATATGCCAATGCCGACCTGCCGCACCGCGAAAAAATCGACATCACCATCGTGGTCGATATGCTGCTCACCGGCTTTGATTCCAAATACCTCAACACGATCTATGTGGACAAGAACCTCAAACATCACGGCTTGATTCAGGCATTTTCGCGCACCAACCGCGTCCTGAACGACAGCAAGCCCTATGGCAATATCCTTGACTTCCGTCAACAAGAAGTCGCCGTTGACCAAGCCATCACGCTGTTTTCCGGCGAAAAAGTCGGCAAATACAAATCAATCTGGCTGGTTGACCCAGCCCCTGCGGTGATTGAGGAACTGCAAACTGCCGTGAACAAACTGGAAACCTTTATGGCTTCCCAAGGTTTACAGAACGCCCCGGAACAGGTGGCGAACCTCAAGGGCGATGCCGCTCGCGCCGAATTCATCAACCGCTTCAAGCAAGTACAGCGTTTGCAAACGCAGCTGGATCAATACACCGACCTGACAGCGGAAAACGCCAGCAGTATTGAAAAGATAATGCCTAAAGAGCAGTTGCAAGCCTTTCGCGGTGTCTATTTAGATGTTGCCAAAGTGCTCAGGGAGCAACAGGGCAAGGGCGACGACCCCGACGATCCGGTGCAGCAACTGGATTTTGAACTGGTACTGTTTGCCTCTGCCGTCATTGATTACGACTACATTATGGGCTTGATTGCGCGTTACAGTCAGGGCACACCGGACAAAGAAAAAATGACCCGCGATGAATTGGTTGGAATTATCACCGCCGATGCCAAATTCATCGGCGAAAGAGCAGACATCACCGCCTACATTGACACCCTGGAAACAGGCGTTGGGCTGAGTAAAGAAGAAATCATCGCCGGTTTCGATACTTTCAAAAGCAAGGAATTTACCCGCCAGTTAAGCGCAATCGCCGACAAGCACGGCTTAGAATTCCGCCCCCTGCAAGCCTTTGTGGAGCGCGTCATGGATCGGATGATTTTTGACGGCGAGCAGCTGGGCGATTTAATGGCACCGCTGGAGTTAGGCTGGAAAGCGCGAGTGCAACAGGAGCTGGCACTGATGGAAGACTTAATCCCGCTACTGCACCGGCTGGCTGAAGGGCGAGAAATATCGGGCTTGGCAGTCTATGAGCAATAGCGCAATCACAACCAACATTACAACCAACAAGAAAGTGAAAAACCATGAAAAATGAGCTGATTCACCGCATGACCGAGTCGTTCGAAGGGCATGCACAAGAGACCGAAAACGGCGTTGAATACTGGTTGGCGCGTGATGTGCAGCATTTGCTGGGGTACACGGAATGGCGTAACTTTCTCAATATCGTGACCAAAGCAAAAACCGCCTGTGAAGTGTCCGCTCATCCTGTTCAAGACCATTTTGTTGACATCAACAAAATGGTCGAATTAGGCTCTGGTAGCCAGCGGGAAATCAACGACATCATGCTGACCCGTTATGCCTGCTATCTGATTGCCCAAAATGGCGACCCCGCCAAACAACAAATTGCCTTTGCACAAACCTATTTTGCCCTACAGACGCGCAAGGTAGAACTCATTGAACAACGATTGCTTGAATCCGAGCGCGTATCCGCACGGCAGAAGTTAATCCATAGCGAAAAGGAACTGTCCCATGTCATCTATGAGCAAACCGGCGGCAATCAGAATTTTGCCCTCATCCGCAGCAAAGGCGACCGGGCACTGTTTGGCAACAATACCCAAGCCATGAAAGCACGTTGGCGCGTGCCGGGTAATCGCCCATTGGCGGATTTTGCCCCCACGATTATCTTAAAGGCGAAAGATTTTGCCACTGAAATCACCCTTCATAATGCCCGCGAACAAAACATGGGCAACGAGCCGCAAATATCAAACGAGCATGTGACCAACCATCAGGCGGTGCGGCAAACCCTGCTCAATCGGGGCATCCGCCCGGAAAGCCTGCCGCCGGCGGAGGATGTAAAAAAAGTGGAACGCCGTTTGGCATCGGCTGAGAAGAAGGCACTCAAAAACCCCAAAGGGCTTGAGAACCAATGAGCAGGGAAAATAACAAGCTGCCCAGACTGCGCTTCCCCGAGTTTCGGGATGCGGGGGATTGGGAGGAGAAGCGGCTGGGGGAGGTTGCAACTTTTGCAAACCATAGAGTGGGTATCTCAAAAATACTTTTAGAACAGTTTGTTAGCACCGAGAGCCTTTTGCCTGACTATGGGGGAATAAAGATCGCAACAAAACTTCCACCAGATGGGACAGCCATCCTATTCAAAAAAGGCGATATATTGATTTCAAATATCAGGCCATACCTAAAGAAAGTTTGGTTTTCGAACAAAAGTGGCGGAACATCAAATGATGTTATCGTCGTACGAGCCAGAAAAACGGGGTTTTCAAGATATTTGTCATTCGTACTCATCAATGACAGCTTCATCAATTACGTCATGGAGAGCGCAAAAGGTGTGAAAATGCCAAGGGGAGATATTAACCAAATAAAAGAGTTTCCTGTGGCATTTCCAAAAGATGAACAAGAACAACAAAAGATCGCCGATTGCCTGTCTTCCCTTGACGATCTCATCACCGCGCAGACGCAAAAACTGGCGCACCTCAAGATCCATAAAAAAGGGCTGATGCAACAACTATTCCCTGCCGAAGGTGAAACACAGCCCAAACTCCGCTTTCCCGAGTTTCGCAATGCGGGGAATTGGGAGGAAAAAGAAGGGAATTTAGTTTTTGAACAGATTTCGAATAAAAAACATGATTCAAATCTTCCTGTTTTGGCTATTACCCAAGAGTATGGAGCAATTCCAAGAGTGTTGATTGATTTTCATGTTTCTGTAACAGATAAAAGTATAAAAAATTACAAGGTAGTCGAAGAAGGCGATTTCATCATAAGCCTTAGAACTTTTCAGGGTGGAATTGAGCATTCAAAGTATAAGGGAATATGTAGCCCTGCGTATGTCATTCTAAGAAAAAGTCAATCCAATAGTCGCATCAGTATATCAGGAGGATTTTTTAAGTATTATTTTAAAACAGGTAAATTTATCAGAGATTTGAGTAAAAACATTGAAGGATTGCGCGATGGGAAAATGGTCAGTTACAAACAGTTTTCCGCACTTATGCTTCCAATTCCACTTGTTGAAGAACAACAAAAAATCGCCGATTGCCTGTCATCCCTTGACGATCTTATCAGCGCGCAGGGGCAAAAGCTGGCGCACCTCAAAACCCATAAAAAAGGGCTGATGCAACAACTATTCCCTGCCACTGGCGAGGTGAACAAATGACGGAAAACAACCCCTCACAGTTTATTATCTACCAAAGCGAAGATGGACAAATCAAGCTGGATGTCCGCTTTGTGGATGAAACGGTGTGGCTGACTCAGGCGTTGATGGCGGAGCTGTTTCAAACCTCCAGCGATAATATTGGACTGCACCTGAAACACATCTTTACCGAAAGCGAGCTTGATGAAAATTCAACTACCGAGGATTTCTCGGTAGTTCGACAGGAAGGCTCACGGCAGGTAAAGCGAAGTCTTAAACATTACAATCTGGATGCCATTATCTCGGTGGGCTACCGCGTGCAAAGCCACACCGCCACCCGCTTTCGCCAGTGGGCGACCCAAACCCTGAAACAGTACATTATCCAAGGCTATACCCTTAACCAGTATCTAATGGATGAAACTTCAACTACCGACACCGCCTCGTCATTCCTGCACCGCCCGTCATTCCCGCACCCCTCGTCATTCCTGCGAAGGCAGGAATCCAGAAGCCAAACCAACCATCACCGCAATCCTGTCCGGCTCATGTGTCTAAATAGTCGGCACAGTCATGTTTGGATTGCCGCCTGCGAGAGACTGTGCAAGAATCCCTCGCTAGGCATGCGTTACAGGCGGAAAACCCTTGCGGGTTTGTGTGTTTTACTGGATTCCTGCTTTCGCAGGAACGACGAATGTTGGTTTGTTGCACAGTCTCTTTCGCCGGAATGACAGGCATGGTGCTGCAACTATTACAGAAGGCAAAAAGATAGTATGAGCGGCTTTGTGTATCGTCAGGCATTGACTATCCGTTTTGTGTCTCGTTATCTTGAAAATACGATACACAAATAGATTTGTGGCTTACAAAGAATACATCATGGATTTTATGGGCAAGGTGAACAAATGACGGAAAACAACCCCTCACAGTTTATTATCTACCAAAGCGAAGATGGACAAATCAAGCTGGATGTGCGCTTTGTGGATGAAACGGTGTGGCTGACTCAGGCGTTGATGGCGGAACTGTTTCAAACCTCCAGCGATAATATTGGACTGCACCTGAAAAACATCTTTACCGAAAGCGAGCTTGATGAAAATTCAACTACCAAGGATTTCTCGGTAGTTCGACAGGAAGGCTCACGGCAGGTAAAGCGAAGTCTTAAACATTACAATCTGGATGCCATTATCTCGGTGGGCTACCGAGTGCAAAGCCACACCGCCACTCGCTTTCGCCAGTGGGCGACCCAAACCCTGAAACAGTACATTATCCAAGGCTATACCCTTAACCAGTATCTACTGGATGAAACTTCAACTACCGACACCGCCCCGTCATTCCCGCACCCCTCGTCATTCCTGCACCCCTCGTCATTCCTGCACCGCCCGTCATTCCTGCGAAGGCAGGAATCCAGAAGCCAAACCAACCATCACCACAATCCTGTCCGGCTCATGTGTCTAAATAGTCGGCACAGTCATGTTTGGATTGCCGCCTGCGAGAGACTGTGCAAGAATCCCTCGCCATGCATGCGTTACAGGCGGAAAACCCAACCCCCTAAATCCCCCTTATCAGGGGGACTTTCCACTCAATTCCCCCCTGATAAGGGGGGCTAGGGGGGTTAAGAATGACGAACGTTGGGTTTCTTGCACAGTCTCGAAAGCAGGAATCCAGAAGCCAAACCAACCACCGCCGCAATCATGTCCGGTTCATGTGTCTAAATAGTAGGCACAGTTATGTTTGGATTTCTGCCTGGGAGAGACTGTGCAAGAATCCCTCGCCAGGCATGCGTTACAGGCGGAAAACCCAACCCCCTAAATCCCCCTTATCAGGGGGACTTGTACTCGCTAATTCCCCCCTGATAAGGGGGGCTAGGGGGGTTAGGAATGACGAACGTTGGGTTTTTGCAATCTCTTTCGCCGAAATGACGGGCATGGTGCTGAAACTATTACAGAAGGCAAAAAGCAGGCGGAAAACCCTTGCGGGTTTGTGTGTTTTACTGGATTCCTGCTTTCGCAGGAATGACGAACGTTGGGTTTTTGCAGTCTCCTTCGCAGGAATGACGGGCATGGTGTTACAACTATTACAGAAGACAAAAAGATAGTATGAGCGGCTTTGTGTATCGTCAGGCATTGGCTACCGGTTTTGTGTGTCGTTATTTTGGAAATAAGATACACAAATAGATTTGTGGCTTACAAAGAATACATCATGGATTTTATGGGCAAGGTGAACGGATGACGGAAAACAACCCCTCACAGTTTATTATCTACCAAAGCGAAGATGGCAAAATCAAGCTGGATGTCCGTTTTGTGGATGAAACGGTGTGGCTGACTCAGGCGTTGATGGCGGAGCTGTTTAGTACCAGCAAACAGAATATTGGTCAGCACCTGAAAAATATCATGTTAGAACAAGAGCTTGACAAGGATTTAGTTGTAAAGGATTTCTTTACAACTGCTG
This sequence comes from Halioglobus sp., assembly GCA_965262875.1. Lineage (GTDB taxonomy): Bacteria > Pseudomonadota > Gammaproteobacteria > Pseudomonadales > Halieaceae > JBALVT01. The sequence continues at coordinate 5,090,070 of OZ253569.1, forward strand.
CCGATGGCAAGCAGTACCGTATCAAGCACTACAATCTGGATGCCATTATCTCGGTGGGCTACCGCGTGCAAAGCCGCACCGCCACCCGCTTTCGCCAGTAGGCGACCCAAACCCTGAAACAGTACATTACCCAAGGCTATACCCTTAACCAGTATCTAATGGATGAAACTTCAACTACCGACCCCACCCCGTCATTCCCGCACCCCTCGTCATTCCCGCACCGCCCGTCATTCCTGCACCGCCCGTCATTCCTGCGAAGGCAGGAATCCAGAAGCCAAACCAACCATCACCGCAATCCTGTCCGGCTCATGTGTCTAAATAGTCGGCACAGTCATGTTTGGATTGCCGCCTGCGAGAGACTGTGCAAGAATCCCTCGCCAGGCATGCGTTACAGGCGGAAAACCCAACCCCCTAAATCCCCCTTATCAGGGGGACTTGTACTCGCTAATTCCCCCCTGATAAGGGGGGCTAGGGGGGTTAGGAATGACGAACGTTGGGTTTTTGCAGTCTCTTTCGCAGGAATGACGAACGTTGGGTTTTTGCAGTCTCTTTCGCAGGAATGACGAACGTTGGGTTTTTGCAGTCTCTTTCGCAGGAATGACGAACGTTGGGTTTTTGCAGTCTCCTTCGCAGGAATGACGAGCATGGCGCAACTATTACAGAAGGCAAAAAGATAGTATGAGCGGCTTTGTGTATCGTCAGGCATTGGCTACCCGTTTTGTGTGTCGTTATTTTGAAAATACGATACACAAATAGATTTGTGGCTTACAAAGAATACACAACTGGTTTGATGGCCAATCACCGCTTCAACCCAGAAATATTCCCCAAACCAACAACAGAGGACAACAAAAAAACATGATCGAAGCAGACCAACAAGAACTGGGTAAAACCCTCTGGGCTATCGCCGATGATTTACGCGGAGCGATGAACGCGGACGATTTTCGCGATTATATGCTGTCTTTTCTGTTCCTGCGCTATCTGTCCGATAATTATGAAGCCGCAGTTAAAAAGGAACTTGGTACAGATTATCCACAGAGGGCAACGGGAAAAGGGCAGCGGAAAGAGAACAGCGAAAAACGTCCGCCCTTGTTGAGCTGGTACGATGACAACCAGGCAGACGTGGAGAGATTTGAAAATCAGATGCGCCGCAAGGTGCATTATGTGGTCAAGCCGCAATATCTCTGGGACAGCATTGCCGAGCTGGCGCGCCAGCAGGACGGCGACCTGCTGAAAACCCTGCAAAAAGGCTTCAAATACATCGAAAATGAGTCCTTTGCCAGCACCTTTAGCGGACTGTTTTCGGAGATCAATCTGGATTCGGAAAAACTGGGCCGGGACTACCCCGCGCGTAATGCCAAACTATGCACCATCATTAGCAAAATCGCCGAGGGTATCGCGGAATTTTCCGCCTCCAGCGATGTGTTAGGCGATGCCTATGAGTATCTGATTGGTCAGTTCGCCGCTGGCTCGGGCAAGAAAGCCGGGGAATTCTATACGCCGCAACAGATTTCCGATATTTTGTCGAATATCGTTACCTTAGACGGGCAAGACCCCAGCACGGGCAAAAAAGCAAAGCTTAAGCAGGTGCTGGATTTCGCCTGTGGTTCCGGCTCGCTGCTGCTCAATGTCCGCAAACAACTGGGCGCGCATGGCATCGACAAGATATTTGGACAGGAAAAGAACATCACCACCTACAATCTGGCGCGTATGAATATGCTATTGCACGGAGTCAAGGATTCGGAGTTTGAGATTCACCACGGCGACTCGCTGCTCAACGATTGGGATATACTGGCGGCGGAAAACCCGTCCAAAAAAATCACCTTCGATGCAGTGGTGGCTAATCCGCCATTCAGCTATCGCTGGCAACCCACCGATGCGCTGGGCGAGGATTTTCGCTTCAAAAGCTACGGTCTTGCCCCCAAATCTGCCGCCGATTTTTCCTTTTTACTGCACGGCTTTCATTTTTTGAGCGATGCAGGCAGCATGGCTATCATCCTGCCGCACGGGGTGTTGTTTCGTGGCGGTGCCGAGGCGCGTATCCGTACCAAGCTACTCAAGGATGACAATATCGATACCGTGATTGGCTTGCCCGCCAATCTGTTCTTCTCCACCGGTATCCCGGTGTGTATTCTGGTGTTGAAGAAATGCAAGCAGCCGGACGATGTGCTGTTCATCAACGCCAGCGAGTATTTTGAGAAAGGCAAAAAGCAAAACCGCCTGTTGCCCGAGCATATCGAAAAAATTGTCGACACTTATCAATACCGCAAGGAAGCAGACCGCTACGCCCGCCGCGTGAGCATGGCGGAAATCGAAAAGAACGATTATAATCTGAATATATCCCGCTATATCAGCACCGCCGAGCCGGAAGAGCAGATTGACCTGCCGACTAATCACGAGGAAATGGTTACACTGGAAAAGACCATTGCCCAAGCCGCCGACAGGCATAATGATTTTCTGGCGGAGCTTGGTTTGCCGCATTTGCCCTCAGGTCAAAGGCATTGAACCCGCCCAAACTGCAAGCCGAACGCGCAGGCGTTCAGCAGGGACAGATCTATTCGGATCATGGATAGCCTAATATAAAGACAGGATTTGTTATGAAACTTGAATCTATAAAAATCGAACATTTTCGAGGTATTTTGAAACTTGAATTGCCCATAGATGATTCGTTGACGGTGATTGTTGGTAACAACGGCATTGGCAAAACCTCCATGCTTGATGCAATCGCCTATTGTCTGGTTGGTCTGCGAGGTTTATGGCCCACCCAACCAGCCAAGTATCACTATCCTGAAATACGCTCTTCGGATGTTGCCCATTCCCAGGCGGATTTTTCGCTTAAACCATCCGTATCGCTATCCGGTATCTCCTGTAAAGAGAGCAAAGATATAATAGAAATTTCCAATAGCTACCGTCATAGAAGCCAGTCCTTAACCGAATTATCTAATTTGGCGCACAATAATCCCGTCCAGAGTGCAGAACCCCTGTTTGTTTACTACCGGCAGAGCAGAGGGTTTATGTCGAATGGGCATAATCATTCCGAAGATGTTATTGAGTATAGGAAGGATTAATACAAGTATAGGAATAATAAAGGAGCTTTTGTGAGCAGATATCCTCATGAATAAGGTACCTGGAAGAAAAATATCGCGACTAGCCGGTCTATCTCACTGAATTTCTGCCGATGTCAGTGATCGCGCAAATCATATTCGGTCAATTCTGAACGAGCGCCCACAACAGTCCGTGTCATGAGGTTTTCAGTAGCGTCCTTGCTGATTTAGCGTTGTGGTTGTGGATTCGCTTCCTGCGAAAAGAGGCAATGCCTCCGGTGGCGCTCTGGTTAGTGGTGCCAGGTGCGGCAGGGTGGGGATACCCTGTTCCTTATCGCGCAGATGAGCCAGAATTCTATCGATAACGTCCTGATCCTCAATACAAGCAATGACCTTGATCGACCCGCCGCAGCGACCGCAGACCTCAATATCGATTTTGAAGATGCGCTTGAGTCGTTGTGCCCAGGTCATTGCCGCATGACGCTCAGCAGGTGAAGCTACGTCCTTGCTGGAGAGACGCTTCGCACCCTTGCCACGCCTGCCCGGTGTGACCCACCCCCGCCAGCAAAAGGTATTTGGGGAAAGGGATAGAATTCACTCCAATCCGGACCAAAACCTTGCTCGAGACTGCGCCCATAGACTTCCTCGTAAATACCGTCCATTCGCTCAAGAACAAGATCTGGCGGGAGCTCTCCCGCAAGGACTACCACCTCCATCAGACCCTCGGCCCTCAATAGATCGGAAGGTGGCAAATCGCCGCCATCGAATAAAGCACTGAACATGTTTCGCCAGCGCGATTCAAGTTCTATCAGTGCTCGGTTCATTCTGAAATCGGTTAAGTGCCACGTTAACAGTCTGATCCTGCCCACCAACAGTGGACACCATAATTGATAGAATCAGGCGATGAATACATACAAACGTCATCGATTCACGCCAGACATCATCTCCTACGTGGTCTGGCTGCACTACAGATTCAATCTAAGCCATCGCTTTCGCAGTCAGGGAGGGGTTTTACTTGAATGGCGTCAGTTTGATCAGACATGATTTATAAATTTACGTCGCGTTTATGGGGCCGAAATGGATGTTATCCCTCAAGGCCTAACTTGTCTGCTTTTCTGCCCGTATAACAGAACAGCGTAATTCCAACAGCACCTGATGTGAAGACCCATAGTGCCAGTGGATTGTAGCCGAAATTGGTTACAATTAGAGTGGCAATTATAGGGCCCGGGGTAGAGGAGAAGTTCCAAAATGCATCACCGGCAACAGCCCACCTGCCTTCTTTATCAAGAGCAGCCAAAGTGCCGGAAATATATGGCAGGGAAAAAGCATACGATAAATTCCATAAAAACAGCATGTAAATGTAATAGTCCGGATTCTCCACAATCGTAAACATCGCTGCGCTGGTAATGTTTAGACCTAACCCGCATATCAAGGGCCAAAACTTACCGTAGCGTGTTCCCATCCATGCTGCTACGCTGCCGCCGAGCAATTCCATGGAAAATGAAAGTAAATAGGCCATGCCTCTTTCATTACCATACATTCCCGATTTTTCACCTAGTTTGTCCATGTACGTGAACACAGCATTTTGCCCAAGCTCATAAATGAATAAGCCAGACATGGCCAAAATTGCGAGTAAGCGATATGGCGCATCTTGTATAAGTTCAAAGAAATTTCTACCAACCGATTCTGTTCTAACCGGAGGGTTTAGAAAAAAAGTAGACAGGAATCGTCATAGCACAAAAAATTGCCGTGCCGAGAAAAACGCCACTCACCCCAAAAGTGCTCAAGTCCAATTGGAACGAATTTTCTGCCCACTGAAAAAATGAACAGATAGGTCATCCCCGCAATTGCAAACGTCCTTACTGGGTCTTTTGATCCAGCGGCAGACGCTGTTGCCGCAGCAGAAGCAATTCCTCCACCAACAGAGACAACGCATCTGTAGAACGTCAACATGGTAAGGCTGTCAGTCAATGCTGAGGCAATGCTGCCAACAACGACAATGACTGTACCCAGTATCGCCATTTTTGTTCTGGAATACTTTGTAACCGGAATGGCAGTTAGAAGTATAGCGATGAAATATAAAAAGTTTTCCGCCCCATACAATATCCCTATGTCAGTTTCTGAAACCTGGAGCTTTTCCATCAAGGGGGATAATAATTGGGGCTGGAGGTATAAACCCCATAGCCCTCATTGTAGGCAGCAGCTACGGCAAGGGTACCTGGAATAATAGATTTGATACTTGTTGATTGCTTATTCACTATGCAAACACGGAGACTATGGCGTTACTTCAGTCGTTTATAAATCGGCGAGTTTCACAACCTCAGCCTGCGGGGTGACAACCTCACCTTCAACCAAAAAGAAACGCCAGAACACCATTCCAAATAGATTGTTTTCAGTATCGATCCAGTTGGGTAACCCCGGGTCTTCATTCGCCAGAATCATTTTAAAGCTTCCATCGGCTTCGAGCTGCGTTTGCGCTCTATTGAGCGAGGCAGTGCGATTCGAGTAGTCGAAGGTTTGCTGAAACCGGTTCCACAAACAAACGTTGGCAAACCTGCACTCGGGCCAACGCCCAGTAATAACCAGCGCTTCATTGCTATTAATAAAAAACGGAGCCATAGAATAGTGAGCGTCTGCTGCTGACAGGCCGAAATCGCCCGGCAGCTGAGGCGGTGGAAACTGGTTGGGTGTCAGCGCGACAAAAGGAGGGGGCTCGGTGTTCGCCAGAGGCGGCATTTCCAGGGTGCGGCTGCGAACGAAATTACTGACTCTGCGAATACCAGCTGTGACGCTTTCGTCATTGGGCGGAAGAGGGAGCTGCGTTTCACTAAGGCATTCGATCGTCATGCGTGGTTCTAACATAGGGTCCTTCGCCGCACAGTGCTCCAACTCCCAATAGTGTCGAGTTGTGACTCTCGATGCGCCATCGCTCATGGCCAGCCAGTTGGAATCTCTGGGCTCCCCACCCAGATAAATCGTAAAGCCGCCATCGTCGTCGGTTTCTATAAGAGTGTCATTTAAAACGCCGGCGGTTTTATTGGCCATCCCTTCATCTTCAGCACCTTCTTCGATGGTCATGGAAAAGTAGGCGGCGCTATTGTAGTTGCCGCGTATGACATAACTGTATCTTGGGTCTACGGGCGCATCGAAATAAATTGCATCGCCGTTGTCGCCGGTCAGCTTTCGGCTTGGCGTGACAATTCTTCTGAAATTGGGCGTGCGTGCATCTTGCTCGAAATTACCTACCAATCCGGCTTCTAGAATATGCATTAGGGCGCGGTGGGAACCGGCGATATCTTCGGCCGACCCCAGGTTCCACTCCTCGCTGGACCAACGCTCGTCAACTTCAGTGAGAAGGCCGATAAATTCCTTTAGTGCAGTGCGGCTATTCGATAGTATTGCCATGCTGGTTCTCTCTATCTCTATTTATTGTGAGTTCAAGTGAGGGTTCTTGGATTCGTAAGGGATATTGTGCTGTTGTCGGTAAAACATTAAACGCTCGTCAACCTGTGCCGCAGTTAAGCCAAAGTCTTCAAGCCGGTATTTGTGTAAACCATGCTTGTGTTGCTTGTTGCTGTCTACCCACTGCTGCATACTTGATTTGGCTTTGTCGTTAAAATCTCGCTCTAAAAAGCCATAAATGCCACCAATGGCTTTTTGCCAATCTTCCCCGATATCAGCATACAGTACGTCATACTGATTTTCCTTTGGCACCATATTCTGTCGGACTTGCTGGGTTTTTTTCAACATACGCTCAGTTTTCTTCAGCCAATCGCTGCCAACCTCTAGAGGAGATACGTGATCGGTATCTCTGACAATGGCATTCCATGTCATGGAGCAGGCGGAACCTACAGCCTTCACAGGGTCCCGATGGGAGCACACTAGCTTCGCATCGGGGAATACTTTGATAAGAGAATCCAGGTCTTGCATATGCTGTGGCGTTTTAAGTACCCAGGTTTTGTCGAGGGGATCCTTACGGTACCAGCTAACGACCTTTAACAGTGTAACCATGTACTCGTAGGCATCGCGCTGGTCGTGGGTCATAAGCCATTCCGCAAAGGCGGGGATCTTGGCTTGAATCTCGAATAGCTGGCTGGAAAAACCGTGTTGTATTAATCCGACTTCCTCTTCAACCTCATGGGCACCCAGGGGATGCACAGAGGCTATCTGTGGGCTCATGTACAACACGGCCTTGAGGCCTTCTTCGATGCTGGTGATTCTGGGGTCGGGAGTTGTTGTGTAGCTGGCGGGTAGGGGAACAGGATTGACACTCTCCCACGCTTTTAGATGTAGGAAACGTTCGTCTGCTGCCAGGAGCCGGTGTAGCCGGGTAGTGCCAGAGCGGGCGAGGCCTACGACAACTATGGGTGCCTTAATCTCACGCTCCAATATTTCCGGGTGACGTTTGATCAAATCGTGAACGTAGAGCCGGTTCTTAAGGAGTCGCACAATGGACATTCTGTTCATGAAGCGGCCCAGCGGATTGAGGTCGGCTTCATTTTCAAGTGACTCTAAAAGCAGTTTCATTGGCACTAAAAATCGCTCATCGCCAAATTCGGACAGGCCGGTTTGTTTGCGGGCCTGGGCCAGTAGGCTAGCTTCATCCAAACGGCTTTGCGCTAGATTCAGGCCGTTCAATGCCCTGATCACGCCATTCAGAATTCTGATGGGGAGGCGATGATAAGATACTGCGGACGGCAGGTTGGTCGTGGGCATAACAGGCCTGATCTTAAGGTTTAGAGTACAGTTATACTGCCACCTGAGTATTTCGGGGTATACACGCGCAAACAACGAAAAATGCAAACTGGATGATTTGTTGAACGATCCGGGGGGCTTTGTTGCAGCCCAGATAGTATTGTCATGGTGTAGATTTCAACCAACCAAAGTTAAACCAAGAGGCAGGAAAACACATGCAAGATTTCAAGGATAAGGTTGCAGCCGTCACCGGAGGAGCCAGCGGCATTGGCCGTTCACTGGTAAAAGAATTATTGGCAGCAGGCGCCAAGGTAGTGATCGGTGACGTAGAGCAATCTGCGTTGGACCGGGTGATCGAAGAGTTTTCGGCGGCAGGTGATATCTCCGGGGTAGTTACCGATGTGTCCAGAGCTGAATCCGTTAATGCTTTCGCGGATGCGGTGTACGAAAAGCATGGCGTCTGCCATTTGTTGTTTAACAACGCCGGAGTGGCAGCCCCCTCCGCTAATGTATGGGAGACGACAGACAACGACTGGAAATGGGTTCACGGGGTTAATGTATTGGGCGTTGTGCACGGCATTCAGGCCTTTGTTCCACGTATGATCGAGTCTGGCGCAGAAGGGCACGTGATTAATACTTCCTCCGGGGACGGTGGTGTTTCTCCACTGCCGTACCAGTCCGTTTACGCTTCGAGCAAGGCGGCGGTTTCCTGTCTCACCGAGTGTCTTGCAGCCCAGCTGCAAACTGAAGAAACCAATCTTGGGGCTTCTATCTTTTATCCCTCGGGCGGCTTACTCGATACCGGGATCTGGACTACAGACAGAAACCGGCCCACCGATCTAGCGCGGGAAAAGCCCTACGACCCGGTACCCACTGTTCAGGATTTCCAGAAAGCGGCTGCGGCGGCCGGAATGGAGTTGCCCGTTCAAGACCTGGATGAACTCGGGCGCTACTGTCTGCAGGGGATTTTAGATAAAAAAGTTGTGATTATGATTGGCCTGGCGGATGCCGAAGCCACCTTGCACGATAGGGCGGCTCGCATTGGCCGCAGTGAGCTGCCGATTGATTTGGCGAGTGTTCCACAGCTGTAGATTTTATGTTTTAAACTTAAAAAAGCCCGGGTTTTGAAACAAGCCCGGGCTTTTTTATGCGCTTACGCGATCCGCGGGTGAAGTTTTACCGGCAGTGACGTATAGCCGCGAACGAACACTGATTCATTGCGTGTCTCTTTTCCGACTACTTCGACACGATCAAAGCGCTTAAGTAACTCCTCCCAAAGTATCTGCACTTGCAGCTCGGCTAGCCGATTGCCCATGCAGCGGTGAATACCAAAGCCGAAGGACAAATGCTTGCGTACATTTTCGCGCTCGATGTCGTAGTCATCGGGCCGTTCGAAAACGGTCTCGTCTCGGTTGCCCGACACATACCACATTACAACTTTGTCGCCGGCCTTGATGGTCTTGCCACCAAGTTCGGTATCGACTAATGCTTGCCTTCTCATATGCGCTAGGGGCGTTTGCCAGCGGATGGTTTCAGATATCATATTGGGAAGAAGGTCCGGATTGGCCTTTAGCTTGGCGAACTGTTCCGGGAATTGATGCAATGCCAAGACGCTGCCACTCATAGTGCTGCGAGTCGTGTCGTTGCCTCCCACGATGAGTAGCAAAAGGTTGCCCAGGTATTCAGGTGGGCTCATATCTTTGGTAGCCTCGCCGTGGATCATCATGGAAATGAAGTCACCCTTGGGCGGTTCATTGACCCGTTCATTCCACAGCTTCGTGAAGTAGGTGAGGCACCCACCACCGGATTGACCACTTTGCGTTGCAGGTCGTGCTTGGGGCGGTCCATGGCGATGAACATGGGTAGTCTGAAGTCTTCTGGTTGATCGCGGATATTAATACTGGGCTGGGATGAAAATATCTCGTGGGAGGTATCTACCTTCATGATGTCTTCGTAGCGAGTTATGGACCAGTAGGGGCCAAAGTCGCTTTCGGCGCAGTAGTGAACTGGATCCTCCTTGTCCATCAAAGACGGCAATCATGTCTGATACGACGTTGCTGTTGGTGTGGCGCACAATGGGGATACCACCCAAAGCGCGCATAATCGGGCCCATTGGAGGATTGAACAGCCAGCGCATCTTCACGTCAAATACTGTGGCGAAAGCCAGCATGTACAGGAAGTCCCAGTTCGAGGTGTGCGGTGCTGCGATAAATACGAAGCGGGTGTGTTTTGGCCGCTCTCCTTCAACCGTCCATCCATTGAGACGTAAAAACCAGTGGGCAATCCATTTCTTCATAGGGAGGGTGGTGGGGTCTTCCGAATAGTAAATTTGTTGTTTTGGTAGATTAGCATGACCTTCGCTCGGAATGGCACCGGCATTTTACCGGCTAAAGGAAGGGCCCATCTACACACAAGCGTTTTCCATCTGGCGTGGCACAGGCACCACAGATACCCACTCCGCATTTGGTAAGATAGTCGATGGCGCTGAGTATTTGGTCTTCTCGGCAAAACTCCCGTTCCACTGCAATGGCCGCATGCACCATGGGCTCAGGGCCGCAGTTGTAGAACACCAGTTTGCCTCGCTCCTCCTCAGACATATTTTCAAGTCGCTGGCGCAGCATGTCGGTAACAAAGCCCTGATAACCTTCACTGCCATCGTCGGTTGCCACGTGCACATCAGCTATTTTTCGGCATTCATCCAGAAAGTACAAACGCTCGGCGGTTCTTGCGCCGGCAAAGACTTCGGCGTTGCCAAAATCCCTGGCAATTTGATACACCGCGGCCAGACCAGTACCACCGGCCACCGCCATAATCTTTGCGTCTTCGCCGGGGGAAACCGGGATACCGTGTGGCCCGCGAACATACGCCTCGGTGCCTGCTGGTAAGTCCATCAGGCCACGGGTGAAGATACCAACGTCGATCACCACCAGGGAGAATGGATCATCCGTGAGGGCGGAGAAGGGCTTTTCACCCAAACCTGGAATCCATAAGAAAATAAACTCGCCCGCCTGAATGTTCAGCTTGCGGTCAAAGGTGAGAATGGTGATGTCTTCGCAAACCCGTTTGTTTTCAACCAGAGTGACCGGCCGGAAGGACATGTCGATGTCGTAGCGGATATGGGACTCGGCTTTGTTGGAGCCAAAATCCAGGTCGGCTGAGAGAGTATCAAAGTAGGCGGCGATCTCATCCGTGGTAAGGCTGGTGAGTGAAGAGCCCACGCCAATAATAGAAGCCCCCGCATCCACAAAGGCCCGCACATCATCGGCACTGCTGACGCCACCGCAGCCGATAATGGGGCAGTCGGTAACGGCGGCAATCTCTCTTACGCATTTTAGCGCGATGGGGAGCACCCCTTTGCCCGATAGACCGCCAGAGCCATTGCTCAAAACGGGGTGGCCGTGGGACGAAGTGTAGCCCGGCCCTACGGTATTGATGGCACATAGGGCGTCTGCACCGCCAGCAACTGCAGCGGCGGCAATTTGGCCGATATCAGGTGTATTGGGCGTAAGTTTGGGAATGACGGGAATATCCACTACTGCCTTAACCGCTGCGGTAACTTCTCGAACTATCTCGGGATCTTGGCCCATGGCCATGCCGTAGCCTTTGGCGTGGGGGCAGGACAAGTTCAATTCCAGGCCGTCCGAAACCGGCGCCATAATTTTCGCGACCTCAACAAACTCTTCAACCGAGCTACCGAAGATAGAGGTGAGTAGAAAGCGGTCTTTGGGCACCTTCAACTGGGCCATAATCTTAGCCGACTCACTGGCGCCCGGATTGGTTAAGCCCACAGCGTTTACAAAGCAGCCAGGTGCATACTGGCTAAATACGGGCTCGCGATTTCCAGCCCTGGGGTCGGGACCAATACTCTTGGTGGTCACCACGCCAACCTGTGGCATGTTGTCAAAAATATACTGCATGATGGGAACGGCGGTGGTGACGATGCCGGAGGGGATGGTAAAGGGGCCGGACAGGGTTTTGCCAAAGAATTCTAGTTTGGAGATAGTCAAATTAGGGCGCTCGGAGGTCTCATTGTCAGGAAATTTAGCTGGCGCAAGTATACTGATTTGTGACCCTCTAGTCTAAGACACTAGCCCTGGGAGTAGGCCAAAGCCACCTCTTCGGCAATGACCTGGACGCCGCGCTGAACGATATCAACATTTTGCGCATAGGACACCCTGATGCACTCGCGTTGATGGTTCCAGTGCTCATCCATACCGATAAAGAAGTTGTGTCCGGGAACAATTAATACACCGCGCTGTTTCAAGCGCTCATACAAGGTTTGGCTGCTAATAGGCAGGCCCTCGAACCACAGCCACAAAAAGATTGCGCCTTCGGGCTTGTGGATGTGAAAGGGCAGGTCGCCCAGCTTCTCCTGGAACCACGCAACGGTTTGCTCGGAGCGTTCACGATAAAAGGGTGTTATGTAATCTCGGGTGAGAGAGAGAATCTCACCGGTTCGAAACAATTCCTTGGCCAATGTCGGCCCTAAATTCCCGCAGGCCAGATTCACGATAGTGTTGACCTTGGTGTATGCCCGAATAATCTCCTCTCGGGCGACGATGATGCCGGTGCGCACACCAGGCAGGCCGAGTTTTGAAAGGCTCAGGGCAAGAATGGTGTTGCTGTTCCAGTGCGGACTGGCGTCATTAAATAAAATGTTAGGGAAGGGCAGGCCGTAGGCTCCGTCAATTATCAGCGGAATACCTCGCTCTTTGGCGATGGCGTCCAGGTGCTTAATTTCTTCGTCGGTGAGAACATTCCCGGTTGGGTTGGTGGGCCGGGAGACACACAGTGCTGCAGTGTTTTCATCTACCTTTAGATTCGAAAAATCCACATGGTATTTAAACAGGTGCTCATCTAACAACTCGATGGTGGGTCGGGTGGCGGTAAAGAAGTTCTCGTTTAAGCCAATGTCGCGGTAACCAATGTATTCTGGGGCAAGTGGCAGGTGTATTGAACGCGTCGTGGAATCTGGCATTTCTCCCGCTAGCATGTTGTACAGCACAAAGAAGGCAGATTGGCTGCCGTTAGATACGGCGATATTGTCGCCCGTTAAGGACCATCCAAATTGTTTGCGCAGGAACGCGGCGATTTGCTCCCTGAAGTCTTTGTCACCCTGAGGGGATTGGTAGATGCCAAATAGGCTGTGGCGTGCTGCCGGGTCTGCCATGACCTGTTCCAGTCGCTGTTGAAATACCGCTTCTACCTCGGGCAGTCGGGCTGGATTGCCACCACCCATAAAAATCATATCGGGGTTTTCGTTTAAGGCGGAGCCCAAATCGTCCATGAGTTCGACAATTCCTGACTCCTGGGAGAATTTTGTGCCGAAATTGGAGAGTTTCAAGTAGGGCCTCGTTTTCAGTTTAGTACACGGCTTACCTGTTTGTTTCCGATAACGCTAACATATGGGTGTCACAAAGGTATAGGCTCTGTGAGCTATAGTCATATCCTCGCAAAAAAATCATAGGACATAAACATGAATTGGAATGTATACCTCTCGGGCGAGATACACACTGATTGGAGACAGCGCATAGAACAGGGTTGTCATGAATATGATCTCCCAGTGACTTTCACTTCTGCCGTCACCGAGCACGAAGCCAGCGATGCCGCTGGTGACTTACTCGGTCCGGAGGAGAATAATTTTTGGCGTGATCACAAGTCCGCGAAAGTCAATGCGATTAGAACGAAATTGCTAATAGAGAATTGCGATCTAGCGGTTGTGCGTTTCGGAGGCAAGTATAAGCAGTGGAATGCAGCGTTTGACGCAGGCTGCTGCTCCGCCTTTGGTACGCCCTACATCACGCTTCATGACGAGAATATAATACATCCCCTGAAGGAGGTTGATGCTGCTGCCATGGTGTGGGCCACTACAGCCGAGCAAGTGGTAGAAATACTAAAATACGTTACCAGTAATTAGCTTCGTAGGCGCGAGCGCAGTTGAAGATTGAGTTGTGCAATTCGAGGTATACTTCACTCAGATGAATATTGATTTTTACAATTAATTGACAGTCATAGGTGCTCCAATCATGAAAATTGCAATTACAATGTTGGTGATCGCGCATCTAGTTGCTGCGCTGTGGCACGGTGATTCTCATTCCAGTCTCGAGATAATCCTACCCGGTGTAAAGAATGCTTTTATTTACGTGGTGATTATTGCCGGACCTTTGCTAGGCGTTGTTTTGTTGTGGACCAGGTCCCCAGCTATAGGAGCGGGTTTGGTTGCGGTGTGTATGGTCGGAGCGCTGGCATTTGGTGTGTATCACCATTATGTCCTGGTGTCTCCAGACAATATCGCCCATCTACCCGTTGGTGGGGCCGAGGCTCATACTCAGTTTATAGACAGCGCAGCAATGATAGCCATTCTGGAACTGGTATCTGCAATGTTCGGTTTCTACGTATTGGGTCGCTCGCATGACAAGTAAGCAGGACAACAATCCACTACATTGCCTTAGCCTCGAGCGAATTCTCACCCAGTTGGTTGAGCACCATGGCTGGGAAGAGCTGGCTTTAAGAATCAACATCAATAGCTTCAAGAGCGATCCATCGATTAAATCATCTTTGAAGTTTTTGCGTAAAACACAGTGGGCCAGAGATAAGGTTGAGACCTTGTACATTTCTACGTTTGATAAACCTTCTCCGTGGAACAAGAACCGATAGTTTGAGTTGTTAAACTTGGTGCCAGCGGCCTCAAGAGTCAACACAGCTTGATTAATGCCAAATGGCCACTTCTGGCCTATGATTGTATGGATAACAACTGGACCATTCGTCAAATAAGAAGTTTTCAACTTAGGAGAACAATATGAATAAGTATGGAGCAGGGTTTTTTGGGACATTTTGGCTAGTTTTAGGCGGCTGTGGCAGCGCAGTTTTGGCCGCTGCATTCCCAGAACTCGGAATTGGCTTATTGGGCGTTTCACTGGCCTTTGGTTTAACTGTACTGACAATGGCCTTCGCTATTGGTCATATCTCGGGCTGCCATCTCAACCCAGCGGTATCGATAGGCCTGTGGGCCGGCGGGCGTTTTCCCGGCAACCAACTGCTACCTTATATTGTTGCCCAGGTTTTAGGCGGAATTGTCGCTGGCGGCGTTCTGTATCTTATCGCCAGCGGAAAAGCGGGCTTTGAGTTATCGGCGGGCTTTGCTTCCTAGGCGCGGGGGTCTACCGTTTTATAGGTAAGGAAACCAGTTAGCGGCATAACCCGCACTCTTTCATCCAGAGCAGGGAATAGCGATGGGTAGTTTAGGACATCGTAGAGCGGTATGCATAATCGTGTCGCTCGGTTTTATCACCGCTTGCGATTATTCAGATTTCGCAGGCCACGACCGCAGCGACCGATTTTGGGATAAGCGGCCCTGTGTGATCGGCTGCATTTATGCAGCCAACGACGATTTTCGAAAAATGCCGAGCAGGCAAGCAAGGCCTAATTTTACGCTTCGGGATAGACCCGGCAGAGGCAATACTCCATTTAACTTAAATAGAGCTTCCAGGCCGGATGCTAATGCAGATGGGCCAGGACCAAAAAGACTGGTCAGGAGCTTCCACACAAGCACCGGCGGCAGCAACCTTTCAGTCACGCATTACGAATACCATGCTTACAACGATAGAAATGTGCGGCTTGCGTTTGAAGCCAGGACGCCTGCCAATGAAGTTCTTTACACCTATCATCTAAGCTACGAAGATGAGGCGTGCACAGCGCCCATCGATAAGTACAATTTTTTTGGGGATTGTCAGCTCCCATAGATAATACCAAACCACCTTGGATATCGGTGATCGCAGGAGAAACACAATGCCGCTGGAAGTAATTGGTGCCGGGTTTGGCCGCACGGGAACGAACTCGCTGCAGACTGCGCTCCATGAATTGGGTTATGGCCAATGCCACCATATGTACGAGGTACTTCCCAATATCCAACAGATTGAATATTTTCTCGCCGCTGCAAAGGGCGAAAAAATGGATTGGGAAGCAGTATTTGAAGGCTTCGACGCAGCGGTAGATTGGCCGTCCAGCAAATACTACAAAGAGTTGGCAGAGCATTACCCTCAGGCCAAGATAATACTGAGCGTGCGTGAATCCGGGGGTTGGTATAAGAGCACAAGAGAAACGCTCTACGAAATCAGCAATAGTTTTCCCCGTTGGATGATCGCTTTGATCCCACGCGTGAGGAAAACAAGAGCGATGATCAATGCCACAGTTTGGGATGGTATTTTTGATGGCAGGTTTGCGGATAAGGACCACGCGATTAAAGTGTTTGAGGAAAATATTCAGGAGGTTAAACGCACCATACCGGAACAGCAGTTACTCATTCACGAAGCGAAAGATGGCTGGGAACCCCTGTGTGAATTTTTGAACAAACCTGTGCCTGCAACCCCTTACCCGCGAGTCAATGATTCCGCCGATGTGTTCAAGCGGGTTAAGATGTTGAAGCGTTTGCAGTTGGTGCCTTGGGTATTGGCTGCGGCGCTAGTTATCTTCTTTTTAGTTTGAGCGCCCCATACCTTCCTCACGCGGAACACAGCATTTTCGTGGTATTGTTTCTAAAAGAATAATCGCAATTTAACGACATCGGCGGATATCAACCGTGACCAAGAAATTGACTGAACCACCGGGTAACACCGGAGGAACATTCCTCGACTTTCCACTGGCATTAAACCTTGAAGATTTAGAGGCAGACTTTGCCATCCTCGGAATTCCGTTTGGCATGCCCTACGACGGGTCCTCAGTACCTAACGACCAGAGCACAGCCCCCGATATTATCCGTCACACACCGTCAAAGGAGGATATCGAATACACGAAAAGCCACTTCGATTGGGATCTCGGCGGCCACCTGTTTGATGGCAAGGACATCAAGGTCGTTGACTGTGGCAACGTATGCGCAGACCCCAGTGATCACAAAGTACATTACCGCAATGCCGAACTTGCAGCCCAGAAGATTTTCGCAAGCGGCGCGATTCTAGTCTCCCTGGGTGGCGACCACGGCATTCCCATTCCGGTGTTGCGAGCGCTTGAGGTCTTCAATGAGCCCATAACACTAGTTCATGTAGATGCACACCTGGACTGGCGCCACGAAGTTAACGGCGAGACAGAAGGGTATTCCAGCCCTATACGGCGAGCCTCCGAAATGCGATGGATTGGGGGCATCGTACAGATAGGGTTGCGGGGAATTGGTAGTGCACGAGCAGGCGAAGTTGAGGAAGCTCGTGCCCATGGAGCCGATCTGATTTCGGCCTACGAAATGCACGACGTCGGTATGGACGCGGTGCTCGATCGCATCCCCGACGGTGGCCCCTTCTATTTGACCATTGACGCTGACGGCATCGATCCAACCATAATGCCCGCGGTGATGGCCCAGACCCCCGGTGGCTTAGACTGGGTTCAAACTCGGAAGCTTATACACGGACTGGTTAAAAAAGGCCGCGTTGTCGGAATGGACCTGGTTGAAATAGCGCCAAAACATGATGTAGGCAATATCACCATGATTCTTGCAGAGAGACTCATCTGCAACTTTATTGGCGCGTCGATACGCGCAGGACACGGCAGATGACACTACAATCGGATAGGTTCCGTCACTGGCTCACAATGATTGTGCTGAGCATATCGGGTGGTGTCATATTTTACCTGCCCTTCTTACAAGAGGTGTACTACAAGCCACTGGCCGACGCACTGGATCTCGACAATGCCCAGGTGGGCTCACTAATGAGTGCATTTGGTGTAACCGCAATGCTTTCCTACGTGCCGGGCGGGTGGATGGCAGACCGGGTTTCACCGCGCAAGTTACTGACATCCTCACTGCTATTGACCGGTGGCTCGGGTCTGTATTTTGCTACCTTTCCCAGCTATGCCATTAGCCTTGCCCTTCACGCGCTTTGGGGTGTGACGATCACGCTGCTTTTTTGGGGCGCGATGATACGAGTGACTCGTAACTGGGCTCCAGCCAAACAACAGGGTAGGGCGTTCGGTATTCTCGAAACTGGCCGTGGATTTGGCGAGGTGCTCAGCTCCATGGCTATTTTGGCGGTGTTTGGGCTGCTTGGCAGCGATAAGTTCGCGCTATCTATGGTGATCGTACAATTCTCAGTGCTTATTTTTGTGCTTGGAATTCTCGCCTGGTTCACGATTGGCGATGAGGCGGGCGGCCAGAACGCAACAGATGATCAGCCCAAAGTGGGCTTAAAGGATATTATCGCAGTAATGAAAATGCCGGCGGTCTGGTTGATCGCTATTGTCATTCTCTCGGGGTATTGCGCCTATTGGGGTACGTTTCGGTTTACCTCCTATTCATCGGATATATTTTTGATGAGTGTAACCATGGCCGCCGCACTGAGCGTGGGAAAGTTGTGGATGAAGCCGATAGCGGCTTTAAGTGCCGGTTTTATCTCCGATAAATTTGGTGTGGCAAAATCAGTCGCTTTTTTGTTTGTGGTGCTGATAACGTCGTTTTCCACCTTCGCCGTAATGCCCGGGCTGCCCTCCTTATTGCCAATGATGATAGTGAATGTAGCCATTGCATCACTGGCCATTTTTGCCATGCGGGGCATTTACTTTGCGTTACTGGAGGAGGGAGGTATTCCACTTAGCGTAACAGGCACTGCTGCCGGCATTGTGTCGGTCGTTGGATTCACACCGGATATTTTCATGCCGCTTTTGGGCGGTGTACTGCTAGATCGTTTTCCCGGGCAGGAGGGTTACCGAATTTTCTTTTTTACGGTGGCCGGGATCTGTGTGGTGGGTTTGGGGGCGACGTTGCTTTTGTATCGTCAGATTAGCAACAATCAAAGGTTGGAGAATTAGCGGTGCTGCAGAGATGGGAATCATTCACTGCTTGCTAAGTACTTCTTGCGACGTTCTTCCATAGCACTGCGCTGCTCTTCAACCGTATTCTGATAGCCACTACTCGTTGCGCGCTTCGGAGGTTTACTCGGTGAGGCGATTGTAGCTATTGGACTCGATGAAGGGCGTGGAGAGTTCACGCTCTGTTTGCTGGCGTCGAACTCGTAGAGTTTTAGTGTTTCCAATACTGACCCCCTGTCTATCACAACTTCTTTCTCATTGACGACATATAGCATGACACCATCGGTGATGGACTGCCGTAAAAATATGCGTTTGGTTTCTCCCTTCTCGGTTTTAATCACCGCACTGGAAAATTCCGCATCGCTAGTGAACGTGCCGATCAACTGAAGATCCAAGGCGGTTTCGGGAAGAGCTTCGATACTCAACTTGGTAGGGGTACTCTCGGGTACGCCAAAGAAATCCCAGTGTGTCCCGGCAAGCGGAGGATATGTTGTTTTACTATCTGGTTTAGCAATAACGGTGTTTGGGGATTGTGGGGTGTTCGACTCCGCAGCCAATGTCAGCTGAAGTTCTTGCTTGCGAAAATCGACAATTCCCATTGTTAGACCAGCTGCCAAAACCAGTGCGCTAGCAAAGTACCATGCTTCATCGGAGCGCAGCAGGTGAAGCGCCTTTTTTGAAAACGATTCGCTCATTTGCAGTAATAGTCCCGGATGATGTTAACTCCCCCCAGCCGAACAAAAAGCAGGTGCCGGCTGAATCGAGCAAGCATCAACTCTACAAGCTATGGAATAGGTTTCCACCGTCGAAGTCCCTATACCTGGAACTGATACAGTGACATCTATGTTGCCCGATACAATTGCATCATTTGTACCGCCTTTCACCGTGATCGAAAATATGGAAGGCTCAAGAGAGTTTCTGTTTCCCACGCTAAAACTCTGTGCTCCGGATAGTGTGCAGCTGGTTGAGGATACCTCTACTGTTGTGCCATTGGGCAGTTTACCGTTAAACACATCCGAGGCGTAAAACAGGAATGAGCGGTCAACACTGCTAACGGTTATTGAATTTAGTGGGCTTTTTCCCCTGAACGTTCCACTGTAAAACGCGCCGTAAGGTTCACTTCCGGACATCAATAGAACAACGTTGTCACTCACCGTCACCGGTAAGTGGGCACAGTTACCTTCGGCTATCGACTGGCCAGAACACAAGCTGCCATTGTAGTCACCGTTTTCCTTTGTGTAGCTACCACTATTGTCCTTATCAATGAAAGTTTCTTCGTTTCCGCCGGGTTCTACGCAATCGGGATAGCAGCTGCCTAACGTTGTTTCGTTGCCAAACTCGCCATCTTCATTGTGATCCAGAAACGCCTCAGGTAGATCCACAAATGACTCGCCAGTGTCATAGAGGCCATTGGCGTTTGCGTCTATAAACGATTCATCACCTGCGGTGTAGGCCTGTATTGTGCTGCGCCCGCCAATCGGGTGCCCGAGAAAATCCGGGCAGGGCTTACCGCGGCTATTCCCACCGCTGGGGCAATCCGTGTTGAGCAGCGTTCGGACCAGGCCAGGATTGCCGTCGTCATCGGTAAAGCTTGAGAACAGAGGTCTGCGAGGGTCCTGACTTCTCCATGGCACAGAGCACACACCGCCATCGGTAGTGCAGCTTGCTGTAACTCTTCCGTATTCAGTTCGGAAAAATACCACGGTACCGTCTGGCACTGGGCTGTTGAATCGATCAGCGGCGCTTACCAAGATGGTCGCAGTTATCCCATCATTAGTCTCTCCTCCTGGGTTTAAGATATCTGCGGCTACCGAAAAAGAACTTTGATCTGGGCGTCCACTACTGATGAGAATGTCTTCGGAGATAGCAGTTATGTTGCCTGAATCTGCAGTTAAGGTGGCTGTTACACGTACAGCGGTTGGAATGCTACCGGAAAAAATACGGGTGACGGCGGTTCCCTCAGCATCAGTTCGGGCAGAATCGGTTTCCAAGCCGATTCCCCCCACCGTGCTCGACAAGCCAAACGTCACGGGAACATTCGAAGCGGGGTCCCCATTTGTATCCGTCACCGTAAAGGTAATCAATGTGTTGTCGGGCAAGGTGTTGCTGTTCGAATCGATTAAGCCCAGGGTCGGAAAGTCAGCGTCGGTATAACGAATGGCGACTGCACCCAATGTCTGTATTTCGACCTGACCTTCGGCGGTGTGGCCCACCAAGCCGGCGATTTCGACTTGAATAACATCTGAGCCTGTGCAGCCTTCAGCGAGGTACACTGCCGTGGCTTCTCCTTCTAGGGTGTATTCAACACGTCCTATCGATGCCAGTGGTGGCATACTACTGGTGCAGTCGCTTGTAAACATGGGTGGGAAATCTCGCCCCAATGGATTACCTAAGGCGTCGAGAATTGATACTGAAAGTACGGTTTCGCCCCCTGCGGAAATCGAGGGTGCCAGTATATCGATCGTGCCCCGTGAAAAAATGCCATTACGTGTGCTGCCAATGGATACCGGCGCTTTTTCGACCGTGAAAAATACATCCAGTGTTTCATCCAGGTGAGATACGGTGATTGTTCCGGCGGTACCTGGTAATTCATCGAACACTGCGAGCTCAACGGTGACCTCGCCGTTGCCGTTTGTCAGCGTGTCACCGGTCGATGAGTTTAGCGTGCCCAAAGTGGATGACAGGCTGACAATGTTTTGTGCTATGGCTCGATTTCTGCCGTTTTTTAATGTCACCCGAATCGTGAGAGGCTCCAGCGAGTTAATCGAGTTCGTCGATTGCCCCGTCACCGTGTTTAGCGTTTCGACCGCCAGGACAATCTGATCTTCCAACGCGACTCCCTCCATATTGGCTGGGTCAGAAAAAGTGTTGTCACTACTTCCAGACCCACCGCCGCAGGCAGTGAGTAGCGTCAACAGCACTAAATAAGCCGCGGTTTTGATCACTTGGGGACGTAACATGGGGTCATCCTTTTCCATAGTAATGGGGCCTAGAGTTCTGCAATCTCTGGCGGTGTGGTCAACGGCGAAAATTCCAGTGCGCGTCGATATACCAAATGGGTTTCACCTGTGGTCAGATCTAACTGCATCACTGATTGCAACGCGCGTTGTGATGTTTCGTGAGAGACGATTGTGTTCACGGCAAAGTACTGCGATGTTGCCCCCACTGGAATGCCGCCTCGGCTCAGTGCACTGATCACAGGGTCAACTGATGTTAGTGGCGTGACGCTTCGATCGGGACGCTGCCGGAGAGCCACAAATTTATTCAACGCGTCATGAGGGAGGTTCGGCGCTATTGCGCGCAGTAAAGCCACCGATGCCGTGTTGTAGTTGACGGTAGTGCCCCGGGGTAGTGCCGTAAACGCATGCGCGATAATTGCAGTTTCTAGCTGGTTCGCATCACCGGCGCTTACGATGTTATTCATTGCTTGAAACAGAACCGAGTAATCGGAAGTGCCGCTACCGCCTTTGGCGTTGTCTATAGTGCCAAGTTCCCGCAGGAGATCGAGGCATACATTGGGCGGAAGCGTTAGCTCCTGACAGTAGTTGGTATAAGCGAGGAATAAGGGTTCCGCGACAGGGTGTTCTTTTGTCGATATTAAATTCGATAGGTTGAATCGGCCCTGAAGGTCTTTAAGGCTTATGTTGACATCGACATAGAAATTCTCGCGCTCGGATATCTTCGGTAATCCAGGTAATCCAGGCAGGGCGGTTGGCGCCAAGTTTCCATTTTCTTGATAAGCGTTGGTCAAGGCGGCCATCGCCAGGGCTTCACCTTGCAAGGCGGCATAGTAGAGGGCGTGATGAAGGCGACGGTTCTCGCTGTCTCGCGTTGCCCCCTGCGTAAGATTCGCCAAGGTTAGGCTCAAACCACTGACAACGGCCATAATCATTAAGACTATAATTAAGACTACGCCTGATTCGGCTTCGCGGAGCATATTAACGAACACCGAATTCGAGAGTAACTTTGCCCAACTCTATATCTTCAACTGTGATCTGCAAAGAAGAGGGCAGTTGGTTGGGCGATGCACTGTTGTCTTGTCCCTGTGTAATTTTTATGAGCGAGATACCTCCGAACCCAAAGGCATCATTGCGGTCTCGAATCCCCAGATCGTTATAAACCTTAGTTCTTTCAAGAGTACTTGCCGGTCCTTCACCTGTTTTGCTGCGGTACATTGTGGCAGTTTCGTCGAACATCAAAAATGAAGTTCGACTTGGGCCCGGAATGAACAGGCTTAACTGCTTCCCCGATTTTAGGTGAAGTGCGGAGAGCTGGGAACGATCGTTAGTTGCGGGAACGCGGACAATACCATGTAGGTCATGTCTTAAAGACCATTGCAAATCTTGCAAGGGTTGAAGCTTCGACTGGATTCTTTTGACGGTGGATAGCGCCTCAGCGCTGGCTGCCAGTACTTGATAGGCACCCGCGCTGATGACCACTGAAATCGAAATGGCCAGAAGTAATTCCAGCAGCGTAAATCCGCCATGTTGAACACTAGCGTGCCGCTGTTGCATAGCGCGCTCCCTGCAATTGATACAACAGTGGGCCAGGCTGGCTGCCCTCTTGCGAACGAAATACGTCGACCGTAATGGTGAGATAGTGGTCGATGGCGGTTTTATTAATCTGTGTAATGACGCTTAGGGGCAAACCTGCAATCACTTCTTCAGTTTCGAAGCGACTCGAAAACTTCTTGAGTGTACGGGATCTCGCACGCTCGATCGCGTTTACTGCCGCTATCTCGCCCAGGGCTCGTTGCTCGATGATGGTCCAGGAAATAAGTTGTATCTGTGTAAATTTGCTGATGGCGAGCGTAACCATCGCAAAAATCGCCAGGGATACCAGTATTTCCAATAGCGTAAACCCCGAGCATTTGTTCATCGTATTGCTATTGCCCCTGCGAGCGATACCGAGATGTAACGCGATTCTGTCTCGTTGGCAGTGAGGGATATCTCTCCACCCGTGCTGCTTCCATCGGCCCAGAAAATAAAGGACTGCTCATTGGAATCCGTAAAGGTTTCATGCTCACCCCTATTCACTTGGTAGCTCTTTGAGCCTCTAGGGTCTGGCTTGTGAAGTTGGAGTGAGTATTGTGTTGAGAAAAACTTATTTGTTGCCACATCACCAGAGGCAAACCAACCGCTGTGCGCGTGTTTCCATTCCACCACCAGCAGAGTATTCCCCGAGCGAATGATTTTTTTGGGTAGACCTTGTTGCACGGCCTGTCGCCGCACGTCTTCGAACAGCGTTTGCAACTGCCTGGACTGGGTTTCCGGCGTTGTCCTCGACAGTTTTTGTGGCGCGATGTAGGTAACAGCGGCGACCAAGCCCATAATACTAACCACCACTAGAAGTTCGACGAGCGTAAAACCGCTGTCGCTCCGAACAGTCACAGGTTCCAACTACCGATATCGGCGTCGTACCCCTCGCCATCTTCCTGGCGGTCGGCTCCTAAAGAATACAAGTCAAAGGGGCCGTGCTCTCCAGGGCTTAAATACAGGTATTCACCCTCCCAGGGGTCTTTAGGCAATCCTGAAAGTTTGAGGTATCCTCCTTCGCGCCACTTTTTGGCATCCTGCCCCCCGGATGGTTTGCTGATTAATACCTCGAGCCCGTCCTGCGTGGTGGGGTAGTAGTAGTTGTCCAGCTTATACAGCTCCAGAGCTTGCATGAGCGTACTGATATCGGTCTTGGTGGTTGCTACGCGGGCCTCGTCAACACGCCCGAGAATATTCGGTGCCAGCAGGCCGACCAGTAACGATAAAATCACCACTACTATCATTATCTCTAGTAGGGTGAAGCCGTTTTGAGGCCGCGAGAGTAAACGCATGACAAATCTCCGTCATATGAATGAATTGAGCTGGAAAATAGGCTGCATTAGGGCGATGACGATGGTAAACACCAGGCAAGACACCAATATCAAGATGATTGGTTCGATGAGGCTCACAACGGTCGTCAGCGTGGCCTGAGTTTCGTGCTGGAGGATATCGGCCGTCTTTTTTAGGGTTTTATCCAGCTTGCCGGACGCTTCACCACTTTCCACCAGCTGAATGAATATCGCCGGCATTGAGGAGGCTTCGGATAGGGCCTGCGAAAAACTGGTTCCCTGCTCAACCAGATACGTCGTTTGTGTTAATTGCCCGTGTAAAACCCTATTGGAGATGACGTTAGTGGCTATCTTCAACGCATCAACGAGCTGCATCCCGCTGCTGGTCAGAATATAGAGTGTTCTGGCGATATTTTCTGCTGCTCTATTTTCGATAAACGCCCTGATTCCGGGGGTCGCCAGTAGTGCCTCATCGTACTTCAGCTGTACTTTTATGGATTGTTTCGCTCGGCGAAACAATCCGACTAATGCCAGCACTAACAGAAACAACCAGATTCCGTGCAACTTGATGAAGTCAAAGGTCCCCACCACAAAGACAGTGATAGGAGGGAGTGCCTGATTGTTTTGTTCGAAGATCTCGATAAAACCGGGCATGACACTCGCGAGCAATAGAGTGACTACGGCAAGGGACGCCACCAGTAAGATAGACGGATACAGCAAAGCAGAGCTTATCTGTTGTTGATTCGCGTTACTTGATTCTTGATAATCTGCGAGATGCTCCAGCACAATGTCTAATGCGCCTGCCTGTTCTCCGGCTTCGACACTCGCTGTATACAAGGTGTCGAATACCCCGGGGTATTCAGACATGGACTTTGCCAGGCTTTCGCCTTCCATGACTTTGCCACGAAGGGAGTGGAACAGAGCACCCACCTGTCTTGGACTGCGTAGCGCGACAAAGTTTAAGGCCTGACTCAGCGGCACGCCGGCACCGAGCATGGTGCTCAATTGCGCGGTAAACAGGGCAACTTGTTTGGCCGTGGCAACGGGCTGGGTGTTGACTGAGAATAGACGCGTAAACTGGTCGCCCACTTTTGAGATAGCATCGACCTCCAGTGGTGCCAAATTTGAATCACGAAGCGTCTGTCGAGCGCGATCCGCAGAGTCGGCGTCGATTACCCCCTTTTTTACCGTACCACCAGTGGTGAGCGCCCTGTAGCGAAAGGTGTTCATAGTTGCTTGGCGCCCTGAGTACGAAACTCAATTTGCAGCTGACAAAACCCATTCTCGTCCCCGCGGCTCAAGGACATATTGCTCACCACCAGTTCGTGATCTGTTAGCAGAGTGTTGATCCATTCCAGCGTATTACGCAAGGGAGAGTTATCGGTAGACAACTGCACAATAGAATTGCCACCCGGCCGATAACGAGAGAGCACAACGCCGTGCTTTTCCGCCGTGGTAGTGACTACAGAAATAAGAGAATCATCGGATGTTGCTCGAGTTGGGGCGGTGTTTGCCCGGAATGCCTCAACAAGCATTTGCTGTTCGGTCATCCACTGTAATTCTTGGAACTGCTGCTTGTGTCGCGCCGTGCTCGAATGGTAGAAATTACGGGAAGCTACCGTCGTCGATAACAACAGCAGTGTGATGATGGCCACGCCAATATAGATCGCCCGCTGCAGTGTTTTGTTATCCTGGCTGAGTAGAAAGATTTTGGTGGTCGCTAACATTGATAACAATCCGCCGAGACTTGAATGCGACCCACAAAGGCGTCTCCTTCTTGAGTGATGGACTCGATACGTGGGGTGAGTCCTTTTTCAGACAAAGAATGCTCGAAACTATTGAGTCTTTTCACGGAATCAACCAGGACTTCCAAACCCAGCACCGGCGGTGCGCTTTGATATTGAAGGTTGCGTATTCCCCCGATTTCCAGATTGGTAATCTCACCAAACAGACTCAACGCGGTGTAAAGCAGTTCTGTGAATCGATCTGGATTGTCGTTGCCACCCATCTCGTTCACATGCCGGGCGAACTGAACGCGAAGGTTTACTATTTTTTTGTCTTGGGGGAAAAGTGTTTTGTAGAGTGCGACCTGCTTATCGTGCAGCTGTTGTGAGCCGCGTTTGTAGTGCACACCAAAACCGTAGTAGCTGCCTGTCAGCAGTGTCAGCGCCAGATACATGCATCCGACAAACAACCACTGTGACGGTCTTAAACTCATCCAGGAGATTTTGGGCGCATATTGCCCCTGAGCCAGATTTATGCAGTTGTCGGCCAAGTGGAATTGTTCTGGGAACCAGTGGTCTTCGGAATAAGAGATTGGTGAGGCGGCAAGTGAGCCAGGTAGTACTGATTCGGGTGATACTGATGGCGTATGGACACAAGTTTGTAAAGTATGGAGCTCGGCAACAAAGCGTTTGTCAGCGAGCGACTCGAAGTAATACTCGAGGTTTGCGGTGGCCACTACGGCACACTGCTCGACGGATTTGATGATGGCACGTTGCCCCGCGATCCAAAGTCGATCGCGGTTGTCTTTCTTCAAGGTATCAATATCTCGAAAAATGCCGCCGACGGTAATATCGGCGGATACGAATTCAACAAGGCATTGCTGCAGCGTATGGTGCTGGATAATGACAGCGGCGGTTTGTCGTGTATTTGGATCGTGGGCCAAGGCGATGTGCGTTGAATTCAGGTCACTTGCCAATGATTCTTCCACCAAAAACGGCGCAGCTTGTAGCGCTTTGCTATGGCTCCCGGGAATGACTCCCAGTTGCACTTTGCGTGTGAGTTCAGCTGGGATGAGCAGTGTGACAGGATTGCCGGATTGTTTGAGGTGCGCGGCTAACGCCGCGTCCAGTTCTGTAAAGCTGAGGTGGGAGTGTAGGGTGGTATCGCTGTCACGCAAATCCAAAACATCGTAGACGAAACCTTCTGTGGGCGTTTCTAATACACAGTACAAACGAAAGATGACGGGGTGGCTGCTCATGGTTTACCTTGCCGCGACCCGCAGCACCTCATCCAGGGTGGTTATTCCCATCGCGGCTTTGGCGAAACCATCATGGGCCATCGTTTGTCCCGTTTTTTGTAAGTGGCGATTGAGTTCAAGCTCCGATGCGCCTTCATGAATCATGGCGCGCAGGGGCTGGTCCATCGTTAGCACTTCATAGATGCCCGTTCTGCCCAAAAAGCCTTTGTGTAAACAGTGCGGGCAGCTACCGGGGGAGTACAAGTGTTCGTGCGAATCTCCAATTAGATCCTTTTCTCGAGTGGTGGGCGCTCGAGAAGTGCGGCACTGGGTACACAAGACCCGAACCAGGCGTTGGCCAACAACGCCCTCGAGGGTAGAAGCCAGCAGGTAAGGTTCAACCCCCATGTCGATAAGCCGTGTGACGGCTCCAATGGCGGTGTTGGTGTGCAGCGTGGAGAGAACTAGGTGGCCGGTCAGGCTCGCTTGTATCGCCGTTTTTGCGGTTTCCTCATCGCGAATTTCTCCCACCATGACAATGTCGGGGTCTTGCCGCAGCATCGCTTTGAGCGTGCCAGGAAAAGTGACGCCCGCTTTGGTATTGACTTGTGTTTGGCCAATCCCGGGTAGTTCATACTCAATGGGGTCTTCCACTGTGAGTACATTTTTCCCGCTGATATCAAGTTGCTTCAGACCAGCATAGAGTGTTGTAGATTTGCCGGAACCTGTGGGTCCGGTGACCAGCACGAGGCCCTGTGGCTTTGTTAGGAAAGTCGACACTCGCTTATGCTGGTCCTCACTCAGGCCGATGTTGGCCAAACTGATATCGGTAGCGTGCTTATTGAGTAAGCGCATGACCACTCGCTCACCATGGCGCGTTGGTAGTGTAGACACTCTTACATCAACTTCCCGGTGCGCTAATTCCACTGCGATGGCGCCGTCTTGCGGAGTACGCTTTTCTGCAATATCCATATTGGCCATGACCTTCACTCGAGATATCAATGCGCCGATAAGCGTTTTATTGGGCTGTGCCACCTCTTGCAGTACACCGTCTACGCGATAGCGTACGCAAAAGTAATTGTCGTAGGTCTCGATGTGAATGTCCGAGGCTCGTTGTTTGATCGCGTCAATCATAATGGCATTGATCAGCCTTACCACCGGCGCACTTTCATCAGATTGAGCGAGCAAATCCTGCGTTATCTGCACAACATTCTCGATGGGGTCACCGGATTCCAATTCAATTTGATCGGCCACTTCTTTTGCGTCTGAGGTGGTTGATTCGTAGAAGTGATTCACTCGCTCGGTAAATGCTTCTGCGGATATTTTTTTGATGATGACGCCGGGCCCCGCCATTCGTTGACACTCCAAAATAATATCGGCGCTGGTTGCCGGCGTGATGTATGCGAGCGTGGCGTGAACGGTTTCTTCAAACAACAAGCTGTACTTGCGTGCATAGATCACGGGGACGCGCAACGTTTTCTCGCTGTGTTCATTGGAGGTCACGGTGTAGCGTCCTCCAAAAGCGGTGGCACAACCCAATACTCTTCGTTGCGGATATGAGGCGGTGGTTGGGAGATAAAAAACCGATCAATCTTATTGTTGATGTACTCCTGGTTCCGACCGATCTGTCGATAGTGTTGGTTTGTGACCGAAATTCCATCATCCGATGCTTTCAAAATACGAGGGTGGATAAATACCATAAGGTTTCGCTTAAGCACCTGCGTGGAGTTGCCGCGAAAAAGACGGCCAATTAGCGGTATGTCACCCAGTATCGGTACTTTACGTGTCGACTCTTGTAGTTCGTCCCGGATAAGCCCACCCAGTACCAGAACTTGGTCGTGTTCAATGAGCACGTGAGTTCGAATTTCCCGTTTATTGGTCACGACGTCAGCTGTACTAGTAATAGATTCGGAGAGGCTCTCAACTTTCTGGCTAATATCCAGTGTTATGGAACCGCTTTGATTGATTTGGGGCCTAATTTTCAGAGTTATGCCGATGTCTTGTCGCGTTATAGTCTGAAAGGGATTGTCTGTGGAAGAGGCGCTACTGGTTGATGACCCAGTGATAAAAGGTACATTTTCCCCCACGAGTATTTCGGCTTCTTCATTGTCCAATGCAACAATTGTCGGTTTTGAGAGGATATTTGCGGCGCTGCTTACCTCCAGAGCCCGAATAAGCAAACTGGTCTCGTCTAGTCGCAGAAAGCCTAGGGTAAGCCCAGGCCCCAATCCTGGTAGCTCTGGAGAAGGCAGATTTCTGGTAAGTGCTGCATTGCCTGCATAGCCTCCTTCGTTCCCGACAAGGGCTCTCCATTCAATACCGATATCTTTGGCTTCTTCTTCGTTTACTTCGATGATTAAGGCCTCTACTAACACTTGTAGTCTTTTTTGGTCTAGCTCGGCGATAACCTGCCTAAGTTCACTCATGACGTCCTGGTGTGCCGTTATGATTAGTGCATTTTGTTTTTCGCTAATTTCAATAAGAGTCGGGGCATTGCTGTCTCCCTGGCCCGAGATTCTGGTTTCAATACTTTTGGCAATGCCAGTCAAGATTGGTGCTATAGCGTCAGCCTTGGTGTAATTTAGTCGAATGACCTGTGTATTGGCGTTTATCGTGTGTGGTTGGTCCAACCGCTGTATTAGGGAAACTATTGCACCGGTTTGTGAGGGCTCACCTCGATATAAAATGGAATTTGAGTGACCATCTGCTGTAAACCTCATCCCCTGATCGTTACTTTTCACAATGTTGGGGATCATTTCTTCTACCAAATCCAACACCTTTTTTGCGTTCGTGTACTCCAGTTGAATGACGCTGATTTCGAGATTGTCGGGAGTGTCTATTCGCTTAAGTATTTCGGTAAGACGGCGAATGCTGCTGGCGCGATCGGCGACAAGTAACAGCTTACTCCCGGGGAATACTGCGACTTTGGCTGCGTTGGTCAAAAATGGCTGGAGTTTGCTTGCGACACGCTCTGCATCATCTCGCTTTATCGGAATAACTCGAGTAACGATTTCTTCATTCAGGAGCCCAGATTGCTCAGTAAGGCTCCCTGAGTCGGATGAGGCTGCCATCGTATCGGGAAGAATTTTGATGGATGATTCCGATTCAACAGCGATAAAGCCATACACTTGCAAGATGGCCTGGAATACTTCGCTTACTTTAGAGGCGGGTATAGGCTCTCCGGCAATAACGGTTATGTTCGCCTGTATGTTGGGGTGCACAATAATGGCCTTATCGATATAGGTTGAGGCCCACTGAACCAAATGTTTGATGTCGGTTTGTTCCAGCGACAACGTCACCTTTTCTTCCGCTAAAGACGGTTCAGCAAAGACCGTGACCAACACGCCAACGGTTACGTAGAGAATAGTGGTTAAACGATTGTTCAATAAAAACTCGCTAGGAATAGTTGTGAAATCGCTGACTGGCCATACCATTCCCCAAGTAAGGCGAGTCCACAAAACGATAGCATTTCGGCGGCATTGCTCTAGCACCTATATCGCTCTTGGCTGAAATAGATTGAAGATATTTTGTCTGCGCCAACGTCCGGCTTTCGATTGATATTCCATCGATTGCGGCGCGCCGCTTGTGTTGTTGAAATAGGCGGGTCTAAATGAACTTCACTTAGGATGCTCGAACTTGTGAAGTGAAGCTTTTGCTAAAAACTGGATATCGCGATCAGTACGGGGTAATTCACTGGGCGTTAGCGATCTTTGCCGGTGCATTGATTACCGCTTCACTGTCGCCGTTTTCTTTCTGGCCGCTCGGAATAGTCGCAATAACGCTTTTGCTCAGTCTTGTATCCGACGCTACTCCTAATTCTGCCTTTTGGTGCGGGTGGTATTTTGGTTTAGGAATGTTTGGTACAGGTATCGCATGGATTTACAGCAGCATCGTTGCGTTCGGAGATACCCCCTGGCTTATAGCGGAGTTAATGATCTTCGCTTTCGTCGCATTTGTATCGTCATTCCTGGCTATATCAATGTGGTTATTCCGACGATGTATTCCACCCTCACCGATAGCAACTTTGCTAGTGTTCCCCGCGGTTTGGGTTCTCGTTGAATGGTGTCGTTACTGGCCACTTTCAGGACTACCTTGGCTCTATTTAGGGGGCGGCCATTTGTCTTCCCCGTTGGCAGGTTGGTTACCGGTGCTAGGAGCTATGGGTACGAGCTACTGGGTTGCGTTTACGGCGGCCGCCGCCCACGTGGCCTACAAACAGCGTAAGGCCAAATGGCTGGCCGTTATGCTGCTTCCGTGGGTGGTCGGGGAGGGCTTGGGGAGGGTTGACTGGGTCGCTCCACAGGGTGATGAGTTAGTAGTCGCGCTCGTTCAAGCCAATATACCACTGCATCTTAAGTGGCGGAAAGGAACCTACGAGGAGGTTATAGGTACACTCCAGTCGATGACCGATGGGATTGAAGCTGCTGATTTAATAGTTTGGTCTGAATCTGCGGTACCAAAACCCTATCCCGAGGCGAAGGCTTGGCTTGAGGAAGTAGGTCGCAAAACTCGAGTACAAGGCGCTACATTAATCACAGGGGTTCGGGACCAGCGGTTTAGAGATGGGAACTGGCGCACTTACAACTCAGTGGTGTTCTTGGGCGATACCCCGTCATTCTACTACAAGCGTCATTTGGTTCCATTCGGAGAGTTTGTTCCTCTCGAACATTGGATTAGAGGTTGGATTCCCTATTTTGATTTGCCTAACTCGCACTCTTCACCCGGGGGTTCTGAACAAAAGCCAATCGAGCTAGATGGGTGGAGGGTTGCCGCTTT
Source organism: Halioglobus sp. (assembly GCA_965262875.1). Classification (GTDB taxonomy): domain Bacteria; phylum Pseudomonadota; class Gammaproteobacteria; order Pseudomonadales; family Halieaceae; genus JBALVT01. Next base: position 5,122,156 of record OZ253569.1, read on the forward strand.
AGTTTGTTACGAAATCGCCTTTGCCGATACGGTATTTAAAGACCTTCAAGCGGCAGATTTATTGGTAGTCGTCAGTAATAGCAATTGGTTCGGCAAATCGTTGGAGGTTTGGCAGCAATATGAAATGGTACGACTTCGAGCGCTAGAGAATGGCCGACCTGTGATACAGGCGTCTAATGACGGTATTACACTCATTGCAAATCACAAGGGGGAGGTCGTGGCGGTGGCTGAACCCTACATTTCAACGGTTTTAAGAGGTACGATAACCAAGGTTAAAGGACGTACACCCTTTAGCTATTGGGGTAATCAGCTGTCGGTTACTTCAGCCGGCGTCATAGTCTTGTTGTTTTTTGGTGGGCACTTACTTAGAAGATACAAGTAACGGCCTGTTTTTGGAGGGCGAGCTATGGTTATAATTGACTATACTGAGGCATTGGCCGACTGGAACTCGGTTCCCACAGGATCAATGAAACCGACGATTCTCGAAGGGGATCAAATTCTGGTCAATAGGATGACCTACGATCTTAGAGTCCCTTTTACACATACTTCCCTATACCGAATTTCGGACCCTTTGCGCGGGGATATCATCGTTTTCGATTCGAAGGTATCGGATATGAAATTGGTTAAGCGAGTGGTTGGCGTTCCCGGCGATGTCGTTCAGTTGAGCGACAATGTCCTGATGATCAATGGCGAACAGCTTCCCTATGAAGATATTGCTTCCACGCAGTTAACAGTAGATAGGTTAGAGAATATATTCGGTCTGGAGCATGCAGTAAGAGTAAGGAAGTCGGGATCTCGCCTGTCCAGTTTTCGCTCGTTAATGGTTCCTGCGGATAAATATCTGGCGCTCGGTGACAATAGGGATAACAGTGCAGACTCGCGAGTTATCGGCTTTATCCCGCGCAGTGAGATAGTAGGGCGGTCGAGAAGTGTTGTGGTTTCGTTCGACTACGAGAACTTTTATATGCTGCGGGCAGACAGGTTTTTTCATACCCTGTAGATAAGCTCTTCACACCTATCAAAAAACCTACAATACATTGGTGCCATTTTGGCAGTGCTTTCTTGTGGTCACTCATGAACGCCAACCTTCTTTCAGCTATAGTGAGATCTGCATAAGCTTCAATCCGCTGATAGCGTGCAGTAACGGCAGCAGTAATGATCCGCTAGAGGAAACCACTGTAGCATCGACCACTCTTGGGATGGTTCGCGGATTTGAAGCGGATGAGCTTATCAAGTTTCTAGGCATCCCGTTTGCAAAGCCGCCGGTGGATGAATTGCGTTTCCGGCCGCCCGTGCTGCCAGACCCGTGGATCGAGACCTTCGAGGCCAGCGAGTTTGGGCCCGCGTGCATGCAGCCTGAGTTCTACACATTCAACGAAAGACGCTCTGAAGACTGTCTCACCCTCAATATATGGACACCCGGTACCGACAGCGCACAGCGACCCGTCATGGTGTGGATTCACGGTGGCGGTTGGGTGGCCGAATCGAGCGCAAGTGGCTGGTACGACGGAACGATTTTTTCGCAGCGCGGAGACGTGGTGGTTGTTAGCATGGAGTATCGCCTTGGTGTTTTTGGCTTCGCCTACCTTGATTATCGTGACAGCTCCATGGCCGCTAGCGGCAATGTAGGCATTCTCGACCAGGTCACGGCCCTTGAATGGGTAAGGGACAATATTGCTGCGTTTGGTGGCGACCCAGAGAACGTCACCATTTTTGGTGAGTCTGCAGGCGGTATGAGTGTCAGCACGCCTATGGGTATTCCGTCCTCTCGTGGTCTGTTCAGCAAGGCCATCGCCCAGAGTGGCGCCGCGAATAGTTTGCGGGGCGTCGACTATGCAGCGTCGCTGAGTGATCGACTTATGGTGCACGCGGGTGTTGAGGATGTTCCTGGCTTGCAGCGGCTTTCAACTGAGGAACTCCTGGCCGCACAAGTGGCGCTCACCGACGAGGAGCTGATCGAGTCTCTGGTGTTCGGCCCTGTTATAGATGGCGTGGTGTTGCCTGAATCGCCGCTGAGCGCAGTGGCGGCTGGTAGTGCTCAAGGCATTCCGCTCCTGATGGTACCACCTTGGACGAGACTCGCGCCTGGCTGAGCTTCCTGCCGTTTCTTATCGACCTCCCACCTGAGGCTGCCGCTGCCGGTATTCCCTACGCGGAGCGAGCGTCGGCATTACTAGGGGACCAGTTGCCAGACGCGTTAGAGCTTTATTCAAGCAATCGTCCTGAATCCAGTCCAGGTGATGTAACCCTCGCTCTGGCGACAGACTTATTTTTCCGAATTCCCTCTATTCGCCTGGCTGAGGCGCCTGTGCGGCAGTGAACTAAAAATCCCGGGAACACATTGCGGCGTTGTTTTTCTAAGCTGCCTGTGCGGCAGTGAACCTGCCGACACATAATCGTGTTTAAAGCTAACTTTTCTAAGCTGCCTGTGCGGCAGTGAACCTGCTACTGCTCGTGCCGTCTGTTCTAATCTCTTTCTAAGCTGCCTGTGCGGCAGTGAACCTTCTTTTATCCAGACTTCCAGCATGTCCTCTTTTCTAAGCTGCCTGTGCGGCAGTGAACGCTTCTGCCAGTGCGTCACGCGCGTCTACTGTTTTCTAAGCTGCCTGTGCGGCAGTGAACATGTGGGTGTAGACATGATTGACAACGACGCATTTCTAAGCTGCCTGTGCGGCAGTGAACATATCCACCGCGAGTGACTCGTAACCATCGCTTTTCTAAGCTGCCTGTGCGGCAGTGAACTTGGTCGGGCTGCGAGGGTATCTTTTGTAGCTTTTCTAAGCTGCCTGTGCGGCAGTGAACACCTGCTCTACCCGCAGAAGTTGCGTTCAACTTTTCTAAGCTGCCTGTGCGGCAGTGAACATCACAACCCGATCCGGCCCAAAGGGTGTTGCTTTCTAAGCTGCCTGTGCGGCAGTGAACCTAAGTGCTCGATTACTTCGCTGAGGTTTCTTTTTCTAAGCTGCCTGTGCGGCAGTGAACACGTGAATACGTGCGACTCTTTCCTGCCCTTTTTTCTAAGCTGCCTGTGCGGCAGTGAACTTGATGAGGCTCGTCTCGGGGAATACATACGTTTTCTAAGCTGCCTGTGCGGCAGTGAACACGCGACTTGCGCGGCGGCAGGCCCATCGTTTTTTCTAAGCTGCCTGTGCGGCAGTGAACTCCAAAACCACGGCGGTGTCGTAATAAGATGCTTTCTAAGCTGCCTGTGCGGCAGTGAACCCCAAAAAGTAGGTCCGTTGCGCAGCTACGGTTTTCTAAGCTGCCTGTGCGGCAGTGAACTGTGCACTATTGTGATCGCCTACGCGCTCAGATTTCTAAGCTGCCTGTGCGGCAGTGAACCGTGGAATCACGAGACCGGATGCGGTACGACTTTTCTAAGCTGCCTGTGCGGCAGTGAACTCAGCACAAAATATAGCGCATTTGGTTTCTGATTTCTAAGCTGCCTGTGCGGCAGTGAACGGCAGATGAGCGAAAAAGATAAAGCAGAGACATTTCTAAGCTGCCTGTGCGGCAGTGAACCGGACAAAACATCTGGCACACAGAAGACGCGTTTTCTAAGCTGCCTGTGCGGCAGTGAACAAATAAGCCCCGCGTCAGGATTGAGCACCGTTTTTCTAAGCTGCCTGTGCGGCAGTGAACGGCGGCATTGCGGGCAGAGAAGCGAGTATTCTTTTCTAAGCTGCCTGTGCGGCAGTGAACCAATTGGTGGGCAAATGACAATCCCGGGCTTTTTTCTAAGCTGCCTGTGCGGCAGTGAACATCCAACTCGCACAATAGTGTTAACGACAAAATTTCTAAGCTGCCTGTGCGGCAGTGAACGAGATAGGGAGTAATATGTACGACAACATAGATTTCTAAGCTGCCTGTGCGGCAGTGAACGAGCAGGACCGCAGGCGCGGATAGGCGATGCGTTTCTAAGCTGCCTGTGCGGCAGTGAACTGAAATAAGCGCAGACTCAGGTCTAGACAGTTTTTCTAAGCTGCCTGTGCGGCAGTGAACTGCAAAAGTAAAACAATCGCGGCCTCAACTTCTTTCTAAGCTGCCTGTGCGGCAGTGAACGGAGACGATCACTTTCCGCAATGAAATTGCCTTTTCTAAGCTGCCTGTGCGGCAGTGAACTGCGACTGCGGCCTTAACAAAAATTACACCCCTTTCTAAGCTGCCTGTGCGGCAGTGAACTCATTAGGTCTCTTGCTGTTCCTACCTGTGCTTTTCTAAGCTGCCTGTGCGGCAGTGAACGGCTAGTGTGATGCGAGCTTTTACGCTTTCTATTTCTAAGCTGCCTGTGCGGCAGTGAACATACACACACCAGTCAAAATACTGGTAATATTTTTCTAAGCTGCCTGTGCGGCAGTGAACGACGGGCCGCATTATGTGAACTACCATATCTTTTTCTAAGCTGCCTGTGCGGCAGTGAACAGTGTAAGCATACCCTTCCGTGTTCCTGTTCCTTTCTAAGCTGCCTGTGCGGCAGTGAACACAGAAACTCTATAGCGTCCGGGTGGTGATACTTTCTAAGCTGCCTGTGCGGCAGTGAACGTAGTGACAAAAGAGATATGCTCGTATCTCATTTTCTAAGCTGCCTGTGCGGCAGTGAACGCGCGGGCACTAATTCGCGCGGGTCTTCCTATTTTCTAAGCTGCCTGTGCGGCAGTGAACTACTTTGGAAAACATCTATGGAGTAGTGCGCATTTCTAAGCTGCCTGTGCGGCAGTGAACTTTTGAGCGTCTCAATAATTTTTCGAATATTATTTCTAAGCTGCCTGTGCGGCAGTGAACTGCGCACCACCTGCGACGCCTCGCGCCGGTGCTTTCTAAGCTGCCTGTGCGGCAGTGAACCCGCGGAGCATCCCGCACGGCAGACGTGTAACTTTCTAAGCTGCCTGTGCGGCAGTGAACCACTCAAATTTTGTGCGTTGTTCCATGCTTCGTTTCTAAGCTGCCTGTGCGGCAGTGAACGGAAACCCTTACCCGCGAAATTCACAAAGGATTTTCTAAGCTGCCTGTGCGGCAGTGAACACCAGTGCCCAGCCCACTGGACCGGCCCAAGCTTTCTAAGCTGCCTGTGCGGCAGTGAACAAAGCGAAACGAATTCGCCTGATTGGACAACATTTCTAAGCTGCCTGTGCGGCAGTGAACCGATGATGATTTGGTGGAGCAAGAATCATCTATTTCTAAGCTGCCTGTGCGGCAGTGAACTTTTTGGAAAATCAATCAAAGAAACATAAGGATTTCTAAGCTGCCTGTGCGGCAGTGAACTGCAAATACATTATGACCCGAATGCCGTCAACTTTCTAAGCTGCCTGTGCGGCAGTGAACGCGGACAAGGGTTTGTAGCTTGTTTAACTTTTTTTCTAAGCTGCCTGTGCGGCAGTGAACTCGACGCGCATGTCGAGCTCTAGACGCTGCACTTTCTAAGCTGCCTGTGCGGCAGTGAACGCACACATATATTCACAGTTACGCTAACTGACTTTCTAAGCTGCCTGTGCGGCAGTGAACGGCAGCTGTAGTTGCGGCGTATGCTCTATTCATTTCTAAGCTGCCTGTGCGGCAGTGAACTGTTACGCCAATCTGATTTTCTGCAACGCACTTTTCTAAGCTGCCTGTGCGGCAGTGAACACGAAAAAAGACAGAATCCATTTATCCGGGTTTTTCTAAGCTGCCTGTGCGGCAGTGAACGCCCCCGTTTGCCTTTTCCAACCGCTGTTTCATTTCTAAGCTGCCTGTGCGGCAGTGAACGGTGTGCAGATTTGCGTGGGTGCATGCTGCATTTTCTAAGCTGCCTGTGCGGCAGTGAACTGACAGATTCGCGGGGGTGCTCAATCGTAATCTTTCTAAGCTGCCTGTGCGGCAGTGAACTAAAAACAGCAGCAAGGCCACCAGGGGAAATATTTCTAAGCTGCCTGTGCGGCAGTGAACTTGTAGCCCGCCAGCATTTTTATAAACCCCAATTTCTAAGCTGCCTGTGCGGCAGTGAACGTTAGCACATAGCTTTCAGACGATATTCCCACTTTCTAAGCTGCCTGTGCGGCAGTGAACCGTAATAAAATAAAGCTGTATATTACCACGATTTTCTAAGCTGCCTGTGCGGCAGTGAACAGTAGTTTATCAAGTAAAAAATAAGTTACAACAAGCACTTGCAAGAAAATTGGGAGTTTAACCAATCTTTATAGGTGTCGTTGTAACTTATTGATTTTCAATCAAGTTTTTAAAGAACAAATATTTTTGGTAAAGCTGGCATTTTAGCAGCGTATTTATTGGGATTGCTCGAATTAGTGGGTCAATTCTGATAAAATCCAAGTGTAATGCCTTGAAAACAAGTGGTATTCAGGTATTTTATGGTAATTGAAAATGGTTTCATTCTTGCGTATTCAACCTACTCAAACCAGGGAACGGTTGCTTGTTTACTCAAGCCAAATTGATCAAAGTTACCTGCGGTCGCTTCTTTTTGTAAACCACCAAATGATAGATACCGGCGATGATTGTAGCCATTTGATGCGCTATTCAACTCAAGAAAGGGGTTGTCTATTCCTTGCTGGAACATCTTGGCTTTGTAGCGGTTAATCTCATCAGGTTGTATGGTGTTTCGTTTAATTAAACGCCGGAGCTTCGCCGCAGTCATATTGGTTTGTTTGCGGGAAACAGTGCGATGGCTGACCTGATCAGGTATTTTCTGTATTTCGGATATATCGCAATATCCCGCTAGACCGCTTAGCCAATTTTCACTTTGCAGTATTTGCAAACGCTGACTTGTTCCGTGAATACGCAAGACTCTACCCAATTTCACTTTGTATTCTGGAAAACTTACGCCTATATCAGATGATTTGAGATCATATAAGCGTTTATGGAATTTAGCATAGACCTTATTAAGCAATACATTTTCCCGCATTTCGGCATCAGGATTTATTTTTATATTGATGTAGTAATTCATCGCCTAACCTCTCTTGGGTCAATATAGGTAACATAAGCCAAGCCTTTTTTACCCAGATAAAAACTGGAAACCCCTGCATTCTGAATCATGGTTTTTATTTCTTTAGCCTTATCACGGTCAACATCAATGTTTATTTTAAGGGTGCCGCTGGCTTTTGTTAAAGGAAAAGGCGTGCCAACAGTTTTCTTCTTCGATCCCGCCAATCGATTAAGAAAATCTCTTTGTCCATTAAACCCACGTTTAGAAAATCCTGGAATTCTTACTTCACCGTTCTCATTAAAACAATAACCAACGGAAATTTTGTTCTGGTGCATTCGCTCTGCCTGCAAATAAAGCGCTGCTGCGTATAATCTTATTCGATATAAAATGTCACCTTGAAGATAGGGCCTGGTTTGATTCGGATATTTTTTATCCAGAAACGCTGCAACAGATTTCAATTTTGCATCTAACTGTTTCCGATCCTTTGATTCAAGTTCAACGATTGACTTGTCTAATTCTGCTATATTTTCTAATATTTTTTTATTATTTTTATCAAAAGTTTTTCTTTGTTTTTCATTGGGGGACGATTTCCCCTGGAATTTGTTTACAAGTTTTTCTCGTTTCTCCCTTTCTTTATCGATTTTTTCTGTTAGTTCTTTAGTCTCTCTCTCAACTGTTTTAATGGGTCTGCCGTGTTCTATATCTTTATTTGTAATATCATCTATTCTAAGCAGTAAGTTTCTTGGCATACTATTATCTTTATTGCCTTTATATTCATACACTTTTTGATTTTTTATAAAATTCATAACATCATCAAGTTCCAAATAAATCACCGACCACAACTGGGGTGCGGAAACAGAAAAAAACAATTTTGTATTATCTGGTATTATGCCGAGAAACGTACTTTGGCGTGGTCGAGAATCGCTCTTGTTAACAATAAACGCTTTCTCCTGTGTTATTTGATTGTTTTCATTTTGATGAGTAATCAAATGTTCCATATTCTTAAAATAATAATCATCGCTTTCCCTTACCTGATAAAATTTTCTTTGATCACCAATCAATCGACATAGAACGCCGAGTACTGTATTTGTAGTAATTTCCTTAATAACATAATTTTTGGATTTTGAGGTCGCCATGAACTCCCTCTTATTTTCTTTTGAGATTGGTTTGTCGAAATCCCCTGCCAGAAAAGAGTTTTGCCAGATTGAATTATATTCAATGGATATTTGCATTACTCATCCCCCTTCCTTATCACTTCCTTATCCCTTCCTTCAAAATATTGAGCATACTTTCGATCCCCTTTCTTGACATTAGATTTTTGACAAGTTTTTATACGCATCATATCCTTACCACTACACCCATCGTTATAATCCACTTCGATTGAATCTACATACATATATCCTTTTGCCTGTCGAATAGCTAAGTTCTTTAGATGTTCTAATATTTCTTTTATCAAAACATCTATAGCTGGTTCATTAAGTAAAATTCCTGCTTCTCCTGTATTGAAAATAGCTCCTCTTCTCACATAGTTTGAATGATATTCCGCTTTCGCTTGATTGGTATTACCAATTTCGTTAATAAATCGTGTAATTTTTTCTGCAATTTCTTTACATTCTTTTTCGTTATTTACAAACATTGCTCTACGAGAAAATGTATCGTCTAGAGAAATAAATTGAAGTTGCTCAATGCTGATTGAACCGTAACTTTCATATTTAGTATCACCAAAGGTGGTTTTAGAAAATATAGTTGTACTCTTTTCATCTCCTGACTTTGTTATTTCTTTTTCTTTACTTCCTGATCTACCCATTTGCTCAAAGTTTCCATTTTTTGATTCTTTATCGACAAAGTCTTCAAGCAATAATGCGCTGGTTCTTTTGTATTCTTTTTTCGGTATAACATAGCCACGAACAAGTCCAGTAATTGAACACAGTAGCTTATCCATATTTTCCGCTACCTCAGGCGATTGCAAATCGAACAAAGCATCATCTCTAAACAAATGGTGGCGAATACAATTCTGACTGATGTAAAGTTTATTTTTTGTGAAATCAATGTCTTCAGCATATTTGTATTTGGGATTCCCATCATCCCAATGACCAGTAATATTTGAATAGCCTCTTAATTTTGGTAAAGAGTGGTTAGTGACCTTTTTATCCATTCCCTTTACACGAATATTTAGTTCTTTTGAGCCATTCCAGTTGACCACTCCATGCCCCAATGCCTTGATTTTAAAATCAACACTTTTAATGCCTGTTACTTTCTCATTTTTCATTTTGTTCACCTTTGTTGGTTAATTGTTTTAAGGAAACAGCTCCGATGGGCTGTTGTTTTCCTATCGCATAGTATACTGCATATGGATTGGGCTTATCGTGACATAGATTTAGATCATCATTGGTGTAGCTAATATAAATGGGGGAATCTGGGTCTCTTGCTTCATTTTTAATAATATTTGTAGAATGCTTCTGTCTTACCTGTTGTCCGGTTTTCATTGTTTGAATTTTGTGATCCTTTTTATACATAAATGCCAGTAAATCCTTGTCTGGATTATTTTGTCCCCTAAAGATGCCTTCAATTTTATTCACTTCATAGGTGAGCACGTCATCTGCATATTGGTTTTTGTGTTTTGGACACTGTTTCCGATCTATAATTTCTAAAACTGCCATCTGCACAAAACGGCTATCACCTCGCAATGAATGCTTCTTTATTTTGTTGTCTTCTTTTTTGTGCCGAGGAAATGTTACAGGATCAACCAGTTTCCCTTCAATCTTTGCTACGCTATCTTTAAGCGCTGCTACTAAATCTTGTTCAATCAGCTTACGGCAATTTTCATCTTTATAAAAGCGGTCATATAAGTCATATATCTGGTTAATTGTGATTGCTTTATCGGGTAACTCGTTTTGCAGAAAATCATACCAAACTTTTGCGCTTTGCAAGCTTCTTAGAGAATTCAGAAAACGCGAACTGCTATCTTTTGGTTTTCCACATTTTACCGCATCGGTTATGCCAATTATATATTGGTTCTCTTGCTCGTTTTGACCAAATCTATCCAATCTACCAAGCCGTTGCAAGAAATTTTCCGCATGGGTCATTTCGGAAATCATTTTATCGCAAGTGATATTGAGTGATGCCTGAACAACAGGACTGCTTCGCAAAAGATCATAGTTTTTGCTGCCGTTTTCCTTAAAAGAATTAAATGCCTTTTTAAACCATTCTGCTCTATGTATTTTTGTGAATTTTGCATGCAATAGAATACCGTTTTCCTTGTCCTGATTATCGATAAAACTTTTTTGGGCGGTAATCGCTGTATTGCTGATAACAAAAGTATTGGCAGGTTGCGGCTTAAACAGCGGGTTGGTATCGTCTTCAAATCTTTCATCATATTCAACAAATTCAATATTATATTTACTCTGATTAAAGCTTTTTATGCCAAAAATATCTTGCTCTTTAATTTGTAAAAATTTAGTTACAAACAGTGGATTAGGTGTTGCCGATACTAGAAGTGTATTTGGCAAGGTCTTATCTTCATTTTGTTGATAATTTTTACACTCCACTAATTCCGCAAACAGCAAGTTGAATGCAGACATATTGATATATTCGTGGTATTCATCAAACACCACATGGGCATTCATAAAATCCATTAGAGTAGTGACATTACGATGCGTGGTGATTGAGTTTACGATTTGATCAATGGTGGTAATGACAATATCACCTGAAAATTCTTCCCTTTCTGGTGTATCAACAGGTGTTCCAGATTCCAGAACTCGCTTTATATCACCAGTGCAAATTTCAATACTTGCACCAGGCAAGTATTCGCCTGATGACAAATCATTGAATAACCCTTCGCATATTTGTACCCTTGGGCATACCCAGAATATTCTTTTTACTTCGGTCTTTAGCGCCCATTCCAAGGCTATTTTTGTTTTACCGCATCCAGCTGGCCCGCGTAACACGCCAATGGTTACTTCTTCATCTGCCAAATCATTTGCCGCAATGGATTGTTCTTTGTTTCTTTCAATATCAGGGTTATTTTGATTAAAACCATCTAAACATTTTTGTATGTGATGGTTCAGCCCCCGATCTTTATGGAGAGCCTTGTCAAACATTTCATCCAAAGAATGATTGTTGATGTGTTCATTAAGCGCGTCACCAGTGATTTGAGAAACCAGCCTGTCGGCAGTAATCAATGCCGAACGAGCCAAATTGTTTTTTGCGTTGTGACGTATATTATTTTCATATTTGTCTATAGTTTCCTTAGCTGAATAGCGTTTGTATTCAGGCAGACCAACTTGTTCAAGATCGCCTTCAATAGCATCAAATGGAGGTCTAGTCAGGCTACAAATATCTACTGGCACTTCTTCGTCTTCCTGAAAGTATTCATTTGCAATACCCTTTACAGATTTCAATATAGCTTCAACTTGAGCAGTCAGCTTTAAGTAGTCTGGTTTCTCATGCGGCAGCTTTTCGAAAATATCTATCATTTTTGTGATTTCATTCTTTCTGAGTGGTTTGGCGTGATGCCAATAGATGGCGTGTTTGGCTCTCTCAAATGAATCTTTATTCATTCCGTTTTTATCAAATAATAAATGAACTAGAGTTTAGAGCGAAAGAGCTGTTGTCGGAAGCTTCAATCCCGACTCCTTTTCCTTAATGTTCTCTCAAAACCTGCGTGTAATACAAGCTGCAACGCAATGTTACCCATCTTGTATATAATCTACCGCACCAGGGGCTTGGAATTTTTTGCATCTTTCGTTCCACCAGCTTCGAACGTTAACATGGCGAAAATGTTTTGTCAGACCCAGCCTGATTCTTCCCGCTGTAATAATATCCGGCTTGCGCCATGGTGCATCCGTCACCAGTGGGCCCGCTTTATCACCCAATACCAGCGTCAACAAATGAAGCAGTCCGTAACCTACAGTCGTCAAGTGAACCCAGCGATGCAGCGTTTGGCGCCGTTGCTGCCAGGCTTCTTTGAGCCCCCACAATTGTTTCAACTGGTAGTACATCGACTCAATCGACCAACGCAGTCCGTAATCTTCAATCACTTGTTCGCTCGTTAGAGTCGTATCGGTTGAAAGAAATAATCGAGTCTTGGTCCACTGACCTTTACCCCTGTCTAGCTCGCACCAAACGGCTCTGACTAACTGACCGTCAAGGAACCTTGCCTTGGCGAGCCGACTACGGTATCTCACCTTTTGTTCTTTTCCGTACAGCCGCAGTAGTGCTTCCGTCTTTTTAAAGTGGGCAATTCGCTTGGGTGTGTGTTTTTCGCCATACTTGCGTGGCCGCCCGCGTTGCCCCGGTTTTCGTTCGGGGGGTTCGTCGTAAAGCCGCGTATCGATTCTCGCCTGGCCAATCACGGTAAAACCGTACGCTGTCATCGCGTTGATAAATCGTTTGCGCATATACCAGCAATCGACCAATACCCTCACCGTTTTATCTTCAAACAAGCGGTAAACAGCACGCATGATCACTGTCGCTGCGACCAGCTTGCCCGTATTCCCTGCACTGGGTATCAGTCGGAACAATAGAGGTATCGCCGTCGTCTCCAGCGGTGTGCGCCTGAAAACAGCCGCTAAACTAACCCAGCATTGACCACGAACATAGGCGGCTAAATTCGGCTTATTTCCGTGCTGATGATGTATCTGGCTGCCCGGTGCTTTTTTCGAGGCTCGTAGACTCACCGTATCGTCAATCGCTAAATATAGAACGGGATCATTCTTGGCACTAAGAACCAGACAGACGAACTGTCTTGCCAGCTTCAACCAGGACCACTTTCCGGCTTCAAGCCATTTGTAATACGTCGTCCAGTGCCTTTGCATGTCTAGAAACAAATAGGTTTCGGTGACAAAGCCAGCGGGCGTTAACATAGCGCCGATCAATAGTTCAATGAATGTGCCTACGGATCTTGGGGGTAGCGCTTTGCTTAAAAATGTTATCCAATAGCACAGTTCGCGGGGGATGCGAGCACATCCTGTTGCGTTCATAGCGGCCTCCAGAAGAAATCGATTCATTTCTTTCTGAAGGCCGCGCCCTATACACCTTTTAAAAAGCAAAGCTGTATAGGGCGCGGCAAACTTTTTGCCGCTTTATGTCAAGTTTTTTCGCACACTTTGCGCGATAATCTTCCTCCCCAGACTCTAAACTCTAGTAAATGAAATAACAGCAATGAAATTTCATTATGCCGAGGGTGTGTTTGCCATGAAAACTTGCCAGTTTTTTTATCTATATGTTGACCATCATCTGGCACATCTTCAAATTTCTTCTTCTTTAACAACCTCGCTAACCAATCTTGAAAACTAGGATCAATTTTTCCAACATCATGCCAACAACCCGCAGTGAAAACAGCTTTAGCGAGATTGTCATCACCGGGCACTAATTTTTGTGTAATCCTGTAAGCCAGATATCCCACCACAAACAAGTGCTGATCCAGTTTTTGACCTTTGGTATTTGCATAATATTGATCTGTCATAATTTCTATCTCTCCGATAATTATTCGGTTATTTGTATAATTCACCGGCACAACGCCCTGCTCATCAAACTTATTCCTATTCCCCACCACCCAAACCAGCTCACTTCTGGAGCGGCTTCTAAGCCAAAAACAACTCACCGCGGTATTTTTACTGGCGGTCTTTCTCAGCAGTTTCTTTACCGCCCCCAAGCCCTCATTGGTAATAACGGTTTGCCAGGTGTTATCGCCGATGCGGTTGGCGAAGCTGTCCAGTACCCGCCGGGTTCGGTTGAGAGCTTTTTTTTCGCACTGTGACACGAAGGTGACCATCATCTGGCTTCGTCCTCGTTGACAGCCTCGGTTTCGTGATGTTGTAAGGCGATGGTTTTCACCTGTTCAAACATAAAATCCAGTGCCTTGTGGTCGGTAAACGCCTGCAAGCATTGCTGGCGAAATTCCTGTTCGGTGGCGCCTTCTTTGGCGCAGATAAATGACCAGGGTAGCACCAATGTGTCTTTTATTAAATCTGCCACATCGAACACCAATGCGCCACGGCGGGTTTTGCCGTGCATGACAGCGAAGCCGTGGGGGATGCCCAGCACCCATAGCGTGGTCGCGGCCAAGCCATAAGCCAGATAATTGCCGTGGTTCAAAAAAGCATTGGCAATATCAACTGATTCTCTTTCGCGCACAAAATCGCCATGTTTGGTTCTGCTGGCGGCTATTTTGTAAAGCTGTTTGGTGAGGTCGGCTTCAATTTGGAATAGTTTGCTGATTTTTTGCGCCTGTGCGATTTTTATGCAAGTCTTGTCGAGCATAGCGGTTATGCCCTCTTCTCGACTGTTAAATCCTGCGGCTATCAAGTCACGATCTTTTGCCCATACGGTTTGCATAAACTGAATGCGTGCTGTTTGAAATTGCCTGGCCGCCAGCAGACGTTTGTGTTCGTCAAACCAGAAGTTCATCCAGCCCTGGACATATTCGGTGGGGCGATATTCGCTTTGTGGCGACAGCCATTCAATCTCGGTGGCCATAAGCAGGGGCGTTGCGCCACCGCCACAGAAACCGACCAGTACGCCGGCCTGAGCCAGCATACGCATGGCGGCCTGGGTGACAGAGGTGCCGGTTCCCAATAGCAGGCAGGTGGTATTGGCTATCGGAATATTCCAGTACTGGTTTTCGTTTTTGGCTTCCGTGAGATACAGTACGCGCCCATCTTTCTGCATCACCCGGCATTTTTCCAGATAATAAATGTTGGCGCGCCTGGAATGCAGGATGGCTTTCAGGTCGGTGAGTTGTTCCATGCCTTTTCCTGATAAGTAAGACCAGCGATTCCCCGCCCAAATATACGTGACATCACCACACCAAACGCGGTTCGGCTCTGTTACTGCAAATTCCCTATTAAGATAATTCTCTATCTCCACATGTTCTTGTGTTGCTTTTCTGTAAGCATGCTTCGGTAGCTGGCAACTCACTAAACCCAAGCGTTTCATAATGCCTGTGGCGCGATAACGGCTCAATGCATGACCTCTGGCAGAGGATATTCTTGCTATCGTTTAGAGCCTGCAGAGCCGTTGCTTTCCCTGTGAATGGCTTTAACAAACGTCATCTCCTCAATCTTTCGCGGATCAACTTTATGTGACCGCTTAGCCCAATATTTGTAACTACTGCGATGAACTTCGAAGGCTTCGCATAATTGCACCGCGTTGTAGCTCTCTGTCAGCTTTTGGATTATCGCAAATTGTTCAACGAGTCCGACATCAAGAGAGCGGTAGCCTTTTTTAGAATTTCCTTCTCCGTCTCAATCCGCTTGATGCGCTTTTCCAGCTCCTAGATCTTACGTTGGTCTGGGCTTAGCGCGTTGGGCATTGATGAGGTTCCATTACGCTCTTCGCGTAACTGCCTTGCCCATTTATCCATCGATGTGGAGTTCACATTCACCGCTTCAGCTGCCTGTCTTACGGAGTAATTCTGATCAACAACCAGCCGGGCTGATTCCAGCTTAAATTCAGGGCTAAAGTTGGGTCTTCTCTTGCGTGTCATATTGTCACCTAGTTGCTTGAGATGCATAATAACACCTGGCGGATTCAAGTCGCTAGTGCAATCGGTGGGTTGATCCCAAACAGTACTTGGTTGGGGGTTTTAAAGTCCAGACATTTTCTTGGCCGGTTGTTAAGTTTATCAAAGATTCTCTGGACACACTCCGGCGTCATATCATCAAAGCTAGATCCTTTCGGGGCGTATTGGCGGATCAGACCATTTGTATTCTCATTCAATCCCCGCTCCCATGAATGGTAAGGGTGCGCGAAGTAGCTTTCAGCCTGCAGCTGTTGGGCGATAACCTCGTGTAAGGCAAACTCCTTGCCGTTATCATAGGTCAGTGTTTCTACCGGGGCGGCTAAGGGGGAAAGCGCCCCAAGTATCGCTTCCTTGACGGCCTTCGCCGTTTTATTGGGGGCCAGGGCGATCACTGTGAAACGTGTCTTTCTCTCAACAGCCGTCATCAGTACGGAGCCACCCAAGCGCCCAATGATAAGGTCCATTTCCCAATCACCAATACGCTTGCGCTCATCAACAATCGCTGGACGCTCGTCGATACTTACCCGGTTCTTTAGCTGCCCGCGCTTGTCTGGGCTCCCGTAACGCTTCTTACGTTTCTTTTGGCAGCGCAAGTGGGCATGGAGGTCGCCCCCGGCCTTCTTGTCGATCAGAATGTACTGATAAATCCATTCTGGACTAACAGATTGCAGGATTGATTTTGCTAGCCAACCGCTGATCTGCTCTGGACTCCATTCCTCCCTCAGTAGCGATTCAACCCGCTGCCAGGTTATCTCTGTAATACGTGTATGGGTGTGGTGATGCTGCCGTTCAGTGGCAAAACGCTGGGCCTGCTGGGGCCTATAACCACGCAAGCCCGTATTGCGACCAAGCTCTCTGCTAATTGTCCCAGGGCTTCGTCTAAGCTCTCTGGCTATGGCTTTTTGTGTAAAACCAGCTTTTAAAAATGCTTCAATCTGGTATCGTTCGTATTCGGTCAACTGTGTATAGTTCATGTGTAATTTCCTTGGTCGAGAAAATGGCACTGGATTGTACCAGTTGGCCACCTGCTCTAGAAATTGCACTTATGACTTGAATCTAAGCCTCTATTTAGGTTCCCCAAATTAACTATGCCACTACACCTTACTCTCTCGTATGGTACTGAAATTAGCCGAGTTATTGTCAAAAGTGGTGTTTCAGCATCTGAATCAAGCGGCGACCTGATCAACTTTCTTCACCTCGATTCCATCTTTAAATTTCACTCCAGTAATCACCTTTGCCAGGTAATTGAATCCGCGTAGTCGCCGCCATTTTGTCTCGGCGCACATACCCAATTTGAACATCATGTGCAACATGCCGTCACGAGACAAGTAGCCCTTCGATCGCTTGGTCCGATGCCGGATCGTGCCGAAGGTCGACTCAATCGGATTGCTTGTCCGTATGCTCTCGCCAGCTCTGGGTTGACTTCCGCACACCGTCCTCAATGGCCAGAAAATGCTTCTCACCCCGTTCATTGACACCGATCACCACCAGTGCGCAGAGCTTTGTCTGCTCAGCTCTCAGCCCGCTGTAAACGCCATCGGCCCATACGTAAACCCAACGCTCCTTGCCCAGCCTAGCTTCGCACCAGTCCTGGTATTCCTGTGCCCAGACTCGTTTCAAACACGATACTGTGCTGGCTGACAATCCCTTGGCCTAGGGGCCGACCAGGACCTCAAGGGCGGCGCCCATCTCGCCACTGGAAATACCCTTCAGATACAGCCACGGCAAGGCTGCCTCCAGTGTCTGGGTTTTGCGCACGTACGGTGGAACGAGCGCCGAACGGAATGTCACTGGTGCTCCGGTCTTTGACCGAATCTTGGGAATCTGTACCGTCACGGGTCCGATGCCGGTTTGAATCTCTCGCTCGGGCAGATAGCCATTGCGAACCACGCCGGCTCTACCGTCCTCCAACCGGCGATCTGCCTGCAGCGCAAGCTGATCCTGCACTTCGGCCTCAATAGCTTGCTGGAGCAATTGCCTGGCACCTGTACGCAGCAGATCGGTACTCCCTACTCCCCGGATCCCCAGATAGAAATCTCTAAACCGTAGAAAGCCCTGGCTGTATAATGGTTAGCAACAAAACAGACCATCACCCAATGGGTGCAACAACTCAAGGCTTACGATCATTCTACCCTACAAACTCGATACAACAAACGACTTACCGACTTCCCGTGCCGGTTTATTGGCCATGGGTCAGTTAATGGACTCCCTGAGCCTCGCCGAACGCATTGATCATTACTTTCCCCCGCCTAAAAGCAATCGGGGGTATAAGCCCTCGGAATTTATCAAGACACTCATCCTGATGCAGCACGAAGGCAGCTTTCACCTGGATGAGGTTCGTCACATACAGGATGATGAGGCACTGCGCACCGTATTGGATCTCAAGAAACTCCCCAGGGCGATCACCCTCGGAGACTGGTTGAGGCGCATGGGCCACCAGCCGCACATCCAGGATGCCTGGGTGAAGGTGAATAAGGCGAGGTTATGGGTGGACAGGACACTTATCGAACGAGCTTTTGTATCGGTGATTATGAAGAAGCCTTCACCCTGGTCATTCAGCGAACAGCCCTTAAAGGGCAGGCGAGTCTGGATCTGGATTCACAAGAAAGCTCAGAGGCAATCAACCAGGGGGTTATGTTCATCGTGCGATTGCCACCAACCGGGATGAGCTCAGCGATAGTGAGAGTATTCACTGGTACAAGGTGAATTGGTGCGTAGCACCAAGAGAAGGTGCCCTGGGGTACAAGGTGAATTGGTGCGTAGCACCAAGAGAAGGTGCCCTGGGGTACAAGGTGAATTGGTGCGTAGCACCAAGAGAAGGTGCCCTGGGGTACAAGGTGAATTGGTGCGTAGCACCAAGAGAAGGTGCCCTGGGGTACAAGGTGAATTGGTGCGTAGCACCAAGAGAAGGTGCCCTGGGGTACAAGGTGAATTGGTGCGTAGCACCAAGAGAAGGTGCCCTGGGGTATAACCAGCGTGCTGAGGACAGCGAGAATCGCCTCAAGGAACTGAAGCTGGATTTTGGCGGCGATACGTTGCCATGCCCGGATTTTAACGCCAATGCGCTGTACTTTTTAATCTCCGCACTGTATATGGACTCCGCCGTTCAAACAAGCAAATTTTTGTCAGACTAAAGACGCTTACGTATATTCGGCTTTTTGGTGGAGACGCTATCTCCCAGCCCTCAATGTATGCGCACCCCGGTGCCTCAATGTCCTGGCGGCCTGTTAGGCCACAAAGCGGCACAGGTTTCACCCGGGTGGATAGCTTTATCTGATTTAGGGTTGCTCGGTGAACTCCTTCTTTACTTTTTCACGCAATTTCAACATCGGTGCCAGGCGACGTTGCCCAGGCAAGGTTTGCATTTATATTCCGTTCCCTGAGTCAACATCGCCCAAGCGGTTCGCACATTTTTGTTGGCGAGTGCTACTGCTGCTCTCCCTGTGCCACCGCGAGCTACGAGTGCTTGCAACCACTCGTCTTTGCCAGACGTTACGTGTTTATGTTGGTGGACAATAGGCCCGGGCTCCCTGAATCAGCACAGCAGGCAATCGCCGGTTGGCGACATGCCTGGAGATACCCATAACATTGGTTTTTCCGCCACTACTGTATTGCCTGGGTGTGAGCCCAATGTAGGCAGAAAACTCACGCCCGTTTTTGAACGCCTCCCCCGAACCCGGAGTCGCGAACAACAAAATGGCACCAATCGGCCCAACGCCTTCAAGTGCCGTCAGTCGCCGACAGCCATCGTTTGATTTAACGATCTGTTTGACCTGCCCGTCCATAAAGGCCAGGTCTTCTTCAGTGGCGTGGAATCTCATGAACATCCTGTGCAGCGTCGGACGATAGGACATGGGCAATCCATTCTCCGCATCCTCCAGAATCAGCGGCACATGCTTTCGCAGGTAAACGAGGCCCTTGGGAATCGCAATACCGAACTCCAGCAGCAGGCCGCGAATGTGATTCGAGGTTGCCGTGCGCTCCTGAATGATCAACTCTCTCGAGCGCTGAATCGATTGTATCGCTTGGTGGTCGATGCTTTTCATTGGCGCAATTTTGATGTGGGGTCGATTTGCCGCCCCGGCAACTGCCAGCGCATCATTCTTATCTGTTTTATGCCCCTGCCTGAACGGGGCCACCGCCAGGGCCGGGATTATCCTGACCTGATGACCGTACGTCGTTGCCAAGCGAGCCCGGTGGTGAGCAGTGGCGCAGGCTTCAAAAGCGACTAGACCTGGATTCTGCTTTGCCAGGAACCCGGCAAACGTAATGCGTGAGAGTTCCTTGTTCGACAGTTCTTTATTGGCAGGTGTAACGACAGAAACTTGAATAACATTTTTGGCGAGATCAACGCCGATAGTATTGGAATTTCTCATGACTCTGGCCCTTTGTTGGTAAACCCACCCAGGTCTAGTCAGACCTCGGTAAAGGAGGAGTCCATACATTGTCCTGCAAACTACCAATTCGCTATGCTAGAGTGGTTGGTAATGAGATGACCAAAGGAGTGGTTCGTGAAATCCCTAGCTCTCGTTTTTCAATGGCCCTTCTCCTATTGGCCACAGCTAAAATTGACGGTGATCTATCTTCTGAAGAGAAGAGTCAACTTCTACAAATGTTTGAACACTCTTTTAGCCAATCCTCGAAGGAGGCCTCGTCACTGCTAGGCGCAAGTTCTTACTTACTCGGAGATGGAGAGGAGGTATACCGACGGCCTCATGACGTTTTATCTCAAAGCATAGATAAGTTTAGCCAGACCCAAAAAGAATCTTCAATGGAGCTACTGAAACAAATTTCAGAAGTAGGGGGAGCTGTTAGCGAAACGCAGAGGGGCTATATCGAGAGCATTCGATCCACCATGCTTGTAGAACCGGAAGCAAGGGGCTGGCAGTGAGTGAGGCGAGCCAGTAGATATACCCATAAATGAGGGTTCTGAAATTTTTAAACTAATTACGACCGCGCTTTTTCCAATTCCCATTTAAGACGATTCACTCGCTCCTGCACCACCTTTAACTCTTCTTCGGTTGTTCGAAGCAGGTTGAAAATTGCCTCAACCGACTCTTCCTTGGATTCCTCCACCGAATACGCTATAGGGTTTCCGTGCAAGATGTCGTTGACACGCTGTAGTAATGATTCTTGAGTTTGTTGTCTATGCACCTTAGACTCCTTTCAGTGGCATTTTATCGCGTAATTGTCGCTCGTCCATAAGCTTCTCGAAACAGCAGAAGCGTAGTTATTATTTTTTTATCCATGTGACAGATTCACAAATGAAAACAAACCCGCTGTGTAACTATGGCACATGGGATTCGATCCTCAAGATCCAATTGTTATTATAAAGTTGATTGATATAATTCTTTTTTGTCAGCTTTCATCTCAGTATTGAATGGCACGACTTGGTCTATTTGAGCTCCATAATAGGGGTTAATGCTCGGCCCATGATAAACTCATGATTCATGTCAACGACAAATACACTTTAGTAAGAACACCGAAGATGAAAAAACTAACTGCACTCGCCCTCATTCTCACAGCATGCACCGCAACTGCTGAAATCAAATTAGTGCCGCTGGATATGGAATTGGGCTACTGGGAGACAACAACCAAGATTGAAGAAAGTGAGATGATGCAAGGTGCCGTAGAATCCGATGTGGACGGACAATGCATAACTCCGGATTCCTTTAAAGATATGGAGAAGCAAATGACGGAATCTATGGGAGGTGAAGACGGGCAAAACTGTCAGTTTGAGGTAACTAAAAGCACCAGCCGGGAAATGAGCGGGTTGGTTAAGTGTGCAGGCATCCCAAGCACTATCCGCACACAGGTCATCAATTCAAAGCATCATGAATCAACGGTAATTAGTGTGGTGCCAGGGATAGGAGAGAATAAAATTCTCTCAACGGCTCAGTGGAAGTCAGCTACGTGTCCTCAGGATTTAAAATAGTCGAATACTCTTGGGGACAAATTAAGGGTTAGTTGTCGTTCTCGCTGATTCCGGCAATAAAAGTCAACACACCGGTGTCTACCTGCCTGCGCAAATCGATATGACGTTCGAACAGCTGCGGGGTATCGACTTTCAAAATGGCCAGTCCGTGGATGCCCGCCCATGCGGCGTTCGCCAGGTAGGCGATATCTTGATCTTTAAAAATTCCCTGCTCGATACCGGCGCGCAGTATCTCCTGGACCAAGCCGTAGGTCTCGCGAATCGCATCGCGCAATTGAGGGTATTTTTGCGTGGGCTGTAAGGTTGGCCCAAACATCAGTTTGAAAAGGTCAGGGTGGTTACTGGCGTAATCCACATAGGTATGTGCAAAGGCGATAAGGCCTTCGCGCGGGCAATCCCCGGCGGTTTGGCCAGCGGACCGCAGGTTTGCGAGTAGGTTCTGATAGCCCAGGGTTGCCAGGGCTGCCAGCAATTGGTTTTTATCGGAAAAATGGCGGTAGGGTGCTGTTTGAGAGACACCCACCTCGCGAGCTAATGCTCGCAAGCTGAGTGCTTCGGTACCAATTTCTTGTAACTGCTGGAGCGCGGTGTCCAGCAGTTCTGCCCTTAAATTACCGTGGTGGTAGCTCTTCACGGAAGCAGGTGTTGCACTGCATCCCGCTCTTCGGTGAGCTCTGTTTCGGTGGCAGTCATTTTCGCCTGGCTAAATTCGCCGACTTCAACACCCTGGACAATTTCCCAATCGCCATTCGCACAGCGGCAGGGGAATGAGTAGATCAGGCCTTCGGTAATACCGTAGGAGCCATCTGAATAGACACCCATGGATACCCAATTATCACCCTCGGTGCCCAGAGCCCAGCTTCGCATGTGGCCGATAGCTGCGTTGGCAGCCGAGGCGGCAGAAGATGCACCGCGGGCCTTAATAATTGCTGCGCCACGCTGCTGAACAGTGGGAATGAATTCGCCTTCGTACCACTCCTGGTCGATCAAACCAATAGCAGCGGATCCATCCACTTTGGCATTGAACAGGTCGGGATACTGCGTTGCAGAGTGATTGCCCCAGATGGTCATATTGCTCACATCATTCACGGTCTTGCCGGTTTTGATAGCGAGCTGTGTCATTGCACGGTTGTGATCCAGGCGAGTCATTGCGGTGAAGTTGCGTGGGTCAATACCGGGTGCGTTGCGCTGAGTGATCAGTGAGTTGGTATTAGCAGGGTTGCCCACTACCAGCACTTTAATGTCGCGGCTGGCGCTCTCGTTGATCGCCTTGCCCTGCACAGAGAAGATGGCGGCGTTGGCCTCCAAAAGATCCTTGCGCTCCATACCGGGGCCACGAGGACGTGCACCGACCAACAATGCATAGTCTGCATCTTTAAAGCCGGTATTCGGGTCGTCTGTGCACACAACGCCAGCGAGCAGAGGGAATGCGCAGTCTTCCAATTCCATTTTCACGCCGTCAAGGGCTTCTAGAGCAGGTGTGATGTCCAACAATTGCAGGATGACTGGCTGGTCTTCGCCCAGCATACCGCCAGAGGCAATTCTGAACAAAAGTGCGTAGCCAATTTGGCCGGCAGCACCGGTGACAGTTACACGAACGGCTTGTTTCATCGCTGAGGTTCCTTTTGGGTCCAATGGGTCAATATTTTCGGGCGATCATTGTCGAGGGAAATAGGCAAAAACACAAGTGAGATGACAGCGGTAGACGAGTGATCGGCCAGGCGCGTAAAATGCACGCCAAATCAAGGACTAATCGAACAATGACCGTGCTGGATCTGGATCGCAAGGAAAAACCGGAATACAACAAGTTGCGCAAGCGTTTGCGGCGCGATGTGGGCAAAGCCATCGCGGACTACAACATGATCGAGGAGGACGACCGGATCATGGTGTGCCTCTCTGGCGGCAAGGATTCCTATGGGATGCTGGATATACTCATCAACCTCCGCGACAGTGCCCCGATTAACTTCGAGCTAATTGCGGTGAATCTGGATCAGAAGCAACCCGGGTTCCCTGAAGAGGTCCTGCCTGAATACCTCTCGAATTTGGGTATCCCCTTTTATATCCTCGAAAAAGACACCTATAGCATTGTTATGGAGGTGATCCCCGACGGTAAAACGACTTGCGGCTTGTGCTCGCGTTTGCGGCGCGGCAGCTTATACGGTTTCGCCGAAGAGATTGGGGCCAGCAAGATAGCTCTGGGGCATCACCGGGACGATATCGTCGAAACCCTTTTTCTGAATATGTTTTTCAATGGCAAGCTTAAAGCCATGCCCCCAAAATTGTTGAGTGACGATAAGAAAAATGTGGTGATTCGGCCCATGGCCTACTGCAGGGAAACCGACCTTCAGAAGTTTTCGCAGTTCCAGCAATACCCCGTTATTCCCTGCAACTTATGTGGTTCCCAAGAGAACCTGCAGCGTGTTCAGGTTAAGAAAATGCTGGCGGCCTGGGAGAAGGAATATCCCGGGCGAACTGAATCTATCTTTCGCAGCATCAAAAACATTGCGCCTTCGCAGTTGGGGGATGTCAATCTGTTTGATTTTGGTTCCTTGCGGACCGAGATCGACACCGACCTGAACCTACCCGGCATAAGGGTTGTTAATCTCTAGCCTATGCCCACCGAGACTCCCATGAGTCCCTTTTTGAAGGTGAGCGGCCTCAGTCTCGAGCGCGGCGGTCGCGAACTTTTTCAGGAGCTCTCATTTGAGGTGCACTCGGGCCAGCTGGTTCAGCTCACAGGAGCCAATGGTGCGGGTAAGACCGGTTTATTGCGTATTATTGCCGGGCTGTCTCGATACGGGTTCGAAGGAACTGTGGAGAAATCTGTTTCGCAGCTCTATCTCGGCCATCAAGCGGCAGTAAAAGGTCTTTTGACGCCGCGGGAGAACCTCGCCTGGCACGTCGACGGTGAAGGTTTGAGAACGGATGAGCAGATAGAGCATGCTCTCGCTCAAGTGGGGCTTTACGGTTACGAAGATTTACCCAGTCACAATCTGTCTGCCGGGCAGCACCGGCGTGTCAATCTGGCCAGGCTATATTTATCGGATAGCCCACTATGGCTTTTGGATGAGCCCTTCACGGCGATAGATGCCGAGGGAATATCGGCCTTGGAAACTCACGTCACCAACCATGTGCGCGATGGCGGAGCGCTGGTTTTGACCTCTCATCAGGCTTTGTCGGTGGACTATCCAGTCTCCGTTCTCTCTCTGGATGGAGGGCTGACGGTGTGACAAGCCCAAGTAGCCTCCAATTTTGCCTGCGATTGCTAAAACGGCAGTTGGTTTTGGCCGTCAGAAGACCGATTGAAATCGGCAACCCGCTGTTGTTTTTTGTGATGGTCGTTTCGCTTTTTCCTCTGGGGTTGGGTCCTGAGCCAGAATCTTTGGCGCAATTTGCTCCAGGGATACTGTGGATCGTTGCACTACTTTCGAACTTGCTGACCTCTGATGTGGTGTTCCGCGGAGATTTTGAGGATGGGAGCCTCGAACAATTGCTGCTTTCCCCGCAACCCCTGTATTTTTCCGTCTTCACCTATTGTGTGGCGCACTGGCTGATCACAGGCTTGTTGCTGGCCCTGGTCTCACCCGTTTTTGCGCTAATGCTGAATCTCTCTTTTGAGGCAATAGGAACACTGGTTTTGAGTTTGATGCTTGGAACTGGCGTTCTCAGTTTAATAGGATGCATTGGCGCCGCGCTTACAGTTGGGCTCAAACGCGGCGGCATGCTGATATCTCTGCTGATTCTTCCTCTGTATGTGCCGGTTCTAATCTTCGGTAGTGCGGCGGTGGCCGGTGCAGTCAATGGAGTGGCAGTCGCCCCCTATCTGGCCATTCTAGGTGCCATGTTGTGTCTTTCGATAGCGCTGGCGCCCTTTGCGATCGCCGCTGGCCTACGGATTAGCGTCGATGCATAGTGGCGAATATGTAAGCATTGTGCAGATGCCGCATATTCAGTTGTTACTCGACACTGCCGCTGTATAATCGGCGCCTCTATGTGGTCACTCTTTCATAAGTTCGGCTCTCCACCCTGGCTGTACACGCTCTCTGGATCCATTTTGCGCTGGCTGTTGCCAATAGCAGTGATGGCCCTGATCGTGGGTATGGTCTGGGGCTTGCTCTTTACTGCTCCTGATTTTCGTCAGGGCAATAGTTATCGCATTATCTACATTCACGTTCCCGCCTCCGTGGTAGCCCTTGCAGCTTATTATGTAATGGCGCTTGCAGGGGCGGTCAGCCTCATCTGGAAAATGAAAATGGCAGATGCTGCGATGAAGGCCTGTGCTCCCATCGGTGCGGTTCTCACCTTTTTGGCTCTGGTTACAGGCGCAATCTGGGGTAAGCCCACATGGGGTACCTGGTGGGTTTGGGATGCCAGAGTGACCTCAATGCTGATTTTGTTCTTCCTTTACGTGGGCGTTATCGCTTTGTATGAGGCCTACGACAATAAAGTGGCTGCCGGGCGAGCCTGTGCCATTCTTACCCTGGTGGGGACCGTTAACATCCCCATCATCTATAAGTCCGTTGACTGGTGGTATAGCCTGCATCAACCCGCTTCTATTAAATTTACCGGCGAGTCGTCCATAGACCCCGGCATGCTCTATCCGTTGCTGTTGATGATCGCTGCCTTCTATGCGATTTTCGCCTGCGCCCTGCTAATGAATATGCGAGTCGAGATCCTTCAGCGCGAGTCCAGGGCAGGGTGGGTTAAACGCCTGGTAAGCGGGGCACGATCTTGACCCCATACTTTGACACCCTCGCCGCTGCACTAAGCATGGATGGCCATGGTGCCTATGTATGGTCTGTGTATTTGATTGCCACTATAGCGCTCGTCTCAATCGTGATATTGCCGAGGATAAAAGAGCGCAAAGTGATCGCTAGGATCGCCGGCGAGTTGAAACGTCGGCAATATCAGCTAGATCCTGAAGTAGGGAAACAATAGTGCATCCTGTTCGTAAACAACGCCTGTATTTGGTTCTTTTTTTAGTGGTGTTTTCCAGCGCCGCAATAGGGTTAGTGGTGTACGCCCTCAGTGGCAATATTAATTTGTTCTATCCCCCAGCCGAAGTGGCTGCAGGCAACGCTCCGGTCGGACAATCCTTGCGGGTTGGCGGCATGGTGGTTGAGGGCAGTATCAAGCGAAGTGATGACAGTTTGCGGGTCGAATTTGAGCTCACTGATTACCAGGCGTCGGTTCCAGTCGTTTACGAGGGCATTCTTCCCGATCTATTCGGGGAGGGGCAGGGCGCGGTTGTCGCCGGCAAGCTCAACGAGCAGGGCGTCGTTCACGCCACGGAGGTCCTGGCTAAACATGACGAGAACTATATGCCTCCGGAAGTGGCCGAGGCCCTGGAGAAATCGACAGCCATGAAATCGGGTAGCTACCAATGATTCCGGAGTTCGGGCATTTTTCCCTTATCGTAGCGTTGTGTATTGCGATCATTCTCAGTGCAGTGCCACTGTGGGGAGCTTGGAGGCGCAATTTCGCGGCCATGGACCTGGCGCCCGGGCTGGCCATCGGCTTGCTGGTATTTGTGAGCATCAGTTTTGCGAGTCTCGCTACGGCGTTTATGCAGGACGATTTTTCAGTTAAAGTGGTTGCCAGCAACAGCAACTCCTTACTACCAGATATTTATAAGTTCTCAGCGGTTTGGGGCAATCACGAGGGCTCACTTTTACTGTGGGTACTCATCCTGAGTTTCTGGACTGCCGCGGTTGCCTTGTTTAGTCCTTCACTACCTGCTCCAGTGCGTTCTCGAGTCCTGTCCGTCATGGGCTTTATTGCAGTAGGGTTTATTGCGTTTTCCCTGTTCACTTCAAATCCCTTTGAACGATTGTTACCCGGTACACCAGCCGATGGCCAGGATTTGAACCCTCTGCTGCAGGATTTCGGCTTGATCATTCATCCGCCCCTGCTGTACATGGGTTATGTCGGTTTCTCTGTTGCTTTCTCCTTTGCTATCGCCGCCCTGATGTCGGGCAGGTTGGATGCCGCCTGGGCGCGTTGGTCTCGGCCCTGGACTAATGTTGCCTGGGGCTTTCTGACCATTGGCATTATGTTGGGAAGTTGGTGGGCTTATTACGAGTTGGGTTGGGGCGGTTGGTGGTTTTGGGACCCTGTGGAAAACGCTTCGTTCATGCCTTGGTTGGCTGGTACTGCACTAGTACATTCGTTGGCTGCGACTGAAAAGCGTGGGCTGTTTAAAAGTTGGACGGTTCTGCTAGCCATCTTTGCATTCTCCCTGAGTTTGCTCGGTACTTTTTTAGTGAGGTCGGGAGTGCTGACTTCGGTACACGCATTTGCGACTGACCCAGAGCGTGGTTTGTTCATACTCGTATTTTTATTAATCGTCGTCGGTGGATCTTTAACACTCTATGCATTCCGTGCACCCACCGTCCGCTCCCGCGTCAGTTTTGGCACATTGTCGCGCGAGACCTTGCTGGTGTTCAACAATATTGTTTTTCTAGTGGCAACGCTCACTGTGTTGTTTGGGACCTTGTTTCCTCTATTGATGGACGCACTCGGTCAGGGAAAATACTCGGTAGGGCCACCGTATTTTAATTCTGTTTTTGTTCCACTGATGGCGGTGTTGATCCCACTCATGGGAATAGGGCCAATTTCGCGCTGGAAAAACGATAGTGCACAGCGCTGGAAAATGGAATTGATGCTGCCGCTGGCCGCCGCAGCAGTCGTTGGGTTTCTTCTTCCGCTATTACACCCCGGCGCCTACAACATCTGGGTTGCTTTGGCGGTGGTACTGGCGAGCTGGCTGGCTTTTGGTATGTTGCGAGATCTGACCAACCGGGTTCGCAATGCCTCATCGGTCGCACGCGGGCTCAAGCGACTGACTCCAAGTTACTGGGGCATGCTCATCGCCCATATGGGCTTTGCGATGGCGGTGGTGGGTGTGATCGTTACCAGCCAGTTCAACGTAGAGCGTGATTTGAAAATGAGCCCCGGTGATAGCGAAGTCGTTGCCGGCTATACGTTTAAGCTTGTAGAGATAGCGCAGGTGAAGGGTCCCAATTATCGAGCTGATGAAGCCCGCTTTGAGATTACCCAAAATGGCAAATGGGTAGCCTCTGTGGCACCTCAGAAAAGACGCTATACCGCCACCGGATCCATCATGACAGAAGCTGCGATTGATGACGGTATGTTTCGCGATCTCTTTGTCGCCATGGGAGAACCGATAGGCACTTCGGGAGCGTGGGCCATACGATTGCACTACAAACCGTTTATCCGCTGGATATGGTTGGGCGCATTACTGATAGGTTTTGGCGGTTTTGTCACGGTGTTTGACAAGCGCTACAGAACTCACAAGCTTGCAGCCAGTAATACAAATACGGCGGGAGAACTGGCCCATGGGAGCTAGGGTAAAACTCTTTATTCCGTTAATTCTATTCGTGTTGCTGGCCCTGTTTTTATTTCGTGGGCTCTCCCTGGACCCAAAAGCGATGCCCTCGGCCTTGATTGATCATAAGCTGCCCAACTTTTCTCTTCCTGCTCTAGGGCAAGACAAGATGATGACGCCTGTGGATATTATCGGTGAAGTCGCCTTTTTGAATGTCTGGGCCACCTGGTGTATTTCCTGTCGCGTGGAACATCCCTATCTGCAAAAACTTGCCGATGGCGGCGTAGCTATTTTTGGCGTCAACTATAAAGACGAAGATGCTGCGGCGCTGCAATGGCTTGAAGATTTTGGGAATCCCTACCGAGCCAGTATCGCCGATCGGGAAGGTACTCTTGGTTTGGATCTGGGCGTATTTGGGGCGCCAGAAACCTATCTTGTCGACAACGCCGGGGTTATCCGCTATCGGCACGTCGGTGTGGTTGACGATCGTGTATGGACGAATGTATTGGAACCTTTGTATCTCGAACTCGGCGGTAAAATTAGTGGCAGCTCGCAGGTCCAGCAATGAAAATCTATTTCCGCGCTCTGGCAGCTATCCTGCTGTTTGTGTCATCGATCGCTCAGGCGGTTATCGAAACCTATCAGTTTAGTTCCCCCGAATTAGAAGCGCGGTATCAAACACTCAGTTTCGAGTTGCGTTGTCCGAAATGCCAGAATCAGAACATCGCCGACTCAAATGCACCCATCGCGAAAGATTTGCGCAAATTGTTGCACCAACAACTAGAAGCCGGCGCGAGCGATAGTGAGATACAAGACTTCATGGTTGCCCGCTACGGGGAGTTTGTGTTGTATCGCCCTCGCTTCTCTGGACCTACAATTATGTTATGGCTAGCGCCTGTGCTGCTGTTTATCTGCGCCGCCGGTGTCGTGTTCGTGTCATTCAGGCGAAGATCCCAGCTGTCCTCATCAGCAGAAGATTTGAGTGAGGACGAACGCCAACGGCTGCAGGGTTTACTGGATGACAAAGAGGGCCCCTCGTGACTCTTTTCTTGTTGGCCTGTGTCGGTCTGGTTGTACTAAGCGGATTGTTTTACCTACTCCCACAAAATAGCGACAAGCATGCGGCCGGTGACAATAAGGGGGCCAATCTCGATTGGTATCGACTCCGTCAAACTGAACTGCTACCGGAGGAACTCGAGAGTCTCGAGCGCGACATGGCTCTGAGACTGTTGGAGGATGATAATCCCGATTCGACAGCCACACCCTCGCAACAGACTGATCAGTCGTTTCCGCGCTGGTTATTGTTGCCGCTTATTGCCCTCGGTGCCGGTTCTGTGTACCACTATCTAGGTGCCGCGCCGGATGTACTCATACAAAAGCAGATTCGTTCAATATCTGAATCATCTGAACCTGAGCAATTGCAGGCGCTGTTTGAGGCGGTAGCAACACGATCTGAACAGCGGCCAGACAATTTACATTATGTGGCGTTGCTGGGCCGTTTCTACATGGACCAACAGGATTACGAGCGCGCCGCTGAGATTTACGGAGACCTTGCAGAAGATGCGCCGGGCGACTCTCAGGTTCTGGCGTATGCAGCGCAAGCTGAATACCTGGCGCGGGGTAGAAATCTTACTGAGCAAGCACAATTGTTTGCCGAGCAAGCCTTGGCGATAGACCCCGGGCAGCGAACAGCACTGGGTTTACTGGGAATGGTGTTCTTTGAACAAAAGCAATATCGTGCGGCAATCGAGTACTGGCAACGTCTGGTGACCACAGAATCTCCCGGCTCCGCCAATGCGAAGATGATAGAGGGCGTTATTGCCCAGGCGAAAGAGAAACTCGCCGCCAGTGGGGAGTCGATCGCACAGCTGATCGATCCTGTCACCCCCGGGGTCACTGTGAACGTGAGTTTCCCAGACGATGCGCAGGTGAACCCGCAAGATACCGTCTTTGTACTTGCCCGCGCAGCCGATGCCAAAAGCCGTATGCCGTTGGCAGTAGTTCGCTTGCAGGCCTCACAATTACCGATGGATGTGCGTCTGGATGACAGCAAATCGATGGCGGGGCAGAAACTCTCCTCTGTGGAGTCCATTGCCGTGGTGGTGCAAGTATCGCCAGAGGGTCGCCCTGGGGAGGAGAATGCCACCTGGTTGGGTGCGGCTGGGCCACTGAGTCCTTCACTCGACACTCAGGCGGTTGAGGTCAAATTAGCCGCCCGAAAACGTTAAATTTCAGCTTTTACGTGTTCAGGCATAGTGTTGCTGAAATAAAGCCTATACACTACATCTTGTGTTCGATTTTCGTCCTCCCGACGGCAAAATAAGAACTAAATCTTTAAAAAACAGTAAGATACAGCGAATACTTAAAGTTATATGCGACTCAAGTCTATAAAACTAGCCGGGTTCAAGTCTTTCGTGGACCCCACCACGGTGAATTTCCCCAGTAACATGTGCGCTGTCGTTGGCCCCAACGGCTGCGGAAAGTCCAACGTTATTGATGCGGTCCGTTGGGTCATGGGGGAGAGTTCAGCAAAGAATCTTCGCGGCGAATCCATGACAGACGTCATCTTCAACGGCTCCGTCAATCGTCAGCCCGTAGGCCAGGCCTCCATTGAATTGATCTTTGACAACACCAGTGGTCGCGTGGGCGGTGAATACGCCAGTTATGCAGAAATTTCGATCCGGCGGGTGGTCACTCGCGAAGCTCAATCTGAATATTATCTAAACGGTACTCGCTGTCGGCGCCGCGACATCACTGATATTTTTCTCGGAACCGGCCTTGGGCCCCGCAGCTACGCGATTATCGAGCAGGGCATGATCTCTCGCTTGATTGAATCCAAGCCAGAAGAGCTGCGAGTGTTTATCGAAGAGGCTGCCGGCATCTCCAAATACAAGGAGCGGCGTAAAGAAACTGAAAGCCGAATGCGGCGTACCCTGGAAAACCTCGATCGCCTTACCGATTTGCGCGACGAACTGGAACGTCAGCTGCAGCATTTACAACGCCAGGCGGAGTCAGCTGAGAAGTACAGTACCTTTAAAGAAGAAGAACGCACTCTAAAGGCTCAGTTGCAGGCGTTGCAGTGGCAGGATCTCGATGCCAAGATTAAAACCACCACCCAGAATATTGCCGGGCAAGAGGTAAAACTGGAGTCGGTCCACGCGGAGCACCAACAAGTTGATACTGCGATCGAACAGCATCGCGTAAATCATACGGATCGCACCGATGCCTTTAATAAAGTTCAGGGCATCTATTATTCCCTGGGCTCAGAGGTCTCCCGGACCGAGCAAACTATTAAGCATCAGCAGGAGCGCAGCCGGCAGCTGCGTGAAGACCTGGAGCAAACCAGCAGTAGCTTTGCACAATCCGAAACGCTGCTTGGTGAAGATCGCCAGAAGTTGACTACCTGGGGGCTGGAATTGGCAACCCTGGCGCCGGATCTCGAAATGTTACAAGAGGTAGAGCAGTCCTCGACAGAGACTCTGGTTGAAGCCGAAGAGTCCATGCACTTGTGGCAAACCCAGTGGGATGAATTTAACCAGCATGCCGCTGAACCCAGGCAGCAAGCTGAAGTGCAGCAGTCGAGACTGCAGCATCTGGAGCAGGCCTTAGCGCGTGTTCAGAAACGAGTAGCTCAGCTAGAAGAAGAGAAGCAGTCGCTTGCCACTGGTGCCGCTGATGGCGAAATCGAGGAGATGGGAGAGCAACTCGCGGAACTTGAGTTGACCCTGGGCGAACACGAAGGTTTGGGGGAGCGGCTACAAGAGCAAGTATCGTCAACACGCGATGCGGGCGAGCGTCTATCGGGTGAGTTAAACGATGTTCGTTCGTCGCTGCAACAATCGCGGGGTCGTCAGGCTTCCCTGGAGGCCTTGCAGCAAGCGGCACTCGATTCTAACAACGGGCAAGTGCAGGACTGGCTTGAATCCCGCTCCCTATCCAATAAGCCGCGCTTGCTCGAGCAATTAGAGGTTGACGAGGGTTGGCAGCTCGCGGTCGAAACCGTACTGGGTGATTACCTCCAGGCGGTTTGTGTCGACGATATTGGCCCCTTAGGTAGTATGCTCGGCCAACTGGAACAGGGGCAGTTAATGCTGCTTGATGCGTCCACCGGTTCCAATCAAAACTCACCTGATCTGCTTTCAAATCGGGTTCGGGCTGGCAACCATCTCGGTTCCTTACTGGCAGGTGTTTATTGCGCGCAGGATATGGCTCAGGCCATGCAGCGTCGGTCTTCCCTGGCGCCACATGAATCCATCATCACTCAGGACGGCGTGTGGTTGGGGCCCAACTGGCTTCGGGTTACTCGTTTGTCGGACGACCAAGGCAGCATTATTCAACGCAAGCAGGAACTTGAGCAGCTGTCCGAGAGCCTGGAATCTCTTGAGGCCGACTCCGAGCGTCTTGAAGCGGCCCTGCTGGAATCACGCGAAGGCCTAAAGCGGCTGGAAGAACAGCGGCAACAGAATCAGCGCGAATTACAAACGGTTACACGCCAGCATTCTGAAGCGGCAGCTAAATTGTCTGCACAGCAGGCAAAGATCGAACAGATTACCGCTAGGCGAGAGCGTATTAACGCCGGGATCGACGAGGCGCGCGAGCAGTTCGCTCTCGAACAATCCGGTATGGCCGAAGCGAGACAAATGCTATCGGCCGCCATTGAAAGCATGGAATCAGATTCACTGCGCAGGGAACAACTTCTGTCTGAGCGCGACGAAGCACGTGGTGTTCTCGATAGGGCGCGACAAGCTGCTAGACACGACAAAGATCTCGCTCACCAGTCTGCCATGCATCATCAGTCATTGCAGACTCAGCTGTCTTCGATGGAAGATTCCATTGCCAGAACTCTGAGTCAGGTAGAACAGCTTCGGCAGCGGCGCGATAACTTACAGCTCACCATGAGTGAAAATGAAAGCCCGATTGGTGATCTCGAATTGGAACTGGAGCAACAGCTGGAGCAGCGGCTCAAGGTTGAAGGGGAACTCAGCGAATCCCATCAGGCCGTCGCCGAAGTTGAACACGAGTTGCGTCAGGCTGAGCAACAACGAGCGGCTATCGAACAGCGCGCAGAAACGGTGCGCAATGAATTGGAGCAGCAGCGCCTGGGCAATCAGGGTCTGCAGGTTCAGCGCGAAAATGTTCAGCAATTACTGGTGGAAAGTGATCAGGACGTCGAAAAAGTACTGGAAACTATGCCCGAGGGAGCTAACGAGGGAGAGTGGCAACGCGAGTTGGAGAAAGTTGCCAATCGAATAACGCGGTTGGGGCCAATTAACCTAGCTGCCATTGATGAGTACAGCCTGCAGTCTGAGCGTAAAAATTATCTCGATGCCCAGAACGAAGATCTAGTAACCGCGCTGGAAACCCTCGAAGCAGCCATTCGCAAGATTGACAAAGAGACTCGCGATCGATTCCGCGAAACCTTCGAGCAGGTGAACAACGGTTTGCAGGAATTGTTCCCCAAGGTGTTCGGCGGTGGCAGCGCCTATCTTGAGATGACTGGCGACGACCTGCTCGATACGGGGATCACCATTATGGCGCGTCCTCCTGGCAAGAAAAACAGCACCATCCATCTGCTTTCGGGCGGTGAAAAAGCGCTGACCGCTATCGCCCTGGTGTTCTCAATCTTCCAGTTAAATCCCGCACCCTTTTGTATGCTGGATGAGGTTGATGCTCCGCTGGACGATGCGAACGTGGGCCGCTATGCCAGAATGGTCAAAGAAATGTCGGAAAAGGTTCAATTTATTTACATCACCCACAACAAGATCTCAATGGAATTGGCCGATCAGTTGATGGGAGTTACAATGCATGAGCCTGGAGTGTCCAGGCTGGTGACGGTTGATGTGGAAGAAGCAGCGGAACTGGCAGTGGTTTAAAGCTGTGTTCAGAATTCATGTATTACTAGAGAGTGCGATACAGGTTTGATGGATTTAACAGTACGTGACTGGATGGTTATTGTTGGCGCCGTTCTGATTCTGGCAGTGCTATTGGACGCCTACCGCAGGGTCAGGACGGAACGCCGCGCGAAAATACGCATGTCCATGAATCGCAAAGTAACGGCAAGCTCTTCTGTGGCGGACGAATCTCTACTGTGGCCCAAGGAATTGCCCAATGGTGGCGCGCGAGTCGTAGGTCGTAAAGAGATCGAACTGGCCACAGCGCAATCCAGACAAAATGCCCAGAGTCGGTCGGAATCCGAAACCAACACTACGGATGAGCAAGACTCTGTCGAAGGAATGAGTTCATCCGATGAACCGGAAAATCTCGATTGGTTGGACAATATGGGAGCCGAGGATGCGGACGTCGCTAGTGCCCAGGAGTCTTCTAGACGCAACCGGGCCGTAGACCCTGAAGTATTTATGGTGAATGTCGTATCCCGGGAAGCAGACGGCTTTAAAGGCGAGGATATTCTCCATATCCTGCTCGCCTGTGATTTGCGATTCGGAGAAATGAATTTTTTCCATAGACACGAGCGTGAGGCGGGGCGGGGCCCAATTCAGTTTAGTGTTGCGAATATGGTTCAACCGGGTGTTTTTGATATCGACAATATGTCGGATTTCAGCACTTCCGGTTTGGTGTTCTTCCTGAGCCTGCCGGGCCCAGACGACATGATGCAGGCATTCGATTATATGCTTGAGACGGCTCAGGCCGTCGCTCGAAATCTCGGTGGTGACGTTCTGGACGAAACGCGAAGTGTCATCACCAAGCAGACTCTCGAGCACGCTCGCCAGAAGATTCGAGATCTGGAGCGGCGGATGTTGACTTCGGCGGCGCGCTGAGAGCCTGATCATGCCCTCGCAGGATCCTGCCTCGCAAGCACAGTCTCTTCGAACTCAGCTAGAGCAATTCAATTACCAGTACTACGTGCTGGATAACCCTACGGTACCCGACGCAGAGTATGACCGGGTGTTCCACAGCCTGGTTGCACTCGAGCGTGACCACCCGGAACTGATACGTGAAGATTCCCCCACCCAGCGTGTCGGCGGCAGCCCTCTGTCGCATTTTCAACAGGTGGAACATCAGGTGCCCATGTTGTCACTTGAGAATGCCTTCGATGCGGATGAGTTATCTGATTTTAATCGTCGACTACTGGAGCGCCTCGATTCCAAGGAGGATCCTCTGCGATATGCCTGCGAGCCCAAGCTCGACGGCATAGCAGTCAGCCTGATCTATCGCAAGGGCAGCCTTGAGAGTGGCGCGACTCGTGGCGATGGCCGCACCGGCGAAGATATTACTCACAACGTCCGAACGATACCTTCCATCCCACTGCGATTACGGGGCAGTGGTTACCCGGATGTGCTTGAGATTAGAGGTGAGATTTATATGCCTCTTGCTGGTTTTGATCGCATGAATGCCGAAGCGCTGGCGCGTGATGAGAAAACCTTTGTGAACCCCAGAAATGCAGCCGCTGGAAGTTTGCGCCAGTTGGATCCTCGGTTGACAGCTCAACGGCCTTTGGAGATGTGTTGTTACAGTGTCGGGCTGGTCGAAGGGGGAGAGCTTGCGGTAAGTCAGACGGAGATTTTAGAACAACTTCAGTCCTGGGGTTTGAGAATCAATGCAAATTCCGCAGTGGTTTCAGGCATCGAAGCCTGCGAACAATACTATCAAGACTTAGCGGCTCGTCGCGACAATCTGCCCTACGGCATCGACGGAATTGTGTTTAAGGTGGACTCAATACCGCTTCAAAACAAGCTGGGTTTTGTCTCGCGAGCCCCTCGTTGGGCGATCGCCAGAAAGTTTCCGGCCCAGGAGGAGATGACTCAACTTCTAGACGTGGAGTTTCAAGTTGGACGCACTGGGGCAATCACTCCAGTCGCCAGACTCGAGCCCGTTTTTGTCGGTGGGGTCACTGTGAGTAATGCCACGCTACATAACAGCGATGAAATCCAAAGGCTGGGTGTACGCATAGGCGATACGGTGATTGTGCGTAGAGCTGGCGATGTCATTCCCAAGGTCGTATCGGTGGTAGAGGCGAGGCGGCCTGAAGATTCGCGTGAAATTCGGTTTCCTCAGACCTGCCCTGTTTGCGATTCCGCATTGGAACGTATTGATGAGGAGGCGGTCACCCGCTGTGCCGCGGGCTTGGTCTGCGCAGCCCAGCAAAAGGCCGCCATAAAACATTTTGCCTCCAGGCGGGCGATGGATGTCGATGGTTTGGGCGACAAACTGATTGAGCAACTGGTAGACGAGGGCTTGCTGGCCGATGTAGCGGGATTATTTAGCCTGCAACGTGAGCAGTTGTTGGAGCTGGAGCGTATGGGTGAAAAGTCCGCTGATAATTTTCTCGAAGCGTTGGCAATCAGTAAGAGCACCACACTGCCGCGTTTTATCTTTGCGCTGGGAATTCGTGAAGTTGGCGAAGCTACGGCATTGAGCCTCGCGAATCATTTCGGCAGCTGGTCATCCCTCGCCAGTGCCGATGAAGAGCGTTTGTTAGCGGTTGATGATGTCGGCCCTGTTGTTGCCGATAACCTCGCACAGTTTTTTGATTCCCAAACAAATATGGAAGTTGTATCGAGATTGATAGCCGCAGGTGTCAACTGGCCCGATATAGAGGTTCTCCGTGTCACAGAACTTCCAATGCATGGACAAACCTGGGTCGTGACGGGAAAGCTCGAGTCCCTGGGCCGCAGCGATGCCAAGGCACACTTGCAAGCACTGGGAGCGAGCGTCGCGGGTAGCGTTTCGGCGCGCACTCATTGTGTTGTGGCTGGTCCGGGTGCGGGCTCCAAACTAAAGAAGGCCAGCGAATTAAATGTCCAGGTTATCGATGAAGAGGCTTTTCTGAGTTTGCTCGCCGAACAGGGAATAGCCATCTGATGTTTCGCTGTCTCGGGGCTTTCTTGTTTATTTTGTGCCTTGTTGGCTGTGCCGCTTCACCTCCCAAAAATGTCGACAATCTGTGCGCGATTTTTGAGGAAAAAGACGATTGGTATGAAGCCGCCAGCGACGCGCGAAAAAAGTGGGGCAGTCCCATTTCAGTCATGATGGCGTTCATGCATCAAGAGTCCCGATTCAACGCCAAGGCCAAGCCTGCTCGTAAAAAAATCTTCGGTTTTATTCCTGGGCCTCGTCCATCCAATGCCTATGGCTATAGTCAGGCTCTGGATTCAACTTGGGATAACTACCGCCGCGATGCGGGTCGCTACTGGGCGGATCGAGATGACTTTGAAGATGCCATCGATTTTGTCGGATGGTATAACGATCAATCCTATCGGCGCAGCGGAATATCAAAGAGCGATGGCTATCATTTGTACCTTGCATACCACGAGGGGCATGGTGGGTACAATCGGGGAAGTTATCGAAAAAAGAAGTGGCTGGTTGGTGTTGCCCAGAAAGTACAGCGCAAAGCGAATACCTATGCAGGTCAACTCAAGCGTTGTGAAAAAGATTTGAAAAATGACGGCTGGTTCTTCGGGCTTTTTTAAGCTTGCGCAGTTTGCGCGCTTTTCGGTTCAACAGGGTATTATATTGAAGAAAGACCTGGCAAGTGCTGGCATAGTCACATTTTTTTGCGCATTCAGGCAATGTAATGGTTATTTAGCTGTGCCACAATTATAGAGCACTTTTGTAGACTTGGATGTTGAACGATTACCATAACCAATGGAATAGTTTTGTGAAACCTACCGATATAAAAAATCCTGAGTACTTCCATAAAGTTGTCGACTGCCAGTATGCTTGCCCCGCGCATACACCTGTTCCCGAATACATACGTTTAATTGCAGCGCAGCGATACAGCGACGCCTATATGGTCAACTGGCAATCAAATGTGTTCCCGGGCATTCTCGGGCGCACCTGTGACAGACCTTGTGAACCGGCTTGCCGCAGAGTCAGAGTTGAAGAGGAACCCGTTGCCATTTGCCGCCTCAAGCGAGTTGCGGCAGACAACAAAGACGATATCCGCGATCGTCTGCCGAAAATACCGAAAAAGAAAAACGGCAAAAAGATAGCACTGGTTGGAGCCGGGCCTGCCTCTCTTACTGTCGCGCGAGATTTGATGCCACTGGGCTACAGTATCGATATTTACGACAATCAATTTGCCGGCGGCGGCATGATGCGCAGCCAGATTCCATCCTTTCGTCTACCGATGGCTGTTTTGGACGAGGAAGTGAATTACATCCTGGATATGGGTGCCGTTACAACATTTGACACACAGATTGAAAGCCTCAAAGAAATATTGGAAAAAGACTACGACGCAGTGTTTGTTGGCACCGGCGCACCCCGGGGCAAGGGCTTGAACTTGCCGGGCCTGGAAGATGCAGGCAAGAGTGTTCACATTGGTATTGATTGGTTGTCCAGCGTTGCTTTTGAACATACTGAAAAAATTGGCAAGCGAGTGATTGTTCTGGGCGGTGGTAACACCGCTATGGATTGCTGCCGGACCTCCCGCCGCTTGGGCGGCGAAGATGTTCGAGTGGTTGTGCGCAGCCCCTTTGGAGACATGAAAGCTTCGCCCTGGGAAAAGGAGGATGCCATGCATGAGGACATTCCCATTTTCGATAACCACACTCCGAAAGAGTTCGTGGTAGAAGAGGGTGTTCTCAAGGGAATGAATTTTGAAAAAGTAGAACCCCAGTACGATGATAACGGTCGTCGTACTCTTGTTCCAACGGGTGAAGACTTGGTGTTTATGGAAGCTGACGATGTGCTAATGGCCATCGGTCAGGAAAACTGCTTTCCCTGGATAGAGCGGGACCTGGGCATCGAGTTTGATAAGTGGGATATGCCAGTCGTCGATCCGGTTACTTTTCAGGCAACCAATGCCAGGGTTTTCTTCGGCGGAGATGCGGCCTTTGGCCCGGAGAATATTATTACTGCAGTCGCACACGGGCATCAGGCAGCTGTCAGTATCGATCTTTTCTGTCAGGACAAAGCAATTACTGATAGACCCTCGCCTTTCACCAATCTTGTAAGCCAGAAGATGGGCGTTCACGAATGGAGTTATGACAACGCCATCGAAAGTGACAAACGCTACATAGTGCCCATGGCAGACAAGGCCAAGAGCTTGAAAGACCGTAAGATGGAAGTCGAATTGGGGTTTGATATCTCCACTGGCTTCAAGGAGGCGGAACGCTGTCTCAACTGCGATGTGCAGACGGTTTTTGAAGAATCTCGTTGTATTGAATGTGACGCTTGCGTAGATATCTGCCCGACGGATTGCATATCGTTTACAGTCAATGGCAAAGAGGAAGAACTGCGCACTCGGCTTGAAGCGCCTGCAGGAAATTTGGCGCAGGATCTTTATGTTTCACAGAAACTCCCAACCAAGCGAGTTATGGTGAAGGATGAGGATGTCTGTCTGCACTGCGGACTATGTGCAGAGCGGTGTCCCACCACAGCCTGGGACATGCAAAGATTTTTATATAACGTAGCGATGGCGGGGCAGTAGATCATGAAGTCTCTAGAAGCGGTAAATGACTTTGTCATCAAATTTGCCAATGTAAATGGCACCGGTTCGGCAAGCGCCAACGCCCTATTTGCCAAAGCACTTTTTCGTATGGGCTTGCCAGTTTGTCCCAAAAATATATTTCCATCGAACATTCAGGGTCTTCCTACCTGGTATGAAGTAAGAGTCAGTGAAAAAGGTTATTTGGGGCGTCGTGGTGGGGTCGACATCATGTTGTCGGTCAATCCGCAGAGCATGGCGGATGACATTCAGGAAGTGGAAGCCGGTGGCTATTTTATTTATGACAATACCAAGCCGCTGGATCTTCGCTTGTTGCGTAACGATGTCACCATCATCGGCTTGCCGCTGACCCGGATTTGCAACGAGCAGT
This sequence comes from Halioglobus sp., assembly GCA_965262875.1. GTDB lineage: Bacteria > Pseudomonadota > Gammaproteobacteria > Pseudomonadales > Halieaceae > JBALVT01. Next base: position 5,162,653 of record OZ253569.1, read on the forward strand.
ATACGGACCCCCGCCAACGTCAGCTGTTTAAGAACGTTATTTATGTCGGTGCATTGGCAGCCTTGCTCGACATTGACTTTGCTGTGTTAACAGCTTTGGTGGCCGACCAGTTTAAAGGCAAAGAGAAACTGGTGCTACCGAATATTCACGCCCTTGAGTTGGGTCATCAATACGCGAAAGCTAATTTTGAGTGTCCTATTGGAATTCGGGTACAGAAATCCGATAAGGTAGGAGACAAGATACTGCTTGATGGCAACACTGCGCTGGGGCTGGGTGCCCTATACGGTGGTGCATCGGTAGTGGCTTGGTACCCGATCACTCCGTCAACTTCGGTAGTAGATGCTTTTGAGAAGTACGCCAAGCGGATGCGTATAGACCCAGGCACAGGTCGAAAAAATTACGCCATCGTGCAAGCTGAGGACGAATTGGCGGCAATCGGGATGGTGTTGGGTGCGAGCTGGAATGGTGCGCGCGCGTTCACAGCTACCAGTGGTCCCGGCCTGTCCTTGATGAGCGAGTTTTTGGGGCTGGCCTATTTTGCAGAAATCCCCACGGTACTGTTTGACGTACAGCGGGCAGGACCCTCCACAGGTATGCCCACGCGGACACAGCAGTCAGATGTATTGTCCGCAGCCTATGCATCACACGGTGATACCAAGCAGGTATTGCTATTTCCCTCAACTCCCAAAGAATGCTTCGATTTTGGCGCTTTGTCTTTTGATTTGGCTGAGCGGCTGCAGACTCCGATTATCCTGATGACCGATCTAGACTTGGGGATGAACGACAATATGTCTGAACCCCTGGAATGGGATGACGATAGAGAATACGACCGCGGCAAAGTGTTGACCGCTGAAGATCTGGACAATATGGAGAGGTTTGGTCGCTATCTGGACGTAGACGGTGACGCCATCTGCTACCGGACTTATCCGGGGACCCACCCCAATAAGGGCGCTTTTTTTACCCGGGGTACCTCGCGTGATGAGTACGCGGTTTATTCTGAGAGGGGCGAAGAGTACGAACAGAACATGCATCGCTTGATGGCCAAGTGGGAAACTATTAAACAATATGTCCCCGAGCCGAAGCAGGTACTGAGCAAGAAAGAGACGGATATTGCCGTGTTGTATTACGGCACCTCAGAGGAGTCCTCTTTAGAGGCGTTGGACTACCTGGCAGAAGAGGGTATCAACCTGAATGCCATGAGAGTCAGAGCGTTTCCCTTCAACCAGGAAGTCGAGGATTTTATCGATTGCCACGACCGCGTCTTTGTGATTGAACAAAATCGCGATGCGCAGCTTCGTACACTGCTAATGGCTGAATTCGAACTTGGGCCTGACAAGCTGAAATCAGTGTTGTGTTTTGACGGCACGCCGATCAGTGCACGCAACATTCGCAAACAGATTTTGCAGGCGATGCCAGGACACAATATCACGCCACTGTATCGGGATAATGTCGCCAGCGGCCAAGGGAAGTAATCTATGAGTTATCTAACACCTAAATTTCGCCATCCAGATCTACCCGTTAATGATTTGGGTTACACCAAAGCGGACTACGAGGGGTCGATCTCAACTTTGTGTGCTGGATGCGGCCACGATTCTATCAGCGGCTCAATTGTGCGCGCCGTTCACGAGCTGTCTATTCATCCGCATAAGATTGCCAAGATGTCGGGCATTGGCTGTTCCTCAAAATCACCCACTTACTTTCTCGGTAAGTCGCACGGATTCAATTCTGTGCACGGTCGTATGCCCTCGGTCGCAACTGGCGCAGCGATGGCAAACCGTGACCTGTTGTATTTGGGGGTCTCTGGGGATGGCGACACAGCGTCGATTGGGATGGGTCAGTTTACCCATGCGATCAGACGCAACTTGAACATGGTCTATATCGTGATGAACAACGGCTGCTATGGCTTGACCAAAGGTCAGGACTCGGCAACGGCTGACGAGGGCTCTGCCAGTAAGAAAGGGGACGCAAATCCTTTTTCGGCGATAGACCTGCCCGGATTGGCACTTCAGTTGGGAGCCACTTTCGTCGCGCGTAGCTTCTCAGGTGACAAAGACCAGCTAATTCCCTTAATCAAGGCGGCCATGACACACCGTGGATTTGCACTGATTGATATTGTTTCACCGTGTGTCACATTCAATAACAATGCGGCCTCCACGAAGAGCTACGAGTTTGTGCGCGATCACTCTGAGGCCACCGGGACTGTCGATTTTGTGCCGATGCGCCAGGAAATTACAACCAGCTATACCGCTGGGAGTACTCACGAGGTGACTATGCACGACGGTTCAGTACTTCACTTGCACAAAATGTCCTCTGAACTGGATCCGTTCAACCGAGGTTCGGCCATGATGGCGTTGGAAGAGCATCGTTCGAAGGGCAATATCCTCACTGGGCTTATCTATATGGATAAGAATTCCAGAGAATTACATGAGGTATTGGAAACTTCCCAGCGACCACTGAATGAGCTGGATGCTTCTGACCTTTGCCCGGGTAATAAAGTACTGAAGAACATTAACGCAAGCTTGCGATAGATGCTCTCGTCACCAGTCTTCGTGGCTGGTGACGGTCGCACAATTCTTCGGTCAGCTTGTCATAATACTGTCACAATTGTGGCTTCTAATAGCCGGGTGAATTCCTTGTTAGCGCCACAGTAAACCCGCAGTTATTTGCCGCAGAATAAAAGAACGACAAAGAGGCGACAGTGATCCGGCTTAACTCCAATCGATCACAGGCTAGAACGGCAGCTCATGATTTACCTCGACACTGTCTGTGTACTCTTGTTGCTCAATCCGGATCTCCTCGTACAGTTGCGCAATCTCATCACCATAGTGATCCCACAGTACCGATCTCAGGTCGCCGAGCAGCTGATAAATACAATCGGCTTGTTCAGCCGTCCAGTAGGTTGTGATTTTTAAGGTTTTCATTTAGCCTTTCCTCGCTTTTTGGTCTCGCGCCGCTTCGACGCACACTCCTGCGCTTCCTTCATGCGGTACGACTCACCCTCAATGGCGATGACCTCGCTGTGATGGACTAAACGGTCAATCAGGGAGACCACACACGCGGCATTGGGGAACACGTCATTCCACTCGCCAAACGGACGGTTCGTTGTCACCAAAGTTGAACATTTCTCATAGCGCCGGTTGATGATTTCAAACAGCAAGTCAGCATGACGATTGCTGTAGGAGAGGTAGCCCACTTCATCAATTACCAGCAAGGCGGGCCTGGCGTAGTGTTTCAATCGACGCTGCAGGGCATTGGCGCCATCCTGACCTGCCAGGTCGTTGAGCATCGCCGCTGCGGTGGTAAACAGCGCCGTATAGCCGTGCATGACAGCGTTATACCCCAGGTTCTGGGCGATCATCGATTTGCCCACGCCGTTGCTGCCCAGCAGGATAATATTGCTGGCCGTGTCCATAAAACCCAGTTGCATCAGGGCATGAATCGCTTGTGGGTCGATAGCGCTTGGCCACTGCCAGTCAAACTCACTCATCGGTTTGAACCGGCCCAGCCTGGCGCTGCTCAGGCGCCGTTCGAGTGAGCGCTGTTTGCGCTCGGCAAGCTCCCAGGCGATGAGCTGTGCCCGCCAGGGGTATTGCTCGTCGGTGATCTCGCCCCAGTGCGCCAGCACGCCGTGGAGCTTCAGTTCAAGTGCCTGCTGTTTGAGTTGCTCGATATCAATCATCGGTATCATCTCCTGTCTCGCTTCGGGTGCCATTGAGCTTGTCGTAATCGGCAAGCCGAGCCAGCTTGACGCTGTAGTGTTTGACCTTCGCCGGCACGGCGACAGCAAGCGGTGGCGGCAGGTGCTGTTCATCACGGCGGCGCTCAAGAACGTGCTGCACCGCCTCCGGGTAGGGTGATTGCCGATCAAGTGCTTCACCCAACATGGCTTTAAGCCCCATTACTCGTATTCCACCCAGGCGCTGATGAGCATACCCTTGTGGATGCTTAGTTTCTCACTATGGCGCGGCGATACGGCGACCACCGGTATATCACAAAGCTGGATGTTACCAATCAACAGCGCCTGTTCTGAAGAAAGGTTCGAAAGATCAACAATATCGCCGCCACTTCGATAAAAGTGCAAACAATCGAAGGTGATACCTGCGTTGCGTTGCGCGGAAACCTCGACAATGTCCAAGGCAGTGGAAAAGTTGGGAATCACTGTCCAAGGCAAAAATTCCAAATCAACACGCAGTCCGCGCCTAGCTGCCCGTTCACAAAGTTGACTGAAAATATCCACAAGTTCGGCATGTGATAGTTCAGGCGCGAATGCAGGAGCCGCATTGATGGTCTTGGCCCCAAGCGCTTCGGCTATATCAAACAATAAATCTTCAGATTGTGAAGGCTGCGGATTGAACCAGTCGAGCAGTGGATCAACCGTTTCCACAACCATTTGATGATCACGCAACATCGCCCGCATATCATTGATAGTAAGCTTCTCTCGGCGGCGTGCGTCGAGGTATTGCTGAGGGAACAGTGTGATGGCGTCAAAGCCCGCAGATCTTGCAGCCTTCAGTACCGTTGCGGCACAGAGTATTTGTTTCACAATGAATCAGAGGCAACTTGCTTGTGGTAGTAATCAATGCATTCGGTCATACCATCGGCAACGCTCTTGATGGGTTGATAGTCGAAGTCACGAGTGGCGGCAGCGCTAGTCACAACGTGTGAAACCGACAGCTTGTTCAGTTCGTGCGGAGAAAACAGGGGTTCCCCAATGCCAATTTTGAAATGCAGCCACTGCCATGTATAACTCATAAAGTATAAGGGCCCGATTGGAATACTGGCTTTTGGTACTTTGTAGCCCAAGCCTTCAAACAAGGGTTTGACGAATTTAAATATTCTGTCTGGCTGACCGTCAGAGATAAAGTAGGCACGACCGCATACAGGGCTTCGCTCTACTAAAGCCTCGGCGGCTAGCAGGTGGGCGTGGACCAAGTTATCCACATGCACGTGGTCATGCAGCGCGCCATCGCCGCCGATTCTTGCTGCCATCCGCCCCATCAGTAACTGTTCGACCAGCGTATCCAACATTAAGCCACCAGGGCCCCAAATACCGTCGGGTCTTATAGCGCAGCTGAGTAATCCCTTTTGACCATCGGCCGCGAGCACTGCTTGCTCAGCTGCCATTTTTGTCTCCGTGTACAAACAATGAAAAGTGTCTGCGTACGCCGTGTGCTCGTCCATGTCCAGGTCTTCCGTGCCGTTAAAGCACACATCAACCGAACTGGTATGGACCAAGCGTTTTACTCCGTTTACTTGGCAAGCTTCAATCACGTTTTTACTACCCACAACGTTTATAGCGTAGGCTTTATCGCGATAGGCTTGAGTTGCTGCCGATCCGCCCATCGTGGCGATAAACGCCGCCGTATGGAATACCGTATCAATACCCTGAAATTGGTCAATCAACAGCTCCTTGTTCTGGATATCTCCGTTGACGCAGCTGAGCTCCGGATGTTCCTGCTCCAACTCCGTGTTGCGTACCAGTGCCGTTACTTTATGGCCTTTTTTTAGCAGCGCCGAAACCAGGTTGTTCCCCACAAATCCTGCAGCCCCCGTGACCATGCAATGACCGAGATCTTGTGGTTGCGTGACTATGCTCTCGTGGTCGTCATTGTTATTCATTGTTCTTGCTTCCCAAAAAACGAGCGTTTTAAGCCCTAATGATAGTTAGGCCGTTGAATAGTGCCTTTATTTAGCCCTCAAGCAAGTGATCCGGGCGCTTATAGCATCAATTAAACAACAATATAGGAACTTTAATCAACTAATTGTTCTCTTTTATTGTTTTTAGGGAATAAAATGTTCATAATATCCCCTGATTGGCGGTAAGGATTCTTTTCACTTCTTTGAAGTGCCGCGAACAACTTTGCTATTACAGGACAGATGAATGGAAAACACAGGTGGCAACTCACTGACACTGCTTGCCGATGAGTCGATCAGTTTGCCCGCGGGTCACTATATTGAGCTGCCCGGTAGAGGGAAGATGTTTTATCGCCAGTGTGCTCAACAAAAGGGCAAGCCTACCTTATTGCTTCTACATGGCATGCTAGCGAGCTCGGGTCTAAACTGGTTTCAGACCTTTGAGCCTTTGCGCGAGCATTTCAATGTTATCGCTGTCGATCTGCGCGGTCATGGTCGCAGTATGCGCAAGCAAAAGAAGCGTTTTACCTTTCAGCGCTGCACGGATGATATTGCGGCCTTAATAGAAGCCCAACAACTAAAGGACGTGATTGTTGTGGGTTATTCAATGGGTGGTGCAATAGCGCAACTGTTGTGCCACCAGCATCCTGACAAAGTTTCCGGCCTGGTTTTGAGTGGCACTGGTTTTGGTTATCGAGTGGGCTTGCGTGAACGCTTTATTATTGCGCCTTTGTTTGCCTCTTTAGTGGGCGCTACCAGGCTAACAGAGCTGTTTTCGCGTTTGCCGAACCGTTTAGTTGCGAAATTGTTCCCGGGGGTCAAAGTTGATGAGTTTATTAGTATTCGTCACTGGGTTGCGGATGAGTTGCGGCGCAACAAAGCACGCGTAATTGTTGAGTCGGCGAGCGAGATGGCGAATCACAATTCGAAAGCATGGCTGAGTCAGATAACTCTACCGACGGCTGTGCTGGTCACACTGCAAGACGCGGCGTTCTCGGCACAGCACCAGATTGAGATGGCGTTAAGAATTCCCAGCGCCGAGATACTGCGATACGACGGAGGGCACAATGCTTGCGCCTCTGCCGACTACGGGCCGGCTCTGACTGAAGCGTGTCTAAATGTTTCTCAACGACTCTGACCACGCGCCAGCTAAACAAACTAAGAGAATAAAGTAAGAGCCCTTGGGGCCGCTGTCTGCTTTATACAGGAGCAAAAAAAAATGCAAAGGCTAGCGGGACAAGACGCGATTTTTCTCTATCGCGAAACATCGACATCTTTGATGCACACTTTGAAGGTTCACATAATCAAAGTGTCAGATCCTGACGCCAGTTATGCAGCCTTGTACGAGAAGTTGGCAGCTCAGCTAAATGCCAATCCAATGTTGCGTAAGCGCATTATGCCTGTGCCTTTTGGTTTTCATCATCCCGTCATGGTCGACGATCCAGACTTTGATGTTAGTGCGCACATTTTTCGTGCGGCTATTCCGGCGCCTGGAAGCATGCGGGAGTTGGACGACATGGTGGCGCAGATTGGCAGTACTCTTCTTGACCGGTCCCGGCCCTTGTGGGAAATGTGGGTGCTGCATGGTCTGGAAAGCGGACAGGTGGCTGTGGTACATAAAATTCATCATTCAATGGCAGACGGGCTGGCATATGTCGGCTTTGTCAGTGAAGGTTGGGATGAGGCGAACGAAACTTTTGAAGTTCCCGATCAAGCACCGCCATTGCCCGGCCCGTTTCGTTTAATGTACGACGCAAGCCTCGACCACTTACGCCACGATATAAAGAATCTGTGGCCCATTATGAAATCGTTTGTGGGGAATCTGCGGGAGATTGCGGCGCGCAATAAGGCGGCTAATGAACCTCGAATCAATCCACTAACGGCGCAATTTCCGCGTACTCGTTTCAATTATGCCTTGGGTGTAAAACGCAGCTTCGCTACCCAACAAATTTCACTTGAGCAAATAAAGCAGCTGAAAGATCGGCTAGGTGTAACGCTAAACGATGTGGTGCTGGCAGTGGTCGCCGGTGCACTGCGCAATTATCTGCTGGAGCACGACGAGCTTCCCAGTGCCCCCTTGGCCCTGGCCATACCGGTAGGCGCTGATAAACCAGGCTCCACGCGGCAATGGGGTAATCGCGTGACCACGCTGTTTTCCATGTTGCACACGGAAATGGAAGACCCGCTAGAACGTTTGTACGCCATTAAGAAGCAAACTGAGCAGGGAAAGGAAGACCTGGAAATTTTTGGCAAGCATCAGTGGGGCGATTTAATGCAATACGTACCACCGGCGTTGATGACCTGGTCGTGTAAGCGGAACTTTCGCCTTAAACCAGCGAATAAACAGGATTTTCGGCCCAACAGCAATATTGTAATATCGAACGTACCTGGCCCAAGACAGAAACTGGGCAATGCCGATGGCGAGTTGGAAGCCATATATTCTGTTGGTGTCTTAGGTGAGGGTATGGGCCTAAACATCACAGTTTGGAGTTACCAGAACCAGCTGAATTTTGCTGCGCTGGCTTGCCGCAAGGCAGTACCCGATACGGATCGTTTAATGGCATTGATACCAGTGGCAATCGAAGAGTTGCAGCAAGCCGCCGACAACGCAAATAGGCTCGGCAACGTGCCAAATTTGAGGCCGCAGCCGCATGCGGAAAAGGCGTCGGATTGATGGCGGATAAGAGGAAAGCATCTGCGAATGCGGCAGTGAATGATGCAGTCACCGACTGGGTGACCATCGATGAGTCATCGAACGCGAGACTTGCAACTGAATGTAGTGGGCAAGGACCGACATTTGTTTGGGGGCATTCTTTGATGGGCAGCATGGCTATGGATTTAGACAGCCAGGTGTTGGCTTGGCGTGATCTAAACGATGTAGCCACAGTGGTTCGATTTGACGCTAGAGGCCACGGGCTCTCTGAGTTGAGCGGTGCAACAGAAGATTTTCGTTGGGACAATCTGGCAAAAAATATGTGGCAGGTTATCGACCACTACACCAATGACAAGGTCGTCATTGGCGGTGCCTCAATGGGGTGTGCAACATCGCTTTACGCTGCGTGCCAGCGACCCGGGCAGGTTGAGGGCTTGGTACTTGTAATACCGCCCACCGCGTGGGAATTGCGCAAAAAAATGCAAAAAAACTACCGCTTTATCGCCAAGATGGTGAACGTAAGCCGGGGTTTACCATTCCGACTATTAAAGTTTTTACCAAAGGGTAGTGACGACCGGGGTTTTCAAAAGGCAATGATGAAAGTCATGCTTCGGCATTTGGCGAGCGCAAACCATACCGGGATCGTGGGGGCTATGAATGGCGCGTCTCTGTCTGACTTGCCGCCCAGGGATGAATTGGCAAAGCTAGCTATGCCGACCCTTATTCTCGCCTGGCCCTACGACCAAACCCACCCCTTGTCGGTAGCCCAAGAACTGCAGCAGTTGTTGCCTAATGCCGAATTGCATGTTCAACAACACCCGAACGACCCTTATCAATGGCCACAATCGATCAAAAAATTTATCACCCAATTAGACTTGGAATCATAAGCAGGAGTTACTCATGGCAAAATATCATTACGAATTACTCAATCCCACCGACTATGGTTTTTTGGTACATGAATCGCCGAAAGCACATATGCAGGTGACTGGCCTTGCTGTGTTCAATGCAGGACCTTTAGGCCGAAAAGAGGGTGGTGTTCACTTTGAAACACTAAAAAAAGCGGTCGCAGATGTATTACATAGAGTGCCGCGCTATCGACAAGAGCTGATGTGGATCGAAGAGGAGAAAAGTTCTTTGCTGGGAACGGTTAGCTCCTGGGTCCAGCCCAATACCGAATATCCGCCAGTGTGGATCGACACACCGCATTTCGATATTGATTACCATGTACGTCACACCAGTTTACCATACCCGGGTACCGATGAGCAGTTAAAGGCTCTGGTTGGGCAAATTATGTCGCAGCAGCTGGATCGTTCGAAGCCGCTCTGGGAGGTGTACATCATCGAAGGACTGTCGGATAACCGGTTTGCCTGCGTAACCAAGATGCATCACTGCATGGTCGACGGTGAGTCCGGCATTGATTTGACCGCCGTATTAATGCATATCGATCCTAAACATATTCCCAAGGATGGACCGGAGTACAAGCCCCGCCTGGCTCCCACCCAAGCCGAGTTGAAACGAGAGACTCGAAAAGCACAGTTTATGAAGCCGTGGAAGGTTTTCAAAGATTTGCGGGAATTTAGTAAGCAGTCTGACAACATAGGCCAGGAAATACTGCAGCGCACCAAAGCGGTTGGCGAGCTGTTCAGCGGCTCGATGATGCAGAAACGAGCCGACAGCCCAATCAATGGCGAAACCAGTGCCCAAAGAAGCTACGAATGGATTGATCTGCCCTTAGGGAAAATAAAGGAGATTGCTAAAACATCCGATGCAACGGTTAACGACGTGGTACTTACGATAGTGACTGGGGCTATGCGAAAGTATTGTGGTAAGCGCGGCTTCGATTTGGCAAATGACCCGATAAAAGTCAGTGCACCTGTTAGTGTTCGCAAGCGTACGGGTAAGAAACTGGCAGAAGGCGAGATGGGAAATGAAGTAGCCCAGTGGACAGTGCCATTGCCGGTGCATCAGGCGTCACCCAAGAAACAATTGGCGACGATTCATGCGGAAACTGTTGCTATGAAAGATTCCAGCGCGGTTCTTGCGACCCAGACGCTCACCAGTATCATTTCATTATCACCAGGGTTGATGGGTGCGATGATGGGGCAGGCAACCGTCGGTGTGAATACTGTGGTCACCAATATTCCGGGCCCGCAGTTTCCACTGTATCAGTGTGGTGCGGAAATGTTGGTTGCGCGCCCAGTTGTACCTTTGAATAGTGGCCTGGGAATTGTCGTTGGAGTACTGAGCTACAACGGTATCATCAGCTTCGGCATAAGTGGCGACCCCGCGATCATGGATAATTTGGGCGAGTACCGTGTTGCCTTGGAAAAGTCATATACCGAACTTGCTAAATTGACTGGCGTTGCCACGTCGTCTAGTAAACGAAGCATAGCGAAGAAGAAGACTCCAACCAAGAAGACAACCACAAAGAATGCCAGCGTAAAGAAAAAGGTTGTTCGGAAAGCGAAACCCGCTGCGGCTGCTACCAAGAAGAAAACGGCTACCAGTAAAAAACGAGGATAGGAACGATGGAATTTAACATAGCGGATATGTTTGAGTCAGTCGTTGACGTCCGCGCTGACAAACCGGCGCTTGTGTGCGAGCAGCGTCGTTTAAGCTTCAGTGAGCTTGATCAGCGTGCTAACCGCTTGGCGCACTATTGGCAATCACAAGGGTTTGGTGAAGGCAGTCACATTGGCTTACAGCTGCGCAATGGCAGTGAGTACATTGAGGGCATGCTGGCCGCCTATAAGATTCGCGCAGTGCCCATTAACATTAATTTCAATTATGTCGAAAGCGAACTTGCCTATATTTACAATGATGCGGATTTGGTCGCCTTGGTGTCGCACCAACAGTTCTTGCCCAGGGTCGCAGAAGTTGAAGCCGAGATGCCAAAGCTCATCAACGTGCTCTACGTCGATGACAACTCAGACAATGAAGCCTCTTCGAACTATACGGCTTACGAGCAAGCGCTGGCTGAATCATCGCCTGAGCGTGGTTTCGAAGATCGAAGTGAAGACGACTTATATATTGTCTACACAGGTGGCACAACTGGTATGCCCAAGGGAGTGATGTGGAGGCACGTTGACATCTTTTTCGCTGCAATGGGCGGGGGCGATCCGGACAGTTCCAAAGGACCGATTAAAAGACCAGAAGAATTGGCAGAAAGGCTTTCTGATATGGAGATGGCCGCGCTGCCAACGCCTCCTTTCATGCATGCTGCCGCTCAATGGTTGGCTATGAACACCTTATTTGCGGGTGGTAAATTAGTAATACCCGCAGACGGTGCATTTGATGCGGCAAAAATTCTGCAAGCGATCAGCGATGAGAAAGTTATTCTGATCGTGGTTGTTGGCGATGCGATGGCCGTGCCACTATGCGACGAGTTGGAGGCCAACCCCGAAAAATACGATACGTCTAGCTTGTTTGCGATTGCCTCGGGCGGCGCATTATTTTCGCCCTCTACAAAAAACCGCGTGCTGAGCTTGCTGCCTGGCCGAATGATTGTCGATGGTTTGGGCTCCTCTGAAACCGGTGCCATGGGTAATAAGATGAGCACCGAGAGTGGCGATTCGGATCAGCCGAAGTTTATGGTGAACGAGCACATGATTGTGCTGGACGACAATGACGAGGCCGTTGAAGCTGGCTCAGGTGTCATTGGACGGTTAGCTAAAAAAGGTCATGTTCCCTTGGGCTATTACAAAGCACCGGAAAAATCAGCCGAGACCTTTGTCGAGATTAACGGTGAGCGTTGGGCCATTCCCGGTGATATGGCAACGGTAGAATCCGATGGCACTATTTTACTTCATGGGCGGGGTTCGACCAGCATCAATACAGGCGGCGAGAAAGTGTTTCCTGAAGAGGTTGAGTCGGCCCTACGTGCCCATCCGGATATACACGACACGGTGGTAGTCGGTGTGCCTGACGAGCGCTGGGGTCAGATAGTGGTTGCGCTGTATCAGAGTCGAAGTGGCGCAGCGCTCGATTTAGACACGGTGCGAGATTTTTGTCGCGGCACCATCGCCAGTTATAAGTCACCGCGCGCACTGGTGCAGGTGGACCAAATCAAGCGCACGCCAGCCGCCAAAGCGGATTACGTGTGGGCCAAAGAACAGGCCATAGCGCAGCTAAGTACATGAGCCTAGGCGATAGTGCTCTGGTGGTGGACCTCGAAAGTCTCAACTTGGATGCCAGCCGCTTGGCGGAATTGGTCGAGCGTGCTCGTTCAGGTGTGGAAGATGGGCCTCTTCCTTCGGTACAAATTGCCATAGCGAAAAACGGCCAGCTTGCTCTGTTTGAAACTTACGGTGAGGCCGACAATAGTAGTCGTTATATTACGTTTTCTTGTATTAAGCCTCTGGTGGCCTCTGCAATATGGCTGCTGATGGGCGAGGGAAAACTCGACGTCAAGCAACGAGTGGGTCACTACATCGAAGAATTTTCCGACAATGGTAAAGAGGTCATTACCGTTGAGCAGTTGTTGTGCCATACCGCTGGTTTTCCGCACGCACCAATGGGTCCGCCCGACTGGTCAAGTCGCAAGTCCAGATTGCGGAAAATGCAAACGTGGCGTTTGAACTGGGAGCCGGGTAGTCAGATGGAATACCATGCCACTTCGGCGCACTGGGTGCTAGCGGAGCTTATTGAGCGTGTGACCGAGAGTGATTATCGCTCTTACATTGGCGCCAGTATTGCCCAGCCGCTCGGACTCAAAAGCTTGCAGTTGGGAGCACTGCCTGAGCAACAATCGAATATTACGACTTTGCGTTCTGTTGGAGAGCCGCCCAGTGCGCAAGAAATGGAGCTATTGTTTGGTGTCGCCATTACGTTGCCCGAAATGGCAGATGCATCATTGCTGCGTTTTAACGAAACGGAAACACGGGCACTGGGTGTGCCTGGAGCAGGGGGCATTGCGAATGCTGCTGATATCGCGATGTTTTACCAACAGTTGCTGCACAATACATCGGGTCTTTGGGACGCCGCTATTTTAGCCGACGCGATTGGTCGTGTTAGAGCCAACGCCAAAGACCCACAGACAGGAGTTGCCGCAAATCGTGGCTTGGGCGTCGTGATAGCCGGTGATGACGGGCATAGCGCTCGCCGTGGCATGAGCAAATATGGGTCGGCGAAGTGTTTTGGTCACCAGGGCGTTGGTGGTCAGGTGGCATGGGCTGATCCGGTGAGTGGTCTGTCTTTTTGCCTGCTGACCAATGGCTTGGACGCCAACCCTATACGATCGGCACGCTTCGCAGCAGCGCTGAACAATAGCGCCGCGAGATGTTAATGGACACTCAAACAATACTTGAAATTCGTAAAAAGCGGAGAAATACTTATGCGTAATAAAATGACGAAAACTCTGATGCTCACCTTTTTTGGTTTCAGTTTCCTGGTGGCTTGTAGCGACAAGCAAGAGTCTGCGGCCAGTAGCCCCCAAGCAGTCAATGCCAAGGAATCTATTGCGACCAGCACACCGGCCAACAGGCCAAACTATGCACCGCGAAACCCTTATCTCGCAGACTCCGTCCTGCCTATTGGCCACATAAACTCAGCCCAATCCACGGGCCTTGATCACGCGGGACCTTCGGGACCCAGTGAAACCCTGTCGCGAGAAAACAAAGGCTTAACCTATACCCATATTGGGCCGGGACATTTCGGCGCTGCTATTTCGTCACCTTACGCCAATGGCAAGCGTGTTATCTGGAGTAACGGAGCCGAGCGGATTTCCAAACTCGATTACGACACACTCGATGTGATTAGCGAGTTCGCTCTGGAGGATTCGCCTATCTACAAGAGTAACGGCGGCTTGGTTAGCGCCGAACAGGCCGACAAAACCTTTAGAAGACTCGACTTTCTGCCTAAGATGCGAAAGACCGGGATCGCTACCGTTCTGGCCACTATGCCATTGGCTAAGGAATATTATGGTGGTGGTCTCGCTGGCGTGTATTACCTGTTGAGTTCAGACAACGTTCTTTATGTGGGCGGAAAAGACTCTATCCTCGCCTATGCGGATGCCGATCCTTCCGACCCGAATTCAACCATCGTCTTAAAAGGTGAATGGGCTAAGCCAGCTGAAGTGACCGGCGGGTTTAACTCCATGAATATGACCTATGATGGCTGGATAATTTCTATCACTGATGATGGTTGGGTCGTGCTGATTAACCGCGATTTCTCCGAGTATCACACCTTGCAGCTCACCGGAGCAGAAGTTGCCCCGGCTTGGAATAATCACATGCGCGATACGGGTCGGAGGCAGGGTGCTGCTACCTGGGTACGCAACGGGCCGGCCATCGACGAGAAGGGCAATATCTTCGTGCCATCTCTGCAGCACATGCACAAAATTGTCTGGGATGGGAGGAAGCTATCGAAGGATACGCAAGATGGTGCCTGGGTTGAACCGTACAGCAATAAGGGTGATATCAGTGTCTCCTTCAGCGATATTATCGATCCTGGCACTGGCAAAGCCTTTGCCTTCGAAAACGTCAATGTCGGCTCTGGCGCAACGGCGAGCTTAATGGGTTTTGACGAAGAAGATCAGTTTGTGGTGATTACCGACGGCGACAAGCTGATGAACATGGTGCTGTTTTGGCGCAATGAAACCCCCGAAGGCTGGCAGCAACTTGAAAACGCGCCTAGCCGGCGTATGGCCGGAATGCTGCCAGCTAATATTGGTCAGGCCGAGGCGATCGAAGTTCAAACAGAGCAATCGGTTGTCGTAGGTGGCTACGGCGCTTTTGTGGTCAACAACGCTCCCGCGAACAAGCCGATTGAAAAAGCACCCGATGGTGCCTATGTGGGCCTGGCCGGTGCCCATCCCGACTTTACCCCGCACGGGATGCAAAAGTTCGAGTGGGACCCGAAAGCGCAAGCCCTGAAGGAAGCCTGGGTAAACACAGAAGTTTCTTCCGTTAACTCCGTACCCATTGTGGCTAACGGCTCCAATATGGTCTACACCGTAGGAGCCCGCGATGGCGATTGGACACTGGAAGCACTGGACTGGACGACGGGCCAATCGGCCTTCCATTTCGTCACCGGCTCGATTCGCTACAACACGCAGTTCTCCGGTGTGTTGATGGATCAGGAAGGGCGGATTATACATACCACTATTCATGGCATCGTACGGTACGAGCGATTACCCAAGTGATGCCGTTGAGGCAAACCGCTGTTTGCGCCCTGGCGCTATCAGAGATAAACCACTGGGAAAGGAAAAATCATGAATTACGTTAAGCCCTACTTAATTTTCAACTGCATTGTGTGGCTGCCTTGGGGGCTTATCTGTATTTTCGATACCAGCCAAATCAGCACTATCATTGGCGTGGCAAGTCACAACGCCACAGGAAACACCGATCTGCGAGTTATGTACGGCGGGTTCCAGTTCGCCGTTGGCTTAATGGCCTTGTACGCGCTTGTTGAGCCTCGCCGGTTTAGTGACTTTGTATATGCATTGGCTTTCCTGGGCAGTTGCATGGCGCTTAGTCGTGGCTACGGCCTAGTTATTGACGGCAGTGGCACGGTTTACACTTGGGGTGTGTTGGCATTTGAAGCCTTTGCGGGTATTACCGCCATAGGGTGGCTTAGGTTTCAGTCTCGTCACCAATAAAATATGTACCTTTCGACGAAACTTGGAGTAATGATATGAGAGCAGGGCAGACCTTACGGTCTTTGGCGAGCGTTCTATTTTTGTTACTCCCGTTCCCCCTGAATGCTGCGGGTGAATACCCTGTCGATGGGCCATTTGTGAGATCGGCACAGGCACCGATAGACGAGGCATTTGAAAGTGTCACCAGCCGCCGTAATATTCAGGATGCCAGCGTTGATTGGCAAAAAAAAATGCCCGATGGTTTTCAAGCGAAGCGAAATTCTTCGTACCCCTGGGGAACTGCAAGCGACGGTGACAAGGAATTGTGGGTTGGCACCATTGCTCAAGGCTGGTGTGTTTGGCCTGTTCAGAATCTAAATTTTCCAATGTATCTCAGTACTTATCAAAGCGAGTTTACTGGCTGCTCGCCACAAGGCGTTATTTCAAGTCCACCGCTTATTTACGTCTTTGATCTAGAGAGCGGTACACAAGAATTAATACACGAGGAAACACTGACCAGCGGCGGCGAGGAATATACTCAGGCAACACAGTCTCACGACGGGATGTCGGCCCTGTCCATTATGGGTTTACGAGCCGCTGGGCGTTATGGCGATCTGATATTTTTTGCCGGGCATCACCTGCACAGTGGAGGAGAGGGTTGGCTGCGTATTTTTGTGTTCAACGCTAAGAAGAGATCTTTCCTGGGTTATAGAGAGTTACGCGGCGATACAACCCGGCGGTTTACGACCATCACTGACAAAAACGGCGACTCAGGTTTCTACACTATTATTGGTGCAGAAACGGGAATGACTCAGAATGGCGAGGGACCTACCACCATGCTGCGCTGGGTAGGGTCTGCTGAAGACCCCTTTGCCGGTGGTAACTATTTTCAAACGGGTGATGGGAAAGGCGCAGGCTGGGATGTAGTGTCAACACCGGAACTGGACGGTAGCTTCGGTATGATTGGTGACTTCAAACAGTTCACCCATACTGATGGCAGTGAGCGGCTGATTATGTCGTCCGCATCCCATCCTCATTTATATAACCGGGATTCGGGCAAACGCGACGTTTCCAAGCATGAATCCGTAATGCTTTTGTCAAACCCCATTCCTGTTGGTGGCTGGACTCGAGACACACTCATGGAGTTTGGGATTGTCTTTGGCATGGACCGCTATGATCCCGATGTAAAAGGACGTTGGGGTGCCAAGTGGGGAACCACAAATTTCCATAACGGATATATTTATTTCGGTACCTATCACCAGGGGACTAGCGCCGGTTTCTCCCACTTCAAAGAAGCCGATCCAGATTTGTTTGACCAATTAACGGATACCGATGACGGACTGCGAAACTTCATGGCTAACCAGTGGCGAGCGTCTTCCATTTTCAGGATGAAGCTCGAAGACATAGACGCAATTGCACAGCAACAAAAAAATCCGGAACTACTCTACGGCTACAAAAGCTTTCGTGTAGCTAGTGAATCGGGTAGCTGGGAAACGGTAAGAAATAAACTTGATGTTGATCCGCTGTTCGGCGAGGCAGGCATGGGCCACCCGGGAAATATCTATTCCTGGACCTCTTTGAGTAAAGATGGACAGCTGTTCTGGGGCTTTTTTGATGCCTTTTCAGGCGCACACGATCTACTGTCTAAAGCGGATGCGAGTCGCCTACTACTGGTGCCGCCCGTGTACCTACCCATACCATTCTGGGAGCATTTTCGAGATAGCAGCCAAATGCGTGTACTTTACGATTGGGTCAAATCTGAAATGCAGAAAAACGGCTTAAGCGATGATTTTGTACCAGGCGGTGACTTGGTGGTCTTTGAGGGCGCGGGTGAAGCCCGTGTGTTAACCAAGAAAGGATTTGGTAACCCTTGCGCAAATGGTGTTCGAAATGTGGAAGTGGTCAATGATCGAATTTTTTTCGCTACCTCTACGTGGTGCAATCTGTCGGATAGGGCGGGACTTGAGTTCTATGAGTATAGGCGAGAACTTGATGATAAAAAATTAGGCATGTCACCAAAGAACTAGCTCACTTACATTTGTCTCGCATAGCTAGCATGTTTGATAATGAAGTTGATTTATCGTTTGACCGCTTTAGTTTATTGCTGGTTTATCAGGGCGGGGACAAGGAAGTTGCGCAACGCATCGCGCAGGCTGAACTCGTTTTGTGCAAACGGAAATTGCGCTGTTTGTAAGGCCACCAGCGTAAAGGTGCTCCATTCAAGGTATTTTTCCAAGGTAATGCCTTCGCGCAGCATTCCTTTGCTTTTAGCTAATTCATAAGTCGATTTGGCGCTGCTCATACCCAGTTGAACAAAGGTATCGACCGATAAGTTCAGCTTCTTATACAGGTGATTGCTACTGTCAGTGAAAAGTAGTTTGAGCGCGGGTCGGCTGCGAAGCTGGCGCGTAAACCAGCACATGTCCTCAACAATTTGCACCGCCGGGTCTTCGTGTTCGAAACGCTGTGATTCGAAGTCGCTGATCAGCTGTTCAAAGTCGCGTATCATCGCTTGATTTAGAACTGCATCTTGGTCTTTGAAGTAGCGATAAAATGTCGTACGCCCCACACCGGATTGAGTGATAATCTCGCTGATAGTGGTGTCAGTGAGGCCTTTGGATTGATACAAAGCAACAGCCGAGTCCAAAATTTTGTTGCGCGTGTTCTGTGTGCGCTGTTGCTGGCGAGACTCTATTCCTGGCCGTATTGCCGTGTATTGAGCGTCTGCTGACATGGTTTACTCCAAATTCAAATCATATTCATTGTACCATTATAAGGGATTGAATTGTAGTAATTGTTCTTTATATATGTATATGTGGAACACTTATAAAATATTTAGCTAGAATATAAGGTTTCACTAAAATATAGATCATATTTAACTAACTGTTCGGTTCTGCGTTGCGGGCGAGTCATGAACATGCCCACGATCGGCTCCTTGAATTCGCCGACCTGAATTTTAGCCAGCCGCACAGGCCACGCTTCTCGTTTTTCCGTTTCAAGTCCGATCGTGATTATCCAATCAGCGGTGGCTCCAGGTAGGGCAGCCGACTTTTGCCGCGAAAGATTTTATCTCGCACATCCGCAAAAAAGTAAGTTCGAGGTCTGGGGCGTCACCCCAGAGAGAGTGATCCGTATGATGTGGCCACCACAACAGGAGGGTAGTCATGTCAGATTCGAAAAGTAGCGTAATCAACGAAGATATTTTTCTTTGTAATGAACGTCTTCAGGCGCTGTCGGCTGAAAAGTATGAGTCGCTTTGGGGTACCCTTCTACCCTAAATGTATTCTTTACTAAATAGAAAATGTAAAGTAATATATCCTTACTTAATCCTATATGTAAAGAAGTGTGCTCATGCCGAAAGTCAGTTCAAAAAGACAAATCACACTGCCGGTGGAAGGTTGTGGCGAACTCGATATCCAACCGGGAGATGAAGTTGAGATATTCAGATATGAAAATCAGTTCAATATTGTAAAAAAGGAAATGGGAGCTGCTGCGGGTTTATTGAAGGGCAGCAAAATAAACAAGAAAGTATCCGAGCGTGAATCGCGAATGGGCAATTTTGAGTGATTGCGGTTGATACCAATGTATTGCTTCGATATCTGCTTGCAGATGACGTAGGACAATTTCGAAAGGCCAAAAAGTTAATTGAATCCAATTTCCCAGTGTTGATTACAGATGTCGTCTTAGTTGAGGCAGTTTGGACCCTAATGGGCAAGCGCTTTGGATTTGATAAGGCACAGATTTGCGTCGTCATCCGAACATTGGTGGGAGACCTAGGTTTTGCGTTTGAGGATTCGCAAACAGTCTGGTCTGCGTTGAACGATTACGAAACCTCTAAAACGATTCGAGGCAAGCAATTGGATTATGCCGACGCGCTCATTGGTCGAAAAGCCGGGACCGTCGTAAGACAGAAAACTGGAGCATTTGACGGTTTCTTCAGTTTTGACAAGGCGGTCGCGCAGTTAGCCGGTGCCAAAGCCGCACCAGCATAGATACCTTTCTCACTCATGTACTTTGTTTAACATAATGCACATGCCCAAATTTGGAGGGGTTCCAGAAAGAATTTGCTACAGCTTAGCGACCACCGATTTCAGCTCAGTGTATTGCAGCAGGGCTTCATAACCGTTTTCCCGTCCCCAACCAGATTGCTTGTAACCGCCAAAGGGAACCGCCATATCAGGGATACCGTGGCAGTTAATCCAAAGAATACCGGCTTTTATCTGGGCAGCTGTTTTGTGGGCCTTACTAATATCCCGAGTCCAGATGCTCGCGGCCAAGCCGTACTGATTGTCATTGGCGATCGCTGCAATATCGTCGGCAGAACTAAAAGGCATCACGACCAACACCGGCCCAAAAATTTCCTCGCTGACAATTTCCATGCTGTGATCCGTATCGGCGAACACGGTGGGTTGCAAAAAGTAGCCGTCTCCATGCTTTACCAGATCGCCACCTGTCACCAGTCGAGCACCAGATGCGCGTCCCGATTCAATCATCTGGCAAACGCTGTTCAGATGTTTTTTCGAAATGAGCGGCCCCATGTCGTGCCCCTCGGAGGTTGAGGGGCCCACCTTCATGTTATTGGCGATATCGGCAATGCCGTCTACCACTTGTTGATACACCGATTCGTGTACATACAGGCGTGAGCCCGCCACGCAAATCTGGCCGGCGTTGGAGAAAATGCCTTCTGCGGCGCCGGGGATGGCCTGTTCCAGGTCGGCATCTTTGAAGATAATCACCGGGGATTTTCCACCCAGTTCGAGAGAGACTTTTTTTAGATTGCCTTTGGCGGCATCGATAATACTTTTGCCAACTTGGGTAGAGCCGGTGAATGAAACCTTGTCTACGTCGTGATGTTCAGCCAACAGTTGTCCCACTGTAGAGCCGCCCCCCAATAAAATATTGAACACTCCTGCTGGCAGCCCGGCTTCTATTAGAATTTCTCCGAGTCGCACTGCAGACAAAGGGGTTTCGCTGGCGGGTTTTAAAATACAGCTACAACCTGCGGCCAAAGCAGGTGCAACTTTCCAGGCAGTTTGTACCAATGGACCATTCCAAGGGACTATAAGTGCTGCTACGCCTATGGGCTCACGGAGGGTGTAAATATGGAAATCCTGGTCTGGCACTATAGAGAGCTGCTTGGTACTGCCTTCTATTTTTGTGCACCATCCCGCGTAGTAGCGAAAGCAGTCGGCGGCAAAGGGGATTTCTCCGTTGCGGGCGCCGGCGAAGGATTTTCCAGCATCGAGCATTTCCAGCTCTGCGATTTCGTCGCCGTACTGTTCCAGCAGGTCGGCAGCGCGCCACAATATTTTGCCGCGTTCGGCCGGGGTTAGACCCGTCCACACGCCGTTGTCGAATGAACTTCTCGCCGCCGCTATGGCGCGTTCAGTATCCTCACGCGTTGCGCTTGCGGCTGTGGAGATCACTTGTCCACTCGAGGGGTTGTACACATCAGATACAGTGCCGTCAGTTGCGGCTTGCCACACACCGTTGATCAGCAGCGGCTGTGAATCGGCAAGCCGTTTGGCAACTACAGGAGTGTATACATAGTCTGCGGACATTAGGGAGCACTCATATAGTCGGTCAGGGCGGCTAGTACCGCCTCGTTTTCGTACTCCAGACCGACGGTAATGCGCAGGAACTGATCTGAACCGCCCGCGGGGCGGGGAATGATTCCCCGAGATTGTAAAAACTCTGCCGCACCGGAACCACTTTTGCCACCGTCGGGGGCGAAACGCAGTAGATAGAAATTCGCCTGGCTTGGAATGACTTCGATACCCAGTTCGGTCAGGGCCATAGTAATTCGCTCTAGCCACAGTGCGTTGTGCTGGCGTATCTCCTCGATATAGTCGGTATCGCGCACCGCCGCAGTGGCGGCGGCCATTGCCGCTCCGTTGGTATTAAAGGGTGTGCGAATACGCTGTACCAAATCTGCTACACCTTCCGAGCAATAGGCCCAGCCGATGCGTAAAAAGGGCAGGCCGTATATTTTTGAAAAGGTACGCGTGACCACAACGTTCTCAAACTCATCCGCTAGCGCAATCCCGGTTTCGTAATCTTCGGCAGTAACGTACTCGGCATAGGCGTCGTCTATTAAAAATAGGCAGGTATCGGGGAGGCCCGCGTGCAGACGGCGCAACTCTTCGCCATTGATGTAAGTTCCCGTGGGGTTGTTGGGGTTGGCAATGGTGCAAAAACGCGTTTTATCGGTCACGCGCTCTAACAGCGCATCCACGTCTATTTTGTAATTTATTTCTGGAGCGATTACCAGTTCGGCACCCTGAGCAATGCAGTGAATGTTGCTTATTATAAAGCCATTTTCACTCAGCAATGCCTCGTGCCCATCACCTACGTAAGCTCGGGCCATCAACTGAATCAACTCATCGGAACCGTTGCCGCAGATTATGCGCTGTGGATCCAGATTGTGAACCTCGCCGATCGCGTTGCGCAGTTCGCTTTGGCTGCCATCCGCGTAGCGGTTGAGGTGCACTGCGGCGTCATGATAAGCCTTTACCGCATGAGGAGAAGGGCCTTGGGATGATTCGTTAGACGACAGCTTGATGGGGTCACTGACCCCTGGAATAGCACTTTGACCCTGCACATAGGGGGCCAATCGCATAACACCAGGTCTGGCGTTGGGGCCGCTCATTCGCAAACCGCCTTGCGATTTTGCGGCATCATTAGAAATGGCCAGGGAGCCGGAAAGAACTTTTGCACTGTCACTTCGATGATCGCCGGTCCCTTTTGTTCGAAGGCCTGACGAATCGCGGTGCGCAATGATTCCGGATCGTTGGCGGCAAAACCCGCTGCACCAAAACTCTCCGCCAGTTTTACAAAGTCGGGATTGTGTAGGTCGGAACAAATAACCCGCCCATCAAACCATTCTTTTTGTTGGCGCTGAACATTGGTGTAGCGATTGTCGTTGAAGATGATGGTGACTAGTGGCAACTGGTATTGCACGGCTGTCGACAATTCCTGAATATTGAACATGATGCCGCCATCGCCGCTGACCTGTATCACTCGCTTGTCCATGTTGCCGGCCATCACTCCAAGAGCCGTGGCGTAACCGTAGCCCAGCGTTCCCTGATACCCGGCGCTGATGTGTTGGCGAGGTTTGTAAACCGGAAACCCGTACCAGGAGACGAAACCCACTTGAGTCACTTCATCAACAAAAATACCATCGCGTGGTAACTCCTCGCGGATAACGTCAAGGTAGGCCATTTGCGGGCCGACTTTCGCGCGTACCTGTCGGTCAACTTCGCTTCTAAGGACTTGTAATTCTTCCTCGCGCGATTCCGCCTGATGTTTAATCTCCTGTAGTGCTTTTGTGATGGCGGTTGTAACTTCCGCCGCATCACCAACGATACCCAGTTCCGGCTTGCATATGCGGTCCACCTGAACAGGGTCGATATCAACGCGTACCAGCTGCAGATCGTCATCCTTACCCCACATTACCAGTGGCCAATGCAGACGGGTGCCAATCGCTAGCACGGCATCCGCCTCGCCCCACAGACTATGTCCCATGGGATAGTTGGCACTTAATGGATGTTCTGCAGAGACTATGCCCTTGCCACTTCGAAACGCTACCACAGGAGCCTGTAAAGCCTCGGCGAGTTTCACAATTTCCTCGCTGGCATTGAGCGCCCCGGAACCCACGTAGATTAGTGGTTTTTTAGCAGCGCTTAGCATCTGCGCTGCCTGAGCCATTTGAGCTGGGTCTATAGGAGGCATCGGGTAGTCAGTGATCGCGGGCAGTATCTCCACCTCGGCTTCTAGAGCCATAATATCCATGGGCATTTCAATTTCCACCGGTTGTGGGCTGCCGGTAGTTAGCTGCTTGAATGCCTCTTGGACACGATCCGGTGCAAGTGTTGGGTGGTCGATACTCGCCGCCCATTTGGTGATATGGCTTATCATGCCCAACTGGTCGTTGATCTCGTGCAGGTCGCCGTAGCCTTTACCGATGGCGGTAGAAGGGATTTGACCGGAGATACACAGCACCGGAGCAAAGTTAGCCCAGGCTGTACAGAGTGCGCCAGTGGAATTGAGAAGGCCCGGCCCTGGAACGACAGCATAGGTGCCAACCTTGCCGGTAGATTTTGCGTAGCCATACGCCATGTACGCGACTCCCTGTTCGTGCCGGGAGTGAATCAGGCGAATGTTATCTCCCTCTTTGTACATAGCGTCAAACAGGTAATCGAGCTGGCCGCCGGGGAGGCCGAACACCGTATCGACTCCGTTGACTCGCAATGATTTTATTATGGCTTCTGCGCCCGTCATGATTGTCATGTGTGTGTTCCTTAACTTTTGTTTGCAGCGACGCGTTTTTTGGCGTGCCGACGACGATAGCGGATCAAGAAAAATGGAAAACCGATCAGATATACCCAGACCATCGGGTTGACCAGCGCTTTCCCCAGTGCCGACATAACGTCATTGGGGCTGACATACACTTTACTTTGCATGGCCTGGTTTTCGTGGCTGTGCACTATAAGGTGATCTTTTTTGTATTCGAACCGGCCGAACTCGAAATCGATATCGGCGAGCTTACTTTTTACTTTCATGGCGTTAACTCTTTTTCAGGCGGCCCGTTTCCTGGGCGTAGGCAATGCGTTTTCCCAACAGTTTTGAAATGTCTTCCGGCTCGTAACCTGCAGGCGGGGTGAACTGCCCACGGGCATACAGATCGTCGAAAACCTCTTTGCAAATTTCGATTTTATCCACCAATGCTTTGGGTGGTTTGCCCGAGGGGAAACGATTGGGTGGGTAGATAGGGTTGGTGTACATTTCCCGAAAGCCCTCTGTGCGTACATCAATCCAACAGTTGTGATTGGTGCGTGTGCGATAGTGCCTAAGGGCTTCAATATCTATTGTGACCGACAGAACCTGCTCATTGGGGTAGGGTGCCTCGCGCAATAGCATACCCGTGTAGTCAATGGCGAAAGAATGCCCAGGGCAGAAAGCTTTGGGATAGTATTCGTAGTTGACGCTGCCCCAGTTGGCTCCCAACAGATAGCACATATTGTCGTGCGCTCGCGTGCGCCGAGTGAACTTCCAAAAATCCCAGGGCTCGGAAACCCCTTCAACTTCCTGAATGGCGCCCGGATGACAAATAATTTCTGCGCCGTTGTAGCCCAGCGCTCTTGAGACTTCCGGTGTACAGCCATCGTGACAAGTCATGGTGCCCAGTTTGCCAATCTCGGTATCGATCACCGGGAAGAAGTCTTTGATGCCGCCGCCGAAGTGCGCCGTGTACTCATCGAGGATATCGTGTGGGCTGGTGCCCAAACCCAGTGAGGCATTGATATGCCACTTGTGGTACTTCAGTACAACCTCACCGGTTGGGCCTACAATAAAGTTGGTGTTGAACCAGCGATCGGGGAACTCCGGTACCTGCTCTACGACTCCACCGCCGCAAATATACAGGCCGTATTCTTTGGCGATCTCGCCCAGCTGATCAATTTCTGGCCCGGGGATGGTGACCGCTTTTTTCATCTGGTCTTCGATTTTGCTCTCGCCTTTGCCGGGTGTACCTACGCCTTGCATAAAGTATTCGGGCAAAATCACCAGTCGTACCGGTATCTCCCAATGGTAGCCTACGCCGAAGTGAATCATCTTGATCACACGGTCGAGGTTTTTCTGAATGCCTTCCCGGTCTTCTACGACGGTCACTTCCGGCTGCACAATCAGTGCAGTGTAAGGTTCAATACGTTCTCTCATTGCTTTACTCGCAGATGTAGTTAGGTAAATTAAAAATCAAAGTCGTCATCTTCTTGAATGACACCCAGGTCCAGAAGAATCTCATTGGCGGCAATCGTACCCATGCCGGATATACCACCTCCTGGATGGCAAGAGGGGCCGGTCATATAGAATTTTTTCACCGGCCCGCGGTAATTCGCGTAGTTGGGAACCGGTCGGAAGGCACCCATTTGAGCCAGTGTGCGTTCGCCCCCGGTGGTAACACCCCTGTGGAAACACAAGTTGGCGCGCTCAAGCGTTGGCCCCGTTTCTACATATTCCGCCAGAATGTTGTCGTCATGCATATTGTTGCTGTAATTGCGCAGTTGGGTCAGTAGCGTATTTCGGCAGTAATCGGCCCCAATGGTTTCCCAGTTTTCACCGCTGGCGATATCGACAGGAACAAAGGTATCCATGATCAATGTGTGTTTGCCCTCGGGTGCTCTGGTCGGGTCCATGGTGGTCCAGGCGGCCGTCCAGAGGAAGGGGTCGGTGGG
This sequence comes from Halioglobus sp., assembly GCA_965262875.1. GTDB lineage: Bacteria > Pseudomonadota > Gammaproteobacteria > Pseudomonadales > Halieaceae > JBALVT01. Next base: position 5,188,748 of record OZ253569.1, read on the forward strand.
TGCCAGCCCCGCTGCGATTTCTCGATACTGCTTGTCGATATCTGCAACCGTGCCGAACATACGCTGAAACGCGGTTTTGTCCATGTCCGGCCCGTTTTTGAAGGTCGGTGCTTCGTTGAGAGCGTAGTGCACCCGGGCGATGCTAATGTCTCCAAATTTGAAGCCGCGAATTTTATCCTTGAAACCCGTTGGTAAATCTTTGTCGTCAAAGCCTGTGAGATAAGTCTGGTAGGGGTCCAGTGAACTTACCACAGCCTGACGGGCGAAAATCTCATCACCGTTTTCCAATCGTACGCCTTTGCACTCACCGTTTTCGGTAATGAACTTACGCACGGTGGCACCGGTCATCACGGTGCTGCCTTCGGCTTCAATATAGCTTTTCATGGACTCGGAAAGCATGCCGCTGCCGCCTTCGGGGATCGACTGACCGAAGTAGTGGATGCTCGGGATCATCACGTAAAAGCCCTGGGCCGTTCCGAGTTGATCCGGCAGGGTTTGTGGGGCCATGGCCCAACCCAGGATAAAGGCTCGCACGTGATCGTTCTCAAAGTTTTCCAGAGTGAACTGGCGGGAGCTCAACTGGTAATCTCGCAGTCTCTGAAGCCCTTCCGGGTTGTTCTCCAGCCCTTGATAAAGGTAACTGGGAGGAGAGGGTGGAGCGAACATGGCCTTTACCACGCCGTCTTGAATCTCGCCAAACTCGCTGTAGATTTCCTTGTAGCGAATGGCGTCTTTTTTGGAATACTCAGCGATAGTGTCACAGGTCTTGTCGACATCTTTGTAGACAATAATTCCCGGTCCCTCATATTTGTTGGGGTGGCCAGTAATATGGTCGTCAGAATAAATATATTTCAGACCGTATTTTTCCAGTTCTGGCCGCAGCTTCTGAAAATCGGGATTCAGGTGTATCCAGACATGGGAAGAACCAAATGGGTCGTGTTTGAAACCCGGTAGGGTGAGCTCCCGGGTTAACACGCCACCGCCAACCCATTCGTTGCGCTCCGTGACGAGCACCTTCAATCCATTTTTAACAAGCATGGCGGCGCATATCAGGCCATTGTGGCCCGCGCCGGCGATGATTACATCATAGTCAGACATGGTGGCTCCTCAGTAAGACAATATTATTAACCCCATTAATGAATAATGCAAGTAACTGAGGCTTGCTGTAGCAAAAAATACCTAATATGCTCCTAAATATACGAAAATACAGAAAACATGGCGTATTACCCCAAATGGTAAGGCACGAATGCGGGAGTTCGTGGATAGGTTGTTTTCTATTTAATCCCATAATAAATTTGTGTACACTGCCGCTGTAGTTGCAACAAACGGGAGTTGTCTGATGAGTTCTAAAAAGGCCACGCGTGGGCAGGTGCCCGCAGTGGTGGATATTCTTGGCTACCGAATTGCAGCCAATGAGTATAAAGAGGGAGAGATTCTTCCTATAGAGCAGGACTTGGCCGCCAGCCTCGATGTGGGGCGCAACGCCTTGCGCGAAGCCGTGAAAGTTTTGTCGGGCAAGGGTTTGATATCTACGGCTCCTCGCAGCGGCACCAAAGTTCGCCCCCGAGACGAGTGGAACATGCTCGACCCTGACGTGCTCAAGTGGCACGCAGATCCTGATATCGCCACCGAGCAGTTCATGTTGAACCTCATAGAGGTGCGTCGAATTATTGAACCGAAAGCTTCAGAGCTGGCAGCGGTGCGAGCTACCAAAGAGGACATTGCCGCTATCCTCTCTGCGTACGAAGCCATGGCGGAAAGCGGTGATAATCGTGATGCGCGCCTCGAGGCGGATATTGAGTTTCACTCTGCGATTCTCAAGGCGTCCCACAACGAGGTGCTCAACCATTTCAAATATGCCATCGCCACTTACCTCAAAGCCCATGCTCGACTAGGGCAGTCCGTTTCTCCCGAAGTGAACAAGGAAGACCTGGCCCGGCACGAAAAGATTGCCTGGGCTATAGCCACTGGTAAAGCCAAGACAGCCTACGGACTCACCGTAGAAATTTTGAATGTTAATCGTCGGCAGTTTCAACACGAGGAGTAATCCGATATGAGCGTTGTCGTTATCACAGGCTGCAGCAGTGGTATTGGATTCGAGAGTGCGCTTGCATTTGCGCGCAGGGGCGACCGAGTACACGCCTGCGTCAGAAACATGGATAAGAGCCATCAGTTACAGCAGCTGGCCACTGAAGAAGGCCTGGATATTCACTTCGACCTTCTGGATGTTACACAGCCTGAAAGTTTCCCCGAATTTGTCAAAACCATTCTCGCACACTCTGAAAAAATAGATGTTTTGGTTAATAACGCAGGCATCTTACACCCGGGAGCGTGGGAAGATTTGAGCGAAGCGCAGATCCGATCAGTGATGGAGACTAACTTTTTTGGGCCTTTGTTATTGACCCGTGCAGTATTGCCCGCGATGAGAGCGCGCAGCAGTGGCTATATTATTATGATCAGCTCGCTGTCTGGCCTTGCCGGGCTGGCGGGAGATGTTGCCTACAGCGCGAGTAAGTTTGCCCTCGAAGGTGCTACTGAGGCTCTGCGTCACGAAGTGGACCGCTGGGGTATTTGTCTGGCCTTGGTGCAGGGCGGCCAATACGCCACCAACATATTTAATGCCAATGGCTCCGAACAGAATGCTGATATATTGCCGCCGGATTACCCGCGTGATTCTGCTTATAGGGATTTGGTGGAAATTAAACTACGCCAGAACCTCGAAAGTCTGCCGGATGCTCTGCACCCGCAGGTGATGGCGGATCTACTGCTGCAGATTGCCGATTCCGACGGTTCTACTTTACGTTGGCCCGCTGATGATTTGGCCCGTCATGTGCTCGGGGCTGTGCACGGTCAAAGCGATGCTGACAGAGACGCCTTTCTACGTATGGCGGGCGGAAGTGACTGGTGGTGTTCGGGTCACGAACCCCCGGACTCTAAGGGATAACAGCAATGGTAATTCGATTGGCTCATGTTTGCATCGAGACTACAGATCTGGCGGCGACCGAGCGTTTTTACCAGTTATTGGGTGCCACAAGACAGTTCGAGTTTCGAAACTTTCAGGACGAGTTAATCGGGATGTATCTCTATTTTGGTGAGGATACCTTTATCGAGATAGTTCTCATTGGCTCAACCAAACCCGAAGGAGGTGCCCTGGTGCACTTTGCACTGGAGGTAGAGGATATCGATTCGCTGGTCGAGACCTTAACGGATGCTGGAGTTACGATGAGCAAAAAGGAACTCGGCGTAGACCACACCTGGATGGCAACCTGCCACGACCCCAACGGAATTTTTATCGAGCTGCACCAATACACGCAGCACAGCCTGCAAAAAAAGGGCGGGATGTGTCGCATTGACTACACAGCCTGAGCTTGCAGCGTCCAGCCAGCGTCCAGCCAGCGTATTGTATTTCCCGAACCGGGCCGGGTTGAGCTATGCAAGTTTGAATTGCCACTGTTGGCGAGCGGGCAGCTACGTATTCGCTCCCATTTCAGTTTGATGAGTATCGGTACGGAAACGACTATCCTGCATCAACGCTACGACAGCGGAACACATTTCGATCACATGTTTTCCTTCCCGCAATTGCAAACTGGCGTGCAAACTATTGGAGAGGTCGAAGAGATTCACTCAAGTGTTGTTGAATTTGCGGTGGGGGACATTGTGTTTGTTAGACTCGCCCACGGCTCCCACCATGTGATTGATGCTCAGGACTGCTCGCCAGTGCCCGCCGGTATAGATCTTAAATCAGCCTGCTGGTGTGGCCTGGCAAAAACGGCCTTTAGGGCGGCTTGGGCAGGGGGAATCAAAGAGGGGGTATGCCTTTTAGTGGCAGGCGCTGGACTCGTGGGTCAGATGGTCGTGCGATGGGCAGTGGCGCTTGGGTGTGAGAGCGTGGCGGTGGTCGATGTGTCGCCTTTTCGGCTTCAGCACGCTAAGGCCGGTGGTGCGAGCGTATGCTTTCAAGGCCCAATTGCTGACATGCTGCCTGACATCTCTAGCCTGAACAACGGAACCGGACCCGATCTGGTTATTGATAGCACTGGCAACCCTGAGGTATTTCAATCTGCCCTGGTTGCTGCTGCACGCTTTGGCAAGCTTATCCTTTTAGGTGATACCGGTTATCCGTCCAGACAGTGCCTGAGCTCGGAATTTATGACCAAGGGTCTGACAATACAGGCGACCCACGACAGTCATGATCGCGACGGTTGGAATCAGCGCAAGGTAGATCAGCTTTTCTTCGAAAAAGTCAGTCGGGGGCAATTTGATTTGTCTGGTTTAATTACACATGAGTTTTCACCTGAGGATTGCGAGCAAGCCTATGCGCTTGCGGACACGCAGCGTGGAAACACCATGGGTATACTGTTCGACTGGACTTTGGACACAACTTTGGACACAACAACGGGAGCATGATTCGATGGCATTAATTCCTTCAGACAATGTTTTTGCATTGGGCGCAATTTTATTCGGTGTGGCCTGGTTGGCCTTCTGGGTTGACTCCCATCCCATTGGCAAGAAAACCTCTGGTGTTATTTGGGCGCTGGGAATATCCATGTTGCTTTCCAATACGGGCATTATCCCGTTTAGCAGTCCGGCCTATGATTTTGTCGGTGGTTCCCTGGTTCCGCTGGCCATTCCGCTGCTCTTGCTCAAAGGGGATTTACGAAAAATTTTCCGCGAAAGTGGCGGGGTGATGCTTTCCTTCTTAATAGCCGGTTCAGCTACTGTCATTGGTGCGCTGGTGGGGTTTTTCCTGCTGGACCTGGGTGATATTGGCCCCAAGGTGGCTGGTGTTTACAGCGGGGGGTGGATAGGCGGTGCCGTCAACTTCCTCGCTGTTTCCCAGGCCGTTGAGATGACGCCACAGGAATTTAGTGTCGCCATCAGCGCCAGCTCAGTTGTTAGCGTTACAGCGTTGATGATACTTATTGCACTTCCATCCATTAAGCTCATTACTGCCTTTTTTCCTCCTATCACGGCGGCCAGTTCATCGCTCGAGGCGATCGAACAAGGGGGAAAAGAAGCGCCCAGACTGCGTCTTACTCATATCAGTGGTGCACTCGCGCTCAGTTTTGTGATTTGCGCTTTGGCACAGATGATTTCCCAATATCTCGATATGAGCCAGTACACGATTTTGTTTATCACGGTGCTAACGATCGCTGTAGCCAATTTATTTCCCAAAGCCATGGCGGCACTGGAGGGAGAGTTTGAAGTTGGTATGCTGTTGATGTATTTGTTTTTCGTGGCGGTGGGTGCCGGCACCGACGCCATCTCTTTTATCTCATCTGCGTTTAATCTTTTTATCTACGGCATGATAATTATTGTGATCCACCTGGCTGTGGTGTTACTCGGTGCCAAGCTGTTAAAAATTGATCTAGCCGAAGCTCTGGTGGCTTCGGCAGCGGCGCTGGTGGGGCCTGCGGTCACTGCAGCGATTGCGACGTCGAAGGGCTGGAACCACCTGGTAACGCCGGGAATTATGTGCGGTATTTTCGGCTATGTTATCGCCACCTTCGTTGGCGTTAGTATCACGGCTTTCCTGAGCTGATATGAGCCAGAGTAGGGCGCGACAATATAGTGTTTTATTTGTGCTCGGTGTCACTGCGGCGCTGTCACCTGTATCCATTGATATGTTGGCTCCCTCGCTGCCGCAACTCAGCGAGGACATGGGGGTTTCTGCGGCGCGCATCGAACTCACTATTTATGCGTTTCTAGTTGGCTACGGTCTTGCCCCGTCTCTGTGGGGGCGGCTTTCCGACAGTATTGGACGGCGTCCGGTAATGTTCATGGGCATGGTGATCTATTGCCTGAGCTGTATCGCCAGTATTTACGCTCCCGGTGTCGATGAACTCATTGTGTTGCGAGTGGTGCAAGGCGTGGGCGCCGCCGCAGGTGCGACCATGGCCCGGGCCATTGTGCGTGATATCTACGGTGCCGGGGGCACCGCACGCGGTATGGCTACCATGATATCCATGCTGGCGATTATTCCTTTTCTAATGCCCATCGCCGGCGGAATGATTGCCCGGCAGTTTAGTCCGGAAGCCTGTTTTATCGCGATGGCCCTGGTCGGATTGGGCGGAGCCTTTGCCTACTGGATTCTTGTTCCAGAAACACTGCCTGCTACCAGCAAAAAAGCAGGGGGGGGGGCGGAAACATTTTGTCTATTGCCGGCAACCGCGCGTTTGCCGGGCACGCGCTGTGCAATATGTTCAGCATCGCGACCCTGGTTTTATTTGGCGCCAACTTCTCTTTCATTCTCGCACAAGACTATCAGTTCGATAGCGCGCAAAACGGTATAGCGCTGGCATTGTTCAACGGCTCTATAGCTCTGGGGACTTATTTGGTGTGGCCGCTGATGCCTCGTCTTGGCGCCCATAGGTCCATACTGCTCGGTGGTGTACTTTGTACATTCGGCTGGTTGGCGATAAGTCTGCAGGCGTGGGTGGGCTTGCCGGCTATTGAAATGTTGGCAGGACCGTTGGTTGTCGCTTGCCTTGGATGCGGCATTATTATGGCGCTGTGTTCCGGGGGAGCACTGGCCCCTTTCTCGAGTAATAGCGGCACAGCCAGCTCAGTCTATTTGCTGGTGCAGTCTATGGGGCCTCTGGCATCAGTTACGCAGCAGGCCAGATGTTGCCCAAACAATTGCTGGCGATGGCCCTTGCTACGGCTTGCTGCGGTGCAATGGCCGTGGCTGCCAAACTGCTATTGGGCGCGGAGCTTCCTAATGGGGCAGACTAATTTAAAAGTGAGGTAGCTTATTCATGAACAGGTTCAGTATTTTTTCAACCGCTGCGGTGATTGCTTTTGTGGGGTACGCCAGTGCTTGTTTTGCGCAAGAGCCGGCCGATGAAACAGACCTCTGGTTTTTTGTTTTGGTCAAATCCAGTAATTACTCGCAAAATACGGCTGGTAAGTTGAGCCTGCTTAACTATCATTTTTTCTCTGAACTGTTTGCCAAACAACCCGGGTTAATCAAGTCGGCCACGCTAAAGAGGAAGATGGGGGAGGAGCGGTCCTTCGACTATGTCGATCGCGGTGATGCATTTTATTACGAGGGGGGTCATTACAAAAGTCTTGCGGGGGTCGATGCTGCGCACCCCAATGGAGCCTACCATTTCAGCATCACCTTAAGTTCTGGCTCAGTTCTAGACACATCAATGACGCTTGCGGGCCCGGAAGGTAAAACAGACATTCCCGCACCCATTCATATTTACTTCCACCAGAATGGGAAGCTTGTCAGGCCAGATACAGTCGACCCAGGCTTAGCACTGATGGTTAGCTGGAGCCCATATTCCAATGGTGCAAGTGATCCCAAGGGTATTGTCGATGACATGATCTTTGTGGTCTTCCAGGACTGCAAAGGTGAACGCGTTTTTCATACCGGGCTGCCCTTTAAGGAGCAGAACTACATGACTTATAGAGCCGCTGAAGTCTCTGTGCCCGCTGGGCGCTTTGAATCTGGGCATCCCTATGCAATGTTTGTAGAATTCCCCCATCGAGTGGACAGTGTGGTAATCGGGGGCACGCCTGGCTTTACCTCTTATGCCACTGCGACCTATCTGGATGTTCGTACTACGGGCTCAAGCAGTGGCGAATGTCCCGAAAAGGCCCCTCCTTTGGATACAGGGCAGACCGATCGAATGGATGTAGACCTTAACTGAGAAGCGAGAGACAACGATGAAAAAGTATTGATTTTGCTGCTGTCCTGGCTGGCTCCCGTAGCTCTGGTAGAGGCTGAGCTAACTCAAGAAACACCAGCCAGGCCGGCTTTTACCGAGCAGTATGTGATGCTCTATTACACAGATCTAGAACCGGCGGCTCGGTTCTACGAACAAACTCTGGGCTTAGCCGCCGCGATGAAGGATGAATGGGTCCAGCTCTACGAGGTTATACCTGGTTCTCTAATTGGCCTGGTTAAAGAGGGCGGCACAGCTCATCACACGGTGCAGGAGACGAACGCCGTCATGGTAAGTATTGTTACTGAGGATGTGGATGCCTGGTACGGAATCGTTTCGGAAAATCCGGACATCCGTATTCTAAAACCCATCTACAATCACGCGAGCGTTCCTATCAGAGCGTTTCTTCTAGCTGACCCAGGTGGGTATACGGTCGAGATCTTTCAGTGGTTGAAGTGAGGCACTATAAGTATTCCTCACTCACTTAGCGTGCCCGGATAGATAAATCGAGCTAATGATGGGTTTAATAGCGAAATAGATATATTCATATAATTCCACAAAATATATAAAATTCATTAAAAACAATAATATATAAAAAGTATTTAATATCAACTCGATATAAAACTTTAAAAAAAGTAATTGAATCTCTTTGATTAATAGGATTTAATCTAATAATTGGTCTGACCAAAGAACGAAGATCCAGCCGGAGCGACGCGCAGTGATGGGTAAATCAGTAATTCGATGCAGTTTTGTGAATTATTTACGTTATCACCTATAGGAATAGAATGGGCAAATCGCTCCATGTTGATATATTAAGTACCGGTCCGCTCTACGTTATATAAATACAACTATAAGGAACTCGCCCATGCGTAACAAAGCCACATCGTTATTCAAGCTGTCGCTAATTTCTGCGGCAATCATTAACACCATTCCCGTGTATGCCCAAAGTGGAGCCGTCCTCGAAGAGGTTATCGTTACGGCCCAACGTAGGGAACAAAACCTGCAAGAAGTACCGGTCAGTGTTACCGCTTTCACCGGCGCTACGCTAGATCAACGCAACATCAAATCTGCCACCGAATACCTGTCTCTGACACCAGGTGTGAGTTTTACGGAAGATGGCCAGACTGGTAGCCGAGGTTTAGGCATCGCGATTCGCGGTATCAACAATTTGGTGTCCGGAGAAAATGCCTTCGTTAACTCAATCGGTATTTATCTCGATGAGTTCAGTGTGGCATCCGTTCCCAATCAGGTCGCCAACCCCAACCTGGCCGACATGGAACGCGTTGAAGTGTTGCGTGGGCCCCAGGGAACTTACTTCGGACGCAACGCGCTCGGTGGTGCTTTGAACATCACCTCCAGGAAACCCTCGGATGAATTTGAAGGGAAGATAGTAATCGGCGCTGAAACCTATGATGACGCCGGGGATATGTACAACGTAACCGGTGTTCTGAACGTGCCCGTAAGCGAAGACTTTAAGTTGCGCGGTGTACTGTACTATGAAGATAGCGACGGCTTTGTAGAAAACGCTTGTGGCAAAGGTGCCAGTGCCGCGTCCTGTCCCGCTGCCGCTGAAAATGGCTTCACCCCAAATGGCGCCAAAGACAGTGGCCATGAAACCGTTAACTTCCGCTTACACGCAGCCTGGGATGTATCAGAGGATACTTCGGTTTTAGCTTCCCTACACGTAACGGATGAAGAGCAGGGCACTGACGAAAACGTACCCTCGGGCGTACAGGATTTGGATTCTTTGGATAGCTTCAGTCTATCCACAGCGTTGGATCCAGGTGTGGGCTTTTATCCAAACAATCGGAATACACTGAGTCACGATATCGATGAATTCACAGACAATAAATCGGTAGTGGGTGTATTGAATATCACTCATGCTCTGAATGAGACAACTACCATCAAATCGATTACCGGCTTTATCGACGCTGAACTGGATCGCAGGTTTGATAACGACCTGGCCGGTGGTGCCGATACTTTGGTGCGGGATAACGCCTACGAGGGTTTCTCCTGGAGTACCGAGCTGCGCATAGAGTTCGACAAAGATGACTATCTGTTTGTTGCCGGTATTCTGTATGCCGAAGATGAGCAGGAGCAGGACAACAAAGTGGGAATATCTAGCAACGCGACTGCGACAGTTGGAGGCGTAGGCTGGTTGCCACCATTCCCAACGGGCTTGGGTCTTGCTCTTAACAGCAAGCAATTCGAAGTGGAGAGTCTTGCGATTTTCGCCGATTACACCTGGCATGTAAGCGATAAATTGGACCTGATTGTCGGTGCGCGATACACCCAGGACGATGTCACCAACGAGGTGGCGGGTTTCGGTATTGGCCCAACCTGCTGCTTCCCCGGATCCCCTGGATTCCCCGGCGGCCCGGGATTTGATTTCTTCAATAGTTTTGCGAATTCCGCCCGCCCTGTGTCTGCGGCCGATGACGATTTTACCGACGTCTCACCACGTTTCGTGGCACGCTATCAGGTCAACGATGACGTGAATGTATACGGCACGATTTCAAAAGGTTACAAAGCCGGAGGCATATCAGTAGGTAACAATACTAACGCCGACGGCCAGCCAGCCTTTAACGTGCCCTTCGATGAAGAGACTTTGTGGAACTATGAAATCGGCTTCAAGAGCGAGCTGATGGACCACAGAGTGCGTTTGAACGGTTCTGTTTTCTACCTGGAGTGGAGCGATTTACAAATGGAATCTTTCCGCTTCCTAACACCGGGTGATCTGTCCTCTAACTTCGAGCAAGCGATTAACGTTGAAGATGCTGAAGCCTTCGGTGCTGAACTGGAATTAACGGCCGCTGTTACCGACCAGCTGACGATTACCTCCAGCGTGGGTTATCTCGACACAGAGATCACCAGCGATACCCTAGCTGAAATCACCGGCGGTTTCGTCGTTGCTCTCAAAGGTTTGGAGATTCCCAAGGCGCCCGAGTTGACCTTTAACATCACTGGCGAGTACCGGTTCCCAATCGGTGACAATGAAGCCTGGGTGCAACTGGAATTTATTCACCGCGACGGTCAGTTTTCTGACGTCGAGGGTCTGACTTATGAGCAGACCGACGGTCCTTCACCCAACGATGGCCCGGCTCGAAACTCGATTGCACAACATGGAGATTTCCCCTTCAAGACTCCGGATTATGATCTGTGGAATGCGCGCGCAGGCTTCGAAATGGAAAATTGGCAGTTTGCTGCCTATGTACAAAACCTCAGTGACGAAGAGTACTACACGGGTACCCAGGAGAACTTTGGTGTAACCGGTATGAGGCTTCGTCCACATCCTCGCACCATCGGCGGTAGCATTAGCTACAGCTTCTAAGGTAGTGCGGATCGAGGCGATTATTGCCTAACACTAAAACCCGGCTTAGGCCGGGTTTTTTTGCTTTACTGAACTAGTTTATGAGGTGACTTGCTGTGAATCAGCAATTGTTCCGTAAGCGCCCCTAAATCAGCACCTGTTTTTTTGTAAGAGTTCCCGCCAGACTTTCTCCTGATAACCACACAGGAGCAAATCATGAACGATATCACTCAGCCCCAGCCACAAGGTATTGACTGGAAGCAGCAAATACAAACCTGGAAACTGTCGGGCTTGTCCCAGACCCGGTTTTGCAAACACAATCACCTGACTTACCATCGCTTTGTGTACTGGCGTCGGAAGTTTGACGATACCATCCGTGTGTCTTCTATAAAACAAGACCAAGGTGGCTTTGCCGCAGTGAGTGTCAGACCTGACGCCGATCGGGGGCTAACCTTGTCACTGCCCAACGGATTCATTGTGCGAGGTATCTGTGCCGAAAACCTGTTGGTGGTGCGGCAGTTACTGGATCAATTGTGACGGCGCGCTACTTCCGCCCGGCCAATGACATGCCACAGATTTATCTGTACCGGGACTCCGTAGATTTTAGAAAATCGGTCAATGGCCTTAGCGCCATTGTGGAGCGAGAACTGGGTCGTAACCCCTTTGAGGGTGCCCTCTATGCCTTCACTAATCGCCAGCGCAACAAAATAAAATGTTTGTACTGGGAGGACAATGGGTTTGTGTTGTACTACAAATCACTGGCGGAAGAGAAGTTCCGGTGGCCGCACCCTGACGACGACGTGATTTCCCTCACCGGCCAGCAGATCAATTGGTTGCTGGACGGCTACGATATCTCCCTGATGACAGGCCACAAAAAATTGCATTATGAGTCTGTATTTTAAAGCTTTTTGTCGCCATGAATGTTATAATTACGCCATGCAATCGGCGATAAAAAAGCAACAAAAACAAGGCGGTTACGAGGGGCTTGGTGTCTCGGAACTGCTTGCAGCCCTCGCTGTAAAAGACCAGATTCTTGAAGAAAAAGACGAACTCCTCCAGGCTCACCAGAAACACCTCAGCGACAAAAGCCACATCATCCTCGAACAAAGCAAACGCATTGACCTGCTCGAAGAATACTTGCGCCTGGCCACGGTACAGAAATTCGGAGCCAGTAGTGAGAAACTGGCGTTTCAGTCTGATTTGTTCGACGAGGCTGAAATCGAAGTCGCCCTGAGTGAGCTCGAAGAGCAACTGCCTGAAGAAGACCGGGTTCGGCCTCAAAAGAAGAAAAGAAAGCGCGGGTTTAGCGACAAGCTGCAACGGGTACAGATCCACCTCGCCCTGACAGACGAAGAAAAAGAAGGAGCAGCCAAAACCTTCTTCACCAAGGTCAAGGAAGAGCTGGAGTTTATTCCCGCCCAGGTCAAGGTGTTGGAATACTGGCAGGAGAAGGCGGTATTCAATATTGACGGTGAAGATGTCATTGTCGCCGCACAGCGCCCCGCTCATCCGCTGGGGAAATGCTTTGCCAGTCCTGCATTGCTGGCCTACATCATTGCCTCCAAATACGCCGATGGACTGCCGCTATACCGCCTGGAGGGGATGCTCAAGCGTTACGGCGGTGATATCAGCCGCTCCAACATGGCCCACTGGATTGTACGGCTTCAGGATGTATTCCAGCCCTTGATCAACTTGATCCGGGAGGTTCAGCTTGAGGGGAATTACCTGCAGGCGGATGAGACGCGCATACAAGTGTTGAAGGAAACGGGCAAAACGGCCCAATCGGATAAATGGATGTGGGTGATACGCGGTGGCCCACCGGATAAACAATCAGTGCTGTTCGAATACGACCCCTCACGTGCTGGCGCGGTGGCGGAGCGCCTGCTGGATGGCTTTGGTGGTGTGTTGCAGGCCGACGGCTATTCCGGTTACAGCAAGGTGTGCCGGATAGCGGGCATTACCCGAATTGGATGCTTTGACCATGCCCGGCGCAAGTTCGTTGAAGCCAGCCGGGCGGCGGAAACCAGGAGCACCCAAAAGAAAGTGGGGCAACCCACCAAGGCTGACGTTGCACTCAGTAAAATACGAAGGCTGTATGCGATAGAGAAATCGATCAAGGATCTGGAGCACGACAAGAAAAAACAGGCAAGGCAGTCACTCAGCGTGCCGATTCTCGAGGACCTGAAGCCATGGCTGGAGAAGAACGTCAGCCGGGTGCCCAAAGATAGCCTGACCCACAAGGCCATAACGTACACACTGAACCAATGGGAGTACCTGATTGGCTATTGCGAGGACGGCCAGTTGAATATCAGCAATGCGCTGGCTGAGAATGCGATCAGGCCCTTTGCGGTTGGTCGGCGCGCCTGGCTATTCGCAGATACCTCCCGCGGGGCCCGAGCCAGTGCGACCTGTTATAGTTTAGTGGAATCGGCAAAGGCGAACGGCCTGGAACCTTATGCTTACCTCCAACATGTGCTGGCGCACATTGCGGCGGCAGATACGGTGGAGAAGCTTGAAGCATTACTGCCCTGGAACATGGAAATCGAAGAGTAACGGCGAAGTAAAGCGATCTACTGTCTAGCGGCTCGCAGACAAAATCAATAGGGTCGATTTAAGTGCGCTTACATTGTTCCGCGGGATTCTTCCTGTCCTTTTCATAGTAGTACTGCACTCAAACGAAGTTTGTAATGCCGCGCCAGCTCAGGAGGGAACGCCAAATATTATCATTATTTTGACGGATGATATGGGCTATGGTGATCTGGGAGCCTACGGTAATCGTCGTATTCGCACGCCACATATCGATGCGATCGCTGATCGCGGTGCGATTTTTTCCAATGGTTACGCCAGTTCCAATGTCTGTTCACCCTCTCGCGCAGGTCTTCTTACCGGCCGTTATGCGATTCGCTCAGGGTTGGCTTGGAAGGTTGTTGAAAGTGGTGACTCCAGAAGCCTTCCTCGTAGTGAAGAGATTATCGCTGAATTGGTAAAGCGTGCGGGTTATCGTACGGGAATGGTAGGCAAGTGGCACCTGGGCGCGTTTCCGGAAAACCTGCCGCTAAAGCACGGTTTTGATTATTTTTTTGGCGTAGCTCACAGCAATGATATGCCCAATTTCAATTTGTATGATGGCGCCAATAAAATACCGGGGCCAGTGGATCAGCGTCAACTCACTCGTCGATATACTCAGGCGGCCCGCGAGTTTATGGAGCAGTCAGCTGAGCAACCTTTTTTACTTTTTGTATCCCACACTTTTCCACACATACCCTTGTATTCATCGGAGCCGTTTGCCGGGCGCTCTGCTGCGGGTGCTTATGGTGATGCCGTTGAAGAGATCGACTGGAGCACCGGCGAGATTGTGGCGAGCTTAAAAAGCAGGGGTTTGCTCGACAACACCTTGATAGTTTTCACCAGCGATAACGGCCCGTTTTTTGAAGGTAGTACCGCGGGGCTCAAGGGAGGCAAGGGCAACTTCTGGGAGGGAGGCTATCGAGTTCCTTTTATTGTCAGTTGGCCCAAATCGATTGAGCCCGGAAAAACTTTGGATAAGCTCGCGGTAAACATTGATATATTGCCTACTGTCGCGGAGATTTTAGAATTGTCTCCGCGCGCTGTTCAAATTGATGGGGTCAGTTTGTTGCCCACCTTACAAGGTGCTGAGGTTCCCCATCGCTACATTTATTTTTTTAACAACGAAGCTGTTGTAGGAATGCGCGACCAACAGTGGAAATATCTTACCCACAGCTACTACACAGGCAGTATTGGCGCGTTCGAAAAATTTGATCAGCTGCCTGGTTTCGAAGCACCCTATGATTTGTTGTTTAACGTCCGTGGCATCGACGGTGAATCTTACAGTGTTGCCGATCGGCATCCAGCGGTCATGAGCCGAATGAAAGAGGATTTGCGCAAAGCGAGAAAAGAGTTCGATGGCTTGAGAACCCGCCCGGCTGAGAATACCTACCCCTAAGATACTATTAAGGCACTATGGATTACCTGATATGAAAATTTCGCGACGTGATTTGATGGGTCTAATCGGCTCTGGAATATTGGTCCCTCCACTTTTGTTTTCAGCGCGCGATGCACTGGCGCAGAAGCCGCCAGAAAGTAATCCAAACTTCAAAATCAGAACGATTACAGCAGGGGTCACATTGGCCGGCCCCGAAGACTTTGCCAAGCTGCGTTCTGCAGTTGAATTTCTAAGCCAGGCGAAAGCGCGTTACACAGATGCGGGTTATGAAGTGCAAACAACCCGCATCTCTACACAGCCACTACCGAACTACTTGCCGGATTGGAAGAGCCAGGCCGCGATAGACACCTTGCAGGGCCTGGATCAAATTGCGCTTGATAACGGGGTGGGTTTCAGCATCGGTCCGATAATTACTGACGATCAATACGATGAAGATATTCCGCTGTGGATTGCAGCTCTGATGAAACAAACAAGCCAGCTGAACATGACAACTCGGACCGCTAGCGCCGCGCACGGCATCCACGATCGCACTATACGCGCTAGCGCAGAAGCGATTAGTTTAATTGCCAATGACTCAGCCGGCGGTGAAGGCAACTTTCGCTTTGCCGCAACAGCGTTTACTCCCCCGGATACACCGTTTTTTCCCGCTGCTTGGCATCAGGGTGTCGATCAGTTCGCCTTGGGTCTGGAAACACCCAATGTGTTAACGGATGTATTCAGGTCAGCTTCAGGTTTTGAAGATGCTCAACAAAAGCTGATAAAACGGATGAACGGTATAATGTTTCCTCTGCAACAGATTGCGCAGGAACTGAGTGAACACAGCGGTTGGTCATACACCGGTATGGATACATCACCTGCACCTGGTGTAACTGCGAGCATCGGCGAGGCAATCGAAACACTTACGGGATCACCTTTTGGCACCCGAAATACTTTGTCGGCCTGTGCCGCGATAACTGACGTGCTAAAAAATGTAGATGTCAAAACTTGCGGGTATTCTGGTCTAATGCTGCCCGTTATGGAGGATCCGGTTCTGGCTAAACGTGCACAGGAGGGGCATTTTAATGTATCAGAGTTGCTGCTCTATTCCAGTGTGTGCGGTACGGGCCTGGATTTGGTCCCTCTGGCTGGGGATGTCTCAGTTGATGCTATGGCAGCGATCATCAGGGACATGTCGGCATTGGCAACAAAGTACAATAAACCGCTGTCTGCGCGATTATTTCCGGTACCGGGAGCATCTGTAGGTGAAGTGATTACGTTTGAGAACCCGTATCTAACAGATTCCGTGGTTATGCCTCTCGATTGAGTCGTTCATTTCTCCCAGGGGATAGGGCTCACATCATCATGCTTTAAAATCCGTTTTTGGGTGCGATCAACACGCATGGTCAACCCGCAGCCCGGATCGGGGCACAAAACTCTGGTGTCGGTTTCCATCCAGTCGGCGCGATGCAGCAGGCGTTGCTTGGCCGGCAATAGAGGAATAGCGGATTGCAGGGCGTAGAGACAAAAATCGGCGCCGTCGGGCATGGAAATTTTTCCGCCTTTCAATAAAACGGAATCTCCTACTGTCATTTGGCAGGTGCAATTGCCTTTAATGGATTCGACGACCAGCTGTAAATCGTATAACTCGAATTCGTCGTCGTTTAGTTCAGTGCTCATGGGATATCTCCTTTATCTGAAAGCGGGCAGCACCTTTTCGCCCAGTAATCTCAATCCAGAATCTGCAGTCAGGCCGTGGGGGGTACCGAACTCTACACGGGAAGTTCCCGCAGCAAACAGGGCCTTTGTCTGTGCAACTATTTCCCTGGGTGTTCCCGCCAGAGCAAACGCACTGAGCAAGTCATCAGAAATAAAACGGCTGGCCGCGTCGAAGTCGTAGTTGGCCGCAGCCGCTTTAATATCCTGCAACACTTCAGGATCGATTTGCAGAGTGGGATCCAGCTCGGCCACTACCGGCAGATACAAGGCAACCTCTTGCCTTGCTAGTGCTCTAGCGGCATCGCCATCTTCGTCAACGACCGTTACCGCGCCCATCACAATACCGAGAGCAGAGGAGGCTCCAATGGCATCAAGTTGCTTGCGGTAGTGGGGTACAACCGCGGGGTTGGCAGAGCCCCCGAGTTTAATTTCAGTGACGGCGTCGTGGCACGCTGCAATGGTTTTCAAGCCCCAGGTACCAAGCAGCATCGGCAGGTCGGCGCGCTCTATTTTCCACCGCAAGCTGTCACCGCCAGCAACGGGATAGATATCCTGCTCCAGTGCCTCAGTGCTGCCGCTGAGTAAGTGTCGAATACAGGCAAAGGCTTCGCGCAGTGATTTTATTGGCTGCTTCGGTTCGACGCCCACAAAATCCAGCCAACCGCCACGTGCTAATCCCAAATAGGCTCGCCCGCTAGAGGCCTCATCGATCAAGGCGATATTACCCGCAATATTTATCGGGTGGCAGGTAAAGGGATTGACTGCGGCAACCCCAATTTGGGCGCGCTGGGTATGGCGCGCCATCTCTAGCAGAGGTAACCAGGCTGGTTGAAATAGCATGTCGTTGTACACGGTAATAAAATCAAACCCAAAGTCCTCCGCGTTGCGGGCAAGTTCACCATACTGCGACAGAGGTTTATCGGTTTGAAATGCTATGGCAAGAGAGTGTTTGTTCATCTGATTAAGCCGCTATCATGTTGATGTAGTCTGGCAGTTTTTCGAGCATTAGCCACATCGACAGGGCCAGTGCCGCTACCAGTATGAGATTGCGTTGCCAACTGGCTCGGTGCTCTCCCATAATTTGTGTTTTGTTAACCAGCACCAGGACGATAGCAATAACCAGTGGAATAACAATGGCGTTAAACCCCATTAGCAAGAGCACTTTAAGTAGCGCTGGGAAACTCCAAAAAGGTGCCAGGATGGCCGGGGCTGCGACACAAATTATTAGCAGACGCTTGAAGGATGGATTGCTTTGCGTGTCCCGCCAATCCTTACCAAACATATCCAGCCAGAAGTAGCAGATCACCTGAACCACCACTACAAAAGTCGTTAACGCTGCAATCATAAGGCCAGCAGAAAAAATAAGAGGCCCCAAAAAACCCAAACCGGGTGGGAAGGCGTTGACTAAAACCTTGCCTGCTTCGTGAACCGTATCAATTGCCGCATGGTCGGCTAGGGGATGCAAAGCGAAACCACCGGCGACCACAACGAAAACAGAGTAGCCGCCAAACACCAACCCTAAGTTAATGATTGAGCTGCGAAACTCCGCTTTTAAGTCGGGGCTGCCGCTTAAGTTATCGGCACACATATAGGGTATGCCCAGCAGCGCTGCCGGAGCTAGGGCGCTGCCGACAATGGCGAGTATCGATCCTGTACTACTGCGCATTGTTTCGGTTCCGGCGACGGCCAAATCATCGGGTATCGAGGGCATGAAACCAGCAAGTATGTCTGGGGCTTCACTCAGTGCGCCCACCGCGACCACGAGAAAGCCCACAAACATTATGATCATTAAAGTGGTCATTATTTTTTGCATGCGCTGGTAGCCGCCAGAAGAGACCAAAACAATAATGGCAACACCAATCAACAACGACAGTGCAATCTCGGCGTAGTGATATCCGCTTACGTAGTCAGCGTTGGCCAAGGCATCGAGGGGATAGAATCCAAACAGTGACATCATCGCTGAAGTCATGACTGACATTTGCCCCATACCGATCAACAGGTGCACAGGGATATTGATAGCGAAGATAAGCCACGCAACCCCGGGGTGAATGTGGCTACGTATCTGACTGAACATGCCCTGATCCGGGTTGAGCAATCCAATGCGCGATGCCGAATCGACAGAGATAACAAACAGCGGCAGGATTAAAGGGATAACCCACAACAGATCATAGCGAAACCATGCACCGGCTAAAATCAATGAAGCTGCCGCGCCGGCACCCATGGTTCCGGCAGCCATCACTGCGGCCGGTCCTACTAACTGTGAAAATAATCGCTGAATAAATTGCATGGTGTCTACAGCACCGCCTGTCCCGCATCAAAGGTCTTGCGTACTTCAGGGCAGGCAGCCCCCGCGAGTGCAGTTCCTCCCGTGTGAATTTCCAGGAATGTGGTGGTAGCAAAAGTGGAAAAGGCCGTCACGCCATGTTCCAGTCCCGTATCCAACACCGCGTGTTCTACTGACAGTTGGTAAGCGTTTTCAGGTAACAGAGTTTGAGCATCAATGGTGAAGGATGTGTCTGCGTAAGTGAGATAGGGGGTATTCTCGAAGGGTCGGCCGCTGTGCGCTCGACGCTCACCATCGCAATCCGCCATAATGACAAACAACAAGTCATCCATAATACCCAAGGGGTCTGCAGTGCCGCTTGTGAATTCGCTCCAGGTGACCGTTAAATCCAACTCGGGATTAATCTGTGCGGGCTGCACAGCCGCTCCGTCCTGTGATAAAAAAACACGGGGAACAGCGGGAAGCCCGGACACTCCAGAATTGGGACTACCCATAGTCACTGACTGGCTTACGCTGCCGATACTGGGCGAGGTATAGTGAAAGACATAATCGCCATCGGGATAGGCCCGTTCCAACTCACGCTCGCTCTTATAGCGACCACCGTGCATTTCAAGTGCATAACCGCTGTCTTCAAACGGAATAGGTTTTCCTAGGCTAAGCGGAGTGACCATCACAGCGGGATCTACTTTTCCCTCAGTTTGTAGAAATATCTCGGCAAAAAAATGATAGTTCAGGACCTGCACACTACCATCTGTCAGCTGACTGTGATTTGAGGTTTTACCAACCACAATAAAAGTAATATCGTCTTGCTCGAGTTGGGCAATGTGTTCGCTGTGGTGGTTGCAGGCGATCAGGCCGGGCAAGGCGAGTAGAGGGAACAGCGTAGCAGGCAAAAGTTTTTTTACTCCGTGGTACATACCTCAAGTATTTTCCAATATGAAATGAGCCTGAAGGGAGGGTGTATTAAGCCCTTATCTTGAGTCGCTCATGGAGTTGCTGAAATAAGTGATCTCGTGCTGAATTTAGTTGTTCAGCGGCCTCATTGTCCGTCATTTCATTGGCGAATGCATCCAGATTTCTAAAGGTGATTCCCGGCTTTAAATATTGGCTGGGTTTGGCCAGGGAGCGGAATTTCTCATAGGGTGTCATCATGTCGTCGTAGCGGTATTTCTTCCGCTCCTTGCCCTTCTCATCAATAATGGTGGTGGGGAAATAGCAGGGCCGGTGGAAATTGACGTATCGGTAGACTTGATGGCTATTGAGTTCAGTGAAATCCGTGGCGTACTGCTGAGGTATGTGGGTATAGCCATAGAGTTTGCGAATGACCGAGCCATTTTTACTCTCAACCAAACCATTGTCGTTACTGTGCCGGGGCCGTGATTTGGTAAATTCAATGTGCAACTTGTCCAGAAGCTCAGCAACGGTGTAGTTGATATATTCGCCGCCATTGTCTGCGTGAAAGCCCCGTATTTTAAAGGGGAAGGCAGCCAGAATCTGCCTGAGGGCTGGCAGCATAAACGCCTCGCTAATACGTTCCAGCGTGACGATGATCTGGAACTGTGTCACCTCATCCACGGCATTGACGTGGTAGATTCCTTTGCGTTTGTCCTGATCACCTTGATGGACAGAGTCAATGCGGATATAGCCTGGTTGATCGTTCGGGCAAGGTTTGCGCCGCTGGCCAATAGAGGCGGCCTTAGGTCGTGTCTTTGTCAAGACACAGCGCTGCCTCTGGTAGGTCTTGGAGGCCCGCAGGTTGTACAGGTGAGAAACCGAAATACCCGCCAGGCGTCGATAGTCGGCTTGGCCAAAGCGCTGATAAGCCCGCTCACAGAGCTTTTTAAGTACCGCGCCGCTGGGCTGACCATGTCGCTCATCCATACTCGCCAATAGGCGTATATCGGCGTCAGTGTAGGCGCGCTTGAAGCCATTACGCCGAGCTGGTTTCACCGAGACGGTGCCTGTTTTGACGTATTGGCGTATCAGGCGCCTGGTCTGGGCCAGGGAGTAGCCGGTTACCTTTATCAGGTAGCGGGTGACGGTTCCCCGGTCTGTTTTGCCAAGCTGTAAGTATCGGTGCTTCACCAGTGCCTTCTGTACCCAGCGATAGCGTTCAGATTTCTCAGTGGCCACGTTGGAGGCTACTTCCTGTGTGCCGTCGAGAAACTGTTTGATGGCACCCAGGGTATTCAGATGTTCTAAGCTCATGATCGTTTTCATCCGCTGATCATGAACGACTACAAGGACTATTTCAGGCTCATTTTATGTTGGAATCAACTTCCGCCACATTCCCGGGTTTCAGGCTCATTTCATATTGGAAAAGACTCCTCATCCCTTAAAGTGTGCTTTTCAGGTACAGTAGGATAGCAGCTAACGATAGGGTTCGGTGACTAAAAATATGGAACAAAAAGCTCCACGATCACTTATTGTCGGTATCTCGATTATTGCGGGCACCTCGGTAGGGGCCGGCATGTTTTCCCTACCCATTGTCTCTTCGGGCATGTGGTTTAGCTGGTCGGTATTGCTGTTGGTATTCACCTGGTTTTGTATGTTTCATTCCAGTTTGATGATACTTGAAGCCAATCTGAATTTTGAACCCGGTACTAGTTTCGATACCTTCGTTCGTGCCACCTTGGGTAACCGCTGGAACGCGATTAATGGCATAACCCTGGTTTTTGTACTGTATATACTTACCTACGCATATATTAGCGGCGGTGGCTCTATTGTCAGTCACACCTTGGAAAGCACTCTGGGCGTTTCGATGCCGCCTATGCTTGCCGGTTTAGCCTTTGCTTTGGTGTTGTCCTTTATTGTCTGGTTTAGTACGGGTTTGGTAGGGCGTATGACGGCGGTCCTACTAGGTGGCATGGCCGTAACCTTTGTGCTGTCGGTCGGTGATCTAGGCACTCGGGTACAACTGCCTGTCTTGCTCGACAATAAGCCTGGCTACGCGCTTTTTCTGCTAGCCGCCGTGCCTTATTACCTGACGTCTTTTGGCTTCCATGGCAATGTCCCGAGCTTAATGAAATATTACGGCAAGGATCCGGCACGAATCCGACAATGCCTGTTCTATGGCTCCCTGACTTCCCTGGTCGTTTATTTACTTTGGCATGTGGTTACGCTGGGAAATATTTCCCGAGAAGAGTTCAAACCCATTATTTCGGCCGGTGGAAACATTGGTGATTTAACTTCCGCCCTAAGCCTAATTGCCAACAGCGATAGATTGACCGCGCTTCTCAATGCCTTTGCTAACTTTGCAGTTGTTTCTTCCTTTCTCGGAGTCACCCTGGGTTTGTTCGATTACATTGCCGACAAGTTTAAGTTTGATGATTCTCGCAAAGGACGATTTAAAACCGCCGTCATTACTTTTTTACCTCCTGCTATTGGCGGCCTTTTCTTCCCCAATGGTTTCATCTATGCCATCGGACTTGCGGGTTTGTGTGCAGCGGTTTGGGGCACCATTGTGCCGGCGCTATCTGCGAAAGTAAGTCGTGAGAAGTTCGGGAACCCGCACTACCGCGTGTGGGGCGGTAACGGACTTATATACTTTATGTTCCTCTATGGGGGGTTGTTGATGGTTTGCTACGCCCTTGCGGCGTTGGGTCAGCTACCCGTTTTTTAAGTGCTTGTGCCGACTGGTGGCTTAGACTGACACCTGGTCGGCCAGCAGAATGCTGGGTTCGGGTGTATCTTCCAATCCCCAACCGCCCATCAAGTAGTGGTGGACTACGCGTATGGCCATCTGGCCTATATGGTTTTCGAAACCCTCAAGGTCTCCGAAACGGTCACCCAACTGTCCCATGCAGTATCCCTTCATCGGCTCATAGGCCCAGATGGGAACAAAGTTGACGAATGCCTCCTGGCAGGTGGTCATAACGGCCTCGATAAAGTCGCAACCTCGCTCGAATCCTGCGCGGTCGGTCATTTCAAAGCGCCCTGGTATAAACCGATCCCAATCCAGCTCAAGGAAACTGCGCATGAAGCGCACAAAATTACAAAAATGATAGTCCGGCATAAAACCATACTTGGCATTAGCGAGGATGGTATCGGCAGAAAACAGCGTCTTTTCTTCGGCGAAGTAGGCCGCCATATTCCCCGAGCCATGTGTAGGGCCCGGGTTCAATAAAATAAGGTCAACCCCGTCCATGCTCAGTTCATTGCGCTCGCCGCGCAATAAGCGGGTGGGTTGCAACTGTCCTTGGGCCCCTCGTAACTTAATGATCTTGGCGCAGAGTTCGTCTGCAATTATTTCGGCATCGGGAGCCAAGTCGGCTGCGAAACCTGAGTGATCGAGATGGTCGTGGGAATAAATAACAGTGGAAATGGGTTTACCCGGTACTGCAGCCGCTATGGCTTTGGCGTAGGCACGCGCTTTGCCCGGTGTGCCAAAAGTATCGAAGGCGATAACGCCGGTGTCGCCAGCCAGAAAGATTGTGCGTACCTGACCATCGCTGACGCTAAAGAGCCGCTCGGACAATTGCTCTGTGGTCATATCAGGCTCTCTTGCAAGATAAGCCTGGGCCCCATCGAGGGTGAACATTCCGTGATTTTCGCTCATCTGTGCGCTCCTACAGCGGGCTGGTGTCAGGTTTCAGGTTTCCTTCAATGCCCCAGCCACCGGTCAAGTACTGCTGCATGTAGCGGGTCAGATTCATCGCTCCGTATTCGTGATAGCGAAACTCGTTGCCGTACAGTGGGCCCAGCTTCTCGTCGGTGTATTTGTTTAATCCCTCCCAGTCGTGGGGATCCACACCGTCGAAGATTGCCTGCTGACCGAAGTCGAACATGCGCTCCCAGTAGTCCAGTATCTCGATGAAACGCTCCCTGGTGATGGGCCAGAAATGGCCGGGTACAAACAAATCCCAGTCCAGACTGAGAAAGCGCTTCATAACAGGAATATAGTGCGTTAAATGCCAGTCAAACAAGGTGCCGTATCCCACCCCATCGGCCACTGTATCGACCATAAAGAGGGTTTTGCTCTGCGGAAAATACGCTGCGATATTGCCGTCACCGTGAGTTAGACCCGGGTAGATCAGCTCGAAGTAACAACCGTCGATTTCATGGGATACGCGTTCTTCGTTAAAGGTTTCATGGGCTGCGAGCTGGCCGCTGGACTTGCGTCCAACAACCACTTGGTTGGCGTAATCATGGGCAATAATTTTTGCGGTGGGGGCGAGGTCAGCGGCATAGCCGCAGTGATCCAGGTGCTCGTGAGAATACACCACTGTATGAATGGGTTTGCTGGTAAACACGCGGCCGATGGCCTGTTGGTAGGCCCGTGCCGTGCCCGGTGTGCCAAAAGTGTCAAAGGCGATACAGCCCTTGTTACCCTCGAGGAAAATAGTCCGATAGATACCCTCGCTGGCAGACCAGATGTTGTCTCGTACCGGTTGGTAGCAAATATCCCGGTGGGCACCCTGAATGGCGAGATCGCCGCCTATGGTAAAGATGCCGGAGTGTTCTGCACAGCTGTGTTCGCCTTCGCTCATGGGGCTCCCTCGCGACGTACTTTTCAATACATTTACAGTAGGCGCAGTTACCCAAAAAGTCTTGCACGAGCGAGCAGTACGCGTTGACTCGCAGTGCGGATTTAAGATCTACCCAGGAGCCGCGTGGTGGCGTGCGCTTAAGCGAGCGAATTGCTTCATCGGGGCGCGGAATAAGTCCTTGTCAGTCAAAAGGTTCTGCTCTGTGGGGCAAGACTTTAGGCCCAGTGAACGCCTAATGTAGATCCTGTAAATGGCACCAGTCCTCGATCCAAAAAATGGTGAGATAGTCCAATGAGTTTGTCCTTTCACATAGGTTGCCTACCCAACCGGCCATTAGCTGATTCAATCGAAATGGGTTGCGCGGCCGAGCAGATGGGTTATGGAGGAATGTGGGTCGCAGATTCCCACTCGCTAATGCGCGATCCCTATGCCGTGTTAACGGTTCTCGCCACCCGCACCAAGTCCCTACAACTTGCTACTGGGGTGACCCTCACGGGCACACGGCATCCGGCGGTTCTTGCCAATAGCTGGGCAAGCTTGGACGAGCTGTCCGGTGGACGGGCGATATGTGGTATTGGGGTAGGAGAGAGCGCGGTTTACAACCTTGGGATGAAACCCGAGCGGCTGGCCGTGTTTGAGGAAAAAATAAAAGTTATCAAAGCGCTGTTGCGTGGCGAAAAAGTTCATTATGAGGGCACCGAGATTCAGATGCCTTGGTCAAACTGTGAGGTGCCGATCGTGGTCGCCAGCTCGGGACCAAAATCACTGCAGATGGCCGGTCGTATCGCCGATGGCGTTCTCTTTCAGGTAGGAGCACAACCCCGACTGGTGGACTATGCTCTGGACAATATTCGTATTGGCGCAGAGTCGGTGGGCTGCAAGCTGTCTGACCTTAAACTGTACATGCGCATCGCTACTTCGGTGCACGAGGATCGAGAACTCGCTCAGCAGGATCTTAAAGGCTATACCGCCGTTGCAGCTGGCACTGTGTTTAAGACAATACCCCAGGAGTACTTCGACGAAGCGTTGTATGAAGATCTGACTCGATTCAAAGCCGGCTACGATTACGCCGAGCACGGTAGCAATCAATCTGACCACAGTGACCTGCTCACCGATCGTATTTTTGATGCTGTGGCCGTGGCGTGCCCTCCCGAGGAGGCAGTGGCTCGCTTCAACGCACTGGCAGCAAAGGGCTTGGATGGTTTTGTGTGCCCCTTTGGCATGCCCCAGCCCATCCCGTACATGCGGACGTTTGCCGAACAGGTGATGCCCCAAGTAATTGAGAACAGCGCGAATGATTAGAGGGTAGGAATATGAACACCGTCCATCTTGGTTTTAAGGCGTATGATGTGCACGAATTGCTGTGCCATGGCGTAGCTACGGTCGGCGGATATTATGCTCGGGAATCACTCGCGGTAAAATTGATCGATACCACCTTTTTGCCCGATGAAGCTCTTCCTGACAATAGCTTGCATGTCGCCTGTGGCGCAGCGCTAGCGAGTTTTCTATCTGGGGCTAAACGCAAGGTGGTGTTTGTAGCCTGTGATCGCCCTATGTTTTGGCTGTACGCTAGGCCGGGAATTAACAGTGTGCAGGAACTCAAGCGAGGCAGTGTAGCGACTTTCCCGGATGTGGCGCCGCCTTCAAAGTTTCTAAAGAAGTTATTGCAAGACGCCGGTGTAAATCCCGGATTACTGCCATCGCGAGATGATATTGCTCGATTGGGCTTGCTTAGCTCTAGCAGTGTCGACGGCGCTCTTTTAAGCTCCCGTTTTTTACCGTCCGAGGTAGAGAAAACCGGGGCCAAGCAGTTGGCCTTTGTCGGTGATAACTTACGTCTGCCCAGTAGCGGTTTGGCGGTGTCCGAAGAGTTTTACGGTACGCAGCCCGCTCT
The DNA here is from genome assembly GCA_965262875.1 of Halioglobus sp. Classification (GTDB taxonomy): domain Bacteria; phylum Pseudomonadota; class Gammaproteobacteria; order Pseudomonadales; family Halieaceae; genus JBALVT01. The sequence goes on from OZ253569.1 coordinate 5,215,057, forward strand.
TGTTGCCACCATGGTGGGTATCTATCATCGTGCAATGAAGGCAGTCTTTGACAATGATCAAAGCTTGCTGCGTGCAGCCTTAGTACAGTGCTTTGGCAAGAATGAAGAATGCCTGGATCAGTCGGTGGAGGTGATTCGCGCCTGTTACAACCCATCCGGCTACAGCTGTGATAGCATTTTGCAACCGGCAATCGATGGAATGGCAGCGGGTATGGGCCTGGCCAGCAGAGATTGCTCGGAGCTCTACGAATTTCAAACGATAAAATCGTATCACCAGTCCAAACTTACACAAGAGGCATAGATAACTCATGTATCCAGCTCCCTTTCGATATCACCGACCCGAAAGCCTACAGGCCGCTATTGGTTTGCTGAAGCATTTCGGCGACGATGCCAGAATCATGGCCGGTGGCCAGAGTGTCATTCCGATGATGAAACTAAGAATGGGTGAAGCCAATGAATTAGTCGATATTGGCCGCTTGCCCGATTTGTCCTATATCAAAATTGAGGGCACAACTTTGTGCATAGGCGCACTTGCGACACATGCCTCGATAGCAGCTTCAGACGATGCGCGCAAAGTGCCCTTGGTCGCTGAAGCGGCGGGCGGTATTGCAGATCGTCAGGTACGCAGTATGGGGACTATTGGAGGAGGGCTGTCGGTTGCCGATCCGAGTGGTTGTTGGCCCACTAGTCTGAGTGCGCTGGATGCGGTTATTCAGGTCGCGGGCCCTGCAGGTAACAGATCGATCGCGATGTCTGACTTTTTAGTCGACACCTATGTGACGGCTCTGCAAACCGGAGAGCTGGTCACCAGTATTGAGATCCCCCTACCAGGGCAGGGCACGGGAAGCGCCTACCTGGCGTTCAAACGTGCGGCTTCTGCATATCCTACCGTTTCCTGTGGTGTACAACTTTCCATGGAAGGTGATAGCTGCAGCGCAGCGCGACTGGTATTGGGTGGCGCGGGGCCAACGGCTGTTTTATCGGCTGATGCCGATGCCTCCTTGGTGGGCGGCCCAATCAACGCTGAAACACTCGCCGCTGCGGCAGACAAGATTATTGCCGCCGCCGAGCCTCCCCCCGATGCGCGCGGATCAGTTGCCTTTAAATTGGCTATGTTGAAAGACCTGCTGGTGGAGGCTGGACAAAGAGCCCACGCACGCAGCCAGGGAAACGAGATTGTAGGAGGACATCGCTATGCATGAAGCCATACCCAAGGTAGTGGTCGATATTTCAGTTAACGGCGCAGCCTATCAGCGTGAAATCGAACCGCGTTTATTGCTGGTGGAGTTTATTCGGCAAGAGCTGGGTCTCACTGGTACCCATATCGGTTGTGATACAAGTTATTGTGGTGCCTGTACCGTCATACTCGATGGCAAGGTCGTAAAATCTTGTACCTTGTTGGCGGTACAAGCTGATGGCGCAGAAGTTGGAACGGTTGAAGGGCTGGAGTCGGGCGGTGAGTTACACCCTCTGCAAAGTGCCTTCTCCGAGCACCACGGTTTGCAGTGCGGTTACTGTACGCCGGGCATGTTAATGGCTGCCAAGAGCTTACTGGATAGTAACCCTCAGCCTACGGAGGATCAGATTCGCAAAGGTATCGCTGGCAACACCTGTCGCTGCACAGGCTACGTCAATATTGTTAAGGCCATCGACGCTGCAGCCGTCCAAATGTGGGAGGCTTAAGTCATGGAAATGTCATTTAACGGTGGTTTTGAAGTTGGCATCCCGCGCGATGAAACTTTCAATTTGTTGTCCGATCCCGAAAAATTCCTGCCCGTATTACCCATGTATCACAGCATGGCCAAGAAAGAGGGTGCACCTGATACCTCGATTGTGAAATTGAAAATAGGTATTGGTAAGGTTCACGGCATTGCGACGACACAGATGTCTTTACAAGACAGCGTAGCACCTACTAGTGCTAGCTATGTTGGCAAGGGCAATGTGATGGGCGGCGCCTACAACATGCTGGTTGGTTTCGAATTGGAAGATACCAGCAGTGGCGGTACCCGAGTCAACTGGGAGGGCACCAGTGCGGTTCATGGGCGAATTCTCTCGATTGCCGGTGGCGGCCTCAAGGGAATGGCTGAAAAAGAAATTATCAAGGTGATCGACGCCTTGCAAGACGCACTGCAAAGTAAGGAGCATTTCGAATCTGTGGTTCAGGCGGCGACAACTGCGCCAGCTTCAGAAGGACTCTTTGCCAGCCTGATGAACTTTATCAGCGGGATGTTTGGTGCCTCGCAAGATGAAAGTTCACAAGAGACTGCTCGAGACAATAGTCAAGACTTTTCAGTGGCCACTCCAGTTCGTACAGAACCTCTGCGCAAAGACGTACCACTGCCCGTATCGACATCCCTTGGATCGAGTATTCAGGTCGACGGCAGTGGTGCCGATGGTTGGGTAGGCCAACGTTTACGCCGCAAGGAAGACGAAAGATTGGTGCGGGGTCTGGGTCGATTTGTGGATGACTACCAAGCCAGCGATATGTTGCATATGGGTTTTGTCACATCTCCCTATGCCCACGCGCGCATACTGAACATAGATACCAGTGCCGCAGAGGCTTTACCGGGTGTAGTACTCACCATGATCGGAAAAGACGTGGCGGCGCAGACCACACCATTTATGCAAATCGGTGCGGAGCCCGGTGCGCTGATCGACGATTATGGCATCGCCATGGACAAAGTGTTCTTCCCAGGAGAGCCGGTAGTGATGGTAGTCGCTAACAGCGCGCGCGAGGTAGAGGACGGCATAGCCGCCGTAGAGGTTGAGTATGAGCCACTACCAGTGGTGCTCGAATCTGAAGAAGCTCTGAACAGCGATAATGTGCTGCATGAAAAAGTGGGCTCCAACCTTATCTTCAATGGAGTCTGGGATCATGGTGACGTAGACCAGGCCTTCGCCGATGCGGCTCATGTGGTTGATATTGGCCGCCTGCATTTTCACAGATTCTCCAGCACCCCGATTGAAACTGCAGGGACCGTAGCTACCTGGTCCAAGCAGGGTGAGATTACGCTGGTGTCCAACAATGGATTGCCCGGAGTCACCGTGCAAATGATGGGGCCTTATCTAAACGTGAGTACGGAGCAAATCCGTCTGAAGAGTGAGGATGTCGGTGGCAACTTTGGCACCAAAACGGTTATTCACACCTTTATGGGCCTGGCGGCATTAGCGTCACGTGCCGCTGGCGGGCGCACCGTGAAATGGACAGAAACGCGCAGTGAGAATTTGGCTTCTTGTCATGGCGGTGAGCGCACCTTCCTGGACACTCAGGTGGCTCTTGATGCTCAGGGAGTCATCACAGGGCTACGCTCTCGCCATATCGATGATGCGGGTGCGTATACGCGTTACGAACCCCTGGGGGCTTCCATCTGGTCTCAGGTTTATCCTGCCACTTACAAGTTGCGCAATCTGCATATTGATTTTAGTCAGACTGTTTCCAACAAGGCCCCGTGCACACCCAATCGCGGTTATTCACGGATGCAACACATTTGGTTTATGGAGCGAGTGCTGGATATCTGTGCCCACGAGCTGAACATTGCCGCGGACGAAATGCGTCATCGCAACTATATCCGTCCTGAGCAAATGCCCTATACCACACCGAACGGCAACATCTATGACTCTGGCGACTATCCCATGATGCTAGACAAAGCCAAAGAGTTGATCGGCTACGATGAATGGCAGCGCAAGCAAGAACAGGCGAGAGCTGAAGGGCGTTGGATTGGGATCGGCATCGGCTCAACCGTTGATTCGGGCAGTAACAACTTCGGTCAGGTTCAGTATGTGAATCCCGACCAGGTATTCTCGGGGAACAACGAGACGGCTCGAGTCAAGGTCGGGCTAGACGGTTCCGTTGTTGTCACGCTGGGTTCAGCACCTACGGGGCAGGGCCATGAAACGACGGCAGCCCAGGTGGTTGCAGATGATCTCAACATCGGTCCGGACATGGTTAGCGTTCGCACGGGCTTCGATTCCGCCTGGAATACCTACGCGGGCTTGTCAGGTACTATCGCCAGCCAGTTTGTGGTGACCGGGCTGTCGGCGGTGCACGGCGCTGCAATGAAGCTCAAAGAGGAGTTACTACGCCTTGCTTCACACGCATTGCAGGCCGATGTATCGCAGCTGGAATTGGGTGTCGGCGAAATGGGCCCACAGGTTAGCGTTATAGGCGACCCTGAAAAGGCCATCAACTTTTGGATGCTGTCCAATCTTGCCAACAGCAACACCGCCAGTGTGGCAGAGGAATTTCACGACATAACGCTGAATGTTAAGTACATCTATAAACCCCCCTTTGCGCCTCTGGATCTTGAAAATAAAATGGGCAATCAAACGCTCACCTATGCGCCGCAAATTCACATCGCGGTGGTTGAAGTAGATAAGAACACCTGCCAGCCAAAGATTTTGGACTATGCAGTGGTCGATGATTGTGGTGTGGCCATCAATCCGAAGATCGTCGCAGGCCAGGTACACGGTGCGGTTTGTCACGGCATTGGAGCGGCGATGCAGGAGGCCTTTCAGTTCGACGAGGGAGGCAACTTGATCACGGCGACATTTACCGATTACGCGCCTATGACTTCTGTGAACATGCCGCCTTTGAAAACTGAGGCAACTGAAACTCCGTCGCCGTTTACCTACAACGGTGCCAAAGGTTGCGGTGAAGGTGGCGGTGCGCCATTGCACTGTATTTCAGCAGCGGTTCAGGATGCCTTGCATGCCCAGGGAGTGATTATCACGGACTCTCACAATTCACCCTCGATCATCATGGAGGCCGTCGCTGCACAGAATCGAGATCAGATTGTTTCAGTCAGCCACAAATAGCATAGAGGGTCATGCCAGTTAATGCAGACTAAACCTATTGCTAGCGAGCGTATTGAAGACCATGCGTTGGATAAGGTGCCTGATGGAGAGCGGCATACCTGGCTGGATATTTCCTGGAATACTGTTGGTGTTGTCACCACCTTAATCCAGCTTTATGTCGGTGCTTTAGTCACTTTTGTTGCGGGCATGAAAATTGGTTTGCTGGGCGGTTTGATCGTTGCAATCATAGGTAGCCTGTTGGGATGGGGCACAGGTCATATAGCTTATAGATCAGGTTTGAGTAGTAGCATGATGTCGAGGATTTATGGCTTTGGCGTCAAAGGCTCCGTCATTACTTCGTTTATCTTTGGCTTCATGATCATCGGCTTTATCGCCGCTGAAAATGTTCTGCTGTACAAAGGGTTTCTGTTTTATTTTGAAGCCCAGGATACGCTCACTCACCAGCTAATAATTTATGGCCTGCTGACGCTGGCGTGGGTGCTTCTCACCGCCTACGGTTTTGAGGCCGTCACTAAAGTATCCTCGTTGATGCTGATTGGGTTTTTACTAATCTTGTTTTATATGATGTTTCAGATTGTTGCAGGCTCCGGGCTGGCCTTCGGTGAGGTCATTAGTTTCGATGCGCAATTTCCGCAAGCAATGCTCGAATCACTCGGGGCAACAACCGATAGCGGTAAACTTTTCTTTTGCATCAATCTGTTGGCAGGGTCCGCAGGGGCGTTGGCGCTGTTCGATGCCGATTTAGGTCGTTACGCCAGAAGTTCAGCGGACATTGGAATTGCCGCCTTTCTGGGCAATTTCGCGCTGGATGTACTGATGATCTTTATCGGGGGCGCTATTATGTATGCCGGTATGCCAGCCTTGATTGAGTATTATACTTCCGTCGGCGGTCTGTCAGAAGCCGAGGCGGTGCAAGTAGCTGTCGAGAATCCGGACCGGGTAGCTGCAGCTTTCATCGTGTTTGGTGGTGTTTTGGGAACCGTCCTAATGATTGCCGCGCAGTCTAAGGCGCAAGTGCTCAATACCTATAGCAGCTCTTTATCCTTGGCAAATTTCTTCGACGCAATTTTCAGCTGGCGCCCAGGGCGATTTCTGTTTGTAATACTCGCAAATCTGCTTTCCCTGATTTTTCTCTACGGTGAGCTACTGAATTGGTTTAATGATTTCCTGATTATCCTGGGCATACTGACAATGTCGTTTGCTGGTATTATGCTAGCCGATTATTTTATTGTGCGACCGCTGCTGGGCCAAAATGATACCGAACGCTACGGAGCGGAAACTGCCAACTGGGCGGGTATTATTTCTATTCCGGTCGCTTTCGTACTCGCCCATTATGTGCTGAATACGATTATTCAGATTGAAATCTTAACGGCCCTGGCGGTAGCCTTTATCGTCTACCCATTATTGCGCCTCAGTTTGTTCAAGCCGATGAAGAGCCCCATTAATAATTTCAGGTAGTGTATGGCAACTATTCAAGTATCGGATGGGGTTAAGCTCTACTACGAAGATCGTGGACGGGGCCGCCCGGTTTTGTTTGTTCACGGTTGGATGTGCAGTCACCGAATTTGGGAATGTCAGTTCTACGCCTTATCTAACGACTATCGCTGCATAGCGATGGACCTACGGGGTATGGGTATTTCTGATAAGCCCCATGGTGCTTATGACTTTGGAACCTTTGCCGAAGATATCAACCAGCTAATCACCCAGCTTGAACTCAAGGATGTCATTCTTGTTGGCTGGTCTATGGGCGTTAGTGTATCTCTGGCTTATATGGAATGTTTCGGGTCTCTGAAACATGTTACCCAATTGGTATTGGTTAATGGCCCCATCAAATTGATCAACAGTTCCGACTGGAATTTCGGAATCGAAAGCGATGAATGCATGGGGTACATCGATAGCATCAGGAATGATCCCTTGAACGGCCGTCACTCTTTTTCCGCAGGTAGCCTGTTGCAAGGAACCAAACCAGAAATTCAATTTATGTACGAATTGGCGTTGCAGACGCCTGTGGATGTAGCGATAAGAGCGGTTGAACAACAGATGCAGCTGGATCAGCGGGATGTGCTTAAGGATATTGATATTCCTTGCTTGGCGATGGGGGCGGACAATGATTTCTATCCCCCCGAACTATCGGACTATATTGCCAATACGGTGCAACGGGGACAATGCGAAATACTAACTGATTCCGGTCATTGCACGCCCTTTCAACAGGCCGCGAAATTCAACAATGTTCTGCTGGATTTTATACGACCCGGTTAACGCTCTACGCGGCGTGATACAAACGCTTTTCCAAAATTGCTGTTGTTTTCAGGCGATTTAAGGCCTTTGCACTAGCAAGAGCCCCTAAGTCTATTAAAGGTTCTATGAGTACGATGCTGCTGTAGGCTGCGCAAAAAGAAGCAATCTGGGCGAGGTTAGCAGCACCAAAACCCTGACCGTAGAGAGCCCAAAAAGCGACCCACGCGATAATGCCGCCCTGATACACAACTGATAACTGCAATGCCTGTGAATACTTGATTGAAACATAGGGGCAGTCATCCCCAATAATTTTGCCAGCTAAGTGGCGCATAGCGAACAAAGGCGCAAGCAAGGTGGTGATGTTAACGGCGTATTGGGGTAAATCGAAAGGTGCAAAAAACAAACCCTGCAACAACAGTCCGCTTGCCAAACCAATGGCGGCGGCAGCTGCACCAAAGAAAAGAAAGAGCGTGGAGCCCAGAATAAAGTGAACTTCAGAAACGCCGACCGGGTAGTGCGGTAGTACTTCAAAAAAACACAGCACTAGCAGAGTCGCCAGCACGCCACGCATCAACAAAGCCATCGCACTTTCTGCGATAATACTATCGAGAGCCTCTTTTATCAGAAATCCACAGGCAAAGGCAGCGGTTCCATAGCTAAGAATCATTTTTGCGTTTACAACGACGCCGGGCTCAATGTGCATGAGTTTTGTTCCTGATTCAAAGTAGGCCAGTGGTGGGATACGTCACCATTGTATGAGTTACTGGCAGCTCAATCAATTGCTAGCGCTTCTGTATCAGCTAATGTAAATGTGGTAAATTTAGCCTCACCTTTTTGAATGCAATCTCAACTATTCAGGAGCGAATTAATGTCTAATTCAGGTCACCGCGCACCCTTATTGGATGTACAGCTGCGGGTCAAAGCGTTGGAATCTATTCTTAAGGAAAAGGGTCTGGTCGAACCGGCTGCGCTGGATGCGATCATCGATAACTATGAAAATAAAGTGGGCCCTCACCTTGGCGCGCAACTGGTTGCACGTGCCTGGACGGACCCCAAGTTTAAGGAAAAATTGCTGACCGATGGAGAGGCCACTATTGCGGAGGCGGGAATGGGTGGCATCGAAGGCACTCATATTATCGTCAAAGAAAATACTCCTTTGGTCCATAATATAATTGTTTGCACGCTCTGCTCCTGCTATCCCTGGTCTTTATTGGGGCTGCCGCCCACCTGGTACAAAAGCACTCCCTACCGAGCGATGGCTATTCGCGATCCACGCGGCTTGCTGCTCGAGTTTGGGCTAACCATCAGTGATGAAAGGGAGGTTCGAGTGTGGGACAGTAACGCTGAAATACGTTATTTGGTATTGCCGATGCGCCCTGAAGGTACGCAGGACCTCTCGGTTGAAGAACTCGCAGCGCTGGTCCATCGCGATGCGATGATTGGCACCGGTATTGTTAGCGGAGACGTCGCTGGCGGTTGAAGTAGGGTAGCTTGACTCGATAGAGGGCTTGTTATGAATGGGATACATGATGTGGGTGGCATGGACAATATCGGTCCATTAGTCATCGAAGACAAAGAGCCGGTATTTCACGCCGATTGGGAGCGGCAAGTTTTTAGTATGAACATCGCAATGATCGTTGCCGGTTATTTTGAAATAGACGAAGTTCGGCGAGTCACAGAATTGATGCCTGCGGTTGATTATTTAGGCGCAGACTACTACGAAAAATGGCTGTACAGCTTCGAAGAACTTTTGGTTGAAAAGAACGCGCTCACCCGGGCAGAAATTGCAGTGGGCAAATCGCTGGGTGAAAATGACACGAAACTTCCACCAGCGTCCAAAGCCAATGTTGAGGGCGCAATGACCAACCCCTTATCGGTGAGAAAAGTAGCTGATACCGCTCCCAAATTCAGCGTTGGTGATCGCGTCTTAACAAAGAATATGAACCCGGTTCACCATACCCGCATTCCTCGTTATGTACGCGGAAAGCGGGGTGTCATAGAACAATACCACGGTGCTTTTTTGTTACCCGATACCAATGCCTACGGTGGCACTGAGATTGTGCAGCATAACTACACCGTAAAATTTAGTGCACATGAGATATGGGGCGACGATAGTACGGGTAACGATTTCTTCCATATCGATCTCTTCGATGACTACATGGACGAAGACACGCAGATCACAGGAACTTAGCTGATGACCGCACTTGATTTAGGAACTCTTCCGGCGATACCCCTTGACGAAGACGGCCCTGTTTTTAAAGCTCCCTGGGAAGCGCAAGCTTTCGCTTTGGTTGTCAGCCTGCAGGAGCAAGGTGTTTTTTCCTGGTATGAATGGTCACAGGCAATGAATCAGTCGATAGAGCTTGCGCGAGATCAAGGCGACGCGGACCTGGGCAACACCTACTACCAGCACTGGTTGTTGACGCTGGAAACAATGGCCATTGAAAAAGGGCTGGCAAGCACCGAGGATCTTGCCAATCACAAGCAGACCGCTATCTTGGAACATCAGCGTCTGCATCAGGATCATACACATCATCATGATCATTGATCACGCAGCATTTTGACGGGTAGATATCGTCCAGACTCAGTTTGTGTCAACCGGCGGTCTAGTTTCTGGACTGCGCAACTGAAACTGTGGCAGATCGTCGGTGATCTCATGCCAGGGTGCCTTGCTGGACACATACATATGATATTCCGGTTGCAGTCCCGTGTTGCCGTCAGTGCTACCCATGGTAATACAGCGGACCTCTTTGTCGTCGAAGGCAACCAGTGGTGAGCCGCAAAGGCTGCAGAAACAGCGATGGGTCTTTGTGTATGGGCTCTTCACAGGTTATATTCTAAGCGACTGTCCCGTTAATTTGAACCGCCGATATTGCTGGACACCTGTATCGCCAAATTAAGTCATAGACCCAGATCAGCGTCTAAGGAGTATCTATCATGTACACCGGTGACGAAAGCTGCCATTCCAGTACCATCGCGATAAATGCCACCACGGAAGTGGCCTTCAATTATCTCAGTGATGGCGTTGCACAGGGAGACTGGACACTGGGAAGTATGCAGCGTGAAAAAATTGGCGATCACCTTTACAGCGGGACCTCCATTTTTAACGGTGCGCAATTATTTGTGCGTATCGACGCTGATAAAGAACGTTTGATGGTCTATTACCACGTGGGCGGGGATATCGATTCTCTGCAACCGAGAAACGTTGCAGGACAGCGCTGGCCGCTCGTAGTCCGGCGAGATTTACTCGTACACAACGCGTCCTTCAAATAAGGTTTTCAGAACAACCGTTCCACCGATTTCCGTTGCTGGTATGTCAAACAGATTGCGATCGAGGACAATCATATTCGCTACTTTACCTACCTCTATGGAACCCTGCTTTTCCTGCCAACCCAGCGAGATTGCGCCATTAATGGTCATCATTTTCAAACCGCTGTCGAGATCTAGTGATTCGTAACCGCGATCCAATAGGCCCTGCAAAGCGGGGAAAATGTTTGGATCATCTGTGACCGGCCAGTCAGTGCCAATTGTTAGCGCCACAGTAAACCCGCAGTTATTTGCCGCAGAATAAAAGAACGACAAAGAGGCGACAGTGATCCGGCTTAACTCCAATCGATCACAGGCTAGAACGGCAGCTCATGATTTACCTCGACACTGTCTGTGTACTCTTGTTGCTCAATCCGGATCTCCTCGTACAGTTGCGCAATCTCATCACCATAGTGATCCCACAGTACCGATCTCAGGTCGCCGAGCAGCTGATAAATACAATCGGCTTGTTCAGCCGTCCAGTAGGTTGTGATTTTTAAGGTTTTCATTTAGCCTTTCCTCGCTTTTTGGTCTCGCGCCGCTTCGACGCACACTCCTGCGCTTCCTTCATGCGGTACGACTCACCCTCAATGGCGATGACCTCGCTGTGATGGACTAAACGGTCAATCAGGGAGACCACACACGCGGCATTGGGGAACACGTCATTCCACTCGCCAAACGGACGGTTCGTTGTCACCAAAGTTGAACATTTCTCATAGCGCCGGTTGATGATTTCAAACAGCAAGTCAGCATGACGATTGCTGTAGGAGAGGTAGCCCACTTCATCAATTACCAGCAAGGCGGGCCTGGCGTAGTGTTTCAATCGACGCTGCAGGGCATTGGCGCCATCCTGACCTGCCAGGTCGTTGAGCATCGCCGCTGCGGTGGTAAACAGCGCCGTATAGCCGTGCATGACAGCGTTATACCCCAGGTTCCGGGCGATCATCGATTTGCCCACGCCGTTGCTGCCCAGCAGGATAATATTGCTGGCCGTGTCCATAAAACCCAGTTGCATCAGGGCATGAATCGCTTGTGGGTCGATAGCGCTTGGCCACTGCCAGTCAAACTCACTCATCGGTTTGAACCGGCCCAGCCTGGCGCTGCTCAGGCGCCGTTCGAGTGAGCGCTGTTTGCGCTCGGCAAGCTCCCAGGCGATGAGCTGTGCCCGCCAGGGGTATTGCTCGTCGGTGATCTCGCCCCAGTGCGCCAGCACGCCGTGGAGCTTCAGTTCAAGTGCCTGCTGTTTGAGTTGCTCGATATCAATCATCGGTATCATCTCCTGTCTCGCTTCGGGTGCCATTGAGCTTGTCGTAATCGGCAAGCCGAGCCAGCTTGACGCTGTAGTGTTTGACCTTCGCCGGCACGGCGACAGCAAGCGGTGGCGGCAGGTGCTGTACGGTTTTTTTGGGTATGGCGCCAGCGTTGACCGTCAAATCTGTGGTGGCGTCATACCGTTCTCAGCGACACTTATTCTTATAGTCCCTACGCTTGAATCGTGCCTGCTTATTGGTCGCTCTTGAGTGTGACTGGGCCGCAGTTCTACCGCGCCGATTCTAATACGCCGAGATCCGTCTATTTCAAAATTCGGCAAATAGCTGCGGTTTTGGAGTGGCGTCTACAACTATGGCCTTAATTAAAAAAGTTGAGTGTTTTGTGATCAGTTTTAGTGCCGCTACACGAATATCAGAGCAGTTAAGTCTTAAAAACCACAAAGCATTCGTGTAGGAGCGCGTTGAAAGTTTAAGTCCGACAGGCTAGAGGCAAACAAGATTGTTGCTTGACTTCTGGCGGGCCTTAAGTATATCCTACACGTAAAAATAAACGTTAAAAACACTTATAAATAAAAGTACAGGAGACTTGAAATGATAAACACCATGTTGACGAATCGCGATGAATTCAAGCTAGGTATGTTTTCATCAAATTGTTCAGGCGGTTTAGCAGTCACAAAAATTCCTGAGCGTTGGGACAATAGCTGGGGAAACAATCTAAAAATAAGTGTGATGTCGGATCAGGCGGGCTTTGATTTCCTGCTGCCGATAGCGCGCTGGATCGGCTACGGGGGAGAAACCGACTTCCACGGCTCGGTACTGGAGACCATGACCTGGGCTACAGCGGTACTTGCACACACTGAGCACATCAACGTGTTTTCCACTATCCATACTGCCTTTAACCATCCGGTGGTTGTGGCGAAGCAATTAGCGACTATGGATCATGTGGGCGCCGGACGTGTAGGCCTCAATCTGGTGGCAGGGTGGAACCGTCCCGAGTACGAGGCGCTGGGTGGAGACCTCCCGGAAGATCATGAAACGCGATACCGCTTTGCCCAGGAGTGGTACGACGTTATCCAGCGGCTCTGGCGCGAACCAGATCCCTTTGAATTCGATGGTGAGTTCTGGCAATTAAGACGTACCTATACCAATCCAAAGCCCATCGCTGACAACGTTCCTATCATTAATGCCGCGGGTTCTGCACAAGGTCGTGAGTTTGCGGCCAGAAATGCCGACTTTCTGTTGACCACGACCATTACTTTGGAGCAGACCAAGCAGGAAATTATCGATTTGAAAAGCGCTGCCGGAGCCCTTGGCCGGGAACTGGATGTAATGACATTGTCCAGTGTGTTTTGCCGGCCGACTCGGTCAGAAGCCCAGGACTATTTTCGCTATGTTGTCGATAACGCCGACGAGGGAGCCATCGACAATATCATTCGCATCATGTTCGCCAACGCAGAATCTTTTCCCAAGGACGCACTGGAAAGTCTGCGGGAAAGATTTGCCGCTGGACATGGCGGCTGGTTGCTGATAGGTACACCAGATGATGTGGCTGATGGACTGGAGGAGCTGGCGAATATCGGATTGGCGGGGTCGGTGTTCGGGTTCGTCGACTATATTAAAGAGCTACCTTACTTCCAACAAGAAGTGATTCCACGTTTGGAAATGAAAGGAATGCGCCTGCCGCGCGCCTATGCGCAGCAAGTTTCCTGTTGAAGCTTTAGGTCTGTCCCCCTAAAAAAGCACAGCGGCACTGGGCCCAGTAGCGTTATGATGTTGGCCGATGACAATGCCGATAGGGGCTTACACACTCATGAGCGACGAGCAGCATAAACTGCCTCGTATTGCTGCTTACGGGCCGCAGTATTGGGAACTGGAAAAAGACGAAAGCTATCTTTGGTGCAGCTGCGGCTTAAGTAAAAACCAGCCTTTTTGTGATCAATCCCACCGTGGTACCCAATTCAAGCCCGTGCGTTATGTCGCGCGCGAACAAGGCGAGGAGGTCTTGTTCTGCACCTGCAAGCACAGCAGTGAGCAACCTTTCTGTGATGGCTCACATAACAATCTTAAGGACGTCTATGACGAGGACGACCCCAATTCTCAGGATAACCTCAAGATCCCTTTGGTTGAAGCTGCTGCGGATGGCTTCGCCATGCTTGACGGAGGATGCTATGTAGCCAAAGTCGACAAGGTAGCTAGTGAATCTCATGGTGCTCTGACGCTCGCGACATTGATTTCCCCCGAGACTGGCGCTCAACATCAGTCACAATTCTATGGTGAGCTTGCACCGGGAAGTTCGCCGATACTCAGTTATGGCGAGAAGGAAGTGGTTATTCTGGTTAGCCAGGGTGCGGGCACAATTACTATATCCGGGCGTGAATTGGATTTTAGCGCTGAGTGCGGTATTTATATCCGCTCTGGTGAAGCCTTTTCCTTAGCAAGCGAGGAGGGAGAAACTGTAAAACTTTTTATCTCAGTTTGTCCTGGTGCACGCGAACCAGAAATCCTAGCGGCTATGCCTTCGAATTTCGACACGACCCAACCACAACGAGTCGTAGGTATAGACCAAGCTAATCGTCAAACCATGGCAGACCGGTTCTTTCAGATGCTTGTTGATAAGCAGATCGGCTCAGCGGTGGTCACGCAATTTATTGGTGAGGTGCCGCTGTCCAAGGCAGCGCCGCACCGCCACCTATATGAAGAGGCGATTGTGGTGTTACGAGGTACCGGTTGCATGTGGACCGAGCATAAAAAGACACTGGTGGAAGCCGGTGATGTGATTTTTCTTCCGCGCAAAAAAATACATTCCCTGGAGTGCACGGACCCAGCTGGGTTGATGTTGGCAGGGGTAATTTACCCCGGCGATAACCCTTCAATTAATTACTAAACTTCTCTTCGGTATTTGTCCCCTAAGTTGCCTCGGCGAAGTGGACGTCTGTTCTGTTATTCTGGGAGCGTATAGTCAACCTGTTTACAAGAAAAGTTAATGGCTTCACGCGAAACACAAAATAAAGTCCTCGATAAAGCGATCACGCTCTTCAACGCTGAGGGTACTGATCGTATTTCCTGTAACCGAATTGCAGAAGAATGCAAGATCAGCAAGGGCAATCTTCACTACCATTTTAAACACAAAGAAGAAATTATCCTGGCGATCTGGGGCAGGATGTCTCAGGAAATAGAGACTCAGTGGGGCGAAGATGCTCCCCAACCAACGATCACCCATATGGCTGAAATTACTCAACGGCAATTTAACCTCATGTGGCGATATCGTTTTTTTTATCGCGAATTGACTACATTGCTGGACAGGGATTCTTTGCTAAAACATCGATTCGTCCAGATACGCAAAAAACGCGAAGCCAGTATCCGACGCTTTTTCATAGCGCTGGTAGAACACGATGTTCTGGTATTACCCGATGAGGATGATGCACTGGAAAGCTTGCTGCGGATCGCGTGGATTGTCACAGACCACTGGATGTCGTTTATTGCAATCGAAGATAAAGTGATTGACGGCACTACCATGCAAGACGGCTTTCGTTTAACACTGCAGTTGTTCATGCCCTTACTATCTGAGCAGGCCCGCAAGGATGTTCCCGAGTCTTTCAGGGTGTTCAGGGTGGATTCGGAAGCGGGTTGAAGCTTAGCTCTTGTATACGACGGTGCACCAACACTATACTTCACACTTCACATTAGGCCCCAAGGCCTAACTGAACCGGGACTGCTCTAGCTTCTTAATGATAAATTGTGAATACTCTGGCCTGATGATGCTGTCATATACAGCGGACTCGACCTGGTAAGTCCTTATAATTAACTACCCCTATAGGAAATTAGCCATGCGCCGCACCCTTATTTCAGCAGCTATTACCGCTCTAGTAGCCAGTTCCCCCGCTAGTTTCGTCTCAGCCGCCGTGCTGGAGGAAGTTATCGTCACTGCCACCAAGCGTGGAGAATTTAATGTACAAGACCTGGCGCAGGCTATCTATGCGATAGATAGCAGCAGCATGACCGCCAAGAATCAGGTCAACTTTGAAGATATTGCCGGCAGTGTTCCAGGGTTGCAGTTTCAGGACTTGGGGCCCGGCGACAAAGAATTCATCATTCGCGGTATCAACGGTAATGGTCCCGCGGTAGTCGGCGCGTACTTTGATGAATATGTGATTACTGCCAGCGATCAGCAAGATGGCGGTGGTAAAAACGCTCCCATCAAATTGATCGACCTTGAACGAGTCGAGGTTCTCAATGGCCCACAGGGCACGCTGTACGGCGCAAACTCCATGGCGGGTAACCTGCGGTATATCTCTAAAAAGGCTGATGCGCAAGGCTTTGACGCCTTCGTCAGTGGCGATCTTTCTGAGACGGACGAAGGTGGCAGCAACTACACCGTCACCGGGATGGTAAATATTCCTCTTGTTGAAGATGTGCTGGCTGCTCGCGTAGTGGGCTGGTTTACCGACAACGATGGCTGGATCGACCAACCACGCCGCGAAATCTCGCCGGAGCAATACGGTGGTGGCGATGAGGATATCAATTCAGAAGAAACCGATGGCGCTCGTATCGGCATTCGTTGGACACCCAATGATCGCTGGCTAATAGATGGCCTGGCCTTGTTCCAGAATATGGAGATAGGTGGCGAATCTCGCTTCACTGCGAAGGGCGCTCCGGCCTGGACTCAACAGACACCGGCAGTTGCCGCATTTGGTAGCCCATACGCCGAGCTGCCTGGTTTGCCGGCAATCACTCCCGACGATGATTTTATCAACACCAACATTACGGCAACGACTCGGGATGATGACGTGACACTCATCGGTGCTACTGTGCAGTACAGCGCAGATTACGGTACCTTCTCGCTGGCCTCTAGCTACTACGAACACGAGATTGATTCCGTATTCGACAGTACCCCAATATTGGCTTTTTTTGGTGTGCCTACTGCGGGCGTTACCAATCAGCCGCAAACCTATGAAACGACAATGCTCGAGGCGCGATTCGCCTCCAATTATGAAGGCGCTTTTAACTTTGTTGCGGGCGTCTATTACCAGAAAGACGAAAATGAATTCGAGTCTTTAGTGACAACAACGGACGGACGCGGGAATGGCGTGCCTTGGAATGAACTCAACTCCAACGACTTCTTCGGTGGTGGTACAGCCTTTTTTGGTCGATTCCGTGAAGACGAGGTAGAGCAACAAGCGGTATTTGGCGAAGCCACCTACGAGTTCAGCGAAGACTTACGTTTGCTAGTAGGCTTGCGATGGTTTGATGCTGATCTCGAATCAATACAGGCTACCACGCACGCGTTTACCGGCTCGGCATCAGAGGCGGCTGGAACGATCGTTGGGCAAACCCTCAATGGCAATGATATTGGTTTATTGAAGCAATCTGACGATACGGTGGTTCCTAAAATAAGTCTTTCCCATGATATTAGCGACGATGCCATGATTTATGGTCTGTATTCTGAGGGCTTCAGAGTAGGCGGCATCAATAACGGTAATCAGCCTTTTGCACCTGGCATCCCTAACACCTTTGATTCCGATGAGTTAAGCAACTACGAAGCGGGCTTCAAATCTCGCTATATGGACGATCGGCTGCAGTTAAATGCCTCAGTGTTCTGGATAGAGTGGGACGATATTCAAGTAGAACCGCGTGATCCAGCGGGTAACATTCCATTTACCACCAATGGTGGTGCCGCGGAGGTTGGCGGGTTCGAGTGGTCAGTTGCTTATGTGCCCACCGAGATTTTGAGATTGGACTTCACCGGCACCTATTACTTTACGCATGAACTTTCGGAAGATCAGCCCTTGTTGCCTGGTGCATCACCAACAGTGATTACTGGCTTGGACGGCGATGACATTCCCAATGTTCCCGATGTACAGCTCTACCTTGCCGCTACCTACGAAATGGAGGTTGCCGGTATGCCGTTGAATCTAATCGCCGACGTAACCTACAGGGGTAGCAGTGACACAGAGTTTCGCCCGGACAGCCCGTTTAACATCAAACTGGATTCTTACACCCTGGTGAATTTACTGTTCAACCTTGAAGTTAACGATTCAGTTACCGTGGGCCTATACGCGAAAAATCTTACCGATGAATTAGCGGTCCAGGATGGCATTGGCACTTTCCAAGATCCCGAGGCGATTGTTGCGGCCAGGCCACGTACTTACGGAGCCACTATACGCTGGAACCTCTAACGGGCAATGGGGTAGCTATAGACATAAAAAACCCCGGTTATCCGGGGTTTTTTATGTCTCAATAATATCGCTGCCTTACGCCATAAGTTCTGACTCAGCCAACAACGCCTCCACTAATTGTTCTACATCTTCCGCATTGTTGTAAAAATGTGGCGCGATACGAATGTTGCCATCGCGGTCAGTAATAATAATGTCTCTGGCACCAAGGCGACGTACCAGCTCCGGTGCATCAGTAGAGCGTATGGCGAGCATCGCTCCGTGTCGGTCTCTAGGGGTCACAAGAGTCCAACCGTGCTCGTCGACAGCAGCTTTGATCAAATCGGTAATCTCGCCGATCTGCTGTGCAACTGTGGCCAGACCAACGCCTAACAGAAATTCCAGACCCGCTTCAGCTGCAAACAAACCACATGAATTTGGCGTGCCCGCTTCAAAGCGGCGAGCAGTCGCATGGGGTTGATAATGAAAAATATCCATTGCGAATGGGTCTTGCTGAGCAAACCAGCCGGTGGCCATAGGCTGTAGCCCACAGGTTTGGCTGTCGCGTACATACATGTAGCCCACACCACTGGTGCCGATAAGGTACTTGGTGCATCCGCCAACCAGAAAATCTGCACCTGAGGCGGCTACATTGAAAGGCCGCGTACCGATGCCTTGATAGGCGTCTACCAATACCAAAGCGCCGTGCGCATGAGCAAGTTCTACAATGGGTTCTATATCTAGCCAAACGCCGTTGCGATAACAAACCAGTGGTATGGCAACCAGTTTGGTTTGGCTGTCAATCAGGCGTTCAAACTCGCTGAAGGGAATCGCGGTGTCGCGCTCGTCCGCTTTGGCGCGAACGACTTGTGCGCCTTTCCCCTGTTGGGCCAACATGATTTGTGCTGTTGTGGGAAAGTCGAAATCGGTTGAGACTATTTTATTGCGTTCATCGTCGAAATTGAATGCGGTCATCAAACTGTTTAGAGACTCGCTGACTGAAGTAGAAACGGATACATCGTCCGAAGGACATTCTAGCAAGCGTGCGAGAAGCTCCCGAATACTCTCAAGCTTTTCGCAGTAAATATCCCAGCGCGCCCCTTCTTCGATGCGAATTTGAACATACTGTTCGATGGCGGCCTTAACCTGCAGCGATATCGGTCCGTAAGAGCAACCGTTAAAATAGGCCTTATTTGCGAGGATCGGGAACTGATCCCGAACCTCAGCGGAGGTCATTGTCATACCTTATTCACCTGCGATTGTGCCGACAATAGTTGCCATTAGGATACTGAACAGCGCTATAGGAATGACATAGCGCATCCAGATAAACACCAGTGCGTAAACTGGGCCGGGGTTTTCCGTGGTAAATATCTGTTGCATGGCGCCAGCCCGTCCGTAGCACCAGGTTATCGAAACAACGGCGAGCAATCCGCCGGTGACCATAAACCCGGAACCGATAATAAGATCGAGAATACCAATAATCTCGGGGTGCCAACCGGGATAAATCATAGCGAGAGTTTCAATCAAGCCTATGGCCAGTAGTAGGCGTGTTTTTCCCAGCCATTTTCCTATCGGCTCGTCCAGGAACGACAAAACGACTACCTGGTATACGGCGACCGCTGAAAGAAAAGACACCAGAGACAGTGCACCCAACATGAAGATTCCAACCATGCGCCCCGCAGGCATCTGGCTCAGCAGTGCCGGCACGGTTTCAAACAAGAGGGTAGGGCCACCATTTAGCTCCATGCCAAACACGATAACGGTAGGTACGATAAACAAGGTGGCGAGAATGGAGGCCAATGTGTCGCCACTTGCTGTGAGAATGGCCACTCGTCCCAGTTTAGTCTCATCGCTGATAAATTTGCCGTAGACAAGTACAAAGGTGGCGCCCAGACCCACTGAGAAAAAACATTGGCCTAGCGCAGCAAACAATTCAGTCAGCCCGATCCGGGAAAAATCAGGCCACAAAAACTCACTCATTGCCGCGGTAGCACCGGGTAAACTCAGCGCCGCGTACACCAGGTAAATTGCGACAATAAAAAAGAAAGGTACAAAGGTTTCACTGACCCGCTCGATGCCGCTTTTCAATCCACGGCCTATGACAAAAAGCCCCGCCCACAGTACGGTCAGACTGATGACAAATTGCAGCCCAGAATTACCTAAGCCCTCGTTGAAGTCAGACAAGTTTGCAGCGGAAAACCCATGCAAAATGGCGTACCAGGCACTGTAAAACACATTCCCAACCACAAGGGTGTAATAAGATCCTGAGCAAAGAACACCAATGACCAGAACATAACCCAGGACTCTGCCAACCGGACCGAAACTTTTAGTCAAGACGGTGATGGTCGCGCCCCGATGGGCACGGGCTAGTGCAAGTTCGCACATCAATGCCGGCACTGCTATCAGGCACATTAGAACGATAAACAAAAGCAGAAAGGCACTGCCACCGTAGGTGCCCATCATGTAGGGGAAGCGCCAGACATTGCCAAGCCCCACCGCAACACCCAGCAGGGTTAGCAAGGTGGTTAGAAACGACGTAAACATTGGCGCGTCGGGGGAATCTCGCATATTCGGGTTACTCTTGAGTTTGATTTACAATAGCAAGTGTATTTAGTGAGCACCATACGGGGAATAGGGAGCTTGACCTAATTAGTCGGAGGGTTTTGGCACTTGACGGGCTATGGTCATCGAGCAGAATAAAAAGGGTTCTACTGGGAATCCTGTGGGTAGAGGTTGAGTTTTCCACAGTGGAACAGAATTGAAACTCGATAGTTTTCGAAGTTTCTAAATCCTCGGGCAGCCGATTTTATTGTCTGAATCTTTGAATTAAATCCTTCTGCGGTCGCATTGGTGATGCGATGTTTCAAGTAAGTCATTATGTTGTCGAGATGTTTCTTTAGCATCTTGGCGACTGATATGACCGGCTTTAGACGTGAATGTGTCGCCCACCAGTACCATTTCTTAAAGAACGCCCGGGCTGGTTTATCGTAGCTGTAAGTCCACAGGTCAAGCAGCGTCTCTTTGATTGCCCAGGCTCGGGCAACCTTCAACCCCTTTGATTGAAGGCCATAAAAAGTGGCTTCATCTTTTTCACTCCAGTTGTCGGGATTGCGTAACCAGGTATAGCGAGACCCGACCAGGTCATTGATACCGGCGGCTCTTAATGTTTTATTTTCTTTGCGCCTGACTTGGTCAACCATTTTTGTAAGATAACTGACGATATGAAACTTGTCGTGAACAATAGCGGCGTTCGGTAAAGTCGCCTCAACTGCCGTCATAAATGGAACCCACATATCCACGGCAACAGCAGCTACTTCATTACGCTGCTGTTCTGGAAGCGTGGACAGCAATGCGGTTGCCGATTCCGTCGTTCTATCTGCCACGACCTCAAGCACTCTGGACGCATTCAAATCGTACAGCAGGCTGGCATAGGATTGCCCCTTGCGAAAACTTTTTTCATCGATGCCAAGGTGTTTCACTTCCTCAACAGAGCGTCTGTCCATCCCTCTTTTCACTGCTCGGGATTGAATATGATGCACCTCATCCCACGACAGACCAAGTAGTTTTGCGGCCTGTGTCTTGTTGCTGGCAGCCGACAGCACATCAATAGCGAAACGCTCAAATAAATGCGTAAAGCGTGTCTGCGTATCTGCCCACGGTACTTTCAGGCTTTTGATTCCATGCGCTTTACAATGAATACGCGGAACCTGAGCAACTAACTGCGTCTTGAACTGCATCGTATCAAGGTGTCGCCATGTGCGTTGCTCACGATGGTCGTAAACCGAACAAAGGGCATGGCAGACACTACACGCGCCTTTCGTTCCCTTTGGCCAATCTATCTGGAGGGTAATTGATTTGTCGGTCAGATCCGGGGTAATAGCCGTGATTTTCCATGGGTCGCTAAGCCCCAAAAGTTGAGTAAACAACGCGGTATCTTTCATTTGAATATCTCCATAAAAAAAGACTCTTGTACCACATTCTTGACCATTGTTTGGCTTTTACCCATAGGAAACTCGGAAGAACCATAAAACAAGACCAAGGTGGCTTTGCCGCAGTGAGTGTCAGACCTGACGCCGATCGGGGGCTAACCTTGTCACTGCCCAACGGATTCATTGTGCGAGGTATCCCCTGTGTGTCAACCTGATCCCATACACTCCCTGTTTGGGATAACATAGATTTCAGGGCTATGGATGCAGGAACCACACAATGCCAAAACCACACTCAGATCCACTCAATACACAAGTCACACCAGAGCCCGCACTGGAGAAACGCACGCGTCGCCAGTTCAAGCGTAAGCGCACTTAAATCGACCCTATTGATTTTGTCTGCGAGCCGCTAGACAGTAGATCGCTTTACTTCGCCGTTACTCTTCGATTTCCATGTTCCAGGGCAGTAATGCTTCAAGCTTCTCCACCGTATCTGCCGCCGCAATGTGCGCCAGCACATGCTGGAGGTAAGCATAAGGTTCCAGGCCGTTCGCCTTTGCCGATTCCACTAAACTATAACAGGTCGCACTGGCTCGGGCCCCGCGGGAGGTATCTGCGAATAGCCAGGCGCGCCGACCAACCGCAAAGGGCCTGATCGCATTCTCAGCCAGCGCATTGCTGATATTCAACTGGCCGTCCTCGCAATAGCCAATCAGGTACTCCCATTGGTTCAGTGTGTACGTTATGGCCTTGTGGGTCAGGCTATCTTTGGGCACCCGGCTGACGTTCTTCTCCAGCCATGGCTTCAGGTCCTCGAGAATCGGCACGCTGAGTGACTGCCTTGCCTGTTTTTTCTTGTCGTGCTCCAGATCCTTGATCGATTTCTCTATCGCATACAGCCTTCGTATTTTACTGAGTGCAACGTCAGCCTTGGTGGGTTGCCCCACTTTCTTTTGGGTGCTCCTGGTTTCCGCCGCCCGGCTGGCTTCAACGAACTTGCGCCGGGCATGGTCAAAGCATCCAATTCGGGTAATGCCCGCTATCCGGCACACCTTGCTGTAACCGGAATAGCCGTCGGCCTGCAACACACCACTAAATCCATCCAGCAGGCGCTCCGCCACCGCGCCAGCACGTGAGGGGTCGTATTCGAACAGCACTGATTGTTTATCCGGCGGGCCGCCGCGTATCACCCACATCCATTTATCCGATTGGGCCGTTTTGCCGGCCTCCTTCAACACTTGTATGCGCGTCTCATCCGCCTGCAGGTAATTCCCCTCAAGCTGAACCTCCCGGATCAAGTTGATCAAGGGCTGGAATACATCCTGAAGCCGTACAATCCAGTGGGCCATGTTGGAGCGGCTGATATCACCGCCGTAACGCTTGAGCATCCCCTCCAGGCGGTATAGCGGCAGTCCATCGGCGTATTTGGAGGCAATGATGTAGGCCAGCAATGCAGGACTGGCAAAGCATTTCCCCAGCGGATGAGCGGGGCGCTGTGCGGCGACAATGACATCTTCACCGTCAATATTGAATACCGCCTTTTCCTGCCAGTATTCCAGCACCTTGACCTGGGCGGGAATAAACTCCAGCTCCTCCTTGACCTTGGTGAAGAATGTTTTGGTGGCCCCATCCTTTTCCTCATCTGAAAGTGTGAGGTGTATCTGCACCCGTTGCAGCTTGTCGCTAAACCCGCGCTTTCTTTTCTTCTTTTGAGGCCGAACCCGGTCTTCTTCAGGCAGTTGCTCTTCGAGCTCACTCAGGGCGACTTCGATTTCAACCTCATCGAACAAATCAGACTGAAACGCCAGCTTCTCACTACTGGCTCCATATTTCTGTACCGTAGCCAGGCGCAAGTATTCTTCGAGCAGGTCAATGCGTTTGCTTTGTTCGAGGATGATGTGGCTTTTGTCGCCGAGGTGTTTCTGGTGAGCCTGGAGGAGTTCGTCTTTTTCTTCAAGAATCTGGTCTTTTACAGCGAGGGCTGCAAGCAGTTCCGAGACACCAAGCCCCTCGTAACCGCCTTGTTTTTGTTGCTTTTTTATCGCCGATTGCATGGCGTAATTATAACATTCATGGCGACAAAATGCCTTAAAATACAGACTCATAATGCAGTTTTTTGTGGCCTGTCATCAGGGAGATATCGTAGCCGTCCAGCAACCAATTGATCTGCTGGCCGGTGAGGGAAATCACGTCGTCGTCAGGGTGCGGCCACCGGAACTTCTCTTCCGCCAGTGATTTGTAGTACAACACAAACCCATTGTCCTCCCAGTACAAACATTTTATTTTGTTGCGCTGGCGATTAGTGAAGGCATAGAGGGCACCCTCAAAGGGGTTACGACCCAGTTCTCGCTCCACAATGGCGCTAAGGCCATTGACCGATTTTCTAAAATCTACGGAGTCCCGGTACAGATAAATCTGTGGCATGTCATTGGCCGGGCGGAAGTAGCGCGCCGTCACAATTGATCCAGTAACTGCCGCACCACCAACAGGTTTTCGGCACAGATACCTCGCACAATGAATCCGTTGGGCAGTGACAAGGTTAGCCCCCGATCGGCGTCAGGTCTGACACTCACTGCGGCAAAGCCACCTTGGTCTTGTTTTATAGAAGACACACGGATGATATCGTCAAACTTCCGACGCCAGTACACAAAGCGATGGTAAGTCAGGTGATTGTGTTTGCAAAACCGGGTCTGGGACAAGCCCGACAGTTTCCAGGTTTGTATTTGCTGCTTCCAGTCAATACCTTGTGGCTGGGGCTGAGTGATATCGTTCATGATTTGCTCCTGTGTGGTTATCAGGAGAAAGTCTGGCGGGAACTCTTACAAAAAAATAGGTGCTGATTTAGGGGCGCTTACGTCTTAATCAGTCTTCATACCTCATTTTGGAGTATCCCTACTTTTACGCACAAACATGTGCACCATATAAAATTCAGCGATACCGCTCGTCGTAACGCATAGATTATTAGTATCTTTTGTTAAGGTATTACTTCCAAATTTCTATATTTCTATCTGGACCGGCCTCTACACCATACTGATCAGCGAAACTTCCCTGATTAATTGCAATACCGATATTCAATACGTCGTTGACGTAGAGTGCAGGATCACCAAGTTTTACACCACCAAATGAACTTACAAAACGAACCCGTTGCTTGAAAAATTCCTTGTCTCCCTGAGAGATTTTCACCCAGGCCATTTCGCCTATCTCTAAATTTAGCTCTTCGAATAATTCATTGTCGATATTGGTCCAGACGTTTCCGTAGTGAATATCCAGAATGGGAATATTGCCTTCAATTTTGCCATTTTTTAGTGAAGCCCTTTTGTAGTCGATGCTAACAACTGTGTTGTCCAGTAATGGGCCTACTTGTTCGAAATTTATAGTGTCAGATGCGAGGCGTGCTCCAGTATAAGCGTACACATCTCGGCCATGGAAGGTGTGAGATTTCTCCGAGCCCTTCAATCGGTTCTTCGTTTCATCGATTTTCCTGATTGCGGCTATACCCAGTGATTCCGCAACCAGAGTTAAGGAACCGTTGTCAGGACTGACAAATAATTGTCCGGATTTTGTTTTCAGAACCACCGATTTTCTATTGGTGCCCACACCGGGGTCAACGACTGAAACAAACACTGTGCCCGCCGGCCAGTATTTTGCGGTTTGATTAAGACGATAAGCTGCTTCCCAGATATTGAAGACTGGAATTTCGTGAGTAATATCGAACATCTTCAGTTCCGGCGAGACGCCATACGCGACGCCTTTCATAGAAGCCACAGCAGGTTCTTCCAGACCAAAATCGGATTGAAACACCAGCGCATTTTGTGACCAAACACTTTGTGTGAAACTTAATAGAATAAAACTAAAGAAAGCTATAGTTGGTTTTATTGTAATCATAGAAAATCCTTAAATATAAAAGCAGTTAGTTTTGAACGAGATATCAGAATCCTGTTAGCGTAGTCGCAATATAATTAGCAACTTGAGTTTCTGGGTTAACCTAAACAGAGCTCAGTTATTTCTTATCGCGGTTTTCAACCTGTTTATATACGCCATTTGCTGTTTTTTCAGCAAAGTAGTATCCACAGACTTAGTTAAGCGATAATATAGTCTCCTCCACTGGGGAAATGTCGCCATTTATTTCTCGCTGAGTAGGCATATATATCAGTACTATCAATGTTTAGTCTCACCTTCCTGAGGTGGTCTAATAGATCTGCACAACCCAGTTAAGGGATAATACCCATAACTGGAGATTAAAGAATGAACACAAGAAAGAAATATCCGAAGGAATTCAAGCTGGATGCCGTCAGCCTGGTACTGGATCAGGGTTACACAAGAATTGAAGCGGCGAAAAGTCTCGACATCAACTCCACCATGTTGGGGCGCTGGGTTAAAGAGCATCAACGATCAAGTGACGGACACGCTTTCCGCGGAAACGGCAAGCTGACACCGGAGTAGGCAGAAACCCGCCAGTTGAGGGAGGAGAACCGGCGCTTGAAGATGGAGAAAGATATATTAAAAAAAGCGACGGTCTGTGTGCTATGAAGCTGCATAATCGATGAGGGTAGGCCCCTCGACATCGCCTTGCAGGAGGGGATGTCAAACCACCTCAAGCTGCTGTGTTCAAGAGACATGGTAGTGAGCGTTGAGGAAAAGTCATAGAAAATATGGCAGGTAGGGAATAAGGAGACGAGCGCAAGCGAACCACTCGATGAGGTGTCGATAGCTTTTACCCGATGTCGTCAAAACCAGAGACCAGACCGTTTTCTGGGACAAATCAAGAAGTTACCTGTTTACTGACTTGATGGCGACCGGCATTAAGGTGGCGTGAACTTATATCCAGGCGATTATGTGGAACATAGGAACCTGTCGTCCTGATGTGAAGGGAGAAGCCGAACTGGTAGTCCCAGGAAGGTGAGAGTACCGATGCAGGGCACAGGGGCGGAGCACTCCGTAGTAGTGATGAAGCGGCTGTAATGGCGGTGGAGCGAAGGGGGTGCGTTGTTCAGCGAAGCAAGTTGGTCAACCAATTGGGAGGAACCAATGAGTCAAGCAAAACCGTTTGAAATATCCAAGCATGCTGTATTTGATGCTTGGCGCCAAGTGAAGGCGAACCGCGGTGCTCATGGAGTAGATGAACAGACGATAACTGAGTTCGAAGGGAACCTGAAAAGTAATCTCTACAGGCTCTGGAACCGTCTCTCATCAGGGAGCTATTTTCCACCACCGATTCGAGGGGTAGAGATACCTAAGAAGGATGGAAAATTTCGCCAGTTAGGCGTACCGACTGTAGCCGATCGGATTGCGCAGACAGTTGTGCGCAACCGGTTTGAAACGCTTGTAGAACCTCACTTTCATCCAGACTCTTATGCCTATCGCAAAGGTAAATCGGCGATAGATGCAATCAGAGTCACGCGACAACGTTGCTGGAAATACAGTTGGGTGCTGGAGTTCGATGTGCAAGGGGCGTTCGACAACATTGATCATGCGTTGATGCTAAAAGCAGTTCGGCATCATACCCAATGTCGCTGGACGTTACTGTATATCGAGCGCTGGCTAAAGGCTCCGTTGGTTAGAAAGGATGGCAGTATCGTGGAGAGAGACAAGGGTACACCTCAGGGCGGTGTCATTAGCCCGGTGTTATTCAATCTCTATCTGCATTATACCTTCGATCTATGGATGAAAAGGCACTTTCCGCACATTCCATTTGCGCGCTATGCCGATGATGGGCTGCTACACTGCAACTCGCAGGAAGAAGCCGCTCATTTGCAGGACGTCGTTGGCGAACGCCTGCGTACCTGCGGACTTGATCTACACCCGAAGAAGACAAAAATTGTGTATTGCCGAGATGCTAACCGTCGAGGGAAGTATCCCAATATCCAATTCGATTTTCTGGGGTATGTATTTCGAGGTCGGCTGGCCAAAAGTCGGAATGGAAAATACTTCAACAGTTTTAGTCCGGCAGTTAGTCGAACATCTGCAAAACACATTCGACAACGAATGAGTCAGTGGAATATCGGCAGATGGACGAATGCTGAATTGGAGGACATTGCGAAAAAGTCTAACGCCTCATTGCGAGGGTGGTGGAACTACTTCGGGGTCTTCTACCCGAGTTCCCTCAAACGCGTGATGGCCCATCTGAACGAAGTTCTGGTGAAATGGGCTGTGAGAAAATACAAACGATTCAAAGGAAGCAAACGCAAAGCAAGAAAGTGGTTGCGAGGCATCTCCGAAAGAGAGCCGAATTTGCTTTATCACTGGCAACTGGGCATTTTGCCTGCGGTTGGACAATAGGAGCCGTATGACATGAGAGTGTCACGTACGGTTCTGGGAGAGCATTGTGGGGAAGTTCCACTTTGCCACTCGACTCTTCGCCAAGGAAACAAGGTGAAATACGTGTTTATTGCCCAACACAAGAAGACCTGGCCAGTTGACCTGATGTGTCGACTCCTGGGCGTTACCCGCGGTGGTTACTATGGTTATCAGCAGCGTGGAGGTGGCAGTCTCGATTATTACCGCCAGGAATTACTGGAAGCTGTCCGAGACATCGCCAAAGCAACCCAGGACAGCTACGGTAGCCGGAGAATGAAGGCGGCGCTCAGCGCGCTAAGCTATCCGGTGAGCCGGGAGAAGGCTCGAAAATTGATGAAAGAGGCCAACGTTCAGGTTAAGCACCGGAAGAAATACAAAGTCACGACAAACAGTAATCACAAGCAACCTGTGTTTGAGAATGTATTGGATCGGCAATTTGATGTTGATCGAGCTGACCGGGCGTACGTTGGGGATATCACTTATCTCTGGACCCAGGAGGGCTGGCTGTACCTTGCTGTTGTTATTGACCTGTATTCGAGAAAGGTTGTTGGCTGGAGTATGGGTTCACGAATGAAGGCTCAGCTGGTTTGCGATGCACTGAGGATGGCCATTTGGCAAAGGCGGCCCAAAGCTGGCTTGATTGTCCATTCCGATCGAGGCTCTCAATATGCCAGTAAGGATTACAGGCGGCTTCTTAAGGCCCATGGCTTCGTCGGGAGCATGAGTCGCAAAGGTGATTGCTGGGACAATGCAGTTGCAGAGAGTTTCTTTGGAAGCTTGAAGCAGGAGCGTGTCCACTGGCGTAATTACCAGACCAGGCTCGAAGCACAACAGGATGTGTTGAACTACATATCCATGTTTTACAACAGCCAACGGCTGCATTCATATCTGGGCTACGTGAGTCCGAATCAATATGAGGCGGAGATGGTTGAATTGAAAAAAGCCGCTTAACTGGGTTGTAAAGAAATGCTGGACCACGTCAGGTATCTCGCTCGAGTGGACTAGCCCTAAGCGGCTAAGGCCGGTTTGTTTTAGAAAGTGCGTTCCAGCGAAGGGGGACGAGCAATTGCTTCCACCAGGTACTCGGGAAGCTGGCATCGAGTCCCCCCCGACCCTAACTGATCTGCCTCCAGAGGAGCTGCGGGTAAAGCGCGTGTACCGAACAAAGTGTCAAAAATGATCAAGTTGTTCCCATAGTTGCTATTAGTGTGGCGAATATTCTTACAGTGGTGCCAGCGGTGCAATTCCGCGCCTGCAAAAATCCAGTTAAACCAACCTAGTTTGTAACGCACATTGCCGTGCTGCCAGTTGCCATGCAGTCCAGTGAATGCCCCCACCAGAGCAGCAACTTCGGGCGTGGCGCCGCACAGTGCCAAAGGGATGGAAGAACCGATGCCGCTTAAACACAAATCCACAAAGTGAAACCGCGTGGCGTTGAGAAAATACAGTCGCTTGGGGCTGTGGTGCACGCTATGAATTCGCCAACCGAATTCCCACTCGTGAAAAAGACGATGGCGCCAATAGTTGCCAAATTCTCCGACGATCAGGCCGAGAGACGCCTGAGCCCACAATGGCCAATGAACGGGCCATTCGGCGAGTGTAAAGAACGCGGTCGCCTTGGTGAAAATGGTAAAAAACCCCAATGTGAGGCCTATACGCAGCAGCACTGATAGAGGGACCGATAAGACCAGATGAGAGATGTCGGCCAATATATCGGCGTGTGATTTCCGCCATCGCAATGTGTGGGGATGGAGCCATTCCATGGCCCCGGCGGTGATAAGGCTCAGAAAGGCAAAGAGGATAAGACTTAAGGGGTTCTCTAAATCGATTGATAACACTAGCCAGCCAAAGGGTATGAGTACGCACAGCGGATAGATCAACCAGCTTATCGCCGCTCTTATTTTTGAATCTCCGTAATCAATTAATTCACTCTCCACTTCACGCAATCCTTATGCTCAATTCAGATGGAGCTATAATGTTTCTAGCTTAACGTATAAAAACAGGATGGCTTGCTTTTTATCTAACAGCGGTGCAATCTATTTGGACCTAAGTTGAGGCCACGGTTCACCAAACCACATTTAAAGAGAGTTCGCCCATGACACAACCCTTCCCAGATAACATCTTTTTGACCGGATCTACAGCACCCTCAGGTGTTGAGTGCGATGCTCCAGACCTGATCATTGACGGCGAGTTACCTCGTGACTTGCAGGGCGTTTATTTCCGCAATGGACCAGACCCGGTGCATCCGCCCGAGATGGGCAAGAGTACCACTGGTTTCATGGCGATGGGATGATTCAGCGTTTCGAGTTTAGGGACGGGCGCGTAGCCTGGAAAAATCGTTGGGTGCGCACCGAAAAATACGAACTTGAACGCGAAGCAGGCAGATCTCTTTTCGGGGTTTTAGGAAACCCAATGAATGCCGACCCGGCCGTGGCAGACAAACACTACAACACCGCCAATACTCATGTCGTTTATCACGGCAACAGACTCATGGCGCTGATGGAAGGCACCATCGCTGTAGAGCTTGATGCAGACACACTGTCCACCATTGGCAATTTCAATTATGACGGCAAGATTGATGGGCCAATC
The DNA here is from genome assembly GCA_965262875.1 of Halioglobus sp. GTDB lineage: Bacteria > Pseudomonadota > Gammaproteobacteria > Pseudomonadales > Halieaceae > JBALVT01. The sequence continues at coordinate 5,245,651 of OZ253569.1, forward strand.
ACTGCTCATCCCAAGTTTGATCACAGTTCCGGAGAAATGGTTTTCTTCGGCAACCAGGCGAAGGGTCCGTTTAGCGAGTATCTCCGAATGAACGTTGCTGACAAGGACGGCAAGCTGGTTAAGGACGAAATGATTTAAGCGCCGTTTCCCTCGTTTGTTCACGACTTTTTTGTTACTGAAAACTACGTTGTGTTCCCTGTTTTCCCACTGGCATTTGATATGGAGCGAGCCATTAATGGTGGTATTCCAATGGCCTGGGAGCCGGATCGCGGCACACATTTTGGTGTAATGCCGCGCAACGGTACAGCTGCCGATGTGACCTGGCATACCATGGAAGCGCGCTGGAGCTTTCACATGATGAATGCCTGGGAGGAGGGCGAGACTATCCAGGTAGATGTATGCGCATCCAACGCAACCCAGTTTGCCCCGAAGTTGGATGGAACAATGGCGACTGCCGCGGATGGAGTTACGCCCACCTTGAGACGTTGGAGCATCGATCTGAGCGGTACCAGCGCTACTGTGCGCGAAGAAATGCTCGATGACATGCCCTGCGAATTCCCGCGTACTGACGATCGATACATGACCATTCCCTATCGACATGGTTTCGCCGTTGGAGGCTATGGCGGCGATTTGGCATTCAATCGCCTGCTACACTTTGATACTCACACCGGAACCCGAAAAGAGTGGGGCGAAGACCGTTATATGCTGGGCGAGCCAGTGTTTGCGCCGCGTTCGGCGGACTCTCCAGAAGGAGACGGCTATTTACTGATGCTTACCTATGACCAAACCACGGCACTCAGCGAGATGATGATTTTTGACGCTGCAGATATTGAACCTGGCCCGGTTGCAAAAGCGCGGCTGCCACTGCGCATACCGGCGGGATTCCACGGCACATGGGTTGGCGGGTAAGACCGGGAAGGTGAAATGAGAAAACTGGCGTTGGTATCATCTTTCGGCTCGGCTCTGATAGCCGGTGTGTGCACTACCTACCCCGCGAGCGCGCAGGAGAAAGCTTTTGAACTTGAAGAAGTGATTGTCACGGCCAATCGACGAGAACAGAATCTTCAGGATGTGGCAATTTCGGTGGCGGCCTTTACCTCTGAGTTTTTCAAAAACAGCGGCGTCAGCAGTCTCAATCAACTGGATCAGTATACGCCCAGCTTAAAAATAACCCCGGTCACCGATTCTCGTTCCACCTCTATTCGAATTCGTGGCATTGGATCGATTGGTACCAATGCCGGTATCGATCCCAGCGTTGGAGTATTCATCGACGGCGTCTATCAGGGCCGCGCCGGTATGAGCATCGCCGACTTCATGGACATACAACGCGTGGAAGTGCTGCGTGGTCCCCAGGGGACTTTGTTCGGCAAGAACACAGCGGCGGGTGCTCTCAATATAATCTCTAAAGCTCCAGCAGAGGTGTTTCAATCCAGCTTTGAAGCGGTGGCGGGTAACTATGGCGCGCAGGAATTACGCGGCATGATTAATCTTCCCTTGGGTGATAATGGTCACGCCACGAGGCTCTCTGCCTACCATGTGACCAACGACGGTTTCGACAGAAATACTTTCACCGGCAAGCGGATTAACGATACGGGGCGCCAGGGAGTAAGGTCCCGTACTTTGTTCAACCTCGAGGATTACGGTGATCTGACCATCAGCCTGGACTACGCTAAAAATGATGGGGATTGCTGTGCACCGGATATAATCGACTATGAAGGGTCGGGCTCAGCGCTGGGGCTGCCGTTTTCCCTGCTAGCGGCGGAAACAGGAGTACCCGTTCCCGAAGCCGATCCCTTCGATCGCAAGATTTTTTTAGATAAACCTTTTGTCAACGATGTGAATGTCGGTGGGGTCGGATCAGAGTGGAATAGGGAACTGTCCAATGGTTTGACCCTCACCTGGATTAATGCCTGGCGATTTTACGAGTCTCACAGCACCTTTGACGGTGACTTCTCTCACTATGAAGCCATTCAATTTGAGACCAGTGTTGAACTCGATCAGTACTCCAGTGAATTCAGAATTGCCTCAGCTGAGGGTGAAGTCTGGGACTATCAGATTGGCGCCTTTTACTTTAACTCCACCATGGATACCGAGGGGCAAAACGGGTTTCTACCCCTCACAGGGAGTTTGTTCGCAATGGGACTGCTGTTTCCCAATGGTGCAGTCAACTTTGATACCAATGAGCATGAAACTATCAGCTACGCATTGTTTGGACAGACTAACTGGAATATCAACGAGCAGTGGAAGCTCACGCTGGGAGCACGTTATACCTACGAGGAAAAAAAGCGGGCAGGTTCACAGATGTCCAGGCCTGAACCGGCGTTTCCCCTCGACGCGCCGCCTATCGCTGGACCCGATAGCAGTGTCGACGAGGAGACTGATTCTTCAGACGTTTCTCCCACCATCAGCCTGAGCTATTTTCCCCGCGAGGGGCTGATGTTTTACGCCAGCGCCAGCCAGGGTTTTAAATCGGGTGGGTTTAATCAACTGCGCACTGCAGTGGGTGTTCCAGGCGAGTTTGATGAAGAGCGATCTCGCAATTATGAGTTGGGATGGAAGGGCACTTGGCTAGCGCGCCGACTGCAGGTTAACGGTACCTTGTTCTTCGTCGACTACGACGATTTTCAAGCTCAGGGTTTTGATGGTGCCAATATTACGGTGCGCAATGCCGGATCGCTTGAGAGCAAGGGCGTAGAGTTGGATGTAGTGTATGCCGCCAGCGAAATGTTTACCCTTGGAAGCGCAGTGGGGTACAACGATGCAACCTATTCAGACTTCGAAACCGGTGAATGTACTAATGAGCAACTATTTGCAGTGACCGGCGGCAGCGCATTTGTGTTGGCTGATTGCGTGCAAGATTTAACTGGCAGAGAACTGGATAACGCACCGGAGTGGACGGTGAGCAACTTTGCCCAGCTCGATGGCCAATTTACCGACACGGATATGAACTGGTTCGCTCGTCTCGAGTACAACTATATCGGCGAGCTCTATATGGCCCAGGACCTGGACGAAACTCTGAGACGTCCATCATTGGATATAGTTAACGCTAGGTTCGGAATATCCGGTAACGACCGCAAATGGAAAGTCACCCTGTGGGGACGCAATCTGCTGGACGAGGAGTATTTCGTCGTTGGATTTGATATTCCCGTACTCGGAGGTTTTGCGGGTATCAACGCTCCACTGGCAACTTACGGTGTCACATTCAATTACGAGATTGAATAGTAGCCGCTATTAACCTCGAATCAGCCGACCCGGACGTGCGCCGGTGTCGCAGTCGTTTTCTCGGGTCATTACACCGGCTACAAAAGTGTTTAGGTAGCCGGTCGCGCTCTGTAATATGCGGCTGCCACCAGCGGGCAAATCATTGTGAACGGCGATTTTCCCAAGAGACAATCGATCTAGATCAAAAACATTTAAATCTGCCCGCCTGCCGACCTCGATAACGCCTCTATCGTGCATACCGAATAACTCGGCATTGGCGCTGGTCTGTTTTCTCACTATTAACTCAATAGGAAGTTTGGGGCCTCTGCTGCGATCTCTCACCCAGTGGGTAAGCTGGTAGGTCGGGGCGACGGCGTCAAATATCAAATTCACATGTGCCCCGGCATCGCTAAGGCCGATCACCGTGTCCTCATGAGTAAGCATTTCGTGAATGACATCAAAATTCCCGTCGACGAAATTGGCGCCCAGCAGTATGGCGAAATTATTGCCACCGTCCGCAATCAGGAAGTCATACATAAATTCGTTGATTTCTCTGCCGGCCAGTGCCGCTAAGGCGGCGAGGTTGGCAGATGCCTCTGGCTCGTAGTCAATCGGTGACTCGATGGGGAACATCACCCCGGCGGTCATTCCCAGTATTCGGTAGAGGCTCGCCATACTCCCTGCCTGTTCAGGCTCAATGTCCTGGTCTTGTAAAATAGCGGCTTTCACGTCAGGTTTGTGCAGTTCGTTTAGCATCACATCATAGGGCAGCTGAGCTAGCTCTAAATAGGTCTTGCGGCGCATGAACATGTGATAGGACTTCAGGCTAGTCACGAAACCTACCGGGCGCGTGGCTATTTGGGGGCGCATAACGACGCCGGCCGCATTCGCCCGCTCTACAATTTTCAGGCAGTGACGCCATTGATCAGGGCGATCACCATTTTGTAAAAGAGTAAATGTGCATTTGCGCCCACTGGCCTTGGCAATCTCGGCAAATAATTCTACCTCTTGTTCTGTCGTGTATTTTTCTGGCCCGGCAAGCTCGCCGACAACCCCGGCGGGCACAGCCTGAAACACACCTTTGTCGGCATTTTTCATGGCTGCGGCAATCGCCAACAATTCAGCTTTCTCGGCGAAAGTACCGGGGATAGGCTCTCCTAGTACCGAGCGATGACCTATGGTTCTTGAGGTGGAAAACCCCAACGCGCCCGCGTGTAAAGCCTCTTCAACAATGGCTGCCATCCGCCGCAAATCATCGGCTGTGGCGTCTTCGTGGTGAAGAGCGCGCTCTCCCATCACATAGTTCCGAACTGCGCTGTGTGGGATTTGTGTGCCTATATCCAGCGCATACTCGCGCCCGGCGATGTAATCCAGATACTCAGGGAAGGTTTCCCAGGCTCCCCAATCGATGCCCTCGTACAGTGCAGTGCCAGGAATATCCTCCACGCCTTCCATGAGCTCAATCAGACGCTGCTCACCTCCAGGAGGAGCGGGAGCGAAGCCTACGCCGCAGTTTCCCATAACCACTGAGGTCACGCCGTGACTCGCCGAGGGATCTATCTTGTCATCCCAGCTGATCTGGCCATCAAAGTGAGTGTGCACATCTATCCAGCCCGGGCTCGCGTAGGCGCCAGCGGCGTTAACCGTTTCTTTTGCCGGAGAGGATATAGATCCGATTTCCGTAATGATGCCATCGGCAACTCCGATATCACCACTGAAGGGTGCGGCGCCAGAGCCATCGACAATAAGGGCGTCTTTGATCAGCACGTCCAGCATAAAAAAACTCCTGATTAGCGTTCCAGGGGCGCCAAACCGCGCGCGGCACGCTCTCGGTCCATTCTGGCGGTATCACTGGACAGAGGTGCAGCCAGCTCGGATTCTTCGACAGTTCCCGCCATGTGCCGCTCCGCAAGCTTAGCGTTGTAGGCGATGACTTTTTCTGGTGTCACAGCCAATAGCACCCGCAGGGGTGAATCCAGTAAATTGTAAAAAAACTCTTCGCCAGCTTTATTGTCTGGGTTCAATTTTTTCGACAAAGCCTCGTAGTACCAATGCTTGGTCTTGTCATCTTCGAAGAACTCGCCGCGACCCTTAAAAGTAAGAGCTCCGCTTGGCAGATCAGCAGCTGCGTTATCGGGATAGCCGCGACTGCTGACATTCACCGATACTCTATTGTCCCGGCGAATAGCGGCGGCACGATGTCTCTGGGCCGTGAAGGTCAGCCAGATTTTCCCTTCGTGCCAAACGAACGATTGCGTGACACCCACGGGCCAACCGTCTTTAGTGCCCCACATCAGTACGCACTCAAAAGAGTTCGCCATAAGAACATCTATCTCTTGGTCTGTAAATTGATAGATAGAAACGGATTCGTGGTCGGTGGTATGGGCCATAGTTGCGATCCTTAATGGTGTTATTTGTTTGCTTGAGCGGCAGACGGCTCGATAAGCGACGCCAGCCCGGATGGGTCTTTATTTGTGAGATTAGGGTGTGAGAGTATCTTCAAAAGCCATAAACAGTCAAGACTGACGGTTTATTGCGTCGGGGTAGTAGTGGCGGAGCCCCCTGGTGAGCACTCAATTTAACGACGTCCTTCACGCAAATCTAGCTTTTGATCCCTGCTTACATTATCTTTGGCTTCCAGCGACCTTCCCCCGAGATTAAACGACAATAAAGATGGCATCACTTTTCACGACACGCCTGGCTAAACGGCTTTGGCTTCTGTTTTTCGTACTATTCGCCTCCGGCTACCTTCTGAAAGATATAGCGACTGATTTCTGGCAGGATGAAGTCGAAGATTTTGAGCGTCTTAAGGACGGGATGTTCGTTCTTGATTTGCAAGCAAAAGATCTGTCGCGAAAACAAAAAATTGGGGTATTACTTTTTGGCGATGGAGGCATGGGGAACGCCGCGCAGCACGAAGTTGCGTCCGGAATGTGGGAACTTTGTAAGATGAAACCCTGTGCTCTGGCGCTCGGTGATAACATCTACCCTTCGGGAGTGGCATCAGCCAATGATGCACTGTGGAAATCAAATTTTGAGGCCCCCTACAAAAACTTTATTGAAACGGTGGACCGTGATTTCTGGATGCTGGCGGGAAATCACGATCGAAGAGGCAGTATTGCTGCGCAAATACGTTACTCGCAACGTTCCCCCATTTGGAAAATGCCCGCTCGCGATTATAAAATTCCCGGTCTGCCCAACTGGCTCAATGTTTATATGCTGGATACCACTTTCATCGCCCACGGCGCAGACATCCCCAACTTTCAGAGCGCTTTTGAGGATAACTTTCGGGAGCAACTTAAACGGGCGTCAGAACACCTATGCGACAAGATCGGGTGGCGGATAATCGCAACACATCACCCCCTGGTATCAAATGGCGCGAGAAATAACCTGTTTCGAGAAAATAATATTTACGATGCCCTGTTTCCGTTTCTCGAGGAATGCGGTATTCACCTGGTCTTCAGTGGGCACGAGCACCTACAGCAACATGTGCAAATGCAGGGTGTTGATTATCTGATTCAGGGGGCTGCAGCGTCGACAAGGGAAAGGGTAAAACCTATACAACACAGCTCAGCATTGTCACGATATCTGGGCTATGACTTAGAATTTGCGCACCTCACATTCAGCAAAGAGCAAGTAGAGGTCTGGTTTAATAACAGCCTAGGGGAAGGACTATATAACACTACTATCCAGTTAGCCAATCATGAGAAACGAAAAAAGCAGGCGTCACACAATTTCGAATAAACAAATTTAAGACTTGGCGTCAATGCCAAATACGGACTGTAACCGTAGAAGCTGTAACGCGTAGAGCATGAAAAAATAGTAATTGCTTAGTTCTCTGAATTCCGAAATATTCCCTGACAAATTCCCCTTTGTACTATTGATAACCCCCATACCTTGATCGTCCAATAAGTGGGCAACTTTTGCCATAGCAATGACCAAGACAAAGCCAACGATAAACCACCTTGAGGGTGTGATATTTCTAATAAATTGAATAGATATCTTATCTCTTATTAGTGGGAGAACGATAAATAGTACAAACATCAATATATCCATTAGTTGCTTGGACTTTTTAACATTCTGTTCGCCGTCTGTTCTTTGATTGTGCCAATTTCTAACTTCTATTCCTGTGTTGTCACCAATAAAGAACTCGTAGAAATGGATGCCGTAGTCAATTTCTTCGAGAAATAAAAACACAAAAAACAACACACTGCTTAAAAGAAGCAATCGATCCAAAGTGTTCTTCTTATTGATTGCCGCCAGAGACAAAATAGCGATTGTGGCTAATAAGGATATGTTCTGAAGTTGCTCCAACAAGCCAAATTCACGCCATACGTTTGAAGAAAGCCCCCGGATCGTGGGGGCGATAAGCTGTTGAAGGCTTTCAATGCCGGAAAAATAAAGGCCAATGAGCAACGCATTGAAAAAAGCGGGTACACCAACATAAATTAGCAGTTCTTTTTTCATGCGATTTTTAAAATCCAGATTTTTCGATGTAAGCTGTGCTTAAACAGCCCAGTATAACGAAAGCATAGTACCTTAAAATCCCGATCTGGACACGGGTCAGAATTTGGTTTAGTCACCATTGTTCTCGGTCCTGTCGCAAATGAGTAGCGCCAACTAGGCAATTACTATGACCGTGTGCGTCACTATTATTAATCAGTGCAGCAAAGGCTACTCAGAGAAAAATTAAATCAGGCGTCAAACCAGTCTTTAAATCCCGCCGGCGCCCAAGGGCCTATATGCAACTGTTCCAACACGCCGTGGCCGATGTCGTTTCCTCGGCGCGCGGTGACGATTTGCTGTATATGAATATTCTCCAAGGCCAGCGGGTCAACGTCATCTACCTTCCAGCTCTCCCCGCCAATAGCGAGCTCTCCCTTCCAGTGGCCGTGGCCCCAGTCCGGGTGTTGGTATCCTATTCCCTTCATCCGATACAGTAGACGCGGCTCAAGTGTTAGTTCGATCTCCTGGCCGGATTTATCATCGTGCATGGTAATGATCGCCGAGCGCATTTGCCGTGTGCCCTCGAGCATGGTGATGTTATGGCCGACAGTGCCGCGCCAGATTTCGGCCCCAGGATCGATAACACCAGGAATGTCCTCATGGTTGTTATAGGCCGGGACTATCGCTTGATCTGTGTGCCATTGATTTCCCTGCGCATCTTCAAACCATCCAGCGAGAGTACATTCGTTCTCCCAATGGATAGGCGCCCACATGAAATGTACGGCCTGATATGCGTCCAATGGCGCGCCACCGGTATACGCTGCTCCAACAGGACGCAAACCCCATGAGCGGTCCTTCAATCCATAGGTGGTTCTGCCATCCACCGTGAGTTCTTTCCCAGCGTATTTGATAACACCACTCCAGAACCCAAACTGATCCAGACGAGTGCCCTCCATTACCAGATGCCTTTCGTTGCTGAGGCTCTGACTGCCTTCCTCGATCACCCCGGTGCGCGGGGTAAAAATCAGGTCGCACTCAATTCCCGTCTCATTGGGCCCGATAATCAGTTGATGACGCCCCATGGGCTCGAGTATTTTTAGTTCGAACGGGCCTACAGTGGTTTCGGTGGGTTCATTCGGAGCGCGCCTGGAACCATGAAAAGCATATTGATGGCCGTCGACGACGAGGCTAAAACCGCAATCGAGTATGCCCAGGTTCGGATAGCGGCCCAGCCCGACGCCAAAGTAGAAGCTGCCATTTTCGGCATGACCGTTGTACCAATAGCGGTCGTAGGTGAAGCGATCACTGGAGGCGGTGTGAAATATGGGCTTGCTGGTTTGGTGGATGGGATAATCGTCAAACTTGGATAGCATGGTTGTCTCTTCGCCTCACTGGTACAAATAGATCTGCAGCATAGTACATACTGCATAGTTCAAACAGCCAATATCTCGACCTGAAGAGCTCGCTGCTTTACAGTGCAATTTATTACACCCCACTAGGTATAAAAGGTTTCTGCGCTCCATGATATCAATTGCAGCATCACCTGAAGAAATTACGCCCGACTGGCTGACAGCCGTACTGAAAGAATCCGGCCATCTACCGGTCGGCAAAGTAACCTCTGTTGAGCACAAAATTATCGGCACAGGGAAAATGGGGGACAACGCCCGTATTTCTATAAACTACGATGGCGATTACGGAGCGCCCGCAACGCTTGTCGCTAAACTCCCTGCAACGGACGAAACGGCTAGAATGATGGCGGGGGAACTCGCTGCCTATTACAACGAGGTGATGTTCTACCGCCACCTCGCAGACCGTACGGCAATAAATACACCAGAAATAGTTGCCAACGAAGTTAATGCAGCAGGTACTGAATTTATTATTCTGATGGAGGATTTAGCCCCGGCAGAGCCAGGCAGCCAATTGATTGGTGAATCATTGGTGAACACCGAAGCTTCTTTACGCGAGGCGGCGAAGCTAGCCGCTACCTTTTATGGTGACCCGGATATAGGCGAGCTCGAATATGTCACCTCACCTGCGCGCAGAGACGGAGGGGCTCAAGGCGCAGCCCTCATGGAGCAGTGTTGGCCACAATTCGTCGATCGTTTTGGTCATGGACTTTCGAGTGAATGTCTGGCTTTTGGCGAGCGTTACGTGGAAAACCACCTTCGATTCGTGACCAGATTTACTGGAGCAAAAACCCTTGTCCACGGCGACTTTCGCTGTGAGAACTTGTTGTATAGCGGGACAACTGCAACGATAGTTGATTGGCAGACTGTTGGGGAATCCAGTGCCTTGACCGACGCTGCCTATTTCCTCGGTGGCAGCGTCGAAATTGACAAGCGCCGGGCGTGGGAGAAACCATTGATAGATGAATACGCCGGATGGTTAGCGTCCGGTGGAGTGGATTTAAGTCCTGGGAATTGTTGGGAGCAGTATCGGGAATTTTCTATGCACGGCATAGTCATTACCGTGCTTGGCGCGGTGTTTACCGCTGCGGAAGAGCGCAGCGACAAAATGTTTCTCACTATGATCCAGCGTCACCTACAGCAGTGTGTCGATCTGAACAGTGCTGAGTTTCTTCAGTAGAGTTGTTGAATTCGATTTCTATTTTTTGAAAATACCGATAATGAAGAGAAGCAATGCCGCGCCGACTGTTGCGGTGATTATGGAACCGGACAAACCACCTGCGGAAATCCCCAGAAGGCTAAATACAAAACCGCCTATGAGCGCACCTAAAACACCCACCGCGATATTACCGATCAGCCCGAAGCCGCCACCCTTCATTAAATTACCAGCCAACCATCCCGCAGCTGCACCAATCGCAAGAAAAATAACCAATCCTGTCGCGTCCATGTTTGTACCTCACTGAGTTATTAGAGCGCCAAACGTCTAACGGTCTCTCTACGCTCCAAATATGGCGCACGGGCGAAGCGGGGTATACACGAATAGGTAAGATGTTTGTAAGAACAGCTGCCCTCTAGACCTGATCGGCTCTGGTTAGAGCACGGATACACAAACAGGTCAAAAGCAGACCAATAATGGCTTCGGCGAGAAGAAATGTGAGAGCCAGCACGGGTTGATCCGCCACTGTGGCAGGATCCAGTCGAACAAACACCATGGTATACAGTTTTCCACTCATGTAAGCCCATGTGCCCAACTGTAGAAGCTGACCTTTCAGATGTTCGAGAGAGCGCAGAGAGGCCAGTAGCACCCCGATGGCGACATAGTCATCAAATGACAGCGGCCAGTATTTATCCGTGGTCAGCACCACAGCGGTTTCGCCGAGAAAAAGTAAAACGCAGAAGACAACCGTGTAAATCCGCATAGCTTTGATCATATTATTGCTCCGTTGCTGAGACACTTCCCTAGCCTCAATTAATCGGTTCTACTGGGAATCCTGTGGGTAGAGGTTGAGTTTTCCACAGTGGAACAGAATTGAAACTCGATAGTTTTCGAAGTTTCTAAATCCTCGGGCAGCCGATTTTATTGTCTGAATCTTTGAATTAAATCCTTCTGCGGTCGCATTGGTGATGCGATGTTTCAAGTAAGTCATTATGTTGTCGAGATGTTTCTTTAGCATCTTGGCGACTGATATGACCGGCTTTAGACGTGAATGTGTCGCCCACCAGTACCCTTTCTTAAAGAACGCCCGGGCTGGTTTATCGTAGCTGTAAGTCCACAGGTCAAGCAACGTCTCTTTGATTGCCCAGGCTCGGGCAACCTTCAACCCCTTTGATTGAAGGCCATAAAAAGTGGCTTCATCTTTTTCACTCCAGTTGTCGGGATTGCGTAACCAGGTATAGCGAGACCCGACCAGGTCATTGATACCGGCGGCTCTTAATGTTTTATTTTCTTTGCGCCTGACTTGGTCAACCATTTTTGTAAGATAACTGACGATATGAAACTTGTCGTGAACAATGGCGGCGTTCGGTAAAGTCGCCTCAACTGCCGTCATAAATGGAACCCACATATCCACGGCAACAGCAGCTACTTCATTACGCTGCTGTTCTGGAAGCGTGGACAGCAATGCGGTTGCCGATTCCGCCGTTCTATCTGCCACGACCTCAAGCACTCTGGACGCATTCAAATCGTACAGCAGGCTGGCATAGGATTGCCCCTTGCGAAAACTTTTTTCATCGATGCCAAGGTGTTTCACTTCCTCAACAGAGCGTCTGTCCATCCCTCTTTTCACTGCTCGGGATTGAATATGATGCACCTCATCCCACGACAGACCAAGTAGTTTTGCGGCCTGTGTCTTGTTGCTGGCAGCCGACAGCACATCAATAGCGAAACGCTCAAATAAATGCGTAAAGCGTGCCTGCGTATCTGCCCACGGTACTTTCAGGCTTTTGATTCCATGCGCTTTACAATGAATACGCGGAACCTGAGCAACTAACTGCGTCTTGAACTGCATCGTATCAAGGTGTCGCCATGTGCGTTGCTCACGATGGTCGTAAACCGAACAAAGGGCATGGCAGACACTACACGCGCCTTTCGTTCCCTTTGGCCAATCTATCTGGAGGGTAATTGATTTGTCGGTCAGATCCGGGGTAATAGCCGTGATTTTCCATGGGTCGCTAAGCCCCAAAAGTTGAGTAAACAACGCGGTATCTTTCATTTGAATATCTCCATAAAAAAAGACTCTTGTACCACATTCTTGACCATTGTTTGGCTTTTACCCATAGGAAACTCGGAAGAACCTAAAATCAATGGGTTCTTTTTACTGCCCAGTTTGGCCACGATTTTTGCTTGCTTCCCGCTGTAATCACTACGCTTGCTTGAGTTTCATTGATAACTTTGAGTGCTCAATACTCAGCGCCACCCATTGTGCATTGAGCTTCTTGAACCGTTTATAGTTACTTATCTGGCCGCGTATATCGCCCACAAATTCCTTGCGAATATACTCCGTCCGGCTCTTCATATCCAGTGTATAGCTGACCTGATAATAAGGCCCAGTCTGACTCTCCCGGTCCTTGTATTGCTTCGTCAACGATCCAGGGCGCATAGCGCCCAGTAATGCTATGTCACCTTTGATCTTTGTCATACGCCGTTCAATTTGTGCGAGCCTTTTCCTTGTCATTGATATAGCATATACATACTATGTTAGTTTGTCAAAAGGACACTGTCTATGCTGTGGATCTATTGGTGGGATGCAATCATTTATCTTCGCCCGGCTTGCGCTCGTACCCGGACATTTATGTGGTTCGCCGTCTGTGTGGCGGGATTGACGGTTCGTACCGAACGAATGGGGGTGACGAGTATTGTCCGGGCGCTGGGGTTACAGGGGCGGTTTTATGACAACTTGCTGGATAACTTCCACAGCACCGGCATTAAGTTGGACTCAATGACGGTATTGTGGTCTCAACTTGTACTTCGACTGTTCCCTGGTCTGGTTCGAGTGAATGGCCGACTCGTGTTGGTGGGGGACGGCATTAAGGTCTCCAAACAGGGCAAAAAGATGCCTGCTGTGAAGCTGCTACATCAGGAATCCGAGTCAAATACCAAAGCGGAGTACATCATGGGACACTCCTTTCAGGCCGTCTCTATTCTTTCTCGTGCCGCCAATAGCGTGTTCGCTGTGCCGCTTGCCGCGAGGATTCATGAGGGGACCGTGTTATCGAATCGTGACCGGCGTACCCTGCTCGACAAAATGATCAGTCTACTGGCGATAGTCAGTATTCAGGAGCCGTATTATTTTGTCGCCGACGCCTATTATGCCAGCCAGAAAGTCGTTAATGGGCTTTTGAATGAGGGGAATCATTTGGTCACCCGCGCCAGATCAAATGCGGTTGCCTACCAGCTGCATCATCAGCAACAGCCGAAAAAAAGAGGGCGGCCACGTAAGTATGGTGACAAGGTAAAACCAAGATCACTGTTTGTTGGGTTGACGGCTATTCCGGTTACAGCAAGGTGTGCCGGATAGCGGGCATTACCCGAATTGGATGCTTTGACCATGCCCGGCGCAAGTTCGTTGAAGCCAGCCGGGCGGCGGAAACCAGGAGCACCCAAAAGAAAGTGGGGCAACCCACCAAGGCTGACGTTGCACTCAGTAAAATACGAAGGCTGTATGCGATAGAGAAATCGATCAAGGATCTGGAGCACGACAAGAAAAAACAGGCAAGGCAGTCACTCAGCGTGCCGATTCTCGAGGACCTGAAGCCATGGCTGGAGAAGAACGTCAGCCGGGTGCCCAAAGATAGCCTGACCCACAAGGCCATAACGTACACACTGAACCAATGGGAGTACCTGATTGGCTATTGCGAGGACGGCCAGTTGAATATCAGCAATGCGCTGGCTGAGAATGCGATCAGGCCCTTTGCGGTTGGTCGGCGCGCCTGGCTATTCGCAGATACCTCCCGCGGGGCCCGAGCCAGTGCGACCTGTTATAGTTTAGTGGAATCGGCAAAGGCGAACGGCCTGGAACCTTATGCTTACCTCCAGCATGTGCTGGCGCACATTGCGGCGGCAGATACGGTGGAGAAGTTTGAAGCATTACTGCCCTGGAACATGGAAATCGAAGAGTAACGGCGAAGTAAAGCGATCTACTGTCTAGCGGCTCGCAGACAAAATCAATAGGGTCGATTTAAGTGCGCTTACGTTCATTGCATTGAAAACGTGATGTTGAATAGGTCCACCGGTATTCTCGAAGTAGATATCGCCATTCGCGGCGGCTATGCACCCAACGAGAGAGTGCAGGCCATAAAACTAATGGAGAATCATTTTATCCCGGTGGCGGCGCCGATTTACCTTGCCCAGATGGGCACGCCGACCAGTGTGTTTGATCTGCCCGAGCATCGAGGCCTGTATTTCCGGACTCCCAACGGACCAGATCCCTGGCTGTGCGAGATTGATGGGCAGTGGCACAATGTATCCGCGCCCCAGGTAGGAGTATCCAACAGTGGCAAATGGCTGGCCGATAAAGCGGTGGCCGGCAGGGGAATTATGATGGCACCGCGCTGGTCTTTAGCGCCATATATACAACGAGGTGATTTAATAGAGCTGAAATTTGACCCTGAACTCAAGGTTACCCAAAACAGCACTTTGGCGATCTACCTGCTGTACCAAAAGCAACGCTATCTCGTACCCAAAGTTAAAGTAGCCGTCGACTTCTTAACATCGCGGATAGGTGATTGAGGAGTTTGGCCAGCCGATTTCAATCATTGTTGTCTTAATAACAATAGTGTTGTGGATACTAACCCCTATATCCCCTAAAAAAATGCAGTAATAATGCCCCATCTCGTGCGCAGAGGTTGTCTCTCTACGGACCGGTCACTAGTCAAATTCAATCTCAAAGGCACTCGTAGTGAATGATAACAAGAACCCCATTAGCAAGTTTCTGAAAGCTGCCTCAAAGATTGAAGAGAACGAGATTAGAGCCACTCTCAGCTCCTTTGTATTTGTCGTTGTACTGATGTCGGCCTATTACATTCTTCGTCCAGTGCGCGATGCGATGACCAGCGACTGGACCGACGCGGAGGTCAGTTGGCTGTGGACTATCAACTTTTTTATCAGTACAGCGGTGGTCGCTCTCTATGGGGTTGCGGTTTCACGCATTCGTTTCGCGCTGTTGGTACCGGGGATGTACGGTGTTTTCGCTTTGACCTTCGCGGTTTTCTACGTGACAGCATCGGCATCGGCCGATCGAACCTTAATCGATAAGTCCTTTTATGTTTGGGTGAGTGTGTTCAGCCTATTCCATATTTCCGTATTTTGGAGTTTCATGTCTGACCTGTTCAACAAAGAGCAGGCGGGCAGGCTGTTTAGTATTATCGCAGCCGGGGCGAGTGTCGGCGGCCTCATCGGTCCTACTATTCCGTCTTTTTTCTCCGACTCTCTAGGCACCGACAATTTAATGTTGATCGCTAGCCTTATGTTGTTGCTCCCTATCCCGATTATCTTCTATCTACAATCACTGAAATCTACAGACCTACACAATGAAGCTCTGACCGCAAGCAGTGCCAGGGCAACGATCGGTGGCAATCCGTTTGCGGGATTCAAAATGTTCTTCTCAAATCCGTACCTACTTGCCATTGGTCTGTTTATTTTCCTCTATACGGGCATCAGTTCATTTGTCTACTTCGAATTAAAGAACTTACTGGCCGATTTGACTCGACCTGAGCGCACAGCGGTTTGGGCGCAGATGGATCTTGCCGTCAATACTTTATCCATTGCGACGGGATTATTTGCCACCGGGCGCATTGTCAGTAAATTTGGAATGCCGTTTACCATTGCTCTCGTTCCCGTGCTGATTTGTCTCGGTCTGCTAGTGATAGCGGTATCACCACTAATGGCAGTTGTTGTCGGACTGCAGATAGTTCGGCGTGCTGGAAATTATGCGGTTACCAGGCCCGCTCGTGAAATGCTTTTTACCCGAGTGGATCGTGAAACACGCTTCAAGGCAAAACCCGTCATCGATATTGTCGCTTATCGCGGCGGGGATACCATTATGGCCTGGTTATTTACCGGGCTCACCCAGGGTTTTGGCTTGGGTTTAGCGGCGGTCGCCATCGTCGGTGCTGTAATAGCAGCGCTTTGGGCAATAGTGGGTATCTATCTTGGTCGCTGGTTTGAGCGCGACGAACAATCCCCAATGTGACATTGCGCGCCATCCGAGCGTAATTAAATGCCAAGGTTTCATCACGAGGATGTAGCGCCGATTAAATTTATCGGCGCTATGTCAAAAAAATCAAACTCCGTAAAAAGGAATATTCAAAATGGATCTCAATCGACCCACGTTTAAACAATCTATGTTCAGTGCCTTGTGGGCACTGACGATTTCTATCGGCATCGCTCCTTTGGTTACAGCGGGAACCAGCGATGGCGAAGCTCAGCAAGAGAGTAAATCTAACCTGCACTTCATAGAATTAAACCAGATCGGCGATCCCGCAGAAGTACTGGAGGTGAAAGTAGACACACCGCGATCCCTGCAAAGTGGTGAAGTTAGAGTAAAGGTATTGGCGAGCCCGATTCACCCGTCCAATTTATTACAAATTTCGGGTAACTATGGCACTGCCCCAGTATTGCCTTCCACTCCGGGTAGCGAGGGGGTTGGCAGGATTGTAGAAGCTTCTTCCGAAGTGACTCACTTAAGTGTGGGTCAATTGGTACTGCTAGTAAGCGGTGGAACATGGCGCGACGAAATAGTCGCTCCGGCAACGCATTTTATTCCCCTACCTGATCTCGGTGCTCCGAGTGTGGAAGTGATTGAGCAGCTCTCCATGACGGCGATTAACCCGCTGTCAGCCCTGCTGATGCTGACGTCATATGACGACCTTAAGGAAGGCGACTGGATTGTTCACAGCGCAGCCAATTCAGCGGTTGGGGGATACATTATCCAGCTGGCAAAACAACGGGGAATAAAGATACTCAACGTTGTTCGTCGTGAGGGCTTGGAAGACGACCTGAAATCAAAGGGTGCCGACGTTGTGTTGATCGATGGTCCTGATCTTGCCGCGGATATAGCCGCTGCCACCAACAATGAACGTGTCTCGCTTGCGATAGACGCAGTGGGTGGCGAAACTTTTTCTCGCATGGCAAAAAGTCTCGGCACTGGAGGTACTCTGGTTTCCTACGGCGTACTCTCTGGGAAGCCTGCGAGCTTTAATCCGGCAATGGCTATTTTTAACGATATTCGCATTCGTGGTTTTTGGCTTTCGAAATGGTTTCAGAGCGCTGGAACTGAGGAAAAGCAGGCCGCCTTCGGACAGATCATTTCCCTAATCGCAAGTGGTGCTTTAAAAGCCAATATTGATTCACGTTTTACCGTAAGTGAGATTAAACAGGCGGTTACGCGTGCGGCGCAGCGAGGAAGAAATGGCAAGGTACTTATTGTGCCCAATGGCGCCAATTAGTAAATGCACCGTGTGGAAGGAAAGCAGCGAGTTTGGCGGAGAAAAGCTACAATGACTACGTGGCGGAGTGTCCCGCCCGATAAACAAGTGCATGTTGCCAAGGTCGCCTGAAGGAGTGTTAGCTATGAAGAATATGCGTGTTGAAACCGACAGTTTTGGTCCACTCGAGGTTCCTTCAGAAAAGCTTTATGGCGCCCAGACCGCGCGTTCGCTGATCAATTTTCCCATTGGTACGGAGACACAACCGGTACCGTTGATTCGAGCGATGGGAATAGTCAAACGCTGTGCTGCTATTGCAAACCTGCGTCTGGAAAATATAGAGCCCGAGTTTTCCGATGCCATCGTGCAGGCGGCACAAGAGGTCGCCGAGGGGAAGTTGAACGATCATTTTCCTCTGTCGGTGTGGCAAACCGGTTCTGGTACCCAGACCAATATGAATGCGAATGAAGTGGTATCCAATCGGGCGATTCAGATCCTGGGCGGGGTGGTGGGATCGAAAGACCCGATACACCCTAACGACCATGTCAATCGCTCACAGTCTTCCAACGATACCTTCCCAACTGCCATGCACATTGCAGCAGCCGAGGAAATTAGTCACGCGCTGATCCCCGCGTTGCAGATGTTGCGCAATGCACTCAATGACAAATCTAAGGAATTTCAGCATATTATCAAAATAGGCCGCACTCATTTGCAGGATGCGACCCCCTTGACACTGGGCCAGGAGTTTTCGGGTTACACGGCCATGGTCGAAAATACCATTCGTCGTGTAACTCAGGCATTGCCGGCGCTATGTGAATTGGCGCAAGGTGGTACCGCAGTGGGTACTGGGCTCAACACCGTCACTGGCTTTGCAGAAACCTTTGCGGAGGAGGTCGCAGCCTTTACGCAACTTCCCTTTGTCACAGCACCTAACAAGTTTGAGGCCCTGGCAACCAAAGATGCACTGGTCGAAGCTCACGGTGCTCTCAATAGCGCGGCAGTGAGCCTGTTCAAGATTGCCAATGACATTCGCCTGTTGGGGTCGGGACCGCGTTCGGGGCTGGGAGAGATCGCCCTGCCGAAAAATGAACCGGGCTCCTCCATCATGCCCGGCAAGGTCAATCCTACGCAGTGCGAGGCAATGACCATGGTCTGTACCCAAGTGATGGGCAACAACACTACAATATCCATGGCGGGTAGTCAGGGTCACTTCGAATTGAACGTGTTCAAGCCAGTGATTATTTACAACCTGCTGCAATCTGTCAGGCTGTTGTCAGATATGTGTGTGAGCTTCACTGGCAAATGCGTTGTGGGAATCGAGGCCCGGGAAGATAATATTTCCGATCTCATGAATCGCTCGCTGATGCTTGTTACCGCGCTTAATTCTACGATCGGGTATGACAACGCGACTATTGTTGCCAAAACGGCGCACAAAAATGGCACGACTTTACGTGAGGAGGCTGTCGCCTTGGGCTATGTCACCCAGGAGCAATTCGATGCGATTGTGCGGCCGGAAAATATGCTGGGGCCGACATAGGCTAATTCGCCAAAAAGCACGCTTCTAGCAGCCTGTCGGACTTAACCCAACAACGTCATTATGAGATAATGTGGTCACACTGAAAAGTAACCGGGAATAAGTGATGGCCAATTTTGTAAACGTTGATCGAGAGACGGACTATCTATTTCCTCCCTCTATGTCGGACTGGTTACCTGAACACCACCTGGCACGGTTTGTCGTGGAGGTCGTTGATCAGCTCGATCTGTCTGAGCTCACCCGTCAATATGCCGGGCGTGGATCAAAGGCGCACCATCCAGCGGTCCTACTGAGTTTGCTGATCTACGGTTACGCCACCGGTGTGTTTTCCAGCCGTAAGATTGAGCGAGCCACCCACGACTCCATTGCGTTTCGCTACCTGGCGGCCAACACGCATCCGGATCACGACACTATAGCGACCTTTCGACGCCGTTTTTGCCTCAGCTTGAAGCACTTTTTGTTCAGGTCTTGTTGCTGGCGCGTGAAATGAAGCTCATGAAGCTTGGGCGTATCGCCCTGGATGGCACCAAGATCAAGGCGAATGCCAGCAAGCATAAGGCGCTTTCTTATGGCCACTTAAAGAAAATCGAAGCACAGCTCAAGACAGAAGTCAGCGCTCTCACTGCACAGGCCGAGGCGGCAGATCAAACGCCGGTAGCGGATGGCATGGACATTCCCGCGGAGATTTCCCGGCGCGAAACACGACTTGAGGCACTGGCTGCGGCCAAAGTAAAAATTGAAGAACGGGCGCAGGAGCGTTTTGCGCGTGAACAAGCCGAATACCAACAAAAACAAACCAAACGCCAAGCTCAGAGGGATACTGGAAAAAAGCCCCGGGGCCGGGAGCCTAAGCCACCGCTTCCCGGCCCTCGAGATAAAGACCAGATGAATTTGACCGATGAAGAGTCGCGTATCATGCCGGTATCTGGCGGCGGCTTTGAGCAGTGCTACAACGCCCAGGCCAGTGTTGACACCGATACAATGCTCGTCGTCAGTACACACATGACACAGGCCCCGAACGACAAACAACAAATAAAGCCGGCCCTGACAAAGCTGAATACCCTGCCTGAAGAACTGGGCAAGGTGACCGACCTGCTGGCCGATACAGGCTATTTTAGCGGTGATAATGTAAAGGCTTGCGTAGAGGATAATATCCAGCCTTTACTGGCAGTAGCGCGTGACCACCATCACCCGTGCGTTTTTGATCGGTTTGCCCCTGACGCCCCCACTCCGATAACGGATGATCAGGTGAGGCTCATGAAACATCAACTGACGACCCAATCCGGTCGAGCGCTGTACGCATTAAGAAAGCAAACGGTAGAGCCAGTGTTCGGCATCATCAAACACGTTATGGGGTTGAGGCAGTTCTCGATGCGAGGTTTGGACAAGGTTGCGGGCGAATGGACGCTGGCGACACTGGCATGGAATGTAAAGCGTATGAATGTGCTGAGAATGGCATAATTAAGCGGTCATTTGCCGCATAAATGCCCATTACAGGGCTGGATAAAGGCGTGATGAAGGTTGACGTGGCTGCCCTGGGACAATCACATCTTCTGCGTGGTGTCCTGACAGCCCTGTAGCACGCTGGAGTATTAAATCGTGCCCGTCAGGAGCTGAGTCCGACAAACTGCTAGCGCTGGATTAAACCGTCAAAGATAACGCTAACTGCGCTTTCGACCTGTGCCCGAATAGCCGGTCCATCGAGTTTTTCTGACGAATTGTTCAATCTGCTGGTCAGGGCGGGCAGTGCAAACAGACCACCTGCACCATGGGTCATCAAGAAATATAGCAAAGTCACCGAGATAGGGGCGATACGCCCTTCAGCGGCCAGGCGAGTGAGCCATGCGTCCCCAAAATCCCGCACCGGTTTTATGTAGGTATTAAACAGGTAATCCAGGCGCGGACCAGGTCGGCTCGCCTCCTGATTGATAATTTGCAACAGCGATGGGTGCAGTGCATTGATTTCGATGAAATTGCCTACCAGGCCTCGGAGCACCAGCAGTTCATCCCTCCCCAATCTCTTGGCTTCTCGTACCAGGTCCTCCTGTAGACGCCCAAATCCATAGTCGACTGCCGCATACCAAAGCCGCTCCTTTGATCCAAAACGCTGAGGGATCAAATTGTGACTCACATCCAAACGACGTGCTATGTCTCGCACTGAAGTACCTTCAAAACCGTTTTCCCCAAAAGCCTGCAGTACAGCGTCGAGCAGTAGCTCGTCTGCAACGACTGAATTTTCTCCCTGTGCGGGTCGGCCTCTCGATCTTGTGGCCATGGTGTTAAATCCTTATCAAGCGTTTAAATTGACAGTTGTCATGTCGTGCGCCAATATAAGTACAGTAAAGCGAAGGAGCGGTTATGTTGCAAGCTATTAAAGCCGATATTGTCAGCCAGATAGAGGTGATGGGTGGCCGTCATGATGAGGCAGCTATTTACGGGGGTGCACAGGGGGATTTAGGGCTTATCGGTGGCCCCGACAGTATCTCCTGGGAAATCAATGGTGATCTGGCCAGCGTAAGTGGCGCAGGAGCAGGCGCCATAATGATGGAGGTGTTACATCCATCTGTTATGCACGGAGTGTTCACACAGTCCTCCTACAGAACCGACCCGTATACGCGATCTCGAAATACCCTTGGCTACGTACTGCGTTCAACCTTTGGCAACACCCAAGCTGCCACGCGGGTTATCGAGCGGGTGAAGATGGTGCATGGTCGAATCAACGGTACTCGCGCGGACGGAGTCAGCTATCAAGCGCTGGACCCAGAACTGATCGCCTGGGTTCATACCTGTATTCCCTAGGGAATCATGATGGCGTTTGACCGTTTTAAACGTCCTCTGAGCCGGGATGAAAAAGACCAGTACCTGCGCGAACAAGCGTTGATCGGGCGCATGGGTGGTGCCCAATGGGTTCCTGAATCAGTCAGTGAGCTGGAAGACTACGTGGAGCGGATGCGGCCGTTGATGGCCTACAACGACCAGACCCGACAATTTGCCGATTTCATGCTCGGCACCAGCGGCGATATGGAAACGACGCGATGCCAACGCTTTGAGTCCTGGATGGGCATGCACGGGTCGATGGCGATGATGCCCGATTGGGCGTGCAAAATGATGAGCGTGGAACACTCCGATTTTGCGGAGCGCGTTTTCTTTAGACCCAACGAAAGTTTGAAAAGTAAAATTATACGCTGGGCCGTAGGGGAAATGCCCTGCAAAGCAATGGCAGTGGCGAGAGTGACGGGAAATGAGTACACCAGTGCAGAGGATATTGCGGTGCCGGTGGAGGTCACAAGCTAGCGCTTCACAATGATGGAACTCCAATGGCGAAGATTGCAGTTATTTGTTGATAGCCAGACAATTGATAAAATAAAAATAGGCACGAGCCAGGGAGCCCTATCAATGAACACGGTGAAGATACAGCAGCTACTGTGTGCGGCTGTTTGCATGAGCGCAGCGTCAGTGAGCACATTCGCTCAAAGTTCAGCCTCCGGTGAAAGTCTATTGCTGGAGGAGTTGATAGTGACCGCGCGCAAGCGCGAGCAAAATTTGCAGGAAGTTGCCGTCGGTGTCTCTTTGCTTTCGGGCAAGAGCATGGCCCAGGCGCAACTGCGTAATGCCGCTGACCTTGCCACTTTGTTGCCCACGCTCAACGTCCAGTCCAGTCCAGTTCCGGCCCTTCATCCTCCTCTTTTAACATTCGCGGTATCGGGACCCAGGCTTTCGTCGCCGGTGTGGAGTCCTCCGTGGCAACCATGTTAGATGGCGTGGTGATGGGCAACGCGGGTATGGCTTTTTTGGAATTGGTGGATGTCGAACGGGTGGAGGTATTGCGCGGTCCCCAGGGAACGCTCTATGGGAAAAACGCATCGGGTGGTGTCATTCATATTATTACCAAGGATCCCACTCCCGAATTGTCGGGAACGATTGCGGCCACAGCGATAGAGGAAGACGAGTACAGGTTGGATGGAACAGTGTCCGGCCCGATTCGCGACGCGCTATCATTTCGTTTCACGGGTTCTGTTGTCGACGACAAGGGCTATGCAAACAACGTATTCAATGGTGAGCGCATCAATGGCAACGAAAGCAGCAACGCCCGGCTGAAGTTGTTGTGGGCAGCCAGTGAGGAGCTTGAGTTACTCTGGTCCAGTGACTACTCCCAGAGTGATTGCGATTGTAATTCCCTCGGTGTTAGATCGATCATGGCCGGACCTCTACAGGATTTATTGTTAGCCGAGCAATTTCCAGTCGTTCCTTCAGATGACAATCAAGATGTTAATAATGATCAGCCCACAACAACTGAACTACGCAGCTCCGGTCACGCTCTTACCATTAACTGGACGATCGGCGACTATCAGCTGACATCGATTACCTCTGTCCGCGGCTGGCACAATGAAAATTTGGTCGACTTCGACAACCGGCCGATCAATCCCATTGCGGTGAGTTTTCCCGCGCCGTTCGAAACCGAACAGGAGCAATTTTCACAGGAGTTTAGGCTTACTTCGGCATCGGCAGATTGGGGTTCCTACGTTGTGGGTGCTTATTACTTCGAACAGGATGTAGATACCACCAGTGCCATCACCGTGTCACTACTTGCACCCATTATTCCCGAGGGAACCCGGTTTGGGGATACCAATGTCAAGAGTGAGAACGCAGCGCTTTTTGGCGAGTTGAATTTCAACTTGTCGGATAGCTGGCAGCTTGCCCTCGGTGCGCGGTATACCCACGATACTTTGGAAT
This sequence comes from Halioglobus sp., assembly GCA_965262875.1. GTDB lineage: Bacteria > Pseudomonadota > Gammaproteobacteria > Pseudomonadales > Halieaceae > JBALVT01. Next base: position 5,269,396 of record OZ253569.1, read on the forward strand.
ACGACACTAAAATCGAAGGTACCCACGTCCTTGTGTTTCCCACAGAGGGTCAAGCGAGAGACTCCCTCACGGAAAGTGACTGGTCACCGAAGGTGGCACTGCAGTGGGAGGCCAGCGAAACGGCAATGTTGTATTTGAGCTATGTGAGTGGCTACAAAGGGCCATCCTTTGATACATCACTTGTCGCAGCGGGGAGGGTTGTTAAACCAGAGACCAGCGATGCCTGGGAGATGGGCATGAAGTCTACCTGGTTCGACAGCCGTTTGGTTTTGAATATCGCAGCTTTTCACGCCGAATATAGAGACTTCCAAGCGCAGGCACTAATCGATGACAACCCCAATGATTTGCTCGCCGGAGATTTTGTTCTCGTAAACGCGGGTGAGGTCTCGACTCAAGGCGCGGAGATCGAGTTTATTTCGCGACCCACGGATAACTGGAGTATAGCGGGCGGTATCGCGTACACCGATGCCACCGTTGACGAATACGCCGAGGGCAATTGCAGTGCGGGCCAAAAGTTTTGGGGTGAGTGTCCCAATGGTTTTCAGGATCTTTCCGGTGGGCGATTGCCGACGACGCCGGAATGGAAGCTCAATTTGAGTACTAGCTATGACATCAATTTGGAAACAGCGCCCTTCAATTTAATTCTGGGCGCCAATGTGCGCGCTCAGGATGAGGTACTTTACGGACTCTCGCAGGATGAACACACCGTACAGGATTCCTACACTGTGGTTGATATCCGTGCCACATTAAAGGGTAAAAATCACGGCTACGAAATCACAGGGTTTGTAAAAAACCTGTTCGATCAAGATTATGCCAGTTTGATTTTCGGTCAGGGGGAAGAGTTTATCCCCCACGGCTATATTCACATTGTGCCAAAATACGCTCAGCGTATGGCGGGAGTTGAGGTTCGCTACGAGTTTTAAGCCCTACCCGAGTTCTCGCCCATAGATATTAAGCTCCTTCTGCACCCGCTCGATATAGTCGCGTAGTTCGGTCATTTCGTTGGCGATCTCGGATACCCATGTCGCGGGTTGGTTGTCCATCAGTCCTGTAAGCATTCCCACAACGGCAAAATCAAAGACCGTTAGACGATCTCCGGCGATGTAACTGCTGCTGGTACTGAGCTGCGCGACTATTGCCTCTAGGTCTCTGCGGGCAAAATTCTTTTGTTCTTCGAAGGAATGACGCCCCAGGCCATGCAGGTTATAAGTTTGTCGCATCTGTTTGCGCGCCATAGTCGATGCCAGCCATCCTATAGGGGCAGGCAAGTCGCCAAAAAAATCTTTCTTTACTACCTTGAACCACTCGTCATCTAGCCAGCGCGCTGCCACTATCATCCAGTACAGGTGGTCCTCGGCTAAACGGGTGAAAGCGGTCCCAATAGCCAGTTCTTGCGCACTGAGGTCCCCAAACAAGCCGCCGTTGGTTTTCTTGTCCAAGTGCTCGAGGATTAATTCGGAATCGGGTATTACCTCACCATCTACCAACCAGGGCATTTTTCCCTTGGGGGCTTTGCGAGGATCAGCCACTGTCTCGATATCGAAGTCGATATTCAGGTGGGTCAGTGCCATTTCAATTTTTAGACAAAAGGGGCTTGGGTTGCGCAGGCCAAAGGCGGTCGGCAGGGTGTATAGAGTAATCACTGGTTTGTTCCATCGCTGCACGAGAGGGATGAAGCATAATTGTTAATGTCAGAAGTTTCTATCTTTGATTGAGGGTTCACCGGCAGGGAATGTCACTGGGGGTTGCTGCGTGACTAGCTCAAACTGGTGCAGCCGATAAGGCGAGTAACATCTGGGAGATGAAGTACAGTGGGGTGCCCCACAGTTTGTTGAGTTTCATAGACTTCACGAACTGCTCGGCGGCTACGGCTAGGCTAGATCGGAGATCGCAAAACTAACAGCTCCGGCGACAATCAAAGCGCCGTGTACATACTCGTAAGTCATACTTGCGCTTAAGAGCATAGCGGCAATTACGAGTATATAGGCAGTCACGCCTATCTTCATGTCGGGGATTAAATGGGGTTTGAGCCAAGCCAGCGAGGAAAAACCGGTCAGACTCTGCCATCAGGAAAACGTCGCCGATAAAGCAGAGCGCCAGGCCGGCTAGCAGCCAGTTCCCGTAGGTGGTCTGAGTAGCGCCCATGACGAGGGCGAGGTAAATAAAGGTCGCTGCGGCCAGCGGCTTGAACAGATACCGGCCCGGGCGAAAAGCGAGGAAATCGCTTATTACCAGCGCCAGCGTAGAAGATAGCAACAGGAGAATAGGTATCATTGGTTGTAGCAGGATGCTTTGCATGGATTTGTTGTCAGGTCTGCCGAAGATCATCGTTGGCGTGGGATTTTGACGATGCATCCTTTAGGCAAATGCGCAGTTCGTCTAGAGCTGCGGTCAAACTCGATAGCTTCCCCCGCTCAGCGGCGTTGTGAATAAGTTCGCAGCGATGTGCAATCGCATGAGTCGCTGCCAATCCTGATAGGCCTTTTAATTGGTGTGTGAGTTCTATAACTAGAGTTTAGAGTCTGGGGAGGAAGATTATCGCGCAAAGTGTGCGAAAAAACTTGACATAAAGCGGCAAAAAGTTTGCCGCGCCCTATACAGCTTTGCTTTTTAAAAGGTGTATAGGGCGCGGCCTTCAGAAAGAAATGAATCGATTTCTTCTGGAGGCCGCTATGAACGCAACAGGATGTGCTCGCATCCCCCGCGAACTGTGCTATTGGATAACATTTTTAAGCAAAGCGCTACCCCCAAGATCCGTAGGCACATTCATTGAACTATTGGTTCTACTGGGAATCCTGTGGGTAGAGGTTGAGTTTTCCACAGTGGAACAGAATTGAAACTCGATAGTTTTCGAAGTTTCTAAATCCTCGGGCAGCCGATTTTATTGTCTGAATCTTTGAATTAAATCCTTCTGCGGTCGCATTGGTGATGCGATGTTTCAAGTAAGTCATTATGTTGTCGAGATGTTTCTTTAGCATCTTGGCGACTGATATGACCGGCTTTAGACGTGAATGTGTCGCCCACCAGTACCATTTCTTAAAGAACGCCCGGGCTGGTTTATCGTAGCTGTAAGTCCACAGGTCAAGCAGCGTCTCTTTGATTGCCCAGGCTCGGGCAACCTTCAACCCCTTTGATTGAAGGCCATAAAAAGTGGCTTCACCTTTTTCACTCCAGTTGTCGGGATTGCGTAACCAGGTATAGCGAGACCCGACCAGGTCATTGATACCGGCGGCTCTTAATGTTTTATTTTCTTTGCGCCTGACTTGGTCAACCATTTTTGTAAGATAACTGACGATATGAAACTTGTCGTGAACAATAGCGGCGTTCGGTAAAGTCGCCTCAACTGCCGTCATAAATGGAACCCACATATCCACGGCAACAGCAGCTACTTCATTACGCTGCTGTTCTGGAAGCGTGGACAGCAATGCGGTTGCCGATTCCGTCGTTCTATCTGCCACGACCTCAAGCACTCTGGACGCATTCAAATCGTACAGCAGGCTGGCATAGGATTGCCCCTTGCGAAAACTTTTTTCATCGATGCCAAGGTGTTTCACTTCCTCAACAGAGCGTCTGTCCATCCCTCTTTTCACTGCTCGGGATTGAATATGATGCACCTCATCCCACGACAGACCAAGTAGTTTTGCGGCCTGTGTCTTGTTGCTGGCAGCCGACAGCACATCAATAGCGAAACGCTCAAATAAATGCGTAAAGCGTGCCTGCGTATCTGCCCACGGTACTTTCAGGCTTTTGATTCCATGCGCTTTACAATGAATACGCGGAACCTGAGCAACTAACTGCGTCTTGAACTGCATCGTATCAAGGTGTCGCCATGTGCGTTGCTCACGATGGTCGTAAACCGAACAAAGGGCATGGCAGACACTACACGCGCCTTTCGTTCCCTTTGGCCAATCTATCTGGAGGGTAATTGATTTGTCGGTCAGATCCGGAGTAATAGCCGTGATTTTCCATGGGTCGCTAAGCCCCAAAAGTTGAGTAAACAACGCGGTATCTTTCATTTGAATATCTCCATAAAAAAAGACTCTTGTACCACATTCTTGACCATTGTTTGGCTTTTACCCATAGGAAACTCGGAATAACCGAACTATTGATCGGCGCTATGTTAACGCCCGCTGGCTTTGTCACCGAAACCTATTTGTTTCTAGACATGCAAAGGCACTGGACGACGTATTACAAATGGCTTGAAGCCGGAAAGTGGTCCTGGTTGAAGCTGGCAAGACAGTTCGTCTGTCTGGTTCTTAGTGCCAAGAATGATCCCGTTCTATATTTAGCGATTGACGATACGGTGAGTCTACGAGCCTCGAAAAAAGCACCGGGCAGCCAGATACATCATCAGCACGGGAATAAGCCGAATTTAGCCGCCTATGTTCGTGGTCAATGCTGGGTTAGTTTAGCGGCTGTTTTCAGGCGCACACCGCTGGAGACGACGGCGATACCTCTATTGTTCCGACTGATACCCAGTGCAGGGAATACGGGCAAGCTGGTCGCAGCGACAGTGATCATGCGTGCTGTTTACCGCTTGTTTGAAGATAAAACGGTGAGGGTATTGGTCGATTGCTGGTATATGCGCAAACGATTTATCAACGCGATGACAGCGTACGGTTTTACCGTGATTGGCTAGGCGAGAATCGATACGCGGCTTTACGACGAACCCCCCGAACGAAAACCGGGGCAACGCGGGCGGCCACGCAAGTATGGCGAAAAACACACACCCAAGCGAATTGCCCACTTTAAAAAGACGGAAGCACTACTGCGGCTGTACGGAAAAGAACAAAAGGTGAGATACCGTAGTCGGCTCGCCAAGGCAAGGTTCCTTGACGGTCAGTTAGTCAGAGCCGTTTGGTGCGAGCTAGACAGGGGTAAAGGTCAGTGGACCAAGACTCGATTATTTCTTTCAACCGATACGACTCTAACGAGCGAACAAGTGATTGAAGATTACGGACTGCGTTGGTCGATTGAGTCGATGTACTACCAGTTGAAACAATTGTGGGGGCTCAAAGAAGCCTGGCAGCAACGGCGCCAAACGCTGCATCGCTGGGTTCACTTGACGACTGTAGGTTACGGACTGCTTCATTTGTTGACGCTGGTATTGGGTGATAAAGCGGGCCCACTGGTGACGGATGCACCATGGCGCAAGCCGGATATTATTACAGCGGGAAGAATCAGGCTGGGTCTGACAAAACATTTTCGCCATGTTAACGTTCGAAGCTGGTGGAACGAAAGATGCAAAAAATTCCAAGCCCCTGGTGCGGTAGATTATATACAAGATGGGTAACATTGCGTTGCAGCTTGTATTACACGCAGGTTTTGAGAGAACATTAAGGAAAAGGAGTCGGGATTGAAGCTTCCGACAACAGCTCTTTCGCTCTAAACTCTAGTTAGTGCCTATCCATAAATGGATGTTTTTCTTAAAAACATCCTGTTTTGACTTTCCCGTTCCGGCTCGGAATTCTGCCGGCCATAAACTGACTGGAACCGTCACTTTATACCTTGTTTTCCTGAGTTTTTCCCGTAGATTTCCGCTGCACTGCCCATAAGCCTACAGATATTTCTCAACCGGAACCACCGTTGATTTTAGCCGGAGTCGAGTCTCGCCAAACGCATCAAGTTGTAGCTCAGAACCGATGTCCAGACATAAGCTTTAAAACCATCAAGACCTTTCCAGTTTGACTTCGTTGCGCCAAAGGCTCGTTTTAATTCCGAGATATTCCCTTCGACGCCCGCCCGGAAATTGCGCAATTGAGTAAACGTTTTTGATTTGACGCCCATGGCATGAAGCGATAAACCGACAGGCTTATTGAAGACCGTCCGCTTAACACCCAGCGCCCTTCCCTTTATCACGTTTTCCTGGCTGGCATAGCCACCATCAGCCACTACCGAATGGGGCAGGCGGTGCAGCTTCGACCGGTGAAAATGTAGAACCGGCATAAATAAGCTGCTATCTGCAGGGTTCCCTTTTTCAATAGCCAGGTACGTGATGAACCCGCTTCTCTCACTGCTCAAATTTATCTTATGGCCATATTGAACGTCTCGAAACCCCTTGACGATAATATCGGTGTGGGACTCAAATAGACTCACGACTTTCTCTGATGAGTGGACGCCCTCTCCTTGGATGACGCGGCGCTCTGTTTGGTTGATGACCCTCAGTGTCAAATCTCTGTATTGCTTTATCTGACTTAGCCACAATTTCTTTTTGTCAGATTCACAGGAGCCCACTTCTACGGTTTCCAGTCCCCGACCCACTTGCTTCAGTACAATTCTGACAATCTGCAATAATTTTGGATAAAGTACTTCTTTTCTAGCATTTTTTGCATTAAAAATCTGAAATGCCAACGACTTCGAAGATTTGCGCTGGTCCGTAAAGCGAATTTTTACTCCAGTGATATTTTTACTTTTCATCAGCAGGCGACTAAGTACTCGAACGCCATCATTCAGGAGTTGGCTGTCACTGGGTGGCGCAATATTACTGGCGACAACCGTGCTATCGATGCGTAATTTTTCCATCGATAGTATGCCTGCTTTAAGCCAACTGACAGAGAGGGTCTCATGCACTTTTTCCAGCGTTTCTGGCCTGATACTCCGTATAGTTGACTGTAGCCCAGATCGACTGGGCATTGTTGTGGCAGGCAGCCGGGCAAAAGTACGGTAGGTCATTGAGTCCGACAAATTAAATGCCAATTGCTCGTAGCTGACGCGCAACAGTTGCTTCAAGAGCATGCATCGAAAAATGGTTTCAACTGTTAAACCCGATCGACCTACCTTGGATAGCGATGCATCAATGAGGTCGTCGGCGACCAGAAGTAGTATTTCTGGATGTTGATCCAGTCGGTTTGATAGCGCCCGAAGTTGGGTCCCAAATTCGTGTTTTGAGTAGTTTTCAAATATACTTGCCTGAGCAATGCGGGTCTCTCGCATGCGGAATCCTCTTGGTTTTTTTGTTTTTTGTTCACACCTTAAACTTAACAAATTCAAGAGGATTTTTTAGGCTCTTCTCCGCTTTGTTGAGTGAAAAAAGATGCTGACCATCAAGTAACCTGTTGATATGTTTGGTTTATGACAACTTTACATAGGGCAGGTATATGACCATCAACATCTCACGGAATATTTTAAACCTCACGGGGCAACGTGTAAATGAAATTAAACTGGACGAAGAGGGTGACAAGATTGTTATTCACTGTAGCCGGGACGCCCGCAGGAGCACTATAGACCCCACCACAGGCAAGAAGGGAACTATCAACCAGCATATTCGCCGGCAGGTTAAGGATATCCCCCTTTTTGGGTATCCATGTGTGCTCGACATTGAACTGGCCCAAGTGTTTATTAGCAAGGGTGAGCGCCGCATTGAGGCGTGTGATTTTGTCGATAAAGGGTGCCGTTTCACCCACCGGTTTTGCCGACTGATCAGTGGATTATGCCGCCATATGTCTATTCAGGCCGTCTCCAGGCATTTGGGGATACGATGGGAGACAGTAAAGAATATCGACAAGGCATACCTGATGGAAACGCTCCCTGCGCTTGATCCTGCACAGTTGACTGGCTTGGAATATATTGGTGTCGATGAAGTTGCCAGGGCGAAAGGCCATGACTATATGACGGTGGTCTACGATATGGTCGGAGGTCATCTGGTCTGGGTGGAAGCTGGTCGAACTGCCGAGGTGTTTGCAAGATTTCTAAAACATCTCTCCCCGGATACATCCAGTAAAATCAAGGCCGTAGCTATGGATATGGGCCCTGCTTATCAAAAGGCTGTCAGGGAGTGCTTGCCGTTGGCAGACATTGTGTTTGACCGTTTTCACGTCATGAAAAATTACAGCAAAGCTATCCATAATCAGCGCCGGCTTGAGTTCAGGAAGGCCGATCCGAATGGTAAAAAACTGATGAAGGGGACGCATTATCTGTTGCTCAAAAATGCGGATAAGTTGAGTGAGAAACAAAGTAACAAGCTGCAAACGTTGTTGGATAGCAATAGCAACCTGAATGCGCTCTACGTTTTAAAAGAACAGCTTCAGTATCTGTGGAGTGCCACTTCATTTGAGGGGATGGCAGAGCAACTGGAAAGTTGGTGCTTGATAGCAGATCAGTCACACATGCTCTATCTGAAAAAGTTCGCAAAATCGCTCAGAAAACATTGTGTCGGCATCTGCAATTATGCAAAACACAAGCTAACAAGCGCCAGGATAGAGGCTGGTAATGTCAGTATAGGAATGATCCGTAAGCGCGCCAGGGGCATCAGGGATACCGAGTACTTCAAACTCAAAATTAGACAATCATCCCTCCCAGATAATCAATCTATGTTCTATTTGAAAACCTAGAATCACTCAACAAAGCGGAGAAGAGCCATTTTTTAATACCTTGCGAAAAATATTCCTTATATTTCAATGGATTGAAAGTTTATGGATAGGCACTAGTTATATACAATCTATTAATTATATAAACATCGTCACTGCTGTCCCGTTAACTTTCATATGAGTGCCATTTGATTAACATCAGGCAGCCTGCCATCAGGTGGATCACCCCTCAACAGCGCCATCAGGTCACGCTTATCAAATAAATTGAGCTGTAGTAATCGCAATAGCTGCTGCATACTTTTTGTGAGTGCTGACTGAAACTTCAGAAATGCTATTAGCAGGTATACGCACATCGCTATCCATATTTGAGTCATCACCGCATTCTTGTTCGTACCAACAAACGATTTGATTTTCAGGTTCTGTTTTATCCACTTAAAAAATAATTCTACTTGCCACCTGGCTTTGTAGATATCGGCGATCGTCTTGGCTGCCAGTTTGAAATTGTTCGTTAGAAACACATAGTGCTTACCCGTCTCCGCATCTTTGTAGCCAACCCGCCTTAAGCGGACTGGACATTTCCTGGAGACCTGGGGGCCAGTGAATTCTATCGTTTGATCACAGGTCAAACCTTTTCCTTTCAGCACTGGTCGACGCTCGATAATACGGTATTTTGCATTGTTCTTAAGCCGGGTAACAAAGAAAATATCCTTATCTGTCAACTGTTTATACCAAGCGTAATCATTGTAGGCTTTATCAATCGCAACAATACTTCCCTTGGGAAAGCTGAGCGTGCGGCCCACTGTTACATCGTGCTTCTTCCCTTCTGTGATAGTCACAAACTCGGGCAAATAACCCGCATGATTCAACCCGACGTGCAGTTTAATCGCTCCTTTGGTGGTGCGAAAATCAGCCCAGGGAAACGCAGACAAACACAAGTCGATGGTGGAAGCGTCCAGCGAATAAAGCGGGTGATTAAATCTGAAATTATGATCAGGTGCCACGCCTTGGCAGCGAGTTAACAGTTTTCCAAACAGCGCTTCGTACAGAGCATAAGGCTTATCTTCATTGATGCGCGATAGGTTAGATCGCGACAGCTTCGCGCTACCCAGGTGGTAAAGGCGATGCATTTGCGCCGACATATTGTCCACGATATCGCGCAAGCTGTTTCGACCGGACAATTGAGCCATCGTCAGCGACACAAACTGTGACCAGCGGGAGGCTTTACGAAAAGCACGACCTGAATGATGTTGTTTGGCAAGGGTCTCAAATTCATGTCTCGGAACAAGTTTTAGTATTTGTGACAGGATCGTATTACAATGCGCCATGGTCTGGTTCCCTCTATTAATACACTGTTTTCTAAACAATCTCATTGTATCAATTGTGGCGGAATCAGACCTTTTTATTTCTCCTTAACGGGACAGCAGTGAAACATCGTAATAATTGTTAACTTGGCGCCCGTCACCGAATAGAGGCGGGAAACTACTATGTACACACTAATGACAATGAGAAAAACCCAACTTGCCGCTGCGATCGCCCTGGTAGCAGCCGCTGGCTCAATGACCAGCCAGGCCCAAATATTGGAAGAGGTTGTCGTAACTGCTACCAAACGTGCGGAGGGCCTGCAGCATGTACCTATAGCAATGTCTGTGGTGGGCGGCGATAAAATCGAAAAATTCGGTGTCACGGAACTGGATGAACTTGCCGCATATCTACCCAGTGTGCATATCGGTGAATCCGGTGGTAATAACCAGATATTTATTCGTGGCGTCGGTTCCGGTAACAACGCGGGCTTTGAGCAGTCGGTAGGTACTTTCATCGACGGGGTTTATTTTGGCCGCGCGCGTAACTCCCGCTCCGCGTTTCTGGACATTGAGCGGGTAGAGGTATTGAAAGGGCCCCAATCGACACTGTTTGGTAAGAACACGGTGGCCGGCGCCATTAATATAACCACCGCCCAGCCCAGTGATAATCTTGAAGGTTATATAGATGCGGGCTATGAAACGGAGTTGGGTGGAAAAACGTTGACTGGAATGGTTACCGGGCCTCTCTCGAATTCTGTCCGTGGCAGGCTGGTTGTCAAGACCCACGAGCGCGATGGTTGGATGGACAATCAGTTCCGAGCGACGCCCGGTAGCGGCCTAAAAAATGGAGAAGATGGTGCCGCCCAGGAAAACACAATTTTTCGCGGCACTCTGGCCTGGGATGCGACTGACGATTTGAGCGTGTTTATAAAAGCAGAACACGGCGAGTTTAAAACTACTGGCAGCACCTCGAAGGAAACGGTTGCTACGCCAACTTCAACATTTTTAAATGGCCTGAACGACCCAAACTATGCCAATGCTACAGGCTTTAACTATCGGCAATCCCAGACTAAGGGTTTCCCTGGCAGGCCCGTCGAAGATGATATGGAGAGCGATGTTCTTCAGCTTACACTGGAGTATCAACTCGGCGAGCATTCCCTGCGCTCCATCACGGCTTATACCGAGTACGAATATGAGAAATGTACTGACATAGATTACGTATCGGCCAATTTTCTCGACCAATGTACCGATGAATCTCACGAGCAATTTACCCAGGAGTTCCTGTTAAGTTCGCCCCTGGGTCAGACGATAGAGTATTTGGCCGGAGTGTTTTATCAGGACGCCAAATTGGATTTCGAGAGCAGTTTGGTAGCACAGTGGTCCGCAATACCCAACGTAGAAGCAGGCGTCTTTGCCTTTGCAGGATTTCCGCCCGGGTTTCCCACTACCTCTCTGGACGCGGAGCATATTTCACGCGCAGAGCAAAATACCGAAACTTGGTCAGCCTTTGCTTCAGTCACTTGGAATATTACCGAAAATTTCCGGACTACTTTCGGGCTGCGTTATTCAGATGATGAAAAAGATATCGACAAGAATGACACTACAACTTCGTTTACGGGTACGTCCGTATTGGCAGATCCGGTGCTAAACGCCATTTATACCGCGGTAAATTTCTTTACGGTCTTTGATTACGAACTTGACCTGAGTGAAGAGCATTGGATCGGTAACGTGAACTTCCAATACGATTTCAACGACGACATCATGTCTTATGTCAATCTCGCAACCGGCTATAAAGCCAGTGGCTATGACACCGCGAATTTCAATAACATCAGCGCTCAATTTGACGACGAGACCGTTGAGTCCATAGAGCTCGGTCTGAAGATGACCTTGTGGGACGGGCGCGCGCGGGTGAACCTGGCAGTTTTCCAAGGCAACTACGAAGACGTGCAAATCAGCTCGTTTGAGAACGCTGGCTTTGTTGTTGGCAATGTCGCTGAGTCCGAAGTAACGGGCATAGAGGGTGACTTCGAAGTGGGTTTAACCGAGCAAATCACCATTAATGGCGGGTTCTCGTTTCTTGATGCGCAATATAAATCTTTCCCGGGAGGCCCCTGTCAGGTGCCCGACCAACTCGCTGGAAATTGCAGTTCCGCGGCTGGGGGGCAGGATCTTTCCGGTACACCGCTGCAGTTCGCGCCCGATGCCAATGTTAATTTTGGGATAAGTTACTACACCGCCATGACCGACACGGTGGAGTTTGATGCGGCAGTGGACATCCTCTATACAGACGACATCCTCATTGGTGTGGATAATGACCCTGTTACAATCCAGGATTCCTATACCAAGGTCAATGCGCGCATAGCACTGAGCAGCACGGACGGTGTTTGGTCTCTGGCGCTGGTGGGTAAAAACCTCACGGATGAGCTCACCTTTAACTGGGGTAATGACACAACGCTGTCTGGCCAGGGTTTTGGTTTTGACGCTACCTATTTCCACCAGTTCGAGGCACCGCGCACTTATGAGATACAGGCTCGCTACAACTTCTAGAAATCCACGAGTTAAAACCAGGGGGCGCTTAGCCCCTTTTTCCAGTAGTTTTAGATGGGTGGAACGGATACAGCTAATCCCACCCACATTGGAGTCAACACGATGATAGTCAAACACTCTCGGGTAACAGTTCAGCGCTGCGCAACTTGTCTTATTGCTGTGATCCTGGTGTCACTCATTGGCTGTAATTCCGATGACACTGTATCGATCCCGCAACCCACCCCGACCGTCAATATCGATAGGACCCTTAATGCAGAGGATATTGATCCGGCAATTTATTTTGAGTTTGATGATCCGAGCGATCCCTTTGCGGAAGTCTATGCCGCATTTCGGGAACGTCGCGCGGCCGATATGGCCGACACCGGTAAAGCGCCGCCAATTGAGCCCTATCAGTCGGTTCATCTGTCGCGGAACATGCCCTGGAATACATTGGGAGACGTCCTGCCATTTGACTGGGCAGACTTGCGCGCTAAGTCTCCTGAGAAAGTACTACAGCTGGAGAATGTCGTAAAAGCACGCCTCGCCTTCGATCATCCGGACATCAAGATTACTCAGCTAATGATTGGCCCTGGCGCGGTCCTGCCAGGACATGCCGGTGGCTCTCCAGGGTTTTATCACATCATAGGCGGTAGGGGCGAGGTCACCGTGGAAGGAAAGACTCAGTCCGTAAGCCCTGGTACAACGGTGAAGCTCAATCCCTATGACATACGCCGTGTTTACGCAGCGCCCGGTGAGCCCTTGCGAATAATATGGCTTCGTTGGGCGCCGGACGGCGATCAGCGCTATCTCTCCGCTGGTTATTACCTGACGGGAGCTAATCAGCACATTCAGCCCCAACAAGCTGTTATTCCCCAGGACTACCAGTATTGGGGCGAGCGCGGGCGATCAGAGCCTGTTGCCGAACCTTCCGCAGCTGTGGCCCTTCCCAAGATCGACTCCAGCTTCGCCGCACACTCTGATGCGCTTGAGGCGCGGCGAGAAAAGCCGGGGCAGAAACGCGATCCCTATCCATCCACGGCTACCTTCGCCCACGAGAGTGACAATGCCTGGCTCACCAAGGGTATGGAGGCGAATTTTTTCTGGGCCAAGGATATCAATAGCCTGGGCGCCTTGTTGGATCGATGGCTGGAAGTAATGCGGTACAAAGCACTTTTCCAGGCCGCCAGGCCGGGCGGAGGTTGGGACTTTAATATCTCACAAATGGTTTGGGGCTCCCATGCGCGCTACGTTGAGCACAGTCATTCGATTCCCGAATTTTATTACATGATCAGTGGCCCCGTAGAGCACTGGATTGGTGATCAAAAATACGTGGCAATGCCCGGCGATATTTTCATGACCAACTCCTACGAACCCCATCAGTCACGAGGTATTGTCGATGATATGCCCTTCCGGAATATTGGTGCGAGTTGGGCACCCAATGGTAATCGTGAAGTTTTTCAACGGCCTTTTTATCTGCTGGAACCTTTGCCGCTTCAGCCCGAGTCGGCTAATCTTGGTGACACACCGAGCTTTCACTGACTCTTTCCAAACCACCGTCAAACGCCAATGCAATGGTGCCCATGCGATAATCCCCTTGATGAAGCGGCACGGTGAAGGCGGCTGGCTATTTAATGAAGCCTCGATGCTGGGCTTGGTTGGGCTGCATATGGTGGGAGTTTATTCAACGACTAAGATCGCTTGGAGGTACGGACGATGAGGGCGAATGCCGTTTTGAGTCGCGATGTTTTCATGAGTCTGTTGTTGGGGTTTACTCTGCTGACGGGGCCCGTGGCAGCCCCTGCCGTGGCGGAGCAAGCTAAAGAAGCTCGATTCATCTTTTCCGGTGGTCCTATTGTGACGATGGACTCGGAGAGTCGGACAGTCCAGGCCGTTGCGATTGTCGATGGCAGAATTGTAGCTGCCGGTGACCACTCCGCCGTTTTTCGATGGCAGGGTGAGGGAACGAAGCTGATCGATCTGGCCGGCAAGACCTTGCTTCCCGGCTTTCACAACCCGCATGTGCATCCCGCCTTGGCGGCTGTGGCGATGGGTTGGGAAGACGTCGGTGGTTATTCTCACCCAACAGTGGAAGCAAGCTGGCAGGCACTGCGCGATGCCGTTAAGAAATACCAGCCTGGCGAATGGGTCTTTGCCGCGGGCTGGGATCCCATTCTGGTTGAAGGCCTTGAAGCCCCGACTCTCAAACAGCTCGATGAGGTTGCACCCAGTAACCCGCTTTTTATTACGCCGCAAGGTGGGCACCAGGCTTACCTAAACAGTCGGGCGCTCGAAGCAGCCGGCGTCACGCGGGAGTCACCTGATCCAGGGCATGGGTCGTACTACGAGCGGGATGAAAACGGCGAACTTACCGGTCGACTGGTCGAGCAGTCGGCATTTTTCCCGATACAGGAAAAATTTGGTATGCCGAAGACGCGGGCAGCGTGGGAAAGCGCGTTGCAAAAGGTATTCCGCCACTATGCAACAATGGGAATCACTTCGGTCACCGCTATGGGAGTGATGATCCCTTTACCGGAAGTTTTAGCAATCTATGAAGAATTGACAGCCGCAGAACCGGTCATCCGGCACAACGTCTTCATCACCTGGTACGCGCGCAAGCAGCTCCTGGAATTGGAACCCGGCGCTGGACACGACCACTTCCGCTACAAGGGCATGAAAATCTGGTATGACGGTTCTCCCTATAGCGCCACCATGTTGGTGGAAAAACCGTATCTGAATAATGAGTTCACGCGAGAGGCGATCGGCGTGAAACCGGGTGCCGTTGGGCATGCCAATTGGAGTGAAAATAAGCTATACGGAGCTGTGGATGAAATGCATCGTCGCGGCTGGCAACTCGGCATTCACACGCAGGGCGACAGGGCGACACGGGAGGTACTGCAGGTATTGGAGGATGTCCTCCGAAAAGCACCGCGGGCCGATAGCCGGCATCGGTTTGAGCACTTAATGCTAGCGGAGCCCGCGATATTTAGTCGTTTTGCCAAAGCCGGATTTGGTGTGAGCTTTCACATCCAGCATGTCTATTACTACGGTCGTATTCTCGGGGACGGCTTATTCGGCGAAGCGCGCGTCAAACGTTTGTTGCCGGTGCGGTCGGCATTCGCCGCCGGACTCAAGCCGAGTCTGCATTCGGATCATCCAATGTTTCCCTCCACGCCGCTGCAAATGATCAAAACGGCGGTGATGCGGCGCAGCCGGGAGGGCGATCCCGTGGCGCAGAAGCAGGGTATATCCGTGGAACAGGGGCTGCGGGCAATGACTATAAATCCGGCCTGGCAGGTTCATGAAGACCACAACACAGGCAGCATCGCAGTTGGCAAATTCGCAGACCTGGTCGTGCTGTCAGAAAACCCGCTCGAGGTGTCCGCCGATCAATTGGACCGGATTACCGTCGATGCCACCTACGTTGGGGGACAGTTAGTGTGGAAATCCGGAAACAAATGAGAATTCTTCTTTGTGAGTTTGCAACAATAGGCATTTGTCAGCAACGACGAGGACTTACCAATGATAGGAACGAATTATGATATCTAAAGTGATAAATTCAGTCATGCTGTTCACAGGTACCATACTGGCCTCCGCCGGTAGTCTTGCGGAAGGTGGCGACGCAGAAAATAAACAAGCTCTGGCCACTTCACCTCAGGCACTGGTCGAGATGCTTGAATCGGTGTCGTTTTTGACACCAGCGGATTACCAGCAGAAGGTCAATGACGAACGGGCGGCTCATATTTTTCCTCTCGGCCTCGAACAACTTCCGCAAAAGCTCGATGAATCAACGGATCCGCGGCGCGGGATTAAAGCCGAGGATCTGGCAGCTTATGCCGAGGTATTGACCGGCATTGCGCTTGAATCGAAACGCGACGGTGAACTGTTGTGGGGCCGCATCCAGGGTACGCAGTACGAGCGTAAGACACATCAGTGGATTTACCAACAGTTGCAGTCCTTTGGCCTGGAGGATGTGCACTACGACAAGTTCCCCTCCCAATATCCGCAGTGGCGACCAACCACCTGTGACCTGGTGGTCACCGGGGCGCCAGGCTATACCTCTGGCCAGTCCTACAACTTCGAGCAGGCCATCACCGCCTTTGTTTCGGCCACGACTCCACAAGCCGGGATAGAAGCAGAAATGGTCTACGTGGGTGATGCGACACCCTCAGAGCTTAGGGGCCGGGATTTGAATGGCAAAATTGTCCTGCTGCGCGGTCGCACCCAGCCCAGCGCGATACTCAATAGCGCGCGCACCGCTTATTCCAGGCTGGTAGAGGGCAGCTACGGTGTACCGGCGGGCGTGGTGGTCTGGTGGGATGTTCCTGGCGTTCAACAGGTTGCGGGGCGTGTTGGCGCTCCGGGTGGCGGAGATGATATCGGTCTGGCAGTGCCCTGGACCACCATCGGCGATAACGATGGTTTATACCTGCGCAAGTTGTTGGACCGGGCAAGCGACAACAACCCGGTCACACTCAGGATGAATATCCAGGGCCGTATGGAATCGGGTAAGGCGCGTATGAGTGGCAACGTCTATGCCATTCTTCCGGGGCAGTCGGACGACTACATTGTTATTCCCACCCATGTAGATGGGTATTTTTACGGGATTCACGACAACGGCGCGTCGGTGGCGCTCAATCTCGCCCTGGCCAAACACTATGCAAAGATTCCCTTTGAGCAGCGACAGCACGGCATTATTTTCCTCTTTCAAGGTGACCATGAAGTACCCGGCGTTGGGGGCACACTGCCGTTTATCGCAAAACACAAAAAGATGATGCAAGAAAATCTACTGCTGGTATTGCGTCCGGAGCATCTGGGTATGATCAGGCCCCTCGATGAGGGCATGTTTGTCGCCTCATCAAACGTGACCGATCCATTGATGTTGTTAGTGACCAATCGCAGCGAGGTGCTAATCGATATTTTCAAGCAGGCTATACACAACTACGCCATTCCAACAGGAGACCTGGTCTATGTAGATCCCGCGGCGGACGAGGCAGCCTTTCATCCTCCCTATAATGACCTAGGGGCGATTTCCAGTGGTTGGATACAGACCGGTAAATTTTATCATTCCACCGCAGATGTTGATCGTGGAGGGGTCAATTTCAAGCAGATGGAAAAACTCGCTCGCGCCCACGCTTTTGTCATTGATCAATTGTCGGGACTAGGTCAAAACGACCTGAAGCGTGGCGGGCTGCCCGTGCCAGAGCAATCGATTTATCAGTCGGACCTGATAAAAATTATGATGAGTAATAACTAATGGATAGGAAATATATTATGCGATTTTTAGTTTTTCGATTTCTTAGCCTATCGATATTGCCCGTGTTTTTTGCTGTGTTTTCTTCTTCCATCTCGACTCAACCCGATATTAATGCTGGGGCTGTAGGATCCCAGACAATTACTTTAAAGGCTGCAAGTTACGTCGATACCCGCCAGGGTAAGCTGGTCCGGCCAGCCGTCATCGTTATTGATCAAGGCCGGATCGCCGCAATTAATCCTTCGACCCTTCCCGAGGGATCAAAGATTGTCGACCTTGGTGATGCGACTTTGCTGCCTGGACTTATCGATGTCCACACCCACTTAATGATTGGGACTAACAATACGGAAGAACTGATCCGGCAGGCTCGCAGCTACAGTGAAACTGATTTCGTCCTTGAGGCGATGGGAAATGGCTATAAAACATTGATGGCCGGATTTACCACGGTACGAGATTTAGATGGATGGTATTTCGTCGATGTCACTTTGAGTAAAATAACTGAGCGGGAGGGCTTTTCACTGCCTCGAATAATCCCGGCCGGACACGGTATCAATATCTCAGGCCCCGCAGACTACTCGCACATTTTCCCGCAGGTAAGGTCTCTTCCCAACGTGGGCATCGCAGACAATATAAGCGAGTTGATCACCGCTGTTGACCATCAAGCTGCCATGGGTGCCGGCGTAATCAAGTTGTATGGTACCGCCGGGTTTACGAATTCTGAGCGCTCTGAAAAACCTGTTGGCCATCAAACTTACTCAGATGATGAAGTTGAAGCAGTGGTTATGCAAGCCCGCAAACACGGTGTAAAAGTTGCCACTCACGCGCATGGCTCTGATGCTATTTTGGCATCGGTCAAAGCCGGTGTGGCATCGATAGAGCACGGTTCGATTTTAACCCACGAGATCATTGCGGAAATGAAAAAACGCGGGACTTTTCTGGTACCCACTACACCTATCATGAATACTACTGCACTGCGGGATCCACTTCTTCCGCCCAAAGGAGTAGCCATTGTCAAACAGGGTATCCAGAGTCATCAGCGAGCGATGCAAGCCGGAGTAAAAATTGCCTACGGCACCGACGCCGGTCTGTATCCTCACGGGCGGAACGCCGATGGATTCCCGGATCTGGTTGGCTACGGAATGAGCCCGGCAGAAGCGATACAAACGGCCACCACTGGTGCCGCTGAGCTACTGGGGGTAGACGACAGAGGCATGATAATGGTGGATAAACTGGCGGATATCATAGCCGTAAGAGGGAACCCACTCGAGGATGTATCAGCGCTTCAAAGTGTCAGCTTTGTGATGAAAAACGGCAAAATATACAAGAGGGAGTAGAATGAGCGCCCACGTTGATATGGTGGGGCTGTAGCTCTCGCCGGAGCCACGGTATTCTCGGAAGTAAGTGGTTGAACCGCTTGGAGTTGTAAATGGATTTGATAGCCTACGCCAGCCCCTTTTTCATAGTGTTTGTTTTAGCGGAGCTGGCGCTCGACTGGCATCGGGGAACCGGCTACTACCAACTGAACGATTCAGTCAGTAGCTTGAGTATGGGAATACTGAGCACCGCATCCAAACTGGTTATCTACGGGGTGGGAGCGGCTATTTTACTTTGGTGCGGCGAGCACTTTGCACTGTGGCAGGTGCCAACAGTTTTAATCCTGTGCAGGCCAACGTGCATATTTTTCTCGATATGATTCGTGACTTCAAGGCCACTAAAACAAAGACCGACAAGTGGAGAATTTGGGTTTCCCGCACAGGTTGGCGCCCTGCAGATCTAGCCGGCACCCCGGCACCAACAGCGGAGAAATGTGATCCGCAGTGCACACGCCAAGCCTCGCTGTACGCGCTAGCATTACTGGTGTGTATGATCCTATGGGGGTAGTTTTTATATATTCACATTTGCCGAACTTGCCTACCTTGATCGCGCTATGGGATTTGCAGTTTTACTGCTGACACTAATGGAGGCGGGCGCAGCGGTGGAGGGCGGCTCAACCCAAGGTCCTGATGTAGTGAGAAGGGTTCTGCTACTTCCAGCACTTGCCTATTTGCGGTGGTCAGCAAGCGGTGCAGGGTCTTTGCAGTTGGACGATGCAAGGATTAGCATAGCTGCACAAGAATATTCTGAGACACGATATGCAAAACCCCATTCAGCAATTGCTGCTATTCACTGTGCTCGCGTCATTACTAACAGCTTGCACGGACAGCAGCGACAGAACCACAGCTAACGACTTACCGGCGAACAACACGCCCCAGGTTATTCCTCCAGATCCAGACTCGGTTTTTGCTGTGGCCAAACAATGCTACGCAATCGCTATTGGTGAAGAGGGAAGCTTCGTTTCGGCATTAGCTTCAGCTTCAGCTTATGAGCTAATCGTCATCGACTCGGCGCAGGCCAGCCATTTTTTGCTGCAACCTGCTGATTTGGGTGTGTACCTGCTCTACGATGAAAGTCGTAGTTATTTAACTTCCGACGGTGAGATGTTGACTCGGCAGCTGACGCTGTCATCCGACACCAGCGAAGTTGAGGGAAGTATTGTTATACAGGATCGGTTGCAATCTGAGGGTGAGTGGGAGCTGAGCGCCGCTGCGGATGGGAAGTTCAATCTGCACCATCTGCAATCAGGAAAACACCTGACTGAGACAGGGGGAATGGGCGATGCCGCTCAGGCTGCCGATATTGATTTGGTCCCAACAAACAGCTGCGCAGACTTTCCGGAGCTAAGCCTAGATGCCTCGGGAGATATTTCAACAACGGAATTTGAAGATGGCAGCGTGTTCGGCTTCGTCGACGCACACTCCCACCTATTTACCAACTTCGCCTTCGGAGGCGGTGGTGTTTTTCACGGCACGCCCTTCCATCGGCTGGGGGTAGAACATGCCCTGCACGATTGTGAGCAATCCCACGGGGTAGATGGCCGCAAGGACTTTATGGGCTCATCTTTCAATGGAACTGCCTCACTCACTGATCTGCTGCCCGCTTTGCTGGCCGGCGAACTGCCTGAGAAAGATCATGACACCAGTGGTTTTCCAGACTTTACCAGTTGGCCCAACGCCCCGCGTAGTGCAACCCATCAGGTGCAATACTACCAGTGGCTAAAGCGTGCCTACCTCAGTGGGTTGCGGTTGGTTGTTCAGCACGCCACAACGAATGAACTGCTGTGCCAACTGGTGGTGGGCGTAGGCGCACAGCCTCAACGATTTGACTGTAACGACATGGTATCGGTCGATCGTATCCTCGAGGAAACCTATGCACTGGAACGCTATATAGACGCGCTTTCAGGCGAACCGGGGCAGGGTTGGTTTAGGATCGTGTTCAGTCCCCAAGAGGCCCGCGAACAAATCAAAGCTGGCAAACTCGCAGTAATACTCGGTATAGAAACCTCAGACTTGTTCGACTGCTTTCTCGTCCCGTTTGGTGGTTTCGGGCCCTGTACCGAGTCGGATGTGGTCGCGAAGCTGGATCAGTACCACGCCAAAGGTGTTCGAGCCATTTTTCCAGTACACAAATACGACAATGCTTTTTCAGCCGGCGATGGCGATCGCGGTATTATTGAAGTGGGTAACTTTCTACACACCGGCTATTTTGGAAACCTGGTTCAATGTGACGAAAGTCTGCTGGGCTTTCCCGGCGGCTTTGATAGTGGCCCCGCTAGCTTTTCTAGTTTGAACATGCCACGAGAAGTCTTCGACTCAGAGCCGCCGATAGATGTGAGCGGCTTTGCGGGCGACGTCATCGGGCATTTATTAGCAAATCTTGGTTTGTTTTTGGGACCACCGGAGGAGGGGGAATTCTGCCAGAATGCGGGATTGACCGATCTGGGGGAATTCCTGATGGGACAACTGATGGTTCGCGGCATGATAATCGAAGTCGACCACTTACCCCGGCCTAGCTATGCACGAGCTTATGAGCTTCTCGTGGAGAATGATTATCCGGCAATGGGTACACACGGCCGCAACAATAACGGCTTGCTGTATGAGCTCGGTGGAATGTCAAAATCGAATTTGGGCCGCTGCCGGTCAGCAACTTCTGAGGGCACAATGGACGATGCTTTTCAGGCTCGCATCCAACTCATGCGAGAAAAAGGTGCGTTCCCGGCCGAGGGTTTTGGTTTCGATTTGAACGGCTTCGCAGGTGCGCCCGGACCGAGGTTTGGGGTCAATAGTGTCTGCAGTGAAGAGCAGGTCGATGAGGGTATCACCTACCCCTTTACCTCCTACGCCGGCGACGTGACATTGGAGCGGCCCGTGGTTGGAAACAGGGTGTTGGATTTTAACACCGAAGGCATGGTGCACCTGGGTCTGGTGGCGGAAGTAATAGAGGATGTCAGACGCGACGGCGCAACCGACGAAGAGTTGCAGCCCCTGTTTAAATCGGCAGAGGGTTATCTGAGGATGTGGGAAAAATCAGAAGCACGCGGCGTTATTTTGAGTGACTCTACGAATTAGATTTGACAATATTCTTAATAATTCGCGGCTCTTCTCCGCTTCTATGAGTGAAAAAGGATGCCGATCCCCACGTAATCTGCTGGTATATAAGGCTTCTGACAACTTTACATAGAACAGGTATATGGGAATCGACATCCAGAGGGATATTTTGGGCCTCAAGGGGCAGCGGGTCAATCCAATACAACGGGACGAACAGGAGCAGCAACTTGTCATTCACTGCAGCCGGGACCGACGTAGAAACGCCATAGACCCCGTTACGGGGCGAAAGGGAACAGTCAACCGGTACGTCCGTCGACAGATCAGGGATGTGCCGCTCTTTGGCTACCCTTGATGATTGAAAGGGAGCTGGCCCCGGTATTTATCAGCAAAAATGAGCGGCGGATGGAACGCTGTGAGTTTGTTGACAAGGGTTGGCGTTTCACCCGCCGCTTCTGCCGCATGATCAGCGGTTTGTGCCGCCACATGAGTATTCAGGCGGTCTCCAGGCACCTGGGGCTACGCTGGGAGACGGTGAAGAATATCGACAAGGCGTCTCTGGAGGAGACTCTCCCGGCACTCGACCCGACACCGCTGACTGCTGAAGTATCCGGGTGTTGATGAGGTGGCCAGGGCGAAAGGCCACGACTACATGACCGTGATTTACGACACGGTGGAGGGGCATTTAATCGGTGTGGAAACCGGTCGAACGGCTGACGTTTTCTCTGGATTTCTAAAGCAGCTTCCGGCACAAACCACTGAAAAAATAGAGGCTGTCGCAATGGACATGGCGCCATCCTGTCAGAAATCAGTCCGTGATTGCTGACCCAATGCCGACATTGTGTTTGACCGTTTCCACGTCATGAAGAATTACAGCAAGGCCCTGAGCAACCAGCGGCGAATAGCGTTTGGAAAGGCCAACAAAGCGGGTAAAGCATTGCTAACAGGAACACATTGTTAATTTGCACTTAAAACTGACCCAGGATTTGCATCTAATTTTGACCCACCTGGTTCGCTCAAGTATTACTCATTTTGTTGGTTTTTTGCCAGTTATTTCCTCCCTTTGATTGCAGGTCGAGTTTTTGAATCGGTAGCTGTCGTTGCCCGTCTCGATGATATGGCAGTGGTGTGTCAGCCGGTCCAGCAGAGCTGTTGTTCGCTTTGGATCACCAAAGACCTTTGGCCACTCAGAGAAGCTTGGGTTGGTTGTAATCACAATGCTGGTGCGCTCATACAGGAAGCTGATCAGGTGGAACAGCAAGGCTCCTCCCGCCTGGCTGAAGGGGAGATAACCCAACTCATCCAGTATGACCAGGTCAGTGCTGGCCAAACGGTTGGCCATTCGCCCTTGTCGTCCGGCGGCCTTCTCCAGTTCCAGAGCGTTTACCAGGTCGACCGTAGAGAGGAACCTCACCCGTTTGTGGTGATGGATAATCGCCTGTACACCCAAGGCAGTTGCCAGGTGGGTTTTCCCAGTACCAGGGCCGCCAATCAGCACAATGTTCTGGGCTTCTTCGATAAATTCGCACCGGTGAAGTGAACGCACCAGTGTTTCTGTCACCATGCTCTCGATGAAGTCGAAGCCGGTAAGATCCCGGTGGGCCGGGAATTTGGCCACCTTCATTTGATAGTTAATAGACCGCACCTCGCGGTCGGCTACTTCTGCTTTGAGCAGATCATTGAGGATGGGTTCTGCCTACTGATAGGCAGGTGCGGCCTGTTCAGCCAGCTCTTCAATGGATTGAGCCATGCCGTACAGGCGCAGCGCTTTTAGTGTGGCGATCATTGCATCAACGGACATATTTATTCTCCCTGAGGTTATCGTAGCGCTGTGTGTTGGCAATGGGCTCATTGACCAGTACGAGTGCTGGCGGTGGATTGAGCGGCTCGGGTAATGGCCCCTCTAACAACCGTCCCGGCACATTGGTCACGTGTTGTTGGGAGGGCCTGCCGCTCTCAAGGGCCACCTCCACGGCCTACATCACCAAGATGTTCATCGTGGTGTAGCACCAGCGCCAGGATATTGGCCATCTCCCTATCACCACCCAGCCGTTTTAGGAGAATGCGTTGCAGGCGTTTAAAGCAGCCGGGGAGCTCTGTAAAGGGCGCGCCGTTACGCAGGGCACCGGGCTTGCGCTGGATGACTGCCAGGTAATGCCGCCAGTCGTAGACGGTTTCCCCAGCATGTTTATGGTGGCGGGAGAAGACTCGAGTATGCTCGGCAATGATCTGAGCTTCGGCAACAACAACTATTTTGCTGGCGTAGGCTCGCGCGCTCACAGGTTTGTTGGCGAATGCAGCGGGGACGCTATAGTGGTTACGGTCGCACAGGATAAGGCAAGTCGAAGACACGCGCTTTGTGTGCTCGACATAGCCATCAAACGGCGCGGGCACTGCCATGAGTTGCTTGCGCTCATCCTCCCAGACATCCGCTACCATCCGGCCCGGATATTCAGGGTGAGGTATTTCCTTCCAGAGTTCGATGCACCGCTGCTCCAGCCAACGGTTCAAATCAGCCAAGGTTTTGAACGAGGGTGCGTTATGCCAGATACGATAACGGGAATCGCCCACCTTCTTCTCTACTTGGCCTTTCTCCCAACCCGCTGCCGGGGTACAGAACTCAGCTTCAAACAGGAAGTGGCTGACCATGGCCTTGAACCGCTTATTGACGTCACGGCGCTTGCCGCGACGCACCTTGTTGTAGACGCCACTCCAAAACCGCAGCTATTTGCCGAATTTTGAAATAGACGGATCTCGGCGTATTAGAATCGGCGCGGTAGAACTGCGGCCCAGTCACACTCAAGAGCGACCAATAAGCAGGCACGATTCAAGCGTAGGGACTATAAGAATAAGTGTCGCTGAGAACGGTATGACGCCACCACAGATTTGACGGTCAACGCTGGCGCCATACCCAAAAAAACCGTGCAGGTGCACGACCCGTTAAGTGTTGCACATAATGGGAATAAATCCAGCCCTCATCGACCTTTGTGTCGATGCCATCATCCAGCCGTCTCTACCACTGTTGTCGCTGCTACGCCCAGGTCATCGTCTGTACCCACTGTGATCGCGGCCAGCGGTATTGCACCGATGGTTGCAGCCAGGAAGCCAGAAAGGAATCCATTAAACGAGCCAGAGCGAAGTACCAGGCCACTCGCCCGGGTCGCATGAATAATGCCGCTCGCCAACAGCGTTATCGAGAACGGCAACAACAAAAAGTAACGCATCACCGTTCTCTGGCAATAATACTCCGTGATCTACTGCAAACCGTGCCTGATGAGATCAAAAGGGCCGATATGCCGGGTAAAACTGACGCCACCGTGCGCTGCCATCACTGTGGCGCGGTCTGCGGTCCCTTTTTGCGCAGTGATTTTCTGCAGAGCAGTCAGTTCAGGCGCAGATTCCGGCGACATTAGTGCAGCGGCTGGACAGGAGTCATCAATCGGAGGGCAGTCATGGCCATCGGCAAAGAAACTGAAGCAAAAATACTGCGCTACCATTTTGTTGAGAAGTGGCGAACGGGCACCATTGCGACCCAGCTTGGCATTCACCACTCAGTGGTTGATCGGGTACTGGCACAGGCTGGCCTGCCCAAGGTGGAGCGCACTCGCCGTGCGTCGATCATCGACCCCTATCTGCCCTTTGTCATCGACACCCTGCGGGAGTTTCCCACACTCACGGCGGCCCGCTTGTATGAAATGGCCCGCCTGCGGGGATACCCCGGTGGCCCCAGCCAGTTTCGCCAGCGTATCAGTGAACTGCGGCCGCGCAAGCTGCCCGAGGCGTATTTACACCTAAAAACCCTGCCCGGTGAGCAAGCCCAGGTTGACTGGGGTTCGTTCGGGCATATTCAGATCGGCAAGGCCCGGCGGCCGTTAATGGCGTTTGTGATGGTGCTGAGCTGGTCGCGACAGATCTTCTTGCGCTTTTATCTCAACCAGCAAATGGAGCACTTTTTACGCGGCCATGTAGCGGCATTCGAGGCCTGGCAAGGATTGCCAAAGGTGCTGCTGTACGACAACCTTAAATCGGCCGTATTGGAGCGCCACGGTGACGCCATCCGCTTCCACCCCACCTTGCTGGCCTTGTCAGCCCACTATCGCTTCGAACCACGCCCGGTGGCGGTGGCCCGGGGCAATGAAAAGGGCCGGGTAGAAAGAGCGATTCGCTATATTCGCGATAATTTCTTTGCCGCTCGTCACTGGCAAACACTGGCCGAACTCAATGCGCAAGCTGAGCACTGGTGCCAGGGTGTGAGTGCTGATCGGGCTTGCCCTGAAGAGCGTACGTTGACGGTCAGGGAAGCCTTCTTACAGGAGCAGGTGAGTTTGCCGGATAATCCCTTTGATACCCATGAGAGACAGCCCGTGCGGGCCGCCAAAACCCCTTATGTTCGCTTCGATCTCAATGATTACTCCATTCCCCATCAATACGTGCACAAGCCATTGAGCGTGAGCGCTGACCTGGAGCGGCTCCAGATAGTGGAGGGCGATCAATGCATTGCTGAGCATCAGCGCAGCTTTGGCAAAGGGGAGCAAATCGAACAGGAGGCGCATATCAATGCCCTATGGCTGGAGAAAACCCACGCCAAACTACACCGGGGTCAGGATCGCCTGAGCCATGCTTCGGCGCACGCCCAGACGCTGCTGCAGCAATCGGCACAGCGTGGACATGTCATTAAAACCACGGTCCGGTTACTCAATCAACTGCTTGATGATTATGGGCGGGACGAGCTGCATGTAGCTCTGGGTGAAGCACTTGATCGGCAATCACCCTACCCGGAGGCGGTGCAGCACGTTCTTGAGCGCCGCCGTGATGAACAGCACCTGCCGCCACCGCTTGCTGTCGCCGTGCCGGCGAAGGTCAAACACTACAGCGTCAAGCTGGCTCGGCTTGCCGATTACGACAAGCTCAATGGCACCCGAAGCGAGACAGGAGATGATACCGATGATTGATATCGAGCAACTCAAACAGCAGGCACTTGAACTGAAGCTCCACGGCGTGCTGGCGCACTGGGGCGAGATCACCGACGAGCAATACCCCTGGCGGGCACAGCTCATCGCCTGGGAGCTTGCCGAGCGCAAACAGCGCTCACTCGAACGGCGCCTGAGCAGCGCCAGGCTGGGCCGGTTCAAACCGATGAGTGAGTTTGACTGGCAGTGGCCAAGCGCTATCGACCCACAAGCGATTCATGCCCTGATGCAACTGGGTTTTATGGACACGGCCAGCAATATTATCCTGCTGGGCAGCAACGGCGTGGGCAAATCGATGATCGCCCGGAACCTGGGGTATAACGCTGTCATGCACGGCTATACGGCGCTGTTTACCACCGCAGCGGCGATGCTCAACGACCTGGCAGGTCAGGATGGCGCCAATGCCCTGCAGCGTCGATTGAAACACTACGCCAGGCCCGCCTTGCTGGTAATTGATGAAGTGGGCTACCTCTCCTACAGCAATCGTCATGCTGACTTGCTGTTTGAAATCATCAACCGGCGCTATGAGAAATGTTCAACTTTGGTGACAACGAACCGTCCGTTTGGCGAGTGGAATGACGTGTTCCCCAATGCCGCGTGTGTGGTCTCCCTGATTGACCGTTTAGTCCATCACAGCGAGGTCATCGCCATTGAGGGTGAGTCGTACCGCATGAAGGAAGCGCAGGAGTGTGCGTCGAAGCGGCGCGAGACCAAAAAGCGAGGAAAGGCTAAATGAAAACCTTAAAAATCACAACCTGCTGGACGGCTGAACAAGCCGATTGTATTTATCAGCTGCTCGGCGACCTGAGATCGGTACTGTGGGATCACTATGGTGATGAGATTGCGCAACTGTACGAGGAGATCCGGATTGAGCAACAAGAGTACACAGACAGTGTCGAGGTAAATCATGAGCTGCCGTTCTAGCCTGTGATCGATTGGAGTTAAGCCGGATCACTGTCGCCTCTTTGTCGTTCTTTTATTCTGCGGCAAATAACTGCGGGTTTACTGTGGCGCTAACACTTGTCGACGGCCGTCTTCATGTTGTCGTAAATGCCTCGCTCCGGAACACCACCCAGAGCGACCAAGGCATGGTTGTGAGCGTCAAACAGCATCTCGTGGGTTTGCAGTGGATAGGCCCGCAGCATAAAGGCCCGGCTGTGGCAGAGCCTGGAATGGGCCACTTGTAGTTTGGTTCGCTCCCCACCGATGACCACCCAGTCCTCTGACCAGTCGAACTGGAAGGCTTCACCCGATGCAAAGACCAGTGGGACAAACGTCCCTTTGGTTGCCGACAATCTGGCTTCTTGCTGGCGTGACCGCCAATCGCGAGCAAAGGCGGCGACGCGGTCATAGGAGCCGGGATAGCCCAATTCCACTAGGTCGAGGTGCAGCTGCCTGACGCTGCGGCGTTGCTTTCGATGCCGCTTTGATTCTCGCTTTAGCCAGCCGAGCAGGATATCGGCAAAGGGGTCAAGCTGGCTGGGGCTCTTCCGGTCTGGGTAGCGCGGTTCAATGACACCGCTGGCTAGATACTTACGGATGGTATTTCTGGAAAGGCCTGTCCGCCGGACAATTTCCCGGATGGGTCGACCTTCACGCAGGTGCCATCGTCTGATTACACTCAATAAATCCACGTCTATCACTCCTTGGAACTCCTGCATCGCTGTCAGCAAGAGTCGGATGGTTACGTGGGTCAATATTCGATGCAAATATGGGGGGTAAGTGGGTCAATTTTGGATGCAATTTAACAGTCGTCAAGCTTTTTTTTACCTTTTTATGGGGCGAGTAGTTACGACGGCCCGACAGAAGTTGAAGACCTGGATAAGACCGATGAAAACAAAGCCCTCGTTAAGGCGTTCTTCGACGATGTAATGACGGGAGGCAAATTTGACAAAGTTACGGATTACATTTCCAGTGAGCAGTACGACCAACACAACCCGGAAGTTGGGGATGGGTTGGCCGGGCTCAAGCAGCATATGGAAGAAGTCGGCACGAATGGCGCTCGATACGTCAAAGTCCATCACCTGATTGGGCAGGGCAATTTTGTGGTGACTTACAGCCAAACTGAAGTCAGCGGTGAAGATTGGGCCTTCTTCGATATTTTCAGAGTTAAGAACGCAAAAATCGTTGAGCACTGGGACGTGCAAGAGAAAATCGGCCCTAGGGAGACCTGGAACAACAGCGGTAAATTCTGACCCGCACACCTGTTACAAGGCTGCGGCTTGCGCAAATTTGTTTTCGAACTAACATCAAGCCGTTTGATCAATTACCCATTTATCTGCTGAACTATATTGACGACGCTGATTTACGTAATCATGTTCAGCGAGTTCTCAATCGTGGAGAGGCCTACCACCAGTTGTGACGCGCTATCAGCGATGTAAATGATGACAGATTCAGAGGTAACTCGGACGAAGAGATTCAGCTTTGGAACGAATGCGCACGGCTTCTGACAAACGCGATTATCTATTTTAATTCCAGTGTTCTAAGCCACTTACTCAAGAGCTTCGAATACCAAAAGGATGAGCAGAAGCTGGCGATCGTGAAACAAGCCTCGCCTGTGGCCTGGTACAACATCAATCTAAAAGGCACGTATCGCTTCAAATCGACTGGAAAAGTACCCGATTTAGAGCAAATGATGCGCCATATTGAGGGATATAAGCCTGTTCGGTAAAGTAATACCCTCTGGAAAGCCACGACTGGCGCGGCCTACAGCGATAAGTGTCGTTTTTTGGAGGGAAAAATCCTAGGACCCCATCTAGACGTATTGTTAAACCAATCGCCAATAACCTCGCTTCAAGCTTCCATACCGTCACTCCTGCGAAGACGGCAACCTAGCAATTTCGTTACTCTAGCGCCTCGACTGCAATAGTCTCTGTCACCGCAGAGCATTGACTTAAGGTAATCAGGAAACTCATTTTATGCATTTAGCATTTAGCTCGATGAACACTCCGAACGATCCACATCCAGCAAAGCTGGCCAAGGTCCTTGAAGATCGTGGATTTGAATCTCTGTGGTACGGCGAACACAATCACATTCCCTGCTCGCGCAAGACTACGTATCCGCCAGGCGGTGAGATGCCAGATCCTTACAAGATGATGATGGATCCCTACCTGTCCCTTATGACAGCCGCCAATGCCACCACAACGCTCAAGTTCGGCACCGGCATTGCGCTGATGATGGAGCGAGATATTTTTGCGCAGGCCAAGACCATTGCCACTCTCGACCGACTCTCTGGTGGCCGACTCATGATCGGCACCGGCGTGGGCTGGAACCAGGAGGAATATGAGAACTCTAATCCGCATCCATTCAACAAGCGTTATGCCGTACTGCGAGAAACAGTGGAGGCCACGCGGATACTATGGGTGGAGGAGGAGGCGGGTTACCAGGGCCAGTACATCAAGTTTGATCCAGCTTGGGCCAACCCGAAACCTCTGCAAAAAGGCGGCCCCAAAGTATTTTTAGGCGCCATGGGTCCTCTGGGTCGCAAGCACGCCGCAAGTTGGGCAGACGGGTGGTATCCGGTGGATGTAGCTATGGGTGACGTCGCCTCAACACTGGCTTCGTTCAGGGAAGAGGTGAAGGACGCCGGCCGTAGCCCGGAGGATGTCGAAGTTAATATCCAGATCATGGACATCGCAAATCTGGACAAGTTGAAAGAATATCGTGATATGGGAATCCAGCGGGCTACCATTGGAGTCTCGATGGATCTTTGGGACAAACCAGAGGCAATGATGCCGATGATAGATAACTACGCCAAGGTTATTCCAGAGCTGAAGGCTTAGGGCGTAACAAATGCTACGATTTTAGATGTTGGCGGGGTTCCTTTGGTCCTATATATCGGGACAGAAAGAGCATTAGCCAAGACCTCAGAAGATCACAGAATTACTAGCCGTGCTGAACAATAGGGATTGCATACTGAATAATTGAATCCTTGGAGGTCGGATGGTAGTTGGCTCCGTACAATTCGAGATCGGGGCCATAAGTGTGCTTGTGCTCCGATTTTAGCAACCAGTTTGAATAGATGTAATTCACAGTAATATCTAATTGCGCAACTTCACCGCGATGCGTAAATTGCGCGTAGTGGCACTCGGGTATTACAATAGCTTCCATGCCTTCTGGAATCGATTCGATATTGCGTACTTCAATTCCCGCCATATAGTTCAGCTGCTCATCGTCCTCAGAAACGCGATACAGTGCTCCATAACACACGCCGTCTACTGAGTTCGGAATTTCAGCTAAGCGCGATAGAAAACTTTCCCATAAACTTGGGAGTTTTTGCGCAATATTGTTCTTCTCAGAATCGATAGAAAAAAACTGTGTACGAATACCGACAATTCGCCGTTCGGGTTGAACCGTGATGGTCGGCTCTAACTTCACGTTTGTCTGAATGTGTCGAATGTAGTCTTCATCAATCTCAATCTTTTTCAGGTTCTTCGTAAGCGCCCCTAAATCAGCACCTATTTTTTTGTAAGAGTTCCCGCCAGACTTTCTCCTGATAACCACACAGGAGCAAATCATGAACGATATCACTCAGCCCCAGCCACAAGGTATTGACTGGAAGCAGCAAATACAAACCTGGAAACTGTCGGGCTTGTCTCAGACCCGGTTTTGCAAACACAATCACCTGACTTACCATCGCTTTGTGTACTGGCGTCGGAAGTTTGACGATACCATCCGTGTGTCTTCTATAAAACAAGACCAAGGTGGCTTTGCCGCAGTGAGTGTCAGACCTGACGCCGATCGGGGGCTAACCTTGTCACTGCCCAACGGATTCATTGTGCGAGGTATCTGTGCCGAAAACCTGTTGGTGGTGCGGCAGTTACTGGATCAATTGTGACGGCGCGCTATTTCCGTCCGGCCGATGACATGTCGCGGATCTACCTGTACCGGGACCCAGTAGACTTTAGAAAAGCCAGTGCAGGGCTGGCTGCCATCGTTGAGCGAGAGCTGGGCCACAATCCCTTCGACGGCGGCCTGTACGCCTTCACCAACCGGCGGCGCAACAAGATCAAGTGCCTGTACTGGGAAGATAATGGCTTTGTGCTCTACTACAAGGCCCTTGCCGAGGAGAAATTCCGCTGGCCTCGCCGTGGTGATGAAGTTGTTTCACTGACAGGACAACAGATCAATTGGCTGCTCGACGGGTACGACATCATGCTGATGACCGGGCATAAAAAATTGGGTTCTTCCGAGTTTCCTATGGGTAAAAGCCAAACAATGGTCAAGAATGTGGTACAAGAGTCTTTTTTTATGGAGATATTCAAATGAAAGATACCGCGTTGTTTACTCAACTTTTGGGGCTTAGCGACCCATGGAAAATCACGGCTATTACTCCGGATCTGACCGACAAATCAATTACCCTCCAGATAGATTGGCCAAAGGGAACGAAAGGCGCGTGTAGTGCGGTTTACGACCATCGTGAGCAACGCACATGGCGACACCTTGATACGATGCAGTTCAAGACGCAGTTAGTTGCTCAGGTTCCGCGTATTCATTGTAAAGCGCATGGAATCAAAAGCCTGAAAGTACCGTGGGCAGATACGCAGGCACGCTTTACGCATTTATTTGAGCGTTTCGCTATTGATGTGCTGTCGGCTGCCAGCAACAAGACACAGGCCGCAAAACTACTTGGTCTGTCGTGGGATGAGGTGCATCATATTCAATCCCGAGCAGTGAAAAGAGGGATGGACAGACGCTCTGTTGAGGAAGTGAAACACCTTGGCATCGATGAAAAAAGTTTTCGCAAGGGGCAATCCTATGCCAGCCTGCTGTACGATTTGAATGCGTCCAGAGTGCTTGAGGTCGTGGCAGATAGAACGACGGAATCGGCAACCGCATTGCTGTCCACGCTTCCAGAACAGCAGCGTAATGAAGTAGCTGCTGTTGCCGTGGATATGTGGGTTCCATTTATGACGGCAGTTGAGGCGACTTTACCGAACGCCGCCATTGTTCACGACAAGTTTCATATCGTCAGTTATCTTACAAAAATGGTTGACCAAGTCAGGCGCAAAGAAAATAAAACATTAAGAGCCGCCGGTATCAATGACCTGGTCGGGTCTCGCTATACCTGGTTACGCAATCCCGACAACTGGAGTGAAAAAGATGAAGCCACTTTTTATGGCCTTCAATCAAAGGGGTTGAAGGTTGCCCGAGCCTGGGCAATCAAAGAGACGCTGCTTGACCTGTGGACTTACAGCTACGATAAACCAGCCCGAGCGTTCTTTAAGAAATGGTACTGGTGGGCGACACATTCACGTCTAAAGCCGGTCATATCAGTCGCCAAGATGCTAAAGAAACATCTCGACAACATAATGACTTACTTGAAACATCGCATCACCAATGCGACCGCAGAAGGATTTAATTCAAAGATTCAGACAATAAAATCGGCTGCCCGAGGATTTAGAAACTTCGAAAACTATCGAGTTTCAATTCTGTTCCACTGTGGAAAACTCAACCTCTACCCACAGGATTCCCAGTAGAACCCTTTTTCAAGAACATCGTGTGTCTTCTCATTCGTCGATAAGCGCCGGGCGTCATATCAAACGATTTTCGAAGCGCCCGCGTATAGCTTTCCTGATTCCCATAGCCGGCGCTTACGGCAATATCCAAAATGCGAAGATCAGTACTCAGTAACAGGTCCAATGAGTTTGCTAGACGCCTAGCACGTAGACTATATGTCGTCAAGGTTTCGTTGGTGAGCGCTTTAAAGATACGTTGAAAATGCCACCGACTGATACCAGCGTGGCATGCAACTTCAATCGGCGTGATATCGCTCGCTAGCCGCGATTCAATATAATTTATCACTGCTGTCCCGTTAACTTTCATATGAGTGCCATTTGATTAACATCAGGCAGCCTGCCATCAGGTGGATCACCCCTCAACAGCGCCATCAGGTCACGCTTATCAAATAAATTGAGCTGTAGTAATCGCAATAGCTGCTGCATACTTTTTGTGAGTGCTGACTGAAACTTCAGAAATGCTATTAGCAGGTATACGCACATCGCTATCCATATTTGAGTCATCACTGCATTTTTGCTCGTGCCAACAAACGATTTTATTTTCAGGTTCTGTTTTATCCACTTAAAAAATAATTCTACTTGCCACCTGGCTTTGTAGATATCGGCGATCGTCTTGGCTGCCAGTTTGAAATTGTTCGTTAGAAACACATAGTGCTTACCCGTCTCCGCATCTTTGTAGCCAATCCGCCTTAAGCGGACTGGACATTTTTTGGAGACCTGGAGGCCAGTGAATTCTATCGTTTGATCACACGTCAAACCTTTTCCTTTCAGCACTGGTCGACGCTCGATAATACGGTATTTTGCATTGTTCTTAAGCCGGGTAACAAAGAAAATATCCTTATCTGTCAACTGTTTATACCAAGCGTAATCATTGTAGGCTTTATCAATCGCAACAATACTTCCCTTGGGAAAGCTGAGCGTGCGGCCCACTGTTACATCGTGCTTCTTCCCTTCTGTGATAGTCACAAACTCGGGCAAATAACCCGCATGATTCAACCCGACGTGCAGTTTAATCGCTCCTTTGGTGGTGCGAAAATCAGCCCAGGGAAACGCAGACAAACACAAGTCGATGGTGGAAGCGTCCAGCGAATAAAGCGGGTGATTAAATCTGAAATTATGATCAGGTGCCACGCCTTGGCAGCGAGTTAACAGTTTTCCAAACAGCGCTTCGTACAGAGCATAAGGCTTATCTTCATTGATACGCGATAGGTTAGATCGCGACAGCTTCGCGCTACCCAGGTGGTAAAGGCGATGCATTTGCGCCGACATATTGTCCACGATATCGCGCAAGCTGTTTCGACCGGACAATTGAGCCATCGTCAGCGACACAAACTGTGACCAGCGGGAGGCTTTACGAAAAGCACGACCTGAATGATGTTGTTTGGCAAGGGTCTCAAATTCATGTCTCGGAACAAGTTTTAGTATTTGTGACAGGATTGTATTACAATGCGCCATGGTCTGGTTCCCTCTATTAATACACTGTTTTCTAAACAATCTCATTGTATCAATTGTGGCGGAATCAGACCTTTTTATTTTCTCCTTACCGGGACAGCAGTGATGACCAATGACAAAGTGTTCGAGCTTGAAGCGACGAATACCGGTACACGACTAATCCATAAAGAGCTGTTCAGTGGCATGTTTGTGCCATTGTTTTGGTCCAGCGTCGAAAAAAATGTGCCTTCAATGCTCGATGCGATGAATGAAGCGCTGAAGCTCAAAGCTGAGGCGACTGGGGAGGGCACTTAGCAGTGAGCAACGTTGGGTGTTCAACAATATAGGGGTGCTCACAACACAATTCGGGCCATAACTATCTGATGACTAAAATCTTTATTCGGAACTTTAACAACCTGCTATGCGCCTCCACGGGTAGTCGTCGATTGAGCAGTTTTCATCGCCTAAAATGCGCCAGAAACTCTTGA
The DNA here is from genome assembly GCA_965262875.1 of Halioglobus sp. Lineage (GTDB taxonomy): Bacteria > Pseudomonadota > Gammaproteobacteria > Pseudomonadales > Halieaceae > JBALVT01. Next base: position 5,304,608 of record OZ253569.1, read on the forward strand.
GTAGATTCACTAAAACACTCAAATTCTTCAGGTTCCAGCAATTTTGTTCATTATTCATCTCCCATTTCATCTCGGTTTAATCAGGCCGAGGAATTACCGGTACAGCTCCCTCATACTACACAAGGCCAATGACTTTTTTGCCCTGAAGCCTATCAAGCCACCGCAAGGCAGTTTGGCCACGGCCCCAAGTTTCGAGGGTTACCGTTCCGTCGGGTCGAACCGTTATATCCGTTTTGACAGAACGCCCATGGACGTAGTCGGTTCTAAGGTGGAGCCCATCTTGACGATAGCTCAGACACTCGAAAAAATCGTTAACGGTAAATTCATCCTTTGGTATAAAATCCGCTTCCGAATAGCCTCGAGGCCGCGCGTCTATAAATGATAGCGATGCCAGGACGAAGAGGAAGCCGAACGCGCCCCACTCGACGATGTCCGCCGGGTCCATATCATCATCGTCTCCGGTGAAAACCAGCTCAGCTCGAACCGCTATATTTTCTTTGTCCGGACTGAGTTCCGTGTGGGTATCAAGGATACGAAATTCTACCAATGCTCCTGTTTCCAGAAGTTGCTGCCATGCTTGCTTATTCGATTCACTCATAGCACTCGAGCTCTGGCTGACATAAAATGACCTTTTGTGTGGTGGCGGTTTGTTTTTCAGGGTCCATTATAAATTGCAGGTCAGTCGCGTTCCAGATTCAGTTCGTCCCACATCCAGGTGAAATCGTATGACGGCTGTGGTGATCGCTTGTCAGAATTCTCCATGTACTTGAGCCAGCCAATAACGTCATTTCTCAAGGCCGGATCAGCCGCGCACTCACGCGGTGTCTTCCCCTTTAGCATGGGAATCGCGTCATCAAGGGTTTGTCGGTAATGGGTCGTGAGATGTGCATCCATCGCCTCCTGCAGTTCAGGCGGAACCTCGGCACCAAATTCGATAGGGTCATCCTCCTCACTCAACAGCTCCGGGTTTTCATGGACCGTCAGTGGTGAGCCCACCAAGCTCCCCAGCAGCGATGTCAGCATTTCGCCGCCTCGCTCCACTCGGGCGACCGAATTCGTGTCGAGCTGTAATGAGGTATCCTTGAGTTCAATATGTCCCAGTATACTGACACGTTCTTCGGGTGCGATATTCTCATAGGGTTTTGGAAACCAGGCCCAACCGCCATCATCGGTTTCTCTCTCTAGCACGGGCGAGCTGTCCAGAATCTCCACAACCCTTGAGTGTTCTCCCAGCAGTGGAAAGCGCAGTTGAGTCAGCTCGATCGGTTCATCATCCATGTTGCGGAGTTTTGGCAGCGGCCTATTGGCTCTACAATAAGTATCCACTGCCCAAAATAGAAATGTCATGCGCGGTAACTCAGAATACAAAGTTTCGAGGGTCAGTGCCTCCATATCGTCAGGGAGCGCATCGATTTCACCGCTATCGAGAAGCTCCTGCATCATCTGGCGAGTGCTGTCTGGAACACCAGCCAAAACAGCTTGGACGCGTTCTGCCAGCTCCGGGGTGAAGGGCAGAAGGGCTCCGCTGAATATGTTTCCGCTGCCGGTCGGCAATACTCTCGCGGCCAAACCATCCCATTGCTCCAGGCTCTCGGTGGCCGCCTTTTCTTTCACTCGAATCGATTTTTCCTTCGAGCCATACTTTCGAATATCTACATACGCACCGGATTTCACCGCCGTAATTTCCCAAAACTTCAGCTCGGAATCACCCAGCGCTTGAAGGTAACGCCGGCCTGCCGATCCCTCCCGCCAGCCCCGGTGATTCAGGTAAGCATCAATCAACGTGTGTTCATCATCATCCCATCGGGTGGTGGAGTATTCCTCGAACACGAAACCAAACGCCATGTGGCCGAAAGGTCCGTCAAAAAAATAGTCCGACGCTTCGTCCATGCTCAGATCCAGTTTTTCCGCCACCGGAGCAAGAAACTCGTCTTCAAGTGCATCGAGTCGACCTGCCCATTCGTTATTTGGGCCTTCGTATTCAATCAAATGGCGAATGGCCTTATCCATCTCTCGGCGATTTTTGCGTTCACTCATTGTCTAGGGTGCTCATCGGTTATCTATGGAAAGAACGGATCTCTTGCCCAGCCTATAATCACGGCTAGATCGTCTTTACCCAGGGTCTGCACTGCGTCGATTCCAATGTTACTCCAGTCCTGAAGGATTACGGTCATCTAGAGACACAATTCTAGAAACCCAGAATTGTGAGGTACCTTTAGAAAAGTAAGCTTTCGTCGGTCTTACCCGCAACGTTACGCAAAACATACCTAACTCTCAATGCCGGTGTCCATCGACAAGCATCTACTTGAATATACAATTTAGCGCATTAGCGAAAAGAGGGCGCATCTTTTGCTTCTTAGATATTCCGTAGCACCAATGCGTGTGGATAACTATGTGTCCAAATCCTTTATTTAACATAATATACATTATGCGCAGTTGTGTTGTGTGGTGGACATGGGCCTCCAGAAAATAAGCGGGTGTAATTATCCGCTCATAGGGTCTAAGTGGTTAAAAACATTGGTATTGATGCCTTCGTTTTCAAACTGAGCGAATTTTCTTCTTTTTAGCCGATTTATGGCGTTCCTTGAGCTCAACATCCACGTATCGATCAGTAATGGCGCTGGAGCTGTGGCCAGCATCGTCTCGGACGTGCTCCCGGGGCCGAGTTTTCACATCATCCGAGATGCCCGTGTGCCGTAGCCAGTGTACGGTGGCGTCCATCATCACTTCTGCTTCTTCTTTGTGGCCTTGTTTAGCCAAATTCTCAATGGCACGATCAAAGCAGGTCTGCATGATGTTCCGTACATGCGTTGTATTTCCCAGAGGCCCTGTGCCCCGGTGCAGCGGAAAGAGGGGTGTTGTATCTGCCGGTGTGGGCAGCGCAGACAGGCCCTGGTATTTGCGCCAGCGCTTTACAGCTGCAAGCATGGTATCGCTGACCGCAATTTGTCGTTCCTTATTGCCTTTGCCCACCGTGGTAAACCACCAGAGCCCATCGTGGTCTTTGTGGAAATCATTCATTGTCGGTGTCCAGCGCTCACTCGCTACAAGCTCCGAAATCCGCAGATACATACCGTAGAGCGCCGAGATCATGAACAATGTGCGCTCATGACTCTCTGGTTTTTCCTCAGCCAGTTCTTCAGCAGATTCAATTAGGGTTTGCCACTGTTGTTGACTGAGCCTGCGCACGGTGGTGTGACCCTGGCGCTTCTGCACGAACTTGCTTTTTTGGCGAATCAAGGCCACGGGATTGGCAACAGTATATTCTTCCATTTGAAGGTACTGAAAGAAGCTCCCGATGATTGCCAGCAATTGCTTAATTGCGCCGTTTGAGGCTGCATAGTTTGTCTTATCAGGTACCTGACCCTTCTTGAAAGCCGATTTGGAGACCGTGACCACGAAAGGTCGCCAATCCTGGTTAGGCTGCCGAGTGCCGTCGACGATTTTGAAACGTGGTGTCTTGTGCCCGCCCAGCCAAGCTCGGGGTGGTGCCTGACAGAACCGAATGAAATCCTCTATATCGTTCCGTTTGAGATTTTCAAGAATTTTCTCAGCAATGAACCAGGTCCAGAGTAATAGCCTTTCTACGTCTCGGCGGTAGCTGGTAAAGGTGCCCAAGCTCCCAGTGTAGGCCCGCAGGAAGTCGCGGGCCATGTCAAAGTCGTTGCGCTGCGCGGTTGTCAGATAATCAGGTGCAGTGGTATCTTCGATGTGCTCAATAGTATCGAAACAGGCTGGCGGCGAACGCCGTGTACTAGCTATTTTTTCGACTTTCGACATGTTATCTTTGTAGTTTAGTTATAAACATAATCAGAGTATAGGGCCATTCCTACCCAATACCAACGCATATTTGAGCCCCCTTATGACACAACTGGTCTTTCTGTCGCCCTCAGAAAAACGTAAATTCGACTCACCTCCCGTGTTTACAAAATCACAGCGCCCCGCCTACTTCGTGGTGACCGACGATATTCGCAGAACCTTGAGTACTCTACGAACCGCTGCCAACAAAGTTGGCTTTCTTCTGCAGCTCGGCTACTTCAGGCAATCGGGGAAGTTCTTTGCGCCAAACACATTCCGCACGCGCGATATCAAATACCTTAAAGAGCAATTACAAATTACAGAGAGTCTCGATTTCACGGACTATCCGCCGGCGCGCGTCAAACAACAACGCGCCCGTGTTCTAGAACTTCTAAGCTGGACTGCCTTCAACGCGGATAGCGCTGCGTACATCGCCAGGCATGTGCAGCTACAAGCCGAGCAGCAAATCAAGCCTGAACGGGTTTTCGCATCAGCCGTCGATTTTTGCTGGCAGCAGCGTATCGAGATCCCCACTCACCATCAACTGGCTAACGTCATCACTGACAGTTTCAATATTGTCGAGTCTGCCTAGCTCGAACAGCTGCAAAACGGCCTGGAACCAAGTGACTGTAAAAAACTGGATGCTATGCTGGAATCTGTCGATGGACTTCCTGCCCAGCTGGATGAGATTAAGACGATCAGCCAATCTCTTCAAGTCAAAGAGGTCAAGAATAATGTGTCTTCGTCTCTCGTATTCGGTGAGTACTTTGCTCAATTCGAGCCAGCTTACACCCTGCTTAAACTTCCGGAAAAAGCCACCGAATATTATGCTACATGGGTGCAAAAGGCCACGATGGCACAGCTCAAGCAATTCCCCAGCCGCTGGAAACGCTACTTGCATTTATTGGCGTTTATCAAACACCAATACAGTCTCCGCCAGGACGTGTTGATGGATAAGCACTCTGGCGGCCATCAATGCCGCTATCAATGCGGAGGATCGAAGTGATCTGCAAAAACGGGCGGCGCAGAAAGATGCCATTCGCGTGGTCACCAAGGCCCATAAGAGTGCACAGCGCCTGCTCAACGAGATCACCCGTATCACGCGCCGTGATAATATACCCGCCTCCGAGAGGATTGCTAGAATCGAGCAGCTGCTGTGTGACCACGAGGCTTTGCAGAGCGATCAGACACAAGAAAAGCTGCAACAGAGCGAGCTATTTCTGGACCAGCAAACGGACACGACAAAAGCCTATAATGCACTGGAGAAAAAATCGGTGAGCCTGCAGCTCAAGGCATCGCCGATCCTCAAAGCACTGGTGTTCGATGCACCCTCATCGGAGGCCAACTTGCTGGCCGCTGTGAAGTACTTTCAAGACACGGATGGACTATTGGGCAAGACTGCGCCGCTGGATTTTCTCTCCCCCAAAGAGCAAGCGCTATTCCCTGAAGGCGAGACCTTCCGTATTTCGTTGTACAAGATCCTGCTTTTCCAATCTGTCGCAGTAGCGGTAAGGGCGGGAAAGTTGAATTTAATGCCCTCTTACCGCTACCGCGCCATCCAGGACTACTTGATACCCCTTGAGCAGTGGCTGAGTGAGCGCAATCACTTGTTGGCAATGGCCGGCTTGGAGAAGTTTGCTGACGGTGCCGCTGTACTTGCCCAGCTGAAGGAAACACTCGATACCAGTTACCGGAAAGTGAATAAGCGCATCCAATCCGGCGAAAACGAGTACCTGAGCTTCAACAAGAAAGGCATTGCCATGGTACGTACGCCGGAGACAGCCTTCAGTGAGGACGGTTACGTGGGCCAGACACTACTGGAAAACGGGATTGTGTCAGTGCTGCAGGTCTTACGAGAAGTCAGTCAGAGCTGTAACTTCATTTCATGTTTTAAGCATCTTAGCCCTAAGCACCATAAGCTAAAGCCCAGTGTTGAAACTGTGCTCGCTGGTATTGTAGGCAAAGGGTGTAATATCGGCATCCACAAACTGTCTCAAATTTCACAGGGGATTAACCAGAGCACGCTCAAAAGCACCGTTACCTGGTGCTTCACGCTGAAGAACATTCAGGCAGCCAATACGCAGTTGCTTCAGGTGATGGACAAACTGGTCTTGTCCAGCGCATTTCAGAAGGTGCCAGGGCAACTGCATACCAGCAGCGACGGCCGCAAGGTCAATGTGGCAGTTGACTCTCTGCACGCCAACCACTCGTTTAAGTATTTCGGTAAAGACAAAGGCGTTACTCTGTACACGTTCATAGATGAGCGGCATGCCCTGTTCCACTCAACCGTCATCAGCGCCTCCGAGCGCGAAGCGGCTTATGTTATCGACGGGCTGATGCAGAATGAAGTGATCAAGAGCGATGTTCATTCGACCGACACACACGGCTATACCGAATCTATCTTTGCGGCCACACACCTAATCGATACTGCTTTTGCACCGCGACTAAAAAAGGTCGGCAAGCAAACGCTCTCCAGCTTTTCCAGCAAGGGAACACATCAAGGTCGTGGCGATGTGATTCTGCCCGGCCACACGGTCAACCAAAAACTAATTCTGTCTCACTGGGACGATATCCTACGATTCATGGCCACCATTAAATTGCGGCACAGCAGCGCTTCGCAATTATTCAAGCGCTTAAGTTCCTATGCGAAGGACCACCCGTTATACAAAGCACTTAAGGAATTTGGCCGCATTATCAAAACGAAATTCATTCTGACCTTCTTCGACGATTTAGAATTGCGCCAACGCATCGAGAAGCAACTCAACAAGATTGAACTTGCAAACAGTTTTTCGAAAGCCGTATTTTTCGCCAACAACCAAGAGTTCCAAGACGGCAGTCTGGAAGAGCAGCAGATCGCCACGGCCTGCAAGGTGCTGATCCAGAATGCTATCGTCCTCTGGAACACTTTATATTTGTCACAGCAGTTGTCGAACACGGGCAACACTAAAGAGCAAGATGAGATGCTGAACGCCATCACCAGCGGATCGTTGCTCTCCTGGCAACACGTCAACATGCACGGGGAATATGATTTTAGGCGGGTTGCGGCCAATGATGACACGTTTGATATGAGGCAGATTTTGGGCCTTCGTCTAGCTTGATTTGAAAACGTGGGTATCAATACAGATGTTTTCAATGACACAAAGTGCCTGTGCGGCTAATCTCGCCCGTATATTTTCTGGAAGCCTCGTATGAAGAATTTTCGATTTATTAATAAGCAGTCGCTCAAGGAATTTAAGACGTTACCGGATCATATTCGAAAACGCTTCGCGCTGGATTTGAATGCAGTGTGCCAGGCAAAATCACCGTTCTCCAAGTTCAAACACATAGCAGATAGTGTGGGACCCGGTGCCATCGAGTTGATCGAGAATGGCCGCCCAGCCTACCGCACCGTTTACGTCGCAAAATTTGCAGAGGCGGTGTACATCCTCCATTCGTTCACCAAGACCACGAACGGGGTAGACCGTAAAGCAATGGCAACGGCGAAGCGGCGCTACAAAGTGATGGTTGCAGAGCGCACAAAATAACATTTCAATACTTGTATACTTCTATCGGTTGGATTATTATATCAGTGCTGATATATAATGAGGTGTCAAATGGCTTCTATCACATACGACAACATATTCGATGCAGTGACCGACAATCAGGAAGCGTCTAGCGAGCTACAAACTCGCGCTGATCTGATGATCGTTATTCGAGATATCGTAACAGACAACGGCTGGAAGCTAGCTGAGACGGCTGATAAGCTAGGCTTAACTCAGCCTAGGGTCAGCGACCTGATCAATGGCAAAATTGAGAAATTCTCCATTGATTTGCTGATGACATGTCTTTTCCGGCTGGGTTTTCGGTTCAAACCTAACTACAAGAACAAGCGGCTCACAATGGCAGTACAAGCCGCCTAGTCGCAAAGGAATTCGACATGCAATTGAATACGTTATTGACGAAAGAACAGGCACGATATGCGGTTTGGCTCGAAGAAAGTGCGCCGAATCTGTTGCCCTTGTTCGACTTTGGGCATACCACTTACCTGCCAGAGCAAGTCGCGCGATACTTGGCGGTGGCATCACACGGCGAAGCCATTATGGCTCGATTTTTCCTCGGTGTTTGGCGGCACGCTGACGAATTCGACTTTGACTTTATTGATGCGGCCGGAACCCTGGACGAGCAGCAGATAAAAGTCATCACCGATTGGCTTCAAGACCCGTTGTGGCCGTAGGAAGACTGTAGTGGAACTCAAATCCAAGTTGATATTTGTCCCATAAGCCATCGCTATGAAAACAGCAGGTCATACTAAAGGGAAGCTTCGGATTGGCGACGATTGGAATGCAATTACCATTATTGCGTTGTCTCAGAGCAATCCATTAAAAGCAGTGGCGGAGTTTGTTGAAAACAGTATTGATGCTGGCGCCACAGAAATTGAAATCATCCGTGGCCGCGAAAACAACGAGCCCTATCTGCGCATTCGTGACAACGGTCGCGGTATCCCAAAGGATGATCAGGGGCTACCACATTTCAAATACGTGGCCACACACATTTGCGATTCCATTAAACGCCAGCTTAAAGCCAGTGGAGAGGGGAAGGGGCTGCAAGGAGAGTTCGGCATTGGTTTACTGAGTTTCTGGACCGTCGGCGAAACTCTGCGGATGCGCTCGCCTTCAGCGGACGGCAAAACCTATGAGATGCGGATGGCAAAAGGCGATCCCAATTATACGGTGACCCTACGACGTACCCTGTTCGCAGAGAATGGTACGGAACTCACTATTAAACCGCTATTGCCTGGACTTCGGCAGTTTTCAGGGGAGAAAATCCAATGGTATTTGGCTTCAGAACTGCGTGACCGTATACGCCAATCTGACGTCAAGATTACGGTGACCGACCGACAAGCACGCAAGCATTTCCTGGTGGAGCCCCGTAAGTTCGACGGGCGGCTATTGCATGATCTGCCAGCATCAGAGTCGGTGTATCTTGAAATCTACTTGTCGGAACCGGCTCCCGACAGTGGTGTTGGGTTGTACCGGTCCGGCACGAGAGTGTTGACCTCCATTACTGAATTGGACGCCTTCAATCATGCCCCTTGGAATAGTCCCTATCTTCAAGGCATCGTTGATGCCTCGCACATTAATCTCACACCCGGTACACGCCTTGGGGTGATCCAGGATGAACAGCTGGCCGCGCTAGTAAAAACCCTACAATCCACTGAGACGGTTCTGACCCGGGAAATAGAAGCACAGCGGCGAGCGGAGGAGGAGCGTGCCAGTCGCCAAATACTCCGCACTATTACCCGGGCCTTTCGGGAAGCGTTAATCACGCTCCCTGCAGAAGAGTACGATTGGTTTGATTTGCAACATCAAAGATCGATCAAGCCGGCCAGCGGGGGGGAAGACAACAATGCCGAAACTGCCAATCAAGGCAGTGACACAGAAGGCGACTCAACGGCTGGCGTCACGGTTGTAGAGTACGAAGGGGCTGCAGAGACAGGGGCAACACAAACCCATCAGAAGCAGTTTTTTGAGTACACGGGACCACTCACCAGTGTGCGAATCACACCGGCATCCAGCGTGGTGAGAGTCGGTCAGTCGCGCACATTCCGTGCTGTGGCGCGTGACCACCAGAATCGACAGATTGATCGGGAAGTTCTCTACCAGTGGCGGGTAATAGAAGGCACAGCGCAGCTTGACAATACGGATGCCGAAATTGTGACGCTTAAAGCACCCACCGAGCCCGGATTGGTGACCGTCACAGAAACCCTGGTTGAAAGCACCCGACCCGGGGGCGATAGCAAGCAAGGATTACCGGCCTATTCATTCCAACGCGCTGCTGGCGAACTATGGCGCTCCAGATTCGAACTTGAGCGAAATTTGATTATTGTAAACAGTGGGCATCGTGATTTCGTTTACGCTTCGAAGACCAAGGCCTTAAAACTACGCTATATCTGTCGCCTCTATGCCAAAGAACTGGTGTTGAAGAATTTTCCGGGGTTGCGTCCCGATGAGCTGCTGGAGCGCATGCTGGAAATTTCGCTGTACACGGAAGAAAACTTACGTTGAATTGATCGAGAGGAAGTCTGTGGAGAAAATAATAGAGAATCAGGTCGCTCGCGGGAACCTCATAGCCTTCTTCATTTACACGCGGCCCAGTGCTTGAGTGCCGGCGCTCGAAATGCTCCCGAAGATTTCCAGAAAGCCTGTCTCTGATGGTGCCGGCCACAGCTCTATCGCCGACCGCTATGTCGATGCGGAGCTATAAGAACGGCACAAATCAGCCAAAAAAAGAAAATTCGCCCAGATTGAAAACTTGGGTATCAAAGTCTTAGTTATCATGGACTTAAGCCCACTGAGCGGATAATCACACCCGCTTATTTTCTGGAGGCCGAAGACCGGCAAGCAATAGGGCAAGACATTATGGCGGTGGAGTTTGGTTGGCCTTGCGGTGAGCCGTTGTGCAAATCCTTATCCGGCTACGCCGGATTGTGGGAGGTTAGAAGTAGCATTAAGAGCGGGATCGCCCGTGTGTTTTTCTACATCGACAAATCAGAAATGATCCTATTACATGGTTTGGTTAAAAAGACCCAGAAAACACCAGACAGAGATTTGAAACTTGCTCAGAAACGGAAGAAGGAGTATGAGAAAAATGGCTAAAAGAAATCCTCGAGCAGGTTCAAGTTTTGACGACTTTCTGAAGGAAGATGGTATCTATGAAGATGTTCAAAATGCCGCGATCAAAAAAGTGCTGTCAGCAAAACTTGAGGCTGCGATGTTTGACCAGAATATTACTAAAACCGATATGGCTAGACGCTTGAATACCAGCCGTTCACAGCTTGATAGATTGCTTGATCCAGACAATGAAACCATTACCCTTCAAACTGCGAGTAGAGCAGCGGCAGTGCTTGGGATGACGCTGGAGATAAACCTGAGCCCCATTTAAAGGTCTGGCCAGGATTCGGCCACAAGCAAGTCCATTCGAGCGTTTTTGAAAAACGTGGAGAGAAATCACAATAAAAACAGTCGTTTAGGTGGCATGAACGCAAGATCTCGTCCCGTTATGTTCTGGGAGCCAACAGAGCATCAATCAAATTGCATCACCCATCGAGAATCCGATTGAGGTCGCTAGGTAGCTGGCCAAAATTACATTGAGAAGGGATCAGATGGTACCGAGCGCCCTGAGTATTTTTTCGGGAGTAAACGGTTGAGAACTAACACAAACTCCCAAGGGCTCCAGCGCGTCATTTATACCGTTCATTATCGCCGGACAGATTGCGATGATGCCCGCTTCTCCACACCCTTTTGCGCCCAGCTCGGTGACTGTTGTATACGTCTCAATATGAGCGATTTCAATGTCGGGCATCTCTCCTGCCATGGGCACTAAATAATCCGCAAAGGTACCATTGCGCAGTTGGGCATCTTCGTCATAGATAATCTGCTCATACAGCGCTGATCCAATACCCTGGACAACACCACCTCGAATTTGTTCATCGACCAGTTTCGGGTTAATGATTCTTCCACAGTCCTCCACCACCCACACTTTGTGCAGTTTGACCTCCCCGGTATTAATGTCGACATCTAAAGTCAGGCAGAGAGCACAGTTGGCATAAAGCAGCAAGTGATCTCGCTGACTATAGTGCCTGCTTACGATCAGTTCCGGGTCAAAGCCCGGGGGGAATTCCATGGTCCTAAAGTGTACATACTGACCCAGTTCCTGGAGGGTCATAACCGCTTCACCGGTGTCCTCAGTAACTACGCAACCGTCCCGGATATCCAAGGTATTCGGGGCAATCTCTTTCAATTTGCCTACCGCTTCCAGTAATTTAGAACGCATATCCCTAGCTGCCAGCAGCGCAGCCTCGCCGGCAATAGAAGTACCCCGTGAAGCCCAAGTACCGCCCCCAAAGGGAGTTGCGGCTGTGTCCCCCATAAGGACGTCTACCTCACGTATATCGACACTTAAGGTATCCGCCACAATCTGGGCTATGACTGAGTACGCCCCCTGCCCTTGCTCAGTCAATCCTGTGATGCACGTGATAGTCCCATCAGATTCAATTCGCAAGGTGCAGCCATCTCTAGAGCTGATTGGAGCGCCACCAGCAGCGTATAGTGCAGGCCCAGCGTGCCTTCTACCACACTGACGATGCCAATTCCTCGGTATACTCCCTGCTCTTTCAAAGATTTTTGTTCCATCCGCAAGGTGTCGTAACTGCAAAACTCAATGAGCTTATCGAGGGCTGCATGTGGGACAAACCATCGAGCGGCTCACCAGAAACCGAATGGCAAGGATAGGCATCATCGGAGCGAAGGTTGATTCGTCTCAACGCCACTTTGTCCATCGACAATGCCCGACTCGCTTCATCCATCATGCCCTCCATCACCAGACTGGCGATAGGCATACCAACTCCTCTGTACTGGGCCGTGGGAGTCTTGTTTTGATATATCAGAGAAACGTGCGCCCGATAATTATCCATTTTATACGCGAGCGGTGTACAAAGGGCGACGAGTAAAGGTTCTATCACACTTGTTCGAGGGTGGATGAGATACGCCCCCGCTGCGTTTCTGTCTTTTAGTTCCAACCCCTCTATGACACCAGATTTACTGAGTGCCATTCTAGCTTCGATAGAGTGGCCACGAGCATGGATGTCGGATAAGAAAGATTCCAGTCGATCCGCGATAAACTTGACCGGCCGACCCAGCATCATACTCAATGCAGCCGTAGCGATCTCGTCGTTGTATACATGCAATTTCAGGCCGAAACCTCCGCCGAGATCTGGGCAGATAATCCGTAAGCGGTTTTCCTTTAGGCCTAGCTGTCGGGCGTAAACAGCCCTTTGTATATGGGGTACCTGAGTTGAATGGTATAGCGTTAGTCTGCTTGAGAGTACCGAGTTCTGCGCTCTGTTTTATTTGCTGTTTAGCGAAACCAGTCAAGCGGCAGCTCCGCAACATTTCTTGTATTTCTTCCCGCTTCCGCAGACACACCGTTCATTTCGCCCGCTCTTTGCGGCTTCATGATGGATGGGAGGCGATAGCTTTCTTTCCAGGTCCGTTAGATCCTCTTCCTTGTCCGGTTCAAACCCCAAAATAAAATGCCAGCCGTTTTCATGACAGGTATTGGCGATCATATCGACTTTTGAGTCATCGGCAACTCTTAAAATCAATGGGTTCTTTTTACTGCCCAGTTTGGCCACGATTTTTGCTTGCTTCCCGTTGTAATCACTACGCTTGCTTGAGTTTCATTGATAACTTTGAGTGCTCAATACTCAGCGCCACCCATTGTGCATTGAGCTTCTTGAACCGTTTATAGTTACTTATCTGGCCGCGTATATCGCCCACAAATTCCTTGCGAATATACTCCGTCCGGCTCTTCATATCCAGTGTATAGCTGACCTGATAATAAGGCCCAGTCTGACTCTCCCGGTCCTTGTATTGCTTCGTCAACGATCCAGGGCGCATAGCGCCCAGTAATGCTATGTCACCTTTGATCTTTGTCATACGCCGTTCAATTTGTGCGAGCCTTTTCTTTGTCATTGATATAGTATATACATGCTATGTTAGTTTGTCAAAAGGACACTGTCTATGCTGTGGATCTATTGGTGGGATGCAATCATTTATCTTCGCCCGGCTTGCGCTCGTACCCGGACATTTATGTGGTTCGCCGTCTGTGTGGCGGGATTGACGGTTCGTACCGAACGAATGGGGGTGACGAGTATTGTCCGGGCGCTGGGGTTACAGGGGCGGTTTTATGACAACTTGCTGGATAACTTCCACAGCACCGGCATTAAGTTGGACTCAATGACGGTATTGTGGTCTCAACTTGTACTTCGACTGTTCCCTGGTCTGGTTCGAGTGAATGGCCGACTCGTGTTGGTGGGGGACGGCATTAAGGTCTCCAAACAGGGCAAAAAGATGCCTGCTGTGAAGCTGCTACATCAGGAATCCGAGTCAAATACCAAAGCGGAGTACATCATGGGACACTCCTTTCAGGCCGTCTCTATTCTTTCTCGTGCCGCCAATAGCGTGTTCGCTGTGCCGCTTGCCGCGAGGATTCATGAGGGGACCGTGTTATCGAATCGTGACCGGCGTACCCTGCTCGACAAAATGATCAGTCTACTGGCGATAGTCAGTATTCAGGAGCCGTATTATTTTGTCGCCGACGCCTATTATGCCAGCCAGAAAGTCGTTAATGGGCTTTTGAATGAGGGGAATCATTTGGTCACCCGCGCCAGATCAAATGCGGTTGCCTACCAGCTGCATCATCAGCAACAGCCGAAAAAAAGAGGGCGGCCACGTAAGTATGGTGACAAGGTAAAACCAAGATCACTGTTTGGGTTGGTCGCATTGATGGAGGAGGCTCAAAGCCCTGTCTATGGCGAAAAAAACGTAGCTATCCGATACGCAGTCCATGATTTATTATGGAGACCGACCGGCAGTATTGTTCGGTTTGTCATTGTCGTTCACCCAACGAGGGGACGCTGTATACTCATGTCTACTGATACGTCATTATCGGCCCTCGATATCATTCACCTCTACGGTCTGCGATTTAAAATAGAGCATGTCTTCAAGCAGACGGTTCATGTTATCGGTTCTTTTTCATACCATTTCTGGATGAGCGTAATGAAGCCATTGGAGCGACGCAATGGTAATCAGCACCTTCACCGGGAATCAAAAAAATATCGCGATGGCGTCAAGCGAAAACTGAAGGCTTATCACGTCTTTGTACACGCGGGGATTGTTGCTCAAGGGCTACTTCATTACCTGGCATCTTGCCACACTCGGCTAGTCTGGAACTCTTTTGGCTCCTGGCTTCGAACGATCCGGCCCGGTCTAGCTCCGTCCGAGTTGGTGGTTGCCACTGCGCTACGCAGCAGCCTCCCGCATTTTCTCCTGGATACGGATTCTCGTACAAACTTCGCGAAATTCATCACGCAACGGCAAGACCTTGATAGAATGGCGCTATTTAGGCTTGTGTCATGAGGCTAACTCGGTACTCATGAGTTAGTCTGCTGTCAGCAGAATTATGGCTGGCTATAATTCCGCGAGGCTCCAGAGTGACCCCCGTCTGGCGGTCTACATAGAAGTCTTGCTGGACAACAACTTCCGCGTCTTCGAAAACTCGGTCGATATCTCCCTCGTCAATACCGAACTCCCATGCCAGATTGGAGCCCGATTCGGGATGGACGTACGGACCCCCTCCTTCTGCGCGACCTCCAAACTGGCGACAGGAGGCAATTCCTGCCAGTCAATAACGACCAATTCGGCGGCGTCCTCCGCCAAAGCCCTGGACTCAGCGACCACCGCCACCACAGGTTCCCCCTGGTAGCAAGATCTCTCAGGCGGCAGCGCATACTGCAGTACCGTATTCATGGGAGACAAGTGCGTCAGTTCCGCTCGCCAAGGCTCGCAGTACTCGAGCATCTCAGCTCCGTCTACTACTGCAACCGCACCAGGCATCTTAAGTGCTTCTTCTTTGTTAATCTCACCTATAAGCGCATGCCCGTAAGGATTGCGAATAAAAAACACATGTAGCATTCCGGGTAAAGAAATATCATCAACATATTTACCCTGACCGCGAAGCAGCGCTTTTGCGTTTGGACGCGACATCCGGCGACCAATATATTCCGTAGATTTCATCCTATATTTCACCCTGTGGTTTCACAGCAGCGACGCTCTCTACTGCATCCACTATCGCCTGGTACCCTGTACAGCGGCAGATGTTTCCCGACATGTAGTCACGAATCGCTTCGCGAGTAGGCGCTTCATCGGAATTCAAAAATTCGGCCGCGGTCAACAACATCCCGGGAGTACAAAATCCGCATTGCAAAGCGTTTCTCTCCAGGAACGCTTGCTCCAGATCAGCCAGTTCGCCCGAGTTCGAAACGCCCTCTATAGTTTCCACCTCACAACCGCTCGCCTGGACCGCCAAAGTAAGGCAGCTCCTTGTTATTACTCCATCGAAGCGAACTACACAAGCACCGCAAACCCCGTGTTCACATCCAATATGGGTGCCAGTGAATCCCAGGTTATGTCTCAGAAAATCACCGAGAGACTCTCTGGGTGAGACTCTACGACTGTACTCTCTGCCGTTGACAACAAGGGTGATATCCTGGAGATCACTCATAAAGATTTACCTATTTCGATGAGAGCCTGCTTGAGATAGTGTTTGGCCAGATGCAGTTTCATTTCGGGACTGGCATAAGTATCGCCTATTACCTCCAACTCACTTTCCAAACTCTGCACAGCAATTTCAATGTCTTCTGAAGTAAATTTGGTTTTAATAAGGCTCGCAGCCAGATCAGGCACGGGAATTGGCGTATTCCCTACGCTGAAAAAAACCAGGGAAAGCCGTTTTAGTTTTGACCAGCCGATTTCACCCGTAGCAGCCAATCCCACAGTGGCAAAATCACCTTTGCGACGGGTAAATTCGTAAAATGCACTAACGGTTTTACCCTTTGTTCGAGGATATTCGATAGCCACCAGTATCTCGTCATCTCGCTTGTCCGTCTCGTATAAATCGGTAAAGAACGTACGAGCGAGCGAGCACGCGCCTTTCGCCTGCGAGACTCCTCAGTACAATGGTTGCATCCAAGGCTACGGTACAGGCGGGGATTTCGGCGGCCGGATCAGCGTATGAAATACTGCCACCATGAGTGCCACGATTCCGTATCGCGGCGTGGGCGACATGCCGGATCGCAGTACTAAGGAGGGGTAGGTGCTCAGCAATTCTGCCCACGGTACTTTCAGGCTTTTGATTCCATGCGCTTTACAATGAATACGCGGAACCTGAGCAACTAACTGCGTCTTGAACTGCATCGTATCAAGGTGTCGCCATGTGCGTTGCTCACGATGGTCGTAAACCGAACAAAGGGCATGGCAGACACTACACGCGCCTTTCGTTCCCTTTGGCCAATCTATCTGGAGGGTAATTGATTTGTCGGTCAGATCCGGGGTAATAGCCGTGATTTTCCATGGGTCGCTAAGCCCCAAAAGTTGAGTAAACAACGCGGTATCTTTCATTTGAATATCTCCATAAAAAAAGACTCTTGTACCACATTCTTGACCATTGTTTGGCTTTTACCCATAGGAAACTCGGAAGAACCGACAAATACACTGGGCAAATTCCTCTGAGCGTGAGTCGACCCATTGAGAAACCTTTCGCAGAAGCTCAGAGCGAGAGCGTGTTGAGCAATCGCGATTTCGAGCAAAGCCATTTATCGCGCTATCGATCGCGGCTGTTACATGCTCCGTTTGTGCGCAAGCAACGGTCGCTAGCAAATCACCATTGTAGGGATTAACCACCGGCATGGTTTGTGCCGCTCCCTGCCAGCGACCGTCCAGCAACAATGTTTTCTCGTCGTGGGTCTCAATGCAAGTCATACTTTATTGGCGCGCAATACTAGATCGTCATATTCGCGGCTGTTGATCATGGCTTCAACAATGGCAGGTCCAGGGGATGCCATCGCGGATTCCAACGCCGCGCGATACTCATTTGCGTCATAAGCCTTAAGCACTGGGACACCGAAAATATTGTCACCTCCTATGGTTCCCTGAGCGCGAATAGGTGTGCCGTATATAGGGTTGCTCTTTTTTTCCTGCTTGATGCGGATTAGCGCGAGGTCATTGTCGGTCAATACAATAAACACGATATCGAGATTCAATCTCACCGCCACGGCCAATTCACCCGCTGTCATCAAGAAACCGCCATCACCAACCACAGCACACACCGGCAACTCAGGCTTGCTGAGCTTGGCGGCGATCGCTGCGGGTATCGCAAATCCCATCGCCGACCAGCCATTGGTCATAATTTGCAGACCCGGCGCGGGTGTCTGCCATTTTTGCCCAATAAGATGAATATGTGCGCCCACATCACATGTCATGATGCCTTCATTCGGGAAACAATCACGTAGTACTTCGATCGCGGAACAGGGGCCAAAGTCCGTAGAAGCGGGCGTCATTCTGGAGAACATCTGAGTACGACGATCCGCCAGTGCGTCTAGATCCCATTGACCCTTGTGTAAATCCTGCGAGGCGACAAATGCGAGGCTTGTGGCGATATCGCCTGTGACATCGACAACATCTGGGTACTCCTGTAGATCTATATCAACTGGTTGCGTGTCTAGATTTAAAAGCGGTACCTCTGGCATCCACTGCTCATAGTTAAACTCTATCGGGTCGTAACCTACTGCCAGAACCGAATCCGCTTGGCCATAGGTTTCTGCAACGACGTCACTGAGTGCGTGAAATAAAACGCCCGCGTATAGCGGGTGCGACTCGCTGAGCATCCCCTTGGCCATAGGCGTTAAGACAATGGGCGCACCCAGAGACCGGGCTATTGCCACCACCGGCTCCGCCAGGGAGGCACGAACTGCAGCGAGCCCAATAACGATCAGTGGTTTCTGGGCTCTTCGCAAATACTCGGCGGCCAGCTCCAAACTATCAGCCGAAGCTAGAAGCGTCGTGTCAGACTCCTTAGGGTCGGCCCTGCTCACTCCCGCAATTTCAGCGCTCATACCCTGTGGTAGTCCAACGTGTACCGGCCCTGGACGCTCGCTTTGCGCCAAATGAGCCGCTTCGAAAATTATCTTGCGGGGACAATCCGCAGTTAATCGTG
Source organism: Halioglobus sp. (assembly GCA_965262875.1). Taxonomy (GTDB): domain Bacteria; phylum Pseudomonadota; class Gammaproteobacteria; order Pseudomonadales; family Halieaceae; genus JBALVT01. The sequence continues at coordinate 5,322,998 of OZ253569.1, forward strand.
TGGTAGCTTTGGTAATCGGTTCGAACAGCGCCTGATGATCTATTCCCATCTGTGTCGTACGCTCGCGCATCTTGGCTGGCATTTCATCGGTTAGCGCAATCATAGGAGAACGATCCAGCAACGCGCTGCCAACTCCAGTAGCCAGGTTGGTTGCACCGGGACCGAACGTACCAAAACAGACGCCGGGAGCGCCACTGAGGCGGCCAGAGACGTCGGCCATAAAACCGGCACCACCCTCATGAGTCGCGAGCACGAACTCGATACCATCGGTTTTGCGCATGGCCTCCATATAATCTATCCAACCACCACTGGGTACCCCAAACACATGTTTAACACCGAGGTCACGCAAGGCCTCAACTACCTCAGTTGCTACTGTCTTTTTAGTCATCTCGCACTCTTCACATGGAGCTTAATAAGGAGTTCAGTCTAGGAGATTCGGTTATAGCGTAAAAATCGTATTTTGACCCCGAGCTATAATTATTTAGGGATTACTCAGACGAACTGTATCGAATCAGAAATCGCCAAAGCGTGCTGATAATCTTATAGGTAGCGCCTCAAATACTATTTCATCCACAACGGTGAGACCTGTAAGCTTTTCGGGTTAATGAGCTCTTCACTAAGCTCTTACCTTTCGCACCGCTTAAAACCCACAGGAACCCGATATGACAAAATTCACCGGCATAGTTTGTTCGCTCGCAATAGTAATGCCAGTATTTGCCGAGCCGCAAAACAGCATCGATTGGACCCGGACGGTATCGCAAATCAGAGCACTTGAATCTTCGCCACCACAGGATGCTTCTGACAAAAGAATCACCTATGACAGCCTACTTAAGGGCGAAAAGTACCATCTTGAGTATCTCTTTAGTGATCAGGGCAGGCTCGTTAATGTGCTGTATTATCGCTCTTTTTCCGCTGACGGCGACGCCTGCTTAAATGAATACGATCGCATGCGTGCTTTGTATACCGACGAATTGGGCTCGCCACGAGAACATAACGCTCCGGATAAAAATACGCTGGAGCAATATGGGACAGAGCAAGTGTGCACAGCGGTGGCTGAGGGTAAGGTTCGAGCAAACTCAGAGTGGACACAGGACGTATACAGCAATCTAAGTGTCCAACTAAGTGTATGGAAGGGACAGCCCTATGTTGGTGTTTCCTTCACACCGATTAAACTTAGCGCGAATGACTAGACAAAAAAAAGCGGGTAGCAAGCTTTAGCCTGTTACCCGCAATACACCCAAAGCTGATTCTCTATCTATCGTAATTCCACACAAATGTAACTCCAGCTGTTCTAGGCGCTGAATAGGTATTGAACGCCCAGGGACCAAATCCCCCCAATCCAGCGCGGTAGGTTTCGTCACTCAGGTTCTTACCCCACACTCTTACTTCCCACTGCTCGTCCTCGCTAGTCAAACCAAAGCTGGCATCGATTAAATCAAAGGAATCGTTATGGAAGAACTCGGTATTGCTATTGTCAAACTCGTAATCGTCCGTGTAGGTATATTCCAGGCGGATATTTGCTGTTCCAAGGTCAGCAATCGCCCACTCGTAGTCCGCAGAGAGATTGAACTTGTTCTCAGGTGAGCGGCGGGTCACATTGCCCTTCTGATTTGAATCAAGCGCTGCGCACTCGGCTCCAGTTTCGCCGTCCGGGCATAGATCTGACTTTATCTCGGAATCCAGATAACCATAAGCTGCATGTATACTCAGACCTTCCATGGGTACGATCGTAAGCTCGATTTCCACGCCTTTTGCTTCTACTTCACCCGCGTTCTGTGTGACGAGGTCTGGTGGCCCTAATTCATTGGGGACCAGCTGTTGAGTTTGCAGATCTTCATACTCGGTGAAGAAAATGGCGAGATTGAGTCGAACTCGATCGTCTAACCATTGCGTCTTCGCTCCGATTTCGTAGTTTGTTGCAAACTCTGGATCGTAAGCTCTCACAGAAGATGCTCTGTCGGCATTGGCTGAATCCCAGCCTCCACTTTTGTAACCTTCAGAGTAAGTCGCATAAAAGTTCATGTCGTCCTCTGTTGTATATCGCAAGGTTGCAGTCGGAGTAATTTCATCCCAGCTCTCGCTCTGGTCTGCGGAGATGCTACTAATCGCGCCGCTGAAGTCCGGGTTGCCATTCTCGTCCAGAAACGCGCCACAGCAATTTAGGGGAGTACCACTGTTGAATACTGAGAAGTCTCTGTCATCTTCGCTCCAGCGCACACCAAGCTCAAAATTTAGCGAGTCGGTAATGTCGTAATCAACCGTGGCAAACAAAGCTGTTGAATCTGTTTCAGAACTCTGACTTGAGAAATAGGTTCCTTCGAACCAGAACCCGAAATCGAAGAGGAAGGGTTGAGCCTCGTCGCGATCAACGGTTTCATGCATAAAAAACGCACCCAGTAACCAGTTCAAGCGCCCATCACCGTTAGAGGCGATACGCAATTCCTGTGAAATCTGGTCGGATTCTTCGTCCACCATTTGGTCGAACAGCGCGCAGCCTGGCAAATCAGAGCCCGTTCCTGTCGCGTTGGAAACTTCAAGGCCGCCAAATTCACCGGGTGCACGTGTAACGAGCGAGGGATCAAACTCCATACCGCAGCTATTTTGTTCAAACGACCATGCCGCCTCACGATAGGCAGTAACCGATGTTACGGTACCTATCGAAGTCTCCCAGTTGATTCTAAGCGTCACACCATCTGTGTCGATATCCTGGCGCCCATCCACAGGATTTCGGCCTCGACGCTCCTGGGTGACAAATGGATCATCGCGCGGATCTTCAGTTTCAGAATGTGTCCAGGGCGCAGTTCCACGGCGGCGATAGGTATCAGCCGTTAGCTGAACGTCCAGGTCTTCGCTTGGAGTCCACAACAGTGAGCCGCGCAGCGACGTCGCATCCAGATCTTCCATGTCGCTACCGGTGAACTCGTTACGCGCATAGCCATCGCGTGATCGTTTACTGAAGGAGATACGTGCACTCAGATTGTCGCTGATAGCCCCATTGACGAAACCTTTGCCCTCAATCTGGTTGTAGGTACCGACAGTTGCGAGCAGCCTTGCATCAGTTTCCTGAGTGGGCTTGTTGGTAATGAAGTTAATTGCACCGCCGACAACGTTTTTACCGTAGAGCGTGCCCTGTGGGCCGCGCAGTACTTCTACCCGCTGCAAATCAAACAGATCCGCAATTGCTCCAACTCCACGCGAAAGATAAACCTCGTCAACATAAACACCAATCGCATTGTTACCACCAGCCGATTCGAAATCGGAACCGATACCTCGCATAAACAGTTCTGGCTCGCCTTCGTTTTCCATATCGAGCTGGAAACCCGGTGTTCGATTGGAAATTCCCGCAATATTGGAAATACCCGCCTTGTCGATGGTTTCCCCACTGAAAGCGGAAATCGCAATCGGCACTTCCTGCAAACTTTTTGAACGCTTGGTTGCAGTGACTATTACCTCTTCAAGTGCACCTGTGCTTTGTGCCATAACGGTTTGGCTGCCAGTGGCAACAGCGGCTACGGCAATACACAGTGGTAACTTTCGCAGTGAAAGGATCATATTCATTTTTATTGCTCTCCAGTTTGAGTCTTTATTTTTTATCCAGGGATTTTAGTAGTTCCGCGGGTGTCGTTGGACCCTGCACCAGGGTGCCCGTGCTTTCTGTCATGAATTCCCAGTGCTTGAGCTTCCAGGCAAAGCCGATGTCTAATCCGCGAGCCTTGCCTACCTTTTCCATCTCATCTTCTTTGGCACGATCAAATGGCGGGAAAATGACAAAGAAGTCCCAACTGTCACCGCGAATGTTGCGATACCAAACGGGTTGCTCGAGACCGATCTCTTTATAGACCTCATCCCATGCGGCCATCCACTCGATAAACTCGAGATGCTTACCCGGTGCAATTTTATAGAGGCTGATTGTTTTTACATCCGCAGAACTCGATGTGGAAATGCTGATGAAAACAACGGCAAACATTAGGAGCAGATATTGTCTAAAACTTCTCTTTGGCATACGTGTCTCAGTTTTTATATGCAGTAATTTCTGCACGAATCTGATTCTGTATGGAGAATACTAGCGGAGCCTAGTATCAAAAAATAATAATAAAATGTTTCCTCGCTATCATCTTTTGTTATAGCTAGGAGAATTGAAAATTGCAATTTTTAGCCGAAAATTACTGGATGCAGAAACCCTGCTTCCGTACCACGCTTTACTAAATTCTTTTATTTCAACAAGCTATAGCAAAGAGCAGCAAGTACTACTGGGACCAGAAAGCGTACCGATAGGAGCCAGGCGCGATAGGCAAATGCAGTGGCATCAGCGCCCAGCTCCTCGCTGGTTATTTTTGTCGTTAACGCCCAGCCGACAAACAAAGCAATACAAGCTCCTATAACCGGGGACAGCACACGGGTAATTACGAAATCGAACAAGTCGAAAAAGGTTTTATCGGCAAAGTACTCTATGCCACCCAGTGGTCTAACGTTGGCCAACCAACTAAAGGAGAAGACGCACAAAAGACCCAGGCTCCAAATCACAGCAGCCATAGACAGAGTCGCCCTCCTGCGCGGCCAACCGCGTTGATCCACCAGCCACGACACCGGTGCCTCAAGCATACACAACGCTGAAGTGAGGGCTGCAAAACTTAGCAGAAGGAAAAACAGACTGCCTAGAATTACGCCTCCCTCGACGGATCCAAACACGATAGGTAGTGTCATAAAAACCAAGCCGGGCCCCCCTGAGGGTTCCAGATTGTGCGCAAAAATAATCGGAAAAATCGCCATACCAGCCAGTAGAGCGACGAGGGTATCTGCGCCGACAATAATCGCGCTAGACCGCGGAATACTAATCTGTCGGTTCATATACGCACCGTAAGCCATGAGATTGGTGAGGCCGACACTAATGGAGAAAAACGCCTGACCAAATGCGTCTAAAACGATGGAGGGAGTGATAGAGGAAAAATCCGGTGTAAACAAAAACTTAAGCGCAGCTAAAAATTCTCCAGTCACTGCGGCGTAAACCACCATGCCAATTAGCATGACCAGTAGGGCCGGCATCAACAGTTTCACCGCTCTCTCTACGCCCTGCGCAATACCAAAGGAGGATATCGCAACTGCTGAGCCCATAAATACGGTGTAGGCCAATAACATCCAACCCGGGCTGCCGGTAATCTGAGTAAAGCTATCTTGTAACTGAACTGCAGATTGACCATCGAGAGCGCCACTCGCCGTCATGAAGACATAGCTCAGTGCCCATCCGCCTACCACGCTGTAAAACCCAAGCACCAATACCGCCGCTAGAATTCCCCCGTAGCCCATGGCAGTCCATGCTTTACTCGCACCGCTTTCTTTTGCTACTCGACTAATCGACATTGTAGGAGTCGACTGCCCTCGCCTCCCCACTAACAATTCTGCCATTAGCAATGGGAGAGCCAGTGTGACCACAGCACCCAGATAAACCATCACAAAAGCACCGCCTCCACTAACGCCTGCGGAGTAGGGAAAACGCCACATATTGGCCAGGCCGATGGCCGAGCCCATCGCCGCCAACATAAAGCCCCACTGGGAGCTCCATTGATCGCGAGTTGACACTAGGTTACGGCGCCACGTTGATTAAACTCAGGCAAACGCCACTGCTCGGATTCCATGATTTCTAGCAGCTGTTGCACTGCGTCCCAGACATCGGCATAGCCAATATACAAAGGCGTAAACCCAAACCGCATATTAAGTGGTGCCCTGAAATCGCCAACAACACCTCTCGCTATCAGGGCCTGAATAATCGCATAACCCTGCTCGTGATTCAGTGAAACCTGACTGCCGCGCCTCTCCGGATCTCTGGGGCTGACCAATCCAAATTCAAATTGAGCGCAGCGTTGATCAACAAGATCAATAAATAAACTTGTGAGAGCCTGAGATTTTTTACGAACCTGAGACATATCGGCACGTAGGAATATATCTACACCAACCTCGGTCACTGCAAGGCTCAAAATGGGTTGGGTGCCGCTCAACATCTGTCGAATACTAGTCGATGGCCGGTAATCTCGTTCGAAGGCAAAGGGCTCGGCGTGCCCCCACCAGCCTGTAAGAGGCTGCCGTGCGTAACCATGATGTCGTTCCGCCACATAGATAAATGCGGGGCTACCCGGACCACCATTGAGATATTTGTAGGTACACCCAATGGCGAAATCCACATTGCAAGCATTCAGGTCAACCTCAAACGCACCGGCGCTATGACACAAGTCCCAAATCGAGATCGCGCCAATCGCTTGAGTCTTTGCCGTAATAGCTGACATGTCGAGAACGCGGCCCGATTTGAAGTGAACGTCTGTAAGGCAAACAACTGCCACACTCTCGTCAATTGCATCCGCGAGTTGATCTTCTTCAGCGAAGCGAATTTCATAGTCGTCGCCAAGCTGTTCAATTAACCCCTGGACCATATAGTTGTCGGTGGGGAAATTACTGCCTTCGAGTACGATTACTCGGCGATCCGGAACCAAGGCCAATGCCGCGGACATCACTTTGTAGACGTTAATGCCAGTCGAGTCGGTAACCACAACCTCACCGGGCTCTGCGCCTATTAACTTCCCGATCTTGTCCCCGAGTTTTAGCGGTAAATCCCACCACCCCGCTTTGTTCCAGCTGGTGATTAAATCTGTGCCCCATTCCTGCTCAATCACTTCCTGAGCCCGGAGAAGCGCCGCTTTGGGCTTGACTCCCAGAGAGTTTCCATCGAGATAAATCATTCCCGGTGGAATGGAAAACTCTTCCCGGAAATGCGCTAGCGGATCCTGTGCATCCAGTGCCTCACAGTCGGCGCGGGTAATCTGGTTCATGCTGTTCCTCTGTCTCGGTTGTTTAGCAACTCAGCAAGCAGTGTTTCGTTGAATACCTGAGGGCTTTCGAAAAATGCGGAGTGTCCCGTCTCGGGAATTTCCACTAGTTTGGAATTTTGTAACTTCTGGCTTACCAAACGAATCGCCTCTATGGGAAACAAAACATCTTCGGTTCCGGCGATAAATACAACAGGCACCTCGGTCGAATCCAATTGAACCGTGGAATAGCGCTTAAAACTGCCTTTTAGAGTATTTCGTGTGACTTCATTGAAGCTATTTATCTGTCGATATAGAACCGCAGCGAGCGGGTTCTCCTCTCGCACTCTGCGGCCCAAAACACGCTCAATCTGTCCGAGTCCCTCGGTTTTACCTCGCGCACGATTCATTATTTCTTCGACGTCCGGAGATTCAATCAAAGCATGCAGGGAATCAGCAACGAACAATTTTGAAACTCTGTCGGGGTTCTCACAGCAAAAACTGATGCAGGTACCGCCCCCCATGGATTGACCAACAAGGGCAACTCTGTCTAATTGTAGATGGTCTAAAATTGCCGTCAGGTCGTCTACATAAGCATCCCGACCTCGCCCCTGCGGGTCAGTTGAGTTTCCAAAGCCCCGATGATCGAAAATAATTACCGGAAAGTGTTTTGCCAATGCGGGTATCTGTTGAAACCAAATAGCGTGATTTCCGCCCATGCCGTGAGCCAGAACAAGCGCTGGAGCAGTTTCGGATTCACCGTGGTGTTCATAGTACAGCGAAGCTCCATTAGCCTGTAGCACCGGCACGACTACTTCACACCCATCAGTTCACTGAGTTTCACCACATAATCACCAAAGCGAGGATCTTCTCTGGTGTGTGAGGGATCTCTAGGCCTAGGAAGGTCGATTACCACTTCGTCTATCAATCTACCGGGGCGATCCGAAAGAACCAGTACACGGTCGGACAGCAAGACGGCTTCACTAATACTGTGTGTAATCAGAACCACGGTCTTACGCTCGGCTTGCCATATGCGTAGTAACTCCATATTCAGACGATCTCGCGTGAGTGCATCCAGGGCACCGAAAGGTTCATCCATTAGCAACACACTGGGATTGCGTATCAGCGCCTGTCCAATGGCAACGCGATGGCGCATACCACCGGACAATTCATGTGGGTGGTTCTCTTCAAATCCGGTAAGACCCAGGGTCTCCACCATGGTGGAAACTATTTCTGGCTCGATCAAGATTCCGTTGACTTTTAGCCCCAGCGTCAAATTCTCCTGCACTGTTAGCCAGGGCAGCAAGTTTGAGTTTTGAAATACTACGCCCACTTGATCCATGGTCCCGACCACTTTCTGGCCCGCAACGGTCACCTCTCCCTCCTCATAGGGAATCAGGCCAGCGAGTATTCGCAGTAAGGTGCTCTTGCCACAGCCGCTGGGACCAATAACCGACACGAATTCGGAATCACGTATTTCGCAGCTAACATCAGACAAGGCGGTTACACCGGAATCGTTCTTACCGGCGCCCCGAAATATCTTTGAGACATTGCTCAGGGAAATGCCATTATCTCCAACTGGCATTTTTTCAGCGTTAGTAGCCGCTAGTTGGATCGCCACCAGACCAGCCTCCCAAGAAATTCAATAATATAGAACAGCACAAGAGACAGCAGGGTTACCGCAGCAAGGGCCGCAAAAGTCAGGGCCGTTTGTGAAGAACCAGTCGCCATAAGAATCAGATTTCCCAGGCCATTATTGGACCCCACAAACTCTCCGACTATGGCGCCGATCACGGCTAGGGGCATTGCTACCTTGCAGCCATCAATAAAATTGGGCAGCGCAGAGGGAACACGCAACCGCCAAAAGGTTTGCCAACCCGATGCTCGCAAAGCTTTAAAATGTTCTTCCAAGTGAGCGGGAATCCCACCTAATCCGCCCAGGGTAGAAATCACAATCGGGAAAAATGCAAACAGGAAGGCCATGATTACCTTGGAAGTCAGTCCATAGCCAAACCAAACGACGATAATAGGAGCAAGCCCAATTTTTGGAATGCTCTGTAAGGCGATCATGAAGGGATACAAGGTTCTTTTGGCGATCGGAACAAAGTAAATTAAAACCGATACCAAAACACCGAGCACCACCGCAGCAGAGAAACCCCACAACACTTCGCCCAAGGTAATTAAAGTATTGTCCCAGATGACTACGCGCGAGACCCACAGCGCTTTTGCGATCGCACTAACTGAGGGCAGTAGGTAAGGTTTTATATCGAATGCCGAAACTGAGAACTCCCAGACAGCCGCAAGAACAATAAAGAATATTGTCGCATCGAGCAGGTTTCGATTAAAAACTTTGTTCATTGAAAATCTCCTGACTGCCCTATTGATCCAGGATCTTTTTGATGCGCTCGGGTGGTTCTACCACAAACTTTTCCAGCCGCCACTGATCAAATGTTTCCAACTTTCCGCCGTCCCAGATACTGGGCTGATGCTTTTCATCCAGACCTATTTGTTGCATATCGGAATAGAACTCAACGTTGTTACCATCGGGATCGCGAAATACGATAAAGGTATTTTCTCCTGGTCCATGTCTGCCGGGACCTCGATCAATTTCTATGCCGCGCTGCTGTAACATCTCGGTGATTTTTAAAATCTCGTCCACGCTTTCCACTCGGTAGGAGAAATGTTCGACACCGGTATAGTCTCCTGCGGGTGAATCAATGGCATTGGGTGGTAACTGCAATAGGCCAAGATCGTGGTGGTCCTGGGCACAACGCATAAAGACCATACGATCATCTATCCAGTCTGATACTTTAAGTCCCACGACCTCTTCATAGAACGCCACAGATTTTTTGACATCTTTGACTTTCAACACAAGATGTCCGAGACGCGTTGGAGTTGGTTTATACATTATTGAGTCTCCACGACGAGTGATCTCGCTAGTTATTTTCTGTTTTTAGGAATTGTGTGGTGTACACATCGTCGGCTGATATGCCCGCCGCAACCTCATAGGCATCGGACAGGAATTCCACCGTATTACCGACTTTCTCTTTTTCCATCCAACCCAGACTGCCTGGACCCACAATTAACTCGGATATTTCAGCGAGCTGTTGTGCTGTGACCTCTCTATCCAATACCGGAAAGTGTTTTAACATGATATTTGTAGCTTCTTCCTGATTTTCCTTCGCGTAGGTATAGCCCCGATAGGTCGCAGTTACGAAGTTCTGCACTAGCTCCGGCTGCTGTGCAATTAGCTTATCGGTTGTGACCAGACCACTGCCGTAAATATCGAGATTAAATTTGCCATACTCGATCAAACCGATTGTCACCCCAGCTTCTCGGGCTCGCTTTTGATAAACCGCAAGGCTATTCCCCAGCCAGCATTCTCCCGCGTCGATATCGCCTTCTATCAGTGAAGCTGAAATCACAGAAGGGTCAAGCTGAAGCATGGTAACCGTATCTCGGCTCAGGCCGTTGGCTTCTAACCATGCGGGCACAATCGCCTGGACGGGCGAATTTTGACCGCCGCCGACAATCATCCCTTTGAGGTCCGCAGGCGTTTTAACCTGGTGTCGCTCGGCAATAAAGCATAGTCCTGCGGGCCAGCGTTCGTTAATCGCCCCAATCATGCGGGTGTTGCCACCGTTCGAACGGTTCAGAATAATCGCCAGTGGATCACCGTAACCAAACTCAAACATGCCCTGGTCAAGCTCGTTCATGGTACGAATTCCACCAAAGCCTCGAGTAGTATTCACCTCAAGACCTAATTCCTGGTAATAGCCTTTTTCGATCGCAGTGATAACTCCAGCCATGCTGCCCTGCGGCAACCAGGACATATTAAATGTGACCGAGGTTAAATCTGTGTCGCTATCGCTGATATCGTCGGAAGCGGAACAAGCTGCTAACAACACAAGGGCAAAAATGCCCGCTAAAACAAATTCGATTCTTTTCATCAATCAATTACCTCGGCAGCGACTGGATTGCGAATGGACCCGATGCCCTCGATACTGGTTTCAATCACATCGCCGGGCTTGAGAAAAACGCCCCGCCCCATACCGACTCCCGCGGGAGTGCCCGTCATAATCAAGTCGCCCGGTTGCAATGTCAGGATGCTGCTAAGGTATTCGATCTGTTCGTAGACATTCCAAATAAGCTCGCTGGTGTTGCCATCTTGCATCACCTCGCCATTGATGCTCAGCCCAAGTTTCATATCGTGTAGATCTTCGACACAGGACTTTGGAACAAACCACGGGCCCATCGGGCAGAACGTGTCCCAACTCTTACCTCGAAACCAATCGTGCTTAAACGGGTAATCCGTACGCCGATTCATATCCCGCGCAGAGATATCATTGACAATGGTATAGCCGGCGATGAGGTCGTGGGCATCGGCAGCCTTTACACGCCTACCACTCTTGCCAATGACCACGCCCAGTTCCACCTCCCAGTCGGGTTTTTCGGTTTCAGGGGGGATCAACACAGTTTGTTCGTGGCCAATGACACTGGTGGAAGCCTTGATGAAAATATAGGGACTGGAATCGACCTTCTCTGCCAATATTGTGTTCATCTCTGCGGCGTGTTCGATGTAATTTGAGGCTGTTCCAAATATACGAGGCGGTCGCAATGGAGCGAGTATCTTCGTAAGGCCTTCCGGGACCGCTGTGAGTTGACCGTTTCCTGCGAGCGCCGCTATATCTGCCGCCAGACTATCCAAATCTTCAGCCGCACACCCGCAGACAATTGTATCCACACTGGTAAGCCACTGGGGTGCTGCAATGTCTCTAACGGCGGCCCATGCTGTGGCTAAATCGTAGAGCTGAGAGTCGAGTACGAGAGCGGGAGCGTTATCTCCCGCTTTGTCATAGCTCGCCAGCGCATACCACATAGTTCTCTCCTGTTTCCAATCGCTCTGGGCGCATTTATATCGCTCGACAAAGGTCGGCCGATGCAGCCAAAATGTATTTGGATACAATCAATTAATTTTGTGTACCTGTAAACTAATGATCTGTCTGCCAGCTATAACGTATTCGTTATACAAAACGCGTTAGAGTGTTGGATGACGTTCTAACAAAACTGCAACAATTCCCGGAATATTCTCTATGCCAGTCACCATCGCCGATACTATTGCCCAGCAGCTGGCCGACCAGATTCTCACCGGTGAATTGACCCCAGGCGAACGCATTGAAGAGAAGCGAGTGACGGAGCAGTTCGGCGTCTCTAGAACGCCAGTTCGTGATGCACTACGACAGCTGGCAGCCACCGGGTTGGTGGCGATAAAACCGCATCGCGGTGTCACCGTAGTGGATCTCGAAATAGAGCAATTATCCGATATGTTTGAAGCGCAGGCCGAACTGGAAGCGCTGTGCGCCCGACTTTGCGCCCGCCGGATGAGTAATATTGAACGGAAAAAGCTGCAAATGGTCGCGGCGCGCAGTGAGCCGGCGCTGGCCAAAACAGACCACGAACTTTACTCCAGCACGAACGAAGAATTCCATCACATGATCTACGCGGGCGCTCACAATAAGACTCTGGAACAACTAGCTATCAATTTGTGGAATCGCGTTGCTCCCTTTCGCCGCTCCATCTTTTTCAAACAGGCCAACCGCATGGAGCGGTCTTTTGAGGAACACGATGCAATAATTGCGGCTATCATCGCGGGCGATGAAGACACTGCTCAACAGGCAATGCACGCACACATCACCAATTCAAGCGTGAATGCCATCGATTATCTGCAAAGCCAAAACTAGACCAGCGCACGGTATAGCATGCGTACCGCGACGATCAGCAGAAAAGTCCCAAACGCGATACTCAACTGGCGCTTACTGAGGGAGTGAGCAATTTTTACACCCAGCGGAGCTGCGAAAACCGTTGCAGGCGAAATTAGTAGAAAACCGATTACATTCACGTATCCCAGACTACCAGGCGGCAGGCGGGCATCTCCCCAACCCGCTAGCATATAACCCACTGCACCAGGCAAGCTGATCAATAAGCCAAATAATGCAGCGGTGCCCACGGCTCTGTGGATGGCCTGGTTCATGAGAGTCAGGACGGGAACACTGAGTGTCCCACCGCCTATCCCCATCATGCTTGAGAGACTGCCGATCGCCAACGGTGCGACGGGCCCCGTCACTCCCCGGGGAACCTGTTTCCAAAGATGTACATCCTCCAATGGCAGCAGCATCTTGATGGCCACCAGCAACGCGACAGAGCCAAAAATAATCGACAGCACCACCCCATCTACCTGGGTAGCCATCGCGGTACCAAAAATAGAACCGAGGAAAATGACCGGCCCCCAGTAACGAATAAGAACGAGATCAACTGCTCCTTTGGCGTGATGTGCCCGGGAAGACGAGATCGACGTGGGCACGATAGTAGCCAGAGACGTCGCTACCGCCACATGCATCCGAATAGATGGATCAACGTCTAGAAAACCCAGTGTAGTATCGAGCACTGGAACGATGACAATGCCGCCACCTACGCCAAGTAAGCCTGCCAGAATTCCACCTACAACGCCGGTGAGCAGCATTGCCATGGCTAGCGGTAAAAGCTCAGTTAATCCTTCCATAGCTAACTTTCACTCACTGTTCTGGCGCGTTTTACGCGCTAAAGACCTCAAAGTCATCAATATACGTTATATTAAAGTTGTATACAATTTAACTAACTAGAGTTTAGAGCGAAAGAGCTGTTGTCGGAAGCTTCAATCCCGACTCCTTTTCCTTAATGTTCTCTCAAAACCTGCGTGTAATACAAGCTGCAACGCAATGTTACCCATCTTGTATATAATCTACCGCACCAGGGGCTTGGAATTTTTTGCATCTTTCGTTCCACCAGCTTCGAACGTTAACATGGCGAAAATGTTTTGTCAGACCCAGCCTGATTCTTCCCGCTGTAATAATATCCGGCTTGCGCCATGGTGCATCCGTCACCAGTGGGCCCGCTTTATCACCCAATACCAGCGTCAACAAATGAAGCAGTCCGTAACCTACAGTCGTCAAGTGAACCCAGCGATGCAGCGTTTGGCGCCGTTGCTGCCAGGCTTCTTTGAGCCCCCACAATTGTTTGGTTCTTCCGAGTTTCCTATGGGTAAAAGCCAAACAATGGTCAAGAATGTGGTACAAGAGTCTTTTTTTATGGAGATATTCAAATGAAAGATACCGCGTTGTTTACTCAACTTTTGGGGCTTAGCGACCCATGGAAAATCACGGCTATTACTCCGGATCTGACCGACAAATCAATTACCCTCCAGATAGATTGGCCAAAGGGAACGAAAGGCGCGTGTAGTGTCTGCCATGCCCTTTGTTCGGTTTACGACCATCGTGAGCAACGCACATGGCGACACCTTGATACGATGCAGTTCAAGACGCAGTTAGTTGCTCAGGTTCCGCGTATTCATTGTAAAGCGCATGGAATCAAAAGCCTGAAAGTACCGTGGGCAGATACGCAGGCACGCTTTACGCATTTATTTGAGCGTTTCGCTATTGATGTGCTGTCGGCTGCCAGCAACAAGACACAGGCCGCAAAACTACTTGGTCTGTCGTGGGATGAGGTGCATCATATTCAATCCCGAGCAGTGAAAAGAGGGATGGACAGACGCTCTGTTGAGGAAGTGAAACACCTTGGCATCGATGAAAAAAGTTTTCGCAAGGGGCAATCCTATGCCAGCCTGCTGTACGATTTGAATGCGTCCAGAGTGCTTGAGGTCGTGGCAGATAGAACGACGGAATCGGCAACCGCATTGCTGTCCACGCTTCCAGAACAGCAGCGTAATGAAGTAGCTGCTGTTGCCGTGGATATGTGGGTTCCATTTATGACGGCAGTTGAGGCGACTTTACCGAACGCCGCCATTGTTCACGACAAGTTTCATATCGTCAGTTATCTTACAAAAATGGTTGACCAAGTCAGGCGCAAAGAAAATAAAACATTAAGAGCCGCCGGTATCAATGACCTGGTCGGGTCTCGCTATACCTGGTTACGCAATCCCGACAACTGGAGTGAAAAAGATGAAGCCACTTTTTATGGCCTTCAATCAAAGGGGTTGAAGGTTGCCCGAGCCTGGGCAATCAAAGAGACGCTGCTTGACCTGTGGACTTACAGCTACGATAAACCAGCCCGGGCGTTCTTTAAGAAATGGTACTGGTGGGCGACACATTCACGTCTAAAGCCGGTCATATCAGTCGCCAAGATGCTAAAGAAACATCTCGACAACATAATGACTTACTTGAAACATCGCATCACCAATGCGACCGCAGAAGGATTTAATTCAAAGATTCAGACAATAAAATCGGCTGCCCGAGGATTTAGAAACTTCGAAAACTATCGAGTTTCAATTCTGTTCCACTGTGGAAAACTCAACCTCTACTCACAGGATTCCCAGTAGAACCTAAAAAGCAAAGCTGTATAGGGCGCGGCAAACTTTTTGCCGCTTTATGTCAAGTTTTTTCGCACACTTTGCGCGATAATCTTCCTCCCCAGACTCTAAACTCTAGTTTCTGAAAGCAATCGTTTAAAATCGATTATGACGCTCAGTCCCGATCTGGCCAATAAAGTCAGACTGAAAGAAGTCCTCATTACCCAAGGCGGGTATGAGGGTGTTTCTAGCATTTCCATTAATTTACCGCTTACTATGGCGGCAGGATCGGTGAGTGCCGATATCATTTCATTGGCATCAATGATTGGCTATCGTCCTCTTTATTATCAAGACAGCGTGCTTCTGTCCTGTTCAGATGATATAGATGAAAATATGAAGACTGCACGTTTACACACACTCAGTGATGCTGGCGAAATGGATTATCTGAAGCCGATGTCAGCGAGACTTTTATTCGGCATGATGATGGGAGTTTTAAATCGAGTTGAATACGTTGGTTACACCTACGATGCAAGTAAAAATCAATTTCGAGCATTAGATTTCGATACGCAAAATGATAAGAAGAGAAAAGCCTTGCTCAAAATCACCCAGCACCTTAAGGAGATAACAGGCGGGATGACGTGGTCCAGCATTTCTTTACAACCCAGTTAAGCGGCTTTTTTCAATTCAACCATCTCCGCCTCATATTGATTCGGACTCACGTAGCCCAGATATGAATGCAGCCGTTGGCTGTTGTAAAACATGGATATGTAGTTCAACACATCCTGTTGTGCTTCGAGCCTGGTCTGGTAATTACGCCAGTGGACACGCTCCTGCTTCAAGCTTCCAAAGAAACTCTCTGCAACTGCATTGTCCCAGCAATCACCTTTGCGACTCATGCTCCCGACGAAGCCATGGGCCTTAAGAAGCCGCCTGTAATCCTTACTGGCATATTGAGAGCCTCGATCGGAATGGACAATCAAGCCAGCTTTGGGCCGCCTTTGCCAAATGGCCATCCTCAGTGCATCGCAAACCAGCTGAGCCTTCATTCGTGAACCCATACTCCAGCCAACAACCTTTCTCGAATACAGGTCAATAACAACAGCAAGGTACAGCCAGCCCTCCTGGGTCCAGAGATAAGTGATATCCCCAACGTACGCCCGGTCAGCTCGATCAACATCAAATTGCCGATCCAATACATTCTCAAACACAGGTTGCTTGTGATTACTGTTTGTCGTGACTTTGTATTTCTTCCGGTGCTTAACCTGAACGTTGGCCTCTTTCATCAATTTTCGAGCCTTCTCCCGGCTCACCGGATAGCTTAGCGCGCTGAGCGCCGCCTTCATTCTCCGGCTACCGTAGCTGTCCCGGGTTGCTTTGGCGATGTCTCGGACAGCTTCCAGTAATTCCTGGCGGTAATAATCGAGACTGCCACCTCCACGCTGCTGATAACCATAGTAACCACCGCGGGTAACGCCCAGGAGTCGACACATCAGGTCAACTGGCCAGGTCTTCTTGTGTTGGGCAATAAACACGTATTTCACCTTGTTTCCTTGGCGAAGAGTCGAGTGGCAAAGTGGAACTTCCCCACAATGCTCTCCCAGAACCGTACGTGACACTCTCATGTCATACGGCTCCTATTGTCCAACCGCAGGCAAAATGCCCAGTTGCCAGTGATAAAGCAAATTCGGCTCTCTTTCGGAGATGCCTCGCAACCACTTTCTTGCTTTGCGTTTGCTTCCTTTGAATCGTTTGTATTTTCTCACAGCCCATTTCACCAGAACTTCGTTCAGATGGGCCATCACGCGTTTGAGGGAACTCGGGTAGAAGACCCCGAAGTAGTTCCACCACCCTCGCAATGAGGCGTTAGACTTTTTCGCAATGTCCTCCAATTCAGCATTCGTCCATCTGCCGATATTCCACTGACTCATTCGTTGTCGAATGTGTTTTGCAGATGTTCGACTAACTGCCGGACTAAAACTGTTGAAGTATTTTCCATTCCGACTTTTGGCCAGCCGACCTCGAAATACATACCCCAGAAAATCGAATTGGATATTGGGATACTTCCCTCGACGGTTAGCATCTCGGCAATACACAATTTTTGTCTTCTTCGGGTGTAGATCAAGTCCGCAGGTACGCAGGCGTTCGCCAACGACGTCCTGCAAATGAGCGGCTTCTTCCTGCGAGTTGCAGTGTAGCAGCCCATCATCGGCATAGCGCGCAAATGGAATGTGCGGAAAGTGCCTTTTCATCCATAGATCGAAGGTATAATGCAGATAGAGATTGAATAACACCGGGCTAATGACACCGCCCTGAGGTGTACCCTTGTCTCTCTCCACGATACTGCCATCCTTTCTAACCAACGGAGCCTTTAGCCAGCGCTCGATATACAGTAACGTCCAGCGACATTGGGTATGATGCCGAACTGCTTTTAGCATCAACGCATGATCAATGTTGTCGAACGCCCCTTGCACATCGAACTCCAGCACCCAACTGTATTTCCAGCAACGTTGTCGCGTGACTCTGATTGCATCTATCGCCGATTTACCTTTGCGATAGGCATAAGAGTCTGGATGAAAGTGAGGTTCTACAAGCGTTTCAAACCGGTTGCGCACAACTGTCTGCGCAATCCGATCGGCTACAGTCGGTACGCCTAACTGGCGAAATTTTCCATCCTTCTTAGGTATCTCTACCCCTCGAATCGGTGGTGGAAAATAGCTCCCTGATGAGAGACGGTTCCAGAGCCTGTAGAGATTACTTTTCAGGTTCCCTTCGAACTCAGTTATCGTCTGTTCATCTACTCCATGAGCACCGCGGTTCGCCTTCACTTGGCGCCAAGCATCAAATACAGCATGCTTGGATATTTCAAACGGTTTTGCTTGACTCATTGGTTCCTCCCAATTGGTTGACCAACTTGCTTCGCTGAACAACGCACCCCCTTCGCTCCACCGCCATTACAGCCGCTTCATCACTACTACGGAGTGCTCCGCCCCTGTGCCCTGCATCGGTACTCTCACCTTCCTGGGACTACCAGTTCGGCTTCTCCCTTCACATCAGGACGACAGGTTCCTATGTTCCACATAATCGCCTGGATATAAGTTCACGCCACCTTAATGCCGGTCGCCATCAAGTCAGTAAACAGGTAACTTCTTGATTTGTCCCAGAAAACGGTCTGGTCTCTGGTTTTGACGACATCGGGTAAAAGCTATCGACACCTCATCGAGTGGTTCGCTTGCGCTCGTCTCCTTATTCCCTACCTGCCATATTTTCTATGACTTTTCCTCAACGCTCACTACCATGTCTCTTGAACACAGCAGCTTGAGGTGGTTTGACATCCCCTCCTGCAAGGCGATGTCGAGGGGCCTACCCTCATCGATTATGCAGCTTCATAGCACACAGACCGTCGCTTTTTTTAATATATCTTTCTCCATCTTCAAGCGCCGGTTCTCCTCCCTCAACTGGCGGGTTTCTGCCTGCTCCGGTGTCAGCTTGCCGTTTCCGCGGAAAGCGTGTCCGTCACTTGATCGTTGATGCTCTTTAACCCAGCGCCCCAACATGGTGGAGTTGATGTCGAGACTTTTCGCCGCTTCAATTCTTGTGTAACCCTGATCCAGTACCAGGCTGACGGCATCCAGCTTGAATTCCTTCGGATATTTCTTTCTTGTGTTCATTCTTTAATCTCCAGTTATGGGTATTATCCCTTAACTGGGTTGTGCAGATCTATTAGACCACCTCAACCCACATTCTAGTTGACACTAGTTTTTTACAGCTTTTTTTGTCAAATTTTTTTCAAGTTATTTTTTCACACTCACAATGATCTACAGCACCACTCACCCGGCGTAGTCTAATTGCCGTCGATCTGCTCGGGGTTGGGGCACTAGTGCCTCGGGCAGGTCATACGGCGTAATAGGGAAATTACGGCTATGAAGGGGCGTTCGTTTCAAGAAGTACTACTGCTTTTATTAACGGCAATTTTAGCGGCTGCCGTAGCTCTGTTCGCCTTGTTCAGGCTAATTGATGAACAGTGGGCTGGCGCAATACTCGACACCAGCATTGTTGCCGTTATGTGCGGACTCTTCCTGCAGGTGTATTTCACGCGGGAAACACGCGGGCCAGGTTTTGTTGTTGCTTTAACGTTCATTGCAGCAGCACTGGGTTCGCTGCACCTTCAGGGATTAGCACAACTCTACTGGCTCTACCCTGCTCTGACCGCTGCTTTTTTCCTCTTGAGCGCCACCCGCGCCATGTTGCTGTGCAGTGTCTCTTTGCTGGCTATTTGGATGATGTTGTGGAATGCAGTGACTCCGCTAATGCTGTTTACAATCTCCCTTACCATGCTGACCAATATACTATTTGCCTACTCATTTGCACTGACTGCGAAGCGGCAAACTACGGCCTTGGAAAAATTGGCCACAGTAGATCCACTTACTGCTGCAGGCAACCGTAGAGCACAGAATGAAAAGCTGGACGCGATGAGTGCAATGTTTAGACGCACCCATACAGCGGCCAGTGTTTTGATTTTGGATGTAGACCACTTCAAAAAAATAAATGATACCCATGGGCATATCGTCGGCGATGAAATTTTGGTGGAACTGGCCGACCTAATTCGCGCGAGTATTCGCCCCACAGACAACCTGTATCGCTATGGCGGTGAAGAGTTTATTGTCATTGCCGAACACACGGACTTAGCTAGCGCACACAAGCTGGCTGAGAAGTTACGAGAATCGATACAAAACAATAATTTTGTATCGGATATTCATATGACGGCTTCCTTTGGTGTGGCGCAGTTGCAACCCGGAGAGGGTCGGCAGGGATGGTTAAGCCGAGCTGATAGTGCTTTGTTCAAGGCCAAAGGTGGAGGAAGAAATCGGGTGTATCTGTCCCAGCAAAAGGAATTTTTGACACGTCTTGCACGCTCCAAGACGTCTCAGGTATAAATCTGCCTGCCCTTCACGAGTTGCCAATACCTGCATCAATGACTAGGATTGTTTTGTTCCTGAACCGCATATCTAGGGAATAAACAATAAGACTTGATACCAGGAGCCAACATGGAAGATTCTAATCGTTTCGATCTATCTGTCATTGTCGAAACAGCAAAGCGCGTCATCACCAATCCCACCGAGTTCTATCAGTCCATGGCCCCTAACGGAGGCTACGGGAACCCGGTGGTATTCGTGGTGGTAATGGGTGTCGCAGGAGGCTTGATTGGCAGTATTTGGGCACTGATGGGAGCTGGGCCAGCGGCAGGAATCGCAAGCGGAGTCGCCACGGTGGTTCTACTGCCAATATTTCTGGTAATCGGCAGTTTCATTGGAGGCTTGGTGCTGTTTGTCATCTGGAAGCTAATGGGTTCGACCTATGGCTACGAGACTGCCTATCGATGTGTTGCCTTTTCAATGGCGATTCTGCCTGTGGTGGCTATTGCCAATCTCATACCCTATCTTGGCCAGATATTACAAACGGCGTGGGCTTGCTGGCTTTTGTCTATCGCCTCGATCCATGTGCATAAAATCTCTGAAGGAACGGCAAAGATAGTGTTTGGAGTGCTTGCGTTTGTGTTGTTAATCAGCAGTGTAAGCGCTGAATACCAGGCGCGAAAGCTGCAGAAGTTTGCGGAGAACTTTCAGGAAAAACTATCAGCTGCCAACCCACTCAGCGAAGATATGGATGCAACCGAAATGGGTAAGGTCGCCACTGGATTTTTAACGGGTCTTCAGGAGGGTAGTAGTGGCCAAGCCCTGACCGCCCAGCAAAAATCTGAATTGGAACAAGCGGGCGCCGCTATGGGCATGATAGTGGAAAGCATGCAGGAAACTGCCCGAGAGATTGAGAACAAAAACCCCGAGGACATCACCCCTCAGGATGCCGGGGCGGCAATGGGAGCGCTGTTCAGTGCACTGCAGCAAGCGGCCGAGTCTATGCCCGGGCAGAATACCAATTCCCGTCTACTGGCAACCCAGGCCCCTCCGGCATCCAGCATTAATATCGAGCAGATGGCCACTCTTGGGGTAATTTCGAAACCCTCCAGGTCTCACGCTATCCAGTTTACGGTAAACGATAGCGACCGCTTCGCACCGGTATCGGATGTCGTGAGGGTTTACCGGGATAGCGAGGGTATACGCTATCAAATATTTATGGAAAACGCGTATTTGAAAGAGTTTACCTCTCTGGGGGTCACCGACGACACTCTGCAAGTGTCATCGGCATCTGATTCCGCTGGCGACTCGGCAGCGGCCTCTGATAATGACGCCGCTGGAATTACCCAGGAGCAGAATATTGTAGTGAATAACGCTGGAATATTTGTCTACGATGGTGATGGCGTGGTTATCGCTGGGGATGAGTGCCAACAATCCGTATTGTAAATTGGTGCTCAAAATTCTGAGCAAGACTCAAGCTCCAATCAGCAGTTTTGGCTGTGGTGTCCCGAATCGGAGCGCAACAGAATAGCGCACTGAGTAATATTTCCTGGGGACTCGCCACACATTTTTAGTCATGGACCTACCCTTTTTTAGGGCAAACCTGAAAATGGGTTGATCTGCTCGAAAAATAGGTATAAAACGTCATTGGGTTTTTACATATGACCATTCATAACTTGAGAGTACCGAGTTCTGCGCTCTGTTTTATTTGCTGTTTAGCGAAACCAGTCAAGCGGCAGCTCCGCAACATTTCTTGTATTTCTTCCCGCTTCCGCAGACACACCGTTCATTTCGCCCGCTCTTTGCGGCTTCATGATGGATGGGAGGCGATAGCTTTCTTTCCAGGTCCGTTAGATCCTCTTCCTTGTCCGGTTCAAACCCCAAAATAAAATGCCAGCCGTTTTCATGACAGGTATTGGCGATCATATCGACTTTTGAGTCATCGGCAACTCTTAAAATCAATGGGTTCTTTTTACTGCCCAGTTTGGCCACGATTTTTGCTTGCTTCCCGTTGTAATCACTACGCTTGCTTGAGTTTCATTGATAACTTTGAGTGCTCAATACTCAGCGCCACCCATTGTGCATTGAGCTTCTTGAACCGTTTATAGTTACTTATCTGGCCGCGTATATCGCCCACAAATTCCTTGCGAATATACTCCGTCCGGCTCTTCATATCCAGTGTATAGCTGACCTGATAATAAGGCCCAGTCTGACTCTCCCGGTCCTTGTATTGCTTCGTCAACGATCCAGGGCGCATAGCGCCCAAGTAATGCTATGTCACCTTTGATCTTTGTCATACGCCGTTCAATTTGTGCGAGCCTTTTCTTTGTCATTGATATAGCATATACATGCTATGTTAGTTTGTCAAAAGGACACTGTCTATGCTGTGGATCTATTGGTGGGATGCAATCATTTATCTTCGCCCGGCTTGCGCTCGTACCCGGACATTTATGTGGTTCGCCGTCTGTGTGGCGGGATTGACGGTTCGTACCGAACGAATGGGGGTGACGAGTATTGTCCGGGCGCTGGGGTTACAGGGGCGGTTTTATGACAACTTGCTGGATAACTTCCACAGCACCGGCATTAAGTTGGACTCAATGACGGTATTGTGGTCTCAACTTGTACTTCGACTGTTCCCTGGTCTGGTTCGAGTGAATGGCCGACTCGTGTTGGTGGGGGACGGCATTAAGGTCTCCAAACAGGGCAAAAAGATGCCTGCTGTGAAGCTGCTACATCAGGAATCCGAGTCAAATACAAGCGGAGTACATCATGGGACACTCCTTTCAGGCCGTCTCTATTCTTTCTCGTGCCGCCAATAGCGTGTTCGCTGTGCCGCTTGCCGCGAGGATTCATGAGGGGACCGTGTTATCGAATCGTGACCGGCGTACCCTGCTCGACAAAATGATCAGTCTACTGGCGATAGTCAGTATTCAGGAGCCGTATTATTTTGTCGCCGACGCCTATTATGCCAGCCAGAAAGTCGTTAATGGGCTTTTGAATGAGGGGAATCATTTGGTCACCCGCGCCAGATCAAATGCGGTTGCCTACCAGCTGCATCATCAGCAACAGCCGAAAAAAAGAGGGCGGCCACGTAAGTATGGTGACAAGGTAAAACCAAGATCACTGTTTGGGTTGGTCGCATTGATGGAGGAGGCTCAAAGCCCTGTCTATGGCGAAAAAAACGTAGCTATCCGATACGCAGTCCATGATTTATTATGGAGACCGACCGGCAGTATTGTTCGGTTTGTCATTGTCGTTCACCCAACGAGGGGACGCTGTATACTCATGTCTACTGATACGTCATTATCGGCCCTCGATATCATTCACCTCTACGGTCTGCGATTTAAAATAGAGCATGCCTTCAAGCAGGCGGTTCATGTTATCGGTTCTTTTTCATACCATTTCTGGATGAGCGTAATGAAGCCATTGGAGCGACGCAATGGTAATCAGCACCTTCACCGGGAATCAAAAAAATATCGCGATGGCGTCAAGCGAAAACTGAAGGCTTATCACGTCTTTGTACACGCGGGGATTGTTGCTCAAGGGCTACTTCATTACCTGGCATCTTGCCACACTCGGCTAGTCTGGAACTCTTTTGGCTCCTGGCTTCGAACGATCCGGCCCGGTCTAGCTCCGTCCGAGTTGGTGGTTGCCACTGCGCTACGCAGCAGCCTCCCGCATTTTCTCCTGGATACGGATTCTCGTACAAACTTCGCGAAATTCATCACGCAACGGCAAGACCTTGATAGAATGGCGCTATTTAGGCTTGTGTCATGAGGCTAACTCGGTACTCATGAGTTCATAACATAAGGATATAAAACAGTCGCTGTTGTGTCAGAAGTTGGTGCTGACGTGGTTAGTTTTGCTCCTGGTGACCGCGTCATCGTGCCTTTTCAAATTAGCTGCGGGGTTTGTAGCAACTGCGCTCGAGGTTGGACAAATGCCTGTTGTGCCCTACCACCCCTGGCGGCCTATGGCTTGGGTACCCACCCTACCGGGGAATATGGTGGAGCGCTGTCTGATTACCTGAGAGTACCCTTCGCCGATCAAATGCTTGTGGACCTCCCGCAAACCCTGACGCCAGAAGCCGCCTGTGGATTGTCCGACAACGTCGCTGATGGTTTTCGCACAGTCTCCGAGGGTTTGAATCGGTTCCCGACAGAGCCTGTTCTCGTAGTGGGTGGTCTTGCACAAAGTGTGGGGCTTTACGCGGTCCACGCCGCACTGGCGCTGGGATCGACGAAGGTCGTGTATACCGATTATGACCGTGGTCGCCTGGCTATTGCCGCTGACGCTGGTGCCCAGACCCTTTTTGTCGATTACGCTGAACCGCCAAGTATTGAAGAGGAGTTTCTTATTACCGTCGATGCCTCGGCACTTGCCGGCGGGCTCACCTACGCCCTAATGTCCACCGCCCCTTGTGGCTACTGCACAGGCGTATCGGGAGGGCTAACGTCGAAGACTGAACTTCCTCTTAATGCAATGTATTTGCGCGGTATAACCTACGATGTGAGTCGCGTTCATGGCCGCAGCGTATTGCCCGCGGTATTGGGCCACGCCTGCAAGGGACATTTAGACCCATTGAGCTTTGCCAAATGCTACGCAGGCTTTGAAGAGGCAGGGGAAGCTATGTTCGACCCGTCCCCTAAGATTATTTTCTCTCGAAGTTAGCCCTACACCGCACTGGCCGCTCGCAGTAAGATAGCGACAACACCGCCGCCGCGACGCCTGGCTTGGACGCTTACTTGATTAGATTACTGCTCAAACTTTGTCTGTTTTTACTCCCCATAGCACTTTTTGGCATTCCGCTATTACTGCTGTTATCGGCAGTACAACCCACAGCGCTTGTAGAGCCAGGCAGTAGCATGGGTCATGCGGACGTCGTCAGAATTCGGAACTTCTTTCACCTGCATGATCCCCGTGGAATGCGCGATGGAGAGTTTCGCCATATGGCGGTAACCAGCCGAGACTTGAATTTGGCACTCAATTACGTGTTGCGCAGCAGCGATCGAAATCGCGGTTCAGTGGGTTTAGACCAACATTTGGCCACGCTGAGATATTCCTATGCCCTGCCCGACAATCCAGTGGGCAAGTATTTCAATATGTCGGTCGCACTGGAGCAGGCGGATCCAAGACTGCGAATCAAGCATATTAAATTTGGACGTATTGAACTGCCGGGGCGACTGATGAATCCGCTGGTTAATGCGTTGGATTCCTACCTACGCGGCCGTTTTGTTGAGTATCGCGGGGTTATGGCCTCCGTCAGGTCGATCGATTTGTCCCCTGGTGAGCTCCAAATGGTATACCAATGGCAGAGCGAGTTGGCCACTCAATTGCAAGATAGAGGTAGGGACCTGCTCCTACCCCCGCACGATAGACTGCGTATCGAGGCATATTATGGTGAGATCGCAATGCGATCGCATGAAACGAGGAGTACCTCTGACTTCACCGATTTACTTGAACAGCTGTTCACACTGGCTAGCATTCGCACCAAAAACGGCAACGACGCGCGAGCCGAGCACCGCGCGCTTTTTCTAGCGCTGGGTTTGGCTGTCAGTGGTAGCTCCCTCGATAAGCTAATGGGCGATCAGACTAACGGCCAGAGTATCCGGCCCGCTCCCATGGATCTAACTCTCGCTCAAAGGGGCGATCTGGCACAACACTTTGCGCTGTCGGCTGCGATCAGTGCCGCTGGAGGTGGTGGGCTTGCCGATGCGGTGGGGATATTCAAGGAGTTGAATGACTCTCGAGGTGGCAGTGGTTTCAGTTTCGTTGACCTACTGGCCGATCGCGCGGGTGTTGAGCTTGCCACGAAGGCGATGAGTAGTGACGCAGAAAAAATACAGGCGCGCATGTCGAGTGCATTGCAAGAATCTGACTATATGCCCGCTATCAACAATTTACCCGAGGGGCTACTAAAGCTGCAATTCAAGAGCCGTTATCAGGATTTAGATAGCCACGACTACGCGATTGTGAACGATGAAATTGAGCGGCGTATTGGTGCATGCAAGGTGTATCTATAGTCGACTACGGGTGTGTATATTCTTGATACTACATTAATATTTAACTGTAAGTTATTGTTATAAAACACTATGTAGTTTATTTAATTTTGGCAGGCATTCCACTCCCTACTGCCTATCGGAGCAGCCATGGGAACCACGAGCTAGGCCGGAAAGCTCAACATCAACTGATGCTCCGCGCAGGCTGCTGCGCGATTGAGGTGCGCCTGACGATAGGCCGGATCTCGAAATACGCCAATAAAAGCTTCGATATCCGGGTATTCAACCAATCCGACGATATCCCAAATTGAATGCCCTATCACCGCCGGGCCTACGAGACCGGAATAGACAGAAGTGCCGCCAAAACGCTCCACAGTTGCACTACTGACCGCTTGGTAGCGCATAAGAAGCTCCAACCCTGAAAGCTGCTCCCCAGGGGAATAAGGATTTGCAGCCGTCTCTTCGAGGCGGATCATATTGACCATAACAACGGGGCCCGTATGGGTGCTGTTGAGTAGCGAGCACCACTGCTCCAGGGTCGGGTATTTTTGCCCTTCCCCATAGAAGTCGTAAAGCTCTGCCGCTAATTCTTCGTCTTGTTTCATAGAACGGGAAACCAATAAGTAAGCAGTCGAATGATAATATGGATGCTATTACCACCGCAGTCAACTGCTTCACCTTATCATTGCGTTCATAGGGAATGTGTTGGCAATTTGAAGCACACAATTTGTAATCTGAACTTTTGACACAGTTTTTATCTATACATATACCCTTGCACAGCATTTCAGCAAGGTTAAACTAAACTTCTGTATTTGTGAAAGTGAGTCAACTTTGAAATTATTGCCCAGTTCCGCTCGATGCGGGAAAACCACAGCTGCCATCGTTACCACAGTTAGCGCCTTTGCTTTTGCGTTTTCATCCAACCTAAGTTGGGCGCTGATTCAGCACACCGAGGATCAGGCGGAAACTATTGTAGAAATGATAGAGCAGCTTGAGGAGCGTCATTACGCCAAGCTGAAGTACAACGATACGCTTTCTTCCCAACACCTGGACAGTTACATCGATAAACTGGACGGCAGGAAGATGTTCTTCCTCGCTGCAGACATCGCTGAATTTGAAAAATATCGAACCGAGTTGGATGACCAATCCCGCAATGGGCAATTGGAGGCTGGCTACCAGATATTTAATCGATTTCAGGGGCGTATGGAAGCACGGTTGTCTCAAGTAATCGAAACCTTACCCGCTGAGGTTGAAAAAATGGATTTCACGCTGGATGAATCCTATGAACTCGAGATCGATGATCAACCCTGGGCCACGACCAATGTCGAGTTGGATGAGCGCTGGAGATTGCATCTCAAAAATCAGGTTCTCAGTCTCAAACTGGCGGAAAAACCCGAAGAAGAGCTGGCCAGTACCGTCGTAAAACGGCAAAAGAATCAGCTCAAACGGGTGCAGCAATACAATAGCCAGGACGTATTTCAGATATACGCCAATGCGCTAACCGAACTCTACGACCCCCACACCAATTACCTCTCCCCTCGCCGTTCGGAAAATTTCAATATCAACATGAGCCTTTCGCTGGAAGGCATTGGTGCAGTTTTACAACTCGAGGATGATCACACCAAAGTTGCGCGATTGGTGGCCAAAGGGCCCGCAGACAAACAGGGTGAGCTAAAACCCTCTGACAAGATTGTTGGTGTGGGCCAGGGTGAAAGCGGTGCTATAGAGGATGTCGTAGGCTGGAGGCTCGATGAAGTCGTCGAGCTTATCCGCGGCCCCAAAGATTCTACCGTACGCCTGGAAGTGATCCCGGCAAAATCCAAGGCCAAGGATGTGCGTAAGGTCATCACGATTGTGCGCAATAAAGTGAAATTGGAAGAACAGAGCGCCCAGAAAGAAATATTGGAGGTTCCGACCCCAAGTGGAGCAACCAAAAAAGTAGGGGTGATAGACATTCCCGCCTTTTACATCGATTTTGAAGCCATGCGCCGGGGCGATAAGGAATACAAAAGTACCACCAGAGATGTAAAGAAGCTGCTGGATGAACTCGTAGCCGATGGTGTTGAGGGTATTGTCATTGATTTGCGCAACAACGGTGGAGGCTCATTGCAGGAGGCCAACGACCTCACAGGCTTGTTTATTGAATACGGCCCCACTGTCCAGATTCGTCACTCCTCCAGCAGGGTATGGCGTGACGGCAAACGTTTGCGAAGCGACTACTACGAAGGCCCATTGGTGGTGCTAATCAATCGACTGAGCGCCTCAGCGTCGGAGATTTTTGCCGGCGCGATTCAGGACTACCAACGCGGAATCGTGGTGGGTGACCCGTCATTTGGCAAGGGGACTGTTCAAACGCTAGTCCCTCTCACTGAAGGGCAACTAAAAATCACCGAATCAAAGTTTTATCGTATCTCGGGCGAAAGTACACAGCACAGAGGGGTTGTCCCGGACGTCGGGTTTCCCTCGCTCTATGATGCGCAGGAAATTGGAGAGAGCTCCCTGGACCACGCGCTCAACTGGGACCAAATTAATCCTATCAGACATAGGCGATACAGCGATTTACAAAATACACTGCCACAATTGAGCAAGTTGTTTCAGGAGCGAAGCTCTCACAATCCCGACTTTATCTATCTCGAGGATCAGGTCCAAATGCTGCAGGAATCTCGCGACATTACCCACCTGCCCCTCAACGCTGAGGCGCGAATGGCGATGCGCAGCGAGCAGGAAGAGAAGGCGTTGTTCATTGAAAACAAACGGCGTAAAGCAAAGGGCGAAGAATTACTGACTTCTCTGGATGAAGAAGAGGAAGAGGAACTTGAAGAAGAGCTTGCCGACAGTTCAGACCAGAGCGACGAAGTAGAAGTAGGGGAACGTGAAGAGGAAGACAAACCAGACGTATTGCTCACCGAGGCGGGAAACGTGCTGGTGGATACCTTGTTGATGAACAATCTGAGCGTAGCGACGGCGAACAGGAAAAAAGAGGAAGCGCTGTAAGTCTCAAACTCGCTCGGCAATAAAGCTGCCACGGGTTCTGGCAAACCGAAGGCTGATGAACGCAGCGGCAGTTACCCACTGTGAACCCTGAAGTTTGCACCGTACAATGCGTGCGACTGCCTTTAAAATGGGCGAGTCAATTTTAATAATCTGCCCTACTTCCAAGTTCGTTTGGGAAAAGAATTTTATTCCATTTAGAGATACGTCATCTGCTCGCCCGATACTCGGAGAGGCCTGTGGCCAGTGTGTATTAAATACAATGGAATGATTGTTCGGCACTCGGCTAATACTGCGTCGGTCGGTCTCTTCCATGTGTGAAACTTCCAGGGGATACAGTGGGCTCTCACAGCGCTCGCACAAATCATCAGCACACAATTCTTCAGCGCATTCACGGGCAAAGCCACAAAACATGCATTCAATATCGGTTAGCGCAATTCTAGACAGAGCGACAATTTTATCATCGCCGGGACTGTCACCGCGTTTGGCCTCGGGGCGAGTCTTGTCGTAGGCTGCGCGATTGTCGGTGTCTGTCAGAACAGCATAGGCTTCGTTGAGCAGTGACGCGTTCCAGTCGTCACCGCCAAGATCAGGGTGCATACGCATTTTCTGCATCAAGGTTCGATAACTGGATCGAATGATTTCCCTGGGTGCATCTGGCTGCACGTGTAAAACCCGGTAGTAGTTGCGTTTGTTTTTCATGCTCGAATTTCTAGCAATACTCTTTGCTTGCCTCGATAAACTTGCGCGAATTTACTCGCAGCGTGACAGGCACTATTGCGTAAATTGACCCTTAATTCAGAGAAAAGGCGTTAAAGTGCGATTGCTATCACAAAAAATAGTGCAAATGGCGCAGACACGCCAGTTTGGCGCTTGAAAAACAAGGATGGTAGTCGGGCACCATCATGGGTTGGCTTCGCCAAACCAGGAAAGCTCGTCGTGCAGACGGACCACGTCGCCAACGATGATTAAGGTGGGCGCTCTGGGCTTCTCCCTCTGCACAACCGAAACCATTGTCCCCAAGGTGCCTATTAGCACCCGCTGGTCCAACAAGGTGCCTCGCTCTACCAGGGCGATCGGCGTTTCCGCCAGGCGTCCACAACGCTGAAGCTGCTCACAAATAACCGGTAATCCTGCCAAGCCCATATAGAAAACCAGGGTTTCTGTGGTTGATTGAAATTGCGACCAGTCGTGATCCGTACTGTCCGTTTTAAGATGTCCCGTTATAAAACGCACAGATTGCGCGTAATCTCGATGTGTCAGTGGTATGCCCGCATAACAGGCGGCACCGCTGGCGGCGGTAATACCAGGAACAATCTGGAAGGGAATGTTGTGTTTTGCCAACAGCTCAATTTCTTCGCCGCCCCGGCCGAATATAAACGGGTCGCCGCCTTTCAATCGCACAACGCGTTTACCCTGTAGGGCAAGATCAACTAGCAACTGGTTAATTTGTTTTTGTGGTACGGCGTGTTGCGCCCGCGCTTTACCTACGTAAATGCGTTCCGCATCGCGCCGAGACAACTCGAGGATAGGTTCAGATACCAGCCTGTCGAACAAAACCACATCGGCGCTTTGCAGTAACCTTACGGCCTTGAAGGTCATGAGGTCAGGATCACCCGGTCCGGCCCCTATAAGAAATACTTCTCCCGGTCCACCCTCGTCTACTTTCTCAAGTTCTTCGCGCAACGCGTCCTGGGCCTGCTTTTCTCTACCCGCTAGCACCATTTCTCCGATGCGACCGTCAATCACCTGCTCCCAGAACAAGCGCCGAGGGGACTCTGCTTCGATTTTCTCTTTGACCGAATCGCGCATTCTTCCGGCAAACTCTGCGAGACGTCCATAAGCCGCCGGTACCAGTGCTTCGATTTTTCGGCGCAGTAAGCGCGCGAGAACAGGGCTGCGACCGCTGCTGGAAATAGCAATTACCACAGGAGAGCGATCGACAATTGAGGGGAAAATAAAGGTACAGAGCTCGGGCGAATCGACAACGTTGACCGGAATAGACAGCGCCCTGGCCCTTTCGGAAACCTGAGCATTCAGATCGGAGTTTGAAGTTGCTGCGACGACGAGTTTTGCTTGGTCCAGATCACTCGGTTCGAACCTGGATTGGCTCCATACTCCGCCGTGTTCGGTTAAAGAAAGTTCTAGCTCGCTGGATATTTCCGGCGCGACAACCGTTAACACTGCACCGGCTTTAAGTAACAGCCGAGCTTTGCGGGTTCCAATGGTGCCCCCGCCAATCAGTACAACCTTAGCGTCTTTTACCCGTAAAAAGACCGGCAGATATTCCAATTACTCTACCCCAGTTTCTCGCAGCCACCCATATAGGGGCGCAGTGCAGTGGGCACGATCACCGAGCCATCCTCTTGCTGATAATTTTCCAACACAGCAACCAGCGTTCTACCCACCGCTAGACCCGAACCATTGATCGTATGTAGAAGTTCTGGTTTGCCCGTGGCCGGATTGCGCCATCTGGCACGCATTCTTCGCGCCTGGTAATCGCCGAAGTTACTGCACGAAGAAATCTCCCTATAAGTTTGCTGAGCCGGTAACCAAACCTCCAGGTCATAGGTCTTATGAGAGGCAAAGCTCAGATCACCAACGCACAGAATGACTTTTCTGTAGGGCAGCTCCAGCGCCTGCAAAACAGCCTCAGCATGACCGGTCAGTTCCTCAAGCGCATTCTCCGATTGATTGGGGCGTACCAGTTGTACCAGTTCAACCTTTTCAAATTGATGCTGCCGAATCATGCCTCGGGTATCTCGCCCATAGCTCCCCGCTTCACTTCTGAAGCAGGGGCTGTGGCAGGCAAAACGCACTCCGGCGTCTCCAAATTCAGCATCCTCGAAAATGCGATCTCTGGCGACGTTGGTAACGGGCACTTCGGCTGTTGGAATCAAATAGTATTCACTATCGGATCGCAGTTTGAATAAATCTTCTTCAAATTTGGGTAACTGTCCGGTGCCGATCAGGGAATCTTTATTGACGATATAGGGAACGTTAATCTCCTGATAGCCGTGCCCGGTCGTATGCAAGTTGAGCATGAACTGAATCAGTGCCCGATGCATTCTGGCAAGTTCACCGTACATCACAGTAAAACGAGACCCTGTGATCTTCCCGCCCGTTTCACTGTCTAACTGACCCAGCATCTCTCCAATCTCAACATGATCGCGCGGCGTAAAGTCAAAACCTGGCGGAGAACCCCACAGCGATACCTCAATGTTATCGTCTTCGGTTTTGCCGGCCGGAACATCCGCGTGCGGCAGATTCGGAACGCTCAGTAGTAAATCGTCCAATTGGTTTTGGACCAACTTGGCCTCTTCAATAGACTGATCGATTTTTGCGGCTATCTTTTCCAGGGTTTCGTTAACGGTGGCCTTGGCTTCATCGACACTCATGCCCTGCCCTACTAACTCTCCAATTTTTTTCGATGCAGTTTTCTTTTCGGCCAGCAGGCTCTGGCTGTCGACATCCGCCTGTTTGCGACGTGCGTCCAGAGCAGTAAATTGCGCCACGTCAAATTCGAAGCCGCGCTTTGCGAGTTGTTCGGCAATTGCCTGGGGGTCTTTGCGGACCGCCTTGATATCCAACATTCGGGTAGTTCCTGTCTTTTACGTGTGAAGGTTTACTTACGGGGTCTAGGTTAACAGCCGCGTTAGCTGTATTGCTGCTCCCGCTCCGATCACGCACAACAACGTGCTGAGCAGCATGTAAAGCGCGGCATGGGCCCAGTGCCCGGCCTCGATTAGCTTGATGGTTTCCAGGGAGAAAGTGGAAAATGTTGTGAAGGCCCCTAAAAATCCAACCATCAACACACCCCGCCAATCCGGGTGTAGCGATTCTTTCTCTACTATTAAAACGTAGACAATGCCAATAGCTGCAGATCCAAGCACGTTCACCAAGAGCGTACCGATTGGCAGCTTGCCCTCCCACATACCGTGCGCCCACTGCGCCAATAAATAGCGCGACACGGATCCGGTAGCGCCGCCCAGGGCGATGAAGAGTAGGTAGTTCATGAACAATCTATCGGATGATTCAGGTGGCGGCTATTGTACCGTTAATTGCCCCTGAGGAACATTTCTAGCGGCTGATAAGCTAGCGGTAGCGCTGGTCGGCGCTGTCTTTATCCAGTTGGCGCAGATGCTGAAGTTTTTCCTGAATCTTTAACTCCAGGCCGCGGCCGACGGGTTGATAGTACTGCCGGTCTTTTAGGGCCTCGGGGAAATAGTTCTCCCCCGCGGCGTATGCACCCTCTTCGTCGTGGGCATAGCGATATTCTGCACCGTGTTCAAACTCTTTCATTAGCTGCGTAGGCGCATTGCGTAAGTGCAGCGGGACTTCCTCGCTACCACCATTTTCTATATCTGCCCGTGCTGCGTTATAGGCGGTGTACACCGCATTGCTCTTGGCCGCGCAGGCTAGGTAGACAACCGCTTGAGCAATAGCCAACTCACCCTCGGGACTGCCAAGGCGCTCCTGCACTTGCCAGGCCTCCAGAGCGAGTGTGAGCGCACGAGGGTCAGCATTGCCGATATCCTCACTGGCCATTCGCACGACTCTCCTGGCTAAATACAGTGGATCGCTGCCGCCATCAAGCATACGGCACAACCAGTAAAGTGCTCCGTCTGGTGAACTACCGCGTACCGCTTTGTGCATAGCACTGATCTGGTCGTAAAACATGTCGCCACCCTTATCGAAACGACGCAGTGATGCTTGCAACACTTCTTCAAGGGTTTGCCGGGTAATCTGTCGTACCCCGGCACTGTCCTGGGCCAGATCTGCTGCAAGCTCCAGCAAGTTGAGAGCCCGCCTTGCGTCTCCATCCGATTGCTGAGCGAGCATAGCGGTACACTCAGGATCAATTCCGACTGAGGGGCCGAGGTACTCCAGCCCTCGATTCAAAACACCCTCGATATCCGATGGCTCCAGAGACCGAAGTTTGTACACCCTGGATCGCGATAACAGTGCATTATTGAGTTCAAAGGAGGGGTTTTCTGTGGTCGCGCCAATGAAGATCACCGTGCCATCCTCGACATAGGGGAGAAACGCATCCTGCTGAGATTTATTGAATCGATGGACCTCGTCTACAAACAACACGGTATCCCGACCAGACACTTTTTGTTGTTGAGCTTGCGCCACGGCCTCGCGTATCTCTTTTACGCCGGAAAGAACGGCTGAAATTTGTACAAAGTAGGCCTCAGCAGTACTGGAAATAATCCTCGCCAGCGTTGTTTTACCCACCCCGGGTGGCCCCCACAAAATCATGGAGTGGAGCTGGTTGCGCTCGATAGATTGCCGCAGGGGTTTTCCGGCGCCCAAAAGGTGAGTTTGGCCGGCATACTCATCAAGGTTTTGCGGTCGTAATTGCGATGCCAGTGGTTGGTAGCCACCCGTAGCTGGTGTTGAAGAGTGATCCTGCGTTGCAGCAAAGGCTCCTGGAGAAGCCGCTGAATTGCTAAAGAGATCATTTGTCATTTAATGGCCAAGCGCACAAGGAATGCTTCCTGATATGGTAGCTGAAGCTGTTCGGGCACAGCCGAATAGAGAGATCACATTGTAGGGTTTTTCAGCTTTGCTTGCATCCGTTGTGAGATGCACAGAAAATGGGTTGAGATACTTTCCAATGTTCCACTAATGTTCCGCTACCCAGGATTCTC
This sequence comes from Halioglobus sp., assembly GCA_965262875.1. Classification (GTDB taxonomy): domain Bacteria; phylum Pseudomonadota; class Gammaproteobacteria; order Pseudomonadales; family Halieaceae; genus JBALVT01. The sequence goes on from OZ253569.1 coordinate 5,357,693, forward strand.
CAATGCCAACTCGCCTTATCGCCATTCTTTTCCTGTTGTTCGCATCCTCAGTCCACTCAGAGGATTTAGACAACGCCATCTCCACGCAAATGATCGAGACCTCTTTAAAACTGCGACAACTGGCGGTGGACAATCCCACCGGTTATCAGATTGTTGAATCACTCACCACTGAAGTGGGGGCGCGTCTCGCCGGATCTCCAGCGGAGACCAGGGCGAGAGACTGGGCTGTTGAAAAGCTTTCATCAATGGGGTTTGAGCACGTGCGCATAGAAGAATTTAAGGTACCTTTGTGGGAGCGAGGCACCGAGAGCGCGCAGGTTACCTCCCCCTTTCCTCAATCGCTTTCTATTACTGCGTTGGGGGGAAGTGTTAGCACAGGCCCAGAAGGTATTGAGGGCGAAATCATAACGTTTGCATCCCCCACACCGGGCAAATGCATCGTGTCAGTAGTGACGAGATTGTCGACTCTGTACCCGCAGCTGCACTCTCAGCACCGGATGCCGATCAACTTGCGCGCATTGCCGGTCACGGTCTTCCTGTCATCGTCAATTTAGTGCTGGAAACACAAATTCAGCCATCCTCAATATCGGGCAATGTCATCGCTGAAATCCCCGGCAGAGAAAAGCCACAGGAGATTGTGCTTATCGGGGCTCATCTGGATTCCTGGGATTTGGGAACTGGAGCTGTCGATGATGGTGCAGGAGTCGGCATCGTTGTGGGTGCCGCGAAGTTAATAATGGACTCATTAGCGCAAGCTCCCAAACGCACTATCCGGGTGGTTTTATTTGGCTCTGAGGAAGTGGGTCTGGTAGGCGCGAGAGCTTACGCTGAGCGTCATGCGCAGGAGCTAAAGAATCATGTCGTAGCCACTGAATCCGATTTTGGTGCGGGCAATATCTGGCGATTCGACACCCGTTTTGGGGAGAAAGCACTGGCGATCTCAGGTGCATTTTCAAAGGCGCTGAAACCACTGGGCATCGCACCTGGCAGCAACACTGCCCGTGGCGGCCCGGATATGACCTTTATTCGTGAAGCTGGGGTACCGGTAGTAACACTGGCGCAAAACGGCTGGGACTATTTCGATCTACACCACACTTCAGACGATACCCTCGATAAAATAGGGGCCTCTGATTTGGATCAAAACATTGCAGCGTATGCGGTGTTTACTTATCTGGCCGCCGAGACGGATGCTTATTTTCGTTGAGAACGTCGGCGAGTAACTTACTGCGCGTAGTTGAAAAAGTCGGCGCCTTCGGGCACCTTAAAAACAAAGTCACCGGGCGTCAGCATAGAATCCGGCTCAATATTTTCAAAGGAGATAACGATTCTCTGATTCAGGTTGTCTACTATCTCGAGGGATTTGAAGTCGGCGCTCTGAAACTCGACCGACAGGCGTTTGAAGCCAGGGTTTATACCTGTGGGTAACATTGTGAAACTATTTTCAGAGGTCTTCTCCACTTCATAGCTGCGCCGCATCAGGGCTTCATCGCCGCCCAACACCTGCAGGGGCGACATCTGCGCGGAATCATCGACAGGACGCTGTGTAACCGTCTCCAGATCTCTATCGTGATGCCAAATATACTCGGGATCGGCAATAATCAATTGGCTGTCGGGCGATTCGATTTCCCAGGCGAAATAACCGGGACGCAGCAGACGGAAACTGCCATTACTCTCCCCTACCAGCGTATCGCTTTCGTCATATTGAATTTGCTGAAATTCACCCTGCATGCTGCCTATACGCTGTAGCACTTCCATCAACTGATCTGCATCATCGCCCTGCGCGAACGTCCCCACGGACACCAGTGTCAAACACGTAGCTGCAATCGTTTTGATCATTCTTGGCCCTTGTTAGACACTGTCAATCCCACTCAGTCGGATCGAGATGGTGGCGCGATGACTTCACGCTGGCCGTTAATGCCCATTTCAGTCACTATACCGGCCGCTTCCATCGCTTCGATAAGGCGAGCTGCGCGATTGTAACCCACGCGTAGTTTACGCTGTACCGAGGAGATAGAGGCTCTGCGACTCTCGCAGACATAGTGCACCGCCTCGTCGTAAAGTGCGTCGCTCTCATCATCTTTGTCACCTGAACCGGACTGAAGTTCCTCAGGGGTGACCGCCGTATTGCCACCTTCGTCTAGCAGGCCATCGATATAGGCCGGAGCGCCGCGTTTCTTCCAATCGGCAACGACTCGATGTACTTCTTCGTCAGAACAGAACGCGCCGTGCACGCGCACTGGTACGCCGCTACCCGGGGGTAGATAGAGCATATCGCCATGACCCAGGAGTTGTTCTGCACCGCCCTGATCCAGAATCGTCCTCGAGTCAATCTTCGAGGACACCTGAAAGGCGATACGTGTAGGCACGTTGGCTTTTATCAGGCCAGTGATCACATCCACCGAGGGACGCTGTGTGGCCAACACCAGGTGAATACCGGCCGCCCTTGCCTTTTGCGCGATTCGCGCGATGAGTTGCTCCACTTTCTTGCCGACAATCATCATCATGTCCGCGAACTCGTCGATGACTACAACGATGGAGGGCAGCTTTTCTAGTGTAGGAATAACTTGCTCTTCATCTGTTTCGGCGAATATAGGGTCTGGAGTCCACAGCGGATCTTTTAAGGGTGCGCCCGCTTTAATCGCATCTTCCACTTTGCGGTTGTAACCCGCTAGATTTCGCACTCCCAGTGATGCCATGAGCTTGTAACGTTGCTCCATTTCGGCGACACACCAGCGCAGGCCATTGGCGGCATCTTTCATGTCTGTAATTACCGGCGTAAGCAAATGCGGGATACCGTCATAGACCGACAACTCAAGCATTTTAGGGTCGACCAGTATCATGCGCACATCTTGCGGGCCGGACTTGTATAGCAGGCTCAATAGCATGGCGTTAACACCAACGGACTTACCAGAACCGGTGGTACCAGCTACTAACAAGTGAGGCATTTTGCCCAGATCTGCCACCGTTGGCTCACCGGAAATATCGTGCCCCAGGGCTAAAGTCAGCGGAGACTTGGAGTTTTCAAAGGTTTTGGAAGCCAGCACATCCCGGAAATTCACAATCTCCCGGTGTTCGTTGGGTATTTCGATGCCCACCACAGATTTGCCTGGAATGACTTCCACCACTCGTACGCTAATGACCGCGAGGGATCGGGCGAGATCTTTCGCCAGCCCGGATATTCTGGATACTTTTACACCCGCTGCCGGCTGTATTTCAAAGCGGGTAATCACAGGGCCGGGATAGACAGCGACCACTTGGGCCGTAATGTTGAAATCAGCGAGCTTCAGCTCCAGTAGTTTCGAAAGCCCCTGCAGTGCTTCCTGAGAATAACCCAGGCTTTGATCCTGGTCATTGGGGTCGAGAAGATCCAGGTGTGGCATTTCTCCGGTAACAGGCACGTCGAACAGTGGCTGTTGACGCTCTTTGTCCAGGCGTTCGCTTTTCTCGGCCCTGGGCTTTAAGGGCTTTATTTTAGGGGGTTTGCGCCTCTTCTCTTTTTCAACGTACTCAGTGATGACGAGTTTACGCGCCTCCCGGGCCTTATCCTTTACACGCTGGTCCTGGAAAGCGCCGAATCGTTGCGTCACCCAGTGTCGGGTTTTCCCAAGCAGAGTCACTGTCCAGTAGCCGAGCCCGTCCATCAGCCTCAACCAGCTGATGTCCGTAAATATTGTAATACCAAAGAGAAACACGGAGAGCAAAATCAAGCGGCTGCCAATCATACTGAAGGCCGTTGTAAAGGCCGTTCCTATCGCTTGCCCGAGAATGCCTCCAGCGCCCTGGGGTAGCCCCGATCCACCGATATCGTTCATAGCCGTCAGAGCGGTTCCAGCGATCATCACCAGGACCAATCCGAGCGCCCGAATCGCAAATGTGAGCCAATCAAATTCCTTGTATTCGTGGCGCTCAAGCAGGATAACCAAAGCGCGATAGGCCAGCATCAAGGGGAACAAGTAGGCGGCGTAGCCGACCAGCGAAAAGAATACATCCGCAAGCCATGCACCTGTGGGCCCACCGGCATTGACGATTGCTCCGCCGCTGCCTGTTGCCGACCAGCCAGGATCAGAGCTGCTATAAGTGAACAGCGCCATCATCAAATAACAGCATGCGGCGCTGATACCGATAAACGCACCTTCACGCAGTCTCGGCCCCAGGAAATTGTCTGTATCAGTACTTTCCGGCACGCGCTCTAGTGTCCTTTGTGGCCGTGGGGTAGGAACCGAAATATTCGATTGCCATACCCGTTATTGTATTTAGTAATTGTGCACACATTTATTATCTATATCAAAGGGTTAGGCGGTATTTTTAAAATATTCCTAACCTTTGCTGGATGCGAGGGTTTAATTTAACATATACCGCCAACATTGAATGGCCTGAGGATGTGAAGAATTACCTCGACGGCCGACATTTAACAACAGCAATCAGGAAATGACCACATGAGCGACACCCAACATCACCAGCTGATTATTCTCGGATCAGGCCCTGCGGGATACACAGCTTCCATTTATGCGGCTCGAGCCAATCTAAGCCCTGTGGTGATAACCGGGATAGAACAAGGTGGGCAGTTAACCACCACCACCGAGGTCGAAAACTGGCCCGGAGGCGCTGCGGATTTACAGGGGCCACAGTTGATGCAACAAATGCAGGAGCACACCGAGCGTTTTGATACCCAGGTTGTAGTCGACCACATCGAAGAGGTCGATTTTTCCGCCAAGCCCATCACCCTCAAGGGTACTAACAACTATTCTTGCGACTCATTGATTATTGCAACCGGAGCGTCAGCCCAGTATCTGGGACTGCCAAGCGAGGAAGCTTTTATGGGCAAGGGTGTCAGCGCCTGTGCTACCTGCGATGGCTTTTTCTACCGCAACCAGAAAGTAGCGGTAATTGGGGGCGGCAACACGGCCGTTGAGGAGGCCTTGTATCTGTCCAACATCGCCTCGGAAGTCATTCTTGTACATCGCCGCGACTCCTTGCGCTCAGAAAAAATTCTGCAGGACAAGATCTTCGCCAGAGAGGCCGAAGGCAAAATAAAGATCATGTGGGACCACACCCTTGAAGAGGTTTTGGGAGACGATTCTGGAGTCACAGGTATCAGAATAGCCTCAACGAAAAGCGACGATGTTCTGGACCTTGATCTGGCTGGTGTCTTTATTGCCATCGGTCACAAACCCAACACCGATATATTTGCCGATCAGCTCGACATGAAGAATGGCTATATCACTATCGACAGTGGCACTGATGGCAATGCAACGGCAACCAGTGTACCCGGTGTATTCGCGGCCGGTGATGTGGGAGACCATATCTATCGACAAGCAGTAACCTCTGCGGGCTTTGGATGCATGGCCGCACTGGATGCTGAAAAATATTTGGACGATCTGGCCTGATCCATTGCGTGATCTTCCGACCCTGAATTGCGGCGAGGACTTTCCGCCGAGTCATGAAGCACTTAAGTACCCCAACGGATTATTGGCCGTTGGCGGGAACTTGTCTTGCGAACGGCTTTTAAAAGCCTACAGACGCGGTATCTTCCCCTGGTACGAAGAGCCACAACCCGTACTGTGGTGGACTCCTGAGCCTCGCTCGGTGTTGTTTCCAGATGAAGTTCACTTATCCAGGTCACTGCGTAAAACTCTTCGCAAAGACAATTTTACGCTGTCTGTGGACTGCCACTTTGAAACAGTGATTCGCCAATGCGGTCAAATCCGTAGCGCGGGCCCAGGCACCTGGATTAGCGCTGAAATGATTGCAGCGTACACTCGCCTGCACGATCAGGGGTTTGCACATTCTATTGAGGTTCACAACCATCGTGATGAGCTTGTGGCCGGCTTATATGGCGTTGCGGTTGGCCGCGTCTTTTTTGGGGAATCGATGTTCACTCTGGAAACAGACGGTTCCAAAGTCGCACTGCTGGGGCTTATCGATATCGCCTGGCGGGGTCACTTCGAGTTGATCGACTGCCAGGTGGAAAGCGATCATATGAATTCTCTGGGGGCCAGAAACATCAGCCGACAGTATTTTCCAATATGAAATGAGCCTGAAGGGAGGGTGTATTAAGCCCTTATCTTGAGTCGCTCATGGAGTTGCTGAAATAAGTGATCTCGTGCTGAATTTAGTTGTTCAGCGGCCTCATTGTCCGTCATTTCATTGGCGAATGCATCCAGATTTCTAAAGGTGATTCCCGGCTTTAAATATTGGCTGGGTTTGGCCAGGGAGCGGAATTTCTCATAGGGTGTCATCATGTCGTCGTAGCGGTATTTCTTCCGCTCCTTGCCCTTCTCATCAATAATGGTGGTGGGGAAATAGCAGGGCCGGTGGAAATTGACGTATCGGTAGACTTGATGGCTATTGAGTTCAGTGAAATCCGTGGCGTACTGCTGAGGTATGTGGGTATAGCCATAGAGTTTGCGAATGACCGAGCCATTTTTACTCTCAACCAAACCATTGTCGTTACTGTGCCGGGGCCGTGATTTGGTAAATTCAATGTGCAACTTGTCCAGAAGCTCAGCAACGGTGTAGTTGATATATTCGCCGCCATTGTCTGCGTGAAAGCCCCGTATTTTAAAGGGGAAGGCAGCCAGAATCTGCCTGAGGGCTGGCAGCATAAACGCCTCGCTAATACGTTCCAGCGTGACGATGATCTGGAACTGTGTCACCTCATCCACGGCATTGACGTGGTAGATTCCTTTGCGTTTGTCCTGATCACCTTGATGGACAGAGTCAATGCGGATATAGCCTGGTTGATCGTTCGGGCAAGGTTTGCGCCGCTGGCCAATAGAGGCGGCCTTAGGTCGTGTCTTTGTCAAGACACAGCGCTGCCTCTGGTAGGTCTTGGAGGCCCGCAGGTTGTACAGGTGAGAAACCGAAATACCCGCCAGGCGTCGATAGTCGGCTTGGCCAAAGCGCTGATAAGCCCGCTCACAGAGCTTTTTAAGTACCGCGCCGCTGGGCTGACAATGTCGCTCATCCATACTCGCCAATAGGCGTATATCGGCGTCAGTGTAGGCGTGCTTGAAGCCATTACGCCGAGCTGGTTTCACCGAGACGGTGCCTGTTTTGACGTATTGGCGTATCAGGCGCCTGGTCTGGGCCAGGGAGTAGCCGGTTACCTTTATCAGGTAGCGGGTGACGGTTCCCCGGTCTGTTTTGCCAAGCTGTAAGTATCGGTGCTTCACCAGTGCCTTCTGTACCCAGCGATAGCGTTCAGATTTCTCAGTGGCCACGTTGAAGGCTACTTCCTGTGTGCCGTCGAGAAACTGTTTGATGGCACCCAGGGTATTCAGATGTTCTAAGCTCATGATCGTTTTCATCCGCTGATCATGAACGACTACAAGGACTATTTCAGGCTCATTTTATGTTGGAATCAACTTCCGCCACATTCCCGGGTTTCAGGCTCATTTCATATTGGAAAAGACTCCGACTGGACTTCGAAGCCAAGCTTAAGCACACTGTCGACATGGATAATGACTACAGTATCTGGCGTCTCCCCAAAAGTTCCGGGGGCCTATTGTGACCTCTTCACTGCGGGACCTTAAGGTGTACACCACCTACCCTCATGATTGCAGCTACCTGAAAGATCAGGAGGCAGCCACTCTCTTTGTTGACCCGAGACAAACTGTAGACAAAAAGCTGTATAGCAAGCTTTCAGGGCTGGGATTCAGACGCAGTGGTAGTCATATTTACCGCCCCCATTGCTCTGATTGCAATGCTTGTATCCCCGCTAGAATCCCAGTCGCAAGTTTTCAAGCCAGCCGCAAGCAACGCCGTACTTTCAATCGCAACCAGGACCTTGAGGTTGAATACAGCCGGGATATTACCGACAGTACAGCGTTCAATTTGTATCGAGTGTATATTGAAGAACGACACTCCGACGGCGATATGTTTCCGCCTGATCGAGATCAGTATGAGTCATTCCTGAGCAATGAATGGGGCTGTACCAATTACTATCGCTTTTATGACCAGGGCAAGCTGATCGCTATTGCCGTAGTCGACGTCTTGCAAGATGGCCTGTCAGCCATCTATACCTTTTTTGATCCAGCGGCGAGCCAAAGAAGCCTGGGCGGCTTTGCGGTTATGTGGGAGATCGAAAAAGCCAAAGAACTGGGGCTGGATTACGTTTATCTGGGCTACTGGATACGCAACTGTCAGAAAATGGCTTATAAATCGGAATACCGCCCACTTGAGTTATACCTCAACAGCCGCTGGACCGCGCTATTATAGCGACCTAAGCAATGATAGTTGAATGCCGTAACTTCGACCAACTCAGACAATTTAGGGTCTACTCCACAGGTGTTAAATTGCATCCAAAATTGACCCACTTACCCCCCATATTTGCATCGAATATTGACCCACGTAACCATCCGGCTCTTGCTGACAGCGATGCAGGAGTTCCAAGGAGTGATAGACGTGGATTTATTGAGTGTAATCAGACGATGGCACCTGCGTGAAGGTCGATCCATCCGGGAAATTGTCCGGCGGACAGGCCTTTCCAGAAATACCATCCGTAAGTATCTAGCCAGCGGTGTCATTGAACCGCGCTACCCAGACCGGAAGAGCCCCAGCCAGCTTGACCCCTTTGCCGATATCCTGCTCGGCTGGCTAAAGCGGGAATCAAAGCGGCATCGAAAGCAACGCCGCAGCGTCAGGCAGCTGCACCTCGACCTGGTGGAATTGGGCTATCCCGGCTCCTATGACCGCGTCGCCGCCTTTGCTCGCGATTGGCGGTCACGCCAGCAAGAAGCCAGATTGTCGGCAACCAAAGGGACGTTTGTCCCACTGGTCTTTGCATCGGGTGAAGCCTTCCAGTTCGACTGGTCAGAGGACTGGGTGGTCATCGGTGGGGAGCGAACCAAACTACAAGTGGCCCATTCCAGGCTCTGCCACAGCCGGGCCTTTATGCTGCGGGCCTATCCACTGCAAACCCACGAGATGCTGTTTGACGCTCACAACCATGCCCTGGTCGCTCTGGGTGGTGTTCCGGAGCGAGGCATTTACGACAACATGAAGACGGCCGTCGACAAGGTGCGTCGCGGCAAGCGCCGTGACGTCAATAAGCGGTTCAAGGCCATGGTCAGCCACTTCCTGTTTGAAGCTGAGTTCTGTACCCCGGCAGCGGGTTGGGAGAAAGGCCAAGTAGAGAAGAAGGTGCGCGATTCCCGTTATCGTATCTGGCATAACGCACTCTCGTTCAAAACCTTGGCTGATTTGAACCGTTGGCTGGAGCAGCGGTGCATCGAACTCTGGAAGGAAATACCTCACCCTGAATATCCGGGCCGGATGGTAGCGGATGTCTGGGAGGATGAGCGCAAGCAACTCATGGCAGTGCCCGCGCCGTTTGATGGCTATGTCGAGCACACAAAGCGCGTGTCTTCGACTTGCCTTATCCTGTGCGACCGTAACCGCTATAGCGTCCCCGCTGCATTCGCCAACAAACCTGTGAGCGTGCGAGCCTACGCCAGCAAAATAGTTGTTGTTGCCGAAGCTCAGATCATTGCCGAGCATACTCGAGTCTTCTCCCGTCACCATAAACATGCTGGGGAAACCGTCTACGACTGGCGGCATTACCTGGCAGTCATCCATGTTAGCGCCACAGTAAACCCGCAGTTATTTGCCGCAGAATAAAAGAACGACAAAGAGGCGACAGTGATCCGGCTTAACTCCAATCGATCACAGGCTAGAACGGCAGCTCATGATTTACCTCGACACTGTCTGTGTACTCTTGTTGCTCAATCCGGATCTCCTCGTACAGTTGCGCAATCTCATCACCATAGTGATCCCACAGTACCGATCTCAGGTCGCCGAGCAGCTGATAAATACAATCGGCTTGTTCAGCCGTCCAGTAGGTTGTGATTTTTAAGGTTTTCATTTAGCCTTTCCTCGCTTTTTGGTCTCGCGCCGCTTCGACGCACACTCCTGCGCTTCCTTCATGCGGTACGACTCACCCTCAATGGCGATGACCTCGCTGTGATGGACTAAACGGTCAATCAGGGAGACCACACACGCGGCATTGGGGAACACGTCATTCCACTCGCCAAACGGACGGTTCGTTGTCACCAAAGTTGAACATTTCTCATAGCGCCGGTTGATGATTTCAAACAGCAAGTCAGCATGACGATTGCTGTAGGAGAGGTAGCCCACTTCATCAATTACCAGCAAGGCGGGCTTGGCGTAGTGTTTCAATCGACGCTGCAGGGCATTGGCGCCATCCTGACCTGCCAGGTCGTTGAGCATCGCCGCTGCGGTGGTAAACAGCGCCGTATAGCCGTGCATGACAGCGTTATACCCCAGGTTCTGGGCGATCATCGATTTGCCCACGCCGTTGCTGCCCAGCAGGATAATATTGCTGGCCGTGTCCATAAAACCCAGTTGCATCAGGGCATGAATCGCTTGTGGGTCGATAGCGCTTGGCCACTGCCAGTCAAACTCACTCATCGGTTTGAACCGGCCCAGCCTGGCGCTGCTCAGGCGCCGTTCGAGTGAGCGCTGTTTGCGCTCGGCAAGCTCCCAGGCGATGAGCTGTGCCCGCCAGGGGTATTGCTCGTCGGTGATCTCGCCCCAGTGCGCCAGCACGCCGTGGAGCTTCAGTTCAAGTGCCTGCTGTTTGAGTTGCTCGATATCAATCATCGGTATCATCTCCTGTCTCGCTTCGGGTGCCATTGAGCTTGTCGTAATCGGCAAGCCGAGCCAGCTTGACGCTGTAGTGTTTGACCTTCGCCGGCACGGCGACAGCAAGCGGTGGCGGCAGGTGCTGTTCATCACGGCGGCGCTCAAGAACGTGCTGCACCGCCTCCGGGTAGGGTGATTGCCGATCAAGTGCTTCACCCAGAGCTACATGCAGCTCGTCCCGCCCATAATCATCAAGCAGTTGATTGAGTAACCGGACCGTGGTTTTAATGACATGTCCACGCTGTGCCGATTGCTGCAGCAGCGTCTGGGCGTGCGCCGAAGCATGGCTCAGGCGATCCTGACCCCGGTGTAGTTTGGCGTGGGTTTTCTCCAGCCATAGGGCATTGATATGCGCCTCCTGTTCGATTTGCTCCCCTTTGCCAAAGCTGCGCTGATGCTCAGCAATGCATTGATCGCCCTCCACTATCTGGAGCCGCTCCAGGTCAGCGCTCACGCTCAATGGCTTGTGCACGTATTGATGGGGAATGGAGTAATCATTGAGATCGAAGCGAACATAAGGGGTTTTGGCGGCCCGCACGGGCTGTCTCTCATGGGTATCAAAGGGATTATCCGGCAAACTCACCTGCTCCTGTAAGAAGGCTTCCCTGACCGTCAACGTACGCTCTTCAGGGCAAGCCCGATCAGCACTCACACCCTGGCACCAGTGCTCAGCTTGCGCATTGAGTTCGGCCAGTGTTTGCCAGTGACGAGCGGCAAAGAAATTATCGCGAATATAGCGAATCGCTCTTTCTACCCGGCCCTTTTCATTGCCCCGGGCCACCGCCACCGGGCGTGGTTCGAAGCGATAGTGGGCTGACAAGGCCAGCAAGGTGGGGTGGAAGCGGATGGCGTCACCGTGGCGCTCCAATACGGCCGATTTAAGGTTGTCGTACAGCAGCACCTTTGGCAATCCTTGCCAGGCCTCGAATGCCGCTACATGGCCGCGTAAAAAGTGCTCCATTTGCTGGTTGAGATAAAAGCGCAAGAAGATCTGTCGCGACCAGCTCAGCACCATCACAAACGCCATTAACGGCCGCCGGGCCTTGCCGATCTGAATATGCCCGAACGAACCCCAGTCAACCTGGGCTTGCTCACCGGGCAGGGTTTTTAGGCGTAAATACGCCTCGGGCAGCTTGCGCGGCCGCAGTTCACTGATACGCTGGCGAAACTGGCTGGGGCCACCGGGGTATCCCCGCAGGCGGGCCATTTCATACAAGCGGGCCGCCGTGAGTGTGGGAAACTCCCGCAGGGTGTCGATGACAAAGGGCAGATAGGGGTCGATGATCGACGCACGGCGAGTGCGCTCCACCTTGGGCAGGCCAGCCTGTGCCAGTACCCGATCAACCACTGAGTGGTGAATGCCAAGCTGGGTCGCAATGGTGCCCGTTCGCCACTTCTCAACAAAATGGTAGCGCAGTATTTTTGCTTCAGTTTCTTTGCCGATGGCCATGACTGCCCTCCGATTGATGACTCCTGTCCAGCCGCTGCACTAATGTCGCCGGAATCTGCGCCTGAACTGACTGCTCTGCAGAAAATCACTGCGCAAAAAGGGACCGCAGACCGCGCCACAGTGATGGCAGCGCACGGTGGCGTCAGTTTTACCCGGCATATCGGCCCTTTTGATCTCATCAGGCACGGTTTGCAGTAGATCACGGAGTATTATTGCCAGAGAACGGTGATGCGTTACTTTTTGTTGTTGCCGTTCTCGATAACGCTGTTGGCGAGCGGCATTATTCATGCGACCCGGGCGAGTGGCCTGGTACTTCGCTCTGGCTCGTTTAATGGATTCCTTTCTGGCTTCCTGGCTGCAACCATCGGTGCAATACCGCTGGCCGCGATCACAGTGGGTACAGACGATGACCTGGGCGTAGCAGCGACAACAGTGGTAGAGACGGCTGGATGATGGCATCGACACAAAGGTCGATGAGGGCTGGATTTATTCCCATTATGTGCAACACTTAACGGGTCGTGCACCTGCACGGTTTTTTTGGGTATGGCGCCAGCGTTGACCGTCAAATCTGTGGTGGCGTCATACCGTTCTCAGCGACACTTGTTCTTATAGTCCCTACGCTTGAATCGTGCCTGCTTATTGGTCGCTCTTGAGTGTGACTGGGCCGCAGTTCTACCGCGCCGATTCTAATACGCCGAGATCCGTCTATTTCAAAATTCGGCAAATAGCTGCGGTTTTGGAGTGGCGTCTACAATCCAGCGCAAGCCCGGTGCCCTGCGTAACGGCGCGCCCTTTACAGAGCTCCCCGGCTGCTTTAAACGCCTGCAACGCATTCTCCTAAAACGGCTGGGTGGTGATAGGGAGATGGCCAATATCCTGGCGCTGGTGCTACACCACGATGAACATCTGGTGATGCAGGCCGTGGAGGTGGCCCTTGAGAGCGGCAGACCCTCCCAACAACACGTGACCAATGTGCCGGGATGGTTGTTAGAGGGGCCATTACCCGAGCCGCTCAATCCACCGCCAGCACTCGTACTGGTCAATGAGCCCATTGCCAACACACAGCGCTACGATAACCTCAGGGAGAATAAATATGTCCGTTGATGCAATGATCGCCACACTAAAAGCGCTGCGCCTGTACGGCATGGCTCAATCCATTGAAGAGCTGGCTGAACAGGCCGCACCTGCCTATCAGCAGGCAGAACCCATCCTCAATGATCTGCTCAAAGCAGAAGTAGCCGACCGCGAGGTGCGGTCTATTAACTATCAAATGAAGGTGGCCAAATTCCCGGCCCACCGGGATCTTACCGGCTTCGACTTCATCGAGAGCATGGTGACAGAAACACTGGTGCGTTCACTTCACCGGTGCGAATTTATCGAAGAAGCCCAGAACATTGTGCTGATTGGCGGCCCTGGTACTGGGAAAACCCACCTGGCAACTGCCTTGGGTGTACAGGCGATTATCCATCACCACAAACGGGTGAGGTTCCTCTCTACGGTCGACCTGGTAAACGCGCTGGAACTGGAGAAGGCCGCCGGACGACAAGGGCGAATGGCCAACCGTTTGGCCAGCACTGACCTGGTCATACTGGATGAGTTGGGTTATCTCCCCTTCAGCTAGGCGGGAGGAGCCTTGCTGTTCCACCTGATCAGCTTCCTGTATGAGCGCACCAGCATTGTGATTACAACCAACCCAAGCTTCTCTGAGTGGCCAAAGGTCTTTGGTGATCCAAAGCGAACAACAGCTCTGCTGGACCGGCTGACACACCACTGCCATATCATCGAGACGGGCAACGACAGCTACCGATTCAAAAACTCGACCTGCAATCAAAGGGAGGAAATAACTGGCAAAAAACCAACAAAATGAGTAATACTTGAGCGAACCAGGTGGGTCAAAATTAGATGCAAATCCTGGGTCAGTTTTAAGTGCAAATTAACACCCCGTACCCCCTAGCGCCGCAAAGCCTGTCTTTGGCGACAAATTGTCCATAGGATGAGTCCGAGTGGGCTTTACCAGACAATCTATCCTGAATTCTAGGTATTAGAGCAGTTTTGCCACTTATTCGAGTGGCACATTGGGTGCGTATGAGGCAAAATGCGGCCTGTTTTTTATCTAGGAATACTGCCGCATGGCAAAAGAAGACCAAATCGAAATGGAAGGTGAGGTAATTGATACCTTACCCAATACCACTTTCAGGGTAGAACTGGAAAACGGCCACGTAGTGACCGCACATATTTCTGGGAAAATGCGTAAGAACTATATCCGCATCCTGACCGGCGATAAAGTTCGTGTTGAACTTACGCCCTACGACCTCAGTAAAGGCCGTATTACCTACCGCGAGCGTTAATCTGTACTCAGAGCGGGTTCCGGCTTGCTCTGTGTTGCCTCCACCTTCACATCCAATTTGTCGTCCTCCCGGTTAAGACGCACTAAAGCTGTGCCTCCAGATTTCGACAAGTCCCCAAAAAGCACCAATTCGGCGAGTGGCTTCTTGATATGCTCCTGGATAACACGCTCCATGGGACGGGCGCCCATATTCACATCATAGCCTTTCTCAACCAGCCACAACCTGGCGTCCTCATCGACATCGAGCATGACTCGCTTTTCGTCCAGCTGACCCTGTAGCTCGGTAAGAAACTTATCCACCACAGTAAAGATCACATCTTCGCTCAGCGGTTCGAACTGGATGATGCTGTCAAGCCGGTTGCGAAACTCCGGCGTAAAGGACTTGGTAATAGCCTCCATTCCGTCCGAACTGTGGTCCTGATGGGTAAAACCAATAGTGCGGCGGCTGATGCTCTCCGCACCGGCATTGGTTGTCATCACCAGTATCACATTGCGGAAATCAGCTTTGCGGCCATTGTTGTCCGTGAGGCTGCCATGGTCCATTACCTGCAATAGCAAATTGAACACTTCTGGGTGGGCTTTCTCAATTTCGTCGAGCAGAATCACGCAGTGTGGGTTTTTGGTAACGGCATCCGTCAACAGACCGCCTTGATCAAAGCCAACGTAGCCCGGTGGTGCACCGATCAGGCGCGATACAGTGTGTCTTTCCATGTATTCAGACATGTCAAAGCGCAGTAATTCCAGACCGAGGATATTTGCCAGTTGGCGCGTGACCTCTGTTTTACCGACTCCCGTTGGACCCGCTAATAAAAAAGAACCTATAGGCTTGTCACCCGAGCGTAGTCCAGCCCTGGCTAACTTGATGGAGCTCGAAAGGTTAGAAATAGCCTTGTCCTGCCCAAACACTACCATCTGCAGATTGCTCTCCAGCTTTTGCAGAGAATCACGATCGTCCGAGCTGACCGTCTTTGGTGGAATACGGGCAATCTTGGCGATGATGGCTTCAATATCGGCCACGGCAATCACCTTCTTGCGCTTCGAGGGTGATTGTAATTGCTGGAACGCACCCGCCTCGTCGATAACATCAATGGCTTTGTCAGGAAGATAGCGGTCAGTGATGTATCTGGCCGACAAATCTGTGGCTACGCGCAGGGCTTTGTCGCTGTAACGCAAACCGTGATAGTCCTCAAACCGAGACTTCAATCCTTTCAGAATCTTATAAGCGTCATCGGGGCTAGGCTCGAGCACATCAATTTTCTGGAAGCGACGGCTCAGAGCCTTATCTTTGTCGAAAATCCCACGGTATTCTTGAAAGGTGGTTGATCCTATGCAGCGCATTTGACCGGAGCTCAATAGGGGCTTCAGTAAGTTGCTGGCGTCCATGACTCCGCCGGAGGCGGCGCCGGCACCAATAATGGTATGGATCTCGTCGATGAACAGAATGGCTCCCTCGCGCTTTTTCAATTCGGAGAGAAGGCCTTTAAAACGTTTTTCAAAATCGCCGCGATATTTCGTCCCTGCTAGCAGCGCGCCTAAATCCAGTGAGTATACAACGCTACCTTTGAGAATATCGGGCACCTCATCATCGACAATGAGTTTGGCAAGACCTTCGGCGATGGCAGTTTTACCTACTCCCGATTCACCGACTAAAAGAGGATTATTTTTACGCCTGCGCACCAGAATTTGGGTGACTCGTTCTACTTCGGGAATACGGCCAATTAATGGATCAATCCGCCCCGCCTCTGCCTCGGCATTCAGGTTGGTGGTAAAGCTATCCAGTGGGTTGTTTTCGCTGCCCTCCTCTCCCGCAGATTCCTCGCCCAGGGGTGAGTTAGAATCGGGTATTTCGCCCTCGTTACCCACCTTGGATATACCATGGGTGATGTAATTAACAACGTCTAATCTCGCGATGCTCTGGGTCTTGAGGAAATAGACCGCCTGACTTTCCTGCTCGCTAAAAATCGCAACCAGCACACTGGCACCCGTGACCTCTTGCTTGCCGGATGATTGAACATGGAAAACAGCGCGCTGTAATACGCGCTGAAATCCCAAAGTAGGTTGTGTTTCCCTATCTTCGTCGCTCTCGGGTATCAGAGGTGTTGTGGCATCGACAAATTCGATAAGGTCGCCGCGCATGGCGGCTAAATCCGCACCGCAGGCCTTGAGTACTAATATGGCGTCGTCGTTGTCCAGCAAGGCCAACAGCAAATGCTCAACCGTCATAAATTCGTGGCGTTTGGCTCGCGCTCCCCGAAAGGCGTCATTGAGCGTTTGTTCCAGATGTTTACTCAGCATTCGTTATTCCTCAGCGGGTTTCTCTACTAGCCTTCAGATGCTTCGATCTCACACAGTAACGGGTGTTCGTTTTCTTTGGAGTACTGATTAACCTGTGCAGATTTTGTCTCGGCAATATCTCGTGTGTATATGCCGCAAACGCCCTTCCCATGGGCGTGTACCGTTAGCATTACATGGGTGGCCTGTTCGCGGTTCATGCGGAAAAAGACCTCCAGTACTTCGACGACAAATTCCATCGGCGTGTAATCGTCATTGATCAATACTACTTTGAACAGTGGCGGACGTTTTAGTTCAGGTTTGGACTCTTGAAGCGCCAAGGAACCGTCGGCGTGATCTTCATCCTCCGCAGACATTCTAGGTTCCATTTGTACTCGCAAATCCGTCACCAAACCACTCTTAGTCATCAATATTCTTTGCTTCGATAGATATGGTACCAGTATAAGGTATTTCAAGAGGGAGTTAAGGTCTTGGATGTATTAAATAGTGCGCACTTGGATCGCCGGCCCACACGCTACGCAATTGCCAATACTACGGGTGAGAGCCGATTGTTATTATGTCCTGTCAAGGCTGTCGACAGCATGGATGCTGTCGCCAAGGCCCCAAGGATGGGTTCACGCCATGCCTGGGCAGGACATAATAGCAATCGGCGTCCTAGGCCTACTCAAAAACTACAATAGAAGAGTTCTAAACAACTGCAGCTGCGCTCGGGAGCCGGAAACGGCTTTGCAAACACGCCATAAACCCATCCCTGGGGGCTCGGCTCCCGAGCTTTAATTTGACTATCAAAGTTTTACTAAGGGGATGTTTCTAGGAGTTTGTCGGACTATGGACTTAATTAAAAAAGTTGAGTGTTTTGTGATCAGTTTTAGTGCCGCTACACGAATATCAGAGCAGTTAAGTCTTAAAAACCACAAAGCATTCGTGTAGGAGCGCGTTGAAAGTTTAAGTCCGACAGACTCCTAGGCCAGTATTCCAGACGAAGTACTCGCTTATATTTTGGCGGTAATCATCCGTCCAAATTTCGAACAGTTAAGTAGCGTCTTCCCCACCAATGCCATCGCCCCCAATAAATGGGATAATGTACACCCGGGTGATCTCGAGAAACGGCAATTAGCATAGCATGACCCAAACATTTGAAACCTTGACCTGAGCGTCCATATTGAAACGATTGTTAGCCGCCTGATGGCCAGTCTTATTCTTTTTAACAAGCCCTTTGGAGTGTTGAGTCAGTTCACTGACACCCAGGGTCGCCCGACATTAGCAAATTTTCTGAGCGCTCCGGGTTACCGGGCTGCCGGGCGCCTCGATTTTGATTCTGAAGGATTACTCCTGCTGACTGACGATGGCCATTTGCAGCAGCAAATTGCCAACCCAAAACACAAACAATGGAAAACTTATCGGGTACAAGTGGAAGGCGAACCGGGGCCGCAGCAAATATCTCAACTGACTGAAGGGGTGATACTCAAAGACGGTGCCACACGGCCCGCAAAGGCTAAGTGCATTGCCGAACCCGCTGACCTGTGGCCAAGAAATCCGCCCGTGCGGTTTAGGAAAACAGTAGCCGACAGCTGGATAGAACTCTCTATCCGCGAGGGTCGCAATCGTCAGGTACGCAGGATGACCGCTGCGGTGAACTGCCCTACCCTGCGCTTGATCCGATATCAAATCGCCCAATGGGAACTCGGTGATTTACAACCCGGGGAGCACCGCAAGGTATCCGTAGATACCCCAGGTCCCGTCAGAAAACCCAGGAGACGGCGATAGTGCGAGATTGGATACCCCATGTGACCGTAGCCACTGTGATTGTGCGTGATAACAGCTATCTCATGGTCGAGGAGCGCGACAAGGTTTCCGGGAGGATGGTGTTTAACCAGCCCGCAGGACATCTTGAAGCCGATGAATCACTAGCCGAAGCGGCATTGCGCGAAACCTGCGAAGAAACTGGGTGGGCAGTTGAGCTCACTGGCGTACTTGGCATAGCGCTGTATACCGCGCCTAGCAACGGGATTACCTATCATAGAACCACCTTTGTAGCCCAACCGCTTCAGGCCATTGAAAATGCGGTAATCGACCCCGATATAAGCAACATACATTGGCTGGAATACGAGGACATCCTTGCCAATTCTGCTAGAATGCGCAGCCCCCTGGTTATCGCCGCCATCGAGCAGTATCGCACCGGGCACATTTTTCACTTGGACCTGATTTACAGCCAATGAGCTTGAACTCCAGCAAAAAAGTAATCGTCGGTATGTCTGGCGGTGTCGACTCTTCCGTCTCGGCCCTGGTGCTGCTGGAGCAGGGCTATCAGGTGGAAGGCCTGTTTATGAAAAACTGGGAGGAGGATGACGGGTCCGAGTACTGTACTGCCAAAGAAGACTTCGCAGACGCCCAGGCGGTGGCTGATACTCTGGGCATAAAACTGCACGGCGCTAATTTCGCAGCAGAGTACTGGGACAATGTTTTTGAGCATTTCCTGGAGGAATACAAAGCGGGTCGAACACCCAATCCGGATATTCTTTGCAACCGGGAGATAAAGTTCAAAGCCTTTCTCGAGTATGCTCTTATGTTGGGAACTGACTATATTGCTACCGGTCACTACACCCGTCGAGGAGAACTTGAGGGTAAAGGGACGCTGTTAAAAGGTCTGGATAACAATAAGGATCAAAGCTATTTCCTGCACGCCGTAGGACATGAAGAGTTGGAGAAAACCCTTTTCCCCATCGGTGAAATTGAAAAACCGGAGGTACGAAAACTGGCGCTGAAACACCATTTGGTAACGCACAACAAAAAAGACTCTACGGGGATTTGCTTTATCGGAGAACGAAGGTTCAAGAATTTCTTGCAACAGTATCTTCCTGCACAGGCCGGGGAAATATTCAGCCTGGACGGTGAGCACCTGGGGGAGCATCAAGGGTTGATGTATCACACCATCGGACAACGACAGGGTTTGGGGATTGGTGGCAAAGCCAATCACGGAGACGCTCCTTGGTATGTGGTGGACAAGGATCTTGAGAACAACGTGTTGCTCGTCGCCCAAGGCAACGAACACCCCGCTCTGTTTAAATCCACATTGCATACGGGAGAAATATTTTGGGTATCGAATGACCCGGTGACATCGACACTGCGCTGCAAAGCAAAAACGCGCTACCGACAAGCGGATCAGGGATGTGTGCTGCATCCTATCGACGGCGGATACCGTGTTGAATTTGACGCACCACAACGAGCGATCACGCCGGGGCAATCCGTTGTCTTTTACGAGGGCGAACTATGCCTTGGCGGCGGAGTTATCGAGAGTGCTGCCGCATGAGCTATTCTTCGATTGAACAGCAGGCGATTGCTTTGGGAGGTGTCGCACAAGCTGCGCGCATAGTCGATCAGATTTCGAAAACTGGCAGCTATCCTTTGGATTTCCTACAACCGTCTATTCAAAGCCTGTTCACCTTCGATGCCCAGAGTATCGAGGAGATTTATGGCGGTGTTTCAGGGGTTAAATTGGGCCTGCAAAATCTCAGCAGTGTATTGGCAACTCGCCAGGCGGAAGAAAGCCGTGAACTTATCCGTTACATTTTCAGCATTTTGTATCTGGAACGAAAGTTTGCGGCAAATCAGGAAATGATGGCTGTTGTTCACTCTCGCCTTGAACACGCCCAATTCAGAGCTGATCACTTCTCAGATAATATTCAGGATGCCTGCCACAGCATCTCTGGCATCTACCAGGACACCCTGAGCAAGATGAAATTCAGGATCAAAGTCTCGGGCAGCGAAGAGCATTTGCAGAACACCAAGAATGCAGATGTCATAAGAGCCTTGCTGTTAGCCGGAGTACGCTCAGCTTTCTTGTGGCGTCAGCTTAAAGGCAGGCGCTGGAAATTATTGCTGCAGCGAAAACAGCTGCTACAAGCGTCTCAGAAACTGTCGCGCAATCTGGAGGTAGTGTAAAATTACGACCTCTAACTCGCCTCTCACACATTGGAGACACTAATGGAATTGTCGGCACTCAGTGCGGTATCACCTATTGATGGCCGCTACGGCAGCAAAACCGCAGCACTGAGAGAAGTGTTCAGCGAATACGGGTTAATCAAACGCCGGGTTCAAGTTGAAGTTCGTTGGTTACAACACCTCGCGGGACTGGCGGAGATCGCAGAAGTACTCGCTCTTTCTTCCGCAGCCAATGCGCAGCTGGATTCACTGCTCGACAATTTTTCTGAGGAACACGCAGCGCGTATCAAGGCTATTGAATCTAACACCAATCACGATGTGAAGGCGGTGGAGTATTTCATTAAGGAACAATTTGAGGGCAACGACGAGCTACTTGCTGTCTCTGAGTTTGTGCATTTCGCTTGCACCTCGGAGGACATTAACAATCTCTCCCACGCGCTAATGCTAAGAGCTGGAACAGCCCAGGTTGTTATGCCGGCCATGGCGCAGATCGTGTCTGCGCTAGGTGACGTGGCGAAAGCTACCTCGACGGCACCGATGCTCTCACGAACCCACGGGCAAACCGCCAGCCCAACCACTATGGGTAAAGAGATAGCCAATGTAGTAGCGCGACTGGAACGACAGATCGCGCAACTGCTGAAGGTGGAGTATCTCGGGAAAATAAATGGTGCCGTTGGCAATTATAACGCCCACTTGTCCGCCTATCCAAACATCGATTGGCAAGGTGAAGCAAAGCAGTTTGTCACTTCTCTGGGATTGAGCTGGAACCCCTACACCACTCAGATAGAACCCCATGACTATATGGCTGAGTTGTTCGATGCCATCGCACGCTTCAACACGATTCTTGTCGACTTCAACCGGGATGTCTGGGGATATATTTCTCTGGGTTACTTTAAACAACGCACCATCGCAGGCGAGGTGGGCTCTTCCACAATGCCGCATAAAGTTAACCCGATAGATTTCGAAAACTCTGAGGGCAACCTCGGTCTTGCCAACGCTATATTTCAACACCTGAGTGCGAAATTACCGGTGAGTCGCTGGCAACGAGATTTAACGGATAGTACCGTGCTGCGCAATATGGGTGTCGCCATGGCCTACAGCATGATTGCCTACCAATCGAGTCTCAAGGGTATAAGCAAGCTAGAGCTCAATGAGCGGGCGATGGCCGCGGATCTGGACAACAGTTGGGAAGTGTTAGCTGAGCCGATTCAAACCGTGATGCGTCGCTACGGCATTGAAAAGCCCTACGAGAAGCTGAAGGAATTGACCCGGGGGCAGGATATGAGCCAAGCGGTTATTCAGGCCTTCGTGGAAAGACTCGATCTGCCCGTGGAAGCCAAGGCGCAATTGCTGGCCCTGACTCCGGCAAATTACATCGGCAATGCCGTTGCCCAGGCCGATGCAATTCGCTGAGGCCTAAACTATGTCAAAGTTGCGCCTAAGCCTAGACTGGGAAGATTTCCTGTCGAAATATTGGCAGCGAACACCGCTACTGATACCCCGGGCCATTCCAAATTTCACATCGCCCATAGATGCGGACGAGTTAGCTGGCCTCGCGCTCGAAGAGGAAGTCGAATCTCGCATTGTCGAATTTCAAAACGACAACTGGCAATTACACCCCGGCCCCTTCACAGGACAATCCTTCGAGCGGAACGCGCCCTGGACCTTGCTCGTGCAAGCCGTTGATCACTATGTAGATGAAGTGGCTCAGCTGCTAAAGCTCGTAGACTTTATTCCTCGCTGGCGAATCGATGACATCATGATCAGCTACGCCGTCGACGGTGGCAGCGTGGGTCCTCACTACGACAACTACGATGTTTTTCTCCTGCAAGCTCAAGGTCAACGTGAGTGGCGTCTTGGCCAGCGCTGTGATGAACATACTCCCTTGAAAGCCGACACCGACCTGAGAATAGTGGAGGACTTTCAATGCGAATCCCAACAGCTGTTAAACCCCGGGGATATTCTCTACGTGCCGCCTGGAGTGGCCCATTGGGGTATCGCCCGAGGTGAATGTATTACCTACTCCATCGGCTTTCGCGCACCACGAATCGCTGACTTACTTAGCCGTGGCGTCGACGCCCGCTTGGAAACCCTCAGTACAGAGGATTTTTATCGCGATCCTGATTTGACCAGGATCACCCGCCCTGGCGAGATTTCGATTGAAGATAGCCGCAGGGCGAAGAACCAATTCCTGGCCGCACTAAACCAGCAAGAAGACACACGCTGGTTTGGAGAGCTGGTAACGGAACCGAAGTATCAGCTTGAGCCACTCGCCCTAACGGAAACCCCAGATATTGAGGAGCTGCGCCAGGCGGGAACTTGCCTTGGACTCTGTCCAGATGCGAAGTTGGCCTGGCAGCAATACGACGGGAGTGTCGTGGTCTTCGCAAACGGCGAATCGATAGTCTGTGGTGATGCTGTACTGCCAATGATTATAGTATTATGCAGTGAATGGCTGTTAGAGGACGCGGCCCTGGGAGACGCCCTGGCCAATTCTGACAACGCCGCGCTACTTATTGATTTACTGGAGCTAGGTTGCCTTGAACTCAAATGACACGCCTACCGGCACGCTAGATTACGATACCGCGCACTACGGTGTTAAAAGCCCTACGCCCTTTAAAGAGCTACTACTGGCATTGTGCAGCAGCGCATCCCGGTACGTAAAAATTATCAGCCCACGGCTGGATCATCTGGTTTTCGATAGCGCGGAACTGTCTGATGCCCTCAGTGCACTGGCGAGAAGCGGTGGCAATTCCAGAGTCGACATTCTGATTAGTGACTCGGGACCGATCATACAAAACGGCCATAGGCTACTGAGCCTGGTGCGACGACTTCCCAGCTCAGTGTCTATACGCAAACTCCCGGACCACCCGGAAATGACCGGAGAAACGGTCATTGTGAGAGATCTCAATGGCATACTTTTTATGCTTGGGGACGAGGGCCTGGGATTTTACGGTTCTTCCGAGTTTCCTATGGGTAAAAGCCAAACAATGGTCAAGAATGTGGTACAAGAGTCTTTTTTTATGGAGATATTCAAATGAAAGATACCGCGTTGTTTACTCAACTTTTGGGGCTTAGCGACCCATGGAAAATCACGGCTATTACCCCCGGATCTGACCGACAAATCAATTACCCTCCAGATAGATTGGCCAAAGGGAACGAAAGGCGCGTGTAGTGTCTGCCATGCCCTTTGTTCGGTTTACGACCATCGTGAGCAACGCACATGGCGACACCTTGATACGATGCAGTTCAAGACGCAGTTAGTTGCTCAGGTTCCGCGTATTCATTGTAAAGCGCATGGAATCAAAAGCCTGAAAGTACCGTGGGCAGATACGCAGGCACGCTTTACGCATTTATTTGAGCGTTTCGCTATTGATGTGCTGTCGGCTGCCAGCAACAAGACACAGGCCGCAAAACTACTTGGTCTGTCGTGGGATGAGGTGCATCATATTCAATCCCGAGCAGTGAAAAGAGGGATGGACAGACGCTCTGTTGAGGAAGTGAAACACCTTGGCATCGATGAAAAAAGTTTTCGCAAGGGGCAATCCTATGCCAGCCTGCTGTACGATTTGAATGCGTCCAGAGTGCTTGAGGTCGTGGCAGATAGAACGACGGAATCGGCAACCGCATTGCTGTCCACGCTTCCAGAACAGCAGCGTAATGAAGTAGCTGCTGTTGCCGTGGATATGTGGGTTCCATTTATGACGGCAGTTGAGGCGACTTTACCGAACGCCGCCATTGTTCACGACAAGTTTCATATCGTCAGTTATCTTACAAAAATGGTTGACCAAGTCAGGCGCAAAGAAAATAAAACATTAAGAGCCGCCGGTATCAATGACCTGGTCGGGTCTCGCTATACCTGGTTACGCAATCCCGACAACTGGAGTGAAAAAGATGAAGCCACTTTTTATGGCCTTCAATCAAAGGGGTTGAAGGTTGCCCGAGCCTGGGCAATCAAAGAGACGCTGCTTGACCTGTGGACTTACAGCTACGATAAACCAGCCCGGGCGTTCTTTAAGAAATGGTACTGGTGGGCGACACATTCACGTCTAAAGCCGGTCATATCAGTCGCCAAGATGCTAAAGAAACATCTCGACAACATAATGACTTACTTGAAACATCGCATCACCAATGCGACCGCAGAAGGATTTAATTCAAAGATTCAGACAATAAAATCGGCTGCCCGAGGATTTAGAAACTTCGAAAACTATCGAGTTTCAATTCTGTTCCACTGTGGAAAACTCAACCTCTACCCACAGGATTCCCAGTAGAACCGATTTTACGACCCGGATTCAAGAGCATCTACACAGCCCTTCATCGACAAATTTGAACTACTGTGGCAACGCGCGCAACCCGATCCGGAATTTCGCCGGCTGGGTCTTTAGTGGCGCAATTAACATTACAGACTACAGACCGCAGGATCTTCGAAGTCGCATTCGACCTGTTGGTCAACAGCTAAGCTAAATTCATAGAGCTGTTCTGGGGGCAAAGGAATAACTATCCCGTCAAAGTCGACTGGATCATCGTCAAGCGCATCGCAACTGAATACCAAGGTGTAATCGTCGGCCGGTAGAAATCCGAAAGCGTACTCGTAGGTGCCTCTCAGCGTATTTTCTACCAGCGCTGTGACAGCGTAAGGCGCGGTGGCATTGTCACCGACGGTGGTGGTACTGGCGCTGGTATAGACATCAGCTAAGCCATTGACCGACAAATTATTGCCCGAATACAAGTAGACCAGATTTCCCAGCAACGGATCTGTTTTCGCATCGCACGGGGATAGGGTATCAAAGAGGCTACTATCTACCGCGCCGGTAATACTGGAGTCTACATCGCTGTCTACAATTCGCGAGCCCTCCTCATCCAACAGGTAGCTGCCGCTAGCACTGACATACTGCAACGCTAGCCCCAAGTTAAATTTAGAAGTCAGCGTTTCATTGCCAGAGATTACTCGAAAACCCGGTAGCGAAAGTTGTGAGTTGGAAACGTTGAGTACAAAAATTTCGCCATCGGAGGTCTCTACAAACGACCGGTTTACATCACCAATCTCGACGTCCAGTAAAACCTCAGTGTAAGTGCCGGAGTCAACTTCCAGGTCCGTAATCACCGCCAGTTGCTGAAGGCCGCGATATTCAAGCAAATCTATTTGGAAAGTGTCGGCATCGGTAAGCTCTAAGTCATCGATAGTAAATGTATCTATCAATACGTCTTCGTCGTCAGCTCTGCGCAGCGTAATGCTGCTAACCTCAAGCACGATACTAGCGATCTGTTCAATCGCGGTCGCTGACATACCGAGGGTAAATATTGAGACATCATTGCTGTCATCACCGTCGCGATCACAATCGAAACCGCAGGGGCAACCGCCGAGTGAGAGAAACAATGGAGCGAGGATTAGTACTCCCACGAGCCTTTTAAACATGCGCTTTAGAGGTTCGGCAAAAGCTAAAAGTCCCAAAAAATACCTCCATAAACACCGCTGGATTCCGCTTTAAGCTTGTCTGAGCCGCCGGAGTAATCTATATCCATCGACCTATAGCCTAATTCCAGTCCAAGCCCCAGCGCTATCTCCCAACCCACTGATGCGCGCAAATCGCTGTAGTCGTCGCCATCCCAGCTGACATAATTGCCATCGGCCTGCACATACCAACCGGTGAAGGGCAAATCAACTCTAAGGGCCGCGTAACCCATTGGAATGGCATCATCGGTTTCAATTTCACCACTTTGACCACTTTCATCAAACAGATTCACGCTCGCGTCCAGAAATCTGACTGACAGGCCGAGATCGAGGTTGACCCAGTTGTCCAGAATCTCGTAATAGGCGGTCACATCGGTATGGGTGAGGTCTAAATCCATTTCCACATCGCCGGTCAGGACCACACCGTCAAACAATTCTGTGCCAATATCCCCGGTTCCACTGACTTCCAGCTGCGTATGCTGAACGAGAATATTGGGTATCAGTGGTACAGGATGTTCCAGCGCCGCAAATATTTGGTAATCGGTTTCGTCGTCAATGTCGAAGGTGGAATCGAACTCAATGTTGTTGCCGCCATTTTGACCATTGCCATCAAACTCGTGGGCCCAGACGTTGATACCGATTTTTCCACCAACCACATCTGCCTGCACATGGGCGGCGCAGAATAAAAAAACAAGTAGTGAGTAAAATCTGATTAACAAGGCGGCGTCTCCGTAGGTGGGGAGCACTAGTGTAAACCCTATCGGGCTGAAATTGCCTCGTGAAAAATTCGCAAAATTAGCGATAGCTCTCCGATGACTAGGAGCTGTGCGAGTCTTCCAGCATCAAGCCAATTTCGTTGCCTTCATAAATCACTTCGAAGGTTCTCAAGGCGCGACAGGGTTCCTCTGTCGCTTTAATCACTCGCCCGTCGTCTATGGCAAATTGATATTGGTGCAGCGCACATTGAATCACGCCATTGTCGATTGAGGCGGCCTCCAGTGGATGTTCTCTATGAGGGCAATGTGACTCAATGAGGAACACCTCACCGTTTCGCTGAATCAACAGAAGTCGGACACTGTCTATTTTAAACTGCCGGGTATAGGCGTCGTTGAGATTGATCAGTTTATCTAGCGGGTAAAAACGCATTGATCTAGCCTCTTCCTGTTTCGCCGAATTCTGTAACTAAGTTTCGTACGCTCTAAAGCTTTTCCAAAATCTGCCTGGCAGCGCTGTAAGGAGTAACTGTTTGGGCTTCGACACTAGATTCCAATGCCGGAAGTATTTTCTTAATTTCGGAATTCTGTTCCAGCTTGAGCAACAGCATCTCATTGACCAATTGGTGCATCCAGTCACGATTTTGCTTGGCCCGCTTGCTTTCAAAGACATCCTGATCGAGCGCCTGAAAATAGAAGTCGATCAACATACCCCAGATCGAATCGATATTCCTGGATTCCATCGCCGAACAGGTCATCACGCGGGGTGTCCAAAAGCTGGTGTGGCGCAACAGATTCATGGCGCTGGTGTAATGCTGGCGTGCCATGTTTGCCAGCTGTTCACTCTCGCCATCGGCCTTGTTAATAACCAGAGCATCCGCCAGTTCCAGAATACCCTTCTTGATGCCCTGCAGCTCGTCGCCTCCGCCGGGAAGCATTAACACCATGAAGAAATCGACCATCGCGGCGACCTGGTATTCAGACTGACCCACCCCGACGGTTTCCACCAGGATGACGTCGTAGCCGGCAGCTTCGCACAAGAGCATAGTTTCCCGCGTCTTTTGCGCGACGCCGCCCAGGGCTCCCTCTGAGGGTGAGGGGCGGATAAAGGCCTCGTCCCTACGGGATAGCTCTTCCATTCGGGTTTTATCGCCCATAATGGAGCCACCGGCGATAGGCGAGCTGGGATCAACCGCGAGCACTGCCACGCGCTTGCCCTGCTCCAGCAAATACAAACCGAAAGTTTCAATAAAGGTAGATTTGCCCACACCCGGAACACCGGTGATACCAATACGGATGCTTTTGCCGCTGTGGGGTAAAACTTGCTCAAGAACTGTTTGAGCACGCTCTCGGTCGATCTCTAGCTTACTCTCAACCAGGGTAATCGCTTTTGCTAAAGCGCGCCTTTCACCGCTCAGTAGGCCCTGTAGATCAAAGTCGTTCATCAGACACCCTGCAGTGCTAACACGCTAGCCCTGGGCCTCACGGACGGCATCCAACACTTCCCGAGCGCACACTGGAATTGGCGTCCCGGGGCCAAAAATACACTTAACACCAGCCCCATAAAGCTGGTCATAGTCCTGCTTCGGAATCACCCCACCGGCGATCACAATAATATCGTTTGCACCTTGCTTGCGAAGTTCGTCGACCAGTGCCGGCACCAAGGTTTTGTGGCCTGCTGCTAATGAAGATGCTCCCACCACGTGCACATCGTTTTCGATGGCTTGTCTGGCAACCTCTTGCGGAGTAGAAAACATGGGTGATAAATCGATATCAAAGCCGACATCGGCAAAGGCTGTTGCGATAACTTTGGCGCCGCGGTCATGACCATCCTGACCCATTTTACAGACCAGCATACGGGGACGACGGCCACGCAGCTCTACAAAGGCATCGATATCTTTGCTAATGCTCTGCCAGCCTTCATCTTCCGCAAAGGCTGAACCATAAACACCAGACACTGTTTGTGATTTCGCATTGAAGCGACCGAACTCTCTCTCCATGGCGTAGGAAATCTCCCCGACAGTAGCCCGTCTTCGAGTAGCCTCTATCGCCAACTCCAGAAGATTGCCCTGCCTGCTCACCGCACTTTGATAGATTTGTTCCAGTATATCCTTAACTGCCCCTTCATCTCGAGCCCCTCTTATCTGGGCCAATCTTGCCAGCTGAGCTTCCCTGACGGCGTTGTCATCGATTTGGAGAACATCGACATCGGCCTCTTCGTCGAGAGTGTATTTATTGACGCCAACAATCACGTCTTCGCCGCGGTCTATTCGCGCCTGCTTGCGTGCTGCGGCTTCTTCTATTCGCAGCTTGGGCATACCCGTTTCGATGGCCTTGGCCATGCCGCCGGCTGCTTCGACTTCCTCAATCAATTCCGAGGCTTTGTCCGCGATGTCCTGGGTTAGGCTTTCCATCATATAAGATCCACCCCAGGGGTCTACGACCTTAGTGATTCCTGTCTCTTCCTGAATAACCAACTGCGTATTGCGGGCAATGCGCGCGGAGAATTCGGTGGGTAAGGCAATAGCTTCATCGAGTGCGTTGGTGTGCAGAGACTGGGTGCCACCAAACACGGCTGCCATGGCTTCAATCGTTGTGCGCACCACGTTATTGTAAGGGTCTTGCTCTGTCAGAGACCAGCCTGAAGTTTGACTGTGCGTTCTCAGCATCGAGCTCTTTGGGTTCTGCGGTTCAAACTCAGCGACAATCTTGGTCCACAGCAATCGCGCAGCGCGCATCTTGGCGATTTCCATGTAGAAGTTCATGCCCACGCCCCAGAAGAAGGACAAACGGGGAGCAAAGTCATCAATCTTGAGGCCCGCTGCAATAGCGGTTCGGATGTACTCTTTGCCATCCGCTAATGTGTAGGCCAGTTCCAGGGCCGCATTAGCCCCAGCTTCCTGAATGTGATATCCGGAAATAGAAATGGTGTTGAAGCGAGGCATGTTGCTGGAGCAGTAGGCGATAATGTCGCCGATGATCTTCATACTCGGTGCTGGAGGATAGATGTAGGTGTTGCGAACCATGAATTCTTTCAAGACGTCGTTTTGGATTGTACCCGCCAGCTGAGCCTGACTTACACCCTGCTCTTCGGCTGCAACAATATAGCCTGCCAATATAGGTAACACCGCTCCATTCATGGTCATGGATACGGAGACGGTATCCAACGGGATTCCGTCGAACAAAATCTTCATGTCTTCAACCGAATCAATTGCCACGCCTGCCTTACCGACATCACCGGACACTCTGGGATGGTCCGAGTCGTAGCCGCGGTGTGTCGCCAGGTCGAAGGCTACAGATACACCCTGCCCCCCAGCTTCCAGTGCTTTGCGGTAAAAAGCGTTCGATTCTTCAGCGGTGGAAAAACCGGCGTATTGGCGAATTGTCCAAGGGCGCCCTGCGTACATAGTTGCCTGGGGGCCGCGCATATAGGGCGACATTCCCGGCATGGTATCTGTGTAGGCAAGGTTTTCGGTGTCAGCAGCGGTGTATAGCGCCTTCACTGGGATATCTTCGGCTGTGTGCCAGGTCAGTTCATCAGGGCTTTTGCCTTTAGACTGTTTGGTAACCAGCTCGCGCCAATTCTCAACGGTAGCCGCGTCCTTGTTATAAATCTTGTCGCTCATTGCTTTCCCTTCTCGTGTTCGTCGGCGGGCTGGTTAATTTCGATAAGTACTCCATCACAGCTTTTAGGATGGATAAATATCACGGAGGAACCATGCGCACCCGGTGTAGGGGCATCGCCTAGAAATTGGTAGCCCTTCTCTTTAAGTCGGGCGATATCTTCGAGAATATTGTCGGAGCGAAAGCACAAGTGATGTAGACCACCGCCCTTCTTTTCCAGGTATCCGGCGATAGCGCCTTCACCGTTCAGGGGATGCACCAGCTCGATATTAGTCGGTGGCACAGAGAAAAAAGCGGTAGTGGTCTTGGCCGCTTCTACGACTTCGGTGCCGTCAAAGGTAAGACCAAAATCTTCCATAAAGCGCTTAATGGATTTTTCAAGATCTGGAACTGCGATTGCGACATGATCCAATGCGGTAATCATATTATGCCTCCCAGCTGATCTGGGTGAGAAATTGCGATGTCATTTCACGCTTGCGGGCGGCAACGACTTCGGGTGCCTCCACAACGACAACTTCATCCGGTGTAATTTTAAAGATGGTTTGTCCCTTGGAAATTATCACACCATCAGTATCGACTAACACTTTGTCTATCGTTCCAGCAAATGGCGCATAGACCTTGTTAAACATTTTCATCACTTCGACTATAAACAGCGGGTCGCCCGCCTCAAAATGATCGCCCTGGTTCATATAAAGCTCGTGCTCCGGTGTTTCACGGCCATAAAACATTCCACCGCTTTGCGATAATATCTCGTCGGCATTGGCAACCTGGGGGGGCACCAAAATCTTAGCCATCGCGCCCTGCAAATCCTCGTCGCTTAAATGCTCTGGAATGTGGATGCTCAAATCGGCGTTAACTGTTAAGTCGAAAAACGACGTCGCCTCGGCAATGCTGGGCAGCACGGCTAGAATGTCGATACCGGCCTGGAACCCGCGGTGAGCGGCCTGTATCTGCGACCAGAGCTGCGCCTCCATTCCGGTTGGTGCCTCTTCACCGGTTAGCAGTGATTGCAGCTCAATCCAATCTTCGTTGTCGACGCGGTTGCCCAACTCATCATAGAAATCCACAGCCTGTTGCAATATGTCGTTATCGTGGTCCCATATCATATTCGCCGCTGGAGCACCGACAACATAGTCCATATTCAGGAAGTGATACGTATCCGAGAGCAGGCCTATAGGGTTTTCATTCCAGCTGATTTTCCCTTCAATAAGCGTATAGCTATCCCGGTTGGTGCTGAGCCAGCCACTGAGTATGTGTGGCTCCGCCAAGAGCAATTCCAGGGGACGTATCAACAGACTTTTCTTCAGCTCTATGGTCTGCCCCACGGCAGCTGCGACTTCAGCAGCTTGATCCGCGCACGCCGCATTGACCAGTTGGCCCCAGGCATATTCCAGGTCTATATCATTCGCCCGCTGCTTGAGTTCGCCGACCGCTGTGAGATACGGAACAATAAAACGCGTGGTAGGCCTAGCGTTGATGTTCTGGCCGATAAACCAGTTCACCAAACCGTAGTGAAACTCGAGGTTAGTGGCGAGATCTTTACCCGTCATGTGGGTCTGTCTAATAGTCTCCGCCATGCGCTCATAGGTTTCCAGACGGGTATCTCCTACAGTCAGGAGCAAAGCAATATTGGAATCGTAGGCGCCGGCCAGTGTATATTTCATAAACACATCGGTATCGGGATTGTGCAAGCTAATGCCCTGGTCATCGCGAATCTCGCCCTCCAGCGCATCGCTCCAGTACTCTATGACGCCGCCTGCATTGGGTTGAAGCGCTTGGTTGGTGGCGTTGAGCCGCGCTTCGACACTGTCATTGTGACGCAGTAGCCGCGAGGGCTTGGGTAGTTTCTCGCCGTGACCCGCAAGCAACACCATGGCTT
The DNA here is from genome assembly GCA_965262875.1 of Halioglobus sp. Taxonomy (GTDB): domain Bacteria; phylum Pseudomonadota; class Gammaproteobacteria; order Pseudomonadales; family Halieaceae; genus JBALVT01. The sequence goes on from OZ253569.1 coordinate 5,390,057, forward strand.
CTACCAGAGATTCTACGACGAAACTCTCGTCGAGATTATCCGGGTTTGAAAACGTCAGGCTGTAACACAATTCAGTCACGCGATGCTCCACCTGAATGCGCGTGTTCATTTCCATGAAGAAGTGCTTATCGCGATCGACAATACACTCAAAGGTAGACACTGAGTCCAGTCCCACAGCTTCTCCAAATCTCGCTGACTCCTCTTCCATTGCCTCCAGTGTCGCAATGTCCTGAGTCAGTACTTTGGCCTCCTCGGTCAAACCACTGGCTTGTGCCTGGGCTAGCGCCGTTCGCAAAGATTCAACCGTGACTGAAACTTCGAGTAACTTCTGTTCGTGCATTTGCAAAGAGCAGTCGCGGCCACCCATGGCCATACTCCAGTGACCGTTGCCGATTACCTGTATTTCCTGGTGGCGGGTCGTTTCGATATTCAGCTCAACCAGTACGTTCTTGTTGTCACCTACACCAGTTGTTTTCACTTCGTTGAGAATTTCCCTAACCATCTCAGGGGTGCGCGACGCTGCCTGCTTCACTTTTTCTTCCGCCGTTCCCTCGTAGGAATCGGGCGCTGCAAGAATTCTCTGGCCCTTGCCGCCGCCGCCACTAATCGCCTTTAAGCGGATGCGATTACTAGGATACTCATCGTACATACGTACAACGGCTTCGGTTAAGGTTTCACCGAGTTCATCTACGGTATAGAGATCGACACCTTTGACGTAGGAAGCGGCGAGTACGATATCGGCTTTATCTTCAATGCTAACAGCGCCATCCGCTAACGCTGCCTCGTCTATCTGCAAGTGGTGCTCTTTAGCGAGCGCGGCAAGCGCGTCTACACCGGGGTATTTTTTCAACAGGGTAAGCGCAGTGCCGTTATCGATACCGGGTGTAACAGATACGCCTATACTCAAGGCCGTTCTCCTAGCCTCGTCTTTCAAACCGGCATTGTGGACCGTTTTTGAACACGGCCCAATAAAGTTCAGCCCCGCAGCTTCCATAGCGGCAACCATAGTTTCATCTTCGGCCATGAATCCGTAACCGGTAAAGATAGCGTTGTAACCATTTTCTGCCGCAATGCTGATGATTTGCGATATTCGCTGATCGCGTTCCTCCTTATTGGCTCCACTGTAATCCGGAACCCGATGTACGCGTTCGGGATTGGTTAGAGACCGCAGCTCAGGTGCCAATGCATCCTGGTACACAATAGAGTCTTTTTCAGATAGCAAAATTCCGTAACCATCGATGCCCATTTCACTGAAGACATCCATCGCCTCTTTGCGAATGGGGCCGCGGCAGATAATCAGAGGACGCAGATGTGTACAATCAAATTGCGAAACCCATTCTGATGGTCGCCTACCTAGCCGTCTGTCGCGGTGGATCAATGGGTTGCGCAAATAGTGTTCGTTGGACACGCTTTCGTTCCTCAATAGTTGGATTTAGCAGCTGATATCAGACAGTGCTCAAAAACTAATAATTAATGAAATTCTCGCTGAACAGACTGCATGGGGCCAGGTTCATAGTGGCGAATATGGAAATCCATATGCTCAGCTAAAACCTGCCGCAAATCGGATGGCATGACGATTTGGGAAATAGAACCCAGGCTCAGAGCTTCATTGGGGTTCATCAACTCTCGCTCGTATCGCTGCACCAGAAGCTGTTCCTCAGCCTTAACCCAATTGTCGACGAGTTGCTGGGCAGCGCTAGCGGCTTCCGACGCAGATAGCCCTGCGGCAACTTGCGCTTCGGTTTCCAAAGCAACCTTGCTCTTCACCAAGCCTCGAATCTTACGGAGCTCATCCTTATAGACATAGTCGACTCCAGCCGGCCCCATAACCGCTACGCGAGTCGTCGGCAGCGCAACGACAAAATCCGCACCGGTAGGGTAATTGTTGTAGGAAGCATAGGCGCCGCCAAATGCGTTGCGTACCAAAACCAAAAATCTGGGCGTCCGCAAATCGACAATTGCATCGAGCATGGCTCTGCCCGCCTGAACTATCCCGCGGCTTTCTTGTTCGCGCCCCGGAAGAAATCCAGTTGTATCTTCGAGAAAGATAATAGGGATATTGTAAAGATTGCAAAAGCGAATGAATCGCGCATTTTTGTAGGCCGCATCGATGTCGATCTGCCCGGACGAGACTGAGGAATTGTTTGCCACAAAGCCGATGACGTTACCGCCCATACGGCCCAGTGCTGTAATGGTATTGCGCGCCCGCTCCGGTTGAATTTCCAGAAAGTCTCCGTGGTCACACAGCTGTTGGATCAAAATACTAATATCGACAGGAGTGTTGAAACCCGTTGGCGAGTTAAACGCCTTTTTTAACAGAATATCAATGTCCCAGGTTTTGCGATCTGTGGGATCTGAAGACGCCTGGAACGGAGCCAGTTCGCCATTGTAGCTCGGAAGATAGTTCAGCAGCTCACGCACTTTCTTGAGCGCCGCGATTTCATCCGGTACTACGAAGTCTGTAACACCGCTCTGGCTGTGAACACTTGGGCCGCCCAGCTCATCGGGTGTTACATCTTCTCCCAGCACCGACTTGACTACACCTGGACCGGTTAACCCGAAAAACGTTTCATTGGGCTGAATCAGAAAGCTGCCCTGTCTGGGCAGGTAGGAGCCGCCGCCCGCGTTGAAACCGAACATACACATAATGCTTGGAACCACACCACTGATCTTACGCAAGGCTGTAAACGCGTCCGCGTAGCCATCCAGGCCCCCTACCCCAGCGGGTATAAACGCGCCGGCCGAATCGTTGAGGCCCACCACCGGTATTTTCCGCTTGGCCGCAAGCTCAAACAGCTTGGCTAACTTCTTACCGTTGGTCGCGTCCATGGAACCGGCCCGCACCGTAAAATCGTGACCGTATAGAGCAACATCGCGGCCATTCACACGAATCAAAGCGGTCACCAGCGAAGCGCCATCCAAATTGGGGCCCCAGTTTTGAAACAGAATCTTAGGCGCCTCGTCTGCCAGACACTCTATGCGCTCCCAGATTGTCATGCGCTTTTTCTGGTGCTGACGCTGTGTGCTTTTTAAACCAGCGGCCTGATAGGGGCGCTGCTGAAGATCCCAACCTGACTTGAGTGATGTCTCATAGAGCCCTGGCTCCGTTTGAATCGCACCGGGAACGGTTAACTCACGTTCATCGAGCTCGGCGAAAGGATTTACCAGTGTGGCAATAGAATTACTGTGCGTGTCTGTACTCATATACTCCGATCCATAGGAATCGCCCCTGCGCTTGTGGGGCCTAAACTAAGTTATCGGCGCCACTGGGCGCCGTTTAGTTGCAAGTTTTTACGGGCCGGCTTAGGATGCAAACCGGCCCAAAAATTGGCGACTTACCTTAATTCTATTGGGGCTTAAAGTCAATTTCAGATTGTATTGTCATCTCGGGGAAATTAGCGCATATCGTGGGCTATAAGCAGTTTTAACCTAAGGTTTGCGTAATTTTTAAGCGTTTTATCTACGAATATATGCAGCGTCAACATGCCAACGAAGACCCACTGAAGGTCATTGGAGAAGGCCTTGAGGTCTAGCCCCAAGAAAACTCTGTATCTGGAAGAACTACCCTATCGTCCCGATAGCTGTGAGTTGTTTGAGCGTATACGAGATTTACCTTTCGCCGCGATGCTAGACAGCAGTTTTCCGCACGCCACCAGCGGTCGCTACGACATCTTGACTGCAGATCCGGTAGACGCCAATTTGCCCCAACTGGCTTACGGCGCATCTGAGACACACTGTAGAGATTACTGGGCGGCCATAGGCGAGTTTCATCGCGATCGCTACTCGGGTATCGGCCCCGCAGCTCAGGACATCCCCTTTTGCGGTGGTTTACTTGGATACGTTGGCTACGACAGTGGCCTGGGGTTACACAAGATTCCCGCCAAACAAATCAACTCTGAGCGCTTGGTGCCCTGCGTAGGGCTGCACGCTTACGATTGGTGCGTAGTGCAAGATCACGTTTTGCGCCGGACCGTTTTGGTCGCGCAGCCAGCGGTCAGTGCCGGCCGGCGGCGTGATCTACTCAAGCGGCTGCGTGCGCCCGGCAACCAAATAGCGGATGAGTTTGTTCTCACTGAGCGGTTTTGCTCCAGTATCAGTCAGGATGAGTACCGCGAGGCCTTTGAGCGTATTCAGGCTTATATTCAGGCTGGAGATTGCTACCAGGTCAATCTTGCACAACGGTTTAGTGCGCCCTATCGCGGAGATCCCTGGTCCGCTTACAAGAAGCTGCGCTCCATTGCTGCTGCACCCTACTCGGGCTATCTCAGCCTTGCGGATAACGGTGCGGTAATGAGCCTCTCGCCAGAGCGCTTTATTACACTGCACGGACATCACGTGGAAACCGCGCCCATTAAAGGCACGCGCCCCCGCTACAACGATCGGAGAACCGATCAACTAGCAGCCCGTGAATTGCTACATTCGGAAAAAGACAGAGCAGAGAATCTGATGATAGTGGATTTACTGCGCAACGATTTGGGCCGCAACTGCGTACCGGGCAGCATCCATGTAGATAAACTATTTGAACTGCAAAGTTTCCCAACGGTGCACCACCTGGTCAGCACGATAAGCGGAGAACTGCGCGAGGGTATCAATGTTGCTGATTTGTTAAGAGACAGTTTCCCCGGAGGTTCGATCACCGGCGCACCAAAGCGCCGAGCGATGGAGATTATCGAAGAGTTGGAGCCAGACCCGCGGCAAGTGTATTGCGGCTCACTGCTCTATATAAGTGCAGACGGGCGGATGGACAGCAACATCGCTATTCGAACTTTACTGGCCAACGCCGGTGAAATTCTGTGTTGGGGCGGTGGAGGCATCATCTCGGAGTCTCAGTGGCAACCCGAATACCAGGAAACCTATGACAAGGTGGGCCGCTTCTTATCGGAACTGGAAGCGACTATAGCTAGCGACTGAATGGCTAGTGTCCGAATGGTTTTAAAAAGAAAGGCTGCGCTCACTGGCCGCTAAAAAACACCTCTTCAGATCGTCATATTCCTGAACTGCTTGGAACTGAGGGAATTCCTCGATGACATTCGGGGGCGCATGAAACAGAATCCCCACATCCGCTTCACTCAGCATTGTGGTGTCGTTGTACGAATCCCCCGCCGCTATCACTTTGTAATTCAAACTGTGAAAGGCTTTTACCGATGCACGCTTGGGATCAGTTTGGCGCAATTTGTAGTCGACGACAGCACCGCTGTCATCGGTAATCAAGCGATGGCAGAAAAGAGTTGGCCAACTGAGCTGTCGCATTAGGGGCTGGGAAAACTCGTAAAAGGTATCCGACAGAATAATCACTTGAAAGCGCTCTCGCAGCCAATCGACAAACTCTATCGCACCTGGCAGTGGCTCCAAGGTGGCAATCACTTCCTGGATATCGTCAATTTTTAAATTGTGCTGACCCAACAGACCGAGACGTTGGCGCATGAGGACATCGTAATCCGGAATATCGCGCGTAGTGGCGCGCAGTTCATCAATTCCCGTGCGCTCGGCAAACTCTATCCAGATTTCCGGTACAAGCACTCCTTCTAAGTCCAGGCAGGCCAATTCCACGTTTACAGACTCCTTTTGATGGGCACAGCAATAAAGCGGGACAATCTAACCACTTGATCGCGCAGGCACAAGTCCCGGGTGGAAATTTACAATACAGGCAGTTCCAAATGAGAGAACAGCTCGTCCAGCTCGGCTTTACTGTGTCTCATGAATGCCTCAGTGACCAGATCTCGAGTGAGATGTGGTGCAAATTCTTCGATAAAATCGTACATGTAACCACGCAGGAAAGTACCTTTTCGGCAGCCGATTTTGGTGATGCTGCTGGTGAAGAGATGACTTGCATCCAGCGCCACCATGTCACTGTCGGTCTCTTTGTCGTAGGCCATGCCCGCTACAATTCCGATACCCAGGCCCAGGCGTACGTACGTCTTGATGACGTCGGCGTCGGCCGCTGTGAAAACCACTTTGGGTATCAAGCCCTTCTCGATAAAGGCCTCATCCAGCTTAGATCTGCCGGTGAACCCGAACACATAGGTCACGATGGGATGCGCGGCAACATCCTCCAAAGTCAGTTTTGAAACTTGGGCTAAGGGATGATTACGCGGAACCAATACACAGCGATTCCACCGGTAGCAAGGCATCATTACCAGGTCACTGAACAATTCCAAGGCTTCGGTGGCGATGGCAAAGTCAACAGTACCGTCCGCCGCCATCTCGGATATCTGCATGGGCGTACCCTGGTGCATATGCAGAGATACATCTGGGTAGCGATCGATAAAGGTGCGAATTGTGTCTGGCAACGCATAGCGCGCCTGGGTGTGTGTGGTGGCAAGGGAAAGGCTGCCCTTTTTCTCGTTGGAGTATTCCTGTGCGACCTGCTTAATGCTTTCTACTTTGCGCAGCACCTCTCCAGCCGTTTTGAGAATGGCTTCGCCTGCGGGGGTTATATGGGTGAGATGCTTGCCACTGCGGGAAAATACCTCAACACCCAGTTCATCTTCGAGCAGACGGATCTGCTTGCTAATTCCGGGTTGAGAAGTGTAGAGGCTCTGTGCTGTCGCAGATACATTGAGATCGTGATGAGCGACTTCCCATATGTACCTCAACTGCTGTAATTTCATTGCTGGCTCCAATCGCTGTTGAATATCACCTAGCGAGTCTTATAAAGAATAGCCATTAAATAGTGTTAACGCCATCATAAAAGGTAATAACCATAAAAACGCTGTCTCAACGGTTTGCGACACCGTGAGGAACGTGTCCCGTGGCGATATGCGGGCTCGCCGAGGCGCAGTGAAGTTGCTGATCATCGAAGAAAACATCGGCCTGATAAGCCATTAGAAATTCGGTTTTATCCATGCCACCCAGAAAAATAGATTCGTCGATTCGAATATTCCAGGCTCGCAGTGTTCGGATGACACGCTCGTGGGCGGGTGCAGAACGGGCCGTCACCAAAGCGGTACGAATAGGCGATTCCGTAGCGGGAAACGCTTGCTGCAACTGATGCAGCGCACCCAAAAAGGCCTTAAAGGGGCCTCCACTCAACGGTTGATGAGCGGCGGCTTGCTCACTAGCTGTGAATGCGGCTAGGCCTTCACTTTTGTAAATCTGTTCCGCTTCGTCAGAAAAAATGACCGCGTCACCGTCAAAGGCGAATCTCAAAGTCTCGGTATCCATAGCTGCGCCCTTGTTGGAAACTAACGTAGCTGCAGCTACTCCGTGATCCAGAGCGTGGCGAACATCGTCGGCTTCGTTGGACAAAAAAAGCTGACAACCAAAAGCATTGATGTAACGCCAGGGGCTTTCGCCACCGCAAAATGCTGCGCGACTAATCGTCAGATTGTGGTGCTGAATTGAATTAAATACCCGCAGGCCCGTGTCGGCACTATTGCGGGACAACAACACCACTTCAACCTCAGCATTTTCTCCAAGAGCTTCGTTCATGCGCAACAGCTTTTGGACTACCGGAAAGGCCTCTCCAGGGTCCAGTGGATCATCTTCACGATCGACCTGATATTGGGAATAAGCCTTTAGCCCCTGGTCTTGATATACCTGGTGACTTTCATCGAGATTGAATAGCGCCCGGGATGAGATGGCGATAACAAGGCGGTTTTTAGTCTCAGTGGACATCAGTTTTCCTGCCTCCCAAAGTACTCTTTGGATAGTTTGAACACCACCGGGCTCAGTAGCAATAGCGCCACCAGATTTGGAATCGCCATTAAGGCATTCAGGGTGTCGGCAATCAGCCACACCAGGTCCAGCTCAAACATTGTGCCCAGGGGAATGGCGATGACCCAAGCCAGGCGAAAGGGAATGATACCCCGTGTTCCGACCAAAAAAACCACACAGCGTTCGCCGTAAAAGGACCAGCCAATCATAGTTGTGAAGGCAAATATACATAGGGCCAATGCCACTATCAGGTCACCACCAGGTAAGGCGCTCGCAAAAGCCATGGAGGTCAAACTGGCACCGCTAACACCGGTTGGCAATACATCCATGATGACAATCACCAAGCCTGTCATGGTGCAGACGATCAAAGTGTCAATGAAAGTACCCAGCATGGCAATCATGCCCTGTTGTACCGGCTCGTCGGTTTGCGCTGCCGCATGAGCAATAGGAGCGCTACCCAGGCCCGCCTCATTGGAAAAAATCCCGCGCGCCACACCAAAGCGCAGAGCGGCCCAAATTGTTGCTCCTGCAAAGCCGCCCGCAGCCGCGGAACCGGTGAAAGCGCTTTCTACAATCGTCGCTATCGCTTGAGGGACCTCAGAAATATGGAGCGCAATAGCAACGGTGCCCAACGCAATATAGGCAAGGGCCATAAATGGAACCAGCCAACTCGCCACGGTGGAGATACGCTTGATTCCCCCCAGAACCACCGCGCCTACCAGTACCATAAGCACCAGGCCAGTGGCCAGTGGTGGTACCGCGAAGGAATCGTGCAGTACTTGCGAGGCTGAGTTTGATTGTACTGTGTTGGCGATACCGAATCCCGCCAGGGCGCCAAACCCCGCGAATGCATAGCCCAACCAGTGCCAATGCTTGGCCAGCCCATTGCGAATGTAATACATGGGGCCGCCACTGTAATTGCCCTTGGCGTCGCGCTCGCGATAATGCACCGCGCACACAGCCTCGGCATACTTGGTTGCCATACCGACCAGCGCGGTAATCCACATCCAAAAGAGAGCCCCCGGCCCACCCAGTGCCAAAGCCGTTGCAACGCCGGCGATATTTCCAGTGCCGATCGTTGCAGACAGTGACGTCATCAACGCACTAAATGGGGAAATGTCTCCTTTGCCCGAGCCCGTACGACCCTGAATGAGCAATCGGAATGCGGTGGGTATTTTTCGAATGGTTAGAAAACGCATTCCCAGGCTGAGGTACACCCCGGTACCCAGCAACAAAACCAGCATGACAGGACCCCAGGCCCAACTATTGATCTGTCCTATCAGTTCTGTCATGGGCTGTCCTGTTCTAGGTATAAAGAGTATCTGGAAAGCGAACTCGACTAAAAGTTAAACTCAGCGCCGTGAGGGAAAATACCGTAAATGCCGCCGGTATGAACAAAAACGATGTCTTCGCAGTCGGCAAAGCGACCCTGGTCAATTTCACTAACCATGCCAGCAAAGGCTTTTCCCGTGTAGCAAGGATCCAACACCAACCCTTCCAGCGCGCTCAGCTGCGCAATGATTTCATAGACCTCGGGACTGGCGATACCGTAACCCGCACCAACGTATCCATCGATTACCTTAGGTTCAACGTTCACCTCGGGTGCACCGGGAAATCGTTGATACCAGGCTTTTGCGTCTGCGCGAATCTTGTCCAGGAAATACTGCTCATCGTCGCAGACATTAATTCCCCAGATCTGGGCAGGCAGTTTGTGCAGCAATGCACCCAGGGTCAGCCCGGCCTGCGTGCCTCCTGATCCTGTGGCCGTGACAACATTGGCCTGTTTTATCGATGCCGTCTTAAAATCGCAAGAGAGCTCTTCGGCAGCTTCGATATACCCCCAGATTCCAATCTCGTCGCTGCCGCCTATAGGAATTACCAGCGCCTTGCGCCCCTGGCTTGCGTAGTGATCAACCCAGTGTTGAAAGATCGCATCGCGGTCCTTAAGAAATTCCCTATTCAGGTAGCAGCTTACCCGCGCACCGGCGAGATGATCCAGCAGGTAGTTTCCCTCATAGTCAGACGGCTCTTCTCCGCGCAATATCAGGTGTGTCGACAAGCCCAGCTGTGCACCCACAAATGCGGTGGCCCGGCAGTGATTGCTTTGCACACCGCCGGCGGTAATCAAGGTGTCGTAGCCGTTATCGATTGCGTAGGCAGCGATAAATTCCAGCTTGCGAACTTTGTTGCCACTTAAAGTGGAGCCGGTCATGTCGTCCCGCTTGACCCAAATCCTGTGCCCGCTACCCCACTTTTTGGAGGCGCGAGACAGGTATTGCAGCGGTGTGGGAGTGCAAGCGAGGTCTATCTTGTGGGGGTAAATCAGCGTCATTTTAGCCAATAGACTTCAGGGTACCCTTGGGGAGAACGGCATGAATATGCACACGCTGAAATTTGAGTTCTACTTTCTCGGTAACGTTCAGGACAATGTAGTGATCATCCAATGAAGTTATTTTACCAAGAATGCCGGAACTGGTAACCACCTCGTCACCTTTGGCCAGTGCCGACACCATCTCGGTATGTTCTTTTTGTCGCTTTCGCTGAGGCCTGATCGCGATGAAGTAAAACAGGACAAACAGCCCAATGAGAAAAGCGATCTGAAATAAATCACCTCCGGGTGGTTGTCCTTCTACCGCTTGGGCATGGGCGCTGGAAACAAACAAACTCATTAAAATATTCCTGTGACAGGCTCCAAATGGAGCATTTATGTGGTGAGCTAATGTACAGGGTTTCACTTGGCCTAGCAATCCGGGTCCGAGCTAGCACAGCACGTTACAACACGTCTCTCAGGAAGCAATCTCGATAGAATATTCCATAATTTGAGGGGCGTGATCCGAAAAACGTTGTTCTCGATAAACGCTGGCGGCCAGCACTTTGTCCACCAAGCCAGGTGTTATCACCTGATAATCGAGGCGCCATCCCACATTTTTTGCCCAGGCCTGGCCCCGGTTGGACCACCAGGTGTATTCATCGGGCCGTTGATCTACGACGCGGAAGGAATCGACATAGCCCACCTCGTCATACAGCGTATCGAGCCATTCTCGCTCAATCGGTAAAAACCCCGAGTTTTTCCGGTTGGGTCTCCAATTCTTAAGGTCGATCTCTTTGTGGCAGATATTCCAATCGGCACAGATAATAAACTCTCTGTGCTTACGCCGCAGAGATTTCAGGTGGTCCATAAATATATCCATAAAGCGCAGCTTCTTCTGTAACACCTCCTCGGAGCTGGAACCTGAGGGCATATACAGCGAAATCACGCTAACTCCCTTAAAATCCACCTGCAGGTAGCGCCCCTCAGAATCGGCCGGATCCCATCCCAATGAGCGAATCACCTTGCTGGGCTTTGCTTTGCAGTAAACGGCAGTGCCGCTATAACCTTTTTTCACTGCATCATTGAAAAAGCTGTGATATCCCTCGGGGTGAAATACCGGGTCATCCAGTTGATCGCGCTGCGCCTTCGTCTCCTGGATGCAGACCACATCGGCATCCTGCATTTTCAACCAGTCAAAAAAGCCCTTGCGGGCCGCCGCGCGGATACCGTTGGTATTGCAGGTTATTACCTTTGCCATTGTCTGTGCTTCCAAATTGGGGATGAAACGAGCTGAAGTCCGCGAGTGTAAAGGATGACACTCCCTGGATTCAATTAGCAGCGAGAATTGAACTACCGGGACATTCAAGTGTCCCATTAACAGGCCATTCGAACAATCTTGCCCTGTGAGTGATTCAAAGCCGTTAGTGGAGTTTGCCCAATGTCCAAAAGTACAGCTCAGACCAATCAGGAAGTCGCCTCGAATATGCGCAGCGCATTGGAGCTGATGAACTCGACGAGCTGTACATAAACTCAAACTGGACTACCTACCTGAATCCTGGGTCAATACCGCAAACCAGCACCAATATTAGGACAACCATAAGCAACTGACATTCTCGCAAATATCGACACTGTGCTAGCCTAAGCAACTTAAGGCCACGTTGAGATACATGGAGAAGAGTTGCATGGGTGACGCCCTCGAATTAGTTGCGAAACTGAATGAAGCTCGCGAGCAATTAACGGGGCCCGGCGCTCCATTTGAAATCGAACAGCGCCAGATCAACGGTATTGAACTGCGAACTTACAAGACCGCGCCAGTAACCTTGCGCGACGCTTTAGCCCAGGGACGCACTCATGGGGAAAAAACCTTCATCACCTTTGGGGAAGAGCGATATAGCTTTGATGAATTCTTTGCCGCTGTAGATCGAGCTGCAAACTATATGGCGGACCACTTTGAGATAACCAAGGGAGATCGCGTGGCCATCGCTATGCGAAATTACCCGGAGTGGATGATGGCCTATGTAGCCACTGTATCGATTGGAGCCGTCGTTGTTCCATTGAACAGTTGGGGACAGGCCGATGAGTTGGAGTATGCCCTGAGCGATGCGGGTGCAAAGCTATTGTATTGCGATCAGCAGCGAGCCAATTACATTGAAGATTGCCTGGAGGCACTGAACTGCAAAGCAGTGGTTGTCAAAGGTGGCGGCAATAGTGACAACCCGTTCGTAGAACCCTGGGAGGCAACACAAAACGGTCCCGCTGAAATGCCCGATGTAGATATTAGCAGCGGCGATTTAGCGATGATTATGTACACCTCAGGGACGACGGGTAAGCCCAAGGGTGCCGCCTCCACCAATTTTAATACCTGCCAGGCCCTGTTTAACTTTGAAGTTCACTCCTATATATCGGCGATGGCCAATCCGGAAACCGTTGGCAAAATGATGGAAAGCGGATTTGAACCGTCGACCTTGCTTACGGTTCCCCTCTTCCACGTATCTGGATGCTATGCAGTGTTCATGCTTAATTTACGCGGGGGGCGTAAAACCTCTATCCTGAATAAGTGGAATCCGGAAGATGCTTTAAAGGTCATAGAACAGGAACGCATTACCATTTTCACCGGCGTGCCGACGCTGACAATGTCGTTATTGGAATCTCCGGATTTTCCGAAAACCGACACTTCCAGCCTGTACAGTCTTGGCGCTGGAGGCACGGCCTGCCCCCTCACCTTAAAGACCTGATTTACGACAAAGTGCCACATGCCTATCCCGGCACGGGCTATGGCATGACTGAAACCAACGCCACTTGCGCCTCGGGAACAGGTGAGGCATTCCGTCTGCGCCCAAACTCGGCGGGGACACTGTCTCCGATTGTTGAGTGCAAAACCGTCGACGAAAATGGGAAGGATCTCGCCGCTGGCGAAACAGGTGAGCTTTACGTGAAGAGCCCAGCCAACGTACAACAGTATTGGAATCTTCCAGAAGCGTCTGCCGAAACTTTTATCGATGGTTGGGTCGCAACGGGTGACGTTGGCTATATCGACCCGGAGGGTTTTCTGTATATCGTCGACAGGCTCAAAGACTTGGTGATTCGCGGCGGCGAAAACATCTACCCCATCGAGATCGAAGGTATATTGCTAACGCATCCCCTGATCCAGGAAGCGGCCGTGTATGGCATACCCCACGAGCAGTTGGGAGAGGAGTTGGCGGCAACGGTATTTGTTAATGGCCAAACGACCGAGCTGGAACTAACTGAATTTGTTAACGAGCGGCTGGCGCGGTTTAAAGTTCCCAGCGTAATTACCGTGTCGGATGAAGCGCTTGCTAAAAACGCTGCGGGCAAGTTGTTGAAGAAAACGATACGGGAAGAGTTTCTCAAAATGACTACGAGTTAGTTTGTGCTCGTCTGGAATCTTTTTAAAATACTTCGACAGTAGACTGAGAGCTTGGAAGCCTGATTGGTGATGGCAAACCGTCGAGCGCATGGATGCGTGGGGCGGCCATCCGTGAGCCGAGGCCCCATGCACGGGTTTACGCCGTGTTTGCAAACACCTATGAGGCTTCCGAGCGACTCCTATCCGGCTAAAAAACACCTTAGATTCAAGTCATAAGTGCAATTTCTAGAGCAGGTGGCCAACTGGTACAATCCAGTGCCATTTTCTCGACCAAGGAAATTACACATGAACTATACACAGTTGACCGAATACGAACGATACCAGATTGAAGCATTTTTAAAAGCTGGTTTTACACAAAAAGCCATAGCCAGAGAGCTTAGACGAAGCCCTGGGACAATTAGCAGAGAGCTTGGTCGCAATACGGGCTTGCGTGGTTATAGGCCCCAGCAGGCCCAGCGTTTTGCCACTGAACGGCAGCATCACCACACCCATACACGTATTACAGAGATAACCTGGCAGCGGGTTGAATCGCTACTGAGGGAGGAATGGAGTCCAGAGCAGATCAGCGGTTGGCTAGCAAAATCAATCCTGCAATCTGTTAGTCCAGAATGGATTTATCAGTACATTCTGATCGACAAGAAGGCCGGGGGCGACCTCCATGCCCACTTGCGCTGCCAAAAGAAACGTAAGAAGCGTTACGGGAGCCCAGACAAGCGCGGGCAGCTAAAGAACCGGGTAAGTATCGACGAGCGTCCAGCGATTGTTGATGAGCGCAAGCGTATTGGTGATTGGGAAATGGACCTTATCATTGGGCGCTTGGGTGGCTCCGTACTGATGACGGCTGTTGAGAGAAAGACACGTTTCACAGTGATCGCCCTGGCCCCCAATAAAACGGCGAAGGCCGTCAAGGAAGCGATACTTGGGGCGCTTTCCCCCTTAGCCGCCCCGGTAGAAACACTGACCTATGATAACGGCAAGGAGTTTGCCTTACACGAGGTTATCGCCCAACAGCTGCAGGCTGAAAGCTACTTCGCGCACCCTTACCATTCATGGGAGCGGGGATTGAATGAGAATACAAATGGTCTGATCCGCCAATACGCCCCGAAAGGATCTAGCTTTGATGATATGACGCCGGAGTGTGTCCAGAGAATCTTTGATAAACTTAACAACCGGCCAAGAAAATGTCTGGACTTTAAAACCCCCAACCAAGTACTGTTTGGGATCAACCCACCGATTGCACTAGCGACTTGAATCCGCCCACTAAAACAGTGGTTTTAAATTAGTTTGGGGCGCCGATTGCTACTCTGTCCCGAAAGCTCTGGCACTTTATTAGTTTACGAATCGGTACACTCTAAAGATTTAGCTCGGCGACTTTCTACAAGATCGATGATATTCACGCCTACAAATTCATAAAATCAGGCGTGTTAAATATCCAACTACGTTCCTCAACCCTACGATTCATTCTCCAGCCTTGACCGGTGCGACGATATTCGTCCACATACCACAGGCCAAGAAAGTAAGTTTGAGTGCCCGCATCAGGTATCGACATTTCCATAGGGTTAAAGCACATCACCCTGCCCTTTGCGGTGTCTCCATCCAGCTCTATCTGGATGTTGGCATTGAGGTGTTGCGAATTGGGAAACAATTCATTGGTGACCGCCGCCTTGAGGAAGCCAATAGTTTCTTCGACATCGCCAACGCTTCCGCCGAATACACTGTAGTCGATATGTGCATCTTTGGTAAAAACATCATCGCGCAATTGATCGAATCCCTTTTGATCAATCAGGTCGGAATAGTGATAGATAAGATCCTGTATTTCAAAGCGATCGGACATTTCCTGTTGTGACAGCATGTTGTTCCTCCGAGCTGATCTATTGGTCGAGTTTAAAAACTTTAATGGCGTTTTCACGTAAAAACTTTGGCCAGACTTCATCCCGGAACGGTACGTCCGGCATTTCACTAAAAATGCGGTCGAGTGAGAGTCCCATCGGAAAGTAACCGGCATACATTACTTGATCGGAACCACGTTTATTCGCGAACTCGATAATATCTTTCGGGTAGTGTTTGGGGGCAAAAGCGCTGGTCGAATAATAGAGATTCGGATACTTCAACATCATCTTCCACGCCAGCTCAGTCCAGGGCTCACAGCCGTGGCGGGTAACCACTTTGAGCTCCGGGAAAAACCAAAGCACTTCATCGAGTAGTTCCATTTTCTGCGGCCCCATTGGCACGCGAGGTCCCGGCACTCCCATGCAGGGACAAAATGGTAGACCCAGTTCTACGAGCTTGGCATAGATGGGATACCACTTTTTATCATTCACGGGCACTGGCGGGCATATCATCGCCGGAGCCGCTGTCACTGCCTTTATTCCGAACTCTTCGTGCACAGCGACGATGGTCCGCACCTCGTCCATACCGTTGTTGGCATTGGCCTCGTAAGAGCCAAAAAAGCGATCCGGGTGGCGTCTCAAGGCTTGCGTGTTCACATCACCGAATTTGCCAACCCCAATCATGGCTCGTTCGATATTGTGCTTATCCATTTGCTCCAGGGTATAGGCGATGTAATCTTCCTGCTTGCCCGTATCCGGGATGTCCTTGAACATGTACTGAGCGGGCATCTTGAACATCTCATGGCTTTCTTTGTCCATGAGCATGGGCTTGATCCAATCGTAAAATTGGCTGCTGTCCTCACCGGGAACCGACAGCATCAGGTCGATCACTTTGACATCAGTAGGCATTGTCATGGCATTTGTATTCTCGGCATATATTAAAGTTATTTCTAACTTTAATATTGATATATAAATTCTTGTTTAATATAGGATTTATACTTGAATCGGTATCTCAGCTACAGGCTCATGGAGCTTCTCTCGAAGCCTCAACGAGAGTGTTTCATCGATTGAGCCATAGCGATAATGGCCCTGGGCATCCTCTTCGCGGGATAATTGGCCCCTCTGATACAGATAGTTTAGGTGGGCCACACACTCCCCCATTGCCAAACCAATCTGGCTGGAATCAAGTTTACGCTTGAACATGACAGACAACAGTTCAAAGGCTGTAGGCTGCTCATCAACACAGGCCTCCTCCAAGGCCAGTAGATGCTCATTGTGGTGTTCTATCAAAAAGCGCAAACGTTCGTGTAATCCATAAAACGGCGTGTTGTGTGCGGGCAGTACCAGAGCATCGTCGGGTAGAACGCTCAGAAAGTGCTCATGAGAATCCAGCCACTCTTTGAGAGGGTTGCCTTCCGGTTCGCCACCGGACACGCTCACATTCGAGGTAATCCTCGGAATCACCTGATCGCCAGAGATCAGCACATTGAGCGATTCGCTGTACAGGCATGCATGCTCGGGCGAATGTCCGCTGCCCACGACGATACGCCAGCGATTTCCTTTTATCGTTAAGCTGTCCCCATCACACAGGCGTCGATAGGCCATTGGCATGGGGGTCATAATGGACCCGAAGCCACCAAAGCTCTTTTTGTACTTTTCGATTTGCTTTTCGCTGAACCCGGATCGGCGCAAATGTTGCGCGGTGGTCCAGCTAAAATCATCTTTGCTGAGAGAGGCAAAGGCTCGCCCACTAAAGTACTCTCCCCGTGTCATGTAAAGCGGAACGCGCCACTTCTCGCACAACCACCCCGCCATTCCGATATGGTCCGGATGCATGTGAGTGCATAAAACCGCTTTTACAGGCTTGCCGCCCAGTTCCGACTCAAAGATCTGCCCCCACAGCTCCTGGGTGGGACCGATAGCCATGCCGGTATCGACAATCCACCACCCATCATCATCTTCAACTAAATACAGATTGATATGATCGAGAGACATTGGCAGGGGCATTTGCAGCCACAGCAGTCCCGGTTGAATTTCTATGGTGGAGCCGTGGGCCGGAACATTTTCAAAGGGATAGCGAAGCATGAATAGTCTCTCCGGGCTCTTACAAGCCGAGTTCCTTGATTAAAGACATAACGTCATCGTGATGAGACTTTGTTTTGACTTTATTCATGACATGCTTGAGCTTGCCGTCCTTGCCGATAATAAATGTGGTGCGCAGTACGCCCATAAACTCTCGGCCCATGAATTTTTTGAGATCCCAGCAGCCATACTTTTCTGTGATCGCGTGGTCTTCGTCAGATAGCAGCGTAAAATTGAGATCCTGCTTGTCGATGAACCTGCCTAATCTGGCGACGGCGTCTGGGCTAACGCCTAATACCACCGTATCCAGTTTCGCCAAGGCCTTCTTGCTGTCGCGAATTCCGCAGGCTTGCACAGTGCATCCCGGCGTCATCGCCTTGGGGTAAAAATACAGCGCTACATTGCTTTTATCCCGGAACTGCTTCAGCGATACTTTTTCTCCGTCCTGGTTTGCCAAGGTAAATGCGGGGGCCAGGTTGCCTACTTTTGGAAATGCCATGCTTAGTCTGCCTCTGTGTTTTGTTTGGTGTTTTCTAAATCGTCTTGTGTGGTTTCTGAAGACTCCTGTGAAGCGTTGTCCACGGTGATAGCGGTATTAACTTTAGCGATCGCAATCTTGGGTGTGTTTTCCTCAATGTTCAGTACGGAGGCAGGCAGTGCCTTCTTGGTTCTGGCCCCAAGGTCCTGCAGTTGCTGGACACGTTTCACCATGTTGCCCTTGCCCGTACTAAGCCGTTTATGGGCTTGCTCGAAAGAGTCTTGAGCTTTACCTAAACTGCGCCCCACCTCATCCAGTGATTCCACGATCAAACTGAACTGATCAAATATACCGCCTGCCTGCGCCGCTATTTTTTCGGCGTTGCGGTTTTGGTGCTCGTAGCGCCAAATGGTCTGTATGGTTCTCAAGGTCACTAACAAGGTGGTTGGACCGACCACTATTACTTGCTTATCGTAGGCTTTTATAAACATATCGGGTTCAGCGTCGAACGCCGCGATGAAGGCAGACTCTATAGGTACAAACATAAGAACGAAATCAAGAGATCGAATCCCCTCCAGTTTTTCATATTCTTTTACCGCTAAACTGGATATGTGATTGCCAATGGCCGTGACGTGACGAGACAAAAAGTTGGCTTTGTCTTCATCGTTGTCCGCATTGACGTGCTGCTCATAATCTACCAGAGACATTTTGGCGTCGACAACAACGTCCTTATTATCGGGAAGACGGATAATAACGTCGGGAAACCTACGACTGCCATCCGCTCCCTTGAGAGCGACCTGGGTTTCATATTCAGTGCCCTTGCGCAGTCCCGATTGCTCCAATATCCGTTCGAGTACTACCTCACCCCAATTGCCCTGCGTTTTTTTGTCACCTTTGAGTGCTCGGGTGAGATTCAAAGCATCCTCAGACATCTGGGTGTTGAGCTTTTTCAGATTTTCCAACTCTGACTGCAAAGAAACCCGGTCGCGGGACTCCTTGTCATACACATCTTCGACCTTCTTTTTAAAATCTGTCAGCTGAGTTTTCAGAGGGCCGAGTGTAGTTTCCAGCGAGATCTTATTAGTCTGAACCATACGCTCGCTCTTCTCCTCGAAGATACGATTCGCCAGTACATTAAATTCCGCCTTCATCTGCTCCCGCGCACCCTGGAGCAATTCGATTTTTTCTGCAGCGGAGCGCAGCTCCTCTCGGCTGCGTTCTTCCAATCGAGCGTCTGACTCTCGCAGGGCACCATAGCGCTCTTGTGAATCGGCCAAGTCTGCACGGGTCGACTCGAGATCATCGCCGGCGCGTAACAGTTCAAGCTGACTTTGTTCCAGCCTGGTGCGTAATTCGAGAATATTCAATGCAGATCTGGCCGAAGCCCTGCTCTTTACGATAAGAAGGATCAAACTCAGCAACGCGAAAAACGCGACACCGCCGGTCAAAATTAAAAGCAAGTCGAGGGAGTTAGGCACGGCGCGGCTTGTAATCGATGGATGAAACACGCACTGGATAGGTCTGTGAACGCATATCTACAAAAAACTCCTTGAGCGTTTCATAGACAACCGGGAAAGCAATTTCATCCCAGGGTATCTCATCTTCGAGATACAAACGGGTTTCAAGGCTCTCAGGACCTACCCCGTACTCACCGTTATCCAGATCACAGCGATAGAACATGTACACCTGGCTGATATAAGGCACGTCAAACACACGATACAGCTCCAGGTTACTAACCCTGGCCTCCGCCTCTTCCCAGGTTTCGCGAGCGGCACCTTGCGGTGTTGTCTCTTTGTTCTCCATAAAACCTGCTGGCAGAGTCCAATAGCCTTTGCGCGGCTCGATAGCTCGCTTGCACAGCAGTACTTTCCCCTCGTAATGAGGGACACAACCAACGATAATCCTGGGATTTGAATAGTGGATAATGTCGCACTGACTGCATACAAACCGCTCCCTGTCGTCGCCGTCGGGAATCTGAAGAGTGACAGAGTTACCACACTGGGTACAAAATTTCATAGAAATAAGGCCGTCAACAATGCAAGTGGACCAGTATAAAGGCTAATTCCCAGTGCCGCATCAAATGAAAGCGCTGACTGATTAGGCGAGTTCCCTATAGCCGCCAGAGAAAAACAACAGCGGTTCGCCCTCCGCGCCGGATTGCACATTAAGAACCCTGCCAATGACAATCAGGTGGTCACCACCGGCGTGGGTTGCTTCCAGTTCACATTCAAAGGTGACCAAGACATCGCGGATAACAGGAGACCCATACTGTCCCAAGCTGAAGTGATCAGCCTCCATCAAGTGATCGCCTTTCTTGGCGTATAGATTGGACAAGTCCTCCTGTGAACTGGCCAGGACATTGATCGCAAAATGCTTGGGCGTAGCGAAGGCATCATAGACATCTGAACCGTTCTGCAGGTTCCACAAAACCAAGGGTGGGTCCAGAGACACAGATGAAAAGGAATTCGCTGTCATTCCAACAGCGCGCTGATCTTCCGTGACCGTGGTAATCACACAAACGCCTGTGGCAAAGCGCCCCAGCTCATTTCTTAAATCACGACCATCTAAACTCATTCGGGTACCCAGTATTCAGTTTTCGTTATTTTTGGAGCCGCCTGCGTAGATAGGCGCCGCTTTCATTTCTTGAACTTATTTCACCTCAAAAGTGCGATCTAGCGCATCCCCTATTCGGGCTACGCTGTCATCCGCATTGCCAACGCTACCAGCGCTCGGCCTGACTATTATCGCTGCTGCGGGCTTCCACCCAGCGCGTACCCTCTGGCCCCACCTCTTTTTTCCAGAATGGGGCCCTGGTTTTGAGATAGTCCATGACAAACTCACAGGCATTAAAAGCAGCTTCCCGGTGCGGCGAGGCCACTCCCACCCATACGATGGGATCTCCAGGCTGCAATAAGCCCACGCGATGCACCACACTGGCGCTCAGCAGGGGCCAGCGATCAGCCGCCTCGGCGAGAATTTTAACAATGCTCTTTTCCGTCATCCCGGGATAGTGTTCAAGTTCCAGGGTGTTGACGGTACGGCTGTCGTTTGAGACGCGAACATAGCCGGTGAACGTCGCAATAGCGCCCTCTTCGTGCGCATCGCCCATCAGATTGCATTGCAGCTCGGCTACATCAAAGCAATCCTGCTGTACTTTCGCCGATAATTTGGCCGATAATTTATCCGACAATGGGATGCTCTCCGACATCAGCTAGCCCCCGGTGACCGGTGGGAAAAACGCGACTTCGTCTCCGTCCTCGAGCACGTGGTTCTCTTCCACTACCGTCTGATTGACCGCGCATACTAGGTTGTCTTCGCGCAGGACCTCGATCCAGGTCTCGCCCTTGAGACTACCCAGATAGGATTTGAGGCCGTCTAAGTTCGATAGAGAGTCGTCCCAATCCACCTTCATATCGGCGCAGTCGAGCTGTTCCTTCACTCTGGCAAAAAATATCAGGTTTAGCATCAGTTCGTCTCCTGGCTCGCTTTGGACCACTGCCCGGATTTTCCGCCGCGTTTTTCAAGCAAGCCAAGATTCTGAATCTCCATGCCTCTATCAACGGCCTTGCACATATCATAAATCGTCAGGGCGGCGACACTGACAGCGGTAAGTGCTTCCATTTCGACACCGGTTTGCCCTGAGACCTTGCAGCAAGCCTCAATATGAACAGCGTTTGAATGGGCATCAGTTTGAAAGCTCACCTCCACCGAGGTCAACATTAGAGGATGGCAAAGGGGGATTAAGTCAGAGCATTTCTTGGCGCCCTGAATGCCCGCAATGCGCGCCACCGCTAGCACATCGCCTTTTTTATGACTGCCCTCCTCCAAAAGACGCAAAGTTTCCGGCTGCATTGTAATGCAGCCACCAGCAACGGCGACGCGCTCGGTGACGGGCTTGGCGCCCACATCCACCATGCGGGCTGCGCCGCTTGCGTCAAGGTGTGTCAGTTCAGCCATGAGTAATCCGTCTTTGTCGTGAGTGTGGATGTAGCAGCGAGAGTCTATCGAAACCAAACCCAAATTGAAAAACCTATTGAGCGGCGAAGTCAGATATATTGGCCGATAATTACGGTCTATTGCAGAAGCCTTTCCCGTAAAGTGGTTGCTATCTATCAGAGGGAATTTCGAATGGCAGATCTTAAGCTGGGATTGCAACTGGGTTACTGGGGTGCGTTCTATCCCCCGGTACATATTGAATTGGCAAAAGAGGCTGAAAACCTCGGTTTCGATTCGGTGTGGTGTGCAGAAGCATGGGGCAATGATTGCTTTACACCCCTGGCCTGGATTGGTGCTAACACATCCAAGATTCGCCTGGGAACCGCCGTCGCGCAGTTATCGGCTAGAACCCCTGCATCGTGCGCCATGGCGACCCTTTCCCTGGACCATATGTCCGGTGGGCGCATGATTTTGGGCCTGGGTGTCTCGGGGCCTCAGGTCGTTGAAGGCTGGTACGGGCAACCCTACGCCAAACCCGTCACTAGAACACGAGAGTACGTCAGCATTATTCGCAAAATTCTCGCCCGGGAAGAAGCTGTGACGAACGAGGGCGAGTTTTACCCACTGCCCTACCAAGGCGCCGGATCCTGGGATATGGGCAAACCGCTCAAATCCATCACCCATCCCCTGCGCGCCGATGTTCCTATTTTTATTGGAGCCGAGGGTCCAAAGAATGTCACTCAAACTGCGCAGATCGCTGATGGTTGGCTGCCCTTGTACTACTCACCTTACCGAACAGACGTCTATGCCGACCAATTAGTCGATGCAAAGCCCGATTTCGAGATCGCTGCGCTGACACTGGTCAATATCAACGACAATCTCGACGACGCCTTGTATCCAGTCAAAGCCATGCTAGGGTTTTACGTCGGTGGCATGGGAGCCGCCAAACGCAATTTCCATAAAGAACTGATGGCTCGTATGGGCTTTGCCGATGAAGCCCAGGAGGTTCAGGATCTATTTATGGCTGGAGACAAAGATGCCGCCATCGCCGCGGTACCCGATCAGTTTGCTGATGAGATATCGCTATCTGGACCCAAAGATCGTATTAGGGAAAAGATTAAGGATTGGAAGGATTCTCCTGTGACATCACTGCTCATCACTGGAGATTCCAACTTGCTGCGGGAAATGTCAGAGATGGTTCTGTAAATTTCAGTTTATTTACTCGACGTTAAAAAACTAGAGTTTAGAGTCTGGGGAGGAAGATTATCGCGCAAAGTGTGCGAAAAAACTTGACATAAAGCGGCAAAAAGTTTGCCGCGCCCTATACAGCTTTGCTTTTTAAAAGGTGTATAGGGCGCGGCCTTCAGAAAGAAATGAATCGATTTCTTCTGGAGGCCGCTATGAACGCAACAGGATGTGCTCACATCCCCCGCGAACTGTGCTATTGGATAACATTTTTAAGCAAAGCGCTACCCCCAAGATCCGTAGGCACATTCATTGAACTATTGATCGGCGCTATGTTAACGCCCGCTGGCTTTGTCACCGAAACCTATTTGTTTCTAGACATGCAAAGGCACTGGACGACGTATTACAAATGGCTTGAAGCCGGAAAGTGGTCCTGGTTGAAGCTGGCAAGACAGTTCGTCTGTCTGGTTCTTAGTGCCAAGAATGATCCCGTTCTATATTTAGCGATTGACGATACGGTGAGTCTACGAGCCTCGAAAAAAGCACCGGGCAGCCAGATACATCATCAGCACGGAAATAAGCCGAATTTAGCCGCCTATGTTCGTGGTCAATGCTGGGTTAGTTTAGCGGCTGTTTTCAGGCGCACACCGCTGGAGACGACGGCGATACCTCTATTGTTCCGACTGATACCCAGTGCAGGGAATACGGGCAAGCTGGTCGCAGCGACAGTGATCATGCGTGCTGTTTACCGCTTGTTTGAAGATAAAACGGTGAGGGTATTGGTCGATTGCTGGTATATGCGCAAACGATTTATCAACGCGATGACAGCGTACGGTTTTACCGTGATTGGCCAGGCGAGAATCGATACGCGGCTTTACGACGAACCCCCCGAACGAAAACCGGGGCAACGCGGGCGGCCACGCAAGTATGGCGAAAAACACACACCCAAGCGAATTGCCCACTTTAAAAAGACGGAAGCACTACTGCGGCTGTACGGAAAAGAACAAAAGGTGAGATACCGTAGTCGGCTCGCCAAGGCAAGGTTCCTTGACGGTCAGTTAGTCAGAGCCGTTTGGTGCGAGCTAGACAGGGGTAAAGGTCAGTGGACCAAGACTCGATTATTTCTTTCAACCGATACGACTCTAACGAGCGAACAAGTGATTGAAGATTACGGACTGCGTTGGTCGATTGAGTCGATGTACTACCAGTTGAAACAATTGTGGGGGCTCAAAGAAGCCTGGCAGCAACGGCGCCAAACGCTGCATCGCTGGGTTCACTTGACGACTGTAGGTTACGGACTGCTTCATTTGTTGACGCTGGTATTGGGTGATAAAGCGGGCCCACTGGTGACGGATGCACCATGGCGCAAGCCGGATATTATTACAGCGGGAAGAATCAGGCTGGGTCTGACAAAACATTTTCGCCATGTTAACGTTCGAAGCTGGTGGAACGAAAGATGCAAAAAATTCCAAGCCCCTGGTGCGGTAGATTATATACAAGATGGGTAACATTGCGTTGCAGCTTGTATTACACGCAGGTTTTGAGAGAACATTAAGGAAAAGGAGTCGGGATTGAAGCTTCCGACAACAGCTCTTTCGCTCTAAACTCTAGGTTAAAAAATTAACTCATATAAAACAGTAAATTAAATAAAGTACTTAATTCTATTTCTAGATATGTGGCTAGCGCACTATTCCAATTAGGTCTATGCTAAAGGCACCATGCAACTAATGGAGATAGATCATGGCCAAGACACAGAAATTGAAAAAGAAGACATCGGCGCTAAATTCGGTAGAAACACCCGACCAGTCCAATGGCTTGCACAACAAAGTGGAGGAACTGGAGCAATTGGTGGCTCTGCTTATGGTCGCCCTCGCAAGGAGCGACGCGCAAATAGCCCAGAACGAGGAAGTCTTTCAGCTGGCTGGCGAGTATTTCAGGGTGCGCAGTGCAGCCTCTCTCGAGCTGCTCATGAATGCCATTAAACACCTCCCCGAAGCGCCCGACTTAAGCAGTCTGGTTCAGCAATGGGATTCGGGCCTAGACTCTTCTGACAAAGAAGACGTGGCGGTCATGATGCTAAAAATCGTCGCTGCCGATGGCAAGCGCGATGCCCAGCAAATGGCGATGCTCCACAAAGCAGCCGAGATGATCGACATAACCCCCGACTCACTTCATCTCGCCTTCAATCGTTTTTTTGATCAGGCGGATAAAGCCTAGGACAATTCCCGCTGGTATAGTGATCCCCATAAGCGCACCCCGCTACAGTACTCCAACATAACAATACTTCAGAGAAGGGAGCCCCCGGGCATGAAATTTAGTCGAGCCAGCGATCGGATGGCCGTTGACACCTCCACCTTGTGGGGAGTGCACGATAGAGCCTGTGCACTAGAAGCGCAGGGCGAAGACATTATTCTGTTTTCAATTGGTGACCCCGATCTCCCCACTCTGCCGTTTATCGTCGACCATGCTATCGACAGTTTGAAGGCGGGACGTACGCACTACTCTCCGGGGGCAGGAGAAATAGAGTTACGCCAGGCCATCGCAGAAATTGAAACCGGCGCTAGCGGAAAAACCACGGGTGTTGATCAGATCGTGGTTCACCCTGGAGGCACCAACGCGATTTTTACCACTCTTTCATGTTTCTTAAATGAAGGGGAGGATATTGTTATTCCCTCCCCCATGTATGTGGGCTATCAGGGATTACTCGGGGCAATTGGCGCCAATGTCATCGATGTGCCGCTGGACACTTCAAACAACTTTGCCCTGGATGTAGAGAGCGTCAAAAACGCCTTCACCGAAAATACCAAAGTCCTTTTCCTGAACACACCAGGAAATCCAGCGGGCAATATGATCACTGAGCAACAACTGAGCGAGCTGGCCGCTTTTTGTCTCGAGCGTGAAGTTTGGATTGTGTGCGACGAAGTGTATTCGATGATTACCTTTGCCCAGCGCCATGTCTCACTGCTCAATGCCGCAAAAACACTGGATAACGTTGTTGTTGTAGATGCGTTGTCCAAATCTCACGCGATGACAGGTTGGCGCATGGGATGGACGGTATCCTCTGAGGCAACGGCCAAGCGCATTTTGGATTTTGGCTCGGGCTCGGTTTTTGGATGCTGTCAGTTTGTACAGGATGCTGCGGCGTTTGCCCTCAACAACGATGAGGAATACACGCGTGCGATCGCGGAGGAGTATCGGGTTCGCCGGGATTACGCAGTGGAACGAATTGAGCGAATTGCAGGTTTAACTGCGAACAGCCCCCAGGCCGGTATGTTTGTCATGATGAATATACAAGCTTTGAATATCCATGGCTTGGAGTTTGCATCGGGCCTGCTCGAGCATGGAGGTGTATCTGTGCTGCCGGGTGCCGCCTTTGGCTCCATCACCGAATATTTTGTTCGCCTGTCATTAACCCATCCCGTGCACGTTATGAGCAAAGCCTTTGATCGTATCGAAAGCTACGTAGCAACCCTCGAATAGGACACACCCTATGGCCACTTGCGGCGAAGTACTCGTCAAAATTCTCGAAGCCTACGGGGTCAATACCGTGTTTGGTATTCCGGGCGTTCACACCGTGGAGCTCTATAGAGGCCTCCCGGATACAGGTATCAGACATATCACGCCACGCCATGAGCAAGGTGCGGGTTTTATGGCAGATGGTTACGCACGCGTGACGGGAAAACCGGGTGTTTGTCTGATTATCACCGGTCCGGGAATGACCAATATCGCAACAGCAATGGGACAAGCACTGGCGGATTCCATCCCCATGCTCGTTATTTCTTCGGTAAATCGCAGTTATCAACTTGGCCTCGGCGAAGGACGGCTCCACGAGATGCCCAACCAGCGCAATACCGTCAGTGGCGTTAGTGTGTTTAGTCACACATTGATGCGGGCAGACGAGTTGCCACAGATTCTCGCCCGAGCCTTCGCGGTTTTCACCAGCGAACGCCCTGGGCCAGTGCACATCGAAATCCCCATCGATGTGATAACTGCAGCTGCAGATCATATTGATCACCTACCCTATGCTTTGCCGCAGCCTCCTGGACCCTCTGCGAAGTCCATTGAACATGCTGCGAGTATTCTTTCGAGAGCCAAACGTCCGTTGATAGCCATCGGCGGCGGCGCTAAGGATGCAGCGAATGAAGTGCGCAAACTCGCAGAAAAACTGGATGCTCCGGTGATTAACACCGTCAATGCCAAAGGTGTTCTGCCCCATAGCCATCCTCTGGCAGTAGGCGGCTCCGGTTCATGCGCAGAGATTCGACGCGAGCTTGAAGAGGCCGATGTCGTCCTTGCCATCGGCACTGAATTCAGTGAAACCGACTATGATTTTTTCTTTATGGGTCCGGTATCAGTTGGCGGGACATTAATTCGAGTCGATATCGATGCCAGACAACTCACCCGCAACATCAAAGCAGATGTTCCCATTCTCAGTGATGCCAAATTGGCATTGCAGGCGCTGTATACAGCTCTAAATAATTCAAGCGCGGATTCAGAAGATGGAAAATCAAGAGTCGCTAAGTTGCGGGCCTCGCTTGTCGCTCAGCGCGATAAAAAGTACGAGGCTGTGTTCAGCGCGGTGCGCGACGCCCTGCCTGAGGTTATTATTGCCGGGGATTCCACTCAGCCTACCTACTATGCATGGCTGCACTACGAAACCGAGCAGGCTCGTCGGTACTTTCATTCCGCCAGCGGCTTTGGCACATTAGGCTACGCCATTCCCGCAGCCATTGGTGCGAAGCTAGGGCAAGCCGACAAGCCGGTCATAGGTTTGATTGGCGACGGCGCTTCTCAGTTCACTATTGGCGAGCTGGCAAGTGCCGTAGAAGCTCAAGTTCCTGTCCTCTTCCTGGTTTGGAATAACAGTGGTTATGGAGAAATCAAACGCTTTATGGAAGAGGGTGATATTGCCACCATTGGCGTGGATATCCACACGCCGGATTTTCAGGGGCTGGGTCGGGCGTTTGGTTGTGAGGTTGACGTTGTACACGACCTTCAGGAATTAAAAGAAAGTTTACTGGCAGCGAATCAGCGCAACATCCCTACCCTGATTGAAATGAAACAGGATGATTTTGTGGATGGGTATCCAATGCCCTAGCAGCCTGTCGGACTTAACCCAACAACGTCATTATGAGATAATGTGGTCACACTGAAAAGTAACCGGGAATAAGTGATGGCCAATTTTGTAAACGTTGATCGAGAGACGGACTATCTAGTCGACCCTGAAAAAGCCTAATTGGCCATCACGGCATCGCCGTAATGCCGTGGCTTGATAATAAACTGCGTTAAACGACTCCATAAGGAAGCCGTTTTCGGGGCCAATAAAAACAATCTCATCCACTTCCTGAAGTTAAACGCAGCAGCAGCCATCAGTACGTTAATCTGGTCGCCTTCAAATCCTTTGAGATAACTTTTGTTCAATCGATGATCCGACTTCAGGTGACCGATCACCGGCTCTATGCCAGCCCGCTTTCTAAAACGTTTCCGCATCAGCACCTGGTAGGCACTATCCGTATCCCGAGTACCTGTGCTGGGCATTATGATCCGCGTGTCATTGATCTTTTTCTTCCCTTTGTAACCCCGATCACATAAGCCAACGGCCGGTTTCAGTTTGTTAAGCCGCTTCAATTGCAACAGCACCTCCGGCAGCGTATGACCATCAAATTTGTTCGTATCAAAGGCCATGGCACCAACAATGATTTTTGAATCCCGAGTTGTCGTGATAGAAACCTTGGTGCCAAATTCATAGCGCTTATGCTCTTTGCCTTTACTCATGCAGTAGACATGGGGTTCGTGCAAGCTGTACAGCTTGTTCGTATCCCCTCGCTTCTGGTTCAGTCCACGATGGAATAGTGCAAAGTCCTCTGCCAGCTTTTCCAGAATGTCGAGTGGCAGTTTACGCTCCAATTCCCGCACTAAACGACCGGCAATGGTCTTTAGCCGCTTAACGGCTTTGCGGGCCTTGGCACGGTTCCTGGGATGTCCCGCAAAACGACATTCCAGTTTTCTTTGCTTAATTTCCTTGGCATAACTGCGGCGAAGTGTTATCCCTTCTTTCCTGGCCAATTTCAGGCAACGAACAATAATCTTTCGGTACAACTTTGCATCGGTGGGAAAGGTGATGTTTTTTTCCTGTACTGTGGTGTCAATACAGACTTCCTCTTCGACCGCTTTCTCACCATGAATGGTGATAGAGGATGCCAATATTTTTTCAAATCCCTTTTCGCCGACTCGCTTGCGGAAGTACACCAGATCGGATGGGTCACAAGGGAATGACCACTGGAATTCAACCTCCCCGCAAAATGCCTGGTAATACGGGTTTTGTACCCAGTGTTGCACGATAACCTCGTCGCTGACATTTTCCATATGCTTGAGAATAGATAAACCCACCATCAAGCGTACGGGTTTGGCAGGCCTGCCAGTTGCCGCATACAAGGGAGCGAACTCCGATTCAAAAAAGTCCCAGGGTATGGTTCGCGCAAGATGTAACAGAGGGTGTTTCGGATTGAGTTGATCCATCAACCCAGCAGCCATAAAACTCATTTGATGGTGATCGGGGGAAGAATCTTTCATCGAGAGCCACCTTTGTTTCGACCGGATTAAGTGCCAAATAGGCTTGAAACTGGTCGAAATCATCTCACAAATACCCAGTATTATCTAATACAATCAACATGTTAAGCGTTTTTCAGGGTCGACTATCTATTCCCTCCCTCTATGTCGGACTGGTTACCTGAACACCACCTGGCACGGTTTGTCGTGGAGGTCGTTGATCAGCTCGATCTGTCTGAGCTCACCCGTCAATATGCCGGGCGTGGATCAAAGGCGCACCATCCAGCGGTCCTACTGAGTTTGCTGATCTACGGTTACGCCACCGGTGTGTTTTCCAGCCGTAAGATTGAGCGAGCCACCCACGACTCCATTGCGTTTCGCTACCTGGCGGCCAACACGCATCCGGATCACGACACTATAGCGACCTTTCGACGCCGTTTTTTGCCTCAGCTTGAAGCACTTTTTGTTCAGGTCTTGTTGCTGGCGCGTGAAATGAAGCTCATGAAGCTTGGGCGTATCGCCCTGGATGGCACCAAGATCAAGGCGAATGCCAGCAAGCATAAGGCGCTTTCTTATGGCCACTTAAAGAAAATCGAAGCACAGCTCAAGACAGAAGTCAGCGCTCTCACTGCACAGGCAGAGGCGGCAGATCAAACGCCGGTAGCGGATGGCATGGACATTCCCGCGGAGATTTCCCGGCGCGAAACACGACTTGAGGCACTGGCTGCGGCCAAAGTAAAAATTGAAGAACGGGCGCAGGAGCGTTTTGCGCGTGAACAAGCCGAATACCAACAAAAACAAACCAAACGCCAAGCTCAGAGGGATACTGGAAAAAAGCCCCGGGGCCGAGAGCCTAAGCCACCACTTCCCGGCCCACGAGATAAAGACCAGGTTAATTTGACTGATGAAGAGTCGCGTATCATGCCGGTATCTGGCGGCGGCTTTGAACAGTGCTACAACGCCCAGGCCAGTGTTGACACCGATACAATGCTCGTCGTCAGTACACACATGACACAGGCCCCGAACGACAAACAACAAATAAAGCCGGCCCTGACAAAGCTGAATACCCTGCCTGAAGAACTGGGCAAGGTGACCGACCTGCTGGCCGATACAGGCTATTTTAGCGGTGATAATGTAAAGGCTTGCGTAGAGGATAATATCCAGCCTTTACTGGCAGTAGCGCGTGACCACCATCACCCGTGCGTTTTTGATCGGTTTGCCCCTGACGCCCCCACTCCGATAACGGATGATCAGGTGAGGCTCATGAAACATCAACTGACGACCCAATCCGGGCGAGCGCTGTACGCATTAAGAAAGCAAACGGTAGAGCCAGTGTTCGGCATCATCAAACACGTTATGGGGTTGAGGCAGTTCTCGATGCGAGGTTTGGACAAGGTTGCGGGCGAATGGACGCTGGCGACACTGGCATGGAATGTAAAGCGTATGAATGCTGAGAATGGCATAATTAAGCGGTCATTTGCCGCATAAATGCCCATTACAGGGCTGGATAAAGTCGTGATGAAGGTTGACGTGGCTGCCCTGGGACAATCACATCTTCTGCGTGGTGTCCTGACAGCCCTGTAGCACGCTGGAGTATTAAATCGTGCCCGTCAGGAGCTGAGTCCGACAAACTGCTAGCCTATTAATTTAGTTCGGAGGTGTGATCTACTGAAGTGGACCCCATCCCTGACACAGTGAGCAGTCTTTATAAGTGAAATCCCCAAGTCTGTTTCATGCTGCTATCGGTAGCCCTGAGGGCAAATCATAATAGACCTGGTCGGGCGTCATCCTGCTCAAACTGGCGTGCCGTCGCTCCTCATTGTAGAACATCAACCAATCGCCGATACCCTGCCTGGCCTGAGCGACACTGTCGCAGGCCTTGAGATAAATCTCTTCGTATTTCAAACTGCGCCAGAGGCGCTCAATAAAAACGTTATCCATCCAGCGTCCCTTGCTGTAGACGCCACTCCAAAACCGCAGCTATTTGCCGAATTTTGAAATAGACGGATCTCGGCGTATTAGAATCGGCGCGGTAGAACTGCGGCCCAGTCACACTCAAGAGCGACCAATAAGCAGGCACGATTCAAGCGTAGGGACTATAAGAATAAGTGTCGCTGAGAACGGTATGACGCCACCACAGATTTGACGGTCAACGCTGGCGCCATACCCAAAAAAACCGTGCAGGTGCACGGCCCGTTAAGTGTTGCACATAATGGGAATAAATCCAGCCCTCATCGACCTTTGTGTCGATGCCATCATCCAGCCGTCTCTACCACTGTTGTCGCTGCTACGCCCAGGTCATCGTCTGTACCCACTGTGATCGCGGCCAGCGGTATTGCACCGATGGTTGCAGCCAGGAAGCCAGAAAGGAATCCATTAAACGAGCCAGAGCGAAGTACCAGGCCACTCGCCCGGGTCGCATGAATAATGCCGCTCGCCAACAGCGTTATCGAGAACGGCAACAACAAAAAGTAACGCATCACCGTTCTCTGGCAATAATACTCCGTGATCTACTGCAAACCGTGCCTGATGAGATCAAAAGGGCCGATATGCCGGGTAAAACTGACGCCACCGTGCGCTGCCATCACTGTGGCGCGGTCTGCGGTCCCTTTTTGCGCAGTGATTTTCTGCAGAGCAGTCAGTTCAGGCGCAGATTCCGGCGACATTAGTGCAGCGGCTGGACAGGAGTCATCAATCGGAGGGCAGTCATGGCCATCGGCAAAGAAACTGAAGCAAAAATACTGCGCTACCATTTTGTTGAGAAGTGGCGAACGGGCACCATTGCGACCCAGCTTGGCATTCACCACTCAGTGGTTGATCGGGTACTGGCACAGGCTGGCCTGCCCAAGGTGGAGCGCACTCGCCGTGCGTCGATCATCGACCCCTATCTGCCCTTTGTCATCGACACCCTGCGGGAGTTTCCCACACTCACGGCGGCCCGCTTGTATGAAATGGCCCGCCTGCGGGGATACCCCGGTGGCCCCAGCCAGTTTCGCCAGCGTATCAGTGAACTGCGGCCGCGCAAGCTGCCCGAGGCGTATTTACGCCTAAAAACCCTGCCCGGTGAGCAAGCCCAGGTTGACTGGGGTTCGTTCGGGCATATTCAGATCGGCAAGGCCCGGCGGCCGTTAATGGCGTTTGTGATGGTGCTGAGCTGGTCGCGACAGATCTTCTTGCGCTTTTATCTCAACCAGCAAATGGAGCACTTTTTACGCGGCCATGTAGCGGCATTCGAGGCCTGGCAAGGATTGCCAAAGGTGCTGCTGTACGACAACCTTAAATCGGCCGTATTGGAGCGCCACGGTGACGCCATCCGCTTCCACCCCACCTTGCTGGCCTTGTCAGCCCACTATCGCTTCGAACCACGCCCGGTGGCGGTGGCCCGGGGCAATGAAAAGGGCCGGGTAGAAAGAGCGATTCGCGATAATTTCTTTGCCGCTCGTCACTGGCAAACACTGGCCGAACTCAATGCGCAAGCTGAGCACTGGTGCCAGGGTGTGAGTGCTGATCGGGCTTGCCCTGAAGAGCGTACGTTGACGGTCAGGGAAGCCTTCTTACAGGAGCAGGTGAGTTTGCCGGATAATCCCTTTGATACCCATGAGAGACAGCCCGTGCGGGCCGCCAAAACCCCTTATGTTCGCTTCGATCTCAATGATTACTCCATTCCCCATCAATACGTGCACAAGCCATTGAGCGTGAGCGCTGACCTGGAGCGGCTCCAGATAGTGGAGGGCGATCAATGCATTGCTGAGCATCAGCGCAGCTTTGGCAAAGGGGAGCAAATCGAACAGGAGGCGCATATCAATGCCCTATGGCTGGAGAAAACCCACGCCAAACTACACCGGGGTCAGGATCGCCTGAGCCATGCTTCGGCGCACGCCCAGACGCTGCTGCAGCAATCGGCACAGCGTGGACATGTCATTAAAACCACGGTCCGGTTACTCAATCAACTGCTTGATGATTATGGGCGGGACGAGCTGCATGTAGCCATCAACCGGCGCTATGAGAAATGTTCAACTTTGGTGACAACGAACCGTCCGTTTGGCGAGTGGAATGACGTGTTCCCCAATGCCGCGTGTGTGGTCTCCCTGATTGACCGTTTAGTCCATCACAGCGAGGTCATCGCCATGAGGGTGAGTCGTACCGCATGAAGGAAGCGCAGGAGTGTGCGTCGAAGCGGCGCGAGACCAAAAAGCGAGGAAAGGCTAAATGAAAACCTTAAAAATCACAACCTACTGGACGGCTGAACAAGCCGATTGTATTTATCAGCTGCTCGGCGACCTGAGATCGGTACTGTGGGATCACTATGGTGATGAGATTGCGCAACTGTACGAGGAGATCCGGATTGAGCAACAAGAGTACACAGACAGTGTCGAGGTAAATCATGAGCTGCCGTTCTAGCCTGTGATCGATTGGAGTTAAGCCGGATCACTGTCGCCTCTTTGTCGTTCTTTTATTCTGCGGCAAATAACTGCGGGTTTACTGTGGCGCTAACACTTGCCGTCCATACTGATTTTTATGCCGTTGTCCTTCAGCACGTCCGTGAAATCTTCACTGGTAAACTGACAGCCCTGGTCGCTGTTGAATATATCAGGTGGGCCGTAGTTTGCCAGCGCTTCTTCCAGCGCCTCAACACAAGGAGCAGCATCCAGGGAGTTGGATAATCGCCAAGACAGTACCCTCCTGGAATGCCAGTCCATTATGGCAACCAGATACAGAAAACCCTTGCGCATCGGGATGTAAGTCAGATCCGTGCACCAGACCTGGTTGACCCGATTGATCTCCAGTTCCCGCAACAAATTTGATAGCGGTCCTGCTGTGTATCAGGGCACTGCGGCCCATGGCGTAAATCAAATTGCAAAACTATTGTAGGATTCACAGTCTCTCTACCTTGCTCATAGCGCTACAATTCTTGAAGGATTCAGGTTATTTGATGCTGGATTCAATATTGCTGTATACACCTCGCCCGCCGCCTACTCGGCAAACAATAATGCACTATTGCGCAAGTGAGTTTTGATGATTCTCGATAAGGGTCGACATACGAGCTTGAGCCCGGTTCATGGCCTGGGTGTAAGGCTCCTCGTCAATAGCTTCTACAACTTCATAATAAACTTTCACCTTGGGCTCTGTACCTGATGGGCGCACGATAACTCTGGAGTTGTCCGCGAGTCGATAAATCAAGACATCACTGGAGGGGAAACTCAAAGACTCACTGTCGCCATTGGCAAACAAGCGCTCCCCCTTGGACAGGTCATCCGTCGACTCCAGGAGAACGCCAGCGATTGATCCAGGCGGACTTGCCCTCAGGGTTTCGCCTATCGAGGCAGATCCGGGTTGCAGAGCAATGCTGCGCTGAGCTGTGAGGTAAATACCGTGGCTGCGATAAATGTTCTGCAGCTGATCCAAAACAGTCAGCCCACGCTGAGCTAGCTCGTCGCTCATTTGTGCAAACGCCAACAGAGCAGACAGGCCATCCTTGTCGCGAACCTGGCGCCCTGGCGCATACCCCAACGCCTCTTCATAGGCGAACAGACACTGGCGACTGCCCTCTTCGTCTTCGTCTTCGTCGTCCATTGCCGTATTGGCCAACCATTTGAAACCGGTGAGAGTCTCGTGGAACCTCGCGCCTGCTGCGGTAGCTATTTTTTCTAACAGACTAGAGGAAACAATCGTGGTGCACACGATAGGGACAAAATCATGCTTCATTGCCAACAGGTAGTCTGCCAACAACACACCGATCATATCCCCGGTGAGCATCTGGTAATCGCCAGCTGCGGTCCTGACTGCCACGGCGAGGCGATCCGCATCGGGGTCGTTGGCGCAGGCCAATGTTGCCTGATGTTCAGCTGCCAGAGCGATAACTGCGTCCATGGCGCCAGGTTCTTCGGGGTTGGGGAAGTTCACCGTCGGAAAATTGCCGTCGGGTTCTCGCTGTGAGGACACGCTGTACACGGATTCGAATCCGGCTTCTGTGAGCAGTGTCTCTGCTATCGGCGCTCCTACGCCGTGCATCGCTGTATAGGCTATGCTAACTGAGCGCTTACCAGGTTTGGCGGCGAAAAGTGGGCTGGCCTGAATCGTATCGATATAACCTCGATAGAATTTCTGATCCAACAGCACTATTTTACCGTTCTGAATTCCCCCATCAAAGGTGATCCAGGGTGTCTCGCCCTGAGCCACTCGCTCAATTTCTGTCGCTATACCAGCATCGTGAGGCGGAATTATCTGTGCCCCATTCTCCCAGTAGACTTTGAAGCCATTGTACTGGGGCGGATTGTGACTTGCCGTAACAACGACGCCGGCAGCACAGCCTAGTTCGAGTACTCCAAAGGCGGCAATAGGTGTTGCAGCGACGTCGGGTGTGACATATGCGGTGATACCCATCGCAGCAAGGGTGCCAGCGGCTTCTTGGGCAAAGCGCCTAGAATCCAGCCGACCGTCGTAGGCTACTATTACGCCCCTATTCGCTGCGTCTTCCACTTCCTGTAAAAGATACTGAGCTAGCCCGGCGGAGGTTTGTCGTATGACCAGGGCATTCATCATTGCGGGACCGGCACCGACAACACCACGCAAACCAGCGGTGCCAAACTGAAGCCGCTCTGAAAAGCGCCTATCTAACTCGGCCTGGTTGGATGAGTCTACAAGTTCCTGGAGCTCCCGGCGGCTGTTAGCATCCGGATCTTTCTCCAACCACTGTCGAATTTTACTGTCCATAAATTATCTGCTCCAGGTCTCGACCTCGCCTATGCACTAATGGCTACTTCCAGTCCGATAGTAATCATTTCGTGTAGCGACAATTGCCTGTCCTCAGACGACAATGCGGCACCGGTGCGGATATGGTCCGTAACCGTACAAATAGCCAGGGCCTTGGCGCCGAACTCAACAGCCGCGCTATAGACACCCGCTGCCTCCATTTCCACACCGAGAATGTTGTATTGCTCCATAATGTCGAACATGGCGGCATCGGGTGTGTAAAACAAATCTGCAGAAAAGATATTGCCAACTTTAACTGAAACTTCCGCGGCCCTGGCGGCTGCAACTGCTCTCTCCACCAGACCAAAATCTGCGATTGCAGCGTAATCGTAGCCACCGAAGCGAATACGGTTGACATTGGAATCCGTCGAAGCACCCATTCCAATAACCACATCGCGCAATTCAACGTCTGCGCTTACCGCGCCACAACTACCGATTCGAATAATCTCTTTTACGCCATACTCGGTGATCAGCTCTTTGGTATAGATCGACGCGGAAGGAATCCCCATACCACTGGCCATCACAGAGACACGCTGGCCCTTGTAGCCGCCGGTATAGCCGAGGATGTTGCGTACATCGGTTACCTGCTCCGCGTCGTCCAGAAAGTTCTCTGCAATGTATTTGGCACGCAGCGGGTCGCCGGGAAACAAAACAGTGTCGGCAAATGCGTCTGCGTCGGCGTTAATGTGGATGGAACCCATGGTGGTACTCCTGTCAGATGTTCGTAATATTGATGTCAGTTAATCATAATTCGCTTCAAATGTTGCGAAGCGTTCTTCCAGTTGCCACTGAAGGCGTGCTTTTTCGCTATTGGCCAGGAAAGAACTGCATTCGACGGACAATTCTCGACCAGTTCTCTGCCGCCGACAGGGTCGCGTACGCTTACCTGCAGAAACATCCGCAAACAAACTCTCGCCGGGTAGAAAGCTGTAGGCGAGAGCATTGCGCGACAGCTCTTTCAGATAAGCGTAGCTCAAGTTATAGGTCTGTGTTGCTCGCTGATACTCGTGAGTGAGGTCGATACGGGCAACACCTTCATCATCGGTGGACAAACTCAGAGGAACTTCGTAATCGCGATACAACTCGAAGGGGTGCTTGTCGCCCTCTACCCCCAGAATAACCGCATTGCTGGTCAGATTGATTTCCACCAGAATTTCCTGCGTAGCCATGTGGTTTAGCAGGTTCACTGCATCGTCTTCATGAATAATATCCACACCGTGGCCAATGCGTGTCGCTCCAGCAATGTGTACTGCTTGACTGATATGGCTGAGTAATTCCCTGGGCGCAACCAAAGGCAGCGCCAGTTCCCCAGCATGCAGTGAAATGCCGGAGCTGACTTGTGGGAATTGTTGCGCCACTGCCTGCACTATACGCATCTGTGCTTCATAGTCTCGCAGGGTCAACGGTGCGTCTTCTGGAGCCACGAAGTTCAAACCCACATAGCGAGGATCCCGTTCAATGAGCTTGAAGGCCAAAAGGGTTTGCGCAAGAATCTGATCGAGTGGAAAGGCTCGGATCACCTGCGCCAAGTACCGAACCTCTACAGCGCAGCCTGCGGATTCTGAGTTGGATTCACAGCCCAATTCACCGCGCCAGTCCTGCTCCACTCGGTTGGTAAACAATATCGTTTGTTCTACCAATTCATTCAGCCGCGGATCAGTAAGGTGTTCAGCAATGGGCTTGTCAGTACTGAATGTAGTGTTTCCACTGGCTAAATCCCGGGCGCCATCCATACCATAGGAGACCATAAGCTCAAGATAGTGTGTGTTCTGTCGTTCGGCTCTAGCGGTTACTTCGGCGAGCATACTCCCCTGGCGACCGGTGCTGGCATTGAAGTAGCGCCTGAAAGTTGAGAAAAACTGATCGTGACCCGATTTGCTTCCGAACTCGTAATTGCGCACGGAAAAGGCATCAATAATCGCGTTAACAATATCGGGTTGATATTGAATGTCTGCGACTTTGGGGCGTTCCGTTGCGGCATCGCACGGTGGCTCAGTGACGGAGTAATTTTTTAGGCTAATACACTTGCCATCCGCAGCTGCCCAGCGGATATAACTCTCTGCGTAAACTGCGCCATCCAGATGAGTGTGCAGTTCGCCTCCTTTGGGGAAACTGAGAAGAAAATTGCGCAGTAGTGGCGGATTATTGCGAATTCCTTCGAAGTGCGACTTAACTGAAGCTTCACTATAGATGGGGCCAATGAAAAACGAGGCGGCTAACGCTAAAGCGGCCGGGACTTTTTTACTCAGACTGAAAACTTTGTTCATCTCACTTAAGCCCTGTTCGATTAACGCATTCTCGGGATTTTATTCTACAACATCCCATTTCAATTGAGGTGCCTGGAGGCTTCGAAAAACCAAACCGGAGATTACTCAACAACTAGCTCAAGCGAGTAGCGTGTCTACCAGTCGTTGTTTGAAGGCGTCTAGATCCCGCCACGCAGTCGCGCAATTAACGGGGCGGCCATTGTCCCGATCAATAATCGTATAGCCGTCATCTGTCACACGAATCGGTAACCTTTCCATTTCGACCAGATCGCCGCGCGCCGCGAGATGGACCGCGACCGAGTCGAACAAGGTCGTGCTGACTTTGCTCATATCGTGATCCGGGGCGATGAACGGGGCTCCCGGGAGAAAGGCGCGGTAATTCTCCATTAACGCTTTAAGCCACGGATCTTCGCTCTCATACAGGCGGCGATAATTGTCGCCGTCAAGGGTGACCAGGCCGCAGGTGTCCAAGGGTGTAATCGTGCACTCCCAGGGCGCTGCGAATGCCGCCTGTAGGGATGCTGGGTCGACGCGTACGTTGTACTCGGCTGCGGGCGTCTCATCACCGAGGTAGCCTTTGTAGATCGATCCGTACATGCCGATAAAGTGGGCGTTACTGGCGATGGAAGGATCGCGCCGAAGCGCTTCGGCGATATTGGGTACAGGTCCGAGACATAACAGTGTCACGGGTTCCGGCGATGACTTTATCGTATCGATAATGGCCTGCACGCCGTCTTGGTAGACCTCGCCCGGATAATCATTCAGCTGGTAGTCGCCCAACCAGCTGCTCTGCTGCCCCGGCTCGTCTGCCATACCAAGACCGATACCGACGGACACATCACTTCGGCCCGTGAGTTCGAGAAGCTTGGCCAGCAAGCGAGCTCGATACAGGGCGTTGCCAAAGTCCCCGACGGCCAGCTTCAGATCCAGCGCTGGCATCCGAAGTAACATGAGCAGGGCCCAGGTGTCGTCAATGTCATCGCCGATGTCAGTGTCCATAATGACTGGCCGCGGGCTTCCACTGATTGTGCTGGTGCAGGCTGTAGCGGTGAGGGCCAGCGCTATGGATGTGCCGACAAATGTCCGACGGGTAAGCCTGTTTTTATCGGTAAGTTTCATTCAGCCCCCCGGGCAGTTAATAGCAGATACATTCTTGCCGTTCTCATTACCAGCAATTGACCCCTTCGGCGGGCCGCAAGGGAATAGACAGGTCACGCTTGTGCCGCAGACCGTTCGCCGTCATAGCGGCAGATCGGGAACGAGTGCGTGCCCTAAATGCCTCCAAAATGGGAGCATGCTCGCGTACATTGACCAAATTAACCCGCTCCGCAGGGTCACTGGCGAGATGAAACAACTGCTCAAAAGTCGGCTGCTGGCCAGAGAAATCGAGCTGTGCTTCAGTGTAGGGGCAACCGTCTGGTTCCAGGTAGCGGACATACTTCCATTCCTGCGTTCGCAGCGCCTCGATGAAGGGATTGCCTTCGGCAACCGTCAGGCTCTCAAGAAACACGTCGTCACGCGGCGGATCTTCTGCGTTGAGGTCTGCGCCTTGCATTGACTCTGGTACCGTCACTCCCGCGTAGGCCAATATCGTGGCCGGCACATCGATGCTGAGCACCAACTCCTCCGTCACGCGTTCCGCTTCATCGCGCTTCCTCGGGTCAAAAATCACCAGCGGTATTTTCGCAACCAGGTCATACAGCAGTGCCTTGCCGCCCGTGCCGTACTCGCCATTGAGCAAGCCATGGTCACTGGAGAAAATGATGATCGTGTTTTCCGCAAGACCCAAACGTTCAAGCTGTGCGACAAGGTCACCCACAACACGGTCGATGCCGGTGATCGTCTGGTAGTAACGAATCAGATGTTCGGGCTCAAGGGCCGCATCGTAATTGTAGGCATACCATTTTTGACGGGCGCTGTGATCGATGACACCCTCGGCAATAAACTCGTAGGGGTCACGGCCGGTATCCGGCGATATTTGAATGGCCCTGTCTCTATACAGGGAATCATAGATCGTATGTCCGGCCAGGCGGGGATTGCCGCTGGCGGGATAAGCCATCACGCGGCAGGCATAATTGTCACAGTCCGGATCAGCGCCGTCCGTATACATAGAAGATACAACGGAGTTATGTGGCGCGGAAAAGCTGACCGATAGGTTGAATGGTTCGTTCGCCGGGCGCTTGCTCAGGAAGTCCTGGATATACTCGCCCATGATCTCTGTCGTGATCTCATGCTTCGCACCCTGATAAATGGCCGTCGCGGGATTGTCTGGCAGGTCCTTCGGGAAGAACGGCAGCCATCCATCATGGGCACGCCAGTAATCGAACTTGGACGCAACGCGCTCCGCCAGCTCGTAGTACTCAACCCCAAACTTGCCGATAAATCCCGTGAAATAGCCCGCCTCCCTCAGCAATGCGGGGTATGTTTGCTGCCACTGCCTCTCCGACACCTGGTAGGGCGAGTTAAAACCCAGGCCGCTGGTGCGCTCATACTGCCCGGATAGAAACGCGAAACGGCTGGGTGCGCAAATGGGCTGAACCGTGAAGGCATTGGTATAGCGCACACCGTTCCTCGCCAGCTGATCAATATTGGGTGTTTGCACATCCTGGTGGCCAGCGATCGACAGGGTATCTGCGCGCTGATCATCGGTGAGCAGGAAAATAATATTCGGTGGCTGTGTAGTTACCACTCCGGATGGAGGGCTTGCGGTGACAGGCTCCATGAGTGAGTTCTGCTGGCAGGCAACAAGGCACATTATAGCCACGAGCGCGGCGAAGCCTGCACAGGTAGACAAGCCCGGAAAGCGTGGCTCGAAAGAATTAAGAATATTCACGCGCTATAGGGTGCTCCGAAAATGCAAAGGCCCACATGAAGTGGGCCTTTGTGTAGTTTGTGGCTAGCAGACTAGAAGCTCCAGGAAGCCTCAACACCATAGGTACGAGGTTCGTTGGTATAAGCCAGCAGGTTGGCGAAATCGATACCGCCAATGATATTTTCCTCGTCGGTGATGTTCCGCGCGAAAAATCCTAGCTGGTAGTTCTTATCAAGGTTGCGATAGCCGAACTTGAGGCCGCCTTCGAACTGCGTGTCCGTCGTGTATTCAACGCTCTCGTAGAGGAAGTCATTGGTTTCGCCACGGAATTTCCAGTCTGAGTAGGCATAAATCTCGGCGCTACCACCTCGCAGCGGATAGCTATAGTCAATCTCTACGTTAGCCGTCCATTCCGGTGCGTGCTGGAACGGGTTGCCATCGATCAGCGCCAGGCCCTCGGCGTTCAGCGGATCGGTGACCGTACTAAGGGCACCACCCGGGACAGCCAGTGTTGAGTCGTTGATCTCCGTTTTGGCATATCCAAAACCACCGGACAGGGTAAGGTTATCAAGCACAATGTATTCGATCTCGAACTCGACGCCATAGCCCGTGCCCTCATCGCCATTCAACAAAGTGGTTGAATTGCTGGCGCCACCAACGGCTGTCAGCTGGATATCATCAATCACATAGTAGAAGGCAGCTGCGTTGTACCTCAATCTGTCGTACTGCGCTTTGTAGCCTATTTCATAGGACTGTATGGTTTCTGAATCAGCAGTAGTCACGGTAGGGTCGTCTTCGAGACGATCCTGAATGGTCGGTGCCCTGAAGCCCGAAGCGATGCGACCGTATAGCTGGCCCTCTTCGGTTGCCGCATAGGAGAAAGACAGATCCCAGCTGATGTTGTCGTCCTCCAGGTTGATTTCCGGCAAGATTTCGGAGGGAACGCCGTTCGCATAACGAACATTGACTGCGTCTTTTTCGTCGTCTGTGTAACGTACGCCGGCAGTCACTGTCAGCCGTTCATTGATGTCATAGCTACCCTGTCCGAAGAAGGCAATCGTCGTGTTCTCGATTTCTGCGGTGGAGCCAATCAGGAATGCCGGGGCACCAAAATTCTGGCTTTGCGAATTGCCGGAAAAATCATCCTCGAAGTAGAAAACACCAACCTGATAGTTGATGGGTCCATCGAGATTACTTGCCAGCCGTATTTCTTGGGTGAACTGCTCGAGCTCCTGGTCCCCGCCAGTGTCAATATTGCCGGCAAACGGCGAAGCAAACGGGTTAAACGGAAAACTGGGCGGGCCTGCCGGGCCAGCACAGAACGGGAGCGCGCAACCGAATCCGCCGTCAATATCGCCACGACCGAATCGGTCAGTAACGTCCTGGAAGGAGGTAATTGACGTGAGGGTATAGTCACCGATATCCCAGTCGACTTTGAGTGTGGTGCCATTGGACTTCATACCACCCTCATTGCCGTCACCGCCGTCCCAGGACACGGAATCGCGATCGTAATTACTATTGAGACTATTGCTGCCCACACTCAGAATATTGGCGCGAAACAAGCTGGTGGTGCTTTCTGAATCCTGGCGCTGATGCATCAGCCAGACCGTCAGATCTTCACTGGGAGTCCACTGTAACTGGAAGCGCAATGCCGCAATATCGTAGCCGCCCAGTGCATCGTTCTCACCCGTGAAGTCGTTATCGACCCAGTCGGAACGGTTCTGCGATACCGCTGACACACGGCCTGTCAGGGTATCTTCAATGATCGTGCCACCGATTGCCCCTTCGAGGTTGTAGATGCCGTAGTTTCCGGCCGAGGCATTGATATAGCCTTCGGTCTCTTCCGTGGGGCGCCTTGAATCTATCTTGACAATGCCGGCCGTGGTGTTGCGCCCAAATAGCGTGCCTTGGGGTCCACGAATAACCTCGACGTTTGCCATGTCAAACAGCGGGAACGCCTTGAGGACTGACTTCTCCATTGGAACGTCGTCCATAACCAAAGAAACGGGCTGCGATGCAGCGGCCGTGAAGTCCGCATTCCCCAAACCGCGCAGGTAGAAACGCGGTGCCAAACGACCGTTTGACGACTCGATGTA
Source organism: Halioglobus sp. (assembly GCA_965262875.1). Lineage (GTDB taxonomy): Bacteria > Pseudomonadota > Gammaproteobacteria > Pseudomonadales > Halieaceae > JBALVT01. The sequence goes on from OZ253569.1 coordinate 5,433,399, forward strand.
CAAGCCAGGTGCAGCGCTAGACAGTGCCAGTATGTCATCACCGCTGGCGAATCTCGCAGCCAGCCGGTCGCCGCTCATACTGGTGATAGAAATCGGGACCTCCTGGATGTTTTCATCCCGGCGCTGGGCAGTAACCACAATCTCTTCCAGCACCTTTCCCTGGGCGTGCAGGGCTGGGCTTTCAAGCACACAGGCGGCTGCGGCGAGGCCAATAATCATCGATGTTTGTTGCGACGGTTTCTTTAGCATATCTATTCCTTGCTTTAAGAGTTGCGGAGCTGACAGTATAGACAGGATTTGCAAACACAACAACACTATTATTACTACTGCCAGCTTGCCCGAGAGGTGATTCTGAGGAAAACCCTTAGGTTTTCCAAGTTTGCTCGGCTTTACTCCTTACTGGGTTGGCATCTGGTTACAAATGCAAGCGCTGGCCTTGGGTGACCAGTACAAATTTAAACCCCAGTGAGTTGGCTTGGTCGAGTTGTTGTCTAATTTGTTCTTTGGGATCGGGGCCGTTTTTCATGGTGTATTTGATATGGCTAATAATCACTTGCAGGTCTTTTATCTTTGATTTGTCTTCGATCAATGTATGGAACTGTGTGAGCTCTTGAATTAACCATTTTGGGGTGAGGTGGCCGAATAACAGGCTGTCGGGTCGTTGATTGGCAAAGGAGACTTCTATGACTAAGGCCCGCAAGTGTTTCTCTTTGAGTTGCTCTGCCAAGTATTGCCACAGTGCCTTGAGTTTGCCTTGTTTTTCGACGTGGTCGGGCCCGGTGTCACCTAAATACACCAACACATCCTGGTCTTTTTCTATCACAAATGCAGTGGACTCTAAGGGGTGGCTTAGGCTAAAGGCGGTGACTTTTAATGACGTGTCGGCAATTGACTGGCTTTGTTGGGGTATTAAATCCACTAATTGATACTGGTTAAGGCGCGGGGGTAACCCCTTATTGGTAAAGTTGGCCCAAGCCTGCCAGTTAAAATAGCTATCTAGCAAGGTTTGGTTCACTGATGGCAGGGCATATATGGGTTTGGCACTGTCTTCTGGGGATGAAATCAGTAGACCTGCTACATGGTCAAGGTGCCCGTGGCTTATCAAGTAGCCTTTCACATGGTGACGTAAAATAGTGCCTGTGGTGTTCCATTGAGGGTCTTGAACAAGAGTTAGGTCAGAGAAGGCATTTTTTTGATGGGCAATGGTTATGCCATTTACTAATGTGCCCGCATCTAAGCTGATATAAGTTTGCTCACCTAATGCCCGCAATAAAAAAGCGCTGAGGTTACCGTCTTGAATACCCCCCTTGTCGCCCAGTACCACCAGCTCAAAAGCCGGTTTGTGTTGGTCTACTTTGCTGGTTGCCGTATGAGCCTGTAACTGCCCACTGAACACAATAAAGAGGCAAGTTAAGCCCATGACTTGTATGGCGGACATTACCCCAGTCAGCTTATTTTTCTGCAAGTAACCTACCTTCTGGCGCCATACTGTGTTTATAAAAATGGAATCCTTGGCTATAATTATTTTGTGACTCTTTGATGTTAGCTATGAGGATTAAGAGTGCGTAATCACTGCCTAAAGTGTTGTGGTACTGGAAATCGAAGTATAGTGTGGTTACAATTTACGATCCAGTGCATTTCGGTGTCGAATCGCAGAACCATAGTTATGAAGCCCAGAAGGGAAATATTTTTCCCTTTTTAAACAATGCTTTATAGCATTTTGTTGACAGTATCTCTGGGATGAGAAGCCCAAGAGAATATCGGGCCACACTAATCTAGAAACTACCTTAACTTCGTTCGAGTAACGCGGCTCCACCAACAGTTACAACGACTGCTTCCAACCGATTGACAGTCCAAATTGATCAACCTATTCTCAATCGGTTACATCCTAAAAAAGGCCAAATGGCATGGACCCCAAATCAAAGACCGGTGTGGAATCCGCATCGGCAAAACTATCCACCACCGCCGAGCCTGCGAGCCTTATGCTAGTAGAGCCACGAGTGCGAAATAGCGGTATTGAGTTCCAAATGGAGCCGGTGGACAGCGTACGGGTTAATCTCAGTGCCGTTCAACGTCGGGTTGCTACGCTGGGCGGTAGAAGAACGGTCAAAAAAGAGTGGCAGGCAGCTTGGCTCCTCAAGGCTATCTCCTGCATCGACCTCACATCCCTGGCAGGTGATGATACTCCGGGGCGTATCAAGCGATTGTGCGCGAAAGCGCGTCAGCCAGTACGCAAAAATATTCTCGACGCTCTGGATATAGGGCAATTGAAGTTGACCACCGGTGCCGTGTGCGTCTACCACGAAATGATCGAGACAGCGGTTGAGTCTCTCCGGGGTACGGGCATACCCGTTGCGGCAGTGTCCACCGGGTTTCCGGCGGGACTATCCCCACTGGAGACCCGCCTGCGTGAAATTGAACTGTCCGTGGCGGCAGGTGCCGCAGAGATCGATATCGTCATTAGCCGACGCCATGTGTTAACCGGCCAGTGGCAAGCTTTATACGACGAGGTTAAAGCCTATAGAGAAGCTTGCGGTGATGCTCGCCTGAAAACCATTCTGGCAACTGGAGAGCTCGGTTCGATCGCCAACACAGGTCGCGCGTCAATGGTTTGTATGATGGCCGGTGCCGATTTCATAAAAACCTCTACGGGTATGGAAGCGGTGAATGCCACTTTGCCCGTGAGCCTGGTGATGGTGAGAATGATCAGGGAGTATGGCGAACTTACCGGGCAGCGTGTGGGTTTCAAACCTGCCGGGGGAATTGGAAATTCCAAACTCGCCCTGACCTACCTCACTCTCATTAAAGAGGAGTTGGGCGATGCATGGCTGGACCCCTACTACTTCCGTTTCGGTGCTTCGGGTTTGCTCAGTGATATAGAGCGTCAGCTTGAACACTATGTCACTGGCCATTACGCCGCCTCCAATCACCAACCGATGGCCTAGGAACTTAAATGACTAAAATTGAAGAGATTTTTGACTCCATGAGCTACGGTCCCGCGCTCGAGCAATCTGACTACGTGGAAAACTGGCTGCAGGAGCACAGCAAAGGGTTTAAATTGTTTATCGACGGGCGGTGGACGCCCGCCAGCGCTGATTCAGATGCTATCGTCAGCCGCAATCCGGCGACAGGTGAAAAACTCGCCACCATCGCCTCAGCGGGAAAGGAAGACATCGATCGCGCTGTTGCCGCTGCTGCTGCCGCATTCCCCAAGTGGAGTAAAACTCCCGGGCATGAGCGCGCCAAATACCTTTACGCCATAGCCCGATCTGTGCAGAAAAATAGCCGTTTCCTGGCTGTATTGGAGACTTTAGACAACGGCAAACCCATTCGTGAAACCCGCGATATTGACGTCCCTTTGGTAGCGCGACATTTTTATCATCACGCGGGTTGGGCACAGTTGATGGACAGCGAGTTACCCGGGCAACAAGCACTGGGGGTCGTCGGTCAAATCATTCCCTGGAATTTCCCACTGTTGATGATGTCCTGGAAAATTGCGCCCGCTATAGCCGCTGGCAACTGCGTGGTCATTAAGCCGGCTGAGTACACCAGCTTGAGCGCTCTTTACTTCGCTCAATTATGTGCTGAGATCAATCTTCCACCCGGCGTCATTAATATTGTTACCGGCGCTGGCGCAACAGGTGAACACATAGTTAAACACCCCGGTATCAGTAAAATTGCGTTCACAGGGTCAACACCGGTCGGCAAGCGAATCCGACAAATCACAGCCGGATCAGGCAAAAAATTGACACTCGAACTGGGTGGAAAATCGCCGTTTATCGTGTTTGAAGACGCAGATATAGACAGCGCAGTTGAAGGACTTGTAGATGCCATATGGTTTAACCAGGGCCAGGTGTGCTGTGCCGGTTCACGTCTACTGGTTCACGAGGGAATCGCCGATAAGCTTATTACCAAGGTGAAAGCTCGCTTGGAAAACTTTCGGATTGGAAACCCACTGGATAAAACCGTTGATATGGGTGCCATTGTCGATCCCATCCAACGCGAGAGGGTTGAGGCCCTGGTTAGCGTAGGCGTCGCCGAGGGAGCCACCAAGTGGCAACCCTCGAGCGTAGAGTACCCACAGGAGGGCTGCTTCTACCCCCCTACTCTTCTCACCGATGTCGATACCAGCAACACCGTAGCGCGGGAAGAAATCTTTGGACCCGTGCTCACGGCGATGACATTTCGAACGCTCAACGAAGCGGTAGCGCTCGCCAACAATATTCGCTTCGGCTTAGCCGCTAGTATCTGGTCGGAGAATATCAACCGTGCACTGGAAGTATCCTCTCAGATTAAGGCGGGCGTTGTATGGGTAAACTGTACCAACCAGTTTGACGCTGCCTGCGGGTTTGGAGGCTACCGGGAGTCTGGGTTTGGTCGCGAGGGCGGTAAGGAAGGTATGTATGAATACCTTAAACAGGTTTCCCCGGAACCCAAGAACGCGGTCAATGTTATCGAGACACCCGCCGCCGTTGGCGATAGCTCGAGAAGTAGTTCAGCTATCGGGATAGATCAGACCGCGAAGCACTACATAGGTGGCAAACAGGTTCGGGCCGACAATGGCCTGTCCATTGTGGTTGTCGATCATAAAGCTCATACCGTGGGTCGTGTGGCCGATGGTAGTCGCAAGGACATTCGCGATGCCGTGGAGGCCGCCGCAAAATCAGGCGCATGGTCCAGCGCTACTGCACATACCCGCGCGCAGATTCTTTTTTATCTTGCGGAGAATCTCGGTCGGCGGGAAAACGAATTCCAACAACAGCTTGTCTCGCTCACAGGTGCAACAAAGAAAGCAGCGAAAGCCGAGGTCAATGCAACCCTCAGTCGACTGTTCTCCTACGCTGCCTGGGCCGATAAGTTCGACGGCGCAGTTCATACGCCTCCGCAGCAGAATGTCGCACTGGCCGTCAATGAACCGATTGGCGTGGTCGGAATAGTCTGCCCGGATATCTTTCCGCTTCTGTCTTTCGTATCACTGGTTGCCCCCGCCATAGCCATGGGAAATAGAACGGTGGTTGTCCCCTCTCAACGCTATCCATTGCTCGCTACGGACTTTTATCAGCTGCTGGATACTTCAGATGTTCCCGGCGGTGTGGTGAACATAGTCACAGGGCAAAGGGATTCACTAACCGAAGTCATGGCGGATCATCATCAGGTTGATGCGCTGTGGTATCACGGTACCGACAAGGGCAGCGAAATGGTTGAACAGGCCTCGGCCTGCAACGTCAAAAGAACCTGGGTGAACAATGGCAAGGCCACTGACTGGCTGTCGAACCAGCACGGGGAAGGCCGTCAGTTTCTAAGGCATTCCTGCCAGGTCAAGAATATCTGGCTCCCCTATGGAGATGAAAGTGCAGGCCCCAAAGCCGCTTATTAAACGACAGAGTGCCAATTTACTGGGCTAATCCCGGGCGGCCCTACGTCTTAATTGTGACCCACACACCGACAAAGACCAAGGCGAGACCGAGCGCCTTGCTAAGTTCAATCGGCTTAACCGTGAGGCCGAACGCGCCAAAATGATCCAGAACTGCACCGGTCAGCAATTGGCCGGCGACAATCAATACCATTGCCTGCGCGGCTCCAATCAGGGGAATAAGGAAAGAAATAGCGGCGACAACCACCAGCCCAAATACTCCGCCGCACAATATATACCACGGTAGTGTGTGCCACTGAGCGAGCTTACCTCCCCCCATAAATGCCAGTGGCACCAGTGCGGCAAAAGCCCCGCCTAAATGGATGATAAACACCGCCTCCCATATTCCCAGGCGCTGCCCCATAAAACTGGAAAAAGGCCCCTGCAATCCGATCGCAACTCCACCACACAGGCCGATAAAAACTATAGGAATAATCGCGGTCATATTTTGATCTCACATTGCCGAGTGTTGTTTAACAACGTACTGTAACAGCACTCCCAAAAGGGTACGATACCTACGCGGTAGTGGACAGCGGTACCCCCGAATTGACCTGAAGGATTTTTGCATGGCACAATTTACCGGCGTGATAGGAATAGTTCTGATCTTCGGATTGGCGTTCATGCTTTCCAACAACCCCCGAGCGGTCAATTGGCGACTTGTTATCTGTGGCCTTAGCCTGCAAATGATTTTGGCTATGTTTATTCTCCGAACTCCCTGGGGCCAGGGCCTGTTCGAGTTTCTCGGCCGCGCTGTAGAAAAAGTGCTTAGCTTCGCAAACGCCGGAGCGGTTTTTGTGCTGGGCCCCCTGGCAGAAAGTAGTGCCATGGTTTCAATATTCGGTCCCGCCGGTTCTTTTGTTTTTGCTTTCAAACTCGTTCCCACTTTGATATTTATCGCCTCGCTTTCGGCACTCGCCTACCACCTGGGGTTGATGCAGAAGATGGTCAACGCATTTTCCTGGGTGATTTACCGCATTATGGGGGCCAGCGGTTCGGAGGCCACTTCAAACGCCGCCAGTGTTTTGGTCGGCCAGGTTGAAGCGCAAATTCTCATCAAACCCTACATGCCCACAGTCACAAATTCCGAGCTGCTGGCGATAATGGCAGGCTCCATGGCCTGTATCTCGGGGTCTATTATGGCGGTTTATATTCAAATGGGTGTCTCTGCGTCCTATATGATGGCCGCCAGTGTGATGGCTATTCCAGGTGCGCTGGTCATTTCCAAAATTGTCTACCCCGAAACCGAGGCGTCGGTCACACGAGGGGAGTTGCAACTGGAGATCGAGAAAACTTCCGTGAACTCAATCGACGCCATGGCCAAAGGCGCTGCCGACGGGCTCAATGTCGGCGTCATTGTATGTGGTCTACTCATTGCAGCGATGGCCACCATCACATTAATAGACTACATACTTGGCAAAGTCGGTTTGCTGCTCGTCACTACCTTTTTTGATTCAGCAAAGGATGTGGTGTTTTTGCACGTCAATCTAAACACTTTAAGTTTAGGCGGAATCCTGGGAGGGATGTTTCGTTACGCAGCACTCGCTATGGGCGTACCGGCGCAGGATGCAACCATTGTCGGCGGGCTTATGGGGACCAAAATGGTGATCAACGAGTTTGTCGCCTACAGCCAAATGATGGCACTCACAGGGAGTGATATTCTCAGCCCAAAATCCAACATCATAGCGACCTTTGCTCTGTGTGGTTTCGCCAACTTCATGTCGGTGGCAATGTTAATCGGTGGCTTGGGGGAACTCGCTCCCGAGCGAAAGCAAGACCTTGCGAGATTGGGTATTCGAGCGATGATAGTGGGCACGATGGCCTCCTATCTATCTGCAACGATTGCTGGAATGTTGTTTAGCGACCCAGCTGCCGCGCCCAGCGATTCGCTATTGCTCCCCTTTACCATTATGGCTCTGGGCATCGCTGTCATACTCAGTTTTTCCTGGGCCACCAATAACCCCGAAAAAGCGCCGGAATTTCTCGCCAGATTAACTCGGGCGCACAGCTAACTCTTCATGTCGCTTAGTCAATCTACGAAACGCGACAGGCGCGAGGTCAGCAAATCGAAGAAACCGTCCGCATCCACCTTGAATATCCAATTGGCATTTCGCGGCTTGCTTGTGACGTGCCAGAAATCAACCGCGGTGTGGCCCATCGTGAGTTCAGATTGGGTTTCGACGGACACATTGCATTGTTTCCCCACAAATAGTTTCGGCTGCAACAGGTAGGCAATCGTGCAGGGATCATGCAATGGCGAACCCGAACTATTGTATTTCTGGGTATCGTGACGATCGAAAAAATCAAGCATCGCTGCGGCTGAAATACCCACTTTGGTGCCAATATTTCTTATCCGTTGGACACGCTCCTTCGTCCCCAAAACCTGGTGAGTCACGTCCAGTCCCATGACTGTTATGGGGCGGCCACAGTCGAAGACTACACGCGCCGCATGGGGATCGACAAAAATATTAAATTCAGCGGACGGGGTACAATTGCCACCTTCGCGCATGGCACCGCCCATCAGCACGATATGACATACCTTGGCCACGATCGATGGGTCTTTTACAAAGGCCATGGCAATATTGGTCAGCGGGCCGGTCGGCACAAGTGTAATGGTATCCGGCTGTGCTGCCCGGAGGGTGTCAATGATAAAGTCAACGGCGTGTTGTTCCTCGAGGGGATGATTCGGACCGTAGACATCCACGCCATCAATACCTGTTTTTCCGTGCACTTCCTCTGCCGTAACCAGGCCTCGCACCATCGGCCTTTCGCAACCGGCATAAACCTTCAGATCGGGGCGCTGCGCCATCTCGCATACGATTCTTGTATTGCGCTGCGTCAGCTCCAAAGGAACATTTCCAGCGACAGTAGTCACACCCAGAATATCCAGTTCTGTGGGTGAGGACATCGCCAACAACAGGTTAACTACGTCGTCTTGGCCAGGGTCACAATCAATGATGATTTTCATATTTTAGGCCGTAAAGATTTCATAAATTACGGGGTTGTTTGTCTCACAAGTTTCGGACACCCCACAGGCATTTCGAATCAGTTCAGCGGCCGCTTGCGCCTGCTCATCCGATGCCGCATGAATCACAGCAAGCGGCCTGGCCTTGTCGACCGTATCGCCAATATGTGCGATCTCGGTAAGACCCACAGCGAGGTCCAATGTGTCACCCATTACACGCCGTCCGCCACCCAGTGCAATAATGGCGTTACCAATCTGTATGGCGTCGACACTCGACAGTACTCCCGATGACAGCGGATACACCGGTTGAATGATCGGCGCAACCGGCCAATATTTTTCATAATTGTTTATAAAATCCGACGGTCCACCCAGGCCCGCGACCATTTGATCGAACTTCTCGGCGGCGCGACCTGAACTCACGGCCTCGCCTACCCGTCGCATTGCTGTATCCCTGTCCGACTCGACGCCGGCAAGCACCAACATTTCACTGCAGAGGCTCAAAGTAACTTGATCAAGACGTGATTCGCGGTATTCATCTTTGAGGTAGCGGATAGATTCAACAATCTCCACCGCATTACCCGCCGTATCGCCCAATACCTCATTCATATCGGTGAGAATTGCATGGGTTTTCAGTCCCGCCACAGCGGCAGTACCGATGATACTTTTCGCCAACTCTGTCGCCCGCTCTACCGTGGGCATGAACGCACCCGAGCCCACTTTTACGTCCATCACGAGTCCATCGAGGCCACCAGCGATTTTCTTCGCCAGTATCGAAGCTGTAATCAGGGGCACGGAATCCACCGTGGCCGTTACGTCGCGAATGGCGTAGAGGCGCTTGTCGGCAGGAGCGAACTCGCTAGTTTGACCAATGACGGCGCAGCCTACCGATTTCACCACCTTGCGAAACAATTCGAAATCCGGCATAGACTGGTAACCGGGAATACATTCTATTTTATCCACAGTGCCACCGGTGTGACCCAGCCCCCGGCCTGAAATCATGGGGACGTAACATCCACAGGCAGCCGCTATCGGCGCCAGTAGAAAACTGACTTTGTCCCCTACTCCGCCGGTTGAATGTTTATCGACAACGGGGCCATCGAAGGCATCCGCTGTCCAGTCAATTACGCTACCGGAGTTCGCCATGCCGAGGGTAAGTCGGCCCGATTCTTCAAAGGACATACCCTGTAAAAACATCGCCATTGCCAGCGCCGATATCTGTTCAGCCGGTATGCTCGAGTCTGCAAGTCCGTTGACAAAGTAATCGATTTCCGCATTACTTAGAGAGTTCCCGTCACGCTTGTTACGGATAATATCTGTAAACAGCACTGCCATTTCTCCCCTCGAAATCAGAGCAGAATATTAAACGTTTAATCACTCATATGCTATAGTTGCCGTGTATTTTGAGACAGCTATCACATCAAGGACTAGACCATGATCGACGGCATGACGACCAAAAAGATCCTGGTGCTAGGTAGCGTAAATGCAGACCATGTGCTGGACCTTCAGTCTTTTCCAACTCCCGGGGAAACCATGGTCGGATCAAATTATCGTGTAGTTGCCGGTGGTAAGGGAGCCAACCAGGCCGTCGCGTGTGCGAGGCTCGGAGGGGCCACTCAATTCCTCGCCTGTGTCGGTGACGATGCCGAGGGACTCGACACGATTGCATCGCTTGCCACGGACGGGATGGACACCTCTAACATTGAGGTCACAAAGAATGGCCGAACCGGCGTCGCACTCATTTTTGTAAATACCGAAGGTGAAAACTGTATCGGAATATCCGCAGAAGCCAACGCCGAATTAACGCCTGAGAAAGTTCGCCAGAACGAAGCGCTGATTGCCAACGCTGATTATCTGTTAATGCAGTTGGAGGTACCTGTTGAAAGCGTCACCTTGGCTGCGGAGATCGCGCGCAAAAACGAGACCCTTGTTATTCTAAATCCGGCCCCGGCAGTCGAGTCCGTGCCGGAGAAACTGTTAAATTGCACCGATATGATTACGCCCAACCAAACCGAAGCTGAGATTCTTACCGGTGTTTGCGTAAATTCCGAGGATGATGCAGAGCGCGCGGCCACGCTGCTCCATGAGCGTGGTATCAAGATTGTCATCATTACCATGGGGAGTTCCGGCGCCTATGTCTCCGATCACTCAGGTAAACGCATAATTTCCGGACGCCGGGTTCAAGCTGTTGACACAACTGCCGCAGGCGACACCTTTAACGGCGCTCTAGTTGTAGCCCTCGCGGAGGGCAAAGAGCTTGATGAGGCGGTCAGCTTCGCCAATGCTGCTGGCGCATTGTCGGTTACCAAGGCCGGTGCGCAACCCTCAATACCGTGGCGTCAAGAAATCGAAAAATAAAATAAGGTAGGTTGTCTACCACTCCATCGGAAGACGAAGCAGCCCGCGACTGGAGCAACCCGTACGATACTCCAGTTCGTTTACATCAACCCCCAGTTTAAGGTTGGGGAAGCGCTGTAAAAGCGTATTGAATATTATTGACATATTCAGTCGCGCCAAGTGGTTACCCAGACAGTGGTGTGTACCACCACCAAAAGCCAGATGTCTCTTTGGACTGCGTCTAATATCGAATTTCTCCGCCTCATCAAATTGATTTTCGTCGCGATTAGCGGACCCGTATAAAAAACCCAGCATGGTACCCTTCTTGAATTCCCGGCCTTTATAGGTCATATCCTCAAGCGCATAGCGGTGAAAATAGGGTAGGGGTGGATCGTAGCGAAACATCTCCTGAATGGCGTTTTTCATCAGCGACGGTTCCTGACGAAGCGCTGACATTTGTTTGGGATGGCAAAGAAGCGCAAGCATGCCATTGCCGGCAACATCGATGGTAGACCCGTGTCCTGCCATCAGGATGGTCATGCAGGTTGAAACAAGTTCATCATCGTCTAGACGGTCGCCGCCGTCACGCCAGTCAATCATCTGGGATATCAAATCATCCTGCGGGCTATGCTTGCGCTGTTCTAACAGCTCCCTCAAGTAATCGGCAAATTCAATGGTTGATTGTTCAGCCAACATTCGGTGTTGGTCCGTGCGCTCAGGTTCAAAAAATTGCACGATATTTTCAGACCAGGTTCGCAACTGGGCACACTCCCCGTCGGGGACCCCCAGCACCGCGCCGATAACCAGTCCGGGTATTGGGGCGACAAAGTCTTCAATAAAATCGAAGGCTTTTTGAGACGAAATATTTTCGACTTGCCGATTAACAATCCGCTGTATGGTGCCATTCAAATGATCAACGCCACGTACCGTAAATTCCTTGAAAACCGCCTTCCTCAAGCGCTCATGCAAGCGCCCTTCACTGTCGATAATCGATACCTTGACATACTTGCTATGCATTGGGGCGGCCGCCCAATTGTGTATTTCCCTGTGGGTAGCAATCTCAGCGTCGGTAGAAACGTGATCCAGGGTTCGTCCCAGGCGTTTATCGACAAGCAGTGCGTTGATATCCTCGTAGCTTGAAAATATCCAGGCGGCCCAGTCCCCATGATAAAAAATCGGCTGCTGTCGTCGCAACTGCGCATAGACGCGGTAGGGGTCGCGCGAAAATTCTCGGCTATAGGGCTCGAACAAAATCTTGCCGTCCATTAGTTCCCACCTGACCTGGTTAATTCAAGGGCCCGCGGTAGCGGGATGTTAGCGAACAAACTGTACCGAGTAGGCAAAAAAACCCGGCCTTCGCCGGGTTTTTTTAAATCTTAACCACTAGAACCGGCACGAGAACTCAACGCCATAGGTCAGCGGATCATTGACTATGCCTTCCAGGTTGTTGAAATCAATCGCCGCAACCAACTCATCCTCATCGGTGATGTTCCGGCCGTACAGGGAAATTTCCCAGCTATCCGTCGTATAACCTGCATTTATACCACCTTCGAGCAATGCATCGCCATGGAATTCCTTGGAGTCATATAGGAAGAAGCTGATTTCGTCGCGGTACGCCCAGTCTGTCTGGATATACCATTCACCATCAGCGGTGGGTATGTTGTAGCGTAAAACCAGGTTAGAGACCCATTCTGGAGCTCGCGGGAGCGTGTTGCCATCGATCGACACGCTGCCCGGGAAGGAACCAGCGGGGTCCAGCACGGTACACGGTGCACCACAGGGCAATACTGATAAATCACGGTCATCGATTTCCGTATCGTTGTAGCTGAACCCCAGGGTCACCAGGAATTGGTCGCTAACAGCCCAGTCCAGGTCAACTTCCAGCCCCTGGCCCGTGGTGGTATCTACATTAAGCAACTGGTTGGCGTTAGCTTCACCACTTCCGGCAGTAACCTGCTGGTCACTCATTTCCAGAACATAAACCGTCGCATTTAGACGTACCTGGCCATCAAACAGCTCACTCTTGACACCCACCTCGAAAGAATCGATGGTTTCAGAATCAGCAACGGTAACCGCATCACCAAACAGCACCCGGCCCTGGATGCTGGGCGCTCGGAAGCCATGTGCAAACCGACCGTATACGCTTACATCGTCACTTATCGTGTAGTTGAGGCTAATGTTGCCGCTGATTTCATCATCTTCTACTTTAACTTTCACGGGTGCCAGAGCCGAACCACCAAAGGGATCAAGTGATCGCTCCGCGACGTAGTCTTTCTCATCATTCGACCAGCGCAAACCTGCGGTCAGAACAAGCGTGTCGGTGATGTCATAGTCCAACTGGCCAAAGATGGCAAAGGCCTCGGTGTCCTGAACCTGGTTTGCAAACCCGTCGAAGACATCACTGCGGTCGGAGTAGTTAAAGCTGTCGACTTCAAGGTGCTCATCGAAGTAGAACACACCTGCCTGCCAATATAATCCGCCACCATCGGGGTTATTGTTAATGCGCAGCTCCTGAGTGAACTGGTCATGGTCGGGAATGCCATCCGCCGTTTGCGCGGGGAAGGGAATAAAGCCAGGGCCCGAAATAGGTAGAAATACGGCGCCTATGCCACCTTCGACGTCCGCTCGGCTGAAGGTCTCAACTTCTTCATATCCGGTGATGGAGGTGATCGTATAATCGCCGACATCCCAGGTTAGTTTTGCCAGAGCACCGAAGGATTCCAGGGTCTGCTCATTCTTGCCGTCGAAATTTACCACATCCCTATCATAGGAATTGGTGAAGCTGTTCGTACCTGGTTTGATAATGTTTGCCCGAAACAGGGTCGCGGTACCATCGAGATCGCGTCTGTGCACATTGAACAGCGCAGAAAAATCGTCCCCGTCATAGGCCAACTGCAAGCGATAAGCGTACTCGGTATGGCCTTCCAGGAAATCTTTGTCATCCAGAGACGCGAGGCTACCATCAATATCAGAGGCCTTGTTTTCTACGAAGTCACCCCGCGTCTGGTGCAGGAAGGAGACGCGAGCAGACCACTGATCATTCAATGCACCGCCTACGGCCGCTTGCACGTCAGTTACATCAAGATTACCTACGCCACCTTTAATGAAACCGCTGAATTCCTGACTGGGCTTAACAGAATCAATTTTCACGATACCGGCCGGGGTATTACGACCAAACAGGGTACCCTGTGGACCACGTAACACCTCGATTCGATCGATGTCGAAGATAGGAAAGCCCTTCAGCATAGGGTTTTCAACAACAATATCATCATAGATCAGTGAGACAGGCTGAGACGCGTTCTGGTCAAAGTCTGTGTTACCAATGCCACGAATATAGAAACGCGGGAACACGCGGCCAAAATCCGATTCAATAATCAGACTTGGGGCCTTGCCAGACAGACCTCGAATATCCTTGCCGCCGGCCAGGATTTTATCTGTGTACTCACCTGACATCGCAGTAATTGAAATCGGCACGTCCTGGATGTTCTGTTCGCGCTTTTGGGCGGTAACAATTACCTCCTCCAATTGGGCTTGTGCCGGTATGGCCAGGCCAAGTCCAACGATCACGCCGACTGCCATTTGACTCAAAGGCTTCAGCAGAGGGGTCCTGTTATGTTCTAGCGGGATATTACTCATTTTTTCGTACCTCAAGTTTCTTATGGCATTTCGCGGAAGAATCACAAATACCAGGTTGAGCGAGCGCTAATACGCTATACACCCTTACTGATACAGTTGTATTTTTTCAAATCAGGTCAGATCGTTCATAGGGGTTAACCTGGGTCCTGATCACTTTAGTACTCGAAATTTCTTTGCAGGAGCGGGTTTTTGGTGAAACACATGTCTGAGAATAGAGGTGCAATCATGGTGCCGAACCCTCGAATCCAAGCCAATAGAGTATCAATTTTAACGCCCAGCAAGTGAATCAGCCTACTTCAACAATTGGTATTTTTTCACTGGTGTTTCCCGCATTTTATGCATTCATCTAAGCTTACGCGTAGAGCATTAATAGTAACCCACATTCCTGACCAAGTCGACAACATCTAGCAGATAGTACGCTCATATAAATCCAGTAATCCCTGGGAATTTACATCGACACCAACCTGCTTGTGTGGCACGCCGTCCCAGGCACCCGGTGGGAAATGTACCCCAGCGGGCGACAGTATCGTCTGCCCAATCGCGATGCCTTCCGTGACCACACGCAACGCACCGGTATCAACCGTAAACAGTTGTGGACTGATTACATAGGCGACAGCGGAGGAATCATGCACAGCAAAACCATCCATACCCACGGTCTCGCGATGAAATTTGTCGTAGTACCGGCTTATTTCATAAATGAATTCGCCCTCTTCTCCGCCCGTCTTATTGAGACGTTCCATGTACTCGTTGTCCATCACCGTTTTCATGGTAACGTCCAGTCCCACCATGGTCAGCGGCAGATCGGCACGAAAAATAATATCGGCGGCATGGGGATCGCTGGCGATGTTAGCTTCAGCACAGGGCGTTACGTTGCCGGTGAAAGCATTAACACCCAATGCACCGCCCATAACGACAACCTGTTTTACATTTTGGGCGATGGCAGGATTTAGTCGCAGCGCAAGCGCCAGGTTGGTCAAAGGTCCGACAGCGACCAGGCTAATATCCCCGGGATTTGCCATCACGGTATCAACAATAAACTCAGCTGCGCTTTTGTTACCGGCGACGATTTTTGGATCCGGAGCATTGATATTCCCCATCCCGTCATCACCGTGTACATAGTGCGGGGGCTCACCCAGTTCTAGTAACAAAGGCCTACCCGTCCCTCGATACACTGGCGCGGGAATGGCAAACCTCTCCTTAAGATAAAGCGCGTTTTTGGTCGTCGTGTCTATCCAGGCGTTGCCAAAGACAGTCGTGATCCCTACCAAATCTATTGCCGGTGACAGGTGAGCAAACAATAATGCCATCGCATCGTCGATGCCGGGATCTGTATCATAAATTATCTTGTGGGCCATTAGCTGCTCTCCTGCCGGTAAATCCGCTGTGAGTCGAAATCCGGACGCCGAACCAAAGTGACGAAACTCAATATGAGGAAGACTATCAGGTATGCTGAAAATACCATCGCGATTGAAATGCCAATATCCCCGGCCCCAACAAGATAGCTGCTGACAACCGGTGAAATCGTGCCGCCCAACGATGCGCAACAAAGCAGAAAAGGGACCAGACTCACTGAGGGATTTTCCTGTTGGTGAACACCCAGGGAGATCATGCCGCCCATGGAGCCGATTGTCACCAGGCCCAATAGTCCGGAGACAGCGATAAAAGTCGATTCACTCGGGGCGTACATTAAGACACCAGTCAACAGCGTGCCGATTGCAGTGACCACAATGAGAAACTTACTAGTCCCTACTCTTTGCAGGACTATAGCGGAAATAATGAACCCGAACAGACCGGCACCCCAATAGTTGCTAACAGCCGATCCCGCCTCCTGAGGCCCCACGGCAAAGATGCCGCTTAAATAGGTCGGAGCCCAGACGATGAAAGCTGTCTGTCCCGCCACATAGAAAAACATGGCAGCGCCGATCAGGTAAACGTTGATACCCCATGGCTCCTTCTTTGGCCGACTACCCATCTCAAAGGACTCATCTTTCGAGTCTGGAAATCTGGCAATTAACGTGAAGCAAAATATGACTACTGAGACAGCCCCAACCGCAAGATAGCCACTGCTCCAGACAACTCCCGCGGCGGCCATAAAGGCAACCAGAGTGACTATCAGGAATCCGCCAGCACTATAAAAGAGGTCGGCACCAACCAGCATTGAGGCTCTGTGCTCAACATCAAAGGCGCTCGCAATGGTTACCGCCGCCGCAGACATCCCTACGCCACCGGCGACGCCCATGATGGCAAAGCCAATGGGTACAAACGCGATACTATCGAGAAGATAATTGGCGCTGGCGGCGAACACAAGCAAAGCACTGCATAGCAACAGTACCTGTCGAACTGAAAGATAGTGAAAGACAAACAGGGTAACGAAAATTCCAGCAAAGGAGCCGCCCGTAAGAAAGGAAAACAAAGGCACGACTTCAGTGATTTTCATATTGAAGTGCTGTGCCATAGGTGCCGACACCACACCAATTTGCGAGACTAAACTTGACATCACAAAATAACATAGCGCCGCGGCGACAATTGCCAATTTTGTCTTACCACTCATAGCATCGTCTCTGGCATGACCTAGATTCTTCCTATGACGGAGGCAAACAATTCATCATCGGCTGGCACTGTCTTGGGGGTATCGAGCACTTTAGAGACCCACGTAATGTTAACCAGATTACGCCAGGTGATATTGTCTGTGGTTACGTTGCCCCCCACGTACCGCAACCCAGAGAAAATGTTTGGGGCATGCCATTCCACAGCGCACCCGAGTTAGAATTGGCCTGGGGCTGATTGATCATTACCCGAGAGGTCTTGGTATTGAGTGCGAAGTTCATCACGCTGTCATCGTTTTGGGTGTACAGGCCACAACTGTGCCCGTAACCCGAATACTCTTGAATCCGATTGGTCAGAGTGACGGCCTGCTCAATACTGTCAACGACGTAAAACGCCATCACCACGGAAAGCTTCTCGAAATTTGTCGTACTCGCCTTCTTGCGCCAAGTATCCACCTGCGGCGATCAGTTTCTCCAGCAGAAGATCCCTGACACTGCTCAATACAATCACAGAGTTGTCAGCAGAACATGAAGTGGCCAGGTCGAATGTCTTGGACATGACAATTTTTTCAACCGTGTCATCCAGGTCGGCAGAGTCATCGACAGTGATCACCGCGTTGCCTGCGCCCACACCAAAGGCGGGAGTACCCGAAGAATACGCCGCCTTCACCATGGCACCTCCACCGGTAGCTAGAACCACATCACACTGCTTCATCAACTCCGCTGTGCCTTCCAATGACGGCTCGGCTACATTAATGATCAGGTCGCGAGGTGCTCCCAGCTTTTCAATGGCATCACGCATTTTGTCGCACACCAATTGACAGGTCTGCCGGGCGCGAGGGTGCGGGGCAATAACAATCGCATTGCGGCCCTTCACCGCAGCAATGGCCTTGATAACAGGGCACGCTTCCGGGTGAGTTGTAGGCGTTAAAGCCCCCACCACGCCGACAGGTTTCGCCACTTTAATAATGTTAAGTTCGCGGTCTTCTTCGATCACGCCAACTGACTTATCGTTGACGATGTCAGCCAAAGCCGCACGGCACTTTCCTGACATTTTGGCCAGCTTTCCGGCGTAGTCGCCCTCCTGTAGGAGGTTCAGAGTAGCCAGACCCGCAGCACAACCCATCGGGTGAGCTGAGTAGGTGTAGCCGTGAGGCAATTCCATCATGTACTGGGGGCCGCCCTCTTCCATGAAGGTGTCGTAAATTTCCTGTTTGCAGATGACCGCTCCCATTGGGATGCAACCGTTGGTCAATTGCTTGGCCGTATTCAAAATATCAGGCGTCACGCCAAACGCTTCGGCACCGGTTCGAGCGCCCATGCGGCCGTAGGCGCAGATTACTTCGTCGAATATCAGCAAAATGTTGTTTTGATCACAGATTTCACGGAGCCGGTCCAGGTAACCGATCGGAGGGGGAATCACACCGGCCGATCCAGCCATGGGCTCGACAATCACGGCAGCAATATTCGATGCGTCATGCAGCGCAATCAGTCCCAACAATTCATTGGCTAATTCTGCACCGGTATCAGGCTGTCCTTTTATGAACGTATTTCCCGGCAACATGGTATGAGGCAGGTGATCGGCGTCTACACCTTGACCAAAGAGCGAACGGTTGGCAGCGATACCGCCCACTGAGATACCGCCCCAATTCACGCCGTGATAACCCAGGCTACGGCCGATAAATTTGGCCTTGGATGCCCAACCTTTTTTACGCCAGTAGGCGCGAGCAATCTTCAAGGATGTTTCAACGGACTCCGAACCCGAGTCGGTGAAGAAGACGCGGTTTAAACCCTCTGGCATAAATTGGGTGATCTTCTCGGCCAGTTGAAAGGATTCTACTGTGCCGTATTGGAAAGCTGGACTGTAGTCGAGCTTCTTTATTTGAGCTGCCACAGCTTCATTAATCTGAGGCACGCTGTGGCCCAGACCACAGGTCCACAAACCGCAGAGGCCATCGAACACTTTCTTGCCTTCTGCTGAGGCGTAGTATTTGCCTTCGGCACCGACAATAATACGCGGATCTTTCTTAAACTGACGGTTACCGGTATACGCCATCCAGTGAGCGTCCAACTGGGCTTGGGTCACTCCGGCTGGTTTATCGGCCAAGTCGTTCTCCATTTAATGTTCGTATTCCCCCGCGGTTGCGACTTACAATACTGCGGCAACGTTCCTGTTGAGTACCCTCCAGAGCTGGCACTTTGTAAACACTATCCCATGATTATTTGCGAGAATAGCTATGACAGTTCACGTCTCCCAACACCCTCTGGTACAGCATAAAGTTGGCCTCTTAAGGCGAAAAGATATTAGTACAAAATTCTTTCGCGAACTCGCAGCTGAGATAGGCTTATTACTCACTTATGAAGCCACCTCTGATTTACCCCTGGAGAGCGTCACGATAGACACCTGGTCTGGAGAAACCTCTGTCGCGCGTCTCAAAGGGAAAAAAATCACCGTTGTACCCATCCTGAGAGCGGGTATTGGCATGCTGGACGGCGTCCTGCAGGCCTGCCCGAGCGCCAAGATATCTGTCGTTGGCTTGTATCGGGACGAGGAAACCTTAAAGCCCGTAACATACTTCCAAAAAATGACGACCAATATCGACCAACGAACCGCCATTATCATTGACCCCATGCTCGCTACGGGGGGTTCCTTAATCGCCACAATTGACATGTTGAAAGAAGCGGGATGTAAACGCATTATCGGCCTGTTTCTTGTCGCTGCGCCCGAAGGAATCGAAAACGTGACCAGTGCTCATCCTGATGTAGATATATATACAGCATCTATCGATTCACATCTCGATGAGAACGGATACATTATCCCCGGTTTAGGCGATGCCGGAGACAAAATTTTCGGAACTAAATAGCCTATTCCAACTGAGGGGCTTTCGCTCTCGATAAGGGAGCGAACCCCGCCGCTACACTGTCAAGGAGCACTAGCTAGCTCCATCGTCTGGCCTATTTCTTTAAGATTCAGCGCGTAGTAAATCAAGCCGCCCAATATCGATCCTGTAAACCAGCCGAAGTCATAAAACCAGCTCATGAAACCCGTGGTGATGGCGATTAAAGTTAAACCTACCGGAATCAGAAAGGCCACAAAACCACTGCTATTCCATGCCGGGTATGTGCTGCCATCTATATAAAGTGCTGGTAGGTCCAATGTTTGTTGTTTGATCAAAAAATAATCCACGATCATAATTCCTGCAATGGGCCCGAGTATGCTGGAGTAACCCAAAAGCCAATTGGAATACAGACTTTCAACGCTAACGTCTGAAACAACCCAGCCCATCTTTTTTAGCAGTTCCCAACTCATCAATAACAAACCGATGAAGCCGGTTATGAGCACTCCACGAGTGTTGCTAATATGTTTCGGTGCGATATTTTGAAAATCATTGGTTGGCGACACGATATTTGCCGCAGTATTTGTCGACAGGGTCGCCAGGATTATTATTAGCATAGAGAGGATTACCCAAAACGGGCTGTCAATTTTTCCAATTAGGTTAATGGGATCAGATACGACCTCACCGACCAGTTGCGGCGAAGCGGCGGTGAGAACAACTCCCAGCGCTGCAAATAAACCCATCGTCACAGGCAGCCCATAAATTTGTCCTCGAATCTGGCTCTCCTGTGAGCGTGCAAACCGGCTGAAATCCGGAATATTCAGCGATAGAGTCGCCCAAAATCCGACCATTGCCGTGAGTCCACCGAAGAAATAACCCCACAGTGATGCGCCTTCTGGTCGGGACGCAGGTTTCGCGAAAACTTCAGTCATCGACGCCTGCGGATACGCCCAGACTATCAGCCCGATACCGACCATCAAAAGTAGTGGCGCGGCAAATGTCTCCAACGCCTTAATGGACTCAGAACCTTTAATAACAACGGTGAGATTAATCACCCAAAATATAAAAAAGCCAAGTACTTCACCGACGCCACCAAGCGCCGACCAGCTATCGAAAAGCGCCGACAAAAGCAGATGAATGGCCAATCCGCCAAACATGGTTTGAATGCCAAACCAGCCACAAGCGATCAACGCTCGAATTAAGCACGGTACGTTTGAACCAATAATGCCAAATGATGAACGCAGCAATACTGGAAACGGGATACCGTATTTGGTGCCTGGATGCGCATTGAGTATCAGTGGAATCAGAATAATGACATTCGCCAAAAAAATGGCCCACAAAGCTTCACTAACTGACAGTCCAAAATACGACGTCAGCACCCCGCCAAGTGCATAAGTGGGCACGCAAATCGCCATGCCGACCCACAGGGCCGCAACGTGCCGGGTTTCCCAAGTGCGCCGACTCATTTTGGTTGGTGCAATATCGTGGTTGAACCGTGGGCTTGAAGTCACGTCGGTCTCGGCATTTAGTTCTACAAACTCACCTACCGTATTGACACTGCTGATACCTGTCATAATATTCTCCAAAAAATCTACTTGTTATATTTTAATTCTATGCCCATTTCATTGGAGTTGGACTTTGCTGCAACATTAATCGTTTTTACTAATAGATCGCACGGGGACACAAGGTACTAAAACCTTATTCCTCTACTACCCCGGCAACTTCAAGCATTGCATGCATTAACACATTGCAACCAGCCTCGCATTGCTCCGGAGTCGTATATTCAATCTCGTTGTGACTGATACCGCCCTCACAGGGTGTGAATACCATACCAGTGGGAACTAAATCCGCCATATAACAAGCATCGTGGCCGGCTCCTGCGTAGATATCCATGTGCGAATAACCCAGCTTTGTCGCCGCAATCTTGACGTTATCCGAGGCGTTAAATTCAACCGGCGCGAAGTACCAGAAATGGTCAACATCGATTGCGATGTTTCTTTCTTCGGCCAGATCGGCACAGTACTGCTGAAATTCTTTATCCATTGCCGCAAGTACATCTGGATCGGGATTGCGTAGATCGACACTAAAGTTCACCGTACCTGGAATGGTGTTACGAGAATTGGGATAGACCTGCATAAATCCTGTGGTTCCAAGGCCATTGGGTTTGAACCGAAGAGCGAGCTTCTCTACCTCGCTAACCACGTTAGAAGCCGCCGCCATGGCGTCAGCACGCAGATGCATCGGAGTGGATCCAGCATGTGATTCTCGACCCGTAATCACTACGTTATACCAGCGGATGCCCTGCCCTAACCGAACAACGCCAATTTCCATTTCCTCATCTTCCAGGATGGGACCCTGCTCGATATGTGCCTCGAAAAATGCAGCCATATTGCGGCTGCCCATTTCGGCATCGCCCAAATATCCGATTTTTTCAAGTTCATCCTTCAAGCGTTTCCCATCGACATCGCGTTTGTCCCACTCCTCATTCAAATCGAACCGACCCACGTAGGTCCCGGAGCCTTGCATGGCCGGTTGAAAGCGAGAACCCTCTTCATTTGTCCACACAGAAACTTCGATGGGTGCCTTGGTCGTGACGTTGTTTTCGTGCAGGGTTCGAAGTATTTCCACGCCCGACAAGACACCAAAAACACCATCAAATTTCCCACCCGTGGGCTGAGTATCAAGATGACTGCCTGTACAAACAGCCGGTAGGGAATCGTCGTGCCCTGGTCGGTGGGCGAATATGTTACCAATCTTATCGACCGTGATACTGCACCCTACGGTTTTGCACCATTCACAAAACAGATCTCTTGCCTGGCGATCCAGGTCGGTGAGTGCCAACCGGTTGCAGCCGCCTTTTTCAGTGGCCCCAAACTCGGCCATCTCCATCAAACTATCCCAAAGACGATTCCCGTTTATTTTTAAATGAGACATAGGCGGCTCTTCTCCGCTTTGTTGAGTGATTCTAGGTTTTCAAATAGAACATAGATTGATTATCTGGGAGGGATGATTGTCTAATTTTGAGTTTGAAGTACTCGGTATCCCTGATGCCCCTGGCGCGCTTACGGATCATTCCTATACTGACATTACCAGCCTCTATCCTGGCGCTTGTTAGCTTGTGTTTTGCATAATTGCAGATGCCGACACAATGTTTTCTGAGCGATTTTGCGAACTTTTTCAGATAGAGCATGTGTGACTGATCTGCTATCAAGCACCAACTTTCCAGTTGCTCTGCCATCCCCTCAAATGAAGTGGCACTCCACAGATACTGAAGCTGTTCTTTTAAAACGTAGAGCGCATTCAGGTTGCTATTGCTATCCAACAACGTTTGCAGCTTGTTACTTTGTTTCTCACTCAACTTATCCGCATTTTTGAGCAACAGATAATGCGTCCCCTTCATCAGTTTTTTACCATTCGGATCGGCCTTCCTGAACTCAAGCCGGCGCTGATTATGGATAGCTTTGCTGTAATTTTTCATGACGTGAAAACGGTCAAACACAATGTCTGCCAACGGCAAGCACTCCCTGACAGCCTTTTGATAAGCAGGGCCCATATCCATAGCTACGGCCTTGATTTTACTGGATGTATCCGGGGAGAGATGTTTTAGAAATCTTGCAAACACCTCGGCAGTTCGACCAGCTTCCACCCAGACCAGATGACCTCCGACCATATCGTAGACCACCGTCATATAGTCATGGCCTTTCGCCCTGGCAACTTCATCGACACCAATATATTCCAAGCCAGTCAACTGTGCAGGATCAAGCGCAGGGAGCGTTTCCATCAGGTATGCCTTGTCGATATTCTTTACTGTCTCCCATCGTATCCCCAAATGCCTGGAGACGGCCTGAATAGACATATGGCGGCATAATCCACTGATCAGTCGGCAAAACCGGTGGGTGAAACGGCACCCTTTATCGACA
Source organism: Halioglobus sp. (assembly GCA_965262875.1). GTDB lineage: Bacteria > Pseudomonadota > Gammaproteobacteria > Pseudomonadales > Halieaceae > JBALVT01. The sequence continues at coordinate 5,457,047 of OZ253569.1, forward strand.
AAATCACACGCCTCAATGCGGCGCTCACCCTTGCTAATAAACACTTGGGCCAGTTCAATGTCGAGCACACATGGATACCCAAAAAGGGGGATATCCTTAACCTGCCGGCGAATATGCTGGTTGATAGTTCCCTTCTTGCCTGTGGTGGGGTCTATAGTGCTCCTGCGGGCGTCCCGGCTACAGTGAATAACAATCTTGTCACCCTCTTCGTCCAGTTTAATTTCATTTACACGTTGCCCCGTGAGGTTTAAAATATTCCGTGAGATGTTGATGGTCATATACCTGCCCTATGTAAAGTTGTCATAAACCAAACATATCAACAGGTTACTTGATGGTCAGCATCTTTTTTCACTCAACAAAGCGGAGAAGAGCCACATAGGCGGCCCTGCTGAAATTTTCCATGGGTTTAAATTACGAATAGGCGGAGACTTATCCACCTGCATATTCACCACATAATAATCCCGCCCAGTTGGTCAGGATTGAGCCGATACTATACGCGTTCAACAGACCAGTCAAGAGTATTCCGGTAGTGGGGGGAAATAGAATAAGCAGTGCTCATAGAACTCCTTTATGGCAATAACAATTGGGGCTGCAAGCGAGTTACAACGTCGCAGTAGCTTGTTGATTGCGCAAAAAAACCGGATTGAGTTGCCGATCTACGCTATTCTTCGCATAATCGTCGCTAATATAATAAACCAGACATTTATGTAGCATGCGCGCAAAACAAACCGGAAACTCTTTGAATGAACAAGAAAGCCCAGCTCAGGGAAATAAACACAAGAAAAATCATTAGTCATGCGGAGACGCTATTTGCGGAAAAAGGTTATAACGGAACCTCTACCCAGGAAGTCGCGGACAGCGCTGGACTGCCCAAATCTAATGTCCACTACTATTTCAATACCAAGCAGGAGCTTTATACAGCCGTGTTGCAAGATATATTGGCTGACTGGATGCATGACGCAGATATATTTCAAGAATCTGATGATCCCGAATTTGCTCTTCGCGCCTATATCCGCAAAAAGATGGAACACTCATTTACAAGACCTAACGGGTCAAAAGTTTGGGCAATGGAAATAATTCAGGGAGGGCCTATTTTTGGCAAGGAAATTAAATCAACGCTCATTGAGTGGGATGAGAAAATCGTGCAATGTCTTCAGAACTGGATTGATGCGGGAAAGATAAGAAATACTAATCCACAAATTTTACTCAACTTGATATGGGCGACTACCCAACACTATGCGGACTTTGAGTATCAGGTTATCGCCTTAAACAACGGTAAAAAGCTCAGTAAAAAGAACAAGGAAACCACAATTGAAAGTGTCTGCGATATCATTGTTGCGGGTGCTATTTCTTAGGTTTTCCCCCTTGCACAAACCTTCAGATAAAATTCCGACGAAAGTCCAACCTTGTTTCCAACCCGGGAATCTTCACTTCGCTAAATACTGGCGGCGTCTCAGCGATCACTTGCCCTTTTCGAATCACATAAAGCCGGGCGGGTTTTAGCCGCAATGCTTCAATCGGATTCGCAGCTTGAAGAATAACCACATCCGCCTGAGCGCCCTTTGCCAACCCATAGTTTTCCAGTCCCGGAGTTTTTGCGCCGTTACAGGTGACGGCGTCAAATGTGAACCCGCGACACGCCCATGAAGACCCAGCCTCTGGGTCTCTTTTGCCAGGGTTTCAATGTTGTTAGCGCCACAGTAAACCCGCAGTTATTTGCCGCAGAATAAAAGAACGACAAAGAAGCGACAGTGATCCGGCTTAACTCCAATCGATCACAGGCTAGAACGGCAGCTCATGATTTACCTCGACACTGTCTGTGTACTCTTGTTGCTCAATCCGGATCTCCTCGTACAGTTGCGCAATCTCATCACCATAGTGATCCCACAGTACCGATCTCAGGTCGCCGAGCAGCTGATAAATACAATCGGCTTGTTCAGCCGTCCAGTAGGTTGTGATTTTTAAGGTTTTCATTTAGCCTTTCCTCGCTTTTTGGTCTCGCGCCGCTTCGACGCACACTCCTGCGCTTCCTTCATGCGGTACGACTCACCCTCAATGGCGATGACCTCGCTGTGATGGACTAAACGGTCAATCAGGGAGACCACACACGCGGCATTGGGGAACACGTCATTCCACTCGCCAAACGGACGGTTCGTTGTCACCAAAGTTGAACATTTCTCATAGCGCCGGTTGATGATTTCAAACAGCAAGTCAGCATGACGATTGCTGTAGGAGAGGTAGCCCACTTCATCAATTACCAGCAAGGCGGGCCTGGCGTAGTGTTTCAATCGACGCTGCAGGGCATTGGCGCCATCCTGACCTGCCAGGTCGTTGAGCATCGCCGCTGCGGTGGTAAACAGCGCCGTATAGCCGTGCATGACAGCGTTATACCCCAGGTTCTGGGCGATCATCGATTTGCCCACGCCGTTGCTGTCCAGCAGGATAATATTGCTGGCCGTGTCCATAAAACCCAGTTGCATCAGGGCATGAATCGCTTGTGGGTCGATAGCGCTTGGCCACTGCCAGTCAAACTCACTCATCGGTTTGAACCGGCCCAGCCTGGCGCTGCTCAGGCGCCGTTCGAGTGAGCGCTGTTTGCGCTCGGCAAGCTCCCAGGCGATGAGCTGTGCCCGCCAGGGGTATTGCTCGTCGGTGATCTCGCCCCAGTGCGCCAGCACGCCGTGGAGCTTCAGTTCAAGTGCCTGCTGTTTGAGTTGCTCGATATCAATCATCGGTATCATCTCCTGTCTCGCTTCGGGTGCCATTGAGCTTGTCGTAATCGGCAAGCCGAGCCAGCTTGACGCTGTAGTGTTTGACCTTCGCCGGCACGGCGACAGCAAGCGGTGGCGGCAGGTGCTGTACGGTTTTTTTGGGTATGGCGCCAGCGTTGACCGTCAAATCTGTGGTGGCGTCATACCGTTCTCAGCGACACTTATTCTTATAGTCCCTACGCTTGAATCGTGCCTGCTTATTGGTCGCTCTTGAGTGTGACTGGGCCGCAGTTCTACCGCGCCGATTCTAATACGCCGAGATCCGTCTATTTCAAAATTCGGCAAATAGCTGCGGTTTTGGAGTGGCGTCTACATCAGGTAACACGGTTCATGGATATAGTTATCAAATACCGAAAAATTATCCAGATCAGCTGGGAAAGAATCGCCCATCAAGAAGGCCACACCGGGGTAGTCCTTGGTGACTTTTCTAGCCTCGCGACCGATACCGAATGCCTCTCCAACACTTAAATCCACTCCGCCATCCGCATATTGCCGCAGAACGCGTACATAATCCGAATTGGACACCTTCTCAGAAAAGACGTACTCAATCTCACCACTTGCCTTAGCCTTTTCCAGAGCGATATGTAAGCGCGCATCCCATTTTTGGGTTCTTCCGAGTTTCCTATGGGTAAAAGCCAAACAATGGTCAAGAATGTGGTACAAGAGTCTTTTTTTATGGAGATATTCAAATGAAAGATACCGCGTTGTTTACTCAACTTTTGGGGCTTAGCGACCCATGGAAAATCACGGCTATTACCCCGGATCTGACCGACAAATCAATTACCCTCCAGATAGATTGGCCAAAGGGAACGAAAGGCGCGTGTAGTGTCTGCCATGCCCTTTGTTCGGTTTACGACCATCGTGAGCAACGCACATGGCGACACCTTGATACGATGCAGTTCAAGACGCAGTTAGTTGCTCAGGTTCCGCGTATTCATTGTAAAGCGCATGGAATCAAAAGCCTGAAAGTACCGTGGGCAGATACGCAGGCACGCTTTACGCATTTATTTGAGCGTTTCGCTATTGATGTGCTGTCGGCTGCCAGCAACAAGACACAGGCCGCAAAACTACTTGGTCTGTCGTGGGATGAGGTGCATCATATTCAATCCCGAGCAGTGAAAAGAGGGATGGACAGACGCTCTGTTGAGGAAGTGAAACACCTTGGCATCGATGAAAAAAGTTTTCGCAAGGGGCAATCCTATGCCAGCCTGCTGTACGATTTGAATGCGTCCAGAGTGCTTGAGGTCGTGGCAGATAGAACGGCGGAATCGGCAACCGCATTGCTGTCCACGCTTCCAGAACAGCAGCGTAATGAAGTAGCTGCTGTTGCCGTGGATATGTGGGTTCCATTTATGACGGCAGTTGAGGCGACTTTACCGAACGCCGCCATTGTTCACGACAAGTTTCATATCGTCAGTTATCTTACAAAAATGGTTGACCAAGTCAGGCGCAAAGAAAATAAAACATTAAGAGCCGCCGGTATCAATGACCTGGTCGGGTCTCGCTATACCTGGTTACGCAATCCCGACAACTGGAGTGAAAAAGATGAAGCCACTTTTTATGGCCTTCAATCAAAGGGGTTGAAGGTTGCCCGAGCCTGGGCAATCAAAGAGACGTTGCTTGACCTGTGGACTTACAGCTACGATAAACCAGCCCGGGCGTTCTTTAAGAAAGGGTACTGGTGGGCGACACATTCACGTCTAAAGCCGGTCATATCAGTCGCCAAGATGCTAAAGAAACATCTCGACAACATAATGACTTACTTGAAACATCGCATCACCAATGCGACCGCAGAAGGATTTAATTCAAAGATTCAGACAATAAAATCGGCTGCCCGAGGATTTAGAAACTTCGAAAACTATCGAGTTTCAATTCTGTTCCACTGTGGAAAACTCAACCTCTACCCACAGGATTCCCAGTAGAACCCATTTTTGCTGGATTAGCTGTGTGTAAATTCCCGCCACCTTGATGGAATCTGCCCAGGTCGGCGACGCCACCAATAAGCCCGAAAATAAGGCTGTGGCCATGAATAATAACTTCGCCAACTCTTTAAACGACCCTGCTGTTATTGCTTTCATTTCCAGGTTCCTTCCGGTTCGTTATGTTTAACCGCGGCTTCCTATCAATGGCAACACGCCCTGCTATTTTTAGCTCTGAAACTGCGGAATAATGTGCTCGGCATAATTGGCGATAATACTTTCCTCATCCCCGTTATCGAGATAAATATTATGGTTCTTCTCCGGTCTTGTGAGTGAATATCAGGCCGCAACATAGAACATCGAGTCCCCGTCCGGCAGGGATGACTGTCTGATCTTGAGTTTGAAATACTCGGTATCCCTGATGCCTCTGGCGCGCTTGCGGATCATGCCGATACTGATGTTGCCAGCCTCGATCCTGGCACTGGTGAGCTTGTGCTTCGCGTAATTACAAATGCCCACACAGTGCCTTCTCAAGGATTTTGCAAACTTCTTCAGGTAGAGCATGGTCGATTGATCGGCTATCCGGCACCAGGCTTCCAGTCGCTCCTGCATCAGTTCGACAGTCTCTGATTCCCACAAGGCCTGAAGTTGTTCCTTCAAGATATACAGCGTATTGAGATGGGCATTTTCATCCAATAGTCGTTGTAATTTTTGAGTCCGGGGTTCGTCCAGCTTATCGGCGTTTTTCAGCACCAGGTAATGTGTTCCTGTTAGCAATGCTTTACCCGCTTTGTTGGCCTTTCCAAACGCTATTCGCCGCTGGTTGCTCAGGGCCTTGCTGTAGTGCTTCATGACGTGGAAACGGTCAAACACAATGTCGGCATTGGGTCAGCAATCACGGACTGATTTCTGACAGGATGGCGCCATGTCCATTGCGACAGCCTCTATTTTTGCAGTGGTTTGTGCCGGCAGCTGCTTTAGAAATCCAGAGAAAACGTCAGCCGTTCGACCGGTTTCCACACCGATTAAATGCCCCTCCACCGTGTCGTAAATCACGGTCATGTAGTCGTGGCCTTTCGCCCTGGCCACCTCATCAACACCCGGATACTTCAGGCCAGTCAGCGGTGTCGGGTCGAGTGCCGGGAGAGTCTCCTCCAGATACGCCTTGTCGATATTCTTCACCGTCTCCCAGCGTACACCGAGATGTCTGGAGACCGCCTGAATACTCATGTGGCGGCACAAACCACTGATCAGTCTGCAGAAAAGCGGCGGGTGAAGCGGCATCCCTTGTCGACCAATTCACAGTGCTCCATGCGACGTTCGCTCTTGCTGATAAACACTTGGGCCAACTCAACTTCGATGACACAAGGGTAGCCAAAGAGCGGCACATCCCTGATCTGTCGACGGACGTACCGGTTGACTGTTCCCTTTCGCCCCGTAACGGGGTCTATGGCGTTTCTACGCCTGTCCCTGCTGCAATGAATGACAAGTTGCTGCTCCTGTTCGTCCCGTTGTATTGGATTGACCCGCTGCCCCTTGAGGCCCAAAATATCCCTCTGGATGTCGATTCCCATATACCTGTTCTATGTAAAGTTGTCAGAAGCCTTATATACCAACAGATTACGTGGGGATCGGCATCCTTTTTCACTCATAGAAGCGGAGAAGAGCCAATATTATATTGGGTAATACCAACGTCTTTCAGTAGATTCAGCTTTTCAATATGCTGTTCAGTGTTGCCCAATACACAAAAGCTTTCAACAATATCGGGGGTGATGAAATCCAGATAGGGGTTATCACTCTGGCCATGTTTCGAGTAGTCATAGCCTTTGCGGTTTTCAATATAGTCAGTCAGGCTGTGGGGAACTTCCGATGAGTCTGCACCGTATTTTTCAACGATATCGGCAACGTGATTACCCACCATAGCCGGGAACCATTTGGTGGGTTCCACACACTCAGCGACAGTATCCCCAATATAGGCAGGAGCCGCCGCCATTATCCTGAAATTGGACATATCGCGTCCCGCCTCTTTGCCTGCATTTATGGCCTGATCAGCAAACCATTTACACAGAGCAGGATCCGCGATCTGCAGAATCAAACCGTCGCCAACTTCGCCCGCCGTTTTCAACGCCTTCGGGCCATAGGCAGCAATCCAAATTGGCAACTCATAGCCATCTGCCCATGGAAATTTAACCGGCGCGGGGCACTCTCCATACATGACTTCCTCGCCCCTAATCATTGCTTTCACTTTTTCAGTAAATTCCGCAAGACGAGCCAGGGTGGCTGGCTTTTTCCCCATCACACGGACGGCGCTGTCTCCTCGGCCAAGTCCCATATCAATGCGTCCACCGCTTTGCTTGGCCAAACTACCAAACAGACTTGCCGCCAATGACCAGTCACGTGTATTCGGATTTGTTACACAGGGACCGAAGCGCATCGTTGTCGTGTGCTCCATGCACATCGCCATAGCGGGATAGCATTCGCGCCAGAGAATATGTGAATCATAAAACCAGCAGTAGCTAAAGCCGCCCGCCTCTGCCTGCTTAACCAGCGCCCGAGCTCTGTCAGGCTCAACAAAACCTTTAAAACAAATTCCAAATTCCATGACGTTTACCCTCTCCAACCTAGTTGCTAAACTTCATCTGGTGTCCGGTGCCAGATACCCTCATCTTTACCGATTCACAGCTACGGCTTCAGCCGCCTTAATTCGTTTTTCAATGGTTTCATAGACCGCAGGGTAAGGCGGTCTATCGATATAGCGCCCCGCCCCTCTTTCTGCCCGAAGTTCGCCATTGGCCCAAACCAACTTGCCCTGGCTGATGGTGTTAGTGGCAATGCCTTTAACTTCTTTGTTTTCAAAGATATTAAAATCGATATTGGAATGATGGGTAGCGGCAGAAATAGTCCGGGTACCCTCGGGATCCAAAACAACCAGGTCTGCGTCTGCGCCAACGGAAATGGCACCCTTGCGGGGGTAAATATTGAATATTTTGGCGCTGTTGGTAGACGTCAGTGCGACGAACTCATTCATACTCAGCCTTCCCGTATTCACCCCTTCATGCCACAGCAGTGAAAGACGATCTTCGATACCCGCCGTTCCATTGGGGATTAAACTGAAATCATCACGGCCAGCCGCTTTCTGCTCCGCACAGAAGCAGCAATGATCGGTTGCGGTAGTCTGCAAGTTCCCGGATTGAAGCCCGTGCCACAGGGCTTCCTGATGCCCCTTAGGCCTGAACGGCGGGCTCATTACATAACCCGCCGCTTGATCCCAGTCCGGGTTTTGATACACGCTGTCATCAAGCAACAAGTGGCCTGCAAGACATTCACCAAACACCTTATGCCCATGGGCGCGTGCGTACGTAATCTCATCCAGCGCATCACGGGTAGACACATGAACAAGGTAAACAGGGGTATTCAGCGCCTGGGCAATTTTTATAGCCCGGCTGGCTGCCTCACCTTCCACCTCTGGAGGCCGGGACAGTGGGTGTCCCTCGGGGCCGGTGATGCCCATATCCAGGTATTTTTGTTGCAGGTGGTAAACCAATTCTCCGTTTTCAGCGTGCACTGTGGGTATTGCCCCCAACTCCAGGCAGCGAGAAAAACTGGCGACCATAATCTCATCGGTCGCCATAATGGAATTTTTGTAGGCCATGAAATGCTTGAAACTATTAACACCGTACTGATCGACGAGAGTTTTCATGTCCTCGTAGACGGTGTCATCCCACCAGGTAACAGCAACATGAAAACTGTAATCCGCAGCGGCCTTTTCCGCCCATTCACGCCATTGTTTATACGCATCTAACAGGCGTTCTTGTGGGGCGGGGATAACAAAATCGATAATGGTAGTCGTGCCACCGGCCAAGCCCGCCGCAGTGCCCGTAAAGAAGTCATCACTGGCCACGGTACCCATAAATGGAAGCTGCATATGTGTATGCGGGTCGATACCTCCAGGCATCACATACTGGCCGCTAGCATCCACGGTCTCCGTATTTGACGGTACATCCAAGCCAAGGCCGATAGCCTGTATTTTACCCTCAGAACAATACACATCTGCCCGGTATGTCTGATCATGAGTAACGACCGTTCCGCCTTCTACCAAAACTGACATACAGCACCTCCGCTTGAAACTATTTTTTTTTGATGAACTGGACAGCGAGTACCGAAAAGCTACTCCATCCTGTCCAGATGGTCAAGTTAAAATGTAGTTCGCGCGGAAGTAGGGGAATCGCCGGGGCCCGCTAGGGGGAATAGTTAGTGGCGGAGTCCCTTACGGTTAAATCCACATCCAGAACTACAGCTCGCGTGGGCTGATCGGGATTATTTATTCTGCCAAATAATAACTCTACCGCCTCGGTGCCAATGGCAAACATGTGCTGGCTCACTGTAGTTAACTTGGGACGAACCACTGTGGACCAGGGTATATTGTCAAAGCCAATCACCGAGATATCCTCAGGGACCCGTAAACCCATTTCGTTGATTTCAGAAATCCCTCTCGTCGTTGCCGCGCACTGGCCACTGTTTGCGGGCCCGACAATAATCCCACCTTCTTGTGCCCCAACTTGATTGCGTACTCGGCGAGAAGAGCACCACCGCGATAGTAGTCCGAATGAACCACATCATAGCCTGGAAGCGGTCGGTCAATTAGCACCACGGGGCAATCGAGCGCTGCCAGGGCGTATGCGATAGAGAAATCGATCAAGGATCTGGAGCACGACAAGAAAAAACAGGCAAGGCAGTCACTCAGCGTGCCGATTCTCGAGGACCTGAAGCCATGGCTGGAGAAGAACGTCAGCCGGGTGCCCAAAGATAGCCTGACCCACAAGGCCATAACGTACACACTGAACCAATGGGAGTACCTGATTGGCTATTGCGAGGACGGCCAGTTGAATATCAGCAATGCGCTGGCTGAGAATGCGATCAGGCCCTTTGCGGTTGGTCGGCGCGCCTGGCTATTCGCAGATACCTCCCGCGGGGCCCGAGCCAGTGCGACCTGTTATAGTTTAGTGGAATCGGCAAAGGCGAACGGCCTGGAACCTTATGCTTACCTCCAGCATGTGCTGGCGCACATTGCGGCGGCAGATACGGTGGAAAAGCTTGAAGCATTACTGCCCTGGAACATGGAAATCGAAGAGTAACGGCGAAGTAAAGCGATCTACTGTCTAGCGGCTCGCAGACAAAATCAATAGGGTCGATTTAAGTGCGCTTACGCCAGGGCAACGGGGGGTTTGTGCCCCACCGGACAATAAATAACGCCGTCTACCGCATGCTGCTGGAACAGAACTAGCCCTTCCTCTTCAACCTCAAGGCGATTCTGACTATCGACAAGGAGTACAGACACGTTCTTCTTCCTCGCAGCGTTCTCGACCATTTGGGCGAGTTCCGGAAAGAAGGGGTTGGTCAAATCGGGTAGCATAAAGCCAATAGATTGAGTGAAACCCGTCCGCATTGACTGGGCAATACGGCTGGGGCGGTAGTTCAGCCGTTTCACGGCCTTCCTGACCAGATTGCTGGTCTTCTTGCTGACCGAGCCTTTGTCGTTCAAAACATACGACACTGTCGCAACCGGGACTCCAACCTCTCTTGCGACATCTTTTAAAGTAACCATTTTTACCTTGGTACTCCCATTAACAAAAATCATTGTATGCGATAGATGGAGAACCTACTTAAACAACTGCCCTGGTCAATCGGGCCAGCAAAACTGGAGCAGATATTGCAGGCGGACATGCGCGCCGATGACGATCAGTACTCACTCTATGACGAATTCCAATTTTCCACGTGAGAAAACCCCTCATATGATCGACCATGTTGGCTTTCGCAAATTCTCAGCAACGAGTTTCTATAAAACTTGACCGTGGTGAAGTCCTCGTAAAAGGTGACATAGTATGGCTCACACTCCTTACTTTGAAATTGCTGACCGGTTAATTCAGTGCGATGCTTGCGGGAGAATTCATCGACAGAATCACCGATAATTACACCAATATGTTCCATTCCCATTTTATAAATACGTTGATGTACCGGGGGTATCAACTCAATCACCCCAACCTCAAATCCTAAGCCGAGATCTAGCGGTTCTTCGAGTTGCATGATCGACATTGGGCGACCATTCCAGATATTTTCTACGTTGGAAATACAATGCCGCTCAATTTTCTCTCTGGCCTGCAGGTATTCTTCGTAAGTCTCCGTGCGGCAAGCCAAGTGACTTAGCTCACATCCTGAGATATCAATGTGAAGATTGCTCAAACGTCGCAGCGCAAGCGAAAAAAAAGCTTGATAATCTCCAATGAGATTTTCCATCGATGCGCCCTCCTCTATAGAGAAAGAAATATCCCAGCCAGCACCGCACTCATCAAATTCGACAGGGAACCAGCGGCCACAGCTCGCATGCCAATGCTAGCTATTTCGGCGCGTCGTTGCGGTGCTATCGAGCCCAATCCACCCAGTAGGATCGCTACCGATGACAAATTGGCGAACCCACACAGTGCGAACGTAATGATCACCTGGGTCTTCTCAGAGAGCTGATCTTTAATCTGAACAAAATCAACGTAGGCGACGAACTCATTCAGTATCAACTTTTGACCGATCATACTACCGGCTGTAAACGCCTCTTCCCAGACAACGCCCATTAAGTAAGCCAGTGGCGATAAAACATAGCCGAGAATCATTTGAAAACTTAAATCCTGGAATCCAAACCAGCCTCCAATACCGCCTAGAATTCCATTGAGTAACGCTATCAAGGCAATAAAAGCCACCAGCATTGCACCTATATTCACCGCCAGCTTCAAACCACCGATCGCACCCGTAGCGGCCGCATCAATGACATTATGTGGCTTCTCACCTTCGCCGTAACCAATGCCCTGATCAATCTCATCTTTGGGATCTTTTTCTTCGGTTTCCGGCACGATTATTTTTGCCATCAGCAGCCCACCCGGGGCAGCCATAAAACTTGCCGCAATGAGGTATTTCAGTTCTACCCCCATGTTGGCATAACCGGCCAATACCGAACCTGCAATGGACGCTACGCCACAGGTCATTACTGCAAACAATTCTGACCTAGACAGTCCGGCAATATAGGGCCGCACCAGCAGAGGAGCCTCGGTCTGACTAACAAATATATTCCCGGCCGCGGCGACCGATTCAACACGGCTGGTACCCAGCCCGCGGCTGATAGCGCCCCCCAAAAACCCAATTATCCACTGCATTATCCCGAGGTAATACAGGACAGACATCAAAGCCGAGAAGAATATGAGGATGGGTAAAACGTTGATAGCAAAAATAAAACCCAGCTTGTAGTTGGCCAGATCACCAAAAACAAAAATAATCCCGCTATTGGCGTAGTTGATGACGTGTTGAACCCCCCCGGACACTGAGCCCAACACTGTTTTACCCAAGGGAATGTAGAGCACGATACCAGCAAACGTTGCTTGAACCAGCAGAGCCAGAGATACGGTACGAAGATTGATAGCCTTACGATTTTCAGACAACAGCAACGCAAGCGCTAGCAAGGCAACAATGCCCAGTATACTTAACATAATTTCGCTCCGCCTGTAGCCACACAACAGTATGCAACCGCGCGTTTCAACGTATAGACATCGTTAGACAATGTCGAGCCATACTTTCAGCTTATACGTTTAAGGAATCAGGACCAAAAGATTCTGGTAACAGTTCGGCAAATTGAAAACTACTTACCTCCCCCGTTTTAGTCACAATATGGACAAGCGTGTTTTCCACTGCGAACTCTCTGATTTTCTGGCGGCAGCCACCGCATGGAGTGCACAGATGATCGCCCGGGCCCGCTATTACAATCTCCGAGATTTGCTTCTCTCCGGCTAGTATCATGGCCGAAATGGCGCCACCTTCCGCGCACACGCCTGCTGGATAGGCTGCATTCTCGACATTACAACCAGAAAATACCTTGCCGTTTACTGTAAGCAACGCGGCTCCGACGGGGTGATTTGAATAGGGAGCATAGGCATTGTTGCGGGCTGATTCTGCCAGTTTTATTAAATCCTTCATTAAGCCATCTCCCGAGGACACTAGATATCCCGCAATTGGGGACTCCCTTCGCTGTCAGAGGAATTATCTATTTATCAACTTAAACGATTAGGCTATATTAGGAGCAACAACATTACAATGCCGTCCTGGGGTGTGCCCTTGACGAGCCTTCTAGTGTCCTTGTCAATCAAGGCTCTCAATTTCATCGTCAGACTATCGAAATCCGTATACTTTACGCCATAGCTGAGGTTGAAGTTGTAATCAAAATCTTCGTGATTCTTTCCCTGCGTATGTTGCAGGATCGTCTCGATTTTATCGAAAGCTTTTGCCAACAATGCCTCTCTGGATGAGGCATTTTCATACTCATCCCACAGTCCTAATATTTCCTTTCTAAGGGATTCTGACAAAGGTTCAATCAGAGACTCCAAATCTTTTCGTTCTTCGTGACCTTTGTTGATCCCTTCAACTTGATCGACCGCTGCTATGTCCCCATTGATCGCCTCTCCAAGGTCATGAAGGTTGGTCTTTAAATTGCTGTTATAGTTCATCCAGTTATCAGCAAGCTTTTTGGGACAAAGAACCAGAACAGAACGGTTGCGAAGCTCATAATATTTTATGACCGCAAGGGCTGTGAAGGTTTTACCGAGACCAACACTGTCCGCCAAAATGCAACCATTGTAGGTTTCAAGTTTGTTGATGATACCCGTTGCCGCATCACGCTGAAAGTTGAAAAGTTTGTTCCAGACAAGGCTATCCAGATAACCGGTGCGGTCATTTGGCAGAACATCCTCGTCAATTTCCTCCAGAGATTCATTGAAGAGATTATAGAGGATCAAAAAGTAAATGCGTTCCGGCGAATTTTCCTGATAGATGGATTCAATGTGCTGGCAGATGGTTTCGGTAACGTCTTCCAGTTTGTCCGGGTCGCCCAAAATCTGATTGAACAGATCAAGATACGTATTGGTATAAGGTGCGCCATCAAACCGATTGACGATATTTGAAATGGCATTTCCTTTTTGCAGTCCCAGATCAACAGCCGTAAACCCACCTATCGGCATGTAGGCAATCTGTTCAGATTTGCCCTCGACACAAATAAATTGTTGCATCGGGGCTTTGGTTTTATTCGAACGGAATGTCGCCTTTTTTCTTATCCAGTCCGCACATTCGCGGGCAACAGCGCGTTGTGTCAGCTTGTTGCGAAGCTGAATTTCAAATTCTGTTCCGTAAAGACTTCTCTCGCGCTGTGCTTTTGGAATAAAAAACTCGCGTTGCTCTCGCTTGACCTGATCCGTTGCCCCTTCCGGTACAAAAGTGGGTGCAGTGAAAACAAATTCCAGTTTATCGATTTTTGATAATTCAGCTTTTAGAGCTTCAAACGCATATATCGAAAAGCAGGAGGCCGCGATTTTCAGCCGCGTCCCGTTCTTTAGGGTCGTTTTGAGATCATCTCCAAGAAGGTTGTTAATGTTATCGATTATTTTCACGCTAATTCCCGATCAATATGCTGTTGATAGGGAAGAAAGTGGCGGATATATCATTGTTCATAATGTGTACCATGTGGCCCTCGCTTTGCCGTGTCGTCGGATTTTTCCGGCGTTTACCAGCTCGCGCAGTCGCAGCTTGATTGTATTTCTGTTTGCGCCGCTTGCTTCGGTAATCTGCATGATATTTTGGCGATTATGGGTGCGTAACAATGCCAGAATTTTTAGGGAAATTTCCGGCAATTCGGCATCATCACTGGCAATCTGATCACGATCCAGCCGCTCAGCCAGCTTGTTTTTCTGTTTTTTAAGGCAGCGCAGAAAGAACCCGACCCAAGGTTCCCAGTCGGGTGCATCGCCTTTTAGCGTGGTCTGGGTGCGGCGCAGGGCTTTGTAATACAGGTCTTTGTTTTCCTCAATCACGCTTTCTAGCGAGGCGTAAGGGACATAATCATAACCCGCCCGAAGCAGCAGCAGTGTGGTTAGCACTCGGGACAGGCGGCCATTGCCATCCTGAAACGGATGGATGGCGAGAAATGCCACTACGAATACGGCAATAGTCAACAGCGGATGCAGTGCCTCTTCATCAATCGTTTTTACGGTCCAGGCGACCAGTTCTTCCATTTCGAGCGGCGTATCAAAAGGCGTGGCGGTTGCAAAAATGACACCAATCTCATGCCCGTCAGCATCAAAGGCGAGCAGATGATTATCAAGCGTCTTATATGACCCGCGATGGCGTTCATCCTTATGACTGTAGCGCAGTAATGTCTGATGAAGTTGGCGAATATGGTTTTCAGTAAGCCGCAAGTCGGCAAAAGCCTCGAACACAAGGTCCATGGCATGGGCATACCCCGCCACTTCCTGTTCATCACGGGATGCAAAAGATGTTTTGCCTAAACCCGACAACAGGGTTTCGACTTGTGCATCGCTCAGCTTGGCGCCTTCAATCCGGGTTGAAGAACCAACGCTTTCAACGGTTGCCACTTTGCGTAAAGCAGACAGGCGTTCAGGAGAGAGATTTTCCAAAGCCTGCCAGCGACCCTTGAATTCATCAATCTCCGCAACAAGCTGCACAATATCTGGTGTCAGATAAAGGTTTGAGTCTTTCATAGGGTTCCATATCCAATAATTTACCCTATAATACCCAATTTAATCCGATAAACCAAGAGAAAAATACGCCTCAAACGTCCGCATCTTTTAGCGAAAGAAATCTCGGCGGGCTTGCCCCCGAGTAAAGGTAGATGAAAAGTAGAAAATTCCGGTTGGCCGAAGGCCAATCAAATTGGGCGTAAGCTCGGTCGCTTGCGGCCGAGTAGCCCTTTTTGAAGGAATTTTCTTTTCACATCGACAGGAAGTTCGATGAAAATTCACTGCCCGGATCCCCAGATAGAAATCCCTAAACCGTAGAAAGCCCTGGCTGTATAATGGTTAGCAACAAAACAGACCATCACCCACTGGGTGCACAACTCAAGGCTTACGATTATTCTACCTTACAAACTCGATACAACGAACGATTTACTCACTTCCCGTGCCGGTTTATTGGCCATTGGCCATTGGTCAGTTAATGGACTCCCTGAGCCTCGCCGAACGCATTGATCATTACTTTCCCCCGCCTAAAAGCAATCGGGGTATAAGCCCTCGGAATTTATCAAGACACTCATCCTGATGCAGCACGAAGGCAGCTTTCACCTGGATGAAGGTGAATAAGGCCCTGTTGCAGTCAGCCTTGCACCGCTGTAAAAAAGTCACACTGGACATCGATGCCACTGAAATTATTGCCCATAAAGCGGATGCTAAGTGGACCTACAACAAGAACAAGGGTTTTATGCCCATGGTGGGTCATATTGCGGAAACCGGGCAGGTTGTAGCGGTTGATTTCCGCCACGGCAATGTGCCGCCAGCACAAGACAACCTGGCCTTTATCCAGCAATGCCAGCAGTCGTTACCGGAAGGCTGTGCCCTGAATGCGCTGCGTATAGACGCCGCAGGCTACCAAACAAAAATCATTGAGTATTGTGATACGCAAGGTATCGAGTATGCCATTCGAGCCAAAACCAGCGCAGCTATGCGGGCACAGATTGAAGCGGCCAGCGATTCGGATTGGCAGCCTTTGCTTGATAAGCAAGGCAAGCCCATAAGCGGGCAGGACACTTATCGAACGAGCTTTTGTATCGGTGATTATGAAGAAGCCTTCACCCTGGTCATTCAAAGAACAGCCCTTAAAGGCCAGGCGAGTCTGGATCTGGATTCACAAGAGCGCTCAGGCGCAATCAGCCAGGGTGGCTATATTTATCGTGCGATTGCCACTAACCGAGGCGGGCTCAGCGATAGCCAAATCGTTCACTGGTACAAGGTGAATTGGTGCGTAGCACCAAGAGAAGGTGCCCTGGGGTACAAGGTGAATTGGTGCGTAGCACCAAGAGAAGGTGCCCTGGGGTACAACCAGCGTGCTGAGGACAGCGAGAATCGCCTCAAGGAACTGAAGCTGGATTTTGGCGGCGATACGTTGCCATGCCCGGATTTTAACGCCAATGCGCTGTACTTTTTAATCTCCGCACTGTATATGGACTCCTCCGTTCAAACAAGCAAATTTTTGTCAGACTAAAAACGCTTACGTATATTCGGCTTTTTGGTGGAGACGCTATCTCCCAGCCCTCAATGTATGCGCACCCCGGTGCCTCAATGTCCTGGCGGCCTGTTAGGCCACAAAGCGGCACAGGTTTCACCCGGGTGGATAGCTTTATCTGATTTAGGGTTGCTCGGTGAACTCCTTCTTTACTTTTTCACGCAATTTCAATATCGGTGCCAGGCGACGTTGCCCAGGCAAGGTTTGCATTTATATTCCGTTCCCTGAGTCAACATCGCCCAAGCGGTTCGCACATTTTTGTTGGCGAGTGCTACTGCTGCTCTCCCTGTGCCACCGCGAGCTACGAGTGCTTGCAACCACTCGTCTTTGCCAGACGTTACGTGTTTATGTTGGTGGACATAGGCCCGGGCTCCCTGAATCAGCACAGCAGGCAATCGCCGGTTGGCGACATGCCTGGAGATACCCATAACATTGGTTTTTCCGCCACTACTGTATTGCCTGGGTGTGAGCCCAATGTAGGCAGAAAACTCACGCCCGTTTTTGAACGCCTCCCCCGAACCCGGAGTCGCGAACAACAAAATGGCACCAATCGGCCCGACGCCTTCAAGTGCCGTCAGTCGCCGACAGCCATCGTTTGATTTAACGATCTGTTTGACCTGCCCGTCCATAAAGGCCAGGTCTTCTTCAGTGGCGTGGAATCTCATGAACATCCTGTGCAGCGTCGGACGATAGGACATGGGCAATCCATTCTCCGCATCCTCCAGAATCAGCGGCACATGCTTTCGCAGGTAAACGAGGCCCTTGGGAATCGCAATACCGAACTCCAGCAGCAGGCCGCGAATGTGATTCGAGGTTGCCGTGCGCTCCTGAATGATCAACTCTCTCGAGCGCTGAATCGATTGTATCGCTTGGTGGTCGATGCTTTTCATTGGCGCAATTTTGATGTGGGGTCGATTTGCCGCCCCGGCAACTGCCAGCGCATCATTCTTATCTGTTTTATGCCCCTGCCTGAACGGGGCCACCGCCAGGGCCGGGATTATCCTGACCTGATGACCGTACATCGTTGCCAAGCGAGCCCGGTGGTGAGCAGTGGCGCAGGCTTCAAAAGCGACTAGACCTGGATTCTGCTTTGCCAGGAACCCGGCAAACGTAATGCGTGAGAGTTCCTTGTTCGACAGTTCTTTATTGGCAGGTGTAACGACAGAAACTTGAATAACATTTTTGGCGAGATCAACGCCGATAGTATTGGAATTTCTCATGACTCTGGCCCTTTGTTGGTAAACCCACCCAGGTCTAGTCAGACCTCGGTAAAAGGAGGAGTCCATACATTGTCCTGCAATTTATTTGCTCTCATGCGCCAGCTGCTGCCGGAAGAGCTGGCGCATCATCGTGCGATGACTCTGCGCTGGCGTTTGTAGGCCATTGCAGCAAAAGTGGTTCGAACGGGACGACAATTATTGGTAAAGCTGAAAGAAAGCCATCGAAAACTATTGGAACAAGTGCTCGTAGCACTAAAGGAGTTTGAACCACCGCCCATTTAGACAAATACCAGACAAGAATGACGGCTTATGCAGGATAGGTCCGTCCGTCCAAAATGCCCCCTTGAGCGCTGACGATGCGCAGAGCAACGGTTTTTGACTAAACCTCTCTGCCCTATCCGCTGTGAAGGCTTATAATAAAACTTGAAAGAGGGATTCAGAGGCCCCTGGAGCGCTGGCGGGACTCTATCTGGGGATTGGGGCTTTAAGTTTAGGCGGAATCCTGGGAGGATTGTTTCGTTACGCAGCACTCGCTATGGGCGTACCGGCGCAGGATGCAACCATTGTCGGCGGGCTTATGGGGACCAAAATGGTGATCAACGAGTTGGTCGCCTACAGCCAAATGATGGCACTCACGGGGAGTGAGGTTCTGGGCCCAAAATCCAACATCATAGCGACCTTTGCTTTATGCGGTTTCGCCAACTTCATGTCGGTGGCAATGTTAATCGGTGGCTTGGGGGAACTCGCTCCCGAGCGAAAGCAAGACCTTGCGAGATTGGGTATTCGAGCGATGATAGTGGGCACGATGGCCTCCTATCTATCTGCAACGATTGCCGGAATGTTGTTTAGCGACCCAGCTGCCGCGCCCAGCGATTCGCTATTGCTCCCCTTTACCATTATGGCTCTGGGCATCGCTGTCATACTCAGTTTTTCTGGGCCACCAATAACCCCGAAAAAGCGCCGGAATTTCTCGCCAGATTAACTCGAGCACACAGCTAACTCATCGCCAGATTACGAGAGAAAAATATGATAGATACCGAGATCAAACGCTGCTTGAAACGATCCTCAAACCTAACTTCTTTTTTACGCGCGGCACTTGTTGGTGCCGCGCTTTTCATTACGGCGCTCCCCACCCAGGCTAAACACGCCGACTTGATTATCTACGGCGACTACCTACTGACCATGCAGGCAGACCAATCGGTTTTGGAGGACGCAGCAGTCGCCATTGTCGGGGACAAAATAGTCGCAGTGGGTCCCCGTGCGGAAATCAACCGTGAATTTATTGCCAGCAAAGTTATAGAGGGCAAGGGCAAGGTACTCATGCCCGGTCTGATCAATGGACACACGCACAGCGCGATGACACTGTTTCGCGGGATGGTTGACGATCTGGACCTTTGGGAAGAGGTTCGTATGGCCGCGCTGTTACATAAACTGAACACGGGTGATCCCACAGCCTTGCCCGCAAGGCAGGCCTTAAGTATGGCCACACGAATCGGTGCCAAAGCGATTCATATGGGAGATGAGATCGGTCAACTTACTGTGGGCAGACAGGCTGATTTGATACAACTCTCATTCAATGAAACTCGTCACCTACCTCTATACGATGTGGTTTCCCATTTGGTGTATGTGCTCGATAGCAGTGATGTTGTGACCACCGTAGTAGCCGGCGAGGTGCTGATGGAAGATCGCAAGGTACTGACCATCGACGAAGCCAAGTTGCGTCAGAATGTCGGTAAAAAAAGTGCGGAAATCAGGGCCGCCCTGAAGCAGCCCGAGCAAACTGTCCAGGACTAGGCTAGGACACGCGAGGATGCAAGATAACGGGTAAATTGGTGTAGCCCATCACAAAGTTGGAGCACACTCTGTCGGGTTCCCCGGTCACTTCAATACGATCGAAGCGTTTGAGAAGTTCTTCCCACAAAATTTTCAGCTGCATTTCTCCCAATCGATTTCCCATACAGCGATGTATACCGAAACCGAAAGAAACATGATGGCGTGCCTTGGGCCGATCAACCATGAAGGCATCAGCGTTGGGAATAACCTCTTCGTCACGATTTCCAGAGACATACCACATTACAACCTTGTCACCTTTCTTGATGGTCTTTCCGCCCAGTTCTACATCCTCATTGGCGATGCGTCGCATGTGAGCCAGAGGCGTTTGCCAGCGGATAATTTCTGAAACCATATTTGGAATGATGGATTGGTCAGCTTTGAGTTTGGCAAATTCTTCCGGATTATTGTGGAGCGCCCAAACACCCGCCGTCATTGAATTGCGCGTAGTATCGTTGCCGCCAACTATTAACAGCATCAGATTACCCAAGTATTCCAAAGGCTCCATATCCTTGGTATCGGGGCTGTGAGCAAGCAATGAGATGAAGTCATTTTTCACGGGTGCCTCTGCCCTCTCCTTCCAAAGGCCGGCAAAGCACTCCAGGCACTCAAGCAAAATATCTCGTCGCTCTTCCTCGGTAATACCGCCCTCCTCACCACTAACAGTGGGTGCGGTGGTAGTAATGTCAGACCAGTACGTTAATTTGTGGCGCTCTTCAAAGGGGAAATCAAACAAAGTAGCGAGCATCTGGGTAGTCAACTCGATCGACACTTTCTCGACCCAATTGAACTCCTCTCCGACGGGCAGCGAATCCAGTAGTGCACAGACTCTCTGGCGAATGAGATCAGACATTTCCGCCAATCGCTGTGGCGTTACGGCGGGTGTGACAGCCCTGCGTTGAACATCGTGTTTGGGGGAGTCCATGGCAATAAACATGGGCGGCTCAAAATCAATTTCCGACTCACCCAAGACAATGGAGGGCTCTGAAGAAAACAACTCGTGATGGCTATCCACGAACACAATGTCATTAAACTTGGTAATCGACCAATAGGGACCAAACTCTTCGCTGTCGACAAAGTGTACGGGGTCTTCTTCGCGCAATCGCTTGAAATACTTCCAATGTGCCTGCTCTTGAAACAGCAGACCATCTGAGGGATCCAGATCTTTCAGATCCAGTGTGTAGGGGTCGGGAATTCCGGTGGCGGGAGTGTTCATAGAAGGCCTCGCGATGGCGTAATGTTAGTGTTGTGATTCTGGCATATGAACTACCAGCCCATCCATTTCGCTGCTGACATCTATCTGGCAGGCTAGGCGACTATTGTCCTCTACGCCTTCGGCCAGCTGTAGCATAGATTCTTCCATGGGATTCCGTTCACCGGTTTTGTCCTGCCACTGCGCCGGTACAAATATGTGACAGGTTGCACAGGCGCAAGCTCCGCCACAATCGGCGTCAATGCCGGGAACTGAGTTGTCTACCGCATTCATCATGACAGACGTACCCTCCTCCGCTTCAATGGTGTGTTCGGTTCCGTTGTGTTCGATATAGGTAATGCTTACCACACTGACTCTCCTTTCGTTGTTATTCGACAATACTAATTCATGTCGCGGAATTTTGCTCTATTGCCGATATAGGCAATAGCGCTATAAGGGTCGTTCCCGCCAGAATCTCCGGCTGGTGTTGGTCGGTGAATGCGCGTAGGGACTGCTGGTCGTCTATGGCGAATAGGGGAATTACGTCCTTGCCGTACTCATTGGTGTATTCTTCCCAGCCAAAGGCATCACTGAAACGAGTACTCTTAATCTCTGCTCCCTGGGCAACCAGGCTTGAAAGTTTTTGCAAGGTCAAGGATTCATCAAAAAGGCGCGGAACACGATAGCGGTCATTGACCCTACTCTTCTCCGAAGTGTCCTTTTCTTCACTGGTTCGCAGAGAAAAGATACGTTTGGGTCCAAACTCGTTGCGATACTTCAAGCACGACAAGGTATTTAAGGCGGGCCTGCGCGACATCGCCAGAAGCCGCCCTATACCCACCAGATCCAGATGCTGATCAGCGTGGGCAGATACCGGATTGCCGTAATAAGTGTCCAGCCCCTGCATTCTGGCCGCTTGGGTCTCGGTCCAACTGGTACCGGTAATTTTAACCCGATAGCCCTTGTCCTTTAGCGCTGTCCCGACCGCGCGGGCGACCGCATTGGCCCCTACTATCAAAATTCCCTTGGGTTCTTCTTCCATAACACCCAGAAAACTGGCGAGGGGTTTGTCAGTAAAGCTATGCAGAAGTACGGTGACGATGATAACCAAGAAAGTCAGTGCTGACAGTATCTCACCTTCAGGGTAGCCAAAAGTCTCCAGTTTAATGGCAAACAAAGAAGCGATAGCAGCGGCAACGATACCTCGAGGCGCAATCCAGCCTATCAGGGCCCTCTCGGGCCAGCTCAGTTCTGATCCAAGGGTCGCCAGCCAGACAACAACTTGTCGGGCCAAAAGAATCACAACGATGATGCCAACTGACGCCCACCCGGTAGCGAACAACGCGTTTAAGTCAACACGCGCCGCAAGCGTGATAAACATTATCGAGATTATCAGAGTAGACAAACTCTCCTAGAGTTTAGAGTCTGGGGAGGAAGATTATCGCGCAAAGTGTGCGAAAAAACTTGACATAAAGCGGCAAAAAGTTTGCCGCGCCCTATACAGCTTTGCTTTTTAAAAGGTGTATAGGGCGCGGCCTTCAGAAAGAAATGAATCGATTTCTTCTGGAGGCCGCTATGAACGCAACAGGATGTGCTCACATCCCCCGCGAACTGTGCTATTGGATAACATTTTTAAGCAAAGCGCTACCCCCAAGATCCGTAGGCACATTCATTGAACTATTGATCGGCGCTATGTTAACGCCCGCTGGCTTTGTCACCGAAACCTATTTGTTTCTAGACATGCAAAGGCACTGGACGACGTATTACAAATGGCTTGAAGCCGGAAAGTGGTCCTGGTTGAAGCTGGCAAGACAGTTCGTCTGTCTGGTTCTTAGTGCCAAGAATGATCCCGTTCTATATTTAGCGATTGACGATACGGTGAGTCTACGAGCCTCGAAAAAAGCACCGGGCAGCCAGATACATCATCAGCACGGAAATAAGCCGAATTTAGCCACCTATGTTCGTGGTCAATGCTGGGTTAGTTTAGCGGCTGTTTTCAGGCGCACACCGCTGGAGACGACGGCGATACCTCTATTGTTCCGACTGATACCCAGTGCAGGGAATACGGGCAAGCTGGTCGCAGCGACAGTGATCATGCGTGCTGTTTACCGCTTGTTTGAAGATAAAACGGTGAGGGTATTGGTCGATTGCTGGTATATGCGCAAACGATTTATCAACGCGATGACAGCGTACGGTTTTACCGTGATTGGCCAGGCGAGAATCGATACGCGGCTTTACGACGAACCCCCCGAACGAAAACCGGGGCAACGCGGGCGGCCACGCAAGTATGGCGAAAAACACACACCCAAGCGAATTGCCCACTTTAAAAAGACGGAAGCACTACTGCGGCTGTACGGAAAAGAACAAAAGGTGAGATACCGTAGTCGGCTCGCCAAGGCAAGGTTCCTTGACGGTCAGTTAGTCAGAGCCGTTTGGTGCGAGCTAGACAGGGGTAAAGGTCAGTGGACCAAGACTCGATTATTTCTTTCAACCGATACGACTCTAACGAGCGAACAAGTGATTGAAGATTACGGACTGCGTTGGTCGATTGAGTCGATGTACTACCAGTTGAAACAATTGTGGGGGCTCAAAGAAGCCTGGCAGCAACGGCGCCAAACGCTGCATCGCTGGGTTCACTTGACGACTGTAGGTTACGGACTGCTTCATTTGTTGACGCTGGTATTGGGTGATAAAGCGGGCCCACTGGTGACGGATGCACCATGGCGCAAGCCGGATATTATTACAGCGGGAAGAATCAGGCTGGGTCTGACAAAACATTTTCGCCATGTTAACGTTCGAAGCTGGTGGAACGAAAGATGCAAAAAATTCCAAGCCCCTGGTGCGGTAGATTATATACAAGATGGGTAACATTGCGTTGCAGCTTGTATTACACGCAGGTTTTGAGAGAACATTAAGGAAAAGGAGTCGGGATTGAAGCTTCCGACAACAGCTCTTTCGCTCTAAACTCTAGAAACTCTCCTTAAACGTCAGAATATTTTCCATATCCAGACCTTTGGTGTTGGCCAGCCAAACTCCCATCACCGTTACAGCCAACAATCCTGATTCAGCGGCAAAGTGATTGGCAATGCTGAAGACCGCGAGAACAAACGCCAGGGTGACAACATTCTGCAGATACTCGGGGATCAGATGTCGGCGTAATAAAAACCCCAGCGCCAGAGCTGCCATAGCTCCGCCAATTGCGCCCACTGCCAATTCTTCAAGGAGTATCCACCAGGAAATGTCCTGTACTTCCGCTGAAATGAATTTGTAAACCAGTACTGCCAGTACCGCGCCAATAGGGTCTATTAAAATGCCTTCCCAGCGCAGAATGTTGCTCACATTCGGCGTCGGCCGCACGGTTCGCAACAGGGGGATGATGACAGTTGGGCCGGTGACCACGACCAACGCCCCAAACAGCAGGCTTAGCATCCAGGGCAGATCGGTAAACGCCCAGGTTCCTGCGGCAATGAGAATCCAGTTTAAAAGAGCGCCCCAGCTAATCAGGTGGCTCACCACAGCGCCGTGGCCGCTAATGTCTTTGAAGCGGAGCGTCAGAGCGCCTTCAAATAACACGACTGCCACACCCAGGGAGATCATGGGATAGAGCAGCGCGCCAAACGCCTCGTCGGGATTTAACACACCGGTCACAGGCCCTGCGACGATGCCAATGAGCAGTAGCAACAATATGGATGGGAGCTTCAACCACCAAGAAATCCACTGGGCTAGAATGCCCAACACAAGCACCAGGGTAATGAGTGCAATCAGTTCTTCGTGCATATTATTAGTTACCCGATGTCGCGGCGAGAGCGTGGGTCAGAGCGTAATACGCTGCACCTGCTCTGCAAAGTGCCATGGGACCAGTAGTCGCTTTAGTTCTTCTGCGGGCACAGGCTTGCTAAACATATAGCCTTGCATAACACGTGCCCCGCCTTTCTTAAGAAACTGGTACTGGCTTTCAGTCTCTACACCCTCGGCGACGATATTCATGTTCATACTCTCCGCAATGGCGATAATTCCAGTCACGAGTTTGGCACTTTCATCACGTGTATCGCAGTCGTCGACAAAGCTGCGATCTATTTTTAGTTCGTCTAGGGGAAAGTGACTGAGATAACTCAAGGGGGCATAACTGGTGCCGAAATCGTCCACCGATAGGTAGACATCCAGGGCCTTGAGATCCTCCAAAGCTTCGAGGGTGCCCGCATCGTTATCCATCAGAATCCCTTCGGTGAGCCCCAGCTCAAGCATTGAACCCGGTAATTCTGTTTGTTCCAGAACTTCCTTTACGCGGTTAACAAACTCACGGTTAAACTGGAAGGTGGAGACGTTGATGGCAATTCTGGGAAGTTTCAGGCCGCTGCGATGAAACCGCTTCATTTGCTCGCAAGCCGCTACCAGCACCCAATCGCCCAGTTCGCCCAGTTCGCCAATCAAACCAATTTTTTCAGCCAGGTGTACAAATTGAAAGGGAGGCACGGGGCCAATCTCAGAGTGTTCCCAACGCAGTAACGCCTCTGCTCCCACCACGGAACCACTAACCGTATCCACCTGGGGCTGATAGTGTAGTAGCAGTTCGTTTCTCTCTATGGCCTTCCTGAGGTCTGCTTCGAGCTTCAGGTGATTAACGCCTGCCGATACCATCTCTTTGTTAAAGAACATGTAGTCGTCGTTGGGGGACGCCTTGGCGTGATGCATCGCGGTGCCGGCAGCATTTAACAGTGTCTCTACGGTATCAGCATCCCCTGGCGATATGGCGATACCAATACTTGGCCGAACCACAAGTTCGTGGCCATCGATAATCATTGGCTCTGCCAATTTGTCGATCACTCGCTGGGCGACTGTTCCAGCAGAAACCACACTATCGAGTTGATTTAGCACCAGGGTAAATTCATCACCTCCCAGGCGCGAGACATCTATCTTGGATTCTGACTCGACATAATGGGCCACCATGTCGCTGTCGCGCAAACAATCCACCAGCCGCAGCCCTACTTCTCGCAGCAGAGCGTCTCCAGCACTGTGGCCCAAGGAATCGTTAACACGTTTAAAATTGTCCAGATCAAGAAATAACAGCGCCAGTCGGCCTTCGTTGCGGAGGCTCAATCGAAGCAGCAAACTTAGCTGCTCGGTAAACAATCGTCGGTTGGGCAGAGAAGTCAGCCCATCATAGTAGGCCATTTGCCGCAGTTGGCTCTTGGTCTCGGTAATCTCTTCGGTGGCCTTATTGAGCTCCTCATTGCGCCGAGTAAGCTGCGAGTCGCGCTCATCTGCACGCAGCGCCAGTGCTTCGGGATCTAGCCGGCCTGCCCGTACAATGACATCGTTTAGCACGGAGGCGATCGCCTGCACTTCTTCGCCACCTGATATTTTCACGGGTGACTGAAGTTCCCCGGAGACGACACCCCGCGCAAGTTCTGCCATTTGGGTCACCGGAGACCCAATACGACGGCCCAAAAACATGACCGTAACCAGACCAGGCAGCGATAAAATACCGCTACCTAACAATACAGAGGTCACCGCAGGGCGAACGCTGCCCAGCAGTTCATTGCGATCCATATCAAGTTGTAGATAGCCAATAACGACCTGATTCACATTCCTACCCGGTTTAACCAGTTCGGTCACAAAATCGATAGCTCCCAGCCCCTCTTGGGTTGGATCGAGCGACGAAAACACCGGCAAAGTAATATAAAGCTCTGCGTCCTGACTCCGCAGCAAAGACCACAAGTCGGTGGCCAGACTCTGCCCGGACTCACCCAAGGTGACGGTTGCTGTTTGCGCGGCGGAATATCCTGAACGCAATGATTCGAAAGCGGGCAGATTGTGCTTACGGGTGTTGGTGAGGTCTCGTCGTGCCAGCTCTTGCCCCGTGTTGTCTAGCGCGACTGCCAGAGAAACCGAGCGCGACTCCAGGAAAAAGCCCAATGCTTGCTTTAGCGCGACTTCATCTCCCAGATAGGTGTTAATGGGAAGATCCGGGCGGCTGGCAACTTTCGCCTCAAAGCCAGCGACCGTCTGGTCTAGGTGGATTTGATATTCACGATGAGCGGTAAATCCGGTTGCCAACGCGCTTAAAATAACAGCAACGCATACAAACAGAACATTGATTTTGCCCGCAATCGTCATATTGCCGACCTCCCCTTTTATAGTGTTAGCCGGATTATAGGAGGTTGGCCCCGCTTAGTCATCGGCTGTGTTATCACACTACTATACGATAGATGGGTGGCAAATTATAACTTTTGTGGGAGTTCCGGGGCGGGAAGTGTGATCAAATTCAAAAAGCTACCGTTTCGTTCACGAACCGTCCAGACTTCGCCTGAACCCGACCATCGAGGTATTTCACACTGATGGCCGTGGCCGCACTATCTGACAGCCCAAATATCTGTATGTGGGACTGATCTGAGCACAAGCCTTCTCCCGATACGAAGTCTCGGTGAAGCGTTTTCCCATCGGCGCGAGTCACAACAATTTTGGCACCGATCGAGCTGATGGTATCGGGGAGGCTCACCTTCAGATAACCGGCCTCACCGCCACTGCTGATAAAGGCTCGAGACCCTCCATTAAGATTGACGTGGATCAAATCGGGGTACCCATCGTGGTTAAAATCCGCCGTAATAGGCGTGATGCCAAAATCTGGATTCAGAACACCGCTGTCCGCCCCACTTTCGGCAAACTCGTTGTTTTGGGTTTGCAGCAAAAATCGGCCGGGCAATCTCAGAAAAGGAATCTTGTGGGGTGGAAAGCCTACGTAGTTCTCCGAGACGACCAGGTCGTCGCGCCCATCAAGGTTGAAGTCTTCAAAGATAGCGCCCCAGGAAAATTCGTAATCTGCAAGTTTTGCCTTTTCGGCGACGTCATCAAATTTGAAATCGCCCCTGTTCTGAAAAAACAGCCACTTGGGGTTAAATGTCTGCTCGTCAGTCAAGTCTCCCTTGACTAAAAAAGCCGGTGGAGTGCTGCCAACATTGGAGAAAAAGAAATCGGGTAAACCATCATTTCGATAATCTGTGACAGCGATACCCATGGGATAACCGAATTCGTCAGACGTTGGATTGGGCATGTCCTGAAACATCATATTGCCCATATTCTTCCAGGTTTTGACCTGCCCTGTATCGTGGGCAACCACCAGGTCCTCAAGGGAGTCGTTGTCTACATCGATAAACACCCCAAGAAACGTATTGTGCACATACTCCAGACCCGAGGCTCGGGTAATCTCAGTAAAGGTGTCATCGCCGTTATTCACAAACAGTGCACTGGAGCCCCCATAACCTGGTTTGTTGAAGATGTTTTGCCCCTCAACCAGTTCATTGTTGATATAGCCAGAGACGAACATGTCGAAATGCCCATCGCGATTAAGATCTGCCAAAGCGACTGACAAAGGGGTGGAATCATCCTTGAGTGCCACATTCAGTTTGGTGGCCGTAAATTTCCCACCATTGTTCTTATACAGCCAAACACCGCTGGTGCGAGCAACAACAACATCACTAAAACCATTCTGGTCGGTATCGATAACAGCGGCGCCAAATGTGGTATCGGCCACCTCTGGCTTGTCCCAACCCACCGCCGCGGTAATTTCCTCGAACCCGGTTCCGTTAAACCGCAAAATGGCGTCGGCTTGCCCGGGCCCTCCGCCTAGCAGGACTTCTTCTGTACCATCGTTATCTACATTGATAATGGCACTGGCCATAAACGGCAGAGAAATCGCATTGTCTAGCTTGTTCGAAAAGGGCAGCTCAAGTTCGGTAAATTGAGGAATATCCAGGCCCTGCTTGGAAACCTCATAATCTACATTCCCATCGAGAACAAAACGGGTAATGACCAGAACTGGCAATGCCAGGATGAGCAGGACTATTATTTTTAAAATTCTCATTTTCTAATTCTTCAACTGCCGAACTTTACGGGCTTGTAAAAGTGATAATACGAAAAATAGACCAAACCCTACATTTAAGGCTATTGGCATCAAATACTTTCCGACTTCCGGGCTGACAACAAACACCACAAAGTTCATAACTAGTAAAACGACAGGGTTAAACAATGCCATCCATTTCGGGTAGTGGGACCATCCCGTGAGGGTCAGTCCAATAAAAATAACAGACAACAGGAAAGTGGTGGCTCGAATCACCCACAACAGCGATTCGTAACGCAGTTGATAAAGCTCGATCAATCCGCCCACGGCCTGCGCCTGATCCCCCAAATGCATGATCGCGCCGATGCTGGAGCGCGAGCCTATCCATACATCGCCGACAAAAAAACCATAGCTGGCCAGCAAAAAAGCAATAAAGGCCAGCTTCTGCCCGGCAGGTTTTAACATCAGATAAATATGCCAGCAGCCAATCACATATAAGGGCGCACTCAGCACTCCTATAAAATGCCCCAGTGTTTGTCTGCGCTCTGATGCCGCCAACATAAAATCGTAGTGCTCTTCGCTATACCGGGCCATGGCGTCGTAATGCAGTAAAAATTCCCCAGTGCCGACCAGTACTGCGGCACACAGGCCCACAAGGCCTGTCAACATCAGGGCCAAGTTGTCGTTTTTATTCATTGTTAATCCAGTGTCTTAGGTTTCACGTAGATGCACACAGTCGCTCATAGGTTACACCTATGAGAAACAAATAGCGTGATCACACTAAGCCTGAGCGTTTTCTGCCCTAACAGCGGCCAGTTTGCGCTGATAACCCGACTGAATAATATCGACCAGAACCAGCACGGCAATCGAGAAGTAAAAGGTAGACTTCGCCATCGGTTCAACCTGATAACCGAACAGTTTCAGATGCGCTACATGGCCGCCCTCTCCCAGTAATACAATGCCGACGATTAGAAGAATAAACAGGCCCAACACTTCGTACTTGCGGTTCTTGTGAATAAACTCGGAAACCGTATCAGCTAAAAGCAGCATGGCCAGGCCAGATGCAACGATAGCGGTCGCTAAAACCGGAAATACGTCGGTTATCGCCAGTGCAGATAAGATCGAATCAAAGCTAAAAATAAGATTCATAAAGACAATCAAGCTGATGACGGACAATGCCGATTTGTCTTTGCGCTTACTGACATCACTGCCAATATCTTCGATCGACAGCATATGTGAGATCTCTTTCACCGCCGTATACATGATAAATACGCCGCCAAGGATAAAAACCAGGGCGGAGAAATTGAACGAGCCCTCGACTACTCCCGTCCAGGCAAGATGGAAAAAGGGCTCGGTAAGCGCAGATATCAGCTTAATCATCACGAATAGCAAAATGACACGCAGCGCGACAGCGATCAAAATACCCGTGCGCCGGACCGAAGCACGTTGAGCCTCGGGAGCTCTCTGGGACTCGATAGAAATATAGAGCAAGTTGTCGAAGCCCAGAACGGCCTGAAGAAACATTAAAACACCCAGATTGGCTACATTTTCAGCGGTAAATAACTCGAACATTGTTTGATTCCAGTGTGTGCGGTGAATAAGGGATAGCGAGTATTATGCGGGAGAATCCTCCATTGTTGAACCGCATCGCTCGTTGCCAGTGAATAGAAATATCTATATATTGTGCAGATCGTACCATTATTTGGGACTCTTAGACCTAATCCATGGATTTATTCGACGACATATTCAACACCCTCAACTTGAAAGGGGCGCTCTATTTTCGCACCGACTTCTCTCCGCCCTGGGGCACGACCGTGCCATTTCAGGAATGGCGGGCAGCTCTTTCTCGCCACGCGTTATGATATTCCGGTAGCGTTTCTGGAGGTCGCTGTATTCCTGTACGGTGAGTTGTTTAGACTTCGTGGCGGAGACCTTTTTACACGTCTGTTGTAGCGGGCGCTTCATGTTTCCCGCCCAGCGATAATCGTTGGCATCGACACTAAAGGTCAACTCACGCAATAAGTGTGACCCACACAAGCCGTGGGCACAGTGCGTATACGACCGATAGGAGGACCAGCAGTCATGGCTAATGGCACCTCCGTAGCGGGGAATAACAGTAAGCGATTCCATCGCCTCCTTCCCGCGCCTTCGGTGCAGATGCTTCAGTGTGATATCGCCGGCGGAATACACATGAATCCAGTGGTTTTTTCTGTCCACCCGCAAAGAGGTTTCATCGACGTTGATGGCAGGGCTTTTCAATAACTGCTCGGTGACCACCTGTTCCCAACCGGCCTGCGCTACGCCTTCAATCAGCGCTTTCATTTTTTCGTCGAAATTTCCGGCATTCATTGTAGCCCAGCCATTCATCGCTCTTCCCAGTGTCGGCCAGGCTCCCAAAACATGCGTATTGGTGAGCTCCAATAGTTCATCGCTATATTCTTGTGTCTGCTGTTTATCACGATTGAGAAAGGAAACCAGACTGCAAAAATGCAATGCGAGAGCGTGAGAATGGATATGCTCCATTTCGCGCGCCTCGGACAGTGCTTCGGCAGCACTCGCCTTCGCCCCATCGATGTCGCCCAATAACCATAAAACTTCGCTTAAAAAACAGCGGCCGGCGATACGAAGATCGGCTCCGTAAACCGCCTTCAACGGACTGTGTTTGTCAGGCTCATAGCCATCAATAAGTTGCCTTAACTCGTCTTTTGCGAGTTCCAGCTGGCCCAGGCACATATGTGAGGCGCCCAGCATTCGGTAGCGAGCGTACTTGGCAATCTCGTTGTTCTGGCGCTCGGCCAGCTCAGAAAATTCCTGAGCCACGCGCCTCGAGTCTACCATCATGCCTACGGTCAGTTTAAAGCCCCACTGGCTAAACAGCAGAGAATACATGTCTGGTGTGTAACTGATCTTTTTGCCAACAGCTAGCGCGTCGCTAATGCAGCGTTCCAGCTCATCGCTGGTATAGCCAGTTTCGGCGATTAGGGGTTGAGCCATGCCTACAAGCAAGCCAAATTCCAGTTGGTCGCGTGCTGTGCCGCCTGGTAGAGCTGAAATGAGGCTCAAGCCCTGCTGAAATTGGCTGATGGATTCGGCATTTGCCGACGCGCCGGCTGATCAGTGAGCCGCCGCTTTCCAGTAATCGACGGCAAGGGCTGACTCGCCAGCGCGTGTCAGGTGCAGGGCAATTAGTTCGGGTTCTCTTTGCCGCACCGTGTCATCAAGGACATCAAGAGCGAGTCGTTTGTGGAAGTCTCTGCGTTGCTTTTTTAACAAACCGTTGTAGGCAACATCCTGTACCAGCGCGTGGGTAAAGCGGAACGCACGATCGGAAGAGGTCTTTATTTCCAGCACTAGTCCGGCAGCTATTGCTCTGCCCATGGCGGCTAGTAGCGTCGAGTTCTCAGTGGCGGCAAGCGTTTGCAGTTGCGACAATTGAAATTCGCGCCCTATGATGGATGCTACCTGAATGGCGAGCTTAGCATCTCCCAAATTATCCAGTCTGGCAGCCAGAGAAGCCTCTATGGATTCGGGAGGATCGAATGTTTCGCCTCTGGAACCACTTTCAATCGCCGCCATTGCTATTTCTTCGGCAAACAGAGGAACCCCGTCAGCACGCCCGACAATACTTCGAATTTCGTGGGCTGATAGAAGGCTTCCCGCGTCGACACTCTTGGTTATTTGTTCGATATTATCGGCCCCAAGAGGCGGCAATCGCATCTTGATTAAGTCCGCCGAAGTAGTCAGGTTCAGCTTATGGGTATGCCTCGTTGTTATCAAAATTAAAATTGGCGAAGATTCAATTTTTGCCATCGCTGATTCGAGCAGCAACTTACTAGAAGGGTCTATCCAGTGCGCGTCTTCAATGATATAGACAATTGCGCCGCCATCAGCCTGGAGCAAAACGTTTTCGATCAAGGTGTCAACGGTCTGTGTGCGGCGTTCCGCAGGTGTAAGCTCGGCTACCAATGGATACTCAGCGGCTCCGCTGGCCAAGAGGTCTACAACTAAGCCGAGTTTAAGGCTGTCTTGCGCAACAACGGGGTGCAAGATCGACATTATCTTTTCGGTTTTCTACTGATCGTTGTCTCTGGCTGCATCGACTCCGGCAACTTTCTCTATCTGTTGAATGAACGGATGAAATGCACTGTTGGTGTAGTGTGAAGAGCACTGGTACTGTGCGATAGAAGTGCCCTGCGGTAAGTGGTCCTCACAGAATTGCTTGAGCAGCCTTGACTTGCCAATGCCGGGGTCGCCCTGTAGCTCAATGGCGCGGCCCTTTCCTGAGCGCGTAGAAATCCAGGCTCGGCGTAAAATTTTGAGTTCATCCTCTCGGCCAACAAATGTCGAACTGCCACCACCTCGGGATTCAAAGCGATCGAGAAGCTTGCGTTCCTTCACCACATTCCAGACCAAGACCGGCTGTTCAAAGCCTTTCAGTGCGCAACTTTGCTAGTTGTCGATAACAAAACGATTAACAATCGCGCGCTTTGTGGCCGCATCATGACTATGCCATCCACACCCGCCAAGGACTGCAGTCGAGCCGCAAGGTTTGGGGTCTCCCCAAAGGCGCTGTCGAGATCCTGTTGGCCACCGACCACGACCCGCCCGGTCGCTATACCAATGCGGCACTGCGCCTTTATTCCAGCCTCAAAGTTGAGTTCCCCAACGGTATCTATGGCATCCAACCCGGCACGTACGGCTTGTGAGGCCTGGTCCTCATCTGCGTGAGGCCAGCCAAAGTAGGCCAGCACACCATCGCCCATAAAACGGGCGACAAAACCCCCGTGACGATTGACTGCCGCCACTACCGCATCCTGATACAGTTTCATTTCGCCGCGCAGCTCTTCGGGGTCGATTTTTGTAGAGCGTGCTGTAGAGTCAACCATGTCACAAAAAAATACCGATAGGACGCGGCGCTCAACGCTGTGGCGAGCCTTTTCTACGGCCAGCAGACGGATTTCCTTCATGATGACCTTGCGATCAACGAGGCGGCTCACACCAATTTCCAGGAGATCCTGGCTGGTGACTTCGGGTAGCAAATCCAATTCCAAACCGTTGCTGACGAATATATCAGCAAATTTTGACATACCAATTCGGTCCAGCCAGGAGGCGATCTGCGCTTGGTCTGTGCTCACGTCAATCAGCTGCCTTGGAAAACCCGATGTGGAAGTGGAGCAAATCTTTCGCTCGAAAATCTCCCGCGACAGACAAAAAGAAATACTCGAACATGAGACGCATAGACTCCGAATATTTAGCACTCAACTCCGGCCACGACTGCATAAAGTTATGGTGCCATTGCCTGAGGGTAAGCACGTAGTCCTCGCCAAACTCCTCGACGTGTTCTCGAGAAAAAAGCCCGTCTATTGCTTGGTCGATTTGTTTTAGTGTGGCAATGAGCCCGCCCGGGAAGATGTACTTATCTGTCCAGGGTTCGCAACGGGTTTTGCACTCATTTCCGCCCACTGTTTCCATCACCATTTTACCGCCGGGCTCCAATAGTCCCGACATGGTTTGCATAAACTGACGATGGTTTTTGTGCCCCACGTGAGTGAACATGGCGACAACCGCTATTTTATTGAAGCTTCCCGATACATCTCGATAGTCGCTTTTTACAATCTCGACCTTGGCTCCAGCGCAGTGTTCTCTGGCATGCTTTATTTGTTCATCGGCAATATTGATGCTCGTGACATGGCAGTCGTAATGGGTGGCGGCGAATTTTGCAAACTCACCCCATCCTCCCCCCACATCAAGCAGACGATCTCCGCTTTGCAGGTCTAAAACCTGACAAAGTCGATGCATCTTGGCCACCTGAGCATCTTCCAGAGTGTCTGCATTTTTAGGTTCTACTGGGAATCCTGTGGGTAGAGGTTGAGTTTTCCACAGTGGAACAGAATTGAAACTCGATAGTTTTCGAAGTTTCTAAATCCTCGGGCAGCCGATTTTATTGTCTGAATCTTTGAATTAAATCCTTCTGCGGTCGCATTGGTGATGCGATGTTTCAAGTAAGTCATTATGTTGTCGAGATGTTTCTTTAGCATCTTGGCGACTGATATGACCGGCTTTAGACGTGAATGTGTCGCCCACCAGTACCCTTTCTTAAAGAACGCCCGGGCTGGTTTATCGTAGCTGTAAGTCCACAGGTCAAGCAGCGTCTCTTTGATTGCCCAGGCTCGGGCAACCTTCAACCCCTTTGATTGAAGGCCATAAAAAGTGGCTTCATCTTTTTCACTCCAGTTGTCGGGATTGCGTAACCAGGTATAGCGAGACCCGACCAGGTCATTGATACCGGCGGCTCTTAATGTTTTATTTTCTTTGCGCCTGACTTGGTCAACCATTTTTGTAAGATAACTGACGATATGAAACTTGTCGTGAACAATGGCGGCGTTCGGTAAAGTCGCCTCAACTGCCGTCATAAATGGAACCCACATATCCACGGCAACAGCAGCTACTTCATTACGCTGCTGTTCTGGAAGCGTGGACAGCAATGCGGTTGCCGATTCCGCCGTTCTATCTGCCACGACCTCAAGCACTCTGGACGCATTCAAATCGTACAGCAGGCTGGCATAGGATTGCCCCTTGCGAAAACTTTTTTCATCGATGCCAAGGTGTTTCACTTCCTCAACAGAGCGTCTGTCCATCCCTCTTTTCACTGCTCGGGATTGAATATGATGCACCTCATCCCACGACAGACCAAGTAGTTTTGCGGCCTGTGTCTTGTTGCTGGCAGCCGACAGCACATCAATAGCGAAACGCTCAAATAAATGCGTAAAGCGTGCCTGCGTATCTGCCCACGGTACTTTCAGGCTTTTGATTCCATGCGCTTTACAATGAATACGCGGAACCTGAGCAACTAACTGCGTCTTGAACTGCATCGTATCAAGGTGTCGCCATGTGCGTTGCTCACGATGGTCGTAAACCGAACAAAGGGCATGGCAGACACTACACGCGCCTTTCGTTCCCTTTGGCCAATCTATCTGGAGGGTAATTGATTTGTCGGTCAGATCCGGGGTAATAGCCGTGATTTTCCATGGGTCGCTAAGCCCCAAAAGTTGAGTAAACAACGCGGTATCTTTCATTTGAATATCTCCATAAAAAAAGACTCTTGTACCACATTCTTGACCATTGTTTGGCTTTTACCCATAGGAAACTCGGAAGAACCCATTTTTATAATAACCGCAGCTGTAGTTTTTATAGCCGCCCAAAAACTCGAAAAATAAGTCGTTGCCGAGATTGTAGTGATGTTCGGCATTCTTTTTCGATTTTTCGTGGGTCTGCTGGTTAACAGATTGGCTGCCCAACCGAGAAAAAATTGTTTCGGAGTTCGCTTTGAGGTCTGCTCCAGCCCGGACGAAACCAGACGATAGAACAATTCTTCCAGATTTTCGGTGGTCCAATATTGGCGCATATAACTTTCGCCAAGGCCCAGTGAGCCCGTAGTCAGGACCTGACCATAAAAACGTTTGTCGAGAACTTTGATATCCCAGGGTTGGGTGCCGTTTATGGTCACGCCGGCACGGGAAAAAACTCTTTCTACGGGTCGACGAAGTAGATACAACGTAGTTCCAACCTTTTTTGTGTGCGCTACAATCGCGTAGAATACCATTGTGCCGGCAAGAAGCACGCGGAATATTTCCCTTGTCTGTTGGTCGAAAATACCCATAGATTATCGCAAATACCCCACAAAAAAATCCCCCAAGGCCTATTAACTCGAGATTTTCAACATCTGTGGTTGACTTTTCCCACTCGAAAGCGACTATGGCCGAGCCGCTTGTTAAATAGCCTTGTACACAGGGATGTGAACGCATGGAGAGAGAACTGCTGTTTACCCAATCAGAGCCCCCAGACTTTGACAGCGTTGTCGAGATAATCAGCAGCGGTAGATATTTCAAGCTACTCGCTCCCCAGATTCTGGCAAATGTGTTGCGGCAGGGTTCTTTGATCACGCTACAAAAAGACCACTACCTGATTCGCGAGGGCAGTGTCGAGCCACCTGAACTGTATATTCTGGTGGAGGGGTCGCTGGCGATTGTTTGCAACGATAAGTTTATTCTTCGTCAGGACCTGCCCGGCGATGTAGTGGGAGAGATGGCGGTGATCCAGTGCGCGCCTCGATCAGCCGACGTACTCGCCGAAACAGATTGCCGATTAATAGTATTCCCCGCCGAACTTTTCAATGTTGACGGCTATTCCGATCAAGCCTCGGTGCTCTATGTGTTGTTCTCGCATATTCTCGCGGCGAAACTACGCATCACTACGGCGCAATCGATGATCCGAAAGAATATGCGAGTCACCTCGCAAGGGCATATTCGCGTGGGTATTGTCGATGCCAATACCGCAGATCTTGCCATGATTAGCAGTGCCGTAGAAGAGAGCTGGCCGGAAGCTAACATCACGGAGTTCGCCAATCCTCCCGAATTCGTCGACTACAATCATAGCCAGCGTTTTGACCTGGTTATTGCGGATACCGAAACACTGGGCGATATCCAGCGCGATGGGAACCTGACCTCCACATTTATCAAATCCATGCAACTTCATGGAGCTCATATCGTAATCGTGAGTGCCTGTTGCAACTCGCCAGGCAATAGAGAGCTGATAATTGATATGGGCGCCGATGATCTGATAGCCAAACCCTGCGCGACCTTCGAGTTAAACCACGTGATTCGAAAGTCTCGCACTTCCTACTTGAAGAATCTTGAGTTGGATAAAGTGGAAACTGAAGCCCAAACGGATCGACTCACTGGGCTGGCCAACCGACGACGACTGGATCAGTTCATGGAGGCTTTAATCACGGTGTACCCCGATAGTCGCGTGCCTTTTTCGCTGATCATGACCGACATAGACGACTTCAAACACTATAACGATACCAACGGACACCAAATGGGTGATCTGGTTTTGCGAAAGGTTGCGGTAGCATTTGGTAATAAGGTGCGCAGAGGCGATCTTGCCGCTCGATTTGGCGGCGAGGAATTTATATTTGTCCTACCGGATTGTGGCAAAGATAGAGCGCTAGAGTTAGCCGAAACGCTGCGTGCTACCGTAGAGTCGACCGTATTTCCACATCAGGAAAAACAACCTACCGGCAGCATAACAATGACACTGGGAGTGGCGACCTATCCACAAGATGCCCACGATCTGGCTACCCTACTGCGGAAAGCGGATGACTGCCTCTACGTTGGCAAGGAAAAAGGAAAGAACGTGGTGATTGGGGCCAGCTGAACAGAAAAGTGCGGCAGCTTGCGACAAAACCAAAATGAATGCTGACGACATCACTGCCGGCGCAGACAATCTATCGTATACTGATCCGGGTTCCCCCTGAGTACACTTGGCATTGAAATGAAGAACAGTAGATTGAAGCGTACAAGTAGCCGGGCAACCCTGTTCCGCAATGGTGTTGCTCTGCTCGCCTTTTCGATATTAAGTGCGTGTAATTCAAGCTATGTTCGCGACGAAAGTATTCCCGACATCAGCGGCGTTTGGACCAATGCGATGCTCTCTCCTGAAGATTCCCGGTGGCGCATCGAGGATCTTGCCTGTGCGCGAACAGGGTGCTCTTTGGCCGGGTTTAACTATCTGCAGTCGTTACTACAAGACCCGAATGAGAACAGATCTGTCAAAGAGCTGTTCTACGATATGCGGGATTACGAAAAAGAATTCAACAAGACTTTATTAACTGCTAGCGCCCAGCACAAAGCGACACAGTACCGACCAGAACAAGGTGCCGCCCTTGACTGTACCCCTGAGGGTGACAGCCTGCGTCATCAGATTACCGCACCGGTGCCCATGGAAATACAGCAGTTCGAAGATAAAGTCATTATGCGCTATGAGTATTGGAATGCTGTTCGAACCGTTTATATGGATGGCGGCACTACTTCTGATGCCCCGCTCACCCGACTGGGCGTTTCAACTGGCCGCTACGAGGGGACAACCTTCATTGTGGAAACAACCCGCGTCATATCCAATATAATCGGTGTCCCCGGTGGTGGAGCCCTCGCGCCCAGTGAGGATACACGTTTTGTGGAGCGCTATACCTTAAACCCGGATAGCGGAAGGCTGGATCTGGAACTGGCGATTATCGACCCGGAACATTTTCGGAAGCCCTACATAAACCAACGAAGCTATTTACCAGCACCTGATTGGGAGCTCGATGAGTTTATCTGCGAAGCCATTACCGGCGAATACTAGTCACCAGAAATGAGAGGCAAGGTTGTGAAAAAACAGCTGTACCCAATGCTTTTGATCGGTTTACTGG
Source organism: Halioglobus sp. (assembly GCA_965262875.1). Classification (GTDB taxonomy): domain Bacteria; phylum Pseudomonadota; class Gammaproteobacteria; order Pseudomonadales; family Halieaceae; genus JBALVT01. Next base: position 5,496,164 of record OZ253569.1, read on the forward strand.
CTTCCCTGCCAGTGTACTCGCACCATAGTCCGGCTTCCCACTACCTGGTAGACCAGAGGGTTAGCGTCGAGGGTGAGGTCACAAAATTTCGCCTGATTAATCCACATGCCCGTATTTATTTTGATGTGACAACGGAGGAAGGGGCGGTTCAGCACTGGCTGGCAGAGGGCAATGCGGCGGCTATTTTAAAGCGCAGAGGTTGGAAGAGAGAAACATTGGCCCCTGGAGATGTGATCAAAATATCCGGTAACCCCGCTCGTGACGGTGGCCACAAGATGGACTGGAAACTCATTGTCAAAGAGGATGGCACTGAATATCGCGGTGGCAATACAGTGGGCGGCGAACAAGACCGCGTCCTGGATGACGCGGAAAAACGCCGCCAGGAGCAGAAGTCGAACCCCCAGGACAGCTGAAGTTCAGGAGCGCAGATTTCTGAACCTTGCTGCCTGGTACTTTATTTTCTACTCAGTAGTTGATTGATTCTTGCCGGGGGATAACTGAGTAGTTCTCCCAGTGCCCAAGCTATTTCTTTGCGTGCAGCAGCATCGTACTTCCCTGCCCCCACCAACTCTTCTTTGCGCTTTTTAAGCGCAAGATAGTCGTCAAGAGTCTCACCGCTATAAATAATCAGAACGTGCTTGTCCTGGGTCGCTGACAGGGGGAAAAGATCCGTTGCGAGGAAGCCGTTTTCCCGGTATGTCGATACCTCGGCACTCGTTGCTATGCCCTGTGCTGCCTCAAGCAGTTCATCCATTTCCTGTGCGGACATCGCTGAGCTGAGGGCCATCTTCTTAATACCAATGCTGACGACTTCGGACCACGAGGCGATCCCCCCCAGATGATAGGACCGCAGATCAATGTCTTTCATGGCAGGTTCTCCGGCAGCAAATAGTGCTTTTCCTGGTACAAGCAGTGATGTAAATACCAGCAGTGTTGCCAGGTGCAAATTGAATTTCATAGTGAAGACCTCTTTATGTCGGCAAGTCGCCTATTCTAGCCCTATGCGTTCGATTGCATCGAAGAAACCTGCGACCTCCAGTTCGATTACAATGGGGTGGTCTGAGATGTTCAGCCAATACCATCCGTGGTGGCCACTGAATGCGGCGACAATGGAGCCACTCCCGCTGTCTGATTCTCCGGCTCGGTAGCGATTATAGAACTTGGTTTCTCCAGCCGTGGGATGGCCGTGAAAGTCGAAGTAGGCCTGGCCCGTTTTCACCTGCCAACGATAGACGATGCTATCGCCCTCATCCATGACGGCTTTGTATTCGACACCGCCGTCCAGGGGAAGCGTGATTTCAAGGCGCTCTTGGGCGAAAGGTTTTTTGCCGGGCATGTAGTTTTCCCCGACGGCATAGGCCAAGGCATCTTGGTACTCGTCGTACTGTATCTCAACCTCGAAGGGATCGTAAAAACGATAGTTTAGCCCGGCAGGTGCCCCATGGGCTTTAACGACTGGCGTTTGTAGGGGCGTTTCTTGCTTTGACCCCTGGCCCAGTACAAACAGGCCGCTGAGCAGTAACGCGGCAAGCCCGATAAAAACTAAACTCGATCGACTCATGATTTCCCTCTGAGGCTGTGGTCTTTGACCGAAATTGGCTATGCGGCCTGAAAATACTGGTTAAGCTGGTAGGCGATCAGTGCAATACCGGCGGCGACGATAGCAATATTGACGGTGGTCGCGACGGTCCGATTATCGCGCAGCATCGGCACATAGTTAAGTAGGCACAATGCGAAAAGCAAGGCCACAATCTGCCCCAACTCAACTCCGATATTAAAGGCTAGCAAATTAGCTAACAAGCCATGATCTCGCACGGCCAATGTCTGCAGCTTGGTGGCCAGCCCGAGGCCATGAAACAGTCCGAATGCGAAAACTACAATTTTTTCCTGTGGCCGCTCGCCAAAAAGAGTAGTCAAGCCACCGAGATTATCGACGCCTTTGTAAACCACTGAAAACCCAATAATGGCATCGATCAGATATGGGTTGACTGACCAGCCAAAGAAAACCCCGGAAATTAACGTCACACTGTGCCCCAGTGCAAACAGTGAGACCAGTATCAGTACATCGCGTAGGCGCACAATATAGAAAATGACACCCAGCAGAAACAGCAGGTGGTCGTAGCCTGTCACCATGTGCTTTGTGCCCAGCCAAATGTAGTGACCGAGCTGCGCGCCTGCCAGGGCCTGCATTTTCAATATGTCTTCTTTGTTGACTTCGTGCGCCTCGGCGCCAATGCCTAGTGACAGCAGGACCAGGCAGAATACTAATTTACCCACCGCGTATCACCCTGTACTCACATAGGGAATAAGCCTGCCCATAATCAACACGCCAAACCACAATACTAAAGACAATGCGCCAATAAGCTTCGCCTCCAACGGCGTATTCGAATGACTCGGCCAGGTCTGTATCGGACGACCGATGCGCAATATAAACCACAGCACATTGAGGCCGGCGAGAACTATCAACAGCATTTTTATGCGGAAACCCGTGTGGTTCAGGTAGCGCTCTGGATCACCCACCAGGAACATCAGGCCGGTGAGCAGGTTAATCCCAAAACCCAAGGAGGCCCAGGGTAATAACTGAAGTGTTCCCGAGATAGACAGGCCCCGGAAAAACCCGACCAACCTCAGGTCAACCACAAACAATGCGCCCAGCATCAGCGACAAGCCAAAAAAGTGTAGTGTCTCAAACAGTGGCCAGGCCCAGGGGGTATCGATTATCCAGGAATGCAGCGAGGTCGTTAAAATCCATTCTTCCATGCTTGTTACCAACTCATTCTATGTAGGCTATCAAGCGGCCGGCGATCATCGCCGCGGACAGCAGCAGCAAGGAGCAAAGGGCCAGAATTTTGGCATTTGCTCCGACAGTACCGCCTGCATCCCAGCCATCCGCATGCGCTTTGAAGAGCCCTTGTAGACGCGCGGTGCCAATTAAGGCGAGCGAAATACAGGTGATTTTGATCAGAAACGCAGGGTGGGTGACAAAGTAAGTTGCCTGCCCGGCGAACAGCGAAAATCCCGATATCAGGTTCACAATAAATCCAACCCAGGCTAGTTTGATCAAGGAACGCAGGGGCGCAATTTCCAAGCCGGGGAAGCGTCCGAGCACACGCAGATCAACTATAGCGAGAGATCCGGCCACCACGGCGAGCCCGATGGCGTGGCAGGACAGCAGGATGGGGTAGCCCCAGGTTGAGGTGGCTACCCAGTCTCCCAAAGCGCTTAACTCGAGCCACTCAAAAAACTCCACTACTGCCTCCTGTGCAGAGCGTTGACCGGGTATGTTACGTTGAATTGAGCATGTGATCATCCATATTGGGCAGTGCCGAAATCTACGCTTCCGACAACGGCACGCTAACCAGCACACTCGTGCCCTCGCCAGGGGTACTATCCAAAGTGAGAATCCCCCCGTGTGCCTCCACAATGAGTTTGCACAAATACAAGCCCAGACCAAAACCGCCTGTCTGCCGCTGGCGAGCGCTGTCAGCTCGGTAGAACGGTTCAGTGAGGTGCCCGATATGCTCGGCTGCGATACCCTCCCCCTGATCCTTCACACTCAGCAGAGCATTACCCTCAGAATATTCTACTTCGATAAAAATCGGACGCTGTTCACCGTAGCGCAGCGCGTTACCAATCAAATTGCGTAATAGCAAACCAAACCGTAGGCGATCCAGATTCACGACCTTGTCTTGGTTGTGGTCAACGGGCAGCCACCGAATAAGTGGATTTTTCGGCCAGTACTGCTCCACTGTAGCAGCAACAAACTGGGCGATAGGCAATGGTTCCAGGCTCAGGCTGGTGTGTTGGCTATTGAGGCGTTCCGCTTCAAGCAGCTCTGTTACCAGTTGGTCCAGTTCGTTGATATCTTCGAGTAGGCTTTCCTTAACGCGCGGGTCTTCGAGGAGTTCCAATTGAACTTTTGCTCGGGTGATAGGCGTGCGCAACTCGTGGCTTATCGCTAGCAACAATTGTTGTTTGGCCGCCAGCATGCCCTGCAGCGAATCAGCCATGCTGTTAATGCTGCTGGTAAGATCGCCCAGTTCATCGTGCCGCGTGTGACGCACCCGGTAATCCAACTCGCCTTGACTGATACGCTCGGCACCGTCCTTCAATAGATGTATGGGCTTAAGCAGGCGACGCACCAGCCAATAATTGAAAAACAGCGCCAGCAAAAAGGCAATGTAGGCAACCAGAGAATCATCGTCGCTGATCATATCTGCTTTACGAAACAAGTAATATTCGAATTCGCCTCGTGTAACCTGTAGCGCCTTGGTGCGTTTTGAGCGAACTACCTTGACGGTATCAGACAGCGAGTGCATGACTCCAATATGCTGCAAATCGATGGTCTGAGTATCAGACTGCCACAGCAGGTCCGGCCCAGTAATCACCAGCGAAATGGGTAGCTCCTGGATCAGCACAGAAGCCTTGCTCAGGTCCGGCGGTGTGCCTATATCACTGACAATGGCTTTTCCAAAATGCTCCAGGTAATTAAGCGCGCCCCATTCATGTTGACGATTTTCAAGAATAAAGCGCATGCTGACAGCTAGGATCACTACAAATAGGACAACCGTGCCGCTGAAAATTAGCAGCAAGCGTAAGAACAGTGAACGGCGGAAGGTGCGAAAGAATTCTGTCAATGCACCACTCCAATAAACGTGTAACCGCGTCCCCAGAGGGTCTTGATGAAACGCGTGGGTTTACCAGTATCGTCCAGCTTATGCCGGAGACGGCTAACGAGGGTATCCACCGCCCGTGAATACAGGTCGGCATGAATACCGCGAAGCTGGTTCATCAGCTCGTCGCGGTTAAAGGTCTTGCCAGGCGACAGCATGAATAGTCGCAGCAGTTGGTATTCCATGTTGGTAAGTTCCAGTAGCCGGCCATCTAGTGTCGCTGTGTGTTTCGACTGGTTAAGCTCCAGGCCGTCTGCTTGCAGACATTGATCACCACCGACATTCCCAAGCGAAGTTTTGCTGTCACCGGCCCGGCGCAACACGGATTGAATTCGCGCTACCAATTCACGAGGCTCAAAGGGTTTGGCGAGATAATCATCGGCGCCCATCTCCAGCCCCACGACACGGTCAGTAACCTCTCCGCGAGCGGTCAGCATAATGATGGGCAATTGACCGTAGCGTTCTGGCTGGCTGCGAATGCTGTAACTGTAGCAGGCCCTTGGAGGGTGACGTCACGGCGGTGAGGCTGAGATTGAACCGCTGGAAATAGTCACAGAGCAGACGTCCCAGTTTGACATCGTCGTCGATGAACAAAATACGGTTCACTCTTTCACCCGATAATGTCTTCTCTAAAGTCTCTTTCACAGCTCCTAGTAAACCATTGAACAACTGCGCGTAAAAGAGCGTTGGCGCCATTGTCACAATTTGTTGCAATTAGCGACAATTTTGACAGGTTTCGGGGCGCTACATGGCGCAATCTTTCACCTGAACTAACTCTCAAGGAGAAAGACATGAAAGTTCCACAGATCACCAAGTCACTTAAATGGATTGCTATTGCATTGGTAGTGGGGATTGTCGCCGCCTGCGCAGGACACCGTGATGGCGAGAAGCGAGCCGACCGGATGATGGACATGATTGCGTACAAGCTCGACTTCACCGACGAACAGGAGGCCCTACTCGGACAGGTAAAGGACGAAGTCAAATTGATACGCGAAGAAACCACGGACCAACGTCACCGCCAGCGAGAGGAGCTGCTAACGCTATTCCAAGCAGATCAACTAGATGTAGAACAGTTACGTTCGTTGATGGAAGGCCACAGGCAACAAAAGGAAGAGTATATCCCTAGGGTAATGCCGCTGGTGGTTCAGTTACATGCGTCACTGAGTACGGAGCAAAAAGACAAGGTAGTCCAGTACACGTCGAAGTGGCATAAGTGAAACAAGAAAGTTGCTGATGTTGTACCGCAGGCGAGACGCGACGATACGGCACAGCAGCTAAACGCTTCTTAAATGTGGCCCGCCGGATGCCTGAGCTTGGGCTCCGGATTTCTGAGATCCGACCAAGTTAATTTGTCCCTACCCTAACCCCTTCTCCAAGATGGGGCTATCTCACCTTTCGAGAACTTGACCTAACTTTGCGCGCTCTTGACCCCCGACAGATTCCTATGAGTCAGCATGATCATGCCAGATTGCAACCATTTGTCAGTTTGTTTCGTTGAGGTGAATATGAATAACATAATATCCTTGTTTTCACGCGAGAGTAGCAAAGCGCCATTTGAAGCGGTGCTGTCCCCACACATCGAGTTTCTCTACCAACAGGCGTATCACTACACAGGAACGGTGGCTGATGCAGAAGATCTCCTGCAGGACTTACTCGTCGAATTATTTACCAAGCAAGACAAAATGCAAAGCTCCTCCAACTTGGGCGCGTGGCTCAATCGCTGTCTATACAACCGATTTGTTGATCGCTACCGTCAAACAAAACGTTTCGCTGCGCATCAAGATATAGACGAGCCGAATGTCGCAGTGCAGCTGCGCACCCGTGATTCACAACAGCCCGAGAGTGAATGTTACTACCAACAAATACGCGAGGGGCTGAATCAACTTAATTCTGTTCAACACGCTGTTGTTAGCTTGCATGATATTTGCGGATTTAGCTTGCCGGAGCTGGTGGGAATTACCGACATGCCGCTGGGTACGCTGAAGTCCCATTTACACCGCGCTCGCAAACAACTAAAGAAGAATCTTAATTTGCAACCTTTTGAGGCGCCGGGCCGTCAATTAGCTATGGAGGTTGAACAATGAATTCAACAAAGCGACAGTTTGAGACAGGAGATTGTGAATCGGTCACTGAGGTTTTCGACGAGTTTCTGTGCGACTCAATACCCCCAGCGCTTCGAGAGTCCATGGTCTCCCATCTGGACAATTGCCGCGGATGCAATAGTAGGCTGTTGGAACACGCTGAGTACTTGCGAATTATGACAAATCTCAGTGTGCATAATCCAGAGCCTGGTCACCTGGCGCATCAAATTCGGAAAGCTCGACTTCATGGTGAGCAGCTTGCTGAGGAATTGGATACTTCCCGTTCATCGCTGGCTTCCTTTTATACTGGATTTGCAAGCGCCTCCGTGATGCTTATTGCACTTCTAGGGTTTTTTCAGCTGGATAAGTCCTCTGTGCCAGAAGCCTCTGTTGCTGCTTTTAGCACAATAGAATACGCGCCGATTGAGCAAGAAGTTACGATCGTGATTGATGTACCTGAAGATATGCTTGCGGCGCGTCTATCTCTCGATTTTCCCGATGCTTTGCGCCTTCAAGGCCTCGAAGATCTGCAGCGGATCGCGTGGGCCGTTGATTTGAAGCAGGGGGCGAATGTGCTCACATTGCCGTTAAGGGTAGTGTCGAAACAAAATCTGAATAGTTCGTTGAAAATAGCGGCCTCTGTTGAATACCATAATAATATTAGGGATTTTCTTCTTACAGTTGATCTTTCCCCACCTCAAAACCAGCGGCATGACGCATAGCAGGTATGCTGCGTCGGCCTATCATTTTATTTACCGAGAGAATCAATTATGAAAAAAGCAATATTACACCTAGCTCTAGCCCCTGTACTTGCCACTGCCTCATGGACCGTCTCTGCACAGTCGAACCTTGACGACATCACTATGACCGTAGTGGATGACGGAGCATTCGAGGCAAGGCGCATTGGGCGACCAGATGCGTCATCTATCCGTCAGTTCATGGAGGGCGAATCTGGTGGCCGTCCTGCCGGAATAGGCAGACCACAAGGGGTGGGAGGTCCTGATAGCCCCGAGCGCGATGAAATCAGAGCCCTCTTTGAGTCCGGGGATGAGGCATCAATTGCTGCAGCGTTGGAACAAGTTCAATCCTTGCGAGAGGAAGGGGGATTCACTAGACCAGAAGGCGCACCGGGTTTTAGCGGCGGCACTCGCCCAGAAGGTATCCCGGATTTCGGCGGTGGAACTCGTCCAGAGGGTGCACCTAGTGTCGAGGAAATTCGAGCGCTGATCGAAGCAGGTGACATGGATGCTTTGGAGGAGCTTCGGGCTCTGAGGGAACAGGGAATAAATGGAAGTGGCGAGTAGTAGAAACTACCCGTGGTTAACTCAATCCTGGTAGAACCTACTGACCTTTGATTTGAGGTGTTGGCGCGATTGCCTAAACCGCGATTGCGTCTTTTTTGTAACAAGCGCTGCGTTATATGGCGAGAGCTGGGTAGCAGTACGGACCTGAATATAATGTCACGATTTTCCACGTTTGCGATAGCCTTTGCTTTGGAGTGTGTTTCCCTTGACGTCTGGGCAGTCGACCATTTCGAGCCGGGGCGGGATGCTTTTATGCAGAGGGATTACGCGCTCGCATTGGAGCTGTTTCTCCACGCAGAACCAAAGGAAGGTGATTTCGAGCTTCGCTATAACATAGCGGTTTGCCATTACCATTTGAAGCAGTTGGCGCAGGCGAATTTGATCTTTCGACTACTTTACCAGGAGCAATCCAATCAGGAGAAGGTTGCCTACAGTTTAGCGGTCACAGAGAAGAAGCTTGGTAATACTGATGAAGCGAGAAAGTTGTTTTTGGAAATTGCTCTTATGGGCACTCAAAAGAAATATGCCGGTGCCGCTAAACAGCAGTATCGAGAGCTCACTGGCCAGCACGCCGGAAAAGAAATTGCAGATACGGCCAGCTCAATGCAGTTCTTGGCCGATGTTCGACTTGGCAGTGATGACAACGTGATCGATCCTTCGGACCTAAGCGGAAATAACAAGAGCGATGCTTTTTTGGAAACACTTGTTATGACAAATTGGACTAGCGATAACAGTTCTAAGGGCCATTGGCAGATTGATGGTTTTGTTTACACATCTGACTACCATGAGGTCAGCGAATACGATATAGCGATGGTGGATGTTGGCTTCAAGAAATATTTCCCTGAGACATTCGGATCCTGGCACTTGGGTGCGCGCACTGACGCAATTTCAATCGGGAACCACAGCTACCAAAAGGGGCTGACTCTTAATGCGGGGGCTAAGGGAAAACTGAATCAAAACCGTTCCTGGACTTTCCACTATCGATATCGCCACATCGACAGTCTCAATGAACAATATGATCCTTTCGCAGGCAATAGCCAGCGTTTAAAGCTTGGGTTGAGCGGCCATCTGGGAGAATCCTCTAGTTGGGATGTACACTACCGATATGAAATAGATGATCTTGAAGACGCCAATTTCACTGACTCATTCACCAGCTACTCCGCGCAAAGGCAGGGGGTGGGGGCTAAACTAAGTCACTCGATTGGTGATTGGAGAGCAGCATTGGCGCTTGACTATCGTGCGAGCAATTACCTCGACAACAATCTATTCGTTGACGGTACCGAACGGGCCCGCCAGGATGATCGATACAAGCTGAGTCTGCGAACCACCCGGCTAATTGACAAACGCTGGTCGCTCAACGCAGAGTTCAGCTACACTGACAATGACTCAAATATTGAGCGCTACGACTACCGACGACGATTCTTTAACACAGGCATTTCCTGGCATTGGTAACATGAGAGACCCGGTGGCCGTCAACAAAAAACGATGAGGGAACACAATGAACGAAAAAATCAAATTAACCATCGTAGAAAATGGCCCAGTTCAAGTATCCGAATTCGAATCAATCACGTTTTGCGGTGAACCGCTTCAAACGGGTGGAACCGTATTTCTTTGCCGTTGCGGCGAAAGTCAAAACGCCCCGTTTTGTGATGCTAGCCATAGGAAAAAGGAAGAATTTAGATAACTACGCTCGCCCCGACTAATTAGTATCTCACATCCCGCCTCGCCACCTACCCGTAACAGTGGGCCCACTATTCATACACAGTAGCTGTCGTCTAAGCATTAGGCTTCAGCATCTAAGTAGTAGCATCTGCTCCCGCCTTCAGCAGTAGTTCCATACTTTCCCGCTGGCCGGCGTATTCCGAAAAGAGTACCAGGTCCAACGGTGAGGGAGATGCCAGAGAACCGTGAGTGAACGTCGAACGCTGGTTGGGATTGGCGCCGGCGGCGACTGCCACTCGCCAGAATCTGTTCATCCAGTCGGAATCCGCCATTGCTTAAAGGTTAGCGGAGAGTATCGGATAGGCAGATCCTCGGCAATATAGGGATGTAGACGTAATCCGCCCATTCGGCGCACCCAGATTACTTAAAAGGGTTTGCCAACTGGACGGAGATTGGTATGTAGCGACACCATCGCAGTCCCGAGTGAAAATTATGCTACGTCCCTCGTTTTCCATTGGCGGTGGAGTTTGCCGGCGGACATTTCGAGGATTAAATCGTAGCGTTCGAGGCTCTCCAGTCGGTGTGCAATCGTGACAACGGTTTTGTCTGCCAGGACGGTCTCCATCAATCGCTGTATCTGCTCATCGGTTTTGCGATCGAGGGAGCTGGTTGGCTCATCCATCAGGATGTAGTCCTTATCCAACAGAACTAAGCGCGCGATACACAGCAATTGCCGCTCGCCAACACTGTAATCCCTGCCACCTTCCAGAACGGTTGCATCCAGGTCAACGTTCAGGTTTACCGTATTGAGTACCTCTTTCAATTGCGCATCACTAACGCCTTCCAATTCACCCACCAAATTAAAACGAATGGTACCTGCAAAAAGGTAGGGATCCTGGGGCACAACGCCAAAGTGACTGCGCACACAGTTCACATCCAGATTGAATATCGATTGCCCGCCAATACGAATATCGCCGCTGCGATGATAGACCATGCGAAACAAAGACTGCATCAGGCTGGACTTGCCCGCGCCGGTGCGGCCAATGATGCCAACTTTTTTGCCCGCAGGAATCGTCACACTCAGCTCATCCAGGATGAGCGGCAGATTTTCCCGATATGACATTGAATAGCTGTCAAACTCGATATCGCCGCTCAACTTCGCTAGCCTCGCTTGCCCTCCGGCATGAACTGCAGACTCCTCGGTGGTTTCATTGGGCAGATCAATCATGAAAAAGGCCCGACGGGCGTGGGAAGCCGTTTCGCCCAGAAACGACATGTCCCAGGCGAGCCCGAAAAAGACATTATTCAAATTGAATACCGCAGTAATGACAACGGCCGCCAGCGTGGTAGTTACCAGGCCCTCGTGCAATCCGTAAACCAAAAAGGCGTAAACGACCACGGCGTAACCGGTGGAGATCAGGCCCATCCACAACATGCCCCAGCTCATAATTCGGCAATAGAACAACTGAATATTCATTGAGTCGCCGAAGGCGTCATGGATACGCTGTAACAGATTACTCTGCCGATTGTACAAGGTGATGTGATTGAGCATCCAGATGCTGGCGAATAAAGCAACAAGATCGTTGTTCTCACCCCAATAGCGGTTTGAAACCGATCAGCGCAATAATGGGAAAGAACCACCAGCTGACGCTGACGCCAAAGTTAATCAGGTTCACCGCATGTTGCTTGGTTGCTTCAATCACTAACTGGCGTACATGCTTGGCGACCCGCGCTCGCATCAGTTTTTCCCAACCGAGAAAACGCAATAGCCTGGCATTGCTTACCCACTCGCCAATGATCGTGGACAGCGTGTCCTCCTCTGTCTTGATCTGGTCCTCCTTCTTATGGACGTAGCGACCTAGATAAAACGCCAGCGGCATTGCGCCAAACCCCACTACCATGGCGATTACGCCGGGCAAACCCATGTTGTGAACAATCACAGGCCCCAGGATCAATAGCCCGAACAAACAGGAAATGCCGTTGCGCGCAATGGAGTGGAAAAAGTCCGCGAGCCGGTATATATCTGAAGAGACCAGGGTTTTTAAATTTCCGGTGGAGAAGTCATCGGACGACAACTGGCCCATTCTCAGCAGTTTCACATTCATACGCAGGGTGACGAATGTTCGCACGCAGACCAGCAACTGGCTTTGTAGCAATGCTCCCCAGGCATTGACCCCCGAACGAAGGAATAGCGCCACCGCATAAACAACCAGCAGTCCCACCGCTGAGGTGAGGGAAATGTCTTCAGCGAGTATGCGCTGGCTGGCAAGTATGGCTACCAGGATCAGGAGCGTCATCATCGCCTTGCCCAGGAATAGCCACCCGATGTGCTTTTTGTAGCTGCGAACAAAGTCCCACCAGAATGCACCACCGGGGTTTACATCCGGTGATTCCTCCTTCATATGGGCAAACTCAACCGCAAGCTCCGCAGGCATTGTTTGCGGGCCGACTTCGGCGATCTGTAGGAATTCCCGCTTCAGCCGCGCCGGATTCGCCAGTAGTGTCAGTTTAAACATGCTCTGTCCCGGAATTATCCGTCATTCCTCAAATATCTCCGGGCCAAAAAAAACCCCGGTAGACGCTGCCTACCGGGGTTTCGATCTTTCTCCGGAAGGTTTGTTATTAATCCCTTCCGAACAATTAGTTATTCGTCAGGTCGATATTTCTTTTTCTTCTCTTTCGTTTCCGATGCAGTAGTTGATGCGATGAATGCCTGCTTCAGTGCCAAAAAACCCGTACCCACAATGCACATCAGCCATCGCCAGACGCGGCTGTGTCGTGCACGCCGAGCTTGGGGTGATGATAGTGGGCAACAAATAGTTCATAGTTTTTCGCAGATTGAAAACATGGTCGAAATGGTATGCCGATGAAAATAAATTACAAGAATATCCCGGAAAAATGGGTTCTACTGGGAATCCTGTGGGTAGAGGTTGAGTTTTCCACAGTGGAACAGAATTGAAACTCGATAGTTTTCGAAGTTTCTAAATCCTCGGGCAGCCGATTTTATTGTCTGAATCTTTGAATTAAATCCTTCTGCGGTCGCATTGGTGATGCGATGTTTCAAGTAAGTCATTATGTTGTCGAGATGTTTCTTTAGCATCTTGGCGACTGATATGACCGGCTTTAGACGTGAATGTGTCGCCCACCAGTACCATTTCTTAAAGAACGCCCGGGCTGGTTTATCGTAGCTGTAAGTCCACAGGTCAAGCAGCGTCTCTTTGATTGCCCAGGCTCGGGCAACCTTCAACCCCTTTGATTGAAGGCCATAAAAAGTGGCTTCATCTTTTTCACTCCAGTTGTCGGGATTGCGTAACCAGGTATAGCGAGACCCGACCAGGTCATTGATACCGGCGGCCCTTAATGTTTTATTTTCTTTGCGCCTGACTTGGTCAACCATTTTTGTAAGATAACTGACGATATGAAACTTGTCGTGAACAATAGCGGCGTTCGGTAAAGTCGCCTCAACTGCCGTCATAAATGGAACCCACATATCCACGGCAACAGCAGCTACTTCATTACGCTGCTGTTCTGGAAGCGTGGACAGCAATGCGGTTGCCGATTCCGTCGTTCTATCTGCCACGACCTCAAGCACTCTGGACGCATTCAAATCGTACAGCAGGCTGGCATAGGATTGCCCCTTGCGAAAACTTTTTTCATCGATGCCAAGGTGTTTCACTTCCTCAACAGAGCGTCTGTCCATCCCTCTTTTCACTGCTCGGGATTGAATATGATGCACCTCATCCCACGACAGACCAAGTAGTTTTGCGGCCTGTGTCTTGTTGCTGGCAGCCGACAGCACATCAATAGCGAAACGCTCAAATAAATGCGTAAAGCGTGCCTGCGTATCTGCCCACGGTACTTTCAGGCTTTTGATTCCATGCGCTTTACAATGAATACGCGGAACCTGAGCAACTAACTGCGTCTTGAACTGCATCGTATCAAGGTGTCGCCATGTGCGTTGCTCACGATGGTCGTAAACCGAACAAAGGGCATGGCAGACACTACACGCGCCTTTCGTTCCCTTTGGCCAATCTATCTGGAGGGTAATTGATTTGTCGGTCAGATCCGGGGTAATAGCCGTGATTTTCCATGGGTCGCTAAGCCCCAAAAGTTGAGTAAACAACGCGGTATCTTTCATTTCTTAGATTCAAGTCATAAGTGCAATTTCTAGAGCAGGTGGCCAACTGGTACAATCCAGTGCCATTTTCTCGACCAAGGAAATTACACATGAACTATACACAGTTGACCGAATACGAACGATACCAGATTGAAGCATTTTTAAAAGCTGGTTTTACACAAAAAGCCATAGCCAGAGAGCTTAGACGAAGCCCTGGGACAATTAGCAGAGAGCTTGGTCGCAATACGGGCTTGCGTGGTTATAGGCCCCAGCAGGCCCAGCGTTTTGCCACTGAACGGCAGCATCACCACACCCATACACGTATTACAGAGATAACCTGGCAGCGGGTTGAATCGCTACTGAGGGAGGAATGGAGTCCAGAGCAGATCAGCGGTTGGCTAGCAAAATCAATCCTGCAATCTGTTAGTCCAGAATGGATTTATCAGTACATTCTGATCGACAAGAAGGCCGGGGGCGACCTCCATGCCCACTTGCGCTGCCAAAAGAAACGTAAGAAGCGTTACGGGAGCCCAGACAAGCGCGGGCAGCTAAAGAACCGGGTAAGTATCGACGAGCGTCCAGCGATTGTTGATGAGCGCAAGCGTATTGGTGATTGGGAAATGGACCTTATCATTGGGCGCTTGGGTGGCTCCGTACTGATGACGGCTGTTGAGAGAAAGACACGTTTCACAGTGATCGCCCTGGCCCCCAATAAAACGGCGAAGGCCGTCAAGGAAGCGATACTTGGGGCGCTTTCCCCCTTAGCCGCCCCGGTAGAAACACTGACCTATGATAACGGCAAGGAGTTTGCCTTACACGAGGTTATCGCCCAACAGCTGCAGGCTGAAAGCTACTTCGCGCACCCTTACCATTCATGGGAGCGGGGATTGAATGAGAATACAAATGGTCTGATCCGCCAATACGCCCCGAAAGGATCTAGCTTTGATGATATGACGCCGGAGTGTGTCCAGAGAATCTTTGATAAACTTAACAACCGGCCAAGAAAATGTCTGGACTTTAAAACCCCCAACCAAGTACTGTTTGGGATCAACCCACCGATTGCACTAGCGACTTGAATCCGCCTTTGAATATCTCCATAAAAAAAGACTCTTGTACCACATTCTTGACCATTGTTTGGCTTTTACCCATAGGAAACTCGGAAGAACCGAAAAGGTTCTACTGGGAATCCTGTGGGTAGAGGTTGAGTTTTCCACAGTGGAACAGAATTGAAACTCGATAGTTTTCGAAGTTTCTAAATCCTCGGGCAGCCGATTTTATTGTCTGAATCTTTGAATTAAATCCTTCTGCGGTCGCATTGGTGATGCGATGTTTCAAGTAAGTCATTATGTTGTCGAGATGTTTCTTTAGCATCTTGGCGACTGATATGACCGGCTTTAGACGTGAATGTGTCGCCCACCAGTACCATTTCTTAAAGAACGCCCGGGCTGGTTTATCGTAGCTGTAAGTCCACAGGTCAAGCAGCGTCTCTTTGATTGCCCAGGCTCGGGTAACCTTCAACCCCTTTGATTGAAGGCCATAAAAAGTGGCTTCATCTTTTTCACTCCAGTTGTCGGGATTGCGTAACCAGGTATAGCGAGACCCGACCAGGTCATTGATACCGGCGGCTCTTAATGTTTTATTTTCTTTGCGCCTGACTTGGTCAACCATTTTTGTAAGATAACTGACGATATGAAACTTGTCGTGAACAATAGCGGCGTTCGGTAAAGTCGCCTCAACTGCCGTCATAAATGGTGTAGACGCCACTCCAAAACCGCAGCTATTTGCCGAATTTTGAAATAGACGGATCTCGGCGTATTAGAATCGGCGCGGTAGAACTGCGGCCCAGTCACACTCAAGAGCGACCAATAAGCAGGCACGATTCAAGCGTAGGGACTATAAGAATAAGTGTCGCTGAGAACGGTATGACGCCACCACAGATTTGACGGTCAACGCTGGCGCCATACCCAAAAAAACCGTGCAGGTGCACGGCCCGTTAAGTGTTGCACATAATGGGAATAAATCCAGCCCTCATCGACCTTTGTGTCGATGCCATCATCCAGCCGTCTCTACCACTGTTGTCGCTGCTACGCCCAGGTCATCGTCTGTACCCACTGTGATCGCGGCCAGCGGTATTGCACCGATGGTTGCAGCCAGGAAGCCAGAAAGGAATCCATTAAACGAGCCAGAGCGAAGTACCAGGCCACTCGCCCGGGTCGCATGAATAATGCCGCTCGCCAACAGCGTTATCGAGAACGGCAACAACAAAAAGTAACGCATCACCGTTCTCTGGCAATAATACTCCGTGATCTACTGCAAACCGTGCCTGATGAGATCAAAAGGGCCGATATGCCGGGTAAAACTGACGCCACCGTGCGCTGCCATCACTGTGGCGCGGTCTGCGGTCCCTTTTTGCGCAGTGATTTTCTGCAGAGCAGTCAGTTCAGGCGCAGATTCCGGCGACATTAGTGCAGCGGCTGGACAGGAGTCATCAATCGGAGGGCAGTCATGGCCATCGGCAAAGAAACTGAAGCAAAAATACTGCGCTACCATTTTGTTGAGAAGTGGCGAACGGGCACCATTGCGACCCAGCTTGGCATTCACCACTCAGTGGTTGATCGGGTACTGGCACAGGCTGGCCTGCCCAAGGTGGAGCGCACTCGCCGTGCGTCGATCATCGACCCCTATCTGCCCTTTGTCATCGACACCCTGCGGGAGTTTCCCACACTCACGGCGGCCCGCTTGTATGAAATGGCCCGCCTGCGGGGATACCCCGGTGGCCCCAGCCAGTTTCGCCAGCGTATCAGTGAACTGCGGCCGCGCAAGCTGCCCGAGGCGTATTTACGCCTAAAAACCCTGCCCGGTGAGCAAGCCCAGGTTGACTGGGGTTCGTTCGGGCATATTCAGATCGGCAAGGCCCGGCGGCCGTTAATGGCGTTTGTGATGGTGCTGAGCTGGTCGCGACAGATCTTCTTGCGCTTTTATCTCAACCAGCAAATGGAGCACTTTTTACGCGGCCATGTAGCGGCATTCGAGGCCTGGCAAGGATTGCCAAAGGTGCTGCTGTACGACAACCTTAAATCGGCCGTATTGGAGCGCCACGGTGACGCCATCCGCTTCCACCCCACCTTGCTGGCCTTGTCAGCCCACTATCGCTTCGAACCACGCCCGGTGGCGGTGGCCCGGGGCAATGAAAAGGGCCGGGTAGAAAGAGCGATTCGCTATATTCGCGATAATTTCTTTGCCGCTCGTCACTGGCAAACACTGGCCGAACTCAATGCGCAAGCTGAGCACTGGTGCCAGGGTGTGAGTGCTGATCGGGCTTGCCCTGAAGAGCGTACGTTGACGGTCAGGGAAGCCTTCTTACAGGAGCAGGTGAGTTTGCCGGATAATCCCTTTGATACCCATGAGAGACAGCCCGTGCGGGCCGCCAAAACCCCTTATGTTCGCTTCGATCTCAATGATTACTCCATTCCCCATCAATACGTGCACAAGCCATTGAGCGTGAGCGCTGACCTGGAGCGGCTCCAGATAGTGGAGGGCGATCAATGTATTGCTGAGCATCAGCGCAGCTTTGGCAAAGGGGAGCAAATCGAACAGGAGGCGCATATCAATGCCCTATGGCTGGAGAAAACCCACGCCAAACTACACCGGGGTCAGGATCGCCTGAGCCATGCTTCGGCGCACGCCCAGACGCTGCTGCAGCAATCGGCACAGCGTGGACATGTCATTAAAACCACGGTCCGGTTACTCAATCAACTGCTTGATGATTATGGGCGGGACGAGCTGCATGTAGCTCTGGGTGAAGCACTTGATCGGCAATCACCCTACCCGGAGGCGGTGCAGCACGTTCTTGAGCGCCGCCGTGATGAACAGCACCTGCCGCCACCGCTTGCTGTCGCCGTGCCGGCGAAGGTCAAACACTACAGCGTCAAGCTGGCTCGGCTTGCCGATTACGACAAGCTCAATGGCACCCGAAGCGAGACAGGAGATGATACCGATGATTGATATCGAGCAACTCAAACAGCAGGCACTTGAACTGAAGCTCCACGGCGTGCTGGCGCACTGGGGCGAGATCACCGACGAGCAATACCCCTGGCGGGCACAGCTCATCGCCTGGGAGCTTGCCGAGCGCAAACAGCGCTCACTCGAACGGCGCCTGAGCAGCGCCAGGCTGGGCCGGTTCAAACCGATGAGTGAGTTTGACTGGCAGTGGCCAAGCGCTATCGACCCACAAGCGATTCATGCCCTGATGCAACTGGGTTTTATGGACACGGCCAGCAATATTATCCTGCTGGGCAGCAACGGCGTGGGCAAATCGATGATCGCCCAGAACCTGGGGTATAACGCTGTCATGCACGGCTATACGGCGCTGTTTACCACCGCAGCGGCGATGCTCAACGACCTGGCAGGTCAGGATGGCGCCAATGCCCTGCAGCGTCGATTGAAACACTACGCCAGGCCCGCCTTGCTGGTAATTGATGAAGTGGGCTACCTCTCCTACAGCAATCGTCATGCTGACTTGCTGTTTGAAATCATCAACCGGCGCTATGAGAAATGTTCAACTTTGGTGACAACGAACCGTCCGTTTGGCGAGTGGAATGACGTGTTCCCCAATGCCGCGTGTGTGGTCTCCCTGATTGACCGTTTAGTCCATCACAGCGAGGTCATCGCCATTGAGGGTGAGTCGTACCGCATGAAGGAAGCGCAGGAGTGTGCGTCGAAGCGGCGCGAGACCAAAAAGCGAGGAAAGGCTAAATGAAAACCTTAAAAATCACAACCTACTGGACGGCTGAACAAGCCGATTGTATTTATCAGCTGCTCGGCGACCTGAGATCGGTACTGTGGGATCACTATGGTGATGAGATTGCGCAACTGTACGAGGAGATCCGGATTGAGCAACAAGAGTACACAGACAGTGTCGAGGTAAATCATGAGCTGCCGTTCTAGCCTGTGATCGATTGGAGTTAAGCCGGATCACTGTCGCCTCTTTGTCGTTCTTTTATTCTGCGGCAAATAACTGCGGGTTTACTGTGGCGCTAACAAATGGAACCCACATATCCACGGCAACAGCAGCTACTTCATTACGCTGCTGTTCTGGAAGCGTGGACAGCAATGCGGTTGCCGATTCCGTCGTTCTATCTGCCACGACCTCAAGCACTCTGGACGCATTCAAATCGTACAGCAGGCTGGCATAGGATTGCCCCTTGCGAAAACTTTTTTCATCGATGCCAAGGTGTTTCACTTCCTCAACAGAGCGTCTGTCCATCCCTCTTTTCACTGCTCGGGATTGAATATGATGCACCTCATCCCACGACAGACCAAGTAGTTTTGCGGCCTGTGTCTTGTTGCTGGCAGCCGACAGCACATCAATAGCGAAACGCTCAAATAAATGCGTAAAGCGTGCCTGCGTATCTGCCCACGGTACTTTCAGGCTTTTGATTCCATGCGCTTTACAATGAATACGCGGAACCTGAGCAACTAACTGCGTCTTGAACTGCATCGTATCAAGGTGTCGCCATGTGCGTTGCTCACGATGGTCGTAAACCGAACAAAGGGCATGGCAGACACTACACGCGCCTTTCGTTCCCTTTGGCCAATCTATCTGGAGGGTAATTGATTTGTCGGTCAGATCCGGGGTAATAGCCGTGATTTTCCATGGGTCGCCAAGCCCCAAAAGTTGAGTAAACAACGCGGTATCTTTCATTTGAATATCTCCATAAAAAAAGACTCTTGTACCACATTCTTGACCATTGTTTGGCTTTTACCCATAGGAAACTCGGAAGAACCAAATTATGTAGCTCACTCGCCAACAAGTAACAGTTTCTCTGATCACCAACCACAAACTTATGAGGAATTGTTGCCACACTACGAAGCTCTAATTGATTTGAACATGTATGTGATTCATACGGAGCTAAAAAAGCTAATAGTGGGTGATGATGAGCTAGTAATTGATGTATCCCATCACCAAATTCTCCCTGGCGCAATTGCTCGCGAATTATACGGAATATCAGAAGCTGACCCCGACGCAGTCTACGAAATGTTTGCCCGCATCTGGGTCATATTTATTTTTGATGAAGACGGACTAGGTTGCGGCGAACACGCATACGCAGGACTGACAACAATCGACAATCTAAGGAAATTGAAGCCTTCGGAAATACCCAAACAGTATGGAATGGGTCCATGCAAAGTTGCGGATTTTTTTGCGAAAAACCCCGATATGGATTGGCCAACATAGTGACCCAAACATTCGCAACTTGTACGCCCATACTTACCAGCACTACACAATCTCCAATTCAGAACTATACTTTTTGCCGAGAGGGAAAGATTTGGATCACTCCACGGCTGGGGATTCTATCTGTAACAACATGTAATGGACGGGCGCAACGAGCGCAGCTATCCTTGAAAAAGGGGAGCGGCTCAGTACGGCTTAGATTCTATGGAGCAAGATAAGTTGCGCGATTGTCTCATTCGGGTACATACCCGTGAAGGTACTAGTGTAGGTCGTCATAAATAGTGTACCATATAGTCTCTTCCCTATATAGAGAGCTTGTCGTGCGTGTTGCAGTAGAAATTGTTTTGTCTGATGACGAAGTTTTGGGTTTGAGTAAGTTATCTAAATCGCGTTCTGTCTCGGTCCGATTGGCGGAGCGTTCGCGAATTGTTCTTCTGGCCGGCAAGGGCATGACCAATGAAGAGATCGGTTTTGAACTGGGCATTACGAGACAGAAAGCGGGCCGCTGGCGAGAACGCTATGCAGACAGTGGAGTCGAAGGCATCAGCCAGGATGCGTATCGGCCAGGGCGAAAACCGAAAATCAGTTCACGCAAGGTTGCACAGGTGATCAGACTCACGACGCAAGAGACACCGGAAAACGCTACGCATTGGAGCCAGCGTCTCATGGCAGATAAGGCCGGCATTAGCATGTCCTCGGTGGGCAGGATATGGAAAAGCCACGGTTTGAAGCCACACCGAATAAATACATTCAAGGTATCGAACGATAAAGAGTTTGCCGAGAAGTTGGAGGCAATCGTCGGCCTTTACTTATCACCGCCAGAAAATGCCATTGTTTTCAGTTGTGATGAAAAGAGTCAGATACAAGCACTGGATAGAACGCAGCCGGGCTTGCCGATGAAAAAAGGCAGGGCGGCGACAATGACCCATGACTATAAACGTCATGGCACCACGACCTTGTTTGCGGCATTGAACATCTTGACAGGGGAAGTGTTAGGTACCTGCGCCGAACGGCATCGCCATCAAGAATGGTTGAAGTTTCTCCGCCAAATAAATAAGTCGACGCCCAAGGATAAAGAGATTCATATTATCTGTGACAACTACGCCACACATAAGCACCCGAAGGTAAAAAGCTGGCTGAAATATCACCAGCGATTCCATGTGCACTTTACGCCAACCAGCGCATCGTGAGGTGGTCTAATAGATCTGCACAACCCAGTTAAGGGATAATACCCATAACTGGAGATTAAAGAATGAACACAAGAAAGAAATATCCGAAGGAATTCAAGCTGGATGCCGTCAGCCTGGTACTGGATCAGGGTTACACAAGAATTGAAGCGGCGAAAAGTCTCGACATCAACTCCACCATGTTGGGGCGCTGGGTTAAAGAGCATCAACGATCAAGTGACGGACACGCTTTCCGCGGAAACGGCAAGCTGACACCGGAGCAGGCAGAAACCCGCCAGTTGAGGGAGGAGAACCGGCGCTTGAAGATGGAGAAAGATATATTAAAAAAAGCGACGGTCTGTGTGCTATGAAGCTGCATAATCGATGAGGGTAGGCCCCTCGACATCGCCTTGCAGGAGGGGATGTCAAACCACCTCAAGCTGCTGTGTTCAAGAGACATGGTAGTGAGCGTTGAGGAAAAGTCATAGAAAATATGGCAGGTAGGGAATAAGGAGACGAGCGCAAGCGAACCACTCGATGAGGTGTCGATAGCTTTTACCCGATGTCGTCAAAACCAGAGACCAGACCGTTTTCTGGGACAAATCAAGAAGTTACCTGTTTACTGACTTGATGGCGACCGGCATTAAGGTGGCGTGAACTTATATCCAGGCGATTATGTGGAACATAGGAACCTGTCGTCCTGATGTGAAGGGAGAAGCCGAACTGGTAGTCCCAGGAAGGTGAGAGTACCGATGCAGGGCACAGGGGCGGAGCACTCCGTAGTAGTGATGAAGCGGCTGTAATGGCGGTGGAGCGAAGGGGGTGCGTTGTTCAGCGAAGCAAGTTGGTCAACCAATTGGGAGGAACCAATGAGTCAAGCAAAACCGTTTGAAATATCCAAGCATGCTGTATTTGATGCTTGGCGCCAAGTGAAGGCGAACCGCGGTGCTCATGGAGTAGATGAACAGACGATAACTGAGTTCGAAGGGAACCTGAAAAGTAATCTCTACAGGCTCTGGAACCGTCTCTCATCAGGGAGCTATTTTCCACCACCGATTCGAGGGGTAGAGATACCTAAGAAGGATGGAAAATTTCGCCAGTTAGGCGTACCGACTGTAGCCGATCGGATTGCGCAGACAGTTGTGCGCAACCGGTTTGAAACGCTTGTAGAACCTCACTTTCATCCAGACTCTTATGCCTATCGCAAAGGTAAATCGGCGATAGATGCAATCAGAGTCACGCGACAACGTTGCTGGAAATACAGTTGGGTGCTGGAGTTCGATGTGCAAGGGGCGTTCGACAACATTGATCATGCGTTGATGCTAAAAGCAGTTCGGCATCATACCCAATGTCGCTGGACGTTACTGTATATCGAGCGCTGGCTAAAGGCTCCGTTGGTTAGAAAGGATGGCAGTATCGTGGAGAGAGACAAGGGTACACCTCAGGGCGGTGTCATTAGCCCGGTGTTATTCAATCTCTATCTGCATTATACCTTCGATCTATGGATGAAAAGGCACTTTCCGCACATTCCATTTGCGCGCTATGCCGATGATGGTGTGCCACGAGCACAGACTGTTGCGTAAGCAACACTTGTGCGTGCTGCACTGAAGATGAGGGTAGGCCCCTCGGAGCCGCCTTACAGGAGGAGGCTTCAAACCACCTTAAGCTGCGAAGGTAAAGAGCCTTGGTGATGAGCGTTAAGGAAAAGGCAAAGCATGACTTTGTCAGGTAGGTGTTATGGAGGCGAATGTAAATGAACCTTTGATGACGTGTCGAAAGCGTAGTGATGATGTCAAAACCGAGGGGGAGTCGTTAACTCGGGATAAGTTTGGGGGAAGACCTGTTTACTGCCCAAGCGGCATCCGGCATGGAGAAGGCGTGAACTTAGCACAGGCTTTTGTGTGGAACGTGGGAACCTGTCGCCTCGATGTAAAGGGAGAAACTCAAGCAGAGACCCTGCAAGAGTCTGAGTACCGATGCGAGGCACAGGGACGGATGATCCCGTAGTAGTGATGAAAGCGCTGTAATGGCGCTGGAGCAAAGGGGGTCAGTTATTCAGTTGAATTTAACTATCAACCACGCAAGTGGGAGGAATTTTTGAAGACAACAAAACCATTTGAGATTTCCAAGCATGATGTAGTACGAGCATGGGAATTGGTCAAAGCCAACAAAGGCGCCCCTGGCGTTGATGGTGAGACCATTGAGCAATTTGAGTCAAATCTCAAAGGTAATCTCTTTAAGCTTTGGAATCGCATGTCATCCGGTAGTTATTTCCCTCCGGCAGTAAAAACGGTAGCAATACCGAAGAAAACGGGTGGGGAAAGGAAGCTGGGCATACCCACGGTTTCTGATCGGGTAGCTCAGATGGTGGCGAAGTTGCATTTTGAGCCGTTGGTAGAACCGCATTTTCATGCGGACTCCTATGGCTACAGGCCGAACAAATCAGCACACATGGCGCTGGAAGTCACCCGGAAACGGTGTTGGCGCCACAATTGGGTGCTTGAATTTGATATTAAAGGCCTGTTTGACAACATTGACCATCAGTTACTGATGAAAGCGGTGAAGAAGCATACGGATAATCGTTGGTTACTTCTGTATATCGAGCGCTGGTTAACAGGGCCGATTCAACTAGAGGATGGCACGACAATTAACCGTAAACGAGGCGTGCCTCAGGGCGGCGTGATCAGTCCAGTATTATCCAATCTGTTTATGCATTACGCTTTTGATAAGTGGATGGAAAGACACTTTCCGGGCAAACCCTTCTGTCGGTACGCCGACGATGGGCTTGTCCACTGCCACAGTGAAGCAGATGCGAAAATGGTAAAGGTCGCACTGGCGAACAGGTTGCAGGAATGTGGCTTGGAAATGCACCCTGAAAAGACGAAGATTGTTTATTGTAAAGATGATGATAGGACGGAGGAACACGCTGTCACGAGTTTTGATTTCCTGGGTTATACATTTCGCCCAAGACGGTCGAAAAACAGGTGGGGTAAGTACTTCATTAATTTCAGTCCAGCGATGAGCGCCACGGCAGGAAAGGCGATCAGGCAAGAAGTGAGGCGTTGGAAGTTGCATTTACGCAGCGACAAATCACTACTTGATCTGGCCCACATGTTTAGGGCGAAGATCCAAGGTTGGATTAATTACTATGGGCGTTTTTATAAATCAGCGATGTACCCGACATTAAAGCACATCAATCGCAAGCTTTGTTTGTGGGCGATGAGGAAATACAAAAAGCTTAAACACCATAGAAGACGGGCGGAGCACAGGCTTGGGGATATTGCTAACATGCATCCCGGCATGTTTCCGCATTGGAAGCTGGGTGTTCGGCCGATGGTTGGATAATGGGAGCCCAGTGAGCTGAGAGGTTCACGCTGGGTTCTGAGAGCAGCCGAGGGGGAGGTTCCCTTGGCTGACTCACCGGCTGCTACACTGCAACTCGCAGGAAGAAGCCGCTCATTTGCAGGACGTCGTTGGCGAACGCCTGCGTACCTGCGGACTTGATCTACACCCGAAGAAGACAAAAATTGTGTATTGCCGAGATGCTAACCGTCGAGGGAAGTATCCCAATATCCAATTCGATTTTCTGGGGTATGTATTTCGAGGTCGGCTGGCCAAAAGTCGGAATGGAAAATACTTCAACAGTTTTAGTCCGGCAGTTAGTCGAACATCTGCAAAACACATTCGACAACGAATGAGTCAGTGGAATATCGGCAGATGGACGAATGCTGAATTGGAGGACATTGCGAAAAAGTCTAACGCCTCATTGCGAGGGTGGTGGAACTACTTCGGGGTCTTCTACCCGAGTTCCCTCAAACGCGTGATGGCCCATCTGAACGAAGTTCTGGTGAAATGGGCTGTGAGAAAATACAAACGATTCAAAGGAAGCAAACGCAAAGCAAGAAAGTGGTTGCGAGGCATCTCCGAAAGAGAGCCGAATTTGCTTTATCACTGGCAACTGGGCATTTTGCCTGCGGTTGGACAATAGGAGCCGTATGACATGAGAGTGTCACGTACGGTTCTGGGAGAGCATTGTGGGGAAGTTCCACTTTGCCACTCGACTCTTCGCCAAGGAAACAAGGTGAAATACGTGTTTATTGCCCAACACAAGAAGACCTGGCCAGTTGACCTGATGTGTCGACTCCTGGGCGTTACCCGCGGTGGTTACTATGGTTATCAGCAGCGTGGAGGTGGCAGTCTCGATTATTACCGCCAGGAATTACTGGAAGCTGTCCGAGACATCGCCAAAGCAACCCGGGACAGCTACGGTAGCCGGAGAATGAAGGCGGCGCTCAGCGCGCTAAGCTATCCGGTGAGCCGGGAGAAGGCTCGAAAATTGATGAAAGAGGCCAACGTTCAGGTTAAGCACCGGAAGAAATACAAAGTCACGACAAACAGTAATCACAAGCAACCTGTGTTTGAGAATGTATTGGATCGGCAATTTGATGTTGATCGAGCTGACCGGGCGTACGTTGGGGATATCACTTATCTCTGGACCCAGGAGGGCTGGCTGTACCTTGCTGTTGTTATTGACCTGTATTCGAGAAAGGTTGTTGGCTGGAGTATGGGTTCACGAATGAAGGCTCAGCTGGTTTGCGATGCACTGAGGATGGCCATTTGGCAAAGGCGGCCCAAAGCTGGCTTGATTGTCCATTCCGATCGAGGCTCTCAATATGCCAGTAAGGATTACAGGCGGCTTCTTAAGGCCCATGGCTTCGTCGGGAGCATGAGTCGCAAAGGTGATTGCTGGGACAATGCAGTTGCAGAGAGTTTCTTTGGAAGCTTGAAGCAGGAGCGTGTCCACTGGCGTAATTACCAGACCAGGCTCGAAGCACAACAGGATGTGTTGAACTACATATCCATGTTTTACAACAGCCAACGGCTGCATTCATATCTGGGCTACGTGAGTCCGAATCAATATGAGGCGGAGATGGTTGAATTGAAAAAAGCCGCTTAACTGGGTTGTAAAGAAATGCTGGACCACGTCAGGTTTCAATGATGTAAATGATGATCTTCCAGGGCGTCTTGAAGATGTTCTGAAGACATTGCCCGCGGAAGATGCTCTAGCGTATTACAATATGCGGCGGCCAGCGACGCTCTCCTGAAACAAACAATCGAATATCTTGAATGTGGCGTCAGACCACCGCCTCGCACTTCAACTCTGGGCAGCGTGCAGTACGGTGCCCTGCCCTATTGGTTTAAACATCCAAGTTCGATCCCCGGCAGCAGTTCCATCCCCGAGCCGGTCAAGAGGATGCTGAAAATGTTATTAAAGCAGCGATGACCCACAATCCCGATTATCTCATCCATCTCGGGGACGTTTATTATACCGGATCACCCGAATTCTCTGAACATCCCTTCCTTTGGGGAACCGATAATGAGGTCAACAATCTTGTTGACCACTGGCCTTCGCAACAACCATCAGGAACGTCGTTCACGCTCAACTCGAACCATGAAATGTATTGTGGCGGCCTGGGTTATTTTAACGACGCCCTGGGATCCGAGATCTTCAAGCACCAAAATGGGACCAGTTACTTCCTCTTGCAAAATGACAATTGGCAAATTTACGGGCTTGATTCTGCCTATCCTTCAACGGCAGCCCTTTATATGGAAGGTGCTCTCAACGAGGATCAGATCAGCTTCATCCAAACCACTCGAGACACCTCCAAGAAAGTTATCTTTCTGTCTCACCACAACGCCATCGACGTCACGGGTAAGCACATTGTGATGACCGGGAACACATCGCTTTGGGATCAGGCTTGTTCAGCACTGAATGGTAAGGCGCCGGACTATTGGTACTGGGGACACATTCATGATGGCGTTATCTATGCGCCTCAAACCCGCAACGGTGTCTCAACCCGACTTCGTTGTATTGGCCACGCGGGAATGCCCTACGGTGCTCCCTGGGGGCTGACGAAGGCGGACAGCCAGCCACCCTTTACCTCCCCGGACTACATTGAAGGTATTGAGTTTTTCGCCGGGACCCCGGTGGACATCAGTTCCCCTGGAGGACAAGTCAAAAACGGCTTTGTTCTGGTTACTCTCAGCGAAACTGGTCTAACCGACGAAATGTTTGACAGTGATGGGGTCAAAACCTGGCCCCTGTGATGAATCGGGCTGTACAGCCCAGTGATTCCAATGCAGCTCAGGGGTACTGGGGACATTGCGACGCTCTCCAAGGCACAGCGAAAAAGTGTGGTCATCAGCTAAATTTCAGCAGTACAATCGCAGCCAACTCACAAGAGTAACGATCTCACCGCAATGGATACCGGACAGACAATGATCTTTGTGGTTAAGACCCTTTGGCTCATGCTAAGTGGTATTGTCTACTTAACCCTTCTTTACAAGCGGACCAAGGGAGGGCGTAAGCATAGCTTAGCGCTCGCATGGACGGCAGTTAACCTTTTTGCCAGTGCTTATCTCTTATTTGACCATTTACTGATTCTTTTTAAGGGTTTCCTTGAATTTACAGACATGGGTCAAAGAATTATTGCTGCGTTGTTTTGGCTGTCGCTGTCCTACGCTATTGACGTTGTGATAAAGCGCTTTCTTTACCCTAAAAATCAAATCTGGGAAGGGGAATCAGATGTGCCACGATTGGTGCAGCATTTGGTCACGCTGTTGATCTATATGGCCGCCGCCATGATTATTATGCGGTTCATTTACAACCAACCTTTTACAACTCTGGCGGCTACATCGGGGGCTGTGGCGCTAGCTTTAGGGTATTCGGCGCGATCCATACTGGATGAAACTTTTTCCGGCTTGGCCCTGAATATTAGTGCGCCATTTGAGAAAGGCGATTTGATTCAAGTCAACGATGAATGGGGCTATGTTAAAGACATCACTTGGCGAAGTATTAGTTATCTAGACATGGACCAAAACATTGTCGTTGTTCCAAATACAGTGGTTGCGAAGAGCCGTATTTTAAATCTGGATCGGCCCAGTAAGATGTGTCGGCGAACATTCGAGTTTCGTGTAGAGTACAACGTGCCTCCAAATCAGGTCATCGCTGAAGCAGAAGCCGCGATGAAGGAATGCCCTCATGTGATGGATCATCCCTGGAACTTTGTGGGGTTTCGAGGCTTTGACGAGAAGGGTATGAAATACAAATCGCATTTCCACATTAGTCATTATGATCATTGGTATTACGGTATCGATGAACTCGTAAATGTGATGTGGTATCGATTCGCACGGAAAGGCATTCGATTCGCACATCAGCGGCATCTAAATTTTACTTCGGAAGCGGATGAAAAACGCGCTCTACCCGATTCCGCCTACAATGACGAAACCTGGCGTGATCTATTAAAGAGATTCAAACAGGTTCCCATGTTTGAAGGTATGACCAAAGACGATATGGAAGAGTTGGCCAAGTCAGCCATACTGCATATCGTTGGCCCACCTGAGCGTATTATCCGAGCGGACTCCAAGAGAGCCTCTATGTTTATGATAGCGTCGGGTCAGGCGGATGTTTATGAGGTGGATGAGCGGGGAAATGAAACCCTGATGGGATCGGCTGGTAAATCAGAAACCCTCGGTCTGATGACGCTGCTGACTGGTATGCCCCAACGTACCACAATTCGCGCACGTGAAGAGACCGCAGTCTGGGAAATTAGCAGTGAATCTCTGCATCAATTATTTGATCGCAAGCCAAACGTGATGAACAGCATCGCCAAGAGCGTGACTCAGTGGCAGGCCGAAGAGGATGAAGCAATCAATGTACTCGCAATGAGTCGGCAACAAGAAGCGCGTCTTATACGTGACCGCTCTGGCTTTCTCGCTGACAAAATCAATAAATTCTTCAAACTCAGCAAAGCGGATGAATCAGTAGTCGACTTCAAGAATAATTAGATCTTTGTAGATAAAGGGGATGCATTGATCATCCACCAGTTTTCCGCACAGTTAAGTTAAGCGGCACTCTCGCTCATAGTCCATCAGGTTGACGTGGTCCAGCATTTCTTTACAACCCAGTTAAGCGGCTTTTTTCAATTCAACCATCTCCGCCTCATATTGATTCGGACTCACGTAGCCCAGATATGAATGCAGCCGTTGGCTGTTGTAAAACATGGATATGTAGTTCAACACATCCTGTTGTGCTTCGAGCCTGGTCTGGTAATTACGCCAGTGGACACGCTCCTGCTTCAAGCTTCCAAAGAAACTCTCTGCAACTGCATTGTCCCAGCAATCACCTTTGCGACTCATGCTCCCGACGAAGCCATGGGCCTTAAGAAGCCGCCTGTAATCCTTACTGGCATATTGAGAGCCTCGATCGGAATGGACAATCAAGCCAGCTTTGGGCCGCCTTTGCCAAATGGCCATCCTCAGTGCATCGCAAACCAGCTGAGCCTTCATTCGTGAACCCATACTCCAGCCAACAACCTTTCTCGAATACAGGTCAATAACAACAGCAAGGTACAGCCAGCCCTCCTGGGTCCAGAGATAAGTGATATCCCCAACGTACGCCCGGTCAGCTCGATCAACATCAAATTGCCGATCCAATACATTCTCAAACACAGGTTGCTTGTGATTACTGTTTGTCGTGACTTTGTATTTCTTCCGGTGCTTAACCTGAACGTTGGCCTCTTTCATCAATTTTCGAGCCTTCTCCCGGCTCACCGGATAGCTTAGCGCGCTGAGCGCCGCCTTCATTCTCCGGCTACCGTAGCTGTCCTGGGTTGCTTTGGCGATGTCTCGGACAGCTTCCAGTAATTCCTGGCGGTAATAATCGAGACTGCCACCTCCACGCTGCTGATAACCATAGTAACCACCGCGGGTAACGCCCAGGAGTCGACACATCAGGTCAACTGGCCAGGTCTTCTTGTGTTGGGCAATAAACACGTATTTCACCTTGTTTCCTTGGCGAAGAGTCGAGTGGCAAAGTGGAACTTCCCCACAATGCTCTCCCAGAACCGTACGTGACACTCTCATGTCATACGGCTCCTATTGTCCAACCGCAGGCAAAATGCCCAGTTGCCAGTGATAAAGCAAATTCGGCTCTCTTTCGGAGATGCCTCGCAACCACTTTCTTGCTTTGCGTTTGCTTCCTTTGAATCGTTTGTATTTTCTCACAGCCCATTTCACCAGAACTTCGTTCAGATGGGCCATCACGCGTTTGAGGGAACTCGGGTAGAAGACCCCGAAGTAGTTCCACCACCCTCGCAATGAGGCGTTAGACTTTTTCGCAATGTCCTCCAATTCAGCATTCGTCCATCTGCCGATATTCCACTGACTCATTCGTTGTCGAATGTGTTTTGCAGATGTTCGACTAACTGCCGGACTAAAACTGTTGAAGTATTTTCCATTCCGACTTTTGGCCAGCCGACCTCGAAATACATACCCCAGAAAATCGAATTGGATATTGGGATACTTCCCTCGACGGTTAGCATCTCGGCAATACACAATTTTTGTCTTCTTCGGGTGTAGATCAAGTCCGCAGGTACGCAGGCGTTCGCCAACGACGTCCTGCAAATGAGCGGCTTCTTCCTGCGAGTTGCAGTGTAGCAGCCCATCATCGGCATAGCGCGCAAATGGAATGTGCGGAAAGTGCCTTTTCATCCATAGATCGAAGGTATAATGCAGATAGAGATTGAATAACACCGGGCTAATGACACCGCCCTGAGGTGTACCCTTGTCTCTCTCCACGATACTGCCATCCTTTCTAACCAACGGAGCCTTTAGCCAGCGCTCGATATACAGTAACGTCCAGCGACATTGGGTATGATGCCGAACTGCTTTTAGCATCAACGCATGATCAATGTTGTCGAACGCCCCTTGCACATCGAACTCCAGCACCCAACTGTATTTCCAGCAACGTTGTCGCGTGACTCTGATTGCATCTATCGCCGATTTACCTTTGCGATAGGCATAAGAGTCTGGATGAAAGTGAGGTTCTACAAGCGTTTCAAACCGGTTGCGCACAACTGTCTGCGCAATCCGATCGGCTACAGTCGGTACGCCTAACTGGCGAAATTTTCCATCCTTCTTAGGTATCTCTACCCCTCGAATCGGTGGTGGAAAATAGCTCCCTGATGAGAGACGGTTCCAGAGCCTGTAGAGATTACTTTTCAGGTTCCCTTCGAACTCAGTTATCGTCTGTTCATCTACTCCATGAGCACCGCGGTTCGCCTTCACTTGGCGCCAAGCATCAAATACAGCATGCTTGGATATTTCAAACGGTTTTGCTTGACTCATTGGTTCCTCCCAATTGGTTGACCAACTTGCTTCGCTGAACAACGCACCCCCTTCGCTCCACCGCCATTACAGCCGCTTCATCACTACTACGGAGTGCTCCGCCCCTGTGCCCTGCATCGGTACTCTCACCTTCCTGGGACTACCAGTTCGGCTTCTCCCTTCACATCAGGACGACAGGTTCCTATGTTCCACATAATCGCCTGGATATAAGTTCACGCCACCTTAATGCCGGTCGCCATCAAGTCAGTAAACAGGTAACTTCTTGATTTGTCCCAGAAAACGGTCTGGTCTCTGGTTTTGACGACATCGGGTAAAAGCTATCGACACCTCATCGAGTGGTTCGCTTGCGCTCGTCTCCTTATTCCCTACCTGCCATATTTTCTATGACTTTTCCTCAACGCTCACTACCATGTCTCTTGAACACAGCAGCTTGAGGTGGTTTGACATCCCCTCCTGCAAGGCGATGTCGAGGGGCCTACCCTCATCGATTATGCAGCTTCATAGCACACAGACCGTCGCTTTTTTTAATATATCTTTCTCCATCTTCAAGCGCCGGTTCTCCTCCCTCAACTGGCGGGTTTCTGCCTGCTCCGGTGTCAGCTTGCCGTTTCCGCGGAAAGCGTGTCCGTCACTTGATCGTTGATGCTCTTTAACCCAGCGCCCCAACATGGTGGAGTTGATGTCGAGACTTTTCGCCGCTTCAATTCTTGTGTAACCCTGATCCAGTACCAGGCTGACGGCATCCAGCTTGAATTCCTTCGGATATTTCTTTCTTGTGTTCATTCTTTAATCTCCAGTTATGGGTATTATCCCTTAACTGGGTTGTGCAGATCTATTAGACCACCTCAAAGCTCAATGGCACCCGAAGCGAGACAGGAGATGATACCGATGATTGATATCGAGCAACTCAAACAGCAGGCACTTGAACTGAAGCTCCACGGCGTGCTGGCGCACTGGGGCGAGATCACCGACGAGCAATACCCCTGGCTGGCACAGCTCATCGCCTGGGAGCTTGCCGAGCGCAAACAGCGCTCACTCGAACGGCGCCTGAGCAGCGCCAGGCTGGGCCGGTTCAAACCGATGAGTGAGTTTGACTGGCAGTGGCCAAGCGCTATCGACCCACAAGCGATTCATGCCCTGATGCAACTGGGTTTTATGGACACGGCCAGCAATATTATCCTGCTGGGCAGCAACGGCGTGGGCAAATCGATGATCGCCCAGAACCTGGGGTATAACGCTGTCATGCACGGCTATACGGCGCTGTTTACCACCGCAGCGGCGATGCTCAACGACCTGGCAGGTCAGGATGGCGCCAATGCCCTGCAGCGTCGATTGAAACACTACGCCAAGCCCGCCTTGCTGGTAATTGATGAAGTGGGCTACCTCTCCTACAGCAATCGTCATGCTGACTTGCTGTTTGAAATCATCAACCGGCGCTATGAGAAATGTTCAACTTTGGTGACAACGAACCGTCCGTTTGGCGAGTGGAATGACGTGTTCCCCAATGCCGCGTGTGTGGTCTCCCTGATTGACCGTTTAGTCCATCACAGCGAGGTCATCGCCATTGAGGGTGAGTCGTACCGCATGAAGGAAGCGCAGGAGTGTGCGTCGAAGCGGCGCGAGACCAAAAAGCGAGGAAAGGCTAAATGAAAACCTTAAAAATCACAACCTACTGGACGGCTGAACAAGCCGATTGTATTTATCAGCTGCTCGGCGACCTGAGATCGGTACTGTGGGATCACTATGGTGATGAGATTGCGCAACTGTACGAGGAGATCCGGATTGAGCAACAAGAGTACACAGACAGTGTCGAGGTAAATCATGAGCTGCCGTTCTAGCCTGTGATCGATTGGAGTTAAGCCGGATCACTGTCGCCTCTTTGTCGTTCTTTTATTCTGCGGCAAATAACTGCGGGTTTACTGTGGCGCTAACACCCGTTAATGGGGTAGAGCCCATAATCGTCCAGGATGTCCGGCAACAAACTGCCTTGGTGGCGTGACTCTCCGTCCAAGTGACGCATAAAAAAATACCCGTATCTGGCGATACGGGTATTTTGTCAGACTTTGGCGGTGTTTTCACACAGTCTCCATAAGAGCCCTTTACGTATATGGCGGTGAGGGAGAGATTCGAACTCTCGAACGGTTGCCCGTTACACGCTTTCCAAGCGTGCGCCTTCGGCCGCTCGGCCACCTCACCATAAGGGGCGGCATCATACCATAAGAATTAGAACTTTCCAGCGCCCTGGGGGGCTACTGACGGTTTAGACGCGGTTGTGCCTTTTCAGTTGAACTGGTACTGCGGAAAGGGTTTATATCCAGGCCTCCCCTGCGCGTATAAAAGGCTTGAATATGGAGGAACTGTGGCTGCGTGCGAGAGCTTATATCAAGGAACATGCGTTCAACACATTGCTCGTGGTACTCCTGATGTTGCCGATAGGAGATGATGTAACTGAGCAAGGAACGGTGATCCAGCACCGCTCCTTTATAGTGAATCCATAACGTTGCCCAATCGGGTTGGCCAGTGACAGGACAAAGAGAACGGAGCAAGTGGGTATACAAGGCCTCTTCTTCGATTCTGCTCGAATCAACGATGAGATTGTTGGCATCGGGTTGAGATGCCGTCTGAAAGATCTCCAGATCATCTAAAGAATTCCCAGAAAGATTTCCACCGGCGAGCTGTAAATCATCTACCTCAAATAGCTCAAGCGTCAACGCCCCGCCCGCCGCCTTGCTGATATCGTCTTCCATACAGCGCCTGGCGGCTTCCAGTGATTCGAAGCGGTGGTTATTCAGCGAATTCAGGTAGAGCTTAAAAGACTTCGATTCAACGATGTTGGCTGTAGTGGCGGGCACAGTGAATCGCCCTACTCTCGCTACAGGCTTGCCATTGCTGTCCAACCAGGACAACTCGTAGGCGTGCCATAGATCAACTCCAGCAAAGGGCAGTGAATCGCTTAGACCAAGACTGGTTCGGGCAATTGCGCGCGGGATGGGATAGAGAAGTTCAGGGGAATAAACCTCTACGACCGGCGTATGTTTGCCCAGTAGTAAACCTTTTGAGTCATCCATGGCCCTACTACTGCCTCAATCTCTTGCCACTATTGAGCAAATGCATACTGAAGCAAAATGCGATCACAGTGAACAAGGTAATCATACCGAAGGCAAAAGGTAGGCTTACATCAGAAACCCCTAAAACCCCGTATCTGAATGCATTTACCACGTAGACAAGTGGATTCAACTTTGACACGCCCGCCCAAAAATCCGGTAGTAAATCCATGGAATAGAACACACCGCCGAGGTAAATAAGTGGCGTAAGGATAAATGTGGGGACTATGGAAATGTCGTCAAAACTGTTGGCGAACACGGCGTTGATAAACCCCGCAAGAGCAAACAATGTAGAGGTCATTAGGACAATCACAATAACCACAAAATAACTGTGTATGTGGAAGCTGGTAAAAAATCCGGCAACAATCGTTACGATAATCGCCACCAGTATTCCACGGCTAACTCCGCCGAGTATGTAGCCCATCAAAATCACATAGTTGGACGTTGGCGAAACGAGTAGTTCCTCTACCGAGTTGTTAAATTTTGCGCCGTAGAAAGAAGAGACCACATTGGAGTAAGAGTTAGTCACAATCGCCATCATGATTAGGCCAGGCACCACGAACTGCATATAGGTGAACCCGCCCATATCGCCGATACGTGAACCAATGAGTGAACCAAATATTACGAAATACAAGGACATGGTAATAGCCGATGGTAAAAGTGTCTGAGTCCATATTCTCAGATAGCGCCTCACTTCCTTGACAAGAATTGTCATAAACGCAATATACTGCTCTCGCAAACTCACGCTGCGCCCTCCACCAGGTTCACAAACATCTCTTCGAGACGATTCGCGCGATTGCGCATACTGGATACCTTTATTCCGGCTTTATCTAAGCCGAGAAACACGTCGTTGATGTTCTGCCCTTTTTGGACCGCGATTTCCAAAGTATGTTGATCAACACGTTTACAATCGAAATTGCTCAACGAAACCGTCTCCGGCAACGCCTCGGTGCAATCGAGAATAAAAACTTCCTGATGTAGCTGTTGAAGCAGTGCTCGCATGGAACTGTTTTCCACTATGACTCCGTTGTTGATGATCGCGATATTGCGACATAGCGCCTCTGCCTCTTCCAGATAGTGAGTCGTCAGGATTATTGTCGTCCCGCTTGCATTAATTTCCTTGAGAAAATCCCACATGGTTCGCCGCATTTCAATATCGACACCTGCGGTGGGTTCATCGAGTATCAGTAGCTTGGGTTCGTGTACCAGGGCCCTGGCGATCATGAGCCGACGCTTCATTCCTCCGGAGAGCATCCGGGATGGGACGTCCCGTTTTTCCCATATTCCAAGCGCTTTTAAGTACTTTTCTGCTCGTTGTTTTGCCAGGGGAGCCGGAATGCCGTAGAAACCTGCCTGCGCAACTAGAATGTTGTAGCCCTTTTCGAACTGATTGAAATTGAATTCCTGGGGGACGATACCTATCTGCTTTTTTGCCAGGGGGAAGTTTTCGTCGGTATCAATCCCGAGGACCGAGACCTTACCGGCGCTTTTGGCAACCAGGGAGCAGATAATTCCGATGGTTGTGGATTTACCCGCTCCGTTTGGCCCCAGTAAGGCAAAAAAGTCTCCCTGCTGGACTTCCAGACTGATGCCCTTAAGAGCCTCGAAGCCGTCTCCGTAGACCTTTTCTAGGCCGTTAATGCTCAGTGCTGGTATCATAGAAATCTGGTCGCTAAGCCCATAAATTGAGCCGCGCATTGTACCTGCAAACGGAGCCGCAAACGACAACCCTATGAATGACGAACAATATTTACAGCATTGCACCGAATCACTAGAGCAGTTCAGTAGCGATATGCTCACCAGGACACAAGCACTGGAAGAAGATGACTCGCTGCGCGAACTGGCCGTAGCATTCGGATCACTCTTTTCGGGGCCGTCCGAAATTTATGCCCAGGGCCAAACACTGGTCTCAAGGCTATTCATCACCTACCCGGATTTCAGCCCCACATTCCCGCGAGAGCTACTGTGGTTTTTAGGGGGAGATTGCCTACATTTCATGCCGGATGATGAAATTGAACTGTACCAACAACTCGAAGATGAGAGGTACACCTTGGCTGCCAAGGGCGAGGTTATCGATTTCGCCGAAGCGCGAGCTAAGCTGCTGAAGTTACAGTAAAAACATGCCCTAAAAGCCCTTCGAGGGCTTGACGTAACCCCGGTCACTACCTAAAATGCGCGCCTCTTGTATGAGACTGCTGCGTCCCCTTCGTCTAGTGGCCCAGGACACTGCCCTTTCACGGCGGTAACAGGGGTTCGAACCCCCTAGGGGACGCCATTTCGTCAAGATCTGCGGGAATAGCTCAGTTGGTAGAGCGCGACCTTGCCAAGGTGGAGGGGGGACGCCAAGTCTCGCCGGTTCGAAGTCGAATGCGACCCCAGCCGTTTCCCGCTCCATATTTCAAAAACAACCCCTTCAACCCCCAGACCCGTCCAAACTAATCGACGCGCTGTTAATACAGTAGCGCAAACCCGTAGGCTCCGGACCATCTTCGAAGACATGGCCCAGGTGTGAACCACACTTGTCGCACATGACCTCGGTGCGGGACATTCCGTGGGTTACATCGGTATCCTCACGGATGACCTTAGTGTCTGCCGGTTGAAAGAAACTGGGCCAACCGCAGCCCGAATCGTATTTGGAATCGGACAAAAACAGCGACTCACCGCAGCATTTACAGTGATAAGCCCCGTCTTTCTTACAATCCCAGTACTCCCCGGTAAAAGCGCGCTCTGTGCCCTTTTCGCGACATACATGAAACTCATCCGGGGTTAACTTTTCACGCCAATATTCATCATCTTTCATAGAACGCCTCCTGGAATAGATTAAAGCTCTGTAACTACTACGATGTCCCTACGCGATACAGGATTTGATCGCGATAACCAGTTATTACAGGGTAGTAGCCCGACAGGGCCAGGTCCAATTTACGGTCGTTAGTATCGACCAATAATGGCCGTCGATCCAGCCCCGTTATTTTGGATTTTGCCGCGACAATACAGATGTTATCCAGCCCTACAGCCCGGATAACGGCTGGGGAAAACTGCTGATTGCCCCTACCGAAAACATGCCCCTGACCTGCAATTGCAGTGACTATGATCTTGGCTTTTCCGGGACTTTCCTGCAATAGCCCGAGGAGTTTTTGCTCATTGGCGTCAGCAAGCAACAACTTCCCGGACCGCACCACATCGACACCCAACAAGGTGCCGGGCAAGCCTAACTCGCTGTTGATGGCAGCCGTAGTGGATCCGGGGCCCAGCAAATAGGTGACATCATCATCCATTTCCTCGACCACCCATGCAGCGATATCTGCAGCGGCTAGTTCAGGACTCTCCCGCCCTCCTATCTTGGTATGCTGCAAGTATCGACCTTCACTTGGCACTAACATTTCGCCGTAGAACTTTGAACTGACCACCCCGCGTACAAATGCGGCTTCATCGATGTCGCGCACCTCGCCATTACTTAGGCCAATGAGGCCTCCAGCAGCCAAACCGGGCATTAGCTCTCCGGCCGCCTCCGGTGAAACGGCGAATACACCCGAGTGCATCTTTACCCCGGCCGGGATTCCCAACACAGGAATTCGCTCGCCAATCGAATCGTAGATATCTCTAGCTGTTCCGTCGCCGCCAGCGAATACAAGAATGTCTATTGGAATGCGCAGCATTTCCAGAGCAGCAGCCCGCGTACTCTGTGCTGTACTAAACTCGCCGGACTCCTCGACCACTAGCCGATAGCCAAATCCGAGTTCATCTAGCACCCGTTGACCCATTGCACCTGGGCACGTATACAGTTCGTATTCGCTGGAAGTCTCTGTCAATAAGGCAAACGCTCGCCCTACCCGCTCCATGGAACGAGAAAGAGCAGTCTCTTCCCCATCCTGGGCCTGTTGGATGGCTAAAGAACGAAGCTCATTACTATCGCTGCCTTTCATTCCCAGGGATCCGCCCATGCCCGCAAGCGGATTAACGATCAGGCCTACTTTCAAGGGCACAATCGTTAATATCTCTCTTGGCCGATCAGACACCCCAAGCTCCTCAAAAGTTGAGTCTGGGAACTGGCCGCTTGCGGATGCAATCTGACTATTGATCCGCGCAGTTCCCGACGAACGCGATACGTCTTTCGCAGTGCATCAAAGCCTGTAGCAATCGGAGTTACCGAATTCTCCACAGCAGATCGAAGCAGAGAGTCATCCTCGAGAATATTGTAGCGAGCCGAAAATGCCCAACGCAACAGTTCAGCAGATTCCAGTTCTGGCGGAACCTTGATTTCGTCCCCTGTTGCAATAGCTGTTTGTAACTCTCCGGGTGGAGCAGCCAAATCAAAATGTGCTATCACCGCATCGCGCAACATTCGCGTCGCGAGAAACTTGCTCTCCAGGCTGTAACCCGCGATGTGGGCTGTTCCCAGGGACATCATCTTCAAGAGAGCAGAGGATAGTTCGGGCTCCCCCTCCCAGACATCGAGCACACAGGACGGACTCGACCCTGAACTGCACAGCGTCAGCAATGCTGTATTGTCCACTACCTCACCCCTGCTGGCATTGATCAGGAGCGAACTCTTCGGAATTTGGGCCAACGCCTCCTCATCAATCAAGTGGTAACTGGGCCAGGGGCTTTCCCGGATAAGCGATGTATGCAGTGTTATGACTTCACAGTCGAGTACTTGAGCCAGGCTTGCCCGGTGGGGTATGAGGCCTTCCTCCAGCCATGGGTCGTAGACCAGAACCGGTATACCCAGCTGTTCGCAAAGCGTCACTAAGGCGCGACCAATATTGCCGTAGCCTATGATGCCAAGTGTTTGCCCCCCAATGAGAGATTCCAGTTTTCCCTCTACCGCCGAGATAGCCGCAAACACGTACTCCACGACCGAGTTCGCATTTGAGCCTGGCGCGTAAGAAAAACCAATGTTGCTGCGAGTTAAAAAATCCGTATCAATATGGTCATAACCGCTGGTGGCAGTGCCAACAAATTTAACGGCAGAGCCTTCCAGCAGTGACTCTTGGACCTTGGTGATCGAGCGCACCAGTAAAACGTCGGTAGCTTCCAAATCTCGCGCAGAGATATTGCGGCCTTCCGCCAATTGCACTGTACCGAGCGGGCCAAAATACTCTTCGACCCCGCGCATATTGCTATCGGCCAAAATGCGAAGAGGCTTCAAACCGGCAAGCTCTTTTGTAGCGTCTGGCAGCGACGAGTCAGCGGGCCCGACAAGTTTAACTCTGCTAGATAAGCTTCGGCGTTCACTAAAGATTCCCGGGTCAATTCAAAATCGGGCGTCGTGCTCAGTGACGGGATGTGTTCCTCGAGCCCTGTCAATTTTCTTGCCACCAACACCTGTGGCCAATGCTCTGTGAGATTAGCCTGTATTCTGGCGGCTCCGCGAATAGACGAAGATCCGACCTGATCGAACGCTTCTCCCAGTTGCTGTAGATCTCCAAAAGATTGCAGCAGTTTGGCGGCAGTTTTTGCGCCTACACCGGGGACGCCTGGAATATCGTCTATAGGATCTCCCACGAGCGCGAGGTAGTCGGCGAATTGTTCCGGTGCAACCCCAAACTTTTCGGTGAACGCACCAGCGTCCAGCGTAACTCCGCCAGCATAGTCCCACCAGATATCATCGGGCGCCTGCAGCATTGGCCCAAGATCTTTATCTCTTGTTAAAACGCTTACGGCGATACCGCGTTCTCGGTATAGCCTGCCCAAGGTTGCAAGATAGTCATCGGCTTCGTATCTTGGCCCACCGAAGCAGGGAATACCGAGCCGTTCTGTCAGCGTTCTGCAGGCCTTTAACTGAAATTCCAGCGCCTCGTCGGGAAGCTCTCTACTGGACTTATAGCTGGCAAGTATTTCATTGCGGAAACAAGTTCCGAGGCTTTCATCAAACGCTGCCGCGCAGTGAGCGGGTCGGGTGGCGTCGAGAAACTCCAACAGAAAACGCGCGTAGCCGTAGACCGCGTTGAGGGACCAACCGTCTTCATGGTGCCATTGATCTGGCATGGAAAACCACGCGCGAAAAATATAGATAGAGCTATCGATCAAACAGACCCGTGGAGTTGTCACCCGACTAAATCCCCGGGGTCGAGTTCAACCGCCGATAATTTAAGGGGCTGGCCAGCGCTATCCGGGGTGTTAAATTCTCGTGCTAGCGCCGCAAAATATTGTTCCCCTCGCGCTGGTAGTCCGTTGGATTGCCAATAGCGTGCCCGTTCCAAAATAGACTGCTTGAAACGGGATGAATCGCGAATTTCGCCCGTCTTCATATCGAGATTATCCGGGCTTATTTTGAAGTTGTAAACGCAGGCCATTGAAAAACACCACTCCAGTGCCTGCGGCTTTGCCTCTGCACTTTCGAAGGCCTTTTGTTGTTCGCTATCCCGGCCTTCAGGCGAGTACCAATAGCCATAGTCTGGAGATTGTCTGCGCGCCTCACCCGCAATACACCAGTGTGCAATCTCGTGAAGAGCACTGGCAAAGTAGTCCGCTCGATAGTAAATCTGGGCCTGTTCGCCAGACTCTTCGGAGGGTCGATAGAACGGCTCCTCGAATCCGCCTAGCAGTACCGTGTTGAATTTCGACCCGAAGCACTGTGTAAAAACACGCTCGAGCCGTTTCGAATCAAACAACAAATATTCCGAAGAGATTTTGCTTGTACCATTTATCGCCAATGGCGTATTCATGACACTAGGTAACGCATCACTGCTGCTTGCGCAGTAGATAGTGGTACTCATCGCCGATTTCTTCTTGCTGCAAAAGATCGTGACCAAGGAAATTACAAAACTTGGGAATATCGCGCTGAGTTGATGGATCAGTAGCGACCACCTTTACCTGATCGCCAATCTCGATATCACGGAATATATTGTGCAGCAGCATTACCGGCTCCGGGCAGTAAAGCCCTCTTGCATCCAGGAAATGATCTTCGTTAGCAGGCATTGTTCACTCGATTTCATCGTCCAGGAACTCATCGGCGCGTTCACGAGAAAGCAAGTCCCACTCGGCGGTATCCGAATCAAAAAGTAAGGCCATTTCACGACGCTCCAATCGGCCTTTCAACTGGGCCACTCTTTTTAACAAATCTGTTTCTACCAGACCGTAGTCAGTGCCGTCGCGGGTCGCGAACTCTTCCAAAAGCGCGTCCAGTACCTCGGAGTCCAGCTTCGAAACAGGTATTTCTATAAATTGGGCCATGGCTGTTATTCAAGCCTTCTGAATTGTTGGTCAGCGCGTTAATATAAAGCCTGCGACAGCGAAAGTGGAGTCAAATTAGTGGAAACTTCTTATATCGTTACCTTTATCGGCGACGACCGCCCCGGCCTGGTGGAGGCCGTGTCAGAGGTGGTCGAAAAAAACGGTGGTAACTGGCACGAAAGCCGCTTGTCACAGCTGGGAGGGAAGTTTGCCGGTCTCGTTCTGGTATCTCTGCCCACAGTCAGTGGTCCTGAATTTGAACGAGCACTAAAATCCCTAACCACCCAAGGGCTCAGTATTCGAGTTACCGCTACCGGCCCCGAATCTCCGGCGGCTACGCCAAAGTCTATTACACTCACCGTAATAGGCCCTGACCGCCCGGGAATAGTAAGAGAAATATCCAGCGCTCTCGCCAGTCACGACGTGAATGTGGTTGATATGGATAGCCGGGTCAGCAGCGCGCCCATGAGTGCTGAGCAATTGTTCGAAGCGCGCATTGATGCACAAATACCCCAGGAAACAGCACTTGAAGAGTTGATGGATACCCTTGACGAAATTGCCAATCAAATGACCCTGGATATAGCCCTGGAGCCCACTTAATCCCGGTTCATCAGCTTGCGCAGAAGAATCCAGACACCTGCCCCGACAGCCGCGAATACGATGACGCCCAACGCCGCCGCTATCGTATACGCAAACATCCAGGCGATGTTTTCAAGGGGAATACCGAACTGATCACTCGCGACCCATATCATGCTACCGAGAGCTGCCACTCCGATAATGATGCTACGCCGGTGGCGTGAATTTGCGCGACTCATTGTAATAAAAACCCTGTCACTAATCAGGCGTGCGGGGTGGCGTCGTCACCGCCAGAAGGAGCGCTGGCCGGAATGGCGGGAGTTTCGCATTGTACATCCATGTTTTGGGCGCGATGCCGAAGTAAATGATCCATCAACACGATGGCGAGCATCGCCTCCGCTATCGGTGTGGCTCTAATTCCGACACACGGGTCGTGCCTACCCTGAGTTGAAACTTCGGATGCCTCTCCGGAGATATCGATGGTTGCGCCGGGTTGCCGGATACTTGAAGTAGGTTTCAGCGCGAGGCTGACGGTGATGTCCTGCCCGCTGGAAATTCCACCCAGCACTCCACCTGCATCATTGCCAACGAAACCTTCCGGGGTCAACAAATCGCGGTGCTTGCTACCACTTTGCTCTACGCTCAAAAATCCAGCGCCAATTTCAACACCCTTGACCGCGTTGATACCCATCATGGCATGAGCGATGTCCGCATCAAGACGGTCGAATATGGGTTCACCCAGCCCCGGCATTAAACCGCTGGCCACCACATTAATGCGGGCGCCAATAGAATCTCCCCGCTTATTCAAGGCGGCCATATACTCTTCCATCTCGGGTATCTTGGCCGGATCAGGACAGAAAAATGGATTGGTTTCGATCACGTCCCAGTCCAGCACTTCGGCTTTTATGGGGCCCAACGCAGACAAGTAACCTCGAATCTGGATACCATAGCGTGAAAAGAGATATTTTTTGGCAATGCCACCCGCCGCAACTCGCATCGCAGTTTCGCGCGCGGAGGCGCGGCCACCACCACGATAGTCGCGAAACCCGTACTTCTGGCTGTAAGTGTAATCGGCGTGTGCAGGACGGAAAGTATCCTTGATATTCGAGTAGTCTTTCGATTTCTGATCAGTATTTTTAATTAACATGCCGATCGACGTTCCCGTTGTCTTGCCATCGAAAACCCCGGAAAGTATTTCCACCTCATCATCTTCACGGCGCTGGGTCGTAAATCGAGAAGTGCCAGGTTTGCGACGATCCAGATCTGTCTGTAAATCGGAGGCATCGAGTTCTAATCCTGGCGGACAGCCGTCTACGACACAGCCCAATGCCAGTCCATGGCTTTCGCCAAAGCTGGTAACAGTAAAGAGTTTTCCAATTGTGTTGCCCGACATAAACCTTTTAATCTCTCCTACGAAAGTGCCTATTATAAGCTCATTGCTGAAAGCTTGCGCTGTAATCTTGCAGCTCTTTTGCGCTCAACACCAGCACACCATGACCGCCAAACTCAAATTCAACCCAGGTGAATGGAACACTCGGGTAGGCTAATTCCAAGGCCTCCCAACTGTTGCCGACTTCCAGCACTAACATTCCGCTGGGTTTTAAATGCCTGCCTGCCCTGGCTAGAATCTTGCGCGTAAGTGTTAAACCGTCTGGGCCGCTACCCAGCGCCAGTTCGGGCTCTCGATGATACTCGGCGGGCATGGACTGCAAATCCTGCGTGTCGACGTAGGGAGGATTACTCAGTATCAGATCGTATTGAATGTCTTGCACCTGATTGAAAAGATCTGAGTGATAGGTACTTACTCTATCGCCCATACCCATCTTAGCAATATTCTCTTTCGCTAAATCCAAAGCGGA
Organism: Halioglobus sp.; assembly: GCA_965262875.1. Classification (GTDB taxonomy): domain Bacteria; phylum Pseudomonadota; class Gammaproteobacteria; order Pseudomonadales; family Halieaceae; genus JBALVT01. Next base: position 5,540,302 of record OZ253569.1, read on the forward strand.
TGGGTCGAGGTCTACGAGGTCTACGTGAACATCGGGAAAGTAATACGCGCTGGCCAAACCAATGCAGCCACCGCCACAACACAAGTCGAGAACGGCAGTTGGGGCTATAGGCCATCGTACCAGGGACCAAATCCGCGCCGGATAAGCTCAGCTATGGGTGATCGGGGAATGATCGCCCTGTCGTCGCATAGAAATTCCAGACCGGCAAACCAAGCTTTACCGATAAGGTACGGCAGCGGAACTCTATCTTCAATTCGCCTGCTCAATAATTTCTGAAACTCGGCAATTTGTACTTGTGTGAGTTTGCGCGCAACAACAGATTGATCAGAATCAGCCGGTAAATCGGCGGCAGCCAGCACCAATGCTACGGCTTCGTCCCATGCGCTATCGGTTCCATGCCCGAAGTAAACCTCCGCATTTTCCATTGCTTTCGCACAATACTGAACAGCATCTCCTACCGTTTCAATTACGTCTTGATTTGTCATAGCGCAATTGTACCCCAACATATGAGCAGGTCGATGGAATGCGACCGTTTGCGAAGCCCCTTGGGGATTGTTAATATCGCCTACCCTGCGGGTTCACCCTTATGGAACCTGGCAGTAACTTTATCCGGAGAAGATTAGTGCAAGAACAATGGGCGGGCATAATTGAAGCGATAGGCGAAGACCCAACCAGACCAGGCCTGGTTGATACTCCCAAACGGGCCGCCAAGGCTTTTGAGTTTCTCACACAGGGTTACAATCAGTCTGTGGAAGAAGTTGTTAACGGCGCTCTCTTTCCCTCAGATTCCAGCGAGATGGTTCTGGTACAGGACATTGAACTTTATTCCCTGTGTGAGCATCACTTGCTCCCGTTCATTGGGAAATGTCACGTAGCTTACCTGCCAACAGGCAATGTTCTGGGCCTGTCCAAGGTCGCCAGAATTGTCGATTTATTCGCCAGACGCCTTCAAATTCAGGAATCTCTCACCGCCCAAATCGCGCATACCATCATGGATGTCACTGAAGCTGAAGGTGTTGGGGTTATTATCGAAGCGAAACACATGTGCATGATGATGCGCGGCGTACAGAAACAAAACTCAGTCATGAAAACTTCTTCGATGCTGGGCACATTTCGCGATGACCCCAAAACCCGTGAAGAGTTTCTTTCCCTGCTTAGACTACCTGGCTAGGGCGCCAGCTTCAGTATCTCCATATGCAGGTACTGTCTGTCAGCGGTGCGTGCGGCGCTGAATAACAAGACCCGATACTGCGCTGGTGTACCGAGCGAGTAAACTCGATACCGTTGCATCTCCTCTCTACCATAGAGGATTCTTTCTTTGAACACGCGATTTGCCCATTGAACTCCCTGTCCGCACCTACGGCCATCGCAGGAAAACAACAGCTGATGTTGTTCATCCATCTCCAATGTGGCTATGAGTTCATCCATTACCTCGGCGGAGGTAAAACCATCGATAAGCTGCCAGGTTTCGCGGCGTAAAACACCGCTGTTGCGATCACTGAGCTTGAACTTCCATTGACCCCCGACTTTTTCCATAGCACCCAAGCCAATCTCATAGTCTCTGACATCTTGGGTCGAACTAGCAATCGAGAGCGCGTGGGGAAAGCCATTCAGTTGCTCCTGCAATACCTGGGCTGTTTCACTGTGCCCGGAGATCGACCACAGAAGCAGCATGACGACTAGCGGTAGTTTTAACAGCGATAGACAAAATAGGGCTCTAGCTCGTTTCACAAATTTTCTCCTCTAGGAAGCTCGAAATTCTGACTGCTAAGGGTTTCAAGGGAGGTTCCATATGAAAGTGATGCCCCCCATCTACCCGTTCGACGACTAATCCTGGCACCTGCGTCAACTGCGCGTTGAACACGTCGGATTGATCCATTCTTCCGCCTTGGGCTAGCACCAACAAGGTGGGCATTGTGAGGCGTTGTGATACGGCGCGAATCTGGCCTTCGGTCAACTTTACAGCTGATGCACCGTAAAGACGACGATCCGTTGTCCACGTTAGACCGCCCTCACAGGTTTTAACTCCCCGCTTTACTAGTAGCGCTGCTGCATCACTGTTCAAGTCGGTAGTCGTGCGAAGGGCAATGCCCTCGGCGAGGGTGGGAAATATGCGATTGCTCGCGACTAATAATATGGGTTTCTGATCCACGCTTTTTCGCAGTTGTTCACAGAACTCTGCTTCAGGGACCGCCTCCGGGAAAATCGCATCCAGTAAGACCAATCGCTTTACTCGCTCAGGATAAGCACCGGCAATAAGAGTCGAAATAATTGCTCCCCGTGAATGACCTAGCAAATCGAATTGCGTCCATTCCAACTGCTCCAGCACACCAAGAATTTCAGGTAAGTCGTCCCATATCTGATAACTGGCATCCGCTGAACGACGATCACTGCGTCCCTGTCCTGTCAGATCGATGGCAACAACATGGTAGTTGGGGAGTTCGGGAGCAAGCAGTGCGAAGCTCGCCGCATTGTCGAGCCAGCCGTGTAGCATCAGCATGGGAGGTAGCTGCGGGTCACCCCAGGCAAGCCCACTAATTTTCAGGCCGTTGACAAGCCACGAGCATTCAATCGGCTCTGAAAAATTCATCGCCCCTCCTCGTAGTTCGGCGGTACAGCCCAAAAAAGTAGCGATGCGCAATCTTCAGCGGGGACCTCCATCTCAATCGAAAACAAAGCACCCGGAGAAAGGCCCGGGACAGTATTAGGATATCCGAGATAGTAATCCGCCAATTCGGAAACCAACGGTTGATGCGATACAAGCATGACATGATCGACAAACTTGTCTTGTGCTAAAACGGAACACAGGGTCTCGTCAACATCACTTAACGTTGCCCCGGGCACAAGAGAGGGAACGGGTTCCATCGACGCCTTAGGAAGTTCGCTAGAGACAATTTGCGCTGTTTGAGTCGTCCGCAACCACTCACTGTAAAGAATTTGTGAAGGTGTAGGCAGGTTTCGCTTACCCAGAGTTTCACAGAACTTTCGGGTGGCGAGCGCAATGTCCTGCCTCCCCTTAGAGGTGAGAGTGCGCTGAGAATCGATAGGCGCTGAGCCGGCTTGGCCATGTCGCAATATGCTTACAATCATAGGGTCTCAATGGGTAACAAATTCTACATCCTGAGTCTGCTCTGCAAGCATCATATTGCCAAGTACATCCGCGACCGTTTGCCGTTCATACAAAATTGCGTATAAGCCATTTACAAGTGGCATATAGATGTCTCGGCGATCTGCTTCGTTTTTCAAAAGGCCAAGGGTATTTACCCCTTCAGCTACCTGGCCCAGCTCAACAATAATCTCATCCAGAGACTGCCCTTCACCCAATGCAAAGCCGACCCGATAATTGCGCGACAAGGGTGATGCGCAAGTAACAATTAAATCTCCCACACCAGCCAGTCCCAGAAAGGTCATTGGATTGGCACCTAGATGCACCGCAAATCGAGACATCTCGGCCAGAGCTCGGGTCATCAACATGCCAATCGTATTTTGGCCCAAACCCAAAGCAGCCCCCAAGCCAGCCATGATCGCATAGACATTTTTTAATGCGCCGCCAAGCTCCACCCCATACATATCGCGGCTGCTGTAGACCCTGAAGCTGTTGCTGTGCAATAGAGCCTGTACAACGCCGCTGTGAGCAGGCACAGCGCTGGCGATGACCGAGCCAGTTAACTGACCTTCAGAAATTTCAGTTGCCAGGTTGGGACCGCTGAGCACGCCACAGGGATTATCGGGAAGTTCATCCTGAAGTATTTCGCTCATCAGGTGAAACCCGGGACTCTCAATGCCTTTAGTGAGGCTTATGACTAGCGCTTCTGATGAAATGCGAGAGGAGACCTGGCGCACAACCTCCCTAAAAGATTTACTGGGCACAGCAACGAATAAGATATCGACGTCTTCTACTGCATCGGCCAGAACACTGGTCGCCCGCAGCCGGGTATCAAGGCTAAAATCCGGCAGGTAATCCGGGTTTTCGTGAGTACTGTTGACAAGTTCCGCACGCCCGGCGTTTCGCATCCAAAGCGTGGTGGTATGGCCGTTTGCCGCAATAATATTGGCGATGACCGTTCCGAAACTTCCCCCGCCCAGTACCGCTACACGGTGGAGATCAGGCATGTTTGTACTCCGTACAATCACCTAAACGACCAGTCTAACAGCTAAGCGTTGCTCATTTGCAGCAGCAGCTTGTTTAAACGCGACACGTAGGCAGCCGGATCATCCAATTGGCCACCCTCCGCAAGATGCGCTTGATCAAACACGATACTGGCAAGATCGGCAAAGCGGTCTTCATCCGCTTCCTGATCCAGTATGGTTATCAAGGGGTGACCCGGATTCACTTCCAGAATAGGCTTGCTTACAGGGACTTCCTGCCCGGCGGCTTCCATAATTCTACGCATCTGCGCACCCATGTCGAAGTCTCCGACCACCAGACAAGCTGCTGAGTCGGTGAGACGGCTGGTAGCCCTAACTTCCGCTACACGGCCCTCAAGAGCTTTTCCAAGGCGCTCAACAAGCGCTTCGTTATCCTTAGCCAGTGATTCCAGCTCCGCCTTCTCTTCATCTGATTCGGCGGGTAAATCCAACTCACCGCGACCGACATCCTGGAAGGATTTGCCATCAAATTCCTGGAGGTGATTCATCAGCCAGTCATCAACTCGATCCGAGAGCAACAGCACTTCAATGCCCTTCTTGCGGAACACCTCAAGATGAGGACTACTTTTAGCGGTATTGAAGTTTTCCGCTACCACGTAATAGATTTTTTCCTGCCCCTCACCCATACGCGAAATATAGCCTTCGAGAGATTGATCCTGTTCTTCCAGGTCTGTCTGGGTAGTGCTAAAACGCAGCAGCTTGGCGATCTTCTCCTTGTTACCAAAATCTTCGGCAGGCCCCTCTTTCAAGACCTGTCCAAATTCCTTCCAAAATGATGTGTAGTCATCGCCCTCGGCTTTGGCCAACTTGCCAAGCATATCCAACACCCGCTTGGTCAGTGCACTTCGCATAGATTCAACGGCCGGGTCCTGCTGTAGAATTTCGCGAGACACGTTGAGGGACAGATCGTTTGAATCGACGACGCCTTTTACAAAGCGCAGGTACGTGGGAAGAAACTGCTCAGCCTCATCCATAATAAAGGTGCGCTGCACATACAACTTCAGCCCACTGCTGGTTTCGCGGTTCCACATATCAAAAGGGGCTTGCTTGGGAATGTAGAGCAAACTGGTGTACTCGAGTTTCCCCTCCACCTTGTTGTGGCTCCAGTGCAAAGGCTCTTGGAAATCATGAGAGACATGCTTGTAAAACTCATGGTATTCCTCATCGCTAACATCGGAGCGAGAGCGAGTCCACAAGGCCGTAGCAGCATTGACAGCCGCATACTCAACAGCTGGGTTTTCCTCAGGCTCTTCGCCTTCAGCGGGCGGTGCAGGAGGTTTGACCATCGTGACCGGAACCGAAATGTGGTCCGAATATTTTTTGATCACACTGCGAACGCGGAAATCTTCGGCAAACTCAGTGGCATCAGATTTAAGGTGCAGAACAATACTGGTTCCACGAGTTTCCTTCGCGCTGGCGCCAATGGAGAACTCTGCTTCGCCGTGAGATTCCCAAACAACACCCTCTTCCGGCTCAGTGCCAGCTTTGCGCGTATGAACTTCCAAACGATCAGCGACGATAAAGCCAGAGTAAAATCCGACACCAAACTGCCCGATTAGCTGAGAGTCTTTTTGCTGGTCACCCGTAAGGGTTTCAAGGAAGGCGGCAGTTCCGGACTTGGCGATGGTACCCAGGTTTTCGATGACTTCGTCTCGAGTCATACCAACGCCGTTATCGCTAATGGTAATGGTATTCGCTTCCTTATCCACATCGACCTGAATCTGAAAGTCTCCCTGCCCCTCTAAAAGACCGTCATTGGCCAAGGCCTCAAAACGAAGCCTGTCGATCGCATCAGAAGCATTCGAAATCAATTCTCTGAGAAAGATTTCCTTGCTGCTGTACAAGGAGTGAATCATCAGGTGAAGCAACTGTTTTGCTTCGGTCTGAAAGCCCATAGTCTCTTTTTTTACTTCTGCGTTCATATCGCCCTCTATCTCTTAAACTGCTCGTGATTAGAATTGTTGTTCGCTGTGCATGAAATGGGGTTTAGACCCAGGTTTTCAAGGCCCAGAACTCGATTATTTACCCAATTTAAGTGCCCAGGAAGCCCACAAATTCTGAACCTCACACTTAGGCTTCGCGGCTGGGAGGACGACCTGTTCGAATGGTTAGGCGCTTTAAAGCCGGGTTCGAACAGGTCGTCCTCCCAGCCGCGAAGCCGGAGCCCCAAAACCCGAGGCCTGAGCTAAAAAGAAGCTCCCTGTAGACGCCACTCCAAAACCGCAGCTATTTGCCGAATTTTGAAATAGACGGATCTCGGCGTATTAGAATCGGCGCGGTAGAACTGCGGCCCAGTCACACTCAAGAGCGACCAATAAGCAGGCACGATTCAAGCGTAGGGACTATAAGAACAAGTGTCGCTGAGAACGGTATGACGCCACCACAGATTTGACGGTCAACGCTGGCGCCATACCCAAAAAAACCGTGCAGGTGCACGACCCGTTAAGTGTTGCACATAATGGGAATAAATCCAGCCCTCATCGACCTTTGTGTCGATGCCATCATCCAGCCGTCTCTACCACTGTTGTCGCTGCTACGCCCAGGTCATCGTCTGTACCCACTGTGATCGCGGCCAGCGGTATTGCACCGATGGTTGCAGCCAGGAAGCCAGAAAGGAATCCATTAAACGAGCCAGAGCGAAGTACCAGGCCACTCGCCCGGGTCGCATGAATAATGCCGCTCGCCAACAGCGTTATCGAGAACGGCAACAACAAAAAGTAACGCATCACCGTTCTCTGGCAATAATACTCCGTGATCTACTGCAAACCGTGCCTGATGAGATCAAAAGGGCCGATATGCCGGGTAAAACTGACGCCACCGTGCGCTGCCATCACTGTGGCGCGGTCTGCGGTCCCTTTTTGCGCAGTGATTTTCTGCAGAGCAGTCAGTTCAGGCGCAGATTCCGGCGACATTAGTGCAGCGGCTGGACAGGAGTCATCAATCGGAGGGCAGTCATGGCCATCGGCAAAGAAACTGAAGCAAAAATACTGCGCTACCATTTTGTTGAGAAGTGGCGAACGGGCACCATTGCGACCCAGCTTGGCATTCACCACTCAGTGGTTGATCGGGTACTGGCACAGGCTGGCCTGCCCAAGGTGGAGCGCACTCGCCGTGCGTCGATCATCGACCCCTATCTGCCCTTTGTCATCGACACCCTGCGGGAGTTTCCCACACTCACGGCGGCCCGCTTGTATGAAATGGCCCGCCTGCGGGGATACCCCGGTGGCCCCAGCCAGTTTCGCCAGCGTATCAGTGAACTGCGGCCGCGCAAGCTGCCCGAGGCGTATTTACGCCTAAAAACCCTGCCCGGTGAGCAAGCCCAGGTTGACTGGGGTTCGTTCGGGCATATTCAGATCGGCAAGGCCCGGCGGCCGTTAATGGCGTTTGTGATGGTGCTGAGCTGGTCGCGACAGATCTTCTTGCGCTTTTATCTCAACCAGCAAATGGAGCACTTTTTACGCGGCCATGTAGCGGCATTCGAGGCCTGGCAAGGATTGCCAAAGGTGCTGCTGTACGACAACCTTAAATCGGCCGTATTGGAGCGCCACGGTGACGCCATCCGCTTCCACCCCACCTTGCTGGCCTTGTCAGCCCACTATCGCTTCGAACCACGCCCGGTGGCGGTGGCCCGGGGCAATGAAAAGGGCCGGGTAGAAAGAGCGATTCGCTATATTCGCGATAATTTCTTTGCCGCTCGTCACTGGCAAACACTGGCCGAACTCAATGCGCAAGCTGAGCACTGGTGCCAGGGTGTGAGTGCTGATCGGGCTTGCCCTGAAGAGCGTACGTTGACGGTCAGGGAAGCCTTCTTACAGGAGCAGGTGAGTTTGCCGGATAATCCCTTTGATACCCATGAGAGACAGCCCGTGCGGGCCGCCAAAACCCCTTATGTTCGCTTCGATCTCAATGATTACTCCATTCCCCATCAATACGTGCACAAGCCATTGAGCGTGAGCGCTGACCTGGAGCGGCTCCAGATAGTGGAGGGCGATCAATGCATTGCTGAGCATCAGCGCAGCTTTGGCAAAGGGGAGCAAATCGAACAGGAGGCGCATATCAATGCCCTATGGCTGGAGAAAACCCACGCCAAACTACACCGGGGTCAGGATCGCCTGAGCCATGCTTCGGCGCACGCCCAGACGCTGCTGCAGCAATCGGCACAGCGTGGACATGTCATTAAAACCACGGTCCGGTTACTCAATCAACTGCTTGATGATTATGGGCGGGACGAGCTGCATGTAGCTCTGGGTGAAGCACTTGATCGGCAATCACCCTACCCGGAGGCGGTGCAGCACGTTCTTGAGCGCCGCCGTGATGAACAGCACCTGCCGCCACCGCTTGCTGTCGCCGTGCCGGCGAAGGTCAAACACTACAGCGTCAAGCTGGCTCGGCTTGCCGATTACGACAAGCTCAATGGCACCCGAAGCGAGACAGGAGATGATACCGATGATTGATATCGAGCAACTCAAACAGCAGGCACTTGAACTGAAGCTCCACGGCGTGCTGGCGCACTGGGGCGAGATCACCGACGAGCAATACCCCTGGCGGGCACAGCTCATCGCCTGGGAGCTTGCCGAGCGCAAACAGCGCTCACTCGAACGGCGCCTGAGCAGCGCCAGGCTGGGCCGGTTCAAACCGATGAGTGAGTTTGACTGGCAGTGGCCAAGCGCTATCGACCCACAAGCGATTCATGCCCTGATGCAACTGGGTTTTATGGACACGGCCAGCAATATTATCCTGCTGGGCAGCAACGGCGTGGGCAAATCGATGATCGCCCAGAACCTGGGGTATAACGCTGTCATGCACGGCTATACGGCGCTGTTTACCACCGCAGCGGCGATGCTCAACGACCTGGCAGGTCAGGATGGCGCCAATGCCCTGCAGCGTCGATTGAAACACTACGCCAGGCCCGCCTTGCTGGTAATTGATGAAGTGGGCTACCTCTCCTACAGCAATCGTCATGCTGACTTGCTGTTTGAAATCATCAACCGGCGCTATGAGAAATGTTCAACTTTGGTGACAACGAACCGTCCGTTTGGCGAGTGGAATGACGTGTTCCCCAATGCCGCGTGTGTGGTCTCCCTGATTGACCGTTTAGTCCATCACAGCGAGGTCATCGCCATGAGGGTGAGTCGTACCGCATGAAGGAAGCGCAGGAGTGTGCGTCGAAGCGGCGCGAGACCAAAAAGCGAGGAAAGGCTAAATGAAAACCTTAAAAATCACAACCTACTGGACGGCTGAACAAGCCGATTGTATTTATCAGCTGCTCGGCGACCTGAGATCGGTACTGTGGGATCACTATGGTGATGAGATTGCGCAACTGTACGAGGAGATCCGGATTGAGCAACAAGAGTACACAGACAGTGTCGAGGTAAATCATGAGCTGCCGTTCTAGCCTGTGATCGATTGGAGTTAAGCCGGATCACTGTCGCCTCTTTGTCGTTCTTTTATTCTGCGGCAAATAACTGCGGGTTTACTGTGGCGCTAACACGGCGACACTTTCTTTATTTATGGTATAGACACCATCGAGATAACTTGAATAAAAACGAACGCCTTTTGGTGCCCTGGTTTTGCGCGTGTGTATCTCGCGCCAGGTCGACTCGAAGGGTGCAACAGGGGCGCAGTGAACCGCAAGATCGTGCCCTAGTGGTATCGTCTCCGGGTTTCCGAGGCGAGCCAAAACGGACTCGCAGGCGGACCGCTTGCCGCCAATGACACTGTCACGATCTGTTTGTATGATGGTCAGATAAACATAGTCTTCATCTTCAACCGCCTGACGAACCTGTTCTACCGGCGCAAGAACACGATAGTTTTCCCAATCAACAGTTTTCTTCTCATCAAGATCCCAGGCGCTTCGTACGGCGGTAAAATCCTTGGCCAACGCAGAGCTATACAATTCTGTGGCATCAATATCCCGAAGCAACGAGTCCATGTCTTGCCAAACATCAAAAGCAAACATGGCATTGGTTTCGCCGGAGGATAAACCCATCGCAGCAGTGGGCTTGAGACTCAACAGATCCCGAATAATCCTTGCGTGTAACTGGCACAAGTAGGAAGAACCTGCCAGTTGCAAAGAAGGTAGTCTATGCCTGTCATCAGCACCATCAAACGCGGCAATCATCGCTGTGGCGGATTCAGGTATCTCATTGGCGAGTTGCGCGCTGAGTCCTGGCAAACCCAGAAACAGGTCTTTACCCATGCCCGGGTACGCAGACGCTGCGCCGGTAAATACCGCAGCGAGTTCTCCCTCCACCGGACCCTCTGAAAAACTAATGCCATCCAGTGACCAGGCCTTTAGATTTGCCTGTCCGTTGCCTGTGGAGAGTATGCTCTTTATCGCCCGCTGACGAAGCTTTGCAAAATCGCCGCGGTTACCAGCAAGTGCCGCCCTACATGATCCACCGGATGACTCAGAGCTCCTGAAGTTTCCCGACTTGATGTTGGCAACCAGTGACGCACGATCGGAAGCCTCATAGAGTTCCATTAGAGGTTGGTCTGTTGCAGCGAATGAGTGGGCGCCATCAACCGCCGTGTGTAACCGCCAGGAAGACGATTCGCCGAATACCGATTGATTGTGAACCAGCATCGGCTCGGGTTTTATTCCGTGGCCGTGTTCGGAGCCTGAGCTTTGACCCGCCCTCAAACGTTGGATACCCGCAGCGAGGTTTAACAATCCTTGTGCCGCATGTGCACCTGCTGTTTCGTTGTTGACAAGCACTGGCGGGGCGGCATCTCCCGGTTCAATCATCGCCAGTATCCGATCACCATCGATGAGTGCCTGATCGACAGACTTGATCACCATCAAAATTGCGGCATCGGCTGTTGTTGACGTTGTTGGCGCCGTCCTCTCTTTTGCAAGCCTGGCTATTGCTGCCGCGTGGACCTGCTCCCTACCTAATTCAACTGCACCCACAATCGCAGCATCCAACTCACCACGCCCGATAGCGGTCATGGCAAGTTCCAGGGCAGCATCTCCAGAGAGCTCCTCTCGTGAGACGGTGAAACCAGGGCCGGTAATATTCAGCTGATTACTTAACCGGTTAGCGGGAACATTGGGCATTTTACCAATAACGCTCGCTGCATTCGGTGAGGATGCAATCTCAGCATCGAGATCAATCATCTCACCGGCAGGATCCAGGTCCAGCAAACGCCAGCGTAAGCCATAGCGGCAGACTTCGCTATCGGTCTGCATTCCGATAAATATCCCGGTTCGATTGCGAGCTGTCTTTTCAATCCCCGCTTGCACTTCGGGCAACAAATCAAGCAGGACAAGCTGTTGGCCCAGGGCCTCCTTTAAATCGTTAGGCGGAAATGCCAGGGTCTTTGCCTTCAGGAAAATATGCCCGATGTCTGACGATTCACTGAGGGCGTCTGTGTCATGGCTTGTATCGCCGTTAGTGATAAAAAGTCGCCGCCCAAAGTCATCGGCATTAGCATCCTGGTCCGTTTTTACTGCAAGACTGACAATCGCGAATTTGGTTGATGGTTTGTTCTCGACAAACTCCGTCGCCTCAATTCTGTCATTCTCTTCCTGTACTATTAGATGGGCGTTATTACCGCCGAAACCAAAACTGCTAATCGCCGCCAGGCGCGGTCCGTCGCTTAACCACCTGCCTTTACCTTCCGGAACCCTGAATCCGCCAGCCGCTATCGACCTTAAATTGGGTGTAGCATTGGGCGTGCCGGGAATTGTCGCATGCTCAAACGCCAGGATGATTTTTAACAGTCCTGCAACACCAGAGACTGTAATCAGGTGCCCGAGATTACCCTTTAGTGATCCCAGGGGTAAATTGTCAGCGTCGGGGAAGACGGTGCTCAAGCTGCTTATCTCGGTGGAGTCCCCCACCTCGGTCCCCGTCGCATGACACTCAATAAACTGAACTTCGGTCGGGTCAATATCGGCGAGTTCATAAGCCTGCTTGATACAAGCCACCTGCCCGTCGGTTGACGGAGATAGAAATCCTCCGCTTCGTCCGTCGTTGGAAAGCCCAATCCCGCGAATGACGCCGTAAATTTTATCCCCGGCGGCGCGGGCATTCGTCAGCCGTTTTAGCGTGACAAATGCTGCCCCATCCGATGGCGCCAGGCCGTCGGCGCATTGACTGAAGGGTTGGCTGGTACCGGACTTGCTCAATGCGTTTAAAGCACAGAATCCCATATGGATGAAAAGTGGATCAGCCGCGTTGACAGCGTCTGCTAACATCAGGTCCGCCTTTCCTTCCTGCAGGCGATCACAGGCAATTTTGATGGCATACAGTCCCGACGCACAGGCTGCATCCAACGCCATCGTATTTCCACCAAGACCTAGCCCCTGAGCAACCAGCATGGCAGGCAAGCCCGACATGAAACGGTTTTCGGCTGCGACGCCTACTTCCGGGTTGTCACTGCCACGCATCTGCTGTAGCCAAACTTCCTCGGCAAAGCGACTGTGGGACCTCGTGGGATAGGACAAATTTCCCATAACCAGGCGTCATCGCAAGGTTACTGCGCTGAGATACGTTAAGGGCCCATAATCAGCGAATTTTACCGTTTAGACCCACTTTCTTGCCGCCCCAGTGTGCAAAGGACGTTCGTTTGAGCGGTCAGCGGCCCCAGAGTCCCACACAGAGTCACCGGTCAGGTTGATATGATCCCATCCCAGGGGTGATACGTGCTTGCGTAGGCTGGGGTCGGGGAGTTTTCCGATTTTGCGAAGATGCTCGGTGGCCTTGTCCATATACAGCGTGTTCCAGTAGACGATAGCAGCGATGACCAGATTGGGTTCTGTTGCATTTTGGCATCTCAATATGGACTTGCAGTATAATTTCGCCTCCAAATTTGGCAGAAGCATTTGACGATGGCGATTAACTTCGGCGGACGGCATTTCAAAAAAGAAATCATCTTGCAGGCCGTACGTTGGTACGTCGCCTATTCGTTGAGCTATCGTGATATTGAAGAGTTGATGAAAGAGCGAGGCGTTGACGTGGATCATGTCACGATCCATCGATGGGTTGTTCACTATAGTCCTCAGCTTGAGAAAACATTTCAAAAAAGGAAGCTCAAAACGGGTGCCAGGTTACGAATGGACGAGACCTATATTAAGGTGAAAGGCCAATGGAAATACCTCTATCGTGCTGTCGACAAGCAAGGCAAAACCGTAGACTTCTTATTGACAGCAAGGCGCGATACAAAGGCTGCCAAGCGTTTTTTCAAGAAAATGATAAAACGTCAGGGTAACCCTTCACTGGTTAATATTGACAAGAGCGGATCAAATAAAGCGACTCTTGATCAAATAAATATTGCGGGTGAAAAGGGGATAGAAATACGCCAATGCAAGTATTTAAACAATCTGGTTGAGCAAGATCATCGTCAGATTAAAAAACTATTTCGGGCTACGTTGGGTTTTAAGAATTTCCATTGTGCGCAGAAAACGCTCACTGGATTTGAGCTGATGCATATGATTCAAAAGGGCCAAATGCTGCAAACCGGCGAGAGGGCTATGTCTCCGGCAGAACAATTTTACTCACTCGCTGCATAGTTGCGGCTAGCAGCCTGTCGGACTTAACCCAACAACGTCATTATGAGATAATGTGGTCACACTGAAAAGTAACCGGGAATAAGTGATGGCCAATTTTGTAAACGTTGATCGAGAGACGGACTATCTATTTCCTCCCTCTATGTCGGACTGGTTACCTGAACACCACCTGGCACGGTTTGTCGTGGAGGTCGTTGATCAGCTCGATCTGTCTGAGCTCACCCGTCAATATGCCGGGCGTGGATCAAAGGCGCACCATCCAGCGGTCCTACTGAGTTTGCTGATCTACGGTTACGCCACCGGTGTGTTTTCCAGCCGTAAGATTGAGCGAGCCACCCACGACTCCATTGCGTTTCGCTACCTGGCGGCCAACACGCATCCGGATCACGACACTATAGCGACCTTTCGACGCCGTTTTTTGCCTCAGCTTGAAGCACTTTTTGTTCAGGTCTTGTTGCTGGCGCGTGAAATGAAGCTCATGAAGCTTGGGCGTATCGCCCTGGATGGCACCAAGATCAAGGCGAATGCCAGCAAGCATAAGGCGCTTTCTTATGGCCACTTAAAGAAAATCGAAGCACAGCTCAAGACAGAAGTCAGCGCTCTCACTGCACAGGCAGAGGCGGCAGATCAAACGCCGGTAGCGGATGGCATGGACATTCCCGCGGAGATTTCCCGGCGCGAAACACGACTTGAGGCACTGGCTGCGGCCAAAGTAAAAATTGAAGAACGGGCGCAGGAGCGTTTTGCGCGTGAACAAGCCGAATACCAACAAAAACAAACCAAACGCCAAGCTCAGAGGGATACTGGAAAAAAGCCCCGGGGCCGGGAGCCTAAGCCACCGCTTCCCGGCCCTCGAGATAAAGACCAGATGAATTTGACCGATGAAGAGTCGCGTATCATGCCGGTATCTGGCGGCGGCTTTGAGCAGTGCTACAACGCCCAGGCCAGTGTTGACACCGATACAATGCTCGTCGTCAGTACACACATGACACAGGCCCCGAACGACAAACAACAAATAAAGCCGGCCCTGACAAAGCTGAATACCCTGCCTGAAGAACTGGGCAAGGTGACCGACCTGCTGGCCGATACAGGCTATTTTAGCGGTGATAATGTAAAGGCTTGCGTAGAGGATAATATCCAGCCTTTACTGGCAGTAGCGCGTGACCACCATCACCCGTGCGTTTTTGATCGGTTTGCCCCTGACGCCCCCACTCCGATAACGGATGATCAGGTGAGGCTCATGAAACATCAACTGACGACCCAATCCGGTCGAGCGCTGTACGCATTAAGAAAGCAAACGGTAGAGCCAGTGTTCGGCATCATCAAACACGTTATGGGGTTGAGGCAGTTCTCGATGCGAGGTTTGGACAAGGTTGCGGGCGAATGGACGCTGGCGACACTGGCATGGAATGTAAAGCGTATGAATGTGCTGAGAATGGCATAATTAAGCGGTCATTTGCCGCATAAATGCCCATTACAGGGCTGGATAAAGGCGTGATGAAGGTTGACGTGGCTGCCCTGGGACAATCACATCTTCTGCGTGGTGTCCTGACAGCCCTGTAGCACGCTGGAGTATTAAATCGTGCCCGTCAGGAGCTGAGTCCGACAAACTGCTAGGGAAAGCCCGCGGAGAAATACTTAAGCCTATTCGTCAGATTGCAACAGAGCCGCTGAGAGAGCTGGACTGGAAATCGTTCAGGAATACCTGGATATCGCGGTCTCAGGAAAGAAGCAAGGTCGCCCACAGCTCGATGCATTGCTTCAAGCCGCACGACATCATGAATTTGATTGTATATTGGTTTGGAAGTTTGACCGCTTTGCTCGGTCTACCAAGCACTTACTGACGGCACTGGAGGAATTTAACTAGTCGACCCTGAAAAACGCTTAACATGTTGATTGTATTAGATAATACTGGGTATTTGTGAGATGATTTCGACCAGTTTCAAGCCTATTTGGCACCTAATCCGGTCGAAACAAAGGTGGCTCTCGATGAAAGATTCTTCCCCCGATCACCATCAAATGAGTTTTATGGCTGCTGGGTTGATGGATCAACTCAATCCGAAACACCCTCTGTTACATCTTGCGCGAACCATACCCTGGGACTTTTTTGAATCGGAGTTCGCTCCCTTGTATGCGGCAACTGGCAGGCCTGCCAAACCCGTACGCTTGATGGTGGGTTTATCTATTCTCAAGCATATGGAAAATGTCAGCGACGAGGTTATCGTGCAACACTGGGTACAAAACCCGTATTACCAGGCATTTTGCGGGGAGGTTGAATTCCAGTGGTCATTCCCTTGTGACCCATCCGATCTGGTGTACTTCCGCAAGCGAGTCGGCGAAAAGGGATTTGAAAAAATATTGGCATCCTCTATCACCATTCATGGTGAGAAAGCGGTCGAAGAGGAAGTCTGTATTGACACCACAGTACAGGAAAAAAACATCACCTTTCCCACCGATGCAAAGTTGTACCGAAAGATTATTGTTCGTTGCCTGAAATTGGCCAGGAAAGAAGGGATAACACTTCGCCGCAGTTATGCCAAGGAAATTAAGCAAAGAAAACTGGAATGTCGTTTTGCGGGACATCCCAGGAACCGTGCCAAGGCCCGCAAAGCCGTTAAGCGGCTAAAGACCATTGCCGGTCGTTTAGTGCGGGAATTGGAGCGTAAACTGCCACTCGACATTCTGGAAAAGCTGGCAGAGGACTTTGCACTATTCCATCGTGGACTGAACCAGAAGCGAGGGGATACGAACAAGCTGTACAGCTTGCACGAACCCCATGTCTACTGCATGAGTAAAGGCAAAGAGCATAAGCGCTATGAATTTGGCACCAAGGTTTCTATCACGACAACTCGGGATTCAAAAATCATTGTTGGTGCCATGGCCTTTGATACGAACAAATTTGATGGTCATACGCTGCCGGAGGTGCTGTTGCAATTGAAGCGGCTTAACAAACTGAAACCGGCCGTTGGCTTATGTGATCGGGGTTACAAAGGGAAGAAAAAGATCAATGACACGCGGATCATAATGCCCAGCACAGGTACTCGGGATACGGATAGTGCCTACCAGGTGCTGATGCGGAAACGTTTTAGAAAGCGGGCTGGCATAGAGCCGGTGATCGGTCACCTGAAGTCGGATCATCGATTGAACAAAAGTTATCTCAAAGGATTTGAAGGCGACCAGATTAACGTACTGATGGCTGCTGCTGCGTTTAACTTCAGGAAGTGGATGAGATTGTTTTTATTGGCCCCGAAAACGGCTTCCTTATGGAGTCGTTTAACGCAGTTTATTATCAAGCCACGGCATTACGGCGATGCCGTGATGGCCAATTAGGCTTTTTCAGGGTCGACTAACTATCTGAATATTCGTTTTGTCAGCATCCAGGATCAAGTCGATACGACGTCCCCGATGGGTAAAGCGATGTTTACCCTCATTGGCGCAATGGCCGAGTTAGAGTCCTCATTGATCAGTGAGCGAGTCACCGCTGGTATGATGGCTGCGAAGGCACGAGGCAAGCACCTCGGTCGACCGTCTACGTCAATCAACTTAGTGACAAAGATAGAGAAGATGGCCAGAACAACGGATTTGAGTGTGCGGCAGATCTATCTAAAAATCGATAAGCGTGCTGGCCGTGGCGTAGTTGGACATATCGTTAAACGGGTACGTAGCAACGGTGCTACAGGCTAAGTGACAACTTTTTAACTAACGACACTACTTTTAAGGAGAACCACAATGACACCTGAAATCTTAACCATGCTCGGCATGACCACCGCGATTCTTTTTACCCTCTGGCAGATGAATAATAGTCTGCGTTTGGAAATACGTGGTGAGTTCAAGTCCGTTCGTGATGAAATCAAAGCCGTAGATGACAAAATCGATGGCTTGCGTACCGAAATGGGCAAGCTCGACTCTCGCATGTCCCGCGTCGAGGGACTGATCGATGGTTTGCGTGAGGCCATAGCGGCCATTGCCTCACGGTCTGCGGCTTAAACGAACCTCGCGCTCCCGCTACGTCAGACTGATAAATCAGCCTGTACGTAGCGGGAGCGCTGCATTTAACGGGTAGTGACGCACATTAACACACGCAAAAGTCTTTTCCAATATGAAATGAGCCTGAAACCCGGGAATGTGGCGGAAGTTGATTCCAACATAAAATGAGCCTGAAATAGTCCTTGTAGTCGTTCATGATCAGCGGATGAAAACGATCATGAGCTTAGAACATCTGAATACCCTGGGTGCCATCAAACAGTTTCTCGACGGCACACAGGAAGTAGCCTTCAACGTGGCCACTGAGAAATCTGAACGCTATCGCTGGGTACAGAAGGCACTGGTGAAGCACCGATACTTACAGCTTGGCAAAACAGACCGGGGAACCGTCACCCGCTACCTGATAAAGGTAACCGGCTACTCCCTGGCCCAGACCAGGCGCCTGATACGCCAATACGTCAAAACAGGCACCGTCTCGGTGAAACCAGCTCGGCGTAATGGCTTCAAGCGCGCCTACACTGACGCCGATATACGCCTATTGGCGAGTATGGATGAGCAACATGGTCAGCCCAGCGGCGCGGTACTTAAAAAGCTCTGTGAGCGGGCTTATCAGCGCTTTGGCCAAGCCGACTATCGACGCCTGGCGGGTATTTCGGTTTCTCACCTGTACAACCTGCGGGCCTCCAAGACCTACCAGAGGCAGCGCTGTGTCTTGACAAAGACACGACCTAAGGCCGCCTCTATTGGCCAGCGGCGCAAACCTTGCCCGAACGATCAACCAGGCTATATCCGCATTGACTCTGTCCATCAAGGTGATCAGGACAAACGCAAAGGAATCTACCACGTCAATGCCGTGGATGAGGTGACACAGTTCCAGATCATCGTCACGCTGGAACGTATTAGCGAGGCGTTTATGCTGCCAGCCCTCAGGCAGATTCTGGCTGCCTTCCCCTTTAAAATACGGGGCTTTCACGCAGACAATGGCGGCGAATATATCAACTACACCGTTGCTGAGCTTCTGGACAAGTTGCACATTGAATTTACCAAATCACGGCCCCGGCACAGTAACGACAATGGTTTGGTTGAGAGTAAAAATGGCTCGGTCATTCGCAAACTCTATGGCTATACCCACATACCTCAGCAGTACGCCACGGATTTCACTGAACTCAATAGCCATCAAGTCTACCGATACGTCAATTTCCACCGGCCCTGCTATTTCCCCACCACCATTATTGATGAGAAGGGCAAGGAGCGGAAGAAATACCGCTACAACGACATGATGACACCCTATGAGAAATTCCGCTCCCTGGCCAAACCCAGCCAATATTTAAAGCCGGGAATCACCTTTAGAAATCTGGATGCATTCGCCAATGAAATGACGGACAATGAGGCCGCTGAACAACTAAATTCAGCACGAGATCACTTATTTCAGCAACTCCATGAGCGACTCAAGATAAGGGCTTAATACACCCTCCCTTCAGGCTCATTTCATATTGGAAAATACTGCAAATAGACAGTGGGTCTGTCTTTTGCTATCCTTCGGGCCCTACCTGTGCGCTTGTAGATCGCCTGAATCTACACCTGAGTACTGGACTAGGTCACGTTGCACCGCTTCATCCAAGATCAATATCCGCGTGAACAGGTATAACCGTTTGATGACGGGCGGTGTTTGATGTCAGAACCTAAACTGCCAATATAGAGCGCCGAAGGAGGCATTCAGAGACCACTGCTAAATCCGCGTAGCTGCGATAAAGCCAGAGCTTTAACTCACTCTAAAATCGGTTCTTCCGAGTTTCCTATGGGTAAAAGCCAAACAATGGTCAAGAATGTGGTACAAGAGTCTTTTTTTATGGAGATATTCAAATGAAAGATACCGCGTTGTTTACTCAACTTTTGGGGCTTAGCGACCCATGGAAAATCACGGCTATTACCCCGGATCTGACCGACAAATCAATTACCCTCCAGATAGATTGGCCAAAGGGAACGAAAGGCGCGTGTAGTGTCTGCCATGCCCTTTGTTCGGTTTACGACCATCGTGAGCAACGCACATGGCGACACCTTGATACGATGCAGTTCAAGACGCAGTTAGTTGCTCAGGTTCCGCGTATTCATTGTAAAGCGCATGGAATCAAAAGCCTGAAAGTACCGTGGGCAGATACGCAGGCACGCTTTACGCATTTATTTGAGCGTTTCGCTATTGATGTGCTGTCGGCTGCCAGCAACAAGACACAGGCCGCAAAACTACTTGGTCTGTCGTGGGATGAGGTGCATCATATTCAATCCCGAGCAGTGAAAAGAGGGATGGACAGACGCTCTGTTGAGGAAGTGAAACACCTTGGCATCGATGAAAAAAGTTTTCGCAAGGGGCAATCCTATGCCAGCCTGCTGTACGATTTGAATGCGTCCAGAGTGCTTGAGGTCGTGGCAGATAGAACGGCGGAATCGGCAACCGCATTGCTGTCCACGCTTCCAGAACAGCAGCGTAATGAAGTAGCTGCTGTTGCCGTGGATATGTGGGTTCCATTTATGACGGCAGTTGAGGCGACTTTACCGAACGCCGCTATTGTTCACGACAAGTTTCATATCGTCAGTTATCTTACAAAAATGGTTGACCAAGTCAGGCGCAAAGAAAATAAAACATTAAGAGCCGCCGGTATCAATGACCTGGTCGGGTCTCGCTATACCTGGTTACGCAATCCCGACAACTGGAGTGAAAAAGATGAAGCCACTTTTTATGGCCTTCAATCAAAGGGGTTGAAGGTTGCCCGAGCCTGGGCAATCAAAGAGACACTGCTTGACCTGTGGACTTACAGCTACGATAAACCAGCCCGGGCGTTCTTTAAGAAATGGTACTGGTGGGCGACACATTCACGTCTAAAGCCGGTCATATCAGTCGCCAAGATGCTAAAGAAACATCTCGACAACATAATGACTTACTTGAAACATCGCATCACCAATGCGACCGCAGAAGGATTTAATTCAAAGATTCAGACAATAAAATCGGCTGCCCGAGGATTTAGAAACTTCGAAAACTATCGAGTTTCAATTCTGTTCCACTGTGGAAAACTCAACCTCTACCCACAGGATTCCCAGTAGAACCCTTAATTGTTCGGGCAGCAGCCTGTGCCGCTTTGCCGTTGATATCCGCCCCGCTCGAGGCGGCGGTAGCTGAGGCATTCGGAACCTTGCTGGTATCGGAGGCAGTGATCTTGATATTGGAGATGTCAATTTGGAATTCCGAGGCAACTACCTGAGCAACCTTGGTAAAAAGTCCTTGCCCCATCTCTGTTCCACCGTGATTCAGGTGCACAGTCCCATCTGAGTAAACGTTTAGCAGGGCGCCCGCCTGATTGAATTGCGATGCAGTAAACGAGATACCGAACTTAACGGGGGTGAACGCAATGCCGCGCCGCAAAATCGGACTGTTCGCGTTGAAATTTCGAATTTCATCAACCCGCGTCTCGTAGCAGGAGCTTTCAAGCAATTCGTCCGTAAGTCGATTCAAGATATTGTCGTCAACTGTTTGACCGTATGACGTCGTATTTCGCTCGCCATCATCGTAGTAGTTCCGGCGTCGGACCGTGACCGGATCTATGTCCAGATATCGTGCGATATCACCAATCGCCGCTTCGATCGCAAACATTCCTTGCGGACCACCAAAACCGCGAAACGCAGTATTGGACACCGTGTTCGTTTTACATCGATGGGAGACTACTTTGATGTTCTCTAAGAAATACGCGTTGTCGCAATGGAACATCGCCCGATCATTGATTGGACCCGACAGATCCGCGGACATTCCGCATCTCGACATGAATACGAACTCGATGTCCGCAATGACACCATCACCCTCAAAGCCGACATCGTAGTCGATGACGAAATCATGACGCTTGCCGGTCATAACCATGTCGACATCACGATCCAAGCGTAGCTTACAAGGACGACCTGTCCTAACCGCCATTAGTGACGCAATACATGCAATTTGACCGGGTTGGCTTTCCTTGCCGCCAAAAGCACCGCCCATGCGTCGGCACTCGACCACTATGTCTTTCGCCGTCTTTCCAATTGCAGCCGCAACGAGATGCTGGACTTCGCCCGGATGTTGCGTCGAGCTATAGACGAAAATGTCACCACCTTCTTTCGGCAATGCCATCGCAATATGATCTTCCAAATAGAACTGATCTTGGCCTCCCAACTCCAGTCGACGTTGCAACTGATGCTCGGACGACTTTATTGCCGCAGCGCTATCACCGCGACTCAGCGTCTCACTTGGCAAGACAAATGATCCAGCCTGAACCGCCTCAACCGGATCCAGAATCGCCGGTAGTTCGTCATAAACAACGTTGGCCAATCGCGCCGCTTTTCGTGCTTGATCCACAGTGTTCGCTGCAACTGCGAATATGGCTTGACCGACGTGTTGTACAGTACCGCTTGCGAGAATGGGATCATCGTCGAGCATTAGACCAAAATTATTTCTACCAAGAATATCTTCTGCGGTGAGAACATCGATTACGCCGTTCGCACGACGAACCGGTTCTAGGTCCAACTCGACGATTTGAGCGTGTGGCTTGCTGCTTAAGCCAACCGCCAAATGAAGTAGGTCTTGCGGTTCGGGAATATCGTCAATGTATGTTGCCTCGCCAGTCACATGCAACTCGCTGCTGTCGTGTGGGACTGACTGGCCAACTAAGCCAATCGTTTTGTGAAGTACCTTATCGTCCATAGCCGTATACGTCCGTTGCTATGTTTTGGTTCGCGACGTCCAGCCAAAAACGATAAAGGAGGTTTTTTGCAATACGCATGCGATATGCCGCTGTCGCACGCATATCGGAAATCGGTGAGAAATCGTCCTCTAGTGCGGCCATTGCGTGATTTATTGATGTACCGTTCCAACCGCCGCTAACGAGTGCTTTCTCTGCATTCAGAGCACGGCGAGGAACCTCAGCGAGACCGCCGTATGCGATTCGAATCGTTGAAACATCTTCACCATCGATGTCCATGGCATAGGCACCACATACTGCAGAGATATCTTGGTCGAATCGTTTCGATACCTTGTAGCTTCGCCGTACTCCTAATTGGCCTGCTAGTGGGATTCGCACTTGTTCAATATACTCGCCACTCGTTAGTACATTCTTCTGATAGCCAACGTAAAATGAGTCTAGGGGCAATACGCGTCGTGATTCGCCGCGCGACAGTACCAGCTCCGTACCGAGAACAAGAAGCGCTGGCAACGAGTCACCGATCGGCGACCCATTGGCTACATTGCCACCAATCGTTCCCGCATTGCGTATTGGTGGCGACGCGAATCGTAAAAAGAGATCGTCGAGCTCCGGAAAATGCTCGTTCAATAGCGGCATCGCGTCAGTAATTGGTACCGAAGCGCCGAGCACCAGATAGTCTTGGTCAGAATTCGCAGTCGTTAGCTCCAATACCTTACCTGTATATACGACTGTCCGAAGTATTCTATGTTACTTGGTGACCCAAAGGCCCACATCAGTGCCACCTGCAAGCACAGTTGCATCGGGCTCCTTTTCCAATAGCTCGCCCAGTTCCTGGGCCGACATCGGCGCGTAAAAACGCCGGCCAGCGTTCTCCATTCGCAATGAGTCCTCGTTCTGCAGCGACTTCAACAGCCGAACTTTCTTCTGTCCCTGCGGCCCGATGTCCTCATTAGCGGTGTCAGGAAGAGAAACCCAGTCGTGCCCGCAGTCTGCGCTGAGATCATACATTTGTTTCGCAGCTTCAAGGATCGGCCTATAACCTGTGCAGCGACACAAGTTGCCGGCGACAACATTGTCGATAACGGGGCGGGCCGAATCACGGCTCGATTTATAGTGCGCGAAAAGCGACATTACAAAGCCTGGAGTACAGAACCCACACTGCGACCCGTGACAGTCAACCATGGCCTGCTGTACAGGATGAAGCGAATGATTTTGCGAGCGTAAGTTTTCGACGGTAATTAACTCGCGACCATCGAGCGTAGCCAAAAATTGAATACAGGAATTAATGGCTCGCACCCGTAGCCGTTCTCCGCTTTCATCCAATTCGGCGATCGCCACTGTGCATGCTCCACAGTCGCCCTCTGCACAACCCTCTTTGCTGCCGCTGCGCTTAACGTCTTCACGCAAATACTGCAGCACGGTGCGCGTTGGATCGACGTTATGAAGTTCGACAACGTCGCCATCTAGTACGAAGCGGATTGAGTCACGGAATCTACGACGGGGCGACATCTGTCAAGACCCCCTGTACGTTGAGTAGCTCCACGGCGAAACGAGCAGTGGAATGTGATAGGTCAGTTCGCTCGCCAACGTGAATTGTAAAATTACGTGATCCAAAAAAGGCGGTTTCGAAACGTCAGTGGGGCCACTTGCGAAGTACTCAGCCATTTGAAACACCAATTGATAGGTACCCGGCCGAAATTCGTCAACATCTAGTGTAGGTCGTCATAAATAGTGTACCATATAGTCTCTTCCCTATATAGAGAGCTTGTCGTGCGTGTTGCAGTAGAAATTGTTTTGTCTGATGACGAAGTTTTGGGTTTGAGTAAGTTATCTAAATCGCGTTCTGTCTCGGTCCGATTGGCGGAGCGTTCGCGAATTGTTCTTCTGGCCGGCAAGGGCATGACCAATGAAGAGATCGGTTTTGAACTGGGCATTACGAGACAGAAAGCGGGCCGCTGGCGAGAACGCTATGCAGACAGTGGAGTCGAAGGCATCAGCCAGGATGCGTATCGGCCAGGGCGAAAACCGAAAATCAGTTCACGCAAGGTTGCACAGGTGATCAGACTCACGACGCAAGAGACACCGGAAAACGCTACGCATTGGAGCCAGCGTCTCATGGCAGATAAGGCCGGCATTAGCATGTCCTCGGTGGGCAGGATATGGAAAAGCCACGGTTTGAAGCCACACCGAATAAATACATTCAAGGTATCGAACGATAAAGAGTTTGCCGAGAAGTTGGAGGCAATCGTCGGCCTTTACTTATCACCGCCAGAAAATGCCATTGTTTTCAGTTGTGATGAAAAGAGTCAGATACAAGCACTGGATAGAACGCAGCCGGGCTTGCCGATGAAAAAAGGCAGGGCGGCGACAATGACCCATGACTATAAACGTCATGGCACCACGACCTTGTTTGCGGCATTGAACATCTTGACAGGGGAAGTGTTAGGTACCTGCGCCGAACGGCATCGCCATCAAGAATGGTTGAAGTTTCTCCGCCCAATAAATAAGTCGACGCCCAAGGATAAAGAGATTCATATTATCTGTGACAACTACGCCACACATAAGCACCCGAAGGTAAAAAGCTGGCTGAAATATCACCAGCGATTCCATGTGCACTTTACGCCAACCAGCGCATCGTGGTTAAACATGGTGGAGCGGTTTTTTCGGGAGCTAACTGAAAAGCAATTGAAACGAGGTGTCTTTAGCAGTGTGGAAGAACTTGAGCAAACAGTCATGGCGTTCATTGAGACTCATAATCAAGCGCCAGCGCCTTATATCTGGACCAAATCCGCGAGTGACATATTGGAGAAAGTGAAGCGTGGCAGAGAGAAACTTAATAAGTTACAAACTGTTTGACGACCTACACTAGGATAGGTCGATCCGTTCGACCATCACTGTTGCTTATAGCCGTTTTGACTTTGGTAAGCACATCTCCAACACACATAAGTGTTATTGGAACGCCGTTCGCCGAAGCACCTTTGCTTGTATCCAATATGTGAGTTGTTAGCTTTCCCATTCACCCTCTGCCAAAATGCCCGACCGATAAAAACGATCACTCAATTCCAGGCTACGTAATACTTAGTGCTGCAATCCTTGCCACTTGCACGATGTCATCAACGCTGCACCCTCTTGACAGATCCATCCACGGCTTGTTGAGCCCCTGCAAGATCGGACCGATTGCTTGTGCACCACCAATTCTCTCCGCGACTTTGTACGCGATGTTTCCCGATGCCAGATCGGGAAAAACAACTACATTCGCGTCTCCCTGAATCTCGCTATCGGGAACTTTTTTTGCCGCGATTTCACGTACAAAAGCCGCATCGAACTGGAGCTCACCGTCCATAACAAGATCCGGCCTCATTTCCTTTGCGATCCGTAGAGCGGCTCGAACACGATCAACTGAATCACCGCACGCACTCCCTTTAGACGAATACGACAGAAACGCGACCTTGCTTCTCATGTTGGTTACTTGTTCGAAGTTATCGGCCGTTCTTATTGCAATAGTCGCTAATTCAGCAGCAGACGGTGACGCCACTACCGCGCAATCCGCAAAAAATACTAGGCGCCCGTCGCAGTTCATCAGGAAATAGCTCGACACCAATCCAGACGCATCGACGCCGACCCCCTTGATTCCGGCGCGAATTACATCGCGCGACGTTGATATCGCTCCACAAACAGCTGCATCAACATACCCGACTCTCAATAGCCACGCTCCGAGATTCAGTGGATCGTAGTCGGTTAGGCGCTCTTCCGGCAGTCGCCCGCCCTCCGGATTCGACCTAAGGTCGTTCGCTGTGTCCAACCAGTCAGAATAGTCGTCGCGTTCACTAAGAATCTCGACCCCAATGTTTTCTATTGGAGGCGACAAGACAATTGGCGTTGCGATTTTTTCGCTCGCCACAATTCGTGCGGCCTCCGTCACTCGATCATCAAGTTGATCAAGAAAGAGTATTCTGCATCCATCATTGCTTTCGCGAAGTTGGGAAAGGATATCTTTACCCAAATCCACGAACTTTGATTCGGCTCTTCATATCATCTATGTCCCTAGTAAGGCTCCAGTACGTACAGACTTCGCTTTTCATTTTCGTCGATCGGGGCAACACGTCGAATCGAGATGACGATTCTTCTCAATCTACGCAATCCAAAACTCCGCTATCGCTCGACGTATAACTTTGGCACCGAATTACTCCGATAACTGATCAGTGTTAGACTATGTCGATAACGCTGCTGTTGGTAGGACCAGACATGAACAATCGATCAAGCCAGCTGATGTGGCATCAGTTGATCAACCTGGATTCAAATGGCCAACAAAGTCTCCAGATGCAACTACGTACTGAAATGACTCGGGCAATTCTCGATGGTCGCGTCAGTCTCGACGTGGCCCTCCCGTCCAATCGCGATTTGGCGAAACAGCTGAGTGTTTCTCGCAATACGGTTGTATTGGCATACCAAAAGTTGATCGACGACGGTTACCTAATTAATAAGGAGCGGCAAGGGTATTTTGTGAACCCGTCCATTGTCGAATCAACACCAATAGCGGCGCCATTACGCGCAACTAGCAGTGATGTCGCGGCACCTGACTGGTCGCGAAAGATTCGAATTGATCTAGCTAACCAACGCAATATCAAAAAACCCGGCAACTGGTCTTCGTTTGAGTATCCTTTCGTTTACGGCCAGTCGGACCCATCTTTATTTCCAATCGCCGATTGGCGAGAATGTCTGCGGGAGTCACATAGTCACTACCTAATAGGCGAAGAGAGCTTCGACTATGTCGATCAGGATGACAGCGTGCTAGTTGAAGAGTTGTGTTCTCGAGTATTACCAAGAAGAGGAATTTGGACCACACCGGACAACATTCTGATCACTATGGGAACGCAGAATGCCTTGTTTCTCACTGCTCACTTATTATTGGATCGTGATTCGAAAATCACTTTGGAAAATCCCGGTTATCCCGACATCCGAAATTTAATCCAATTGCAGACTCAAAACATTCACCTGCAAGACGTCGACTATAGCGGCATGCTCGTGGATAATACGTTAAATGACAGCGATGTAGTCTACGTCACACCGAGTCATCAATCTCCGACCATGGCTACTATGCCGCTCGATCGCCGCGAAGATTTACTCCAGCTTGCCGTTGAGAACGACTTTGTTGTTATTGAAGACGACTACGAGCCAGAATCAAACTACGTACGAGAACCGCTTCCTGCTTTGAAGAGCATTGATTCCAGCGATCGCGTAATCTATTGCGGCAGCTTTTCCAAGTCCTTGGCACCTGGGTTACGGCTCGGCTATCTGGTTGCCAATGAACAATTTATAAAACAAGCCAGAATGCTTCGGCGACTACATTTGCGACACCCGCCGCCTCTGATGCAGCGAACCGTTGCTTTGTTCTTACAATTGGGGCACTACGACTCTCACGTTCGTCGCTTACATCAAGTCTATCGACAACGTTGGGAAATCATGGGAGAAGCGCTGGAGCGATATCTGCCAGGCAGCACAGAGATCCCCGAATTCGGCGGCTCCGCATACTGGATTTGTGGCCCGCAATCTCTCGATTCACGAAAATTGGCTGCATCCTGTGCCCAACTCGGGATCCTAATTGAACCCGGCGACGTACATTTTGGACAAGTCGATCCGCCACTTAACTTTTTCCGTCTCGGTCTAACCTCGATCAAGAACGACAAAATTGATACTGGAATTCGTAAAATATCGGAATGTTTGGCCAGCCTGATCAACTAGTCGGCCGGGCGAACCACGTCGCCCAGTACATTCGCTATCTCGCCGGAACGGTGCAGTTCATTCTTCGACCGTTGAAACTGCCGCATACTCATTTAGTTTCGCGATGTACCCTCTTTTCGATTCGTCGGACATCCAAAGAAACATCTCGACAACATAATGACTTACTTGAAACATCGCATCACCAATGCGACCGCAGAAGGATTTAATTCAAAGATTCAGACAATAAAATCGGCTGCCCGAGGATTTAGAAACTTCGAAAACTATCGAGTTTCAATTCTGTTCCACTGTGGAAAACTCAACCTCTACCCACAGGATTCCCAGTAGAACCAGAATAAGTGACAGGGAAAAAGCTGTGCCCACAAACGCCATGGATTTCGCTTGTTCTTCATTGGCTCCGCGAAATTGTATTTTCAGATTGGGATCGAATTTCTGTTGCGACAGCCACTCATCAATTTTTTTGACCATGGTATCTGCCAACACACCTGCAACGACATCCGCTCGTATCCTTTCAACGGGAACAGCGTCGATGCGTTCAAAGGTATCAACACCGGGAGCCGGTGTCATTCGAACAAAGTTCGACATGGGTACCAGACCCTGCGCGGTACTAAGGCGCAGTGTATCCAGAGCCTTGATGCCCCGTTCGTGCGCGGGATAACGCACCCGGATATCAACCGCATCATCGGCACCGTCCGGGCGGTACTCGCCTATTTTTACGCCATTGGTCACAAGCTGCACAGCGATACCTGCTGAGGAGACGTCGGCTCCATAAATGGCAGCCTGTGCACGATCAACTTCTATGCGCCACTCGATTGTCGGCAAGGCGGCGGTGTCATCTATATATACGAGCTCGGGTAGTGTATCCATATAGGCACGAATCCGCCCCATCGCCGGTTCCAGCAGCGAACGATCGCGCGAAGCCAATTCTATCTGAATGGGCTTGCCCACGGGAGGCCCCTGCTTCAGGGGCAAAATCTCAATCGCGATGCCCGGCAAGCCCGATGCCCGCTCTCTGATTTCCAACTCAATATCGTCGGCCTTCAGCTCCCGGTCGCTCTCGGCTAGCAGTTCCAGAAAAATGGCGCCAATACGATCTGAGCTGCTGCCAGAACTGCCGCCAAAACCACCCCCGGAACCGTTACCACCGGGCAAAATGGTGCGGGCGTTGACTGACTTGATACCCTCGACTTGCAGTATCTCTCGTTCAACTTCCAGCACAAGATCATTGACCTCGTCCGCTGAAAAGTTTCCTCTGCCGAGCACCGAAACCTGAAAGTATTGTGCTTCTGCATTTGAAAAGAAAATGCTGCCGACGCCGAACTTGCCATAGGCCCAAAAAATGGTAAAGAGTACAAAAAAGATAACCCCAAGGGTGCGAATCGGGTTGCCACAAACTTTCTCGAGAAACCTCGCATAACTCCCTGTCACCGTGGGCAGCTGTGTCGGGTCACCCGTCTCTAGCAGGTGAGTCATTTCCACGGTTTCTTTACTGTGGCCGCTGGGCCTCCCAAATAAGGTCCCCAGCACCGGCCCGAAGAACAGCGCATAGAGCAAAGAACCCATCAAAACGGTAAATACAGTGACAGGTAGATAGCGCATGAACTGACCTGAAACTCCCGGCCAGAATATTGGTTCTTCCGAGTTTCCTATGGGTAAAAGCCAAACAATGGTCAAGAATGTGGTACAAGAGTCTTTTTTTATGGAGATATTCAAATGAAAGATACCGCGTTGTTTACTCAACTTTTGGGGCTTAGCGACCCATGGAAAATCACGGCTATTACCCCGGATCTGACCGACAAATCAATTACCCTCCAGATAGATTGGCCAAAGGGAACGAAAGGCGCGTGTAGTGTCTGCCATGCCCTTTGTTCGGTTTACGACCATCGTGAGCAACGCACATGGCGACACCTTGATACGATGCAGTTCAAGACGCAGTTAGTTGCTCAGGTTCCGCGTATTCATTGTAAAGCGCATGGAATCAAAAGCCTGAAAGTACCGTGGGCAGATACGCAGGCACGCTTTACGCATTTATTTGAGCGTTTCGCTATTGATGTGCTGTCGGCTGCCAGCAACAAGACACAGGCCGCAAAACTACTTGGTCTGTCGTGGGATGAGGTGCATCATATTCAATCCCGAGCAGTGAAAAGAGGGATGGACAGACGCTCTGTTGAGGAAGTGAAACACCTTGGCATCGATGAAAAAAGTTTTCGCAAGGGGCAATCCTATGCCAGCCTGCTGTACGATTTGAATGCGTCCAGAGTGCTTGAGGTCGTGGCAGATAGAACGACGGAATCGGCAACCGCATTGCTGTCCACGCTTCCAGAACAGCAGCGTAATGAAGTAGCTGCTGTTGCCGTGGATATGTGGGTTCCATTTATGACGGCAGTTGAGGCGACTTTACCGAACGCCGCCATTGTTCACGACAAGTTTCATATCGTCAGTTATCTTACAAAAATGGTTGACCAAGTCAGGCGCAAAGAAAATAAAACATTAAGAGCCGCCGGTATCAATGACCTGGTCGGGTCTCGCTATACCTGGTTACGCAATCCCGACAACTGGAGTGAAAAAGATGAAGCCACTTTTTATGGCCTTCAATCAAAGGGGTTGAAGGTTGCCCGAGCCTGGGCAATCAAAGAGACGCTGCTTGACCTGTGGACTTACAGCTACGATAAACCAGCCCGGGCGTTCTTTAAGAAATGGTACTGGTGGGCGACACATTCACGTCTAAAGCCGGTCATATCAGTCGCCAAGATGCTAAAGAAACATCTCGACAACATAATGACTTACTTGAAACATCGCATCACCAATGCGACCGCAGAAGGATTTAATTGGCTCTTCTCCGCTTTGTTGAGTGAAAAAAGATGCTGACCATCAAGTAACCTGTTGATATGTTTGGTTTATGACAACTTTACATAGGGCAGGTATATGACCATCAACATCTCACGGAATATTTTAAACCTCACGGGGCAACGTGTAAATGAAATTAAACTGGACGAAGAGGGTGACAAGATTGTTATTCACTGTAGCCGGGACGCCCGCAGGAGCACTATAGACCCCACCACAGGCAAGAAGGGAACTATCAACCAGCATATTCGCCGGCAGGTTAAGGATATCCCCCTTTTTGGGTATCCATGTGTGCTCGACATTGAACTGGCCCAAGTGTTTATTAGCAAGGGTGAGCGCCGCATTGAGGCGTGTGATTTTGTCGATAAAGGGTGCCGTTTCACCCACCGGTTTTGCCGACTGATCAGTGGATTATGCCGCCATATGTCTATTCAGGCCGTCTCCAGGCATTTGGGGATACGATGGGAGACAGTAAAGAATATCGACAAGGCATACCTGATGGAAACGCTCCCTGCGCTTGATCCTGCACAGTTGACTGGCTTGGAATATATTGGTGTCGATGAAGTTGCCAGGGCGAAAGGCCATGACTATATGACGGTGGTCTACGATATGGTCGGAGGTCATCTGGTCTGGGTGGAAGCTGGTCGAACTGCCGAGGTGTTTGCAAGATTTCTAAAACATCTCTCCCCGGATACATCCAGTAAAATCAAGGCCGTAGCTATGGATATGGGCCCTGCTTATCAAAAGGCTGTCAGGGAGTGCTTGCCGTTGGCAGACATTGTGTTTGACCGTTTTCACGTCATGAAAAATTACAGCAAAGCTATCCATAATCAGCGCCGGCTTGAGTTCAGGAAGGCCGATCCGAATGGTAAAAAACTGATGAAGGGGACGCATTATCTGTTGCTCAAAAATGCGGATAAGTTGAGTGAGAAACAAAGTAACAAGCTGCAAACGTTGTTGGATAGCAATAGCAACCTGAATGCGCTCTACGTTTTAAAAGAACAGCTTCAGTATCTGTGGAGTGCCACTTCATTTGAGGGGATGGCAGAGCAACTGGAAAGTTGGTGCTTGATAGCAGATCAGTCACACATGCTCTATCTGAAAAAGTTCGCAAAATCGCTCAGAAAACATTGTGTCGGCATCTGCAATTATGCAAAACACAAGCTAACAAGCGCCAGGATAGAGGCTGGTAATGTCAGTATAGGAATGATCCGTAAGCGCGCCAGGGGCATCAGGGATACCGAGTACTTCAAACTCAAAATTAGACAATCATCCCTCCCAGATAATCAATCTATGTTCTATTTGAAAACCTAGAATCACTCAACAAAGCGGAGAAGAGCCATTTAATTCAAAGATTCAGACAATAAAATCGGCTGCCCGAGGATTTAGAAACTTCGAAAACTATCGAGTTTCAATTCTGTTCCACTGTGGAAAACTCAACCTCTACCCACAGGATTCCCAGTAGAACCAGAATATTAAAGGCGCAAATGCTGCCAGCGTAGTCGCTGTTGAAGCCGTGACGGGCCAGAACATACGCTTTACCGCCTGGGAGTACGCCTGGCGATGGTCCATTCCATCTGACATCTTGCGGTCGGCATACTCTGTAACCACAATGGCACCGTCGATTAGCATACCCAAGCCCAACAGTATCCCGAACATCACCATAAAATTAAAGGTGTAGCCCAGTAGATAGACAATAATCACCGAGAACAGCAGGGAGACGGGAATGCCCAGGCCGACAATCACCCCACTTCTAAAGCCCATCGCAGCCACCACTAGCACCATAACCAGGGCCAGAGCCGTCACAATATTACCCTGCAGTTCTGTCACTTGGAGGGCGGCAAATTCGGCCTGATTTTGCGACACAATGACCTCGATGTCCGCCGGCACTGAAGAGCGCGCACGATCGACCAGTGCGATAACATTATTGGCGGTGTCGACAATATTGGCGGTGCTTCTTTTGGTGATTTCTATTGAGATTGCCTGGCGGCCATTGAATCTCGCATAACTGGTTCTGTCCTTGAAGGTTCTGCGCACTGTGGCGACATCTTGCAAGGTCACCACGGTGTCACCGACGGTGCGTATGGGCAGCCCGGGCAGATCATTGGCCTCTTCGACTACAGAGGGGATTTTTACCGAGAAACGCCCCTTACCCGTGTCAATACTGCCGGCCGGTATCAGGCGATTATTACGCCGCAGAGTGTTGATAAGCTCTTCGCTTGAAATCTGGTAGGCCTGCAGCGCTTCGGTATTGATCACTACCTCTAGTGTAGGTCGTCAAACAGTTTGTAACTTATTAAGTTTCTCTCTGCCACGCTTCACTTTCTCCAATATGTCACTCGCGGATTTGGTCCAGATATAAGGCGCTGGCGCTTGATTATGAGTCTCAATGAACGCCATGACTGTTTGCTCAAGCTCTTCCACACTGCTAAAGACACCTCGTTTCAATTGCTTTTCAGTTAGCTCCCGAAAAAACCGCTCCACCATGTTTAACCACGATGCGCTGGTTGGCGTAAAGTGCACATGGAATCGCTGGTGATATTTCAGCCAGCTTTTTACCTTCGGGTGCTTATGTGTGGCGTAGTTGTCACAGATAATATGAATCTCTTTATCCTTGGGCGTCGACTTATTTATTGGGCGGAGAAACTTCAACCATTCTTGATGGCGATGCCGTTCGGCGCAGGTACCTAACACTTCCCCTGTCAAGATGTTCAATGCCGCAAACAAGGTCGTGGTGCCATGACGTTTATAGTCATGGGTCATTGTCGCCGCCCTGCCTTTTTTCATCGGCAAGCCCGGCTGCGTTCTATCCAGTGCTTGTATCTGACTCTTTTCATCACAACTGAAAACAATGGCATTTTCTGGCGGTGATAAGTAAAGGCCGACGATTGCCTCCAACTTCTCGGCAAACTCTTTATCGTTCGATACCTTGAATGTATTTATTCGGTGTGGCTTCAAACCGTGGCTTTTCCATATCCTGCCCACCGAGGACATGCTAATGCCGGCCGCCATGAGACGCTGGCTCCAATGCGTAGCGTTTTCCGGTGTCTCTTGCGTCGTGAGTCTGATCACCTGTGCAACCTTGCGTGAACTGATTTTCGGTTTTCGCCCTGGCCGATACGCATCCTGGCTGATGCCTTCGACTCCACTGTCTGCATAGCGTTCTCGCCAGCGGCCCGCTTTCTGTCTCGTAATGCCCAGTTCAAAACCGATCTCTTCATTGGTCATGCCCTTGCCGGCCAGAAGAACAATTCGCGAACGCTCCGCCAATCGGACCGAGACAGAACGCGATTTAGATAACTTACTCAAACCCAAAACTTCGTCATCAGACAAAACAATTTCTACTGCAACACGCACGACAAGCTCTCTATATAGGGAAGAGACTATATGGTACACTATTTATGACGACCTACACTAGCAGCTCTTCACGATTCCCTCGAATATCCGCACCCAGTACATCAGCAATCGACTCAATGTCATCGCGCAGTTTGATCGCTGCGTTATAAACACTGCGCTCGTCGACACCTTCACCGAGCAGATTGATTTGCATGATGGGAAAATCGTCGACTGTTAGCTCGCGGACATAGGGTTCCTCTGCCGTGCTGGGTATTTCCGCCTTGCCACGATCTACCGCCTCTCGAACATCT
The DNA here is from genome assembly GCA_965262875.1 of Halioglobus sp. Classification (GTDB taxonomy): domain Bacteria; phylum Pseudomonadota; class Gammaproteobacteria; order Pseudomonadales; family Halieaceae; genus JBALVT01. The sequence continues at coordinate 5,574,897 of OZ253569.1, forward strand.
GACAAAGCTTCGTCCAGGTCATACTGCGCATCGAACTCTACAAATAAAGTGGCTCCGCCTTCCGATGCATTTGAGGTGAGTTCCTCCACTCCCTCTATCTTGCGCAACTCGATTTCCATGGGTTGAATCAGCAGGCGCTCGGAGTCTTCCGGGGATATACCTTCATGAACAATACCTACGATGAACATGGGCAACTCAATATGCGGGTCATTGGCGATGGGCAGAACCGCCCTGGCCAACAAGCCACACAGTACAACCACCGCCATCAGCAGCATTGTCGTGCGGGTGCGCCCAATCGCCGAGTCTATGAAGGAAGTAATCACTACTTTGCGGCCTCACTGGATGAAGCCGCAGGATAAATGGGATCGACAACCTGACCCGTAAGCACAAACTCCTGCCCCACCGTAATCAACTGCACAGTATCGGGCAGACCGGTAACCCATACCCCGTCAGGAGTATCCTCGATGATCACGACTTTGAAAAACTCGACCACATTGTTCTCACCGATGGTACGCACACCAAAATCACCGGCGTCATTTAGCGTAAACAATACCGGGGTAACTTTGTGGGCGTAAACTTCGTCCAACTGTATTCGCGCCGTCGTCGTCAGCCCGGAGCGCAAACTGTAGTCTTTGTTCTCAACCGTAATTTCTATTGGGTAGGTACGGGTCAACGGATCGCTTTGCTTGCCGATAAAGGTCAGCTTGCCCACTATCTGTGCACCAGTGCTCGTGGTGCCGCTGACAACGTTGCCCACTTCCATCTTGTCAACTTCCGCTTCGGTGACATCGGCGCTGACCAGCATGGGGTCGAGATCAATTAAAGTGGCACACACAGCGCCCGGCGTAGCGTAGTCACCTACATTCATCTGCAGGTTTTCAATCATTCCGCCAAACGGCGCGACAATGCGAGTTCTTGCCAAATTCAAGTCCTGCCTGCGCAATTGAGCTTTGGCTGATTCCAATTGAGCCTTCGCCCTGGCGATCGCCGTTTCCGACTGCAAGCCCTGCTGCTTTAGCTTAAGACTCCCCTGATATTCGATCTGGGCCTCGTTCAGCGCCGCCTTAGCCTCGGCAACAGATACATCGCGATCGTCGATCGCCAGCTGGCACAGCACATCACCAGACTCAACCCGATTACCGCGCTCCACGGCCCGCTTAACGACATTGCCCGCTATCTCCGCCTTCACTTCGACACTGCGCTTACTTTCGGTTCGGCCACGCAAAACCAGTATTCTGGCGCGTTTTTCAGCCTTTGATATGGCCGCCCGAACAGTCGTCCGCTTTTGCTCAGATTCCGGCTTGGCACGAAGTTGTCGTTCCGAAATTGCAACCGCGGCCTCACCCTCGGGCTCATTGAAAATTAGGCCCGAGAGCAGCCACAAAAAGAGGCCAACAGCGATCAGAGATGCCGTTATCAGGTTTTTACGCATTAAAAGTTACCGCAGAGATGGAGGATATACCTGCCAATTATAGTAGGTGCACAGGAGAAATAACAGCCTGCGAGCGCGCCCAAGTCTATGCAGTAGTACGACAAAAACTGTCGCTAGCGGTCTTTCATACCCCAGAAATCGAAATCACAGAAGCAGGAGTGCGGTCACCGCTTGTCTCCATTGGCAAGGTGATGCGATCATGTTAGCTCAGCAAATTGAACATTCCCAAGGACCGCCATGCTCGCCTTGACCAATTTGAAGTACAAAGTGTTTAAAAAATGACTTCGACCGCACTGGTTGCGATGTGTGCAAGTGTCCCGCACTCCACAGTGGCAATGGAGAACCTCGAGTGGGTATTGGATAAGGAGGGAGACAGAATTGCGCTCTACACCAGCCAGGTTGAAGGATCACCATTTCTTGCCGTGAAGGTCACCGCTACCATTCAAGCCCCCATGGAAAAAGTGCTCACGATTCTGGGCGATGGCAACGGATGTAGCGAATGGCGAGCGATGTGCAAATCTTCGGAAATCGTAAAAGAGGTGTCCGACCAGGAGCGCTACATTTACATGGTGCTGGATTTACCCTGGCCAATATCCGACCGCGACCTGGTAATGCACTCGGTGGCCAAGACGGATACCGAAGCAAAATCCGTGACCGTCAATCTAAGCACCGCCTCGGACAGCCACCCGGAGCAAGATTATGTGCGCGCAGAGTCCAACGGGCATTACACCGTCACAGCCACAGGCGATGAGTTGGTGGAATTTACCTGGATAATGCACACCGACCTCAGAGGCAAGCTGTCGCCTCGAATGATCAATCCGCAGCTGACTTCGTCGACGCTTAAAGACGTTAGATCATTGATGGATTTGTCCGAGAACTAAATACCAACAGCGTGTGTTATCCGACCCATTTGGGGGGGCTGCCAGTACCCAGACGGATGTCTGCAGCGATTATAAGCTCTCCAGCAAAATGCCCAATCATTGTGCAGCCCGGGTTTTCCTCAAAGGATCTTCTTGAAGAACTTGTGATTGCATCTGGAGCAGCGAAATTTGGGGTTTCTCAGGCAGATTTTTTCAAACCTGGAGCGGTGAACTCGGGTGACGTCCGGGGAGCCGCAGTAAGGGCACTTGATTTGATACGCGCCATACGGCATAGAAGTTCTGGTTCTACTGGGAATCCTGTGGGTAGAGGTTGAGTTTTCCACAGTGGAACAGAATTGAAACTCGATAGTTTTCGAAGTTTCTAAATCCTCGGGCAGCCGATTTTATTGTCTGAATCTTTGAATTAAATCCTTCTGCGGTCGCATTGGTGATGCGATGTTTCAAGTAAGTCATTATGTTGTCGAGATGTTTCTTTAGCATCTTGGCGACTGATATGACCGGCTTTAGACGTGAATGTATCGCCCACCAGTACCCTTTCTTAAAGAACGCCCGGGCTGGTTTATCGTAGCTGTAAGTCCACAGGTCAAGCAGCGTCTCTTTGATTGCCCAGGCTCGGGCAACCTTCAACCCCTTTGATTGAAGGCCATAAAAAGTGGCTTCATCTTTTTCACTCCAGTTGTCGGGATTGCGTAACCAGGTATAGCGAGACCCGACCAGGTCATTGATACCGGCGGCTCTTAATGTTTTATTTTCTTTGCGCCTGACTTGGTCAACCATTTTTGTAAGATAACTGACGATATGAAACTTGTCGTGAACAATGGCGGCGTTCGGTAAAGTCGCCTCAACTGCCGTCATAAATGGAACCCACATATCCACGGCAACAGCAGCTACTTCATTACGCTGCTGTTCTGGAAGCGTGGACAGCAATGCGGTTGCCGATTCCGTCGTTCTATCTGCCACGACCTCAAGCACTCTGGACGCATTCAAATCGTACAGCAGGCTGGCATAGGATTGCCCCTTGCGAAAACTTTTTTCATCGATGCCAAGGTGTTTCACTTCCTCAACAGAGCGTCTGTCCATCCCTCTTTTCACTGCTCGGGATTGAATATGATGCACCTCATCCCACGACAAACCAAGTAGTTTTGCGGCCTGTGTCTTGTTGCTGGCAGCCGACAGCACATCAATAGCGAAACGCTCAAATAAATGCGTAAAGCGTGCCTGCGTATCTGCCCACGGTACTTTCAGGCTTTTGATTCCATGCGCTTTACAATGAATACGCGGAACCTGAGCAACTAACTGCGTCTTGAACTGCATCGTATCAAGGTGTCGCCATGTGCGTTGCTCACGATGGTCGTAAACCGAACAAAGGGCATGGCAGACACTACACGCGCCTTTCGTTCCCTTTGGCCAATCTATCTGGAGGGTAATTGATTTGTCGGTCAGATCCGGGGTAATAGCCGTGATTTTCCATGGGTCGCTAAGCCCCAAAAGTTGAGTAAACAACGCGGTATCTTTCATTTGAATATCTCCATAAAAAAAGACTCTTGTACCACATTCCTGACCATTGTTTGGCTTTTACCCATAGGAAACTCGGAAGAACCGAAGTTCTCATTTAGGCAGGGAACGAAAGATTCGTTCTACAGCAGGTTGCAGGTAGCATAACCTATTTGGCAACTTTTAGGCGTTAGCTGCTGTTCCTGACTCCAGCCGACACCATCTTTCATCTCAGATGTGCGTTGTTACAATTCGCCCTACGAAGAAAAACAAACCTCATCACCTTCCTGCATATCGAGCACAAACTGGTTCACACCCGACTTCAAACCCAGTTCGCCGCGGAGTGTAACGGTACCGCCAGGAAGCACCTTCCGGTAAATCCCATCCCCGCTCGCCACCGTAATGACTTCAGTAATACCCAGGGTGTTTACAAAATCACCTTCGCCGCTTAAGCATGCGACATCCGGCCCGGTTGAGATGCTTCCTCTCAGGTCCCTATCCGTCAGGACATGCTGTGCATTGACCAAACCGCAAGCATTAGGCTCATTGCCAATACGCCCACGAAGTATTCCACTGATTTTAAGCTTACGCGCTCCCTGAGGTGCATCTGGGTTGCGCAGGATGAAATGAAAAATACCGGTTTGCGTCTCGCAGGTCTTGGTATTGGTACACAAGGTGGTGGCAAACCCACTCTTGGGTTTATAACAGCCTTCGAAATTGGGAGCAGCGAAGACAGGGGTGCTTACGAGCGCAGCCAGTGCGGCAGCTGTTAGGGTGCGGGAGAGGTTCATAGCGGCGTTCATCCTTGTTGGTCTCTGCGCTAGCTGCTCTTTACCGGTGTTTATTAATTATCGGCGGCGGCTTTAATGCTCAGAGAAACATCATGTGTTTTATTAAGGATACCGTTTAGGGAATTGATTTATATACCCAAAATGGGACATACCGCTAGGCGGGCCGATTTTAGGCAGGATTGTTTGTTTGCAGCGCGATACCCGCATCGGCGCAAATACCGTGGTCGATATGTTCAATCGCGTCGTGGATTGTGGGAAACATTGAGTTCTGAGAGATGTATTCACTTAGGCAGGAATTGGCCAGCGCGTCCCTCACTGGGCCGATGGCGTTGGAGATGTAAAGCCGAATTCCTTGTTGCTTCAGGTTGGCGATCAATTTTTCCAACATCTGGATTGCGCTGCTGTCGACGCTATTAACTGCCTCAGCATCAAAGATAATTACACTTAGCTTCCCAGGCTCTCTGCTCTTCATCCACCGATAAAGGTTCTCCACGAAATAGTCTTTGTTGGCGAAGTACAGCGGTGCATCAAACCGAAAGATCAGTAGATCCTCGCGCACGATAACGTCTTTGAAGCGGTTCACATTGCGAAACAACTTACCCCCGGAAATCGATCCCAGTTCGGTCATATGAGGAGTGGCTGATTTGTAAATAACGTTGGCGATCGACAGAGCGACTCCGGCAATCAAACCCGCTTGCACGCCCAAAAATAAGGTAAGAAAAAAGGTCACAAGCATTACCAAAAACTCGTGCTTATTCTGTTTGTACAACGCTTTCATCTGCGAGTATTTGAACAAGCCCATCACGGAGACAATAATAATTGCCGCCAATATTGCCTTTGGTAATGGATAGTTGGTGAACACTGGGGTGAGAAACAAAAGGATGATGACGATCACAATCGAAGAAACTACCGCAGACACCTGAGTGAGTGCGCCCGCCTCCAAAAATGCGGCACTTCTTGAAAAACTGGCCGATACCGGAAACGCCTTAAAAAAGGCGCCGGCAAAATTGGCGACACCCATGGCCACCAATTCCTGATTTGGATTGGCGCTAACTTTATCAGTAGGTTTTTCCCGGGCCTTGCTGATAGACATACTACCCACATACCCCATAAGTGCGACGGTCAGGGCGGTGGGCATCAACGACGCTACCTGATCCAGGGAGATACCGGGAAAATGGGGGCTGGGCAATCCCTGGGGTATTGAAGCTATGACATCTACACCTTGACCAGAAGCATTCCAAAATCCAGAACACAGCATGCCGACGATCAGGAGAATTAAAGCCAGGGGAAGTTTGGGGAACAACTTTTTCGGGAAAATCATGAACGTGAGACCCGCAGTACCAATGGCCACCGTAAGCCAATGCCAATCTCCAAGGTGTTGCGCAAAGCCAAATACCTGACTGAAAATATTGCCCCCGGCAGAATCGACGCCCAGAATATTTTCTAACTGACTGCCAATAATGATGATGGACGCGGCACTGGTGTAACCCAGAATTACCGGGTTGGAAAGGAAATTCGCGATAAAGCCAAATTTGATCATGCCAAAAAACAGTTGAATGACACCCACCATCAGCGTCAATGCAATGGCAAGCTCAAGATAAGAGTCGCTTCCGGGTTCCGCCAGGGCGCTGAGCCCGGAGAGAATTAAAATGGAATCTAGTGCGACGGGGCCAATCGAGATTTTGTTAGAGGTACCCATCAATGCATAGAGGATCGGTGGGAAAATGCACGCATACAAACCGTACTCGGCCGGCAAACCCGCCACTACTGCATAGCCCATACTCTGGGGAATCAGCATTGCCGCAATCGTGATACCGGAGAACAAATCGCTTTTGAAGGTGCCGCGATGATAGTCCTGCAACCAAATCAAGCCGGGAAACAATCTGCTGGGCAATCTCATTGAGAGTAGTCCCTAACCTTCGGGGCAACCACCAACCCCATATAGAGCACCCATAGCATCACCAAAACATGGAGCACGTTGTTCTCATTAAACCAGATTCCGCGCTCCCACAATACTTGTGTATAGCCGCCAGACATATAGGCGTAGTACACCGCATTGGTCACCCGAAGCATTACCCAAGAGCCCAGCAATACCAAATCCAGAGGATCCCGGTATTTGAAAAATCGGTAGCCATTGACGAGGAAAAAGATCACAAACATTGGTTTAGCTAGAAGCCCGACCATTTCATAGGACAGAAAAAAGCGATCGAGCGAGACCAAACCCACCATCAGAATAACACCATGCGCTAGAAAATTAGCCGCCGCATAAACCAACAGTACACGCCGCAGAATTCCCATCGTAGAAGAGAATGCCACTGCGGCGAGCATCGCATTAAAGCAAGCGACCTGGAAAGACATGTACACAATCTCCCACCAGCTCGTCCAAGTGCATATCTGGTGGCCCACGCATTTTAGCTCAAAGCCAAAGGCCTGATAGCTTGTGCCAGCAAGGAGTGCCCCAACACCACCGAATAACATGGCCATGCTCCACCAAAACTTGCTGGCCTGCCCTTCGCGATTTTTCCAGAATTGAAACCCAGCCCAAAGCCACATCGCGCCCAGCAGATAGACCATCGCAGTTGAAGAGGGTTGGTCGAGGATGACTCCGCTAGAAAAAAGATCGACGCAGGGCATCCCCTCACACCACTGCTCACTTGTGACAGGCGGATCTGTGAGCAGCGAGTCGATGCGGCCACAACCGGCAAGCCCGGACATCGCAGCGAGGCCTAAGGCGGCTTTGATCACAACGCCGGTCCCTCGGGTGCCGGCGGGATCAAAACGAAATTGCCAACATGATCCTTTTTAAGAAATTCCTGTTGGGCATGCGCAATTTTCTCCAGGGGAAAAGTACGGGCGAGCAATGGCTGTATTTCACCGCGCTCTACATACGAAACAAGATTTGGGAACACGGGCTCATCCCAGGCGGTACAACCAATCAAATTCAGGTCTTTCAAATAGAAGGTGCGCATATCCAAAGTGACTAAGGGCCCGCCAATAGCGCCGGAGGAAACGTACTGCCCTCCTCGTCTTAGGACATCCAGCAAAGGGCCAAAACCATCGCCGCCCACATTATCAAAAACAGCATCGATGGAGCTATCTCCAAGGGCAGCGACAGGATCTTCATCCCGGGCCAACATCTGCTGTGCACCGACGTCGAGGATTTGCTGCTGTTTGTGTTCCGCTGCTACGCCGATGACGGTAGCCCCTCGTCGCTTGGCGAGCTGTACCACTGCAGACCCAACTCCACCGGAAGCTCCCGTCACCAAAACCCGGTCGCCTCTTCCCACGCCTGCCCGATGCAACATATTCTCTGCCGTGCCGTAGGCGCACGGTAAAGTCGCTAATTCCTCATCGGACCAGTCACTCTCAATGGAGAAAACCTCATCGGCAGACACTTTTACAAACTGCGCGAAGGCACCGTCGAAGTCCGAAGCCATCCACCGGTTTTCCAATGAGTCAAAACCGTTGGTACGCATACAGGAGCGCACGAGAACGCGTTTTGACATCAGGGCAGAATCAACACCTGCCCCCAGCTCCACCACACGCCCACAACAATCAGTGCCCTGAATAAACGGAAACGGCGTCGCCTCGTTCCATCCACCATCAGCCTTTTCGCTGGTTTCCTCTTGCTGGGCAGAAACGCCCTCTTCCGTACCGGTGGTAACCGAAGAGGAGTACCAGCCCACGCGCGTATTGATTTCCGTATTGTTGATACCCGCCGCGAGAACCTGCAGAAGCACTTCGCCCGGCTCAGGTTTTGGCTTGGGTACTTCGCAATAGAGGAGCTGGTCGTAATCGCCATTACCGGTGGTGACCACGGCCCACATGCTGTGATCCCCATCTCCAACTAAAAACCTGCCTTCCATCATCTTTCAGTCACCTTTATCCGAATCTGGATAAGATACCATCTACCGCCGATGTCGGCCCATTGCTACACCAAAAGATCATTCAAAAAAATTACCGTCAGAGTTGACTGTTTTAGTCCTGCCCTACATAATCTATAAAAAATGACCAAGGGAGCCACCTAGTGACAGCACCGACAGTGAACGACACACGAGCGCTGACAGACATGCCATTGTTTGATACAAACACCCTGAAATGTCCGTATCACTACGACAAAACCCTGCGAGATACAGCACCGGTTTATCAGGATCCAGATTCAGGCGTCTATATCGTATCCACCTACGATCTCGTGCGCGAAGTGCATAAGAATCCCGCAGTATTTTCCAACGAGTTCACACTGGCCCTGGGCTCTGTCTCCAAGCTTGATGAGGATGTCGTGGACGCTATGAAGCGAACCTATGATCTAGGCAAAGGCACCCTGCTGACCATCGACCCGCCAGCACACAAGGGCTATCGCGATGCCGTAAAGGATTTTTTCCTGGCGCCCAATATGGCCCAATATCGCCCGTGGACTACGGAACTGGCACAAAAGCTGATTGCAGATTATCCCAAAGGGGAACGGTTTGATTTTATCGAGTACTTTGCCCGGCCCCTGCCACTGTCGGTCATCATGCATGTACTGGGTATTCCAATGGATATGCGTGAGCAGGCGTTTAAGTGGACTGTGGACAATGTAACCGTCTTGTCGGGTGTAGCGGATACGCCGACCCTGGTTGCCGCCCAGGCGGGTATTAAAGATGAGTACGGCTGGTTTGCCACAGCACTGGAAGAGCGTCGCGCTCAGCCCAGAGACGATTTGCTCAATCTCGTTGCTCACGCGACGTATGAAGGTCGCCCCCTGACCATTGAAGAACAGCTTTCCTACTGCACACAGTTCCTGGTAGCGGGCAACGAAACCACCACCGCCACGCTGGCCGAGGGAATGCGCCAGCTGTGCCTGAATCCGGAACAGCAGGAAAAGGTCCGAAATGACCGGTCCCTAATCCCAAATTTGGTCGAAGAAACGCTGCGGCTCGCCTCCCCAACTTCCAGTATGTGGCGGGTGGCAAAGGAAGACTACACCTTGGGTGGAACAATGATTCCGGCAGGTAACGCGGTTATTCTGAAATACTTCTCTTCCAACCACGACGAGAAAATGTTTGACCAGCCGATGGAGTTTGATGTCACTCGCGAAAAAGCCAAACGCCATGTCGCCTTTGGTTTTGGTACTCACGTGTGTATCGGGCAGCATCTGTCAAAACTGGAAATGACCATCGCCTGGGAGCAGCTGTTCGAGAACAGCACTAATTTCCGCCTTGACTGTCCGCCAGAGGATCTGGAGTATATGCCCAATATCTTGTTGCGTGGGCTGGAGGAAATCCAGGTCATTATTGACTGAGGAAAATGAATGACCGGGAAAATAAAGTGGGGATTTCTAGGTACCAGCTTTATTTCCCAGGTTATGGCAGATGCGGTAATCAATGAAGGTCAGACCACACTTCACAGTGTGGCAGGCCGCTCTCCAGAATCTCTTCAAGAATTCGCCAGCAAAAACAATTTTGCGAAAACCTTCCGTGACTTTGATGCCCTGATCGAAGATCCACAGGTTGATGTCATCTACATCGCTCTACCCAACCACATTCACCACGAGTACGTCTGCAAAGCCGCGAATGCAGGTAAAGCGATCTTGTGCGAGAAGTCCCTGTCTATCGATATGACCAAAACAGATTTGGCATTGGGCGCTGTGGCCAGCAATAAGGTCTTCTTCCTGGAAGGGCTAATGTACCTGGTGCACCCACTTGCAAAAAGTATCCAGAGTATTGTTGAGGCCGGTACTCTCGGTGACATAAAGTTTGTTCAAGGCGATTACTGCGCCGCTATTAGCGAATTTGTAAACCCCAATAGCATGGGAGCACTTTACAACCTTGGCTGCTATCCCATCTCCCTCATGCATCTGGTATTGCAAACTGCTTATGAAGACTCGCTTTTTGACAAGGTTTCGGTAAAGGCTTCGGCGCGACACGGTAGCGATGGCACTATCTGTGACTCCTCCGCCGTGTTCCACTTTGCCAACGATGTTCAAGCGAGCATGCACACGGCTGAGGACTACGGCTTACACTCAGCTTTCAAAGTACTGGGAAGTGCGGGCTCTTTAGAACTGATAAGTAACCCGTGGTTACCAGAAGCCAGCGGCAATCAACTTCGCGTTACTGTCTACGACGCCGATAGCGAGTTGATAGATGTGCCCGCCAGCGGGGATGGCTTTCACTATCAGGTTGGATTGGTGCGCAAGGCACTGGAGAACAAGCTCACCGATGTTCAACGCCCGGCCGCACGACCAAGCGATTCCCGCGCCGTTATGCAGCTTCTTACGGCATGGGAGCACGCTGCAAGCTCCTGACCCGGCAACCGGCTGGATTATCTCCACGCACGGTCTATATTAAAAACTAAACCTATTGGTTGACTAATGCACTGCAATGTTTAATAGTATCTTCTTACTCAACCAACTGGTTTAGCTTAATACTGCCGAGCCCAGATTCTAAAGAGCCCAATATGCAACAACTTGATGCTACCTTCACCGCCCTGGGCGACGCGACGCGCAGAGCTATAGTGGCGCAGTTGATTGGGGAGGAAGTCGCTCTGTCCACCTTGGCAGAACCCTTTGAGATGAGTCTAACGGCGGTTTCAAAGCACGTGCGTGTTTTGAGCAAAGCAGGCCTGGTATCCGTAGAAAAACGGGGCAGAACTCAATATTGCAGCTTGCGCGCGCAGCCAATGAAAGAGGCTGTTAGCTGGCTGAACAACTACGAACAATTCTGGACGACTCAATTTGAATCACTCGCACAACATTTGGAATCAGATCAGGAGAAATAGACACCATGGAAATTTTGCAATCAGCGCCGGGCCAGGACCCGGTCACCATCTCCAATACCTTCAACGCTTCTATAGAGCGGCTCTTCAGAGCGTGGACAGAAGCGGATGAACTTAAAAAATGGTTTGGACCCAGACCCAATTCTCTACTCGCCGTAGACATCGATTTGCGCGTGGGTGGGCGTTGGTGCTTTTTACTGTCTGAGTCCAAAGAGAAAAAAGTCCGACTCGTGGGCGAGTATCTAAAGATCGAGCCTAACGAAACGCTGGTTTTTAGCTGGTCGCATGTGGAAGAAAGCGCATTGGGAGAAAAGGAGTCCACGCCGTTTTCACAGGTCAGCGTCAATTTTACCGAAGTAGCCGAAGACGGCCGCCTGGGCGTGGGACACGGCTGGCTGGCCTGCCTCACAAACCTGGAACACCACTGCCAACAGATTTTACAGGAGGCCTGATATGCAAGCTAAAACAGCAAGTCGATCCGAGTGGCTGGAAGCGCGTTTAGCGTTAATGGAAAAAGAAAGAGCGCTGACCCTGCTTAAAGATGAAGTCACTGCACAGCGACAGGCCCTGCCACTGGTCGCAGTGGAAAAAGATTATCGTTTTCAAACTGAAACCGGTGAGAAGTCCCTGGCGGGCCTTTTCGGCTCCTGCGAACAGCTTGTGGTTTATCACTTTATGTTTGGGCCGGACTGGGAACAAGGTTGTCCCAGTTGCTCCTTCTGGGCGGATAACTACAACGGCACTCAAGTTCATCTTCAGGCGAGAAATACACAGTCTTTTCCAATATGAAATGAGCCTGAAACCCGGGAATGTGGCGGAAGTTGATTCCAACATAAAATGAGCCTGAAATAGTCCTTGTAGTCGTTCATGATCAGCGGATGAAAACGATCATGAGCTTAGAACATCTGAATACCCTGGGTGCCATCAAACAGTTTCTCGACGGCACACAGGAAGTAGCCTTCAACGTGGCCACTGAGAAATCTGAACGCTATCGCTGGGTACAGAAGGCACTGGTGAAGCACCGATACTTACAGCTTGGCAAAACAGACCGGGGAACCGTCACCCGCTACCTGATAAAGGTAACCGGCTACTCCCTGGCCCAGACCAGGCGCCTGATACGCCAATACGTCAAAACAGGCACCGTCTCGGTGAAACCAGCTCGGCGTAATGGCTTCAAGCGCGCCTACACTGACGCCGATATACGCCTATTGGCGAGTATGGATGAGCGACATGGTCAGCCCAGCGGCGCGGTACTTAAAAAGCTCTGTGAGCGGGCTTATCAGCGCTTTGGCCAAGCCGACTATCGACGCCTGGCGGGTATTTCGGTTTCTCACCTGTACAACCTGCGGGCCTCCAAGACCTACCAGAGGCAGCGCTGTGTCTTGACAAAGACACGACCTAAGGCCGCCTCTATTGGCCAGCGGCGCAAACCTTGCCCGAACGATCAACCAGGCTATATCCGCATTGACTCTGTCCATCAAGGTGATCAGGACAAACGCAAAGGAATCTACCACGTCAATGCCGTGGATGAGGTGACACAGTTCCAGATCATCGTCACGCTGGAACGTATTAGCGAGGCGTTTATGCTGCCAGCCCTCAGGCAGATTCTGGCTGCCTTCCCCTTTAAAATACGGGGCTTTCACGCAGACAATGGCGGCGAATATATCAACTACACCGTTGCTGAGCTTCTGGACAAGTTGCACATTGAATTTACCAAATCACGGCCCCGGCACAGTAACGACAATGGTTTGGTTGAGAGTAAAAATGGCTCGGTCATTCGCAAACTCTATGGCTATACCCACATACCTCAGCAGTACGCCACGGATTTCACTGAACTCAATAGCCATCAAGTCTACCGATACGTCAATTTCCACCGGCCCTGCTATTTCCCCACCACCATTATTGATGAGAAGGGCAAGGAGCGGAAGAAATACCGCTACGACGACATGATGACACCCTATGAGAAATTCCGCTCCCTGGCCAAACCCAGCCAATATTTAAAGCCGGGAATCACCTTTAGAAATCTGGATGCATTCGCCAATGAAATGACGGACAATGAGGCCGCTGAACAACTAAATTCAGCACGAGATCACTTATTTCAGCAACTCCATGAGCGACTCAAGATAAGGGCTTAATACACCCTCCCTTCAGGCTCATTTCATATTGGAAAATACTTAGTATTGACATGGCTGGTGTCGATAGATAGGATCTGCACACGACGATTATTTATCGCCCAACTCATTCCCCGCCCGCGACGCAGGCCAATCATGAAAAAAAGACATATTGCCCTTGGGCTTGTGCTACTGGTTTTAGCAGTGGCCTACCTACAAAGATCGAGCATTGCATTAAAGGTACTTCCCAAAGGATTGGAAACGGCGATGACCGCGGATACGATCGCCGACCTGGGAGACGGTTTACATGTCGCACTCTGTGGCGCGGGCGGCCCCCTGCCCGACCCCAAACGAAGCGGTGCTTGTGTCGCCGTTGTGGCTGGAGGCAAACTGTTTATTGTGGATGCGGGAACCAATGGAGCGAGAAACCTGGCGAGAATGCGGCTGCCTCAGGGCAATATTGAAGCAGTGTTTCTCACCCACTTTCACTCCGACCATATCGATGGCTTGGGAGAAATGGCAATGGGCCGTTGGGTTCAAGCCAACAACACCGTCCCGATGCCCGTCTATGGTCCCCGAGGCGTTGCAGACGTTGTCGACGGTTTCAACAAAGCCTATGCTCACGATTGTTAGCGCCACAGTAAACCCGCAGTTATTTGCCGCAGAATAAAAGAACGACAAAGAGGCGACAGTGATCCGGCTTAACTCCAATCGATCACAGGCTAGAACGGCAGCTCATGATTTACCTCGACACTGTCTGTGTACTCTTGTTGCTCAATCCGGATCTCCTCGTACAGTTGCGCAATCTCATCACCATAGTGATCCCACAGTACCGATCTCAGGTCGCCGAGCAGCTGATAAATACAATCGGCTTGTTCAGCCGTCCAGCAGGTTGTGATTTTTAAGGTTTTCATTTAGCCTTTCCTCGCTTTTTGGTCTCGCGCCGCTTCGACGCACACTCCTGCGCTTCCTTCATGCGGTACGACTCACCCTCAATGGCGATGACCTCGCTGTGATGGACTAAACGGTCAATCAGGGAGACCACACACGCGGCATTGGGGAACACGTCATTCCACTCGCCAAACGGACGGTTCGTTGTCACCAAAGTTGAACATTTCTCATAGCGCCGGTTGATGATTTCAAACAGCAAGTCAGCATGACGATTGCTGTAGGAGAGGTAGCCCACTTCATCAATTACCAGCAAGGCGGGCCTGGCGTAGTGTTTCAATCGACGCTGCAGGGCATTGGCGCCATCCTGACCTGCCAGGTCGTTGAGCATCGCCGCTGCGGTGGTAAACAGCGCCGTATAGCCGTGCATGACAGCGTTATACCCCAGGTTCCGGGCGATCATCGATTTGCCCACGCCGTTGCTGCCCAGCAGGATAATATTGCTGGCCGTGTCCATAAAACCCAGTTGCATCAGGGCATGAATCGCTTGTGGGTCGATAGCGCTTGGCCACTGCCAGTCAAACTCACTCATCGGTTTGAACCGGCCCAGCCTGGCGCTGCTCAGGCGCCGTTCGAGTGAGCGCTGTTTGCGCTCGGCAAGCTCCCAGGCGATGAGCTGTGCCCGCCAGGGGTATTGCTCGTCGGTGATCTCGCCCCAGTGCGCCAGCACGCCGTGGAGCTTCAGTTCAAGTGCCTGCTGTTTGAGTTGCTCGATATCAATCATCGGTATCATCTCCTGTCTCGCTTCGGGTGCCATTGAGCTTGTCGTAATCGGCAAGCCGAGCCAGCTTGACGCTGTAGTGTTTGACCTTCGCCGGCACGGCGACAGCAAGCGGTGGCGGCAGGTGCTGTTCATCACGGCGGCGCTCAAGAACGTGCTGCACCGCCTCCGGGTAGGGTGATTGCCGATCAAGTGCTTCACCCAGAGCTACATGCAGCTCGTCCCGCCCATAATCATCAAGCAGTTGATTGAGTAACCGGACCGTGGTTTTAATGACATGTCCACGCTGTGCCGATTGCTGCAGCAGCGTCTGGGCGTGCGCCGAAGCATGGCTCAGGCGATCCTGACCCCGGTGTAGTTTGGCGTGGGTTTTCTCCAGCCATAGGGCATTGATATGCGCCTCCTGTTCGATTTGCTCCCCTTTGCCAAAGCTGCGCTGATGCTCAGCAATGCATTGATCGCCCTCCACTATCTGGAGCCGCTCCAGGTCAGCGCTCACGCTCAATGGCTTGTGCACGTATTGATGGGGAATGGAGTAATCATTGAGATCGAAGCGAACATAAGGGGTTTTGGCGGCCCGCACGGGCTGTCTCTCATGGGTATCAAAGGGATTATCCGGCAAACTCACCTGCTCCTGTAAGAAGGCTTCCCTGACCGTCAACGTACGCTCTTCAGGGCAAGCCCGATCAGCACTCACACCCTGGCACCAGTGCTCAGCTTGCGCATTGAGTTCGGCCAGTGTTTGCCAGTGACGAGCGGCAAAGAAATTATCGCGAATATAGCGAATCGCTCTTTCTACCCGGCCCTTTTCATTGCCCCGGGCCACCGCCACCGGGCGTGGTTCGAAGCGATAGTGGGCTGACAAGGCCAGCAAGGTGGGGTGGAAGCGGATGGCGTCACCGTGGCGCTCCAATACGGCCGATTTAAGGTTGTCGTACAGCAGCACCTTTGGCAATCCTTGCCAGGCCTCGAATGCCGCTACATGGCCGCGTAAAAAGTGCTCCATTTGCTGGTTGAGATAAAAGCGCAAGAAGATCTGTCGCGACCAGCTCAGCACCATCACAAACGCCATTAACGGCCGCCGGGCCTTGCCGATCTGAATATGCCCGAACGAACCCCAGTCAACCTGGGCTTGCTCACCGGGCAGGGTTTTTAGGTGTAAATACGCCTCGGGCAGCTTGCGCGGCCGCAGTTCACTGATACGCTGGCGAAACTGGCTGGGGCCACCGGGGTATCCCCGCAGGCGGGCCATTTCATACAAGCGGGCCGCCGTGAGTGTGGGAAACTCCCGCAGGGTGTCGATGACAAAGGGCAGATAGGGGTCGATGATCGACGCACGGCGAGTGCGCTCCACCTTGGGCAGGCCAGCCTGTGCCAGTACCCGATCAACCACTGAGTGGTGAATGCCAAGCTGGGTCGCAATGGTGCCCGTTCGCCACTTCTCAACAAAATGGTAGCGCAGTATTTTTGCTTCAGTTTCTTTGCCGATGGCCATGACTGCCCTCCGATTGATGACTCCTGTCCAGCCGCTGCACTAATGTCGCCGGAATCTGCGCCTGAACTGACTGCTCTGCAGAAAATCACTGCGCAAAAAGGGACCGCAGACCGCGCCACAGTGATGGCAGCGCACGGTGGCGTCAGTTTTACCCGGCATATCGGCCCTTTTGATCTCATCAGGCACGGTTTGCAGTAGATCACGGAGTATTATTGCCAGAGAACGGTGATGCGTTACTTTTTGTTGTTGCCGTTCTCGATAACGCTGTTGGCGAGCGGCATTATTCATGCGACCCGGGCGAGTGGCCTGGTACTTCGCTCTGGCTCGTTTAATGGATTCCTTTCTGGCTTCCTGGCTGCAACCATCGGTGCAATACCGCTGGCCGCGATCACAGTGGGTACAGACGATGACCTGGGCGTAGCAGCGACAACAGTGGTAGAGACGGCTGGATGATGGCATCGACACAAAGGTCGATGAGGGCTGGATTTATTCCCATTATGTGCAACACTTAACGGGTCGTGCACCTGCACGGTTTTTTTGGGTATGGCGCCAGCGTTGACCGTCAAATCTGTGGTGGCGTCATACCGTTCTCAGCGACACTTATTCTTATAGTCCCTACGCTTGAATCGTGCCTGCTTATTGGTCGCTCTTGAGTGTGACTGGGCCGCAGTTCTACCGCGCCGATTCTAATACGCCGAGATCCGTCTATTTCAAAATTCGGCAAATAGCTGCGGTTTTGGAGTGGCGTCTACACACGATGCCATCTATCGCCACGATCATCACGGCAACACCGTAGCGGACTTAAGTGGTACTGGTATGTCAGCGGTCAGCTTTCCCATGCCCACCGATGGAGAGTTGCTAACCGTTTACGATAAGGATGGGGTGACCGTCCAGATGCTGGCGGTAGATCATTACCCGGTTGCTCCAGCGGTGGGATACTTGATCAGCTACAAGGGCCGCACCGCGCTGATATCGGGCGATACTGACTATTCACCCAACCTGGAAAAACACGCCAAGGGAGTGGACTTGTTAGTACACGAAGCGCTGTCGCCAAAGCTTGTGAGGCTGATGAATGCCGCGGCCGAAAAAACCGACAACCCGATCATGCCAAGATTACATTTGATATTCTGGACTATCACGCCAGCCCCATAGAAGCAGCTGAGACAGCCCGCAACGCCGGCGTTGGTCATTTGCTGTACTACCACATCGTGCCGGTTCTGGTACTGCCGGGAATGGAAGCGGCCTGGCTAGAGGGCGTAGATGATATTTTCAGCGACTACACCCTGGGCGAAGACGGCACTACATTTTCCCTGCCCGCTGACTCCAAGGAAATTATCAAAGTTCGCCAGGGAATCTAGTCTTCTACAAAAGTTCCTTCGCCAACAGCTCCAGCGCTTCGGGTTGAAGGGTGGCGATGTTCATCATGTTGACGTCGCCGCGGTCACCCGCCGCCTTCCAGGCCTGCAAACGCTCGCGAATCTTTCCTTCCGGGCCAATCAAATTCACCGCATCTACCAGAGCATCGGGTACGGCCGCTATGGCTTCTTGCTGGCGTCCGGCCAAATACAAATCCTGAATTTTGTGCGCCTCTTCCTCAAAACCTAATCTCGACACGTAGTCGGTGTAGAAGTTTTTGTTTTTGGCACCCATACCACCGATATAAAGCCCGAGGCCACTCTTAACTCTTGGGGCAAGCTCATCGTAATCGCCAATGGAACAGGCAATGTTGGGCGCCACCACAAAATCGGAGCGCTGTTTGCCCGGAGTACGTGCAAATCCCACATCGAAATGGGGCTTGAGTACCTCGTCATACTTGTCGGGGTCTAACATAGCTGGGAATACACCGTCAGCGCACTCGGCAGCGCAACTCAGACCATTGGGACTGATAGAAGCGGTGTAAATCGGCAGATCGGGATTGCCGTGCAAAATACTTTTCAGAGGCTTCCCCAGCCCAGTGCTTCCAGAGCCTTTGTTAGGCACCTGGTAAAACTCCCCGTCGAATTCCAGCGGGGCTTCGCGCTTGAGAATCTGCCGGATGATGGCGATGTATTCCCGGGTTCGAGTCAGTGGTTTGCCATAAACCTGCCCGTGCCAGCCCTCCGCCACTTGCGGGCCAGACGGGCCCAAGCCCAGGATAAACCGGCCTCCGGAAAGATGATCCAAGGTCATTGCCGTCATGGCTGTGACAGCAGGCGTTCTCGCTGGCATCTGCATAATGGCAGTGCCCACGTGAATTTTTTCGGTCTGTGCAAGAATCCACGAAGCAGTGGAAACCGCATCGCTACCGTAGGCCTCAGCCGTCCAAACAGCGTGGAAGCCCAGTTTCTCGGCGTGCTTGATCAATGCCATATTCAGGCTGGCGCGCTTGCCAAAGGACATTTGGGTTAAAGCTAGTTTCATTGGGTAACCTCTTATCAATGAATCAATATACGAGCCCAGAATATACACACTGCTGGCAAAGCAGGCGATAAAAACCATTGTATTGGCAGTGCAACCGCCATTAATATACACGACCGCACCATCAAACCCACGCAGGGAAAGATACGATGTATCAAGGCACCTACGGCCTCTATGGCCTGGAACTGAGCATGTTCAGTCGCAAGCTGGAAGCTCAATTACGTTTTCAAGGTATTCCCTACGAGTGGCGTTTCAAAACGGACGAGCGCAGCAAAGAAATAGAAGCACGTAGCGGCACCCACTTCATACCCGCTCTGATTACGCCCGACAACTGGGTCATACACGATACGATTGCGCTTGGACCCCTCCTCAATAGCCGATTCGACGAGGTGCCCGTTATTCCCCCGGGCCCCATGCAACGAGCAGTCTGTTTCGTGTTGGAGGATATTTTCAATCACTGGCTGGGCAGAGTAGCCGTGCATACTCGTTGGTGCTATCCCGAGAATGTCACCTGGGTAGGACCTCGATTCGGTGCCAACGCCATGCTGGACCGCTCAATCGATGTGCCTTTTAGCGATGAGGAACTGGCACAATTGACGCCTGTTGGTGAATTTATGCGCGACAGTTTTGGGCTGCCGGTTTGCAAAGATACTGGCGTTGGGCCAGAACAATCAGAGTCGGTTAAGGCTGATTTTACCGACATGATCAACGTTCTTAGTAGCCATTTCGCCAGCCACAGCTTTCTGCTGGGGCCTCGACCGTGCATAGCTGATTTTGCATTGGCCGGAGCCTGCAAAGCGCATTTCGTCACCGACCCAACACCGGTTAGCTGGCTTGGGGATCACAAAGAGATGTTATTCGACTACACAGATCGGGTGTTTAACGCGAACGCTGCCGATGCCCAGTGGATGGAGAATGACGAACTGCCCGAATCCCTCAACAGCATTTTTGATTATGCCCAGAAGACTTATTTTGTGTTTGCACCGGCTAGCATCCGCGCCGGGCTGAGCGGAGAAAAATACTACGAATACGATTACGGCTATGGCCCCACTAAAGCGCGATCTCAAAAGCGCCTCGAGAAAGCGCGAGCTCATGTGGGGGAGGAGGTTTCGCGTTTGGGTGAGTCGGCTGTTGGGTCGTTCAAGTCAGCCTTTGGGGACTACAGCTTCCCGGAGTTCTATCTAGCGGAATCGCTGATTTAGGGGGCGGGGCTAAAGTTCGGTACTGATATCAGCCTGTCTCCCACGAACGAACCCAGGTACACCCGGTCTCCCTGGGGGACAGCGACAGTAGCAGCTCCCATGGGTGCGCCAGCGTGTGCAAACACAACTTCAGTTTCCATACTCTCCGGGTCTATAGCGACCACTTCAAAAGAGGCCGCGCAGGATTCAGTTTGACTCTCGAAACAAGATAACATCTCCGCAATACCATCGGTGTGAATCACCGCCCACAAGCGACCATCGGTCCCCCAGGCGCTGTTATCTGCTCCGTGAGTGAGTGTCGCAACCGCCACTTTCTCCCCTGTTTCGGCGTTCACTTTCCACACTTCCTTTTCCATGTACATATTGGCGTAAACAAACTGGCCATCTGCAGAAACCTCTAAGCCGTTGGGCTGAGCCGCATCGGTTCCCGGAAGAATCCTCAGCCCGGTTTTCTTGTTCCACCGCCACAGATCGCCCGTACTTATTCCCAGAATACTCTTGAACATTTCCAGGTCGCCACCGTGGTGAAACATTCGAGTGAATAGCAAGTCGCCATTGGCAAGTCCCACAACATCGTTCATAAAGGTCTCTTGGGCCGCCAAGACACAACCACGCCAGATTAGCGCATACTGCTGTGCCTCGTGGATTACCTCAAACATCTCTATGGATTCACGCCCGCCGTGATTTACCACCAAATAGCGCCAGCGACCGTCATCTAGCTGCCTTAAATGCGTTCCGTGTGGGCTGAAATTATCCAGTGAGGGAGGTGCACAAGCTGTATCACCCCAATCTGTTTTATCTGTGCTGAGCGCTCCAAACATCGGCGGAAACTGCTGCACGAAGGTTTCCGTTTCAATATTGAATACGGAAAGACTGCCCTGGCCGTCTTCCATTCCGCCAAAATGGGAAAGCAATAAATGTTTGTTGTCATCCAAAGCCGCGATGTCCTCCGGGGTTTGCATTCCACAAACAGGCCGGATATCTCCAACAGAGTCGCAGCCGGTTATGGTCGGCAAATCGGCACTACAGGCGAGCAACAATACGCTGCTTATCGCCAGCAAAAAGATCTTTTTCATTTGGGATTCTCTCAAATTCAAAACAGGTAATTAATCGACTGAGGTTATCACACTCTTGTACCAAATAGGCGAAGACCAGGCTCGCTCCTGCACCACTGGCCGATGCTCCGCGACACAACAACCCTCCAGGCCATCGCCTATGGTTTCCGGATTGGCGCAATTCACGGCGTTTGCCGCGCAGATGCGCTGGCTCCATCGACAGGTGGGGTTTTCGATCACACGCGAGTAATAGAAGGCCGACTCGCTGGGCTTAAAGTTCTCATCCTTCCAGACCGTACAGAGGTTTGTGTAGCCTGGCCCGCTGGTTTGACAGGTTCTGATATCGACGCTGGCGCCGTTGTTCACATCCCCCGCAACATCAATCACCTGCTCGCGCTGTTCCCCTGTGTCATCAATCCAACCTTTGATGATTTGCACTCGCTGCAAGGCGGTGCCGAGATTGGAAGGCGTGCCAGCGTCCTGCGAAGCAAAAACAGCAAAACTGGGTACCGCGGGTGTATCGGAAGGTGTTAATTCACTCCCCATAGGAACGCCTCCCGCATAAGCTTGCTGAACCATGTCTGGGGATTCACACAAGTTCTCGGGATAATTCCAACCCGCAAAGAACCGGCTGACAATTCGCGGACCACTGGTACCATAGGTTTCTTTGCGGCGCAGAGAATCAAACAGTGCATCGCGGCTGTTCTCAGGCGCCCAGATCACTGCCAGACCGCCGGGATTATACTCGAGCTTATCCGGGAGTCCTGGGGGAACCTCATCCTTTGATGGCACGCCTGCTCCGCCGTGACCAAGAAAACGGTCTTCATCCGCTGCACCGGGTGTGCCCAGATGGGTGTCGGTGCTGGCGATGATGCCAAACTGATAGGGATTGACGCCGATGGATCGCTCAAGGGTCATCCCATCGAGCAGCACTTGGCGAACAAACCCCGTGTCCGGCTTGGGCAATTCGGGGTAGCCCGCGATATTGTCCTTGGGCTGCTGCTCAAAGGCACACAACTCGTCAGTGGTAATACCGGCCTGAAAAAAACATTCCGAAGCTCCCTTGTGCTGCATAATTTCCGTAAGAGGTTCGTAGCGCTGGCGCGTGGCTGCATACTCGGCGCTCATTGGCTGCCCGGAATCGTCGAGACCGCTGAACATATAACCGGCACTAAGATTCGAGTTGTGCGGAATGATCAGGGAATCGCAGCCCTCCCCCTGGCCGTTACACTCCTCATCCAAAGCAGCCCACAGCAGTGACGCCGCAGGGCCATCGATAAAGCTGGTGGGCAAACGCGGTACCTGGGCATTGCGGAACACCACATTGCGATGCAAATTGCCGCCAGAATCCGACTGCATACCGGTCCACTCATAGCCGACAAAGGCCGTAAAATTGCAATCCGCACTGCGATCATAGTGATCCTCCGCAGCCTGCTGCATTTCGGTCCAGGGTTTTAAGGATGCATCCAGGCAAGCCTCGCCGTTATCACCGCACTGGCCCATGTGGGTTTGCTGCATTGTCGCCATATAGTTGAACAGATAGAACGCACCCCGGGGCCAGTGTCGATACACCAGACACTGCCAGGAGCTATAACCTTCCACCTCGGGCGAGTTACACATATAAACTTCGCCGATCAGTTCCGCATGATCCGAGACCATGGCAAAGTCCAGAGACCTGCCCAGTTGCAAGGAGCGGCCACTTTTGCCGCCCTCTTCCCAGGGCTGAATACCAATTTTTTCCCCTAGGGCAAAGCGGTATGCCTGATCGGGAGTAGTGCGCGTTCCCTGGGTGCTGGCGTCAAGCGAATAGCGAGTATGGACGTGAAAATCACCAAAAAAAGGCTGCATTAATGAGTCGTGAGAGGTGCACGGTTCGCGCGTCTCACTGTAGCGTGGCGCTTCAGGGCTAGTCTCGTTCTCTTGTTGCGCAAACCCAAATGGCGATAGCGCCACGTAAGTGACTACCAGGAGATTGCGTAGAGAATGTCTCATAGACCTAACTTCCAGCTTATTTTTCCAATCAGTATAGTTAGGAGGTCAGTTAAAGCCTACATCTGTGCTTCTACACTAGTGTGCACTTTGACGGTCAGAAGCCGTCGGAGAGGGTCAAGAGCGCTCTGTCACTTCGCTACGACCCCACTCTATCCTCCAAAGAAGATCATCGAGACCGACTGTTTCTGCAATTGCTGCCGGGGTTAAGTGCCAACCTCGTCGTTCTCATTGTCAATTTTTATTTCCTGATACCACTGACTGATCAAGGGCGAACCGTGGGCGGAGTGCTGTTGTGGACTTCCCTGCTTGCTCTGATCTCGATTACCGCTATTTTTCTAAAATTTGGCGCGCGTATTTACTGCGTCAATCTTCTGTTGTCTTGCTTGTGTGTTGTTCTGACCGGTGGCTGTTTTGTGTTAAATGGCGTTATGTCACCCACCATGGTTTTTCTCATGATTTTGCCTGTATTGGCGGCCACGGTAACGGATTCTCGCTGGGCGGTGGTTTGGACGGTGATAATCGTAGCGTGCTGGGGATTTATACTAGTGATGCAGAACAGCGGCGTGGAGATGAATCGAGTAGTACACATGGCCAATGTCGAGTCGATTCATGTCCTGGCATTGCTGGGCACCGCGTTTATGATCATGTCCATGCTCGGATCCTACGTGGCATCGAATGGACGGCTGCGACAGGCAATGGAGCTAAAAAACGAGCGCTTGGACTACCTGGCCAGTCACGATCCACTGACATCCATACCCAATCGTCGAGCGCTGTTCGAGCGTGCTCAGGAATGCCTGTTACGAGGGCATCGCTCTGGAAAGCCTTTTGCGCTCTTGGTTATTGACCTCAACGATTTCAAACAAATCAACGATACCCTGGGTCACAGCGCTGGCGATGCAGTGCTTCAACATTTCGCCAACAGGCTCAAGGAGGGCTTTCGTGAAACCGATTTCGTCGCCCGCTTGGGAGGCGACGAATTCGGCGTCGTTCTGGAGCCCGTGGAGACCTACAGCAGCGTGCAGCTAGTGTAGGTCGTCATAAATAGTGTACCATATAGTCTCTTCCCTATATAGAGAGCTTGTCGTGCGTGTTGCAGTAGAAATTGTTTTGTCTGATGACGAAGTTTTGGGTTTGAGTAAGTTATCTAAATCGCGTTCTGTCTCGGTCCGATTGGCGGAGCGTTCACGAATTGTTCTTCTGGCCGGCAAGGGCATGACCAATGAAGAGATCGGTTTTGAACTGGGCATTACGAGACAGAAAGCTGGCCGCTGGCGAGAACGCTATGCAGACAGTGGAGTCGAAGGCATCAGCCAGGATGCGTATCGGCCAGGGCGAAAACCGAAAATCAGTTCACGCAAGGTTGCACAGGTGATCAGACTCACGACGCAAGAGACACCGGAAAACGCTACGCATTGGAGCCAGCGTCTCATGGCAGATAAGGCCGGCATTAGCATGTCCTCGGTGGGCAGGATATGGAAAAGCCACGGTTTGAAGCCACACCGAATAAATACATTCAAGGTATCGAACGATAAAGAGTTTGCCGAGAAGTTGGAGGCAATCGTCGGCCTTTACTTATCACCGCCAGAAAATGCCATTGTTTTCAGTTGTGATGAAAAGAGTCAGATACAAGCACTGGATAGAACGCAGCCGGGCTTGCCGATGAAAAAAGGCAGGGCGGCGACAATGACCCATGACTATAAACGTCATGGCACCACGACCTTGTTTGCGGCATTGAACATCTTGACAGGGGAAGTGTTAGGTACCTGCGCCGAACGGCATCGCCATCAAGAATGGTTGAAGTTTCTCCGCCAAATAAATAAGTCGACGCCCAAGGATAAAGAGATTCATATTATCTGTGACAACTACGCCACACATAAGCACCCGAAGGTAAAAAGCTGGCTGAAATATCACCAGCGATTCCATGTGCACTTTACGCCAACCAGCGCATCGTGGTTAAACATGGTGGAGCGGTTTTTTCGGGAGCTAACTGAAAAGCAATTGAAACGAGGTGTCTTTAGCAGTGTGGAAGAGCTTGAGCAAACAGTCATGGCGTTCATTGAGACTCATAATCAAGCGCCAGCGCCTTATATCTGGACCAAATCCGCGAGTGACATATTGGAGAAAGTGAAGCGTGGCAGAGAGAAACTTAATAAGTTACAAACTGTTTGACGACCTACACTAGCGGTAGACCGATTCTTTAAACTCGGGGACAACGAACTGAAAATAGAAGGCAAGCTAATCCAGTATGGCTGTTCAACAGGTGTCGCCATGTACCGTGCCAAGCGGGAATCACCCACACAGTTTGCTTGGCGCTAAGCCCGCCTAACTTGCAGGCTCAGCTCGCGTAGAACCATAGCGAGCGGTATTCGCATCCAGAGCATCGATAATCCCATCGTGCCGCATCTTGATAATATCCCGGTAGTCATCGTGGGTAATCACGTAGAAACCATTCTCGCGCACCGCATCCATTACCTGATCGCCAACCACACGTGGCGAAATGCCACTGGCCACATCCGGTGCCGGTTGTTGATGATCAATGCCCGAATTGACCGAGTCGGGTCGCACTGCGAAAGACTGGGTAATCAGATTTGTGTCGACTAAACCCGGACAGAGAACCGAAACACCAACCCCCTGCTCGACAACTTCCATCAACAATGCCTCTGACAAACCAACCACCGCAAACTTGGTGGTTGTGTACAGCCCCTCCGGTGGACCAGAAATCAAACCGCCCATGGAGGCAGTGTTTACAATATGACCATCGCCCTGTTCTATCAGCAAGGGCAAGAAGGCTTTCACACCGTGGATAACGCCAAACAAATTGACATTGATTAAATACTGCCAGTCTTTGATGTCGGCTTCTTGCATCAAGGCGCCCAACCACACACCCGCATTGTTGCAAAGTAAATGGACGGCGCCGAATTCTCCCACAGCTGCATCTCGCAGAGCCTCAACCGAAGCTAGTGTAGTGTATTAAACAGATTAATGATATAATGATTACTTCATTCACTACCCGTGTGAAGCTAATGCCCGCCCAAATAAATATAACTTTAACAGCGCAAGAGAAAAAGCAGTTGGAAAAAAATGTTAGAAGCAAAACGACACCGGTTCGATTGGTAGAGCGCTCAAGGATTATTTTGCTCGCTGCAAAAAATGTTCCCAACTACAAAATTGCTGAAGAGCTGGAAATTGATGTCAACAAGGTAGGCCGATGGCGCAATCGTTTTTTTGAGAGAGGGTTTCGGGGAATAGAAAAAGATTTGCCAAGAGGGGCTAATCACGGCGGCAAGAATTCTGCGGACCAGGCAAAGCTGCGGTCGAAAGTCATCAAGATAACCACGCAGGAAAAACCCAAGGATGGCACCCACTGGACAACCCGGGGTTTGGCAAAAGTGATGGGAATTAATCACTCCTTTATAAATAGAGTGTGGCGAGAAGTTGGTCTGAAGCCACACCTGGTTGCTCAGTTCAAGGTGAGCAACGATCCTGCCTTTGAAGAAAAGCTACGCGATGTTGTTGGCTTGTATTTATCGCCGCCAGAGAATGCAGTTGTTTTCTGTGTTGACGAAAAGAGTTCCATTCAAGCGCTGGACAGAACGCAGCCGGGATTGCCGATGAAGCCCGGGCGCGGCGGAACCATGACTCACGACTATAAGCGTCATGGTACAAGCACCTTGTTTGCGGCACTGAACACCCTGACTGGTGATGTTATCGGTGAGTGCAAAAAGCGTCACCGGCACCAGGAATTTTTGGCGTTTCTGAAGACTGTGGAAAAACAAACACCCAAGGAGTTAGACCTTCACCTTATCGTTGATAACTACGCGACGCACAAACACGAAAAAGTGAAGAACTGGATTAAGCGTAATAAAAGGGTTCACTTACACTTTATTCCAACCAGTTCTTCGTGGCTAAATCTGGTGGAGAGATTTTTGGGTTTGTTGACAGAAAGGCAACTGCGCCGTGGTGTATTCACATCGGTACAAGAGCTGGAAGAGGCCATCATGGATTTTATTGAGAGGCACAATGAAGATAAAAAGCCATTTGCCTGGACAAAGTCCGCAGAAGAGATTTTGGAGAAAGTGGGGCGCGCAAGGCATGCACTCTCAAATCATCAGTCAGTTTAATACACTACACTAGCTGCGAAACATCGACCCCGACAGCAATTGCCCGGCCACCTTGTGCGACAAGATCGGTGGCGACCGACTGAGCCTTTTCAACATCGATATCCGCTACCACTACCCTCATACCAGCAGCCGATGCAGCGCGCGCAATGCCCTCGCCTATTCCAGAGCCCGCGCCAGTAATAACCGCTATCTTGTTTTCTAAATCCTGCATTGTAATTCCCCGGGGTTTGAACTGACCGCTATCGATCCCATCGTATTGTTGACAATAGGGCCACGCCGCCGTTTGGGTCAACAACAGTGGCCGGAATATTGAACCGCTGAGCAGCATTTCTTTTTTGGGCTGGTTGATCATCGACGGCACTGCCAGACTGC
Source organism: Halioglobus sp. (assembly GCA_965262875.1). Classification (GTDB taxonomy): domain Bacteria; phylum Pseudomonadota; class Gammaproteobacteria; order Pseudomonadales; family Halieaceae; genus JBALVT01. The sequence continues at coordinate 5,602,662 of OZ253569.1, forward strand.
AAATTGACAACGAAACAGTTTGAGATGAATTAATGGAAGAACAGGTAGATTGGTTGGTGGCAGGGGGCGGCGCGGCCGGCATGACCGGAGCCGTGGCGGCACACCAACTCGGTGGCAAGGTGCTGCTGGTAGAAAAGGAGTCGGTGTACGGTGGCACCACCGCCAAATCCGGAGGTGTGACCTGGATTCCGGGGAATCATCGCCAGAGCGCTGTAGGTGTCTCGGACAGCACTGAAGAAGGCCATACCTATCTGAAAGGTCTGATAGGCGATTCGGTGAAACCTGAAAGACTGGGAGCCTATGCCACACGCGCGTCTGAAATGCTCCGTTTTATGATGGAACACAGCTACATCGATTACACACCCCTCCCCTACTATATGGATTACTACGAAGACATTCCTGGGTACAAACCCGGGGGGCGGTCCATGGATACAGCTCCCTTTAGCATGCGCAAGCTAGGGAAGGAGGCTGAAAACATGCGCAGAGGTCATTACGCAGGTTTGCTACTGCCCTTCAACATCACGGTGGTTGAGGGCATGAAGCTGCAAGCTATGAATGTGGCGGCCTATTTACTGGGCACGAAATTGTTGTTTCGCTATTTGTTAGACATCCCTTCGCGACTTCGCAAACAAGAAGACAACAGAGTGACTCTGGGCCCCGCTGTAGTCGCTCGTTTGCGACGCTCGATGATGGACCGCAACATACCCCTTTGGCTCAATGCGCCCATGAAGGAATTGATTGTTGAAAATGGAAAGGTTTGTGGAGCAGTTGTAAACAGAGAAGGTGAGGATGTACGCGTAATAGCGAAGCGAGGCGTGTTACTCGCTACAGGAGGTTTTTCTCACAATCAGACACTTCGAGAACGACATCAACAAGCCCCAACGGGCACGCAGTGGACTGCGGCGGCACCGGGAGCGACGGGTGATGGCATTATCATGGGGCAAAAAGTTGACGCCCAGCTAGGCTTTATGGACTGCGCTTGGTGGTCTCCAACCTACACCCTGCCGGACGGCCGAGTCCTGGCGCTTATTTCCGGTAAATCTTATCCCGGGTCGATCATGGTCAACAGGCTCGGCAAGCGCTTTGCCAATGAAGCCCAACCCTATGAAGACCTGGTGAAAGCCCAGTATGCCAGCGAGGCACGAGGAGAAGATGCAGTACCTTGCTACCTCATATTCGATGCGACCTATCGCTATAAGTATTCGGCGGGACATATCAAACCGGGAAAAATAGAAGCCGACAATACTATTCCACCGGAGACCTTCGAATCGGGTTTGTTTACAATTGCCGCAACACTGGGCGAGCTTGCCGACAAGCTCGATATCGACGGAGCGACACTTAAAAATACGGTGGACGAATTTAACGGGCACGCCAAATTGGGTGAAGATCCGCTGTTTGGGCGTGGAAGTACCGAACATGACCGCTACTATGCGGACAAAAAAGTGGGCCCTAACCCGTCCCTGGGGCCGCTGGAGACGGGGCCATTCTACGCCCTGCGTTGTGATCCTGGCGACCTGGATACCAAAGGGGGATTGCTGTGCGACGAAAACGGATCGGTTCTTAATAACCGCGGTGATGTTATTTCGGGACTCTATGCTGCAGGCAATACCAGTGCGGCGGTCATGGGCAACTCTTATCCCGGCGCCGGAGCGACCATAGGTTCGGCCATGACCTTCGCCTACATCGCAGCGCAGCACGCCATGGCCGACAAAAACGAGGGCACTGTAAATGAGTGAATATCCCTACCAATATCTGCGCCCCAATCACTACGCCAGAGGCTGGCATATTGTTCTGTTCTCCCAAGAGTTGAATGCAGGAGAGGTAAAACCCCTGAGATACTTCGACCACGACTTTGTCATCTACCGCAGTGATTCAGGGCGCGTCGGCCTGCTGGATGCGCACTGCCCGCACCTGGGAGCCAACTTGTCCAGCGACGGTGGCCGCCTGTCTGGCGACAACATACTGTGCCCCTTTCACGGCTGGACCTTTGATCCCACCGGCCGGTGTGTGGATATCCCCTACGCCAGCAAGATTCCCGAAAAAGCCATTAACGCATTGCGTGGATGGCCCCTAATGGAGAAGAACGGCTTTATCGCTATGTGGTACGACCCCGAAGAAAACGCCCCGGAAGACTACCTGCCCGACATTCCTGAGTGGGGAGGCAACGGCTGGGGCGATTGGAACTTCAGTCGAGCCAGAATTCGGGCCAAGGCCTGTGATGTCATTGAGAACATTGTGGATATCGCACACTTCCCCCATGTTCATGGCGGCAATGTTGTCTCCTTCGAAAACAAGTTCACTGAGCGCAGCGTGACTCAACTCTCCACGGTAAAAATGAGCTCAGCAGCGCGTATGATTACGCCACCCAACCTCGGTTTCGATATTCAGGAAATGCGCAACACAAATGCCGGGGAAGAATCGGACGCCTGGGGAGACGCGACCTACCATGGCCCGTCCATCATGTACTACTACACAGAATCTCGCAGTGCGAAGATCAATTTCAAAAGCTGGTGGGTCAACTATCACATTCCCGTCAATCAGGACGAACTGGATCTGTGCTCAGCGGTTATCATGAGCAGCTTGACCGATGAGCCACTGCCGGATGAATTCCTGCTCGCATACCCCCAAGGCGCCCACGCCGCCTTTGCGCAGGATGTAGAGATATGGAAAGATAAGGTCTACCGCAGCGAACCGATATTGTGTGACGGCGACGGACCCATTAATAAGCTGCGAAAATGGTACGAGCAGTTTTACCTCCCTCTGTAATTTCAAGAAATAAGGATGAGTCAATCAACAGCGCCACAGAGAATTATGACGTAATAGTCCTGGGGGCTGGAGCTGCGGGCTTAATGTGCGCTCTAACAGCCGCATCCCGGGGGCGAGCCGTGCTGGTCCTGGAAAAATCCAATAAAGTGGGCAAAAAGATATTGATGTCCGGTGGCGGGCGCTGCAATTTCACCAATCACTTTGTGGAGCCCAACAACTTCATATCCCACAACGAACATTTCTGTAAATCCGCATTGAGCCGCTATACGCAGTGGGATTTTATCGCCATGGTAGAAAAGCACGGCATAGACTACGAAGAGCGCAAGCACAGTCAGTTATTTTGCACGGGCTCTGCCGCAGAAATACTCAACATGTTACTCAGTGAATGTAAGTCCGCCGGCGTTACGATTGACACCCACTGCGATACGCAAACCATATCGACCAATCCCCAAGACAATGAAGGCAAGCGCTATCGACTTGAAGTGGTCCAAAAAACCAAAGATAGCGAGCGCAGCAGAATTTTACGCAGCGAAACTGTGGTAATTGCAACAGGGGCCTTATCGATTCCCACACTCGGTGGTAGTGCAATGGGCTACGAGATAGCACAGCAATACGACCTAACGATGGAAGAACGACGAGCAGGACTAGCGCCGTTTATGTTCAGCGACTCACTGAAAGATGTGTGCGAGCGACTGACCGGTTTGGCCACTGAGGTGGAAGTCAGCTGCAACGGCCAATCCTTTACCGAGAGTCTGTTATTCACTCACCGCGGATTAAGCGGTCCCGCTATCTTACAAATTTCAAACTACTGGTTTCCAGGAAACGAAGTTTTTATCAACGTACTTCCCCAGACAGATGCAGCCGGGTGGCTGCTGCAACAAAAGGCAAGCGACGGGAAAAAGCTCTTAAGAAGCGCCCTGGCAACCAGGCTCTCGAGGGCCTTGGTGAATGAACTGCAAACTCTACTGTGGCAGGAAATGGCCGATGCTCCGCTGGCGCAATTCAGCGATCAAACGCTGCGCAACATTGGCAAACAGCTAAATCGTTGGCAACTTAAACCCTCTGGCACCGAAGGCTATAGAACGGCCGAGGTAACCCTTGGTGGCGTCAGCACACAGGGCATCAGTTCAAAGACCATGGAGTCTAAGGATAACCCGGGCCTGTATTTTATCGGCGAAGTGCTGGATGTCACTGGCCATTTGGGTGGGTTTAATTTTCAATGGGCATGGTCGTCGGGATACAGTGCCGGGTTGGTGGTTTGACGTGTATTGGCACAATTGAAACGATGGCGATAATTGGCTTCGCGGGGGTAGTTATAGCTCTCGGGAAATCGGCGCTCCCGCCAGCAACACGTCTGTTTCGAATTAAGCTCTTACTAATGGCGGGAATGGTTGGGTTAATTGGGTCAGTACTCCCAGCGATTCTTACTCACTTCACTGGCCAAGCCTGGCTAGCATCCGCTTCTGGCCGATCTCAATTGTTACCTTGCTGGTCATTGCCAGCCTGATCACAGCGAGCTACCTAAATAGTGATATCTTGGTCGGTGTATATCTTGTCGGAGTCTGCTGGAGTATTTTTTTGGCAATGTTCAATTTTATTATGCTCGTGTTGGCGGTCGAAATGTCTGGCGGCGAAACCTAAGATTTTGGTGTTTTATAAAGGACAGCCATCGACCCGAAGCGAAATTTCTATGCGGTGGCGTACCCTAGAAGAATTTCCTCATCCAATTTAAAGGGAACACAGATGGACACACATTTTCTAAACTCGAAAGCTGTTACAGCTTTAAGAGAAACTCTTGATGGAGAACTGTTGCTTTCAATATCCCGTGACATTGAAGAGAGAAGACGATTTGTCGATGCCCGAGAGATTTTCAAGAGTGACGTTAATGCTCAGCCGATTATTATTATTCGATGTGAATCAACTGAGGATGTTATTAAGTCCATCCAATTCACTAACAATGAAAGCCTGAGTTTTTCTATTCGAGCAGGTGGGCATCATTTCTTTGGTGCCTGCATCAGAGATAAGGGTGTGGTGATTGATGTTTCGCAAATGAAAGAGTTTTCTTTCGATAAGGAGCATAAAACAGCAACCTTACAGCCTGGATGTAACTGGCATTCGCTTGAAGTTCAGACTTACGCCAATTATGAAAAAATTGGAATAAATAATGAGCGATATGGTTTAGTAGCCACTGGTGGCGATTGCCCGACTGTATTAAATTCTGGGTACACACTTGGGGGCGGATACTCCTTGACAAGTCGCTGTTTTGGTTTGGCTTGTGATAATTTAATTTCAGCAGACGTAGTACTAGCCGATGGAAAAATTGTTCAGGCGAATGAGGAAGAAAATCCAGATTTGCACTGGGCACTGAAAGGAGCGGGAGGCGGAAACTTTGGCGTTGTCACTTCTCTAAAATATCAACTTCATCTCTTACCTAAAGAAGTGCTTTGCGGATACATTGAGTGGCCGATCTCTCAGGCCGAAGATGTAATGAAATTTTATCGAGATATGTATTTGGATGAGAGCACTCCTGATGAATTAGCATTGTATATATTTTTAGGAAGATCACCCTATCCAGAAGGAGAGCCTTCCATTGGGCTCATTGGGCTTTATGTTGGAGCGCCGGAAGAGGGGGAAACGCACATGGCAAAAATACGAGCCTTTGGGAATCCCACCGTAGATAGTTTTGGTGTCAATTCCTATTTGGATTTTATGACCGTCGTGGGAGCAGAAGTGCCTTATGGTTTGCAAGCGAAGCGACACGGCGGATACTTTAACAACGATGGTTTGAGTGACGAAGCCATCCGTTTAATCGTTTCACACTTCAAAAAGTGTCCTTCCTCCTATTCTCTAACCCGATTTGATTTGCTAGGCGGCGGAGCGATCGCAAGGGTACCGGAAGATGGTACCGCTTTTTTGCACCGCGAGTCACTTTTCCATATCTCCCAAATCCCCAGATAGAGTATCGCCAGCGTCTCAAGGGCCTCTGAATCCCTCTTTCAAGTTTTATTATAAGCCTTCACAGCGGATAGGGCAGAGAGGTTTAATCAAAAACCGTTGCTCTGCGCAGTGTCAGCGCTTAATTGGCCATTTTGGACGGACCTATCCTGTATAAGCCGTCATTCTTGTTCGATATTGGGTTAAATGGGCGGCGACTCAAACTCCTTCAGTGCAAGTAGCACTCGTTCCAACAATATTCGGTGTTTTTCCTGCAGTTTTACAAATAGTTGCCGCCCCGTTCTGACGACTTTTGCCGCGATGGCCTACAAACGCCAGCGCAGGGTCATTGCTCGAGGGTGCGCCAACTCTTCCGGCAGCAATTGGCGCATAAGGGCAAACAAATTGTAGGACAGTGCAGAGATTAAAAAGTACAGCGCATTGGCGTTAAAATCCGGGCATGGCAACGTATCGCCGCCAAAATCCAGCTTCAGTTCCTTGAGGCGATTTTCGCTGTCCTCAGCACGCTGGTTATACCCCAGGGCACCTTCTCTTAGTGCTACGCACCAATTCACCTTGTACCAGTGAATAATTGAGGTGGTCTAATAGATCTGCACAACCCAGTTAAGGGATAATACCCATAACTGGAGATTAACAAATGAACGCAAGAAAGAAATATCCGAAGGAATTCAAGCTGGATGCCGTCAGCCTGGTACTGGATCAGGGTTACACAAGAATTGAAGCGGCGAAAAGTCTCGACATCAACTCCACCATGTTGGGGCGCTGGGTTAAAGAGCATCAACGATCAAGTGACGGACACGCTTTCCGCGGAAACGGCAAGCTGACACCGGAGCAGGCAGAAACCCGCCAGTTGAGGGAGGAGAACCGGCGCTTGAAGATGGAGAAAGATATATTAAAAAAAGCGACGGTCTGTGTGCTATGAAGCTGCATAATCGATGAGGGTAGGCCCCTCGACATCGCCTTGCAGGAGGGGATGTCAAACCACCTCAAGCTGCTGTGTTCAAGAGACATGGTAGTGAGCGTTGAGGAAAAGTCATAGAAAATATAGCAGGTAGGGAATAAGGAGACGAGCGCAAGCGAACCACTCGATGAGGTGTCGATAGCTTTTACCCGATGTCGTCAAAACCAGAGACCAGACCGTTTTCTGGGACAAATCAAGAAGTTACCTGTTTACTGACTTGATGGCGACCGGCATTAAGGTGGCGTGAACTTATATCCAGGCGATTATGTGGAACATAGGAACCTGTCGTCCTGATGTGAAGGGAGAAGCCGAACTGGTAGTCCCAGGAAGGTGAGAGTACCGATGCAGGGCACAGGGGCGGAGCACTCCGTAGTAGTGATGAAGCGGCTGTAATGGCGGTGGAGCGAAGGGGGTGCGTTGTTCAGCGAAGCAAGTTGGTCAACCAATTGGGAGGAACCAATGAGTCAAGCAAAACCGTTTGAAATATCCAAGCATGCTGTATTTGATGCTTGGCGCCAAGTGAAGGCGAACCGCGGTGCTCATGGAGTAGATGAACAGACGATAACTGAGTTCGAAGGGAACCTGAAAAGTAATCTCTACAGGCTCTGGAACCGTCTCTCATCAGGGAGCTATTTTCCACCACCGATTCGAGGGGTAGAGATACCTAAGAAGGATGGAAAATTTCGCCAGTTAGGCGTACCGACTGTAGCCGATCGGATTGCGCAGACAGTTGTGCGCAACCGGTTTGAAACGCTTGTAGAACCTCACTTTCATCCAGACTCTTATGCCTATCGCAAAGGTAAATCGGCGATAGATGCAATCAGAGTCACGCGACAACGTTGCTGGAAATACAGTTGGGTGCTGGAGTTCGATGTGCAAGGGGCGTTCGACAACATTGATCATGCGTTGATGCTAAAAGCAGTTCGGCATCATACCCAATGTCGCTGGACGTTACTGTATATCGAGCGCTGGCTAAAGGCTCCGTTGGTTAGAAAGGATGGCAGTATCGTGGAGAGAGACAAGGGTACACCTCAGGGCGGTGTCATTAGCCCGGTGTTATTCAATCTCTATCTGCATTATACCTTCGATCTATGGATGAAAAGGCACTTTCCGCACATTCCATTTGCGCGCTATGCCGATGATGGGCTGCTACACTGCAACTCGCAGGAAGAAGCCGCTCATTTGCAGGACGTCGTTGGCGAACGCCTGCGTACCTGCGGACTTGATCTACACCCGAAGAAGACAAAAATTGTGTATTGCCGAGATGCTAACCGTCGAGGGAAGTATCCCAATATCCAATTCGATTTTCTGGGGTATGTATTTCGAGGTCGGCTGGCCAAAAGTCGGAATGGAAAATACTTCAACAGTTTTAGTCCGGCAGTTAGTCGAACATCTGCAAAACACATTCGACAACGAATGAGTCAGTGGAATATCGGCAGATGGACGAATGCTGAATTGGAGGACATTGCGAAAAAGTCTAACGCCTCATTGCGAGGGTGGTGGAACTACTTCGGGGTCTTCTACCCGAGTTCCCTCAAACGCGTGATGGCCCATCTGAACGAAGTTCTGGTGAAATGGGCTGTGAGAAAATACAAACGATTCAAAGGAAGCAAACGCAAAGCAAGAAAGTGGTTGCGAGGCATCTCCGAAAGAGAGCCGAATTTGCTTTATCACTGGCAACTGGGCATTTTGCCTGCGGTTGGACAATAGGAGCCGTATGACATGAGAGTGTCACGTACGGTTCTGGGAGAGCATTGTGGGGAAGTTCCACTTTGCCACTCGACTCTTCGCCAAGGAAACAAGGTGAAATACGTGTTTATTGCCCAACACAAGAAGACCTGGCCTGTTGACCTGATGTGTCGACTCCTGGGCGTTACCCGCGGTGGTTACTATGGTTATCAGCAGCGCGGAGGTGGAAGTATCGATTATTATCGCGAGGAATTACTGGAAGCTGTCCGAGACATCGCCAAAGCAACCCGGGACAGCTACGGTAGCCGGAGAATGAAGGCGGCGCTCAGCGCGCTAAGCTATCCGGTGAGCCGGGAGAAGGCTCGAAAATTGATGAAAGAGGCCAACGTTCAGGTTAAGCACCGGAAGAAATACAAAGTCACGACAAACAGTAATCACAAGCAACCTGTGTTTGAGAATGTATTGGATCGGCAATTTGATGTTGATCGAGCTGACCGGGCGTACGTTGGGGATATCACTTATCTCTGGACCCAGGAGGGCTGGCTGTACCTTGCTGTTGTTATTGACCTGTATTCGAGAAAGGTTGTTGGCTGGAGTATGGGTTCACGAATGAAGGCTCAGCTGGTTTGCGATGCACTGAGGATGGCCATTTGGCAAAGGCGGCCCAAAGCTGGCTTGATTGTCCATTCCGATCGAGGCTCTCAATATGCCAGTAAGGATTACAGGCGGCTTCTTAAGGCCCATGGCTTCGTCGGGAGCATGAGTCGCAAAGGTGATTGCTGGGACAATGCAGTTGCAGAGAGTTTCTTTGGAAGCTTGAAGCAGGAGCGTGTCCACTGGCGTAATTACCAGACCAGGCTCGAAGCACAACAGGATGTGTTGAACTACATATCCATGTTTTACAACAGCCAACGGCTGCATTCATATCTGGGCTACGTGAGTCCGAATCAATATGAGGCGGAGATGGTTGAATTGAAAAAAGCCGCTTAACTGGGTTGTAAAGAAATGCTGGACCACGTCAAATCTCACTATCGCTGAGCTCATCCCGGTTGGTGGCAATCGCACGATGAACATAACCCCCTTGGTTGATTGCCTCTGAGCTTTCTTGTGAATCCAGATCCAGACTCGCCTGGCCTTTAAGGGCTGTTCTTTGAATGACCAGGGTGAAGGCTTCTTCATAATCACCGATACAAAAGCTCGTTCGATAAGTGTCCTGCCCGCTTATGGGCTTGCCTTGCTTATCAAGCAAAGGCTGCCAATCCGAATCGCTGGCCGCTTCAATCTGTGCCCGCATAGCTGCGCTGGTTTTGGCTCGAATGGCATACTCGATACCTTGCGTATCACAATACTCAATGATTTTTGTTTGGTAGTCTGCGGCGTCTATACGCAGCGCATTCAGGGCACAGCCTTCCGGTAACGACTGCTGGCATTGCTGGATAAAGGCCAGGTTGTCTTGTGCCGGCGGTACATTGCCCTGGCGGAAATCAACCGCTACAACCTGCCCGGTTTCCGCAATATGACCCACCATGGGCATAAAACCCTTGTTCTTGTTGTAGGTCCACTTAGCATCCGCTTTATGGGCAATAATTTCAGTGGCATCGATGTCCAGTGTGACTTTTTTACAGCGGTGTAAAGCTGACTGCAATAAGGCTTTATTGACCTTGACCCAGGCATCCTGGATGTGCGGCTGGTGGCCCATTCGCCTCAGCCAGTCGCCCTGGGGAGTTTTTTGAGATCCAATACGGTGCGCAGCGCCTCATCATCCTGTATGTGACGAACCTCATCCAGGTGAAAGCTGCCTTCGTGCTGCATCAGGATGAGGGTCTTGATAAATTCCGAGGGCTTATACCCCCGATTGCTTTTAGGCGGGGGAAAGTAATGATCAATGCGTTCGGCGAGACTCAGGGAGTCCATTAACTGACCAATGGCCAATAAACCGGCACGGGAAGTCGGTAAGTCGTTTGTTGTATCGAGTTTGTAGGGTAGAATGATCGTAAGCCTTGAGTTGTTGCACCCAGTGGGTGATGGAGGGTTTTGTTGCTAACCATTATACAGCCAGGGCTTTCTACGGTTTAGAGATATCTATCTGGGGATCCGGGTTTAATGCTTGTTTTAAAGGGGTTTTACGAAAGACATGTTTGGCTAGTCACAAGAAAATCACAGTTAAAGCGAGTAGGTTCCGGCCAGTCGGAGATTCCAACAAGAGGTGAAGTAATCTGAAGGCGCACTCTATAAATGGGTCACATTGCCCGTTGAATTGAGAAGCGGTAGCTATCACTATGTAGTGTTTGACCGGAATGATGCTGTAGTCCGCTGATTAATGAGGGAGGCTATTATGGCCGGAGGATTTGCTAAAGACGGTGCGGTTCAAGATCAGATTGACGCCAGTCTGGAAGACGAGGTTAATCGTGTACGCAAACAATTACCCCAAGGGGAAAGCGCTCTCGAATGCGACGAGTGCGGCGCTGCGATCCCTGAGGCTCGCCGAAAAGCGATACCCGGCGTGAGATTCTGTGTGGCATGCCAGGAGGCGATTGACCAAGAGCTGAAAGCCTTTTCTGGTTACAACCGCCGAGGTAGCAAAGATAGCCAGCTGAGATAGGCTGGCTCGGCGGGACATGACAACAACAGCGGTCTCAGGGCTGATACGGTGATGAGTATCGAGCGGGCCTGCGTTGGTTAGGATTCCTTTCGGTCCAGAGATCCCAGTAAGGCAGAGAGCAACACCATCAATGCCGATGCCATAGCGAGTCCGATAAAGGGAAGCACATAGCTGCCGCTAACGTCGCGAGCGATGCCAGCCAGGGAAGGTGCAAATGAACCCAGACCGAAACCAAAGGTAAGCATCATCGAGGTCAGGCTCGCCGCCTCAAGTGGTGTCTGCGCTTCATGAATGGGCAGGGTCAGGGAGAGCGCAAACATACTAGTGAGTGCTATTCCCGTAATGGCGCAGATCACCAGTGGCCATTGCAATGGCCAGAACGCAATAAAAACCTGCGCAGCACATGCAGTGAGGCTTACGGCAATCAGTAAATGGTGTGTGCGCCGCCCCCAACGCATCAACAGCGGGGCGAGAAATGCGCCACCTATACCTGCAATCATCAACACACTGGCGAAACTACTGGCCTGTACCAGTGTCGCGCCCGCTTCTTCATAGCGGGCCACCAGCCAGGTTGTCAGCGAATAAAAAATGGCGGTCTGGAACGCGAACAATAGGGTTAATATCCAGGCTTTGGCGGAGCCCAGTGGCAATGCGGGTGCGCTTGTGCGCACACTGTTGCTCGAGGGCGGAACGATGGGCTGCCAAACCGCCCAAGCCAACAGCGCCGGTATGCTCCAAGCAGCCATCGTCCAGCGCCAGTCGCCGAGTAACTTCAGAAGAGGCAAGGTGAGCACCAGACCCAAGGCCGCACCCAGTATCATGCTAAAAGTGTACAAGGGGATCACGCTGTATAGACGATTGCTAAAATGCTGCTTAATAAAACCAGCCATCAAGGTACCGGCAATCGCGATACCGATGCCGATGCCTGCGGCAGAGATCATTAGAAGCGCCGGGCGATCCGCCCACATGCGCAGTGCTAAGGAAAGTGTCAGCAAGGCCAGAGCGTAACTGATACACCGTTCGAGCCCCCAGCGAGCAGCCAGGCGCGGGGAGAACAACGCCATAATACCCATCAACAGAACAGGTAAAGTGGTGACCAGGCCGACAGATGCGCGCGACAAGCCAGTGTCAGCAACCATCACCTCGATCAGCGGAGCGATCGACGTTAGTGCGGGCCGCAAGTTGAGACTTGCGAGAACGAGCGCTATCAACGGCAACCATCGTACGATCATAGGTTAGGCAAGGTAATTAGTGTGCGCCTTATTCATGGCTTTGACGTAGTGCTCAAACAAGAATCCAAAAATCTACCAAACTCCTGGGCGTACTCAACTGTAGACGCCACTCCAAAACCGCAGCTATTTGCCGAATTTTGAAATAGACGGATCTCGGCGTATTAGAATCGGCGCGGTAGAACTGCGGCCCAGTCACACTCAAGAGCGACCAATAAGCAGGCACGATTCAAGCGTAGGGACTATAAGAATAAGTGTCGCTGAGAACGGTATGACGCCACCACAGATTTGACGGTCAACGCTGGCGCCATACCCAAAAAAACCGTGCAGGTGCACGACCCGTTAAGTGTTGCACATAATGGGAATAAATCCAGCCCTCATCGACCTTTGTGTCGATGCCATCATCCAGCCGTCTCTACCACTGTTGTCGCTGCTACGCCCAGGTCATCGTCTGTACCCACTGTGATCGCGGCCAGCGGTATTGCACCGATGGTTGCAGCCAGGAAGCCAGAAAGGAATCCATTAAACGAGCCAGAGCGAAGTACCAGGCCACTCGCCCGGGTCGCATGAATAATGCCGCTCGCCAACAGCGTTATCGAGAACGGCAACAACAAAAAGTAACGCATCACCGTTCTCTGGCAATAATACTCCGTGATCTACTGCAAACCGTGCCTGATGAGATCAAAAGGGCCGATATGCCGGGTAAAACTGACGCCACCGTGCGCTGCCATCACTGTGGCGCGGTCTGCGGTCCCTTTTTGCGCAGTGATTTTCTGCAGAGCAGTCAGTTCAGGCGCAGATTCCGGCGACATTAGTGCAGCGGCTGGACAGGAGTCATCAATCGGAGGGCAGTCATGGCCATCGGCAAAGAAACTGAAGCAAAAATACTGCGCTACCATTTTGTTGAGAAGTGGCGAACGGGCACCATTGCGACCCAGCTTGGCATTCACCACTCAGTGGTTGATCGGGTACTGGCACAGGCTGGCCTGCCCAAGGTGGAGCGCACTCGCCGTGCGTCGATCATCGACCCCTATCTGCCCTTTGTCATCGACACCCTGCGGGAGTTTCCCACACTCACGGCGGCCCGCTTGTATGAAATGGCCCGCCTGCGGGGATACCCCGATGGCCCCAGCCAGTTTCGCCAGCGTATCAGTGAACTGCGGCCGCGCAAGCTGCCCGAGGCGTATTTACGCCTAAAAACCCTGCCCGGTGAGCAAGCCCAGGTTGACTGGGGTTCGTTCGGGCATATTCAGATCGGCAAGGCCCGGCGGCCGTTAATGGCGTTTGTGATGGTGCTGAGCTGGTCGCGACAGATCTTCTTGCGCTTTTATCTCAACCAGCAAATGGAGAACTTTTTACGCGGCCATGTAGCGGCATTCGAGGCCTGGCAAGGATTGCCAAAGGTGCTGCTGTACGACAACCTTAAATCGGCCGTATTGGAGCGCCACGGTGACGCCATCCGCTTCCACCCCACCTTGCTGGCCTTGTCAGCCCACTATCGCTTCGAACCACGCCCGGTGGCGGTGGCCCGGGGCAATGAAAAGGGCCGGGTAGAAAGAGCGATTCGCTATATTCGCGATAATTTCTTTGCCGCTCGTCACTGGCAAACACTGGCCGAACTCAATGCGCAAGCTGAGCACTGGTGCCAGGGTGTGAGTGCTGATCGGGCTTGCCCTGAAGAGCGTACGTTGACGGTCAGGGAAGCCTTCTTACAGGAGCAGGTGAGTTTGCCGGATAATCCCTTTGATACCCATGAGAGACAGCCCGTGCGGGCCGCCAAAACCCCTTATGTTCGCTTCGATCTCAATGATTACTCCATTCCCCATCAATACGTGCACAAGCCATTGAGCGTGAGCGCTGACCTGGAGCGGCTCCAGATAGTGGAGGGCGATCAATGCATTGCTGAGCATCAGCGCAGCTTTGGCAAAGGGGAGCAAATCGAACAGGAGGCGCATATCAATGCCCTATGGCTGGAGAAAACCCACGCCAAACTACACCGGGGTCAGGATCGCCTGAGCCATGCTTCGGCGCACGCCCAGACGCTGCTGCAGCAATCGGCACAGCGTGGACATGTCATTAAAACCACGGTCCGGTTACTCAATCAACTGCTTGATGATTATGGGCGGGACGAGCTGCATGTAGCTCTGGGTGAAGCACTTGATCGGCAATCACCCTACCCGGAGGCGGTGCAGCACGTTCTTGAGCGCCGCCGTGATGAACAGCACCTGCCGCCACCGCTTGCTGTCGCCGTGCCGGCGAAGGTCAAACACTACAGCGTCAAGCTGGCTCGGCTTGCCGATTACGACAAGCTCAATGGCACCCGAAGCGAGACAGGAGATGATACCGATGATTGATATCGAGCAACTCAAACAGCAGGCACTTGAACTGAAGCTCCACGGCGTGCTGGCGCACTGGGGCGAGATCACCGACGAGCAATACCCCTGGCGGGCACAGCTCATCGCCTGGGAGCTTGCCGAGCGCAAACAGCGCTCACTCGAACGGCGCCTGAGCAGCGCCAGGCTGGGCCGGTTCAAACCGATGAGTGAGTTTGACTGGCAGTGGCCAAGCGCTATCGACCCACAAGCGATTCATGCCCTGATGCAACTGGGTTTTATGGACACGGCCAGCAATATTATCCTGCTGGGCAGCAACGGCGTGGGCAAATCGATGATCGCCCAGAACCTGGGGTATAACGCTGTCATGCACGGCTATACGGCGCTGTTTACCACCGCAGCGGCGATGCTCAACGACCTGGCAGGTCAGGATGGCGCCAATGCCCTGCAGCGTCGATTGAAACACTACGCCAGGCCCGCCTTGCTGGTAATTGATGAAGTGGGCTACCTCTCCTACAGCAATCGTCATGCTGACTTGCTGTTTGAAATCATCAACCGGCGCTATGAGAAATGTTCAACTTTGGTGACAACGAACCGTCCGTTTGGCGAGTGGAATGACGTGTTCCCCAATGCCGCGTGTGTGGTCTCCCTGATTGACCGTTTAGTCCATCACAGCGAGGTCATCGCCATTGAGGGTGAGTCGTACCGCATGAAGGAAGCGCAGGAGTGTGCGTCGAAGCGGCGCGAGACCAAAAAGCGAGGAAAGGCTAAATGAAAACCTTAAAAATCACAACCTACTGGACGGCTGAACAAGCCGATTGTATTTATCAGCTGCTCGGCGACCTGAGATCGGTACTGTGGGATCACTATGGTGATGAGATTGCGCAACTGTACGAGGAGATCCGGATTGAGCAACAAGAGTACACAGACAGTGTCGAGGTAAATCATGAGCTGCCGTTCTAGCCTGTGATCGATTGGAGTTAAGCCGGATCACTGTCACCTCTTTGTCGTTCTTTTATTCTGCGGCAAATAACTGCGGGTTTACTGTGGCGCTAACACTCCCTAAAATAGACCAAAAAAAAGCCCGCAATAAAAGCGGGCTCATCCAATCGTACTGATAAAACAACTACCAGCCAGTAATCTCAGCCAACCCATCGCCAATCTGAGCCAAAGACCGCACAGTTTTCACACCAGCGTCCTCAAGAGCAGCAAACTTCTCATCAGCAGTACCCTTACCACCAGAGATAATCGCCCCAGCATGACCCATACGCTTCCCTTTAGGCGCCGTGACACCCGCAATATAAGAAACAACAGGCTTAGTAACACTGGCCTTGATGTAAGCCGCGGCCTCTTCCTCAGCAGTACCACCAATCTCACCAATCATAACGATCGCTTCGGTCGCCGGATCGTTTTGAAACATCTCCAAAATATCGATGAAATTAGATCCAGGAATAGGATCGCCGCCAATACCCACGCAGGTAGACTGACCATAGCCAGCATCAGTAGTTTGCTTAACAGCCTCATAAGTCAGAGTTCCAGAACGAGACACAATTCCAACCTTGCCAGGCAGATGAATATGGCCAGGCATAATTCCAATTTTGCACTCGCCAGGAGTAATCACGCCAGGACAGTTAGGCCCAATCAGTCGCACGCCTAAATTGTCACAAACCACCTTGCAATCCAACATATCCAGAGTAGGTATGCCCTCAGTGATACAAACGATCAGTTTAATACCGCCATTGGCCGCTTCCAGGATCGAATCCTTACAAAACGGGGCTGGCACATAGATCACAGACGCGTCAGCTCCAGTCGCAGCTACTGCTTCAGAGACAGTATTAAAAACCGGCAGGCCCAGATGTTCCTGTCCGCCTTTACCTGGTGTAACACCGCCGACCATCTGCGTGCCGTATTCTATGGCCTGCTCAGAGTGAAAAGTACCTTGAGAGCCAGTAAAACCCTGGCAGATCACTTTCGTGTTTTTGTCGATTAAAATACTCATTACGCGGCACCTCCAGCTGCTTTAACTGCTTGTTCTGCAGCATCTGTCAGGCTAGTTGCAGCAATAATATTCAAACCACTGTCGGCCAGAACTTTCTGACCCAATTCAGCGTTGTTCCCCTCCAGACGAACCACGACAGGAACCTCAACACCAATTTCCTGAACCGCTCCGATGACGCCTTCGGCAATCAGATCACAGCGCACGATTCCACCGAAAATGTTGATCAGCACCGCTTTCACTTTGTCGTCCGAGAGGATGATTTTAAACGCCTCTGATACTCGCTCTTTGGTAGCGCCACCACCCACATCCAGGAAGTTAGCGGGGAAGCCGCCGTGAAGTGCCACAATGTCCATGGTACCCATGGCCAGGCCGGCGCCGTTTACCATGCAGCCGATGTTGCCATCTAGTGCCACATAGTTGAGTTCCCATTGAGCGGCATGCGCTTCGCGCTCGTCATCCTGGGAGGGATCGTGCATTTCTCGCAGAGCCGGCTGACGATAAAGGGCATTGCCATCGACACCCAACTTGGCGTCCAGGCAATGGAGATTGCCTTCATCGGTAATGACCAGAGGGTTAATCTCTATCAGCGCCAGGTCTTTTTCCTGGAACATCTTGGCCAGACCCAAAAATATCTTAACAAACTGCTTAACCTGATCCCCTTTGAGGCCAAGTGCAAAAGCCAGCTCGCGCCCCTGGTAGGGCTGCGCACCCACTAGCGGATCAATGATGGCGCGCAGGATTTTCTCCGGCGTTTCCTCAGCGACTTTCTCAATCTCGACACCACCTTCGGTAGATGCCATGAACACGATTCTTCTAGAAGCGCGATCGACGACAGCTCCCAGATAGAGTTCTTCGGCGATGTCGGTACAGGTTTCGACCAGGATCTTGGTCACCGGCTGGCCACCTTCATCCGTTTGGTAGGTGACCAGGTTTTTACCCAGCCACTGCGTGGCAAACTCGCGGATCTCGTCCTTGGTTTTAACCAATTTGACCCCGCCAGCTTTACCGCGGCCGCCGGCATGTACTTGAGCTTTAACCACCCAGGTATCGCCACCGATCATTCCCGCCGCTTCCGCCGCTTCCTGTGGAGTGTCTACCGCATAGCCTTTGGAGACCGGCAGCCCGTACTCTGCAAACAATTGCTTGCCCTGATACTCATGAAGATTCATGTTCTGTTCTGTTCCGTTCTGGTTCAATGTTAACGATCCCGGATGATTAACGGTGCAATTTACTGCTTACCGAAAACCGGTTTAGTTCCCAACAGCGTCGGCGATTTTCTTATCTTACGCATGCGGGCAGATTCTATTTTCCTTTCTTGCGATTTGCTATATGTATGGCATTACCATCAACGGCCAATGCAGCCTCATGAACCGCTTCGGATAATGTCGGGTGTCCAAACACTGTCAAGGCGAGATCCTCAGCGCTGGAGCCAAACTCCATAGCAATAACGACTTGTTGGACGAGGTCTGCAGCGCTGGGTCCGACAATATGGCAGCCCAAAATGCGGTCTGTTTCCTCATCTGCAATAATTTTGACCATACCATCTGAATCATTGGCGGCCAGTGCGCGCCCACTCGCAACAAAGGGAAACACGCCTGTTTTAAATGCTACGCCGCCGGCCTTCAATTGCTGCTCGGTTTTGCCTACCGCTGCTACTTCAGGATGGGTGTAGACCACTGACGGTATGCAGTCGTAGTTCATCTGGGCGGGTTTTCCGGCGATACGCTCTGCAACCATCACCCCTTCCTCCGAACCCTTGTGCGCAAGCATGGGCCCACGTACCACGTCGCCAACAGCGTAGACGTGGGGAGCTTCCGTTTCGCAAAAATCATTCACGAAAATAAATCCGCGCTCATCGAGGGTTACACCGCTGTCCGAGGCCAACAACTCTTCGCTACGGGGTTTGCGACCCACAGCGACTATTAGTTTGTCGAATACTTCCTGGTGATCGCCGTTGGCTGTGCTGAACTCTACGTTTACTTTTTTCTTACTGACCTTGGCACTAGTCACTCTTGCACCTAAACGAATATCCAGGCCCTGCTTCTTAAGAAGCTTCGCAGTCTCTTTGCCAATTTGGGCATCCATCATGGGAAGGAACTCATCGAGCGCTTCCAACACGACTACTTCTGAGCCCAGGCGAGACCATACGCTACCCAGTTCTAATCCAATGACGCCGGCGCCGATTACGCCGAGGCGCTTGGGGACTTCGGTGAATTCAAGCGCCCCCGTGGAGTCTACTATGTATTCCTCGTCGACAGGAGCAGGTGGGATGGCAACCGGTATGGAGCCGGCGGCTATGATCACGTTCCCCGCTTCAACAATTTGAACCTTGCCGTCTTTGTCCGTTACTTCTACATTCGCACCCGCGAGCACTTTGCCAACACCCGAGATAGGAGTAACGCCGTTGTGCTTAAACAAACCCGATATTCCGCCTGTCAGCTGGCCAACAATTTTATCTTTGCGGGCGATCATGGCGGGCACGTCCATCTCCAGGGACTTCAGAGAAATACCATGGACAGAAAAATGATCGCGAGCCTCCATGTATTTGTGGCTGCTATCGAGCAACGCTTTGGAAGGAATACAGCCTACGTTCAGGCAAGTACCACCGAGTTTGATCTTGTCCTTGTCATCCAGCCAGCGTTCGACACAGGCCGCCGAGAGACCTAATTGCGCAGCCTTAATAGCCGCGACATAACCTGCGGGGCCCGAACCAATTACTACTACATCAAACTTGTCAGCCATATCTTTTCCCAAAAACTACATTAACAAAACGGCAAAAAAAGCCTTACAACTGTAATAAAATTCTCGCCGGGTCTTCAATTAGGTCTTTCACAGCCACCAGGAAACTAACCGCCGATTTTCCATCAACCAGACGATGATCATACGACAGCGCCAGATACATCATGGGCTGGATAACAACTTCACCGTTGACAGCCATGGGTCGGTCCTGGATTTTGTGCATCCCCAGGATGCCTGTCTGCGGCGGGTTCAGAATAGGCGTAGACAACAGGGAGCCGAATACTCCGCCGTTAGTCACTGTGAAAGTACCGCCGGTCATATCGTCGATGGTGAGTTTGTTATCTCGTGCCCGCAGGCCATAATCGCGCACACTGGCTTCAACATCGGCCAGGCTCATAAAGTCTGCATCGCGCAATACCGGTACAACCAAACCACCGTTAGTGGAGACTGCAACTCCGATGTCCTGGTAGCCGTGATACACCACATCGTTACCATCAATTGACGCGTTAACCTCGGGAAAACGCTTTAGCGCTTCGCAGGCAGCTTTGATAAAGAACCCCATGAACCCGAGACGAGTTCCGTTATGAGTCTTTTCGAATTGGTCCTTGTACTTACTGCGCAATGCCATCACTGGCACCATGTTCACTTCATTGAACGTGGTTAGCATTGCGGTTTGTTGCGTAGCATCCAACAGGCGTTGCGCAATTCGAGACCGCATGCGGGTCATTGGGACACGCTTTTCTATGCGCTCACTCGAGGGGCCTACAGGGGCAGCAGGTGCGACGCTAGCAACCGCTGAAGGCTTGGCCACAACAGCAGGAGCTGGCGCATCTTTGAGGTGTTTTAGAATATCTTCCTTGGTAATTCGTCCGTTTTTGCCTGAGCCAGTAACGAGGCTAATATCCAGTTTGTGCTCGTCGACCAACTGGCGAGCTGCGGGCCCTAGCAAAGCCGAGGAGTCTTCTGCATCACCGCTGGTTGGCACTTCTTTTTCAGGAGCTGCGCTGACATCCACTTTTGCTGTGGCACCTGGTTCCAAAGTAGCCAGGAGCTGTTCGCTAGCAATCACCTCACCTTCGGCGGCGTGAATTGTGGTCAACACACCATCTTCGGGTGCCAACACTTCCATAACGACTTTGTCAGTTTCTATTTCAACCAAAAGCTCATCTCTGGAAACCGACTCGCCCTCTTTTTTGTGCCAGGCTGCTATCTCTCCATCCGCAACGGATTCCGGGAAAGAAGGTGCCTTTATTTTAGTAGCCATTGCGTATCCTTTGTGAAACGCTATTTGTCATTGTCGGCTTGGGCCTAAAGAGGCGCCAAAGCTTCGTTAGTAAATCTTTCCTGCTGTTCTATGTGCAACGCCATGTATCCAGCTGCGGGCGCCGCTGACGCATCACGACCCATATATCGCAAATACAGATCTGGGTCGTGTGTGTGAATTACCCTGCGCATATGGTGCTGACTTGAGTACCACGCGCCCTGATTCATCGGTTCTTCCTGACACCAAACCATATCTTTGAGATTGGGATAGTGCGCCAGCACCTCCCATAATTCAGCTTCTGGAAAGGGGTATAGCTGCTCGAGTCTCAATATTACTATGTTGTCGATTTCTCGCTCACGGCGCACGGCACGCAAATCGTAGTAAACTTTGCCACTGCAAATCACCACTCGGCCCACCTTTGCCTTATCAAAGTCATCGGTTTCATCGAGAACATTGTGAAAGTGTCCCTGAGCAAGATCCTCGATGGTGGAAATCGCTTCTTTGTGACGCAGCAGACTCTTGGGGGACATAACAATCAGAGGCTTGCGCAGCGGTCGAATACCCTGGCGGCGCAACATGTGGTAAACCTGAGCGGGTGTGGTGGGAGCGCAGACCTGAATATTGTGTTCAGCTGACAGCTGCAGGAATCGCTCAAGGCGAGCGGAGGAGTGTTCCGGCCCCTGTCCCTCGTAGCCGTGTGGCAGCAGCATGGTCAGTCCACACAGTCGGGACCATTTGTGCTCACCACTGGTGATAAACTGGTCGATCACTACCTGGGCACCATTGGCAAAATCACCAAACTGCGCCTCCCATATCACCATTCCTGTAGGGGAAGTGGTGGCATAGCCGTACTCAAACGCGAGCACCGCTTCCTCGGACAGCAGAGAATCGTGAATGGTAAAAATCCCTTGATCCTCGCTTATATGTTGCAGAGGAACGTAGGTAGATTCATCTTTCTGGTTATGCAGCACCGCGTGTCGATGTGAAAACGTACCTCTACCGATATCTTGACCGGTGAAGCGAATAGGGAACTGTTCCTTAAGTAAGGTGGCATAGGCGAGATTTTCTGCGAAACCCCAATTTAAGGGCATTATGCCGGCGGCCATTTTGCGCCGGTCTTCCAGTATTTTTCCGACCTGCCTTTGAACGGGGAAATTATCGGGTGTGACATTTGTATCGTGCGCCAGGGTTTGCAGTTCTTGCAAATCGATGGAGGTATCACAGGGCATATCCCATTCGTGACCCAGATACGGAGTCCAATCGACGAAAGTCGATTTATTGGGCTCGGTAACCAAGTTGCTGACTAAAGGCTCCCCACGATCCAGAGAATCACGATATCGATCAACCAGCGATTGATCTTCTTCTTCGCTGATCACCCCTTCAGAAATCAGGCGCGCAGCGTAAATATCCCGGGTGGTCTTGTGATTGCGAATTTTCTGATACATCAGCGGCTGAGTCACCGATGGCTCATCAGCTTCGTTGTGGCCACGACGCCGGTAGCAGATTAAATCGATAACAACATCGATTTGGAACTGGTGTCGGAAGTCGACAGCCATCTGTGTAACGAATAAAACCGCTTCTGGGTCATCTGCGTTGACATGAAAAATCGGCGCCTGAACCATTTTGGCGATATCGGTGCAGTACTCTGTGGAGCGCGCGTCTTCCCGGGCGCTGGTGGTAAACCCCACCTGATTGTTGAGAACAATGTGAACGGTTCCACCGGTTTTGTAGGCTCTGGTCTGGGACATTTGGAAGGTCTCCATCACCACACCCTGGCCGGCAAACGCCGCATCACCGTGTAGGACAACAGGAACAACCATTGAACCGGAGCTGTCATCTCGCCGGTCCTGACGGGCTCTCACAGACCCCACCACGACAGGCGACACAATCTCCAAATGCGAAGGGTTAAATGCGAGCGCCAAGTGCAGTTCACCGCCCGGGGTCATAATATTTGAGGAAAAACCCTGGTGGTATTTAACGTCACCGGAGCTTTCGTGCTCTACCCGTCCTTCAAATTCTGCAAACAGCTCGGTCGGATTCTTGCCGAAGATGTTGATCAAAACGTTGAGCCTACCGCGGTGGGCCATGCCAATCACAATTTCTTTGGCACCATAGGAACCGCAACGTTGCACCATCTCGGACAACATCGGAATCAGGCTTTCGCCACCCTCGAGGCCAAAGCGCTTGGTGCCGGGATATTTTGACCCCAAAGACTTTTCCAGACCTTCGGCTTTTATAAGCTTGCGCAGTAGCAACAAGCGTACATCGGTGCCGTAGTCCGGCGCCGACCTGACAGACTCCATGCGCTGCATGATCCAATGCCGCTGCTCGGTATCCACGATATGCATGAATTCAGCGCCGATGGTATGGCAATACGTACGCTCGAGAGCGTCTACAATCTCTCCCAGCGTCGCATCCGCTTTGCCGATGTGCATGCTCGCGGTCTGGAAAACGGTCTCAGTGTCTGCGCTGGACAATTCATGGAAGCTCAACTCGAGATCAGATACATGCTCTCGCACCGCCAATCCCAGCGGATCAAGTTGTGCTTTCTGATGACCTCGCTGCCGATAGGCTGCGATTAACTGTACGACTTTTACCTGCTTGCGCTCGTATTCAGTCGCCTGGGAGTCTTGCTGAACGGTAGCCTCTGTGCGCACCCGCATCTTGCTGATTTGAGCAAAGCGCTCGCGGATGGTCGAGTGGGGGACGTCCTGGATATGCGGGACTGATGATTCAACCAGTGGCAATTTGTCGAAATAGTCGCGCCACTGCTCTGGTACCGCGTTGGGGTCAACTAGATAGGACTCGTATAAATCTTCCACATAGCTGGCATTGCCGCCGGCGATATGCGAGCTCCTCCATAGGAGTTCCATTGAGCTGTCTTGCATCGTGTCCCTTCTCGGGTTTGAGTAGCCGCAATTACGGCAGATTAATCCTGAGTCTAGCAGTGCTTTGCTTACTGCGCTAAAAGCACCTCGGTATAACTTTATAATTCTACGCGGGAAGTGCACTCCCGCCACCTAAAGTACATAACTAAATCAATATAAACAATGATTTATATCGAAAACCTCTAGTTAAGTGGCACGCGCAAGAAGCATATTTCGAATATGACCAATTGCCTTGGTCGGGTTCAGACCTTTGGGGCAGACATTCACACAATTTTGTATGCCATGACAGCGAAATACGCTAAACGGATCATCTAAATTTGCCAGGCGCTCTTCCGTGGCTGTGTCCCTGCTATCGGCCAGAAAACGGTAGGACTGCAACAGGCCAGCAGGACCAATGAATCGATCGGGATTCCACCAAAATGAAGGGCAGCTGGTGGAGCAGCACGCGCACAGAATGCACTCATACAGACCGTCGAGCTTCTCGCGATCTTCCGGCGACTGCAGGCGTTCAATCGCAGGGGCCGGTGTGTCATTTTGCAGATACGGCTGCACTTTTTCGTACTGTGTGTAAAACATGGCCATGTCGATCACGAGGTCACGAACGACTGGCAGACCGGGAAGTGGCCGAACGACCAGCTTGTTGTTCTTAACGGTCTCTGAAAGTGCGGTGACACAGGCAAGACCATTTTTGCCATTCATATTCAGGCCGTCGGAGCCACAAACGCCCTCGCGGCAAGAGCGTCTGAAGGCAATAGAAGGATCGCGGGCTTTGATCAACTCAAGGACATCCAGCACCATGAGGTCTTTACCACCGGTGTCGACCTCTACGTCCTGCATCCAGGGTTCCTGATCTGTTTCAGGGTTGTACCGGTATAGACTAACTTGCAACATGTTATGTAAACCCCTTAGTAAACGCGTGCTTTAGGCTGAAAGGTATCGACTGTTTTCGGCTCAAAATTAACCGCTCTTTTACCGACTCGTTTTTCGCCTGGATAATACATTGAGTGACACAGCCAGTTTTCGTCGTCGCGATCCTGGTAGTCATCCCGGGCGTGTGCCCCTCGGCTCTCTTTTCTCTCTTCGGCTGTAATTGCGGTTGCCTCGGCAACCTCAAACAGATTCTGTAACTCGAGAGCTTCAATCCTGGCGGTGTTATACGCTAGGCTTTTGTCAGCTAGCTCGGCGTTTTCAATACGCTCGCGCAAGTCCGCGAGTTCCTTAACGCCTTTTTGCATGTAGTCTTCGTTGCGGAAAACGCCGAAGTTGTTCTGCATGGTGTTCTGCAGCTCCTTGCGCAGATCGGCAACGTTTTCTCCGCCCGTCGAGTTATTCAGCTTGTCCAATCGAGCATTGGACTGCTCAAGATCACTCTCACTCGCATCGCGAGCTTCGATTCCATTGCGCAGCTCTTTTTCAATAAAGATGCCCGAGGCACGACCGAACACCACCAGATCCAGCAGAGAGTTACCGCCCAAGCGGTTCGCGC
Organism: Halioglobus sp.; assembly: GCA_965262875.1. GTDB lineage: Bacteria > Pseudomonadota > Gammaproteobacteria > Pseudomonadales > Halieaceae > JBALVT01. Next base: position 5,627,573 of record OZ253569.1, read on the forward strand.
CGTGCACCGAAACGCAGGCGACTTCTCCACAGGCAAACAGGCCGGGGATAATCTGGTCGTTGCCATTGGCATCCACCAACAGCGCCTGTCCGTTAACATTAGTGGGGATTCCTCCCATCATATAATGACAGGTAGGAACGACAGGGACAGGTTCTTTAACCGGGTCTGCATGCGCGAAAGTCTTCGACAGTTCCATAATCCCGGGCAATCTGGATTCGAGCACGTCCGCACCTAGGTGATCCAGCTTGAGAAATACATGATCGCCATCAGGCCCACAACCGCGACCTTCGAGTATCTCCTTCACCATGGATCGGGCGACAACATCACGGCCGGCAAGATCTTTGGCGTTGGGAGCGTAGCGCTCCATAAATCTCTCACCATCTTTGTTGATCAGGTAGCCACCTTCGCCTCTGCAACCTTCGGTTACGAGTACGCCAGCGCCGTGGATGCCGGTGGGGTGAAACTGCCACATTTCGATGTCCTGAACGGGAAAGCCTGCTCGCAGCGCCATGCCGATACCGTCTCCGGTATTAATGTGAGCGTTGGTAGTAGAAGCGTAGATACGCCCCGCTCCACCAGTAGCGAAAACGGTAGCCTTGGACTTAACGTAAACTGTTTCGCCCGTTTCCATGCAGATCGCTATCACACCGACAACGACACCGTCCTGGTTCTTCACCAGATCAGTTGCAAACCACTCGTTGAAGAAAACCGTATTGGCTTTCATATTGCCCTGATAAAGCGTGTGCAATAAAGCGTGGCCGGTACGGTCTGCAGCGGCGCAGGTCCTGGATGCTTGGCCGCCTTCGCCAAAGTTCTTTGACTGTCCGCCAAAGGGGCGCTGATAAATTCTGCCCTCCTCGGTGCGAGAGAAAGGCATCCCCATATGTTCGAGTTCGTAAACAGCCTCGGGGCCTACACTACACATATATTCAATGGCATCCTGGTCGCCGATGTAATCGGAACCTTTAACGGTGTCATACATATGCCAACGCCAGTCGTCGTTGGGGTCATCACTGCCAATTGCGCAGGTTATTCCGCCCTGAGCGGATACTGTATGCGAACGTGTTGGAAAAACCTTGGTGATAACTGCTGTTTTATAACCGGACTGGGCCAACTGCAATGCAGCTCGCATACCGGCTCCGCCACCACCAACTATGACGCCATCAAATGAAATTGTACGCATTGCCGCCATATCCTAATTGCCCCAAAGAATCTGGGTGCCCCAGACTACATAGATAAACATTGTTAGGCCGCAAGCAATCTGCAGCACTAGGCGCAGGATATTACCTGTCTGCCCCATCAACCTCTCTGTGAAATAGTCGGTTATCACTGACCATAATCCGACCCAGGCATGTACAGCGAGTGAAAGTAACGCCATCAGGCTGAAGATTTTGACCCAGGTCTGGGAAAAAAGCGCCTTCCAGGAAACATAGTCAACGCCATCCAAAATTACGCAGGCGAGAAAAACAAAGTAAGCCAAGAGTATGACTGCGCTTACTCGCTGCATCAGCCAATCGTAGAGGCCTGAACGCCCCAGACTCGTAACAGCAGTTACCATATCCATGCTCCTGCAAAAATAATTAATACCGCGGAGATGACAATGACCAGACGGGCACCCAAGGTGCCGCCTTCAAAGCTCTCACCGATTCCCATGTCCATAATAAGGTGTTTAACACCCGCGACCGTGTGATAAATGAGGCCGGCGACGATGGACCAAATGACAAACTTGGCCAGCGGACTGGCGAGACAATCCTGAAGTTCTGCGAAGCTTTCCGGGCTTCTAAGACTGGCATCGAGTGCCCGGAGCAGAACGGCCATACCGATAAAAATGAATACGCCAGAGGCGCGGTGTGTAATAGACGCCCAAGCGGTTAGCGGAAGCTGCATCGAGCCAATGTCCAGATTTACGGGACGTTTATCTTTCACAGTTTAGATACCACCGTATTCGCCAAAAGGCGGTTAATAGGGTTGGCCGAGGCCCGGGAACTTCGAATCTCGCCGGTACGGCGACAATCGATAGAAAACGCGCGAAATTATAAGGACTTAGCCGAGTAAATACAAATGGCTTCCGTTTTTTCACCTCCTGCTATCAACCAACAGGCAAACACTAGCGGATTGCCCTAGTTGCGACCAAGATAGACGCTGGCTACTGCGCGCACCTATAAGGGAGACTACCTGGATCCTCCGCACCAATTCGGTGCGAACTTCTGCGATCTCCCATAATCAAGTTCGATGATTTTAGCCGCTTTACGCATCCGCATTGCCGCAAATCGACCCAGATCAATTGACAAAACCTCACGAAACTTTATAGTTGTTGGCCCACGGATATACAGCGCAGAACACTCTATGAGCAACAAGCATGCAACCCTGAAAATTGACGGTATCGACGAAACCATTGAGCTGCCAATATACTCGGGAGCCATCGGCCCCGATGTCATTGATGTAGGCGGTCTCACCAGTAAGGGCCTGTTTACCTACGACCCGGGATTTGTTTCCACTGCTGCTTGCGAATCACAGATTACCTATATAGATGGCGGCAAGGGAATCTTGCTGCACCGAGGCTACCCGATCGATCAATTGGCCGACCATTCCGACTACCTGGAGACCTGTTTTCTACTACTCTACGGGGAATTACCCAGCGCGGAAGAAAAAGAAAAATTTGTCCTCACGGTCAAAAGCCACACCATGGTCAACGAGCAATTACGTATTTTCTACAATGGCTTTCGCAGAGATGCCCACCCAATGGCTATCATGTGCGGCGTTGTCGGTGCCCTCTCGGCTTTCTACCACGATTCACTGGATATCAGCGACGAGCACCACCGACAGGTAGCTGCCTTCCGACTCATTGCCAAGATGCCGACACTGGCAGCAATGAGTTATAAGTTTTCGATTGGCCAGCCTTTCATGTATCCGGACAACAGAATGGACTATGCCGAAAATTTCCTCCATATGATGTTTGGCAACCCCTGTGAGCCCAGCAATGTGAGCCCTGTTCTCGCCAAAGCGATGGATCGAATCTTTTTACTGCATGCCGATCATGAGCAGAATGCGTCGACATCCACAGTTCGTCTTGCGGGATCCTCAGGCGCCAACCCATTCGCCTGCATCGCGGCCGGTATTGCTGCACTGTGGGGGCCCTCTCATGGAGGTGCTAACGAAGCAGTACTGGAGATGCTCGAGGAGATTGGTGACGTTTCTCGTATCGATGAGTTTGTCGACAAAGCGAAAGATAAAAACGACCCTTTCCGCCTTATGGGTTTCGGGCATCGGGTTTATAAGAATTTTGACCCCAGAGCCAAAGTTATGAAGGAAGCTGCGGACGATGTTCTCGCTGAACTGGGAATCGAGAATGATCCTCTGCTTGCCATTGCCAAGCGACTCGAGCAAATCGCCCTGGAAGACCCTTACTTTATCGAACGAAAACTCTACCCCAATGTCGACTTTTACTCCGGGATTATTCTGAAAGCCATCGGCATTCCCACCAGTATGTTTACCGTAATCTTCGCCGTGGGCAGAACGGTAGGCTGGATCGCACACTGGCACGAGATGATTAGCGGAAGCTATCGTATTGGTCGGCCACGTCAGTTATACACTGGCCACGAGCAACGCGACTATCTGCCGATGGATAAGCGCTAGCACTGCTAGCCGGAAGCTAACAGGCCGCACAGCGGCCTTTTTTACGACTAAAAAGCTACTCGCCGGAGCTATAGCTAACAAATTGGAATCCAAGATGACAGACATCGTAATTAGCGGAACTGGTCTATACACGCCAAAGGAATCTATCAGCAACGCTGAATTGGTGACTGCCTTCAACGCCTATGTCGATAATTTCAATAGCGACAATGCCGCTGCTATTGAAGCCGGTGAAATTAATCAGCTCAATCATTCCTCTGAGGAATTTATAGAGAAGGCATCCGGCATCAAGGCGCGCTACGTAATGAACAAAGAAGGCATCCTCGATCCGGACCGCATGGCGCCAATTCTGGCAGACCGCCCCAATGAAGAGCACTCGATACAGTGTGAAATGGCAATTGTTGCTGCCAAAGAGGCAATGGAACAAGCTGGAAAAACGGCCGTAGATATCGATGCTGTTATCGTCGCTTGCTCGAACCTGCAGCGCGCCTACCCAGCAATGGCCGTGGAAATACAGTCAGCTCTAGGTATCACCGGTTTTGGCTACGATATGAACGTGGCGTGCTCGTCCGCAACCTTCGGCATCCAGCAGGCCCGCGACAGCATCGCCAATGGTAGCGCCAACTGCATTTTGGTTCTCAATCCCGAAATCTGCACCGGACACCTTAACTTCCGCGATCGCGATGCGCATTTTATTTTTGGGGATGTGTGCACGGCCATCATTCTTGAACGTAGCGACACCGCGACATCTGACGATCAATACCTGATCGCAGACAGCAAGTTGCAAACGATTTATTCGAATAACATCCGCAATAATTTTGGCTTTCTCAATCGCGGTGATGAAACCGGGGTGGGCAAAACGGACAAACTATTTGTCCAGGAAGGACGCAAGGTGTTCAAGGAAGTCTGCCCTGCAGTTGCCAGCCAAATCTCAACACAATTGCAGAAATTGAACATCCCCGCATCTGATTTAAAACGTATGTGGTTGCATCAGGCAAACTTGAGCATGAACAACTTGATCGCAAAGCGCGTTCTGGGGCGTGAAGCGAGCGAGCTGGAAGCCCCAACAATACTGGATGAGTATGCCAACACTAGCTCTGCCGGTTCAGTCATTGCCTTTCACAAGCACCGCGGCGATTTTAACAGCGGAGACCAGGGTGTTCTGTGCTCCTTTGGAGCAGGTTATAGCATCGGAAGTGTGGTTCTTAGAAAAATCTAGACGAGTATCTCTTCAAGTGCCTGCAGCAGCGCATCGCACTGACGAGTATTGCCAATACTAATCCTTAAAAACTGATCGATGCGTGGCGCGTCAAAGTAGCGCACCACAATTCCACGATCCCGTAACAACTGGAAAAGTTCGCTCGCATTGCGATTGGTGTGTCGCACAAAAACAAAATTGGCACTTGACGGTAGGACCTCAAACCCCAGCTCACTCATACCTTGGGAAAGCCGTTCTCGGTTAGCGACAACTTTGTCGCAGGAATCCTTGAAGTACTCGGTGTCTTCCAGGGAAGCCAGGGCAGCAGCCTGTGCAACAACGTCCATGGGATAAGAATTGAACGAGTTTTTAACTCGCTCGAGTCCCTCAATCAAATTGGCATTACCCATGGCCACGCCGACGCGCAAGCCGGCCAGAGCGCGAGATTTGGACAGCGTCTGAATGATCAGCAAATTATCGAATTCACCAATGAGCGGTACTGCAGACTCACCACCAAAATCGATATACGCTTCGTCAATGACAACGACGGAGTCCCGATGCGCGTTCAGCAACTCCCTGACCCCTTCCAAACTCAGCAAGATGCCAGTAGGTGCATTGGGGTTTGGAATAATGATGCCCCCGTTTTTTGCGGGAAATGCCTTCAGGTCAATACTGAAGTCCTCCGCGAGGGGCACGACTACAAAGTCACACCGGTACAGATTACACCACACAGGATAAAAGCTATAACTGATGTCCGGAAAGCAGATTGGATTATCTTGACTAAGTAGCGCCTGGAAAACATGCGCAAGTACTTCGTCCGAGCCATTGCCCAGAAAAACCTGCTCGGGACTCAGATTGTTCAGATCGGCAAAGGCCTGTTTGAGTTTTCGGGATTCGGGATCGGGGTAGCGACGTAAATCGCTGCCTTTTACGGCGGCTATGGCTGTGAGCACACCTGGGGCAGGATCAAAAGGTATCTCGTTGGTATTGAGCTTTATCAGATTATCGAGCTGGGGCTGCTCTCCCGGAACGTAGGGATTTAGCTCCTTAACCAGTTTGCTCCAGTAGCGGCTCATACAAAACTCCGATAAACGTTATTCACAACACTGACACCCAAAACTATGCAGACTATTCTGGCATAAAAAAAGCCCGGTAAGATGCCGGGCCTTTTTTAAATATGGTGTCCCCTAGGGGGTTCGAACCCCTGTTACCGCCGTGAAAGGGCAGTGTCCTGGACCACTAGACGAAGGGGACGCAGCGCGTACGACAGCCAAGCTGCAACAGCGGCGGTATTGTACCGAAGCCGCTGTGCATTGCAAACCTATCCAACACTATTGCCCGGCAAATAATCTAGAACTTGAAGGCCGTATCGATCATTATCCGATCATAGTCCAGGGCGCTTCCATTCGGGTTGAGATCTCCGCCTGTCTCGTTGTTGATAAACCACGTGACGGCCACTTTCCATTGCTTGCTAACCCCATAAACCCCACTAAAAATGTGTCCTTTGCCGTCTGACCCGCCTCCCGCGAAATCTGAATCACTCAACAAGCCCAAAACCGCATCCGCTTCCAGATCCTGGTAGCGATACCCAACTTCCCAATTCCCCGCACTGGCTTTACCCAGTTTGGCACCCAGTTGCCAAGCCGTATCAAACTCATCCGCATCCTGGTTTTGCACATAGTTCATAAAAAGGCTCAAAGGCATGTCGGAGAGACTCAACCCTAGGTCAGCGCCAAGCTCGATTAATTGATAGTCGTAACGATACACGCCTCCAACCACGGAGTTGCCGAAGAAATCGTCATCGAAGTACGCCGCATTCCCCGCGGTTGGAAAATCATGGTAAGCGAGTGAAGTTGTTAACTGGGCAGATCCTAAGTCAAATTTCATTCCGCCTTGAAGTGCCCAGGAAAACACGTCATTGCTCCTTCGGCTGTCACTTTCTAACCAGTGGCCGAGGAAAGTCGCGAACATTTTGTCGTTGCTCCATCCCGCCCCAAATCCTTCTGGGCGCCAATCACCATCCCAAAGAAGAGTTCCTTTTTGCGGCTTATATAGTGGGTTTTTAAACTTCCCCAGCTGAACGTAAGTGCTGTCCGTGACATTCCACTTCGCGTAGGCGATATCGAGTTGTAGCCCCTTACTGGACTCGCCTCCACCAAGTGTCTGGTTGGTAGAAACGGGGTCATCCCCTCCACTGGCGATTCCAATGCCTACATCAACGTTGTTGGCCAATTTGGCAGTGAGCTCCGCGCGAGCCCGCAATCTATTTCGGCTTCGACTGTGTGTCCCCTCTACATCGATATTTTCAAAGCGGTAACGGAAGTCGCCCTTAAGCTCAATGGTATCGGCCCACGAGCTATTCGTCTCACGCGAACTCACTTTTGATACGGCGGTTTTGGCAACTTCGAGCTCGGTTACAGTGGAATCACTGATTTCCCGCAAAGCACGGTTCTCGGCCTCCAGTGCGTTCAATCGCTGAGCCATGGCGGCAAAATCGGCCCTTAGCTTGGCAAACTCATCGTCGCCAATAGCTGCAAATGTCGGCGTGGTCCCCAGAACGACACCGGCTACAGCTATAGAAATTGCTCGTTTCATTTTTCCTTCTCCAAAAGGTTGGTGTAAAAATTCGAGTAATCCAGCCCAAACTAACGATTCTCTGATCGGCTCAATTGGGTACGAAAGGGAGTGTAGTACATAAAGATGACAGTTTTGTGACCGATTTCTTCTGGATAGTCGTTTTGCTTTGGCCTGCGTTAGTGCGACTATCGTGGGATGAAGGACAGCAAGAACTCATCGGTATTAGAATCTCTATCACCTACCCTCCTGGTGCTGCTAGCAATTACCTCAATTCAACTGGGTGCTGCGCTGGCTACGGGCCTATTTCCAATACTTGGCCCCGAAGGGACAGTCGCGGTGCGAATTATCTTTTCCGCTCTCATTCTGGTCTTGGTTTCGCGGCACAGAATATCGAGATTAGGTGCGACGATTGCAAAAAGCTGGCCGATTCTTCTAGCTTTCGGATCATGCATAGCCATGATGAATTTCTTCTTTTACCAATCTATCGCACTCATTCCATTGGGCGCTGCCGTCGCCTTCGAGTTCATAGGCCCTTTGGGAGTAGCTGCACTGACTTCCAGACGAAAAAGCCATTTTGCCTGGATAGCTCTTGCCGCACTGGGTATTATTCTTCTGTCACCACTATCGGGTGCCAACCTGGACACAGCCGGAGTGCTATTTGCATTGATGGCTGGCGCCGGTTGGGCTTTATTCATCATCTTGGCGACCAGGGTAGGTAAGCAAGTACCGGGAAATGACGGGCTTATCATTGCTATGGCGGTGGCGGCGATCATCATGGTGCCGTTTGTTGTTCCCGTCTCAGCCGCACTTTTTTCAGACCCCCTAATCGTTCTCGCTTGTATTGGGATAGCCTTGGTTTCAACCACTCTACCGTTTACATTCGAATTCGCTGCCTTAAAAAGAATGCCCGCTCGCAACTACGGTGTTTTAGTTAGCGTAGAACCCGCCGTCGCCGCCGTGGTTGGGATGCTGATACTAGGGGAGCGCATCGGCGTGCAAGCCATGATCGCAGTCTCTTGTGTAGTTGCCGCTGCGATAGGAATCAGCGTTACCGGCGACAGTAAATCATCTGGATAGCCCGGCACACATCAGCCGCTCACAACTTTAAGTTTGCTCTGCTTCTGTCTCTTCAACTTGAGAGATCAACTCGTCCAGTTTTAGGTGACGAACATCCAAACCCCGCACAAGATAGATAACTTGCTCGGCGATATTGGCGGCGTGATCCCCTATTCGCTCCAGGCTTCGCAGGGCCCACATTTCGTTGAGGACAGACGTAATAACCCGCGGATCTTCCATCATGAAGGTGACGAGGCTGCGCAAAGCGCTCCCGTATTCTTTATCTACGGCGCTGTCCTGGTGAACTACCTGTACCGCTGTATCAACGTCCAGACGCGTAAATGCATCCAGAGCATTGCGCAACATATCTGCCACGTGAACACTAATATGACGGATTTCAACAAAGTTACTTGGGGATTTTCCCTCTTCGCTTAGCTTGATCGCCTGGCGAGCAATTTTTGCAGCCTCATCACCGATGCGCTCCAAATCGGTAATCATACGGGCCACGGACAATACCAAACGCAGGTCGCTGGCAGCGGGCTGTCGACGGGCAAGAATGCGCGAGCACTCATCATCTATGCTCATCTCCATTCTGTTGACCTCCTGATCCAGGGCAATAACCTTGCTCGCCTCTCCACTGTCTAACGCTACCAAGGCCTCTATAGCGGAGCCTAATTGCTGTTCGACCCTACCACCCATTTCCAGCAGATGGTTTTTCAAACCGTCCAGTTCAGCGTTAAACTACGCTGAAATATGCTGCTTGTAACTGTCTTGATTCAATATAGTCGTAATCCTCTAACCGTAACGCCCGGTAATATAGTCTTCAGTCTGCTTCTTTGAGGGGTTGTAGACGCCACTCCAAAACCGCAGCTATTTGCCGAATTTTGAAATAGACGGATCTCGGCGTATTAGAATCGGCGCGGTAGAACTGCGGCCCAGTCACACTCAAGAGCGACCAATAAGCAGGCACGATTCAAGCGTAGGGACTATAAGAATAAGTGTCGCTGAGAACGGTATGACGCCACCACAGATTTGACGGTCAACGCTGGCGCCATACCCAAAAAAACCGTGCAGGTGCACGGCCCGTTAAGTGTTGCACATAATGGGAATAAATCCAGCCCTCATCGACCTTTGTGTCGATGCCATCATCCAGCCGTCTCTACCACTGTTGTCGCTGCTACGCCCAGGTCATCGTCTGTACCCACTGTGATCGCGGCCAGCGGTATTGCACCGATGGTTGCAGCCAGGAAGCCAGAAAGGAATCCATTAAACGAGCCAGAGCGAAGTACCAGGCCACTCGCCCGGGTCGCATGAATAATGCCGCTCGCCAACAGCGTTATCGAGAACGGCAACAACAAAAAGTAACGCATCACCGTTCTCTGGCAATAATACTCCGTGATCTACTGCAAACCGTGCCTGATGAGATCAAAAGGGCCGATATGCCGGGTAAAACTGACGCCACCGTGCGCTGCCATCACTGTGGCGCGGTCTGCGGTCCCTTTTTGCGCAGTGATTTTCTGCAGAGCAGTCAGTTCAGGCGCAGATTCCGGCGACATTAGTGCAGCGGCTGGACAGGAGTCATCAATCGGAGGGCAGTCATGGCCATCGGCAAAGAAACTGAAGCAAAAATACTGCGCTACCATTTTGTTGAGAAGTGGCGAACGGGCACCATTGCGACCCAGCTTGGCATTCACCACTCAGTGGTTGATCGGGTACTGGCACAGGCTGGCCTGCCCAAGGTGGAGCGCACTCGCCGTGCGTCGATCATCGACCCCTATCTGCCCTTTGTCATCGACACCCTGCGGGAGTTTCCCACACTCACGGCGGCCCGCTTGTATGAAATGGCCCGCCTGCGGGGATACCCCGGTGGCCCCAGCCAGTTTCGCCAGCGTATCAGTGAACTGCGGCCGCGCAAGCTGCCCGAGGCGTATTTACGCCTAAAAACCCTGCCCGGTGAGCAAGCCCAGGTTGACTGGGGTTCGTTCGGGCATATTCAGATCGGCAAGGCCTAGCGGCCGTTAATGGCGTTTGTGATGGTGCTGAGCTGGTCGCGACAGATCTTCTTGCGCTTTTATCTCAACCAGCAAATGGAGAACTTTTTACGCGGCCATGTAGCGGCATTCGAGGCCTGGCAAGGATTGCCAAAGGTGCTGCTGTACGACAACCTTAAATCGGCCGTATTGGAGCGCCACGGTGACGCCATCCGCTTCCACCCCACCTTGCTGGCCTTGTCAGCCCACTATCGCTTCGAACCACGCCCGGTGGCGGTGGCCCGGGGCAATGAAAAGGGCCGGGTAGAAAGAGCGATTCGCTATATTCGCGATAATTTCTTTGCCGCTCGTCACTGGCAAACACTGGCCGAACTCAATGCGCAAGCTGAGCACTGGTGCCAGGGTGTGAGTGCTGATCGGGCTTGCCCTGAAGAGCGTACGTTGACGGTCAGGGAAGCCTTCTTACAGGAGCAGGTGAGTTTGCCGGATAATCCCTTTGATACCCATGAGAGACAGCCCGTGCGGGCCGCCAAAACCCCTTATGTTCGCTTCGATCTCAATGATTACTCCATTCCCCATCAATACGTGCACAAGCCATTGAGCGTGAGCGCTGACCTGGAGCGGCTCCAGATAGTGGAGGGCGATCAATGCATTGCTGAGCATCAGCGCAGCTTTGGCAAAGGGGAGCAAATCGAACAGGAGGCGCATATCAATGCCCTATGGCTGGAGAAAACCCACGCCAAACTACACCGGGGTCAGGATCGCCTGAGCCATGCTTCGGCGCACGCCCAGACGCTGCTGCAGCAATCGGCACAGCGTGGACATGTCATTAAAACCACGGTCCGGTTACTCAATCAACTGCTTGATGATTATGGGCGGGACGAGCTGCATGTAGCTCTGGGTGAAGCACTTGATCGGCAATCACCCTACCCGGAGGCGGTGCAGCACGTTCTTGAGCGCCGCCGTGATGAACAGCACCTGCCGCCACCGCTTGCTGTCGCCGTGCCGGCGAAGGTCAAACACTACAGCGTCAAGCTGGCTCGGCTTGCCGATTACGACAAGCTCAATGGCACCCGAAGCGAGACAGGAGATGATACCGATGATTGATATCGAGCAACTCAAACAGCAGGCACTTGAACTGAAGCTCCACGGCGTGCTGGCGCACTGGGGCGAGATCACCGACGAGCAATACCCCTGGCGGGCACAGCTCATCGCCTGGGAGCTTGCCGAGCGCAAACAGCGCTCACTCGAACGGCGCCTGAGCAGCGCCAGGCTGGGCCGGTTCAAACCGATGAGTGAGTTTGACTGGCAGTGGCCAAGCGCTATCGACCCACAAGCGATTCATGCCCTGATGCAACTGGGTTTTATGGACACGGCCAGCAATATTATCCTGCTGGGCAGCAACGGCGTGGGCAAATCGATGATCGCCCAGAACCTGGGGTATAACGCTGTCATGCACGGCTATACGGCGCTGTTTACCACCGCAGCGGCGATGCTCAACGACCTGGCAGGTCAGGATGGCGCCAATGCCCTGCAGCGTCGATTGAAACACTACGCCAGGCCCGCCTTGCTGGTAATTGATGAAGTGGGCTACCTCTCCTACAGCAATCGTCATGCTGACTTGCTGTTTGAAATCATCAACCGGCGCTATGAGAAATGTTCAACTTTGGTGACAACGAACCGTCCGTTTGGCGAGTGGAATGACGTGTTCCCCAATGCCGCGTGTGTGGTCTCCCTGATTGACCGTTTAGTCCATCACAGCGAGGTCATCGCCATTGAGGGTGAGTCGTACCGCATGAAGGAAGCGCAGGAGTGTGCGTCGAAGCGGCGCGAGACCAAAAAGCGAGGAAAGGCTAAATGAAAACCTTAAAAATCACAACCTACTGGACGGCTGAACAAGCCGATTGTATTTATCAGCTGCTCGGCGACCTGAGATCGGTACTGTGGGATCACTATGGTGATGAGATTGCGCAACTGTACGAGGAGATCCGGATTGAGCAACAAGAGTACACAGACAGTGTCGAGGTAAATCATGAGCTGCCGTTCTAGCCTGTGATCGATTGGAGTTAAGCCGGATCACTGTCGCCTCTTTGTCGTTCTTTTATTCTGCGGCAAATAACTGCGGGTTTACTGTGGCGCTAACACCATGGAAGCGGTATTGCTTCGCGTCGTCACAATGACGACCGCGCCCCAGCGAGCTAGAGTTTTAGCGCTTTCATAACCCAGAGAGCCAGGCCCAGCGCCAGTGACTATGACGTGCTTACCCCTGAGGCTGGTTTCTTTTGCAAAGGGTGTTTTTACAAACAGGCTACGTACTAGCCCACGAACGTTCACAGTATTTCTCCCGATGAATTTCTATTGAGTGATGGCCCTACTGAGGCTCTGCGGATCAGTGGTACTTCCGCCACTGCGAAAAATTTGAAGGCAATACTATTAATTGGGTTTGGCCAGCGGCGCAACCGCAATTTTTGTCATTAAGCCTAGCATCAATCGATACAAGCACAGGATAACCTTGTTCAGGTTCGGAAAGATTATCGATCTGTCGTTTGCATTGATACCTTCCAGGATAGCTTCGGCGGCCTGGTGGGCTGTAACAGGTTTTAAACCGGTGTCGTCCACGCTCTTCTTGAGATCGTAATCCTTGATGTTCACAGCAGATTCCCACATGTCCGACTTGACCAAACCTGGTAATACCACGCTGACCCTGACACCGTAGTGTGCCGCCTCTTCACGCAGGGAATGGGAGAGACCAAGAACGGCATGCTTTATTCCGGAATACATGACCTGCTTAGGCACCGGCATCGCGCCTCCAGACGAGGAGACATTAACAATATGACCATGCCCCTGTTTAATCATCTGCGCATAGGCGAACTTGGTACCGTAGATAACACTCCAGTAGTTGATGTTGGTGATTTTTTCCAGATCGGCAATCGTGGTATCATTGAAATCACCCGCCAGACCAATGCCTGCATTGTTGATCAGGATATCCAACTGGCCATGTTCTGCTAACACTTGATCTATCGCGCGCTGGAAGTCCTGTTGCAAAGTGACATCCAGTTTCACGGGGATGATGTTGTCAGCCGTTTTGGCGACCGTTTCCAAACCATCTTCATTAACATCAGCGGCGTAGACAATGGCCCCCTGTGCAGATAGTACCTCGACGATACCGCGGCCAATACCCTATCAGCGATTTGAACCTTCGTACTTATAGTACTCCAGGCCCGAGTCTTCGCCCAGATTGCACCAGCTGGTGGTGCCCAAATAGAGATCACCATCGACCTTGGCAAAATTGCGAACACCGTTGTTGCAGGGATTGCCAAAGCCATCCTTGAACTTCACCGCTGGCGAGTGAGTGTCCTCAAACACCATTAACCAACCCTTCTTTGCTTCTTCCAGTGTGTAGCCGTTAGTTGCAGCATCCTCGATAATACTTTGGTACAGAAAGTAAGCTGGGTTATTTTCAACCACTTCGGTTTGGCCGAGCGGCGCTACAGGGATTGGGAGACCGAACAAGTGCAGGGCTCTGTGGTTCCAGAACGCATAGTCAGTGTGTTCAAACATATCAAACAGACCCGCCGTTGAGTTCCAGGAACCCAGGAAGAGCTTGTCGTCATGCTCTACAAAGGTAAATGTGTAAACCATGCCCTGGTGCCCAAAGCCTTCATCGCCAAACAGTGGCTTTTGCTCAAGTTTGTTGTCTTCCAGTACAAACTTGTAGCCGTCATAAGGTCCACTGCCTTTGGATTTTGTTGGCGTGAAGACCCAGTCTTTCTCCTTTCCGTAAAGTAGCTCGATTTTATCTTTTGCAGGCTTGCCTATGGCGAGGAGGTCCACAATTTTGATACGAAAGACTGCAGCTGCTCGCCAAGTCTTCATCATGAATTCGCGATGTGCTTCTATATCATCGGTGTCGTAATCAGGCAGTTTACAAAGGTTTTCAATCTGCTCTTCATCGCAGTACTTGTGCATGATCTTGTCGTAAGCACCGGAGGTGCCCTGATGGTATGAGCCAAAGTATAGGTACTCACCAAAGAAGGCGTTGGCAGCCATTTTGGAGCCATGGCCACCTACCTGCTCTGGGTCATAGCCGGTGTATCGCATCACCGTCTCGTAAACCACCGGCTCTTCTGGAGAATATCCGGCGTCAGGCATGGCATTACTGACCAGCATAGAGGAGGTTTCACCGTAAGGGTTGTACCAAGAACTGCTGACGAAATGCTTCTTCCCATCGACTTGAAACTCGCGGAAATCCCCAACGACACCGTATTTTTCAAAGCGCTGATCAGAAACGATATCAAAACCATTGTTCAGCATGCCACCCGATAAGGGGTTTTTGGCTGTACCTACCCAACGCAGCATCGTGTTTAAACTTTTGCCGAGTTGGCCACCTGACTGGTCGGGGCCACCGAACCAATACAGGCCCTTGCTGCCATCGGGGTGCGTCACGGTTTGAAAGCGACGAACGGTATCAAAGAAAAACTGGTTCTTCCGAGTTTCCTATGGGTAAAAGCCAAACAATGGTCAAGAATGTGGTACAAGAGTCTTTTTTTATGGAGATATTCAAATGAAAGATACCGCGTTGTTTACTCAACTTTTGGGGCTTGGCGACCCATGGAAAATCGCGGCTATTACCCCGGATCTGACCGACAAATCAGTTACCCTCCAGATAGATTGGCCAAAGGGAACGAAAGGCGCGTGTAGTGTCTGCCATGCCCTTTGTTCGGTTTACGACCATCGTGAGCAACGCACATGGCGACACCTTGATACGATGCAGTTCAAGACGCAGTTAGGTTGCTCAGGTTCCGCGTATTCATTGTAAAGCGCATGGAATCAAAAGCCTGAAAGTACCGTGGGCAGATACGCAGGCACGCTTTACGCATTTATTTGAGCGTTTCGCTATTGATGTGCTGTCGGCTGCCAGCAACAAGACACAGGCCGCAAAACTACTTGGTCTGTCGTGGGATGAGGTGCATCATATTCAATCCCGAGCAGTGAAAAGAGGGATGGACAGACGCTCTGTTGAGGAAGTGAAACACCTTGGCATCGATGAAAAAAGTTTTCGCAAGGGGCAATCCTATGCCAGCCTGCTGTACGATTTGAATGCGTCCAGAGTGCTTGAGGTCGTGGCAGATAGAACGACGGAATCGGCAACCGCATTGCTGTCCACGCTTCCAGAACAGCAGCGTAATGAAGTAGCTGCTGTTGCCGTGGATATGTGGGTTCCATTTATGACGGCAGTTGAGGCGACTTTACCGAACGCCGCCATTGTTCACGACAAGTTTCATATCGTCAGTTATCTTACAAAAATGGTTGACCAAGTCAGGCGCAAAGAAAATAAAACATTAAGAGCCGCCGGTATCAATGACCTGGTCGGGTCTCGCTATACCTGGTTACGCAATCCCGACAACTGGAGTGAAAAAGATGAAGCCACTTTTTATGGCCTTCAATCAAAGGGGTTGAAGGTTGCCCGAGCCTGGGCAATCAAAGAGACGCTGCTTGACCTGTGGACTTACAGCTACGATAAACCAGCCCGGGCGTTCTTTAAGAAAGGGTACTGGTGGGCGACACATTCACGTCTAAAGCCGGTCATATCAGTCGCCAAGATGCTAAAGAAACATCTCGACAACATAATGACTTACTTGAAACATCGCATCACCAATGCGACCGCAGAAGGATTTAATTCAAAGATTCAGACAATAAAATCGGCTGCCCGAGGATTTAGAAACTTCGAAAACTATCGAGTTTCAATTCTGTTCCACTGTGGAAAACTCAACCTCTACCCACAGGATTCCCAGTAGAACCGAAAAACTCGGCATAGCCCAGATATTTTTTCTTAATATTGTCGAACACAAAAATTCGGTTGTAGCCAAGCAGGCCCTCCTGATTGAAATCCAAGTCTTTCGGGAATTTTTTTAGTTCGATGGCGCGTTGCTCAGGAGTGAGTTTATCGAGCCACTCGGATTTGATTTTTGCCACTGCGTATTGGTTTGACCCGGCAAAAAATGTGAGCTTGTCGATGGTGCCCGCTCCCCGGTAGGTATAACCGGGCATGGAAAGCATGGCATCAATAGTTGATAGCTCTATCAATCCGCTCGAAGAATCCTGTAGGAACTGCTGGCCATTGGTAATGGTGCCCGGACCCACGTGAGTGGACACACCGGTTTTAACATTGTGGAAATAAATTTGCGCCAGGGGTCTTTGGCCTGAAGGAGGCGTCATCTGACAGCCGTGGTTGGGTGTCTCGTGGTTCATTAGGGTAAGCGGCATCTTCATCGAAATATAAGGCCAATAACACCACACTGATGCGGCTGTTCCGTACCAGATCTCATTGCCTGCGGTTGTTGAGCTAAGCGCATACTGTCCGGATTTAAAAATCGTTTGCTCGGGCTTTTCATTGGCATATTTTATTGGATCTATGACATTGTCCCCGGAAAAAAGGCCATCCCAAGAGCCATCAGCGGGAGCCCCAAATGCGCGACTGAACTCAACCTTAAGCGGAGCAGTGTTCTTTTGAGAGCTCTGTGCTTCGGCGAGTGCACTAAGCTGGGCAATATTCTCATCGCCTTGGTGATGGTCCGCGAGCGCAACATTAACGATCGCGGCGGCAATCAGGCCGCCGGAAAAGGCTGCGGCAAGTCGTTTCAGTTTCAGCATGTTTTCACCTTAATGTTTAAGTGTGGCCGCATTCCTAGGCCACGTACTCCTCGATAGTTTCGTCTGCGGGAGTGATTTGTGTGCCGTCTACTTTATCAACGGCTGCAACTTTCACCGGAACGCCATTCACTATAGCATTCCCGGTTAGCTCATCAATGACTGACACATCGGTAATATCATTCATACTCACCCCGGGGTTGGCGTTGGCCACTTGCTGGCGAGTATTCTTACGATTGTGCCCCCATAAGTGCGGCATACACACGACACCGGGCATCATGTCATCAGTGATAATCACAGGCATTTGAATCTGGCCGGTGCGCGAGGTCACGCTAACCAGGCTGTCTGCCGCAATGCCCCTGGCAGCTGCGTCTGCCGGATTGATCATTAGCTCACAGGGATTTTTACCCTTGATCAGGCGATAGCTATGATGCATCCAACCCAGGGTGCGGTTGGTCAGGCGGCTGATAATTCGCAGATCGAACTCGGACCCCGCCTGCTCTGCCTCCATGCCTCCATCGACAAAGTAGGCCTTCAGGCGCGGCAGATCATTGACGAAAACCTCCGGCGCGAGATCGATTTTTTTGTCCTTCGTATACAGCCCCTCGGGGAAGGTGTACTCCAGATCGCCAAGAAAAATGCCCTGTGGGTTGTCCTTGAGCTTCTGTAGCGATAGCGCATTCTTCTTGAAGGGGTTCAAACCTTTGCCATAAGGTCCCATGCGAATACCGCCAGCGACAATCCGCTCCACGGTCAGGGTGCTACGCACCAGTTTGTGGGCACAGCCGATGAGGAATTTTTTGATGAGGCTGCGTGTACGTATAGCGGCGAAGCGGCCCATTAACTCAGTGAAAATCTCAAAGTCAGTCCACTTTGAATGTTCGGTGGTAAACAGAGGCTGGGAGTACTTCGACCAATTGATGGTGTCGTACAAGTGGTAGAACATATCGTAGTGGCCTTTCTCAAGAGGCCCGCAGGGCGGCAGAATGATATCCGCGAAACGTGTGGTCTCGTTCAGATAGGGGTCTACCGCTACATAGAACTCTAGCGCCTGCAGGGCTTTTTCCGAGTTGTGGCCGTCTGCCATGGACAACACCATGTTGCCGGCGAGGCCGAGCAGTCCACGGATTTGCCCCTCCCCCGGAGTCATAATCTCTTCACCTAGAATAGCCATGGGGAACTCGCCGGAAAACTCTGGGCGGCCGCTGACGCGTGAGCGGTAGCTATCCCAGCTGGATTTAGTCAGTGGCAGCGACTCAATGGCCGGCTTGGGGAACATCATCCCGCCGATCTCGTCCATACTCCCGACGATCACATTCAGAGTTTGCATTAGCCACTGGGTCAGACCCGCGAACTGCACCATAGAAATTCCTGTGCGCCCGTAACACACTGGGCGCTCGGCACTGGCAAATTCTACAGCGATGCGCTCGATATCTTCCCGGGGAATGGTAGTGATCTCGGCGATACGATCCAGATCGAACTGCTTAAGCAAAGGTTCAATCTCATCCCAGCCGTTAATGTGTCCCGCCATCCGGCCCGGTTTAGCCAGACCCTTGGCGAAAATTACCTGGATGAGACCGATCAAGAACATAGAGTCGGAGTGGGGGCGAATAAAGTGGTGTTCGTCCATGTACCTGACCGACTCGGTACGCCGAGGATCGATCAATACACATTTACCCCCGCGCTCGCGAATGGCATTGAGCTTCTTCCAGGTATTGGCGCCGGTGGACATCTGGGCGCCGTTAGAAACCTTGGGATTAGTGCCCAGCATGAGGTAGTAATCTGTGCGGTTTACGTCGGGGATGGTGCACAAAAACTGGTGCCCCAGCATGTGATGCCAGACGAAATTGTGGGGCATCTGGTCCACAGTGGAACCGGTATAGATATTGCGAGTACCCATGATTTTCTGCACAGGTGCAACAGCGAGCAAAGTGCCAATATTGTGCGCGGTACTGCGACCAAAGTAGGAACCTAGGCTGTCCTTGCCGTATTGATTCTGGATCTGGGCCATGCCCCGGGCTGCATATTCGATGGCTTCATCCCACTCTACTTCTTCCCATTCGTCGTCGTGACTCTTTTGGGCAGGATTCTTACGCACTCGTTTCATCGGTTTGCGCAGACGGTCTTCACAAGTGTGGATATCTTGAATACCCGTGGCCTTGGGGCAGATATTGCCCTGGCTGAGAACATCATTCTTATCGCCGCGAATAGCCAGTACCTGCTCACCGTCATGCTCGATTTCGATACCGCACATGGTTTCGCATAAGTGACAGGTGCGATAATGGAGTTTAGACATGTCTTAGCCTCGATACGGTTCTATGCCTGCAGGTTTGGTGTCTGCGGCTTTTCGTTAAATATATAATACAACTGTATTATATATGAGAATGCTAGTGGAGAATTGGATACTAAGCATGGAGCCTTCCTCTTCAGGGCGGTATCGGTGGCAAATGTTATCGCAGGTCACCGGTATCATAGCGTTTGATAGCAAAAAATCCGCCCAATAAAAAATCACCATCTTCAAGAAAAACTGTTATCCCACCCCAGGTATTCCACAACACGCTGTCGTTTGGAAACGTCCACGTGGCCTTTTTTTCGCCGGTGACCCAGTCCGCGGCAAAGTATTCGTAGGTATCGTTTTGCTTGTTGGCGATGTAGACCAGGCCATTGGCACTGGAGACGGCCGGCGGCATCCAGTCTGTGTTGTCTACGTCAGCGATGGACCAGGACTCAACAAATCGGTTCGCCGCGGGTTGCCATTCGTACTTTTGAATGCCCATCGGTGCCTTTCGAGTCGTACCGGCCAGAAAGGCATTGCTGATCAGGTCCAAAGAGATGGGGCCCGGTTCCGGGTAGGTGCTGTTGACGACCAATACGCCATTGCCGTAGACCGTCGGTGATGCTTCAACCGTTGTTTTGCTGAAGGTAAAAGGAATCTGGTCGGCGATGCGCCGAGATTTTGTGCCTGCCTTTTGTTTGAAGTCCGCCGGAATTTCATTGCGCCAGAAGGCGACGATCTGAGCGTTATCAGGATTGCCGTCTGAAATGATGACCAGCTTGTCTTCGTCATCACCAAACCCCATTAGCGAAGGGGTGGTACCCGACCCGTGTGAAGCGGCGCCCATAGACAGCGCTTCGCCTTCGGGCATGACGTCATAGGGTGTACTCCAGGCTCCGTCTTCGCTGTCCTGCGAGAGTGATTTACCCGTCCATACCAGTTTGTGCATATTCACTGAGGTCACCATGTAGATGCCGTTATCTTCATCAACCGCAATCGAGTTTTCTACGTGCTCCCCGGGGAAGAGCTTGTAATCGACTACGTTCAAATCCCGATCTGTGACAATAATCGCACCATTGGCAGCCGCGACGATATGGCCATCATAGGTCATGCTCAGGCCGAGGATTTTTTCGATACCTTCGCGATCTTCAAGCGGAAGCTGCTCGACAATATTGGCATGTTTGACGGGCAGCAGCGGTTCATTTACCTGATTGTTATCAAAAGATTTAACCAGGTGCTGCAAATCGTAAGAAGCGTAGTGATAACCGTCTTTGTCAAAGACTGCATAGGCACCGGATGGCATGGTGCGCAAATTGATATTGAGTTTGTAATACATGAGCCAGCTGTTAAACAACAGTCGCCAGTCCTGCTTTTCACGGCGGTTCACATCGATGGCTGACATAACCTCCATGATTTTTTGGTCGCTACCTTCGCTGTGAACATCTTCGCGTCCTGGATAGGGTACGTTCGAGATGACCTCAAAGTCTTCGCCGCTCGCCCTCACCTTGATTAGACCCAGAGGGTTTGATGCCACCACCACTGTCTCTTTACCGATATGTTTGTAGATAGGTGCTGAACACCACAATAGCGGTACTGTTTTTACATCATCCAGTGTGAGATTTTTGCCGATGGTGGGGCCGTCCACCGGCGTTACGTCGGTTTGCGCCGCGTTGTGATGTGATATGCCATAGGCGCTATCGGTTACCCAGGGGTTGGCGATTGGTGTATTAGTCAGCGCCATAGCGGTGCTTGCACAAAGACCTAGCAAGCAAAGAAAAAGTCTGGCTTGTGTTCTGTTTTTCATAGTTCAGAATTCCTAAAGACTGGTTGCCGTTTTTCCAAAGTTGCCATCACGCCTTCCAGCTGATTTGGGGTGCCCATCAATGTACGAGAGCAATCGCTCTCGGCAATCAGGCCATCGCGCACGTCAACCAATGCAGATTGATTTAACAATTCCTTTGCTTTGCGCACGGCATCTGGGTTGCGCCCAGCAATAGCCTGGGCCATTTCCACAGCCGTCGCCAATGGGTCTTCATTCAATTCGGTTGCCAGGCCATAATCGAACGCTTGTGCTCCTGTGAATTTCCGTCCGGTGAATATCAACTCTTTTATTCGGTCCAGGGTGGCCAGTCGGCGCAGGGACAAGGTGGCAGACATATCCGGCAGTAGGCCAAAACTAATTTCTACAAATCCCATTTTGGTTTCGGGATGAACAATGCGTACATCCGCGCCGAGGGCGATGTTCAGCCCAGCACCCAGAGCTGCCCCGTGTACCGCAGCGATAACAGGAACAGATAACTCCTGCCAACCCCAGCCTAATTGCTGTGCCTGGTTGGCGCCAGCCGGGCTTAAATCGTCATAAGCATCCGCTACACTTTCGCCGGTAAGTTCGCCACTGAGCATGTCGGCGAAATTTGAAAAATCCAGGCCAGCGCA
Organism: Halioglobus sp.; assembly: GCA_965262875.1. Taxonomy (GTDB): domain Bacteria; phylum Pseudomonadota; class Gammaproteobacteria; order Pseudomonadales; family Halieaceae; genus JBALVT01. The sequence goes on from OZ253569.1 coordinate 5,649,390, forward strand.
AAAACCCTTGCCGTTACCCGAAATCACCACGCAACGAACTGACGAATTTGTGCGAATGCTTTCCAGTGATTGCCGCAGGCCAGTCATGATGCCTTCATCAACAGCATTCATTTTTTCGGGCCTGTTAAGGCGCAGGTCTGCTATGCCGTTATCCACTGTGAGCACTACCGCATCGGCCATGTTATAACTCCAGATAGTTCCTTCTAAATAATTTAGTTAGACCTGTTTGCTACTACCACACGTAATACAATTCAACACCGTAGCTTTTCGGTTTGCCACGAATGACGGAGGCGACGCCAAGGTTACTGGCGTTCACGTTGCCAGTGCCATAGAAGAATTCATCGGTAAAATTATTGGCATAAAATGCGATTTCCAAACCCTCAACCTGATGTGAGGCGATGGCAACTCTTGCATTCCATACGGTATAGCTGTCCAGAGTGGCTTCGTCTTGAAAAAAGAATGCACCGGGCTCTTGCCCAATATAGATCTCGTCTTTGTAGTAGCCGCTGATTCTCGGCGTAATAAGCGCAAAATCGGTATCCCAGTCATATTGTGCGACCCATGAATAGGTTTGTTCGGGTAGGCCGTTGAACGGTTCAGCGGTGCGATCAGTAAGCTCTAGATCGCCTTCGTTATTAACAAATTCGTCGTCAAACTCTTTGTATTCGGCGTCTATATAGTCGACCCTGAAAAAGCCTAATTGGCCATCACGGCATCGCCGTAATGCCGTGGCTTGATAATAAACTGCGTTAAACGACTCCATAAGGAAGCCGTTTTCGGGGCCAATAAAAACAATCTCATCCACTTCCTGAAGTTAAACGCAGCAGCAGCCATCAGTACGTTAATCTGGTCGCCTTCAAATCCTTTGAGATAACTTTTGTTCAATCGATGATCCGACTTCAGGTGGCCGATCACCGGCTCTATGCCAGCCCGCTTTCTAAAACGTTTCCGCATCAGCACCTGGTAGGCACTATCCGTATCCCGAGTACCTGTGCTGGGCATTATGATCCGCGTGTCATTGATCTTTTTCTTCCCTTTGTAACCCCGATCACATAAGCCAACGGCCGGTTTCAGTTTGTTAAGCCGCTTCAATTGCAACAGCACCTCCGGCAGCGTATGACCATCAAATTTGTTCGTATCAAAGGCCATGGCACCAACAATGATTTTTGAATCCCGAGTTGTCGTGATAGAAACCTTGGTGCCAAATTCATAGCGCTTATGCTCTTTGCCTTTACTCATGCAGTAGACATGGGGTTCGTGCAAGCTGTACAGCTTGTTCGTATCCCCTCGCTTCTGGTTCAGTCCACGATGGAATAGTGCAAAGTCCTCTGCCAGCTTTTCCAGAATGTCGAGTGGCAGTTTACGCTCCAATTCCCGCACTAAACGACCGGCAATGGTCTTTAGCCGCTTAACGGCTTTGCGGGCCTTGGCACGGTTCCTGGGATGTCCCGCAAAACGACATTCCAGTTTTCTTTGCTTAATTTCCTTGGCATAACTGCGGCGAAGTGTTATCCCTTCTTTCCTGGCCAATTTCAGGCAACGAACAATAATCTTTCGGTACAACTTTGCATCGGTGGGAAAGGTGATGTTTTTTTCCTGTACTGTGGTGTCAATACAGACTTCCTCTTCGACCGCTTTCTCACCATGAATGGTGATAGAGGATGCCAATATTTTTTCAAATCCCTTTTCGCCGACTCGCTTGCGGAAGTACACCAGATCGGATGGGTCACAAGGGAATGACCACTGGAATTCAACCTCCCCGCAAAATGCCTGGTAATACGGGTTTTGTACCCAGTGTTGCACGATAACCTCGTCGCTGACATTTTCCATATGCTTGAGAATAGATAAACCCACCATCAAGCGTACGGGTTTGGCAGGCCTGCCAGTTGCCGCATACAAGGGAGCGAACTCCGATTCAAAAAAGTCCCAAGGTATGGTTCGCGCAAGATGTAACAGAGGGTGTTTCGGATTGAGTTGATCCATCAACCCAGCAGCCATAAAACTCATTTGATGGTGATCGGGGGAAGAATCTTTCATCGAGAGCCACCTTTGTTTCGACCGGATTAAGTGCCAAATAGGCTTGAAACTGGTCGAAATCATCTCACAAATACCCAGTATTATCTAATACAATCAACATGTTAAGCGTTTTTCAGGGTCGACTATATAGCTACCGGTAAAACCCAGATAGAGATTGGCAGTTGGGACAAAAACCAGCTCCAGCTCCACACCCTGCATTTTTGCCTTACCTGCGTTGGTAATGCCAAACTTGCTATCGAGCTCACCAAAGATACGCGTGACTCCCAACTGTAGATCGTCATAATCCATCGAATAGATTGCGCCGTTCATGCGAATTCGATTGTCAGCCAATTCCATTTTGAAGCCGAGCTCAGTATTTTGAACAATTTCAGGATCAAAAGAGGCTGGCTCGTCCAGGCCTAAATCACTGAAGCCGCCAGCCTTGAAACCTTCGCTGTAGGTTAGATACACCATGGCAGAATTGACGAAACCGTCGGTCCAGTTACCGGGGGCGAACATGGTTACCGTCGCCGATGGGGAAAACTCCGTCCAGTCTTGCTTGTCTTCCAACTTGACTGCCGTTGGATCTGGGGCAAGTGGCTGGACAAAGTCTGACAGGTCGTTCATTTGTTCGCGGCTGATCAATCCCAGTGAAGCCTGGGTGGAAGCATAGTTATCTTGTTCGATGGTTTTTTCTTCCCAGGTATATCTGGCACCTAACGTAAATTGCCACATGTCACTGAAATAGTAGATGACCTGGCCAAATGCCGCAGCAGATTCGCTGGTTAACTTCTGTAGGTTTGCGCCCTGGAAGCCCACTGTACTTGGCGGCAAGGTTACAACGTTGTCGCCACTGGGAACCCCCAGCCAACCACCGAGACCCAGTGTGTTACCGCCGAAATGACCATCGATTTCTTCATCGGAATAATACACACCGAGGGTGTAGTCCACCTTGTCGTCAAAGCCACTGCCGAACAGGTTAAATTCCTGTGAGAAAAAATCGCGGCTTTCGCTATCAGCATCGATGCCGTTGGCATTGAGGTGTCGTGCAGTTTCGGTAAAGTTGCCGATGGATAAAAACGGCGTAGCATCCTGGTCTGAGTCTCGAGCCAGATCTTTTTGGCCCAGATAGCCCGTGATGCTTTTGATCTCTACCTCGCCCACTGCCCAATCCAAAGTTAGGCCAGCCATATTATTAGTGACTTCATATCGTTCACCTATAGCGTCCATCACTACTTTTTCGCTTTTGACCAGCGCCTCGCTGAGCTCACACAACTCAGCGTAGCTACCGTCGTAGGTAGTGGAAAAGTTCTGTAAGAGGCCTGCCGGGTTGAATTGCTGGCAGGTTCTGGGGGCCGCGTTTTCAGTTGATTCCCCCCAAAGCACTATTAAATCAACTGTGAGGGAATCGGTGGGGAGATATCGAAGCTGGGCCACTACGGCTTGCTTTTCTACGTTGCCGTAGTCGATACCGGTAAAGTAATCCTCATATAGCCATCTTCATTGCGCGTGTCGTAGGTCAATGACCCGAATAGTGTGTCTTCTATCAGCGGGCCGCTAACACGAACGCTAAAGTCTTTGCGGTCATAATCGCCGAAAGTGGTGTCTATGCTGCCCTCAAATAATTCACCGGGCTTAACGGTATTCATGATCACCGCGCCGCCAGCGGTGTTTTTCCCAAATAGAGTGCCCTGTGGCCCCCGCAGTACTTGCATGGATTCCATTGCGACAACATCGACCAGCTGGGTGTCAGAGCGCGGCATAAAGACGCCATCGACGTAAACGCCAACACCGGGATCCACTTTGGCTTGTGTGGCGCGAGAGCCGACACCGCGAATCGACAGCCCCGAGAACTTGGCACCGTCGGTGTTGGTCAGACCTGGTACTTGCTGCGATAGATCGGCGAGATTGTTGATCTGAGCAGAACGCATATCCTCGGCGCCAAAAGCGGACACCGCCACTGGCGTATCCTGCAGGCTTTCAACCCGTTTCCGGGCAGTGACGACGACCTCCTCGAGCATTCCGGCCTGAGCGAATAAGGGCGAGCTGGTTGCGCCAAGTGCCTGTGCCAGCAGTGTGGCAAGAGCGATTTTATTCCAGTGGAAAGCCTTTGTATTGCGCATATCTTATCCCTTTTGGTGGGTAGTGCTTTGCAAGTAGTTTCGAAGCTGGCGATTTTGGGCCGTGATTGTAGAGCTGCCGAATTGTTTAAAAATTAGCCTGTAGGGCCGTAATCTTTTGTGATATTCGGTGCCGCAGTCGCCTCACAGCATTAAGTAATATGATCGTATTAATTCCGCACACTTTACCACACATGGAAAGTTAATCAAACATAATATAGAACATTTTTGAGTTATATGTTCGCATAATAGCCAAATAAGCGCTTAAAGCTGCATTAATTGTTCTATATAGTTCGCAGATGTTTGAATGTTTGCCACAGCCTTGTCCCGCTTTCCAACACCACGCCTGATAGGCTGGAACTTTGCCCCAACCCATTGCGAGGTGTCGGCAAGTTAACTTGCCTATACCCACTGGAGATACCAGGGCTCTAGCAGTTTGTCGGACTCAGCTCCTGACGGGCACGATTTAATACTCCAGCGTGCTACAGGGCTGTCAGGACACCACGCAGAAGATGTGATTGTCCCAGGGCAGCCACGTCAACCTTCATCACGACTTTATCCAGCCCTGTAATGGGCATTTATGCGGCAAATGACCGCTTAATTATGCCATTCTCAGCACATTCATACGCTTTACATTCCATGCCAGTGTCGCCAGCGTCCATTCGCCCGCAACCTTGTCCAAACCTCGCATCGAGAACTGCCTCAACCCCATAACGTGTTTGATGATGCCGAACACTGGCTCTACCGTTTGCTTTCTTAATGCGTACAGCGCTCGACCGGATTGGGTCGTCAGTTGATGTTTCATGAGCCTCACCTGATCATCCGTTATCGGAGTGGGGGCGTCAGGGGCAAACCGATCAAAAACGCACGGGTGATGGTGGTCACGCGCTACTGCCAGTAAAGGCTGGATATTATCCTCTACGCAAGCCTTTACATTATCACCGCTAAAATAGCCTGTATCGGCCAGCAGGTCGGTCACCTTGCCCAGTTCTTCAGGCAGGGTATTCAGCTTTGTCAGGGCCGGCTTTATTTGTTGTTTGTCGTTCGGGGCCTGTGTCATGTGTGTACTGACGACGAGCATTGTATCGGTGTCAACACTGGCCTGGGCGTTGTAGCACTGCTCAAAGCCGCCGCCAGATACCGGCATGATACGCGACTCTTCATCGGTCAAATTCATCTGGTCTTTATCTCGAGGGCCGGGAAGCGGTGGCTTAGGCTCCCGGCCCCGGGGCTTTTTTCCAGCATCCTGAGCTTGGCGTTGGGTTTGTTTTTGTTGGTATTCGGCTTGTTCACGCGCAAAACGCTCCTGCGCCCGTTCTTCAATTTTTACTTTGGCCGCAGCCAGTGCCTCAAGTCGTGTTTCGCGCCGGGAAATCTCCGCGGGAATGTCCATGCCATCCGCTACCGGCGTTTGATCTGCCGCCTCTGCCTGTGCAGTGAGAGCGCTGACTTCTGCCTTGAGCTGTGCTTCGATTTTCTTTAAGTGGCCATAAGAAAGCGCCTTATGCTTGCTGGCATTCGCCTTGATCTTGGTGCCATCCAGGGCGATACGCCCAAGCTTCAGAAGCTTCATTTCACGCGCCAGCAACAAGACCTGAACAAAAAGTGCTTCAAGCTGAGGCAAAAAACGGCGTCGAAAGGTCGCTATGGTGTCGTGATCCGGATGCGTGTTGGCCGCCAGGTAGCGAAACGCAATGGAGTCGTGGGTGGCTCGCTCAATCTTACGGCTGGAAAACACACCGGTGGCGTAACCGTAGATCAGCAAACTCAGTAGGACCGCTGGATGGTGCGCCTTTGATCCACGCCCGGCATATTGACGGGTGAGCTCAGACAGATCGAGCTGATCAACGACCTCCACGACAAACCGTGCCAGGTGGTGTTCAGGTAACCAGTCCGACATAGAGGGAGGGAATAGATAGTCCGTCTCTCGATCAACGTTGACAAAATTGGCCATCACTTATTCCCGGTTACTTTTCAGTGTGACCACATTATCTCATAATGACGTTGTTGGGTTAAGTCCGACAGGCTGCTAGGAAGAGCCCTGCGCGATTTCATTGAACGGTATACCCTTATCAACCCGCACGTCCTGGGGTAAACCCAGTACTCTTTCGGAGATTATATTCCGCAATACCTCGTCAGTGCCGCCGGCTATTCGATAACCGGGGCCACCCATGAAAGAGCCCTGAAATAATCGACTGTTCATTTCATCCCCCTCGCGATCTACCAAAATACCACCCATATCCATCAGGTCGATACCGAAGGATCCGATATCCAGCATCTTGTTGGCACTGATGACTTTAGTAATAGAGCTTTCAGGACCGGGCGTCTTGCCGCTGGAAAGTGCACTCATCACTCGATACTTGGTGTTTTGCAGACCACTCATCTGGCAATACCAGCTGGCGACCTTCTCGCGCACGGACGCATTCTCAAGTGCTGGACTACCGTCTACATCCACCTTGCCCAGCAATTCCATTAAATGAGGGACATCACTGCCGCCGGCATCGCCCACAGCGAGTCGCTCGTTCATCAATGTGGTAAGAGAGACCGACCAACCATCACCCACAGCGCCGAGACGCTGGTGATCCGGGATGCGCACATCAGTAAAGTAAACCTCGTTAAAATTGGAATCGCCCGATAGTTGTTTAATGGGGCGGACTTCAACTCCAGGAGACTTCATATCCAGGAAGAAAAATGTTAAACCCTTGTGTTTGGCAACGGTTGGATCGCTGCGAGTCACTAAAATACCCCAGTCACAATAATGCGCTCCCGAGGTCCAGATTTTCTGGCCATTGATAACCCAGTCATCACCGTCACGTTCACAACGGGTGCGGAGATTCGCCAAATCAGAACCCGCACCGGGTTCACTAAAAAGCTGACACCAGATATCTTCCCCGGCAGACATACGTGGCAAACGCTCCGCTTTATGTTCCTCGCTGGCATAGGCGATCATAGTGGGCCCGCACATACCCAAGCCTATCGCGTAGGGCCCTACGGGCACGTCGTAGCGGGACTCTTCCTGACCCCAAATAATGAGTTCCATAGGCTGGGCGTCCCGGCCACCATACTCTTTGGGCCAGCTCAGACAGGCCCAGCCATTTTCTGACTTGAGTTTTTGCCAGGCTCTGGCGCGGGAAATGTGTTCATCTTCAGTCTCTTTACTCGGCGGTGCATCGGCCTTCAAGGTGGCATTGGCGCTCAAAAATGCCTGTGCTTCGGCGCGGAACTCAGCTTCAAGCGGGGTATCATCAAAATTCATGGTCTAAGCTTCCTGCGTTGTAGTAGTTTCAAGTGAGGATTCAAGTGCGTTGACCAGTCGGTTCTGCCAGCCAGTTAATCCACCCAGGTTCACCGCCAGCGCCTTGGCCCGGCGGAAATACATATGACAGTCAAACTCCCAGGTAAAACCCATGCCTCCGTGTGTCTGAATATTCTCCTTGGCACATTCGTCGTATGCCTGTGTGGCAGTTACCCGGGCCGTGGCAGCGGCAAGCGCCAACTCGGGTGCATCGGTAGACAGCGCCCAAGCGCCGTAGTAACAGTTGGAACGGGCCAGCGTAGAACTTATATACATGTCTGCAAGCTTGTGCTTGATCGCCTGGAACGAGCCAATGGGCCTGCCAAAGGCATACCGTTCCATCGCATAGGCCCTGGCCATTTCGAGACAGGCCTGCGCCCCACCGACCTGTTCAAAGGCAAATAACACCGCTGCTCGATCAAATAACTGTTGAGTTTGCAGCCAACCATCCCCAGGCTCACCCAGGGGTTCGCAGACGACATTCGTGAAACCAAGCTTGGCCTGTGAGCGCGTTGGATCCAGTGTTTCCAGAGCGCTACGCTGCACGCCATCGCTGGCAAGTTCCACTATAACCAATGAGTTTGTCCCCCCATCACGCACCAGTACCACCGCAAAGTCAGCGATATCTCCATCGGGCACTGGCAGTTTCTCGCCACTAATTTTTCCGTCTTTAAACTCAGTAGCCAAATTCTCGGGACGCGGGGCGCTGCGCCCCTCGGCCATGGCAAATGTACCGACGATCTCGCCAGCGGCCAGGCGCGGCAGGTAGTTTTGCTTTTGTGCGTCCGAGCCATGAAGCAGCAGCGCTTCCGTGGCCAGATAGACTGATGAAGCATAAGGCGTTGGTGCGAGTGATCGCCCCAGTTCTTCGGCGATAACACACAATTCCAAATACCCCAGCCCTACTCCACCATATTGTTCAGGGATAGTCACACCCGTCCAGCCAAGATCGACAATCGAGCACCACAACCCGGCATCGTGTGGAACATCGACAGCGTCAAGCACAGCGCGCACTTTTTCCGGTGGGCACTGTTCGCGCAGAAATTTCCGAGCCTGTTCACGCAACAGGTTTTGTTCGTCCGAAAATTCGAAATTCATACTTTTTCTACCTCTTGGATTACCGTAGGGAGACCTCAGCATAACTCAACAATGCAGACAAATTCCCGGTATAATTTCGTAGGCAAAAATCCTTCGCAACACAGCCCCGATTATTCGTTTCAAACGCTACTTTGAATCATCCCAGCCTCCACAGTCTTGATGATACCGGGGCGTTACTACAATGGTCAGAGATAGAGAAACTACTCGCCACTCTTTATGCCTCAAAAACAGGCCGTCCAGGCTATCCATTGCCGACCTTGTTTAGGAGCTTGTTGCCCGGTGCAGGGTATCGGCTTTCAGACGTACCGTTAGCTCAAAGTCTGACTCGAGATCTGCTGTTTTGAAAATTCTGTCATCTTGAGTTAGATAGAGAAGTTCCTGAGGCATCCACCTTGGGGAGATTTCGAACCCGACTGGTCGAGCAGGGATTGTGGGATCAACGACTGGCTGAAATTAACCGTCAGCTTGAAGCCAGGAACATTATTATGAGCGAAGGCCGGATTAATATTATTGATGTGACACCAATAGAGGCTGCGCAATCGGGTTCAGGCAACGACAAAGATGGCAAACCAACGCGAGACCCTGAAGCGGGTTGGCACGTGAAGAATGACAGCCGGGGTAACAAGAAGTCCACCTATGGCTTTTCTGTTCCTGCGGGTGTCGATGAAGAGGGCTTTATTCACCGTCAAAGCGTGACGCCGGGTAATGTGCACGACTCTCGGGAGCGCGATACCTTGTTACCGGGTGATGAGACGGCACTGTACGCGGATGCCGCTTACAGCTCTCAACAGACCCGCGATAAGTTGGCGCAGCTGGGCATTGATGATCAGGTTCAGCGCAAAGGTTATCGTGGCCACCCCTTATCGGAGGCTGATCGAATTCGTAACCAGGAAATTGCAGTCACCCGAGCAGGCGGGGAGCGACCTTTTGCAACCTGCAAGAGACACTACAATCTTTCCAGAACACGCTTCATGGGGCTTGCCAAAAACACGACGTTTTATGGCTTGGCAGCCATGGCTGCGAATATCCGGAAAGGAGCCAGTTTTTTAACGCGTTACGGGTTACCGAACACGGGTTATGCAGGATAGTTGCGCCAAAAATCAGGCAAAGGAGCCTGAACCCTGGATAAGTTGAAGCAAACCAGCGAAAAGCTTACTTCGATACTGCTTTGAGGTGATTAAAAATATTCGAAAAATTACGGGGTTATACTGAGGTCTCGTAGGATAATTATATTAATCATAACTATATACGCGCAATCTACCCATTGCGCTTCAATCACCGCGCAAGTTTCTTTCCACGGGAAAAAACGGACACTGGTATCTTGCCGCTCTCCAAGCCCAGAGCAACCCCCGCACACTACCGCAAAATTAAGCACTCTATTCAACGTCAGCTATTGAGCTAGTAGCAATTTATATGTATTGTATCCAATTGTTTGATATCATACATATTAGAGAAAAGAATGCCCAAGATTAGTGACAACAAACTTGAACTAGGTACGCTGCCCCAGATGATCATGGTGGAGATGCGCATCGGTCAAATTCTGGCTGAAAAGGCCCTGGATGAATTCAGTCACACCAGCATTACGCCAAGGCTCTTTGTCATCCTGTCTCTTATTCACAAAAACCCGGGACAGAAACAAGGCGCGCTCGCTAGGGCGGTAATGCTCGACCGATCGACCATGGTACCTATTATTGATCACTGCGAAGAAAATGAATGGTTGCAGCGTTTACCGTACAAAGGCGACCGCAGAGCCCACGCCATTCATCTGACTAAAAAAGGAAAAGCGCTGGTAGATCAGCTCGAGTGCAACGTATTGCAACTGGAAGAGCACATTATCCACAAGATGGGTAAAACAGACAGAAACAATTTCCTGGAATTGCTGAAAAAATTTCAAGGGGCAGTTTCCAACCTAAACCAAACAGAGGTCACATCGTGAATACACATGTAGAGAATTTCGACAAATGGATTCGTAGTAACTTCGCGCAAATGAATACAGAACTGGAAGGTCTCTATGCCGCGCAGGACGATCGCTCCAATACGGAAGGAGTCGGAGACGAGATTAAACAGGCAATTCTGGCGCAGGGAAACAGCTACGTTGCAAAGCTTCTGGCCGAAGGCAACACGGATGAAGGTTTTGAACAGGCGTTCGACTTACTGGGCAATGTAGGCCTTTTTATGGCCTCATGCCGCCGTCACGACATTACCGAACCCTCCCGGGAGACAACATCACCTCTGATCGAAGCTTCGGGTCTTGCAAATCAACTTGGCGCCTCTTTGGGCTTGGCACCACGTTTTGCCACTAGCCATTTGTCGACGCACAACGCGGCCGTCAATGGCCGCTATAAAACCTTTACCGACCTCGAAGCAGAAATCATTTTCCTGGATTACAACACGCGTGGCGTGCTCGCGTATAAAAGAGCCGCCGACGCTCTGGTGAGATGCCTGCCGTTGGGGATGTCCCACCCTGTCAGCTACCACTTGTTGATGGATGCCAAAATTGCTTTACAGGACGTGTTCAAGATAAACGATGAGCTTTACAACAAGCTTGATACCGATGCATTTTTCTTCTCTGTTCGCCCCTACTACAAACCCTACCGCGTTGGGCTTCATGTCTATCGGGGCGCCAACGCCGGCGATTTCGCCGGCATCAACGAAATCGATATGCTGCTTGGCTTGTGCAACGGCAACAGTCTCTCTTACTCCCAGCTACTGGTAGACAAATTTTTGTATATGGTACCCGAAGATCAGGCTAGCCTGCGCTATGCTATGCGGCAGCGCACGCTGCTGGACGAATTACTGGAAACGATGTCCGCCAGCAGTGGTGAGGCCTGGTTTCAAAAGAACGCCGGCATTTTCCTGGAGGTGTGCGAAGCCCATGGCGCTACCGCAGCTCAACATCACGACCAACTGGTGTCCAAGTTTATTGAAAAACCCTCCAGCGGTGTTGAAGAAAAACACATGGAAAACATTACCGCTAGCGGCCCACCACTGCCCGTGCTTTTGAGGTCCCTGGAGAAACTGAAAGATCTGCGAATGGCGGCTCCCCGCGATGACATCCCCACACGCTATGCAGACTTTCAGCTGCTGCGCGAATGTCTCAAGTAGGCACAGGTATGCACACTCCCAAATTCGTAGCACACGATGGCATTTACCTGCTGAATCACTCTGTGGGAAGACCACCCATGGGCAGCCGGGATAGTGTTGTCAATGGTTTCTTTGAACTTTGGGAAAGTGGTGACGCCGAGGTCTGGCCCCTGTGGATTGAGCAAATAGAGGGTTTTCGCGAAGCCCTTGCGAGCTTACTTAACGCGCAAGCGGAAGATTTTTGTCCTCAGGTTAATCTCTCCAGTGCCCTTTGCAAAATTGTGCACTCCCTGCCCCGCTCCGCACAGCGAAACGTTATTGTGATGACCGAGCAGGACTTTCCCTCAATGGGATTCGTTATATCCCAGGCACAGCGAGCTGGGTTCCAAATTCGCATGATTCCAGCAAGTCGGGACAGTCGCGATCTCAATGTGTGGACCGAATACCTCACCGATGATGTGTGCTGCACTTTGGTAACCCTCGTCTATTCAAACTCGGGAATACAATTACCGCTGGCCGAGATTACGCAACTGGCTCAAGAGCGAGATATCATTTCTATCGCCGATATTTGCCAAGCAGTCGGCGTGGTTCCAATCGACCTGCAGGAATGGCAAGCCGACTTTGTTTTGGGCTCCTGCGTCAAATGGCTTTGCGGTGGACCTGGCGCCGGCTTCTTGTGGGTAAACTCCGACATAGTCGAACAATGTGAACCCGTGGATGTCGGTTGGTTTTCACACGAAAATCCCTTTGAATTTGATATTCACAACTTTCGCTATACCTCCGGTGCATTGCGCTTCTGGGGAGGTACTCCGTCGGTTCTGCCCTACGTATTGGCAGCATCGAGTATTCAAACAATGCAGGAAATCTCGATCGAGAAAATTCGCAGGCACAATATAGCTATGAGCGATATGCTTCTGAATGCTGTACCGGAAAACACGATTGTGTCGCCACGGGATTCTTCACATCGGGGCGGGACGATAGTATTGAACTTTGGAGATCGACAAGCCGCGATCGAGCAGCTGTTGACGCAGGCTAAAGTTCGATTTGATGCGCGGGCCACAGGTATTCGATTGTCACCCCACATTTACAACACAGCTCAGGAAATGGATGTGCTTATTGATTGCTTTGGCCAAGGCCGCTAGTTCGGCACTCTCAGCGGCTCGGCAATCGTTGAACTACATTGAGCAGTGCAGCTTTCTTGAAGGTCAAATGAGCTTTCACCAATTTCACGCCCTCTTTCGCATCCCCGGACGCAAGGGAATCGTAAATCTCCTCCAAAAACTCCACAAGCCGAGATTCTACACCCTCATCTGCAAGCGCTAACGCAGACAGATATTGGTAGTGATATTGTTCCGTAAGGTTGGACAAACAAGCATTCAGGCCGGCGCTATGACTCATAGCCCAGAACGCAGACCAAAAAGGCTGGAGCGACAGATAGAGATCGATCGAATCGCGATCACGAGTGCTGCTCTTTACCTGGTTGAGGGCTGTTCGAAGCGTCTGCATTTGCTCCTCGGTTCCATTTTTTACCGCCAGCTGCATAGTCCGTAATTCCAGCAACAAGCGGACATCAATAAGATCACCGATGTTTTTTTCGCTCAATAACGGCACGCAATAGCCACCCGAATCTCTGCTGTCAAGAAAGCCCAATTCTTCAAGCATTCTCAGGGCTTCTCTTACGGGGGTTCTGGATACACCAAGATGTTTGGCTACACTTCCTTCGGTAACTCTTTCACCTTGCTGGTAAAAGCCTTCCAGCAATGCCCTCTTCACCCGATCGTAAACCTGGTCACGCAATTGGACCGGTTTTTCTATTTTTATTGCTTCCATGGAGATCCTAATTAGTGCGCTTTCGCGCTTCACTGCTGGTGTATCGAGGCATAGTAATGGTTGACCGGTTTTTGTTCGGGACAAACCCTAAATCGGCAAGATAAGCTATGTATACTGAATCCCTCAAACGCAATGAGTGTACCACGCAAGAGCAGATCAGTCGCGCTGTGGAGGCGTCATTCGCTGTATCCGCCTTCTGGTAATCCAAGGGAATTTATTGCAAGAATAACAATCAACTTAAGACTGTACTTTTTCAATGTTAATACCTACTGTATACTGTATACGATTTTTAGGGTGAATCAAAGATGACAAAAAACACGGACGGATTACCCGTGGCCCTACACGGTTTGATTGAGGCAGGCAGAGTCCATAAAAATCTTTATACCGATCCTGCAATTTATGAGCTCGAAATGAACACGGTATTCCGCAAAGCCTGGATTTACGTGGGCCATGAGAGTCAAATACCCAAGCTGGGAGATTTCTACACCACCCGAATTGGGAAAGAGCCCGTTATCGCGGTAAGGCACACTGATGAAACAGTAAAAGTGCTATACAACCGCTGTGCGCACAAGGGCTCCCTACTCACCACCCGAACCTCTGGAAATGTCAAAGCCTTCCGCTGTCTCTACCACGCCTGGTTATACGAAACGGACGGCAGATTCAAAGCGAGGCCTCTGCCGGATGCCTATGACGAGGACTGTATCGCATCAGACGCTTCCGAAAAAAACCTTAAGCAAGTTGCATGCGTCGAATCCTATCGTGGATTCGTTTTTGCACGGCTACACGAAACTGGGCAAGACTTAAGCACCTGGCTTGGAGAAACAAAGTCCTCCATTGACAATCTAGTAGATCGATCTCCCGAAGGAGAGCTCGAGGTGGTAGGCAGGCCGCTACTTTATGTCAATGACTGTAACTGGAAGATGATGGTGGAAAATGTCTCCGATGCACTTCATGCGCTGCCTACACACAAGTCGGCGAGTGCTGTAGCAATAGAAATGGCCCGCCAATACCCTGACCCGAACGAACAACCTATAGCCATCAAAATGCTCACCCCGTTCGGAAGCCCTCTTTCGTTTTTCGACGAAATAGGCCAAACCATCTGTGGGAACGGACATTCCTACAGCGGGGGGAAGGTCAGTATTCATTCGGCTTACCCAGAAGTACCGCAGTACAAAAAAGTCATGCGCGATGCCTATGGCCAGGCCAAGGCTGACGAAGTTCTCGCTCTGGAACGGCACAATACCGTTATCTACCCGAGTGTCTCATTTAAATGCAACCTCCAATCCATAAGAGTGTTTCGACCCATCGCGGTTAATGAGACTTTGTTAGAGACTTGGACTTTCAGACTGAAAGGGGCACCCGAAGAATTGTTCCATCGCACACTGACCTATAATCAAACTATTTTTTCCCCTGCCTCAGTCGCCGGGCATGACGACAATGAGGCATTTTGTCGAATGCAGCTTGGATTGCAAAGTGGCGGCCTCGAGTGGGTTAACCTGGATCGTCATATGGGAGCAGAAGATCGGAATGACGATGGCACTACAAGCGCCCCAGGGACCAGCGATTTGGTGTTTCGTCATCAATTTCAAGCCTGGCAGGACTATATGGTGGATGCAGGAGAGAGCAACTCATGAGCAACGATCGTCAGAGCAGCTCATCCACAGTGTTTCCGGCTGAACTAAAAATCGAAATTGAACAGTTTTTGTTTCTTGAAGCGCGCTACATCGATGAACAACAATGGGGGCAGTGGTTGGACCTGTTTCAAGACGAAGCGATATATTGGATGCCTACTGATCGACATCAAGAGGATCCCTTCGCACAGGCGTCTATTATCTACGAAGACAAACTTGGTCTTGAATTGCGCGTACAACGACGCGGGCATCCACAGGCACATTCGCTGGACCGACTTCCCGAGTCCACGCACTTAATCTCCAATATCATGTTGGATGAGGTTAATTCTCCAACTGATCACTTCAAGGTCTCGTCGAGCTTTATAGTGCTGGGCTATCAGGAAGATATCCATAATTCCCAAACCGTGTATGGCGGGCGTGTATTTCACGATTTAGCGCGAATTGACGGGGATCTTAAAATACAAAAGAAGAAAGTAGTGCTGAACAACTGTGATGCTCCTCTGCGCAACATACAGCTACTTTTGTGAAGACTTCCGCAGTATCGACAAGACACCCCATCGACCGCACATCTGTGTATATAGCTGTTGGCCTTCTTTCTGGGGTCGGCGCTATGATTTCCAGCACGATGCCTATGGTTATAGGCTCGATGGCAGAGACCTTTAAATTCAGCGAATCTCAACTCGGCGATATCATTGCAGTCTTCAATCTCACTTTCACATTGATAGCAATCGCGTCCCTCTTTTTTGGGTTCTTCCGAGTTTCCTATGGGTAAAAGCCAAACAATGGTCAAGAATGTGGTACAAGAGTCTTTTTTTATGGAGATATTCAAATGAAAGATACCGCGTTGTTTACTCAACTTTTGGGGCTTAGCGACCCATGGAAAATCACGGCTATTACCCCGGATCTGACCGACAAATCAATTACCCTCCAGATAGATTGGCCAAAGGGAACGAAAGGCGCGTGTAGTGTCTGCCATGCCCTTTGTTCGGTTTACGACCATCGTGAGCAACGCACATGGCGACACCTTGATACGATGCAGTTCAAGACGCAGTTAGTTGCTCAGGTTCCGCGTATTCATTGTAAAGCGCATGGAATCAAAAGCCTGAAAGTACCGTGGGCAGATACGCAGGCACGCTTTACGCATTTATTTGAGCGTTTCGCTATTGATGTGCTGTCGGCTGCCAGCAACAAGACACAGGCCGCAAAACTACTTGGTCTGTCGTGGGATGAGGTGCATCATATTCAATCCCGAGCAGTGAAAAGAGGGATGGACAGACGCTCTGTTGAGGAAGTGAAACACCTTGGCATCGATGAAAAAAGTTTTCGCAAGGGGCAATCCTATGCCAGCCTGCTGTACGATTTGAATGCGTCCAGAGTGCTTGAGGTCGTGGCAGATAGAACGGCGGAATCGGCAACCGCATTGCTGTCCACGCTTCCAGAACAGCAGCGTAATGAAGTAGCTGCTGTTGCCGTGGATATGTGGGTTCCATTTATGACGGCAGTTGAGGCGACTTTACCGAACGCCGCCATTGTTCACGACAAGTTTCATATCGTCAGTTATCTTACAAAAATGGTTGACCAAGTCAGGCGCAAAGAAAATAAAACATTAAGAGCCGCCGGTATCAATGACCTGGTCGGGTCTCGCTATACCTGGTTACGCAATCCCGACAACTGGAGTGAAAAAGATGAAGCCACTTTTTATGGCCTTCAATCAAAGGGGTTGAAGGTTGCCCGAGCTTGGGCAATCAAAGAGACGCTGCTTGACCTGTGGACTTACAGCTACGATAAACCAGCCCGGGCGTTCTTTAAGAAATGGTACTGGTGGGCGACACATTCACGTCTAAAGCCGGTCATATCAGTCGCCAAGATGCTAAAGAAACATCTCGACAACATAATGACTTACTTGAAACATCGCATCACCAATGCGACCGCAGAAGAATTTAATTCAAAGATTCAGACAATAAAATCGGCTGCCCGAGGATTTAGAAACTTCGAAAACTATCGAGTTTCAATTCTGTTCCACTGTGGAAAACTCAACCTCTACCCACAGGATTCCCAGTAGAACCCTTTTTTGTGAGGCGGATCAACTGGAAATTCGCAGCCTTTTTGGGCTCAGGAGTTTCTATAGCCTCTTTACTGGCCGTCACTCTCACTGGTGATTATCAGTCAATCATGGTGCTATTTGGCGTTATGGGGATCGGACTTGGGGGTCTCTATGCCCTCGGCATGGCGGTCATGGGCGACAGTGAAAATCCGGATAGAGCCTTCGGCGTTAAGCTGGGCATGGAAGCATTACCCGCCACAATTCTGCTCTTCGCATTACCCGTCCTGGTTATCCCCCTCTATGGTTTCACAGGGATGGCCTATGCAATGGCCGCAACGTGTTTGGTCATTGGCCTCCTTAGCGGCATACTTCCCTCTCGCGGCGTCAAGAACGGTACAGCAGTGGCGACCCCGTTAGCCCAGGCCGATAAACAAGCCTCTGCCGGATCAACGCCATCCACGGCTCCTCTTACCTTGTCGTTTTTGACACTAACGGCGAGCATCATTTTTTTCAGCGGCATTATTGCAACCTGGGCTTTTCTCGAAATTATGGGAACCGACAAAGGACTTCCGGCGGATAAAGTCGGCGTTACCCTGGCTCTGGGGATGATATCTTCTGCCGTCGGCGCCTTCGTAGCGGCTTGGTTAGGAAATAGAGCCGGGCGCAACTTTCCTTTGATAGCCATCATGATCGTCAATATTGTCAGCCTAATAATAATCTGGCGGTCGACGTCCTTAATGCCTTTCGCAGTGGGCGCAATATTATTCACTTTTTGCGTTAATTACGGCTTGGCTTACTTCTTTGGACTTAGCGCCGAGGTCGATTTGAGCGGTCGCTTCGTCGTACTGTCTGCCACAACCTTATCTCTGGGCGGTGCCATTGGGCCGGCAGTAGCCGGACGAATGATGGAAGCTCAGGGCTTTGAAACTGTCTTAGCTTTCTCGGCCATTTGTTCCATTGGGTCTTTAGCAACTTATATGGTTGTTGTTCGCTTAACTCGAGTTGGTATTGTCAACTTAACGACGTAGCGTGAAGCGACTCCCCACTCCCAGCCCGTTTTGAAGGTGATTGTGCGGCTGGAACGCCACAAATCGTATCAATTTAACCAATTAGTGTTTCCAGTAAACCACTTTTTCTTTCGAATTTTCAGTTTTGCAGTTAAGTTGACAATACCTACCCAGGGCATCACAAGCGGCCAGCACGGCAATGGGAAAGCAGCTGTAGATATCGATCAGTGAGATCTCGTCAACACGCTTGATGGCTCGCGCAGGTCATGTGTCACTCTGGCACCAACCCGACTAAGATCTATTTTCGGATAGTGGGGGAAGAAAAACAGGAGACGTGGGGTGGCGACGAAGGTTGCACCAAGGGGTAAGCAGGACGTAAAAAGACGAGTTGACAGGCAGTCAACTACAAACTATAGTTGACTTATAGGCAACTTATGCATGTAATTTCTAAACGACCGTTTATTGATGCGGCTAAGAAGTACCCCAACGACCGAGAGGCGTTGCTGGTGATGTACCGGGTGCTCAACAGCACCAACTTTAGAGCCCCCGAGGAATTGCGCGCGGTGTTCCCGTCGCTCGACAATTTCAAATACAACGATCGGTGGTGGGTACTGGATGTTGGTGGGCATAACCTGCGGATATTGGCCTTTATTCAGTTTGTAAATGGCCGGATTTACATCAAGCACATTGTGAATCACGCCGACTACGACAAATTAACCGACAAATACCGGAAAGCGAGCAAGAAAAAGCGGAGGTGATGATATGGCACAAGCAGCACTGATTGACGCTTACCAAACGTTTATGCAGACCGCGCGTGGCTATCTGGATATTCGCAATGAAGCGGACTATGCGGGGGCCCTGCAGACACTGGAAGAACTGCTGGAGGATGCCGGCGATACGGTGGCTGATCCACTGAACTCGCTGATCGAACTCTTGAGCCAGGCAATTGCTGCATACGAATCCCAGGACGACGAGTTGGTCGCTTTTCTGGAAGAAGCCGACTCCACACCTCCCGATGTTTCACTGTTGCGCGTGTTGATGCAGCAGCACGGGTTGACTGGCACTGATCTGCCGGAAATTGGCGATAAGACAATGGTTTCCAAAGTTCTCAATAGCAAGCGCACCCTACAGCGGGACGCGATAGAAAAGCTGGCTGAACGCTTTGGTATCCGACCCGCTATGTTCTTAGGTGGATGAATCACACTAGGGGGATACACTTTTGGACGAGGATAAGGATTTGCGAAAATTGCTTTCTAAGGCTTAAGTGGCACAAGGAGAGCACCGCAATGTCTGGGGCAGCCATTCGCACCGTGCCGCCGGGCTTGTTGTAATTGATTGTATCCACTGAATAATTTCGGATAGTGCCGTGGGTGTCAATCCAAATTGCCCCACACATTTCGGTGCTCTCCAGAAAGGCCAGAACAAGAGTTCACTGCCGGCCTGGGAACAGTTTTACGCCCTGGCCACTGCAGGGTAATTGTGCTTAGCGAATAGTCATAATTCGCGTTCCATATTATTCGCGACGGAGCCCAAGGGGTTCCACCCCATTGCTTATGCTCGGGACGCCATCAATACCACAAATTCAACAGATGTAAGCGTTTTTTAGTAATGTCACTATTGGGTTATTTGGTTCTACTGGGAATCCTGTGGGTAGAGGTTGAGTTTTCCACAGTGGAACAGAATTGAAACTCGATAGTTTTCAAAGTTTCTAAATCCTCGGGCAGCCGATTTTATTGTCTGAATCTTTGAATTAAATCCTTCTGCGGTCGCATTGGTGATGCGATGTTTCAAGTAAGTCATTATGTTGTCGAGATGTTTCTTTAGCATCTTGGCGACTGATATGACCGGCTTTAGACGTGAATGTGTCGCCCACCAGTACCATTTCTTAAAGAACGCCCGGGCTGGTTTATCGTAGCTGTAAGTCCACAGGTCAAGCAGCGTCTCTTTGATTGCCCAGGCTCGGGCAACCTTCAACCCCTTTGATTGAAGGCCATAAAAAGTGGCTTCATCTTTTTCACTCCAGTTGTCGGGATTGCGTAACCAGGTATAGCGAGACCCGACCAGGTCATTGATACCGGCGGCTCTTAATGTTTTATTTTCTTTGCGCCTGACTTGGTCAACCATTTTTGTAAGATAACTGACGATATGAAACTTGTCGTGAACAATAGCGGCGTTCGGTAAAGTCGCCTCAACTGCCGTCATAAATGGAACCCACATATCCACGGCAACAGCAGCTACTTCATTACGCTGCTGTTCTGGAAGCGTGGACAGCAATGCGGTTGCCGATTCCGCCGTTCTATCTGCCACGACCTCAAGCACTCTGGACGCATTCAAATCGTACAGCAGGCTGGCATAGGATTGCCCCTTGCGAAAACTTTTTTCATCGATGCCAAGGTGTTTCACTTCCTCAACAGAGCGTCTGTCCATCCCTCTTTTCACTGCTCGGGATTGAATATGATGCACCTCATCCCACGACAGACCAAGTAGTTTTGCGGCCTGTGTCTTGTTGCTGGCAGCCGACAGCACATCAATAGCGAAACGCTCAAATAAATGCGTAAAGCGTGCCTGCGTATCTGCCCACGGTACTTTCAGGCTTTTGATTCCATGCGCTTTACAATGAATACGCGGAACCTGAGCAACTAACTGCGTCTTGAACTGCATCGTATCAAGGTGTCGCCATGTGCGTTGCTCACGATGGTCGTAAACCGAACAAAGGGCATGGCAGACACTACACGCGCCTTTCGTTCCCTTTGGCCAATCTATCTGGAGGGTAATTGATTTGTCGGTCAGATCCGGGGTAATAGCCGTGATTTTCCATGGGTCGCCAAGCCCCAAAAGTTGAGTAAACAACGCGGTATCTTTCATTTGAATATCTCCATAAAAAAAGACTCTTGTACCACATTCTTGACCATTGTTTGGCTTTTACCCATAGGAAACTCGGAAGAACCTAATTTTTGAGTCCGGGGTTCGTCCAGTTTATCGGCGTTTTTCAGCACTAGGTAATGGGTTCCTGTTAGCAATGCTTTACCCGCTTTGTTGGCCTTTCCAAACGCTATTCGCCGCTGGTTGCTCAGGGCCTTGCTGTAATTCTTCATGACGTGGAAACGGTCAAACACAATGTCGGCATTGGGTCAGCAATCACGGACTGATTTCTGACAGGATGGCGCCATGTCCATTGCGACAGCCTCTATTTTTTCAGTGGTTTGTGCCGGAAGCTGCTTTAGAAATCCAGAGAAAACGTCAGCCGTTCGACCGGTTTCCACACCGATTAAATGCCCCTCCACCGTGTCGTAAATCACGGTCATGTAGTCGTGGCCTTTCGCCTGGCCACCTCATCAACACCTGGATACTTCAGGCCAGTCAGCGGTGTCGGGTCGAGTGCCGGGAGAGTCTCCTCCAGAGACGCCTTGTCGATATTCTTCACCGTCTCCCAGCGTAGCCCCAGGTGCCTGGAGACCGCCTGAATACTCATGTGGCGGCACAGGCCACTGATCATGCGGCAGAAGCGGCGGGTGAAACGCCAACCCTTGTCAACAAACTCACAGCGTTCCATCCGCCGCTCATTTTTGCTGATAAATACTGGGGCCAGCTCCCTTTCAATCATGCAAGGGTAGCCAAAGAGCGACATCCCTGATCTGTCGACGGACGTACCGGTTGACTGTTCCCTTTCGCCCCGTAACGGGGTCTATGGCGTTTCTACGCTTGTCTCGGCTGCAGTGAATGACAAGTTGCTGCTCCTGTTCGTCCCGTTGTATTTGATTGACCCGCTGCCCCTTGAGGCCCAAAATATCCCTCTGGATGTCGATTCCCATATACCTGTTCTATGTAAAGTTGTCAGAAGCCTTATATACCAACAGATTACGTGGGGATCGGCATCCTTTTTCACTCATAGAACCGGAGAAGAACCTACGTTTTCAGCCTGATACGATTTTCTTCTTTTTGGCTGATTTATGGCGCTCTTTGAGCTCTATATCGATGTATCTGTCCGTAATCGCACTGGAGCTGTGGCCGGCATCATCTCTGACATGCTCACGCGGTCTGATCTTTACGTCATCCGAGATCCCCGTATGGCGTAGCCAGTGTACGGTAGCGTCCATGAGCGATTCCGCTTCCTCTCGTTGGTCTTGAGCAGTTAGGTTTTGAATGGCTCTATCGAAACAGCCCTGGACGATATTTCGGATGTGCGTGGTATTTGTCATAGGGCCGTGGCCTCGATGAACCGGTAACAATGGCGAGTCATCCGCAGGCGTGGGCAGTACAGACAATCCCCTGAACTTACGCCAACGCTTTAGTGCAGCCAACATGGTATCGCTCGCCGCGATTTGTCGTTCTTTGTTGCCTTTGCCCACGGTAGTAAACCACCACAGGCCGTCCTGGTCTTTGTGGAAGTCATTCATCGTGGGTACCCAGCGATCGCTGGCCGCCAGCTCTGAAATGCGCAAATACATACTGTACAGTGCCGACAACATGAAGAGGGTCCTCTCGTGCGAATGCGGTGTCTCGAGTGCCATCTGCTCGGCAGTATGAATGACCACTTGCCATTGCAAGGGACTTAATCGACGTACTTTAGTGTGTCCTTGACGCTTCTGCACGAACTTGCTTTTTTGGCGAATCAGGGCAACTGGGTTGGTGTAGGTATACTCCTCCAGCACCAGGTATTGAAAAAAACTACTCGTAATTGCCATCAATTGTTTAGTGCTGTTGTTCGAGGCGAAATAGGTTTTTTTGGAGGGCGCTTCACCTTTTTTATGAGCGGACTTTGAGACCGTTGCCGCGTAGGGTCGCCACTGGGGATTCGGTCGTCGCTGACCCTCGCCTTCTACAAAACGTGGCGCCTTTTTAACGCCAATCCAGGCTGCCGGCGGGCGTTGGCTAAAGCGAATATAATTCTCGATGTCCTCGCGCTTTAGTCCATCCAGTGTTGTCAACGCGATGTGCCACGTCCACTGCAGCAAACATTCCAGTTCACACCGGTAACTGTTGAAGGTCGCTTTGCTGCCGGTATACTGTTGCAGGAATTGCACTGCGATCGTGAAATCGCGAACTTGCGCTGCCGACAAAATAGCCGGAGGTTCGGTGCCATCGATATAGTCCATGGTATCCAGGCAAGCCATGGGCGAACGTCTCATACTGGCAGTTGTCATCGCTTTCCTATGGACCTACTATATAGCGTATTAAGGATAATTATCACAGTATAACTATAATACCAGGCAAGGCAATAGGTACTTAGGAGTGATTACATGACGCGATTGGTCTTTTTGTCACCGGCTGAAAAGCGGAA
Organism: Halioglobus sp.; assembly: GCA_965262875.1. Classification (GTDB taxonomy): domain Bacteria; phylum Pseudomonadota; class Gammaproteobacteria; order Pseudomonadales; family Halieaceae; genus JBALVT01. The sequence continues at coordinate 5,672,796 of OZ253569.1, forward strand.
ATTCGACTCCCCTCCCATCTTTACGAAAGAACAACGTCACGCCTACTTTGTCGTGACTGAGGATATTCGAAGAACTCTGAGCCAGTTACGCACAACGACAAATAAAATCGGCTTCCTTCTGCAACTCGGGTATTTTCGGTACTGCGGAAAATTCTTTGTGCCATCTGTGTTTCGCCGTAGGGATATTCAACACGTGAAACAGCTTCTGGGCGTCACAGATGAATTCAATTTCGATCGCTATCCATCAGCACGAATTTTGCAGCATCGATCACGTATTGTGTCACTGCTGGATTGGACACCTTTCGATGAGTCCAATGCTACATTGATTGCTGAGCGCATTCAGTTGTTGGCCCAGCAGCAATTGAAGCCAGAACAGGTATTCGCTGCTGCAATCGATTTTTGCTGGAAGCAACGCATCGAAATACCGACCTACCATCAGCTATCCAAAGTGATTACGAACAGCTTCAATATTGTAGAATCCAGTCTGCTAGGTACTTTGGTATCAGAACTGCGGGAGGATGAACAAACGGCATTAGACATATTGCTAGCAAATCCAAAGACTCACTGGCTTCCTTTGCTCGGGCAAATCAAACAGGTTAACCAGTCATTGCGAGCCAAGGATATTCAGAAAAATGTCAACGCGTGCCGGACCCTCAAAGACTACTTCGGACAGTTTCGATCAATCTTTGACGAGCTGGATTTGAACCAACAAGCCACAGAGTACTACGCTGCATGGGTACAAAAAGCAACGCTGACACAAGTGAAACAGTTTTCCAATCCACAGAAACGTTATCTACACCTACTGGCCTCATCAAGCACCCGTATTATTTCCGCCAGGATGTCTTGATGGATATTTTCCTAAAAAGTGTCCGCACGGCCACGAATGCCGTCAATAAGAAACTTTCTCAGAATGAGCAGAAAATGCAATCGGAGCGGCATAGAGCCATTCAGGCAATCACTGCGTCCCATAAGAATTCACGCCATCTACTGAACGAAATTACGCGTATCGTCCGATGCAAGGATCAATCAGACGTTGAGAGAATGGAAAAAATTGAACACCTGATAGATGATCACGAAGCTCTACAGGGCGAGGTCGAAGTGCTGAAACTGAACTTAGATTCAAGTCATAAGTGCAATTTCTAGAGCAGGTGGCCAACTGGTACAATCCAGTGCCATTTTCTCGACCAAGGAAATTACACATGAACTATACACAGTTGACCGAATACGAACGATACCAGATTGAAGCATTTTTAAAAGCTGGTTTTACACAAAAAGCCATAGCCAGAGAGCTTAGACGAAGCCCTGGGACAATTAGCAGAGAGCTTGGTCGCAATACGGGCTTGCGTGGTTATAGGCCCCAGCAGGCCCAGCGTTTTGCCACTGAACGGCAGCATCACCACACCCATACACGTATTACAGAGATAACCTGGCAGCGGGTTGAATCGCTACTGAGGGAGGAATGGAGTCCAGAGCAGATCAGCGGTTGGCTAGCAAAATCAATCCTGCAATCTGTTAGTCCAGAATGGATTTATCAGTACATTCTGATCGACAAGAAGGCCGGGGGCGACCTCCATGCCCACTTGCGCTGCCAAAAGAAACGTAAGAAGCGTTACGGGAGCCCAGACAAGCGCGGGCAGCTAAAGAACCGGGTAAGTATCGACGAGCGTCCAGCGATTGTTGATGAGCGCAAGCGTATTGGTGATTGGGAAATGGACCTTATCATTGGGCGCTTGGGTGGCTCCGTACTGATGACGGCTGTTGAGAGAAAGACACGTTTCACAGTGATCGCCCTGGCCCCCAATAAAACGGCGAAGGCCGTCAAGGAAGCGATACTTGGGGCGCTTTCCCCCTTAGCCGCCCCGGTAGAAACACTGACCTATGATAACGGCAAGGAGTTTGCCTTACACGAGGTTATCGCCCAACAGCTGCAGGCTGAAAGCTACTTCGCGCACCCTTACCATTCATGGGAGCGGGGATTGAATGAGAATACAAATGGTCTGATCCGCCAATACGCCCCGAAAGGATCTAGCTTTGATGATATGACGCCGGAGTGTGTCCAGAGAATCTTTGATAAACTTAACAACCGGCCAAGAAAATGTCTGGACTTTAAAACCCCCAACCAAGTACTGTTTGGGATCAACCCACCGATTGCACTAGCGACTTGAATCCGCCGAAAGACTATGAGCAGATACTCGATCAACATACTGATGGCCAACGCTATTACGATACCTTGGCAAACCAATCCTTACGTCTGCAACGGAAAGTGTCCTCAGTTCTGAAGGCTCTCGTCTTCGACAAAGCGTCATCGGAAGAGCCGTTACTGGCAGCCGTGACACATTTTCAAGTGACGGATGGGAATATCGGTCACTCTCCTCCGCTGGAGTTCCTGCCGAAAAAAGAACAAGACATTGTCGTTGGCGATAACGCATTCCGAACATCGCTGTACAAAATATTACTTTTTCAATCCGTTGCAGATGCGGTGCGCGCAGGCAAGCTTAACCTCCAATATTCGCACCGTTATCGCGCTATACAGGATTACCTGATTCCTACCGCACGCTGGCAGAAAGAAAGAGACCGTTTACTCACATTGGCTGGCTTGCAAAAGTTCGCAGATGGCGCTGGCTACCTTGCGGAACTCAAAACCACATTGGAAAACACCTACCAGGCTGTCAATGGCCGCTTTGGCGAAGGGGATAATTCGTACCTGTCTGTTGATGACTCCGGCTATGCCAGGGTCAGCACGCCCGCCACGTCATTTAGCGAGGACGGATACAATGGCACCCTATTGAAGGAAAACGGCATTGTTCCCGTTTTGCAAGTTCTTCGAGACATTAACCGAACGAGCGAATTCATCCGTTGCTTTAAGCATCTAAGCCCCAAACACCACAAACTCAAACCCACCGCTGAAACAGTACTGGCCGGTATCCTCGGCATGGGTTGTAATATCGGTGTTGATAAACTGTCCCACATCTCCATCGGTATCAACGAGAGTACGCTGAAAAATACCGTTAACTGGTGCTTTAGTCTGAAAAATATTCAGGCCGCGAACAACGTTATTATTGGGCTGATCGACAAGCTCGCTTTATCCAATGCGTTTCGAAAATACCCGGAGCAACTGCATACCAGCAGTGACGGCCGCAAGGTAAATGTTGGGGTGGATTCTCTGCACGCGAGTTATTCCTTCAAATATTTCGGTAAGGATAAAGGTGTCACGATCTATACGTTTATCGATGAGCGCCATGCCCTGTTCTACTCCACCGTCATTAGTGCATCCGACAGAGAAGCCGCCTATGTCATTGATGGCCTGATGCAGAATGAGGTTATCAAGAGCGATATCCACTCGACCGATACACACGGATTTTCTGAAGCCATTTTTACGGCGACGCATATGATTGATACGGCCTTTGCCCCACGCTTTAAGAAAATCGGCGATCAACGGCTTTATGGGTTTTCCAGCAAATCCACGTATCAAAAGCGCGGTTACAGCATTGTGCCAAGTCGCACAATTAATCGGAAACTCATCCTCAAAAACCGGGACGACATTCTCCGCTTTATGGCGACGATTAAATTGCGCTATTCCAGCGCCTCGCAATTGTTCAAGCGGTTGAGTTCATACGCGAAAGATCATCCGTTGTACCGGGCGCTGAAGGAATTTGGGCGCATTATAAAATCCCAATTCCACATAATACTGACTTACTATGACGACGTGGAGCTACGCCAACGGATCGAAAAGCAGCTGAATAAAGTGGAACTGGCCAATCAATTCTCCAAAGCCGTTTTCTTTGCGAACAGCCAGGAATTCCAGGTGGGTACCAAAGAAGAACAGGAGGTTGCAACGGCCTGTAAAGTACTGATACAAAATGCCATCGTGCTTTGGAATTACCTGTACCTGTCGCACCGCCTATCCACGACCGCTGATCCCGACGATAGGAGGGACATGCTCGAGGCCATCACCGGTGGTTCGATCATAGCCTGGGCACACGTCAATATGCAGGGGGAATATGATTTTACACGCCCTGCCGCCAATGATGATGCCTTTGATATGCAGAGCATACTTGCGCTGAAACTGGGCTGAGCATAGCTTGGATAAAAAGGAGGGAGAGGAATCCTTATAAATCAACGAGTTAACTAGCCTGAGCGGAGAATCACGTCCGCTTATGTTCTGGGAGCCATGTTTGTGCAAAGAGTGTTCCCCGTACTCGCGGGGATGAACCGTCATTGACGATATCAAAGACGTGGTGCCCGATGTGTTCCCCCAATACCTGCGCTCAAGCTCTTAACCCGCGCTAGTGTAGGTCGTCAAACAGTTTGTAACTTATTAAGTTTCTCTCTGCCACGCTTCACTTTCTCCAATATGTCACTCGCGGATTTGGTCCAGATATAAGGCGCTGGCGCTTGATTATGAGTCTCAATGAACGCCATGACTGTTTGCTCAAGCTCTTCCACACTGCTAAAGACACCTCGTTTCAATTGCTTTTCAGTTAGCTCCCGAAAAAACCGCTCCACCATGTTTAACCACGATGCGCTGGTTGGCGTAAAGTGCACATGGAATCGCTTGTGATATTTCAGCCAGCTTTTTACCTTCGGGTGCTTATGTGTGGCGTAGTTGTCACAGATAATATGAATCTCTTTATCCTTGGGCGTCGACTTATTTATTTGGCGGAGAAACTTCAACCATTCTTGATGGCGATGCCGTTCGGCGCAGGTACCTAACACTTCCCCTGTCAAGATGTTCAATGCCGCAAACAAGGTCGTGGTGCCATGACGTTTATAGTCATGGGTCATTGTTGCCGCCCTGCCTTTTTTCATCGGCAAGCCCGGCTGCGTTCTATCCAGTGCTTGTATCTGACTCTTTTCATCACAACTGAAAACAATGGCATTTTCTGGCGGTGATAAGTAAAGGCCGACGATTGCCTCCAACTTCTCGGCAAACTCTTTATCGTTCGATACCTTGAATGTATTTATTCGGTGTGGCTTCAAACCGTGGCTTTTCCATATCCTGCCCACCGAGGACATGCTAATGCCGGCCTTATCTGCCATGAGACGCTGGCTCCAATGCGTAGCGTTTTCCGGTGTCTCTTGCGTCGTGAGTCTGATCACCTGTGCAACCTTGCGTGAACTGATTTTCGGTTTTCGCCCTGGCCGATACGCATCCTGGCTGATGCCTTCGACTCCACTGTCTGCATAGCGTTCTCGCCAGCGGCCCGCTTTCTGTCTCGTAATGCCCAGTTCAAAACCGATCTCTTCATTGGTCATGCCCTTGCCGGCCAGAAGAACAATTCGTGAACGCTCCGCCAATCGGACCGAGACAGAACGCGATTTAGATAACTTACTCAAACCCAAAACTTCGTCATCAGACAAAACAATTTCTACTGCAACACGCACGACAAGCTCTCTATATAGGGAAGAGACTATATGGTACACTATTTACGACGACCTACACTAGGTGCTCGGGCGTATGAAAGCGCAGAATCTCTTCCTCAGTGGCCTCCCTGGGATCGATCAGGTGCAACTGCGGTGTCAATCCCGCCACTTCCAGCAAGTTGCGTATACGCCGCTTGGTCTCGGGATTTTCCGCATGGGTGTCCGGTTGCACCGGGTTGCCATAGGGCACGGGGCCAGCGTAATTACCGGTGTTATGCCACATGTAGAGCTCGTGGCAGACGAAGCCTGTTCTCAGTTGACGGGTGCTCATTATGTTCCCTCTCTGTCCTTGTATGTCAGCCAGGTTGCGGTGCAACTTTAGACCAGGGCAGGGCCTGTTTCAAGACCGCAGCCAGCGACAGCAGCAGGCCTTCTCGTCCGTAGGCTGCGGCAAACTGGACCGATCGGCAAGCGGGATTGACTGCGCGCCAGGGGCAGCGACATCGCCGGTTGACCGGTGCAATTGAATACGGCGGTGAATGGTGCCGGAGTGAAAACGTGGTCGGTCCAACTGCGCGCCGTGTAGTTACCACCCTCAGAGGCCTGCTGCCCAATTGGCCAGGGCAACTGTGCCGTACTCTCCTGATAGTCAGAACGCACGGATTGTGCCAAACAAGTTGACCTTCGGCCATGTGCTTCTGAAGGGTCTCTATGAGTTTTTGGGTGCTCGTATTCATGTCGATTCTCGCTGTTGGTTATTGTAAAAAACCCCATTTCTCTGGGATTGAAAAACCCAGAAAAAAGCGAGCGCAGCGAGATGGGCGCGGTTGAGTGACGTGTCCAGTAGGGTTCCCCCCGCAGGGCAAGGCAGCCACAGGCCGCATCGTGAGCGGCAAAAACCATTTCCTGGGTCTCTCGGGGAAAAGCCATGACAAAGGGCAGTCGGCTGTGAGTTGTTTCAGCAGCGGAGCCAAAACACCGCCTTGTCCGCTGATGGCCTGCCCTGACTGGATCGCTTTTAGCGCTTTATCAAAATCGAATGGTTCATATATGTCATAATCAATTCTCCTTACAGCATTATGCTGAAAAATGAATTTGCGAAATCCGCGCGCAGGGAAAAAATAATGGAAAGTCGTGTCGACTATGAGCGATCACATGTGCCTTTGCATAAGTGGGTTTATGCCATGTATCTGACTGTTACCTCCCGCAAAGGCATATCCAGTCTGCGGCTTCCGGTGACGACCCTGTTCCGTTTGCCTCCCCTCACTTCGCCAGCGAATCTGGCGCAGGCGCATTGCGCTGCGCTTTTTAACTAACTACACTAGTTTTAAGGAGAACCACAATGACAATGACACCTGAAATCTTAACCATGCTGGGCATGACGGCCACCATTCTCATCGCGCTGGGGGTAATGTTTCAAAACCTGCGTGGGGAAATCAAGGATGTACGCGGGGACATCAAGACCCTGGATGAGAAACTGACTGACAAAATAGAGAACCTGAGCGAAGCCCAGCACGGTCTGAACGAGCGTATGGCGGGGGTGGAAGGGCTGGTAATGGGCCTCAAAGAAGCCATCGTTGCCCGCGCCGTGGCCTGAAACGCAGTTGGCCACCGGCAATCATAACCAAGGCGGTTTCCCGCCCTTTTTTCTAGCTACTAGCTGGTCTTAATTAAAGCTGTGATCAATCAAGCGACCGCTAACTACACTACTTTTAAGGAGAACCACTATGAGCCCTGAAATCTTAACGATGCTCGGCATGACCACCGCGATTCTTTTTACCCTCTGGCAGATGAATAATAGTCTGCGTTTGGAAATACGTGGTGAGTTCAAGTCCGTTCGTGATGAAATCAAAGCCGTAGATGACAAAATCGATGGCTTGCGTACCGAAATGGGCAAGCTCGACTCTCGCATGTCCCGCGTCGAGGGACTGATCGATGGTTTGCGTGAGGCCATAGCGGCCATTGCCTCACGGTCTGCGGCTTAAACGAACCTCGCGCTCCCGCTACGTCAGACTGATAAATCAGCCTGTACGTAGCGGGAGCGCTGCATTTAACGGGTAGTGACGCACATTAACACGCGCAAAAGTATTTTCCAATATGAAATGAGCCTGAAGGGAGGGTGTATTAAGCCCTTATCTTGAGTCGCTCATGGAGTTGCTGAAATAAGTGATCTCGTGCTGAATTTAGTTGTTCAGCGGCCTCATTGTCCGTCATTTCATTGGCGAATGCATCCAGATTTCTAAAGGTGATTCCCGGCTTTAAATATTGGCTGGGTTTGGCCAGGGAGCGGAATTTCTCATAGGGTGTCATCATGTCGTCGTAGCGGTATTTCTTCCGCTCCTTGCCCTTCTCATCAATAATGGTGGTGGGGAAATAGCAGGGCCGGTGGAAATTGACGTATCGGTAGACTTGATGGCTATTGAGTTCAGTGAAATCCGTGGCGTACTGCTGAGGTATGTGGGTATAGCCATAGAGTTTGCGAATGACCGAGCCATTTTTACTCTCAACCAAACCATTGTCGTTACTGTGCCGGGGCCGTGATTTGGTAAATTCAATGTGCAACTTGTCCAGAAGCTCAGCAACGGTGTAGTTGATATATTCGCCGCCATTGTCTGCGTGAAAGCCCCGTATTTTAAAGGGGAAGGCAGCCAGAATCTGCCTGAGGGCTGGCAGCATAAACGCCTCGCTAATACGTTCCAGCGTGACGATGATCTGGAACTGTGTCACCTCATCCACGGCATTGACGTGGTAGATTCCTTTGCGTTTGTCCTGATCACCTTGATGGACAGAGTCAATGCGGATATAGCCTGGTTGATCGTTCGGGCAAGGTTTGCGCCGCTGGCCAATAGAGGCGGCCTTAGGTCGTGTCTTTGTCAAGACACAGCGCTGCCTCTGGTAGGTCTTGGAGGCCCGCAGGTTGTACAGGTGAGAAACCGAAATACCCGCCAGGCGTCGATAGTCGGCTTGGCCAAAGCGCTGATAAGCCCGCTCACAGAGCTTTTTAAGTACCGCGCCGCTGGGCTGACCATGTCGCTCATCCATACTCGCCAATAGGCGTATATCGGCGTCAGTGTAGGCGCGCTTGAAGCCATTACGCCGAGCTGGTTTCACCGAGACGGTGCCTGTTTTGACGTATTGGCGTATCAGGCGCCTGGTCTGGGCCAGGGAGTAGCCGGTTACCTTTATCAGGTAGCGGGTGACGGTTCCCCGGTCTGTTTTGCCAAGCTGTAAGTATCGGTGCTTCACCAGTGCCTTCTGTACCCAGCGATAGCGTTCAGATTTCTCAGTGGCCACGTTGAAGGCTACTTCCTGTGTGCCGTCGAGAAACTGTTTGATGGCACCCAGGGTATTCAGATGTTCTAAGCTCATGATCGTTTTCATCCGCTGATCATGAACGACTACAAGGACTATTTCAGGCTCATTTTATGTTGGAATCAACTTCCGCCACATTCCCGGGTTTCAGGCTCATTTCATATTGGAAAAGACTGCAAATAGACAGTGGGTCTGTCTTTTGCTATCCTTCGGGCCCTACCTGTGCGCTTGTAGATCGCCTGAATCTACACCTGAGTACTGGACCAGGTCACGTTGCACCGCTTCATCCAAGATCAATATCCGCGTGAACAGGTATAACCGTTTGATGACGGGCGGTGTTTGATGTCAGAACCTAAACTGCCAATATAGAGCGCCGAAGGCGGCATTCAGAGACCACTGCCAAATCCGCGTAGCTGCGATAAAGCCAGAGCTTTAACCCACTCTAAAATCAGGGGTTCGTTTTAAAGGCGTGAAGAGTCCGAGCCTGAATGGCGTTACATTCAAACGGGGCCAACGGCAGTAGCCGTGAGCTTTTTACTTATGAAGTTAGTGTTCTTACAAGCACAAGCACCAGCACGATGTGACTGAATTTGATACGCGCCTGGCATTGGTCAAGCGACAAGATCAAACTGCCGCGATCCGGAAAAAGCGCTATGGCCGCTCACGACTGGATCGGCATCACGACACCCTGATTTCACTGCACATAGCGGGCGCTACCCCTGCCGAGCTGCGCCGCTGGCTGCGACAAGAGAAGCGCATCAGGTTGCTCACTCGACCGTTGCGCGCTGGATGGCAAAGCATGGCTAAATTCGCCAAACCCGCCACGCAAGCGGGCAACGTCATCCGGGCGATTCAAGGCACTGTTTTGAGGTCTGTCGGTACCGCACGAAACTACGAACAAGCCCTTACCCGGGTCGCCGAATACACCCGGGCTGAACGATTGCCGGGTGGCCTTCGCGACCTGACGCCTACCCGGGCCATAACGTACCTGGAGAAGCGGGGGCAGAGTGTAGGTCAGAAGACGCTCGACATGGAGAGGCAAGCCATCCAGTGCATGATGATTCACGTCACCGGGGCGCTCGGCGAAAAAGAAAAATTGCCCGTTGTTCGATCGAAGCATGCACAGGTGCTCACCTCTCGCGCCTACACCCCGGAACAGATACGGCTAATCACCCGGGCACAGAACCCCGCTAATCGACTCGCAACCGAACTGGCTTACTCGGCCGGTCTTCGCGCCCACGAATTGCACACTTTGCGCCCGGCGGCTGAGCGTCAAGCCGATGGGCGCCCCGCTTTGGCGGAGAAATTCCAGGGGCGAGCGGGACAAAGATACACCGTGACCGGCAAAGGCGGCTTGACGCGTGAGGTGCTTTTGCCCACCGACCTCACTCAACGGCTGGAAGCGATGAGACTCCCCTTGCCAGAACGAATCACAGACAGAGGCATTCACTATTCGCGTGTTTATGCGCTTCCCGGGGGGAAGAATTGGTCCAGCTCGTTTAGCAGTGCCTCCAGGCGCGTTTTAGGGCGCTCCGAGGGAGCGCATGGTGTGAGGCACAGTTTACGCGCAAGAGCGCATGAGAGAACTCCAGCGGGCCGGAATAGGCCGTGAACAGACCCTTGAAACCGTTAGCCAGGAGATGGGGCATTTTCGGCCGGAAATCACGGAAACGTATTTGAGGTAATGGGTATGTTTTTTGTGTTCTGTTGTTTTTTGTTGCTGGGGCTCCTGGGCTTGGGCGTCATCGACTCTCGAGCCTTTGAGCCATCAACAGGGCCGCTTTGCGGCCCTCAATCGCTCACGATTGAAACTCAAACAATGAAGAGTATTACGGCGAAAGACATATTTAGACGTCACCCGTCAGTGAAAAAGTAGTTGTGGGGTGGTGAGTTTTGGAGCAAGGGTTACTTTATGCGTTCGGTAGGTAAGCATGGAGATGAAGCCATGTTGAAGAATTATGTAAAGAATCAGGGCTGTGATGAAAGCTACCACCCGTTGCACCAAGGCCAACTGGAATTGCTTTAGTTGAAGTTGGCACCAGATACCTCGTAGCTCTGCTGCGGGGTTATTCATTTGAAGCGGTTTTCTTCGGCCTCATCGATAGTAGCGGCGGCTATGTCTGACAAATAGATTGCATTGCGGCCCTGGGCGTCGACCACCGGCCCTTCCGTTGACGTTCGGGATTTACCGGTACGTTTGTCTTCACCTTGAGGCCAGCCCGTGGTGAGCTGAATGCTGTAGTATTTGGTACAGGACAGGCAGACCATTCTATTACCCAAAAGGGATCCAGATTTGGCGTGAACCCCTGGAACTGGACCAGACCTAGTGTTGTGTATTAAACTGACTGATGATTTGAGAGTGCATGCCTTGCGCGCCCCACTTTCTCCAAAATCTCTTCTGCGGACTTTGTCCAGGCAAATGGCTTTTTATCTTCATTGTGCCTCTCAATAAAATCCATGATGGTCTCTTCCAGCTCTTGTACCGATGTGAATACACCACGGCGCAGTTGCCTTTCTGTCAACAAACCAAAAAATCTCTCCACCAGATTTAGCCACGAAGAACTGGTTGGAATAAAGTGTAAGTGAACCCTTTTATTACGCTTAATCCAGTTCTTCACTTTTTCGTGTTTGTGCGTCGCGTAGTTATCAACGATAAGGTGAAGGTCTAACTCCTTGGGTGTTTGTTTTTCCACAGTCTTCAGAAACGCCAAAAATTCCTGGTGCCGGTGACGCTTTTTGCACTCACCGATAACATCACCAGTCAGGGTGTTCAGTGCCGCAAACAAGGTGCTTGTACCATGACGCTTATAGTCGTGAGTCATGGTTCCGCCGCGCCCGGGCTTCATCGGCAATCCCGGCTACGTTCTGTCCAGCGCTTGAATGGAACTCTTTTCGTCAACACAGAAAACAACTGCATTCTCTGGCGGCGATAAATACAAGCCAACAACATCGCGTAGCTTTTCTTCAAAGGCAGGATCGTTGCTCACCTTGAACTGAGCAACCAGGTGTGGCTTCAGACCAACTTCTCGCCACACTCTATTTATAAAGGAGTGATTAATGCCCATCACTTTTGCCAAACCCCGGGTTGTCCAGTGGGTGCCATCCTTGGGTTTTTCCTGCGTGGTTATCTTGATGACTTTCGACCGCAGCTTTGCCTGGTCCGCAGAATTCTTGCCGCCGTGATTAGCCCCTCTTGGCAAATCTTTTTCTATTCCCCGAAACCCTCTCTCAAAAAAACGATTGCGCCATCGGCCTACCTTGTTGACATCAATTTCCAGCTCTTCAGCAATTTTGTAGTTGGGAACATTTTTTGCAGCGAGCAAAATAATCCTTGAGCACTCTACCAATCGAACCGGTGTCGTTTTGCTTCTAACATTTTTTTCCAACTGCTTTTTCTCTTGCGCTGTTAAAGTTATATTTATTTGGGCGGGCATTAGCTTCACACGGGTAGTGAATGAAGTAATCATTATATCGTTAATCTGTTTAATACACTATACTAGTGTTGCACTCATCAAAACCACACATGGCTTAGTTGGCCAGATTCCATCTCGTTCGCATAACTCAGATAGTAGTTGCGGTTCGGTGCGTTGTATTCCCGAGCCGCCAGGCCGCGCAATGCCTTAATCTTGGTTTTGCGTGCCAATTTCTTATCACCGCCATCCAGCCACTTCAGGGTATCCGCCAATTGCAATGCCCATTGAAACTCTTTTTGCTGCAACGCCGTCAGCATTTTCTCCGTGAGATTTTCGGAGCCACCGGCTAATTCGGCCAGCCTTATAGCCTCTTCCTTGGGTGTCAGACGATTCAGCGTAGTGGGGTTGCCATCGAACCAACCAAGCAGCCCCGCGTAAATAGCTCGCACCGAGTGAGGCACTGTACCGTAAAATTCCACCAGATAAGGTTTGTTTTTCAGGTGCAATGGCAATTCCACTTCGTGTGCAATCAAGTTCGGAGACTTGCCTTCGTTGATGCCCTTAACCGTCTGCGCATACACACTGCGAATAGCCTCACTGAAGTCCGTTAGTACGGTGGTGGCCGTTTTTTTGCTCGCAATAGGCATTGTATGGCCGGGCACCAGATACTTCGGTTGAAATGTTGCCATTTGGGCCAGGCTATTGCTCCACTTCAATACATTGCGGTAAGCGGTGCCGCGAATAGCGTACAGGTTTGGAAAAGTGTGATAAAAGTTGTCTCCGGAAAACAGCACTTTCTCCTTCGGCATCCAGACAAACAATGCGTCATCAGTTTCACCCGGGCCGGCGTGCATCTCAATATCGATACCGGCTATGGTGACCTTGTGACTTTTTCCTGTAATGCTAAAGGTGGGAGCAATGTAGCCTTTGCCGCGATCATGGTCGATAGTGCCCGCCGGAGCCAGCCCCCGATTGGTTACCTCATCGACCGGCAGTTTGCGTCCAAACTGACGAGCGCCACGGCGTTTCATAATTGAATTAATCTCTTCGCCAGTACCGTGGTCATTACCAAAATTTTCCATGGCGTAAATTTTCGGACTATCACTACCGGCAAAAACACTGGCCCCACCAGTATGATCCGCATGGCTGTGGGTGTAGATAATGGCCTTGACGGGTTTATTGCTATACTCACGCAGAGCTTTGAAGGCATTGCTGGCACTCGTCGGCCCCATCAGGGTGTCGACAATGATTACACCGTCATCGCCCACAATCATCGACGTATTGGCACCGTGAAAGCCAACAGCCGTAAACACATTGTCGGCTGTTGGCACGACCTGTTGTTCAAACTGCTGTCCTTGTTCTCCAAGCATCTGTATTGCCAATTGAGGTTCCACTTGTGTACCGGCGATTAAAGGCCCGGCTAGCAACGACAGTGCAAGACATAAACTACTTACTTTTCTATTCATAACTCTGCTTCTCCAAATCAGAAGTAACAGTCTTGCCCTTCAAAGCGCGTTTCTTCATACAGTGATGGGCAGACGAATTCATTGATCATAAAATCAAAAAAATGTGCGATAGCCCTCGGGCCAGGCATAAACAAAAAGGACCCGGACACCTCAATGGACTCTCGTCGATGAGTGCTCTAATCGGCATGATTTTCGCTAAAGTCAATACTGCGTCCCTTCTTAATGGTATTCGCTATCTCCCAACTCCTTTGATACCGAGAGCAGTTCAACGAAGACTACTCAGCCTTTCTATTGGACGCTCCCAAGGGAAAAGAAAATTGGCTCTTCTCCGCTTTGTTGAGTGAAAAAAGATGCCGACCATCAAGTAACCTGTTGATATGGTTGGTTTGTGATAACTTTACATAGAGCAGGTATATGACCATCAACATCTCACGGAATATTTTAAACCTCACGGGGCAACGTGTAAATGAAATTAAACTGGACGAAGAGGGTGACAGGATTGTTATTCACCGTAGCCGGGACGCCCGCAGGAGCGTTATAGACCCTACCACAGGCAAGAAGGGAACTATCAACCAGCATTCGCCGGCAGGTTAACGACATCCCCCTTTCGGGGTATCCATGTGTGCTCGACATTGAACTGGCCCAGGTGTTTATCAGCAAGGGTGAGCGCCGCATTGAGGGGTGTGATTTTGTCGATAAAGGGTGCCGTTTCACCCACCGGTTTTGCCGACTGATCAGTGGATTATGCCGCCCTATGTCTATTCAGGCCGTCTCCAGGCATTTGGGGATACGATGGGAGACAGTAAAGAATATCGACAAGGCATACCTGATGGAAACGCTCCCTGCGCTTGATCCTGCACAGTTGACTGGCTTGGAATATATTGGTGTAGATGAAGTTGCCAAGGCGAAAGGCCATGACTATATGACGGTGGTCTACGATAGGGTCGGAGGTCATCTGGTCCGGGTGGAAGCGGGTCGAACGGCCGAGGTGTTTGCAAGATTTCTAAAACATCTCCCCCCGGATACAGCCAGTAAAATCAAGGCCGTAGCTATGGATATGGGCCCTGCTTATCAAAAGGCTGTCAGGGAGTGCTTGCCGTTGGCAGACATTGTGTTTGACCGTTTTCACGTCATGAAAAATTACAGCAAAGCTATCCATAACCAGCGCCGGCTTGAGTTCAGGAAGGCCGATCCGAAGGGTAAAAAACGGATGAAGGGGACGCATTATCTGTTGCTCGAAAATGCGGATAAGTTGAGTGAGAAACAAAGTAACAAGCTGCAAACGTTGCTGGATAGCAACCTGAAGGCGCTCTACGTTATAAACAACTCGGCCGCAAGCGACCGAGCTTACGCCCAATGCGATTGGCCTTCGGCCAACCGGAATTTTCTACTTTTCATCTACCTTTACTCGGGGGCAAGCCCACCGAGATTTCTTTCGTTAAAATAACCATTGCAAGCATCGCTGTAGCACCTAAAAAATAGTACTGAACTGCCCAGCTAGTCTTCGTCGTCTTCGTCTATTTTTGCCACTAGTTCATCGAGCACGTCATACAACAACTCCATCTTTCCATACCCAAACTTCTCGGTAATATAGTCATAGCGCTCCACCGATTTTGGCGCAACCAATTCAAACAGGTCTCGCCCACCGTCTGTAAGAAAAATGGCAGATCTGCGCTGATCTGCCTCAACCGACTGACGTTTAACCAGTTTGCGTGATTCCAGGTTTTTGAGAATTCGGGAAAGGCTGGGCTTCATCAACTGGCACCTCAGGGATAATTCGGAAACTTCGATTCCATCCTCATCCATTAACGCGCGGATAGCCCGCCATTGCTGTGGTGATAAATTGTGTTCTTTTAACGAGGGGATAAACTTTTTCATCACCGCTTCACGCGCGCGCAGCAGTGACATTGGCAAGGAACGTTTAAACCCACGCAGATTTTTATCTGCCATTATAATTTTTCGTTAATAACCCATTCGACAGCAATCCTGCACCCTCTACCTCCACTTCCACAACGTCACCGGGCAGCAACCAGATCGGTGGATCAAATCGCGCGCCCGCGCCGTTGGGAGTTCCAGTTGCTATAACATCACCAGGCTTGAGATGAAAGAACTTGGAAAAGTAGCTAATGATATATTTGAAAGGGAACATCATGATTGCAGTGGTATCGTCCTGACGCACTTCGCCATTCACCCTGGTGGTCACCCGCATGTTTTCAAATTGCTCGGCAGTAAATTCATCGGCGCTAACCATCCACGGGCCAATTGCACCCGAACAAACAAAGTTTTTGCTTTGGGTGACATTGAATTTGGCGTGGCGTATCCAATCGCGAAAGGTGCCTTCGTTCATTATTGTGAGCCCGGCGATATGATCGTAGGCATCTTCCTCGGCAATTCGTCGCCCTCCCTTGCCGATGATCAACACGATCTCACCTCCATAGTCCAACTGATCGGACTCCGGTGGACGCACCAGGGGGAAGGTCGTGACCGGTCAGGGAGTCCGGTGTACGCATGAACAGGCTGGGAAACTTCGGTGCCTCCGACCCATCCTTGTACTCGGCATTACGGTTCGCGTAATTCACACCGACACAGGCAATTTTCTCGGGCGAGCGTATAGGGGGCAGGTAGCGAATTCCCTCGGCGGAAAAATCGACGGGCAGGCCCGCAGCCAGTTCCTTCATCTCTTCAAGCCGCCCTTCTTTAAGGATGGTCTGCAGATCACCTCCTATTTGCTGCCCCAGATCGATGACACCTTCACTATTAATTACACCCCAGGACTCTATCCCTGCTCGCTCGAACGACTAAAACCGCATTGCCTGCCTCTCCTATACTTTTCTCCATTCACAACGCCACTTCTAAAACGACACCGCCATGACATTTACTTTACTTGTTAATATAAATTACCGTAAAACACAGAGAGATTGAAGCCAAAACCCAATGAAAGTCGTCAATAAACCTTTTATTCGAAACGATTTACCGCTATTATAATTAACGCGTTATATATCCTCAAGTAATACGAAGCTCCTCATGGCCGAATTCACCGACAATCAAGCCAGGGCAAACAGCTACCTGGAACGCTTTAACCGCAGCTTATGGAGTTACAGAGAAATACGCACCACGTTTACCGGTTAATGTATCATTTTGTCTGGATACCCAAATATCGGCACAAAGTGTTTGAAGAGCCGTATCGAACGGTGTTGAAAGATATTATCAGGAAAGTCGGTTACGACTACGACATAATCGCACGCAGCGACGGCGCCAATATTGCAGTAGGAGGAAAGCGCAGAGAGGATCTTGGACCGGGCAACTACATTACTCCGACACTGTTTACCGATGCGAACAACAGCATGCGCATCGCCCAGGAAGAAATTTTGGCCCGGTGCTGACCGCACACCGATCCTCGTAACGGCGAACGCAGCGAGCAGCGAGGATATCCTGAAGGTCACAATGAGCACCAATAGCAGCCAGAAAATAAAATAACTCAAACGACAGGAGAGCACCATGATCAATCAATCTCAGAAAGCGCAACCACTCCGGCACAAACTGTCCACCGCGATAGCGCTTGTGTTGGCATCAGTCACACAATCAAGCGCGCTTCAGGCACAGTCCGAGATCTGGCTAGAGGAAGTGATAGTTACGGCCCAGAAGCGCAGTGAATCGATGCAGGATGTGCCAATCGCTATGAACGCGGTAACAGGCGACCAACTTGATGCACTGGGTATTCAAGATACGGATGACATCATCAAGATGTTTCCAAATCTGAGTTTGCAAAGCAAGAATCCGATCAACAGTGGCGTGACAATACGAGGTGTCGGCACTGACTTCTGGCATATTACCGGGCAGCCATCGGTGGGCCAATACATGGACGAAGTATCGTTGTTCAGCCCGTATACCAGCCAGCTGTCGCTGTTTGACATGGAACGCGTGGAGGTCATGCGCGGCCCGCAGAATACATTGTTTGGCCGCAATACGACCGGCGGTGCCGTCAACTACATTTCCCGAAAGCCAAATCTCGACGGTGAAGTCGAGGGTTACGTGTTGGCGAATGTAGGTAATGAAGGCCGCGTGGATTTTGAAGGCGGTATCAGCCTGCCGCTGGGTGAAAAGGCGGCGATTCGTATTGCCGGGCAAACTGTGCAACGCGATGGCCTCTGGGAAAATCTCTTCAACGGCAAAGAAATGGGTGACCTCGACCGACAATCTGCGCGGGTTAACCTGCTGTGGGCACCGTCTGAGAACACTGAAGTGTTGGCCAACGCCCACGTGGGTTACAACCGGAGTAGCCGCACGCCCTATCTCGGAATTGGTTTTTGGGACTCCGATGGCAGCGGCGCTGAGAACGGCGCCATTGTTGACAACCTGAATGCTCCGACATTCGATTGCTCCAGTCTGCTCCGAGGCGGATCGAGCCAGTTTGATCGTGCAAGCAACTGCGTCACGTTAAACCCGTTTACCGGCGGGCAGGCTGTTGTCGCCGGTGCTGGCGACTGGCACAAGACTTACGATGCCGCACCGGACAAGGCTGACGTTGATTTCGAGGGGGCATTCCTGCGAATCAGTCACGAGTTCGAGACCATAAGCCTAGTCTCCATTACCAGCTACGACGAAGTGACCGCGGATTACAACGAGTCTCTCAGTAATATTCCGTCAGGCTTCGGCTTTATGCCGGGACAAAGTGGGGTAAGCGAAGTGATCTCCCAAGAGTTGCGCCTGGCTTCGGCCGCCGATGGCAGCTATCGTTGGATCGTAGGAGGCTACTATTCCAGGGAAGAGAGCGATCTGGCGACCATTATATATCGCACCGACCAGGGTGGTGCACCCTTCGGCATTGTACCGTCGATCGCGATTGATCAGGAGGTAGACATCAAATCCCTCTACAGCCAGTTTGAAATTGATGCCGGCGAAAAACTCACGTTTACCCTTGGTCTACGCTATACCGATGACAGCAAAAAGGGCACCAGTACGGCCAGGGTAGCCGCCAAGACTGATACCGGAAGCCCTGGCGGCAACCCGCTGGGTTTGAGTACCTACCTTGATCTTGATGACTTTAACAGGATTACCCAAGTGGCGGCGGACGGCAGTCGCCCGTGTCCGCCACCGGTTGGCGGCCTGCCCTGCCGGACTGACATTCCGGTCGTACAGGACCTGGAAGAATGGGGCGGCAAGATTGGCGCCGATTACCGAATCAGCGACGATGCCATGGTCTATGTCAGTTACTCGCGCGGTTTCAAATCAGGTGCCTTTGATACCCGTGCCCTGGCGGCATTTTCAGGAACGGCTGACGAGCCCACCGGGCCTGAGTTCCTCGATGCCTACGAGATCGGTTTCAAGTCCACGTTTGCGGATGGCAAACTCGAACTGAACGGCGCAGCTTTCTACTACGTGTGGGAAGACAAACAGATGTTTGATGTCGATGAACTCGGACGTCCTGCCTTCATCAACATGCCCGAAGCGGAACTTTCCGGCGCTGAACTGGAAATCAAGTGGGCGCCGTCTGACACCTTGTTTGTCCAAGCAGGCGTAGGTCTCCTGGACACCGAAATCACCGATGTCGGTTCCCTGGTTGGCCCTAAAAAAGGCGCTTCGCTAACTGCCGCGCCCGAGGTAAGTCTGTCGGGCCTGATTGTTAAGACTATCCCGATCGGTGAAAACTCGTTGTCACTGCAGACGGATTTCCGCTGGAACGGTGAACAAAACAAGAGCGTATCCGGCCGGGACGCGTATCAGCTTGAATCCACATTCCTGATAAATGCGCGTGCCAGCTACGTCTTCGGTGCCGAGATGCAGTATGAGGTGGCGCTGTGGGCTGAAAATCTGACCGAAGAGAAGACCTGCCTTGACATCGGTGCCAATGGTATGCTCAATTACGCAATCCAATGTTTCCCGAACGCCGGAATGGCATTCTATGGATTGAACGCGCGCATCCATTTCTAGACCGCGTCATTGAAGGATAGTAAGCAGGAGTCGGGCTAAGGTCCGTCTCTCCTGCTGTTTTCACCGAAAAACCAGAAGAGGACTGAGCATTGCGCCCTATCTTGAATCTGCTCCTGATTGCAACTCTTTCCGCGTGCTCTCCTGCCCTTCTTGAGTCCAACTCGAACGCCGGGGTAACCGGGACCGTCGATCAGCCCAATATTCTCGTCATCGTCGTCGATGATCTTGCGTATACCGATCTCGGCATTTACGGCGGTGAGATAAGCACCCCAAATATCGATGCTCTGGCCCGCCAGGGGACCCTGCTTAATACGTTTTATTCCTCGGCCACCTGCTCGCCGACTCGCTCAATGTTACTCAGCGGTGCCGACAACCATGTGGCGGGACTCGGCACCATGAATGGCTACCAGATGGCGGACCAGGAGGGCAAACCTGGCTATCTTGGTTATCTCAATCACAAGGTTGCCGCCTTGCCGGAACTGTTGGCAGAGGCCGGTTATCGGACCTATATGACTGGCAAATGGCATCTTGGCGCGACCGAGGAAACCGGTCCCTGGGCCCGCGGATTTGACTCATCCTTTGTGCTGCTCGATGGTGGCGCCGGGGCATTTGCCAACCGGCTTCAGATCTTTGGGCCGGACAAGGCGAAATATAGGGACAACGGCGCGACCGTCGAAACCTTGCCCGCGGACTTTTATTCCACGCGTTTTTACACCGAGCGCATGATTCGGTACATCGAAGAGGGAAAAACCACTGGTAAACCTTTCTTCGCATATCTGGCCTATACCTCACCGCATTGGCCGATGCAGGCGCCTCGTGAATCGATTGAGCGATACCGGGGGAAGTATGACGGGGGTTACGATGCCCTGCGAGCTACTCGCCTGGCGAACCTGAAGCGACTGGCACTGATCGATGAGGAGACGGAGCCGTTCCCAAGAGTGAGCGACGCGGTAGCCTGGAAGGACCTCAGCGCAGAGCAACAGGCCTACCAAGCTCGAATTATGGAGATCTACGCGGCGATGGTCGATGACGTTGATCGCTATATTGGCCGCCTCGTCGAGTACCTGAAATCCTCCGGACAGTACGACAACACGTTGATATTTCTGATGTCGGACAATGGCCCGGAAGGCAATGACCTGACCAATTTGCGCGCTACAGTCACCAATTGCTGCAACAACAGTTTGGCGAACATCGGCAACCCGGATTCCTATGTATGGCTGGGTTCCGCTTGGGCTCAGGCGGGTAATGTTCCGCTTAGGATGTACAAAGCCTATCTTGGCGATGGTGGTATCCGTGTGCCCGCGTTTTTTCATTTTCCGAAGGAATTCCCCGGCGGCAGAAAGATCGGTGAAATCACTCACGTAATGGATGTCACGCCAACCCTGCTCGGAGCAGCCGGTATCGAACACCCATCGGGCGGCATTTTCCAGGGGCGTAAGGTCGAACCTATATCGGGTCATTCTCTGTTGGCCCTGCTCCGCGGGGAGGTAGAGCGTGTTCATTCACCCGAGCAAGCATTCGGTTTTGAACTGTTCGGACGGAGGGCGATCCGCCAGGGCGACTGGAAAGCCGTGTACGTTCCGACCTTCGACAAGCGCACCGCGCAGATGCCTGTGGTCAAGCTGGATGCCTGGCAGCTCTACAATCTGGTTGACGACCCTGCGGAAATGGATGATAAAGCCGATACCCATCCACTGGTGCTTACCCGATTGCTGGGATTGTGGAACCAGTACGTGGAGGAAAACAACATTATCCTCCCCGATGAGGCTGAAGCCTACTGAGTATCGGCGTGTTATCAAAATTGTTGTATGTTGTTGTATTACCAAGGACCAATCTGGACAAAAAAATGAATAGACGACGACCCTGGCGAAAATCAGTTCTTGTATCCCTCTTGGCCAGTATGCTGGTTGGCGCCTGTGGACAGCAAGCCCGGCAACTCCACGGAGCACCTGGCATTCCGGCTGCACAGACAATTTATACCAACGCCAGGATCTATACGGTCGATGCCAATAACTCCTGGGCCCAGGCCATCGCGGTGGGAGATGGCAGGTTTCTTGCCGTAGGAACTGCGGAGCAGGTCCTGGCACACAAGGGGCCGGCCACTGAAGTCATCGACCTTGGTGGGCGGATGGTCCTCCCTGGCCTGCACGATATGCATGCCCACCTTTCCGAGGCCGGCACCAAGGAACTTTTCGAATGCGGCTTTCCGTTTACGCTCGGCAAGGAGGAAATACTCACCAAAGTAAGTGACTGTGCCAGTTCGCTGCCGCCAGGAGAGTGGTTGCGCGGCGGCCAGTGGCCCATGGAACTACTGGATACCGACAAGCCCCCGAGCAAGGAAGATCTCGACGCGGCGGCGCCAAACAATCCAGTGTTGTTAATCGACTCCACGGTGCACGCGATCTGGGTCAATAGCATGGCGCTGCAGCAGCTCGGCATCGACGACACCACAGTTGACCCGGTCGGGGGCATTATTTCGCGCGACCCGCAAACCGGGGAGGCGGCTGGAATCCTGGTCGATAACGCCGCCTATCAACAAATGTACACGTTGCCCCGTTACAGCTCTGAGCAGATGAACGAAGCCTTAGCCTGGAGTATCGGCCAGTTCAATAGCGTCGGCGTTACCGCGCTCAAGGACGCGGCGGCTAACGCGGACTCCCTGGCTGGGTATGTAGAGCTGGCGCGAATCGGCCTTCTGAATGCCCATCTAGCCACTAGCCTGGCCTGGCGTATGGCTTGGGCGGGACCACAGGAGGTGCTGCAGCAGACCATCGCCGACCGGGCGAGCTCGTCCGGTAAGGGTGTCAGTGTAGATTTCGTCAAGATCATGCTGGACGGTATTCCGCCATCGCAGACTGCTGCCGTTCTGGAACCCTATCTACCCGATGGCAAGCAACCTGCAGGCCACAACGGCTATCTGACACAATCCCCCGAATCGCTTGCCGAAGACCTCGTGGCGCTTGATGCCCAGGGATTGTCCGTCAAGATTCATGCCACCGGAGACCGGTCAGTGCGGGTGGCGCTCGATGCTATCGAGGCGGCACGCAAAACCAACGGCAGTAACACTCGGCGCCACGAAATTTCTCATGCAGAGATGATCCATCCCGATGACTTGCCGCGTTTCGCACAGCTGAACGTCATTGCCGAAATGTGTCCCATCCTGTGGTACCCCTCGCCTCTGCATGCCATGATGGAAAGAGTGCTGGGTACAGAGCGCAGCGATCACTTCTGGCCAACCAGGACCCTGGTCGAGAGTGGTGCGTTGGTTGTTTACGGCTCGGACTGGCCCTCGGTAGTGCAGTCACCAAGTCCGTGGCCCGGAATAGAAGCTATGGTTACGCGGCGCGACCCCTATGGCGTCAACGCGGGAAGTCTCGGCGTCGAAGAGGCGCTGGATCTTGCTGCTGTATTGCGGATATTCACCATAAATGGTGCCGAATCAACATACAGCGCGGAAACCACCGGTTCCATCGAGACTGGCAAGTCTGCAGACTTTATCGTGCTTGACCGTCATCTCTTCGATATCGATCCCGATGAAATTAGCGAAACGGTAGTGCTCAGCACGGTGTTCGGTGGTCGTACCGTGCACTCTGCCAATAGAAATTAATTGTGTCAGCGGTGCGCAATCAGGGACTGTGCTCGCGCTGGATTGATGCCTGTCCCTCCTGAAAATTTGATCGCCCTGATTTTATTGACTATTTGTTGAATTGCGCGGAAGTTTGACCCTCTATTTGCATTGAAAAATGATCCACTGAAGGTTACCTAACTTCCTGACTAAGAATGAGATTTGGAGTCCCAAGTGGGTTGTAGACGCCACTCCAAAACCGCAGCTATTTGCCGAATTTTGAAATAGACGGATCTCGGCGTATTAGAATCGGCGCAGTAGAACTGCGGCCCAGTCACACTCAAGAGCGACCAATAAGCAGGCACGATTCAAGCGTAGGGACTATAAGAATAAGTGTCGCTGAGAACGGTATGACGCCACCACAGATTTGACGGTCAACGCTGGCGCCATACCCAAAAAAACCGTGCAGGTGCACGACCCGTTAAGTGTTGCACATAATGGGAATAAATCCAGCCCTCATCGACCTTTGTGTCGATGCCATCATCCAGCCGTCTCTACCACTGTTGTCGCTGCTACGCCCAGGTCATCGTCTGTACCCACTGTGATCGCGGCCAGCGGTATTGCACCGATGGTTGCAGCCAGGAAGCCAGAAAGGAATCCATTAAACGAGCCAGAGCGAAGTACCAGGCCACTCGCCCGGGTCGCATGAATAATGCCGCTCGCCAACAGCGTTATCGAGAACGGCAACAACAAAAAGTAACGCATCACCGTTCTCTGGCAATAATACTCCGTGATCTACTGCAAACCGTGCCTGATGAGATCAAAAGTAAGCGCACTTAAATCGACCCTATTGATTTTGTCTGCGAGCCGCTAGACAGTAGATCGCTTTACTTCGCCGTTACTCTTCGATTTCCATGTTCCAGGGCAGTAATGCTTCAAGCTTCTCCACCGTATCTGCCGCCGCAATGTGCGCCAGCACATGCTGGAGGTAAGCATAAGGTTCCAGGCCGTTCGCCTTTGCCGATTCCACTAAACTATAACAGGTTGCACTGGCTCGGGCCCCGCGGGAGGTATCTGCGAATAGCCAGGCGCGCCGACCAACCGCAAAGGGCCTGATCGCATTCTCAGCCAGCGCATTGCTGATATTCAACTGGCCGTCCTCGCAATAGCCAATCAGGTACTCCCATTGGTTCAGTGTGTACGTTATGGCCTTGTGGGTCAGGCTATCTTTGGGCACCCGGCTGACGTTCTTCTCCAGCCATGGCTTCAGGTCCTCGAGAATCGGCACGCTGAGTGACTGCCTTGCCTGTTTTTTCTTGTCGTGCTCCAGATCCTTGATCGATTTCTCTATCGCATACAGCCTTCGTATTTTACTGAGTGCAACGTCAGCCTTGGTGGGTTGCCCCACTTTCTTTTGGGTGCTCCTGGTTTCCGCCGCCCGGCTGGCTTCAACGAACTTGCGCCGGGCATGGTCAAAGCATCCAATTCGGGTAATGCCCGCTATCCGGCACACCTTGCTGTAACCGGAATAGCCGTCGGCCTGCAACACACCACCAAAGCCATCCAGCAGGCGTTCAGCCACCGCGCCAGCACGTGAGGGGTCGTATTCGAACAGCACTGATTGTTTATCCGGTGGGCCACCGCGTATCACCCACATCCATTTATCCGATTGGGCCGTTTTGCCCGTTTCCTTCAAGACTTGTATGCGCGTCTCATCCGCCTGCAGGTAATTCCCCTCAAGCTGAACCTCCCGGATCAAGTTGATCAAGGGCTGGAATACATCCTGAAGCCGTACAATCCAGTGGGCCATGTTGGAGCGGCTGATATCACCGCCGTAACGCTTGAGCATCCCCTCCAGGCGGTATAGCGGCAGTCCATCGGCGTATTTGGAGGCAATGATGTAGGCCAGCAATGCAGGACTGGCAAAGCATTTCCCCAGCGGATGAGCGGGGCGCTGTGCGGCGACAATGACATCTTCACCGTCAATATTGAATACCGCCTTCTCCTGCCAGTATTCCAACACCTTGACCTGGGCGGGAATAAACTCCAGCTCTTCCTTGACCTTGGTGAAGAATGTTTTGGTGGCCCCATCCTTTTCCTCATCTGAAAGTGTGAGGTGTATCTGCACCCGTTGCAGCTTGTCGCTAAACCCGCGCTTTCTTTTCTTCTTTTGAGGCCGAACCCGGTCTTCTTCAGGCAGTTGCTCTTCGAGCTCACTCAGGGCGACTTCGATTTCAGCCTCATCGAACAAAAATGCCCTGCAGCGTCGATTGAAACACTACGCCAGGCCCGCCTTGCTGGTAATTGATGAAGTGGGCTACCTCTCCTACAGCAATCGTCATGCTGACTTGCTGTTTGAAATCATCAACCGGCGCTATGAGAAATGTTCAACTTTGGTGACAACGAACCGTCCGTTTGGCGAGTGGAATGACGTGTTCCCCAATGCCGCGTGTGTGGTCTCCCTGATTGACCGTTTAGTCCATCACAGCGAGGTCATCGCCATTGAGGGTGAGTCGTACCGCATGAAGGAAGCGCAGGAGTGTGCGTCGAAGCGGCGCGAGACCAAAAAGCGAGGAAAGGCTAAATGAAAACCTTAAAAATCACAACCTACTGGACGGCTGAACAAGCCGATTGTATTTATCAGCTGCTCGGCGACCTGAGATCGGTACTGTGGGATCACTATGGTGATGAGATTGCGCAACTGTACGAGGAGATCCGGATTGAGCAACAAGAGTACACAGACAGTGTCGAGGTAAATCATGAGCTGCCGTTCTAGCCTGTGATCGATTGGAGTTAAGCCGGATCACTGTCGCCTCTTTGTCGTTCTTTTATTCTGCGGCAAATAACTGCGGGTTTACTGTGGCGCTAACATGGGTCAATTCCAAATACAAATAACTGCGAAAAATGGATCAATATTTACCGCAATTCAACACTGTCACTGGATACCGGACGACCGCTGTACGAACTGACGGTACTTACACCACAGAACGACTGCTTCCGGATTGGCACGAAGACACAGGTAGAACAGGGAGAATGGTTTGCCGAGCAATTTCTGGCCTGCTAGTCAGTTGCTAAACAGTAGATTTTCAGGGGGTTCGAGTCCCTTTTTCTTGCCTGCCAGAAATGGTGTAAGCATTTGATTGTTAAGAAGAAATTTGGTGGAGCCTAGCGGGATCGAACCGCTGACCTCAACACTGCCAGTGTTGCGCTCTCCCAGCTGAGCTAAGGCCCCAGAAAAACTGCTAACTCATTGAACCAACAGGTAATTTGTCGCTGGATGTTCAGTTGAGAGCTGCGCATTCTAGAGACAGCGACTAGCGCTGTCAAGGTGGGATCAAAGAGCCCCGAAAAGGCGGCTCTATCGAGCGCTAGCGAGCTAGTTTTGCTCCTCCGGCGGCACCACATAGTAGTTGCCCAGCAGAATGAACATCTCATCTTCTGTGGTCACACCACCTCGTACAGGACAGGCATCGCAACTACCACCGTCACCACACATGCTGTCATCGGAGCCACAGGCCAAGCCCGGAGTAGGCCCTCCGGCACAGAACGCACTACCAACACAGGTGGTGCCCACGGACGTGGAATTGAGCTTGAGAAGATCGGGGAACTCCTGGCCATTATCGTAAGTGACGCAAAACTTGACCGTGCGCTTATCTTTGTTTTGGCGATCATATTCCAGAGGAGGATCATAGTTGATCTGCAGCGGGTCGTTATAAACTCGACTCACGTAGTCGGGAATGGTTGGGTTGGGTTGGCAGTTATTGTGCACGCCGCACGTTGAATCCTGAGGCGGCAGCCACGTCTGCCACAATATGCCGCGCTTGTGGGCGTGTGAGTTCAACTCGGTCAATCTCGCCCCCTTGGGCAGCGTATAGGTCGAACAATAAGTGCGCTGCTCATAGGGCGGTACATTCGCAACGAAGATATTCTTTGCGTCAAATATTCCACGATTTCGATAGGTACGTTCATCAGGCTGCGCGAAGATAAAGTTATTATACTGCTCTACAGTGGTCGGCTTGTCTGACAGGTTAAATGCGTGGGAATTCCAGATGATGACGCCTTTCGCAGGAATAACCGAGTAGACACCCTCCGCCAGCTTATTATCCGAAACCGGAGACTGCGCCCCTCCCATTCCAACCTGTGCAGACCTTTGATCACTGGGGCCCCAGCCGATGCATGCGGTTCGTTTCACCGCTGGGGTGCCACATACGTATCTCGCGCCCCCGCAATCAGCACCGCCACTGGACACAGGCTCGCCAATACGCGTTGGGTCGCATGCCATGCCCTCACCTGGCCCGTTTAGGCACTGCCATGCACCCCAGGATGGATCCAGCGGTGATGCCGTTCCTACGTACACATCAATAATGCTGTGGTGTGATTGTGGATCCTGAGTCAGAGTTTGATGATTAATGGCAAAGCAATCACCGTCATAATTGTTGTAGACCCCGCCCTCACAACTAATCTTGGCAGATTCCGGAAGTGCGCCGGGATTTTTGGACAAATCATAATAGGTCGCAAAACAAACCTCGTTTTCGCTTCCGGGAAGCACTGTCCAGGGGCCACTATTAAATTGAACACCCTCGCCCAACATCGGTGCATCCGGTGGATCGATTTTGTTGGCCTGGGGAGTTGTACTCTCACCGCACCCCAGCAAGGTAGCAACCTCATCGACATCGTTGATCTGGGGCGCGCCATTACGTATCCACAGGCGCATGGCTTCAAGATGATCAGTGGTCAGGGGCGTGTTTGCCAAGGGCATTGGCTGGCCGCCGCCGCTGGGTAGTTCCTCACCAAGGGTTGCTGCCGCCAACTTGGAATATAGAAAACTAAGCTTCTGTTCACCCGGGTGCACTCGCTGCAAGGGGTCCGCAAGATTTGCTACTGCAGGAACCCGGAATAAATTTTCGTAGGAGGCACCGGCTGTTAAATCCAGCTCTCCCGCTGCATTCTCCGCACTGTGACACGCACTATTGGTGCAGTTGTAACCGTCAAAAATAATCGATTGAATACGGTCATAGCTGCCACTGAAATTGCTGCAATTGGTATCGCCTGCTGTGGTCTGTATTTTTTTGAAGACGGGCTCCAGGTAGTACACCGCGTCAGAATTGACGATGTCCATTAACACATCAATTGCATCAAAACCTGTTGTGTATATTGGAACCTCAACAATTTTCGAACCACCAAACAAACCGTTATCACGCTTCTTCCAGCGCCTAAATTCCCAGCCGGCATATGGCACTGCGGTAAACGTATCATTGAAGTTCGTGTCGTCTATAACGATATCGCAATGAGGCTTTTCTACTTCATCCTCGTCGTGACTGGCATCGACTTGAGAGCCTACCAGGTGAGCTACCTGTTTGGAGCCGTGCATATGATTCGCGTGTAAAGACTGCTGGGTTACCTCGGCACGACAATCGTTCTGGCCTGTACCTGATAGAACATAACCTCCCTCTGGAAGCTCTATTCGCACTCTACAACCCGTCGCGACCAGGATGGCCAACGCGATCCCCACTATCTTTACGACTCGTACCATCTCATATGCCTCGTATCGAGATTTCTTCTATTTATAGTATCGGGCCAATATATCAATTTAAGGCGTCGTTTAATACGGCTTTATTTAACTGCTCTAGAAGCCGAACATCCCGTAATCTGGGCCTCTAGCCGTACTCACCGGTCAGGTAATCCTGGATATCATCGGACTCAAACAGGCCAAAATCGCGATTGGGATCATACAGATACGGGATGGAGACTTTACCCTGCTCGTCCAACATGTGACGCCGGTTTTCGATATCACCCGCGGGTGAAATTTCCAGAGCTTCGCGTACAGGCGGAAGCAACCAGTCCGCAAGCGCTGCTCTACCGCAGCTTCGCAGAATATAGGGTATCTCCATTTCACAGAGCATCTCGCGAACGGGGCGGGCATAGGGGCTGGACTCAAAACTGTACAACTCCAGCATAGACTCCGGCAACCGACCTGTTTTAGCCTTCATTCCACGCGCGAGTCTGGGGGCACTGGCCAGCATAGAACCAAACACTTGCAGCGAACCGACACGCCATTTCAGCGGTGCTGGCCGTTGCGCATAGGTTTCGTATAGGTACGCCACGATGTCCAATGACTCATACATTTCAACACCGGTATTGGGATCTACCAGGTAGGGAAACTGCGCTTTCCCACCTCGGTCGACGAGCTCTTGGCGATAGCGCTCGCCCAATTTCGGGCAGGGGTATATTTCCGCATCCAGATCAAGCTCTGTCAGTACTTCTCGAACCAGGCGGCAGTAGGGGCAATTTTCTATATCGTACAGTTGCAACATTATCGGGGGCTTTAGCTGCGCGGGAACACAGCTAATGCCTGCCCTACCGCGAACTGCGGTTGAGAGCATGGAACTGGCGAAACCCACCCTGGACACGGCCTACGCTCCCGACAATTGCTGATATTCTTTTTCAAGGCGCTTCATTGCCTTCTTGGAAACGCCTCCGAGAACTTCGATGGCATGACGAATTCTTGCTCGGCTCATATCAGGCCCCAGCAGTTCCATTGAATCCACCACCGAAAATGACGCTGCTGATCCAGAGATCGCAATAAACAACGGTGCCAGAAAATCCTTAACCTTTATGTCCTGAACGTCCGCAGTGTTTTTCAATTCAATCCAAATATTGTCGCGAGTCCAGACGCCCAGAGCTTCCATGCGCCACAGAGCAAACTGCAAGCCTTTTACGACTGAATCGGTATCGGCTTTAAGGCTTTCGAAACTGGTGGGTGTTAAAGGGAGCACACCCGACACCAGAAAGCTTGCCAGGGGCGCAAAGTCGCTCAAGGTTTCCATACGCTTTTGCGCGTGCGGTAAAACCTTCTTTAGATTCTCCTCATTGTACGCCCAGTGAACGAGCCGCTCAGCGAGCTCGCCTTCGCTTAGCTCCTCGCGAATCCACATACCGTTGAGCCAGCTCAATTTTTCAACATCAAAAATGGGGCCACCGAGAGAGACTCGCTGGATGTCAAAATTGGTCAGCATTTTTTCCAGCGAAAACTTCTCGCTTTCATCCGGCATAGACCAGCCCATCCGCCCCAAATAATTAATGAGAGCCTCTGGCAAAAAGCCCATTCGCTGATAGTACAAAATACTCGTAGGATTTTTGCGTTTGCTCAGCTTCGATTTATCCGGATTACGCAACAGCGGCAGATGGCACAGCTGCGGCATATCCCAGCCAAAATACTGATACAACAACTTGTGTTTGGGCGCTGAATTAATCCACTCTTCTCCGCGTAGCACGTGAGTGATTTCCATCAGGTGATCATCAACAACGTTGGCCAGGTGATAAGTTGGCATGCCATCAGACTTCAACAAAATCTGCGCGTCTACCATTGTCCAATCCAGCTCGATGGTGCCACGCAACATGTCATCAACTGCACAGGTACCTGCCTCCTCCGGTACCACCATGCGGATCACATAGGCGTCACCTGCGGCGCTGCGCTTTTCTATTTCTTCGTCAGGTAATTTGAGGTCGCTGTACTTAAGAGCGGTGCCGTTACCGTCAGCTCGCCTGGCCTCGCGCAACCCGTTGAGCTCCTCGGTCGTTCGATAACACACGAAGGCGTTACCCTCTTCGACCAACTGACGCGCATACTTGCCATATATGGGCATACGTTCACTTTGCCGATAGGGGCCGTAGTCACCCCCCTTATCCGGCCCTTCATCCCAGTCCAAACCTAACCAACGCAGTGAGTCCAGTATGGCCTGTTCCGATTCTGGCGTGCTGCGCGCCTGATCCGTATCTTCTATGCGCAGCAGAAACTCACCGCCATGCGCTTTGGCAAAACACATATTGAACAGGGCTATATAGGCGGTGCCAACGTGTGGGTCACCGGTTGGGGAAGGGGCTACGCGAGTGCGAACAGTCATGTTTATCCGAAGTAAAAGAGTGTTTTAGAGAGCGGCGATTATACGGATAGGCAGAGGTGATTGCACGTTGTGCTGGCGCGGTTAAGCGCGGGCAGTAGCTGGGTTAGATATCCGGGTTTAACCAGTTTTTCGAGATCTAAATCAGAGTGTATCCGCGATCAATTGGGCGCGCATACTGAGCTCAGCGGCCCGAAACGCGTGATCCTGCGTCATGGCATTCTCAGTTCGATTGAGGCTGTCCAGTATGAGTCGGCCAAAAAAGGGAAAGCCAGTTGTTCCCTGGCATTCCATTACTTGCTCTCCCTCCCCATTGACCAACATCAACTTGGAGGTAGGTACGTCTCCAGCGCCCACATCCACATATTTGCGCAATTCCAGTGTGCCCTCGGTGCCGACAATAAAGGTTCGCCCGTCGCCCCAAGTGCGCAGTCCGTCCGGTGTAAACCAATCAACCCGACAATAAAAAGAGGCGCCGTTATCGCCCGTGAGAGAAATCTCCCCGAAGTCTTCCAGACCTGGCCTGTCAGCATTCGCCATGTTGGCAACTCTGGCAAAGTTAACCTTGGCATCGCTACAACTAGCGTAGGTAAGAAACTGCTCTACCTGGTGAGAGCCAATATCGGTAAGAATCCCGCCGTAGCGAGACTTGTCAAAGAACCAATCGGGCCGAGTAGATTTAGACAGTCTGTGAGGCGCGAGATTTAAAACCTGTACAACATTGCCGACAGCTCCTTGCTCTATTAACGCCCCTGCGCGCCATGCGGCATCATTGTGCAGGCGTTCGGCGTAGTAGACCATGTTACTTGGCGCCTGTTGCGGCTACGACGTCGCGGGCATCCTCAAGCTGAAGTAAGGAAGTAAAAGGAGATTTATCCGTAAAATAATCTTTGCCTGCTTGCATTACCGCAGTGCCAATCGCAGCCCGCTCGCTTGGGACGGCGGCGCTGGCGACCAACTTTATATCGGGATCTTCCAGGATAGTGCGGAAGTTGGGCGCAACCTGAGCCTGCGGAAAATGCTCCAGGAAAGTTTGGACACGCCCGGGATCAGGGTCGTAGACCCACTTTATTGTCGCTCCGGAATCTCGCAGGCCATTACACTGCCCATGGATATGCCCGTGGTCGTGAAACGCCGCCGCTATCTGAAACTCTCCGGGAGCAACCACCGGTTGAACAGAGGCTGTTGGCGCGTAACTGGCCCCGTCTTTTTACTACCCCCATCCCAGTTTAATCGCGGTGCTATACGTTACGCTAGCGAGCACCACTTAAATACAGACAATCATCGCTGTATTGAGCACTGCTGCTCTGCCTCCAGCGGGAGAGTCCTGCCCCAGATAATCGGGGCGATTGTTCAGTACCAGCCAACCCAAATACGCAATGGGTAACAGCAATCCGCAAATGGCCGAGGTGGGCAAAACCACATATGCACCCATAGTGGACCATACAAATACGCCCAACACAGCGGGCGTCGGCAACAGCAATGCGAGACGGTATTGGTGCGAGTTGTGCTCCCAGCCAAACATCTCCGCCGCAGCTGAGCCACAGCAAAGCATGTGCATCACTAAAGAACCTACTGCCATACCCAGAACGCCGAAGGCGAATATCAGCCTTCCAGTAACCTCACCCAGACCAACCTGAGCAAACATTGTGCCGGCTTGCACAGGGCTTAATTTACCCTGAATATCCAGATCGGAGCCATAAAACGCACCTGCCGCCGCGAATAAATACACCCGTTGCACCATTGGCATACTGAAAATAGGCGGTTGCCTCATCCTCTACTTCGATGTCGTGGTATTTCCCAAAGCCGCAAAAACCCTGTACAGAGATCGGCACGCCACACAGCCACTGCAGAATGTCGATATTGTGAATGCATTGGTTCAGGAGCAGTCCGCCGCCTTCGCCGCGCCAGGTTGCGCGCCAGCCGGATGTCTGGAAATACACCTCGGGGCGAAACCAGTTAGTCATGGTCCAGTGGCTGCGTTGCAGTTCTCCCAGAGCGCCCTGCTCAAGCAAATCTTTCATCTTGCGAAACACCGGGGATACCCGCTGGTTTAGCATAAGACCAAATACTTGATCGGAAGATGCCGCCGCCAGCAACTCCTCCCCTTCGGCCACGGATAAGCCCATCGGTTTTTCCATGAGCACATGCAAGCCCTTGGCGAGTGCGTACAAACCTATTTCAAGGTGGCTCATTGTAGGCGTGGCAATCAGCACTGCGTCGCAACTGCCTGAGTCTATAAGTTCACGGAAGTCGTTAAAGAATAAAGCCCCGTTAAGGTCTTCTGCAGCAGAACCACTTCGTGCGCAGACTGCAGTAACAACGCAGTTGCCAGCCCCTCCACCGTGAATATGGCCAATGTGCTGGCGCCCGATATTGCCCAGGCCAATGACACCCAAGCGCAGAGCGTCACTCACGTATTAATCCTGTGCACGTTTGACCGGCACTTTTTCAGCGCCGCAAGATTGTCGTCGTCAAGATGCGCCATGTGCCCGTGGGGTGGCATTAACCCATCCCATATTTCACCGTCGATTTCGACGGGGCCGTTCATACCTTGCAATATAATGCGACCCAGCCATTCCGGTGGACCCCAGCACCCAGGGCGAGTTGGCCAGTGCGGGCGCGAGCCCGGCGATGCCAGCGCCTTGGGCACCGTGGCAGGTGCCGCATTGCGCGTAAAAGGTTTTAACCCTTTGCCATCAGCGCCAATTGCTCTGGGCCCAGCGGTGTAACGCCCAGGGCCAGTTCATCACCGGGCCAGGTGAACGCTGCGCGACCCGCCAAGCGCGCCGGCCACAAAGGGTTGCTTTCGCCAATTGAACTATCGGCGAAAATAGCTGGCACCGATTCAAGTGGCGCCGGAGTGAAGGAACTTGTACTCGTCAAACCTCTAAAGCCGTCCAGCATCGCAATTTGCTGCCAGTCCAGGTCACCGCGCCGTGACCCCACAAGACCCAGCAAGTCGTTTAAGGCTGGATTCGCCGCTTCATCCGAAGTCAGATCGTCACGCATTGTGCGATAGGCATTTGCCGCCAGCGTTGCAAGCAGGGTCTGGGTAGCCTCGTTGGCCTCACCCAAACCCTTGCTGTCGAGAGCCTCGGTAAGGAATTCAAACTCTACTCCCCGCGCAGATCTAATCACCGCCTGACGCACATATTCGCTGTTCGATTGAGTAAGGAGAATGTCGAGAAGTCGGCTACGTACCGCAGGCTGCTTAGCATAATCCCCGAGCGTAAATGCCAGTTGCATCTGCAATTGCTCCGGCGCATCACTCAAGATTGCGGCAACGGCCAGCATATCTTGCGCGAGCAGGGTCGAACGCCCCGCCCGCAAAGTTTGATGTTGGCGCTGCGGGTCATCAATAGCCAAGAGTTCCAGCACTGTTTTTCTGCTTAACTCACCGCGCCCGTGCAACGTCCACAAAGCGTGTATAGCAGCGAGGGTATCGTCACCTTTGGCAATCGAGTTTAGTGTCGACTGGGCAGCTGTGCCACGGACCAGCAACAGTCGCTGAGCCGTGTCACGCACCCAACCATTGGAATGAGACAAATAGCCAGCGAGCTGCGAATCGCTAGCCTCAGCCAGCTTGGGTCCCACCCGATCAGAATGACCACTGGTATGACGCACCCGCCAGATACGACCGCGCCCTAAAGGCTTGTCCAACTGTCGCTGGAAAATCTGTTCACGCAATTCGTCTGTTAAAAAATGTTGGTCTTGGGCAATTCCACGATACATATCGATGACATACAAAGCGCCGTCGGGACCATTCATCGCATCCACAGGCCGAAAACGTTCATCTGTGGAGGCCAGAAACTCTCGCTTGCCCCAGGTTTCATCGTCATACAGTTGATGTTCAGCTTTCAGGTTCATACCCTCCTCAACGAGGGAGATCTGCGCAACCACATTGGCGGCAACCTCAGGCACAAACACATTGTTTCTATAGCCGAGCGGAAATTGATCACCGCGATAAGAAACCAAGCCACTCACCCCGGTGGCCTTGTGCAGGCGCCCGTCTTTGCGCAGGGTATCCGGTAGATAGGCCCGGTTAACACCCGGATTGACTCGCACTGAAAACACTTCACTGAGCGCAGTCAGATTAGCACCCAAGCCAGCAAAGGAATCGCCGCGGCCCGCTGTGACGATATCCTCGGCGGCAAACAGGTCGGCTTGAACCCAGGTTGAATTATGGTTGTAAAGCACACGCCCATAATTATCTCGGGTAATACCCCACTGCCCACGAAACACACTCTCTTCAACCTGAAGCTCGCCCTCTATGATTCGGTGCTTACGTGCAGATTTCGAGTTGTATAACCAGTTGTCCAGCCCCTGGCGAAGCCCGTTTTCAAGATGCTCGACACTCGCAGCATCGACGTCCGGAGCGTAGTCGCCAACACGTTTTTTGTGGGTGCATGAAGCCTCGCGTGAGGGCAGTTCACACAACCAGAGGTTGGGGGGTTCGCCAATTAAAATCCCTTCGTTGACCACTGCAACGGCCCGGGGATTGACTAGCTTACCGAGGAAAACCTCGCTGGTGTCCATACGGCCATCGCCATCAGTGTCTTCCAGACGCACGACCTGCCCCACCGGCTCATTGCGTCCCGTGCCGTAGGCATCGGGCATGTATCCCCGTAGTTCAACAACATAGAGGCGTCCGTACTCATCCCGGGACATTGCCACGGGATCTTCTACCAACGGCTCGGCGGCTACCAACTCGACCTCAAACCCGGGCGCAACGCGAAAATCGACCACCGCCTGCTCGGGAGTTAAGACCGGAGCGGGTTTAGTATCCAGTGTCTGGTAAAACAACACTTCATTGCTTTTTTCCTTGAGATCGAACCAGCGCAATTCGGTCACTTCAAAATGATCACCACAGCGAGCCGGTTCAATAACAAATTGGCCGCGCGATTCCAAGGCGAGGTCCTCGAGTCGGGCAACATCGCGCTCACCCACACTCATGGTTACCTGATTGCCAACCGTAACCAAGGTTAGTTCTTGATGATCGGCCTTATCGAGTTCAACTGCTTCGAGCACCGTTTCACTGTCGGCGCTCACCCATTTCGCTTGAGCATGATCTGCAAATACACTCATTTCGACATAAGAGGCGCCGTGCCCGTCGCCAGCGCTCTGGCGCACGCGTACGGTGGTGGCGTGTTCGCAAGCCGGTACGGTCATTCGCACAAGTGCATCATCGAGCTGACGTCTGGCTGCGCGCGCTTCGGCTTTATCTTCTAAGGATGCCAACCACCCTCGCCTGGCTTCGTCGTAAACTCCACCGCTCCAGGAACGTTCTGACGCGTCCAACTCAAATTGGTAGCCATAGGCGCGGCCGGTATCGGGGCGCGCCTCCGCTCGAAACAACACACCGGAATTTCCAAACTGCTCCCAACGCATTTGTAGCTTTAAAGTAAAATCGCCAAAAGATTGGTCGGTTCTAAGAAATGTATTATCGCCCGGTCCCCGCCTACCGATGATTTCCTCGCCGGCAGCTTCGAATGTCGCCTCGCCGCCGATGACTGACCATCCCGCGAGACAAATGCCGTCGTAGAGAAGGGTAAAACCCTCATCCACTTCAAATCCAGGCTCGAAATCAGCCACGAAATACCAGTAAAAGCCAGAGTCTGCGAGAATCGCCGCCAGAAGAACAACAATACTTTTGCTCATGGATACCTGCTAAGGCAGCGGAATTTTAATTATAGGATAGCCAAATGGTCTAGTCTAAAATTGGTCTGACCACTTAATCACTATACGCGAATGACCCACGCTGTAAAATCCCTGTAGGCGAATTGAGGCCTTATCAGCTTATCTTTGTATACCTATCTAGACTTCAATTGCCCGCAACACACTCGCTTATAAAACCGTCTTTAGCAGCCAGATGGCTGACACCAAATAAACCGGCAGAGTGCCTAACATTCCCAGAGCTCTCGGGATGGTCTTAGCTGGATTGGTCACAATGGTCAGGTAGTGAACAAACCTCGACAGAACCAACACTGCGCCCAGGCTGTGTAACCAGGTGGAGCCAGCGCCGTTGAGTTCCATCAGAATGAGGAGAACGACTGCCAGGGGTACCGTCTCAACAAAGTTCGCCTGGGCCCGCATGCGCCTCGCCATCTCCTGGTCGCCGCCATCCATTATTAGAATATTGGTTTTGGCCCTGTAGGCGCCGACATAGGCGGTAAACGGAATAAACATTAAGCCGAGAACAGCGGCGTAAAGGGTGCTGACGGGTATAGACATAGAACTCTCCTGGAATATTTATTACTTGCGAAATGCAAGTTAAACTTGCCGTAACTACTTGTACATTGCAAGTATTAATTCAATAATTTGCCTATGGACGAGAGCACAATATCAGTTTCATCAAATACGACCCCTTGCTGCCCTATTGACCACGCGATGCTGCTCTTTGGTGACCGCTGGTCGCTGCTGCTTATCAGGGACATGCTCTTTGGGGGAAAGCGGCGATATAAAGAGTTTCTTGCTTCACCCGAAGGTATATCAACAAATATTCTCGCAAACCGGTTAAAACAGCTTCAACAATATGCCCTGGTGCAAAAATTTCCCGACCCTTGTGACGGTAAAGCATCAATCTATATTCCGACCGGGGAGGGAATTGCGCTGGCCCCCGTGCTGACCGAGCTCATTCGCTGGGGTATGGCAAACAAGCAGCAGTGCGTAATACCCGACGCAATTTCGACAGCCCTTGCAGATCCGAACTACGATTTTACGGCCGGGCTGCTGACGGCCATAGCGGCAGAGAGGAGCGCACTCATCCAATCCTAAGAATCTACTTGCTTTGAATGTGTAAATAGGAATAATAAGCATTCTCAACAAAGACTACCTGCACACAGGAACCCCATAATGTTCGCTCAGCTTCAATCCGCTCCTCGCGGCGCTTTAGCTTTATTTTTTGTTTGTGTGTTCAACCTGGGGTTCAGTCCCGCCACGACATCAGCCGAGGTCAACATATACTCGGCCAGGCAGGAAGCTTTAATAAAGCCCTTGCTCGACAATTTCACCACTGAAACTGGCATTACAGTGAATCTCGTTACCGGAAAGGGCGACGCCCTGCTCACCCGCCTGCAAAGCGAAGGCCGAAACTCTCCTGCAGACGTACTACTGACAACCGATGTCGGACGCCTGTACCGAGCGCAGGAAGCCGGTGTATTGCAGCCGGTAAATTCACAGTACCTGGAAAGTCATATCCCCGCCCATCTGAGAAGCTCAGAATCATTTTGGTACGGTTTATCCATTCGTGCTCGTTTCATTGTCTACGCCAAAGATCGCGTAAAAGCCTCTGAATTAAGTAGCTATGAAGCACTTGCTGGTGATCAGTGGCGCAAGCGAATCTGTATTCGTTCCTCCAGTAACATTTACAATCAATCTCTAGTCGCGAGCATGATTGCCAATGAAGGAACGGAAAGTACTGATACCTGGCTGAAAGGGTTTGTAGCAAACTTTGCTCGTCCGCCTCAAGGCGGTGATCGAGACCAGATAAAAGCTGTCGCCGCGGGACAGTGTGATATCGCAGTTGTGAACAGCTACTATCTGGGAGCGATGGCGAGCTCAGATGAAGAGAGCCAACGTGCCGCCGCCGCAAAAGTCGCCGTATTCTGGCCCGACCAACAATCCCGCGGAACCCATATCAATATTAGTGGCGCGGGAATCACTGCCTCTGCAAAACATGTTGCACAAGCTAAGCAACTGATCGAATTCCTGGCGAACGACGTATCCCAGCGCTGGTATGCGCAAACCAATATGGAGTATCCAGTGCGCTCAGAGTTGGAAGCGAGCCCATTGTTACAATCCTGGGGCGACTACAAAGCGGATTCTCTAGAGGTTACCGAACTGGGCAAGCTCAACGCTCAAGCGGTGATGGCCATGGACAGGGCTCGTTGGAAATAAACGCCCCCGCCTATCGCTGGCGGGCAACTCTGGTTGTTGTAGCACTCGTCATTTCAATCCCGGTGCTGACCGTGCTGGCCAGCTTAACCCAGACCTTTAGTGATGTATGGCAACACCTGCTCGACACTGTGCTCAGGGACTACATCACCAATTCCGCTTTGCTAGTGCTCGGGGTAGGATTTGGAACGGTGTTCCTGGGCGTGAGCGGTGCCTGGCTTACCGCAATGTGCAACTTCCCCGGCCGAAAATTCTTCAATTGGGCGCTGCTGTTACCGATGGCAATGCCCGCCTACATCATTGCCTATACCTATACCGGGTTGCTGGATTTTACCGGCCCCGTGCAGAGCGCCATTCGAGACTATTTTGAGCTGGGTTACGGCGACTATTGGTTTCCCGAAATACGTTCACTTGGCGGCGCGATATGCATGTTGTCACTGGTGCTCTATCCCTATGTGTATCTTTTGGCCCGGGTTGCTTTTATGGAGCAGTCAACAGCGGTGCTCGAAGCCAGTCGAAATTTGGGTAAGGGGCCGTGGCAAACGCTGTTCCAGGTCGGACTTCCAATGGCAAGGCCCGCTATCGTTGCGGGCACCAGTTTAGCCCTAATGGAAACCCTGGCGGACTACGGTACCGTGGATTACTTCGGTGTAAGTACCTTCACTACAGGAATTTTTCGTACCTGGTATGGCTTGGGCGAACTACAAAGCGCTGCGCAATTGTCTGCTCTTTTGCTGGTATTTGTTTTTACCCTGATGGTTCTGGAGCGCTGGTCTCGCCATCGCATCCGCTATCACCACACGTCCGCGCGTAACAAGCCTACGCGAATTCATCTTTCGGGTTGGCGCGCTACCACGTGTTTCTCCGGGTTGTTTGCAACGGTTTTCTTTGGCTTTATGCTACCGGCAGGCCAGCTGTTCGCCTGGGCAGCCAAAAAATGGCATTCGAATATCAATAGCGACTTTTTCTGGCTTATACTCAACAGCTTTGCGCTTGCCGCTACCGCCTCTTTGGTCTGTTTGCTAGTGGCGTTACTGCTCGGTTACGGCAAGCGGATTCATCCGGGGAAATTGGAAAGGTCGGCAGCTCGCATATCCAGTATGGGCTATGCGGTTCCCGGCACGGTCATTGCTGTTGGCGTGCTGATACCCTTCGCCTGGATAGACAATCAGGTGGACGCGACAATGCGACAATTTTTTGATGTATCAACGGGATTGCTGCTCAGCGGCACGGTTGTCGCGCTAATTTTTGCCTACGTAGTGCGATTTTTGTCAGTATCGTTACAGAGTGTGGAGTCTGGTCTGCAAAAAATACGTCCCTCTATTGACGAGTCAGCCAGGTCTCTTGGGCAGC
This sequence comes from Halioglobus sp., assembly GCA_965262875.1. GTDB lineage: Bacteria > Pseudomonadota > Gammaproteobacteria > Pseudomonadales > Halieaceae > JBALVT01. The sequence goes on from OZ253569.1 coordinate 5,712,997, forward strand.
GACCCATCGGAGTTCTGCGGCACATACATTTGCCCATGTTGCGCGGCTCCGTATTAACCGCCCTATTACTTGTGTTTGTTGATGTGTTGAAAGAGCTTCCCACCACGTTGATATTGCGGCCCTTCAATTTTAACACCCTGGCGGTACGCACTTATGAATTGGCTTCCGATGAACGCCTGGCTGATGCTGCGGCCCCGGCACTTGCGATCGTGCTTATCGGTTTACTGCCAGTCATCATAATGACCCGAACAATGATTCGAGATACGCACACGTGAATGCTCAGTTGGAACTTCGTAATGTTCAAGTGAAATACGGTTCCGTTGAAGCAGTTCGGGATGTTTCTTTGACGCTTGCCAAAGGCGAGATCGGCTGTTTGTTGGGCCCGTCCGGATGCGGAAAAACTTCGCTGCTGCGTGCGATAGCCGGCTTCGAAACCGTCGCCGCAGGTGAGGTTTGTATTCAGGGCACCAAAGTAAGTTCCGCCTTTTCCACAACTCCACCAGAGCTGCGAAAAGTCGGTATGGTGTTTCAGGATTTCGCCTTGTTTCCACATCTCAACACAGAACACAACGTAGCCTTTGGATTGTCTGCCATGAACCGCATCGAGAAAAAGGCGCGTGTGAAGCAGCTGCTCGATCTTGTGGGGTTGGCCGGTTACGAAAACGCTTACCCTCACGAATTATCCGGTGGCCAGCAGCAACGTGTCGCCCTCGCTCGAGCCATGGCACCGGCCCCCGAAGTTTTACTGTTGGATGAGCCCTTCTCAGGGCTGGACAGTGAATTGCGCGAACAACTGGCGGGAGAGATTCGGCAAATCCTGAAGGATAGTAAGGTGACCGCAGTTTTAGTCACCCACGATCAACACGAGGCGTTTGCCATGGCCGATAGCGTCGCCCTGCTACGCGACGGCCAGATTGCACAGATTGACACGCCTTATAATCTCTACCACAACCCCAGTAACGAATTTGTCGCGCGGTTCATAGGCCAGGGATCGATCGTCGATGTATCGGCGAATGAAAGTGGTGAACTGTCAAACGGTATGGGCACGCTGGACAGGAATTATCACAGTTGGAAAACGGGCGAAACTTTCCGTCTGTTGGTACGGCCAGACGATATCAAGTACGAGGCCGAAAGCGGAATTCAATTAAAAATAGCGGCGAAATCATTTCGTGGTGCCCAATATCTTTACGAACTTGAACTTCCCGGCGGAGCCACAGTACCTTGCATGACGGCCAGCCACGTGGACTATCCTGCTGGAGACACACTGCCAGTGAAGTTCGACCTTCAACATCTGGTGATCTTCCCCAACGAGAACAATTCACTATAGCTTTCTGAAAAAACGATACCACTATGCCTTTAGCGAGCCCCAGAGTATCTGCTGAGCGCGCACCTTCAGTTAATGGTATACCCACCATCAATAGTAATTATCTGCCCCGTCATCACATCGCTCCCGGTGATCACGGAGACAATGCTGTCGGCCACATCTGCAGGAGTGGCTATCGAATTAAGGGGAGACGCGCCGCTCACCATGGCTTTGACATCCTCCCAGTTATCGCCCCACCCCTCACTCGCCCAACTGCCATCGATAAGGCCGGGGCAGATAGCGTTGACACGGATGTTGTGTTCGCCCAGTGCTTTGGCCAAAGTGCGCGTCAAGCTGTTAACGCCGGCTTTGGATGCGCAATAGGCGATAGAGCTTCCCCCGGTGGTAAAACTCGCGACACTGGAAGTCATGACAATCTCTCCCCCACCGGACTTAATCAATTCAGGCAGTGCTGCACGGCTCATGTAAAAAGGGCCCCGCAAGTTGGTACCCAAAGTATCCTCCCAAACCTTGTCCGTTAAAAGGTCCAGGGCCTTGTGATCGACATAGGTGGTAGTGCCGGCGTTGTTCAGTAGTATATCCAAGCTACCAAACTCGCCAATGGTTTGCCGTATAAGCTCTACACACTGCGCGTCGTCGCTCACATCCGCCCGAACGCAGATACCCTGGCCGCCGACTTCATTGACTCTAGCCAGAGTTTGTTCGGCCCCAGCTTGCGAATTTGCATAATTGATGACCACCTTTGCGCCCATCGCCGCGAGCTTAACCGCAGCCTCCGCTCCCACTCCGGAACTTGCACCGGTCACAATCGCCACTTTGTTTGCTACATCCAGGATCATTCTCTCCCAATTCAAATTTTGCACAGCATAGCGGCAAAGCCATCGTGTATTCAAACACCGCTGGGTACGCTAAGATTTCGATCACAATTTATTCAAGTGCCTGCACTCACGATAACTATTCATGACTGACATTATAGAATCTTTACGGCAAATCCTGGACACTGGTGGAGTACTCACTGGTGATGACGTTAGCTCGCGTGTGGGTGGTTGGGGCGAAGGCCCCAGTGAAGCACTCGCGGTTGTGCGGCCTCGCAATACGCAAGAAGTGGCAGCTATTGTAAAGCTGTGTCATGAGCACAATCAAAGCTTGGTCACTCAAGGTGGCAAAACTGGAATGGTGCGGGGTTGTCTATCCAGCGCAGGGGATATCGCCTTGTCTTTGGAACGCATGACTCAAATCGAGGAACTCGATACCGCCAATGGAACAATCACGGTGCAAGCAGGTGTTCCACTGCAGTTGGTGCAGGAATCAGCGAAATCCGAAGGTTTCAACTATCCGATGGATCTGGGCGCCAGAGGAAGCGCGACCATAGGCGGCACAATTTCTACCAACGCAGGCGGCAACCGGGTTATCCGCTACGGTATGACCCGAGCGCTGGTGCTGGGCCTGGAAGTCGTTTTGGCTGATGGCACTATCATCAGTTCGATGAACAAAATGATAAAAAACAACGCCGGTTACGATCTTAAGCAACTCTTTATCGGCAGTGAGGGTACCCTGGGCATCGTCACTAGGGCGGTGTTGAAACTCAGCCCCGCTTTACGCAGTCAACAAACGGCTCTTGTTGCGCTCAGAAGTTTTGAGAATGTGCCGGAGCTATTGCAGCACTGCCATCGAGGGCTTGGCAGCCAATTGTGCGCTTTCGAAGTGATGTGGAGCAATTACTTCAAGTTGGTCACAAGCGATGGACCCTACCAGAAGAAATCTCCCATGAGCACAGAGTTCCCGTTTTATGTGTTACTCGAAAGTATGGGGATTGATGCGGAAAAAGACGCCCAGACCTTTGAGGATGTGCTTTCGGGTTGCCTGGAGAGTGAACTTATCAGCGATGCGGTCATCGCCAAATCGGAATCAGAGAGAGATTCGCTGTGGGAGATACGCGATAATATTGAAGCGCTAAAACTGATGAGCCCCTACTACGCATTTGATATCAGTTTACCCCTGAATATAATGCCTGACTATTTAACCCTCATCGAGCAAAAACTCGTGGAACAATGGCCCGCCATGCGGCACGTGGTCTTTGGACACCTTGGCGATGGTAATTTGCATGTAGTCGTCAGTATCGGCAGCGGTTCCGAGGCCGAGAGACACCGCCTTGAACAAATGGTCTATAGCACCTTGGAAACTTTCGGTGGCTCTATCTCAGCTGAACACGGGATAGGATTGGAAAAACGCGAGTTCCTGCATCACAGCCGCAACGAGCAGGAAATCGCGCTTATGCGTTTGCTGAAAACAACCCTGGACCCAAAAAACATTTTGAATCCTGGGAAAATCATAGACACTACAGGGACGACGCACTAATTAACCTGCGGCAGTGATTACACATTATCAATATCTTCGCCCGCGCGAACGTCAATCGTCGCGGTGCTATCTATAGTCATAGTTTATGCCAAATGGGTAGGAAAATTGCGGATTTGAACTTATAGTATGTTTTATCGCGTTTCAAGGACGGAACGCGAAGATAATACCCAAAAGCGCCTATGCAATTAATTTCAATAACTGTCACCTAAGCGACAGTATTTAATGCACATATAGGATATTCTGGCCCGTCAAAACTGAAGGACAAATAAATGCAACAACTCACCGGAATGGACGCATCTTTTCTCTATTTAGAGACTGCCAATGCGCCTATGCATATCTCGGGGCTGGCCATTTACGACCAGTCAACAGCGCCGGGGGGTAAAGTAAGATTCAAAGACATCATCGAGAATTACAGTGCACGCGTTCGCGGACTCCCGCCTATGACCCGAAAGCTGGTAGAGGTGCCTTTCAAACTCGATCATCCCTATTGGGTTTCCGACGGCAACTATGACCCGGAATTCCACATTCGACACCTGGCGCTGCCAAAGCCCGGCGATTGGCGCCAACTGTGTATTTTGATTTCTCGATTACACGCCCGGCCGCTGGATCGCAATCACCCTCTGTGGGAGGCCTACATCATAGAGGGCCTGGACAACGTTGAAGGTGTGCCCAAGGGAAGTTTTGCGGTGTTTAACAAAACCCACCACGCGGCAGTAGACGGCACCTCAGGAATGGAGATGACTGCTGCAACCCACGACTTGACCCCGGATTATAAAACCGCGCGCGAGCCGACCTTGATCGAGGTAGACAGCCAACCCAGCAAATTCGAATTGGTCGCAAGAGCGCAAATCAACACCATCAAAAAGCCCTTTAACTTTATCAGTGTTGCCAGAAATACAGTGCCGGGAATGGCCAAAGCCTATAACGCAACACGCAGAGGCGAATTGCGGACCGTGCAGGACATTCCCCGCACACGCTTTAACGGCAACGTCGGCCCCCACCGTGTGTTTCAAGCCATTAGCGTAGACCTCGATAAAGTGAAAGCGATCAAGAACGCTGTCCCGGGAGCCACGGTCAACGACGCTGCACTGAGCATAGTCGGTGGTGCCCTGCGCAAGTATCTGGATCATCACGGCGAACTGCCACAGCAATCGCTTGCTGCTATGGCTCCGGTTAATGTCCGCTCCAAAGACGACACCAGCGGCGGCAACATCGTTTCAACGTTAACCGTGCAACTGCGCTCGGATATCGAAGACCCCATGGAACGCCTCGCCGCCGTGCACAATGGCACCAAGGATGCCAAGGAGCTTTCGAACGCTGTGGGTGCGAAGGCCATGACAGATTACTCGCAATTCATCCCATCGACTCTAACGGCTCAGGCCGCCCGCTTGGCCAGCCGATGGGGATTGATGAGCCGCATGAAACCCAACTTTAACTGCGTCGTGACCAACGTACCGGGGCCTCCAATTCCCCTGTACAACACGGGCGCGAAAATGGTGGCCAACTACGGCACCGGGCCGGTTCTCGATGGTTTAGGCCTGTTTCATGTCATCAGCAGCTATTGTGGGCAGTTTGTGGTTTCTGCCACCTCATGCCGCGACATGATGCCCGACCCGGATTTTTATCGTCAGTGCTTGCGCGAAAGTGTTGATGAATTAATTGCCGGTGCCGAGAAAGTCTCGACAAAAAAAACCGCTAAAAAATCCAGCAAGGGCAAAAAATGAAACCTCCACATTGGGCTCTAGCGCTGTCCGAAGCCCCGCGAGTTGTGGTGGAAGCCGCAATTCTGGCGATGTTCAAAAAAACCTTGGTCAATAAGCTGCCCCGGGGCGATGGCCATGGCGTGATGGTGATACCCGGGTTTATGGGTGACGATCCGTTCAATCGGTCTTTGGTGGAATTTTTAAATGAGCTGGGTTATCGCGCCAGCGGATGGCAAATGGGCAGAAACCTGGGGCCAGGAAGTTTCTCTGAAGATGAGTTGCAAGCCAAAATCGAGCGGCTCGCCCGCGCAGACGATGGCACAATATCTCTGATCGGTCACAGCTTGGGTGGAATTTATGCTCGAGAAATCGCCCGCCGGGAACCAGCGGTAGTTCGTCAGGTGATCTCTTTGGGGTCTCCCTTTGGCGAGGGTCGCGATACAGGATCTAACGCCAGCCGCTTGTATAGAACACTCAATCCAAAAGACGATGTTGATCCTGCGCGTATCGCCCAACAAAAAGTATTGGCAAAAGCACCACCAGTACCCACCACTTCGATTTATACAAAGGCCGACGGTGTCGTGAATTGGCGCACCGCCATACAAGAAAAAAATCATCGTAAAACTGAGAACATCGAGGTTGCGGGCAGCCATTGCGGGCTCACACTAAACCCGGCGGTGTGGTATCTCCTTGCCAACCGCCTAACCCAGAAGGAATCCAATTGGGCTCCCTTTGAATCGGCATTGTTTAACCACCACTAATCCTGTTTTCAATCCCACATTGAATAACTCCACCTGCGTTTACCGACAAGACTCTATCTGATATGGCCCCAACGAGCGAAGCGAAACAACACCCAACCCTGAAGGCAAACGGCCTGCAGTTAGCGTACGACGAATTTGGCGAGCGCAAACACCCAGCCATTATTTTGATTATGGGTCTGGGTACCCAAATGATCGCCTGGCCAGAATCTTTTTGCGTAGATCTTGCCACGCAGGGCTTTCGAGTGGTGAGGTTCGACAACCGCGATATTGGATTGTCCGAGAAGTTGCATGACAAAGGCCGCCCAAATCTTATTCGCGTAGCACTTAAGCAGCGTTTCGGCCTGGTGAACAAAGTCCCCTATCGCCTGGTCGATATGGCGACAGATACCATCGGCGTCATGGATGCTCTAGACATCGACGCGGCCCATTTGGTGGGTATATCCATGGGAGGCATGATCGCGCAAACTGTCGCTGGACACTTTCCCAAGCGCACCCTTTCCCTGACTTCCATCATGTCTTCCAGCGGTCATCGTTCACTGCCCTCGGCATCGGTGAAAGTTACCCGAGCGGTGTTTAAGCGGCCAGGCGAAGAAAACGAAGCTGCGTACTTAGAACGGGCCTTGGAGACCTGGAAACTGATTGGCAGCCCAGGCTACCCCGTTGATGAGGATGTTCTAAAAGAAAGAATGCTGACCAGCTACCGCCGTTCGTACTACCCCGCCGGAGCCGCAAGACAAGCCACTGCCATTGTCGCCAGTGGTGATCGAGTAAAATTGCTAAAGAGAATTGAGGCACCTACTTTGGTCATTCATGGAAAGGATGATCAGCTGGTTCCTGTGGCCTGCGGAATTCACACGGCTGAGCAGGTGAAAGAGTCAACCCTGGAATTGTTTGACGGTATGGGCCACAACCTACCGGAAGCGCTATTACCGCGTTTTGCCGAGTTAATTTCAGCACATGCACACACAGCGACGGGTACCAGCCCAGCAGCTTAGAAGCACTGGACTAGCTCGACTTAGTCGTTTGCCAGAACCACTCTTTTTCCCAGGTCAGCACGCAGATGTTTGGCCGCCATAGCGAACATCACAATCGCAAGAATGCCCACCATCCCTATCATTAACATCGCGTAGCGCAAACCATCAGATCCATAAATGCCAGTGAGCCAATCGCTCAACAAACCCGCGGTGACAGGACCCAGGCCAAGGCCGATCAAGTTAATCACAAAGAATAAAATCGCCGAGGCCAAGGCTCGCATAGCAGGCGGAACCATCGCATGGCAGATTGCCACGCACGGCCCGAGATAGGTGCTAATTGCCATCGTCGCAAAAAACATGAATCCGATAACGCTATAAGTGTTGTCCAGTAACAAATACGGGAACCCCAGCGATACCGCTAGGGTGCCGGCTATCGCCGGCACCCATACATACCAGCGCTTGTCCGATTGACCGAGCCTGTCAGCCAGATAACCACCGAGAAAGGTTCCGATCATCCCCCCGCCACCGCCAAAGAGCGCGAGTATCACGCCTACTTCTCCGACATTGAGGTTGTGACTGCGCATCAAAAAGGACGGCGCAAAATTGCCGTTGCCATAGCCCACAAAGGCACTCAGGCCAGCTCCCGCTGCTATATACCAGAAGGAGCGATACTGTTTGAGTAGCGTAAACGTCTCGTTGATAGTTGGTTTGTAGGCGGCCTCGGCGCTAGACTCCCAACGACCTCGATGAGGTTCTTTAACCGTTAGAAAGAAGACAATGGCGAACAGTATTCCCGGAATTCCAACGGCCATAAACGCCATACGCCAGCCGTAAGTCTGGCTGATAAAACCACCCACGAGGAACCCGAGCAAAACACCCAGATGAACTCCCATGGAATAGATTGATAGAGCAGTACCGCGTTTCTCAGGAGGGTAATAATCACTGATCATGGCGTGGGCAGGAGGGCTCCCTCCAGCTTCACCAATACCTACACCGATGCGCGCCAGTAGTAGTTGAGTGTAATTTCCGGCGAGGCCCGACAGTGCCGTCATGCCACTCCAGACGGTTACAGCCAAGGCCACAATATTGCGCCTGTTGCCACGATCGGCCCAATAGGCGATAGGGATCCCCGCCGTGATATACACTAGCGCAAAGGAAAAGCCACTGAGCAAGCCCAATTGCACATCGCTCAGCCCCATCTCCAATTTAATGGGTTCTTGCAGAATCACCAGGATCTGGCGGTCCACAAAATTCAGCGCGTAGGCTATCGTCAACATAAACAGCGCGTAACGAGCCATCTTGCTGGAGCCATCGCCGGCGGTGGTATCGGTTTTTCCCTGGGCCACTACAATTCCTTTTTTTCTATTATTCTTAGAGTAAAGAGCGCACTTCTGCGTTAAAAGGCTAACGCTCAGAGTATCATTGTTAAGCAGATTAGTGACACAGCACATGGCACCATACCTCATAAGGATGGCACCTATTCACAAGATCATGGGGGGCATTGGCAGTACTATTTGCGACTCGCTGCAATCTTCAGGAAAGCGCAATGACGAACAAGGTAATTCGAATAGGTGGAGCTAGTGGGTTTTGGGGTGACGCTGCTAGAGCGACGCCCCAATTATTGGCTGAAGATGGCTTGGATTTTATCGTCTATGACTATCTGGCTGAAATCACCATGTCGATTATGGCCCGGGCTAGGGCTAAAGATGCCAGCAAGGGCTATGCACTTGATTTTGTCACCGCTGCGATGAAACCCAACCTACCCGAGATAGCGAACAAGGGCGTTAGAATTATCGCCAATGCGGGCGGCGTTAATCCCAAGGCCTGCGCCGATGCACTTAGAGAAGTGATCAGCGAGCTGGGCTTGGATCTAAAAGTGGCGTGCATCTCGGGTGATGATCTTCTCGATCGGGCCGATCAACTTTCCAAGCTCGATATTGCCGAAATGTTTTCCGGCGGCGCCTTTCCCGAAGCGGACTGCTTACAAAGCATTAATGCGTATCTGGGTGCCTTCCCTGTCGCGCAGGCACTGGATATGGGCGCCGATATTGTCGTCACCGGGCGTTGCGTCGACAGCGCGGTAACTCTAGGCGCCTGCATTCATGCCTACGGTTGGAAGCCCGAAGATCTTGACCAATTGGCGATGGGTTCACTGGCGGGCCATATTTTGGAGTGCGGACCACAGGCCACCGGAGGAAACTTTACCGATTGGGATCAAGTGAGTGGGATCGACGATATCGGTTATCCCATCGCCGAGATTGGCCAGGACGGCAATTTTGTCTGCACAAAACCTGCGAATACTGGCGGCATCGTCACTGTGGGTACAGTTGCCGAACAAATGGTCTATGAAATAGGAGATCCCCAAGCTTACATACTGCCTGATGTTGTGTGCGATTTTTCTACCGCTCAAATCACCCAAGTGGATGAAGACCGCGTGATGGTATCAGGAGCCATAGGACGCCCCGCTCCCGACACCTATAAAGTATGCGCCACTTACTCCGACCAGTTTCGCGGTGGCACTTCCATGACCTTCTACGGTGTAGATGCCCACAAGAAGGCACTAAGGCTCGGTGAAGCCGTATTCAAGGCATCGCGCAAAGTGTTTTCTACCTACGGGCTGGCCGACTTCTCCGAAACCAGCATCGAATTGATCGGGGCAGAAAGCCAGTTCGGAAAATTCAGCCAGGTAAGCGAACCCCGAGAAGTGGCCATGAAGATTGCTGTGAAACACCCTGACATGATGGGTATCGGTATTATGCTCAAAGAATGTGTGGGATTGGGTTTAGCGACGCCGCCGGGTCTTTCAGGATTTCAGGGCGGCCGCCCAAAACCCTCGCCGGTTGTGCGATTGTTTTCTTTTGCGCTTAATAAAAGCGCGGTTTCCATCACTGTAGAGGTCGGTGAGCAAAGCGCTGAAACCAGTGACGCTCCTGGCGAGGCTCTGGACATCAACGCTATTGCCAGGCCCTCCGAACCGGAGGCTATTACCGAAGACAAGTTGGTGGAAGTGCCCCTCATCAAACTGGCCTGGGGCCGCAGCGGCGACAAGGGCGACAAAGCCAACGTGGGTATTATCTCCCGGGACCCGGCCTACCTACCCTATATTTGGGCTGCGTTGACCGAGGCAACTATCACCGAACGCTTCGAACATTTCCTGGCCGACACCAGCCCGGGAAATGTTGAGCGCTATCTCATGCCGGGCAGCAACGCTCTGAATATATTAATGCACAATGTTCTGGGTGGCGGCGGCATGGCCAGCATTCGCAACGACGCCCAGGGCAAAGGCTATGCACAAATACTGCTCGCCTGCCCTATTCCTGTTAGCCCTTCAATCGCTGAGAGTGTTTCATGACCATTTTTGCCTCCAAGATAAATACCGCCTCGGAAACTTTTAAACAAAACCGGGCCGAGATGATGGAGCATATTGAAAAACTCCAGATGCTCAATGCACGATCGGCTATTATTTCGGAAAAGCGCAAACCCCGATTCGAAGCCCGCGGACAACTGACACCTCGAGAACGCCTGTCGCGATTGCTAGACCCTGGCATGCCATTTCTTGAAATCGGCAATATCGCCGGCTATTTGCTAGACACCTCAGACCCTGACAAGTCTATTCCCGGATCAACTGTGATTACCGGTATCGGATTTATCAGTGGTGTGCGCTGTATGGTTGTGGTGGATGACAGCGGCATTCAGGCAGGTTCGCTAACCCAGGCCTGCGGCTATAGAGTCACCCGGTCGGAAAACATCGCATTGGAACAGAAGCTGCCTTTCGTTCATTTGGTGGAAAGCGCCGGCGGCGACCTGCTTAACTACACGGTGGAAGGTTTTAACATTGGCGGAGCGCTGTTTGGCAACCTGGCGAAGTTAAGCAAACAAGGTATTCCCGTCATTTCAATTTTGCACGGATCATCCACCGCTGGCGGAGCCTATATGCCGGGGCTTAGCGATTACGTGGTTGCTGTAAAAGGCAATGGCCGAGCATTTTTAGCGGGGCCTCCCCTCCTTAAGGCCGCCACCGGCGAGATCGCTAACGAGGAGGAATTGGGCGGTGCTGAAATGCACGCGACCACCTCCGGATTGGCCGAGTATCTCGCAGAAAATGATGGCCACGGCATACAAATCGCTAGAGAAGTGGTGCAACGGCTGCAGTGGAATGCCAACTGCACACCTGCTCCGGCAAAAAAATATCGTGAACCCATCTACGACCCAGATGAACTGGCCGGCGTGATCCCCTGTGATTACCGCAATCCCTACGACATGCGCGAACTGGTTGCCCGAGTAGTAGACGGTTCAGATTTTCTCGATTTCCAACCTCGCTACGGCTCTGCAACCGTCTGCCTGCAGGCGGATATCTTCGGTCAAGCCTGCGGCATTATCGGCAACAACGGGCCGATTGATCCCCAGGGTGCGAATAAGGCGACGCACTTTTTACAACTGTGTGATCAAGCCAATATCCCCATGCTGTTTCTTCAAAATACCACCGGCTATATCGTCGGCACAAAATCAGAACAGGCGGGCATGATCAAACACGGTTCGAAAATGATTCAGGCCGTTCAAAACCTGGAGGTTCCGCGCATCACCATGATGACAGGTGCGAGTTTTGGTGCAGGCAACTACGGCATGTGCGGCCGCGGTTACGATCCCGATTTCCTCTACACCTTCCCCCAGGCAAAAATGGGTGTGATGGGTGGGGAGCAGGCGGGAAAAACCATGTCTATGGTTGCACGCGCTAAGGCCGAAGCATTGGGGCAGGAAGTCGACGAGGCGACACTCAAGGGCCAAGAAGAATATCTGGCCAATATTTTCGACAGCCAATCCAGTGCCTACTACACCTCGGGCCACCTGTTGGATGACGGCATGATCGACCCGCGCCAAACACGAAACACCTTGGGCTTCTTGCTGGAAACTGTTTGGGAAACGCGCAACCGCACCGTGCGCCCGAATAGCTTCGGCATCGCAAGAATGTAGCCGAGCTAACTACAAGAGAAAATTTATGAGTCAACTTCCTATAGCAACAGCGCTAATCCTGGAACATGAGGGCAGCGTTCTTAAAATTTGGTTTAACCGGCCTGAAGCACGCAACGCGCTTTCCGCCGAAATGGTGGATGAGCTGGATCAGGTGTTAGATGCGGTCAGAGATGACAGAAGTATTCGCACGGTTGTCCTGCGCGGCAAGGGCGGGTTTTTCTGCGCCGGTGGCGATATCAAGGGCTTTAAGTCTGGCATGCAAGGGGGTGAGCCCGATCACGATGAAGTGGCCAAAGGCAATCGAAGCTTCGGCGACTTGATGATTAAACTCAACGAGCAACCACAGGTAGTAATTATTCTTGTGGAGGGTGCCGCTATCGGCGGCGGACTGGGATTAGCCTGTGTAGGCGATGTCACTATCGTAACCAAGGACGCCCGCTTTCGTTTGAGTGAAACGAGCTTGGGTATTCCACCAGCACAAATCGCACCGTTTGTAACCGAGCGAATTGGCCTCACGCAGGCGAGACGATTAATGCTGACCGGCGCTCGCTTCAAAGGTGATGAAGCTTTGCAATACGGCATCGCACATATTGTGGCGGCAGATGCAGATGACCTGGAGACAAAGTGTCAGGAAGTGCTGAAAGAGATTTCATTCTGTGCTCCAGGTGCCAACGCCGTCACCAAAGGCATCGTCTTTGAATCCATGCGTAAACCTCGGGCCGAGGCATTGGATTTCGCCTCTCATGGTTTTGCCTCGTGCATGTTAAGCGAAGAAGGCGCCGAGGGTGTCTCAGCCTTTGTCGAAAAACGTAAACCCAGCTGGGCAACCGAATAACTCCAGGAGTCATTGATGACACGCTTTAACAGCATATTAATCGCCAACCGGGGCGAGATCGCCTGTCGGGTCATACGCACAGCCAAGGCACTGGGTTACCGCACTGTCGCGGTCTACTCCGAAGCAGATACCGCAGCACCCCATGTAAAAATGGCCGATGAAGCGGTTTGTATAGGCCCCGGCCCCGTTAACGAATCCTATGGGGTCGCAGAAAACATTTTGAAAGCCGCGGCGGATAGCGGTGCTCAAGCCGTTCACCCCGGATACGGGTTCATGAGTGAAAACGCCGACTTTGCACAGGCTTGTGAAGACGCGGGCCTGGTGTTTATCGGGCCAACTGCGCATTCGATTAACTTAATGGGCAATAAGGCCGAAGCAAAACGCCGAATGATTGATGCCAAGGTGCCCTGTGTTCCAGGTTACGAAGGGGAAGACCAAAGCGATGGGGGCCTGCTCACCGAAGCAAAGAAAATTGATTTGCCGCTGATGGTAAAAGCCGCAGCGGGCGGCGGTGGTCGCGGTATGCGCCTGGTGCACGATACAAAAGATTTGGCCGAAGCGATTAAACTTGCCAGAGCGGAAGCCCAATCATCGTTTGGCTCTGGCGAGCTGATTTTGGAGAAGGCGATTATTCGCCCCCGACACGTCGAAGTACAGGTATTCGCAGACACACACGGCAACACCGTGCACATGGGCGAGCGCGACTGCTCTGTCCAGCGTCGACATCAAAAAGTGGTAGAAGAAGCGCCCTGCCCCGTGATGACCGAAGAATTGCGAGCCAAGATGGGCGCTTCTGCGGTTGAGGCTGCAAAAAATATTAACTATCGCGGCGCGGGCACTGTTGAGTTTTTGCTCGATGAACGTGGCGAGTTTTATTTTCTGGAAATGAATACCCGCCTACAGGTAGAACACCCGGTTACCGAAATTATTACTGGCCTGGATTTGGTTGAACTGCAGATTCAAGTTGCGCAGGGAGAGGAACTGGGGCTGACTCAGGAAGATATCACATTGACAGGACATGCTATCGAAGTACGCCTGTACACAGAAGACCCCACTCAAGACTTTCTACCGACTTCCGGGCCCGTAGATTTGTGGGAGCCCGCTTCCGGTGTAGGCGTTCGTATTGACAGCGGAATTTGCAGCGGCCAGGACATTTCTCCTTTCTACGATCCGATGGTCGCCAAAGTTATTGCCGGTGGTCCGACCCGGGAAATCGCGCGATTGCGCCTGCTTGAAGCCCTTAGAGAGACATTGCTTTTCGGCACCAAGAACAATAAGGACTTCCTGATAGCCTGTCTCGAGAAACAGGTATTTATCGACGGAGCTGCAACAACAGCTTTTATAGGCGAGGAGTTTGCCGAGGGAGAAATCAGGGAAAATATACCGAGCTTTGCCGACAGCGCAGTAGCAGCCGTGCTTGAGCTGTCACTGGAATTTGCGCAGGCTCAAAGCAACAGTGTCATCGTCGCGCCAAATTTAAAAAACTGGTCCAGCGCCAGCTCGCTGGTTTCTCCAAAACACTACCGCTTCGGTGAGGTCGAATACTCTCTGTCCGTAACGCCATTGGAAGGCGAGCGCTATAAAGTGTTCAACGATGAACAGTCGGTAGTGATTGAGCTACTTTCAGTAGAGGGCAATACTGCGCACCTTGGGATTGACGATTCACAGCATATAGCTCGTTTCCATGCACCGGAGTCAGGCCTGTTATATGTTTCTATTGAGGGACGGACCGCAAGTTTCCGAGACCTTATAAGACTGGACGGCATTGCCGATCAAGCTGGCGGCGGTGGCAACGTTACCGCGCCCATGCATGGTGTATTACTGGAAGTTTTGGTAGCAGCGGGAGATACAGTCACCGAAGGGCAGACTCTGGCCGTACTGGAAGCGATGAAAATGCACTACCAGATTGCAGCCGAGGCAGATGGAACGGTTTTAGAAGTGATGGCAGAAGCCGGCAAGCAGGTGGCGGCGGATGACCTGCTTATCCAAATTGAAGTTGATGAAAACGAGGAACAACTATGATTGGCCAACAACGTTATCCCAATCTTTTCTCACCTCTGGATTTGGGATTCACGCAAATTAAAAACCGCGCGATTATGGGTTCAATGCACACAGGCCTTGAAGAAGCCGAAGACGGCTTTGAACGCATGGCCGCCTACTTTGCCGAACGAGCCCGCGGCGGTGTCGGTATGATTATCACCGGGGGTATATCGGCCAATGTCGAAGGTGGCTTGGGCTCCAAGCTAGCGACATCTACCGAAGCGGACCAGCACCGATTAATCACCGAAACTGTTCACAGCGCGGCACCCGATATCAAAATCTGTATGCAGATATTGCACTCCGGACCCATCGGCTACTCGGCAGATTGTGTTGGGCCCTCCGCCGTGAAATCCAGAATTTCCCCCATCATGCCCAAAGCGCTGGATGAAGAAGGTATTGAAAAGCAGTTAAGCGACTTTGCCAATTGCGCATCAAAAGCCAAAGAAGCCGGCTATGACGGCGTAGAAATTATCGGCTCAGCCGGTTACTTGCTCAGTACTTTTTTAGTAGAAAAAACCAATCGCCGCACCGACCAATGGGGTGGCAGCTATGAAAACCGTATGCGCTTTCCCGTTGAGGTGATCAAACGAGTTCGCGAGGCGGTAGGTGATGACTTCATTGTCATATTTCGAATCGCTGCCATGGATATGCTCGAAGGCGGCATGTCCTGGGACGAGGTGGTGCTATTGGGGCGGAGAATAGAAACTGCCGGGGCAAACATTATCAGCACCCATTTTACCTGGCACGAATCCGCCGTTCCCACCATCTCAACCCGCGTTCCCAGAGCGGCTTTTGCAGGGGTAACTGGGCGGCTTCGAAAAGAACTGAATATACCCACGATCACCAGCAACCGCATCAATATGCCTGACGTGGCAGAGCAAGTACTGGTAGATGGGCATGCAGATCTTGTTTCAATGGCCAGGCCGATGCTGGCGGACCCGGATCTTGTCCTTAAAGCGCTGGAGGGACGAGAGGACGAAATCAATACCTGTATCGCCTGTAATCAGGCCTGCCTGGACCACACATTTACAGGGCGCGAGACGAGCTGCCTGGTGAATCCGCGAGCATGCCATGAAACCACATTAAACTATGAGAAGACGACTTCACCGAAGGCGATAGCGGTGGTCGGCGCGGGCCCTGCCGGAATGGCCTACGCACACATTGCCGCAGAACGCGGGCACCAAGCCTGTGGGCCAAAAGGTCGCCATCATGGGTGCGGGCGGTATCGGCTTTGACGTAGCGGAGTTGATTTTACACAAAGGTGTGTCAGCGGCAATGGACAGAAATGTATTCGCCCGAGAGTGGGGAATTGATTTCGAAAACCATCCACGGGGCGGTGTTACTGGTGTGACGTCAGTAGTAGAGAAAAACGATAAAGAGGTGTACCTGTTGCAGCGCAAGGACACACCCGTAGGACGCGGCCTGGGTAAGACAACAGGTTGGACGCATAAAATATCTCTCGCCAGACGCGATGTAAAAATGATGAATGGCGTGGATTATCAGCGTATAGATGACGAAGGACTGCACCTGCTGGTGAACAATCAGCCCGAGTTGCTGGTAGTGGATACGGTTATCGTGTGCGCTGGGCAGCTGCCGTTGCGAACACTCTATGACGAACTACAATACAGCGATATGAGTGTGAAGCTGGTCGGGGGCGCCTACGAGGCTGCCGAGTTAGACGCTAAAGCGGCTATTAATCAGGCCTGCTACTTGGCGGCAGCTGTTTAGGCGGAGTGTGTAATTATGAGTTTGCCAACCGATATTATCGCGCGCATCGAAAGAGACTTTCCGAGAAGCGAAGATGAAAAGTTGGTGAGCGGCATTCTTTCTTCGTTGCAAACAAATGAGAGAGACCGTGTTATCCGCTGCATTTTGTTTGCCGCAGCCGGTGACGTGAAAAAGATTGGTGAATTGGAGAGTTTAGCCAAAATAGACTATCGAGACGTAATTATGGCCGGGGAGTACGAATATCCCTCACACAAACGCCTGAGAGATCTGAGTGAACAATTCGACGCCTGACGGTGGATTATCAAATCAGAGTCGCACGGGGATTCTTGCGCGTGTTAACGCTCCTCCGAGGGCAATATGATGATGTTCTCACCATTGGCTTCGGGGTCTACTCGGCGCTGACTTTCCGATCTGGCGGCGGCGCCAGCCACCGCCACGGGAAGCGAAAAACTACGAGCCTTACCGGCTGCTTGTACAAACACCCGCACATAAAGCCGCTCTACCAATGTCGGCAGCACGTCAACGCTCAGGTCATATACTCCTGTATCATTTGCGCTTAGTTGAATTTTATCCTGATCAGGGAGGAGCAATTCCAGGCCGGGATCCAAGGTGAATTGAAGTCTGGGCGCGGAACCCGCCGGAACCTGTAGCTGGATTTGAATTGAAACCGCCCCATTAAGCTGGGCCTCCTTGGGAATATCAGCGCTCAGGTGAATCGGCGCAGAGGGTTTTCCCGACGCAACCGTGTTCCTGTTCGCCTTTGTGGTGGCAGGTTCTAATGCTTGTTCAGAGCAGGCAACAAGCGAAAGCAGCGTCGTAGTGAAAATTCCGAGCCGAGTTAGTTTCATACTGTCTCCATTAAATTTAACTGGCGCTGACCTCAAAACATACATTGCCCGGAGTATCTATTTGTGGTTGTGTATTTAGATACTCGTAGACTTCGAGGACATGCCTACCCTTTGCCAGTGATTCCGTAGCCATTTCTTCTGAATTCACCACAGCCGATTCGCCTCTAGAGATAACTTTACCACGCCGATACAGCAGCATGTCAGGATCAGCAGCGGCCTTGCCCGAGGTGCGGACCGCGCGGAAGCTATAGTTGCCGCGGCTGGGAATATCTACAATAAACAAGCGTCGAATGCCCGCTTTGTTGCCTTCACGAAGAGGGTCGAGGTCGATAATGCTGCACGCGGTTACAGCTTCATCGCCCGGCGCTAGAGTTTGATACAGAGGTAGCACACTGTTTTGGCCGTTGGGATCTCCATTTGGACGGTTCGTCTCTGTGCTGGCAAAGCTATCGACAGGGTTTCCGCGGATACCCTGGGCTGTGGCTATCTTGTTTACCCTTTTGGTCAGGCCTGGTTTGCGTGCAGCGAGTTCATCCAGGAAAGAAAATACGCTGATCATCGCGTTGGAACTGCGCAACCCCACCATCGCCTCATAAATGGGTTTGAAGCCAGCCGCAAGTTTGTCTGCGCCATCGTTTTTGTCGTCATAGATATCGTATAGTAATGCGACAAGGGCATCTTCGTCCCACCAACCAGCATCAGCGGCAGCGAAACTTTCCACATTGGCAGACCAACCCGAGCCCTGGCCTGGGCCGAGTGCGTCGGAGTAAATTTCACTGCCGCTAAGCATCGCATTGAACGCTGTTCCCCAAGCTTCGGAGAAGGACACGCGCATGTCGAGCGCATCACCGAGTCCGTGCGCTCCACCCATGGAGTCATCGCGCGACAGTGCGTCCGCAATGTAGTGACCAACCTCGTGACCGACCACAGAGTCGTACTCGTCCGTGTCATCGTCCGCCTTGCCTAAAATATAGATTGCGTAGGCCTCATTGATGTTGTCACCTGTTCCGTAGTAGGACGTACCGATATCGCCATTGGCCGTGCCGCCTGCTGTCGCGGTGTTGTTGTTCTCGGACCAGCGCAATTCAAGGTCGGGAAAGACAGCACTTTTGTCGGCGGCGAGTATCAATTGCGTAGCCTTGTATACCGTGTCCAATATCGCAAAAGGCGCTGCAGAGCGGGTAGACGTGTAGCCACTGCCGCTCCAACCTGACGCGGCGTGTAGATTGCGCGCGCCACTTTTATTCGACGAGAAAGTGCCAGTTTGAATAGCGTACAAACCATTGTTCCTGGTGTTGTCAGTCACTTGAAAATTCCACCCAGGAGTTCCCTGCCGAAGCAGCTCTGCGCGCGCTCTAACCCTGACAGATTGGCTGGGCCAATCGATGGCGATAGCATAGTGACCTGAAGCGCCGGTACTGCCAGAACCCAACACCGTGCCGCCAGCTCCCGCCAATATCTGAACCGTTACGCCGCGCGCCGGTAACGCCTGAATATTGCCGAAATCCAAGCCAGTTCCCGAGGCATTTGCAGGGACAAAGTCATAAGTGATATTGCCCGAAATAGTTCCAGCAGAGACTTCTTCAAATACCGCAATAGTTGGGGGAATGGGGGTGTCGGAATAAGATTGATCCCAGGCAGCAACCAAAGAGCCCGAGGCTTCCAGGCGGCAGCTCGGTGCCACAGACTCGGGAACGCACGGGCCCTCCCATCGCACAAACATCCAGCCCGGTTTGGGGATACCCACGTACTCGACGCTGTAGTCGCCCTCTACTTCATTTTCTGAACAGGCGGGGTCAGAGGCGCTAAACTGCGCCAGGGTACAGCCGTAAACGGTGCCGTTTACGTCGATAATGTCGCCCTCGCCGACAATCTCTAAAGGGTGTTTGCAAGCCCCAAGAGCAATTGTAAACAGTGCCGAAGCAAGAACCCTTATCGTCCACCCAAATCTCGGATTTGCATCGCTATGAAACGATTGGGGGGTAGCACCGGGTGATGGCCACACATCAAGAACCTCGTTGTGTCTATGTTGGAAACAGGCCACAGTCAAAAATTGGCACCGGTTCAGTAAGGCTTCATTGTAAGTTGCCTGTTTGATCTAGGCTACCGGATTTTACTCTCTCTCGTGGGAACATAGGGACTAATACCTTTGGAGCACTACACGCATTATGATGCAGCTAGTTTATCCCGCAGTGTTTTTGCACGCTTATCTTCACCGTCATGACTCCAACCGGGCGCTCTGAAAATATAGTTGAGCTTATCTTTCCAGGTTTTCGCACGCTTCACATCGCTGAGAATCGCAAAGTATTCATGCGTCGCTACGTATAGCGGGTTATAGGAAGTGATATTTTGAGTTAAACCATAAACGGGCGGATCGTCTTCTACTTCCTTGACGAAGGTACCAAATAGTTTGTCCCACACAACGAGGGTCGCGGCGTGATTGCAATCTAGATATCGAATATTCGAAGCATGATGGACCCGGTGGTGTGACGGTGTATTAAAGACGCGCTCATACCAGGCCGGCAGCGTGTCAACCAACTCTGTATGCAACCAAAACTGATAAAACAAACTGAGCGACATCATTGTAAAGATCATCAGTGGATCAAAACCCAGTAGAGGCAACGGTATCCAAAAAGCATATTTATGGAAGCGCTCCATGACGCCCTGCCTTAACGCTGTCGCGTAATTCATCTTGACCGCGGAATGATGAGATACATGGCCGGCCCAAAACAGCCGCACCTCATGATTGGCCCGGTGCATGAAGTAATAGGTAATATCGTCCGCGAAGAACAACAATACCCATGCCCACCATTGTCTTTGTATAGGATCAGCAAACGGGCTGATGCTATGCAGGAAGAAAAAGAGCACCAGAGCTGCCATTTTAGGCAACACATCGACCGGGATCACCAAGACAGTCATCCACAGTGACGCTATCGTGTCTTCCTTCTCAAACAGACCAAGAGTGCGTTTCCGATCAATAGCGAACTCGATCAATAACGCGAGTAAGAATATCGACAAGAAGAAATAAACTAAATTGTCGTTAGCTAGCTCATCCAGGTAAAACTGTCCCAATCCTATAGGGACAGTCCACCAGAACACGCGACCCTAGAACTGGTAACGTGCTTGTATCTCAACACTGCGCGGGGCGTCAATGTGCTGAAAGTAAGTTTCACCGAATCCCTGCCCGGCAAGCGGCACATCGTTACCCCAGGTGGTGGTTTTCTCGTCAGTTAAGTTTTTCCCCAAGATTGCAATACTCCAGGTTTGATCACTGCTCGCCAGTGACAGACGCGCATTCACCTTGGTAAACGAATCTTGTGCCAATACAGGATCACCATCGTTGGCTACCTCGTAATCATCGGAGTACATCAAGTCTACGCCCGCCCTCAGTTCCAGGTTTTCTCCAATTGAAGTGAGGTAGTCCAGTGCGATGTTGGCGGAAAGCTCTGGAGCGAACTGCAGCGACTCACCGGCCAAATCCTGTATGCAACCAGATCGGGTTCCGCCAGCGGCTATCCATGCCACTACCTGGGTCTCCCTACAGGCGGCGTCGGGGAACGAGTCATAGCTTGCATCGAGATAGGCAAAACCCGCATTCAGTGTGAGCTCCTCCGTCAGCACGATGGATCCATCCACCTCTATACCTTCGACCTCAGTTTCGGCGGCATTTCCGACCACAAAGCCAGCATTACCATCGAAAGTGCTGACCTGTACATCTTCAAACTCGCTGTGAAAAACAGCCACGTTCAACCGTGCACGACCGTCCAGTAAATCCATTTTTGCCGCCGAGCTCAAAACTCGTAACTGTTTCGTCATCGTACTCTTGGGCGTCCAGGAGACCTCGACCATTCGCTTCATCAAATCCACCGGCTTTGTAGCCGTTGCCGACTTTAAAATAAGTCATCATCGTGTCTGTGGCATCCCATTGCAGGGTGATGTCGCCCGTTGTGTGATCCTGATTACTCTTGTTGTCAAATGGTACAGGCGTACAGAGGTTTGCAACACCTATGCATGCGCCTGCGGAGGTAAAGCTGTGATCTGTTGAGAAGTTCAACACCTGGTCGTAGATACCAGCTAAAACGGGGTTGAGGTCCATGGTAAAAAGATCAGCAGTATACTGGTCCTTGGTAAACTCCTTTTCATCCTTTGAATAACGCAAGCCACCGATAACGCGTAACGCGTCGCTGACATTCCAGGTCAGTTGCACAAATGTAGATAAGGTCGACGCATCTTGCTCAAAGGTTCCGTGGCCAGTTGCATCCAGGTTTCCGGTTCCTATGCCTGCCGCAGAGAGCAACACGTCGGTTACGCGCTGATGCTCAAGCTCTTCATCTTGGTAATACACACCGGCCAAGTACTCAAATGTTTCTCCGATGGGCGAGGACAGTATAAACTCTTGGGTAAATTGCTTGTGCTGCTCATCGCGACCACGTGCGAGGAACTCTAGAGGGCCGTAGTCAGCATCCAGATAGTTTACAAATTCATAGTTGACGTAGCCGGTGACTGACTTGAGCGTGTGCTCGCCCACCGCCCATTCTGCCGTCAGCGTCGCGATGTCCCACTCGCTGTCATGGAACTGAGTGTCACTAAGCACGCCACTAATATTGCCACCGGACTTGTCGTAGTCGAATGCGGCGCTAAAATTGGGGTCGGCGGCTTGATACCGTCCAATGGCAAAAGGGGTTGCAATTGAAATCATGTCCTAGCGACCCACGGTGTCAGACTTCCCAGTTTCGTATTTGAAAGTGACGTCCAAATTATCGCTTGCCGCCCAGTCCAGGACGATACGCGCCGCTGTATTCTCGTCCTGTCTTTCATCCCTGTTCTGAAACGTGTTATTCACATAACCGTCGGACTCATTGCGAGTGACAACCACACGAGCGCCCAAGGTATCTGTTAATGGCCCCGACAGCATTAGCGTGGTGCTCCAACCATCAAACTCGGGTTCAGCACTCACCTCAATACTGCCTTCAAACTCGTCGCCAGGCCTGGCGGTGGTAATGTTGATTGCGCCTGCGACCGTGTTTTTGCCGAACAATGTACTCTGTGGTCCCTTCAGTATCTCAACGCGCTGGATGTCCAGAAAGGTACTGCGCGATGCTTGGCCTCTGCCAAAATACACACCGTCTATAAACGTACCCACTGATTGCTCGAAACCGTAATTGATACCGGATCCAACGCCGCGAATAAACAACTGATCTCCCGCGCCACCTTCGGCTATATGCACGTTGGGCATAAATATAGCCAGATCTTCTAAGGAGCCTATGCCTTGGTCGGTGATTTTTTCGGCACCCATCACCGATAGTGCGATGGGCACGTCTTGCATCCCCGCGGCGCGTTTAGTGGCCGTTACTACGACCTCCTCAAGCATTAGCTGTGCGGCGACAGGCAGGGTTGATACCGACCCGGCCAACCCGGTGGCAATCGCTAAAGCAGTATGTTTAAAGTTTCTCATTGTGGTTCCTCTTTACGGTTTTATTGGTTGAAGAAGTGTTGCTTGAAATTCTGGGCTATCAGCGCCTGAGTGATTCAACGCGGATAACCAGTGATAGCGCGTATTGCCTTATAGCTAGGGCGAAGCTTGCTATACATCTTGCTGTAAACATTGCGGTACAGTTGATCGTAAGTTCGTTGGTGTTCCGCTACGGGACTAAAACTGTCACCCACGTGAGTCATGTGACTGACTGCGGTGTGAAAATCGGGGTAAATGCCAACCCCCACCGCCGCAGCGATGGCCGCACCCAAACCAGAGGTTTCAAAGGTATGGGGGCGCTCTACTGTCATGCCAAATATATCGGCCGTAATCTGCATCACTCCATCGCTCTGGGAACCCCCACCCGATACTCTAAGGCGCTGTAATTTTTGGCCACTGCGCTTTTCAAGCAGTTCCTTACCCTCGCGCAAGGCGTAGGTCAGCCCTTCAATCATTGCACGATAGACATGCGCACGAGTGTGCACATCGCCAAATCCGATAATGGCGCCTTTTGCCTCTGGCCCCGTGTTTCCCGCAACGTTTGACCAGTACGGCTGTAATGTCAGGCCCATCGCTCCGGGCGGTACGGCTCGCAGTAGTTCATCAAACAGCAATTCCGGAGCAACGCCCTCCTCGGCAGACCTCAACTGCTCCTGCAGCCCAAACTCTTTTTTGAACCAGCTAACCATCCAGTATCCGCGCGGCACAAACATCTCGACGTTATAGCTACCCGGGACCACGCCGGGGTACGGTGGTTGGTAGGGAATAGCTTCCAGGTATTTGTCGCTGGTGATGTTTACAGTTGCCGTGGTGCCGTAGCTCAAACTGCCCGTGGCGGCATCAAGACAACCAGAACCGAGCACTTCACAAGCCTTATCCGAACCCGAGGCGATCAATGGCAAGCCCTCAGGAATACCCGTTTCGAGGGATTCCTGTGGGGAAACATGCCCCAAGGTTGTGCCCGCCGGTAGCAACTCGGGCAGCATATCGGCCGTAATCGGTAAAGCGCGCCACTGCCACTCATTTTCTTTGCACCAGGTCTGCGCTTTGAAATCAAAGGGGACATAACCAACTTGGCTGGCCACGGCATCGGTGTAGCCACCGGTCAGTTTGAAGGTGTGGTAGCCCGACAACAACAGAAATTTATCAACCTGTTGCCACAATTCTGGCTGGTTTTGCGAAATCCAGTTCGCTTCAGCCTGGGCATGAAAGTTATCCACTGACTCTTTAGCTCGTACCACCCGCATCAACAGAGATTCAAAGGTATTGAGCTTAGGAGCCGTATCGACGACTCGCTGATCCAGCCAGCTAATGGCCGGTCCCAGGGGCTGGCCGTCAACATCAAGAGGAACCACCGTTGCTCGCTGCGTGGTAACGGAGACCGCTCGGATCGCTTCGCGTGGAAAGTCCAGCAATGGCCACAATTGCTGACAGGCCTCGCATAAAGAGGCCCAAAAATATTCCGCACTCTGTTCAGCCCAGCCCGCCTGAGGTGACACATAGGGTTCGATGTCTACCTTGCACCTGGCTGCCAACTGTCCGTCTTGATCGAACACGAGAGCACGAACACTTTGCGTGCCATTGTCGATAGCCAGCATGTATTGAGGATTAGCCGACGGCATTCGCGTTACTCACCGTTGACACAGCAGTATGTGACATTTCACCGACCGGCCCAGGGCTGGATAGACCGTTGGGAAGGCTGTAGTGACGCCGCCAAATATCTTGGTAGCGATCTAGCTCCTGCGCCCAACGCGCAACATCCCAGCCAAGCTCAGCGGCACACAAAGATTGCAAATCGTCGAACAGTGACTCGGCTCCATTTTCCAATAGTTGCCCTAGCCTAGTGCGCCGGAGTAGCAAATCGTCGAGATGATGAACGGCTTCATGACGCAACGCCCAGCGGCATTCGGCCAGGCAAAACTCAGTAGTCGATATGCATTCTCTTTCCTGGGCCTGTGAGCCCGCCAGCATATGCTGTGCGACGGAGCCGTAGCGCCCGAGTAATCGCTGAGAACGCTCGGGGTCGTTGGGTATTAGGACTTCTTGTTTTGCCGTTGGCAACTGAAATACCTTATCGTCAGAGAACGCAGTGGGCGTAGGCAAGCGAGACTGAGCAGCCGTAAGCGCATCAAGCGCGATGAGTCGAAATGTAGTGAGTTTCCCGCCGTTGACAGTAATCAAACCATTGTCAGACCAGATTGCATGATCCCGGCGTTCTTTCGAGGCATCCTTTGCTTTTTCAGCGCCTATTACAGGGCGAACACCTGAGAAGGTGGAAAGAATGTCATCGCGCGAAATAGGATTTTGAGGGAATAGCTTCTGTACAGCCTCAAGCAAATAATCCACTTCATGCTCGCTGATGCTTGCTTCAATGTTCAAGTCTTGCGTGTGGTCAAGATCAGTGGTTCCCACCACGGTGGCACCTTCCCAAGGATAGACAAAAACCGCGCGCTTATCTTGCGGGTGCGGCATTGCCAGTACATCGGCGATAGGAAGACACTGCTTTGGCAGTACCAGGTGGCTACCTCGCAATGGCCTAACTCTTTTTTCGTCTTTTACTTCTCTGCGCAAGGTGTCAGCCCAGGCCCCTGTGGCATTGATCACCACTGGCGCGCGCAGGTCCAGCGTCTCTGGCTCGGCCTCTCCATTGGCGTCACGCGTAGGAACATTTAGCCGACCCCACACACATTGTTATCCTCAATCAGCAATTGCTTGACTGGCGTGTAGTTGAGCGCACAATCCCCTTGCGCAATGCTCTCTTGCAGCACACGAAGTACCAGCCTGGCATCGTCGGTGACCGCGTCGGTGTAGTAACAAGCGCCTTTCAAATCCTGATCGCAAAGACCGGGGAACTGCGCTTTCAACCGCGTGGTTGTGCAATAGCGATGGTCCCTGATCCTGGCAATCCGATCATAAATCTCAAGAACAAGAGACATGGCCCAGCGACCGGGAAATCCACCCTTACGAAGCGTGAAGTAGTAGCCCATCCGGTCGACCAGCCCCGGGGCTTCTTCCAGCAAGCGTTCACGTTCCTTCAGCGAGTGCTTGGTCAGTTTCAAATCGCCAGCGGCGAGGTAACGAAGCCCACCGTGGACCATTTTCGATGAGCGACTAGACGTCCCCCAAGCGAAGTCCTTCTGCTCAACAAGCAGTGTACGGTAGCCACGACGGACCGCCTCACGCAGGACGCCGGCACCCGTAATACCACCACCGACCACGATAATGTCCCATTCGTTCGCATCACCGTGGCGCATGCGGTCCAGCAATTGGGCGCGATTGGTGAATGAAATAAAATTGGTCTCCATCACATTAGTCTTCGACGTTGGGGAGCAACTTACCGGGATTCATCTGCCCATTCGGGTCAAAGGACTGGCAC
Source organism: Halioglobus sp. (assembly GCA_965262875.1). Classification (GTDB taxonomy): domain Bacteria; phylum Pseudomonadota; class Gammaproteobacteria; order Pseudomonadales; family Halieaceae; genus JBALVT01. The sequence goes on from OZ253569.1 coordinate 5,739,388, forward strand.
AAATTACGGATGGCGGCGATGCCGAGCTGCCCCTTTTCCGCCTCCAGGTAGCTGCTGTGGTCCGCTCCTACCCCGTGTTGGTGACTAATGGTCCGCCGTACGCAACGATTTGTTGCGCGTCTGCGGCCTTCAATTTATTCCATCGTTGCAGCGTGGCTTCATAGCTGTCCGCATACCGAAATAAGTAGGTCGTATAGATGCTGGACCCCTGCCCGTAGACGTGGGACAAATGGGTATAGACATGAACCTGCTCGTCTTCATCCGCTAGCGCCGTGCGAATTGCGTTTTCAATATCAGCCATTGCCTGTGGCACGCGCACCCAGTCGATTGCGGTTTCCATGGTATCGACGGCGTAGCCAGCCATACCCAGAGGTTCTCTCAGATAAGGTGCTCGAAAGCGTCCATGCGCCCAACGCTCGCCTAGCGAACCATCAACTTCAACACCACCGTTATGCGCACAACACGCCCGTGATTGTTCTAGCGCTGCCTGACATTGCGCTTCGGTGCCGGTGACGCCCAAGGTCATCATTACTTTGTCTTCGCCGATACCCTTCGAGGACAGGAAGTTTTCCAGCTCCTGAACCATCGCGCTGTCATTGCCCATATGTAACAAACTGATGGTCTCCAGCTGATTACTCAAACGAACCATCGACAGCTGCATTTTTTGTTGCGCGAGCTGCTTGGCGGTTGCCATGCCTTCGCTCCACGACGGGAAGAAAATCACGTGGAATGATTCGCACTCCGGCAGTGACGATACCCTTACCTTGACCTCAGTGATGATTCCCATGCGTCCTTCGGAGCCAAGAATCATCTCGCGAATATCCGGCCCCGCCGACGATGCGGGAATCGTCGGTATCTCTAAGGTGCCGACGGGAGTTTCAATGCTGCCGCCAGCAAACAGTTGTTCAATGCGTCCGTAGCGAAGCGACTGCTGGCCGCTTGATCGGCTGGCGACCCACCCACCGACCGTGGAAAGTTCCCAGGATTGCGGATAGTGCCCGAGGGTGTAACCCTCACGCTGTAACTGCTCTTCGAGCAATGGTCCCGGGGTACCAGCGCCAAAAGTGGCAAGTTGGCTCTCCTTGTCCAGATCGATCAGTTGGTTCATACGGCCCATATCGATCGTAAGAACCGCACGTTCTCCAAGTTCAGGATTAATATGGCCAACAACAGAGGTGCCACCACCGTAGGGAATGACTGAGACAGCATTGTCCGCCGCATAGCGTAGAAGTTCACCGACCTCTCCAGCGGACTCTGGAAATGCCACACCGTCGGGAAACGCAACAAATTCACCACTGCGCACGGCAAACCAGTCGGGCAGGCTCTGGCCCCGGGCGTGGCGCAGGCGAATTTCGGGGTCTACACTCACCAGCGGGTGTGCAGGCAAGCGAGAGGCCGGCACTTTAGCTAAGGTGTCCTCAAGGCTGGCATCCGGGAGCGGTGTGGATGGGCCCACCAGCGCTACCAGCATCTCGCGCAAGCTATCACTCAACTGTGTCGTGTATTCGCTGTCTTCGTTACCCCAGCTGTTCCATCGTCGCATGCAAATTACCTCTATCGATTGGTTGGGCGCCCACCCCGGTACACCGGCATTAGGCGTAACGTAGTACCCTGTCGCGCCTGTGCGGCGCAGAAAGTCCGCTTGCACTTGCCACAACGGTAAACACTTGATTTATACTACGGTTCCACGCAACAGTGATCACTGTCTGGAGACGACACAGGGGTCACAATTGCCGCCAATAAGAGAGATAGCGTCGGACTTTTGGATATGAACAGCAACGGCATGGCATCGGTGCCAGCAATAAAACAATATTTAAAGGCCGCAGAAGCAAACGGTGTAGATTACTACCCGTTGTTGGATCGCGCCGGAATCGACCCTGCAGTATTGAATGACAACAATAAGCGCATACCCGGCACTGCGATGGAGCGCCTAGTGGTATTACTGGTGGCAGCCAGTGATGATCCTTGCTTAGGATTGCATTCGGCACGTTTCGTCGAGCCTGCGACGTACAGTGTGCTTGGATATATCTCTATGAACTGCTCCACCTTGCGCGAGGTGCTTGCTCAGATTCCCATATACGAGAAAATCGTCGGTGATATGGGGGTATCCTCCACCGACACCCTCGGCGATCATGTGTTGTTGCGCTGGCAGTGCCAGTTTCAAGACCCAATAGCAAAACGCCATGAGGTTGAAACCGTCATAGCCTCCTGGAACGCCTATACCCGAAATTTTTTACATGTAGAGGCCAGCTATGCCGACTGCATCTGGTTTGAACACTCAGGACCGGAGGATCCCAACTTACTGGCAGAATATGCTGAGCTCTTTGCCTCTGAGGTCTTGTTTAATCAACCCGCTAGTGGAATCTTGATGCGTCAGGCCGTACTCGATGAACCCTTACCTCAGGGCAATCAGATACTGTTGCACTCGCTGCTTGACCACGCGACCCAAATATTGGCAGATATCGACCGCAATCAATCACTTGCGATCCAAGTGAAGAACTTGTTGCGCCTCATGATGGTAGAGCACTCTCCGTCGAGCAGCTTGATTGCAGAAAAACTGGGTATGAGTGGCCGTACACTGCAGCGCAAATTGCACGATGAGGGTCTCGCTTATAAGGACGTGCTGAACGAATTGCGTCTGGAATTGGCATTGCATTATTTAAAAAATAGCCAACTGAGTTTGGACAACATCGCGAACAAGCTGGGATATGCGGAACCCCGTTCATTTTACCGCAGCTTCAAACAATGGGCGGGGCATACCGCCGGTTCCTATCGGTCTGAAGAATCCCTGTAAGCGTCCGAAAATGCTACACCGCTGTCTGGTTCTGATATGGGGAATTTTCTTTCTCGTAGATATTCTCTATATCAACCAGTGGTGCCTGTGTTTAGCTAGTCGACCCTGAAAAACGCTTAACATGTTGATTGTATTAGATAATACTGGGTATTTGTGAGATGATTTCGACCAGTTTCAAGCCTATTTGGCACTTAATCCGGTCGAAACAAAGGTGGCTCTCGATGAAAGATTCTTCCCCCGATCACCATCAAATGAGTTTTATGGCTGCTGGGTTGATGGATCAACTCAATCCGAAACACCCTCTGTTACATCTTGCGCGAACCATACCCTGGGACTTTTTTGAATCGGAGTTCGCTCCCTTGTATGCGGCAACTGGCAGGCCTGCCAAACCCGTACGCTTGATGGTGGGTTTATCTATTCTCAAGCATATGGAAAATGTCAGCGACGAGGTTATCGTGCAACACTGGGTACAAAACCCGTATTACCAGGCATTTTGCGGGGAGGTTGAATTCCAGTGGTCATTCCCTTGTGACCCATCCGATCTGGTGTACTTCCGCAAGCGAGTCGGCGAAAAGGGATTTGAAAAAATATTGGCATCCTCTATCACCATTCATGGTGAGAAAGCGGTCGAAGAGGAAGTCTGTATTGACACCACAGTACAGGAAAAAAACATCACCTTTCCCACCGATGCAAAGTTGTACCGAAAGATTATTGTTCGTTGCCTGAAATTGGCCAGGAAAGAAGGGATAACACTTCGCCGCAGTTATGCCAAGGAAATTAAGCAAAGAAAACTGGAATGTCGTTTTGCGGGACATCCCAGGAACCGTGCCAAGGCCCGCAAAGCCGTTAAGCGGCTAAAGACCATTGCCGGTTGTTAGCGCCACAGTAAACCCGCAGTTATTTGCCGCAGAATAAAAGAACGACAAAGAGGCGACAGTGATCCGGCTTAACTCCAATCGATCACAGGCTAGAACGGCAGCTCATGATTTACCTCGACACTGTCTGTGTACTCTTGTTGCTCAATCCGGATCTCCTCGTACAGTTGCGCAATCTCATCACCATAGTGATCCCACAGTACCGATCTCAGGTCGCCGAGCAGCTGATAAATACAATCGGCTTGTTCAGCCGTCCAGTAGGTTGTGATTTTTAAGGTTTTCATTTAGCCTTTCCTCGCTTTTTGGTCTCGCGCCGCTTCGACGCACACTCCTGCGCTTCCTTCATGCGGTACGACTCACCCTCAATGGCGATGACCTCGCTGTGATGGACTAAACGGTCAATCAGGGAGACCACACACGCGGCATTGGGGAACACGTCATTCCACTCGCCAAACGGACGGTTCGTTGTCACCAAAGTTGAACATTTCTCATAGCGCCGGTTGATGATTTCAAACAGCAAGTCAGCATGACGATTGCTGTAGGAGAGGTAGCCCACTTCATCAATTACCAGCAAGGCGGGCCTGGCGTAGTGTTTCAATCGACGCTGCAGGGCATTGGCGCCATCCTGACCTGCCAGGTCGTTGAGCATCGCCGCTGCGGTGGTAAACAGCGCCGTATAGCCGTGCCAGCCAGGGGTATTGCTCGTCGGTGATCTCGCCCCAGTGCGCCAGCACGCCGTGGAGCTTCAGTTCAAGTGCCTGCTGTTTGAGTTGCTCGATATCAATCATCGGTATCATCTCCTGTCTCGCTTCGGGTGCCATTGAGCTTGTCGTAATCGGCAAGCCGAGCCAGCTTGACGCTGTAGTGTTTGACCTTCGCCGGCACGGCGACAGCAAGCGGTGGCGGCAGGTGCTGTTCATCACGGCGGCGCTCAAGAACGTGCTGCACCGCCTCCGGGTAGGGTGATTGCCGATCAAGTGCTTCACCCAGAGCTACATGCAGCTCGTCCCGCCCATAATCATCAAGCAGTTGATTGAGTAACCGGACCGTGGTTTTAATGACATGTCCACGCTGTGCCGATTGCTGCAGCAGCGTCTGGGCGTGCGCCGAAGCATGGCTCAGGCGATCCTGACCCCGGTGTAGTTTGGCGTGGGTTTTCTCCAGCCATAGGGCATTGATATGCGCCTCCTGTTCGATTTGCTCCCCTTTGCCAAAGCTGCGCTGATGCTCAGCAATGCATTGATCGCCCTCCACTATCTGGAGCCGCTCCAGGTCAGCGCTCACGCTCAATGGCTTGTGCACGTATTGATGGGGAATGGAGTAATCATTGAGATCGAAGCGAACATAAGGGGTTTTGGCGGCCCGCACGGGCTGTCTCTCATGGGTATCAAAGGGATTATCCGGCAAACTCACCTGCTCCTGTAAGAAGGCTTCCCTGACCGTCAACGTACGCTCTTCAGGGCAAGCCCGATCAGCACTCACACCCTGGCACCAGTGCTCAGCTTGCGCATTGAGTTCGGCCAGTGTTTGCCAGTGACGAGCGGCAAAGAAATTATCGCGAATATAGCGAATCGCTCTTTCTACCCGGCCCTTTTCATTGCCCCGGGCCACCGCCACCGGGCGTGGTTCGAAGCGATAGTGGGCTGACAAGGCCAGCAAGGTGGGGTGGAAGCGGATGGCGTCACCGTGGCGCTCCAATACGGCCGATTTAAGGTTGTCGTACAGCAGCACCTTTGGCAATCCTTGCCAGGCCTCGAATGCCGCTACATGGCCGCGTAAAAAGTGCTCCATTTGCTGGTTGAGATAAAAGCGCAAGAAGATCTGTCGCGACCAGCTCAGCACCATCACAAACGCCATTAACGGCCGCCGGGCCTTGCCGATCTGAATATGCCCGAACGAACCCCAGTCAACCTGGGCTTGCTCACCGGCCAGGGTTTTTAGGCGTAAATACGCCTCGGGCAGCTTGCGCGGCCGCAGTTCACTGATACGCTGGCGAAACTGGCTGGGGCCACCGGGGTATCCCCGCAGGCGGGCCATTTCATACAAGCGGGCCGCCGTGAGTGTGGGAAACTCCCGCAGGGTGTCGATGACAAAGGGCAGATAGGGGTCGATGATCGACGCACGGCGAGTGCGCTCCACCTTGGGCAGGCCAGCCTGTGCCAGTACCCGATCAACCACTGAGTGGTGAATGCCAAGCTGGGTCGCAATGGTGCCCGTTCGCCACTTCTCAACAAAATGGTAGCGCAGTATTTTTGCTTCAGTTTCTTTGCCGATGGCCATGACTGCCCTCCGATTGATGACTCCTGTCCAGCCGCTGCACTAATGTCGCCGGAATCTGCGCCTGAACTGACTGCTCTGCAGAAAATCACTGCGCAAAAAGGGACCGCAGACCGCGCCACAGTGATGGCAGCGCACGGTGGCGTCAGTTTTACCCGGCATATCGGCCCTTTTGATCTCATCAGGCACGGTTTGCAGTAGATCACGGAGTATTATTGCCAGAGAACGGTGATGCGTTACTTTTTGTTGTTGCCGTTCTCGATAACGCTGTTGGCGAGCGGCATTATTCATGCGACCCGGGCGAGTGGCCTGGTACTTCGCTCTGGCTCGTTTAATGGATTCCTTTCTGGCTTCCTGGCTGCAACCATCGGTGCAATACCGCTGGCCGCGATCACAGTGGGTACAGACGATGACCTGGGCGTAGCAGCGACAACAGTGGTAGAGACGGCTGGATGATGGCATCGACACAAAGGTCGATGAGGGCTGGATTTATTCCCATTATGTGCAACACTTAACGGGTCGTGCACCTGCACGGTTTTTTTGGGTATGGCGCCAGCGTTGACCGTCAAATCTGTGGTGGCGTCATACCGTTCTCAGCGACACTTATTCTTATAGTCCCTACGCTTGAATCGTGCCTGCTTATTGGTCGCTCTTGAGTGTGACTGGGCCGCAGTTCTACCGCCGATTCTAATACGCCGAGATCCGTCTATTTCAAAATTCGGCAAATAGCTGCGGTTTTGGAGTGGCGTCTACACCTGGCACATGCCGACAAATTGCGGGACAACCACGTGTTGGTAGCACTGGAGGCAAACGAGGCGGATCGCTCTTTCAGTCAGGCGCTTTACCCGCTGTTGCGGCGCAACCTGGTTGCCCTGGGTGGCGACGGCCGCTTACGGGCAAATGCCAGGGGGATGGCATTGTTGCAGTATACTGTAATGGTATTCCCCGGGCCCTTAGGAACTAGTACTCGAGCGCTGGTTGATGCGGCAAACTGGGTGCCCTGGCATCTTCATAGGCCTTCCAGGCCAGCTCAATCAGGTATTTGTGTACCGCCTCGACCTGCTCTGCTGAGAGCAGATCGCTGAAATTACCCATGCCCCTGTCCACCCGAGTGCCCTTAAGCACAATATTGTTGAACTCGCTATGCGCCAGGGTGTCCATTCGTCTCAGATCGGGGATGCCAGCCCCGCGGCCATCGATGTTGGCATGGCACTTGGCGCAGTGCCTCAGAAACGTGTCTGCTCCCAATGTAACCTGCGTCTCGCTGCCGCTTCGCAGCACCGGTGGAATGGGAAAGCCATCGCTATCGTTGTGCTCTACCTTTGGCCGCCGGGGCACGGCCTTGCCGCTGAGGCTCAATACGATTAACCGCCCCTTGTTACCGTATTCGTAGGCGGCACTGCCGGGAACGTGAACCTGGCCGATGCCGCCGCCCACGCCGCTGAGAATGGCAATATACTGCTCTCCCTCTATGCTATAGGTCATGGGCGCGGCCATCATGCCCGCCGCCATGTCGATGCTGGTAAGCTCCTCGCCGGTGGTGGCGTCCATTGCCACCAGTAGGCCGGTGGAGCGGCCCTGAAATACCAGACCGCCTGCGGTGGTCATCACACCGCCGCCATTCCAGAAGGCGAACATGTCCCCCACCCAGGGTCCGGATGTTTCCCTCTCCCAGGCCAGTGTCTGGCGCACTGGATCCCAGGCGCGTAAAAACCCTCTCACTGTAGTGTCCGGCTGGCCGACGGACAATTCCTCCAGTGAGGGGAGGGTCTGTGCCAGCGCGCTATCGAGTCCCCATTCACCGCGAATAGGAAAAATATAGAGGGAGGTGGAGTTAATTCCACCTTTGATATATTCGAAGGGTTCACTGGGCATGGTCCAGATAGCGGCGGACTCGAGAACCGGTATATAAACGAGACCGGTGTGGGGGTTGTAGGCCATTGGTTGCCAGTTGTGGGCACCCGCCGCACTCGGAAATATCAGTTTTGGTTCATAAAAATATTCCGACTGTTCTGTTTCTACGGGCCTGCCGCTTGCCATATCGATATGACTTGCCCAGGTGGTTGTGGCATAGGGCTCGGCCGAAAGCAGTTCCCCAGTCACCCGGTCCAGGACATAGAAAAAGCCATTTTTTGGAGCCTGCATGATGACCTGTCGTTTCTTGCCGGCGATATCGAGATCGGCGAGAATCATTTTCTGGGTGGCGGTAAAATCCCAGTTGTCCCCTGGGGTTGTCTGGTAATACCAGATCAGGCGTCCGCTATCGGGGTTTAGTGCGAGGATGGAGGCGAGATATAAATTGTCACCACCTCCTGGGCTGCGCAACTTCCGCGGATAGGGCGCGGCATTTCCGGTGCCGACATAGAGCAGGTCGAGTTCCGGGTCGTAGGCCATCGCGTCCCAGACTGTGCCGCCCAGACCTACCTGCCAAAGGCTGTTGGCGTCCCAGGTTTTTGCCGCCTGCTCAAGCTCAGGGTGTTCAAAGCCGTCTTTCGGGTTTCCGGGTACCGTGAAAAAACGCCAGCGCTGTTCGCCTGTTGCGCTGTCGTAGGCAGTGACATAGCCTCTGGCATCAAACTCCGCCCCGGCGTTGCCGATGAGAACGAGGTCTTTTGCGATATAGGGTGCCCCGGTAATGGTGTAGCCGCGCTCGTGATCGGTAATGGTGTCGACTTTCCACAAGACAGCCCCATCAGTTATATCCAGGGCATAGAGAAAACCATCCAGTGAAGCTACATATACTTTACCCTTCCAGATCGCCAGTCCGCGATTGACCACGCCACAGCAGACCCGTCGCACAGCAGCGGGGTCAATCTGCGGTGAGAAGCTCCACTTTTCCACGCCGGTGCCCGCGTCCAATGCAACCACTGTGCCGGTGGGTCCGGAAGCGTACAGCACACCATCGACCACACTGGGGGTGGACTCGAAACCGTGCTCGCTGTCGAAATCGTAGTGCCAAGCGTAACCCAGATCAACCACGTTATCGGTGTTGATGGTATCGAGAGGGGAGAAATAGCTTTGCTGGAAGTCGCGACCGCCGGTGAGCCAGGTGCCCGGCTCGCTATCGAGTTGCAGCAGGCGCTGCTGGTCGACAACTGGAACAGGCGCTGCCACTTCCACCGCTTTGTGTTCGGTGCAGGCTGACAAACCAGACAGGGCAAAAATAAAAACGGCGATAGTGCTTCGAAACCGATTAGTTTCGGGCACTATCGCCGCAGTCTGTACCATTCTCTGCTCGTTTGCTAGAAGCGCATCCGGGCTTCTACGCCTACAGTGCGAGGGCGGTTGGTAACCAGACGTTGCCGCCCGGGTGTCTCAGCCGCGATTGAGCGACTATCAGCCAAATTGGCCCGCTCATCAGTGGCGTTGTCGACAAACAGCACGATATCCCAGGTTTCGTTAATCATGCCAGCACGCAGGTTGAGTGCAGACCAGGACTCACGCAGACGTTGGGTCTCTGCACTCGACTCGTTATTGGAGCTATAGGAATCGCCGTAGTAGTTGGCATCGGCGCGGAGCATGCCTTCCCACTGACCGCCCATGGGGAACATATATTCAATGCTGCCATTGGCTGTCCAGTCAGGTACGCCCTGGATATCGTCGCCCTCGGATACGCCCGCCACGCCGCCGTTGTCGGTAATTTCGGCGTCGGTGTATCCCACACCCAGGGTCGCTGTCAGGCCATCGGTGATGGCGGCCATCAATTCCACTTCAAAGCCCTTGCTCTCGGCTTCACCGGCGTTAGCGGTGTACTGGAATCCACAGGCGAGGCGGTTGAGCTGCTGGATGTCAGTCCAGTCAATGAAGTAGACCGCCGCGTTCAGGGTTACCCGGTTATTGGCCAGGGTGGACTTGACGCCGAGCTCGTAACTCCACAATTCATCTGAATCATAGATGGCGGTTTCGGAGGGGTTGATGTTCAGAGCGTCAATTTCGGGTCCGCACAGGCCCTCTGGCAGGTTGCCGTTGATACCACCGATACGGAAACCTTTCGCGGCGCTGGCATAGACGTTTACATCGTCATTTACTACGGCTTCCATCATAATCTTGGGGTTGAAGCCGTCCTCTTTCTGCTTGTCATTGTAGCTGCTGGGGCCGTCGTTGGCGAAGCCGTCGGATTGATTGACCGCCTTGATCTCGGTTTCGTACCAGCGGCCACCTGCGGTGAGGGCCAGCCATTCGTTGAAGTTATAGGTCAGTTCGCCGAATACTGCGATTTCCTCAGTATCGGTGAGGGTTGTCGTAGCAAAGATCAGGTCGTCATCAGTCAGGCAAAAGCCATCGACACAGTCCTGCCCCAGGTCAGGTGCCCCGGTGAACTCGTCGATAGCATCGGCCAAGCCGGTCTGTACAGCCCGGGGATATTCGTGATCCCACTCCCCATCGGCGTAGAAGATACCCACGGTAAACTGCCAGTCGCCCTCGAAGCTGCTGGTGAAGCGAGTTTCATGGGTGAGGCTCTCATATTTCTCAATCGTAGTAACTTGTGACTCAATGGGATCGATTGGAATTTCGATCACGTTGTTGAACAACCAGTGGAGGAAGCTCGCTTCCTCTTCTGCCTCTTCAGTCTCTCTTTCGTACCAGGAAGTAGTGGAGACAATTGTTCCCGCTTCGAGCTCCCAGTTGAAAGTACCGCTGGCTATATACCACTCGTCGGTGCCGGGCTCTTCGGTGTCAAAAAAGCGTGCTGTTTTTACTTCCTCCGGATCCACATCGGCAAAGGGCAGGCCATCGGCATCTACCTGCTGGCCCATTAGCTTTGGCGTAAAACTCAGGTTTTCGGTCATTTGCCATAGACCCACTATTTGTCCACCCCAATACTTCTCATCGTCTATATCTTCACTTTTGCTAAAGGCGGGCCCGGGGCTGGGGCGCACCGCACCACTGCCGCCCTCGATCCAGCTCTCCTGGTAGACGCGATCGTAGACACCGGAGTTTTCACCGTAGTAGCCGGAAACACGCAGGGCGAAAACATCATCTACTACCGGTATGTTGAAAGAAGCATCCATGGCATAATTTTCGCCGCCGTCGGTTACCGTCGAGCCGGAAACGTGAATTGTGCCGTTGGACTCCTCAAGGTCTGGCTGCTTGGTGATCATGCGAATGGTGCCACCCATGGAGCGGGCGCCGTACAGGGAACCCTGCGGTCCACGCAGTACCTCAACCCGTTGCACGTCCATTACCCGGGGTAAAATACTGGCATTGACCGGCGTGTCATCGATATAGAAGCCGGTAGTATTTTTACCGAATACGCCACGAATGGAAGGCGAACTGGAGTCAAATCGACCATCTGCCTCATAAGCCATAGCCAGGTTGGGAACACGTACGGCAAAGTCCAGCAGGTTGGTGGCACCTATTCGCTCAAGGTCGTCTCCGCCCAGGGCGGTAATAGACATCGCCACGTCCTGCAGCGATTCGCTACGCTTGGAGGCTGTTACCATTATCTCCTCCAGTACTACAGCATCCTGGGCAGCGGTGTAGCCGCTGAACAGTGTTGCCGTCGCGCAGGCCAGGGCCAGCGGAGCTTTTTTAAAAAATGTGCGGTGTTTATGCTTGTTCATATTGTATTCCCTGCAGTTGGGTTGTAGTTATATTTAGACTGCCACGTACACATGTCTCTTGTCCGGGCCGGCCAGTCGTCCCATTGTCGCCTTTGATCAATGCCGTTGCTCAATGCTACAAAATGCATGCCCTTAAAGCCAGTATCCAAAATATGAACAAATAGCATTTTCGGGCACTGCCCGTGCGGGTGTCTGGCTGGATAAAACGCACTAATACTTCGGCTGGGATCATCTTGGCACAGGCCTCTCGCTCAGTCTTGTTCTAGAGAGAAGTCCAGCTTGACTGTGCGGGTAATGTGGTTGCAACAGCAGGCCTAGAATAGATCCCGGGTATCGGGTTTGCTGAAGGGGTTTCGCAAAAATGCGCCTACGGTGGCGTTAAATATCTGCGGATGATTATGGGGAGCGAAATGAGTTTCGCCGGGGAATATGGCCAGCTGGGCATTGGGCAGATTTTCGAACATCAACACAGTGTGCTCTGTTCGTATTATGTCCCGATCCCCTGCCATCACTAGCACCGGCAATGATATTCCCTGTAGCGCCGCCAATGAAATAGTGGGCTGTTCACGCAACAGGCCAAACTGCTGCTTGAGGCGATTCCAGTCCTGGGATTTGTCTCCCGTGGTAATCATGTTTTCTATTTTTTTTGACTCTTTAGCCACCCATTCTCCTGCCCAGGGGTAAACGGCAGAACTGTCGGGCTGGAGGTTTGCACCCATAACGGCCAATTTGCCAACCTTGTCGGGGTGGTGAATAGCCAGCAATAAACTGATGTTGCCACCGTCACTCCAGCCGACAATATTGGCAGCTTCCATATTGACGATATCCATTAGTGCTGCCCAATCATCCGCCATTTGCTCATAGGTCAGCCTGCCTTTACCTGTCCCGGATTTTCCGTGTGCGCGACTGTCCGCTACCAGGATTCTGTAATTGCTGGCAAAGTGCCGGATCTGGTATCTCATTGCCTCTATGCTCTGCCCGCTGCCGTGAATCAGTACCAGGGGATCTCCCTTGCCGTAAACCTCGTAGTACATCTGTATTCCGTTTACCTCGGCGTATTTTCCAAGCTGGGTATTTTCGCCGAAGTTGTCTGGCGACAGAGGTTCCTCTGCATAAGTGGTAAAACAGATTGAACTCAGCAGGAGGATAAAAATCGAATGCAACAGGCGCATGGTAATCTCTGGGTGTTGATAGAAAGAAAACAGATCACTGCTGTCCCGTTAACTTTCATATGAGTGCCATTTGATTAACATCAGGCAGCCTGCCATCAGGTGGATCACCCCTCAACAGCGCCATCAGGTCACGCTTATCAAATAAATTGAGCTGTAGTAATCGCAATAGCTGCTGCATACTTTTTGTGAGTGCTGACTGAAACTTCAGAAATGCTATTAGCAGGTATACGCACATCGCTATCCATATTTGAGTCATCACTGCATTTTTGCTCGTGCCAACAAACGATTTGATTTTCAGGTTCTGTTTTATCCACTTAAAAAATAATTCTACTTGCCACCTGGCTTTGTAGATATCGGCGATCGTCTTGGCTGCCAGTTTGAAATTGTTCGTTAGAAACACATAGTGCTTACCCGTCTCCGCATCTTTGTAGCCAATCCGCCTTAAGCGGACTGGACATTTCCTGGAGACCTGGGGGCCAGTGAATTCTATCGTTTGATCACACGTCAAACCTTTTCCTTTCAGCACTGGTCGACGCTCGATAATACGGTATTTTGCATTGTTCTTAAGCCGGGTAACAAAGAAAATATCCTTATCTGTCAACTGTTTATACCAAGCGTAATCATTGTAGGCTTTATCAATCGCAACAATACTTCCCTTGGGAAAGCTGAGCGTGCGGCCCACTGTTACATCGTGCTTCTTCCCTTCTGTGATAGTCACAAACTCGGGCAAATAACCCGCATGATTCAACCCGACGTGCAGTTTAATCGCTCCTTTGGTGGTGCGAAAATCAGCCCAGGGAAACGCAGACAAACACAAGTCGATGGTGGAAGCGTCCAGCGAATAAAGCGGGTGATTAAATCTGAAATTATGATCAGGTGCCACGCCTTGGCAGCGAGTTAACAGTTTTCCAAACAGCGCTTCGTACAGAGCATAAGGCTTATCTTCATTGATGCGCGATAGGTTAGATCGCGACAGCTTCGCGCTACCCAGGTGGTAAAGGCGATGCATTTGCGCCGACATATTGTCCACGATATCGCGCAAGCTGTTTCGACCGGACAATTGAGCCATCGTCAGCGACACAAACTGTGACCAGCGGGAGGCTTTACGAAAAGCACGACCTGAATGATGTTGTTTGGCAAGGGTCTCAAATTCATGTCTCGGAACAAGTTTTAGTATTTGTGACAGGATCGTATTACAATGCGCCATGGTCTGGTTCCCTCTATTAATACACTGTTTTCTAAACAATCTCATTGTATCAATTGTGGCGGAATCAGACCTTTTTATTTTCTCCTTAACGGGACAGCAGTGATACTGTTACATAGGTGCGGCTTGTGTTTTGTACATCGGTTTTGTAACTCCATTAGATGCAATGCCAATTAAAAGCACCGAGGTTCACTAATCGGTGCAGGCACATAACGAGGCCGGGCAAAAACGCGCAGCAAGCTGCGATGGACTCGCTCCACTTCGTTCCGCTCGCCTTTGCCGGCAGCGTTACGAGTACAACCAACAATCCGATATGGAGATTCATTATGAGTGATCAATTTGAAGTAGGTGACGTAGTAAAGTTGAAGTCAGGTGGTGAGAAAATGACCATCGAGGAGATCGAAGATGATGGTTACGTCTCTTGTGTTTGGTTTGAGGGATCTCAGGTCCAACGAGGCACCTTTGTAGCAGCGACCCTCCAGAAGTATAAACCGGCAACTGGCAGTATTGGCATATCACGAGCTTAGCTCCTGTAGGGTTCCGAATGGTAAGTGAAGATCAATCTGACCAGTACCCAGAAGAAGGGAAAGGTCGAAAAGCTGGAAGGGGCGCCCTACAAGTCGTTGGTGGGGCTGTCCCGTTTGTGGGTGGTCTATTTTCTGCTGTTGCGGGGGCGTGGTCTGAAGCCGAGCAGGAGAAAGTCAACCGCTTTTTCAGCATTGGGTAAAGATGCTCGAGGATGAGCTGAAGGAAAAGGAACAGACCATTGTCGAAATAATGGCGCGACTCGATTTGCAAGACGAAAAAATTCAGGAGCGAGTCGAGAGCAGAGAATACCAATCACTTCTCAAGAAAACATTTCGAGAGTGGTCAGGGGCTGAAAGCGAAGATAAGAGGGAATATATCAGAAACATCCTCGCGAATGCTGCTGCATCCCAGGTGTCTAGTGACGATGTGATTCGCCTTTTCATAGATTGGATCAAAAACTACACAGAGCTACATTTCCGAGTGATCGCTGCGGTTTATAATTCAGCAGGCATCACTCGAGGAGGGATATGGCGAAAGATTGGGAAAGGTAAAGTTCGTGAAGATTCTGCAGATGCTGACCTGTATAAACTGCTATTCCGTGACTTGAGCACAGGAGGGATTGCGCAGCAGCATCGTGAAACTGATTATCATGGTAATTTTATTCAAAAACGGCCTCAGAAGAAATCGAGTAACAGTGGACCAAAGCCGATGAAATCTGCGTTCGATGAAGAAGATCAGTATGAATTGACCGAGTTAGGTCAACAATTCGTCCATTACGCAATGACAGACCTTCCTGTTCGAATTGAGTATGACCCAGATTTTACGAATACAGAGCAGGAAGCACAGACCCGACCTGCAAAGTTTTCAAGCATATGCATCCAGAACCACCCCAGAACCCCGTTGACAGTTTGGAGCAATAATGTGACTATAAATCACATAACTGTTCCACACTAAAATCACAAAAACGGGATTATCCGATGTCTGAACCAACTGATTTTGAGCTGCTCTCCAATGTTGCTTCCATCTATTCCCAACAAACCATTGCGGATAAAATCAGCCACCCAAGAGAAGTGGTCAACCGCTGGATCAAGGAACGCACGAGACAGGCGGACCAGAACTGGTTGACATGGAACGAGCGCAACAGCCTGGAAGGAATGCTCCCCAAGCCAAAGGATGGGGACCATGAATTCACGTTTATCGACCTCTTTGCCGGGATCGGCGGGATCAGGCATGGGTTCCAGGCGACAGGCGGAAAATGCGTCTTTACCAGTGAATACGATAAATACGCGGTAAAGACTTACCTCGCCAACAATCACTGTGATCACGATGTCCATGGCGATATCCGCGAAATCACCCAGCCCGAAGGAAAGACAAAGCGGCAGACAGTCACTCACATCAAAAAATCGATTCCTGACCATGATGTCCTACTGGCCGGATTTCCCTGCCAACCATTCTCCATTGCCGGAGTATCCAAGAAAAACTCGCTGGGCCGGGCTCACGGTTTTGAGTGCGATACACAAGGCACGCTATTCTTTGATGTCGCCCGGATTATTGAGGCCAAACAGCCGCTGGCCGTGATGCTGGAGAACGTCAAGAACCTGAAAAGCCATGACCGGGGCAAGACATTCAAGGTCATTATGAATACGCTCGACGAACTCGGCTATGACGTGGTTGATTCAGAGTATTTGAGCGGAGATGCAGACCCCAAGGTTGTCAACGGCAAGAATTTTGTGCCGCAGAACCGGCAGCGGATTGTACTGGTTGCATTCCGTCGGGACCTGGGTGTCACAGAGGGCCTGACACTCAAAGACATCAAACACTACTTCCCAGAGACAGCTCCCAAAGTAGGCGACATTCTGGAGTCTGCCAAAGAGGTCGATAAAAAATATACGCTTACCCCAAAGCTGTGGGAATATTTGAAGAATTACGCCAAGAAACACAAGGCCGCAGGCAATGGTTTCGGGTTCGGTAAAGTAACTGCTACTGATCGCTCGACCCGAACGCTATCCGCCCGATACTACAAGGACGGCTCCGAAATTCTGGTGGACCAGGGACGAAACAAGCGTCCACGCCGGTTAACACCAAGGGAATGTGCTAGACTCATGGGGTTCGATAAATCCGGCGGAAACGATTTTATAATTCCCGTGTCGGACACACAGGCCTATAAACAATTTGGCAATAGCGTGGTTGTGCCTGCCTTTGAGGCCGTAGCTTTGCTCATGAAACCGCGCATCCTCGAGGCGAAAAAGAAAGTTGCGAAGCTCTCAAAGGTGAGTAAGAAAACAACGGAAACCCGCAAAACCAAAAAAGCTGCCTAATGGTTGATATTGTTTCCCCCGAACATCGTTCCCGTATGATGTCCGGGATCAGAGGCAAGAGCACCAAGCCGGA
This sequence comes from Halioglobus sp., assembly GCA_965262875.1. Taxonomy (GTDB): domain Bacteria; phylum Pseudomonadota; class Gammaproteobacteria; order Pseudomonadales; family Halieaceae; genus JBALVT01. Next base: position 5,756,193 of record OZ253569.1, read on the forward strand.
ACTCACCGTCAGGAAAGAGCTCTTCCGAAGGGGCTTCCGGTACCAATTACACAGGAAAGACCTTCCGGGAAAGCCTGACCTGGTTTTCCCCAAATACAATGCAGTGATTCTCGTAAATGGCTGTTTCTGGCACGGGCATGACTGCAAACTGTTCAAATGGCCCAAAAGCAATCCTGAATTCTGGCATGAAAAGATCACCGGCAACAAGGAGCGGGATATGCGCAATACCACCCTCCTCCTGGATCAGGGCTGGCGCGTTGAAACTGTTTGGGAGTGCCGCTTAAAGGGGAAATCAACTACCGGGATTGACAAAGAGATCGACCGACTGGCAGCATGGCTCACGGTATAAATACACAATAAGGATTCACAGGGGAGCCAGCCGGGTGCCAGACGAACATGGAACGCATGACAGCAGGGAAGCGCAAGAGGCGAGTTTAGAGCGAATACTCGCTATACTCACCGATCTTGGTGCTGACAAAATATATGCAAAGCGCCTTGCGCCTAACGATAACAGTAAGAACCAGCCCTATTTCGGGTTTCACCTGACGGACCTATCTTTCCTGCCAACCGGCGACCTTGTCCCATCGTCAACGATGTCAAAAAAAACAAAGGATGCCAAGAGGCAGATCAAGTATCAGGCTCCCCTTACGCTGTCATGGTTTGACGCGGAGGGGCGAACCTTTGAAGCGCCGCACGCCAAGCTGATCTATTACCCGCAATATCCGGAAGTAAGGTTCTCGGGATTTCTCCAGGGTTCCAGGGTTGATATCAGTGAATGGATGCAACCACAGAAACGAGGGCGCAGCGAGGGTCGCTGGCTAATACTTGGCGTCCATCCGAACGGCACCACCTATGCATACCTCGCCATCCCCGACAGCAATCTGGCGCGGGAGCTTGAAAACACCGAGCTTGTGGATATTGGCAGCGTCCTCAGCGAAATTGCCGTGGATTACACGCTTGCCGGGGCATCCACTGAAGAAGCCCTGAAGGCAAAGTTGCTGGAAGTCTACAATATGGGCTGGATTCCCGGCCAGAAGATGAATGCCGATCTGACCACGTCACCTTACCGGGCGCAGAACGGCGGCGGTTATACGCTCGAAGCCATGCTGGGCGTCCCGCCCAATGGCTACGCCGAACCGGACTACCTTGGCTGGGAGGTAAAAAAGTTTGGTGTATCACGCTTCCCGAGAACGGGCGCAAATCCCACCACCCTCATGACGCCTGAACCTGATGGCGGCATCTACCGGGACCAGGGCGCAGCGGACTTTGTGAGGCAATACGGTTACCCGGACAGGTCCGGTATTCCCGACCGGCTGAATATTGGCGGCAAACACGTCTACGGTAATCGGATCGAGGGAACCGGGCTTACCCTGAACATCCTCGGATTTGATACAGGGGAAGGCGCTATCACTGACGCTACAGGTGCTATTGCCTTGCTGGATGATACAGATACGATAGCGGCGAGCTGGAGCTTTGCCAAACTCATGGACCACTGGAAGCGCAAACACTCTCAGGCCGTATACATACCCTGTCTAAGGCGTAACGGTGCCACAGGTGGATACGAGTACCAGTATGGTAAGGATATTGAGCTTGGCACCGACACAGATTTCGAGATGTTGCTATCCGCCATGGCTGGCGGCAATGTCTATTATGACCCCGGAATCAAGCTGGAGAATGCTTCAACGGAATCTCCAAGGTTAAAACGGCGCAGCCAGTTCAGGGTCAATCACCGGCATCTGACAGGCCTGTATAACAACTTCGCGTTCGTTGATATAGCGGCATAGCTGTAGGGTCCAGGGCTGCTCCTCAGAGTAGCCCCCGTTCAGCCATTGAAGTCACATCGCTACCGACTACGATGTGATCAAGAACCCGGATTTCAACAAGCTGGAGTGCTTCTTTCAGGCGCTCCGTGATACGAATATCCGCCTGTGAGGGTTCAGTGCATCCGCTCGGATGATTGTGCGCGAAAATTACAGTCTTTTCCACTATGAGATGAGCCCGAAACGGAGGAAACCACGGAAGCTATTTCCACTATAATTGGTTGTTCTCTATAATCAGACATCGCCCAACGAACAGGGTTTCCCCTCAATGGATTTTTCACTGCCACCCGAAGTGACGGTCAATCAATACCAGCTGGATGGCCAGTGGGTGTATGGATTCCGGCATGAGTCATTGGGGGAGCTGGGTAGAATTGTTTTACAGAACCTGCCAAACGGTCAATGCCATGTTGCCAGTGAGGTCAGCGGAGAATCCGACGACCCCATGACCGAGGTTCGGTTGGAGATCCTTCGACCCATCAGCGAACAAGTATCAGCCGCGCTCAAAGCCGCATTCGGTGACGGCGACCAAGCGTCATCAACGGCCGCACCGAAAAGCCCTCAAGCGCCGGGTGAGGTTGTCGAAAGTAAACTGATGGCCTGAGCGCGGTGTGGTGCACCTGCGGCCATGCTGGTTTTTGCGTACGGTGCGACAAAGACGGGGGAGTTTGAGGACTACGCACGAAAAATGTACCCCTAGTATCAACCCCTCAATGTCCCTACCTGGATTATTGGTGATCCTCTGGGTACGCCAGGATTTGATACGCCCTCCAAAATAATGAAGGTATGGCCTGAGCGTGAAGCCATCCGGGAACGGACGCCCAACCAGTTTAATGCTGAACTTGATGCGCTGCTTGCTAATCACTGTGGGTAAGGCCGGGGGAGTATTTTTCCATCGGGCGTATTGCACCGGATCGAGAAATATTCCTGCGGTCGCTTCGCCTCGATGCCGCGCAAAGCCGGATAGGAGAGCGAAATGGCCGAAACGCAGATTGAATGGACAGATGCAACATGGAATCCGGTCGCTGGGTGCTCTTTGGCGAGTGCAGGATGCAAAAATTGTTATGCCATGCAGATGGCTCGGCGCTTGGAGGCAATGGGAGTTGATAAGTACAAAGGGCTGACCCAAAAGCGAGGTAAGAACATCACTTGGAACGGAATTGTTCGCGAAGACAATGCGTCCCTTCTGATTCCGTACAAGTGGAAAAAAGCGCGAGAAATATTTGTTAACTCCCTGAGCGATTTGTTCCATGAAGATGTTAGCGACGAATTTATCCTCTCCGTCTGGAAGGTCATGCAGGAGACTCCACAGCATAACTACCAGATATTAACAAAACGCCCAGAACGAATGCGTCAAATTACGACTGAAAAAATTGGGAATGTTTTGCCGAATGTGTGGCTTGGCACCAGTGTTGAAAGCTCGGAGGTTATTGACAGGATCGATGATTTGCGTAAGACGCCTGCGGCAATACGTTTCATATCCTTCGAACCACTCATCGATTCTGTTGGAATGGTTAATTTGAGGAATATTCATTGGGCTATTGTCGGAGGCGAAAGTGGAAGCAAAGCCAGACCTATTAAGGAAGAATGGATTGATGAGATACATGCTCAATGTTATGCCTTTGACACTGCCTTCTTTTTTAAGCAATGGGGTTCTTGGGGAAAAGACAATCAAAAAAGATCGAAAAAAGCCAATGGCCGAGAGTATCGGGGCAGAACATGGGATGAAATGCCAGCAGTAGGGATGGCAGCGCTCTAACAGGGAAGTATATTTATTGTGACGAAGAAAAATTATGACTGGGATGGTGGCGCAACTTTAGAAGACCACACCAAGAAAAAGCACTCTATTCTTGAAGAGTATTTCAGGCAATATCTCATTGTTCGCTGTCAATTGCCGCAGCAAGAAAAATTCCGTCTTGCTATCGTTGACGGCTTCTCGGGGGCCGGGCTCTATAAGTGCGGGAGCTACGGTTCGCCTCTCATCTTCGTCGAAGTATTAATCAGCACAACGAAGGTAATCAATCAGCGGCGATTAGCCGAAGGAATGAAGCCAATACAAATTGAGTGCCTGCTTATCTTCAACGATCAAATCGAAGCGGTAACGCACCAACTAAAACAAAATCTCGCACCGCAGCTGGCGTCAATAAACGAGGCCGAAAACCTTCATGTCGAGACTGAGTATCTCAGTGCACCGCTTGAAAAAATTGGTTCTACTGGGAATCCTGTGGGTAGAGGTTGAGTTTTCCACAGTGGAACAGAATTGAAACTCGATAGTTTTCGAAGTTTCTAAATCCTCGGGCAGCCGATTTTATTGTCTGAATCTTTGAATTAAATCCTTCTGCGGTCGCATTGGTGATGCGATGTTTCAAGTAAGTCATTATGTTGTCGAGATGTTTCTTTAGCATCTTGGCGACTGATATGACCGGCTTTAGACGTGAATGTGTCGCCCACCAGTACCCTTTCTTAAAGAACGCCCGGGCTGGTTTATCGTAGCTGTAAGTCCACAGGTCAAGCAGCGTCTCTTTGATTGCCCAGGCTCGGGCAACCTTCAACCCCTTTGATTGAAGGCCATAAAAAGTGGCTTCATCTTTTTCACTCCAGTTGTCGGGATTGCGTAACCAGGTATAGCGAGACCCGACCAGGTCATTGATACCGGCGGCTCTTAATGTTTTATTTTCTTTGCGCCTGACTTGGTCAACCATTTTTGTAAGATAACTGACGATATGAAACTTGTCGTGAACAATAGCGGCGTTCGGTAAAGTCGCCTCAACTGCCGTCATAAATGGAACCCACATATCCACGGCAACAGCAGCTACTTCATTACGCTGCTGTTCTGGAAGCGTGGACAGCAATGCGGTTGCCGATTCCGTCGTTCTATCTGCCACGACCTCAAGCACTCTGGACGCATTCAAATCGTACAGCAGGCTGGCATAGGATTGCCCCTTGCGAAAACTTTTTTCATCGATGCCAAGGTGTTTCACTTCCTCAACAGAGCGTCTGTCCATCCCTCTTTTCACTGCTCGGGATTGAATATGATGCACCTCATCCCACGACAGACCAAGTAGTTTTGCGGCCTGTGTCTTGTTGCTGGCAGCCGACAGCACATCAATAGCGAAACGCTCAAATAAATGCGTAAAGCGTGCCTGCGTATCTGCCCACGGTACTTTCAGGCTTTTGATTCCATGCGCTTTACAATGAATACGCGGAACCTGAGCAACTAACTGCGTCTTGAACTGCATCGTATCAAGGTGTCGCCATGTGCGTTGCTCACGATGGTCGTAAACCGAACAAAGGGCATGGCAGACACTACACGCGCCTTTCGTTCCCTTTGGCCAATCTATCTGGAGGGTAATTGATTTGTCGGTCAGATCCGGGGGTAATAGCCGTGATTTTCCATGGGTCGCTAAGCCCCAAAAGTTGAGTAAACAACGCGGTATCTTTCATTTGAATATCTCCATAAAAAAAGACTCTTGTACCACATTCTTGACCATTGTTTGGCTTTTACCCATAGGAAACTCGGAAGAACCAAAAAATTTACCCCCGGATCAAAGAGAGACTGCTGGCAGCCAAGTGCGGCAACGTGCTCTTTAACTTGGATCAGTGTGGCTATTCCCAGGTTAAATCGAGCACGATTAGAGATATTGTGGGTTCATGGCGCTCAGCCGAAGTGTTGCTGACATTCATGATCAGTAGCCTTTTAACCTACCTTTCCCCAAACAAAGAAAAATCAGGTGCTCCGCTAGAGCCGGAGATCCAGAGTGAAATCGACAACTTGCTGAAAAACGGTGATGATCTACTGAGTAAACCAGAATGGTTGGGCCGAGCAGGAAAAATTGCCCATGCCCACTATAGAGGGTACACTACACATGTGAGTCCTTTTTCGATAAACAATCCCTGTGGATGGCGCTACTGGCTGATGCACTTCTCGAACGCACACAGAGCACGCCAGGTATACAACGACATACTCCATCAAGGCGGCGCAGCACAGGCGCACTTTGGCCGCTCAGGTTTGAATATGCTGTCCTACAATCCTCAGGACGAAGGACAACTATATTTATTCAATAGCGATTCAAGACAGTTGGCCAAAGAAGCATCACATGATGACATTCCCCGGCTAGTAGCCGAGTCCGGAGACACATTGGCGATGCAAGATTTCTACGCCTCAGCTTATAGCCTAACCCCCGCGCACAGCGATGATATTCACGAAATGATAATTGAAAATCCAGATATGGAAGTCATAACAGATGCCGGAGGAAAACGCAGACAGGCGCATACTATAAAGGCGGGAGACACCCTGAAGCTGGTTAGCCAGAAAAGCATGTTTTTCATGTTTTCCGGCTTGTCTAAAAAAGACTGATATAGACTAACATTGGCTTCGCGGGTATAACAGGATGTGATATCGTGACCAGCCATAGCGGACTGAAAAGAAGAAATCACGGTGCCCCAGACATTGCGGCGCTCTCCAGCAATGTAAAGGGACAAACAAAAAATCCCAAAAAAGGTGTATCAATGAAACCATTTACTCCCAGGAAACTGGCGCTGGCAATTTCCGCGCAAATTGCTCTGATAGCCGGCTTTAGCCCAGCGGTGTTCGCCCAGGATGAGAATTTGCTCCTTGAAGAAGTCATCACCGTTGGTACTCGTGGCAAGCCCCGCTCCGCCACTGACTCCCCTGCGCCCGTCGATGTGTTTAAGGCAGCAGATTTCGCCAACCAGGGTGACACCGACGTTAATAACTTGCTGCGTAACTCGGTTCCGTCTTACAACGTGAACGATCAACCTATTAGTGACGCTGCCAGCCTTGTGCGCCCAGCCAACCTCCGCGGCTTGGCACCTGACCACACACTGTTACTGGTCAATGGCAAACGACGTCACCGTGCCTCAGTTATCACGTGGGTGGGCAACGGCATCTCCAACGGCTCTCAGGGACCAGACACAGCTGCCATGCCCACCGCAGCACTCAAGAGTGTTGAAGTACTGAGAGACGGTGCCGCGGCACAGTACGGCTCTGACGCCATTGCCGGTGTCATTAACTTCGTACTTAGCGACGCCAGCGAAGGCGGTAGCTTGTCGGTCAAATATGGCGAGTATCAAGAGGGAGACGGCGAAAAAGTGACCGTTACCGGTAACATCGGTCTGCCCCTGGGCGAAAACGGTTTCTTAAATCTGACCGCTGAATACGGCTCCTCAGACGACACCAGTCGATCAGAACAGCGCGGCGACGCACAAACGCTGATCGACAATGGCTACCAGGGTGTTCCAGTGCCGGCCATGATTTGGGGTCAACCTAAGATCGATGACGATTTGAAACTGTGGGCCAACTTTGGCTTTGCATTAACGCAAGATATTGAGCTCTACGGCCACGCTAACTACAACTCCAAAGAAGTAGACGGCGGTTTCTTCTATCGTAATCCTACTAACCGCGGCGCGGTTTACAGTAACGATGGCGGTGGAACACTGTTGATTGGCGACCTGACGCCCGACGACGGCATCGCTTGCCCCACTGTCGCGTTAGGTGGAGCGGACGGTGTCACTCCTGATCCCGATGCCTTTGCTCACGTGGCTGCTGACCCCAATTGCTTCTCTTTCCAGGAGACCATTCCTGGCGGCTTTACCCCACGATTTGGCGGTGACGTGACCGACATGTCTTTCCTCGCAGGTTTGCGCGGCGAGACTAACGGCGGCCTGTTCTGGGATGTCAGTGTCTACTACGGCAACCACGAGAGTGACTTCTTTATCAACAACACCGTTAACGCGAGCCTCGGGCCAACTACTCCCCGTGACTTCGATCCCGGCTTTTACGAGCAAACTGATACCAACGTAAACGCCGATTTCAGCTACGCCTTAAGCAGCGCTGTGAACGTGGCCTTTGGCGCGGAATACCGCAAAGAGGAATTCGAAATTGGCGCAGGCCAAGTTGAATCTTACACTGCTGGTATTCTTGGGGTGCAGGGCTTTAGTACCTCATCTAACGGCTTCCCCGGCTTCCCGGAGGTTACGTCCGGCACTTGGGATCGTACTAACTATGCGGTTTACGTAGACTCCGAGTGGGAAGCGTCTGAAAACCTGTTGTTACAGGGTGCCATTCGATTCGAAGACTTCGATGACTTTGGTAGCACTACTAACTACAAACTGGGTGCCAACTACCACTTCACCGATGATTTCGGTGTGAGGATGACCTACAGCACGGGCTTTAAAGCACCGACTCCCGGTCAGGCCAACACATCGAACACGTCAACCGAGCTGGTCGGCACTACCTTGGTCAACAACGGTACCATTCCTCCAACCAACCCGGTAGCTTTGGCCAATGGCGGTAAGGAATTGGATGCTGAGGAATCAACCAATTTCACCGCGGGTTTGTACTTCACTGTGGGTAGCTTCGACGTCACCCTCGATTACTTTGAAATCGATGTTGAAGATCGCTTGAACTTGTCTTCCGAGGTAGTTTTGACGCAGGAGCAAATCGACAAGCTGGTTGCGGCGGGCGTACCCGGCGCGGCTGATTTGACTCAGTTCCGCTTTTTCACCAACGACTTTAATACGCACACCAGCGGTGTCGACATCATCGTCTCGACCAGCACTGAGTGGCTGCACGGGGTAACCGATTGGAACTTCGCGTTTAACCACACCACTACGGAAGTTGATAAATTCAACCCCAACACAATTGGTGCACCGCGGATTCGTCAAATTGAAGAGACAACACCTGATACTCGTTGGAACTTCTCTGCCAACCATCAGATGGACTCCATGCGCTTCCTCGCCCGTGTGAGCTACTATGATGAGTGGTATGACAGCTTTGAGTTTGACGTTTGGGGCACAGAAGCGGTATTCGATGATGAATTCCTGGTCGATCTGGAAGCACAGTTCGATATCGGTGAACACTCAAGCATCTTGATCGGTGGTTCTAACGTGTTTGACAACAGTGGCCAAAAAGCGACTGATGTGAACAATCAGGGCTTCAACACAGCAACGGTTTTGGGTAACACCTACAGCCAGTACTCCCCCTTCGGTATTAGCGGTGCGTTCTGGTATGCGCGTTACCAGTACAGCTGGTAAGTGATGACTAAATACCCTTTGGTCCACCGCTGACTCGCACAACATTATTTGATCCCAGTTGAATGGTTAACGGGATGCTTTGAAAGCGGAATTCATTACTGAGTGAGATGATCGCAGCCACAAAGTCTTCTACTGAAAATGTCGCTTGTGCGATGATGGGGTAATCGAATGCCGAATTCCATACCAATGTCCAGTCGTGCTCTGTGCACCACAGCAGCAAATTCTCTTTCAGAGTCTGCGCTGGTAACAGCTTAAAGGTTATCATTTCAACCTCCCCGGGCACAGCAGGCACGGCATCCGGATATTGCACTACGGGCTCCGTCCCATCCGTTTGGGAGGAAAGCGCGGTCACTTCAGGTATTGAATAGGGTTTAGCCGATTTGGCCACCGAAGCCACTATAGGAGTCGGATCCATCACGGCTGTTTTCGACACAGGAACGATACTCTCCGCCGCTGAAGTTTCAGCAGCAACGGAAACTATCGGCGTTTCATTTTCCGCGAATTCAGGGATAACAGCCGTTTGATTTTCATGTGTTAATTCTTGCTGTTTAACGGGCGCATGGGAATATACATACGTCGTATCGTTACGCTCGGTCTCTTGATATTCCTGCGTCAAATCCCGATAAATAACGCGGCGTTTTTGCAAAGACAATACATCAGGATCGTTACGTTTCAGGGCGGTAGAAGACGACGTGGAACAGCCTGTCAATACACCACCCAGGGAAATTACAATGAGTAATTTGCATTGCATGATTCGCCTCCCGTGAAACTAAATAACTTGTGCGGTGTATCGATAACCAGGCAATGACCATCCCCAATAAGCACCAGCAAAGCATCGGTGACAGACATTATACGGTTAAGCCGCGAGATAGGCGGGATACTCCCAGCCGATATTTCCAGTGCATCCCCGGGCGTGTTAAATTGCATCCAAAATTGACCCACTTACCCCCCCATATTTGCATCGAATATTGACCCACGTAACCATCCGGCTCTTGCTGACAGCGATGCAGGAGTTCCAAGGAGTGATAGACGTGGATTTATTGAGTGTAATCAGACGATGGCACCTGCGTGAAGGTCGATCCATCCGGGAAATTGTCCGGCGGACAGGCCTTTCCAGAAATACCATCCGTAAGTATCTAGCCAGCGGTGTCATTGAACCGCGCTACCCAGACCGGAAGAGCCCCAGCCAGCTTGACCCCTTTGCCGATATCCTGCTCGGCTGGCTAAAGCGGGAATCAAAGCGGCATCGAAAGCAACGCCGCAGCGTCAGGCAGCTGCACCTCGACCTGGTGGAATTGGGCTATCCCGGCTCCTATGACCGCGTCGCCGCCTTTGCTCGCGATTGGCGGTCACGCCAGCAAGAAGCCAGATTGTCGGCAACCAAAGGGACGTTTGTCCCACTGGTCTTTGCATCGGGTGAAGCCTTCCAGTTCGACTGGTCAGAGGACTGGGTGGTCATCGGTGGGGAGCGAACCAAACTACAAGTGGCCCATTCCAGGCTCTGCCACAGCCGGGCCTTTATGCTGCGGGCCTATCCACTGCAAACCCACGAGATGCTGTTTGACGCTCACAACCATGCCCTGGTCGCTCTGGGTGGTGTTCCGGAGCGAGGCATTTACGACAACATGAAGACGGCCGTCGACAAGGTGCGTCGCGGCAAGCGCCGTGACGTCAATAAGCGGTTCAAGGCCATGGTCAGCCACTTCCTGTTTGAAGCTGAGTTCTGTACCCCGGCAGCGGGTTGGGAGAAAGGCCAGGTAGAGAAGAAGGTGCGCGATTCCCGTTATCGTATCTGGCATAACGCACCCTCGTTCAAAACCTTGGCTGATTTGAACCGTTGGCTGGAGCAGCGGTGCATCGAACTCTGGAAGGAAATACCTCACCCTGAATATCCGGGCCGGATGGTAGCGGATGTCTGGGAGGATGAGCGCAAGCAACTCATGGCAGTGCCCGCGCCGTTTGATGGCTATGTCGAGCACACAAAGCGCGTGTCTTCGACTTGTCTTATCCTGTGCGACCGTAACCGCTATAGCGTCCCCGCTGCATTCGCCAACAAACCTGTGAGCGTGCGAGCCTACGCCAGCAAAATAGTTGTTGTTGCCGAAGCTCAGATCATTGCCGAGCATACTCGAGTCTTCTCCCGTCACCATAAACATGCTGGGGAAACCGTCTACGACTGGCGGCATTACCTGGCAGTCATCCAGCGCAAGCCCGGTGCCCTGCGTAACGGCGCGCCCTTTACAGAGCTCCCCGGCTGCTTTAAACGCCTGCAACGCATTCTCCTAAAACGGCTGGGTGGTGATAGGGAGATGGCCAATATCCTGGCGCTGGTGCTACACCACGATGAACATCTGGTGATGCAGGCCGTGGAGGTGGCCCTTGAGAGCGGCAGGCCCTCCCAACAACACGTGACCAATGTGCCGGGACGGTTGTTAGAGGGGCCATTACCAGAGCCGCTCAATCCATTGAAGAGCTGGCTGAACAGGCCGCACCTGCCTATCAGCAGGCAGAACCCATCCTCAATGATCTGCTCAAAGCAGAAGTAGCCGACCGCGAGGTGCGGTCTATTAACTATCAAATGAAGGTGGCCAAATTCCCGGCCCACCGGGATCTTACCGGCTTCGACTTCATCGAGAGCATGGTGACAGAAACACTGGTGCGTTCACTTCACCGGTGCGAATTTATCGAAGAAGCCCAGAACATTGTTCTGATTGGCGGCCCTGGTACTGGGAAAACCCACCTGGCAACTGCCTTGGGTGTACAGGCGATTATCCATCACCACAAACGGGTGAGGTTCCTCTCTACGGTCGACCTGGTAAACGCTCTGGAACTGGAGAAGGCCGCCGGACGACAAGGGCGAATGGCCAACCGTTTGGCCAGCACTGACCTGGTCATACTGGATGAGTTGGGTTATCTCCCCTTCAGCCAGGCGGGAGGAGCCTTGCTGTTCCACCTGATCAGCTTCCTGTATGAGCGCACCAGCATTGTGATTACAACCAACCCAAGCTTCTCTGAGTGGCCAAAGGTCTTTGGTGATCCAAAGCTAACAACAGCTCTGCTGGACCGGCTGACACACCACTGCCATATCATCGAGACGGGCAACGACAGCTACCGATTCAAAAACTCGACCTGCAATCAAAGGGAGGAAATAACTGGCAAAAAACCAACAAAATGAGTAATACTTGAGCGAACCAGGTGGGTCAAAATTAGATGCAAATCCTGGGTCAGTTTTAAGTGCAAATTAACACCCAGCGGTCTGACTCCTCTTCAGTCATGTTGCCGCGCAGTTCAGCCAGTTTTAGTAGGTTTGCTTCTGCGCCTGTGGTTAGTAGCTGGGCTTCGCCTAGGTAATGGTCCTTAATCATTTGCATTAGCTCGCCCTCGCTCATAATGAGCCGATACCTTCTCGGTCATTTTGTTCATATTGCGATAGCTGCCCTGCCCTGCAACTTGAACGACGGCTCGGTTCGGTATTTGTCATCCTGCGCTGCTGATGCGATGTACTGTTGGTTGATCTTCAGGACCACATCCTGAATCTCAAACATCTTTCTGAAAATTTCCTGTACTTCATTTATCTCAGCGGCACTGTAGGGGTGGCTTAAATCGGTGGTTGCCACGTTTGCGCCCTTGGCCATGCTGATGAGTTTGTAGATGTCGTCCATTTCTCGGACGGCTAGCGGCGCCAGTACTGTATTGGAGGTCATGGCATTTTCTACATAGCTCATCGCAAACTGGTCTTCCATACCGCCCAGAATATCTCCCAGGTTGTAGATGTCTGCACGGTTGGCGAGCATGTCGGGCACTTTAAAGGCCTCGCCCGATTCTGTGTAGGGGTTTCCGGCCATCACTACGCAGAATTTTTTACCGCGCATATCGTAGGTTTTCGTCTGGCCTTTCCAAACGCCTTCTATGCGCCGTGTGCCGTCACATAGTGAGATAAACTTCTGCAGGAATTCCGCATGGGTGTGCTGAATGTCATCCAGATAGAGCATGACATTGCTGCCCATCTCCAGCCCCAAATTCAGTTTTACCAACTCCTGCCGTGCGGTTGCATTGGGTGCCTGCTCCGGGTCCAGCGACAGCACGTCGTGTCCTAATGAGGGGCAATTGATCTTCATGAATATCAGGCCCAGCCGATTGGCCACGTATTCCATCAGCATGGTCTTACCGTAACCGGGAGGGGATATCATCATTAACAGGCCCATCAGGTCTGTGCGCTTGCTATCCCTGTTAGCGCCACAGTAAACCCGCAGTTATTTGCCGCAGAATAAAAGAACGACAAAGAGGCGACAGTGATCCGGCTTAACTCCAATCGATCACAGGCTAGAACGGCAGCTCATGATTTACCTCGACACTGTCTGTGTACTCTTGTTGCTCAATCCGGATCTCCTCGTACAGTTGCGCAATCTCATCACCATAGTGATCCCACAGTACCGATCTCAGGTCGCCGAGCAGCTGATAAATACAATCGGCTTGTTCAGCCGTCCAGTAGGTTGTGATTTTTAAGGTTTTCATTTAGCCTTTCCTCGCTTTTTGGTCTCGCGCCGCTTCGACGCACACTCCTGCGCTTCCTTCATGCGGTACGACTCACCCTCAATGGCGATGACCTCGCTGTGATGGACTAAACGGTCAATCAGGGAGACCACACACGCGGCATTGGGGAACACGTCATTCCACTCGCCAAACGGACGGTTCGTTGTCACCAAAGTTGAACATTTCTCATAGCGCCGGTTGATGATTTCAAACAGCAAGTCAGCATGACGATTGCTGTAGGAGAGGTAGCCCACTTCATCAATTACCAGCAAGGCGGGCCTGGCGTAGTGTTTCAATCGACGCTGCAGGGCATTGGCGCCATCCTGACCTGCCAGGTCGTTGAGCATCGCCGCTGCGGTGGTAAACAGCGCCGTATAGCCGTGCATGACAGCGTTATACCCCAGGTTCTGGGCGATCATCGATTTGCCCACGCCGTTGCTGCCCAGCAGGATAATATTGCTGGCCGTGTCCATAAAACCCAGTTGCATCAGGGCATGAATCGCTTGTGGGTCGATAGCGCTTGGCCACTGCCAGTCAAACTCACTCATCGGTTTGAACCGGCCCAGCCTGGCGCTGCTCAGGCGCCGTTCGAGTGAGCGCTGTTTGCGCTCGGCAAGCTCCCAGGCGATGAGCTGTGCCCGCCAGGGGTATTGCTCGTCGGTGATCTCGCCCCAGTGCGCCAGCACGCCGTGGAGCTTCAGTTCAAGTGCCTGCTGTTTGAGTTGCTCGATATCAATCATCGGTATCATCTCCTGTCTCGCTTCGGGTGCCATTGAGCTTGTCGTAATCGGCAAGCCGAGCCAGCTTGACGCTGTAGTGTTTGACCTTCGCCGGCACGGCGACAGCAAGCGGTGGCGGCAGGTGCTGTTCATCACGGCGGCGCTCAAGAACGTGCTGCACCGCCTCCGGGTAGGGTGATTGCCGATCAAGTGCTTCACCCAGAGCTACATGCAGCTCGTCCCGCCCATAATCATCAAGCAGTTGATTGAGTAACCGGACCGTGGTTTTAATGACATGTCCACGCTGTGCCGATTGCTGCAGCAGCGTCTGGGCGTGCGCCGAAGCATGGCTCAGGCGATCCTGACCCCGGTGTAGTTTGGCGTGGGTTTTCTCCAGCCATAGGGCATTGATATGCGCCTCCTGTTCGATTTGCTCCCCTTTGCCAAAGCTGCGCTGATGCTCAGCAATGCATTGATCGCCCTCCACTATCTGGAGCCGCTCCAGGTCAGCGCTCACGCTCAATGGCTTGTGCACGTATTGATGGGGAATGGAGTAATCATTGAGATCGAAGCGAACATAAGGGGTTTTGGCGGCCCGCACGGGCTGTCTCTCATGGGTATCAAAGGGATTATCCGGCAAACTCACCTGCTCCTGTAAGAAGGCTTCCCTGACCGTCAACGTACGCTCTTCAGGGCAAGCCCGATCAGCACTCACACCCTGGCACCAGTGCTCAGCTTGCGCATTGAGTTCGGCCAGTGTTTGCCAGTGACGAGCGGCAAAGAAATTATCGCGAATATAGCGAATCGCTCTTTCTACCCGGCCCTTTTCATTGCCCCGGGCCACCGCCACCGGGCGTGGTTCGAAGCGATAGTGGGCTGACAAGGCCAGCAAGGTGGGGTGGAAGCGGATGGCGTCACCGTGGCGCTCCAATACGGCCGATTTAAGGTTGTCGTACAGCAGCACCTTTGGCAATCCTTGCCAGGCCTCGAATGCCGCTACATGGCCGCGTAAAAAGTGCTCCATTTGCTGGTTGAGATAAAAGCGCAAGAAGATCTGTCGCGACCAGCTCAGCACCATCACAAACGCCATTAACGGCCGCCGGGCCTTGCCGATCTGAATATGCCCGAACGAACCCCAGTCAACCTGGGCTTGCTCACCGGGCAGGGTTTTTAGGCGTAAATACGCCTCGGGCAGCTTGCGCGGCCGCAGTTCACTGATACGCTGGCGAAACTGGCTGGGGCCACCGGGGTATCCCCGCAGGCGGGCCATTTCATACAAGCGGGCCGCCGTGAGTGTGGGAAACTCCCGCAGGGTGTCGATGACAAAGGGCAGATAGGGGTCGATGATCGACGCACGGCGAGTGCGCTCCACCTTGGGCAGGCCAGCCTGTGCCAGTACCCGATCAACCACTGAGTGGTGAATGCCAAGCTGGGTCGCAATGGTGCCCGTTCGCCACTTCTCAACAAAATGGTAGCGCAGTATTTTTGCTTCAGTTTCTTTGCCGATGGCCATGACTGCCCTCCGATTGATGACTCCTGTCCAGCCGCTGCACTAATGTCGCCGGAATCTGCGCCTGAACTGACTGCTCTGCAGAAAATCACTGCGCAAAAAGGGACCGCAGACCGCGCCACAGTGATGGCAGCGCACGGTGGCGTCAGTTTTACCCGGCATATCGGCCCTTTTGATCTCATCAGGCACGGTTTGCAGTAGATCACGGAGTATTATTGCCAGAGAACGGTGATGCGTTACTTTTTGTTGTTGCCGTTCTCGATAACGCTGTTGGCGAGCGGCATTATTCATGCGACCCGGGCGAGTGGCCTGGTACTTCGCTCTGGCTCGTTTAATGGATTCCTTTCTGGCTTCCTGGCTGCAACCATCGGTGCAATACCGCTGGCCGCGATCACAGTGGGTACAGACGATGACCTGGGCGTAGCAGCGACAACAGTGGTAGAGACGGCTGGATGATGGCATCGACACAAAGGTCGATGAGGGCTGGATTTATTCCCATTATGTGCAACACTTAACGGGTCGTGCACCTGCACGGTTTTTTTGGGTATGGCGCCAGCGTTGACCGTCAAATCTGTGGTGGCGTCATACCGTTCTCAGCGACACTTATTCTTATAGTCCCTACGCTTGAATCGTGCCTGCTTATTGGTCGCTCTTGAGTGTGACTGGGCCGCAGTTCTACCGCGCCGATTCTAATACGCCGAGATCCGTCTATTTCAAAATTCGGCAAATAGCTGCGGTTTTGGAGTGGCGTCTACAATCCCCTACCGTACCCATTTGTTTGGCGAGGTTATCGCCTATTAAAGGTAGGTAGGAATCATTGATAAGCTGGTTGCGAACAAAGGAACTCAGGGGCCTTGGCTTGTACTCCTCCAACCGCAGTGAACTGCGCTGGGCTGACAGGAAGTTGTGCCGCACCTGGTGATAGCGATGGTAGGCGGGAACCACTTCAAACCGGTGCCCTTCCATGCGCTGTAGATAGTCATCCAGGGCGAAGGAAAGCACTCGGTTTTCTATTAAGGCGTGGTCGCCCAGCAGGCCTTCTACTTTCAGTTCTATATCTACTTCGGTTAAGCGACGGTCCAGGCGCTCATCGGCGTTGATTAGGCCAAGAGCTTCCGGAATGTAGCGGGTATATTGGTCCAGACCCTTATCTTGGATAAGTGCTTGTAGCCAGGCCGTGGTCAGATTCCAGCGCTGGGCGGGCCAACCTAACATTTTCTCTAGCAGTTTGTCGGACTCAGCTCCTGACGGGCACGATTTAATACTCCAGCGTGCTACAGGGCTGTCAGGACACCACGCAGAAGATGTGATTGTCCCAGGGCAGCCAGGTCAACCTCCATCACGCCTTTATTCAGCCCTGCAATGGGCATTTATGCGGCAAATGACCGCTTAATTATGCCATTCTCAGCACATTCATACGCTTTACATTCCATGCCAGTGTCGCCAGCGTCCATTCGCCCGCAACCTTGTCCAAACCTCGCATCGAGAACTGCCTCAACCGTAAGCGCACTTAAATCGACCCTATTGATTTTGTCTGCGAGCCGCTAGACAGTAGATCGCTTTACCTCGCCGTTACTCTTCGATTTCCATGTTCCAGGGCAGTAATGCTTCAAGCTTCTCCACCGTATCTGCCGCCGCAATGTGCGCCAGCACATGCTGGAGGTAAGCATAAGGTTCCAGGCCGTTCGCCTTTGCCGATTCCACTAAACTATAACAGGTCGCACTGGCTCGGGCCCCGCAGGAGGTATCTGCGAATAGCCAGGCGCGCCGACCAACCGCAAAGGGCCTGATCGCATTCTCAGCCAGCGCATTGCTGATATTCAACTGGCCGTCCTCGCAATAGCCAATCAGGTACTCCCATTGGTTCAGTGTGTACGTTATGGCCTTGTGGGTCAGGCTATCTTTGGGCACCCGGCTGACGTTCTTCTCCAGCCATGGCTTCAGGTCCTCGAGAATCGGCACGCTGAGTGACTGCCTTGCCTGTTTTTTCTTGTCGTGCTCCAGATCCTTGATCGATTTCTCTATCGCATACAGCCTTCGTATTTTACTGAGTGCAACGTCAGCCTTGGTGGGTTGCCCCACTTTCTTTTTGGTGCTCCTGGTTTCCGCCGCCCGGCTGGCTTCAACGAACTTGCGCCGGGCATGGTCAAAGCATCCAATTCGGGTAATGCCCGCTATCCGGCACACCTTGCTGTAACCGGAATAGCCGTCGGCCTGCAACACACCACCAAAGCCATCCAGCAGGCGCTCCGCCACCGCGCCAGCACGTGAGGGGTCGTATTCGAACAGCACTGATTGTTTATCCGGCGGGCCGCCGCGTATCACCCACATCCATTTATCCGATTGGGCCGTTTTGCCGGCCTCCTTCAACACTTGTATGCGCGTCTCATCCGCCTGCAGGTAATTCCCCTCAAGCTGAACCTCCCGGATCAAGTTGATCAAGGGCTGGAATACATCCTGAAGCCGTACAATCCAGTGGGCCATGTTGGAGCGGCTGATATCACCGCCGTAACGCTTGAGCATCCCCTCCAAGCGGTATAGCGGCAGTCCATCGGCGTATTTGGAGGCAATGATGTAGGCCAGCAATGCAGGACTGGCAAAGCATTTCCCCAGCGGATGAGCGGGGCGCTGTGCGGCGACAATGACATCTTCACCGTCAATATTGAATACCGCCTTTTCCTGCCAGTATTCCAGCACCTTGACCTGGGCGGGAATAAACTCCAGCTCCTCCTTGACCTTGGTGAAGAATGTTTTGGTGGCCCCATCCTTTTCCTCATCTGAAAGTGTGAGGTGTATCTGCACCCGTTGCAGCTTGTCGCTAAACCCGCGCTTTCTTTTCTTCTTTTGAGGCCGAACCCGGTCTTCTTCAGGCAGCTGCTCTTCGAGCTCACTCAGGGCGACTTCGATTTCAGCCTCATCGAACAAATCAGACTGAAACGCCAGTTTCTCACTACTGGCTCCGAATTTCTGTACCGTGGCCAGGCGCAAGTATTCTTCGAGCAGGTCAATGCGTTTGCTTTGTTCGAGGATGATGTGGCTTTTGTCGCTGAGGTGTTTCTGGTGAGCCTGGAGGAGTTCGTCTTTTTCTTCAAGAATCTGGTCTTTTACAGCGAGGGCTGCAAGCAGTTCCGAGACACCAAGCCCCTCGTAACCGCCTTGTTTTTGTTGCTTTTTTATCGCCGATTGCATGGCGTAATTATAACATTCATGGCGACAAAAAGCTTTAAAATACAGACTCATAATGCAGTTTTTTGTGGCCTGTCATCAGGGAGATATCGTAGCCGTCCAGCAACCAATTGATCTGCTGGCCGGTGAGGGAAATCACGTCGTCGTCAGGGTGCGGCCACCGGAACTTCTCTTCCGCCAGTGATTTGTAGTACAACACAAACCCATTGTCCTCCCAGTACAAACATTTTATTTTGTTGCGCTGGCGATTAGTGAAGGCATAGAGGGCACCCTCAAAGGGGTTACGACCCAGTTCTCGCTCCACAATGGCGCTAAGGCCATTGACCGATTTTCTAAAATCTACGGAGTCCCGGTACAGATAAATCTGTGGCATGTCATTGGCCGGGCGGAAGTAGCGCGCCGTCACAATTGATCCAGTAACTGCCGCACCACCAACAGGTTTTCGGCACAGATACCTCGCACAATGAATCCGTTGGGCAGTGACAAGGTTAGCCCCCGATCGGCGTCAGGTCTGACACTCACTGCGGCAAAGCCACCTTGGTCTTGTTTTATAGAAGACACACGGATGGTATCGTCAAACTTCCGACGCCAGTACACAAAGCGATGGTAAGTCAGGTGATTGTGTTTGCAAAACCGGGTCTGAGACAAGCCCGACAGTTTCCAGGTTTGTATTTGCTGCTTCCAGTCAATACCTTGTGGCTGGGGCTGAGTGATATCGTTCATGATTTGCTCCTGTGTGGTTATCAGGAGAAAGTCTGGCGGGAACTCTTACAAAAAAATAGGTGCTGATTTAGGGGCGCTTACCCTCAACCCCATAACGTGTTTGATGATGCCGAACACTGGCTCTACCGTTTGCTTTCTTAATGCGTACAGCGCTCGACCGGATTGGGTCGTCAGTTGATGTTTCATGAGCCTCACCTGATCATCCGTTATCGGAGTGGGGGCGTCAGGGGCAAACCGATCAAAAACGCACGGGTGATGGTGGTCACGCGCTACTGCCAGTAAAGGCTGGATATTATCCTCTACGCAAGCCTTTACATTATCACCGCTAAAATAGCCTGTATCGGCCAGCAGGTCGGTCACCTTGCCCAGTTCTTCAGGCAGGGTATTCAGCTTTGTCAGGGCCGGCTTTATTTGTTGTTTGTCGTTCGGGGCCTGTGTCATGTGTGTACTGACGACGAGCATTGTATCGGTGTCAACACTGGCCTGGGCGTTGTAGCACTGTTCAAAGCCGCCGCCAGATACCGGCATGATACGCGACTCTTCATCGGTCAAATTCATCTGGTCTTTATCTCGAGGGCCGGGAAGCGGTGGCTTAGGCTCCCGGCCCCGGGGCTTTTTTCCAGTATCCCTCTGAGCTTGGCGTTGGGTTTGTTTTTGTTGGTATTCGGCTTGTTCACGCGCAAAACGCTCCTGCGCCCGTTCTTCAATTTTTACTTTGGCCGCAGCCAGTGCCTCAAGTCGTGTTTCGCGCCGGGAAATCTCCGCGGGAATGTCCATGCCATCCGCTACCGGCGTTTGATCTGCCGTCTCTGCCTGTGCAGTGAGAGCGCTGACTTCTGTCTTGAGCTGTGCTTCGATTTTCTTTAAGTGGCCATAAGAAAGCGCCTTATGCTTGCTGGCATTCGCCTTGATCTTGGTGCCATCCAGGGCGATACGCCCAAGCTTCATGAGCTTCATTTCACGCGCCAGCAACAAGACCTGAACAAAAAGTGCTTCAAGCTGAGGCAAAAAACGGCGTCGAAAGGTCGCTATGGTGTCGTGATCCGGATGCGTGTTGGCCGCCAGGTAGCGAAACGCAATGGAGTCGTGGGTGGCTCGCTCAATCTTACGGCTGGAAAACACACCGGTGGCGTAACCGTAGATCAGCAAACTCAGTAGGACCGCTGGATGGTGCGCCTTTGATCCACGCCCGGCATATTGACGGGTGAGCTCAGACAGATCGAGCTGATCAACGACCTCCACGACAAACCGTGCCAGGTGGTGTTCAGGTAACCAGTCCGACATAGAGGGAGGGAATAGATAGTCCGTCTCTCGATCAACGTTTACAAAATTGGCCATCACTTATTCCCGGTTACTTTTCAGTGTGACCACATTATCTCATGATGACGTTGTTGGGTTAAGTCCGACAGGCTGCTAGACCCGATTCTGTCAAACTGGCGCTATCGGGACAGTTTACCGAATGGCCTTTGCTCAGATAGCATCTTTAATCGATATCAGGCAGGCTAGGTGGCTATGGTTTCAGGCGCCTGTAGCGTCGGTAGGGTTGAGCCAGTAATTGATCGCAGTTTTGCGCTTGAGGAGTTGGCGGAGGCGTTTCGGTTGCAGGAGTCCCAGGGGCACTTTGGGAAGATTTGTTTGGGGTTTTGAGAGGCTGGAAGGCGTCTGGTAATGTCTGGGAAGTCTAGTTTTTACCTCTCATCTAATTCCATAAGACTCGCCAGGAATGTAGCAAAGGGCCTTATATCCTGATCGACACTGGCCGATTCCAGAGCCGCCATGTAGTTCGTTCGCTCTTCAATGGGGATAATGGTCCACGGGTAGCCACCTGAAGCCATCATCGTATTCATCAAAAACCTTCCCATCCTGCCATTCCCATCCATATAGGGGTGTATATAAACAAAGATAAAATGTCCGAGCACAACGCGGGCCGCGGCTTCCTTTTCGCCCTCCAAAAGGTCAAAGAAGGCAGGCATAAGATCGCGCACCGCTTCCTTATTCGGGGGAACGTGCATCGAGCGCTTGATATAAACCGGGCCGTTTCTGTATCCGGCAAGATCCCCAGCTCTTAGCAGACCCGTCGTAACACTGGGCGCGAAGAGTTCACGGTACCAGGTGCTATGATCCTGATGGACCGTGACACCTGAGTTATCGCCGTCTAAAATTTTCTCAATGCTTTGTTTGACCGCCTGGAAAGCTTGCCAGTATCCGCGCGCTGCCATCGCATTGCGATGATCGCGGTCATCGTCGTCCTCCTCGGGGTTCCAGGTTCCCAACTTAACCCTCTCAATCAGTTCGGGGCTTACGCGGTACCCCTCGATAGACAGTGAGTGATAGGCGTCTGAGGTATAAAGCTCCTCGATCTTTTTGAGGCAGGCTTGTTTGTCTTTCGGTATGCCCGGTGCTTCAGGAAATTCTTCAAGAATGGTTTCCCGCATGTTCTGCCACATCAAATTGATGCGGCCCACATAAGGTGATTTTTCTCTTCTGGAGAATATAAGCGGGCTTGCGGTCTCGAAGGGGTCGCTTTCTCTGACTTTGTAGCCAGCTGCTTTCATGGTATTCATTATGTCGTGGGCGAGATTGTCCCTGCCGATATTGCGGAAGGCCCCGGCTAGCCTTCCCGCTATAGTGCTATGGCCTCCTTCGAGCAGGCGCTCCAGGATTTCGGAAGCATCGGGAGTCATGGCTAGCGCCGTGCGCATATCGGTCGGTTTTTGTTTGTAGCTCGTTGGTGCGCAGGCTATCAATGCTGCCGGCAACGAAAACAGCCGCAGGCCCTGGGTGATAACCGTGGCCTTTTTATCGGGAAGGGCAGCGCGGATATCAAGGAGTGATGTGTCATGGGGCAGATTGGTGACGTTATTCGATTCTTTCTTGGTCCTGACGAGTAGTTGTTTTGGGACAGTCAGGTTGCCGGTATGCAGGGCCAGCGATTGCTCTGGTGATAGACACCATTCTTTGCCAAATCTACTTCCAAGGTACGAAGCACAGAAATCCCAGAAGGAGGCATACCACGACGTACTATCTCCTGCCGGTTCGTCCGGGCGTGCGGGTATGTACCAGCCTTTTATGACCTCCTGCAAGAAGCCGTTCTTGATCAGCCGTTCGCGGTGTGTACGGCTCAGATCACGTGATCTGATGGCAATAGTTCCTTGATCTTGCAGCTCTTTAAGCGTCTCAAGAGACTCTGCCAGTTTTTCGGATGGGGTGGCCATGGCATTGCCCTTTCTCTTACTTCTAGCGGGAACGTTAAACCTAGTTTTGTGCAGAGTTATTACTAGTTTTTTAAGTTGTACAATATTTAGTTTATTGTGTCTAGTTATTTCTAGTTTATTGTGTTCTTAGGGCGGTTCCTGAGTTTATGAGCCGTTTCGGCTACAGGAGTCCCAGGGGCATTTTGGGAAGATTTGTTTGGGGTTTTAGCTTGGGTTTCGTTTGGGAGGCGCGTTGTTATACTTCATGCTCACGAACCTATACGTTTACACTCAAGGAGTTAGCAGGCTAATAGACTTCGCAAGTAATCTTCCGTCCGAATGTAAGTACTCGTTCCTCCAAATGGAAATAAACGCACGTCCATTTGAAGAATTTCGAACGGTATTTGGGTATCTCCTACGCCAAAGCCAACCAGATGATAGTCAAGGTACTGAATATAATTGGAATCATTGAGCAATGAGCAAGATGTTACAACAACTCAGTCGCCTGGATAAAACAGCGTTAGCTGAATTGCTGGAAAATATTTATGACCTGGACGATGCTGTAGATAAGTATATTGATCTAGCGCTTGCTATGGCAGACGGGGATATGAAAAAACAGCTTATAAAACAGATTGGCACTATCAAGCGTGGGCGAAAATTTATTGATTACAGTGCCAGCTTTGCTTTCGCTAAGCAGCTGGATAGCTTACTTCATGGCATAAACGAGCTTATTCGCCAGCAGCAATACAACGAGGCCTTTGAGGTGGCCGACAAGTTTATTGCTACCGCAGCTTCAGTGTTCGAGCGCATGGATGATTCGTCCGGAAGTGTGAGCGATATTTACCGCGAAGCTGTCGGCCTTTGGGTGCAGGCTGCGACGGAAGTGCGCCGACAAGCTGCTCGGTCAGACGATTGGGTAGCGCGCGTGCTGGGCTATTTCAATAACAATGACCATGGCATCTACGATACTTTGTTGCCCCTGGCGGGCAGCCTGTTGACGGAAACGGAACTGCGTCAACAGGCCTGGCATTTTGAAAGCGATGCCAAGCAGGCGCTAAAGCAGTCTCCCAAAAGTGAGTCGGGATACAATTTCGAAGCTGCCCATGCTTGTATTGGTTTGAGTTCAGTCGCGCAAGCCTTACGCGATATTGAGCTCTATGAACGTGCGACCTTGATTACTGAGGTGGTCTAATAGATCTGCACAACCCAGTTAAGGGATAATACCCATAACTGGAGATTAAAGAATGAACACAAGAAAGAAATATCCGAAGGAATTCAAGCTGGATGCCGTCAGCCTGGTACTGGATCAGGGTTACACAAGAATTGAAGCGGCGAAAAGTCTCGACATCAACTCCACCATGTTGGGGCGCTGGGTTAAAGAGCATCAACGATCAAGTGACGGACACGCTTTCCGCGGAAACGGCAAGCTGACACCGGAGCAGGCAGAAACCCGCCAGTTGAGGGAGGAGAACCGGCGCTTGAAGATGGAGAAAGATATATTAAAAAAAGCGACGGTCTTCTTCGCCAAGGAAACAAGGTGAAATACGTGTTTATTGCCCAACACAAGAAGACCTGGCCAGTTGACCTGATGTGTCGACTCCTGGGCGTTACCCGCGGTGGTTACTATGGTTATCAGCAGCGTGGAGGTGGCAGTCTCGATTATTACCGCCAGGAATTACTGGAAGCTGTCCGAGACATCGCCAAAGCAACCCAGGACAGCTACGGTAGCCGGAGAATGAAGGCGGCGCTCAGCGCGCTAAGCTATCCGGTGAGCCGGGAGAAGGCTCGAAAATTGATGAAAGAGGCCAACGTTCAGGTTAAGCACCGGAAGAAATACAAAGTCACGACAAACAGTAATCACAAGCAACCTGTGTTTGAGAATGTATTGGATCGGCAATTTGATGTTGATCGAGCTGACCGGGCGTACGTTGGGGATATCACTTATCTCTGGACCTAGGAGGGCTGGCTGTACCTTGCTGTTGTTATTGACCTGTATTCGAGAAAGGTTGTTGGCTGGAGTATGGGTTCACGAATGAAGGCTCAGCTGGTTTGCGATGCACTGAGGATGGCCATTTGGCAAAGGCGGCCCAAAGCTGGCTTGATTGTCCATTCCGATCGAGGCTCTCAATATGCCAGTAAGGATTACAGGCGGCTTCTTAAGGCCCATGGCTTCGTCGGGAGCATGAGTCGCAAAGGTGATTGCTGGGACAATGCAGTTGCAGAGAGTTTCTTTGGAAGCTTGAAGCAGGAGCGTGTCCACTGGCGTAATTACCAGACCAGGCTCGAAGCACAACA
Source organism: Halioglobus sp. (assembly GCA_965262875.1). Taxonomy (GTDB): domain Bacteria; phylum Pseudomonadota; class Gammaproteobacteria; order Pseudomonadales; family Halieaceae; genus JBALVT01. The sequence goes on from OZ253569.1 coordinate 5,781,226, forward strand.
GGATGTGTTGAACTACATATCCATGTTTTACAACAGCCAACGGCTGCATTCATATCTGGGCTACGTGAGTCCGAATCAATATGAGGCGGAGATGGTTGAATTGAAAAAAGCCGCTTAACTGGGTTGTAAAGAAATGCTGGACCACGTCATACATCACCTGAGCCCAATGCATTGCAAAAAGTGGCATTGGCTGAATATTGTCTGGATATTGAACACCCCGAGCGTGCCCTGGCCTGGTTGGAGGGGGAGTGGGAGCGACGTTTTGAAAGGGATCAGCAAACCTTGCGGGAACGCTGCTATCAGCAATTGGGTATGGACGACAAGTTGCGCCAGTCCAGGCAAGCGCAATTTGATAAATATCCGGGTTGGCACACCCTGCAGCTATTGCTGGAGGTGCTTGATGAGGAGAGCCAACAGACTCTGTTGGCACAGGCTCGTAGGCAAGCCGCAAGCTATTCCAATCTTTCGGAAGCGATAGACGTGTTGCTGAGACTGGATGAAACAGCACTGGCCGGTGAGGCGATAAAAAAACGCCATGCTGAACTGGATAATGTTTATTACCAGGCGCTTATTCAATGGGCGAAACAACTAGGCGAATCAGAACCTTTGGCGGCTGCCCTTTGTTACCGTGCCTTGCTGGAAGATATTCTCAGCCAGGGACGCAGCAAAGCCTATCGCTACGCGGCCCGTTATTTCAATAAGCTACTGACACTGGATACTCGCATCGACAGCTATCGGCCCCACTCAGATACCCAGCAATACATACGTCAACTGCAGGAGCAACATTGGCGCAAGCGAAGTTTTTGGGAGTTGGCGGATCACCCGAATAAGGCTGATGAGGGCTGAGCACCTACTTAAACGCCTCCGAAAATTTTACGCTTTGGGCGTATCTTAAAGTAGAGCTTCGATGTGGCGAAGCGGCAGCATAAGCAATGGGATGGACTCCTCCTCACCCTATCTTTTCGGCGTCGATGCGCCAGAATGTTAGTTGTAGTACAAACATTCAGAGAATGAGGAGAAGCCCAATATGAACATTACACGAGTAGGTGTGGATATCGCAAAATCTGTTTTTCATGTGCACGGTGTCGACCGACACGACGGCAAGCAGTGGCAGGCAAAAATCGGGCGTGATAAGTGGCTCGATGCGGTGTGTGAGCGTGTCCCTCCCGGTGCTGAAGTCGGCATGGAGGCATGTGCCTCGTCCCACCATGGGGGGCGTCAATGGCAGAAGCGGGGTTATCACGTAAAGCTCATCGCCGCTCAATTCGTCAAACCTTACGTGAAGAGTAACAAGAATGACCAGGTTGATGCCGAGGCGATCTGTGAAGCGATGGGGCGCCCCGGGATGAGATTTGTTGCCGTCAAGAGTGTGGAACAACAAGATATCCAGGCGGCGCACCGGATACGAGAGGAACTCGTTCATCAACGCACAGCGAAGGTAAATCAGATCCGGGGGCTTGTCGGTGAGTACGGCATCGTAGCTCCTGTCGGCATTCAAAAGTTACGTTGCGCGCTACCTCGGTGGCTTGAGGACGCTGAGAATGGCCTTACCGATGCATTTCGGGTCTTACTCGCCTGAAGACCTGCGAAGTCTTGATAATCGCATATCCGGCTTTGATGAGCGGATTGCGCAGAGCGTGAAGGAAGATCCGGTGGCGAAGCGCTTGTTGGAGCTGAGGGGTATTGGCCCTCTCACCGCCAGTGCCCTCGCTGGTGCTCTGGGTGATGGGACTGCGTTCAGCAAAGGGCGTGAATTTGCAGCGTCTCTCGGGCTCACCCCGCGTCAACATAGTACGGGTGGCAAAGACCGGTTACTTGGCATCAGTAAACGGGGTGACAGTTACCTGAGAAAACTATTGATACATGGTGCCCGGGCTGTGCTCCGCCATGCAAAGGACCGAGACGATGGGCTTAGCCAGTGGCTGAACGATCTGTCGGCTCGCAAGCATGCAAATATCGTGAGCGTGGCCTTGGCCAACAAGACGGCACGGATGGCGTGGGCGATCGTGCACAATGAAACAACCTATGATCCAACGCTTGCGGCCGGCGTTCAAGCTGGCTGAAAGTAAAGAAAACCCGGTTTTTATAAGAAGGAGGACACACCACCACGATTGCAGAGCAAATTGCTAGATGGCGAACAGGTTGAACCGACGTCGGAAAACCCCTGAAATGGCACTGAGCCTAAGAGCTCGTGTAAGCGTTTGGGAGCCGGCGTGCGAATAGCCCATCAGGGTCCGATGTCTACGAAAACGGCATCATCAATGAGACCGGATACACGTAGGCAGTCGTACCTTGACGCAATCGAACAAAGTGCTTGCAAAAGAGGAGGAGTCCATACATGCCATTTGGTCCTCCATATCACCTACCAGAATATTTTCCAGATGCTCTGGATACGCCAGCCACCGGAAATGACGCCGTTCACTTCAGGTATTTTGATGCCACTGCCATAGAAACTAATTGTCCATTATTTAGATATGTACATTAATAATGAACATGATGTTATATTGAACAATAGCGGGTAGACTTAGTTTCCGGCGCGAGAGATAGCTATTTGTGCAGGTAGGAGAAATCTAACAGTGAAAGAGCAAGAGTTGTTAGACCAGGCAATAGAGGCGTTTCAACAGGAGACGGGCCTGCATCTGGGTGTTACCCACAGGGAAGCAATTTTTAATGATTATTTCGTTGATGCAGTAATAGAACTTCCAATGGGTGGGGGAAAGCTATTTGCTGAGATAAAAAAGTGGGCGCAGCAAGGCAATTTGGGAGCATTGGCGGAACAAGTTAAGCGTCAGCCGGGGGAGGGTGTGCTAATTGCAGACTATGTGAACCCGAACATGGCGAGGAAACTAAAGGAGTTGGGGGTACAGTTTATAGATACGGCGGGAAACGCCTATGTCAATCAGCCTCCTGTGTATGTGAACGTGGCGGGGAATAAGCTGCACGGCTACGCAAAGAAAACCAACGACGTTACGAATCGGGCATTCGATGTGGCTGGCCTCAAGGTAATTTTTGGTTTCTTGTGTGAGCCAGAGCTGGTGAAGGCACCTTATCGGGTAATCGCGGAGGGGGCAGGCGTGGCTCTGGGCACTGTTAGCCACATAGTGAATGGATTGAAGGACACCGGATTCATAGTAGATAGAGGTGGGAGCAGAGGTCGTAGGCTGGTTAATCAGCGCAAGTTACTCGACCGCTGGGTTGAAGCTTACCCAGAGAAATTAAAACCCAAACTGCGTGTTGGCGAATTTGTGAACGACGATCCTAACTGGTGGAAAGGTTTTGACATAGAAAAGTACGGTGCCTATTGGGGAGGCGAGGTGGCAGCAGCTAAGTATGTTGGTTACCTCAAACCCGAGGCAATCACGATATACCTCCCAGAAAATGCAGGGCGCCAGCTGATGGGTAAGGCAAGGCTGCGAAAGGCTGTTGCGTGGACAACGGATGGACCCGGGATCGTTAGGATATACCGCCCCTTCTGGCCGGGTGGGAAAGAAATTGGCAACAAGTATGGTCAAGCCGCTGAGATCGTGCACCCAATACTGATCTACGCAGATTTAGTGGCAACAGGCGACAGCAGAAACTTGGAAACAGCAAGGATGATTTATGACGAGCATATCGCTGAACATATCAGGGAAGATTGATTCCGGGAGCGTAGAGATTTGCGCCGCTGTCAGTGAGGTCTGTTCACAGCTGGAAATACCTTATGTGGTTGTGGGCGCCTCCGCCCGGGACATGGTGCTTCACTATGGCCATGGTGCAAAAATACAGAGGGCCACCTCCGATCTGGACTTTGGTATCCAGGTGCCGGATTGGACCGCTGTTGAAGTGCTAAAGGCGGTGTTGATTGAGGCTGGGTTTAGAGAAACAAAAGCAGCTCACCGGCTCATTAGCCCAGCGAATATACAGATGGATATAGTCCCATTCGGGGAGCTGGAGGATGGTGAAGCAAATATACGGTGGCCTCCAAAAGGTGCCTTTCTCATGAATGTCCTGGGTTTTTGGGAGGTTTGTGAGGCTGCCCAGATAGTCAGGGTTCAGGATAATCCGGGAGTTGATGTACCTGTCGCTACGCCTCCAGGGATGGCGATTTTAAAGCTTATTGCTTGGATAGACAGGGCCGCTGATTTGCGTAGAAAAGATGCGAGAGATCTGGTGTATCTACTTACAACTTATGAGCAGCTCACCTCGGTCAGTGATTGTTTGCATGAAGATCAAGCGCTAATGGAGCGGTATGACTGGGATATTCAGCTGGCTGGTTCGCATCAGCTTGGGATCGATGCAGCGAGCGTTGCGCTTAAGCAAACCTCGAAAGCGATTGCCACTCTATTTGAGAACGGTAACCCAAAACTGAGTCAAGAACGGTTGATAGAAGAGATGTGCGAGCATGTCGACCGGGAGTACGTGCGCAATGAAGAGCTGATCAGTGCATTTGCAGATGGGTTCAGCGGTTAGTCAAAATTGAGTCAGCAGCTCAGGCTCAAAATCGATAAGCGCGATGTAGAAGTCATTGGCCTAGATTAGTTGACGTTTAATAAGCGCTAGTACCCGCCACTGATAGGGCCGTGATCACGTGGAATTTATCGGCAGCAAGTACGCCGTGGAATTAGCCGATGAACTTAGAAGTTCAATGGATGATGACACCTGGCGTCGTTTTCAATTGTCGCTCGAGAAAATGATGGATTGGCCCGCCCAACGCTGGAATCTAACCACAGCATGGTTACAAGCACTCTTCCAGGACAAGTGCCTGGACAAATACACCCGCTACATTCCAGAGGCGCTTGGCCTAATCAACGCCGATGAGCGTCTGGACCGTCGCTTAACCGAAGTAGATATAGAACTGAAAGTAGAAGGCCTGCTGGGCGACCACGCCTTAATAGAAAACCGAGTGCTTTCCTTCGCCCTGGATGACTATCTACAGCGCATGGAAGGGCACCGGTTTGAAGTGGTTCCCGCCTACCATCGCTATCACCAGGTGCGGCACAACTTCCTGTCAGCCCAGCGCAGTTCACTGCGGTTGGAGGAGTACAAGCCAAGGCCCCTGAGTTCCTTTGTTCGCAACCAGCTTATCAATGATTCCTACCTACCTTTAATAGGCGATAACCTCGCCAAACAAATGGGTACGGTAGGGGATAGCAAGCGCACAGACCTGATGGGCCTGTTAATGATGATATCCCCTCCCGGTTACGGTAAGACCACGCTGATGGAATACGTGGCCAATCGGCTGGGCCTGATATTCATGAAGATCAATTGCCCCTCATTAGGACACGACGTGCTGTCGCTGGACCCGGAGCAGGCACCCAATGCAACCGCACGGCAGGAGTTGGTAAAACTGAATTTGGGGCTGGAGATGGGCAGCAATGTCATGCTCTATCTGGATGACATTCAGCACACCCATGCGGAATTCCTGCAGAAGTTTATCTCACTATGTGACGGCACACGGCGCATAGAAGGCGTTTGGAAAGGACAGACGAAAACCTACGATATGCGCGGTAAAAAATTCTGCGTAGTGATGGCCGGAAACCCCTACACAGAATCGGGCGAGGCCTTTAAAGTGCCCGACATGCTCGCCAACCGTGCAGACATCTACAACCTGGGAGATATTCTGGGCGGTATGGAAGACCAGTTTGCGATGAGCTATGTAGAAAATGCCATGACCTCCAATACAGTACTGGCGCCGCTAGCCGTCCGAGAAATGGACGACATCTACAAACTCATCAGCATGGCCAAGGGCGCAAACGTGGCAACCACCGATTTAAGCCACCCCTACAGTGCCGCTGAGATAAATGAAGTACAGGAAATTTTCAGAAAGATGTTTGAGATTCAGGATGTGGTCCTGAAGATCAACCAACAGTACATCGCATCAGAGTATAGGAAGGATTAATACCCCCTGATTTTGCTCACATAAACACATGAATGTGCTCGGTCACTACTACTTTACCCTCTCTGACGCCATCTTGGCAGGTGAACACCGTGCGTTGAATCAATTGACTAAAGCGTTCGGTGAGAGTTTAGAGTCCCTTTTGGCGGCACGCGAGATCAAATCCGACGAGTGAGAAGCAGGCTTAGAGTATATTTTCGTCCAGTTGAGGCTCAAACACCGTGTACTGCCGTCCTCTTGATTGCTCATGTGCCGGTGCCATTTAGATGTTTGCCGCAGGAAAGCAGTTGGCGGACTTTGGCTGCCTCGTCCTTCGTTGACCAATCTAGCGGCAGCCATGAGCGGGCTTGCAACCTGAGCAGCCTCAATTTCCAAGGACCGAAGCATGCGGGGCGCATAGCGCCGGAAACGGTAAAATCCTTGCGCTACATGAGCCAGCGGATCATCCGACATCGTATCGGTTAGTTTAGCGCCCGTGGCAACGAGCTCTTGCAGTCCGGTCCAACCCAAGGAAGCTGACACAGCTTGTTCAAGAGGCACACCATCTTCTTTCGCTTCGAGCAACGCTGCTCCCAGGCTGGTAAAAGACCGCAGGGTTTGCTGAACGCTCTTTCTGGCATTATGGCTCCCAGAAAATAAGCGGACGTAATTATCCGCTCAGTGGGCTTAAGTCTATGATATATAAGACGTTGATACCCAAGTTTTCAGTCTGATCCAATTTTCTTCTTTTTGGCTGATTTATGGCGCTCTTTGAGCTCCACATCGACGTAGCGGTCAGTGATAGCACTAGAGCTATGGCCTGCATCATCTCTAACATGCTCTCGGGGGCGAATCTTCACGTCATCCGAGATCCCTGTATGGCGTAGCCAGTGCACTGTCGCATCCATCATCGCTTCAGCCTCTTCTTTGAGCCCTTGCTGAGCGAGACTTTCGACGGCTCGATCGAAACAGACTTGCACGATGTTCCGTAAATGGGTTGTGTTTGACATAGGGCCCTTGCCACGGTGCAGCGGGAGCAGCGGTGCCGTATCTGCAGGGGTTGGTGGAGCGGTCAGGTCCTGGTATTTCCGCCAGCGTTTAAGCGCTGATAGCATGGTGTCACTGACGGCAATTTGGCGTTCTTTATTGCCCTTGCCAACTGTAGTGAACCACCAGAGCCCATCATGGTCTTTGTGAAAGTCGTTCATGGTCGGCGTCCAACGCTCACTCGCTGCGAGCTCCGAAATCCGCAGATACATACCGTAGAGTGCCGAGATCATGAACAGGGTGCGTTCATGGCTCTTTGGCTTTTCATCTGCCATTTGACCAGCAGCTTCAATCAGAGTTTGCCATTGTTGCTGGCTGAGCCTGCGCACAGTGGTGTGACCCTGACGTTTTTGTACGAACTTACTTTTTTGACGAATCAAGGCGACGGGATTGGCGAGTGTGCAAGGTGTTGATCCAGAATGCTATCGTCCTGTGGAATACGTTATATTTGTCACAGCAGTTGTCGAACGCGAGCAACACTGAAGAGCAAGACGAAATGCTCAGGGCCATCACCAGTGGTTCGTTGCTCACCTGGCAACACGTCAACATGCAGGGAGAGTATGATTTTAGGAGAGCCGCGGCCAACGATGAAGCATTTGATATGGGGAAGATTCTGGCGCTTCGACTGGCTTGATTTAAATGTTTGAAAACTTGGGTATCAACATCGATGTTTTCAATAGCTTAAGGTGCCTGAGCGGATAATCACGTCCCGTTATGTTCTGGAAGCCCATATTCGGCGGTTGGGGCCAAAATAGCCACGATTGGGCTTTACTTTATATATAAATACGGTACGCTCTGTATATATAGTAAAGGGACTCTGGCGCTTGCCCGAGGTTTTCAAATCGAACGTCTAAATACCGCTTAAAACAATGGAGAAGATAGTCATGACTATAACTAGAAAGAAACTATTACCCGCTGCGCTTGGTGTTCTTGTTACGGCAACGAATTCTTACGCCACAATGGCCGCTAGTGACAGTCTGCGATTGGAGGAGGTTATGGTCACCGCCCAGAAGCGTGAACAATCGTTGGCGGATGTTCCCATGTCTGTGACTGCTCTGAGCGCAGATTTCATCAAACAGACTGGCACTGCCGTCTTTGCTGATATCTCCAAAGTTAGCCCTGGCCTCTATATCAACAACCTGAGTGATGGCCTAGGTCAGGCCATTACCATTCGCGGTGTAGGATCCCAGCCCTATACTGACGTACTGCGCCCGGGCGTAGGTATCTTTATAGACGGCGTCCCCGTCTTCAGGCTGGATTCAGCGTTTAACGATATCTCGGACATGGAGCGCATTGAGGTACTTAAAGGACCCCAGTCTACGCTCTACGGTAAAGAAGTTTCCGCTGGCGCGATATTGTTCACCAGCAAGAAGCCCCGTTTGGAGGAATTCAGTGGCAGCCTGGGTGCCTTTTTTGCCGATGACAACGTACAGCGCTATTCCGGTGCCATCAATGTGCCCATGGGAGATTGGTTTGCAGTGAGAGCCAGTGCCTACTGGCACCAGCGGGACGGCGACATCACCAACATTCTAAGCGGTGAAGAGGCTGAAATTGAGACCAAGGGTGGGCGTATCCGGGCCTTGGGCCAGTTTACAGACGATTTCGAAGCAATTTTTACCTACGAGAACCACCAGAATGAAACGCGTGACGGAGTACGAGAGCGCACAGCCTATGGCCAGACTGGCCTTGCCATGGTGCAATCTGGCCTTGTCACGCTGCCGGCTGACCCTTACGACCGCAAGATAGAATCTGCGGTCGATTCGGGCAGAGATGTCGACACCGAGAACATGGCACTTCATCTGAGCTGGGCCCCAGGGGATGCTTGGACGATAGAAAGTATTACCGGCTTCCAGAGTTTCGAGCGCACCCTGAATAGAGGTTCCTGTATTGCCGGCATTACCCCGGAACAGGGCTGTATTGACGAAATTGGTGGGGATGGCGCGTTTCTCCCGCTGTCTGTCCTACCATTCACCGCCGGGCCAACTGAAGGCGGTTCGCCGGGCGAGGAGGAGCAGTTTTCCCAGGAAGTCCGGCTGACCTTCAGCAATGATTCCTGGACCAGCCAGTTCGGTGCTTTCTATAGCGATGTGGATTCCAAGAACTCAACCTCTGTCCTATTGGTGGAAAACGCCATACCTGTATACCTGCCCAACGGCCTACCGCTGTATACCACGCATTACCGGGAACAGCAGGATTGGTCTGCCTACACCCATAACACCTGGCGCTTCCTCGATGAGTGGGACTTGGTATTTGGACTTAACTACTCCGAGATTGACAAGGAGGAGGCCTTGGCCAACAGCGTAGGTAATGTGTTCCTGCCCCTGCCATTCCCCCCACCTAACGATGTGATTGTCCCTGCTGTGGGAGACGGTGCCTTCGCTAACAGTCCGCCTTACCTGACGGGCGACGTACAGAAAGGTACCTGGGATTCTGTCAGTGGGACCTTGAAGCTCGTCCATCGGTGGAATGAGGATGTTAGCGTCTACGGTGGTGTTGCTACAGGTTTCAAGCCGGGCGGTTTTAATACAAGCGGCCAGCTTCCGCAGTGGGACGAAGAAACTTCCGTGAACTGGGAAGTCGGTATGAAGGGGCTATTCTTCGACCGGCGCCTTAGCCTGAACATGGCACTGTTCTTACAGACCTATGACGATTATCAGGTCCAGTCTTTCAACCCGGCAACCGGTGGCCTGACTAATATATTCCTCAATGCGGCAGAAGTTGAAATTCCCGGGTTTGAAATGGATTTTCGCTGGCTGGCCACTGAGAACCTGATCATTGACGGTTCTCTTGCCTATATCAACGCGGAGTACGACAGTTACGAAAATGCACCCTGTAACGATGCCCAGAGCCTGGGCCTGCAGGCTGGGTGTGAGTCCACTGATATCGGCGGCGGCCTACTTCTGGAGACCCAGGACCTGTCTGGTAAGGATTTGAGCCAGAACAGCCCTTGGACGGCGAACCTGAATGCGGAATATCGCAGACTGTTTGGAAGTTCCGGCATGGAGTGGTTCGTACGTGGCGAAGTTGCCTATCGCGACGAATACTATGGTTTCGTCAACCTGGAGCCTGCTGCCCATGAAGACAGTTATACCCTGCTCAATGCGCGGGCTGGTTTAACCGCAGCTGATGGTAGCTGGGACATCGCCATATGGGGTAAGAACCTGACGGATGAGGACTACAGCGGCGCCTTCCTGCCAGGGCGCGACGGTCTGCTGGGAGTGGTTTCGTTCCCTGGTAACGATCTCTCGTACGGTATCGACCTCAGATACCGTTTCGGAAGCCAGTAGCCGAGAGCAGTTCGCCCGCGTCATCCGGCAATGCGAGTCCAGGGCTGGATGACAGGGGCTTTTTTAGACACCAATATTGTTAGAGGCTGGTCGGGCGGGTGACTGAAAGCGAGTAGTTCTATGAGTACTGACGAACTGGCCAGTGGCCAACTGTGGGAGGAGTTTTGCGACCAGCTTAAAGCCGCCGGTCGGGAAATCCTGGCTGAGGGTACACCCGATGACCTCCTGACCCGGGCTGAGGGTTTTCGCTATCTCACCCGACTGCTGCGCCTGAGCCTGGAAAAAAACATAGAATTTTCAGACCCAAACTATCCGCAGTTCTACTCCCTGTCTCACGAAACCGCTAAAATCGGCAATGACAACCCTGACAACTACTACCTCAATTGCGAGGTAGGCGGCAGTAACGATTATCGCATCAGTGGTAATCGCGGCTCGGTCGACTACATGAGCATTGAGAGCAAGGCAGGCTCCTTTGCCGGGGGCGGTGATATGCGGCCCACAGGACACGTCAAACTGGAGCAGTTGGACGTGGACGAGGAGGGCAACTTTGAGTTGATGGTGAGTGCAGGCGAGCATGCGGGGAATTGGCTACCCATGACGGCAGAAACGGACAACCTGCTGGTGCGCCAGACCTTTCGCGACCGAGAGCAGGAACAGCGGGCGCAAATGACAATTCAGTGTCTGAACCCCGAGGGTAGCGCGGTGCTGGATGCCAAAGATTTTGCCGTTGCCCTGAAGGGTGTAGTCCCCTTCGTCAGCGGCACGGCAGGCCTGTTTCGCCAGTGGATGCAGGTGTTTTCCACGCATATCAACCAACTGCCTCCCAATGACCAGAAGATGTGTTTGCGTGCGGGTGGTGATCCCTCTATCTACTACCACAATAGCTATTGGCGTCTGGCGCACGATGAGGCACTGGTGATTGAGTTTATTCCGCCAACAAAATGTCGTACCTGGAATTTTCAGCTATCGAATTTCTGGATGGAATCATTGGACTATCGCCACCACAGGATATCCCTGAATAGAGAGACCGCCCACTACGAACAGGACGGAAGCGTACGCATCGTGGTCACCCAGAACGACCCCAGGTGCCCCAACTGGCTGATGACGGCGGGGCACACCGTTGGTGCGATGCTGTTGCGCTATGTCGAGGCAGAAGACTTCCCGTTGGTGAGCACAAAGGTCGTTTCTTTTAGAGAGAGATTTATTTAAAATATTATTCGCTAGAGATAGCGGTAAATCTAAAGGACATACAATGAGAAATTATGTAGTCACGGGCGCCGCCAGCGGTATTGGTAAGGCTGTCAAGGAGCAACTGGAAGCCCAGGGGCACCAGGTGGTTTCTGTCGATATTCGCGATGCCGATGTTGTGGCCGACCTGTCGGACAGTTCGCAGTGTCAGGCTGCTATCGAAGATTGCAGGCAGCGATGTCCCGATGGACTGGACGGGCTGGTTCCCTGCGCAGGTGTCGGCCCGGAAGCGTCAAGCAAAGCACTTATTCCCCTAGTGAACTATTTTGCCACGGTGGAACTGGTTGAAGGTCTGCTTCCTGCATTAGAGTCAAAGCGCGGGGCGATCGTGCTGATCAGTTCCAACTCGTCGCAGATGATGGAATACGACGAAGGTTTTATGCAATCCCTGCTGGCAGCTGATCGCGAGGCTGCGCTCTCAACGGTCGAGACAATTAACGGGCAGCAGGCCTATGGCGGTGGCAAGCAGGCCCTGGCGCGCTGGATGCGTCACAATAGTCCGCGTATGGCCAGCGCAGGGGTGCGGATCAACGCAATCGCACCGGGGTATACAGAGACTGGCATGACGGAATTGGGACGCGCTAACGAGACCTACCGGGACGCTATTGAACAGTTTGTAAACTCTATACCGATTGGCCGTGCCGGACTTCCGGAAGACCAGGCGAACGCAGTACTGTTCCTGTTAAGCGACAAGGCAAGTTTTGTCACGGGTTCAATCTTGTTTGTCGACGGGGGCCATGATGCCGTGTTCAGGCCGGATAAATACTGATTTACTGTTTCGCGGTGCTGATGGTGAGTGGTCTTCCGCCGATAGGGAGAACAAAATTACCTACTAGGTCTTTAAACCTAGAAGGACCACCGACCGGCGACACTGCCGCCGTCAACGACAAGGTCGTGCCCGGTAACATAGGAAGCGTCGTCCGACGCAAGATAAAGAACACCACGCGCCATTTCTTCAGGCCGGGCAGCTCGGCCAATCGGCTGTATCGCATCTAGGGCTTTTAACGCATCTGGAGTCATGCCTTTTGTCATACCCGTCAGCATCGTGCCTGGCGAGATGCTGTTAACGCGCACACCTGCCGCAGCCATTTCCATTGCGGCAACCTTGGTCAATCCGATAACGGCCGCCTTGAGAGCACAGTACATCGACATGCCCACCGTGGTGACAATTCCACCAGTAGACGCTGTGTTAACAATACTCCCACCGCCCTGCTCCGACATAATACGGCTTGCCGCCCGGGTACCATAGAAGACGCCATTGAAATTTATTCCGACCAGACGATCCAGATCGGAGTCTTCAGTAGCCACCAAAGGTTTTGATACGATGATACCCGCGTTGTTAAACACCACATCGAGCTTCCCATTTTGCTCATGTGCGGTCCCGATAAGACGCTCAACCTGGGACCGGTCCGAAACATCGGTTTCGATAAATTCGGCGCCTATCTGCCGGGCCACTTCCACACCTTCGATAGCCGAAACATCGCCGATATAGACCCTGGCACCTTCAGCCGCAAATAATTCAGCTGTGGCTCTTCCCAGACCCGAAGCACCACCGGTTACAACAACTACTTTTCCATCAAATCTCATCTCACCTTCTCCTCGTTTCCGCTGCTGTCACTGTGCCTACTCTCGAGGCATCAGACCAGTTCATTGTTCTCCAGGTAGAACTTGTAACGATCCAGAACCTGCTGTTCTGTCAAACCGTAGCGCGCCAGGTCATACTCATGTTTACCGTGCTTACCCTTGCTGTTTTTGGCTATATGGTAGTCAAGGGCCTGGCGCGTGGCGGCTCCCATGGGCAGCTGGAAGTGATCGTAGATCCCCTGTACCGTCGCCCTCGGGTCGGCGACGAAGTCCTTGAAGCCGTAGTCGAAATAGCGATCCGGGATCACTTGCTCCCGCGCCGCAAGGCCCCGCTCCAGGGACATGGCATACCAGTCCATTATCCGCGGACCGAGGATTTTGAGTTCCTCGTCACTGATGCCGCCAAAGTTCATCCCGTACACCATTTTTTCAGTCATGCTGCAGATCGAGGCCGTCACGCCTACCGGCTCACGATGCCCCCATACGAGGCAGGCGTCGGGAAAAATAGGCACTATCTCGTCGATTGCCCACATGTGGGCCGGGGCCTTCAGCAGCCAGCGCGTACCGGGGCGCTGCCACTGCAGCAACTTCAAGTGATCGCGGTGTTCTTCGTACATAAAGTCCAGGCTGTGAGACTTGAACCAACTATGGTAAGGCTCCTGCAGATACTCCCAACCTGTGGCGACCCCATCAAAGGAAAGTACCTGTATCAGGCAGCACTCTTCCGGGTAGTCGGCTGAGGTGAAATGAATTTTGTCCATTTCCGGATCGCGATTGCTATCCAGATATTCCTTCGTGCCGCGCAGTCGGGGATCCTCTACGCCCGCAGGCAAGCCTTCCAGCGGCTGCGGAAAACTGGTCTCCCACAATAACAAGGCCCTCGCATCGGGATCGCTATCGAGCAAATTGAACAACGCCGAGGTACCGGAACGCGGCAGGCCGGTGACAAAAATTGGCTGCTTCACTTCTTGTTCCAGTATCTGGGGGTGCATGCGAAAAGCCTCCTGAATCTCGAGGCGAGTAACCAGCCGGCCCAACACAGCATTTCTTTGCCGATTGCGGTACTCGTCACCCTTGACGTGGTTGTCTATTGTTTCGAGAAGGATTTCCAGCCCTTCCCTGAAACGCGGATTTCCGAAATTGTCCAGGCCAGCCTTCAGCTTCGCCTCAGCCAACAACTCCTCAACGTAAAATGTCACCTTGCTCATAGACCCACCTCTCACATTTTTAATGACAGCGAATCACAGCGCGACCGTTTAACTGGCCTCGGCGCAGTTTCTCATAGGCCTCGGAAATATCAGGCTCCTGGAAATCGAAGAGTTGAATTGGATTACTTAACTCTCCCTGCTCGGCCAGGGCGATCACTGCATGCGTATCAGCCAGGGTCGGCCCCTGAAAGGAATAGATATCCGCCCCCTTCATTGCAAGAGCCGGCCACAGCGGCGCGGGATGGCCCCCATTGCCGGCTCCTATCAAGACATAGGACCCCCTCCGGCCAAGCGAAGCGAGGCCAGTCGAAATGGTCTGGTCACTACCGACGAAGTCGAGTACCGCAAGGGCACCCCTACCTTCCGTCAATTTGTCGACCTCCCTGCTGAGATCAACCGACTGGCTATCCAGGCAGGCGTGTGCGCCGAATTTCGCCGCGCGCTGCAGTGCCTTTTCATTGGTATCAGCCACAATAATGTCCGCTCTGGTAAGTATTTTCAGATACTGCACTGCAAAGCTACCGAGGCCACCGGCCCCGACTACGAGCACAGCGCTGGCGCTGTCTTGCACCAGCTTTTCTCGAACGCGATTAACAGCGTGATAAGCGGTAGATCCGGCGTCAGTCAGCGGAGCGGCTGTTAACGGATCCAGCTTATTCAGGTTTATCAGGGGGCGCAGTGAATCCACAATGACATATTCAGCCAGCCCCCCATTCCGGCCGAAACCTCGCCCTGCAGAGCCATGGCTACAAACATTGTCATGCCCTGTCTGGCATTCCAGGCAGACACTACAAGACTGCGGGCAAACCAGTGCCACGGCTTGCCCTTTTCCCAGTCCGGTAACGCCAGCCCCCGACTCTTCTACCCAGCCTCCGACTTCATGACCGAGGGTGAAGGGAACTTGCCATCCGCGCGCCGCAAGTACTGCTTCAGGAATATCAGGTAAGTGCAGATCTGACTGGCATAAGCCATTTCCAGCGACCTTCACCAGAATCTCGCCCGCCTTCGGTATCGGCTTCTCTGCTTCCACAAGGCGAGTAGTTTCGCCCCAAGTATTCATTCTGTAAGCATACATTTGTGTAGAAATCCTCACACAGGCGGCATCACCACCTTCAACAAAATCAAGTAATTGCCTGATTCTGCCGACTAGCCTTCACCGCCAGCTGGAACCATTTCCATCAACTCGACACGAGTACCATCTGGATCGGTAAAAAAACACAGTTTTACGGCACTGCCAGCGGCCTGCGATATCTCTGCCATGGTCTCCTCCAGGCAGGTCCCACCTGACTCAACCAATCTGGTGCCCACGTCCTCTACACTTCCTACGTAAAGGGATAGGTGAGTCAAACCCAAGTGGCCACGAGACTCGCTGGGCACACCTTTAGCCACGGGGCTGGCGAATGACAGTAACTCAATGCTGGTGTTCCCCCGCGCTATGAAAGCAGAGGTAAGCCGCACGTCCCCCTCCACTTCGAGGGCTTCACGACACTCATTACCCACGTCATAGCGCATGCCCTCCTTGAAACCTAGTCCGTCGCAATAAAAGCGCAGACTTCTATCCAGGTCGGATACACATAAACCAATATGTGAAAAATTAATTTCAGCCATCCTCATCTCTCCCAAAAATCTCCAACTGCAGAACTCTACGCAACGATGCCTCCGATGCACGCGCAACGCACGTGCTGAACAGTCACAGCACCAGAGAAGCGATCGAGCAGGGCATACTAACTCTTATATACAATACGATACATTCCGTATTGTATAGTGTAAAGTCCGCATAGTACTAGCATGGCCTTAAATTGTGAAACGGCATGTTTGCATAACGGATCAAGCGACACTCTATACATTTTGCTATCATGCCCGACTATTGATCTACCTGTAGAAGGAGAGACACTTTTTGTACTACAGATTGAATCCACAAAATAAAGTTCTTCTAACAGTAGATACCCGATCATTATGACAACGACCACCAAACCAAAGCAAAAACGCGGGCGCCCCAGGGATGCCAAGCTGCACGCCGAGATAATTGAGGCAACCGCCGACCTGACGAAGGAACTGGGTTATAACAAAACCACCATGGAAAAGATTGCCGCTAGGACCGGCGTTAGTCGCGCCACCCTTTACCGCTGGTGGGATGGTAAGGGCCAATTGGTGATTGAAGCCCTGATGGGCCAGCGCGAACATCCGCCAGAAGTCATCACAGATGACTTCGAAGCGGAACTCGAAGAACTGGTCAGTTCCATGGTCGATAACCTGATAAGGCCACATAATCTCGATGCTATTTTGGGACTGGAGTACGATTCTCGCTATGATGCCAAATTGGAGAAGAGTTTGCGGCGGAGCCGGATTGATACGACATCAGTAATCGCTGATATTTTCAAAGAGGCAAAAGCCTCAGGACAGGTACCTGAGGCTTACGATGAGGATACCATCTACCACATGCTTTATGGCGCGGTGATCACCATGGCTAATCATTCCCGCTCAATTAGCAAGAATAAAATGAAAGAAAAGCTACTGATCTTTTTCCGCCTGGCTTTCAATATCACATGAATTGTATAGCCAGGTGTCCTGGTCCACCGATTCTTGGGGTTCACCGCCCGGACCATAAGCTGTTGGATCGGCAGCCCTTATTGTATCCTGCAAGGTTCTTCTCCGGTCTTGTGAGTGAATATTAGGCCGCAACATAGAACATCGAGTCCCCGTCCGGCAGGGATGACTGTCTGATCTTGAGTTTGAAATACTCGGTATCCCTGATGCCTCTGGCGCGCTTGCGGATCATGCCGATACTGATGTTGCCAGCCTCGATCCTGGCACTGGTGAGCTTGTGCTTCGCGTAATTACAAATGCCCACACAGTGCCTTCTCAAGGATTTTGCAAACTTCTTCAGGTAGAGCATGGTCGATTGATCGGCTATCCGGCACCAGGCTTCCAGTCGCTCCTGCATCAGTTCGACAGTCTCTGATTCCCACAAGGCCTGAAGTTGTTCCTTCAAGATATACAGCGTATTGAGATGGGCATTTTCATCCAATAGTCGTTGTAATTTTTGAGTCCGGGGTTCGTCCAGTTTATCGGCGTTTTTCAGCACCAGGTAATGTGTTCCTGTTAGCAATTCCTTACCCGCTTTGTTGGCCTTTCCGAACGCTATTCGCCGCTGGTTGCTCAGGGCCTTGCTGTAGTGCTTCATGACGTGGAAACGGTCAAACACAATGTCGGCATTGGGTCAGCAATCACGGACTGATTTCTGACAGGATGGCGCCATGTCCATTGCGACAGCCTCTATTTTTTCAGTGGTTTGTGCCGGAAGCTGCTTTAGAAATCCAGAGAAAACGTCAGCCGTTCGACCGGTTTCCACACCGATTAAATGCCCCTCCACCCTGTCGTAAATCACGGTCATGTAGTCGTGGCCTTTCGCCCTGGCCACCTCATCAACACCCGGATACTTCAGGCCAGTCAGCGGTGTCGGGTCGAGCGCCGGGAGGGTTTCCTCCATATATGCTTTGTCGATATTCTTCACCGTCTCCCAGCGTACACCGAGATGTCTGGAGACTGCCTGAAGACTCATGTGGCGGCACAGGCCACTGATCTGTCGACGGACGTACCGGTTGACTGTTCCCTTATCGCCCCGTAACGGGGTCTATGGCGTTTCTACGTCGGTCCCTGCTGCAATGAATGACAAGTTGCTGCTCCTGTTCGTCCCGTTGTATTTGATTGACCCGCTGCCCCTTGAGGCCCAAAATATCCCTCTGGATGTCGATTCCCATATACCTGTTCTATGTAAAGTTGTCAGAAGCCTTATATACCAACAGATTACGTGGGGATCGGCATCCTTTTTCACTCATAGAAGCGGAGAAGAGCCGCAATGAGCCGAATAAAAACTCTATTCAGCTCATATTTAGTCGACCCTGAAAAACGTTTAACATGTTGATTGTATTAGATAATACTGGGTATTTGTGAGATGATTTCGACCAGTTTCAAGCCTATTTGGCACTTAATCCGGTCGAAACAAAGGTGGCTCTCGATGAAAGATTCTTCCCCCGATCACCATCAAATGAGTTTTATGGCTGCTGGGTTGATGGATCAACTCAATCCGAAACACCCTCTGTTACATCTTGCGCGAACCATACCCTGGGACTTTTTTGAATCGGAGTTCGCTCCCTTGTATGCGGCAACTGGCAGGCCTGCCAAACCCGTACGCTTGATGGTGGGTTTATCTATTCTCAAGCATATGGAAAATGTCAGCGACGAGGTTATCGTGCAACACTGGGTACAAAACCCGTATTACCAGGCATTTTGCGGGGAGGTTGAATTCCAGTGGTCATTCCCTTGTGACCCATCCGATCTGGTGTACTTCCGCAAGCGAGTCGGCGAAAAGGGATTTGAAAAAATATTGGCATCCTCTATCACCATTCATGGTGAGAAAGCGGTCGAAGAGGAAGTCTGTATTGACACCACAGTACAGGAAAAAAACATCACCTTTCCCACCGATGCAAAGTTGTACCGAAAGATTATTGTTCGTTGCCTGAAATTGGCCAGGAAAGAAGGGATAACACTTCGCCGCAGTTATGCCAAGGAAATTAAGCAAAGAAAACTGGAATGTCGTTTTGCGGGACATCCCAGGAACCGTGCCAAGGCCCGCAAAGCCGTTAAGCGGCTAAAGACCATTGCCGGTCGTTTAGTGCGGGAATTGGAGCGTAAACTGCCACTCGACATTCTGGAAAAGCTGGCAGAGGACTTTGCACTATTCCATCGTGGACTGAACCAGAAGCGAGGGGATACGAACAAGCTGTACAGCTTGCACGAACCCCATGTCTACTGCATGAGTAAAGGCAAAGAGCATAAGCGCTATGAATTTGGCACCAAGGTTTCTATCACGACAACTCGGGATTCAAAAATCATTGTTGGTGCCATGGCCTTTGATACGAACAAATTTGATGGTCATACGCTGCCGGAGGTGCTGTTGCAATTGAAGCGGCTTAACAAACTGAAACCGGCCGTTGGCTTATGTGATCGGGGTTACAAAGGGAAGAAAAAGATCAATGACACGCGGATCATAATGCCCAGCACAGGTACTCGGGATACGGATAGTGCCTACCAGGTGCTGATGCGGAAACGTTTTAGAAAGCGGGCTGGCATAGAGCCGGTGATCGGCCACCTGAAGTCGGATCATCGATTGAACAAAAGTTATCTCAAAGGATTTGAAGGCGACCAGATTAACGTACTGATGGCTGCTGCTGCGTTTAACTTCAGGAAGTGGATGAGATTGTTTTTATTGGCCCCGAAAACGGCTTCCTTATGGAGTCGTTTAACGCAGTTTATTATCAAGCCACGGCATTACGGCGATGCCGTGATGGCCAATTAGGCTTTTTCAGGGTCGACTATTTAGAGCCAATTATAAGTGGTATTCGGCTCATTGGGTAGTAATACTTCTAAGTCGACTCAACTCGCTTGGGACAACGGCCTCGACAATACCTGCGCCGCCTGACATGGGTCTTGAATGGCATCTGAACCACGAAATCATACTAGACGATTCAACTTAGCCGAAAAGAAGTGTGCACTCCAGAGGCGCAAGCTCTCTACTTCCGCCGGCTTCAAAAAACGCTCGACATCAGCTGCCGCTTCGCCCCAGTCTATGCCGTCAATTTTTTCTTGCAAGACGGCTACCAGCCAATCTTTATCGACCAGCAGATCATCCTGCCCCTTCCAGGGCCCGTATTGCACTAGCGCATTTTTTAAATGCGGCAGGTTGGGCGATACGCCTTGTTTTATATACCAGTTAAAGTCATACCAGTCGCGTCCTTTCAAAAAACCCCGGCACAATAGGGCATGAATCTTCAAAGCAAAGTTACTGTTGAGATCTTGGTGACACACCTCGTAATCGGTAGGGAAATCTAAATAGCTGTAGTCGTAGCCTGAATTCGCCGGCGGTTCTACATCAATTTCGAGCTTGATATTAATTTTCTGGTCTTCATGACCGTGATAAAAAGATAACTTCAGCTGATTTGTGACGGAGTTATCTTTGATCACCGCCTTTTTCATCCGTTGATCCATTCGCCCTTTGGGCAAGGCCTCTGGCTTAAGGCCATATTCTTTAAAAATTTCTAGCAATGGCGTGAGGTAAGCCGACCAATCAAAATCCGGGTTCGGCGTCTTCAGCATAAAATCAAGATCTTCCGAAAACCGTGGGAGGTCATGCAAAATACGTAAGCTGGTTCCGCCCTGAAACGCTGCCACATCAAAAAAGCCGGCGCGCCACAGGGCATACAGGGCCACTTCCTGAATTATCTCCTTGGTCGCCTGCTCTTCCTCCACCGGGTTGGTGGCCTTGTAGGCATTGAGACGATTTTGAATAATCTCAATCATTGCTCTGCTCCAACCCTAAAGCGATTTCAAGTTTGGCAATAAACTTCTGAACTCGCTTGTGCTTGTAGACTTGTTTCAAGATTCGCAGCTCTGCAGCTGTTATACGGTTTAGCATGTGTTCGTCGATACGCATGCCCTGTACCAGCCAAGCCATCCCCTGCCATTCGATTTTTTTTAATGATACAAGATCCAGTAGAGCACGAACGGGCTGAGCTACCAACACCGGCTGCTCACCCAACTGCACACGCTCTACCAATTCCAGAAAAAACCCCGCCTGAATGGCAAGCGGATGAAAAGTAAACCTGCCCAGAGGCTCAGTATTAAACTCCTTTGCCTTCTTGCCTGGCACGACAGAAGCCGTGGTATACACCGCCTCGGGAATCCAGCCGTGAAAGGCAAGCGCGGTCTCCAGCGAGACATAGCTCCCCGGCGCCAATCTTTGCGCCAGAGCGTACGGGTGGCAAGGTTGGCTCCGATACTTGTCGGGCATCATGTACAGACCACGGCGCAACCGAATCAACTCACCGGCCTTCATTGCCCTATTAACCAGGTTGTAGCGGCGCTGACGGGTACCACAGAGCAAACGGCTTAACTGAGTATCCGTTAATACCCGGTCATTAAGCCCCTCTTCTACTAATTGTTCCGTTAAGGTCTGCATATCCGCTTACCCGACCGTTATCAGCTGTCATTCAACAGCACTGTCCTAAAGCATAAATATATCAAAAACTTGCATTTTATGAAAGTTTCTTACTATATTTTCACAGAGTTTCACGGGGACAGTTTACTTAACAGACGACTTGGGTCCAGGCTCGGGGTAACCTACGGCCCATCCCGGACTATATTTGTCTCAGCGCATTCATAGGAACAAAGAGTTTCATGGGGTTTTCGCACATCTCGTGGAACATATCGAATTTGTCGTAGAAACCTTTCGCATCTTCATCGAGGATATCCAGGACCACCGCAATGGCGGGCAGGTGATGGGGAGGCTCTGTCATTTGCACGGCATGCCTAAGTGCGCTTACCAGGACTTTTTGACCATACCCCTTCCCTTGGTGGTTAATGTTTACAGCCAGACGGGCGAGCATCACAACAGGTACCGGATATCCTGGCAGGCCTCCCAGTTTCGCTTCATCTGGAACGTCATCTTTAGCGATAGTCGATGTAGCGAGGGTGTAATACGCAGCCACCGGCGCCTTCTCGCCGATCTTTGGAAACTCAGCAGGTAACACCCAAGTCATGCTCAAATTCTTGCCCATGTGCTTCACGGCATACCGGGCAAGGAATTCGTTCATTTTAGGTTTACCGCAATCGAATGCCTTGACGTCGAATGCGGTGCCGTTGAGGGGTATAAACTCTTGAGGTACCTTCAATCAAAATCCTTCTTGATCCAACTTTTTTGCTGCTTCCAAAATTCGTGGGCTAGGCACAAGAGTATTGTCACGGCATACAGCCATAAAGTTGTCGAATTGAGTATTTGTCAACGTGATAGTCGCTTGGCGCTTTAACACTTCCGGCGCATCCTTTCTAATAAGGCTGACTAAATAATCTGTCATTGACTGACCAGATGCCACGCACGCACGCTCCGCAAGCTCCTTGTCTTCCGACGCTAGTCTAAAATTCATCCGCTCTTTTTTGGCTGAACTGGCCATCTCTCTTTCCTCTGGGAGATCCATTCTCTTAATTGAGAACTGATGTACACCAACACGATGTATTAAATGTACGCCAATTTGACGTACAAAATCAAGTAAAGTTTCATTCGAAACCCCGTCTAGGCTTCTACCCCCCTAAAACCCCAAACAAATCTTCCCAAAATGCCCCTGCGACTCCTGAAACCGAAACGCCTCCCCCAACTCCTCAAGCCTAAAACTGCGATCAATCACAGGCTCAATCCCAGTGGTATTAATCGCCCTCACCATATCCATCTGATGTGCTCTAGACCCCACAGTAATACCGCTGATCACCGCGTTTTTCCGGAAAAACTCCGCCGTAGGCACCTCGCCCGCAATACCGGTGAGTACGCCTATCATGGAAATATGCCCATCCAGGGCTACCGCGCGAATCGATTGCGGCAGCGTGCCAGACCCCCCTGTGTGTCAACCTGATCCCATACACTCCCTGTTTGGGATAACATAGATTTCAGGGCTATGGATGCAGGAACCACACAATGCCAAAACCACACTCAGATCCACTCAATACACAAGTCACACCAGAGCCCGCACTGGAGAAACGCACGCGTCGCCAGTTCAAGCCGGAGTATAAGCTACGCATGATGGCCGAAGCTGACGCCTGTAAGCACGGTGAACTGGGTGCCCTGTTACGCCGTGAGAAACTCTACAGCAATCAACTCTCCGCCTGGCGCCGCGAGTATGCCGAAAACGGGGTTGCTGGCCTGAGCAAGAGTGCTCCCGGCCCTGCACCCTCGAAGACACCGGCTCAACGGCGCATCGAGCAGCTTGAGAAAGAAAACAATCGCCTGAACCGCAAGTTGGAGATTGCCAACGACTGTCTGGATTTGCAAAAAAAAGCCTTGTCGATGCTCGATCGTTTACGCAGTGGGAAGGATGTGTGAATAACGTGATTACCCATCGCCCTGCAAGACTGCCATTGTCGCAAGCGTGCCGTGTGTTAGCGCCACAGTAAACCCGCAGTTATTTGCCGCAGAATAAAAGAACGACAAAGAGGCGACAGTGATCCGGCTTAACTCCAATCGATCACAGGCTAGAACGGCAGCTCATGATTTACCTCGACACTGTCTGTGTACTCTTGTTGCTCAATCCGGATCTCCTCGTACAGTTGCGCAATCTCATCACCATAGTGATCCCACAGTACCGATCTCAGGTCGCCGAGCAGCTGATAAATACAATCGGCTTGTTCAGCCGTCCAGTAGATTGTGATTTTTAAGGTTTTCATTTAGCCTTTCCTCGCTTTTTGGTCTCGCGCCGCTTCGACGCACACTCCTGCGCTTCCTTCATGCGGTACGACTCACCCTCAATGGCGATGACCTCGCTGTGATGGACTAAACGGTCAATCAGGGAGACCACACACGCGGCATTGGGGAACACGTCATTCCACTCGCCAAACGGACGGTTCGTTGTCACCAAAGTTGAACATTTCTCATAGCGCCGGTTGATGATTTCAAACAGCAAGTCAGCATGACGATTGCTGTAGGAGAGGTAGCCCACTTCATCAATTACCAGCAAGGCGGGCCTGGCGTAGTGTTTCAATCGACGCTGCAGGGCATTGGCGCCATCCTGACCTGCCAGGTCGTTGAGCATCGCCGCTGCGGTGGTAAACAGCGCCGTATAGCCGTGCATGACAGCGTTATACCCCAGGTTCTGGGCGATCATCGATTTGCCCACGCCGTTGCTGCCCAGCAGGATAATATTGCTGGCCGTGTCCATAAAACCCAGTTGCATCAGGGCATGAATCGCTTGTGGGTCGATAGCGCTTGGCCACTGCCAGTCAAACTCACTCATCGGTTTGAACCGGCCCAGCCTGGCGCTGCTCAGGCGCCGTTCGAGTGAGCGCTGTTTGCGCTCGGCAAGCTCCCAGGCGATGAGCTGTGCCCGCCAGGGGTATTGCTCGTCGGTGATCTCGCCCCAGTGCGCCAGCACGCCGTGGAGCTTCAGTTCAAGTGCCTGCTGTTTGAGTTGCTCGATATCAATCATCGGTATCATCTCCTGTCTCGCTTCGGGTGCCATTGAGCTTGTCGTAATCGGCAAGCCGAGCCAGCTTGACGCTGTAGTGTTTGACCTTCGCCGGCACGGCGACAGCAAGCGGTGGCGGCAGGTGCTGTTCATCACGGCGGCGCTCAAGAACGTGCTGCACCGCCTCCGGGTAGGGTGATTGCCGATCAAGTGCTTCACCCAGAGCTACATGCAGCTCGTCCCGCCCATAATCATCAAGCAGTTGATTGAGTAACCGGACCGTGGTTTTAATGACATGTCCACGCTGTGCCGATTGCTGCAGCAGCGTCTGGGCGTGCGCCGAAGCATGGCTCAGGCGATCCTGACCCCGGTGTAGTTTGGCGTGGGTTTTCTCCAGCCATAGGGCATTGATATGCGCCTCCTGTTCGATTTGCTCCCCTTTGCCAAAGCTGCGCTGATGCTCAGCAATGCATTGATCGCCCTCCACTATCTGGAGCCGCTCCAGGCCAGCGCTCACGCTCAATGGCTTGTGCACGTATTGATGGGGAATGGAGTAATCATTGAGATCGAAGCGAACATAAGGGGTTTTGGCGGCCCGCACGGGCTGTCTCTCATGGGTATCAAAGGGATTATCCGGCAAACTCACCTGCTCCTGTAAGAAGGCTTCCCTGACCGTCAACGTACGCTCTTCAGGGCAAGCCCGATCAGCACTCACACCCTGGCACCAGTGCTCAGCTTGCGCATTGAGTTCGGCCAGTGTTTGCCAGTGACGAGCGGCAAAGAAATTATCGCGAATATAGCGAATCGCTCTTTCTACCCGGCCCTTTTCATTGCCCCGGGCCACCGCCACCGGGCGTGGTTCGAAGCGATAGTGGGCTGACACAAGGCCAGCAAGGTGGGGTGGAAGCGGATGGCGTCACCGTGGCGCTCCAATACGGCCGATTTAAGGTTGTCGTACAGCAGCACCTTTGGCAATCCTTGCCAGGCCTCGAATGCCGCTACATGGCCGCGTAAAAAGTGCTCCATTTGCTGGTTGAGATAAAAGCGCAAGAAGATCTGTCGCGACCAGCTCAGCACCATCACAAACGCCATTAACGGCCGCCGGGCCTTGCCGATCTGAATATGCCCGAACGAACCCCAGTCAACCTGGGCTTGCTCACCGGGCAGGGTTTTTAGGCGTAAATACGCCTCGGGCAGCTTGCGCGGCCGCAGTTCACTGATACGCTGGCGAAACTGGCTGGGGCCACCGGGGTATCCCCGCAGGCGGGCCATTTCATACAAGCGGGCCGCCGTGAGTGTGGGAAACTCCCGCAGGGTGTCGATGACAAAGGGCAGATAGGGGTCGATGATCGACGCACGGCGAGTGCGCTCCACCTTGGGCAGGCCAGCCTGTGCCAGTACCCGATCAACCACTGAGTGGTGAATGCCAAGCTGGGTCGCAATGGTGCCCGTTCGCCACTTCTCAACAAAATGGTAGCGCAGTATTTTTGCTTCAGTTTCTTTGCCGATGGCCATGACTGCCCTCCGATTGATGACTCCTGTCCAGCCGCTGCACTAATGTCGCCGGAATCTGCGCCTGAACTGACTGCTCTGCAGAAAATCACTGCGCAAAAAGGGACCGCAGACCGCGCCACAGTGATGGCAGCGCACGGTGGCGTCAGTTTTACCCGGCATATCGGCCCTTTTGATCTCATCAGGCACGGTTTGCAGTAGATCACGGAGTATTATTGCCAGAGAACGGTGATGCGTTACTTTTTGTTGTTGCCGTTCTCGATAACGCTGTTGGCGAGCGGCATTATTCATGCGACCCGGGCGAGTGGCCTGGTACTTCGCTCTGGCTCGTTTAATGGATTCCTTTCTGGCTTCCTGGCTGCAACCATCGGTGCAATACCGCTGGCCGCGATCACAGTGGGTACAGACGATGACCTGGGCGTAGCAGCGACAACAGTGGTAGAGACGGCTGGATGATGGCATCGACACAAAGGTCGATGAGGGCTGGATTTATTCCCATTATGTGCAACACTTAACGGGTCGTGCACCTGCACGGTTTTTTTGGGTATGGCGCCAGCGTTGACCGTCAAATCTGTGGTGGCGTCATACCGTTCTCAGCGACACTTATTCTTATAGTCCCTACGCTTGAATCGTGCCTGCTTATTGGTCGCTCTTGAGTGTGACTGGGCCGCAGTTCTACCGCGCCGATTCTAATACGCCGAGATCCGTCTATTTCAAAATTCGGCAAATAGCTGCGGTTTTGGAGTGGCGTCTACACCGTGCGCTGGGACTCAATCGAAGTACCGTGTATGCACACAGTAAACGCGCTGCCAACGATGAGCCACCGCGGCGTTGCCGTAAACAGTCGGTACAGCCACGCGCGCTCAGTGCCCAGGAGCGTGCGGTGGTAGTCGAGACGCTGCACAGCGAACCCTAGTGTGATCAATCGCCAGGGGAAGTGTACCAGCGGTTGCTGGAGCAGAATCAGTACCTGTGTTCGGTCAGCCCCATGCACCGTATTCTTCGCGGATTGCGTGAGAACGGTGATCGGCGCTGGTGCGAGGATGACTTTGACGGGTATAACATCGAGCACCATCACAGCGGCCTGGCAGGCTTCACGCCGGAACAGGTATTCACGGGAAGTTATCACGAGGTTGCCGCACAGAAACAACGCGTGCTTGATGAACGCTATGCGCGTAATCCCGAGCGTTTTGTACGTGGAAGACCAACGGTACCCCTGCCGCCAGAAACGGTGGCCATTAATCCGATTCTTGAAACCGGCGATGACACCATTATCGATGATCGCGTTAACTTCCCAACGCTGACAGCCGCTGGCTACGTGAAATAGAGGTTATCTTTGAAATGACTGTCCATATGAGGTTGACACCTTCCGGGACCGGGCAGCACACTAGGTTTTAAAAGATCATTATCAAAAGCATTCTGACCCAACAAACGCAGGCTACCGTAGCTACCCGAGATGAATAAGACAGGAACAAGTATCACAATAACTACAAAACGGTTTATCCACTTAATGCCCCTGTCGTAGTGATCTCCAGGATACTGGGCCAGCTTCGACAAACCGTATAGCCAAACTAAAAATAGCACTACGCCTGCCGCCAAAACGTATTTTGAACCATATAGAAGAGGCGCCACACTATGGCCAGCAATGTCCCAGGTCAGCCCGCTCATCTGCTGAAAACGCGGCAGCATACCCACCAAATTAAAGATCAATAAGCTTATCAGCGAGGCGAGAAACAGGAGCCCAAATACCAGACTAACCAATAGATCTGCCAGTTTGCTGACCAAAGAACTGCTATCTCGAAGCCAGCGAGTCTTCACCTGAGAGAACGTGAGCAGACCTACCAAGAGCCACAGTTCAGGCTGTAGATGATAGGCGGTGGCTTTCAAATCAAACTCGAGAAGTCGTAAATAGATTAACTTATTGAGAATTAGTCCAAAAGCAAAAGAGAGCGTAAGGGGAAAGAGTTTAGAGCTTAACACTGATATGTTGTGACCTTGTCAATCGATAACATCATTCTTTCATGTTTTTCTCTCTTAGTAAGCCCTTGAGGCAGAACAGGGGCAGCTATTAACGACGGTTGATCAATCTGATATTCGCGGGTCGGAACCGCCTGACAAATCTTCGTCGTGGAGCTGC
Source organism: Halioglobus sp. (assembly GCA_965262875.1). Lineage (GTDB taxonomy): Bacteria > Pseudomonadota > Gammaproteobacteria > Pseudomonadales > Halieaceae > JBALVT01. Next base: position 5,809,110 of record OZ253569.1, read on the forward strand.
CTCTCTCTATTATCGAGGGTCGTTCCGGTTACCCGGACGCCTCTTAGTGTCCTCGAGGGTTCTCCCACCGGGCCACCCCTGTTCTGTCCCAAAAGCTCACTGGTCCCCTCTTTTACAGGCCACTTTGTTTCGGCCTTTTCTCAACTACGCGCTTGCTTCATTGGCGTTCTTTGGCATCACTTCGCAAGCAATCGCCCAGATAAACCCCGTCAGTTCGCGTGCGATGGCTATGCTGATTTTTTGCGGCAGTAAACCGCGTTTGCTCAAAGCCTGATATCGACCACAGAGCCGCTTCTGTGCCTTCCACGCAATTGCTTGTACCTCATCAGGCGCTTGTTCAGCACGTCGTTGCAGCGCTGCCGTTTTACGGGCTGGAAACCGGTAGCACCACGCCGCCTCAACCAATACCCGCCGCACATGCCCATTCCCTGTCTTGGTAATCCCCCCTCGGTACGTCCTCGGGCCACTCGAGGACTCACTGGGCACCAAACCCGGATACTTCATGAGCTGGCGCGGTGAATCAAAGCGGGTGATATCGCCAGGTTCCGCCACAACCGTCATCGCTGTGATCAGGCGACAGCCACGCAACGCCATCAAACCCTCGACCACGGGGCCAGGGTCCAGTCAGCCATCGCCTCATGCATGGCCTGTTCAAGATAAGCGACGCGCTGTTGCTGCTGTTTCACACTGTCGATGTATTCCTGAAATACGATTTGCTGAACCCGGTGGCTAAACTTGATGCCCTCCAACCAACGCCAGTAAGCCTGCGTCCATTTACTTTTCCCGCTGACGTACCTCTGACCATGGCGCAGCAAAAATGCACATAGGCGCTGCCGGGCTTGGCGCTCAAGGTGCTTCATGTCCTCCCGGGCGCGGGTCAGATCCCGCATCGCTTCCTGTTCCTGATCCGGCACCCAGACCGGGGTTAACTCGCCCGCTCGATGCAAGCGCGCCAGGTTCTCGCTGTCACGCCGATCCGTTTTCACCCGGTCGCCTGGTTTGGTCGGTATCAGCGAGGGCGCTACTACGGAGCAATCATGCCCCGAGTCGCTGATCTGACGGTAGATGCCGTACCCACACGGCCCCGCTTCATAGCAACAGGAAGCGACCTCCCCGTTCGGACTGATATCCTTCAAAAGTTTCGACAGCGCTGCGGGCGTGTTCACAATCTCGCCGTAAAACCGAGACTTTCCGCCCGCGGCATCAGCGATCGCAACCGCAATCGTATCCTTGTGTGTATCCAGTCCCACATACTTGATAAACTCGTTCATGACCTATCCTCCTCAATTATGGCTCTGAGCCGAAGATGTACCGTCCTCAGCTTAATCCACGGCGTTGAGGACGGATAGGTCACTACATTATGTCTATGACGAAGCCTTGCTGCTTCGCGATTTGGGATCCAACTGAGCCCACAAGGTATCCGCTGCTGTCTCACACAGACGTTTCACCGAGGCGGAGTCTGTGTAAATACCGTCGATTAGAAGCCGGCTCATCCCGTGCATGGTTCCCCAGGCTAGATGGGTGAAGCGCAATACATCCAAATCCTTCGCGATATAGCCGCGATCCTGCAGACGCTTCAATCTCTCCACATCGGATCTCAATGATCCGCGCGCTGAACTTACCAATGTTTTCGACAGGCTTTTGGAGCGCCACAAATTCCCGCCAAACATCAGGTCGTAATACTCGACGTTATTTACAGCAAAACTCAAATAGGCCTTGGCCCACACCAGCATGGCATGGTGCCCGCCCTGCCCTCTGCCCTTTTCCAGAGCGGCCTTCATGGCCCGATCAAAACGAATAAAGCCTTCCTCCGCCACTGCACAAAGTAGACTATGCTTATCTTTAAAGTGGTGATACGGGGCTGTGCGCGACACGCCCACATTTGCCGCCAAACTGCGCAGCGACAGCGCTGCCTCACCCTCTTCGCGGAGGATACGGGCAGTTTCATCGAGCAATACAGCTTTCAAATCACCGTGATGATAGGTCTGTTTGGCGTCGGCTTGAGAATCTTTCATGGCGGCAACTTATCAGCTTATCTTGACACTGTCAAAATAGAGCGGTATGGTAGCCGCCCTTATCTTGACACCGTCTAGTTCTTAAAGGAAATACCCATGAGCAATAAGATACCCCGCAGCAACGAAAACGATTACACCGGCGAAATCATCGCCCAGCGTCAACAGTTTCTGGAGGAAAAGACGGGGGCAAAACTGAATCACACTAAGGATTTCACCTTTGACCCGGAAAGTATGGAGGGCAACTGCGAGAACCTGTTCGGCGTAGCACAACTGCCTATAGGTGTGGCCGGGCCGCTGGTGGTCAATGGCGAGCATGCGCAGGGGGAATTCTATGTACCCATGGCTACCATTGAGGGAACACTAATTGCCAGTTACAACCGCGGCATGCGCGCTATTCGCGAAAGTGGCGGCGTAATGTGCACCGTAGTCAGCGAAGCCATGCAGCGGGCGCCTGTGTTTATGTTCCGCGATGCCAGGGAAGCGAGAGATTTCGGACTTTGGCTGAAAGAGAACTTCGAAGCCGTTAAAGCTCAGGCGGAATCTACAACGTCTGTGGGCAAGCTGCTGGAAATTGAGCAATACCCCGTACACGGCATGGTCTACACCCGCTTCGACTACAGCACGGGCGATGCCGCAGGACAGAACATGACAGGCAAGGCCACCTATGTGGCGTGTGAGTGGATACGTTCACAATACCCGGCTCTGCGTAGCTATGGTTTGTCAGGCGGCATGGACTCCGAGAAAAAAACCTCTTTCGTAAACTCCTTAAAAGGCCGGGGGCGCAAAGTCACCGCCGAGATAACACTGCCAAGAAAGGTATTGAAGGATGTACTTCGGACTACTCCCGAACAACTTCACTCCGGTATGGGCATCACCACCCTCGCCGCGTTCTTAACCGGCGCGTCCAACAACGCCGCCCATCCGGCCAATGGCCTTGCCGCCCTTTACATGGCGACCGGCCAGGACATGGCCAACATCGGCGAAGCGAATCAGTGCAGCGTGTACACCTATATCACCAAAACCGGCGATCTAAAGTACTCGATCACGATGCCGGCGTTGATTATGGCAAGCTACGGCGGTGGAACAAGCCTCGCTACCCAGAAAGAGTGTCTCGAGTTAATGGATTGTTATGGCAAGGGAAAAGCTTACAAACTGCTGGAAATTGCGGCGGCTGTTGTGATGGCGGGTGAACTTTCGCTGACCTCTGCGGCTCGCACTGATAAGGAAACGGGCGACAATGAGTGGGTAACGGCCCACGAGAAGTTGGGGCGAAACCGTTAGGTCGTACTTCGCTCAAAGGGGCCAATCCCGCGCGAGCGGGAATGGCGTCTATATCCTAACTTTTTGACGCGATTTTGCGAGCTACACGAGCGGCATAACCGTTGTCTGCCTTGACCAGGTACTCGAGAATCCTGTCCTGGACACTTTTATCAGCCTGGACAAGCCCGCCAGCAATCGTCTCAGCCAGCCGATCGCGATGTTCGTCTGTCATGAGCCGGTACAGATCTCCCGCCTGGGTATAGTAGTCCTCCTCATCCTGGCTGTGCGGCCCCACCCAGGCATCTTCCAACCGCAACGGTGGGGGCACTAACGAGGCCTCTGGCCGTGGCAGATCTTCCTGGTCATTGGGATAGAAGTTTTGGCTTCCATCCTGAGGGGACGCCATCGCACCATCTCGCTGGTAGGTATGGAAGGGACACTTCGGCGCATTCACCGCAAGCGCATTATGATTCACTCCAATCCTGTAGCGGTGCGCGTCCTGGTAAGCCAGCAAACGTGCCTGGAGCATCTTGTCCGGTGACGGCCCGATACCGGGTACGAAGTTACTTGGAGAAAAGGCCGCCTGCTCTGTTTCCGCAAAGTAGTTTTCCACATTGCGGTTCAGTTCAAGCTTACCCACGGTTTGCATCGGCACGAGATCATGTGGCCAAACTTTAGTGACGTCAAAGGGATTCACCGGAAACCACTTCGCCTGATCCTCAGTCATAATCTGTACTTTCACCGTCCAACTTGGGAAATTGCCCTCGTCGATCGACTGTACAAGGTCTTGCTGAGCACCGTGAGATGGCAGACTTGCAGCTTCGTCATTCATGACACACTCAACACCCTGGTCTGTTTTGAAGTGCCACTTCATCCAATAGCGGGCCCCATTGGCCTTGTGGAAGGAGAAGGTATGTGACCCATAACCGTTCATATGGCGCCAGGAACGCGGAATACCCCGGTCAGACATCAAAATAGTCATCTGGTGCAACGACTGGGGATGGTTCGCCCAGTACTCCCACACACGGGCAGCATCCGGCAAATTAGTGCGGGGATTCTTCTTCTGCGAGTGGACAAAGTCCGGGAACTTCATCGGGTCGTTCAAAAAGAACACCGGCGTGTTATTGCCCACGATGTCGTAGTTGCCTTCCTCGGTATAGAACTTCAGTGCAAAGCCCCGAGGGTCACGCGCATAGTCACTGGAGTCCTGGCCACCACCGACGGTGGAGAACCGGAGGAACACCTCGGTCTGATCGCCTACGGTTTGTAAAAATGAGGCACGAGTGTAGTTAGACAGTGATTCGGAGAGCGTGAAGGTTCCGTACGCCCCCGCACCCCGGGCATGAACAACCCGCTCCGGGATTCGTTCGCGATTGAAATGCGCCAATTTTTCGAACAGCTGGTAGTTGTCAAATGTTAACGGGCCACGTGGCCCCGCGCTGATACTGTTGTTGTCGTCGCCGACCGGAGCACCAGCCGACGTAGTCAATTGCTTCTTGCTCATGATTTCTCTCCTGAAATGAATGAGGGGTAGGGCTGAATCTGCGCTGCGGTAGCGCTGTGTTCTCTCCCGGCTCAGACACAGAGTAGGTGTAATCAATTTATAGGTATAATCGTTTATATTGATTTTCTTAATAGCTTTTGACTATCATAAGACAAATCTTCGTTTTTGCAGGAATCACCATGAACCTTAGAGATCTTAAGTATCTGATTGCGGTTGCAGATACCCGACATTTTGGCCGGGCGGCGGAGCGCAGTTTTGTCAGTCAACCTACGCTGAGCGGACAAATTAAAAAACTGGAGGAGGAATTGGGCGTCACACTCTTTGAGCGCAGCAAACATTCAGTGGAAATCACACCAGTCGGCGAATCCATTGTGGCCAAGGCCAAACAGGTTCTGGAGCAGTCGGAGGCATTGTTGCACATAGCACAATCCTATCGGGATCCTTTGGTCGGGCCGCTTCGTATGGGGGCTATTACAACTCTAAGCCCCTATCTTATGCCGCTGATACTAAAACCGCTGAAAAAGCGCTATCCACAAATGAAACTGGTCCTTAGTGAGGAATTCACCGAGACGCTACTGGAACGACTGGGCAATCATGAGATTGATGCGGTCTTGATAGCAACACCGGTTGAAAATCCTGAGTTTACCAGTGTGCCTCTATTTGATGAGCCCTTCTGGTTGGTGTACCCACGAAACCATGCGCTTGCGAAAAAGGAAAAAATTAGGCGAGCGGATTTGGATGGTGCAGATATGCTTTTGTTATCTGAAGGTCATTGCCTTGCGGATCAAGCGATGGAAGTCTGTCAAATGCAAGCCCGCGAGTTACAAAGTGACATGGCTGATCTGCGGGCGGCTAGCCTGGAAACACTGTTGCAAATGGTTATTGTTGGTTTCGGTTGCACGCTGCTTCCCGCCCTGGCATTGAAGACAGCATCGGCTAAAGACCGAGGTCTTGTTGTGAGGCAACTGCAACTACCCGACACATTTCGGCAGGTTTCGCTGGTGTATCGCCGCACATTTCCCCGGCGTGAAGCCCTGATGGCATTTGCGGAAGTAGTGCTCGCGAACCTGCCCAGTAGCGTACAAGCTTTGCAGTAAAAAATTTCACCACCTATAGAAGCTGTCCAGTTCTGGAAATAGTATGCCTTACTCCACTCACGACTTTCCATACCTCTTTGCGTAAGATGCTCCCATGAGAATTTTAATCATCCCCGCAATGTTTATGCTGTTGGGTGCCCTGTTCGTGGCCCTGGCCGGAGACAGCCTCAATTTCCCCGATAGCATCGAGGAATCCCACACCTGGCTGCAAAGTTTCGACAACATTGTCTGGCTTGTCGGCAGTGGGTTGATTATTGGCGATGGCATTCTCCCTCTACCGACGGACGCCACGATCTTTACACTGGGCTTTATTTACGGCGGCTTTTTGGGCGGTTTGATAGGGGGAACGGCGGGTACTGTAGCGGGTTTAATTGGCTATGGTGCCGCTCGCCTGCTGGGCGAGAAAGGCGCTGAGTTCCTGGTTGGAAAAAGTGACTTGCAACGCGCGCGCAGCTTTTACGCCCGCTGGGGCCTATTCGCCGTGGCATTGGGCCGCGCTATTGGTGGCCCCGCAGAATACCTGGTGGTGATAGCCGGTCTGACCGACATGCCATTTCATAAAGTTTTGTTGGATATTTTAGTAGGCGCCTACTCTGCAGGATTTTGTATGTCTTACCTAGGTGCTTACGCACTCATGAATCCAAGCTTGGCCATCGCTGTTGCGATAGCGCTGGTGTTGGCGCTTATTGCCGTATTCAGTTTTATTCAAAGAGATTCGGGAGCCTGACATGGCCAGTAAAATTCTATTGACGCTGGGTACTTTAATGTACTGCGTCGCACCGCTGTTCGCAGATTTGAACTCCACTCATGTTCACCATCCGGAATGGACTCCCCATGCGCGCTTTCATATGGTTTGGCTGTTGTCCGTTTGCGCCTCCATTGGTGTTCTGGCGCTTTACCAGATTTGGGTAAAGGGCAACGAGTTGCTGGCGGCGATACTGGGCTTGATTATGCTCGGGAGTTTTTGGGTTGCCGCCTTGACCAAGGAAAGCTACGGGGGCGCCTACGCGGATGTGGGCGGTATTGAAACACCGATTTTTGGGATGGATGCAAATGCTTTTGGTTTTGGGATCGCCATTATATTTATAGTAGTGGGTCTGGCTCTGAGTCGAACAGGCGACAACTAAAACTTGAGAAAGCCCGCCAAGTAACCTGCTCCCTCAACCGCCTTGAATCCGCGGCATCAGGAAGACATCAGAATCAGGGGGGATAACCGTATCCCAGTTGTCCCGATAAATTTCGCCCTCGATCGCGACGGCTATCCCTTCATCAAGGCGGGCTTGCATGCGGGGATAATGCGCCACCAGAGACATTAAAAGTTCACGTATGGTAGACGCTTCAAGCTCCAGCTGATTTTCCCCATCGAGCGCAGTGCGAAACGATGAAGTGAAGGTGACCTTAACCATCCGCACCTTCCCCGCTCGCAGCTACAGCGTTACGAGGCATCCAACTGTTCGAGAGCCTTAAGAATCCTTGGAGGCGACATCGGTACATGATCCATGCGCACGCCCACCGCATTCGACAGGGCGTTGCCTATGGCAGCCAATGGAGGAACGATTGACGTTTCACCCACCCCGCGTACACCATAAGGGTGCTTGGGATTGGGAATCTCGAGTATTTGGGTGTCGATAAACGGTAAGTCGGAACACACGGGAATTCGGTAGTCGAGAAAGCCGGGGTTTTGCAAACGGCCATCTTCCCCATAGATATATTCTTCGTTGAGTGCCCAACCAATGCCCTGCGCGGCACCTCCCTGAAACTGTCCTTCCACGTAAGTAGGGTGAATCGCCTTGCCGGCATCCTGAATAACAGTGTAGCGAATCACGCGCGTTGCACCGGTTTCCGGATCTACCTCTACATCGCATATGTGGCTGGCAAATGACACGCCCGCATTGTCCGGGACCGACTCATTGTGACCGGCTATCGGGCCCCCTGTGTTAGGTGACTTAGCGGCGATATCAGCCAGCGAGAGTGCTTTGAGCTTAGCGTGCTTCTTACCCGTTGCTTTGGCGTGTCCCAACTCCCAGACAACATTCTCAACGGGAATGTCCCACATGGTCGCCGCACGAGCACGCAAGACATCAACCGCTTGACGCGCTGCAAAAATAGTCGCCATCCCCGAGGAAAAAGTACCGCGGCTGCCCTCGGTCATATCGTTGTGCCCCAGAGAACCTGTATCGCCAATATTGGCTCTTACCTGTTCATAGGGAATGCCCAGTTCCTCGGCGGCAATAAGTGATAGCGAGGCCCTTGAGCCACCGACATCGATAGTTCCGACGGTTAACGTCACTGAGCCATCCGTTGCGATGTTGATATCGGTACAGGTTTGCCCACCAAAATTGAACCAGAACCCGCAGGCCATACCCCGGCCCTGATTTTTCTTTAGCTTGGCACGCATGTGCGGGTGTTTCTTCACGGCTTCAAGCGTTGGACCAATTCCAATAGGGCCATATACGGGTCCATAGGAAGCTCGTGTTCCCTCTTTGGCCGCATTTTTGATACGAAGATCCAGCGGGTTCATACGCAGTTCCTTCGCCACCAAATCAATCGTACTTTCCACGGCAAAAGCGACCATGGGTGCGGAAGGCGCACGATAGGCTGCCACTTTCGGTCGGTTTACCACCACGTCGTAGCCCTGGGTTTTCACATTAGCCAGGTTGTAGCAGGCGAAGGACGTCATCGCACCGAACATAGCCCATTGGCCTGGAAATGCTCCACCTTGATACCTCAGTGCCGCGAACGCCGCAGTAATAGTGCCATCTTTCTTTGCGCCGATTTTTACATCTATCGACGTGGAAGACGTTGGGCCACTCGCACGGAACACCTCCTCCCGTGTCATCACTACTTTTACCGGTCGATTGGCCTTGCGCGATAACGCCAGGGCTATTGGCTCCATCCATACATGGGTTTTGCCGCCAAATCCCCCGCCAATTTCCGACGCGGTAACCTTCAGCTTAGACACATCCATACCGAGCAGACTGGCGCAGACACTGCGATAGCTGAAATGACCCTGGGTGGTTACCCACAGCTCTCCCGTGCCATCTGGATTGACACTGGCAACACAAGCATGCGGCTCAATATAGCCCTGGTGGGTCTGCTCAGTTTTGTAGCTTTTTTCGACGATCACATCGGCCTTGGCAAACCCCGCCTCGATGTCTCCGTGGTCAAATTCAGTCACGCAGAACAAATTCGACGGCTTGCTGGGTTTTGGCTGAACGCCTGTTGTATACATGTAATCGTGAATAACGGGCGCGTCGGGCTTCATGGCCTCATCCACGTCTGTGACGTGGGGAAGTAGTTCATAGGTTACTTTAATCATCTGCAACGCTTTCTTAGCGGTCTTTTCATCAACCGCTGCCACTGCCGCTATCGCATGCCCATCGTAAAGCGCACGACCTCTTGCCATGCAGTTTTCCAGTATGTTTCGCGCTTCGCTATCGCCGTTGGTCAAATCCGGCAAGTCATCGCAGGTAATAATCGCTTTCACACCACTGAGCTTTTCAGCCCTGGTGGTAGAAATTTTCTTAATCCGCGCGTGCGCGTGGGGGGAACGCAAGAACAGCCCCACCAATTGCCCCGGGGCATTGTGGTCTGCGCCATATTTGGCTCGGCCGGTAACCTTGTCAATGCCATCCGGGCGCTTTACGCGTGAACCGATGATCTTGAATTTCTGCTTGGTATAACTCGGGTCGTTTGCCATGTCAGCTTCCTATCGATATTCGTTGCATCATCTGCCGGGCGGCGCCAGGCGGATATTCAAGCTAGTTTTATTTGGCCTTCTTCTTGCGGCTATTCTTTTTCTCTAATTGCCGGAGCTCTTTTGCGCTAGCTTGTACGGCACGGACGATTTTGTCGTAGCCGGTACAGCGGCAAAGGTTGCCTGCCAGTGCATATCGAATTTCGGATTCGCTTGGGTCGGAGTTGCGCTCCAGAAGTACCTTTGCGGCAATAAGAAACCCGGGCGTGCAGATTCCACATTGCAGAGCCCCAAGCTCAATAAAATTTTCTTGCAGGGGATGCAGTTGGCCATTTTCTGCCATACCTTCAATGGTGGTGATTTTTCGACCGTTTGCTTCCACCCCTAACACCAGGCAGGAACAAACGAGGCGGCCATCGAGAGTGACACTGCAGGCACCGCAGTCGCCAGTGCTACAACCTTCCTTTGCTCCTGATAGACCCAGCCGGTTACGCAGCGCAGACAGTAAACTTTCATCTGCCGGACAGGCAAACTCCACGGCATCGCCGTTGATTGTGGTTGATACCAAATGAGCGGCCATCAGGCACCTCCAGCGCGTTGAAATGCAATTTTAGCGGCGCGCTTACCCAGTACACCGGCCACCTTGGTTCGATACTCAACGGTACCGCGTTTGTCATCAATCGGATTACAAGCCGCTGAACATGCAGCGGCCAGTTTATCCAAAGCCTCGTCATCCAAGCGGCTGCCGATGATGGCTCGCGCAGCTGCCGGCACCACCACAGCAGTGGGGGCAACAGCACCGAGAACCACCTTGGCGGTCTTAACCCTACCTCGCTCCAGCGTCAGATACACCCCGGCGCTGACCACTGCAATATCCATTTCTGTGCGCGGGATGAAACGCAAATAAGCATCACCTGATCTGGCGGGGCGTGCGGGCAAAACAATGGCTTCGATTACCTCCCCCTTGTTTAGAGAGGTCTGCCCTGGTCCAGTCACAATTTTCTCTACAACTACAGTGCGACGCCCGGAACCGCTTACCACCACCGCTTTTGCACCAACGGCTATCAGAGCCGGCACGGCATCGGCCGCCGGGGATGCATTACAAAGATTACCGACCATAGTGCAACGGCTCTGTACCTGGTCTGAACCAATCAAATTAGTGGCTTCCACTACCCCGGGCCAGGCCTTAGCGATGGCTTTGTGCTCGCCGAGTTGGGCACCTGATACAGCAGCACCTATACGAGTGCCCTTTGCTGAGTGCGTAATCGATCCCATGGCGGGAATGTGTTTAATATCCACCAGTAGCGCCGGTTCGATGTGGCCGAGTTTCATGCGGACAAGGAGGTCTGTGCCTCCGGCGAGAACAAAAGCAGCGCCTGCCTCGTTCTCCAGCAAAGCTGCAGCTTCTCGAGTGGTCGTGGGGGTTTCGTATTTCATTTTGTTGTCACACTCCGTGAGTGGATTGCGTCGAAAAAGGCAGTATGGCTGCGCGCGACGAATTGATCAATCGCACAGTGCAAAAAAAGGCTTCAAAGCTCCTCACTTCGCACGCATGTGTTACTCGCTGGCGGATAAGATGACTACTGGCTCTCAGACTTCGTAAAAAGAATCTCGGGGAGGTCTGTCCAGTCCTTGTCTTTTCTTCTCAGTGAGCCAGCAAAACCTCGCAAACTATTACCCTCCAGTGATAGCAGCATGTGTACACGCGCAGCATCAACCCTACGGTGCATTTTGCTATCAACGGACAAAGCATTCCCATTCACAGTAATAACAACCGGCTGGTCAACTTTATGAAGTGGTATGCGACGGGCTGTTGCAAATCGATGGCGCCCTTTTACCCGGATCCTCAGATAGAAATCCCTAAACCGTAGAAAGCCCTGGCTGTATAATGGTTAGCAACAAAACAGACCATCACCCACTGGGTGCACAACTCAAGGCTTACGATTATTCTACCTTACAAACTCGATACAACGAACGATTTACTCACTTCCTGTGCCGGTTTATTGGCCATTGGTCAGTTAATGGACTCCCTGAGCCTCGCCGAACGCATTGATCATTACTTTCCCCCGCCTAAAAGTAATCGCGGGTATAAGCCCTCGGAATTTATCAAGACACTCATCCTGATGCAGCACGAAGGCAGCTTTCACCTGGATGAGGTTCGTCACATACAGGATGATGAGGCGCTGCGCACCGTATTGGATCTCAAGAAACTCCCCAGGGCGACCACCCTCGGAGACTGGTTGAGGCGCATGGGCAACCAGCCGCACATCCAGGATGCCTGGGTGAAGGTGAATAAGGCCCTGTTGCAGTCAGCCTTGCACCGCTGTAAAAAAGTGACACTGGACATCGATGCCACTGAAATTATTGCCCATAAAGCGGATGCTAAGTGGACCTACAACAAGAACAAGGGTTTTATGCCCATGGTGGGTCATATTGCGGAAACCGGGCAGGTTGTAGCGGTTGATTTCCGTCAAGGTAATGTACCGCCGGCACAAGACAACCTGGCCTTTATCCAGCAATGCCAGCAGTCGTTACCGGAAGGCTGTGCCCTGAATGCGCTGCGTATAGACGCCGCAGGCTACCAAACAAAAATCATTGAGTATTGTGATACGCAAGGTATCGAGTATGCCATTCGAGCCAAAACCAGCGCAGCTATGCGGGCACAGAGTGAAGCGGCCAGCGCTTCGGATTGGCAGCCTTTGCTTGATAAGCAAGGCAAGCCCATAAGCGGGCAGGACACTTATCGAACGAGCTTTTGTATCGGTGATTATGAAGAAGCCTTCACTCTTATCATTCAAAGAACAGCCCTTAAAGGCCAGGCGAGTCTGGATCTGGATTCACAAGAAAGCTCAGAGGCAATCAACCAGGGGGGTTATGTTCATCGTGCGATTGCCACCAACCGGGATGAGCTCAGCGATAGTGAGATTATTCACTGGTACAAGGTGAATTGGTGCGTAGCACTAAGAGAAGGTGCCCTGGGGTACAAGGTGAATTGGTGCGTAGCACTAAGAGAAGGTGCCCTGGGGTACAAGGTGAATTGGTGCGTAGCACTAAGAGAAGGTGCCCTGGGGTATAACCAGCGTGCTGAGGACAGCGAAAATCGCATCAAGGAACTGAAGCTGGATTTTGGCGGCGATACGTTGCCATGCCCGGATTTTAACGCCAATGCGCTGTACTTTTTAATCTCTGCACTGTCCTACAATTTGTTTGCCCTTATGCGCCAATTGCTGCCGGAAGAGTTGGCGCACCCTCGGGCAATGACCCTGCGCTGGCGTTTGTATGCCATCGCGGCAAAAGTCGTCAGAACGGGGCGGCAACTATTTGTAAAACTGCAGGAAAAACACCGAATATTGTTGGAACGAGTGCTACTTGCACTGAAGGAGTTTGAGTCGCCGCCCATTTAACCCAATATCGAACAAGAATGACGGCTTATACAGGATAGGTCCGTCCAAAATGGCCAATTAAGCGCTGACACTGCGCAGAGCAACGGTTTTTGATTAAACCTCTCTGCCCTATCCGCTGTGAAGGCTTATAATAAAACTTGAAAGAGGGATTCAGAGGCCCTTGAGACGCTGGCGATACTCTATCTGGGGATTTGGGTTTTAGGTTGTAATTTGGATCGGCCACTGCGTAGAATACTCCTGCGTATGAATTCGGACCGAGCCGTTTGTCAATTACCAGTTGTCCCGTGGTGCGCGGCTCTTCATACGTAAGGTTCCAACGCGTCAATTCCCATTTCCCCATAATCAGGGAATCGTAACCTGGCAGCGGGTCCAGTTCCGGGAGAAACATCTCTTTATCATCGTCTTTCGCAAAACTGCCAGGACCAGCAGATTCCAACCAGCTTGTATAGACATACCCTCCCATACGGTGCTGAGCCTTGATAAATAGCCGACCCGCTCCCCGCCAGTAATCGATGAGCCTTACTCGGGTATAGGCAGGCAGATTGTTTTCGGCAAAGCATGCCTGGACTTTTTCCTCGGACTTGCCTTTGAAACCAGGAGCACACAGGGATTTAGGCAAGTCCTTGACGAGAAATGCGTTCGAAACTTCCCACACGGGAGGGGAAGTATCGGCAGGCTTTTCGTGTTCCACTGCAGAAAACGGCACACAGAGATTCAGGCACAACACCAGGGAAACTGTATTTTTTCGAAATAGGTTCCAGCAGTTACTCATATCAACCTCCCTGTTCAAGTACACCAACAAGCAATATGCACCCAAACCGCTAAAGCACGCCATCACTCTATAGTGCATTCCTTAAGTTCAATTTTCCACAATGCTCCGGACCCAATACTATACCGCTGCGCAAAACTGCCCTGATTCAACGCCAATGAAACATTCAGCAAACTGTTCACATATAGCAGCGGTTGCCCCATCGCCACAGATCCGAACGATTCTACATAGGGAACTTCAAGTTCCAATCTCAGAACGTCACCTTCGTAAATGGCGATGTACACCGTATCGCCCAATTCGATCTGTGCCTCTTTCAACAGATCCTGCTGGATGCTGGTCCACACATTCCCATACTGCACATCCAGAACCGGTAGGTTGCCATAAACTGCACCGTCTTCAACTCTCGGCTGCTGATGCTCAATAGAAACTATCTCTTTAGGGAGAAGCGGGCCTACCTGAGAGAAGTTGATCACGCCGGCCGCCAATCTGGCGCCTGTGTAGGCATATACGTCTCTGCCGTGGAAGGTGTGGGAATCGGTGGAGCCGGGTATTCTATTCACCAGCTCATCAATCTCTCGCACCGCTTCGATTCCCTGCTGTTGGGCCACCAAGGTTAGCGTACCGTTATCCGGGGTGACGAAGTAATAACCGGCATGGGTCTGCAGTACAACCGACTTCCTCTTTGTGCCGACCCCCGGGTCAACCACGCTGACGAAAACAGTTCCCACTGGCCAGTAGGAAGAAGATTGAAACAAGCGATAGGAAGCCTCCCAAACATTGTAGGGCGGTATTTCGTGCGTTAAATCAAGCAGGGGAAGCGAAGAGTCCACGGAGAACGCCACACCCTTCATGGCTGAAACGGCTCCGTCTTTCAGACCAAAGTCTGACTGAAATACCACCGCGACAGTACCGCCGTGTGCAGTACAAATGCCGCAACTCAATACCACACCCAGGATCGCCAACAGGCGACTGCCAGCTTTCACCATGAACATCAGCCGGGCATCGGGGCTAAACCCCGATAAAAATATTCTTCACGACTATTTCCTTCACAACTATCTCCATTTACAGGTCATCGTTAATTCACTATAGACCGGTTTTCGCTTTCTCACTGTACCCGATAGGCTCCTGGCTAGAACAGGCCTTCAATCTGCCCGGCATCATTAACATAAATTGAATTGGCGGCAGGCACTCTTGGCAAACCGGGCATACGCATTACATCCCCGCAGACCACCACCAGGAACTCTGCGCCAGCACACAAAACCAACTCGCGAATATTCAAGTGGTGATGACTGGGCGCACCCAGTAGTTTTGGATCCGAGGAGAAGCTGTATTGCGTTTTCGCAATACAAATTGGAAAGTGTCCGTAACCCTCCTTCTGGTATTTTCGAAATTGGTCTCGAATTTTCTGGTCCGCAGATATATCGTCTGCACCATACACCGACCGTGCTATGTGGCGTGTTTTTTCCCACAAGGCCATATCGTCATCATATAAGTTGCGAAATTGCGAGGGGCCCGACTCAATCAAACTTGCTACAGTTTCGGCCAGATCAGTGGCACCTGCGCCCCCTTCTGCCCAGTGCTTACAAACGTGCGCTTTGGCACCGCGCTTGGCCACATACTCAAAGATGACATCCATCTCTGCCTGAGTGTCGTTGACAAAGTGATTGATAGCGACGGTAACAGGGATACCGTACTGGCCGGTATTACGAATATGCCGCCCCAGATTTTCCAAGCCCTTGCGCACTGCTTCAACGTTCTCTTTAGTGAGATCTTCTTTTGCTACTCCGCCATGCATTTTCAGGGCCCGCACCGTAGCCACTACCACCGCTGCATCCGGCTTCAATCCGGACTTTCTGCATTTAATGTTAAAGAATTTCTCGGCTCCAAGGTCAGCGCCAAAACCCGCCTCGGTCACTACGTAATCACTTAGCCTCAGGGCGGTTTCGGTCGCGATAACCGAGTTGCAGCCGTGAGCAATATTGGCAAAGGGTCCACCGTGGATAAACGCGGGATTATTCTCCAGCGTTTGAACAAGGTTGGGCGACAAGGCATCTTTCAATAAAGCCGTCATGGCGCCTGAGCCGTTCACTTCCGCTGCAGTTACGGTGGTTCCGTCTCGCGTATAGCCAATGACGATTTTGTTCAGGCGCTCCTGTAAATCCTTGAGGTTGCGGGACAGGCAGAAAATAGCCATCACTTCCGAGGCGACTGTGATATCGAAACCGCCCTCCATAGGATAGCCATTGGCTGGACCGCCCACGCCGGTTGTTACTTGTCGCAGCTGCCGGTCATTGATATCCACTACTCTGCGCCAGGTCACCCTGCGAAGATCCAAACGAATGTCATTGCTCCAATGCACATAGTTATCAATGAGGGCAGCGAGTAGATTGTGCGCGGCTCCAATGGCGTGCATATCCCCCGTAAAGTGCAGGTTGATATCCTCCATGGGAACCACCTGGGCATAACCGCCACCAGCAGCGCCCCCTTTCATCCCAAAACAGGGGCCCAGGCTGGGCTCGCGCAAACAGACCGTCGTTTGCTTGCCTATTTTGTTCAGTGCATCTGCCAGCCCTATGGCTGTAGTGGTTTTACCCTCACCAGCCGGGGTGGGGCTCATCGCTGTCACCAAAATGAGCTTACCCATGGGGCGCCCCTTAAGACTCTCCAAATAGTCCAGACTCACTTTGGCTTTGGTATGTCCGTAGGGGATCATTTGCTCGACGGGAATGCCGAGGTTTCTACCGATTTCCATTATGGGTCGCGTACTCGCTTCCCGGGCAATCTCGATATCACTCTTACTCATTGCTGCCTCTCTTATTTTTAACTTAGTAGCTACAACGCCGTAATACGGGCGTAGGAGATAGTCCGCTAATACACTACCTTGGGTCAATAGTTGTTAGGGGCAAAAAATCGCGTTTTCACAACACACAAAACGTCTCTACAAAGGCTATATACTGTGCAGTTCAAATGTTAAGGGAAACCCTTTATGCCCTCCCCCAACACACTTACAAAACACCTGACCGACCTGGAAACCCAGGGCTACACATTAATACCCGATTTCCTTAAGCCTGAGCGTCTTGCCCAGGTGAACACGCAATTCGATCGGCTTCTTGGGCGCAACAAAGGCCGCAACGATTTCGAAGGTCAAAAAACCGAGAGAATTTATACCCTGGTCGCCCGAGACACTGTGTTTCAGGATATCGCCGAGGATTCCATGATCATGGCATTGTGCGACGCGGTGTTCATGCCCAACTACCTACTCACCGCCAGCCAGGCGATTGTGATTGCACCGGGCGAGACGCCGCAACCCTGGCACACCGACGACTCCTTCTACCCAATTCCAAGGCCCAGACCGATGATCAGTTTGTCCACCATAGTAGCGGTGGACGATTTCACGGCAGCCAACGGGGGAACTGAAATAGTACCGGGTAGCCACCTGTGGTCAGACGAAGAGTTGGGCGACCACTACCTGGGATACGACGTCGGCGGTGAATCCGCTGCGCAACCCAGATCGCCAAAACAGTTTATACCCGTAGATATTTCCGCAGGAACCTGCATTGTGTTCGCAGGAACGCTGCTGCATCGCGGTGGCGGCAATAATAGCGAGGAAAGTCGCCGCGCATTTTCCAATCAATACTGCCAACCCTGGGCGCGACCTCAGGAAAATTTTTTCCTCGGCATTCCGCCTGAACAAGTCGCACAGATGTCACCGAAAGTTCAATCGCTACTGGGCTATTCGATTCACCCCCCGTTCATGGGACAGGTGACGGCCTATCATCCTCTCAAGGCATTGGAACCACATTTCGTACCGCCGGTAATACGAAAGAATTAGTTTACAGCTGTATTTACCGTGCTTTTTTGTGATTTTGTGCACACGGGCAAGACTTTAATTGACCTGGTGCGGCGTTAAGCGCACACTAGCAACGTGCCTGAGAGCACCAACCCAAACAAACTATTTAGTGAGCAACATGACCACTTCAATTCTAAAACAAACACATATGGCGACGCGGTACGGTTCCAGTACCGTGCTTCCGTCGGTGTGTTTTTGGGAGCAAGAAGTGGTTTGAGGATGCGATAAGCATAATGTCTTTTAAAAAGGCCTCCGAGAACCCAGTTTCCGGAGGCCTTTTTCGTTTCTAGCAGAAAAAATCTCCGTTACCTGGGTACTCAAACAATTAGGACGAGTACCGTGAAAAGGTCACTGCACAACAACATAAAAATCATCTACCTGATGGGTTTCTTCCACAGCTTTATGGTGGTCATTCCCCTCTTCGTGCCGTTGCTGCAGGGCTACGGCCTGTCGATGAGTCAGGTACTGCAAACCCAGGCTTTGTTCGCGTTGACCATCGCGTTTTGTGAAGTGCCCTCGGGTTACATCGCCGATATTTGGGGGCGACGTCGTGCGCTACTGGTGGGATCGGTGTTGAACGCTGTGGGATTTTTGTCTCTGATCTGGGCCGACACTTTCTTCGACTTCCTGATGTACGAAGTGATTCTCGGCGTCGGCATAAGCCTGATCTCAGGTACCGACCTGGCAGTGCTGTACGACACAGAGGTACAGCTGGAGAAAAGTGGCCAACGGGACGGTGCAGGAGTCAGCAAATCCCTGAGCCGCCTGATCTCCATTGAGGCGGGTGCCTCTGGTATCGCCGGCATATGCGCCAGCCTTCTGATCTTGTGGTCTATGGAGTGGGTGATTTGGGTGCAGGCCGCATGGGCTTTATGCCGCTGTTGCTAGGGCTGTTCCTGCTAGAGCCCCCACGGCAAGTCTCACAAGGTGACCACAAGCAAAACGCAAGACATATTGTGGAACTGCTGTTGTTTGGCAAGCCAGTGGTGTTGTGGACCGCTTTCGCAATCTCAGTGTTTGGATTGCTGGCGATCTACTCATTCTGGATTTACCAGAAGTACTGGGAAATGCAGGGTATCCCGCTGGAGAACTTCGGCTACATCTGGGCAGCGTTTGCGCTGACGGTAAGTGTTTCAGCGCGCTATGCAGCAACGCTGGAGCAGAAGTTTGGCTCACGCAGATTGTTAATTGCCATCGCCTGCCTGCCCATTATGGGCTTACTCGGCATGGCTTGGGGGACCGGTTGGTACGGAGTGTTGTTCGGCTTCGCCATTCAGATCACCCGTGGAGTTAGCTTGAGCCTTTTTTACGAAGCGCTCAATCGGCGGGTCCCGGGAGACTT
Source organism: Halioglobus sp. (assembly GCA_965262875.1). Classification (GTDB taxonomy): domain Bacteria; phylum Pseudomonadota; class Gammaproteobacteria; order Pseudomonadales; family Halieaceae; genus JBALVT01. The sequence continues at coordinate 5,828,048 of OZ253569.1, forward strand.
CCGGGCAACCGTTAACTCATTGGTAAGTCTTGGAACGAGAGGTATTTTTATCGTAACCGGACCTCTGCTGGGCTACGCACTGGATCATCGGGGAATTAGCAATACCCTGGTGGGAATGGCCGTGGTATTTGGGCCACTGCTGATATTGGTGCTGCTGCCACTGCTGAGCCGCATTAAGCGAGAAGTGGCTGAGGAAGAAATGACAGTCGCCAACGCCAACTAGTTCAGGTCTTTACGGGCATCTTTGCTTTGCGGCGGGGGTGCCCGTTTTTTTTGACGTGAACAGTAGACAGTTGCCAAGCAAAAACATTTAGCTTCCTCCAAAGGTGTAACTCAGGGTGACCCCATAAGTTTTTGGAGGTAAATAGGTGGCGACAAATCCGTTTCCCGTAATAAAGTTACCCGACGATATTTTGACGTCTTCATCCGTTACATTCTTCACAAAAACTTCTGCCATCCACTTTCCTGACTCAGGTACAAAACGGGCGCTTAAATCATAGACCTGATAAGCATCCTGCTGGCCAAGTCTACGGCCACCATTGGGGACACCCGGGAAAACGCCGGCCTCCAGGTCATCTCGATTGTAAATATCCAGATAATACGAGTCAGAAAAAGTTGCCACCAATCTAGGGGTTAGGTGCCCCCGTGCCAGTGCAAAGTCGTGCTCGTAAATCAGGGTAAACTTCCAATCCGGAGTTCGCGCTGGCGAATTTCCGGACAGATCAACCGGGCCCATCGGGGAATTAAACTGATTCGATACGTAGGGATTAAACAGATTACCAAAGAGAGTATCGGGGATCTCAAATTCATCAAAGCGCGCATCCATCACTGTGCCCACAAACTGAAGATGGTCATTGCCCGTAATCGACCACTCCAGCTCCACTTCCAGGCCTCTAATGGTCGCCTCGGAGGCATTGCGCACCACCGTGCTGCCACCGGTATCCGCAACGCCATCTCCATTAGTATCAAGTCGATCCTGGTTGGAGAACTGCAGGTCATCGTAATCTGCACGATACAAAGCGGCATTTAAGCGCAGGTTGTTATCGAGAAACTGGGACTTAAAACCCAGTTCATAGTTAATCACAGTTTCCGGGTTCGCATTATTTCCCGCATCCTGGATATGACCCGACTTAAAGCCAGAGGAGACTGAGGCGTAGAACAAGACATCCTGCACGGGATCGAAGTCATACCGGATAAGCCCGCTAGTGTTTCTCCAGGTGATAGAAAAGTCATTGACCTGACGGATCCAGCACGGCTCGTCGCCAATGCCCTCGTTGCCTCCATTGTCGTGAGGCAAACCTGAAGCTATGGCACTGGCAGTTGCCGCATCAGCATAGATTTGGTTACTGCGCGGCGCGCCTGCACCAACGGATCCGGCCTCAATATAAGGCCCCAACACCGAAGTTACTCGGCATGTCAGCGCCCGGCCACCGCGATCGGACTTTGTATCCTCCGTGTAGCGCGCCCCAAGTGTCATTCGATGGCTGTCATTAAACTCATAAGTCCCCTGCGCAAATACACCCAGGGATTCGACACGTCTGTCAGGTTGTACTGCATAGGAAACCGCCGCACCTCCATCGTCACTGATCCAGCTGCTGGCCCCTTCCGGGCCGCGGCCAGCGCCCAGATTCTGCTGATCGACGGCAAATACAATTTCATTTTTTTCTTCCGATATCAATGCGCCGACAAGCCATTGGAACTGCTCATCATCGCCGTTCAACAGTTGAACTTCATGGGAATGAAAGTTAAAGCTGGAGCTATCAGTACGCTGATGTTCAAAACTTCCGTCGCGACCGTTGTCGGCATCGAATATTTGCTCGCGACTCATCTCAGACAAACCAAATGTATAGCTCAAAGTGTAATCGCCGGCAAAGCGGTACTCAAATCTTGAACGCAGCGAATCGTTGGTCAAATCGAGAAAAGACGGGCTATCAAGAACAACACCCCGGGTGCCATCCTCAACCAGAGTGGGATCCAACTCGGCAATGCCAGTGCTTTTATCCCGGTATCGTTCCAGGCTCACAAAAGCACTAAAATTGTCAGCCGGTTGCCACAAAGCGGAAATTCGCCCGCTAGCCTGGTCAGCCATCTCGGGTCCTTTCTGATTGAGATCCAGCGCTCGATCATAGTCACCCAGATCATCGGCACTGGCTGGGTAGTGCGGACCAAGCCCCGCGTAGTTATCGAGCAAGTCCGTATAGGAATCATGCTGATTACTGGCCCCGGCAATTCGCAAACTAAAATTATCCGTCAGCGGGACATTGGCAGCAGCTCGCCATTCCCGGTGATCATAATTGCCTAAAGAGAGGGATAGGTCCGCGCTAACCGCATCTATCGCTGGCTTTCGGCTATAGATATTGATGCTGCCAGAGGCTGAGTTACGGCCAAACAAGGTGCCTTGGGGGCCACGCAATACCTCTACGTGATCAATGTCGTATAACAGAGCTGCCGCTCCCTGAGATCTCGGGGAGTACACCCCATCGATATGAATAGCCACGGGACCATCGGCAATTTCTGTGATATTGGTGGTACCCACCCCGCGCAATTGGACCAGGATTGCCGCCTGTTGAGCTGTGTTAATCATCTCCAGACCCGGCACCAGATTACTTATATCCCTAAGATCCTTCACCTGGTAGCGCTGCAGCGAGAATTGGCTGAGCGCGGTCACTGCAATCGGCGTGTTCTGTATATTAGTAAAGCGCCGGGTAGCGTAGGTAGTCACCTCCTCCAGCACAGTGAACGGTTGGGCGGGGGCTTTCTCCACTACCGCCTCCGCTGGTGGCGGCGTGGCTTCAACAATAATCACGGCTTTTCGGGGGCTAATCTGATATTCCAAGCCGGTATTCCGCAACAGGAGATCCAATGCCTGGATGTAAGTCATCGACCCATAGACGGGTGGGGACTTTATTTTGGACATCTCTGCGGACAAACCCAAAAAGTCCATATCGGCCTGCTCGGCAAACTGTAGCAGCGCGCTATTTAATGGCTGTGGGGGTATAGCGAAGTCAATATTGACACCACTGGCCCTGCCCACTTGAGATAAGGCAAGTAGCAAGATACCAATCATTGGTAAAAAATACGGTTTTTCCCTAAACACGTCGATCAACAAGAACGCGGAATAAGATTTTTAATAGTTTTGGCCGGTTTAGAGGGAACGTAGTATTGCTGGAAGCGAATACTAGCAGTTTCTATCGGCGACAAGTAGCCAATTTCGGGGGCCGGCCCCCGGATACACGCTCGCTAAGATTTACTCCCATCGGCTTCGATGAGCTCGTCATAGCCCGTGATGCTGTCATCCCAGAGCGCTTCCATCTCTTCCAGGCTTTTACCCTTGGTTTCCGGGACCAGTTTCCAGACAAAGACCATCGTTACCACACAGAAGAAGGCAAATATGAAATAGGGCAAGGCACCATTAAAATTATCCTGGTTATATGCGCTGCCATTCACTACCGGAAAGCTGTTTGCCACGATTGCATTGAAAAGCCATTGTGCTGCGACCGCAATAGACATCGCGACACTGCGAATCCTGTTCGGGAAAATTTCAGACAACATCACCCAAACCACCGGGCCCATTGACATTGCGAATGAACCCACAAACACCAGGATGGCTATCAGCGATAGCACGCCCATCTGCTGGGTATAAATGGTCAGGCCCAAAACCGTGAGCCCGACAAACATTCCAGCGGTTCCGGCGATAAACAGTGGTTTCCTGCCCCAGCTGTCAACCTTGTATATGGCAATAAACGTAAAGATCAGGTTGACGGCGCCCAACCAGAGTTGCTGTTTCAACGCGTCCTCAGGACCATATCCCAGTGCATTGCTGAATATTTCGGCACCGTAGTAGAGTATTGCGTTGATACCAGTGATTTGTTGGAAGATGGAGAGCATCACACCGATGAAAAGGACCAGCGCCATGCTCTTCGAAAACAATTTTACGCTATGATGCTTCTGCGTGTCCGAAAGCGAAACAACGATTTCCTCAAACTCCCGGTCTGCTTCTTTCTCATTTTCGGTAATTTTTGCGAGCACTTCCCGGGCTTCTTCGTGCCTGGACTTGAGCATCAACCAGCGTGGGCTATGGGGGACAAGGAAGAGCAGGAAGAAAAACGAGATGGCAGGCAATAACTCTGACCAAAACATGATGCGCCATCCCTGCGTAACATTGTATTGATGAATCGCCTCAAGCTCTTGTGCAGATATACCTTCCGTATTTCCCCCACCAATAAAATAAGTGGCCAGAAATACCACGAAGAAACCAATAACCACAGCTAGTTGATAATAAGATACCAGCCGCCCCCTCTCTTTCGGGGGCGCAATTTCAGCGATATACATGGGTGCAGCCATTGATGCCATCCCCACACCGAGCCCGCCGATGATGCGATACACCACCAATTCGGTGAGTGAATCTGCGATGCCAGAACCCAAGGCAGACAGCGCAAACAAGAATGCGGCAATAATTAAGGTATATTTACGGCTGATCTGCTTGGTCAGATAACCACTGGCTAATGCCCCAAACAGGCATCCGTAGAGTGCACTGCTCACGGCCCAGCCTTGCTCAGCGTTGGATAGGCCAAAGTGTTTGGTAAAGTAGAGCTGGCTGCCGGCAATGACCCCTGTGTCGTAGCCAAACAGTAAACCGCCCAAAGCGGCTACTGCGGTAATCCCGAGTATTGTTCTCTGTTTTTGTCGGTACTGCGCGTTCTGGTTTGAGCTCATTGACTCTTCCCTTGCTTTGCCACGATAAGAAATTCCCGGTGCTGCTCTTTGAATGGGTTTTCACCGCTTGGTTAATTGAGCTGGTAAGTGGTATTTATTTTTCTGGGTTCGCACGTGCCCACTACCATTACGCTGCCTGCAGCAGCGTTAGTTAGTAGACGCACACGCGAGGCACATCCGCTCCCCAGGCGTGAGAAAGAATCACATTTAACTATCCCGCTGTGCGTCAATCCTCTTAGTCGTTAAGTACTGTGCTTAACTCAGTACTCTTTCGGAGTTTTCCGCTATTTTGGCTCGGTGACCTCGAGAAGCTGATTCATTGCAATTTTACGATCAATCAGCTGGATCTTCCCCGATGGCCAGGTCACCTCAATCTTGTCGATTTTCTTGTTGCCCCCAAGGCCAAAATAAAGCGGATACAAGCTTTGAGATAGATAACCAGACTTACCATGGTGCATCTTCGTGTAGACGTCGTCACCTGCAAAAACTTTAACCCTGGCGCCTACGCCGCTCCTATTGGAACTCTTACCGGTTAGTTTCACATTGATGTAATTGAGTTTTTTCCTAGCGCTCAAATTACTGATGAGAACCAATGGGGGTTGGTTGAACTCCAGTGTCACGATATCCTGGTCGCCGTCCTGGTCCAGGTCAAAGATAACCGAGGACCGAGACCCTAGCGCGCCCCAAATAACTCTGCGCCCCCTTGTTTTTCCGCACAATTTTCCTCCCGCGTCTCTACCGGAACAATTTATCTCAAACCATGGCGCGGCGGTGATTCCATTTTTTCTTGGCTCGACACCGAGCACATATTCACTATCAAGGAATCCACGCCCCTTGTCATTCAGCAGCACAGAATTTACGGCATAACGGAATGGGTAGTTCATACTGGATGCGATAAACACGTCTTCATATCCATCTGAATTCAAGTCTCCGGCGCTCAACCCCCAGGGCCAGTAGTTTTCAGCACCAATTTGATCTGAAATTTCTGTAAATTGACCGTTCCCCTCGTTGCGGTAAAACGCATTGCCAAAAATACTATTCCCTTCAGTCTGCAAGAAACTTTCCGGATAGTGTTTTTCCATCTTCATTTTTTCTTTGGCGACAGGATAATTCTCGGCCATGTCGGAGTGCATGTCAGTAACATAGATATCCATATCACCATCGTTATCATAATCAAATGACGTAACCCCCATAGACCCCCAGGAAGTTTTGGGGAAGAGCTCCCTACTCTTGCGAACGAATTTTTTCCCTTCAACGTTTTCGTAGTACTCGTCATCGCCTTGCATATTGATGACATATAGATCTGGCCAGCCGTCATTGTTTCCGTCGATGACCTCGGCGTCGCCACTCCAGCTCGAATCAAGCAGATTGACTTTTTCGGTGACATCTTCAAAGCGATTTCTCCCTTTGTTGCGAAACAAAACACTATTTTCTGTTCGTTCAGCTTTTAAGTGGCCAGCGAAGGCGTCCTTAAAGCCTACGTAGTATTTTTGGTTAGTAACTACCTGACCCCGGTCCGTATAATCAGACACATTGGCTAATGTTTCTGTGGTGTAGACACCCACATTGGAAACGTAGAGGTCCAACAGGCCATCGCGGTCATAATCGAAAAAGGTGGCACCAGAAGAATGCGCCTGAACATCTGTTCCGGATCGTTTGGAAATGTTTTTAAAATGACCCTTGCCGTCATTTTCGAATAACTGGTTGCCTGTCCGAACATTGGTAATATATAAATCCGGGTCACCGTCATTATCGATATCAGCGAAAGACGCTGCTACGCCAATTCGATCATCAATATTCAAGCCTGCACTGTCAGTGATATTTTCAAATTTCCCGTTACCCAGATTGCGCCATAGTTCGTTGCTGCCATTCTGGGTTGTGAAATAAATGTCATAGAGACCATCCAGATCAACATCGGCTACAGCCACTGCGTTACCATGGTCGTAATGTACGGCTTTGTACTGCGACGCCGCATCATCAACCAATTTGTGACGGAAAGTAATTCCACTGTTTATAGTCTCATCACTAAATTTGAAATCATGGAATACATCGTAATCCGCTGCTGATTCGAGCTGCTTTTTCATACGACTTTCTACCCAGTCGGGGTTATCTGTATCCGGAGGCTGAATAATCCGCTCGAAAGTGACCCTGGCGAGATCTCGCTTCAAATTCTTTAAGCTTTCTTCCTCGAAATGATTGTAATACCCCCTGATCCGGCCTTCCCAATCAACCAATACACTCATTTGACTATGTAATATCGGCATATCAGCCACGTTGGGATCGTCAGCTACAGGCAGTTTGAATCCGTTTTTGATCAAACCCCAGGTTGCTTCTTCAGTCCCGGTGAGAAAATGCCATTGTGAAGTCTCCAATTCTCGATCTTTAATATACTTAGACAATACTTCAGGAGTGTCATGCTCAGGATCTACACTGATGCTTACGAGGCGTGTGTGTTTCCAGTTCTTGGATTCTTTAAGGACGTTCTGCAGTTCGTTCATTAATGCGGTTTGTACCGGGCAGCTAGCTTTGCACCGGGTAAATATAAAGTTTGCTACCCAGACATGCCCATAAAGATCGTGCGATGCAACCTCTTTACCGCTTTGATCTGTGAGAGCAAATTGTGGCAGGCGGGTCAGAATTCTTACTGAATCTTTCCGCTGGGTAAGACTGGAAACTGATTCGCTCCATGCATTGGCGGTTTTAGCACTCTCAGGTTCTTCGAGAGCGTGGCTCTTGTAGCCTCCCGTTAGCGCTATACACAAGAACAGTATTAATGAATAAGTTGATAGAGAAAATTTTGTTAAAGAGGTCATTTTTTTTACCTGTATGCGGAGCTTAAAGACAGTTTCAATTTTGTATTGAATAGCCGGTAACGATATCGAAGCGACGAGGCTAGTCAAACGTAGTTCTACCATCCGTAGTAGCCATCATCCTGATTGCGAACATAGACTTTGCCGATAAGAGTCTCATGTGCGAAGCCACAGAACTGGTCTCCCATTAGCTGCAAAGTTTGTTCATCGCCTGTAGTGAACATCAACTCAAAACTGAGTCCAGGCACTGCAATTTCTTCCAATCCAAGTTCAGGTAAAGCAAAAGAATACACATAATCTTTACTTTTTAGTTTCAGATTAACCTTGGAATTGTCAGGGAGAAATATGTGTTGCACCGAGTGCTGGTCATCACTAGTACCGAGTACGCCGTCGGGGCCGGGGTAGCGAAAGTACCAGTTAAAATCATCACCCGTAACCTCTATCACAATCGAATCCAACCGGTGCTGCGGTTGATGCGCCGCGCACCCCGAGAACAAGCCGGTGAAAAGCAGTCCAACTAAAATCCGCTTACCAACATAGGGGGTATGCAACACCAAGTTGTGTATTACCTGCCCCAAGTTGAATCGTGAGTCTGACAATAAACCATCCGTCGAGCTAAGAGTGTGATGTAGTGGCTACTTCCGATGCACTCGGTTAAGCAGATCACGGTTTGTCGGTAAGGTGGCAATGAAGGTTTCTGCATGCGCATTACTTTCGCGAATCAGCCGGCTCGCAGTCTTTGCATCCCTGTTCCATTGCCGATAGCGACTGTCCTTTATGTCGGTTACAAATCCCATACCGTACAACACAAACTGCAGGCTCACGGAAGAAAACAATTCTATGCGATTGTTTGACTCATAGTGCCAGGGCACCTGAGTGCGCCACAGCGACAGTGATTCGAGCAGACTTTCGGGAATGGTTTCGATTTCGCAATGATCGCGCCAATAGTCCGAGTCCCTGCGCTCGCTCAGGACATAATGCAGTTTCAAAAAGTCTATGACAGCGCGCCAATGCTGCCGGGTTATCTCGTTAAAACGCTTGGCCACAACAGCCATTGCGGCATTATTGTGGGGTAACTGCTCACTGATCCATTCAGCAGATTTCTCAATCAGAATCAGAGCGCTAGCCTCCAGCGGCTCCACGAAACCTGCAGACACCCCGACAGCGACACAATTCTTGTGCCAGAAAGTCTCGCGATGACCCGGTTGAAACTTAATTTTGCGTGGGCTCGGCTGTACCTCCGCCAGAGTTGGATCGGCCTTGATGTATGCCGCCAGCTCTTCCTCGGCTTTTTCTGTAGATGTGTGTGCGCTGGAAAATACGTGACCAACACCGCGTCGGCTGGGCAATGCGATATCCCAGATCCACCCGGCAGACTGCGCGGTCGCCTTTGTGGACGAGGCGATGGGGGCATCTTCGGTCGCATACTCTGCTTGCACTGCCAGCGCGGTATCGTTAAACAAATAATCTCGCTGGGAGATGAACGGAATGTTGTAGTGCTTACCGATCAGGATCGCGGCAAAGCCGGTGCAATCAACAAACAGATCGCCGGCAATCGTTTCACCGGAGGCCAATCGCAGGGCTGCAATATCGCTATTGTCGGCAGCAATCACCTGCTCAACATGCCCCAACAAGTGCTCTACCCCCAACTTGTCAACGCAGTGGCGTTGCAGTAATTCCACAAATTTGCCCGCGTTCAGGTGATAGCCATAATTTAGACTGAAGGCGTACTCGGGGGTTTGCGGTTGTTTGGGGGCAAGCCCCCGATCACAGACGCGCCCCTGCGGGCAGACCGCGTCACCAAAGCTGATGTCTGTATGGGAATCTTGCCAATGCTCAGCCAGGTTGATGTTCGGATAGCCAGCGGGCGCACTAAAGGGGTGATAGTAGGACTCACCTTGCCCCTTGTGCCAGTTAACAAACAGGGAACCTTGTTTAAAACTGGCATCGCAGCTACGCAGAAAGTCTACTTCCGATATGCCGATTCTGCGCAAAGTGTCGCGCATAGTGGGCCAGGTACCCTCTCCCACCCCGAGGTTCGCCACATCCGGCGACTCCAGTAGAATAATGCGCGTACCGGGGCCACCCTCAACGGGAGGACTGTGCTTAGCAGCTATAATCCCCGCGGTCAGCCAACCCGCCGAGCCGCCACCTACAATAACAATCGTTTGACTCATATACTATGCAACTGCGGTTCCTACCCGGCCGGAGCCGCGCAATAATGTTCAATAAACTGCTGATGCGTCGGCAGCTGCTGTACGGTTTTATCAATCGAATTTCTAAGCTCGCTCAAGGATTGCTTAAGCGCTTCGTTACCCATGAGTTTACCGGCACTGTGATGTTCGAGCGGTTCCAGCCCCTGCCCCATCATCACCTGCACCCAGGAAGCTATGCGAAACAAGTTGGTGTCGTCCGACCAAACATAAGCATTCTCTTTAAAGATATCGATCCGATGGGCGAGGCTCTCCGGAATGTCCATGGTACGGCAGGCATTCCAAAAATCGCTATCGCTACGATTCGTCTGCTTGTAGTGCAGGATAATAAAGTCTCTAACGGATTCCAGTTCTACGCGAGTTTCCTCGTTGAAACGGTGTGCCAATGAATCCCTATCCTCACCAAAAGGAAACAATCGGATCAGGCGAAAAATTCCGGTCATCGCCAGATGGATACTGGTGGACTCCAGTGGTTCCACAAAGCTGCTGGACAGGCCCAGGGCGATACAGTTTTTATGCCACGTTTTGAGGCGGCGCCCTGTACCAAACTTAAGCAGACGCGGCTCGGTGAGCATTTCTCCGGACAGGTTGCTCGTCAGCGTATGCTTTGCCTCGTCATCAGACAGGAAGCGGCTACTGTAGACGATCCCATTCCCAACCCTGCTTTGCAGGGGAATACGCCATTGCCAGCCAGAGGCATGCGCTATCGATCGCGTGTACGGAGGCGGCGGCTCGGTGGCCTCGGTTTGCACCGCAATCGCACTGTCTGATACAAGCCAATGACTCCAGTCCTCATATCCAACTTTTAGTGCATCGCCAATTAACAGTGCCCGAAATCCAGTGCAGTCGATAAACAGGTCGCCCTCAACAAGCTGGCCGTCCTCTAGCAATAGCGCCTGGATATCGCCCGTCTCAGGGTGCGTTCGAACCTCACTGATTTTTCCTTCTACCCGCTTGACGCCCGCGTCTTCACTCAATTGGCGCAGAAACTTCGCGTAGCGGGTCGCGTCGAGATGAAAGGCATAGTTCAGCTTGGTTTCTTTCAGGTTTGTGGCAAATTTGCCGGCTTTAGCGGCCTTAAGTTCGAGACAATAGTCGTCCAGGCTGCCCCCGAACCCCTGGGAGCGGGCCTCCAACCAGAACTCGTGAAATTCGGCCATCCATGAACGTTGCCCGATTTCCCCAAACGAGTGGATGTAGCTATCGCCTATATTGCCCCAGTTTTCGAAAACAATGCCCAGCTTAAAGGTGGCTTGAGTCGCACGCATAAATGCCTGCTCGTCAATATTCATAATCCGGTGAAAGTTGCGCATCGGGGGAATTGTCGCTTCGCCGACGCCAATCGTGCCGATGGCATCGGACTCGACCAGCGTGATATCAAGTAAGCCGCCCAATCGGGTAGAGAGACCGCAGGCAGCCAACCAGCCAGCCGTGCCACCCCCTGCAATAACCACTTTTATCATTCCTGGATGTCTCCTGGTTACAAGCCTGGCTTAGGGCCCCTAGCGATTCAAACCGTTTTTCACAAGCACTCGCAGGCGGCGAGCCGTATTATCGTCCACATCCGCCAATGGTCCATGAGCCGCCTCGGGAAGATGCTCGCGTGGCTTTTCAGACGAGCCAAACACATAATAGTCGAACACCTCTCGCCACGCTTTCTTTTCAGACGCGGAGCGATCTCTTAAGCCCAAAATGCCGTGCATTACGATATCCAGGGGGTTACCCATATAGGCTGGAGCGGTTCTCCACCAGTAATTGATCATTATGTTGAAGGGCGCCAAGGCTTCAACCTGGTGCCACCACATGCTGGGATAGAAAACCGCATCGCCCGGCTCCAAATCTACCACCACGGCCGCATCCAGTGCCGCTCGAGCGCGAGGAAACCGCTCAAAATCGGGATTTCTGAAATCCACCATCGTCACCACCTGCCCCCCTGGAGTCGGCTCCATGGGGCCGGGGTACAAATTGTGGATCTGTTCAGGGGGAAACAGCGTAAACCGGCGCGAGCCGAGCACACAACAGGCAATATTACTCGGCACGTCATAGTGCGCCGAGGCCATTGACTCGGTACCCAGCCAAATCTTCGCCAATGGCCCGTTATTGGTAAAATTCGGATGATTGAATTGCAGGTCATTTTGTTCGCGCAGCCCGGGAAAATTTTCATCCAGGGTCAGGGAATTCATATAATAATAGGGGTGTTCAGGGTCCCCCTGATTGGCTCGAATCTGCGCAAGTATCTCGCCAAAATCCACGCTCTTGTGCGCATAATTAAAGCCGGTGCAATCGTCGTTATAAGAAAAGCGTGCATCGGTTTCGGAAGGGGCAATATAAACACCTACCGGACTGCCAGTAGAGTGAGCTTCCAACAGTTCCATTGCTTTTTCCGGCGACTCTTTGCCGGCTTGAACGAGCTCCCAATTTGAGACCAAGCCTCGCAAAATAACGGGCTCATTCGCTTCCAGGAATTCGCCGAAGGGGATCTGATCCGGAGCCACACACTCAAGAACACGAATTGTGTTTGTTAACTGGGCCATAAACGCAACGTCAGCCCCAGAGAAATCACCGAGCGATAGCCGATTTCATATTTTTCAGCTCAATCAATTTGCGAAAGTTACCCAGAGAAGACAATGCATAAACTGCCAGATTCAAGACGCCCGACTTATTCAATTTTTCCAGGACGCCCCCATCCAGTTGGGCCAATTTCTCTTTATTGATAGTGTAATAGTTGTGAAAGTTAATTTTATCGATGTTGCTCAAAGTCACTTCTATCGATACGGGTTCCAGCAGGTCCATAGTTTCCAGGGATGAAAAGACAGTCTTGTCAAAAACTGCACCCCGATGGATCACCTGCAGCGTTCGCATTATGTTCTCCAAATAAGGGGTATCGCCGCCCATAGGGAGAAACACCGCTTGGCCTTCATCGACACCGACCCTCGGATTATCCATATCGATATGAATAACCGGTTCCTTTTGCACCTTACCGTTAACTTCCCGATCCTGAAAACCGATCAGGAAAGGTCCTCGGGCCAATATTGCCGGTACATAATGACCCGACCACCCATCATCATCGAGAAACAGGTTTTCATCTCTGTCAAAACCCAATATGGCATGGGCGTGAAACTCGTCGGTATCCGGGTCTTTATGAAACAGAATCGGATATTCTTTATGCAAGTCGTCGAATTCTGCTGAGAAAGCCAGGGCCCGATTGACGTTATCACCGTACTTGGCGCAATGACGATTATCGACTTTTAAATCTTTGTGTTCCACATTGCTTAGAACGACTGCTTTATTCGTCATATATTTATCCAGCGAAAGTGCTAGCTCTGCCGTGGGCTTGGCCGACTGAAAGTATCTATGAAAGGGACATAAAAGTACAAAACAAAAAAACCCCCAAACAAAAAGGATGGGGGCCGACTATAAATGCTTGCCTTAGCAACATTGCAGTACTATGTATTCCCGCCGGCAACAGGGGTCACCGGTGGGAGCCCAAAACCTCGATTAGAAGGTATAGCGCAGACCAAGCATGAATCGAGTGTCCAACTCCTGGATAAAGAAGACCTGATTTTTGCTTCGACCATAGTGAACAACTTCTTCTTCCGTCAAGTTGATCGCGTCTAGGCTCACAGAGAAGTTGTCGTTGATTCCGTAGCTAATGTTCAAATCCACCTGTTCATACTCTTCAATGAACTCAGGGTTTCGATTACCACCGGACGCCGTGCGTTGAACCTGGTTGAGGAAGTCATCACGCCAGTTCCACAAGAGCCGGGCAGAAATACCGTACTTCTCGTAGATAAACACGATGTTGGCAGAATCGCTCAAACCTTCAAGCGCGAACTGGTCCTCAGAAGGGTCGGCGCCTACGTCGTATTCGATATCGCCTTCAACGGTGGTGTAGTTGGCTTGAATACCGAAGCCGGACTCACCAAACCAGTGTTGAGCAGCGACCTCCCAGCCATAGATTGTGGCGGTCTCGTTGTTGACCGGCTGGCCCACCCCAAACGTATAGAAAGGGTCATCGGAGTTGGGTGCAACATCGTATTCAAGGAATACATCCGCAGCAAAAGCCTGAGATTCATCAAAGTCTGAGGCGCCACCGGGGAAAGCGCCCGGGTTATCAAGAACCGCCGTCATGGTGAACAGGTTGCGCTCGGTAACCGGGAAACCCCCGGCGTCAAGCGCAGCGGACGCATCACCGGACCGGGACCCCGCCGCACCGGACGCTGCATCCCTTAAGTCAAACAGCGCCTGGTCAACGATCGCGGTACCCACAAAGTTTTGCACGTCCTTTCTGTAATAGCCGATGGACAACAAGTTCGCATCACCGTAATACCATTCCAGTGACATGTCGAAGTTGTTCGATTCCAGAGGGTCGAGGCCCGCGTTACCCTTAGAGCCTCCAGCGACACCGCCCAAAGCGGAGGGGCGTGGAGGACTATTGACAGTGGTCGACTGAAAGAACCTGTCGTAAGTAGGTCGCGCGAGCGTCTGGCTAAAGGAAGCCCGACCCTTTAAATCGTCCCTGAGATCTATCGAAAAATCGAGACTGGGCAGGAAGTTGTTGTAGCTGGATTCGTCCTTAATACTTTGCACATCGGAACTTAGAACCTGCCGAAAGTCGTTATCAGATTCCCATATAATCGACCGCGGAACGTTCTGATTCGATGTCGATTCTGTATTGGTATATTCATAGCGCAAACCCAGTGTCACATGGGTAGCCATGCCGGCGAATTCACCGTCCAAATCGAACTGTACAAAGCCGGCCAGGATTTCCTCTTCGATCAGGTTATCAGCCTTGCTAACAAGGGGAATTGCACCAGGTGTATAGCCGTAAACACTCGCCAAACCGTTAGTAAGCGCTACAGAGTCACCACTAAATGAAACACTGCCGAGTGGAATGGCGGTGGAACCCGCAGGGAGAGCATTACCCTGCGCCGCAGTGCCGCCGGAGAGATTCTCATCGAATTCACAGCCGCTACAGCCCTGCTGAAACAGCCCTTCAGGGATATCACCAGGTGACCCAATACCCCAACCTCCCAGCTCCAATTGACCCTGTTCAAATTTCTGGGACATTTCGGTACCCAGATAACTGGCGCCGAACTGAACTACAACATCTTCGTTGAAATCCCAGGTACCATTTACACGGAACTGCTCGGTCTCGGTTTCTTGCTCAGAGAAATATTCCTGTGTGACCTGAGTCCCCACGTCAGGGGCATCAAATATGCCGTTTGGTCCGTTGGGGTCGGAGGTCCGGTCTTCAGCTACCACAACACTGGCCTGGGGGAAATCCGTGGTGTAATCCCACGATCGCCAGCCGGCAACCGCACCAGCGATGTTCATTCGGATCGAGTTTTTGCCGAATGCCGCATCGGGGCCACTCTCGGCCTTGGCCGTTGCCGCGTCAAAATTCAGATTGAAATTATCGCGAACTTGCCAGTCAAAATTCAACCCGAAAGTCTCCAGGGAGTCTTCAACACCCATTGTCAGGTTCTGGAAGAAAAAGTCCGCGGAACCACCGCCGTCGATTAATTCTTCCAGTTTCACCGGCGCGGCCGCTTCCCCGTTGCCGTCAAATTCTACGTCAGTATACGTTGTAGCCTGGTGCCAGAGACCATCAATCACCGCTACGGACTCCTGAACATTCTCGGCGTACGACGCGTCGGCGGTAAGGGTCATTTGATCGTTGGGCGCAAATTGCAGGGTTAGCTGGCCGTTTGTGCGCTCTCGATTATCTTCGTTAAACCCAATGCCAATATTACTGGGCCTGTTGACTGTCTGGCCGTCGATCGGTTCGTTAATGATGTTCGCGCCTGCCATGCCCCAATCAGCAGCAGTATCTGGCCCCCAGACCGCCGGGAACCAATCTTCGACACTAATATGTCGGCTACCGGAGTCTCGTTCCTGGAAACTACCGAAGATCGCAACACCGAAGGTCCCTTCGTCGTTAGCCCAGCTGTACAAACCGCTTACCTCAGGGGTTATATCGTCGCCGCCGGTATCGTCAACGCCTTTAATACCAACACTAAGCTTGGTGCCGGCATCCAAGGGCTTAATGGTATCAATGTTGATCGTCGCACCCACACCACCTGTTGGCACAGAGGCGCGACCTGTTTTATAAACCTGGATACCACTAACACCTTCCGAGGCCAGGTTGGAGAAATCAAAGGAGCGGGAAACACCCTGGTTACCTTGATCTAGCGGGTTGCCCGTAATCGAGGTAACGTTCGCCGATGGCAATTGACGGCTGTTGACAGTCACCAGGTTGAAATTTCCGCCGAAGCCACGAACCGTGACTTCGGAGCCTTCACCATTTACCCGATTAATAGACACACCCGTGATACGTTGGAGTGATTCAGCGAGGTTGGTATCCGGCATCTTGCCGATATCTTCTGCAGAAATCGCATCAACAACACCCGTCGCATCACGTTTCACGTCCAGTGCTCGCAGCATACTGCCGCGAATCCCTGTGATAACAACTTCTTCCATCACCTGATCTTGTGCAATTGCTTGAGCACCAGCTAGTGAAGAAATAACACCCGCTATTGCGAGGGGTAATTTTTTCTTATTCAGCATCGTTTCTATCCCTTTAAGTAAACGTTGATTTTTTGTTATCGCTACATTAACCGGCGGTTTGGTGTCACTTAGATAAACTCGGGTAGCTTCCACGCAAATCACACACGGACCGTCGAATGTGGACCCTAATGTCGAGACACGGCGACGTTTTATCGGATGGTGAGTTGCAGCGTTACTATGAAGACGGGGCTGAGATTGGAATCCGCCCCCCTTTGGTAGGGTTTTTTTATTCTAGGAGTTGGCTCTCATCTCGGGGAGAAATAAGAATTTTGTTATCAGGTGATTTCTGAACTACGATTGGGAGGGTCTGTGCAAACATGTCAGGTAAAAACTCTACCTGATCGGTGCGTATTGCGGCGGTCACTCTCAAACCTGAAAGGTCAGCTCCATCGAGCGCGATAGTGCCTTCGAAATAGCGGTTAGCATCCCCAATCACGTCGATAATACTGGCGTCCAGGTAAACCAATCTACCGCGCCGCCACGCGCTGAGTTCATGCTCTGAAATAGGTTTAACAGCCTGAAAGTCGGCCGCTTGTGGTTTGATCACCTGTTGCCCAGCCTTCAAAACTATGGCCGGTGCATGTGCACGGGCATTGGACGCCCCTGCAGAGCCTCCTTCAATGCTTGAGTGGTCATCGACCCGCATTACCGAAGTAACATTCACGACACCTTCTGACACTGCAACTCTCACTCGATCCAGGGAGTTGCGAACATCAAATTTTGTTCCGACCACTTTCACACGTGTATCTTCCGCAGCCACCCAAAATGGGCGCTCAGGATCGGTGGTTACCTCAAAGAACGCCTGACCGCTGTTTAGCACGACATGGCGCTCATTATCATTGGACCAGGCTTCAATAGCGGAATTTGCGCCCAGCGTTACCTGACTACCATCACTCAATGTAATCGTTTTGCTCTCACCAATTTGAGTAGCGTAGACATCGACCACCGTAGGAACCGGTTGCGAAAGGTATAGACTGCCGGTAATGACAGCCACTGTGGAAAGCGCAAGCGCCAACCGAGGACGCAAACCAAAATTGTCGAACAGTTGCTGTGCCGATGCTCCAAGTTCAGTAAAAAGACGACTGATAAAACCCTTTTCGACAGATTGCCTTAGCGATGCGCCCTCTTCAGACCCAGACAACTGCGCCATATCAGCCCAGATAACGGCTAGCTGTTGATAGGCATCAAGATGCTCATCGCTGGCCGCCAACCACTCCTCAAGCTGGCGATGCTGCTGCTGCGTCGCAGAGCCAGAATCCACCAACGTGAACCAATCCGCGGCCCGGGCGTTGATCTGATCTGAATGTTTTGAAAATTTCATCTTCATAATAATGGCTGTAATCTACTTGTCATCGTTCTGCAACGCGCTCTGACAACCTGCCAGTGCTTTAGCAATGTGTTTTCGTACAACTGTTTCAGAGAGATTCACCCGACGAGCAATCTCTGCATAAGACAGCCCATCAAACCGGTTCATCATCAGCAATTGCCGGCGCTTCTCGGGCATAGCCCATAACGCCCTGGAAATAATACCGAGCCGCTGGCGCCCTTCTATTTGTCGTTCCGGACCGATTTCCTCAATCGATTCCGGCTCGACATCCGCAATACTCTGGGCATATCCGTTCTGAACAGCTCGTCGCCTGATTTGATCAATAGCGATATTGGAACAAACTTTGTACAAAAAGGCACGAGGATTTAGGACAGGTGCAGAGCTCTCGGTAAAGCGAATAAACGCCGTTTGCACTACATCTTCCGCCTCAGCATGGCTGACATCGAACTTTTTGATGGTGGCACGGCATAGTTCTTCATGGTATTGAAGATAGATACCCTCTATTTCAGTCCGCTGGCGCTCTCCATTCAAGGCATTAGCCCCAGGCTCTGTAGCCACACGCGGGACCGGCTTTGACGCCGGCAAATTAAAATTTGGCACATCCTACTAGTATACCCTGATTAAACGCTCTCAGACTCCGTCTCTGTGTTGTTAGCGAACTCGATCATAATTGGCACACATCTGCACCGGATGGTCGCGGGTGCTGGCCTTGTTCGCTTAATATTCCCTATTCTAGTAGTAGACGCAGCAGCACCGCGACTCCACCCCCCAGGGTAGGAAATCACCGGCAACAAGCTATCCCCACTTAAACCCGTCTCTGCCTCGTTGTGGGGGGCGGAATCGCAGCGCTACTGCGTCTACTATACGGTTACCTGCAAGCGAGAGGCCTGCGATGTTGCAACGATTTAGCCAATTGGAGATGTAGTATGAGCGGTCAGAAGATCGGCGACCAGTCGTCGCCCGACGACAAAAGTAAACGTAGTTTTCTGTTTGGCCTGAGCCATTTAGTGGGTGTTGCGGCAGCCACGCAGCTGCTCGGGGGAAATGCAATATCCACCGCTATGGCCTACTCCCCACAGCCCGATAGCACCAGCGGGGCCGGCAAGATATTCAGCCAGGCCGATATGGTGTTATTGCGTGATATCTGTGCCCTGGCAATCCCGCAAACCAGCACCCCAGGCGCTGTAGAGGTGGACACCCACGGGTTTATCGATAACCAGCTATATCATTGCTACCCGCCCGAAGATCAACAAATGGTGATTTCCGCGTTGTTGAAAATCAACGAGGTGGCGTTAGCGCGTTACAAACAGGACTTTTCAGGCGCCACAGCCACTGCGCAACTCGCCCTGCTCACAGATCTCGAAAAGCCCGACAATGGCTTCGATGCTACAGACCGGTCGCAGTTTAAATTCCTGAAGAGCCTGATTGTATTCGGTTATTACACCTCCGAAGTGGGCGCGTCTCAGGAACTGGAATATTTGGCCATACCCGGCGGCTTCAAAGGCTCGATACCCTACGACTCGGTAGGCAAAGCCTGGGGATCAATGGGTATCTGATGCGAATTTACACAATAACCTCCACTATGAAAAAGGGGACACACATTGAATGACGACCTGTACATAAAAGAGTCGACCGAAATCTATGACGCCATTGTGGTGGGATCGGGCATATCAGGCGGATGGGCGGCAAAAGAGTTGTGCGAACGCGGCTTCAAAACCCTGATGATAGAGCGTGGCAGGGTGGTGGAACACAGAAAAGACTATATCGGTGAAGGCGTGCCGGAGTGGAAACAGCCGCATCGCGGCAAAGTTAACAACCTGGTTACGGAACAACAGCAGATTCAGAAGGAGTGTTACGCCTTCACCGACACTACCAAACATTTTTTTGGTAACGATCGGGACTTACCCTACCAAACTGCACCGGGCACTTCCTTTAGCTGGATCCGCGGCAACCAATTGGGAGGCAAGTCTCTGACCTGGCACCGGCAATCTTATCGCCTCAGTGATCACGACTTTAGCGCCAACAAGCTCGACGGCTTTGGCACTGACTGGCCCATCCGTTACAAAGACCTTGCGCCCTGGTATAGCCATGTTGAAAAGCACGCGGGTATCAGCGGTGAAAGCGCAGGGCTGGAGCAATTACCAGACAGTGAGTTTTTACCCCCGTTTGAGATGATGGCGCCAGAAATAGCGATAAAAGCTTCCATAGAGAAAAACTACCCGGACCGGCAACTCATTATGGGCCGCATGGCCCATTTAACCGAGCCCACCGAATTGCATATCTCCCAGGGCCGGGTGAATTGCCAGGCCAGAAATGAATGCCAGAAAGGTTGTTCCTTTGGCGCCTATTTCTCTACCCAGAGCTCTACATTGCCCGCTGCCGCGAAAACGGGCAATTTGCATATCGCGGCTGACAGTGTGGTTCACAGTCTGATATACGACGAAAAAACCCGTCGTGTCAAAGGCGTCAAAGTGATCGACAACAATGATTTGAGCGAACGGGAGTACCTGGGCAAGGTGGTCTTTATGTGCGCCTCCACCATAGGCAGCACCCAGGTGATGCTAAATTCCAAATCTAAATCCTTTCCCAACGGCATAGCGAATAGTTCGGGTGCACTGGGCCACTACCTTATGGACCATAATTACAATGCGAGGATCGAAGGCGATATCCCCGGCTTCGAGGATGAGTATTACCGGGGTCGTAGGCCAGGTGGCCTGCTGATCCCCAACTTCCAGTATGAGCCGAGCCGGTATAGCAAGGACTATGTGCGTGGGTATTCCTTCTCAGGCGATGCCTCTCGTGAAGACTGGACGTCTAAAGCGGAAAGCGATGGCTTCGGTACCGACTTTAAGGTCCAATTGAGCCAAGCGGGAAAATGGAAATTCTGGATGATGGCGCAGGGAGAGATGTTACCTCGCTTCGAGAACCAACTCGCCTTGCATCCCACCCTGAAAGATAAATGGGGCATACCCCAGCTGGAATTCAACTGTCGCTGGTCGGATAATGAGAAACTAATGATGGAGGATGCCGCTAAAGTTGGCCATCAAATGTTCCTCAAGGCGGGGCTGGAAAACGTCACTGCGGAGGTTACAGAGCGTCCACCGGGTATCGCTATCCATGAGTTAGGAACGGCTCGGATGGGGCGAGACCCAAAGACCTCGGTACTGAACGGTTATAACCAGTGCCATGACATCGATAACTTGTTTGTTACCGATGGCGCCAGTTTTTCCTCGTCCGCAACACAAAACCCGTCGCTAACCTTTATGGCGCTAACGGCACGTGCCGTTGATTACGCCACAAAGGAAATAAAGGCAGGCAGGATATAAGCAGGCGAGCTGTGAGCCTGTGGCTCGCGCTCCGTGCGAATAATACCAACAAAAAACAAGGGACATTGTATGAAAACAACAGGAACGTTTAAGGTCGCGGCTATACTGCTGAGTCTGTTATTTACAAGCGCAACAGGCTGCACCATGCACAACCGATCGCCCGACGCCTTGCCAAAAGCTTCGACCCAGGCCCTGCCCCAGGTCAGTATCCAGTTGTGGTCGGTCATGGATGATGTGAAACGGGATTTTAAGGGTACGCTGAAAACCCTCGCAGCAATGGGATTTGACGGCGTCGAGTTTGCGGGCGAGTTTGGGGAATTCGCCGATAACCCTGCCGGACTTAAAGAATTCCTGGACCAGAACAATCTAAAAGTCAGCGGAGCACATCTACACTTTGATCGCCTGAGCCCTGAGAATTTTGATGCCACCGTGGCATTTTATCGCGCCATCGGCTGCGACACGCTGATCGAAGCAATGGATAAAAGGGCCTGGGATCCAGAAGGAGTGCATCAGGTGGTGAAGGAGCTCAACCTGCTCGCCGAAAAACTGGCCCCCTATGATATGTCTATCGGTTATCACAATCACGCACATGAATTCGGCGATTTCCAAGGTTCAACCTACTGGGACATCATTGCCAACTCCACCTCGGAAAATGTGGTCCTGCAACTGGATGCGGGCTGGGTCACCTATGCGGGGAAAAATCCCGTCGAGTATGTGCGGCGCTATCCTGGGCGCACACTCACTACCCACTACAAAATACGTACTCATGAAGGCGACGAAAGCATAATGCCCATCATCGGCCAGGATACGAGCGACTGGGCTGCTTTACTTGCCGCCAATACAGACGTCGGCGGTACGCGCTGGCTAGTGGTAGAACAGGAAGAATACCCCAATGGTATGACTCCACTGCAAGCAGTGAAGGCGTCAAAAGATGGTTTGGACGGATTCTTAGCCAATCACAGCGCGCCTTAACCCATATTTTTACCGCTAACCCTGAGCTATCTCACACAGGGATATAGATGAATGCAAAGAAGTTATTCTCTACCCATACATTCATTGTTCATGGCAACCCTTCTTTTTGCCGGCCTTGACGGCACGTCAAATCTTGTTTTGGCGGCTGCTAAACAGGATGACTATGAACAGGTTTCGCAATATGTGGCTACAAACAAGGCCCACTCCATGGTGCTCTCCTGGGAGGGTGAATACATTGCCGTTTTTAATGGGGAGGTCAAACCGTGGATAGAAGCGCCGCTCACGATTGGGCGAGTGCAAAAAATTCGCGCGACGCTAGCCCCCCATTTGTACATTCGTTTAAACGCTCGTGGTTTTGCCCCGGCAGCAACGCGTGCGGCGCAAGGCGAGGAAGATGAAACCAATTACGACGCAATATGGGTGCGTGATAATATTTGGGTATATTACGCCCTGTCCAATAATCCCTCGCGCCAAAAAGATGCGAAAAAACTTCTGCTCGCACTGTGGGATTATTACGCCACGGCTCCACAGCTACAACGATTCAAAAATATCATCGCTAACCCGGACCTTGCACAAGGCCTTATGGAAGTTCCACACATTCGTTTCGATGGCGCTTCCGGCGCGTTGAGCGATGTTTTTGAAAACGGTAAGCCACAAGTGTGGAATCATCGGCAGATCGATGCGCACGGACTATTTTTTACCGCGCTCGGCGAGGCCCTTAAAAGAGAGCTCTTGAGCGCCAGCGAGATAACGCCGGAACGAGCGGAGGTTTTATTCCTGTATCCTTTGTTTCTACAAAAGATCCAGTTTCATACCTATGAAGATGCAGGTGCCTGGGAAGAAATACCCCGACGCAATTCATCCAGCATTGGTTTGGCGACAAAGTCCTTACAGGTCTGGCGCGAAATTCTATATGGAAGCGACACCGCACTTAAAGAAGACTTCAGCACAAGACTTTCTGGAAGTGCTGGCGAGGTAAAAAAAGCCTGGTCCAAAACTAGCCTGGAGGATCAAATCGCTAAAGGGATGGATACAGTTCATCGACAGATAAAAATGGGGGGCGAATCGCCGGATTATGATGCGCAAGATGTGCACTACAGGCGCAGTGATGCGGCACTTTTACATTTGATTACTCCATACCCCTTAGATGGCTTAAGCGAAATGGAGACGCGCCAGATTATGAGTTTCGTGGAAACGCTGAAACGACCGTTCGGGATATTGCGCTACAGCAATGATAGTTACCAGGGAGGAAATTATTGGGTTCGCCCACTGGCTACCGAGGGCCCGGCGCCAACGGGGGACACTTCATCGCGCGAGGCATTTTTATGGCGCTTGTCGACGTTGCCGCCCAATAGTGAGGCGCAATGGTTCTTTGACAGTTTGGCCGCTCTTGCCTGGCTGCATATTTCTCAAGTAGCCGAGGAGCCGCGACTAAAATCCCAGGACCTACACCGCGCCAAAATTCATTTAAAGAGAGCCCTGGGGCAGCTTACAGGGCAAAACCAGATCGCCGCAGACGGTAAACCGGTGCGCGCATGGATGGCGCCCGAAAGCATTAATACAGTGATTATAGAGGCTAGAGTTTAGAGCGAAAGAGCTGTTGTCGGAAGCTTCAATCCCGACTCCTTTTCCTTAATGTTCTCTCAAAACCTGCGTGTAATACAAGCTGCAACGCAATGTTACCCATCTTGTATATAATCTACCGCACCAGGGGCTTGGAATTTTTTGCATCTTTCGTTCCACCAGCTTCGAACGTTAACATGGCGAAAATGTTTTGTCAGACCCAGCCTGATTCTTCCCGCTGTAATAATATCCGGCTTGCGCCATGGTGCATCCGTCACCAGTGGGCCCGCTTTATCACCCAATACCAGCGTCAACAAATGAAGCAGTCCGTAACCTACAGTCGTCAAGTGAACCCAGCGATGCAGCGTTTGGCGCCGTTGCTGCCAGGCTTCTTTGAGCCCCCACAATTGTTTCAACTGGTAGTACATCGACTCAATCGACCAACGCAGTCCGTAATCTTCAATCACTTGTTCGCTCGTTAGAGTCGTATCGGTTGAAAGAAATAATCGAGTCTTGGTCCACTGACCTTTACCCCTGTCTAGCTCGCACCAAACGGCTCTGACTAACTGACCGTCAAGGAACCTTGCCTTGGCGAGCCGACTACGGTATCTCACCTTTTGTTCTTTTCCGTACAGCCGCAGTAGTGCTTCCGTCTTTTTAAAGTGGGCAATTCGCTTGGGTGTGTGTTTTTCGCCATACTTGCGTGGCCGCCCGCGTTGCCCCGGTTTTCGTTCGGGGGGTTCGTCGTAAAGCCGCGTATCGATTCTCGCCTGGCCAATCACGGTAAAACCGTACGCTGTCATCGCGTTGATAAATCGTTTGCGCATATACCAGCAATCGACCAATACCCTCACCGTTTTATCTTCAAACAAGCGGTAAACAGCACGCATGATCACTGTCGCTGCGACCAGCTTGCCCGTATTCCCTGCACTGGGTATCAGTCGGAACAATAGAGGTATCGCCGTCGTCTCCAGCGGTGTGCGCCTGAAAACAGCCGCTAAACTAACCCAGCATTGACCACGAACATAGGCGGCTAAATTCGGCTTATTTCCGTGCTGATGATGTATCTGGCTGCCCG
Source organism: Halioglobus sp. (assembly GCA_965262875.1). Classification (GTDB taxonomy): domain Bacteria; phylum Pseudomonadota; class Gammaproteobacteria; order Pseudomonadales; family Halieaceae; genus JBALVT01. Next base: position 5,852,623 of record OZ253569.1, read on the forward strand.
GTGCTTTTTTCGAGGCTCGTAGACTCACCGTATCGTCAATCGCTAAATATAGAACGGGATCATTCTTGGCACTAAGAACCAGACAGACGAACTGTCTTGCCAGCTTCAACCAGGACCACTTTCCGGCTTCAAGCCATTTGTAATACGTCGTCCAGTGCCTTTGCATGTCTAGAAACAAATAGGTTTCGGTGACAAAGCCAGCGGGCGTTAACATAGCGCCGATCAATAGTTCAATGAATGTGCCTACGGATCTTGGGGGTAGCGCTTTGCTTAAAAATGTTATCCAATAGCACAGTTCGCGGGGGATGTGAGCACATCCTGTTGCGTTCATAGCGGCCTCCAGAAGAAATCGATTCATTTCTTTCTGAAGGCCGCGCCCTATACACCTTTTAAAAAGCAAAGCTGTATAGGGCGCGGCAAACTTTTTGCCGCTTTATGTCAAGTTTTTTCGCACACTTTGCGCGATAATCTTCCTCCCCAGACTCTAAACTCTAGTATAGAGGGTCAAACTCATTTTCTCGCTTCACCCATAACTCCGCTTAACTGGGCGAAAGCGAGTCTGGATATGGCACTTCGGGAATTCGAGCTTACATTTTAATCAACGCCAAGATAGGAGAGCGTTTTACTTAAAAGAATTTCAGGCGCTTCCGCAGCATCCAGAATAAGTGCCTGCTGCGGTGGTTCAGCGATGTCGATTTGACTCTGCGCCAGGGACGAAGGCATATAGTGTAGACGCCACTCCAAAACCGCAGCTATTTGCCGAATTTTGAAATAGACGGATCTCGGCGTATTAGAATCGGCGCGGTAGAACTGCGGCCCAGTCACACTCAAGAGCGACCAATAAGCAGGCACGATTCAAGCGTAGGGACTATAAGAATAAGTGTCGCTGAGAACGGTATGACGCCACCACAGATTTGACGGTCAACGCTGGCGCCATACCCAAAAAAACCGTGCAGGTGCACGACCCGTTAAGTGTTGCACATAATGGGAATAAATCCAGCCCTCATCGACCTTTGTGTCGATGCCATCATCCAGCCGTCTCTACCACTGTTGTCGCTGCTACGCCCAGGTCATCGTCTGTACCCACTGTGATCGCGGCCAGCGGTATTGCACCGATGGTTGCAGCCAGGAAGCCAGAAAGGAATCCATTAAGCGAGCCAGAGCGAAGTACCAGGCCACTCGCCCGGGTCGCATGAATAATGCCGCTCGCCAACAGCGTTATCGAGAACGGCAACAACAAAAAGTAACGCATCACCGTTCTCTGGCAATAATACTCCGTGATCTACTGCAAACCGTGCCTGATGAGATCAAAAGGGCCGATATGCCGGGTAAAACTGACGCCACCGTGCGCTGCCATCACTGTGGCGCGGTCTGCGGTCCCTTTTTGCGCAGTGATTTTCTGCAGAGCAGTCAGTTCAGGCGCAGATTCCGGCGACATTAGTGCAGCGGCTGGACAGGAGTCATCAATCGGAGGGCAGTCATGGCCATCGGCAAAGAAACTGAAGCAAAAATACTGCGCTACCATTTTGTTGAGAAGTGGCGAACGGGCACCATTGCGACCCAGCTTGGCATTCACCACTCAGTGGTTGATCGGGTACTGGCACAGGCTGGCCTGCCCAAGGTGGAGCGCACTCGCCGTGCGTCGATCATCGACCCCTATCTGCCCTTTGTCATCGACACCCTGCGGGAGTTTCCCACACTCACGGCGGCCCGCTTGTATGAAATGGCCCGCCTGCGGGGATACCCCGGTGGCCCCAGCCAGTTTCGCCAGCGTATCAGTGAACTGCGGCCGCGCAAGCTGCCCGAGGCGTATTTACGCCTAAAAACCCTGCCCGGTGAGCAAGCCCAGGTTGACTGGGGTTCGTTCGGGCATATTCAGATCGGCAAGGCCCGGCGGCCGTTAATGGCGTTTGTGATGGTGCTGAGCTGGTCGCGACAGATCTTCTTGCGCTTTTATCTCAACCAGCAAATGGAGCACTTTTTACGCGGCCATGTAGCGGCATTCGAGGCCTGGCAAGGATTGCCAAAGGTGCTGCTGTACGACAACCTTAAATCGGCCGTATTGGAGCGCCACGGTGACGCCATCCGCTTCCACCCCACCTTGCTGGCCTTGTCAGCCCACTATCGCTTCGAACCACGCCCGGTGGCGGTGGCCCGGGGCAATGAAAAGGGCCGGGTAGAAAGAGCGATTCGCTATATTCGCGATAATTTCTTTGCCGCTCGTCACTGGCAAACACTGGCCGAACTCAATGCGCAAGCTGAGCACTGGTGCCAGGGTGTGAGTGCTGATCGGGCTTGCCCTGAAGAGCGTACGTTGACGGTCAGGGAAGCCTTCTTACAGGAGCAGGTGAGTTTGCCGGATAATCCCTTTGATACCCATGAGAGACAGCCCGTGCGGGCCGCCAAAACCCCTTATGTTCGCTTCGATCTCAATGATTACTCCATTCCCCATCAATACGTGCACAAGCCATTGAGCGTGAGCGCTGACCTGGAGCGGCTCCAGATAGTGGAGGGCGATCAATGCATTGCTGAGCATCAGCGCAGCTTTGGCAAAGGGGAGCAAATCGAACAGGAGGCGCATATCAATGCCCTATGGCTGGAGAAAACCCACGCCAAACTACACCGGGGTCAGGATCGCCTGAGCCATGCTTCGGCGCACGCCCAGACGCTGCTGCAGCAATCGGCACAGCGTGGACATGTCATTAAAACCACGGTCCGGTTACTCAATCAACTGCTTGATGATTATGGGCGGGACGAGCTGCATGTAGCTCTGGGTGAAGCACTTGATCGGCAATCACCCTACCCGGAGGCGGTGCAGCACGTTCTTGAGCGCCGCCGTGATGAACAGCACCTGCCGCCACCGCTTGCTGTCGCCGTGCCGGCGAAGGTCAAACACTACAGCGTCAAGCTGGCTCGGCTTGCCGATTACGACAAGCTCAATGGCACCCGAAGCGAGACAGGAGATGATACCGATGATTGATATCGAGCAACTCAAACAGCAGGCACTTGAACTGAAGCTCCACGGCGTGCTGGCGCACTGGGGCGAGATCACCGACGAGCAATACCCCTGGCTGGCACAGCTCATCGCCTGGGAGCTTGCCGAGCGCAAACAGCGCTCACTCGAACGGCGCCTGAGCAGCGCCAGGCTGGGCCGGTTCAAACCGATGAGTGAGTTTGACTGGCAGTGGCCAAGCGCTATCGACCCACAAGCGATTCATGCCCTGATGCAACTGGGTTTTATGGACACGGCCAGCAATATTATCCTGCTGGGCAGCAACGGCGTGGGCAAATCGATGATCGCCCAGAACCTGGGGTATAACGCTGTCATGCACGGCTATACGGCGCTGTTTACCACCGCAGCGGCGATGCTCAACGACCTGGCAGGTCAGGATGGCGCCAATGCCCTGCAGCGTCGATTGAAACACTACGCCAGGCCCGCCTTGCTGGTAATTGATGAAGTGGGCTACCTCTCCTACAGCAATCGTCATGCTGACTTGCTGTTTGAAATCATCAACCGGCGCTATGAGAAATGTTCAACTTTGGTGACAACGAACCGTCCGTTTGGCGAGTGGAATGACGTGTTCCCCAATGCCGCGTGTGTGGTCTCCCTGATTGACCGTTTAGTCCATCACAGCGAGGTCATCGCCATTGAGGGTGAGTCGTACCGCATGAAGGAAGCGCAGGAGTGTGCGTCGAAGCGGCGCGAGACCAAAAAGCGAGGAAAGGCTAAATGAAAACCTTAAAAATCACAACCTACTGGACGGCTGAACAAGCCGATTGTATTTATCAGCTGCTCGGCGACCTGAGATCGGTACTGTGGGATCACTATGGTGATGAGATTGCGCAACTGTACGAGGAGATCCGGATTGAGCAACAAGAGTACACAGACAGTGTCGAGGTAAATCATGAGCTGCCGTTCTAGCCTGTGATCGATTGGAGTTAAGCCGGATCACTGTCGCCTCTTTGTCGTTCTTTTATTCTGCGGCAAATAACTGCGGGTTTACTGTGGCGCTAACACTGGTCGCAGAACTGGCCAAAGCCGAGCCGAACATCACCGGAAAAAGAAAAAGCAGATATGACAACGCGACAACAGTGTGCCGCGTGTTTAGTTTACTCAAAATAAAATCCCGTTACTGAATTACAATAACGGCAAGTCTAGCATGTTACTGCGGACGCTGGAGGCGACCGCTTCGAGACAGGATCAAGCCTAACCCCAACAACATGAGTAACCAGGTTGAAGGCGCGGGAACTCTTATTGTGAACGCAGCACCGGCAACTCGGTTGAATCCAGTCAGCGCAAACTCTTTCATCCAGATGGGTAGTTCTACCCTGGGTGTCTGGAACAGTGTGTTGCCGAATCCAAGTATCTGGTTGAGGCTGATATCACCGCCGAGGAGCCTAACACCACCCAGAGAAGCATTGAGGCCTACTTTGAACAAATCCAGTGTACCTGACAAGCCAAGATCGAGAGCCAATTTATGATCCAGCAACACATCAATCCAATAGGTGGGGCTGAATTTCGTGGTTTTAAATAGTGTTAAAGTAGGCATTTGATTCCAGATACCCGTCCAGCTGTTCACCATGGCTCCGGCAATCATAACAGGCGAGCTAAACGCAATCGTGGACCACAGAGTGGGCTTCAACTCAAAGTCCTGAGCGAAACCGAGGTCTGGCCCCATCTTCACATCCAGGATATCGAGAGTGCCCGCTATTTTGAAGTTGGTCGCTCCGCTACCTATGTCTACCAATGAAACACCTATTCCAAGAGGAGGCAGTACTCCGGCCAACGCTGCAATACCATCTATATCAGCCTTTAACTTTAGAAAATCATCTCTGCCATCGGCTTTGATACTCTGCCCAACTACTCCGCCGGTGGCTTGTATTTCAGGCACCTGAAACTCCAAAGTGGCTAAATTAATTTCAACCGAGGGCGCGCCGGTGGGCGTGGTATCGACCAGTGTGCCAAAATCTGTCGCGAGCTTAAATCCCGGAGCACCAGTCACGTCCAGACTAGCCTGCAGCGTCAAGGTCTGATTGAACAAATTTGCTTTCAGAAGTGGTTCTCTGTCGGCACCGGGATTTTTCGGTGGAAGCAGTTCTGGTAAAATTTCAATCGCGTTGGGGTTCACTTCCAGGAGAAAGCGCCAGCGCGCTGCTCAATACGAGCATGGATACCGGGTTTGTTGCTCCCCTGCGCAACTGCGGTATAGACCTCTGCTTTCCCTTCTTAGAATTTCTCACAAAATCTCTCCTTCCATTCAGAAACCGGCCTGATACCGCCAAGCCGCACAATACTGTCCGCACAGACGCGAAATGACGCCCAATGCAGGGAATTCGAACTCTTATAGTTGGGTGAGCATCCCAGGACGATAAGTAATTCTTATTAGTACCTTAGTTAAGGCAAAAATCATGCCTGAAATATTTTACATAATAATTACATTGGCTTAGAGACAAACCCATTTTCAAGACATTTCAGTATGTAAAGAATCCTGACACTTGGTTTCTCTTTTTTGATCAAATATCATCCAAGAAGAGTAGACAGAACTTTTCAGGCGAAATGACAGCTCAAAGGCTTTCCCGTAGCGACTCCAGCAAGGCTTCGGCCTGCTGGACCTCGACAAATTCTTTTGTACGAGCGAGTAGCTTGACCAGATCTTCTTTAGCGCTGCCGATCTCACCCCGGGCCGCCCGTATCATGGCACTGTGATAGATTAGGGTGGGGGCTCTTGGCCTTTGTTCAAGAGCACGATTCACATTGCGCATTGCCTGTTTATATTTTCTATTGGAATACTCCACCACGGCGAGCGTATCCAGAACGTCCGCAGATTCCGGAGCCAAACTCCCAGCCCTGCGGGCGTAGCTTAGCGCTTTGACCGGTTCAGTCTCACGAAGCATCCAGGCTATATTGTTTAGGGCAGCAATATTATCCGGTTCCAGCTGTAGCAATTTTTTATAGAGCGTCACAGCCTCTGGTACATCATTGGATGATTGCAGGCTTTGAGCTAAAGCCAGAGTGATTTCAACGTCATCGGGTATCTGAGATAACCAGGTGCGGTAGAACTCTTGCGCGCCCACGCGGTCGCCCCCAACTTCCGTATAGATAGCAAGTGCCTTTATCGTGGCGGGCACGGGCGCATTAATAAAAGCTCTCTCTGCCAGCGTTACGGCTTTGGAAACATCTCCATCGTTTTGGGCCGCCGCCGCTTGCAGCAATATCACCTCCGAGTTGTTCGGGGACAATAACTCCAGCCTCTCCATATGCTGCAAAAACTCCTCGATTCGGTTGTTGCCCAGAGCAAGCTTGGCTGCCGCGATTCTTGCCGGGAGATGATTCTCATCGATCTGCAGGGCGCGTTTGATCTCGGTATCTGAACGAAGAGTATCTCCTGCTCGCGCTGCTGCCACGGCCATAAGATGGTGGGTCGCAGCATTGTCAGGCTCAGCAGACAAAAGCTGTTCCAGCGTATAGCGGGCATTCGGGTTGTCATTTATAGATAACTGCGCCAGCGCACGAGCTGCAACACTTGAGGTGACTTTCTCAGCGCCGGGTCCAGGCTTGAAAGTAGCGGAGCTACTTTTTCCGGGCGGCCCCCGCTAATGTGAAAACGGCCCAATAATAGTTTCGGCTCAACGGCATCTGGATGCGCCTCTATGGCCTGCTCCAGATACTTAACCATCCCTGGCCCATCCTGGTCCTCCGCATCCAGAAGCGCGAGTCGCAATAGAGCGGGCAAGTAATTATCATGATGTTCTAAAATAGCCTCGTAATGCTTTCGCGCGCTGCCAGAATCCTTGCGCGCCAGAGCCATCTGCGCCAAATTGTGATTGGCGGCGGGATCACCCTCATCGAGTGCCAACGCAGAGGTAAACGCTTCAGTAGCTTGCACTGCTCGCCCTGCTGCCTGATAGGCTCTGCCGAGTATATTCCAGGCAGTAGCACTCAAGGGATTACGTTGACGGTATGCCAGCGCCGATTTAATGGCCGCTTCATAATCCAGCTTCAACAGGTGATTCATTACCAGAAGAATGTCGGCCTGCTGAAATTTTGGATCCAACTTGAGAGCAGACTCCATGTACTTGCTCGCATCCTCATTTTTTCCTTCCATCAGAAGCCCGGCGCCCAACCTCGTTTGAGCATCCGCCGAATCGGGCTGCAGCTGTGCAACCTTAAACAAAAGCTCGATGCCCTGATCCGTTTTACCATCGTGCAATAACGCGTTTGCCATGAGGTTGAGAGATTCAATGTCCGTCGGAGACACTTCCAATACAGGGGCCAGCAATACCTGTACCTCTTTGTACCGAGCCTGCTGCATCCGTACGGTAGCCAGAAGTTTTGCACCCTGAATGCTTTGGGGTGCTACGCTTTGAAACCGGGATGCGTAAGTAGCCGCTTGGTCAAGATCACCTTCCATCAGCTGGGCGCTACCCAAGAACAATAGAGCCAGAGGCAAATCGCTATAAGCCGGCTCGGCTACTGTGAGGGACGCGATGGCCTTCGGGTAGTCTCCCTCTCTGAACTGAATTATGCCAAGAATATAGTTCGCGCCGGGATGCCCCGGTGCACTTCGCAAGAGTTCAGTTGCATCTGCGCGAGCGGCCTCAAAATCCCCAGATTCCAAGAGCAGCATTGATCGTTTAAATCGGCTGAGAAAATCATTGGGTTGCAGATCTATGGCGCGATCAAAGGCCAAAATCGCTTCAGGCGTGCCCCTCTGTGCCGTTCGAATGTCGCCAATCAAACTCCATAGAGCCGCGTTTGTGGGATCGACACCCGCCAGCCCCACCGTAATATCACTGGCCACGACGAGCTCACCCCGATTTGTCAGAATTCGGGCTTTCGCCAAAAGAGCAGGCAATGAGTCTGGAGAAACGGCGAGCAACGCAGCTGCGATAATCTTCCATTGAGCCTGACATAGTGACATTTGAAGTGTCAATCAAAGTCAGTGCCGGGTGCCTGATCATAATCAATGGCAATCCTGTGCGTGAGCTCAATCAGGGGCCCATACGCTCAGCGAGAATCTCAATCCAATGTCGCACGGGCACCGGTGATTTGGATTCGATATGCAGCTGACAGCCAATATTGGCTGTCACAATACGTTCGGGAGCGTCGACCATCAACGCCTTAACTTTGTTATCCAGTAGTTTTTGGCTTAGCTGCGGCTGTAAGATCGAGTACGTCCCCGCAGATCCACAGCACAAATGTTTCTCTGTGGTCTCGACCAGATTTACGCCGCTTTCTTGCAAAACCATTTCAACACTATTGGGTAACTGTTGGCCGTGCTGCAAACTGCAGGGGCAATGAACCGCTGTTTTTAGCATATCGGGCTTCATAGGCAAACTGGCAAGGTCTTCGTTCAGTAAAATTTCGCTCAAGTCTTTTGCGAGCTCACTGACACGCGAAGCTCTCATCGCATAGTTGTCATCGTGCCTGAGCAAATGCCCGTAGTCTTTAACGGTGGTACCGCATCCCGAGGCTGTCACTACTATCGCTTCAGCGCCGGCTTCGATGGCGGGCCACCAGGCATCGATATTGCGGCGCATAAAATCCAGGCCTTCGTCATGCTCAGACAAATGATAACTAAGCGCACCGCAGCAACCGGCACGCGCTTCCTCAACCAGCGTTACCCCTAATTTATCCAATACGGTTGCAGCGGCAGCATTGGTGTTGGGCGTAGAACCCGGCTGCACACACCCTGCCAGCGCCAGCATGACGCGCGAATGACTCTTTGAAGAGGGCCACGGTAAACTGGACTGCCGCACGGGCACATGATGTTTTAAGAACCCAGGCAGCAGCGGGCGAAAAAACTGTCCAAGTCGCAAAAGGGGCGTGAAACGGCGCGGATAAGGCATTATCTGTCTCATACCCCAGCGCAAAAACCGCTCTCCCATCGGTCGCGATTGTTGTTGTTCAATAATCTCCTTACCGATATCTACCAAGCGGCCGTACTCAACTCCTGAGGGACAAGTGGTTTCACAGCTACGGCAGTTTAAACATCGGTCGAGATGACGGCGGGTTTTAGCCGTAGCCTGCCCCTCCTCCAACAACTGTTTGATTAAGTAAATTCGACCGCGTGGACCGTCACGTTCGTCACCCAGTTCTTGATAGGTTGGGCAAGTGGCATTGCAAAAGCCGCAATGAACACAGCTGCGCAAAATAGCATCTGCTTCTTCGCCCTGGGGGGAATTTTTAAAAAGTGGGTGCAGCTTAGTTTGCATGACCTATTTCCCTAGAGCCAACTGTACAATCGGCCGGGATTGAACAGGCCTTTTGGATCAAATGATTTTTTCACGCGACGCTGAAGTTCGCGCATTGGCTCTGGCATGGTATGAAATACCTCGCCGCGCCGGTTGCCGCCCTTATAAAGCGTCACCTGCCCCCCCATTTTTTTCGCCATGTCCTCCAACTCAGCTGGATCAAAATCTCCACGCAGCCAGCGCTGTGAGCCTCCCCAATCGATTAAGTAATCAGGGTCCAAGGTATCGCGCATAGAAGAGACAGCTGCAGCCGAATTGACAGAAAAACGCCACAGGGGCTGTTCACCAGCGAAGAAAAACAATCGGTGGTTTGCCAAGTCGGACCAGAACTCGTCTGCATCAGCGGCCTCTAATTGCGTTCCTTGCCAGGCCTTGGCAGTATTTTCAACAGCCGCACTGGAACCGGAGTAACGCGCAAAAAGTTGACCCTCCATCCAGCAGGCGCCCCACAGTGGTTTTGCTTCTCCGGCCAGCTGGTTCATGGTGACAACAGCCTGATCTGCATCGATTTGCGTAACTAAGGTTGCTGACGCCGCGTGCTTTGGCAGCACTTTTAAACTGATTTCCGTGAGGACTCCCAGAGTTCCCATCGCGCCGGCTTGCAATCTCGAAGCGTCATAACCAGCGACATTTTTTATCACTTCCCCACCAAAGCGAAGGTGCTCGCCAACACCATTGATGAGTCGTGTTCCCAACACCATATCGCGTACCGAGCCAGACCAGGGTCTGGCGGGACCGGAAATATTCGCAGCCAGTGTACCGCCAATACTGGCCTGATTCGGACTCCCTTTTTTCGCAAAAGACGGCGGATCAAAGGTGAGCGTTTGTTCGTTCTCGTCAAGCACTGCCTGAATTTCCGACAAGGAGGTGCCGGCACGCACAGTGATCACTAGCTCGACGGGCTGATAGTTGACGATACCGCTATGGTCGGTAACGCAAAGTGCCGCCCCACTGGGCTGTCGCCCCAGAAAGGCCTTGCTGCCAAAGCCGCAAATGTTCAGCGGCGTATTATTGTCATGTGCAGACTCTACCGCTTCTACCAGTTGCGCACTTATATCGGGCATGAGGCTAGCCAACCCCTAGAATTGAACGGTATTCCTGGCAGTTCTTTAACACAGGAATTCCCTTTCCGGGATTGAGAAGGCCGTCGGGATCAAACGCGTCCTTGATGGCATGAAACTGTGCTATTTCCTTATCCTCAAACTGAATCGCCATCTGGCGAATTTTTTCCACGCCCACGCCGTGTTCTCCGGTAATGCAGCCACCAACTTCTACACAAAGCTTGAGTATCTCGCTGCCAAATTCTTCAGCTCTTAGAAACTCTCCCGGAACATTGGCGTCAAACAGAATCAGCGGGTGAAGATTGCCATCGCCAGCGTGAAAAACATTGGCCACCCGCAGCCCATAGTGCTTTGACATTTTCTCCATCTCGACGAGCACATGGGAAAGCTGACCACGGGGAATGGTGCCATCCATACAGTAGTAGTCCGGCGAGATACGGCCAACCGCAGGAAATGCCGATTTCCGCCCCTTCCACAGCAGCGCCCTCTCCTCTTCGCTGCCGGAAACGCGAATTGTGGACGCACCGAATCGTTTGAACACCGCTTCTACTTGCGCAATATGATCCGCCACCTCTTCGCCGCTTCCATCCACCTCACATAGCAACAAGGCCTTGGCATCGACCGGATAGCCCGCGTGGCAAAAATCTTCAGCGGCAGTGATGGCATGGCTGTCCATCATCTCCAGCCCCGCTGGAATAATTCCCTCGGAGATAACGGCAGCTACCGCGTCACCCGCCTTTTTCACGTCGTCAAAACCCGCCATAACCAACTGCGCTTTTTCCGGTATAGGTAGCAACTTAACGGTAATTTCAGTCACAATTCCCAGCAGACCTTCGGAGCCATTGAGCAGTGCGAGCAGGTCGAAGCCGGCGCTATCCAACCCTTCACTTCCCAAAGTGATGGATTCGCCATCGATCGTAATCATGTCTATTTTTAAGACATTGTGAACGGTGAGCCCGTACTTGAGGCAGTGCACGCCTCCGGAGTTTTCCGCCACATTGCCGCCGATGGTACAGGCGATTTGCGATGATGGGTCAGGGGCGTAGTACAGACCGTGCTCGGCGGCCGCTTCACTGATGGCAAGGTTCCTAACGCCGGGTTGAACGCGAGCGGTTCGGGCGAGCGGGTCGATTTCAAGAATACTCTTGAATTTTGCCAGGGACAGCACTACCCCATCGGAGTTGGGCATGGCTCCCGCGCAGAGCCCCGTACCAGCTCCACGGGCAACAATAGGAATTTGATACTCATGGCACACACGAATAACCCGGCGGACTTGCTCAATCGTTTCTGGCAATACCACCAGAAGTGGCATTTCACAGTAGACGGTGAGACCGTCGCACTCGTAGGGTCTTTGGGTCTCCGCGTCGGCAATTACAAAATCAGGATCAAGGAATTGCGCGAACATTTTCGCGAGTTCGCTTCTATCCGGTTTTTTTGAACTTGTCATCACGCCTCCTGGGGTAATTGAGGTTACCACGCCGGGGTCAGAGCAAACTATGGACTGCTATAACTAGGCGGTATTTATCAGCGAAATGGCCAAACAAAAAAAAGCCCCGACACTGTCGAGGCTCTTCTGTTTCGAAACTCCCAAAGGAGCAGCGATTTACTTCTTCTTAGCTTCCTGACGCGCCTTCTCTTCTAGAATCACCTTTTCGGAGACTGAAGCTGGACATGGCAGGTAGTGTGCAAACTCCATCGAGAACTGGCCACGACCGGAGGTCATGGTGCGCAGACTGCCGATGTAGCCAAACATTTCCGAAAGTGGAACGTCTGCCTGTACACGGACACCTGAAACGCCCGCGAGCTGATCTTTGATCATGCCGCGGCGACGGTTGAGGTCACCAATCACATCACCTACGTGATCATCAGACGTGAATACGTCGACCTTCATGATGGGCTCGATGATTTGAGGACCCGCCTGAGGCATAGTCTGGCGGAACGCTCCGCGGGCAGCCAATTCAAAGGCCACTGCAGATGAATCCACCGCGTGGAAACCACCGTCGTAAAGCTCAATCTCAACATCCAACACCGGAAAACCAGCCAGTGGGCCGTGTACCATCATGCCCCTAAAGCCTTTTTCAATGGCCGGGAAAAATTCTTTGGGAACGTTACCACCTACAACCACCGACTTGAACTGAAAGCCAGTTCCAGGCTCACCGGGTTTAATGCGGTAGTCGATTTTACCGAACTGACCAGAACCACCGGACTGCTTCTTGTGCGTGTAGCTGTCATCAGTTTCCTGGGTAATCGTTTCGCGGTAGGCAACCTGAGGCTGACCCACTTCCAGTTCTACCCCGTAGGTACAGTTAAGAATATCGACCTTAATATCCAGGTGAAGCTCGCCCATACCTTTCAGAATGGTTTCGCCCGAATCTTCGTCTGTTTCAACTCGGAACGAGGGATCTTCTGCAATCATCTTGCCGATCGCGATACCCATTTTCTCAGAGCCGCCTTTGTCTTTCGGAGCAACGGCGATCGAGATTACCGGCTCGGGGAACACCATGGCTTCGAGCGTGCACGGATGCTTGGGATCACACAGGGTGTGGCCCGTTTGAACGTTCTTCATACCCACACACGCAATAATGTCACCGGCTTGAGCGCGGCTAATTTCATTGCGATCGTCCGCGTGCATTTCAACCATACGGCCAATACGTTCGGTCTTGCCAGTGAAGGAGTTAAGAATGGTGGTGCCTTTTTCCAGCACTCCGGAGTAGATACGTATAAAGGTCAATGCACCAAAGCGATCATCCATAATTTTGAAGGCCAATGCGCGCAGCGGCTCTTCAATGGAAACGAAGGCGACTTCACCTGTTGGTTCGCCTTCTTCATCGGTCAAAGGTTGCGGATCAACTTCCGTAGGGCTGGGCAAATAATCAACGACCGCATCCAGAATCAGCTGAACGCCTTTGTTCTTAAAGGCAGAACCGCAATAAGTGGGGAAGAACTCCATAGTACGCGTACCCTTTCGAATACAGCGTTTGATGTCTTCCATAGAAGGTGTTTCACCATCCATGTAAGCCATCATTACATCGTCGTCCTGCTCGACTGCCGTTTCGATGAGACGCTCGTGGTAAAAATCAACGTCGTCAACCATATCGGCTGGTACGTCCAGAATTTCAAAGTTTTCTGGTAAGCCGGTATCGTCCCAGACATAGGCTTTCTTGCTCAGAACATCGACAACGCCCACAAAATTCTCTTCCCGGCCAATAGGTAAGGTCATAATCAGCGGGTTGGCGCCTAGTACTTTTTCTACCTGATCTACAACACGCAGGAAGTCAGCGCCCATGCGGTCCATTTTGTTGACAAAGATGATACGGGCAACTTCCGAATCATTAGCGTAGCGCCAGTTGGTCTCCGACTGGGGCTCAACACCACCAGAACCACAGAACACACCTACGCCGCCATCGAGAACCTTCAAGGAGCGGTATACTTCTACAGTGAAGTCAACGTGTCCTGGAGTATCGATGATATTCATTCGATGCTCTTTCCAGTAGCACGTAGTCGCAGCGGACTGAATGGTGATGCCACGCTCTTGTTCTTGCTCCATGAAGTCGGTGGTGGCCGCTCCATCGTGCACTTCGCCCGTTTTATGAATTTTACCCGTCAGCTTGAGTATGCGTTCGGTAGTTGTGGTCTTACCCGCATCCACGTGTGCGAAAATACCGATGTTTCTATATAAGGATAAATCTGTCATTGCTCCACTCGCTGAGTAAGGTAAATGTTAATTCACGGCTTGAATTTTGGCGCGCTAGTGTACAATAATTTCCCGGCAGAATAGCTAGCTATTTGGAAGAATTTTCCGAAATTAGGACTTTTCGCGAGATATTTCAGTTATTTGCGGCTGTATCGTGCTTTTAGACAGTTTTACGGTGCAACTCAGCTACAGCCGGACCGTGCAGCGGCTGATTCAGCTGCCGGATCTTGACTCCGGTGCTTGCCAAAAGTAGCGCAAGCTGAGCCAAGCTATTGTGTTTTGCGTGATCAAAATGGCGATTTTGTCGCCACCCAGGGTCCGCACCCTGGGTTTGATCTTTTACCGCCGCAAAAAATTACCGTCAGTGTTGACTGTTTTAATCTTCCGCTACATAATCTACGCCCAATCGCCAAAGCTGCACTCGGGCTATGGCACGCGCCAGCTGTTTTTGGAAAAGCAATAAAAGGAGAACCATCTTGGCCTTATCTAAAGAAAAATTGTTGCAAGCTTACCGGCAGATGAAAACCATTCGGGAATTTGAAGACCGTGCTAACGCGGAGATCATGAATGGTCAAATCCCTGGTTTCACCCACCTCTATGCGGGCCAGGAGGCCAACGCGGTTGGCGTCTGTGAGCACTTAAGTGGTGACGATACCATCATCAGCACCCACCGAGGTCACGGTCACTGTATTGCCCGTGGGGCGGACGTGCTTGGCATGATGAAGGAACTATGGGGCTCCTCAGAGGGCCTGTGTAAGGGCAAAGGCGGCAGCATGCACATCGCCGATATCGACCAAGGCATCCTCGGCGCGAACGGCATTGTCGCAGGAGGGCCGCCAATATCAGTAGGAGCGGCATTGGCATGCAAGATTCGCGAGAACAACAATGTCTCCGTGTCGTTTTCCGGTGATGGCTCTGTTAACCAGGGCACGTGTCTTGAAGCCATGAATATGGCGGTGGTACTCAAGGTACCCGCAATATTCGTCATCGAGAACAACTTCTACTCAGAACACACCTCCATTGATTACGCTGTGGGCACCGATGACCTCAAGGGTCGCACCGAGGGCTTCGGCTTCCCGGTCTTTGTCGCAGACGGTTCGGACTTCTTTGCGGTCTATGAGGCAGCAGGCAAGGCCATTGAACATGCCCGCGGCGGCAATGGCCCCGCCGGAATATTTTGTGAGATGGGACGCTTCTACGGCCACTTCGTAGGAGACCCCGAGGGTTATCGCAGCGAAAATGAAGTGGCGAATTTGCGCCAGGATTCCTGTTGTCTGAAGAATTTCCGCGCCTCGGTCGCCGACGGCGGAGAAGTCGACGTCAGTGAACTCGATGCCATCGATGCCGAAGTGATGGTACTGATAGATACGGCCGTAGCAGAGGCCAAAACCGCACCCCGGCCAGCGCCGGATCAAGTCACAACCGACGTTTACGTTAACTACTAGGAGGGCTGCAGTATGTCTGAGAAAACAATGCGCGACGCAATAAACGAAGCACTGCACCAGGCCATGGCGGCGGACGACTCGGTGTTTGTCATTGGAGAAGATGTTGCTGGAGGAAACGGCAGTGGCGGAACAGTGGGCTGCGCAGGCGGCGTGTTCGGTGTGACAACCGGGCTGTATGAAAAGTTTGGACCCAACCGCTGTATCGATACCCCTATTTCAGAATCTGCGATTGTCGGCGCTGCCGCCGGTGCTGCACTGGTGGGAATGCGTCCGGTAGCAGAGATTATGTTCGCTGACTTTATCGGCGTGTGTATGGACCAAATCGTCAACCAGATGGGCAAGTTCCGCTATATGTTCGGCGGCAAGAGCACCTGCCCTGCGGTCATACGCTTTGCATCGGGCGCTGGCTTTAGCGCTGCGGCACAACACTCCCAGAGCATGTACCAGATCATGACCGCCTTCCCAGGCCTCAAGATAGTGGTACCGTCCAACGCCTACGATGCCAAGGGATTGTTGCTGCAAGCTATTGCCGATGATGATCCTGTGTTGTTCTTCGAACCTAAGACTCTCTATCAAGAGGCCTGCGAAGTACCCGACGAGCCCTATACCATTCCCTTTGGAGAAGCCGCCATGGTGCGTGAGGGTGACGATGTCACTGTCGTCGCCTTTGGGCAAATGGTGGGACGGGCAGCGGCCGCCATCGACTCCCTGGAAGAAGCGGGGATTAGCTGCGACCTGATCGACCCCCGTACTACCTCTCCGTTGGATGAGGCGACTATTCTGGAATCGGTAGAGGCGACCGGACGTTTGGTCGTGGTAGACGAATCCACCCCACGATGCGGATTGACTGCAGATATCGCTGCACTGGCAGCGGACAAAGCGTTTCACTCTCTTAAGGGACCCATCAAACAGGTGTGTGCACCCCACAGCCCCGTTCCCTTCTCGCCAGAATTGGAAGCGGAATACCTCCCCTCAATTGAAAAAATCGCTGCCGTTATCCGGGGGACTATGGCATGAGTGATATTTACCCCATAGCTGTCCCGAAATGGGGCATCGAAATGGTCGAAGGTACGATCGTCGGCTGGAGTAAAGAGGTAGGCGATAGCGTTAGCAAAGGCGATGAAGTGTTCGAGATGGAATCGGACAAAATCGTCAATGTCTGGGAATCTCCAGTGGATGGCGTGTTGCGCCGCCGCATCGCAGAAGAAGGCGATGCCATGGCGGTTGGCGGATTGCTGGGGGTTATCGCCCCTGCGGATGTCGACGACACGGCTATCGATGCATTCATCAAAGAATTTTCCGGCAGCTCTGGAGCCGAAACCAGTGCTCCTGCCGCTGCGTCGGCAACCGGCTCTATCGCCCCAGGCGATGCGTCCGCGAAAACCAATCCAGTGGTACGACGCTTGGCCACCGAACTGGGAGTGGACTTGAATACCGTGGTAGGCACCGGTCGCAGGGGGCGCATCACAAAAGAAGACGTTGAAGCTGCGGCACAAGCTGGCACGCAAGGATCCGGCGGTGACGCTGCGGTCTCGGACGATGTTGAGGTGATTCCACTCTCCCCCACTCGTAAAACAATCGCCAAGCGCCTGACAAAAGCCAAGCAGAATATCCCACACTACTATCTAACGGCAGAATACGAACTCGACGGGCTGCTGGCCCATCGCGAGAAGCTCAATCAAGACAGTGAGCAGCGCGTATCGGTCAACGACCTGCTGGTGTGGTGTGCAGCGCGAGCGCTGATGGCCGTGCCCGAGGTCAACATCAATCTGGTGGGTGATGATATTCACCAGTTCAAGCACGCCAATGTCGCGGTAGCCATTGCAACCAAAGATGGCCTCTATCCAGCTACGGTTCGCAATGCAGATTCCATGACGCCTCAGGAAATCGCAGCAACCATGGCAGGCCTAGCAGAGAAGGCAAACAGCGGTGGCCTGAAGTTAGAGGATATCTCTGGCGCTTCATTTACGGTTTCTAATCTGGGCATGTACGGTGTTAATTCCTTTGCCGCGATTGTTAACCCACCTATGTGTGCGATTCTGGCACTGGGCAAGGGTGAACAACAGGTGGTTGTGAAGGACGGCACTCCGGCGGTTGCTACTGTTGTGAACGCTACCTTGTCTTGTGACCACAGGGCGATTGATGGAGCACTTGGGGCGCGCTTTTTGGATGCGCTGCGAGCGGAGATTGTGGCTCTTTAAATAGCGGGCTGAGTTGGCGCGGTGAACACAAAATTGCCGTGACCAACTACGCTTCTATTTACGAATTCGCATACAGTCAGTGGGAAACGGACAAATCCCTGGCGACAGTCGCAAGCCGTTTGTCGTGAGTCCACAATTGCGTGTTTTGGGAAAGAAACGTTGATGCCAGTAGCTGGACATCAATATAGCCAACCCCCCTGCCCATTAGTTCGTGCTCCTCAATCAACTGCAGGACTTCACCGTCACTAGCGCAAATTGCCTTGGGCAAGCGGCTTAGTAGATTCAGCAATTCTCTGCGATTCCCAAGATTCCCGCAGGCGAGTTCGCCGATAACAGAAGGGTGGCTCAACACCTGCGCATTATCCAAAAAACCCTCTAGCTGACCATGACCCCGCCGCAGATAGTCGATCCACACTGAGGTATCAACCAGGATCATTCGCCAGAGCTACGCCGCCTGGGAACAGGTTGGAGTTGTGGCTCAGATGCACCCAAACGGGCCAGACGCCTCGCGCTGTCGCGCTCTATCAAGGCTTCTAGTCCCTGGCGTACAATGGCTGTCTTCTCGGTTAGACCTGTAATGCGCTGAGCTTCGGCCATCAACTCATCATCAATATTCAATGTGGTTCTCATTATCGAATCGCCTATGCATACGTTATGGTATCAATATATGCATCATATGATGCCATATTTGGTCATATGCGGGCAATAACGTTCGTAGCTACGGCCTGTATCGAGACAGAGGAGCTTCGCGTGATTCACTTGACAGTGCTAAACATATAGTTGATATTTTGCGACACGTCATAAAAATGGTAACGTCCGCTGATGAGTGATTACCTCGTAAGAGCGTCGGCCCTGGAGGGCTTTCGGGAAACAGTAACCGAATTGGGAGGCAATCCCGACGCGATTTTGGCCGCTGGCGGCTTGATGGGAATGGAATCAGATCCCGAAGCCTGGATATCCTATACCGCTTATCTGAATTTGCTTGAACACACCGCCAGAGAATTGGACTGCATTCACTTCGGCTTACACCTCTCCCGCCGACAAGACATCAATATACTGGGGGCTGTCGGTTTTATTATTCAACAGGCACCTGATATCCGCACTGCCCTGCAGGAACTTAACAAGTATTTTGATCACCACAACCAGGGCGCTATCGTCACCACCAATATCGAACAGGGCATTCTCAACTGGACCTTTACAAGTAAGCCCCAGCAAGATGCTCCGATGTATCAGCAAAGTGACCTGGTGGCAGGCATCTCAGCAAAGGTAATGGAATTCCTCTACACCGACTGGAAGCCTATCGCCATCTATTTACCTCACAGTGCGCCGGCGGACATACGGCCCTATCGCGAACGCTTTAAATGTCCAGTTTATTTTGATTGGGACACTACAATTATTGCCAGTCACGCGGATATTCTGAGTACGCCGCTAGACAAAGCGAACCCCCGGTTACATCAGGTTCTGGAAGCCCACCTAAGTGAATTGCAGCGCACATTTAGCGACGACTTTGCCGCCAAGGTCAGCTATCTAATAAAACAAGCATTGCTGACGGGAGATTGTTCCGTGGAACGCGTATCAAGCTTTCTGGCAATGAACAAGCGAACCCTGCAGCGCAAGCTAAGCGCACTCGACACGAGCTACAAAGTGTTACTGGATGAGGTCCGCTTTGAAATTGCCAGGAACTACTTGAAGGAATCAAACGGCCCACTGAGCCTCCTGGCTGACATGCTGTGTTATTCGGAGCTAAGTGTTTTTTCCAACGCGTTTAGGCACCGCTACGGCGTATCCCCCAGGCAATGGAAGAAACAGATACAGCAGCAAAACGATTACCCAAAAAAGTAGACCCACATCGAACAAATCTATTGACTCCTGGGACGACCCTCCTCCAATTCAGCGAGCACGCAGCGCAGCAACCACGGTGTGTTCACTAAAGAGCCGCGCCAGATTTGGGAACCAGCGAGCAAGGACGGTCAAGGCTCTGGCCCGGACCCCTGGCACGATCATATATTTGCGCCGTTTGAGTTGCCTCAGCATGTAGTCGCAGGCAGGTCCGACCTCCAGTGTACCCGCTGCATCTTTTAATTTGGCTCCGGCAGGATGCAGTGTCTTGCGCTCCTCCACCACCATAGGTGTATTAATTTCAGGCGGACAGATAACCGACACTTCGATACCTCGCTCGATGTAATCCAGACGAAGAGCACCGGCTAAACCCACCACTCCATGTTTACTGGCGTTATAGGCGGAATAACTGTAACTGGTCACCAGACCAGCCAAGGATGCTATCAGAGCGAATTGAGCGCCATGAGACATGTGCGGAAGTGTGGCCGCCGCAAAGTTACGACTCCCAAACAGGTTTACGGCCACAACTTGTTCAAACTCTTCTCCGGTCAGTTCGTCAAACGGCTTGGCGATTTGGATGCCCGCACAATTTAGTGCGAAGTCAGGCGAGCCCAACGCTGCTATCGCGGCTATAACCGCCGCATTCAAACCTGCTGCATCGGTGACATCAGCGAGAAAGAACTCGCAGCGAACACCTCCACAACGCGCCGCAGTAGCCTGCAGATCCTCTATTACTTCCGGATTGTTACTGCGATCAAACACTGCAACTGAAGTGCCCTGGGCCAATAGAAGTTCTGTCATATGACGGCCAATACCACTGCCACCACCCGTAATAAACGCCACTTTCCAGGAAGTCATAATGTGTCCTTTGATTCAACAGTAGAAGTTAACGTCGATGCGCGCGAAACAAGCTGGTGCTTTAATCGGTTTAGCGCATATGAGATCAGCCTGCGCAGTATCCACTGGGTGATTGCTCCAGTGCCCGGCAATAGCGGCCGGAACTCAATCCGCCACTGAACAAGCGTCGCATTACCCCTGGGCAGAACCCGAATGCTGCCGAAGTGATCTCTGATCGGCGCACCCTTTCTCAACCGGTAGTCATAACCTGCGCCCTCGTTCCAGGAGACTACCTCCTCTTCAAGCACGGCGCCGAGGCCGCACATCCGGCGGACCGCACCCGTACCATTTCGATCTGGCGCTCCTTCCTTAATCAGGCTGACATTTTTTTGTGGCCACCAGGCCCCCATGGACACATGATCAGCAAGGGCGTTCCACACATGCTCAGTTGAGACATCGATGGGAACTTCTACGGTAAGGTTTCTCAGTCCATCTATAGAGAGGTTGGGCGAAGCTTTACACTGGGAAAATCCCATTTTCCCGTCGTACCACGGCTGCACCTGTAGCAGCTCAACACTGAAACCCTGCTTGTCATTAACATAGACAACGTTCCAAGCGCCCATATTCAAGGGGCGCCAATTGCCTTTAAACCCCGCTTTTAAACAGCGTTGATAAATTGCGGAAAAAAGTTTTTTCGACCGAAAGCCCAGAGCGATATTCAGTAGACCTTGATCGCTGACGCGATAATCCCCCGCCATGGGTTTCCCCAGAGGGCTCGCATATTGGACCAACTCAACCAGGGAGTCTCCCGCTCGCAAAACACACCGCTCGGCCTCAGCACCCTCTAGGCCCCAGAGCGATTCATGCTCGGGGCGGTGCAATTTCAGCTCTGGCATCTCGATCAAACCCAATGCATCACGAAAATAACAAAGAGACCCGGCGAGATCCGGGACGGAGACCGTAACCCCCAGCGTCAGTACCGGAACCTCGGGGTTTACCAGTATTCCCCTTTGTTCCAATGGATCGGTTTCGAACAATTCGATCAAGACACCCTCGGGGTCTTTCACGCAAACCCGTCGATTATCCTTCTCCCCCTGCGGCGGCGTGAGAGGTTCTGTGCCCAACACACGCAAACGAGCCAGCACTTCATCGAAGTTGCGAACCAGCAATGCCAGGGAACTGTAACCTATATCACAGGGACGCCAATCCGCTGCGATAGGCCGCGTTTCGGGCCGCTCAAACTGGAACAGTTCCAGCTGGAAAAACTCCTGTTGATCCCCCAGCCACCAGCAGCTGCTGCGTGCACCCGGCACTCCTTGCACTTTCTCTGCAATATAGCCTTTAAAGGCATTTGTGCCGGAAGACGGGACAAATCCAAAGGCGGCTGTATACCACGCATGCGTACGCGGTAAATCCGTCACGCTCATGGCAATCTGATTCATTGCTGGACCGGGCATGACAATCAGGCCGCTGGAGGAATGATTTCGACAAGGCTCATGACATCAAGCTGGTCGGCTTCGGCCTGAGTCACTCCTTCATATGCCTTTAAAAAAGGCATATCCAGTTTAATTACCGTGCCATCGGCAAGGAAGTTATCCAGATAGCGGCCATCCTTACCATCAAATACGATGAACAACTCCGCGCCGTTATCGCTCCAGGGCGTATGGTCATTACCCTCGTCTTCCCAGGCGGTTTCTCCGGGACCGAAACTTCCTTCGTCATAGGCCCACTCGCCGCTAATGGTGTAGGCAATCGCACGGCAGTAGTGAATGTGTCTGGGCATGCGGCTGCCTGGCTCAAACTTAATTTTAACCACAACCCGATCCATTATCTCATCGGCCTTCAGTACCTTGACGGACACACCCTCAGAACCAGGTAGAGGAATTTTTACCCACTCCTGGGCGCCATCACGAATGATGCTCATTGAATCTGTATTCATGTCTTTCTCCTTGTCTTAAAAGTCTAACAGTGAAGGTTGGAAGAGTACAGATTCACGCCAGTAGAAAGTTTATATTTAGCGACAGGTTTTTTATAATCCGCGTCAGCGGCTACATTATTTGAGATCGGGTGTACGCCGGCTTCCGCCCATGATTAATCCATCAGCTGGATATTTTGCCCAGCTTACGGGGTATACCAAATCGGAGAGGTGTAGGCGCGCTCCTGCAAACTAACTGGCGCCCCCACAGGAATCTGTTCAGCAAACCTGGCCGAATCGTAGGTCGTCCAGCGCGGTGTGGGTATCTGACGACCCGATCAAACCAAATTTGTAGGGGTTGAATCCCGTGGATGCATCGAATTCGAGTCCGCGCTTCAGCGCCGATCGCGCGTATTCACCGGGCAACATCTCTGGCGTTTTCGCCCCACTCACATCGAGATTGCCTATGTCCCAGGTCTCGAAGTCGGCAAAAATGTCATCGGGAGATAGTAGTGGGTGGGCCTCGCTATCACCTTTTGCCTGAGTCATCTCTACGAGGGGTTCCCACCGACTGCGAGCGTTCAGATAAGAGTCATCGAAAGGATTATCTTCATCGAAGTTGTCTACCAGCGGAAACATCCAGCCGTTGGACAGATTGCCGTTGTGAGGGATGGCCAGCATCTGCCCGCCGGTTTTTTCCTCCCAGTTTTCCATCCAGGCCCAAAGATCCCGCGGGTTTGGGCTGCCCAGCGGTGGCGTGGTGGTATAGGGTTCGATCATGGTGGCCTTGTCGGCGTCATCACGCATCAACACCACGCGGTGTAAATTATTGCCCTTGACCAGAGAAGTCCACTCGAAGCCGATGAGAGCAGTGAACTGGCCCGGATCATTATATTCTTCTGCCGCCTGTACGATTGTTTCCCAGGTCGAGCGATAGGCCGGGTTTCCCGGCTGGTAGTTGAGCGCCTCATTGATATCGCCCCGGGCAAACTTTGCGATCATCTCTACCGTTGCCTTTCTCGCTGCTTTTCCCCCCTTATTAAACGCAGCGTTAAGCTCGCGACCGTAAGGATCAGCCATAATATTGGGTGTACCGGCCAAGATGTCCAGGATCACTCCCATCCCGTCGGTGTGATCGGCCACAGCGAGAAAGTCGTAAGACTGGGAGATACGCACCGGCTGGCCAGTATTGGACGTGACTTGCTCTCCACGCGCAAAACGATAGGCGTGATCGGACCCCGCCGCTGCAGTCGCGCCTAAACTCATGCTGGCAGCAGTACAAAAAGAGATCGCGCACATCAAGGATTTGATCGCGCGGTTAGCGCAGTGCACGAGAATCGATAATATTAACGGCATATTAGACACCTACCTTGACTACTCATTTAACATCGCCGGCCCTTTAGCGCCCGGCTTCAGATTCGGATATGTCTTGGTACTAACAGCATAGTCCTTAAGAATTGGAGCCATCACTGGAATCAACCAGTTGTTTGCCGCGTTTATGTTCCACAGTTCCTTGGGGTCATTTTCCAGATCGAAAACATAGGGGACAGCCAGTCGTTCGTGTGTGGCAGTGACTACACCCTGCCCCGCTTGTACGACTGGGCCCCTCGAGGGCATTCGCACTTGAAAATAAATTTGGCTCTTCTCCGCTTTGTTGAGTGAAAAAAGATGCTGACCATCAAGTAACCTGTTGATATGTTTGGTTTATGACAACTTTACATAGGGCAGGTATATGACCATCAACATCTCACGGAATATTTTAAACCTCACGGGGCAACGTGTAAATGAAATTAAACTGGACGAAGAGGGTGACAAGATTGTTATTCACTGTAGCCGGGACGCCCGCAGGAGCACTATAGACCCCACCACAGGCAAGAAGGGAACTATCAACCAGCATATTCGCCGGCAGGTTAAGGATATCCCCCTTTTTGGGTATCCATGTGTGCTCGACATTGAACTGGCCCAGGTGTTTATCAGCAAGGGTGAGCGCCGCATTGAGGCGTGTGATTTTGTCGATAAAGGGTGCCGTTTCACCCACCGGTTTTGCCGACTGATCAGTGGATTATGCCGCCATATGTCTATTCAGGCCGTCTCCAGGCATTTGGGGATACGATGGGAGACAGTAAAGAATATCGACAAGGCATACCTGATGGAAACGCTCCCTGCGCTTGATCCTGCACAGTTGACTGGCTTGGAATATATTGGTGTCGATGAAGTTGCCAGGGCGAAAGGCCATGACTATATGACGGTGGTCTACGATATGGTCGGAGGTCATCTGGTCTGGGTGGAAGCTGGTCGAACTGCCGAGGTGTTTGCAAGATTTCTAAAACATCTCTCCCCGGATACATCCAGTAAAATCAAGGCCGTAGCTATGGATATGGGCCCTGCTTATCAAAAGGCTGTCAGGGAGTGCTTGCCGTTGGCAGACATTGTGTTTGACCGTTTTCACGTCATGAAAAATTACAGCAAAGCTATCCATAATCAGCGCCGGCTTGAGTTCAGGAAGGCCGATCCGAATGGTAAAAAACTGATGAAGGGGACGCATTATCTGTTGCTCAAAAATGCGGATAAGTTGAGTGAGAAACAAAGTAACAAGCTGCAAACGTTGTTGGATAGCAATAGCAACCTGAATGCGCTCTACGTTTTAAAAGAACAGCTTCAGTATCTGTGGAGTGCCACTTCATTTGAGGGGATGGCAGAGCAACTGGAAAGTTGGTGCTTGATAGCAGATCAGTCACACATGCTCTATCTGAAAAAGTTCGCAAAATCGCTCAGAAAACATTGTGTCGGCATCTGCAATTATGCAAAACACAAGCTAACAAGCGCCAGGATAGAGGCTGGTAATGTCAGTATAGGAATGATCCGTAAGCGCGCCAGGGGCATCAGGGATACCGAGTACTTCAAACTCAAAATTAGACAATCATCCCTCCCAGATAATCAATCTATGTTCTATTTGAAAACCTAGAATCACTCAACAAAGCGGAGAAGAGCCATAAATTTTATAGTTGCGCCATTTCAACGCCAGCAAATCCATACCATGAAAAATCATCACGTGCTCCCGATTGGAGTTTTGCTGATTGCCAAACAAAAACTCGCTCTGGTCGATCGAGTCGACGGGACGATCGTCTGGCACTCTATCGCGACCACCGGCGACTTTCGCAAAGCTTCTATAAAAGTCCAAAATTGAGACAATTTCATTGGACACTCGACCCGGCTGAGTCCGCCCCGGCCAGCGAATAATAGCGGGGACCCGTATGGCACCTTCCCAGCCGCTAGGAAACTCACCCCGAAAGGGGCCCGAGTCGGACTGCCCGCCGTATTGAATGCCGATACCGGCCATTGTCTCCGGGCCATTGTCGCTGGCAAAAACCACTATCGTATTTTCGGCGATACCTGCAGCGTCCACCGCATCGATCACTCGGCCTGCATTGTGATCGATTTCAGCCAGTGCGTTTTGGTAATCACTGTACCCTGCGCGGTCAAAGTCGGGGTGCGGCATCGGAGGACTGTGTGGTAATGAATACGGCAAGTAGAGAAAGAAAGGTTGGTCGGAATCGGCGTATCTATCGATAAAGTCAATCGCTTTGTCGGTAACGGCGCGATCAAATCTGGGACGCATAGCCAAATCATAATCACCGATTCGACGACTCGGCTGCCCTTTTTTACCTTCATATAGACCCTCAGGGCCAACCAGCTCGGGATCATAGCCCGGCTGCAGTTCCCTTAGTGGTGCGTTACTTGAATGCGGAAAGCCATGCCATTCGTCAAAGCCCTGGTCATTGGGAAAGCGGCCCTGAATATCACCCAGGTGCCACTTGCCGTAGGCGGCCGATACATAGCCCTCATCTGCGAGTAACTCGGCGAGCGTATATTCCCAGGGCGTCATGCCCTCTAACCCGCCCATTAAATCGACTGCCGAGGTCCCGCTGCGAATCGGCATGCGTCCTGTTAAAAAAGCAGATCGTGAGGGTGTGCACTCCGCCTCAACATTGAAGTTGGTGAGCCGCATACCCTCCTGCGCCAGACGGTCAAGCCTTGGCGTCGGCACACCGCGAATCACGCCACCACCATAGGAGCCGAGATCGCCATAGCCAAAATTATCGACCAGCATGAACACGATATTGGGCTGGTTCTTCGCGAAGCTTTCACCGCTGAGGGAAATCAATATCGCGGTTACTGCGAGGGCGCATACACGCATTATCGGCATTTTTATCTCACTGTCTTTGGTATTGATTACAGATTGCCCGCGCAGTTTGTGCCTACTGCGGGCAAATATTGAAGTTCCAGTTCTACTGTATAGCCCAAAAAGCCCACGTCCAAAGTAACAGCAGCTATTGTAGCGATAATAGATTTCATTTTTGTAGTTATCCTTCTGGGTTAGGCATCGGCCATTGCGGTAAAGGACTTCGTCGCAACATCGATTGCCTCATCAATGTATGCATCGTCGTGGGCAGATGACATAAATGGCCATATTCTCGGATGGAACAGAACACCACGTTTCGCCGCTTCATGACAGAATCGTTCCATCCGCGCCGAATCAGGATCATTGTCGTAGAACATCGTCGGGTGGGTATCGGGGCCAGAGAAATTCATAGGCTGGCCGTGTGACTTGGCGGCCTTTTTTACTCCGGCTACTAATCTCTCTCCGGCTCGCTGCATGGTCGCGAAGGCATTGTCTCTCTCATAGACATCGATGGTAGCAATACCTGCTCGACAGCAAACTGCGCTAAACAGATAAGTAGAAGAATAGAGAATGCGCTCCGCGCCCGCCCGCACCGCGTCAGTACCCAACAATGCGGCAATCGCGTGGCCATTACCCAGAGCCTTGCCCAGGCACAGCATATCCGGTTCCAGGCCCATTGCTTTGTGCGAACCCTTGGGATGCAGCCGGAAACCGGCCCGCACATCATCGAGAATCACCAGCGCGCCCGTGCGTTTGCGAAAGCGATTAATCGCTGCAATAAACTCCGGGGAAGCAGGTTTTGTCGCATAGTTACCACCGGGTTGGTCCAGGGGGCTCATCAGAATAGCAGCGACCTGCTCACCGCTGGTGCTCTTGAGATTATCCAGCGCAGCGACGTCATTCCACGCCAGTCTGCTTAAGTGGTTCAGGGCATCGGTGGGCGTGCCCTCATAGAGCAGCGACTGTTCCCGATTGCTGCCATGGTAGGAATCCTTGAACATCAAAATATGCGGGCGACCAGATAGGGCACGGGCAACCCTCATCGCCAGTTCAGTCGCATCAGAACCACGCTTCAGAGGAAGAGCCCAGTCAAAACCATCGGTCCACTTAAGTGTGCGCTCACAAAAATCGATCATTGCCGGTGAAAACATTGGCATGAGGTCGCCCTTGCCGGCCTGGGCTCGGGCGGCGGCTTCAATTTCCGGATGTCGATATCCCATGTAGACGCCACTCCAAAACCGCAGCTATTTGCCGAATTTTGAAATAGACGGATCTCGGCGTATTAGAATCGGCGCGGTAGAACTGCGGCCCAGTCACACTCAAGAGCGACCAATAAGCAGGCACGATTCAAGCGTAGGGACTATAAGAATAAGTGTCGCTGAGAACGGTATGACGCCACCACAGATTTGACGGTCAACGCTGGCGCCATACCCAAAAAAACCGTGCAGGTGCACGACCCGTTAAGTGTTGCACATAATGGGAATAAATCCAGCCCTCATCGACCTTTGTGTCGATGCCATCATCCAGCCGTCTCTACCACTGTTGTCGCTGCTACGCCCAGGTCATCGTCTGTACCCACTGTGATCGCGGCCAGCGGTATTGCACCGATGGTTGCAGCCAGGAAGCCAGAAAGGAATCCATTAAACGAGCCAGAGCGAAGTACCAGGCCACTCGCCCGGGTCGCATGAATAATGCCGCTCGCCAACAGCGTTATCGAGAACGGCAACAACAAAAAGTAACGCATCACCGTTCTCTGGCAATAATACTCCGTGATCTACTGCAAACCGTGCCTGATGAGATCAAAAGGGCCGATATGCCGGGTAAAACTGACGCCACCGTGCGCTGCCATCACTGTGGCGCGGTCTGCGGTCCCTTTTTGCGCAGTGATTTTCTGCAGAGCAGTCAGTTCAGGCGCAGATTCCGGCGACATTAGTGCAGCGGCTGGACAGGAGTCATCAATCGGAGGGCAGTCATGGCCATCGGCAAAGAAACTGAAGCAAAAATACTGCGCTACCATTTTGTTGAGAAGTGGCGAACGGGCACCATTGCGACCCAGCTTGGCATTCACCACTCAGTGGTTGATCGGGTACTGGCACAGGCTGGCCTGCCCAAGGTGGAGCGCACTCGCCGTGCGTCGATCATCGACCCCTATCTGCCCTTTGTCATCGACACCCTGCGGGAGTTTCCCACACTCACGGCGGCCCGCTTGTATGAAATGGCCCGCCTGCGGGGATACCCCGGTGGCCCCAGCCAGTTTCGCCAGCGTATCAGTGAACTGCGGCCGCGCAAGCTGCCCGAGGCGTATTTACGCCTAAAAACCCTGCCCGGTGAGCAAGCCCAGGTTGACTGGGGTTCGTTCGGGCATATTCAGATCGGCAAGGCCCGGCGGCCGTTAATGGCGTTTGTGATGGTGCTGAGCTGGTCGCGACAGATCTTCTTGCGCTTTTATCTCAACCAGCAAATGGAGCACTTTTTACGCGGCCATGTAGCGGCATTCGAGGCCTGGCAAGGATTGCCAAAGGTGCTGCTGTACGACAACCTTAAATCGGCCGTATTGGAGCGCCACGGTGACGCCATCCGCTTCCACCCCACCTTGCTGGCCTTGTCAGCCCACTATCGCTTCGAACCACGCCCGGTGGCGGTGGCCCGGGGCAATGAAAAGGGCCGGGTAGAAAGAGCGATTCGCTATATTCGCGATAATTTCTTTGCCGCTCGTCACTGGCAAACACTGGCCGAACTCAATGCGCAAGCTGAGCACTGGTGCCAGGGTGTGAGTGCTGATCGGGCTTGCCCTGAAGAGCGTACGTTGACGGTCAGGGAAGCCTTCTTACAGGAGCAGGTGAGTTTGCCGGATAATCCCTTTGATACCCATGAGAGACAGCCCGTGCGGGCCGCCAAAACCCCTTATGTTCGCTTCGATCTCAATGATTACTCCATTCCCCATCAATACGTGCACAAGCCATTGAGCGTGAGCGCTGACCTGGAGCGGCTCCAGATAGTGGAGGGCGATCAATGCATTGCTGAGCATCAGCGCAGCTTTGGCAAAGGGGAGCAAATCGAACAGGAGGCGCATATCAATGCCCTATGGCTGGAGAAAACCCACGCCAAACTACACCGGGGTCAGGATCGCCTGAGCCATGCTTCGGCGCACGCCCAGACGCTGCTGCAGCAATCGGCACAGCGTGGACATGTCATTAAAACCACGGTCCGGTTACTCAATCAACTGCTTGATGATTATGGGCGGGACGAGCTGCATGTAGCTCTGGGTGAAGCACTTGATCGGCAATCACCCTACCCGGAGGCGGTGCAGCACGTTCTTGAGCGCCGCCGTGATGAACAGCACCTGCCGCCACCGCTTGCTGTCGCCGTGCCGGCGAAGGTCAAACACTACAGCGTCAAGCTGGCTCGGCTTGCCGATTACGACAAGCTCAATGGCACCCGAAGCGAGACAGGAGATGATACCGATGATTGATATCGAGCAACTCAAACAGCAGGCACTTGAACTGAAGCTCCACGGCGTGCTGGCGCACTGGGGCGAGATCACCGACGAGCAATACCCCTGGCGGGCACAGCTCATCGCCTGGGAGCTTGCCGAGCGCAAACAGCGCTCACTCGAACGGCGCCTGAGCAGCGCCTGGCTGGGCCGGTTCAAACCGATGAGTGAGTTTGACTGGCAGTGGCCAAGCGCTATCGACCCACAAGCGATTCATGCCCTGATGCAACTGGGTTTTATGGACACGGCCAGCAATATTATCCTGCTGGGCAGCAACGGCGTGGGCAAATCGATGATCGCCCGGAACCTGGGGTATAACGCTGTCATGCACGGCTATACGGCGCTGTTTACCACCGCAGCGGCGATGCTCAACGACCTGGCAGGTCAGGATGGCGCCAATGCCCTGCAGCGTCGATTGAAACACTACGCCAGGCCCGCCTTGCTGGTAATTGATGAAGTGGGCTACCTCTCCTACAGCAATCGTCATGCTGACTTGCTGTTTGAAATCATCAACCGGCGCTATGAGAAATGTTCAACTTTGGTGACAACGAACCGTCCGTTTGGCGAGTGGAATGACGTGTTCCCCAATGCCGCGTGTGTGGTCTCCCTGATTGACCGTTTAGTCCATCACAGCGAGGTCATCGCCATTGAGGGTGAGTCGTACCGCATGAAGGAAGCGCAGGAGTGTGCGTCGAAGCGGCGCGAGACCAAAAAGCGAGGAAAGGCTAAATGAAAACCTTAAAAATCACAACCTACTGGACGGCTGAACAAGCCGATTGTATTTATCAGCTGCTCGGCGACCTGAGATCGGTACTGTGGGATCACTATGGTGATGAGATTGCGCAACTGTACGAGGAGATCCGGATTGAGCAACAAGAGTACACAGACAGTGTCGAGGTAAATCATGAGCTGCCGTTCTAGCCTGTGATCGATTGGAGTTAAGCCGGATCACTGTCGCCTCTTTGTCGTTCTTTTATTCTGCGGCAAATAACTGCGGGTTTACTGTGGCGCTAACATCCCAAAAGGTTGGGGCCCGCAGAACAAGAGAAATCGATATAACGGCGACCATCTACGTCCTTTACTCGACAACCTTCAGCCTCTGCGATGAAACCAGGCAAAACATTGTAGCCCGCGTAACGCGACGACCGTGTCAGGAACATGGCGTAGCTGGGCATGACCTTATCGGCACGTCGCCACAAATCCTGGCCCTTGGGGCCATCGAGTGTGGGGCGTGTGGGATCTGTGGGGCTCCAGTGGCCAGGAATTTTACCGTCTGCAGGTGCTACTCCGCCCGCCGCCTCGCTGCTCAGCAACAGCGAAGACATGCTGGGTGCGAGGGCGATCGCTGGTCCGGCTGCCAATAGTTGTCTGCGGGACAGGTTTTTAACACCGGACGTGGGGTTTTCAGCAGCGGCTTCAACTGGCGTTTTATTCGTCTTCATAGGGGCAATCTCCACACAGTAATTTAGCGTATTGAGTCTAGGCTAGAAACGATACCTCGCCTGTATGGCCACGGAGCGGCCTCGCTCTGGCACACCAAAATAACTATTGCTATTGGTTAACGCCACGTCGTTCTTCCACACCAGGGTTTTCTCGTCTGTAAGGTTTTTACCCACCAACGCCAGCGACCAGGTATCACCTACATCAGCCAGTGCGATACGCATATTCACCTTGGTAGCAGAGTCGTGTTTGGTGTTGGGGTCCAGGTCCAGCGCGGAAAAGAAGGAACCGTTGTAGTTAACGTCCATATTAGTACGCAGTTCCAGATTGTCACCTAAACCTAATATCCATTCGGCGTTGAGGTTGCCGCTCCACTCCGGAGAGAACAGCAGAGTTTCGTCGCTCAGATCCTGACCGCCAGAACCACCAGGCGCGATGTTTGTGCCATCGTCGTTCAGGCAACCGGGATTATTGAGAGGGTCACTGGTCTGAGGTACGGTACAGGTTGCCCCGGTAAAGTCCTCGTAATAAGCATCGAGATAGCCAACCGAACCGCCTAGTGTGAACCCTTCAGCCATTAGCCAGCGGCCATCCACTTCCAAACCCTGACTGATGGATTCACCGGCGTTACCAACCCGAAATACATCGCCCACTAGTGAACTCACCTGAAGGTCTTCGTACTCCATGCGGAAGATGGCCAGGTTGAGTTCCGCCGCGCCATCGAGGAGAGTCATTTTGGCGCCTATTTCATATGCCAATACGGTTTCTTCCTCATACTCGAGAATATCGCTGGTGATACCCGTCTCAATAATCCCGCCATCGGGCTCGCCCGTGAATAGGTCGCCGGTACGAACCTGGGGCCCCGCATTGCTGTAGGCCTCGTCATAACCGCCGCCCTTAAAACCAGTGCTGATACTGGCGTAAACCATAGCCGAATCAGTCGCGTTCCATTGCAGGTTGGCGGACCATGTGGCCATCGATTCATCCCGGGACAGGTTCTGGAAGGAGTGACTGCGCAGGTCTGAAATCAAACCACGGGAAGCGGGGTTGGCCAATACGACAGTACTGGCGCCAGCTCGCGCACCCAAACCGGGACTAAAGGTAGCTTTGTCTAAATCTTTTTCTTCTTCATTGTAACGAAAACCTAGTCCCAGTCGCACAGTGTCGGTCAGGGCATAAGTACCCTGAGCAAAAACGGCCCAACTACTGGATTCCTGATCAAACTGGGAGGGCACTCGAATATCTTCTGTGAGAACCAAAGCCGCAACACCTAAAGGACCCGAAAGAGCAAAGTCCAGGGCGGGGTTTGACCGGCTAATGTCCAGTTCGGATTGCTGGTAATAGGCACCGACGATCCAGTCCAGTTTCTCTCCGCCTGGAGATACCATGCGGACTTCCTGACTGAATTGGGTGTATTCCTCTTCAAGCTGCCGGTTGAGTGCGGCCAAAGCGGAGATATCACTGTTGGATTGACGTTCTGTATCATAGCCCGCGTAGCCGGTGATAGAGGTAAAGGTGCCCGCCTCCAAATCCCAATTTACTGTCAGCGCGGCAACATCCAGAGTGGTTTCATCCGATTGAGGTATATCCGATGCCCCGCGGTCGTGATCGTCAATCACGGGGAAGGGATTGCCGCCAAAGATGTTTGTCGGCTGATCAGATTGGTAGACGACATGGGGGCGCTCAACCGTTTCGAAATCGCCGTGTTCATATTTGACAATCACTTCAACAGAGTCAGAGGCATCCCACAGTAAAGTACCACGAATAAACAGGTTGTCTTTATCAGGGCCTTCAGAGTCCAGGGTTTCATTGTCCCACCAACCATCCATGCCCTCATAGCGCACCGCAAGACGGCCTGCCAGGGTATCCGTAAGGCTACCGTTGATGACGCCCGTGTAGATTTGTTCGCCGTCTTCGGGCGCGTACAGCCCTTCGACATAGCTCTCAAATTCATGATCAGGGCGGGCACTGGTCACGCTGATAGCTCCGCCAATCGTATTTTTGCCGAACAAGATTCCCTGAGGACCCTTGAGCACTTCGACCCGCGCCAGGTCCAGGGTTAACGGTACCCGGGACAACTGACCCCGGCCGGAATAAATGCCGTCGATATACAGACCCACCGATTGCTCAAAGCCGGCGTTGGTACCAGAGCCCACCCCACGGATAAACAGGTTCGCAGTGGCCTGACCCTGATTGATACTAACGTTGGGGATGTACAGGGCGAGTTCCTCAAGGTCAACGATACCCGAATCATTAATCTTGTCCCCGCTCATGGCCGCAACTGCAATCGGCACATCCTGCAGGCTCTGTTCCCGTTTCTGCGCTGTAACCACAACTTCCTCCAACATCAGCTGCGCCATGGTCTGTGAGATCGGAGCTATAGCCAGCGCCATTGTCGTCAGAGCCAACTGGGGTTTGTTAAAGAATTTTCTGTTTGGTTTCATCGTGCATTCCCTCAGCGATTAGTCGTTGGTTTTTATGTGTAGTTACTTTGTCTGAACGTAATTTATCCGATTCTTAGAAGACAAAGTTTATATTTCGCGACAGCAATTTTAGAAAATGCGACAAGAACGCTATATCAGCCCTTTTTCCCTCGCCCAGGACTCTGTTCGCCTCATGCCCTCGCGCAGGTTCACCTGTGGTTCAAAGCCCAGAAGACGGCCAGCCTTCTCTATCGAATAGCCAGCTTTGCGGGAAAGCATGTCGATCGTCCCGCGACCGAGTTCAGTTTTACCGCCAATAAGCTGCACCAGGACTCTGGCCGTTTCAGCGATAAGAATCGCGCCACCTGTGCCCATACACCGCGGCGCTTTCGCACCCGCCATCGCAGCGTGATAAGCAAAAAATTCTGCACAAGTCGGTTCAACACCACCGCAGATATTGAAAATTTCGCCCCGGCCCTC
This sequence comes from Halioglobus sp., assembly GCA_965262875.1. Lineage (GTDB taxonomy): Bacteria > Pseudomonadota > Gammaproteobacteria > Pseudomonadales > Halieaceae > JBALVT01. The sequence continues at coordinate 5,886,889 of OZ253569.1, forward strand.
CGGTCTGGTCGCGGCCAGCAACAGTCCCTCAACCAGATCATCGATATACACCGGGCTGAACCGTCCCTCCCCATGTGCAGGCAACAAAAACCTGCCGCTTGCAATCATCTCCAGGGGCAGCACCACCCAGGGTCGCGAGCCGGGCCCGTAAGCGTCTCCCGGGCGAACAATAGTGCAATCCATTACGCTCCTAAGATCACAGGCAAGGACGCTGTGCTCGCTGGCGATCTTGGTATCCACGTAGGTATTGCCCATTGGACGCAGGGGTTGATCCTCGCGTCGCTCGTCATTAAAATCGAAGCCATAAGCAGCCACGGAGGACAGCTGGACAAAGCGTTTTACATCCGCCTCTACACAACGCTCCAACAGGTCTGCGGTGGCCTTGACGTTAATCTGCCAAGCCTCATCCATAGTGGCTGTATTCGAGACAAGGGCCGCTGTATGGATGACAATGTCGACACCCTCTAGCGCAGACCGCCACTCATTTGCCCGGGTCAAATCACCGGCAATGACACCCCACTGGGGATCGGCAATGAAATCCAGGCCGGAGACCTCAGCGCCCAACTCCCGGCAGCGCCGCGCAAGCGCCCTGCCGATGAAACCGTTGGCACCGGTGATGAAAATCTTGCCTGTAAGCGCCGAAAGCTGCTTTTGCTTTTGCTTTTGCTTATGATCGTTCATGGTTTTTCCTCGTGACGTGCGAAGCCGATGGCCCTTGGCCGTGCACATTGCGGACTACTGTTCGGGCTGATACCAGATGGGCGAGGTATACGCTCGTTCGCGCGTCGTCATGGGAACCTCGTCAGACATGAGCACCCCGAATCGCTTCTGATCGTAGGCCGTCCATCGTGGGGTTGGGATCTCGATCACGCGAACGTAGTAAAACGCTAGCTGGGATGGGTCAAAATCGGGGTCCACCCAGTGGCTTAACAATTGCGGAGCACCGGTGCTGTTCTTCCAGGTAGCACTTGCGACATTCACGGTGTTGCCGACATCCGGCAATTTGCCTTGCTGGTCCGGCGTTCTATTTCCACTCCAGGCGACGTTGTAAATCTTTTCATGGCTGCGGTTCTCGCCATCCACCCAGCCTTTGACAATTTGCACACGATCCAAATTGGCACCTATGCTGTCCTTGCTGGCCGACACCAGAAAACTGGGGGTTTTATTCTCACCTCCGGATAACACACTACCCATGGGCACTCCTCGAGAATAGCCTGGCACTGCCAGATCAGGTGCCTGAGCATCCGCGGCTGTGAAATCCCAGCCACCGAAGAGGCGCACCGTCATCCGCGGTCCGGTGGTGGCGTAAACTTCGCGTCTACGCAGGGCATCGAAAAGAGCTTGGCGAGTATTCTCGGTTGCCCAAACGGCGGCGTAGCCCGAAGACGCCTGCTGCCACCCCTTAACCAGTTTCTCGCCGCCCTTACCCACCAGGTGATCCCAGCGCTTGGGATCGGGCTCCACACCGCTGTGCTTGCCAAAGAAATTGTTTTCCTCGACCGCCGTCAATGAGGTGTGGGAATCGGTAGAACCAATCATGCCAAACTGGTAGGGGTTAATCCCCGACTGCGCAGCCAACTGCAAGCCGCTGCGCAGACCGGCCCTGGCATATTCCCGAGGTAACATATCCGAAGTTTTGGGAACGCCGCTCATATTACCCAGATCCCAGGTTTCATAATCGGCAAAGACGTCATCGGGCGACAACAACGGATGTGCCTCTCCGTCACCCTTGATCTGGGTTACCTCGTAAATTGGCTCCCAGCGGGCTCGTTGTTCCAGGTAGCGTTGATCCACGACACCCCCTCGCAGTCGCTCGGTGACAGGAAACATCAAGCCATTAGATAAATTTCCATTGTGAGGAATGGCTAGGACACTGCCGCCTGTTTTCGTCTCATAGGCAGCAAGGTAAGCCCACAGGTCAAGCGGATCATCGCTTTGTGTAGCCGGAAGTGGGCGCACCTGGTTCACCCTATCGGGCCCATCTCGGAACAGTACAACGCGGTGGAGGTTGCTGCCCCCGGGAGCCGAAGTCCACTCATAACCCAACAGAGTAGTGAACCGCCCAGGCCTGTTGTGTCGCTCGGCGATGGCGAGGGCCTCGTTCCAGATATCAAGTTGCAGTGGCTCGCTGACAAGTTCCGACAGCATTAAAATGGCTTTCTTACGCCCTTTGCGGCTAAGAAAACTCCTTCGCAATCTGGCCTGTTCCTCAGGGCTGCCGTTCAGCAGTCGGTTCCAATCCCGTGTGGTGTCATTCACAAGCACTCTCGCATCACCGGATTTGACCATGCTCATCACACCCAGGGACTCGGCGTGATCGGCCAGGACGACAAAATCCAAAGGTCGGCTCAGTCTTGCTCGCTTCCCACCGCTGCTGGTGACTTCCTCCCCCGCGGCAAAGCGGTAGGCTGCATCGGGACCAAGGCTGACCCCAAAGCCCATGGCATCGGTAGACAAATCAGAATGCAGGTGGGTATCGCCCCAAAATACCTGACTGGGTCGCCCATTGTCTAAATACGGAGAAAACTCCTGCGCTATGCTCACTGAAACCGAAAGACTCAAGGAGCCGACCAGACATAGAACTGACTTTTTCATAGAGCAGACCCTGCTAGCTAAGTGATTAGACATATTGCATCACTAGTGTCCGGTTAACTTGATGAGTATTGCCTGTAAGCCTATGAAACATATATTCTTTTCGGACGATTATTGTGGTGTCGACTTGAACGCAGGTGCCATTTCACGAGACCCTCAGGGGAGAACTTCCCTGAGGATTCACCATGTACACCGGCAAAACCCTGTTTGCGCAGTTGATGGACTATCTGCCCTGGACGACCTTTACTCGAATCGTCGATCGTTACGACGGCAATCTTCGTATTCGTACGCTTCCATGTGCCGAACATTTTCGAGTCCTGGCGTTTGCACAGTTGACCTATCGAGAAAGCCTTCGCGACATCGAAGCGTGTCTCTGGGCGCAATCGGCCAAGCTCTACCACATGGGTATTCAGTCGTCGGTCAAACGATCGACCCTGGCCGACGCCAACGAGAGGAGAGACTGGCGCATCTATGCCGAGTTCGCCCAACGGTTGATCATGCAAGCCCGCAAACTTTACGCCGGAGAGGACCTGGGGTTGGAGTTGTCCAATACGGTATACGCGTTGGATTCCACTACCATCGATCTGTGCTTGTCGGTGTTTCCATGGGCGCCGTTTCGCAGCACCAAAGCGGCAGTCAAAATGCACACGCTGTTGGATTTGCGAGGCAATATTCCGAGTTTTATCCACGTTTCCGACGGCAAACTGCACGATGTCAACGCGCTCGATCTGATGATTCCCGAACCGGGGGCGATCTACGTCATGGACCGAGCGTATTTGGATTTCGACCGTCTCTTCTCGCTTCACCAGGCTGGCGCATTCTTCGTTACTCGCGCCAAATCGAACACCGATTTCCGACGCATCTACTCGGCACCAAACGATCGAGAGCAAGGGATTATCTGCGACCAAACGGTGGCACTGTCGGGCTTCTACAGTCAAAGGAAGTATCCACTGCATCTACGGCGTATTCGGTTCAAAGATACCGAGACGGGGAAAACCCTGATATTCCTGACCAATTTGTTTGGCCCTCCGGCGGCCACCATTTGCGCTCTGTACAAAGCACGTTGGCAAGTAGAATTGTTTTTCAAATGGATCAAGCAGCATCTACGCATAAAGCAGTTTTACGGAACCTCGGAGAACGCAGTGAAGGCCCAAATATGGACGGCGGTCTCAATGTACGTGCTCGTAGCCATCATCAAGAAGCGGCTCAACCTGGATGCCTCGCTCTACACTTTATTACAGATATTTTCAATCACTCTTTTCGAGAAAATCCCTTTAAATAAGGACTTTCTCGACAGATCACATGGCGCTGAAAATGATACATTATCTAACCAATTGAAATTATTCAATAATTAACCGGACACTAGTGATATTGCATATAGGAACTCTAGACTATTCCGCTCTAACAAAATTGAGAATAGATGACATATATTTGATATTTGGTGACGTGCAGCTACGACTGAGATAAACCCAGCGCGCGCAACCTCTACGCTCTTCGACTCTTGATTCGACAATCTGGAACCTCACGGCGCTCAAGCCGCTTACGCATTTCGCGAAGGCCCGGTAGTGCCCGTGCCCGCCAAAGAGGTAGTGGTACTGGGCGCAGTAGGTGCGGTGCCGGCAGGCCTGGCAAGCACCTCGTATGCCATGGGGCGAGCCAGATCTGCAAGGTGTCTGGACTACTGCAACCATTACGGCTTTGGAACGTATGGATGTCTTTGACGAATTGGTTATTAGCGAGAAACGGGTGCACGAAGTGGAACAACGAGAGGCGGGATTCTCGGCTGAAATTGACGCTCTGCCCGAGGGAGACTTGCCGGCGGGAGAAGTCGTAGGAGGTTACAACAGTGCATGGCTGGACTCCTGTACCCGTTTGCTACGAGTAAAAGGTGAGCCAAGAACCTCTATTATCGTTGAGCCCGCCAACGGCAAGGTGCCATACACGCTCACCGGAATGTTCAAGTTGTTGTGGGGAATAGTCCATTCACAAAAGCGGAACAATCCCGAAGAGCAACTCAATGGGGACCGCTGTGTCGTGGGTTTTGGCTCCACCGGTGGGCCGCCTATGCTGCCCGTTTTATACAACAATAATTACCAGTTTGTGCAGTCCCCAGGCCAGGTCATGATCTTGGTGGAAATGAATCATGCGGTGCGCACTATTCGAATTGACGGCGAGCCGCTGCCCAAGCAAATACGGCCGTGGTTAGGAGATTCCATTGGCCACTGGGAAGGCGATACTTAGACTTCACTACTATGGGGAGCCGGCTTCGCATCCCGGCGCAGCAAGGCATCCATCGCCATACCATAATCACAGCTTTCCCCGCGCCATCGAGTGATACAGGTTTTGGCATCGACTGCAGGCGCCCAATGCTGAATATGGTGCGCATCGACATAGCGGGATTGACAGCAGCCCGGAAACCGGCAGGTTTTATCTCTGACAGTCAGCGCCCGCTTGATTGATGCAGGAACGGTGCGGGCACGACGCCCAATGTTCAGCACTTTGCCCCGACCATCCTCCGAGACTGTCACCAGAGTGGCATCACAGGCCAGACGCTTCGCCGTTGTTGCACAAACCCAATGCTTACCGTCTAAATCACAGTGTTCATTCCCTGATACCGGGTATCGGGGTTACTGCTGGCAAGAAAGTGTTCAGCCATTGTGATCAGGGCATCCGCGCGCCGGTGCACAAAGGTATCTTGTTGCTGCATTGGATCTTCCGCATCCAGTTCCTGCTCCGTTGGACCTTTTACGGCGGCAATCGCCGCATCGGGGTGTCTGGCGAAAGGCGTCTCCGCGGAAACGTCTTTTTCCGCTTCCACTTCATGTTTGTCGATGCCCAATTTCTGCTGCGCTTGTTGCACCGAAGTAGCCACGGCTTCGATCGCTTTAACCACCAGGGAACCGGCCTCTGCGGGCAGTTTGGCGTGAATCACCCACATGCCGTCATCGTCCTGGTAGTAAACCAGCTTGCGGGCCTGTTCCCGATCAACCTCTGCCTTGTCTTCGTTGGGACAGGCCACTTTTTTATACTTTGCCACGACCTGCTCTACATGACTAGCGGTACCGTGCTGCGCAATTCCCAGCAGGAAGTCTTCGTTTTCCGGGGTGGCGACGCGTGTCATGGCTCGCACTTTGGAATAGCTGATTTCACCGGTTGCAAAGGAGGTATCGATCAGGGGCAGGCTGTCCAGACAATGCGCCACTCTCACTTTCTCACGGGCCGCCCCCAGAGCGATGCCACATTTCCAGTTAAGCCAATGAGCGCAGCTGCGAACGGTGCCGCCGCCACTCCAGGCCTTGCAGTCGTCAAATTGAGCGATGAGTTTTAGTAAACGGTAATTGCCAGCGTTGAGTTGGCCCGCCAGGAGGGTGATGGCATCGCTGAGTTGTTGGTGATTATCGGGGCTGGGGTGAGAGGGTAGAGTTGCGAGATTGTGCATCGAGGGAACCCGCTGATACTGTGTTTATATAAGGGGTATCTATTTAGCTCCAGCAACCCGAATACTGTACAAATATCCAGTATATTATCTATTCTGGTACTGCCACCGAAACATTCAAGTTTTTTCGCTAAATCCTGGTAGGTCACCGGTGCTGTCACGACAGCCTGTTGTCGAAGTCGATAGAACAACATGCCGCGAGATTTCGATGTGCGGCGATTGAAGCGGAACACAAATTCGTCCAGGTAGGCATCCAGATGCCCGGGTTGTATCGAGCCGTGGTGTGTACCCAAAATCCAGCGCTGCACGAGCGCAGCCACTCGATGCACCCCTGGAATTGATACATGGGCGGGCACATCGGAACCCAGCATAACGATGCGTTGATGCACATAACCCAAATCAGTTAATGATCGGTAGGCTGCCGAGCCGTCTGTGTGTACCCGCGCCCCAGCCTCAACGACCTCCTGTACGAATGGAATTACGTGGGGTGCGGAGTCTTTGGGTATACGGCGGAGGCGGATACGGCCGAACCCCTTGGGTTGCAGTATCTCTACTGCCACAGCTACCAGAACCTTGTTTGTGCTGTTTTTGCGCCCTTTGGCTGAAATAGGGTTTTGTCTGTCTGTAATGGACAAGTAGGTCTCATCTACTTCAACAAGCCCCTTGAGCCTTTCGCGACCTGGGCGAATCATGGCGCGACGAAATCGATGCAGCATAGTCCAGGCGGTCTGATAACTGCCCAGGCCCGGCACTCTCTGTAAGCTTGGGGCGCTCACTCCTTGTTTCTGATTAGTCAGATACCAGGCCGCAGCAAGCCAGACGCGTAATGGCGTTCGGGTCTTGTCAAAGATGGTGCCTGCGGTCACCGGGTTTTGGTGCTGGCAGGCCCGACACATCAAACGGGTACGGCTGGCGCGATAGGCTTCTCCACTCCAGTCGCAACGCGGGCATACATAACCGTCAGGCCAACGTAATCGCTCAAGGAAAGCAAGGCAAGCTTCTTCAGTGGAAAAACAATCGAGAAATTCGTTCCAATTTTGGGGGTAGTCTTTTCCGGCAACTGGCGGTAAGATCTGTATATCCATCCAGGTATTTTGCCCTGACTGGAGCTAAATGGATACCCCTTGTTTTTAGACAGGTCTGGAGCCGAAACAATCCACCACTTTGGAAATTAATTTTAGTATAGTACAAATAGGATCGATCTCGGAAGTAGATTTCCCTCTGGAGCCCGATTGTTTAGCGTGAAAATTCACCAACTGCTGGGCTATCCCCCAGAAATCAGGCTTGTGCCCGAACAAAAGGTATTCAACGGGGGCAATTGATTTACACAGCCATGCCCGGGGCGATTAAAACTGCCATAGCCTTCGTGCCGCCCGCTTTGCGCGTGTCAAGGCACTGGATAAAGACCGGCTGGCCTATGTCGCAGGAGGATCATAATCGCCAATACAAAGGTAAGACCTTCCGCAATTGGAAGAGCAATAACAAAGTAGTAATCAGACAACAGATAATAAAGCAGCATCAGGAAACCCACCGGTAAAATCAAGCTACGGCACAGCGCGACAAGACCCGATTGAAAAGGCAGATGGATAGCCGTCAGATATCCTGATATCAACATGTTGAAACCGGCAAACAAAAAGAGAGGCCACACATAAGTTACAAATTCGGACGCCAGGGTCACTGTCTCGATGCTGTTGCTCTCATCGACAAACAGATTAATAAGCGTCTCGCTAGACGAAGTCAGCACGCCGATCAAAACTATACTGAGTAAAGCGATGATAGTGCTGGCGGTTTTCAGGAACGCAGAAATGCGCTCGGCTTTGCGCGCACCAAAATTCTGGGAGACCATAACCTGGCTGGTATCTGAAATGGCGAAGAACATCATGAAGCCTATATAAAGCAGGTAGTTGACTACAGTAATCGCCGCAACGCCGCTGACGCCCGCCCGCTGAATCAGCATCCAGTTGAAAATAAACGCAATGATGGCCCCGGAAATCTCGTTTATAAATTCGGAGATGCCGTTGTAAGCCGCCTGGAGCACTTCCTTCCAGTTGTTCTGCCGAAACTTGAAATGCAGTTTCCTCTCCGGCCGCAGAAAATAGACCAGCATTACGAACATGGGCAACGCCTGTGACAGGCCGGTAGCAAAAGCCGCGCCAGTGAGACCCCAGCCATACACCGCAATGAACAGGTAATCCAACGCGATATTGATAATCGAACCAATGGCGAGTGCCGCTGCGGCCAGATTAGGAAAACCGTCCATACGGATGAAAAAGTACTGAACGATAACGATAAGCTGCGCGAACAGAAACGGCATGATAATCCGGTAGTACTCGCCCATAACCGGGAACAACTCCTGCGTAGCACCGACACCGGCAAACAATTGCGCTTCAAATACAAGCCCCAGGCAGATTACTATGACGCCATAAAACGCAACAAACATCAGTGTTTTACTAAAAATGGCCGATGCAGCTGCCGGGTTCCCCTCGCCCAGGTATTTCCCCGCACGTACAGAACCACCAATTGATAGCATCATTCCGACGCCGAATAGCAGTGTAGTTATTGGAATGATGAGGTTTACCGCCGCCAGGGCGGTGATGCCGACATAGTTACCGATAAAGATTCCATCCACCAGTGACGCCGAGGTCATGGCTATCAGGCCTACCAGGGACGGCAGCAGGTATTTTAAAAACGTAGGAACAATCGCGCCATCAAGGGCGTCGTTGTCTTCTAGGGGTTCACTCGTCATCTATTATCCCGGTGTCTGGCCCTTTGATACCCGGAAAGCATCAATCAACAAATCTCGCTCGCGCCCCTGAATGTGCCAGATGTTACAGCGAACATCGGGACTCACGTGCTGCTCCCAAATCAGGGTAATTTGCTCTGTCAGGGACTTTGTCGCATACCCTTTTTCAGCCACTCTCATCATTTTACTTTACCCTTTTGCGCAACATAAATGCCAATCAACAGAACGTGCGATGTCGCAAAGCGCATGGACCAGGTCTGCAGCCAAACGGCTGGAAAAGCCTTCATGAATTAATGCTTCTGCGTATAAATATAAAACGGATATCAACGCAACATCACGGGAGCCTCGCCTCCTTGATTCCTCGTCATTGTCGGGAATATTTGCGTTGTATTTAACGGTGCGGTCGATATGATTTCCTTCCCATATAAAGGAATAACGAGCACCGGAATCATGCGCCTCCTTCCACTGTTACTTTTTACCCCCATGCTGCTTGCTTCCCCCAGCTACGCGGCAGTGGAGGTCGTACTATACGATCAATATGAGGTGAATGGACATGACGGCTACCTCTCGGCCTGGGCCGTCCATGGTCCATTGGATAAAGTTCTGCTGATCGTTCCCGGTTTTGACACCAACAATAATTCCATGCCGGTGGATGACCTGCTGGATGACTTCGCCGCCGTCTCCTTTTATATGGGCCTGTTGGGCTGGGATGTCATTATTTTTGACTACGTGGATGGGGCGATGGATTTGAAGGCAAACGCCGACAATCTGGCGCGATTTATTGAGTATCTCGATACCCAGGCCGACGCCGACTATCATCTCGCTGTCATCGGTGGCTCCATGGGCGGTATCGTGGCGCGCACAATGTTTGTGCAGGAAAACAGTGATATGGGCGTCGACACCTATGCTTCCCTGGATTCGCCCCACTGGGGAGTCTATCTCAGCGCCTGGGCGGGAGATCTGGCAACGCTTGCCATAGACTATGAAGCGGCTCACCAAATGCACCATGGCGACCCGGCCTATAGGAAACACTACAACTGGTTGCGTAAAGTCGAAGCAACCAAGGCGTTTAAAAAAAATGTTAATCGTCCCATGAATACCTTAGCGGTAGCGCTTAGCGATGGCAGTCAAGGCTATTGGAAAGTGAGATGGGATGATTTGTTGATACACAATAAGTTCTATCCCGTGTCCTCATATGTAAAGCAATCGGGTTTTCGGTCGACCTATATGCCTTATCATTCAACGGTGTACCTGGATAGCACGAAGACAAAGAAGAAAGAGCGTTTTGGCTACACCCGCTACAAGTATCGCAATCTTACCTCCAGTTACTTCGACCAGGTCATTGCCAATAAAGCCGATGAACACGCAGCGCCAGATTACGCCGTGGTACAGGCACTGGGGTTTGTGTTGGAGCAAGGGCCGCATTAATGAGATGGGATTTTGCTGTTGTCTGGGGGTTTTGGGTTAGGTAGTGGATTTTGGCTGCACGATTGAACCCTGGCAGCCTAAGGGCTGTTAGGGCCGCGCCAAGAAGCTGATGGCTATGGCTGCCGATAACTCGTCGCCAAATGAAGCCGCCATCGCCACACGGCGCGCGGTCAATCATGGATCAGTACCAGATAGGCCTGAATGACCTTGCAGATAAGTCGGAATTTGGAGCGCACGCCGCAAGTGCTGGTAGAAGTCGGACGCCCTCCTGAGAGCAGAATCTTTGCATCTACGTTGCAACCCTGAACGACTGCGTAGCCCGATTTGATTTCCAGGGGCGGATCACCTTTGAAGGCTTCGATGAGGACGCGACAGTATCGAAGTTTATGTTCTCCTACCTGGTGGAAAATGGAAAACGCACCTGCAAGCAGCATATGAGAGATTTCCCCGGTGGGTGCAGGCGATCATTCAAAACAGGTTACGCGCTGGCGGTTATCCGGAAGGTAGGGGAAATAATTGAAACTAGATCTACCGAACTAAAAACCACTGACGGGAAGTCGATGGTTATGATCAAAAAAACTTGGTAGAAGAAAGGTTCGGCGCAGCCGGCTACGGCGAATCAAACCGCAGCACCGATATCGACACCTTCTCGGAGAAGGCGGGAATCCAGGCTGGCGTAAGAGCCAATATTGTCACAGGGATTCAGGAAGAAAGCCGGGGCTCAATAGCGGGAGCTGAATCATGAGCATTGAGCTTTGGGATGAATGGCGCGGCTCAATGGACGGTCGGCCGACGATGCTTATCAAGCGGCTTATTCGTTGGGGCAGATTTAGAGTTGACCTGCACTGCTTTGTGGGCAGTGACGATCCTGGCTGCTTCCACACACCCGCACTGGGCTTTTAGATTCGTTATCTGGGGAGGCTACATTGAAGAGCTTGAAAGCGGCGAACGAAGACTATGGCCGCCCCTGCGATTTGGATTAGTCGCGCCAACACTGGGCCACAGAGTAGCCACTCCAATTTACCTTACCAGCTACTCAGTCTGATTAGACTTCCTACACGGAAGCAAAAAATCGAGTTTCGTGGCGATGGCTGGGAAACCCAACATCAAAGAATCGGAGGGTAGAAATGAACACTTTTCAACACAGAGTAGGTGAGTGGATGGCGTCTTGCTTCGGCCTCATTATTGCGGCGGACAAGGTGGAGAGAAATCACCGGTTTTTGGAGGAGGCGATTGAATTAGTGTAGGCGTGTAACTGCACTGAAAGCGAGGCACACCAGCTGGTTGAATATGTCTTCAACAGGCCCATGGGAGAAAAGCGCCAGGAGGTGGGTGGGGTCATGGTCACACTTGCTGCTCTCTGCTCGGCACAGGAGATATCGATGGATCAGGCAGACGAGACGGAGCTGCATCGCATATGGGGAAAGCAGGAGGCCATCAGGGCCAAGCAAGCGGCAAAGCCAAAGCATTCCCCGCTGCCAATGGAACAGTCATGACCCCAACTCGAGGGCTTCATTACACCGGGGAGTGAGCGATATCCCTCGTTTTTACTGGGTTTAATTCACAGGCGTGCTTGCATAGAAGACCTAGCAAGGGCTCGGATATCCCGGAGGCTTCTTTTCTACACAAAGCGCCGAGTGAACGGGTGCCATAAGTAACTGAATTTGATAGCATAATCTTACAAATACTAGAGTTTAGAGTCTGGGGAGGAAGATTATCGCGCAAAGTGTGCGAAAAAACTTGACATAAAGCGGCAAAAAGTTTGCCGCGCCCTATACAGCTTTGCTTTTTAAAAGGTGTATAGGGCGCGGCCTTCAGAAAGAAATGAATCGATTTCTTCTGGAGGCCGCTATGAACGCAACAGGATGTGCTCGCATCCCCCGCGAACTGTGCTATTGGATAACATTTTTAAGCAAAGCGCTACCCCCAAGATCCGTAGGCACATTCATTGAACTATTGATCGGCGCTATGTTAACGCCCGCTGGCTTTGTCACCGAAACCTATTTGTTTCTAGACATGCAAAGGCACTGGACGACGTATTACAAATGGCTTGAAGCCGGAAAGTGGTCCTGGTTGAAGCTGGCAAGACAGTTCGTCTGTCTGGTTCTTAGTGCCAAGAATGATCCCGTTCTATATTTAGCGATTGACGATACGGTGAGTCTACGAGCCTCGAAAAAAGCACCGGGCAGCCAGATACATCATCAGCACGGAAATAAGCCGAATTTAGCCGCCTATGTTCGTGGTCAATGCTGGGTTAGTTTAGCGGCTGTTTTCAGGCGCACACCGCTGGAGACGACGGCGATACCTCTATTGTTCCGACTGATACCCAGTGCAGGGAATACGGGCAAGCTGGTCGCAGCGACAGTGATCATGCGTGCTGTTTACCGCTTGTTTGAAGATAAAACGGTGAGGGTATTGGTCGATTGCTGGTATATGCGCAAACGATTTATCAACGCGATGACAGCGTACGGTTTTACCGTGATTGGCCAGGCGAGAATCGATACGCGGCTTTACGACGAACCCCCCGAACGAAAACCGGGGCAACGCGGGCGGCCACGCAAGTATGGCGAAAAACACACACCCAAGCGAATTGCCCACTTTAAAAAGACGGAAGCACTACTGCGGCTGTACGGAAAAGAACAAAAGGTGAGATACCGTAGTCGGCTCGCCAAGGCAAGGTTCCTTGACGGTCAGTTAGTCAGAGCCGTTTGGTGCGAGCTAGACAGGGGTAAAGGTCAGTGGACCAAGACTCGATTATTTCTTTCAACCGATACGACTCTAACGAGCGAACAAGTGATTGAAGATTACGGACTGCGTTGGTCGATTGAGTCGATGTACTACCAGTTGAAACAATTGTGGGGGCTCAAAGAAGCCGGGCAGCAACGGCGCCAAACGCTGCATCGCTGGGTTCACTTGACGACTGTAGGTTACGGACTGCTTCATTTGTTGACGCTGGTATTGGGTGATAAAGCGGGCCCACTGGTGACGGATGCACCATGGCGCAAGCCGGATATTATTACAGCGGGAAGAATCAGGCTGGGTCTGACAAAACATTTTCGCCATGTTAACGTTCGAAGCTGGTGGAACGAAAGATGCAAAAAATTCCAAGCCCCTGGTGCGGTAGATTATATACAAGATGGGTAACATTGCGTTGCAGCTTGTATTACACGCAGGTTTTGAGAGAACATTAAGGAAAAGGAGTCGGGATTGAAGCTTCCGACAACAGCTCTTTCGCTCTAAACTCTAGTTACAAATAATCAAAAGGAATTTAGCTGATGGCTGTGGCATATACGAAATTCCGCCTAATAGACTGTTAACTCTCCATGTCTGTACTTCGCTTAGCAGCATCCGTAGTTTTCATAATTTCTGTCGGCATATTCGCTGAAGAACTGCGTAGATGCGCCGTCCGAGTATGAGGAACCCGAGTATTGTCTTCCCGAATGATAGTTAACAAGCGCATGTTGTCGGATTGGTTTTCCGCTGCGCTCCAAACAAACCGCAAATGCGGGCGTTATGTGCCCCTATGACATCTGAAGACGCAGTCAAGAGTATTCCAACAGACGATGTGATTTTTCCAGTCGTGCAAGTTGCGCTTCTACTGTTTATCGTAGTTATTTTCATTTTTGATATCATCCGAAATTTCAGAAAACCAAAATCCGGATATGATGCGATCGTTACTCGGGGGCCAACCTCAATGGCAATGTTCTATGCAACCTATGGAATACTGACGGGCATCTTTATTTCATTATCTCTAACTGTGAACTTTGCTGAAAATCATCGCACCTTTTTTGTATTATTTGACGCAATTTTTATAGCTTATGCTTGCCTGTGGAATGCATGGTTTCGAGAAAGACTAATTAAGTGGACTGGAACTTTGGCCAGGAGAGAGCATTGAAACTAGCACATAATCGGGTAGCCGGGGGTCTCTAACCCCCAGCCCCCACCAGCAGAGAACTACTGCACCGCCTCCGGCAGCGCTTCCCCATCCACCCAGCAGAACACTCACAGTTTTGCGTCCGGCTTCCTCCAGACCAGTCCTCGCGATCAAGCCCTTGCCCTTCGCGAGTAGTTATCGTCTAATCGCAACATAGTTTTCGACGACGATCTGTCTACAGGGCCCTGTGTGTCAACCTGATCCCATACACTCCCTGTTTGGGATAACATAGATTTCAGGGCTATGGATGCAGGAACCACACAATGCCAAAACCACACTCAGATCCACTCAATACACAAGTCACACCAGAGCCCGCACTGGAGAAACGCACGCGTCGCCAGTTCAAGCCGGAGTATAAGCTACGCATGATGGCCGAAGCTGACGCCTGTAAGCACGGTGAACTGGGTGCCCTGTTACGCCGTGAGAAACTCTGTAAGCGCACTTAAATCGACCCTATTGATTTTGTCTGCGAGCCGCTAGACAGTAGATCGCTTTACTTCGCCGTTACTCTTCGATTTCCATGTTCCAGGGCAGTAATGCTTCAAGCTTCTCCACCGTATCTGCCGCCGCAATGTGCGCCAGCACATGCTGGAGGTAAGCATAGGTTCCAAGCCGTTCGCCTTTGCCGATTCCACTAAACTATATAACAGGTCGCACTGGCTCGGGCCCTGCGGGAGGTATCTGCGAATAGCCAGGCGCGCCGACCAACCGCAAAGGGCCTGATCGCATTCTCAGCCAGCGCATTGCTGATATTCAACTGGCCGTCCTCGCAATAGCCAATCAGGTACTCCCATTGGTTCAGTGTGTACGTTATGGCCTTGTGGGTCAGGCTATCTTTGGGCACCCGGCTGACGTTCTTCTCCAGCCATGGCTTCAGGTCCTCGAGAATCGGCACGCTGAATGACTGCCTTGCCTGTTTTTTCGGTTCTACTGGGAATCCTGTGGGTAGAGGTTGAGTTTTCCACAGTGGAACAGAATTGAAACTCGATAGTTTTCGAAGTTTCTAAATCCTCGGGCAGCCGATTTTATTGTCTGAATCTTTGAATTAAATCCTTCTGCGGTCGCATTGGTGATGCGATGTTTCAAGTAAGTCATTATGTTGTCGAGATGTTTCTTTAGCATCTTGGCGACTGATATGACCGGCTTTAGACGTGAATGTGTCGCCCACCAGTACCATTTCTTAAAGAACGCCCGGGCTGGTTTATCGTAGCTGTAAGTCCACAGGTCAAGCAGCGTCTCTTTGATTGCCCAGGCTCGGGCAACCTTCAACCCCTTTGATTGAAGGCCATAAAAAGTGGCTTCATCTTTTTCACTCCAGTTGTCGGGATTGCGTAACCAGGTATAGCGAGACCCGACCAGGTCATTGATACCGGCGGCTCTTAATGTTTTATTTTCTTTGCGCCTGACTTGGTCAACCATTTTTGTAAGATAACTGACGATATGAAACTTGTCGTGAACAATGGCGGCGTTCGGTAAAGTCGCCTCAACTGCCGTCATAAATGGAACCCACATATCCACGGCAACAGCAGCTACTTCATTACGCTGCTGTTCTGGAAGCGTGGACAGCAATGCGGTTGCCGTTTCCGTCGTTCTATCTGCCACGACCTCAAGCACTCTGGACGCATTCAAATCGTACAGCAGGCTGGCATAGGATTGCCCCTTGCGAAAACTTTTTTCATCGATGCCAAGGTGTTTCACTTCCTCAACAGAGCGTCTGTCCATCCCTCTTTTCACTGCTCGGGATTGAATATGATGCACCTCATCCCACGACAGACCAAGTAGTTTTGCGGCCTGTGTCTTGTTGCTGGCAGCCGACAGCACATCAATAGCGAAACGCTCAAATAAATGCGTAAAGCGTGCCTGCGTATCTGCCCACGGTACTTTCAGGCTTTTGATTCCATGCGCTTTACAATGAATACGCGGAACCTGAGCAACTAACTGCGTCTTGAACTGCATCGTATCAAGGTGTCGCCATGTGCGTTGCTCACGATGGTCGTAAACCGAACAAAGGGCATGGCAGACACTACACGCGCCTTTCGTTCCCTTTGGCCAATCTATCTGGAGGGTAATTGATTTGTCGGTCAGATCCGGGGTAATAGCCGTGATTTTCCATGGGTCGCTAAGCCCCAAAAGTTGAGTAAACAACGCGGTATCTTTCATCTACTTGCCACCTGGCTTTGTAGATATCGGCGATCGTCTTGGCTGCCAGTTTGAAATTGTTCGTTAGAAACACATAGTGCTTACCCGTCTCCGCATCTTTGTAGCCAATCCGCCTTAAGCGGACTGGACATTTCCTGGAGACCTGGGGGCCAGTGAATTCTATCGTTTGATCACACGTCAAACCTTTTCCTTTCAGCACTGGTCGACGCTCGATAATACGGTATTTTGCATTGTTCTTAAGCCGGGTAACAAAGAAAATATCCTTATCTGTCAACTGTTTATACCAAGCGTAATCATTGTAGGCTTTATCAATCGCAACAATACTTCCCTTGGGAAAGCTGAGCGTGCGGCCCACTGTTACATCGTGCTTCTTCCCTTCTGTGATAGTCACAAACTCGGGCAAATAACCCGCATGATTCAACCCGACGTGCAGTTTAATCGCTCCTTTGGTGGTGCGAAAATCAGCCCAGGGAAACGCAGACAAACACAAGTCGATGGTGGAAGCGTCCAGCGAATAAAGCGGGTGATTAAATCTGAAATTATGATCAGGTGCCACGCCTTGGCAGCGAGTTAACAGTTTTCCAAACAGCGCTTCGTACAGAGCATAAGGCTTATCTTCATTGATACGCGATAGGTTAGATCGCGACAGCTTCGCGCTACCCAGGTGGTAAAGGCGATGCATTTGCGCCGACATATTGTCCACGATATCGCGCAAGCTGTTTCGACCGGACAATTGAGCCATCGTCAGCGACACAAACTGTGACCAGCGGGAGGCTTTACGAAAAGCACGACCTGAATGATGTTGTTTGGCAAGGGTCTCAAATTCATGTCTCGGAACAAGTTTTAGTATTTGTGACAGGATCGTATTACAATGCGCCATGGTCTGGTTCCCTCTATTAATACACTGTTTTCTAAACAATCTCATTGTATCAATTGTGGCGGAATCAGACCTTTTTATTTCTCCTTAACGGGGCAGCAGTGACTTATTGTTATTGCGGCGTTTCTCGCTGCTTTTGATTTGTCCAGCCATTGCACGACAAAAAGCTCTAAGTTTCTACCTGAGTAAATTTCATGGTCCTAGGAATACTGCGCTATCAGCTTGTCTGCCTCTGCGTCGTCCCAGTACCAAGGATTCAACTTGTGCGCTTCGCCAATGCTATCCAGCAATTTTTGGGCTAATCCAATGTTTGTACTCGCTGCCAGGAATATTTTTTGCTGTACGGAGGAAAGCCCCCGCAAAGCGGTATTGGTGAACTTGTTATTGTATTGCGCTGTTTCCCAATAGGTATCGAAGGAAGACTGCATCCAGCGTTCATCAAACTCCTGCTCGCCTCGCTCCAGAATCTGTTCGAGTAAAATGCCCATCCACTTCGAAGCGCCATTCAACCCCTGTGCAAGTATGGGATCATTCACTACAACTGCATCCCCCACGCCAAATATTGCGCGTCCACTGGGTAAAAAGGCAACGGGTTTACGCACAGTCGGCGGAATTCGGCCACACACCCACTCTTGTTCTGCGGTCACGCTCGAGTCCGCCAGCAGTTCGTAGATCATGGGTTGATGCTCCTGCAACCAGCTTTTGCCCATTTCATACTGCTCGGCCACATTGCCCTTTGGGTCAAACATATCCATGCCCTGACCCGGAATTGCCTCAAACTGCACATAATGGTGCTCCTCACCGGATTTGCTCAGAAAGGGCGCAATAATGACTTCGCCCACGCCTTCAATGATGCTGTAGCGCGACAACTGCTTATCTGTTATTCCCTCGTGCCCCTCCATTTGCTTGTATAAATTCAGACTTCGTGTGTAGAACATCGCTACCTGGCGTTGTGGTTTGTCAAACTCCATCTTTTCTTCGTCTTTTTCGAAAAGCTGCATGAACTGACCCCGACCGGCGCCAACTATCACAAGCTCGTTGTCACATGCTATGCGCTCCAGACTTTCAATATCGCATTTCTCGACCACAAGATTGCCGCCCCTGCGCTCGTATTCCTCAAGCCATTGGGAGAATTTCATTCTAAGGTCGATACACTGAGCGGATTTCTCGAGCTCGCCGCCAACAACGAGCTTCCTCTCGCCCACAGGTGAGAAAACTGTCATATAGACGTTCTGTATGGTGCTGTATCGACTTTCCTCCCAGAACCTCAGGCCCAGATCTGTTTCGAATTCCACCGATGCTCCAAATTGAATGGTAACGGGTCGCGCCGGTCCGTTATAAATTTCGTCCGCCGACAGATCCGAATACAAAGTCGGCGAGTATCCCGCTTTCAGCAACCCGAAAGCCAGTTGCAGACCTGCCTGGCCAGCCCCAATAATGGCAATGTTTCTCATAGGTCTGCTCCTTTGTTAACCGCGCACGTCTATGGCCGCTAACTATCCTGATTGTAGTGTGTGATGGCTGGAGCTTCCTGAATACGACGAACTTGTACCTCGTCGCCTGCATCAGTTTTTAACGCCAGGTGACCTAGCGGGCCGAGACTTATCGAGCCCGAATCCACGTCCTCAGAAATTTTCGCCCAGGCTCTGAGTGGTGCACCAATTGCAGGAACAAATTCGATCATATCACCTTCGATGGCACCCAAAGCTGAGGCATCACCCGGATTTATTCTAGCTAACCGGCAACCGTTAGCGTCAAATTCATTGGTATCAGTGTTTGCCAGGCTAATGTAGTGTCTGCGCTGTTTGAGCTGCTCACGCATGCTCAGAGTCGCACCCTCATCCACCTGGTCATCGCGAATTACCACGCCATAGACTTCAGCTGCCCTTTCCGGTGTGACGTATTCCAGAAGCACATCATCAAGCACCCGTGTCGGATCGCGCTCCAGCGGATCACCTACACCACCACCGGAAGTGCAGCGCATGATAACGAGGTCATTTCTTTTCAACGGGAAAGCGCGGACCTTGCCAGGTAGGCTAGAGGGCTCGATCGGTTTTCCATCCCGAATGACACCACAGGCATTAAACCCGCCCGCCGACGCACCAGCGACGCCCCACACAGGAATCACCGCGGCATCGGAAACCACGTTGAGTTGGCTGTTGTCACTCAAAACACGAATGCGCCGGGTAACGCCGAACCCACTTCGATGCCGGCCAGCACCCTCGCCGTCAGTGGTAACCTCAGTACTCTCTATCCTCAAGGGCTGATGCTGTTCAGAGCTCTCTACCGGGTAAATACTAGGCACATCCCCGCCGTCATAGGAGGGACTGCCTGTCGTGCCATCGGTATCGCTGGTCGCTGGGAAACCACCCTGTGGATATTCGTACAGAATATGGTGTTTGGCTGCCTCGGGATCAAAACTGGTAATGTATATGTGATTGATTGTCTCCTGTGTACCACCTCCGGCGTTGTCCGGCTGTACCTGACTGAAGATACCCGCCACCGCCGACTGAATTTTTCGAAAGAGCTCCCATACTCCCGCCACAGCACGGGGCGGGTTGCAATTGACTACCGTGCCCGGGGGTAATACAAATTCCATCGGTCGGAACGAGCCGCCGTTGACAGGTGTATGAGGATCCAACCAACTTTTGACCACCACGAATACTCCCGCTTGGGTGACCGCTGGCCCCACATTCATTGGGCCCTCAAACTCCTTGGCCGTACCTGTGAAATCAAACATTAGGGTTTCGTCCTGAACGGTCATCCGGATATGCAGCGGGACCGGGTCGGCGGTGATACCGTTACTGTCGCAATAGTGCTCCACATAGTATTCGCCGGCTGCTAGCTTCTTAATCTCTTCTCGCATGGTCTTCTCAGCGCGGTCCAGCATGCTTTCCAGACACTTTCTTATCACCTCGACACCGTATTTTGCGCATAAATCGTTTATCTGAGTTTCACCGACTTTTACACTGTCGAGCATGGCCAGCGCGTTGCCCTCTTGCTCATCCGCCAGGCGTACATTGGCAAATAACAGGTCCCACAAATCCTGGTTAACTTCGCCTTCTTCCACCAGCCTTACCGGCGGTATACGTACACCTTCCTGGAAAATTTCCGTATCTTGCCCCGAGAAACTACCCGGTGTCGCACCCCCTACATCCGACCAGTGTGCACGAACGGTCTCCCACAGTGCGATATCGCCATCAACGAAGTGGGGTTTGTAGAAGGCGATGTCGTTCAGATGAGTACCCCCCGTATAGGGGTCGTTAAACATGAATACGTCCCCCGGTTTCATTTTGTCCGCGAACTTCTCAAGAATCGGAGTCAGTCCTGCTTGCAGCGAAAACACATGCCCGGAAAAGTCTCCGTCAGACATTGCGACCAGCTCCCCAGTAGGGCTCAGCAATGCACAGGACAGGTCTCTTGTGTCGTATAGAATCGGCGCATAAGACGTACGGATGAGAGTCGCACGCATCTGCCGAACTGTTGTTATAAAGGAGCCCTGGACCACTTCGAGAGTGATTGGGTCTAGATGTGCCGTCATAATTTTAGCCCTTCATTCTGTTCAAGTGTAAGTTACCTAAATCGTCCGCCGTGGCCTGCCACCCTGGGTTTAGTACTGTGGTCGAGCCATATTCACGAATAACCGCGGGGCCGATAATACTGGCACCACTGGCAATCCGATTTCTGCTTATAATTTCACTGCGTTGGACTTCACCGTCGAAGTAAATGTCGCCATTCTGGCGGGTTTCATCAGTTGCGCTTACAGGACTAGGGGCCGGGGCGGGTTTGTCTACAATCCCTGAGGACACGGAACGCAAGTACACAATTTCCGTCGGCTTTTCCCGCCGGCTATAGCCGTATACCTTCTCATAGCGTTTGTGAAACCCGCGTTCTATCTCTTCCAGGGAGGAACTTACCGTGACAGGAACTTCAAGCTGAAAGGATTGACCTACGTAGCGAATATCTGCACTGCTGCTTATCTCGATCCGATCCTCGGGAAGCCCCTCTTCCAACAACTGTTTTTTCGCCAAGTCCTCCATTTCCGCCACTAACGTGCGGACTACCTCGATATCCGCTTCGGGCATTTCGGTAACATAAGTTCGAACGTAGTCATGCTGCAGGTTCGTGGTCAGTAGGCCCGTGGCGCAGGCATTACCCGGGTTCGCAGGTAGCACGATGCTGTCAATTCCCAACTCTTCCGCCACTGCCACGGCATGCATAGGGCCAGCGCCACCCATGGGCATCAGCGAGAAGTCTCTGGGGTCCAGTCCCCTCTCCACAGACACCGTTCGCACTGCGCCCGCCATGTTGTTATTGCAAATACGCAGAATGCCTTCGGCAACCTGGTAGGGATCATCGATCCCAATTTTTTGGCCAATGTCGGAGATTGCTTTTTCGGCGAGAGATTTATCCAGCTCCATGGTACCGCCCAGAGCGGAAGCTTCACCCATCCGGCCCAACAGCAAATTCGCATCAGTTACGGTCGGCTCAGTCCCGCCCTTGTTGTAACACGCTGGCCCCGGCTCGGCGCCCGCACTGCGGGGGCCAACCTTGAGACTGCCATCTCGATCAACCCAGGCGATACTGCCACCACCGGCACCAATGGCGATGATGTCCAGCTGTGGCGTCTTAATGACGGTGCCGGCAAACTGTCTTTCGTGGGTGATGATCGGGTCACAGTCCTGAATAAGGCTGATGTCCGTACTGGTTCCGCCCATATCATAAGTGATGAGGTGTTTGATCCCGGCCAACTTACCCAGGTGCACACTCGCGCTGATACCCGCAGCAGGACCAGACAACAGGAACCTCACTGGTTGCTGCGGCGCGGCAAACTCTGTGAGTATTCCACCGCTGGAGGTCATATAAAACAACTCTCCGGCGTATCCCGCATCTCGCAGTACGGTGCTCAGTTTGCGCAGGTAGCGGCTCACAGAGGTGTCTACGTAGGCGTTCAGCACCGTGGTCGCCCAGCGCTCAAACTCTCGAAAAACTGGTGCCACCTGCATCGATTCAGAAATCGACACCCCAGGTAAAGCGTCCCTAATTTTCTGGGCGACATGGACTTCGTGGACCGGATTTGCATAAGAGTTCAATAGGCAAACAGCCACTGACTCAACATTTTTTCCGCGAATGCACTCAATAATAGTGTCCAGTTCAGTGTCCATAATGGGCTTAAGTACCTCGCCCTGGGAACCCATTCGCTCGTCAATCTCCATTCTCATATTACGCGGCACGAAAGGTGGAGGACGTTGGTAATGCCTATTGAAAATAACGTTGTCGGCATACACTCGCAGCTGACCCAGTTCAATAATATCCCGGTGACCCTTAGTGACAACAACCGCAGTCGTATGATTGTCCCGTTCCAATACGGCGTTCGTGGCAGTAGTGGTTCCGTGCACGATTCGGGAAACAGCCTTCAGATCAACATCCAGCTCCCGAAGACCATTGAGGAATGCCTCAGTCGGATCAGCGGGGGTCGAAACCGTTTTAGCAACCTGGATAGTATTGCGCTGGTCGTCAAAAACCACGAAGTCTGTAAAAGTGCCACCGGTATCAACGCCTATATTAAGCATACTGTCTCCTTTGTATTCGCGGCTTGTGTATCTTGTGTCCGCGCTGTATCAGCAAGTTCAATCCTACTTCTCTCAACGTTGTAGAGTTGATGGTTTTATTATTGGCCCTGCCGAGTGTCTGGGCTATCCGCCTGACTCGTTAACACTAGCCATAATTTCCAGCACTACGGAGAACCAATCTGCAAAGATCCGATGCGCGTTCTCGATAGAACGAAGAAGGGGTCGATTAATAGCAACTAGGCGTCGTGTTTCCCTACAGTACTTGCAAAATATCCATCACTCCAAAACTCCCCTCCCCAGAGCATCTTTTTTACATGCGGGCAGCGGCGGAATATCTCGCGGGCGGTCAAACACCGCTCTTCGGTACTTCGCCGGAAAAACCAAGTGATGCATCAATACCGTTACATTATGACTCTTGTGCATATAGTCGCTCATCCCCCTATAATAACGCAGCAAGCTGCGGGGAATAGAACCCAATGAGATTTAAACTCATCCTCAAGTTCGGGGTGATCTTCTCGTCGGCGTGGTTCAAGATGTGCCATCGTGTTTACCCAAATTCCAGTCCGTGGTACCCAGCTTCAGCTCTGCATTTTGTCGCGGGGGCCGCTCAAGTTCAGTTGCCATGACATCGTTCCAGCGATTGAAGAAACCCATCATGGACGCCAGGGATACAATTTTAACAATCTGCGACTCGTCAAAGTGTAGCTTCAGATTTTCGAACTCGGCATCGCTGATATCACTGGGACATTTGCCGGCGCCGACCGCGACAGAAAGCGCGGCGCGTTCAGCGTCGCTATAGCAAGACGCCGTTAGAAAGTCCTTGATGTTTGCCAGCTTTTCATCTGGCACGCCAAAGCGCACCGCTGCGAACGCGGTGTGGGCAACGCAGTATTGGCATCCATAGGCTTTCGAGCACGCATAACAAACCAGCCATTTGAGGTGTTCTCCGCAGCCCTCGGCGTGTTCAAGTATCGTGGCGCAAAAATCCATGGCCGCATTCATGATCGGTGGCACATAGGCCATAGTCAGCCAATCATTACATTCAAAGCCCAGTAGATCGTTCAGCTTGTCCAGCAATTCCTGGTGGTCCTGTGACAGGTTCGAGGCAAGCAGTGGTTCGAGGCGCGGCATCAGAAGAACAGCCGTTTTATTCGAAGGGACCACTCCTGACCACGGTCCAACACGACCTGGGAAACACCCAAATTGGTGGTCGAACCGTTAGTCTCAGAATAACCCGCCGATATAAAGCGCTCGTCGGTAATATTTCGAGCGATGGCGGCAACTTCCCACTTGCCGTCACTGCTCGTAAAGATCAGCCCCAGATTGACCAGCGAAAATGAATCCTGGCTGATGATCGGACTATTGATGGCGTTATTCTCATAGGCATCGCTATAGCTGTAGTCAAGGCGCGGCGCCAAGGTACCGCGATCGCCCCAGCGCCAAGTGTAAGATATCGCCGCGTTGACGCTCCACTTTGGAGTTTTAACCAGCGAATTATTCTTCCCAACACCCGTAAAGGGGTCAATCCTAGTGTACTCGGCGTCGATGTAACCAATTCCTGTTTCTATCAGCCAGTTTTCGTTCGGAGCCGCCAGCAGATCCAGCTCGAAGCCCTGAACCTCGGCCTCACCGGCGTTGAGCACCAGTGGTGCGACAGTTTGTGCCTGGGACACTATCTGCAAATCCTCATAGTCACTATAGAAGTACGCCCCATTGATTCGCACCCGGTTATCAGAGCCTTGCCATTTAAAGCCGGCCTCGTAGACGGTGACAAATTCGGGGTCAAAAAACGGGACGTTGCCCTGAGGCGGGAATACACGCTGGGTAAAACCACCACTCTTGAACCCCTCTGAATAGGTCACGTAGGTCAGAAGTTCCACGTTCCATTGATAGCTGAGATTGAGCATCGGATCTACTTCCTGGGCATCAATTTCTTCCTCAGAATTCGGTAGGATTGGGGTGCCGGGCGGGGGTACCGGTGGCACCAGTCCTGGACCAAACCCCAGCAACGGTGGGGGTACCCGGTCGTTGTTATTCGAGAAAATCACTTGGTCTGGAGTAAAACGCTTGGTGTCATCGGTGTAACGTATTCCTGCGGTCAAGCTCAGTTTATCGGTCAGATCAAAGGTACCCTGAGCGAAGACAGCATAGCTGTCGTTGTCAAAGGAGCCTCCCGACACAAAATCTACCGGCGAAAAGGTGACGAACTCCAGGAATTCGCCCTCTTCTTCGAAGTAGTAAAGCCCCAGGATCCATTCGAGCTTGCTGTCGAAATGTGTGCCGAGAAGCTGAAACTCTTGGGTAAACTGCTCTTGGTCCGATGAACTGCGCACGTGGGCAATCGTCAGGGGCGAGTTATCCTGGTCCAGAGCAAACTCGCTCTGTGTATCCCTGAACGACGTGATCGACCGAAATTCCAGATTCTCATTGATAGCCCACTTGAAGGTGCCCGATACGCCCCACACGTCCAATTCATCCTTGGCGGGAAGCGTGCCGAAATCCACATCGTCACTGCTCGGTACCCACTGCGAATTGTAACAATTGGGATTGGTGCTATCCGTGCTGCCTGGTCCGACTGGTGGAGGTATAAAACAACCCTCTGAGGGTGCGTTGAGAAATGCATTATGAAACTGCGGGAAAGGCGCGTTGGCGTTGACACCAACCAACGTAAAGGGGGCGCCATTGGTGTCGCTGTCGGTAGCGTCAAAGGCCAGGTCCACGGTAGTGGATTCGGAAGCCAACCAGCGCAGTGCCAGATTACCGGCCAGCGAATCTTCATTGCCCATATCATCACCGTTGACCCGGTCTACATAGCCGTCGCGGTTCTTACTCAAGACTGCCACCTTCGCAAACAGGGTGTCTGTGAGTCCCCCATTGACAATCAATTTGCTGTTGATCATTTCGTCGGAGCCCACAATCACTTCAGCTTCAGCAGCAAATTCTTCGTGCGGTTTCTTTGTTGTGATATTGATGGCCCCTCCGATCGTATTGCGGCCAAAGAGTGTGCCCTGGGGGCCTCGCAACACCTCTATTCGCTCTACATCCACAAGGTCCAGTGCTCCGCCCACGGATCGCGCCAGATACACACCATCGATATAGGTACCCACACCGAGATCAATCGTGGGAATCGCAGAATCCTGTCCTATGCCGCGTATATAAACAACCGCCGAAGAGTTACTGCCCCCAATGGCTGCGGCACGATCGAACGTCATATTGGGTGTGAAACTACCGATCTGGGCAACATTATCAATGCCTCGATGCTCGAGGTCCTCTCCCGAGAACGCCTGGATGGATATTGGTGTTTCCTGGAGGCTCTCCTCACGCTTTCGCGCCGTGACAATTATTTCCTCTAAAACGCCAGTTTGCGCTTGCGCCTGTGCGGTGGGAAAACTCAGTACAAGGCAGAGGCCTAGGAGAACTGACTTTTTGGTTTCCAGATTCTTCGCAGCTATTATTTTGACCATCACTTATCCCACTAGTTGGCAGTTTGTGGATCCATTGTTGCTTTATTCCACTGGAGGTGCTATCCGGGAGGAACAGCTGTTTTAGCCAGTTTTTCCGCTGTACAAATAAAGCTAGGGGTACAAAGGGGACACAAGTGTGACCGGTTTACAGGCACACTAGCTGGAAAACGCAGTGCGTAATCAGCGACAGCTACTGAAATTTACTGCGGCAGCGCTGGAGGGTCTGAGAGGGCAATTCACCAAACTGTTTCTTGTAGTACTTGGAAAAACGGCCGAAGTGGGTAAACCCGCAATCTATCGCTACGTTGGTAACGGAGATCGAGTCCGAACTGGAAGACGCGAACATTTCATAGGCGAGTCGAAGGCGCTCAACGCGAAGGAATTTCATGGGAGATACACAGTAGAATTTTTTAAACTCTGTGTACAACGAAGTCTTGGCCAAGCCTGATTCTCGAACTATATCAC
Source organism: Halioglobus sp. (assembly GCA_965262875.1). Lineage (GTDB taxonomy): Bacteria > Pseudomonadota > Gammaproteobacteria > Pseudomonadales > Halieaceae > JBALVT01. The sequence continues at coordinate 5,913,561 of OZ253569.1, forward strand.
CCAGGTACACATCATCTGTCGCATTGGCTTTAATGTAGTCGGCCGCCGCCCTGCATTGAGTGGTGGGGGTAATCTCATTGCTTCTGGCTATAAGTTTATCGGTGTAGTTGTTTGGCACATTGAGAAGCAACATGGAGGCGAACAGCACCTCCAGCTCACTACCCACCGCGCTAAAGGTAGATAGTGAAGCGCGCTGATGGCACGACTGCCAAATTTGCATCACCAAGGTCTTCAGGGTTTCGCTCCCTGGATGCAAGCGCTGTGGGTGACATTTGAAGACAACCTGGGCAGCCTGCTTCTCACCCAGGTGCCTCACCAGCGCCCGATCCAAAGCACTACGTGTCAAACGCACACTGATATTACTGTAGTTCTCGGAAGCCTCCAGCGTAACCGGGCAAGTGGGATTAATAACCGTTACCGAATTCGATTCGGCCTCCACCCGTTTACCATCGGCTGCGATCGCATACTGACCATCCACCGGAAACATCAAACAATAGTTCTGGTTGTTAAACACGTCTATGTTGTTACGCAATTCTCGACCATAGGTTAGGTAGTTGATGCAGATATTCGAAATCCAGGCAAATGAGTGCTCAAACTCAAGGTCTCTGCCACTCCCGGAGGGTATGATGGTATGGGGCCCGAACATTTTGGTTATGCGCTGGGTCGCTTTATCGATATCCGAGGTTCGAAAAGAGGTAATTTCGCTAGGTGCCGCGCTACACTCGGGTGGCCCGGGTGAGTTACTGTGTGAATACATGGTTGTGCAATCTCCCTTCTTTCTAGGCCAATCGGATTCTAGATTTGAACCCCCACATGCCGAATGATTGTGTTGCCCCGCCAATATCAAGTCAATTCACTATGTGACCGGCGATCAGCCGGTCACTTCAATACCCTTTGCGTTGACCCTATGCATCAGGTTCTTGAGCATTTTTTTTAACTGCCTGACCTCTGTGTCCGAAAAGGTGGCCAAAGCCTCGGACTCGTGTGCTCTGGCTGCCGCCAGCAGAGGCACATGGATATCCAGACCCGCCGACTGAATATAGTACAGCATTTTTCCGTTTGTGTCGGAATGGCTGCTTATCCAATCTTCAGCTGCAGCCTTTGCGAGTATGTCGCGCAGCAGATCTCCATTGATCAGTGAGAAGGACACTAACTCGGCCTCGCTGACACCTCGATACTCGCTGATGCAGCACAAGACGCGCCACTCGTACCGGGAAACCCCATATTTGTCCAATATAGGTTGGTATTGTCGCTCAAAGCCGTCAGCGGTTTGCGACAGCAGATAGTCCACATAGCTTTCAGAAAACGAATTCTCTTCGGCTTCCTCGGTGAGGTCATTCAGTCCGGGGTGTTTTTCCGAAACGGCGTATTGACCTTTGTGGAAGATCAGCCCCTGGCTGTCAGCGGTCTCAAAGTCTACCACTTCGCCGACAAAGATCAGGTGGTCCCCTCCTTCGTAGCTGTATTTTTTTCTACATTGAAACGAGGCCAAACAATCAAGAATTATCGGACAGCCACTGAGGCCGGGCCGTGTATAGACACCATCGAATTTGTTCGCCAACCCCTGGCGTGAGAAGCGGTTGGAGATATCGATTTGGTTGTCTGCCAGTACATTGACGATAAATACATCTGATAACTCAAAGGCGGCCAGGCTTCTGGCGGTGCGACTGAGGCTCCATAAAACCAGAGGCGGGATCAATGAGACTGAGCTGAAACTGTTCGCCGTGACGCCCACCCAGTTTCCCTCGTGATCGCGGGACGTAACAACGGTCACGCCGGTTGCAAAATTTCCAAGGGCGCGGCGAAAGGTTTGTGTGACTAACCTGGCTGAATCATTCATGGTCTGCAAATACACTTGATGTTGACTGAGCCACTATCTAAATACTTGTGAGTGCGCCTGACTATCCGAATTTTCCGCCGGGACTAGCCCTACATTTCAGCTGGCAAAAATCACCAGAAAATTCACCATTTTGCCCCAAATCAATGGGCTGGAATCCTTCTCTCCCACCGGCACCTCTGTGCCAAAATAACCCTCTGAGACCTCAGTATAACCACCGATTTTGATCGATATCATTAAGCCTCCGTATGTTCTCGTCAATCGAGCAGTTTGGCAGGGCGTTTAACGCGGTATTATCGGTTTATCTCGGTTTTTAGTCCCTTTTACTGAAGCCTCTTCCAATATGAAATGCGTCTGGAGCGGACTGATTAGGGGGTTCTATCTGGGAATCTGGAAAAATCATTCGTAGTTTTAATTAAAATGGACTAACATGCGGCGATTGCGCATCTGCAAGGCGACGCACAACTATCGTAGTGTGCCAGAGTTCAAAAACAACAAACATCACGAGCAAGTCCCCAAATCCCCAGATAGAGTATCGCCAGCGTCTCAAGGGCCTCTGAATCCCTCTTTCAAGTTTTATTATAAGCCTTCACAGCGGATAGGGCAGAGAGGTTTAATCAAAAACCGTTGCTCTGCGCAGTGTCAGCGCTCAATGGGCCATTTTGGACGGACCTATCCTGTATAAGCCGTCATTCTTGTTCGATATTGGGTTAAATGGGCGGCGACTCAAACTCCTTCAGTGCAAGTAGTGAGGTGGTCTAATAGATCTGCACAACCCAGTTAAGGGATAATACCCATAACTGGAGATTAAAGAATGAACACAAGAAAGAAATATCCGAAGGAATTCAAGCTGGATGCCGTCAGCCTGGTACTGGATCAGGGTTACACAAGAATTGAAGCGGCGAAAAGTCTCGACATCAACTCCACCATGTTGGGGCGCTGGGTTAAAGAGCATCAACGATCAAGTGACGGACACGCTTTCCGCGGAAACGGCAAGCTGACACCGGAGTAGGCAGAAACCCGCCAGTTGAGGGAGGAGAACCGGCGCTTGAAGATGGAGAAAGATATATTTAAAAAAGCGACGGTCTGTGTGCTATGAAGCTGCATAATCGATGAGGGTAGGCCCCTCGACATCGCCTTGCAGGAGGGGATGTCAAACCACCTCAAGCTGCTGTGTTCAAGAGACATGGTAGTGAGCGTTGAGGAAAAGTCATAGAAAATATGGCAGGTAGGGAATAAGGAGACGAGCGCAAGCGAACCACTCGATGAGGTGTCGATAGCTTTTACCCGATGTCGTCAAAACCAGAGACCAGACCGTTTTCTGGGACAAATCAAGAAGTTACCTGTTTACTGACTTGATGGCGACCGGCATTAAGGTGGCGTGAACTTATATCCAGGCGATTATGTGGAACATAGGAACCTGTCGTCCTGATGTGAAGGGAGAAGCCGAACTGGTAGTCCCAGGAAGGTGAGAGTACCGATGCAGGGCACAGGGGCGGAGCACTCCGTAGTAGTGATGAAGCGGCTGTAATGGCGGTGGAGCGAAGGGGGTGCGTTGTTCAGCGAAGCAAGTTGGTCAACCAATTGGGAGGAACCAATGAGTCAAGCAAAACCGTTTGAAATATCCAAGCATGCTGTATTTGATGCTTGGCGCCAAGTGAAGGCGAACCGCGGTGCTCATGGAGTAGATGAACAGACGATAACTGAGTTCGAAGGGAACCTGAAAAGTAATCTCTACAGGCTCTGGAACCGTCTCTCATCAGGGAGCTATTTTCCACCACCGATTCGAGGGGTAGAGATACCTAAGAAGGATGGAAAATTTCGCCAGTTAGGCGTACCGACTGTAGCCGATCGGATTGCGCAGACAGTTGTGCGCAACCGGTTTGAAACGCTTGTAGAACCTCACTTTCATCCAGACTCTTATGCCTATCGCAAAGGTAAATCGGCGATAGATGCAATCAGAGTCACGCGACAACGTTGCTGGAAATACAGTTGGGTGCTGGAGTTCGATGTGCAAGGGGCGTTCGACAACATTGATCATGCGTTGATGCTAAAAGCAGTTCGGCATCATACCCAATGTCGCTGGACGTTACTGTATATCGAGCGCTGGCTAAAGGCTCCGTTGGTTAGAAAGGATGGCAGTATCGTGGAGAGAGACAAGGGTACACCTCAGGGCGGTGTCATTAGCCCGGTGTTATTCAATCTCTATCTGCATTATACCTTCGATCTATGGATGAAAAGGCACTTTCCGCACATTCCATTTGCGCGCTATGCCGATGATGGGCTGCTACACTGCAACTCGCAGGAAGAAGCCGCTCATTTGCAGGACGTCGTTGGCGAACGCCTGCGTACCTGCGGACTTGATCTACACCCGAAGAAGACAAAAATTGTGTATTGCCGAGATGCTAACCGTCGAGGGAAGTATCCCAATATCCAATTCGATTTTCTGGGGTATGTATTTCGAGGTCGGCTGGCCAAAAGTCGGAATGGAAAATACTTCAACAGTTTTAGTCCGGCAGTTAGTCGAACATCTGCAAAACACATTCGACAACGAATGAGTCAGTGGAATATCGGCAGATGGACGAATGCTGAATTGGAGGACATTGCGAAAAAGTCTAACGCCTCATTGCGAGGGTGGTGGAACTACTTCGGGGTCTTCTACCCGAGTTCCCTCAAACGCGTGATGGCCCATCTGAACGAAGTTCTGGTGAAATGGGCTGTGAGAAAATACAAACGATTCAAAGGAAGCAAACGCAAAGCAAGAAAGTGGTTGCGAGGCATCTCCGAAAGAGAGCCGAATTTGCTTTATCACTGGCAACTGGGCATTTTGCCTGCGGTTGGACAATAGGAGCCGTATGACATGAGAGTGTCACGTACGGTTCTGGGAGAGCATTGTGGGGAAGTTCCACTTTGCCACTCGACTCTTCGCCAAGGAAACAAGGTGAAATACGTGTTTATTGCCCAACACAAGAAGACCTGGCCAGTTGACCTGATGTGTCGACTCCTGGGCGTTACCCGCGGTGGTTACTATGGTTATCAGCAGCGTGGAGGTGGCAGTCTCGATTATTACCGCCAGGAATTACTGGAAGCTGTCCGAGACATCGCCAAAGCAACCCGGGACAGCTACGGTAGCCGGAGAATGAAGGCGGCGCTCAGCGCGCTAAGCTATCCGGTGAGCCGGGAGAAGGCTCGAAAATTGATGAAAGAGGCCAACGTTCAGGTTAAGCACCGGAAGAAATACAAAGTCACGACAAACAGTAATCACAAGCAACCTGTGTTTGAGAATGTATTGGATCGGCAATTTGATGTTGATCGAGCTGACCGGGCGTACGTTGGGGATATCACTTATCTCTGGACCCAGGAGGGCTGGCTGTACCTTGCTGTTGTTATTGACCTGTATTCGAGAAAGGTTGTTGGCTGGAGTATGGGTTCACGAATGAAGGCTCAGCTGGTTTGCGATGCACTGAGGATGGCCATTTGGCAAAGGCGGCCCAAAGCTGGCTTGATTGTCCATTCCGATCGAGGCTCTCAATATGCCAGTAAGGATTACAGGCGGCTTCTTAAGGCCCATGGCTTCGTCGGGAGCATGAGTCGCAAAGGTGATTGCTGGGACAATGCAGTTGCAGAGAGTTTCTTTGGAAGCTTGAAGCAGGAGCGTGTCCACTGGCGTAATTACCAGACCAGGCTCGAAGCACAACAGGATGTGTTGAACTACATATCCATGTTTTACAACAGCCAACGGCTGCATTCATATCTGGGCTACGTGAGTCCGAATCAATATGAGGCGGAGATGGTTGAATTGAAAAAAGCCGCTTAACTGGGTTGTAAAGAAATGCTGGACCACGTCAGAAATTTGTGGTTGGCTTTTTGCGGCATTATGAATAGGCTTGCCGATATGCGCGTTGTTGTGACCGGTGCCGCACAGGGCATCGGCAAGGCGAGCGTAGAATTGTTTGCCTCGGAAGGTGCCCAGGTGATCGCAGCCGATATAAACGCATTGGCGCTGGCACAGGTACGCGATTGTGAGAAAGTCATACTCGACGTCACCGAGCGCTCAGCAGTTGGTGCGATAGCGAGGAAACTCGGGGCGGTTGATGTACTCTTCAATTGTGCTGGCTATGTTCATAACGGAACCGTCCTCGATTGCGATGAAGAGGATTGGGACGCATCGTTCACCTTGAATGTAAAAGCCATGTACCAAATGGTACGCGCTTTTCTCCCGGCGATGCTCGAGGCGCGTTGTGGTTCAATCATCAATATGTCATCCGTTGCAAGCTCGGTGATTGGTGTTCCCAATCGCTTTGTATACGGTGCAACTAAAGGGGCCGTCATTGGGCTAACAAAAGCGATCGCGGCGGATTTTGTTTCGCAGGGCATTCGCTGCAACGCAATTTGCCCCGGCACGGTGGAAACACCCTCTCTTAAGGAGCGGCTGACTTCCACGGGTAACTATGACAAGGCAAGAGCAACATTCATTGCCCGGCAACCCATGGGGCGCCTTGGCAAGCCTGAAGAAATAGCGGAATTGGCCCTCTATCTCGCCTCTGATGCAAGTGCGTTTGTTACGGGTCAGGTACATGTGATTGATGGAGGCTGGTCAAATACATAGGTTGATATGAAGCTATTAAGGTATGGTGCGGCCGGAGCCGAACAACCCGGTCTGTTTGACTCAGATGGCAACATTCGTGATCTCTCCGAAATTGTCAACGACATAGATGGTGAGTCTATTTCAGGGGAAAATGGGGACAGATTTATTTTGTTGGCTTTCTAGGACGGCCCGGCAAGCGGTGCTCGATGCGCAGACCGGTACGGAATTCGATTTCGTCTGTGAAGGCACTCCCACCCGTTAAACCATTGCGCTGCACTCGATCGTGAATAAACCGCTGCTCTTCCACGGGAATTCCTTGCTCAACAAACTGCCGATAAAGTTGCTCGGGTGCAGACATTTCCTGATAGTGGGGATCAGGATCGAGTATTGCAGAGACCTCCAGCCCCACCTTGCTACGAAAGCTGGACCATCGATAATCTTCTGCCCGCTTCACCATTCCTGCTTTGACCGGGTTCAACTCCACATAGCGACAGCAGCGTAAAAGATAGTTATTTGTTTGTATGGGGCTGGATTTAAAGCGCCCTTCCCAGAGGGAGCCAGTACGACATTCCTGCTTGTTAACGTAGCGTGTTTGACGCCCGGCCAATCGCTTCATAAGCTTGCCGAGTGCGTCCTTATCATCTCCCGGGCTGAGAATGAGATGCGCGTGGTGTTAATTTGCACTTAAAACTGACCCAGGATTTGCATCTAATTTTGACCCACCTAGTTCGCTCAAGTATTACTCATTTTGTTGGTTTTTTGCCAGTTATTTCCTCCCTTTGATTGCAGGTCGAGTTTTTGAATCGGTAGCTGTCGTTGCCCGTCTCGATGATATGGCAGTGGTGTGTCAGCCGGTCCAGCAGAGCTGTTGTTAGCTTTGGATCACCAAAGACCTTTGGCCACTCAGAGAAGCTTGGGTTGGTTGTAATCACAATGCTGGTGCGCTCATACAGGAAGCTGATCAGGTGGAACAGCAAGGCTCCTCCCGCCTGGCTGAAGGGGAGATAACCCAACTCATCCAGTATGACCAGGTCAGTGCTGGCCAAACGGTTGGCCATTCGCCCTTGTCGTCCGGCGGCCTTCTCCAGTTCCAGAGCGTTTACCAGGTCGACCGTAGAGAGGAACCTCACCCTGTTAAATTGCATCCAAAATTGACCCACTTACCCCCCATATTTGCATCGAATATTGACCCACGTAACCATCCGGCTCTTGCTGACAGCGATGCAGGAGTTCCAAGGAGTGATAGACGTGGATTTATTGAGTGTAATCAGACGATGGCACCTGCGTGAAGGTCGATCCATCCGGGAAATTGTCCGGCGGACAGGCCTTTCCAGAAATACCATCCGTAAGTATCTAGCCAGCGGTGTCATTGAACCGCGCTACCCAGACCGGAAGAGCCCCAGCCAGCTTGACCCCTTTGCCGATATCCTGCTCGGCTGGCTAAAGCGGGAATCAAAGCGGCATCGAAAGCAACGCCGCAGCGTCAGGCAGCTGCACCTCGACCTGGTGGAATTGGGCTATCCCGGCTCCTATGACCGCGTCGCCGCCTTTGCTCGCGATTGGCGGTCACGCCAGCAAGAAGCCAGATTGTCGGCAACCAAAGGGACGTTTGTCCCACTGGTCTTTGCATCGGGTGAAGCCTTCCAGTTCGACTGGTCAGAGGACTGGGTGGTCATCGGTGGGGAGCGAACCAAACTACAAGTGGCCCATTCCAGGCTCTGCCACAGCCGGGCCTTTATGCTGCGGGCCTATCCACTGCAAACCCACGAGATGCTGTTTGACGCTCACAACCATGCCCTGGTCGCTCTGGGTGGTGTTCCGGAGCGAGGCATTTACGACAACATGAAGACGGCCGTCGACAAGGTGCGTCGCGGCAAGCGCCGTGACGTCAATAAGCGGTTCAAGGCCATGGTCAGCCACTTCCTGTTTGAAGCTGAGTTCTGTAACCCGGCAGCGGGTTGGGAGAAAGGCCAAGTAGAGAAGAAGGTGCGCGATTCCCGTTATCGTATCTGGCATAACGCACTCTCGTTCAAAACCTTGGCTGATTTGAACCGTTGGCTGGAGCAGCGGTGCATCGAACTCTGGAAGGAAATACCTCACCCTGAATATCCGGGCCGGATGGTAGCGGATGTCTGGGAGGATGAGCGCAAGCAACTCATGGCAGTGCCCGCGCCGTTTGATGGCTATGTCGAGCACACAAAGCGCGTGTCTTCGACTTGCCTTATCCTGTGCGACCGTAACCGCTATAGCGTCCCCGCTGCATTCGCCAACAAACCTGTGAGCGCGCGAGCCTACGCCAGCAAAATAGTTGTTGTTGCCGAAGCTCAGATCATTGCCGAGCATACTCGAGTCTTCTCCCGTCACCATAAACATGCTGGGGAAACCGTCTACGACTGGCGGCATTACCTGGCAGTCATCCAGCGCAAGCCCGGTGCCCTGCGTAACGGCGCGCCCTTTACAGAGCTCCCCGGCTGCTTTAAACGCCTGCAACGCATTCTCCTAAAACGGCTGGGTGGTGATAGGGAGATGGCCAATATCCTGGCGCTGGTGCTACACCACGATGAACATCTGGTGATGCAGGCCGTGGAGGTGGCCCTTGAGAGCGGCAGGCCCTCCCAACAACACGTGACCAATGTGCCGGGACGGTTGTTAGAGGGGCCATTACCCGAGCCGCTCAATCCACCGCCAGCACTCGTACTGGTCAATGAGCCCATTGCCAACACACAGCGCTACGATAACCTCAGGGAGAATAAATATGTCCGTTGATGCAATGATCGCCACACTAAAAGCGCTGCGCCTGTACGGCATGGCTCAATCCATTGAAGAGCTGGCTGAACAGGCCGCACCTGCCTATCAGCAGGCAGAACCCATCCTCAATGATCTGCTCAAAGCAGAAGTAGCCGACCGCGAGGTGCGGTCTATTAACTATCAAATGAAGGTGGCCAAATTCCCGGCCCACCGGGATCTTACCGGCTTCGACTTCATCGAGAGCATGGTGACAGAAACACTGGTGCGTTCACTTCACCGGTGCGAATTTATCGAAGAAACCCAGAACATTGTTCTGATTGGCGGCCCTGGTACTGGGAAAACCCACTTGGCAACTGCCTTGGGTGTACAGGCGATTATCCATCACCACAAACGGGTGAGGTTCCTCTCTACGGTCGACCTGGTAAACGCGCTGGAACTGGAGAAGGCCGCCGGACGACAAGGGCGAATGGCCAACCGTTTGGCCAGCACTGACCTGGTCATACTGGATGAGTTGGGTTATCTCCCCTTCAGCCAGGCGGGAGGAGCCTTGCTGTTCCACCTGATCAGCTTCCTGTATGAGCGCACCAGCATTGTGATTACAACCAACCCAAGCTTCTCTGAGTGGCCAAAGGTCTTTGGTGATCCAAAGCGAACAACAGCTCTGCTGGACCGGCTGACACACCACTGCCATATCATCGAGACGGGCAACGACAGCTACCGGTTCAAAAACTCGACCTGCAATCAAAGGGAGGAAATAACTGGCAAAAAACCAACAAAATGAGTAATACTTGAGCGAACCAGGTGGGTCAAAATTAGATGCAAATCCTGGGTCAGTTTTAAGTGCAAATTAACAGGCTGGGGCTCTTCCGGTCTGGGTAGCGCGGTTCAATGACACCGCTGGCTAGATACTTACGGATGGTATTTCTGGAAAGGCCTGTCCGCCGGACAATTTCCCGGATGGATCGACCTTCACGCAGATGCCATCGTCTGATTACACTCAATAAATCCACGTCTATCACTCCTTGGAACTCCAGCATCGCTGTCAGCAAGAGCCGGATGGTTACGTGGGTCAATATTCGATGCAAATATGGGGGGTAAGTGGGTCAATTTTGGATGCAATTTAACAGGGGCTTTTGGGTGCCGGAATCTGGCCTGATATCGGCCGTGAACAAGGTGTGAGGGTAGGACAATGCGTACGTGGGAGGGAAAGCCTCTCAGTTGGAGGCGGCGACGCGCGCCAGTCTAAAAAAAAGTGTCGCAAAATCTAAATGGAGTTGTCGCGCTACAGTGTTAGAGATCGTAGGGCCAAACTCTACGAAAACTCTACGTTTTTCTGAGGAGACAACTCATGCGAATGCGTAAGTCTTTGAAAAATATGGCGCGCCCGACACGATTCGAACGTGTGACCGCCTGGTTCGTAGCCAGGTACTCTATCCAGCTGAGCTACGGGCGCGTTGAGGGGCGGTACTATAGGGAGGAAGCTTTTTTAAGTCAAGGGCTTAAGGGCCGTGTTAGCGCTCAATTGCGGGGTCCATCATCCGCGTGCATAAACAGCCGAATCGGCCAGTTACTGTCCTTGCCCAATCGGATTACCAGGCCGTAATTATCCTGATCATAATCTTCCACCCACTCAAACTCGTATTCAATATCAATATCAAAATTGACGAGCGGGCCGCGCTCTTCGGGCTTCTGACCGATAACAATAACCTCTTCCATTTGGTCGGGGTGGGTAATGGCTGCTTTGGGGATTGAGATTTTCAGTGTTCTTTCGCCGGTTGCAGCGTCAGTTTCAACATCGCGCATCTGCGCACCCACCGCAGACCCCTTATAACCTTTGACGAGTTCGAGCCAACCGGTTTCGGTTTTATGGGTTTGGCCAAAGGCAAGTACAGATGACATTGACAACAAAGCGGCGGTTGCCGCCAGGGTTAGAGTCTTCATATTAATACCTTTTACTATGCTATGCCGTAGAGCCGCCCTATTCGGATTAGTTCCTTTGGGCCCTACTCCCCAGCCATATTCTTGAATCTGCGAATGGCCAAAGGCCGAACTACCCAACTCAGTAGTTTAACCAGCTACAGGAGTATTGCCAGAAGTAGCAAAGCGGGTGAGGTCCAATTGCTCTACAACCCTGTGGCTGATGGCTGCACTGAGATCATCAAGTGGTATTCCCGTGGAGTCCGCTATGCGCACCATTCTCTGAAAATTCGCCGCGACCCCTGCGGTATCGACCAGGACCTCGGCTCCCGCTTGAGCCAGGAGATCAGCGCGAGCTTGACTGAGCGAAGCTTCGTCTCGGCTAGCGAAGGCCTCGGCAAACCGCAAAAGTTGAGCGCCGTGTAAGATACTTTCAGTAGATGCATTTTCATCGCCATTGATCACTTTCAGATCAACTTCTGATTTGGCAATGTCGGCACTCAAACTGAGCATCGAGGCATGTGAGCTAGTTCAGTAAAAGCACTCGTTGATTGACGAGACCCTCCCCGCCACCAGCTCTATTTGCATTCGATTGATGGATCGCCCGGGAATGTCACCAAACTGCGCCATGCGCCGGAAGGACAAATACTGTTCGGCAGCCACCGCCATCCATTCGCGGTACGCATTGGGCACCAAGCGTAGGTTTGGGTAATGCGCGATTGGTCGGTAATCACCCGATGAACGGCGTCTACGATGTTTTCACCAAGTGACCTTGCACTTAGGTGCTCGCCTTTAACCGAGTTGGGCGACAAGGCTAGCTTTCGCTGCGCGCAATGTGGACAGATCAGAGCGTTGCGAACCTCCGCGGCAATGGCCACTCTTTGAGCACCGGTAAACCAGGTTCCTGGCGAGGCCAGTGATTGCCAATACTGCCGATAGGATTCGCTTAATCCAGGGCGGATGGGGTGGGGGCTGTGTTCGTATTGAAAGTGACTCATTGATCTTTCTTGCTTACCCATACCAGACGATAATCAATCGACAATACCCCCAAACACAGCGAAGTTCAATTGCCCCGCGCTTAAGCTTTCGCGCTCTATGCGCTATCCGCTACACTTGCCTCCCGGACCCTGCTGTGGATTTAAAATAACGTTTAAAATTTCTGTGCTCGATCAATCTCTGGCCCGTGCAGCCGACCAGGCACCAACGGCTCTACAAGAAACCCTGGAGATGGCTCGGTGGTGTGAACAGCTGGGATATGAGCGATTCTGGGTGTCTGAGCACCATGCCTTTCCCACAGTGGCCGGAAGCGCTCCAGAGGTACTACTTGCGGCTCTGGGCGCTGCGACGAAAACGATTCGACTGGGCTCCGGAGGCATTATGCTGCCGCACTACAGCCCCTATAAAATCGCCGAGGTGTTCTCACTACTCGCCAACCTGTATCCCGGGCGCATTGATCTGGGTATCGGCCGCGCACCGGGTGCGGATATGTCTACCGCCGCCGCCCTCGCCCCCGACGGCAAACCTAACTTTCATCGTTTCCCCGAGCAAGTCGCACAGCTAAGTGAGTATCTTTGGAGTGACAACACCACACCAGTCGTCAGCCCCCAACCACCGACTGATTCGCTCCCCATCTGGATGTTGGGGTCCAGCGCCGACTCGGAAGAACAGGCAAAAATTCTGCAGCTGACGCACGACCTCAATCTGTTTCGATTTTTTACCGGGCAATCCAAAGGACTATCCCTGACACCTACCGAAGCCGCGCAGATAACACTTGGAGTGCAGGAAAAAGCCTTTATCGCCAGCCGAGAAAACAGTCGCGCTGTGGGAACACCCGAACAGGTTCAACAACAAGTGAGTTATTTGGCCGCGCTTCACGATGCGGATGAAGTAATGGCGGTGACCAACATGTACTATTTCGAAGACAGAAAACGCTCCTTCGAACTATTGTGGAACGCCTTTGAGGGGTTCCGCAATCCCGCGCCCGTTCGGTAATCTCACCCAAAAGGACTAGTTCCAACTGGCAATATACCAATGCCCTGAAAGTAATATTATGGGTTGTCCTGATGAGAGATTTTCATTGCGGCAGCAAGGACCTGCAAGGGTTCTAAAAAGTGAAGGGGTTTTCGAGCAAAGGCAAGTATTTAACCGGGGACCATTCCGGTTTATTCGCGGCGCTGGATTGTCAATTTATGCAGGATGCTAGTGAAAATTCTGGCCATGGAGAGCTCTTAAGCCTCTTCTCTTTTTATTTCCCAGGTTAAACGCCTGTTTTCAATCGTTACCCGATTTTTGCTCCGCGGTTGATTTCATCATTCGCATACATATTGTCCCTCATCAATTGCGCGCCCCAGGCTCGCGCACTCCCTGTTAGGACTCAACACGAGATACCGGCAATGAATATACTAATCGCCGATGATCACTCTCTGATCCGGTCGGGTCTCAGCTCACTACTGGCCAGTCTCTATGAAGATGCCACCATCTACACAGCCGAGAGCGCAGCTCAGGCACTGCAGTTGGCCCAGGATATTCCCTCTATAGATCTCGCCTTACTCGATCTTTTTTTGCAGGACATGGACGGCTTCCGTTTTCTTCGTCAATTCTGTAACCAATATCCATCTGTTCCTGTCATCGTGGTCTCAGCATCGGCCAACTCGTCCCATGTGCGCAAAGTGATAGACCTGGGTGTTTCAGGGTATATCCCCAAGTCGGTAAACCCCGAAGTGTTTACCAGTGCTATCACCCGAGTTCTCAACGGTGGCGTCTACATCCCCGCAGATGACTTACTGGGGTCAAGTGTGCATGATGACAAGGTAGCTGTGAGCGATGGCCGTGCCTACACGCTGGATGAGGTGAAAGAACTCCTTACCCCGCGCCATTTACAAATTCTGGCGCGAATCCAACTTGGCAGGTCGAACAAACACATCGCGCGGGAATTTGAACTTTCCGAGAACACAGTGAAAACTCATGTCAGTGCCATCTTGAAATTACTGGGGCTGGCCAACCGCACGGAGGCAGGAATCCTCGCGGAAAAACCTGGCGTAAGATAATAACTATGAAAAAAAGCTCCAGCGGTAAGCATTTTTATTCTCAACTGAGCATTTCCATTATCACTACCGCAAGCCTACTGGGTGCCCAGCCCAGCATTGGCGCGATGAATGAATCCGAGTTTTTCGCGGATATTCCAGTTGTAACGTCGGCAACACGATTGCCTCAGCAGATCGATAAAAGCCCCGTGGCGATCACCTACATTGATCAGGCTATGATTGCCGCCTCAGGCGCCACGGAAATCTCCCAGATTCTGAAGCTGGCACCAGGCTTTCTCAGCTACAATGTGCTCGGCAACCAGTTTGGAGTTACCAATCGCGGCTTGAGCTATGCCTTTCCAGGAGACCTGGAAATCACCATTGATGGACGCTCGGTTTACGTACCCCTGTTTTCCACGGTGGAATGGTCATCACGCCAGAAGATATTGAATACATGGAAGTCGTACGTGGATCCAACGCGGCAGCCTATGGTTCAAACGCTTTTCTGGGGGCCATACACATAGTGACGAATCGACCGGCACGCGAAGAAGGCCTATCGCTAAGACTACTGGCTGGAGACATCCAAACTCGCAACGGACAACTCGACTACAGGCCAATGTGGGGCTGATGGCTGAAGAAAACAAACTGGTAGGAACAGTGTGGTCTCCACGTCTGGCGTTTAACTACTCGTTTTCAAATTTCAACACATTGCGAGTGTCAGCGAGCCGCGGAAATCGTATCCCCTCAATCTTGGAAGCTTTTCAAGACCAAGCACTGAGATTCTCCGACGGAACAGTTATTGAAGGCGATGTCATATTCGACCCCAATATTAAAGAATCTATGGTCACCGAATACGATATTGGCTATATCGGATCCTGTTTCCAGCGAAAACTTTCTGTGGATGTTCGATTACTACAAACCGAGGCGCGGGACATTATCGACGATGCGCAAACCGGACCCAGCGGCTCTGCCGTACTGCGAAGTAATTTTATAGACTGAACTATCAAAGGCTGGGATGCCCAGCTGAAATATCGCCTGGACGAGTTTTCCAACAGTAGTCTGCAGTACGCCTATACAGATTTTGATGGCGAGCACAGCGGCCGGAGCAGAGTAAGAGGAGCGCCGCCGCGCCATCTGGCAAGCTTGCTGGCAGCCACCCGCATAATGGGCTTGGATCTCAGTGCAACGTTGTACTATAACTCGGAGATCCAGTGGCAGGAGGGAGAGTTGCTCGACTCCAACTTCAGGACTGACCTGCGAATAGCTAAAAGTTTTTCTACCTCGTTCGGAGACTCGGGGGTAGAACTCATCGGCAAAAGTGTTTTCGACAGCTACCCCTGTAGACGCCACTCCAAAACCGCAGCTATTTGCCGAATTTTGAAATAGACGGATCTCGGCGTATTAGAATCGGCGCGGTAGAACTGCGGCCCAGTCACACTCAAGAGCGACCAATAAGCAGGCACGATTCAAGCGTAGGGACTATAAGAATAAGTGTCGCTGAGAACGGTATGACGCCACCACAGATTTGACGGTCAACGCTGGCGCCATACCCAAAAAAACCGTGCAGGTGCACGACCCGTTAAGTGTTGCACATAATGGGAATAAATCCAGCCCTCATCGACCTTTGTGTCGATGCCATCATCCAGCCGTCTCTACCACTGTTGTCGCTGCTACGCCCAGGTCATCGTCTGTACCCACTGTGATCGCGGCCAGCGGTATTGCACCGATGGTTGCAGCCAGGAAGCCAGAAAGGAATCCATTAAACGAGCCAGAGCGAAGTACCAGGCCACTCGCCCGGGTCGCATGAATAATGCCGCTCGCCAACAGCGTTATCGAGAACGGCAACAACAAAAAGTAACGCATCACCGTTCTCTGGCAATAATACTCCGTGATCTACTGCAAACCGTGCCTGATGAGATCAAAAGGGCCGATATGCCGGGTAAAACTGACGCCACCGTGCGCTGCCATCACTGTGGCGCGGTCTGCGGTCCCTTTTTGCGCAGTGATTTTCTGCAGAGCAGTCAGTTCAGGCGCAGATTCCGGCGACATTAGTGCAGCGGCTGGACAGGAGTCATCAATCGGAGGGCAGTCATGGCCATCGGCAAAGAAACTGAAGCAAAAATACTGCGCTACCATTTTGTTGAGAAGTGGCGAACGGGCACCATTGCGACCCAGCTTGGCATTCACCACTCAGTGGTTGATCGGGTACTGGCACAGGCTGGCCTGCCCAAGGTGGAGCGCACTCGCCGTGCGTCGATCATCGACCCCTATCTGCCCTTTGTCATCGACACCCTGCGGGAGTTTCCCACACTCACGGCGGCCCGCTTGTATGAAATGGCCCGCCTGCGGGGATACCCCGGTGGCCCCAGCCAGTTTCGCCAGCGTATCAGTGAACTGCGGCCGCGCAAGCTGCCCGAGGCGTATTTACGCCTAAAAACCCTGCCCGGTGAGCAAGCCCAGGTTGACTGGGGTTCGTTCGGGCATATTCAGATCGGCAAGGCCCGGCGGCCGTTAATGGCGTTTGTGATGGTGCTGAGCTGGTCGCGACAGATCTTCTTGCGCTTTTATCTCAACCAGCAAATGGAGCACTTTTTACGCGGCCATGTAGCGGCATTCGAGGCCTGGCAAGGATTGCCAAAGGTGCTGCTGTACGACAACCTTAAATCGGCCGTATTGGAGCGCCACGGTGACGCCATCCGCTTCCACCCCACCTTGCTGGCCTTGTCAGCCCACTATCGCTTCGAACCACGCCCGGTGGCGGTGGCCCGGGGCAATGAAAAGGGCCGGGTAGAAAGAGCGATTCGCTATATTCGCGATAATTTCTTTGCCGCTCGTCACTGGCAAACACTGGCCGAACTCAATGCGCAAGCTGAGCACTGGTGCCAGGGTGTGAGTGCTGATCGGGCTTGCCCTGAAGAGCGTACGTTGACGGTCAGGGAAGCCTTCTTACAGGAGCAGGTGAGTTTGCCGGATAATCCCTTTGATACCCATGAGAGACAGCCCGTGCGGGCCGCCAAAACCCCTTATGTTCGCTTCGATCTCAATGATTACTCCATTCCCCATCAATACGTGCACAAGCCATTGAGCGTGAGCGCTGACCTGGAGCGGCTCCAGATAGTGGAGGGCGATCAATGCATTGCTGAGCATCAGCGCAGCTTTGGCAAAGGGGAGCAAATCGAACAGGAGGCGCATATCAATGCCCTATGGCTGGAGAAAACCCACGCCAAACTACACCGGGGTCAGGATCGCCTGAGCCATGCTTCGGCGCACGCCCAGACGCTGCTGCAGCAATCGGCACAGCGTGGACATGTCATTAAAACCACGGTCCGGTTACTCAATCAACTTTGATGATTATGGGCGGGACGAGCTGCATGTAGCTCTGGGTGAAGCACTTGATCGGCAATCACCCTACCCGGAGGCGGTGCAGCACGTTCTTGAGCGCCGCCGTGATGAACAGCACCTGCCGCCACCGCTTGCTGTCGCCGTGCCGGCGAAGGTCAAACACTACAGCGTCAAGCTGGCTCGGCTTGCCGATTACGACAAGCTCAATGGCACCCGAAGCGAGACAGGAGATGATACCGATGATTGATATCGAGCAACTCAAACAGAGCAGGCACTTGAACTGAAGCTCCACGGCGTGCTGGCGCACTGGGGCGAGATCACCGACGAGCAATACCCCTGGCGGGCACAGCTCATCGCCTGGGAGCTTGCCGAGCGCAAACAGCGCTCACTCGAACGGCGCCTGAGCAGCGCCAGGCTGGGCCGGTTCAAACCGATGAGTGAGTTTGACTGGCAGTGGCCAAGCGCTATCGACCCACAAGCGATTCATGCCCTGATGCAACTGGGTTTTATGGACACGGCCAGCAATATTATCCTGCTGGGCAGCAACGGCGTGGGCAAATCGATGATCGCCCAGAACCTGGGGTATAACGCTGTCATGCACGGCTATACGGCGCTGTTTACCACCGCAGCGGCGATGCTCAACGACCTGGCAGGTCAGGATGGCGCCAATGCCCTGCAGCGTCGATTGAAACACTACGCCAGGCCCGCCTTGCTGGTAATTGATGAAGTGGGCTACCTCTCCTACAGCAATCGTCATGCTGACTTGCTGTTTGAAATCATCAACCGGCGCTATGAGAAATGTTCAACTTTGGTGACAACGAACCGTCCGTTTGGCGAGTGGAATGACGTGTTCCCCAATGCCGCGTGTGTGGTCTCCCTGATTGACCGTTTAGTCCATCACAGCGAGGTCATCGCCATTGAGGGTGAGTCGTACCGCATGAAGGAAGCGCAGGAGTGTGCGTCGAAGCGGCGCGAGACCAAAAAGCGAGGAAAGGCTAAATGAAAACCTTAAAAATCACAACCTACTGGACGGCTGAACAAGCCGATTGTATTTATCAGCTGCTCGGCGACCTGAGATCGGTACTGTGGGATCACTATGGTGATGAGATTGCGCAACTGTACGAGGAGATCCGGATTGAGCAACAAGAGTACACAGACAGTGTCGAGGTAAATCATGAGCTGCCGTTCTAGCCTGTGATCGATTGGAGTTAAGCCGGATCACTGTCGCCTCTTTGTCGTTCTTTTATTCTGCGGCAAATAACTGCGGGTTTACTGTGGCGCTAACACGGCGATATCTCTTACCGTCGAGTCAAGTTCCTCAGCGCTAACTACACGGGAAACAATACCTAGGTGCAAAGCCTCGTCGGCCTCGAGTACACGCCCAGTTAGTAGTAGGTCCATAGTGACCCCATGTCCACACATCTGAAACAGACGGGTCATCCCCCCGGAATCAGTTAATACACCGTGCTGAATTTCCGGAAGCATAAACTTAGTGCCCTCGGCGGCAATTCGCATATCACAAAGCAGGGATTGCTCGAACGACCCACCGATGACCCAGCCCTTAAGGCTATAAATGGAGGGTTGGGGCAGTGCTAATAACTTACGTACACCTAAATGCGCTCGTTCCATATATGAAAGATCATCAATATCTTCCGTGCGGATGCCTAGCTCTGTCGTGTCACGTCCAGCGGACCAGGACTTACCGTTTGCCCGCCAGATCACTGCCCGGACAGATGAGTTGCTGTGTAATTCATCACAGATCTCCCACAACCGCGTGTACATATCATCCGTAAAGGCATTGTGTTTGTCTGCTCGGTTGTTGGTGATAATTGCTACTTCATTTTCATATTCGAGAGTGATGTTTTCCATGAGACATCCTGGTTAGACAATTTTAATAAGTGCTCTAATTCGAGAAACGTAGATTGATGGGTAAATGCGAACCCGTCTTCACGTCAGTGAAAATGGATCCTTTCCCATCTGCTCTCGAATGGGTATAAAGTCCGGTTGCCGTAACGTTCTACGTTGCCAATTTGCCCCGTCCACGACTAGTGTGTGGCCTGTTATAAACGATGCGTAGGGTGAAGCTAGGAAGGTAGCTGCCCATCCAATTTCTCTTAGTTCTCCCGTGCGTAGCGCCGGACAACTCTTGTTCTCTGAGCGTGAGTCGCCACGACCGGGAACGGCTTTAATATCGCTCGATTCATCTTCATGTGGAAACAACCCTGGGACTAATCCATTAACACGGATACCGTAAGGTGCCCACTCTACAGCAAGTGACTCAGTCATATTCTTCACTCCAGCCTTAGCCGCTGCTGAATGAGAGAAACCTGGCCCGCCAGTCCAAGCATACGATGCGCCAATATTAATAATTGAACCTGGTGTGCCATCATCAATGTGCCGGCGAGCAAACTCTCGAGAACAGTTAAACGTGCCATTTAAAACAATGTCTATTACTGTGCGCCAAGCATTGGGGCTCATATTTTCTGCGGGAACTGGAAAATTACCCGCTGCATTATTAACTAGAACAGACACAGGCCCTAATTGTTCAGCCGTGGTGTTGAATGCCTTCTCAATTAAAGCGGGGTCGCGTATATCACACACACACGCGATAACCTTCGTTCCCAGGCTTTCGATAGCCTGTACTACGTGTTCATGGCGCGATTCATTTCGACTCCAAATCGCTATCGAGGCACCTAGTCGTGCAAACTCGAGTGCCATGGCTTTGCCGAGCCCAGTAGCCCCTCCAGTTATCGCAACTACCTGTCCCACTAATGCTTTATCTGACAGTGCTGACATCCCCTGTGGTGGCGGCGCTGGTAACCCCTTCATATGCAGTTCCTCAATACTCAATTATCGGAGCCATCATCGAAAAACAAAAAGACGAAGACCTCCACAATGTGCTATTTAAATAGGGGCTGCTACTATAAATTCGCCCCCGAACTAACACACGACAGATCATAGCCTGTGCGATTTGCTTTTCAGTATGTATCTGGAGTAATATTACTCCAGTTAAGTAAATTTCACAAGGTAATTCCGTGACCATAAAATCGCTGGACCTAAAATCGAGTTAGGTATTCTGCATTTATATACACGGCAAGAGCATAAAGGGAGATATTAAAAATGTTAGATTGGAATGCAGATATAGCACGCATTAGAGAGTACCGTGCTGTAGCAATAGGTCAGCAAGGCAGTTCTCAAGACGCAAGCAGTTCAGATATATCAGCCCGTGATCGCATCAAGATCTTGTCAGACAGCGGATCATTTACGGAGGTTGGTGCACTTGTTGGTTCGGATGACGACGGGAAATTTATCCCCGTCAATATTGTTGCTGGATCAGCCATTGTAGAAAACCATCCATGCCTTATAGCTTCAGATAATTTCAAAGTGGGGGGAGGTACTTACACCCCATCCAGCTTGAAGAAGGGTGCTTATGTTGAGCAACTTGCGATCCAACGTAAAGTCCCACTGATTCGTTTTCTCGAAGGCGGCGGTGCTCGAGTGAGCGGGTCACACAAACAACGAGGGCGAAGTGGGTATGACTTTACCGCACCGCAAACCTTGAATATTCTAGCCATGCAAGCAATACACACGGTCCCCGTCGTTTGTGCAGCGCTTGGTCCCTGTGCAGGCTACTCTGCTGTGCGCTTGGTGGCTTCGCATTTTTCCATAATGATGAGAGGCACCTCGCAGGTTTTTACGGGTGGTCCATCCCTAGTTAAAGAGTCGCTCCGAATCGATATGTCTAAAGAAGAATTGGGGGGAGCAAATGTACATGGCAAAAGTGGTGTTGTTTCTAACATAGCCGAAACTGAAGAAGACGCATGCAAACAAATTAAGCAATTTTTAAGTTATATGCCAAGAAATGTATGGGAGTTGCCACCCGTAAGAGAATACGACACCGAAAGTACGGTTAACCCCTCAGAGCTCGATAGCATTATACCCTATAGTCCGCGTAGAATTTACGATATCCGACGGATTATTCAGCTCATTTTCGATGCGGATTCATTCTTCGAGGTGGGTAGGCACCACGCACCTGGACAGATAACCGGGTTTGCCAGAATTTCAGGACACCCAGTGGCAGTATTTTCAAGCGACTGCAGCCATCTTGCTGGTGGAATGACAGCCGCCGGGGCGCGTAAGGTTGCTCGTTTTATTTCCACTTGCGATACTTTCAATATCCCTATCGTGAGTTTGGTAGATGAACCTGGTTTTTCTATTGGCCCGGAGGCAGAAGCCGAGGCCACAGTTCGTGCAGGGATGTCAACCATGTGTACTATATTACAATCTAAGGTGCCCTGGATTGCATTTATTCTGCGTCGCTCGGTTGGTGTAGCGCAGGGGCTACACTATGGACCGCAGTGCGAAGTCTACGCATGGCCTTCAGCAACAGCTAGCGCCATGCCGGTAGAGAGTGGAGTGAAATTGGCATTTCGCAAAGAAATCGCTAACGCCAGTGATCCAAAAGCCAGAGAACAAGAGTTAATTGCTGAAATGCGCGAAGCGCAAGGAATCTTCCCTCGAGCTTTGGATTTTAGCATTCACGAGCTCATTATTCCCAGTGAAACGCCTAGCATATTGCGCGAATGGATAGGCGTGGCCTGGAGCCGACTGCCAAGTGTTATCGGGCCGATGACATACGGAATGAGTCCTTAGCGGAACAATAGACGGGAAAATATTATGGTCCATTTCGAATGAGTAGCGGAAACGCCGAAGCAACACCTCAACGACCTTTGGCGGGTGTTCGGGTTCTTGCTCTTGAACAGATGCAGTCCCTCCCCTGGGCAACGCAGTTACTTGCCAGATTGGGAGCTGATGTTGTTAAAATCGAAAACCCAATAAGTGGTGACACTGGCCGAGCCTCTGATCCTTCCATTGTTGATCCCCAAGGGCGCAAAGTAGGAGCCACATTTTTACGTTCGAACATGAACAAACGTAGTGTGACAATAGATTTGAAAAATAGTGAGGGGCAGAGCCTGATTAAAAGCCTGTTACCCCATTTCGACATTGTCTGCGAAAATTTTCGACCGGGTGTAATCAAAAACTTCGGCCTGGATTACAATTCTCTGGCGGATGAGCTCCCAAAGCTGATATATCTGTCTATCTCTGGTTTCGGAAATGAAGGAGATTCCCCTTATCGTTCATGGCCTGCTTTTGCTTCAATTGCTGAAGCAATGGCAGGAATTTACGAATTCGCAAAACCTGCAAATGCACCACCGACCCTTAATCCGGTTCCGGGCATGGGTGATACAGTAAGTGGTATGTTTTCTGTCATTGGTATACTCGCGGCGCTACGACACAGGGATATTACTGGGGTTGGTCAGTACATCGATATTTCAATGCTTGATGCCATGTTGGCATTGGGCGACTATCCGCACAATATTTGGTCGTTAGGGCTGCGACCAGAACCTGACTCAGAGATTGTGTTGCCAGTAATCTCGGGAGCCTTTCGCGCCCTAGACGGCTGGTTTATTGTCCAGGTGTATCGCGAATATCAATTTGAACGTTTTGCCAAAGCAATTGGAAATATAGCGTTGTTGAGTGATGAGCGCATGGCCAATCGTATGAACTGGGGAAAGCACCTGGACGACGTTATCAGGCCTGCCGTGGATTCATGGTCTTCTGGAAAGACCAAGCTACAATAATGTTGCGAGATACTAGCTGCTTTTGGCGTCGCTGCCGCTCCTTCCTTCCAAACCGAGGACCTCTTAGTCGATGATCATGTCGCAAAGAGAAACATGCTGATCAAAGTACCTAAACCAGACGATGACAATGAAACATTTGTTGTGGCTGGCAACCCGATCAAGATGTCGAATGTGGAGGACAGCGCGGACAGGAGGGTTCCTTGGTTAGGCGAACACACGGAAGACATACTCAAAAAAGAGCTGGGGTTGTCTGCGCACGAAATCTTGGCGCTTAGGGAACGAGGCGTTATAAGCTGAGCCTTATCACTCTGCGAGTTGGCGTAAGCGATTTTTCAGAAATAAATGAGATGACGGTTCAGGTACCAATGATCTTTCGCGAACGTAAGTCAGTGAGAATCGTTTCATCAAGGCCCAACACGTCTCGTAGAATCGTTTCTGCGCTAGTGTCTGGCGCCTCGGCAGGCCCCGTGTCAGCCACTGCGTCAGAAGAGTACACCGGAAAGTGGCTACCGAGCCTATCAGTCACCATGTCGCTCTTGCCTGGGCGCCGAAATTTGAGCGGTTCAAGAATGCCGCGATCCGGCGCATGCGCAAAGGTACGCGAGTCCCAAGGTTCCGCAACTTCAGCCACGGGAATATTTGCAGAGCGCAGCTGGGAAACGACATCCAGAGTCGTTAAGTCTCCGCACCCAGCCGCCACTGCTGCGTCAAATGTGCCGTTCACCTTCACACGGTCGACATTAGTTTTATATTAGTCTAAGTCGACACGATTCATGATACGCACAAAGCCCGCCCATCGCCTATCATTTGTCACCAATACATTGACGAATCCGTCTCTGCAGGCGTAGCTATTTGAGGGAGAGCCGCGTAGGTCGCGGTTTCCAGTACGAGGCGGGGCCCAATTCACTAATGGGGAAGCCCACGCGCGTTGGTGGAGCATTGGCTGAGCCTGTTTTTGCCATCATCCCGCTCGCGGTTTGAACGGTAAAATCCATGCCTTGAAGGTTTCGTTCCCGCCCAACTTGGCCGAACCCACTGATTGAACAATATACTAAACGCGGGTTGCGGGCTGATAATTTTCCCAACCTAAGCCAATCTTGTGGGCAACGCCTGGTCGAAAATTTTCTACGAGGACGTCGCATTGATCTGCGAGTTGACAGGCCAGCTCTACACCTTCAGGTTCTCGTAAAGAGAGAACCACGCTGCGTTTGCCACGATTTACGTCACATCCAGTACGCGTATCCCTTTGAGTGGTCTAGGTTTGGATGACATTAATCGTCTACCAGGGACCGATCGGACATCTTCGATCAGTTTTTATCGCATGTGGTGTGGGTCGAAGAGTTCTCACAACCAAATCCCGAGTTTCGGCAGGATCAATGACCTCTTTGATCGAGAATTTGGCCGCGAAAAGTAACGGCATATGTTCACTTTGTAGTTCGGCATGATTTTTATCATGTAACGTTTCCTCGCCACCACAAATAATAGTGGCAGCGCCTGACAGGCCCATTGCTCCGAACTCGGCTGTGGCCACGCTGCGATCACGATCGGATCGAAAGGTCGTGTTCCCATCATAAAGTAGCCGAAACCGTTGCGGAGAGGCATAGACTACCGGCCCTCACGCAGGGCCTGGCCTAAACTTTCTTTGGATTTAGTCCTTTTTCTCCGGGGGATGCACACCGTCATAATATGGGTATGGTGGTTTCATCAGACCTATTCGCTGTAATAGGCCACCCAACTGCGGTTTGAAATTCTTGCGGATAGCGTCTATTGTCCATCCACCCGGCATGAACATAGCCGTGCCGTAACTTGGTTGGTTCAATATAGCAATTCGCTCTGCTCCAGTGCCAAATATTTGGCCTGAGACATAGTTAGCTTCATCGCTGCACAGGTAGACCAAAATAGGGCCATTCAGCTCCGGGGGGAAATAGGGCATTTCGACTTTCTTTCCACCCTCACCCCTGAATGATTCATTCATTCGTGTAGTAGCTGTAGGCGATATACCATTAACGCGGATACCGTATCTAGCTAATTCTAGTGACAGCGTATAGGTTGTTGATGCGATTGCGCCCTTGGCGGCGGCATAATTAGTTTGACCGTAATTTCCAAAGTGGGCAGCAGAAACAGTTGTTATCAATGCGCCACCCAACCCCTGGTCCTTCATTTTCTTGGCGGCACTTTGCAAGCAAAAGAATGTGCCTTTAAAATGTACGTTTAGTACGTCATCAAGCTCCCCTTCAGTCATTTTGAGGAACGTCCTATCTCTGGACACACCTGCGTTAGCTACCATTATATTTATCATTCCGAAGTGCTTCACACAATCATCAACGATTTTTTGTGCCCCTTCAGGGCTTGTAATGTTTGATGAATTCGCCGCAGCTTTACCGCCCATGCCGATAATTTCTTTGGCAACGTCCTCCGCTTGCTCATGGTCAATATCGTTGACAATCACGGCAGCGCCAGCCTTTGCTAACTGTATGCAGTGTGTTCTGCCGATTCCTCGGCCTCCGCCTGTTACAGCTGCGACTTTTCCTTCTAGTGTAGGTCGTCAAACAGTTTGTAACTTATTAAGTTTCTCTCTGCCACGCTTCACTTTCTCCAATATGTCACTCGCGGATTTGGTCCAGATATAAGGCGCTGGCGCTTGATTATGAGTCTCAATGAACGCCATGACTGTTTGCTCAAGCTCTTCCACACTGCTAAAGACACCTCGTTTCAATTGCTTTTCAGTTAGCTCCCGAAAAAACCGCTCCACCATGTTTAACCACGATGCGCTGGTTGGCGTAAAGTGCACATGGAATCGCTTGTGATATTTCAGCCAGCTTTTTACCTTCGGGTGCTTATGTGTGGCGTAGTTGTCACAGATAATATGAATCTCTTTATCCTTGGGCGTCGACTTATTTATTTGGCGGAGAAACTTCAACCATTCTTGATGGCGATGCCGTTCGGCGCAGGTACCTAACACTTCCCCTGTCAAGATGTTCAATGCCGCAAACAAGGTCGTGGTGCCATGACGTTTATAGTCATGGGTCATTGTTGCCGCCCTGCCTTTTTTCATCGGCAAGCCCGGCTGCGTTCTATCCAGTGCTTGTATCTGACTCTTTTCATCACAACTGAAAACAATGGCATTTTCTGGCGGTGATAAGTAAAGGCCGACGATTGCCTCCAACTTCTCGGCAAACTCTTTATCGTTCGATACCTTGAATGTATTTATTCGGTGTGGCTTCAAACCGTGGCTTTTCCATATCCTGCCCACCGAGGACATGCTAATGCCGGCCTTATCTGCCATGAGACGCTGGCTCCAATGCGTAGCGTTTTCCGGTGTCTCTTGCATCGTGAGTCTGATCACCTGTGCAACCTTGCGTGAACTGATTTTCGGTTTTCGCCCTGGCCGATACGCATCCTGGCTGATGCCTTCGACTCCACTGTCTGCATAGCGTTCTCGCCAGCGGCCAGCTTTCTGTCTCGTAATGCCCAGTTCAAAACCGATCTCTTCATTGGTCATGCCCTTGCCGGCCAGAAGAACAATTCGCGAACGCTCCGCCAATCGGACCGAGACAGAACGCGATTTAGATAACTTACTCAAACCCAAAACTTCGTCATCAGACAAAACAATTTCTACTGCAACACGCACGACAAGCTCTCTATATAGGGAAGAGACTATATGGTACACTATTTATGACGACCTACACTAGGTTTTCAAATAGAACATAGATTGATTATCTGGGAGGGATGATTGTCTAATTTTGAGTTTGAAGTACTCGGTATCCCTGATGCCCCTGGCGCGCTTACGGATCATTCCTATACTGACATTACCAGCCTCTATCCTGGCGCTTGTTAGCTTGTGTTTTGCATAATTGCAGATGCCGACACAATGTTTTCTGAGCGATTTTGCGAACTTTTTCAGATAGAGCATGTGTGACTGATCTGCTATCAAGCACCAACTTTCCAGTTGCTCTGCCATCCCCTCAAATGAAGTGGCACTCCACAGATACTGAAGCTGTTCTTTTAAAACGTAGAGCGCATTCAGGTTGCTATTGCTATCCAACAACGTTTGCAGCTTGTTACTTTGTTTCTCACTCAACTTATCCGCATTTTTGAGCAACAGATAATGCGTCCCCTTCATCAGTTTTTTACCATTCGGATCGGCCTTCCTGAACTCAAGCCGGCGCTGATTATGGATAGCTTTGCTGTAATTTTTCATGACGTGAAAACGGTCAAACACAATGTCTGCCAACGGCAAGCACTCCCTGACAGCCTTTTGATAAGCAGGGCCCATATCCATAGCTACGGCCTTGATTTTACTGGATGTATCCGGGGAGAGATGTTTTAGAAATCTTGCAAACACCTCGGCAGTTCGACCAGCTTCCACCCAGACCAGATGACCTCCGACCATATCGTAGACCACCGTCATATAGTCATGGCCTTTCGCCCTGGCAACTTCATCGACACCAATATATTCCAAGCCAGTCAACTGTGCAGGATCAAGCGCAGGGAGCGTTTCCATCAGGTATGCCTTGTCGATATTCTTTACTGTCTCCCATCGTATCCCCAAATGCCTGGAGACGGCCTGAATAGACATATGGCGGCATAATCCACTGATCAGTCGGCAAAACCGGTGGGTGAAACGGCACCCTTTATCGACAAAATCACACGCCTCAATGCGGCGCTCACCCTTGCTAATAAACACTTGGGCCAGTTCAATGTCGAGCACACATGGATACCCAAAAAGGGGGATATCCTTAACCTGCCGGCGAATATGCTGGTTGATAGTTCCCTTCTTGCCTGTGGTGGGGTCTATAGTGCTCCTGCGGGCGTCCCGGCTACGGTGAATAACAATCCTGTCACCCTCTTCGTCCAGTTTAATTTCATTTACACGTTGCCCCCGTTGCCCCGTGAGGTTTAAAATATTCCGTGAGATGTTGATGGTCATATACCTGCCCTATGTAAAGTTGTCATAAACCAAACATATCAACAGGTTACTTGATGGTCAGCATCTTTTTTCACTCAACAAAGCGGAGAAGAGCCAAATTCTCGATGAAGAGGGAACTGAACTAGCCAATGGAGAGATCGGTGAAATCGTAGGCCGCTCAGGCAGCATGAGCAATGGTTACCTGAATCGTGAGGACGCCAACCAGGAGATGCACTGGTATGACAGCGACGGTTTGCTCTACTACAAAAGCGGAGACGCGGGATATCTGGACGAGGATGGTTGGTTGTTCTTATCAGATCGTCGCAAGGACATGATCATTTCCGGGGGTTTCAATATTTACGCCACCGATCTGGAACTGGTTTTACTAGAACATGAGGATGTTCACGAGGTGGCTGTCGTCGCACTTCCCAGCCGGGACTGGGGGGAGACACCACTGGCAATTATTGTGAAGGAGCCTAACAGTTCAGTGGATGAGGAGAGTATACGTACCTGGGCCAATGCAAAATTGGGGAAACTACAGCGTATCAGTCAATTGGTTTATATCGACGAACTACCCAAAAGCTCCATAGGGAAAATTTTAAAAAAGGAGTTGCGCGAGCGTTTTGCAACGCTCGCCGAGGCCTAAGAGCTTAACTGACCTTAACAACCAGTTTTCCAAAGTTAGCACCGGAGAATAAACCCAGAAACGCCTCGGGTGCGTTCTCCAGCCCTTCCACCATTTGCTCTTTGTATTTTATCTTACCCTCGCCCAGCCATTGGCCTACATCGGCAACAAACGCGGGGGCGCGGTTTTGATAATCACTGACGATAAACCCCTGCATCTTAATACTCTTGGTTAAGATCATACCCTGCAATGAACTCATGCGATCCGGGCCGGGGGGCAGCTCTACTTGGTTGTAGTGAGCGATAAGGCCACACACCGGCACTCTCGCATGATTGTTTAGCAGGGGCATTACAGCTTCCCATGAACTACCGCCTACGTTTTCAAAATAGACATCGATTCCGTCGGGACAGGCAGCGGCAAGCTGGGACGCCATGTCTGCGTCGTAGTGACTGATACAGGCGTCGTATCCCAGTTCCTCTACCGCGTATTTACATTTCGCCGCAGCCCCAGCAATACCCACCACGCGGCAGCCCTTCAATTTGGCAATTTGTCCCACCACCGATCCCACTGCGCCGGTAGAGGCGGCAAGCACAACCGTATCTCCCGCCTTGGGTTGGCCGATATCCAGCAGACCTACATAGGCTGTTAAACCCGGCATACCCAGAACCCCCAATGCATAGGAGGGCTGGCTAATACGCGGATCGACCGGGCGCAGGCCGCTGCCATCCGATACGGCGTAGTCCTGCCAGCCGGAAAAAGCGGTGACCAGTTGTCCCTCGGCATAACCGCTATTGCGAGATTTCACTACTTCACTAACGGTACCACCGACCATTGCGTCACCCAGTTCAACGCGGTCGGCATAGCTTTTACCTGCGTTCATTCGTCCCCGCATGTAGGGATCGAGGGATAGGTATCGGGTCTTTAACAAAACTTGCCCGTCGGCAACAGCCGGAATCGAAGCTTCTTCGAGGCGAAAATTGTCAACGGCAGGTTTGCCCACTGGCCTAGAGGCCAACACAATCTTCCGATTAACAGCGGCATCGGCCGCCAGGGTTGGGTTTGTGCTCAACAAGCCGAGGGCGGCAAGCGAGCCCGAAGTGAAATCGCGTCTGTTTAGTGTCATGAATGTGTCCTAGTTTGGGAAATGTTTTGACAGCAGTTTAGTCTAGCGATGGTCGAATGACGATGTATTCCTTTGATCTTGTCAGTCTAGTGTAGGTCGTCATAAATAGTGTACCATATAGTCTCTTCCCTATATAGAGAGCTTGTCGTGCGTGTTGCAGTAGAAATTGTTTTGTCTGATGACGAAGTTTTGGGTTTGAGTAAGTTATCTAAATCGCGTTCTGTCTCGGTCCGATTGGCGGAGCGTTCGCGAATTGTTCTTCTGGCCGGCAAGGGCATGACCAATGAAGAGATCGGTTTTGAACTGGGCATTACGAGACAGAAAGCGGGCCGCTGGCGAGAACGCTATGCAGACAGTGGAGTCGAAGGCATCAGCCAGGATGCGTATCGGCCAGGGCGAAAACCGAAAATCAGTTCACGCAAGGTTGCACAGGTGATCAGACTCACGACGCAAGAGACACCGGAAAACGCTACGCATTGGAGCCAGCGTCTCATGGCAGATAAGGCCGGCATTAGCATGTCCTCGGTGGGCAGGATATGGAAAAGCCACGGTTTGAAGCCACACCGAATAAATACATTCAAGGTATCGAACGATAAAGAGTTTGCCGAGAAGTTGGAGGCAATCGTCGGCCTTTACTTATCACCGCCAGAAAATGCCATTGTTTTCAGTTGTGATGAAAAGAGTCAGATACAAGCACTGGATAGAACGCAGCCGGGCTTGCCGATGAAAAAAGGCAGGGCGGCGACAATGACCCATGACTATAAACGTCATGGCACCACGACCTTGTTTGCGGCATTGAACATCTTGACAGGGGAAGTGTTAGGTACCTGCGCCGAACGGCATCGCCATCAAGAATGGTTGAAGTTTCTCCGCCCAATAAAT
This sequence comes from Halioglobus sp., assembly GCA_965262875.1. GTDB lineage: Bacteria > Pseudomonadota > Gammaproteobacteria > Pseudomonadales > Halieaceae > JBALVT01. The sequence continues at coordinate 5,944,197 of OZ253569.1, forward strand.
AAGTCGACGCCCAAGGATAAAGAGATTCATATTATCTGTGACAACTACGCCACACATAAGCACCCGAAGGTAAAAAGCTGGCTGAAATATCACCAGCGATTCCATGTGCACTTTACGCCAACCAGCGCATCGTGGTTAAACATGGTGGAGCGGTTTTTTCGGGAGCTAACTGAAAAGCAATTGAAACGAGGTGTCTTTAGCAGTGTGGAAGAACTTGAGCAAACAGTCATGGCGTTCATTGAGACTCATAATCAAGCGCCAGCGCCTTATATCTGGACCAAATCCGCGAGTGACATATTGGAGAAAGTGAAGCGTGGCAGAGAGAAACTTAATAAGTTACAAACTGTTTGACGACCTACACTAGGCTATAAACCCTCGCCGCTGTTTTGTAAAACATGTCGTCCTGCTCAGCCTCGCTGTAGCGCGCAGCAATTTTCTTAAGCCCGTTCCAAAGTACTGGATAGGAAATGGATAATTTGTCCACCGGAAAATTGCTTTCGAACATACAGCGTTCGGGTCCGAAGCAGTCAATCATGTGGTGATAGTAGCGCGCTTGAGCCGCCACAAACTCGTCGGAGCTGGGGGGTATATCGCGACCCATCCACCCGAAACCATTGTCGGGCATGGCCATCCCGCCCAGCTTTGCCACGACGTTTTCACATTTGGCGATGTCAGCGATCCCCAACCGCCACTGCTTAAAAATTTCCTCCCGCTGACTGGCATAGGGGCCAACTCCCAGTGGCGTGCCAAAGTGATCAAGAATCATGACGGTTTCCGGGGCCGACCTGGCCACCGCCAGAAACTCCTCGTTCTGAAAGTGATAGTGCCAACTATCGTAAGTCAGGCCTTCCCTACCCAACAATTTCAGACCTCGACGAAAAGAATCATCGGCAAAAAGCCCTTCGACACCACGGCCGCGAATCATAAGCTCAAGGTCTGCCGGGGCCCATGCCAAGGAATGTCGAATGCCTCGAAAGCGCCCTCCCGCTGCCTCTCGATGGGCATCCAATGTCTCGGCAAGATCGTCGCGACGCAAATCCGCGTGAGCGACAATTGCTGCAATCGTGGCGCCGTCATCAAGTTCAGTTTGCGCGGCAATTTCCGCGACAAATTCAGTCTCTCCCACACTGCGCAAGTGCTTGGGTCCGTCGCTGCGATACTGCGCGCCACACTCAATAAAGACTGTGTTACAGATATTGTGACCAGAGCCGGTGTCGGCTCGAAAGTCCTCCAGCAGGTAAGGGTCCAATGACGATTGTCTCCACAGGTGGTGATGTGGATCTACGATCGGGCGGCCGGGATCGATAATCTCTTCGCGGTGAAGTTGCAACCAACGTTGCTGCTCGGACAATTCGTTCATTCGTTACTCATTAGAAAGGACTCACAGATCGCCGTTTACGGCTCGAGAAAATAGTTCGCTGTATTGCGCGGCAGTTAACGCAAGGGGGTTGGTCTGGGAGGTTGGATCTTCGACTGCCATCTGCCCTACCAGCGCTTGTTGATCCAGCTCGATGCCGATACTGCGTAAATCATGGGGAATGCCAACGAGTTCACGCAGACTCAACACCCAGGCCAAAAACCCGTCGAAGCTCGGATCCGGCAAATCCAGATAGCGAGATAATCTTTGCATGCGCTCGTCGATTTCTTTTTTATTCGCGACCAGAACATAGGGCATTAAGATAGCGTTTAACAGGCCGTGATGTGCGTCGTAGAGCGCCCCCAGCGGATGAGCCAGTGCGTGCATTGCTCCAAGCCCCTTTTGAAATGCGGTGGCGCCCATAGAAGAAGCCACAAGCATCTGCATTCTGGCGGTAATATCACTGCCATCGCTCACCGCTCGCGGAAGATACTCCTTCACCAGTCGTATACCCTCAACAGCGATGCCCTCTGCCATCGGATGGTAAACTGGGGAGCACAGTGCTTCCAGGTTGTGAGATAGCGCGTCCATACCTGTCGCGGCGGTAATGGACGCCGGTAAGCCCAGGGTTAACTCGGGATCCAAAATGACTTTGCCGGGTAGTAGTTTCGGGTGGAAAATAATTTTCTTTACACGGCGCTGTACATCGGTGATCAGCGCGGCTCGACCTACTTCCGAACCCGTACCTGCTGTGGTCGGCACAGCGATGATGGGTGCCACCAAATCAGAATCTATCCCCTGCCAATTGTCGTCGGCGTTTTCATAATCCCACAGGGCTCCGCTCTGCCCCACCATAAATGCAATCGCTTTGCAGGCATCGATCGCTGAGCCGCCCCCAAAGGCTATAAGTCCGTCGTGCTCACCCGCGCGATAAGCCTCTACGCCGTCGGCAACATTTTTATCGCTGGGGTTGCTTTTGATTTCGCTGAATACGTCTATCTTTAACCCTGCATCGCGGCACTGCGTGACCGCTGCAGTAATCATCGGCAGCACCGCCAAACCGGGATCGGTAACTATCAGTGGGGATCGTATGCCCTGCTCCAGGCAACATTGCGCCAGCTGAACTATCGAACCCGCGCCGGCCAATACACTGGTCGGGAAATTCCAATTACCCGCAAGTTCCATCTCGTTCATTCAAATCCCCTATCAGATAATTTCAAAATAGCGTTGTAGCTCCCAGTCGGTAATATGTTGGTGAAACTCCCGACCTTCCCACTCGCGCGTGGCGGCGTAGTGCTCTACAAATTCATCACCAAACAACTCGCGGGCAATAGCTGAACCGCGCAGAGCTGCCGACGAGTCCATGATGTTGTTCGGCAGTTTTAATTCTGTTGGGTGCTGCTGCTCATAGGCATTGCCTTTAACTTGATCAAAGGGTTCCAGCTCATGTTCGATCCCATACAAACCAGAACCCAGTGCAGCAGCGAGAGCGATATAGGGGTTGGCATCTGCCGAGCCCAAACGAAACTCCACGCGTTGTGACTTGGCAGAACCGGGAATCAACCGCAGTGCGGTGGTACGATTTTCGCAGCCCCAGGTGGCATCGGTGGGAGCCCAAAATCCGGGAACCATACGGGAGTAGGCGTTGACCGTTTGTGCATACATGACGATAAGCTCTGGCATAAGGCGCTGCTGCCCGGCGATAAAGTGCCGTTGAACTCTGCTCATGTTTATGGCTTGGGCGGGGTCGTGAAATGCTGAACTCCCGTCCTTAGCGTTTTGCAGCGATAGATGAATATGCCCAGACTGACCGGGGTAGTCGTTGGACCACTTAGCCATAAAGGTGGCCATCATCTGCCGGCGTTGTGCCCACACCTTGGTGAAAGTTTTAAACAGTGCAGCCTTGTCTGCTGCAGCCTGAGCTCCATCCACTGCAATGGCGGCTTCCAACACGCCCGGGCCCGTTTCGGTATGCAGGCCTTCTATTGGGAAATCCATCGAGTCGGCCAGGTCCAGAAGATCCTGATAGAGTTCGGAATGAGTGGAGTTTCGGAGCATGGAGTAACCAAAGAAACCTGGGGTAATGGGTTTCAAGTTTTGGTAGCCCTTGGCGCGGATAGAGTCGGGGGTTTCATCGAAAAGAAAAAACTCGTATTCAAAGGCCGCGTAGGCATCCAGGCCCATCTTTGTGGCCCTATCAATCACCCTGGACAATAAATTGCGGGGGCATATCTTACTGGCCTCCCCCGAAAAGTCGCACAGGAACAACAGCATGTTGTCCTCAAAGGGAATCTCGCGGCAGCTCTCGGGGATAATCCTCACTGGGGCATCCGGGTAACCCGTATGCCAACCCGTGTATTTAACATCTTGGGTTTCATAGAGCTGGTCGTTGGAATCCCAGCCCAGTACAACGTCGCAGAAAGCGAAACCGCTCTCTAATGCCGAGAAGAATTTTTCCTGGCTCATATACTTGCCGCGCATAACGCCATCGACATCAAACAGGCCGACCTTGACGTGAGAGAGTCCGCGCTCGCGCACAATATTGCGTGCATCCTCTACGGTTTTTACGCTTCCTGGCCCCATCATCGTAATTGTCCCCATGAATCCCGATCCAAAAGTTTACTCTAAAAACCCAGCTAGTCATGTACTATTCCGCAACAGGCTGCTTCATAGCAGCTAAGCGGAGATATCAGTGACAGGACAGGCATCGACAGAACAGGTGATGTTACTCGACGGAGGGCTCGCAACCGAGCTTGAAGCGCGCGGCCAGGACCTCAGCCACCCCCTGTGGTCGGCCAGATTGTTGATAGAAAACCCACAAGTCATCGTCGATGCACACCTGGCTTATTTGCGAGCCGGCGCCCAATGTATTATTACGGCCAGTTATCAGGCGAGCCACGTAGGGTTTCTTCAACTGGGCTATACCGAAGCCCAGGCAAGCTCTGCTCTGGCGCTATCGGTGGAGCTTGCGCAAACAGGCCATCAAAACATTTCTTGAAACCCGCCAAGTAACCCAAGCTCCCAAAGTTGCCGCCAGCGTCGGTCCCTACGGCGCTTATCTTGCCGATGGATCTGAGTACCGAGGCGACTACGCCGTGGAACTGGACCAGCTTATCGACTTCCACGCTCCTAGACTCGACATACTGTCATCGTCAGACGCCAATTTTTTGGCCTGCGAAACCATTCCCTGCCTACTGGAAGCCCAGGCACTCAATTACTTACTTCTAAAACAGCACAAACCTGTCTGGGTGAGTTTTTCCTGCCGAGATGGTGAACACTTACACGACGGGCACAGTATTGCCGAGGCCGCACAGGTGTTCGCCGACAACGAAAAAGTCTTTGCTATCGGCGTCAACTGCACACCCCCGCAACATATTCCCGCGTTGATAAGGTGTATCAAATCGAACAGCGACAAGGCAATAGTGGTTTATCCAAATTCCGGCGAGAGTTTCAACGCCAAGACAAAAACCTGGCACGGCACTTCCAGTCCGCAGGACTGCGCTGAGGCCGCAAGGAGCTGGTACTTAAGCGGTGCAACACTGATAGGTGGTTGTTGTCGAATGGGGCCTGAACACATTGCGGCGATGAGAACTGCTCTGGATCTCCCGGAGTCCTAAACGGCCGTTTTACTCAGGGCAATGAGCAATAGCTGACGATACAATTTGTCTTTGACAGAATCTGCTTCGTCATAGCCCATACGCTCCAGGTGCGGTGCGAAATGCCGCTCGGTTTCATCATCGATGAAACTTGCGGCCACCAGTTCGACCATCCCCGAAGGCTTGATATGGGCCTGCAACCAGGTCAGAGCCAGCAGCAAGGTTTCTTCCACGTATGTAAAGTCGCTACCGAGGGGAAATTCAGACAATCGCCCCTCGGGGTGATGCTCATCGTAGATAGCTTGTAGGCGCTCGGGTGTATTGTTAGTAAACTGCGCGGGTATTTCATAGTCAGCTGGTAGTTTTCCTACCGCCTTGGCCTTATCCATCAACGCCTCTTGAAAACGCGAATCACAGATCGCCAGCATGGCGACAATAATTTCGGAATCGGTTTTACTGCGAAGATCGGCCACGCCATATTCGGTGACCACAATATCGCGCAAATGCCTGGGAATTGTGGTGTGGCCATAGCTCCAGAGAATATTGGAACTCACCTCTTCATCTTTTGTGCGAGTCGCTCTGACTAGCAAGATGGAGCGCGCGCCCTCCAATTCGTGGGCCTGTGCGACAAAATTATACTGACCGCCAACACCACTGAGCATTCTGCCGTCTTCCAATTGATCGGCTACGGCGGCGCCCATCAAGGTGATGGAAAAAGCGGTATTGATAAATCTGGCGTCGATTCTATGTTGGCGTTTTAGCGATTCGTCGCCATAGAGCGAATTGACGAAGCTGATATTGGTCATATCAATGCTCGCAAGCTCTTGGCTGTTCAGATCGCGCAGGTCCTGGTAAAAGGCATTGGGGCCCAGGAAAAATCCGCCATGAATACAAACCTGGCTACCGTCTCGATTCTCAACTCTACGCTTGATGACGCCTGCTTTGAACATTCGAAGCAGGCCATAGGTAAACATCTCACTACAGCCATAGAGACCTGAATCAAATGCGCCCAGGTTGCCAGTTTCTTCCAACGCCGAAAAGCGATCAGCGTTGTAGTCGCACTGCTGCAGCAACTTGCGATAGTTCGCATTGTCCTGGTGTCGCAATAGAACGGAGCTGGCAACCGCATCTCCCAGAGCCCCGATACCAATTTGCAAAGTGCCACCATCTTTCACCAAGGCGCTGGCGACCAGCCCGATAAAATGTTCCGTCATACCTACAGGCATATTCGGCGTGCTCATCAAGGCGCTGTCATAGGCGGGATCGTCGATGAGAATGTCGATTTTGTTGCGATCAATAATCGCGCTGTTACCCATGAAGGGGAGCTCTGAATGAACTTGGCCCACCACCAGTACAAGCTCACCCGCCTCTTTTCGCTTTTGTACCCCCGGCAGTAAATCCAGGATAATTTCCGGGTTGCAGCTGAGACTTATCTGTTGGTCCCCCTCTGCTTCGCGGGTGGCAACCACTTGGGCAATGACGTTGACCCCGCGATTGTGCATATCCCGGGGAACGTGGGTGTAATCACTGTTCAGGTAGTTTTGCTGTGTGTAGGCATTGCCCAGCTCGCTGGCCGGCGCCACAAAAAACTCGTGAACGATAATGTTGTCCGGTAGTTGTCCCGCTCTGGCCGCATGCAGGTACTCCAGTTCCTCGTAGTCTCCATACACGCGTTCAATGAAGGGCTTGAGCAATCTTTCCTGAAGGTCCCCGGAGGCGGTCGGGCGCCCAAGAGACAGGGCGATTAGAATCGTGAGCGACAGCTGCGAGTTTTCAGAGGCTTTGCGAAACAAGGCGTTTGCCAGAGGGTTGGGCTTTCCCAGACCCAGTGGCATGCCCAATACGACCCTGCCACCGGTTTTTTCGAAGATTGCCTCAACGGCATCATCTAATGATAAATAGCTCACTGCCTACCTCAACCGCGGGTAAACTCACCATTTGTTTTCCAGCGCCTCTACACGATCGTAGGCTTCACCAATCAACACACCCAGTTCACGCTCCTCACCTTCGTCGAGGTACACACTGGGTCGCCCATGAGCGAATCGATAATTACAAACAACCGCTATATCACCGGTGCGCCACTCAATAGGCATGCCAAACTGGTCATACACATCGACAAATTGCTGCTTCTCCGCCTGTGACATTTCGCTATCATCACCGAAAGTAAGCTTCAGAGGACGCTCTTCATAGGGTAGGTGTTGAACCATAGGCCAGGTATCAAACCACATGCCATCGTCGGCCACACTACTGTACAGCAAGTTGCGATCCAGACCCGGAAAATACTCGAAGGCAGAAGTGTAGTAACGGGTTTTCAACAATCGATAAGGGCCCCACTCAACTTCCAGCCCCCTGCTTTGTGCAATCCGAACGGCCTCTTCGGGATCTTCGGTGAGCATAGACTTTTGCCAGTGGTTGTACACGCCCAGTTCTTCAAAACCTACATACGATTCCCGGTCGGTAAGATCGCGGTGGTAGCAAATACCCAGCTCTTTTAATTTTTGGCCGAAGTCGGTCGCGAGGATAGCGTTGGTTGCCCCCACGTTTTCAGACACAAAGGTATAGCCCCGACCCTCAATCGATTTGTTGCACAAGAACGCGAGCATCTTGGTACTGGTACCCACGTAGGCCATTTCATGATGGTAGTGAAGCCAAGCCGTAAGAGGCGCGCCCACTTCGTAGACATTGGGCTGGAGGGTATCGCGAGGGTTGGCGCCCCCGGTGTAAACCATCTCCTTCTTGACCACCAGATTTGCTATTTGGCGCATCAGCTGTAGATCCGTCAAACCGGTATTCACCAGATGAACCAGGCCAACCTTATCAAACATGGCATTCATTTTGGCAGCCAGTTCGCCGTCGGCACTCAAATCAGCAGACGAAAAAGACATGCCAGCGCAGTCGATAGTATAGGTATCGGCGGCCAATACGGGAGAGCCCTTCCACCAGCGGGGTTCTATGATGCCTGGCAGTGGGGCCATGAGGTCGAGTGCTGTGTTCATTGTTCAACTACCAATAAGGGCCTAAGCAGCCGCGCATTCTAACCAAGGTTTAGAGCCAGAACAATACAGGGCGCGGTACTTTCCGAGCTAATTTCAGCGCCTAAATTATAGCTAAAAGGACCTGTTGCCTAGGCGGGAATAAGGTACTTTTCAGCCTTCTGCCGCATCTCTTCAGTCAGGGGGACGGCTTTGCGGGCGTTGGTATCGAAATACACGCAGGAACTTTCGAGCGTGGCGGCTATCTCACCCTTGCCAATATTGAACATTTCGTAGAAAACTGTAATCGACTTGCCACCAATTTTTCGAAGCCCAGCTCTCACCTCAAGAATATCCCCAGTGGCGACTTCCGCTTGATATTCGATGACGTGTTTGACGTCCGCCCAGCCCATGCCAGCGGCCGCGGCATTTTCACCGCTCCAAGCAAACACCTTGTTCAAAAAATGGTAGGAGGCATCGTCAAACATGGCGACATAGTGCCTGGTGGTCATATGGCCCATAACATCGGCCAGCCATGGATGAGCAACACCTTTGTACGCTACAAACATAAAATATCCTCAACTGTGAAAGTGGTCTGTGGGAGAGCTATCAGGGCGTGTTCCACGTTGCTACTTCACTCTCTTCCCAACCATAACGTACCGCCTTTGCCTCAAGAAGTGAAACTGCGGATCGGGAAACAGGATGGGTGTAGACCTGCCAGGCGCCGTTGTTTATTCGGTAACCCATTGAGCTACCTTCATCGGGAGCGCTTAGAACGAAAGCGACGTCGTTGATTTCAATTGCCAGTGGACTCGTGACAGGGCGTTCTCCGGCAGGTGCGAACCTGGCGACCATTTCGCTCTCGGGCTCTTCACTCCAATCTTCCACCCGTTTCCCTTGCGCTTCAAGAACACTGCGCATGCGCTGTAAGTCGCTGGAATAATCTGGATCACCACTGACGTCATTGAGCTCAAAGGGATCATCAGCCAAATCAAATAGACGCTCCGGACCGGGTGCCTCAAACCATTGCTGCTGGTCCGCATTCAATTCACCCGCTGTATACATCGCCCGCATTTCGCGCATCATATCCATGATGTCCCGATACGCCAGTTGGTGACCCCCGATCTGCTGCGGATGCCAACTCCGTATGTATTTGAAGCGCTGCCCCCTGACCGCGCGCTGTCTGTCGGGCACTTCATCGATACGATCACGAGACGCAAAAACATATTTCCGGGGCGCCGATTGACCGGAGGCAAAATCCGTTCCGTGGAGATAGGAAGGAACATCAACTCCCGCCAATTTCAAAATTGTGGGGGCCAGATCTACAAAACTGATCAGGCGAGAATCCGTGGTATTAGGCAACACACCCTCTGGCCTAAAAGCCTCGGGCCAACGAATAATCATGGGCACCTTGATACCCGAATCATACAGTTCGCGCTTTGCTCTTGGCAGACCATCTCCGTGATCGGTGGTCCAAATTACGATAGTAGAATCCGCAAGCCCATCAGCTTCTAATTGCTTCAGAATTGAATCAACTTCACGATCCATATAGGCGATGTTGTCGTAGTGGCGTGCGACGTCGCGACGGACAGTGGCAGTGTCGGGATAGTACGGAGGCAAAGTTACGCTGGCGGGATTTACCACCTGTGGTGGACTGTCATCCAACTTCCACCACCGCATCACTTGCATCACAAAATGGATAACACTGCTGGGCATACTCCCCAGAGGTGAAAATACACCACTTTCGTGGGTCACCATGAAGTTACGAAAACCAAAAAAGGGTTGCCCCGACACGCGGCCACGCCAGTCGGGATTACTCGCCCCCTCCTCGTCCCAAATGGTAAAGGGTCCCGTTCCGGGAAACACACCACTGAATTGATAATCCAACTTTTGATCGGTGTAGGTGTAGTAGCCCGCCGCACGAAGCAACTCGGGATAAGCCTTCACCTGGGGCGGAGGCACGGCATAGTAACCCCCCTGGGGCCTTGTGGAGGTACGCATATGTTGCCCCCCAGTAGCTATTTGATGCATCCCCAAAATGTGTGCCGCGCGACTGGGGGCACAGACACCCGCGGTCGTAAATGTGTTGGGGTACATCACTCCCTGGCGTGCAAAGGCATCCAGTGTGGGCGTAACTGCTACGTCGTCTCCAAACGCGCCAACGCGCGAACTCATGTCCTCGGCCATCAACAACAAAATATTGGGGCGCTCCTGGCAAAGGGCTACTCCGGTGAAGGCAAAATAAAGGCCAAGGCCAATTAACATGCGCATTTGTGAGTCCTCTATTTTGGTTCCAGGAAGATGGGTGACGACCAGGCGCGGGGCTCGGCACTAGCCAGACAGTTTTTGTCCGGCATCGCATTCTCCCCCAGGCAGTAATTTACCTTTACGCACTGGCCCTCGGCGTCATACTCGCAGCCGAATGGGTCGCCGCCTATCAATAGTTCAGCTTGCTGTATCACGCGCGCATAATACAAGGTAGATCGGTCGGTACTGACATAATCCGGGTCCTCAAATTCCACCGAACAGACAGAACCATCCGCTGGACAATCAAACACCCGCCACTTGTCCTGAATCAAAGGCCGGACTTTTTCATCGGGATGCACCTGAGGTTGTATGCGAACAATCTCTATGCGGCTTATCGCCTTTCGCTGATCGGAGGGGTTGTAACACTCCCCACCACATAGGGACTGAATCCGCTCCGCGCCCAAGCCCTGTAGTGAATAATCGGGACAGCCGGGTTGTTGTTCGAAGGCGCCCAGGGCCTTCACACGGAAAGTGGGTGAGTCGTTCATCAGAACTTCACTACCCATAGGAACTTCGCCATTGGGGCCATTGAGTAAATCAAACCACACCAACATCCTGTCTCCGGATGTGGCGTACACATTGCGATTGTCCAGGGCCTTCCATATAGCATCGCGGTTGCGACCGTCGGTATGGGCAGCTACCAGCCCACCTGTGTAATAAAACGCGCCAGACTCTTTGTCTGCTTTATAAAAGTCTGCGCTGAGACCCTTCTTGCCGGAATCTTTGTGGTCGGTTCGAAGCAGTCTATCGTCTTCCTTAAAGCTGCTTCCGGGCCGCCCTTGATGACCATCACTCGAACCGATTAGACCCAACTTTGCTCGCTTGGGCTCGCCTTTTGCGTCGAACCCCTGAGCCAGGTTGTACTGCGCTGACAATCGCGGAGCGTAGAGGGAGCTGGGCTGAAAACTATTACGAAGCTGGCCACACCCAAGCCAATCTTCAATTGAGGTGTCTTCCAGTAAAGAGCGACCTTGCGGCGCACCCTTGGCAAGAAAGGCTTCAAGGAGCGAATTGACTTCTGTATCGCAAGTCGCCGATTCGGGATCATCGCAACGGGATCGCGTTAATTTCGCCGCCTGGACACAACAAGGTGTGAAGTTTTCTGTCGCCGGAGGACAAAACAAAGAACCGTCTTCCCGAGTACCTACACGCTGAAAATCCTCAAACTGCTCCGAGTTTCCATGACCCGAATACACTTCCAGCAATTTCTGATAGCGCTGATCGTGCTGATCCATCTGAGTTTTGAAATCACCTGTGGTTGGATTGGTTGTCCCCCAGGCGAGACCGTGGGGAATGACAATACTGTCGAAGCCCCATTCGCCCAGTTTGCGATAGAGGGTTTGGGGCGTTAACGCCACCTCGCGACAATCCTTTGGCAGCTCGGTAGCTGGGATACCGTCGGGGCACACCGGCACCGCTTTGGACTCCTGGAAATACCAGGCAAGATCGGAGATGTTGGCCAAACTGTCGCTCAAGATGAACAAACCCGCTACCGCGGGAGGCACTCGCGTAAACAGGTAGTTTTCAGCTGAAGAGATAGGCCGTGTAGGCACCTGACCTTCCTCCCAGGTGCGGAAGATAACGTTCTTATGGCCGTAGTGGCTAGCGACGTCATCCTTATTGCCGTTGGACCACTCCCACCCCGCAAATGACACCATATCTGGAGTGGCCGGATCGCCGGCCCGGTCATTACATTCGCGGATGGAAGACAGGGTGTCCTCCCAAACTCTTGGGGTCAGCCCTTCGGCATGGTCATTAATACTCCAAAAATCCAGTGCGGAACAATAGCGCGCGAAATCACAGGCATCGGCAGGGGTGACAACACCTCCGCCCTTCACCAAAGTGGTATTAAAAATATAGGCATCCAGAGAATAGTTGGTGTGGGTGTGCAGGTCGCCAAATAGAATTTGATCAGAGCCTGGCGAGACTACGCTGTCCGAAATCTTCAGCCTTGGGCCGATTGCTGCGGGTGCGGAGGACCAGGGACCACCCAGCCAGCCCTTGCCCACTGCGTGAAACCATCCGGCCAGCACAAGTAAAATGACAACGACAATCAGCAGGGCTTTTTTTATCATTATTTGAATTTCCTGTCGAAAAGGCTCTTCGTGTGGCTCGTCCTTTACTCCTTGATCACATGATAAGCCAGTGGTCCTCCCCATCCAGCTCCTCGAACTCGACTGGCTTTTTCGCTTTTTTGAGCGCCTTGTACATGAGCTGGCTTTGCCTAATGGGTACGACGGTATCATCATCACCGTGAATCAGCAGCACCGGAGCCTGAAATTGATCGGCGAAATTAACCGGCGAAACTGATTTGAGTTTTTCCCGCTCAGTTTTCGAATCCCCTATAATTTTGTGCCAGTAACTTATCACCCAATGTCTGTAGCCGTAGCGGGATTTCGCTTCTGCCAGCATGGCAGGCAAATCACTTACGCCATTGATCGAAATCACACAGCGATAAAGCTCTGGGGAAAATGCCCCCCCGGCCAACGCTGAGTAGCCCCCATATGAACTACCGATAATACAAACCCGATCTGGATCTGCATAACCCGCCTCAACCAGAGCTGCCACGCCATCGCTCACATCATCCTGCATTTCTCGCCCCCATTTTCCCCGAGCCGCATTACGAAAGGCGTAGCCGAATCCCGTAGATCCCCTGAAGTTGGGTTGCAAGACAGCGTAACCCTTCTGGGCCAAGTATTGAGCCATCCAGCGAAAACCAATTTGATTGTAAGATTCCGGACCACCATGTGGCATCACCATCAGCGGCAAGTTCTTTTGTTGGTGAGGCGCTGGAAGAAGGGTGATCAGTGCCGGAATTCTTAAACCATCACGGGCCTTGTACCTAACCGCTTTTATTTGTCCGATAGCCTCTACTTCGTATTGCGAAGCAATTCTGAGTAGGATTTTTGCTGATTCACCATCAACTAAATAGTAGGTGCCCGCTGAGTCTCCCCCGCTGACCAAGATGACAAAGAGCTTAAGATCGGGAGTCCAGCTAGACGGATAGATACTGCTGGTGGGGAAGTTAACTTCCAACCGGCCAAAGAGTTCATTGATTTTCTCGTCCGAAAACTGATGCTCTGGCTTAAACCCACTGTAAGTAACCGCGACAAGCTTTCGGTTAATATCCAGTAAGAGTTCGTCTGCATCCGCATCATCCTTAAAATATCCTGGGCCCGATATCGCACCATCAAACAAGCTCATTGTATAAATGGCATTCCGGTCGTTATTGGAATCTACAAAAAGTAGAGATTCACCGTCATCACCTACAGCTCTCACGGAGATGGAGGGTATGGCGGGTTTTTGACGAAAAACTGGCTCTTCTCCGCTTTGTTGAGTGAAAAAAGATGCTGACCATCAAGTAACCTGTTGATATGTTTGGTTTATGACAACTTTACATAGGGCAGGTATATGACCATCAACATCTCACGGAATATTTTAAACCTCACGGGGCAACGTGTAAATGAAATTAAACTGGACGAAGAGGGTGACAAGATTGTTATTCACTGTAGCCGGGACGCCCGCAGGAGCACTATAGACCCCACCACAGGCAAGAAGGGAACTATCAACCAGCATATTCGCCGGCAGGTTAAGGATATCCCCCTTTTTGGGTATCCATGTGTGCTCGACATTGAACTGGCCCAAGTGTTTATTAGCAAGGGTGAGCGCCGCATTGAGGCGTGTGATTTTGTCGATAAAGGGTGCCGTTTCACCCACCGGTTTTGCCGACTGATCAGTGGATTATGCCGCCATATGTCTATTCAGGCCGTCTCCAGGCATTTGGGGATACGATGGGAGACAGTAAAGAATATCGACAAGGCATACCTGATGGAAACGCTCCCTGCGCTTGATCCTGCACAGTTGACTGGCTTGGAATATATTGGTGTCGATGAAGTTGCCAGGGCGAAAGGCCATGACTATATGACGGTGGTCTACGATATGGTCGGAGGTCATCTGGTCTGGGTGGAAGCTGGTCGAACTGCCGAGGTGTTTGCAAGATTTCTAAAACATCTCTCCCCGGATACATCCAGTAAAATCAAGGCCGTAGCTATGGATATGGGCCCTGCTTATCAAAAGGCTGTCAGGGAGTGCTTGCCGTTGGCAGACATTGTGTTTGACCGTTTTCACGTCATGAAAAATTACAGCAAAGCTATCCATAATCAGCGCCGGCTTGAGTTCAGGAAGGCCGATCCGAATGGTAAAAAACTGATGAAGGGGACGCATTATCTGTTGCTCAAAAATGCGGATAAGTTGAGTGAGAAACAAAGTAACAAGCTGCAAACGTTGTTGGATAGCAATAGCAACCTGAATGCGCTCTACGTTTTAAAAGAACAGCTTCAGTATCTGTGGAGTGCCACTTCATTTGAGGGGATGGCAGAGCAACTGGAAAGTTGGTGCTTGATAGCAGATCAGTCACACATGCTCTATCTGAAAAAGTTCGCAAAATCGCTCAGAAAACATTGTGTCGGCATCTGCAATTATGCAAAACACAAGCTAACAAGCGCCAGGATAGAGGCTGGTAATGTCAGTATAGGAATGATCCGTAAGCGCGCCAGGGGCATCAGGGATACCGAGTACTTCAAACTCAAAATTAGACAATCATCCCTCCCAGATAATCAATCTATGTTCTATTTGAAAACCTAGAATCACTCAACAAAGCGGAGAAGAGCCGAAAAACTTCCTTCCACTTGCCTGATAACTTTGATCGAATAATGTGCAATTGATCTCTTTCTTCGTACTCCTCTCTCGCGAGTACTGTTCCATCGTCGGAAACAAACCAATCTACGGTATGCGAGTTACCCCTGGCGTGCATCCGGCCCCTACCGCTTTTTAAACTCACTTTATAGAGGTTATATTTAGGGCCTAGAGTTTAGAGCGAAAGAGCTGTTGTCGGAAGCTTCAATCCCGACTCCTTTTCCTTAATGTTCTCTCAAAACCTGCGTGTAATACAAGCTGCAACGCAATGTTACCCATCTTGTATATAATCTACCGCACCAGGGGCTTGGAATTTTTTGCATCTTTCGTTCCACCAGCTTCGAACGTTAACATGGCGAAAATGTTTTGTCAGACCCAGCCTGATTCTTCCCGCTGTAATAATATCCGGCTTGCGCCATGGTGCATCCGTCACCAGTGGGCCCGCTTTATCACCCAATACCAGCGTCAACAAATGAAGCAGTCCGTAACCTACAGTCGTCAAGTGAACCCAGCGATGCAGCGTTTGGCGCCGTTGCTGCCAGGCTTCTTTGAGCCCCCACAATTGTTTCAACTGGTAGTACATCGACTCAATCGACCAACGCAGTCCGTAATCTTCAATCACTTGTTCGCTCGTTAGAGTCGTATCGGTTGAAAGAAATAATCGAGTCTTGGTCCACTGACCTTTACCCCTGTCTAGCTCGCACCAAACGGCTCTGACTAACTGACCGTCAAGGAACCTTGCCTTGGCGAGCCGACTACGGTATCTCACCTTTTGTTCTTTTCCGTACAGCCGCAGTAGTGCTTCCGTCTTTTTAAAGTGGGCAATTCGCTTGGGTGTGTGTTTTTCGCCATACTTGCGTGGCCGCCCGCGTTGCCCCGGTTTTCGTTCGGGGGGTTCGTCGTAAAGCCGCGTATCGATTCTCGCCTGGCCAATCACGGTAAAACCGTACGCTGTCATCGCGTTGATAAATCGTTTGCGCATATACCAGCAATCGACCAATACCCTCACCGTTTTATCTTCAAACAAGCGGTAAACAGCACGCATGATCACTGTCGCTGCGACCAGCTTGCCCGTATTCCCTGCACTGGGTATCAGTCGGAACAATAGAGGTATCGCCGTCGTCTCCAGCGGTGTGCGCCTGAAAACAGCCGCTAAACTAACCCAGCATTGACCACGAACATAGGCGGCTAAATTCGGCTTATTTCCGTGCTGATGATGTATCTGGCTGCCCGGTGCTTTTTTCGAGGCTCGTAGACTCACCGTATCGTCAATCGCTAAATATAGAACGGGATCATTCTTGGCACTAAGAACCAGACAGACGAACTGTCTTGCCAGCTTCAACCAGGACCACTTTCCGGCTTCAAGCCATTTGTAATACGTCGTCCAGTGCCTTTGCATGTCTAGAAACAAATAGGTTTCGGTGACAAAGCCAGCGGGCGTTAACATAGCGCCGATCAATAGTTCAATGAATGTGCCTACGGATCTTGGGGGTAGCGCTTTGCTTAAAAATGTTATCCAATAGCACAGTTCGCGGGGGATGTGAGCACATCCTGTTGCGTTCATAGCGGCCTCCAGAAGAAATCGATTCATTTCTTTCTGAAGGCCGCGCCCTATACACCTTTTAAAAAGCAAAGCTGTATAGGGCGCGGCAAACTTTTTGCCGCTTTATGTCAAGTTTTTTCGCACACTTTGCGCGATAATCTTCCTCCCCAGACTCTAAACTCTAGTTTAGGGCTAGATCCTCGTTCAAACGCTGGCATATAAACGAGTCGCTCACTTTCGTTGAACCCAACAATGCTGCCCAAACCCGTTTGGGCCGGATGTAAATCTTTGGTTCCTTTTAACAATAGGTTCTACTGGGAATCCTGTGGGTAGAGGTTGAGTTTTCCACAGTGGAACAGAATTGAAACTCGATAGTTTTCGAAGTTTCTAAATCCTCGGGCAGCCGATTTTATTGTCTGAATCTTTGAATTAAATCCTTCTGCGGTCGCATTGGTGATGCGATGTTTCAAGTAAGTCATTATGTTGTCGAGATGTTTCTTTAGCATCTTGGCGACTGATATGACCGGCTTTAGACGTGAATGTGTCGCCCACCAGTACCCTTTCTTAAAGAGCGCCCGGGCTGGTTTATCGTAGCTGTAAGTCCACAGGTCAAGCAGCGTCTCTTTGATTGCCCAGGCTCGGGCAACCTTCAACCCCTTTGATTGAAGGCCATAAAAAGTGGCTTCATCTTTTTCACTCCAGTTGTCGGGATTGCGTAACCAGGTATAGCGAGACCCGACCAGGTCATTGATACCGGCGGCTCTTAATGTTTTATTTTCTTTGCGCCTGACTTGGTCAACCATTTTTGTAAGATAACTGACGATATGAAACTTGTCGTGAACAATAGCGGCGTTCGGTAAAGTCGCCTCAACTGCCGTCATAAATGGAACCCACATATCCACGGCAACAGCAGCTACTTCATTACGCTGCTGTTCTGGAAGCGTGGACAGCAATGCGGTTGCCGATTCCGTCGTTCTATCTGCCACGACCTCAAGCACTCTGGACGCATTCAAATCGTACAGCAGGCTGGCATAGGATTGCCCCTTGCGAAAACTTTTTTCATCGATGCCAAGGTGTTTCACTTCCTCAACAGAGCGTCTGTCCATCCCTCTTTTCACTGCTCGGGATTGAATATGATGCACCTCATCCCACGACAAACCAAGTAGTTTTGCGGCCTGTGTCTTGTTGCTGGCAGCCGACAGCACATCAATAGCGAAACGCTCAAATAAATGCGTAAAGCGTGCCTGCGTATCTGCCCACGGTACTTTCAGGCTTTTGATTCCATGCGCTTTACAATGAATACGCGGAACCTGAGCAACTAACTGCGTCTTGAACTGCATCGTATCAAGGTGTCGCCATGTGCGTTGCTCACGATGGTCGTAAACCGAACAAAGGGCATGGCAGACACTACACGCGCCTTTCGTTCCCTTTGGCCAATCTATCTGGAGGGTAATTGATTTGTCGGTCAGATCCGGGGTAATAGCCGTGATTTTCCATGGGTCGCTAAGCCCCAAAAGTTGAGTAAACAACGCGGTATCTTTCATTTGAATATCTCCATAAAAAAAGACTCTTGTACCACATTCCTGACCATTGTTTGGCTTTTACCCATAGGAAACTCGGAAGAACCTAACAATACAACAAACTTTTTAGATTTTAGGTTGTACACCAATGACCCGGACGACTCTCTTTTCCCAAAATAGCCAAAGGTGCGAGTAGTATCAGAGCCACGCAAGATAACGTGCTCGTCGGTTAAAAAACGAATAGATCTGGCCTTAAACTTGGTTATGTGGGCTCCGGCAATCATCTGGTCTTGAGCGACGTTAAAAACTATAAATTCGTCGTTTTTTTCACCTCTACGAATAAACGAAATATGCTCGCCATTAGGTGAAATCGCAAAGTTTCGATATGCGGGAAGCTGACCGTACTTTTCGATAGCCCCATTAGAGTCCGCGAAAGCAATGGGTACAAACAAGATAAAAACAAAGAGTAAGCTGAGCAGACGTATCATAGACAGGCCATATCCTTTTGGCTGGGTTATAGTTCCATTGCAACCGACTGCGCAGATAAGCATCGGAGGAAGGATCAGTGTAACGATTCCTACCTAAAAATAATAATCCGCCACACCGAAGTGGCTTTCACTGACCTGGAGCACCCACTTTTGAGCGATATATTGGCAACTACAAACCAGTTTTTTCTGGAAGCTTCAAACTTCGTCTGGGTCTACATTATTACCGGCTTGTGCCTCATTGCTGGTGTATACACCACTGTTCGCCTGGCCTTCATTCAGTTCCGCTGTGTTCCCCATGCCATAGATCTACTGCGAGGGAGATACGAAGACAAGGACAACAAAGACGGGATTACCACCTTTCAGGCTCTGGCCACTGCACTATCAGGAACAACGGGTATTGGCACGATAGCCGGTGTCGCAATTGCGATAAAACTCGGTGGACCCGGCGCTATCTTCTGGATGTGGGTGATGGCCCTGCTCGGCATGGCTTTAAAATTCGTTGAGGCCACCCTGGGCAGTATGTATCGAACTGAAATCGGCCCTGGAAAAGAAATGGGCGGTGGGCCCATGCACTACATCGTCAATGGGCTGGGAGAACGCTGGCGCCCGGTGGCAATATTCTATGCGGCTTGCACAGCGGTTGCCTGCATCGGCGCATGGAATATGTTTCAGGCAAACCAGGCTGCTGCAAATCTCGAAAGTGCCTTTAGCGTTCCCACGTGGTTAACTGGCGCTGTGCTTAGCGTAGCTACCGCTTTGGTTTTAGTAGGCGGAATTTCGCGTATCGGCAAGGTAGCCGCACGGCTGGTCCCCAGTATGTGCATCATCTACGTTACAACCATCTTCGGCCTGTGCATTTTACATATCGATCAAATCCCCGCAGTGCTAACGGTGATTTTTGAGGAGGCCTTTGACTTCGAATCAGCAGGCGGTGGCGTCATCGGCAGCGCTGTTTTAATCGGGATTCGCAGAGCCATATTCTCCAACGAAGCCGGCACCGGCAGCGCGGCCATCGCCCATGCCGCCGCACACACCAATCACCCGGTGCGCCAGGGCATCGCCGCGAGCCTAGGGCCTTTTATCGACACCTTGGTGGTTTGCGCCGCCACCGCTTTCGTCATCATTCTCAGTGGTTTTTATGGCAATGAGAGTTTTCAGAATCAATCTGGGGCGCATCTCAACCTCAACTCGGTAGAAATACGTCCCGATTCTCGCTGGAGTATACGTTCGGTAGATCTTTCCGCGGACAACCACCCTCTTCAGCGTTTTACCGGCGGCGGCGCAGCTCTTTACCACCACCCGGGTGAAGCAGGATTAACTGGCGATGGACCTAAGCTAGATATAACTCAACTGCTTCAAGCACAGCAAAAAGAGGCAAGCGGATTCGATAGCATTCGATTTTCTGCGCACTCGTCTGCAAAGCTACTGACTGCGCAATTACTTGACCCCACCGGAAGCGTTGTTTCGGAGGCTTCAGTTTTGGCCAACCGCCAATGGGGTTCCTGGATTATTCCCATCCAGAAAAGTATTGCCGATCAAATGTCTGCTGATATCGGTACAGGTTCCTGGACAGTGCAATTCGTAGTTCAGGGCGAAGGAGACGTCTGGATCGATCGGGTGGAAATGGTAGAAAACGTCACCGGCATTGTGCTGTCTTCGGCCGCTTTCGCAAAATTCTTTGGTGTCTTCGGAAACATTTTTATCCCTATCGCCGCCCTGTTTTTTGCTTATACGACAATATTGGCCGGCAACTACTACGGCGAGGTAGCCTGTCAATTTCTAAATAGAGCCTGGGTGAAGCCCTATCTATGGATTTACATCGCATCCACCTTCGTTGGCTGCGTCCTGGACTTGGAGTTGGTGATTAACTTTTCGGATTTCGCGCTGGGCCTGATGACGATTCCCAACCTGATCGCAATGATGCTGCTTACACCCGTGGTGGTCAAAGAAACTCGCAGCTACCTGGCTAAACTCCAAGCGGGAGAGTTCGTGAAATAAAAGCTGGGGTACCCGGCTCTAGCTTTGCGAATACGACCTTCGCGCTCCCCACCAAGCGAGGGCACCTGTGGCAACGAGTGATGATCCTATACCCAAAGCGAGTATGAGTTCTCCGCCAGTTTTTCCGCCAGTGGCTCGTTGATAAGGCAATACATAAAACCAGATCAACAGCGCTGAAAACAGTACACCCACAGCCATTACCATCTGAGCAGATCTCAGCGTTATACGCTGCTTCTGTGCATCTATCTCGAGGGCAGGAACTTCATGTAATAGCTCTCGAAATTTGTGCTCCTCGGTACTCACCTTGCCACGGGAAATGACAATTTCTATGGTGATATAGCTCAGTAGAGCTCCCAAAAGTATCGGGTGAAAATACACGGGGAAATCCACCATACCGGTCATGGACAAAACCCGCGCAACTACGTTACCCACAAACCCGGCGATAATTCCCCAGAACGCAGCGCCTTCGGTAATGCGATTGCTCCAAACAGACATAAAGGCCACCGGCCCCCAGGAAGAGGCATACAGCGTACCCACGAAATAGGTAATCCAGAATATGCCACCCTGAGGCACTACGAAGGCAATCGCAAGCGCACAGAGACTCACACCCAACATCGCCCAGCGGCTCATACGCAATTGCCGTTGTTCATCGGTCTTGGAATTAGGCAGTAAATCGTTGCTGACACTAAAACCCACCAGCGATAAAAATGTGGATGCCGACGACAATCCGGCTGACATTATTCCCGCCATCAACAAAACACCAAGAAGCGTAGGCATAACATTCATGGCAGCCCAGATCATGTTTTCCTGTGCAGGATCAATAGCCGGATTGATAAGATTAATGCTGGCACCGGACAGCATTAATACGGAATACAGTATCATCACTGCCGCGGCTGTTATCGTCGCCGAACGAATCACCGTGTGCTCGTCTCGCGCCATAAGATAACGACTTGCCTGCCAGGGACTAACCGCGACGACAACGCCCCAGGCTAAACCCAGTATTACTGAATAGACGAGAGCTTCAGCCGGTACAGCATAATCGGAACCCTCACCGACCATTCCGTGCCAGGCAATAATATCCGGCTTGGCCTCAAACGTGGCCAGATTCTTTATCGTCGCAAACCACCCCCCGGCCTCACTCACAATAAATCCAAGGCCTAAGATCGCAACGGCAGTAAATAACAGGAACATCATCGTGTCGGTGAGAACCACACCCTGAGACCCGGAATACAAAGTAAACAATGTGTAGCCGGACCAAGTTAGAAGCAGGGCCCAGTAAAAAGACAGTCCAGTGACCTCGTGAACAACGGTAGCAGTCCCCTGGGTAACCGCCATTAGGTAGCCTGTGAGTCCAAGCACAATGGAGATGCCGGATATCGACTGCACCCTGGCGCTACGAAAGCGCTGACCGAAAAACTCCGCCACAGTGAGCGCCCGACTGCGGCGCAGGAAACGCCCAAAAAACAGCGCGCCTACGGTATACCCAATACAATTAACGGCGGTAAGCATCAGGATGATTGTGGGATAACCGGCGTAGCCCTGCCCCGTTTCACCCATAAAGGCATTGGTGCTCATAAGACTGGCTACCAAAGTGCCCACGATGAGCAGCGTAGGCGCCTGCCTGCCTGCGACAAAGTAATCTTCAAGATGCTTTACCTTGCGGCCGGCGTAACTACCCACCGCGAAATAAGCTACCAGGCTGATAATCAAACCAATTGTATAGATGTTCATCAGTGCACTCTTTTTTAGCTAAGAGTACGCGAGTAGAGCAACCGCGAAAAGACCAAAAAAAGAGCGACAACCAGTGCCGCTCAAGTATTACTCATTTTGTTGGTTTTTTGCCAGTTATTTCCTCCCTTTGATTGCAGGTCGAGTTTTTGAACCGGTAGCTGTCGTTGCCCGTCTCGATGATATGGCAGTGGTGTGTCAGCCGGTCCAGCAGAGCTGTTGTTCGCTTTGGATCACCAAAGACCTTTGGCCACTCAGAGAAGCTTGGGTTGGTTGTAATCACAATGCTGGTGCGCTCATACAGGAAGCTGATCAGGTGGAACAGCAAGGCTCCTCCCGCCTGGCTGAAGGGGAGATAACCCAACTCATCCAGTATGACCAGGTCAGTGCTGGCCAAACGGTTGGCCATTCGCCCTTGTCGTCCGGCGGCCTTCTCCAGTTCCAGCGCGTTTACCAGGTCGACCGTAGAGAGGAACCTCACCCGTTTGTGGTGATGGATAATCGCCTGTACACCCAAGGCAGTTGCCAAGTGGGTTTTCCCAGTACCAGGGCCGCCAATCAGAACAATGTTCTGGGTTTCTTCGATAAATTCGCACCGGTGAAGTGAACGCACCAGTGTTTCTGTCACCATGCTCTCGATGAAGTCGAAGCCGGTAAGATCCCGGTGGGCCGGGAATTTGGCCACCTTCATTTGATAGTTAATAGACCGCACCTCGCGGTCGGCTACTTCTGCTTTGAGCAGATCATTGAGGATGGGTTCTGCCTGCTGATAGGCAGGTGCGGCCTGTTCAGCCAGCTCTTCAATGGATTGAGCCATGCCGTACAGGCGCAGCGCTTTTAGTGTGGCGATCATTGCATCAACGGACATATTTATTCTCCCTGAGGTTATCGTAGCGCTGTGTGTTGGCAATGGGCTCATTGACCAGTACGAGTGCTGGCGGTGGATTGAGCGGCTCGGGTAATGGCCCCTCTAACAACCGTCCCGGCACATTGGTCACGTGTTGTTGGGAGGGCCTGCCGCTCTCAAGGGCCACCTCCACGGCCTGCATCACCAGATGTTCATCGTGGTGTAGCACCAGCGCCAGGATATTGGCCATCTCCCTATCACCACCCAGCCGTTTTAGGAGAATGCGTTGCAGGCGTTTAAAGCAGCCGGGGAGCTCTGTAAAGGGCGCGCCGTTACGCAGGGCACCGGGCTTGCGCTGGATGACTGCCAGGTAATGCCGCCAGTCGTAGACGGTTTCCCCAGCATGTTTATGGTGACGGGAGAAGACTCGAGTATGCTCGGCAATGATCTGAGCTTCGGCAACAACAACTATTTTGCTGGCGTAGGCTCGCGCGCTCACAGGTTTGTTGGCGAATGCAGCGGGGACGCTATAGCGGTTACGGTCGCACAGGATAAGGCAAGTCGAAGACACGCGCTTTGTGTGCTCGACATAGCCATCAAACGGCGCGGGCACTGCCATGAGTTGCTTGCGCTCATCCTCCCAGACATCCGCTACCATCCGGCCCGGATATTCAGGGTGAGGTATTTCCTTCCAGAGTTCGATGCACCGCTGCTCCAGCCAACGGTTCAAATCAGCCAAGGTTTTGAACGAGAGTGCGTTATGCCAGATACGATAACGGGAATCGCGCACCTTCTTCTCTACTTGGCCTTTCTCCCAACCCGCTGCCGGGTTACAGAACTCAGCTTCAAACAGGAAGTGGCTGACCATGGCCTTGAACCGCTTATTGACGTCACGGCGCTTGCCGCGACGCACCTTGTCGACGGCCGTCTTAATGTTGTCGTAAATGCCTCGCTCCGGAACACCACCCAGAGCGACCAGGGCATGGTTGTGAGCGTCAAACAGCATCTCGTGGGTTTGCAGTGGATAGGCCCGCAGCATAAAGGCCCGGCTGTGGCAGAGCCTGGAATGGGCCACTTGTAGTTTGGTTCGCTCCCCACCGATGACCACCCAGTCCTCTGACCAGTCGAACTGGAAGGCTTCACCCGATGCAAAGACCAGTGGGACAAACGTCCCTTTGGTTGCCGACAATCTGGCTTCTTGCTGGCGTGACCGCCAATCGCGAGCAAAGGCGGCGACGCGGTCATAGGAGCCGGGATAGCCCAATTCCACCAGGTCGAGGTGCAGCTGCCTGACGCTGCGGCGTTGCTTTCGATGCCGCTTTGATTCCCGCTTTAGCCAGCCGAGCAGGATATCGGCAAAGGGGTCAAGCTGGCTGGGGCTCTTCCGGTCTGGGTAGCGCGGTTCAATGACACCGCTGGCTAGATACTTACGGATGGTATTTCTGGAAAGGCCTGTCCGCCGGACAATTTCCCGGATGGATCGACCTTCACGCAGGTGCCATCGTCTGATTACACTCAATAAATCCACGTCTATCACTCCTTGGAACTCCTGCATCGCTGTCAGCAAGAGCCGGATGGTTACGTGGGTCAATATTCGATGCAAATATGGGGGGTAAGTGGGTCAATTTTGGATGCAATTTAACAGGCAGAATTTTGTACGCCCAGGAACCCTGCACATCGAAATTCTCAAACCTGTTTCAACCAAGAATTGGACCCGGGAAACTTTGGGCCCCAATCCCCAGATAGAAATCCCTAAACCGTAGAAAGCCCTGGCTGTATAATGGTTAGCAACAAAACCCTCCATCACCCAATGGGTGCACAACTCAAGGCTTACGACCATTCTACCCTACAAACTCGATACAACGAACGATTTACTCACTTCCCGCGCCGGTTTATTGGCCATGGGTCAGTTAATGGACTCATTGAGCCTTGCCGAACGTATCGACAAGTACTTTCCTCAGCCTAAAAGTAATCGGGGGTATAAGCCCTCGGAATTTATTAAGACCCTCATCCTGATGCAGCACGAAGGCAGCTTT
Source organism: Halioglobus sp. (assembly GCA_965262875.1). Lineage (GTDB taxonomy): Bacteria > Pseudomonadota > Gammaproteobacteria > Pseudomonadales > Halieaceae > JBALVT01. The sequence continues at coordinate 5,969,284 of OZ253569.1, forward strand.
CACCTGGATGAGGTTCGTCACATACAGGATGATGAGGCGCTGCGCACCGTATTGGATCTCAAGAAACTCCCCAGGGCGACCACCCTCGGAGACTGGTTGAGGCGCATGGGCCACCAGCCGCACATTCAGGATGCCTGGGTGAAGGTGAATAAGGCCCTGTTGCAGTCAGCCTTGCACCGCTGTAAAAAAGGGTTCTTCCGAGTTTCCTATGGGTAAAAGCCAAACAATGGTCAAGAATGTGGTACAAGAGTCTTTTTTTATGGAGATATTCAAATGAAAGATACCGCGTTGTTTACTCAACTTTTGGGGCTTAGCGACCCATGGAAAATCACGGCTATTACCCCGGACCTGACCGACAAATCAATTACCCTCCAGATAGATTGGCCAAAGGGAACGAAAGGCGCGTGTAGTGTCTGCCATGCCCTTTGTTCGGTTTACGACCATCGTGAGCAACGCACATGGCGACACCTTGATACGATGCAGTTCAAGACGCAGTTAGTTGCTCAGGTTCCGCGTATTCATTGTAAAGCGCATGGAATCAAAAGCCTGAAAGTACCGTGGGCAGATACGCAGGCACGCTTTACGCATTTATTTGAGCGTTTCGCTATTGATGTGCTGCCGGCTGCCAGCAACAAGACACAGGCCGCAAAACTACTTGGTCTGTCGTGGGATGAGGTGCATCATATTCAATCCCGAGCAGTGAAAAGAGGGATGGACAGACGCTCTGTTGAGGAAGTGAAACACCTTGGCATCGATGAAAAAAGTTTTCGCAAGGGGCAATCCTATGCCAGCCTGCTGTACGATTTGAATGCGTCCAGAGTGCTTGAGGTCGTGGCAGATAGAACGACGGAATCGGCAACCGCATTGCTGTCCACGCTTCCAGAACAGCAGCGTAATGAAGTAGCTGCTGTTGCCGTGGATATGTGGGTTCCATTTATGACGGCAGTTGAGGCGACTTTACCGAACGCCGCCATTGTTCACGACAAGTTTCATATCGTCAGTTATCTTACAAAAATGGTTGACCAAGTCAGGCGCAAAGAAAATAAAACATTAAGAGCCGCCGGTATCAATGACCTGGTCGGGTCTCGCTATACCTGGTTACGCAATCCCGACAACTGGAGTGAAAAAGATGAAGCCACTTTTTATGGCCTTCAATCAAAGGGGTTGAAGGTTGCCCGAGCCTGGGCAATCAAAGAGACGCTGCTTGACCTGTGGACTTACAGCTACGATAAACCAGCCCGGGCGTTCTTTAAGAAAGGGTACTGGTGGGCGACACATTCACGTCTAAAGCCGGTTATATCAGTCGCCAAGATGCTAAAGAAACATCTCGACAACATAATGACTTACTTGAAACATCGCATCACCAATGCGACCGCAGAAGGATTTAATTCAAAGATTCAGACCTTAGATTCAAGTCATAAGTGCAATTTCTAGAGCAGGTGGCCAACTGGTACAATCCAGTGCCATTTTCTCGACCAAGGAAATTACACATGAACTATACACAGTTGACCGAATACGAACGATACCAGATTGAAGCATTTTTAAAAGCTGGTTTTACACAAAAAGCCATAGCCAGAGAGCTTAGACGAAGCCCTGGGACAATTAGCAGAGAGCTTGGTCGCAATACGGGCTTGCGTGGTTATAGGCCCCAGCAGGCCCAGCGTTTTGCCACTGAACGGCAGCATCACCACACCCATACACGTATTACAGAGATAACCTGGCAGCGGGTTGAATCGCTACTGAGGGAGGAATGGAGTCCAGAGCAGATCAGCGGTTGGCTAGCAAAATCAATCCTGCAATCTGTTAGTCCAGAATGGATTTATCAGTACATTCTGATCGACAAGAAGGCCGGGGGCGACCTCCATGCCCACTTGCGCTGCCAAAAGAAACGTAAGAAGCGTTACGGGAGCCCAGACAAGCGCGGGCAGCTAAAGAACCGGGTAAGTATCGACGAGCGTCCAGCGATTGTTGATGAGCGCAAGCGTATTGGTGATTGGGAAATGGACCTTATCATTGGGCGCTTGGGTGGCTCCGTACTGATGACGGCTGTTGAGAGAAAGACACGTTTCACAGTGATCGCCCTGGCCCCCAATAAAACGGCGAAGGCCGTCAAGGAAGCGATACTTGGGGCGCTTTCCCCCTTAGCCGCCCCGGTAGAAACACTGACCTATGATAACGGCAAGGAGTTTGCCTTACACGAGGTTATCGCCCAACAGCTGCAGGCTGAAAGCTACTTCGCGCACCCTTACCATTCATGGGAGCGGGGATTGAATGAGAATACAAATGGTCTGATCCGCCAATACGCCCCGAAAGGATCTAGCTTTGATGATATGACGCCGGAGTGTGTCCAGAGAATCTTTGATAAACTTAACAACCGGCCAAGAAAATGTCTGGACTTTAAAACCCCCAACCAAGTACTGTTTGGGATCAACCCACCGATTGCACTAGCGACTTGAATCCGCCCAGGGTTCAGGCTCCTTTGCCTGATTTTTGGCGCCACTATCCTGCATAACCCGTGTTCGGTAACCCGTAACGCGTTAAAAAACTGGCTCCTTTCCGGATATTCGCAGCCATGGCTGCCAAGCCATAAAACGTCGTGTTTTTAGCAAGCCCCATGAAGCGTGTTCCGGAAAGATTGTAGTGTCTCTTGCAGGTTGCAAAAGGTCGCTCACCACCGGCTCGCGTGACGGCTATTGCTTTGTTACGACATTGATCTGCATCCGGCAAGGGATGGCCCCGGTAGCCTTTGCGTTGAACCTGATCATCAATGCCCAGCTGCGCCAACTTATCGCGGGTCTGTTGAGAGCTGTAAGCGGCATCCGCGTACAGTGCCGTCTCATCTCCCAGTAACAAGGTATCGCGCTCCCGAGAGTCGTGCACATTACCCGGCGTCACGCTTTGACGGTTAATTTCAGCCAGTCGTTGATCCCACAATCCCTGCTCGACCAGTCGGGTTCGAAATCTCCCCAAGGTGGATGCCTCAGGAACTTCTCTATCTAACTCAAGATGACAGAATTTTCGAAACAGCAGATCTCGAGTCAGACTTTGAGCTAACGGTACGTCTGAAAGCCGATACCCTGCACCGGGCAACAAGCTCCTGAACAAGGTCGGCAATGGATAGCCTGGACGGCCTGTTTTTGAGGCATAAAGAGTGGCGAGTAGTTTCTCTATCTCTGACCATTGTAGTAACGCCTCGGTTACTCGCCAGCCAATCCAACGCCATATCAGTCACTCGATCGGTGTAGTAGCCGGCAACCGTCTTGCGCTCGCCATTGACGTTGAAGTCGGTGTCGTAGTATTTACCCTGGCCCTTGTGTGTAACCCAATAGTCAAAACCTGGACGACGACTGTCATCGCCCTCACCCATATGCCATTTGCCAATATAGGCCGTACTGTAACCCGCATTCTGAAGCAGCAGCGGAAAACTTTGCAGTTGGTGCGGGTAGTCTGTGAAGTTATCGCGAACGCCGTGTGTATGGGTATAGGTTCCGGACAAAAACGAAGCGCGACTAGGCGAGCACAGCGAAGTCGTTGCAAACATGTTGTTGAACCGGGCACCTTCGGCTGCCAGTCTATCGATATTCGGAGTTTCAATCCCCAGCAGTGAATTCGCGTGATAGCCCACAGCATCCGCCCGCTGATCATCGGTCAGGACGAACACGACGTTGGGGGGCGCACCCAATTTTCCGGCTGAGCAAAATCAGGGGGTATTAATCCTTCCTATACTCAGCAGTCATCTGTTCACGCATCACAAACTTTTGCATTTTGCCGGTGACTGTCATGGGGAACTCATCGACGAAGCTTACGTAGCGAGGCACTTTGAAATGGGTGATCTGACCTTGGCAGAAATCCTTTAATTCCTGCTCGGTCATTTCCTGCTCTGGATGCAGCATCACCCAGGCGCATACTTCTTCGCCCATTTTCTCATCAGGCACGCCGAATATTTGCACCTCAGCGATTTTAGGATGGGTGTATAGAAACTCCTCGACTTCTCGGGGATAGATATTCTCACCACCACGAATCAGTATGTCTTTGATACGCCCAACTACCTGCACGTAACCTTCTGCATCCATGATGCCAATGTCTCCGGAATGCAGCCAGCCGGCGGCATCGATGGTCTCTCGGGTACGCTCTTCGTCGTTCCAGTAACCGCGCATCACCGAGTAGCCACGGGTACAGATTTCCCCTTTCTCACCCACGGGCACCGCGCGGCCGACGGTCTGGGTGCGCTTCTCCATTGAATCCCCGGGCAGGGTCAGGTGATTAATAGGGCTGACCTCGGTCTGACCATAGCCGATCAGGATGTGCTCCATGTGCATCTGTTCGATAACCCGGTTCATCACCTCCACCGGACAGGGCGCACCGGCCATTACCCCGGTGCGCAAACTGCTTAGATCAAAGTTGGCAAACTCCGGGTGATCCAGCTCTGCAATGAACATTGTCGGAACACCGTGCAGGGCCGTGCACTTTTCATCTTGCACGGTTTGCAATGTCGTTAATGGGTCGAAGGCGGCTTCCGGGTAAATGGCCGTGGCACCGTGAGCAAGGCAGACGAGATTACCCAGTACCATGCCAAAGCAGTGGTAGAGCGGCACCGGAATACACAGCCTGTCTCGTTCGCTCAGTTGCATCCCCTCCCCCGTCAGGTAGCCATTGTTCAGAATATTGCAGTGAGTGAGTATGGCGCCCTTGGGGGAGCCCGTGGTACCGCTGGTGAACTGGATATTGATCGGGTCATCCGGGCGCAGCAAGCTTTTCAGCTCGATCAAGCGCTGGTGTTCGACGTCACCCCCTAACAGACAGACCTGCTCGAAATTAAGCATGCCAGGGGTAGCCTTTTCACCCATGCGAATCACCTGGCGTAGGTGCGGGAGTTTTGCACTGGCCAGCTCCCCCGGGGTGCACTGCTCAAACTCGGGTGCCAGGTGCTGCAACATGCCCAGATAGTCACTGGTCTTAAAATTCTCCGCTGTGACAACAGCCTTGCACTCCACTTTATTCAGCGCGTATTCCAGTTCGTGCAAGCGATAGGCGGGATTGAGACACACCATAACCGCACCGATCCTGGCAGTGGCAAACTGCACCAGGGCCCATTCAAAACTGTTCGGCCCCCAGATACCAACCCGGTCTCCAGGCTCAATACCCAGCGCCAGCAAACCCGAGGCCAAGCGATCGATCTGTTCTCGGTACTCCCGGTAAGTCCAGCGCACATTCTGGTGGCGAACCACCAGCGCCTCATTGTCTGGAAATCGATCGCAGATGCGATCGAGATAATTACCGATGGTTTCGTAGATAATCTGGGTGTCGGAGGCACCGCAGTAATAGCTCTGGGTGAGTGCAGTCATTATTGTATTCCATTGAAGCAACTAACCAGATTATGGACTTGTGTACCGTCCCGGTCTTGTCTGTTCAGGTATTTTTGAGGTTTAGCAGCGCTCAAAAAGCGCTGCAATACCCTGCCCACCACCAATACACAAAGTAGAAACGGCATAGCGCCCGCCTATACGCTGCAATTCGTAAAGTGCCTTCACAGTAATCACCGCGCCGGTGGCGCCGATGGGATGTCCCAGACTGATACCCGAGCCATTCGGATTCACTTTTTGTGGATCCAGGCCAAGTTCGCGAGTCACTGATAAGGCCTGCGCCGCAAAAGCCTCATTGGCCTCCCACAGATCGATCTCATCAATACTCACACCGGTTTTCTCAAGCAACTGCCGCACAGCGGGCGCGGGACCAATACCCATAATAGCGGGATCAACCGCCGCTACCGAGTAACCCAACATTCGCGCCATTGGCTTCAGACCACGAGCTTCAGCGGCGGAGCGCTCCATCAGCACAAGGGCGGCAGCACCGTCATTAATTCCTGAGGCGTTACCGGCGGTGACGCTGCCATCTTTCTTAAAGGCCGGGCGCAAACCACTCATGCTGGCAACTTCGCAGTCGAAGCGAACGTGCTCATCCTGCTCGAATACCGTAACGCCTTTTCGGGTTTTCAACTCAATGGGCAAAATCTGACCCTCAAATCGATTTTCCTCGATCGCTCGCTGGGCACGCCGGTGACTTTCCGCCGCCAACTCATCTTGTTCTTCACGAGTCAGATTGTATTTGTCCGCAAGATTTTCTGCAGTGATTCCCATGTGCGTGTCGCCTATGGGACAGGTCAATGCACCCATCATAGGGTCGACCATTTGGCTATCGCCCATTTTGGCGCCGAAGCGCGCATCCGGAAGCCAATAGGGCGCGCGACTCATAGACTCTGCACCCGCAGCCACGACCGCTTCACAATCGCCCAGCAAAATCATTTGCGCCGCAGAAACTACAGCTTGCAGACCAGAACCGCACAGACGATTGACCGTGAGCGCAGGTGTTTCGTAAGCGCACTTAAATCGACCCTATTGATTTTGTCTGCGAGCCGCTAGACAGTAGATCGCTTTACTTCGCCGTTACTCTTCGATTTCCATGTTCCAGGGCAGTAATGCTTCAAGCTTCTCCACCGTATCTGCCGCCGCAATGTGCGCCAGCACATGCTGGAGGTAAGCATAAGGTTCCAGGCCGTTCGCCTTTGCCGATTCCACTAAACTATAACAGGTCGCACTGGCTCGGGCCCCGCGGGAGGTATCTGCGAATAGCCAGGCGCGCCGACCAACCGCAAAGGGCCTGATCGCATTCTCAGCCAGCGCATTGCTGATATTCAACTGGCCGTCCTCGCAATAGCCAATCAGGTACTCCCATTGGTTCAGTGTGTACGTTATGGCCTTGTGGGTCAGGCTATCTTTGGGCACCCGGCTGACGTTCTTCTCCAGCCATGGCTTCAGGTCCTCGAGAATCGGCACGCTGAGTGACTGCCTTGCCTGTTTTTTCTTGTCGTGCTCCAGATCCTTGATCGATTTCTCTATCGCATACAGCCTTCGTATTTTACTGAGTGCAACGTCAGCCTTGGTGGGTTGCCCCACTTTCTTTTGGGTGCTCCTGGTTTCCGCCGCCCGGCTGGCTTCAACGAACTTGCGCCGGGCATGGTCAAAGCATCCAATTCGGGTAATGCCCGCTATCCGGCACACCTTGCTGTAACCGGAATAGCCGTCGGCCTGCAACACACCACTAAATCCATCCAGCAGGCGTTCAGCCACCGCGCCAGCACGTGAGGGGTCGTATTCGAACAGCACTGATTGTTTATCCGGTGGGCCACCGCGTATCACCCACATCCATTTATCCGATTGGGCCGTTTTGCCCGTTTCCTTCAAGACTTGTATGCGCGTCTCATCCGCCTGCAGGTAATTCCCCTCAAGCTGAACCTCCCGGATCAAGTTGATCAAGGGCTGGAATACATCCTGAAGCCGTACAATCCAGTGGGCCATGTTGGAGCGGCTGATATCACCGCCGTAACGCTTGAGCATCCCCTCCAGGCGGTATAGCGGTAGTCCATCGGCGTATTTGGAGGCAATGATATAGGCCAGCAAGGATGGACTGGCAAAGCATTTCCCCAAGGGGTGGACGGGCCGCTGTGCGGCGACAATGACGTCTTCACCATGGTTATTGAATACCGCCTTTTCCTGCCAGTACTCCAGCACCTTGACCTGGGCGGGAATAAACTCCAGCTCCTCCTTGACCTTGGTGAAGAATGTTTTGGTGGCCCCATCCTTTTCCTCATCTGAAAGTGTGAGGTGGATCTGTACCCGTTGCAGCTTGTCGCTAAACCCGCGCTTTCTTTTCTTCTTTCGAGGCCGAACCCGGTCTTCTTCAGGCAGCTGCTCTTCGAGCTCACTCAGGGCGACTTCGATTTCAACCTCGTCGAACAAATCAGACTGAAACGCCAGTTTCTCACTACTGGCTCCGAATTTCTGTACCGTGGCCAGGCGCAAGTATTCCTCGAGCAGGTCAATGCGTTTACCCTGTTCAAGGATGATGTGGTTTTTGTCGCCGAGGTGTTTCTGGTGAACCTCGTTTTTTTCTTCGAGAAGCAAACATTTATCTTCAAGAATCTGGTCTTTTACGGCGAGGGCAACAAGTAATTCAGCGACGGATAAGTTCTCGTAACACCCTTGTTTTTGTTGCTTTTTTATCGCCGATTGCATGGCGTAATTATAACATTCATGGCGACAAAAAGCTTTAAAATACAGACTCATAATGCAATTTTTTATGCCCGGTCATCAGCATGATGTCGTACCCGTCGAGCAGCCAATTGATCTGTTGTCCTGTCAGTGAAACAACTTCATCACCACGGCGAGGCCAGCGGAATTTCTCCTCGGCAAGGGCCTTGTGTAGAGCACAAAGCCATTATCTTCCCAGTACAGGCACTTGATCTTGTTGCGCCGCCGGTTGGTGAAGGCGTACAGGCCGCCGTCGAAGGGATTGTGGCCCAGCTCTCGCTCAACGATGGCAGCCAGCCCTGCACTGGCTTTTCTAAAGTCTACTGGGTCCCGGTACAGGTAGATCCGCGACATGTCATCGGCCGGACGGAAATAGCGAGTAGTCACAGCTGCTCCAGTAGCTGGCGCACCACCGGCACGTTATCGGCACAGATACCTCGCACAATGAATCCGTTGGGCAGTGACAAGGTTAGCCCCCGATCGGCGTCAGGTCTGACACTCACTGCGGCAAAGCCACCTTGGTCTTGTTTTATAGAAGACACACGGATGGTATCGTCAAACTTCCGACGCCAGTACACAAGGCGATGGTAAGTCAGGTGATTGTGTTTGCAAAACCGGGTCTGGGACAAGCCCGACAGTTTCCAGGTTTGTATTTGCTGCTTCCAGTCAATACCTTGTGGCTGGGGCTGAGTGATATCGTTCATGATTTGCTCCTGTGTGGTTATCAGGAGAAAGTCTGGCGGGAACTCTTACAAAAAAATAGGTGCTGATTTAGGGGCGCTTACGGTGTTTCAATGGGCAGGCCCGCTTTCAGCGACGCCGTGCGGCTCATGTACATGTCACGGCGGTCGCTGTGTACTACAGAGCCCACCACGCAGTGGCCAATATCGCTGGCCTCTAGGCCAGAGCGCCGGACCGCCTCGGCAATCACTTTGCCCGCCAGCTCTGTCGGCGGAATATCTTTCAAAGCGCCACCAAAATCAGCAACAGCAGTGCGCACACCACTCAGTACAACAACTTCGTTAATAGTGTTCGCGCTAAAAAACCATTTCAGGAACTTCGTCGGGAATAATCAATTCCCCCTGGGTGAGATTTACAATCTCTTCAACGCTCACTCCCGGAGCGCGTTCGCGCAAGATGAATTTGCCGTCCTGAATGTCCATCAGTGCAAGATCGGTCAGCACACGTTTAATGCAGCCTTTGCCGGTGAGCGGCAAAGTGCATTCTGATAGCAGTTTGGATTCACCGGACTTCGAAGCATGGGTCATGGTGACAATAATATTGTCGGCACCGGCCACCAGGTCCATTGCACCGCCCATTCCCTTGATCAGTTTTCCAGGAATCATGTACGAGGCGATGTTGCCCTGGCAGTCCACTTCAAAGGCGCCCAGTACCGTTAGGTCTACATGACCGCCACGAATCATCGCAAAGGACTCCGCCGACGAAAATAAAGAGGCGCCGTCGATCATGGTAACGGTCTGCTTCCCTGCATTGATCAAATCTGCATCCACCTCTTCATCGAGCGGGAATGGCCCCATGCCGAGAAGACCGTTTTCTGATTGCAGCATCACCTCCATGTCGTGGGGTATGTAGTTTGCCGCCAAAGTGGGAATACCAATTCCGAGGTTGACGTAAAAGCCGTCCTGAAATTCCTGGGCCACACGCTGTGCCAGTTGTTCTCGAGTCAAAGCCATGTCAAATCTCCTTAAGCGCTGCGCACGGTGCGCTGTTCAATGGTTTTTTCAAAGGTGCCCTTAATGAGACGGCTCACGTAGATACCTGGTAGATGGATCTCATCCGGATCCAACTGCCCTACCTCCACAATTTGCTCTACTTCGACGACGGCAATCTTACCCGCGGTAATAGCCATGGGATTGAAGTTGCGCGCAGTCTTGCGGAACATCAAATTGCCATAGCGATCACCCTTCCACGCTTTGGCAATGGCGAAGTCGCCAATAAGCGCCTCTTCGAGAATGTAATGCCGGCCATCGAACTCCCGAACCTCCTTGCCCTCACCCACTGGTGTGCCGTATCCGGTGGCGGTATAGAAGGCCGGAATACCGGCGCCACCGGCACGCATTTTCTCAGCCAGAGTACCTTGCGGTGTAAGCACCACTTCCAATTCGCCGCTCATCATCTGCGATTCGAACAAGGCGTTTTCCCCCACATAGGACGCGATCATCGTTTTGATCTGTCTGTCTTCCAGCAACAGGCCCAGCCCAGCGCCGTCAGAACCTGCGTTATTAGATGCAACCGTCAGACCTTTGGTCCCTTTGCGTTTGATCTCCTTGATCAGGTTCTCCGGTATTCCACAAAGACCGAACCCCCCGGCGATGACCGTCATATTGTCTTCGAGGCCGGCCATGGCCTCCTCGTAACTGTTGACTACTTTGTTAAATCCGGACACAGCGCACTCCTGCCTAATGGGGGTCAATTCAGATTTGCCCATCTTGCAGGAAGACGTTATATTTAACAAATTGTATTTTTCAATTGATTAATGAAATATAACTATTAATGCCAATACCTATTAATCAGGTCATCGCCTTCAGCACGGTCGCTCGCACCGGCAGCTTCGCCGAGGCGGCGATTCAGCTACACCTTTCACAACCAACACTCAGTATTGCCATTAAGAACCTGGAGGAAGCCCTGGGCGGAAAGCTGCTCGCCCGCACAACGCGCTCAGTATCGCTGACCCCAGAGGGCAAGGCATTCTATCCCGTAGCACGGCGCTTGCTGTCCGACTGGGAACAATCAATGCAGGACGTGCGCAACCATTTCGCACTGCGTCGCGGCAAGTTGGATATAGCCGCCATGCCCACCTATACCACGAATTTATTACCACAAATATTGGCCATCTTTCACCGGCAATATCCGAACATCAATGTGACAGTACACGACGTGATCGCCGAAAACGTGGTGGAGATGGTGCGAGAGAAGCGCTGTGAACTGGGTGTAACCTTCGACCCGGGGGATGCACCGGACCTTATTTTTCAACCGTTGTTTAAAGATCGCTTTGTTGCCATTTTACCGGCGGGACATCCACTGTTAGTAAAGAATCAGCTACGCTGGCCAGACCTGTTGGAGTATCCACATATCAGCCTGCAGCGACCGGCGCGTGCCAGATCACTCATTGACCAGGCGTTGGCAGAAAAAAACCTGGTGCTGACACCCTCATTTGAATCTCATCAACTGGTCAGTATCGGGAGAATGGTGAGCGAGGGCTTGGGACTGAGCGTAGTACCGAGTACAAGTCGCACCCAGATGGAACAGATGGGACTGGAATGCCGCGCAGTTTCTTACCCTGTCATCAAGCATCAATTGGGGATCATCACACATCGGCAGCAGGAGCTTTCAGTGGCAGCACTGGCGATGGAGGTACTAATCCGAGCAAACAGTACTCAGACCAACAACAAAAAGGCTACAGTCTCCACCTGATACTCTGAGGATAACGATAGACCTTCACTAGTCCGAGAGATCGCCAACAATCTGTAGAGCATTGGGACCGTGGTATCAGTTATCTTGAGATACTCTATTGATGCTTCTGCGGTCTCAAAAACAGGACTGCCACACCCGCCAGTAAGGAACCTGAGGCCATTATGAGAGCGACCTCTTCGAAGGGTAAACCGGCAGTGAATAAAAAGCCTGGTATCATGGGACCCAGCACGGCTCCTCCGCGACCTATGCCGAGAACAAGGCCGGAGCCAGATCCAAGAAGCGAGGACGGGAATGAGGTAGCAAAGAGACCAAAAAATCCTGATATCGCGGCAAATATAAAGACTCCAGTCAGAAAGCCAATCTGCTTCATACTCTCCAGCGTTTCTGTAAAATAAGGGAATAGAGCAACACCGACTGCCGCCGACACAAGGCAAAGAAACATCAAAAGCCGAATAGATACAAATCGCGCAACAATACCCATACCGATGGAACCAACAACCCCGCCTAAACTAATAACCCCTAAAACCCTTGTCGCTTCTGAAGCGGAGTGACCAAAATCTGAAACTATTGTTGGCAGCCACTTTACAAAGTAATAGTACGTTCCAATATTTCCAAGATAGGCGAAGATAAGAATCCAGGTAATGGGCGCTAGTCCAGACTTAAACAAACTTGCAACACCGACAGGCTCGATTTTTTGTACGTCTTCGGACGGCAGGCTTTCGGGTACGGGGTGTCCCAGGCGGCGCATAATATTTTGTATGCTTTTTAAAGCTCCTGGCGGACGCTTACGCTCGAGGAAGCTGATCGTTTCGGGAACATAAAAATACATTAACGGGACAAAAGTAAAGCTTAAAAACGCCCCAAGGTAAAAGGTCACACGCCAGTCGTATTGTTTCAGTAACGGCGCCAGAAAAGTGGCCCCCAAATAGATGCCAAAGGCGAAACCCCCAGCCACTAGCACGACGGCAAGAGACCGATTTTTATTATTGCAGTAATCAGCCGATGTCGCAGTCGCAGTTGCAAGCAGCCCGCCGATACCTATCCCGGTAAACACACGGGCGGCACCTAATACAAGGATACTGGGCGCCAAACCGGCAACCGTCATTCCAACTGTCAAAATAACGAGACCGAGCAACATTGTAGGCCTACGTCCTCGACTGTCTGCCAAAGGCCCCATGAGAATAGAACCTAACGCCATACCGACCAGCTCGAGAGAAAGTATGACTCCCAAAGTGGCCTTGGATATACCCCATTCCGCAGTGACTCCGGGCGCGGCAAAAGCAATCGATAAAACATCGTATCCATCCAGAGCCAATATACCTATGCATATAGAAACAACATACCACTGCCCTATTTTCATTTGTGCCTGTTGAAGCTGTGCAAGAGGTCCTATTTCAGTGCTCATGATATCTCCCTTATTATTTGTTGATTAAACTACATCATATTTACCCTCTCAGGCTACTCACAATTTACTATCTCGTTGTTTCTCGCTCACAGGAATACTGGCGCACCTTCGCCAAACGACTAACTGGAAGTGCAACCGCAGATCCCACTACCGAAATTTTTCTACTAGAAAACGGTGCAGTTGAAACCATGCCAAGTACCCACGTACACTTGTTCGTAAGTGTCAGTTTTCGATTGGTCTAAAATACAAACTGACGAGGCAGGTGTTTGTGGGAGGACTGAATTATTTTTCAAGGAGTACCACAATGCTGAAGTATCAAGACTATGACTATATTACGTTTGATCGCAGAGACGCGGTACTGGCCGCAACCCTCAACAGACCGTCAGCGAGAAATGCGACGGACCAGTATCTACACAAAGAACTCTCACGCGTATTCGCTGATATTGCACAAGATAAGCAAACCCGGGCAGTCATTTTAACCGGAGCCGGATCAGCGTTTTGTGCCGGGGGAGACCTGAAGCACGGGCTGAGTATGAACCGCGAACAAATAGACGATATGACCGAAGAGGGACATAAGATCATTATGGATATTCTCGACCTGCAATCAAAAAGGAGAAAACAACTGGCAAAAAACCAACGAAGTGAGTAATACTTGAACGAACCAGGTGGGTCAAAATTAGATGCAAATCCCGGGTCACTTTTAAGTGCAAATTAACACCTCCCGGGGGTACTGGGGGCTTATGGGACCGTTAGGTTGAAAGTCCCCAGCACCCAATTGGAATATCTCGGCCCGCGCTTCACTGGGTTCAGCTCCACAGGTACTTGGGAGAACACCGCATTGCCTGGGGTAGAAATTCTATAACTCACGCAGCCAGCTTGACTGGCTCGATGTGGTCGGACTCGTGGGCCCCGACTTTCATTTCCGGATACCATTCCTCAGCCCTCGACAGTGCCACGTCAGATATGCAGAGAGCTATTCGTCCGTTTCCATCGTCAAAGGGGTGTATGGCCCCAAAACCAAAGGTGAGCTAGCCCAGCAATGATGAGTGGATGTGTATCTCCGGGCTCTTCAAACCAATCCAGAAACTTTGCTATCTCATCGGAGAATCGCTTCACCGATGGCTGCGATGAAGTCTCTGTTCGCCAGGTTGGCCGGCATTTAACCCTCAGTCCGCGCTTTAGCGACAGGGATGATTATTGGGCCAACTCTACACGTCCAAGTGATGATTTTGCTGAGTCAGTGCTGAAACGAAAAGAATCAGAATTGCCTGCTGAAGAACGCGTGAGTTGATGGATCGGAAGTGACTGCCAATCCCTGCCAGCATTGGCAAAAGGTTCATCGCGACGTCCGGCAATAGTGAATGCTCTTTATCCTTAGCTTCTACCGCAAGGAAACCCGCGTAAAAACTCCAAACAACAGTGCAACGACAAGCACCACACAAAAAACTGCCAGACCGTCAGCCATAGAGATTTCAAACAGGAGATAAGGTGTCGGCCCACACATACTGCGAACTTCGAACAGCGCTGGCAGAAAGTCATCCAGCCTGGCCCAGGTGGGGAAATTGGGCTCAATAGAGCAGTCACCGTCTAAAGGCCAATTATGATCAATGGAAAGCAGCACCCACACATCTTTGGCTAAACCCACCACCAGTAAAATCATAAACGATAGAAGCAGTATTGTAGGCCAGTGATAGGTGCGCAACACCAAACCAAAAGAAGCTGCCACCATGATGCCAACCAGCCAAACCCTGATGTAAATACACAGTTCGCAGGGCTCATGACCCAGTGCAAACTGATAAAAGAGTGCGCCAACAAGCGACCCGGAACACAATAAAATTATGGTCCACCAATAATATCTGCTCATTGTGATCATGTGCTTGCTCAGCTACCTATTCCGTTATTGAGTACAACCCTAATTATGCGCACTAGCAGTTTGTCGGACTCAGCTCCTGACGGGCACGATTTAATACTCCAGCGTGCTACAGGGCTGTCAGGACACCACGCAGAAGATGTGATTGTCCCAGGGCAGCCACGTCAACCTTCATCACGCCTTTATCCAGCCCTGTAATGGGCATTTATGCGGCAAATGACCGCTTAATTATGCCATTCTCAGCACATTCATACGCTTTACATTCCATGCCAGTGTCGCCAGCGTCCATTCGCCCGCAACCTTGTCCAAACCTCGCATCGAGAACTGCCTCAACCCCATAACGTGTTTGATGATGCCGAACACTGGCTCTACCGTTTGCTTTCTTAATGCGTACAGCGCTCGACCGGATTGGGTCGTCAGTTGATGTTTCATGAGCCTCACCTGATCATCCGTTATCGGAGTGGGGGCGTCAGGGGCAAACCGATCAAAAACGCACGGGTGATGGTGGTCACGCGCTACTGCCAGTAAAGGCTGGATATTATCCTCTACGCAAGCCTTTACATTATCACCGCTAAAATAGCCTGTATCGGCCAGCAGGTCGGTCACCTTGCCCAGTTCTTCAGGCAGGGTATTCAGCTTTGTCAGGGCCGGCTTTATTTGTTGTTTGTCGTTCGGGGCCTGTGTCATGTGTGTACTGACGACGAGCATTGTATCGGTGTCAACACTGGCCTGGGCGTTGTAGCACTGTTCAAAGCCGCCGCCAGATACCGGCATGATACGCGACTCTTCATCGGTCAAATTCATCTGGTCTTTATCTCGAGGGCCGGGAAGCGGTGGCTTAGGCTCCCGGCCCCGGGGCTTTTTTCCAGTATCCCTCTGAGCTTGGCGTTGGGTTTGTTTTTGTTGGTATTCGGCTTGTTCACGCGCAAAACGCTCCTGCGCCCGTTCTTCAATTTTTACTTTGGCCGCAGCCAGTGCCTCAAGTCGTGTTTCGCGCCGGGAAATCTCCGCGGGAATGTCCATGCCATCCGCTACCGGCGTTTGATCTGCCGCCTCTGCCTGTGCAGTGAGAGCGCTGACTTCTGCCTTGAGCTGTGCTTCGATTTTCTTTAAGTGGCCATAAGAAAGCGCCTTATGCTTGCTGGCATTCGCCTTGATCTTGGTGCCATCCAGGGCGATACGCCCAAGCTTCATGAGCTTCATTTCACGCGCCAGCAACAAGACCTGAACAAAAAGTGCTTCAAGCTGAGGCAAAAAACGGCGTCGAAAGGTCGCTATGGTGTCGTGATCCGGATGCGTGTTGGCCGCTAGGTAGCGAAACGCAATGGAGTCGTGGGTGGCTCGCTCAATCTTACGGCTGGAAAACACACCGGTGGCGTAACCGTAGATCAGCAAACTCAGCAGGACCGCTGGATGGTGCGCCTTTGATCCACGCCCGGCATATTGACGGGTGAGCTCAGACAGATCGAGCTGATCAACGACCTCCACGACAAACCGTGCCAGGTGGTGTTCAGGTAACCAGTCCGACATAGAGGGAGGGAATAGATAGTCCGTCTCTCGATCAACGTTTACAAAATTGGCCATCACTTATTCCCGGTTACTTTTCAGTGTGACCACATTATCTCATAATGATGTTGTTGGGTTAAGTCCGACAGGCTGCTAGGCTTGGATAGTTAAAGTCCTATTAGTGAACGGAGGGGCGGCAGTAGTTTGGGAGTAAGCCCTACGGTCGACGTCCCTCGATGTAATCGTCAATCAATTCGTGCAGTCGCTGTGTTCGACTTTCCTGCCCGGAAAGGTAAGCACCCTTGAAACCGCGCGAGCGCAATCCCAGCTGTTGAGGAATGAAAACCATTATGTCCTGGTCTATGGTCTGGCCCATCGATTGGGTCGCTATATCCACCATTTCATGCTCGACCTGTGCGTCGCGCTCAACCATTCCCGCAGTGGTAGAAACCGCCGCTGTTTCGCCTTCGGGGTTGGGCGCATACCACCAATTGTCGAAAAGACATTGTTCTGGGTCTGTCGGATGTGGCCGGGCTCGCAGAAAGTGAAAACCATCCACCCACATTGACACTGCAAAATTAGGGATCAAAGTGTAGTGGTAGGCATCGGTAAGCTGGCTGTCATTGAGCTTATCGAAATAGTCATAGCCTCGCCCCGGCCCTATCTCCCTTCGTGCTTTTTGCAAAGCCTCTCTGGTGTCTTCGCCGCGCTGTGCAAAGTCAGCGGGGTCCAAGCCCCAATCACCCAGTACAGTTGCCAATGGCTCACCAATTACCTCGTCTATATGTTGTGGCGGGCCACCATAGCCGCCAAGCATAATCATGCGGCTATGTCCTTCGTCAGCGAGATCGAAGCGAGTGTTCTTATAGTTGGTATCGATACCCGAATGTATGCCGAGCTTCCTGACATCGGCGCCTTTGGGCTTGTGCACCGTATTCACATGGTAGGACTCATTGAAGTTATCCAGGACCACTTTCCAGTTGCACGGCAGAATAGTCGTTTTCGCCACATAACGCTTCCAGTTTTCGACACCATACACTTGCCAGTCATCCCAGACGGGGCCGAGAAATTTTTTCAAACTGATACAGTCCGGATCTAAATTCACCCAGATAAATCCGGCAAAGGTTTCACAACGCACTTCTTCCAAAGTTATCTTGCCGCAGGGATCACCCTGGGGGAAATCCTCCTTGTCCTGTACAAAATTCAGTGCACCGTCGGTGGTCCATGCCCAACTGTGGTAGGGACAAACAAAGCGGTTGGCGTGCCCTTTCGCTTCACTGACCAAGCGTTGGCCCCGGTGCTGACACACATTGTAAAATGCCTTGATACTTTCATCCTTCTGGCGAACCATCAAAATGGACTCTGGACCCAGTTCTTCTTGCTGCCAGTCACCGGCAGCGGGCATTTCGTCTTCACGGCCAAGCAACAGCCAGACCTTGGTCCACATATGCTTCCACTCTTGAGCAAAAAACTCTTTTGAGGTGTAACGGTCACCTTTCATCTCATGGCCGCGCAAGGTTTGCTTTGGCCAATCTGGTAAATCTGGGGCTTGATCAATCTGTGCCATACTCATCGTTATCCTGTCAGGTAATCGTAAAAAATACTCTATGGAACTAGCCGATGTCATTGGATTTAATGAACGATCGTATCGCTTTGCAAGACCTTATGTTGAATTATGCAGCGGGGGTTGATGAGCGTGACATTGAGCGCTACCGATCCTGCTTTGCCGAAGATGTTGTTGTGGTCAATTTTGGCGACGACGACTTTCACGGTCGTGACACATGGGTAGACTATGTCTGGGCCGAGCTTGATAAATACACCTCTACCCAACATCTTCTGGGACCGCAATTTGCCACGATTTCGGGTGAGCGCGCCGAGACTCGCAGCGATGTACAGGCGTTGCATTATTTGGTTCTTCCGAGTTTCCTATGGGTAAAAGCCAAACAATGGTCAAGAATGTGGTACAAGAGTCTTTTTTTATGGAGATATTCAAATGAAAGATACCGCGTTGTTTACTCAACTTTTGGGGCTTAGCGACCCATGGAAAATCACGGCTATTACCCCGGATCTGACCGACAAATCAATTACCCTCCAGATAGATTGGCCAAAGGGGACGAAAGGCGCGTGTAGTGTCTGCCATGCCCTTTGTTCGGTTTACGACCATCGTGAGCAACGCACATGGCGACACCTTGATACGATGCAGTTCAAGACGCAGTTAGTTGCTCAGGTTCCGCGTATTCATTGTAAAGCGCATGGAATCAAAAGCCTGAAAGTACCGTGGGCAGATACGCAGGCACGCTTTACGCATTTATTTGAGCGTTTCGCTATTGATGTGCTGTCGGCTGCCAGCAACAAGACACAGGCCGCAAAACTACTTGGTCTGTCGTGGGATGAGGTGCATCATATTCAATCCCGAGCAGTGAAAAGAGGGATGGACAGACGCTCTGTTGAGGAAGTGAAACACCTTGGCATCGATGAAAAAAGTGGCTCTTCTCCGCTTTGTTGAGTGAAAAAAGATGCTGACCATCAAGTAACCTGTTGATATGTTTGGTTTATGACAACTTTACATAGGGCAGGTATATGACCATCAACATCTCACGGAATATTTTAAACCTCACGGGGCAACGTGTAAATGAAATTAAACTGGACGAAGAGGGTGACAAGATTGTTATTCACTGTAGCCGGGACGCCCGCAGGAGCACTATAGACCCCACCACAGGCAAGAAGGGAACTATCAACCAGCATATTCGCCGGCAGGTTAAGGATATCCCCCTTTTTGGGTATCCATGTGTGCTCGACATTGAACTGGCCCAAGTGTTTATTAGCAAGGGTGAGCGCCGCATTGAGGCGTGTGATTTTGTCGATAAAGGGTGCCGTTTCACCCACCGGTTTTGCCGACTGATCAGTGGATTATGCCGCCATATGTCTATTCAGGCCGTCTCCAGGCATTTGGGGATACGATGGGAGACAGTAAAGAATATCGACAAGGCATACCTGATGGAAACGCTCCCTGCGCTTGATCCTGCACAGTTGACTGGCTTGGAATATATTGGTGTCGATGAAGTTGCCAGGGCGAAAGGCCATGACTATATGACGGTGGTCTACGATATGGTCGGAGGTCATCTGGTCTGGGTGGAAGCTGGTCGAACTGCCGAGGTGTTTGCAAGATTTCTAAAACATCTCTCCCCGGATACATCCAGTAAAATCAAGGCCGTAGCTATGGATATGGGCCCTGCTTATCAAAAGGCTGTCAGGGAGTGCTTGCCGTTGGCAGACATTGTGTTTGACCGTTTTCACGTCATGAAAAATTACAGCAAAGCTATCCATAATCAGCGCCGGCTTGAGTTCAGGAAGGCCGATCCGAATGGTAAAAAACTGATGAAGGGGACGCATTATCTGTTGCTCAAAAATGCGGATAAGTTGAGTGAGAAACAAAGTAACAAGCTGCAAACGTTGTTGGATAGCAATAGCAACCTGAATGCGCTCTACGTTTTAAAAGAACAGCTTCAGTATCTGTGGAGTGCCACTTCATTTGAGGGGATGGCAGAGCAACTGGAAAGTTGGTGCTTGATAGCAGATCAGTCACACATGCTCTATCTGAAAAAGTTCGCAAAATCGCTCAGAAAACATTGTGTCGGCATCTGCAATTATGCAAAACACAAGCTAACAAGCGCCAGGATAGAGGCTGGTAATGTCAGTATAGGAATGATCCGTAAGCGCGCCAGGGGCATCAGGGATACCGAGTACTTCAAACTCAAAATTAGACAATCATCCCTCCCAGATAATCAATCTATGTTCTATTTGAAAACCTAGAATCACTCAACAAAGCGGAGAAGAGCCAAAAAAGTTTTCGCAAGGGGCAATCCTATGCCAGCCTGCTGTACGATTTGAATGCGTCCAGAGTGCTTGAGGTCGTGGCAGATAGAACGACGGAATCGGCAACCGCATTGCTGTCCACGCTTCCAGAACAGCAGCGTAATGAAGTAGCTGCTGTTGCCGTGGATATGTGGGTTCCATTTATGACGGCAGTTGAGGCGACTTTACCGAACGCCGCTATTGTTCACGACAAGTTTCATATCGTCAGTTATCTTACAAAAATGGTTGACCAAGTCAGGCACAAAGAAAATAAAACATTAAGAGCCGCCGGTATCAATGACCTGGTCGGGTCTCGCTATACCTGGTTACGCAATCCCGACAACTGGAGTGAAAAAGATGAAGCCACTTTTTATGGCCTTCAATCAAAGGGGTTGAAGGTTGCCCGAGCCTGGGCAATCAAAGAGACGCTGCTTGACCTGTGGACTTACAGCTACGATAAACCAGCCCGGGCGTTCTTTAAGAAAGGGTACTGGTGGGCGACACATTCACGTCTAAAGCCGGTCATATCAGTCGCCAAGATGCTAAAGAAACATCTCGACAACATAATGACTTACTTGAAACATCGCATCACCAATGCGACCGCAGAAGGATTTAATTCAAAGATTCAGACAATAAAATCGGCTGCCCGAGGATTTAGAAACTTCGAAAACTATCGAGTTTCAATTCTGTTCCACTGTGGAAAACTCAACCTCTACCCACAGGATTCCCAGTAGAACCCATTATTTTGCCAAGCCGGATAATGATGACGGCCCCACTCGCTTCATTTTGTGGGCAACCTATTACACCACCATGACTCGGATTGATGGCGAGTGGAAAATTCAGCGCCACGAGTTGAAGATTCGTGGCAGTAGTGCAGATTGATTTGAACCACAATAATCAAACCCCTTAAAGATACACTCATATAAATCCGGCTAAAAAAGCCTAATACCAAACCCATGCTATGTTGAAAGATAAAAACAGTCAAGTCATACTGTTTTTTCACGCACGGTGGCATTATGCGTATGTGGGAGTCTGGAAGCGTTAACTTGGTAGTCCCTTCTGATAGTATTGTGCGACTACTAATTCGCCCTGCACAAATCTGACGCACGCCTCTACGACGGGACCCGCATCAAAAATGACCTATGCCATCAGTGCCCAGACCATATTCGATGGAGATCAATTTCTAACTGATCACAGTGTAGTGATTGAAAACGAAGAAGTTCTTTGTGTCATCCCAAGCAATCAAGTTTCCAAAGACATCAAGTGTCAAATTCTCACGCCCGGGATTCTGGCTCCAGGGTTTATCGACATACAGGTAAACGGCGGCGGCGGAGTAATGCTCAACAATGCCCCGTGCCGGGAGAGCGTAGATAGCATTTCCGCCGGGCATCTTGCTACCGGCACCACCGGTATGCTTCCGACATTAATCAGCGATAGCGAAGAAGTGCAACGAGCGGGTGTAGAGGCCGTACGCTCGGCACGAACAAACGGCAATCGCAATATTTTGGGCGTTCATCTTGAGGGTCCTTTCCTCGACCTGGAAAAACGCGGCACGCACAAGGCGTGCATGATAAGAAAAATATCGCGGGCCGACGTCGATTGGTTGAGTTCTCTTAACGACCTACCCGTACTTCTTACGTTGGCGCCGGAACACGTTGAGGCGACGGATATAGCTAAACTTTCCGCAGCGGGAATTCACGTCTTCGCCGGACATACCAATGCCAGTTATGAAACGGTAAAAGATGCTGTATCTGCAGGACTAAAAGGTTTCACCCACCTTTTCAACGCAATGAGTCCACAGACCGCCAGAGCACCAGGCACCGTAGGGGCTGCCTTGGATCTCGATGATACCTGGGCAGGAATCATCGCCGACGGACACCACGTCGACCCGGCATCTATTCGAATGGCCTTTAAACTCAAACCCCCAGGAAAACTATTGTTGGTGACGGATGCCATGGCGACAGTGGGCAGCCAAGCGCCCTACTTCGAACTTTATGGCGAACGGATTCATCAACACGAAGGCAAATTGATCAATGCGGAAGGGGCGCTTGCTGGAAGTGCCATTGGCATGATCGATGCGGTACGAATCGCAACCCAAGCCGTCGGGATACCCCTGGAAGAAAGCCTGCGGATGGCAGCGCTTTATCCCGCCAAATTATTGAACCTGGATAAACAGCTAGGTCGAATAGAACCGGGATATCGCCCTGATTTTGTTCACTTCGATCAAGCTTTCAAGGTGCGCGGTACCTGGGTTGTTGGGCAGTACCAATCCCACTAAGATTTAGTTTTAGGGCGTGGCCAGACTTAGGTTTTTTACCGCTGCAACTGAGCGATTTCTGCCGTCTTAATCTCGTAAAGCTCGATGATATTGCCGCAGGGGTCGCGCCCATAAATTGCCGAAGCATCGTCGCCAAAGTGAACCACTTCTCCAAAGAACTCCATACCATAGGTCACCAAACGGTCGTACTCCATCTGGATATCGTCTACCTGCAAAGCCAAGTGCGGATAACTGTAGACGCCACTCCAAAACCGCAGCTATTTGCCGAATTTTGAAATAGACGGATCTCGGCGTATTAGAATCGGCGCGGTAGAACTGCGGCCCAGTCACACTCAAGAGCGACCAATAAGCAGGCACGATTCAAGCGTAGGGACTATAAGAATAAGTGTCGCTGAGAACGGTATGACGCCACCACAGATTTGACGGTCAACGCTGGCGCCATACCCAAAAAAACCGTGCAGGTGCACGACCCGTTAAGTGTTGCACATAATGGGAATAAATCCAGCCCTCATCGACCTTTGTGTCGATGCCATCATCCAGCCGTCTCTACCACTGTTGTCGCTGCTACGCCCAGGTCATCGTCTGTACCCACTGTGATCGCGGCCAGCGGTATTGCACCGATGGTTGCAGCCAGGAAGCCAGAAAGGAATCCATTAAACGAGCCAGAGCGAAGTACCAGGCCACTCGCCCGGGTCGCATGAATAATGCCGCTCGCCAACAGCGTTATCGAGAACGGCAACAACAAAAAGTAACGCATCACCGTTCTCTGGCAATAATACTCCGTGATCTACTGCAAACCGTGCCTGATGAGATCAAAAGGGCCGATATGCCGGGTAAAACTGACGCCACCGTGCGCTGCCATCACTGTGGCGCGGTCTGCGGTCCCTTTTTGCGCAGTGATTTTCTGCAGAGCAGTCAGTTCAGGCGCAGATTCCGGCGACATTAGTGCAGCGGCTGGACAGGAGTCATCAATCGGAGGGCAGTCATGGCCATCGGCAAAGAAACTGAAGCAAAAATACTGCGCTACCATTTTGTTGAGAAGTGGCGAACGGGCACCATTGCGACCCAGCTTGGCATTCACCACTCAGTGGTTGATCGGGTACTGGCACAGGCTGGCCTGCCCAAGGTGGAGCGCACTCGCCGTGCATCGATCATCGACCCCTATCTGCCCTTTGTCATCGACACACCCTGCGGGAGTTTCCCACACTCACGGCGGCCCGCTTGTATGAAATGGCCCGCCTGCGGGGATACCCCGGTGGCCCCAGCCAGTTTCGCCAGCGTATCAGTGAACTGCGGCCGCGCAAGCTGCCCGAGGCGTATTTACGCCTAAAAACCCTGCCCAGTGAGCAAGCCCAGGTTGACTGGGGTTCGTTCGGGCATATTCAGATCGGCAAGGCCCGGCGGCCGTTAATGGCGTTTGTGATGGTGCTGAGCTGGTCGCGACAGATCTTCTTGCGCTTTTATCTCAACCAGCAAATGGAGCACTTTTTACGCGGCCATGTAGCGGCATTCGAGGCCTGGCAAGGATTGCCAAAGGTGCTGCTGTACGACAACCTTAAATCGGCCGTATTGGAGCGCCACGGTGACGCCATCCGCTTCCACCCCACCTTGCTGGCCTTGTCAGCCCACTATCGCTTCGAACCACGCCCGGTGGCGGTGGCCCGGGGCAATGAAAAGGGCCGGGTAGAAAGAGCGATTCGCTATATTCGCGATAATTTCTTTGCCGCTCGTCACTGGCAAACACTGGCCGAACTCAATGCGCAAGCTGAGCACTGGTGCCAGGGTGTGAGTGCTGATCGGGCTTGCCCTGAAGAGCGTACGTTGACGGTCAGGGAAGCCTTCTTACAGGAGCAGGTGAGTTTGCCGGATAATCCCTTTGATACCCATGAGAGACAGCCCGTGCGGGCCGCCAAAACCCCTTATGTTCGCTTCGATCTCAATGATTACTCCATTCCCCATCAATACGTGCACAAGCCATTGAGCGTGAGCGCTGACCTGGAGCGGCTCCAGATAGTGGAGGGCGATCAATGCATTGCTGAGCATCAGCGCAGCTTTGGCAAAGGGGAGCAAATCGAACAGGAGGCGCATATCAATGCCCTATGGCTGGAGAAAACCCACGCCAAACTACACCGGGGTCAGGATCGCCTGAGCCATGCTTCGGCGCACGCCCAGACGCTGCTGCAGCAATCGGCACAGCGTGGACATGTCATTAAAACCACGGTCCGGTTACTCAATCAACTGCTTGATGATTATGGGCGGGACGAGCTGCATGTAGCTCTGGGTGAAGCACTTGATCGGCAATCACCCTACCCGGAGGCGGTGCAGCACGTTCTTGAGCGCCGCCGTGATGAACAGCACCTGCCGCCACCGCTTGCTGTCGCCGTGCCGGCGAAGGTCAAACACTACAGCGTCAAGCTGGCTCGGCTTGCCGATTACGACAAGCTCAATGGCACCCGAAGCGAGACAGGAGATGATACCGATGATTGATATCGAGCAACTCAAACAGCAGGCACTTGAACTGAAGCTCCACGGCGTGCTGGCGCACTGGGGCGAGATCACCGACGAGCAATACCCCTGGCGGGCACAGCTCATCGCCTGGGAGCTTGCCGAGCGCAAACAGCGCTCACTCGAACGGCGCCTGAGCAGCGCCAGGCTGGGCCGGTTCAAACCGATGAGTGAGTTTGACTGGCAGTGGCCAAGCGCTATCGACCCACAAGCGATTCATGCCCTGATGCAACTGGGTTTTATGGACACGGCCAGCAATATTATCCTGCTGGGCAGCAACGGCGTGGGCAAATCGATGATCGCCCGGAACCTGGGGTATAACGCTGTCATGCACGGCTATACGGCGCTGTTTACCACCGCAGCGGCGATGCTCAACGACCTGGCAGGTCAGGATGGCGCCAATGCCCTGCAGCGTCGATTGAAACACTACGCCAGGCCCGCCTTGCTGGTAATTGATGAAGTGGGCTACCTCTCCTACAGCAATCGTCATGCTGACTTGCTGTTTGAAATCATCAACCGGCGCTATGAGAAATGTTCAACTTTGGTGACAACGAACCGTCCGTTTGGCGAGTGGAATGACGTGTTCCCCAATGCCGCGTGTGTGGTCTCCCTGATTGACCGTTTAGTCCATCACAGCGAGGTCATCGCCATTGAGGGTGAGTCGTACCGCATGAAGGAAGCGCAGGAGTGTGCGTCGAAGCGGCGCGAGACCAAAAAGCGAGGAAAGGCTAAATGAAAACCTTAAAAATCACAACCTACTGGACGGCTGAACAAGCCGATTGTATTTATCAGCTGCTCGGCGACCTGAGATCGGTACTGTGGGATCACTATGGTGATGAGATTGCGCAACTGTACGAGGAGATCCGGATTGAGCAACAAGAGTACACAGACAGTGTCGAGGTAAATCATGAGCTGCCGTTCTAGCCTGTGATCGATTGGAGTTAAGCCGGATCACTGTCGCCTCTTTGTCGTTCTTTTATTCTGCGGCAAATAACTGCGGGTTTACTGTGGCGCTAACAATAACCGTAGTCACAAGGTCTGGAACGTAAATCCTGCGGCGCAGGGTTGCTGTACTGCCACAATTCTACAAAGGCATTAGAGGTTTTCAACATCGCCATCTTTGCCTTTACTGCGTCTAGTCCTATGGCTTGGTTGGCGGACGCATCGTTGTCGAACTCGGATTGCTGGACAATCTCAAAGCCGAGGGCTTCCGTATAAAATTTCAGACCCTTGTCAAAATCGTCAACGCCGATTGCGACGTGGTGTAGACCTACTATCATGTGGTTTTCCTCGGGATTAGTCCCAGTGTGCTTTATAAAGGTAGAGCATCGGAATCATAGCGAATGTCACCACATCGCCACTGGGTTGATAATCATTTGAACAGTGCCCTTGATCCTGGCCTGACCCAGCACAAACATGAACTCGTGGACTTTCTCACTGGCCAGTCGACCGGTATTCATTGTTTCCAGAATATAGATGCCATTTTTCTTTAAAAATTCTACATGACCATAGAAGATTTTATCGCCCTTTATGGCGGGAACGACTTCAATCCCCCAGGTGTCTGCTCCGACCGCCATGGGTTCGAGAGATGCAAGATAAGCTGCCGCTTCGTTGGTCAGGCCCGGCTCTGCGATCGCCCAGGCCTGTGGTTCCGAGATCAGCATGCCATCGGTCCAACCCGTGTGAAACAACACCACATCACCTCGGCGAATCTCAACACCTTGCTCTTTGGC
Organism: Halioglobus sp.; assembly: GCA_965262875.1. Taxonomy (GTDB): domain Bacteria; phylum Pseudomonadota; class Gammaproteobacteria; order Pseudomonadales; family Halieaceae; genus JBALVT01. Next base: position 5,995,958 of record OZ253569.1, read on the forward strand.
AGCTGCCTTGATATCCGCTGACCCAAAACTTTGTCCCGCCTCCATGGTCTTCACGTTGAAGTGCCTAGCCATGTCCAGCATCACGCCTCTTCCAACCAGAGGCGGCACTTTGTCTGTGCCCAGTTTCTTAAGACCAGAGATATCGACAAAATCGACGGCGTCGTTACAGTTGTAATACTGGCCCGCCTCCCCCATATGACCCAAACCATCCAACTGCGGCCCAATACCAAACCACAAATTTACCTGATCGTCGTTGTAGACAACATCCCAACCAAAGTCTTGATGCAGAAGACGGCCATTGTGCTGACCCGGCTGAACGATCACCAGCGACATTGAGCGAGGCGGAAACGCAGGCATCTGGGGGTCAACCACTATTCCCAATGGGTGAACCTGGCCCCTGGTCACCAACTTGGTAGCCATCAATACCTGCTCGGGGTTTACGTAATTCGCTGCGCCAATTTCATCATCCGGCCCCCACCTTGAGAGCTGACATTCCTGGGCTATCGTAAGTTGGCTCGCTATAAGTAATGCGCAGCCAAGTACAATTCGATTTACTGCTGTCGTTAGTAGTTTCAAAGTGCAGACCTTTTCAATGAGAGGGAGATAGTTGGATAACTCATGAGTACCGAGTTAGCCTCATGACACAAGCCTAAATAGCGCCATTCTATCAAGGTCTTGCCGTTGCGTGATGAATTTCGCGAAGTTTGTACGAGAATCCGTATCCAGGAGAAAATGCGGGAGGCTGCTGCGTAGCGCAGTGGCAACCACCAACTCGGACGGAGCTAGACCGGGCCGGATCGTTCGAAGCCAGGAGCCAAAAGAGTTCCAGACTAGCCGAGTGTGGCAAGATGCCAGGTAATGAAGTAGCCCTTGAGCAACAATCCCCGCGTGTACAAAGACGTGATAAGCCTTCAGTTTTCGCTTGACGCCATCGCAATATTTTTTTGATTCCCGGTGAAGGTGCTGATTACCATTGCGTCGCTCCAATGGCTTCATTACGCTCATCCAGAAATGGTATGAAAAAGAACCGATAACATGAACCGCCTGCTTGAAGGCATGCTCTATTTTAAATCGCAGACCGTAGAGGTGAATGATATCGAGGGCCGATAATGACGTATCAGTAGACATGAGTATACAGCGTCCCCTCGTTGGGTGAACGACAATGACAAACCGAACAATACTGCCGGTCGGTCTCCATAATAAATCATGGACTGCGTATCGGATAGCTACGTTTTTTTCGCCATAGACAGGGCTTTGAGCCTCCTCCATCAATGCGACCAACCCAAACAGTGATCTTGGTTTTACCTTGTCACCATACTTACGTGGCCGCCCTCTTTTTTTCGGCTGTTGCTGATGATGCAGCTGGTAGGCAACCGCATTTGATCTGGCGCGGGTGACCAAATGATTCCCCTCATTCAAAAGCCCATTAACGACTTTCTGGCTGGCATAATAGGCGTCGGCGACAAAATAATACGGCTCCTGAATACTGACTATCGCCAGTAGACTGATCATTTTGTCGAGCAGGGTACGCCGGTCACGATTCGATAACACGGTCCCCTCATGAATCCTCGCGGCAAGCGGCACAGCGAACACGCTATTGGCGGCACGAGAAAGAATAGAGACGGCCTGAAAGGAGTGTCCCATGATGTACTCCGCTTGTATTTGACTCGGATTCCTGATGTAGCAGCTTCACAGCAGGCATCTTTTTGCCCTGTTTGGAGACCTTAATGCCGTCCCCCACCAACACGAGTCGGCCATTCACTCGAACCAGACCAGGGAACAGTCGAAGTACAAGTTGAGACCACAATACCGTCATTGAGTCCAACTTAATGCCGGTGCTGTGGAAGTTATCCAGCAAGTTGTCATAAAACCGCCCCTGTAACCCCAGCGCCCGGACAATACTCGTCACCCCCATTCGTTCGGTACGAACCGTCAATCCCGCCACACAGACGGCGAACCACATAAATGTCCGGGTACGAGCGCAAGCCGGGCGAAGATAAATGATTGCATCCCACCAATAGATCCACAGCATAGACAGTGTCCTTTTGACAAACTAACATAGCATGTATATGCTATATCAATGACAAGGAAAAGGCTCGCACAAATTGAACGGCGTATGACAAAGATCAAAGGTGACATAGCATTACTGGGCGCTATGCGCCCTGGATCGTTGACGAAGCAATACAAGGACCGGGAGAGTCAGACTGGGCCTTATTATCAGGTCAGCTATACACTGGATATGAAGAGCCGGACGGAGTATATTCGCAAGGAATTTGTGGGCGATATACGCGGCCAGATAAGTAACTATAAACGGTTCAAGAAGCTCAATGCACAATGGGTGGCGCTGAGTATTGAGCACTCAAAGTTATCAATGAAACTCAAGCAAGCGTAGTGATTACAACGGGAAGCAAGCAAAAATCGTGGCCAAACTGGGCAGTAAAAAGAACCCATTGATTTTAAGAGTTGCCGATGACTCAAAAGTCGATATGATCGCCAATACCTGTCATGAAAACGGCTGGCATTTTATTTTGGGGTTTGAACCGGACAAGGAAGAGGATCTAACGGACCTGGAAAGAAAGCTATCGCCTCCCATCCATCATGAAGCCGCAAAGATCGGGCGAAATAAACGGTGTGTCTGCGGAAGCGGGAAGAAATACAAGAAATGTTGCGGAGCTGCCGCTTGACTGGTTTCGCTAAACAGCAAATAAAACAGAGCGCAGAACTAGGTACTCTCAAGTTGGATAACTCTAGTCCAGAATTCACGAAGTTACATCTGGGGCTGGAGACACGCAAGGAGCTTTCAGGAATAGTGACCCCATTGGAGTACGCTTTGTTGTGCTCAACTGTTGATAGTTTGGAAAATTAAATCTGTATTGCTACTTCTCGCCGTCTGGCCCTGGCCCCAAAACTTCAAACGAACCCAGGTGCGCCGAATTCAGCTTAGTGCGGTGGGTCAACAACCAACGGCCATCCACGCATCGCCACTGATCGTGATAGTCACCTAAGGTCCGAAAAGTCATTTGCGATTTCTCGTCAGCCCCGACATGCATATCGCTGACATAGGCCTTGCTTGAAGCGGTTTCGCCGTCGACATCAATCAGGACATTACCGAGCAAATGTTGGGTAGGTCCGCACTCATCAAGGAACGAGCGCATTGTGTGGATAAATGCATCTCGACCTTGCTGGGGGCCCAGACCAAGATCACAACTCATGGACCCAATGGTGAGCGCGTCAATGGCCTGCCAATTTCTTTCGTCCATGGCGCGGGCAATAGCCACCAAAGTACGGTAGATCTCTCGTTCAGCCAGCAGCTGATTCAAATCCATTGATACGGCTCTATTTCTTATCGGACGCTTCGGCGTCTATTTTTTTCTTGGCTTCAATCCAGGCACCAATCATAACGCCCATGTTCTGTGGGTTATAGACATCCTCCTCATAACTGAACATACCGTTTCCGGCATAATGCAAGATGGTGATATTGGGTTCCTCATAGATTTTCCCGTCACCTAAATCTCTCATCCTATTCATGACTTCGCACACAATCCAACCTTTTTCCTCATCGATGGTGTACCAGCTAACGGGGAAAGCTGTCATTTCACTGGGGGGCCATTCGTTCATTGTTTTGGTAATCCAGTTGAAGATAGTTTCCCTGCCCCAAAAACGGCCGTAATGGTGCTCTACATAGGTAGCATCTTCGGTAAAACACATCGACCAGTCTGTCCAGTCCTTGGTCTGCGCGCCTTTTAGTGCGCCAGCTTGAAATTTGTCGAAGGTTTCCTCTATCTCTTCTCGGCTCCAGCGTCCCATGATAATTTTCCCGTAGTGATAAATACAGAGTTTGTTCGCAATCGTTTTATTCACTTTAGCAGCAAAGGAACAGCGCTGCGCCAGCAAGCGGCTTTAGCAGTTCAAGGTTCTAAACCCATTGAGGAGCACTGAGCTAGTGTAGGTCGTCGTAAATAGTGTACCATATAGTCTCTTCCCTATATAGAGAGCTTGTCGTGCGTGTTGCAGTAGAAATTGTTTTGTCTGATGACGAAGTTTTGGGTTTGAGTAAGTTATCTAAATCGCGTTCTGTCTCGGTCCGATTGGCGGAGCGTTCGCGAATTGTTCTTCTGGCCGGCAAGGGCATGACCAATGAAGAGATCGGTTTTGAACTGGGCATTACGAGACAGAAAGCTGGCCGCTGGCGAGAACGCTATGCAGACAGTGGAGTCGAAGGCATCAGCCAGGATGCGTATCGGCCAGGGCGAAAACCGAAAATCAGTTCACGCAAGGTTGCACAGGTGATCAGACTCACGACGCAAGAGACACCGGAAAACGCTACGCATTGGAGCCAGCGTCTCATGGCAGATAAGGCCGGCATTAGCATGTCCTCGGTGGGCAGGATATGGAAAAGCCACGGTTTGAAGCCACACCGAATAAATACATTCAAGGTATCGAACGATAAAGAGTTTGCCGAGAAGTTGGAGGCAATCGTCGGCCTTTACTTATCACCGCCAGAAAATGCCATTGTTTTCAGTTGTGATGAAAAGAGTCAGATACAAGCACTGGATAGAACGCAGCCGGGCTTGCCGATGAAAAAAGGCAGGGCGGCGACAATGACCCATGACTATAAACGTCATGGCACCACGACCTTGTTTGCGGCATTGAACATCTTGACAGGGGAAGTGTTAGGTACCTGCGCCGAACGGCATCGCCATCAAGAATGGTTGAAGTTTCTCCGCCAAATAAATAAGTCGACGCCCAAGGATAAAGAGATTCATATTATCTGTGACAACTACGCCACACATAAGCACCCGAAGGTAAAAAGCTGGCTGAAATATCACAAGCGATTCCATGTGCACTTTACGCCAACCAGCGCATCGTGGTTAAACATGGTGGAGCGGTTTTTTCGGGAGCTAACTGAAAAGCAATTGAAACGAGGTGTCTTTAGCAGTGTGGAAGAGCTTGAGCAAACAGTCATGGCGTTCATTGAGACTCATAATCAAGCGCCAGCGCCTTATATCTGGACCAAATCCGCGAGTGACATATTGGAGAAAGTGAAGCGTGGCAGAGAGAAACTTAATAAGTTACAAACTGTTTGACGACCTACACTAGCGGCCAATTTTTTCTGCTACAGTAGCCCGCTTTTAAAACTGCCCGTATAGGAAAGTTGTATGAACTCACCCGGCCGCATAAAACCTCCATTGGGACACGACAACGCGTGGTGGTGGGAACAAGCCGATGAGGGCCGCCTGACCATTCAGCGCTGCCAGTCTTGCCAGACACTGCGACACCCCCCAAGACCCATGTGTTCAGAGTGTCGTTCGATGGACTGGGACTTTATTGAATCGGGCGGTCGCGGCACCGTAGCCAGTTTTACCGTACTTCATCACCCGCAATTCCCCGGCTACGAATACCCCCTCGTTATCATTCTGGTCGACTTGGAAGAAGGTACACGGATCACTTCGCAGCTACACGGCTGCGACCGCGCAGGCGTCACATTTGGAATGACTGTCCAAGCCTACATCCATGAAGATGCCGACGGCTTCAAAATTCCGATGTTTAAACCAGCTGAAACAACCGGCCACACTGGGGAGTCCAGCAATGCCCATTAGTATGAAAAATGAAGCGGCCATCGCCGGCATTGGCAGCACCAAATTTAGTAAAAATTCGGGCGTCTCCGAACTCTCCCTCGCCTGCGAAGCGATCAGTAACTGCCTGCATGACGCCGGCCTCGATCCCGCCATGGTGGATGGCCTGGTGACCTACACACTGGACTCCAGCGATGAAGTAGAGGTTGCTCGAGCAGTGGGCATGGGTGATCTAACGATGTTCGCCAAAATCAACTACGGTGGCGGTGCCGCGGTAGGATTGATTCAACAAGCGGTGATGGCCGTTGCTACCGGGGCAGCAAACAATGTGGTGGTGTGGCGCGCAATGAACAATCCGAATGCGGCGGGATACGGCAGTGAACTCACGCTAGACCAATACATGAACGCAAAAATGATATCGGAACCCCTACGGCTTTATGACTGTTGTCAAGAGACTGATGGAGGTTGTGCTCTGTTAATTACCAGTACAGAGAGGGCGCGAGACCTGAAGCAAACACCCGCTGTCATTCGCGCGGTCACACAGGCATCCACCCAGGGACAGGAGCAAATGACAAGTTTCTATCGCGACGATCTAAAGTCACTTCCAGAAATGGAGTTGGCAGCCAAGCGGGTTTACGAGATGTCGGGACTGAGCCCTTCGGATATCGACGCGGCCTGTCTCTACGATGCATTTACACCCGAGGTCATTATGCAATTGGAGTCCTTCGGCTTTTGTGGTCGTGGTGAGGCCAAAGATTTCGTTGCAGATGGCAATTTGCGCCTGGACGGACGCTTACCCAACAATACCCACGGTGGACTATTGTCCGAGGCTTATATTCATGGGGTTAACAACATAGCAGAGGGTGCCAGATTAATCAGAGGCACCTCTACTAACCAGTCGAAGGGGGTTGAACACGTACTGGTTTCCAGCGGCGTGGGCGTTCCCACAGGCGCGCTGATTCCGGGAAAAGACTAGAGCTTACACACCCATTACAATGCGCTCATCGTCAAACATGTTGGCGCCCGGTGCCAGCATTTGAACATAGCGGTCGAAATATAAAAATTGCTTGAGTAGCAAGGTGAAGGAGCGCGGAAAACGAATTCCATGGTTTCTAGCTACTTCACCCAGGCTGTTAACGACTTCGTTTACGTCACCGGCGCCAGAGGCGGCTCCTCCAAAAACCAGTGCTTCGGGGTCCACCGCATTCATCGCTCGAAACACTTCGGCAATGTCGCGCTCCAGTCGATCAACGCTGATATTGTCCCGTGTCATTCCCACATCCAGCATCGATTGCGCGACTTTTCGGTAGTCCTCCTCACCCAGTCCGGTAAACAGTCCGAACACCGCCTGCCATGAATCGGCACTGACTCGCCCCACCATTCCAAAATCGATAAAGCCAACGCTACCGTCTTCCAACAACAACATGTTGCCACTGTGTAAATCCGCATGGAAAAAATCACAGCCCATCAGGCTGGAGAACCATACGTTCAGCGCCTCAAATAAAGCGCTTGCAGGGTCGAGTTTGCTCTCTTTAAGTGCCGCCGGATCAGTTAGCGAACAGCCGTAAAGACGTTCCATCGTCAGTACCCGAGCACTGGAGGCCTGATGATAGGGCTTGGGGGCTACCACTGAATCAACCCCTGTACTGCGCAAGAATGCGTTGAAGCCATCTAGGTGTGTAGCCTCTTTAACAAAGTCACATTCATCAATCATAGCCTGATACATCTCTGCAACCAGGCCGGTCAAGGCATCTCGATCCGTATTGGGCAGCATAAACTCCAACAACCAAATCAGTACGTAAACACTGTGCAGGTCGATCGTAATGATGGCCTGAACACCCGGTTTCTGAACTTTTACGACGACGTCTTCACCGCTGACCAAAGTGGCCGCGTGAACTTGAGCAATAGAGGCCGATGCAAGAGGCTTGGAGTCTATGTGGCGATAGACTTCTCCAACCGGTTTACCTAAATCCTCTTCAATAATCTTACGGATAGTGCGAAAGGGAATCGCCGCAGTCTGATCCAGTAGCTGTTGAAACTCATCTACGTATTCTTTCGGAAACAGCGAGGGCGAACTGGCTATAAATTGCCCGAATTTAATATAGGTTGCGCCCAGCGCTTCAAACAGTTCTCGCAATTCCGATGCCGGGGGCATCTTGCGCCGCAGACCCCAGCGCAGAGCGCGGGGAGAGACTTTGGCAATAGTTTGAGCGACGCGAAAACTGCCGCGCAGACTCATCTCCGCAAGGCCAATTTTTCGGGCGACGGTGCTGTCGATATTGGGGATAAGTGCCATAGGAACGTGGGACAGAAGTGAAATCCCGGCCATCTGAACACAGCCTATTAGAATGCTCAACCTAAACTCGATTTCCAGTGGCACACGGTAGACACCAGCCGCACCAGAGGTAAAAAAGTCAGAGCTGACTTTTTTACCTCTGGTGCGTTACAATGAAACTGAGAAAAATAATGATAACTAGCTTGGGGACGTACTTGTGACCATGAGTGTTTACCGACGCCACGACCGAAAAATACATCTGGACGGTCTTCACCATCCCGACTTTGCGCCCGTTGAGGCGGCTCTGCGCAGGCAACTGGCCAGCTATCGCGGAGGTGCCGCTGTGTGCGTTTACCACCGTGGCGAACGCGTGGTCGACCTGTGGGGCGGCTATAGCGATGAGGAGGGATCCCCCTGGCAAAAAGACACCATGGCGCCCAGTTTCTCAACCTCCAAAGGCGTATGCTCAACCCTTCTGCACATTTTTGCAGATCGCGGACTCATTGACTACGACGCGCCTGTGGCGCAGTACTGGCCGGAATTTGCCCAGGCTGGCAAAGCTAAAATTACCGTTCGTCAGGTATTGTCTCACCAGTCCGGGCTCTACCACATTCGCCAGATGATCGACCGTGCAGATCGCATGCTGGATTGGGACCATATGATCCAAGCCATCGAAAAAACAGCACCGGTGCACAAGCCGGGAACGCGAACCGGTTATCACGGCCTAACCTATGGATTCATCGTCGGTGAAATTATTCAGCGTGTTTCCGGGAAGCGTTTTTCCAACCTTGTGCAATCAGAGATCGCGAAACCGCTGGGTTTAGATGGCATGTACATTGGGGCTCCCAAGAAAGAGTTGCACCGCGCCGCGCAGCTAATTTTCCCGAAAGCAACAAAGAGTATGGCTCAAACCTCCCTCGGCCAGTTCGCAGAACTGTACGCCTCCGGCGTGAGCAAAGTGCTGCGGGCAATGGGGAGAGATTCCGATCTCACCAGTGTTTTTGACGCCCTGGCTCCCCGCGGGATTAGCGACTTCGAGTTCAGCTCACACGGGACACTCAGAGCCACGATTCCCTCTGCAAATGGCTTGTTTACAGCGCGCTCCCTGGCCAAGATGTACGCCATGCTCTCGGCGGGCGGACAGTTCAACGGGGTTCGATTGCTTTCTGAAGATACCGTTAGAAAGGCGGGCACCTTACAAAAGCCCACCGGGAAGAATTCAGTGATCCCATTTGATATGCGATGGCGACTTGGTTACCACGCAGTTGCGACCACCCGAGGTTTCCCCAAACAGGCTTTTGGACACTTTGGCTTTGGCGGCTCAGGCGCCTGGGCCGATCCAGGTTTGGATCTGTCTGTGGCCCTCGTTGTTAACAGCGGCATGGGATCACCCTTTGGCGATACCCGCACGGCACGCATGGGCGGAGCAGCGCTTTCATGCGCCAAGGCAAGAGAGCAGCGTCGATCTCGCTCTTCAGTTTCCTTCCCAACGGCAAGCGTGGCCATCTGACAGTCGATGGCTCAGCAGATTAACAGCAATCTACGCCTCAATCTGACAGGGACCGAAGCCGACCCAAACGCGAGAGCGCTGCGCTACCAAACCGCCATTGATATGGCTGAATTTGCCGATAAAAACGGCTTCGCCAGCGTCAATGTTGAAGAGCATCACTGCGCCGAAAACGGTTGGCTGCCCTCCCCTCTGACCATGGCTGCCGCTATTGCAGCCCGAACAGAACATGTACGCATAGGAATAATGGCGTTGCTGGTTTCGCTTTACGATCCTATTCGTTTAGCGGAGGACGTCGCCGTTATCGATATTCTCAGCAAAGGCAGGCTCAACTTTATAGCCGGCATGGGCTATCGAGAAATCGAATTTCACGCGATGAACAAGCCCTATGATCAACGTGGACAGTGGATGGATCACGTGTTGGAAACGCTCCTTGCCGCCTGGGGGAACGAACCCTTCGAATACAAAGGCCAGACCATCAATGTAACGCCAAAACCCTACAGCCAGCCTCATCCCATGTTTCTGGTGGGCGGAATGAGCAAACCGGCCGCACGACGCGCAGCGAGACTGGGCTTGCCCTTTGCCCCTCCGATTGCGGACCCCGAACTCGAAGCCTACTACTATGAACAACTGGCAGCACATGGAAAAGAAGGTTTTACCTACTCGCCACCAGCAGATTTCTCAGTGCTGTTTATCGACGATGAACCCGACCAGGCCTGGGAGCAACTCGGCCACCACTTCCTCAACGAAGCCCTGGAGTACAGCAGCTGGAAAACCGAGGGACTGAAGCGCCCACTGGAATTTAACAGCGACAGCGTACAGGCTCTGCGGGCAGAAAAACGCTACGAAATCATTACGCCCAAAGAATGTTTAGAACGCCACGCCTCGCGCCCCGACTTTTTTGCCACTATCCATCCGCTCATTGGCGGCATGCCGCTGGATCGCAGCTGGAAGTGTTTAAAGCTTTACACCGAACAGGTGTTGGGCGAGCTTAAGTAACAACCGTAATTGTTATAAACTCACCACAGATGACTAATTACCAAGAGAGAATTCATGGCAGTTGAATACGTAGACGTGCTGATTGTCGGCGCGGGAATTTCCGGAATAGGCTCGGCCTGCCACCTGCAAAAAAAGTGCCCCGACAAAAGCTTCGCTATTTTGGAGGGGCGCCAGTCCCTAGGCGGCACCTGGGATTTGTTTCGCTATCCCGGTATTCGTTCAGACTCCGACATGTATACCCTGGGCTATAACTTCAAGCCCTGGACACATACCAAGTCCATAGCCGACGCGTCCACTATTCTGGATTACCTTCGAGAAACCGTCACCGAGAATCGGCTGAGCAATAAAATCCGCTATGAGCACAAGGTCATCAGTGCGGCCTGGTCGGATGAAGACGCCCGCTGGGTGTTGGAAATAGAGCGCGGAGAAAACGCCCAGAGATGCACCATAGAGTGTGGCTTCTTACATATGTGCAGTGGCTATTACAATTACGACAAGGGGTTCACCCCTGAGTTCGCCGGCAGAGAAAGCTTCAAAGGGCAAATAGTGCATCCGCAATTTTGGCCGGAAGACATCGATTATAAAGGTAAGAAAATAGCCGTCATTGGCAGCGGTGCAACAGCAGTAACCATAGTGCCCGCCATGGCCAAAACGGCCGAGCACGTCACGATGGTGCAAAGGTCCCCCTCTTACCTTGCCTCGGGTCCTGCAGTAGACAAATTCGCCAATAGACTGCGTAGTTTTCTGCCCTCGAAATGGGCTTACTTCCTAACTCGCTGGAAGAACATCCTGATGCAGCGCTTCGTCTATAACGCCTTCCAAAGATGGCCCGAGAAGTCCAAGGAGAAACTCATAGGGCGGATAAGCGAACAACTGGGGAAAGACTATGACGTCGGCACCCACTTTACACCCAACTACAACCCCTGGGATCAACGCCTCTGCCTGGTGCCCGATAACGATATGTTTGAGGCAATTGCCAACGGCAGCGCATCGGTAGTAACAGACCACATAGACACCTTTACCGAAGACGGTTTACGTCTGAAGTCAGGCGCCGAACTCGAGGCCGATATCATTGTTACTGCTACGGGCATCAATATGCAGTTTTTGAGTGATGTTGAGCTTAGGGTTAATGGCGAGGTGCTCGAACCCAATAAGGCACTGAGTTACAAAGGACTGATGGTAAGTAATGTACCCAACATGGCAATCTCCGTGGGTTACACCAATGCCTCCTGGACGCTGAAGTGTGACCTGACCTGCGACTACGTTTGCCGGTTGTTGAACTATATGGATGAGCGCGAGTTTAAAATTTGCCGTGCGAGTAACACCACCCCCCAAACGGAAACTGAGCCGTATTGGAACTTGAGTTCCGGGTACATGACCCGCGCGCAACACCTCTTCCCCCAGCAAGGTCTGGAAGAACCCTGGAGGCAGTATCATAATTATCTAAAAGATATTTTCATGCTACGTTATAAACCTCTGAACGATGGAGTGCTGGAGTTTTCTAACTAGCACATACCCATAGTCCTGCCCCCGGAGCGCCGGCCGCCAAAACTACGCAAGTGCGCCAATTTTCGAGAGCGAGAGCCGATTTAGAACAACTGTTTGGATTTTTTTACTAAGCCCGTAAATCGCCCAGGGATATCCGATCAGGCGCCATTAGGCTCCCGGGCCGCACTCGCATGTGTCGCACATTGTTCAATCAATGTCGCATCCAGATTCTTTACACCAGGGCAATGTGGTTAGACTTGTCGCCTGAGTCGAATTCCAACGCGTGTCGAGAGTGAGAAAGCAACTATGAAGAAGAGTGCCCGAGTCGTAGTAGTTGGCGGTGGAGTCGTGGGCGTTTCCACCCTCTACCATTTGGCGAAAAAGGGGTGGACCGATGTAGTTTTGGTAGAGCGCAAAGAACTCACCTCCGGATCAACCTGGCACGCGGCCGGCCTACTACCGCTGTTTAATATGAGCTACTCAGTAGGCAAGTTGCACCAGTACTCAGTTAACTTCTATCACGAATTGGAAAAAGAGACCGGACAGGACGTTGGCTTTAAAGTCGTCTCCAATATCCGCCTGGCCACCTGTGAAGACAGGATGGATGAATATCGCTACTACGCCTCTGTCGCACAAACCGTTGGTGTGGATGTTCGCTTTCTCACACCCGAGCAGGTCAAGGAAATTTGGCCCATGTGCAACACCGAGGGTCTGGTCGGCGCGATGCAGCATCCCGACGACGGCTATATTCAACCTGCTGACTTAACTCAGGCTCTGGCCAAAGGTGCTCGCTCCCGCGGGGCCGAGATCTATCGCAACACCACAGTGACAGCTTTGGAACAGAACGCTGATGACAGTTGGGTGGTTAAAACCGACAAGGGTGACATTCACTGTGAGCACGTCGTTTCATGCACCGGAAATTTTGCTCGCAAGACCGGCGCAATGGTCGGCCTGGATATTCCAGTGATTCCCGTGGAACACCAATATCTGGTCACCGAGGCTCATCCGGAAATACTCGCGCGCAAAAAAGCGGGACTACCCGAGCAGGGAGTGTTGCGAGAATCCGACGCTGGATACTATCTGCGAGAAGAAGCCGGGGGACTCATTCTTGGCCCCTACGAAAAGGGGGCGCCATGTTGTTATGTCGACGGTCCCGATGACGAATCTGAATACGAGCTGTTCAACGAAGATCTGGACCGACTCATGCCCCACATCGAAGCCTGTATCAATCGGGTACCTGCCTTTGGAGAAGTCGGCATTAAAACCGTTTACAACGGTGCCATTGCGTATGCACCGGATGGCAACCCAATTGTTGGACCAGCTTGGGAGCTGAAAAATTTCTGGTTAAATGAAGGCCACAGTTTTGGGATCACCGCAGCAGGCGGAGCGGGTTGGCAACTGGCTGAGTGGATTGTCGAAGGGGAACCTACCGTCGATATGATGGGCGTGGACCCCCGCCGCTTTGGTCCCTACGCCTCACGAGGATATCTGCGTAGCAAGAACGAAGAAAGCTATGCCAACGTGTTTACTACCCATTTCCCCGATGAAGAACGAGCGGCGGCCCGCCCGTTAAAACGTTCACCTTGCTACGACAGAATGAAAGAGCTTGGAGCCGTGTTTGGACATGTCTACGGTTGGGAACGGCCAAACTGGTTTGCTCCCGCAGACTACTCGCTCAGCAAGACCGACTTGAACCAGGCCGATTGCCTGCTGAATGATAACCACTCGCCGGCTCTAGAAGACGGTCGTATTGTCGAACGCAATTCTTTCCGCCGCTCAAACTATTTTGATTTCGTCGGTCAGGAATGCAAGCACGTAGCAGACAAGGTCGGCATTCTGGATATGAGCGCGTTCTCCAAGTTTACCGTCAAAGGTCACGGCGCAGCCGACTGGCTGGAATCACTGGTGGCCAACGCAATACCCAAAGGCGTGGGTCGAGTGGGCCTGTGCCATATGTTGTCAAAGAACGGCGGCGTGCGTGCCGAGTTCACTATCTACAAAAAGGCTGAACGCGATTACTACCTGGTTTCGGCTGGAGCTATGGAGCGCCACGACTGGGACTACCTGTACAAAAACTTACCCAAAGACGGCAGCGTAGAAATTCAAAAAATCACCACGCAGATGGGCGTTTTGGTTATCGCCGGGCCAAAATCCAGAGAAGTCTTGCAAAAGCTAACGGACGCAAGTCTTGCCAATGAAGACTTCAAGTGGCTAACCGGCCAGTTTATCAATGTCGGATTTGCGCAAGCTGATGCTCTGCGAGTTAATTTCGTCGGTGAGCTTGGCTGGGAATTGCACCACCCCATCGAAATGCAAAACTATATTTTCGATGAGGTAATGAAGGCCGGCGCAGAGTTCGATATCAAGCCCTTTGGTATAAGAGCTATGGACTCTATGCGTCTGGAAAAGTCCTACCGTTTGATCCCGCGAGAAATGTCGATCGAGTACTCCGCTTTGGAATCCGGCCTCGACCGTTTTGTGAAGCTGGACAAGGAAGCTGATTTCATCGGTAAACAAGCACTCAAAGACTGGCAGTCAAGAGGCTTCGGGAACCAGTTTGTGACGATGGAAGTCCACGGGGTTACAGACACCGATGCCCGAGGATCTGAAGCCATTTACAAAGACGGAAAAGTTGTTGGCAGAGCCACCTCGGGAGGTTTTGGGTTCCGCACAGGCAAGTCACTGGCACTGGGATTGGTGAGCCCAGAGTTGGCGAGCGTTGGAACGGAGATGGAAATCGAAATTCTTGCAAAGCGCTACCGCATTACAGTGGTACCTGAATCGCCCTACGATCCGGAAAATACCGCTTTACGTAACTAAAAACACTTGTCGCAAATAGGATTAATTTAGTCGCAATTTTGCACTGCCTTTAAACAGAACTAGAACACACTAGCGCCAGTAACAACCGTATCTCACTAGTGTCTCTGGCACTTGTTGGAAGGCTGAAATGAGCGGACGAACGGGCGCAAGAAAATCACGAGGCAGAGATGCAAAACGCGCTGCGCGTGCGAAAACGCAGATGCAGATATCTACGTTTATCGAACGCAAAATCCCCTACCTCGATTTTCTGGATGAAGGTAGTATTGAGCTCATTGAGCACAACGCGGATACGGTGCTCGAAGAAATCGGCATTGAATTTCGCGATGATCCAGAGGCCATCGCGATACTAAAAGAGGCAGGCGCAGATATCGACGGCGAACGCGTTCGCTTTCCGCGCGGAATGTGCCGCTCGATTATCCAGGCCACTGCACCCAAAGAGTTTACCCAACACGCACGCAACCCTGATCGCAGTGTCATTATTGGCGGCGACAGGACAGTCATGGTGCCCGCCTACGGCTCCCCATTCGTTCGCGACCTGGACAACGGGCGGCGCTACGCCACCATTAAAGATTTTGAAAATTTCGTAAAGCTGGCATACATGGCTCCAGGCCTGCACCACTCCGGTGGGACCGTCTGTGAACCGGTAGATCTGCCAGTGAACAAACGTCACTTCGACATGATTTACAGTCATCTAAAGTACAGTGACAAACCCTTTATGGGCTCGGTCACTCATCCCGACCGCGCGCAGGATACGGTCGATATGGCCAAGATCGTATTCGGCGATGACTTTGTTGAAAACAACTGCGTCTGTACCAGCCTAATAAATGCCAACTCACCCATGACCTTTGACGCCACCATGTTGGGCGCGGCCAAGGTCTATGCCAAGCACAATCAGGCTACGGTGATTTCTCCTTTTATTCTCGCCGGCGCGATGTCACCGGTCACCGTCGCAGGCACCGCCACGCAAATACTTGCCGAGGCTCTCGCCGGCATTGCCTTCGTACAATTGGTTAAGCCCGGCGCGCCCGTGGTCTTCGGAACCTTTGCCAGTGCAATTTCAATGCAAAGCGGTGCGCCTACTTTCGGCACACCCGAGCCCAGTATGGTGATGTACGTAGTCGCCAGCCTTGCCCGTCGGCTTGGCGTTCCCTTTCGAAGCGGCGGCAGTTTGTGCGCCTCAAAAATTCCCGACGCACAAGCCGCTTACGAATCTGCCAACACCTTACAATCTGCGGCAATAGCCGGGGTTAACTTTATGCTCCACACCGCCGGATGGCTCGAAGGTGGTCTGTCTATGGGCTATGAAAAGTTCATCATGGATTGCGACCAGGCCAACATGATCTCGATACTGCTCAATGGCGTGGACATGTCTGAGAACGGCCAGGCTATGGATGCACTACGCGAAGTGGGTCCGGGTTCGCACTTTTTGGGATCCGCTCACACTCAGGCAAATTTCGAAACAGCGTTTTATAGATCCACGGTTGCAGACAACAACAGCTTCGAACAATGGGAAGCGGACGGTGCACTCGATTGCGCTCAGAGAGCTAATGCTCAGTGGAAGCAAATGCTCGAAGACTATGTGGCCCCGCCGATGGATCCAGGCGTGGACGAAGCCCTCAAAGAATTTATTGCCCGTCGCAAGGCATCCTTTCCCGATAAAGAGTACTAAGTTCACGACAAACCAAAAGTTCAAAGAGGCATAGATTATGAATGACGACGTCAGCAACACTCTACAAGACATCAATGATGACGAAGAAGATATCATTCTTAGTGAATTGCCCGATGACGAGTTAGTGCTGCAAATGCACGACGACTTGTACGACGGTATTAAAGAGGAGATTGAAGAGGGAACAAACATTCTTCTGGGCCGCGGCTGGTCACCTGAAAAAGTCCTCTCAGATGCTCTCGTTGGCGGTATGACCATTGTCGGAATCGATTTCCGCGACGGAATTCTATTCGTACCCGAAGTGCTGTTAGCGGCCAATGCGATGAAAGGTGGCATGGCCATCCTACAACCGCTACTCGCGGAAACCGGAGCCAAACCTGTAGGTACGATGGTGATTGGCACGGTCAAAGGCGACATTCACGACATTGGTAAAAACCTTGTCGGCATGATGATGGAAGGTGCCGGCTTCATTGTCATTGATATCGGCATCAACAACTCTGTCGAAGACTACTTCAACGCTTTGAAAAAACACCAACCCGATATTCTGGGCATGTCTGCCCTGCTCACCACTACCATGCCCTATATGAAAGTTGTCATTAATGCGCTGATCGAGCAGGGATTGCGCGACCAGTACATTGTGATGGTCGGCGGGGCTCCCTTGAATCAGGAATTTGCCGACGCTGTTGGGGCGGACGCCTATTGTCGCGATGCTGCAGAAGCATCCACCACGGCGATACGCCTGGTGAGCGAAAAGCGAGCGGTCTGTGCCTAGCCAGGCAACACCTGTTCTGGTAATCGCCTGCGGCGCTCTAGCGGGCGAGATTCTACATTTAAAAAAAGTTAATGGCTGGCACCATCTCGACCTTCAGTGTCTGGATGCGGGCCTGCACAATAGGCCCAGTCTGATTCCCGCTAAGCTCCAACAGAAAATCGACGACAACCGAGAACAATACGAGCACATTTATATCGCCTATGCAGACTGCGGAACCAGCGGCGCTATCGACGCGATCATTGAACAAGAGGGAATCGAACGCCTGCCGGGCGCCCACTGTTATTCCTTTTTCGCGGGCCAAGAGCAATTTTTAGAATTGGTTGAAAAGGAACTGGGAACCTTTTACCTGACGGATTTTTTAGTCCGACATTTCGACAGACTCATCATCAAGGGTTTTAAGCTCTCAACCCACCCCGAACTACGAGACAGCTTTTTCGGCAACTATAGGAAGCTGGTGTATCTCTCACAAAAAATAGACGACGGTTTGATCAGCGGCGCCCGCGCCGCAGCCGATTATCTTAAATTGGATTTTGAGCACATACATTGCGGCTACGGCGAATTGGAAACTTCGCTAAAGTCGCAAATTATTGCAGTGGGCTGAGAGAACGTTACATGCAGAAAATTTCCGTTTACTGGCGAGACATTCCGTCTCAGGTCATTATCAAGCGTGGGCGCACCAGGGGTAAAGCTCCCCTGCCCCTGCATTTTCAACAAGCTATCGACCGGGCGGCAATGAAAGCTGGCCGTGGTGGCTCCGATGCCTATATTGCCGACTGGCGCAGAGAAACAGTACCCCTTGAAGCCGGCGGAGAACTGGATGCGATAGCAGCGCAAGAAGCGTTGGATCTGGAATCGCAATACAGTGAAGAGCGTTTGAAAGCGCTGGTGGCAAATCTCGGGCTGGAGCCGGCTTAACCGTGTACAGGGCCAGGTTATGGGCAACCCGCAATGCCGGTTTTTTGAACGGGATCTATCGTGTTTGGGAAACCCTACTCGTGGCTATCAACCCTTTGATGGCCCGCATTGGGCATCACAAACTGGATAAAGGGTTTACCGCCGTCGAAGGCGCGGTAAAAGGATTTCTTTTCGACTCCCAAAGTTGCGGGCAATGCACGCTGGGTTACACCGGTATGGCTTGCCCCATGAATTGCCCCAAGAGTTTACGCAATGGCCCCTGCGGTGGTGTTCGGGCAGATGGCAGCTGCGAAGTTGACCCCAATATGACCTGCGTATGGGTGACTGCCTGGGAGGGAAGCCAACACATACGCGACGGTGTCCAAACCATACAAATAGTTCAGCCGCCGCTGGACTCTCGCCTGAGCAACACCTCCTCCTGGTTACGAGCAGTTCGGGAGCGCAAGCTCGCCACAGGTGCCAGCAGCCATGATCTTTGAAGACGAACCCGATATAGGCGAAAACTTGCCGATTTTGCCGGGACACGTTTCTCCAGGAAGATTAGAGCGTGTCTTACGCGCAGGTGTTTTCGCTGTCACCGCAGAAATTGCTCCCCCTGATTCATCCGATCCCCATGAGGTCTATGAACGCGCGCGAATGTTCGACGGCTACGTCGATGCCATCAATGCGACCGACGGTTCTGGCGCCAATTGCCATATGTCCAGTGTCGGTATGTGTGCTTTGCTCACCCGTCTTGGTTATTCCATGGTGATGCAGATTTCCTGTCGTGATCGTAACCGTATTGCCATGCAGGGCGATGTGTTGGGAGCCTCTGCTATGGGTGTGTCCAATATCCTGTGCCTCACAGGTGATGGTGTGCAATCTGGTGATCACCCTCAGGCCAAGCCTGTTTTTGATCTGGATTGCATGACGACTTTGGAAATGCTCCGCGGTATGCGGGATGAGGGCCAATTTCTCAGCGGGCGAAAAATAAAACATCCACCTGCCGTATTCCTGGGCGCCGCTGCAAACCCTTTCGCCCCCCCTTTCGACTTTCGCCCTGTGCGCCTGGCAAAGAAAGTAGCGGCCGGAGCTCAATTTGTACAAACCCAATACTGTTTCGATATCGACATGCTCAATACCTACATGTCGCGAGTGAGAGATTTGGGACTGCACGAGAAAGTTTTTATTTTACCCGGAGTCGGCCCTCTCGCCTCGGCGAAATCAGCCCAATGGATTCGTAGCAATGTGGCTGGCGTGCACATCCCCGACGCCATTATTCACAGGTTGGCCCAGGCGCAGGACCAGGCCCAGGAAGGTGTCAACATCTGCGTTGAAATGATTCAGAAAATTCGCGAGATTTCAGAAGTTCACGGTGTTCATATCATGGCCTATCGGCAGGAACATAAAATTCCCGAAATCGTTACGCGCACGGGCGTTCTCGATGGCAGAACACCCTGGCATCCAGGCGCGCTCGAGAGCGGGACCGGCCAAAATTCCAACACGGCAACAATACTTTAAATTTACGGAGAACACCCCATGACAGTAACCACCCTCAGTTCCGCGACACGAGAGGTCAGGATTGGTTTTGATGAGCCCTTCGTGATTATCGGCGAGCGGATCAACCCTACGGGGCGAAAAATTCTCGCCCAGGAAATGAAAGCCGGGGATTACAGCCGGGTGGAGGCAGACGCCCTTGCGCAGGTTGCTGCCGGCGCGCATATGCTGGATGTTAACGCGGGGATACCACTGGCGGATGAGCCGGCAATATTGGCCAAGGCGATTCAACTGGTGCAATCGGTAACAGATGTGCCGATTTCAATCGATTCATCCATTATAGAGGCCCTCGAAGCGGGGCTCGCGGTCTATCAGGGTAAGCCCCTGGTAAATTCCGTCACTGGAGAAGACGAGGTACTGGAGCGAGTCCTTCCCTTGGTCGCCAAATACGGTGCCGCCGTCGTCGCAATCTCCAACGATGAAACGGGTATTTCCGAAGATCCGAACGAGCGCTTTAAAGTAGCGAAGAAAATTGTCGAGCGCGCCGCGGACTTTGGTATTCACTACAGCGATATCATCGTGGACCCGTTGGTGATGCCCATCGGAGCTATTAACACGGCGGGCATCCAGGTGATGCATATCGTCCGACGCCTGCGCGAAGAACTGAAAGTGAATACCACCTGCGGTGCTTCCAATGTCAGCTTCGGGCTGCCCAATCGAAATGGTATCAACAGTTCCTTTTTAAACATGGCGATTGCCGCGGGTATGACCTCAGCCATCACCAGCCCCCTTCACCCCGAGGTTATGCAGGCGGTTCGCGGGGCGGACGTTATGATGGGACACGATCCTCACTGCACCAACTGGATTAAGGCTTATCGGGAACCTAGCGCTGAGGGATCCGATGGCGCGGCGCGTGAAGGCCGCCGTCGCCGCCGCAAGGCTTAAATTCGATGAGCAATGATGAAGTAAAAGTTGTCTTCACTCCCTCGGGACGCAGAGGTAGTTTTGAGCGCGGCACACCATTGCTACACGCTGCCAGAGTACTGGGCGTAGATATTGACTCGGTCTGCGGGGGGCGTGGCCTTTGCGGGCGCTGTCAGATCCTGTGTACAGAAGGATCATTCCCCAAGCACGAAATAGTGTCCAAAGTTGAACATCTCACCGCCTTTTCCGATACGGAGAAGCGCTACAACGAGCGCAAGAAGCCCCTGGCTCAGGGCCGCCGACTAAGTTGCCACACTCTGCTCGAAGGTGACGTGGTCATCGATGTGCCGCCAGACAGCCAGGTGCACAAACAAGTGGTTCGCAAGGAGGCAGAATACCGCGACATTGAATTAGACCCCGCCACGCGGCTTTGCTACGTGGAAGTCGAAGAGGCCGACATGTACGACCCCAAGGGCGACCTACAGCGGCTTATGGAGGCACTTGAACGGGATTGGGAGCTCACAGACCTGGAATGCGACCCGAGACTGCTGACGTCACTACAGAGCACTCTGCGCGATGGCAAGTGGACGGCAACCGTCGCGATCTACTGCGAGAAGAAAATCACCGCGATATGGCCGGGCTTCAACGACAGCGCATTGGGTGTGGCAGTGGATGTGGGTTCAACCACAGTCGCAGCCCACCTGTGCAGTTTAATCAGCGGCGAGGTGCTGGCCACCGCCAGCATGATGAACCCGCAGATTCGCTTCGGCGAAGACTTAATGAGCCGCGTCTCCTACGTAATGATGCACCCGGAAGGGGCGCAGGAAATGACCGAGGCTATCCGAGCGGCACTGAACGATCTGGTGATCGAAGTCACCGCCGAAGTTGGGGAGACTACTGAGAAGGTACTGGAGCTCACCCTGGTAGCGAACCCTGTCATGCACCATATCTTTTTAGGTATCAGTCCGGTGGAACTTGGCGGAGCGCCCTTTGCGCTGGCTACTGATTCAGCACTGGATCTGGCGGCAGCTGATCTGGGCCTAAATCTGAATAGTGGTGCCCGAGTCTATGTGCTTCCGTGTATCGCAGGCCATGTGGGAGCTGATACCGCCGGAGTCATCCTTTCGGAAGAACCGAATCAACGGGAGGACATGACACTTTTAGTGGACGTGGGTACCAACGCCGAAATCGTGCTGGGAAACAGCACTCGCTTGCTGGCCTGTTCCAGTCCCACCGGCCCGGCCTTTGAAGGCGCTCAAATCAGCTGTGGCCAAAGAGCGGCTGTTGGCGCAATTGAACGAGTTGGCATCGACCCACAGACTCTAGAGCCCAGATTCAAAGTTATCGGCAGTGAACTGTGGTCGGATGATCCTGAGTTTGCCAGCCAGAGCGCCTCCACTGGAATCACCGGCATCTGTGGCTCAGGTATTATCGAAGTGGTAGCCGAAATGTTTCTGGCCGGTATTGTGACCGTCGATGGCGTCATCGACGGTAGCTTGGCCAGC
Organism: Halioglobus sp.; assembly: GCA_965262875.1. GTDB lineage: Bacteria > Pseudomonadota > Gammaproteobacteria > Pseudomonadales > Halieaceae > JBALVT01. Next base: position 6,017,881 of record OZ253569.1, read on the forward strand.
AGCTGCAATCGTATTGTCAGTAACGATCGAACCTGGTCATATCTGTTGCACAGCGGTGACACTGAAATTACCGTTACTCAAAATGACGTGCGTCAGATCCAATTAGCAAAAGCGGCTTTGTATGCGGGGGTCAAATTGCTAATGGACAAAATGGGGATAAGCGGTGTCGATCGCATACGCCTGGCGGGAGCCTTTGGCAGCCACATCAGCGTGAAGCACGCCATGGTTCTAGGGCTTATTCCCGATTGCGTGCTCGACCAGGTTTCTTCCGCCGGAAATGCGGCGGGTACCGGAGCCCGAATCGCACTGCTGAACAAAGCTTCGCGCGGCTCTATCGAATCCATTGTGCGCGACATCGAGAAAATCGAAACGGCGGTGGAGCCCAAATTTCAGGAGTACTTTGTAGACGCAATGGCCTTTCCCAATAAGACTGACGATTTCCCCCACCTGTTTTCCGTCGTACCGCGGCCCGTCGCCAACCCTGCCAGTTCTGAATCGAGTTCTCGAAACCGCGGCCGGCGTCGTAGGCGCAGCTAAGCGGCTCTCCGCAACAGCGCTAGAAAAGCGTAATTCCACCTCTTGCGTAGCGATTGCAGGCGCAATATAGTGAGGGCGCCCGGTAAGATCACAGAGCGATATAGAGATGAGTAATCTCACTAATAAGAATCTCGCTAGTAGCAAGACGTCGTCGACATCAGAACCGACCTGCATTGGCTTCCTGTTGCTCCCCAATTACACCATGATGTCCCTCGCCAGCGCCGTTGAGCCACTGCGTATGGCCAATCAGCTGTCTGAGAAGAAGCTCTATCGTTGGGTGTTGATCACAGGAGATGGTGAGCCCGTAGAGGCTAGCGGCGGTATACGCGCACAGGCGGATACCTCAATTAGCGACTGCCCACCCTTAGACGCTATGTTTGTAGTAGGAGGCATGGATATCGATCACAGCTACACGGCCAAACAAATCGAATGGCTGTACAAGTTGGATAAATCCGGCGTACAGCTGGGAGGTATTTGCACCGGCGCGATGGCTCTGGCACAAGCCCACCTTTTAAATGGCCAGGAATGCAGCATGCACTGGGAGACAATGGTGTTAATGCAGGAGCTTCACCCCGAGGTTGAGTGCAACAATCATCTGTTTACAGTGACGAACAAGCGCATTACCTGTACTGGTGGAACGGCGCCTCTTGACATGATGCTGAACATCATCGGCAAGGCACACGGCAAAGCTCTGGCTCAGAGCATATCGGAAATGTTTATCCTGGACCGTATACGCGACCAGACCGACAACCAGAAAGTACCCCTGCGCTACACCATGGGTGTCGCACCTCCAAAACTGATTGAAGCGACAACCCTGATGGAGGCCAATATTGAAGAGCCACTTCCGCTTGTAGAGCTGGCTGAATTGTTGGGAATCTCGCGCCGGCAGATGGAACGATTGTTCAAGCGCAATCTCGACTGCGCGCCCTCCAGATACTACTTATTGCTGCGCCTGCACCGTGCGCGCCGCTTACTCAAACAAACCTCTCTTTCGATCATCGACATATCCGCATCCTGTGGTTTTGTCTCGCGGCCGCACTTTAGCCGCTGCTATGCCTCACATATGGGTCTTACCCCTCGAGAAGAACGATCCAGTATGTCATTAATGGATCTCGATTTTGAATCCGGCTACAGCGATTCCGAATTGGAAGACCCGGCCCTCTATGAACCTCATTACGGGAGGGTTACAGTAGTCACCCCTGGGGAATAGACTCTCAGAATTCCCCATCACTTATTGGAGCGCCCCATTGCAAACCCCCACCAGTACCACAGCAAACGCAGTGGATGGCACTGCCATGCGCCGCTACTTTCAACTGGCGGTGATTGTCGTCGCAGCGGGGGCGATCTATCCCCTGCTCTACCTTCGGCAAAATTTTGAAGTCTCAATCCTGGAATCCTTTGGCATTACTTTGGCGCAACTCAGCCAGTGCTACGCCATGCTGGGGGTTATACTTGTTCTGACTTATTTGCCCAGTGGCTGGCTGGCGGATCGCGTATCGCCTCGCACTTTAGTGACGTTCTCCCTGGTAGCGACAGGTTTATTAGGGCTGTGGTTTTCAACCATGCCTTCGTTTGCCTATCTGCAGCTAATCTTTGCCGGATGGGGCATCGCAACCGGCCTGACTTTCTGGTCCGCCCACATTAAAGCCGTTGCGCTATTGGCGCACTCTGATGAACAGGGCCGCTTCTTCGGCATTCTGGACGGCGGACGCGGGCTGTTCGAGGCTCTACTGGCGACTATCGCTGTGGCCTGGTTCGCCTACGCGATCGGAACACAGGGCGACTCCACCCGCCAGGCCCTGCTGGAGGTTATCTATCTCTACGTTGCCGTACTATTGGTATTGGCGCCCTTGGTTTACTTTGTGTTGGAGGACTCCCAGAGCGAAGAGCGCGTGGAAGACGTACCCACGCAAGAACGAAACTTTTTCAATGATTTCAAAGTGGTTCTGGGCCGCTTCGACATCTGGCTCTGCGCCATTATCATTCTCTGCGGCTACCAGTTGTTTTGGGCCACCTACTCCTTCTCGGGCTATATGCAAAACATCTTTGGCATGAGCGCCGTTGCAGTGGGCTCCATTACCGTCGCCAAATTGTGGATGCGGCCTATTGGTGCCGCCGCTGCGGGTTTCGCCGGCGACTTCCTCAATCGCGAACGGGTGATTACAGTATTAATGTTGTTGGCAACAGTAGCATTGGTAGCGATGGCATTACTGCCGATCACCGCCGCTGCGGGGCTGCTACTCACCGTGGTTTTACTGGTGGGTCTTCTCACCTATGCAGTGCGCGGAATTTTCTGGTCAACACTGGATGGCTGCGATGTGCCGGACCGCATAAAAGGACTCGCTATTGGTATCATTTCGCTTGTTGGTTATTGTCCCGACATTTATCTGCCGCTGATAAACTCCGCGTTGCTCGAGGCGTACCCAGGCCGCACAGGGTATATGATCTATTTCCTGGGCATAGCATCTATGGGTTTGGTAGGCGCCGGCGCAGCCTGGCTTTTGGGTCGAAGAGTTCGCAAATAGTTTCTGCAAAATTACGTACATAGGAAGGAACTTAAATGAGAAAAGTAACTTCGTTTGCCGGCTGTCTTTTGTTGGCATGCCAATTTGCCACAGCTGATTTACCCCGATCAAAACCGGAAAAAGTGGGGTTTTCTTCAGAGCGATTACAACAAATTTCCAAGTTCACACAGCGCCACGTCGATGAGCAAAAACACGCCGGCTTTGTCACCATGGTGGCGAGGCACGGGAAAATTGTGCACTTTGATAGCGTCGGCCGCTATGGCATCGACAATGATAAGCCCATGGAAAAAGACACCCTGTTTCGTATTTTCTCGATGACTAAACCCATCACTTCAGTCGCGATGATGATGCTCTACGAGGAGGGCGCCTTTCAAATGAACGACCTGGTGTCCGAGTATCTTCCCCAGCTCAAAGACTTAAAGGTGTACCACGAATCCGGGAACTACGAAGATGCCGCTCCGATTACCATAGAGCAATTGTTCACCCACACCGCCGGTTTGAGCTACGGGTTTCGCCCGGAAGATCCTGTTGACAAGCTCTACCGAGACAAAGCTCCCCTGCGTGGCAAAAACCTGGATGAGTTTATAGAGCGATTGTCGCAGCTGCCGCTGCACTATCACCCTGGAACACGATTCCACTACAGCGTCGCCACCGATGTACTGGGCGCTATTGTCGAAAAAATCAGTGGACAGCCTCTAGACGAATTTTACCGTCAACGGATTTTCGAACCTCTGGGCATGAATGATACCTATTTTAATGTGCCCGAAGAAAAATTGGATCGCCTGGCGACCAATCACGGCTGGGACCCACAGAACAACCGCATATCATTTCCGCCACCGGAGTATCAACGCCCGGTAACAGGTGTGACTCTATTCTCAGGAGGTGGAGGACTGGTCTCTACGGCGATGGACTATATGATCTTCTGCGAGATGCTCAGACGCGGCGGAAGCTACAACGGGACCAGGCTACTGGGACCAAAAACAGTGCAGTACATGATAATGGATCACCTCAAACCTGACGTGCTCGCGCGGGGGGCTGGGGAGTTTCCTGAATCTCACTTGTATCCCGGCCACTCTTTCGGACTCGGGTTTAGCGTTGTTAACAACCCCGGCATCAGTGAAGTGGTGTCCTCCAAAGGTGCCTACTCATGGGGTGGCGCTGCCGATACAAAATTCTGGATTGATCCCCAGGAAGATCTGGTGGTGATATTGATGACGCAACTTATGGGTTCACCCTGGGAAACGCGCTATAAGATGAAGAGCGCTACCTATCAAGCGCTAACCGAGCTGGGCGCCGACTAGCTACGCTGCCGATTAGAAAAGCTACCCCCGCATTTTTCGATTCAGTGCGGGTCGCCAATCGCGCGGCCCATTCCCTCTGGACTATCCAGGCCCGAATGCGCAGCGGCAAGTTCTGTAAGCCGCCCCTGTACCTCAGGCGTGGGTTCACAGGCGCTGCGCGTCTCCAGATTCACATGTACCAACATCTGCTCCGCTGTCGCTAACAAGCTGCCGTCGTCGTGTGAAAGCCGATGAAAGACATGCAGTTTTTTGCCCGCCCCTGCCAGAATTTGCGTTGTCACAGAGATGGGAGCCAACGCCGCGACCTCATCGATATGCCGTATATGCGTCTCAACCGTAAAGTAAGAACCACTACTGGCGACATAGTCCGCATCGACCCCAAAGCGGCGCAACAGCGCATCCGAGGCATCGGCGAAACATTGCAAGTAACGGCTTTCGTTCATGTGGTTGTTGTAGTCGGTCCATTCCGGCGGCACGCTGCGCTGCAGTGTTAGCAATGGCTGATTAATATCTTCGTCATCCGCGGTAACAGTACCCTGATCGAACAGCAGCTTTTCGTACTGCGCCAGGGTTTTCCCGGCCCCCCAATCGTTGAGTTTTAAAGCCTGGAGAATGGAGATCAAATTGTCGTCGCGAATTCGTTCCAGCTCCCTAAAACTATAGTGACCGGACTGAGCGTCGGATTGCTTGGCGATGGTATTGATCAACTCATCGGTCAGCTCCGGTACATCCATAAGCTTGGTCCAGGGCCACGCAAGGCAGGGGCCAAACTGAGCAATGAAATGCCGCATACCCGCCTCGCCACCTGCCAGTCGATAGGTTTCAAACATACCCATCTGGGCCCAGCGCAAACCAAAACCATATCGAATGGCATCGTCAATTTCTTCGGTAGTGGCAATACCATCTTTGATCAACCACAGTGACTCACGCCAGACCGCTTCCAAAAAGCGATCTGCTACGAAGGCCTCGATTTCTTTCTTTAGGTGTAGCGGGTGCATGCCAAGAGATTTGTAAAAATCCACTGCCCGCTCGATAAAGTCTAGTGATGTCTGTTCTCCTCCTACCAGCTCAACTAAGGGAAGCAGATACACAGGATTGAATGGGTGAGCCACAAACAGGCGTTCAGGATGTAGCAGCTTCGCCTGCAAATCGCTGGGAAGTATTCCAGAGGTCGACGAGGCAATCATAACCTCGGCTCCCACATGAGACTCTACGTCGGCATAGACTGCCTGCTTTATCTCCAGTACCTCCGGCACCGCCTCGACCACCAGCTGGGCGCCCGACACTGCTTCGCCCAATGTCGCAGCGTAGGAAACGTTTCCTTTGCGAGGGCGCGGTGCCATGGTGAGCTTACTATAGGCATGCTCGGCGTTATCGATAACAGCCTCAATTTTCTGCTGGGCATCTGGCGCTGGGTCGTAAACACCAACATCTATGCCATTTTCAGCGAAGCGGGCAATCCAGCCGGCTCCGATAACACCTCCGCCCAGCACGGCGACTTTTCGAATCGTAATCAAAGGGGTTTACTCCTGGTGAGGCTAGTGTCGCTGGTCTTGTAAGAAATTTTCAGCCACGTACACGGGAACATCCGCAGCTGGCAATGGTGTAACACCGCGAACAATATCGGCGGCTTTTTCCGCCAGCATAATCGTCGGGGCATTCAAGTTGCCGCTGACAATAGAGGGCATAATCGAAGAGTCCACAATTCGTAAACCTGTGAGGCCTATGACTTTGCATTCGCTGTCGACCACGGCGAAGTCATCGCTACCCATCTTGCAGGTACACGAAGGATGATAGGCCGATTCAACAGCATCCCGAAGGTAGGCATCGAGATCTTCATCACTCTGAGCCTCTGGGCCGGGAGAGAGTTCTCTTCCACGAAATTCGTCCAGAGCAGACTGAGCAAAAATTTCCCGGGTAAGTCTCACCCCCGCTCGGAACTCTTCCCAATCTTCATCCTCGGACATGTAATTAAAACACACGCTGGGGCTGTCCTTCGGATTGTCAGATCGCAACCTGACCCAACCCTTGCTCTTGGACCGCACTGGTCCGACATGCGCTTGGAAGCCGTGGGAATTGTTGGGGCTTTGCCCATCGTATCGCACCGCCATGGGGAAAAAGTGGTACTGCAAATCGGGGTGCTCGACCCCCTCTTTACTGCGAATAAAACCACCGCTTTCAAAATGATTGGTGGCGCCCATACCAGTTCGGGTGAAAAGCCAACGGGCGCCCACCAGTGCCTTGCCAAAGAGGTTGTAATAACGATAGAGCGAGACGGGCTTTAAACACTCCATCTGCACATAAATTTCCAGATGGTCCTGAAGGTTCTCTCCCACGCCTTGCAGGGAATGCCTTGGTTCTATACCGATGTCTCGCAAATGCGCTTCGGGGCCGATACCCGACAACATGAGTAATTGTGGATTATTGATGGGGCCGGAGCTCAGAATCACTTCCCGCGCGGCCAGGGCCACACGATTCCTGCCACGGTGTGAGAGGTTAACGCCCTGAACCTGCTTGTTCTCCATGATCAATGACGTTGCCTGGGCCCGGGTTAGTATCGTGAGGTTACTTCTGGAGCGCACCGGGTCCAGGAAACTCACGGCGGTGGAATTGCGAATACCTCCGGAGGTGGTGCGATCCATCGGACCAAACCCCTCCTGCTGATAGCCATTCATATCTTCGGTGTAGGGATAACCCGCCTGTTGAGCCGCTGCGACAAAAGACCTGTTTAACGGGTTTTCACCTCGCCCACGTGTAATTTTTAGAGGACCCGCATCACCGTGATAATCGTTGCTTCCGCCCTCCCAGGTGGAGGACTTTTGAAAGTAGGGTAAGCAGTGGCGATAATCCCAATTGGCCAGGGAAACATCCTCCTGTGCCCAACGATCGTAGTCTTTGGCATGACCCCGAATATAGACCATGCCATTGATTGAAGAAGATCCTCCCAGCACGCGCCCTCGGGGTAGATGCATGACGCGCCCACCCAGATGGGGCTCCGGTTCTGTGTGATAGTCCCAGCTGTAGCGCGTGCCATTCATTGGATAGGCCAATGCCGCCGGCATCCGAATGCGGAAGTCCCACCAGGGATCATTGCCGCCGGCTTCGAGCAGTAAAACCGTGGTTTGGGGATCCTCACTGAGACGATTGGCCAACACGCAGCCAGCAGATCCCGCTCCTACAATCACGTAATCAAAGTGAAGCGCGTCGCCGTGATCAGATGGGTTCAATGACTTGGCCCAGGAGCGAGATCGAGGTAATTCATGACAGACACTGGACCGATAAATATTGTTTTAGGAGCGGAAATTCTAGGGTCTTTCATACAAAACGCAAGCATTAAGAGGCCAGCCGTGACTCGAGGCTTCTGAAGAGGGATACTGGGTATCCGAAAGGCAGCAAATGTCGAGCACTGCCGCTTCACTAGATAAATTTTTTGTACAGGAGAGAGGGTATGATGCGTTTGAAACACTGGGGGATTTTCAGTCTAGCGGGAGTCCTAATGGCTTGCAGTGCTCAACAACATCCCGCATCAACCACTCAACCCATAGCGCCCTACGCCGTGGGATCGTCGACCGTGTTTATACACGATGAGTCTCGTCCGTATGACTCAGTGGCCGGGGTTAACACCGGGGTGCGCACTCTGATAACAGAACTGTGGTACCCAGTGGATCAAATCGTCGTTGACGAGGAAAGCTCCAAGTACGCGCGTGCCACCTATGGCGACTACGTTTTCGGCAATCCTGTTATGCACAAGCGTATGATGACCGAGACCACCTTTTTTCATCTCACGCCGGAGACTGTCAACGAAGGCGTGAGCAAATCTGGGATAGCTGAGGCCATCAATGAATTGTTTTCACGCCACAGAGGCAGTTACACCGACGCGCCACTGAGCTCAACGCCCGACAAAATCCCGGTAGTAGTGCTAACACACGGGGATGCCGGCAGCCGTTACAACATGGAAACTACCAGCGAGTACCTGGCTGCACATGGTTACCTGGTAATCGCTCCAGACCATACCGGAAACTCACCCTACGCCATGACCGGAAGCGATCCAGCCCTGGCCGTCGAAGGTGGTGACCCGGGATTTCGCCAAGCGATGGCCGATGTCTTACCACTTCTGGACAATCAGGGTGCCTATGGCAGCCCCGACACTTACGGCCAAAGTTATACGCCACTTTCAGATGCCGACAATGCTGTGCAGGCCCTGATAGATTTGGACAATTCCTTGTTGCAGCGCTTAAACGATTTGCGCGCGACGATAGGAGAGTTGGAGAAAATGAACCGGGAAGGCCCCTTTGCCGGTCGCCTGAACCTGGAACGAATCGGTTTGATCGGTAGATCATTCGGCGGTGTAACTACCCTGGTAGGCTTAGCGATGGAAGAACGTTTCACCGCGGGCTTCGCCGTGGTGCCGCCAGGGTTTGCCGATGTCCGCACCGCCTTGCCCCTGGAAATTCTGGTGCCTGCGGGCAAAGAGTCGGTAATGCTCTCTAGCAATGAGGATTCATCCTATTACAAATTTACCAAGCCGACCTTTGTTCTCAATGGTGCCGAAGATTCGCTCATCATTGGCATGGGAGCCGAGCAAGCACAGGCAGCCGGACTAACCGAGCCAAATGCTGAGAACCCTCACCCAGTGCTACGTCAAGCTTTTGAAAACGCCGAGGCGCCTGTCATCTGGAGCGTGCTTGCAGAATCCAATCATTCAAGCCTGGGCGTTTCGGGGGGTTACTGGTGGCCGGACCTAAAACCGAACACGGCAAAACGAACCTTCGACCCGGAGTCCAGTTTCAAACTCATTGCGCCAGCACTGGCACATCAGATGCAACAGGAAAAGGCTCTAGCCTTCTTCAATCTCACCATACGGCAGGACAGCTCTGCCCGAGCCAGACTTCTCGATCAGAGGTATGCTGATCAGGGCCTGACACTCGAAGCTAAAAACTTCTAGCGCATTGTGAGAATGCGAACAGAGATTTACCTTACGATGATAACGGCGGGTGTGACGTGGCACTGATACTGACGCTGGCAATGGCGGCAACACTACTAACGGCAATTGTAATCGCAATTTACTGGCGCAACGTGGAGTGCACAGGCGAAATGCCCACCTCCTTGTTTACCTTCGTGGCTATTCTATTTACCTCAGGTCTGGACGTGGGTCTTATTATGTTCCCCCTGGTGGACTTTCAGGTCTACGCCGATGAAGCTTCCTACGCGTTTACCAATCCACTGGCGCTCGAGTTTGGCTTTTGGGGTTTTCTTGTCTGGGGCTTTTACTTCACCACCACTTTCTACTTTTGCATTGTGGAGCCAAAACTTAAGCTGTTCGAGATACCGCTGATTAAGTGGGCTAACAATATCGTAATTATCGGCACCTGCGCGTTCACAGGTTTTCTGTTTCTCGCGTACCTGCCCGACTACATAGAATCTATTAGCACCGCCGCCAAATACGCCCTGGTAGCGGCTGTGGTGTTGATCGCCGTGGCATCGAGTACCCACATTCGTTATGTGAAAATTCTCAGCGTGGGTTCCACCTGGTTGTTTTTTGCGCTTATTGGCGGTGTTTGGTGGTCATCTGAAATGGGGGTTTCAGGTCTGGCTCAGTCCATGACCGGAATCGGAGATTACTTCGGGAATTTACACCGCTATCTTTCGCCCATCACCGACTATCACCAGTTCTATCTCTATTGGTGGTTTGCCTGGAGCGTTATGATCGGACAATTTGTAGCGCGATTCGTAGGCGGTATAAAAACCTGGAAACTCCTGGTGACTTTGCTTGTGGTGCCTTCCATACCGATCGCAATCTGGTTCTCTGTACTGTACTACTATTTTAGTAATGGGCTGGATGTTACCGCGGGCTGGAGAATAGCGATGGTGGTTGTGGGAACCATTTTCGTCGTGAACTCGCTGGATTCCCTCATTCGTTTATACACACGAAATCTCGGTATGACTGTAGAGCTTTTAGGTACCGGGCCCTACGTGGCAGCGAATTGGACACTGTTGTTTGGACTGGTGCTTCTGTATCAGTTTACTCCGCTAAAAATAGAGTGGTTTGGTCTGGTGGTCACCGGTATCTATACAGCGGTGTACTATTTTGTAGCTACACGACGTGAGCAGTTGGCCATCAGCTAATTAGTGCGCATCCGAAAGGTGCGGGGCGGCCATCCACGAACCGAACCCCCATGAATGGGTTTACGGCGTGTTTGCAAACCCCAATCAGTCTTCCGAGCGGCCTGGGAACTCATTTAAAACACTAAACCAACAGTCCTAAATCAGCTTAGTCCTCAACCGACTGCGCCTTGGAAGTACCGCCACGGACAATGGCGTAAATGTCCCGAAAAGGCCCAATTAGATTCTGACGCAGACTACTGTGGTGTATCTGATCTTCCGGAGGCAATCCCCAGGGAGTCTCCTCGTCCTTTTCAGGAATATAAATCGTTCCGAACAGCCTGTCCCAAATACTGGTAACCGAGGCCAGGTTAGTACCCCAATGTTTTTCCAGCACACTGTGATGGGTGTGATGCATAGCGGGGCTCTGTACCCAAAGCTCAAGAGCCCTCGGGAAGCGAACGGAAACATGATGGTGACGAAAGTTTCCAAGCAAAGCATAGGCGAAGGAAAAAATACTGACGTTCATAATAGTGACCGTGGTGAGCCCGCCATTAAACAAATAGGCAAACACTCCCCCCATTAGCGCGTAACTCACGGCAGCCCCCACACCCCAGATCGGCGCGGCTAGAAAGTGCTCTCGATAGCGCGTGAGCGGTGTCAAGACTTCGGCGGAATGGTGAACTTTGTGGATTGCCCACAAGACCGGGTAGCGATGCATTGACCAGTGCGTCGCGTAGAAGACAAAGTCGGCCAGCAACAGGGTTAGCAGACCGTACAGAAGCATCCAGGGCGTAGACACCTGCAATTGAGGGCTAGAACCAAACACGCCCTGCATGGCACTGATAGTACTTTGCTCTACCGCAGGCGCCAGGGTGCCCAAAAAGGCGATAATCCACAGCGGGTGGAGCAAGGCATCAATAAAGTACAAACCAATATCCACGCGGACTGAGCGGTGTGTATAAATTCGCCGTGGGAACAAATAACTCAGTAAACCCATGGGTCGTTCCACACCATCGGCGTCTTTCGCCCCGCGACCGCGACGCAACCGCCACAGGACAATGCACAGAACCAGCGTTACCACCAGGTAGGGCCAGTGCAGGGAGTTGGTTGAGGAACTTGGAAAACCGGCGCTCCAGAGCGAATCTGCAACCATTGTCGCCAATTCAGTGAACGGGCCGAGAATCTCCTGCGCGCTATCGACAACTCCGCTTTGTTGAGCGATTTCCTGCACTTGTTCCTTAAACGGACTTTTGCCGGTCAGTACATCTGCCATAATTAGTCTTCGATCACTCTGTTTTTAAAATTGTAAAATAGGGTACAGCATGTCGCTACACAATGTGACTTGGATCAGTGGCGGAATCATAGATATCGTCATCGGCGCCCCCAATACCACTGGGAGTTAACAAAGCATTCTTGTAGGCCTCGATGGAGGCGCTGTCAAAATCACTCTGTGGAGCGGGCTCCAATTGAAAGTGTCCAAATTCATCCACGCCACGCACTAAACTTGCGCTATCGTATCCACCATTGGTCGTTTGCCGCACCTCGCTGGACATGAAATTGATCGACAGTCCAATGCGCGGGCGATCGGATACATTGCCGTAGGAGCCGTGTAGCAAGCTGCTGTGGTGCACTGAAAACTGCCCCGGCTCAAGCTGTACAGGTATGGACTGTTTCTGTTCGCGATCAGAGAGATGAACCTCCTGCTCCCCCAACAACATATTCTGCGTTTGATGAACCTGTCTGTGAGAGCGCATGCCCTGCTTGTGACTGCCAGGCAGATAAAACATACAGCCGTTGTCTTCGCGGGCATCGCTAATCGCCAACCACGCGGTAACAACATGGCCCTCCGCTGGCTCAAGACCCCAATAGGTGATGTCCTGGTGCCAGCCAACATAGCCCTCGCTGCCCGCGGGTTTAGGAAAGAAGGTTGCATTCCAACACAAGATGTTTGGGCCAATCAGGTCCTCGATAACATCCAGCAAGCGTTTATTGCGGACCAGTCCAGCAACCCAGGTACTCACCAGATGCGACTTCAGAATTTGGGGGCTTGCGCTCCAACCGCTCATGCGTTCGCTGAGTTGCACAAACCGAGGCAAAAAATCATCCACTTCGGCAGAATCGAAAGCTGTTAGTGGATAGCCAATGCCCTGCTGCTCAAACTGAGTCATCCGTAATTTCCTCGCTTTAGCTGGCGTCACCCTTGCACCCGGCCTAGAATCGAACCGTGACAACAATAACGCATAAGCCAATTTATAAGCTCGCGGTATAGAGAAGAATAAACTATGAATATCAGTGCCGTCGATAGCCAGCCACAGGCTTTTATGCTCACCTGGGAGAATGGGAAATCCACCGAGCTTCCGTTTATCTGGCTACGGGACAATGACCCGGATGAACTCCACCCCCATACCTTGGAACGGACCTTCGATCTGACGGGTGTAGACCTAAACATCCAGCCGCTCTGTCATCGACTTGAAGGCAATAGCCTATTGGTAGATTGGCCCGGGCGATCCACAGCCTCGCGATACAGTGCCGATTGGCTGATGCAAACCCGACCGGGAATGCCCCGACCAGATCCCTCGGAGGTTGAGCTGCAAACCTGGGATAGCGCCGGGCTTGCCGATATCCCCTATTTTGATGCGCAACAATGCAACAACTCCAGCGCTGCGCTCTATGCTGCGCTCGCCCAAACCAAGCGCCAGGGTATCGCTATTTTCCGCGGACTCGAAGATGGAGAGGAAGCGGGAGAACAATTCGCACAGCAAATTGGTTTCAAACGGCAGACCAATTTCGGTGTCATGTTTGAGGTTATCAACAAACCCAGCCCCAACAATCTCGCCTATACGTCGCTGGCACTCCCACTGCACACAGACTTGGGCAATCAGGAGAGTATTCCTGGCTATCAGTTCCTGCACTGCTGGAAAAACAGCGTTTCGGGCGGAGAGTCGCGGTTTGCCGACGGCTCTCGAGTTTGTGAAGACCTGCTAAGAGATCGCCCGGACTATTTTAAGCTTTTGTCCGAAACCGATATCCCCTGGCGGTTCCACGACGAAGATGTCGATATACGCTTTCGAAGGCCTGCGATCGATGTCGATGGTCGCGGGCGATTCCAGGGTCTGACATTCAATGCCCATCTGGCCGATATTCCCGACTTACCCAGCGAACAGCTCTACCCTTTCTACGAAGCCTATCGCAATTTGATGCAACGAATCCGCGACCCTGTCTATCTCATCAGATACTCCCTGGCACCAGGGGAGATGGTGATGTTTGACAACCGACGTATACTCCACGGAAGAGAGGCTTTTGACCCAGCCGCCGGTGAACGTCATTTTCGAGGGTTTTACATCGAACACAATGAAGTTAACAGTCGGATGAGAGTGCTGGCGCGCTAAGGGAATCTATGTACGGAATATTCAAGCCGGCACCACACCGCGAGCAGCTGCCCACCGAGCAGATAGACCCCCACTACAAAAAGCTGCGCCTGCAGGTATTTCTCGGCATTTTTATTGGCTACGCCGGATACTATCTGGTGCGGAAAAACTTCTCCTTGGCCATGCCCTTCCTGATTGAGGAACACGGCTATTCGAAAGGTCAGCTGGGCATCGCTCTTTCCGCCGTTTCAATTGCCTACGGACTCAGCAAATTTCTGATGGGCAGCGTTTCAGATCGAAGTAACCCGCGCTTCTTTCTTCCCGCCGGTTTACTGGTTTCCGCAAGCATCATGTTTCTGTTTGGCTTTGCTCCCTGGGCGACCAGCAGTGTCGCCACGATCTTCGCCCTGCTCTTTCTCAACGGTTGGGTTCAGGGCATGGGGTGGCCCGCCTGTGGTCGCACCATAGTGCACTGGTCCTCTGGCAATGAAAGAGGCAGGGTTGTGTCTGTGTGGAACGTGGCCCACAACGTGGGCGGCGGGCTTATCGGGCTTCTTTTCATCTTGGGTATGTCCTGGTTCAACGACTGGCACAGTGCCTTCTATGTTCCCGCCGCAGCCGCTATGTGTGTGCTTGTACTGGTGTTCTTTTTGCTGCGTGACACCCCGCAGTCCTGTGGCTTGCCGCCCATAGAGGAGTACCGGGATGACTATCCGCACGATTACAGCGAATCCGATGAGCAGGAACTCTCGGGTAAGGAAATATTCTTCGCCTATGTGCTCAACAACAAGTTGTTGTGGTTTATCGCCTTCGCCAACGCCTTTGTCTATCTTATTCGTTACGGCGTGCTGGATTGGGCTCCCACCTATTTGAGCGAGGCAAAGGACTTTACGGTCGACGAAAGTTCATGGGCTTACTTTCTGTACGAGTGGGCCGGTATTCCCGGGACTTTACTGTGCGGCTGGGTTAGCGACAAATTGTTCAAAGGACGACGCGCACCGGCTGGTATGTTGTTTATGACTCTGGTTCTAGTCGCCGTGCTGGTTTACTGGTTTAATCCGCCCGGGAATCCGACGATTGATATGGCGGCGCTCATCGCGATCGGGTTTTTGATTTATGGGCCGGTGATGTTAATCGGTCTACACGCACTCGAACTGGTCCCCAAAAAAGCGGCTGGCACAGCGGCGGGTCTTACCGGCCTGTTCGGTTATCTCGGCGGTGCGGTAGTGGCGAATATCGCGATGGGGTTTACGGTAGATCACTACGGCTGGGACGGCGGTTTCACTTTGCTAACTGGCGGATGTATCGCCGCGATTTTCCTCATGGCTCTCACATTGCGGGGCGAACAAGCCCACCATAAAGCTAGGGACGCAGGCCTTTCTGTTTAAGATAGTGAATAAGCGCCGCTGGATCGTCGGTAATAATTTCATCCACACCCATGGCGATCAGCGCATCCCAGGATTCTGTAGTGTTCGCAGTCCAGGGTGCCACGCGTAATCCGCTTGCTTGAAACTCGAGCACCATCTCCCGAGTAATGGACTTCCAATCTGGCGAGATATATTGGGCATCTATAGATTTGGCAGCTGCCACCAGATCCACAAAATTGTTAGCCGTCAGTTGTGAAGTCGCAATACTGGGATCCAGTTTTTTAACCCATTTTAGTGTTCGGTGATCGAACGACTGCACCACGACTCTTTTCTGCAATTTGTGATCTTGAATTTTTTTCACCAAGAGCTCGGAAAAATGCTCGGCGCTCGCAGTTAGTTCCGGCCGGGTAACTAACACTTTGGTTTCGATATTGAAGGTGACATCTCTGGAAATTTTTGTGTCAGCTCTCGCAACCATGTGAAACAGCTCTTCCAGCGTAGGCATTTTTTCGCCGGGCTGAGGTAGTTGATTGGGGAATTTCGGATTTTTCACCGAACCACAATCCAGCTCCTTCAATTGGCTAAGAGTTTGTGAACGCACAGGAGTGGCCTGCGCTGGAGGCTTGCCATCGCGAAGACAAAACTGATTAATAATCGGATCGTGGGAGATGATCAGCACATCGTCTTTGCTCACGCCGAGATCGAGTTCCAACACATCAACACCCGCATCGAGTGCATATTGAAAGGCTGACAGCGTATTCTCAGGACGTTCTGCTCTAGCGCCCCTGTGGCCTTGAACTTTTATATCGGCCAGCGCCGCGCTAGTAGTGAAAATTAAAACAAGGTAAATCGGCAGGTTTACGAATCGGGACAATTGCAGGACTCTCACGCGGTTCTCCAAACTTAATGACTACCCGCGCATCTTACCACCGTCCGGATCATGGAGTGCTCGCAAGGAAGCTTTTGCGACAAAGGGTACCGTGGCAACTTCAATCTGAAAATCCGCTTCCGCCAAGGCAGCGGCATTCAAACCTGGGACGTTCACATAGCCCATACCGATAGCCGCACCCATCGTGTGCCCATACATCCCCGAGCTTAAGTAACCGACCACCTCACCGTTCATAAGAATAGGCTCATTGTGATAGAGCAAGGGCTCAGGATCTTCGAGTTGAAACTGCACTAACCGCCGGGAGGGAATACCCGCAGCTTTGGCTGCAACAAAGGCATCGCGACCAATAAAGTCTGAGGCGTCCGGTTTTGCCGTAAACGACAGACCGGCCTGTAGAAGGTTGTCTTCTGCAGCGACATCGTGGCCCCAATGGCGGAATCCTTTTTCCAGCCGCAGACTATTCAAGGCGTGCAGGCCCACGTTGCACAAGTCGTACTCAGCTCCAGCGTGTTGAAGAGCAGCAAACACAGAAACTGCTTCTGAGGCAGGTATAAACAACTCCCAGCCCAGCTCACCCACATAGGACAGTCGCTGCATCCAAACTTGAGACCCTGCCACCTGGGCGAAGCGGCCCGTGCCAAATGCAAAACCCGTGGAAGAGACATCGATTTCCGAAATTTTCTCTAGCAGTGCGCGTGCATTGGGTCCTTGGACAGACAAACAGGCATGGTCCATCGATATATCGATAACTCGCGTATCCCCAAGCAGGTTCTTCTGTAAATGCCACCAATCTCGATTGAGAGAGCCAATCCCGGTGATCACGTAAAATTGATCCTGGGAGATCCTCGCTATGGTGAGGTCGGCCTCGATTCCGCCGCGCTCGTTGAGCCACTGGGTGTAGACCACAGCTCCGGGTTCCACGTCGACATCTGCGCAGCTCAATCGCTGCAGGGTAGCCAGGGCTCCAGAGCCACTGACATCAAACTTGCCGAAAGAGGAAATGTCATAGATACCCACTGAGGATCGTACCGCCAGGTGCTCCGCTGCTGAAAACTCAAACCAGTTTTGCCGCCGATAACTGTAGTCGTATTGCGCAGGAGCACCATCGCGAGCAAACCAGTTTGGCCGTTCAAAGCCACCCACTTCCCCAAAGCACGCGCCCTGTGAAGCCAGGGTTTCATGAAGGGGGGATCGCAGTAAATCCCGCGCACTTTGGTATTGGTAAAAAGGCCAGTGCATCGCATAGGTGTGACCCAGCGCCTCGGGAATTCTGGCCTCAATATAAGACTGGGTTTTCTGGACCGGGTTGTTGCGGCGAACATCTGTTTCGGTGATCTCGCCTGACGGATAGCCATCGACGACCCAATCGGCCACGATTTTACCCAGCCCTCCCGCGGCTCCTATGCCCTTCGAATTCATACCACAGGCGACAAAGAAATTGTCAACTTCCGGTGTGGGACCCAACAAATGCAAATTGTCGTTGGTAAAACTTTCCGGACCGTTGAAGAAGGTGCGTATACCGGCCTCGCCAAAATCGGGGAAGGTTTCCATGGCACCCATCAGGTGGGCTTCGATATGATCCATGTCGGTGGGGAATTCACCGAAACAAAAGTCTTCACCAATGCGCGACATGGGGCAACCAATGGCGTCCTTCTCAAACCAACCCACCAACATTTTCCCTGCGTCTTCTTTGAAATACAGGCCCTTGTCGAAGTCACGCATAACGGGGCGTCGACTTAGCGCAGGCATACTCTCCGTAACAACGTAATAATGCTCGCAGGCGTACAGAGATAAGTCGATACCTATTTTTTTGGCAATATCCCGCGACCACAGGCCACCGGCTAGAATGACTTGCTTGGCCTGGATATCTCCCCGCTGGGTAGACACGCCTGTCGCCTTGCCATTGTCGATAAGAATGTCATCGACTTTTACGCCTTCAAATATTTGTGCACCGCCGTTGCGCGCACCTTTGGCCAAGGCCATGGTGGTATCGATCGGGTTGGTCTGCCCGTCTTTCTCGATATAGAGGCTGCCGATAACACCTTCCGGGTTGATTCCAGGGTAGAGCTCCTCGAGTCGGCGGTTGTCGATCATTTCCGATTCGACACCAAACACTTTCGCCATCGAGGAATTGCGCTTGAGCTCTTCAAGGCGCGCTTCGGTTCGAGCCAGCGATAGGCTGCCGATTCTGCGATAACCCGTAGCCTGACCTGTTTCGGCCTCCAGAGATGCGTAGAGTTCGTGACCATACTTTGCGAGCTTGGTCAGCGTGGGTGTTGGCCACAGCATGCTCACCAGCCCGGCAGCGTGCCAGGTGGTGCCACAGGTCAACTGCTTTCTCTCCAGCACGACCACATCTTTCACACCGCGTTTGCTTAGATGATAAGCGATTGAGCAGCCGACAATCCCGCCGCCCACGATGACAACTTCCGCCTCTGTGGGCAGCTCCTTAGTCAATGACATTAGCTAAGCCCGCAACTTTTCATTGCTCGGATCGTACACAGCATCCATTTCAACGTGACACTGACGCATGCCTCCCGAGGTGAGAACCTGCAGTGCGGTATCCTGCACGAGCAGATCGGGCCGGCAATAGGCAAAGGCCAGACTGCGGCCCACTCTATGCCCATATCCGCCACCAGTGGTAAGCCCTACCCGCTCGTCACAGAGATAAACCGCTTCATTGCCAAAACATTCGGCTTTGACGTCATCATCAAATGACAAGTACGCCAACTGCATCTCCACACCGTTCTTCTCCCGCTCCCTGATATTCTCTACGCCTATAAATTCTCGGCTGGTATCAATAAACCGCTCCATTCCCGCCTCTACTCCGCTGATCTCCTCGGTGAACTCACTGCCCCAGGCCCGGTACATTTTTTCCATTCGCAGAGAGTTGAACGCATAGCCACCAAAATCACGCAGGCCCATGGCATGACCGACTCGAAACAATGACTCATAGATTGATGGCAGTTGATAAACTGGCATATGCAATTCATAGCCAAGTTCACCAGCATAGGACACACGCAGAACCCTTACCTTGGCGCTATCCAATTGAATTTCTCTGGCGCCCAACCAGGGAAACGCAACCTTGGATAAATCGTCCTCACAAATTTGAGAGAGGATTTCACGCGATTTAGGGCCGGTTATCAACACAGCGCCAATCTCTTCCGTGACATTGTCTATTTGAACATCGAAGCCATCCGCGTGGATCTGCATCCAGTGCAGATCGCGAAGTTCCGAGCCAATGGGCCCTATCAGGTAATACAGGGACTCATTGATTCGGGTTATGGACTGCTCGGTCATAATGCCGCCGTTTGGCCCGTGGAAAAGCGTGAGACCCAAACGCCCATCTCTGGCGGGAAGTTTGTTGCATGAGAGCTTATCCAGAAATGCGCCTGCGTCTTTTCCGCTGATCTCGAACTTCGCCGCCCCGGATATATCAATAACGCCTGCGGCATTCCGCACAGCGAGACATTCTTGCGCGACCACATCGTGAGTATCGCTGTATTGCCAGCTGGGCGTTTCTGCTCGCAGCTGATCGGTCTTAAACCACAGGGGCTTTTCATAGCCCTGAACAACGCCATGGACAGCGCCCTTGTCGGCAAGTGCGCTGTGTAATGGTCCTGTGCGACGCAATCGTCCCTTGGGGGTCTGCTCGTTAACGCCCATGGCGGTATACATCACTTCATAGGATTCAATCGCCTTGGTGATACAGTAATTTTTGTCAGCCCAGTCACCAAAACGGCGGCTATCCAGAGATGCCATATTGAGTTCTGTTTGTCCGTACACCATCCACTGGGCCATAAACTTACCCAGACCACCCTGAGCGATTCCAATACTGGAGCCGCATAAATTCCAAAAATTGCGCAAGCCTGCCTGTGGTCCCGCCAACACATTGTCATCCGGTGTATGGGTGATTGGACCATTGATAATGGTTTTCACGCCAAGCTCACCAAAGATTGGCATTCTTTCGATACATCGATCCAGGAAAGGCATCAGCCGTTCCAAATCCCCCTGAAACAACTCGCGGTCGAAGGACCAATCCATACCATTGAGCGCCCACGGCTTGGAGCCATAGGTTTCATAGGGACCAATCAAAAGCCCCTGGCCCTCCTGACGGATATAGGAAGAAGTATAGGAGTCACGGCATACCGGTAGCTCAAAATCCAGCGCCTCGATCTCGGGATGACTGTCGGTCACCAGGTATTGGTGTTCCAGATTCACAATCGGCAATTTAACGCCAACCATTGCACCCACCTCCCCAGCGAAGCATCCCCCGGCATTGACAACATGTTCGGCAACAACCGTGCCCTGCTCGGTGACGACTTCCCATTCGCCGCTCGATAGCGAGTTAATTTCCAGTACGCGGTTAAATCGGCTAATAGTTGCGCCCGCAGCGCGCGCCAGTTGAGATAAGGGCAGAGCAACAGAAGACGGATCAACGTGTCCATCATTTGGGGTGCTGACAATGATGCGCGCATTGTCGAAGTTCATAAACGGGTTGAGTTCGCCAGCTCGCTCTTTGGAAATAATTTCAAATTCGCAGGGTACGCTTTTTGCCCGGCTCGCCAGATTGCGAAACCACTCTTCCTCTAACTGGCTGTAGCCAACACGCAGACTGCCGGTTTTACGAAAAACCGAGGGATCGCCGGTTTCCGCAGGAAGAATTTCGTCGTACAAGCGGGTGGAGTATTCATGGATTTTTGCGACCGTCATGTTGCCGATAAAGTGCGAACACAAACCGGCTGCATGCCAGGTCGACCC
This sequence comes from Halioglobus sp., assembly GCA_965262875.1. GTDB lineage: Bacteria > Pseudomonadota > Gammaproteobacteria > Pseudomonadales > Halieaceae > JBALVT01. The sequence continues at coordinate 6,038,734 of OZ253569.1, forward strand.
GCTGGTCAGTTCGCCTTTTTCTACCAGTAGAATATCTGTCCAACCCTCTTTAGTGAGGTGATACAACAAACTGATTCCGAGGGAACCGCCACCAACGATGACTACGCGTGCATGTGATTTCATATAAACCTTATTACTAGTGTCCGAGCATTAGATTAGCCTAACGCCCCATGGCCTCCCTACTCAGGAATATTGGGAATTGGGCTCGGATCTGATTGTCTACTTCATCACTGACGTGCTTGGGAAAATGCGTTGCCAGAATATGATCTTTTTGTTGGATTGCGAGTAACAAGGGGTCTGGTTTACCCGCATCATTCCAATCATTGGGACTCAGTCTATTGTAAAACTCAGGGTAGATATACTCTGACTGCATCACATTTAAGGTCTGATCTGAGCCCAGATAATGTCCCTTATTTCCCATACAAACATCGCGCAGCACATCGAAGGCCAGAGTCTCTTCGTTGACGGTGACTCCCTTGACCATACGCATGGCATTGCCCAACACATCGTTATCCAGCAACAGACTCTCCGGGCAGGTCCCCAGCAAGCTCGCGTACATCGCCGCAGACTCGTAAATGATGTTGGCACCGGACAGAGCCGCAACGGATGCGTTGGAAGCGTGTTCCGCGCCCCCTTGAAAATTCGGCAATTTTGCATCCGACATTCCCGCACCCGTTCCCGTGGGTAAACCGAAGTGCTGCCCCACCTGAGCACAGGCGGATGACAATATCCCCTGCTCGGGAGAACCGCCACTCATAGCACCGGTGCGCAGATCGGATACGAAGGGCCAGGTTCCCAAAATCGCCGGCGCTCCAGGCTTGATCGCATTGAGGTAGACCAGCCCACCAAGACACTCTGCCCAGGCCTGGGACACCGCTCCTGCGAGACACGGAGGTGCTGTAGCCCCAGCCTGCCCGGCCGAGAGCAGCAGCACGGGCATGCCTCCCTCCACCGCGACTCTGAGGCACTCCAGAGCTTCCTCGGCGAATTTCATCGGCGGTACTACAAAGCAATTGGATTGGCTGACAAAAGGCCGCGCGCGCCAGGCCTCCTCACTCCCGGCCACCATATGCAATAGCTCCAGGGTTTTTTCCAGATGCATGACCTCTGTCCAACTGGCTCCCACATGTTTTGTAGTGCCCATAACAGCGTTGTAGGTGGTATTGAGATCCATGGCGTAATTGTCTTCAATATCGCGCAATACACAGGTCCGCTGAAACAGGTGGATGTGCTCACAGGTATCGGTAATCCGGGCCATGTCGTACAAATCCTGGGCCTGTGATTCTCGATAGGCCTGGGTAATGGGATCGACAATCATGACCGCAGCACCCGCGGTAGAAAAATGCACACGCGAGCCACTAATCTGACAATCGTGAGCCGGGTCCTGCCCGTGTAGTACCAAATTTCTGTCACTGCTTGCAATGGCTTTTTCGACGACTTCTCCAGGCATACGCAATCGACCATCGTTGCCCATGACGGCGCCATAGGCAGTACAGGTATCGATGCAATGGGGCGTTGCCTGATTAAAGCCCACCTCTTCGAGTATGCGATAACTGTTTTCCACTACCGTGGCTACGTCCTCATCACCCAGGGGTCGATAGTGGCCGCCACTCTCTCCGGGATGTACTGGCTTCATAGCCTCCGTAAGAGGTGCAGTGCGGATGGCAACACGGGATTTTCGACCGCCGCTTCTACGAGGCATAGACTTGCTCCAGCATTTATTATTAAGGCACCGAAGCTCTGAATTCTGCGCTGGGGGGGAGGGACCAGACAACAAATTTTTTCTTGCGTTATGCAGTAGAAATACTAATCTGTGTGTTCAGTTTTTCTCCTTGGGAGAGACAGCTCGAATGAGTCGAACATTGCCTCCCCTAAACGGCTTAAAAGCGTACGAAAGTGCCGCCAGACACCTGAGTTTTACCCTGGCCTCACAGGAACTCAACGTGACACCCGCTGCCGTTAGCCAACAGGTTAAAGTACTGGAGACCCACCTGGGTGTAGTGCTGTTCACACGCCTGACACGCAAACTGGTGTTAACCCCTGCCGGAGAGAGTTTACTACCGGTGGTCAGCGAATCCTTTGCCCGTATACACACAGCAATCAGCAACATTAAACAGACAAGCCTCAATCATCGCCTGACACTGCGCCTGGGTCCTACCCTCGCCGCCCGCTGGCTTTCACCCAGGCTAAAAGACTTCTGGCGACTACACCCCTCGGTAGACCTGTGTCTTTACCATTCCAATCAGCCGGTTGATTTTGACCGGGAGGATATCGACCTGGCCATTACCTATGGCCGTGGAGATTTACCAAAAGTAGAGTCGACCAAACTTCTTGATATCGACTACATTCCCGTGTGTAGCCCCAGACTCCTGGGGACGGACTCGTCCAATGCAGGGCCTACACTTCTGCTCAACCATACACTGCTGCACGGTGCCACCTACGACGAGTGGGAGGAATGGCTGCGCAAAGCCGGGATGGAGCAAATAAACGCTCGCAGAGGCACTATCATCGACGATACCAATGTGCTTATTCAAGCCGCCCTGGATGGCCAGGGAGTAGCGCTTTGCTCAAGCGTGTTCGTGCGGGAATATATCGATTCAGGAAGGCTGGTGCAGCCTTTTGATATCAGTTTACACAATGACAAAGCCTATTATATAGTCTGCCCGAAAACGCACTTGCAACGGCCAGCCGTGCAGGAGTTCAAATCCTGGCTGCTGAGCCAGGGTGGTATTGAAAACACGAATGATGCGCCCTGAGTTGCGTCCGAGACAATACAATGAGCAATCCCAATATTAGCAATATACAGTCGAGTGATAGCCACCAGCAGCAACGTGTAGATCTGGCCCTGGCCTTTCGCTGGACCGAACGGCTGGGAATGCACGAAGCCGTTGCCAATCACTTCAGCGTAGCGGTGTCTGACGACGGCAAACAGTTTCTGATAAACCCCAATCAAGTTCATTTTGCTCGTGTGCGGGCTTCAGACATGTTGCTGCTGGACGCGGACGATCCAGACACACTAAACCATCCAGGTGCCCCCGACCCAACGGCCTGGGGTCTGCACGGGGCAATCCACAGACATTGCGCCCACGCCCGCTGCGTAATCCACTCCCACTCCATGTTTTCAACAGTGCTGGCATCCCTGGCCGATTCAAACCTTCCGCCTATCGATCAGAACACTGCGATTTTTTTTAACCGCTACGTTATCGATGAACACTTTGGCGGTGCGGCATTTACCGAAGAGGGGGAACGCTGCGCCAAAGCCATGTCAGACCCGAGTAAGAAAGTGATGATCATGGGTAACCATGGGGTGTTGGTGATTGGTGAAAGTGTGGCCGATGCTTTCAATCGGTTTTATTACTTTGAGCGTGCCGCCGAAACCTATATTCGGGCGCTGCAGACGGGAGCCCCGCTACGGATCTTGTCCGGCGAGATTGCCGAGAAAGCTGCGCGAGAACTTGAGAATTATCCCGGGCAAGTCGAGCGTCATTTTGAAGAGCTGCGGGCTATTATGGATTCTGAGGGTTCGAACTATGCGAGCTAGGAATTCGCGGATGCCGGGGCAGTACGTAGTAGAGATCTGCAGACGAAATTAATTTAGAAATGTTGTTTTAGTGTTTTTGACGAGTTCGGGGGCGCTCGGCAGCCTGATTACCGTTTGCAAACGCGCCGTGAACCCATCCCTGGGGGCTCGACTCGCGGATGGCCGCCCCGCACATCCATGCGCTCGACGGTTTGCCAACCCTAATCAGGCTTCCAAGCTTTCGCAGTACTCCCGAAGTATTTAAAAGTTGAGGTCACGGACTCTCACAAACCAATGAGCATCCCGGGAGTTTGCACCCAGAAAACCGGCTGCCAAAATCTCTGCAAATGTGAAAGCGCTCGGGCTCGGCTTTTGTGGATTTTGAGTTGGGACATGACGAAAGGTATAGGGAATGGATTTATATCTCACTGTTAAGACAGTACATATTCTAAGTTCCACGATCACTGCTGTCTCGTTAACTTTCATATGAGTGCCATTTGATTAACATCAGGCAGCCTGCCATCAGGTGGTTCACCCCTCAGCAGCGCCATCAGGTCACGCTTATCAAATAAATTGAGCTGTAGTAATCGCAATAGCTGCTGCATACTTTTTGTGAGTGCTGACTGAAACTTCAGAAATGCTATTAGCAGGTATACGCACATCGCTATCCATATTTGAGTCATCATCGCAGGCCGAAGCTTGGATAAAGCCAAGGCACTAGCATCACAGCTCGGCTCAAAAAACCCACCAGAGCCAGTCGTACTTGATATTACCCAAGGGCTTGCTGAAGCACTGAAGGATATTGCGCCAGATATTGTCATTCATACATCCGGGCCTTATCAGTCTCAGGGCTATGATGTGGCACGCGCCTGTATCGCGCAGGGCTGCCACTATATTGATTTGGCCGATGCGCGAGAGTTTGTCAGCAATATAGGATCGCTCGACAAAGAGGCAAAAGCACAGAATGTTCTGATTTGCAGCGGGGCAAGTTCAGTACCAACACTGACATCTGCAATCATTGACCAATACATCGAAAAGTTTGCCTGCCTTGAAACCATAGAATACGGCATAGCAACCGCGCAGCGCAGTAATCGCGGTCTTGCCACAACATCGGCGATTTTAAGCTATGTAGGAAAACCATTTAAAACACTGATCGATGGCGAAGCGCGTGATGTGTATGGTTGGATGAATCTGAGATTCCGATCATTCCGGGGTTTGAATAAACGGCCTTTAGGCAATTGTGATATACCAGACCTTGAATGGTTTCCGTCGCGGTATCCAACACTCAAAACCATTCGCTTTCAGGCAGGATTAGAGCTGAAAATTTTGCATCTAATCCTGGCTGCCATGTCATGGTTTGTTCGTATTCGATTTATTCCTTCTCTACAACCGCTGGCACCTTATCTTCTCAACATCTCCAGAGTCTTTGATTTCGCAGGCAAAGATGACAGCGGTTTTTACATGGAGATGAAAGGTCGAGGGAAGGATGGGCATGATAAGAAAATATCGTTTGAAATTGTCGCACACGAAAGCGACGGTCTATACATTCCCGGTATTCCTGCAATTTTGATGGCAAAAAAACTGGCGCGGGGTGAAACCTCCGAAGTTGGGGCCATCCCGTGCATGGGGTTTATCGATCTGGATGAATATTTGAGTGCAATGAGCGAATTCAATATTCAGTGGCGCGATTGAGGGGTATTGGTCAGTACACGCAAGATCAATGGAGCAAGTAACAACGAGAGATCTATCTGCACGGTGGAGTGCATTGTGAGACTTGGCAGAATCCCCTATCCGTCAAGGTGTTAGGGGGCTTCCGATGAGCCCCAACTAAGCCCTTCAGATAATAGGCTCCGGGTGCATATCCAAATGCAACGCCTTACCCGTATAGGGGTTGGCTAGAGCAACCTCTTCGTTTAACTCCACACCAATCCCCGGCGCCATCAATGGCAGTATAAAACCATCTTCCCATTCAATCGGTTTTTCCAGAATTTCGCTATGAAACCCGCCGAAAGTTTCGATACTTTCCTGAATCAAAAAGTTTGAGCTACACAACCCGAGCTGAATATTCGCCGCAGCTTCCACGGGGCCGCAATACAGGTGTGGCGCAATCTGAACGTAGTGAGCTTCCGCCATACTGGCTATTTTTTTCGCTTCCAGTAGTCCACCCACTCGGCCTATTGCCATTTGGAGGATAGCCGCAGAACGATTCTGTAACACTCGGGAAAATTCGTACTTAGTGGCCAATCGCTCTCCGGTGGCAACCGGTATGGAGGTCGCCCGTGCGACCAGCGCCATCTCCTCAGGCATTTCAGGTGGCGTCGGCTCCTCCAGCCAAAGGGGTTCAAACTTTTCCAAACGCTTGGCGAGGCGTATTGCGCTGGCCGGAGTCATCTGACCATGGGTTCCAAACAACAAATCGACTCTATGCCCTACTGCGTCGCGAATTTTGCGACAGAATTCCTCTGATCTATCCATCGCCTCGAAGGAAAGTTGTCGTCCGTCAAAGGCGGTATAGGGTCCTACAGGATCAAACTTAACGGCGGTAAAACCGAGATCCGCATATTCGAGCGCCCGCTGGGCGGCCAGATCTGCATCCATGTAAACGTCTGTTTTGTCACCGGGTTTGGGATAGAGATAGGTATAACTTCTGAGTTTGTCGTGGACTGCACCACCGAGCAATTGGTGGACGGGACGATTGCAGTCTTTTCCCAGGATATCCCAGCAGGCTATTTCCAGACCACTGAGTATTCCGGCGATGGAGGTATCGGGCCTTTGAGTAAAGCCACTGGAGTAAATCACTCTCCACATTTTTTCTATCGAACTTGGGTCCTGACCCTGCACATAGCGCTCGAAAACGTCTTCTACCATTTTTACAACGACATCGGGATGGAAAGGAACTGAGTACACCTCCCCCACTCCTTCAATTCCTGTGTCGGTAATAAGCTTGACGAAAATCCAGTAGCGTCCACCGAAGTGTGGCGGCGGCGTACCCACAACAAACGTTTTCAAACCGGTCAATTTCATAGCTAAAACTCTCTGTTGTCTAATTTGAACACTGGTTTTAAAGTCGTGTCGTCACAGCTTTAACCATGGTGGATGAATCTACAGATATTCCTAGTCGATTTGGGTGATTTGATAGTCGCTTTTTTCCAACCATTCCCGGTTGATCTCTACGCCCCATCCAGGTCCCTCGGGAATTTGGACTTTGCCGTCTCGTGCTATCAGGGGTTCACTAAACAGATTTTTCTGCCAGGGATAATAGTCCACCTCATCCTCGATAGAGAATTCAACATAAGGGCCCGCATTCGGAATAGCGCCCATCATGTGCAATGTGAATACAGTGACCATCGAAAGATTCGCTGAATGAGGCGTGCACACAAGACCAGCGGCTTCTCCCATCCTGGCAACCTCAATAGTACGGCTCAAACCACCTAGATAGCAGATATCCGGCTGGATAACATTAACCGCACGGGAATCTACCATTAACTTCCACAGCGCCAGGGAATTGTCCTGCTCGCCTCCAGTCACATCGAGGCTCAGAGCTTCCGTTACTTCTTTAGTCCAATCGTATTCCCAATAAGGGCAGGGTTCCTCAAAATGACAAACCCCGTGAGCTTCCAACATCTTGCCTACCTCGATGGCCTTCGCCGGGGTATAGCAGCTATTGCCATCGACCAGCAGCTTCACATCATCCCCCAGTGCCTTGCGAACCTGCGCCACGACAGCCTCACTGCGCCCTGGCCACTCGTCCTCGTTATGGCCGCACTCCTTACCAACGCGAAATTTAAAAGCCGTGTAGTGGTGTTTATCCCTTAAGCGGACAAACCGTTCGGCTTCGGCTTCAGGCGTTATATCCCGGCGCATCGATGAGGCGTAGACAGGAAAAGGCCTGGGAGTTCCCCCCAGCAGCTCGCAGACCGACTTTTGTTGTATCTTGCCCTGTAAATCCCACAAGGCAGTATCTAGACCCCCGAGTGCTCGACACATATAGGACCCGGACCACTTGTGCTCGCGCTCATAAATCTGGTGAACAAACTGCAATATCTCATCGCACTGGGGAATCTCCTGACCCACCGCATGGGGAGCCACTTGACGATGCATCACCGTTGCCGAGATATCGGCATTGTACGGAGATAGCTGCCCCCAACCCTCCCGACCGTCATCGGTGGTCAGACGACTGATACTGACAAATTCGTTGAAGAAAGTTTCAATGGACTTTATTTTCATTGTGGATCTTTGGGTATCGGGAACGGACGTAGAGTATATTAAACTTCGCTGGTGGGGATAGTTGTTCGCCACACTTTTCGTTACCCTTTCACAACTTTCTCAACCGGGCACTCAGACCCCATAAACATGCCAGATTTCGACTACATCATTGTTGGCGCCGGCTCTGCGGGTTGCGTTCTTGCAGACAAGCTAAGCGCGAGTGGACGTTTTAAGGTCTTGCTACTGGAAGCCGGCGGTACTGACCGCAGGTTCTGGATCAAGCTGCCCATAGGTTACGGCCGAACTTTTTACGACGATAAAATCAACTGGATGTATGACACCCAGCCCAGCCCGGGACTCAACAACCAAACCAGCTACTGGCCTCGAGGGAAAGTGCTGGGAGGGTCCAGCTCAATTAACGCCATGTGCTACGCACGCGGACTCCCTAGCGATTTTGATGAGTGGAGTGCATTGGGTAACGAAGGCTGGGATTGGAACAGTGTATTGGGCTATTACAATAGTTTCGAAAAATTTATAGGCGAAGACGAACCTGATCTACCTGAGGGCTATCTGTCGATCAACAATGTTTATCCCCAAATGCACCCGCTCAAGGAGTACTTCAAGAGCGCGGCGGCTGATATGGGAATTCCATACCACAACAATATCAACGGAAATGAAACTGAGGGGTTTGGGCCCTATCAAATCAATACCCATAAGGGCATGAGATGTTCATCCGCCGATGCCTTCCTACGCCCGGCCCTCAAACGGAAAAATCTCAAACTGGAATGCAATGCCCTGACCACTCGCATCTTGTTTGACGGCAAAAAAGCGGTGGGGGTTGAATACGAAAAGAATGGTAAAACCCATCAGGTCTATGCATCAAGAGAAACTATAATTGCAGCTGGTGCTGTCAATTCCCCGACACTGCTACAGCACTCCGGTGTCGGTCCCCTCGAGCTACTGAAGCGGCACAGTATTAATGTTGTACACGACAGCCCAGCCGTTGGGAGAAATTTGCAAGATCACGTGGGCATCAACTACAACTATATAGCGAAGGTGCCAACTCTCAATAACGAACTACACAGCTGGGCCGGAAAACTTTGGGCCGGCATGAAATATATAATGCTGCGCAAAGGCCCTCTCGCACTGAGCGTCAACCAAAACGGTGGTTTTGTTCGCTCATCGCCGGAGCTGGATCGTCCAGACCTTCAGCTTTACTTCAATCCCGTGAGTTATTCGACAACGCAGGTCGCTAATAAAAGACCCTTGATGAACCCCGATCCTTACTCCGGTTTCATTCTGTCATTTCAACCGTGCAGGCCGACCAGCCGAGGATACCTTGAGATTAGTTCAGCGAATCCTGCCGATAAACCCGACATCTTTCCGAATTACCTTTCCACCGAGGAGGACGTACGAGATGTAATTGCCGGAGGCAAATTTATTCGCAAACTTGCCAATACGCCTTCAATGAAGCGGCTGATTAAAGAAGCACTGGAACCCAATCTGGAAAGTATGACAGATGGCGAGATTGTCGAGGATTTTCGAGCGCGAGCAGGAACTGTGTTTCACCCTGTGAGTACCTGTAGAATGGGGGCCGACCCCGCCATGAACGTTGTAGACCCTACACTCAAAGTTTATGATGTTGAAAATCTGCGGGTGGTGGACGCGTCAGTATTCCCGACGCTGACATCCGGGAACACAAACGCGCCCACAATTATGGTTGCTCACAAAGGGGCGGATTTAATTCTCAGCGATAGTGACTAGTTAATAGTTTTCCAACGCCGGACCCAAGGCTCTCTCCAGTGCCGAGGTGAACAGCGATTACAATCGCAGTAGGCAAGGTGATGGCCATTGCTACTGCCAGAATAATTACCCTGATTATGCGGTTACTCCACGCTATTTTACTGTTGTTACCCACACGGGGTTGCTGTAAGCGAAATTCCCTTTCGCGTCTTCCACGATAAGGCTGTACCAGGTGTCCGCCCTCGGGTTTACCGTAAAGACATGGGGAGCGGATTTAAGAGGTTTCTTGAAATCACGCGTCTGGATGGCGCTTCCCTTTTCAATCAATGTGACGGAGCGCAAACCTGAAACCGCAGCGAATTGATATTCCAGTGCAAGCTCAGTGCCCGCCGGCTGTTCTATCTCGCTGCCAAATACCAGCTTCGGAAAAATTAATGGGCCCTGGGTGGCATAACTCCGACCCTCTTTCAGGGCTGTAACAAGGTTGCCGGTATTTGGTGTCTGTGTAATGTGTACGTAGGTGCGCGCTGCCCCAGACTCCCGTTTCCACACATCATGTACGTCCGAGGCGCCCACCAGGTAAGCGCGTTTCCCAACATTCCACAATTGCCATACCCTGGCCAGAGTGTCGAGGTTTTGCTGTCGGTGCGCGGGAGTGTACGGAGGCTGTATTTCTGCCAGGTCGAAAGCCGGATCATAGCCACCGGGTGCAGCGGTATCGGGTTTCCCATTGCGCATCACCTCGGTTTCCAGGCTGCGGAAATAACCGTACTGGCTGTAGGGGTGGTTTACGTGTAGCAACCCGGCTCCCAAGCGGCGGGCGAGGGCAAAAATTTCCTGCACGGTCGCCTTGCCCACGTCAATATCGATTTCCCGTCCCGGGGTCAGGGGATAGGCGTTGAAGTGAGCCCACGAAGCCGACAACTCAGTTCCGCCGACGAAGGGAATTGACCGACTGGCAGACAGCCGGCTCATCTCGGCGTTGTTGATCATGGAGTTATGATCGCTTAGAAAGCTGTAATCCATGCCAGAAGCCAACTCCGAGCGCAGCACGAATTCGGGTGCGGTATAACCGTCCAGCACATCTGAATGGTGGTGTAAGTCGACGGCGTACCATTGCTGCTCTGGTGGCTGGTGTTCAACGGTCACTTTGGCTTTAAGGGTGTGCTCCGTGCCCGATTTAACGTCCACAGTAAGTGCGAGGCTTTCGGCGGTGAAGCCACCCCCGGCGCTCACCTCAAATTCGTAACTCCCCGGAGCCACTGCAAACTCTACGCGACCCTTACGATTAAGCTCTGTGAAAAAAACTTCCTCGCCGAAAAACTTGATCAGTGGCTTATGTCCGCTGCGAATGCTGACACGGGCGTCTAGAGGCTGGCCACCCCCAGCCGCAGTGACGCTCATAGATACCAGTCCCGGCGGCTGTAACCCATCGTGATTCAACTTGATATTAGCGCCAGCCTTGAGGTCAATTGACTGAATGGGTCCCGGCGCGTGGGCTCTCGCAGTGCCATACAGGGTGTAGGTTCCGCGAGGCAATATCAGGGTATAGCGGCCGGCCTCGCAAAACGTCCAGGTATAGGGCTTGCCGTCTTTGAGTACGACCACTGCCGATTCATCAACCAGGGTGCCATCCTCGCTGCGCACTTCCCCCGACACAGTACCTGCTGGCAACTGTTGAATCTCGATTTCTGAATTCACCAAGGTCGCCAGATCACCTCGACTTTCAATTTGCACCCAGGTCTCAAAGGTTTTCTCTTCGCCCGGTGCCAGGTCATGCAGGTGATAGCGGTCGCGGCCATAACGGCTGGAAATTTCAGCGAAGGGTGCGTGCAATCCCATGACCCAGTTTTCATCGTATGCAGCAGACCAATTGGCCAGGGCTTGATCGGGCGCTCCGCCCTGCAATCCGGGCACGCCGAACAGATAACCGCCGTCCGGCCAGGCCACGTAGCCGGTTTCCAGGTCGGGCAGGGTTTTGTCACCGCCATTGCGCATTATTGTTTTAATGTGCACGCGGGAGTCGTTCAGCTGCACATGAAAGTGTGTTTCCAGTTCCACGTCTCCCCAGTTCCGGCGCGTGCGCACAGTAAGTTCCCGCTCGGTCTGCTTGATAACTTCAACCTGTTGGTAACTGCTGGGCCAGGCCGACCAGTTGTTGGGCATGAAATCTACCAGCGAGGCAAAGTCGCTGCCAAGCTCCCCGTCGCGGATTATTGCTATATCAACGATACCGCCTCGGGCGACTCCCCACGGAGGTGCGCTATCTACGGCAAAAGCGAGTGCGAACAGGCCGTTGCTAACGGTGATATCGCGTTCTCCCGTGGCTTCGCCCCGTGGAATAGAGGTGGGCCCTAACTCGACGCTGATCTGTGCCCGCGCCGCTGTGCCGGCCTGGCACAGGCCAAGAAGTACGGCAACCGTCAGTAATTGTGTTGCCCGCGCCCAGAGACAGGAGGCTCGTTTCATTTACCGTACTCATTATTGGTTTTGCAGTAAGGGCAACAGTATCCCCTGTTCGGGGATCGCAGTCACCATCGTGTAGTGTAGCCGTCGGCGATGTGCATAAATTTTCCCGCTGCGGGGGATAGCTATTGTCCTTGTCCGGTCATGGGCCTAAAATCGTGGCCACCTTTTGCCGGAGCTCTGTGTTGAAAAATGAACCGCGATTTTATCTCACTCTCGTGCGAGTAGCCGTGTTGTGAGTGCGGAAGCAGAACCAGCCGGCACACTCGAAGTCGCAATGGCGCACGCTACGCGGCTGCTGGAAACGCATCCACTGCTGGCCCTCGAGCAAGCGCAGGCTATTCTCGAGGCGGTGCCGAATCATCCACCAGCAGTTTTACTGCTCGCCCAGGGGCATCGCTTGGCGGGTGATATTGCTGCGGCGTTTGCGGTGATTGAACCCCTTGCACACAGGCAAACTACCTGGGCCGCAGCTCACTTTGAGCTCGGTTTGACACTTGCCAGGGCGGGTCGGGGAGACGAGGCCATTCGAGCGCTGCGCAAAACGGTAGAATTGAAACCGCAACACCCATTGGCCTGGCGCCATCTCGCTGATCACCTGCTCGCCACAGGGAATGCCGAGGCTGGCGATGCGGCTTACGTCCGCCATATTCAATGCTCTACCCGCGATCCGCTGATGCAGCAGGGCGCAGCCGCCATGATCGACAACGATATTCCGAAGGCCGAAAGATTACTAAAAAACCACCTGCAACAAGCACCTACAGACGTTCCAGCCATTCGCATGCTGGCGGAGGTCGCCGTGCGCTGTGGACAAAACGAAGAAGCCGAACAGCTGTTGCTGCGCGCTTTGGAATTGGCCCCAAGTTTCAACGCTGCCCGCTACAACTATGCCGTTCTGCTGCATCGGCGCAACGATCCGACTCAAGCCCTGGTTGAAATTGAGCGCCTGCTGGCTGCCGACCCCACCAGCCCGAGTTATAGAAACCTGTGTGCGGTTATCCTCAGCCGGATTGGTGAATACCAACGATCCGGCGAAATGTATGCGCAGTTGTTGGAAGAGTATCCCGCCACGGCCAAAGTCTGGCTTAGCTACGGCCACGTGTTGAAAACCGAAGGGCGAATCGATGAGTGTATCGACGCCTATCGCCAGAGCATTGTCCACAACCCGGCCTTTGGCGAAGCCTACTGGAGCCTCGCTAACCTCAAGACTTTCCGCTTCACCGATGCAGACTTGGCGCAGATGAACAAGCAACTCGCCGATTCGAGTCTCGATGATGAAAATCGCCTGCATCTTCACTTCGCTCTGGGAAAAGCCTGTGAAGACGCCGGGGATCACGCCAGCGCTTTTGCACACTATGATCAGGGCAATGCCTTGCACCGGGCCAACCACCCCTACGATGCCGATCTGAATACGACCCGGGCGGCTCGACTGAAGAAGAGTTTCAGCCCGAGTTTTTTCCGAGAGCGGGCCGGTTCGGGTTGTGACTTGAACGCCCCTATTTTTATCGTTGGCATGCCGCGATCTGGCTCGACCTTGCTGGAACAAATTCTCTCCAGTCACTCAGCCGTGGAGGGGACTACCGAGTTGCCCGACATCATATCCATGGCTAAAGAACTGCGGGGCGAAGCCGATTCGGATGAAATCGTGGCCTATGCCGGGGTATTGGCCGATAAAAGCGCCGCCGAGCTGCTTGAGCTGGGTGAGCAGTACCTCGAACGCACCCGGGTTCATCGCAAGACCGATCGACCGTTTTTCATCGACAAGATGCCGAATAACTTCTTGCACATTGGCATGATCCAGTTGGTGCTGCCCAACGCGAAGATTATCGACGCCCGCAGACATCCAATGGGCTGCTGCTTTTCGAATTTCAAGCAGTACTACGCTCGCGGGCAAAACTTCAGTTATGGCCTCACTGATATGGGCCGGTTCTATCGGGACTATGTGGAGTTGATGGCGCACTACGATGAGGTGTTACCGGGGCGGGTCCACCGTGTCTTTTACGAGCAAACCGTGGCGGATACAGAAGCTGAGATACGAAAATTGCTCGATTACTGTAGCCTGGAATTTGAACCAGCCTGTCTTCGCTTCTTCGAAAATCAGCGACCGGTGCGAACCGCCAGTTCCGAGCAGGTACGCCAGCCTATATACCGGGAGGGAGTTGAGCAGTGGCAGCTCTACGAGGAGTGGCTGGATCCCTTGAAAGCGGTTCTGGGTGAGGTTCTCGCGTCCTATCCTGTCGTCCCTGAGTTCCTTCCTGTCGCCCCTGAGTCCTAGAGATTCAATATACGTACTTTCTGACCTATACTGGTACTTGCCTGCTCGCTGATTTACAGCTATTGACAAGCGAGTTCGTTAAAGTTAGTTTGTCGCGACTAGGTGGTAGTGAAGGCGTAGTGGCCCGGCGAGCAATAACTATTGATAACTATAAAAAAAGGACTAATTCCATGCAGCACTCCCAGGCAAAGAAACGTTCCAGTGGATTTTCAAAAACACCATTGGCCGCAGCCATTATGCTGCTCAGCCCCGGCATCATGGCCCAGGGCGGCCCAATGCTCGAAGAGGTTGTGGTCACCGCCCAGAAGCGCAGCGAGAATTTGCAGGACGTGCCGATAAGCATTCAGGCACTGGGCAACGAGTCCATTGCCCAGCTGGGCATACAGAATTTTGCCGACTATGCGAAAATGCTGCCCACGATAGCGATGACCCCTACCCTGGGTGCGGGCTCAAGTTTTACCAAGGTCTATATGCGCGGTATTGCAACGGCCGGTGACGGGCAGGCTACGACTTCTCAGCCAAGCGTAGGCATGTACCTGGACGAACAGCCAATCACCACCATCCAGGGCAACCTTGATATCCACATGTACGACATCGCCAGGGTCGAAGCCCTCGCGGGCCCCCAAGGCACCCTGTATGGTGCCAGCTCCCAGGCGGGCACGATCCGAATTATCACCAATAAACCCGATACCAACGAGTTTTCTGCAGGCTATGGCCTTGAGGGCAACAGTGTCGACGGTGAAGATACCGGCTATACGGCGGAGGGCTTTGTTAATATTCCACTGGGCGACGACGCTGCTATCCGCTTGGTCGCCTGGAATCGCAAGGACGCAGGCTATATCGACAACGTGCGGGGGACACGTATTTTCCCGGGTCACGGCAGTACTACGGCTGATGATATAGCAAAAGACAACCAGGCCTTTGTTGAAGACGATTACAATACCGTTGATACCATCGGCGCACGGGCTGCACTGCGGGTCAACCTGAATGAGGACTGGTCGATAACGCCCACCATTATGGGTCAGAAACAGGAAGGAGAGGGTTCATGGGGCGACGATCTCAGCTCATTCTCCCCGGGACATAATGAGGTTATCCACGGTCAGAAGGAGTTCACCGATGATAAGTGGTACCAGATCGGACTGACCATCGAGGGCAGAATCGGCAACTTCGATGTGACCTATGCTGGTTCCTACCTGGATCGTGAAGTCGATGGTTCATTTGATTATTCAGATTACTCCTACTTTTATGATTCCACCTACACCAGCGGGTTCTATGCGGATTTGCACTTTGCCAATGACGGTGAACGCGCCGTCCCGAATATATTTGTGCCCGGTGCATTTAATACTGAAGATGTAGGCTCGCGCATCATGGAAGGCGCCTTTTTCACCAACGAAGACGCCTATACCAAGGAGAGCCACGAATTTCGTATTAGCTCACCCTCGGACAGTCGTCTGCGGGGTATGGTCGGAATTTTCTGGCAGGAGCAGGAGCACGACTTCTACCAGACCTTTGAAGTGGCGGGACTGGCGGACATCATGTTGCTGAACCGCGATGAACCCAACGGCAACCAGTTTCCGGATATCGTCTACCTCAACAGCCTTGACCGGGTCGACAAAGATAAGGCGATTTTCGCCAGTGTCAGCTACGACATCACCGAGAACCTGGAAGTGACCGGCGGGGTACGCCATTTTGAGCCCGAGGTTACCGTTGAAGGATTCTTCGGATTTGGTGTCGGTTTTGCCCAGGCGGGTTGGTCCGGTACAGGCGAGGTCCAGTGCGCCGACCAGGCTTCCGATAAAAGCGATCGCCCCTGTCGTAACGTAGACAAAGGCATCGATGAGAGCGATCAAATCTACCGCCTGAACCTAACCTATAAAATTAATGACGACCATATGGTTTACGCGACCTGGTCCGAGGGTTATCGCCCGGGTGGTATTAACCGTGCCCCCAATGCCGGCGAGTACGTCTCTGACTTCCTGACCAATTGGGAAGCAGGCTGGAAAACGCAGTGGTTCAACAATAGTCTGCAATTCAATGGCGCGGTATTTTTCGAGGAGTGGGAAGACTTCCAGGTGTCGTTTACCGGGGATAATGCCATCACCCAGGTTGACAATGGTCCGACCGCTGAAATTTACGGTCTTGAGTCGCAATTTTTGTGGGTGCCTACCGAGGGCCTGAGATTGTCGGCTTCCTTCGCTTATTACGATACCGAACTACAGGACGATTACTGTGCGGGCTGTAATTCAGATGGTACGGCATGGGCGCCCGAGGGTACTAAATTGCCTGTAACCGCCGAGTTCAAAGGCAATATGGTAGCGCGTTACACTTTCGAGATGGCCTCATTTCAAACGCACGTTCAGGGCGCAGTGTCCTATGAGGGCGAACGCGATTCAGACTTGAATCAAAGGTTCAACGATATAAGAGGCGAGGTGCCTTCGAATACCTTGGTCGATCTCACCGCGGGTATACGCAATGAGAACTTCGCCGTTGAATTCTTCATCAAGAATGCCACTGATGAAGACGCGCCGCTGTACCTAACCTCCCAGTGTGGCAACCCGGGCAACTGCGGTGCGCAGAACTACGGAGTAACCGCAAGGCCGCGCACTTACGGTCTCAGGTTCTCCCAGGAGTTTTGATTTCTCCTTGGGGTAATGGGGGCCTAAGCGACCATTTGGTCGAAAGTCCCCAGCACCCCTTCCGGCTTCCGCTGCCATAACACCATCAGAAACGCATCAATCACTAGATCTGCTTTGGGCTTGCTTTTACCAACCTTCGTAGGTTCGAATATCGGTAAAATTGGTGACCCACAACTGTGTCCGGGGGTCAGTTAGAGATCGGGACTCGTCAATAGTTTTCCAACGCCGAACCCAGGGCTTTCTCGAGAGGCCCAAGAAAATCCGCATAGTGGGTCCACTGGTCCATTCCCGATTGATAAATCGGCTGGCGCACTTGCTCGGAACTGGGTGTACGGACCGCCCGCTCAGTCTCATGAAAGTTCACGCAGGCAGACTCAAAGGGCAGTTCGCAGTAATCGAGTATTCTTCGCACCTGTGTCTCCAGATCCGCTACAACATCTTCGTGCTGTACTTTTAATATTCTGCCCGGCAAAGCAGTTTCCCAATGGGACATAGCATCGACGTACGCTTTGTAGTAACGGCCGACGTTCTCCTGTCCATAAGTAAACTCCTGCCCCTCCGCAAACAATTGCTTAAACCCACTGAAGCAACAGGCCATGGGATGACGTCTGGCATCGATAATTTTTGCGTTCGGCAAGATCAAATGAATCAGAGGAATATGGCGAAAGTTATTGGGCATTTTATCGACAAAGAAAGTTCCACCGCTACGATGGAACTGAGTGTCTTTAATAAAATCCTCACCAAATTGTTCAAACTGCTCAGCTTTTAACTCCCCCAGTATTCTAGGATACGCGGCACCCTTCTCCGCACTCCTGCGCCCATTGAGCCGGTTGGCAAGGCCAATGATATTAGACAGCTCCATAGTGCCGTCTACCTGGGCGTGTGAAGCGAGTATCTGCTCGAGCAACGTAGAGCCAGCCCTGGGTAAGCCAACAACAAAAATTGGCGCGGCGGAAGAACAACCCATGCCGAACCGCTGACTAAAAAAGTCACGATCAAAGAGACTTTTTTGCTTCTCAAGTTCTGCCTCGGTTCGTTCCGCACGATAGCCACTATCGGCCTGCTTCAGTGTATTACCCTTGTCATAATAGGCGAAGGATTCTGCAAACTGCCCTCGGTCCTCCATCGCCTTTCCCAATGCAAAGCACAAATGAATTCTGTCTACCGAACCTGTGGATGTAGTCTGTTCTTGATCTCGCATTTGTTCGAGCTCACCGTCGGAAAACTCGTAGGTCTTCAAGTTGGCAAGACTCCAGTAGGCGTCGCCGAAGTCGGGTTTGCTTTTATACGCGGCACGGTAGGCGTTAACCGCATCGTCGGTGCGCGCGATAGTTTTTAGCGCGTGCCCTTTCGCGGAATGAACCGTGTGTAGATCTGGTTTCTGCGCCAGCACCCGGTCATAAATAATCAAGGCTTCAGGGAAGTTACCAGCGGCCTGATACTCGTTCGCAAGCGTAATTTCGTAACCGAGATTATCGGGCGCCTGCTCATTCAGCACTATGGCCTGCTCAAGAGACTTTTGGAATTTTTGGCGCTTGTGCAGCACATGCACATAGTCCAGACGTGCACGATGATAGTCGGGATAAAATTCAACGCAGCTTTCGAGCAGAAATTCAGCATCGTCCAAAATCTGCAATTTGTTACCAAGCTCAGCCAGCAGTCGCATCGCTTCGACGTGCTGTGGCTGGGTTTGCAGAAAATGGCGACATATTTTTTCCGCCATAAAAAGCTTATCTTCATGAATAAGACTGGCAACTGTTTGCAGTTGCGGTGGCAATCCTGAAAGCCAACGCACGTAGGTCATGGCCTCGGTGGCCTTATCTCTCTGACCGATACCCTCGTGATGTTTTACCAATGCCTGCCAACTCGCTAATAAGGCTGGATTGAGAACCACCGCTTGAGAAAATGCCTGAGCGGCGTTTTGCTCTTGTTTCAAAGCACGAAAGTTGTGCCCCTGCTCCTGCCAGGCCCTTCCGTATTCGGGGTGAACTAGCTTGAGCTGTTCCAGGGTATTCATTGCAGCGGTTGTATCGCCCGACTTTCGCTGGCAAACCGCGAGGTAATACAAACCATCCCGGTGTTGCGGATGCTCAGCCAACAGGTTTGCCAGGGTTCCCTGCGCATCAGTCAGTTGCCCCTCCCTCAGTTGAAGCTTTGCTTGGTGCAGCAATTTCTCCGATGCCTCTTGCTGCTGGGGTTTTACGTTCGTCATCGTCGATTAGTCCGTTGCTTCGGTGGAACAAAAAAAGGCGTCCCACAAGGAACGCCTCTTTTATTTGCTCTTACCCCTTTTCAGGGAACTTCAACCCTCAAATACGATAAGAGAAACGAAGGCCCCAGGTACGAGGACGGTTTGGCGTAACCTTGTCGACGCTGTCTTCGTTGCTGATAAACAGTTCGGCGAGTTCGTCCGTAATATTTTCACCAAAGAGAGTTAGCGTCCAGTCATCCTTGCTATACCCCAAAGTGAAATCCGCTGTCGCATAGCTGTCGAGTTCGAAAAATTGGCCAAGGGTGATAGCACTGACCCTGTCGTCGGTGTACTGATACGCCAACTGGGTGAACATGGAGCCACCATTACTCACCTCCCACTCATAACGGCCGCGAAGAACGTACTGCAACTCCGGAGCCAAAGCCAGCTGGCTGCCTTCGTCTACCAAGCCAATAATATTAGGCGGTATATCCGTCATCTCCGAATCGTTGTAGGAGATATTTACAAACAGCGTCAAGTTGTCCGTGGCGGCCCAAATGGAATCTATCTCAAGACCCTGAATCTCTGCCTCACCAGTATTATTGATAAAGGTCAGATTGGAGATATCGAAATCCAGTGCACCAATTTGCAGGCCCTCCCAATCGACGCTATAGATGGCGCCGTTGAATCGCAAGCTGCCGTCGAAAAACTCAGACTTCCAACCAAATTCAATATTGGTCAGCTCGTCCGATTCGTAGGAGCTGGGGATGAAGGGAGGTACATCAGGAACCGCACTGGCTCCGCCATTACGGTTAAATCCTCCGGGACGATAGCCTTCAGACCAGGTCGCATAGAGCATAAGCTCGTCGGTTAGACGCCACTGAAGATTAAATCTAAGAATGGTATCTTGAAAATCAGCGGGACTTTGATCCTTCAGTCTTTCATCAATATTATTACCCGCGTCGCGGTCCACACCACGGTTGCCGAAGTTGGAGCTACCATCCAAGGATATGTCAATGTCGTAGTATCTCGCCCCAACAGAGGCAGTCAGCGTATCGGTAATATCAAACGCCAATTCGCCAAAGAAAGAAGTCTCTTTTTTACCTCGAGTAAAATCGTTGAAGAACGTGACACCCGGATTCCTCGTATTGGGGTCGCTGGAGGTCGCAGTCGCGAACGGCGCGTTGGGAGCGAAACCCTGCGCTATAGACGCCGGATAATTCCAGTTGCCGCGTTCAACGGTTTCCGTGTCGTCGTTGTAGACACCCAAGATTCCCCTCCATCGGCGATCGGGATCAGTACTCAGTCGAAATTCGTGGGTAGTTCGCTCCACCTCAAATACCTGGTCCAAAAACAGGTCGGGAGCTCCACACTCGGCATATCCGGGGTAGCTACAGATATAATAAGGAATAAATGGTCCGCGATCGGCATAGCCTGAATAATCCGAGACAGCCTCAACGGATCGTTCAACGTAAGAACCTGTGTAGATCAGGTCCAGAGAGCCGACTCGCCCGTTTATTGTCCAGGCTGTTAAATCGAATTCGTCATCTCCCTCGTCAGGAGAAAAGTTTTGCGTTTCCAGATCACCCAGTAGTGGATCATAGTCCCACACGCCTTCGGTTTCGATTTCCTGATGGGTATGCTGAACCAAAATATCCCAATTATCATTGACCCCGTACTTAACCCCAAAACGATATCCTTCATAGGTGGCATCGTTAAAATTGTCGGCCACCAGATCATCGTTGCGAACAGTACCGCGAACACTAGGCGTGACTGACAGTGAGGGGTTTTCGGTAGTGATTTGTTTTGAACCGCGGATATTGTCGATGTAACCGCCTTCTTTGACATTGTAGACCGCCAGCCTTACCGCCAACTTATCGTCGATAATCGGTAAATTGACGAAGGCTTCTACTGAGTTGCTGTTATCACCACCGCTGGTGTCAGAAATACCGGTATCAAAACCAGCTTCAAACTCGTTAAATTGCGGCTTGTTGGTGATCAAGCGAACCGTTCCCGCCATGGAGCTTGCTCCAAACAGCGTGCCTTGTGGGCCCGGCAACACTTCGACACGGTTCATGTCGGTTAGATATGCGTCGATGTTACGTCCGCCGATCGAGATCGGAGCCTCATCCAAATAAAGAGCAACGTTAGGCTCTGTGCCCACGGCACCTGCGATCTTGAGGCCGCCCTTACCTGCGGATATGCCGCGAATGAATATGTTGTTTCTGCCCGGGCCACGACCACCGGATGTCACACCTGCAAGGTTGCGAATGTAATCTTTGAAGTTGCCGATACCCAGGTCTTCAAGCGTCTCTTGACCCAAGGCCTGAACGGTTATGGGAATGTCCTGAGCACTTTCCGAACGTTTAGTCGCCGTTACTATCACTTCTTCCAGCATTGCAGCCTGGGTGGGCGTCATAGAAACAGTGGCACTGGCGCCAACGGCAGCAGCGATTGCATAGCTCAATCTGGTTTTTTTTAACATGATGTGGGCCTGTGAAGTATTTATATTTTTATATTTAAGCGTCTATACAAAGTAACTGAGTATTTTCCAATAGATAGAGCTAAAATTCCGCGAGCGGGACGATCTTATTTGTACTGCACTATCTTATTAAAGTATCACCACCTTTACAAGGTGGCGCCAGGCGTCCCGAATGACCATCTCGGGTCATTCCTGATCCCAACTCCCCGCCTCGGTCCAGGGGTCCTCATCCGGGAATTCCTGAAGGTGAATTTCAGGGGCAGTGTAATCGGGTTGATAGCGCATATCATAGCGAGCAGCCTTAACTACAGAGATACAAAGTAGCAGCGCAACCGGCAGTAATGGCGCTCCTCCTACAATACTAGCGGTTTGCAGAGTATCCAAGCCACCCAACAGCAGCAGCGCGATCGGCATAACACTTAGCGCAACAGCCCAGAACATCCTGTTCCAGCGCATCGGTTCGTCGCCCACGTTCTTCTGCACGACAGCGGCGAGTATGTAAGATATAGAATCAAAGGTGGTGGCGGTGAAGATTAGCGCCAACACTGTATAGACAGCAATCACGAAATAGGACAGGGGCAACTCCTTGAGCATCGCGAATATTGCTGCACTAGGAGTTTGCGTGTTGAGGATAGCTACAACATCCAGTTGGTCAGACAACTGCAGATACAAGCCATAGTTTCCCAACACCATAAAAAACAGGAAGCAACCGAAAGTTCCAAAGAACATTGAACCCATAACCATCCCACGAATCGTTCTCCCCCTGGAAATTCGAGCGATGAACAAGCCTACGCTGGGTGCAAATGCCAACCACCAAGCCCAGTAGAAGATTGTCCAATCCTGGGGGAAGCCAGAATCGGGAAAACCTTCAAACTCGCCAAAAGGCTCCATCCACGTCGCCATGTGGATCAGATTCGACAGCACCCTGCCCAGGGCATCCAGACCCACCTCGGCCAAAAAGGTGGTGGGACCTACGATAAATACGAAAGCCAGCAACAGCAGCGCCAGCCAGAAATTGATGTTGGAGAGCAATTCAATGCCTTTTTTCAGGCCCGAATATGCGCTGTAACCAAAAATTGCAGTACAGATAATCAAAACAACTATCTGAGAGCTAATATTTTTGGGCGCGCCAAATAATTCATGAGCACCTTCATTGATCAGTGGCGCAGCCAAACTCAGTGACGTGGCGGCACCGCCAAGCATGCCAAATACAAACAGTATGTCGAGCAACTTACCCAGCCAACCATGTGCTGTGCGTTCACCCAGTACAGGCAACAATGCTTCGGAGATCTTTAGGACGCGACGCTTTCGCACATAGTAGAAATAGGCTATGGGCAGAGCCGGAATCAGATAAATGGCCCAAGCGATAGGTCCCCAGTGAAATATACCGTAGGCAGCCGCCCACTGAGCTGCTTCATTCGCCATGCCGTCTAGATTGAACGGTGGCGCCTGATAATAGTAAGCCCATTCGATCATGGACCAGTACAGGATTGAGGCGCCAATACCTGCACAAAACAGCATGGAAGCCCAGGAGATGGTTGAAAACTCAGGCTCCTCTCCCGGTTCACCCAACAAAATACTGCCAATATCGCTAACGCAGATGAAAACCATGAAACCAAACGCACCCAAACCGAGGGCTAAATAAAGCACACCCAGCGTTCCCGTCAGGAAGTCTCGAGCCGATAAGACCCAAGCGGCCCCTTGCTCTGGGAAGATAATTAAGGGGATTGTGACCAGCAATAACAGGAACAAAGAGCCGAAAAAGGTCGGTTTATCGATTAAATCCATCGACTTCGAGTCAATCAAAAGCGTTACCTATAATCATTATTGTTTTATGAATAGTAACGCTAACCGGGCGTTTGTCCTAACGGCCCTTCCAGATCGGGTCTCGTTTTTCAGCAAACGCCTTGGAACCCTCGAGTTGATCCTCACTGTCATAGAGTGTTCGCATAGTGGGAATTTCGGAATTGTGCAGCATGTCAAACGCCTCCTGGGTCGTCACATTTTCCGTCATCCGCACGGTTTCCTTGATACAGGCGTAAACCAGTGGCGGGCCACTGGCGAGCAGTCTCGCAAGCTCCCAGGCCCTGTCCATAAGTTGGTCGTGCGGGACTATTTCATTGACCAGACCCCAGCGATGAGCTTCGTCTACGTCGAACCATCGGCCCGTTAGCAACAAATCCATCGCCACGTGGTAGGGAATACGTTTTGGAAGTTTGATTGTAGCGGCGTCGGCCAGAGTCCCTGCGAGAATTTCAGGCAGTGCGAATGTGGCCTGGTCCGAGGCGACTATCATGTCGCAGGATATCGCCAGTTCAAAGCCACCACCGCAGGCGATGCCATTGACTGCAGCAATGATGGGCTTGTTCAAATCGGGTAACTCTTGCATGCCACCAAATCCACCCACCCCATAATCTGCCTCGACCGATTCGCCTTCAGCGGCTGACTTCAAATCCCAGCCTGCGCAGAAAAACTTTTCTCCGCCTCCGGTGACTATGGCTACACGTAAATCTGGGTTATCGCGAAAGTCCGCGAACACTCGCCCCATTTCAACACTGGTTGCCGCATCGATCGCATTCGCCTTGGGTCGGTCGAGGGTCACCTCAAGCACGGCGCCTTCAACCCTGGTTTTAACGGGTCCGGACTGGTCTGCTGAACTCATTGACTTGCTCTCCTGATTCTCATTCACGGTACACAATTAACGCATCGGCGGCCTTTGCGCCACTGCCGAGGGCTCCAACGATCAAAGGATTTATATCGACCTCCAGCAAGAGCTCTCGCTGATCAGCCACAAAAGTTGCAAGAGACTGAGCACAAGCGACTACCGTATCGATATCGGCAATGGCGCGATCTCTATAACCCAAAAGCAATTTCGCCATCCGCAAACGTCCAAGCGCAGTGCGAATCTGATCATCACTGGCGGGCAACAATAGGATCTGGCGATCGGCTATCAGCTCCACAAGGGTGCCGCCTATTCCTATAACCAGATAATGGCCAAACTGTTTATCGAAACTAATACCCAGCAGCAATTCGACCACACCGGCCGGAACCATTTCCTCGATTAGCAGCTCTCCCCCCATGCCTAAAAGCCGCTCGCCCTCGATCTGTAATTGCTCCAGGTTTTCGATATTTAGGACGACTGCGCGAGACTCTGTTTTGTGAGTCATACCCGCCACACTCGCTTTTAGCACCACAGGAAAGCCTATGCTTTGGCCAGCTACTTCGGCTTCATCCAAATCTGCGACCAGGCGCGCCGCTGGAATTGGCAGCTGGTAATTCATGAGTAATTGCTTAGCCGCGTACTCGCTAATAACGCGGCGATTTTCGCCACAGTCCCGTGCGGCAACTCCGGAGAGTTGTGGAAATACTGGTAAAGGGAGATTCAAATTTCCAACCTGGGCCGCTGCGGCAATAGCAGTCACTGCCTGCTGCATTCCAAGGAGGGGAACAACTGAACGCGCCAGTAGAGCATCGCGCACCCCTTCAGGCATATTTTCAGGAAGGTTACACACCACGGCACCCGCACAGCCGGTGTGTTCACAGGCATCGGCAAAGGCATCGCCGGTGATGTGCCACTCGTTTAAATCGCCCTCGCTCATTTGCGGGTAGTCCAGGAGCAGCAAGGTCAGGTTATAGTCACCACGCAGCATAGCGACAAAAGTTTTATAGAGCCTGTCGTAATCACCCCAGATAAACGTGTGGTAATCCAGTGGATTACTAATGCTGACATACTCATTCAGAGTTTCGCGCAATTGTGCGCTTTGTTCGGGCGTCACTTCTGGAAATTCCAGCACCGTGTTTTGCGCTAAATCCGCCATCATCGACGCCTCGCCACCAGAGCAGCTCATAGAGGCAATACGCGAACCTCCAAGAGGCCCGGTAACAGACAACAATTTCAATGCCTCTAGAAAAACCTCCAGGTCGTGAACTATCGCCACACCAAGACGTGTGAACATTTCGTCGTATAGATCCGCACTACCGGCCAAGGTGGCTGTATGACTCATGGTAATCCGGGCACCTACCTCTGACCGCCCCGTTTTCAAAGCGACGACAGGTTTACCTTTTTCCGCCGCCGCCGCAGCTAACTGTACAAACAAGGGCAAGTCTTTCAAACCTTCGATGTGGATTCCGATGGCGGAGATTCGCTCATCATCAATTGCCGCTGCCATCAGTTGCTCTGCGCCGATTGCAGCCTGATTGCCCACGCTCGCCAGAAGAGCGATGGGAACAGAACGATTTTGCATGGAGATATTGACAGCCAGGTTGCCGCTGCCCGCAACAATGGCGACACCCGACTCCACACGACTGAGTCCGTGCCAGTCTGGCCAGAGAACAGCACCGTTCATGGCATTGATAAAACCGTAGCAGTTTGGACCCATGAGCGGCATGTTACCCGCTGCTTGCAACAGTGACTCTTGCCTAGTGCCCTCACCCACCTCACTAAAACCGGAGGCATAGCATATAGCTCCCCCTGCGCCACAAGCACTCAACTGGGAAACTACCTCGATAGTGGCGAGGGCTGAAACGGCAACCAATGTTGCGTCTGGAATTCCGGGCAGTTGGTCAACACTTGGAAAACAGGGAATACCCGCTAGCGCCTCCCGCCGAGGATTAACCGCCCAAAGTTCGCCGCTGAAACCCAACTTTTGGCATTCGTGAATCGCTTTCGCAGCGTCCTCTCCCCCCACCACCGCGATGGATTTGGGGTTTAGCATGCGCGAGAGTGAAACCTCCGCCATTAACCCTTGCCCTCCAGGGGCCGCAAGATGGATCGAGCAATAATCATTCTCTGAATCTCACTGGTGCCATCCCAAATACGCTCTACCCGAGAATCCCGCCAGATTCGCTCCAGTGGCAAATCATTCATCAGCCCCATGCCACCGTGAATCTGCAGCGCTTCATCGGCGATAAAAGCCAGGGCCTCAGTGGCCGAGAGCTTGGCTATAGCGGCGTCCATATCCGTCATGCAACCCTCGTCGCTCTTGCTGGCCGCCGAGTAAACCAGCAGTTCTGCCGCTCGACGTCGAACCTCCATATCCGCCAACTTGAACGACACTCCCTGAAAAGACCCTATAGTCTGGTTAAATTGTCGGCGCTGGGCCGCGTGCTCGGCTGCCAGTTCGAAGGCGCGATCACAACGGCCGAGACAGCTGGCTGCCACTTCCAAGCGTGTGGCGCCCAACCATTCATTGGCGACAGAGAAACCCTCGTCGATTTCCCCAAGCACCTGACTTTCGTGAACGACACAGTCGTTAAACTCCAAAACGCCGTTGTGATAGCCCCGGTGCGACACGCTGTGATATCCCGGGCGCAGTTCAAAGCCGGGCGTACCCATGTCGACAAGAAATGAGGTGATGCGCTTGCGAGGGCCCCGTGCGGTTTCATCGACCCCTGTTGCCGCAAACAATATGACAAAGTCGGAGACATCCGCGTGGCTGATGAAGTGCTTGCTGCCATTGATAACAAAACTGTCCCCGCGGCGCTCCGCTCGACAATTCATCGCGCGCACATCTGAACCAGCCTCGGGTTCTGTCATTGCCAGGCAATCGGTTTTTTCGCCTCGAATACAAGGATAAAGATAGCGTTCGCGCTGCTCCCCCACGCAGGCTTGCAAAATGTTGCTCGGGCGGGGAACACTGTACTGTAAGCCCATGTTTACGCGGCCCAACTCTCGGTAGAGCAATGCCAGAGAGACCGCACTGAGCCCTCCTCCGCCCAACTCTTCAGGCATATTGGCCGCACAAATGCCTATTTCGATAGAACGATTGCGAATTTTGATTCTCAGTTCGGGTGGGACCTCATCGGTCTCTTCCACCAACTGCTCATGGGGCAGTATTTCTTCGTCGACAAAACGTCGAACGCTCGCCACCAACATTTCCTGCTCTTCAGATAACTTGAAATCCATGACACACCCTCGTATAGCCTGGGTGCAGCTTGCCTCTGGCATTGTTTTTCTGCTTTACTAATTACGAATGCAAATTAACAATTCGCGAACTCATGATTTTTACCCCTACAACACAACCGCTGCACCTGGCGATACTGGTCCTAACCGACAGCAACATGCTGGCATTCGCCGCGGCTATCGATTCCCTGCGAGCAGCCAACAGGGTTTCTCGCAAGAAATTGTTCACCTGGAGTATTCATTCCTCACAGGGCCAGAGCGTAGAACTGACTTCGGGCCTTTCGATCGCGGCGGAGCCGCTGCCGGACTCCCTGGCAAATCAGGCACTGCTGATAGTGGCGGGATTCAATTTGCAAAAACACGCAACGCGTCAACTACTGCGGCAGATAAACAAGCTCGCACCCTCCGCAATCGCGCTCGGCGGCGTCGATGCTGGCGGGCTGGTACTCGCTAGAACGGGACTTTTGAAGGGCCACAGGGCCACCACCCAATGGGAAGACCTGGAGGAAATGCTATCGGGCTACCCCGACATTGACGTAGTACCCGATCGCTTTGTCATCAGCGGAAGAATATTCACCTGCGGCGGTGCCTCGGCATGCATCGACATGATGCTGCATTTAATCGCTTCTAGATGCGGCCCGGATATATCAGAACGGGTAGCGGCCGCGTTCACCTACGATATCGCCCGTCCTGGTGGCGACCCGCAAAGCCTGGTTTCAATAGCTCGATTGCAAAAATACGCACCCAAGCTTGCACGGGCTATTTCAGAGATGGAATCTCACCTTGAGGAATCACTGACCATTGCCGATATTGCGGCCAGCGTGGGTCTTTCAACGCGAAGACTGGAAATGTTATTCCAGAGCCTGATTGGTCGCCCCCCCGCAGCCTATTATCGGCAGTTGCGCCTTGCCGAAGCACATCGAATGGCACTGGACACGGCATTGCCACTGCAGGACATTGCAGTGCGCTGCGGGTTTAACTCTCAGTCAGCTTTTAGTCGAGCGTTTACCGCACAATACGGATCGCCTCCAAGTACTTTGCGCAGCGCCAATACAGGGTTGAGGGTAGGCCTAACGTCCTAAAGCGGGCCCACAATGATTGATTCACACTACTGCGGAATTAGTACAATCTAGTTCGCTTACGGTAAAGCACATCGTAGCTGGCCTAGGCAAGCTGCGTAACACTCACGATGCTGACGCCAACGCGTCTTACCCAGCAAAATAAAATACGGAGTTTGTCATGCCCCTTGAAATGAACCGGGAAGTTTTTATCACCTGCGCAGTCACTGGTTCTGGTAGTAGCCAGGATCGTTCACCCCATGTGCCACGCTCCCCGGCGCAAATAGCAGAAAGCGCCATCGACGCCGCCAAAGCCGGTGCCGCGATCGTCCATTGTCACGTCCGCGAACCCGACACGGGTGTTCCCAGCCGCCGACCCGAGTTGTACCGGGAAGTAGTAGAGCGCATTCGGGACTCGGATACCGACGTCGTCATTAACCTAACCGCAGGAATGGGCGGTGACGTAGTTTTTGGTGACCCAGAATCGCCTCTGCCATTGAAGGATGCCGGTACCGACATGGTAGGTGCGACGGAGCGCGTGGCCCACGTAGCCGAGTGTCTTCCTGAGATTTGCACTTTGGATTGCGGAACGATGAACTTCGCAGAAGCAGACTATGTCATGACCAACACGCCTGGAATGCTGCGCGCTATGGGGCAGATGATTACCGACCTGGGCGTGCGCGCAGAAATCGAAGTGTTCGAAACTGGCCATCTCTGGTTTGCCAAGCAACTGGTTGAGGAGGGAATTATTCAAGACCCCGTGATGATACAAATGTGCATGGGCATACCCTGGGGCGCACCGGATGACTTGAATACCTTTATGGCCATGGTCAATAACACTCCGGAAAACTGGACCTTTTCTGCGTTTTCCATCGGGCGCAATGAAATGCCTTTCGCCGCAGCTGCAATTCTGGCTGGTGGCAATGTCCGAGTGGGGCTGGAAGACAATTTGTGGCTGGAGCAAGGACAGTTGGCGACCAATGCCCAACTGGTTGAAAAGTCCGCGAACATTGTAACGAATATGGGAGCGACACTGATGACGCCGGCCCAGGTCAGGGAAAAAATGCAGCTGGTAAAACGCTCACCCCGGACTACCTGGCGATGGAAATAAAGTTGTTCTGACGTCTTGCGTAGACCGCCCTTGTGCTGGTCAAATAGCACCTCGCCGATCCGCTGGTTCTGAGAGTACACATGCTATCCAGTAAACCCCGTTACTCAGCCTTTAGTCTGCTGAAGAACTCGCTGAGCTATCACGAGAACTGGCAGCGTGCATGGCGCAGTCCCGAGCCCAAAAAACACTACGATATTGTTATCGTGGGCGGCGGTGGACACGGCCTGGCAACCGCTTATTACCTGGCCAGCGTGTACGGTATAAACAACATCGCCGTTGTTGAAAAAGGCTATCTGGGCGGCGGCAACACCGCGCGAAACACTACCATTATCCGCTCCAACTACCTGTGGGATGAAGCCTCCCAACTGTATGAATTGTCCCTCAAACTCTGGGAGGGCCTCAGCCAGGAACTCAATTTCAACGTTATGTTTAGCCAGCGCGGCGTGCTCAATCTGGGCCACAACCTGCAAAACATGCGCGACATCGAAAGGCGAGTTAATGCCAATCGGCTCAATGGTATCGACGGTGAAGTTTTGTCACCCGAGGAAATACAAAAAATTGTTCCCCTTCTGAATGTCTCACCCGATGCTAGATACCCGGTTTTGGGAGCCTCCTGGCAACCCAGAGGCGGTACTGCGCGACACGATGCCGTTGCCTGGGGTTATGCTCGGGGAGCTGATGCCCATGGGATAGATCTCATACAGCAATGTGAGGTCACGGGATTCCGCAGACAAAATGGTGCCGTGGTGGGCGTCGAGTCCAGCAAGGGTTTTATTGGAGCGAACAAGGTGGGCTGTGTAACCGCTGGAAACTCCGGGGTAATGGCCGCCATGGCGGGTTTGCGACTCCCGATTGAATCCCGACCACTGCAAGCATTGGTGTCAGAACCACTGCGGCCCTGCCTGGATACCGTGGTCATGTCCAACGCCGTACACGGTTACATCAGCCAGTCTGACAAAGGTGACCTGGTTGTCGGTGCCGGTGTGGATGGCTACAACGGCTACGGTCAGCGCGGATCGTTTCACGTTATCGAACACACACTGCAAGCCATTTGCGAATTGTTTCCGGCGTTTAGTCGGGTACGAATGAATCGCCAGTGGGGAGGCATCGTCGACACCTGTCCGGATGCCTGCCCTATTATCAGCGACACTTCAGTGGAAGGGCTCTATTTCAATTGCGGTTGGGGCACAGGCGGTTTCAAAGCAACACCGGGGTCGGGCTACGTCTTTGCCGATACCCTCGCAAACGGCCGTGCCCACCCCCTCGCAGAGCCTTTCTCCATCAACCGCTTTAGCAGCGGTGCTCTCATCGACGAACACGGCGCTGCCGGCGTCGCCCACTGAGCTACCCGAAAATCGGAGTTCGACCATGCTGCACATTCACTGTCCCTACTGCGAGCAAACTCGAGAAGAAGAGGAATTCCACTATTGTGGCGAGGCCCATATTCAGCGCCCAGTTGAACCGGAAGCGCTAAATGACGAGCAGTGGGGAGACTATTTGTTTTTCCGCAAAAACCCCCGGGGAATTCACCACGAAATGTGGTTTCACGCCGCGGGGTGCGCGCGATATTTCAACGCCACTCGCGACACAGTGAGCTACCAGATTTTAGAAACATACCCTGTTGGAACACTGCCTACTGTCCTGCCTAAAACAGTTGAAGAGAGCGCCTAATGCCACAACAGATACAGATAAATCGGCTGGTCAAAGGTGGGCGCATAGATAGGGGCAGCACCCTGAACTTCAGTTTTGACGGCAGGCCGCTGCAAGGCCATCCCGGCGATACGCTCGCCTCGGCACTATTGGCAAACGGCGTAAAAGTTGTCGGCCGCAGCTTTAAATATGGCCGGCCGCGAGGCGTAGTGGGACACGGTGCCGAAGAGCCTAACGCTATTGTACAAGTGGGCAGGGGCGCGACCACAATACCCAACCTGCGCGCCACCCAGATTGAACTGTACGAAGGAATGGAAGCTTTCAGCGTTGGGGGCTGGCCCAGCGTCGAATTCGATGTAATGGGGCTTCTCGGAAAATTTGGCCGTCTGATGCCTCCCGGTTTCTACTACAAGACCTTTATGCGCCCACAACGGCTGTGGATGACCTACGAACATTTTATTCGCAAAGCAGCGGGATTGGGCAAGGCACCCGAGCAAGCTGACCCCGATTGCTACGACAAATTCAATCAGCACTGCGACGTACTCATCGTTGGAGCTGGTCCTGCAGGTCTAGCTGCCGCCCTCGCTGTGGGTAAAGCAGGTGCAAGAGTCATCATCGCCGACGAGCAATATGAACTTGGTGGCAGCCTGCTCGCTTCTGCTGCCGTGATCGGAGAGGATCCCGCCGCCCAGTGGATTGCCAAAACAGCGCAGCAACTGGAATCCATGGACAATGTGCAAATTCTCAAGCGCAGTTCGGTCTTTGGTTACTACGACCACAACTTTTTAGCCATCGCGGAACGACGCAGCGATCACCTGGGTATGAAAGTCAACAATGTAAGCAGAGAACGTCTTCATCGAGTTCGCGCTGCCCAGGTGTTATTGGCTACTGGGGCCATAGAGCGCCCGATAGTTTTTGCCAACAACGATATTCCCGGAGTGATGCTCGCCTCTTCTGTATCAACTTACGTCAATCGCTATGGCGTGACACCCGGCGAGCGAATGATACTGTTCACGGCCAATGACAACGCCTATCAGTGCGCACTGGACTGGCATCGCGCGGGCCGCGAGGTTTGCGCGGTGATCGATTTGCGCCAGAAACCCAACGGCGAGATGGTCGAAGCCGTTCGCACATTGGGAATCGATGTCATAGCCGGACATGTTCTGATAGAAGCGCACGGTGGCAAGCGGGTAACCGGTGCCTCCATTGCCCCTGTCAATTCGGAGGGACGCGAATTGGTGGGTGCTCCGCGTCGGCTGGAGTGCGACTTGATTGCCAGCTCCGGTGGCTGGAGCCCTGTTGTTCATTTGAGTTCCCAAACTGGCGTTAAACCGGTCTGGAACGAAGATATCATCGGTTTCGTACCGGGAGAATCATCGCAACAACATCGTTCCGTGGGAGCCGCCAACGGGCAGTGGAGTCTCTCTCAATGCCTGAGGGCCGGGGCAGCAGCTGGAGTAGAACTCGCTGCCCTCCAAGGGTTCCAAACTGACGATACTAAACTTGAAACCTTTGACGTAGACGAACTGCCCCAGCAACCAGCACAAGCTCTGTTCCACGCACCACATACCAAAAGTACCAGTCGCGCACCTGCCCAATTCGTCGATATGCAACTCGATGTCACCGCCGCTGCTATCGAGCTTGCCGCGCGAGAAGGATACGATTCGATCGAACACGCCAAACGCTACACGGCTATGGGTTTCGGCACCGATCAGGGGAAACTCGGCAACATCAATGGGATGGCGATATTGGCCAATGCCACGGGAAAGACAATCGCCGATACAGGAACCACTATATTCAGACCCGCCTATACACCGACCACTTTCGGTGCCATCGCCGGACGCGACGTCGGGGAGTTGTTTGATCCTGAGCGCTACACGCCCATGCACCGTTGGCACGAAGAAAATGGAGCGGTATGGGAAGATGTTGGCCAGTGGAAACGGCCGTGGTATTTCCCGAAAAAAGGCGAATCGATGCACGACGCCGTCAATCGCGAGTGCCTGGCGGTTCGCAATAGCGTCGGCATATTGGACGCATCAACCCTTGGCAAGATCGATATACAGGGGTCCGATGCCGCCGAATTTATCACCCGGGTTTACACCAATTCCTTTCTCAAACTGGCACCGGGAAAATGCCGCTACGGACTCATGCTCAAAGAAGACGGTATGGTTTTCGACGACGGCGTAACGGCCTGCCTGGGAGAAAATCACTACCAGATGTTTACCACCACAGGTGGTGCGGCAGGAGTGCTCGCTTGGCTGGAATTGTGGCAGCAAACGGAATGGCCTGAACTGGATGTGTATTTTAGCTCTGTTACCGACCACTGGGCGACGGCTACCGTCACAGGCCCCAACGCCAGAAAAGTTATTGCCAAAGTTTGTCAGGATATTGAGCTGAACAAAGAAGCGTTTGCTTTCATGGACTGGAGAGATGGAACCGTCGCCAAAATTCCAGCGCGTGTCTTTCGTATTAGCTTTACCGGAGAACTCACCTATGAAGTGAATGTTCCTTCTCACTACGGCCGGTATCTTTGGGAACAACTAATGCTCGCCGGACAGGAATTCGATATAACACCTTATGGCACCGAGACTATGCACGTATTGCGAGCCGAAAAAGGCTTTATCATTGTCGGGCAGGATACCGATGGGTCCGTTACTCCCCATGATTTAAATATGAGTTGGGTGGTAGGCAAGAACAAAGCTTTCAGCTTTTTAGGGAAACGGTCCCTGGATCGCAGTGACAGCGTGCGAGGAAAACGAAAGCAATTGGTCGGCCTGAAAACGATTGACCCCATTGAGGTCCTGCCAGAAGGCGCACAGATTGTCGACGATCCAAACCAGCCCATCCCCATGGATATGCTCGGTCACGTTACCTCTAGCTATTACAGTGCCTGCTTGCAGCACTCGATTGCGCTTGCAGTGGTCAAGGGAGGCCTGAATCGTATTGGGGACATCGTCCACTGCCCTCTTGCAGATGGTAGATATGTGTCCTCCACTATTGTGAGTTCGGTGTTCTACGACCCGAAGGGGGAGCGGCAAAATGTCTAAAGTGAATGAGCGAGATGGAGAAGTGTTTGTTGAATCCCCACTGCATTATTTCTCGGGGAAGCACAGTGGAAATCAACCGCCGAGTATTGTCATTCGTGAATGCAACACTCTGAGTCACCTAATTGTTCGCGGCGATCCGGGCAACGCGGAGTTTGTCTCGGGAATCCAGCAGGCTCTGGGAATCGAATTGCCGACTCAGCCTTGTAGGTCTTCAAGTAATGATGAGACGCGCCTGTACTGGCTGGGACCCAATGAATGGCTACTCCTTGTCAAGCGTGAGGGTGGGCACAATATAGAGCAGAAGTTACGCGACGCGCTAACAGGCCATTTTTCTGTGGTCACTGTCACTGGCGGCCAAACCCTAATTAACATCAGCGGAAGTCAGGTCGATTCCCTGCTCAAGAAATCGAGCGTCTACGACTTTCACCCCAGCAATTTTCAAGTAAACGACTGCGTTCAAACGACCTTTGCCAAAGCGACTGCCTTGTTCAGCAAACGGCAGGATGGCTCCTTCGACATTGTCATTCGACGCAGCTTTGCAGATTACCTGGGGACATGGATGCTAGATGCTGGCGCTGAATATGGATGCCTCATCGAGTAATCGCGTAGCCACCACAAGACAAAACCGGAGCAAAGAAATGCAGGAAGTCCAAAAGCAGAAAGTAGGTTTTATCGGTCTGGGAAATGTCGGCAGCAAATTGTGCGGCACCCTACTTCGCAACGGCTTTGACCTAATAGTCCTGGATTTAGACGAAGCTCTGGTAGCAGACTTTGTTGCCCGCGGAGCCCGCGCTGCAAGCTCCCCAAAAGCCTTAGCCATCGCCGTCGATATCATCATAACCTGTCTCCCCTCCCCCAGTGCCTGTGCGGCGGTAATGGAGAATCCGGATGGTGTTATCGCAGGCCTGACAGAACAGGATTCCACCGGGAAGACATGGTTGGAAATGAGTACCACCGATGAGGCAGAGGTGAGACGCTTAGGGGAAAAAGTTCAGGGCACAGGTGCCAATTCGCTGGACAGCCCTGTTTCCGGTGGTTGCCATCGGGCAGCAACAGGCAATATCGCCATCTTCGCCGGTGGTGACAGAAACGGCTTTGAACACGTCTTACCGGTGTTAACCACAATGGGTAGGCGCGTACTGCATACCGGTTGTTAGCGCCACAGTAAACCCGCAGTTATTTGCCGCAGAATAAAAGAACGACAAAGAGGCGACAGTGATCCGGCTTAACTCCAATCGATCACAGGCTAGTGTAGTGTATTAAACTGACTGATGATTTGAGAGTGCATGCCTTGCGCGCCCCACTTTCTCCAAAATCTCTTCTGCGGACTTTGTCCAGGCAAATGGCTTTTTATCTTCATTGTGCCTCTCAATAAAATCCATGATGGTCTCTTCCAGCTCTTGTACCGATGTGAATACACCACGGCGCAGTTGCCTTTCTGTCAACAAACCAAAAAATCTCTCCACCAGATTTAGCCACGAAGAACTGGTTGGAATAAAGTGTAAGTGAACCCTTTTATTACGCTTAATCCAGTTCTTCACTTTTTCGTGTTTGTGCATCGCGTAGTTATCAACGATAAGGTGAAGGTCTAACTCCTTGGGTGTTTGTTTTTCCACAGTCTTCAGAAACGCCAAAAATTCCTGGTGCCGGTGACGCTTTTTGCACTCACCGATAACATCACCAGTCAGGGTGTTCAGTGCCGCAAACAAGGTGCTTGTACCATGACGCTTATAGTCGTGAGTCATGGTTCCGCCGCGCCCGGGCTTCATCGGCAATCCCGGCTGCGTTCTGTCCAGCGCTTGAATGGAACTCTTTTCGTCAACACAGAAAACAACTGCATTCTCTGGCGGCGATAAATACAAGCCAACAACATCGCGTAGCTTTTCTTCAAAGGCAGGATCGTTGCTCACCTTGAACTGAGCAACCAGGTGTGGCTTCAGACCAACTTCTCGCCACACTCTATTTATAAAGGAGTGATTAATTCCCATCACTTTTGCCAAACCCCGGGTTGTCCAGTGGGTGCCATCCTTGGGTTTTTCCTGCGTGGTTATCTTGATGACTTTCGACCGCAGCTTTGCCTGGTCCGCAGAATTCTTGCCGCCGTGATTAGCCCCTCTTGGCAAATCTTTTTCTATTCCCCGAAACCCTCTCTCAAAAAAACGATTGCGCCATCGGCCTACCTTGTTGACATCAATTTCCAGCTCTTCAGCAATTTTGTAGTTGGGAACATTTTTTGCAGCGAGCAAAATAATCCTTGAGCGCTCTACCAATCGAACCGGTGTCGTTTTGCTTCTAACATTTTTTTCCAACTGCTTTTTCTCTTGCGCTGTTAAAGTTATATTTATTTGGGCGGGCATTAGCTTCACACGGGTAGTGAATGAAGTAATCATTATATCATTAATCTGTTTAATACACTACACTAGTGTTAATGCCACTGTCTCAGTGAG
Organism: Halioglobus sp.; assembly: GCA_965262875.1. Lineage (GTDB taxonomy): Bacteria > Pseudomonadota > Gammaproteobacteria > Pseudomonadales > Halieaceae > JBALVT01. The sequence continues at coordinate 6,075,468 of OZ253569.1, forward strand.
GTCCCAAGTGATTTGACCGAACGCGGCCATACTTTCAGTTGTCGCATCCTGAATAAAGGAAACGTCTCCGGGGCTGTTCAACGACAAGGGGCCTGGAGCAATTGCGTTCCAATAGGTGGTAAAGCGCTCAGTTTTTTCCGCGTTTTCTTTAAAGTAGTAAAGGCCGGCTACCCATTTCAGCGTCTCAATTTCTGATGAGAGTCTAAATTCCTGTGAGAGTTGGTCTGCTTCCTGATCTGCGCCGTCATTAACTTCAAACAAGCCAAGACCGCCGTCCTCTATCGAAAGTACTGGAACCAAAGGCTGGAACCAGGAAGATTCACTCTCCCTGTAGGCGGTAATAGAGGTCAACGTTGCCCAGTCCATTTGTACTTCAACACGGGCGAGAAAGCCCATTAGCTCCTTCTCCGAGTTTTGAACTTCATTGGAGCTGGATTTTCGTGGATCGTTGCCAAACTGAGCATTCGCAGCCAAGGCAGGGTCGACGAAGATGGGAGGGTTTATAGGCTCAACATCGAAATTGGTGAGAAAGCGGTTGGCACCGCTGGTATCGATATCGGTGTAGTCAACGCCCAGTAATATTTCAACTCTGTCCGATGGCGTTATCAGGAGTTGCCCGCGCGCACTTTTTGTGTCGTCGTCTTCAAGTTCTTGACCAGTTGTAATGTTTTCTGCGAAGCCATCGCGAGAGCGGACATTGACTGTGAGCTTACCAGCGACAGTGTCGGAAATGGGTCCGTTAATGTAACCACGAACATTCAACAAAGCGTCGCTACCAACGGTAAGTCCGGCCTTGGCTTCAAATTCTTGCTGCGGTTTTTTGGTAAAAATGTTGAGCGCACCACCGGCAGAGTTGCGACCGTACAGAGTACCCTGAGGACCCCGTAAAACTTCAATGCGTTCCAGGTCGTACAAATCGGTTGATGCACCACTGGGTCGGCCGAGATAAACGTCGTCGAGAAAAACTGCTACCGCAGGATCTGAACCGATAGAGTCATTGGTTGTGCCGATACCGCGTATATACAGCTGTGGCTCGGAGATATTAAAGGTGGTGAACTTGAAGTTAGGCGTTTGCACGGCTATATCTCCAAGATTGCCAATGCCGCCATCGCCCACCATATCACCCGTAAATGCCGTAACGGCAACTGGAGTCTGCTGCAGTGATTCTGCGCGACGTTCCGCCGTGACTATTACCTCCTCCAACATTTGTGCGTAGCTCAACTGCGGGGCGGCAACAAGCAGTGCATTGGCGGCAACTAGGGCGAGGTGGCAGCTGGATTGTCTGAAATTTGGTATACGCATGATATTCTCCAAAACGGAATTTATTATTTGATCGTCATTGTTTGCGGTTGTGCTATAAATTTATCCAACGGTATCTAGTCCAAAAAATCCAGCTGGTCAATCAACGTCTTCGGAGGTCTCGCTTCAAGAAAACCAAGCAGCCATGCAATCAATCGAGTGACGGTACTGGGCTGGGCTGTGTGATCTACCATCGACGCAAACTCTTCCATACGCGCATTTACAGCTAGATTGAGCTAAACTTTACAATGTGGAGTTCGATTATGCAAGTCATTTAATTTTCGTCACAAGGCCTAACGATATATAGCTTCACCACGCGCCCAGCTGGAGTGGAATCCGGCTGGTACACGATTGGGGATCTGTACTCTGGCGATAGGCCCTTGAGCAATGTCCTTGGCGTCGAACACCAGCGCTTCCGACTTCCAGGTATCACTGTCCAGTACCGTGTTGATCAGGTAGCCATCGTCCTCATCGTTATCGCGAGTGGCACCTTTGACGGGAGCAAAGGATACTTCGCTGCCGTATACACCTTTGCCATAATCCCATTTGCTGTATTGCCCGGTTTCGTTATTGTATTTCACTAGTGCAGTGAAGCTCAGAGTGCGTGCGCCTTCTTCCCATGTAGGGATGCGTTGATGGTAGGCATACTTGCTTTGCACACCGTGAAATAATTGGTTGGTTTTGTTGAACTCTGTATTGAGATCGTCAATGGCACATTCGCGGACCTCACCTGTTTTGAGATTAAAGCGCCAGCGATAGTTGTTCGTGATATTGACCATGTAGGCCATCATGTGGGTTAGTGGGCCGCAGTCAGTATCGACCCTTGGCTTCGGGTTGGTAGACCTAGAACCATCCATTGTTATCCAGTCACCGTCTTCCCAGCAATTGGAGACATGTAAGATAAAGCAGGGCTCACACTCGAACCAGCGAATGTCTTCGGAGGCGCCATAGCGTGGAATAATTCCGAATCTTGTTGGGATGTCTGGATGGAAATCCACGACCCTGCGACCATGTTTGCGTAAGATATTCATGTCGTGAAAGAACGGTAAATCATGCAGTATAGTGTAGTTAGTGGTGAAACCCAGGTCATGCGGCAAGCGGGGTCCGGGCAGCTCGATCTCAACTTCCTGACGCAGCGACCCATCCGGATTGGCTACTCCATAGGTCATAAACGGAGCTTCGTCTCCATAGTCCATAAATAGCATTTCGCCGGTGTTCCAGTCGACGCGATTATGGGCCGACATCTTTTGCTTGATTCTGCCTGCAAGAGGGTACTCGCCGAGGTTTTCCAAGGTCAGCGGGTCCATTTTGTGCGGTATACCTGCGTTGTACCAGGTTGGCATTAGCTGGCCGGCAAACAGGGTGACGTCAGTATTACAGTTATCTTTGATGGGGAAACCAGGTAGAGAATAATCGAACCTGTCCATAACGCCAGGCCAGATTGAGCCGCCTTGCTCGCGTTCCAACGCGAGGCCGGCAGTGTCAATGAAGCGGTTTCTATAAGATGCTTTACCGTCTTTGAAGTAAACCGCATGAACCATACCGTCGCCATCAAAAGGATGGTATGCACCGTTCGGCCTGTGAACATTGTTGGGGCCGTTTCGATAGTACGCGCCGTCTAAATCGGCAGGTAGATCGCCAACGACGGTGAGGTTGTCAGCATCTACTTCGTCCATAGTCGGTGCATACACGCCGTGTAGGTAGGGGTTATCAATCTCATAAATCCATTTCGGAGCGTTGTCAAAATGCGTGACTTTACCGAGTGCGTCTTCGGTTACGCGGAAATTGCGCTGTTCCATTGTCGTTAACCTCTCTATCCAGAATTTTTTGCGTATCAAATGCAGGGAAACTCGGACCGGATACTGCCTATACGCATCAGGCCGAGTAATAGCTTGTGTAAATAGACTATCACCAACCCAAGCACTATACTAGTGTAGTGTAGTGTATTAAACTGACTGATGATTTGAGAGTGCATGCCTTGCGCGCCCCACTTTCTCCAAAATCTCTTCTGCGGACTTTGTCCAGGCAAATGGCTTTTTATCTTCATTGTGCCTCTCAATAAAATCCATGATGGTCTCTTCCAGCTCTTGTACCGATGTGAATACACCACGGCGCAGTTGCCTTTCTGTCAACAAACCAAAAAATCTCTCCACCAGATTTAGCCACGAAGAACTGGTTGGAATAAAGTGTAAGTGAACCCTTTTATTACGCTTAATCCAGTTCTTCACTTTTTCGTGTTTGTGCGTCGCGTAGTTATCAACGATAAGGTGAAGGTCTAACTCCTTGGGTGTTTGTTTTTCCACAGTCTTCAGAAACGCCAAAAATTCCTGGTGCCGGTGACGCTTTTTGCACTCACCGATAACATCACCAGTCAGGGTGTTCAGTGCCGCAAACAAGGTGCTTGTACCATGACGCTTATAGTCGTGAGTCATGATTCCGCCGCGCCCGGGCTTCATCGGCAATCCCGGCTGCGTTCTGTCCAGCGCTTGAATGGAACTCTTTTCGTCAACACAGAAAACAACTGCATTCTCTGGCGGCGATAAATACAAGCCAACAACATCGCGTAGCTTTTCTTCAAAGGCAGGATCGTTGCTCACCTTGAACTGAGCAACCAGGTGTGGCTTCAGACCAACTTCTCGCCACACTCTATTTATAAAGGAGTGATTAATGCCCATCACTTTTGCCAAACCCCGGGTTGTCCAGTGGGTGCCATCCTTGGGTTTTTCCTGCGTGGTTATCTTGATGACTTTCGACCGCAGCTTTGCCTGGTCCGCAGAATTCTTGCCGCCGTGATTAGCCCCTCTTGGCAAATCTTTTTCTATTCCCCGAAACCCTCTCTCAAAAAAACGATTGCGCCATCGGCCTACCTTGTTGACATCAATTTCCAGCTCTTCAGCAATTTTGTAGTTGGGAACATTTTTTGCAGCGAGCAAAATAATCCTTGAGCGCTCTACCAATCGAACCGGTGTCGTTTTGCTTCTAACATTTTTTTCCAACTGCTTTTTCTCTTGCGCTGTTAAAGTTATATTTATTTGGGCGGGCATTAGCTTCACACGGGTAGTGAATGAAGTAATCATTATATCATTAATCTGTTTAATACACTACACTAGTGCAGGGTTTGGCTTCGTTCACCCACCACCAAAGCCTGCATTTTTTTCCCCAGCATAATCACGTGGCCCTGCCTGCGCTCTACTCCGTCATAACTGTAGTCAAAGCGGTATTGACGCCACAGGCACCAGCTACCGCGACTATCGCGGCTCATTGATACTTTCTGCACATGCACACTTTGATCCAACAACTGAAAGTCGTCTCGTTCGCTGGCTTTTTGAACGGCGGTGACAGCGATCTCACGTACTCTGATGGACGAGAGAAAGAATAGGCACACTGCCCCGAAAAAGAAAACCACCAATACCTCGCCGAGGGTAAAGTACATTACTCGAAGCTCCGGTTACGCACTTTTCGATAATCTCCGCAAGACGGACTGGAAGCTCAAAACGGTATTGTCGCCGACAAAGAGTTGACCGCGGATAAAGGTCAGGCTGCCGGTGCGTTTAAGCACCTCACCAGAGCATTCAATCCAGTCCCCGAGGTGCGCGGCTGCAAGAAAATCACTGGTCAGGCTTATTGTGACACAGCTTTCCTTCACTCCGCTTAAAGCCAACATGGTTGCCGCGTAATCGGCATAGCACAACAACACACCGCCGTGGACTGTGCCCCGGCCATTTGCATGTTTTTCCGAAGCGCGCATTCCCATCAGTAAGATTTCATCTTGCTTGCGATAGTAAAACGGGCCGATGTTATCTTCAGCCGGACTGGCGCCTTTGTAGTGTTTATAACCTTCAGGGATATCTATGTAATCAGTCATGTGTTTGAAATTCTTCAGGGCCAACAATTTGGGAAGACATACTTGGCCCAATGGGCCGTCCTGTCAAGCATCGAGGTAGCGCCCGACCAGGCTGTTAAACAAACGCGGTTCCTGGGCATGCAACCAGTGACCGCAGCCAGGCATGATTCTTAACTCGGCCGCAGGAAACAGTTTGAGAATGTCATTTCTGTGATCTTCGAGAATGTAGTTTGAATCACCCCCCTTTATGAACAACACCGGTGCAACAAATGGCGTTGATGGCTTAATGCTGGCCCGCAGTTGCTCGTACCCCGACACGATTTCAGCAAGGTTAAAACGCCACTGATAGTAGCCATCCTCAGCGCGGGTGAGGTTCATCAACAAGAATTGAATCACCATCTCTTCATTGAGGTGTTCTTCCATGATCTGCTGTGCGTCTGCCCGGGTGGAACACTTGGCTTGTGCTACCGCTGACAGAGCGGCAAATTCACACTGGTGACTGCCCGGGTAGGCCACCGGAGCGATGTCTGCCACCACCAGCGCATTCACGCGCTGTGGATTTCGCAGCGCCAGTTCCATCGCGACTTTGCCGCCAAGGGAGTGCCCGACCAGGGCAATATTCTCCAGGCCCTTCTGGTCCATCCAACTGAGCAAGGCGCGAGCCATCGTGGGTATATCCGCAGGGGAAAGCCAGCCCGAGCGCCCGTGATTTGGCAGGTCAACACTGTGTACTTGATAACGATCCTGTAAAGCCCTGGATAGCGCCCCGAGATTACTGCCCATTCCGAACAAGCCGTGGATCAATAACACGTCAGGGCCTGTTCCCGCCACGCTCGAGTTTATTTTTACAGACATGAACGCTGTGTCATCAAGCAGTTTTTGTTAACATACGAGGTACTATAACGGATCGGATTAAATCATGCGTCTTTTTACTCGCCTAACCATCATCGCCACGGTGTCCCTGGTTTTAAATGCCTGCAGCAGTGGTCCCACGTACAACGCTTCAGTATTCCCCGCCGAACTTAATCAAGAGTTACTGGACGCCGGGCAGATCAAAACAGTTGTCATTCCCCACGTCAACCTGGGGGGCCCCTCTCGCACCTATCTGGAAAAACAAGCGGTAAGAATCGACGGCTATGTGGGCAAATATTTGAAAGAGCACGGTTACAAAGTTCTCCCCCAGCGGCAATTCAAGCAGCATTGGAATACCGCGGTTAGAGCATTCGGCAATCCCGTGGATCCCACCACGGGCAAGGTCAACATGAAAACTTTCTCGCAAATTATGGTGAGTGTGCGAGACCAGATGAAAAAGAAATCCAACCTGGATGCTTTCGTATTTACCGACCTGTTGGAAGTAGACATAGCCTTTTCAGGGGGGCTGAAGCACCTGGCACGTTGGGATGGCGTAACGCGAAAACCCTCTCTGCAGGGCCCTGGCAATGGTGTGTCCTCAGACTTTGGCTGGAACGCCCAAGCGTCCGCTGCATCACTACAGGTCAGTATCTACACTATAGGGTTAGACCGATTGTTTATCGGTCGTGGTGGATTGGACGCCACCGATGCTATTGATAGCCGCTCTTCCAGCGGTCGCTTTATTAGACGGCGCAATATGCTTGAAAGCAAAGACCACATCAATGAGGGCGTACAGCTTTCGCTACACCCTTTCATCCCCATGGAAAAATGGCCGGGAAACCCCTGAGCCGCTAAATCTCGTTTCCAGCGGGCGTCGATTGGGGGACGTCCGCATTTTTGCTGGGCTTGTTAACTTGCTCCCGCCCGCGATTAAACAAAATCTCGAAATTGATGCGGGCAAAGAAAACGCCGTGGCGATCTTCGAAATGATGACGCTGCCGGCGGGCATAACCCGGTTCAATCTCAACGTACAGCCAGTCCTTATAAATCCGGTTTCTAAAGCGCAGCGCAGCAACATAATTGGTTAACAAAGAACCTTGCTTGGGGGGGCGCCCGATATAGGGGGGATTCTCACGGATAAAATCCGGGATATCTGGCTCGGTTTTGCCCACAACACCGGCGATAATAGCCATCGCCGAGTCGATGTTATATCCGTAGCGCCAGGACACCAGACTGGACCACTGCACACCGTCGCTGCGCTGGCCCTGCTCGATTTTATTAGTCCAGCGCAACAATGATGTTTCGCCAGTCAGATAGTCCAAGTCCACCGTATGGCGATGCCGGAATAGCTTGCTGTCACTGTAGTCGACCCTCGCTGTATAGCGGAAACGCCCCCAGTCCGAGAGGTCTTCCTTAAACCGGTAGCGAATCCCCGGCTTCAAATTGGGCCCCGAGCTCAACTTCAACGTCAAATCGAACCGGGAGCGTCTTCCGTCGGCGGCATTAAGTTGCAGTCCAACCTCGTTGCCATCGTCTCCATCTACATCAAATTCCTGCTCGGAGTCGCTATCTTCACCGTCGAAAACAAGAGATAGCCGCTCACTGATGCGAGGCAGGTGAACGGTTCCACGCAGGCGTACACCGGCATCTGACCCGTCGTCCTCATCCCATTCAAACCGGGTTACAAAACGCACGGTGCTATCCGCTGACTCGAGGTCCTCTAGAGGCGCACCAAAAAACGTGTCGAGATAGATGGCTAAATCGTCGGCTTTGGTGCCTATGTACTGATGGCTGCTGTCGGCCCAATTGCCGTCGGCATCCTGAACATGACCCAGAGATTTTTCGATTTGCTCGGTGGTGAGTTTGCCGCTTTCTTGGGGGACATCCTCGGTGATCAGTTCGTCAGAGCGTGCGGATGGGACAGAGCACAACAGCCAGAACACCAAAAGACTGGGTGTTAGCAGATACGATAAAGACTGACCCGCTGGCATCAGAACTCGCCCCCTATTACAGATTTTTAACTCTCTCTCTCTGCCCTGTGTTTAGCAGTGTACCGTATTTGTACCCCTAGGCTAGCCCATTACCTCCATAGCTCGCTCTATACACCACATCGCAGACAGCCCGCCCAGTACATACACCGGGATGGGCATTAACCGTTCTTGCCAGGGTGCCAGTATCTTTCTCGAAAGATACCACAGCCCAAGCACCGCAAAAATGAACGCGATCTGACCAATTTCAATTCCCACATTGAAAAACAACAGCGCCAGGGGAACGTTGTCCTGAGGTAGGCCGGCCTCGGCCAAGGCACCGGCGAAACCCATGCCGTGCAAGAGCCCAAAACCCCCTGCCAACCACCACGGATAACGCTTGAACAAACCGAGTTGGTCTTGCCGTGCAAGCTGAAGGGCTAGTACAAAGATGCTCACAGCAATGGTGAACTCAACCAGCGCAACCGGATAGTCGAAGTAACCCAGTGTGACCAAAGACAATGTAATGCTATGCCCGAGGGTAAAGGCCGTTATCGTCCAAAGTAGCCTGGTCCCACCTCCGACTAACAACAGCAGACCAAACACAAACATGAGGTGATCAATACCACTCCAGATATGCTCCATGCCCAACACAGAGTATTCGGTCATCACCTGGCCCTGCCCGGGCTCGGCAGGCACCACAAATCCTGGTTTTTCCGCATTTACAATCTGCTGATAATTGCGACCGTCTTTCAGATTTAACATAATCATCGCAGAGGCCTGATTGGCTCCTAAGCCGGAGACACCCAATGTCTGTCCGATCAATTGGCCGCCCGCTAAATTCGAGCAGTTAATCGCCCAACTACTCACGCTTCCCGTCCCTTCTTGCTGAGTGGGATTGGCAGTGCTTACCTCACAGTCTTCAGGCCATATCGGACGCAAAGGTGTGCTACTGGTTCCCTGGGTAGGTGTTTTCCAGACCACGTTGTAACTGCCTTGCGAGGTCTCAACCAATTTCAGTAAAGAGGGTGCAAAACGATGCGCTTGGACGCCCATGGAGATCGAAAACAAAACCAAAAGGGTCAGCGTCAGGCGAATAGTCTTCATATTTTCACCTCGTAGTGTTTACGCAACTCGCGCACGGCGTTTTGCAGTGCCTCGGTTCTGGCTCGAGACTCCAGGTCTCTGGTTAACTGCACTCGCACTTCCTCAAACTGTGCCGGCCTAGCCAATTCTATAGCTGAGACCCAAACATAATGAAGACCATAGGTTGAGCGTATCGGACCCAACCACTGCGCCTCGGTGGGTTGCTCCTGCTCAAGATTACGTACAAAAGCGGCACCAAAATGCCGTGCCAATTGATCAGGAGTCTGGCGTTTGAATTCATAGCCGGGCAAAAACGGTGAGCTGAGTTGTCGCGCTGCTTTGGAATCGAAGTTTTCCTTTGCAATGCTGGCGATAACGTCCTCGACTTGATCTTCACGGTCCCGGTTGAAGTAAATGTGCTCTATTGAATAGCGTGGAGGGCGGCGCAATTCTTCCCTGCGACGTGCAAATTCTTCCAGTAGCAGCGCCTCGGTAGGCGGCAGTGGCGGGTTTGCCTGCAATAACAGCTGCTCCATTACCTGAATCAGGCGACGCTTAACCACTTCATCACCGAGATGCAGGCGCATTTCCAGCGCCTCCTCATACATTTGGGTCTCGGTTTTATCTTCCGCCATTTGCAGGAAGTGCATGTTGCGTACCAAACGCTGATAGACCACCGTATCGATTGCGTGAAGCTCCAGCTCCAGCGCGCGCTGAAACAGCATGTCGCGATCCAGCTCCGCATTGACGATTCGCTGTTTCTGCTCGGCGGTGGGCAAACGTCCGACGCTGGAAAACCACTGTTGTTGCAGCGCTTCAAGTCGCGCCCCGTTCAGGGGGCCTATTACGGGTTTAGGCTCCGGAAACATCATCCCCTGGAGCTTATAAAGCACGATTCCCAAAACGATAAAATGTAACCACGGCCGATTTAGCCGAGATAGAAAAGACATCCTTACTCTCCGAAGAACTTAACTGAACTGAAGGTTATTATTGGTAGGCACTCAGTCTTCAAAAACTGCAGCGCGCTTTTCCATCTGAGCCTGCATGCCCTCTTTCAGATCAGCACTGCTCATAATCCCTGCGTTCCAGGTCGCAATATGATCCAGACCATCTTTCACGGTGTGGTCCCGAGAATACAGAATCATCTCCTTGGTACCGCGAATTGCCAAAGGTGATTTGCTGGCAATAGTACGGGCGATATCGGTTACGCCCTCCATCAAAGCCTGCTTATCCGCAAAAACCTGGTTCACAAAACCCAACTCTCGAGCTTCTTGAGCGCCCATTTTTCTGCCGGTATAGGCCAACTCTCTGGTAACGCCATCTGGTATGAGTTTGGGAAGCCGCTGCAGCGCTCCCACATCGGCAGTCATACCCAGATCAATTTCCTTGATCGAGAAGAAAGCATCTTCGGTGGCGTAGCGCATATCGGCACAGCAAGTCATATCCACCCCTCCGCCAATGCAGGTATTGTGAATAGCTGCCAGCACAGGCTTTCGGCATTTCTCGATACTGCTCAGGTTATCCTGTAGGCGCAACACGGTTCGACGCAGGTATTCCGCGCGTCGGCCCGGGTCTGACGACTCCCCCTGTAAAGCCCCAAACATCTCCAGATCCAGTCCCGCACAAAAATGTTTACCGTTACCCGCCAGAATGACCACACGAACACTCGGTTCGCTGTCCAGCCAATCAAAACAGCTTTGTATTTCTGTCCACATGGCGGCGCTCATCGAGTTGGCCTTATCGGGACGGTTGAGAGAGACGGTAGCCACATTGTGTTCTACAGACAGTTCCAGAGTTTCATAGTTTGGTGTCATTCATTATCGCCTTTATAGAGAATCACCAGGAGCTAACGTAGTGATCCTGATCGAACGCGGGAATATTTTTGCTGGGCCCGTCTCGCGTACCCAAATAGAGGAAGCCGGTAATTTCCTCGGTAGAATCCAGGCCAATGGCGGACATCACATTGCGGTCAAATGCCGCATCTCCAGTTCGCCAGATACCGGCGTAGCCCATTGCCTCACAGGCCAACAAGATCCCCTGGGCTGCACAGCCTGATGACAGGCGTTGCTCTGAATGTGGAACCTTCGGGTGTTCAGACAGTTTTGTGACGACGACAACCACCAATGGAGCACGCAGTGGAGCCCTGCTAGCCTTTTCTATTGCGGCGGTCTCAGCTTGAGGATTTCGCTTCAATAAACTGGATGCGAGGACCTCACCAAATGCGCTGCGCCGATCCCCATCAATGGTAATAAAACGCCAGGGCCGTAACCAGGCGTGATCTGGAGCCCGGGCAGCCGCGAGAAACGCCTCTTGCATTTGGGCATCAGAAGGAGCCGGGGCCGTGAGTCTTGGTGCAGAATTTCGGTTGTGTAACAACTGCAGGAGATCGTTCATTTACTGTTGGCGATAGGCTATGGATAAGCCGGCTATGATAGCAGCTTATTGTGTACCTGCACCCACCAGAATATTCATGAAACCCATATCACCTTCACAGGCATCCACATTGTCACACCAAAGCGCCAGTTCGTCCGCACTTGACCTAACCAGGCGATGCTCCAGGTGATCAATTATCCATAAGGGTTGCCCTAACTGATCCAGAAGGTATATGAGAGCCCTGCCGCTATTTCCCGCTTCCTTCAAAGAATAGGGTGTCAACTCAATAACGATCTGCGGAGGCTGATGGAGTTCTTGCAGCAATGGCATCAAACCCCGCATCACCGCAAATTCCGAACCCTGGGTATCAACCTTGAGAAGATCCAGCCGATCGATCCGTGACCGAAGAAAGTCCCCTCCGTGATAAAGTGTGATGGGTAGACTTTGACGGCCCGGCTCACCCGAATATATTTGATGATCCCCAAGATTGTCGGTACTGAGGTACAAGGTGCCAGGGCTATCCGAAACAGATAACCCTGCCTCGCAGGCATCAATCCGCTCTTCAAATCCGTTGAGCTTGATACTGGCCTCGAACAGCGCATAGTTCTCGGGGTCCGGTTCAAAAGCAATCACTCGCCCGCTATCGCCAACAACACTGGCAGCCAGAATAGAAAAATAACCAATGTTGGCGCCCACATCCACAAACACATCGCCGGGTTTTAAAAGCGCCAACACAAGTGAGGTTTCATAGGGCTCCCACAGACCCGTTTCGCGAATCGTGCGTGACACGAATTTGTCCTGCGGCCCATGCACGAACAATTTTGGCGGACGCGAGAGGGTCGGTAAGTTAAGGTCGATTGCTTCTGAAGCGTGGAGAATGCTATTCACCCTGTACGCAGTACTTTGTCAGCCAGATGACCAAACAGAGAATACTCCGCTTCGAATATGTCCTGAACCTGGACATGAGCAGACTTCCATTCCTGGGAATTTCGGGGATTCGCCGCAAGATGCTGCATCGTCGGCGACAGAGCGTTCCAGCGAGCCGCCGACTCCTGGGCCAGATCGACTGTAGAAGTGCTGACCAGATCAGGGCGCTGCTGGCGGGCCCAACGCATGAAGGTCGCGAAGTGATCCCGGAAAAACCCACCCCCGGTGCCGTATTTTATGATGGCATTGTCAACGTATTGGGCGTGGCCCGCTGCATCATCTAAATCCGGCCAGACCAACAGCTGATCGCTAAAGGCTTGTAAACCTCTAAGGCCGACCTCCAAAATGTCGGTGCTACCACCACTCATCGCGGACATCATATCCCGCTGGGACGTGTCCATGCCCTGCATGCGCTCCACAGTTTTGCGAAGTGCAACACCGCAGGCATCGGGCAAGCTATGCCGAACAGTAGCTGATGAGAATTTACCCCAGGCGTTGTAAGTACTAATGGCCTCTTGTGGATTACGGCTCATGCGCAGTGCGCCCATAGAACAGGTCTCTGTTTGTTCCCGGGTTCTGTCAGCGATATAGACCTCCTGCTTTTCCTCATCAAAACCCAGCAATACGAAACGGTGTGCGGGGAAATGAACTTTGTACTCGCGATAGTCCAGGTAAAGTATGTCTCCGGAGAGCATGGTGGGCCGCCCTTCAATAACCTCCTGGCGAACCTCCTCCCATGCCAGATCATTGTCCATCTGCATCTGTTCGCGGTAGTCGATGCCCAAGGTATCGGCAAGATCGGCCTCCATACTTGATCCTCGCCCAAACAGCATAAAAGGCGGGGATTGTGCCCCACAGGTGAAGAACACAGTATCCAGACCCGCGCCCAGGCCGAAAACAACCCCCTCCTCCAACTCCAAACCGCAATAGTGATAAATCAGATTGCGCATCGCGCCACTGCCGCAGTGTCCGGCGGTCAGGTTTCTATAATTTTCTATCAGTACTTTCATAATTTTCACAGGCCACTAAGCGTTGCTAGGAAAGATACAGGGATTCTTCGACTGTATCGATTTGTTCCGGATCAAGAAATTGATCGGCGTATTTAACATACACCTTACTGCGGATGAAAAGCTCAAAGCAGTCTCTGTCGATGTGATCATCCAAGACCATTTTGTGCAGTATATCGATAGCGGCACTCACCGGCCTGGCTTTTTTATAGGGGCGATCTGAGGCGGTCAGCGCTTCGAAGACGTCGGCAACCGCCAGGATTTTCTCGGGGATGCTCAACTCATGCCCTTTCAACCTACGAGGATACCCCGACCCGCGCATTGTCTCGTGGTGGGTCGATGCATAACGCGGGACATTTTTAAGCTCGTCGGGGAACGGTAAACTATCCAGCATCTTAATAGTGCTAATCATGTGTTCCTGGATTTTAAAACGGTCTTCTTTAGTCAGTGTGCCGCGCGAGACGGAGAGATTGTAGACCTCACCGAGGTTGTACAAATGTTCCGGAATCTCCATTTTTATTCCCAGCTCGGGAGCGTGGTCCGAACTGTGAATGCGAGCTATAACATGCTCAGGCTTATCACTTAGCAACGGTTCTGTTGCAGGTAATTCGGCCGACGGCGATGACACTCGCAATTCTTCTACCGGCGAAAGACCCAATTGGTCATCGAAGTTTCTTTGCCAGGTTTTCGTTGATAGCTTTTTAAGGCGGAATAGTTTTTCGTCATCAAAGGTCTCTCCGCCCACGTTGCACTGAGCAATAAATCCGAAATCATCAAGCAATTCTTGACGGTTTGTCTGCAACGCGGTTCGCAGATCAAGCTCCAAGTTAGGTTGTTCCTGGAGCTGTTGCCAATAGTGAATTTCTGCATCGCGCCACAGCACTTCAAACCGCATACGAACTTCATGAATGCGATTGTAAATGGTTTCAAGCTTGCTCCCCTTGTCGACAATGTGCTCCGGCGTGGTGATCTTGCCGCAGTCGTGCAACCAGGCTGCGATCTGGTACTCGCGCCACTGGTCCGGTGTTTCAAGCCGAAAGTCCTTAAACGGCAGTGCACTGCTGTCGGATGCCTGGGCCGCCAACATAAGCGCTAGCTCGGGTACGCGGGCGCAGTGCGATGCGGTATAGGGCGACTTTTCATCAATGGCCTGAGCGATTAACTGAATAAAGGAGTCCATCAAATTGCGTTGCGCAGTTTCATGAGTTTCGATAGATGAGACCATGTTTACCATCGACTCGGACAAGTCATCGACTTCTTTTACCCAGGTGCCCACCCGCTCAACCTGGTCAAACTCGCGCAGACGAATTTTTTCGTTTTCGGCGGCAAGTTGTCTGATGGGGCGAACAATAGGGGATGCAAACACCCACGACAGAGGCAAAAGCAACACGAGGAAAATTGCGGTGATGCCGATGGACAAACTGACCTTGTCCAGAAATGTGCCAACGACCGCTGCTTGGGGAACCAGAACACCAAAGTAGCTGGAGGTCCCCTCGCGACTTGCTAGAGGCGTCACATAGGCAAAATGGGGGCTGCCCTCATGGCTGACCTCAACCATTTGATCCTGGCGGTAGGGATCACCGGAGATAGCAATGAGGTCAGCAGATGCCAGTAGCGGTTTCGCCACGCTGGTAGCAACAATCTGACCGTCCCCCTGAAACACAAATGAAATCGCCTCGCTGTCGGCCATCTGGCGATTGAGGTAGTTCGACAAACCCCAAAGTGTCATGTCTATGCCGATAACGGTCCTGGTCTGAGGGATTCGTTTTGATACGGTCTGCCCAAAAGCACCTAACTGTGAAAACCGATAGATGTCGGTTGTCTGTGCTTCCACAGAAAGCGAGGCTGTGGAATACCAGGGCCGCTCCCTGACGTCGAAATCAGTGGGCTCTGACCTTGTGGCACGAACCTCAAGGTTTTCGTTCAGGTATTGGTAGCGCCGGGTGAGCATACCCAGCTGCTTATCGACCGTGACAGCAACCCATTGATCCTCTGGGGATGCGCCCAGTGTTTTGCGGACATACTGGGCTGTGCGCAAATGGATAAGTTCTCTAAAGCTACCGTCCTCAAACCCAAGATAAATCCCGTAAAACAAAGGGTTTTGCTGCATGAATTTTGCAAAAATCTGAAGCTGTGCGGTGTCTAGAGATCTATTCGCAAACTGGGGATACTCCACCAGAACATCAACGGCGTTGGTGGTTTGCTGACTAACATTAATGAGCTGCCTGGCGGCGGCTTTGGCTGTGTTGGCATACAGGTCTCTGGCAGCATCCCTGGCCAGAGCGTAGCCAAAGTAGTACTGCAAACTCAGGGCCAGTATCGCAGTGAGAATGGTGGCGATCGCAAAGACGAGCACCACCGTAACGTGAATAGAGATCCGCGGGCTTTTTAAAGGTTCTGCCATAAGTGCCTGCGAGTGACTTTACGGACAGCTAGCTTAACCGTTTGCGCCATCCATCGATAGCGCTCACGGTTGCAAGACAATCGAGCTAGGCTGCGCCCTGCGCCAGGATAGCGTTGAGGGTTTCGCTGGGCCGCATGACGCGTTTCACGTCATCACGCTCAGCGTGGTAATACCCTTGGATCGCCGCTGGTCGACCCTGCACCGCACGCAGCTCAGCGATAATCTTATCTTCATTCTCCGCCAGCGCCTTGGCCAATGGTGCAAAGCGAGCCGCTAGCTCTGGGTTCTCTGTTTGCTCGGCTACTACCTGCGCCCAGTACATACCCAGGTAAAAATGGCTGCCGCGATTATCAAGTTCTCCGGTCTTCCTGGAGGGAGATTTGTTGTTCTCAAGTAACTTGCCAGTAGCCAGATCCAGGGTTTTAGCCAAAATCTGAGCGCCGGGGTTGTCGTTCTTGATGCCCATATCTTCCAGGGAAACACCCAGAGCCATAAATTCACCCAGAGAGTCCCAGCGCAGGTGATTCTCCTCCTGTATTTGCTGTACGTGCTTGGGAGCGGAACCTCCAGCGCCCGTTTCGTACATACCGCCGCCCGCCAACATCGGAACAATGGAGAGCATTTTCGCTGATGTACCCAACTCCATAATCGGAAACAGATCAGTCAAATAATCGCGCAACACATTGCCGGTAACGGAGATGGTATCCAGCCCACGAATCTGACGTTCCATGGACCACCGAATTGCTTCGTTATAAGACATCACGTGGATATCCAATTCGTGAATATCGTGTTCCAACAGATAGTGCTTCACCTTTTTCTGAAGCTCCATGTCGTGTGGCCGCTCTGGATCCAACCAGAACACCGCCGGTGTATTCGACTGACGAGCTCGGGTCACTGCCAACTTCACCCAATCTCTTACGGGCGCATCCTTGGTTTGGCAGGCGCGCCATATGTCGCCGGTTTCAACTTCATGCTCGGACAAAACGCTGCCATCACTTGCCACAATACGCATTGTTCCGTTTTCAGATATTTCAAAAGTTTTATCGTGCGAGCCGTACTCTTCGGCTTTCTTCGCCATCAAACCTACATTGGGCACGGTGCCCATGGTGGTGGGATCGAAGGCGCCGTGGGTTTTGCAAAAATCGATAATCTCCTGATAAATCCTCGCGTAGGTGCTCTCTGGCATGACTGCCTTGGTGTCCTTTTGCTTACCATCTGGACCCCACATTTGCCCCGAGCTACGAATCATCGCTGGCATGGAGGCATCGACAATGATATCGCTGGGTACATGAAGGTTTGAAATACCCTTGACCGAATCCACCATCGCCATTTCCGGGCGTGTGGCGTAACAAGCCTGAATATCTTCTTCTATCTCTTCCCGCTTACTTCTGGGTAGGGATGAAATCTTGTCATACACACTGCCCAAACCGTTGTTTGGATTGACGCCCAGCTCGGCAAACAACTCACCGTGCTTCTCGAACACGTCCTTATAAAAAACGGTGACCGCGTGACCAAACACAATAGGGTGAGACACCTTCATCATGGTCGCCTTCACGTGCAGAGACCACATAACCCCGGTTTTCTTTGCATCTTCCAGGCTGTGCTCAAAAAATTCCCTGAGCTTACTGGAGCTCATGAACATGCTGTCCAGTATTTCACCCTCTTCCAGATGAAGTTCCTTTTTAACTTCTACTGCACCATTGCCATCGACAAACTCAATGCGCACATCGCCTTGCGCTGCCATGGTCAAAGATTTTTCGCTGGAGAAAAAATCTCCACCGTTCATAAAGTCAGCATGAGTACGCGAGGCTTTACTCCACTCACCCATAGAGTGAGGAAACTTTTTCACGAAAGCTTTCACAGCCGGTGGTGCACGACGATCGGAGTTGCCCTCACGCAGCACCGGGTTAACCGCGCTACCTAAAGACTTACCATAGGTTTTTTGAATCGCTTCCTCTTCTTCGTTCTCAGGAATTTCAGGATAATCGGGAATAGCGTAGCCCTGAGACTGTAGTTCAGCGATGCAGTCTTTGAGCTGTGGTATAGACGCGCTAATATTCGGGAGTTTGATGATATTCGCTTTGGGGTCCTGGGTGAGTTCTCCTAAAAAGGCGAGACCATCGGCCACCTGTTGGTCCTCAGTCAGTCGCTCTGGAAAAGACGAGAGAAGTCTTCCTGCCAGTGAGATGTCGCTGATTTTAACGTCTATCCCTACCGCAGAGGTAAACACCCTCACAATGGGTAGAAAAGAACAGGTCGCCAGAGAAGGCGCTTCGTCGGTAAGTGTGTAGTAGATAACCTGGTTGTCCATCGTCACATTAGTCACATTTATTCCTATTGTTGGTGGATTCTGTCGCCTAACCGATCATTTTAGTCGATCTTCATATCGTCGTAAGGCGATTGAAGATCGAGCCGTACCTTGTTGCCGGCAATATGCATTTCGTGGGCGGCCATTGTCACATCCGAATCGCCCAACACATTGTGGTCAAATTTATAAACGGGTTTTTCCTCACCGGCAATCATTGCATTGTCGTACTTTTGCTGGCGTTCCCTCACGGCTTCGTTCGCCTTTTCCCAAGCCTGCCATTGTTTCGCACTGTAGCGCGATTGCATCATCTTGCGCGCGACCGTGGGGCTTAGCATTGTACCAGTCGCATTGTTACCACCAAAGCCTTTTGAGTTGATCAGGGTATATTGCAGCCCTTGGGGGTCAATTTCTCGATGTTTTGAGGTGAATTGCAATCTCTCCTGAACAACGTCATCCGCCACAGCCTCAATACTGTGTATCCCCGGGATAATGCCGTGTTTCCAGACACCCAAAGTGGCGGTTATTTGATCACCTGACGCCGAACCCAGCGAGTGGCCTATATAACTTTTCAGCGCTGCCACCGGCCAGTCGCTAATTCCGAACGCTTTGGCAGTCTCATTCAAAATCTGCGATTCGGTAACCCTGTTTTGCGGGGTTCCCGTGCCGTGAGACTGCACCAGGCCGCCAGTTCGCAGCGCTTCTTCTCCCAAAATTGCCCTGGCGGCGGCCGCTGCTTTGGCCACAGTGATGTAATTACCGACGCCCGGACCGGAGATGGATTTTTTGAATCCGTCAGCGTTCACAAATACATCGGTGGCGGCGCCAAAGGTGGTGGCGCCAAGTTCCATTGCTAATTCATCGTCGAACAAAACAATCATCTGGGCAGATTCGGCGATGGTAAAGCCGCAATTCTCAGCAAAGGGTCTGCAAGCTCGGCGGTGATCGGGTTCCATACCATCCGCTAAACCATCGAGTTGTCGCAGACCCTTGTCTGCCGCCAGTGCGCCCATGGCGGCGTAGCCCTCCATAACTTCTGGATTCACCGGCGCTTCCGATGATCCGATAAAAGCCACACGGCTACGGCCACTTTGTATGTCCTGTATCCCGAGCCGCAGGTTGTAAAGGAATGAAGCACAGGCCCCAAGGGCAGCGCCGGTAGAACCCATGCTGCCCAACACATAGGCGTTAACGAAATCAGCGGGCATTTCCGCCAGACCAAGAGGACAGTACTTTGAGGTGACTTTCAGTCCGTTGTAGCGGGATTTGATCATTCCTCCGATACCGGGAGAATCCAGCTGGCCCATGGCGCTCCCCGCATAGACACTGACTTCATCAACGCTGGCATGTTCCAAGATAGTGTCAAAATCTATACCCAGACTACCCAGTGCATCCGAAGCGGCATAAATCATCATTTGTAGGCCACGAGGATGGCTGCGCGAGGCGTATAGCGTGCCCGGCTCAAAACCGGTGGGCAGTTGCCCGGCAGCTTTCACCTCAAATTCACGCTTGGTCGGCAGGAAAAAATCCTGTTCACCCTGAATCTGCACATTGACATGAGTCACTGAGATGGGAGTCACTTTCCAGCTCGGGGGGATTACATCGGGGAGATTCTGATTTTTGATGTTAAAACTGATGGGCTCTCCATAGCTGTCAGTGGGAAAACGCTTGTTCCAGGGAACTGCATCGACGTCAAAGTGACTTTTTTCGATTCGGCGCACCAAGGTATGGTCGAGAATGTGCTGTTGTTTGCCGAGACCGTCTTTCAACCCCATAAGGCTGGCAAGTGATGCAAGAGTACGATCGCGCTGAGCCTGCGGCAGTGCGCGGTGGACCATCCGCGCATAAGCGTGGTGTCCGGAGCTACGGCCCGCAGCATTAATGCCGCCAAATCCTACAATTACCGGTAATCGTTTCATACGTGTGTAGACCGCCTGTGCGCACTTAAGTGCTTCGTCAATGATGGAATTAATTCTAGCGGTCACGAGCACCTAACTGATAGGCTATTTCGGACATCAAATATGGCATTTATGCCATCGGTATGACGAAGGCAAGCAGATGTATCACGCAGCAACAGTACTGTATCCAAGCGCTCTGGCCTCGAGCATTACCTTGCCCATGGAGATACTGCACGCCGCCAGCCAGATGGCCAGCACGGGCCGAAGGGCTCAACCACAGGTACGGTTTCAGATAGCGGGGCCCGACAAGAAGTCGATGCGACTCAATAGTGGCATCCGCCTGACCCCGGATGTGGCATTGGCTGATCTTGCCACTCCGGATTTATTGATTCTGCCTGCGATATGGCGAAACCCCCGTTCTACACTGCGGGAATCGGCAGCTCTTATTAAGAGATTGCCTGATATCGCCGCCTCGGGAACGCAGATCTGCAGTGTAGGAACGGCAAGTTGTCTGCTCGCGGAAGCTGGGATTCTAAATGGCAGGCCCGCCACAACCCACTGGAATTACTTCGAACGTTTTGCCAAGCGCTATCCCCAGGTAGATCTTAAAACTCGCCACCTCATCACCCAAAGCGACAACATCTACTGTGTGGGTAGTGTCAATTCGATAGCAGACTTAATGGTTCATCTCGTAGAAGAGCGATTTGGGAGTCGCATCGCACGGGCGATAGAAACGCAGTTCTCGCCGGAAATTCGCCTCTCCTTTGGGGCGGCCTCCTATCAAAATGATGCAGCGAGTTCACACCACGACGAAACAGTCCTTGAAGGTCAACAGTGGATGCAGGAGCACCTGGGGGCTGCAATTAATATGGCTAAACTTGCCAGGTATCTGCAGCTGAGCCCGAGAACGATGAATCGTCGCTTCACCGCAGCCATAGGGGTCGGTCCGAAGGCTTATTTGCAGCGCCTTCGCATGACGACCTCCAAAGACCTTTTACGCAATAGCAATCTGACCGTAAGCGAAGTGGCCTGGCAAGTAGGCCTTCAGGATGTCAGCTATTTCTCAGCGTTGTTCAAAACCCAAAATGGCCTGTCTCCCCTGAAGTATCGCGGAGCCGTACGGGGTAAATTGTTTGCCGCCTTGGACGAGTGACGCAGCGCCGCTGCAGCTTGAGAATAAAGGCCTGTTGTGGCTAAATGGGCGCCGTTTCCGGGTCGGGTAAACGTTTACAGATGGCCCGGCAAATATCTTCTTCCCCCGCATTAGGAACAGATCAATGAGCAAAGATTCAGTCGTAATTGTCGATGGCGCCCGCACTCCAATGGGTGGCCTGCAAGGTAGTTTGGCGGCGGCGAGCGCACCCGAACTGGCCACAACCGCAATCGCAGCGGCCATCGAACGCAGCGGTGTGAACGCGGCCGATATCGACGAGGTCTTTATGGGTTGTGTACTCCCGGCAGGACTAAAGCAAGGCCCCGCCCGACAGGCGGCGATCGGCGCAGGCATACCTGATTCAACCGGTGCTGTAACCCTGAACAAACTGTGCGGCAGCGGCATGCAGGCAACGATATTCGGCTACGACAGCATTATGGCCGGCACCAACAAAACGGTTGTAACCGGCGGCATGGAAAGTATGACCAATGCCCCACACCTTGTTCTGAGTGCTAGAAGTGGAGTGCGCAACGGGCACTCCACCATGCACGACCATATGTTCACTGACGGTCTGGAGGATGCGTACACTGGCAGAGCCATGGGCTCTTTCGCACAGGAAACTGCCGATGAGCGGGGCATCACCCGGGAGCAAATGGACAATTTTGCGCTGGAGTCTCTGAGACGCGCCAAGAAGGCTATCGATGAGGGGGCTCTCACCGCAGAAATCGCGCCCGTTACCCTCAAGACTCGAAAAGGTGAAACCGTCGTTACCGACGACGAGCAACCTCATAAAGCGATGGTGGAGAAAATACCCACCTTGCGTCCTGCGTTCACAAAAGACGGAACGATAACAGCGGCCAACGCCAGCTCCATCTCGGACGGTGCAAGTGCGCTGGTATTGATGTCTGAAGCCGAGGCCAACAATCGTGGGCTAAAGCCTATCGCCAGAATTGTGGGTCACTCAAGACACTCTCAGAAGCCCGAAGAATTCACTATCGCCCCAATCGGTGCAGTCAATAAGCTGTTCGAAAAAACCGGTTGGCGTGCAGCCGACGTCGACCTGTTTGAAATCAACGAAGCTTTCGCCATGGTAACCATGCTGGCTATGCAAGATCTCGGCTTAGATCACGCCAAGGTCAATATACATGGCGGCGCTTGCGCCCAGGGTCATCCCATTGGCTCAACCGGCTCGCGCCTCATCGTCACTTTGATGTACGCGCTGAAAAAATACGGCAAACAGCGCGGAGTGGCTGCCCTGTGTATTGGTGGTGGTGAAGCAACCGCCGTCGCCATAGAAATGCTTTAAAACGATTGTTATAGGCGCCTTCGCGCCCTACCCCACAGAGATAGACGCAATGGCACTTAGTAGCATCCCGGACATTATCGACGATATTCGCGAGGGAAAAATGGTCATCCTGATGGATGACGAAGATCGGGAAAATGAGGGTGATTTGATTGTCGCGGCGGAAGCGGCAACACCCGAGATTATTACTTTCTTTTCTACTGAAGCGTGCGGGCTGATCTGCATGCCGATCATGCCAGAACGCGCGCGAGCGCTGCAGTTGCCATTAATGGTTCGCGATAACCGCTCGCAACACGAGACAAACTTCACAGTCTCTATCGACGCCGCTGACCGCAAAGGCCCCGGTATCAGTTCCATCCAGCGCGCACACACTGCAAGACAAGCGGTAGCACCCGAGGCCAAACCCTCTGACATTATTCAGCCGGGACACATCTTTCCACTGGTAGCGAAACCCGGTGGAGTACTGCGCCGGGCAGGCCATACCGAAGCGGGTGTCGACCTTGCAAGAATGGCGGGGTTTGAGCCCGCTGCGTTAATTGTAGAAATCATGAACGAGGACGGAACGATGGCTCGCCGTCCGCAGCTCGAAGAGTTTGCCACCAAGCACGATTTGAAAATGGGCACCATTGCCGATCTGATTCAATATCGTTCCCTACACGAGCACTCGGTTGATCTGCACAGCACCAAGACCGTGCAAACCGAGTTCGGCGAATTTCAGCTACATACCTTCGCCGACCAGATTGACGACACTGTGCACTATGCGCTGACTCTTGGTGAGATGGAGGAAACCCGGGACACCCTGGTTAGAGTGCAAACCATCAATACCCTGCGAGACGTACTGGGTACCCTATTGGCAGACAGTGAACCGGGCTGGTCTTATCGGAGAGCCTTGGCCGCCATTGCGGAAAAAGGCCATGGAGCCGTTGTACTAATAGGACAAACCGGCAGTGCGGAACGCAGCCTGGCCGAGGTGGATCAATTCCCGGACACCACGCCTGTAGCGGGCGCCAGTTCAGACGGCACCCAGAATTACCGCGTGATTGGCACCGGCTCGCAAATCCTGAAACGGCTCGGGGTGGGGAAAATGCAGTTAATGTCTGCGCCTATACGTTTTAATGCATTGTCGGGCTTTAATCTTGAGGTCACAGACTTCATACAGCCCCAATAGAATAGCCAAACTACATTTCACATACCTTTGACATAAGCCCATTTTGGGATTACATTCCCAAATGTAGATTTGCGCGCGTAAAATGATTGAATGAGCTATGCCCAAGAAACTCCAACAAGCACTTGCCAATGCAATACTGGTTCTACTGCGCCCTCTCGCTCGTGTGCTGTTGAACCACGGGATGGCCTATGGCAGTTTTGCAGAACTGAGCCGAAAAGTGTTTGTGGACGAAGGCTATGAACATCTGGAGCGATCCGGTAAACGCCCTACCGTCTCGTCGGTCTCGGCGCTAACAGGTCTGTCTCGAAAAGAGGTCAAACGTCTGCGGGAAGATTTTGCACTCGACTCTGAAGAGTCTGCACAGCGCTACAGCCGCGCCATCAGAGTGATCAGTGGTTGGGTTAGCGATCCACTTTTTCATGACGAACAGGGCGAGCCCGCCATTTTGCCACTCGAAGGCAGCGCGCCGAGTTTCACGTCTCTAGTCAAAAGCTACAGCGGAGATATACCGCCAGCGGCCATGTTGTCACTCCTAGAAAGAAGTCAGAACGTATCGAATGTAGAGGGCAACATAGAGCTAAAAGAGCGGGCATACATTCCCATGGCCACGCCCCTGGAGAAAATTCATATCCTCGGTGCCGACGTGTCCGAACTGATAGCAACCATTGGACACAATCTAGAAGCAGAACCCCAACAGCGCTTGTTCCAGCGCAAGGTCTCCAACGTATCCGTGCGAATCAAAGACATTCCCGAGTTTCGAGAACTGTCGAATTTAAAATCGCAACAACTGCTGGAAGAGTATCACGCGTGGCTATCCAGTCATGAAGTAAGTGAAGACGATGAGAACGCCGGCTATGTTGCCGTGGGAATTTATTATGTCGAACAATCAGAATGAGAGACAGGTTCGAGATCATCCGTGACTTAAGCGACGATGCTGAAGTGAGCATCCAGGGCAGCGTTTCCAACTTCTCCAGTGTAGATGCATTTAGAGTCAACGGAGTGATGATTGATGGCAGCAATGCCTCCTTAGCACCAGACAATGCAATGTTACAAAATAGTTCGATTGTCGAGATTATGGGTTTCCTGAGGGATAGAGTCCTGATAGCGCGAGAGATCGAATTCCGCCGTGGCTCTATAAAAGTAGAAGCAAGTGTCGCGAGAATTGACACCGAAAATACGGCTATCGTGTTGCAGCTTTTTGGCGGAACCATTTCTGTCGGAGTGAGTGCCAGAACACTTCTGGAAGACAGCACTGACCAGGCCGATCCGTTCACCTTGCGTAGTATTGCGGTAGGAGACTTCCTCGAGGTAGAAGCTCTACTCCTAGACGGATCACTCTTTGCTACGAGTATTGAACGCGATGAAGTGGACGACGACATCTTGCAGGGCCCCGTCGAACGTTTCACTTCCGGTGTAGATATCACGGTTCAAGGAATCACCTATTCTACACGCGGCACCCAGTTCGAGGACCAAACCGATAGGCCAATTAGCTCGGAAACTTTTTACGAGCAATTACAGATCGGCGACTTGGTTAAAATCAAGGATGAAGAAGTGGCCAATGGCAATGCAGACGAGGTCGAATTTGAGTCGGATTCGGTGAGAGATAGTGTGGAGTTTGACTAAGCAAGAGTGCGACATTTTGTCACGCGTTCACGCAGCTGCACTTTGTTAGACTCAAGCACTCTCAGGCATTGGATCACTATCGATGAACATCAAAACTCTCCCGTTGATTACTTTTCTCGGGCTGCCCATCCAGGCAATGGCAGACCATGTAGGTCTGCAAATCGACGGGGGAGCCGGCTCGGCGATCACAACAATGGGTGGCCAGACCCTGGCAAAAAATCAGCACGTGCTGTCCCTCGCTTATCAGTATCTGGATCTCGACGAGCTGTCCGACGATACCCTGCTGGGTTCTGAGGAAGAACTGCATTCGGTAAAAGATTTCTCCCAGGCCAGTATTGGCTACAGCTTCGGCATTACGGATCGCCTGACTCTGAGTGCGGTCCTACCCTATGTGAGTCGAGACGGGTTTCGGGAAGCCGAGCACGGTCACGATGAAGAGTTCGGGGAGTCAGAACACGAAGACGAGGCCGAAGAGGAACATCACGATGGTGATGAAAGTGAAGAAGAGATTGCTAGCTCCGACCTATCCGGCTGGGGGGATCTCTCCCTGTTGGGCCGATATTCACTGACTGGCGACAATACGAAACATCAATACGCCCTGCTCGCGGGGGTCAAAATTCCAACCGGCAGTACCAGTGAAAAGCTAGGCGATGGTGAACGCGCGGAAGTGGAACACCAACCCGGCTCCAGTTCCTGGGACCCGCTACTGGGGCTTGCCTACAGTAATCAGCTCAACTCGCAGTGGAGTTTCAGTAGTAACGTGCTGTATCAACTAACCAGCGAGGGCAAACGGGATACGGAAATCGGCGACAGTCTACTGTACAACGCCGCATTTATTTTAGACCCGGCAGATCATAGCCATCACGGCGGTGCACCCACGGATCACGTAGACCAAAACTGGCAGTACGTAGTGGAATTGAACGGTGAGTGGCGCGGCGAAACCGAGGTGGATGATGTTGAGGATGCTAATACCGGAGGCAACGTAATCTTTGCCTCCGCCGGCCTGCGGTGGAGTTATGGGCTTTGGGGCATACACCTTTCGGTTGCAACACCTATTTTAGAAGACCTTAACGGAGTTCAGAGCGAACCCGACTGGCGAATGAGTACCGGAATCTCCTACTCGTTCTGAGGGAAGCTACAAATCTCGAAAGTTTGCGGGGCGTTTTTCCATAAATGCAGTGATCGCTTCAATATTTTCCGGCGATCCCGCCTGTCTCATCATCGCTGCTTGCTCCAACTCAAAGGCGGCGTCGATATGCGCTTTATGGGACAAACGCAAACAGCTCTTGATTTCCCTGAGCGAGTTGACAGGCCACTGTGCAATTTCCTGGGCTTTTATCAAGGCGCGCTCAAACAACTGATCATCTGCAAAGGCTGCGGCTGCTATCCCACAATCAACAGCCTTGGCTGAATCAATCCACGCCGCTGTATAAAACAGTTCAGCAGCTTTCTGCGCGCCAATATTCGCCTGCAGCATATAACTGCTGGCCCATTCAGGAACAAGGCCGAGATTTGCGAAAGGAAGGCGCATGCGCAAGCTCTCGCCGACGTAGACAACATCACAGTGAAACAAGACAGTAGCGCCGCCGCCAATGGCAACACCACGTGCGGCGGCCACGATGGGCTTACCAAATGCCGCCACCGCGCGTGCAGCTGATTCAAAGGGGTGTTCGCCCTCGTCTCCCGGATCAGAGAAACTCGATAGGTCTACGCCGGCGCAAAAACTCTCTCCCGCCCCTGTCAGTAAAACACAAACCACTGAGTCATCTTCGTCCGCTGCGAGAAAGGTATCACGCAGGGCTTTCCACATCTGCGTATTGACTGCGTTTTTCTTTTCAGGGCGATTCAAAGTGACGACTAATACGCCGCCTCGATTTTCCGACAATATGGTATCTGACATTTTGGTTTAGATCCTAGGAATGAAACGTAACAACGTCGGACAAGGCCGCACGGTCGGTGGAACAACTATTCACGGGAGCACCGGCTTGTGGATAACCGAAGGAGATCCCAAATACCAGCTTATTCGAGGCATCTATACCGAGTTGCTCGCGCACAAAATCTACTTGAAAACTCAATGCAGTTTGAGGACAGCTCCCCAGGCCGTGGGCCGTCATTGACAGCATCAGCGTCTGCGCGAACATGCCCATATCGCAGGCTTCACGCAATCCGAAGGGCTCTGGAAGAAACATGAATGCCACATGGGGCGCATCGAAGAAAATGAAGTTGCGCATAAACGCCAGCTGTCGTTTCTCTTTTTCGTCACGGGAAATTCCCAGCGAATCGTACAGTGCTTGAGCAGAACCGTACTGCCTTTCCTTGTATACACCGTCGTAGGAACCATCGTAGGGAAAGTCCATTGTCATTTCACCGGACATAAAACGCGTTGGCATTTCACTACGCAAAGACTCAACACTTGCGCCGGAAGCAACGTGGACCAACCACGGCTGTGTATTGCAATTGCTGGGTGCTTGTAAAGCGGTCGCAAAAACGGATTCGAGAATCTCTGGGGAAACGGGATCACTTTTAAAAGCGCGCAGAGATCTGCGGCTCGCCACCACTTCCTTGAACACTTCAGTTTGATTACTCATCGACAGTCTCAGTCATTAATCTTGGGAGCGACATTATGCGCAGGCAATGGATTGCTTACCAGTGGCTAATTCACTGGCCAGTGAATTTTGCCGGACGCTTTTCCTTAAATGCCCGCATACCCTCTTTTGCGTCCGCTGAAGCAAAGACGGGGCCAGCCAGCCCATCCGAGGCTAGCATAGCTTCTTCTTCACTCATACACTCCTGGTGGTCACGCAATGAGCGTGTGACAGCTTTCACTGCAAGGGGCCCGTTCGCACAAATCTTGGCCGCGTACTCATGGGCCACTTCCAGGGTTTTCCCGGCAGGCACTATGCGATTAATAAGGCCGAAGTCTAGAGCCTGTTGCGCGGTAAAATACTCTCCACACAACAGCATTTCCGCTGCGAGGCAGTAGGGAATTTGCCGCCTGAGCCGAACGGTGGAACCCGACATTGGGTACAGCCCGCGCGCTACCTCGGTAATTCCGAAAATGGCATTTTCCGCGCCCACACGAATATCAGTACCCTGTAAAATTTCTGTGCCGCCCGCCAGAGCGTAACCCTCCACGGCCAGGATCAGCGGCTTGTTGGGTCTATTTTCCCGCAGCAGAGCCTGCCAGTGGATGTCGGGAACAGTGGCCATCAGCTCCATAAACTCCTCGGTGGAGCGATGCTCCCCATCGGCCCCCGCCTTGAGATCCATACCCGCACAAAACGTATCGCCATTGGCGGTAAGAATCGCGCAGTACAGCTCATCACTCTGGTCCAGCAAGCGCCACGCTTTGTACATACCCAGCAACATTTCGGGGCTAAAGGCATTTTTAGCCTCGGGACGATTGAGGGTGACGATCAACACATTCCCCTCCTGTTCCACCGTGCAATTCTTGGTACTAATATCCAGTTCAGCCATGACTAAATTCCGTGGTTCAATTATAGAGCTAGAGTTTAGAGCGAAAGAGCTGTTGTCGGAAGCTTCAATCCCGACTCCTTTTCCTTAATGTTCTCTCAAAACCTGCGTGTAATACAAGCTGCAACGCAATGTTACCCATCTTGTATATAATCTACCGCACCAGGGGCTTGGAATTTTTTGCATCTTTCGTTCCACCAGCTTCGAACGTTAACATGGCGAAAATGTTTTGTCAGACCCAGCCTGATTCTTCCCGCTGTAATAATATCCGGCTTGCGCCATGGTGCATCCGTCACCAGTGGGCCCGCTTTATCACCCAATACCAGCGTCAACAAATGAAGCAGTCCGTAACCTACAGTCGTCAAGTGAACCCAGCGATGCAGCGTTTGGCGCCGTTGCTGCCAGGCTTCTTTGAGCCCCCACAATTGTTTCAACTGGTAGTACATCGACTCAATCGACCAACGCAGTCCGTAATCTTCAATCACTTGTTCGCTCGTTAGAGTCGTATCGGTTGAAAGAAATAATCGAGTCTTGGTCCACTGACCTTTACCCCTGTCTAGCTCGCACCAAACGGCTCTGACTAACTGACCGTCAAGGAACCTTGCCTTGGCGAGCCGACTACGGTATCTCACCTTTTGTTCTTTTCCGTACAGCCGCAGTAGTGCTTCCGTCTTTTTAAAGTGGGCAATTCGCTTGGGTGTGTGTTTTTCGCCATACTTGCGTGGCCGCCCGCGTTGCCCCGGTTTTCGTTCGGGGGGTTCGTCGTAAAGCCGCGTATCGATTCTCGCCTGGCCAATCACGGTAAAACCGTACGCTGTCATCGCGTTGATAAATCGTTTGCGCATATACCAGCAATCGACCAATACCCTCACCGTTTTATCTTCAAACAAGCGGTAAACAGCACGCATGATCACTGTCGCTGCGACCAGCTTGCCCGTATTCCCTGCACTGGGTATCAGTCGGAACAATAGAGGTATCGCCGTCGTCTCCAGCGGTGTGCGCCTGAAAACAGCCGCTAAACTAACCCAGCATTGACCACGAACATAGGCGGCTAAATTCGGCTTATTTCCGTGCTGATGATGTATCTGGCTGCCCGGTGCTTTTTTCGAGGCTCGTAGACTCACCGTATCGTCAATCGCTAAATATAGAACGGGATCATTCTTGGCACTAAGAACCAGACAGACGAACTGTCTTGCCAGCTTCAACCAGGACCACTTTCCGGCTTCAAGCCATTTGTAATACGTCGTCCAGTGCCTTTGCATGTCTAGAAACAAATAGGTTTCGGTGACAAAGCCAGCGGGCGTTAACATAGCGCCGATCAATAGTTCAATGAATGTGCCTACGGATCTTGGGGGTAGCGCTTTGCTTAAAAATGTTATCCAATAGCACAGTTCGCGGGGGATGCGAGCACATCCTGTTGCGTTCATAGCGGCCTCCAGAAGAAATCGATTCATTTCTTTCTGAAGGGCGCGGCAAACTTTTTGCCGCTTTATGTCAAGTTTTTTCGCACACTTTGCGCGATAATCTTCCTCCCCAGACTCTAAACTCTAGTTACAAGACGATGATGCGATGAATCAGCTTCAGGGACACTCCATTACCTATCGAATTGCAGTGGGTCCACAACAGGGGCGCAAGGTCTTCACCTTACAAACAATCCCATCTTGGGAAGATGATGATTTTGGCACTAACCAGGTCGGTAAAATTGCTGGCTTCTCCTTGCATGCTGGGGTGGCTACAAAAACGCGAGAGCGAAGAAAGCTGGAACGCTTGTGCCGCTATATTTCCCGCCCTGCAGTATCAGAAAAACGATTGGCACTGACTTGGCAGGGTACGGTATCAGCTAAAGACGCCCTACAGAGATGGCACGACGCATATCATCTTCGAGCCATTAGATTTCATGGCTAAATTGGCAGCACTAGTGCCTAAGCCACGCGCAAATTTGACCCGGTACCATGGCGTACTGGCTCCCAACAGCAAGCAGCGCATCTATGTTACTCCCGCTAAGCGGGGCAAGGGCAACACCCAAAAGCAGGGCGTGAAGGCCGATGAGTCTGCGCGGGTTGATTGTCATCAAAGCATGACGTGGGCCGAGCGACTTAAGCGTGTATTCAATATCGATATCACGATCTGTAGCCGCTGTGGTGCCGCGGTGAGGATTATTGCCTGTATCGAGGACCCATCGGTCATCAAGAAGATTTTAGCTCACTTGGATGCTAAGTCCGGGGGGCCCACCAGCGTGAATCAAATACCAGAGCCACGGGCACCGCCACAAGAGAGCTTGTGGGCCTGCCCATAAGCGTAGCGAGTGCTGTGGGTATCGATTAGGAAAACAGGGAGAGGATGATAGGTGCTGCTCAAGGATGAGGCCGGTAGGATAGGTTGCGGGCCGGAAAGCGCAAAACGCTAAAACGGCCGGTGCACCATTGATTTATGCTTAATAACCGCATAGTTGAGGGCCTAATAACAGCCTGTCGATTGCCAGCAGCCGGGACCTTGTAGTAGATTGAGCAAAATCAGGGGGTATTAATCCTTCCTATACTCGTATCGCTGGCAAGCACTGTTGGATTCGGTTCATTGTATTGTCATACCGCGTATTGGCTGGGACATTCCCGAACCATTGCCAGATTGGTGGCAACAGCGGCATGTGAAATTGATTAGCGATCTAAGACAACATCAGCGTGGGAAAATTTGCCTGATTGAGGTCAACCATAACCCCGAGTCCGCTACAGAAATAAGATATGGCATTGCCCGTGGCATTGATGTTAGCACGATGATGCCGCCTTCGGTGTGGGATTATATTTGTCTCAATGGTTTGTATGGTGCTTGAATTCACATCAATGAGATACCCATTTGACTGGACACGCTTACAATCTAATTTGCAATGCAATTGAGTATTTGTTAGCCTAAAAAATAAATTATTTAATCACAATACGAGAAAGCAATGAAAGAACAAACAAAAATCATCTCACCCATCGCCATCGATATGGGGGCGAAGAATACTGGGGTTTATCTTAACCACTTTGTACAAGGAGAAGATCCAACCACCAGCGGGAATATCGCGGGAAAAACGATTGTGATTGATAGTAGCAGTATTACTTGGTCACAGGTAAGTAGAACGCAAAAGCGTCATCAAGTTAGAAATAACAAAAGAAGGAAATTAGCGAAACGATTGTTGAAACTTATTTTAGAAAAGGAATATGATGTAAATCCCGACCCAAAACAAAGTGAATATTTGAATGGCTTGCTTAATCGGCGCGGATACAACCGTATTGAAACGACAGAAGAACAAGCAGAAATTTTGCAAACACAAATAGTTAGTGATTTTTTTCAACCATTTATTTTTAAGGACAGCACTAATGATGATTTACTACACAGGTTAAGTGATGAAATTATTATTAAAGATGAAAAAAGTGAACAAAACTGGAAAGACTTTTTAAAAGGTGAAGCTTTTTCTTTATCGGGAAAACAAAATACAGAACTCAAAGCATGGATAAAAGATAAAAAAGATATAACAGATAAAGATGAAGTAGCAGAATTATCTAAGGCATTTACCGCCATAAAAAACCTGATTGAAAAACAAATAGATAATTATAAAACTGGACACCTTCATAGAAAAAATTATCTGGAGAACATTAAAAAAGATATAAAAAACAGTGACACGCTGAAACCGTTACTAGCCAATGATTTAACCGATGAAAAACTCGCCTGCCTTATTGGCAATATTAGCAATTTACAATTAAGAATACTGCGTAAATATTTTAATGACAAAGCGATGAAATCAGGTGATCAATGGAAGCCTGAAGAATTGCACAAGCTGTTTTTTAAGTGGGTTAGGAGTTGGCACGCTAAGCAAAATGACGAAAAGGAAAACCGAAAAGATTTATTGGAGTTAAAAGAGAAAGATATTTTGGCGGTTTTTACGACTTCTGATCCAAAATTAAGCATTCCACCCTACGAAGATCAAAATAATCGTCGCCCGCCGAAAGATTTGACCCTGAGACTAAAACCAGAAGGTTTAGATCATTCCTCCTTAACAAATTGGGAAGCAATCACTCAATTGCTATCTGATAAATATATTGTGCCTCAAACATATCCTCATGTTACCGAAAAAATTAATATTGCAGAAGGATTGAAAGACAATGTTCGCATCCAAAAAAACAGCGGTGAAACCGAAGAGCGGCAGATACTTGCTGATACCTTGCATAGAATTTTAGATAGAACCACCGCACGAGACCCTTATAAATTACGACGGTTAACGCAAGGTAGAGAGACACTAGAGGTAAACAAAGCTACAGAATTACTAAATAATCACAGCAATAATCAAGCAGAAAATATTATTGTATTCGCAAAAAATTATTATGCAGAAGTTGATATTGCTAAACAGGGCTTATGGACAGAAGATAATAGTTTGTTTTTTAGGTGTGAGACCAATCCGCCGCATAAAGGCAATATTCAGCATAGATTGGTTGGGCATATTTTAAGATGTAATTTCAAATTAAATTCAAAAACCAAGAAAAGTGAGGAATTAGAAGAATTCAAAGAAAAGTGTTGGAACAAAAAAATAAGAGGCAACGCAACCACTAAAAGCCTTGCTGGAAAAATAGAAGAAACACGCAAAGAATATGGTAACGCATTTAACTACATCTCTAAAACCATTCAAAGACGACAATATGTTTTAAGAAAAGAAACAAAAGAAATTACACCGGAGCAAAAAAATAGATGGGAAAAATATGAACATGATTATAAAGATATTGTTGACGCTATAGAATATGCAGAAGAAGTTGCTACTGAGATTGATTCTTATTTTAAGAGTCAAACTATAAGGTGTGGGAAAAAAGAAAAATACAATAATCCTTATAGCATTGCTCAACTTTATAATCATTTAGAAACCGAAATTGGTGGTTTTAGCAAAACCGACCAATGGAATACCGAAGAAAACGCTTGGCGTGATAAAGAGCAAACGATTGAAGTTTTAAGTAAAGCTGGAAAAATTGTTAAAGCTACAGCATCAAATGCCAGCAGATTAACTGCTGATAGTATTCGTCCGTTTGATGGGATGCTTGACCGGATTATTAGCCGCCAAGCCTATGAAATAGCACAGATGAAAATCAAGCAGATTGAAGGGTTAAATGAAAAGTTAAATATTGATGAAAACGATACCTTGTTTGTGCCAATATTGATGGAACAAAACCGCTTTGCCTTTGAGCAAAGTTTGCATGAAATAAAGGGAAAGAATAATGTTAAAAAGGATGCCAAAGAGAGAGTAGAAAAAGGCTTAGAAAACCAAGAAAAACAATGGCAAGATAAAAAAGATAGAATTAAGAAAAATCAATATTGTCCTTATACGGGTGAGAAAATAACAAAAGGCGAAATTGACCATATAATCCCTCAGAGCGAATCTAAGCATCATCATGGCGATGTGGTGTTTAATTCTGAAGCAAATTTGATTTATTGCTCCAGCAACGGCAATAATCAAAAGGGCAATAACAGATATTCATTTGATCAACTTAATCCCCAGTATTTAGAAGAAGTTTTTGGAATTTCAAATAACGTTCAAATTCGGCAAGATATTAAAGATTTTGTAAATGGTTTGGATGAAAACGATCCTATTAGTTTCCATAATTTAGAACCAGAAAAGCAGAATTATTTACGCCATGCCTTGTTTATCCGCGACCTAGATAGAAAAACCTTTCCAATTCTAAATACTCGATTTAAGACCCTTGTGAATGGTACGCAAGGTTACTTAGGCAAGCAAATACGCAAACTATTGCAAGAAAAATATCCGAAGGTTGAGGTTAAAACGTATCAAATAAATGCTCAAGAAGTGAGTCAATTACGCACAATTTTAGGTGAGTACGACGAGGACTTAAAAAAATCAGACAGGCAGGGTGCATTTTCTCATGTGGTTGATGCTAGTTTAGTCTTAGCCACTGCCTTGCAAAATGTAAAAATTGCTGAGGAATTAACTACTACTAATACCGCAGAACTAAGTGAGAAAGGCGAGTGGTTAAAAGATTTACTACCCAATAATGTCGATGTTTTGCACATTAAACGCCGACCAAAATACCGTAAAAAATTGGCATCTACCCAAATTTTTAAAGAAGGCTTATATGGCGAACGCTTTATGTCAATTTTGTTGAGTGATGAAAAATTATTTTATGGCTTTGCACTGAATAATTGCCATGAAATTCATCCATTAAAAGAACCCCAAAAAGGCATAAATAATTTTGCTAAAAAATTACAAACCAACAAAGAAGATCAACAAAAAAAGCAAAATGAATATTTTGAATTACTGAAGCCATTTTTATACACAGGCTCAACGAAAAAGAAAAACAAAAAACCTGTAACGGGTAGCCTGTCAGATAATCAACAAAAATACACCTATCTATCTATTGACAAAACCAAAGCCCTAGCCCATTTACAAAAATGCGCTAAAGAGGTTTGTGGTGATGTCGAAATTAAGCAAGCTAAACAATTGGAAGAATTGCGTTATAGCGTTGAGAAAAAAGAAATTAAAGGCGTGTTATTAACAGGACAAGGAAAGAAAACTTTTATCAAAAAAGAGGGGTTAGATAAAAAACTTAAGGTTTCAGGCTTTTGGTTGCCTGCAAAAAGTCAGTGGGAGCAGTTAATCAGGCATCCCATCAAAGATTATGACGACAATGAAACCACATTGGCAGAATGCTTTGGCAAACCAGAACAAGAAGAAATTGACAATTCGAAATTAGGTGGCTTTTGGGAAAGACTATCTGAACAGAGTGGTTTGGAAATAGACGAATTAAAGAAACACTTATTAAAGAAAAATGACAAAGGGGAGCTTGCTAAAAAATCGGGCATTGTACCAAAAACTGTTTTTAATAATAAACTTAAAGAAAATGACAGATTAAAATCACTTGAAAACAACGAACTACTACAAAAATCTTTTGGCTTAGAATTTAAAATTAAAACTGATTTAATCCCGCAAACAAGCTGGGATAAATTATTCAAAGAGTTGTTCTTGCGACATAAGCCGAAAAATACAACGGAATATATAGAAAGAGAGAACAGGAAAAATAAGGATAGCCACCATAAAGTTAGAAAAAAGTATTCTTTACCAGTTGTTTCTGCTCCCTCTGGTGGCTTTAGAATTAAGCGCGAAAACCCATTGACAGGCGATACGATTTATCAAGTGAGTGGCATAGAGGGGTTTGCAACCAAAGGCTACGATGAGACATTAAAAACGCCAGTGTTAATTGATGAATTAGCAAAAAGTGCCAATATTGCCCCATTGGATGGCAGGCAGAAACAGATGGAGAATGTTTGCTATTTTGACGAATGGAAGGATATTAAATTAACACCAGAATTAACAGGAAAAATAGATTCATTGTCTTACTCCATTGGTTCTAAAGATAGATTTAATATTAGAGTATCAATGAGTTTTGATAAATTTAAAAATTTAGATGAAACAAATCATTTTTCAAACATTCCAGCAGAAGTAAAGGAACCCAAAAAAAATGATAACTGGAAATTTAAAAAAACGAGTTTTCAAGCATATTTTTCCTCACAATTATTAGGCAAACCACGCTCCAATTTATTTATTGAGAAAGTTAGCACTAGGCAAATTATATTTTCTTACATAGTCGAAAGCACTAATGAGGTAATGAAAAAAGCCTACCAAAACGGCACTCCTGCCGAATGAACCTAACCGCCCTTAACCCCAATCGCAAAAAAGCCTTATTCTTAGCCAAAAAGCAACTGCCTGAATTAGTCTTTGATGCGGTGAATCTGGAGGGGGTAAACTTTACCCTGCCGGAGGTGCAGACTTTGTTGGATGGGGTCACAGTGGGTGGGCATAGCTTGCAGAATGAAACGATTGCACTGAATCAAGCCAATGCCTGGCGGTTTTTATTTGATTGTGTTGAACAGGGTCGGTTTTCCCTTTCGGCGAATTTTATTTGTGAGTTACACGGGGTTCTTGCCTATAAAGAGGCACTAACCTGGGGTGTTTTTAGGGACGGTGGTGTGACCATTGCGGGTACGGATTATTGCCCACCGAGTGCGGAGGCATTGTCCGCACTGTGGCAGCAACTGGCGGAGAAACATCACCTTGCCCTGCCGCAAGACACCATGCTCCAGCACCCGACCAATCAACCAATCGACATTAAGCAGATTTACACCCATGCTGTTGGCTTGTTCTTACAAATGGCGAGAATGCAGTTTTTCTACGATGCCAATAAACGCCTTGGTCGGTTAATGATGAATGGTGTTTTGCTGGCAAATGGGTTGCCTGCCATCAACTTGCCGGCCAGCAGGCAGCTTGAGTTTAATCAGCTCATGCTGGCGTTTTATCCCAGCGATAACACCCAGCCCATGCAGGACTTTATGTTGTCGTGCCTGAGCCAAAAAATAATCCAAATTATGTCTGAATAGGTTCTTTATATGCAGCACCTGACTCTTACGGAGTATGGGCAATTTATTGGTATTCGCAGTGAATGCTTAACCGTTAAAGAAGACGGCACCATGAAAGAATATCCGCTTAACCGCTTGAAAAGCATTCAGGTTGCTAAACGGGGGGTGAGTTTTTCTTCGGATGTTATTATTGCTTGCGCTCATCGTGGTATAAAATTCTTTTTATCTGATTTTAAGAATGAAACGGTTGCTTGTCTTGCTGGCACACAACAACATGCAGTGGTTCGGGTTCGCCAGAAGCAGTTTGCGTATATTGAGAGTGCGGCAGTGCCCCAGTTAGCCGCTAATGTTATTTATGCTAAGGTCAGAAATCAGCGGGCGACTTTGTTGTACTTCAAAAAATATCATCAAGACAAAGCGCATTCAATCAACATAACTGCCGAACAACTTAAAAACATTGCCCAGCAAATTAAAGTGAAAAAATGGCAGAACTTTGCGCGTTGGGCAGATATTTTATTGGGCATGGAAGGGCAGGCGGCTAATCAATATTGGCAATGTTTGGCTAAAAATAGGTTGTTGGGAGAGGGCTTCAAAAACCGGGTGGGGCGACAAGCACAGGACATCAGCAACAAGGCATTGAATTATGGTTATGCGATTTTAACGTCATACATTTGGAATGCTTTGCTCAACGCAGGTTTGGAACCTTATGCGGGTTTTTTTCATACGCAAAGAGCAGGCAAACCCAGTTTGGTTTTGGATATGATGGAGGAATATCGCGCTTGGGTGGTGGATCGAACCATCATTAAACATAGATCAATGTTGCAAGGCAAAACCGATTTATCGGTTAATATCAAGAAGCAGATTATCACCGATATTCATAAGACCTTTAACAAAAAATATCATTACCACAGGCGAAAAATGCGACTAGAAAGTATATTGCAAAGGCAGATATATCATTTGGCAGGCACATTTGCCGGCGATAAGCAGTATAAAAGTTATCGATTCAGGTGGTGATGTATGGCACAGATCAGGTTATATAACGAAATTTTGGTGAGTTATGACATAAGCGATACCAAACAGCGCACAAAATTGTTCAACAAACTCAAAGACATCAGTTTGACCTCAATACAGAAATCGGTGTTTTGGGGACACTTAAACAAGGCGGAGGAAGCGGCGGTTAGGCGGTTGCTGAAAAGCTATTGTGATAAAGGCGATAAGGCTTTTATCGCCAGAGTCAAACTCGCCGGTCAAATCCAGCAAAATAACAGTGTCGGCTATGACAAGCAGGATTTCCCTAAGCATTGCGCCAGTTATCATGTCATATAGTTTGCCGATTCACTTGCTCCGGCAATATTGTTTCTGCCCGAGGATTCCATATTTTCAGGAATTACTAAAACTCAACCCGCCGCGTCCGCAATGGGTCAAACAAGGAGAAGCATTACACAATAAACAGGCGCAGGTATTCAAACACAGAACGCTTAAACGCTTTGGGTTGGAAAATGCAGAACAACGGTTTGAAGTGTTTGTGCAATCAGAATCTTTGCAGTTACACGGTATTGTTGACAGCCTGCTGATTAGCGAGTCGCACTGTTATCCGATTGAAATAAAACTATCGGGCAACAAACCAACCAAAGGGCAAATTATACAACTAGCCGCCTATGCAATCGTGGTTAGGCAACAGTTTGAGCTTGTCTGCGATAAAGGCTTTGTTTTGTTGGGCGAAAAAGGCAAAACATATCCAGTCGGGGTTGATTCTGGCATAGAAAAACAGGTGCTTAAAATTCGTGATAGAATTTTTAACGATTTAGAAAAATCCACTATTCCAGATAGCTCGGCAACACCAGCGCAATGTACGCAATGCGAATACTTAAACTACTGCAATGATAGGAATTGATTTACA
Source organism: Halioglobus sp. (assembly GCA_965262875.1). GTDB lineage: Bacteria > Pseudomonadota > Gammaproteobacteria > Pseudomonadales > Halieaceae > JBALVT01. Next base: position 6,114,439 of record OZ253569.1, read on the forward strand.
ATGGATAGGTTATTGGCAATAAACAACCCGCCGAAGCGGGTTTTTGGTACAGTAATTTTACAAGGATGTCCAACCTTGTTCATCAATTTATTTTAGATGATTTCAGAGCATCGCTTCTTAGGTTATGATGTACTGGCATGTCACTACTACATGGTAATACAAATTTCTCGCAAAATCTAATACTTTTCAGCATTTTTATGCTTTTCGTAAAACCCGCCAATACCCCGCCAAGTAAACCCTATTAAATCAGTAATATACGGGCGGTGCAACACATCATAACCTAAGAAGACAGCTACTGAAACGAACTGTGGGGAAATATTTATGGCTACGAGGTATGCAACACATCATAACCTAAGAAGACAGCTACTGAAACCAAGGCAAGCGTGTAACAGCGATTGCGCCAAAAGGCAACACATCATAACCTAAGAAGACAGCTACTGAAACCACTCGTTTACTCCCGTGACTTGCATGTCGAGCTTGCAACACATCATAACCTAAGAAGACAGCTACTGAAACAGGTTATCCCTTGCGCTGGCACTTCGTCAACTATTGCAACACATCATAACCTAAGAAGACAGCTACTGAAACCGCGTTATTGCTTACTAATATACGCTATCTCGTGAGGCAACACATCATAACCTAAGAAGACAGCTACTGAAACATCGCCTCTTTTTACAATAACATTTCCGCCTTCAGCAACACATCATAACCTAAGAAGACAGCTACTGAAACAGATTTCCAAGTTTTGCCCGGCGTCGGTGTTAATTGCAACACATCATAACCTAAGAAGACAGCTACTGAAACCCCAAGCGGGCGGGTGTGCTAAGGTGAGGTGCTAAGCAACACATCATAACCTAAGAAGACAGCTACTGAAACATAGTAAAATCGTGGAGAAAAATACAGCGCATTGCGCAACACATCATAACCTAAGAAGACAGCTACTGAAACGTTGAGTATTTTCCAATATGAAATGAGCCTGAAGGGAGGGTGTATTAAGCCCTTATCTTGAGTCGCTCATGGAGTTGCTGAAATAAGTGATCTCGTGCTGAATTTAGTTGTTCAGCGGCCTCATTGTCCGTCATTTCATTGGCGAATGCATCCAGATTTCTAAAGGTGATTCCCGGCTTTAAATATTGGCTGGGTTTGGCCAGGGAGCGGAATTTCTCATAGGGTGTCATCATGTCGTCGTAGCGGTATTTCTTCCGCTCCTTGCCCTTCTCATCAATAATGGTGGTGGGGAAATAGCAGGGCCGGTGGAAATTGACGTATCGGTAGACTTGATGGCTATTGAGTTCAGTGAAATCCGTGGCGTACTGCTGAGGTATGTGGGTATAGCCATAGAGTTTGCGAATGACCGAGCCATTTTTACTCTCAACCAAACCATTGTCGTTACTGTGCCGGGGCCGTGATTTGGTAAATTCAATGTGCAACTTGTCCAGAAGCTCAGCAACGGTGTAGTTGATATATTCGCCGCCATTGTCTGCGTGAAAGCCCCGTATTTTAAAGGGGAAGGCAGCCAGAATCTGCCTGAGGGCTGGCAGCATAAACGCCTCGCTAATACGTTCCAGCGTGACGATGATCTGGAACTGTGTCACCTCATCCACGGCATTGACGTGGTAGATTCCTTTGCGTTTGTCCTGATCACCTTGATGGACAGAGTCAATGCGGATATAGCCTGGTTGATCGTTCGGGCAAGGTTTGCGCCGCTGGCCAATAGAGGCGGCCTTAGGTCGTGTCTTTGTCAAGACACAGCGCTGCCTCTGGTAGGTCTTGGAGGCCCGCAGGTTGTACAGGTGAGAAACCGAAATACCCGCCAGGCGTCGATAGTCGGCTTGGCCAAAGCGCTGATAAGCCCGCTCACAGAGCTTTTTAAGTACCGCGCCGCTGGGCTGACCATGTCGCTCATCCATACTCGCCAATAGGCGTATATCGGCGTCAGTGTAGGCGCGCTTGAAGCCATTACGCCGAGCTGGTTTCACCGAGACGGTGCCTGTTTTGACGTATTGGCGTATCAGGCGCCTGGTCTGGGCCAGGGAGTAGCCGGTTACCTTTATCAGGTAGCGGGTGACGGTTCCCCGGTCTGTTTTGCCAAGCTGTAAGTATCGGTGCTTCACCAGTGCCTTCTGTACCCAGCGATAGCGTTCAGATTTCTCAGTGGCCACGTTGAAGGCTACTTCCTGTGTGCCGTCGAGAAACTGTTTGATGGCACCCAGGGTATTCAGATGTTCTAAGCTCATGATCGTTTTCATCCGCTGATCATGAACGACTACAAGGACTATTTCAGGCTCATTTTATGTTGGAATCAACTTCCGCCACATTCCCGGGTTTCAGGCTCATTTCATATTGGAAAAGACTCGTTGTTTTTTTTCTAAAGCTAAAAGGCGGTTGACGCAACACATCATAACCTAAGAAGACAGCTACTGAAACGGGAAGAGTTTTTGCGACTCGATAAATTTTCAGCAGCAACACATCATAACCTAAGAAGACAGCTACTGAAACGAGCGATCTGGTTAGCAGCAGGGTTTTCCAGCCCGAGCAACACATCATAACCTAAGAAGACAGCTACTGAAACACGCAAGCATCAATCCGCGTATTGTCCGCATGGGCGCAACACATCATAACCTAAGAAGACAGCACGCATGATCACTGTCGCTGCGACCAGCTTGCCCGTATTCCCTGCACTGGGTATCAGTCGGAACAATAGAGGTATCGCCGTCGTCTCCAGCGGTGTGCGCCTGAAAACAGCCGCTAAACTAACCCAGCATTGACCACGAACATAGGCGGCTAAATTCGGCTTATTTCCGTGCTGATGATGTATCTGGCTGCCCGGTGCTTTTTTCGAGGCTCGTAGACTCACCGTATCGTCAATCGCTAAATATAGAACGGGATCATTCTTGGCACTAAGAACCAGACAGACGAACTGTCTTGCCAGCTTCAACCAGGACCACTTTCCGGCTTCAAGCCATTTGTAATACGTCGTCCAGTGCCTTTGCATGTCTAGAAACAAATAGGTTTCGGTGACAAAGCCAGCGGGCGTTAACATAGCGCCGATCAATAGTTCAATGAATGTGCCTACGGATCTTGGGGGTAGCGCTTTGCTTAAAAATGTTATCCAATAGCACAGTTCGCGGGGGATGCGAGCACATCCTGTTGCGTTCATAGCGGCCTCCAGAAGAAATCGATTCATTTCTTTCTGAAGGCCGCGCCCTATACACCTTTTAAAAAGCAAAGCTGTATAGGGCGCGGCAAACTTTTTGCCGCTTTATGCCAAGTTTTTTCGCACACTTTGCGCGATAATCTTCCTCCCCAGACTCTAAACTCTAGTTATAGAGTTGTTCAGGCAATTAAGTGATTACCTGTCAATGCAATTTCAAGCGCCTTGGGATAGGCCGGCTTGCCACTGGGAGCTCTGGGCACTTCGTCTATCACATGCAACTCTCTGGGCAGTTTGTAGCCGGCGATATGCTTGCGTGCATGTTCTTGAATCGACTCCAAAGAAATATCAGCACCGTCGCGAGCAGCGACGACTGCAGTTACCTTGCTGCCAAAACGCTCGTCTGGTGTCGCAACAACCAGACAATCAAAAATCTGTGGATTCGCTTTTAGCGCCTGCTCGACCTCTTCGGGAAATATTTTCTCCCCACCGGAGTTGATGCAATTTGAGCCGCGCCCATAAACGGTAATCGTATTGTCGTCCTCTAGCCGGGCCTCATCGCCCAGCAGCAGCCAGGTCTCGCCCTTAACTTGAACAAAAGTCTTCGCGGTTTTGACCGGGTCGTTGTAGTAGCCAACCGGGATATATCCACTGCGGGCAAAGATACCGGTCTGCCCCGGCGCGACATGGTGGTGTGGTTCGCCGTCAATATCGGAAACCACTGACATACATTCACTCTTGGTGACGTTGCCCAAGCCCTGACCCTTTTTGCCACCCCCATCCATTCCCATATTGCCGCTCTCGGAAGAGCCGAAGGAGTTAGTGATAAACACATTGGGGAAATGCTGGCGAAACGCCTCTTGTTTGCTCTCGGAAAACACGGCTCCACCAGACCCGACACTGAATACGGAACTGAGATCCCATCGGCCTTCGTTCGCCGCCAGAGAGTCGAGCAAGGGTACCGCCATGGCATCACCGACGATCGAGATCGAATTCACTTTTTCTTGCTCGATAACCGCCCAAACATCCTCACCGATCAGGGAGCGTGCGGGGCTGAGTATCACCGCGTTACCCGCCAACAATTGAATGCAGCAGGCATACCACCAACAAGCGCCGTGCATTAAGGGGGCCAGTGCCATACCTATTATTGGAAAGTCACCTACTCGCGAGGCGATTTCCTCAGGCGCCGAGATAGCGCCATCGGGATGGAACCAACCACCTCCTCCCATCGCGGCAAAGAACACACTCTTATGGGGCCACATTACGCCCTTTGGCATTCCAGTGGTGCCGCCTGTATAGAGGACAAACAAATCGTCATCCGAGCGCTCGGCAAAATCCCGGGCGATGCTCTGATCCACAATCGAGGTTTCGTATTCGACGGAGTCGATGGAACTGGCATCGCAATCACTTGCATCGCGCACGTAAATAAAGGTTGTTAAATCCGGTGCAGAACCTTTAATCGCAGCGATATGCGGCACGAACTCCTGATTGTGAATACACGCCACCATATTGGCATTGTCGAAAATATAGGTTCTTCCGAGTTTCCTATGGGTAAAAGCCAAACAATGGTCAAGAATGTGGTACAAGAGTCTTTTTTTATGGAGATATTCAAATGAAAGATACCGCGTTGTTTACTCAACTTTTGGGGCTTAGCGACCCATGGAAAATCACGGCTATTACCCCGGATCTGACCGACAAATCAATTACCCTCCAGATAGATTGGCCAAAGGGAACGAAAGGCGCGTGTAGTGTCTGCCATGCCCTTTGTTCGGTTTACGACCATCGTGAGCAACGCACATGGCGACACCTTGATACGATGCAGTTCAAGACGCAGTTAGTTGCTCAGGTTCCGCGTATTCATTGTAAAGCGCATGGAATCAAAAGCCTGAAAGTACCGTGGGCAGATACGCAGGCACGCTTTACGCATTTATTTGAGCGTTTCGCTATTGATGTGCTGTCGGCTGCCAGCAACAAGACACAGGCCGCAAAACTACTTGGTCTGTCGTGGGATGAGGTGCATCATATTCAATCCCGAGCAGTGAAAAGAGGGATGGACAGACGCTCTGTTGAGGAAGTGAAACACCTTGGCATCGATGAAAAAAGTTTTCGCAAGGGGCAATCCTATGCCAGCCTGCTGTACGATTTGAATGCGTCCAGAGTGCTTGAGGTCGTGGCAGATAGAACGACGGAATCGGCAACTGCATTGCTGTCCACGCTTCCAGAACAGCAGCGTAATGAAGTAGCTGCTGTTGCCGTGGATATGTGGGTTCCATTTATGACGGCAGTTGAGGCGACTTTACCGAACGCCGCTATTGTTCACGACAAGTTTCATATCGTCAGTTATCTTACAAAAATGGTTGACCAAGTCAGGCGCAAAGAAAATAAAACATTAAGAGCCGCCGGTATCAATGACCTGGTCGGGTCTCGCTATACCTGGTTACGCAATCCCGACAACTGGAGTGAAAAAGATGAAGCCACTTTTTATGGCCTTCAATCAAAGGGGTTGAAGGTTGCCCGAGCCTGGGCAATCAAAGAGACGCTGCTTGACCTGTGGACTTACAGCTACGATAAACCAGCCCGGGCGTTCTTTAAGAAATGGTACTGGTGGGCGACACATTCACGTCTAAAGCCGGTCATATCAGTCGCCAAGATGCTAAAGAAACATCTCGACAACATAATGACTTACTTGAAACATCGCATCACCAATGCGACCGCAGAAGGATTTAATTCAAAGATTCAGACAATAAAATCGGCTGCCCGAGGATTTAGAAACTTCGAAAACTATCGAGTTTCAATTCTGTTCCACTGTGGAAAACTCAACCTCTACCCACAGGATTCCCAGTAGAACCAAAATATACAAAAGCTCTTCTTCGACGTAGCGATAATTTACATTGATAGGAACCGCCCTGATTTTGAAGCAGGCCAACATCCCCTCTAGGTATTCATTGCAGTTGTACAAATACAAACCCACATGATCGCCCTCCTTCACTCCACGACTCGTTAAAAAATGTGCCAACTGGTTGGCGCGCTCCTCCAGTTCGCCAAAAGTTGCGCGCTGATCGCCACAGACCAGAGCATCTCGCGTGGGTACTTTGTCCGCGACGATTTCGTACATGTCTGCGATATTAAAATGCTTTTGCATTTTCTGGTTCCTCAATTTGAATCAACTCAGGGTTTGTCAGCTCCAACAACCCACATGGAAAAGAACTGGGCTCCGCCACCGTAGGCGTGACCAAGTGCCAGCTTCGCACCTTCAACCTGATGATCACCGGCATCACCGCGCACCTGCCTTGCGGCCTCGGCGAAACGAATCATGCCCGATGCACCGATTGGGTTTGACGACAATACACCACCCGAACAATTCCAGGGGATGTCACCACCATCCAGCGCAGTAGCGCCTTCCATTGTGAGTTTCCAACCCTCGCCCTCTTCGGCAAAACCGAGGTTTTCCAGCCACATCGGCTCATACCAACTGAAGGGCACATACACTTCTGCACAATCGAATTCTTTGCGCGGATTGGTAATTCCCGCTTGCTTATAAACGTCCGCCGCACAATCGCGACCGGCCTGTGGGTTAACCTCTTCACGGCCAGCGTACATCGTGGGCTCCGAACGCATGGCCACGCCTTTTATCCAGGCGGGCGGCTTCGGTGATTGCGCAACCAGATCCTCAGACGCTATCACCATGGCACAGGCGCCGTCAGATGACGGGCAGGCTTCAAGAAAGCGAATCGGGTCCCACAGCATCATGGAATCCTCCACCTCCTGCTTGGTAATGTTCGGAAGTTGCAGATGTGCCAGGGGATTGCGGGCCCCTTGCAATCTGTCTTTCACAGCGACTGCAATGCCCGCATCGTAAGGTGCGTCCGAGCGACACATATACTCACGAATAATAGGAGCGAAGTAACCACCGGCTCCCGCATTCAAGTGCGCCGAAAACGGCTGTGGCGTAGACAGCGCCCACATCGCATTGGATTCAGATTGTTTTTCAAAGGTAACGGTAAGCACACGTTTAAAGGTACCGCTTTGCACGTGCGACGCTGCAACCAAAGCGGTAGAGCCTCCAACCGAACCGGCGGTGTGCACTCTGAGCATCGGTTTGCCATTACAGCCCAGCGCATCTGTTAGATAGATTTCCGGCATGATCACACCTTCAAACATATCCGGCGCCTTGCCGATAATGACTGCGTCGATATCGTCCCAGACCAGGCCCGCGTCTTTTAAAGCGTTTACCGCCGCCTCGCGAACCAGACCTGCGATGGAAACATCGCGCCGTTTGGTTTGATACTTGGTTTGGCCTATGCCAACCACTGCTGCCAAAGTAGCCATTACACGGCCTCCAGAACGGTTACCAGATTGTGTTGCAAACACGGACCACTGGTTGCATGTGCAACACCGCGTTGCGCTTCCCCGCTGACAATGCGATTGAACACCTCACCTATGCGAGACAGACCAGAGGCCATCATCAGATTACCGGCCAATACGCCGCCGCTTGGATTAACTGTCGTGGATTCATCCAGACCCAGCGCACGAGTCAATATAATTTCTTGATGGCTGAAGGGCGCATAAAGCTCTGCAATATCCACCTTTCCATCTGCGAGGCCGACAACCTCAGCCGCTTTCCGGGTCGATGTTGAATCCGTTAAATCCCGCATGCCGAGATTGTGGGACTCTATGCGATGGTCTATACCGCTGATTTTCACATAGGGCTTACCCCACTGTTTTGCCTGGTCAATGGTGGCGATAATCATCGCTGACGCACCGTCGGATATCGGGCAACAGTCGTGCAGTTTGAGCGGCGATACAAAGTTATCCTTTTGCAATAACTCATCGACCGTTACCGCTCCCGCCAGCTGAGCGCGCGGGTTATTGAGCGCATTATGTCGCGAGCGTGCCACCACCTCGGCCATGTCTCGCTCGGTAATCTTGCCCTGGTCCAACATCAGTCTGGCCTGCATCGCAGCGAGTGAAACCGTGTCCACCCACTGTGGAGCGAGATAGTAAGGGTCTAACTGCTGGGACAAGACAATGGGAAGTTCGCCCGGCGAGGACAAACCAAACCCATAGATCAAGGCGGACTCCGCGTGACCCATGCGAATCTTCAACATGGATTCGTACAGCGCCCAGGCCGCATCCATCTCTACATGAGACTCTTTAATGGGCGGTACAGCACCCAGGGCATCCACCCCGGCAACAAACGCAAAGGCTGCACCTTGCAGGTAGTCACAGCTACCTGAACACACAAAATCGACATCCTGTGCGTTGCTCAGCCCCACCTGGTCAAATACCGCTCGCAGTTGCGGCATGATCAATTCGACTTCGTTGGCAGCCCCGGCTCTTCGAACTGCGTCCGACTGGCTATACGCTACTATCGCTATATCTCTCATCGCCTTACTTCCCCCAAGCCTTCAACCGGCAGTTTGCCGATCATTTCCAACGGTACATCGGACTCATCAAGAGGCTTGAAGTAACGGATATTGTCCATGGCGTAGTCCCACTCTTCTTCGGCTTTCCACACTGCCTGAACCCGCTGTCCCATATGAACCTCCTCGTTCACGCACTCACTCATCAAATGAATAAAGGAGATATTGGCCCCGTCAGCGACTAGATTGGCGATGATATAGGGTGGCTTAATGGGGTTGTTGGGGATGGGAATGGCCACGATAGTGAAAGACTCGACGGTCGCCTTGTCGGAAAGCTGCACCTCCTCTGTAGTCGCGACCCCACAACTTGCACAGGAGCCGCGTGGAGGGCAGTAAACATTGCCGCAGCTGGGGCAACGCTGACCGGTCAAGTTGCCCTTTTTCACCTGGGTCAGGAAGCGCGCTGTGGCGGCACCTGCAGTAAAGTTATATTTGTGGACGATGGGCACTTCAATACCGGTGATCATTTCTTGTTCATCAGTCATTTCGTTCTCCTGCGACAGTTCCTAGACCAGCTCGAAGTGGCGAATATCGGTGATCATGCCCACCGTTTCGTCAGCCCATACCGTCTTAACACGGGCGCCTGTCGTGACAGCGTCTTCCCGGTCCGCCGCCACGCAGTGAATCATGGGGATATCCGCTCCATCCAATTTGATCATGGCCCAGGCGAAGGGCTGATCCATAGGATGTGCTTCTCTAGGTTGGGTTACCCAGCACCAGCTGACTATCTCGCCCACCTGCTGAACTTCGACAAACTCGCTCAGTTCCTCGGCAGTATCCGGGTCATACTCCATAGGAGGCACGATCACGCGACCATCGCTGGCCTTGATACCGACTATTTTTCGATTTCTAAGTTCTGTGAGAAACCTTCCAACAACGGGCCCGGTGGAACGGGTATAGGTATAACCAAGCTCAAAGGCCTGGCTCAGGACTTCTGGCTGCGACACGGTCACGGCCCTCCTTAGACGATAGGGAATACGAACACAGAGTATCGGCCAGTGAAGCCCTGCGCTCAATGACCCAAAGGATCAATTGCCTATGACATTTCTGATCATCAATCCATGGCCATTTAGTCACGCTTTTGCTACCTTCTTGCCACACATAAAACACCTAATGGAGCAAAACATGGTCGCATTGACTGATATGACGGATTACACCGTAGAAGACGGCATCGCGGTAATTACCATAGACAACCCACCGGTCAACGCCCTGAGTTGGGGCGTTCGCCAAGGCCTGAAAGATGGAGTGGCTAAAGTACTGGAAGACGCAGAGGTCGCCGGCATTGTGATCCACTGCGCCGGACGAACGTTCATTGCCGGTGCAGATATTACCGAATTCGGCAGCGCGCCCAGGGAGCCCGGTCTGCACCCTATGCTTGAAGCTATGGACAACTCCTCCAAGCCGGTGGTGGCAGCCATTCACGGAACGGCTTTAGGCGGCGGTTTGGAAACAGCCCTGTGCTGTCACTTTCGCGTCAGCAATGACAGCGCGCAATTGGGACTACCCGAGGTAAAACTGGGTTTGCTTCCCGGTGCCGGCGGCACCCAGCGCCTACCCAGAGTCGTAGGCGTTGAGAAAGCACTGCAAATGGTGACCTCAGGAGCGCCCATCGGAGCGGCCGAAGCACTGGAATGTGGTCTGGTCGATAAGATCGTCGAGGGAGATCTGCGCGAGGGCGCTGTGAGTTTCCTAAAAGAAGTGCTGGCGAGTAATACACCACTGTCCAGAATTCGCGATCGCGATGAGAAATTGGCCAGTGCCAAAGGCAATCCTGGGATATTTGATGCAACGCGCGCAGCTATCGCCCGCAAGACGCGCGGATACCTGGCCCCTGAATACAATATCCGCTGCATTGAAGCCGCCGTGAACCAGCCCTTTGACGAAGGTATGAAAACCGAGGCCAAGCTGTTCATGGAGCTGATGACCGGTCCTCAGGCTGCCGCTCAGCAATATTTCTTCTTCGCCGAGCGTCAGGCAGCACGAGTTCCCGATGTGCCCAAGGACACCCCAGAAATCCCAATCAATAAGGTCGGTATTATCGGCGCAGGCACAATGGGTGGCGGCATCGCTATGAATATGGCCAATGTCGGCATACCCGTTGCCATTGTCGAAACCAATCAGGACGCACTGGACCGAGGCCTGGGTGTTATTCGAAAGAACTACGAACGCAGACTCAAGAAAGGCCGCATCAGTGCGCAAGAACTCGAGAAGCGTTGCGGCCTGATCGTGGGCTCTCTATCACTTGATGATCTCGCGGATTGCGATCTTGTGATAGAAGCCGTCTATGAAAACATGGGCGTGAAAAAAGAAATCTTTGGCAAACTCGATACGATCGTCAAGCAAGGCGCTATTCTCGCGTCCAACACCTCTGCTCTGGATCTGAACGAGATTGCCAGTGCTACCACCAGACCAGAATTTGTGATCGGGCTGCACTTCTTTTCTCCCGCTAACATAATGAAGTTGGTGGAGATTGTTCGCGGCGATAAAACCAGCAAAGAAGTCATCAAAACCTCGATGTCATTTGCCAAAAAAATCAAGAAGGTCGCTGTACTGGTTGGGGTATGCCCCGGCTTTGTCGGCAACCGTATTCTTTTCCGACGTCAGGAACAGGCTCAGCAGTTGATTCTTGAAGGTGCCCTACCCCAGCAGATCGACAAAGTGCTGGTGGAATTTGGCTTGCCCATGGGTCCCTTTCAAATGAGCGATCTGGCGGGGCTGGATCTGGGCTGGAGCAAAGAGACATCTACTGGGTCGACCATCGCAGAAAGATTGTGTGAAGCGGATCGTCGTGGTCAAAAAACCGGTGCGGGTTACTACGACTACGATGAAAATCGTCAACCGACCCCCTCTCCTTTTGTTGAAGATATCATCAAGGAGTTTGTGGCCAAGGCTGGCAAGGAACAGCGCGATATCTCCGACGAGGAAATTCTCGAGCGCTGCCTGTACCCCATGATCAATGAAGGTGCAAAAATTCTCGAAGAGGGCATAGCTATTCGCGCCAGCGATATCGATGTGACCTGGGTGTATGGTTACGGCTGGCCTGTTTACCGTGGCGGCCCCATGCACTACGCGAATAGCCTGGGTCTGGAAACTATCGCGAGTAAAATGCGTGAGTACCAGGAAAAAACGGGCGATTCAACTTGGGCACCGTCCAAACTGCTAAGCAAACTGGCCGAGCAGGGAAAAGGATTTTCATAGGTCGCTAATATGAATAAGGGCCTCATTCAGATAACGCTTGTTCTCTTTGTAACGCTCTTTTCCCAAAACACCTTGTCCAATACGGCAGCGGTTTCTATGCCGGAACCCCATGCCGCCGCTGTGGCAAAGAACATCCTGTTAGACGGCGGAAATGCAATTGATGCTGCGATAGCCAGCGCTTTTGTCCTCGCCGTCACCTACCCCGAAGCGGGCAACATCGGCGGCGGTGGTTTCATGCTCAGCTATATGAACGAGGAAGCCGCCTTCCTGGATTTTCGCGAACGTGCTCCGCTCGCCGCGCACCGGGATATGTATCTGGATGAAAGTGGCAATGTGGTACCCAATGCTTCCCTACTGGGTGGACAAGCCTCCGGCGTTCCCGGAACCGTCAAGGGTATGGTCGAAGCGCACAAACGCTACGGTTCTGTGCCCTGGGAGAATCTGTTGGAACCGGCGATTGTGCTGGCTAAAAACGGCTTTCTCGTACCGCCCATATTGGCCGAATACGCTCGGGGCAAAATCGAGGAAGTCCCCGACAGCTATAACTTCAAAAAGTACTTCGGCCATATGCGAGCGCAAGAAATATTTACGCAGCCGGAACTCGCCGCAACGCTTGCGTTAATCGCGCAAGATCCGGACGCATTTTATACGGGGCTTATCGCCACTCAAATTGCTTCCCAGATGCAAAAAATAGGCGGTCTCATTTCCCGTAAAGATCTGGCGCAATACCAAGCTAAATGGCGAACACCGCTACAGTCACAATGGCGAGATTACACTGTGCTGACGGCCCCTCCTCCCAGTTCAGGCGGCTTCGCTCTCATACAACTGTTGGCCATGCGGGATTACGCCACGGAGCACTTCCGAGATATCGGGCACAATTCATCGACTTATATTCACTTATTGGCAGAGATCGAAAAAAGGGTTTTCGCCGATCGTGCTATCTATCTGGGTGATTCAGACTATGTCGACGTACCGATGCAGCAGCTGCTGGCCCCGGAGTATCTTGCAAAGCGTGCCGCTTCAATACTCCCCAAAGCAATTTCTCCCGCTGCGAAAGTTCCAGCAGGGTTGGAGTCCACCGACACAACGCATTTTTCCATTCTGGATCATCAGGGCAATGCGGTATCACTGACCTACACGCTTAACTGGGAGTTCGGCTCTGGCGTTGTTGTCGATGAAGCGGGGTTTGTTCTCAATAACCAAATGGATGATTTTAGCGCCAAACCCGGCGTTAAAAATAAGTTTGGCGTTGTGGGAAATACTCGCAATGCCATCGCACCGGACAAACGTATGTTGTCCTCCATGACACCCACTATTGTTCTCAAAGAAAACAAGCCCGCACTGATCATAGGTACACCTGGGGGCAGCACCATATTCACTTCCGTGTTTCAGGTCATTTTAAATCTCTATGACTATGCGATGCCACTGCAGCAGGCGGTGAACGCCACTCGCTTTCATCACCAACTGCCCGATGCCTTTGTCCTGCGACACGATCAGCGGCCCATTGCGGCGCACACTGCCCGGGAACTTGAAAAAATGGGCTATACCGTTGAACCCAATAGTTGGGGAGACCTGGGTAATATCGCGGCCATTGCGGTTCAGGATAAGCGCGTAGTTGCCGCTAGCGACTCCCGAGGTCGTGGGGTCTCGCTACGGGTACCCGAACAATAGTTGCCAACAAAATCCCTCGTGAATAGCGGTGGCGTATCATTTTTTATACCAGCACCGGATGTAATGCTGCGGCAGCTGTAGCCGCCGGCGAAATGGTTAATAATAACGTCAGTAAAACAACCCAAACACAGATTAGGAGTTGCAGATGTCAGTTGCCAGTATCGGGTATGTAAGAATCGAAAGCTTAGACCCAGAAGCCTGGATGTCGTTCGGTTCGGGCGTATTGGGGCTTATGGAAGCACCTCGAGAAGATCCGCAAAACGCGCGTTTCTTGCGCATGGACGCCCACCCCTTTCGATTCATGATCGAAGCGGGACCCCAGGACCGTCTCGCCGCCAGCGGCCTGGAATTTCGCACTCAGGCAGATTGGCAGGCCTGCTGTGATCGTCTGAACACGGCCGGTCATGCCGTTGAAGCGGGATCTGAGCCCGAAGCCGAACGGCGCTGCGTGAGCGGTTTCGCCACCACCAGTGATCCATCGGGCAACGTGCTGGAACTGTACTACGGTCGCAAGCTTGACTACGTGCCGCTGAACTCTCCTGTGGGTATCAGCAGGTTTGTAACTGGCGATGAATACACCGGTGATATGGGCTTTGGTCACGCCGTACTTCCCGCACCCGAAACGGAAGCAACTCACGCCTACTACATTGATTTGATCGGCCTGGGCAACAGCGACGACCTCTACCCGCCAATGCCAGAAGGCGCGCCAGAAGCCCGCGTAATATTCATGCACGCGGACAACCCCCGCCAGCACTCTCTGGCTTTATATAATCAGCCTCATCCGGTTGGCTGTGTTCACCTGATGGTGGAAGTAGAAACACTCGACGAAGTCGGTAGGGCACTGGATCGTGCAAATGCAGCGGGCAGCCCCGTACTGGCCAGTCTCGGGCGCCACATCAATGACAATATGTGCTCTTTTTATGTTCTGGCCCCGGGCGGTATTGCTATTGAGTTCGGCTACGACGGCCTGTTGGTTGATTGGGAGAACTACACACCCACGGTCAGTGTTGAAGGCGATTTATGGGGCCATGAATACAATTTCCCCGGTGGCGACTAAATTATTGACTGGCGGCAATGCGCGCAGACTTTTTAATATCGACAAGTATGCCGGACAGATGTGACATTCCAGACAGCTTTTCGATATTGTCGCGCCCATCACCAGCCAAAAAGTTAGAGTTAACACCCGGATGTTTCTGCGCATGCCGCAGACCATCCGCATCTTTGTGCCCCCAGCACTGTGGAATAGCGACGGTGCCCAGCATCATTTCATCAGTCACCTTTGCTGGCAGGGTGATACTGCCGTGTTCTGAAGTAACATCCACGTACTCCAACTCCGCAATACCCAGGCGAGCGGCGTCTTCTACGGTCATGTAGGCGTAGTTGGTCACCTCTTTCACCAAACGCTCTGAATTTGCGGAAGAACTGTTCATTCGTTTCACTTCACGCTTGCCAATCAATTTTATTCGCCCGAGGTTATTCACTTCTTCTTGATACATAGCTTCTATAGAGTCATTGAAGCGTTCGACATAGGGCGGCGGTGCAAGATCGACAAGGCCGTCCGGTGTCAGTACCTTTTTTGTGCCTAAGAAGTTATTGCCGGGGTTGTCTGGCAACAGGATGCCATGGGGATGGTCTTTTATCATCGCCTTCAATCCCGGCTGGCCGGCTTTCTTTAGCATGCCGTTGATCAACAGATCAGGCACTTTGAGGAAACCCAATGGCGTATGCGCAAGACGCGCGGCCAACTTAAGAACCCCACTTATGAGTTTATTATTCATAAGAGTAATGCCCAATTTGTCCGCAAGGCGAACGTAAATCCACCATTCGCCGCGGACACCCGGCGGTGGCTCCAACACTGCCCCGGAGGCATACAGGTATGGCGTGGCATTGCAGCCGACAAAACTCTGCAGCGCATAGGGCATACCGGTTCTTTCCATCCAGGTTGTAGCCGGCAATATATAGTGAGCCAAATTACCGGTTTCATTGCGAAACAGATCGACACTGACCAGTAGTTCCAAATCAGCCATAGATTGTTCGAGTCGACCGTCGGGATTACCGCACGCTAACAAGGGGTTTGAAGCCTCGACAATCATCGCACGAACCCGACCACTACTAATGTCATCGGCCACCATGCCCGCTGGCTGCTGGCCGCTCACAGTGGGCAGATCATCCTCGCGGTGATACCCGAGATTCATTTGAGGGTCTTCCTTGGCCTGCGTGGCGAAATCAATCAAACCCTCACCAATCAGATTGCCGCCTTTGCGGCCAAAGTTTCCGGAGATAGCGCTGATAGACTCCAGCAGCCAATAGCACAAGGTACCACTGCGGCCCTGATTGACACCGGTTGCCATATTCAGCGCCGCTGCATTGGCACTGACGTAGTGGTGGTCCACAAGGTCATTGAAAACCTCCACTGAAATGCCCGTCACTGCCGCCTGGCGCTCGCCGGTCCAATCGGCGACTGTCTCCTTCAAAGACTCAAAATTTTTCATCCTTGCGCTTATACGTGCTTCATCCACGGCATTGCGTCGAATAACTTCGTTGCAAAATGCTGCCAGGAAATAGACATCCGTATCCGGGCGAATAAATACGTGCTCAGCATTGCTCGCGCTTTCAACACGCCTGGGATTAATAAACACCACTCTGCCGCCGCGTTTGATCACATCACCAAATCGTTCTCTTGAGCGCGGCAGATGGTATAGCGTGTTGCCAGAGACATTGGGGTTGGCGCCCAATACCAGCATAAATTCCGTGTGGTCCACATCCGGGTAAGCCAGGCGCATGGGCGAACCGTACAAATCACCGTTAACACGAAATTTATTCATGGTGTCGCAGGTGCCGGTGCCATACATTCGGTTTGATTCCAGCCCTTTAAAAACCGCTCCGCGAAATATGGGCGCGAGCAGATTTGCCCCCCCGGGGGCACCCACAAAGTGACTGATAGACTGGGCACCATGGGCCTGTTTGATCTGTTTTATTTTATCGGCGATTTCGCTCAGCGCTTGTTCCCAGCCGATGCTGTGCCAGGTATCGCCTACGCGTTTTTGCGGCTCGGTAATGCGATCTGGACTGTGCTGTACCGAATCAAAATGAGTGCCTTTTACACAGGCATAGCCCTGGGTAACAACATGATTTTTGTCCGGCCTTATAGCCGTAATCTTGTTGTCTTGGACATCGACCTCAAGACCACAAAATGACTCGCACAGAGAGCAAAAGGTTAATCGAGTGTCTGTCATAGGATCAAATCCATCATTTCGATAGGTGTAGCATCAGCACGAAAGCACTGATCAACTAGTATCTTCAGGCGCCCCCGGATCTACAAATACAATCAGTTCAAACCACAATACCGGCAGCAATTTTTGCCTGTCTATCGGCGTGAAACCCCTCTAATTTCTCTTCTGGTGATAGATAGTTTGCTGAGCTGCGAGTATTTTTGACTAAAGAATATGAGGACCGATCAATGAGTGAGAACGTGGAAACCCTGCGCCGTATTTGCCCAACCTGCGAAGCTTGCTGTGGCCTGGTGACGGAGGTTGATCGGGATCAACAAAAAATCCTTTCGATTCATGGTGACCCGGATGACCAACGGTCTAAAGGCTATGTGTGCGCCAAATCTCAGGCTTTTAACTATATCTATGAAGATCCCGAGCGCCTGCGCCACCCGGTTAAGAAAACCGACGATGGCTGGGAGGAAATTTCCTGGGAGCAAGCGTTCGATACTATTGCTGAGAAATTTTCGGCAATACGCGAAGAGTACGGAAAAGACGCCAGATTCGCTGGCCGCACAGTAATAGCGCCGCGGCGTGCGTATCGGCACTTCTGGGCCGAGATGTTGATAAAAAAGCACCTCGCGGCGACCCATTCCACTGGAGATAACGAAGGCCTTTTGCATTTCATCTGTGGGCGGTAATTTTACAAATAGTCTCGGTGGTAAAGTCGTTTCGCAGGCGTAGCTTAGCTGTAAAACCCCCCGGCCTGTTGTCCCAGAATGCGCATCGACCACCTGAGCGTGTGCCACCGGTTCGTTCAGCGCTTCACTCAACCAGTCCTTGTCAATATCGGACAAACTATCGGGTATTCTCAATTCCCTTTTCCTTTCATCGCATAAGCTGCGAACTGCGGTTCGACCATCACGGGGCCTACCCTGAACCATCCTGGCAGCCTTAGCAATTGATGTGGTTCAGTGCGTTAAACGGCGTAGTATTTACTTGCTAGCTAATAACTAGTAGTTTATAGTTTTTGCATATTGATACCCTGGAGATTCCTGTAATGAGTCAATGCCCGTTTGCTGATTTTTCAAATATGATCGACCCGGATACCTATGCTGAAGGTATGCCCTATGACGAGCTCGCCCGTATTCGGCGCTCCGGACCCGTGCACTATATGGAAGACCCTACGATGGGCGTTCCCTATTGGCTGATCACCGGGCGCGATGAGATCGACTATATCTCGAAAAATCCTGCGATATTTTCCAGCGAGGCTCGCACGGCCTTAGCCGATGAGTGGACAGACGAAGAAGTCGAGACTATCCACAAACATATGACGATCAACATGGACCCACCCCGCCACATGCAAAACCGCCGGGTGGTTCGCTCCAGCTTTACACCCACAGCCGTCGGCGCCTATGAAGACAGCTTTAGAAAACACGCTCGCAATATCATTGACGCCGTAGCCAGTCGAGGCGAATGTGAGTTTGTAGAGGAAGTGGCGGCGGAGTTACCGCTACTGGCCATTCTAGAGCTGTGCGACATTCCCCCGGAGGACCGAAAGGACTTCTTCGCCTGGACTAATGCGATGATATTCAACCAGGACTCGGACATGTCCGCCAGCAAGGAAGCTGCCGAGGCGGCATC
Source organism: Halioglobus sp. (assembly GCA_965262875.1). Lineage (GTDB taxonomy): Bacteria > Pseudomonadota > Gammaproteobacteria > Pseudomonadales > Halieaceae > JBALVT01. The sequence goes on from OZ253569.1 coordinate 6,132,738, forward strand.
GATGAACGTGATCACGTACGCAATGGGTCTAGCCGAAAAGCACAAGACCAACCCGAAGAAAAATATTATCGGAGCGCTGCTGGAAGGCAGTGACACCGACAAAGGCCTGACAGAGGATGAATTTGTCTGGTTCTTTCTGATGATAATCGCAGCGGGCAACGAATCCACCCGGACGATTACCAGCCATGGTATGCGGCTGTTAATGGAAAACCCTGATCAATTGCAATACCTGGCAGACAATCCCGAGATGATCCCCAATGCCTGCGAAGAAATGCTGCGTTTCAACACCGCGTTTATTCTTATGCGCAGAACAGCCATGGAAGACGTCGAACTGGCGGGAAAACAGATTAGCAAGGGCGACAAGATCATACTCCACTACCACACCGTCAATCAGGATGAGACAGTTTTCGGGGATGACGCCATGTCCTTCGATGTGAGACGCGCAGAGCGCATGCCAGATCTTCACAAAGAACACCGGGCATTCGGTATCGGCCAACATTTTTGCCTGGGCACACACTTGGCAAGATTGGAAATGCGGGTGATGTTTGAAGAAATTATTCCGAGGCTGCGCAACCCCAAACTAGCCGGCGAAGTGGCTTATACCCGGTCGAGCCTGGTCAATGGTATCAAGCGAATGCATATCACGTTTGATCCAGAACAGAAAAGCTCAGAAGCTGCGGCCTAAAGGCTGTCGCTTCGAGGCTAGCTGCCGGCTATAACCAGCTCCGGTGCATTTTTCGACACCCCTTTAATCCGAGGTAAAAAGTAATTCGGTTCCAGCAGCCTAATCAGTTCGCTGGGGGGGACAGCCTGACTGAACAAAAAGCCCTGAATCACACTCACCCCGTTGCTACTTAAAAAATGCAACTGTTCTGGGGTCTCTACACCTTCGGCGACAATACGCAGGTTCAGACTCTTCGCCATGGATATAATCGCCACCACCAAGCTGGCATTGTTCTCGCTTTTATCAAAATCGTTGACAAAGCTTCGATCAATTTTGAGGGTATCCAGGGGAAAGTGGCTGAGATAGCTAAGCGAGGAATAGGCCGGCCCGCTATCCATCATCACACCCTCGGTGAGCTCAAGTTCCAAGTGCTCGGGTGCCAACCCTGAAGCATCAAGCGCATTCTGAACACATTCCACAAGAGCGGGTGAGAACGCCAGCGCCGAGACATTGACCGCAAAAGTGGGCATTCTCCCGCCGATCAGGCTTATCTGTTTGGCACAGCGGCAGGCTTCCTCGAGGGCCCACTCACTCACACTAACAATCAGGCCCATCTCCTCGGCCAAAGGAATAAAGCGCGACGGCGGTACCAGACCAAGTTCCGGATGCTGCCAACGAATTAACGCCTCTACGCCAGTCACGCAACCGCTCGATATATCCACCTGGGGTTGATAGTGTAATACCAACTGTTCTCTTTCGATTGCGCGGCGCAGCTCTGTCTCAAGTTTTAAGCGATCCACGTTGGAGCTGCTCATATCCTCGGTGTAAAACAGATAATTATTCTTGCCCTGCTTCTTGGCGTTATACATGGCGGTATCGGCCGCCTTGAGCAAATCCTCCACCTCTGAGCCATCACGGGGTCCAATCGCAATACCAATACTGGGGGTTATCACCAGTTCATGCCCATCAATCAACATTGGCGCAGCCATCGTTGCAAGCATGCGCTGGGCTACAAACCCGGCCGCCGCCGGATCATCTATCTGATTGAGGACGACGGTAAACTCATCACCCCCGAGCCGGGAAACACCGATTTTTTCCAGGGAATTATTGTAGTAAGCCACAACATCACTGTCGCGCATACAGCTCGAGAGGCGAATACCTACTTCGCGTAGCAATACATCGCCCGCACTGTGGCCAAGGGAATCATTAATGCGCTTAAAGTTGTCCAGATCCAGAAACAGGAGCGCCAACATCTTTTTATTTCGGGCTGCAAGACGCAGTAGCAAGTGCAGCTGTTCGGTAAACAAGCGCCTGTTTGGCAAACCCGTGAGGCTATCAAAGTAGGCCATACGGTGTAGGTCTTCCTTGGTTCGCGAGACCTCGTCGACCGCTTTGTGCAATTCCTGATCGCGCTCGGTAAGCTGAGCATTGCGCTCCTCAACCTTCATACTCAGTAACTGATGGTTGACGTTGAGGTTGGTCTTATAATTATTGAGTTCGCCAATAATGGTATTGAGCATATTGGCAATCGGGCGCGCCTCGCCGCTGGCAGAGAGTCGTACTGTCGTGTCGAGAGTACCACCGGCAACCTCCTCCACCATTTTGCCCAGCTGAGAGAGCGGCCCGGTGATCCTTCTACCGTACATCGAGGCGATCAATACGCATACAAGTACATAGACAAGGCAGGCCAAGGCGATTGCCCCGACGGTCCAACGAACTTCCAGCCACAGCGCATTGTCACTAATTCCGATATCTACATAGCCTACAATATAGAGACTATGGAGCGTTTCACTCGCTACCATAGCGTTGGTAAAGGTCTCGGGTGTTATCGCGCTCTCCAGAGAGTTGACCGGAGAAAACACCGGCACCGTGATATCGACAATCTGCTCACCAAAAAAGTGGGTGAAAAATATTACGGGAGGTTCAAACTCAGTACTTTTACTTACAGCAGGAGGGTCGACATTGCGTTGCATCCTTCCCACTTGGGCCGGACTTCGTTCTGCTCGCAGGTAGCTTAAGGACTCCAGTGCGTACTCAATATTGTTAGCATCCTGGCGGGCCAGTAATTTTCCGGTCTGGTCGTATAAAACCGCGTAGCGCACAGAGGGGTTGGCAAGATATTCCGCAAGATGAGCGCGCAACCGCCGATCATCGCGCTGGTCAATGAGAATGGGCAAGGTGGGCTGGCTTCGCACAAGGGCAACACTGGTTTCAGCTACCCTGTCTCTAGCCGTGGCCATTTCACGGATGCATGCAATGCTGACAGTGACGATGCTTGCCAACAGCGCTAACACCAAAACCAATTTGATAATTTTGTCAGTAAGCATCCAATACCCAGTTGGTCACACAACAAACAAGTAAAGTCATTCGGGAAGCGTTTACTGTGCGAATTCTTATTGAGTCATTGTTAAGAATTCTGATGAGATTAGCCAGTGATAATTGGAGGTTTTGGCTTAGTAATGGACAAATTGCGACCCAGTAGACCCAGTGCCTGCAAGATCCTGAAGTATCAGGCAGCTCAGCGCCCAGCCCAGGGGTTCAACGTGCGCGCGGGCCCGACAAAACGGGAAAAGCAACTTGCCAAGGTTTCACGACAAACTCCTAGGTAAAGGAATACTTTACAGGCATGGACTTTAATCCACCTACAAAGACTGCCTGAACCCATTCCGGCTGAGATATCATTTCGATCCGGTCCAGCCGGGGCAACAGTTCACGGAAAAACATTTCGACCTCAAGCAGTGCCAGGTGTTGGCCCAGACACATATGCCCGCCGTAACCAAAAGCTAATTGATCACGATTATCTCGCTCGATATTGAAAGTGTCAGGATCGTCGATGGCGTCAGAATCGCGGTTGGCCGACGGGTACCACAGGCACAAATTCTCCCCCGCTTTTAGAGTTTTACCGCGAAATTCTACGTCTTCAGTGGTGGTGCGCATCATATGGCGCACGGGTGACACCCAGCGAATCATTTCTCTAGCGGCTTGCTTGCCCAGTTCGGGGTGGTCGCGCAATTTCTCCAATTGGTCGGGGTGCTCTAGCAGCGCTTTCATTCCGCCGCTAATAGTCGCAGAGGTAGTGTCGTGTCCGGCTGTCGCGGTGATAATGAAATAACTGATTTGGTCCATCGCCTCCATGGGTTCCCCGTCTACCAGTGCATTGGCCAGCAGAGACGCCAGATCATCACTAGGATTTTTCTTGCGGTCCTCAACCAGCGCGGTGAAGTAGGTGAAAAAGTCCATCAATACCGACAGGCCGTCATCCACACTGTCGCCCCGGGACTGGTTTGGGTCCTGTCCGCCAAAAAGCTCCTGGGTGAGTTTCAACATCATGCCCTCTTCTTCCGGGGCGACTCCTATCATCGACATAATGACCCGCAGGGGGTACAGCAAGGCGATGTCTTTGACAAAGTCGCATTGGCCGCCAAGAGACTCCATTGAATCGACGTAGCTTTTGGCGATCGACTGCACTTGCGGGGTCAGTTTGGAAACAGGCCCTGGCTTAAACCAATCGCGAGTCACATTTCTCAATTTCTTGTGCCTGGGGCTATCCATATGGATTAAAGTTTCAAGCCCATTGCGCGTGCCGAACTGAGTGAGCAACGCCTGTTCAAATTCCTTCTGCACTAACACCGTTCTCGGATTGTTGAGAAAAGCGGCATTGTTCTGACTGATGAACTTTATATCTTCATGTTTGGTGAACGCCCAGAACGGTTCAAAGTCTGGATGCTCGACCCAGCTGACAGGATCGTTACTTCGCAGGTGGTGAAACAGCTCGTGCATGGTGGTTTCATCACCCATAACGGCGGGATCGAGTAAATCTAAATTGGAGGGCATTTGTCAGTCTCGGTGTTAAAGGTTCACAGAATCCTAGGGTGGGTTCTTCGGGCTAAGCGGGCGCTCGTAAACTCTGCAAAATCTCCCTGCATTCTTCGCGCTCAAAAAAGCGCGGCGTAGGATAGGAACTACCTTCTGCCAAGGCGGCGTCAATCAGGCCCTCGATGTCATTTTCCTTGATGACATCCGTGGTCTTGGGAATCCCAATTTCGGCATTGAGGGCCCAAACCTTATCGATGACTTTTTGAGCCAGTGCAGAATCGGGTTCTCCTTTTTCACCCAGGCCGGCATTCACTGCAATCTCACCCAGCTTTTTTGCTGAAACATCTTTCAATCTTTCCAATACGTGGGGCAGAACCATCGCATTACCCAGGCCGTGAGGCACCGAATAAAGTGCGCCCAGGTTGTGGGATATCGCGTGGGCATAACCCACCAGGGCGTTGGTAATGGCCATGCCACCATAAAACGAAGCTAATGCCATACCCTCTCTAGCGTCTAGATTGCTGCCGTCGCTGCACGCAGCAGCCAGATTATCAAATACCAGTTTTGATGAGGCCAAACCATAGTAGTTGGTCTCATCGGTTTCCCAGATGCCGATGTAGGACTCGATGGCATGGGTGAGCGCATCCATCCCCGTGGCCGCCGTTATATGTGGTGGCAGCCCCTGCATGATAAGCGGGTCCAAGGCAGCCGCCTTGGGGATGATATTGGGGTCGATCACAGCGCCCTTGCGGTGGGTTTCATCATCGGAGATAACGGCAATAAACGTCGCCTCCGAACCTGTGCCGGCTGTGGTCGGAATAGCAAAAAATGGCAACGCGGGAAGATCACACTTGCCCACTCCCTCACAATCTTCAGCCTGACAATTGTTTGCAGCTGCCAGGGCGATAACCTTGGCTGCATCAATTGAGGAGCCGCCGCCAAAGGCCAGCACACTGCCACAGTTGCTGGCGCGCAACATCGCGATTCCGTTGTTAACCACGGTGCGGGTAGGGTCTGGCAGTACGCCATCGTATACCTGTGTTTGCACGCCATTTTCCGCCAGCGCCGCCAGAGTACCGGCCAACACACCCAACTCAACCAGCGGGCGGTCTGTCACAATCAGGATGTTCCTGGCCCCAAACTGGCCGATGGTCTTGCACAGCTGTTTGCTCGAGTCCGCTCCCAGGAAAAGCAGTGGTTTGGGTTGTGGTTTGGTGATCACCTTACCCATGAGAGACAACTTGGCCTTGTAGAACCACTCTTTATAAAATACGGGCATCTCTATCCTCGATATATTTTCAATTCGTCAATGCAGCGCAAGACTTTACCCACCTTAGATTCAAGTCATAAGTGCAATTTCTAGAGCAGGTGGCCAACTGGTACAATCCAGTGCCATTTTCTCGACCAAGGAAATTACACATGAACTATACACAGTTGACCGAATACGAACGATACCAGATTGAAGCATTTTTAAAAGCTGGTTTTACACAAAAAGCCATAGCCAGAGAGCTTAGACGAAGCCCTGGGACAATTAGCAGAGAGCTTGGTCGCAATACGGGCTTGCGTGGTTATAGGCCCCAGCAGGCCCAGCGTTTTGCCACTGAACGGCAGCATCACCACACCCATACACGTATTACAGAGATAACCTGGCAGCGGGTTGAATCGCTACTGAGGGAGGAATGGAGTCCAGAGCAGATCAGCGGTTGGCTAGCAAAATCAATCCTGCAATCTGTTAGTCCAGAATGGATTTATCAGTACATTCTGATCGACAAGAAGGCCGGGGGCGACCTCCATGCCCACTTGCGCTGCCAAAAGAAACGTAAGAAGCGTTACGGGAGCCCAGACAAGCGCGGGCAGCTAAAGAACCGGGTAAGTATCGACGAGCGTCCAGCGATTGTTGATGAGCGCAAGCGTATTGGTGATTGGGAAATGGACCTTATCATTGGGCGCTTGGGTGGCTCCGTACTGATGACGGCTGTTGAGAGAAAGACACGTTTCACAGTGATCGCCCTAGCCCCCAATAAAATGGCGAAGGCCGTCAAGGAAGCGATACCTGGGGCGCTTTCCCCCTTAGCCGCCCCGGTAGAAACACTGACCTATGATAACGGCAAGGAGTTTGCCTTACACGAGGTTATCGCCCAACAGCTGCAGGCTGAAAGCTACTTCGCGCACCCTTACCATTCATGGGAGCGGGGATTGAATGAGAATACAAATGGTCTGATCCGCCAATACGCCCCGAAAGGATCTAGCTTTGATGATATGACGCCGGAGTGTGTCCAGAGAATCTTTGATAAACTTAACAACCGGCCAAGAAAATGTCTGGACTTTAAAACCCCCAACCAAGTACTGTTTGGGATCAACCCACCGATTGCACTAGCGACTTGAATCCGCCCACTATTTCAACGACTTGCCATCAGATTTATATTTTTCAAAAAAACAGTAAACCAAAATAGCCGTCTGGGCACTAACACTGCTCGAGCAGGCGTTGACCGAAAATATCGCGGCTGCTAAATAGGTTCTTGTTCAGTTCAGTAAGGGAGTCTATTTAAACTTTCGCCTGGCAAATCTTCAATTGCTGTTCTACGAAGGGCACAACGAAATTGTCGATACGTCCCATTCCCGCTTTTTCCATGGAGGAAAACTTTTTCTCCATGATAACGGCATAGCGAACCACCGAAAACAGGTCATAGTAGTGGGCATGTGTCACTGGCAATCCCGTCAGCTCATGCCACTTGCGGTATATTTCCTCTAAACTTGGGAGCCCGCCGAGCCTCTCAACACCCAATCCCAGGCTGTTGACATAGTCAACCCAATACCACCAACTCACATCCGCAATTGGGTCGCCGAGGCACGCCATCTCCCAGTCAATGACCGCATTGGGTTGAAGGTCTTTCCAGATCACGTTGCCGGGACGAGAATCCCCCCAGCACAAGCGTCGAGGTCCATCCGCTGGCGCATGCCCGCTTAAAAAAAACACCGCTTCTTTAACAATGTCGTGCAGGTTTTTTTGCACATCGGGTGTAATAAGGACTTCTATCTTTTCGAGTTCATGCTGAACAGGTGACTCATGGTCTGCAGAGGATGGTATCCCTGAAAAATCGTATTTATCCAAATCAATCTGGTGGATCCTGGCCATCACTTCAAGACCGTTACTCCACATGGTCTCGCGTTCAGGATCAGTGAGCTCGACCACCCAGCCGCCAAAAGTGTAGGGCGGATTATCGGTGGGCACCAAACCTTCGACAAAGCCCATGACATAAAAGTCACTGCCGACCAGGCTCTCATCTTCTTCAAAGCCATGCAGTGGCGGTACCGGTATGCCCTCTTTCGCCGCTATGCTCATTAGATTGTATTGCATGGGTAGATCGTGCTCGTCAAACACCTGGCTGTCTCTGGGCTTCATACGACAGATATAGCCTCGAGATTCACCCTTGTTTTGGGTCTTGAGGATAAGACTGACACTGCTCTCGCCACTCTCTTCGGGAAAACTCAATTCACCCAGTGTCAGCGCTTGAGCATCGGGAAGGTTGATCCGCAACCAGGCTTCTAGCGCTGCGCGGATATTTCCCATATCCCCTAAATCATGTCTCGCCATTAGGACCTGTGCCTCCTGCTGAAATTGTGGTTGATACCATTGAACCAGTGGCGATCATAAAAATTGCGGTCGCTTTGCGATGGTTCAGCGATCGGTAAAGCCGTTTGGTGGATACAGTAGTCATCGAAGCTGGTGATCATGGCGCTGCTCTCAAATGGGTTATCTTTACTGTGACGGTTCAAAATCACCACTGTAGCGAAGCGGCACCTGGCAATACAAGCTCAAGTGCCAGGTACAACGCTGCGCGGTCTAGAATATTACTTTAATCGATTTTATTTTTGGCGTGCCCACGATATTCTGAGCGCCACTACACTCAACCTCCATCGCTAGCAAGCGATCCCTACCGGAGTCATAAAATGGCCTTAGCCAGAATCATATTGCTTGCACTGGTAGGGCTGTCCACTGTCGCTAGCGCAAATACCAATCGAAGCCCATTTGCGCCCTCCTCTTCTGTTGAACAAAACCTGCATCAACACAGGACACTGCCCCACCCCGGCGAGGAAGTATGGTGGGTGCCCACTGGCAAAAACATGGCCTGGAACAACAAGAACCTCACTGCTTTGTTTCCCTCTGTGCCCGTTTATAGGGACGGGCCAGTTCGAGCACTGCAGTACAATTTAAACCCCAAGATCGACAACTTCGAAATTGATGCGGCTGGCAAGAAGATGGGCTTCGCCGATTTTCTGGCCAGTGACCACAGCACAAATATGGGCATTGTTATCCTTCATAAAGGCCGGATAGTTTTTGAGAACTACAGCCGCATGGAAGAGTATGAAAAGCCCATTTGGTGGTCTGTTACAAAAGTTTTCGCCTCTTCATTAGTCGCCATTTTGGAAGACCGAGGTCAGGTAGATACCACAAAGCCCGTAGAGTTTTATCTACCCGAGTTGAGTAAATCAGAGTTTGCCGGGGTCACTGTACGAAATGTACTGGATATGGCCGCGGGTATAGATTGCTCGGACGGCAACTACGCACGCGGCACCTGTTACTACGAATTTGAAGCGTCACTCAGCGATGCGGTGCGCTCCGATAAAACTTCTGACAACCCCTACGAAGCCATCGCCACGATGCGACCGGGAAAATGGTCTGAGCAGGGCAAGGCCTTTGACTACAGCGGCGTAAACACCTTCATACTCAGCTGGATTGTCGAGAAGGTCATGGCAATGCCTTTTCAGGATGCAGTCACTAAGGAGTTCTGGCTCAAATTGGGTGCGGAGGGAGACGCCTCCTTCTTCGCCGCGCGCTATGGTATTGCTTTGAGTTCCGGGGGGTTCATGTCAAAGGTTAGAGACATGGCTCGATTCGGCTTACTGTTCACACCCAGCTATACGGTAGTGAGCGACGAACAACTGATCTCAAGCCGGTATCTGCAAACCATTCTCTATGGTGGACGCCCGGAGTTGATACACAATGCACGATTCCCCGAGGACGATATGGCCGATATAAAGCACAATGTCTATCAGTGGGATCTGGTGTACAAGAACAACGATATCTACAAGGGAGGCTGGGCGGGTCAGGGCTTGTTAATTAATCCCGAGCGAGACCTTGTTGCGGTGTACGTCGGATATGCCAAGGACGATCAGTTCAGTGAGCTGCCGGTGTTGCCCAGATTACGAGCCGTTCTAAATGGCTTTTATCCGATGCATTAACACTGCGGTATACGCGCAAGAACTAGGCTGAAGAATCCACAATTCCATCGATCAGCAGCATAACCGCCTTCAGAGTATTTTCTCGCCAGTCCCTCATATCAACCAGATCGGCGACCGCGTGGTGTCTTAGGCTAACTGCGCCATGCATCAGCGACCATACTTGCAGCGCGGCTGTCTGCTTTGCTTCTTGCGTCGCATCCTCCGGTAGTAAACCGGCGATACCAGACATCAACTTTTCAAAGGCAGTGATTCCCGCCGATTTCGCTTCCTCACTCGGCTCGTGGCTGGCATCACTTTCACCAAAAATTAGCCTGTAGTGCGCTCGACTGGTCTCCGCCAGGTCCAGATAACTATTGGCGGCATGAGCCACGACTTCTCTGGGGGCTAATTCACCCGGAGGGACAGTCATGGCTTCATCGACTCTTTCAAAACCCTCGATATACAGCGCATCGAGAATACCCTGCTTGCCTTCAAAGTGGCTGTAGATGCCAATCGTCGAAACGCCCGCTGCCTTCGCGATGGCACGCACGCTAAGTGCTCCAGTTCCCCCTACCAAAAACAGAGCAGAAGCCGCTTCGAGAATTTTTTCTTTATTTGTACTCATTCACATCCAATCACTTGACAATCCATAACAGTGTTATGCATAATATAACACTGTTATGGTCAATACAACTTAGAAGGCCCCTCCGAGCTTTCAACACAGCTTAAAAGGAGAGGATAGGAATGAACACTACAATTTTGGAAACAGACTATCTGGTGGTAGGCAGCGGCGCGATGGGCATGGCGTTCACCGATGTACTGCTTGCAGAAACAGATGCAAACATACTGATCGTTGACAGCTACCAAAAGCCCGGCGGTCACTGGAATGTCGCCTATCCCTTTGTGACCCTTCACCAGCCCTCCTCCTTTTACGGCGTCAGTTCCAGGGAGCTGTGCAAAGGCAGAAAGGATGAGGTAGGACTAAACAGGGGCTTGGGCGAACTCGCTTCGGGCGCTGAAGTCTTTGCTTATTTTGATGAAGTAATGCGTCACCAATTTTTGCCCTCTGGCAGAGTCCAGTACTTCCCCATGTGCAATTACAAAGGGAATGGCCAGTTTGTGTCCACGACTTGCGGCCAGCAGTATGAAGTCAAGGTGAACAAAAAAACGATTGATGCCACCTTTCTCAAGACTTCGGTGCCCTCTACCCATACTCCAAACTTCTCCATTGCCAAAGAAGCGAAGTTTATACCGCTGAACGACCTGCCCAAAGTGACAACTCCACCGGAAGGCTACACAGTGATTGGTGGCGGCAAGACAGGGATAGATGCCTGCCTGTGGCTTCTCGAACACAAGGTTGATCCAGACAAGATTCGCTGGATTATGCCCAGAGATGCCTGGTTACTCGACCGCAAAAACACACAGGCTTCTGAGGAGTTTTTTGCAGACTCGGTCGGCGCCAACGCCCTGCAGATGGAAGCTATTATAGCCGCCGAGTCGATTCCGGACCTGTTCGATCGACTGGAAGCCGACGGGGTGCTCCTGCGAATAGATCAAAAAGTGCGCCCCAAAATGTTTCACGGAGCCACGATTAGCCAGCTGGAGCTCACAGAACTTAGACGCATAAAGAACATAGTGCGTTTGGGTAGAGTTCAGCACATTGAGAAAGACCAGATTGTGCTCGAACAAGGCACCTTGCCGACTGGCCCAAACGAGCTGCACGTAGATTGTTCAGCTCGAGCCGTTACCAACGAAGAAATAAAGCCGATCTTCCAGGGTGATTTAATCACACCCCAGACTGTCCGATCCTATCAGCCGGTGTTCAGCGCGGCTTTTATCGCCCATATCGAAGCGGCCTATGGTGACGATGAGGAAAAAAATGGCTTGTGCGGCGTGGTACCACTACCCAATCACGATACCGACTGGATTCGAATGTTCTCGGCCTTTATGATGAACCAATACAACTGGTCTCAAGATCCAGAACTGGCGAAGTGGCTGCTGAACAATCGTCTGGACGGTTTCAGCAAAATGATGCAAAGCGTTGCCGAAGACGATGTTGAAAAACAGGACATCATCAACCGAATTCGCGCCAGTGCTATTCCCGCAGTGGGCAAGCTGCAAGAATTTATCACTCAAATCCAAGCAATCACTCAAGAGGTTTGCGATGGCTCAATTTCAAATTCGCAAAGATGATTTTTCCGCGCTGCGACTGGTAGACACCGGGGCGTCCTCACAGATAGCTGATGGTGAGATCAAGGTAAAGATTAATCGCTTCGCTTTTACCGCCAACAACATCACCTACGCAGCAGCTGGTGATCTGCTCGGCTACTGGCAGTTTTTCCCGCCCCATGGCGACAATGCAGATGGCTGGGGTGTAATCCCTGTTTGGGGCTTTGCTGAAATCGTAGAATCAAAGGTGAGTGACCTGCTTGTGGGCGATAAGTTGTTTGGCTACTTCCCCCCTGCCAACGAGTTAACCATGACACCCGTCAACGTCTCTGAGCAGCGTTTTGTGGACGGAGCCGAGCACCGCTCAGCCCTGCCACCGGGATACAACAGTTATCGCAGAGTAAACGCGGAAGCGGGCTACGACGCGTCTACGGACAATGAGCGCATGCTGTTGTGGCCCTTGTTCGTAACCTCTTTTTGCCTGTGGGATTCACTGCAGGTAAACAACTGGTACGACGCGGAACAGGTTATTGTCATCAGTGCTTCTAGCAAAACCAGTATAGGCATGGCCTACGCCCTGCACGATAACAAAGAATCTCCGAAGGTTGTCGGCATGACTTCTGCACGCAATCTCGACCTGGTTAGTTCTCTGGGTTTGTATGACAGCAGTCTTACCTATGATGCCATCACTGATATTGACGCCAGTGTTCCGGCCGTGATCGTCGATATGTCGGGTAACAGCGAAGTACTGGGCAAGCTGCACGCACACCTGGGCGACAATATGAAGTTCTGCATTAATGTCGGCATTACACATTGGGAGGCGACTGGAGCAAACGACGACATTATCGCCGACAGAAGCGAGATGTTTTTTGCCCCATCCCATATTCAAATGCGGATAAAAGACTGGGGCGTCGATGGCTTCGACGAGAAAACTGCCGACTTCATCACCCAGACGGTCGCCAAAAGCCGATCCTGGCTGAAACTCAAAAAACTTCCAGGGCTGAGTGGTTTGGAAGAAATTTACCCGGATGTATGCGCGGGCAGCGTGGCGCCAGACGAAGGAATTATTATCGAAATGTAAGCACTGAGCCGCCCTGGTACTAATCAGGGCGGCCCGGAGACATCGGGCCGCTCCATAGCTACTTCCTGCGCAAAAGAGTTTTTTTGAACATGAGTAAAGATGAACCGTTGATTGTTTCTAACGATCAGGAAAGCGATGCTGAACTAGGGGCGCGCTTCGCAGAATACGGATATTTGTATTTTAAGCGCTATGTCGTAGCGCAAAAATGCGATGAGCTGCTCAATGACTTCATACAACAACTGTCACCCTATGTAGGCTATGACTCACGGATTAGCACCCCGGTGCTTACAGGTGCTCCCTTTTTCGAAACAGATCCAATCTGGGACGAAGTGTATCCAAAGCTTCAATCCTCCTACGAATTTCACAATTTTTTTCACACCGAAGATATTCAGCAATTGATGCAGAAGATTTCCGGGCAGAACATCTTTGTCTACCCGATGAAAATGGCTCGCATTGCAACACCTAAAAAAATGGGCTATGAAACGCCGCCGCATCAGGATGCGCACTCGCATCAGGCAGGCCCGACTATGTCGGGACTATGGGTGGCACTGCACGACGCGAAGCAAGGCATGGGACGTTTGAAAATGCTCCCCCGTTCACATAAGCGCGGCGTACGGAGTGTCATCCAGGCAGATGGCGTTGGAGGCGTTCAATGTGAAATTTTTGATCATGAAAAAATCTGGCATGTATCCGATGTAGAGCGCGGTGATGTGATTATTTTTAACTCCTGCTGTGTTCACAAAGCAGAACCCAACACCAGCGAAGAAACAGTAAGAATGAGTATAGATACGCGTTTTTGCGATTATGGAGCACCTGTATTCTCACTCAATCTTGAGCCCCATCACGGCTCGCGGATTGAGGGCTATGACTGGGAGAGCATTTACAAACACTGGACCGATAAGACACTGAAATACTACTGGCGAGACTACCCGAATCTGTTTTCAGACATGGCAAAAGGTGCCGCAATGAACTGGGGTTTCGCCGATGGGGTATAATGCCGTCAAAGCAGCACAAGAGTAAACTCACACAAGATGGCCACTCACAATAATCCATTTGCTTCAGAAGAAATTACCCCGCCGTACTCCGCGGAATGGGAGGCAAAGAGAAGCGTTGCAGACGCTATCAAAAAGCTAAGCGAAGTTTTTTGGTGACCAGCTCACCCAGCGTCGACGAAATGCACAAAATAGCCCAGAAACTCAACACAACTGCAGAGGATTTCCGCAACTCCCCCCGCATTTTTGGGCGAAGCCAATGGGCAGAGTCAGGCGAGCATGGCAGCTTTGGCCAGATCAGTCATGAGCTAAACCCCCTGGCCGGCTTGAGCAACCCAATAGCACCGCCGGTCAATCACTGGATAGATGGGGAACTGGCATTTGCTACCTGCCAGTGCGGCTGGGCCTACGAGGGCCCGCCGGGAAGTGTACACGGCGGAATCGTTGCGGCGATCTTCGATCAGTTTCTGGGGATGGCACAAATTGTCGGCGGACAACCAGGCATGACCGCATATCTCAACATGAGTTATCACAATAGAACCCCGTTGAATACAGAATTGAAACTAGAGGGGCAAACTCCTCCGAATAGAGGGGCGAAAAACCTTTATGCGCGGGGAGATGTTTGCCGACGGGACAATGACCGCGAGTTGCGAGGGTTTGTTTGTGCAGCCCAGGGGCGGCATGCTCAATGTTAAGGTTTTGGAGGCGGCTCTGGTTCAAGCCCCCCCAGATGTAGACGCCACTCCAAAACCGCAGCTATTTGCCGAATTTTGAAATAGACGGATCTCGGCGTATTAGAATCGGCGCGGTAGAACTGCGGCCCAGTCACACTCAAGAGCGACCAATAAGCAGGCACGATTCAAGCGTAGGGACTATAAGAATAAGTGTCGCTGAGAACGGTATGACGCCACCACAGATTTGACGGTCAACGCTGGCGCCATACCCAAAAAAAACCGTGCAGGTGCACGACCCGTTAAGTGTTGCACATAATGGGAATAAATCCAGCCCTCATCGACCTTTGTGTCGATGCCATCATCCAGCCGTCTCTACCACTGTTGTCGCTGCTACGCCCAGGTCATCGTCTGTACCCACTGTGATCGCGGCCAGCGGTATTGCACCGATGGTTGCAGCCAGGAAGCCAGAAAGGAATCCATTAAACGAGCCAGAGCGAAGTACCAGGCCACTCGCCCGGGTCGCATGAATAATGCCGCTCGCCAACAGCGTTATCGAGAACGGCAACAACAAAAAGTAACGCATCACCGTTCTCTGGCAATAATACTCCGTGATCTACTGCAAACCGTGCCTGATGAGATCAAAAGGGCCGATATGCCGGGTAAAACTGACGCCACCGTGCGCTGCCATCACTGTGGCGCGGTCTGCGGTCCCTTTTTGCGCAGTGATTTTCTGCAGAGCAGTCAGTTCAGGCGCAGATTCCGGCGACATTAGTGCAGCGGCTGGACAGGAGTCATCAATCGGAGGGCAGTCATGGCCATCGGCAAAGAAACTGAAGCAAAAATACTGCGCTACCATTTTGTTGAGAAGTGGCGAACGGGCACCATTGCGACCCAGCTTGGCATTCACCACTCAGTGGTTGATCGGGTACTGGCACAGGCTGGCCTGCCCAAGGTGGAGCGCACTCGCCGTGCATCGATCATCGACCCCTATCTGCCCTTTGTCATCGACACACCCTGCGGGAGTTTCCCACACTCACGGCGGCCCGCTTGTATGAAATGGCCCGCCTGCGGGGATACCCCGGTGGCCCCAGCCAGTTTCGCCAGCGTATCAGTGAACTGCGGCCGCGCAAGCTGCCCGAGGCGTATTTACACCTAAAAACCCTGCCCGGTGAGCAAGCCCAGGTTGACTGGGGTTCGTTCGGGCATATTCAGATCGGCAAGGCCCGGCGGCCGTTAATGGCGTTTGTGATGGTGCTGAGCTGGTCGCGACAGATCTTCTTGCGCTTTTATCTCAACCAGCAAATGGAGCACTTTTTACGCGGCCATGTAGCGGCATTCGAGGCCTGGCAAGGATTGCCAAAGGTGCTGCTGTACGACAACCTTAAATCGGCCGTATTGGAGCGCCACGGTGACGCCATCCGCTTCCACCCCACCTTGCTGGCCTTGTCAGCCCACTATCGCTTCGAACCACGCCCGGTGGCGGTGGCCCGGGGCAATGAAAAGGGCCGGGTAGAAAGAGCGATTCGCTATATTCGCGATAATTTCTTTGCCGCTCGTCACTGGCAAACACTGGCCGAACTCAATGCGCAAGCTGAGCACTGGTGCCAGGGTGTGAGTGCTGATCGGGCTTGCCCTGAAGAGCGTACGTTGACGGTCAGGGAAGCCTTCTTACAGGAGCAGGTGAGTTTGCCGGATAATCCCTTTGATACCCATGAGAGACAGCCCGTGCGGGCCGCCAAAACCCCTTATGTTCGCTTCGATCTCAATGATTACTCCATTCCCCATCAATACGTGCACAAGCCATTGAGCGTGAGCGCTGACCTGGAGCGGCTCCAGATAGTGGAGGCCGATCAATGCATTGCTGAGCATCAGCGCAGCTTTGGCAAAGGGGAGCAAATCGAACAGGAGGCGCATATCAATGCCCTATGGCTGGAGAAAACCCACGCCAAACTACACCGGGGTCAGGATCGCCTGAGCCATGCTTCGGCGCACGCCCAGACGCTGCTGCAGCAATCGGCACAGCGTGGACATGTCATTAAAACCACGGTCCGGTTACTCAATCAACTGCTTGATGATTATGGGCGGGACGAGCTGCATGTAGCTCTGGGTGAAGCACTTGATCGGCAATCACCCTACCCGGAGGCGGTGCAGCACGTTCTTGAGCGCCGCCGTGATGAACAGCACCTGCCGCCACCGCTTGCTGTCGCCGTGCCGGCGAAGGTCAAACACTACAGCGTCAAGCTGGCTCGGCTTGCCGATTACGACAAGCTCAATGGCACCCGAAGCGAGACAGGAGATGATACCGATGATTGATATCGAGCAACTCAAACAGCAGGCACTTGAACTGAAGCTCCACGGCGTGCTGGCGCACTGGGGCGAGATCACCGACGAGCAATACCCCTGGCGGGCACAGCTCATCGCCTGGGAGCTTGCCGAGCGCAAACAGCGCTCACTCGAACGGCGCCTGAGCAGCGCCAGGCTGGGCCGGTTCAAACCGATGAGTGAGTTTGACTGGCAGTGGCCAAGCGCTATCGACCCACAAGCGATTCATGCCCTGATGCAACTGGGTTTTATGGACACGACCAGCAATATTATCCTGCTGGGCAGCAACGGCGTGGGCAAATCGATGATCGCCCAGAACCTGGGGTATAACGCTGTCATGCACGGCTATACGGCGCTGTTTACCACCGCAGCGGCGATGCTCAACGACCTGGCAGGTCAGGATGGCGCCAATGCCCTGCAGCGTCGATTGAAACACTACGCCAGGCCCGCCTTGCTGGTAATTGATGAAGTGGGCTACCTCTCCTACAGCAATCGTCATGCTGACTTGCTGTTTGAAATCATCAACCGGCGCTATCAGAAATGTTCAACTTTGGTGACAACGAACCGTCCGTTTGGCGAGTGGAATGACGTGTTCCCCAATGCCGCGTGTGTGGTCTCCCTGATTGACCGTTTAGTCCATCACAGCGAGGTCATCGCCATTGAGGGTGAGTCGTACCGCATGAAGGAAGCGCAGGAGTGTGCGTCGAAGCGGCGCGAGACCAAAAAGCGAGGAAAGGCTAAATGAAAACCTTAAAAATCACAACCTACTGGACGGCTGAACAAGCCGATTGCATTTATCAGCTGCTCGGCGACCTGAGATCGGTACTGTGGGATCACTATGGTGATGAGATTGCGCAACTGTACGAGGAGATCCGGATTGAGCAACAAGAGTACACAGACAGTGTCGAGGTAAATCATGAGCTGCCGTTCTAGCCTGTGATCGATTGGAGTTAAGCCGGATCACTGTCGCCTCTTTGTCGTTCTTTTATTCTGCGGCAAATAACTGCGGGTTTACTGTGGCGCTAACACCAGAAAGCTAGTTCACTTGCACACTATGAATTCCCAATCGGTCTAACCCTGGTGTTGCGTGTTGAGCGGTGTGCAATAGCCTATCGGCCCAAAGATATTCTCAGCTGCTTGGCGTCTTCCTGCTCTGGAAATTCAGCGCCACTTTCGTACAAATCATCAAGAATGCTGAGAGCCGTCGCATTGTCTTCGAGTGAAGCTAATATCATAGCCTGGTGATAACGCATAGAGGGATTGTTGGGCGTCAGCTTTAGTGCGCGCTGAACACTGCGCTGCGCCTGCTCGTAAAGCTTGTTCGTAAACTCTACTACCGCCAATGTATCCAACACCGCAGAGGAATCCTTCTCAAGCTTACTGGCGTGGCGCGCGTACTCAAGTGCTTTTTCTGGATCTTCGTCACGGATATACCAGGCCAGGTTATTCAGAGCCAAGACATTATCTTCATTAATGCGAACCACTTCCTCGTACTGAACTTTGGCTTCCTCCTCACGATTTGCAACACCGAGTCGATTCGCTATGACCAATCTAACGGCGATATCTTCCGGGTGCTGATCCAGCCACTGGTTGTAAAGCTCCAATGCCTCCTCATCATTACCCAATGATTCCTTATGAAGACTTAGCGCCAATAGCGTGGCGGTGGCTGGCGCAAGTGCAAATGCTTGCTCGGCAAATTTAACAGCCTTGGTACCTTCACCATCTCTTTTTGCCGCCGCTGCTCGGAGCAACAAAACCTCCGGATTTTTTGGAGCCAACTCTTCGAGTTTTTCAAGATGTCGGTCGAATTCAGACATGTCCTCTTTTTTTAGCGCTATTCGAGCCAGTGCAAGCCGGGAAGGCAGAAAGTTTTCATCCAACTCCAGAGCGCTATGCGACAGCCAAGCCCTTGTTTTCGTTCATCGGAAACAAGCGTTGCAAAAAGGATCGGTTTTAAGACAATTATTTATAAATAACGTGATCGCCACTCAATATATTCTAATCGCACGGATGGCGGAAATTGTATGTCGCGAGGCAAGTCAGAATAGCTAATAGCATCTTCAATTTTTTCGTTTAAATCCACGCGCCCGTCAGGGCTAATTCTGATTTTTCCGTTGTCAAAAAGACGATGAATATCGACCCTCATGCAGAACCCATTTCCTACATGATCAGTTCCACCGTGCCCAACTGGAATTATATGAGCTGCTTCTATCACATCCAATGTGGTTTCTTGAGTAAGGATACATCGGCTTTCTCCAGCCGCCAGAACGGTTCGCCTGAATCTTGATTGGTCTGTGCGCTGTAGAACGCTCGTAGAGACACGTTTTCGTTCGATAATGGCAGGTATTTCGGAGTCACGAGAGTTTGAAATTTCAGCCTCTATAAGCAGAGAGTCTTCAATGAACGAACGGTCAATATTGGGCTGTATTTCGTTAGTTAGTCGACCCTGAAAAAGCCTAATTGGCCATCACGGCATCGCCGTAATGCCGTGGCTTGATAATAAACTGCGTTAAACGACTCCATAAGGAAGCCGTTTTCGGGGCCAATAAAAACAATCTCATCCACTTCCTGAAGTTAAACGCAGCAGCAGCCATCAGTACGTTAATCTGGTCGCCTTCAAATCCTTTGAGATAACTTTTGTTCAATCGATGATCCGACTTCAGGTGGCCGATCACCGGCTCTATGCCAGCCCGCTTTCTAAAACGTTTCCGCATCAGCACCTGGTAGGCACTATCCGTATCCCGAGTACCTGTGCTGGGCATTATGATCCGCGTGTCATTGATCTTTTTCTTCCCTTTGTAACCCCGATCACATAAGCCAACGGCCGGTTTCAGTTTGTTAAGCCGCTTCAATTGCAACAGCACCTCCGGCAGCGTATGACCATCAAATTTGTTCGTATCAAAGGCCATGGCACCAACAATGATTTTTGAATCCCGAGTTGTCGTGATAGAAACCTTGGTGCCAAATTCATAGCGCTTATGCTCTTTGCCTTTACTCATGCAGTAGACATGGGGTTCGTGCAAGCTGTACAGCTTGTTCGTATCCCCTCGCTTCTGGTTCAGTCCACGATGGAATAGTGCAAAGTCCTCTGCCAGCTTTTCCAGAATGTCGAGTGGCAGTTTACGCTCCAATTCCCGCACTAAACGACCGGCAATGGTCTTTAGCCGCTTAACGGCTTTGCGGGCCTTGGCACGGTTCCTGGGATGTCCCGCAAAACGACATTCCAGTTTTCTTTGCTTAATTTCCTTGGCATAACTGCGGCGAAGTGTTATCCCTTCTTTCCTGGCCAATTTCAGGCAACGAACAATAATCTTTCGGTACAACTTTGCATCGGTGGGAAAGGTGATGTTTTTTTCCTGTACTGTGGTGTCAATACAGACTTCCTCTTCGACCGCTTTCTCACCATGAATGGTGATAGAGGATGCCAATATTTTTTCAAATCCCTTTTCGCCGACTCGCTTGCGGAAGTACACCAGATCGGATGGGTCACAAGGGAATGACCACTGGAATTCAACCTCCCCGCAAAATGCCTGGTAATACGGGTTTTGTACCCAGTGTTGCACGATAACCTCGTCGCTGACATTTTCCATATGCTTGAGAATAGATAAACCCACCATCAAGCGTACGGGTTTGGCAGGCCTGCCAGTTGCCGCATACAAGGGAGCGAACTCCGATTCAAAAAAGTCCCAGGGTATGGTTCGCGCAAGATGTAACAGAGGGTGTTTCGGATTGAGTTGATCCATCAACCCAGCAGCCATAAAACTCATTTGATGGTGATCGGGGGAAGAATCTTTCATCGAGAGCCACCTTTGTTTCGACCGGATTAAGTGCCAAATAGGCTTGAAACTGGTCGAAATTATCTCACAAATACCCAGTATTATCTAATACAATCAACATGTTAAGCGTTTTTCAGGGTCGACTATGTAAAGTTGTCAGAAGCCTTATATACCAGCAGATTACGTGGGGATCGGCATCCTTTTTCACTCATAGAAGCGGAGAAGAGCCGATAATTTAATATTTTCTTTAAATTTTTCAACAGGATAGGACATTAAATGGCGGAAGAGGTAGGAGTCGAACCCACCAGGCACTTTATCAGCGCCTCACTGGTGTTGAAGACCAGGCACCCCACCGGGGACGTCGCTCTTCCATAGTCATGCGTGCGCAAACATTCTGGCAGGCAATCCGCTGTCGACAACCGAACGGCTGCCTCCACGTCGTACTGTAAAACCTATCGAGTCAAAATGCTCTAACAATTCTATGGTGACATTGCGGCCAAGTCCCAGCTGATTTTTGACATCGATTACTGAGAACTCAGGTTTTGTCTGCGCCAGGGCGTTCACAGAAGCCGCCAACTGGGACAGTGTTGCAGCAAGCACATGCCGACGATCGCTAATTTTGAAGACCTCACCGCTCTTAATTGCCTGACGGAGGGTTTGCTTCAAAGTCGCCTCGTCGAACGATAACTCTTCCAGCAGAGCGCCCAACACCGGTATTTGAATACCCATTTTTTCAAGAGCTCGTTGGGTATCCAGCCAATACCTTTGCTCATCACTGGAAATCTTAACTACATGACCTGCTACCGCCACCAGGCCATTGGCGAGTTTCAACCTACCCTCCCGCAGTAGATGTGACATCACCGCAAGAAAAAGCACGGGCTGTAAAGTGGCTTCCAGGTTTGACCGAACCAGCTTGGCTTGGGCCCCTTCGAGCCGAGGATTCTGCGAATGCCAATTTTTTAGCCAATCGCAAATAGCGAGTTCGGCGCTGTCCCACAATTGCTGCGCAACTATATACTCACATCGATCAGCCGAAAATGACTTTATCTTTATCCCTAGAGAATCGCGCAGCAATTCCTGGGTCAACTCATCTGCCGTTAGATTCCAGGCTTGTTTTAGCTCGGCGGTATTTAATATGCAGTGTTGATCCAACAACAATTGGGTTAAAACCGACCCCGGTTCAAGTGATTCCAGTGCTGTAAGATAGGCTATTCGCGAAGTCTGCTTCCTGCTCGCCCTGGCGGCGAAGGGATCTAAAATTACACCACCGGCTATCGTGAAGGACTCACTGTCATCACGCAGTAAAAATTGATCCCCACGACAACAAGCCACATTAGATTCAAGAACGAGTTGCGCAAACACTGAGCTGCCAGGGTTCAGTTTGTTCGATCCATCGATTCGCTCGAGCAAATAAATTTTAACCGGAATGCGCTTTGCACCCAAATAGAGTTTTACGGGGGCCAGATGTTTCAGAGAAAATGGCGCGCTGGTTAACAGCTCTACACGAACATCAACGCAATCACTGGACCGAGATAGCTCCAGCGCCTGCAACCAGTCGCCGCGTTCTATTTGATCTTTGCTCGCACCGGTAATATCGATAGCACAGCGCTGGCCGGCACGCCCCTTATCACTTACTTCACCTTGAGCGTGAATTCCCCTTACCCGCACGGGCAAACCACGCGGCAACAATTGCAGCTCATCTCCTACTCGCACGCCCCCCGAAACAGCAGTGCCGGTTACAACCAATCCCGTGCCCTTTAACAGGAACGATCGATCGATGGGCATGCGAAAATGGCCGCTGCGAGCCTTCTCAGGAAGGTTCTCGGCGCTTTCATGGAGGAATCGTTTGAGTTCGCCAATACCGTCGCCGCCAATATTATCAATGGGGTACACCGGAGCCGAAGCTGGCAATAAATCCTGCACGGCCTGAGCGACCTCATCGACCCTGGCAGCTTCCACTCTATCAATTTTAGTAATAACGGCGATATACTGGCTGACTCCCAGCAGACGCAAAACGTCCAAATGCTCAATGGTCTGGGGCATGATGCCGTCATCAGCTGCCACAACCAGCAGCGCCATATCGATGCCACTGACACCGGAAATCATGGTGTTGATAAAACGATTGTGGCCCGGCACATCGATGAAGCCAATAGACGTATCGGCTCCGACCTGGTTGTAGGCAAAACCCAGATTGATACTCAAACCCCGGCGTTTTTCCTCTTCCAGGCGATCGGTGTCAACTCCAGAGAGCTGTTTCACCAGGGTCGTTTTGCCGTGGTCTACATGTCCCGCAGTGGCAACAATCATTACAGTGCTGTCGCCAATTCACTGCACTGCTGGATAAAAACATTCTCGCAGTCGAGACAACGCAGGTCCAGCATTAGCACACCGTCATTGAGCCGGCCGATAACGGGGCGCGGCAATTTGCGCAATGCGGTGACCAGCAGCCGTAAATGCGCATCTGTGTTGGCCCTAATCGCCAAACCAAAACTCTCGATCGATTCCACCGGCAACGCCCCGCTACCGATTTGGCTCTGGCAGGCGATGGATTCCACACGGTACTGACCCGGTAAGATACCTGCTAGCACTGCCTGAACTCTAACCGCCTGGGATTTGATATCCGATAACTCACGGGTTAGAAATCGCAGTGTAGGAAGTTCTTCGCGCAAGCGTTCGGGAGAGCGATAGAGCTTTAAGACTTCTGCCAGCGCGGCCAAGGTCATTTTGTCCAGGCGCAACGCTCGCTTAAGGGGGTTTTTTCGAATTCGGCTAACAAGATCTTTGCGCCCGGCGATAATTCCGCACTGAGGGCCACCCAACAGTTTGTCGCCGCTAAACGTAATAATGTCTGCGCCGTTATCTATTGATTGGGCTGCCGTCGGCTCATCGGGAAGTCCAAGCGCGGCAAAGTCTACGAGATTGCCACTTCCCAAATCTATGACTAAAGGAAGCTGACGCGCGTGAGCAAGCTCCGCTAACTCAACCTCGCCCACTGATTTGGTAAAGCCGTCTACCTTAAAATTACTGGTGTGCACTTTCATCAGCAGCGAGGTGCGATCAGTAATTGCCCCCTCGTAATCTTTAAGATGAGTTCGATTGGTCGCCCCAATTTCGATCAGCTTGCAACCCGATCTTTCCATGACCTCGGGAATCCGAAAAGAGCCGCCGATTTCGACCAATTCACCTCGAGATACCGGCACGTCGCCTTCCGCGGCGAGGGTATTTAGCACCAGTAGTACCGCAGCCGCATTGTTGTTTACAACTGTCGCTGCCTCTGCGCCGGTCAGCTCGCGAATCAGCGCCTCAACGTGGTTGTCACGCTCACCACGGCTTCCCGTATCGAGATCAAATTCGAGATTACTCGGAGCCTGAGCGACACTAGTAACCGCATCGATGGCACATTGGGGTAACACCGCTCTACCTAAATTGGTGTGAATGACAGTGCCCGTCAAATTGATGACTTGTCGAAACGTCGATGCTCCGGCATCCGTCAGTTTGCTTTCAATGGCTTGCACAAGTTGCTCGAGCGTGAGGTCTACATCATCCCCCCGACCCACTGCGGCGCGAAGCCCGTCCAGCTCGGTGCGAACCAGCTCGCTGACCTGGGTGTGTCCCCATTGCTTAACGAGACCCTGGGCACTGTGCAGCACAGCGTCCACAGAGGGCAAGCTGCGCCTTGGATCCAAGTTGTCTGCAAGCTTAGTCATAGTGCTTAAACGGTTATTTCCTTGAATTTGGCAGGGACATCACTCTAGCACTAAACGATATGGGCCTGAACTACAAAGGCGAAAACTTAGGCCGGCGGCAAGCGTTTAATCGAAAACCGAGGGTAGCATATGGCATAATATATGTCATTATATAGTATTTTCCAATATGAAATGAGCCTGAAGGGAGGGTGTATTAAGCCCTTATCTTGAGTCGCTCATGGAGTTGCTGAAATAAGTGATCTCGTGCTGAATTTAGTTGTTCAGCGGCCTCATTGTCCGTCATTTCATTGGCGAATGCATCCAGATTTCTAAAGGTGATTCCCGGCTTTAAATATTGGCTGGGTTTGGCCAGGGAGCGGAATTTCTCATAGGGTGTCATCATGTCGTCGTAGCGGTATTTCTTCCGCTCCTTGCCCTTCTCATCAATAATGGTGGTGGGGAAATAGCAGGGCCGGTGGAAATTGACGTATCGGTAGACTTGATGGCTATTGAGTTCAGTGAAATCCGTGGCGTACTGCTGAGGTATGTGGGTATAGCCATAGAGTTTGCGAATGACCGAGCCATTTTTACTCTCAACCAAACCATTGTCGTTACTGTGCCGGGGCCGTGATTTGGTAAATTCAATGTGCAACTTGTCCAGAAGCTCAGCAACGGTGTAGTTGATATATTCGCCGCCATTGTCTGCGTGAAAGCCCCGTATTTTAAAGGGGAAGGCAGCCAGAATCTGCCTGAGGGCTGGCAGCATAAACGCCTCGCTAATACGTTCCAGCGTGACGATGATCTGGAACTGTGTCACCTCATCCACGGCATTGACGTGGTAGATTCCTTTGCGTTTGTCCTGATCACCTTGATGGACAGAGTCAATGCGGATATAGCCTGGTTGATCGTTCGGGCAAGGTTTGCGCCGCTGGCCAATAGAGGCGGCCTTAGGTCGTGTCTTTGTCAAGACACAGCGCTGCCTCTGGTAGGTCTTGGAGGCCCGCAGGTTGTACAGGTGAGAAACCGAAATACCCGCCAGGCGTCGATAGTCGGCTTGGCCAAAGCGCTGATAAGCCCGCTCACAGAGCTTTTTAAGTACCGCGCCGCTGGGCTGACCATGTCGCTCATCCATACTCGCCAATAGGCGTATATCGGCGTCAGTGTAGGCGTGCTTGAAGCCATTACGCCGAGCTGGTTTCACCGAGACGGTGCCTGTTTTGACGTATTGGCGTATCAGGCGCCTGGTCTGGGCCAGGGAGTAGCCGGTTACCTTTATCAGGTAGCGGGTGACGGTTCCCCGGTCTGTTTTGCCAAGCTGTAAGTATCGGTGCTTCACCAGTGCCTTCTGTACCCAGCGATAGCGTTCAGATTTCTCAGTGGCCACGTTGAAGGCTACTTCCTGTGTGCCGTCGAGAAACTGTTTGATGGCACCCAGGGTATTCAGATGTTCTAAGCTCATGATCGTTTTCATCCGCTGATCATGAACGACTACAAGGACTATTTCAGGCTCATTTTATGTTGGAATCAACTTCCGCCACATTCCCGGGTTTCAGGCTCATTTCATATTGGAAAAGACTTATATAACAGCTAGTCTAGAACGGCTTTTAAAGATAAGGTTCTGCTTGAAGAGAATACGCAACTGGAGATACCTAATGTCACGAAACGTCATTGCCGCACTTGCCATCATAGCGCTGTCGATAAGTTGGCCTGCTTATAAACTGTATGGAGAGATCAGCAAAGGGGGGAGTGAAGATCCCCTGGTATGGGAGGAGGATATCAGGGCGCTCATGGAAAATACCCGATCAGAACCCGGCGACGTGTTGTTTATGGGAAGCTCAAGCATCCGCTTTTGGGATACCCTGGCGCGAGATATGGCGCCACTGGGTACGGTGAATCGAGGGTTTGGTGGAGCGAAGTTAGCAGACACCGTCTACTACGCTGACGCGCTTGTAGATGTCATCGATCCGGCTGCCATTGTAATTTTCGTAGGAACCAATGACGTCACACCCGGTGCAAGCAAGCCCCCAGAGCTGTTGTTGCAAAGCTACCGGGATTTAGTCGCCAAAATAAGAGTCTCGCATTCGGCGACACCGATTTACTACATCGCCATTACGCCCTCGCTACTGCGCTGGGAGGTATGGCCGATCGCCGACGCAACAAATCAATTGATTCAGCAATACAGCGCCACCGATAAGACATTACATTTTGTCGACACCGGCCCCTCCCTAATGCGTGACGGCGAGCCAAACGAGGACAACTATGTCTTTGACGGCTTGCATCTGAATGAATCGGGATACGGTATCTGGACCGCAATCATTCGCCCCAGATTGCTTGAGGACCTAGCAAAAAATTAACCTATACAAATCGGATGTGACTACCCAAGGACAAAGCGACAATGAATAAATTACTGGTGTCGACCATAGCGCTCAAGGTCTTCATATGCATGTCAGTTTTACAGGCGAATGCCGCCGATGAGAGTGCCGATTTATACGTGGTACACAAGATTAAAGATCAGGCTCTGCTGCATTCCAAAGTCATGGACTATATGCACATCATCGCCGATGAAAATGGGCCCAGGCTCAGTGGGTCACCGGGCTATACCCGGGCTGCCAAGCTCGCGGTTGAAACCTTGAAAGCAGAAGATATTAAGCGAACCACACTTGAATCCTGGGGTGTGTTCGGACGGGGTTGGTCCTGGTCGCGCATTGCCGTGCAGATGAAAAAACCACAGGAAACCACCCTCTCCGCCTTTCCCGCTGATTGGTCGAGCGCCACCGAGGGGCCAGTGTCCGGTGAAGTGGTATTTGCACCACTGTGGGAAAAGGACGAGCGACCACAAGTTAAAGACCTGGAAAAAAAAGCCCACCAGATCGAAACCTACAAGGCGAAGTATGCAGGGAAGTTGCGCGGGAAAATCCTTATGAACAACCATCCCATCCCTTTTGCATTACCCACAGAACCCGAGGTGTATCGCTTTGATGACGAGGGCATGGCCAAACTCGCCCAGGCCAATACTCCGGGCGTCAGCGCCAAGTTGGAGTGGCCGCTGCTGAAAAGCCCGCTGGATCAGGGAGAGCGAGACAGATTGTACGACAAGGTTCCATTGGAAATTATTGCCGATCAATGGCTTCTGGATCTTGAATTGGCGAACCGCCTCGCGAAGTTTTACGTCCACGAGGGTGTAGCGGCTATACTAAGCAACGGCTGGTCAAGCACCGCAGCTGTCATCATGGACAGCGATTACGGATCGTTTCGGGACGGAGATCCCATACCACCGGCCACAGCGGTACTGATGCACGAACATTACAATCGCATACACAGATTGATAGAGCGCAAGGTTCCGGTAATTGTCGAAGTTGATGTTGATGCCCAGTTCCATGGCCCTGCCATAGATGGTGAAAATGTGATCGCGGAAATACCTGGGAAAGGCCGCGCGGATGAAGTTGTTATGCTCGGCGCGCACCTGGATTCCTGGCACTCGGCCACTGGCGCAACCGACAACGCCAGCGGCGTCGCCGTGGTTATGGAGGCCATGCGTATTCTCAAAACATTAAATCTACCCATGAAGCGCACAGTGCGGGCGGCCCTCTGGGGAGGTGAGGAACAGGGTATATTTGGTTCCAGAGGTTACGTAGCCGAGCATTTTGGCGAACCCATTACCATGAAGCTGAAATCGGAACATAAAAAACTGTCTGTGTATTTCAATATCGACAATGGTGGTGGAAAGATTCGCGGCGTTTATCTACAAGGAAACGATGCCGCTAGACCCGTACTGGGTGAATGGCTTGCTCCTTTTGCCGATATGGGAGTCACAAGCTCAACTATCAAAAACACAGGCAGTACCGATCACAGATCTTTTGATGCGGTGGGCTTACCCGGTTTTAACTTTGTACAGGACCCGCTCGACTACGACGTAAACACTCATCATTCCAACGTGGATCACGTGGACCATATTGTGCCGGGGGATTTAATGCAGGCTGCCGCCGTGGTGGCGTCCGCTGTCTACCACGCTGCGATGAGCGATAACCTCATGCCAAGAAAACCATTGCCTGCACCGCTTCCGAAGAAGAACCCACTTCCGGAAATATTGCTGCCGCAGTAGTTTTATCGGCGCCTGTCAGGAAAGATCGGAACTCTCCTGATTGGAGTGGGCATTGGCAAGCTCCGCCGCGATATGAGCCCCCTGCTTCACAGGCTCGTAGGCGGATGGTTTATCGGGCGTCACAAATTGCGGTAGGGGTGAAACTTCAAAATCGTCATCCAGCGCAAAAAATAGTATCAGCGAATATCGAGTCCAATTCGTATTGACAACCCTGTGCCCGGTTGCGCGGAATGTGCCATTCGACAGGTGCTCCGTCATGTCCCCGAGAATAATGGTAAACGTGCCAATGTCCGAAGGCGCCTGGCACCATTGTCCTTGGGCGTCCGTCAACTCCAAACCTGCGGCGGTCTGATTCATAATAGTGAAGCATTCGAAATCAGTGTGGGCAGAAATACCCACGTTTTTGCCATCATCAGGAGCAGTGTTCGCGGGATAATGTAGTAAGCGCATAGTGCGGGGCGCACTTATCCCACTGTTGCGATTGATAAAATCCGCTGGCATTTCCAACAACTCGCTGATCACTTCACTAATGGCTCGACCCATGCGAGTGACGGCCTCTGAATACTCCAGCACCGTGGACTCAAACCCGGAGAGATCGGGCCAGATATTCGCAGCGGTTCCTAATTCCTCACACTGCTGAGGTGTTAGATGCTGACCAATATCGAAAGATTCGA
This sequence comes from Halioglobus sp., assembly GCA_965262875.1. Classification (GTDB taxonomy): domain Bacteria; phylum Pseudomonadota; class Gammaproteobacteria; order Pseudomonadales; family Halieaceae; genus JBALVT01. The sequence goes on from OZ253569.1 coordinate 6,161,917, forward strand.
CATGAGACACCGTGTTTTTCTGGTAGGAGGGCTCACCGTAGATTGGCCCCCATCCCTTCATGCCATCGGCGAGACGGTTGTGTACATTTTGTTTTACAGGCCCATCATCGGGAGTGTTAAAAAAATCTTGGGATACCTTCAGTGTGGATTCGATTAATGCGTCGGCCACATTGGTACTGTGTATGTAAAAAAACCAGGGCTAACGCAAGCCTCCCTTATTTCCTCAACCAGCAGTGCGCGCGCCGCACCATCGCCGGAGAATAATGCGCTGACATTCAGATTCGGAATCGCCGCCGAGTCTAACTCGACGGAAGGCGCATTCTGATCAAGCCCCTGAGTACCTGCCATAGATTTGTCTCCTCATGTCAATGTAGCGAGGTCTTCCTTGCGAAAGGGTTGTAGATCTCCCATCCGATCTTCCGCCACAAGATTTGCCCAATCCGGGTTGGCGATCATTGCGCGCCCCACCGCGACAAGATCAAACTCCTGTTGCTGCATACGGCGCTCCAACTCGTCCAGGCTGGCTGGTTCCGCTGCGCGGAAAGTGGCTTCACCCGGTACAGGAATAAAGTCTGCGTTCAAACCTACACTGCCCACCGTAATGGCGGGCTTTCCGGTTAATTTGGTCACCCATCCCGCCAAGTTCAGATCGCTACCTTCGAATTCAGCCTCCCAAAAGCGACGCTGTGAACAGTGGAAAATATCGACCCCGGCACTGCTCAAGGGCGTAAGGAAAGCCTCCAGATCTTCAGGAGTCTCGACCAAGCGGGCCGCATAATCCTGTTGCTTCCACTGCGAGAAGCGGAGAATGACGGGGAATTCAGGCCCCACGGCCTCTCGTATGGCCTCTATGATCTCGAGAGCAAATCGACCACGGTTTTCCAAAGAACCACCGTAGGCATCTTCTCGAATATTGGTTTGTGCCCAAAAGAACTGATCTAACAAATAGCCGTGTGCCCCGTGAACTTCAACCGCGTCAAATCCCAGGGCTTTGGCGTTGGCCGCGCCTTGGGCAAAAGCTTCTACCACATCGTCAATATCGGACTGCGTCATAATGTGGCGGTTCACTTTGCCCGGCATGTTCATCCCGGAGGGCGAATAACCCGGAACATCACCCTCTGGCATAACACCGGCTTTGCGCATGCCACCGCAATGCCAAAGTTGAGGGGCTATTTTTCCTCCCGCCTCATGCACTGCATCTACCACCTTCTTCCATCCGGCCAGACGCTCCTCGCCGTGAAAGTAAGGGACATCTGGATAGCCACTGGCCGCGATATGATCGACACAGGTCCCCTCTGTGATGATGAGACCGGCACCGCCGGTGGCTCTGCGGCGATAGTAATCCACGACTTCCTCACCGGGAATATTGGCGGGAGAAAAATTGCGTGTCATGGGTGCCATCACAATCCGATTCTTCAATTGCAAATTAGCGAGGTCTAGGGGTTGAAACAGGATGTTGTTGTCACTCATAGTAGTCGTCCGGGTCAGATGCCCTTGATAGGGCTGGTTGTCGATAATCGACCGGTGATCTTACTGGCGCACCGGCGCGAACACAATCTACATCATCATTTGTCAGGATAGGGAACACATTCCAACATGAGCAACGACGTCGAACTCACCGCCGTTAGAGAACAACACCAGTTTGATCAGCACGCCTTGCAAACTTATCTCAATCGGGAACTGGACGCAGATTTTTCAACAATGGAGATCTTACAGTTTGAAGGTGGACAGTCAAATCCAACCTTTCAGATTTCCACTCCCGAGGGGAAATACGTTCTGAGGAAAAAACCTCCAGGAGTACTGCTGAAATCAGCTCACGCGGTCGATCGCGAGTTTCGTGTGATCTCGGCCCTGCGCGATACCCCCGTGCCAGTGCCCCAGGCTCACTTGCTGTGTGAGGATGAGAGCATTATCGGTACTGCTTTTTATCTCATGGAAATGGTTGAAGGCCGCGTGCTACTGGACACCAAACTACCCGGCTTTGAGCCCGCTCAGAGAACGGCGATGACCAAGAACCTGCTGGAATCTTTGGGCGCACTGCACTCGGTCGATATTGCCAGTGTGGGCCTGGATACTTTCGGCAGGCCCGGCAATTACTATGCCCGGCAGATCCACCGTTGGTCGGGGCAGTACATCGCCTCAGAGACCGAAAAAGACCCCGCCATGGATTCACTCATGGCCTGGTTGCCCGACAATATCCCCCAGGACGATGAAGCGTCTATCATTCACGGAGACTTTCGCCTGCCCAACTGTATCCTCGATCCCACAGAGCCAAAAGTGGCCGCCATATTGGATTGGGAACTTTCCACCATAGGGCATCCTCTGGCCGATCTGTCGTATCTGTGCACCTCTGAGTTTTACGGTGAAATCCCCTATGGCGAGGAACATCGCAAAATGGGTCTGCTATCCGAACAGGATATCTTGCAATACTACTGCAAGGTAACCGGGCGCGACGGTATCGACAACTGGCCTTTCTATATCATCTTCAACCTGTTTCGATCCGCCGCTATTGTGCAGGGCGTTTACAAGCGCGGCCTGGACGGCAACGCCAGCTCTGATCACTGGCAAATGATGGGCGATTTGGCTCGCGCCTCAGCGCTACGTGGATGGAACCTGCTACAAGAAAACAGTTAATCACCTAGCAGTTTGTCGGACTCAGCTCCTGACGGGCACGATTTAATACTCCAGCGTGCTACAGGGCTGTCAGGACACCACGCAGAAGATGTGATTGTCCCAGGGCAGCCACGTCAACCTTCATCACGCCTTTATCCAGCCCTGTAATGGGCATTTATGCGGCAAATGACCGCTTAATTATGCCATTCTCAGCACATTCATACGCTTTACATTCCATGCCAGTGTCGCCAGCGTCCATTCGCCCGCAACCTTGTCCAAACCTCGCATCGAGAACTGCCTCAACCCCATAACGTGTTTGATGATGCCGAACACTGGCTCTACCGTTTGCTTTCTTAATGCGTACAGCGCTCGACCGGATTGGGTCGTCAGTTGATGTTTCATGAGCCTCACCTGATCATCCGTTATCGGAGTGGGGGCGTCAGGGGCAAACCGATCAAAAACGCACGGGTGATGGTGGTCACGCGCTACTGCCAGTAAAGGCTGGATATTATCCTCTACGCAAGCCTTTACATTATCACCGCTAAAATAGCCTGTATCGGCCAGCAGGTCGGTCACCTTGCCCAGTTCTTCAGGCAGGGTATTCAGCTTTGTCAGGGCCGGCTTTATTTGTTGTTTGTCGTTCGGGGCCTGTGTCATGTGTGTACTGACGACGAGCATTGTATCGGTGTCAACACTGGCCTGGGCGTTGTAGCACTGCTCAAAGCCGCCGCCAGATACCGGCATGATACGCGACTCTTCATCGGTCAAATTCATCTGGTCTTTATCTCGAGGGCCGGGAAGCGGTGGCTTAGGCTCCCGGCCCCGGGGCTTTTTTCCAGCATCCTGAGCTTGGCGTTGGGTTTGTTTTTGTTGGTATTCGGCTTGTTCACGCGCAAAACGCTCCTGCGCCCGTTCTTCAATTTTTACTTTGGCCGCAGCCAGTGCCTCAAGTCGTGTTTCGCGCCGGGAAATCTCCGCGGGAATGTCCATGCCATCCGCTACCGGCGTTTGATCTGCCGCCTCGGCCTGTGCAGTGAGAGCGCTGACTTCTGCCTTGAGCTGTGCTTCGATTTTCTTTAAGTGACCCAAAGAAAGCGCCTTATGCTTGCTGGCATTCGCCTTGATCTTGGTGCCATCCAGGGCGATACGCCCAAGCTTCAGAAGCTTCATTTCACGCGCCAGCAACAAGACCTGAACAAAAAGTGCTTCAAGCTGAGGCAAAAAACGGCGTCGAAAGGTCGCTATAGTGTCGTGATCCGGATGCGTGTTGGCCGCCAGGTAGCGAAACGCAATGGAGTCGTGGGTGGCTCGCTCAATCTTACGGCTGGAAAACACACCGGTGGCGTAACCGTAGATCAGCAAACTCAGTAGGACCGCTGGATGGTGCGCCTTTGATCCACGCCCGGCATATTGACGGGTGAGCTCAGACAGATCGAGCTGATCAACGACCTCCACGACAAACCGTGCCAGGTGGTGTTCAGGTAACCAGTCCGACATAGAGGGAGGGAATAGATAGTCCGTCTCTCGATCAACGTTTACAAAATTGGCCATCACTTATTCCCGGTTACTTTTCAGTGTGACCACATTATCTCATAATGACGTTGTTGGGTTAAGTCCGACAGGCTGCTAGAGAGAAAACTATGTCAGACAATGTAGCCACAGATGGGCTGAGCGACGAAGCCGCCGCTCTAAAAGAACGTTTCAGGGAATTCATCAATGGCGAAGTAATCCCTCTCGAACCGGTATTGCATGCGGGCGGAGAGCCCGCTCAAACGGCAATGACCTCGCTGAAGAGCGAGGCAAAGAACCGTGGACTTTGGGCACTTGGCCACCCCGCGGAAATCGGCGGCGGCCTGCCATTTATGGACTTTGTACACATGAACGAGATCATTGGACGATCTCATTTTGGTCAGTTTTCTGTGGGGTCAATCTCCATGCAGGATTCGATCATGTTGCATCGCTACGGCAACGAAGCACAAAAAGAATCCTGGCTGAAACCCTTGGTCGATGGCGACATCTATCCTTCCGTGGGCCTAACCGAACCCGAGGTAGCAGGATCGGACCCCACCCTAATGCAAACCAAGGCGGTGCTCGATGGCGATGAGTGGGTCATCAACGGTCACAAGTGGTTTACCTCCGGCGCCAACGTGGCGGCCTTCACCAGTGTCTTTTGCGAAACAGAGCCAGACCAACACAAACATGCAAAATTCTCCTCAATTATTGTGCCCACCAATACGCCTGGGTACGAGATAAAAAGAGTGATCCCCACCATGGGAAACACTGACGGTGGTCACTGTGAGGTTTTGTTGACGGATGTAAGAGTGCCCAAAGAAAACCTGTTGGGGCAACGTGGACATGGGTTTTTAATCGCCCAAAAACGACTCGGGCCCGGGAGAATCTTTCACTGCATGCGTTGGTTGGGGCAAGCCCAGAGAGCGTTCGAGTTAATGTGTCTATATGCAAACAAACGCTATGCGCACGGTTCACTCCTGGCGGAAAAAGGCGAGATACAACGCTACATCGCCGAGTCTGCAGCGGAGATCCAGGCGGCACGATTGATGACACTGGACGCGGCGAAACTAATGGATCAGGGCGATGAAGCTAGAGTACAAATATCACTGATCAAATTCTGGGGTGCGCGGATGCTGCACAACGTGATCGACCGGGCGATTCAGGTGCACGGTGCACTGGGTGTCACAAGCGACACCCCTCTGGAGCAGATGTACCGCGAGGCGCGCTTTGCACGAATCTACGATGGCCCGGATGAGGTACACCGCATGGTTGTGGCCAGGCATATTCTAAAAGATCCCGTGGCAAACACTCCCTGGTAGCCTTAAGGCTGGTACCAAATAGAAGAGGTATAGGCCCTTTCCTGAATTGTGTCGGGTTTTTCAGCGGCGTGCTCTCTACCCAGTGCGAGCGCGTCCAGCAGGGAATGTCGCGCGGTGGGGATTTGCAGGACACGCGCGTAGTAGAACGCTGCCTGATTTGCATCAAACTGGGGGTCCTGCCAAACGCTGGATAACTGCGCCGCACCAATTGAATTCTCTACTTTGCCGGTTGTGAGGTTTACCGTGTTCCCTACAGCGGGCAGGCTACCATCCGACGCTTCTGTTCTTTCATCGGACCAAACCACGTTGTAAACCTGCTCCTGGGATTGCCCACTGGCGTCCAACCACCCCTTCACGATCTGCACTCGATCAAGGTTTGCACCCACAGGATCTTTGGAAGCGACCACTACAAAGGTCGGTGCCTCCTCGCTGCGATTAAGTTGTCCTCCCATCGGAACGCCTCTCGCCGCAGCGAGACTGTGCAAGTCAGCTGCAGCCAAATCTTCTACCGTAAAATCGAGGCCGCCAAAAAACTGTACTCCAATACGCGGGCCCGTGGTGGCGTAAACTTCCCTACGTTGCAGAGCAGCCATTATCGATTCCCGGGTATTTTCCCCGGCCCAAACAGCCGCCAAACCTGACGCAGACATCTGCCAACCGTCTGTGCCTCTCCCGTCTTCACTGAAGTGCTTTTGCTTGTTTGAAGGAATCGAATCCGTCGCCAGTTTGCCGTGAAAATTATCCTCTTCTGCCGAAGACAGTGAGGTGTGCGAATCGGTAGAGCCAATGACACCGAGCTTAAACGGGTTGACGCTCAACTTGTTTTCCAGTTCAAGGCCCAACTTCAAAGCGGAGCGAACAAAATCGCCTTTGCCGGGTTGATACTCGGTAAATTCACGCTGGATATAGAAAGGATAATTTTCAAAATCCGCGAACTCATCATCCGGCGAGAGTGAGGAGTGAGTTTCAGAATCTCCTTTAATTTGCGTGATTTCAGCCACTCGCTCCCACTTGGCACGCAGGGCCGCAAATTCCGCCGTCATCGGCTCTCCCCTCAGGCTCTTGTCCGAGAACATATACCCTTTGGAGATATTGGAGTTGTGGGGAATCGCGGTAAATTCTGCGCCAGTGGAAGCACTGGTTTTGTCGAGCCAGGCCCACAGGTCCTCGGGAAAGGGACTGTCATCCAAACCGAAGGGGTCGTACTGCTGAGCAGTGGCGGCATCGCTGTCGCTGATCACCACCCTGTGCAAATTGGCTCCACCGGGAATCGAACTCCACTCCCAACCTATAAATGCAGTAAACACGCCCGGCTCGTTGTAGGTCTCAGCGGTGTCCGTCAGTATGCGCCAGGTATCGATCTCTACCTGCAAGGGCATAGGTAGCAAACCAAGATCACTGTTTTCGATGGAGGCAGCTTCGGCGTCCTCGAGCGGCGTTAAATTGGGATCCGGTAAAACGGCGATAAACAAAGAGCGCCCTTCCCCCGTATCAATGGCGTCTCTGAGAACGTACTGCGCTACCTTGGCTTTAATAGTATCGATAAAGCCAAGATCCGAGGTGTCGGCTCCATTGCGATGGATATTGCGAATCTGCCCGAGAAATTCCGCGTGATCTGACACCACTAGAAAATCCAGAGGGGTTCCAATTTGCACACGAGCCCGATGATAGGGATGTTCTACAGGCATTCCCCGGGCGTAGCGATAGGCGATATCCGGCCCGGCCAGTAAGTTGTTATTGGTGTAAGCATCTGAGGAGTAAGTGGTATGGAGGTGAGTATCACCCCAGAGTAATTGTCGATCCTCCGCAGTGGCCGTGGCGGCAAGCAGCAAAAGACCAGTAATGGCAATCCTATTCATGGGGGTTCCCTCTCTTATTGTTAGCTGGGCGTGAATTCGACGAGCAACATCGCGATCACGCTTATGAGTATAGTGTTACGTCATAAGAAGTGCCATAATTCGCCTCCTTTTTTGCGTCAAACTCTCATTACTCAAAACAATTCAATCGGGAATCCCCTATGAAAACACGTATCACCGAGCTTCTAGGCATCGAGCACCCTATCATCCAGGGAGGCATGCACTTTGTTGGCTACGCGGAACTCGCAGCGGCGGTGTGATCCTGCCCACCAACAGTGGACACCACGCTAAGCGACTTTATGTGCCTCAAATGCTTCTGGGCTGATAAAGCCATTGAAGCTGTGTCGGCGGGTTCGATTGTAATCCACTTCGATATACTCGAATACTGTTTGTCGCATTATTTCCCGTGTTGAAAATCGTTCGCCGTGAATGGCTTCGACCTTGAGCGAGTGAAAGAAGCTTTCAGCGCAGGCGTTATCATAGCAGTTGCCCTTCGCACTCATACTACAAATCAAGTCATGCTTTTTGAGCAGCTTCTGGTAGGCTCCAGAGCAATACTGGCTGCCCCGATCCGAATGTACAATGACATCAGTTGGCATGTGACGTTGCCACATAGCCATCTTCAGCGCATCACAAACCAATTGGGCTGTCATGCGTTCAGACATCGACCAACCCACCACCAGGCGGGAGTACAGGTCGATAATGACGGCCAGATACAGCCAACCCTCATCAGTCCAAAGATACGTGATGTCGCCGACGTATTTTTGGTTCGGAGCTGTGGCCGTAAAGTCCTGTTGCAGCAGGTTAGGTGCCACTGGCAGGTTGTGTTTGGAGTTCGTTGTTGCCTTGAATTTCTTCGCGGCTTTGGCCCGCAATCCCTGCCGTCGCATACTGTCGGCAATGGTCTTCCGATCATGCTGATGTCCGGCTTCTGCCAGATCCAGAACCAGCCTGGGTGATCCAGAGCGGCCCTTGCCTGCATCAAATGCCGTCTTGACCGCCGTGTCGATCTGTTTCCGGCGCTGCTGTCGGGGTGAGGGGTTATCCCGACGTTTGCGCCAGGCATAAAACCCGCTGCGAGAGACCTGCAATACCCGGCTCATTGCCGAAACTCGAAAAGTGCCCTGATGCTCGTCCATAAACACATACTTCACTTCAGGCTCTTGGCGAAGTATGTGGCCGCTTTTTTTACGATGGCGAGTTCCTCAGCTTGCTCCGCCAACTTGCGCTTGAGGCGGGCATTTTCCGCAGCTAAGCTTTGCTCCAGATCGCTCTGATCTTGCTTTGTTCTGAATTTCGACCGCCAGCCATAGAGCTGCGAGTTATGAAGCCCCAGCTCCTTGGCAGCCTTCGGTATGCCGATTCTTTCCGCCAGGGCCAAAGCTTCTTTCCTGAATTCCGGCGAATGCTGCCTCCGGGATGTATTCTTCTTTCCTGATTGTCTTGTCATGATTCACCTCTGTAGCGTAGTTTACTCGCTTAACAGGGTGTCCATCATTGGTGGGCAGGATCAGTGTCTAACGCCGGTGGCCTGGGTATTATCACAGGGTTGACTCAGGGCACACCTGAAAAACTGGCAAATGAAATTGCCCGCTGCCGCGAAATGACCGACAAGCCCTTCGGCGTCAATATCACCTTCCTGCCAACACTGACCCCACCGGACTACCCCGCCCTGCTCCAGACCATCATTGACGGCGGTGTCACTGTGGTTGAGACGGCTGGCAACAACCCGGCCAAGTACATGCCAATGCTCAAGGACGCGGGAATCAAAGTGATTCACAAATGTACCGCGGTAAGACACGCCATGAAAGCCCAGTCAATTGGTTGCGACGCGGTATCCGTAGATGGTTTCGAGTGTGGTGGGCACCCCGGGGAAGACGATATCCCCAACTTCATATTGCTTCCCCGCGCTGCCGATGAACTGGAAATACCCTTTGTAGCATCTGGCGGTATGGCTGACGCGCGCAGCCTGGTCGCCGCACTGGCAATGGGCGCTGAGGGAATGAATATGGGAACCCGTTTTATTGCCACCGAAGAAGCGCCTGTGCACCAGAACGTTAAAGACTCTATTGTTGCCGCCAGCGAATTGGATACCCGGCTGGTAATGCGCCCCCTGAGAAATACCGAGCGCGTTCTGACCAATCCGGCAGTGGAGCGCCTCCTCGAAAAGGAAATTGCCTTGGGAGCCGACCTCAAGTTCGAAGACATCATCGAGGAAGTTGCCGGTGTCTACCCCAAAATCATGATCGAGGGCGATATGGACGCTGGCGCCTGGTCCTGCGGCATGGTGGCAGGATTGATCAACGATGTTCCGACGGTCAAGGAGCTGATCGACACCATCATGGCCGAGGCCGATGTCATTATTAACAAACGTCTTACAGGAATGTCTTAAATGAGCACACAATTGTTTGATCTAACGGGAAAAGTCGCACTGGTAACTGGCGCCAGCCGTGGTATAGGTGAATCCATAGCCCGGTTGCTGGCCGAGCAAGGTGCTCATGTCATCGTTTCAAGCCGCAAAGTTGACGGCTGCAAGATAGTGGCCGACTCGATAGTAGAAGCTGGTGGCAGTGCAGAGGCCTTTCCCTGCCACGTAGGTAGCATGGAAGACATCAGCACTATCTTTGCCCATATCAAAGCAACCCACGGCAAGCTGGATATTCTGATCAACAATGCCGCAACCAATCCCTACTTCGGCGACATCCTGGATACAGATCTGGCCGCCTATACCAAAACGGTTGATGTGAACGTGCGCGGCTACTTCTTTATGTCAGTGGAAGGTGGTCGATTGATGCGGGACAACGGCGGCGCAATCGTCAATACTGCCTCGGTCAATGCACTGCAACCGGGACCGGCTCAGGGCATTTACTCCATTACCAAAGCTGCTGTGGTGAACATGACAAAAGCCTTCGCCAAGGAATGCGGCCGTCATGGAATTCGAGTCAACGCTTTACTTCCCGGTATTACTAAAACGGCCTTTGCCGGAGCTTTATTTAGCAACGAGGAAATCTATAAGGGCGCGATGCAGGCCATCCCCATGAAACGCCACGCAGAGCCGGACGAAATGGCGGGCGCGGTGCTGTATTTGGTTTCCGATGCCGCCAGCTACACCAACGGCGAATGCCTGGTTGTGGATGGAGGCCTGACCATCTAGTTGCGCCTTTTGGCACAGGGTGTCCCGAGGCTCCCTGTGCCAAATTACCGCCATAGATTGCGCTTAGCCTAGAACTCTATCGCCCTAGTGCAGTCCAAAATACATGCGCATTACGCCTCTGTTTTTAATTCCCCTCCTTTTTGGGTTCTTCCGAGTTTCCTATGGGTAAAAGCCAAACAATGGTCAGGAATGTGGTACAAGAGTCTTTTTTTATGGAGATATTCAAATGAAAGATACCGCGTTGTTTACTCAACTTTTGGGGCTTGGCGACCCATGGAAAATCGCGGCTATTACCCCGGATCTGACCGACAAATCAATTACCCTCCAGATAGATTGGCCAAAGGGAACGAAAGGCGCGTGTAGTGTCTGCCATGCCCTTTGTTCGGTTTACGACCATCGTGAGCAACGCACATGGCGACACCTTGATACGATGCAGTTCAAGACGCAGTTAGTTGCTCAGGTTCCGCGTATTCATTGTAAAGCGCATGGAATCAAAAGCCTGAAAGTACCGTGGGCAGATACGCAGGCACGCTTTACGCATTTATTTGAGCGTTTCGCTATTGATGTGCTGTCGGCTGCCAGCAACAAGACACAGGCCGCAAAACTACTTGGTCTGTCGTGGGATGAGGTGCATCATATTCAATCCCGAGCAGTGAAAAGAGGGATGGACAGACGCTCTGTTGAGGAAGTGAAACACCTTGGCATCGATGAAAAAAGTTTTCGCAAGGGGCAATCCTATGCCAGCCTGCTGTACGATTTGAATGCGTCCAGAGTGCTTGAGGTCGTGGCAGATAGAACGACGGAATCGGCAACCGCATTGCTGTCCACGCTTCCAGAACAGCAGCGTAATGAAGTAGCTGCTGTTGCCGTGGATATGTGGGTTCCATTTATGACGGCAGTTGAGGCGACTTTACCGAACGCCGCCATTGTTCACGACAAGTTTCATATCGTCAGTTATCTTACAAAAATGGTTGACCAAGTCAGGCGCAAAGAAAATAAAACATTAAGAGCCGCCGGTATCAATGACCTGGTCGGGTCTCGCTATACCTGGTTACGCAATCCCGACAACTGGAGTGAAAAAGATGAAGCCACTTTTTATGGCCTTCAATCAAAGGGGTTGAAGGTTGCCCGAGCCTGGGCAATCAAAGAGACGCTGCTTGACCTGTGGACTTACAGCTACGATAAACCAGCCCGGGCGTTCTTTAAGAAAGGGTACTGGTGGGCGACACATTCACGTCTAAAGCCGGTCATATCAGTCGCCAAGATGCTAAAGAAACATCTCGACAACATAATGACTTACTTGAAACATCGCATCACCAATGCGACCACAGAAGGATTTAATTCAAAGATTCAGACAATAAAATCGGCTGCCCGAGGATTTAGAAACTTCGAAAACTATCGAGTTTCAATTCTGTTCCACTGTGGAAAACTCAACCTCTACCCACAGGATTCCCAGTAGAACCCCTTTTGACAAACTAACATAGCATGTATATGCTATATCAATGACAAAGAAAAGGCTCGCACAAATTGAACGGCGTATGACAAAGATCAAAGGTGACATAGCATTACTGGGCGCTATGCGCCCTGGATAGTTGACGAAGCAATACAAGGACCGGGAGAGTCAGACTGGGCCTTATTATCAGGTCAGCTATACACTGGATATGAAGAGCCGGACGGAGTATATTCGCAAGGAATTTGTAGGCGATATACGCGGCCAGATAAGTAACTATAAACGGTTCAAGAAGCTCAATGCACAATGGGTGGTGCTGAGTATTGAGCACTCAAAGTTATCAATGAAACTCAAGCAAGCGTAGTGATTACAACGGGAAGCAAGCAAAAATCGTGGCCAAACTGGGCAGTAAAAAGAACCCATTGATTTTAAGAGTTGCCGATGACTCAAAAGTCGATATGATCGCCAATACCTGTCATGAAAACGGCTGGCATTTTATTTTGGGGTTTGAACCGGACAAGGAAGAGGATCTAACGGACCTGGAAAGAAAGCTATCGCCTCCCATCCATCATGAAGCCGCAAAGATCGGGCGAAATGAACGGTGTGTCTGCGGAAGCGGGAAGAAATACAAGAAATGTTGCGGAGCTGCCGCTTGACTGGTTTCGCTAAACAGCAAATAAAACAGAGCGCAGAACTCGGTACTCTCAAGATAAATAGAGTGTGGCGAGAAGTTGGTCTGAAGCCACACCTGGTTGCTCAGTTCAAGGTGAGCAACGATCCTGCCTTTGAAGAAAAGCTACGCGATGTTGTTGGCTTGTATTTATCGCCGCCAGAGAATGCAGTTGTTTTCTGTGTTGACGAAAAGAGTTCCATTCAAGCGCTGGACAGAACGCAGCCGGGATTGCCGATGAAGCCCGGGCGCGGCGGAACCATGACTCACGACTATAAGCGTCATGGTACAAGCACCTTGTTTGCGGCACTGAACACCCTGACTGGTGATGTTATCGGTGAGTGCAAAAAGCGTCACCGGCACCAGGAATTTTTGGCGTTTCTGAAGACTGTGGAAAAACAAACACCCAAGGAGTTAGACCTTCACCTTATCGTTGATAACTACGCGACGCACAAACACGAAAAGTGAAGAACTGGATTAAGCGTAATAAAAGGGTTCACTTACACTTTATTCCAACCAGTTCTTCGTGGCTAAATCTGGTGGAGAGATTTTTTGGTTTGTTGACAGAAAGGCAACTGCGCCGTGGTGTATTCACATCGGTACAAGAGCTGGAAGAGACCATCATGGATTTTATTGAGAGGCACAATGAAGATAAAAAGCCATTTGCCTGGACAAAGTCCGCAGAAGAGATTTTGGAGAAAGTGGGGCGCGCAAGGCATGCACTCTCAAATCATCAGTCAGTTTAATACACAACACTAGCGCGTTTGCTGTGATTTTCATGCAGCCACAATAGTCATATTGGCACTAATGGTCTCACCGGCAGGTAGGTGCCAGCCATCTTCCAACGCCGCACCGCGTTCTACACAGACAAATTTCTTGTGAGTGTCCGGCCCTAGATCGGCGATGGTGTTCGCAAGGATATTGGGATTCCAGATAATAGTGGTAGGGGCATTGTTGCTGGTGATGAGCAGATTACCCTCGGGTCTAAGCAGTGTGATTTGGTCGGGCGAGAGTTGAAACACCGCATCGTTATGCTCGCTTAAATCCAGTTTGCGCAGTAGTTGTTTGCTGGGAATGGCATCGGTGTGATCCAGATACGCAGAGTCCGCCAGTTCCGGTAGGCTAATTTTTGCTGTGTCAGGTACCGGAAAGTAACTGTGTAGCGCCCAGCTAACGGGCATGGTGTCGTCGATATTGTTCGTGACAGTCAACTCAATGGCCAACGTTTTTCCTAGTCTGAAATGCAATTCTGCGACAAACGCATGGGGGTAGTCTCTCAGGGTCTGCTCACTGCTCGTGAAGGGGAATGTCAGCTCTGTGGCCTCGCCGGTTTCTGCTATTCGTCAACAGCCAGTCACTAATGCGGGCGAAGCCATGCTGGGGCAGGGAAGCGTCCTGTACATGCGGACCAAACCAGGGAAAGCACAGCGGGATACCGCCGCGAATTGCTTTACCGGTGGCAAATACTGCGGTGGGCGGCATCCACAACAGCGGTATGACAGCGTTGCCATCGATAGATTTGTGTTTGAATTCCAACAGTTGGGCGCCCTGTAAGGCAATGACCGCCTGACAGTGATTATTGTCCACGATAATCAGCGGTAAACCGGGTTTATTGTAAAGTGACGCACTGTTGTTAGCGCCACAGTAAACCCGCAGTTATTTGCCGCAGAATAAAAGAACGACAAAGAGGCGACAGTGATCCGGCTTAACTCCAATCGATCACAGGCTAGAACGGCAGCTCATGATTTACCTCGACACTGTCTGTGTACTCTTGTTGCTCAATCCGGATCTCCTCGTACAGTTGCGCAATCTCATCACCATAGTGATCCCACAGTACCGATCTCAGGTCGCCGAGCAGCTGATAAATACAATCGGCTTGTTCAGCCGTCCAGTAGATTGTGATTTTTAAGGTTTTCATTTAGCCTTTCCTCGCTTTTTGGTCTCGCGCCGCTTCGACGCACACTCCTGCGCTTCCTTCATGCGGTACGACTCACCCTCAATGGCGATGACCTCGCTGTGATGGACTAAACGGTCAATCAGGGAGACCACACACGCGGCATTGGGGAACACGTCATTCCACTCGCCAAACGGACGGTTCGTTGTCACCAAAGTTGAACATTTCTCATAGCGCCGGTTGATGATTTCAAACAGCAAGTCAGCATGACGATTGCTGTAGGAGAGGTAGCCCACTTCATCAATTACCAGCAAGGCGGGCCTGGCGTAGTGTTTCAATCGACGCTGCAGGGCATTGGCGCCATCCTGACCTGCCAGGTCGTTGAGCATCGCCGCTGCGGTGGTAAACAGCGCCGTATAGCCGTGCATGACAGCGTTATACCCCAGGTTCTGGGCGATCATCGATTTGCCCACGCCGTTGCTGCCCAGCAGGATAATATTGCTGGCCGTGTCCATAAAACCCAGTTGCATCAGGGCATGAATCGCTTGTGGGTCGATAGCGCTTGGCCACTGCCAGTCAAACTCACTCATCGGTTTGAACCGGCCCAGCCAGGCGCTGCTCAGGCGCCGTTCGAGTGAGCGCTGTTTGCGCTCGGCAAGCTCCCAGGCGATGAGCTGTGCCCGCCAGGGGTATTGCTCGTCGGTGATCTCGCCCCAGTGCGCCAGCACGCCGTGGAGCTTCAGTTCAAGTGCCTGCTGTTTGAGTTGCTCGATATCAATCATCGGTATCATCTCCTGTCTCGCTTCGGGTGCCATTGAGCTTGTCGTAATCGGCAAGCCGAGCCAGCTTGACGCTGTAGTGTTTGACCTTCGCCGGCACGGCGACAGCAAGCGGTGGCGGCAGGTGCTGTTCATCACGGCGGCGCTCAAGAACGTGCTGCACCGCCTCCGGGTAGGGTGATTGCCGATCAAGTGCTTCACCCAGAGCTACATGCAGCTCGTCCCGCCCATAATCATCAAGCAGTTGATTGAGTAACCGGACCGTGGTTTTAATGACATGTCCACGCTGTGCCGATTGCTGCAGCAGCGTCTGGGCGTGCGCCGAAGCATGGCTCAGGCGATCCTGACCCCGGTGTAGTTTGGCGTGGGTTTTCTCCAGCCATAGGGCATTGATATGCGCCTCCTGTTCGATTTGCTCCCCTTTGCCAAAGCTGCGCTGATGCTCAGCAATGCATTGATCGCCCTCCACTATCTGGAGCCGCTCCAGGTCAGCGCTCACGCTCAATGGCTTGT
This sequence comes from Halioglobus sp., assembly GCA_965262875.1. Lineage (GTDB taxonomy): Bacteria > Pseudomonadota > Gammaproteobacteria > Pseudomonadales > Halieaceae > JBALVT01. Next base: position 6,177,677 of record OZ253569.1, read on the forward strand.
GCACGTATTGATGGGGAATGGAGTAATCATTGAGATCGAAGCGAACATAAGGGGTTTTGGCGGCCCGCACGGGCTGTCTCTCATGGGTATCAAAGGGATTATCCGGCAAACTCACCTGCTCCTGTAAGAAGGCTTCCCTGACCGTCAACGTACGCTCTTCAGGGCAAGCCCGATCAGCACTCACACCCTGGCACCAGTGCTCAGCTTGCGCATTGAGTTCGGCCAGTGTTTGCCAGTGACGAGCGGCAAAGAAATTATCGCGAATATAGCGAATCGCTCTTTCTACCCGGCCCTTTTCATTGCCCCGGGCCACCGCCACCGGGCGTGGTTCGAAGCGATAGTGGGCTGACAAGGCCAGCAAGGTGGGGTGGAAGCGGATGGCGTCACCGTGGCGCTCCAATACGGCCGATTTAAGGTTGTCGTACAGCAGCACCTTTGGCAATCCTTGCCAGGCCTCGAATGCCGCTACATGGCCGCGTAAAAAGTGCTCCATTTGCTGGTTGAGATAAAAGCGCAAGAAGATCTGTCGCGACCAGCTCAGCACCATCACAAACGCCATTAACGGCCGCCGGGCCTTGCCGATCTGAATATGCCCGAACGAACCCCAGTCAACCTGGGCTTGCTCACCGGGCAGGGTTTTTAGGCGTAAATACGCCTCGGGCAGCTTGCGCGGCCGCAGTTCACTGATACGCTGGCGAAACTGGCTGGGGCCACCGGGGTATCCCCGCAGGCGGGCCATTTCATACAAGCGGGCCGCCGTGAGTGTGGGAAACTCCCGCAGGGTGTCGATGACAAAGGGCAGATAGGGGTCGATGATCGACGCACGGCGAGTGCGCTCCACCTTGGGCAGGCCAGCCTGTGCCAGTACCCGATCAACCACTGAGTGGTGAATGCCAAGCTGGGTCGCAATGGTGCCCGTTCGCCACTTCTCAACAAAATGGTAGCGCAGTATTTTTGCTTCAGTTTCTTTGCCGATGGCCATGACTGCCCTCCGATTGATGACTCCTGTCCAGCCGCTGCACTAATGTCGCCGGAATCTGCGCCTGAACTGACTGCTCTGCAGAAAATCACTGCGCAAAAAGGGACCGCAGACCGCGCCACAGTGATGGCAGCGCACGGTGGCGTCAGTTTTACCCGGCATATCGGCCCTTTTGATCTCATCAGGCACGGTTTGCAGTAGATCACGGAGTATTATTGCCAGAGAACGGTGATGCGTTACTTTTTGTTGTTGCCGTTCTCGATAACGCTGTTGGCGAGCGGCATTATTCATGCGACCCGGGCGAGTGGCCTGGTACTTCGCTCTGGCTCGCTTAATGGATTCCTTTCTGGCTTCCTGGCTGCAACCATCGGTGCAATACCGCTGGCCGCGATCACAGTGGGTACAGACGATGACCTGGGCGTAGCAGCGACAACAGTGGTAGAGACGGCTGGATGATGGCATCGACACAAAGGTCGATGAGGGCTGGATTTATTCCCATTATGTGCAACACTTAACGGGTCGTGCACCTGCACGGTTTTTTTGGGTATGGCGCCAGCGTTGACCGTCAAATCTGTGGTGGCGTCATACCGTTCTCAGCGACACTTATTCTTATAGTCCCTACGCTTGAATCGTGCCTGCTTATTGGTCGCTCTTGAGTGTGACTGGGCCGCAGTTCTACCGCGCCGATTCTAATACGCCGAGATCCGTCTATTTCAAAATTCGGCAAATAGCTGCGGTTTTGGAGTGGCGTCTACAGTGGATAAGTCCAAGTCTAGAAACCATCGGCAGACATATAGGCACTTCACACAGAAAGATCAAAAGAGGGTTGATTAGGGAAAAGGGTTTTCAAGGGCCCACAGTATCCACCAGAGAGATTTTAAGAATATTTGAGGCGGGTTTGTAGAGGGTAGGCCGGGAAAGCACTCACAGGAGATTACAGAGGCTCAACCCCTGTGTGTCAACCTGATCCCATACACTCCCTGTTTGGGATAACATAGATTTCAGGGCAACGGATACTGGATACCCAACATGCCAAAATCAATATCTGAACGACCCGATACACAGGTTACACCTAAGCCCGCACTGGAGAAACGTTCTCGCCGGAGTACAAGTTACGCATTATAGCCCAGGCCGATGCCTGCAAGCACGGTGAGCTTGGTGCATAGGATTTTCAAAGTTGATATAGCCCCAAAAGCAGGGGTGTCGAAGCACATGAGGATGTGTCGTGGATGGAAGGTGGGATGGAATTAGGCCCAGTGCCCACGAAGCTGTGCAAAACGGCAAGATTTCAGTGTAAATTCGTTCTTTTGTGGCTCTTCACTCGGAGAGCACCGCAATGTGTGGGGCATTTTAGATCGACGTCGCTACGCTGGCCGAAAATATCCTATGATTACAGTCGAGTCGTTTACAAGCAGCCCACCGATCGAAGTACGGATGGTTGCCCCACACATTGCGGTGCTCTCCAGAGATGCAAAATGGGTAGTCATCGAAATTATCGACCAAGTCACTCTTTAACTGAATTTCCCTTAGGTAAGGTCTGTCTTCAAAATTCATGCTTCTCCTGCGTTGCGACTCCCAATGCCGCTTTGTTATTGAGAATTGCCGCTAACGATGTCACTTATCTCCCCTTTTTCACCGTAGCTAGAATGAAACTAGTATCCGGCTTCTTTCTGGTGCCGAACTGCCAGAACGACAACCGAATCGGCGGCGCGCTCAAAACGGTAGAGCGCTATATAGCCCGTATCCCCAAAGGGTATGATGAGTTCGCGGAGTTCGGGTAAATCTGACAGGGGTCTGCCAATCTCTGGTTCAGACTCCAGTAGCGTGAATCGCTCTCGTATGCTCCGTGCGGCGTGTGCGGCAGCGGCCGGGCTTTTCTCCGCCAAATGTAGGCGACAGCGTTCCAGCCCCAGGACTGCCGCCTCAGTAATAACTAGCTGTGGCATTCAGGCGCTTTACTTTCCAAGTCCGTACCCCAGCGGTCGAGCCACTGGTGTACTTCATTTTCTTCTAGATGCCGTCCGGTTTCCTGATACGCGACCCAGGAGGCCTGCGCTTCTTGTTTGAAACTCTCGCGGGCCTCTTCGCGCTCTACATAATCTCGGATGGCTTCGCGCATGATCCAGTGGGCGGTACGCTCCCGCGTTTCGGCAAGGCGGTGGACGCGACTTTTCAGTTCATCATCGATTTTTACAGACGTCGCCATATGGGAGCCTCCATAGTAGTACTAGGTATTACCTTTCAATAATACCGCATTGACCCGTATCTGCAACAGTCAGTTATGGCATCCTGATGAACACGCTACTTTGTGAAATGATCCAACTATGAGACTCTAACCGCCTCAGAGAGGATTTCTATAAGAAAGGTGAAGCAGCAACACTAGATGGACAGAATTACAGAGTTCCACAACATCATGCCGATTAGCAACATTCCCTCTGTATTGGAGCACGGCTTGCTATCTCATAACCGGGCCGCCCTCCTGCCACATAGTGACATTTCTATGGCAGAGATTCAGGATGAGCGTGAAGGAAAGCAGGTCCCTGGAGGGCGCAAACTTCATGACTACGCAAATACATACTTCCATGCTCGAAATCCCATGATGTATAATCGACAGGATCAGCGAGGAGAATTGTGTATTCTAAGCATTTCAAAGAAGATCCTGGAGATTCCCGAGTGTATAGTCACAGATCAAAATGCCGCAAGTAATTATGTGAGGTACTATGAACCCCATCAGATTAACGAAGACAATCTGGATTTTGACAAAATTTATGCTGAAAGCTGGCAACATGATGATCAGATAGAGCACTGGAAGAGGAAGTCACGTAAATGTGCTGAAGTTTTAGTTCCGGATATGATCGCAGTTGATTACATTCAACGCGCATATGTTGTGAATGAGGCTATAAAAACTTCACTTCAAAAAGCTGGCTTCTCCTCGCCGATAGAACTCAACCCACACTTATTTTTTCAGTGAAAATTATGACTAAAGCCTTGATCGGAAATATCTTTGAGACCAACATGCTCACCTTGGTTAATACCGTTAACTGCGTCGGTGTTATGGGTAAAGGTGTTGCCAAGGAATTCAAACAACGATACCCACAGATGTTTGAAGACTACAAGCGGCGTTGCGATTTAGCTCAGCTGAAGGTAGGCGAGCCATACTACTATGAAGATATGACCGAGACCTCAATAGTCAATTTCCCGACGAAGGACCATTGGAGGTCTTCCTCGAAGATATCGGACATTATACAAGGGCTAGATATTTTTCTTGCAAACTACCAAGCATGGGGCATCAAATCAATTGCCTTTCCACCTCTCGGTTGTGGAAATGGCGGACTTGAGTGGGACCTAGTAGGGCCGTTAATGTACCAACGGCTTATGGATTTGCCTATAGATGTTGAAATCTACGCACCCTTTGGAACACCAGCCAAAAAGCTCACCGAGAAATTTTTAAGAACAGATGTCGAGTTCGACTTCCTAGAAGAAGGTGCCAGAGCGGCAACCTTCAATCCAGAATGGCTTGCATTGATCGAAGTCTTGAAGCGATTGGAACAGCAAAAATACTCAAATCCTGTAGGACGCACCATATTCCAAAAAATATGTTACATAATGACTGAGCTGGGGACGGAAACTGGTTTCAAGTTCAAAAAAGGAAGCTATGGACCCTTCTCGTCTGAGATAAAGAGTGCTATGAGCTACTTTGCGAACAGTAATTTGGTAAAAGAAAAGCAATTAGGGCCAATGACCGCTCTTCTCGTCGATGATTCCTACTCAGAACTCCTGAAAAAACACGAACATATCTTGAAAAATAGAGGAAGGGCTATTTCGAAAACTGTTGATTTGTTTAGCCGTATAAAAAATACGGATCAAGCCGAAGAAATTACTACAGTCCTGTACGCCTCGAGGGAAATAAAGGTCAGAGAAGAAAAAGCCTCTGAGCAGCAATTAATCGATTACGTGCTTGAATGGAAGAAATCCTGGAACAACGAAGAAAAGCTCAATTCAATTGCTACCACAATGCGTAACCTAGAAATGCTTAGCTGGCTGAAACTCGACTACAGCGAAAGCATTTCCAGTACACCAGTGTAATCCTCATCTTCTAATGCCTACTCTTATTAGGGCCCTTGCGTTCAATTGAAAAATGTGGTCGATTGAAAAGCCGGGCTAACTATTTGATACCATCGCGAATCTCTACTTCTGTTTTTCTAGGTACCCCCAGAACTACCCCCGACAAACCGGGTAGCTCAATAATTGGCGTCATGGCGTCATCGCAAGGTTACTTCGCTGAGATACGTTAAGGGCTCAATTGCTGTTTCTAGTATTGACCCTGTAAGCCTGTAAATCACCCGCACGCAGCCCGTTTTCGATCTTGCGACGCCATCAAGGCGTAGATACATTTTCGACCGGCCAAAAAACACGCGTTTTGCGTGAAAGCGGATTTTCGTCAGACTCGCCACCCAAACCTGTCTCTGTTAATTTGCACTTAAAACTGACCCAGGATTTGCATCTAATTTTGACCCACCTGGTTCGCTCAAGTATTACTCATTTTGTTGGTTTTTTGCCAGTTATTTCCTCCCTTTGATTGCAGGTCGAGTTTTTGAATCGGTAGCTGTCGTTGCCCGTCTCGATGATATGGCAGTGGTGTGTCAGCCGGTCCAGCAGAGCTGTTGTTAGCTTTGGATCACCAAAGACCTTTGGCCACTCAGAGAAGCTTGGGTTGGTTGTAATCACAATGCTGGTGCGCTCATACAGGAAGCTGATCAGGTGGAACAGCAAGGCTCCTCCCGCCTGGCTGAAGGGGAGATAACCCAACTCATCCAGTATGACCAGGTCAGTGCTGGCCAAACGGTTGGCCATTCGCCCTTGTCGTCCGGCGGCCTTCTCCAATTCCAGCGCGTTTACCAGGTCGACCGTAGAGAGGAACCTCACCCGTTTGTGGTGATGGATAATCGCCTGTACACCCAAGGCAGTTGCCAAGTGGGTTTTCCCAGTACCAGGGCCGCCAATCAGAACAATGTTCTGGGTTTCTTCGATAAATTCGCACCGGTGAAGTGAACGCACCAGTGTTTCTGTCACCATGCTCTCGATGAAGTCGAAGCCGGTAAGATCCCGGTGGGCCGGGAATTTGGCCACCTTCATTTGATAGTTAATAGACCGCACCTCGCGGTCGGCTACTTCTGCTTTGAGCAGATCATTGAGGATGGGTTCTGCCTGCTGATAGGCAGGTGCGGCCTGTTCAGCCAGCTCTTCAATGGATTGAGCCATGCCGTACAGGCGCAGCGCTTTTAGTGTGGCGATCATTGCATCAACGGACATATTTATTCTCCCTGAGGTTATCGTAGCGCTGTGTGTTGGCAATGGGCTCATTGACCAGTACGAGTGCTGGCGGTGGATTGAGCGGCTCGGGTAATGGCCCCTCTAACAACCGTCCCGGCACATTGGTCACGTGTTGTTGGGAGGGCCTGCCGCTCTCAAGGGCCACCTCCACGGCCTGCATCACCAGATGTTCATCGTGGTGTAGCACCAGCGCCAGGATATTGGCCATCTCCCTATCACCACCCAGCCGTTTTAGGAGAATGCGTTGCAGGCGTTTAAAGCAGCCGGGGAGCTCTGTAAAGGGCGCGCCGTTACGCAGGGCACCGGGCTTGCGCTGGATGACTGCCAGGTAATGCCGCCAGTCGTAGACGGTTTCCCCAGCATGTTTATGGTGACGGGAGAAGACTCGAGTATGCTCGGCAATGATCTGAGCTTCGGCAACAACAACTATTTTGCTGGCGTAGGCTCGCGCGGGCACTGCCATGAGTTGCTTGCGCTCATCCTCCCAGACATCCGCTACCATCCGGCCCGGATATTCAGGGTGAGGTATTTCCTTCCAGAGTTCGATGCACCGCTGCTCCAGCCAACGGTTCAAATCAGCCAAGGTTTTGAACGAGGGTGCGTTATGCCAGATACGATAACGGGAATCGCGCACATTCTTCTCTACCTGGCCTTTCTCCCAACCCGCTGCCGGGGTACAGAACTCAGCTTCAAACAGGAAGTGGCTGACCATGGCCTTGAACCGCTTATTGACGTCACGGCGCTTGCCGCGACGCACCTTGTCGACGGCCGTCTTCATGTTGTCGTAAATGCCTCGCTCCGGAACACCACCCAGAGCGACCAGGGCATGGTTGTGAGCGTCAAACAGCATCTCGTGGGTTTGCAGTGGATAGGGCCGCAGCATAAAGGCCCGGCTGTGGCAGAGCCTGGAATGGGCCACTTGTAGTTTGGTTCGCTCCCCACCGATGACCACCCAGTCCTCTGACCAGTCGAACTGGAAGGCTTCACCCGATGCAAAGACCAGTGGGACAAACGTCCCTTTGGTTGCCGACAATCTGGCTTCTTGCTGGCGTGACCGCCAATCGCGAGCAAAGGCGGCGACGCGGTCATAGGAGCCGGGATAGCCCAATTCCACCAGGTCGAGGTGCAGCTGCCTGACGCTGCGGCGTTGCTTTCGATGCCGCTTTGATTCCCGCTTTAGCCAGCCGAGCAGGATATCGGCAAAGGGGTCAAGCTGGCTGGGGCTCTTCCGGTCTGGGTAGCGCGGTTCAATGACACCGCTGGCTAGATACTTACGGATGGTATTTCTGGAAAGGCCTGTCCGCCGGACAATTTCCCGGATGGATCGACCTTCACGCAGGTGCCATCGTCTGATTACACTCAATAAATCCACGTCTATCACTCCTTGGAACTCCTGCATCGCTGTCAGCAAGAGCCGGATGGTTACGTGGGTCAATATTCGATGCAAATATGGGGGGTAAGTGGGTCAATTTTGGATGCAATTTAACAATTAAACACTCTGACGCACCACCCGTAATGAAAACCACAAAGGTGATCCTCTGGTTGCAGGTCGAAAACAACAGTAAGTTCGTGCGAGGGAAAGGCAAATCCCGGCAAAATATCGAGGATTATTGCCTGTCAGAACACAAAGCGAAAAAACTGGAAACGGTTGGTTGGGAGTATGAACTGACTTTCCAATACGAGCATGATGAGGATCTTGAAAATCAGATGGAAGATTTAGCCACTGAAATGAGTGAAGAAGCAGATTCACGCAACGGATTTATAGAATGTCATTTCTCTGAGGTCGGTACTGACCGATCCTGGTTATGATTGTTTTCTCAGACTCGTCATTTTCGAGGGTTCTTCCACAGGACCCCTTGAGGGTATTCGGGCGCAGTGTGCTGAGCTGGCTGAGCGCCTTGGGTTTACGGTCAGGGACATGGCTTAGTGGGTATTGAGTTGCGCAACCCGAAACTTCCTGTTATACTGAAATCAATATGATAAAAACGTTTAAGCACAAGGGTCTGAAAAAGTTTTTTGAACGCGGCAGCACTTCGGGTATTCAGGCTGCGCACAGTGACAAAATCCTGGATCGACTCACATTTTTACACACGGCGACCTGTATTGAGGATATGAATATCCCAGGGTATAGGCTCCATGCGCTGAAAGGAAAGATGGCCAATCACTGGGCCGTCGATGTAAGTGGTAACTGGCGCATTGTATTCAAGTTTGAAGATGGCGACGCCTATGTCGTCAATTACGAGGATTATCACTAATGACTATTCAACAGCATAACCCTCCTCACCCGGGTGGCATGATAGACCGAACTTACATTGAGCCCTTTAGCGAAGTCACTGCGGCGAGTATCTCCCGTGAGCTGGGTGTTTCTAAAAGTACCTTTAGTCGCCTATTGGCTGGAAAGTCGGATATCACGCCAGAGATGGCCTTGCGGTTGTCGGCGGTTCTGGGACGGTCGGCAGAGAGCTGGCTGCTGATGCAGGATAACTACGATCTTTGGAAGGCTCGCCGAGTGATTGATACGGACGAACTACAGCGCTACGACTTTACTCAAGTAGCCTGAGCAAAATATGGGAAGCGATGAGTCATGGAAACACCGGTATTAGATTTTCTACAGGGGCCTGAGTCTACGGTATTTGCTATTATTCTGGCTTTAGGTATCGCGTTCAGTGGGTTGTTGTCAGAGCTCAATTCCCTATCTGGTATACTATTGTGCGTGTTGGATTGACTGACGCAAACGTTGTTGTCAGAGCTCAATTCCCTATCTGGTATACTTCTAAGATTAGCTCCGCGCAGATCAGTGCGTGTTGTTGTCAGAGCTCAATTCCCTATCTGGTATACTTGCAGCTGCATTAAGTGCTGCTATTGTCAAGTTGTTGTCAGAGCTCAATTCCCTATCTGGTATACTCAAAAAAAACGCCCAGGACGTACGCGAGTAGTTGTTGTCAGAGCTCAATTCCCTATCTGGTATACTTTCGGTGCTATCGCTGTTACACGCTTGCCGGTTGTTGTCAGAGCTCAATTCCCTATCTGGTATACTGTTTTCTTGATTTTGTAAATTGGATTATGGGTTGTTGTCAGAGCTCAATTCCCTATCTGGTATACTCAGGGCATCGAGGAGAAGGTCACTCCACCGGTTGTTGTCAGAGCTCAATTCCCTATCTGGTATACTGCTGCACTTGGTGTATAGTGTGGACTACAGGTTGTTGTCAGAGCTCAATTCCCTATCTGGTATACTGACTTGCCAACGCGACCGCCTTTTTTCCACGTTGTTGTCAGAGCTCAATTCCCTATCTGGTATACTCCAACTGCGATAACATACTGATTAGCTTGGACAAATTTGGCACTCGTCTTTAAAAAAACGGCGTAATTTTTTAGAATAACGCATACTGAGAAGGATTTTTTCGCTCCTTTCTGGAGCCCGAATCGAAGCTCACGATTTGTTCATACTGTTTATCTGTAAAACAGACAATGTCTACCTTTCCACCGGTGGGCATCCGTTCTCTAATTTTTTTTATGTAGCCAGACGCTTCTTCCTTTCCGCTGCAGTAGCGCATATACACAGATAGTTGAGCCATCTCGAAGCCCAGGTCCAGCAGAAAGACTCTAAACTTTGTAGCTTCCTTCCTTTTATTCACCGTCGTAACCGGCAGATCAAACATCAATAGAATCCACATCAACCGATAACCATTCAGTATCTTCATAAATTTGCTCGTCGTCGAAAACTAAAGCCTCTGGTAACCACAACTTCTCAGACCCTCCTGAAAAGACGCGTGCCAGTGAAGTCGCCACGCGATAGGTCGAATTCAGCATCGGCATATTTCCATCAGGGGTCGCCACAGGTTGATAAAGGACATCCACCAAGAACTTCTTCGTTTCAGGTGTCAATTCATCAAGTCCGTTGGAGTTGTAATAGTGAACGCGCCAATCAACCAAGACGCGATAAGGCTCCATCAAGTCATCCACCAGTCGGAATGCGTTATAACGATTCTTGTGGTTAATCGAGGGGGTAGGATGCAGGCCGGCGGACATAATAGAGCGTGCAAAGGCGGAACGTACAATGGTATAGCCATAATTTAGCAAAGCGTTGATCCCATTCGCTTCTCGATCTCTGCGGAAGCTCTGTCCGAATAACAATTTCCAGTATCTCCTGGCCGCTTGTGCCTCTATATTTCCGGGGTCGCCACTTCGCACTTTGTTAACGAGCACGCTGAGTGGCTCGTTTGGCAGCTGTAAATGACGCAATAAATCAGCCTGGAACTCAATTTTTTTCTTTATGATTGCTTGCCAGATCCGCTTCTTGGCCGGCTCGCTCACCGCAAGTTGGGCATCCATTCTGCTAGCTTGAATGTGATTAGCGTCATTTGGCCACAGCCAGGCTATCGGCGCTTTGTTTTTCCCGCAAACTACAGCAGGGATTTTCGCGTTAGCGAGAGCAACCAATAAATCCTGGCTGTAGCTGAGCCCGTGAGCATTCAATACTAACGTCCCGATGTCCGCTATCGGCACCCGACCGATTTCCCGCCCATCGCTGCTAATTTTCATAAATCCTCGATACAGCGATAGGTAGCGATTGTCGTTCGCTATCTCAACTACCCGGGGGTACACGCGCAACTCCTGGATCCTTTACTTGCCCAATAGGGTCAATAAAGACACGTCTCGCCGTCAATGGTTTCAGCGCATTTGGTGATTTTGTCATGTATTTGAAGGGGTCTGCTGGATCGCGATTTCTTGCGTCCACATTGGATTCAGATATTGGTGCAAGCGAAATTTTTCCCGCAGATATATTTACAACGCGCATTAGCACACGTCTTTCCTGCGTAATAGCGATGATATCATTGGGGCATATACGCATTATCAGTGGGTGGCCTGAAAAGCTCTCAGAGCGAAATCGCGTTTTATCTTCACAAAACCTGCGATAGTTAACCTGGTTTGCTTCAAAACTTGAGATCACACCGCCTGCCCATTTCCCGCTGTCTAACTCATAGATTTCATAGCAGTAGTTCCCGTCGCCCTTATAGCCCTTATAGACATCTCCAGCTTTATCCCGTATTGCCACAACTGATAGCTTCTCAATTACACGGCAGCGGTGAATATTGTTCTCCTCCGCGAATTTCTTTAGGGCATGTTCGAAGGGCTGGTCAGATTTTTCAGTATAGTCCCGAATTTTATTGGCTAAAGTGATATCTCTGATTATACATATATCTTTTGGTTTCAGCGCATCCAGGTTCTTTCGATATACCACAGTACTCACGCCTTTTTCGTCCGGTCCTTCTACGATTCCGTATGCGGTGTCATTGTGTAGGGCGCCTTCAACACCATGATCGGGTTTGTGGGATATGGCAATTGAGTTGACCTGCTTCTTTGCTTCATCAGGAAAGCCTTTCCATGGAGTTGGAAATTCGTCCAGCAGTTTCCTCATTCCATGCTCCCGAGCCCACTTGGAATGGGAGGATGCTGCCATTAAAAGTCTCCTGTCGGTCAGAGCAACGACTAGCGCATCGATGGCGTGGTGCCGGTGGTCACTGCGCTCCTTCTCTGCTGTCTCACCAATCAACCTGTTGAGCGAAAGCGAGTTCCTAAGAAGTGCCGTAAGCCTCCCAGGTACAACTCGAACGTTGTCCTTATTGCATACGGCCGTCAGGTATTGTCTGGACACTCTTGAAATGTAGGCAGTATCGTTCAGCTGGCGAGCAAGCCACGCATCCTGGTTGGCAAACTTCTCTGCAGCATCCGGTGCAAACCTTGCTCGTTTGTGTGATGGGAGGTGATCTGCACGGTCAAGAATGTCGTCCCAGTTGTAGCCTCCTAGATTACCCCCAAACGCCTGGTGGGGTGTTCGCTCACCTTTATCGCGATTTGCCTTTCGCACTGAAAGTGTCTTGTTGCCCAGGCTATCGTCCAAACATTGCGCAAATGGGATGATGTGCTCAACTTCGATCTCCGGGCTGAAGAGGCGCTCTATGCTGATTCGCTCGCCGGAGAAAGGGCATCGCCGGTCCACGACTGACGAGCCAAGTTCGTACCAGAGTTTGAACCGCTGGCGGTTGTGATAATTGTTGGCTAAACCCAATTTCTGCAGTGCTTCAGCATATTGCTCATTGTTCTTCTGGTTTTCCTTTTGTAACTTTATAATTTCTTTCTTTCGTGTTTGGCTAATTTTTAGGTCGCGAGCTACCTCAACAACAATTTCATCTGGGTGGCCATAGCGCTTTAACAGCCCATTTATAACTTTCCGAAGTTCGTTTAAAGCTATATGAACAGTGGGGTTGGCGATCCTGCCATACTTGGCTTCATCCGCATTTGATGATGTCTCAATAGGGCCAGATGTATATCGCTCAAGTATCTGACCGTAATAGGGGAGCGATTGAAAGAATTCACCGGTGTAAAAGTCACTATGGTTGTAACCTGCCGCCAGGGCAGCTTTGTCATAAGTAATAACCTGCGCTTTTAGGTTTGGTAAAATTTCCCCAATCGCCTTTGCTGACAGCCTGCTGTAACCTTCCGGTAAGCGGCAGGTTACAGTGGCACGAGCCTGTTCCGCTGGTAGTCCGTGTTTTTCGACAAGAAATTCAACGAGTGGTGCCTCATCGTCGTCGCCAATGAGTCGTTCAACTATGAGAGATTGCTCCTCTATCGGAAGGCTATGCCAGACTTTTCCAAAGTGCTTTTCTTTTGCCAATACAGCGGAGGAAAGATTGCCCTTGAGATAGCCTCGAGTTTCTGACTCAAGATTGAACTGCGCTTTTTCACTGAGCCTCAGTAATTTACTTATCTGAGCAAAGGTGAGCTTTGCCTTTTTCTGCAGTTCACTAGCAACTCTGTCACGCTCTTCGAGTGAAAGATTGCGGATATTCAGGTCTTCATCAACTACAGACAGATTGTTGAGTTCTTGATAGATGCGAAACTGCTGTACGCGCAAGTCGGCTAACGGGGCCCGTGGTTGATCAACTTCCAGCGTACATTTACCAGGATCTACAGGTAGCAGATCCCTTTGAAAGAGAACAACATCCCTGATCGATCGCAAAGCCTCATCCGTACATTCTTTGAGTTTAAAACCTTGCTGTACCCGCCACAGCGTCTTGATTTCTTCGTCTATCAATTCTCGATCGGCATAAAGTTCATATTCACTTTGCGCGCCTGCACCGACACTGCGAGCTCGAACCCCCTTGAGCTCCATATGACGTTTGTTAAGCCATTCTCCATAAGTGCGGGAGCCAGAAGACTCGATCTGTTGCCGCGTCTTGTTGATCGCTGACTTTACCTTACCTGTGTCGTCGTCTGCCCCTTTGTCAGTTTTTCTATTACTCTTGAAGCCACGCCGCCGGCTAATGTGGAAAAGGGCACGTCCAAGCTCATGCGGCGCTAGCGGATGATCCAGGCCTTTGGCTCGTAGCTCGTATGGATCCAGTGATTCAAGTGCTTTACGATTGTTTTCATCAGCAGGCATCAAGCCACGTTCTATTAGCGTTTTCATCAAACGTTTCTGTCGTTTTAGGTATCTGTCTCGACGTCGGCGTTGTTGTCGGGCTAATCGTCGAGCTACTGCTAGGGAGCTCTTATCTTTTGGATTTCTTCCATCCGGGAAAATACGGCTTCCCATTTTGATGATGCCCGCCGGTTTTCCATCCTCAACCCTAAGAAGAGCCCAACCAATGGAATTTGTCCCGAGGTCTAGCCCAAGCCGAGTTTGCATATTCGATTCCTCCACCCAACATTTGCAATTTGTAGTATTGTAAGCTAGTTTAGACCAATATTCCAGATAGGGAATTGAGCTCTTTCGGTTAACAAGCAGAAAGATGCACCAAATGAGAAGGCGGCCTCGGTCGTCTTTTTTTTGTTTGAAATTCCAGTCGAGGCTTCACCATCATGCAACAGTGCAAACATGGTAATCGTTACTTTGGTCTGCAAGGTTTGCTTACCTTCGAAACGAATAGATTCCTTAATGGCTACAAAGTTGATCTTGCGTTTTACTAACTCATCGACGACAGCAATGACCTGACCGAGACTACGGCCTAGCCGCGATAACTCGCTGACGACAAACCGATCATTTTTCTCCAGACCTTGAATCAACTGAGAGAGCTCTTCCCGCTGCCGGTCACGTCGCGTTGAAATCGTTGTTTCCACGAAGTCATCAATTCCGAAACCCTCTTTGCGTGCAAATTCCAATATGGCGAGTTTTTGATTATTCGTAACTACTCACCCCATTCCGATGCAGCGTTTCCAGCGAGCGCTATCTGAATGGCTATCAGAGGATTATGCCCCTTGTTAGCCATGGTTTGAAGATAGTTTGATATCCGACAATAAGCATGCGCGTATTGTTCATTTCTAAAGCAGCCTGACACTTTTTGCTTCACCTTCGACATACGTAAATCTCTCTCCGCCCGGTTATTGGTGAATGATACGTTACCGTCCCTGGCAAATAGCAGAACAGCCTCCTCATAGGCCTTGAGCCGTTCCCACAGGTTGTGAGCATCCGGCTTGGCCATTTTCCCTCGCTGCCCGCTGGGCTTTTCCGGGATAGCCGGCAATGCTTTCTCTCCACGGGTAATGATATTCCGGTACCGTTTCTGGAGGTCGCTGTACTCCTGTGCAGTGAGTTGTTTACACTTCTTGGCGGAGACTTTTTACACGTCTGTTGCAGTAGGCGCTTCATGTTGCCCGCCCAGCGATAACCGTTGGCATCGACACTAAACAATAAGTGTGACCCACACAAGCCGTGGGCACAGTGCGTGTACGATAGATAGGAGGACCAGCAGTCATGGATACATGCTCCGATCGAACAACGGGCAATTTTTCTTTTTCGCCGAGCGCCCCGGTGACGTGAATCATCATGCACTGGATGGCTTGCCTCTCCATGTCGAGCGTCTTCTGACCTACACTCTGCCCCCGCTTCTCCAGGTACGTTATGGCCTGGGTAGGCGTCAGGTCGCGAAGGCCACCCGGCAATCGTTCAGCCCGGGTGTATTCGGCGACCCGGGTAAGGGCTTGTTCGTAGTTTCGTGCGGTACCGACAGACCTCAAAACAGTGCCTTGAATCGCCCGGATGACGTTGCCCGCTTGCGTGGCGGGTTTGGCGAATTTAGCCATGCTTTGCCATCCAGCGCGCAACGGTCGAGTGAGCAACCTTGATGCGCTTCTCTTGTCGCAGCCAGCGGCGCAGCTCGGCAGGGGTAGCGCCCGCTATGTGCAGTGAAATCAGGGTGTCGTGATGCCGATCCAGTCGTGAGCGGCCATAGCGCTTTTTCCGGATCGCGGCAGTTTGATCTTGTAGTTTGGCCAATGCCAGGCGCGTATCAAATTCAGTCACATCGTGCTTGTGCTTGTAAGAACACTAACTTCATAAGTAAAAAGCTCACGGCTACTGCCGTTGGCCCCGTTTGAATGTAACGCCATTCAGGCTCGGACTCTTCACGCCGTTAAAACGAACCCCTGATTTTAGGGTTCTACTGGGAATCCTGTGGGTAGAGGTTGAGTTTTCCACAGTGGAACAGAATTGAAACTCGATAGTTTTCGAAGTTTCTAAATCCTCGGGCAGCCGATTTTATTGTCTGAATCTTTGAATTAAATCCTTCTGCGGTCGCATTGGTGATGCGATGTTTCAAGTAAGTCATTATGTTGTCGAGATGTTTCTTTAGCATCTTGGCGACTGATATGACCGGCTTTAGACGTGAATGTGTCGCCCACCAGTACCCTTTCTTAAAGAACGCCCGGGCTGGTTTATCGTAGCTGTAAGTCCACAGGTCAAGCAACGTCTCTTTGATTGCCCAGGCTCGGGCAACCTTCAACCCCTTTGATTGAAGGCCATAAAAAGTGGCTTCATCTTTTTCACTCCAGTTGTCGGGATTGCGTAACCAGGTATAGCGAGACCCGACCAGGTCATTGATACCGGCGGCTCTTAATGTTTTATTTTCTTTGCGCCTGACTTGGTCAACCATTTTTGTAAGATAACTGACGATATGAAACTTGTCGTGAACAATGGCGGCGTTCGGTAAAGTCGCCTCAACTGCCGTCATAAATGGAACCCACATATCCACGGCAACAGCAGCTACTTCATTACGCTGCTGTTCTGGAAGCGTGGACAGCAATGCGGTTGCCGATTCCGTCGTTCTATCTGCCACGACCTCAAGCACTCTGGACGCATTCAAATCGTACAGCAGGCTGGCATAGGATTGCCCCTTGCGAAAACTTTTTTCATCGATGCCAAGGTGTTTCACTTCCTCAACAGAGCGTCTGTCCATCCCTCTTTTCACTGCTCGGGATTGAATATGATGCACCTCATCCCACGACAGACCAAGTAGTTTTGCGGCCTGTGTCTTGTTGCTGGCAGCCGACAGCACATCAATAGCGAAACGCTCAAATAAATGCGTAAAGCGTGCCTGCGTATCTGCCCACGGTACTTTCAGGCTTTTGATTCCATGCGCTTTACAATGAATACGCGGAACCTGAGCAACTAACTGCGTCTTGAACTGCATCGTATCAAGGTGTCGCCATGTGCGTTGCTCACGATGGTCGTAAACCGAACAAAGGGCATGGCAGACACTACACGCGCCTTTCGTTCCCTTTGGCCAATCTATCTGGAGGGTAATTGATTTGTCGGTCAGATCCGGGGTAATAGCCGTGATTTTCCATGGGTCGCCAAGCCCCAAAAGTTGAGTAAACAACGCGGTATCTTTCATTTGAATATCTCCATAAAAAAAGACTCTTGTACCACATTCTTGACCATTGTTTGGCTTTTACCCATAGGAAACTCGGAAGAACCCAATTAAGAAACGCTTGATCGAATTCGCGAGCAGCCATTTCATGGTCGGAGAGTCGGAGATAGTATTCGAAAACAATCAAGTTGCGATCGGTGATTCGTCGATGTCATTTGCTGAGTTTGTACATCTCGCTTGGTTCAATCGCGTCTCGTTATCTTCGACAGGCTTTTATAAGACGCCTAAGATTCACTATGACCGTGCGACCTTTAGCGGCCGTCCGTTCTACTACTATGCTTATGGCGCTGCAGTTGCTGAGGTAGTTGTCGATACGTTAACCGGTGAACATCGGATGACCCGTGTCGACATACTGCACGATTGTGGCGATTCCCTAAATCCGGCTATCGATATCGGTCAGATAGAGGGAGGATTTATTCAAGGCGTCGGGTGGCTGACAAGCGAAGAACTGTGGTGGGATGAGCACGGTGAATTGCGTACACACGCTCCGTCAACGTACAAGATTCCGGTGTGCTCCGACGTACCATCAGAGTTTCACGTCAAAATACTAGAGTCACAACCGAACAAAGAGGACACAATTTATCGTTCCAAAGCAGTGGGCGAACCGCCGCTAATGCTTTGCTTGTCTGTTTTTCACGCCATTCGAGATGCCATCGCCTCGGTTGGCAAGAATAGGCAGCTTGCGACCCCCTTGGCGGCGTCTGCAACGCCCGAGTCGGTTCTGAACGCGATCGTAGAAAAAGAAGAATCGTGTCATGCGTAACATCCACTCGGATCTGGCAGTTCTCCTGGACAAGGTCGAGCGTGTTGGTCTCGTTACAATCGCTCGGGTTCGAGGTTCCGCGCCCCGCGAGGTCGGCGCAAAAATGGTTGTGGGCCCGTCCTACAACATAGGAACAATCGGTGGTGGGCAACTTGAATACGAGTGCACAAAGATCGCTATCCGAGAGTGCCTGTCCGACGCCGGTCAATCTGGGCGATCGGTCATTCGGCGATTTCCGCTCGGTAGTAGCTTCGGACAGTGCTGCGGCGGAGCAGTCGAAGTTTTGTTCGAGTCGATTACTCAAGCAGATCGTGACTGGCTCTCAGAATACAGGCGCTTGATTAATTCGGGCATATCATTCGTCAACATGAATTGTATAGCCGGTGGTCGAAAGTTGATTGGTAGAGACTTCGCTACAAATTTCGGTGTTTCGCAATCAAGTGCACGTTCGATGGACGAGCGTGCTCGCGATGTATTTCGAGGAACCGCGGATATTGTCTGGGAGAATATCGAGAACTCGGCAGTACTTTTTGAACGAGTTTCAAAGAACGATTTCGAAATCGCTGTTTATGGTGCAGGTCATGTCGGTTCGGCGCTGGTGCACGCATTGACGCCGTTGCAAGCGTCAGTTCGATGGGTCGATACGCGAGAGCGAATGTTTCCGAATGTGGTACCTGAGAATGTCGTCACAGTCGTCACTAGCTCGCCGGCCCGCGAGGCCATGGCCATGTCACCAAATACATTTCACGTCATTATGACGCACAGCCACCCACTCGATTTCGAGATTTGTAGCAGCGTGCTGGCTGATGGGCGTGCGCCCTTTTGCGGTCTTATTGGTTCACTTCCCAAACGCCGGAAATTTGAGAGGCTCATGCGAAGGCAGGAGATTCCCGACAACCGAATCGGACGATTGGTTTGCCCGATCGGCATCGGTGGAATTTCCGGGAAAAGGCCCGAAGAAATTGCGGTTGCTGTCACCGCACAACTTCTAAAAGTTCGCGAAGCTTCTACTAACGTGATCGTGCAACGAGACTCAATCGAGACTTGTGCGGCGTAGCTGGCGACTGGCGAACAGAACAGAGAAGAATAATATGGAAGCCTACATCGTTGAGTGGTTCAATTTAGTGAGTCGCTGGATTCATTTTGTTACGGGAATCGCATGGATAGGCTCGTCACTGTATTTCGTATGGTTGGACAATCACCTTGAGGAACCGGGCCAAGCCGAGGACGTGGAGAAAGGAGTCGGTGGGGAGCTGTGGTCGGTACATGGCGGCGGTTTTTACCATGCTCAGAAGTATCGCGTTGCGCCGAGCCAATTGCCAACGACATTGCATTGGTTCAAATGGGAAGCCTATTCCACGTGGATATCAGGGGTTTTTCTACTCGGGCTTGTGTATTGGTACGGTGCGGAAGTCTATTTAATCGACCCTGCTGTTGCGGATATTTCACAGTTTACTGCGGTCAGTATGGCCGTCGCAATCCTTGCGGGAAGCTGGTTTGCGTACGATTTGTTGTGTCGCGCTGCGTTTGGAAAGCATGAAAAGCTATTGGGCGTGGCACTGTCTGCTTCGATCTGTCTGCTCGCGTGGGGATTGTGTCAGTTGTACAGTGGACGTGGCGCCTATATTCATTTTGGGGCTGTTCTCGGAACCATAATGGTTGCCAATGTCTTCTTCGTGATTATCCCTGGGCAACGCGGCATGGTCGACGCGGCCTCGGCAGGGGAATCGCCGGATCCTATACCGGGCATCAAGGCCAAGCAACGCTCCGTTCACAACACCTACTTCACACTACCTGTGTTGTTCGTGATGACAAGTAACCACTACGCGCTAACATATGCGCACCAATACAATTGGTTGATCCTAATAGCTATAGCAGCGGCGGGTGCGTTGGTTAGAGTGTATTTCGTCGCTCGCCACAAGGGTGAGGCACCCCCGATTACCGCGATTATTGCCGTGGTCATTTTCTTGTCGCTCATAGTAGGGCTGGTTCCGTCACAACGAAACACGATAGCGACAACCGGGAGCCCGCCAGCGGTGCTGACCGTCATTCAAGAGCGCTGCACAACCTGCCATTCAGAATCGCCAACTCACGCAGCCTTTTCCGCCGCCCCAGGTGGCGTCATCCTCGATACCAGCGAGCAGATAAACGCCGATGCAGATCGGATTTATCAACAGACAGTAGTGTTGAAAACAATGCCAATTGGCAATTTGACGCAGATGACCGACATCGAGAGAGCGCAGATTGATACATGGTATCAATCTCAACGGACGGTCAAATGAAAGAGACTCGGCAATGACTTCATTTACCGCACGTATTTCGCGCGAAAAGTTCGTGGATAAATATGGCGGACTTTATGAACATTCCCCGTGGGTTGCCGAAACCTGCTACGAACGAGCCTTGGGTGTTAACGGTGACGCATTGTTGATGCTATTTGCGCAGTGTGTAGACGCGTCACCTCCAGACATAAAGATACAGCTCGTACGATCGCATCCAGATCTCGCGGGTCGCGCATCAATGCGGCGTGAACTTACCGTGGAATCCTGCCGAGAACAGTCGAGCGCTGGGATTAATGAATGTTCTCCCGAGGAATACGATCAGTTTGCTGCGCTAAATGATGCCTATAAGTCGAAGTTTGGCTTTCCGTTTGTGCTCGCGGTCCGAAATCGAAGTCGCATCGAAATCTTGGCTGAGTTTCGACGTCGACTTGGAAATGACATCGACGATGAACTTGTAACGGCATTGAGTGAAATTCACGAAATTGCGAGGTTAAGATTCATCGAACTAGAGGGAGCGTCCGAGTTGTGAGTCAGGAAGATCAAAACCCATTTCATCAGTGGGTCGACCTCGCACAGCCGTGTTTGGGATCGGTCGTTGTATTTGTTACTGATGAATTTTTTGCAGACAAATCTCGATTGATTTGTTCGGCTGAGCCCGTGTTCATTCCAGACAAGTTTGACAACAACGGAAAGTGGATGGATGGGTGGGAGAGTCGGCGCAAGCGAGAGGCCGGCCACGACTTTTGTATTATCCGCCTCGGGGTACCGGGTGAAATTCGTGGCATCGATATCGATACGAGCCACTTTACTGGAAATCACCCCGCCGCCGCATCAATAGACGCTTGTGTGATTGATGAAGAAATCCCGGGTCCCACAACCAAATGGGTCGAAATTCAATCGAAAGTGACACTTGCCGGAAATTCTCACCACTACCTGGAAGCGACGTCGGCGGATTCAGTTACCCATGTTCGTCTGAATATTTTTCCGGACGGTGGTGTCGCCCGATTGCGTATTTACGGCGAGGTGAGTCCCAAATGGGGCGAACGTGACTTGACTCGGTCGCTTGACCTGTTTGCGTTGAAAAATGGTGGTCGAGCCCTGTTATGCAGCGACGAACATTTTGGAAGTATGCACAACCTTAATCGCGATGGCCGCGGCACCAACATGGGAGACGGGTGGGAGACTGCGCGCCGGCGCGGTCCCGGGAACGACTGGGTAATTTTGTCGTTAGGGCATCCCGGCGTCGTTTCGAAAATTGAAGTTGATACGGCACACTTTAAGGGAAATTTCCCCGATAGAGTTTCCTTGCAGGCTGCATGTGTTGTAGACAATGACATTTCGTCTCTAGAACGGGATAGCCAGTTCTGGTCGGAGTTACTTCCGACGCAGAAACTCGAAATGGATACGCAGAATTGTTTTGACGCAGAGATTAACCACCTGGGTGAAATATCTCACGTTCGTTTGTCGATGTTTCCGGACGGCGGGATAAGTAGGTTACGGATTGTCGGCAATGTCATTTGACGAGATGTTGTAATCATAAAAAAATTGATGACAAATTTGATTCAGGAATAGAAATGGCGCACAGACGACGGAGTAGTAAACAATGTTGAACGAAATACCAAGTACACTTTTCATCCATGTGCCATTCCTTGGTGACTGCGAAAAACTAGCGAGTCGGTATTGCGCGGTGATACTCACATGAACCAGACTGACGATAGTACCGCTCGTCCTACAATCACTGCGCAAGATCAGTATCCAAGCAATATTTACGCGTGGTACGTGGCTGGTGTTCTAATGATAGCCAATATTGTCTCTTTCGTAGACCGTCAGATAATAAGTCTACTCATCGAGCCAATTAAAGCAGACCTGCAAATTAGTGATACTCAAATCAGTATTCTGCATGGCTTCGCCTTCGCGATCTTTTATGCAGTCATGGGCATCCCACTTGGTCGCCTAGCCGACACCAGGAATCGACGGAATATTGCCGCAATTGGTATCGCGGCATGGAGTCTGATGACAGCATTCTGTGGACTGGCAAAAAACTTTTCCATGTTCTTTGTTGCCCGCGTCGGGGTTGGCGTCGGTGAGGCGACGCTCACGCCAAGTGCGTATTCGATTGTATCCGACTGCTTCCCCAAGGGTAAACGAAGCAAGCCGATCAGTTTACTGGCTATGGGTCCATATATTGCCGCAGGTATGTCGTTCATGATTGGCGGGTGGGTCGTTCAGACCGTATCAAATGGCACTATGCTCAAGTTGCCGTATCTTGGTGCGTTAGCGCCGTGGCAAACAACGTTCATAGTCGTCGGGCTTCCCGGGCTATTGGTGTCGCTATTGGTCTGGCTAACAGTGAAAGAGCCGTCTCGCAAGGATACGATCGTAGATAAAGAATCAGACGAGATTTTACCGATCAGCGATACCTTCATTTTCATTAAGAAAAACTTGGGAGTTTACTCGACGTTGACGTTCGGCTATTCAGTTACCGCGATGTTAGGTTACGGTCTTCTTGCATGGATGCCGACGGTTCTCATTCGAAATTTTGGCTGGGAGGCGGCAGATACTGGCTTCGCACTTGGCGCCGTGGTGTTTGTGTTTGGTGGCGGTGGCACTTTTCTTGGTGGCGTGTGGGCTGATTGGCTTATCAAGCGCGGAAACTCGGACGCGTATCTGCGTACGTCGGTGTATGCATGTGTGGGCCTGGTAGCATTTGTGGCTGCCCCACTGATGACCAATGTCGCGGCTATGTTCGTGTTATTTGGAGTGACTATTGGTTTCCTGGGCGCCCACATTGGTGTCGGTATGGCGGCCGTTTCTCAAGTCACACCCAATGAGTATCGAGGGCAAGTATTGGCGATCTACCTATTTTTTCTCGCGATCATAGGTGCTGGCGTTGGCCCGTTCCTACCTGCCTTTTTTACGGACTATATATTTAGGAATTCTCTTCACGTGCACTATTCGCTGTCACTATTTGGGGTACTTTTTGTTCCGGTGGCGTTCTTGATTTTCTATTCTGGATTGCGGAAGTTTGGAGAGATGATAGAAAACGTCGGGCACTAGTGGCATCGCCAGTTGGAAACATCGAGGCGCGCGAGCCGCAGATGAATTCAATTGCAGGTCAACGGAAATTTTCGGATGGGCGAAGAAAGACGTAGCAATCCGAAACGGAAATTGCCGTTGGCGTAGTCGCTTTGACTCTTTCGAATTGACCAGCATTGGGCCTAATCAGCTTTCTCAGTTGGCACTACCGAATACCGATATTCGGGTCTAGACTTCTACAGAGCTAAGCATCGGCGACGGTGATACTTGCCATAAGATTTGCTGTAGATCGGCTGGTACTGTCACGCCCCACAATGGGTGGATAGTGCAATAGCGAACGCGGCAAATTCCGTTCACGTTTGAGTGAGCGCTCATAGGTGAGAAATTGGAGGCGGAAATGTTGGACATTTCAATCAAAAAAGACACATCGAGTGTGATAGAGAAGGACCGGGAGAACGTCTGGCATCACCTTGTTCAGCACCAGATATTCGATTCGGTTGACCCCTTAGTAATCGTAGAAGGGACTGGGTTGCGGATCAAAGATGCGAACGGCAAAGAGTATCTTGATGCCGTTTCGGGTGGACTTTGGACCGTCAATGTCGGTTACGGTCGAGAATCGATCGCCAAGGCTGTTCACGACCAACTTGTCAAAATGTGCTATTACGCAATGTCCGGCGGCAATGAGCCGAGCGCGCAATTCGCGGAACGGTTACTCGCCAAGATGCCAGGATTGGGGCGAGTATATTTTACGAACTCCGGGTCAGAAGCAAATGAGAAGGCATTCAAGATTGTGCGACAGCTATCGCACAAAAAAAACAATGGCGAAAAATACAAGATTATTTATCGCGACCGCGATTATCACGGTACGACAATAGCTGCGTTGAGTGCGACCGGCCACTTCGAGCGCAAGAGTCAGTACGGACCTTTCGTGCCTGGCTTTGTGGAAATGCCACATTGCTGCGAGTATCGCAGCCAGTACGGCGATGTTGGCGATTACGGTGTCCGCGCAGCGCAAGAGCTCGAGAAGGTAGTACTTGAGGAGGGCCCGGATTCCGTAGGAGCAGTCATCCTGGAGCCAATCACTGCGGGCGGCGGAGTAATTACCCCGCCAGATGGCTATTGGCAAACAATCCAGGAAATCTGCAAGAAGTATCAGATCTTGTTGATCATTGATGAAGTTGTCTGTGGCATGGGGAGAACAGGTAAGTGGTTTGGATATCAACATTACGATATCAAACCGGATATCGTAACCATGGCGAAAGGTGTTGCGTCGGCTATGCAGCGATCTCTTGCACGGTGACCACCGAGGAAATATTTAACGAGTTTCGACAGGACTCATCCGATCGTATGGACTATTTTCGTGATGTCTCGACGTTCGGTGGATGCGCGGGCGGTCACGCTGCGGCGCTCGAGAATATGCGAATTCTCGAGGAAGAAAACCTGTTGGACAATGCAACACGAGTCGGTGAGTACCTAGTGTAGTGTATTAAACAGATTAATGATATAATGATTACTTCATTCACTACCCGTGTGAAGCTAATGCCCGCCCAAATAAATATAACTTTAACAGCGCAAGAGAAAAAACAGTTGGAAAAAAATGTTAGAAGCAAAACGACACCGGTTCGATTGGTAGAGCGCTCAAGGATTATTTTGCTCGCTGCAAAAAATGTTCCCAACTACAAAATTGCTGAAGAGCTGGAAATTGATGTCAACAAGGTAGGCCGATGGCGCAATCGTTTTTTTGAGAGAGGGTTTCGGGGAATAGAAAAAGATTTGCCAAGAGGGGCTAATCACGGCGGCAAGAATTCTGCGGACCAGGCAAAGCTGCGGTCGAAAGTCATCAAGATAACCACGCAGGAAAAACCCAAGGATGGCACCCACTGGACAACCCGGGGTTTGGCAAAAGTGATGGGAATTAATCACTCCTTTATAAATAGAGTGTGGCGAGAAGTTGGTCTGAAGCCACACCTGGTTGCTCAGTTCAAGGTGAGCAACGATCCTGCCTTTGAAGAAAAGCTACGCGATGTTGTTGGCTTGTATTTATCGCCGCCAGAGAATGCAGTTGTTTTCTGTGTTGACGAAAAGAGTTCCATTCAAGCGCTGGACAGAACGCAGCCGGGATTGCCGATGAAGCCCGGGCGCGGCGGAACCATGACTCACGACTATAAGCGTCATGGTACAAGCACCTTGTTTGCGGCACTGAACACCCTGACTGGTGATGTTATCGGTGAGTGCAAAAAGCGTCACCGGCACCAGGAATTTTTGGCGTTTCTGAAGACTGTGGAAAAACAAACACCCAAGGAGTTAGACCTTCACCTTATCGTTGATAACTACGCGACGCACAAACACGAAAAAGTGAAGAACTGGATTAAGCGTAATAAAAGGGTTCACTTACACTTTATTCCAACCAGTTCTTCGTGGCTAAATCTGGTGGAGAGATTTTTGGGTTTGTTGACAGAAAGGCAACTGCGCCGTGGTGTATTCACATCGGTACAAGAGCTGGAAGAGACCATCATGGATTTTATTGAGAGGCACAATGAAGATAAAAAGCCATTTGCCTGGATAAAGTCCGCAGAAGAGATTTTGGAGAAAGTGGGGCGCGCAAGGCACGCACTCTCAAATCATCAGTTAGTTTAATACACTGCACTAGCAACCAAATTTAATCATTCGTTCTATGTCTCAGTTTAAAACGCCATGGCGCTCCGTCGCTGCAATGTTTGTCTTGAACGGCGCTCTTTTTGGAGTATGGGCCTCGCGCATCCCGGCTGTCTCAGCAACATTTGATTTAACGCCTGGATCATTGGGTTTGCTGCTGCTGTGTATGGCTGCAGGTGCCATTACTGCCTTTCCCCTGGCTGGGCGAGCATCAGATCGGTTGGGTTGTTCAGTTGTTACAAAAAAAGTAGCTATCACCTATGCCATTGCGCTCATGCTAATTGCTATTAGTCCAACTACATGGTCACTCGCTCTGGCGTTGTTCGCCTTTGGTGCCGCTCACGGCGCAATGGATGTGGCCATGAATGCATGGGCAGCGGAAGTTGAACGTGCGAGCGAGCATCCCCTCATGTCGTCATTTCACGCAATGTTCAGTGTTGGCGCTGGTATTGGCGCGGCGTCGGGGTCTGCAGCCGCTGCTATAGGATTGAATTTCTCCATTCACTTTGTTTTGGCTGCGGTCATTTTGACAACAGCCACATTGTCTTTTACAACAATTCCATGGTCTTCCACGATAACGTAAACTGAGAATCACTCAGATTCTCAATTTGTGCTTCCACGGGGTGCTTTGTTCGTTGTTGGCCTGGTTGCGTTTTGTGCCTCCTTGAGTGAAGGCGGAATTGCAGACTGGGGTGCAATTTTTCTGGTATCTGTTGCATCTGTGAGTGACGCCCAGGCCGCATTTGGCTATGTGGTGTTCTCAATTACCATGGTGGCCGTGCGCCTGATCGGCGATCGAATCGTGGCCTGGCTAGGTTCAGTCACAGCAGCTCGCGTCGGAGGTTCCGTCGCCGCAGTTGGATCACTCACTGCCGTGTTCCTGCCTACTTTTCCTATGATTTTGCTAGGATTCGCTCTGATGGGTATTGGCTACGCTGTTGTCATGCCCCTCGCGTTTACTCGAGCTGCCAACGATAAAAAAATACCTCAAGGCGTGGCTATAGCGAGTGTATCAACGCTGGGATATGGTGGTATTTTGCTCGGGCCTCCACTCATCGGTTTCATAGCAGAGATAACTTCGCTTCAGTTCGCTTTTTTAATTATGTCAGTTCTTGCCTGCGTAATTGTTTTGCTGGCAGGCATTCCTGGAGTTGAGGCTAATGAGTAAAGCTATGTAGCGTCTTTTCTAAGGGCTACAACACAACCCGTTAAACCGGGCTGCTCCGCAAGCATAATAGCGAGGGGCGTTTCAGAACAAATTTCCGTAAAGCGTCCCTTACTATTAAAACGCTGACGAAACTGTTCTTCATCCAAAAGGTCCAGCAGCCTGGGCAATATACCACCTGAAAGGTAAACCCCGTCAGTTGCCCCCATCATCAGGGCGACATCGCCAGCAACCGAGCCCAGGATGGCACAAAAGTCAGCAACAGCCCTCAGGCAATTAGGGTCTCCAGCGCGGGCGCCAGCTGTGACTTCCGGTGCCCGTAGTTCTTTCTCAAAACCCTCCAAATTGCAGTTGGCCCAATACAGATTGGCCAGCCCCATTCCCGACAAAATCCTTTCCACTGAAACGCGGTCATAACGCTGCCTTAGCACTCTCAGCAAGTCGGCCTCGTGATCATCCACAGGAGCAAACGCAACATGCCCTCCCTCGGAGGGCAAAATATCCCCGGTTTGAAGCATGGCCGAAACACCCAGGCCGGTACCGGGACCCAACACGGCCTTTACCTGCCCCCCTGTTGGACGAGCACTGCCAAGCCAGTGCAACTGCGGATCAGGCAAGGCGTCAACACAAAGTACCTGGGCACTGAAGTCATTAATAATGGTGAGGGATACGCCCAGAGCGCTCTGCAACTCAGAGCGACTGAACGACCAGTGGTTATTGGGCAAGTCGATCAGGTCAGATTCCACAGGACCCGCTACCGCCAGGCACATTTTATCGACCTGCTCTACGTGGTCTCCAGCCATGTACTCTCGCACAGCGTCAATAAAGAAAGGAAAGTCAGCGCAGGGGAAAACTTCTATTCCCAGCAATTCGTCACTGTCCGATCTTACGTAGGCAAATCTGGCGTTGGTGCCGCCTATATCTGCGACTATTTGTACAGGCTTGTTCATAGACATTTTTATATCGCAGCTAAAGTGGCATATCCGTAAGGGATAGGGCTTCATCTAATTTAATTACATTTATTCAGATTATGTGAACGATATCAAGCTATATATGTAATTTAATTACTTTGATTTTTATCTCATTCTGCGAACATATGACTTGGGCCGACAATCCAGCATAATCATCTTATAAGGCTAAAACCCACCAAAGCGATGACTAAGTTCACATATGACGATTTTGAGCCGCCTCAATGAAACCCTGGTTTCCCTCAGCAAGGCCGAGTCTCGGATTGCGCAGGCTGTATTGGCCGATCCGGAAGCAATGGTGAACATCACCACTGCAGGTCTGGCGCGATTGGCCGGGGTCAGTGACCCCATGATTTCAAGGTTTTGTCGCACTCTGGGCTGCAACAGCTTCCCTGATTTTAAAGTGCAACTGGCGGCCAGCCTTGCCAGCAACGTCTCTTTCATGAGCGAGGCGGTTTCCCCGGGCGACGACGCTGCCAGCTATATTGAAAAACGCATTGGGGCCAATCAGGGCGCCCTGGAGTATATTCGCCGCAAACTACAGCCGGAAGTAATCGAGCAAGTGGTCAAGATGTTGGCCAACTCAAAGCGGATTGAAATATTTGGTATGGGAGGATCCGCCGCCATTGCGCGGGACGCCCAACACAAACTCTTTCGACTGGGGATTCCCTGTGTTGCGCATGAAGACCACCTTATGCAACGGATGGTCGCAGCTGGGGCGGGCAAGGGTAGCACCGTGTTGTGTTTCTCTTTTACCGGGCGAACACAATCGATGATTGAGGTTGTGAAGATCGCGAAGCAAAGCAATGCCACAGTCATCGCAATCACCAACCCTGAATCTCCACTGGCCGAGCTGGCCGATATCACCATAACCTCGGGCGACGAGCTGGAAGACACGACAATTTACGTACCCATGACCGTCCGCATCATTAGCCTGACCATTATTGATATTCTCGCCACTGGTCTTGCGCTGTCACTGGGATCGAAAATCGACGGGCAGTTGAAGAGGATTAAGCACAGCCTGGATGACACCAAGGTGGATAGCTGAAATTGGCACTCGGGATTCTGGCTTCAGGGGCGCACTAACTAGTTAGTGCCTATCCATAAACTTTCAATCCATTGAAATATAAGGAATATTTTTCGCAAGGTATTAAAAAATCCTCTTGAATTTGTTAAGTTAAAGGTGCGAACAAAAACAAAAAAACCAAGAGGATTCCGCATGCGAGAGACCCGCATTGCTCAGGCAAGTATATTTGAAAACTACTCAAAACACGAATTTGGGACCCAACTTCGGGCGCTATCAAACCGACTGGATCAACATCCAGAAATACTACTTCTGGTCGCCGACGACCTCATTGATGCATCGCTATCCAAGGTAGGTCGATCGGGTTTAACAGTTGAAACCATTTTTCGATGCATGCTCTTGAAGCAACTGTTGCGCGTCAGCTACGAGCAATTGGCATTTAATTTGTCGGACTCAATGACCTACCGTACTTTTGCCCGGCTGCCTGCCACAACAATGCCCAGTCGATCTGGGCTACAGTCAACTATACGGAGTATCAGGCCAGA
This sequence comes from Halioglobus sp., assembly GCA_965262875.1. Classification (GTDB taxonomy): domain Bacteria; phylum Pseudomonadota; class Gammaproteobacteria; order Pseudomonadales; family Halieaceae; genus JBALVT01. The sequence goes on from OZ253569.1 coordinate 6,207,137, forward strand.
AACGCTGGAAAAAGTGCATGAGACCCTCTCTGTCAGTTGGCTTAAAGCAGGCATACTATCGATGGAAAAATTACGCATCGATAGCACGGTTGTCGCCAGTAATATTGCGCCACCCAGTGACAGCCAACTCCTGAATGATGGCGTTCGAGTACTTAGTCGCCTGCTGATGAAAAGTAAAAATATCACTGGAGTAAAAATTCGCTTTACGGACCAGCGCAAATCTTCGAAGTCGTTGGCATTTCAGATTTTTAATGCAAAAAATGCTAGAAAAGAAGTACTTTATCCAAAATTATTGCAGATTGTCAGAATTGTACTGAAGCAAGTGGGTCGGGGACTGGAAACCGTAGAAGTGGGCTCCTGTGAATCTGACAAAAAGAAATTGTGGCTAAGTCAGATAAAGCAATACAGAGATTTGACACTGAGGGTCATCAACCAAACAGAGCGCCGCGTCATCCAAGGAGAGGGCGTCCACTCATCAGAGAAAGTCGTGAGTCTATTTGAGTCCCACACCGATATTATCGTCAAGGGGTTTCGAGACGTTCAATATGGCCATAAGATAAATTTGAGCAGTGAGAGAAGCGGGTTCATCACGTACCTGGCTATTGAAAAAGGGAACCCTGCAGATAGCAGCTTATTTATGCCGGTTCTACATTTTCACCGGTCGAAGCTGCACCGCCTGCCCCATTCGGTAGTGGCTGATGGTGGCTATGCCAGCCAGGAAAACGTGATAAAGGGAAGGGCGCTGGGTGTTAAGCGGACGGTCTTCAATAAGCCTGTCGGTTTATCGCTTCATGCCATGGGCGTCAAATCAAAAACGTTTACTCAATTGCGCAATTTCCGGGCGGGCGTCGAAGGGAATATCTCGGAATTAAAACGAGCCTTTGGCGCAACGAAGTCAAACTGGAAAGGTCTTGATGGTTTTAAAGCTTATGTCTGGACATCGGTTCTGAGCTACAACTTGATGCGTTTGGCGAGACTCGACTCCGGCTAAAATCAACGGTGGTTCCGGTTGAGAAATATCTGTAGGCTTATGGGCAGTGCAGCGGAAATCTACGGGAAAAACTCAGGAAAACAAGGTATAAAGTGACGGTTCCAGTCAGTTTATGGCCGGCAGAATTCCGAGCCGGAACGGGAAAGTCAAAACAGGATGTTTTTAAGAAAAACATCCATTTATGGATAGGCACTAGTTAGTACTGTACAGCAAACGCGCCACCTCATCGGCTACGTCACTCCACAAAAATCTTGCAGCGGCAGCGGCGGAAGATATTTCCTGCCACTGTGCGGGACTTTCCAACTTCAGTTGAACTGCCGCCTCAAAGGACGCAATCATATTTTCGGCCTGGCTTTGCAGACTATTCCCGTTAAACGCAAAACCGTCTTCGCCATCTCTCACCGTATCGCGTAATCCTCCAACACTGTGTACGAGGCAAGGTTGACCGGCTCGCATCGCCAACATCTGGCTGATACCGCAGGGTTCAAAGGAGCTGGGCATGAGAAATAAATCGCCACTGCTGTAGAGACTTTGGGAAATGGTTTCGGAGTAACCCTTTAGGAAAATAAGGTTCATCCGCCTGGAGGCGACCTCGGTCAGAAACTGCTCCAGCTCGATATCGCCACTGCCGAGCAAAACCAACACTCCGGCGTCACCCAGTACATTTAGCAAGTGATCCAATGCCGTCTCGCCATCGGGCATCAACTGTTGTAACAGCAGTACTTTCTGATCCGTAATTCGCCCCACCGAAGTGACAACTATAGGTTCAGCCCTGGAACCGGCACTATCGGCGTTGGGCTTTTCCTGCGGCGAAACAAGATGCGCCAGCCGTCTACTGGCAATCAGATGAGCGCTTTCGACCTCGGGCTTACGGCCGACCCACTCCAGTAGCTGGGTTTCACACTGCAAAAATAGTTCGTCGGCAGATAAAGCAGCAGCACCGTAACTGGGATATTCACAGCCATTGAGAATCCCGTGCAACCGCTCCTCTTTGGCCGCTCGCGTTAAATCCTCGTGCAGCCCCTCGCCACCGAAGAAGCCCTGTGCTGGGTCGCTGGCTCGTTGTATCTCAATTGCGTAGGTGGGCGAAACCGCATGGACCTTGTCACTGAGGTTTATTCCCGCGCGCATGGGATTGATACAGTGGGGGGCCCTTGGGTCGTTTAGTAGCTCGACCTTGTAATTCAATTCTGGAAACCAGGCGTGCAATGACGACTCATCGTCTGCCAGTGGCCGAACGCCTTGCAGAGCAAGATTATGGATAGTGTATACAGTGTGGATTGATTGCAGTGCTTTATAATTGGGATCGAAGGCCCGCAATACACTTATCATTGCCGCGTGCCAGTCGTGCAGATGCAAGACATCAATCGCGGCAAAGCTGTCCTCCACTATCGCCTGGGCTACCGCAATACTAAATAAGGCGAACTTGCTGGCGTCTGTTGCAAATGGCCTGTCGCCCGGATCGTCACAGTAAATTTTTCCAGGGCCGCCCGCGGCAAACAGCGGGTGCTCCAGCACCCATAGGGTGACGTTTTTCTCGTGGCTTTTCCCGGGAGCTCGAAAAATGTCGACAGACTGTAGCTGGCTCCAGAACATGACCTGTAGTGTTCCTACCAGTTCACTACCCGGTAGCTCTGAAAAGGTTCCGTAACCCGGTGTCACCACATCGACCTGATGACCCGCACCAGCCAATGCAACGGGAATATCGCGAACAACATCACCAATACCGCCGACTTTGCCGCCGGGAAGAGCATCATTCTCGGCTGCGACCATCAGTACCTTCATTGCTGGTTTTCCATATTAAGTAATTACGTCAGGCTTATTGCGCCCGGTGTATTGGTTAATTTGTGCAATTTGCTCAGCGGCTCCCATTAAGGGAGTCAAGGCTTTTTGCGGGTCCTGCCCTAACAGTGCGGGATCGTTTTGATAGCAGTCCAGGTAAACGCGAAGCGTAGCGCCCTCGGTTCCTGTACCGGAGAGGCGGAACACAACCCGGCCGCCGTTGTTAAAATAAATCCGAATACCCTGAGCACGGGATTCGCTGCCGTCAATTGGGTCGATGTAGCTAAAATCGTCGACAGACTCCACCGAGAGCCCGGCGAATTCCCGCCCCGGAAGATCGGGCAATTGCCCTCGCAAACGTTCAATCATATCCGCAGCGCGTTCGCTATTCACCGCTTCATAATCGTGACGGGTAAAGTAATCACGGCCATACCGTGTCCAGTGATTCTTGACTATTTCACACAGAGGCTGGTTTCTCGCTGCGATCAGGTTGAGCCAGAACAGTACCGCCCACACCCCATCCTTCTCCCTGACATGATCCGAGCCGGTGCCAAAACTCTCTTCTCCGCAAAGCGTAATCTTTCCCGCATCCAGTAGATTGCCAAAAAATTTCCACCCCGTTGGCGTTTCATAACAATTGATACCTAGTTTTCGCGCCACTCGATCGGCCGCCCGGCTGGTCGGCATTGATCTTGCGACCCCTGAAATACCCTCAGCATAGCCTGGTATCAAATGTGCATTGGCCGCCATGATCGCCAGGCTGTCACAGGGATTGAGATAAAAACCCTTGCCGTGGACCATATTGCGATCGCCGTCGCCATCCGAGGCGGCGCCAAAATCCATGGGGTCATCGCCATTGAGCAGGGCCACCAGTTCATGGGCGTGCACCTGATTGGGATCCGGGTGGCCGCCGCCAAAATCTTCCAAGGGGACGCCGTTAATCACCGTGCCCTTTGCAGCGCCCAAGCGGCTTTCAAAAATCTCTTTGGCATAGGGCCCGGTGACCGCATGCATGGCATCGAAACACATGCGGAACTTACCGTTGGTCAACAGGGACGCCATACTGTCAAAGTCGAATAAAGTCGCCATAAGATCGGCGTAGTCGGTCACGGGGTCGATGATCTCTATCTGGGTGTCGGCCAGGGCGCAAACCCCCAATTGATCCAGGTTCACATCCTCTGCTTCCTCGGTAAGGTAGTGATCTATGGAAAGCGTTTGCTCGTAAATATCATCCGTTAACTTTTCTGGAGCCGGACCGCCGTTGGCACCATTGAACTTGATGCCAAAATCGCCATCCGGACCGCCGGGGTTGTGACTGGCAGACAGGATGATACCCCCGCAGGCCTGCTGTTTTCGAATGATACAAGATGCAGCCGGCGTGGAGAGAATCCCCCCCTGCCCCACCAACAGGCGTGAAAAACCATTGGCGGCAGCCATTCGGATGATCACTTGAATAGCCTCCCGATTGAAAAATCGGCCATCCCCGCCGACGACCAATGTTTTGCCGTCGCAGGGGGCTATCGTATTAAAAATAGCCTGAACGAAGTTTTCCAGATAACCGCCGCTCTGAAACTCCGTCACTTTTTTTCGCAGACCTGAAGTGCCGGGCCTTTGGGCCTCAAAGGCTTGTGTTGGTACCGACTGTCCTGCCATCACTTTTCTCCCCAATCCCTAAGCAAAACCTTCCGGCTGACCCAGCATACCCCGTGTCACAAGCACCACGCCCTTGTCCGTTACCCTATAACCGTTGGCTTTATCTTTTTCATGATCGACACCGATTTCAGTCCCTTCGGGGATGTGACAGCCGCGATCAATGATCGCCTTTCGAATTTTGCAATGCCGACCCACAATCACATCGGGTAACAAGATAGATTGCTCAATGTCGGTAAAGCAGTTTACCTGGACATTCGAGAACAGCAGAGACTTTCGCAAGCTTGCTCCAGATACAATACAACCACCGGATACTGTTGAATCCACAGCCATGCCCCGACGATCACCGTCGTCAAAGACAAACTTGGCCGGGGGTAATTGCGACTGGTAAGTCCATATAGGCCAATCGGTATCGTAGAGATTAAACGCGGGCTTTGGCGAAACCAGTTCCATATTCGCTTCCCAAAAAGAATCTAGTGTACCCACATCACGCCAGTAAGCTCGCCCCTTGGTTTGTGGATCCCGAAATGGAGAGGCGTAGACCTTGTGATCTTCAATAATGGACGGAATGATGTCGGCACCGAAATCAGAGTTTGAATCCGGATTTTCCGCGTCCTTGCGCAACTGCTCGAACAAAAACTCCGTGTTAAAAATATAGTTACCCATCGAGGCCAGAGTCAGCCCATCCTCCCCGGGTATCGGTGCAGGATGTTCGGGTTTTTCATCAAAGGCAGTTACACGCCCCTCATCGTCAACGCTGATCACGCCAAAGGCGCCGGCCGCTTCCTCAATGGGAACCTCAAGGCAAGAGACCGTCATATCGGCCCCTCTTTCCACATGTTCAGCGAGCATATCGCCGTAGTCCATTTGGTAGATATGATCACCGGACAAAATCATCACGTACTTGGGATTCTCCGCCCGAATAATGTCCATATTCTGGTAGACCGCATCTGCGGTTCCCTGATACCAGTCTTCAGAATACCGTTGGGAAGCCGGCAGAATTTCGATAAATTCCCCCAATTCTTTCTTGAAGTGGCTCCAGCCGCGCACCAGGTGGCGCACCAAAGAATGCGACTTGTACTGGGTGAGCACTCCCACTCGACGAATACCGGAATTGATACAGTTCGATAGAGGGAAATCAATAATGCGGTACTTGCCGCCAAAATAAAGCGCGGGTTTCGCGCGCCAATCAGTCAGTTCGTAAAGCCTCGACCCTCTCCCTCCTGCTAACACCAGGGCGAGTGTATCTTTTGTTAAACGGCTCACGTAGCGAGGGCTTACGCTTGTATCTTCACTAGATTTTGTATCAACCATGGTTAACTCCTGGTGTGGTTAGGGTTGAAGAAATGGGTTGTGGGGAAACATCACAATCCCCAAATTTCTTCGCTGTAGTCACGAATCGTTCTGTCACTGGAAAAGCGACCGCTGGCCGCCGTGTTGTAAATACTCATGCGGGTCCAGGCTTGCGTGTCCTGGTAGGCTGCAGACACAGCCCGCTGTGCGTCGATGTAGCCGCGAAAATCCGCTGCCGTCATCCAGGCGTCATCGGTGCTGCGAATAGAGGCGACAACAGAGTCAAAAATACCGTGCTCAAACAAATTGAAATGACCGCTTTCCAATAATTGCATCACCCGTGAGAAATCCTCGTCTGCTGCGATAGTGGCATCCGGGTTATAGTTTTGCCTGGCGGCCGACACTTCGTGAGCCTCAAGACCAAACAGGAAAAAGTTTTCCGCGCCCACCGCTTCACGAATCTCAATATTGGCGCCATCGAGTGTGCCGATGGTGGGGGCGCCATTCATCATGAACTTCATGTTGCCGGTGCCTGATGCTTCCTTGCCCGCGGTAGAGACCTGTTCGGATAGATCGGTGCCCGGACAAATCACTTCCATCGAAGTCACCCGGTAGTTAGGTAAAAACGCCACCCGCAACATCGGTTGAACGCGTGGGTCTTTGTTAATCACCGCCGCTACATTGTTCACGAGTTTGATAATGGTCTTTGCCATGACGTAACCGGGAGCTGCCTTTCCGCCGATCAGGACACAGCGCGGCTGCATGCCCTCCACATCACCTCGGACAACTCGGTCATACAAATGGATAACGTGAAGTACGTTGAGCAACTGCCGCTTGTACTCATGGATACGTTTCACCTGGACGTCAAATAGCATATTCGAGTCAAACTGGACACCACACTCTCGCTCAACCAAATCTACCAGTCGTTCTTTGTTGGCTTGTTTCACATCTCGCCAGCGAGTTCGAAATGCCTCATCATCAGCAAGGGGGCGGAGTTTGACTATCTCATCCAGATCGCTTATCCACTTCTCGCCGATGACTTGGGTTACCAGCTCAGTTAAGCCCGGATTGCAGTGGGCCAGCCACCGCCTGGGAGTCACGCCATTGGTTTTGTTGTTGAATTTTTCAGGCCACAGCTGATAGAACTCCTTAAACAAGCCCTCTTTTAACAACTGGGTGTGCAGTGCCGCTACCCCATTGACAGAATGGCTGCCAACGATGGCCAGATAGGCCATCCGAACCTGTGGATGATCACCTTCTTCTATAATGGACAGCCGTTGCTGGCGCGCCGTGTCTCCAGGCCAGCGTTCGGCCACTACGGCGAGAAAGCGAGCGTTGATCTCGTAGATAATGTCGAGCAGTCGGGGGAGCAATTCATTAAAGAGTGCTACCGACCATTTTTCCAGAGCTTCGGGCAACAAGGTGTGATTGGTATAGGCCATAGTAGTGCGAGTAATTTTCCATGCCTGATCCCAGCTAAGCAGATAATCGTCCATTAGCAAACGCATCAATTCTGCAACTGCAATGGAGGGATGAGTATCGTTCAGTTGAAAACCATTTTTTTCCCCAAACTGGCTAAAGTCTTCCCCGTGAATTTTTACCCACCGATGCAAAACATCTTGCAGACTGGCTGATGCGAGAAAATACTGCTGACGTAGGCGCAGTTCCTTACCGTTTTCGCTGGCGTCATTTGGGTATAACACCATGGTGATCTGTTCCGCGAGATTCTTCGCAGCGACGGCTTCGGTGTAACTACCGGCATTGAAGTCTTCGAGATTAAATTCATCGGTGGCTTCAGACTTCCACAAACGAAGGGTATTTACCGTTTCATTGCGATACCCCGGCACCGGCACATCATAGGGCACAGCCAATACGTCCTGCGTATCAGTCCAGCGTGAGTGCTGGCGACCCCCCCGATCGGTGTAATAATCACTGCGACCAAAAAACTTTACCCGCACAGTATTTTCGGGAGATTCGACTTCCCAGGGATTGCCGTCTCGCAACCAGTGATCGGGGTTTTCCACCTGGTGACCATCAACTATTTTTTGGTGAAACATTCCATACTCATAGCGAATGCCATACCCGGTAACCGGCAATTGCAGGCTGGCGCAGCTATCGAGAAAACAGGCTGCTAGCCTACCCAGGCCACCGTTACCCAGGCCCGCGTCCAACTCTTCCTGCTCTACCTCTTCCAAGGTGCAACCATAACTGTTGAGGGCCTGGCGAACCGGCTCTTCCAGATCCAGATTAATCACTGCATTGCTGAGCGCGCGGCCCATCAGGAATTCCATTGAGATGTAGCTAATGCGCTTGGGTTGCTCCGCCAGATAGCGGTCGCGAGTTGTGCGCCACCGCTCTATGAGGCGATCTCTAACCGTGAGGGCTAGGGCATTAAACAAGTAGCGATGGGACTCACCGCCCTCATCGCGACCCAGCGTTAAGCTCACGTGACGATTGAGATCCTCGGCCACTTGTAGCTCGTCCATTCCCAGCGCTTCCGCCGGGGTGTTGCGGACGCTTACATGATTGTTCACTGATTACTGTCCTCATTAAAGCCAATGTCTTTACCACAACTGAGAATTACCACTGAGCGCTCCGCAATGTGTAGCTTTTCGCCATGCGCGGCAGGAGGAGTTTCTGGCATGCCATTTTCTCGACTTGTATCTACGAGCCAATGCCAATAATATTCTGGCTCCCCCGATTTGGCTTGATAACTCGGGAGCTGAAATTTCTGTTGCTGTGTACTGTTATTAAATACAACGAGTAAGGCGACTCGCGCCTGGTCATCGTTGGGGCCAGTTAATAAATAGCCCAGCAAAAAACTATGGTGCTCTTGCCAGTGTTCTTCGCGCATTTCCTGCCCGTCGCTATTCAACCATTGGATATTGTGGCTTTCGGGTCGATGAGGCGGATGAATGTAGCTGGGGTGGCTTAAAATCGGGTAGTCGGCGCGCAGCTTGAGTAACAAGGTCACAAATGCGTTGAGGTCTTTGCCCTGCTTCCCCAATGTCTGCCAATCGATCCAGTTAAGTTCATTGTCCTGACAGTAAGCATTGTTATTTCCTTGCTGGCTGCGCCCTAGTTCATCACCGGCCAGAATCATTGGGATTCCTTGGGAAACCAACAAGGTGGCCAGCAGATTGCGTTGTTGACGACGCCTGGCCGTCTCGATCGCAGGATCATCGGTTGGCCCTTCCACCCCAAAATTCTCACTCAGATTCTCTCGGTGACCGTCGTTGCTGTCCTCACCATTGGCCGAATTGTGACGATGCTGATAGCTCACCAAATCGCGCAGGGTGAAGCCATCGTGGCTGGTGAAAAAGTTTATGCTCGCGTAGGGACGGCGACCCGAACGTTCAAAAATATCTCCCGAGCCGTGCAACCGTCGGGCGAAGGTGGGGAGATGTCCATGTTCCCGCCGCCAAAAGCGACGAACAGTATCCCGGTAGTCATCATTCCACTCACTCCAGGGCGCGGGGAAGTTGCCTAACTGGTAACCGCCGGGACCTATATCCCAGGGCTCGGCTATCAACTTTAGTCGCGACAACTGAGGGTCCTGAGCAACAGCCTGGAAGAAACTGGAATGCGTGTTAAAACCGTGAGCTTCACGTGCCAGTACCGGCGCCAAATCGAAACGAAAACCGTCCACACCCATGTCACCGGACCAATAACGCAAACTGTCCATCACCATTTGCAGCACCCGGGGATGATTGACATCGAGGGTATTGCCGCAACCGGTATCATTTACATAATAGCGGGGGTTCTCCGCCTGCAAGCGATAGTAAGAGGCGTTATCAATGCCTCGAAAACTCATGGTAGGACCGAGGTGGTTGCTCTCACTGGTATGGTTGTAAACCACGTCTAACAGAACTTCGAGACCGGCTTCGTGAAAGTCGTCGACCATGTGCCTGAATTCCGTCGCATCATTTCCACTTAGATACGCCGCGTGTGGAGCGAAAAAACTTGCGGTGTTGTAACCCCAGTAATTACTCAGTCCTTTCTCATGGATGAAATGTTCATCGGTAAAGGCCTGAACTGGTAGCAACTCGACGCTGCTGATGCCCAGGGCTTTCAGGTAGGCAATTATTTTCGGGTGACTCAACCCGGCCAAAGTCCCACGCGCAAGTTCAGGGACATCCGGATGTTGTAAGGTGAAGCCGCGTACATGGGCTTCGTATATTGTCGTTTGGTTCCAGGGAACATTCGGCTTTGTAGGCCCCGTATCACTCCCAAAAATTGAAGGCGCTGTTACCACACACTTTGGCATGAAGGACGCATTGTCCCGAGTATCGAAAGAGAGGTCCTCCTCGGGATCATCACGGCGATAGCCAAAGTGGGCATCATCCCATTTGAATTCGCCCATCAAGTGGCGCGCATAGGGGTCGAGCAACAATTTGTGATGATTGAATCGATGTCCCGCGTGAGGGTTATAGGGACCGTAAACGCGATAGCCATAGACTGCGCCGGGAGCCAGCCCAGGCATATACCCGTGCCAGACATCGTGGGTTTGCTCCGGCAGCCTATACCGGGCTGTTTCCGTTTGACCTTTAGGATCATAGAGGCACAACTCTACCACCTCGGCATGGGCGGAAAACAAAGCGAAATTGACACCCTCTCCATCCCACTGTGCTCCCAGTGTATGGTGATCGCCAGATAGCATCCGGCTGGTCATCTTCGGCTGGCCTGCCATTCGAAAACAACGCTCGACAGCGGGGGGATGCATGCAGACAGATGGCAGGGCTGGCCGTGCGAAGGTTCCTCGAGCGCTAACAGGCCCCCCACATTCCCCATATTGCTACCACCGTAATATTCGCTGTCAGTATTGAGGCATTCCCGATAATGACCCGCCAGCGGCACGCCCAATTTATAGTCGGAATAAACTGCCGGCGTCAGATTTACCACCACCAGGACAGGAGCCGTACCCGCCTCGCCCTTGCGCAAATAAGCCAAAACTGACTGCTCAGCATTTTCAGATTCAACCCACTCAAAACCGCTTCCATCACAGTCCAACTGATGCAGCGCTGGCAGCTCCCGATACAAGTGATTCAAATCTCGAATCAAATTGCGCACCCCACTGTGCATAGGGTCTTCCAGAAGGTGCCAATCCAGACTCTGGTCGTGGTTCCACTCCTGACGCTGGCCAAACTCACCACCCATAAACAGAAGTTTCTTGCCGGGGTGCGTCCACATGAAACCGTAATAGGCCCGGAGATTGGCAAATTTCTGCCAGTCGTCCCCGGGCATTTTGTGTAGCAACGAACCCTTGCCATGAACCACTTCGTCATGACTCAGGGGCAGCACAAAGTTTTCACTGAAACCGTATACCAGGCCAAAGGTCATTTCCTGATGATGGTATTGCCGATGAATCGGGTCCCGTTCCATGTAGCGCAGGGTGTCGTTCATCCATCCCATATTCCACTTGAAACCAAAGCCCAAGCCACCTTCCTCAATGGGGCGCGAAACGCCTGGCCAAGCGGTCGATTCTTCGGCTACCATCATTGCGCCGGGATGATTGAAGTAAACGCGGCTATTCACCTGCTTGAGAAATTCGATTGCCTCCAGGTTTTCCCGCCCGCCGTGAATATTAGGCAGCCACTCGCCCTCCTCGCGACTGTAATCCAGATACAACATTGAGGCGACTGCGTCGACCCTCAATCCATCGATATGAAACTGTTCCAACCAATAGACAGCATTGCTCAATAGATAGCTGACAACTTCGCCCCGACCATAGTTGTAGATCAGGGTGTTCCAGTCCGGGTGAAAACCCTTGCGCACATCCTCATGCTCGTAGACACAGCTGCCGTCCAGACGCCCGATACCGTGTTCATCCGTCGGAAAATGACCGGGGACCCAGTCTGCCAGTACGGCGATCCCCTCCCCGTGGCAACAGTCGATAAAATACTTGAAATCTTCGGGTGTGCCGAAACGACTTGTCGGCGCATACAAACCTATTGGCTGGTACCCCCATGAACCGTCAAAGGGGTATTCCGACACTGGCATCAATTGAATATGGGTAAATCCCATATCGATTACATAGGGTATGAGTTGCTCAGCCAGTTCGCGATAAGACAGGTAACCGCCGTCCCGTTCGGGACTGCGTCGCCAGGAACCAAGATGAACCTCGTAAATCGAAACCGCTTCGCGATAGTGATTTCCGCTGGTGGTCCGGGCTGCCATCCAGGACTCATCCTGCCACTCGTAGGTTTGAGTGCTGGAGGTTAGGGATGCGGTGTTCGGTGAGCCCTGCATGGAGTACGCGAAAGGGTCCGCTTTTAGCGGGAGAATTTCACCACCGAGGGTAGCGATCTCAAATTTATAAACCTGTCCCTGATCAACACCTGGAACGAATATTTCCCATAGGCCTGATGCCGGATGTTTGCGCATGACATGACGGCGTCCGTCCCAGCCATTGAATTCCCCCACCACTGAGACGCGTCCCGCATCGGGGGCCCACAGCACAAACACCGTTCCGTCCACCCCATCAACCTGCCGGGTGTGAGCTCCCATCCATTTGTGCAATTGCTCTTGAGTTCCCTCGCCGAACAGATAAACATCGTCATCATTCAGCAGCGATGGAAATCGGTAGGGATCATCCATCACTACAGTCTCGTTGTCGAAAGCGACGCGCAGATGATAAGCAAACAGTTTACGACGACGTCCCAAGGTTCCCTCAAAAAGACCTGCATCATTGACGAGAGTGAGCGACGCTACCCTTTTATTGTCTTTGCTGGAAATGACATCAACACTTGTTGCACCGGGCAAAAACACTCTGGCAATGAGGCCCTTTCCCGCAGGGTGCGTGTGCAATCCCAGTTTCGAGAAAACATCGTCACAACGCGCAGCGACAATTGCGTCGATCGCGTCGTTGTTTAACAGGCTGCTTACTTGGCCGTTCATCGCGTTCTTTCCCGATAGGTGGACGCCAACAGCGTCTGGATTTGTGAGTCTTCAAACAGGGCCTGAGTCGCTAGAGCCTGCTTTCTTCGCCAGTTCGGATACTCTCGGTGGGTTCCCGGTATATTTACCGGCTCCTCTAACAGCTGCAAGTCATCCAGCTGGAACAACATTATTCGCGACCGGCTACGCGCGCAGACACTAAGAATGGCCCCGCACAACAGACTATCGAAGGGCTTTTCCTCTTCGAAATGCGAAGCGCCATCAAACCAACTCGCGGGCAGCAACTGCTGCGATTGGAGCAAAGCCAACAATTTGGTTTTTTCCTCCTTTCGCGCTCGCAGTAGATCGGGCAGCTCATTCTCGGTGTCCAGCAAACCAATATCACTGCGTATTTTCAGGTCTGTCAGGTTCCACCAACCGGCCAGGGTTGCGACGTCATGGTTAGTCACCATCAACAGGGCGTCAACCTGGTGATCCTGGGGTTGTTTGAACTGTTGATCGTGCATTGTTTCAAAATAAAAGACGTTGTTACTGTAAACAGCTGTCGCCGCCATTCTGGCGCGCAGTTCCTCGGGCACAACACCCATATCCTCACCGATAATAATACATTGGTTGCGGTGACTCTCCAGACATAAAATCGCCAGTAAGTCCTCTAAAGGATAGTACACATAGGTTCCCCCGGCGACGCCAGGCAGACACCACCACAGGCGCAACAATGCCATCACATGATCGATTCTAAGTGCACCACAATATGACATATTGGCCGCCAGCAGCTCAATAAAGTGTCGGTAGTTATCGCTTTGCAATGCGATTGGATCCAGGGCCGGCAAATTCCAGTTTTGACCTTGCTGCGCGAAGGGATCCGGTGGCGCACCTATCGTCGCACTGTCACAGAACAGTTCGGGATTGCCCTGAACTTCGGCGCCGTCTTTGACCGCGCCAACCGCCAGATCGCCCATTAGGCCAACGCTCATTCCGCGTTCATGTGCAAGGGTTTGGCACTGTTGCAACTGCTCCTGGGCAAGCCATTGCAGATATTGGTGAAAACGAAGGTCCTCGGCAGTTTGAAGGCTCACCCCAATAGATTGAATGTCGCGCCGGGATTCGTGTTGGGAAAACCCTGCAAGCGATTGACCACAGTGTTGCACGAAATGTTCGAAGGCTTTTGCCCGCTCCGTGCCGCGCTCTATGTGCTGCACAAGAAAGTGCTGAAACAACGCTTCAAAAACCGGGTACTTAAGTTCGGCCACGCCCTGGTAGTCGACCAGAGGCAGGGCTCGCAATGCTTCCAGTTTTAACTGGTAGGCGGGACTGTAACACTGCGTGGTTAGGGTTTTACTCTCCCCAAACTCCAAAATCAGTTCCGGGTCTATATAAAGAGGATTGAGAAAGCGACGATCCGAGGGGCTGTAAGGGCTGGCAAAATCCTCTCCGGCCATATCGGGTGCGTGCAAGGGATTCAGCGCCACTATGTCCATGCCGGCACTGGCACTGCAGGCGATCAACTCCATCAAGTCACTGAAATCCCCAATACCCCAATTGCGCTCGGACCGCAGTGTGTAAAGCTGGCAACTGGCTCCCCATAAACGGTCAGTTCTATCGCCGCCAAGCTCGAAACAACGGGTCGGAACAACCGCCAATATAGCCTGCTCCTTCCGCGACTGATTCGACAGTACTATCTGGTGATAGCCCAGCGGCAGGCCCGAGAGAGTTATGTTGTGAGCACTGTAGCGAATACCGTCAATATAGTATTCACCGACTTCAGGTAAGTCGGCGGGTGTTAGCTCACCCTCATGCAGTTCGCCCGCTTCTGTCGTGATCTGATAGGAAATTGATGTCGTTTTCTCGTCAGGGTGTACTCGAATATTCAAACACTGCGATTCCCCCGAGCGCAAAATATTGAATGTTTTAAGCCAACTCTTCCAGGGCTTTGCGTCGAGCTCAAAAACAGCTTGAGCAACAGCCTGATTGTCTGTGACATCGTAGCCAACCGCCTCCAGAAATTTCAGCCTGGTTTCGTGAGGAACAACAATGCGCTCCCCGGAGTAGTTAAGATACTCGGCAGACACACCTCTAAAATAGAGCAGTTTCTCCAGGTTATTCAATTACTCTTCCACAGGTTCGCCAGTGTTGAACCAGCGACGACCATCTTGCGCCAGTAGTTCATCAGATTCATTGGGACCCCAGGTGCCAGCGCGATACAAATGCGGGGTGGCCTTGGAGTTTTGCCAAACTTCAATAATAGGATCGATCCAGGCCCAGGCATTTGCCACCTCATCGCGATGGATAAACAAGCTGGGGTTGCCCGCCGCCGCATCCAGGATTAAGCGCTTGTAGGCATCGCTGTGGAATTGAGTATAGGTATCGGAAAAATTGAGGTTCAGGGTTGCCGGTTGTAGCTGCATATCCAGCGTCTCCAGATTTTTCGACATCAAACTCAGTTGAATCAATTCGTCGGGCTGCAACCGGATGATCAATCGGTTCGGATCGAGAGATCCAGCGGATTCACCATACACGCGATGGGAGACATCTTTAAACTGGATTACGATTTCCGCACAGCGTTCTTTCATGCGCTTCCCGGTTCGAAGGTAAAAGGGCACTCTCGCCCAGCGCCAATTATCAATATAGGTTCGCAGCGCGACAAATGTCTCAGTGCCGCTTTGGGGTTGGGCCAATTCTTCGAGATACCCCGGCACCAGTTCGCCATGATAACTACCGGCGACATATTGTCCTCTCACCGTATGCTGGTGAACGTCCCGGGGTGCCATCGGTCTTAGGGCCTCCAGCACTTTTATTTTTTCCGCACGAATGCTGTTGGCGTTCATTTTATGGGGTGACTCCATCGCCACCAGACACAATAACTGCAACAAGTGATTTTGCACCATATCCCTCAGCGCCCCTGCCTCGTTGTAAAAGCCGGCGCGCCCCTCAAGTCCAACCGTCTCCGAAATACTGATCTGCACATGATCGATGGACTTGGCATCCCACAGCTGCTCAAAGATCAAGTTGGTGAAGCGCAGGGCCATCAAGTTCTGCACCGTTTCTTTACCCAGATAGTGGTCTATTCGATAAATACTGCCTTCTTCGAAATACTTGGCTATGAGGGTATTAATAGCATCCGCTGACACGGCATCATAACCTAGCGGTTTTTCGACCACCACGCGGCTATTGGCGCTTACCAGACCGGCACCGGCCAGATTCTCGCAACAGACACCAAAAATAGAAGGGGGGATTGCCAGATAGAATACCCGGGATTTATCCGGCTCGGATATCATCAAGTCGGCGAGGGATTGCCACTGCTGGTCTGCTACGGCGATATCCAGTTCGAGAGGTAGGAGAAAAGCTCTAAATGTCCCCCAGGCTTCATCGCAAAACTCTTCTGTTCCCAGGTGTGTTTGCAGTCCCTGTAAAGCTTCTTCGAAAAATTTCCCCACCTCTGCTTGGCTGCGGCAGGTAGCTAATATGCGCGAGCCAGTTGGCAACTTGTCTTCGCGATAAGCGCGGTACATCGCCGGGACCAATTTCCGCAGCGACAGATCCCCGGATCCGCCAAAAATAACAATATCAAAAGGCTCCGCCACGTTTATTCCCGCTTCTTACTTCCATGTTTTATTTAGGTTCTTTTTCAATGTTTTTCTTAAAAGATAGACGCGCCATCTTCTGCACCCCCGACCAGCGAGCGAAAACCGGCAAACAATTCCCGACCCATGCCCACGTTTGAATGAGCGGTGGCAACCGCTGGCTCTCGGGATTCGAAATTTTCTTCCAGAACCTGCAGCACGCCCGCTTCGGCATTGAGTTCAATGACATCGCCATCGCGCAGCTTCGCAATAGGTCCTAAGTCCAATGCTTCGGGCGAGAGATGGATCGCAGCAGGCACTTTGCCGGAAGCCCCGGACATACGTCCATCGGTGACCAGCGCAACTTTAAAACCGCGATCTTGTAACAGTCCAAGATAGGGCGTTAATTTATGCAGTTCAGGCATACCATTGGCTTTGGGACCTTGCAATCGCACCACCGCAATAAAATCTTTCTCCAACTCTCCGGCGTCAAACCTTTCCTTAACATCATCCTGATGCTCAAAAATAATGGCCGGTGCTGTAACAACACGATGCTCCGGTTTGACTGCTGAGACTTTTATAACAGAGCGACCGAGATTTCCGGTTAAGAGTTTGAGCCCACCCTGCGTACTGAAAGGATTATTTCGACTACTCACAACGTCTTTATCCAGACTTGTAAGGGGTCCTGGACGCCAATCGATATCACCCTGATCGTCCCCCAAAAAAGGCTCATCGCAGTAGCGAGTCAGCCCGCCCTCTCCCAGCACCGTTTTTACATCATCATGCACCAAACCGGCTGCCAGTAGCTCCCGAATCAACAGGGACATACCCCCAGCCGCCTGAAAGTGATTCACATCCGCTTGGCCATTGGGATAGATGCGACACAGTAGGGGTACAATCTCGGATAGATCAGCCATGTCTTGCCAGTTAATAATGACACCTGCGGCCCTGGCGATAGCAATGATATGGATCGCGTGATTGGTCGAGCCGCCGGTGGCCAGCAAACCTACGATGCCATTGACAAGGCTTCTCTCATCGATGATTTCGCCCACCGGGGTGTAGCCGGATGATAATGCGGTTAACTCAACCAATTGTTTCACTGCGGCCCGTGTCAATTGCTCTCGCAAGGGCGTGCCCGGGTTGACGAAAGAGCTGCCAGGCAGATGTAAACCCATCATTTCCATCAGCATCTGATTGCTGTTGGCAGTACCGTAGAAAGTGCAGGTACCCGCGCTGTGATAGGACTGAGTCTCCGCCTCCAGCAATTCCTTGCGCCCCACTTTTCCCTCTGCATAGAGTTGCCTGATCCTGACTTTCTCAGTATTGGACAAGCCAGTAAGCATTGGACCGGCGGGAACAAACACCGCTGGAAGATGGCCAAATGCCAGTGCACCAATCAGTAAACCGGGAACAATCTTGTCACACACACCCAAACAGACCACACCATCGAACATGTCGTGGGACAGAGCCACACTGGTGGCCATTGCAATGAGATCACGACTGAACAGTGACAGCTCCATACCCTCGCGACCCTGGGTAACACCGTCGCACATGGCGGGGACACCACCGGCAAACTGCGCCACCGCACCGGCTTCCCGGGCCGCACTTTTTATGATCTCTGGATAATCCTGGAAAGGCTGATGGGCGGATAACATATCGTTATAGGAAGAGACGATAGCCAGATTTGCCGACCGGTCCACCGCAAGAGTAGTTTTGTCCTGCGGTTCGGAGGCCGCGTAGGCATGTGCGACATTGCCGCAGGAAAGGCGTGTGCGGGACGCCCCATCTTGTCGGGCACCGCGAATTTTCGCCAAATAGTCTGCTCTACTATTCTGGCTGCGCTCAATTATTCGCTGTGTAACGTCGGCAACTCTGTCGTTAATCATTCTACTGGGGCCTTTTCCTGGGTTTCCAGACTAACCGTTCGCGCCAGAGGCACATTGCACCCGTGGAGCCTTGGGCTCTGTAGCAACTAATTTTCAATGTATGTAATTTAATTACATTATAACGGCTATAATTGGCTATTAACAAGCCATTTATGTAATTTAATTAGATTAAACTGCAATCGCTGTCCTGCGGCAACCAACCTGGAGCCGCCGGATACCGATTGTTGACTAGGTCAATATTTCGAGTAGTCTGATTAGCTCCAAAAAATTTAACTCTCTCATAAAAATTATCCAGGAGCTCTAAATGGAACAACTATCAGGACAGGACGCTATGTTCCTCCACGCCGAGTTAGATGGGCTACCTCAGCACATCGGCGGGGTCAGCATTTACAATCAGGATACCGCTGAGGGAGGGGTTGTACGATTCAAGCAGGTTCTCTCCATGCTGGAGAGTCGAGTACATCTCTCCCCTATATTCCGGCGCAAGCTGGCCTTTGTCCCGGGAGGCCTCGGCCGCCCATACTGGGTGGAGGATCCCGACTTTGACCTTGAATTCCACGTGCGGCACATCGCCCTTCCCAAGCCGGGAGACTGGCGGCAATTGTGCATTCTGGCTGCGAGAATCCATTCACAGCCTTTGGTGCGTGATCGTCCCCTGTGGGAAATGTATGTCATCGAAGGTCTCAATAACGTTGAGGACCTGCCAAAAAATTGCTTCGCTGTGTTACTCAAAGTGCACCACTGCGCAATGGACGGTGCCACCGGCGCACAATTCATGAATATTGTTCACGACCTGACGCCTGAGATTGCACAGCCAGAACCAGCAGGACCATGGTTGGTAAACCGACCATCCAAGGCCAGAATGCTCGGCCAGGCGTACGTAGACGCCTGGAAGAAGCCCGGAGAAGTCATCGACATGGTGAGGCGAACGGTTCCGGCAATCAAACGTATTCGCGAAGGTAAGAAAAACCAGAATTTCCACACATTGGACGACAAACAAAAAACCCGCTTCCAGGGGAAAATATCCAGGCACAGAGTGGTAGAGGGGCGACGATTTGATTTTGATGAGATACGTTCCATCAAAAATACCATCCCGGGAGTCACCGTAAACGACGTGATGCTCACTATTGTTGCCGGTGGCCTGCGCAAGTATTTAGATAGTAAAGGCGAGTTGCCGGAACAGAGTTTGGTAACAGGTTGCCCCATTGATGTGCGCTCACCCGATGAACAAAAGGCCGGCGGCAACATGGTTGGCTTTATGAATGTTGCACTCCGCACAGAGATCGAAGACCCGATGGAGCGTCTGAAAGAGGTGCACAAGGAAACTATCTCGGGCAAGGCTTATGCGGAGGCGCTAGGGCCTCGCATCATGATGGACATTACTAATGTGATGCCGGGTAATGTGTTGTCAGTCGCCATCCGCGCATCGAGTGCAACGGGGTTGGCTGAGGCTAACGTGATTCAAAACACTATCGTCACAAATGTTCCTGGAGCACCCGTACAACTGTATATGTGCGGTGCGGAACTGGTTAACTCCTTCAGTCTGGGGCCGCTGCTGCCTAATATGGGGTTATTCCATATTGTCTACAGCGCCGTACAGAATAAAAAGGGAACCGTGACCCTGTCATTTACTGCATGTAGGGACATGTTGCCAGACCCTGCGTTTTACGCGGACTGTCTGCAGGAGTCCTTTGACGAACTGAAAAAGAAAGCACTGAAACAGAGTGCGCCGAGAAAGAAGGCATCGTAAGTAGCGACAAGCTCGCCGCGAATTGTTACAGCCAACGCTGTAGCAATTCGTAAACGTTCACCCGCGCTTTGAGCCTGCTGGCCAACATAAACATACCTCCCACTTTACGATGAAAATATACTGCATCGGTTGGAGGGGCCTGCCAAAAATCACGATAGTTTGATACGGATTCAGTCATCTGCGCCATCTTGCCCGGAATATCTGAAGCCGCGAAATCGTACACAACATCGGTACTCAAAGGCTCAAGCGCAAACAGAAATAAATCGAGCACCAATTCCCGATACTCCGTATTTGCATCTCCCATAGCGTAGCCTACTTTCTCAGCGGCTTTGACGAACCTGTCACGATCTCCCGCTGCGGCCGCGGCCGCCAGTTTTTTGTAATTGCTAACGAAGCTCTTTTTAAACCTTCGAGTCGCACCAAAATCCAGCAACACAATTTCACCCGTCGTCGCTCTGTACTGATAATTGGCAAAGTTGGGATCAGTTTGCACCATATTCAGCTCAAACAGCTCGGTTAGCATCAACTCCAGTAGCGCCGCCATCACTCGATCACGCTCCTCCTGGGGTTGATCTATCAGGGTCTCTATGGGGGAGCCACTCACATAGGTCATCGCCAGAACATTACTGTGAGTTAACTCTGGTAATACCTCGGGCAGAACAAACCGGTCGTCACCTGCCAACACTTCTCCAAAGGCCTGAAAAAATTCTGCTTCTTTAAGATAATCTGCTTCATCGGCCAGCTGAACTTTGGCATCGTCCAGAAGTGGTTGGATGTCCAGACCGTCGGGCAACAGACCCGACATGCGAAGCACTGTGGAAATATTATCCACATCGCTGTCGATACTCTGCGCCACCCCGGGGTACTGAATTTTCAGGACAATTTTGCGTCCATCGGGCGAGATAGTGCGATGAACCTGGCCAATGGATGCCGCCGCAAGCGGTGCATATTCAAAATTATAGAACAACTCCTCCCAGTCAGAACCATAGGCCTGTGTCATTGCCGCTTCGAGTTGCGCAATGGGCATAGCCTTTGCGTCTGATCGCAATCTGGCAAGTATATCAGCGAGCTCTTTGGGTAACAGATCGCCCGTGTCCATCGACAATATCTGGCCCATTTTCATGGCCGCACCGCGCATTTCAGCAAGTTGATCCGCCACGCGTTTCGCATTGCCTGGGGTTAGCAGCATATCTCGCGCTCGCGGACGCTTACCGGCTCGCAACTGACGCGTACCCTCGGCCAACATACCGCCGGCTACCCCGCTTGCAAGTTTGGCGACTTTTGCAAAACGGCTGACACGTCCGGTGGGAACAGCCTTGCCATCATCACCAGAGCTTTTGCCGTTGCCTTTTTTGTCTTTTGCCATTTATACCTCTTCCCGCCAGCGCGCAATATGCGATTGCACTATGTCGCTGGCATTAAATTCCGCATTGAGCACCGCGATAAAGGTAAACACGCCAGTAAGCTTGCGGGCAATCATCGCAAACTCGCGCGAAGGTGTTGTGAAATGACGAGTAGAAGCGGAGGTGGCGGCGTGCTTGCCAACCCGTCGCATCAATCGAGATTTTCCCCAGCGGTATTGCCCGTGTTCGTTTAGATACCGCGCGGGCAACTGATCGGCAGGGCGAAGCGGTTCCAAAAGCTGTAAACAAAATTCGGAAAACGTTTCCCGTGCCTCTTTAGGGCTGTCGCGATGCAGACAGCCGAGCCCAATCAAACTTTCAATCAACAATGCCGAATCATTGCTCTGCCCGGCAGCGATAGCATTGCCGAGGTTGCGCAAAAATTCTTCGTCACATCTCATTGTCGAGCCGAAATCCAGTAACACCAGTTCATCACCGCCCGAATTTTTGCCGGGCTTTATCAGATAGTTGCCAAAGTTAGGATCGGTCTGCAGCACACCCCACTGATACAGCTCATAGAAAAACAATTCCAGCATAGCCCTGCCGAGAGCATTCCGCCGTTTCTGCGACAAGGTGGAAACTTCAGCGCGAGTAACGATTAAACCTTCTACATACTCCATCGCCAGAATCCGCCCACCGCAAAAACGGGGGTAAAGCACTGGAACGTGATAGCTAAAACCCAACTCGGATCGCTCATCGACACTTTCGGCCACCAGCTGGCTGACACGTTCGGTCATTTGTGCTTCGCGCAGGTAATCGATTTCATAGTGGATTTGAACCCGCATAGATTCCAACCACGCGTCGAGCTCACGCCCGGACTTTATCCATCGAGCCAGCAACAACATTCGCACGACAGTATCAAAATCCGAATCGATAACTTGCGCCAGCCCCGGGTACTGAATTTTGAGGCAAATTTCCTCGCCAGTGGCAATAATAGTTGCCCGATGCACCTGTGCCAGCGAAGCAGCAGCGATCGCTTGTTTCTCGATAGTCAGTTCGGCATAGCGATCGCCAAGATCCGACTTAACATGGGAGGCAATGCTCTCCCAGGGTAGGGGTTGGGTCTGGGATTCCAGTTCATGCAGCGCTTCAGTTAAAACCGGTGGTAGAAAATGCTCACCCAGAAGAGCCAGCATTTGGCCAATTTTAACGTAGGTGCCCTTTAAACGACCAAGTTCAGCAACAAAGCGTCTGGCTTCTCGCTTGGCAAATGCAGATTCAAAGGCGTGTTTGTTGTCATTTCCGGGTCGAAGTTTTTGCCAGGCTCCATCAATGGCGAGGGCTCCTCCAGCTCGTATTCCGGCAATAGATACTGCCAGGCTCCTCTTCAGCTTGCTGCTTTGAATTTTCGACTGCTTATCCGCCATACCGTCCGTTTCGAGCGTGATTTCGAGGCAGGACTCTACCTTATTCCGCAGTTGAGGAACAGCCGAGCAGTTCAGGTTCTATAAGGTTAATCAGTGCGCCTTCGGAAAGCCGCCCCACTGAACGCCGGCCCCGAAAACTGCACGATTGTTAAAATTTCCGGGAGAGCCGATTGCTACTATGTCCTGTCAAGGCTGTCGACAGCATGAATGCTGTCGCCAAGGCCCCATGGATGGGTTCACGCCGTGCCTGGACAGGACATAGTAGCAATCGGCTCTCCACACTTGCTTAAAAACTACGGCGCAAAGGTCTTTAACGTGTCTAGTCGCGCTCGGGAGTCTAGATCGGCTGTGCAAACACGCCGTGAACCCATCCATGGGGGCTCGGCTCGCGCATCCATGCGCTCAACGGATTGCAAAGCCGATCTAGACTCCCGAGCTTCAATTTAACTATCGAAGTTTCATGACAGGTATATATTTTGGCGGCCGGCGTTCCGAGGGCCCGCCTTCCGGACGCGAACCAATCAGTCCAAAAGCAAAGCCGCAATACGTTTGCGATGATGCTGGGCATCGCCAAACTGCTGCTGAGACCACTGCGCCCGGCGCACATAGAGCTGCGCATCGCATTCATAGGTAAAGCCCATGCCGCCATGAAACTGCACGGCGCGATCACCAGCGTATTTCAGAGTGTCAGTAGCTTGCGCCTTCGCCATTCTGCAGGCGAGCTCTGCGTCTCTATCAAGAGTTTCGTCCGAAACCAAAGTCGCCGCATGATAGACAAAGGAGCGCGTGGAATCGTTGGCCGTCAGGATTTCTACCATCGGGTGCTTGAGCGCCTGATAGGAGCCGATCAAATTGCCAAACTGTTTACGAGTCTTCAAGTACTCCACAACCGTATCCAGGCAAGCACCCGTTGTTCCCGCTGCTTCAGCCGCAACCAACAGTGCACCCAGCAGTGCAACATCGTGCATTGCCTGTGGAACCTTGTCGCCAGTAACTACATTGTTCGCCTCGACGGTCACGCCATCGAAATTCACGGTAGACGAGCGCTTGGTTTCATCGATCAAGACGTTGGCAGAAATGGCGCCAGCTTTCAGTTGCTCAGCCCGCACCACTGCCAGGGCTACAGCACCGTGGTGCATAACTGATACAAGAATAAATTCCGCAACACCCGCATCTGTAACAAATTTCTTCACGCCGGTTAGCTGAAGGTTGTCATCCAGCGTACAAGTAATTTGCTTGGCTCCCCAATCGGCATTTTCCAGGGTTGCCATGGTTGCAGTAGTACCTTCGGCAATTCCCGGCAACAGACGGTCTAGCTGCTCGCCAGTTCCCGAACGCAAAATAAGCTGCCCGGCAAGCGCGGAACTGACCAAGGGCGTTCCAAGCATGGCTCGACCCATGCACTCTACAACTGGCACAACCGATGCTACGCCCAGGCCCGAACCGCCGTAGGCTTCCGGCAGTGAGATTCCGGTCCAGCCCAGTGCGACCATTTCGCTCCAGATAGCCGAGTCGAATCCCGATTCGGAATCCAGTTGTGCACGGACTGCAGCAATGGGTGATTTGTCACGACAAAACTCTCTGGCCGTATCCAGAATCATCGCCTGCTCATCACTAAATGTGAGTGTTGTGTTTCCAATAACCGACATTATTTCTCTCCTGATTTAGGAAGGCCGAGAATGTGTTCTGCAATAATATTCGCCTGCACCTGTGAGGTTCCACCGCCGATAGTGGCGGAAAAGCTATTAAAATAGGCGCGCTGCCAGAAGCCGCCCTGCCGCGCGTCATCATCTCCCACATAAAGAGCGCCTTCAGCGCCCTGTAAGTTAATGGCAAGCTGACGCAAACGGCGAGCTGCCTCACTTAACCGCAGCTTGCTCGACAGTGGTATTGAGTGCGGGTAATCCGTAGTGAGTGGGCCGATCGCAGCGCGGCGATTACCCAGAACAATAGCTTTTTCCTCCATGATCATTTTTACCAGGTCATCGCGAATAGCCGTATCCTGCAACACGGGCTCGCCATCGCGCGTTAGGCCATCCAGTTGCGTGACCATATCGTCTACGTTGGTGCGGACCATTGCCAAGCCGCCAGCAGCGCCGGCTTCTGCACCACGTTCATATTGCAGGGTCTGCATTGCGATTTTCCAACCTTGCCCCTCTTCACCCATCAGGCAATCCGCAGGAATTCTGGCGTCTGTGAAAAACGTTTCGGTAAAACCGTATTCGCCAGTAATTTTTCGTATCGGTCGGGCTTCGATACCATCCACAAGCATAGGCGACAGGAAGTACGATAAACCGTCGTATTTACGCTCGGCGCTGGGATTGGTGCGGGCGAGCAAAATCATATACTTGGCGAAATTCCCCATGGTTGTCCAAATCTTGGAACCATTGAGTACATATTCATCGCCATCGCGTACAGCACGCAGTTGAGCGTTGCCCAGGTCAGAACCATTGTCAGGTTCCGAAAAGCCCTGACACCAAACATCTTCGGCGCTGAGTATGTTTTTCAGATACTTTTCTTTCTCCTGCTGTGTACCGGTATCAATAATCAATGGCCCGGCCCAACCAAGGCCGATAACGTTAAAGCAGATAGGAACTGCATTTCGACGCATTTCCGAATCCGCGATGCCCTGGAAAGTGGGGCTTACACCACCGCCGCCATACTCTTTGGGCCAGGCCATCCCCAAGTAACCCGCAGACCATATTTTGTTCTGCCACTCCCGCAAAAATTCCAGTTGCTCTTCCGTCCCCACTTCCATAAACGTTTGCGGCAACAAAAAGCCCGGATCAGCTGGCTTGTTGTCTTTCATCCACGCCGAAACCTCGGCGCGAAATTCTCTTTGTTCCTGTTCACTTACACTCATCGTTTTTCCCTTAAAAGTCAGCCCAGTTGCAAGGCTTCACCAAATGAATTTGCTCGTATGAACGCAGGCCTAGCCATCAAGCGTTCCAGATACTCTCGAGTTTGCGGTTTGTAACGTTCGTCCAGTTTCAATGCCACGCCCAGAAATAGTGCGTAACCGACAGCGATATCAGCAACCGTAAATCTGTTATCCACTAAATATTCATGGCTTTCCAAATGGGTGTCGAGACGCCGCAACCTGGCAATAAACCATTTGGCATAGTCGTCGGCAACGCCTTGTTTCTCAGGCGTTGGCTCCAGTATGTAATAGCGCATGGCAATGGTCTGCGGGAACGTCAGGGTAGCGTCTGAGTGATGCAGCCAATTGAGATAGTCGCCGTAGTGGGGATGGTTTACATGCAGACCAAAATCATACTGCTTATAGCGATCCACCAGATACTGACAGATTCCAGCCGATTCCGTCATATGGGTATCGCCATCGATCAAATAGGGAATGGTACCCAGGCTGTTGACCTCCAGGTATTCCCGGTGAAACATTCGAGGTGGAAACGGCATGACCTCCAACTCGTATTCCAAACCCATTTCCTCTAAAGCCCATAGAGGGCGGAGTGACCGAGCGCCATTGCAATGCCATAGTTTCATCACTAAATCCCGTATTGTCGCGCGGCCAGATCGCGCATGATTTCTTCTGAGCCACCGCCGATCGCGTTGACACGAACTTCGCGGTAAATGCGTTCTACTCTACTGCCTCGCATGTAGCCAATACCACCGAGAACCTGCATGGCCTCTCGGGCGCAAAACTCCATGGTCTCACTTGCCTGCACTTTAAGCATGGCGATATCTCCCGGGTTGGCGTTGCCAGCCTCAATCGATTCATAGCACACGCGAATATAGGCCTGCGTGGCATTCAACTTCTGCTTCATTTGGGAAAACTTATGTCGAATCACCTGGTGATCAGCCAGACGCTTACCAAAGGTCTTGCGCTCCTGAGCCCATTCCAGGGCCTCCTCCAGACACACCCGCCCCAGCGCTTCCATGCCCGCGGCCATAGCCATACGCTCACCATTGAAGTTGGTCATAATAACCTTAAAGCCTTCGTTCTCGTTACCGATGAGATGGCTAACCGGTATCCGGACATTGTCAAAATACAAGGTTGCCGTATCGGAGGCCCACCAGCCCTGCTTGCGATCCAACTCGGTTCGGGAAAAACCCTCGGCATCAGTGGGGATTAGTAACATGGAGATCCCGCCGCCTCCCTCGCCGCCGGTTCGCACCGCAGTTGAAACCCAGTTGGCTCGCATGCCACCGGTGATATAAGTTTTCGAGCCATTGACGATAAAGTGGTCTCCATCGCGAACTGCGGTGGTGGCAAGTTGCGCCACATCGGAACCGCCTCCGGGCTCAGTGATACCCAAGGCGATATGTTTTGTGCCCGCCAGAACTGAGGGAGCGACCATCTCTTTGAGTTCCTGCGTGCCCCAATTGATAATGGGAGGCAAACCAATACCATGCACCATTAGGCTCGCCGCAATACCGCCTGCACCGACCCGCGCCAGTTCCTCATTGGCAATCCAGCCGTGCCAGGAATCCAGGCCCTCCAGAATGCCGCCAAATTCCTCCGGGTAGCCCATCCCCAATAAACCAACCGCCGCAGCCTTGGGCCACAATTCGATGGGAATATGCCCCGCCTCATCCCAATCCTCGGCGTAGGGCATAATTTCTGCATCGATAAACTTACGCAGTTGGGCACGCCATTCGTCGTGTTCCGGGGTCATATTGGGATTGGGCATACGCGCACTGTCAAAATCCAGTGACATGGGCTTGTCTCCTGTTGGAGCGTCATTCGAGGGGGATTTATAGTAGTGAACTGCCGAGGGGCCCGCATGGGATGCGGTGCCACCAATGTGGGCAAAGGTGTCAGTACTGGGCAGGCGCTATCGGCTTGTACCCAATGCTCTTTGGATTAGTTCGGCGTTCTCGGGGCAACGGCTAGCGATATCGCCAAGTTCCACCGCGAGCTGTGCGCTGAGCTCCAGGCCTGCGCCGGATTGCAAAGACGGCAAATCCAGAATTTCAGCTCGCAATAACCACTCGTTTGGGTAGCTCGCCAGACCAGCGCGGACATCGTCCAGCCACTGACCGTCTGTGGCTTTATCGGTGGCAACGCACTCGCTGACTTTTTTATACAGCTCCATCAAAACTTCATCTTGTGGAACCACACGTTGCTCCGTGCTCGACGGTTCACGATAAAGCCGATAAGTATTTCTATCGGCTGCGCCGCCGAATACAGAATCAACGGTGGCACCTACGGCCATGTCATACACCCCCCATGAGGGATCGAACAGCAGCTGACCTTGCAAGCTGGTCACAGTACATTCGAGAAAGGTTAGCAGAAGGTTTTTGTGCTCCTGTCGATGAATGCCCTGCAGCTCCCCTCTGACGGTAACTCCCGAGAGGAATTCGAGGGTCACTGTCTGACCAATTTCAATATTGTGCGCCTTTAACTCATCGAAACTGTAATCACTCAGGCAGCGGTTGAAGTCCTTAAGCTTCCCGATGGGGGACCCGAATCCCCCGGGATGGCGTTCGATGCCCTGCCCTGATATCTCCGTACCCTTCCACGCCAGTTGGGTGGGTCCGCTAGATCGCAGGTAGGTCGGATTGCCCACGGCATCACACAACAGTTCGCTCAAGACTCCACTGACCTGAACGCCCGAGTCGTACTCGGCCGTGCAAATTGTTTTCGCAGTGATGGCAGTGCGCAGTGATTCTGCGCCCCCGCGCTCAAAACACATGCTGGCGGCAAATTCGTTGAGGACCTGGCTCAAATGCTTACAGCTTTTGGTGACAAACAGTCGGTTCTGCTGCGAGGTGATATCGTAATTGCTGGTAACAGCGTCGACGGTGAGCGGCAGCTTTTGCACTTTTTCATCATCCAGACAATGAACGCTCTCGCTCAAAGAGGAGAGCAATCCCGCCCCAAAAACTCTGTAGTCCTCAAGCTCTCCCACCAGGCCATACTCTACGGTCCACCAATGAAGTCGAGACAGGAGGCTTGCTTCCGAGGGCTCGGCGTCATGAGCAAGCACGCTTTGCAATTGCCCCTCGGCCTGCCCTATCTCCAACTCCGTGCTAGCGAGGCTTTCTTTTACGACCGACAAATGGCGGATTGCCTCATAAACGTCCTGGTCGTGCTGGTTGCTGATGGCTTTCATTCCCACTTCACCGAATCGCTGCAGGAACTCTGCATAGTCGACGTCGACAATAAATGGCGCATGTCCTGCAGCCTCGTGCACAATATCGGGGGCTGGGGTGTACATCATGTGGTCCGCGCTGCGCATATCCAATGCGATGACCAAAACTTTTAGCGCCTGAAATTCCATAAAAATGGCGGGAGGGACAAAGCCATCAACCACAACAGCCCGCCAGCCTAGCGCTGCCAGCGAGGCATTCATTTCATCTATCGATGGGATATGGTCCAGGGCAATGCCGGTTCGCCTAAGTCCCTCGAGGTAAACCGGGTGCGCGCAACGCGCCAAATGCTGGCTTAGATGTTTCAGCAAATAGCGCCAGACGGCCTGATCCCGTGGAGTATAAAGAGTGTAGTCCTGTACTTTTACAAAGGACCTTAGATGAATGGGTAAGCTGGCGATAATCTCCTGTTGACTCATGGATCAACACCCTCGGCCAACTCAACCAGGCGCCCCTCCAGCTTGTCCAGGATTTTCAGCAGCGATTGCTGTTCCGTCTTTGACAGCGGCTCTAGTAATTCCCGCTCCCACGCAAGTGCCCCAGGCGCGATGCGCTCGTACAAACTCTTTCCGTCGGCATTTAAATTGAGCAGGGTAACCCGGCTGTCGCTGCCGTTGGCCCTGCGATCTAGCAAGCCCTGCCCCAGGAGCACCGCAACACTTCTTGAAACCCTGACTTTATCCATATTCGTCAGGCGAGCAACGTCTTTGGCCTGCAGCTCACCATACTCAGCCAGCGTGACCAGAATCCTCCAGCCCGCAACGGTGATCCCAAACTTGTCGACGTAAATTCGCGACAGGGAAACACTTATTTGTTGGGCCAGGTTGTTGCAGCGGTAGGGAAGAAACTGCGCCAGGGATAGCACTTCATTCATAAAAACACCATAGAATCGGTTCTTGTTCAAGTATACAAGCAGGACATTTTAGTTTCAATTGTAACTTTAATAGTTGCATTTGTAACTATATTCATCTATTCTCAATGCTGCCGATAATGACCGGGAAAACACTGGGAACTCACATGAAACTAGCGTCGCTAAAGCATCAAAGAGATGGAAAATTGGTAGTAGTGGCAAAGGATTTAAGCAGCGCCGTATTAGTAGCTGATATCGCCACCACCTTGCAACATGCGTTGGATGACTGGGAGAACACTGAGCCCAAACTTCTGGAAGTGTCTGCGCAACTCAACGCTGGCAATTGCGATCAGAGTTTCCTGTTTGATCCGGCCAAATGCGCAGCGCCCCTGCCACGCAGCTATCACTGGGCAGATGGCAGTGCCTACGTCACTCACGTTGAATTGGTGCGCAAAGCCCGCGGCGCCGAGCTACCGGCCTCGTTTTGGGAAGACCCACTGGTTTACATGGGTGCATCCGATGCGTTCATTGGTCCGCGAGACGATATTGAAGTGGAGACCGAGGAGTGGGGAATCGATTTCGAGGCTGAAGTTGTGGTGATCACAGATGACGTCCCAGCCGGCACTCGCACAGATCGGGCCAGCAATCACATTAAGCTGATTGGGCTGGTGAACGATGTTTCTCTGCGAAATCTAATTGCAGCGGAACTGGGAAAGCAGTTCGGCTTTTATCAATCCAAACCCTGGACCTCCTTTACGCCGGTATTGGTCACACCAGACGAACTGGGCGACGCATGGGATGGAAGCAAACTGCATCTGCCATTGCATGCAACTTTAAACGGCGAATTGATCGGCAGCCCAAACGCGGGTGTCGACATGACCTTCGATTTCCCCACGCTTATCTCACACTGCGCAAAATCCAGATCCTTAGTGGCGGGAACAGTGATTGGTTCCGGCACTGTTTCCAACGTGGGCAGTGAAAGCGGCTCCTGCTGTCTCGCGGAAGTTCGCTGCCTGGAAACCATTGCCGATGGCAAGCCCAGCACACCATTTATGTCTTTCGGTGATCGTGTAGAAATCGAAATGCGCGATGCCGATGAGCAATCCATCTTCGGCAAGATTGACCAGGTCGTTGTAAGGTATACGCCACCAGCCTGAGGGGTAACTGCAGATGAAGTTATATAACTATTCCCGCTCCTCCGCTGCGTATCGCGTGAGAATCGCCTTGAATCTAAAAGGTATCGACTATATAGCCGAGAATATTAATCTGCTGGAAGCTCAGCAAAAAAGCGAGCAATACAGGGCCAGTAATCCTCAGGGACTAATACCGGCTCTTGAACTCGATGATGGCAATGTCATCAGTCAATCCACCGCCATCCTCGAGTGGCTGGAAGAAACACACCCCACACCGCCACTGCTGCCCGCAGATCCACTGGCCAGAAGCAAGGTGCGAAGCCTGGCCAATCACGTCGCCTGCGACATTCACCCACTGAATAATCTGAGTGTGCTCAGATATCTGAAAAAGTCACTTGGCGCGGACCAGCAGCAAGTAGATCTTTGGTACAGCCAATGGGTAAACCGAGGTTTTGAGGGCATTGAAACCGTCGTCCGGGAGGGAAAGGGTGAGTATTGTTTCGCAGAAAAGCCAGGTTTGGCGGACTGCTACCTCATCCCCCAAGTTTACAATGCACTGCGTTTCAAGGTGGACATGGACCCTTACCCGGCGATACTGTCGATTTACCATCATTGCAACACGCTCGAGGCATTTCACGGGGCACATCCGGATCAACAGACCGGGAATTCGAAATAACTGAAGACCCTAGATTGGCAAACGACTTTTTTGTTTGCTCGCTACCCTACCCCACCCCAAGCTCTAGGCATCTGCATATTAAGGCGTTCCAAACCACCATTCACATTCAGAATATCCCCGGTGACGTAGCTGGCAGCCGGGGAACACAAATACAGCGCACCCAAAGCGACATCCTCAACCTCCCCCAGTCGTACCATTGGCGTGAGGTCGACCATGGTCTTTTCGATTTCCTCAGTGAGCACTGTATTGAGCGCGTCTGTTTTGGTTGAACCCACTGCGATCGCATTAACTCGCACTTTGGGCGCGAACTCCTGAGCGAGTTCCTGAGTCAGCAAAGACAATGCACTCTTTGCTGTTCCATAGGCGGAGAAACACGGAGTAGGTTTATGCCCCGCAATGGAGGAGATATTCAACATTATTCCAGTCCCTGCTGACTCGACCATAAGAGGTGCACAGATGCGAGACAATTCAAAAGCAGTACTGACATTAAATCGAAAGACGGCTTCAAATTCTTTCGCGGTTGTCTGAGAAACCGGCTTGGGCGGAAACCCTCCCGCATTGTTGACCAAAATGTCGATACGACCGAATTCAGCCATAGCCGCGTCTGCCAACCGTTGCAATTGGGCGGGATCCAGGACGTCTGTAGGGACGACCACTGCTCGCTGGCCAAACGCCTCTACCTCCCGTGCTACTTGCTTGCAAGTCTGCCTCGGTTCGAGCACCGATTACTACATCTGCTCCCGCCTCCGCAAAAGTGCGCGCAATACCAGCGCCGATACCCTTACCGGCCCCAGTGATTACTGCAATCTTTCCATCGAGCCTGAATTGTTCGCTAACTGCCATTGTGATTCCCCCAAAAAAGACGGGGCAACCATATCATCGCCCGGCGAAAAAAGGGAAGGAAACTGCCCAGGGGGACAGCTCCCTTGAGGACCCCCGCCAGGGGTTGCCGGGGTCGGAAACTTGTTGCGGCGGATTACTTATCCAGAGCTGCAAGCTGCGTATTTGAAACCTGTCGCAAAGCATTACTCATAGCCACATCGAAGCATTCTTTGTTTTTGGTCGCTCTGCTCAGTGACCCAACGTCGCGTATATAGGAAGATCCACACACCTGCTCTGCCGCTCGGCTCAAACGGCGGTGCAAAACCCTCTGCGCTTTGGCATCGGTCATATCGAGGTCAGAATAGGACACGGTAGCCGTGCGCGCGCCAGAAGACGTTACTCCCACCTGGCTGACCTGCTCAGAGCCAACACTGGTTGCGCTAGCGAGACAAATGGCAGCTGTAAACGCCGCGCCGTACATTACTTTTGATGCTATTGATAAATTCATAATCGACTCTCCTGATGAATGTTTTGTACTACAATGTCCGCAAAACAACCGGTTTGAATGACCCGTCTGCCTTGTTTATGAGACTAGATTAGGAAACTTCACCTTCGGAAAAAAGAGTGTTTCGATAGATTGAGGGGGATTGTCGACGAAGCGAATGCTGGGCGCGACGAACAGTGAGACAACAAGACGTTCTGCAGTTAATTCTGGCCCAAGCAATAGCATTGACCGCTTGGCATTCAAGCGTCAGATCCGTATATTGACCCCGCATGAAATACGTTAATACATCGAATTTTGATCACAGCCGAAAACCTCGAACTGGCGTGCTGATCACCAATCTGGGAACTCCCGATGCCCCCCAACCAAAGCAGCTACGTCGCTACCTGAAGGAATTTTTATCCGACCCCAGAATCGTTGAGATTCCTCGTGCGCTGTGGTGGTTTATTCTCAATCTTGTGATTTTGAATATCAGGCCAAGGCGATCAGCGAAGGCCTATGCAAAGGTTTGGTCCAGCGAGGGTTCTCCGCTACTCGTGCACACCGCAGCGCAGGCCGACGCACTCAAGGTATCGCTGTCGAAACAGTTCGGTGAGCAGGTCATCGTAGATTTCGCCATGCGTTACGGCGAGCCTTCAATTGCAAACAAGATACAGGGTTTGATGGATGCTGGCGTCACTCGACTTCTGGTGGTTCCCCTCTACCCCCAGTACTCGGGAGCCACAACAGCCTCAACTTTCGATGCTATAGCCGACGACTTTAAGCTAAGACGGCTGCTACCAGAACTTCGATTCGTCGGCCACTATCATGACTATCCACCTTACATTCAGGCGCTGGCCAGCAAGATAATATCCCACTGGGATACACATGGCCGCGCACAAAAAATTATCTTCTCTTATCACGGAGTGCCACAGAATTACCTGGACCGAGGCGACCCCTATCACTGCGAATGCTATAAGACCACACGACTGGTAGCAGAGCTTTTAGAACTGGAAGAAGCCGAGTACACCACCGCTTTTCAGTCCAGATTTAGTAGACAGGAGTGGATCAAACCTTACACTGACAAGGTATTGCAATCGCTGCCGGGTGAGGGAGTGAAATTTGTACAGATATCGTGTCCCGGTTTTTCCGCAGACTGCCTGGAGACACTGGAGGAAATCGACGAGGAAAACAGGGCCTATTTCGAAGAAGCCGGTGGAGAACGCTACGAGTATATTCCCTGCCTGAACAGTGACCCGGAACATATCGCGGCCCTGTCTCAACTGATTATCGAGAATCTTCACGGTTGGGTCGACACCGGGACGGATCCGAAGCAAACCAGCGCTCTGGCCATCGCCGCTGGCGCCAAGAAATAGGTGACTTCAATGAAGAAACGAACATTGGTGGGAATCGCTTTAATCGTCGTCATACTAAACAGCCTGAGTCTTAATGCTGAGATTCCCGAGAACGCTGTCTGGATTGATGTCCGCACTCCTGCGGAATATTCCCAGGGCCACCTACCTAACGCAACGCTTATACCCTACGACGGCATTGAAAAAGGCATCGCCGAGATGAACCTGCCAAAAGACACACCCCTTTATTTGTATTGTGCGGTTGGCGGGCGTGCCGAAAACGCTAAAGTGCGACTGGAGGCAATTCAGTACAGCAATGTGACCAACGTTGGAGGCTTGAACGATGCTCGGCGGCGGCTGGAAGCCGAAGCAAAATAAAAAACGAAATCTAGCACCTGTGCAATTTGACGGGCAAGTTGATATAACCGCGCACAAAATTTGAGCGGACACGCTCCGGCTCTGCCATCACTTCTATATAGCTGAAACGTTGCATAATTTCCTCCCATAAAATTTTCAACTGCATCTCAGCCAGGCGGTTGCCCATGCAGCGGTGAACACCGAACCCAAAGGAAATGTGATGCCGCGGATTGGCACGATCGATAATAAACTCATCTGCATCCGCGATGGCGCTTTCGTCTCTATTGCCCGATAAGTACCACATAACCACTTTGTCCCCTTTACTGATCTGCTTGCCCTGAAACTCGAGATCTCGCGTTGCCGTTCGGCGCATATAAGCCAGGGGGGTCTGCCAGCGAATGATCTCAGAGACCATGGAGGGTATTAGCGATGGGTTGGCGCGCAGCTTTTCATACTCAGCTGGATTTTGATTCAGTGCCAGAACGCCGCCCGTTGCAGAGTTCCGGGTGGTGTCGTTGCCACCAATAATCAGCAACAGAATGTTTCCCAGAAATTCCATGGGGCGATCAACCATATCAGCAGTGTTGGGATCGCGCTGCATCAAACTAATAAGGTCCATACTTTCGTCCGTGCGTTCTTTTCGCTCGTGCCAAATCCGGGTAAAGGTTGCCAGGCAATCCTGCATGCCGGCCATTCGTTCCTCGGGATCTACGTCTCCGCCGGTGAGTTCTGGTGTCCCCGCTGCCAAATCAGACCAGTAGGTCAGTTTGCTGCGTTCCTCAAAGGGAAAATCAAATAAAGTGGCCAACATCTGAGTCGTCAAATTGATCGAAACGTGTTCCACCCAGTCAAAGGTTTCACCTACCGGAAGATCATCGAGGATGGCGCCCACTCTCGATCGAATCAGGCCTTCCAGATCTTTCAAATTTTTTGGGGCAACAACCGGCTGCACTGCACGTCGCTGGTCATCATGCCTGGGGGGGTCCATGGCGATAAACTGTTCTACCGGAAGGTCCTCGCCGAGGTCGCCAATGATGATGGTCGGTTCTGAGGAAAAGTCCTGGTGATTCTTATCGACCTCAACAATATCCTGGAATCGGGTGATGGACCAAAATGGCCCAAAGGGGCTTTGCGCCTGATAGTGCACCGGATCCTCTTCCCGCAGACGTGCAAAATAAGGCCGCCACGCGTCCTGCGAGTACAATTGTGGATCGCTGACATCAATATTTTCCAGCGGCATTGTCCAGGGATCGGCTAACTGCGTATTCTCAATCATTTTTGTACTCTCCAGTTGTTACATTTGGTCTTCGGGTAGACGAACAACCAACCCATCCATTTCGGCTGACACATCAATTTGACAGCTCAGACGAGAGTGCTCCGTCCGACCCGGACGCATACTCAGCATAGACTCCTCCAATGCGTCGGCCTCACCCGTTGCGGTTTGCCAGGGTGAATCGACAAAGCAATGGCAAGTACCGCAGGCGCCGGCACCCCCACAATCCGCATCGATACCGGGGACTCCCTGATCGAGGGCATTGAGCATGAGCGATTTCCCCAACTCGGCTTCAATTGTGTGTGCCTCACCGCCGAACTCAATCAATGTGATACTTGGCATCGTCTTGTTCCTCTTTTCAATCATCAATGTTGCTACTTTACGTTTTATCCTGACAAAAAAGAGGTTATTATTTGCCACTGTAGGGTTATTACTTGCCAAAACTAGTGCTCAGGACAACGCGTGCAAACAGCCAAAAATGACTTCCCCATACCCAGCACCTACGCTCGTATCATTGCGCGCATTCTTGGCCTGCAAGAGAGAGACCTGAACCAGCTACTGTTGGGGACGGGATTACCCACCGATATCCTCATGCCGGGCGACGAGACATTTATCACAGGACAACAGCAGCTAACAATCATCGCCAACGGCCAGCGTCTCATGAACACTCCAGTATTCGGTCTGCATCTGGGAGAACAATTACAACCCTCGGCTCATGGACCATTGGGGTATCTCGCGCTGAGTAGCCCTGATCTGGTCAGTTCACTGCAGTCTCTTCGAGACTTCCTGCCCGTACGATTGCCGATTGCCTCTTTCGAAATCTCGCAGGATCAAAACTGCTTGTCTTGTACCTACAGGATTAATCTGGCGGCCAGCGAAGACGTACGGCGAGCGATGTGCGAGTGTTTCATACTGGTGATTCAATCTCTGGTAGAAGCTGTCATTGGCCGCAAGGTATGTGAGGCGATAACGGAGTTTGACTACGATGCGCCGGATTATCATCGGGACTACGCCACGTATATCCATTCCCCCTACCGGTTTTCCAGCATGAGAACGGCGTACACATTACCCGCCGCGCTGACGCATACAGCAAATGTTTGCGGTGACACCCACGCCTACGCCGTTGCCCAGGATCTATGCAGCAAGCTGCTTCGACAAACCCCGCACACTGCCCGCTCTATGAGTAATCGCATTCGTACTTTGCTACTCACACAGCCACAAGGATCAATCAGCGAAGAAGAGGTCGCTCGTGCTTTGTTTGTGTCCAAACGCACCCTGGCACGGCGACTTGACGGTGAAAACACCCGTTATCGAGAAATAAAAGATCAGGTATTACTGGAACTCGCCCAGCGCTATCTGGGTGAATCCAGACAATCAGTTGAATCTATCGCAGGCTTGCTTGGTTACCACGACAGTGCAGCCTTCAGGAAGGCCTTCAAACGATGGACCGGTATGACCCCAAGAGATTACCGAGAGCGAAAGCCTTAAATCCAGCGCCGTACCCGTGTGCAATACTCCGGAAAATCGTCGGGGAAAATACCCCTAAGCATTTCCTCTTCCGGCAGGATAAAACGAAACTGAATAATCAGCATAAACACGATGGGTACGATAATCGCGACGGCGATACCCACTGTTATAGCGGTACCCAATAATAGGGTAGCCATACCCAGATACATCGGGTTACGCGTCATGCGATAAACCCCAGTGGTCACCAGGGCGCTGACATTTTTAAAAGGGACCAGATCGGTTCCGGCGCGCTTAAACAAGCCACCGGCCAGTAACAGCAGAGCCAAACCCAAGAAGATGACAATACCGCCGACAATTTGAGCTTCTGTACTGGTAAAGCGAGGTCCGACAGACCACTCGTTAAGCGCAAAAATAGCCACCAGCCCAAAAACCAACCAGATGGGTGGAAAGATTATCCGTTTGACCATGAGATTTCCTCCGCTTTAACGATACTTGCAAGATGAGCACCGGCGGGTTCAATGCTACCGATCGCATAGGCCAGGATAATACCCAACATGAAAGCCAATGTTAGCTTGGTTTTATCGTGGCTGTGAAAGTGTACTTCAGGGAGCAGGTCACTCAGAGCAATACAAATGAATGCACCGGCAGAGAACGCCAGAGCGGCGCCCACTACATAGTCTTTAGATTCACCCAAATATCCCACACCAAAGAAAAACAGCAGCGCACCCACCGGACACATGAACGCAAAAATGGCGTTAGTTGTGCCCCGGGCAGTTCGACTCCAGCCACCGGCTTCCATAACAGTAGTGATGGACATAGCATCGAGTGGTTTGTGCAAGAGGATGGCCAAAAATACGCCTATCCCAAGAAAACCGGATACATCGCCCCCAGCAGCCTCGCCCTGGATGACGGCACCGAGCGCCACACCATCGATGATCGTATGCAATGCCAGACCAAATGCTATCCCCAACCAACTCAGCGGGTGCGCCGCTGCCTCATCGCTGGCATGATTGTGTCCATGGTGGTGATCGTGATGCACGTCTTCCTCGGAGCTGAAGTCATGTTGGTGAAAATGAAACATTCGCAACAATATCAACATGGCAATCAGACCGATCATCAACCACCACACAGAGACATCCGCCGCAGTCGGTCCCCCAACCATCGCAATACTGTGGGGCAACAAATGGTAGAAGGCGACACCTAGCATCAGGCCCGACACGAAACTCATCACAATCTGGGTGCGCGTATGTGTCATGCGCACCCAATTAGGCAGCAATCCACCGACGAGGGAGAAGAGTGCTATCGCGAGACAATAGCCTACGAGTAGTACAGCTGGCGTAGCAATCATGATGGGCAATTTGGGTCCGTTGAAAAGCGCGTCATTATTCCACAATCCCACGCAGATGTAAGTCCATGCCTTTAAGTACGTTCAACTCAAGGAGGCGAAGATCAGGAATCCACCCAATGCCAGCCCCACCAGAGTCCATATTCGTAACACTACAGCCGGCAAACGCTTTAGCCACTCACTAAATCGCTCCCATACGACAGGAGGAACTGCGACTAAAACCATGCCGCTTAAAGCCCCCCAACCAACCAATGGCAGCAATCACCCCAGAAAACCCTACGGCGGAGGCCGAGGCGATAAGGGCAGCTCCCAGCAATAGCCTGATAAGTGCCACAAGAAATAGCCACCGGGTCGTCAGTGCCTGATCAATAAGCACTATCAGCGCTTGCGGCCGCACAAGCAGATACAAAGTTGCGCCTATAAGCAGTACGCCGACTGCTAATACAAATTCCCCCATGACCATCCCCAGTTCGCGATAGTGACCCTCCCCCATGAAACGGCCCAGTGCAGTATATTAGGCTGGACGGGAATGACCACCGTAGTCACCAGCGTCGGCCGTTCCTGTTATTGACTTTAAAACTAATGATCATTAGTTTGGGCCGAACAACACAGTGTCCAGGAATAGACTATGTCCATTTATGAACCCATAGAATCCAGCGATGCCAGAACGCACCTGCACCTGCAACTGCGCAGCCCCATCAACATGGAGCTCACCGGCGAGTTGATTTGCGCCAATGTGGAAGACGTAACCGAGGCCATCCAAAAAGCCCGCAAAGCACAACCGTCCTGGGCCGCAACGACCATGAAACATCGCCGCGAAATTATTGAGCGGGCCCTAAAGATAGTACTGGAGAAGCAGGACGAAATTCTCGACACGGTAGTATCGGAAACCGGCAAGGCACGAACCGATGCCATGAGTATGGAAGTGTTCTCAGTAGCTGACTCTCTGTGCTACTACGCCAAGAATGCCGAGAAGTTTCTCAAACCCGGCAAGCGACGAGTCCACGGCATCCTGGGCCTGATGAAACAATTGCGAATTGTCTATAAACCCTTGGGAGTCGTCGGTTTAATCACTCCCTGGAATGGCCCCTTTGTCCTTGTCATGAATCAGGCTGTGCAGGCCATTCTCGCGGGAAATACGGTAGTCGCGAAAGGATCAGAGGTGACGCCCTACTCCGCGAAACTCGCCGAATCGATTTTAAATGAAGCTGGATTACCCGACGGCGTACTGCAGGTGCTGCTGGGAGATGGTGCTACAGGCGCCGCGATTGTTAACGGTGGGGTCGACAAAGTGTCATTTACCGGCAGTGTCGCCACGGGGCGAAAAGTTGCTCAGGAATGCGCCAAGCAATTGATTCCCTGCAGCCTGGAGTTGGGCGGCAACGACGCAATGATCGTCTGCGCGGATGCCGAACTGGACCGAGCCGCTGACGGAGCATGGTTGGGCTCGTGTATGAACACCGGCCACTACTGCTGCGGTACTGAGCGCATCTACGTGGTAGCAGAGGTCTACGATGAATTCCTGCAGCTGATACTGGAAAAAGGAAAAGGCCTTCTCCAGGGCAATGAGCACGGCTGGGAAGAAGATGTCGGCGCCGTATTCTGGGATCGCCAAATGGACATCATAGAAGCACACGTAGAAGACGCGCGCGCCAAGGGCGCAAACATTCTAATGGGCGGGAAAAGAAACCCTGACTTAAAAGGGCTGTACTACGAACCCACAGTCATTACCGAGGTTAACAACGAGATGGACATTATGGTGCTCGAGACCTTTGGCCCCATTTTATGCATTCAAAAAGTGAGCTCCGAGGACGAGGCAATCGCCCTGGCGAACGACTCAGAATTTGGTTTAAACGGTAATGTTTGGACGAAGGACAAAGACAAGGGGTACCGCCTGGCAGCGGCGATCGACACGGGCTCTTGCAGCGTCAATGACATGGCAGTGAGTTACGGAATTCCCGCCGCGCCTTTTGGCGGCAAGAAAAACTCAGGGCTAGGTCAGGTCAATGGCAAAAAGGGTATTCGCGGCTACTGCCACGAGATGCCCATTGTCATCGATCGTTTCGGTGGCAAAATGCAAAATGCCTACCCCTATACCACCGAAAGCGCTGAGGGGATGAAGAAATTAATGAACTTCATCTGGGTGAAAACTCCGCTGGGGCGCTGGTTGAGCTAACGCTCACGTATTCTTAAACCATCCAAGTACGACAACCTACGGGAAAGAGAGCCGATTTAGAACTACTTTTTAGGTGTCTTTTAGTAGATGCGGGGTCGCTCGGAAGCCTGATTGGAGTTTGCAAACACGCCGTAAACACATCCATGTGGGCTCGGCTCGCGCATCCATGCGCTCAACGATTTGCCAACTCCAATCAGGCTTCCAAGCTTTCAGTATACTTTCGAAGTATTTAAAGAATGAGTTTGTGCCGGGCAGCGTTCAGTTGGCCGGCCGTTCTGGGGCCAGCCTTCAAGACTCGCACTAACTCGTAAACATTCAGCCCGCTTCGCGCTGTTCCGCCTCATGCAGCTTCTGGAACTCACCTAACATACTCTGCTCATGGGACTGCGCTTCTTGAGTGTCCAGCGGACGCTCGAGAGCGGCCCAATCGATATCGCCATCGGTGGCGAGATTCTCGTACTCCAGAATGCCCAACTCTTCGAATTTAGGACGAATTTTATCGGTCATCAATCCGATGCGTGCCAAATTCGGAATCACACGCTGGAACAACAAGTTGCGGAAGTGAGACATCACGAAACCATCCAACACTTGCTTCCTGGCTTCTTCCACATCCCATCCAAAATGCGCGAAGACATCGGTGGCAACCAGTCGCTCGCGGCTGATGACACAAGCTTCATAGGCAAATAGAGCACGCTCGTCACGCTCGTCTTCGGTCAGTGTTTTAACGTATTCTTCGAGGTAGTTCACGCCAAAAGTGACATGACGTGCTTCGTCTCGAATAACGAGATAAACAATGTCTTTGAGAACCGGATCCACAGTGGTCTCGCGCGTGGTGTTAAACGCTGACAGTGCCAAGCCTTCGATCACAATTTGCATGCCGATGAATTTCATATCCCAGCGCTCATCCGTGAGGATTCGGTCGAGAATACTTTTTAAACTGGTGTTAATCGGGTAGCTCAAACCAATACGCTGCTGCAGGTACTTGTTGAACACTTCAACATGACGAGCCTCGTCAAAAGTCTGTGATGCAGCATACAGCTTGGCATTGTACGTAGGGGCGCATGAAACCAGCTGGGAGGCTACCAACAAAGCACCCTGCTCGCCATGAAGAAACTGGGACAGGCTCCAGGCATTCATGTGCAGCCAGAACTCTTTCTGGGTTTTTTCATCCATCGCCAGGTAGGGTTCGTACTCGTGCAAGTTCATCA
Organism: Halioglobus sp.; assembly: GCA_965262875.1. Taxonomy (GTDB): domain Bacteria; phylum Pseudomonadota; class Gammaproteobacteria; order Pseudomonadales; family Halieaceae; genus JBALVT01. Next base: position 6,248,970 of record OZ253569.1, read on the forward strand.
TTTCAGGGGAGATTTCTTCCGTGGGCCAGGGTCTGTCCCAATCGATATCCATTTCCGGATCCCAATTCAACTGCTTGCCCAGTTCGTAGAGCTTCTTGATGCGGTCATCCTGAATGGTGTAGTTCCAGTTGTAAGCGCCCGTCAGTGGTGTCTGAAAAATTTCAGCTACGTGATCAACCTGATCGTTTGTCAGTACATCTTCCAGATCGGGATTTTCTTGCGGGTAGTCCGCGCCGGGAAAGTGCTGAATTTTTCGTGGCGTATCGTCGGTCCATTTAATCTTCAATGTGGAAACTCCAAAATATGGGTAGGATTCCAAATCACTATGCGCCTTCGCTTTTTTTCCAACAAGGTAATGTCTTGTCAAATAGGGGTCATTTATGGCCAAATGGAAACATGCCGAAAGCCACTACACCCGCGCAGTACATTTTAATCCTGATCGACATGGTCGAAGGCCTGGGTCACGATCGCCGGGACTTACTCCAGGGAACCAGTCTGGTACAGACGGGAATTTCGGGCATTGGTGCCAGAGTTAGCGAGGAGGACTTCGCGCGGTTGGTTGGCAATGCCTTTGAATTAACGCAAGATCCGGCACTGGGATTAAAGCTGGGCTTGCGTCTCAATTTGAGCGCTCACGCTGTGCTGGGGCAAGCGTTCATGACCTGTGAAAACCTGGGAGAGGTGTTAGCGCTATTTCTAAAATACTACCACCTGCTATCACCCGCACTGCATCTGGAATACGAGGTCCGAAATAAAAAAGTCATCCTGACAACCGTCAGTACACCTCTTGAAAACCCGATAGAGTTCGCCTATGAACTGATGTACGGCGCTATTCTGAACACCCTTCGTGGCATGCTAAATATGCCCGATTTGAAACTGACGGTAGAGATTCCCTACCCTGCCCCCGACCATGCGGAACTTTACTTCGAAACCTTTGGTGACGCTGTATATTTCGAGCGACCCCGTGGGAAGGTTTCCTTCGACAGCGCATTGCTGTCCACCCCCCTACCCTCATCCAACCCAGCTTTGCGCACACTCTACGAGGAAGAGTGCTCCAGGTTGCTCGCCGATTTAGAGGAAGAGGATTCCGTCTCTGAGCAAACTCTGCGCTTACTGCGTAAGCTCGAAGGCCAGTATCCGCAAATGCCTCTGATTGCGCAGATGCTGAACTTCAGCCCCAGAACCTATCGACGAAGATTGGAAGAAGAACAGCAATCCTTTCAGGAACTATTGGATCAGGTGCGGGCCGAACACGCGACGCGTTACTTGCAAAACTCGCGACTGCCCCTGTCTTCCATCGCCTACATGATCGGTTTCAACGACGCCTCGAATTTCCGCCGGGCCTATACGCGCTGGACCGGGAAGTCACCACGCGAGGTACGCAATGCCGGCTAAGGCGCTCTCGATTTACATGGGTGCGCAAGCGGCTCGGCGAATTGGAGATGAGGGCTGGACCCCGGAAGCATTTTCTCTATTGCTGGGCGCTTCGGGCGGCCCCAAGTGGTTTATTTTGAGCCAATTGGATCGCCTGCTGTTCGGCGACTTTTTACAGCGCAGTCGTAAACCCTTGTCGGTGTTGGGATCGTCTATTGGAAGCTGGCGCCACGCCTGCCTGGCGATGAACAACCCGGTTGAGGCGATCGATGCTCTCAAGGAAGGTTACCTGCACCAGCACTACGCTCAAAAACCAACGGCGCTTGAGGTCAGCGAACAAAGCCGCCAGATACTGGAGGGGCTACTAGGTGACTCAGGTGCTCATGACCTGGCTGGTTCGACAAGTTTCTGCCCTGGCGACGTCCCTCATTAAATCGAGCCAAAAAATGGTGCTGCTGTGCCCGAGCAAGGAGTTTGTTGCAAGCCTGCCTCAGGGAAAGATACCGGACCGTTCAGATTTCACTCGCATGGACCACGAACAACGAATTAAGTATTGGGCGGAGTGTGTAGAACGCAGCAAGGCAATGGCTGAGGAGTTTGCTGAATTGATCGAGCAGGATGACCCCCTCAAAGGGGTTCACATTCTGACATAAAATAAACTAACAGTTCAGCTAATCTTCTCGTCGAGATAACGCTGTACTTCAGAGCGCAGCACGCCCTTAAACGCTGATGCAAATATTCCGAGTTTTACTGACACGTCGATATTGCCATCGGCAAAAGTCAATTTACCATCGACTCCGGCGCCCTTAATTTTTACACAGTCACCTTCCCAGCGGTGCTTGACTCCGTGGTCTCTTTCCAGCTTGCATGCGAGCCCTTCGGCGGCTTCACGCACTTCTTCCTTGGGCATCGAATAGGGTTTTTGTAAGCGGAATCCAGCCATAGTGGAGCCTCTGTTTCATTGCTGTGTTTGCAAGTTCGATAGTACGCCATTTAGCCTTCACTAACGACCCATCTACCAAAGCAGCGCCTAGCGAAATACTAGGAGGTCACCGGATGAAACTCTCCCGAGCCAATTAAGTAGCGCTCACCGCAACATTCCCGGGTAAGCATGCTAGTGATAACGCCTGCGTTCTCGCTGTAAGCAACAAAGCGCTTGTCATCGCCCCGGTGACCGAAAAATCTCCCTCGGCCTTCATTCCGAACTCTTCAAGCTGCACTCTTACTGCACTGGGAAAACAGGAATAGAGTTCCCGTAAACGAATGTCATCGAAACTGACGTCCGCCATCGCCATTGCCACCTTCCCGGCAACGCGAAACCCTGTACTGCCACCGAGGTCTTTGCGAGCAGTTACCACGCTCATAAAATTTGATTCGGTAGAAGCTCTTGGAAAAATCCATTTTTCTCGAGGAATTTCCAGTTCCTGCGCCACTCGCGCCGAACAAAAAATGAGTCCGGCGGCTTGATCCACATTCCATTGGCTGTTGTGCAATTTAGTGTACGGAAACGCCAGCATTCGATTTTTGGGAGATGATTCGCGAATAAAATCCGGGACGACTGATTGATCTACCCATGCATCGGGGTTTTGTGCGGCAATTTCGCTGAATCGCGCGTACATTTCCGCCATTTGGTCTCGATGCACATCGACGCTAAGACCCTGCTTGTAGCGCAGTGCGCTATCTATTATCGCGTAGAACCCTACTGGCATTCCCAGACCCGTCGCTGACTCAACATCGGACCACATCTCAGAGTCGGGATGCAAAACAGTATCCGCTTCAACCTCTGACTGCACGGTGTCGGCAACTTCGCCACCAGTTTTAAGTGCACACAAAGATCGGTATTTTGCCTCTGCGCCAGCCACCAAAGCGATCTCAATTTCGCCATCGCTAATCCGCTGGCAGGCACGGGTCATCAGGGTTTGTTGCAAGACTCCAATTTCACCCAGCACCGTTGCGGCGTTGGTAGCACCCAGGGCGCTCGACAACAATCTAGCGGGATCGCTGTACTCCCACAATCCTTTGGGCACCATGATTTCATTGGCACGACGCAGCAACTCCTCGCCAGCTTTAACGTTAGACATTGCGTCTGTAGCAGCGTCACGCAAGGCGCGCTCCATCAACGCCAGGGGCTCCTGTGCATTCTCAAATTGATCCAGCTTCTGTTGAACAGCGCCGATGCCGACCAGCACCGGCGTGTTGGGAGGCAGCTCAGCCATTGATAAACTCATTGGCATACCATTGTAGTGTGGCTATCTTTTCATCGAGGGGCTTGTCTGGGTCCATCTCGTAGACATTGCGGAAGCCGATAACGACATCTGTGACACCAAGATTTTCCAATTTGGCGATTCCCTCCTGACTGAAAGCATCGGCTCCAGTGGTAAAGATCCTGAAGGGGCGGTCGGAGGTTCCAAGTTCGTCTCGCAGTTCATTTATTCGCGCAATATAGCCGGTAAGCTGCTCCATATTTGCGCCGGCGCACATCCAGCCGTCACCGACTCGGGCGGCCCGCTTAAGTGCGATTTCTGTGTGCCCGCCAATGAGTATCGGAGTCTTTTGAGTCGGTGTCGGGCACATTTTGTTTGAGGGCATGGTCAACATTTCTCCCTCATGACCAAAGAATTCTCCGCTCTCCAGGCCGCGTAAAATAGCAATCTGCTCGTCAAAGCGCTTTCCCCGCTTCTCCCAGGGCACGTTACAGACGGCAAAATCCTCCTCCCAGGGACTAATGCCAACTCCGAAATCAAATCGATTTCCGGACAGCAATTGGATGCTCTGTACCTGTTTGGCAACCACCGCCGCCTGCCGGACTGCGAGTTTGTAAACAAAGGTTGAAAATCGCACTTTCTCGGTAACCGCTACCATTGCCGCGACCGCGATCAAACTTTCCAAAAAAGGAACACTTTCTAAAAACTCCCGACTGCCATCTTTGTTGTAAGGATATTTTGAACTTGCTACTTCGGGGTAACAGATACTATCGGGAATGGTAATACCCTGAAAACCCGCATCTTCGGCGGCTTTGACTAAGGGCAAGTAGTGGTCGGCATCACACATGCCAATTTGATAGCTAAAATTCACAGTAACTCCATTCAATAAGGCCCGCCAAGGTTGCGGACAATGTAAAAAGTAAACTGTAGCTGTTAATCCCCACGGGGTCATGAGAACCTTGAATTTAAACTCAGCTGGCCTCAAATACTGTACTCCCAACAATAGCTGCCGCGCCAAACCTTTGCCGCTGGAGATCAGGACCCACTGACATGAGCAACACTGACGATATGAACAAGTCCCCGGGGGACAGGTCCCTGCGATTTCTTTTTGAAGACACCGATATCCGCGGAGAATCCGTGCACCTGGACGCATCCTTCCAGGAAATTTTGACTATCCATCAATACCCCCCTGTTGTAAGTCACTTAATGGGCGAGCTTCTGGCGGCATCCGTATTGCTAAGCACTACCCTCAAATTTGAGGGAAAATTAATTCTACAGATACGCAGTGAGGGGCAAATTCCCCTGCTTATGGTGGAGTGCACCAGTGAACAAGAAATTCGCGCGATCGCCAGGGGCGCCGAGCAGGCAACCAGTGACAATTTTGATCTGTTACTGACCGATGGTCAGCTGGCCATTACCATCGACCCCGACCAGGGCGAGCGCTACCAGGGTATTGTTCCGCTTTCAGGCGGCTGCGTTGCCCACTCTCTGGACGCCTATTTTGCGCAATCGGAACAACTGCAAACTCGACTGTGGCTCGCGGCCGACGGCACCCACGCAGCGGGCCTTCTCCTGCAGCAACTTCCCGCGCAAATCGTCCCCGACCTGGCCGAACGCGAAATGCAATGGAACCATGCCTGCACTCTGGCCCAAACCATAAAGGAAAGTGAATTGTTGCAGTTGAGCGCTGAGCAGCTACTCCATCGGCTCTACCACGAGGATTCTTTGAGAGTATTCGCACCGGGTGCTGTCACATTTCGCTGCAGCTGTTCCAGAGAACGAACCTACAGCGCACTGTCCACTCTGGGTGCTGCGGAACTGCGCGAAATCCTGGAAGAACAGGACAGTATTTCGATGGATTGCGAATTTTGTAACCAGCAATATATCTTTAATGAAGACGACCTTATATCCTTGTTGCCCTCGGATGAGAAAAGAACCCTGCACTGATTCGCAATTTTGCACCCCAAGTATGACTTTTTACTCAATCTAATTCGCAGATTCCGCCGATTCTGACATAATATCGCCCCCAAATGGATCCGGGAGCTTAGTTGTGTGGCTCCTATTGGGCCAAAAATAATTATCGGGAGCAGGACAAAATGACCGTCGATATCCAAACTACCCAGGAATTCACCGATCTGGGCAGCCCCCAACTTGTCGAAGAATCCCTACGCCGAGGCGAGGGAATGCTGTCTGATACAGGGGCGCTGCTGGTAACCACAGGACATCGCACGGGGCGCTCTCCTCCCGACCGGTTCATCGTAAAAGAGCCCAGTACGGAAGACAGCATAAATTGGGGTGGCGTAAATCGCCCCTTCGACGAAGACAAATTCTCTGCCTTGTGGGACCGAGTAGAATCCCATATCACCGGGCGCGATCGATTTGTCTCTCATTTGCACGTGGCTGAACACGCCGATCACTATCTGCCGGTAAAAGTGACAACCGATACTGCCTCGTTAGGCCTATTCGCCCGCAACATATTTATCCGCCCCACCGCGTTCAATGCAGGCCGCAAACCCCAGTGGAACATACTCAATGCGGGCAGTTTTGTTTGTGAGCCCGACCGGGACGGCACCAATTCTGACGGTGTGGTCATCATTAACTTTGCACAGCGGAAGGTGCTGCTCGCAGGCATGCGGTACGCGGGTGAGATGAAGAAAGCCATGTTCTCGGTGCAAAACTTTCTGCTACCTGAAAAAGACGTCTTGTCGATGCACTGTTCTGCCAACGTCGGCGATGCGGGTGACACCACCTTATTTTTTGGACTCTCTGGCACCGGCAAGACCACTCTTTCAGCAGACCCAGATCGCTATTTGATTGGCGATGATGAACACGGCTGGGCCAAGGGCTCGGTGTTTAACATTGAAGGCGGCTGCTATGCGAAGACCATCAACTTAAGCCAAAAGAACGAGCCAATTATCTGGGACGCTATCCGCTTTGGGTCCATCATTGAAAACGTGGTTGTCGATAACAATCGCACTGCGGATTACTGCGATACCAGCCTCACTGAGAATGGGCGATGCTGCTATCCGCTGGTGCATGTTGAAAAACGCACGGCGACCAACGCCGGCGGAGAACCCAAGTGCGTTATCTTCCTCACATGTGATGTATCGGGTGTATTGCCGCCCGTTTCCATATTGTCAAAAGAAGCGGCAGCCTTTCATTTCCTCAGTGGTTACACCGCACGCGTTGGATCCACTGAGCTGGGCGCTGAAGCCGGAATTCACCCTACATTTTCCACCTGTTTCGGTGCTCCCTTTATGCCCAGACCGGCGAGTGACTACGCTGAGTTGTTGATGAAGCGTGTTGAAGGATTTGGCAGTCATGTGTATTTGATAAACACAGGCTGGGCTGGTGGTTCTGGTGCAGCGGGGGGCAGTGGCGCACGCTTCCCAATTCCGGTGACTCGCGCGGTCGTTGCCGCCGCACAAAGCGGTGAGTTATTAAAAGGCGAGACTGCTCACCTGGACATTCTCAACCTGAATTTTCCCACTTCTATCTCGGGTGTGGATCAAAAATACGTCAATCCCCGCGAAAGCTGGGGCGATACAGCCGCCTACGACGAACAAGCCGCGAAGCTGGCTGCACTGTTTCAGGAAAACATCGGAAATTTTGAGGTATCTGAAGCAATTAAGGCTGCTGGGCCAAAGGCGGGCTAAGCGATTCGACAATAATTTTAGACCCGATCAACAACGGGCCGTTGGTGAGTAAAGATGCGCGCCGATACTTGTTCGCCGAGCATGTAAAGACACGGTACCAACAGCAGCGTAACCCCCGTAGCAAATAGAACACCAAAAGCCAGCGAGGTAACCATAGGAATCAAAAACTGCGCCTGTACACTGGTTTCAAACATGATGGGCAACAAGCCGATAAAAGTGGTCAATGAGGTGAGAATAATGGGTCTGAAGCGATCCTGCCCGCCCTGCAATAGCGATTCCACCACTGAATGCCCCGTGTTTCTCAGCTGATTAATTCTGTCAATGAGCACGAGATTGTCATTCACAACAACTCCCGCGCACGCGATAACGCCCAACAGTGAAAACATGCTGATCTGCCAGTTTAAAATCAGGTGGCCAAAGATGGCGCCCATTATCCCGAAAGGAACAGCGGTCAAAACCAACAAAGGTTGAAAATAGGATCGAAACGGTATGGCCATCAGGGCATAAATAATCAGCATCGCCAGCCCCATGTACTTGACCATGGCGCCCATAAATTCTGACTCCTCTTCCAATTCGCCATCCAGGGCAATGAAGACTCCGGGATACTTTTTCTTCCATCGGTCAATATTTCTGGACAAAATTTCAGAGACAATTGCCTTCGGGGCAACCCCGCCTCCAAATACATCTGCACTAATCTCAATGGTTCGCTTGCGATCCAGGCGGTCTATCGTGAGATAGCCCGGCATATAGTCTACTTTTGCCACCGTATCGAAGGGCACCTCTTCACCTGCGGGGGTTCTAACACGCATGTCGCTAAGATTCTCCACCGACAATCTCTCGCTTTCGGGATATCGCACCATGACTCGTACGTCTTCCTTAGACCGGGGTACTCTTTGTGCCTCCGACCCATAAAATGCCTCCCGGACCTGCCTAGCCAGATCAACGAGTGTCACTGAAAGGTTTTCCGCTGCCGGTTTTAAACCCAATACAACTTCCTGCTTTGGCGCCTGCAATGTGTCATTAATATTGAAGACACCTTCGTAGCTCTCCAGTGCGGCTCTCACATCGTCGGTGACGTCTTGAAGGTCCTCCATAGAGGAAGAGGCAATCACTAACTTAATGGGCTTGCCCACATCGTTGATGGTGTAATCCAGATTATAGTCTTCCACCTCACCCAAATCGCCGATGGCCTCACGCCAATCGTCTGCCAGCTTCGCTGTATCCAGATCAGAAGAAAGCGACTCCATCACAACCTTTACGGTATTTTCCCGACCGCGGGAGAATATGTGCCCAATGACTGGGCTATCAATACCACTATCGGCGCCACCATTGATTTGCGCTTTGACCTCGATGGCCGCTGCCTCCACCTGGTGCAAAACCCTCAAGGTATCCGCATAGGCTCCGCCCTCGTGCAGGGTTATTTCAGCCTCAACATAGTCGCTGTTAATGGAGGGGAAAAACCCGGTACGTATCCAGCCGCCGCCATACAGGCCCAAGCTAATGAGCAAGGTCACCAAAAAGAGAGCGCTGACCAGTAAGTTGTAGTTCAGGCAACGCTCCAGAAACGGGCGATACACCTTGACAGCAAAGTCCAGCATGCTCTGGGCACATCGCGCGCGCACAGCCTCCAAGCGCCTCAACAATGCAAAGCGACTCGGCTTCAGTGGCGCCATATTGGCCAGATGGGAAGGCAGAATCCACAGGCTTTCGATCAGAGAGAAAGTCAGGGCGATGATCACCACCATGGGGATAGATGAAGCAATACTCGCCATATTCCCAGGCATAAAGAACATGGGCACAAAGAAAATCATAGTGCTGATAACAGCAAACATGACGGGCTTGAGCACACCTCGAGCCCCGCGAATAGCACCTGCTGTTCCAGGTTCACCCGCAGCCTGAGCGGAATGAATTGATTCACCCACAATGATCGCATCATCAACCACGATTCCCAGAATAAGGACAAATGAGAACAGGGAGATCATGTTGAGGCTGACGCTAGTGTATTGCAGCACAAATAGCGTGCCCATGAATGCCACGGTAATGCCGACACAAACCCACATCGCCAGCAGTGGCCGCAAAAAAAGCACCAGTACAAAAAACACCAACACCAGCCCGCCAATACCGTTTTTCAACAGCGTCTCTACCCTGCCCTTGAACGGCACGGCAGAATCTTGCCAAACGGAAACCTCAACCCCGGGGGGAAGCTGCGGCCTAACCGTCTCCACCCAGGAGTGAACCACCTCGCTGGTAGACAAGGTATTCGGATTGCTCGACACGGACACTCTTAAATTGTGGGATGGCCTATCATTAAAACGGGTGCGAATATTGGTATCGGCAAAACCGTCCACAATGGTTGCAACATCGGCGAGTTGTAACTGAACCCCGTCGCGTGAGTTCAGCAGCGGGATACGCTCAAAGTCATAGCGGTCGTAGGCCTGGCCGCGCGTTCGCAGTTGGATATCACCGTCCACCGCTTTTATCGCCCCGGCAGGTAGATTGAGAGATGAACCTCGAATAGCGGCAACCACATCAGAAAACTTCAGGCCGTAGCGGCGCAGATTCAGTTCTGAAACTTCGATGGCAACCTCATACAAACGGGGGTTTGTCAGTTCCACCAAAGACACATGTGGCTTACCGGCTAAATCATCGCGCAATTGCTCACCCAATTCCTTGAGTTGCCGCTCACCGATATCACCAGCAATGGTTACCACTGCCATTGAATGGCGGTGCGCGAGTTCGGTGATAACGGCTCGCTCCGCATCCGCTGGGAAGGTATTAATTGCATCGACCCGGGTTTTAACCTCAGCAGTCAGGCGTTGCATATCGTAGCCAGACTCAGCTTCGATTCTGACACTTCCCATACCCTGACGGGCCGTCGAGCGAATTTCCTTCACCCCGGGAAGATCGTGCACTGCCTCTTCGATGCGAACACAAATTTGCTCTTCGACCTCTTTGGGGCCCGCGCCAGGATAGGGCAGACTGACGCTGACAATGTTCATTTCAAATTCTGGGAAAAATTGTTTGTCCAGAGCGGGAATGCCAACCAGCCCACCGATCATGATAAAAACCATCAGCAAATTGGCGGCAATAGGATTGTCGACAAACCAGCGAATAGGGCCACCGGCAATCAATTGTCACCCCCCGCCACCACAGTGACGCTGTTCACGGATACTTCCATACCCGCCACCGTCAGTGCGCTCTGTCGAATGATCACTCGATCACCGGCGAGTAGACCCTGAACCCACGCCTGTTCGGCGCTGCTGTGAAGTAAATGGACGTCCCGTTTTTGAACCCGGCTACTTTGGTCTACCAGCATGACCGCGCCGTCGGACCGCAGCGCGCCTCTGGGTAAAATGACGACATTATCCAGGCCTTTGCCACTTATCGTCGCATTCACGAACAGGCCAGGAGCCAGTGGTGGTCGATCGGAACCTTCCACCCGCGCGAAGGGGTGTTCGACCTCCGCTACGGCGTAAACTGCACGGCTATTGATATCAATATTGGCATCAGTGCGAACAATACGTCCGGGCCATTCCCAGTATTGATTGGCAAATTTGGCGCGCAACAAAACTTGCGCTCCAATCTGCTCCTGAGCCTGGCTGTTGTCGTAATTGAGGGGGAGATCCAGGAGTGCAATCTGCCTGTCCGTGAGTGGCAGACGCACCAGCGCCAGATCGGTGTCGTAAACCTTCGCGATTGCAGCACCAGGCGCCACGTACTGCCCCAAATCGACGTATTTCTCGCTGATACGGCCATTAAAAGGGACTTTTATAGAGGTTCGCTCTAAATCCAGCTCAGCGGAGCCCAGATCCGCCTCGGCTGCTTTTAGGGCAGACTCCGCGGAAGCTAGTTGCGGCTTGCGCAAAAACAAATCGTTGGCCTGAACACTACCTAAATCTCGCCACTCACGCGCAGCCTGCAAAGTGCGACCCTTTTCCTCCGCTACCCGCTGCCTAGCGGCGGCGACCTGAGACTCTGCCCGGGCAATGGCGAAGCGGTAATCAACGCCCTCCAGTCGCAGCAACTCCTCACCGGCAGCAAAAAATTCGCCCGCTTCAAATAGGTCGGAGACGGATTCAACTCTACCGGCGACCTGACTGACCAGGTTAATTTCCCGATTGGGCCGGACAGTACCTTGAGTTTCGACAGAAATAGAGTGTGTTTCAGGGGCAACGACAATCACATCAACAGTGGGCTGCGAGACCTCTGGAAGCCCCTTTGGCTCTGGAACAGGCTTGCCGACCAGAAGAAAATAGGCCAGCCCACCTCCCAATAGGAGCACGGCCAACGTCCATATACCATTGCGCTGCCAACCCCTGGTCATAGAACATACTTCCCGGCCAAAACCTTCTCCTTGAAAACAATCACACCTAGCAGTCTGTCGGACTTAACCCAACAACGTCATTATGAGATAATGTGGTCACACTGAAAAGTAACCGGGAATAAGTGATGGCCAATTTTGTAAACGTTGATCGAGAGACGGACTATCTATTCCCTCCCTCTATGTCGGACTGGTTACCTGAACACCACCTGGCACGGTTTGTCGTGGAGGTCGTTGATCAGCTCGATCTGTCTGAGCTCACCCGTCAATATGCCGGGCGTGGATCAAAGGCGCACCATCCAGCGGTCCTACTGAGTTTGCTGATCTACGGTTACGCCACCGGTGTGTTTTCCAGCCGTAAGATTGAGCGAGCCACCCACGACTCCATTGCGTTTCGCTACCTGGCGGCCAACACGCATCCGGATCACGACACCATAGCGACCTTTCGACGCCGCTTTTTGCCTCAGCTTGAAGCACTTTTTGTTCAGGTCTTGTTGCTGGCGCGTGAAATGAAGCTTCTGAAGCTTGGGCGTATCGCCCTGGATGGCACCAAGATCAAGGCGAATGCCAGCAAGCATAAGGCGCTTTCTTATGGCCACTTAAAGAAAATCGAAGCACAGCTCAAGGCAGAAGTCAGCGCTCTCACTGCACAGGCAGAGGCGGCAGATCAAACGCCGGTAGCGGATGGCATGGACATTCCCGCGGAGATTTCCCGGCGCGAAACACGACTTGAGGCACTGGCTGCGGCCAAAGTAAAAATTGAAGAACGGGCGCAGGAGCGTTTTGCGCGTGAACAAGCCGAATACCAACAAAAACAAACCAAACGCCAAGCTCAGAGGGATACTGGAAAAAAGCCCCGGGGCCGGGAGCCTAAGCCACCGCTTCCCGGCCCTCGAGATAAAGACCAGATGAATTTGACCGATGAAGAGTCGCGTATCATGCCGGTATCTGGCGGCGGCTTTGAACAGTGCTACAACGCCCAGGCCAGTGTTGACACCGATACAATGCTCGTCGTCAGTACACACATGACACAGGCCCCGAACGACAAACAACAAATAAAGCCGGCCCTGACAAAGCTGAATACCCTGCCTGAAGAACTGGGCAAGGTGACCGACCTGCTGGCCGATACAGGCTATTTTAGCGGTGATAATGTAAAGGCTTGCGTAGAGGATAATATCCAGCCTTTACTGGCAGTAGCGCGTGACCACCATCACCCGTGCGTTTTTGATCGGTTTGCCCCTGACGCCCCCACTCCGATAACGGATGATCAGGTGAGGCTCATGAAACATCAACTGACGACCCAATCCGGTCGAGCGCTGTACGCATTAAGAAAGCAAACGGTAGAGCCAGTGTTCGGCATCATCAAACACGTTATGGGGTTGAGGCAGTTCTCGATGCGAGGTTTGGACAAGGTTGCGGGCGAATGGACGCTGGCGACACTGGCATGGAATGTAAAGCGTATGAATGTGCTGAGAATGGCATAATTAAGCGGTCATTTGCCGCATAAATGCCCATTACAGGGCTGGATAAAGGCGTGATGAAGGTTGACGTGGCTGCCCTGGGACAATCACATCTTCTGCGTGGTGTCCTGACAGCCCTGTAGCACGCTGGAGTATTAAATCGTGCCCGTCAGGAGCTGAGTCCGACAAACTGCTAGGACAGCCAAAATCAGACTGAATTCCTCACCCAACTCAATCTCATCTTAGTGCCCGCCAAGACAGTGTCAAAGCTCTAAACGTTAAATCGAGTCAATGAAGCGACCAAATCATAGTGTTTAGTATGACTATTCTAATTTTTAATCTTATTGTGCAGGGGTATTCAGGAACACTTATCCCCTTGTGGGATCTTCGGGGGGGCCACTTTGTGACCCCCTTTTTTTTAGTTCGGAATCTGTTTTAATAGACGGCTACAAAATGCGGTATCTCAACATCAACGTACAGTAGGTGGAGGGCATGCACGATGAGCGATGAAAAAGGCAAGGTAGCGGATAAAGCCAGTGAAATAGCCAAGAACATCTGGCTGGCGGGCGTAGGCGCCTATGGCAAAGCCGCTGGTGAAGCACAGGATCGATTGGAGAAAGCAGGCGTGGAAACACCAAAATTGTTTAAAGACCTGGTCAAAGCAGGCGCGGCTTTAGAGAGTGAGGCAAAAAAAGGGATTAGCGCAGGCCAATCCGCTAGCAACTCTGTGGAAGAGCGAATTAACCGCGTTCGCGAGAACTTTAGCCTCAATCGACTAGGGCGTACCGATGAGGCCACAAGCCTGCACGCAAAAGTGGATTTACTGTCCATGAAGATCGATTTGCTGACCAATGCGCTGGCCGAACAGGGGTTAATCAAACCTCCCAAAACCCGCAGCAAGCCCGCAGCGAAAAAGAAAGTCGCCGCAAAACGAAAACCGTCAACTGCAGCCGCTGCCAAAGCGAAGAGCAAATCAACAGCAAGTAGCCGATCCAAGGCCGCAAAGCGCAAGGATTAAGCGCCCGCAATAGCAATGAAAACACGGGATCGCATTCTGGTAACCAGCCTCGATCTATTCAACATCGAAGGCGAGGCGACTACGACAACTATTGATATCGCCAATGAGATGGACATAAGCCCCGGCAATCTGTACTACCACTTTAAAGGTAAGGACGAGATTATTCGCGAGCTCTTCCAACAGTACGAGCTGGCACTAAGCGACACACTGACAGCCCCCATAGAACAGCCACTGAGTTCTGATCGCAGCGATGTAGAGGACAATTGGTATTATCTGTATGTCGTCATGGAAGAGATGTACAACTACCGTTTTTTTTATCACAACCTGGACGACATCAGGCAGCGATACCCGGAAATACGCAAGGGGTTTAGAAGACTGATCCAACTCAAACGTGCCGCGTTGTTCGCTATCTGCCAAACCCTACTTGCTCAAGCGGTCATCAAGACGGAAGAGCAACAAATGGTTGGCCTGGTAGACAACATGACCCTGACGCTCACTTTTTGGTTTAACTACGACCAACTGCTCAACGAAAAACGCGACCCACAAGTGACAATACACCAGGGTGTACTGCAGTTGATGACGATGGTTGCGCCCTACCTGGGGGACGAGCAACTCAGTTTCTATCGAGACTGCGAATCCATCTATACCAACATGCTGGAGTCATCCAAATAGCGGGCTCTATTTGTTCGGTATTATCACGTCTGCGCCAATAAACTCGATTTTCGCTCCATTAATACCGGCCCACCACTGGAAGGTTTCACGGCTAAAAAAGCATACGTGCGTCGGATCATTTTTGTAGTGCCAACGGGCGAATGCAGCCTCATCGAGCACCAGTTTAGTCATCACTCCCAAGTATCCCCCAGATGTCAGCAGATCCCATAACTGATCAAATATCAATCCGGGGTGATGCAGGTGCTCGACCACTTCAGTGGCGCAAATAAAATCAAATTTCTTTTCTAGAACACTCTGATCCGGCTGGTAGAAAACATCGTAAAGATCCACGCAATACCCAGCTTCAGTGAGCATATCTGCGAGCGCTGGGCCCGGACCACAGCCGAAATCAAGACCCCGCGCACCCACTGGCAAACGCTCCACCAGCGGCTGGCATAATCGGGATAGAAACTTTCGATATCCGCTGTCATGAACAGAATTTTGATGCTTGTCGTACGCAGCACGCTCGGCTGCGGGCTCCAGATAGTATTCGGGCGTAACATGGACGAGTAGACAGGTCTGACAACGCTCGAAAACTCTTCGCTTATCTGTGTGAAAAAGCAGCGAGTCAAATCCGCCACACAAAGGACAGTGTGAAAACTCCGGCATCTGCTATCATTCACGCTCGTTATAAACTAACCCACCTAGGAGAGTAACATGGCAATACAAGTTGGAGATAAAATCCCCGCCTGCACAATGAAAACTATGGGCGAGAGCGGGCCTGAAGACATCACCAGCGAAGCGATTTTCGCTGGTAAGAAAGTGGTACTTTTTGCGGTCCCAGGAGCATTTACTCCCGGCTGCAGCATGACACACCTGCCCGGCTACGTAGTTAACGCCGATAAAATCAAAGCCGCGGGCGTAGACACAATTGTCTGCATGGCGGTAAACGATGCATTCGTAATGGGTGCCTGGGGCGATGCACAAAATGCCCAGGAGTTGTTGATGTTGGCTGACGGCAACGGCGAACTGACAGCAGCACTCGGTCTGGAACTCGACGGTACTGGTTTCGGATTGGGACATCGCAGCCAACGTTTCGCGATGATTGTTGATGATGGCACTGTGAGCAGTCTCAACGTTGAAGAAGGTGCTGGCGTCGATGTCAGTTCTGCGGAAACCATGATGGCGCTACTTTAGCCACCCGATTTGGCAGGGGTCAACCCCCTGCCAACATTACCTTGGCGCAGCAGCAACCGCCCTTGCGGGAGCTATCAACACCGAACCTGCGATAATAGAAAAGAGACAGTAAGCCAGAAAATAGTAGAACCCCACCTCCAACTGCGCGCTCATGATAAGCAGCTCGCCCTCTTTTCCAGACGCACTACCTGCCATGTACGCAACTAATAATGCCATGACAAACACATCCGCCATAGACCACTTGCTGAGCATGGAATTCACTTTGAGAAGAAAACGGGGAACCGTGGTTCCGGCAGCCAAAAGTGAGACCAGTAATAGAAGTAGCTTGAACACGGGGATGACCACACTAAAAAAAACAAGCAGGAAGGCCACCAGCAAATTTCCTGTGCGCGCCAGTTCATCTACCGTGCCCAGAATAGAACGGGTGGTGCTGTAGGCTTGCAGCTGCCCCTGAACCTTATCCAGACCCAGAAGCCCGGAAAACATATTGAGCATTTGTCTGGATTGAGAATCCGCATCCTCGCCAGTGATCATGTCGATACCCAAGGCAGCAATCTTCGACTTCTCGATGGATCCGGTCAGCGTAAGAATGGGCTGGGTAACACCTGGATACAAAAGCCCCAAAGCACAAATAATAATTATTAAAGTGAGTATTTTTCGACGAGTTGTCATGACATTCCTCCGGCTGAAGGCATCATACAAACAACTTGCTCAAACCAAAAGAAAATAGCAGACCGAACTTATCACCATCACGCCGAGGAAATTCAATATCACTCCCTCTCTTGCCATCTGATCTGTGCGAATTAAACCTGTGCCATAGACAACTGAATTGGGCGCAGTAGCAACCGGCAGCATAAACGCGCAACTGGCGCTCATTGCGGCGGGAACCATCATCACTTCGGGGGCAATGGCTGACGCCAGCGCAGCGGCGGCCAAAATTGGCATCAACAAAGTGGTGCTGGCCGTGTTGGACGTCGTCTCCGTCATGAAGGTAACGACCAAACAAATCAGTGCGATCAAACCCCACAAATGAATTTGTGTCATTGACGCCAACCATAAACCCAGCAACTCGCTCAGCCCCGAACTCACAAACCCCTTGGCCAGACAGATTCCACCCGAGAACAACAGTAGGACACCCCAGGGAATAGTGCTGGCTTGCTGCCAGGTTAACAATCGCCCTCCTTTACCATTGGGTACAAGAAACATAAGGACAACGGCGAGCAGAGCAACTGAAGCATCGTTCGCAGTGGGCAAATCGAGCCATACACGCCAGCCGCCAAATGGCTCGCTACGTGTTATCCAAGCCAGCGCCGTCAAAGCGAATACCATCAACACTCGTTTCTCTTCGGTTCGCCACTTTCCTGCAACCGGAAGCGCTACTTGTATTGCACCGCTCAGATTGCGCGTTAGTATAAATGCCATCAGAGGCACCATAACCACGACCACCGGCAGCGCCCAACCCATCCACTGGGTAAAACTAATACTTCGACCGGTGGTTTCCTCAAACACCTGCATCAAAATCAGATTCGGTGGCGTGCCAATGGGAGTACCCATCCCACCCACACTCGCAGCATAGGCAACGCCCAACAACAACGGGACCGCAAGGCGCTCTCTATCGTCGGTGCCATCGAGCACAGCCAGCGCCACGGGCAATAACATTAGCGTTGTTGCCGTATTGGAAATCCACATGCTCAATACCGCTGACGCCGCCATAAAACCCATCACCAGGCGGCGGCCACTATGTGCACCGAACAAATTCACCATGGCCAGAGCCAGACGGCGATGAGCACCGGAATACTCCATAGCTTTGGAGAGTATAAAACCCCCCAGCAACAATAGAATGAGGGGCGAACCATAAGCCTGACCCACCTGAGCCGGGGTGAGGACACCCAGCAAAGGTAAAATGGCCAACGGAAGCAATGAAGTTACCGGTATGGGGACCGGCTCAAATACCCACCAGACAATACAGATGATGGCGACGAAACCCACAACTGCCATATCCTGGCTCAACCCTGACCAGGTGATCAAAGAAGCGATTATCGCAGCCAGAATCGGGCCGCCCCAAAGAGCCCATAACTTCAGATTATCTATCACTACGGTATCTTAGGTGGAGGCTCATTTTTATCTCTCTCATTCTTGTGGGCAATCCGGCAGGCCCCAATCGGGGTGCTCGGCCTGGTCGGACAAGTATAATGAGACCTCAGCATAACTCAACAATGCAGACAAATTCCCGGTATAATTTCGTAGGCAAAAATCCTTCGCAACACAGCCCCGATTATTCGTTTCAAACGCTACTTTGAATCATCCCAGCCTCCACTGTTAGCGCCACAGTAAACCCGCAGTTATTTGCCGCAGAATAAAAGAACGACAAAGAGGCGACAGTGATCCGGCTTAACTCCAATCGATCACAGGCTAGAACGGCAGCTCATGATTTACCTCGACACTGTCTGTGTACTCTTGTTGCTCAATCCGGATCTCCTCGTACAGTTGCGCAATCTCATCACCATAGTGATCCCACAGTACCGATCTCAGGTCGCCGAGCAGCTGATAAATACAATCGGCTTGTTCAGCCGTCCAGTAGGTTGTGATTTTTAAGGTTTTCATTTAGCCTTTCCTCGCTTTTTGGTCTCGCGCCGCTTCGACGCACACTCCTGCGCTTCCTTCATGCGGTACGACTCACCCTCAATGGCGATGACCTCGCTGTGATGGACTAAACGGTCAATCAGGGAGACCACACACGCGGCATTGGGGAACACGTCATTCCACTCGCCAAACGGACGGTTCGTTGTCACCAAAGTTGAACATTTCTCATAGCGCCGGTTGATGATTTCAAACAGCAAGTCAGCATGACGATTGCTGTAGGAGAGGTAGCCCACTTCATCAATTACCAGCAAGGCGGGCCTGGCGTAGTGTTTCAATCGACGCTGCAGGGCATTGGCGCCATCCTGACCTGCCAGGTCGTTGAGCATCGCCGCTGCGGTGGTAAACAGCGCCGTATAGCCGTGCATGACAGCGTTATACCCCAGGTTCTGGGCGATCATCGATTTGCCCACGCCGTTGCTGCCCAGCAGGATAATATTGCTGGCCGTGTCCATAAAACCCAGTTGCATCAGGGCATGAATCGCTTGTGGGTCGATAGCGCTTGGCCACTGCCAGTCAAACTCACTCATCGGTTTGAACCGTCCCAGCCTGGCGCTGCTCAGGCGCCGTTCGAGTGAGCGCTGTTTGCGCTCGGCAAGCTCCCAGGCGATGAGCTGTGCCCGCCAGGGGTATTGCTCGTCGGTGATCTCGCCCCAGTGCGCCAGCACGCCGTGGAGCTTCAGTTCAAGTGCCTGCTGTTTGAGTTGCTCGATATCAATCATCGGTATCATCTCCTGTCTCGCTTCGGGTGCCATTGAGCTTGTCGTAATCGGCAAGCCGAGCCAGCTTGACGCTGTAGTGTTTGACCTTCGCCGGCACGGCGACAGCAAGCGGTGGCGGCAGGTGCTGTTCATCACGGCGGCGCTCAAGAACGTGCTGCACCGCCTCCGGGTAGGGTGATTGCCGATCAAGTGCTTCACCCAGAGCTACATGCAGCTCGTCCCGCCCATAATCATCAAGCAGTTGATTGAGTAACCGGACCGTGGTTTTAATGACATGTCCACGCTGTGCCGATTGCTGCAGCAGCGTCTGGGCGTGCGCCGAAGCATGGCTCAGGCGATCCTGACCCCGGTGTAGTTTGGCGTGGGTTTTCTCCAGCCATAGGGCATTGATATGCGCCTCCTGTTCGATTTGCTCCCCTTTGCCAAAGCTGCGCTGATGCTCAGCAATGCATTGATCGCCCTCCACTATCTGGAGCCGCTCCAGGTCAGCGCTCACGCTCAATGGCTTGTGCACGTATTGATGGGGAATGGAGTAATCATTGAGATCGAAGCGAACATAAGGGGTTTTGGCGGCCCGCACGGGCTGTCTCTCATGGGTATCAAAGGGATTATCCGGCAAACTCACCTGCTCCTGTAAGAAGGCTTCCCTGACCGTCAACGTACGCTCTTCAGGGCAAGCCCGATCAGCACTCACACCCTGGCACCAGTGCTCAGCTTGCGCATTGAGTTCGGCCAGTGTTTGCCAGTGACGAGCGGCAAAGAAATTATCGCGAATATAGCGAATCGCTCTTTCTACCCGGCCCTTTTCATTGCCCCGGGCCACCGCCACCGGGCGTGGTTCGAAGCGATAGTGGGCTGACAAGGCCAGCAAGGTGGGGTGGAAGCGGATGGCGTCACCGTGGCGCTCCAATACGGCCGATTTAAGGTTGTCGTACAGCAGCACCTTTGGCAATCCTTGCCAGGCCTCGAATGCCGCTACATGGCCGCGTAAAAAGTGCTCCATTTGCTGGTTGAGATAAAAGCGCAAGAAGATCTGTCGCGACCAGCTCAGCACCATCACAAACGCCATTAACGGCCGCCGGGCCTTGCCGATCTGAATATGCCCGAACGAACCCCAGTCAACCTGGGCTTGCTCACCGGGCAGGGTTTTTAGGCGTAAATACGCCTCGGGCAGCTTGCGCGGCCGCAGTTCACTGATACGCTGGCGAAACTGGCTGGGGCCACCGGGGTATCCCCGCAGGCGGGCCATTTCATACAAGCGGGCCGCCGTGAGTGTGGGAAACTCCCGCAGGGTGTCGATGACAAAGGGCAGATAGGGGTCGATGATCGACGCACGGCGAGTGCGCTCCACCTTGGGCAGGCCAGCCTGTGCCAGTACCCGATCAACCACTGAGTGGTGAATGCCAAGCTGGGTCGCAATGGTGCCCGTTCGCCACTTCTCAACAAAATGGTAGCGCAGTATTTTTGCTTCAGTTTCTTTGCCGATGGCCATGACTGCCCTCCGATTGATGACTCCTGTCCAGCCGCTGCACTAATGTCGCCGGAATCTGCGCCTGAACTGACTGCTCTGCAGAAAATCACTGCGCAAAAAGGGACCGCAGACCGCGCCACAGTGATGGCAGCGCACGGTGGCGTCAGTTTTACCCGGCATATCGGCCCTTTTGATCTCATCAGGCACGGTTTGCAGTAGATCACGGAGTATTATTGCCAGAGAACGGTGATGCGTTACTTTTTGTTGTTGCCGTTCTCGATAGCGCTGTTGGCGAGCGGCATTATTCATGCGACCCGGGCGAGTGGCCTGGTACTTCGCTCTGGCTCGTTTAATGGATTCCTTTCTGGCTTCCTGGCTGCAACCATCGGTGCAATACCGCTGGCCGCGATCACAGTGGGTACAGACGATGACCTGGGCGTAGCAGCGACAACAGTGGTAGAGACGGCTGGATGATGGCATCGACACAAAGGTCGATGAGGGCTGGATTTATTCCCATTATGTGCAACACTTAACGGGTCGTGCACCTGCACGGTTTTTTTGGGTATGGCGCCAGCGTTGACCGTCAAATCTGTGGTGGCGTCATACCGTTCTCAGCGACACTTATTCTTATAGTCCCTACGCTTGAATCGTGCCTGCTTATTGGTCGCTCTTGAGTGTGACTGGGCCGCAGTTCTACCGCGCCGATTCTAATACGCCGAGATCCGTCTATTTCAAAATTCGGCAAATAGCTGCGGTTTTGGAGTGGCGTCTACATCCACAGTCTTGATGATACCGGGGCGTTACTACAATGGTCAGAGATAGAGAAACTACTCGCCACTCTTTATGCCTCAAAAACAGGCCGTCCAGGCTATCCATTGCCGACCTTGTTTAGGAGCTTGTTGCCCGGTGCAGGGTATCGGCTTTCAGACGTACAGTTAGCTCAAAGTCTGTATCGAGATCTGCTGTTTCGAAAATTCTGTCATCTTGAGTTAGATAGAGAAGTTCCTGAGGCATCCACCTTGGGGAGATTTCGAACCCGACTGGTCGAGCAGGGATTGTGGGATCAACGACTGGCTGAAATTAACCGTCAGCTTGAAGCCAGGAACATTATTATGAGCGAAGGCCGGATTAATATTATTGATGCGACACCAATAGAGGCTGCGCAATCGGGTTCAGGCAACGACAAAGATGGCAAACCAACGCGAGACCCTGAAGCGGGTTGGCACGTGAAGAATGACAGCCGGGGTAACAAGAAGTCCATCTATGGCTTTTCCGTTCATACGGATGTCGATGAAGAGGGCTTTATTCACCGTCAAAGCGTGACGCCGGGTAATGTGCATGACTCTCGGGAGCGCGATACCTTGTTACCGGGTGATGAGACGGCACTGTACGCGGATGCCGCTTACAGCTCTCAACAGACCCGCGATAAGTTGGCGCAGCTGGGCATTGATGATCAGGTTCAGCGCAAAGGTTATCGTGGCCACCCCTTATCGGAGGCTGATCGAATTCGTAACCAGGAAATTGCCGTCACCCGAGCAGGCGGGGAGCGACCTTTTGCAACCTGCAAGAGACACTACAATCTTTCCGGAACACGCTTCATGGGGCTTGCTAAAAACACGACGTTTTATGGCTTGGCAGCCAGGGCTGCGAATATCCGGAAAGGAGCCAGTTTTTTAACGCGTTACGGGTTATGCAGGATAGTGGCGCCAAAAATCAGGCAAAGGAGCCTGAACCCTGGATAAGTTGAAGCAAACCAGCGAAAAGCTTACTTCGATACTGCTTTGAGGTGATTAAAAATATTGCGATTCAAAATATTCGAAAAATTGCGGGGTTATACTGAGGTCTCATAATCGCTAGAGTACACAACTTATAAGGATTACACTGCAAAACATGGAAAAAGTTCTACCCAGGCAACTCATTGATCGATTCGAACGTCGAGTAGACTATGTTCGTCTATCGGTCACCGACCGCTGCGATTTTCGCTGTGTCTATTGTATGGCAGAGGAAATGCAGTTTATACCCAAGCCACAGATCTTGAGTCTCGAGGAACTTCATCAGCTCGCCACTGCATTTACTGAACTGGGAGTGGGAAAGATCCGGCTAACTGGCGGTGAACCGCTGATACGAAACAATGTACTGTCGCTGATTGATCAGGTGGGAAAACTGCCGCAATTGGGCGAATTGGTCATCACCACCAACGGCTCCCAATTGCAAAGAACCGCCGAAAAATTGCGCGCCAGCGGCGTCAAACGGCTGAACATTAGCCTTGACAGTCTCAATCCCAGAAAATTCAGACAACTGACCCGCCATGGAAATCTCGACCAGGTTGTCGCGGGCATAGACACGGCGATCGCTGTCGGCTTTGATCAAATCAAAATTAATGCAGTAGTCCTCAAAGGGCGCAATGAGGACGAGGCTGTCGACCTCGTCAATTTTGTCAGAGACAGGAAAATCGACATTGCCTTCATTGAAGAAATGCCCCTGGGCCTGATCGACGAGCACGATAGAGAACTCAGCTTTTGCAGCTCTGATGAGTTGCGCGAGCGCATTAGTGCGCACTACGATTTAACATCCTTGGGCGACCCGACAGGCAACGCGGGCCCCGCACGCTACTACAGCATGTCCGACAGCGACTCCAAAATTGGGTTTATATCACCCCACTCCAATAACTTCTGCCATTTATGCAACCGCGTCCGAGTCACGGTTGAGGGCAGGTTATTACTGTGTTTAGGAAATGAACACTCCGTGGACCTGCGAGCGATCTTGCGCGGGCCCGACTATTCCCTGGATAAACTAAAATGGGCGATAGTCGATGCCATGGAGGTAAAACCCGAACGACATCATTTCGACAACCGCGGTGAACCCGAAATTGTTCGATTTATGAACATGACTGGGGGATAGCTCGCTTTAGTTCGTTACAGCTGGCGAACAGTTCGCGTACAATAGCCCGTCAAATTTACAGGGTTGAGATGTGAACATAAAAGATTTCCCACAATTAGCATCGGTCGAAGAGATCGAGAAGGGCTTCGAATCCTTCGGCTATATCTGCAGCACCAGCATCGCAACGGCAGTATACCTCGCGTTTCAACTTCGCAAGCCCATCCTGGTTGAAGGCCCTCCAGGGGTCGGCAAAACTGAATTGGCAAAAACAACTTCGGATCTACTCAAACTCCCGCTCATTCGACTGCAATGTTACGAGGGTCTGGATGAGGCCAAAGCACTCTACGAATGGAAGTACGGCAAGCAACTGCTGTACACACAGATTCTCAAAGAAAAACTGGGCGACCTACTAAAGGGTGCGACTGGCCTGGCAGAATCGGTTGAAAAACTGCACCAGTTTGGAGATATCTTTTACTCCGAGGATTTTCTGGAACCCCGCCCGCTCCTAAAAGCAATGCAGCAGGAAAAGGGAGCAGTCCTACTGATTGATGAAGTCGATAAATCGGATTACGAATTCGAGTCTCTACTGTTGGAAATACTTTCGGACTACCAGGTTTCCGTACCCGAAATTGGTACCGTAAAGGCAAAAACGACGCCGATGGTTTTCCTGACCAGTAACAACACACGCGATATTAGCGATGCACTGAAACGACGCTGCTTACACCTTTACATTCCGTTCCCAACCGTAGAGCTAGAGGAACGCATTGTTCGCAGCAGAGTTCCGGACATCAACGAACAACTGCGTCACCAACTGGTAGAATTTGTTCACTCGCTGCGCCAGCTCGATTTGAAAAAGGCACCGGCAATTTCGGAAACTATCGACTGGGCAAGAAGCTTGCTACTACTTCATGCAGATCAATTAGACGAAGAACTGTTACACACCACATTAAATGTTCTACTTAAATTCCAGGATGACATTGAAGCCACAACTCCAGAGTTAAGAAATTTGATCCCACAAATAAGAAACACTGACTAGGTCCTGGCAAGTGCAGTCCAGGCTCGTCAGTTTTATCCAGGTGTTGCGCACCCACGACGTTAGAATTTCCCCCGCGGAAACTTTAGACGCCATGGATGTCGCCAGCATCCTAGGCTTTAACAATCGTGAAAGCCTGCGGGACGGCCTGTCCATGGCGCTGGCCAAAACGACCGGTGAAAAGGCTATTTTCGCAGCCTGTTTCGAGGAATTTTTCAGCCGCGGCCTTGCCGATTTTTCCGACAAAGATGCCGACCAACAAGAGCGCGAAAGTGCGCAGGGCGACAATGCCGATGCTGACGACACCGATTCGGGGGATGGAGAACCGTCTGCGGAAACGTCCCTGCTGGAGGCCGCAGCCGAACAAAGCCCTGAACTTCAATCCCTAATGGACAGCCCACTGATGCAGGGCCTGATAAACAATGATCGCAACGAATTAAGCCTGGCTATGAATCGTGCCGGGGAGCAGGTGGGCCTAAATCAGATTCAAATGTTCACCCAGAAAGGCCAATACACGCGAAAAATTCTCGACGAAGTGGGAGAGGAACATATTCGACAGGCGGTCATAGAGCTGGAGCGCCAGGGCAATCCGGCGTTGACCGAATTACAGCGTTACAGGGACATATTGCGAGAGCAAGTGCGCGACTATGTCGAGCGAGAATACCTGCTCAATGCCGCCGGCAAAAATCGACAGTTCATGGATGAAATTCTAAGTAAGACACGGCTGAACAATATTGAGCACCACTATCTGCACAAAGTTCATGAGTTGGTGCGGAAAATGGCCAAACGCCTGGCTGCACGTCATTCAAGAAAGCGTAAAATTACCAAGCGCGGCCAGCTCAATATGGCCAAAACCATCCGCCACGGTATTCCCCATGATGGTGTGATGTTTAATACCTACTGGAAGCAGACGCGCAAGGACAAGCCCAAGATATTGGCAATATGCGATGTCAGCGGTTCCGTTGCGGCCTACGCGAAATTTTTGCTCATGTTTCTATACAGCCTGCAGGATATTCTTCCCCAAGTACGAAGCTTTGCATTTTCAAGCCATTTGGGCGAAGTTAGCCACCTATTTGACGAATATCCGGTAGAAAAGGCTATAGAACTCGTCAATTGGCAGTACGGTGGAGCAACCGATTACGCCACCGCACTGGAGGATTTTTCCAATTTGGCGCTGGATGACATCAATAGTGATACCACAGTTATTATTCTCGGCGATGCCCGCAACAATAATGGCGATCCGAAGCTGGAAGTGATGCAGTCAATTTTCACCCGCTCACGCCAGGTTATCTGGCTTAACCCAGAGTCTAGACGGGCTTGGGGGACAGGCGATTCGGAAATGTTACGCTACCAAAGTGCTTGTCATTTTGCGGCCGAATGCAATAATCTGAAGCAACTAGAACGCATTGTAGATCAGCTTTTAAGAAGCACCCGATAAATCCGTATGGCTTATTCGTGCAAAGATTGCAGCTACCGCGGGAAATCCAGTGGTCACGGAGGAGAATGCCGGGCATGCGGTTCCTTCAACATAGAAACTGCAATGAACAATGCTGTAGCTGTAGAGAAACCCAAAAGTAAGTTCCGCTTGGTAGTGCTGGTATTACTTTGGACCTACCTGATAGCACATATAACCTGGAAGCTAATCCACTGAAACTAACAGACCAACAATTCCCCCTGCAGTGCTCACTCAAAGACCTGGTTCTGAGTAATTATGCAAGCTCGGCAGAAACTACTGGGGACAATCAGCTGGTAATGGACTCCAGCGAGGTACTCACCAGCCTGCGGAAAATTGATGACTACCACCATAGACCAGTCGATGCGATTCGCACCCAGGGAGAACTCGGCGAGCCTCGGATGCCAACCCCGTCGCTCATGGCTATTCTGCAATGGCTGCAAGACTCATTCGCACTTTGGGAGGAAGGGTTTCCCATCGAGGAACCAGTAGGTTCTCAATTGCGACTATTAGTACCCGCTGTCGCCGCGGTTGCGATTAGTGACGATCGTTTTTTTGTCCCAGGAGACCCACCCTCTTCACCAGTTGCTCGATACGCTCCACAGCAGTGCGATTGGCTGGCAGCCACAATTAGGCAGAGCTGGCTTGGCACTCGAGCAGCTAATCACCACAGTAACAGAAGATCTGAGCACCTGGTTAAACAAAGAAGAAGTGGATCTTAAGGTGCTTTGTGATGATCTTATATCCAAGGCCAACAAGGACCACAACCGTGCCCAGCGCATGACCCAGCGGCTGGTCGAAACCGAGAAAGGTAAGTTTAAAACGGCCAGTGCCAGGTGGAAAAGCGCGCAGATGATCAACCTTGTCTTGGAAGATCATAAAGCCACCGCAGAAATCGGTGGCTTTATAAGGGGCCCCTGGTACGAAAGTGCGCAATTGGTCTTACTCAAGTTCGGTGCCGACTCCACGCAATGGGCCCAAATGTCTGACACCACAGTAGCACTCCTGGATTCACTGCAAATTGACGAAGCTACTGATGAAGATGGACGGCAACATTTGTTCGAAGCCGTCACGAAGCTTCCAAAAGATATTAAACGCTGGCTGTTGAGCTTACACATGGACCCCGACGGTGTTAGCGAAGCGGTGGAATTAATCGAACTAACCCATTTACAGCTATTGCGTCAGCAAGCCGTTGTGCTGGAACAGATCGACCCTCTACCCATGGAAGGGATGACCCCGGATCGGGTTGAAGGAGAAGAACTGGGGACCATTGACGAGCTTGAAGCAGGGCAGTGGTTTTTAGTTGATTCCGGATCGGGCGAGTACCTCAGAGTACAACTGGTCCTCAAGCTCGAGCAGGAACAGCTGTTGCAGTTTACCAATCGGGCCGGAATAAAAGCCATGCAGCAAGGCTATGCCGAGTTCTGCACTCTGCTTGCAAGCGGGGCTGCCACTGCTCTAGATAGCGGTGCGAGTTTTAGTATTTGCCTGGCCAACGCAGCGGGAGTTTGGACCGAAGAAGAAGCACAGCGACTTCAAGCAGATCAACTGGAGAGCGATGCTGAGTCTTCCGAGGACCCTATATCGAGTTCCGAGACCGAAGATTCAGATCAAGCGCCAAATGGTGAAGAGGAAGCTATCGACAATGGGGAAGTCGAAATAGAAATTGAATCTATTATCGAGCCCGAAGCTCAGGAGGCTGAGTCCTTACCCAATGAGGCAGAAGAAGCAGAAGACTTAACGATTGAAATCGAACCCGCCGAGCCAGAAACCGAGATCATCATTCCAATGGGAACATGGCTGGGATTCCACGATGGCGATACTCCATTAATGGCAAAGCTGGCAGTCCATGACCTGGAACAAGACAGTTATATTTTTGTGAATCGTGAGGGGATTAAAATGCGCTCACTCAACATGCGCGAATTGATCGCTCTGATGGATAATGATCAAGTAGATATACTAGAAGCGCGTTCAAATTTTAGAAGTGAAGTTACCCGTGTAAAGAAGCAGCAAGACTGACTGAGATCCAGCCGTTATGACTGAAAATAAACGCAAACACGCACGACTACCCTCCACCGAAACCATATTTATTGAACTCGTTTCCTCGAGCGCGGATGGGCACGACGGAGAAGTCGTTCGATGCAAAACCAGTGACATTTCAACAAACGGCCTTAGAGCTCAAGTCGGAAAGGAACTCATTGTAGGCGCAATATTGCAAGTTGGCGTCGATTTACAAAAAGCGCAGGACACGCTTTATCTTGCAGCTCAAGTAATTTGGTGTAAACCCGACAAGAACAACCCCAACAGTTGGTCGGCCGGATTTGAGTTGCTCAATGCCAATGACTCGGATATAAAAACCGGTTCTTCCGAGTTTCCTATGGGTAAAAGCCAAACAATGGTCAAGAATGTGGTACAAGAGTCTTTTTTTATGGAGATATTCAAATGAAAGATACCGCGTTGTTTACTCAACTTTTGGGGCTTGGCGACCCATGGAAAATCACGGCTATTACCCCGGATCTGACCGACAAATCAATTACCCTCCAGATAGATTGGCCAAAGGGAACGAAAGGCGCGTGTAGTGTCTGCCATGCCCTTTGTTCGGTTTACGACCATCGTGAGCAACGCACATGGCGACACCTTGATACGATGCAGTTCAAGACGCAGTTAGTTGCTCAGGTTCCGCGTATTCATTGTAAAGCGCATGGAATCAAAAGCCTGAAAGTACCGTGGGCAGATACGCAGGCACGCTTTACGCATTTATTTGAGCGTTTCGCTATTGATGTGCTGTCGGCTGCCAGCAACAAGACACAGGCCGCAAAACTACTTGGTCTGTCGTGGGATGAGGTGCATCATATTCAATCCCGAGCAGTGAAAAGAGGGATGGACAGACGCTCTGTTGAGGAAGTGAAACACCTTGGCATCGATGAAAAAAGTTTTCGCAAGGGGCAATCCTATGCCAGCCTGCTGTACGAAAGGATTTAATTCAAAGATTCAGACAATAAAATCGGCTGCCCGAGGATTTAGAAACTTCGAAAACTATCGAGTTTCAATTCTGTTCCACTGTGGAAAACTCAACCTCTACCCACAGGATTCCCAGTAGAACCTAAAAACCTGGCGCAAGGTACTTGCCGAAATGGGTGAGCTTAGCCCTTAAACCACTACCTTAGCGATCGTAAATCTGCGGCTCTTCATCACCCAATGTTTCGAGGCTGAAATTCAGCTTTCCGTTACCCCCATCATCTTCATCATTCGCAAGCTTAATTTCGAGACGAACATTGTTCGCTGAGTCTGCATTCTTCAGTGCTTCCTCTTCAGTGATCATACCCTCCTGGAATAGATCAAACAGAGCACCGTCAAAGGTTTTCATTCCCGCTGAGGCCGACTTTTCCATAACGTCCTTAATTCCCTCAAATTCTCCTTTCAAAATAAGATCGGCGATCATCGGAGTACCCATGAGTATTTCAACGGCGGCACAGCGTTTTCCATCGACCGTGGGAATCAGTCTCTGAGATACGAACGCCTGGATATTGGTGGACAAATCCATAAGCAACTGAGGGCGGCGCTCCTCGGGGAAGAAGTTCACAATGCGATCCAGGGCCTGGTTGGCATTGTTGGCGTGTAGGGTCGAGATACACAGGTGCCCTGTTTCAGAGAAAGCCAGGGCGTGCTCCATGGTCTCTCGATCCCGGATTTCTCCAATCAAAATCACATCCGGTGCTTGCCTAAGTGTGTTGACGAGAGCGTTGTGCCAGCTGCGCGTATCCACGCCTACTTCGCGCTGGTTAACGATGCACTTCTTGTGCGTGTGCACGTATTCAATGGGATCTTCAATAGTCACGATATGGCCGCTGCTGTTGATATTGCGATAGTCAATCAAAGCGGCAAGGGAAGTCGATTTACCCGAACCTGTTGCACCGACGAACAGCATCAAACCACGCTTTCGCATCACCACATCAGTCAAGATCGGCGGTAACCGCAAATCCTCCCAATGGGGTATTTCAGCCACGATATTACGAGCAACAATTCCGACTTCATTGCGTTGCACGAAAATGTTTACCCTGAACCGCCCGTATCCGGAAATCGAATAGGCCAGGTTCATTTCAAGCTCCAGTTCAAACTCGACCTGCTGAGTCGGATCCATTATTTCGTAGGCGATCTCCTTGATCTCACCGGGCTGCAAAATATCGCTACCGATGGGCATCAATTGCCCTTCGAACTTAGCGCAGGGAGGCGCACCGGTACTCAGATACAAATCGGATCCATCGCGTGTTGCCAGAAGCTTGAGCCACTCGGTAATTCTCACTATATGTTCTCCAATATCTGAGGCTCGCGGTGCGAGGTAGAAAGCCCGGTTACCCGAACACGATCACAGGTTTATATTATGCTGGGTACTCTATCACCGAGCGCTGGCTAAGAAAAACCCCGGCAGTAATAATGCTGGGCGGATTCAACTCGGCGCGACCTGCGCTTTTTTATCTCAAACATGACCAAATTTGGCGACCCGCATTTCAAAAATGGCCCTGCGTGACCACCCAAGCCATTAAAGATTGCCACTGAGCCCGCACTAAATGGGGCTCTGATCCCAATCAGACCACTCGGTGATCACCCTCCTAAACAGGGTCATTGCAAATCTGTACTCTGTTGCGCCTGCACTATACACTGCCGCAATCCAAAGTGACGCCAGAGAGAAAGACTGGCGCACCACAAAATAGAAACCCAGCGCCTCTGAT
Source organism: Halioglobus sp. (assembly GCA_965262875.1). Classification (GTDB taxonomy): domain Bacteria; phylum Pseudomonadota; class Gammaproteobacteria; order Pseudomonadales; family Halieaceae; genus JBALVT01. The sequence goes on from OZ253569.1 coordinate 6,279,780, forward strand.
TCAACTGAGCTATTCGCCAACAGGAGTACCGATTGTCTACTGATCTCGAGCGGCAGGTGCAAGATCTCAACACCCCGGAAAATCTCAATATTCTTACCCAGATCAAACGCGGTATTGAAAAGGAAAGTTTGCGGATAGATGCCGACGGCAAACTCGCTCAAACGCCTCATCCCCGGGGGTTGGGCTCAGCCCTGACTCACTCCTTGATAACCACGGATTATTCCGAGGCGCTGATGGAGTTCATCACCTCTCCAAATTCAAGTATAGAAGAGAGTCTCGAAAATCTTGCCGACGTTCACAGCTACGTCTACCAACATTTGGACGGTGAAATTTTGTGGGCCGCGAGTATGCCCTGTATCGTAAGCGGCGATGACAGCATCCCCATAGCTCAATACGGCAAATCTAACGTCGCGCAAATGAAAGAGGCTTACAGAAAAGGCCTGGGGCACCGCTACGGGCGCATGATGCAGGCTATAGCCGGTATCCACTACAATTTTTCCATGCCCGAAGAATATTGGGATGAGGCCTGGAAGTCAGCGGGCCAACCCGGTGAATTGGCCGATTACATTACCAAGCGCTACCTCGCGTTGATACGAAATTTTCATCGCTATTCCTGGCTGCTGATCTACCTCTACGGAGCCTCTCCAGCGGTGTGTTCCAGCTTTCTGCGAGGTCGCGATGACCACAACCTACAGAGCTTTGACGACAAATCCCGCAGCTTGCACCTTCCCTATGGAACCGCTTTGAGGATGGGTGACCTGGGTTATAACAGCGATGCGCAAAAAGATATGAACGTATGCTACAACGCGCTGGACAACTACGTGGAGACCCTAAGCGAGGCCATTCAACAACCCCACCCCGAGTACGCGAATATTAATAGTGGGCAAAACGGCGACTACCAGCAACTTAACGATAGCCTGCTGCAAATAGAGAACGAGTTTTACAGCACAATACGACCGAAAAGAGTGGCCTTTTCAGGCGAGACCCCCCTGGGGGCGCTACGACGCGATGGTATCGAATACATAGAGGTGCGCTGCGTGGACGTCAGCCCGTTCTCGCCGATGGGCCTGGATGCGCAGCAAATTCGATTTATGGACGTATTTTTGCTGTACTGCCTGATGGAGGAGAGCCCCGATTGTAACGACGACGAACAGGTTCTCCAATCCAAGAACATTGAGGCAGTGGTCAATCGCGGCCGAGAACCGAAGCTGCACCTCAATAGCAACGGCGAGGAAATCCTTTTGTCCCACTGGGCCGAGCAACTCCTGAATTCAATGTCGGGGATAGCCCAGGTGATGGACAAGTCCTCCGCCAGTAACCACTACAGCCAGACCCTATCCGAGCAAATGGCGAAGGTCGAAGACCCTGAATTAACCGCATCGGCCAGGGTCTTACGCGAGATGACAGAAAAAAATCTGCCCTTTTTCCGCCTCGCCATGGACTACAGTGTGCAGTGGTCAGAGCATTTTCGCGCCCGCCCCCTATCTGAGCACAAGCAATCTCTTTTCGATGAGGAGTGCCGCAGATCTGCACAAACGCAAACTGAAATCGAAGAATCAGACACGCTTAGCTTTGACGGGTATCTGCAAAATTTCTACGACCAATACCCTGGATTGTCAGCCCAATAGGCCCCAATGAATTTTCTGGCCCACTTTCATCTCGCCTGGCCCGACGAGGGCATGATTGCAGGTGGACTTGAGGGGGATTTTTACAAGGGCCTGCTGCCAGGTGACCTGCCACCCAACGTAGTGCGAGGCGTGAAACTGCATCGAGCCGTTGATGCGTTTACGGACGGTCACGTACTAGTTGCCGAGTTGCGCACACACTTCCCACCCGAGCTAAGGCGTTATGCGGGAATTCTAATCGATTTGAGCTTCGATCACTTCTTGACCCAACATTGGTCCAAATACTCCCCCCTGGAGCTGCGGGATTTTAACAGTCGGGTCTGCAACATACTCACTGCCCACGAAGCGCATCTGAGCGCAGGCTCTCGCACGATGCTGAGCCGAATACAGGAATACGACATACTGAATCTCTACCACGAATGGGAAACAGTAACAGCGACAGCGATGCGCATCGGAGAGCGATTTCGCAGAGGCAACCCACTAATAGAAGTTGAAACACAGCTACATCCGATGAAACACGCTCTGGAGCAGACCTTTCTTGAATTCTATCCACAGCTGCTGGTATTTAGCGATGATCAACAAGCCCAATTGAACTAAATTGAGCCTATTGGGCTCAAATGAATCCTTCACGATCATTCATCTTTGAACAACATCATTACCAGCACTCCCCTGCTTGCCCCCCGCTCCCCACTTGCATATAGTTGGTGACGGGGCGGGAACACAAAGGGAACAGTTGATGCCAATAAGCAAGGAAAATCCAAGCAAGCAATTCGACGCCGTCGAAGAGCTACTAAACATCTGGCTACAAGAACGCAATGATGTCCTCGCAAAGTACACTCAAATAGCCATCCTCACCGACAGCGCTATGGATGGCCCAGAACTGGAGAATCAGCAAAAAGACCTCTGCGCCCTACTGGTCGATTATATTTCAGCGGGTCACTTTGAAGTTTTTCACCAGCTTATAGCCGAAGCAGAAGCCTTTGCAGACGGCACCGAAAAACTGGCGGCCAACCTAATGCCTGCGATAGCAGACACTACTGAAGTTATACTGGCCTACGAAGAGAAATACAGTGGGGGGCCAAATGGACCCGAGACCTTGGAACGCGATCTATCTGTGTTAGGGGAATCCCTGGAATCAAGGTTTGTGCTGGAAGACCAGCTTATAGGCGGCCTTCACAACACACACAGGCAGCAAACCGCGGGGCCTGACTGCCTGAATTTAAAAGGCGAGAGTTACAGGACCGAAGCCTATTCCTCTTCCTGACCTGCGATAGAAATAAGCTCAACATCAAAAATTAGCGCCGCATTGGGGCCGATATTCGCACCCGCACCGCCGGCACCGTAGGCGATATCCGAGGGGATAAACAGCTTCCACTTGGAACCAGCAGACATCAACTGCAGAGCTTCGGTCCAGCCTGGAATAACCTGGCTAACACCAAAAGATACGGTCTGGCCTCGCGAATAAGAGGAATCGAACTCAGTTCCATCGAGCAATGTTCCTCGATAGTGCACTTCGACCGTGTCGTCGGCTCCAGGCTTGGCGCCAGCTCCCGCTTCCACAACCTGATACTGTAGACCAGAATCCGTAACTACCACACCTTCCTTGGTACTATTTTCCGCTAGGAATGCCGCCGCAGCGGCAGCATTTTCTCCACCAGCCGTCGCCGCAGCAGCTTGCTGAGCTTCCTGTGCTTTCTCCTGGAATGCCTGCATTTCGGCCGCTATTTCTTCCTGGGATAATCGTGACTCGCCGGTCTCAAGAGCATCGCGCAATCCAAGCGTGAAAGCGTCAACATCCATGGGGACGGAATCCGCTTTCATGCGCTCGCCGAGGCCGTAGGCAATGCCATAGCTTAATCGCTGCTCAGAGGTTTCAAGCGCCACTGCAGACGCAGCCTCTTCGGGCGCATCAGTGGTAGGAGTTTGTTGGTTGCAAGCTTGTAAAACAAACAGACTGGACAGAGCCAGCGGTAATGCGTACTTCTTCATATATTCAATCCATATTCATTTATATCAAGGGATCCGTGCCACCTGGCACGAAAACCGGTTCTATCGACCAAAACAACTAAACGGGAGGTACTGTGACAACGCAAAATACCAACCGTTCACGACTTCCAAATAAAGGAAAGCACTGGACCAACCGGGATGCGGGCCACATATTACTACTGAAAGCACCTGTTTTGCCAGCCCTCGTGGGCACTGAGTTAGCCCTGGGTCGCGCTGAAAAGTTTTCCCGTCAGTATCCGCCAGGAAGCCGTTTCAGCCATTTCCGGTGTAACCAGCAAGATCAAGCTTTCATGTAAGATTTCACCCTCTCGACCCAAGGGTTCGGCAGTGTTGAAGTATTCCCACATCATCTTTTGTTGACGTTTCTCGCAACTCAATTCAATGTCTTTCACCTGATCGCGCAAAACTGCCACATCTGCAATGCCCTTCAGCTCACGACGCACTGCTCGCAAGGGGATTACCACTTCGCGCCGCCAACGCCCGATACAAGACTCCAACCCCGCTAGATGCCCGCTCGTCAGCTTCAACCCGAGACTTGCCAGCCAGCTAGCATAAAGTATCAAGTTGATATCCAATCCCAACTGGTCTTGTACCGCTAACGCCGCTTCGGCGACACCCTCAGCTTCGTAGGTAGTGAGTGAAAACTCCCAAAAATCGTTACTCATGGCCTATCCATCTGGTTACCAAACCTCACAGCGAGTACTATTCGCGCCTTATGATTATTCTACGCGATATCAGTCTCCGTCGGGGCAGCAAAAATCTGCTCAGTGAGGCGAATATAACCATTCAGCCTGGGCAGAGGTTGGCCCTAATTGGGGCCAACGGATGCGGAAAGTCCAGTCTGTTCGCCCTGCTTTTGGGCGAGCTGGGTGCCGATCAAGGCGATATCACCGGCATGGACAAACTGCGCCTGTCTCATATGGCCCAAGAGGTTCAGACAAGCGAATCACTGGCCGGAGAATATGTTCTCAGAGGGGACGCGCAGCTGGCCGCCCTTAGAGACAAGTTACAAGCCGCTGAAAGCGCCGAAGATTTCTGTGCCGCAGCGAATATTCACAATGAACTCGAGGCCAACGACGGCTACAGCGCTGAAAGGCGAGTTGAGAGGCTACTGCTGGGCTTGGGGTTTGAAGACGGTGCAACCGGCAGACCCGTCAGTGATTTTTCTGGCGGCTGGCGTATCCGGCTAAACCTGGCGCGAGCGCTGATGACACCGTCTGACGTTTTATTGCTGGACGAGCCCACCAATCACCTGGATCTGGATGCCACGCTCTGGTTACAACAATGGTTGCAGCAGTACCCAGGCACTCTGCTGATGATTTCCCACGATAGAGACTTTATCGACGCGACGTGTCAGCGCATCATTCACATCGAGCACAAACAACTCAACGGCTACCCGGGAACTTACACCGCATTTGAACTGCAGCGTGCAGAGCGCCTGGCTAACCAACAGACTGGTTATGAGAAGCAACAAAAGCGTGTTTCTGAGATCGAAGACTTTGTCAGACGCTTCCGCTACAAGGCGACGAAAGCCAAACAGGCACAAAGCCGACTAAAAGAACTGGAGCGAATGCAGAAGCTGGCACCGGCTCACATAGATTCTCCCTTTGATTTCAGTTTCGTGCCCCCCTCCAGAAGTAGCGACCCATTGTTAATACTGGATCAGGCAACGCTGGGATACGGCGACAATGCAATTCTCAACAAGATTAGTTTGACGCTTCGGCCCGGCAGCCGATACGGGCTGCTCGGAAAAAACGGCGCGGGCAAATCAACCTTACTGAAAAGTTTGATCGGTGATTTGCCCTTGCTAGAAGGTCGTCGCACACCCGGCGAACACTGCCATATCGGTTACTTTGACCAGCAGCAACTTGAAGCGCTGGACATTGAGGCCAGTGCAGCTTTGCACCTGCAAAGATTGAGCCCCACAGCGCGAGAACAGGAAATACTCAACTTTTTGGGCGGCTTTAACTTCCGAGGTGATAGCGCAACAAGTGCTATCGCACCATTTTCGGGCGGCGAAAAAGCGAGGCTGGCGCTGGCAATGGTGGTGTGGCAACGGCCCAATCTCCTGGTCCTCGATGAACCGACGAATCACCTGGATCTGGATATGCGCCACGCGATGGAAGTTGCACTGCAAGCCTACGAAGGTGCCGTATTGCTGGTAAGCCACGATCGCCACATGCTGCGCAACACCGTAGAGGAACTACTGCTGGTCCACGATGGAAGGATAGAAGAGTATCAGGAAGATCTTGAAGGTTACGAAAAGTGGATTCTGAGCAGTTACAAAGAAAGCGATAAACGCCCTGCAGAAGCGGCTGATAATTCCCGTAAAGAAAAACGGCAACAAGCTGCCACGCAACGCGAGACTCTTAGGCCGCTTTTGAACGCGGTTAAGAAGACGGAAAAGCGAATGGCTGAGACTGAAAAAGAACTCGAGAGTATCCAGAATCGTCTGGGCAATAGTGAATTATATGAAGCTGAGCAAAAAAACGAACTGGCTGATTTGCTAAGACGAGAAGGCGAATTAAAAGCTCTGGCTGTCGAGTTTGAAGAAGAGTGGCTAGAGCAACACGATAGACTGGAAGAAATCAACGGCTAATTAGCGCGCACCCGAAAGGTCGCGCCCATGGAAACTCCCAATTTCCTTAAATCCCGTAATTGTTTCTAATCAATTGGTTCACGTGAGCAATCTGTACAAGTGCGAAAACCTTCGAGAGAGAGCCGATTGCCATTCTGTCCTGTCAAGGCTGTCGACAGCATGGATGCTCGGCTCGCGGATGGCCGCCCCGCGCATCCATGCGCTCAACGGTTCCCCAACCCTAATCAGGCTTCCAATCTTTCGGTCTACGATTGAATTTTTTAAAAAGAGGGTTTGAGCGGAGCCGGTTTTCCGAATTAGCAGGAACTAACTTGCAATCAACCTGCATTTTTCCGCACGCGACAACTTTTTTATCGCCGCCTCACGACTCTGCGCCACACCGCGATCTTCAGCAGTAGCCGACCAAAGCAACCGCACGGGCCGACGGCCCCGGGTATATTTGGGCCCGCCGGGTTTCTCTCCATTGTGTTGTAACAAGCGGCGATCTAAATCAACGGCAACACCGGTGTAAAACGTGCCATCAGCACACTCCAGAATGTAGACCTGCCACTCCTGCGTCACTGAACTAGTTGCTCTTCACTTTCAGCCGCGAGTCCAGGCGTGATAACGCTCCAACCATGACAGTACCTTTTCAGGCTTGCGTTCTTTTTGCCACTGCCCTGCCAGGAATTTATTGCTTTCGGACAGAGTGGGATAAATATGAATTGTGCCGAGAATCTTCTTCAGCCCAATGCCATGTTTCATGGCCATCACAAACTCTGTAATCAGCTCCGCGGCGTGATAGCCCACAATGGTGGCACCGAGAATTTTGTCTTTTCCCGGAACGGTCAACACTTTGATAAATCCGTGAGCCTCGCCATCGGCAATAGCTCGGTCCAGGTCATCAATGCCGTAACGGGTTATCTCATGGGGAATATTTTGTGCAATAGCATCCATTTCATTGAGACCAACTCGAGCAACCTCAGGATCTGTAAAGGTAGCCCATGGAACAATAGAGTAATCTACCTTGAAACGCTTAAACCGACCGAACAGGGCGTTCACGGCCGCAAACCAGGCCTGGTGGCTCGCCATGTGGGTAAATTGATAGGGGCCCACGATATCGCCGCAGGCCAATATGGTAGGAACCTTGGTACGCAAATAGTCATCCACAGCGATGGTCTTTTGCGCGGTTAGTTCGATACCGAGTTCCTCCAGCCCAAGACCCTCTGTGTTTGCGGCGCGACCGACGGCGAGCAGCACCCGATCAAACGTAAGTTCTCGGTCGCCTTCAGGGGTTTTGAATACCGCTGACTGCCCTTCTGCCGAGGCAGAAAACTGCTGAGCATCGTAATTGGTATAGACTTCGATTCCATTGCGCTCAAAGGCTTCCATCACAGCCTCAACCACATCGGCATCTTCCCTTGGCATGATCCTATCCGAATGGGTCACCAGCTTTACTCGAGTCCCCAGGCGCGCGAAGGCCTGAGCCAATTCGCAGCCAATGGGACCTGCACCCAAAACCAACAGGGTGCCCGGCGCTTCGCGAATGTCCCACAAAGTGTCCGATGTCAGATAATCCAATTGATCCAGGCCTGGAATATTTAGCTCCCGGGCTCTGGCACCGCTGGCAATAACGATATGTTGGGTGCGCAAGATTTGGCCGTTAACCTCGACTTCCCAGGGCGAAACAATTCGCGCATCGCCACTGACGCAGTCCACTCCAAGATCGGTGAATCGCTCAACCGAGTCGTGAGGTTCGATAGTTTTAATCACGGACTGAACCCGGGACATGACCGCTGGAAAGTCGACTTCTACTGACATTTCACCCAGACCAAACTCAGGAGCTCTACGGGCATAATCCGCAATTCGAGCGGACCGAATAATGGCTTTACTAGGTACACAACCCGTATTGAGACAATCTCCCCCCATTTTGTGGCGCTCGATCAGCGTGACTTTGGCTTTTACCGTGGCCGCTATTAACGCTGTGACAAGTCCCGCAGAACCCGCTCCGATTACGACCATGTTGGTATCGAACTTCTCGGGGCGAGTGTATTGCTCGAGAATTCTGCGCGATTGGAGATAATTGACAAACCACTTCGCCAACAATGGAAACACGCCGAGTAAAACAAAGGAGATAAGCAGAGGCAGCGACACAATACCCCCCAAACCCTCTAGCTCGGCCAATTGAGTTCCCGCGTTCACGTAAACAGCCGTGGCGGCTAACATGCCTAGCTGTGACACCCAGTAAAAGCGCCAAACGCCTATGGGCAACAGGCCCATTAGCAGATTTATAACAAAAAAGGGAAACAGCGGCACGAGTCGTAAGGTGAAGAGGTAGAACGCGCCATCGCGCTCGAAACCCTCGTTAAGCGCCGCCAAATGACGGCCAAATTTCTCCTGCACCCAATCTCTCAGCAAGGTACGCGAAAACAAAAATGCGAGGGTTGCTCCAATGCTGCTCGCAAATGAAACCAAGAGCAACCCGAACCAAAAGCCAAATAGCGCACCACCGGCAAGCGTCATAATTGCCGCACCGGGAATAGACAGTCCTGTGATCGCGACATAGGCAGCAAAAAAGACAACCGCACTAACTAAGGGATTGTTCGCCTTCCAACTCAGCAAGTCATCCAGGCTTGTACGAAGCGTATCTAATTGCAGATAACTACCGAGATCCAAATAAAACCACGCGAAAGCCGCGGCGCCGAGAATACCGATTATGACAATTTGCTTGCTGCGCAATGTAGTTTCCTTAAGAGAGGCTGTTAAATCAGAAGTACGAGACTACGCTTAGAGGCGCTTGGGTGCCAACAGTTCCCGGCGCCCGGAAAAAGATCGATGGCGCTAACAAACAACCATAGCCCGAAGAAATATGAGAATAACCAAAAACTCTAGCCAAGCGCTTGTACCCCACCCAGCCGATGGTATTATGTGCCACCTCGAAACCTTGCGGACTCAATAATCCGCCGATCCATTGGAGAAAACCATGAGCCAGAATATCGTACATGTCACCGATGCTACATTTGATGAAGAAGTACTGAACTCCGACGTGCCCGTACTGGTCGACTTCTGGGCGGAATGGTGTGGCCCTTGCAAGATGATTGCCCCCCTACTGGATGAAATCGCAACCGAATTTGACGGCAAACTCAAGGTCTGCAAAGTTGATGTGGACGCCAATCCTGATATAGCTCCAAAATTCGGTATCCGTGGAATCCCAACTTTGATCGCGTTTAAGGGTGGAAACGCTGAGGCCACTAAGGTGGGTGCACTGTCTAAAACTCAATTGACCGAATTTGTGCAGGAAGTTATTTAAGCGCCCTATTCGGCCCTAAATGTCACGCCCCGGTAACCGAAACCCGGGGCAAATCTACTGAAAAAAAGCGGTAGACGCCCCTTCTCACTCGTGCTACATTCTCTCTGCTCGCGCATTCCTGCGCCGCAATAATAATTCTACTACTCAAATACTATTCAACTAGCATTCAAACTGAAGCTGAATATCACCGGCTAAACTTTATTTCACGCCAACACATTTGCGTTTGAATTTTCATGAATCCTTTCCTCAATCACTTTCCAAATTAATCTATGAATTTAACTGACCTTAAAACAAAAAGCACACAAGACCTTATCGACATCGCCAAAGAGATCGGCCTGGACAACATGGCCCGATCACGCAAACAGGACATCATTTTTGCGATATTAAAACGCCACGCCAAGAGCGGTGAAGACATCTCTGGCGATGGCGTACTGGAGATTTTACAAGACGGATTTGGTTTCTTGCGCTCGGCTGACAGCTCCTATCTGGCCGGCCCCGATGATATTTACGTTTCACCCAGCCAGATCCGCCGGTTCAACCTGCGCACGGGTGATACGATTAAAGGCAAAATTCGCCCGCCCAAAGACAGCGAGCGCTATTTTGCATTATTGAAAGTTGACGAAGTTAATTTCAATAAGCCTGAAAACTCCAAGCACAAAATTCTATTCGAAAACCTAACACCTCTGTTCCCGGACCAACGTCTTACCCTAGAAGTGGGTAACGGCAGCACAGAAGACCTCACCGGAAGAATTATCGACCTGATCGCACCCATCGGCAAAGGCCAACGTGGCCTACTGGTTGCACCGCCGAAGGCGGGTAAGACTATTATGATGCAGAGCATTGCACAGGCGATTATCAGCAACAATCCAGAGTGCGACATTATTGTTTTGCTCATCGATGAGAGACCAGAAGAAGTTACCGAAATGCAGCGTTCAGTGGGTGCACGAGGAGCAGAGGTTGTCGCCTCGACATTCGATGAACCTCCATCGCGACACGTGCAAGTTGCCGACATGGTGATTGAAAAAGCCAAACGCCTGGTAGAGCACAAACGCGATGTGATAATTTTGCTCGATTCAATCACTCGACTCGCGCGAGCCTACAACACTGTCATCCCAAGTTCTGGCAAGGTACTGACCGGTGGTGTAGACGCCCACGCACTGGAGCGGCCTAAGCGCTTTTTTGGTGCAGCGAGAAATATCGAGGAAGGTGGCAGTCTATCGATTATCGCCACTGCTTTAGTCGATACCGGCTCCAAAATGGATGAGGTAATCTACGAAGAGTTTAAAGGTACAGGTAATATGGAATTACACCTGGACCGTAAGATTTCCGAAAAACGTATCTACCCCTCTATCAACATCCGCCGCTCAGGCACTCGCCGCGAAGATTTACTGACCGCCGACGACGAACTTCAGCGCATGTGGATTTTACGAAAACTGTTACATGGCATGGAAGACACCAGCGCCATCGAGTTTTTGTTGGATAAACTCAAGGACACCAAGTCCAATGACGAGTTTTTCAAATCGATGAAACGCAAGTAGGCAATTATCCCAATCGCTGCACATTGCGCCCAATGAAGACAATGTATACTGTTCTCTAGTCCATACTAGGGAACAGGCGTCACACCTTGAAATACAAAGACCTGCGGGATTTCATCGCTTTTCTAGAGCAACGCGGTGAACTAAAGCGAATCCAAACGGAAGTCGATCCTCACCTGGAAATGACCGAAATTTGCGACCGTACTCTGCGCGCAGGTGGCCCCGCCCTACTGTTTGAAAATCCCAAAGGTTTCAATACACCTGTTTTGGCAAATCTGTTTGGCACGCAGCAGAGAGTCGCACTGGGTATGGGTGCAGACAACTTGAGTGCTCTGCGCGAGATCGGTGAACTCCTGGCTTATTTGCGTCAACCTGACCCACCTAAGAGTCTGCGTGATGCCTGGGACAAAGCACCCGTACTCAAGCAAGTGCTGAATATGGGGCCTAAAATGGTCAAGAACGCCCCCTGTCAGCACCATGTAAAGACAGGCGAAGACGTCGATTTACATCAACTTCCCATCCAAACCTGTTGGCCCGATGATGCAGGGCCTCTCATAACCTGGCCCCTGGTTGTAACAAGAGGACCCAACAAGGAAAGACTGAACCTCGGCATCTATAGATTGCAGTTGATGGGCCGCAATAAACTAATTATGCGGTGGCTATCGCACAGAGGTGGGGCACTGGACTACCGCGAATGGCAAATACAACATCCCGGCAAGCGCTATCCAGTGGCAGTGGTACTGGGTTCCGACCCAGCGACCACACTGGCCGCGGTCACCCCCGTGCCCGACAATATATCCGAGTATGCATTTGCGGGTTTGCTAAGAGGCAGCAAAACCGAACTCATCGAATGCTACAGCACCGGGTGCAAAGAACACGGATTACAGGTGCCAGCATCGGCAGAGTATGTTTTGGAAGGCTATCTCGAACCGGGAGAGATGGCGGATGAGGGGCCCTTTGGCGACCACACCGGCTACTACAATGAGGTTGACAAATTTCCGGTGTTTACCGTGGAGACCATGACCTATCGCGAAGCACCCATCTACCACAGCACCTATACGGGCCGGCCACCTGACGAGCCGGCAATACTTGGCGTGGCTCTCAACGAAGTATTTATACCCATCTTGCAAAAGCAATATCCGGAAATCGTGGATTTCTACTTACCACCCGAAGGTTGCTCCTATCGCCTGGCAGTTGTCACTATACGCAAGGAGTACCCGGGACATGCCAAGCGAGTGATGATGGGCGTATGGTCTTTCCTGCGGCAGTTCATGTACACCAAATTTGTCATTGTGGCAGACGATGACGTGAACGCGCGAGACTGGAAGGATGTGATCTGGGCAATGACAACTCGCATGGACCCAGAGCGCGATTCGGTATTTGTTGAAAACACGCCGATAGATTATCTCGACTTTGCGTCACCCGTTTCCGGCCTGGGTTCCAAGGTTGGTTTTGACGCGACCAATAAATGGCCCGGTGAAAGTCACCGTGAATGGGGCCGCCCTATTGTGATGGACGACAAAGTGAAGCAACGTGTTGACGAATTATGGGAAGAGCTTGGTATTGAGCTATAACTCAATACCACGCTAGCCCGAAGTTTAAGAACTAGCCAATCTCTTCACTTGAGGCTCGGCCTGATCTGGCATGGGAAGCTCTGGAAGCCCGGATTCTCTCAGCATAAGGCCTTCGCGATAATAGGCCGCACTAATTTTTGCTTCTCCTAGATTTTCTAAAAGACGCCCTAACTCTGCACAGACTTCAGCGCTGCGCTCCAACTTAAAGCTGTTTTCAAAGTAATCCCTGGCTTTCCCCCACAACTGGTTCCTGGCAGCGAGCCGACCCAGGCATAATTGCAACTGCGCATCTTTATCGTGAGACTTCAGCCAGGTTTCAGCCTTGGCCAGTTGCTTGGAGCTATTTGAGCTCTCAACAAAACCGTAGAGCCGGACCAGAGAACTATCCCAATCTTGCTTGACGCTACTCGCAATAAATTTGTCAGCACTGTCGTGCTCCTTTAAACCAATAAGAGAGCTGGCGTATCGACACTGTAATTCAGGGGTTTTCTTCAACTCTGCGGGCAGCTTGCCCCACGCTTTACTTGATTTTTCCAGATCGCCGGAATTTAAGGCGCCTTGAAACAACTGTTTGTGGACAGTTGTTTCAAGAGCAGTGGATTGTGCATCCTCCACCACTTTGTACTTTTTGAGTTCGGGCAAAAGATCCGCCAGCCCCTGCCAGTCCTTGAGACCTAGATAAACCTGGCGCAATAAATCCAGAACATGGGGATGCTTTCCCGCATTCTTGCGCGCACGCACTAGAGTAGCCAGTGCCTGTTCGTACTGACCCGCACCAATTTTCATTTCCGCCTGGGTTAACTCCATGGCGATACCTGCATCCGTTTCCGAACTTTCGGCAGAACCCAGATATTCGCGCATTTTTTCGGGCTCGTTCAATTGGTAGCTGGCTCTCGCCGCCACCAGGTAGTTGACTAATGGAGCCTCGTTACCCTGGGCTCCTCGTAGCAACTGTCTTCGCGCTGTGCTCCAGTTGCCTTCGATAAAATTGATCAACCCTCTATTGGTAAGCTTGGCACTCTGGCGGGATTTTCTCGCACCCAACCAACCCGTTAGAGAATCCTTACCACCCCAGAATTTTCTCCACAAACGCAGCATCAGATAAATGGCAGTGGTGAAAATGGCCAGGCAGAGCAGCCCTACCCAAAAACTGGTCTCAATCGTGTAGTTGTTAAAGGACAGCAGTACATAGCCGGGATCAATCTCAATAAGTGCAACAATGCCGACTCCCAGCAGCAGGCCAATTAGGCAAAAAACAAATATTTTACGCATGGCTATTGACCGTCCTCACGCAACAGGCGTTGCTGCATCGCATCGTCAAGCTCGCGAAGAGAGCGAGACACATCGGGAATGTCCACCGCGATAGTTTGTTGAGTTAAGTTGGAGATATCCCGCGCAATAGCCTGCGATCCCGCCTGATCGACCTCAAAGAATTGCTGTACCCAATGTCCGGCTCGTTGCAGGCTCTCGCGAAACAGCACCTGATTGCCAGACAGCAGAGCAACTTGGGCCTGCTCCAATAGCATACGCATATTCTGCCTGATCATGCCTTCCCACTGGGGGTCCATCAGCGCCTCGTAGGGGACTTCACGACGGCGTATGACAATGTATTCAGACAGTTTGCTCAGCGCCTGCTCATAGCCGCGCTGCAGGCGACCCCTCCAATCCTCCGGTTCGGCACTCTCAAGCGAAGCGGCCTGCTCAGGCAGTCGGAAAACTCTCAATTGCTCCACTTGCCCCATCAAGGCAGCCAAGCGCAAGTACAGACCTTCAACATCCACTTTGGGAACAGCGCGCAATGCCGCAAGATCAGCGGCAACCGCTGCACGAGCACTGTGCAAGCTGGCATCATCCAGTTCGAGCAAAATATTGTCAGCGCTGCCCAGCAGCGCCGTAGCGGCGACCACATCTCCGGCCATAATAAGTCTTTGATTGGATAAGCGAAGCAAGTATTCGGCCTCAGCAAGTAACCAGTCATCGCGATCCGTAGCACCAAATCGTGCGATCTCCTCGCGCTGCACTTCTTGAGATGCTTCGAGGCGGGCTAACACGGTACCCTGCTCAGAGCTCGAATTTTCCAGCTTGGTCAAACCCGCCTGCAATCTCGCCTGCAAGTTCTGGTCGAGCTTCGCCAGAATATCCTGCTGATTGTCTTCGGCCGATTCAAGCGCTTCGAGTCGTTGACCCAGGACCTCTTCGCGTCGCAATGCCTCACGCCCGGACCAGGCCGCCGCCAGACAAATACCGACGATAAGCAAGAGGCAAAACCACGCCAATGCAGAAGAGCCCCGTTTTGCAGGAGCAGCGGCCCCCGCCGCGACTGGCCGCTCTCGGGGAGGCTCAGAGGCTGGATTCCACGCGGGTGCATCTTTGGCCGATCGTGAAGCGGACGACTTGCCGTCGTCCTTACTTGTTATTGCTTTATCGTCGGACTTCTCGCTCACACTCTATTCTCCGGTGCCTGAAAAATTAGTCTGCCGCCATCCCTGAGCTACCTGGAGCATCGCCGCATCTGATGCATTTGCGGCGCTGCGCACATTCGTAAACCCCCGGTTGATCGCTATCTGTTCGACCCGACCGGAGGGGACTATAAGGGGCACAAACGCTAATTTAGTGCTTTCTTGCGGGCTAAGCAACGCCAACATATTCTCCAGCGCTTCTCCACTGCTGATAAGCACGAGCTGCGGCTGCCACAACGCCAGCTTCTTCCCCAACTCGCCCGCCGCCATAAGCGGAGGGCTCCGCCGATAACAGCTCAACTCCTCTACTTTTGCGCCTCTTTCCATCAGCTCATTTCGCAAGCTTACCCTGCCACCCTCTCCCTTTACAATCAGCACTCGGCGCCCCGCAACCCCCTGCAATACCGGGTGTGCCAACAGACTTTCACTGGTCATCTGTGGGCCACCAGCAATAGCGCAGACGCCATATTCTTGCAGCTGATCGGCCGTAGCTTCGCCTATTGCAATCCAGTTAGGCCCCTTGGGTAGTTTTCGCCAAGCCGGAAGAATCCAATTCATACCAAAGCGTACGGCATTACCACTGATGAAAATGATGTGATCGTAGCCATCCAATTGCGCTACACACTGTGCGGCGCCAGCACTGAGGTTCTCAAGGGAAACGAGTTCCAGCATAGGCTGGCAGCGGGGTTCAAATCCCAGCTCGGAAAGTTGGTCGCACAGTGCAGATGCCTGACCTTCGGGTCGGGTAACCAGCACGACAGGGTTATTGCCCATAGACCTCCGCCAGGATATCCGCGGCGCCTTGTGCTAGTAAGTCATCCGCAACGCTTACCCCCAATTGCTCTGCGCTTCGGGCTGGAGCGCTCGCCTCCGCACGCAATATAAGGGAACCATCGGGTTTTCCCACCAGCCCACGCAGCCAGAGATTTTCCCGGGATTCGTCATACTGCGCATAGCAGGCAATGGGAACCTGGCAGCCCCCCTGCAGCCTTTTATTTAGAGCGCGCTCGGCTTGAACTCGCAGCGCAGTGGGCTCGTGATGCAGAACTTCCAACAGTGTTAGGACCTCGCTGGCATCGCTACGAACTTCGATGCCTACAGCGCCCTGCCCCGCAGCCGGCAGTGAATCCGTCACCGGCATAGCTTGCTTAATCCGGGTCGCCATTCCCAGGCGAATTAACCCAGCACTGGCCAGAATAATAGCGTCATACTCGCCTTCATCTAGCTTTCTAAGCCGGGTATTCACATTGCCGCGCAGAAATTTAACCCTTAAGTCGGGGCGTTTCTCTCTCAGTTGGCACTCCCGCCTCAAGCTGGATGTCCCCACCACAGAACCCGGAGGCAAATCGGCAAGGGAGTTAAAATGATTACTGACAAAAGCGTCGGTGGGATCCTCGCGCTCGCAAATAACCCCCAGACTCAATCCCGGTGGAAAATCCATCGGGACATCTTTCATTGAATGCACCGCTATGTCGGCAGAACCATCCAGCAAAGCGGTTTCCAGCTCTTTGACAAACAACCCCTTTCCTCCGACTTTTGCCAGCGGGACATGCAACAGCTGGTCGCCTCGAGAGGTCATTCCCAACAACTGAACATCCAGGTCCGGGTGAGCGCGGCGCAATGCGCCCTGCACAAACTCAGCCTGCCACAGGGCAAGGGGACTCTCCCGGGTAGCTATGGTTAACGACATAAATACAGATCCTGAAATACAGCGTTCATTGTAACATCTGGTTACAAGCCACTGCGAGATTGCAAGTCAGGTTTGCGCTAGCTGCGTAGCATGCGTTCCTTTACATCGGATAAATGCCGACGGCTTACTGCCGGGCGAGAATCTACGCCATCCAGTTCAACTAACCAACTGCCGCTTTCATCTCGCTGCAAGCGACTGATGTGCGCGACCGAAACCAACGTGTTTCGATGAACACGCAAGAACCGCTCAGAAAATTCCCCCTCGAGATCTTTAAGGGTGTCCGGCAACAGTAACTCCTGCTCAGGGCCAAACGCTGTGACGTATTTTTGCTCGGCGATAAAACAACGAATTTCGGAAACAGGCATAGTCTCCAGACCTTTGTGAGTTTGGCTGCTGACCTGACTTCGCCCCTGTTCGTCGCCGCGCAGCGCAGCCAATTGTAAGCGGTTGACCCGAGCTGCACCGGCCAGAGCCGTCGCCAACTCCGTCTCCCTCACGGGCTTCAGAATATAGGCCATAGCCTGGTGCTGGAGCGCCGCCAGCGCGTATTGATCAAAGGCCGTGCAAAACACAATCGCCGGAGGTTGATCGAGTTGCCGCAGATGCATCGCAACTTCAATGCCATCCATACCGGGCATTCGAATATCCAGTAGAATAAGATCTGGCGCCTCACTGTTGACTATCTCCAGCGCCACCATGCCGTTGGAGGCCTGTAAGCACTCCGCCTCAGGCTGTATCTTTTTCAACAAACGCATCAGTCGCTCTCGGGCAAGCGATTCGTCATCGACCAATAGTATCTTCAAGGTGCGAACCCTATGGGGTAATAAAGTTGGATTCGGTAAAAACCGGGGTCTCTCTTTATTTGCAGACCCGCATCGGCGCCAAATAGGCCCTGCAGACGCTGCTCAATATTCACCAACGCCATGTGGTGACCCTCGGTGTGACCCGGAAGATCCGGCGTAGGGTTTTCAACCTCAACCTGAATGTTCTGATTAATCTGGGCTAGCTTCACGACAATCGTGCCACCTTCTGGTAACTGCGCAATACCGTGATAAACGGCATTTTCCACCAATGGCTGTAACAACAGACCCGCCATCGGTTCGTCCAGCAAGCTCTCGTCTACTTGCCAGTCTATGGTCAGTCGCTCGCCCAGACGCAACTGCTCGATTCCCAGATAGAGCTGATACAGACGCAGTTCATCGGCGACCGTTGTCGCGTGGTTGTGCTCCTGCAAGCTCGAGCGGAACAATTCGGATAAATCCTCCACTGCTTGCTCCGCAGCTTCCGGGCGCGTAGCGATCAAACTGGCGATGCTGTTCAGGGTATTGAACAAAAAATGGGGCCTGATACGAGCGCGGAGAGAATCCAGACGGGCCTGCAATTCGGATTTTTCGCGCAACTGCAGTTGTTGCTGCAGGTAGAAATATCGCAGCGCTATGCCCGCCAGCACCATGGCAACCAGTACATTGCGCAGTATCCACCAGGCGTTGTCTACGCCGAAGGTCAGCTGAGGGTAGAGTTGAATGGCAGCCATGCTGCTGAAACCTGCCACACCCATGATCAGCACGAGTGAACATAGCGCCGCCAAATGGAGGCTCATACGGGCAAAAAGCTTGCGCAGGGGGCACAACAATGCCGCACTGACGAGAACCACCCACTGCATAAACAGCGAAGATGTGGCCAACAAATCCCAGTTAAACCGTGGAAGCGAGCTGCTGGCCAGGGCGTAAACCACAACCATCAGTTCAGCCAACAACACCATCACGAATACTGCCCGCGGCGCACACAAATCCGGAATCAGGAATCAGGAATTCCCCAGAGGCACCCTCAATTGGTTCGTCGCCAGATTGGGCTGACGGTGACTGCATTTATACACTCCAAATACTTGTTAACTGGTATACTTGCATCCTTGTTCAGAGTGAACAAGTCCAATTTTTTAGCCACTGCACACAGACCTCAACTGGAGCAGGGCTGCATCCGGGAATTAAACCAGGCATGACGAAGCAAAAAGACACCAGCAAACTTTGGGGTGGACGTTTTAACGAAGCCACAGACAGTTTTGTGCAGCGTTTCACCGCATCGGTGACGTTCGACCAGCGCATGGCGGCCCAGGATATTCAAGGCTCGCTGGCCCATGCTGACATGCTCCACGCCATTGGTATTCTCAGCGGAAAAGAATTGACCGAGATTCAAACTGGCATGGCCCAAATACAGGGGGAAATCGCCGAGGGCGTTTTCAACTGGTCGATTGAACTCGAAGACGTGCATATGAATATCGAGGCACGTTTGACAGAGCTTATCGGTGTTACCGGGAAAAAACTGCACACAGGCCGCTCCAGAAATGATCAAGTGGCCACCGATATACGCCTGTTCCTGCGCTCTGCGATAGACCACATCGCCGGCGAACTCACCCGACTACAAAGAGGCACCATCGACCTGGCAGTACAGCATACCAACACCATTATGCCGGGATTTACGCACTTACAAACGGCGCAACCCGTATCCTTCGGACACCACTTATTGGCCTGGAACGAAATGCTGGAGCGCGATTACGGCCGCCTGATGGACACACGAGCTCGAATGAACCAATCGCCCCTGGGTGCGGCGGCGCTGGCCGGTACAACTTACCCAATTGACAGAAATAAAACAGCCGCGGCGCTGGGGTTTGACAAGCCCACAGAAAACTCTTTGGATTCGGTCTCGGATCGGGATTTTGCCATCGAGTTTTGTAGCTTTGCGGCGTTGCTGATGACGCATATGTCGAGAATCTCTGAAGAACTCGTGTTGTGGACCTCCACCCAATTTAATTTCATCGAACTGCCGGATCGATTCTGCACAGGCTCCTCCATCATGCCCCAGAAGAAAAACCCGGATGTACCGGAGTTGGTGCGTGGCAAAGTAGGCAGAGTAAACGGACATTTAATATCGTTGCTTACACTGATGAAAAGCCAGCCGCTGGCGTACAACAAAGACAATCAGGAAGATAAGGAACCGCTGTTCGACACGGTAGATACCGTTGCTGATTCGCTGCGAGCTTTCGCAGACATGATTCCCGCTATTCGACCACGCGTAGAGGTAATGCGCGAAGCCGCACTGCGAGGGTTTTCTACAGCTACAGACCTCGCCGATTACCTTGTTGGCATTGGACTCCCCTTTCGAGACGCCCATGAAGTGGTGGGTAAAGCCGTAGCCCATGGCATAGCAACTGGCGCCGATTTGGCCGAGATGGACCTGGCAACGTTGCAGGGCTTTTGTGGCGACATTCAAAACGATGTCTACGAGGTGCTGACCCTGGAAGGCTCCATCGGCGCAAGAAACCATCTTGGTGGCACTGCGCCGGAACAAGTCGCAGCGGCGGCCAAGCGGGCACTTGCGGCGCTCGACCTGCGTTAGGGTTTTGACAAGTTAAGTACTGGGGCCCCGAAATATCCAGCGTGGATCTTCAAGCAGCTGCGTAGCAGAGGTTGATCTAGAATCAACTGTCACTCCCGGTCAATGTGTCTAGGGTTTTACCCAACAAGTCCATGCTCTCGTCGATGAGCGCATCGGTGATCGTCAGCGGCGGAAGAACACGAATCACGTTTTCTCGAATGCCACAGGACAACAGAATCAGGCCGTTGCGAGCAGCCTCGGCCACAATCGCAGCAGTTAACTCGGCGTTTGGCTGGTTGACGTCGCCGTCGCATATCAACTCGATAGCGATCATCGCACCCAGGTTACGAACGTCACCAACGTGGTGAGAGTACTGCGCTTGCAGTGTATGCAGCCGCGAAATAATGCGTGCACCAATTTGCGTCGCGCGTTCGCACAAGTTTTCCTTTTCGATAACATCCAGTACGGCCAACGCTGCAGCACAGCCGATCGGAGAACCTCCGTATGTGCCGCCCAATCCTCCCGGATGAGGTGCATCCATGATCTCGGCTTTGCCCACCACGGCCGCGAGAGGAAAACCGCCTGCCAAACCCTTCGCCAAAGTGATCAGATCCGGTTCGATACCCGTGTGCTCGCTGGCGAATAGTTTCCCGGTACGCGCGAAGCCTGATTGGATTTCATCAAAAATTAATACGATACCGTGCTGATCACACAGCGTGCGCAGCGCTTGCAGAAAATCAGCGGGGGCTGTGTAAAATCCACCCTCCCCTTGAATCGGTTCTATAATCATTGCTGCGACGCGACTGGCCTCTAGCAGTTTGTCGGACTCAGCTCCTGACGGGCACGATTTAATACTCCAGCGTGCTACAGGGCTGTCAGGACACCACGCAGAAGATGTGATTGTCCCAGGGCAGCCAGGTCAACCTCCATCACGCCTTTATTCAGCCCTGCAATGGCATCTATGCGGTAAATGACCGCTTAATTATGCCATTCTCAGCACATTCATACGCTTTACATTCCATGCCAGTGTCGCCAGCGTCCATTCGCCCGCAACCTTGTCCAAACCTCGCATCGAGAACTGCCTCAACCCCATAACGTGTTTGATGATGCCGAACACTGGCTCTACCGTTTGCTTTCTTAATGCGTACAGCGCTCGACCGGATTGGGTCGTCAGTTGATGTTTCATGAGCCTCACCTGATCATCCGTTATCGGAGTGGGGGCGTCAGGGGCAAACCGATCAAAAACGCACGGGTGATGGTGGTCACGCGCTACTGCCAGTAAAGGCTGGATATTATCCTCTACGCAAGCCTTTACATTATCACCGCTAAAATAGCCTGTATCGGCCAGCAGGTCGGTCACCTTGCCCAGTTCTTCAGGCAGGGTATTCAGCTTTGTCAGGGCCGGCTTTATTTGTTGTTTGTCGTTCGGGGCCTGTGTCATGTGTGTACTGACGACGAGCATTGTATCGGTGTCAACACTGGCCTGGGCGTTGTAGCACTGTTCAAAGCCGCCGCCAGATACCGGCATGATACGCGACTCTTCATCGGTCAAATTCATCTGGTCTTTATCTCGAGGGCCGGGAAGCGGTGGCTTAGGCTCCCGGCCCCGGGGCTTTTTTCCAGCATCCTGAGCTTGGCGTTGGGTTTGTTTTTGTTGGTATTCGGCTTGTTCACGCGCAAAACGCTCCTGCGCCCGTTCTTCAATTTTTACTTTGGCCGCAGCCAGTGCCTCAAGTCGTGTTTCGCGCCGGGAAATCTCCGCGGGAATGTCCATGCCATCCGCTACCGGCGTTTGATCTGCCGCCTCTGCCTGTGCAGTGAGAGCGCTGACTTCTGTCTTGAGCTGTGCTTCGATTTTCTTTAAGTGGCCATAAGAAAGCGCCTTATGCTTGCTGGCATTCGCCTTGATCTTGGTGCCATCCAGGGCGATACGCCCAAGCTTCATGAGCTTCATTTCACGCGCCAGCAACAAGACCTGAACAAAAAGTGCTTCAAGCTGAGGCAAAAAACGGCGTCGAAAGGTCGCTATGGTGTCGTGATCCGGATGCGTGTTGGCCGCCAGGTAGCGAAACGCAATGGAGTCGTGGGTGGCTCGCTCAATCTTACGGCTGGAAAACACACCGGTGGCGTAACCGTAGATCAGCAAACTCAGTAGGACCGCTGGATGGTGCGCCTTTGATCCACGCCCGGCATATTGACGGGTGAGCTCAGACAGATCGAGCTGATCAACGACCTCCACGACAAACCGTGCCAGGTGGTGTTCAGGTAACCAGTCCGACATAGAGGGAGGGAATAGATAGTCCGTCTCTCGATCAACGTTGACAAAATTGGCCATCA
This sequence comes from Halioglobus sp., assembly GCA_965262875.1. Classification (GTDB taxonomy): domain Bacteria; phylum Pseudomonadota; class Gammaproteobacteria; order Pseudomonadales; family Halieaceae; genus JBALVT01. Next base: position 6,302,267 of record OZ253569.1, read on the forward strand.
CTTATTCCCGGTTACTTTTCAGTGTGACCACATTATCTCATAATGACGTTGTTGGGTTAAGTCCGACAGGCTGCTAGGTTGACTGCGGAAAAAGTAGCCATAGTAACGCTTTGCTAACGATAGCACGCCAAAGCGGTGCAGTATTTTTTTGGGCAAAACTCACTAAGGGCACCCTCGGTGTTCGTTGGTGATTAGATATTTTACGAAGAGTGAACACTTCTGCCTGTCAACCTATGGATAGCCGGCTGCGACCATAACGCTGTTAGGCTGGTTTGGTGGCCTGTAGCAGTGTACCAGTAGCAAGTAGTTTTAGACAAAACCGCCATTAGATAAGATTCTAGAGTTTAGAGCGAAAGAGCTGTTGTCGGAAGCTTCAATCCCGACTCCTTTTCCTTAATGTTCTCTCAAAACCTGCGTGTAATACAAGCTGCAACGCAATGTTACCCATCTTGTATATAATCTACCGCACCAGGGGCTTGGAATTTTTTGCATCTTTCGTTCCACCAGCTTCGAACGTTAACATGGCGAAAATGTTTTGTCAGACCCAGCCTGATTCTTCCCGCTGTAATAATATCCGGCTTGCGCCATGGTGCATCCGTCACCAGTGGGCCCGCTTTATCACCCAATACCAGCGTCAACAAATGAAGCAGTCCGTAACCTACAGTCGTCAAGTGAACCCAGCGATGCAGCGTTTGGCGCCGTTGCTGCCAGGCTTCTTTGAGCCCCCACAATTGTTTCAACTGGTAGTACATCGACTCAATCGACCAACGCAGTCCGTAATCTTCAATCACTTGTTCGCTCGTTAGAGTCGTATCGGTTGAAAGAAATAATCGAGTCTTGGTCCACTGACCTTTACCCCTGTCTAGCTCGCACCAAACGGCTCTGACTAACTGACCGTCAAGGAACCTTGCCTTGGCGAGCCGACTACGGTATCTCACCTTTTGTTCTTTTCCGTACAGCCGCAGTAGTGCTTCCGTCTTTTTAAAGTGGGCAATTCGCTTGGGTGTGTGTTTTTCGCCATACTTGCGTGGCCGCCCGCGTTGCCCCGGTTTTCGTTCGGGGGGTTCGTCGTAAAGCCGCGTATCGATTCTCGCCTGGCCAATCACGGTAAAACCGTACGCTGTCATCGCGTTGATAAATCGTTTGCGCATATACCAGCAATCGACCAATACCCTCACCGTTTTATCTTCAAACAAGCGGTAAACAGCACGCATGATCACTGTCGCTGCGACCAGCTTGCCCGTATTCCCTGCACTGGGTATCAGTCGGAACAATAGAGGTATCGCCGTCGTCTCCAGCGGTGTGCGCCTGAAAACAGCCGCTAAACTAACCCAGCATTGACCACGAACATAGGCGGCTAAATTCGGCTTATTTCCGTGCTGATGATGTATCTGGCTGCCCGGTGCTTTTTTCGAGGCTCGTAGACTCACCGTATCGTCAATCGCTAAATATAGAACGGGATCATTCTTGGCACTAAGAACCAGACAGACGAACTGTCTTGCCAGCTTCAACCAGGACCACTTTCCGGCTTCAAGCCATTTGTAATACGTCGTCCAGTGCCTTTGCATGTCTAGAAACAAATAGGTTTCGGTGACAAAGCCAGCGGGCGTTAACATAGCGCCGATCAATAGTTCAATGAATGTGCCTACGGATCTTGGGGGTAGCGCTTTGCTTAAAAATGTTATCCAATAGCACAGTTCGCGGGGGATGCGAGCACATCCTGTTGCGTTCATAGCGGCCTCCAGAAGAAATCGATTCATTTCTTTCTGAAGGCCGCGCCCTATACACCTTTTAAAAAGCAAAGCTGTATAGGGCACGGCAAACTTTTTGCCGCTTTATGTCAAGTTTTTTCGCACACTTTGCGCGATAATCTTCCTCCCCAGACTCTAAACTCTAGTAAGATTATTAACAGCGGTTAATGGAAAATTGAACCGGAAAACCCTTGCGGCTTTGTGTGTTTGACTGGATTCCTACTTTCGAGACTGTGCAAAAACCCACTGTCCTAATTTACCGACATTTCTGGCATTGCAAACCAATACACCTCCCCCTGTAAAAACACCTAATAATTGCAGCTAATAAACCTTCAAAACATTGACCCAATTATTCAGCGAGAATGATCCGGTTCGTGCTATTGATGCCTATGTGGATAGCTTAAAGGTTAATGCCTTGGGCTTTAAGACAAGATGCTGCGACAAAAACAATAATGGCCACCCCCGCCTTTTGCCCAAAATTGATGTTGAGACTCACTATTTACGGCTATACCCATAAAATAAGAAGTTCTTGCCACCTAGCTTAAGAAACCCATAGAAATATCGAGCTTATCTGGTTATTGCAAGGCTTAAAGCCCGGCGGATTCAAGTCGCTAGTGCAATCGGTGGGTTGATCCCAAACAGTACTTGGTTGGGGGTTTTAAAGTCCAGACATTTTCTTGGCCGGTTGTTAAGTTTATCAAAGATTCTCTGGACACACTCCGGCGTCATATCATCAAAGCTAGATCCTTTCGGGGCGTATTGGCGGATCAGACCATTTGTATTCTCATTCAATCCCCGCTCCCATGAATGGTAAGGGTGCGCGAAGTAGCTTTCAGCCTGCAGCTGTTGGGCGATAACCTCGTGTAAGGCAAACTCCTTGCCGTTATCATAGGTCAGTGTTTCTACCGGGGCGGCTAAGGGGGAAAGCGCCCCAAGTATCGCTTCCTTGACGGCCTTCGCCGTTTTATTGGGGGCCAGGGCGATCACTGTGAAACGTGTCTTTCTCTCAACAGCCGTCATCAGTACGGAGCCACCCAAGCGCCCAATGATAAGGTCCATTTCCCAATCACCAATACGCTTGCGCTCATCAACAATCGCTGGACGCTCGTCGATACTTACCCGGTTCTTTAGCTGCCCGCGCTTGTCTGGGCTCCCGTAACGCTTCTTACGTTTCTTTTGGCAGCGCAAGTGGGCATGGAGGTCGCCCCCGGCCTTCTTGTCGATCAGAATGTACTGATAAATCCATTCTGGACTAACAGATTGCAGGATTGATTTTGCTAGCCAACCGCTGATCTGCTCTGGACTCCATTCCTCCCTCAGTAGCGATTCAACCCGCTGCCAGGTTATCTCTGTAATACGTGTATGGGTGTGGTGATGCTGCCGTTCAGTGGCAAAACGCTGGGCCTGCTGGGGCCTATAACCACGCAAGCCCGTATTGCGACCAAGCTCTCTGCTAATTGTCCCAGGGCTTCGTCTAAGCTCTCTGGCTATGGCTTTTTGTGTAAAACCAGCTTTTAAAAATGCTTCAATCTGGTATCGTTCGTATTCGGTCAACTGTGTATAGTTCATGTGTAATTTCCTTGGTCGAGAAAATGGCACTGGATTGTACCAGTTGGCCACCTGCTCTAGAAATTGCACTTATGACTTGAATCTAAGCCCACTTATAAGACAGACCGCTAATTTTAGAAAAAATAATGCCACAGCACTTAAGAATACGTTTAAGGAGTTTGTTTTGTTGTGCCAAAACATCCATCTCATTGGAGGTCAACTAGTGGCACTATTTGAAGCACCGCTCATTTAACCTGATATTGGATAAGAGTGACGGCCTTATACAGGATAGGTCCGTCCAAAATAGCCCATTGAGCACTGCCAATGCGCCGAACGGGTATTTTTTTAATAAACAGGGTTTTGAGTAAAGCTCTCGGCACTATCTACCGTCATGGTCCGGCCATAAGACTTGAAAGAGGGATTCACAGACCGCAAGAAACACTGGCGGTACCTTATCTAGAGATTTGGGTTGGCGTTAAACGTAGCTCTACTATATTTGCGTGCCCTGGATTACGCTATGACAGCGTCATAGATTCAATGTCATGTGGCATATCGGTCAGTAACTCAGCGCCATTTGCGGTAATCAGTACCGTGTCAGAATGACGATAACCGCCTTGACCACGCCAATAAATGCCTGGCTCAATGCTGATAACCATATTTTCGCGCAGCACATCATCGCTCCCTTCGGCGATCCATGGCCCTTCGTGTCCACTCATGCCAATTCCGTGACCGGTGCGGTGTAACAAATTTTTCGCAAAACCTTCAGAACGGAGGAATTCCATTACTTTATGGTCGATATCATGGGCATTTGCACCGGGTCTCAGTTGTGAAAATCCGATGCGCCCGGCCTCAACCATCGTGTTAAAAATTTCAGTTTCTTGCTTGCCTGGCGTAGCGACAAAAAAGGTGCGCTCGGTTTCAGCCGAGTAGCCGTTGACTCGCAGGAACGAGATGGCAACATTCGGGCCAGCAACCAAGGTATCATTTGGCTCGGGGAAACGATGTGGTTGGGCGCTGTAGGGGAATGCCCAAATCCCCAACAATATACTCGAAATATACGGATCAAGGTAGCCAAGCTGTTCGATGATGGTCTTGCGCAGTGCTGGAATACAGGCATTGCTTTTTGCTATTGTCGTACCGAGGCGCGCAGTCTCCATCGCCATTTTTAGCCCAAGGTCGCTGTATTTCGCAGCTTGGCGAATCTGCTCCAGTTCGTAGGCGGACTTCACCTTGCGCAACTGCTCGACAAAGGGCGTCACTTGTGGTGTCCACGGCGCAAGTGCGACCAAAAGCTCACCGCTAATAGATAATTCAACGCTGACCGAGCAGCCAGTGGGTAGGGTGTCATGCAGTACATCCAAATATCCCCCACCTTGCGGGGCCGGATAATCAATATACTCAACCAATTTATGCGGGATATTGATTGTTGCCATGTTCTCGGCTTCGATTCGTGGTGACACAAAAACCGGTAATTGGTTTGGGGCGATAATAATGAAAAATGGACGCTCAAATGGCTCATAGCGAAAGCCGGTGAGATAGTAGATACTGTCTTTGGACGAGACCAGCAACGCATCGGTTGCCGATGCGGCAACTTTGTCCTGAAGTCGGGCAAATCTATCGAGATATTCTTGTTTCATTTCACCTCAAAAAACATTCCGCAGCCACGTTTTGATTGCCCGGTCATAAAAAACTCAGGCTAGTTAATAGAAGTAATGTACATAATGGTGACGCAGAAGTATATCCTCTTCCTCTCGTGCTGTCTTATTGGCCACTGCTCAATCAATGGACTCTCCTGAACTCTATTCGGAACGATGAGGCACTTCGCACCCTATTGGCTCTCAACAAACTTCCGGCTGAGTATAGGAAGGATTAATACCCCCTGATTTTGCTCAACGCCCTCATGGCCTACTCGATTTCCGAGTAGATAGCGCACTGCGCTACAAGCAGGGTCTTAGCGTCGATGTGCATCGAGACCAAATGGCGGAAATGTACGCGCGATTCAGCGAAATTGCCGCACAAAACCCCGATGCATGGGTAGATCAATCAGTCGTCCCGGATTTTATGAGTATAGCAAGGCGTATCGCTGGGGAATGGCGAACAGGCGCTTACCAGGTAGTAGCTCGACCTCCCCTATGGGAGACAGTGTCTCCTTATCCCATATGGTGAGTACGTCAATTCTGTCACCGCGAGTCCCCCTTGGGTGGAAAGTCTCTGTTGCGTATATTTCGCCGCGTCGACGGGACTGTGCGATATTGCCCATGTAGGAAATATTAAACATGCCCTTAATGGCCCTGTTAGAACTCTCGGCAGCACTATCAATCACAAAAAGCTTGCCATCCGACATGTGGAAAAAGCTCATATCGTTTACCAGAAACCAGCTCTGCGGATAATCCCTGGGCAATTTTTCAACGACACCAGTCGGTTCTATTGGCAATGGCGGCGGGCGACTGTCCGATTCAGCGGTCACAGAGTTGGCAACCGTCAATACCATCAACGCAGCGCCAAGAGCGCTCTTTACGCCGGGCATTCCTATACTAAGTTTAGTTATCCGGGACATCCGCATACACCTTATTCGCCTTGTTATATTATTCAAGTATAGGCTGGCCGTCATCGGCCTACCACCTGATATTACCACCGCCTGTAAATCAGGATTTACTAATCTGCAGGGTCTGGATGTTGGTGTACTCCTCCAGGCCATAGCGACCAAATTCCACGCCGATGCCAGACTCCTTGACACCACCGAAGGGTGCGTCGGGCTGTATCATAGCGTGATTGTTAACCCAGGCAGTACCGCATTCCAGTCTGGAAGCCAGTTGGGTAGCGGTTTCCACATCGCTGGACCAGACCGAGCCACCCAGCCCACTGGAGCTGTCATTGGCACGTTGCAGGGCATCCTCTATATTGCTGAACTTGAGTACTGGCAGAATGGGGCCAAAGGGCTCTTCGCGCACCAGCCGGGCATCGTCGTCTATATCCGCCACTATGGTGACCGGGAAGAAGTAACCGGGACCCGCAGTGGGCTCACCCCCGGTGAGAAAACGTGCCCCCCTGTCTTTAGCCTCCTGGGCCATTGCACAGACTTTGTCGTACTGCGCCTTGTTTTGTATGGGTCCGAAATCAACATCCCCGCTACCGTCGCCGGTGGTGACGCTGGAGGCCATTGCCGCCAGAGCCTGGCACATATCCTCATAGATATCCTCGTGGACATAGAGGCGCTTGAGGGCTGCGCAGGTCTGACCATTATTGATAAGGGCGGTGGTGAATATTGCCGGTGCAGCAGCGGCCACATCGGTGTCGGCAAGCACTATGGCCGCATCGTTGCCGCCCAGTTCGAGGGTCAGGCGCTTCAGGTTGCACGAGGCGCTCTGCATGATCTTCTTGCCGGTAGGGGTAGAACCGGTGAATACGATCTTGTTGATATCCGGGTGAGAAGACATTGCCGCGCCCAGACTACCGTCACCGGTGACAATATTGAATACGCCCGGGGGCAGTATCTCATTGATAATCTCCGCCGCCCGTAGCGTAGTGAGCGGGGTGTACTCCGACGATTGCCGCTGCGCAGGGCTGGAATGGTGTGCCAGATAGCGATTAACAGGGGATAATTCCACGGGGTAATGGAACCTACAACACCCAGCGGCTTTCGGTGTACTTCAATGCGGGCGACGTCGTTGTCCTGGACGACATCAACTGGCAATTCCAAATCCGCGGTAGCGTGGCACCAGGCAACCGTACCGCCCATCTCGAAGCCAGCACCGAGGCCGGCAAAACCGCCCATCGGCTTGCCTTGCTCTAGGGTCAAAAGTTTGCTCAGTTCCCCGGAGTGTGCCTCCAGCGCATCGCCAATTGCGTGCATCATTCGCGCACGCTCGCTGTCTGCCGTCAGGCTCCAGGAGGGAAAAGCACGCTTTGCAGCGGCAACTGCCTGGTCCAGCTCAGCCTCCCCGGCTTTCGGGCACTGGGCCACAACTTCTTCTGTGGCAGGGTTCAATACCGGGAATGTCGCCGCCGTGCTAACGGCGTTGCCGTCTATGATCAAGTGATAGCCAGACATAATATAACTTCCATAATTATTCTATGCGTATATTAAAGCAGAGTTTTCGCCAAGGGGTTGGACAACAGGGAAAAATAAAATTGACTGGCAGTGAAGCCTGCGACTATAGACCCTGATTATCTTTGCGAAAGCGAGCCGGGGTCTGCTGATACTCAGACTTGAACGCTCTACTGAAATGGGAGGCGTCATTAAAGCCGAAGCGGTAGGCTATTTCCGACACCGAATAATGGGCAAAGGAAGCATCGGCGAGCGCAGCCCGACAGTGTTCCAGCCGAAGGTGCAAAATATAGCGTGAAATCGACACGCTTTCATCGGCAAAAAGCATATGTAAATAGCGGGTGGATATGTCATGGGCAGCAGCGATACTGTCGGGGCTGAGGCATTCGCTGTCCAGGTTGCGCCTGATAAAATGTTTTATACGCTGAATGTATTCGCTCTTCACGCCAACCTTCAGTAAATCGCGTTTTTGCGCTTCCTGTGCGTAGCTCAGGGTCGTCGATAGCAGATCGATTACATTGGCTTCCAGGCGCTGTGCCAGCACTCCGTCCATGCTGTCCAGTCGGTGGGCAATGGAGGTAACAAACTGTGAAAAAAGCCCGTTAGCACCAACTCTTGCGTCCATCCGCACACCCAGGTGTTGTGTTGGCTGCCTCACACTTTCCTCCAGCAGAGGCTGGGGCACGGCCAATACCACCTGGGAATAATCGCACTGGAAGTGCAAATCGTAGGGTTCCGAACTTAGGCAGAGGGTAAAATCGCCGGGTGAGAGGTGTGCCTCCTTGCCGCGTTGCCGCAACAAGCCCTCCCCCTCCACTTGCACTTTTACCAGATAACAAGCTTCACTTACCTAGGCAATATGACTGGGTCGACGGTAAACATCCAGGGGGGAACTCCTGACAGCGGCGAACCCCACCTCGCCCAGTTGCTGGCACTGGATCGCACCTTTGAAATCATCACCAGCACTGGAATTGGGCTCGCAACTCATGGGAAAAAAGGTCTGGCTGACCAGGCTGTCAAAATAGTCCAGGCGTTGAGCTACCGGCAGCTGATTTATGGTATTTTCTGAATTCATGGCATCCAGGTCCCGGCAACTGAACTGCCAGCTTACTCGAGCAAATCCGGCGATTCGGCGAGTATTGCGCATTTATCCGTAGGCTTCAAGGCCAAGTCTTTTCCAATATGAAATGAGCCTGAAACCCGGGAATGTGGCGGAAGTTGATTCCAACATAAAATGAGCCTGAAATAGTCCTTGTAGTCGTTCATGATCAGCGGATGAAAACGATCATGAGCTTAGAACATCTGAATACCCTGGGTGCCATCAAACAGTTTCTCGACGGCACACAGGAAGTAGCCTCCAACGTGGCCACTGAGAAATCTGAACGCTATCGCTGGGTACAGAAGGCACTGGTGAAGCACCGATACTTACAGCTTGGCAAAACAGACCGGGGAACCGTCACCCGCTACCTGATAAAGGTAACCGGCTACTCCCTGGCCCAGACCAGGCGCCTGATACGCCAATACGTCAAAACAGGCACCGTCTCGGTGAAACCAGCTCGGCGTAATGGCTTCAAGCGCGCCTACACTGACGCCGATATACGCCTATTGGCGAGTATGGATGAGCGACATGGTCAGCCCAGCGGCGCGGTACTTAAAAAGCTCTGTGAGCGGGCTTATCAGCGCTTTGGCCAAGCCGACTATCGACGCCTGGCGGGTATTTCGGTTTCTCACCTGTACAACCTGCGGGCCTCCAAGACCTACCAGAGGCAGCGCTGTGTCTTGACAAAGACACGACCTAAGGCCGCCTCTATTGGCCAGCGGCGCAAACCTTGCCCGAACGATCAACCAGGCTATATCCGCATTGACTCTGTCCATCAAGGTGATCAGGACAAACGCAAAGGAATCTACCACGTCAATGCCGTGGATGAGGTGACACAGTTCCAGATCATCGTCACGCTGGAACGTATTAGCGAGGCGTTTATGCTGCCAGCCCTCAGGCAGATTCTGGCTGCCTTCCCCTTTAAAATACGGGGCTTTCACGCAGACAATGGCGGCGAATATATCAACTACACCGTTGCTGAGCTTCTGGACAAGTTGCACATTGAATTTACCAAATCACGGCCCCGGCACAGTAACGACAATGGTTTGGTTGAGAGTAAAAATGGCTCGGTCATTCGCAAACTCTATGGCTATACCCACATACCTCAGCAGTACGCCACGGATTTCACTGAACTCAATAGCCATCAAGTCTACCGATACGTCAATTTCCACCGGCCCTGCTATTTCCCCACCACCATTATTGATGAGAAGGGCAAGGAGCGGAAGAAATACCGCTACGACGACATGATGACACCCTATGAGAAATTCCGCTCCCTGGCCAAACCCAGCCAATATTTAAAGCCGGGAATCACCTTTAGAAATCTGGATGCATTCGCCAATGAAATGACGGACAATGAGGCCGCTGAACAACTAAATTCAGCACGAGATCACTTATTTCAGCAACTCCATGAGCGACTCAAGATAAGGGCTTAATACACCCTCCCTTCAGGCTCATTTCATATTGGAAAATACTGGCCATAAGCCATTGGCCCCGGGTGCGAAAATAGGACTGGACTTCCGGGGATAGAGCACTTATATCTGTTTTCACTGCTGTCCCGTTAAGGAGAAAATAAAAAGGTCTGATTCCGCCACAATTGATACAATGAGATTGTTTAGAAAACAGTGTATTAATAGAGGGAACCAGACCATGGCGCATTGTAATACGATCCTGTCACAAATACTAAAACTTGTTCCGAGACATGAATTTGAGACCCTTGCCAAACAACATCATTCAGGTCGTGCTTTTCGTAAAGCCTCCCGCTGGTCACAGTTTGTGTCGCTGACGATGGCTCAATTGTCCGGTCGAAACAGCTTGCGCGATATCGTGGACAATATGTCGGCGCAAATGCATCGCCTTTACCACCTGGGTAGCGCGAAGCTGTCGCGATCTAACCTATCGCGCATCAATGAAGATAAGCCTTATGCTCTGTACGAAGCGCTGTTTGGAAAACTGTTAACTCGCTGCCAGGGCGTGGCACCTGATCATAATTTCAGATTTAATCACCCGCTTTATTCGCTGGACGCTTCCACCATCGACTTGTGTTTGTCTGCGTTTCCCTGGGCTGATTTTCGCACCACCAAAGGAGCGATTAAACTGCACGTCGGGTTGAATCATGCGGGTTATTTGCCCGAGTTTGTGACTATCACAGAAGGGAAGAAGCACGATGTAACAGTGGGCCGCACGCTCAGCTTTCCCAAGGGAAGTATTGTTGCGATTGATAAAGCCTACAATGATTACGCTTGGTATAAACAGTTGACAGATAAGGATATTTTCTTTGTTACCCGGCTTAAGAACAATGCAAAATACCGTATTATCGAGCGTCGACCAGTGCTGAAAGGAAAAGGTTTGACCTGTGATCAAACGATAGAATTCACTGGCCCCCAGGTCTCCAGGAAATGTCCAGTCCGCTTAAGGCGGATTGGCTACAAAGATGCGGAGACGGGTAAGCACTATGTGTTTCTAACGAACAATTTCAAACTGGCAGCCAAGACGATCGCCGATATCTACAAAGCCAGGTGGCAAGTAGAATTATTTTTTAAGTGGATAAAACAGAACCTGAAAATAAAATCGTTTGTTGGCACGAGCAAAAATGCAGTGATGACTCAAATATGGATAGCGATGTGCGTATACCTGCTAATAGCGTTTCTGAAGTTTCAGTCAGCACTCACAAAAAGTATGCAGCAGCTATTGCGATTACTACAGCTCAATTTATTTGATAAGCGTGACCTGATGGCGCTGTTGAGGGGTGATCCACCTGATGGTAGGCTGCCTGATGTTAATCAAATGGCACTCATATGAAAGTTAACGGGACAGCAGTGATCTGTTTTCTTTCTATCAACACCCAGAGATTACCATGCGCCTGTTGCATTCGATTTTTATCCTCCTGCTGAGTTCAATCTGTTTTACCACTTATGCAGAGGAACCTCTGTCGCCAGACAACTTCGGCGAAAATACCCAGCTTGGAAAATACGCCGAGGTAAACGGAATACAGATGTACTACGAGGTTTACGGCAAGGGAGATCCCCTGGTACTGATTCACGGCAGCGGGCAGAGCATAGAGGCAATGAGATACCAGATCCGGCACTTTGCCAGCAATTACAGAATCCTGGTAGCGGACAGTCGCGCACACGGAAAATCCGGGACAGGTAAAGGCAGGCTGACCTATGAGCAAATGGCGGATGATTGGGCAGCACTAATGGATATCGTCAATATGGAAGCTGCCAATATTGTCGGCTGGAGTGACGGTGGCAACATCAGTTTATTGCTGGCTATTCACCACCCCGACAAGGTTGGCAAATTGGCCGTTATGGGTGCAAACCTCCAGCCCGACAGTTCTGCCGTTTACCCCTGGGCAGGAGAATGGGTGGCTAAAGAGTCAAAAAATATAGAAAACATGATTACCACGGGAGACAAATCCCAGGACTGGAATCGCCTCAAGCAGCAGTTTGGCCTGTTGCGTGAACAGCCCACTATTTCATTGGCGGCGCTACAGGGAATATCATTGCCGGTGCTAGTGATGGCAGGGGACCGGGACATAATACGAACAGAGCACACTGTGTTGATGTTCGAAAATCTGCCCAATGCCCAGCTGGCCATATTCCCCGGCGAAACTCATTTCGCTCCCCATAATCATCCGCAGATATTTAACGCCACCGTAGGCGCATTTTTGCGAAACCCCTTCAGCAAACCCGATACCCGGGATCTATTCTAGTGTAGGTCGTCAAACAGTTTGTAACTTATTAAGTTTCTCTCTGCCACGCTTCACTTTCTCCAATATGTCACTCGCGGATTTGGTCCAGATATAAGGCGCTGGCGCTTGATTATGAGTCTCAATGAACGCCATGACTGTTTGCTCAAGCTCTTCCACACTGCTAAAGACACCTCGTTTCAATTGCTTTTCAGTTAGCTCCCGAAAAAACCGCTCCACCATGTTTAACCACGATGCGCTGGTTGGCGTAAAGTGCACATGGAATCGCTGGTGATATTTCAGCCAGCTTTTTACCTTCGGGTGCTTATGTGTGGCGTAGTTGTCACAGATAATATGAATCTCTTTATCCTTGGGCGTCGACTTATTTATTTGGCGGAGAAACTTCAACCATTCTTGATGGCGATGCCGTTCGGCGCAGGTACCTAACACTTCCCCTGTCAAGATGTTCAATGCCGCAAACAAGGTCGTGGTGCCATGACGTTTATAGTCATGGGTCATTGTCGCCGCCCTGCCTTTTTTCATCGGCAAGCCCGGCTGCGTTCTATCCAGTGCTTGTATCTGACTCTTTTCATCACAACTGAAAACAATGGCATTTTCTGGCGGTGATAAGTAAAGGCCGACGATTGCCTCCAACTTCTCGGCAAACTCTTTATCGTTCGATACCTTGAATGTATTTATTCGGTGTGGCTTCAAACCGTGGCTTTTCCATATCCTGCCCACCGAGGACATGCTAATGCCGGCCTTATCTGCCATGAGACGCTGGCTCCAATGCGTAGCGTTTTCCGGTGTCTCTTGCGTCGTGAGTCTGATCACCTGTGCAACCTTGCGTGAACTGATTTTCGGTTTTCGCCCTGGCCGATATGCATCCTGGCTGATGCCTTCGACTCCACTGTCTGCATAGCGTTCTCGCCAGCGGCCCGCTTTCTGTCTCGTAATGCCCAGTTCAAAACCGATCTCTTCATTGGTCATGCCCTTGCCGGCCAGAAGAACAATTCGTGAACGCTCCGCCAATCGGACCGAGACAGAACGCGATTTAGATAACTTACTCAAACCCAAAACTTCGTCATCAGACAAAACAATTTCTACTGCAACACGCACGACAAGCTCTCTATATAGGGAAGAGACTATATGGTACACTATTTACGACGACCTACACTAGGCCTGCTGTTGCAACCACATTACCCGCACAGTCAAGCTGGACTTCTCTCTAGAACAAGACTGAGCGAGAGGCCTGTGCCAAGATGATCCCAGCCGAAGTATTAGTGCGTTTTATCCAGCCAGACACCCGCACGGGCAGTGCCCGAAAATGCTATTTGTTCATATTTTGGATACTGGCTTTAAGGGCATGCATTTTGTAGCATTGAGCAACGGCATTGAGCAACGGCATTGATCAAAGGCGACAATGGGACGACTGGCCGGCCCGGACAAGAGACATGTGTACGTGGCAGTCTAAATATAAGGTTCTTCCGAGTTTCCTATGGGTAAAAGCCAAACAATGGTCAAGAATGTGGTACAAGAGTCTTTTTTATGGAGATATTCAAATGAAAGATACCGCGTTGTTTACTCAACTTTTGGGGCTTGGCGACCCATGGAAAATCACGGCTATTACCCCGGATCTGACCGACAAATCAATTACCCTCCAGATAGATTGGCCAAAGGGAACGAAAGGCGCGTGTAGTGTCTGCCATGCCCTTTGTTCGGTTTACGACCATCGTGAGCAACGCACATGGCGACACCTTGATACGATGCAGTTCAAGACGCAGTTAGTTGCTCAGGTTCCGCGTATTCATTGTAAAGCGCATGGAATCAAAAGCCTGAAAGTACCGTGGGCAGATACGCAGGCACGCTTTACGCATTTATTTGAGCGTTTCGCTATTGATGTGCTGTCGGCTGCCAGCAACAAGACACAGGCCGCAAAACTACTTGGTCTGTCGTGGGATGAGGTGCATCATATTCAATCCCGAGCAGTGAAAAGAGGGATGGACAGACGCTCTGTTGAGGAAGTGAAACACCTTGGCATCGATGAAAAAAGTTTTCGCAAGGGGCAATCCTATGCCAGCCTGCTGTACGATTTGAATGCGTCCAGAGTGCTTGAGGTCGTGGCAGATAGAACGACGGAATCGGCAACCGCATTGCTGTCCACGCTTCCAGAACAGCAGCGTAATGAAGTAGCTGCTGTTGCCGTGGATATGTGGGTTCCATTTATGACGGCAGTTGAGGCGACTTTACCGAACGCCGCCATTGTTCACGACAAGTTTCATATCGTCAGTTATCTTACAAAAATGGTTGACCAAGTCAGGCGCAAAGAAAATAAAACATTAAGAGCCGCCGGTATCAATGACCTGGTCGGGTCTCGCTATACCTGGTTACGCAATCCCGACAACTGGAGTGAAAAAGATGAAGCCACTTTTTATGGCCTTCAATCAAAGGGGTTGAAGGTTGCCCGAGCCTGGGCAATCAAAGAGACGCTGCTTGACCTGTGGACTTACAGCTACGATAAACCAGCCCGGGCGTTCTTTAAGAAAGGGTACTGGTGGGCGACACATTCACGTCTAAAGCCGGTCATATCAGTCGCCAAGATGCTAAAGAAACATCTCGACAACATAATGACTTACTTGAAACATCGCATCACCAATGCGACCGCAGAAGGATTTAATTCAAAGATTCAGACAATAAAATCGGCTGCCCGAGGATTTAGAAACTTCGAAAACTATCGAGTTTCAATTCTGTTCCACTGTGGAAAACTCAACCTCTACCCACAGGATTCCCAGTAGAACCCAAAAATAAGAATACCCCTGCGCCCATCTTCAAATTTCACCTGGTGTTACCTCTCAGCGATTTGTTGTCTTCGAGTATGACCCTGGCGGCGTTGTGACCGGGTAGACCACTGACTCCACCACCAGGATGGGCGCCGGAGCCGCACAAGTAGACACCCTCGACTGGCATTTTATAGGCAGCATGACCAGGGATAGGGCGCATTGAATAAAACTGATCCAGGTGCAGCGCACCGTGGAAAATATCTCCGCCGAGCATATTTAAATCACGCTCGATATCCAATGGAGTTTTGATCTGCCGGCCTACGACTGACGACCGGAAGTTGGGCGCAAAGCCATCGATGGTGCCAATGATCATATCCGCCACCTCATCTTTAACTTCATCCCAGCCGCTGCCATCGGGCAATTTATACTGGAAGTGTTGACAGAACAAACTGGCGACGTGGCCACCCGGAGGTGCGAGAGAATCATCTTGAGTGCTGGGTACCTGCATGGATATTACCGGACGCCGTGCCCATCCAAGCTGTCGGGCATCGAAATAAGCATCCTGTATGTAGGCCAATGAGGGGCTCACTTCTATGGCACCCATGAAGTGCTCGGTGCCCCTTCCTTGCATACTAGTGAACCGGGGAAGCTCGGAGAGAGCGACATTCATGCGAAAGGTTGCAGAATGGCTGCGATAGCCCTCGATCCGCCGCTGGTCTCCCTCCTCCAATAATGTTTGGTCAAGAAATTTCTGCAATAGAGTCTTGGGGTGGACGCTCGCGGCCACAACTTTCGCAGTCAACTCACGACCATCCTCAGTCTCCACCCCACAGGCCCGTCCACCCCGAGTTAAAATCCGTTTTACCGGAGTACTAGTTTCAATCGATACACCTTTGCTTCTGGCGAAGGAAGCCATGGAATCACTGATAGCTCCCATGCCACCGCGCGCAATACCCCACGCCCCTGCTCGCCCCTTGATTTCACCAAAAGCGTGATGCAACAACACATAGGCGGTACCGGCCTGGTAGGGTTCTGCGAAATTACCGATCACTCCCTCCAGCCCCAGAACGCCTTTCAGGGCTTCACCCTCAAACCACATATCCAGGTAGTCACCCAGGGACTTCGTCATAAGGTCGGCCAATACCATCTGGTGACGCTTGTCCAGCTTGCGTAACTGATTAGCGGCCTTAAGCCCAGTAATGATATCGCGCCATCCGCCACCGAAATTGGGAGGAGCCGAAATAGCAAGTGCTCTGACCGCCATGGCGACTTGTAAGATTTCCGATTCAAAGGCCTCAATGTGCGAGGCGTCCCGCTTGGAAAAACGAGCAATCTCAACATTGGATTGTGCGTCATCCCGGGACAACAACAAATGATCACCATCCAGAAGGCTGAGAGTACCAGCAGGTCGCCAAGCTTAGCGATCTCGTGGGCGTCGAATCCTTCGGCGAACCTGTGGGCCCCCTGCCCCTGCAAACCGACAGCGGCTTTTTCACCGAGGGCAACTTGATAGGCGGAACATGGGAATCTGAACCCGGAACACTTGAGCTTGATCTAGTGTAGGTCGTCGTAAATAGTGTACCATATAGTCTCTTCCCTATATAGAGAGCTTGTCGTGCGTGTTGCAGTAGAAATTGTTTTGTCTGATGACGAAGTTTTGGGTTTGAGTAAGTTATCTAAATCGCGTTCTGTCTCGGTCCGATTGGCGGAGCGTTCACGAATTGTTCTTCTGGCCGGCAAGGGCATGACCAATGAAGAGATCGGTTTTGAACTGGGCATTACGAGACAGAAAGCGGGCCGCTGGCGAGAACGCTATGCAGACAGTGGAGTCGAAGGCATCAGCCAGGATGCGTATCGGCCAGGGCGAAAACCGAAAATCAGTTCACGCAAGGTTGCACAGGTGATCAGACTCACGACGCAAGAGACACCGGAAAACGCTACGCATTGGAGCCAGCGTCTCATGGCAGATAAGGCCGGCATTAGCATGTCCTCGGTGGGCAGGATATGGAAAAGCCACGGTTTGAAGCCACACCGAATAAATACATTCAAGGTATCGAACGATAAAGAGTTTGCCGAGAAGTTGGAGGCAATCGTCGGCCTTTACTTATCACCGCCAGAAAATGCCATTGTTTTCAGTTGTGATGAAAAGAGTCAGATACAAGCACTGGATAGAACGCAGCCGGGCTTGCCGATGAAAAAAGGCAGGGCGGCAACAATGACCCATGACTATAAACGTCATGGCACCACGACCTTGTTTGCGGCATTGAACATCTTGACAGGGGAAGTGTTAGGTACCTGCGCCGAACGGCATCGCCATCAAGAATGGTTGAAGTTTCTCCGCCAAATAAATAAGTCGACGCCCAAGGATAAAGAGATTCATATTATCTGTGACAACTACGCCACACATAAGCACCCGAAGGTAAAAAGCTGGCTGAAATATCACAAGCGATTCCATGTGCACTTTACGCCAACCAGCGCATCGTGGTTAAACATGGTGGAGCGGTTTTTTCGGGAGCTAACTGAAAAGCAATTGAAACGAGGTGTCTTTAGCAGTGTGGAAGAGCTTGAGCAAACAGTCATGGCGTTCATTGAGACTCATAATCAAGCGCCAGCGCCTTATATCTGGACCAAATCCGCGAGTGACATATTGGAGAAAGTGAAGCGTGGCAGAGAGAAACTTAATAAGTTACAAACTGTTTGACGACCTACACTAGAAGTAACGGAGTTCTGCCACCTCCTACAGGGACACTGGAAACTGACATCAATATCCGGACAGGTCACCGAGGTAAAAGCAGGTGACAGCTGGGTTTTCCCCTACGGTTGGAAAGGCACCGCCGAAGTGATTGAAACTGTGCGCAAAGTCTATCTGATGATCTCGCCGGCCCAAGAGTCAGCGTAGGAAAAGCTCCCCGTTTATTGCTGCAGTGACGCTATAAGCTCACTACAGCTTTTCACACTGGCGTATTTGGCTTGCAGGTCAAACAAGTTGGCCTTATGCGCCTCTTCATTGCGATCCCCTACAGCGTCGCTCACAACGACCACAGGGTAGTCATATTGCAATCCGTCGACCGCGGTAGCCCGCACACAACCACTGGTCGTTAAACCGGTTACGACAAGGGAATCGGCCTTGGCAGATTGCAATTGAGACTCCAGGTCGGTTTTATGGAAAGCGCTTGCCCACTGCTTTTCAATTATGACCTCGTCATTCCGGCGCTCCATCGCGGGGTCAAGCTGGACCCAGGTTGAATCGGGGGTCAGTACATTCAGCGCTTGCAAGCGCCCGCGAAACACCCGCGCCTGATCGGGATTGTGGTAGACAACCGTGGTAAAAAAGATCGGCAGTTTGCGTTCGCGAAAGGCATCGAGCAAACGCCGATTTGCAGCGACGACATCAGGGCAATGGCTGCCAAGTGCACAGGCCGGATCAGTAAATCCCACCATCATATCCACGACAACTAGCGCAGGCCGGCTGCCGATAACTATTTCAGTAGAATCCAGATCCATGAGTCAACTCTGTGTGTAAATAAAGTGGTGATTAGCCCCGCAAGCAAAATTCATGATTTTGACGCCTTGCCTAGTCGGGAAGAGCAGGTAACTTTTGTAGAAACCCTGAACCCGATTGTAACCAAGTTCGCAAACAAAATACTAGATACCGCCCCTTCTAGACGATATTCGCACCAGCTGTATACTAAACAACAGGTGCAACCCCAGACAGCGGACAGGAGAACAACCGTGACGCAACTGACATCCATCCACCACATCAACTTTGTCGTCAAAGATCTCCAAGCGTCTGTCCGCGCCTACGAGAACACCCTGGGGCTTAGCGGCTTCGAATACGCAGAACTACCCGACAGAGGTGTCTCCACTGCCCGAGTTATGCTCGGTGGCGTATGGTTGGTATTGGTTTCACCCCACAGCGAAGATTCCGTGCCCGGTAAGCACCTGAAGCAGCACGGCGATGGTTTTTTTCTACTCTCTTTTGGCGTGGACGACCTTGAAAAGGCCTTGGTTGGGTTTGCGGAACGCGGGGCAATTTCGAGTCCCGACATTGTTCGTCAGGGCTTATTGGATTGGCGCGTTGCCGATTTGGACACCGGTGCCGCCCTGGGCGAAATGTTCCATCTTACGGAAACTGCGGCTGACTAAGCCGCAGCGGTTCCGCGCCCCGTTCAGGAAATCGACATCGCATCACCGGTTTCCAACAGCGTCTTCAAATTGCTGAGAATAGGAATCCACCCCTCGTTGATCACAGGATACACGACGGTATTCGGCGGGAAATTATCGTGAATCAAGGTGAGCTTGGTCGCCTCTTCAACTTGTTCCAGTAGATAAGTTACCCGGCTGGGAATTTCTTTGACGGCTTCCGGATTGTAATGAACATGCCAGGTGAAGCTGAGTTTGCGGCAGGGCTGAACCTCAAGAATTTCTCCGGCGATGGCAATTGATCTGTCCTGGTTGTAAAAGGTGATGCCCGAACCGGGCTCAAAATCGGACTCAACATCCGTGGTATGAAGATACCGCCGGGTAAACTCCGGGCTTGTAAGCGCTGTCCAAACTGTTTCCGGATCTGCTTTGATATAAATTACCGAGACATGTTTTTGATCACTCATTTTTCTTCTCCAAGTTCTTTTTCATACGTGTGAGTACGCCGGCCTGATCCTGTCGAAAATCTGCTACCCAGCGATCTACTATTTCCTGTAGGGGAACCGCGTTCAGAAAATGTCGTCTGGTTCTCCCCTCGGGTAAAACAACCACCAGGTTGGCGCGTTCGAGTATGTCCAGATGTTTGCTCACCGCCTGACGACTCATATCAAGTTCTGTACAAAGCTGACCGAGGGTCTGCCCGTCCTCTGCGCGCAACTTATCCAGCAGGTGGCGACGGCTCTTGTCGGCAAGCGCTTTGAAAGTATCATCCATTGCTTATGTTATGCAACCTTTTGGTTGCTTGTCAAGTTCAACGAATCTGTCTCAATCAAATTGCACGGCGTGCTCAAGTATCTGCTATCTTTAGACCAAGCAACGATCCTGGACGCAACCGAAAACCAAACCCATTTAGTGGCACTGTGCGTCATTAAATTAAGATAATGAGATCGGTTGAGGACCGTTTACTAGTTTAAGTTGACCCACTTGGGCTCCCGAACGCAAAGGTGCCCAAGGCTCATTCTCACCGATAATTGCAGCTCGATCTGCTTTGGGTATTTATGAAAAAACTGAGTTTTATGGACACCGCATTCCTGATGGCCGAAAACAGGGAAACCCCCATGCATGTGGCGGGCGTAAGCCTCTACACCCTACCCAGGGGCGCAGATGAAAGGGAGTTCCTGCACTACCTTGCCGACAATTTACGTGATCTGGAGACTTTTCTGCCGCCCTTCGGCGATCGTCTAAAAACAGGCGCCTTAGGTTTGGCAGGGCCCACCTATTGGGAACCAGATCCTGCGTTGGACATCGACTATCACATTCGCCATTCCGCATTACCAAAACCTGGTCGCTACCGAGAGTTGTTTAATCTCGTGTCTCGCCTGCACGGCACTTTGTTGGATCGCAATCGCCCCCTGTGGGAGATGCACTTGATCGAAGGCTTGCAGGACCGCCAGTTTGCGGTCTATTCCAAAACCCATCACGCCGCAGTTGATGGAGCGCGATCGATTCATATGGCCCGGGCCATGTTGTCTGCAGACCCCAAATCCCGCCTACCCGACTCGCCTTTATCGCTGGCTGCCTGGAATCGATACAAGGCCAGTCTTGGGTATATGCAACCAGTCGATTTTAGCGACGAGGAAATACGCAATGTTGCGGAAGTCCTAAAAGCTCGCTTCGATACCGGTGTAAACGTGTTCGGTGCACTTAAGCGTTTTACCGCAGCCTGGGCTGGCAGAGGTGGCGCCTTGGCACTGCCCTTTAGAAATGTACCGCAAAGTTCAATTAACACTTCGGTCTATGGCGCACGCCGTTTTGTCGCTCAATCCTGGTCCTTCGCTCGTATTCGCGCTGTGGGAAAAGCCTTTGACGGCACCTTTAATGACGCCGTGTTGGCTATGTGTGCAGGCGCATTAAGAACCTACATGCAAAAACATGCCGAACTACCCGAGGCATCCTTGAAGGCAATGGTGCCGGTCTCACTTCGACAGGCTGGCGATATCGATTCAAGCAATGCTGTCGCCGCAATCAGTGCCGACTTAGCGACTAACATCAAAAACCCGGCAAAGCGTTTTATCGCTATCCAGGATTCTGTCAGAGCCGGCAAGGATTTCTTCAACGGCATGTCTCCCGCAGAAATTCAGCTGGTTGGCATGGTAATGCAATTGCCCGCCATGGTGCTTATGCCACTTGGGCTAGCCAGTCGAATTCCGGCAGTCAACACCACTATCTCCAATGTGCCAGGTATACAAGAGCCCATGTATTGGAATGGAGCGCGAATGAACGGCTCCTACCCGGCATCCATCATTACCGATGGTATGGCCCTGAACATCACACTGGTGACCTACGATAAGAACGTTGATTTTGGTATCACCGCCTGTCGGCGCTCTATACCACACGCACAGCGCCTGATTGACTATATGGAAGAGTCCCTGGTTGAGTTGGAGGATGCGGCCGGCATCGCTCTACCGAAGACCAAGACCAAGACCAAGACCAAGACCAACGTTAAACCGAAAGCCAAAACCACAACAAAAGCAAAAACGACATCGAAGCCGAAGACCAAAGCAAAATCAACGGCTAAACCCAAAACTAAACCGAAGCGGGCAAGCAAGTAAGCACACTTGGAAAGAGTCATCATTGGCCCAGCTAATGACGGTTCGCCCGGGCCGGCAATTGAATAGATTATTTTAGTGTCGCAAGATATCTCTTACAAACTTCTCGATCCCAAAGTCATCGAGGACCCTACCCTTTCTATGTGGCTATAGATTTGCCTAACAACACACGAGAATCCAATACCCGGTTCTTCTCCCGCTATATTTTGCACCACAAGCGGTCTTACTCTCTGGGCATTGTTCTAATCTTCCTCACCAACTGGCTGGCGGTGAGCATTCCCGCCTACCTGGGCAAAAGCATCGACCTGTTAAGCGGTGTTGAAAAGGCCCAGAACCAGGATGAACTCATGCTGGTAATTGGGACTGTCATCGCCTTTGCGCTGGCCATGCATGGTAGTCACCCGCACGATATCCAGAATATTATTTTTTAATCCCGGTCGAGCTATAGAGCGCGAACTCAAAGATGATGCCTTCGCCAAACTCACGCATATGCAGCCAGCGTTCTACCAGGAGCACGAGTCCGGAACACTCATTTCAATTGTTAACAACGACGTCAACGGTGTCCGCGCCCTTGCCGGTATCGTGATGTTACAGGTGTTCAACATCTCTTTTGCGCTCTCTCTCACACCAGTAAAGATGTACCAAATATCTCCGACGCTGACTTTGTACTGTGTATTTCCGGTGCTTATCACCTTTGCCATTGCACACAATGGCATAGCATTTATGCGCAAAATGATGAAGGTGCGCATGATAGAACTGCAAGAAATGTCGGCAAAGACGGTCGGCTTTCTCAGCGGCGTAGAGGTGATCCGCTCGCATGGGATTCAGGGTTGGGCGGAAAATCAGTTCGATCAGGAAAACATAAAAATTCGAGATCGCTCTATTCGTCTCGCCAAGGTCCGAACAATCGTGCTTCCAGTCATTGCCTACACCGATCGCTTGTTAAAAGTGATGATACTTGCCATCGGCGGTGGCTATCTTGTAAGGCAACAGCTGACCCTGGGCGAGCTAACCGCATTTCTATCCTACGCCTCACTACTGGCTATGCCGTTTATTTCCCTCGGCATGGTTCTGTCGGCCTGGCAAACTGGAATTGTCAGCCTGGAAAGCCTGCGCCGGATACTCGACCTGCCTATTCACGAGCAGGATAAAAAGTACCTGCCGATTGAGGCGCGCGCAACTATTTACCAAGGGTATCCGCGTCAGCAACTTAAGCTACAGCTATCCGGGCAGTGACACGCCCACCCTGAGCAATATCAGTTTCGAAATTTCACCTGGGGAAACCGTGGGTATTCTGGGCAAAGTGGGCTCGGGGAAAAGCACTCTTGTGAATTGCCTGAATCGCTACCTGGAGGTACCAGTTGGCACCGTAACGATCGACGATGAAGATATCACCAAGTTGGCTAGAAGGGATTTGAGAAGCGCCGTCAGGACCATTACCCAAGATCCATTTTTGTTCTCAGACACCGTCGTTGAAAACATCCAGTTCGGCTCTGCCGGTCGCGAAGATCCATTGCCGATGGAACAGGCACTTCAGCAAAGCGATCTGTTCGATGAAGTACAGCTTTTTCCAGATCAGGAACAGACCCTTGTGGGTGAAAAAGGCATTCTCCTGTCGGGCGGACAAAAGCAGCGTCTCAGCCTGGCCAGAGGGCTTTACACACCCTGCAAATTGATGGTGCTCGACAACGTGCTGTCCGCGGTGGATAACGAAACAGAACGCTTTCTACTCGACCAGATATTCAACAACGTACGTTCCGCCAGTACTTTGATTGTGTCGCATCGCGCCACTGTGCTGGAAAAGGTCGACAGTATCCTGGTTCTGGAAGACGGCTGCATCGTAGCGAGAGGAAGCCACCAAGACCTATTGCAAAACTCCGATCTTTACCGACAAACCTGGGAGTTGCAACAGCGCGATGGGGGGGGCCAGTGCATGAAAGACACTGCAACTGATTCGAATTCCGAGACAACTTTCCACTGGTCTGTGGTTAGACGTTTTTTGGGACATTTCGGGCCCTACCGGAAACAAGTTGCTCTGGGGGTGGGCCTAATCCCGGTCTCCGTGGTGTTCAGCATCTTGTTTCCCTGGCTCATCATGAAAATTATTGACGAGCAACTGGTACCTGGGCATACCGAAGGCCTGATGTTCGCAGCTCTGGCGCTAGCCGGTGTGCTGGTGGGCAATTATATTGCCGATGCGATTTTCAACTACTCCCTGCAGTCGGCGGCGCAGTACGCCATTTCTGACATTCGGGGCGAGATGTTCAATCGGGTATTGCATTTCCCTAGGCGCTACTTTGACAAGACACCCATGGGAGTAACACTAACCCGCCTGACCAGCGACCTCGAAGCCATTAGCGAGTCCTTTACTCAAGGTCTGTTGAGTATGGTGCGCGATGTGCTGGTAACCGTCGCACTATTGATCTTTCTAATGTTCATAAGCTGGAAGCTCGCCCTGGTACTACTCTTTATCGGGCCTCCTATTTACTATATCGCCGAAATACTGCGCCGCCTCTTGAGGGATGCCTATCTGAACGCACGCATCGTTCTCTCGCAGGGAACAGGCTATTTACAAGAATGCCTGAGCGGCATAAAAACGGTGCAGTTGTACAATGCGGAAGATAATGTTCAGCAGCGTTATGGGAAGTACACCGAGGGATTTTATAATGCGCAGTCAAAATCCAATCTCTACGATTCTGCGCTTTACTCTATCATCGAGGGTATCACCACTATCAGCATGGGCTTGATTATCTGGTATGGCTCCAAGGAGATTTTGGCAGCGACTATTTCACTGGGCGTATTGGTTGGATTTATAAACACACTCGACAAAATATTTGTACCTATCCGGGACTTCACCTCGCAAATGGCGTCGATACAGCGCGCCTTCGCCGCGTTCGACCACATAGAGGAAATCTACGAGCAGGAAACCGAACACGACGCTTATCAAGCCGTGAGCGACAACGCAGGACGGTTGAGTAGGCAAGAACTCGCGGCGTTGCGCGGCTTTAAATCCCTCGAATTTGATCGGGTGAAATTTCGATATAGCGAAGACGGCCCCTACGTTTTGCAGGGAGTCTCATTTCGCCTCAACAAAGGCGACAAAATTGCATTGGTTGGGAGCACTGGCTCCGGGAAATCAACGGTGTTGCGATTACTCACCAAGACCTACGACAATTATAAGGGTTCTATCACGCTCAATGGTATTGAGTTGAGCCGCATTCCCAAGTCTGAGGTGAGTAAGTTCTTCTCCCTGATGCAGCAGGAGGTCTTTTTGTTCAACGAAAGCATCGAGTTCAATATCGGGTTGGATCGAGAGTTCAAGAGTAAGAATGATGTGATAGAAGCGGCTAAATACGTCTACGCAAATGAATTCATCGAACGCTTGTCAGGCAAGTACGATTTCAAGCTGCAGGGCAATGGCAGCAATCTCTCTGCCGGGCAAGGTCAGCTGATCGCCTTCGCCCGGGCCATAGCCGGTGGCAGTGAAGTGGTCATGCTGGACGAGGCGACAAGTTCAGTTGACTCGGTAACCGAGCGGCTCATTCAGAAGGCCATAGACCACGTCTTCGAAGAAAAAACCGTTATCGCCATCGCCCACAGGCTCAGTACCATTCAACACTCAGACGAGATACTGGTGCTAGACGGTGGTGGAATTATAGAGCGTGGAACCCACACGTCGCTACTTGCCCAGGCAGGCTTTTACGCCAACCTGGTTGAGGAACTGGATAGCGATTAAGAGCGATGTTAAGAACGCCCTCACCGATCACCAACAACCCAAATTTCCCATGTATCTCCAACAGGTCCTGACTGGGCCGCAGCGATGTAGTTGCCAATTCTTCGAGGGAGTTAACAGAAATCCTCAGTTTTCTCAAAACAACTACTAAAGCATTCGAATAATTGGCCGATAAGAGAATACAGGGCGAAGCATCCTCGTTAGTTTTTTGGCGCTTCGAAGAAACCCTACCCGTGAGAGATTACGGTCTGGAGTAGCACGGACGCCATTGAACTACCTCAGCCTGAAGCCTCCACGATAATAATTGGTTAACTGGAGAGATATCCCGTGAAAACAGTATTGCTAGTAGAAGACGACAAAGAGATTACCTTATCCATCGGCATTCGGCTGAAGGCCATGGGTTATGAAATCGTCACTGCATATGACGCTATCGGCGCTATAAGCCAAGCACGGCGCGCGAAAGCTGACGTTGCTGTGATCGATATCAATCTGCCGGGCGGCGACGGATTTGTAGTCGCAGAAAGGCTTAAAGCACTGGCAGAAATATCGACGATACCCCTTATCTTCATGACCGCGAGCAAAAAGCCGGGGCTTAGGGAGCGTGCAGAAGAGCTCGGAGCATTGGCTTTTCTTGAGAAACCCTTCGATGCCAAACAACTCGTTAGTGCAATCGAACGGGCTATCTACATGGAAGTTCAGTTTGAAGACAATCAAGTGGAACTCGTTGGGTAAGCTTAAAAATGGGTAAAAGTAACACGAGTTCCGACCTGGTTTCAGACGCCCCAGAGGACGTAACACATATCTTCGGTAGCATTATCGGCTCGCTCAACGACGGCGAAAATCCAGTGATAGCTGGAGAACCCATCATGCGCCTGCTTATCATCGACGATGACACTGCGGACCGTGCGCTAGTCAAAGCCATGGTCGACACTGACCGATACGAAACTCTGGAAGCCGAGTCGGGCATTCAAGGTTTGGAGATTGCAAGCCAGAACAGCATCGATTGCGTACTACTCGATTATAACTTGCCGGATATGAGCGGCACAGAGATGTTCCATCGGCTACGCAATGTTACCAAAGATGGTTGTCTTCCCGTCATTCTATTCACCGGCCAGGGAGACGAGACCCTGGCGGTAAAGGCGATTCATGAGGGGGCTTCCGACTACCTGCCTAAGAACAGAATTAACCAATCCTCTCTCTCGCGCGCGTCCTTCACAACTCAATTCGACAAGCATGCCTAAGTCGATCGTTACATGAAGAGCGCAAAAGAATACTGGCCATGAATCAGGAACTGAGGCGCGCCAACTATGAGATCGGCTCCTTCTACCAAACAGTTTCACACGAATTAAAGACCCCCTTAATGGCCATTCGGGAATTTACGTCGATTACCCTCGATGAAATCGGCGGCCCAATCAATGAACAACAGCGCGAGTATTTAACCAGATCACTGGTCTGCTGTGATCGCCTCACGAGTATGATAAATGACTTGATGGACACTGCCTGTATAGAGACAGGCAAGTTGTCACTGGCCCTCATTGCCCGCCCGATCAATCCGCTTATAGAAAACTGTATGTTGGAACTAGCTGGGAGAGCGCAAGAAGCAGGGATCAAGACCGAAACTCAGTTGGCAGCAGGGCTGCCCAATGTGTCCTGCGATGAATTGAGAATGGGACAGGTCATTAACAACTTGATAACCAACGCCGTTAAATTTACCCCCAGCGGTGGCACCATCGTTGTGAAGAGTTGGCTGGACAATAGCTCTCATATAGCCGTTAGCATTCAAGACACCGGCAGAGGAATAGACCCAGAATTCCATACTACAATTTTCGAACGCTTTGCCCAGGCTAGCAGTTTGTCGGACTCAGCTCCCGACGGGCACGATTTAATACTCCAGCGTGCTACAGGGCTGTCAGGACACCACGCAGAAGATGTGATTGTCCCAGGGCAGCCACGTCAACCTTCATCACGCCTTTATCCAGCCCTGTAATGGGCATTTATGCGGCAAATGACCGCTTAATTATGCCATTCTCAGCACATTCATACGCTTTATATTCCATGCCAGTGTCGCCAGCGTCCATTCGCCCGCAACCTTGTCCAAACCTCGCATCGAGAACTGCCTCAACCCCATAACGTGTTTGATGATGCCGAACACTGGCTCTACCGTTTGCTTTCTTAATGCGTACAGCGCTCGACCGGATTGGGTCGTCAGTTGATGTTTCATGAGCCTCACCTGATCATCCGTTATCGGAGTGGGGGCGTCAGGGGCAAACCGATCAAAAACGCACGGGTGATGGTGGTCACGCGCTACTGCCAGTAAAGGCTGGATATTATCCTCTACGCAAGCCTTTACATTATCACCGCTAAAATAGCCTGTATCGGCCAGCAGGTCGGTCACCTTGCCCAGTTCTTCAGGCAGGGTATTCAGCTTTGTCAGGGCCGGCTTTATTTGTTGTTTGTCGTTCGGGGCCTGTGTCATGTGTGTACTGACGACGAGCATTGTATCGGTGTCAACACTGGCCTGGGCGTTGTAGCACTGCTCAAAGCCGCCGCCAGATACCGGCATGATACGCGACTCTTCATCGGTCAAATTCATCTGGTCTTTATCTCGAGGGCCGGGAAGCGGTGGCTTAGGCTCCCGGCCCCGGGGCTTTTTTCCAGTATCCCTCTGAGCTTGGCGTTTGGTTTGTTTTTGTTGGTATTCGGCTTGTTCACGCGCAAAACGCTCCTGCGCCCGTTCTTCAATTTTTACTTTGGCCGCAGCCAGTGCCTCAAGTCGTGTTTCGCGCCGGGAAATCTCCGCGGGAATGTCCATGCCATCCGCTACCGGCGTTTGATCTGCCGCCTCTGCCTGTGCAGTGAGAGCGCTGACTTCTGTCTTGAGCTGTGCTTCGATTTTCTTTAAGTGGCCATAAGGAAGCGCCTTATGCTTGCTGGCATTCGCCTTGATCTTGGTGCCATCCAGGGCGATACGCCCAAGCTTCAGAAGCTTCATTTCACGCGCCAGCAACAAGACCTGAACAAAAAGTGCTTCAAGCTGAGGCAAAAAACGGCGTCGAAAGGTCGCTATGGTGTCGTGATCCGGATGCGTGTTGGCCGCCAGGTAGCGAAACGCAATGGAGTCGTGGGTGGCTCGCTCAATCTTACGGCTGGAAAACACACCGGTGGCGTAACCGTAGATCAGCAAACTCAGTAGGACCGCTGGATGGTGCGCCTTTGATCCACGCCCGGCATATTGACGGGTGAGCTCAGACAGATCGAGCTGATCAACGACCTCCACGACAAACCGTGCCAGGTGGTGTTCAGGTAACCAGTCCGACATAGAGGGAGGGAATAGATAGTCCGTCTCTCGATCAACGTTTACAAAATTGGCCATCACTTATTCCCGGTTACTTTTCAGTGTGACCACATTATCTCATAATGACGTTGTTGGGTTAAGTCCGACAGGCTGCTAGGGCCGAGGACGCGGATTTCCACAAAAGCATGGGCATAGGCCTCTATCTGTGCGCCAGTATCGTCGAGCGGCACGGCGGCAGTATTGAGGTGGATAGCGCGCCGGGGCGCGGTAGCGTATTTACGTTCAAACTTCCCCTTTGATATTGTCCTTAGATTCAAGTCATAAGTGCAATTTCTAGAGCAGGGGTGGATTATCTGTCTCTACAACTGCGGAAAATTATTCAAAAAGTACGATTAACTCTAAAGCTCCCACAGTGTTCGTCGATAAAGATAGTGACTAAACAACATAGAACTATAACAATGAAATCATCGCACAAGACCTTGAGTTTTCAGCCAATAACTGGACAACGGCATGTAGGTACAACGCTACTGGCTTTAGCAGCTGCTCTCACGTTGTCTCCTGATCTTAGGGCCGACCCTCTCAACCTATCGGCCAGCTACCACGCAGATTCAAGAGATTACTCTACCGCAGGTGTGACGATGTCATCAAACAGCCTGCCCGGAAATTTTAGTTTCTGGGGTTTCACAGATTTTCACGGCTATCAGGGCAAGACTTCTTCGTCGAGTCTATCCCGAAATTTCTCTGAATACCGTCTCTCTCATGCTGGGCTGGGAGATTTGCTGTCAGTAGATGGCCTGGGAGTTCAATACGAATTCAATCATTCAAGCCCGGGCAACCAAAACCTCTCCAGACTGGGATTAACCTACAAGCACGCAGTTACAGAAAAAGGCTGGATGCAATTACGCGCCTTTCCCCTGCAGAGCAACGGTGACGCTCAACAGCTAAGCCTGATATTTGCGTTTCAGATCTCACAGAATATTTCATTTAGCGGATTCGCGGATTACAACTTCGTTGAGGACGGCGAGAACCGCTGGGTGGTTGAACCACAGATAAGTTACAGCGTTACCAAGAACATCAAATTGTTGCTGGAATATCGACTAAATGAATTTGAGCAGGCCAACTCGTCCTTAGACGGTGAAGGTGTAGCACTCGGTATTAGCTATACTTTTTGGTTCTACTGGGAATCCTGTGGGTAGAGGTTGAGTTTTCCACAGTGGAACAGAATTGAAACTCGATAGTTTTCGAAGTTTCTAAATCCTCGGGCAGCCGATTTTATTGTCTGAATCTTTGAATTAAATCCTTCTGCGGTCGCATTGGTGATGCGATGTTTCAAGTAAGTCATTATGTTGTCGAGATGTTTCTTTAGCATCTTGGCGACTGATATGACCGGCTTTAGACGTGAATGTGTCGCCCACCAGTACCCTTTCTTAAAGAACGCCCGGGCTGGTTTATCGTAGCTGTAAGTCCACAGGTCAAGCAGCGTCTCTTTGATTGCCCAGGCTCGGGCAACCTTCAACCCCTTTGATTGAAGGCCATAAAAAGTGGCTTCATCTTTTTCACTCCAGTTGTCGGGATTGCGTAACCAGGTATAGCGAGACCCGACCAGGTCATTGATACCGGCGGCTCTTAATGTTTTATTTTCTTTGCGCCTGACTTGGTCAACCATTTTTGTAAGATAACTGACGATATGAAACTTGTCGTGAACAATGGCGGCGTTCGGTAAAGTCGCCTCAACTGCCGTCATAAATGGAACCCACATATCCACGGCAACAGCAGCTACTTCATTACGCTGCTGTTCTGGAAGCGTGGACAGCAATGCGGTTGCCGATTCCGTCGTTCTATCTGCCACGACCTCAAGCACTCTGGACGCATTCAAATCGTACAGCAGGCTGGCATAGGATTGCCCCTTGCGAAAACTTTTTTCATCGATGCCAAGGTGTTTCACTTCCTCAACAGAGCGTCTGTCCATCCCTCTTTTCACTGCTCGGGATTGAATATGATGCACCTCATCCCACGACAGACCAAGTAGTTTTGCGGCCTGTGTCTTGTTGCTGGCAGCCGACAGCACATCAATAGCGAAACGCTCAAATAAATGCGTAAAGCGTGCCTGCGTATCTGCCCACGGTACTTTCAGGCTTTTGATTCCATGCGCTTTACAATGAATACGCGGAACCTGAGCAACTAACTGCGTCTTGAACTGCATCGTATCAAGGTGTCGCCATGTGCGTTGCTCACGATGGTCGTAAACCGAACAAAGGGCATGGCAGACACTACACGCGCCTTTCGTTCCCTTTGGCCAATCTATCTGGAGGGTAATTGATTTGTCGGTCAGATCCGGGGTAATAGCCGTGATTTTCCATGGGTCGCCAAGCCCCAAAAGTTGAGTAAACAACGCGGTATCTTTCATTTGAATATCTCCATAAAAAAAGACTCTTGTACCACATTCTTGACCATTGTTTGGCTTTTACCCATAGGAAACTCGGAAGAACCGATTTTTTGAATGAGAATCTGGAAGAAAGTGCAGGTAAGCCTGACGGTTTTCCGCCGATGCTGATAATGCTGGATATTAATATGCCCATCATGGGAGGCTTTCAGTTTCTCGAAGAATATACCAAGTTGGTGTCGAATACTCAGGACCTAGCATCCACAGTGCTCACTATGTTTACTTCCTCAGAAAAAGAAAAGGAAAAAGAGCGCGCTTTGTCATATGACGTGGTAAAGGGTTATATCGTCAAATTGCCGAGGTCGGGGAGCGAGCTTAGAGATATTCTGCGCGAGCATTTTCCTGATCTCTAGTTGGGGTTTTGACGAGCTAAATCATTGTGACCAATCCGACACAGTGGACGACAATCAAACTAAGCCCACCGAGTTCACAAACCCACATCTAAAAACGCGATAGCTCAATGTTGCAACATTCTCCGTTAACAGTGCCGCTGCGAAGCCCAATTCCATTCCATTGCTTATCCGTATCCAGTCGCAAGGTTTCTCCTGCGCTGGAAGTACCCGAAAGTCCCCAGCTGATGAACTTGAGATCATCAATGTAGACGGCGCCAGCACCATCCATCTTTGACGTGACGTCAAACCGAAATCGCAGGCCGCGGTTGTCTGCTCTGGGCGGAGGATCAAAATCGAACTGCACGGGCCTCCATTCGCCGGGTTCAACCAAAACACTGTTAAGGCAGCTCACCTGCGGATTAATGCGCGCCTGCTCTGTGGTCATACTAAGCGTCCGCAATTCCAGGCAAGCCCTTATTTCGACTTCACTGTTCGCAAAGACCTTCAGGGCTATCGTTTTGGGTTGGTCGTCCCACACCCGCATGAAATATTGTTGGCCGACGCTGGTTTGGCACTCGCTTTCTGGAATAGCCAATTTCATCGCATAGTTGCCCAATGCAACCTCACCAGTAGTCCCTGACTCTGCGTTGGAAAATTTCCAACTTCGATCGACCAGGCCAAATTGCTGCTCCTGTTCGTTGTTGCCGATCGCCCACCAATCTCGACCCACGCGATACGCCACGTCATCTGCCCGGAAGGTGATTTTTTCGAACCCCTCAAGCCAGTTAGCGAGATCAATCAACCGCTCGGTCGGACTGCTAAAAACTTCTCTCAGTAACGGTTTGTGCTCGCGTTCTCCAGGATAGTTAGAAATTACAGCATGGCCACCGGATAGGTGTAGGGCCACGCCCTCGAGATGAGATTGCTGCATGATTCTTCGCAGAACATACTCTCGCATTTTTCCGAGCGCCGGCGTTGGCTGATAATTCTTGATATACAAAGGTACAACCTCTGCCCGGTGAAACTCTTCGCCATCCATCCACACGTACAGCAAAGCAGAACGCTGAGTTTCGTAGATATATTGATCAAACAAAAAATTGCCCAGGGAGTAGGCAATCAGCTTGCCCTGGTAGATCTCAAAACCGTGAAGTACGTGCGGGTGATGGCCTACGACGATATCGGCACCGTGGTCGATGGCAGACCTCAGTCTGGTTCTCGTGAGCTGGGTAGGTTGAAAGCTATACTCCTCACTACCATGGTATTCGACCACGGATACACCACGCTGGCTCTCTCCACTGACCACCTGCTGAATATTCTGATCAGTACCGTGGGCAGCGCCTCCCTTGCGATTACCCTCGGCCACCTGGCTGGGACGTACTTTTCCGGGCCAGCCGACAAAACCCATAAAACTGTATTGGATGTCTCCCACCCTTTCCCGGTGAGGCGCCAGGGCCTGGGTTTCGTTCAGACCGGCACCCGAATAGGCGAGCTCACTGGCGGACAGCCGATCCAGCGTTTCCACCAACGCCGGATCGAGATAATCGTAGGTATGGTTGTTTCCCAGACTCACGTGATCTACACCGGCCCAAGCTAACGCATCCAGAGTTTCTGGATAGGAAAAGAACGTGACGTTCTTGGTAGATTGCGTGGATGGTTGCTTGGCGACCACGGGAGATTCAAGATTGATCGACGTGTAATCCGCGAGATCGAGGTAGGGTTTGATCGTCCGCAGCAGGGCTTTACTGTCCTCAAGCCGACGTTCAGCGCTGATCAGTTGAGGGTCACCGGGGTTGGGCTGGTGATACCGGCGACCCAGCATCGCATCTCCTGCAAAAGCTATCATGACCCTGCCGGGAACCTGTTCAACTAACGTAACATCCGGAAGCACTCCGTCGAACTGTTCTCGTTCTTGCTCACTAAAGACATGCAGCATTCTGTAATAGCCAGGTGCTGCAATTCTAAGCTGGTATAGCCGTTGTGCACTCACATGAGTGCGGATATATCCAGCGGTGTCAGTCGTCGTTTCTTGTTTATTAATCTGCACCGAAGCGTGAACAATGGGCTCGCCATTTACGCTCAGGATCCTTATTTGTAACGGCATCGGTAACGCCCCGGGACTGCCATTACTTCGATCGGGGCTTGTGCAGGCTGCAATCAGCGGCAGCAACATAGCGATTAGTAAGAAATGGAGCCCCAAATCTCTGACGATTTTCCTCACAACACTAATCCTGATTTTTGCGCAGCGCCCTTCCCGCTAGCGCTTTAGGCTCGTTACCCGGCGCTAAAGAAAGCACCCCATTAACGAACAGATACTCCACCCCGGTGGAGAGTTTGTTCCAGTGAAAATAATCGGCGTTGGGGCCATAGGTCTGTGGATTCAATATGGCGATATCGGCGAAATAACCGGGCCTTAGATAGCCGCGATGCGCTAGACCAAAAGTATCCGCCACCAACCCGCTGCTCTTGTGAACAAAAGACTGGGGAGTCAGTAAATTCTGATTAACAACATACTCACGATACTTCTTGGGAAAGCTCGCATATTTTCGCGGGTGCCCGTCGTTGCCATCCGATGAGGTCATAACCCAATCCTGAGTCATGAAATTGGCCATGTCCGAGGGCTGCATGTTGAAAGACACTACACGAGTTTTGCCTAAGCGCAGAATCTGAAGCGCTGCATTTACCGGGTTTACGCCCAATGTAGATGCAATTTCGGCCAGGTATTTACCCTCGAACTCTTCGTTGGGACAGTCAACCATTAACAGGGATGCCGCGCCACCGCGGCGACGTATATTGTTCTCTACAGCCAGCGTTATCTTCGGCAGCAGCGAGGAGTCACGCAAGCGTTGCTGGTATTGTTCGAAAGAGTCGGCCAATGCCCAACGCGGCATCAGGGCGTTTCTCATATGGGTACCAGAGGCGCGCCAGGGGTATTGGTCTGCTGTCACAGCTACGCCTTCAGATCTCGCAGCCTGTATCTTCTGTATTGCTACCGCGCTCTCTCCCCAGACATCCACACCGAGCGCCTTGATGTGAGCAATGTGAACCGGTAAACCTGCAGTTCTACCAATCTGAATCGCCTCATCCAACGCGGCGAGAAAACCAATGTTATACGAGCTCTCGTCGCGAATATGACTTTCATACAGACCCCCGTATTTAGCAGCTACCTGAGCAAGTTCAACAAGCTCTTCGGTGGCGGCGAAGTTGCCGGGCGTATAGTACAGCCCGGAGGATAAACCCAGAGCGCCCTCGTCCATGGCTTGATCGACCAGCGACCTCATCTCATCCAGCTCGGCGGGGTTGGGCGCCCGATTTTCCCGGCCCATCACAGTTTTCCGAACTGTGCCGTGGCCAACCAGGAAGGCGACGTTAGTACCAATGCCTCCGGATTCGAGGGCATCGGCAAGAGATGCGATCTCGTGGCTCCCCCCTCCATCATTGCCCACAAAGACTGTGGTAACACCTTGCGTGAGGTAATTCAGATTTGCTCTTGTCTGCTCGCCCTGCAATTCCGCCAAACTGTGTGTATGGGGGTCGATGAACCCCGGCGTCACTATTTGGCCACTGGCGTCGATTGTTCGAAGAGCATTTATACTTACGGAGTTGTGATCGCCAACAAAGGAAATTCGACCATCCTTGATCCCGATAGACGTCTTGCGGGGAATTTCCCCGCTTCCATCGTATACAAGGCCATTGATAATTAAAGTATCCAGCTGTGATTCGGTATCGGGACTTTCTTCACTGGGCGATTGGCAGGCAGCAAGACAGAGTAAAACTGGAAGAAGTACTGCAGTTAGTTGGTGTATTCTCACAACGCTATCGCCTCTGGACACTTTTCGGAGGAGGTGCCTCACTGGCTAGGAGAGTTTTCATCATCTCCTGCGCAGCGGTCGCCGCGTAGGCATCGATAAAATCACGGTCTGTTTCGTCACCCAGTTCAAAGGTTATCGCCGGTATACCAAATGTGTCGTAAACGTAGTTTTTGGAGGTGGCTTCTACGGGGTTATGCCCCGGCGTCCAAACCACTTTGTATCCGGGGAAATCAATTTTTGCCCGTGACTCCATTGCACTCATCCACTTGAGGGTAAAACTCTCCGGAAAAGTCTTCATATCAACTGGCTGTGTGTAGAACACATCCTCTGCTGTGGAGTGAAAGTCCAGAAACAGGTATAGCGCTGCGGAGTCGGGCTGTTGAAACTTCGAAAGTTCATCGTGCATCAACTGCGTTTCTGGCTGAGTGAAGGGTCCCCAATCCCGATTGAGGTCCACTCCGTTTCTATTGTGCCGCCAATTGCCCAGGTGTACACCATCGGGGTTGAGATTGGGTACCAGTAGCACGCCGAACTGACGCCTGAATTCCACCGCCAGTTCATCGGGGGCAAATACGCGCTCAACAAAGGCGATCATGGCCAGTGCACCTGTTATTTCCGGTGGGTGTTGGCGGCCTACAAAGACGACGTATTTTTTCTGTCCTGTGGCGGGAGTCTCCAGTTTGTGGATATCACGACCGTCAACACTTTTACCCAGCACGCTGCGTGTTAGGTCGGGGTGCTGGGCCAACTGCGTTTCCCATGTCGCGTAGTCCGCGTTATCAACAATTTCCTGGGCCGACACCCATAGGGGCGACGAACCCATCTCGAGAGTCAGCTTTGCGATTTTGCCATCAGAGAGAACCTTGTAGTGACTCTTGGGCATCGCCGTCCATTGCTCACCGTCGGCGCTGAGTTTGGGAATATAGCGATGTGTGTGTTCTGTGTACTGAAGGCTTACCGAGATAGATTGCTTTTCAACTGACTCGACCCTGAAAGAATACCAGGGGCTGTGGTTAATCGGAGAATTTTCCGGGCTCATGGTCAGAATGTAGCTGCCGGGCCCGGACTGAGAACAGCCGTCCACTCTTCCCCCAGCGTAATCGCTATGGAATTGTACATCGCCAAAATCGCAAAGAGGTGGCTTGGTGTCGGGGTAAGTAGTACTACAGGCGCCAATAAAAAGCAGGAGGGAGGCGATGGCTACGACTTGGGCAGCGGCCTCATGGTAAAGCCTGGCTGTGAGTTTGAGCGTATTCATCCGTCTGTCTTTGTAACTCCTGAAAGCCTAGTTGTAACCCAGGACATAGTGAGACTCTTCTTCACGCGACACGATCCCGTCGGAGCGCAACTCGAAACAATAGGGTTTAAGCTTCCCACAGAATTCACTCTGCCCGTTGTTGGCCAGCTGCAGCTTTGAATCGAGGAAGCGATTCTCAAGTGTTGTAGCACTCACTATGACAGTGCTTTGTAACATTTCAAACTTCACGGCCACTATTCTTTCCTTTGAATTTCCGATATAAACTAAGCTGAATTAGAAATTGTGCATTCGATGTTGGTGAATTCCCGTTTAAAGACCCTATATCGCCTGAGTACCATTGTTTAAGAGCACTAGAACCAGAAGATATGAGACTCACTTTATCAGGAAAGCTAAAACCATGTATGTCATGATCCACACTTTTTGTGAATCAACATTTTTTCTTGTTAACCAGGTGTTAACAGACTCCCATGCCTGAGGTCACTCAACCCAGCGTTCTCATTGTTGAGGATGAAACAGCTAGCCTGAACCTTCTGGCGGGCTATTTTGAAGCCGAAAACTATATCGTCTATAAAGCGGTAGACAGCAGTGAGGCGGAGTCGATCCTGAGTACCAAGGTGGTAGACGTCGTCTTGCTAGACATAAGGATTCCGGGTAAGGATGGACTGGCACTGACGCGGGAAATCAGGGGCAATTCCGATATTGGAATTATATTGGTAACCCAGAAAAAAGACGACATTGATAAAATCGTGGGCTTGGAGATGGGCGCCGATGACTACGTTACCAAGCCCTATAATCCTCGCGAGCTGCTGGTTCGAGTCAAAAATCTATTGCACCGCCTCAAATTGGCTTCGACTCTGGATTCCACCACCATCAAAGATTCCAAGGAAGTGAAATTTGAAGGTTGGACCCTGCAGCTTGGACGCAGGCAGCTGATTTCGGATGCAGGTGAGAGT
Organism: Halioglobus sp.; assembly: GCA_965262875.1. Classification (GTDB taxonomy): domain Bacteria; phylum Pseudomonadota; class Gammaproteobacteria; order Pseudomonadales; family Halieaceae; genus JBALVT01. The sequence goes on from OZ253569.1 coordinate 6,339,756, forward strand.
GTTCAATTGACCGAGGGGGAGTTTAAACTCCTCTCTACCTTGATAAAGAACGCTGGTTCGGTGCTAAACCGGGACCAAATTATGAACCGCATGGACCGCCGCGATTGGTTTCCCACCGATAGAACCATTGATGTCCTCATCGCCAGAGTGAGAAAGAAGTTGGGCGATGATCGGACGCATCCAAAATACATCGATACCGCGCGGGGCGCCGGCTACGTGTTTGTTGCAGAACTAAGCTGGAGTTAGAACTCACCAACAGGACACTACACTAGTGCAGAAAATCAGGATTCCGATCCGCAAGAGCCTTTCGTATCGCCAGACGCGCAACACCGTCATTGCCGCTTTCTCTATTGGTTTGATCCTCAGCACCGCACAGATTTACCTCGATTACTTTTCTCAGCAAAACGAAATGCGTGGCTCAGTACGGCATGTCCTCAATACTGCAGAGCGAGCGGCCTATCACGCTGCGTTCAATCTTGACGAGCCAGGTGCACTACAGATTACCCGGGGGTTGGTTAGCAACCAGCCAATCGTGCGGGCCATCATTAAGGACAATTACGGGGACACTTTAGGAGCTGCGAACAGCGAAGTCGGTAAGGATGTTTCTGTGGCCTCGCGTTGGTTGTTCGGGGAGCAACGAGACATTTCGGTGCAACTGTACAATGAGGTGCAGTTCAAACAGCCCGTCGGAGAGTTGACCGTGCTGATCGACCCGGCACTGAATGCAGAAACACTTATGCGTCGTTCCATGGTGGTGTTTCTATCGGGGATACTGCGAAACTTTATTCTTGCCATCTGCATCATGACCGTTTTTTACTACACCATTACGCGTTCCATATTGCAGGCTACTCTGCCAATCCGACAAGGGATTACAGACAAGAAAATTCCCTTGCCGGCCAATCACTCAGACGATGAAATTGGCGTCTTGATAGGCGCGTTCAATGATCATTTAGCCATTATAGAGAAACAACACGGCCAGATTGTTGATGCCAACGTCAATCTCGAAAACCTGGTGGCAAAACGCACGAAGCAGTTAGATGAAAAAAATATTGAGTTGGAAAAAGAGCGCCGGTCGGCACTCCAGGCCAGCCAGGCCAAATCCGATTTCCTCGCGATGATGAGCCACGAGATTCGCACGCCCATGAACGGGATTCTCGGAATGGCCGAGCTCTTGAGCAGGAACACGACGTCCCATGGACAAACAGAGTATGTGGACGCGATCTTGGATTCAGGGAAATCCCTTCTGACCCTGATGAACACAGTGCTCGATTATTCGAAATACGAGCAGGAAATGGTGGTCTTTGAAAAAATCACTTTTGATCTGCGCCGCCTCGTCAATGGTATTGTTTTTCTACTGAGCGCGTCTGCGGAGAAAAACGGTACGCTACTAAGCGCGCACATTGACGATAAGGTCCCTCGTTTTGTTATCGGCGATCAGGAAAAGTTAAGACAGGTATTGCTCAACTTAATGACCAATGCAATTAAGTTTACCACTGGCGGCGAGGTCTCCTTGGGTATCACCTGCCTAAACACCGAGCACGCTGCGCAGGAAGTTGAACTTCGCTTTAAGGTCAAAGACACAGGAATTGGCATTGCACAAAGCTCTCAGCAAACCATTTTTGATGCTTTTACCCAAGCGGACTCAAGTACCTCACGTCGCTTCGGAGGGACCGGCATGGGTCTGGCAATTTGTCGAGAGATTGTCGCGCAGCAAGGCGGCACGATCGGGCTTGTGAGTGAGGAAGATGTCGGGTCCAGTTTCTGGTTTGAGTTGGGATTTGGGTTGGGGGAACAGCAAGATGTAACGGCTCCTGTGCAATCTCAGTTGCAGGGTGACGGTACTAACCGGTCAATTCCCGCTTTGAAGATACTGGTAGCTGATGATGTCGCAATCAATCGCAAGCTAATCGAGGGGCAGTTGAACAGTCAGGGCCATCAGGCACTGCTGGCCGCCGACGGACGCGAGGCGTTGGAACTATTCGAGGACACTCACATTGATTTGATACTTATGGATCTACATATGCCTGTTGTGGACGGTCTGGAGGCCAGCCGCCAGATCCGTAGTTTCAGCGATGTTCAGAAAAGCCAGACGCCTATCATTGGTCTGACCGCAAACCTTTCCAAGGAGGGTGAGCAGGCATGCCTCGATAGCGGTATGGATTGCGTGGTGACTAAACCCATCGATTATCAAAAACTTCAGGATTCAATAGAGCGCGTTATGACGGGCCGTGACCTCGGCAAATCCACTACAACCGCCAGTGATGCGATGAGCTATGTAGACCATGAGGTTCTGCGGCAACATCGAGAGGTCCTAGGGGAACAACAGGTCACTTCCCTGTACCAGGAAGCCGTCGAATCGCTCCGTTCAAGGGTGGCCAATATCATTGCCACTGACTCCAGGAATCTGACCACCATCGAAGACAAAGCCCACGCCCTGGCGGGTTTGTGTTCTAACTTCGGTCTTGTCGTACTCGGCCAGTACGCTTCTGATATTGAACAGGCGGCGCGAGACAAACAAGCAACGCATGTTCACGAGGATATCGAGCAGCTTTCCAACGTTGCCGAAAAAACAATTCTTGAACTCGGTTTGGCGGAATAACAAACCTATGAGTCACAACTTACTATGACCGCGACTTGGCATCTCCCGTTCGCATTAGCGTTGGGTTTGTCGCTCACGTTTGAAGAAGTGGCCGGTCAAACCGTTAAACTGATTACTGAACGCTCCACACTTACCCAAGAAGTGTCGGCTGACTATTCTGGCGGTGAAGCAACGCAATTTGCCCAAAAGGTGCTTGAGGAAGCCGGCATAGCACACGAGTTACTCTATCTCCCTTGGCGTCGCGCTTACGATCTCGGATCCACAGAACCGAACGCATTAATTTTCCCCATCGCAAGAACCGCCCAGCGGGAGGACAACTTCCAGTGGGTTGGAGAGTTAATACCCGTCAACTACTACTTGTTCAGGCTTAAATCTCGCCAGCATATTTCGGTGAACACGCTCGATGATGCCAGGCCCTACCAAATTGGCGTTGTAAACTACCATGTGCATCACGAATTCTTACTCAGTCTGGGGTTCACCAACTTACAACCAGTGAACGGCAACCTTCAAAATCTGAAGAAAGCCCTCTTGCACCGTATCGACCTATTCCCCTTAAGTGACGGTGGCATAATACTTTTGTGCATCAATGAAAATATTGACTGCTCACAGTTTGAACCCGTATTAAAACTAAATGAAATATCCGGCGGTCTCTATATGGCCTTTAGCTCCACCACCAATAGCGCCGTGGTTCAGGCTGCACGCGAGAGCTTCAATCGGCTGGTTGACAACGAGACTCACCGCAAAACCTTTCAGTCGCGCTTGGATCATGCTCAGCAATTTGACACGTTTTGGCCAGTGGCGGATGAAGGCGAGGTTGATGGTCGACCATAAATTACCAGCATAAAAAAAACGGGGCATAAAGCCCCGTTGCATGTCGGCTATGCTCAGAAAACCATTGCCACGTCTAAGTAGATATACCTGCCCCTGTTGGAATGGAGGCTACCGAAATAACCCATCTGCTCATCCGTCACCGGCGCCTGCTCGTCGAACATGTTCTTCACGCCCAGTCGCACTCGCGCTCCTTCAGCAAAACCCTCTTCGAAACGGTAGTCGATAGAGCCGTCGACAGACAGAAAACTATCCACGGGCAAGAACGCCCCGGGGTTAGCGGTATCGCTGTCCGCTGCGACACTGGTGTCAACCACATCGTGAATGTAGTTCACAAACAGGCCAGCACCCCATTGGTTTCTACGCCAGCTTGCCGAAGAGGTTGCTCGCCACCGAGGGATATCATTGAGTCCCAACTGATCGCCGGCGCCAGCGGCCGCGAGACCATTGTCAATAATGATCTGCTGCTCCGCGCCAGGCGTTTGTTCAAACTTCTGGAGATAGGCACCATTGAACTTGAGATCGAACTCGCCGCGGGACGTGTCGAGCGTATAGGCGATGCTAAAGTCGATACCCGAGGTTTCCCTCAGTTCCTGATTCTGGAAGGTGTCATTAAAAACGATGGGTTCCAGAGTCACCGGATCGCGCTCCAGGCGAGCAAGGGAAGATCCCTGGCCCCGTAATATTGAATCCAGCAATACCGCATTGTCTGCATTCAACAGTCCCACGATGCCATCTTGCTCTATCTCCCAGTAATCAATGGTCAAGGTTAGATTGTCCGATGGAGTTACCACAATACCGACGCTCACGTTTTCTGTTTCTTCGGGTTCCAGGCCTTCGTTACCCGTACGTCGTTCCTCAATACCTCCGCTAAACCCGGTGACTGGATCGTTAACGGTATTGACAACCGTAATTGCTGGAATATGGAGTTGGGTCAGGTTAGGCGCCCTAAATCCTTCCGAATAAGCGGCGCGAATCTGCAGCCAATCAACCGGATACCAGGAAAGCGCAAACTTAGGCTTGGTAACGCTTCCCACATCGGAGAAATCTTCATGACGGACAGCCAGTTGAAAATCCAGACTCTGCACCAGAGGGAGGTCACGCAGTACCGGCACCAAAAACTCTGCAAACAACGAGGTTACACGTCTGGAGCCATCGGCGTCGGGTGAAGCACTACTACCGACAATATCACTCATATTCAGTAGTTCACCTGTTACCTGATCGGTGAACGTGATGGTTCCATCCGAGCGATCGTCTCTGTTCTCTGTAAAATCTTCCTCGCGCCACTCCACACCTACTGCCATGCCGACGTCGCCTGCGGGTAGGCTAAATACGCTTGGGTTGGAAATCTTGAAATCGACCAGTGCCAAGGAGGTTTCGCTTTGCCGCTTCACATTGATAAGAAACGGATCGATAGACGATTGGGCGTTGGGCGTTGGATCGAAGGGGCTGGTTGGGTCAGTCGGGTTCAGCCCGTCGAAAACATTGTAGGCATCCGCAGTATCGAGCAGCAGCGATTGCTGAAACAAGGTGCTGCTAACTCGGTTGTCAGTACTGTCGACGGTCTCCGCTTCGCTATAGACAACTCCTGTATCCCAGTCCCAATCGTCCCATTCACCGCGTGCGCCGACGACAAAACGATAACTGGTATCCTCAACATTAATATCCCGGAGGCCGGTATCGTAGGGCACGTAATTGCGCAACTCAAAGCCCAGACCTTCATCTGGAACATCGGGATCGCCGGCGGGAGCAAGACGATTTGGGTTTGGCCTACCATCGGCAAAGGTCACTGGCCCCAGAGGGTTGTAATAATAATCAGCCGGAACCGTAAACCGGCCATTACTCAGGGGACCAGCCTGCTCGCGCACTCGATCAATTTCTGCCTGATAGTAGCTGAGCTCGGAATATAGCTCTGCACCCCCATCCAGTTCATGACTAAAATTCAATCCGATGTTGATTCGCTCTGAGTCGGGTGATAACTGCCGTGTTGCGTTACGGTTCTGGCGCAGGGCGCGGTCACCACTGCCGGAACTCAGACATACACCGCCGTCAAGCGCATAGCTGCAGTCTGCGGGGCCAAGAGAGCCGCCGCTGTCTGTCACCAGATTGTTAGGTCTGACGTGCTGCCGGCCTACGCCGTCATAGTCGAATACACCCCAGCCCTGGAACGTGCCCGAGCGGTTATCGAGACTGGTATCGCCTTCGAACAAAGGATCGCCAACAAAATGGCCTCGAAGATCCGAATTCCTTGAGTAACTGCGGTCGGTGGCGGACGTTCCATTCTTGGTGTAGTAGGAGCCCGACAACACTAGGTTGGTCCTTCCTCCGTTGAACTCAAAACCCTTACCGCCATTGACGCTGAGTTCATCGAGATCGGTGCCCTGTGACGCACCGTAGCGCACACTCAGTTCACCTTCGGTGTAATCGTCGCGCAGGATATAGTTGACCACTCCCGCTACGGCATCACTGCCGTAGAGTGCCGCCGCTCCGTCACGCAAAACCTCTAAACGACTAATACTGGACACGGGGATGATATTGGCATTGGATGTCACAACAGGGATGCGGTTCTCTGTTTGAGTACCGGGGTGAAGGACCATGCGCCGACCATTGATCAGCACCAAGGTGTTGCCTGTACCAAGACCGCGTAAATTAATGGAATTGACATCGCCGCGCGCCGCATTAACACCGGTGGTAGTAGACTCATTGAACCCCACCGCCCCCATCTGTGGAATCGAACGCAGTAACTCGTCTCCGGTGGCTGCACCGGTTAAGGCAATATCATCTTCGTTGAGTACCGACACTGGTAGGGAACCGGCTACATCGGCTCCTCTGATTTGGCTTCCTGTCACCACAACCTCTTCTAACACTCCCCCACTATTCTGAGACTGAGCCACAGCTATGGCAGCATTGAGTGCGAGGATTCCCGAAATAGCACTGCAAATTTGGCGTTTCTTAAACTTGATCATTCTTATTCTCCCATTACCAGCAAAGGTTGATCGTTGGTCTGAGGGCCAGGACGGGTATACATCCAGATTGCCACGTCGCTAACTCTCGTACTCGTAAATGTTTTCTGTCAGGTTCATCAACGAGACTACGCCTGTATTGTTAACTCCTCATTGGTTGCGAATAACATCTTGTTGAAATTTGTAAACCGTTTGTTAACAGAGTAGGAGATACTGAATTTTCACCGCCGGAAATATGGTATAAAACGCCTCAACTTTGGGAGACAGAAGAGTTATGCAACCATTCGCTATCGCTGGTATCCAGATGCATATAGGCATGGAGGATAACATAGCCCAACTGCGTCAACGCGTGGACTTGACCATGCAACTTTACCCCTGGGTAAAAATGATCGTGCTGAGCGAACTCGCGGCCTACGGCCCATCCCTGGCCCACGCTCAAACCCTGGGGCCACCGGTTGATCTGTTTCGTGAAATGGCTTCAAAACATCAGATTTGGCTACTTCCGGGCTCAGTATTCGAGCGGGACGATGGGCTCATATTCAATACTGCGCCAGTGATTAATCCCGATGGGGAACTGGTCGCTCGCCACCGCAAGGTATTCCCCTTCGCACCCTACGAGGTAGGAGTCACCGGAGGCGACGAGTGCGTCGTATTTGACGTGCCCGAGGTGGGGCGTTTCGGCGTGTCCATTTGTTACGATATGTGGTTTCCCGAAACCTTGCGTACCCTGGTGAGCAAGGGAGCAGAGGTGATATTGCACCCGGTTTTAACCCACAGTATCGACCGGGATATCGAACTCAACATCGCCCGTGCCTCCGCAGCAATGTTTCAAAGTTATATCTTTGATATCAACGGCCTGAGTGCTGGTGGCAATGGCCGTTCCTGTGTCATCGACCCCTCGGGTCGGACCTTACATCAGGCCAGCGTAAACGACTGCATTATACCGGTTGAAGTGGATTTTGATCTGGTTCGGCGCGAGCGTGAACGCGGGATTATGGGGCTGGGGCAGCCCCTGAAGAGTTTTCGGGATACGCAGATGGCATTTCCCGTTTACGATAAGGAGAACTGGGATTCCAGCTATCTGGACTCACTGGGCCCGCTGGATAAGCCCAATCGTTAAGCTCAAGGGTACAACGGTCAATTAATGGGCATTTCATCTCCACTTACCTTCACGTCGATTTCAGATGACGACGACGGTGGCCGCATTGCCGAGGAGTTTCACCGCCGCTGGCCATTTTACGCGGATTGGCTACTAACCGCAGAGCGACAAAAAGCCCTGCCCTCTGCCGCCCTCTGTCTCGCCCTCCTGCGGAAATACATGCCGGAGCTGCTGCCCAGTTTTGAACGGTTTGACAAGATTTTGGGTTCGCCAAAATACCTGCCGCAATTCCTATGCTTATACAATCCTCCCACGTTTATCGCCGGTTGTTCACAGGCCATCTGGAAAAAAGATGACGAAATCGCCCTGATAAGAAACTACGATTTTCCTCAGGACAAGTGGGATGCTCTGCAATTGCATTCTAACTGGAGTGGAACCAGGGTCATTGCAATGACCGATTGTTTTTGGGGAGTCCTGGACGGAATGAACGAACACGGGCTGGCGGCATCGCTAAGTTTTGGTGGAACATTAAAGGTGGGCGACGGCTTCGCCATCACGTTGGTGCTGCGTTACATTCTCGAATTCTGTGCGACCAGCCGCGATGCCGAAGCTGTGTTACAACGTGTCCCAGTTTCCATGGCTTACAACGTGGCACTGATAGACAAAACCGGGGACCACAGGATTGTTTTCGTTGGACCGGACCAAACAGCGTTCACCACGAAGGGGCAGTGCACCACAAATCACCAGAAAAGGAATGACCCTGACTCAAGCCTGGAGCTATCCCGCGATAGTCAACTCCGGCTGCGGTTCCTGGACAGGCGTGTTGGGGATGATAACGAGACTCTGGAGCACTTTTTGCACTTATTCCAACTACCTCCTTTGTATCGCCGCGCGCTGGAGTCCAAAGGCTGGGGCACGCTTTATACCTCCAGTTATAACCCGTTGACTGGCGAGGTGCGCCTGGATTGGCCCGGCCGCCACCTGGCGCAGTCCTTTGCGCAGTTTAATGATCGTGAACTCGAAATCGGCACTCCACTTGCGGGGTGAAACAAGCGATCTTCGGACTGATGCTAATTAATTTTGTATAACAACCCGGGCTGTTGCGGAAGATCCACGCCGAGCGCAGGCTCGACAGACTCGAACTCATTTTTCAGCGCCAAAGTCCACTGGTGAACCCGTGGCAAAAGTGCGCCTTCATCATCCTGTACCCTACCCCGTAACAAGACGATGCCCAGATCGGCACCTTTGTAGATGTACTCTCCGGGACTGAGAATTCTTAAAAAGAAGGCTTCGCGTTCGCTGGCAGCGTTGCTCCAATCCCAGGAACGTCGCAAGAATTCCAGTTCCTCGTTCTCCTGCAACTGCCAAATACCGGTGACTGGCGCCTTTGTCAGTATTTCGACATCGTCGTCGGTGTTTTTGAGCACCAAGGTACTCCAGCAGTCGTAGTCCATCCAGCGCTGCTGAATGGCGTCAAGATCAAGCTCCCAATCGACATCCAGGAATTCGAGCAAATGAAACAGGAATAGAGGAACTCCGCCATACTTTTGGGTGATGAGGTTCGTAAGGGAGGAGGCGCCACATATGCGGGGATTGATTTCGCCGAGGTACGCTTCATTGCTCTGCGTGTCCACCAGGAAGTCCATGCAGAAGGTACCCCGATAACCTTCACCATAGAGCCGCTCCCCCAGCGCTTTGACCATCGCAACAACCTTGTCTCGCAAAGCGCGATCGAATTGCTGAGGGTCTGCCTCGTTGCCACTCCATCCACCCTTGTAAGGCGTGAGCTCAGGGTGGCCAACAATTTCCATGAGCATAGGACCAACCAGGGTTCCGTTGCGCGTTGCGACACCTTCGATAGTTCCGGAATAGTGCTCTATGCGCTTCATCACTTTTAACTGCTCACCGATAATATCTTCCTTGTGACGGTCCCAGCCCTCCCAGGAAGTAATGAAAAAGGTTGTCCTGCCAGAGTCACCATAGGGCGTTTGCACTACGAGGTCAGAGCCCAGGCCGGCGCTATCTGCCAGGGCCTGTAGTTCAGAGTAGCTGTTGGCTGTGCCCATTGTGTTGGGGACACTGGCAACACCCGCTTCGTTCCCAAGCCGGGTAGTAACAATCTTGGAATCGATCTCGCTGCGCAAGCTATCGGGTGGCAATGCTATCGTCAGGCCGAGCTCCTTCGCCAGTGCTTCGCTACGTTCATCAAACATTACAGTGGTCATAAGGCCGCCGCCTTTGGACTCTATCAGGTCCTTGACCTGGGGATGCGACAGCAGATGATTGACAACATCCTCCATACAGGTAAATTCCTCATCCGATGCCCCTTCGGGAGTGAAAACCCGATAGTGATGGCCATCGAAACAATCGAAGTAATTGATGTAATACAAGGAGGGAACTTGCTGACCCAATCCCAGCAGGTTGAAAGGCGTGCCAGAAACAAAATAGATCGGGGTTTCCAGGGTCCTGAAGAATCGATAGATATCCGATAAAGAGGTCAGTTTTTCCATTGTGAGGTCTTCCTATCTGTTACGTTTTCAAAGCCTTCGGAATCATTTTCGAGCCTGCCGCCATTCACCTTGCAAACACGCGCAAACCCAGTTCCGGCCTATAACCATGAATCTCCTGCACGTCCAAAACGTTCAGAAATTCGATAATCTCTCTGCTTACGACCTGGCCGGGAACCAACACCGGAAAACCCGGGGGATAGGGTGTTACAAAGCCCGCCGAGACCAGATCATTTCCTGCATCTATCTCCCTGAGAACATCGCCGTTATCGAAACGGATGTACTCACAAAGATCTTCGTTGAACCCCTTAAAGTACGCCGTTCTGATATCCCCGTCACTAGTAAGCGGGCTGTCGGCTCGCCGGTAATCCGAGTGAAAGCTGCTGAAATCAGGCAGCGGCGGTTGTTCCAGCGTCAAATGCTTCACCCTTTGCTCAAATAACAGTCGCTCAGGGGCGCTGTAATCTTCAATCTTCTGGTCTATTTGTGCTGCGATTTTTTCCAGCACCTCTAGCAGGAATGTAACAGAGCTGCGATTGGTGCCAATATGGGTCATGAAAAGAACAGTATTTCTGGACGTTTTATTTATCTGGATGCCAAATTTGTCCATCAGATATTCATTCTTGAAGGTATCTCCGTCTACCCCGGTGCGACCTACATGCAAGGTCACTCGAGTCAAGTCGATAACAAACTCATCCTGTCGCCACGCGTCCTCCATTCGACTCCAGCCTCTGTCGGGGTCGTAGTAATTCTCGACATCGGAAGGCCGGTATTCTTTTGGCACGATGTCTTTACTCACCAGAACATGGAAATATTTCGATAGGCGAGCGTTGTTATATATTTGCTCGCGCAAGGTCATAGCAGCCGCTATCTGTTTGTGTACCAGTTCATAACCTTCCAGTTCAACTTGCCTGCGCCCCGCATCAAGTGAAGACAGAATCTGATAATTTGGCGAGGTTGAGGTGTGGGTCATATACGCTTCGTCGAAAGCAGCTTTGGAGCGATGGCGAAAGTCCTGGTCGTAAACGTGGATCATGGAACCCTGGCGCATGGAGGTAAGAGTCTTGTGGGTGGACTGAGTTGAGTACACCCGGATTCTAACCTGGCTCGGATCGGGTAGCAGATCGTGATCTAGCCAGGTCGCGTCATCTTCGGGATCAAGCTGGGCCATTTCGTCGCTGTATTTAGCGTATTCCGCGGCATACTCAGGGCTTTGATATCTCTTCTTCAGGGCCCGAGCCGAAGCCATTCCAGTTCGGGTTCGGTATAAGGGGTTGAAGCAGGCGAACCCAAACCACGCCTCATCCCATAAAAAGATGAGATCAGGTTTGATCGCCAGGCACTGCTGCATGAAACTCTGAACGTTATAGATGACACCGTCGAAAGTGCAGTTCGTCAGAATCAGTAGCCTGACCTCATCCAGCCTACCAGCGCGCTTGAACTCCAATAACTTCTGTTTGATTGCCCGCAGTGGAACCGCCCCATACATGGAGTACTCATTCAGTGGATAAGCATCCAGGTATGCAGCCTGAGCACCCATTAGCACCATACCGTAATGGTGAGACTTGTGGCAGTCGCGGTCCACCAGAACAACGTCTCCGGGCTCTATCAACGCCTGTAACACGATCTTGTTGGCGGTGGATGTACCGTTAGTTACAAAATAGGTTTCTTTTGAGCCATAGGCCCTTGAGGCTTTGGTCTGCGCTTCCTTTAAGGGACCTGTCGGTTGCAACAGGGAATCCAACCCCCCGCTGGTAGCCGAGGTTTCGGCCATAAAAATGTTGTCACCGTAAAAATCGGCAAAATCCTTGATCCAGTGAGAGCGCTGTATCGACTTCCCGCGGGATATTGGCAGGGCGTGAAATACACCCGTCGGTTTCCGACTATAATCCTTCAGAGCAGAGAAAAAGGGCGTCTCGTAGCGTTGATGTAAAGATCTCAAAATGCTCTGGTGACATTCGTTATACCCTGGCTCTCGGTAGAATATTCTCTCGAAGTGCCCTGTATCCAGGCTCGCGGCCTTTTCCACCGCAACTCCAGACATTAAAAATAAATCAAGCTCCGGACGTATTTTTTTGATCAGCGCTCCCAGTGCGATACTGCGTTCCACCTCCGATAGACGGTTCATTCGATTCTCATCGATACCCAACAGATAATGTCCAAAAATATCGTGACCGTGAATAGAGCGTAGAGGAAAACCGTAACGTATTACACAGGCTTGGATATTTGGGTTAATAAGAACGCCAATGAGCGCATCTTCAAAGGTCCTGACTGTCGCGACATCATAGACATATTGATCTTCAGGATGGCGCAGTTCGAGAAACGCTGACCGCAGGGACTCCTCTTCGAGAATCGAGGCAAAGTTGTCGACGACCAAAAGCTCGAAGTAGGGACGATCGGAAGTGGATTTTTTCATCCACTGCCGCTCAGCGGCTTCGGTTTGTTCCTCTTGCCGCAAAGCAGAATTGTCCTGGATATTCAGTTCAATCGCCCGGCTGCGGTAGGAATCGGTGATCAAAGCGCGTTCTATCCGGTGCACAGCTCGCTTAAGGGAGACATATTCTTCGCATTGAAAAAGCGCCCACAAATACTCCATATCAGACTTTGAAGGGAAAGCAGTGTATTCCTCCATGTCGACCAGCTGTTTCAGCAGTTTACCAATCGTGCGATGAACAGCTTTGACGCGAGATTCAGTTAACCAGGGCTGCTCGTAAAATTTGGACAGCTCCTTCACCTTCCCCCAGGTGTCGATACGAACATGGGAAAATCGGTGATAAAAATCGATAGATGTGCTGGTCATCAGTGCATTAGTGCGACTCACAAATTAACTCCCCCGGGTGGCTTAAGAGAATCAGTGACTCCTTGCGCCTTCACGCACGGGGCTTTCTCACACTGATTTGTCTTGCGTTAAATGGCGAGGATAGATTACGTGTGCACGGTTAATGGTGTACAGGAACAAGATGTCGTCTTGTAGCAAATTGTGAACGGCTAGTTAACGCTGTCAGTTAGTCCAAAAACTGCCTTGAAGATATGCCTATAATTGGCCGGTCGATGGTTCTTCGGTTTTCGGCGAGTTGCGCGCCACCGGTGCGGGAACTCTCGTCACACCGAAGAGAGAATGATTGGCATGCGCAGGTGTGCCAGACAAACTGGGGAAACAGCATGACTACCGAACCAAATTCGCCAGACAAAAACGAGGGTACCGAACCACTTGCGGTTATCGAAGAAGCTGCGACTGGCACCGGGGACCAACCCGATATTGGTCTGGCTAAGCTGCCCTTTTTGCGCCCCCTGCTCAAGCCGGCATTTTGGGTCATCATGTTCAGTTTGCTCGCCGGGCTGTACGTCCACAATGCCATACAGCCGCAGTGGCTAGTGTAGGTCGTCATAAATAGTGTACCATATAGTCTCTTCCCTATATAGAGAGCTTGTCGTGCGTGTTGCAGTAGAAATTGTTTTGTCTGATGACGAAGTTTTGGGTTTGAGTAAGTTATCTAAATCGCGTTCTGTCTCGGTCCGATTGGCGGAGCGTTCGCGAATTGTTCTTCTGGCCGGCAAGGGCATGACCAATGAAGAGATCGGTTTTGAACTGGGCATTACGAGACAGAAAGCGGGCCGCTGGCGAGAACGCTATGCAGACAGTGGAGTCGAAGGCATCAGCCAGGATGCGTATCGGCCAGGGCGAAAACCGAAAATCAGTTCACGCAAGGTTGCACAGGTGATCAGACTCACGACGCAAGAGACACCGGAAAACGCTACGCATTGGAGCCAGCGTCTCATGGCAGATAAGGCCGGCATTAGCATGTCCTCGGTGGGCAGGATATGGAAAAGCCACGGTTTGAAGCCACACCGAATAAATACATTCAAGGTATCGAACGATAAAGAGTTTGCCGAGAAGTTGGAGGCAATCGTCGGCCTTTACTTATCACCGCCAGAAAATGCCATTGTTTTCAGTTGTGATGAAAAGAGTCAGATACAAGCACTGGATAGAACGCAGCCGGGCTTGCCGATGAAAAAAGGCAGGGCGGCGACAATGACCCATGACTATAAACGTCATGGCACCACGACCTTGTTTGCGGCATTGAACATCTTGACAGGGGAAGTGTTAGGTACCTGCGCCGAACGGCATCGCCATCAAGAATGGTTGAAGTTTCTCCGCCCAATAAATAAGTCGACGCCCAAGGATAAAGAGATTCATATTATCTGTGACAACTACGCCACACATAAGCACCCGAAGGTAAAAAGCTGGCTGAAATATCACCAGCGATTCCATGTGCACTTTACGCCAACCAGCGCATCGTGGTTAAACATGGTGGAGCGGTTTTTTCGGGAGCTAACTGAAAAGCAATTGAAACGAGGTGTCTTTAGCAGTGTGGAAGAACTTGAGCAAACAGTCATGGCGTTCATTGAGACTCATAATCAAGCGCCAGCGCCTTATATCTGGACCAAATCCGCGAGTGACATATTGGAGAAAGTGAAGCGTGGCAGAGAGAAACTTAATAAGTTACAAACTGTTTGACGACCTACACTAGAGCACAAAGCCACCTACCAGATTTTCACCAATGAAGCTGGCCAGCTCGCGTATACGTTCAAGGGCGAGGAAACTCTCATTACTGATGCAGTGCCCTATTCGGAGTCTCCCCTAAGACAGGATGTCTTGGACCAGCTGCAAAACCCCCCAGAAAAAACACTTCAGTGGGTCGTCGAACACATTGAAAAGGATGGCGTCATCGAGGAGCGCTATTCATTATTGTCTGCCAAGGTTCACTATGGCGTCTGGTCATTGCTACCCGCATTGGTCGCAGTTTCCTTGTGTCTGCTGACAAAGGAGCCCTTAAGCGCGCTGCTTGGTGGGATTGTTGCCGGCGGCTTTATGCTGGGTAAATTTGATATTACCAATGATATCCTCCTACCCAACCTCGCTACAGAAAGTGCCGCCGGGGTGCTGATGCTTTACCTGTGGTTATTGGGTGGATTGATGGGTATTTGGTCGCGGACAGGGGCGGCACAAGCCTTTGCCGGGTTTATGTCCAAACACTTTGTGCGCGGTCCACGATCAGCCAAACTTGTTGCCTGGTTGCTAGGCGTCATATTTTTCCAGGGGGGTTCAGTCAGCACCGTATTGGTGGGGACTACAGTTAGGCCTTTGGCAGACAAGAACAATGTCAGTCATGAAGAACTTGCCTATATTGTTGACTCTACCGCTTCACCTATCGCCTCAGTGCTGGCTTTTAACGCATGGCCGGCTACATACAGGCGCTGATATTCGTTCCCGGAGTGGCATTTCTCAGCACTGAAGCAGAGCGTATAAGTTTTTTCTTCAGCAGCGTACCTTTTAGTTTTTATGGCATTCTCGCGGTGTTAGGTACCTTCCTGCTGAGCATGGATGTTCTGCACTTTTCCGGGTCTGGCATACGTAAAGCACGGAACCGAGCACGTACTACCGGAATGTTAGATGCTCCAGAAGCCTCTCCCTTGAGTGCCAAGGAACTTCAGGCAAGCCATGTCCCCGAGGGTTATACGCCCAATGTTCTAGAATTTCTGATCCCGCTGATAGTGTTGATCGGTATCGCTGTGGGTACATTTTTCTACGGCGGTGTACCCCAGGTAAATTGGGCGTTTGCCAGCGCCTTGATGCTCTCGATATTTATCGCATTATTCAAAGGCATGAGTTTGGGTAATGTTATCGAGGGGTTTGGTGACGGCCTAAAAGGAGTGGTGCTGGCATCTGTCATTTTGATGTTGGCCATCACAGTCGGCGCGGTCAGCAAGGAGACTGGAGCAGGTCTGTATCTGGTTGAGTTGCTGGGACAAAGCATACCGTTCTGGATCCTGCCGGTCGCCCTACAGGTGCTGACCATGGTAACGGCATTCTCGACGGGCACTAGCTGGGGGACTTACGCCATTGCCTTTCCCCTGGCACTGCCTCTTGCCTGGGTTGTCGCACAAGGTCCTGCCATCGAGAACCCTGAGTTGTTTATGTCCGTCTGCTTCGCCGCGGTGTTGAATGGCAGTGTTTACGGGGATCAGTGCTCTCCCATTTCCGACACCACGATTCTCAGCGCAATGACCACCGGCTGCGATTTGATGGATCATGTTAAAACTCAGATTGTTCCGGCAAGTTTTGCAGCGGCGCTTGCCGGGGCAATGTGGACGGGTACTGTTTTACTGTTCGCATGACAACTGGTCAGGCTTTTACACCAACCTGGCGCAGGAACTGGATAGCAAGTGAAGGTTCAGGACATACCCAGAGACAGCAGATTATCCAAGGGGCAATACAGCTCCTCCAAATAATCGAGATCTTCGGGATCGATGCTGATTTCCGTCGCCTCCACCAGAGCAGTGAGCTGCGATACCTTCGACACACCCACAACCGGCGCAGTCACTGCCGATTTACTCAGCAACCAAGCGATCGCCATTTGCGCAGGGGTTTTTCCGTACTTGGTCGCGGTTTCGATCAATCTTTCCGCAATCAGAAAATCGTTGTCGCCACGGTAGAGGCCTTCTACCCGCTTGCGATCAGCCCCCTTCGAACGATTGGTGCTACCGCCGTCAAAGCCACCGCGGTAGGCGCCAGCCAGTATGCCTCTTGCCAGGGGTGACCAGGGCGTGACACCAATTCCGGATTTCTCGCAGTAGGGATTCATTTCCCGCTCTTCCTCACGATAAATAAGATTGTAGTGATTCTGCATAGAGATGAATTTGGCCCAGCCGTGGCGCTCAGCCGTCATTTGCAGTTCGGCAAATTGCCAGGCGAACATGGTAGAGCCCCCGAGATACAAAACCTTCCCGGCTTTGACCAGATCGTTCAGGGCTTCCATCGTCTCTTCAATGGGTACTTCGACATGCCAGGGGATACCGTGGGGATGGCGATGAATAATTAGCTGATCAACGTAATCCAAACCCAGGCGCTGCAGGCTTCGGTCCACACCCTCGATAATGTGTTTGCGTGAAAGACCACTGGAATTGGGGTTGCTGCCCATGGGCATGGCAACCTTGGTCGTCAGCACGTAATCTTCCCGGGGCAACAACTCACGCAAAATACTCCCCACTATTTCTTCGCAGGCACCCGATCCGTAAAAATCGGCGCAGTCAAAGTAAAACAAACCGTTGTCGATGGCCGCCCGAAATATATCCCGGGACTCATCTATACCCAGTGTCCAGTCACCTTGGTGTCCCTGTCCGGGAATACCAAGATTCATGGTTCCCAAACACAGCTGGGAAACCATCAGTCCACTATTGCCTAGCTGAACGGGTTTGAGCATGGATGTCTCTCCTGGAGTTTACTGAATTGGTCTTCAGAATCTTACTTGAATTTCCGCCGCGATACTCACCGTATATCCCCTGGGTATTGCGCGCTCCACGGTTGCACAATGATCTATGAGACGAAGGGAGACCACGAATGACTAAATGGATGGATGTACTAGCCATGGTTGCGCTAGTGAATTTCAATATGGGGACTCCGATAAATCCCTTATTCACACCCCGTCACGACCAACAAAGGCAGTCTCCCCAAGCTCCAAAAACAACAGGAGCATGCCCCGTGGTGTTGATTAATTTCCCAACTATACTGATTACAACCGCGATACTACGCAGCTCGATCAAAACGACAGAAGGCAATACCCAACATGATGAAACAAATGAGCGGTGTGGATGCTATGTTCATCGGCATGGAGTCCCCCACGGCCTACATGCACACTTTCAAGATCGCCATATTTGACCCGACTAAAAACTCTGAGCCTTGGAGCTTTCAGGGCCACAGAGAACGAATGGAAAACAGGTTGCATCGCGTTCCAGGCTTCCGCTGGCGCTATTTGCCAGCACCCCTGGGCATAGGCCACCCCATGTGGGTAGAAGACCCAGATTTCTTTCTCGGCTATCACCTGAGACATGTTGCCTGTCCGGCACCCGGTGACCATCGTGCACTGTGCGAGTTTATGTCATCCATCTATGCCTACCAGTTGGATCGGAGCAGGCCTCTGTGGATCACCTGGGTTGTTGAAGGTCTGACCGGTGGCAAAGTTGCAACGGTTACGCTCATCCACCATGCCTACCTCGACGGGGTTGGGGTGTCCTACGCGATGGAACAATTTTTTAATTTGGAACCAGACGAAATGGAGGATCAGGAACCACCCCACTGGAACCCTCCCCCCCCCCCTGCCCTCATGGCCCCGCCGTCTGCTGGCGGGTATAGTGAGTTTGCCAGGGTTGTTCGCCACGGGGCTGCCAGTTGCGCTCTCTGGCATTAGAAAAAAAAGGCAATTGGACCGAGAATACCGTGAGGCGGGTAAACCTCCACATCCAACAGCGGCGCAAATGCCCGAAACACCTCTGAACCGAATACTCAGTCACGGGCGCACTTTTGTGTGTGACTCCATGGATCTAGCCGATTTAAGTAGGGCAAGAATCATAGCCGGAGCTACGCTCAACGATGTATTTTTGTGTTGCACCGCCGGTGCGTTACGCCGTCTTCTCAAGGACATGAACTACGATCCATCGCGGGGGCCACTCGTCGCCGGTATCCCCGTTTCTGGTAAGAGGCCAAGTGGAATGGAAGGCGAGGGGAACTTCATATCCACAGATTTCACCTGGCTGCATACGGAGATTGAGGATCCTCTGGAACGCCTGGAGGCCAGCCATGCCAGCGCCGCAGAAATGAAACTGCACATCGAAGCGGCCCGCGGTTCTGACCTAACCTCTATGTCGCAGTTGGCACCCATGTTCGCGACCCGTTTGATCGCGTGGATGATTCGAAAAAAGGGAGGTAATTTTGGGCTGGCTGGAAACGTTGCAGTATCCAATGTACCGGGGCCGCGCAAGCCGCTTTATTTTGGCCCCATGGAAGTAGAAAACTGGTTTTCAACAGGGCAAGTGTTTGACGGCAGTGCACTGAATATGACGTTTCCGGTGAGTTCTCCCTCTGAAAACCGGATGAAATGATTGTTTTATTGTATTGAATACTGACCAGGTTGCAAGGGGTACCTATCCCACTTACCGGGAACTCCTAACTGTCATTTGTCACGCTTACGTAAATGGAACTCGAAGGCGTCGCGGTTGCTGCCAAAGCGGTTATTGATCCAGAGGATTAGCATGCCTTCGACCCAGCGGGCATTCTCTACACCGCCTAAATCGATCGCTTCCAAACCCATCCCTTCCACCAGTTTAGCCACGGTCTGCTTCGCGCTGTCGCTGTTGCCAACCAGGGGAATGCTCACGGGTCCACCCGACTCGCTGGGATCGACCATGGTTTGCCAATTCAGGGTATTGAAGGCTTTTACGACGAAGGCATCTGGCGCGGCCGTCTGAATGATCTCGGCATTGGAGGTAGCGACAGCGTGAATCAAACCTCTGTCTGACCCCTTCAGGGGATTGGTCGGGTCGATAATAATCTTTCCGGACAAGTCTCCGAGGCTCCTGGTAATCTGCTCGACCAGCAGCCCGGGTACTGCAAGTACAACCATGTCGGCATCTCCGACCGCCATTGATGGGGTGGTGGCAGACGACCCGTGACCAGTCGCGGCCACCAGTGTGGCAACGCTTTTCTTCGAGGGGTCACGCGAGCCGTAGACAATGGTATGACCTTGAGCTGCAAACTCAGGACCCAGGGCGCGGGCAACATCGCCACTACCAATTATTGCGATAGTGTCGGCCTGGGCGAGCATGGCTCCAAAAAAAAGAAGTGCTGTGAGGAATGACTGGGAAACTTTCATGGTAACAACCTCCAGGATAAAATTATGTCTCTGATCAGAGCGCTAGTATCCTATTGGTTCATACGGACAGGAAGCAATTCTTTCACCAAGCAATTCCCTGCTTAAGAGCGCATCACCATGCTACGCCCGAGCGTAGAAGGAGAACCGAGGCCGGGCGTGCCGGCCTGGAAACTAGTGCAAGAGTATTGCGCGGTTCAACGAACCGCGTCTAATGCCTCCTCAATCAAAGGGATCAATTCACTGCGCACCATCGCGGGCCCCTGGGAGGCTACTGTGAGTGTGTAGTCCTCGAAAGCAACATAGCCTGCATATTGCCTGTCTGTATCAATCCAGGACAATGCGCCAAAAGCACCACCGTCATCAAACAGTGTGGGGGCTTCGCCTTCGGGCGTGGGTCTCACCCACCATCCCATGCCATAACCGATATGATCAACCGCATCGGGTGCACCCGGGTTTCGGTCAATCCGCATAAACTCCACTGCTTCCTTGGACAATACTTGGTTATCCCCACAGGCGCCGTCGTTCAAATGCATAGAGAGAATCTTGGAATAATCACTGAGATTGGTCACCGCACCACCTTCTATATTTGGGTTGTCCAATCCAGCAAGGCTATCCAGAGTACCGTCCCAGGCCTGCGCGCCGGCCAACTGATTGGCCCAGCGAAACACCTCCAGATCACAGGGACCGCCTATGTACTGGTCCCATAACTGTGACCAGGTCGCACCCCCTACCACTTCAGCAACACCACCAGCCAACTGCCAGGGCCCACCGCCGTACTCAAAAACCGTGCCCGGAGGATTAGCGGGTAGTCCAGGTGTGGGCGTCTCGAAAATCGTCTTCGCACAATCGCGCAGCTGTCCGACGGGAGTGAACTGGCAGAGATGGACAGTGTTGGTACCGTTAAAAATACTGCCCAACCCCGGAATACCAGATCGATTTGATACGAGGTGTTCCGTTGTTACACCGGGCCAAACTCCCTCCCAGGGCAGATAGTTCTCAATGAGACCGTCTATTTCAAAGTCGAGATTGTCATCTCCGTCCAGCGCCATCAAAAGACTGGCCGCTGGCATCTTGCTGGTAGAGGCAAGCAAAACCACGGTTTCCAAAGTGTGATCGCCAAAGGCAGCCTCGTGAATGGTGCCCTTTTCTTTATCAACGATAACAATCGAGGCACCCTCAAACACCGGGTGCGCTGCGACAAATGCCTCTAGCGCCGCGTCTACCGGAGCGAAGTCGGGAGCAACTTCAGGTTCGGGCTCGGGTATAACGGCCGATCTTCGGTCGCTGGAGTCGCTGCACGCCGCCAGCAATGAAAAAATGATTAGACTCGATACAATTTTTATATTCAAAGATTTAACTTCCTTAGTATTTTTCGTAAGACCGCGTAAATCGCCCACTGATCCCTCCGTAGCAAAACTGGAAGATGTTCAACTGGCATTTTTTCTCAGTATGTTTTCAGCGCATACATCTTAGCTTAATTCATTCAGGTTTCTCTTAATAGGTAGTGCAGCTTAATGAACTACTACCCAGTACTATCTGTCCCGATTCAGGCTCGTGATACGCTTGGTGTTGTGCTGCACGTTGCCAGAAATATTAGCATTCGATGACGTTAACGGGCACCTCAAGCACATTCACAGCCAATCCACCACGGGAGGTCTCTTTGTACTTGTCCTGCATATCGCGCCCCGTATCGCGCATGGTCTTTATCACCTGATCCAGGGAGACAAAGTGCTCTCCACTTCCCCGAAGGGCCATGCGTGCGGCACTAATAGCCTTTATCGCGCCCATCGCATTGCGCTCTATACAGGGCACCTGCACCAGTCCGCCAATGGGATCGCAGGTAAGCCCGAGATTGTGCTCCATCGCGATTTCCGCGGCGTTTTCCACCTGAGAGGGTGTACCACCCAGGGCTTCCGCCAACGCACCAGCGGCCATCGAACAGGCCGACCCTACCTCTCCCTGGCAACCGACTTCGGCACCCGAAATTGAGGCATTGATTTTGTACAGGGTGCCTATGGCTGCGGCAGTGAGCAGAAAGCGAACAATATCGTCCTCACAGGAACCCTTACAGTGGTCAAGGTAGTACTTCAGTACAGCGGGGACAATACCTGCAGCGCCATTGGTTGGCGCGGTAACCACGCGCCCGCCCACGGCATTTTCCTCATTGACCGCAAGCGCATAGAGCGTGACCCAATCCATGGTGATTAATGATTCATCGCCAAAGGCATCTGTTTGGCTCTTGAGTTGCCGATAAAGCTGAGCCGCTCTGCGTTTCACTTTCAGTCCGCCCGGCAAAATGCCCTCGGTATTGCACCCTCGAGTAATGCAGCCATCCATTACTTGCCACAAGTTAAGCAGATAGCTACGTATCTCATGCTCTGGGCGCCAGGCCTTTTCGTTTTCTAACATCAGAGTGCTGATTGACAAGCCGGTTTCGCGGCAAAGCAGCAAAAGTTCATCACCGCTTGAAAAGGGATGTGGCAGTACCGTAGGGTCATCGACTACGACATCTCCCTCGCTGGCATTTTCGTCAACGACAAAACCGCCTCCCACCGAGTAGAAAATTCGACGAGTCAACTCCGCACCATTCTCATCGTATGCGGTAAAAGCCATGCCGTTGGCATGGAATGGCAGAGATTCCTGCCGGTGCATTTGTAAATCCTCGCGGTAGTTAAATGCCAGTGGCACACGGCCGAGAAGATTGAGTTGGCCACCTTCTCTGACCGCGGCAACTCTACTGGCAATTCCCTCGACATCCACCGCTTCCGGAGTTTCGCCCTCCAGGCCCAAGATAATCGCTTTTGGAGTTCCGTGGCCAGCGCCCGTGGCACCCAGCGAGCCATACAGCTCGGACTTTACTCGCGCGCAACGATCCAGTAGTTCGCCCTCCTCCAAACTCAGAGCAAATAGACGGGCTGCATTCATGGGACCTACGGTGTGAGAACTGGAAGGGCCTATACCAATCTTGAACAGATCGAAGGTGCTGATGGCCATGGGCGGTGCCTCTAATTTCGCCGGCTAGAGTGCCACACGAAATCGATTATACACGCTTGTACTCTTATCGAGTCAACGACATAAGCGACGAGTTTCAGGCATTAAAGTAGGACTTGTTGTTTGGCGGAAGCGGAAGCTTTCTGTTAGAGCTGTTTGGCCAATTGCCGTTGGATCTCCCTCGCAAATAGCCAGAGCCTGTCTTGGCCCCACAAAGCGAGCAACTGCTGACCCTTTGAATCCAGCAATCGGAAACTGGGGACACCCCAGAGCCCGGCCTCGTACATAGCCAGCCGGTTAGATTCCAATAATTCCTCCCAGCCGCTGGTACCGAGCACGCTTTTCGCTGTTATCCAATCGAGGCCGGCACCTTCCACCACCGTTTTCAAACCACTGTCGGTATTGGTGTTCACTCCTCGAGCGAATGCGCAGCGCAGGAAACTCGATATTAACTCGACACCCTTACCCTGTTCGTTTGCCCATGGAAAAAGCGAATAACAGCGCCGGGCGGGATCGCCGATGGGATCGTAAAAGTTACCGTAAGGGACATGCGCTTCACGAGCTTCGCGCGCCGCATCCTGGAAGATATACATTCCCTTTTGCCGGGTGGCGGGAACACCGCGCATGACCATCGGGAGCACAGGGCGTACCACTAAATTAACTCCCGTGTCCGCCGCCAGTTTTACTGCCCGATCAAAAACGATTGCGGTATAAGGGCTGCGTAAAGACGGGTAGATCTCCAGAGTCAGGCTACCGTTATCTTTTAATTCACCGACTTCAACCGGAGGCCGAGGCACAAGCATAGCCTGGCCAGGGCTGCGATCTATCCCCAGCTCTGCCAGACGTTTTTCCAGGTGATAGAGGCGATCGACACCCCAGTACCACTCTTGGCCGAAATAGAACATGCTACCCGAGTAGTGCTGGAGTTCTTCACGGCGCGCACTGCCAGCTTGAATCTTGGCCTTCACTTGCTCTTCGGTCGCTCCTCCATAGAGCTCTGCCAGCGCTTGCAGGCCAGACTGATCGCCCGCCCAGAACGCGCGCCCGACATCTTCCGCACATTTGATAAAACCTGCCGAGTCCTGTGCCGCCAGAACAGCAGCGGCGAGGTTCACCAGCTCATCATTTGGAGTGTCGTTGTGTTCGGGGAATTCGAGGCCGTAATCGGAGGCGACGTGAAACGCGTCGTAACGTGAAAGCCGCATCAGCAAATCCGGTTCTGGTACATTGTCGCCCGTGGGGCCAGTCACCAGATGGCAAACCAGTTCGATGTCGTAGCGCGCTGCCATGGACTGCAACACCTGTGCGGCAAGTTGGCTGTAGCCATCATCTACCTGATGAAAATACTCGACTACATGCGCTTGCCCGGCTTTGAGTCGCTGCTTTTCAAATTTTCTACGCTTGTTCGACAAGCGCGCTGGATTGGACATACGCGTCATAATGCGGGACGTAAGCCAACGCAAAAGCCGCGACGGATTCATTGTGGCAGCGCCGCCCTGTTCTTTAAACTGCTCCGCCATTGCTGATTCCTGATGTCCTAGCTGTGGAACGAAGCTTATTTAATAAGCTTCGTTAACATATCTACGACCACTTCAATGGACACCTTCTTACTTAAACCCTGGTGATCTCTCAGCCGCAGCCACATTTCGGCGGAGGCCACAGCATCTACCGCCTCGCGTTCAATACTCGATAGCATTTTTAATTCCGGCAACCAGTCATCAAAATCTTTGCGTAACCCACGTTGGTAACGAGCGTAGTTCTTTCGTAAAATTTCTGAGCGCCATCTCTGGGCTGCTGTAGAGAGAATGGCATTCTTTTCATGTTCGTAGCCATCCGCATGACGTTCAACCGCATGCAGAATTCGCTCCTCCAAGCTACCACCGCGGTCTCCGCCGACAAAAAGCGCCTCTGTGTTTTCCCGGCCCTGCTCATCAACCGTCGCGAACAAATTTTCCATATCGGAAAAATGCCGAAAAAAGGAACGAATACCCACGCCCGCCCGTTCAGATATCAGCTGTGCTGTCGGCACCAGAACACCTTCGGAAATCAGCGCGACCGACGCATCAATAATGGCCTGCCGGCTTCGCTCACTGCGCAGTCGACGTCCATCTGGAGCGGGTGCGCTGTCAGCTGCTTCCTCTTTTTGTGCTTTAGTGTTCACAATATTCCCCGGGCTTTTACGCCAGTGTTCTTCACTTCGATATTAGCATAACGCCTTGCACAGCTGAACACATAATGGCAGTATATGTGTCATATTTTTACGCGGTACATACTCATGAACTACGAACTGAGCAACAACATTGCCACGCTTACATTTGACGATGGCAAAGCGAACGTCGTGGGCCAGCAATTCCTCGACGACATAAATGCCGGCCTGGATCGCGCTGAAGCCGAAGCCGTTGCAGCGGTTATTATCAGAGGCAGAGAGGGCATGTTTTCAGGTGGATTTGATCTGGGAGAATTCAAGAAGGGTCCAAAGGAAGGAGCGGCCATGGTTAAACGCGGCTTTGAACTTCTGGTACGTCTATACAGTTTACCAATGCCGACGGTAGCGGCATGCACAGGGCACGGCATCGCCATGGGTGCTTTTTTGATTATGGCCTGTGACAGCCGCGTCGCCTGCCGGGGCAAGTTCAAAATGAGTTTGCCCGAGACTGCCATTGGTATGGCGCTGCCGCCTATATTGGTGGAGCTGGCTACTTCACGGATTGCCAAAGCGCATATGTCTCGAGTTATTCTGCAATCGGAAGTCTACAACCCGGACAACGTTGTCGCCGCTGGATTTGTCGATGAGGTAGTGGATGCTGATCAGTTGAGTACACGCACCATGGAGATAGCGGAACAACTCGCCAAATTGCCCCAGAAGCAGTACGCCGCGAACAAGCTGTCGCTGCGCGCCAACTCTTTGCAGATTATGAAAGACAGTATCGAGGGTTGAAAGAGGAAGTATTAGCACGATTTATGCCATCAACAGTGAGGTGTCCATACATCGCGAACAACCGGGACAGCAGATGGGAGGGATTGATTCAAGCCATTGGCGAGAACACCCTCTGCAAAAACGAAAAAGCCCCGCATTTGCGAGGCTCTTTTAAAAACAGAATTTGGTCGGGACGGCAGGATTTGAACCTACGACCACTACACCCCCAGTGTAGTGCGCTACCAGACTGCGCTACGCCCCGTGATTCACAGAAACCTACGGGAGGCCTGCGAGGGCGGCATTATACTCAATACCACCGTGGATACAAACTGGTATTAGCTGGGTTTCAGAACTTTTAAGACGTCTTCGAGTTCTTCGATGGTTTCGCGAATAACGGCCTGCATTTCAACGCTGGGAACGGCGTCATCTTCGCCAACCATGCGTTGTCTGGCGCCACCAATGGTGTAGCCCTGATCATAGAGCAAGCTGCGAATTTGGCGAATGGTGAGGACATCGTCACGCTGGTAATAGCGACGATTTCCTCGACGCTTCACAGGTTTTAACTGAGGAAATTCCTGTTCCCAGTAACGCAGTACATGGGGCTTAACGGCACACAGTTCGCTAACCTCACCAATGGTGAAATAACGTTTGCCAGGAATCGCTGGCAATTCCTGGTTATGACTTGGTTCCAGCATACTCTTCCACTCTAGCTTTTAGCTTTTGACCAGGCCTGAAGGTAACAACTCGACGGGCAGAAATGGGTATTTCCTCACCCGTTTTGGGGTTTCGACCCGGCCGCTGACTCTTGTCTCTCAAGTCAAAATTGCCGAACCCTGACAGCTTCACCTGTTCATTGCCTTCCAGGCTACCGCGTATCTCTTCGAAGAAGAGTTCGACGATATCCTTTGCCTCGCGTTTGTTGAGCCCAAGCTCTTCAAACAGGCGTTCAGCCATTTCAGATTTTGTGAGGGCGGTCATGTGCCAATTACCTAGTTCCTAAGCTCAGCTTTATAATTTTTCTCTAATAGATCAATGACTTGATCCATTATTTTGTTCACGTCAGAATCACTAAGAGTGCGTGATTGATCTCTGAAAGTCAAACCCAAAGCCAGACTTTTCCTTTTAGGATCAATACCTTTGCCTTCATAGACATCAAATAACCTTAAGTCAGTGAGGTAACTCCCTGCGACAGCTCGAACATTTTCCATTAACTCAGCAGCTGCAACGATCTTGTCTACAACTACCGCTAAATCACGCCTAACTTCTGGAAACTTCGAAATTTCAGAAAACCGGGGTAACTCTGAATTTAGCACGGTTTTAAGATCGATTTCGGCGACATACAGGGTAGAAGTCAGTCCAAGAGTCGAAAGTACCGTCGGATGTACAGCTCCCATAAACCCGACCTGGTTCCCATTTTGGGTTAAAACTGCTGTTTGACCCGGGTGAAGCGCGTGTCGCTCGGCTGCTGCAAACTCAAATTGCTCGGGGGCGCGGGTCAAGGCCAGTACGCTCTCCAGGTCACCTTTAAGGTCATAGAAGTCGCCCGCTTCCTTGGCAATAGCCCAGGATTCGGCAAACCGCTGACCTGTGGCGACCATGGTTAAAGTTGGGATTTGCTGCAGGCCCTGATCACTCGGAACAAAGCGCAAGCCGGTTTCAAACATGCGGACACGTGGCTGCTGCCGGTTGGTATTTCGCAGTACCGCTGTCACCAGCCCCGGCAATAAACTGGTGCGCATCACAGCCATGTCGGCCGAGATCGGGTTGGCCAACGCTACGGGGTCCAGATCGGGATCAAAGACTTTCTGCAGCTTGGGATCGACGAAGCTGTAGGTAATGGCTTCCCGGAACCCTCTAGCGCTGAGATGACGACGCAGGAATCTCTGTGAAAGCTCGGTTTCAGGCTGCGCAGGCATAACCAGGTCTGCCTTAATATGAGTGACGGGCAAACGGTTGTAACCGTAAACACGTGCGAGCTCTTCAAGCAGGTCGGCCTCGATAGAGATATCGAACCTCCAGCTCGGCACGGAGCACACCCAGCCTTCAACCGTCGCTGTCACACCCAAACCCAGACCGCTGAGTATGCGCTCTACTTCCGCTGCCTCCATTTCGAATCCCAACATCTTCAGAATTCTGGCCGCCCGCAAGATGACGTCGGGCCGTTCTGGCAAATCGCTCTCAACAGAAACGTCAGTTAACGGACCGGCTTTACCTCCAACGATTTCCACCAACAACTGGCTGGCACGCTCTATCGCCTCAAGCTGTAACTTAAAATCGACGCCGCGTTCAAAGCGATGGGAGGAGTCAGTGTGCAGGCCAAAGGACCTGGCCTTTCCCGCCAGCAGCTCGGGGGTGAAAAAAGCGGCCTCGAGAAAAATGTCTTTTGTGGCTTCGCTCACCGACGTGGACTCTCCGCCCATTATTCCGGCCATAGCCACGGGGCCGGACTGATCGGCGATCACGAGAATTTCTGAATTGAGCTCTACCACCTGACCATCGAGAAGCTCCAGAGATTCTTTCTCCTTAGCAGTTCGCACCACAATGCCACCTTGTAACTTGGCGTGGTCGAAGGCGTGCATGGGCTGGCCCAGCTCAAGAAGAATATAGTTGGTAACATCAACAACAGCAACGATAGAACGGATTCCACTGCGGCGCAACTTTTCCTGCATCCACAAAGGGCTGGGCTTGCTGACATCTACACCTTTTATAACGCGCCCTACGTAGTGAGGGCAGCGATCGGACGCCTCTAACTCTACCGGGAAAGTGTCGCCAATCTCCTGGGCTACTCTGTCAAACAACAGAGGTGTAACCGATAAATTGTTCAGGAGTGCGACTTCGCGAGCGACGCCGGCAACACCCAAACAGTCTGCACGATTGGGCGTTAAACCAAGTTCGAACACCACGTCATCCAACTGCAAATAGTCCCTAAGGTCTACACCCAGAGGCGCATCGGCAGCCAACTCCATTATGCCATCGGACTCATCAGACAGCGTGAGTTCTTGCCCGGCACACAACATGCCCTGGGATTCAACGCCCCGCAGTATGGCCTGTTTGATTTTAAAATCGCCTGGTAGCACAGCACCGACTCGGGCAAGAGGTGTCTTTAAACCCGCGCGAGCGTTGGGTGCTCCACAAACGATTTGAAGGGTCTCGCTGCCGGTGCTCACCTGGCAGACACGAAGTTTATCCGCATCGGGATGCTGCTCGGCACTGATTATTTCGGCAACCACAATGCCGCTAAACGCAGCGGCGACCGGTTCAGCGGCCTCTACTTCCAATCCAGCCATAGTCAGCTGATGGGCCAGGTCTTGCGTATTCAGTTCGGGGCTAACCCATTCGCGCAGCCACTGTTCACTAATATTCATTTTCTATCTCTCTTGTGGGCGCTAGAATTGTTCGAGGAAACGCAGGTCATTGTCAAAGTAAAGGCGCAGGTCATTGACACCGTAGCGCAGCATCGCGAGGCGCTCGACACCCATACCAAAAGCGAAGCCGGAGTATTTCTCGGTATCGATATTGGAGTATTCGAAAACCTTGGGATGCACCATGCCGCAGCCCATGACTTCCAGCCATCCGGTTTGGCTGCAAACTCTGCAACCTGCACCACCACAGTTCACACACTGAATATCGACTTCAGCGGACGGCTCGGTGAAAGGAAAATACGAAGGGCGGAAACGCACCTCTAATTCGCGCTCAAAGAACACCCGTAAAAATTCTTCAACCACACCCTTCAAATCGGCGAAGCTGGAATGCTCATCTATCAGCAGGCCTTCCACCTGGTGAAACATCGGAGTATGGGTTAAATCGGAGTCGCAGCGATAAACTCGGCCAGGGCAGATGATACGCAGTGGCGGTTTTTCAGTCTCCATCACTCGCACCTGGACTGGCGAGGTATGCGTTCGTAATACCGTTGTCTCATCGATATAAAAGGTATCGTGCATAGCACGGGCCGGGTGATGAGCCGGAATATTCAGTGCCTCGAAGTTGTGATAATCATCTTCAATCTCAGGGCCTTCAACCACTTCAAAACCAATGGCGGCAAAGAAGTCTTCTATACGCTCAATGGTTCGCGTAACGGGATGAATTCCGCCGACAGACTGACCGCGTCCTGGCAGGGTCACGTCTATCGTCTCCTCGGCCAGTTTCGCATTCACCACAGCCGATTCCAGAATGGTTTTGCGGGCGCCGATAGCTTCCTGCAACTCCTGTTTAACAACGTTAATCTGGGCACCGGCGGCTGGCCGCTCTTCGGCAGACAGTTTACCCAAGCCCTTGAGCAAGGCCGTAAGCCGACCCTTCTTGCCGAGGTAGTCCACGCGCAGCTGTTCCAGCGTGGCGACGTCTTCGGCCTTGGATATTGCAGCTTTCGCTTCTTGAGCGAGAGCGTCTAGGTTTTCCATTTACATTCCCTATTCCTGGGTAAAAGGACAAAAAAAAGGGAAAGAGCGAGGCCCTTTCCCTTTTGTTTTCTTTACATGTAGCCAGCGAACCGCCTAAACGGTTGGGGTGGACTTAGGCCAGAGAGGCCTTCGCTTGCTCCACGATCACTGTAAAAGCTGCTTTGTCGTGTACCGCCAGATCGGCCAGTACTCGGCGATCCAAAGCGATGTTGGCCTTCTTAAGACCATTGATCAAGCGGCTGTAGCTCAGGCCATTGGCGCGAGACTGGGCGTTGATACGTGTAATCCACAGCGAGCGAAACTGACGCTTACGCTGACGACGGTCACGATACGCATACTGACCTGCTTTAGTTACCGCTTGAACAGCAACACGAAAAATACGGCTGCGGGCTCCATAGTAACCCTTGGCCTGCTTCAAAATCTTCTTGTGACGACGATGCGCCACCACACCACGTTTTACTCGAGGCATAGTCTTCTCCTAATTAAGTGGGGTAACCGGTTAGCGTGCCCGCATCATGCGGTCAATAAGAATCTTGTCGCTATCGTGGATCATTGAAGTTCCACGCAACTGACGCTTACGCTTGGTTGTCATCTTGGTCAGGATGTGACTTTTATGAGCGCTCTTGCGCTTATATCCGTTAGCCGTTTTTTTAAAACGCTTGGCGGCACCACTGTGAATTTTTGCTTTTGCTTTTGCCATAATCAAATACTCCGCATTTGAATGTTAATAAATAGAATCTAGCGCATTCACGGGCAACTAGTTCTTCTTTTTAGGTGCGATAACCATAGTGAGTTGTCGGCCTTCCATTTTTGGAAATTGCTCGACAGCCCCCAATTCGGCCAGATCAGCTTCTACTCGTTTGAGTAGCTCCATGCCGATTTCCTGGTGAGCCATTTCACGACCGCGAAAACGCAGTGTGACTTTGGCCTTATCGCCATTTTCAAGGAAACGTGTCAGGTTGCGTAGTTTTACCTGGTAGTCTCCATCCTCCGTCCCTGGACGAAACTTCATTTCTTTAACTTGTGTACGCTTCTGCTTCTTTTTCTGAGCAGATTTTTGCTTCTTGGCTTCAAAGATGTGCTTACCGTAGTCCATCACTTTACAAACTATCGGGTCGGAATCAGTAATCTGGACCAAGTCCATGGTGGCGGCTTCGGCCGTAGCAATAGCTTCGGCAAGAGGGACAATCCCTAACTGTTCGCCTTCTGCTCCAACCAGTCGAACTGGATCTGCTGTAATTTGGTCATTAATGACCGCCTTCTTACTGCTACCTTTGCCACTTTCTTTCTTAATGCTGATTCTCCATCTTCGCCAATGCAATACGGCCGAGTCGGGCAACATCGCCGGTAAGGTGCGCGGAAAACGCGTCGAGATCCATTGATCCCAGGTCCTCACCACGACGGGCACGTACGGCCACAGTCTCTGATTCTACTTCTTTATCCCCCACCACGAGCAGGTAGGGAATCTTCTGAATTGTGTGCTCGCGGATTTTAAAGCCGATCTTTTCATTTCTCAAGTCCGAAATGGCCCGAAAGCCCTTGTTTCTCAAGGATTCTTCCACTTTTAGGGCATATTCTTGATGTTTGTCGGTAATATTGAGAACAACGGCCTGTTCCGGTGCCAACCAGCTCGGAAAAACACCTTCATAATGCTCGATCAGAATACCGATAAAACGCTCGAAAGACCCCAGAATAGCCCGGTGCAGCATGACAGGAACCTGGCGCGAGCCGTCCTCCGCCACATATTGCGCATCCAGGCGGCTGGGCATGGAAAAATCGACCTGAATAGTACCCAATTGCCAGACTCGGCCGATGCAATCCTTAAGCGAGAATTCTATCTTCGGCCCGTAAAAGGCTCCTTCTCCCGGCAATTCCTGCCAGGGCAGATTTGCCGCATCCAGGGCATCGCCCAGAGCCTTTTCGGAGCGGTCCCAGTCACGGTCCGATCCCACACGTTGTTCCGGACGGGTCGATAGTCGATAGATAATTTCAGTGAAACCGAAATCTTCATAAACCGCGTGCAGGAAATCGATGAAGGAGGACACTTCATCCTGAATTTGCGCCTCAGTGCAGAAGATATGTGCGTCGTCCTGGGTAAAGCCCCTAACACGCATAATACCGTGCAGAGAACCTGAGGGTTCGTTTCTATGGCAGCTGCCAAACTCCGCCAATCTCAGGGGAAGGTCTCGGTAAGACTTTAAACCCTGATTGAACACCTGAACGTGGCAGGGGCAATTCATAGGCTTAATGGCAAACTCACGCTCATCAGATTCCAGTCGAAACATACCATCGGAAAATTTATCGGCGTGACCGGATTTTTCCCACAAGGATATATCTACCAGCTGCGGAGTTTTAATCTCCCGATAACCGTGCTTTATTTGCACCTTGCGCATGTACTGCTCTATGACTTGATAGATGGTCCACCCAGCTGGATGCCAAAACACCATTCCGGGCGCTTCTTCCTGGGTATGAAACAGACCCAACTTTTTGGCTATCTTGCGGTGATCTCGCTTTTCCGCTTCCTGAATCCGGTTGAGATACTGCTTCAGCTGCTTCTTATTGGCCCAGGCGGTGCCATAGATGCGCTGCAACATCTGATTTTTGGAATCGCCGCGCCAGTAGGCACCGGCCACTTTAGTCAATTTAAAAGCCTTCAGCTTGCCAGTACTGGGAACGTGCGGGCCGCGACACAAATCTTTCCAGTCGCCTTGGCCATAAACGGAGATGTCTTCTCCTGTAGGCAATTCCTGAATGATTTCAACTTTGTATTCTTCGCCCATCTCGCCAAAGGTTGCGATAGCCTGCTCTCGCGAATACACCTGCCGCTCGACCACCAGATCCTGGGCGACAATCTCTTCCATGCGCTTTTCGATCTTTTCCAGATCTTCTGGCTGAAAATTGGTATCGGTCGCAAAATCGTAGAAAAAACCGTCTTCTATCACTGGACCAATGGTCACCTGTACACCGGGGTACAACTGCTGGGTTGCCATGGCCATCAAATGCGCCGTGGAATGACGAATGATTTCGAGACCAGCGTCGTCACGCTCGGTGATAATCGCAAGCGAGGCATCTGTATCAATTAGAAAGGACGTATCCACTTCTTTGCCATCAACCACACCGGCAAGCGCAGCTTTTGCCAGGCCGGGGCCTATATCGGCGGCGACGTCGTGAACAGAAACGGAGGATTCAAAAGAACGTTGGCTGCCGTCAGGCAGTGTAATAACTGGCACAAGCTTTCCTTTATCAGTGGTGACCCCTACTAAAGGCCACGTGAGTCAGCTTCAATCAATGTGTTGTTGCTGAGCTGTCGTTGCTAACTATCGTTTCCCCAACCCTTTCGAATCGCGACCGCAGATTCTAGCACACTAAACCTATGGGAGACCCCCTCCCCAATAGCAATTATTAACGCTCAGCCCATCAATCCGGCGAGCGGCCGCTTGCCCGCCGGAACCGAGTAGCTGTGCTGCTCTATAAAGGCCGAGACCATCGACACCTCGCCAATGATGTGCCGGTTAATCTCTTCGAGGTCGCACACGGGCACTCGATATTCGAGGTGCTCTTTATACGCTACCGTTTCGAGGTCGTAGGCATTGACTATCTTTGTGGGCAGAATGAGCCGCACTACATAGCCCGCGCCATGAACGACAAGCTCGCGCTGTCGGGCAATCATTTCCGCGTAGCGCTGCTGCAACTTGAGAAAGAAAAAGTGCTCGCCACCCTGACCCGGCTCTATGCGCCGCCAATCGGCGCGGATCAGAGCAGCGAGCTGCTCGGGACTCATCGCCTGATACACGGCGATGGTTTTCATATTGGCATGTTGTTTCATAGGGCAAAGCTCCTCGCTGTGCTTTGGAGGGAATCAGAAGCAATTTCAGGTTCAGGGTCAGGGCGTGCGCGGACCAGATAACGTAGCGGTCCTCCAGATAGAGCATCAAAGGGATAGCATGTCACTAACAGCAGTTCGTCCAACTGGCCCTGAGCTGAGGGCAAAGGCTCGAGATTAATATTCACCACCGCAGCGTGGGTAACCCGATAGCGTATCTTCTCGCCGGTGGGCAGATCGAGGTGGAATGCACTATCTATGTCTACAGTCTTTAGGAACCCGAAGTGAGTATCCCTGTGACCGCCAATCATACTCAAACCCGGTTGGCCCAATTGCGCGGAAGCGCTCTCGTGGCCCGGCCCGAAGGCCAGGGCATTTCCGGTCGCCCCCGCCAGCACATACAATTGGATGGATTGTTGTGGAACATTCAGTTTTGCCACTGGCCAGGTGTCGGCCCAGGGCCAGGGCTTGGCCGGCGCGCCCCCGGACGCCAGACTTTCCACCCAGGCGCGGCCGATTAAATACTGTGCCAGATGAGCCTTACCCTGAATGTAGCCCGCACTCGCCATCTGCTGAAAACCGATTAACGCAAAGCACACAGCCGAAATCCCACGCCAATTCTCAAGCTGAAGTTGGTGCAACATGGTCCACCTCCTCTCTACGCATCACTACAAACATCATCGCCAGGAACAGAGACAGACAGCCGAAAAAGAAATTGGCCGGCCCTGTAGTCGCCGTTTTGGGATAAGCGAAATTTTGTGGGGACTGCCCTTTGGGGCGGCTGCTGGCCACCGCAGCTTTTGCCAAGCCAAACGTTTTGGGCCTGGAGATTTTCTCTTCCACCGCTACAAAGCTGGTATAGGGGCTTAAAAGACTGTGGCCCAGTGCCACCTCCAGAACATCGGCGCGAACCTGCTCCTTGGGGCGGCCGGTTACCAGTTCGTCTAACAAGCTCGTAATTTTTCGCCTTGCCCATAAGGTCGCAACGCCTGGGTGATTGGAGTTCGTGTCGTAAGCTTCGCTTTCAAGTGCAGGCAGCTGAAGTTTGCGCGACCAAAGCTGGCCTGCCACATCGCCGCTGACTGTAATTTCGCCCTCAAGTGGCGTAGTTCCAAATTTGACCGCAACTACCACAGGTTCACCCCGGTATAGGTCCGCGACCTTTTGGGGAAAAGACTCAACACCCGCAGGCCACTGAACATTGATGTTCGCCGCCACCGGGGACGCTATTTGAGAAAACAGCGTCGCCATTTTTTCGTTTACTTCAGCGAGATTGCCAATATGTAAATGCGTGCCGCGACCAAACTGAGCAGACTTGCGCATAAACCAGGAGTTGGGAGCAGATCCGATTCCCACCGTGAACAGGCGATTGTCGCCCAGACGCGCAGTGATCTCTTCAAATAGCTGTTGTTCGTTGCCAACCGCACCATCGGTTACAAAAATAACCTGGCGCAGCTTTTGCTTATCTTCGGTAGAAGACCCTCTCGGGGAATCAAAGGCCGCTCTAAGCGCTGGCAGCATTTGCGTTCCTCCACCAGCCTCCAAATGCCTGACATACTCCAGGGCCTGCTGCACATTGTGCAACGAAGCTGCGGCGGCTTTGTTGAAAAGCATCCTATAGTGCGAGTTGAATTCGATGATGTTAAACGAGTCCTGGGGTTTCAGGCCGTTCAAAGCAACGCTGAGACTTTCCCTGGCCTGCTCGATAGCGACCCCACCCATAGAGCCGGAGGTATCAATCACAAAGATAATTTCCCGCGCCATTTGGTTGAGCGTATTGGAACTTTGCAGCGCGGGAGGGATGACCATGAGCAAACCATAATTTTCTTCCCCGACCCGTTCCGTAAAGACAGCGGCTTGAGGTGCCGCGCCAGTTACCGCCTGCCAACTCATCACAAAATCCCGATCCATTTCACTGTACCGACCGGCCAGACGAATCTCGTAGCGGTTTTTACTGCGCGACATTGCGAGCTCATGATAGGCGGCATCAACTTTGGCCAGGGGCATTCCCACATCCAGCTGGGCCGTGACTTCTATCGCATTGAGGGGCGTAACATCAGATCCGATGTTTGGGTTCAGCATAGGCGTAATCGCATTGGCACCGGGTACCACATCCGTCGCCTGCGCCCAACCCAGGTAGGGGTTTAGCTCCAGTGACTCATGAGACTCTTCCTCAACAGGTTCTGCTGTGGCTGCTCCGGGAATGTATCGCGGTGTAATCGTCATTGGAAACCGCAGGGAAAACTCACCCTGGGAAAACTCACCCTGGGCAAACTCAACCTGTTGCACGTAGTCCAACCGCACCGTTACCAGCTCACCCGGACCGATGTTGGCCACACGGTTGGTAAACAAATTGGGGCGCTGCTGCTCTACCAGGCTAGCCTTCTTGCCCGCTTTCTTCGCTTTCAAGTAGATTTTTTTCGCGACGGATTTTTCTTTGATTTTCCCTCGAATCAAACGATCACCAATCTGCATTTCCATCGCCTTTACCGCGCCAGTATCAGGTAGAGGGAATGCGTAGATAGCCTCCACCCAACCATCGGTATCGTTGCGGAATGTTTGCTCCAGCCTCACCTGGGCGATCATGCCGCTGATATCAAAATGAACCTTGCTGTCTTGTATTACAGCGGGGGTGTATCGCCCCGTTTCACGATCGTGAACAAGCAACTGGCCGGTTTGCACACCGTTGGGGCGAACGCTGTCAGCTTCCTGAGTATGGCCGGGGCTAACGGTTAGCAACATTATTGCCACGGCTGCTAGAAGCAATCTCGGCAACACACGAAAACAAAGCCAATAGCCATAGCAATAAAGTTCGCGAAACTTGTAGTTCTCAGCTGGCATGACAAATCCTGGTGTTTGCATGGGGTATCTCCTGAATAATTGGATACCTCCATTAAAAACGCGCTATCTGGCAACAATGCGTCTCAAATATGGCAATGAGATGAGGAAACATGACGAATTGTGGCAAGCGCTTGTGCAATGCCAGCGAATTTGGAAGTATGGTGCTCTCTGCGCACCATTGATTTACTAAGAAGAACTTATGCAAAACCACATCGCCATTGTGGAGGATGAACCCGCCATTGCCGCCAATTATCGGGATGCATTGGAACGGCAGGGTTTTCGTGTCTCGATTTACACCAACCGTCTCGATGCGGTACAAGCCTGCGAGCTTAAATTGCCAGATCTGGCCATTATCGACGTGGGGCTGGGAACAGACGTAGAGGGAGGGTTCGAACTGTGCAGGGAACTACGCAGCCGCAGTGCCGAATTACCCATCGTATTTCTCACCGCCAGAGACTCCGAACTGGATATCATCAGCGGTCTTAGACTAGGTGCCGATGACTATCTGACCAAAGACATCAGCCAGGTACAGATGCTGGCGAGGATCGTAGCGCTCTTGCGCAGAGTGGAGGCGCTGCGAGCACCTATCGAACAAGAACATTTAATTACTCAGGGCAAGTTGTGCTTGAATCTGGAACGCATGACAACCACCTGGCAGGAAAGCGCTGTTGACCTGACTGTAACGGAGTTTTGGATTGTGCATGCGTTGGCCCGACACCCCGGCCACGTTAAAAATCGCCAACAGCTAATGGACAGCGCCAATGTGGTGTTGGATGACAATACAATCACCTCACATATCAAGCGTATTCGCCGAAAGTTTCAGGTGACCGACCCCAACTTCAACGCTGTGGAAACAGCTTATGGAATGGGCTATCGCTGGTCGGGGCTGTAGAGCATGAGCCTACGCCGACAGCTCCTGTTGGTTAGCTTGCTGCTGCTGTCACTGCCCTGGGCGGGCTGTCAATTTGTCAGGGAGATGGAGGGGGCACTGCGCCACGGCCAGGAGCAATCGCTGCATGCGACCGCACAGGCAGTTGCCGCCATCCTGCATAACAAACCACAGTTACTCTATCCCAACGTGGACCGCATGTCGGACGCGCCCGATACTCGGCCCTCGATATATGCAAACCCACAAGAAGTACCCGTGATCGTAGACGGCTACGCCGACGGCTGGGAAGAATTAACACCTTACAATTTGGTAAGCAGAAACGATTCGAATCCACTGTCCGTTAAATATCGGGCGATTACTCGCCGGGACAGACTCTATCTGCTACTGCAAATAGACGACCCCAGCGTGATCTACCACAACCCCGGGCTCGCTGCAGAACTCAATGGTGATCGGCTGGTGTTGCGCACCTGGGAGAAAAACCGCAGACAAGATTATGTGATTGCGACCGCAGCTCCCGGCCAGGTTAGGGCGCGCTACGCCAGCACGATTACTTCGACTGCCAGTGCGGGCCGAATACAAGGCCAATGGCAGGACAGTGTTAGCGGCTATACACTCGAGTTGGAAATGCCACTAGCGGTCACGGGCGGCAGGCTTGGGTTTTATATCATTAACGCGACAGAATCCGCCGACAACAGCTTTCAAACCCTTGGCAACATAACACCTCTGGAGACCGCCCCTCCCCCGTGGTTGATTTACACGCCCGAACCACTCGCTGCCACCATCGCCCCCTTCGCAAAAAAAGGTCGGCAACTGGAGGTGATCGACAGAAATAAATGGCGGGTTGCCTCCAACGCGCATGTACCCATCGCAGCCAATGATCTAACGCCACAGGGGGGAAAAACTTTTTGGCTGGTGAAAGCGATTTACAGGAGCATTCTATCTTCAGAAACCCTGGCGAGTAGACCCGTCGCTGCAACCTCCGGCAAGGTAAGCGGCCGTGAAATCAACGATGCTTTGGCCGGGTACGCCGCCAATCAACGCTACCGCGACAGCGACAGTAATTCCGGGACAACCCTGAGCGCCACATCACCCATTCTCAACTCAGGGGAAGTGGTAGGCGTAGTCTTGCTACGCCAAAGCAGTGAGGAATACCTGTCACTAACCGATCAGGCTTTTAGTCGGCTTTTAGGTTACAGCCTTATTGCAATTGGGATAGGCGTTTTCGGCCTGCTGGGTTTTGCTACCGTACTATCCTGGCGCATTCGCAAACTCAGCCACGCGGCCAGCGCAGCCGCTCAAGACGATCAGTTGGCTTTGGAAGATTTTCCCCGCAGTAAGGCGCCCGATGAAATCGGAGAGCTGTCGAGAAGCTATGCAGACTTGCTGGAAAAAATACGGCAATACAACGACTACCTGCGCACCCTTAGTAGAAAACTATCTCACGAATTACGTACGCCAATCGCGGTGATAAAAACCTCTCTTGAAAATCTTGAGCAACATCAAGAAAAAAACGCAGAGAGCGAGATATACCTCAGCCGAGCACGAGGTGGCCTAAGCCGCTTGAGCGGTATTCTAAGTGCCATGGCGGAAGCGAGCGGCCTTGAGGAGAGTATTCGCGCGAACAAAAAGGGCCCGCTGGATTTAGCGCCTTTCCTTAAGGAAGTATTTGGTGCCTACAAGTCACTGTACAGCGATCACTCCCTGAATTTTATTTGCGAAGTGGAGTCCGCAAATACTATCGCGTCTCCGGAGTTGCTGGTTCAGTCACTGGATAAGTTGATGGACAACGCAGCTTCATTTAGCCCCGTGGGCGGCAAAATTAAATTGCGCTTGGCGGCACAGGAAGATGACTGGAAAATCTCAGTGGAAAATTCTGGCCCAATGCTCAGCGAAAGCATGCAGGGCCAGCTATTTAGCTCAATGGTTTCGGTAAGAGAGAAAGGCTCAGACAATATCCATTTGGGCCTGGGTCTGCATATTGTTCAACTGATCGCAGACTTTCACGAGGCGCAGGTTGAGATAAAAAATCTGGAAGATGGCAGCGGCGTGAGTTGTTCCCTAATTCAAAAAAGCCATTTGCTTTAGCTCCGCCACCTGGTCTCGCATGGCAGCCGCTTCCTCAAACTCCAGATTCTTGGCGTGCTCATGCATTTTGTCTTCAAGCTGCCCGAGTTTGCGTGCCATAGCAGCGGGCGAAAGCTTGGCCAGCTCAGCCCCATAACTCGCAGTCTCATCCGCCGCCCTCCTGGCCTTGGCAGTGTTGCCCCGAGTGGGCATTCGCCTGGCACCTTCCATAATGTCCTGAACTGACTTGTGCACCCCGATAGGCTTTATGTTGTGCTCGGCATTGTGGGCAACTTGCTTTGCCCTACGGCGATCGGTCTCTGCAATCGCGCGCTCCATAGACCCGGTAATTTTGTCGGCGTACAAAATAGCCCTGCCGTTTAAATTTCGTGCGGCGCGACCAATAGTCTGAATCAGTGAGCGGTCAGACCGCAGAAATCCCTCTTTGTCGGCATCCAGGATTGTCACGAGAGATACCTCGGGCATATCCAGACCCTCCCGCAGCAGGTTGATACCCACCAGAACATCGAACTGGCCAAGACGCAGATCGCGAATGATTTCAACTCGCTCCACGGTTTCGATGTCGGAGTGCAGGTAGCGCACCCGCACTCCGTGATCAGCGAGATACTCTGTCAGGTCCTCGGACATGCGCTTTGTCAAAGTAGTGACCAGCACCCGTTCCCCCAGCGCCACGTTCTTATGAATCTCACCGAGCAAGTCATCAACCTGGGTGGTAGCCGGGCGAATCTCAATCTCCGGGTCGATCAAACCCGTGGGGCGAACAATTTGTTCTACCACCCTTCCCGCGTGCTCGGCCTCATATTTTCCGGGTGTGGCGGATACAAACACGGCCTGTGGCACCAGGTTTTCCCACTCCTCAAAACGCAATGGGCGATTGTCCAGCGCCGATGGAAGCCTGAAGCCGTATTCAACCAGAGTCTCCTTGCGGGAGCGATCGCCCTTATACATGGCGCCAAGTTGCGGAATGGTGGCGTGGGATTCATCCACCACAACCAGGGAATTTTTGGGCAGATACTCAAACAAAGTCGGCGGCGGCTCACCCGGAGCACGACCCGACAGATAGCGCGAGTAGTTCTCCACCCCCTGGCAATAGCCCAGCTCTCGTATCATTTCCATGTCGTAACGAGTGCGTTGACCGAGTCGTTGGGCCTCAACCAGTTTCTCGTTTTCCTTTAGCTGCTTAAGGCGTATCTCCAGTTCTTCCTCGATATGACCGATAGCATTCATCATCACATCTCGAGTAGTCACATAGTGGCTCTTGGGGAAGATGGTGACACGTGGCACCTTGTTAATCACAGCGCCAGTGAGTGGATCGAAAATACAGATATTCTCAATTTCCTCGTCGAACAATTCCAGTCGAACAGCCTCGTATTCTGAATCGGCGGGGAATATATCAATAACATCACCCCTTACCCGATAGGTACCCCGACCAAAGTCGACATCATTGCGCCGGTATTGAAGCTCAGCCAACTGGCGCAGAAGCTCCCGGTGATCCACCGTCTCACCACGGGACAGATGTATAAGCATTTTAAAGTAGGATTCGGGATCACCCAGGCCATAGATGGCCGACACTGTGGCCACCACAATGCAATCCTCGCGCTCCAATAAAGCCTTGGTGGCCGAGAGGCGCATTTGCTCAATATGCTCGTTTACCGACGCGTCCTTCTCTATATAGGTGTCTGACGAGGGAACGTAGGCCTCGGGCTGAAAGTAGTCGTAGTAGGAGACGAAATACTCCACCGCATTGTTGGGAAAGAAATCCTTGAACTCCCCATACAGCTGGGCCGCCAGGGTCTTGTTGTGGGCCATAACAATGGTGGGCCGCTGCAATTGCTCTATCACCTTGGCAATGGTGAAGGTTTTCCCCGAGCCCGTGACCCCAAGGAGAGTCTGCGAGGCAAGCCCCGCCTGAATACCTTCCACCAGCTGGCGAATAGCCTCGGGTTGATCTCCGGCGGGTTCAAACTTGGATCTCACCTCAAAAGGTTTGGACATTGGCATTCCAGCTCAGATATTAAAGACAGCCGGATATTATCGTTCACTGGGCGGAGAATTGCAGCTTGAATCACAATTTCCTGTTGACCAAGGCCATCCCCATCATTAATATACGCGGCCTTGGAGACTCTCCATTCCGCTTTAGCTCAGTTGGTAGAGCAATTGACTGTTAATCAATGGGTCGCTGGTTCGAGCCCAGCAAGCGGAGCCAAATAAACTAGAAATACCAAAGGGTTGCAGTGATGCAGCCCTTTTTTATTGCCTGGAAATATAGTCTGGGTAACGCAGTGGGTAACATCAGATTTTACCCCTAGTAAGAAGTCGGCCCGCTATCCAAAAACCGGCATTTTTATCCACACCCCCTAATTTCATAGCAATACTTAACCATACACTCGATTGCCTGTACATTTACAAGGGGTATCCATTTAGCTCCAGTCAGGGCAAAATACCTGGATGGATATACAGATCTTACCGCCAGTTGCCGGAAAAGACTACCCCCAAAATTGGAACGAATTTCTCGATTGTTTTTCCACTGAAGAAGCTTGCCTTGCTTTCCTTGAGCGATTACGTTGGCCTGACGGTTATGTATGCCCGCGTTGCGACTGGAGTGGAGAAGCCTATCGCGCCAGCCGTACCCGTTTGATGTGTCGGGCCTGCCAGCACCAAAACCCGGTGACCGCAGGCACCATCTTTGACAAGACCCGAACGCCATTACGCGTCTGGCTTGCTGCGGCCTGGTATCTGACTAATCAGAAACAAGGAGTGAGCGCCCCAGGCTTACAGAGAGTGCCGGGCCTGGGCAGTTATCAGACCGCCTGGACTATGCTGCATCGATTTCGTCGCGCCATGATTCGCCCAGGTCGCGAAAGGCTCAAGGGGCTTGTTGAAGTAGATGAGACCTACTTGTCCATTACAGACAGACAAAACCCTATTTCAGCCAAAGGGCGCAAAAACAGCACAAACAAGGTTCTGGTAGCTGTGGCAGTAGAGATACTGCAACCCAAGGGGTTCGGCCGTATCCGCCTCCGCCGTATACCCAAAGACTCCGCACCCCACGTAATTCCATTCGTACAGGAGGTCGTTGAGGCTGGGGCGCGGGTACACACAGACGGCTCGGCAGCCTACCGATCATTAACTGATTTGGGTTATGTGCATCAACGCATCGTTATGCTGGGTTCCGATGTGCCCGCCCATGTATCAATTCCAGGGGTGCATCGAGTGGCTGCGCTCGTGCAGCGCTGGATTTTGGGTACACACCACGGCTCGATACAACCCGGGCATCTGGATGCCTACCTGGACGAATTTGTGTTCCGCTTCAATCGCCGCACATCGAAATCTCGCGGCATGTTGTTCTATCGACTTCGACAACAGGCTGTCGTGACAGCACCGGTGACCTACCAGGATTTAGCGAAAAAACTTGAATGTTTCGGTGGCAGTACCAGAATAGATAATATACTGGATATTTGTACAGTATTCGGGTTGCTGGAGCTAAATAGATACCCCTTATATTTACACAGTGGCGCTCGTCGTCTTACCAATTTTAATCAGCTGATCCCAAAGCCTAATGAGCAGGGACGATGGGCGTCTCAGCGGGCAAGCGTGACTTGTCGATTGGAAGAGGAAAAAGCTATGACTTGTAAAAAAGTCACTCGCCAGGTACGTGCTGGCAAGAAGCCTGGGCCGAAGCCCGTGAGTGTGAAATCGCACAAACGGTCTCCGCCCAAAAAATGCAAGTAGTAATACTTGCTGA
Organism: Halioglobus sp.; assembly: GCA_965262875.1. Lineage (GTDB taxonomy): Bacteria > Pseudomonadota > Gammaproteobacteria > Pseudomonadales > Halieaceae > JBALVT01. Next base: position 6,383,153 of record OZ253569.1, read on the forward strand.
GTAGCTGACGACGAGCGCCGCACTTATAGTACACCTTTGGGCAATTTTGGGGAAAGGCGGATCGAACCACCATGGATAAAGAGATACTAGATTACGCGAAGGCTCGATATGAAGAGGAACAACTGCGACTTGAGCAGATTGAAAACAAGTGCGGCCGTTTATTTCCTCTGATCACATTTTTAATTGGCGCTGTTGCAGGATTGGCGAGCTTTAAAAATACCGACTTGTTCAATCCCGTTAACGCCTTGGATTATTTAATCGTCTTTGGTGGTTCAGCTACATTGATTTGTTTGTTCTACTCATGGGGATACGCTTTGCTCTCGATAAAACTAGATATAATGAAAGTTGCGCCTGGGAACCAAGAGACTATCGACTATTTTAGAGGAGTGACACCTGATCAAGCCCACGACCATATTTTCAATTGCTATATGGATACAAGGATGCTGCTCATTCCAATTACTGATGATAAAGCTCGAAACTTGAAAAGGTCGTATGGCGGACTGGCAGTTGCTGGATTCCTTATGGCACTGACTATTGCACTAATTGCATTACAAGGATTTTTGAAATGAGATATCGCATAGCACATAGCCACCTCCTAGCTGGCAAACCAGACGACCCACCTCCACCGCCGCCGCCAGACACGAGCGAAGATACAATCAAATCCGCACCTGGGAAATAAGACTGATGATAGATAACTGGATATTAATGCACCAAATAAATTCTGGGAAACCAGATAATCCACCGCCCCCTCCGCCTGAAATCAGCGAAGAAGTAATTAGGTCTGCCGAGGTATCTGGATATCCCAAAACATGAACCTAGAGGAACTGTCTCGCACATGATGGTCAGCCGTACCGCGCATCTTAGAAGCGTTGATCGGTAGGTCTTTCTCTGGACCTTCAAGGAATGCCTTTCGGCATATAACTTAAAGAGTTCCTCTATCTGTGTAGTGCGGGCTACCGCAAGTGTGTATTGGGCAGGGAGGTGCTGGGAAATGAGCGGAATTCTCGGCTGGTCATTTGTTAACCAATTGATTTAATTGAGAATCATTCCTATCTACGTCACCCCTGCGAAAATAGAAGCCTTTTGTGCGTGTGGAGGCGTACTGCCACGCTTTCTGAGCGTTCTCACAGTACACCGGATGAAACACCTTCCGTTCTTTCAGCGCCTTTAGTGAAATCCGCTTTCACTACAAAGCAGGAACCCCAGAGTTATGATAAATTCAGATCAGCATATGATTACTCAAACAGCCACGCACTCATCTTTGGTCATGGAGGACTAAATGCGTAGACTGCCCGGACTAAGTATTTACCTGTCACTATTGTCGATTTTTACGGTACCATCATCACATTCAGTTCAAGAAAAAAAACCAGTTGCGTATGTAATAACTGCAGCAAGTAATGCGTCTCAAAAGGGCAGGGAGCCAACATGGATTGGTTTGATGAGTGGATCAAGAACACTTCACATCCCCGCCAACGAATCCATTATCGAGGTCAGCCCAGGTAGCTATCGCTTACATCATTTTGATTTTGGAAAATCGCGAAGTTCTGGCCATGGAACACTGCACGTCAACAGCAGGATTAAGAAAATGAAAATTTCACCTTCTACTATTTACTTCATTGGTCGGTTTGAGGTGAGTAAAAGAAGGGTTCTACTGGGAATCCTGTGGGTAGAGGTTGAGTTTTCCACAGTGGAACAGAATTGAAACTCGATAGTTTTCGAAGTTTCTAAATCCTCGGGCAGCCGATTTTATTGTCTGAATCTTTGAATTAAATCCTTCTGCGGTCGCATTGGTGATGCGATGTTTCAAGTAAGTCATTATGTTGTCGAGATGTTTCTTTAGCATCTTGGCGACTGATATGACCGGCTTTAGACGTGAATGTGTCGCCCACCAGTACCATTTCTTAAAGAACGCCCGGGCTGGTTTATCGTAGCTGTAAGTCCACAGGTCAAGCAGCGTCTCTTTGATTGCCCAGGCTCGGGCAACCTTCAACCCCTTTGATTGAAGGCCATAAAAAGTGGCTTCATCTTTTTCACTCCAGTTGTCGGGATTGCGTAACCAGGTATAGCGAGACCCGACCAGGTCATTGATACCGGCGGCTCTTAATGTTTTATTTTCTTTGCGCCTGACTTGGTCAACCATTTTTGTAAGATAACTGACGATATGAAACTTGTCGTGAACAATAGCGGCGTTCGGTAAAGTCGCCTCAACTGCCGTCATAAATGGAACCCACATATCCACGGCAACAGCAGCTACTTCATTACGCTGCTGTTCTGGAAGCGTGGACAGCAATGCGGTTGCCGATTCCGTCGTTCTATCTGCCACGACCTCAAGCACTCTGGACGCATTCAAATCGTACAGCAGGCTGGCATAGGATTGCCCCTTGCGAAAACTTTTTTCATCGATGCCAAGGTGTTTCACTTCCTCAACAGAGCGTCTGTCCATCCCTCTTTTCACTGCTCGGGATTGAATATGATGCACCTCATCCCACGACAGACCAAGTAGTTTTGCGGCCTGTGTCTTGTTGCTGGCAGCCGACAGCACATCAATAGCGAAACGCTCAAAATGCGTAAAGCGTGCCTGCGTATCTGCCCACGGTACTTTCAGGCTTTTGATTCCATGCGCTTTACAATGAATACGCGGAACCTGAGCAACTAACTGCGTCTTGAACTGCATCGTATCAAGGTGTCGCCATGTGCGTTGCTCACGATGGTCGTAAACCGAACAAAGGGCATGGCAGACACTACACGCGCCTTTCGTTCCCTTTGGCCAATCTATCTGGAGGGTAATTGATTTGTCGGTCAGATCCGGGGTAATAGCCGTGATTTTCCATGGGTCGCCAAGCCCCAAAAGTTGAGTAAACAACGCGGTATCTTTCATTTGAATATCTCCATAAAAAAAGACTCTTGTACCACATTCTTGACCATTGTTTGGCTTTTACCCATAGGAAACTCGGAAGAACCAAAAGAAGTAATACGCTGATACAAGACCCTCAATTCATCAAAGATGCCTGCAAGGTAAGCCCTAAAGTCTTTGAGCGTCTACCGCTGCGCTTTGTATTTGCTGAGGGACTCGACAACGACTACAAGGTTGATTGCACAACAGAAGCGTTAACGCCGTTTGACGAATGATTAGCATTTAGTGGCGAACACACTAAATCCCCAAGTCCTCAAGACACATAGCGAGCACCTCCAACACTACCCCTTCTCCTTCTCGGAACACGAAGGTCAGCAACACCCATAAATCCCAGGCAAAAAAAAGCCCCCGTCATGTAGGGGGCAGTTACATCAGGAATTCTTTACGCTTTCTTGCGGCGTGACCCCTGTGTGTCAACCTGATCCCATACACTCCCTGTTTGGGATAACATAGATTTCAGGGCTATGGATGCAGGAACCACACAATGCCAAAACCACACTCAGATCCACTCAATACACAAGTCACACCAGAGCCCGCACTGGAGAAACGCACGCGTCGCCAGTTCAAGCCGGAGTATAAGCTACGCATGATGGCCGAAGCTGACGCCTGTAAGCACGGTGAACTGGGTGCTCTGTTACGCCGTGAGAAACTCTACAGCAATCAACTCTCCGCCTGGCGCCGCGAGTATGCCGAAAACGGGGTTGCTGGCCTGAGCAAGAGTGCTCCCGGCCCGGCACCCTCGAAGACACCGGCTCAACGGCGCATCGAGCCGCTTGAGAAAGAAAACAATCGCCTGAACCGCAAGTTGGAGAGTGCCAACGACTGTCTGGATTTGCAAAAAAAAGCCTTGTCGATGCTCGATCGTTTACGCAGTGGGAAGGATGTGTGAATAACGTGATTACCCATCGCCCTGCAAGACGGCCATTGTCGCAAGCGTGCCGTGCGCTGGGACTCAATCGCAGCAGTGTTTATGCGCACAGAAAACGCGCTGACAGTGATCTAGAGCCGCAACGTTCTCGGCAGTACGCTGTGCAACCGAGAGCACTGAGTGCCGAGGAACGCGCAACGGTAATCGATACGCTGCACAGTGAACCTTATTGTGATCAGCCACCCGCTGAGGTCTATCACCGCCTGCTTGAGCAGGAGCAATATCTGTGTTCGGTGAGCACCATGCACCGGCTACTTCGTAGCCTGCAGGAGACCGGTGATCGGCGCAATCAGCGGCCTGCACAGCACCATGCCATACCGCGGCTGTTAGCCACGGGCCCGCACGATGTCTGGACATGGGATATTACGAAACTGCCGCTGGTGCGACGGGGCATCTACTTATCACTATATGTGGTGCTCGACCTGTTCAGCCGCTTTGTCGTGGCCTGGATGGTTTCACGCAAGGAAAATAGCGCGCTAGCCAAGCAGCTGATGGACGAGGCCACCACCGGCTATGGTATTGAGCCTGGTCAACTTACCCTACACCAGGATCGTGGTTCACCGATGATCGCTCACGGGTATTTGGACTTGATGCGAGAATTGGATGTTACCTGTAGCCATAGCCGCCCTCGAGTGAGCAATGATAATGCGTTCAGTGAAAGTCAGTTTAAGACGCAGAAATACCAACCGGATTATCCCGGTCGCTTTGACACGATGTCACACGCGCGGCTCTGGTGTGAAGGTTATTTCCACTGGTACAACTTCAAACACCATCACAGTGGGCTGGCAGGGTTTACCCCGGAACAGGTCTTTACAGGACGATATCGTGACGTGGTCGAGCAAAAGCAGCGAGCGCTTGATGAACGTTACCGGCAGAACCCCGAACGCTTTGTTCGAGGACGACCGAGAGCATCATTGCCACCAGCAACAGTGGCAATCAACCCCGTAGAGTCCAGCAATGATGGGACCATGCGTTGCGACCGTGTTAACTTCCCGACACTCACGGCCGCTGGTTATGTGAAATAGATGTTATCTTTAAAATGACTGTCCATATGAGGTTGACACCTTCCGGATGAGACGCGCATACAAGTCTTGAAGGAAACGGGCAAAACGGCCCAATCGGATAAATGGATGTGGGTGATACGCGGCGGCCCGCCGGATAAACAATCAGTGCTGTTCGAATACGACCCCTCACGTGCTGGCGCGGTGGCGGAGCGCCTGCTGGATGGATTTAGTGGTGTGTTGCAGGCCGACGGCTATTCCGGTTACAGCAAGGTGTGCCGGATAGCGGGCATTACCCGAATTGGATGCTTTGACCATGCCCGGCGCAAGTTCGTTGAAGCCAGCCGGGCGGCGGAAACCAGGAGCACCAAAAAGAAAGTGGGGCAACCCACCAAGGCTGACGTTGCACTCAGTAAAATACGAAGGCTGTATGCGATAGAGAAATCGATCAAGGATCTGGAGCACGACAAGAAAAAACAGGCAAGGCAGTCACTCAGCGTGCCGATTCTCGAGGACCTGAAGCCATGGCTGGAGAAGAACGTCAGCCGGGTGCCCAAAGATAGCCTGACCCACAAGGCCATAACGTACACACTGAACCAATGGGAGTACCTGATTGGCTATTGCGAGGACGGCCAGTTGAATATCAGCAATGCGCTGGCTGAGAATGCGATCAGGCCCTTTGCGGTTGGTCGGCGCGCCTGGCTATTCGCAGATACCTCCCGCGGGGCCCGAGCCAGTGCGACCTGTTATAGTTTAGTGGAATCGGCAAAGGCGAACGGCCTGGAACCTTATGCTTACCTCCAGCATGTGCTGGCGCACATTGCGGCGGCAGATACGGTGGAGAAGCTTGAAGCATTACTGCCCTGGAACATGGAAATCGAAGAGTAACGGCGAAGTAAAGCGATCTACTGTCTAGCGGCTCGCAGACAAAATCAATAGTGTCGATTTAAGTGCGCTTACTATTGACGGGTGAGCTCAGACAGATCGAGCTGATCAACGACCTCCACGACAAACCGTGCCAGGTGGTGTTCAGGTAACCAGTCCGACATAGACGGGTATCTTGTGTTGGGTGTTTCCGACGCGCCGCCGCGAAGAGTCGTAGGAACCTCGGCTTTCGATGCACCGGCGAAAACAGCTGCTGGCGTGTTTGAACGACTGCGTATTAAGGTTACAGCGACAAAATTAGCGCACCCTCACGGGCGCGTTCTGGTGTTTGCAATTCCTTCTCGCGGCAAGGGACATCCCATCGAGTATGAAGGACGCTACTTAATGCGCGCGGGAGAAAGCCTCGTAGCCATGACACCTGGGATCCTAAAGAGCATATTCTCCGAAGGCGAAGACGAGTTTGAGGCGCGTATCGCATTGACACAGGGTCATCCCTACCGGATAATGACTCGATGTTCTATTTATGTTCTATTTCGCGGCCTGATATTCACTCACAAGACCGGAGAAGAACCTAACCGCTAGCCTTGCACGACTTCCATAAGCTTTTCATAGCTATTGACTACATCGTAGACCACCTGATCTGAGGTTATTTTTTTGAAAAACTTTTTAGCGCACTTGATTTTAATATTTTCAATTTCTTTTAACTGCAAAGAACTCATTGACCCTTTCGTTTCAGCCACAAAATAGACGTGTTTTACCGCTCCTTCTTTAAAGGAGATAGCCCAATCAGGGTTATAGCTACCGACAGGGGTTGGTATAGAAAACCCTCTTGGTAGTTTTGCGTAAACAACCACCTCAGAGCTAATATCCAGCTCTTGCACAAAGTTTGTTTCGGTCTTTGAATCAGTAAACACATAATCGTAAATATGACGGTCAACCTTTAACGCCTTACTAAAATCATCCTTTGGCTTTTCGGCAGTAAATATATCACTCTCATATACTTCATCCACTGGGTCATAGGATAAATGCTCAATTATGGCAGTTGCCTTTTGCTCATTAATTAATTCTGACACCTTGGCAATGAAATCTTCTGGGTTACTTCGGTATAGACTAAAAACGGCAGTATTGATTTGCTTCAAAATACTGGCTATCGTTCGTCGGGTTAGTTGAGTGCTATCTGATATTTGGCCAATTAGGTCATATTTTACCGATGATTTTATTGATCTGTTATATTTTTCTGTTTTTGTTTCTGAAACTTTAAAAGCTGTACCGTCTTTAATCTTTTCATACGTGGAGGCTTCAACCTGAGCGCCAGACTCAATGATGTATTGCAAAGGTGATATTTTTATACTGCCTTTTTCATTGAATGCCTTGACACATTTTTCAATAAGCTCATCTGAATCAAAGCTCACCGCGTACACGGCTTTCCTGTTGATCTTGTTCCAAAGTTGTTGAAACTCCTTCTTACTAAAGTTTGCATTTAGTGGATTTTGTTTTGCCTTGCGACCATCCTCAATGCTTGGTAACAAGGATGCGCTAAACACACCGCTAATCAATTGATGTATTTCTTCGGCATAGGGTTTCAGCTCATCATTAAAGTCTGCGAGCGTTCCTTCCCGCTTGGCTTCATGATAGGCATCCACAATCATATCGCTATCATCGGTATAGTCATTTTTAACCAAATAACGATAAATTTGTTTAGCCATTTTGTCGTCAACTTTCAGCGTTCCATCTGCTGTTTTTATCGACTTGCCTTTAAAATAGGCTTCATCAGCTGATTTGGGTCGCGCAGATAGTGAATCCCCAATATCCGTTTGCAGGGCTTTTACAAAATCTTTATAGCTTTCACTGGCAACCACTGTGAGTACGTTGAGTTGATGTACACTCAACGGGTTATCCATGCGGTCACCATTTTGATTTACTGCAAGGCGCAGACCACGGCCTACTTCCTGCCTCCGTGAAATAGTGTTATCGCTATGCTTCAACGCGCAGATAGTAAATACATTGGGGTTATCCCAGCCTTCGCGCAAAGCGGAGTGCGAGAAGATAAATCGTACAGGCTCATCCAGTGATAGAAGTCTTGTTTTGTCCTTCAAGATCAAATCATAAGCATCAACATCGTTAGACTCACCCTTAGTTTCCCCGCTCTTTTGAATACTTGGATTAACAAGATTTTTCTTTTTATCTATCGCAAAATAGCCATTATGCGTTTTTTCTGTTGATATATTTTTCAGGTAATTGTGATAAGCCTGATCTTGTGATGAAAGGTCTAAGGCCAAAATCTCATTCAGGTATTTCGTGTATTCTTCTTCAAATACTCTAGCATATTCACCCCGCGTATCTTCTGGCGTTCCGTAATTACGGTACTTCGCCACTTCATCGATGAAAAATAACGACAACACCTTTAATCCTTGATGGAATAGCTCTTGCTCTTTATCAAAATGGGCTTTTATAGTTTCTCTGATTTGAATACGCCGTAAGGCCTCTTCATTCACATCACCTAATGCGTCACCCATCATCATTTCAACACCGTTGGTAAAGCTCAACGTGTCTTTAAACGCATCAATATCGGATACCACAAAGTCCTTATACTGCTCCAAGCCCTGAGACTCATCGAACAAGTTAATTCCTTTGCCAATTTTTTTGACAATGCGCTTAATACCGTTTTTTTGCTTAACTTCAAACTCAACGCGCGCCACGGGTGGCTTTGTTGCCGAAACGTCAATGAATTGGAAATAAAGATATGCGTTTGTACCGCTTAGCCCTTTTACGGATATTCCCCGTACTGCAATTTTCTTAACCAGCTTCTGGCTATAGGCATCTAACGCATCAAGACGATGAATTTTATTATGTTCTGTTTTGTGAGTAGCGGAATAACGCAAAGTGAACAAAGGATTAAACTCAGCCAATGCTTCGGTACTTTTCTTGCCTTCCATTTTCTGGGGTTCATCCAAAATCATAATAGGACGATTGGCTTTAATCACATCAATAGGTCGTCGAGATTGAAAATCATCCAGCTCTTCGTAAATACGACGAGCATCCTTGCCCCGTGCATTGAAGGCTTGCACATTGATAACCATGACATTGATGCCAGCATCCGAAGAGTAATTTTCAATCTCATGCAAGGACTTCGAGTTGTAGATAAATGTCTTAGCCCTTTTACCGTATTCTTCCAAAAAATGATCGGCCATGCCCTTGAGTGATTGATACACGCCTTCACGAATGGCAATGCTTGGAACAACAACGATGAACTTGTTCCAGCCATAGCGTTTATTCATTTCAAACATGGTTTTGATATAACAGTATGTTTTACCTGTGCCTGTTTCCATTTCTGTATCAAGGTTGATAGCGCAGGATTTTGTTTTCACCAGCGCATCGGAAATTGGCAGGTTTTGCTTTTGCTGTACATTTTGAATATTGGTGAATACTTGCTCATGCGTGAGCATAAGATCGGTGTTTTTAAAACCATCCGACAACACATCGGCTGTTCTTGTTTCGCCTTTTTTGGCTTCTCTGCCAGGATCGATACGATACGACAACGTGGCAAGCTTAGGTTGCCCCGCAAAACAGTCCACCACGGCTTCCATAGCTTCGGTTTGATAAGGTAGATGTTTAAATTTTAAGCGCTTCACGATATGCCTCTATCCTGCATTCTTTCTGCAATTACTCTTATTGTTACTCATTTTGTTATACGCTGAAAATTGACTATTTCTATATAAATCAATGAGATATGTATTCTGTTACCCTGTATTCTTACTCATTCTTTCTCAATCTTACTCATTTTTTTGACTCAACTGTAAGGTAAGCGCACTTAAATCGACCCTATTGATTTTGTCTGCGAGCCGCTAGACAGTAGATCGCTTTACTTCGCCGTTACTCTTCGATTTCCATGTTCCAGGGCAGTAATGCTTCAAGCTTCTCCACCGTATCTGCCGCCGCAATGTGCGCCAGCACATGCTGGAGGTAAGCATAAGGTTCCAGGCCGTTCGCCTTTGCCGATTCCACTAAACTATAACAGGTCGCACTGGCTCGGGCCCTGCGGGAGGTATCTGCGAATAGCCAGGCGCGCCGACCAACCGCAAAGGGCCTGATCGCATTCTCAGCCAGCGCATTGCTGATATTCAACTGGCCGTCCTCGCAATAGCCAATCAGGTACTCCCATTGGTTCAGTGTGTACGTTATGGCCTTGTGGGTCAGGCTATCTTTGGGCACCCGGCTGACGTTCTTCTCCAGCCATGGCTTCAGGTCCTCGAGAATCGGCACGCTGAGTGACTGCCTTGCCTGTTTTTTCTTGTCGTGCTCCAGATCCTTGATCGATTTCTCTATCGCATACAGCCTTCGTATTTTACTGAGTGCAACGTCAGCCTTGGTGGGTTGCCCCACTTTCTTTTGGGTGCTCCTGGTTTCCGCCGCCCGGCTGGCTTCAACGAACTTGCGCCGGGCATGGTCAAAGCATCCAATTCGGGTAATGCCCGCTATCCGGCACACCTTGCTGTAACCGGAATAGCCGTCGGCCTGCAACACACCACCAAAGCCATCCAGCAGGCGCTCCGCCACCGCGCCAGCACGTGAGGGGTCGTATTCGAACAGCACTGATTGTTTATCCGGCGGGCCGCCGCGTATCACCCACATCCATTTATCCGATTGGGCCGTTTTGCCGGCCTCCTTCAAGACTTGTATGCGCGTCTCATCCGCCTGCAGGTAATTCCCCTCAAGCTGAACCTCCCGGATCAAGTTGATCAAGGGCTGGAATACATCCTGAAGCCGTACAATCCAGTGGGCCATGTTGGAGCGGCTGATATCACCGCCGTAACGCTTGAGCATCCCCTCCAGGCGGTATAGCGGCAGTCCATCGGCGTATTTGGAGGCAATGATGTAGGCCAGCAATGCAGGACTGGCAAAGCATTTCCCCAGCGGATGAGCGGGGCGCTGTGCGGCGACAATGACATCTTCACCGTCAATATTGAATACCGCCTTTTCCTGCCAGTATTCCAGCACCTTGACCTGGGCGGGAATAAACTCCAGCTCCTCCTTGACCTTGGTGAAGAATGTTTTGGTGGCCCCATCCTTTTCCTCATCTGAAAGTGTGAGGTGTATCTGCACCCGTTGCAGCTTGTCGCTAAACCCGCGCTTTCTTTTCTTCTTTTGAGGCCGAACCCGGTCTTCTTCAGGCAGCTGCTCTTCGAGCTCACTCAGGGCGACTTCGATTTCAGCCTCATCGAACAAATCAGACTGAAACGCCAGTTTCTCACTACTGGCTCCGAATTTCTGTACCGTGGCCAGGCGCAAGTATTCTTCGAGCAGGTCAATGCGTTTACCCTGTTCAAGGATGATGTGGTTTTTGTCGCCGAGGTGTTTCTGGTGAACCTGGAGGAGCTCGTTTTTTTCTTCGAGAAGCAAACATTTATCTTCAAGAATCTGGTCTTTTACGGCGAGGGCAACAAGTAATTCAGCGACGGATAAGTTCTCGTAACACCCTTGTTTTTGTTGCTTTTTTATCGCCGATTGCATGGCGTAATTATAACATTCATGGCGACAAAAAGCTTTAAAATACAGACTCATAATGCAGTTTTTTGTGGCCTGTCATCAGGGAGATATCGTAGCCGTCCAGCAACCAATTGATCTGCTGGCCGGTGAGGGAAATCACGTCGTCGTCAGGGTGCGGCCACCGGAACTTCTCTTCCGCCAGTGATTTGTAGTACAACACAAACCCATTGTCCTCCCAGTACAAACATTTTATTTTGTTGCGCTGGCGATTAGTGAAGGCATAGAGGGCACCCTCAAAGGGGTTACGACCCAGTTCTCGCTCCACAATGGCGCTAAGGCCATTGACCGATTTTCTAAAATCTACGGAGTCCCGGTACAGATAAATCTGTGGCATGTCATTGGCCGGGCGGAAGTAGCGCGCCGTCACAATTGATCCAGTAACTGCCGCACCACCAACAGGTTTTCGGCACAGATACCTCGCACAATGAATCCGTTGGGCAGTGACAAGGTTAGCCCCCGATCGGCGTCAGGTCTGACACTCACTGCGGCAAAGCCACCTTGGTCTTGTTTTATAGAAGACACACGGATGGTATCGTCAAACTTCCGACGCCAGTACACAAAGCGATGGTAAGTCAGGTGATTGTGTTTGCAAAACCGGGTCTGAGACAAGCCCGACAGTTTCCAGGTTTGTATTTGCTGCTTCCAGTCAATACCTTGTGGCTGGGGCTGAGTGATATCGTTCATGATTTGCTCCTGTGTGGTTATCAGGAGAAAGTCTGGCGGGAACTCTTACAAAAAAATAGGTGCTGATTTAGGGGCGCTTACACTGTAAGCCCCTACTTAGGAGCTGTTTTATTGCATATTTCATACAAAATCAAACAAAAAAATAAATATTACCTGTTATTTTTCAATGACTTACAAATATTATCTTATTAAATATAGCCTCTCAATCAAACAACCATCAAGCAAACTATGCCCAACAAGGAATATAGCGTAACGCTCTTGTCCCTGAATCAGGGTCGTAGGGCTTAATCATCTCCACCTTTAGTGCATCCTTTATTACTCTACTTGCCATAGCACTGTTCTTTGTTTCGATCCCAAAACGCTTACGTAAACTAGTGTTGTTCATGTGTTCACGATTCACGTATTGCAAACAACAATGTAAATAACAAGCTCGAATTCGCTCCTCTTTATCCATGTCTGCAAATTCTTTATATTCGAATAAAACTGCGCGGGTATGCCTATCTGTTACTTCAAAAATAGGGGCTGGTAATTGATAAAGCTCTGTTTGGAATACCACCTTATCCACACCTGTACCGCGCTCTTCGCAAATATTGATGCGCCGTAAAAAGGAAGCTAACGCCTCATTTCTGCTTTGTGGTGGTGAATCAAGAAATCGATCTGTATCTACCAAAGGAATCCCAGGATTTGAAATTTCTATCCTGCTATCAAAGAGTTCAATCATTGGGCCTGTACCCGTGAGTGAAAAATCCTGATGGATAATGGCATTAGCCACCAACTCACGTATTGCCAGTTCTGGGTACATCGGTACTTCTTTGCGAAAGGCTTTGCCAATCTCTTCATTGGATGGGAGAAGTGTTTTAATATAATCAATCAGCCCTTCAAAGCCTATCGCGTAACCTTTATTTCCCTCTAACTCACGAACAGTTTCAACACGGCTATTGCCTCGATACAATATTAAACGAACGGCTTTACGGGCGAGGTGATGGAAGTCCTGTAGTTTTTTTGCGAATAAGATAGCCCCAAGGTTGCTAATCCCCCATAAGCCATTATCCATTTTCTTAAGCAACTTATCGGCTTGCAATGCCTCAAGAATACCATCTCGGCCTTCTGGTAATGGCTGATCGGTCAAATCAAAATAAGCCGAATAATCCAGTAGCTTTAAAACGTCCTCAACCTTTATATTCTCTGCTGCCATTTTCTGTTCAAATGGCACACGGTCAAATACTCGCCACAACTCACGCTCTTTTTCGGCAAACTCACGTAATTTTTTCTTATAAGAGCCAACGCGGATATATTCCACGCCATCGAACTGTACAGGCGTATGGCTCGCGGCCTGTATTTCAAGAATAACAATTGGCAAATCATCAGCAGATTTAAACTCATAAAAGCGGAAATGAATTTTCGGTGTTGTTTTTTGTAACAACCAACTTTCCAATTCTTGCTGTCTGTAACGTGCAGTAGAAGGCTTAAAACTTGCGCCAATAACATCATGTGTTCTATCCTCTACCCCCCAAACCAGATAAGCCGATTGCTTACCAATTAAAGCCGCTGAATTAGCCAATGCGGAAATATACTCACCCATAGTCGGGACATCATCGTTATTATGCTTAAATTCAACCCATTCAGTTTCGTTAGGTAAACGGCATAATTCACGTAACAAAATAATTAATTGCTCTTGTGTCTGCTCGATGGGCATTTTATTTTTTCCGACTCATAATTACTTCAATTCTGACAAATTCAACTCGACTTGATCCGTAGTATCGCCCCCTTAGATAACCTTGATGTCGGTTGCTGGCGATTTTAGTTTAAAGACCTGCTCTACATTGATTTTAACGCTGTCTCCATCCTTGCCCGACCCAAATCCATCGTCACGGAAGACAACACGCAAAGGTTTTCTTATCGCAAGTTGAGTCACAAAATATTCGTTGATCCCTTCATCAAAGCAGGCGACCAGCGCATTGTCATCGACAAAGAAGACCTCCTTGCCAGCAATCTCTTCACGGATAATAGGAAGCGATAAGTCCACGCCCCAATCGAGTAGCACTTGGAACAGCAAGTCTTCTGACGACCTATCATTTTTGATATTGCCAACATGAGCATCGAACATATCAGGGCTGGCTTCATCGGGTGAGACGTGAACATCCACCATGTTGGTACTATCAATTTTAAATACGCGGAAGCCTATATCGAGGTTTTCTATACCTTCTTTGCCAGCATTATCTTCTTTGATTTTCTTGCCTGCACGGCGTATACGTTCTTTGGATATTTCTGCAATGGTTTGATAACCATTCTTGAAAGAGTCTGATTTTTCATCACATAATTCTGGCAACTGCACCATAATAAATTTTCGAAACCCCTCATCCTCAGTATTGATTTGCATTACTGAGTGAGCGGTACTAGAAGAACCAGCAAAAAAATCAAGAATAATGTCATCCTTCTCCCATGGAATTATTGAAAAGATATTTCTAAATAACTCTATTGGCTTTTTACCGCTCCGAAAATCAACCCCTCCTTCGTGCCGACAGTTTCCAAAGTAGGCAGCCAAGTCAAGAAATGTGACGATTGGTTTGCTCTTTTTTGACTCACTCAGGTTATCTAGTTTATCGGAAGGAACGCCTTGGTAATATTTTCCTTTTGTAGCTCCGTCTCTCTTTGGCCCCGTAAAATATCTATATGGCCGTTCATCAGCACCAATTCCATGTACTTTATATAAAACCCCTAGACCATCATTCTTATACCTTCCTGAAAGGTGATCTCGAAAAAATCGACCTGAAGAATTTCCATCCAAAATTGATCCTGTTGCCCAAATCTCCTTTAGCAAATCATTACTGGCTGACTTCTTTACAATCTTGTAATCCCCCTGCTTAAACACTTCGACCTTTTTCCCACCCATCTCAACTATCTCTGGGGCGTTCGTTTCAACAATATCCCAGACAAAATTGTCATAGCTATATTCTTCAAACTGACGAACTAACTGAACATGCTCTTGAGACTTTGAATAAACTAATACATTTTCAACAACCTTTTGGAAGAGCATGTCTTCAACAAGGGTCTTTCCTTCATATCGGACTTTTATTGTGTAATCAAAAAGCTCATTTTCTTCGCCAAATATCTCATTACACATTTTCTTTAGGTTATATATTTCATTATCATCAATAGAAATGAAGATTACGCCATCATCACACAGAAGATTACGAGCCAATTTCAAACGCGGATACATCATAGAAAGCCAATCAGAGTGATAGCGCCCATTACTATCAGGATTAGCCACAAGACGCCCGCCGTCTTCATCACGCTGACCAGACGCTTCGTCAAACTCGTCTTTCTCTGCTGTAAAATTATCGTTATAAATAAAGTCATTACCCGTGTTATAGGGAGGGTCGATATAGATCATTTTAATTTTACTGAGATAGGTTTCTTGTAGAAGCTTCAAAGCATCTAGATTGTCACCCTCAATAAAAATATTCTTGGTATTGTCAAAATCAACACTTTCATCACGGCAAGGACGCAGAGTTTTAGAAATGGGTGTATTGGCAGTCACCAATGCTTCACGCTTGCCCGGCCAGTTAAGGCTATAACGCTCCTGCGAACCCTCGACGATTGAATCAGATAACTCTTGGCGCAAGGCATCAAAATCAATAGCGCGCTCAAGCTCGCCACTTTCATTTTTCTTTTCGGTGACGCAATTGGGGAATAACTCGGCTATTTTTTCGATATTCTCATTGGTGAAACTGGGTGTTTTCAAGTCTGGCTTTTCCATGATTATTATTGCCCTTCTATGTGCGCTTTATTACTTGCTTGGCCTTGCTTCAAATCTTCCATCTCATCGCCTAGCACTCGAAGCTCTGCATTCATTTCTACTTTTCGGTTGTACTGCTTTTCTTTGCTCATGCGTGTTTCCAGCTTTCCGTATCCTTTACCCTTGGCTATGACTTGCCCCATCCGTTCTATATGAGCATCCAAGCTTTCATCTTTCCTTGAGTCCAGCGGTATAAGCTCGCGCAATATGTATTCATACAAGCCAGACAGATTAAGCACAACAGGCAATTTTTGGCGCACTGATTTTTCTGGAAACCAATCTGTTTCAAAATATTCGTTATCAACAACCCATTTTGTAGTATCTGCTTCGCTGGGTCGCTTGTATGTGGCAACAACCTTGATGTTATCTGCATGGGTAAGGTGAAAAACTATTGGGTGGGCGATAGCCCTATCAATACAGTGTAATATTTTGGTGTCGAATTCTTTTGTTTTCAGTGGCAACTCGAATATTTCTATCTCTTTAATCTTGCCTGTTTCGGCGAGGTTGATCGTCTTTGCGGAAAGCTTATATCGCCAAACTATCTTTTTAACCTGCGATGCAAACGCATCCTGTAATTTACGCTTAGGTTTTACACGCTCAAATATTTTGCTTTTAGCAACAATACGACCAAACTCCGCATTTTTCGGATAATCAAACAATGCCGTCATCAAGCCTCACCATCTTGAATGATAAGAAAATTAATTAACTCAAAATCATCAAGGCCTGCCACTGCATCAATCAGCGCGGTTGTCCGTTCCCCGCTAAAGAGGCTATCTATATCCTTGTCTTCTTTCAGCTCTATAATTGAGCCTATGGATTGTTTCAGCAGATCGGAGTAGACGCGCATATCACGCCCATCATCTGTTTCTTGGTTAAACAGACGGCATATTGCATCAAGCGGTTTGCTTTGGCCTTTACAGGTGCTTCTCACCAAGTCCAAAAGCCTTTTTATTTCGCTGTGATCGGCAATAATTTCACCATCGAGGCCAATATAGACAAGGTAGTATGGGTGCAGGCGATTGTGCTGGTTGACATTGACGCTGTGGTTACGGTTGCATAGCGTAAAGATAACCCCTGACCTTAACCCCATGTCGGGGTCGGCAGGCACAACCGCGTGCATGCCGTTAGGAATATTGGACATATCACCGTTTTCTTTAATATAACCCAGCAAGTCCATACGGAAATCATTCAAACCAAGGTCGGTAATTGACACCCCTGTTTTGAGGTCTTCCATTTCAATCACTTCTTCTTGAAGGCGTTTTAATTGGTCTTTGCGGTAGGATATATCATTTGCTTTCGCGCTGAGTACATTGTCATCACCCGTTGCCGTCATATCGGCAATCACCATGCGGCTTTCAACACGCTCTTTAAGATTGATATACTCATCAAGGGAAATATCTGGCCAATAGTTCATAAGCTGGATAGTTGTATTAATAGAGCCAATGCGGTCTATCCGACCAAAGCGTTGAATAATCCGCACTGGATTCCAGTGAATGTCGTAGTTAATCAGGTAATCACAGTCTTGCTGGTTTTGGCCTTCTGATATGCAATCCGTTGCTATCAGAATATCCAGCTCGTCTGGTTCATTCGGCAGAACCACATCTTTCTCTTTTGAGCGTGGGGAAAACAGTGTTAATAGCGATTCAAAATCATAGCTTTTTGCGAGTGTAGTCCCTAATGTTGATCGGGGTGATGAACTTCCTGTTATTCTCCCTGTATGAATACTTTGCGTTTCTTTTAGGCTTTCCGACAAATTATCGTAGAGATAATTAGCGGTATCAGCAAAGGCCGTGAAAATAAGTATCTTCTTATTGCCTGGGTTTATAGGGTTGGCAATTTTCTTATCAATCTGGTTTTTTAAATGTTGGAACTTGGTATCATCGCCAGGTGTGATTTTTCGCATTTCAGACAATAGTGCATCGACAATAGCAATATCCATCCTTAGATCATGCTCCCATGAGGGTAAGTCCATATCGGATAACTTAATTTGAACTTTTCCACCTGTACTGTCCTCTTCCGATTCCAACTCTTCCATTTCCAAAAAGTTGTCATCATCTGGTTCTGCATTTTCAAAATAAGAGGCATTATCTGCGACACTCTTATCTTCGCCACGCTGTGTATAAAGCTCAATTTTTGACAGCATTTCCGAGTGCTTGGTTTTCAGTTTATTTAAGGTAATGCGAAATGACTCAACGGAGCTTTCCAACCTTTTTAGCAAATTAGTCGTCATCAAGGCTTGAAGGCTTTTCTCACGATCAGCTTGGCGAAGCTTACTCTTACCGCCACTCACCTCTGTGTCATAGAGGTCTTCATATTTTGCAATACGACTGGGCAAGATATAGCTAACAGGTGCGTAAATGGATAGTTTTAGTAAAGACAGCTCCCTGAAAATATCGTTAAAGCCCATGACATCCGTTCTATTGGTCAAAGGGCTGTGATATGAGATGGGTTTTCTACGCTCAGGAAATCTCCCTATCTCAGTAGTGTCATAGAATGTTTGAATGTGCTTACGTGACCTAGCGATGGTTACGCTATCCAGCAACTCAAAAAAGTCAAGGTCCAATGCCTTTAGTATGGCATCGGTTGTGCGCTCCTCGAGTGGAAGCTTTGCCCAGACATTGAATGTGGCCTGCACTTGTCGTAATATTTCGTCAATGCCCTTGGTTGTGCGAAGTTTATTATTCAGATTTGAGGCATCGCCTTCGTAGGCCAGCGCAAGCTGGTTGCGAAGATCCATGAAGCGATTATTGACAGGCGTTGCCGAGAGCATCAATACCTTGGTTTTCACTCCCTCTTTAACAACGGAGTTCATCAGCTTTTCGTATCGGGTCTCCTTATCCTTAAAGGCATCATTGTTGCGAAAGTTGTGTGACTCATCGATCACCACAAGGTCATAGTTTCCCCAATTTATTCTATCCAACGGTGTACCAAAGGATTCACCTCTGGTTCTTTGAAGGTCTGTATGACATAGCACGTCATAGTTAAAGCGGTCTTTGGAGAATATATTTGTTTTTAGGTTTCTGTTGTAGTTCAGCCAGTTATTCGCCAGCTTTTTCGGGCAAAGAACAAGGACGGATTTATTTCGTAACTCGTAATATTTAACCACGGCAAGGGCGGTAAATGTTTTACCCAAACCAACACTATCAGCCAGAATGCAACCGTTATAGGTTTCAAGCTTGTTGATAATCCCTGTCGCCCCGTCTTTCTGAAAATTGTAGAGCTTTTCCCAAATCAGGCTGTCCTGATAACCTGTAAGATCATTGGGGAGTACATCTTCGTTAATGTCTTCTAGGAACTCATTGAAAATATTGTAGAGCATGAAGAAATAGACTTGCTCAGGTGGGTTTTCTTTATAAACACTCGCAATGTGATCACATAATTGAGCGGTTACATCTTCAATTTTTTCTGGGTCGTTCCATATCTGGTTAAACAGATTCAAATAAACTTGGGTGCTTGCTGGCTCATCGTGTTTGGTGATGATATTTGATACCGCATCCCCCTGCTGGTAGCCAAGGTCTACGGCAGTAAAACCATGAAGGGGAAGATAGGCAGACTTGGTTTTATCGTTTTCTATGCAAGCAAATTGTTGCATGGAGGCTTTGCCACTATTTGACCTAAAGCGGGCTTTACTTTTTATCCATTGAGCGCATTCTTTTGCAATCGCTCGTTGGGTCAATTTATTTTTTAGCTGTATCTCAAAATCACTACCGTAGAAATTGCGCTCGCTCTCGGCTCGTGGAATGTGGAACTTACGGTGTTCTTTTTTGATCTTATCAACTGTTTCTTCGGGAACAAACGTGGGGGATGTGAAAATGAACTCTAAAGATTCGATCTTCTGTAACTCATCCTTTAATGCTTCAAATGCATAAATGGAAAAGCACGATGCGGCGATTTTCAGCTTCGAGCTTTTTCTCAGCTCCTGCTTTATATTATCCCCTAGCAGGTTATTTATATTGTCAATAATTTCCATAGCTTCACTTGGCTTTCATATTTGACTTTTCACCCTTGGTTAACTTTTCAATTTCGTCTCTCCGAAATCTCCAGCTCCCACCTACCTTAAAGCCTTTTAGTTCACCATCAGACGCTAGGCGGTACGCCGTCTTTTCAGCTAATTTCAAATAGCTGGCAACCTCTTTCAAGGTCAAAATTTCATCAGCCATAATCTATACCGAATGAATTACTCTAACGAATGAGAGAATAGGGTAAAATTGGGAAATTTACAATCACCTTTTTAAGGCGAGGGTAACGCTTAACTTACCCAGATAGTCGGATGGAAACGGGTGGGCAAACGGATGAAAGCATGGCGGCCATGTTAAAGCACCATAGGATATGTCGATGCCAGTAAACATATGAAACCCAAATCCCCGGATAGAGTACCGTCTGCGCTCTAAAGGCCTGTGAATCCCTCTTTCAAGTCTTTTGCTTGGCCTCCACAGCGGATAGGGCAGAGAGGTTTAATCAAAAACCGTTGCTCTGCGCAGTGTCAGCGCTTAATTGGCCATTTTGGACGGACCTATCCTGTATAAGCCGTCATTCTTGTTCGATATTGGGTTAAATGGGCGGCGACTCCGGAAGGTGTCAACCTCATATGGACAATCATTTCAAAGATAACCTCTATTTCACGTAGCCAGCGGCTGTCAGCGTTGGGAAGTTAACGCGATCATCGATAATGGTGTCATCGCCGGTTTCAAGAATCGGATTAATGGCCACCGTTTCTGGCGGCATGGGTACCCCTGTGTGTCAACCTGATCCCATACACTCCCTGTTTGGGATAACATAGATTTCAGGGCTATGGATGCAGGAACCACACAATGCCAAAACCACACTCAGATCCACTCAATACACAAGTCACACCAGAGCCCGCACTGGAGAAACGCACGCGTCGCCAGTTCAAGCCGGAGTATAAGCTACGCATGATGGCCGAAGCTGACGCCTGTAAGCACGGTGAACTGGGTGCCCTGTTACGCCGTGAGAAACTCTACAGCAATCAACTCTCCGCCTGGCGCCGCGAGTATGCCGAAAACGGGGTTGCTGGCCTGAGCAAGAGTGCTCCCGGCCCGGCACCCTCGAAGACACCGGCTCAACGGCGCATCGAGCAGCTTGAGAAAGAAAACAATCGCCTGAACCGCAAGTTGGAGAGTGCCAACGACTGTCTGGATTTGCAAAAAAAAGCCTTGTCGATGCTCGATCGTTTACGCAGTGGGAAGGATGTGTGAATAACGTGATTACCCATCGCCCTGCAAGACGGCCATTGTCGCAAGCGTGCCGTGCGCTGGGACTCAATCGCAGCAGTGTTTATGCGCACAGAAAACGAGCTGACAGTGATCTAGAGCCGCAACGTTCTC
This sequence comes from Halioglobus sp., assembly GCA_965262875.1. Classification (GTDB taxonomy): domain Bacteria; phylum Pseudomonadota; class Gammaproteobacteria; order Pseudomonadales; family Halieaceae; genus JBALVT01. Next base: position 6,404,256 of record OZ253569.1, read on the forward strand.
GGCAGTACGCTGTGCAACCGAGAGCACTGAGTGCCGAGGAACGCGCAACGGTAATCGATACGCTGCACAGTGAACCTTATTGTGATCAGCCACCAGCTGAGGTCTATCACCGCCTGCTTGAGCAGGAGCAATATCTGTGTTCGGTGAGCACCATGCACCGGCTACTTCGCAGCATGCAGGAGACCGGTGATCGGCGCAATCAGCGGCCTGCACAGCACCATGCCATACCGCGGCTGTTAGCCACGGGCCCGCACGATGTCTGGACATGGGATATTACGAAACTGCCGCTGGTGCGACGGGGCATCTACTTATCACTATATGTGGTGCTCGACCTGTTCAGCCGCTTTGTCGTGGCCTGGATGGTTTCACGCAAGGAAAATAGCGCGCTAGCCAAGCAGCTGATGGACGAGGCCACCACCGGCTATGGTATTGAGCCTGGTCAACTTACCCTACACCAGGATCGTGGTTCACCGATGATCGCTCACGGGTATTTGGACTTGATGCGAGAATTGGATGTTACCTGTAGCCATAGCCGCCCTCGAGTGAGCAATGATAATGCGTTCAGTGAAAGTCAGTTTAAGACGCAGAAATACCAACCGGATTATCCCGGTCGCTTTGACACGATGTCACACGCGCGGCTCTGGTGTGAAGGTTATTTCCACTGGTACAACTTCAAACACCATCACAGTGGGCTGGCAGGGTTTACCCCGGAACAGGTCTTTACAGGACGATATCGTGACGTGGTCGAGCAAAAGAGCAGCGAGCGCTTGATGAACGTTACCGGCAGAACCCCGAACGCTTTGTTCGAGGACGACCGAGAGCATCATTGCCACCAGCAACAGTGGCAATCAACCCCGTAGAGTCCAGCAATGATGGGACCATGCGTTGCGACCGTGTTAACTTCCCGACACTCACGGCCGCCGGTTATGTGAAATAGATGTTATCTTTAAAATGACTGTCCATATGAGGTTGACACCTTCCGTGACCATCCGAGACCAGCGAGTCCTAGGCCGAGCAAGGCGAGGGTGGCAGGTACAGTTACAGTTACAGTTACTCGCTCGTACTGAAGATTATCCAAACCACCGCTACTCCCCCCGCCAGCGCCGCCTGCGAGAACATATGCTATATTGGCAGTCCCAGAAGTAAAGCTCATGGTTTCAAACTGGCTGGTGCTGAGGCTTGCCGTAGTGTAGCTGCCTAGTGTAGGTCGTCAAACAGTTTGTAACTTATTAAGTTTCTCTCTGCCACGCTTCACTTTCTCCAATATGTCACTCGCGGATTTGGTCCAGATATAAGGCGCTGGCGCTTGATTATGAGTCTCAATGAACGCCATGACTGTTTGCTCAAGTTCTTCCACACTGCTAAAGACACCTCGTTTCAATTGCTTTTCAGTTAGCTCCCGAAAAAACCGCTCCACCATGTTTAACCACGATGCGCTGGTTGGCGTAAAGTGCACATGGAATCGCTGGTGATATTTCAGCCAGCTTTTTACCTTCGGGTGCTTATGTGTGGCGTAGTTGTCACAGATAATATGAATCTCTTTATCCTTGGGCGTCGACTTATTTATTTGGCGGAGAAACTTCAACCATTCTTGATGGCGATGCCGTTCGGCGCAGGTACCTAACACTTCCCCTGTCAAGATGTTCAATGCCGCAAACAAGGTCGTGGTGCCATGACGTTTATAGTCATGGGTCATTGTCGCCGCCCTGCCTTTTTTCATCGGCAAGCCCGGCTGCGTTCTATCCAGTGCTTGTATCTGACTCTTTTCATCACAACTGAAAACAATGGCATTTTCTGGCGGTGATAAGTAAAGGCCGACGATTGCCTCCAACTTCTCGGCAAACTCTTTATCGTTCGATACCTTGAATGTATTTATTCGGTGTGGCTTCAAACCGTGGCTTTTCCATATCCTGCCCACCGAGGACATGCTAATGCCGGCCTTATCTGCCATGAGACGCTGGCTCCAATGCGTAGCGTTTTCCGGTGTCTCTTGCGTCGTGAGTCTGATCACCTGTGCAACCTTGCGTGAACTGATTTTCGGTTTTCGCCCTGGCCGATACGCATCCTGGCTGATGCCTTCGACTCCACTGTCTGCATAGCGTTCTCGCCAGCGGCCAGCTTTCTGTCTCGTAATGCCCAGTTCAAAACCGATCTCTTCATTGGTCATGCCCTTGCCGGCCAGAAGAACAATTCGCGAACGCTCCGCCAATCGGACCGAGACAGAACGCGATTTAGATAACTTACTCAAACCCAAAACTTCGTCATCAGACAAAACAATTTCTACTGCAACACGTACGACAAGCTCTCTATATAGGGAAGAGACTATATGGTACACTATTTATGACGACCTACACTAGCAACATATCTGATACGTCAAATACCTGAAGAAAGCCGATATCGGATCCGTCATTTGAAATATAATCGATCGCTAAGAAATTGGTTAAAGCACCAAAATCAATACGCATTGATAGAAAGCCCGGCTCCCTAAAGAGATGGGGGAAACTGCTGTTAGTCCCAAAGGAAAGGGCCCCTGTAGACGCAGTGAATGGTTCTACTGCTTGTGTTGATGGGTTACTGGCCCACTACCAAAGCCACCACCAACGGCTGAAAGACTCACCCCTGCGAATGCATTTGAGATATCTGTTCCAGCCGCGAACGCATCGGGGTCAACTGTCACAAGAGTGGCATGACTCGCCAATGAGCCAAGAGAAAATGCCATGCCGATAATAAGCTTACGCATCGTTTTACTCGAATTCATAGTCACTTCCTATAATCATTAGTGAACGTGTATTTGTGTTCGTAAACATGATGCAAATACCATACCAACCCAGTAAACACGTGGCCTCCAGCGGCTCCACCCTAAGATATAACCAGTATTTGTAAAGAAAACTGACAGCTATAACCTGCTTATATAAGGGTTGTTGCCAGTGAAAACTCACTGTCTTCTGCTCGTGGTCAATACTCTCATCGTGTTGCTCTACCCCATTGTCACTGAGATACCTTTGGGATACTTTTGTGATACCCCAGTGCTATACTCAACGAACACAGCAAGAACCACTACAGGACATCTGAAGAGGCAAGTATTCGCCACAGGCCCTATCCATACGAGTTTCTTGGAGAATACATTCCGAGTGCGCTCAGTACCCCGAGCGTTAATCAATGGGTCGCTGGTTCGAGCCCAGCAAGCGGAGCCAAATACTGAAAAAGGACTGCAGTGTAGCCAATAGGATACCGTGCAAGGAGTCCGGGGCAGGTTGACCTCAATTCTTGCAACTATTCAAATTGATCTACAAACTTTTCAAACCGGCTTTCCAAATCAACTAGCTTTTCACGCAGCGCGTTCACTTGTAGCTCAAGCTCTTCAACTGCAGCGTTGCCCGTCGCCGCACTCCTGGAGCCAGACAATTCGGGAGAGACAGCTTCTGTCACTTCACCGCAAAATAAGTGTGCATAGCGAGCCTCTTTGCGCCCGACCTGGCGAGGCAACATCGTCACGTAGGGACCATGCGAGTTCTCCACCAGCCCCCCGAGAACATCAGTGACGGCATCCGAGTTCGGGAACTCGTAAATACGAGAACAGCGAGTGCGAATTTCCGCAGACGTTTGCGGGCCTCGCAGAAACTGCACACAGAGAACCGCCAGTTCCGGCAAGGAAAAATTGAACTCGTCGAACAAGCGTTGATGTAATTTGTGCTGGTATTTGACCACACGGTTGCGCCCCGATTGGTAAGTGGACGCAAGCTTGTTCTCCATCAAAGTATCCAGAGCGGCCAGAACCTCCGACTCGTCCATATTTCTAACCGGTTCACGGCTGGATTTTTGATTACAAGCCGCGACAAGTCCGTTTAAGGTTAGCGGATAGGCATCGGGGGTTGTAGCTTGCTTCTCGATGAGGCAACCCAATATCCTGACTTCTACTGTCGATAGAGCTAAATTCAAAGTGATTAATCCGCTAGAGGTGTGTCAATCATTATTCTAGCAGGACTCTGGGGTCAGTACCCTCCGGCGATATATTGCTCTAGTTGTTTAATCGCAGACGCCTGTTCCGAGATCACCTGTTTCACTACATCCCCGATGGTAACGATGCCCATCAATTGCTCCCCATCGAGCACCGGTAGATGGCGTACCCGCTCGGCAGTCATCATCACCATGCAGTCCTGTACGGTATTCATCGGCGTTACGGTCAATAGGTCCTGCGTCATCAGCTCGCTGACGGCGGTCTCTCTGGAGAACTTGCCCTGGAGAACTAATTTCCTGGCGTAGTCTCGTTCCGTAAAAATACCTACCATCTTGGTCGCCTCGACAACCAATAGCGCGCCCGCATCCTTCTCCTTCATCTTTTGCAGGGCTTCATAAACCGTGGCCTGCGGCGCAATCGACCAGATATCGGTACCCTTGGATTTTAACAGCGTTTCGACAGTAGTCATTTTGTGGATCTCCCTCCGCCCGCACTTCTACCCTTGATAGTAGGCAACTTTTGCCAGTTAGCAAATATGCATGAAAAATCGACAGTGGACGAGTTATCTCGCTAGAGTCGGATTGGAGAACAGAGCCTCTCTAACAAATAAATGCACCCCCCTTTATTTCAGGGCTATAGTTTTCATATTGCGCTCAGGATATTCTTAAAATGGAATCGTGAATCTAAGGAGAAAAGAATGATTAAAACGGTTGGTATTGTGGGAGCAGGTTTTGCCGGAGTCACGGCTACCAAAATACTGAACTCCTTCGGCTTCGACGTCACGGTATTTGAAAAGGAGGCGGACATGGGTGGCGTTTGGTCAGCATCGCGGCGTTACCCGGGGTTGACGACCCAGAACCCGCGCGATTCCTATTCTCTGTCGGATTACCCGATGCCAAAAGACTGGCCGGAATGGCCGTTTGGAGAGCAGGTACAGTCTTATATTGAGGACTATACTGAGCACTTTGGCATTGCGGGGGATATTCTACTGAACACCACAGTTATCCATGCGAAGCTGAACGCCGAAAATCAAACCTGGACGGTAAGCGCCGAACGAACAATAGCCGGTGGAGGCACTGAGGAAATTCTCAAGACCTTCGATTTACTGATCGTTGCCAATGGTATCTTCTCCATCCCGTTTATTCCCCCATTCGAAGGTGCCGATGAATTTCAATCTGCGGGCGGCGAAATTCTCCATACCAGTCAATTCACTGACCCCGAGATTACCCGGAACAAAAACGTGCTCGTTGTCGGTTATGGTAAATCATCCTGTGATGTCGCCAATGCTACGATGGGAATTAGCCACAGTACAACTATGGTTGTTCGCCACTTGATATGGAAGATCCCCAAGCTGATCGGCAACGTAGTGAACCTCAAATATATCTTTCAAACCCGTTTAAGTGAGGCCCTCTTTCCATACATCAGAATGACCGGGTTTGAACGATTCCTGCATGGCGTTGGTCGGCCGCTGCGCAACGGCATGATGAACGGCATAGAGTGGGTCATTCAAAGGCAGCTGAACCTACGGGGCGTAGGCCTGCACCCGGGAAACAAGCTGGAAACCATCTCCCGCAGTACTATCAGCATGGTCACGCCAGGTTTCTTCGAGAACATCGCCGAGGGCAATCTCCAGTTCAAAAATAGCACGGAAATTGTCACGCTGCGGCCAGGCGAGGCAGACTTGAGTAGCGGAGACACGGTTCCGGTGGATACGATAGTGTGCGGTACAGGCTGGCAGCAGATAGTCCCCTTTCTTGATCAGGATATTATGGACAAGGTTACGGATGAGGAGGGTAATTTTCGCCTGTATAAATCTATTCTTCCACTGGGTGTTCCCAACCTGCTATTTAATGGCTACAACTCGTCGTTTTTCAGTCAGCTCAATGCCGAAATCGGCGCACTGTGGATGACGGAGTACATTCTGGGTGGGATTGAGCTGCCAACGGAAGATACTATGAACCAATGGATAGACGAGCGGCTGGCATGGATGAAAGCACGCACAGATGGTAAACATTCAAAGGGAACCAATATAATCCCGTTTTCTGTGCACCAGATGGATGAATTGCAGAAGGATATGGACCTTGAACTCAGCGTTCTAAAGCGTTTCAGTCAATGGTTTGTACCCATCACGGGCCGGGACTTCAAGAGCCTCACAAAGCGATTGCAGGAGCGACATGGAATTGTGCCGGATCACGTCTAAACGTGCGACAGCAACGAAACTAACAATATGGTGAGGGTCAACCAGCCTTCGATTGTTGCGCGTAATCCTGGTGCAAAGTTCTGAGATGGAATCGAGGTGAAAGTAGTTAACCAGCCGCAGTCAAACTCGGTGGTTGAAACACGCATTTTGACAATTACCCTACGCTGAACTAGGTTGTAATAATGATAATTCAGCGATAGAAAGGAAACAGAAAGCGATAGAACAGGAGAGCACAGGATGGCAAGAAGAGTTCGCAAACATTTACGAGCTAGGATTGCAGTTTCGGATGCTATTGAGGAATTGGCATTTAAAATTGCAAATGATATATTTGATCAAAAATGGAGTAGAGCTGGCGTTAATCTACTGACGGCATCACTAGCCCAGCTATCTTCAGAAGCGGTTCATGTCAACCGGCAACTCGAAACATTTGATCGCGGCACGCAGCTCGACGAGAGTTTACTTACCCTCTTCAAGGAATTATCCAAGCGACCCAATGGTCGCGCATTGCTGAAACTACAAGCAAGTGCGACCAAAGATAAAGTAATGGCCGCGTTATTTAAGAAGCTTGCTTCCGGTCAAAGTAGAGGGGTTAATCTCCCCGATCCTTCTCCCGCGCGAGCCACGAGCCAAAGGTGGCGATCATATACCTGTAGTTGGAACTGCTATAGCGATGTTGGCGATGGTACATACCACATTCAACACTGCCAAAGCGAACCGCTATTCAGGAGATCAGGTTTACAGCACCTTGAAACAGATGCGCGGTGATTTGGAGCGATCGCTCTACGCAGTTTGTTTGCGGGGAACTAATCCCGTAGAGATTGCAGCTGTCGTAAATTCGTATGCAACGAACTTGTTGTCAAGCGTTGTTGATCTTACTCGTGCGACAAGAGAAGGTTCAGATGAGCTTGCCGAACTTTACGCGCAAGGTGCTGGAGGAGCAGCTGAAAAACTTGGGAATAACCTGATACAATGGAGTACGGAAATTCGTGAATCCGTGTCTTCGCTCACGTCTTCATGTGCTTTGTGCCTTGGAGGATTCACTGAGCAACATTCGTTTCTCACCGACCCAGAGCTCGTCGCGCAACGAGCTTTTGCTTTCGCTACACCAGACGGTAAAAATACAGAAATAGGCAGCTTTCAACAAGGCAAACTCTCGGACATTGCTGGCCGTGTTACGGATGTCAAAGTACGGAGAAAGGGTAATCACCTTATTACCACGATTGACCTAACCGACCCATCGAGCGGAAAATCGACGACCGCTGCACTATCATTTATTAATGGTCACAATATGGGAATCACTATCGATGATTTCTTTAGCTGCACGGGAGTGTTTCACACTAAGTCCACCCTCAATCGCAGCAAACCCGCATTCCATATTGCTCAAATTCCCCTGGCAGCTTTATCCAAATCAAGTTGGCGAGCAGGGTTTCTGGATCTTGGAAGTACGTTTATGGAGGTGTGGCCTAACGGCCATTTGGCAAAGTGGACGCTCGGACAACACACCACCACCGATTTTGAAAAAATTGGTACCGGCGCCGGAGAAGTCCTATACAGATTAACACCTAACGTCATTGGGAAGTGGTGATAGCTATGCCTAAAAGACCAACGAGTGAAATAAGGAAAGCCTGCAAAAAGAAAAAGAATGCACTGAACCAAACTAGGGAGCTTATGGAGATTTTACGCGATGTTCTAGTAGAGTACCTAGACTCTCCTGACTATGAGGATGAAGTATGCGCGGACTGCGAGGAAATTGATTGCTCACTATTTGATAATGGCAAGGAAGCCGAATTGGCAGATGCTCTAAATGAGACATGGGTCGGAAGCACGGGAAGCTGCCGGCAAAGTTTGATCGGCATATTAGAATATCGAACTGAAGGAGCCATTCTCCATTTTGATATGAAACGCACGCTCGACTTGATCGATAAAAGGCGGGAAGAATACGATAAATGTGTGCATAAGCAGGCATAGAGTTGTTAGTCAGACTCCCTATTCATAGAGGAATTTACCTCTACGATACGAACCCTAGTTGAGGAAGGTGTGCGTGATAAAACCAATTTATGTACACAACCTCAGCAAGGATACCTACAATGCGTTCGATGGGGATTCCTCTCTCCAAAGGCGTATCTACTAGCGCCAAATAATGCGACACAAACGCTGATTGATTTAAGTGTAAAGCTACGTAAGAAACGACGAGGATTTTTTGTAGACAATGGTAATTTCTCTGAGATTGGGAAAATACGAAAACAGTTTCAATCAGAAGCAAAATCTTTGTTCAATACGGTACGTGATTTTGAAAAACAGGTATTAGGACGTTCTGTTAGAAACGGTGAAATACCAAAAGCCCTTCGATCGAAATATGCGTCACTTGCCAATCGCGTGCAGACAGCCAGTGTCAGCGCAGTACTGGATGACGATACAATGCTGGCAGCACAATTACCGTTGAGTCCAACGTCATTAGTGGGGACTGAAAGCATTGTCATGGCTTCATGGCTAAGTCTGGATATCGAAGAGTCCTACACGAATATTAGTAGGAGACACTATCGCAGTATCAACCGCACAGTCGCAAAACGAGCTGCCAAGCTCTTACCGACAATCCCCTTCACGCTGCGGCATCGATACTATCCGGTCGCTTCTGCCGTCTCTTTCAATACGGCTGTTGACGCTAGACGAGAATTTGCCAACGCGAATATTCGGAGTATATCTATGGGTTTTGGGGCATACATGGCCGACAGCAATTATGTCGACCATATAATGGTAGGCAGGAAGCGTCTGGATTTTGGAGCCAATTTGCCAGCGCGATACATTAGGACGGTGGCAGTTGCCAAAGGCTTTTGGCAAGGGTACGAAGAAGTACTGGGTAAGCCGCCGAAACGGTTTCACTTTTTGGGATTGGGTGCTCCCATAATGTTGCCGCTCATTGCGCTGAACTCACGTCGGACACCAGAGCTGTCTTTTGACGCCACAAGTCCATAAAGGATGCAACTCGCGGCGGCACGCTTTACGTTGAAAAGCCAGCTCCATTAAAGATTCGGATACGCAAACTTGCCTACCGCATATCTAAAAATGAAGAAGCGAGATGGGATTGTCCTTGTCCTTTTTGTGTAGATTTCACTAAAAAACATCCCTTCGAGACCTCAGTATAACCCCGTAATTTTTCGAATATTTTGAATCGCAATATTTTTAATCACCTCAAAGCAGTATCGAAGTAAGCTTTTCGCTGGTTTGCTTCAACTTATCCAGGGTTCAGGCTCCTTTGCCTGATTTTTGGCGCAACTATCCTGCATAACCCGTGTTCGGTAACCCGTAACGCGTTAAAAAACTGGCTCCTTTCCGGATATTCGCAGCCATGGCTGCCAAGCCATAAAACGTCGTGTTTTTAGCAAGCCCCATGAATCGTGTTCCGGAAAGATTGTAGTGTTGTAGACGCCACTCCAAAACCGCAGCTATTTGCCGAATTTTGAAATAGACGGATCTCGGCGTATTAGAATCGGCGCGGTAGAACTGCGGCCCAGTCACACTCAAGAGCGACCAATAAGCAGGCACGATTCAAGCGTAGGGACTATAAGAATAAGTGTCGCTGAGAACGGTATGACGCCACCACAGATTTGACGGTCAACGCTGGCGCCATACCCAAAAAAACCGTGCAGGTGCACGACCCGTTAAGTGTTGCACATAATGGGAATAAATCCAGCCCTCATCGACCTTTGTGTCGATGCCATCATCCAGCCGTCTCTACCACTGTTGTCGCTGCTACGCCCAGGTCATCGTCTGTACCCACTGTGATCGCGGCCAGCGGTATTGCACCGATGGTTGCAGCCAGGAAGCCAGAAAGGAATCCATTAAACGAGCCAGAGCGAAGTACCAGGCCACTCGCCCGGGTCGCATGAATAATGCCGCTCGCCCGGGTCGCATGAATAATGCCGCTCGCCAACAGCGTTATCGAGAACGGCAACAACAAAAAGTAACGCATCACCGTTCTCTGGCAATAATACTCCGTGATCTACTGCAAACCGTGCCTGATGAGATCAAAAGGGCCGATATGCCGGGTAAAACTGACGCCACCGTGCGCTGCCATCACTGTGGCGCGGTCTGCGGTCCCTTTTTGCGCAGTGATTTTCTGCAGAGCAGTCAGTTCAGGCGCAGATTCCGGCGACATTAGTGCAGCGGCTGGACAGGAGTCATCAATCGGAGGGCAGTCATGGCCATCGGCAAAGAAACTGAAGCAAAAATACTGCGCTACCATTTTGTTGAGAAGTGGCGAACGGGCACCATTGCGACCCAGCTTGGCATTCACCACTCAGTGGTTGATCGGGTACTGGCACAGGCTGGCCTGCCCAAGGTGGAGCGCACTCGCCGTGCGTCGATCATCGACCCCTATCTGCCCTTTGTCATCGACACCCTGCGGGAGTTTCCCACACTCACGGCGGCCCGCTTGTATGAAATGGCCCGCCTGCGGGGATACCCCGGTGGCCCCAGCCAGTTTCGCCAGCGTATCAGTGAACTGCGGCCGCGCAAGCTGCCCGAGGCGTATTTACGCCTAAAAACCCTGCCCGGTGAGCAAGCCCAGGTTGACTGGGGTTCGTTCGGGCATATTCAGATCGGCAAGGCCCGGCGGCCGTTAATGGCGTTTGTGATGGTGCTGAGCTGGTCGCGACAGATCTTCTTGCGCTTTTATCTCAACCAGCAAATGGAGCACTTTTTACGCGGCCATGTAGCGGCATTCGAGGCCTGGCAAGGATTGCCAAAGGTGCTGCTGTACGACAACCTTAAATCGGCCGTATTGGAGCGCCACGGTGACGCCATCCGCTTCCACCCCACCTTGCTGGCCTTGTCAGCCCACTATCGCTTCGAACCACGCCCGGTGGCGGTGGCCCGGGGCAATGAAAAGGGCCGGGTAGAAAGAGCGATTCGCTATATTCGCGATAATTTCTTTGCCGCTCGTCACTGGCAAACACTGGCCGAACTCAATGCGCAAGCTGAGCACTGGTGCCAGGGTGTGAGTGCTGATCGGGCTTGCCCTGAAGAGCGTACGTTGACGGTCAGGGAAGCCTTCTTACAGGAGCAGGTGAGTTTGCCGGATAATCCCTTTGATACCCATGAGAGACAGCCCGTGCGGGCCGCCAAAACCCCTTATGTTCGCTTCGATCTCAATGATTACTCCATTCCCCATCAATACGTGCACAAGCCATTGAGCGTGAGCGCTGACCTGGAGCGGCTCCAGATAGTGGAGGGCGATCAATGCATTGCTGAGCATCAGCGCAGCTTTGGCAAAGGGGAGCAAATCGAACAGGAGGCGCATATCAATGCCCTATGGCTGGAGAAAACCCACGCCAAACTACACCGGGGTCAGGATCGCCTGAGCCATGCTTCGGCGCACGCCCAGACGCTGCTGCAGCAATCGGCACAGCGTGGACATGTCATTAAAACCACGGTCCGGTTACTCAATCAACTGCTTGATGATTATGGGCGGGACGAGCTGCATGTAGCTCTGGGTGAAGCACTTGATCGGCAATCACCCTACCCGGAGGCGGTGCAGCACGTTCTTGAGCGCCGCCGTGATGAACAGCACCTGCCGCCACCGCTTGCTGTCGCCGTGCCGGCGAAGGTCAAACACTACAGCGTCAAGCTGGCTCGGCTTGCCGATTACGACAAGCTCAATGGCACCCGAAGCGAGACAGGAGATGATACCGATGATTGATAGCGAGCAACTCAAACAGCAGGCACTTGAACTGAAGCTCCACGGCGTGCTGGCGCACTGGGGCGAGATCACCGACGAGCAATACCCCTGGCGGGCACAGCTCATCGCCTGGGAGCTTGCCGAGCGCAAACAGCGCTCACTCGAACGGCGCCTGAGCAGCGCCAGGCTGGGCCGGTTCAAACCGATGAGTGAGTTTGACTGGCAGTGGCCAAGCGCTATCGACCCACAAGCGATTCATGCCCTGATGCAACTGGGTTTTATGGACACGGCCAGCAATATTATCCTGCTGGGCAGCAACGGCGTGGGCAAATCGATGATCGCCCAGAACCTGGGGTATAACGCTGTCATGCACGGCTATACGGCGCTGTTTACCACCGCAGCGGCGATGCTCAACGACCTGGCAGGTCAGGATGGCGCCAATGCCCTGCAGCGTCGATTGAAACACTACGCCAGGCCCGCCTTGCTGGTAATTGATGAAGTGGGCTACCTCTCCTACAGCAATCGTCATGCTGACTTGCTGTTTGAAATCATCAACCGGCGCTATGAGAAATGTTCAACTTTGGTGACAACGAACCGTCCGTTTGGCGAGTGGAATGACGTGTTCCCCAATGCCGCGTGTGTGGTCTCCCTGATTGACCGTTTAGTCCATCACAGCGAGGTCATCGCCATTGAGGGTGAGTCGTACCGCATGAAGGAAGCGCAGGAGTGTGCGTCGAAGCGGCGCGAGACCAAAAAGCGAGGAAAGGCTAAATGAAAACCTTAAAAATCACAACCTACTGGACGGCTGAACAAGCCGATTGTATTTATCAGCTGCTCGGCGACCTGAGATCGGTACTGTGGGATCACTATGGTGATGAGATTGCGCAACTGTACGAGGAGATCCGGATTGAGCAGTAAGAGTACACAGACAGTGTCGAGGTAAATCATGAGCTGCCGTTCTAGCCTGTGATCGATTGGAGTTAAGCCGGATCACTGTCGCCTCTTTGTCGTTCTTTTATTCTGCGGCAAATAACTGCGGGTTTACTGTGGCGCTAACAATTGTAAAGCGCATGGAATCAAAAGCCTGAAAGTACCGTGGGCAGATACGCAGGCACGCTTTACGCATTTATTTGAGCGTTTCGCTATTGATGTGCTGTCGGCTGCCAGCAACAAGACACAGGCCGCAAAACTACTTGGTTTGTCGTGGGATGAGGTGCATCATATTCAATCCCGAGCAGTGAAAAGAGGGATGGACAGACGCTCTGTTGAGGAAGTGAAACACCTTGGCATCGATGAAAAAAGTTTTCGCAAGGGGCAATCCTATGCCAGCCTGCTGTACGATTTGAATGCGTCCAGAGTGCTTGAGGTCGTGGCAGATAGAACGGCGGAATCGGCAACCGCATTGCTGTCCACGCTTCCAGAACAGCAGCGTAATGAAGTAGCTGCTGTTGCCGTGGATATGTGGGTTCCATTTATGACGGCAGTTGAGGCGACTTTACCGAACGCCGCCATTGTTCACGACAAGTTTCATATCGTCAGTTATCTTACAAAAATGGTTGACCAAGTCAGGCGCAAAGAAAATAAAACATTAAGAGCCGCCGGTATCAATGACCTGGTCGGGTCTCGCTATACCTGGTTACGCAATCCCGACAACTGGAGTGAAAAAGATGAAGCCACTTTTTATGGCCTTCAATCAAAGGGGTTGAAGGTTACCCGAGCCTGGGCAATCAAAGAGACGCTGCTTGACCTGTGGACTTACAGCTACGATAAACCAGCCCGAGCGTTCTTTAAGAAAGGGTACTGGTGGGCGACACATTCACGTCTAAAGCCGGTCATATCAGTCGCCAAGATGCTAAAGAAACATCTCGACAACATAATGACTTACTTGAAACATCGCATCACCAATGCGACCGCAGAAGGATTTAATTCAAAGATTCAGACAATAAAATCGGCTGCCCGAGGATTTAGAAACTTCGAAAACTATCGAGTTTCAATTCTGTTCCACTGTGGAAAACTCAACCTCTACCCACAGGATTCCCAGTAGAACCGTATTTATCAGCTGCTCGGCGACCTGAGATCGGTACTGTGGGATCACTATGGTGATGAGATTGCGCAACTGTACGAGGAGATCCGGATTGAGCAACAAGAGTACACAGACAGTGTCGAGGTAAATCATGAGCTGCCGTTCTAGCCTGTGATCGATTGGAGTTAAGCCGGATCACTGTCGCCTCTTTGTCGTTCTTTTATTCTGCGGCAAATAACTGCGGGTTTACTGTGGCGCTAACAACGACCATCTGGCACTGTGCAAATCAGAGCTGAAGCGCGTTTACGGAGAAGATACGCGCTTGAAGCTGAAGTCTATCAAGAAGAAGCGCGGCGGTAACCAAATGCGGATTCAGTCCGTGGTTGACGGCCTGAGCTCTATGTCCACCTGCTGGGTAGACAGGGAAGGTGGAATCAATCTGCTGGATCGAGAAGGCGTGGCGATTGAAGTGCCGGCTGACGATGGTTCAGATAAGGTCTCACTGAACGATTGAGAGCGCAGGGGATAGATTCAGGTCTACCCCCTTTTTTTAATCGTCCCGATCATCCACATCAAACTGACCCGTGAGGCGCCGTCTGATGTGGGACCACGACATACCAATCGCCAGAATCAGAGAGAGCAGTACCAGAGCCACGTAGGTAAGAACACCGGTGGCTTCCATGTTAATTAGCCCGAAATCCACCATCATCCAGACAATTACGCCAAACAACGCCAACCCGAGCGCGATGCCGACTACGCCCAAAGACATCAGCGTTGCACGTAAAAAAATTGTCCATCCGATCAAAAGCAGGATACCGACAACGGCAATCACCGGACTAAACTGCGTGCCTTCGGCCATAATCCACGAGACAAAAGAATAGTCGGTGGGATTGTAAGTTCCAAACACCAAAACTAGTGCAAAGATCCATCGACCCAAAAAACCTCCAACAGAAAATTCTGTAGCCATACGTACTTCCATTACATAGCGATTAGGATTGCGTAACGCTAATAGATCAGATCGAAAAGGGCAAGTGTATTGGCCAGATCCAGAGGGCTTGCCTGTAGCTAAGCGGGAACGTCTCAGGTATTATTTTCGTAATATTGCACTCGCAAGGTTCTTTTGTTGTTTCGATTTGTCACTGTGTTCGTTCTTGTTTTGATTGGGCTTTTCTACTCGATACCGTTTTCTGATCAATCAGCAGTGATACTCTATAGCCAAAATTACGAGGAAACCTATGCATAAGTTATTTGCCGATCTGGGGCTCAGCTTCCCAATTATTCAGTCACCTATGGCGGGTGTTCAAGGTAGCGCGCTTGCTGCTGCTGTCTCGAGCGCTGGTGGCTTGGGCTCGCTACCTTGTGCGCTGCTTGATCTGCCAAGTGTACGCAACGAAATCACAGTCATTCGGGAGCAAACGTCAAACCCCTTCAATTTGAATTTTTTCTGCAACAGTGTTCCCACTGACTATGCGCAGAAGGAACAGGCATGGCGCGCAGCGCTCGCACCTTACTATCGCGAATTGGAAATCGACGAAAATCATCCTGTGTCGGGTACGGTGCGAAGCCCCTTCACACAGGCATCGGCAGAGCTCATTGAAGAATTGCTACCAGAGGTGGTGAGTTTTCATTTTGGTTTGCCTGCCCCTGATCTACTCGCTCGAGTGAAGAAGAGCGGCGCAAAAATATTTTCTTCTGCCACTACAGTGGATGAAGCGATATGGCTTGAAGATCATGGGGTCGACGCTGTTATCGCACAGGGCAGTGAGGCCGGTGGTCATCGCGGTATGTTTCTTTCTTCGGACCTGACAACTCAGGTGGGAACCTTCTCATTGTTGCCACAAATTGTTCGCAGCGTTTCTGTTCCGGTCATTGCGGCGGGAGGCATCGCCGATTCACATGGAGTGAAAGCTGCTGTTGAGCTGGGGGCAAGTGCCGTTCAGCTCGGAACAGTATTTTTACTGTGCCATGAGGCTAAAACAAGTGAGCTACATCGCGCAGCGCTAAAAAGTTCTGCCTCAGCGCACACCGCAATTACTAATGTTTTTTCAGGACGCCCTGCACGCAGCATCATGAACCGCGTAGTGCGTGAGCTCGGGCCTATCAGTGAGCAAACCCCTCCCTTTCCCCTGGCAGGAACAGGTTTGGCTCCCCTACGCGCTTTGGCAGAAGCGCAGGGGCGACACGATTTCACATCGCTGTGGTGCGGCCAAAATGCGACCGGCTGCAAAGAGGTCTCCGCAGCAGAACTGACGCGAGAACTGGCCCAGGGCTTGTTACTTACATAGCCCCCGCCGATGTACTCGTAGGGCTCACAGTTGTAAATTAATCGCCCGGCTTCACCATGCTGCCAATCCAGGGGTTTTAGGGCATAAGATGGCGGCATGCCAGGAGCAGGTTCACTCTGGGTTTCATCAATGCTGCGCGGATAACTCACCCAGTCTAAAGGCGCGCGCCAGCCCGGAGGGGAAACAAGCTCCGAGCGTGTTCCCGCCACGGGATAGAGCGTGCGCCAGTAGTGAATTTTTGCGCTAAGTTTATTCACAACATCCGGATACTCGGCGGCCAAATTATTGTATTCGCTGGGATCATCAGCAATGCGAAACAAATAATTGGTCACTGTCGCCGATAGCAATCCCTGTTCGATTTCCTGCACAAGTTTCCAGTGATCGTTGAAAGCCGTCAGCATGAAGGAGCCCCGTATTGGCGTCTCCGATGCGAAATAGACTAAATCGGAACGCGGTAGGATTTTACCCTGACTAATGGCAGGCCATAGATTTTTGCCGTCCAGTTCAAAGGTATCATTACCCGGGGTGATGCCTGCGCTGGCCGCCAGCGTTGGGAAGATGTCCATGGCCGTCATAATCGACGTCATCTTTTCTCCGCCTTTGAGCTTCTCGGGCCATCGCATGAGGGAAACAGCACGAATGCCTCCCTCCCAGATCTCACCCTTGCCACCTCTCAAAGGATAATTGTCTGCGCCACCGGACGCGTAAGCGGCACCTCCGTTGTCGCTTAGGAACAGCACAATCGTGTTATCTTCCAGCCCCTCTGCCCCCAAGGTGTCCAGTACCTGGCCTATGGCCTGATCCATTCCATCGACTACCGCAGCGAACATCGGCCTGGCGCTGGGTTGCAACATCAGTTTGCTCATCCTGCGAGTCTCATCTGTGTTTTTACTGCGCGCGATGGTGCGGGTGTCTTTTTCAGGTCGGCATATTTTTCTTTGAGGTTGTCCGGCGCGTCCAGGGGCGTGTGCGGTGCGATGAAAGGCATATACACGAAGAACGGCTTGCTCTTGTCTCGCGCTTTTATATAGCGAGAAACTTCGTCGGCCAGTAGAAAGGTCTCGTAGCCGTCAGCTTCTATGGAGACGCCGTTTTGCTGAAAGTCCTTGCCGCCTTGATTGCCGAAGGGTGGAAAGTATCCAACCTCCGTATGTAAGTGTCCGTAGAAGTGTTCAAAGCCGCGCTCGTTGGGATGATAGGCTTGTAAGGCATGGCCTAAGTGCCATTTGCCGACCATGGCAGTTTGGTATCCCGCTGCCAGAAATGTCTCAGGCATAAAGTGTTCCATGGGATGAATACCGTTATTGTGCCAGGGCATGATCACGCCATAGGCCACCCCCAGTCGTATAGGGTCTCGCCCCGTCATGAGCGCAGCGCGAGTGGGCGAACATATGGGGGTTGTGTAAAAGCGAGAGAGCTCTACGCCCTGCTCAGCTAACTTGTCCAGTGAGGGTGTGTCGATGGGTCCACCATGAAATCCGACATCGTTCCAGCCCAGGTCGTCGGCCACCATGACAATAATATTGGGTTTGTCTGAGCCAGATGCCAGCGACGCCAGCAGGGCCAGAGATAGCGTACAAAGTTGCGCCAATTTGGATGTCATAGCAATTCCCCCATTCTTACCGGGCTAGAATGTTAGTGTAGTTGCCTAGGGGGATACATGCCCTGAGCGGCCAGAATCGGCCGGTCAGGTGTCGTATAAAGACGCAGGCTGCTTGCGCAGTCTCGCTATCTTCGGGTCGATAGAATCTAATGCACCAGGTCTTTGTATGCGTGCCAGGTTGCGTGTCCCAACAGTGGAAATATCACTACCATTCCCACCAGGTAGGTTGCGAAGCCGACGGTCACCAACGCGGCGATTAAAGCACCCCAAACCAACATAGCTGGCAGGTCTCGCAGAGTCACTTTCAGGCTGGTTCGCATGGCGGTTTTGGCATCCAGATTATTGTCAACAATCATCGGAACCGCAACGACCGACAGGGCAAAGACAATGCAGGCGAGCAGGCCGCCGCTTGCGATATAGCTTATCAATTGGGTCGTACTAAGTTGGCGGAGAACATCTCCACCCACAGTCGATTCGATGCTCGGGGCGATACTTCCTGTGGCCCCGTAAGCTATTGCACTGGACACAATAAACCAGATTAACCCGACTACCAGCAGTGCGTTGGCGAAGCCCATCAGATTATGCCTGTGGCCGCGCAGAGCACTCAGCGATGTCGAAAAGTCTGCTTTGTCACCGATCGATTGTCTGCGAGAAAGCTCGCACAGACCCGCTGTCATGATCGGGCCGACCAACAAAAAAACAGTGATGACAAAAGCGATAAAAAAGGGATGCCGTTCATAGGCCAAAATCAAAGCACCGAAAGCCGATACGAGCCAGCCATAAGCCAGGCTCGCGCCGCGGTGATGCAATAAATCATCCCAACCTTTGTCGAGCCAGATAAAAGGACGGGTGAGCGGAACTCGATGTATAGAAAATGGAGCCGTGTCTTCAGGGGTTGGTATCATAGTGACTTCTCCTTGCGGGCCAAGCTCGCAGATGTAAACTGGATCAGTGCGGGGGTCGGGATAAATGCCTGGTTCTACTCGGCCAATCCGCAGGGTCTTATATTATGGCAGCAGGATTAGGTGTAAGTTTCACCCCGGTTTCCATAAGTAGCCTGTATTCTCCGCCTTTATAAAATCATAGTCCAGAAAGACAAGAAAGTCGGCTTACTGTAGACTGTGATAGTGTGTTGTCGCATAAAAACAGTTTGTAACCATGCAAACTGGCATAAGAAAATAGTTTAGGCGGGGTTACCAGTGGGTACGTTGATCGTCATAGTTTTCAGCGCTGTCGCTATTATATGGGTACTCAACCCATTTGATGGCCCCAAGCCAAAAGTCAGGAGGGCTGCCAACAAGCTCAATCCCTATCACGCCACGTCTATAAGGTTTGAGGAAGACGCCTGCGATATGGTTAAGGGTTTTTCCCCTCGACGTTTTTTGGCGGACGATTCCCCGCTGATTCCATTGCCTCAATGTCGCCCAGAGGATTGCCACTGTACCTACGTGCACCATGAAGACAGGCGCAGTGAGACAGCGGATAGACGCTCTGCCGCCAACCTGCAATCCGAAGGTGGAGATTGGGGGAAGCGAGGCAGCCAGGGTCGCCGCAAATCAGATTGGCGGGTCGCGGTCGTCCCAGGCTAGTTAAAGTGCAGCGCCGAATCTCCGCCCAAATCTTATTTCAAATGTGTGCTCAAAAAATCTCCCAGTTCTTTATAAGCCTGCAGAAATTCGGGAGAACCGGACATAATAATATACTCGGCATGCGATAGAGCTTCGTAGACATTCAAGTCGGCGATAACACCTGCAGTTTTTAACTTCCGATGGGTGCGGGCGGTATCACTCACTGGCGCCGGCTGGCGGTGGGAGTTCGCGGGCCCCGACAGTCCAGTTTGCGGTTTCGCCTGCCTGGGCCGAGCTACATAAAGTTAGGGATACAGCCAGCGCAGTGCATTTTAGAAATCCAGTGAATGGATACATGAACTATTCCTTAGTTTATGATTGATGCAGCGATGATACAGTGGCCCGATAGAAATAATAAGCGGCCTCATCGTTCTGATTCGCGCAGTTCGCGGGAGAGTATGTGAACAGAGAAACTACTATCGCTTTAAACAAGCGTCTGCTGGAGAACTTTAACAGCAACTGCACTGATCAGTCGGATCGAGAAATCAGAGTACAGGCTGAGGTGTTTTTCTGTTCTGATCTCCTGGGCGCCGAGAAAGATATTTTGTTCCGCAATACGCCGCAACCTATCGCTTTTTCAGCGGAGATCCCCGAGCAGGGCGCCTATCTCAGTCTGGATGTCCTGGACGTCCCGGTGCTACTGACTCGCGACTACGCCGGAGAGCTTCATGCTTTCATCAATGCCTGTGCGCATCGTGGTGCGCCGGTTGCGCAAGGAAGCGGGCAAGGTAGGCGTCTGGTTTGTCCGTTTCACGGCTGGTCATACTCCCATGCAGGAGAGCTTGTGGGTCGGCCACAAGAGTCGTGCTTCGATACGGCGAAAATCGAAAGTGGGCTGACTGCACTGCCGGTTGCTGAAAGAAGTGGGATTGTTATTGTCGGATTGAACACTGAAATACAGCAACGAGATGTAGACACAGCACTGGGGTCACTGGAAGAGGAGATTGCGAATTTTCACCTTGAGCAATACACCTGCATCGACAGAAAAAATCTCGATGTGAATGCCAATTGGAAATTGGTCAACGACCTCAGCCTTGAGAGCTATGGTTCAGGTGCGCAGATGATCCGCGCGGAGCCCGTTGCTACACTCGAAAGTTCGCGTGTCGTATACGTAGGTCTCGCCGGGAAGAACTGTTCCTTTGAGGAGGCGAGTGAGGCTTATCGTTTTGGTGGCGGCGTGTTTGAAAAGGAAGATTTGCCCATGGCTGAGCTATGTCAGCGCGGTTTGGAAGCAGCGCGGCAAGACTTGATCATCGGGAAAAACGAACCTCTATTACAATTTTGGCACCGTCTTTGGGGCGATGCCGTTAGATGAAAGGAACCTACTGATGATAATTTTCTTCCTGCGGCTTATCGGCGTCGTGTTCGCCGCCTATGGCGCATACCTGTGTTTCAATCCCAACTACCTGATAGATCTGTTGCAGATAGGAGACTCGGTACCCGCCAAGGTCGAAGTGCGGGCGATGTACGGAGGCTTGCAACTGGGCGTAGGGTTGTTGCTGCTATGGGGAGCGCAAAGGTCTGCAATACAGCAACAAATGGCCTGTGCTGTGATGATTGCATGCTTTGCCGGTCTCGCCGGGGCGAGAGCGGTGGGTCTGTTGTTGGACGGTCAAGACAGTTACAACCTGGCTGCGTTGATCTTTGAGTCCAGCAGCTTGCTTGTTTCGGTTTATTTATACTCGAAGTTAAGTCGTGAGCTGGCGCAGTCTCAGTAGGGCGATTAAAGAGTCCGTCAGGATTCGTTTTCTTTTGCCACTTCGGCGATAGCTTCTTCTACCGATCCTAATAGCGCCGCAGCCCGAGGATACCCTGCGTATTGTGCGATAAATAGCAGGAACTCCCTGGCTTCATCGGCGTTAATTTCGCCGCGTTTCAGGGAGGCCTTGATTTGAAGTTTGAAGGTCATAGGCTCGCCTTTCTCAGCGATAATGCCGATCAGGAGAATGCGTTTGTCGCGCATGGACAGCGTGTCACGTGTCCACAATTCAGCAAACAGCTGTTTAAGCATTATGTCTGTGAAGGCATAACCCTCCGGTGGCACAACAACATCACCGGCGTACACATCCTTAATCATTTCCTCGCCCAGCGCTCGGCGTTCCTGATCGTTCATAGTCTGGCTCCGTATTGAATTGGTAGTTTGAGTAGCTTAAGAGTCTAGTCCAGTGTTCCAAACAGCTTGTCGTAAAGCAATGTGATGCTGGCGTAGTTACCTTTGTGCATGTTTTCGTGATGAATATGGTGTTTTGCCGTGATCCAGCTCAGTGTTTTGAAGGGGAAGTAGGGCAGATCCACAAAGGTGTGATTCACCTGGTTGAGCTGATAAAAAATAACGAAGGTAACAATGACGGTGGCGATGTGAAACGGACCCATTAGGGCCGCGAGAAACACCACTGAGCCCATGAACAACATTATCCCGATGAAGGTTTCTCTGGGGTGCACATAGTGGGAATCAAGATAGGTGGGGCTGCGCGCTTGGTGATGTACCGCGTGAACTTGGCGCATGGCACCATTGCCGTGAAACCAGAAACGATGTGACAGGTAGTAAAGAAAATCGTAGAACATCAATAGGACAACAATATTTAGAAGAATTGTCCAAATTGGCTGAGTATCGAGCGTTACGCAAAAGGGTAAAACGAGTAAATAGAAAACGATATTACAGTGCATGCCGACTTTTTGGGTGGCTCGCACAATGGGTGGATATTTCTCTTGAGCCCATTTCTCCTTGTCTTTACTACGGTTAAGTTCTCGCATATCAGATAGGGGGCGAACTTTAAACAGCAGCCATTTGCCGACGACTGAGATAGCCACTATTCCAGTTAGAGACAGGGTCCCAGCGAGCCAGTGATAATTTTCGATTAGGGTCGACCATATTTCGCTGTTCATTTTTCTGCCTCGGACACTTTTATTCTAGGGCAATAGAAGCTTGCCCAATTCCTGGCTGGCTTGAGCGCCGAGCTGTTGTTTAAGTTGTTGTGCCAGCAGGCTCAAGTCTACTGGATGGCTGTTGCCAGATAGCTCTTGTTCAAGGTGGAGGGACCGATAGAGTGCGCCGGATACCTCCTTCAGCTTTTTAGTTGCGCTCTTTCCGGCCAGTGCAATAAATTCCTGTTCGAGTTCATCGACGCTGGCCACTGAGTGCTTGATGAGCTCTCGGCCCCGTTCAGTGAAGCGTAAAACAATCTGTCTTGCATCGCGCGGGTCAGGTTCTCGGAAAATGTAATCCAGCGCTTCCAACTCCTTGGCGGTTGCGCTGATAGCTTGCTTACTGACATCTTGTATTGCAGCCATGTGTTGAATCTTTCCACCGGAAGCGCCGATCAGTGTTAGCACTTGTCCGAAGTACAACTTTAAACCGGGGTGCCCCTTTTTCTTGGTCATTGCCATTAGTCTTTTTAGGACGTAGTCAGCCAATCCTGGCAGTGCTGCGGCCAGGCTCATCGTTGGAGAAACTGTGTTAATTGAAGCTTGTCCGAGACCGGCATCCGAGTAAATTCTTGAAAGGGTTTCACCGGCATTGTCTATCGCTGATTTGCTGACAATATCTGCAAATTGGTCATCGAGTCTCGTCGTTATATGCGCGCCATCGCGACGCAGCTGCCTGCCCTGGGCTGTTAGTACAAGTTGTCTGGCGCGGCCATCCAGGGGGTCGGCTTCGCGCGCGATAAACCCCGCTGTTTCAATTTGATTGCTAGTTTGATTGCAGGCTTGCTTCGAAATTCCGAGTGTCTGCGCGAGATCGCCGAGGCGCATACCTCTTTCACCCAGCAGCGTAATGTAGGGAGCAAAACCCAAACGTAAATTCTGGTGCCCGAACTCTTTTTTCAGAGTATCCATCAGCTGTGTTTGAGTGTAACGGGCGACACCCAATAAGTGCCTTGAGAAATTATCCTCGTAGCGATTCCAGGTGTTGTCGGCAGTGCCTGTCTGTTGTGCTTGGTTGCTCATACAAGAATAGTAAATATAGGTTGTCAATAAGTCAATTGAAGTTGACATAATGGTTTTTCAGTGTCTACACTTCACGTTCAGGTAGCGTTTCGCTGCTTTTACGGGTAGCCCAAGAGGACTGATGTGACGACAACAATGAATGTGGGGTACATCGGCCTGGGAAACATTGGCAAACCCTCCGCCAGGCATTTAATTGGCGGGCAGTTTAATGCCTATGTTTTCGATGTCTATCAGCCGGCGGTGGAAGAGCTTGTTGGGTTCGGCGCAGTCGCCTGTTCTTCAGCCACAGAATTGGCCACTGTTTGTACACACATTGGAATTTGCGTGCGCGACGAAGCGCAGGTGGAAGAGTTGCTTTATGGCGACCAAGGTATTCTTGATTCGGCCGCAGCCGGAACCATAGTGGCGATACATTCCACCGTCACACGAAATGCTTTGCTGCGCTGGTCTGCTGATGCGGCACAAAAGAGCATCTTCTTAATCGATGCTGCAATCTCTGGTGGCGCCGCAGGCGCACAAGCGGGCACTCTGTGCTACATGGTCGGTGGCGATGCGGACGTTGTAGAACGTGCTCGCCCAGTTTTCGAGACATCCGCAGATAAGATTGTTCACGCCGGCGAGATAGGATCTGGTTTATTGCTTAAACTGTGCAACAACCTCATTACCTATGCAGAATTTATGGCGATGTCTGAAGCCACTCGCCTGGCAGAGGCGGGGGGCCTTTCGGCAGATATGCTGCGCGAGGTGGGTAAATCCAACGGTGTGGTCAACGAGTCCATGCACTCATTTGTTAGCAATCGAAATGCGCTCGTTAAGACTTGTACTGAAGAGCAAATGGAAGTGTTCTTTGGTTCTTTCGGACGCCTTGGAGAAAAGGATTTGGATTGCGCCTTGGCCAGCGCCGAAGAAATGGGCGTGGAATTGCCGACTACCCGCAGATTGCGCGACCGTGTCTACGCACTGTTTATGAACAAAGATTAGAGAGTGTTTATGAATCCGGAATCAAAGTTATTTATCAATGGCGAGCTGGTTGATGCAGCATCGAGCAGAACCTATCCGAACATAAACCCTGCCAGCGAGGAAATCATGGGTGAGGTAGCAGATGCCGGTCCCGAGGATTTGGATCGCGCCATTGCCGCTGCCCGCACCGCCTTTGACGAAACGGATTGGTCGACCAACCACGAGCTTCGCCACAAGTGTATTGTCCAGTTACAAGAGGGCTTGCGCCAGGTCATGGACGACTTCAAGGAGCAGGTTGCGGCAGAGACAGGCGCGCCCATTGGTCTATGTGGCCTGAGCGGCCCCCATTGCGAAATTCCCATCGGTTTTATCGACTACACATTGCAGACTCTTCCGAATTTCGAGTGGAGCAAGGACATTGGTGTATCGGAAATGATGGGTGGCAAGAGTAGACGCCTGGTTGAAAAGGAAGCCATTGGCCTGGTTGCCTGCGTTACACCCTGGAATGTACCGGTACAGATTAATCTGGCCAAGTGTATACCCGCGCTGGCGGCGGGCTGCACGGTGGTTTTAAAGGCGGCACCCGACACACCCTGGTCCGCAACTATGCTCGGAAGAGTGGTCAAGGAGTATACCGACATCCCCGCGGGGGTGTTCAATGTGATTGCCGCTCAAGATCCCAAGGAGCTGGGCGATTTGCTGGTGGGGGACAGCCGTGTCGACATGGTTTCCTTTACCGGTTCTACTGCGGTGGGCAAGCACATTATGGCGCGCGCATCTGAGACCGTTAAAAAGGTATTTTTGGAATTGGGAGGTAAATCGGCCAATATCATCCTCGATGATGCAGACCTGAACTCAAGCTTGTTGAGTGCACTGGCGGTATGTTTCCACGCGGGCCAGGGTTGTGCCATAAACACTCGCCTGCTGATACCGCGTGATCGCCAGGCAGAAGTAGAAGAGTTACTAAAAACCTATTTTGGTTTTATCGAATACGGTGATCCAGCATCCGAGAGTCAAATTATGGGCCCCCAGGTTAATGCACGTCAGCGGGAGCGGGTGCTGTCTTATATTCGCAAGGGAGAAGCAGAGGGCGCTCGACTACTATTGGGCGGGGGAATTCCAGCGCACCTGGGAAAAGGCTTTTACGTTGAGCCTACTGTGTTTGTCGATGTGAGCAACGACATGGTTATTGCCCGGGAGGAAATCTTTGGCCCAGTGTTGGTGGTAATCGCCTATGAGGGTGAAGACGACGCCATAAGAATTGCCAATGACTCAGACTATGGTTTGTCAGGCAGTGTTTGGTCTGCCAGTGAAGAGCGCGCGCTTCGTGTCGCACGGAAAATTCGCACGGGCACCATCAACGTCAACGGCGGAAATTTTTATGGCGCGGACGCCCCCTTCGGGGGCTACAAGCAGAGCGGGATCGGTAGAGAGATGGGTCGTGAAGGATTTGAGGAATACCTCGAAACCAAATCAATAGCGATTGCGGTATGAATTCTCCACTGCAAAATAGAGTGTTTATTGTCACCGGCGGCTCCAAAGGTTTTGGGTTGGCCATTGCTCAGAGCCTGGTTGCGCAGGGGGCCAGGGTTGGCTTGCTGGGGAGAAACAAAGGCTCGTTGGATGCTGCTGTAAGCACACTAGGGGCAGATCATGCCATCGGCGTCGCTGCCGATGTGGCGCACAAAGAAGATATCACTGCCGCCCTCACTCAAATTAAACAACACTTCGGTCGCCTCGATGGCCTAATTAACAATGCCGGAGTCGCACGACCCTCTACTGTGGAAAATCTTGTGGAGGACGAAGTGATACAGCAAATACAAACCAATTTTTTAGGTACTGTGTTTTGCTGTCAGGCGGTTATTCCGATGCTGCGTGCTGCAGATAATCCTCGCATAATTAATATCTCATCCGCGTCGGCCTGGCATTACGACGAAATGAGTCATCTATCTATTTACGCCAGCACTAAAGCAGCGGTAGAGCGCTTTACCCGAGACCTAAGAGTAGAACTGCAAGGTGACGGCATAGGTGTTACTTGTATCCGCCCGGGGGGAGCCTGGACCAACTTTGCCGACGATTGGAATCCTGATGCGCTCACAGCGGGTCTTGAGGCCTGGACACATGCGGGAACTTATATGGACACGGGTATGGAAGTACAGCAAGTGGGTGATGCTGTTGCATATGCTGTGTCGCAACCGGTGGGTGTCGCGGTGGATCTTCTGGAAATCCGCCCTAACGTGCCAACCAAAAAAGGGCAATATTAATAACTGGGAATACAGGTATGGATTTTACAGGCAAGACAGTCATCGTAACCGGTGCCGGCGGGGGAATAGGTGAAGGCTACGCCAAAGCGTGCGCAGACCAGGGCATGAATGTCGTTATTGCCGAGCTGAACGAAGAGGGCGAGCGGGTTGCCCAAGAGATTAATTCGAGTGGTGGCACCGCATTATTTGTCCAAACCGATGTCGGTAGCGAAGAGTCCGCAAAGGCCTGTGCCGACGCCACCATGGATTCTTTCGGCAAGATTAACTACCTGATCAACAACGCCGCAATTTTTGGCGATATGAAAATTGAGGGCTACCTGAATGTTGACTTGGACTATCTGGACAAGTTCATGCGGGTCAATATGCACGGATGTTTAATCATGACCAGAGCCGTGGTGGAGCAAATGACTGCGGCGGGTGGCGGAGCCATTGTGAATCAATCTTCCACAGCGGCTTGGATGAGCACGGGGTTTTATGGCGTTGCCAAGCTCGCCATGAACGGAATTACCCAATCCTTGGCGAATGAAATGGGCTGGCGAAAAATTCGTATCAACGCTATTGCTCCTGGCCCAACCGATACGGGTGCGCTGCAAAAAATGGCAGGTGAGTACGCCCAGGAGATGATTAAGTCGATGCCCATAAAGCGTTTGGGGCAGCCGGAAGACCTAGCCAGCGCGGCACTATTCTTATTGTCCGATGAGGCCAGCTGGATAACAGGACATATACTGAATGTGGACGGTGGGCAGTTTATGCGGCCGTGATGACTTGAATCTAAGTTGCT
Organism: Halioglobus sp.; assembly: GCA_965262875.1. GTDB lineage: Bacteria > Pseudomonadota > Gammaproteobacteria > Pseudomonadales > Halieaceae > JBALVT01. Next base: position 6,431,583 of record OZ253569.1, read on the forward strand.
TTCTCAGCAAGGATCGAAAAACTGGAGATAGGTGAGATGACTAGAGAATTTGCAGTAGCTCTATGGCTTCTATCCGGGGTGCTTTTCACACAGGCCTGCGCGGAAGTCTCGGTGCCAACAAGTACGGCGATTACCAACGTCACCGTCATCGATGCTGCTTCGGGCGCGCGTAACGAGCAAACCGTAATCTTTGAGGTCGATAAGATTATTGCGGTTGCTCCTGCCGACAGCGAGCTTCCATCCGTTGCCCACAGCGTAGACGGCTCCGGCAAGTACCTGATTCCCGGCCTTTGGGATATGCATGTACATCTAACCTACGATGACGCTTACACCCAAGCAATGCCCGCTCTGTTTCTGTCGTACGGGATTACGAGTGTCCGCGATACTGGAGGACTCATTCACAAACTTCAGCCCGTGATCAAAAAGATGCGGGCTGCCGATGCACTAGCACCCCGTGTATTTTTTAGCGGGCCACTCCTCGACGGCGAGTTCGTTGTCTACGATGGAGATTCAAGGCCGCAGATTGGAATTCAAAATTCGAGCATCGATCTGGCCAGGGTGAATGTCGACAAGTTGAAAGCCGCCGGTGTGGATTTTATCAAGATCTATGAGATGGTTTCGCCAGAAGTCTTTGACGCTTTGGTGCAAGCTGGGCGCAGTCACGGTCTACCCATCGCAGCCCATATTCCCCTGTCAATGACTGCCAGGGAGGCCGGACCAAAAATTGATTCTATGGAACACCTGAGAAATGTAGAACTCGATTGCGGCAGTAACGCCGAGGAACTGTATAGGGAGCGTGTCGTCATTCTGGACGGGCATAGAGCGGGGCCTGGGGCAGAGCTTCGCGCCAAACTCCATATACTGCAGCGAGCGCCGGCGATGGAACAGTTTGACGAAGAGCGTTGCGCGCAGACAATCGCCAGCTTGGGATCGACGCTACAAGTGCCAACAATCAGGCTCAACACATTGAGTCTCTACCCGCCGTTCAAGCGTAAAGACTGGAAAGACCTGCTGGCGAAAGTTCCAGACGCCGCGCGTCCGGCGTGGGAAGAGTTCAAAGCCAATTTCGATGTAGTACGCGGGCGCTGGGGTACGCACGCGGCTGAATACAGTTTGTCTCTAGTCGGCCGAATGCACGCAGCGGGTGTTCCCATCGCTGCTGGCACCGATACACCGATTGGCGCAGCACTGCCTGGCGACAGCCTTCATACGGAGCTTGAGCGCCTGGTAGTAGCGGGGCTTAGCCCATTCGACGCCATAGGGGCGGCGACTCTTCGGCCGGCTGAGTTTTTCTCTTTGCAGAATGAAATGGGCGCGATTGAAGTGGGTCAACGAGCCGACCTGGTTCTCCTCAACGCCAATCCGCTGGAGAATATTTCGAATACGCGTGATATAGCGTTGGTGGTTTCAAAGGGAAGGTTAGTTTCACGAAACGACCTGAATTGATTAGCCTACCGCTATTGGTCTCCTGGCGCGTTTCGTGATTTGACACTACACTTTTGAACAGCACACAACACTCATCAACAGGCCATAGCGGCAGAAGCCAGAGATAGGCTGATCAGAATGGTGTGCGCGCTGCTATGCACTCATCGTAGGAGTTTCTCATGATGAATATTAGTCGTTCACTCTCGAATGTTCTTTTTGTTATCTGCGCAATTTTTCTTCTCAATACCTCAGTGTTCGCCCAAGAAGGCAAGGGTGCGCTATTCGCTATATTGTCCGGTGGCAATGAGTTGGACTCCGTCACCGGCGAGGTGGTTTTAAATCTAACTGCTCCCGACTCGGGTAGCCCTGGCGCCGTGAGCGATTGTATTGCTGAGGTAGACACCAAGCTGCTGAAGAAGATTTTCCGCAATCCGGCTAATTTTTACGTTAATGCCCACAATCCATCGTTTCCGGCCGGGGCGATTCGGGGGCAGTTGCACTAGTTTCAGTGCCGGTAGGAGCCACCCATAGGTTGGAAATTCATCGAGTAGGGGGTTTAGACTCCCTATGCCATCCGCGCTCACTCTTGGCGTTCTCAATAGCTCCTAAGAGTTTTGGCTACGAATAAACTCCAACGAAATATCTATCGCTTTTGCAAAAGGTGGAGATGTGTTTTTTGTGTACGCTGACATGATATTACCTACACGTACATCTAGCCCCCTTCGGGAGTCAGCCCGCTTAAGTGAGGTTAATATTCGTTCTATCACCCAATGATTGTGGCCTATCCGTGCAAAGTTTATCTGTTGTCGTAAGTCTGTACGCGCATCCGGTTCACTGAATAGCGGAAATGCCTTGAAAAGAGCCGTATTGGGTTTAAGGTCCTTGGCTAAAACTTCTTTTGGGTTATTTTTGACAAACCATTTTCGACCAAGTTTATAGTTGAAGGGAGACCTCAGCATAACTCAACAATGCAGACAAATTCCCGGTATAATTTCGTAGGCAAAAATCCTTCGCAACACAGCCCCGATTATTCGTTTCAAACGCTACTTTGAATCATCCCAGCCTCCACAGTCTTGATGATACCGGGGCGTTACTACAATGGTCAGAGATAGAGAAACTACTCGCCACTCTTTATGCCTCAAAAACAGGCCGTCCAGGCTATCCATTGCCGACCTTGTTCAGGAGCTTGTTGCCCGGTGCAGGGTATCGGCTTTCAGACGTACAGTTAGCTCAAAGTCTGTATCGAGATCTGCTGTTTCGAAAATTCTGTCATCTTGAGTTAGATAGAGAAGTTCCTGAGGCATCCACCTTGGGGAGATTTCGAACCCGACTGGTCGAGCAGGGATTGTGGGATCAACGACTGGCTGAAATTAACCGTCAGCTTGAAGCCAGGAACATTATTATGAGCGAAGGTCGGATTAATATTATTGATGCGACACCCATAGAGGCTGCGCAATCGGGTTCAGGCAACGACAAAGATGGCAAACCAACGCGAGACCCTGAAGCGGGTTGGCACGTGAAGAATGACAGCCGGGGTAACAAGAAGTCCACCTATGGCTTTTCTGTTCCTACGGGTGTCGATGAAGAGGGCTTTATTCACCGTCAAAGCGTGACGCCGGGTAATGTGCACGACTCTCGGGAGCGCGATACCTTGTTACTGGGTGATGAGACGGCACTGTACGCGGATGCCGCTTACAGCTCTCAACAGACCCGCGATAAGTTGGCGCAGCTGGGCATTGATGATCAGGTTCAACGCAAAGGCTACCGGGGCCATCCCTTGCCGGATGCAGATCAATGTCGTAACAAAGCAATAGCCGTCACGCGAGCCGGTGGTGAGCGACCTTTTGCAACCTGCAAGAGACACTTGTTAGCGCCACAGTAAACCCGCAGTTATTTGCCGCAGAATAAAAGAACGACAAAGAGGCGACAGTGATCCGGCTTAACTCCAATCGATCACAGGCTAGAACGGCAGCTCATGATTTACCTCGACACTGTCTGTGTACTCTTGTTGCTCAATCCGGATCTCCTCGTACAGTTGCGCAATCTCATCACCATAGTGATCCCACAGTACCGATCTCAGGTCGCCGAGCAGCTGATAAATACAATCGGCTTGTTCAGCCGTCCAGTAGGTTGTGATTTTTAAGGTTTTCATTTAGCCTTTCCTCGCTTTTTGGTCTCGCGCCGCTTCGACGCACACTCCTGCGTTTCCTTCATGCGGTACGACTCACCCTCAATGGCGATGACCTCGCTGTGATGGACTAAACGGTCAATCAGGGAGACCACACACGCGGCATTGGGGAACACGTCATTCCACTCGCCAAACGGACGGTTCGTTGTCACCAAAGTTGAACATTTCTCATAGCGCCGGTTGATGATTTCAAACAGCAAGTCAGCATGACGATTGCTGTAGGAGAGGTAGCCCACTTCATCGTAAGCGCACTTAAATCGACCCTATTGATTTTGTCTGCGAGCCGCTAGACAGTAGATCGCTTTACTTCGCCGTTACTCTTCGATTTCCATGTTCCAGGGCAGTAATGCTTCAAGCTTCTCCACCGTATCTGCCGCCGCAATGTGCGCCAGCACATGCTGGAGGTAAGCATAAGGTTCCAGGCCGTTCGCCTTTGCCGATTCCACTAAACTATAACAGGTTGCACTGGCTCGGGCCCCGCGGGAGGTATCTGCGAATAGCCAGGCGCGCCGACCAACCGCAAAGGGCCTGATCGCATTCTCAGCCAGCGCATTGCTGATATTCAACTGGCCGTCCTCGCAATAGCCAATCAGGTACTCCCATTGGTTCAGTGTGTACGTTATGGCCTTGTGGGTCAGGCTATCTTTGGGCACCCGGCTGACGTTCTTCTCCAGCCATGGCTTCAGGTCCTCGAGAATCGGCACGCTGAGTGACTGCCTTGCCTGTTTTTTCTTGTCGTGCTCCAGATCCTTGATCGATTTCTCTATCGCATACAGCCTTCGTATTTTACTGAGTGCAACGTCAGCCTTGGTGGGTTGCCCCACTTTCTTTTTGGTGCTCCTGGTTTCCGCCGCCCGGCTGGCTTCAACGAACTTGCGCCGGGCATGGTCAAAGCATCCAATTCGGGTAATGCCCGCTATCCGGCACACCTTGCTGTAACCGGAATAGCCGTCGGCCTGCAACACACCACTAAATCCATCCAGCAGGCGCTCCGCCACCGCGCCAGCACGTGAGGGGTCGTATTCGAACAGCACTGATTGTTTATCCGGTGGGCCACCGCGTATCACCCACATCCATTTATCCGATTGGGCCGTTTTGCCCGTTTCCTTCAAGACTTGTATGCGCGTCTCATCCGCCTGCAGGTAATTCCCCTCAAGCTGAACCTCCCGGATCAAGTTGATCAAGGGCTGGAATACATCCTGAAGCCGTACAATCCAGTGGGCCATGTTGGAGCGGCTGATATCACCGCCGTAACGCTTGAGCATCCCCTCCAGGCGGTATAGCGGCAGTCCATCGGCGTATTTGGAGGCAATGATGTAGGCCAGCAATGCAGGACTGGCAAAGCATTTCCCCAGCGGATGAGCGGGGCGCTGTGCGGCGACAATGACATCTTCACCGTCAATATTGAATACCGCCTTCTCCTGCCAGTATTCCAACACCTTGACCTGGGCGGGAATAAACTCCAGCTCCTCCTTGACCTTGGTGAAGAATGTTTTGGTGGCCCCATCCTTTTCCTCATCTGAAAGTGTGAGGTGTATCTGCACCCGTTGCAGCTTGTCGCTAAACCCGCGCTTTCTTTTCTTCTTTTGAGGCCGAACCCGGTCTTCTTCAGGCAGTTGCTCTTCGAGCTCACTCAGGGCGACTTCGATTTCAACCTCATCGAACAAATCAGACTGAAACGCCAGTTTCTCACTACTGGCTCCGAATTTCTGTACCGTGGCCAGGCGCAAGTATTCTTCGAGCAGGTCAATGCGTTTACCCTGTTCAAGGATGATGTGGTTTTTGTCGCCGAGGTGTTTCTGGTGAACCTCGTTTTTTTCTTCGAGAATCTGGTCTTTTACGGCGAGGGCAACAAGTAATTCAGCGACGGATAAGTTCTCGTAACACCCTTGTTTTTGTTGCTTTTTTATCGCCGATTGCATGGCGTAATTATAACATTCATGGCGACAAAATGCCTTAAAATACAGACTCATAATGCAGTTTTTTGTGGCCTGTCATCAGGGAGATATCGTAGCCGTCCAGCAACCAATTGATCTGCTGGCCGGTGAGGGAAATTACGTCGTCGTCAGGGTGCGGCCACCGGAACTTCTCTTCCGCCAGTGATTTGTAGTACAACACAAACCCATTGTCCTCCCAGTACAAACATTTTATTTTGTTGCGCTGGCGATTAGTGAAGGCATAGAGGGCACCCTCAAAGGGGTTACGACCCAGTTCTCGCTCCACAATGGCGCTAAGGCCATTGACCGATTTTCTAAAATCTACGAAGTCCCGGTACAGATAAATCTGTGGCATGTCATTGGCCGGGCGGAAGTAGCGCGCCGTCACAATTGATCCAGTAACTGCCGCACCACCAACAGGTTTTCGGCACAGATACCTCGCACAATGAATCCGTTGGGCAGTGACAAGGTTAGCCCCCGATCGGCGTCAGGTCTGACACTCACTGCGGCAAAGCCACCTTGGTCTTGTTTTATAGAAGACACACGGATGGTATCGTCAAACTTCCGACGCCAGTACACAAAGCGATGGTAAGTCAGGTGATTGTGTTTGCAAAACCGGGTCTGGGACAAGCCCGACAGTTTCCAGGTTTGTATTTGCTGCTTCCAGTCAATACCTTGTGGCTGGGGCTGAGTGATATCGTTCATGATTTGCTCCTGTGTGGTTATCAGGAGAAAGTCTGGCGGGAACTCTTACAAAAAAATAGGTGCTGATTTAGGGGCGCTTACACTTCATCAATTACCAGCAAGGCGGGCCTGGCGTAGTGTTTCAATCGACGCTGCAGGGCATTGGCGCCATCCTGACCTGCCAGGTCGTTGAGCATCGCCGCTGCGGTGGTAAACAGCGCCGTATAGCCGTGCCAGCCAGGGGTATTGCTCGTCGGTGATCTCGCCCCAGTGCGCCAGCACGCCGTGGAGCTTCAGTTCAAGTGCCTGCTGTTTGAGTTGCTCGATATCAATCATCGGTATCATCTCCTGTCTCGCTTCGGGTGCCATTGAGCTTGTCGTAATCGGCAAGCCGAGCCAGCTTGACGCTGTAGTGTTTGACCTTCGCCGGCACGGCGACAGCAAGCGGTGGCGGCAGGTGCTGTTCATCACGGCGGCGCTCAAGAACGTGCTGCACCGCCTCCGGGTAGGGTGATTGCCGATCAAGTGCTTCACCCAGAGCTACATGCAGCTCGTCCCGCCCATAATCATCAAGCAGTTGATTGAGTAACCGGACCGTGGTTTTAATGACATGTCCACGCTGTGCCGATTGCTGCAGCAGCGTCTGGGCGTGCGCCGAAGCATGGCTCAGGCGATCCTGACCCCGGTGTAGTTTGGCGTGGGTTTTCTCCAGCCATAGGGCATTGATATGCGCCTCCTGTTCGATTTGCTCCCCTTTGCCAAAGCTGCGCTGATGCTCAGCAATGCATTGATCGCCCTCCACTATCTGGAGCCGCTCCAGGTCAGCGCTCACGCTCAATGGCTTGTGCACGTATTGATGGGGAATGGAGTAATCATTGAGATCGAAGCGAACATAAGGGGTTTTGGCGGCCCGCACGGGCTGTCTCTCATGGGTATCAAAGGGATTATCCGGCAAACTCACCTGCTCCTGTAAGAAGGCTTCCCTGACCGTCAACGTACGCTCTTCAGGGCAAGCCCGATCAGCACTCACACCCTGGCACCAGTGCTCAGCTTGCGCATTGAGTTCGGCCAGTGTTTGCCAGTGACGAGCGGCAAAGAAATTATCGCGAATATAGCGAATCGCTCTTTCTACCCGGCCCTTTTCATTGCCCCGGGCCACCGCCACCGGGCGTGGTTCGAAGCGATAGTGGGCTGACAAGGCCAGCAAGGTGGGGTGGAAGCGGATGGCGTCACCGTGGCGCTCCAATACGGCCGATTTAAGGTTGTCGTACAGCAGCACCTTTGGCAATCCTTGCCAGGCCTCGAATGCCGCTACATGGCCGCGTAAAAAGTGCTCCATTTGCTGGTTGAGATAAAAGCGCAAGAAGATCTGTCGCGACCAGCTCAGCACCATCACAAACGCCATTAACGGCCGCCGGGCCTTGCCGATCTGAATATGCCCGAACGAACCCCAGTCAACCTGGGCTTGCTCACTGGGCAGGGTTTTTAGGCGTAAATAGTCGACCCTGAAAAAGCCTAATTGGCCATCACGGCATCGCCGTAATGCCGTGGCTTGATAATAAACTGCGTTAAACGACTCCATAAGGAAGCCGTTTTCGGGGCCAATAAAAACAATCTCATCCACTTCCTGAAGTTAAACGCAGCAGCAGCCATCAGTACGTTAATCTGGTCGCCTTCAAATCCTTTGAGATAACTTTTGTTCAATCGATGATCCGACTTCAGGTGGCCGATCACCGGCTCTATGCCAGCCCGCTTTCTAAAACGTTTCCGCATCAGCACCTGGTAGGCACTATCCGTATCCCGAGTACCTGTGCTGGGCATTATGATCCGCGTGTCATTGATCTTTTTCTTCCCTTTGTAACCCCGATCACATAAGCCAACGGCCGGTTTCAGTTTGTTAAGCCGCTTCAATTGCAACAGCACCTCCGGCAGCGTATGACCATCAAATTTGTTCGTATCAAAGGCCATGGCACCAACAATGATTTTTGAATCCCGAGTTGTCGTGATAGAAACCTTGGTGCCAAATTCATAGCGCTTATGCTCTTTGCCTTTACTCATGCAGTAGACATGGGGTTCGTGCAAGCTGTACAGCTTGTTCGTATCCCCTCGCTTCTGGTTCAGTCCACGATGGAATAGTGCAAAGTCCTCTGCCAGCTTTTCCAGAATGTCGAGTGGCAGTTTACGCTCCAATTCCCGCACTAAACGACCGGCAATGGTCTTTAGCCGCTTAACGGCTTTGCGGGCCTTGGCACGGTTCCTGGGATGTCCCGCAAAACGACATTCCAGTTTTCTTTGCTTAATTTCCTTGGCATAACTGCGGCGAAGTGTTATCCCTTCTTTCCTGGCCAATTTCAGGCAACGAACAATAATCTTTCGGTACAACTTTGCATCGGTGGGAAAGGTGATGTTTTTTTCCTGTACTGTGGTGTCAATACAGACTTCCTCTTCGACCGCTTTCTCACCATGAATGGTGATAGAGGATGCCAATATTTTTTCAAATCCCTTTTCGCCGACTCGCTTGCGGAAGTACACCAGATCGGATGGGTCACAAGGGAATGACCACTGGAATTCAACCTCCCCGCAAAATGCCTGGTAATACGGGTTTTGTACCCAGTGTTGCACGATAACCTCGTCGCTGACATTTTCCATATGCTTGAGAATAGATAAACCCACCATCAAGCGTACGGGTTTGGCAGGCCTGCCAGTTGCCGCATACAAGGGAGCGAACTCCGATTCAAAAAAGTCCCAGGGTATGGTTCGCGCAAGATGTAACAGAGGGTGTTTCGGATTGAGTTGATCCATCAACCCAGCAGCCATAAAACTCATTTGATGGTGATCGGGGGAAGAATCTTTCATCGAGAGCCACCTTTGTTTCGACCGGATTAGGTGCCAAATAGGCTTGAAACTGGTCGAAATCATCTCACAAATACCCAGTATTATCTAATACAATCAACATGTTAAGCGTTTTTCAGGGTCGACTAAATACGCCTCGGGCAGCTTGCGCGGCCGCAGTTCACTGATACGCTGGCGAAACTGGCTGGGGCCACCGGGGTATCCCCGCAGGCGGGCCATTTCATACAAGCGGGCCGCCGTGAGTGTGGGAAACTCCCGCAGGGTGTCGATGACAAAGGGCAGATAGGGGTCGATGATCGACGCACGGCGAGTGCGCTCCACCTTGGGCAGGCCAGCCTGTGCCAGTACCCGATCAACCACTGAGTGGTGAATGCCAAGCTGGGTCGCAATGGTGCCCGTTCGCCACTTCTCAACAAAATGGTAGCGCAGTATTTTTGCTTCAGTTTCTTTGCCGATGGCCATGACTGCCCTCCGATTGATGACTCCTGTCCAGCCGCTGCACTAATGTCGCCGGAATCTGCGCCTGAACTGACTGCTCTGCAGAAAATCACTGCGCAAAAAGGGACCGCAGACCGCGCCGCAGTGATGGCAGCGCACGGTGGCGTCAGTTTTACCCGGCATATCGGCCCTTTTGATCTCATCAGGCACGGTTTGCAGTAGATCACGGAGTATTATTGCCAGAGAACGGTGATGCGTTACTTTTTGTTGTTGCCGTTCTCGATAACGCTGTTGGCGAGCGGCATTATTCATGCGACCCGGGCGAGTGGCCTGGTACTTCGCTCTGGCTCGTTTAATGGATTCCTTTCTGGCTTCCTGGCTGCAACCATCGGTGCAATACCGCTGGCCGCGATCACAGTGGGTACAGACGATGACCTGGGCGTAGCAGCGACAACAGTGGTAGAGACGGCTGGATGATGGCATCGACACAAAGGTCGATGAGGGCTGGATTTATTCCCATTATGTGCAACACTTAACGGGTCGTGCACCTGCACGGTTTTTTTGGGTATGGCGCCAGCGTTGACCGTAAAATCTGTGGTGGCGTCATACCGTTCTCAGCGACACTTATTCTTATAGTCCCTACGCTTGAATCGTGCCTGCTTATTGGTCGCTCTTGAGTGTGACTGGGCCGCAGTTCTACCGCGCCGATTCTAATACGCCGAGATCCGTCTATTTCAAAATTCGGCAAATAGCTGCGGTTTTGGAGTGGCGTCTACAACAGACAGCTGCGCCATGATATTAGATTGTAGAATCCATCTGATGGCGTATTTTTGCAAACTCTTCGGCAATAAGTTCCCGCAGCACACGCATTCTCGCGCTTAGACGGAGGTCCTTGTGGGTCAAAACCCACATGTCCGAGTGATGGACAGTGTTTGCCCCTGGAACTCGCACAATATCGGGCTCATTGTAGGCAATGAAGCAGGGCATATAGCCCATGCCCATCCCACAACGCACTGCCTGCGTCAAAAACGTAATATTCATAATGGAGTGGCGTACCGGGAGATTGGGGAAATCGGTGTCTTTCACCCATTTTTCATCCTGGTCGATTGGATTTTTGCCGATCCAGCTCATATGGCTCACATCGGAGGGGTTGTCAGGATTTAGCTGGTTTTTATGTACGTAGGAAGAGGCCGTCATGCGGCCGAGAAATCGTCCAATCAAGTAGTCAGGTGGCGCGACCCCGGCGGGCATTACCCGAATCGCAATATCAGCTTCGCGCCGACTCAAATCCAGAGCATCATAACTCGGCATAAGCTCCAACCCTATGCCGGGATAGGTGCGGGCAAACTCTGCAAAGCGCTGCATTAGGAAACCCAGGCCTCCGGTGTCCGGAAGGGTGAGACGGATACTCCCCTCAAGCTCCTGGTCTCCTCCGGTTATTTTCCTCTCAACACCGTGAATTTTAACTCTTCCACATGCTCCGCTGTCGGCAACATCTCCTCAGCGCTGGCCGTCATTCGATAACCATCGGGCGTGCGGTCGAACAAGCGGGTGTGAAGATTGCTCTCCATATCATCCAGACGCCGGGTTACAGTTGAATTACTCACACCGAGTTCCTGCGCGGCACCGCGGGCAGAGCCTTTTCGGCTCAGCGCGAGTAGCACTTTCATGTCATCCCAATCCACAGGTAAAACACTCCCTACACGGAATTTATTTCAGAACACACATTAGCAGAAAAAACAGCTGCGAAAGAACAGCTCACTGTCTCGGGAGAAGAATTAAGAGATACGGAGTTCTAGTGCTTGTCCGGGAAGAGTTCCTGAACATTGGACGAAACGACTGCGGGGGTTTGTGTGGTGATTGCGTTGCGCCCTAACGTGCCCATTTTTTGCCACACATGGTCGTGCTGAGCCTCGTAGCCATGGAAGCCACTGACTGCTGAGCGCAAAATGGTGGTAATACCTGCGCAATCCATGGTGTCACAATAGTGGATTAAATCGACCAGTTGCCGATGGATCTGGGCGAAAGAAAGACACTCCTCTTCAGCGCGCATTATCATGGGGTGACCAGTGCCGGTTACATTGTCTCCGAGCAGTAACTCCTCGTGTAGCTTTTCGCCGGGACGAAGCCCGATGAACTGAATATCAATTTGTTGACCACCGAAGGCATCATGGCCGTTTTCATAGCCGGTCAATCGAATCATTCGCTTGGCCAAATCTACAATGCGGACAGGCTCGCCCATATCCAAAACAAACACATCACCTCCTGTTCCCATGGCACTGGCTTGAAGAACCAACTGTGCGGCTTCGGCAATACTCATAAAATACCGCGATACTTCGGGGTGCGTTACCGTTACCGGCCCACCCGTAGTAATCTGCTCTCTAAATAGAGGAACAACCGACCCTGAGGATCCCAAGACATTGCCGAAGCGAACCATGCAAAACCGCGTATTGGTATCCTTCTGCGCCAACCCTTGCAGTATCATTTCTGCAAAGCGTTTTGAGGCGCCCATAATATTCGTCGGACGCACTGCCTTGTCAGTCGAAACCAGCACAAAAGTCTCAACGTTTGCCTTGCGCGCAGCTTCTGCCGCATGCCAGGTACCAAACACATTGTTGGCGACACCCTCAGCTACATTATACTCAACCATGGGTACATGCTTGTAGGCCGCCGCGTGATAGACGGTCTGAACCGAAAAGGTGCGATACACGCTTTCCAGGCGACGTTGATCCTGCACCGAACCAAGCAGTGGGATCATGGCGACATTGAGTTCAAGGGTCAAAGAGAGTTCATTTAGTTCGCGTTCGATGTTGTATAGCGCATATTCTGAATTGTCCAGAAGCAACAGTTCTTTCGGGCCCGATCGCAAAATCTGACGACACAGTTCGGAGCCAATGGAACCGCCGGCCCCTGTTACCATCACGACCTTGCCAGTAATACAGCGATCGATTAACTCTGGATGCGGTGGCACTGCGTCTCTACCCAACAAATCGTCCAGGGCGATATCCTGAATCTGATTGACACTGGCCTGCCCTCCCACCAGCTCGTTAATCTTGGGCACTGTGCGAACGTATACGGGCAAGCCCACCAGGGAGTTGATAATCTCTTTGCGACGCTCTGGTGACGCAGATGGAATGGCCAGTAGAATTTGTGTAATGCCGTGTTCGTGTATGAGTCGTTCCAGATCTTCGGGTCTAGCCACTTGAAGCCCGTTGATAACCGACCGCTGCATTCGTGAATCATCGTCTACAAACACTACGGCGCGATACTGATCACCGTGGTGCAAAGCCGTGAGTAATTGACGACCTGACTCGCCCGCACCATAGATGATCACTTTCTTGGACAGGGAGCGCAGCTTGGCCTGGTAATAGCCGCGAACCGCCAGGCGCGTGCCACCAATAAACAAAAGTGCCAAACCCCAATATACCAAGGGCATGGAACGAGGTACTTCTGCTTGGGAAAGAAAAACAACACATGCTAGTAACAAGGTGGAATAGCTGACCGCAGTGATAACCGCCCAAATTGCCTGCTGACCCATAAACCGGATGACGGCGCGATAAAGACCAAGGCGAAGAAAAATAACCGCGCTGAAAAGAACCGTCACTACGGCACAAATTACCTCTACTGCACCGAGATGAAAGTTGGTTTGGCCGAGACGTAAGCCCACCGCCGACCACATAGCTGCAGTGACAAAAAACATGTCCAGCAGCAACAAAAAAGCCTGTTTGATATTTCGAGGCAACTCTATGAGTTTTTCCAGAGCATCGACCATGCTCCCGACGATACCGGTAGCAGAGCGCGTTGCAAGATCACCAATTCGGTTAATCAATCCCCTGTCACCCCTGGTAGTCAAATTGGCTCTGGTTGCGGTTGTCCAGAACACAAGTGGAACCGGGAATTTTACGTTAGTTTACTGATCTTAGCCATGCCAAGAGCGACAGGAATGTATGCCAAAATTACCAAATAAGCGCCGTTGCCAGGGCTGTGGTGCAAGAGCCAGGCAATGGGGAAAAGCCACAATATATAGAACAGGAACAGCAGTATTACGACCCGCTGATGCGAGCCCCAGTACCGGCTAAGCCGCTGGTAACCGTGCTGATTGTGCGCTTGAGTTATTTTTGCCCTGGAAAGCACTCGTACAGTTAAAGTCCAGCTTGCATCTCCAATAAAAACAGCCAGGAGAACCGACCAAACGGCGAAACTAACATACCCCTGCACCGCACCGTATCCCGCGAGACCGGCCAGGAGAAACCCCATGGGAATACTACCCGCATCACCGAGAAACAGACGTGCGGGAGACCAGTTCCACACCAGGAAACCCAGGGCAGCGGCCGCCAGAATAAGACAGAACAGGCTATAGCTCGTGGCTTCTGAATGCGTGTTGGCAAAAAAAGCCGCTCCAAGACAAGCCACAACAGACTGTGTCGCCGCGATACCGTCAATACCGTCCATAAAGTTGTACAGATTGAGAGCCCAGATTATGGCAAACGACAAACACAGCCACTGCAGGAGCCACAAGGCAGAAACTGACCCCGAATGGGGGTTCAGTATTACTACAGCACTTGAGATACTGATAAGGGTATACAACAAAAATCGCGTTGAAACAGCCAACCCGCGTACATCGTCTAACACACCGATTAGCATCAGGAAGATAGCCGCGAAGAACAGGCAGTTAAGTTCAAAAGCCCAGGATGGCGCCAGAGTGAAGCCCAAGGCAACGGCGAGAAAAAGGGGTACACCACCACCGTGCGGCGTAGGTTCGCGGTGCGAGCTTCTCTCATTCGGTCGATCCAGAATTTGCCAGGATTTAGCGAGGCGCAAATAAATGCCACAAGCAGTGAGGGAAGCTACAAATGTCACCAACAGAATCGTCAACTGCGTGTTCCAACTGTGCTCATCATTTGCTCAACAACATCCTCGAGCGCAAAAGCCGGACGCCAGTCTACCGATGCAAGTAACTTTGCATTGCTATAGGTTTCTGACCCAAATATTTTTGCGTATGTCGTACCAAGCTTATTGTTACCTGCCAGGTCTCGCAGTGCACAACTCCAACGCCAGGTCCATTGTGGCAACCAGTCGCGAGAGGACTCTTTACCCAACGCTCGCCTCATCAGATCGTAGATTTTACCGGCGCTGTAGGAGTGCCCGTCACATACAATCCAAAGATGGAAACCATCGTGACGCGCCTGAATCAACCGCGCAAGCAATGCCGTCATATCATCGAGAGCGATCATCGAACGCCCTCCCATTTCCGGCGGCCGCGGAATGCCGGCGCGCGCAGCTCTGGCCAGAAGAAGAAGATTGCCGGCGGCGTCAGCTCCGTAAATCAGTGCTGGGCGCAGAACAATGACAGACATTTCACTGCCCTGATAGGCGGCCTTCAAATCCAGTTCGGCGCGGCGCTTAGAGTGGCCGTAGGGGTCGGATGTCCTAACACAGTGATCTTCGTTTCTAGGGCCTGACTCCAGTGCTGGCCCCATCGCCTTAACACTACTGAGAAAGACGAAGCACTTGACCCCGGCCACTTCCGCAGCCGCGGCAAGATCAACAGTGGCGCGGTAATTGACAGCTTCATAGGTTGAGGCAGCTTCACTCTGATGGGCGATTCCCCCAAGATGAAACACCACATCTATACCGGCAAGCCACTGAGACTCTACGCCATGGATTTCCAAGTCGAGGGGCCGAACAGGCTGCCCATTCGCCAACACACCCCCACCGCGACTCGTAGCAATAAAATCAACGCCCTTTGTATTCAGTCGCTCACACAGCGCTCGTCCGACAAATCCCGTGGCTCCTGTAACAAGGCATTTCATCTATTGGATTCGTCTTCTGCAATAAAAAAGGGGCCGAAGCCCCTCATGATACGGAAGCGGTCATCTTATTCCAGTGTTAATAAAGCTCGGTTTTTTTCAATGGTTGAGGGCCCTATCCCTTTTACTTCTTCCAATTCATTGACAGAGGCAAAGGGACCATAGGTTTCCCGATAACGTATAATTTCTTGCGCCCGACTTAGGCCCACCCCCTTAAGACTTGCTGCGAGGGTCTGCGCGTCGGCATTGTTGATGTTGACACTCGTCACCGCCGCCGCTGGCGCCGGGTCTTTAGCCTGTACATCCGTACTGGTCAGAACAGGATTTAACCCCAACAACAGTGCAAACCCGAGGGCGCCAAGTAGTGCGCTAGCGCGCCGCGAATTTGTTGTTAATGCGTGCCATTGAGGCTTCTTAATAGTTGAATCATTCATGATGTAATCTCCATTTATTGACAATGCGTCCATGCATTCATCCGTATCGAAGATCAGTCTAGCAAGCCATTGCCCACTCGCAAGCAAACTGCCCGAATTTGATCTTATTCTGCCTCGGCGAGCTCTTTATGGATTTGTTCGAGCGCATTCGGAGGGTTGACGGCTCCTGTGATGGAGCGTCCGATCACCAGATAATCAGAGCCATTTCTAATCGCCTGAGCCGGTGTAACAACGCGCCGCTGATCACCGCTACGCTCTCCCGCCATTCGAATGCCTGGAGTAACAAGAGAAAAATCCGCACCTCTTTCCCGCCTCAGCAACTGCGATTCTTGTGCGGAACACACTACGCCATCGAGGCCGCTCTCTTGGGCCAGAGCTGCCAATCGAGATGCTCGCTGCACTAACGTTTCGGTGTAACCAAGCTCAATCAAATCTTCCCCGGACATACTCGTGAGCACCGTAACTCCAATCAACAGCGGTTTTTGCGCAAAGCTCTGCAAGGCCTCAGAGGCGGCTTCCATCATCCTGCGCCCACCTCCGGCGTGCACATTGACCATCCAAACTCCCAATTCCGCCGCGGCTCTAACAGCCCCAGCGACCGTATTGGGAATGTCGTGGTATTTTAAATCCAGGAAAATTTCGAAACCTCTCGACTGTAGATTTTCTACAAGGCCGGGGCCACAGCGAGTAAACAACTCTTTGCCCACTTTCAACCGACATCGATCTGGAGAAAGCTGGGAGACCAACTCCAGTACAGGACCTTCGTCGGGATAGTCCAGTGCGACCACTACAGGTGAATTCATTCTAGCTCCAAGCTTTGGGAGGCGGGTGTTTTAGTATGATCGGCCGATTTTATCGGTTTCATCGAACCCCAGTATTTACAGCCAGGACAAAACCAGTGCAGTTGCTGGCCTGAAAAACCGCAGTGCTCGCATCGATACGCAGGGCGCTCGGTAACAAGCCGTGTAACCAGTACTTGCAGCAGATCCAGGTTGTCCTTCGCTGGCCCCTCGGTAACTTCGAGCTGCAAATGGATAAGCTTGGCCAGTCCCCGCAGTGAAGGCTGATCAGCAAGACGGCCGGACAAAAATTCTGCTGCAGCCTCTTTACCTCCTGCATCGCAAATATCTTCGGCAACTGCGAGTAACAAATTTGGCGAGGGGTCGGAGCCGAGGCAATCTTCGAGAAATTCTTTTAAAGCTCTCTCATCGCCAATTTCGCGATAGCATTTTCGTAGAAGTGAAATGGTCTCGGGCAAAAAATCGGGGTCTTGCTGTCTAACTTTGCGCAGGGCTTTGATCGCCTGCTTGAAACGCCCCGCCCCATATTCCACTCCACCAAGCATGATAGACGCTCGTACGCATCGCTTGTCCTGACTTAGGGCCTTTTCCAACAAACCGCGAGCGCCCTGCAACTCACCCGCCACCAGCTTTTCTTCCGCCAGTTCACAAAAGAAGTGGGCTCTTGCAACAGTCACCTGGCGGGCACGCCCATTGTTAAACTCGGAATTTTTTTTGCCACCCAACAATGTTTTCCGCGGCAAAAAATCGCCAGACACTTCGATGGCACGCTGCCACTCGCGCTCACTTTGGTAAATCTCCAGTAGGTAACGGCGGCTGGCATCCCGTTGCTCGGCAGATTCATCCACCAGGCTGAGCAGTAAGCTTTCCGCCCGATCGAGCAGTCCTGCACTAATGTAATCTCTGGCCAATTCCAGATGAGCCTGATGGATTTGTGTGCGCGGCAGACTTGGCCGGGCCAACAGGTTTTGATGTACTCGTATGGCGCGTTCCACTTCGCCGCGCTTGCGCAGGAGGTTTCCGAGCGCAAGATGGGTCTCTATGGTTTCGCTGTTTACCTCAAGCGCATCAATGAAGGAGTCAATGGCGCCGTCGGGGCGACCCTCCAGCAAGTAGTTCAAACCCTTGTAGTAATCACTCGTGAGTTCGGTACCCCTCGATGCCAGTGTGGAGCTGCGGCGACCCATTAACCAACCAATGGCAATAGCCGCGAAAAGTAGTAAAAATATCAGTAAATCATTCAACAGCTTTTAGCCCGGTGTTTCGCAGCTTATCGAGTTCTAAATTAGCCTTGGTAGCTTTCTTGTTCGCACCGCGCAATGCTGTGCGCAAACTCACGACAATACCCATGGCGGTCAGCATACCGACGATACCACCGGCTGCAAAAGCCGCCAGAATCCAAAGGGCCAGGCTTTTCTCCGCAAAAGTGTAAACCAGCATATCAAGTGGAACCAGCACGGTGTTTTGCAGCGCAAACAACACTCCAACCGCGACAGTAGCCAAAATGATGAGAACAGTAATGAGTTTGCGAAGTAAGTTCATGGTGGCTTCCAATTTGCAGACGCAGTGGTCAATAATCCAGTTGGTTGGGTGTCGAGGTATCGACTCGCTCGACCACCTATAAAAAAAGCGGTGTGATCTTGCGATCATACCGCTTCAGGTTTTCCGGGCAACTTTTACAGGCCGGCATTTAGCCCAATATTCACCCTTTCACGAAGCTCTTTTCCAGGTTTGAAATGTGGCACGTATTTACCGGTCAACTCAACGGAATCGCCAGTTTTGGGGTTGCGCCCTCGCCGGGGCTCTCTGTAGTGCAGAGAAAAACTGCCAAATCCGCGGATTTCAATTCTCTCTCCGGTGGAGAGGGCTTGGGACATCTGCTCGAGTATGGTTTTTATCGCCAACTCGACATCCTTGGACGACAGTTGGGTCTGACTGGCTGCGATCAGCTCAATCAATTCACTTTTGGTCATGGCGCCTCCAGTGCATGGCTCAATTATTATCGGGGTATTTCTTAGTTACCCATATTGTGAACGTATGCCGCAAATTGCGCAAGTCCTTGTTTTTAACCAAAAAAGGACCCGCCGAGGCGAGTCCTTTTCGAGTACAGCGATAGTTGAAAGCGTAAGCTTACTTGTCTTCCATCTTCGCCTTGATCAAGTCACCGATGGTGCCAGGCGACGCCGAGGCAACTTCCTTCTCCTTCAGAGACTGGACGGCTTCTTTCTCGTCATCAAAGTCTTTCGCTTTGATAGACAGCGCCAAACCGCGATTCTTGCGATCGACCGAGATAATCTTGGCCTCTACAGAATCACCGACTTTGTAGGAGTTACGCGCATCTTCAACCTTCTCACGACTGATGTCAGAAGACTTCAAGATACCCTCAACTTCCTCAGCCAGCTTGATGGTGACAGATTTGGCATCTACCTCTGTTACTTCGCCAGTTACAATCGCGCCGCGATCGTTTTCAGCAACGTAGTTTGAGAAGGGATCGTCTTCCAGCTGCTTAACGCCCAGAGAAATGCGCTCGCGCTCAGAATCGATCGACAGGATCACAGTTTCAATCTCGTCGCCTTTCTTGTAGTTGCGAACCGCTTCTTCGTCTGTCTCATTCCAGCTGATGTCAGACAAATGCACCAGACCGTCGATGTTACCTTCGAGCCCAATGAAGATACCGAAGTCTGTAATAGACTTGATGTTGCCAGAGATCTTGTCGCCCTTGGCGTACTGACCGGCAAAAGCATCCCATGGATTTTGCTGACACTGCTTGATACCCAGTGAAATTCGACGACGCTCTTCGTCAATATCCAGAACCATCACTTCTACTTCGTCGCCCAACTGGACGATCTTGGAAGGATGTACGTTCTTGTTGGTCCAATCCATCTCGGAAACGTGTACCAGACCTTCAACACCCTCTTCCAGCTCGGCAAAACAACCGTAGTCAGTAAGATTGGTGATACGCGCCTTAACGCGAGTGTTCTCTGGATAACGGCCCTTGATTTCAACCCAGGGATCTTCACCCAGTTGCTTCAGACCCAGTGATACGCGATTGCGCTCACGATCAAACTTGAGGATCTTGACATCGATTTCCTGGCCGACTTCTACAATCTCGGAAGGATGCTTGATACGCTTCCAAGCCATATCAGTAATGTGCAGCAGACCGTCAACACCGCCTAAGTCTACGAAAGAACCGTAGTCAGTCAGGTTCTTAACGATACCCTTAACAGACATACCTTCTTGCAGAGTTTCCAGCAGAGCGTCGCGTTCTACGCTATTGCTCGCTTCCATAACGGCGCGACGTGATACAACCACGTTGTTTCGCTTTTGATCCAGCTTGATAACTTTGAATTCGAGTTCCTTGCCTTCCAGGTGGATGGTTTCGCGCACAGGGCGAATATCGACCAGAGAACCGGGCAGGAATGCGCGGATAGTGTTGATATCAACTGTAAAGCCACCTTTGACCTTGCCGTTGATAATACCGGTAACAACTGCATCTTCTTCGTGTGCTGCTTCGAGTTCTTTCCAGGACTCGGCGCGCTTGGCTTTTTCACGTGACAACTTGGTGGCACCAAATCCGTCTTCTACAGATTCCAGTGCAACCTGAACTTCGTCGCCAATAACCAGAGCACATTCACCAGCGGCATCAAGGAACTCAATGCGGGGAATAACACCTTCAGATTTTAGACCGGCGTGAACGGTAACCCATTCACTATCGATGTCGATGACAACTCCGGTTACGATCGAACCGGGAACCATATCGACTGTTTTCAAGCTTTCTTCAAATAACTCAGCGAAACTTTCGCTCATTATAAATACCCATTCACAAAATGATGCCAGCAAACGTTCTGCTGTTGCCGCGTCTCCAGCCGACCCGGGTCATCCCAAATTAACTGTTGGCCCCACCCCGACTGGAATCAGTATGACCAACAGCACTTTTTACTTCCACTTTTTAAGAATTTCGGCGCTTTTAGCTAGCACTTAATCCTTTTTCCACCACTTTTAGCATAATCTGATCAAATACGATTTCGATCGACTTACCCGTACTATCGACGACAATGGCGTCCTCGGCAGATACCAAAGGAGAGGCTGCCCGGCTAATATCACGTGCATCCCGCTCCTGGATATCCTCCAGAAGGCGCGGGAGATTAACACTTTCACCTTTTGCAATCAACTGAGCATAGCGCCGCTGGGCGCGCTCTTGCGCACTGGCAGTCAGAAAAAACTTAAGTGGTGCGCTGGGGAACACAACGGTTCCCATATCGCGGCCGTCTGCTACCAATCCCGGCGATTGAGCAAATTCACGCTGGCGGTCAAGTAACGCCAAACGAACCTCGGGAATCGAGGCTACTGTGGAGGCACCACGCCCCCCTTCCTCAGTGCGAATCACTCGACTGACATCTGTGCCTTTGTAGGCCACCATGACCTCGCCACCAGGAGCACTGACAAAAGACACATCGAGATTCCTCGCCAGTTGCGCTACAGCTGGGTGATCGTCCCAGCTCACGCCCTCGATAAGACAAGCCTGCCCCACCACTCTATACAGTGCACCACTATCCAGAAATCGCCATCCCAGAGCGTCGGCCAGCAGATAACTTATGGTTCCTTTACCTGCGCCACTGGGGCCATCGACCGTGATTACCCTGGATTGACTCACTGCTCAGTCTGCCAGCGCTGATATTTGCAGCCCGAGCCCACGCGCCAGGGCGTCAAAGCCGGGAAATGAAGTGGCAACATGATCGCAGTCCAGAACCTGAATTTCATGTTCAGAACGCAACGCCGCAATAGCAAAGGCCATCGCTATTCGATGATCATGAAAGGTGTGAATATCGCCACCACCCATAACACCACCCTCGATAATGATGCCGTCTTCGAGCACTTCGTTGACAATACCCAGTGTCGTAAGGCCTTGGGCCATCGCCGCAATTCGGTCGCTCTCTTTGACGCGCAATTCCTTGGCACCGCGCAAAACAGTACGCCCTTGCGCACAAGCAGCGGCAATGAACAGGACCGGGAATTCATCGATAGCCAGAGGGACCTGATCTGCGGGAATTTCGATTCCCTTTAAAGGCGCGTACCGGACGCGAATATCAGCAACGGGCTCACCACCCACTTCCCTCTCATTCTTCAATGCAATATCGGCACCCATCAAAGACAGAATCTTGAGCACTCCGATACGCGTAGGGTTGATTCCGACGTGGGTCAACAGCAGGTCAGAACCAGGCGCAATACTCGCGGCGACCAGAAAAAAAGCGGCCGAAGAAATATCCGAAGGCACATCAATATCCATCGCTTCGAGCTCACCACCACCTTGCAAGCTGGTTTCGCCCGCTTCGCTTTTAACTTCATAGCCAAACCCACGCAACATGCGCTCGGTGTGGTCCCGGGTGGGAGCCGGTTCTGTGACTGAGGTTTTTCCCTGCGCATAGAGGCCGGCAAGAAGTACGCAGGATTTCACCTGGGCACTGGCCATAGGCAGGTCGTAATGAATACTGTTCAGAGTTTGCCCGCCGGATACCGATAGAGGCGGACGACCTCCGTCTACACTAGACAATACTGCACCCATTGTCGCCAGAGGGTCCATCACTCTACCCATTGGGCGTCCGCGAAGAGACTCATCTCCCGTCAGGACACAATCAAATGCCTGCCCTGCCATCAACCCTGCAAGCAGTCGGATACTGGTTCCAGCATTACCCAAGTCGAGCACATCAGACGGCGCGCTCAAACCATTCACCCCTACACCGTGCACTGTGACCTCGCCGTGACGGGGGCCCTCTATATTCACGCCCATCGCTCGAAACGCGGCAACAGTAGCAAGAGCATCCTCACCCTCCAAAAACCCACTAATATGGGTTGTACCGCGAGCAAGTGCGCCGAGCATAATGGCCCGATGGGAAATGGATTTATCGCCTGGGACTCGAGCATCGCCTGTTATCGAGCCACCGGGCATTACGGTATATTTCATAGTTGTTCTCTCAAGATGATGATTTGTCGCGGCTCGCCAACGCATCTGAGAAATCATCGCGTGCCTGTTTGGCACGGCAAAAAGTTTCCAGCAACTGCTCCGAATTCTCCTGCGCGACATTCTCACGCAATTGCCCCAATTTCTCACTGAACAAGTCGATGGCGTCGAGCAGGGCGCTTCTATTCGCCAACACGATATCCTTCCACATAAGAGGGTCGCTGGATGCTATACGGGTGAAATCCCGAAACCCTCCGGCAGCAAAGCGAAAAATTTCCTGGGTTTCTTCTCTCTGCGCCAGGGCATCAACCAGAGCGTAGGCCAAAACATGGGGCAGGTGGCTGGTAGCAGCCAACACTGCATCGTGATGGTCAACCGACATATCGACCACTTCAGCACCGGTGCTCTCCCACATTTGCCGCACCAGTTCTACTGCCGCGGCATCGTTGTGCTCTTCGGGGGTCAAAATCACTCTGTGGTCGACAAATAAGTCTTCGTCGGAAGCGCCTACCCCGCTGCGCTCGGAACCGGCTATTGGATGAGCCAGTACCAGTTTGGCCGGCAGGGCCCCGCAAACCGATTCCGCCGTGCGTAACAAACTGCCCTTGACGCTCGCGACATCCGTGATGACAGGCGTATTACTCAAGCCCTCAAGTCTCGGCAGTATTTCTTCCAGCATTTTGGAGGCAACTAGCGTGGGCGTGGCAATCACCAGTATGTCTGCGAGTTCGATCGCGGTATCAAGATCGAGGGTGTATTCGTCTATAACGCCCATCTCCACGCCAAGCTCCAGCGAGGGTAGACGGTGACCGTAACCAATAAAGCGTTGGCTAAA
>OZ253570.1:0-84338 GCA_965262875.1 Halioglobus sp.
AATTTTTGATATTAAATTCTATCGCTTTGTCATAATCTGCTATTGCATCTTTATAGTTTTTTAAAATAATTTTTGCATTACCTCGATTGTTATAAGCTTCAGTATATTGGGGATTAATTTCGATGGCTTTGTTAAAGTCATTTATCACATTTTCTATGGATTCTTCATGATCCTCTAAAAGAAAGGTTGCAAGTCCCCGTTTGTAATAAGCTTCAGCAAATTGATAATTAATTTCGATGGCTTTATCGTAGTTCTTTATTGCTTCTAATCTGTCTGAATTAAAGTTTGCATTACCGCGATAAAATTCTATTTCCGCAGCAGAGTAATTATTCTGATTGCGGATAAAACCCTGAATATCGTTATAGATGGTCTCTGTTTTGATATTAAAATGTTTGCTCAGATAGTCCAAAAGTGGTTTTTTAAGGTCTTTTTCAATTTCAATAATATCGTATTCATCTTCTAATAAGTAACCCTTGGGGACATGAACAAATATACTACTTTGGAAAATAACTCTGGGGGTTTTCCCGGCTGGCGATATTAGGGTGTGTTTTGACATTAGGGTGTGTTTTGCCTTGTCCCCGCTTATCTCGTCGTAATTGATTTTTGTGCTTTCGGTTAAACTGGATGTTTCAAAGAAAATAACCCGGCCATTCCGGTCAAACTCACCATCACAGGCAAAAAACAGGGCGATATGCAGGTCTTTGCTGAAATCAATCAGGGCGGTTTTGCCACCGTAGTGTTGTAATTCGGTCAGAACTTCCACATCGGACGCACCAGGGCGGATGTGTTGCCTTGCCTTTTCAACAATACCCTGTTCCACGTCTGCAACAAAAAAATGCTCGTTATCAATCAGAGGGCCGTTCTCATTGGCGGAGCTGTTGCCGTCCGGCTGGCAATACTGCCGGTACAGACCGGAGGAGATTTTGCCATAATCCTTGTCGTTTTCGCCGCGAAAGATATATCTGCCTGTTGCGTATTTATCCAGCATCTCCCGGATTTTTTCCTGCGGGGTGG
Source organism: Halioglobus sp. (assembly GCA_965262875.1). GTDB lineage: Bacteria > Pseudomonadota > Gammaproteobacteria > Pseudomonadales > Halieaceae > JBALVT01. The sequence continues at coordinate 1,015 of OZ253570.1, forward strand.
TCATTGCATTATCTGTTCGTGGTTTAATCTCACATCGCCACTCATAAGTTTGGGCAGCAGCAGATCACGGGTCTGGGCGAGGGTTCGGGATAGGTGGATATTGGCAATGATCTTCTCAATCATTGGCGAGATCATTTTTTCAAAAGCCTGCGCCACATCAGAGGGGGCAAGGGAAAGATTGTAGGCTCCCATGATTTGCCAACTGGTGCGTGGCATTTTGGTTCCTGTTGATCCGGAATTGGTATATTCAACGAAGGTGTCGGACGAAATACAAGAAAGGATCAGCATCGCCCATTCCTCTGCCTTGGGTTTAATCACTATAATGTCAGTTGAACAAATTCCATCAATGGCGGCAACACCAACCTTGTGAAAATAGGGACGGAGTTTGCCGAATAGAAATTCTCCCCTACAAAACTGAAATTTATTACTGCTTACCTTTCCTGATCCCTCCCATTCGGAGAGAGCGATTGAGCGACGCGGCATGTGTTCTAGTCCAATGTAAGGAGTGTCCTTAGTTACATCGGCTGGTTGAACCACTCGACGCGGTGACTCGGCAATATCCGCCAGCGTGCCGATCTCCCACCCCACCGGCACCCCATCCCCGCCCAGCCTGTCCGGAAACAGCTCCCATATTTCCGGCGCAAGATAAGGCGCACGGCCTTCGATTTTGGCGCGGGTAGGGCCGAAATCCACAAACCAGTCCTTGAAGATCGCCCGCGCCATGGCTTCAAGCGTCTCGTTCATCCGCCGGTTTAGCTCTATCTTGTCGTCGAGAGAACCGAGGATAGAGGCGATGGCGCGTTGTTCGGGGAGCGGCAGGATAGGCATGTGAATTCTACGGATATCACGAATAGGGAGTTGGGGTTGAGCGCTACCTGTAGTTAGAGCAGAGACTTGGTTCTTAAAGAGGCCTGATCTTAAAAAAAGATACAGGAAACGCGGAACAATTGCACTCTGGTCTGGGCGGAAAATAATCATCCCTGAGTTGATACGTATATGATCAAACTGAACTGAATTATCAAAAAAGGCTACATTGCCAACAGTGCCTCTGGTTGTCAAAACACTATCAAACCTCTCAAGTTTTCCTTTTCTCAATAAGTTGTCTCGCTCTTCATTTATGAATGCACAATCGGAAAAATTAAAGCCCGACGGACTTACATTCCTAGCATTCAAAAACAGACAATACTCTTTCGAGGTAAAATCTATCTGTTTTGGATAATTCACACCGCGATCACCATCGATAATTTCGATAGGCGCGTCTAAAAAATTTAGTTTTCGCAACTCCTCCTGTAACGAAAACTCAACCCTGTCCTCATCAATCAACGCCCGAAACGATGGCGCAATGGCATTCAGATCAAGAACATCCACCTTCCATGGCAGGTCGCTTTCCCTGAACTCATCCTTGAGGTCAGCGACAAGATCATCGGGCAGCGGTTCCGCCGCCTCCAGTGCCAGATCCAGATCGGAATAGGGTTTTGCCAGCCACTTTGCCCGGCTGCCAAAGGCCCAGACCCTGACGCCCTCTGGCAGACGCGCTGCCAGGATGTCGCGAACCATGGCCGCATGGTCGGGGCGAATATCGATAGGTTGACCGCTCATGTTGCCTCCGTTCGCTTGCGGAGTTGTTTTAAGAGGTAACGCGTCTCTTCCAGAAAAGCCGGGATTTGGGCGATAACCAGTAAGGCTTTCTCCTCGTTGTAAGTATGGCTGGTATCGGTTCTGGACTGTCGATATCCCTTCCACTCTTCCCAGTCATTCAGCAACAACCCTTGTTCGTTGCCCATGCGTATCAGATCCTGGAAAACCATGTCGTCGATATCGCCCGGAGTGGGTGCCGCCATTTCCAGATACCGTTTGAGGGTCTTGTGCGCGAGTTCATAAGTGAACTCAAACCGCTGGATGACGCCATCCCGGATCAAGGCATTATCCGGGTGTTCTCCCAGAGTATCCAGACCCTCAGTGAAACGATCAATAGCATTAGCAAAAGACGTGATATCCAACCTGACCGCCATATTATATCCCGACCTTTGCGAGCTGGTCGCGGATCGTATCCGTCAGCTGATCCGATTGTGCAAACTGCGTCTCCAGGGTTGCCTGCAACGCCGCAAAGCGTTCGACAAACGGCGTATCGTCCTCGGCCACGGCTTCCGTGCCCACATAACGCCCCGGTGTCAGCACATGGCCATGCGCGGCTATTTGTTCATTAGATGCGGATTTGCAGAAACCGGCACTGTCTTCATACCCGCCGCCTTCGGATCGCCACGCGTGATAGGTCTCGGCAATTTTCTCAATATCCGCGCCGGAAAACTCGCGGCGGGTACGATCCACCATGTGGCCGAACTTGCGGGCGTCGATGAACAGAATTTCGCCGCGCCGGTCGCGCAGTTTTGCATCCCGGGCAATGCCGTTTGATTTGTCTTTGGCCAGAAACCACAGACAGACGGGAATTTGCGTAGAATAGAACAATTGCCCTGGAAGCGCTATCATGCAGTCGATCACATTGCCTTCGATCATCGCGCGGCGGATCTCACCTTCGCCTGATTGCTGGGAAGACATAGAGCCGTTGGCCAGCACTACGCCTGCGGTGCCAGTGGGGGCAAGGTGATGCAGGATATGCTGCAACCAGCCAAAGTTGGCATTGCCCTTGGGTGGCACCCCGTACTTCCAGCGCACATCCTCGCGCAGGCGATCCCCGCCCCAGTCCGAGATGTTGAAGGGCGGGTTGGCGAGCACGTAATCGGCGCGCAGATCCGGCAGTTCGTCCTTGTGAAAACTGCCTTCGGAATTCCATTTGATCTCGGCGTCAATGCCGCGCACGGCCAAATTCATCCGGCACAACCGCCATGTGGTATGGTTGCTCTCCTGCCCATAAATGGCAATGTCGCCAATGCGGCCCTCGTGGCTTTCGACAAAGCGTTCGGATTGCACGAACATACCGCCCGAGCCACAGCAGGGGTCATAGACGCGTCCCTTGTAAGGTTGCAGCATCTCGACCATGGTTTTAACCACCGAGCGGGGCGTGTAAAATTCGCCGCCGCGCTTGCCTTCGGAGCCGGCGAACTGGCCAAGGAAGTATTCATAGACGCGGCCCAGCACATCGCGCGCCGCGCCGTTGTCGGCTTTGAGGTGGATATTGGCAAACAGGTCAATCAACTCACCCAGCATGATGGCGCTGAGCGCGGGTCGCGCGTATTCTTTGGGTAGTACGCCCTTGAGCGATGGGTTGACCTTTTCGATGGCCAGCATGGCGTTGTCAATGATCTTGCCAATATTAGGTTGCTTGGCATTTGCCTGAAGATGCGACCAGCGGGTCTCCTTCGGCACCCAGAAAACGTTTTCGGCGGCATACTCATCCCGGTCCTCCGCGCCTTCGGGATAACCAGCAAGAAGCTCGGCATGCTTGGCTTCGAAACTGTCCGAGATGTGTTTAAGAAAGATCAGACCGAGGGCGACATGCTTATAGTCCGACGGCTCCATATTGCCGCGCAGCTTGTCTGCGGCCTTGAACAGGTCCGCTTCAAAACCCAGAGGTGCGCTGCTGTTTTTTTGTTTAGCCATCAGTCTTCCTTTTGGATACGCGACGGAGAGATGGTGTCCCCGGTCAGTTTTTCAAATTGTTCAACCGCCATGACAACAACCACAGGGCGCCCGTGCTTTTCAACAACTAGCGGTTCTGCACGAGCAAGGTCAATCATATGGCCAAAGTTATACTTGGCATTCCGTGCCGAAAGTGTCTTCATGAACACTCCTCCTTGCCCACAGTAGTGGCCACAATGGCCAAATAGGTCAATGGAATTCTGTTCTACTAATTCATTGCCACTTGTTTTTCCGCCCACGCATGTGCGAGTAAAGCACATAATATTAGACCCGATTCACAATAGGGTCTAATGATTATGTTTAGCTCAACATAACCTCTTAACTTCTAACTGGGGCACAGTTAATAATATGTAATGAGCACAAAATTCTATTTACCGCGCATACTAACGAGCAACGAAAAGTCCTACAGCGAGCTAGAACTTCTGGATGCTTCACGGTTCATCGTAGTGCTCGCCGAACCTGGTGGTGGCAAAACCGAACTCGTACATAGCCTTGCTGACAAGTTGGGCTGCGCAGTAGTTACTGCAAACGTGTTTGGTCAGATAGGAGCAAAAATAGAGAATAATTCGCTTGTCATTGATGCTTTTGATGAATTGGCGAAACTGGATAAAACAGGCATCCACAAAATTCTTGGCAACGCCAAAAAAGCACACCCAACGAACGTTATAGTTTCAAGTCGCTCCAGCGAATGGGACAATGCCGCGACAAGCTCATTCGAAGACTTTCTAGCCCGGATTATTCACCGGATGTTTTGGAGCAGAGGTTTTTGTGCGCGGAAACGGTTTCACATTTGCCGAGGCAAACGGGTTTGTTGCGCGGGCTTTCCGGCGCTTGCGTTTGAGTTTGCAGGTTTCAGTTTCGGGGCGACGGGGCGTTGCGCGGCGTGATTGCTATGGTGCTTGAGGATTGCCGGCAGGCGTCGTTGTCAGTGCGCCGAGTATCTGTGTAAAGAGTTGTTTATCTGGATAGGCGGATGCGAAGGCGACGCGGATACGTGTAGCGGTTTCGATAACACGGGCACCAATTTTGATGATGCGGTTCTGGAGGGTGGTGAACTCGGCGCACTTCAGAGGCGCGCTTTCCGGAATTGCCTGGCGCACTTCCCAGAGCAGCCAATAGGCAGCAGTGTGGAGAATGAGCCGCATCTGGTTGGCGCAGGCGGATGAGCACGATGTGCGGTCGCTCTTCAGTTGGGTTTTGTGGAGCTTGATCAGATTTTCGGCCTGACCGCGTGCACAGTAGTCGGCCTCGTAGAGCCGTTCCGGCGTGGAACCGGGGAGTGAGGTGACGATGGTTCGGATATCGAGACCGAGGCCTGTCACTTCGATACGGGCGATGATGCGCCGTTTCACGCCGTTCCAGCTCCTGGCGGCGTAGGTCGTCTCGCAATGGGTTCTATGGGTGGCGAGGTTCTTCTCGACCTTCATGGCAGCGCAGGCGTCGGCGTCGGCTGTGATGACGGGATCTCTGCTGAGAACGGCGTTTCCCGGCTGGCCGAAGATATAGTCGACGCCCTTCTGAGCCTCGCACCAGGCCATGACCTCCGGACGGGAGTAATGCCCGTCACCGCGCAGCAGGATCTGCGTTTTTGGCCAGTGTGTGCGGATGCGGTGGATCAAGCGTCGAACATGGGCGGCGACCTCACGCCCGGACGGTGTCTTGGCGGGCCGTAGCACGAAGGCGACAGGCCGCGCGGTTTCGGCCTCATAGACATGGATGGGGGCATAGCCGCGCTCGCGGTAGAAGCCGTTCCAGAAAGTGAGCTGTTGTTCGCCATGCGCGGTGTCGAACGTCTCGTCAATATCCAACGTGATCGCTGCCGGGGGCGCGGTGTAGCTGTCGCAATAGATGTCGATCATCTCGTAGGACATGCGGATCACGTCGCGTAGGTCCGGCGCGTTCTCCCAGCGGGACATGGTGGGTTGGCTGACGAGACCAACCTTGGCCTCTGGAGTTTTGCCGAGCGCCATCTTGAAAGCGGGGTCGTGGCACAGGTGGTCCAGATCGTTGGCGTCCTCATATCCGGCCGCAATCGCAAGATAGCGGGCGAACAAAATATCCGGGAGCAGATGCTGCACGTGCGTCGGATCGCGCGCATCGGGGATAAGTGCTGCCAAGCGTTGCGCAATCCCAAGCCGTTTCTCGGCTTGAGCAAGCAGTAGAACACCAGCATCCGAGGTGATTTTTCCACCGTCAAACGCGGCGGTGACTTTTTTACCGGAAATGGCTGGAAATGCGGGAAAAAATGGGGCAATATCTGTCATGGCAGTGGGGCGCTTTCTGTCCAGTGTATCGGATGGCTGTTATACCATATTCTTTACACTATATCAGATAGTTACGCTCCACTGCCAACTAAAAATAGCTGCTCCGGTGAATAATTCGGGCTAGCAAGTCCAACCTATTATAAGTTCCCGCTTGCTTACTCCCATCAAAGGTAAACTTTGGCAGCACCTTGTGGATGATAAAGTTATTTATTGCTTGTTCACGGTCATCATTTAGTTCCGCGAACAAGGCTAAATAATTTAGCCCCTGACGAATGGTCCGCATACTAAACTCAACCCCTATTGGGTTAAAGAACTCCTTGTTTAAGCTAATGAACAAGGAGCAAAATGGATCATTCTGGTCAAATTTAGGATATGCCTCTCTTTCGCCCAATGCATCAATATCAAAATGAATTGGCTTACTCACATCGTCAAAACCATAGTTTTCTATTTGAGAAAAAACATCATCCCAATCAGTTAATAGAGGGCTTTTGAACTTCATGATATGTGCGCGATCAAGAATTTTGGGGGATAAGTAGTGTGTTGTTTCATCAATATTAATGGCACCAATAATGCGAACATTCGCAGGCACTTTAATCGTTGAGGGTGTACTAATAATCCCAGATAACATCCGTCTTATATCCCCGTGATATTTAATCAGGGAATCTTTATCACTGAAACCAAATGCACCTTTCATTTCTGCATTGACATCTTTGTCCTGCATTAACTTAACAAAATCGATTATCCCATCTCGAGAGTACTTAGCTCTCGCGTCAGAGATAATGGCAACAACAGCTTTAATTTCTGATAAAATGTGAGCCGATTCATCATCAGAATAGAGTTGTATCTCAGGTATAGCGTCACGGGTTTCTAGCTTTGAAAGAAAATCAGCAAAATAGTACTCAACCCTAGCCAAGTTCATCTCATCTAAGCAGATAAAATAAGGCACCTCTGGGTGTTGTTGTGCCTCTATTAGCGCCTCTAAAAAAGGTGTTGAAAGGTATTTTTTCTCTAGAGGATTATAGTAGCCCAACAAATCTTCGGAGCTTGTCCAGTTAGGTTTCACTGGGATAATTTTTGAGACCCCACCTACCGCTTTAGCAAAAGACTGTACCAAGTTCGTTTTCCCCGAACCCGAATCTCCAGCTAAAATAATCAAATCATTGCTTCGAATAAGGGTTAAATAGTTTTCGATAATATGTCTTTGATAGAGAATGTCTTGCTCTTTTAAGTATGCTTGGATGTAAGAAACCGCTTTAGTATAATCACCATTGAACACTTCTTGAAAGCTAAGACCATCTTGAACGCCAGAACCTTTAGTCACATTGAAAATAAAACTTTCAAAGTCTTCTTCATCGATAAACTCAAAATCTTTAAGAAATTGCGCCTTTTCTGTAATGTATGATTTTAATTTTTCAATCTTTTTGGACATCTTTTGCTCTACCTTTTGATATTCATGGATAAGGGCGGCCAATTCATCTTGGCGAATGGTGATTTCTGACTGCAATTGCCCGTTGCTCACTTCCAGGCCATTATTCTGTTCTGCTAATTCGCCTAATGCAGCTGTTGCCTCAACGTGTTTGCGTTTAACAATGTTAAGCTTTAGTTCTAATGTCTTTTGTTCTTTTTTAACTTTTGTGCTGACAGCTGCTAATTGGAAGTCAAAAATCGATTCTGAGATGTAACCTGTGGCATCCCCATTGATAATCTCATTTCTATCAATGGGCATGGATACTAAACGCTGCCCTGAGCCTTTTTTAACTGTAAGAAGAAATGGATTACCACGCTTTTCGCGCTCTGCTTTTTTAGCTAGCTCCAGCTCGCATCTAATCCAAATACTAGTATCATGACCTAACAGTAATTTGGCATAACTAAGTGTTATGTGCACGCCAGAATCGATATTCCTTCGCAACTCTGTCGGATAACTAATTTCGAGATTTTCAGTTATCGTTTTTATATTTGTTATGCCCACCCATTTATCCGTTGGCAGAAATTCCAGTTTTCCCCACACTTCAATCTTGCGGTTAGTAATATTCCAGCTTTTATAAAGCAGCTGATAAAGTTCTTTATCAGACATTTCTTTAATTACATCATATCTGTAGGTAATGTCAGTTACATTCATCTAATACCAAACCTGGGGACGCTTTGGGTAGGGGGCGCAGGACAGGGCTAACGCATGAACTGGGGTCTGTTTGAACTTCGTCCCTGTTAGGCACCAAACGCGACATGCATGGTTCTTCAGTATATTTGCAATAGAACCGATCAGATTCAGGTGCCATGCTTTTGGCGCAAATCTTCGACAAGAGTCTCGAAAATATTCTGGATGCTTTGATCCGTTTCAATTGCGTGAAATGCAAGCCATTTATGTAGATTCTTTGATAAAGCAACACTAATACGCTTCTCGCCAGGCCTCTTGCATGGCGCTCTTTTGGTAGAGTTTTTTAGCGTAAGCTTCTGATTACTGTATGCTGGGGTGTCTCGTGTAAAACCAGATTCCTGACCAGCCCTTTCAACTTCTTGAATTGGAATATCTAACTTGCGAGGTTTGCGAAAAGCATCTAACTCCCCTGCCCCCACACCAAATGAGTTTTTACGTTCAGCCATTTTCCAATTCTTTCAGTCTTTCCAAAATATTATCAGCATAACTCCGAGCATTAGCGCGAGCTTTTGGCAAGCCGTTAACATCTTTTGGGTCAAGACTATGAAGGTCTCCGCCAAAGGCAAATATCTCACGAAAGGCAGCTCGTTCCACCAAGCTCGTATTCAAAACGTCGACGCCGGCCTTGTCTAACTGGCTTCGGATTGCGCGAAGGGAGCGTGAAATGATGGCCGCACTTGTACGAGTTAATATTATACTTTGTGGAATCACGCGCTTTTGCACACGACCTTGGTTGTGTACCATCGAGAAAGCTTCGCCACCCGCTTCAGCATCCATAGATGAGGGCTGTATGGGAGTAAGCACGAGATCACACAACGCCACAGCATAAGACGACATTACTGACGCAGAGCCTTCGAGGTCCACTATAACAAAGCTAAAAGTTTCACTTGCGGTTTCAATGTGGTCCACGATGTTTGTGCGGTCTACCTCCGATATTACTGTAATGTTGGGCGGTTTACCTGGAAGCTCTGCCCATCTAGCAATCCAGTGCATTGGATCCGCATCAATTATGCATACATCGCCACCTTTGTTTGCAAGTTCTGTTGCAAGAATGAGCGCACTCGTAGTTTTACCCGATCCTCCCTTTGGGTTGATAAATGAGATAATCGACATTACAGCATGTGTCTCCGTTTGTACTATGAAGCTATTACATAATAATGCTATTTATGCAAGGCACTATAATACAATACAGTATTTATGTAATAGCTCTACACCACTATTACATAATAGCGGTGTAGAGCAGTAGCGGCATAACTCGCCATAGAGAAAAATAAAGCGAAAATAAAGCGAAAATAAAGCGGTAGCTTTTATATTTATTAAGTGGTACTATCTATGTGATTAAAAAGCACACATATCTTTGTGCGTTAGGAGCTGAACCCTTGTCTGCAATACCCATCACCAGCCCAAAAGAAAGGCTAACACTCACCATTCCGCGCTCTTTGAAAAAACGGGTGGAATCTGCTGTTCCCGATCGCCAACGCTCTGCTTTTGCATCTAAAGCCTTGGAGGAGGCCCTGAAAGTCCTGGCTCGCAAGGAAGCGCTGAAAATGCTGGATGAGCTTCCCATAACTCCAACAGGCGGCGAGGATTCCATGGAAGTTCAGTGCCGCTATCGGGTGGGCTTTGACAAGCCCAAGAAAAGTGCATGAGTTTGTTCGTTGTTGATGCCAGCGTTTTCAACAAGCTGTTCCTTGATGAGTCAGACAGGCCGCAGGCAATGGCGTTCTTCAGGCATGTCCTAACAGAAGGTTTGCCATTTGGAGCGCCAGAATACCTGAAGCTCGAAGCTTGTCAGAGCGCATTGCACTACGGTCACGATTTTTCGGTACCGTTTGATCTACTCGAAAAATACACAGAGGGCGGTTTCCAGTGGATCGATATCGGCAAGCCGCATTGGCTCAAGGCTCAGGAAATCAGCCGCGATGGCAACCCAAAAGCGGGATATCCGACACTGCTCGACAGCCTTTACCACGCGACCGCAATTATTGAAGGCGGGACGTTTCTGACTGCCGATGCGAAACATGCGAAGAAAGCGGCAAAACATGGCCACCTCACGCTACTGGTTGATTGGGTGCCGTGAAAGAAAAAGCAGGGTGTTCTGTGTCGATTTAAGGCTGGCTTATCCATAATCATTCAAACACTGCCGCTTCAATTGGTTTTTGACTGCGCTCAAAATCTGGTAATTCAACGCCCTTTTAGTCATAGAACCCTAATTGCTTCAGAAATTTTTTCAACTGTCCGCGGGGCTTCATCCAGCAACTGCCGTGCCCCTCGCATTGTATACATTTCGATAGCGCTGGAAGTGGCCCCTCAAAACTACTCTCATAAATCTTCGATCAAAAACCTATAGGACATTTGATAGCGGGGGGAGGTCGCAATTATCCCGTACCTTTAGTCAAATACCCCCTACCTCAAAACCGGACGTGCGCCGTGTTGTCCACACATTTTTCAAAACCCTTTAGTGGTATTCATTATGATAATATTTTGATTACTACAAAGAAAACAACCAGTAGTATTGCAAAACTGCGCAGGGGTGAAAGCCATTATAGATGGCCGCTATTATAACCTTATGGGCGGCGTTGGTTCATCGGTGTGGCTCTGGCTGATTGGTGTGGCTCACAACATCGGCAATTGCTGCGGTTCCATGAAATACCCCCGCCGCCGCTTGCGGTCCTCCAGCGCCAGCAAGGCCTCATCGGCCTCGGCATGGCTTTGATATAAATCCAGCCGCACCTGTCCGGACGCGCCAATGCGCCCCCATTCCCGCCGCAGGGTCCATTCGCCAAACAGATTGGGCAATACCGCCATGGAGTAAAACCGGTCCTGATTTTTAGCCGGGTCGCGTTTTTCCAGATAGCTTTGCATCCATTGCAAATGAGGCGGTGAGGTGGCCGGTGTCAAGAATGTTTCCGCACTGGATGGCAAGGTCATGAGATCAGACACGGCCACTGGCGCGCCACTCTGGCAGGGCAGGGGCGTTGGTTTGGTCGGATGAACGCTGCGGCGTGTTGCAATCCGGAACGGGCTGCCTTGCAGGTCGGGCACTGCCTGCCTGGGCAAGGTGAACTGTTGGCGTGGCGGGTTATCCAGTCAGAACGCAATCGACCATGGGAGATTTTGTTCTGACCCTGCGCCCGTAGGAGAGAGACCCCAGGTATCGAACGACCAGGGTGTGGGTAACCCGCCACGCGCCCAATGGGCAGCGCATTTCATGCCCCGCTGGTTGGCAGGGTCGGCTTGCCGTTTACCGGATCATGTGGCTACAGTCTCTGAATAGATCATAAGGGAAAAGCACAGATGGCGTTTACGGGGCGGCGGCGCAAGACTGAGCGGAAGCGTACAGCGCATCCGGCCGTTCGAATTGAACCTGATGCCGCACTGCGGGTTGCGGGCCAGCGGCTGGAACATTTTTGTTACGCGACGACGCTCCGGATCACCTGCGCCTGCGGGCATCAGGGTATTTTGCCTGTGAGCGCGCTCCGTGATCGCTATCCCCGTGGAACCCGGATTAGCGAAGCGCTTGGACATGTGCGTTGCTCACGCTGTCAGGGCAGTCGCATTCAATCGGTCAAGACGCTCGACTGACACAGTTTAGAGGCCTGCTGACCAGGCGATCCATGCTTCGGAGCTCTCTGGGACCAGCAGGAATCGAACATATTGTTTCTGATGAAGTCCTAAAAACAACGGCTGTTCAGTGTAAAACGAGGACGATAGCAACTTTGTGAAGGTTCGGGACCAGGCAGTTTGTTTTTTCTTCAGCACTCACCTGATCTGTTCATATTCAGCGACCCGCAGGCAGACCGCAGGGCGGCCGCATCTGTGGCATTTGCTGCGTTTCAACTCTTTGGGCGACCGCGTGCTGGAAGGTCGGATTAAAACTTTTCTGTCGGTGGCCAGCTGCCTGTCTGGCAGAGCCCGGCCCTGCGTTATTCCAGCCGATTGCCCAACCGCTCACCGCAGTCTTCAGGTGATCCGTTGTGCAATGGTTTCAAGCCTGCTGCCTGTCTGTCGCAGATAAAAACCAGCTTCAAGGATCACAAAACTTTTACAGGGGAGCGTCTCCTTCGGGGCTTCAATGTACGCGCCAGGCGTTGCGCTTAATCTGGCCGACAAGGCCGAAGCCAGGGGCACCAAGATATGATGCGCTGTGTTTGTCGTATCCGTGGAAGTGAACAGGCTATCGCCTGTCGCCCGGTCGCGCAAACGCTCCGTGCGGCGTTGCACCCGGCATTCCGGTCTGGCAGGGCGCGAGCACTCCGGTCGGTGGCTGTGCCATCGGTTTACGCTCTGGTCCGTTTTGCAAGCAAAACAGTCCCGCCGCTACACCCTCTTTTCCAACCCCTTCCTGCGTTTGCCTGCACCTGTCTGCCAGACCTGCCCAAAATCACACACACAGGATGTGGAAGCGGATGCAGCGGAAGCAGTAAATTGGGCCATAGATCAGGATCGCCTGATGGGGCCGTGAAGATAGACCGGGGACGGATCAGCATATGGTTCGTCCCTGCTTGCAAAAAGCGCCGCTAGGCAAACCTCGAAAAACACCCTATATTGCCAGAAAGGATACCAAACATGGCTCATGCACTACAGATCGATACACTCGCCTTCACCAAGAAGCTCCGGGAAGCGGGGGCCGAAGAAGGCCTGGCCGAGGCCATTGTTGAAGGCCTCACCGCCGCTGATACTTCGGAACTTGCTACAAAGTCAGATGTTGCTAAAGTTGAGAGTGCCTTAAAAGTCGATATTGCCGAAGTCAAAGGCGAGTTGAAGGCTGATATTGCCGAGGTCAGAACCGAGATTGCCGAAGTTAAATCCGATTTAACAACGCTTATTATGCAAAGCAGTAACCGCACAATTTACATAATAGGCGGGTTTATCGGCTTGCTGTTCGCTATCGACAAGTTACTGCCGCTCGCAGGGCTTGAATAGCACTCTATATCGATGACAACGGCCTTGCCTAAGCAGTGGGGCCGTTTTTTTATGTCCGGTGATTTTCGGGGTGCTTGCCTTGTCTTTAGAATGCCGCCAAAAATGGCGGCGCGGCGCGGGTTACCCACAACCCTTCGTCGTTCGATACTTGGGGTCTCTCTCCTACGGGCGCAAGGTCTGTGCAAAATCTCCCATGGTCGATTGTGCAAAGACTGGATAACCCGCCCCGCCGATAGACGAGGCGTCTCTGACTGGATCGCAGCCTTCAGAAAGTGGCGCAGCCTTACAGTAAAAGACCAACCCGAAAGACGGTGTGGATACGATAGCAAGCGGCTATGCGTTCACCGCCGCTTTAAGGGCGGTGGCGGCACGAATGCTGACAGCCTTGTCAGCGTCCTTGCTGATCATCTCGCCGGTTGCCGGACTGCGTAACTCGCGGGCAGGGCGGTCACGGGTTTCAAACTTGGCAAGATCGGGCAGAGCCACAGCATCCCCTGCTGTCAGGCGTTTGCTGACAACTTTGGCAAGCGCATCCAGAACTTCGCTTGCCGTCTTCTGGGTGCATCCAGTTTCCTCTGCCAGATCTTTTATCAATGCGCTTTTGGGGATGGGTCGTGCCATATGGGGTTCCTTTGCGTGTGTTTCTGCTCGTGTGGCCTGAGCCACGTGCGGCAAACTATGCAGGGGATGGTACTGATTGCAAGTCTTGTTTGCTTCACAAGCAGTATCAGCGTGGCTTTGTAGGGGGTGTGGGTGCATTATTCGGTGTCAGCGATCGGTTTGGCAGTGGCAAACAGCGTGGGTTCGCTTTCGGGGCTTGGGCCATACCGTTTGATCCGGGTGGGCGTTGTCGTCTTCTTTGCCCCCAAAACCAAAACCAAAACCGGCAACGATGACGTCGTCGAATAACCCAACTCCCCAACTGGGCGGCCCAAAGTGGCCGCCCTTTTTTCTGTTGCAGCATTCTTACGGTGCTGTTGTCTTTGATCCGGTTGAGCGAAACGATAACAGTGTTTTAAAGCAACAGGTTGCTTTAACGGATCTCGACAGATCCTGTTTTTGTGGCCCTTGGGGTTCGGGCAAGCCGAACGCCACTTCGGGCTATTGGGGGCCTGTTCCGGCCCCCTTTCCAAATTGTGGGGCTTCCCCATGCTCGCTTTAAAAATCAAAGATTTTGAAACCTGCGCGTGGGTCCAGTCCCGCGCTAAAGCGCGAATTTTGAAATTCCCCGCCCCTTTCTTTCATCGCATTCAGATTTTCAGAGCAGCGCCCTTACGGGCTTGTCTCAAAATATGAACCATTTGGGGAATAACCTCAAACACAGCGCAAAAGGAAACGTCAAAATGGCAAAAGTTGATATGCACGCAGTAATTACAAACCAAGTAATAGCATTATTAGAAGCTGGCACAGTGCCTTGGGTTAAGCCTTGGAGTATTGGCGGTTGCACATCCATGCCGCGTCGATCAACCGGGGCGTTTTATCAGGGTATTAATGTTTTAATCCTTTGGATGAAATGCACGGAAATGGGATATTCTTGCGACCAATGGTTAACCTATAAGCAAGCGGCAGCTCTGGGCGGCCAAGTCGTCAAAGGATCAAAGGCAACGCGGGTGGTTTATTACAACAAGACTATTGCTAAAGATGAAAACGACAAGGAAACAATCATTCCATTTCTGAAATCCTATAGCGTCTTTAACGCCAGTCAAATTGAAGGATTGCCGGCACAATACGACCTTGAGCCAGCAGAACCAGAGGTTTTTGAAAATGAAATCATTGAACAGGCTCAAAATTTTGTTGATGGGACAGGTGCAGAAATCAAACATGGGGGCAATCGTGCATTTTATGCGCGGAAACAAGACCAGGTGACCATGCCGGAGTTGAAACATTTTCACAGTTCAGAGGCGTATTTTCAAACATTGAATCACGAACTCATTCATTGGTCAGGTGCGAAAGCCCGGCTTGACCGGACCAAAGGCAAAAGGTTTGGTGATAATGCTTATGCCTTCGAAGAGCTGGTCGCTGATATGGGCGCGGCGTTTCTCTGCGCGCGTTTAAATATATCTCCGAACATGGAACAAACGGCGGCTTATATTCAAAGTTGGCTAAAAGTCTTGCGCGAAGATAAGAAGTTTATTTTCCGCGCCGCGAGCCAGGCATCAAAGGCGGCTGAATACCTATTCGATCTAAATCCGCAACAAAATGGGCAGGAGGCCGCATAAGCGCACCCTGCGCGGAACGCGGCGCGGATGGCGCTGGAAGGGTGCCTTTGGCATGGCCAGTTTGCCCTTTAAAATACACAAAAACAACAGGTTAACACCCGTATTCTGCTTGTAAAAACACCCCGAATATGGTAAAAATAACCAAGTAAAACAACGCTTTAACCTAAGTTATCTATGCAAATAGAAAGGGTCTGAAATGTCAGAGAAACGCAAGAGGCTGCCAAGCCGACGCCCGTCCGAAGTGCGTAAAATCAAGATGCAGAATGGCCAGTCATTATATGTGACTTTGGGATATGACCCCATGGTTCCGGATGCGCCAAAAGAAGTGTTTTATGATCGCGGGTTTCGGGAGGGCGCAGAGTTGCAATTCATCGCCAACGATATGTGCATCATGATCTCTTTGCTGTTGCAGGCGGGGTATACAGCCAAGGATATTTCCAAGTCGCTTTCAAAAACCACTGTGGAAACGCCAACGGGTTTCTCGACTTCTCGCGCATCACATACCCGAGAAGCTGCCAACCCAACGGCTGAGGTGTCACAGCACGGCTCGATCGTAGGGTTGATCGTGGAGCAACTACAGATTGCCCCGTCATGGATGAAGGAAGTCGCGACCCGCACCAGTTAAAGACGCAGAGATAGGATTGAAACAATGAATGATAATCAAGAATACTTTGTTTTTGGATCAAATATGGCTGGACGTCACGGCAAGGGTGCTGCTCTTTACGCTGCAAAAAAACATAGTGCAGAAACCGGCATTGGTGAAGGAATTACAGGCAGTTCATATGCTTTGCCAACAAAAGGTTATAAACTTGAAAATCTTGATTTCAAAAAAATTGATGCAGCAATTTGTCGTTTTCTGGGTGTCGCTAAATCTATGCCTGAAGCCCGATTTATTCTTACACCAATCGGGACTGGACTTGCGGGGCATTCAAAAAAAGATGTTTGGCGCGTTTTGAAGCGTGAAGAACTGACCCAAAATATTTATTTGTCGGCTACATGGGTAAATGAATAAATATTTAACGGATTACAGGAGGTTATCATGCAAGATTATAACGCAGTGTCAAAATGGCATTTCGAGAGCGAGATCGGCGAGAAGCGCGGCATGGTGTCCCTGGCCGAACAGGACGGGATCACGGCGTTGCGTGTCAGGTTCGCCGATGGCGATACAGAGACCGCCACCATAGCATTGACGCTGGCGCAAGCCGAGTTCCTGATCGATGCGCTGCCCGCAGCTTTGAACGTGGTGCGGTCGCGTCAGGAACGCCGGGCTTGGGAGGCGTCGCTGTATGATCCCTTTGCCGATATTTGCGCGGATATTCCAGATAAAAACGGGGTGCCGCAAACCGGTCCGTCTCAGCCGGCCTCAAAGGCTGTGGCAAAAACACCAGCGCAGATTGCATCCGCTGCGGGTGATGCGCCGGACGACATGGCATCGGCAGACCTGCCAATCCCTGCGCGGCGCGGTGCGCCGTGGACGGCAGCGGAAGAAGCGCAGCTGGCAGAGAGCCACGGCGCGGGGCAAAGCGTGAGCGTGCTGGCGGATCAGTTTGACCGAAGTCCGTTCGCGATCACAAAGCGGCTGGAAAAACTCGGCCTCATTGAAGCGAAAGCCGCATAGCCAGAAATCAAACTCCAGGAAATAGCAGGGCGCGGGATTGATCCTATCCCGCGCTTTTTTCATGCGCGCGCGATATGACGGTTATGCGCCGCAAGCGCGCGCGCATCCAAAAGGCTTCGCCCTAATAGGTCAAAGCCTGCCCGTTGGGGCGGCAGTTTCTCGGACCCATCGGACTGGTAGCCTCTCGGGCCCGTTGGCCCTGCCAACCAGCGGGGCATTTCATGCCCGAGGTCGAGAAGTCGAGAGCCCGCTGGCGCGGGATTACCCGGAAATCCATATCCGCTGATGCAACGGTTTCATCCGCGATCACTTGTTGCGATCCTTGCCGGTACAATGTCGGTTGTGCTCTTCAAGCAATGTGGTGATGTCGAGGCGCTTTTGCTTTGCGGTTGCGATGAGCAGAAGCAGGGCGCGCAATTCCTGCGTGTCCATCGTGTTGAGCCAGTGCAAATCATTCTGGCTGATGCGGGCGTGGAGTCTTTGCATCATCGGCAGGTGGCCTTCACTGACGGGTCGTGTGGATTTCGGGTGTGGCTTTGGCATGGATCGGTTTCCAATTTCGGGGTCATGCCGCAAGGTGCCACAGTTTGCCGCTTTTGCCAATCCTGCAAAATCACATAAACTGCACGTTTCGCCAAAACTCGCCAGCCTTGCCAAAAGCGCATAGACTGCCAAAACGTGAGCAGCTGAACGCCAGATTTTCGGCCTCATGCGGGTGCGGTTTTCGGGCTGGCTTGCGGCGCCGACATCCAGACGCAAATCCCGCCGCGTGATTTTGGCATCAAATTCGGGCCTCGGCGTGCGTTGTTTTCTGCCCCGAATTGACCACCCCATCAAGGTTGTTTCCGGGCTTGCCGCGCGTCCGGTTCTGCGCTTGCCATCCGCATGACCGTTCCACGGATTGCAAGGTTTTGAGTGCGCGCAAATCTGCCAATCTTCCTTGTTTTCTTAGCATTCCCGCGCCAGCGGGCAGGCTTTGACCTAATAGGTCGAAGCCTTTTCGAGCGATTGAGAAACGCCTCTGATGTTTCAAACTGTTGTCGGGTTTACCGGCAAATTCCAAGGGCGCATCTTTGGACAGGTTTGCGGGAAATGCGGCAAGGATGCGGTGAACTGATCCGTCGTTATATTTTACCAAAAATATTAAAGGCACGCTTATACAATAAATCTTTGCAGATTTATTGTGGCCTGTAGTATACGAAAACTATGGCCATGTTCCATTTCAACGTTTCGGTGATTTCAGCCGCCAGGGGAGGCTCCGCAGTGCGGGCGGCAGCGTATCGTCATGGCGCGCAGATGGCGTCCCGCGCCGCAGGCGAAACCTATTCTTACGCGGGCAAGGCGAAAGAGGTTGTGTATTCAGAGGTTGCGGTGCCGGACGGGTTGCCGGACTGGGCAGAGACTGAATTTGGCAATGCGGCATTTGAGAAAGCACTGCGCGAGGTGCGTGCCGAAGTGCAGGCCAAAGATACCGATATGTCGGATGAGCAGATATCGCGTGCGGCTTGGGCGCGGGTGTCGCAGCGGCTTTGGAACGCGGTCGAGGATGGCGAAAACCGGCTGAACAAGCATGCCCATAAAGCGCAATATGCGCGCAGCCTGACGATTGCGCTGCCGGCTGAATTGGCGCGTGATCAGCAAATTGAACTGATGCAGGGCTATGTTGCGACGTCGTTTCTTGCGCGTGGCATGGTGGCAGACTGGGAAATACACGACAAGCAGGACGGCAATCCGCATGTGCATGTGATGCTCACGACACGGGAGATCGGCGCGTCGGACTGGGGCAAAAAACAGCGGGCGTGGAATGATAAATCACTGCTGTCAGGCTGGCGTGCAGACTGGGCGCGGCATGCCAATCTGGCGCTTGAGCGGGCGGGGTTTGACGTGCGGATTGACCATCGCACCAACGCGGCGCGGGGAATTTATCTGGAGCCTGAAGGCTGCAATCCGCATGTGGCAGCGCATGTTCAAAGCCGTGGGGATGTGGCGCGTGAAGCGGCGCGGTGCCAGGGGGTGCGGCAGCGTAACGCGGTATTTTTACGTGATAATCCCGCGCATATTCTGGTGGTCGTACAAGCGCAGCGCGCGGTGTTTACCGCAGGCGATATCCGGGAAGCGTTGCAGGAACGGATGGTTTTTGGCGCGGATCATGAGCTTGACGCAGTGCTGCGCGAGGTGACGGGTTCAGAGCATCTGGTTGAGATTTTTAAGAAAGACGCGCATGGCCATGCGCAATACATCACCACGGCGCGGGCGGCGGACATTCAGCGCCTTGGCACGCACTCCCGGGATATGGTGGCCGGGCGGCTTACGCTGGATGCGCCAGAGGCGCCGGTCGCAGAGTTGATCTCGCCGACACTCAATCCCGATCAACGGGCAGCGGCTGAGGTCATGCTGTCGCCGGCGCGATTGACGCTGATCAAGGGCCATGCGGGCACGGGGAAAACCTATACGCTGGGTGAGGTGGCGCGGGTCTGGCAGGATCGCGGTTACGCGGTTCTGGGCGGTGCGCCATCGGGCAAGGCGACGCAGGAGCTTGGCGGCATCGAGGGGATGCGCACCGCGTCACTGGCAGCCTGGGAGGCGCGTTGGGCGCGGGGGGAGGTGCTGCCAAAGGACCGGTTTGTGTTTATCATGGATGAGGCCGGCATGGTGGGGGCCGGGCAATGGGCGCGGATCGCGGACAGGGTTGCGGCACTTGGCGGCAAACTGATTGCGGTGGGTGATCCCGAGCAGCTGCAACCGATTTCGGATGTGCCGGGCTGGGATGTGGTGGAGCGCGCCGTTGCCTCGGAGGGCGGATGCGGGTCCATGGCGGTGATGGGTGCGGTGCAGCGGCAGCGTGATCCACTGGACCGGGCCGCGACAGAGGCGCTGGCGCGGGGCGGGGCGGAGATTGCGCCGGCCATTCGGTATTATGTGGCCAAGGGTGCGTTGCGCCTGGGCCGTGACGTGCTTGAGGATCCGGTCGGGGCGCTGGCAGAGGCCTATTACCGGACCGGGGCTGACAAAGACCGGCTCGGGGTTTCGCCGTCGCGGATTGCGCTGGCCTATACCAACCGGGATGTCTGGGCGCTGAACGCGGCCATTCGTGCGCAGGCACTGGAGCGTGGCGAGATTGATGGTTCTGCGGTGCGCAATTACGGTATGATCACGCGGATTGACCGCTCCGGTGAAATACACAAGCGCATTGAGGTGCCGCTGGCACTGGGTCCGGGGGACCGGGTGATGCTGACCCGTCCGCACCGCGCGCTTGATTTGCCGCGTTCCAGCTTTGGCACGGTGGTGGCGACGCGGGATGGCGAGATTGATCTGCTGGTGGATGGGGGGTCGGTGCCCGCGTCCGGGTCGGTGCCCGCGTCCGGGTCGAAGCCGGTAACGATTGATCTGAAGACATTCCGCGATCTGGATTACGGCTATGCGGCGACAATTCATAAATCCCAGGGGTTGACGGTTGATCATGCGCTGGTGCTGGGTCACTGGCGTCTGAACCGCCATGCGGTCTATGTGGCGCTAACGCGTCACCGGATGAGTGTCACGGTGTTTGGTCATCCGAAACATCTCACGCGGCCTGCTGATTTAATCCGGATGGCGCAGGCACCGGGGCATCTGTCGGTGGATCTGGAGGATGGACCGGACCGGTTGGTGGGAAGCATGGTTGCGGGGGCCGAGGTATTGGGTCTTGATACGCGCGGTGACTGGCGCGGATCCGGTGTTTCCGGGGAGCGGGGTCAGGTTTCGTTTCTGGGCGATGGCGCCCTGATGGCGGTGGCGGAACGGGTCGCCGGCTTGCTGGCCTCGGAATACATCCAGGGTGATCCGATCCTGAAAGAAAATCCGCATACCGGCAGCGACCCGAATGGCTATACACAGACGCCAACGCAGGTGATTGACGATCTGATCGCGCGGCGGTCGGTGTTCAGGGCCGATGATGTGGCGGGTGCGTTGTCACAGGTGGTGGCGGAGCCTGAAACCTTCCTGCGGCTGTTTCGCGAGGCGATGGCGCATCCCGATCTGGTGGTCATGTCGGAAGGCGGCGATGGCGGTGAGGGCCGTATCTATAGTTTGGGGGCGCAGTTGCGCGCGGAACTGGAAACGGTGGATCTGGGCGTGCGGCTGGCACTGGAAAAATCACCGGAGATGGCCCCGGTTGTGGCGATGCAGGCCGAAGACGAGGTCGGGCTTAATGCGCAGCAAATGGCCGCTCTGGAGCATGGGGCGCAGGCCGGGCGGTTGCGGCTGATCCGGGGCGATGCCGGTAGCGGTAAAACCCGGGTGGCGGCGCGGCTTGCAGAGGTTCATACCCGTGCCGGTTGGCAGGTGATTGGCCTGACGCCCACGGGGGCCGGGCTGGATGCGCTTTGGGATGCGGGGTTCCGGGGCGCACATACGCTTAACCAGTTCACGCGCGCGCGCCGCGAAGGCCGGTTGCAGCTTGATCCGGGCACGGTTGTTGTGCTGGATGATGCCGGACGTTTTGGCGGCCGTGAGGCCGGGCAGCTGCTGGAGGATATCGCGGCCAGTGGTGCGAAGTTGATCGCGCTGATCGATGGCGGGGTGCAGGTACCGCTTGAGGCGGGGCCGGTGATGCGGGCGATCGAGGTCCGTGTCGGGTCGGCGCGGCTTGAGGGGATGCAGGGGCGCGCACCGGAGATGGGGCGTGCTTTGCAGGCCGTTGCGGCCGGGGATGCGCATGGGATCAAGATGCTCATGGACCAAGGGGTGATCCATGCGGGTGGAACGGTGCAGGGGGCGGCGGCGGCTTTGGCAACGCGTTACCTGATGGATCAAAGCAACGATAAAATCGCGCTGGCCTGGTCGCGCCCGGAAGTGGCGCTGCTGACCAGGGCAATCCGCGCGGGGCTTGATGCAACAGATGCGGCGCGGGCCGGGTTTGTGCCGGAAACCGAAGGGGCTTTTGCCGGGTTAAAGCCGGGTGATCATATCCGGTTTGTGGCCTCGACGCCCTGGCAACAGGGCAAGCCTGCCAGGGATGCACCGCCGCGCATTCGTGCCGGCGCGCGTGCGGAACTCATGCGCCGCGATGAAGACGGGCAGTTGCATCTGCGTCTTGAGGGGCGTTCGGGCAGCAGGGAGGTAATCTTTGCGCCGGATGCGGAGATACCGGACTGGCGGTTTGATTTTGCCAGCACAATCCATGGCGAGATGGGGCGGGCGCACGGGTCGGTACATATGCTGGCCTCACCGGGGATGAACCGTCAGGTGATGGCGGCGGGGATGAACCTGCATCTGGATGCTCTGAGCGTGACGATGCCCTGCGCCGGGAACCGCCTGCCGGAGGTGATGGCGGGTATTTTGCGCCGCGATGCAAGCGCGCAGTCTGCACTGGATTACGGGTTTGACACCGGCCTCGGGGCGCGTGAAGCCCTGCGCGGGCATGTGTATGAGGCGGCCCCGGAGGGCACCGTGCGGGCGGTGGAGCGGCTGCGTGAGATTGCGGGCCTCGCGGGCTTCGCAAGCCTTGCGGGCTTCACAAGCCTCGCCGGCTTCGCAAGCCTGGAGGCGCGGCCTGCGCATAAAGCGCTGCCGCGCGGCATGGAAGGCGAGGTGCTGGCCGAGGTGATCGGCGCGATGATCCTGCATGAGGGGGCGGCCCCCGCGGGGGCAGAGCGGCTGGCGGTGGAACGGGTGGTGGCCGATATCAGCGACCCGCGCGCCTGGCGAAAGCTGTTGCGGCAGGTGCCGGGCAGTTTGCCGCGCGCCGCCGATGATCTGGCGCGCCGCACTGTTGGTGCCGATGGCCGGGGCCGGCTTCTGATCCCGGCGCGGATTATGGCGCGCGGCGCGCTGATCGGACGGGCTTTGGGTGAGGACAGGGTGGCAACGCTGTTTGAGCGCGGGCTGGTGCTTTACGGCAAACGGGTCGCGGCTGCGCGACTTCTGGGTCAACCCGGGGATCTGGTGCCGCCGCGCGTGCGGGTGCCGGAAAAAGAATGGCCTGATCCGGCCACGCGGCCCGCGCGGTGGAAGGACTATGTGCGCGGGCAGTATCGTGAAGCCAAAGCCCCTGTCGCCCGTTTGCCGCGTATCCCCTGGCGGCTCGATGTTGCGCGGCTATTGGGAGAGGTTCCAAGTGCCGAGCAGATCATTGCCGGGCAGGTGCTCGAGGATATGGCGGGGATGTTTGGTCTTGGGCGGCGGCGGCGCTCAAAAGGATCCATTTTGCGCTATGCCGCATGGCGGGCCGGGGTCAAAACCCGCGCGACAGCTGTGGCACGGGGCAAGGAAACACTGGATCAAACAGCCGCGCCAGCACAATCGGCGACCCAGGTGTTGGAGCGCAGCCAAAACCAGCGGCGCAAAGACATCACGACAGAGGCGGCACGGAAGGTCGCTGAACAGGCAGCACTGGTCAAAAGCCGTTCCGGCCCCTGGGATAAAGCACTGGTGGACAAAGCATTGGTGGATAAAGCACTGGTGGACAAAGCACCGTTTGATCCGGTGGCGGTGCCGGGGCGGGATTACGCCGGCATGGGGCTGCAACTGGCCCAGGCGGTGAGCGAGCGGGTGGATGTGCACAGTCCGGTGCAGGACATGGATCTGCCACAGTCTCTGGAAGCACTGGTGCGCGCCGCTGATCCCGGGCCGAAGTTCGACTTCACCGATGAAGAGATATGTGCCCGGATACCACAGTTGCCACGGCTTGATGGCGAGACGGCGGCACTGGCGGGGGCGGTGGGCAAAGCCCTTGCCGAGGGCCCGCTGGACGCTATTGCCAGCCTGCGGGCAGAACGGGCTGCGATCCTGCGCCATCTCGGCACCCCGGAGGCACCCCGGTTTGCGGCGAAAGCGTTTGTGCCGCGCCTGCGCAGCTTTACCCATAACGAGCTTTGGGCGATGAACACACCGACAGCGGCGTGGCCGGGCAGTCTGCCGCCGCGCTCAGACGCAGAACGGCTGCGGATTGCGCAGGGCTTTAACGGTTATGCAGAGAAATTCGAAAAGGAGACAAAGATGCAGAATGCTGAACAAACCAAAGGGATAAAAGACGCAATGGTCAAAAAACTGGCACTTGGCCGGATTGATGCGCAGAGTATGGAGGTGATCGAGAAGGCGTTCAGTCTTGACGAGATTATGGCGTTGCGCAATCCGAAGCGCGAATGGCCATCGCACCTGCCGCCTGTCGATCCTGAAGTCAGGGCGATGATTGCCAAAACACTTGACCGTGTGGCGCGTGGCGAGATCGCGGGTGCGGGTGGCGGATCGGGGCAGGCTCCAGCACCGCAGGTGAAGATCGCGCCGGAATATGCTGATCTTGGATTGCAGATGGCCTGTGCAATCACCGACCGTGTGGATGCATCCAGCCAGGTTCACAAATTGCCGCTTCAGGCGCAGATCTCGCAATTGCTGAAACAGGCGACCGCACGCACTGATCTGCCGCAAGACAAGGTGGAAGACCTTGCGCGCGGCATTGCAAAAGATCGCGCCGCTTTGGAAAGCAAGATCGCCTTTGCCAAAGAGCTTATTGCCGGTGCGCCGCCACCGAGATTGCAAGGGATGCAGCCTGATCGTTTTGATGAACATGTCTTTCTGAGTCAGGTCAGACTGAACGGCGGATATGATCGCAACGCGCATCCTATGCGCTCAAACCAGTATCCATTGCGGGAGCGGTTCACACATGAAATTGAAGGCCGCATTGCCAAGGATATAGCAGCAGGGGCGGCCGCGCCAACCAAAGAGGAATATATCGTCGCCCGCATGGCCCTGTTGCCGGATCGCTCAAAGGCAGAGGTGAAAGTGTCGGATGCTCTGACGGATGCGCTCAGGTGGGGGCGTCCGATAGATGCTAAGAAACTGCATGCGGAACGGAGTAAACTGCCTGTGGAGCTTGCTTCTGTTGGTGATATTAATCTGTGGGAAGGTCAGGATACATTGTCGCGGGTCTATCGCAGCTTCACCTATCCGGAAATTATGGCCCTTGCGGATCCCGAACGGGCGCTGCCCAAAACAATGCGGGCGATGGATGACGCCTTGCGAGTGTCAGCGGCGCGCGGCTTTGCCAAATCAACGAATGTGACCAAAAATACATTGCTGATATTCCCGTGGAAAAATCATGCCAAGCAGCATGGGTTGGGGCTGTCTCCAGGTAAATCCCTGAACCGGGGGTCCGGGATGTCTATGGGGTGATTGGCTTGAAACAGTTTCCTGATAGCAGCATATGGCTGGATCGCAGGAGACCGATAACTTATACAATGAGACCTCAGCATAAGCCCTATTTTCTCGAAAACCCAAAACATTTGGAGTTGTTTTTAAGGCAGCTAAAAAAATCTTCCAATCCCAGATTATCGAGATAAGCTGCCCTGATAGATTAACCATATTAAGCAAGAACGACGAATAACAAAGCAAGGGAGAACGACTATGTGTGATATTTGTGTAATGAACGCAGTGAAAGATAAAATGCTATCGCGCCGCAGCTTTTTTAAATCGGCAGCGGTAGGCGCGGCAGCTGCGGCTGTAGGCTCTTCCATGACGGGCACACCCGCTATGGCAATGGGGCATGGCTCGGTCATGGATATGACCCATGAATTACATCCTGACTTTCCAACATATTTTGGCGAATCTGGTTTCCAAATGGAGTCGAAATTCAACTTTGCCGAACATCATTTCAACCTGAACCAACTGTCGATCAATGAGCATACCGGTACCCATGTAGATGCACCGCTGCATTTTTCAGCAGACGGTAAATCTGTGGCTGAAATCCCTGTGGAGAATCTGATTGCACCACTTTGTGTGATTGATATTGCAGCACGCGCGGCTGATGATGCAGACACACAAGTAACGCCCGATGATATCAAAGCATGGATTGCTGCACACGGTGATATACCTGCAAATGCCTGTGTAGCGATGCATTCGGGATGGGCTGCTAACGTGACAAGTGATAAATTCCGCAATGCTGATGCTGAGGGCAAACAACATTACCCCGGATTCCACGTCGAGGCCGCAGAAATGCTGATTGAAGAAACCGGTGCAACCTCGTTGGGTGTTGACTCGCTGTCGCTTGACCACGGTATGTCGGCGGATTTTGCAACGCATTATGCATGGTTGCCTACCGGCAGGTTCGGAATTGAAAACCTGGCCAACCTTGGTCAGGTTCCAGCGGCGGGTGCAACATTGGTTATAGGTGCTCCGAAACATCGCGGCGGCACTGGTGGCCCGGCACGTATATTTGCTATGATCTAGAAAACTCTAATAATGATGGGCGGGTTTTCCGGCCGTCCATCATTAAGCGGTTATGCTTTCTTTGCCCACGCCCAGTAAAGATCGCGCGCTTGTTCTGTAATCGGTCCAATGGGATATTCGCGGTCTTCAATTTTCACAACCGGAGTGATTTTCGAAATGTTGCCACTTAGAAACACCTCGTCAGCTGCATCAAAATCTTCAAAGTTCAATGTTACTTCCTGAACCTCATGCCCGGCGGCCCGCAACAGCTTGATTACGCGCTGACGGGTAATCCCGTTCAGGAATGTACCATTTGGAACCGGCGTGCGCACGATGGCATCTTTTACCATGAAGATATTTGCGGTGGCGGTTTCTGCTACATTACCCAGTGGGTCTGCAACAATCGCATTGTTATATCCTCGCGCATGCGCTTCTCTGATCATACGGCCATTATTGGGATAAAGGCATGCGGCTTTGGCATTTACAGGCGCCATTGTCATCATTGGTCGCGTAAATTGCGTGCGGCAAAGTGTTTGGCTGGCATTGGCAGGCGCCATTGGTAGCTGTTCAAGACACAAACAGAATGCTGTCGACTCCGGGTCGGGAGTGACGACGCCAACGCCACCTTCTTTGGACCAGTACATCGGGCGGATATAGACGGGCGCGTTAGGTTCGAATTTAGCTAAACCCTCCATTGTCAGATCCATCAGTTCCTGTACGTTCAGGGTTGGTTTCAGACCCATCACCAGTGCCGAATTATTCACGCGTGCGCAATGTGCTTCCAAATCGGGCACCAGCCCGTCAAATGCACGTGCACCGTCGAACACAAGGGACCCCAGCCATGTACCGTGATCGGCCGCGTTCATTACCGGTAAGTCACCCTGATGCCACATGCCGTTGAAATAGGTCCAGATAATATCCCCGACAGCCATGTTGAACTTCCTTTATTCTGGGATTGTATTGCTGATCCGAAAAATACGCCGGGGCAGAAATATATACCTGTTACTTTTCTGTCAAAATAAACTCCGGGTCAACCGGCACCTGCATGGCATTAGCAAGGTGATTGGTTTTTGCGGCCAGCGATACAATCTTCAACACTTCCGCATGTTGCGCAGGTGTCATTCCTTTTGCTCTTGCCGCAGCTGAATGGGAATGCACACAATATTCACAGTTGTTAATGATCGATACCGCCAGATACAGTAACTCTTTGGTCAATGGATCCAAATCAGAAGGGGTGGCCATAACGGCCTTTACTTCTGCCCATGTGCGTTCAAGTAAATCCGCGTCAAACGCCAGATAGTACCAGATATTGTTGATGAAATCTGGCTTGCGCGTATCATGTATATCATCAAAGACGGCTTTGATACGTGGATCGGATTCTGGGCTTTCGGGAGGCAGTACGGCTGGCATTTATTTGTCCTTTGATAATCTTACAACTTACGTCCATGGAGCAATGCCCGAAAGTTGGTGATGGCATAATCAGGCGACATCTTTAAATTGCTTGATCCCATCCTTGAATGCAACCCCCTTGATGATCCCTTGATGATCCCTTGATGATTTCGGGCAATCGATTTGCTCCGTCAAGTTTGCCCATTTCTTCTTTGCCGACATCATAAGTTTGTAAACCATAGACAGGGCCGTTTTGCGGTTCAGACACCCCTTGGTTTTACCTGTTCGATTACGCACTGTTGCAAAGAGGCTTTCAATTGGGTTGGTGGTACGAATGTGGGGTTCTATGACTAAAAGGGCGAAATTTACTGAAAGACATTCTTCCTGTTGGAGCCGCCCTCAATGCCTCAACGGTTAGAAATCATTTACATCACGTTGCCAGGCGTCAGGAACGGTAACTGGAAGGAAAGCCCGGATATATTTCAGGATGCCCTTATGAGTGGGGGAATTTAGCCAAACCAGGTAAGCCGATAACCGTTGGCATCGATGGCGGGTACGTCCGGAACTGGCACGCAAAAAATACACATTTTGAAGTGATCGCCGGCAAATCTTTTTCAAAATAAAAGGCTCCGGAACGCTTTGGTTTTGTTCAGAAATAGGGGATCATTCGAGAAGAAAACTTATGAATATGCTGTCTGATCAAGGGATGCAGGGCTATTGCAGTAAACCAGCTTAACTTTTGTTGCCCTCTGCAACGCGCTGCCTCATCAGATCAGAGGGGCGGAAGGTCAGGACGCGCCGTGGTGGAATCGGAACGGCCTCTCCGGTTTTTAGATTGCGTCCGGTGCGCGCTGGTTTGTCGCGCACACTAAAGGTCCCGAAGGTCGGGATTTTTACGTTCTCGCCGTTCACCAAAGCGTCCGAGATATGTGACAATACGCTTTCCAGCAAGTGTGGTGCGTCATCCTCCGCCACGCCAGCCTCACGCATGAGGGCATTGCGTAAATCCACGCGCGTTAAAGTTTGTTCAGCCATATCTGTCCCTTGTTGGTTTTAAGATGCGTATTCCTATGAACTTAAGCCCCTATTCTTATTCATCGTGACCAGTTTTGTTACTGATCGTTGAATCGGGTTTAATCACATGTCCGAGCGATTTATTGATGCCATTTTTACGGCCCGATAAAAAGCAGAAATGCTTAACGAGAGCAATTTACGCCATCAGAACACCCCCACTGCGTCATTTAACAGGGCAATATTACGCTCAAATGCGCGGTCTTGCTGCAAGAAACCCGCCAGCTCGTCCTGGATCAGCGCCTCGATGGTGGGCAGTTCGCTGCGACGATCCAGCACCCATGCCCCGATCAGGATCATGCGGCGCGTCTGGTTGCGCCGCGCCTGCTCCGGGGAAATCACGGCTACATCGGTCTCGTTCTCTGTGCTTACCCCGCCGGCTGGATCGCTGAGTACCGCTGCCATGAAGGCAATATTGGCGGCGGCCATCCCGGGCTTTGGATGATCGGCAAGGTGGGCGCGCAGATCGGGCGCAAGTTCAGTATGAAGTTCTGGCTTGTGACGGAATTGTGCCACCATAAAGCCGCCGAGCAGGGCTTTGCGTCTGGCGTCATCCGCGCGCCGGCTCCGGCTCTTGCGGGCTTTGATTTGCACAATTTCGCGTTTGCGCTTTTGCAGGATGGAGAGTGGGCGTGGCTTGCGCCCAAGCGCGTCTTTCAGCATCTTGCGCAACTGGGGTGCTGTGAAGCGGCAGTCAAAGAACCCGGCTTGCGTGGCCGCCTGGACCAGGGCCGCCTCGGCCCGCTCCCGCAAGCGTGGCAGATCAGCTTCAAGCGCGGCCATGCGTTCGTCATCGGTGCGTCCGGGTCCGCGGCGTTTTCCGGCTTTTGCGGGTTGCGCACCCTTTGGCGTCGATGTTTTTGTCTTTGGCATTTCAAAATCCTGAGTATGCGTAATTTGTGATAAGGGCGGGTTTTCGCCTGCCCCGAAATCTGCGGAAGTGCCGGTATGGCATGGGGGCGGTTATTCTAAGCCACGGCTTGCGCCACCATGTCTGGATGCCGGGCAATCACCTGCACATAAGCAACCGCGAAATCAGGCGCTGTCGCGCGGGCCTGCTCCCAATCGCGCAAGGTGCCGACCGGCACATGAAACCGACTGGCGAACCCAACTTGTGACAGTCCGAGCGCAGTTCTGGTCTTACGGATCAGCCTGGCGCGTTGCCCACGATCCATCGCCTCGGGGGTTACGTCAAAATCTTCCGGGTCCGCTGGATCAGAAGGGAGAATGATATGCTCTTTCTTCACTTTTATTGCTCCTTCTCACAGAAATAAAGCGGGGCAGATCGTGCCGCCAAGTGAACACGCCAGTAAACAGTTTTCCCTCCATCACCCCGATCACCTTGAACCGCTCTTCTTTGTCTTCGGGACGGATCGACGGGACGATCAGATGGTTGTCATCCTTGAAAATTCTGTCGCCGAACGCCAGGGATAGCCCGTGCCTATGACGGTTCATGGAATCTTTGTCGGGATCGAACCTGCCTTGCATGGATGATATATATACGGGATTACCGTAATTCACAATCATATTTTACACTTTGTGGTTTCTCCAATCCAGTAACAAATTCAGGGCGGCTGGTCGCTCACAAATCATTCATACCTTCTCCTGTTTGAGTATCCACTCATTGGTTCCAACCCCCCGTCTTCAGACGGGAGTGCTTTAGCACGAAAGAATCGGTTATAGTCTTATCCTCCCTAAAAATGAGCCGCCGTAAGGAATAAGGCTCATTTTTAGGGAGGATAAGACTATGCAATATGACACTGGGAAACACTGCGTTTTCTACCATCGCTATCACATCGTTTGGACAACAAAATATCGCTACAAGGTTCTGCGTGGGGCGGTTCAATTGCGGGTGCGTGACATCATCAAACAAGTTTGCAGCGAGAAAGGCGTCGATATAATCACAGGCGTCCTTTCCAGCGACCACGTTCATATGTTTGTGTCCGTTCCGCCAAAACTGGCGATCAGTGACTTGGTGCGACTTATGAAAGGACGCTCATCCCACAAAGTCCAACGCGAGTTTACACACCTGAAGAAACGCTACTGGGGCTGTCACTTTTGGGGGCGTGGGTATTTTTCAACCACCAACGGTGTGATCACAGAAGACTTCGTACTTCAGTACCTGGAAAATCACATCCCTCATCCTACCGACGCCAGTCGGTAGTGGTTGAGCCACTCCAATCTGGATCAGGGGCCGCCACCAGCCGCGTATCTGGTCGTGGTGCACCGGGCCCAGGTATCGGCTGTCGAGCGCGCGCGGGCTGTCGCCCTGCACGATCAGGCTGCCATCGGGGGTGCGTTCCGCAATCCGCTTGAGAATACGGATGCCGCCAGGGCGATCTGGCGCGCAAAAAGATGTGTAATAGTCAGCGTGGCGATGCTGGCGACCAAGGCAGAAACTCACATAGGTGGCGTGCTCAGATGCGGCGGCGTAATAAATCCCGCGCGGTACCGATGTGGTGGCATTGCCGATGACCAGCCCGGCGGCATTGGCAATGCCGATGGCAATCAGGATTGCGGCGACAGACAGCAGCAGGGGCAGGCCTGGCAACACGTTGCGGATTTGACTTAATGACCGCCGATCACGCATTGGCATCAAAGAATGACCATGGTCTGGCATTCCCCTCCATCCAGCGGCACAACGGGGCAGGGCCTGGAGTGCCTTTGGCATAATCGCGCAGAAGGCTTTCAAACCCGCCCATCCGCGCGTGATCCGCCTCCGAGAGCATGCCGGCCGCCAAAAAGGTGCGCACGGAAATAATTTTACAGCGTCCGCCCTGCGCGCTGAACCGGTAAGGTTCAACATCCATTGTCACAGCGACCAGCGCCCCGTCTTCAAACGGGATCAGAAAAGCCCATGTCTGATCCGGATCAAGGTTGGTTCGGGGCAGCTTGAGCGCAATGGAGCGCAAAACCAGAAGTGCTGCCTCTACGTGATGCGGCAGGTTTTCCGGCGTTGTGCAGTCTCGCTCAACAAGGCGGGCCAGCGCATGGTGGCCGATATTGGCGGCGATCAGGCTGCTCATGGACACTTTCAGGGGGGTTCCGGTCAGGATCAGATCGATCCTGAATACCGACCGCTCGCAATAAAGCGGTGCTGCGTCCTCAGGCAGCTTAAACACCCGGTTTTCCCTGGCCACGGTCGTCGCCTCGGCCATCACCTCCTTGTGCTGCCGGGTCCATGTGGTGATGGCAGGCCGGATGAAGGTGGGCCTCAACAGAGGCACCAGACGTTTCAGCGTGCGACCGGGCTTCCTGGACAGGGATGATTGTTCGAATGCCTCCAGAGCGCGGCGCCCGCGGCCGTCTTTGTACCAGGCCATGGCATCGGTGTGATCCGTCAGGGTGTTGGCAAAGGCCGTCGCGTAGCCCCTGGCCAGCTTGTCATACATGATGCTTGCCTTTCAGGCCCGGGCCCTCATCGATACTGAATACTCTGTTTTGAGCCAGTAAACCAACTTCGCATTCTGCGTTTCCATCCAGGGATTTCTGGATCAAAGGTATGGCATGTTCAATCATCGCGCGCACCCCGTACGAAGATCAGGCTGCGGTTTTGAGCGGGCGGTTGGATCATTCCTGGTTCCTTTCGGTTATCGGCCATGAACAGGCGGCTCCCAGCGGATAGCCCAATCCGCTGATCGGCTGGCGAAACAGCCGCCATGCGTCGCCAACACGGTTGACCCAGACACATGCGGGCCATGCGTGCAGCGGGATATCGGACGCGCAAAGCGGCGTTGACACGATGCCGGCATGGCGGCGGGGTATTTCCGGCCAGGCATCCAGAAACGCCATGGCGGAGGATGATGTCTCGGGTGGTTGTCGCAAATCGAGCAGGGCGGCGACAAACCACTGTTGCAGCGTGCTGTCACCCACCCATCGCATCAGGTCATCGGCCTCATCGTCGTTGTCGGGGCGTATCACGGCGGGGACATGTTCAAAGACCAGCTGCGGCGGCTGCCCGGGCGGGATCGGGCCGACATCTTGAGAATTCCACATCGCAACTTCGGAAATCTGGCCGGGTGTAAACCAGCGCCCGGGCACGGCATTGTTGACCGGATCATAGCGTGTGTCGCTTGGCACGAAGCCAATCGTGGCCGGTGAAATACGCCCGCGCAGGGTGGCATGATCGGGATAATCGCTGGAGGGTTGCAGACCGGGCGGAAGCCCGTATGGTTGATTACGTATCCAGCAGCGCCACAGATGCAGGCGCCACTCAAGCCCGTCAAACCGGCGGCGGCGGCGTTTGAGATCATAAAGCTCATAGCGCCCGTCCGGGTGGGTGAGATACCAGTCGACCAGATCGAAGAGCCGCAGGATTTTCAGCCCGCCGGTTGCCGCATGGGGGCGCGGGATGATTTGCAGTGTATCCGGATCGAGATTGAGCGGGATGTTGCCGGGCGGCAGCATCCAGTGGGCCCAGAGCCTGCGGGCCGGGTTTGAACTCCGCCAGAGAATGCGGCGCAGGGCGGCCATTTTGGCTGGATCGCGCGGGGGCTTGCGTCCAAAATCCAGATCCCCGAAGGGCACCCCGAGACGTCCCCAGATGGTATAGCGTTCCGGGGACCAGCCCCGCTTGTCAATCTCGGCGCGCTCTGTCGCGCTCAGCGCAGGAAGCGGGGTGGTTTGCGACCTATCCGCCGCCGCCGGCGCGTCAGGAACGCCCTCACCTTCCGCCGTATTTTGCCCGCGCGTTTCTGCTCGCGGCGTTTCTGCTCGCGGCGTTTTGGTTTGCGTCTGTTCTGTCGCATCTGTGCTGCTTTCTGTTGTCCTCTTTGCCGATGTCGCCGGGTTGTGGGTGCCATCCGGCGCGTGGCCGTGCTGTGTTTGGGTGGGTGTTCGGGCTGCCGGCATCTGATCCACATCGGTTCGCGCAGCATTGCCGGTGTTTTCCATCGCCGTCGCCCCGCCGGGCCTTTGCCCTTGATGGCCGGGTCGGGACTGCGGGCCGGATGATTCATCGCCCCTTGTTCCCAGCGGTGCTGTCGGGTGTGGGCCGGTGTTTTCCATCGCCACCAGCCAATCCCAAAAAGGCACTGCGGTCTCGCCTTTGTGGGTGGCAACGCGCCAGGCGACACGCGCGCGACCAAGCGGATATGGCAGCCCCGTGACCGGCGGGCCTTCATGGCAGCTGACGTTCGGGTTGCGAGACGGCGTGGGGGGTGGTGCTGGCTGTTGTCTTTGTTTTCCAGCTGTTCTTTTTGTGGTTCTTTCTGTGGCTTCCCGGGGCTCTACCATCGAAACCGGGGCGGTTATGACGGGATCGGGCGCAGATGCTTGGGGGCGTGGTGCCGGGGTCTCTGTGACTGTTTCCACCCCTTCTGGCAGTGTCATTGCTGTCGTTGCTGCGGGCGCGGGATCAGGCGCGTTCGGAGACGTGGCTTTGCCCGCCTTGTTGGTGGCATCGATGCCTTGCAGCACCGCTTTGCGCCGCCGGGTGACATCAAGGTCGTCCTCAACGCTTTCCGGCGATTTAACCCGGTCCCGCATATCCTTGCGGGTAAAAAAGATCGCCTTGGTCGCCATGATGGGCCGGGTTCTGCGGGTAAAGATCACCGAGCCATGGGCGGGTAGTTGCCCCAAAGCCGCCTGGGTCATCAGCGGCACATCGCGCAGCTGTTCGCTTTCGCTGGAGCCGATAGAGCCGCCCATGGGCGCCATGACCTGATTTTGCGAGGAACTGCCCTCGGTGGTGACGCGGATTGTGCGTTTGCCGAGCATTGCGGATATATCGGCGGCGGTGCGGCTTGAGCCGACAGCACTGACCACGCGCGCCTCGCAGCTGTCGAGCCAGGCATCCGCGCCAGCCTGTCCGCCCCAGGCCTCGTTGACCTGTCCGAAGTTCTGGTAGATCAGCATCAGGTGCATGCCGATGGAGCGCCCGGCATCGCGTACATTGTTGAGCACATCCATGCCGCCCAGCACCCTTGCTTCATCAATTAGAAACAGGCGCCGCGCGCGGGGGCGATCCGGTTGTTCGAGCAGTTCGGACACCACGAACATGCTGCCGATCAGCAACCGTGGGAAGGGCGAGAAGTCCTTGGCTGCCAGGCCGGGGATCGAGATGAAAATGTCGGTTTTGGGTTCAAGCGCCGCGAGATGCTGTTCCGGTGTGCGTTCAGAATAGGCGTAACGGGCAATATCGGGAAACTGGATGAAGGAGAGCTTGTTGGAAATCCCCTTGACCAGCCCGGGAAAGGTCCGCTCGTCAATCGCAGACAGCCCCCTCAGTTCATCAGTGATGAAGGGCAGATTATGGCGCCGGACAATGCTTTCAGCCTCGGCGATCACCACGTCCCGTTCTCGATTGATGAACTTCGAGATAGCCCGCGCCACATTTGCATCATTCTCAGCGACAAAATGTGCGGTGAGCGCAGCAAAGAGGCTGACCGACATATCATGGAAAAACTCGCTCACATCGGAGGATCTGGAACTCAGCGGCATCAGTGTTTTGGCCATGGTGTGATAGACCGAAGGCACTTCGCGCGCCAGCGGCGCGATCATCTTGAACGGATCAAAGCCGTTTTGTGCATCAATGACAACCGCGTCGTAGCCCATTTCGCGCCGCGCATCTTTGGTGCGGGCATAGAGATCACCCTTGGGATCAAACACCACCAGCGGCCCATCGTAATGCAGAATGTTGGGGAGGACGATGCCGGATGTCTTGTAGCCGGCGGAGGCGGCCAGAACCAGCACATGGCCGTTGCCGTCGGCCGGGTTCATGGTGATGAGATTGCCGCGCCCCTGCCGGCGGTTTCCACTGCGCCGGGACGGATTAAACCCGGGTGTCTCGTTGATCGGGTCGGTGTGTTCGCCCAGCACAATCCCGCCGGGATGATTGAAGCGTTCGCGCACCTCGCGGGCGCTGGCCCAGCTGGCCTGGGGCAGAACACCTTTGCCCCCGCCGCTGGCTTTTGCCGCCCGCCTGCCATCGCGCAGCCCGTCGCGGATGTGGCGGCGGGTCTGGCGGATGGTTTGCCCGCTGATCGCGGCACTTAGCGAGGCAATGACGATGGCCCCGACCAAGCCTGCAAACACCTGTGGCGGGGCTTCATGGTAGTTATTTTCAAGCCACGCGACGTAGTTTTGCAAAAAGCTGTAGGCACCTTTCAGATCCCAGTCCCCGGGGCCAAGTCGCCAGGGCCGCAGCATCCAGATCAAAATGCCCGGGGCGAATATCCACCACCAGTATCCGGAGCGGCGGCCCAAAAGGATTATCATGATCCCGACGACAGCCCCCGGAACGAGGGCGATCAGCAGCCAGCTGATTTCCAGCCCGTAATAATCAATACGGGCAGTTTGATAGAGCGAGATCGTGAGGCGCAAGCCAAAGAGATTGCCCAGGATTACAACCGCGCTGGCACCAAGGATGGTTAAGACGAGGGACCGCATTATGCGGGGCCTTTAAGCAGGAAGGTTTGGCCGGTTTCGGCATGGAGAACGGTGCGGCCGGTTAAGCGTCCCATGGCGCGGCTGACCTTGTGGCGCAGGGTTGAGAGTGGCAGGCTGCCAAAGACACGGTCATTGGACAGGATCACAACCGGGCGGTCGGGCCTCTCGGGCATGAAATACCCTGCCGGCCCAACGGGCCTCTCGGGCATGAAATACCCTGCCGGCCCAACGGGCCTCTCGGGCATGTGATACCCTGCCGGCCCAACGGGCCTCTCGGGCATGAAATACCCTGCCGGCCCAACGGGCCTCTCGGGCATGAAATACCCTGCCGGCCCAACGGGCCTCTCGGGCATGAAATACCCTGCCGGCCCAACGGGCCTCTCGGGCATGTGATACCCTGCCGGCCCAACGGGCCTCTCGGGCATGAAATACCCTGCCGGCCCAACGGGCCTCTCGGGCATGTGATACCCTGCCGGCCCAACGGGCCTCTCGGGCATGAAATACCCTGCCGGCCCAACGGGCCTCTCGGGCATGTGATACCCTGCCGGCCCAACGGGCCTCTCGGGCATGAAATACCCTGCCGGCCCAACGGGCCTCTCGGGCATGTGATACCCTGCCGGCCCAACGGGTGTCTTTGCGCTTAAAACGGGACCCCAGGCCCGGGGCAGAAACGCCTCGAAGCAAATGAGCCAGTCAACCGGGTTGGCGGCGTTCGGAACCATGATTGCATCTGTGTTTGCATCCATCGCGCCCCATGTGCCGGTGAGGCCGGGTATGCCGTAGCGGGCGGCATGGACACGCATGGCATCGCCACGTGGATCCGCACCGCGTGGATCCGCACCGCGTTGACCCGTGCCGCGTTGACCCGTGCCGCGTTGACCCGCGTCGCGTTGACCCGCGCAGGTTTCGGGATCAAAGCGCCAGATCTGTCCGCGACCAGCCTCAGCCATCACGCCGATCCAGAGGGTCAGGTTGCGGTTGCGCACCGCATCACACCAGAAGGCTGTCGCCGCGTGGTTATCTGCGCGAAAGAAATTTTCGCCGAAGATGGCTTGCGCCCCCTTGGGCAGACTGTCGCGCAGCGCAATCCAGCGTGCGCGTTCGGTGATCAAACGCGGTTCCGGCCTCACCTGCCAGGCTGTTTTCGGCGGTTCTGGGGACTGATAGAGCTGACCCCATGCAAAGGCTGCGAGAACCAGCGTCAGCACAGAGGTGGCGCGTTGCCAGAAATGCGGCAGTGCTTCGGCGATGGCAAAGCCGATGAGCAAAACAACCGGCCCGATCAGACCGGTTCCGGGGGTGGCATCGGCGATCAGCAGCACGGGTGATGCGGGAAACACTGCGATCAATGTCAGAATGACGGCAAGAGCACCAAGCCCGATCCCTGCGGCGGCGGTTGCCAAAGCCATGAGGGCGAGTGCGGCCAGAGGCCAGACAAGCTGGGCACTGTAGCCAAGGGTCACAAGGGCACTGGCGCTGGTTATGGCTGGCCAGAGCAGGTAAAGACCCATGGCAATGGCTCTTGCTTGGCGCGTGCCGGCCACAATCGCTGCCATCAGGGGCAGTCCGGCCAGCCAGAGCGGCAGGGTTGGTGAAAAAAAGCCGGTCAGAGTGAGTGCCACGGCGACGATAATCAGCAGCACGGTGCAGAGATACCGCAACATATTTTTGGGCGGTTCCGAGATATGATTGCTGGGATTAAAGCCGCCTGCCTGCGCCTTGCGCCCGTTGGGGCCTGATGGCCATAATCGGGTGATCCGGTGCAGGCGGCAGAGGGAAAACCGGCGTTCAGTCATCAGGGTGATACCCTAAATTATAGAAATTTCGCAGATCGGCCTCCTCGGCGTCCATAATGTTCCTCCACCGCAGATACGCCCAACGGGAAAGGGCACTTGCATCTTCCGAGGCCTCGCCTGGATCAAGGGCGCGTAAGGCGGTTTTGGCCTCTTTAAGCCAGCAAGATTCTGCCGGGTCATCAGCGACTGTGTCATCAGCGGGGTTCAAACTGTGTTCATTCGAGGGCATAAGGGTCTCGCTTCCATGTCCGGATTGAAGGGGTGAGGCTGCCGGCGTGCGCCGCGCCGCGCATGGCGCGGGCAATATCCCGACGGCTTGCGGCGGTGCTGATCACGTCGAACGCAAGCCCGCCTTTGATCTGTATGCTGCGCGGTCTTGTCGATGCGGGCGTGCGTTTGAGCGGCACCGGCTTACCCGCCAAGAGGGCGAGTACGGTTGCGGGTTTTGTAAGCGCGCGATTGCCCGCCACGCCGTGATGCGCCGATTGGCCCATGTTTGGCCCTGCGGTCAGCGGCAGTGCTGCCCAGATGCCCGCCAGGCAATTGCCATAGCGCGGATGGCGGGCGACCGGCCCTTTTGTGCCGCAATCGGCAATCAGCGCGCGGGCCAGCCGGTCCTGCGTGGCCGCATCAAAGATGTCCTCGCGTGCGGCAGCTCCAGCGTTCACAAGCCCCTGAAGTGTTTTCCGGATAATCTGGTAGCCACCGGCGGCGGTCGACGGCGCACCTGATGCACGCACCCGGGTTTGCCATTTAAGCACCGCGCCCACGGTCATAGCCGTTAGTTTTTCGGGCGGCGGTATGGGGATGCGCCGTTCATAATCGTCGTATCCGTTCGGGGCTTCCAGCATCCGGATGAAGGTCAGAAGATCGGTGGTGGTGTGGGGCGCCCGGGTCATCCGCTGCGGGGTCATCCACTGCGGGGTCATCCGCTGCCTCGGCAGGGCTTTCTGGAAAGCCCGAGAGAGGGGCTGCCTCGGCAGGGCTTTCTGGAAAGCCCGAGAGAGGGGCTGCCTCGGCAGGGCTTTCTGGAAAGCTCCATTGGACTGGCAGGGCATGGCTGACTTCTCGGGCCAGTTTGGCCCTGCCAGTCCGATGGGCCCGAGAAGTCGAGAGAGGGGCGCCCGGGTCATCGGGGGCTCCGCCCGCCCGGCTGTGGTGCAAAGCAGGGCCAGAAGCAACGCGGTGAGCAGGGTCGATAACATGGGATATGTCCGCTTCATCGCATGGCTTTCACAAGTTCACCCGCCGCGCGGGGCAGCATAAACATCAGGAGGAGTGCCAGTGATTCAATAAAAATCAGGATGGGCGCTGTGGTGAAGGGATCCGCGCTGCTGCGCATATCCCAGGCAATGGACGGGGTCAAATTAAGTACCAGCAAGAGCGCCATCAGGCTCAGGCCGGTGGCCACCAGAGTGACCAGCCAGGCCCGCGCCGCCGCCATACCTTGGGACAGCCCGCCAAAACCCACGGTGAGTATGCCGGCGGCGGCGGCCAGAAACAGCCGGGCATACCAGTAAATCACCACCCCGATTTGCAGGGCGGCCAGCACGATGATCAGCGTGGACATCGTATAAATTACGAGTTGTATTATCATGGGGGCACTGCCAATGCCCTCATAGAGAGAAAACGCCAGGGCCATTTTGG
Source organism: Halioglobus sp. (assembly GCA_965262875.1). GTDB lineage: Bacteria > Pseudomonadota > Gammaproteobacteria > Pseudomonadales > Halieaceae > JBALVT01. The sequence continues at coordinate 40,266 of OZ253570.1, forward strand.
AAGCGGCAAACTTGGCCATGGAAAATGGCTGGTTGGCCCCGGCCGATCTTGCGAGTCCTGCGGCGGTGTCGGCGATAAAGTGGATCACTTCGCCGCCGGCGTTCAGGATGGCCAGACAAAAGAGCACGGCAAGCAGGCGGAACAGGAACCCGTCCATCAGATAGGTGAGGGTTTCGCTGGAAAAAGCCCATTTGCCGCCGCGCCAGACCAGATCAATGCCGAACAGGACCAGAAGCAGAAGTGTGCCTGCCTCAATGAGCGCGTCCGCCGTCTCGCCGGCGGCGCGGGCCAGATCTTCCAGAAACCGGTCCCATGTAAAGCCGAACCGCATGCCTTTCCGGATGGCGGCCACCTCGGGCGCAATATCCGCCACAGCGATACGACAGTCCAGAACGCCCTGATAGGTGTCCGATCTGACCAGCGCATGATTGTCGGCGACGCCCTCATAAACGGAACGGCCTGCGCCCGTGCCACCAATCCGGGGCAGTGCGGCCCAGACACCGGCGATGCGGTTGGCGATGGCCGGGGAGTTGGCCCCGGCGCGGTATCCGGTTTGGCGCAGCAGGTGCCGTCCAAGCCGGTCCTGCGTGGCGGCGTCAAACGTATCGCCCGGTGAGACAACCCCGGCATCAACCAGCCCCTGAAGCGTGGGCCGGATGATCTGGTAGCGCCCGGCGGCGGTTGAAACAGACCCGCCCCGCACCGCGCGGCGTTGCCAGTCGAGCACCGCGTCCACCGTCATCGTGGTGATCGGGCGCGGCGGGTTGACCCGCACGCCATAATACACCGTGTCATAGCCGTTCGGGGCCTCCAGCGCGCCGATCAGGTCAAGCATGATCTCTTCCGTGCAGGCCAGCGCCGGTTGGGCGCAGGCGAGCAGCAGGCACAGATGCAGCAGCCATTGCCGCACGCTTGCCATGCACAGGGATCGGTATCGGGACAGGCATCGGGCCAAAGGGGCGACAGCCTTGTTTTCATCGTTGTCTACGGGGGTGTTCATGGGCTGCGTCCTTGACTTGCCCACTTCAACAAACTAGGTGTTAAACTAGTTAGGGCGTGTTGCGTTTGATTGAGCATCAAACAAACGGGATGCGCAACCACAGAAAACAAGCGGAGCTGTGCATTCCGTTTTATCGGGTGAACCCAATAAAGCGCGATACACTCTAATAAGGAGAAAATTATGCGTGAAGTCGGTGCTTTCGAGGCCAAAACCCATCTCTCGTCCCTGCTGGAAGAGGTGGCGACGGGCGCGTCTATCACCATCACCCGGCGCGGCAAGCCTGTGGCGCAGCTGGTGCCGGTTGATGCGGTTGATGCGGTGCGCCGCACGGCGGCGATCTCGCGCATTCGCAGTCTGCGCGGGGATCTGGCAAAACGCAGCCCCGGTCTATCTGCCCGGGATATTCTCTCGGCGCGCGATGCGGGGCGTCGATGAGCTTGTGTGTTGTTGATGCCTCGGCGGCTGCCGCCTGGCTGTTGCCCGATGAGGATAATCCCGTGAATACCCTTGAGAGTGTGGCTTCCGCAGCACCTCATGCGCCCTGGCTGTTCTGGGCCGAAGTGCGCAATATTCTGATTGTCTGTGAACGCCGCGGCCGGCTGCCGGCCGGTGACGCCGAGCCGTTTCTGGCGGCGTTGGACGGGCTGGGTATCGCTTTCGACACCGCGCCATCCGAACCGGAGGTTCTGCGCCTGTCCCGGCAGTACGGGTTGACGGTCTATGATGCGCTCTATCTGGAGTTGGCACTGCGCTTGCAGGCGCCGCTGTTGACGCTGGATCGTAAACTCGCCCGCGCGGCAGATGACGCGGGCGTTGCAACCCTGACCTGATATCCCCGCTCTCATCATGGGCGTCGCACCTCTGGCGCAGGGATGGCGGGCAGGGACAGGTCCTGTTCGACCAGAACATTCATGATGCTGCCGGCCTTCACCTTAAACCGTGTCCCCTGCGCCAGCAGAGAGCCGATATAGTCCGTCGCGACCCGCGAGGTGGCATTGCCCAGGGCGGCACCCGCCAAAGCCCCGAGATCGCTTTCGGGCTGTGCCTGTTGATTGGTCAGGATGGCAGTGGCATTGCCGGCAAGATCAAACAGCACGGCGGCACCCAACGCCTTCCAGAACCCGGTGCGGCGCCGGCCTTCGAGGCCGCTGGCCCCGTCCGCTCCGAGCGTGGTAAACCGGTCGAGATCAACCCGGTTGCCACCAGAGACATAGCCGGGCATCCGCAGATCGGTCCAGACCACAAAAAGGCGGCGCGCGCCAGAGCCACCGGCCTGGCCATAGGTGCCGGTCAGCTTTGCCCCGCGCGGGATCAGAATATGCTGCCCGGTGAGGCTGTCATAGACATTGTCGCTCACCTGCGCCCGCACCAGGCCCGGCAATGCGCTGTCGATGGCCGATTGCAGCACCGCCGGAATGACCGCGCCGCGGGCCAGCACATGCAGGGGCTGGCCGGATCGCTCCGGGTCTGTTTGTTGCAGTGCCGCTGTGGGTTGTGGTCGCACCGTACCGGTCGCCGCCGCCTGTGCCGCCCCGGTCTCGTCGCGGCTCCGGGCCTGTGTTTGCGCGGCCTGTCTGTCTTTGCGGTTCTGGAGAATACGCCCGGCAATATCTGTCACCGCCGGGGTGAGCGGGCTGTCGATGGCCAGCAGCCGGCGTTCCAGGCCTCGGGTGTCTTCCCCGCGCGGCGGTGCCGTGGCTTGGGCGGGGGGCTGGAGCGTGAGGCTGTCACCGTTTGACGCGGTGTTTGACGCGGCGTCAGGCGGCGGTGCTGTCTGTGTTTCCCCGGCGTCCTGTGCCCCGGGGCTCTCACCGGCAATCAAATCGGCTCTGCGGTCAACATTATTCGCATCTTCCAGCGGGGCGTTTGCCTCAGGCGTGGTGAAGAACGTCCCGACAATCGGGGCCAGCAGGCTGCCGCCGCCAATGCCGATGGCGAAAGCCAAAAGAACCATCCCGGCTATGGGGAGCCACCACTGCGGCATTGTGCGGTTTTCGGTCATTGATCCAACCTGCGTGCGTCAATATCCTCGACAACCATGCCGAAGGGGTTTTGGCTGAGATAACTCGGATCGGTGATGCGTCGCTGGCCCAGAACAAAGCTGCCGCGCCAGCGGGAGATTTCGCCCGGCAACCCGGTGCTGCGCGACCTTCGGACCTCGGTCCATTGCACCAGCCATGTCTTGCCGCCGGCGAAATTCACCGAAGCAACCTCCACCTCCACCGTGGTTGTGGCGGCCAGCTTGAGCGGTTGGGTTTGTCTGGCCCAGCGTTTGATCTTGCGGTCCGCGGCAGAGTTTTCCTCGATAAAATATTGCAGCCGCCGATAGCGCTGGCGCAAGATGACATCGTCGGAGGTGAGTTCGCGCCAGTCGCGCACCAGATCGGCGAGTTCGCGGCGCACGGCGGCGGGCGGCCATTTTGTAATGACGTTGGGGGCGAGGACGGGCTGCACCGCGCCAAGATCATCCACGGCCACAATGTAGGGGATGTATTCCGAGCGCACCGCGGCCCAGATGCCGAAGCCTGCGGCCCCCGCGGCCACCAGTGTCATGACCAGTGCGAGGCGATACCAGCGGTCGCGGTCTTCGCGCAAAGAGCCGTGGCGTTCCGCGCGGGCCCGCGCCGCGGCCAGATACGGGCTGTGATCACAGGACACGGTCATGTGTTTTTCCACGGTCATGTGTTCCACGGTCATGTGTTCCACGGTCATGTGTTATCCCCGCCTTTGCCATCCCCGTCTTTATTCCCGCTTCCGAGAGCCTCGGATATTTTGGCCCGGATATCAGCGGCGGCACCTGTCCCCAGGGCGTCTGTGGCGGACATGCGCTCGCCGCCCGATGATCCCACTGTGGATGACCCGGGCGATGACCCGCCCGATGACCCGCCCGTGAGCGCGTCTTTCAGGCCGTCTTTTGCCTGTTTACCAAGTGTTGTGGCGATATTGCCGCCGCCGGTTTTACCCATTATGGCGCCGATAATGGCAATCTTGCCAGCTATTTTCATTGCGTTGCTTGCCATGGTGCCGGCGAACTTCGCCCCGCCCTCGGCACTCGAAGCACCGATATTGCTGACCAGGGCTTCAACGGTGCCCGGCAGGGAGATAATCAGCAGGCAGGCGATGATTTGCAGCATGATCATGCCGAGCGCTCCGCCCGCGCCGGTGCTTGCATCCCCGGCCATGGCGGTGGTGAGTGTGCTGACCGCGCCGTAAACAATCATCAGCGCCATCAGCTTCAGGGCCTTGCCGATCAGCAGGCGGATATAGGACACGGACGCCGCACGGGTTTCCTGAAGCCCGGCAAAGCCCAGCACAATAATCCCCGCCAGCCCGATCAGATAAATCTCCGCATAGGTGATAACCAGAAACGCCACCGTAATGGAGGTGACGGTGATCGAGATGATCGCGGTGATCAGAAACAGCCAGGTTCGGGGCTCAAGGAGTTCAATCGCCTGCACCCAGCCAACCGCCTGCTTCAACCCGTTCGTGATCATCCCCGAGGCGGTGGGCTCAACCGTTGCACCGCCGGTGGCGGCAGCAAACTTCATCGCCAATTTGGTCAGTGCGGTGACCACCTCCGGTACCATCAGCACCAGCGCATAGACAATGACAACGAAGGTGAACTGGTAAAACCAGGTGCCCCAGACCTCGTCAAAGCTTGACCCCTGAATGGCCCATCGGCCAAAGCGCAGCACCAGATCCATCCCGAACAGGATCAACAGCAGGTTCCGCGCGGCCTGGCCTGCATTCTCCCCCAGCGTGGTCAGCGTGCGGCGCATTGCCTCGATCATCGCATCAACAGCGCCGCCGGCCTCGGCGGCCTCTTGGGCCACCGCCTGCGCGGGCAGAAGCACGAGGGCGAGGAGTGCCAGAACCGGGAATATCACTGGAATAATCAGGGGGCTGAGCATGACCCCGGTGCGTCCGCCCGCCGTACGCAGTCCAAAGTATTGCGCCACCGGTGCATTGATGTGTGGTGCGGATGATTTTTGCGCTGGATCCCTCATGGCTGCGTCCCGCTTTCCATCTGATCGATGATTTCATGGACAAGTTCAGGATCACGACCGGACATGAGATACAGGAAAGGACACGCATTAAACTGGGGCTGGCGTTTGGCAAGCCACCGTTCAGCTTCATCTTCGGTGTAAAACGCCAAGAGTCGTTCAGGAATAGGGCGGCGGTCTTTTGTGTTCATCATGGTGTGATCCCGAATATTTCATTGAGGCTGCGGCCCTCGACGCCCTCAAGCGATTCAAGGGTTTCATGGATTTCCTGCGCGTGGCGGCGCTGTGCGGCTTCCTTGCGATCCATATCCGAAAGCACCCGGCCCCAGGCCACGGTCACGGTTTCGGATTGCGTCGCGGTTAACGCGCGCAGATCGTTGATCTGGCGCGCCATCGCCGCGGCGATTTGATTGGCGCCTTGCAGAACCTGCATCTGGCCGGTTTCCGATCCCATGCGCTCCGTGATCCGGTCAATCATCTCGCCCTCGCTTTCCACATCCTCCAGGGTCAGCCCGGCGCCGCGCAGCCCGGCCTCCATGCTGCGATGCCAGCGGTTGTTCCACGCGGTGTAGCTTTCGCGGCTTTGCGCCCGGTCCAGCCCGCGCCGCTCAAACAGCGGATCGGTCATCAGATCGGAGCGCAGAAAATCATCGAGCGCACTGCCGGAGTGCGCAATCGCGCCAGCCTCCTGCGCCACATCGCGCAGGCGCAAGACACTGCCCAGGGCTTGTTTCAGATGCTGTTCGGGCAGGGATTTAATGTTGCGCAGCATGATCTGGTACGACTGTATCTGGGTCGCCAGCTGCTGCACCTGCGCCAGCAGGGCCTCGCTCTCGGTGGCCAGGATCGCACCTTCGGTCCCGGCAATCTGGGCCAGTTCCACGTTGTTCAGGAGCTGGGTCCATTCCGTGGCCCCGCCCGCAGCCGCACCCGCGTGGAGCGGTGCCGGTGCGAGGGTGCCAATCAACAGCAGGGCGGCAAGCGCGACACTGCGGTTTAGAGAGCTGAACGCTTTAGTCTGTGGTGCTCTGGTCGCTCCAGCGATCATGCGTGTTGCGGTTTTCCATTTTACGGTAAGCATCTTCAATATCCTCCTTCCAGAAGTCTTTGTTTGCGGCGTTGATGCCGGCGCGGCGGCTGTCATCCGAGCCGGTTTTGCCCAGAATGCTCAGCCCGATATGGCCGAGCGGAAAACTGATCACCCGGCGGCCTTCCAGCTGGGTCAGAAAATAATCCCGCTTGGGGCGCATCCGCGCGATCTGGGAAATCTCGGGTTGATGCAGGCCAAGAGCGGTATATTGATCGGCAATCACCTGGCCCTCGGCCCCCGCATTGGGCAGGAATATCTTTGTCGGGCAGCTTTCCAGCAGCTCGGCGGTTAACTCGGACCGGATCGCATCGGCGAGCGACTGTGTCGCCATCACCACGGCGACATTGTTCTTGCGGCCTTCCTTCAGCCAGGAGCGGATGCGCTCGATAAACAGCGGGTGTTTGAAAAAACTCCAGGCCTCGTCAAACACCACCAGCGTCGGGCGGCCGTCAAAGCGGCGTTGCACCTGCGCGAAGATGTAATCCAGCGACAGCACCCGGGCGATTTCCGGGCCCTCCATCAACGGGTGGGTTTCAAAGACGGTGAAGGCCGCCGCAGATTGTCTGGCCTTTGAGCCCTGTGTGAACAAATCCTGCGTGGCGTCGTTGACCTCAAGCCCGGCAAACAGACGGTCTTCCGAGAACAGATCCTGCCAGGTGCCGCCGGGCAAAAACGGCTCGAGTGCCGTGCGCAACTCCGGTATCTGCACATAGGAGGCGATGTTGCTCATATCAGGCGCGCCCATGCCGGCGCAATTGGCCACGGCGGCGCGCAGTTCGTTCAGCATCACTGTGTCGGGTTCGGTGCGTTGCAGGCGCACCAGTGCGGTGAGCCAGTCCACGGCCCAGCTTTGCCCGAGCGCGCCGATATGCGCCAGAGGGGCAATCCCCGCCGGTCCCTTGCCGCCGGGTTCCAGAAACACCCCGCCCAGAGCGGCGCAGGCATGGCGGATCGAGCGCTGGCGGTCAAAGTAAATCACCCGGGCTTGCGGGTAGCGCATCCAGCTTGCGGCGAGCAATCCGAGCAGTACCGATTTGCCGGCCCCCGTGGGGCCAAAGATCAGGCTGTGCCCGACATCGGCGCTGTGCAGATTGAAGTGAAACAGATCGCCGGTTTGCGCCTGGGCGCGCAACAAGGCCGGGGTGCCGGCGGGCAGGCGCGGCGAGGGGCAGAGTTCGGATCCTTGCCAGATCGCGCGCAGCGGCAGCATCCCCGCAAAGGCATTGGCGCGGATCGGGAAGGCACGCGCAGTCCGGTCTTCATGGCCTGGCAGGATGGACAGAAGGGCCGGCAGAAAGTTGACAGTTTCGCGGCGCAGCCGCAGCCCGGCATCCTCAACGGCCGATGTCAGCGTGCGCAGGGCCGGGTTCAGGCTCTCGTCGGGGGCGTCAATGGCCCCCACAAGCATCATATGCGTGGCGTAATATCCCTGCCCGGTTTCGCCACTGGACAGCCGGTCAAGCGTGTCTTCGATATCTTCGGCCATACGGTCCTCGAACCGGCCGCGCTTACCCTGGCTCTCGCCGCCGACATTGGCAACCATGTCTGCCCCGGATTGCCGCCAGAGGCGCTGCTTCTCCCGGGCGATCTCCCGCATCTTCTGGTTGGAGAGTGCTGCATACTGGCTCACGCACGTCATGGCGAGGCCGAGCGACTGCACCCGGGCCAGCGCCCCGGTATTGACCGCTGCCGTGAAGCCTTCGAGTGCCAGGATCGCCACGGGCCGGTTGCAGATCCGCGCCGGGCCATAGCGGTCCGGCTGTTCCACATCCACCCCGATCAGCGCATCGAGCGCAAAAGGCAGATGATCAAGCCCGACGCGCACCCGGCGCTCCGGCTGGCCCAAAAGCCGCAGCAGCGAAGACGTCAGGGCGCAGCTGTGCCAGACATCGCCGCTGGACTGGCCTGTGGAAGGCTGCGTATCATTGACGGCTTTGGGCCCGAGGCGGTGTAGCGTGAGTACGCCACCTAATCGGTCCCCGATCTTCTGGCACTGCGTCTCGAAGATATCAAGACCCGGAGTGATGTTCAGATCTTCTGTGCCTGTCTGCCCGGACTTCTGCCCCGGTTGTGGTTGCCAGTGATAATACAGCGTGACGCGATCCGCCCAGAGATAACCGGGCGTTGCACAGATCGCGTCCTGCTCGATCGCCAGGGCTTCCAGTGCGCCGCCCTTTGGCCCCGCCTGCCAGCCCGTCGGCGCGGGTTCCCGGGGGCTGCGGTTGCGCACAACGCGCAGGGCCTCCCCGTCACTCAATCCCGACAGCGCGAAGGCCAGTTGGTCGAGCCAGGCTTCCAGCGCCACATCCTCCAGGGTTTCGGTATCAATGCCGGTCACATCCCAGCCGGCAAGATAGCTGCCATCCTTGCAGCGGATAACCCCCGGGGCGGCCAGTGTGTCCCAGTTGAGAATATCAAAGAACCTGCGCGGGCGGGATTGGTGGCGGGTTTGGGTGCGGGTTTGGAGGTGACGCAGGCGCATTACAATCTACCGTTCTGGTTCATGGTGACGGGATTGCCGCGCCCGGCGGCAATCTCTCGACTATCCCTCTCTCGACTTCTCGGGCCAGTTTGGCCCTGCCAGTCCAATGGAGCTTTCCCGAAAGCCCTGCCGAGGTTATCCCTCTCTCGAGTTTTCGAGAAAGCTCTGCCGAGGTTATCCCTCTCTCGAGTTTTCGAGAAAGCCCTGCCGAGGTTATCCCTCTCTCGAGTTTTCGAGAAAGCCCTGCCGAGGTTATAGGTATCCGGGTCGAGATGCTGGACGCTCACCGGGCCTTGCGGTCTCACGCCGGTGCGCACCGGTTGGTAGCTGCGGCTGATGCGCAGATCGCTCCCGATCCGCGCGGTGGCGGTCAGCGTACCGGCGTCAAGCCGGGCCAGCGCAATATCAAAGCTGACACCGCCCTGGCCGGTTTCGTCAATCCGGAACCCGCTCTGGCGCAGATAGGCGAGTGCGTGCCGTTCGCAGGGCGTGGCGCGCGATGGGGCCAGAATGACAACCCGGCGCAGCGACACCCGCTCATGGATGGCGCGGGCCAGATCATAGCCGATGGCGCAGGCCTGTGCTGCGCTGACTTGCACTTGGCGTGCAAACAGGGATGTGGTGAAGGGAGGCCCTGCGCCCGGAATGGCTGTGGTGCAGCCCGCAAGCAGGGCACCGCAGAGCAAGATCGCTGAACGCCTTAATTTTGGTCCCCTGCGCTTTCCCGGAATGCACAAGCTTCCGCATATGCGGTCTCTGACTTCTCGACGTCTCGGGCCCATCGGACTGGCAGGGCATTTCATGCTCCATCGGACTGTCAGGGCATGCCATGCCCCGCTGGACTGACAGCGCATCACATGCGCGAGAAGTCGAGAAGTCGAGAAGTCAGCCATGCCCGAGAAGCTGCCAGTCCTACGGACAAAGCACAGGAGATATGATCCCAAAGAAAAGTCGTTCAACTTTATCCCGATTTGGAGCGGCTTGCGCGGCTTACGAAGCCTGCGAAGAGTTGACCGGATCATGGCGCGCTCCGCCGGATACGTACTTTGCGGCTGCCGGCCTGAAGCCAGATGTCGCGGATCACGCGGTCGGCCACGAGCCGTGTGCCGCCTGCGTCCACGCGGGTATTCAGCGCTTTGTTTTCTTCACCCCGTCCCGGCACCACGGTGGGCAGGGTGCCGCGATATGCGGGGTGCAGATCGATATAGGTTTTGCGCCCGTCGGTATAGACCCGCACCGGGCGAAACGCGGCCTTGCCGGTGACGCTGAAGCGAAAATCAAGGCGGCCCGGATCGCGCAGGCCCGCGCTGGTGTTCAAGCCGGCCTTTGCCAGCCGTGCCTTGCGGTTTGCGGCGGCGGTGCGGCGGGCCGCCTTGGCACTGGCGGCGACGGATGCTTTACCGGCTTTGCGCGTGGCAATGCGCGCGGCCGCCATCCGTGCTGCGGTGTCGGGATAGCTGAAGGCCAGGATCGGGGTGTGAACATCCGGATCATTGACCAGATTGATGGTGTAGAGCCGCCGGTCGGTCGGGATTACCAGATTGGTTAATCCCGCGTCATCCGAGGGTTTGATTTCCAGAATGACGGTCTCGGGATCACTGCCCTGGACCTTGACCGTCACCTGCCAGCGCGCGGTGTCGCCCCAGGACGGCGTGTCGGTCAGCACCTCGCCGGCTTCCAGCTCGATATAGCAAACAATGAACGGGGCGCAGAACGCGGTCGGAATGGCGGCGCCAAATGTGGTGACAACCCGGCCTGCCGCCCCCAATGCCACGGGGCCGGCGCGCTCCAGCCAGCGGCTGGACACATCCCGGGTGCGGCTGGCCTGGCTATCGACAGGGGCCCCGCTTGACGGAGGTGCGGGTGCAGGCCCCGCATCGATGTCATTCCCGGTGTCTGCGGGGGTTGTGTTCGTGCCCAATGCGGCAATAACCCAGGCGCGAAAGCCGAGATCGGTGCCCCCCGTTGCCACAGCACCGCGCCAAAACCGGCGCGCGGCGTTCAGGGGATCAGGGGGCGTGTTTGTTTCAGGCGGGGCAGATGCGGGCGCACCGGAGCGGTCCGCTTTGCGCCAGCGGTCTGGCGGTGCGGCTGTGTCTGTAGCTTCAGACCCGGGCGTTTCAGAGGTGGCTGTTGTCTGCGTGGCCGGATCCGGCGTGGCGGGCGCGGGCTTGACTGGATCCGGCGTGCTCTGCGGGGTGGCACCGTCTGTCATAGACGCGCGGTCAGCCGCGGGTGTATCAGCTGTGTTCAAGGGGGTGCGGTCGCCCATCGACGCCGCCGGGCGGGTTTCCGCGGGGGTTTCTTTGGGGCTGCCCGCGGTGGCGTCCACAGGAGCATCGACAGGGGCGTCGACGGTGGCGTCCACAGGGGCCGCTTTTGGCCCCATGAGCTGTTCCGGTGTCTGGTCCGGTGTTGTCTGGGCCTGCCCCGCCGCCGCCACGATGAGCGCGGCGCAAAGCAGGGTGATGTGAAGTCGCGGGATGTGAAACCTGTGTCTCATGGCTGGTCGTCCCCGTCAGGCGGCGAGAGGCGCAACAGATCAGGCTGCGGTCGCAAAGCATCGGTAAAATCTGATAGGCTCGTGTTTGACAGGCCTGTGTCTTGTGGGGCAGGTTCTGACCAGAGCGCAGGCGGGGTCTGGCTGAATTCCGGCAGATCAGCAGCTCTTTCCCCGCCAAAGAGGTTGGTCATCACCGTGCCGGCCAGGATAACAATGCCGCCGGCAATCACGATGATCGGCATGCGGCGCGAAAACCCGGAAAACTCGCCGCCAATGGCCAGCACACCGACGGTGACGACCAGGGCGATGATCACCACCGCATAGGCAAACGGCCCGGTGATGAAATCGGTGAATTTCAGCAGCGGCGACTCGGTCCCGAACAACGCGTCCGTCGCCCGGGCGGGCGTCGCAACGATGATCAGGGCGGGGAGTGCAAAAAACGAGAGGTTACGCGGAAAAGTCATAGGTGGTCTCCAGTGTTCGGATGCCGTCCGCGCCGGGGCGCATCGCGGCAATGGTTTCAACAACGGGGCGGTCGCGCCCGCGTCGCACAAAGATAATGACATCAAGACTGTCCATCAGTGCCGGTGTGGGATCGGTTTGCATCACTTCGGTGGCGAGCAACCTCAGCCGCGGGATCACTTCGGCGGCCGAGTTGGCGTGCAGGGTGACCAGCCCGCCGGGATGGCCGGTGTTCCAGGCCTTGATCAGCGTCATCAGCACCTGCCCCTCGCGCACCTCGCCGACCACAATCCGGTCAGGGGCCTGTCTGAGGGCGGACACCAGCAGCGCGTCCATAGGGATGGTTTTGGAACTGCGCATCGCCACGCTGTTTTCAAGCGGCGAGCGGATCTCGGGCGTGTCTTCAATGGTGATCAGCCGGGTTTCCGGTGCGATCTCCGCGAGATGCAGCAGGCAGGCATTCAGCAGGGTGGTTTTGCCGGAGCCGGTTGCGCCTGCAATCAGGATATTGCTTTTATCTGCAATCGCCTTCGCCACAAGCGCGCGGGCGGCGTCTTGCGGGATATAGTCGGCCAGGGGCACCACCTGATCGCGGTGACGGCGGATTGAAAACTCCGGAGCTTCGACCACGGGCGGGATCAGGGCCTCGATCCGGTGCGGGGTTCCGGGAATGCGCCCTGAAAAGATCGGGGTCTCGGTGGTGATGCTGGCGCTTGACCACGTTGCGCACCAGCGCACGAACCGGTCTGCCCGGTCGCGCTCCAGCGTGCCCCAAAGCGCGGGCGGCTGGCCGAAACGCTCGACCCAGACGTCCCGGGACGGATTGCAGCTGATTTCAACCACGTCCGGCTCTTCAAGCACTTGTGCCAGAGGGCCAAGCACGCTGGTAATATTGGTGGTACCGGTCATTCTAAATCCTTTTTGTTCGACGCGGGGTCGCGGTCTTCGTCTGCCCGCTCATCTGCACCCGGCAGATAGTCTTCGTCTTCAAACCTTTCAAAACAGGTAAAAACACCCGCGCTGACACCCGGGTACAGCATCCGGACGGGGAAGGTCAGGATATCGGATATGGTCTCAATGCTCCGCATCGTATTGCCCTTTCTTTGTGGTTTGATTCCAGGGGGCGTGTGCTATAGTCGACCCCATGCGTCCTGTGACATATATCGACCTTGAGCTGGCCCGCCCGCCAATGATCCTTGGCTGTGAGCGGCTGCCGTTTGTGGCCCTCGTGGGCGGCGTGGTTTTTGCCCTGATTGCGGTCTTCGGGATTTCCTTCAATGGGCTGATTGCCTGCGCGATGCTGCTGGTGACCGGCATCGGGGCGCTGCGCCGTGCGGCGGCATATGACCCGCTTTTGTTCGCCGTGCTGTTTCGCGCGCTGCGCTTGCCGCGCAGCCTGCCCGAAGTGCCGGACGTGGTTGAAAAGCTGCCGCCCCTGCCCTTTGTCGGATATGAATATCCGCCCCGCAATAACGCGGCCGCGCGCGTTATGGACGGCTCCAAGGCGCGTCCGAAGGCGTGATGATCTGCCCAACGGGCCTCTCGACTTCTCGCGCATGTGATGCGCTGCCAGTCCAATAGGGTATGTGATACCCTGCCGGCCCAATGGGTCCGAGATGCTGTCGGGTGCTGTGCGGGCCGCGCGCCCTGTGGCCGGGTATTCGGCAACCCCCGTGAGGCTGCCTGCACCTGAACTCCGGGTCATCGCAGAGACGGGCTTATTCATAACGCACGCCCTTTCTCCAATCCCACGGAGCAATGAACGGGCCTGTCCAGATACCTGTTTTGGTTGCCCTTGCCTGGTTTTCGACATCAACGTAGGCAGTCGAGTACTTGCGGTAAGCCATAGCCCAACCAAAACGAACGATAGTTTTGTTGATGTTTTTGCTTTTGTAAAAGCAGGTGCCGATGTGACGGCCATAGCGGTCATTTCCGCTGATGTTGCAGCTAATCGTTTTACGACCAACCAGTTTTGATATGTTGTTGGCAATTCTTTGTCCGCAGCGCCACGGGCTTCCATTCTCTGTATAGCAGTTCTGGCTGCTTTCGGGCGCATCGATGCCCGCAAGTCTTATGCGTTGACCGTGGATTTCAAAAGTATCGCCATCGATGACAGATACTGTCCCTTCAAGTGTTTCACCAGCATGTGAAATGGTCGGGAACAAAGCCGCTATAATACATGTCGAGAGAACGAGAGCATGCCGTTGGCTGGCAAGGCCTTGCCTGCAAGCCCCGTTGGGACGCCTGCCCGGGAAGTCGAGAGTCCGAAACGCAGCGAAGCGGGATGCAATATAAAGGCAATGTGCTTTAAGCGGGAAATGTATTTGCCATATCTTTCTGGAATGGGTGTCCACGGGATTGCTCCTTTTTTGTTGATGTGGTTTCCGGACGCCTGCGCGCCGGTGCCCGCGTTCGGGCCGGTGCCCGCGTTCGGGTCGGTGGCTGCCGGCGTGGTTCAGCATGGTGTACGGGGATGGTGTGCTCAGAGGCCATTATGCAGCCCCCATGCGTCGCGCGGTCATGCATCGTGCGGTCATGCGCAGCGCGGTCATGCGCTTGTTGTGGCGCGGCGTTTGAAATTGTACAAACGCCGCGCCTTCCCCCATAGTAGTCATGTGAAAGAAAAACTAAGGAGGAATTCTTATGCCCGGTTCTCTTTTGGGCTTTATTGAAGATTTGGTCACACCACATGATCGCGACCTGCGTGCCTTTTGTGTTAGAAACCTTAATCAGGAAGTCGTGCGAACAAGAAACGAGGCGTTTGGAGCGGTGCGAAAATTCCATCCGGCAAAGGCGTATCAAGAAGACTTTCGCAAAGCAGAATTTGCGTGCCAGCAAGGTTGGAATCATCAATGGCCCCGCCACACCTATCTGGAACTCCCGTTTCATTGGCTCAACCTGATGGGCTTTCGCCTTGCGGTGGAAAGGGGCCTCGTTATGGGTGGGTTGGGTGCAGTGAAAACGGTGGCAGCAGTGGAATTGGGACTGTCGCGCGGGGAAACAGAACAATGGACTGTCGAACTTCTCTTTAATGTCTATTGCGACACCAAGTTGCGTGAGCAGTGGGATTATGAAGGGTGTCGGTTCCGCCTTAATGAACAGGCCAAACAGATTGAATACTGCTAAATCACTGACTCTGTGAACATGATGTGACGGGAAGACCCACCGCCAGTCAAATGAGCGCAGGGGCCGGCGGGCCGGTGCCAGCGTTCGGGCCGGTGCCCGCGTTCGGGCCGGTGCCCGCGTTCGGGTCGGTGGCTGTTGGCGTGGTCCAGCCTGGTGTACGGGGATGGTGTGCTCAGAGGCCATTATGTGGCCCCCATGCGTCGCGCGGTCATGCGCTTGTTGTGGCGCGGCGTTTGAAATTGTACAAACGCCGCGCCTTCCCCCATAGTAGTCATGTGAAAGAAAAACTAAGGAGGAATTCTTATGCCCGGTTCTCTTTTGGGCTTTATTGAAGATTTGGTCACACCACATGATCGCGACCTGCGTGCCTTTTGTGTTAGAAACCTTAATCAGGAAGTCGTGCGAACAAGAAACGAGGCGTTTGGAGCGGTGCGAAAATTCCATCCGGCAAAGGCGTATCAAGAAGACTTTCGCAAAGCAGAATTTGCGTGCCAGCAAGGTTGGAATCATCAATGGCCCCGCCACACCTATCTGGAACTCCCGTTTCATTGGCTCAACCTGATGGGCTTTCGCCTTGCGGTGGAAAGGGGCCTCGTTATGGGTGGGTTGGGTGCAGTGAAAACGGTGGCAGCAGTGGAATTGGGACTGTCGCGCGGGGAAACAGAACAATGGACTGTCGAACTTCTCTTTAATGTCTATTGCGATACCAAGTTGCGTGAGCAGTGGGATTATGAAGGGTTTCGGTTCCGCCTTAATGAACAGGCCAAACAGATTGAATACTGCTAAATCACTGACTCTGTGAACATGATGTGACGGGAAGACCCACCGCCAGTCAAATGAGCGCAGGGGCCGGCGGGCCGGTGCCAGCGTTCGGGCCGGTGCCCGCGTTCGGGTCGGTGGCTGTTGGCGTGGTCCAGCCTGGTGTACGGGGATGGTGTGCTCAGAGGCCATCACACAGCCTTGCCTGATCGGCGCCCCGGGAACGGGAATGCGCCAGGCCACACCTGCGGTCCCGTATTGGCGTGGTCGCCGGTTTTGGCAGGAACCGACCTTTGGGCGAAGGCAACCAGTTCTGTCGCACCCGTGGGAAAATCAAGTGTGATGTCATAAATTATCTCGCCGGACTTCTCCTGGCGGAGGGCAGACATCTCGCCCACCCGTGGGTAGGTCCACTCTCCATCAGGGCCGAGGATGGGAACCGTGATTGTGTATTGCTCAGACATGGTTGTATCCTTTCTGTTGGCCAGCTCGAGTCAGGGGGTGTGGGATTGAATCTTCTGGCGTTTTGGGTCGGGTGTGTTTAACTAATGTCAGAAAAGGATATTCAGTTATGGCACAATCGGTCAGCATCGACACTCTGAAAGCATCGGAAACCCTGCAAGCCGCCGGTCTGGATGCCACATCGGCCAAGGCTGTGGTGGGCGTGATCAGCGAGGCGATCGCCACGACAGCGGCGACCAAACATGATCTGGAGAAGACCGAAACCCGGCTGACACAGAATATCAATACAGAGATTGCAGAACTGCGCGCCGAGATGAATATCGGCTTTACCACGCTGGACAAGAAGATCGACGTCCAGTTTGCCACGCTTGACAAGAAGATCGACGTCCAGTTTGCCACGCTTGACAAGAAGATCGCCGTCCAGGGGGCGCAGTTGCGCGGCGAGATATCGGACAGCGTCAACAGGATGACACGCAATGTAGCGGGTCTGATCGGCCTGGCGCTTGGTTTGGCGGCACTCTGGAGCGTCTTCGGCCCCGTCGCGTCAAAAGTGCTGTCTTTGTAAGGCTTTGCACCGCAGGCCTGACCTGATGCGCGGGTTGGAGTGGCTCTGAACCCGTCATATTGCTGAAGAGATACAGTCGCCGTCATGGCGCATTCTCCCCGGTGGATTTCCCCGCTTTGCCATTCAAATCTGCTTCGGTTCCGGCCGGTTTCCGAACGGCTGCGCGCCGGTGCCCGCGTTCGGGTCGGTGCCCGCGTTCGGGCCGGTGGCTGTCGGCGTGGTCCAGCCTGATGTACGGGGATGGTGTGCTCAGAGGCCATTATGCAGCCCCCATGCGTCGCGCGGTCATGCGTCGCGCGGTCATGCGTCGTGCGGTCATGCGCAGCGCGGTCATGCGCTTGTTGTGGCGAGGCGTCCGTGTTTGCACAGATGCCTCGCCTTCCTTTATATTGGAATTTCTAGCAACCATATAAAGGAATCCAATATGACTCTTTCTGATATCGGTCGAACAGGTGCTGTTACCGAGCAAGACTTCGACTATGAGGTCTATCGGCTCATGCAAGAGTTGCAGAGAGGTCACCCGCTTGTGCGCCTGAGGGCCGACATGACTTCTGACGCCGCAACGCTGGCCTTGCGTCAGAACGCCAACGGGCTCATCAGGGATTTGGCAACAAACCCCAATATGGTGGATATGGTTGATACACGGCAAAAGGTACGCAAATACACGGCGCTTCTGGCGGTGGAGCGCATGCTGTCGTATGGCGGGGGTATCGAACTCGATTTCCCCGGGGATGAGATTGCCAGAATATACAGCCCCGCCAAACAGCATCCGAAAGAGGGCTTCGACCTGCGGATGCTTGATCTGAAGTTCCTCTGAAATTTTGAGGCAAAACAGTCCGGGCATGGTGTCACAAAACGGAGCCGGCACGGAAACGCGGTCCAGGGGCATGCGGCTGGGCGTCTGGTTGCGGGGCGCGTACTCAGTCATGGCCGGCCCCCGCACATATTTGTGGCGAGGCGTCCGTGGTTGCACAGATGCCGCGCCTTCCTTTATATTGGAATTTCTAGCAACCATATAAAGGAATTCGCTATGCATTCGGGCGGGGGTTTGAAAAACGGTGTCAGCCATGCTGCACCCTCCGGTTCCGGTTTTGACGATCACGGCTTTTGCGATCCATGCGCATCAGAAGGGCGGCGCAGGGTGCGAGAATAACCGCGACCCACGGGCCATAGGTCAGGATAGACCCGCCAAGGGCTGTGTCGGGCGCAGAGGCCGGTTCAAATCCGTTAAACAGCGACAGGCCCATCAACCGACCCATCAGAATTCCGATAATGGCCAGACCGCCCGGCAGCGCCGCAGGCGTAAGACTGCGCGCCATCTTGCGACCCCGTGCGCGGGCATAGGCGTATGACGTTGCAAGGCTGATCAGCACAAACAGCAGAAGCGCCACCGGCGTGCCGCCGGTTCCGGCCACCAGACCGATCACCGCAAACAGATACACATCGCCCTGCCCGAGCGCATTGCGGGTTTTGAAGATGCGCACGGCCAAAGCCGCCACGGTCCAGATCAGCAGGCCGAGTGCCATTTCCAGCGGGGACTGGCCGAGGTGGATATTCAGGGCAGCCCCGTTCAGGGCCACCATCGCCAGAGCCGCGAACTCAATCTCGAACCGCGCCATATCCGTGCGGATCAGCAAGCCCATGAATATCATCAGAAGGATCATGTGTATCATCATTGGTGGGGTCATCCACTGTGGGGTCATCCACAATGGGGCCATCCACAGTGGGGCCATCAACTGTTGGATCATCAACTGTAAGGTCATTCAGCGTCCCCCCGATTTTGCATTGTGGTGGCATCATCGGTAAAGCTGACGCCGAGTGCGTCGCAAAGGGCTGTGGCGCCGAGTTCCGCAAAGCAGCTCTGTCGTGCGCGTCGCGCGCGCAAAACGGCATCAACGTCGCGGGTGTTGGCCAAAGCCAGCAGTTCTTTCTGATAGGCCGCCAGCCGGGTGAGCGCCTTTACCTGCGCCGCGAGTTCCCGGCGCAGGGCAATCACCTGAAGCAGCGCCGTTGATCTGTCGGGGGTGGCGGTGTTGGTTGTGCTTGCCTGGGCGGGGTCGGTTTGGGTAACTATCCCGGGCGCTGTTTCCTGGGCAAGGGTTTTTCCAGCCAGCGCAAGGCCGGCGCAGATCACAAGGCTGGCCATCAGAGTGTGTAAACGGGGTGCGGTCAGGCACGGTGCGGTCATGCGTGGAAGGGCTGCATATCCTGCAAGCGTTCCCCGTGGGACATCGCGCGCCAGTCTGGTTGGTAAAATACTCATGGGTCGGCCGGCTCTTCTGTGTCCGGGGGGCTGAGATCGCATCCTGTACAACTCCCGGTTATAATTTCTTCGGCGATAATCAGACCTTTGACCTCGGCCCGTTCTGTGATGATGCGGGTGCTGATCACTTTTGCGGCCGTCAGGTTCCCGACCCCGGTCAGATTTTTTCCACGCATATCCAGATCGGTTTCCATCCGGTTTGCCTCTTCGTGCCCCGGCACTGTGATCCGGTGCAGGTATGGCAAGACATCCTGATCCATGCGCAGCACCGCGATGGCAAGCTGGTCCCCGACCACGGGTGGGCTGATCCCGTCTTGGGCGGTCGCCTGTGTTTGAAGGGCTGTGAGATTGTAATTCAGGCCCGGGCCGCGCAGCATATTAGGGGCGTCTTCGCGGATGGTGCCGACCAGCCCGATGCCCTCGCCGCCGCGTGGTACGTAAGGCTTACTGTTTTTGCCTGTTGGCATCATAGCCTGGGCCAGAACGACCAATGTTTTAAAGCCGGTGTCATAGAAAATCACCTGAATATCACGGCCAAGGGCTGTGCGCTGGTTGACGGGGGAAATCCATGCTTTCTTATATGTCTCCGCAAAATCGTCCAGGCTCCAAACCTTAATATTGCTAACGCCCCCCTTCGTTACCCAGGCATCAAGATCCCGCAAGGCCACTGTGCTGGCGGCCGTAACCACCTGTGTGAGTAGCCGGCTTTCCTGCACACCTGCCTGCGCGCGGATGTAATGTTGGGCCAGACGCACGCCCTGCTGTGCCAGCGGCACCGCAATCATCATCACCAGCACGGCTTCAAACAGGCTCAAGCCGCAGCGGGCGTATCTGGTGCGGCGGGGTCTGTGCTGTGCTTCGCCATGTGGTGCGGATGCACAGCCGTGGATGCCGTGCCGGCCCGTTGGGCGCAGCACCGCGTTCCGCGCGTATGTGAATATCCGGATCAGCATCCTGTGCGCTCCTTTGTTTGCAGGCGTTTGGTCTTAAGGTGCAGCGTTGTGAGGCTGTCTGCTTGCAGCAGTGCGGGTGGTATGTCGTCGTCAGCCTTTGAAGGGTCGGGTTCCACCGCCACCACGTCCACACCTGTTGCGGTGAGATTTGTGACCGTCAGCTTATGCCCACCCAGATCCAGCGCGCCGCCGCCTACGAGTTTCGGCGGAGGGTGCCCCGCGCGGTCTTCGCGCAGCACATATTCCGGATTGATCCCGGACAGCGGTGCGGTCAGAATGACCCGTTCCGATTCATCATCCAATGCCCGACCCAGCACGTTTTGCACAAAACTCTCGAGGTTCAGAATACGATCTTGCACGCCGTAGGTGGCCAGCCGCGCGAGCAGCGTATCCATTGCCACCTCCGACGCGCCATCTGTTTTCAGCAGCAGACCGCCATAAATATCCGTGCCACCCTCAAGGGTGCTATCAATGTGGCCCACCAGATAAGTCAGTGTAAATCCCGGCATTTGCCGCGCAACGTCTGCCCGCAAATCATCTTCAAAAGCTTCCTTCTCACCGCTGCTCAGCTGCCTGCCTTGCCTGCCGGCTTCCGTCAGGCCCGTTGCCAGCGCATCCCGGTTCTCATGCACATAATAATCAAAATCCGCCGCGATTGCCGCGAGCTGCACAGCCCGGGCCTCGGCGCGCGCCGCACTGGCGTGGCGCAATTGCGCTTGCGCGAACTGGCTCATGACGATGGTGATGACCAGAACAGCCAGCACGGCGGCCGGCATCAAGGCTCCGCGCCGGGTGCGGCGTGGTGCTATGCGTGCACGGTGATGCTGTGCCTTGCGGGGAAATCCCGGAGATGGCTGGCTGTTCTGCATGGTGGTCTCCCTAAAATTCCAGGGTGACGCTGTTTACCTTGTTTACACAGGCGTCACGCACGACTGCTTCGGTTATTTTGGGGACTACGGTCCCATCCGTCTCAGCAATCCCAATCTTAAGGCTCTTGAGCCCGGAGTTTTGGTTGGCAAAAGCCATCGCCGCCGTCTCACAGCCTGAGGCCGGAATATTGACCAACTTCACAGTGAAGGTGCGGGCGCCACTTCCCGTGATGGCGATGTCGGTGCCATAGGGCGAGGTGAAACTTAAGGTGCCGCCTACGTCGCCTAGTTCCTTCTTGGTAAATCCTTCATTTTTCAAAAAGGGTATAAGCGTATTATCTGAGCCAGTGCCGACATAAACGCCGGAATAGATGTGATCACGCTCGATGATGGCCACGGCGCGGGTGAGCTGCGAGCGCAGGGCGGCACTGCGTGTCGAGTCGACAACGCCGTTGTAAAGCGACAGCACGCCCACCAGTACGGGAATAAGAACCAGGGTCCATAAAGCGACATCGAACATCGTCACACCGGCGCGGGATCGCCGGGGCCGCCGCAGCGGAGCGGGTTTCACCCACGCAATCCAGGTGTCCTTTTTCTTCAGCGATTTAAGCTGTTGCAGAGCGCTTTGCGCACGCTGTGTCAGCGCAATCCGCGCTTGCTTCAAGCGGGTTTTGCTTGTGTTTAGGGTAAAATTGGTCATGGTCATCCTTTCAAGAGATGGTGCGCAGGCTGTTCGCCATGTTTAGCCGGGCGCTGTTTTTCGTTGAAGTGTGGGGGGTGTCAGCTTGTTTGGTTCTTTCTTGGCGCTCCCCTCACAGAATGCTTTGCAGTGCGGTAATGATCAACCACACGAGACCCGTCAGCAGAGCAGTCCCTATCAGTGTACCGAGCAGTACATTTCGCAAGGTCATCCCACCGGCATGGCATCGCCGGGGTGGACGCAGCCTGTCAGGTTCAAGCCTGTCAGGCTTGAGCAGGGCACGCCATGCCGCATTGTTCTTGAGCAATTCAAGCTGTTGCCGGGCGCGGTTGATGCGCTGTGTCAGCGCAATACGTGCCTGCTTCAGCCATGTTTTGCTTGTATTTCCGTTAAAATCAGTCATGGTCATCCTTTCAAAAGATGGTGCGCCAGGTGTCCTCTAAATCTGAGCTGGTCCGCTGTTATTTGGTGAAGTGAGGGGGGTGTCTTTTTGATTGGTGTCGCCCCCCTCACTGAATGCTTTGCAGCACGGAGAGTGTGCTTGACACGGTGGCCCCGATGGCGCCGGCAACCGCGCCCATCAGCGCCATGTTCATAATACGGGTTTGCACCTTCACGCGGGTATCCAGCTCTTCCAGCCAGCGGTCCAGAAACCCTGCGAAGGTCTCCACCCAGTCGTCTTTGCCATCAAGGGCGGCCATCACCGCATTCAAGTCACGGGCCGGAAAGTCATGCCCGGTTGCTTTGAGGGCCTCTCCCCAGCCGCGTGCGGTCAGTTGCACTGCAATCGCATGAATGCGGGACTTCAGATAGCCGCGCGTGCCGGTGCCGAGCTCATGCAGCAGCTGTGAATTCAGCGTCTCGCCCATGCGCCCCAGCTCGGTCACCGTAAAGATAAATCCGGTGCCGACCTGCAAGCGATAGAGCGAACAGGGCAGGAATTTGTCGAGAAACACCCGTCCCGGCCCGGCATAGCGCGGCAAAAACAGCCGTAAAAACATGAACACCGCTGCCAGCCCGATGAGCACCCACTGGAAATTGCCCACGAACCAGAGGCTGAAGTTGCCAATGGCCCGGGCGGCCGGTGACCAGCGCTCAAGCGGCGCCACATCGATCAGTGCCGGAAACAGTTCCGATCCCAGCATATAAAACACAACGCCCATCAGGGCTGTCAGCAGGGCGGGCATGGCCAGCGCGCCTTTGATCGCGCGTCCCAGCCTGTCCTGCTGTTCGGCCAGCCGCATGGCACCGCGCAACACCCCTGCGGCACCGGCCGATCCGATCACCCGGAACAACAGTGCCTCGGCCCCACTTGTATAGCGGGCAACCCGCTGGTCGAGATCGCCATACTGGACACCGGTGCGCAGATCCATGATCAACGCGGCCACTGCCGCCTGCCCGCCATCGCGCGCCACGCTGGCTGCGGTTTCCAGTGCCTCCGGCAGATCCAGCTTTGCATCCACCAGATCAGCCACCAGCCGCCAGGTGCGCGCCCGCTGTGCGGCGCCGAAGTTAAAACGTCGCCAGGCGTATGACCACGCGGCGTATGTGAGTGGTGTGTTCATCCCGCCGCTTTCCTTTTCGCTGTTTTTTGCATTGCCGCGCCCTGGAGGCTACTGCGTTGCGCGTCACTCATCCGCTCCGCCAAATCGCCGTGTTTGCGCAGCGCATCATACGGATCAAGCTGGCCCTGCAAGACCAGGTCGGTGAGTTTGCAGGCAATCGGAATACCGCCCATCCCGCCTGCGCTTTCGGGTTTCAGCCAATGGGCCAGCGCGCCGTTAAAATTCTTGTTCAGCACATGATCGAAATAAGCCCGATCCGGCATAATCACTTCGCCCACCGCAATCTGGCGGCGGTAGCCTGCCCAGGCCAGCTTGCCGGCCTCGTTAAGCGCGTCGCCGAGGCAGGTTGCACAGCCCTCCGGGTTGCGCAGATAGATGCGGTCACGGTCGGCCATGACCGGGGCAAACAGGCGTTGATCCAGATCGTTGAGGCTGGCGGCGGCCAGGGGGGTTTTACAATCGTCACAGAGGAGTGGTGCAAGCGTCTGTTTGATCAGCAGGCGCACCACACCCGATTGCGCCAGTTCTTCGGCCGGCACGCCAAGCGCCATCAACCGAAACGGAATGCCGTTGGCACTGTCCACATGCACGGTGGCATAGATCGCGTGGCCCGATGTGGCAAACTTCAGCGCTTCGCGGCCGCTGGCCCCGTCACGGATTTCCGACACCATGCCGACATCCGGGTTCATGCGCACGAAATTGCGCAGGGCGTCTTCATGCCTGGCCTCGCGTTCGGCCTCGTCGCCGGCCGATTGCAGCGGGATCTGCACCACGCCGGAGCGGTTCAGCCGGTACTCCACCGGATCTTCCAGGGTGGTGATCGACACATGACCCCCGTGGCGTTCGTAAAGTGCTTCGAGGGCGCGAATGAGTGTGGTGGATTTACCGTCGCCGGTTTCGCCACCGATAATCACGCAGCCATGCAGATTGGCGCGGGCGGCAGCCAGCGCGTCTGTGATCTCCGCATCAAAGCCGAGGTCTTCCAGGGCGCCGGTATCACTGTCGTCTTTGTAAAACAGCCGGAACACCACGAAGGAGCCGAGCTTTGTATCGCTCTCGTGAAAACCGCTCTGGCAGCGCAGCTTGACCACATTGGGCGGCATCGGGAACTCCGGCTTTGGAGAGATCGAATAGCTCTGGAACGCCGCGTCTTTTTTGGAAACATTACCGGTGCCTTTGTCCTGGGCATTGAAAGCAAAGCTGATTGCATTCCTGCCTTCCTCGGGTGTCCAGGGCTGGCCATAGTCAAACTCGCGGCCCGCCACCTTGAGGCGCACATAGGTTTTGGTATCGTGCTGGTAGATTTTGAGATCACTGGCCCTGGCGCGTTCGGCCGCCGAGATCAGTTCCAGCAGACGGCGCTGGCCCTGTGTGCGGGCCACTTCCGCGCGCAGGGCTTCGGTTGCGGTCAGTTTGGCGGCGTAGAACTGTCTTAGTTCGTCCATGGGGGTGATTTTAAAGCTGGTGATCTCGGGCAGAACACCGCTGTCCTGATGCCGCATCAGGGCGCCGGTGAAGTCGTCTTCATAGCGATAGCCATCCGCCACATAGCAGGTGCCGCCATAATGCACCGCCGCAATGCAGGCAAAACCGAGATCACCGGTATCGATAATGCCGTTTTCCAGGGTTCTGATCTGTGGTTTGCCGAAGCTCGGGAGGTTTTTTAACATGGGAGGGTCTCGCTTGGGACAGGCTTAACCGGGACAGGCGCGCCTGTGGTGGGGGCAGCGGAATTGCGGCAAATGACCTTGCTGGAGAAAAAAGGCAGGTTTGTGATGATTGACGCGGCGGCTCCGAAAATCGCAGGCACCTGAGGGTGGTGCGCGGTCGGCGTCGCGCGGTGGTTTGAGGTGTTGGCCTTTGTGGTGCTGTGTTGCGCAATGTTCGCTTTGCCGGGCTGAGCGTTTCGAAGATGTGGTAAGCTTGGCTGCAACAATATTTGGAAAAGCTTTGAGCCGTTGACGAAAAAGCCACCACATATCCCGCCGGGACCGCCGATCTGCGTGCCTGATGCCGGGCCTGATGTTGGGCCTGATACTGACCCGGATACACGGCCTGTTGCCAACCCGGATACCGACAGGCTCAGGCGCGAGATGCGGCGGCGGATTGAGGAACTGGAGGCGCAGATCGCCGCACTCAAGCTGTATCTCGCTGACTTTATTGTCACGCCCGCCCGTCCCGTTCCGCCGCCCATGGTTCCCGGGGATGACGACGCAGGAGATGCAGAGCGTTGAGTAGATCTGCCAGTCCTGTGGGAAAGCGCAGGAGATACGATATCAAAGAAAAGTCGTGCAGCTTTACCCATTTTGATCTCCCTGAAGTGTGGCTGTTGAGGTTTGCAAAATGTCGCCACAGCGGCGGTTGTAGCGCATGGATGGCGCATGGTCATATGGCGCATGGTCATATGCGGCATGGTCATCATTCCAAAGCCTCCCGATCACTGTCCGGGGTGCCGGACGCCGGGCTGTCGGGTTTATAGACATCCGCGAAGCTGACGGTTTTGAACAGCAGCCCGCCGCCATCGTCAAACGCGGGCTCTGTGAGCGTGCGCGCCAAGCTGCGTTCCACGTCCTGTTCCAGGATGATCACCCCGTCCGCGCTGGAAATACGCGCGATGGTCAGCCCGCCGGGCAGGGTATCGCCGGCTTTTACCGTCAGGCGGGTGCCGCGTGTGGCGTCAAAAACCACGGCATGCAGTCCGCCGTCCAGGTTGTCGCCGCCGAACACCGTGCCGGATGTATAGCGGTCGGTGCATTGGGCCATGGCGGATTGGGCGAGTGCTGCGGTTTTGGCGGCGCGGAAAGTCTCTGGCGGGTTCAACGGGGGTTCCGGAGCCAGCGTGATGGGTGTGGGTGCTTCTTCAGCACTGTCTGCGGCGGTTGGGGTGGGTACAGTGTTGATTGATACGTTGGCATTTGAGGCCGCTCCGCGCGCCACATCGCGCAGGTGGGTGCGCAGGCGTTCTTCATTGTCCAGCAGTTGTTTTACCTGTTTCTGGCGTTCAATACAGACTTTGAACACTTCGCTTTCCAGTGCCGCGACATTCAGCGCGTCCGCTTCATCGTAAAGTGACAGATAGGCCGCGCGCAGGGCCTCGAACGGGCAGGACAGAATGTCCGTGCTGCCGGCCCGTGCGGGCGAGATGGTGGCGGGTTCGCCCTGGACGAGATCAGCCGGTGCGGCCCAGAGCGGCTGTGACGCTGGCGTATCGGTGCTTGTGGCTTCCGCTGCGTTTTGAGCCGTGAGCGGTGCTGTTTCTGTGCTTGTCTGCGCATTTTGCGACAGCACCGGAAAGGCCGGCAGCGTCAGGCAAAACCCGAGAAAAATAAAGCGGCATGGCTTAAGCATCATTGATCTCCCTGTTCAAAGGGTTGTTCCGGCGTCAGCGCGGTGGCGAGATCAGCCACAGAAAACCAGTGCCAGACGGGGGTTGCGGCGGGATCCGGGGTTGGTGCGGTGTCGCTTGCCTCAGCTTCGGTTTCAACGGGCACCAGTCGCAGAACAACCTCTGTCCTGGTTGTTACGGCGGGTGATGTGCTGTTTTCCACCGCTGGCATCAGGCGCAGGGCAATTTGCGGTCCATAGCTGTCCCAGTCGGCGATCTGTGCGCCAGCGGCATCAAACACATGCCCGCCCGCGCTGAAATAAGCCCCCGCAGGCAGCGGAGCCAAAGCGCGCGCCAGTGGCTTCGAGAGCAGCGCGTCATAGGCGGTGGCCAGCGGATGCGGCGTGGTGCTTTCAACCGTGAAGACCGGCAATTGCGCGGCGGCAGGCAGAACATCGGCAATATCCCTGTCCTGCCAGTGCGTCCAGTGCAGCAGCAGATGGTCGAAGGGTTTTTGCTTCACCGCGATATAGGCATGTTCAACGACGGTATCCATATCATCCAGCAACCACAGCCGGTTCAGCGGCGCGTAAAGCACGAAGTGGCCCCAACGCTCTGCCACCGGATTGCTGTCGGGCGCAGCGTTGAGCGTCAGTATCTTGCCGCTCTGGCGCACCATCTCTGCGTATTGCGCGCGTAGGGATGTGCTGGCCGCCTCGAAGGTCTCGACCGCGATTTGGGATTGCGTCCCTTGCGCTGTCTGGACCTGCGCCAGCGACATCTGCCCCATGCCCGTCAGAGCAAGGGCAAGGCCTGAAAACAGCGCGGTGAAACTGGAGACGTGCCGCATGATCACTCCTTCGTCAGCCATTCATGGGCTTCTTCGTTGACGAATTCGGGATGCAGCCTGCGTTTGCCGGGGTCCTGGCGCAGCAGTTCGAAATAAAACCGCGAGGTCTGTTTTTTGTTCACCGTGGTGCCGAGGCTTTTGGCTGACGGAAAACCCGGGCAGATGTCCCAGGTCACCGCCGGAATGCGCGCCTGCAAATGGCCGACATCGGCCTCCCACCAGCGGCCTTGTTTGGCCATGAAAGTGGTTAACTCGCCGTTTGCACCGCTATAGCGCAGCAGTTGATAGCCCACGCCATCACCGTACACGTTTTTCTTGAGTGGATACCGCACCGCGTGCGATTTGAGGTTAATAGTCACCCCGGAATAAGTGGCGGTTCCCCAGCCATCTGACCTGCCTTTTACGCTGTCCTGAAGGCAGCCGTGTTCCGTGCCATCGGCCCCATACCAGCTGATGCCGACATAACCGCCATCGGGCAGCCAGCCTTCGCCATTCTCCCAATGGGTCACCCAGGCCTGGTTGCGCAAGAGCGGTACCACATGTTTGGCCGCGACATTCTGGAAAATTTGGCCTTCACCATAGACTTCACGCTTGTGACGTTCTGCGGCCTGCGCGCTGCCCGCTGCGAAGGCGAGTACCAAAACGACTGTTTTTGTAAAAGAATTCATTGATCTGTCTCCTTGTCTTTAGAACCCGTGTCGGGTGTTTTGAGTGTACCCCATTTTGGGGCTATAAACCCCGTTTTTCTGTCCCCGTTCCCAAACATTAATAGCGCTCCACGGTCAATTCGGTGACGAGATCAGGGCGTTTGATCCGCTGGCCTTTATCCTGTGCGATCAACGCCCTGTAATTCAGCGCCGTCTGTTTTTTATTGACCTGTGCGCCAAGTGATTTTGCACTTGGAAAATCCGGACACGCACTCCAGAGTGCCGCTGGCAGTGCCGTCTGAAGATGGCCACTCTCATAATCCCACCAATACCGGTTCCGGTATGTGTAGGTCACAAGGCCTCCATCGGCGGCAGCGTATTTAACGGCCAGGTAACCGGTATGCAGTTCTGTGCCGGCTTTCAGAAGCGGGTATTTTTCCGCTCTTGCTGGCGCATCCACTGTTTCAAAGGTGACCGGACCGGTTTCGATGACATAGCGTTGCGCGGCGTTTTCAAAACGACAATCGACATACTGCCCGGTTTGACTGAACCATGTAAAAACCGCGATATGCCGTTTTTTGGGGCCCTTTTTGTTGGCTGCTCCAGGATAGGAAACCAGGGCGACGCCGTTGAATAATCTTGCCATATCCGCAGCGGTGACATTGGAATACATCTGCTTGTGACGCTCACGGGCGTCCACGGGCGCAGCGATTGCCAACGTGAGGCATGCAAAAATCACAGTGTTCCTAAAGCACGTCATGATGGCCTCCTTGTCAATTTCCTGCTCATCGAATATCCCCGCGATCCGCGCCGCTACAACCACAGCCGCCACCGCCACTGCGGCCACTGCCGCTTCGGCCGCCAGAACTGGAACCGCCGTCGCGCTCGCCAGAAGAGAGACCACCCCCACGGCTCAGTCCATTGCAGCCGCCGCCGCAGCCCTGATTGATGCTCTGCCCGCCAGAGTAGCCGGCACTCTGGGCCTCACCGACTGATTCAAAGTCACCGATGCCGTCGCCGTCCACATCAAATGAACCATCATTGCGGTTATTACCACCGCCACCCCCGCCACTATCCCCACCACGGTTCCTGTTTTCCCGCAGTCGGTTTTGGCAGAGATCCCATGCTTTTTCATTACCTCTCCAGATGCACCCGGCTGGCTTCGGCGGTGGTGGTGGTGGCGGTCTGTAGTGGCAGGTGTTCGCTGTTGCAGTCCATTGCGTATGGGTCGTGCTTAACGCGTCCTGCCATCCGTCACTGTACCAGTTCACGCCGGTCACGGTTTTGGCGCGTTGATATGTAACGCTGCCGATTTGGCCCGAGGGGCAGCTCAAGTTTTTGGTTTCTGCGGTCCGGTCATTGGCATTGCGATAGCACCTGTCGTCCGACACGGCCCATGGCCCGTTACGTTCAATCACAATGTCGCTGAGCGCGGGGAAATCCGCAACATCGGGGCTGTCGGCAAAGCTCCATGTCCGGATTGTGACGGTGCGGGCCTCGGTCACTGTGCCAAGCGGGTGCGTGGCAGGGCAGACCGCTGGCCGGTCATCCGTTCTGGTGGTGATCACCGGGGCCAAGGGCTGCCTGTCCGGCGCGCCTTCGCAGAAACTCAGATGCGGCACCAGAACCCCGACCGCCTCATCGACAAACTTGCCTTGCGCGTCCGAGGGCAGCCAGACCGTTTCGGGAAACGCCGCATAGGCTTCGGTCAGAAAATATTCATAGGTGGCGATCCTGTCTGACCCTGGGCTACAATCTTCAACGCGGCGCACGGGGATGGTCGCAGGCACGCGGCAATGGGTATATTTGGATATCCAGCGCCCATCGGCTTCCGGCGTGGCGGTATCGTAATATGAATAGCCAAAATCCTTGTCCTCAGGATCATACGGGACCCCGATCAGATCATTGTAAAGCTTATCGCCCCGGGCGTTGTAATCCGTGCTTTTAAAGCGCTCCTCCTTGATGCCCGGGCCAACTTGTGGTTCTACGCAGCGCCGCTTTCGGGTCTCACGGCGTTTGCGCACCCGCGCCACGCCGAACTTCTGCGCCGCCGATGTCATATAGGCAACAGTGTCCACGTCCAAGGCACCGCCAAACTTCGTGCCCATACAGGCTGGAATGATCTGGCTGCGGTCGCCGGTTTGCAATATCAAGTTGCCCCCCACCGTGGGGTCATCCACTGCGGGGTCATCCACTGCGGGGTCATCCGCTGCGGGGTCACCCGCTGTTTTGACAATCCCCAGCGGTTCACCGGTGAACGCTGTGTCCGCGCGGCGGGCGCGCAATTCGGGGGCATCGACAATCTGTTGGGCGGTCAGCCCGTGCTTGAAGTCCGTGCCTGCAAAATAACTCAAAAGCATGCCGTCACAATAGCGAAACCTGATACCAAAGCCATCAATAACAGTGCTATCAAGGCCGGGCACAAGAGCCGCCGTGACCTGCTGGCGGGTGGTGATTTCGGCCAAGAGGTCTGCGGTACGCTTGCGTTGATCCGCTTCCGGCAACGTCGTGCCCCACTGCCAGGTGATATATTTACGGACTTGCGCGTGGGCTGTGGTCAACACGCCGGTGTAATTGGCCGCAGCATTCAAAACCTCGCGGCCCAGCGTCCAGCTGTCGTAATCCTGCGCCATCAAGGCTTGCGGAGTGAGCGCAAGGCTGCCGGAAAGTGCCGATGTCAAAAGCATATTTCTCATAGCATTTTGTCCTTTTGTGTGGGGACGGCACTTGGTGCAAGCGCCCCTGCGCTTTGTTCTTCAGCCCTGTTTACGGGCACAGGATTATGATGCACCAGCACCGCTCGGCGGGTGGTGATTTCCAAAGTGACGGTCTTGCCGCTGCGACTGAGCCGGGCCACTTCGGCCCCCTCGATGCGCCCCACCCGCGCGAATATCTCGTCAAACCCGCTTTTCAGCATCACCCGCACTTTGGCGTTCATGCCACCCGCGTTCGAACCGCCGCCCTCAAGCACAATGCTGTCGGCCAGGCCCAGAAACACCGCTTCCGTGGCGGCCAGAAATTCCGCCGGTGCCATGGACACTTGTGCCTGAGACACGCGTGCCAAAGACGTTGGGTCGCTCTGATCCGGGATCGCCTTCAGCACCGGCACGTCAATCTCAAAGCTGGAAAACAACCGGTTGCCGCGCAGCACCAGCGTGACCGTGCTGTTTGCATAGACCGCCTCCGCCGCTTGCCGTGCGATGGCGGCATCAAAGCCGCCGCGCAGCTGATATATCCGGTAAGCTACGGCGCGGTCATGCGCCACGGCGCGGTCATTCGCCAGGGCGAGGTCATTCGCCTTTGCGGGGGCAAAGCCTGTGATGGCCGGATCGCGCATGGCGGGTGTGGCACAGCCTTCGGCGGTCAGTTGCCAGCCCGGTGCGGTTGGCCAGATACCGGCAAAGGCGGCCAGACAATTGCGCCCGAAACCGGCCTCGTCGCGGAAGGTGGTTAGAAGCGGCGCGATCTGTGGTGCTGCAACCACGGGTTTGGCGTGCTGCCCGGGAGATAAAAACAGGAAACCGGCGGCAAGCGCCAGCGTGGCGGTGCCTGCGACAGCGGCAATCTGCCAGACCGGTCGTTTGGGCGCGATCCTGCCCTCGACACAGACGGGTTCGGATGATGAGGCAGTGGGGTCATCCACCGTGGGGTCATCCACCGTGGGGTCATCCACTGCGGGGGGACACAAAGAGCACATCGGAACGCGGCGGGTGACCTCTTCGGCGATATCTTCGGCCAGATCGGGCGCGATTGCCAGCCGGTCAATCTGGCCGGAACTGCACTCCGCTTCAATATGGCTGATCAGCTCTGCGCGGGTGTCAAACAGCCGCTCCGCCCCGATCGCCGGTTTGCCATTCACCAGAACGGCGGCAAAGTACAGATGCTGTTCTGTCAGCTCGAAAGCACAGAGAACACGGTTACCAATGACATGGTCAATCCGGTCTTTTTCGGACAAATCGCCCGCCAGCACGGAAAGCAACGCCGCGACGCCAAGATATTCAGGCTCTTCCGGTACCAAAGCCGTGCGGTCGTCCCAATGCAGTGCCAGGTTATTGGCGGCCAATGATCTGGCGGCCAATGACCTGGCTGCCAATGACCCAGTCGATGACCCGACTGCCGCCATGGATCCGCGTCGCAGGAGGCTGGACGGCCTGCCGGGCCCCCAGGTCAGCCCGGCCAGAACCGGGCGATCGGCGTATGTGAATATCCTCGGCATCAGTTTACCCTCCGCCTGGCAGTCCGCACGGATGTGCCGCGCCCTGCATTCCGCACTGCCGGCAGGATGGCCGGGCGCACCAGCACCACCATGCGGATTTTACGGGTGCCGCCCTTGGCGCTGCCGCCAAGCCCGATGAACCGCGCGAGGCCGGTGCCTTTGTTGGCGCGGGTGGCGCTTTCCTGTTCATAGCCCGACAGCACCAGGGTTTCGCCGGGCGCCAGCACACTGTCGTTCTGGATGGCGCGCTGGTCCACGGTGGGGAGTTTGACGGTGCCGGCGTCAGAGTCTTTCAGATCGACCGTGTTTTGCAACAACGTCAGCGAGAGTTGAATTTTGTTACGGTCAACCAGTCTGGGCAACGCATGAATGGATATGCCCTCTTCAACCGTGGCGATGTTTTCCGATGTGGTGACGACCCCGTTACTATCGGTTGTGCTTGTCGTGCTGGCGACGTAGCCCTCCGAGCGCGTGAGCACAATCGGGGCAACAACACCGCTTTGGGCAATGGTGGAGGCCAGGCGGTAATCCACCACGCTGCCTTGCTGTGCCAGAGCTTTAAAGCTGATGGACTTGCCGCCTTTGCGCAGGGTGGCCACCCCGTTGCCGGCGAGCGCGCCGATCACCCCCGTAAGACTGCCCTCACTGCCCGCAGCTGAAAGCCCGACGGCAAACTCATCGGATTTGTCGGCATCGATAAAATAAATCGCGACCTCCAGCGCAATGCGGGTGGAGTAGATCGCTTCAAAATCCTCAATCACTTCGGCGGCCTTGCGCTGCACCGAGGGCGGCCCGAATACCGCAACCCGCCCGGCGGATTTGGAGGTTGTCACAGTGGCGGGCGGTGGTGCGACAGCGGCCAGCTGGGTGCTGAGATCATCCCATGGATCATAACCGCCAGCGCTGTGGTTGTGGGAGACACTGCGCCCGCTGCCCTCAAGGCCGCCAATCGAGGTATCAACTTTTGACGTGCCTGTTGGCAGCGACAGGCTGTAGCGTTTGGTCACCATCCGGTCAAAGGTCACGGCGGTGCCGTCGAAACTCCAGGCCAGATCCATGCGGGCGGCGATCTTGTCGAGGACTTTGGATAACGCACCTTCGTGTTTGAGCACCATTTTGCTGCCGATGGGGATCTGGATGACATCGCCATTTGCCAGGCTGTAAACCCGGCGGATATTGACCGGCAGGTCCGTTTGCTTCTTGATCAGCGTGGCCAGGGCCTTGATGCCGACGGCTGACCCGCGTGTGTCGATATTGATACTGCGCGCGCCTTCGAGTGCGGCTGGCAAGGGTTTGCCGCTTTGGGTGCCCTGTGCGACCACAACCGCCTCGCCGTAATACGGGCGATCCACCACATGCACCTTGCCGCGTCCTGCGGCCCGCAAGCGGTCGCGCTGGTCACCGGTCAGCTTTGAAAGCCGTGCGGTGGTGTCATTGGCGGATTTGATGCCGTCGCAGGCGGCAAGTGCTGTGAGGGCAGAGAGTGCCAGGGAAAAAACCGCCAGACGACAGGTCGCGCGGCGCAGACGCGCCCTTACGTTTGTTTTTTCTCCTGGTACTTTTACAGACAGCAAGTTCATAGCGGCCTGCCGATCCGAATAACCTTGTTGGCATAGACAGAGATCGCCAGCGGGCGGCCCGCGCCTTCAAAGCCGACAACCAGCTGATCCAGCGCGTCCTTGAAACTGCCGCTGATTTTAACCGGCACGGAGAGTTTCCATTCCTCAATGCCGTCGCGTACCACAGTATGTCCGGCCTTCCTGGCCCAGCGGGTGATGACATCGGAGACAAACTCCCCGGGGCGTGCGGTCCAGACGGGCAACGGCCGGTTCATCGGCTTGACGGCCACTGGTTTGGGTGCGGGAGCTGTTTTTGCCGCACCGCTTCGGGTTTTGCGCTGAAGCGATGCGGTTTGACGGGTTGGCACCGCGCAGGGGAGGGTCAGCACGGTGCCGACCCGCAGGGTCGTGGCGGATTTTACGGTGTCTTTGTTGGCCGCGATGAGTTCGGGGTAGCGTTTGGCACTGCCAAGCCTGGCCTTGGCTATTTTCGAGAGCGTGTCGCCGGTGCGCACGGTATGGGTCGGACAGGGGATTGCCTGTTTTTTGGTTTTACGACCCTTGCGGCTGAAAATGCCGGCGGCATCCAGCGGACCTGTGGTTCGGGCCGCGCCTGATTCGTTTCTGGCGGTGCGTGGAGATGCCAGAGTACCCGTTGGCACCTTCTGCCCCTTTGCGGATGCCAGACGTGATTCTCTGGCACGATTTGCTTTGAGCGCGGCCTCGAACGATTGCTTTGGCCTCTCGACTTCTCGGGCCAGTTTGGCCCTGCCAGTCCAGCGGCGCATGGAATGCCCTGCCGGCCCAACGGCTGCGGTGCTGCGCAGGGCGGCGGTTTTTGGTATCAGGGATTGCCAATCGGGGCAGCGAATGAGCGCTGCGGCTTGGGCGGGTTGCCAAAAGATTACAACTGCGCTTAAGGTGGCGGCACCAAACAGAATTGAGACCCAGCGTGAGCGGAAACCCGCCAAAAACACAGAACACCCCGATATTAAACGCGAAAAACCGTTTAAAGCCCTTGACTTACGCCCGGATTTCGGGGGGGGGGGGGGTATTTCTCTGCATTTTCAGGTCTCTCCACGCCACACGGTGTAAGGCAGGTTAGAACACCGCTTGCCGTCTGGCAAGAAAAAATCTTGCGCGCAGCGCGCTTGTTGCGGTGCATGGCCCTGCCCCGCGCACCTCCGGTCGGCTGTAAAATATCTGCAAAGTTGAACCTATACTTGAGAAACGCACAAGATGTGGGTATGACTCTCCCTAAAGAATCCAGATAAAGGGAGGCAGAGCAGCAGAAACCCCGCAATAAACCACTTAAAACCGAAAAACCGCGCAGAGATTGCACGGCATTAAGGTTATGGTCAGGCCAAAAAAATAATTTTCCACTTGTTTTTTAGCCTGACCTGACCCGCTTTTCAAGTCAAAAATGTATTTTTGGCAATGAAATTCTGTGTGCCTGCGATTTTTGCGCCTCAATCGCGGCGTGATGCCCAATGAAAAGCATCACAAAAACAGAAATGAGGACAGCAATGTCACACAGATTACAGGCCCTGCGCAGACCGCAGGACAACCATACAGATGTATCACCACAGCCCGCGTATCCAGTCTTGCCCGACAGTATGCAGCGCGGTGCGCTGGAAGGGCTGCTGCTGGATGTCAGCAAACATATCGGCCTGTCGGACGGCTTGCTGAAATCCTTACTCACCATGCTGCGCGAAACCCGCCCGTCCGACTGGACCGACCCGACGCGCGAACCGGTCTGCTATGCCCTGCAAGGGAATATCGCGGGATCGCTGGGCAAGAGCCCGCGGGCGGTGCGCAATGACGAGACCGCCCTGATCGCCCTGGGCTTTGTCGACAAGCAGGTGGCGGGCAACGGCAGCCGCTGTCGTCTGGTGTTTGCCGATGGCAGCGAGTTCCGGCAAGGGCTGTGCTTCAGCCCGTTGATTGAAGCGGTGCCCGATCTGATTGCACTCCGCGCCCAAATGCGCTTTGAACGCCAGCACAGAACCCGCCTGAAGCGCCAGTGCTCGGCGCTCAGGCGCAATGTCAAGATAACCCTGATGCGTCTCCAGCCGATCTATCCGGAGCACGCCGGGCTGAAAGCCATCGCAGAAACGTTTCTCAACTGGCCGACGCGCTATGCCAGCCTACAGTCCATCGCAGCCCTCGAAGCGCATTACGACGCGGTGTTAATCACCTCCGAAGCCATCGATGAACTTGCCCGAATGTTACCAGATACTTCCGCTCCAGCGGAAGCTGACTTCCGCCGATATATACAAGATACAACTCAAGATCACTCTGTAATTTGTAACGATACCGTGGATAAGCGGGCTGACGGCACGCCGTCAGAAGATAATTCGTTAGCAGCTGCGCCTGACGGCTCCGCTGATTGTTTAGAAAATAAGTGTGGCGGGGCTGAGGTCGGGGTCAACAGTGAATTTATCGAAAAACTGAACCCGCACCGGTTGTTTGCCTTGAGTTCTGAGGAGATGCGGCTTTATATCCGGCAGCACCAGGGGCAAAGACCATCGCCTGCGGCGATGGATTTTATTCTGGCGGCGATCGACCGGTTGCCGGAGTTGGGGATTAACCGCTCGGCTTATGATGCGGCGGTGGGGCAAATGGGTGATATGGCCACAGCGCTTTGTATTCTGGTGATTGACCGCAACCGGTTTCACCCGGAAACCCCGATCCAGAACCCTGGCGGGGTGCTGCGCGCGATGACTGCACGCCATAAAGCCGGAAAACTCAATCTGGTGGGCAGTTTGATTGGCTTGACCCGGAGGATGAAAACGTGAGGATGGTGGGCAAAGAGTGGTGGAATTGTGGGGGGAGCACCCTGCCCTGCCCCATTGGACTGGCAGCGCATCACATGCGCGAGAAGTCGAAAAGCGGGTTGGCCCTGCCGGCCAATGGAGCATTTCATGCGCGAGAAGTCGAGAAGCCGTGTGGTTTTGGGTGAACTTCCCATGCAAGCGTGCCAAGGTCTGTTCCGGCTGGCGGCGAAATCGATGAAAGGAAAAAACAACGATGACATATGAGATGACACACAGAAAACTTAAAAAGCCCATGAACAACACTTTCCCCCCTGCCAGGGGTAAACAGCTCACGGGGTTTTATGCGGCACTGGTCCGGCATTGCGAGGCGGAAATCAGACAAATGCGCTCAGCGTTCCAGATGGAGCTGGGCCGTCTTAAAAATCCCGGTGCACAGGCGGCCTACCGGGGAAACCACACTGTAGACACCTGTTGGCAGGCTTTGGCCACGGATGATTTTATCCGTGTGGTGCGGGATCTGTCCGATCTCTGTGGCAGACAAATAGGCGCGGTGCCCCTGTTGCTGGAGAATAGGATTCCACCCCCGAAACAAAGGACAGGCCGGTGAATAACCCCTTACCCAAGGCGACCCCACGCGACCCGTTTTTCAAACCGCTCTCGGCCAAAGTGATGCCAAAACGGTTTGAAGCACATTGCCTTATATTGAATCCCAATTCACTGCCTCTACGAATGCGAATTGGGATGATGGCAATTGTAATAAAAAGGCAAAATGCTCTATCGCCCCTGAAGGCAGAGAGCCATTGTCAGAAGAAGCCGCTATCGTGAAACAGCGTAAAGAAGTTTCAGCGGCGTTTAACCAGCGTTACCGAAAGAAGGCCAATGAAATTTGATAATGATGACAAAGATGGAGCGGGGCTGTGGGCTCTGCTGGAGATAACATTATAGGCGCCGTGGCGCGATTTGAGGTAAGGCAGACAGAATGAGTGAAAACGGAAAACAAAAACATCACCCACCGGTAAAGCCGACGCATGATGCGCTGTTCCGCGCCATCATTGACGACAAAGACCGCGCGGCAGCGCTTTTGCGCGATTACCTGCCGACCCAAATCAAGGATCGCATGGGGGATGCGGCCCCCAAACGGGTGGAGGGCAGTTTTATCGACGAGGATGCCCATCTGAAACACAGCGACGGGCTGTTCGAGGTCACGCTAAAGGACGGCAAACCCGCTCTCGTATACGTGCTTTTGGAGCATAAATCGGTTTCGGAACCGGCCACGCCCTTGCAATTGCTGGGTTATATGCTGCGCATTTATAGTCGCTTTGCCGATGGGCAGGCGGCGAAGTTGCGCGCCCTGCCCGTGGTGATACCTCTGTTATTCTATCATGGGAAATCAGCCTGGAATGTGCCGCAGATCTTTGGCGAGATGTTTGACGTCAGTGAGGATATGGCCCGCTATATACCGTCCTTCCGGTACGAGGTGCATGATCTGGGCAGCATCCCGATGGAACGCTTGTCGCGGGATCCCGAGGTTATGGCAGGGTTGGCCCTGCTGAAATTTGTGAAGCACCGGTCCGATATGACAGTGGAGCATCTGACGGAAATCCTGCGTGCCTTGTCCTTTGATACAAATTTTGCGGGTATCGTCTTCCACTATTTTGTGGCACGCTATGAATGGACGCAGCCGGAGTTCGCGGCTGCACTGGATGG
Source organism: Halioglobus sp. (assembly GCA_965262875.1). GTDB lineage: Bacteria > Pseudomonadota > Gammaproteobacteria > Pseudomonadales > Halieaceae > JBALVT01. Next base: position 78,150 of record OZ253570.1, read on the forward strand.
AATAGAGGATGAAGGAGGTAAAGCCATCATGGGAACACTTGTAGAAACATGGGTGAAACAAGGTGAGGCTAAGGGCCTTGCTGCTGGTGAAGTGCTTGGGCACGAAAAAGGGCTGGCAGCTGGTAAGGCTGAAGGGCTGGCAGAAGGCGAAGCCAAATCCCTGGTGCGTCTGCTGGTGAAGCGGTTTGGCCCCCTGCCCCAGCCTGTCGTGGCACAGATTGCGGCGGGCAGCATTAAGGAGCTAGATCAGTGGGTGGACAGCGTTCTTGATGCCCCTACTCTAGAAGCCATATTCGGGGAGCGGCGCGATCACTGAAATCTACGGTTCAGACGACTCGCAGAATGTGTTTGTACGCGATTTTGTGGCGGCATGGACCAAGGTGATGAACGCGGATCGGTTTGATCTGACATGAAAAATCTATCATACAACTTTAGCTGGATTGGACGGAGATGTTAGAAGAGTACCGGGAACGTATTGTTGGGCGCATTGAGGAACTTCAAGCCGATGAGGTTTTCAACCTACGCGATCTTTTGGGGGGACGAGTGGCCTCAAAATCCGGGTCAGGACACACCTAGGCGGTTTTTGCGACATAAGCGGACATAAAGGGAACATGAGGGTTTTTGTGGTAATCCTGTCAGCGTTGCACAAAGGATGGTTTGTGCACGATCAATCTGGTTGTACTTTGATATTCCTACAGTTTTTCACATTCGACCTGCGCACAACCCAAATAATACCAAGCTTACCAGAGTTTTCTGTTCCATTGCTCCCTAGACCCCTATTTCACCAAAACACCCTTTTGAGTATCCACTCATTGGTTCCAACCCCCCGTCTTCAGACGGGAGTGCTTTAGCACGAAAGAATCGGTTATAGTCTTATCCTCCCTAAAAATGAGCCGCCGTAAGGAATAATACCAACGAGCGTGGCCTACAACCTATGCGCCCAATCTCGCATACCGATTGATCGAATGCGCGAAGGTTGGTTCATGAGCTTGTTCCAAGCCTCACAGCAATGGGTGACAATGTCGTCGTAGTCTTTGAATACACGGTTGGAGAGCCAGTTATCGCGCATGAATTGCCAAATATTTTCATGGGGGTTCAGTTCCGGGGATCGGGGCGGCAGCGGCAGGAGGGTGATGTTCTCGGGAACGTCGAGATTGGGCGTTGTATGCCACCCGGCCTGATCGACGAGAATTACAGCGTGGGCACCGGGGCCGACTTCACCACTGATGATGGCGAGATGGGCGTCCATTGCATGTGTGTCGCAGTACGGCATGACGAGTCCGGCACCCTTGCCTTTTGCTGGACAGATCGCGCCAAAAATATAGGCCCATTGGGTTCGCTGATCGTGCGGCGCACTGGGTCGGGTTCCACGTTTGGCCCACCGTCGCGTGATCTTGTTTTTTTGACCTATCCTGGCTTCGTCCTGCCACCAGAGCTCGATTTCTACGCCTGGGGCCAGACCGGCCCTGATCTTTTCCACCTCGGCGGGAAAGTTTTTTTAAACGTAACAATCGCGTCCCCGTCCTGCGCGTAGTGGCGCGGACGGGCGGAGAGCTTCCGGTAACCCATCTCGCGCAGAACCCGCCCCACCGTGCCCTCGGCGATTGAAACGCCAAACTCTTCGCAGAGCCAGCGCGCCAGATCGCAGCGCCGCCACCGCACCACGCCGTGGATCGCGGGGGTTGGGCCGCGCTCCACCATCTCCGCAAGCGCCCGGCGGTGTTCTGCTGTCAGCTTTGGTTTTGGCCCGACAGACCGGCGCGTGATCAACCCGTCTGCTCCGTCCACGTTGAACCGCATCACCCAGTCACGAATAATCTGTAGTGTCACGTCGCCGATCCGCGCCGCTGCGGTCCGCCGACCGCCGTCATAAATTGACGCCAGTGCCAGAAGGCGGCGCGTCTGATCGCTGTCACGGCTCGACCGCGCCAGCCTGCGAAGTCTGTCGCCGTCAAAGTCATCTCGAAGTGGTATCGCTGCACCCATAATATCCCCCATGTTTGTCGGGACATTGATTCACATATTCCGCGCCAAGGGAACCCTGAAAATGAGTCAGATACTATGTTCATTGGTATAAGGCTCATTTTTAGGGAGGATAAGACTATGCAATATGACACTGGGAAACACTGCGTTTTCTACCATCGCTATCACATCGTTTGGACAACAAAATATCGCTACAAGGTTCTGCGTGGGGCGGTTCAATTGCGGGTGCGTGACATCATCAAACAAGTTTGCAGCGAGAAAGGCGTCGATATAATCACAGGCGTCCTTTCCAGCGACCACGTTCATATGTTTGTGTCCGTTCCGCCAAAACTGGCGATCAGTGACTTGGTGCGACTTATGAAAGGACGCTCATCCCACAAAGTCCAACGCGAGTTTACACACCTGAAGAAACGCTACTGGGGCTGTCACTTTTGGGGGCGTGGGTATTTTTCAACCACCAACGGTGTGATCACAGAAGACTTCGTACTTCAGTACCTGGAAAATCACATCCCTCATCCTACCGACGCCAGTCGGTAGTGGTTGAGAACAAAAATTGGTCTTAAAAATCTGTGGTACTTTTGGTACCTTTGTTGGGTTACAACCGGGATTGGGTTCATCTGCATAAAGGTACGTGAGGCGACATAGGTTCTAACCCAACGATCGTCTACAGTGTGGTTTCCCCAGTAGGCCGCCTGCGCACCGGGATTTTTAATGCGGCCCAGCTCCATTTGGAAGGTTGTGCGCATTTGTTTGATCTCGGCCTCGCAATGCTGGATGGGGTCGGTTCAGGTAGCCCATTGTTCTGACAATGCCTCTGCCTGTTGCAGCACGGTCTGAATGGCCGCATCCTGAAGATCGGGTGGATACCCGTGTTGGCGCAATATTCGTTTTACCAGAACCCGCATCCGGGCACGGGCAGAATCCCGTCGTGACCAATCAACCGTAATATTGGTTTTCAACCCCTCAAGAAGCTCGTGCGCGATGATCTTCAGCGAGTCATTCCCCATCACATCAACCGCGCTCTCGTTTTGTGCCAGCGCATCGTAAAAAGCGATTTCATCAGCGGACAAGCCCTCTTCCTCACCCCGGCCCCTCGCTGCGCGAATATCGTGGGCAAGCTTGATCAATTCCTGTAATACCTCGACCGTGCTGATGGCGTTGGTGTGGTAGCGCGCCACCGCTTCGGCCAATCGGTCAGAGAACTGCTTGCTCTCAACGATGTTTGATTTGCTTCGCGACGAAATCTCATCATTCAGCAGTTTTTTCAGGGCCTCCAGCGCCAGGTTCTTCTGCTCCATCTGCTGGATTTCCGCCAGAAACTCATCCGACAGGATGGAGATGTCGGGGGATCTCAGCCCCGCTGCGGACAGAATATCGACGATCCCGGTTGAAACCACTGATTTGTCGATAATTTGCTGAACCGCCAGCAGTTTGTCTGCGGTTGAGCCCCCGGAAGCCTGAGAAGATTTTACCAGTGCAGCGCGGATGGTCTGGAAAAAGCCGACTTCAACCCGGATGTCCCGCGCCGCGTCGCTGGCAGAGGCAAGGGCAAAGGCTTTTGACAGCGCCAGAACGGCGTCCTGATATCTCCGGTGGGCTTTCTTTTTGGCCTCGTCGGTTGTTTCTTGTTCGGCGGCTTCGTGTTGTTTAGATAAAATCCGATCCAGTGCACCGGCCATTACGGTCAACCGCTCTTTCGGTGTCCCAGCCAAACCATCGCTGTAATCAAACCCATGAAACATGTCTTGAACGATGCCAAACCGTTTGAGCATCTCGGCAACGGCCTCGGCTTCACTGATACCGGCCTGCCTTTGGTCGTTCTCCGAATATTGCCCGAGCGCGTTTTTCAGGTTCTGGGCGATGCCGATATAATCCACCACCAGCCCCGCCGGTTTGTCGCGAAACACCCGGTTCACGCGGGCAATCGCCTGCATCAACCCGTGCCCCTTCATCGGCTTATCAACATACATCGTATGCATCGACGGCGCATCAAACCCGGTCAGCCACATGTCCCGCACAATCACCAGTTTCAGTGGGTCATTCGGGTCCTTGGCGCGTTTCGCCAGCAGGTCGCGGCGGGCTTTGTTGCCCGCATGCGCCTGCCATTCGGTCGGGTCGGAAGCAGAACCAGTCATAACGATTTTAACCGCGCCTTCCGTGTCATCGTCCGAGTGCCATTTTGGGCGCAGGGCGACGATCTCTTTGTAGAGTGCCACGCATATCCGGCGGCTCATGCAAACGATCATACCCTTACCATTCAGGGCCTCCACACGGCATTCAAAATGCTGCACCAGGTCATCCGCAACCATTTTTAGCCGTTTTTCGGCCCCCACCAACGCCTCGACGGTGGACCATTTCCGCTTGAGCTTTTCCTGTTCACTCAAAGCCTCGTCTTCGGTCAGTGCCTCGATTTCAGCGTCAATTGTTGGCTTTTCCTCCTCTGGCAGCTCAATCCGTGCAAGGCGGCTTTCGTAATAGATCGGCACCGTCGCGCCGTCTTCAACCGCCTGGCTGATATCGTAAATGTCGATGTAGTCGCCAAACACAGCCGGGGTGTTCACATCGTCTTTCTCGATTGGGGTTCCAGTGAAGCCAATGAACGAGGCATTGGGCAGCGCATCGCGCAGATATTTGGCAAAGCCATAGGCAATCTCGCCGGTCTTGCGGTCAATTTTCGCCTTGAAGCCGTATTGGCTCCGGTGGGCCTCGTCCGCGATGACAACGACATTGCGCCTGTCAGTCATCGTCGCATCCGAGAATTTCTGAATTGTGGTGAATATCACCCCTCCCGCAGTCCGGTTCAGCACGTTCTGCAGATCATCCCGGCTTTCGGCCTGCACCGGGGTCTGGCGGATCAGGTCGCGGCACATGGAAAAGGTTTTAAACAGCTGATCGTCCAGATCGTTGCGATCTGTCAGCACCACAAGCGTCGGGTTCTCCAACTCGGGCCTGCGCACCAGTTGCCCTGCAAAGAAGGCCATCAGCAGGCTTTTGCCAGAGCCTTGCGTATGCCATATCACCCCGGCCTTTCGGTCGCCAGTCGCAGAGGTTGCGCGCACCGTGCTTTCCACCGCCTTCAGCACCGCGTGAAACTGGTGATAACCAGCGATGATCTTGATGATTCCGGTCCCGTTGTCGCCAAACACGGTGAAATCACGGATCAGTAGCAGAAACCGCCGTTTCTCAAACATCCCTTCGATCAGGGTTTCCATTTCAGGGCTGCCCTTCGGGGCGATGGCTTGCCCATCCGTGGTGCGCCACGGCATGAAGCGTTCTTCGTTGGCCGTCAGGGAGCCTATGCGGGCCAGCATGCCATCCGAGGTTACCAGCACCCCGTTGGTGCGAAACAGCGACGGGATCTGTGCCTTGTAGGTCTGCAACTGGTTGTAGGCACTGGTCAGGGTGGCGTTTTCACTGCCGGGGTTTTTTAGCTCGATCACCGCCATCGGCAGGCCATTCACAAAAACCACAACGTCAGGGCGGCGGTTGTGGCCGTGTTCGATCACTGTCATCTGGTCGACCACCAGCCAGTCATTGGCATCCGGATTGTCGTAATCCACCAACCGCACCTTGTCGCCGCGAATGGTGCCATCCTCGGCGTAGAATTCAACATCCACCCCCTCGACGATCGCGCGGTGCAAACGGCGGTTTTCCCCGATCAGGGATGGTGTTTCGGTGGCAATGATCCGCCTGATCGCATCTTCGCGTGCTTCTGCCGGTATATGCGGGTTGAGCCGTACAACGGCGGCTTCCAGGCGACCCGTCAGGATCACATCACCATATGAGGGCCGCTCGGGGGCGCTGCCATCGGGACCGATCACCGCGTCGGGCTGGCGCGTATAGCCAAGCTCCTGAAACTGTTCCAACAGGATTTTTTCTACGTCGTCTTCGGACAGGGTGGGCATAAAATCCTCGTTTCAGAAATATACAGTGCTGTTGTGGATCACTTGTTGGTCTCAAGATGGGTTATGGGTCAGTTTCAGTGATTTTGGTCCTAATTATGCATTATAGATTTTCTAAATGAGCAATTCTCTCTTCGCATTTTTTTACCATTTCCATATTCCCCGCCTTTGCAAATAATGTTTTGGCCTGATTGTAATCTTCTATTGCCTCTTCGGGTTTGTCCAAAGCTGATTTTGCACGACCCCGGTTACAATAGTACCCGAAAAGTACAGAAATATTACTTGTATTATTATAGACATGAGA
>OZ253571.1:0-113249 GCA_965262875.1 Halioglobus sp.
GCACTGCGGCACCGAGGTTATCGCCACCCAGTTGGGCGCTGACGCTGGAGTTGCCATAATGCGTGCCGGTGATCCCCGCGCGCCATTCGATCTCGCCCCGGTCATCGGCGAACGGTTGCGCCAGTGCCAGTTGCAGACGACCGTCCACGATGTTCTCGTTCCGTATTCCGAACGTCACATTGTGGTTTGTGGTGCCGGCTTCCGTATAGCCGCCAAAAGACCCGTAGGTGTAGGCGATATGCGCACTGGGGCGCAATTCAAACCCGTTGGGCAGGGTGTGGGACCACGCCAGATTTATCGACGGGCTGATGAAGGTGCTCTTGTACTTGCCTTTGGCGGTTTCGTCATCACCCAGATTACGAAGAGCCGCGAAGCGGGTGCTTGTATGGCTTGTATGGCCAAACGCAAGCGTGCCTTTCACGGTCAGGTTGCCCGTCACGTGCTGCCCGTAAATCCCGGCAAACCCGCGGTTGGCCTTGTCGGTGACAGAGCTTTCTTTGGCGGTTCCGATATTGTCACTGCCAAACCCGGCAAACAGGCCGATCTGCTGGCCGCTGTCCAGGCGGGTGTCGTAGCCGCCGATCAGACCATGGGAATTGTGGTTCCAGGCTTTTGCCTGACCGTCATCGTCGCGCTTGAGGCTGCTGCCGAAGAGCGTTCCCCAGCCGCCCCCGTCATCAGAGGCAAGGGCAAGACGGCGGGAGACCTGCCGGTGAATTTGCCCCGTGGTGGCCCCCAGTGCCATGCGGGTGGCAGAGGCCCCCGTATGGTCTAAATCCTGCGTGAAGATCAGGATCCCCTGAACTTTATCATATTCTGCTCTCTGGCCTAGTACGTCTTCCACACCTTCTACGCGGGTGTACGTAAACGAAGGGCCAGTGTATTGGCTGAGATCGATAATATCGCCGATATTACCAGTGGGATTACCATCGGCATCGTTGGGGCCATCGCCGAGTATATCGCCGGCGCCCGTCCCCAGATCGATCCCTCCCAAAATCCTTTGGCCGTTCAACAGAACCAGCTTCTGGTTGCCCCAGCTACTGCCTTGGATCGCTGTGCCAAACTCGGCATTATCAGCATCAGACGCGCGGGACGACACCAGGCCGCTGAGGGTCATCACGCTATTCCTGCCACTGGCCAGAATGCCGATCGCGTTTGCACCGAATACCTTCACTGTTCCGCTACTGGTGATGCGACCTTTATCAACCCCATGAGTCTCTTGAGGCACTATAGTTTGCCCAGTAGGTAACGTTATGCCATACCCTACGGCAATGCCTACCCCGTTTTTGTTGTATACCGTTATGGTTCCGCTGTTGGTGACCATGGCCTCATTCCCCGGGGAGATCGTGATCCCGTGCGCGGGGACGCTAAAATCCTCAACCATCGATCGTACCGTTATGGTTCCGCTGTTGTCCACGGTTACATTGTCAGCGTTGTCCACCTGAATGCCGTTTGCATTGCCACGTTTGCGCCCCTCCACATCTATCATTCCGCCCTCCACATCTATCATTCCGCTGTTGGTGATCCGGGCGCCACCGTTAGGAAAACTCAGAGCGATACCCCGCGCGTCGTCCTGGCTCTTGATTATTATCATGCCGTTGTTGATGACCGTGGGGTTATCAGCAGTACTGCGGCAGGGGGAGGAGTTGGTAGAGCAGGGGCTGTTATGGCGATTTAATACCGCGCCGCTGATGCCTACCCCTAACAATTCTCTGTTCTCGGGTTTTGTTAGATCGAGGTCCGGGTCGACATTGGTGATTAGCCCTTTGTTGATGACCACCGCGTTATCGCCCACAAGCTCAATGCCGGAATGGCTATCGTCATTAGTCGTCCTGGAACCTGTCACCCTTATCGTGGCACCCTCATTGATGGTGATCACGTTATCATCGCCCTTGACCTGAATGCCACTTGCGGGCGCCCTATCGGCAATCGCATAGCCACCTTTGTTGATGTTTATCTCGCCGTTGATGGTGATCTCTGCGTGGTCCCCCTCCGCCTTGATACCGACAGCGCTTATGCTACCGTTAGTTATTGGCACGTTTGGGTCCGAGGCCAATCCCATGTCAACAACGGCGGGGATACCCTTGATGTTTATCTCGCCGTTGATGGTGATCTTTGCGGTATTACCCTCCGCCTTGATACCGACAGCGGTTTCGCGACCCTTGATCTTTATGGCGCCGTTGCCGGTGATCACGGCGTTCTCATGCATAAAGGAAACACCCACACCATGGTCTTCTATGTTAGCGGGATCGACTGTGCCGATATTGGTGATCTCGCCATTGTTGACGAGGTTCGGATCGTCGGCATTCAGAGGAACGACGGGTCCCGCAATGCGGGTGGTCTCGGAGCCATCAGGACCACCTGTAAAGTTCTTTCTTACCTGACCCTCATTGATCACAATATCTGCTGCATATACACTCCCGATGCCGGTGGACAGGGACAGGGCGATTACGGATGTCAGCATCGCTGCACGCGATACGCTGAACCCTTTAGAGCGTGTTGCGTGCGGAGCCGGATGCGATCCCCGTGCAGAAGACCCCTCGATGAACCGTAAAAAACCGCTCAAGGGTCTTGACTTTTGATCAGAATTAAGGGGGGGGGGGGGGTATTTCTGTACATGTCCAAAGCTTCCATTTATGTCTGCCCTAAGCTTTAGGTCAAAAATATCCATTATGCAACAAGCCGGTAATCATTTGTCAAAAACATTTGGAGTTGTATGATTTTTGGCTTGAAAATTGGAAGAAAACGTAACTGCCGGAGGCTTACATGTTGAATTCAGTATCAGATTTACCGGCTTTTTGCCCTTCGAAACGTTTCTCGGCCCGGCTCTTCACTCGATTGCCCCCGGGGTCATTGGCCAGCACATCGCTGACTGCCGCGCCATGACCAAGCCGCTCGATCATATCCTGAACCGTCAATGTGGCGCAGTGCCCGCAGGTGTGGCACTTGATGGTGAGGGTCCGTGTCGAAATCGTGGTCAGTAACGTGCGGGGTTTCATCTGGTTCGTCTCCGTCGCCTTCAGAGAAAAAGAAATCTTCGTTCAGGGTGAATTATTCATACTGAAAGGAGTCCCTAATGGGCAAACAGAAATTCAACATCTATCAACATGTCACCGATACAATCCTTGCAGAACTGGCCTTGCAGAACTGGCCTTGCAGAACTGGAGGCCGGCACCGTGCCGTGGCGCAAGCCCTGGAGTGGCGGTGGCGGTCTCTCGATACCGGTGCGCGCCACTGGCGAGAGTTATCGCGGCATTAGAGCGTGTTGCGCTTAATCGGTTCAGCTGTGGGTATGGCACGCGATAGGATACACCATATCTGTCCAGCATGTTGCGAAACGCTTGTTGAATTCAATTTGGCGCAACATGCTCTAATGTGCTGATGCTGTGGTGTGCGGCGCAGATGCGGGGCACTGTATCGCCGATGTGGATGACCTATGTGCAGGCGCAAAAGCTTGGCGGGCAGGTGCGCAAGGGCGAGAAATCCGCAACAGTCGTAAAATTTGGCAAAATGGTGAAAGACGGCGAGACCGATCCGGTGACAGGGGCGGCAGGGGATGATCGCCGCATTCCCTATGCGCGCGCCTACCGCGTGTTCAACGTCGAGCAGATCGACGGGCTGGATGCAGACTGCATTGCGCCGCCGGAACCACCGCGTGATTTTGGTACAAAGAATGACCTGGCTGCCAATGACCTGGCCGGTGACCCGGTGCTGGATGCCTGGTTTGCCAGCCTGGGCGTGCCGATCAAGCACAGTCCGGAGCCACAGGCGTATTATGCGCCGGCGCGGGATCGTATCCATATGCCGCCGGTCCAGACATTCGAAAGCCTGCATCGGTATTTTCATGTTTTAGCCCATGAACATGCTCACGCGACAAAGCATTCCAGTCGGCTCGACCGCCACCACAGCGGTAAAACCAGGGTGCAGCGTTACGCACAGGAAGAGATTGTCGCGGATCTCGCCGGGGTGATGGTTTGTGCGCGGCTCGGAATTACGCCCTCGTTTGATCAGAGCGCGGCCTACCTTCAGCACTGGGTTGATGTGTTGAAAACCGACCACCGGGCTATTGTCAAAGCCGCAAGCATGGCACAGGCCGCCGCTGACTGGATGTTTGATGCGGCTGGTGAGTGTCCACCCCGGATAGAAGAGATTGAACCGCCCCTTGTCGAACCCGCATGGCGGAGCCGTGGCAGGGGGTGCCAGGGATCAAGGTTGCCTGATCACAAAGAGTGCTGCCCCGGACGCAAGGCTTGAAAGCAAAAGAGTGCTTTTTGAATTTTTGTCCCTAATGGGGGCAAGAAAGAACCGACAGTCGTACAATCCAGAGATGGGTGGCGCCTGTCATCTCAACTCAAAACATAGGAGATTACAAACATGTATACCGGAACACTGACAAAAATGGATGCGGACGATGCTTTTGCTGGCGAGATTGCCTCGCTGGACTTCGACTTTAACTTCACCATGGTGCCAAACGCATTCAAGGCGAATGACAAACATCCAGATTACGTTATCGAAGGCCGCTCCCCACGTGGACGCCTCGTGCGCATCGGATCGGGCTGGGCCGCCAAAAGCCGGGCTGGCAATGAATATTATTCGCTGGCGTTCAATCTGCCGGGTCAGGCCGCGGTGCGGGTGAACGCAGTGATCGACGACGACGCCAGCAAGGGCGAATATCGCATCATTCCGATGATCACTGCGGTCGCAGCCTGACAGGATGGGCGGCGCGATGTGACCAGCGCCGCCCGTTAAAGTTGAACGACTTTTCTTTGAGACCAAAATTAAGTCGTTCAACTATTTGAACACTCCATTCCCTGAGCAGCGTCCCGCTCGAAAGTGCGAGGACGCTTTTTTATGGGTGATCCCGATGGGGGATTGTTGAATGAAAGGAAATCACCATGTCGAAACCCGATAAAACCGTCCATATGAAACGCCTGGACGACAAGCGCTGCCGTGAGTTGCAAGTGTATTACGATGCTGGCGGACAGAACGTCTGGAATGGTCGCCCAAAGCCGAAAGGCATTTATTTTGCATCCCACTGCTTTGAGCAGGCCGAAGGATCCACGACGCGCAGATGGCAGAGCGGACCCGCTGCCTCGGCAGGGCTTGTTTACAAGCCCAAGAGAGGGAAGGGCGATGGCTATATTCTGGTTGTGCCGCTGGAACGCTACAGTGCCAAACAGCTGCGGCTTGTGCGGGGGCGTGTCGAAGCGAACGCTGCCATGATCCACGGTATTCTGGATCGCGGGGACCGGCTTGATGCCCTCGTTGCGATCCTGCGTGGCACCATGGAAATCATTGCCGTCGCGTAATCTCCACCTTTGGCCGCCCGCGTGCCGGGGTTTTCTGATGCGCGGACTGCTCTCACCTTCAAACTTGAAATCCAAGGAAAATATCATGACCACTCCCGCTTTGGCTGAAAAACCTGCCACTTCTGAAAAACCACAACCTTTGCCCAAGGTCAGCTTCACATTCATATCGGATCCCGGGCACAGCTTTCGAGGCGCGTTTTGGCGCGTGTTGTGATCTGCTTGAAGCCCATCATGACGTGACAGAAATCCGCAACTGGCCGTGTATATCACACGCCATCTCGGCATCTCCGTGTCGGGAGGTCCCTGCCGTAATCGCACGAGAGAACACCGCAGACCTCAAAATCGCATTAAGCGATCTGCACCGGCTGGAGCATTTATCGGAATCCATGTGTGGTGCCGATATCATGGAGTATCTCGAAGGTCCGATTGCTTTGCTCGATCAGGTTGCCGGTTGTGGCCGTACCGCCGACGTGATCACCTACGAGATCCAGCGCTTCCCGATGATTGCAGACGGCGAGGATGGCTATACGCTGTTTGATGCGGTCGATCACGCAGGCCAGACCTGGGCGTTCATCGATGTCACGGTCACAAAACGGGTCAATGACTGCCTGGTGGACGAGGTCGCGAGTGTGGACTGCATCCCGCGTATTGATGCGTCCGACGCGGTGATGAAAGCTTTTGCCAGCGCATTTCCGATGGCCACAACCGAGGATCATCTGGATGCTGTGGCGCATTTAGGCCCAAACAGCGTGGCTGGCGCCGCATAACGCCTGCATGGAAACGAAGGGCATCGAAACTGCGGATAAAGTTGCGCGACTTTTCTTTGATATCGTATCTCCTGCGCTTTTTCAGAGACCGCATATGCATCAGCTTGTGCATTCCGGGAAAGCGCGGGAGGCTAAACTTAAGTCGTTCAGCTCTGGCATGCCGCCGCAGGATCATCCTTCCATTTTGGCAACTGGATTGTTCTCTTGTGCGGGAACGGTCCTTTCGGGCTGACGGGTTTCCAGGGGCAGACATAGGTCGCCCTGCCCCGTAGGACTGACAGATACCGTAATGGGGCTTGGCCTCGCCGCAGTGCCGGCAGCGTATTCCAGCTTGAAAATAGCCAAGCGTGATGGCACTTCCAAGCTGTTTGATCAGGTCGGAAAACCGTTGGCCCTGTCAACCAGCGGGGTACTCAAGGCGTAGATCGCAATCAGGAAAGGCTCTGATCTGTGTATCGGGGGTCATTGTTTTGCCGCTCCGTGAGGGGTGTCGTTCAGGATGTGTGCAACATCAACATGGCACAAAAAACGCCGCAAGTAATGCTTACGGCGTTTTTCTAAAGTCACGGATGCACAGCTTCACTTGTTTTGTGTGGCTACGCGTTGCGTTTGCTCTAGGCAGCGAGTGCTTTTGAGTACATTTTTTTCGCTGATTCAGTGTTTTCTTCCAAAGCTTTTGCAGAAAGTTCAGCAAACTCGTTACCTTGAACCAGGAATTTTTCATAAGCTGCCGAGCAATTAGAAGCGGCCACTTTGTAAAAATCAGCAACATCAGTTGTCTTTGTCAGTGCCTTTGCGCTGTCGAAAGCAGTTGCAAGATTTGACAGGTAGTTATCATATGCTTTTTTAGCTAATTCTTCACCGCTTTTGATGACTGCTGCGTTGTAGTCGATCAGGTTTTCCGCGAATTTTACAGAAGTATCTGTAGATTGTGCGCATGTATCTTGAGCTTCAGTTTTTGTTGATGCCGGTGTTTCCGTTGCGTGTGATGCCGGTATTTCCGGTTTTGCTGCTGCCGGGGCTTCCGTTACTTGTACTGTCTTGGCCATTGTTTTTTCCTTTGTAAGATTTACCAGTTTGGAAGTGTGTATTCCCTGTTTCATGAGGCAATACAACCAATAAATTATGCGCCGCAATATTCATCTGTCAGCATCAATTTTTGGGCATAACCCCTGCGGTGAAAATTACTGATTCAAATCAGTGTCAGCGGTGTGTCTCTGCGGCTTCAAAGAAAAAGAAATCTTCGTGAAATTGCGTTTTGTTTTTGGGTTATTTTGCCACCACCTCTCGACTTCTCGCACATGTGATGCGCCATTGGCCGGCAGGGCCAACGGGCTTTTCGACTTCTCGGGCATGTGATGCGCTGCCAGTCCAATAGGGTATGTGATGCCCTGCCATCCCAACGGGCTTTTCGACTTCTCGGGCATGTGATGCCCTGCCAGTCCAATAGGGCATGTGATGCCCTGCCATCCCAACGGGTCGGCTTGCCGTTTACCGGATCATGTGGCTACAGTCTCTGAATAGATCATAAGGGAAAAGCACAGATGGCGTTTACGGGGCGGCGGCGCAAGACTGAGCGGAAGCGTACAGCGCATCCGGCGGTTCGAATTGAACCTGATGCCGCACTGCGGGTTGAGGGCCAGCGGCTGGAACATTTTTGTTACGCGACAACGCTCCGGATCACCTGCGCCTGCGGGCATCAGGGTATTTTGCCTGTGAGCGCGCTCCGTGATCGCTATCCCCGTGGAACCCGGATTAGCGAAGCGCTTGGACATGTGCGTTGCTCACGCTGTCAGGGCAGTCGCATTCAATCGGTCAAGACGCTCGACTGACACAGCGGCGGCCTTTTTGAGGCCTGTTTTTTTCTTCAGCACTCACCTGATCTGTCAGGTTCAGTGTCCCGCTCTGGACATATGCGGCAGAACAATTGCTATAAACCGAGAAAACCCGTGACAATTCAACTTTGTTGACACATGCCATTCAAAATGGGAGAGACCCCGAAGGGCTGTAAACCCGATGATTTCAACGAAGGTGTCAAAACGTGTTTTTCAAGAGCAAAACAACTTCCGGCTCAAAGGCCGCAGAAACCCCCAAACCGGCAGCACCCAAAGCGTTGGTTGCGACAAGTCCCAAGCCAAATCATTTCAAGGCACCTGCCCGGAAGATCAAGCCGCCTGCCTCGGTTCTGTCGTCTGATCTGCACATTATCGGCACCGTAAAGACCATCGGAGATATTCAGGTTGATGGCACTGTCGAAGGCAATGTTCATGCGGACCTGCTGTGCATCGGAGAAAGTGGTGCCATAAAAGGTGAAGTGGTTGCGCGCGATCTTGTGGTAAACGGTCACATCGTTGGCAACGTGCGCAGTCTGAAAATACACCTGACCACAACCGCCCGTGTTCAGGGCGACATCATTCACAAGACCCTTGCAATCGAAAACGGTGCTTGCTTCGAAGGATCGGCCCAACATCAGGATGACCCTCTTATTCAAAAAAATCCCAAACCCAAGCCCAAAAGCCAGCCCGCGCCACGCGTGGAGGCTGGTAAAGGTCGTCAGGTTAAAGCCAGAAAAGCACCCAATGCAAACCGCCCGAAATTGTCCGAATAAGTCAACTTATGGCGCATAAAGTCACAAATACACCCCAAAAAGGCAGGGTTTGTCATATCCGTATTCGGGTTATGCGGCTCTTTGAGGGGCTGAGCGCGACACGCTAACATACGGGGGTGCCGTCCGGTGTCGTCGCGTTTTCCAGCTCCTGGCCGAGGCCTATGCGGCCGCGTAGTGCCAGCCTGTCACCAGTCGCGCCGCCTGTCATGACTCGGGGAGGCGCGCCTGTTTTTCTTCAGCAATGGTTTGTTCTGTGAGGTCAGTCAAGTGACCCTCACGCATGGCCCCGGCAAGCCGGAACCACGCGAGACGGCCCCGCGCGATGCCGCGCAGGCAGGCCGCAGCGCGGCCAGGCGTCATTCCAGCCGATTGCCAACCACTCACCGCAGTCTTCGGGTGATCCGTTGTGCAATGGTTTCAAGCCTGCTGCCTGTCTGTCGCAGATAAAAACCAGCGTCAAGGATCACAAAACTTTTACAGGGGAGCGTCAGGACTGCTCTGATACGGTGCCGTTCCCCACACCGGCCGCCTTGCAAACGCAGCCCTGCTTGCAGGCGGGCAAGCAGGGCCGCGTCTTTCAGGCGACCTGTCTCCTTCGGGGCTTCAATGCATGTGCCAGGCGACATCCCCTGAAAAACTTTTGCGCCCGGCAAGCCGGCGGCTGCGCCGTCCCTGACACTGGTTTTTCTCCACGCCTGCCCGTCAGCAGGCCACCGCAATCGGGCGGGTGGTAAATTAAGGAGTTAAACCCAATGCTGACAGCTTATGACGAAATCGAACTTTTCGGCTTGACCGAAACTGCCGACGATCTGCCTATTCCCTGCGATGATACTTTGCGCGATGCGATCGTGCGGGAAACCTTTGAAAGCTTGTTTTCTGGCCTATCAGGAACGGGCTTGCATAAAGAAATTGAACCTCTGGCGCATGGGTTGGCAACGTTACTATACCGCCGCCGCAATGTGATCGAGGTAGAATTAACCAGGCACACAGACGCTTTGCAAGGCTTAATCCGTCTTAAAGACGGGAGCGAAATCACCACAACTGCAATTGGGGACGCCCAAACAAAAGCGGAAACAATGCGCGATTTACGCGATGCGCTTGACCTTATGGCAGAAACCGCCGCCCAATGCTACGAGTTGGAAACGGGCAACGCATACAATCCACCAAGCGGCGGGCGGGGTAAACGCAACGCCCATTTATCGGGCGCAATGTTTGAAGCTAAGGACTGGCTGGAAGCGCATGAGGCGCAACAAGCCGAACAATTCAAAATTGAAGGCGCACCGCTGGCCATTGCTGGTGATCGGGACTGGGTGGACATTGACGCAATCTGGGAGCGTCTCGACCGTATCCGCGACAGATTCCGTGAAAGCTATAACAGCGACCTTATTTTGTATCACAAGGCCGACAAAAAAGGCGTGGATGCCATTGCGGCGGCATGGGCGCGTAATCGCAAAGTGCATCAAGTGACGTTTCAACCGAATTGGCGGGCCTTTGGGAAATCCGCAGGGTTCAAGGCGATAGACCAGATGCTGGACACGCCAAAGCCGCTTGGCGGCGTGGTGATCTTCGGCAGCGCAGGCATTGCGCTTAATCTGGCCGACAAGGCCGAGGCCAAAGGCATTAAGGCGATGCGGGTTAAACGGCCAGAGCAGAGCGACATCTGAAACAACGCCGCCTTGCATTTGTGCAGGGCGGCACCACGGATGGGGCAGGGCGAACGATGCGCAAAGGACACTTCTTACGAAGTGACTGTTAATCATGCTTGCCGCGCCAAGATGGGCTTGAACAGCCCTCTTGGCGCGGCAATTGGTGAAACACTGGCTGGTTGCATCAAGGATCAAGCGTCGAAGGCGGTGTGTGGCTGTCGGTTAGAACTGGAATACTCCAGAATAATCCTTTATATATAAATCAGGAGATCAAACATGGCACATGCCTTACAAATAGATACATTGGCTTTTTCTAAAAAGCTCAAAGAAGCGGGTGCGGATGATCGGTTGGCGGATGCCATTGTTGAAGGCCTCACCGCCGCTGATACCTCGGAACTTGCTACAAAGTCAGATGTTGCTAAAGTTGAAAGCGGCCTCAAGCAAGATATTCTCAAAGTCGAAAACAAGATCGATAAAGTTGAGAGCAAGATCGTCGAGGTGAAAGCTGAACTCAAGCAAGACATCGCCGAAGTCAAAGGCGAGTTGAAGGCTGATATTGCCGAGGTCAGAACCGAGATTGCCGACGTCAAATCCGATTTAACAACGCTTATTATGCAAAGCAGTAACCGCACAATTTACATCATAGGCGGGCTGATTGGCTTGCTGTTCGCTATCGACAAGTTACTGCCGCTCGCAGGGCTTGAATAAGAGCCTGCCACAGAAAGCGGCCTTTCGAGGCCGTTTTTTTATGTCCGGTGATTTTCGGGGGACTTGCCTTGTCTTTAGAATGCCGCCAAAAATGGCGGCTCTCGGGCATCCAATGCCCCGCTGGTTGGCAGGGCCAACTGGCTTTTCGACTTCTCGCGCATGTGATGCGCTGCCAGTCCAATAGGGCATGTAATGCCCTGTCGGCCAGCGGCACCCAAAGCCAAAACCGGCAACGATGACGTCGTCGAATAACCCAACTCCCAACTGGGCGGCCCAAAGTGGCCGCCCTTTTTTCTGTTGCAGCATTCTTACGGTGCTGTTGTCGTTGATCCGGTTTAGCGAAACGATAACAGTGTTTTAAAGCAACAGGTTGCTTTAACGGATCTCGACCGATCCTGTTTTTGTGGCCCTTGGGGTTCGGGCAAGCCGAACGCCACTTCGGGCTATTGGGGGCCTGTTCCGGCCCCCTTTCCAAATTGTGGGGCTTCCCCATGCTCGCTTTAAAAATCAAAGATTTTGAAACCTGCGCGTGGGTCCAGTCCCGCGCTAAAGCGCGAATTTTGAAATTCCCCGCCCCTTTCTTTCATCGCATTCAGATTTTCAGAGCAGCGCCCTTACGGGCTTGTCTCAAAATATGAACCATTTGGGGAATAACCTCAAACACAGCGCAAAAGGAAACGTCAAAATGGCAAAAGTTGATATGCACGCAGTAATTACAAACCAAGTAATAGCATTATTAGAAGCTGGCACAGTGCCTTGGGTTAAGCCTTGGAGTATTGGCGGTTGCACATCCATGCCGCGTCGATCAACCGGGGCGTTTTATCAGGGCATTAATGTTTTAATCCTTTGGATGAAATGCACGGAAATGGGATATTCTTGCGACCAATGGTTAACCTATAAGCAAGCGGCAGCTCTGGGCGGCCAAGTCGTCAAAGGATCAAAGGCAACGCGGGTGGTTTATTACAACAAGACTATTGCTAAAGATGAAAACGACAAGGAAACAATCATTCCATTTCTGAAATCCTATAGCGTCTTTAACGCCAGTCAAATTGAAGGATTGCCGGCACAATACGACCTTGAGCCAGCAGAACCAGAGGTTTTTGAAAATGAAATCATTGAACAGGCTCAAAATTTTGTTGATGGGACAGGTGCAGAAATCAAACATGGGGGCAATCGTGCATTTTATGCGCGGAAACGAGACCAGGTGACCATGCCGGAGTTGAAACATTTTCACAGTTCAGAAGCGTATTTTCAAACATTGAATCACGAACTCATTCATTGGTCAGGTGCGAAAGCCCGGCTTGACCGGACCAAAGGCAAAAGGTTTGGTGATAATGCTTATGCCTTCGAAGAGCTGGTCGCTGATATGGGCGCGGCGTTTCTCTGCGCGCGTTTAAATATATCTCCGAACATGGAACAAACGGCGGCTTATATTCAAAGTTGGCTAAAAGTCTTGCGCGAAGATAAGAAGTTTATTTTCCGCGCCGCGAGCCAGGCATCAAAGGCGGCTGAATACCTATTCGATCTAAATCCGCAACAGAATGGGCAGGAGGCCGCATAAGCGCACCCTGCGCGGAACGCGGCGCGGATGGCGCTGGAAGGGTGCCTTTGGCATGGCCAGTTTGCCCTTTAAAATACACAAAAACAACAGGTTAACACCCGTATTCTGCTTGTAAAAACACCCCGAATATGGTAAAAATAACCAAGTAAAACAACGCTTTAACCTAAGTTATCTATGCAAATAGAAAGGGTCTGAAATGTCAGAGAAACGCAAGAGGCTGCCAAGCCGACGCCCGTCCGAAGTGCGTAAAATCAAGATGCAGAATGGCCAGTCATTATATGTGACTTTGGGATATGACCCCATGGTTCCGGATGCGCCAAAAGAAGTGTTTTATGATCGCGGGTTTCGGGAGGGCGCAGAGTTGCAATTCATCGCCAACGATATGTGCATCATGATCTCTTTGCTGTTGCAGGCGGGGTATACAGCCAAGGATATTTCCAAGTCGCTTTCAAAAACCACTGTGGAAACGCCAACGGGTTTCTCGACTTCTCGCGCATCACATACCCGAGAAGCTGCCAACCCAACGGCTGAGGTGTCACAGCACGGCTCGATCGTAGGGTTGATCGTGGAGCAACTACAGATTGCCCCGTCATGGATGAAGGAAGCCGGGAACCGCACCGGCATCAATGCCGATGTACATAAAGCGATTACAGGAGGTCATCATGCAAGATTATAACGCAGTGTCAAAATGGCATTTCGAGAGCGAGATCGGCGAGAAGCGCGGCATGGTGTCCCTGGCCGAGCAGGACGGGATCACGGCGTTGCGTGTCAGGTTCGCCGATGGCGATACAGAGACCGCCACCATAGCATTGACGCTGGCGCAAGCCGAGTTCCTGATCGATGCGCTGCCCGCAGCTTTGAACGTGGTGCGGGCGCGTCAGGAACGCCGGGCTTGGGAGGCGTCGTTGTATGATCCCTTTGCCGATATTTGCGCGGATATTCCAGATAAAAACGGGGTGCCGCAAACCGGCCCGTCTCAGCCGGCCTCAAAGGCTGTGGCAAAAACACCAGTGCAAAAAGCATCCGCTGCAGTGGATGCGCCTGGCGGCACGGCATCGGCAGAACTGCCAATCCCTGCGCGGCGCGGCGTGCCGTGGACGGCGGCGGAAGAAGCGCAGCTGGCCGAGGGCTACGGCGCGGGGCAAAGCGTTGATGCGCTGGCGGATCAGTTTGACCGCAGCCCGTTTGCAATCACAAAGCGGTTGGAAAAACTCGGCCTTATCGAAGCGAAAGCCGCATAGCCAGAAATCAAACTCCAGGAAATAGCAGGGCGCGGGATCGGATCAATCCCGCTATTCGGGGCCTTGGTGGAAAATGCTGTCGCCAAAAAAGCTCAACAACACTGCTACATTAACAACAAGAAACATTATGTGCGGAGCTGTTGGTACGCAATGTTAAAATGTTACCCCTTACACATTGTAAAACACCTAAATTGACCGATTAAGTCAATTTAGGGCGCATACAGGCCCAGATACACCCCAATAAATGTACGGTTTGTCTCATCCCGATTTGGTTTCTGCGGCTCTTTGATGGGCGTTAGCGGGGTCGCTTTGGCTGTTTTCGCGTTCGCGTTCCCGTTCCCGCCTTTTTATGGCGATTTTGATGCGCGCCTTCAATTTCACCTGGTAGAATGCGCGGTCGCTGTCCTGAACCTTACCTGCGGGTTCCATGTTCAATGTATATCGCTTGGGCAGGACACACATGGCGTTGATATATTGTGAGGATCCCAAATACTGCCCGAGGGTTTTGTTAAGTATTTTCTGCTCTTGGCTGCCGGCTTCAATGTTGTAGCGTTTTTCCAGCACATCGTTGAGGCCAATGGCGGCGGGAAAGGCGGAGGGGCTGCGGAAGTAAACGGGCAGTTCCGCGTGGGTTTCGAGTTTCAGGGCGGCGCAGAGCTGGTTCCGCAGCTTGTCAATGAAACCCGGCTGGAACTTCATGTAGTGCAGCTTGTCGTTGTTTTTCGGATGTCTTGACGTCCTGGCCGTGTCGATGCCGGTTGTGTCGGTTTGTGTTTTTTGCGGCATTGTTTTTGCTTCATTCATTGTTGATTGATCCGTTGGTACAATCTGTGGCCTGTGCTGAAGGCGGTTCTGGTTTTAGCTTCAACATCGACAGTTTCTCCGCTACGCGGGTTGCGACCCTTGCGGGCCCGGTACTGTTTCGGGCTGAAACTGCCGAAGCCTCGTAATTCCACCCGCCGTCCCTGTTCAAGCCCCGCGATAATCTCTTCAAAGATGGTGGTGACCGCCCGTTTGGCATAGGCGTCTGTTAGCGCATATTCCAGGGCGATCTTTTCGATGATTTCACGGCGCGTCATGGCCTGTTTTCCAGTTTTGTGGATGGGTAAAGCCTCTCGAAATTGCCGATCATCCCCGTCTGTAACAGGCTTACGTGACCGGATCAATCACACATCCAAAAGGCTTTGACCTAATAGGCCAAAGCCTGCCCGCTGGCGCGGCAGTTTCTTGGACCCATCGGACTGGCAGCGCATCACATGCGCGAGAAGTCGAGAGCCCGCTGGCGCGGGATTACCCGGAAATCCATATCCGCTGATGCAACGGTTTCATCCGCGGTCACTTGTTGCGATCCTTGCCGGTACAATGGCGGTTGTGCTCTTCAAGCAATGTGGTGATGTCGAGGCGTTTTTGCTTTGCGGTTGTGATGAGCAGAAGCAGGGCGCGCAATTCCTGCGTGTCCATCGTGTTGAGCCAGTGCAAATCATTCTGGCTGATGCGGGCGTGGAGTCTTTGCATCATCGGCAGGTGGCCTTCACTGACGGGTCGTGTGGATTTCGGGTGTGGCTTTGGCATGGATCGGTTTCCAATTTCGGGGTCATGCCGCAAGGTGCCACAGTTTGCCGCTTTTGCCAATCCTGTAAAATCACATAAACTGCACGTTTCGCCAAAACTCGCCAGCCTTGCCAAAAGCGCATAGGCTGCCAAAACGTGAGCAGCTGAACGCCAGATTTTCAGCCTCATGCGGGTGCGGTTTTCGGGCTGGCTTGCGGCGCCGACATCCAGACGCAAATCCCGCCGCGTGATTTTGGCATCAAATTCGGGCCTCGGCGAGGTCGGTTTTCTGCCCTGGATTGACCACCCCATCGAAGCTGTTTCCGGGCTGCCCACGCGTCCGGTTCTGCGCTTGCCATCCGCATGACCGTTCCACGGATTGCAAGGTTTTGAGTGCGCGCCGCATTCTCCGTTTTCCCTTGTTTTCTTAGCATTCCCGCGCCAGCGGGCAGGCTTTGACCTAATAGGTCGAAGCCTTTTCGAGCGATTGAGAAACGCCTCTGATGTTTCAAACTATTGCCGGTTCCCGGCAAATTCCGAGGCTGCATCTTTGGGAAGGTTTGCGGGAAATGCGGCAAGGATGCGGTGAACTGATCCGTCGTTATATTTTACCAAAAATATTAAGGGCACGCTTATACAATAAATCTTTGCAGATTTATTGTGGCCTGTTAGTATACGAAGATCATGGCCATGTTCCATTTCAACGTTTCGGTGATTTCAGCCGCCAGGGGAGGCTCCGCAGTGCGGGCGGCAGCGTATCGTCATGGCGCGCAGATGGCGTCCCGCGCCGCAGGCGAAACCTATTCTTACGCGGGCAAGGCGAAAGAGGTTGTGTATTCAGAGGTTGCGGTGCCGGACGGGTTGCCGGACTGGGCAGAGACTGAATTTGGCAATGCGGCATTTGAGAAAGCACTGCGCGAGGTGCGTGCCGAAGTGCAGGCCAAAGATACCGATATGTCGGATGAGCAGATATCGCGTGCGGCTTGGGCGCGGGTGTCGCAGCGGCTTTGGAACGCGGTCGAGGATGGCGAAAACCGGCTGAACAAGCATGCCCATAAAGCGCAATATGCGCGCAGCCTGACGATTGCGCTGCCGGCTGAATTGGTGCGTGATCAGCAAATTGAACTGATGCAGGGCTATGTTGCGACGTCGTTTCTTGCGCGTGGCATGGTGGCAGACTGGGAAATACACGACAAGCAGGACGGCAATCCGCATGTGCATGTGATGCTCACGACACGGGAGATCGGCGCGTCGGACTGGGGCAAAAAACAGCGGGCGTGGAATGATAAATCACTGCTGTCAGGCTGGCGTGCAGACTGGGCGCGGCATGCCAATCTGGCGCTTGAGCGGGCGGGGTTTGACGTGCGGATTGACCATCGCACCAACGCGGCGCGGGGAATTTATCTGGAGCCTGAAGGCTGCAATCCGCATGTGGCAGCGCATGTTCAAAGCCGTGGGGATGTGGCGCGTGAAGCGGCGCGGTGCCAGGGGGTGCGGCAGCGTAATGCGGTATTTTTACGTGATAATCCCGCGCATATTCTGGTGGTCGTACAAGCGCAGCGCGCGGTGTTTACCGCAGGCGATATCCGGGAAGCGTTGCAGGAACGGATGGTTTTTGGCGCGGATCATGAGCTTGACGCAGTGCTGCGCGAGGTGACGGGTTCAGAGCATCTGGTTGAGATTTTTAAGAAAGACGCTCATGGCCATGCGCAATACATCACCACGGCGCGGGCGGCGGACATTCAGCGCCTTGGCACGCACTCCCGGGATATGGTGGCCGGGCGGCTTACGCTGGATGCGCCAGAGGCGCCGGTCGCAGAGTTGATCTCGCCGACACTCAATCCCGATCAACGGGCAGCGGCTGAGGTCATGCTGTCGCCGGCGCGATTGACGCTGATCAAGGGCCATGCGGGCACGGGGAAAACCTATACGCTGGGTGAGGTGGCGCGGGTCTGGCAGGATCGCGGTTACGCGGTTCTGGGCGGTGCGCCATCGGGCAAGGCGACGCAGGAGCTTGGCGGCATCGAGGGGATGCGCACCGCGTCACTGGCAGCCTGGGAGGCGCGTTGGGCGCGGGGGGAGGTGCTGCCAAAGGACCGGTTTGTGTTTATCATGGATGAGGCCGGCATGGTGGGGGCCGGGCAATGGGCGCGGATCGCGGACAGGGTTGCGGCACTTGGCGGCAAACTGATTGCGGTGGGTGATCCCGAGCAGCTGCAACCGATTTCGGATGTGCCGGGCTGGGATGTGGTGGAGCGCGCCGTTGCCTCGGAGGGCGGATGCGGGTCCATGGCGGTGATGGGTGCGGTGCAGCGGCAGCGTGATCCACTGGACCGGGCCGCGACAGAGGCGCTGGCGCGGGGCGGGGCGGAGATTGCGCCGGCCATTCGGTATTATGTGGCCAAGGGTGCGTTGCGCCTGGGCCGTGACGTGCTTGAGGATCCGGTCGGGGCGCTGGCAGAGGCCTATTACCGGACCGGGGCTGACAAAGACCGGCTCGGGGTTTCGCCGTCGCGGATTGCGCTGGCCTATACCAACCGGGATGTCTGGGCGCTGAACGCGGCCATTCGTGCGCAGGCACTGGAGCGCGGCGAGATTGATGGTTCTGCGGTGCGCAATTACGGCATGATCACGCGGATTGACCGCTCCGGGGAAATACACAAGCGCATTGAGGTGCCGCTGGCACTGGGTCCGGGGGACCGGGTGATGCTGACCCGTCCGCACCGCGCGCTTGATTTGCCGCGTTCCAGCTTTGGCACGGTGGTGGCGACGCGCGACGGCGAGATTGATCTGCTGGTGGATGGGGGGTCGGTGCCCGCGTCCGGGTCGGTGCCCGCGTCCGGGTCGGTGCCCGCGTCCGGGTCGAAGCCGGTAACGATTGATCTGAAGACATTCCGCGATCTGGATTACGGCTATGCGGCGACAATTCATAAATCCCAGGGGTTGACGGTTGATCATGCGCTGGTGCTGGGTCACTGGCGTCTGAACCGCCATGCGGTCTATGTGGCGCTAACGCGTCACCGGATGAGTGTCACGGTGTTTGGTCATCCGAAACATCTCACGCGGCCTGCTGATTTAATCCGGATGGCGCAGGCACCGGGGCATCTGTCGGTGGATCTGGAGGATGGACCGGACCGGTTGGTGGGAAGCATGGTTGCGGGGGCCGAGGTATTGGGTCTTGATACGCGCGGTGACTGGCTCGGATCCGGTGTTTCCGGGGAGCGGGGTCAGGTTTCGTTTCTGGGCGATGGCGCCCTGATGGCGGTGGCGGAACGGGTCGCCGGCTTGCTGGCCTCGGAATACATCCAGGGTGATCCGATCCTGAAAGAAAATCCGCATACCGGCACCGACCCGAATGGCTATACACAGACGCCAACGCAGGTGATTGACGATCTGATCGCGCGGCGGTCGGTGTTCAGGGCCGATGATGTGGCGGGTGCGTTGTCACAGGTGGTGGCGGAGCCTGAAACCTTCCTGCGGCTGTTTCGCGAGGCGATGGCGCATCCCGATCTGGTGGTCATGTCGGAAGGCGGCGATGGCGGTGAGGGCCGTATCTATAGTTTGGGGGCGCAGTTGCGCGCGGAACTGGAAACGGTGGATCTGGGCGTGCGGCTGGCACTGGAAAAATCACCGGAGATGGCCCCGGTTGTGGCGATGCAGGCCGAAGACGAGGTCGGGCTTAATGCGCAGCAAATGGCCGCTCTGGAGCATGGGGCGCAGGCCGGGCGGTTGCGGCTGATCCGGGGCGATGCCGGTAGCGGTAAAACCCGGGTGGCGGCGCGGCTTGCAGAGGTTCATGCACGGGACGGTTGGCAGGTGATTGGCCTGACGCCCACGGGGGCCGGGCTGGATGCGCTTTGGGATGCGGGGTTCCGGGGCGCACATACGCTTAACCAGTTCACGCGCGCGCGCCGCGAAGGCCGGTTGCAGCTTGATCCTGGCACGGTTGTTGTGCTGGATGATGCCGGACGTTTTGGCGGCCGTGAGGCCGGGCAGCTGCTGGAGGATATCGCGGCCAGTGGTGCGAAGTTGATCGCGCTGATCGATGGCGGGGTGCAGGTACCGCTTGAGGCGGGGCCGGTGATGCGGGCGATCGAGGTCCGTGTCGGGTCGGCGCGGCTTGAGGGGATGCAGGGGCGCGCACCGGAGATGGGGCGTGCTTTGCAGGCCGTTGCGGCCGGGGATGCGCATGGGATCAAGATGCTCATGGACCAAGGGGTGATCCATGCGGGTGGAACGGTGCAGGGGGCGGCGGCGGCTTTGGCAACGCGTTACCTGATGGATCAAAGCAACGATAAAATCGCGCTGGCCTGGTCGCGCCCGGAAGTGGCGCTGCTGACCAGGGCAATCCGCGCGGGGCTTGATGCAACAGATGCGGCGCGGGCCGGGTTTGTGCCGGAAACCGAAGGGGCTTTTGCCGGGTTAAAGCCGGGTGATCATATCCGGTTTGTGGCCTCGACGCCCTGGCAACAGGGCAAGCCTGCCAGGGATGCACCGCCGCGCATTCGTGCCGGCGCGCGTGCGGAACTCATGCGCCGCGATGAAGACGGGCAGTTGCATCTGCGTCTTGAGGGGCGTTCGGGCAGCAGGGAGGTAATCTTTGCGCCGGATGCGGAGATACCGGACTGGCGGTTTGATTTTGCCAGCACAATCCATGGCGAGATGGGGCGGGCGCACGGGTCGGTACATATGCTGGCCTCACCGGGGATGAACCGGCAGGTGATGGCGGCGGGGATGAACCTGCATCTGGATGCTCTGAGCGTGACGATGCCCTGCGCCGGGAACCGCCTGCCGGAGGTGATGGCGGGTATTTTGCGCCGCGATGCAAGCGCGCAGTCTGCACTGGATTACGGGTTTGACACCGGCCTCGGGGCGCGTGAAGCCCTGCGCGGGCATGTGTATGAGGCGGCCCCGGAGGGCACCGTGCGGGCGGTGGAGCGGCTGCGTGAGATTGCGGGTCTCGCGGGCTTCGCAAGCCTTGCGGGCTTCACAAGCCTCGCGGGCTTCGCAAGCCTGGAGGCGCGGCCTGCGCATAAAGCGCTGCCGCGCGGCATGGAAGGCGAGGTGCTGGCCGAGGTGATCGGCGCGATGATCCTGCATGAGGGGGCGGCCCCCGCGGGGGCAGAGCGGCTGGCGGTGGAACGGGTGGTGGCCGATATCAGCGACCCGCGCGCCTGGCGAAAGCTGTTGCGGCAGGTGCCGGGCAGTTTGCCGCGCGCCGCCGATGATCTGGCGCGCCGCACTGTTGGTGCCGATGGCCGGGGCCGGCTTCTGATCCCGGCGCGGATTATGGCGCGCGGCGCGCTGATCGGACGGGCTTTGGGTGAGGACAGGGTGGCAACGCTGTTTGAGCGCGGGCTGGTGCTTTACGGCAAACGGGTCGCGGCTGCGCGACTTCTGGGTCAACCCGGGGATCTGGTGCCGCCGCGCGTGCGGGTGCCGGAAAAAGAATGGCCTGATCCGGCCACGCGGCCCGCGCGGTGGAAGGACTATGTGCGCGGGCAGTATCGTGAAGCCAAAGCCCCTGTCGCCCGTTTGCCGCGTATCCCCTGGCGGCTCGATGTTGCGCGGCTATTGGGAGAGGTTCCAAGTGCCGAGCAGATCATTGCCGGGCAGGTGCTCGAGGATATGGCGGGGATGTTTGGTCTTGGGCGGCGGCGGCGCTCAAAAGGATCCATTTTGCGCTATGCCGCATGGCGGGCCGGGGTCAAAACCCGCGCGACAGCTGTGGCACGGGGCAAGGAAACACTGGATCAAACAGCCGCGCCAGCACAATCGGCGACCCAGGTGTTGGAGCGCAGCCAAAACCAGCGGCGCAAAGACATCACGACAGAGGCGGCACGGAAGGTCGCTGAACAGGCAGCACTGGTCAAAAGCCGTTCCGGCCCCTGGGATAAAGCACTGGTGGACAAAGCATTGGTGGACAAAGCACCGTTTGATAAAGCACCGTTTGATCCGGTGGCGGTGCCGGGGCGGGATTACGCCGGCATGGGGCTGCAACTGGCCCAGGCGGTGAGCGAGCGGGTGGATGTGCACAGTCCGGTGCAGGACATGGATCTGCCACAGTCTCTGGAAGCACTGGTGCGCGCCGCTGATCCCGGGCCGAAGTTCGACTTCACCGATGAAGAGATATGTGCCCGGATACCACAGTTGCCACGGCTTGATGGCGAGACGGCGGCACTGGCGGGGGCGGTGGGCAAAGCCCTTGCCGAGGGTCCGCTGGACGCTATTGCCAGCCTGCGGGCAGAACGGGCTGCGATCCTGCGCCATCTCGGCGCCCCGGAGGCACCCCGGTTTGCGGCGAAAGCGTTTGTGCCGCGCCTGCGCAGCTTTACCCATAACGAGCTTTGGGCGATGAACACACCGACAGCGGCGTGGCCGGGCAGTCTGCCGCCGCGCTCAGACGCAGAACGGCTGCGGATTGCGCAGGGCTTTAACGGTTATGCAGAGAAATTCGAAAAGGAGACAAAGATGCAGAATGCTGAACAAACCAAAGGGATAAAAGACGCAATGGTCAAAAAACTGGCACTTGGCCGGATTGATGCGCAGAGTATGGAGGTGATCGAGAAGGCGTTCAGTCTTGACGAGATTATGGCGTTGATGGACCCGAAACTGCCCTTGCCGGAGGGTTTGCCAAGTCTGACGCAGACCGCTCGTGAAAATATTGCCAATACGCTCAAGCGCGCCGCGCTTGGTGATGTCGCGGGTGCGGGTGGCGGATCGGGGCCGGCTCCAGCACCGCAGGTGAAGATCGCGCCGGAATATGCTGATCTTGGATTGCAGATGGCCTGTGCAATCACCGACCGTGTGGATGCATCCAGCCAGGTTCACAAATTGCCGCTTCAGGCGCAGATCTCGCAATTGCTGAAACAGGCGACCGCACGCACTGATCTGCCGCAAGACAAGGTGGAAGACCTTGCGCGCGGCATTGCAAAAGATCGCGCCGCTTTGGAAAGCAAGATCGCCTTTGCCAAAGAGCTTATTGCCGGTGCGCCGCCACCGAGATTGCAAGGGATGCAGCCTGATCGTTTTGATGAACATGTCTTTCTGAGTCAGGTCAGACTGAACGGCGGATATGATCGCAACGCGCATCCTATGCGCTCAAACCAGTATCCATTGCGGGAGCGGTTCACACATGAAATTGAAGGCCGCATTGCCAAGGATATAGCAGCAGGGGCGGCCGCGCCAACCAAAGAGGAATATATCGTCGCCCGCATGGCCCTGTTGCCGGATCGCTCAAAGGCAGAGGTGAAAGTGTCGGATGCTCTGACGGATGCGCTCAGGTGGGGGCGTCCGATAGATGCTAAGAAACTGCATGCGGAACGGAGTAAACTGCCTGTGGAACTTGCTTCTGTTGGCGATATAGGATCGCTGGAAGCGGAAGACACACTTGCGCGGGTCTATCGCAGCTTTACCTATCCGGAAATTATGGCCCTTGCGGATCCTGAACGGGCGCTGCCCAAAACAATGCGGGCGATGGATGATGCCTTGCGAGTGTCAGCGGCGCGCGGCTTTGCCAAATCAACGAATGTGACCAAAAATACATTGCTGATATTCCCGTGGAAAAATCATGCCAAGCAGCATGGGTTGGGGCTGTCTCCAGGTAAATCCCTGAACCGGGGGTCCGGGATGTCGATGGGGTGATTGGCTTGAAACAGTTTCCTGATAGCAGCATATGGCTGGATCGCAGGAGACCGATAACTTATACAATGAGACCTCAGCATAAGCCCTATTTTCTCGAAAACCCAAAACATTTGGAGTTGTTTTTAGGGCAGCTGAAAAAAATCTTCCAATCCCAGATTATCGAGATAAGCTACCCTGATAGTAACCATATTATGCAAGAACGACGAATAAACAAAGCAAGGGAGAACGACTATGTGTGATATTTGTGTAATGAACGCAGTGAAAGATAAAATGCTATCGCGCCGCAGCTTTTTTAAATCGGCAGCGGTAGGCGCGGCAGCTACGGCTGTAGGCTCTTCCATGACGGGCACACCCGCTATGGCAATGGGGCATGGCTCGGTCATGGATATGACCCATGAATTACATCCTGACTTTCCAACATATTCTGGCGAATCCGGTTTCCAAATGGAGTCGAAATTCAATTTTGCCGAACATCATTTCAACCTGAACCAACTGTCGATCAATGAACATACCGGTACCCATGTGGATGCACCGCTGCATTTTTCAGCAGATGGTAAATCTGTGGCTGAAATCCCTGTGGAGAATCTGATTGCACCGCTTTGTGTGATTGATATTGCCGCACGCGCGGCTGATGATGCAGACGCGCAAGTAACGCCCGATGATATCAAAGCATGGATTGCTGCACACGGTGATATACCTGCAAATGCCTGTGTAGCAATGCATTCGGGATGGGCTGCTAACGTGACAAGCGATAAATTCCGCAATGCTGATGCTGAGGGCAAACAACATTACCCCGGATTCCACGTCGAGGCCGCAGAAATGCTGATTGAAGAAACCGGGGCAACCTCGTTGGGTGTTGACTCGCTGTCGCTTGATCACGGTATGTCGGCGGATTTTGCAACGCATTATGCATGGCTACCTACCGGCAGGTTCGGAATTGAAAACCTGGCCAACCTTGGTCAGGTTCCAGCGGCGGGTGCAACATTGGTTATAGGTGCTCCGAAACATCGCGGCGGCACTGGTGGCCCGGCACGTATATTTGCTATGATCTAGAAAACTCTAATAATGATGGGCGGGTTTTCCGGCCGTCCATCATTAAGCGGTTATGCTTTCTTTGCCCACGCCCAGTAAAGATCGCGCGCTTGTTCTGTAATCGGTCCAATGGGATATTCGCGGTCTTCAATTTTCACAACCGGAGTGATTTTCGAAATGTTGCCACTTAGAAACACCTCGTCAGCTGCATCAAAATCTTCAAAGTTCAATGTTACTTCCTGAACCTCATGCCCGGCGGCCCGCAACAGCTTGATTACGCGCTGACGGGTAATCCCGTTCAGGAATGTACCATTTGGAACCGGCGTGCGCACGATGGCATCTTTTACCATGAAGATATTTGCGGTGGCGGTTTCTGCTACATTACCCAGTGGGTCTGCAACAATCGCATTGTTATATCCTCGCGCATGCGCTTCTCTGATCATACGGCCATTATTGGGATAAAGGCATGCGGCTTTGGCATTTACAGGCGCCATTGTCATCATTGGTCGCGTAAATTGCGTGCGGCAAAGTGTTTGGCTGGCATTGGCCGGCGCCATTGGTAGCTGTTCAAGACACAAACAGAATGCTGTCGACTCCGGGTCGGGAGTGACGACGCCAACGCCACCTTCTTTGGACCAGTACATCGGGCGGATATAGACGGGCGCGTTAGGTTCGAATTTAGCTAAACCCTCCATTGTCAGATCCATCAGTTCCTGTACGTTCAGGGTTGGTTTCAGACCCATCACCAGTGCCGAATTATTCACGCGTGCGCAATGTGCTTCCAAATCGGGCACCAGCCCGTCAAATGCACGTGCACCGTCGAACACAAGGGACCCCAGCCATGTACCGTGATCGGCCGCGTTCATTACCGGTAAGTCACCCTGATGCCACATGCCGTTGAAATAGGTCCAGATAATATCCCCGACAGCCATGTTGAACTTCCTTTATTTTGGGATTGTATTGCTGATCCGAAAAATACGCCGGGGCAGAAATATATACCTGTTACTTTTCTGTCAAAATAAACTCCGGGTCAACCGGCACCTGCATGGCATTAGCAAGGTGATTGGTTTTTGCGGCCAGCGATACAATCTTCAACACTTCCGCATGTTGCGCAGGTGTCATTCCTTTTGCTCTTGCCGCAGCTGAATGGGAATGCACACAATATTCACAGTTGTTAATGATCGATACCGCCAGATACAGTAACTCTTTGGTCAATGGATCCAAATCAGAAGGGGTGGCCATAACGGCCTTTACTTCTGCCCATGTGCGTTCAAGTAAATCCGCGTCAAACGCCAGATAGTACCAGATATTGTTGATGAAATCTGGCTTGCGCGTATCATGTATATCATCAAAGACGGCTTTGATACGTGGATCGGATTCTGGGCTTTCGGGAGGCAGTACGGCTGGCATTTATTTGTCCTTTGATAATCTTACAACTTACGTCCATGGAGCAATGCCCGAAAGTTGGTGATGGCATAATCAGGCGACATCTTTAAATTGCTTGATCCCATCCTTGAATGCAACCCCCTTGATGATCCCTTGATGATTTCGGGCAATCGATTTGCTCCGTCAAGTTTGCCCATTTCTTCTTTGCCGACATCATAAGTTTGTAAACCATAGACAGGGCCGTTTTGCGGTTCAGACACCCCTTGGTTTTACCTGTTCGATTACGCACTGTTGCAAAGAGGCTTTCAATTGGGTTGGTGGTACGAATGTGGGGTTCTATGACTAAAAGGGCGAAATTTACTGAAAGACATTCTTCCTGTTGGAGCCGCCCTCAATGCCTCAACGGTTAGAAATCATTTACATCACGTTGCCAGGCGTCAGGAACGGTAACTGGAAGGAAAGCCCGGATATATTTCAGGATGCCCTTATGAGTGGGGGAATTTAGCCAAACCAGGTAAGCCGATAACCGTTGGCATCGATGGCGGGTACGTCCGGAACTGGCACGCAAAAAATACACATTTTGAAGTGATCGCCGGCAAATCTTTTTCAAAATAAAAGGCTCCGGAACGCTTTGGTTTTGTTCAGAAATAGGGGATCATTCGAGAAGAAAACTTATGAATATGCTGTCTGATCAAGGGATGCAGGGCTATTGCAGTAAACCAGCTTAACTTTTGTTGCCCTCTGCAACGCGCTGCCTCATCAGATCAGAGGGGCGGAAGGTCAGGACGCGCCGTGGTGGAATCGGAACGGCCTCTCCGGTTTTTAGATTGCGTCCGGTGCGCGCTGGTTTGTCGCGCACACTAAAGGTCCCGAAGGTCGGGATTTTTACGTTCTCGCCGTTCACCAAAGCGTCCGAGATATGTGACAATACGCTTTCCAGCAAGTGTGGTGCGTCATCCTCCGCCACGCCAGCCTCACGCATGAGGGCATTGCGTAAATCCACGCGCGTTAAAGTTTGTTCAGCCATATCTGTCCCTTGTTGGTTTTAAGACGCATAGGTTTTTAAGACGCATAGGTAAAGTAATTTACGGGCTTAAAGCAATACCGATTAATGTTGATCCGCGCGTGGCTATGGCCGGTGTGTCTGCGTCCTGCAACCCAGTGCGTTTCTGCCTTTTATCGGCAGAAACGCTTAGAACACCCCCACTGCGTCATTTAACAGGGCAATATTACGCTCAAATGCGCGGTCTTGCTGCAAGAAACCCGCCAGCTCGTCCTGGATCAGCGCATCAATGGTGGGCAGTTCGCTGCGACGATCCAGCACCCATGCCCCGATCAGGATCATGCGGCGCGTCTGGTTGCGCCGCGCCTGCTCCGGGGAAATCACGGCTACATCGGTCTCGTTCTCTGTGCTTACCCCGCCGGCTGGATCGCTGAGTACCGCTGCCATGAAGGCAATATTGGCGGCGGCCATCCCGGGCTTTGGATGATCGGCAAGGTGGGCGCGCAGATCGGGCGCAAGTTCAGTATGAAGTTCTGGCTTGTGACGGAATTGTGCCACCATAAAGCCGCCGAGCAGGGCTTTGCGTCTGGCGTCATCCGCGCGCCGGCTCCGGCTCTTGCGGGCTTTGATTTGCACAATTTCGCGTTTGCGCTTTTGCAGGATGGAGAGTGGGCGTGGCTTGCGCCCAAGCGCGTCTTTCAGCATCTTGCGCAACTGGGGTGCTGTGAAGCGGCAGTCAAAGAACCCGGCTTGCGTGGCCGCCTGGACCAGGGCCGCCTCGGCCCGCTCCCGCAAGCGTGGCAGATCAGCTTCAAGCGCGGCCATGCGTTCGTCATCCGTGCGTCCGGGTCCGCGGCGTTTTCCGGCTTTTGCGGGTTGCGCACCCTTTGGCGTCGATGTTTTTGTCTTTGGCATTTCAAAATCCTGAGTATGCGTAATTTGTGATAAGGGCGGGTTTTCGCCTGCCCCGAAATCTGCGGAAGTGCCGGTATGGCATGGGGGCGGTTATTCTAAGCCACGGCTTGCGCCACCATGTCTGGATGCCGGGCAATCACCTGCACATAAGCAACCGCGAAATCAGGCGCTGTCGCGCGGGCCTGCTCCCAATCGCGCAAGGTGCCGACCGGCACATGAAACCGACTGGCGAACCCAACTTGTGACAGTCCGAGCGCAGTTCTGGTCTTACGGATCAGCCTGGCGCGTTGCCCACGATCCATCGCCTCGGGGGTTACGTCAAAATCTTCCGGGTCCGCTGGATCAGAAGGGAGAATGATATGCTCTTTCTTCACTTTTATTGCTCCTTCTCACAGAAATAAAGCGGGGCAGATCGTGCCGCCAAGTGAACACGCCAGTAAACAGTTTTCCCTCCATCACCCCGATCACCTTGAACCGCTCTTCTTTGTCTTCGGGACGGATCGACGGGACGATCAGATGGTTGTCATCCTTGAAAATTCTGTCGCCGAACGCCAGGGATAGCCCGTGCCTATGACGGTTCATGGAATCTTTGTCCGGATCGAACCTGCCTTGCATGGATGATATATATACGGGATTACCGTAATTCACAATCATATTTTACACTTTGTGGTTTCTCCAATCCAATAACAAATTCAGGGCGGCTGGTCGCTCACAAATCATTCATACCTTCTCCTGTTTGAGCCACTCCAATCTGGATCAGGGGCCGCCACCAGCCGCGTATCTGGTCGTGGTGCACCGGGCCCAGGTATCGGCTGTCGAGCGCGCGCGGGCTGTCGCCCTGCACGATCAGGCTGCCATCGGGGGTGCGTTCCGCAATCCGCTTGAGAATACGGATGCCGTCTGGACGATCTGGCGCGCAAAAAGATGTGTAATAGTCAGCGTGGCGATGCTGGCGACCAAGGCAGAAACTCACATATTCAGCGCGGGTTGGTGTGGCGGCGTAATAAATCCCGCGCGGTACCGATGTGGTGGGATTGCCGATGACCAGCCCGGCGGCATTGGCAATGCCGATGGCAATCAGGATTGCGGCGACAGACAGCAGCAGGGGCAGGCCTGGCAACACGTTGCGGATTTGACTTAATGACCGCCGATCACGCATTGGCATCAAAGAATGACCATGGTCTGGCATTCCCCTCCATCCAACGGCACAACGGATCCGGGCCCGCCCTGCCTTTGGCATAATCGCGCAGAAGGCTTTCAAACCCGCCCATCCGCGCGTGATCCGCCTCCGAGAGCATGCCGGCCGCCAAAAAGGTGCGCACGGAAATAATTTTACAGCGTCCGCCCTGCGCGCTGAACCGGTAAGGTTCAACATCCATTGTCACAGCGACCAGCGCCCCATCTTCAAACGGGATCAGAAAAGCCCATGTCTGATCCGGATCAAGGTTGGTTCGGGGCAGCTTGAGCGCAATGGAGCGCAAAACCAGAAGTGCTGCCTCTACGTGATGCGGCAGGTTTTCCGGCGTTGTGCAGTCTCGCTCAACAAGGCGGGCCAGCGCATGGTGGCCGATATTGGCGGCGATCAGGCTGCTCATGGACACTTTCAGGGGGGTTCCGGTCAGGATCAGATCGATCCTGAATACCGACCGCTCGCAATAAAGCGGTGCTGCGTCCTCAGGCAGCTTAAACACCCGGTTTTCCCTGGCCACGGTCGTCGCCTCGGCCATCACCTCCTTGTTCTGCCGGGTCCATGTGGTGATGGCAGGCCGGATGAAGGTGGGCCTCAACAGAGGCACCAGACGTTTCAGCGTGCGACCGGGCTTCCTGGACAGGGATGATTGTTCGAATGCCTCCAGAGCGCGGCGCCCGCGGCTGTCTTTGTACCATGCCATGGCATCGGTGTGATCCGTCAGGGTGTTGGCAAAGGCCGTCGCGTAGCCCCTGGCCAGCTTGTCATACATGATGCTTGCCTTTCAGGCCCGGGCCCTCATCGATATTGAATACTCTGTTTTGAGCCAGTAAACCAACTTCGCATTCTGCGTTTCCATCCAGGGATTTCTGGATCAAAGGTATGGCATGTTCAATCATCGCGCGCACCCCGTACGAAGATCAGGCTGCGGTTTTGAGCGGGCGGTTGGATCATTCCTGGTTCCTTTCGGTTATCGGCCATGAACAGGCGGCTCCCAGCGGATAGCCCAATCCGCTGATCGGCTGGCGAAACAGCCGCCATGCGTCGCCAACACGGTTGACCCAGACACATGCGGGCCATGCGTGCAGCGGGATATCGGACGCGCAAAGCGGCGTTGACACGATGCCGGCATGGCGGCGGGGTATTTCCGGCCAGGCATCCAGAAACGCCATGGCGGAGGATGATGTCTCGGGTGGTTGTCGCAAATCGAGCAGGGCGGCGACAAACCACTGTTGCAGCGTGCTGTCACCCACCCATCGCATCAGGTCATCGGCCTCATCGTCGTTGTCGGGGCGTATCACGGCGGGGACATGTTCAAAGACCAGCTGCGGCGGCTGCCCGGGCGGGATCGGGCCGACATCTTGAGAATTCCACATCGCAACTTCGGAAATCCGGCCGGGTGTAAACCAGCGCCCGGGCACGGCATTGTTGACCGGATCATAGCGTGTGTCGCTTGGCACGAAGCCAATCGTGGCCGGTGAAATACGCCCGCGCAGGGTGGCATGATCGGGATAATCGCTGGAGGGTTGCAGACCGGGCGGAAGCCCGTATGGTTGATTACGTATCCAGCAGCGCCACAGATGCAGGCGCCACTCAAGCCCGTCAAACCGGCGGCGGCGGCGTTTGAGATCATAAAGCTCATAGCGCCCGTCCGGGTGGGTGAGATACCAGTCGACCAGATCGAAGAGCCGCAGGATTTTCAGCCCGCCGGTTGCCGCATGGGGTCGCGGGATGATTTGCAGTGTATCCGGATCGAGATTGAGCGGGATGTTGCCGGGCGGCAGCATCCAGTGGGCCCAGAGCCTGCGGGCCGGGTTTGAACTCCGCCAGAGAATGCGGCGCAGGGCGGCCATTTTGGCGGGATCGCGCGGGGGCTTGCGTCCAAAATCCAGATCCCCGAAGGGCACCCCGAGGCGTCCCCAGATGGTATAGCGTTCCGGGGACCAGCCCCGCTTGTCAATCTCGGCGCGCTCTGTCGCGCTCAGCGCAGGAAGCGGGGTGGTTTGCGACCTATCCGCCGCCGCCGGCGCGTCAGGAACGCCCTCACCTTCCGCCGTATTTTGCCCGCGCGTTTTTGTTCGCGGCGTTTTGGTTTGTGTCTGTTCTGTCGCATCTATGCTGCTTTCTCTTGTCCTCTTTGCCGATGTCGCCGGGTTGTGGGTGCCATCCGGCGCGTGGCCGTGCTGTGTTTGGGTGGGTGTTCGGGCTGCCGGCATCTGATCCACATCGGTTCGCGCAGCATTGCCGGTGTTTTCCATCGCCGTCGCCCCGCCGGGCCTTTGCCCTTGATGGCCGGGTCGGGACTGCGGGCCGGATGATTCATCGCCCCTTGTTCCCAGCGGTGCTGTCGGGTGTGGGCCGGTGTTTTCCATCGCCACCAGCCAATCCCAAAAAGGCACTGCGGTCTCGCCTTTGTGGCTGGCAACGCGCCAGGCGACACGCGCGCGACCAAGCGGATATGGCAGCCCCGTGACCGGCGGGCCTTCATGGCAGCTGACGTTCGGGTTGCGAGACGGCGTGGGGGGTGGTGCTGGCTGTTGTCTTTGTTTTCCAGCTGTTTTTCCAGCTGTTCTTTCTATGGTTCTTTCTGTGGCTTCCCGGGGCTCTACCATCGAAACCGGGGCGGTTATGACGGGATCGGGCGCAGATGCTTGGGGGCGTGGTGCCGGGGTCTCTGTGACTGTTTCCACCCCTTCTGGCAGTGTCATTGCTGTCGTTGCTGCGGGCGCGGGATCAGGCGCGTTCGGAGACGTGGCTTTGCCCGCCTTGTTGGTGGCATCGATGCCTTGCAGCACCGCTTTGCGCCGCCGGGTGACATCAAGGTCGTCCTCAACGCTTTCCGGCGATTTAACCCGGTCCCGCATATCCTTGCGGGTAAAAAAGATCGCCTTGGTCGCCATGATGGGCCGGGTTCTGCGGGTAAAGATCACCGAGCCATGGGCGGGTAGTTGCCCCAAAGCCGCCTGGGTCATCAGCGGCACATCGCGCAGCTGTTCGCTTTCGCTGGAGCCGATAGAGCCGCCCATGGGCGCCATAACCTGATTTTGCGAGGAACTGCCCTCGGTGGTGACGCGGATTGTGCGTTTGCCGAGCATTGCGGATATATCGGCGGCGGTGCGGCTTGAGCCGACAGCACTGACCACGCGCGCCTCGCAGCTGTCGAGCCAGGCATCCGCGCCAGCCTGTCCGCCCCAGGCCTCGTTGACCTGTCCGAAGTTCTGGTAGATCAGCATCAGGTGCATGCCGATGGAGCGCCCGGCATCGCGTACATTGTTGAGCACATCCATGCCGCCCAGCACCCTTGCTTCATCAATTAGAAACAGGCGCCGCGCGCGGGGGCGATCCGGTTGTTCGAGCAGTTCGGACACCACGAACATGCTGCCGATCAGCAACCGTGGGAAGGGCGAGAAGTCCTTGGCTGCCAGGCCGGGGATCGAGATGAAAATGTCGGTTTTGGGTTCAAGCGCCGCGAGATGCTGTTCCGGTGTGCGTTCAGAATAGGCGTAACGGGCAATATCGGGAAACTGGATGAAGGAGAGCTTGTTGGAAATCCCCTTGACCAGCCCGGGAAAGGTCCGCTCGTCAATCGCAGACAGCCCCCTCAGTTCATCAGTGATGAAGGGCAGATTATGGCGCCGGACAATGCTTTCAGCCTCGGCGATCACCACGTCCCGTTCTCGATTGATGAACTTCGAGATAGCCCGCGCCACATTTGCATCATTCTCAGCGACAAAATGTGCGGTGAGCGCAGCAAAGAGGCTGACCGACATATCATGGAAAAACTCGCTCACATCGGAGGATCTGGAACTCAGCGGCATCAGTGTTTTGGCCATGGTGTGATAGACCGAAGGCACTTCGCGCGCCAGCGGCGCGATCATCTTGAACGGATCAAAGCCGTTTTGTGCATCAATGACAACCGCGTCGTAGCCCATTTCGCGCCGCGCATCTTTGGTGCGGGCATAGAGATCACCCTTGGGATCAAACACCACCAGCGGCCCATCGTAATGCAGAATGTTGGGGAGGACGATGCCGGATGTCTTGTAGCCGGCGGAGGCGGCCAGAACCAGCACATGGCCGTTGCCGTCGGCCGGGTTCATGGTGATGAGATTGCCGCGCCCCTGCCGGCGGTTTCCACTGCGCCGGGACGGATTAAACCCGGGTGTCTCGTTGATCGGGTCGGTGTGTTCGCCCAGCACAATCCCGCCGGGATGATTGAAGCGTTCGCGCACCTCGCGGGCGCTGGCCCAGCTGGCCTGGGGCAGAACACCTTTGCCGCCGCCGCTGGCTTTTGCCGCCCGCCTGCCATCGCGCAGCCCGTCGCGGATGTGGCGGCGGGTCTGGCGGATGGTTTGCCCGCTGATCGCGGCACTTAGCGAGGCAATGACGATGGCCCCGACCAAGCCTGCAAACACCTGTGGCGGGGCTTCATGGTAGTTATTTTCAAGCCACGCGACGTAGTTTTGCAAAAAGCTGTAGGCGCCTTTCAGATCCCAGTCCCCGGGGCCAAGTCGCCAGGGCCGCAGCATCCAGATCAAAATGCCCGGGGCGAATATCCACCACCAGTATCCGGAGCGGCGCCCCAAAAGGATTATCATGATCCCGACGACAGCCCCCGGAACGAGGGCGATCAGCAGCCAGCTGATTTCCAGCCCGAAATAATCAATACGGGCAGTTTGATAGAGCGAGATCGTGAGGCGCAAGCCAAAGAGATTGCTCAGGATTACAACCGCGCTGGCACCAAGGATGGTTAAGACGAGGGACCGCATTATGCGGGGCCTTTAAGCAGGAAGGTTTGGCCGGTTTCTGCATGGAGAACGGTGCGGCCGGTTAAGCGTCCCATGGCGCGGCTGACCTTGTGGCGCAGGGTTGAGAGTGGCAGGCTGCCAAAGACACGGTCATTGGACAGGATCACAACCGGGCGGTCGGGCCTCTCGGGCATGTGATACCCTGCCGGCCCAACGGGCCTCTCGGGCATGTGATACCCTGCCGGCCCAACGGGTGTCTTTGCGCTTAAAACGGGACCCCAGGCCCGGGGCAGAAACGCCTCGAAGCAAATGAGCCAGTCAACCGGGTTGGCGGCGTTCGGAACCATGATTGCATCTGTGTTTGCATCCATCGCGCCCCATGTGCCGGTGAGGCCGGGTATGCCGTAGCGGGCGGCATGGACACGCATGGCATCGCCACGTGGATCCGCACCGCGTTGACCCGCACCGCGTTGACCCGTGCCGCGTTGACCCGCGTCGCGTTGACCCGCGCAGGTTTCGGGATCAAAGCGCCAGATCTGTCCGCGACCAGCCTCAGCCATCACGCCGATCCAGAGGGTCAGGTTGCGGTTGCGCACCGCATCACACCAGAAGGCTGTCGCCGCGTGGTTATCTGCGCGAAAGAAATTTTCGCCGAAGATGGCTTGCGCCCCCTTGGGCAGACTGTCGCGCAGCGCAATCCAGCGTGCGCGTTCGGTGATCAAACGCGGTTCCGGCCTCACCTGCCAGGCTGTTTTCGGCGGTTCTGGGGACTGATAGAGCTGACCCCATGCAAAGGCTGCGAGAACCAGCGTCAGCACAGAGGTGGCGCGTTGCCAGAAATGCGGCAGTGCTTCGGCGATGGCAAAGCCGATGAGCAAAACAACCGGCCCGATCAGACCGGTTCCGGGGGTGGCATCGGCGATCAGCAGCACGGGTGATGCGGGAAACACTGCGATCAATGTCAGAATGACGGCAAGAGCACCAAGCCCGATCCCTGCGGCGGCGGTTGCCAAAGCCATGAGGGCGAGTGCGGCCAGAGGCCAGACAAGCTGGGCACTGTAGCCAAGGGTCACAAGGGCACTGGCGCTGGTTATGGCTGGCCAGAGCAGGTAAAGACCCATGGCAATGGCTCTTGCTTGGCGCGTGCCGGCCACAATCGCTGCCATCAGGGGCAGTCCGGCCAGCCAGAGCGGCAGGGTTGGTGAAAAAAAGCCGGTCAGAGTGAGTGCCACGGCGACGATAATCAGCAGCACGGTGCAGAGATACCGCCACATATTTTTGGGCGGTTCCGAGATATGATTGCTGGGATTAAAGCCGCCTGCCTGCGCCTTGCGCCCGTTGGGGCCTGATGGCCATAATCGGGTGATCCGGTGCAGGCGGCAGAGGGAAAACCGGCGTTCAGTCATCAGGGTGATACCCTAAATTATAGAAATTTCGCAGATCGGCCTCCTCGGCGTCCATAATGTTCCTCCACCGCAGATACGCCCAACGGGAAAGGGCACTTGCCTCTTCCGAGGCCTCGCCTGGATCAAGGGCGCGTAAGGCGGTTTTGGCCTCTTTAAGCCAGCAAGATTCTGCCGGGTCATCAGCGGGGTTCAAACTGTGTTCATTCGAGGGCATAAGGGTCTCGCTTCCATGTCCGGATTGAAGGGGTGAGGCTGCCGGCGTGCGCCGCGCCGCGCATGGCGCGGGCAATATCCCGACGGCTTGCGGCGGTGCTGATCACGTCGAACGCAAGCCCGCCTTTGATCTGTATGCTGCGCGGTCTTGTCGATGCGGGCGTGCGTTTGAGCGGCACCGGCTTACCCGCCAAGAGGGCGAGTACGGTTGCGGGTTTTGTAAGCGCGCGATTGCCCGCCACGCCGTGATGCGCCGATTGGCCCATGTTTGGCCCTGCGGTCAGCGGCAGTGCTGCCCAGATGCCCGCCAGGCAATTGCCATAGCGCGGATGGCGGGCGACCGGCCCTTTTGTGCCGCAATCGGCAATCAGCGCGCGGGCCAGCCGGTCCTGCGTGGCCGCATCAAAGATGTCCTCGCGTGCGGCAGCTCCAGCGTTCACAAGCCCCTGAAGTGTTTTCCGGATAATCTGGTAGCCACCGGCGGCGGTCGACGGCGCACCTGATGCGCGCACCCGGGTTTGCCATTTAAGCACCGCGCCCACGGTCATAGCCGTTAGTTTTTCGGGCGGCGGTATGGGGATGCGCCGTTCATAATCGTCGTATCCGTTCGGGGCTTCCAGCATCCGGATGAAGGTCAGAAGATCGGTGGTGGTGTGGGGCGCCCGGGTCATCCACTGCCTCGGCAGGGCTTTCTGGAAAGCCCGAGAGAGGGGCTGCCTCGGCAGGGCTTTCTGGAAAGCTCCATTGGACTGGCAGGGCATGGCTGACTTCTCGGGCCAGTTTGGCCCTGCCAGTCCGATGGGCCCGAGAAGTCGAGAGAGGGGCGCCCGGGTCATCGGGGGCTCCGCCCGCCCGGCTGTGGTGCAAAACAGGGCCAGAAGCAACGCGGTGAGCAGGGTCGATAACATGGGATATGTCCGTTTCATCGCATGGCTTTCACAAGTTCACCCGCCGCGCGGGGCAGCATAAACATCAGGAGGAGTGCCAGTGATTCAATAAAAATCAGGATGGGCGCTGTGGTGAAGGGATCCGCGCTGCTGCGCATATCCCAGGCAATGGACGGGGTCAAATTAAGTACCAG
The DNA here is from genome assembly GCA_965262875.1 of Halioglobus sp. Lineage (GTDB taxonomy): Bacteria > Pseudomonadota > Gammaproteobacteria > Pseudomonadales > Halieaceae > JBALVT01. The sequence continues at coordinate 36,006 of OZ253571.1, forward strand.
CAAGAGCGCCATCAGGCTCAGGCCGGTGGCCACCAGAGTGACCAGCCAGGCCCGCGCCGCCGCCATACCTTGGGACAGCCCGCCAAAACCCACGGTGAGTATGCCGGCGGCGGCGGCCAGAAACAGCCGGGCATACCAGTAAATCACCACCCCGATTTGCAGGGCGGCCAGCACGATGATCAGCGTGGACATCGTATAAATTACGAGTTGTATTATCATGGGGGCACTGCCAATGCCCTCATAGAGAGAAAACGCCAGGGCCATTTTGGAAGCGGCAAACTTGGCCATGGAAAATGGCTGGTTGGCCCCGGCCGATCTTGCGAGTCCTGCGGCGGTGTCGGCGATAAAGTGGATCACTTCGCCGCCGGCGTTCAGGATGGCCAGACAAAAGAGCACGGCAAGCAGGCGGAACAGGAACCCGTCCATCAGATAGGTGAGGGTTTCGCTGGAAAAAGCCCATTTGCCGCCGCGCCAGACCAGATCAATGCCGAACAGGACCAGAAGCAGAAGTGTGCCTGCCTCAATGAGCGCGTCCGCCGTCTCGCCGGCGGCGCGGGCCAGATCTTCCAGAAACCGGTCCCATGTAAAGCCGAACCGCATGCCTTTCCGGATGGCGGCCACCTCGGGCGCAATATCCGCCACAGCGATACGACAGTCCAGAACGCCCTGATAGGTGTCCGATCTGACCAGCGCATGATTGTCGGCGACGCCCTCATAAACGGAACGGCCTGCGCCCGTGCCACCAATCCGGGGCAGTGCGGCCCAGACACCGGCGATGCGGTTGGCGATGGCCGGGGAGTTGGCCCCGGCGCGGTATCCGGTTTGGCGCAGCAGGTGCCGTCCAAGCCGGTCCTGCGTGGCGGCGTCAAACGTATCGCCCGGTGAGACAACCCCGGCATCAACCAGCCCCTGAAGCGTGGGCCGGATGATCTGGTAGCGCCCGGCGGCGGTTGAAACAGACCCGCCCCGCACCGCGCGGCGTTGCCAGTCGAGCACCGCGTCCACCGTCATCGTGGTGATCGGGCGCGGCGGGTTGACCCGCACGCCATAATACACCGTGTCATAGCCGTTCGGGGCCTCCAGCGCGCCGATCAGGTCAAGCATGATCTCTTCCGTGCAGGCCAGCGCCGGTTGGGCGCAGGCGAGCAGCAGGCACAGATGCAGCAGCCATTGCCGCACGCTTGCCATGCACAGGGATCGGTATCGGGACAGGCATCGGGCCAAAGGGGCGACAGCCTTGTTTTCATCGTTGTCTACGGGGGTGTTCATGGGGTGCTGCCTGTCATGGGCTGCGTCCTTGACTTGCCCACTTCAACAAACTAGGTGTTAAACTAGTTAGGGCGTGTTGCGTTTGATTGAGCATCAAACAAACGGGATGCGCAACCACAGAAAACAAGCGGAGCTGTGCATTCCGTTTTATCGGGTGAACCCAATAAAGCGCGATACACTCTAATAAGGAGAAAATTATGCGTGAAGTCGGTGCTTTCGAGGCCAAAACCCATCTCTCGTCCCTGCTGGAAGAGGTGGCGACGGGCGCGTCTATCACCATCACCCGGCGCGGCAAGCCTGTGGCGCAGCTGGTGCCGGTTGATGCGGTTGATGCGGTGCGCCGCACGGCGGCGATCTCGCGCATTCGCAGTCTGCGCGGGGATCTGGCAAAACGCAGCCCCGGTCTATCTGCCCGGGATATTCTCTCGGCGCGCGATGCGGGGCGTCGATGAGCTTGTGTGTTGTTGATGCCTCGGCGGCTGCCGCCTGGCTGTTGCCCGATGAGGATAATCCCGTGAATACCCTTGAGAGTGTGGCTTCCGCAGCACCTCATGCGCCCTGGCTGTTCTGGGCCGAAGTGCGCAATATTCTGATTGTCTGTGAACGCCGCGGCCGGCTGCCGGCCGGTGACGCCGAGCCGTTTCTGGCGGCGTTGGACGGGCTGGGTATCGCTTTCGACACCGCGCCATCCGAACCGGAGGTTCTGCGCCTGTCCCGGCAGTACGGGTTGACGGTCTATGATGCGCTCTATCTGGAATTGGCACTGCGCTTGCAGGCGCCGCTGTTGACGCTGGATCGTAAACTCGCCCGCGCGGCAGATGACGCGGGCGTTGCAACCCTGACCTGATATCCCCGCTCTCATCATGGGCGTCGCACCTCTGGCGCAGGGATGGCGGGCAGGGACAGGTCCTGTTCGACCAGAACATTCATGATGCTGCCGGCCTTCACCTTAAATCGTGTCCCCTGCGCCAGCAGAGAGCCGATATAGTCCGTCGCGACCCGCGAGGTGGCATTGCCCAGGGCGGCACCCGCCAAAGCCCCGAGATCGCTTTCGGGCTGTGCCTGTTGATTGGTCAGGATGGCAGTGGCATTGCCGGCAAGATCAAACAGCACGGCGGCACCCAACGCCTTCCAGAACCCGGTGCGGCGCCGGCCTTCGAGGCCGCTGGCCCCGTCCGCTCCGAGCGTGGTAAACCGGTCGAGATCAACCCGGTTGCCACCAGAGACATAGCCGGGCATCCGCAGATCGGTCCAGACCACAAAAAGGCGGCGCGCGCCGGAGCCACCGGCCTGGCCATAGGTGCCGGTCAGCTTTGCCCCGCGCGGGATCAGAATATGCTGCCCGGTGAGGCTGTCATAGACATCGTCGCTCACCTGCGCACGCACCAGGCCCGGCAATGCGCTGTCGATGGCCGATTGCAGCACCGCCGGAATGACCGCGCCGCGGACCAGCACATGCAGGGGCTGGCCGGATCGCTCCGGGTCTGTTTGTTGCAGTGCCGCTGTGGGTTGTGGTCGCACCGTACCGGTCGCCGCCGCCTGTGCCGCCCCGGTCTCGTCGCGGCTCCGGGCCTGTGTTTGCGCGGCTTGTGTTTGCGCGGCTTGTGTTTGCGCGGCCTGTCTGTCTTTGCGGTTCTGGAGAATACGCCCGGCAATATCTGTCACCGCCGGGGTGAGCGGGCTGTCGATGGCCAGCAGCCGGCGTTCCAGGCCTCGGGTGTCTTCCCCGCGCGGCGGTGCCGTGGCTTGGGCGGGGGGCTGGAGCGTGAGGCTGTCGCCGTTTGACGCGGTGTTTGACGCGGCGTCAGGCGGCGGTGCTGTCTGTGTTTCCCCGGCGTCCTGTGCCCCGGGGCTCTCACCGGCAATCAAATCGGCTCTGCGGTCAACATTATTCGCATCTTCCAGCGGGGCGTTTGCCTCAGGCGTGGTGAAGAACGTCCCGACAATCGGGGCCAGCAGGCTGCCGCCGCCAATGCCGATGGCGAAAGCCAAAAGAACCATCCCGGCTATGGGGAGCCACCACTGCGGCATTGTGCGGTTTTCGGTCATTGATCCAACCTGCGTGCGTCAATATCCTCGACAACCATGCCGAAGGGGTTTTGGCTGAGATAACTCGGATCGGTGATGCGTCGCTGGCCCAGAACAAAGCTGCCGCGCCAGCGGGAGATTTCGCCCGGCAACCCGGTGCTGCGCGACCTTTGGACCTCGGTCCATTGCACCAGCCATGTCTTTCCGCCGGCGAAATTCACCGAAGCAACCTCCACCTCCACCGTGGTTGTGGCGGCCAGCTTGAGCGGTTGGGTTTGTCTGGCCCAGCGTTTGATCTTGCGGTCCGCGGCAGAGTTTTCCTCGATAAAATATTGCAGCCGCCGATAGCGCTGGCGCAAGATGACATCGTCGGAGGTGAGTTCGCGCCAGTCGCGCACCAGATCGGCGAGTTCGCGGCGCACGGCGGCGGGCGGCCATTTTGTAATGACGTTGGGGGCGAGGACGGGCTGCACCGCGCCAAGATCATCCACGGCCACAATGTAGGGGATGTATTCCGAGCGCACCGCGGCCCAGATGCCGAAGCCTGCGGCCCCCGCGGCCACCAGTGTCATGACCAGTGCGAGGCGATACCAGCGGTCGCGGTCTTCGCGCAAAGAGCCGTGGCGTTCCGCGCGGGCCCGCGCCGCGGCCAGATACGGGCTGTGATCACAGGACACGGTCATGTGTTTTTCCACGGTCATGTGTTCCACGGTCATGTGTTATCCCCGCCTTTGCCATCCCCGTCTTTATTCCCGCTTCCGAGGGCTTCGGATATTTTGGCCCGGATATCAGCGGCGGCACCTGTCCCCAGGGCGTCTGTGGCGGACATGCGCTCGCCGCCCGATGATCCCACTGTGGATGACCCGCCCGTGAGCGCGTCTTTCAGGCCGTCTTTTGCCTGTTTACCAAGTGTTGTGGCGATATTGCCGCCGCCGGTTTTACCCATTATGGCGCCGATAATGGCAATCTTGCCAGCTATTTTCATTGCGTTGCTTGCCATGGTGCCGGCGAACTTCGCCCCGCCCTCGGCACTCGAAGCACCGATATTGCTGACCAGGGCTTCAACGGTGCCCGGCAGGGAAATAATCAGCAGGCAGGCGATGATTTGCAGCATGATCATGCCGAGCGCTCCGCCCGCGCCGGTGCTTGCATCCCCGGCCATGGCGGTGGTGAGTGTGCTGACCGCGCCGTAAACAATCATCAGCGCCATCAGCTTCAGGGCCTTGCCGATCAGCAGGCGGATATAGGACACGGACGCCGCACGGGTTTCCTGAAGCCCGGCAAAGCCCAGCACAATAATCCCCGCCAGCCCGATCAGATAAATCTCCGCATAGGTGATAACCAGAAACGCCACCGTAATGGAGGTGACGGTGATCGAGATGATCGCGGTGATCAGAAACAGCCAGGTTCGGGGCTCAAGGAGTTCAATCGCCTGCACCCAGCCAACCGCCTGCTTCAACCCGTTCGTGATCATCCCCGAGGCGGTGGGCTCAACCGTTGCACCGCCGGTGGCGGCAGCAAACTTCATCGCCAATTTGGTCAGTGCGGTGACCACCTCCGGTACCATCAGCACCAGCGCATAGACAATGACAACGAAGGTGAACTGGTAAAACCAGGTGCCCCAGACCTCGTCAAAGCTTGACCCCTGAATGGCCCATCGGCCAAAGCGCAGCACCAGATCCATCCCGAACAGGATCAACAGCAGGTTCCGCGCGGCCTGGCCTGCATTCTCCCCCAGCGTGGTCAGCGTGCGGCGCATCGCCTCGATCATCGCATCAACAGCACCGCCGGCCTCGGCGGCCTCTTGGGCCACCGCCTGCGCGGGCAGAAGCACGAGGGCGAGGAGTGCCAGAACCGGGAATATCACTGGAATAATCAGGGGGCTGAGCATGACCCCGGTGCGTCCGCCCGCCGTACGCAGTCCAAAGTATTGCGCCACCGGTGCATTGATGTGTGGTGCGGATGATTTTTGCGCTGGATCCCTCATGGCTGCGTCCCGCTTTCCATCTGATCGATGATTTCATGGACAAGTTCAGGATCACGACCGGACATGAGATACAGGAAAGGACACGCATTAAACTGGGGCTGGCGTTTGGCAAGCCACCGTTCAGCTTCATCTTCGGTGTAAAACGCCAAGAGTCGTTCAGGAATAGGGCGGCGGTCTTTTGTGTTCATCATGGTGTGATCCCGAATATTTCATTGAGGCTGCGGCCCTCGACGCCCTCAAGCGATTCAAGGGTTTCATGGATTTCCTGCTCGTGGCGGCGCTGTGCGGCTTCCTTGCGATCCATATCCGAAAGCACCCGGCCCCAGGCCACGGTCACGGTTTCGGATTGCGTCGCGGTTAACGCGCGCAGATCGTTGATCTGGCGCGCCATCGCCGCGGCGATTTGATTGGCGCCTTGCAGAACCTGCATCTGGCCGGTTTCCGATCCCATGCGCTCCGTGATCCGGTCAATCATCTCGCCCTCGCTTTCCACATCCTCCAGGGTCAGCCCGGCGCCGCGCAGCCCGGCCTCCATGCTGCGATGCCAGCGGTTGTTCCACGCGGTGTAGCTTTCGCGGCTTTGCGCCCGGTCCAGCCCGCGCCGCTCAAACAGCGGATCGGTCATCAGATCGGAGCGCAGAAAATCATCGAGCGCACTGCCGGAGTGCGCAATCGCGCCAGCCTCCTGCGCCACATCGCGCAGGCGCAAGACACTGCCCAGGGCTTGTTTCAGATGCTGTTCGGGCAGGGATTTAATGTTGCGCAGCATGATCTGGTACGACTGTATCTGGGTCGCCAGCTGCTGCACCTGCGCCAGCAGGGCCTCGCTCTCGGTGGCCAGGATCGCACCTTCGGTCCCGGCAATCTGGGCCAGTTCCACGTTGTTCAGGAGCTGGGTCCATTCCGTGGCCCCGCCCGCAGCCGCACCCGCGTGGAGCGGTGCCGGTGCGAGGGTGCCAATCAACAGCAGGGCGGCAAGCGCGACACTGCGGTTTAGAGAGCTGAACGCTTTAGTCTGTGGTGCTCTGGTCGCTCCAGCGATCATGCGTGTTGCGGTTTTCCATTTTACGGTAAGCATCTTCAATATCCTCCTTCCAGAAGTCTTTGTTTGCGGCGTTGATGCCGGCGCGGCGGCTGTCATCCGAGCCGGTTTTGCCCAGAATGCTCAGCCCGATATGGCCGAGCGGAAAACTGATCACCCGGCGGCCTTCCGGCTGGGTCAGAAAATAATCCCGCTTGGGGCGCATCCGCGCGATCTGGGAAATCTCGGGTTGATGCAGGCCAAGAGCGGTATATTGATCGGCAATCACCTGGCCCTCGGCCCCCGCATTGGGCAGGAATATCTTTGTCGGGCAGCTTTCCAGCAGCTCGGCGGTTAATTCGGACCGGATCGCATCGGCGAGCGACTGTGTCGCCATCACCACGGCGACATTGTTCTTGCGGCCTTCCTTCAGCCAGGAGCGGATGCGCTCGATAAACAGCGGGTGTTTGAAAAAACTCCAGGCCTCGTCAAACACCACCAGCGTCGGGCGGCCGTCAAAGCGGCGTTGCACCTGCGCGAAGATGTAATCCAGCGACAGCACCCGGGCGATTTCCGGGCCCTCCATCAGCGGGTGGGTTTCAAAGACGGTGAAGGCCGCCGCAGATTGTCTGGCCTTTGAGCCCTGTGTGAACAAATCCTGCGTGGCGTCGTTGACCTCAAGCCCGGCAAACAGACGGTCTTCCGAGAACAGATCCTGCCAGGTGCCGCCGGGCAAAAACGGCTCGAGTGCCGTGCGCAACTCCGGTATCTGCACATAGGAGGCGATGTTGCTCATATCAGGCGCGCCCATGCCGGCGCAATTGGCCACGGCGGCGCGCAGTTCGTTCAGCATCACTGTGTCGGGTTCGGTGCGTTGCAGGCGCACCAGTGCGGTGAGCCAGTCCACGGCCCAGCTTTGCCCGAGCGCGCCGATATGCGCCAGAGGGGCAATCCCCGCCGGTCCCTTGCCGCCGGGTTCCAGAAACACCCCGCCCAGAGCGGCGCAGGCATGGCGGATCGAGCGCTGGCGGTCAAAGTAAATCACCCGGGCTTGCGGGTAGCGCATCCAGCTTGCGGCGAGCAATCCGAGCAGTACCGATTTGCCGGCCCCCGTGGGGCCAAAGATCAGGCTGTGCCCGACATCGGCGCTGTGCAGATTGAAGTGAAACAGATCGCCGGTTTGCGCCTGGGCGCGCAACAAGGCCGGGGTGCCGGCGGGCAGGCGCGGCGAGGGGCAGAGTTCGGATCCTTGCCAGATCGCGCGCAGCGGCAGCATCCCCGCAAAGGCATTGGCGCGGATCGGGAAGGCACGCGCAGTCCGGTCTTCATGGCCTGGCAGGATGGACAGAAGGGCCGGCAGAAAGTTGACGGTTTCGCGGCGCAGCCGCAGCCCGGCATCCTCAACGGCCGATGTCAGCGTGCGCAGGGCCGGGTTCAGGCTCTCGTCGGGGGCGTCAATGGCCCCCACAAGCATCATATGCGTGGCGTAATATCCCTGCCCGGTTTCGCCACTGGACAGCCGGTCAAGCGTGTCTTCGATATCTTCGGCCATACGGTCCTCGAACCGGCCGCGCTTACCCTGGCTCTCGCCGCCGACATTGGCAACCATGTCTGCCCCGGATTGCCGCCAGAGGCGCTGCTTCTCCCGGGCGATCTCCCGCATCTTCTGGTTGGAGAGTGCTGCATACTGGCTCACGCACGTCATGGCGAGGCCGAGCGACTGCACCCGGGCCAGTGCCCCGGTATTGACCGCTGCCGTGAAGCCTTCGAGTGCCAGGATCGCCACGGGCCGGTTGCAGATCCGCGCCGGGCCATAGCGGTCCGGCTGTTCCACATCCACCCCGATCAGCGCATCGAGCGCAAAAGGCAGATGATCAAGCCCGACGCGCACCCGGCGCTCCGGCTGGCCCAAAAGCCGCAGCAGCGAAGACGTCAGGGCGCAGCTGTGCCAGACATCGCCGCCGGACTGGCCTGTGGAAGGCTGCGTATCATTGACGGCTTTGGGCCCGAGGCGGTGTAGCGTGAGTACGCCACCTAATCGGTCCCCGATCTTCTGGCACTGCGTCTCGAAGATATCAAGACCCGGAGTGATGTTCAGATCTTCTGTGCCTGTCTGCCCGGACTTCTGCCCCGGTTGTGGTTGCCAGTGATAATACAGCGTGACGCGATCCGCCCAGAGATAACCGGGCGTTGCACAGATCGCGTCCTGCTCGATCGCCAGGGCTTCCAGTGCGCCGCCCTTTGGCCCCGCCTGCCAGCCCGTCGGCGCGGGTTCCCGGGGGCTGCGGTTGCGCACAACGCGCAGGGCCTCCCCGTCACTCAATCCCGACAGCGCGAAGGCCAGCTGGTCGAGCCAGGCTTCCAGCGCCACATCCTCCAGGGTTTCGGTATCAATGCCGGTCACATCCCAGCCGGCAAGATAGCTGCCATCCTTGCAGCGGATAACCCCCGGGGCGGCCAGTGTGTCCCAGTTGAGAATATCAAAGAACCTGCGCGGGCGGGATTGGTGGCGGGTTTGGAGGTGACGCAGGCGCATTACAATCTACCGTTCTGGTTCATGGTGACGGGATTGCCGCGCCCGGCGGCAATCTCTCGACTATCCCTCTCTCGACTTCTCGGGCCAGTTTGGCCCTGCCAGTCCAATGGAGCTTTCGAGAAAGCTCTGCCGAGGTTATCCCTCTCTCGACTTCTCGGGCCAGTTTGGCCCTGCCAGTCCAATGGAGCTTTCGAGAAAGCCCTGCCGAGGTTATCCCTCTCTCGAGTTTTCGAGAAAGCTCTGCCGAGGTTATAGGTATCCGGGTCGAGATGCTGGACGCTCACCGGGCCTTGCGGTCTCACGCCGGTGCGCACCGGTTGGTAGCTGCGGCTGATGCGCAGATCGCTCCCGATCCGCGCGGTGGCGGTCAGCGTACCGGCGTCAAGCCGGGCCAGCGCAATATCAAAGCTGACACCGCCCTGGCCGGTTTCGTCAATCCGGAACCCGCTCTGGCGCAGATAGGCGAGCGCGTGCCGTTCGCAGGGCGTGGCGCGCGATGGGGCCAGAATGACAACCCGGCGCAGCGACACCCGCTCATGGATGGCGCGGGCCAGATCATAGCCGATGGCGCAGGCCTGTGCTGCGCTGACTTGCACTTGGCGTGCAAACAGGGATGTGGTGAAGGGAGGCCCTGCGCCCGGAATGGCTGTGGTGCAGCCCGCAAGCAGGGCACCGCAGAGCAAGATCGCTGAACGCCTTAATTTTGGTCCCCTGCGCTTTCCCGGAATGCACAAGCTTCCGCATATGTGGTCTCTGACTTCTCGACGTCTCTGGCCCATCGGACTGGCAGGGCATTTCATGCTCCATCGGACTGTCAGGGCATGCCATGCCCCGCTGGACTGACAGCGCATCACATGCGCGAGAAGTCGAGAAGTCGAGAAGTCAGCCATGCCCGAGAAGCTGCCAGTCCTACGGACAAGGCACAGGAGATATGATCCCAAAGAAAAGTCGTTCAACTTTATCCCGATTTGGAGCGGCTTGCGCGGCTTACGAAGCCTGCGAAGAGTTGACCGGATCATGGCGCGCTCCGCCGGATACGTACTTTGCGGCTGCCGGCCTGAAGCCAGATGTCGCGGATCACGCGGTCGGCGACGAGCCGTGTGCCGCCTGCGTCCACGCGGGTATTCAGCGCTTTGTTTTCTTCTCCCCGTCCCGGCACCACGGTGGGCAGGGTGCCGCGATATGCGGGGTGCAGATCGATATAGGTTTTGCGCCCGTCGGTATAGACCCGCACCGGGCGAAACGCGGCCTTGCCGGTGACGCTGAAGCGAAAATCAAGGCGGCCCGGATCGCGCAGGCCCGCGCTGGTGTTCAAGCCGGCCTTTGCCAGCCGTGCCTTGCGGTTTGCGGCGGCGGTGCGGCGGGCCGCCTTGGCACTGGCGGCGACGGATGCTTTACCGGCTTTGCGCGTGGCAATGCGCGCGGCCGCCATCCGTGCTGCGGTGTCGGGATAGCTGAAGGCCAGGATCGGGGTGTGAACATCCGGATCATTGACCAGATTGATGGTGTAGAGCCGCCGGTCGGTCGGGATTACCAGATTGGTTAATCCCGCGTCATCCGAGGGTTTGATTTCCAGAATGACGGTTTCGGGATCACTGCCCTGGACCTTGACCGTCACCTGCCAGCGCGCGGTGTCGCCCCAGGACGGCGTGTCGGTCAGCACCTCGCCGGCTTCCAGCTCGATATAGCAAACAATGAACGGGGCGCAGAACGCGGTCGGAATGGCGGCGCCAAATGTGGTGACAACCCGGCCTGCCGCCCCCAATGCCACGGGGCCGGCGCGCTCCAGCCAGCGGCTGGACACATCCCGGGTGCGGCTGGCCTGGCTATCGACAGGGGCCCCGCTTGACGGAGGTGCGGGTGCAGGCCCCGCATCGATGTCATTCCCGGTGTCTGCGGGGGTTGTGTTCGTGCCCAATGCGGCAATAACCCAGGCGCGAAAGCCGAGATCGGTGCCCCCCGTTGCCACAGCACCGCGCCAAAACCGGCGCGCGGCGTTCAGGGGATCAGGGGGCGTGTTTGTTTCAGGCGGGGCAGATGCGGGCGCACCGGAGCGGTCCGCTTTGAGCCAGCGGTCTGGCGGCGCGGCTGTGTCTGTAGCTTCAGACCCGGGCGTTTCAGAGGTGGCTGTTGTCTGCGTGGCCGGATCCGGCGTGGCGGGCGCGGGCTTGACTGGATCCGGCGTGCTCTGCGGGGTGGCACCGTCTGTCATAGACGCGCGGTCAGCCGCGGGTGTATCAGCTGTGTTCAAGGGGGTGCGGTCGCCCATCGACGCCGCCGGGCGGGTTTCCGCGGGGGTTTCTTTGGGGCTGCCCGCGATGGCGTCCACAGGAGCATCGACAGGGGCGTCGACGGTGGCGTCCACAGGGGCCGCTTTTGGCCCCATGAGCTGTTCCGGTGTCTGGTCCGGTGTTGTCTGGGCCTGCCCCGCCGCCGCCACGATGAGCGCGGCGCAAAGCAGGGTGATGTGAAGTCGCGTGATGTGAAACCTGTGTCTCATGGCTGGTCGTCCCCGTCAGGCGGCGAGAGGCGCAACAGATCAGGCTGCGGTCGCAAAGCATCGGTAAAATCTGATAGGCTCGTGTTTGACAGGCCTGTGTTTGATGGGGCAGGTTCTGACCAGAGCGCAGGCGGGGTCTGGCTGAATTCCGGCAGATCAGCAGCTCTTTCCCCGCCAAAGAGGTTGGTCATCACCGTGCCGGCCAGGATAACAATGCCGCCGGCAATCACGATGATCGGCATGCGGCGCGAAAACCCGGAAAACTCGCCGCCAATGGCCAGCACACCGACGGTGACGACCAGGGCGATGATCACCACCGCATAGGCAAACGGCCCGGTGATGAAATCGGTGAATTTCAGCAGCGGCGACTCGGTCCCGAACAACGCGTCCGTCGCCCGGGCGGGCGTCGCAACGATGATCAGGGCGGGGAGTGCAAAAAACGAGAGGTTACGCGGAAAAGTCATAGGTGGTCTCCAGTGTTCGGATGCCGTCCGCGCCGGGGCGCATCGCGGCAATGGTTTCAACAACGGGGCGGTCGCGCCCGCGTCGCACAAAGATAATGACATCAAGACTGTCCATCAGTGCCGGTGTGGGATCGGTTTGCATCACTTCGGTGGCGAGCAACCTCAGCCGCGGGATCACTTCGGCGGCCGAGTTGGCGTGCAGGGTGACCAGCCCGCCGGGATGGCCGGTGTTCCAGGCCTTGATCAGCGTCATCAGCACCTGCCCCTCGCGCACCTCGCCGACCACAATCCGGTCAGGGGCCTGTCTGAGGGCGGACACCAGCAGCGCGTCCATAGGGATGGTTTTGGAACTGCGCATCGCCACGCTGTTTTCAAGCGGCGAGCGGATCTCGGGCGTGTCTTCAATGGTGATCAGCCGGGTTTCCGGTGCGATCTCCGCGAGATGCAGCAGGCAGGCATTCAGCAGGGTGGTTTTGCCGGAGCCGGTTGCGCCTGCAATCAGGATATTGCTTTTATCTGCAATCGCCTTCGCCACAAGCGCGCGGGCGGCGTCTTGCGGGATATAGTCGGCCAGGGGCACCACCTGATCGCGGTGACGGCGGATTGAAAACTCCGGAGCTTCGACCACGGGCGGGATCAGGGCCTCGATCCGGTGCGGGGTTCCGGGAATGCGCCCTGAAAAGATCGGGGTCTCGGTGGTGATGCTGGCGCTTGACCACGTTGCGCACCAGCGCACGAACCGGTCTGCCCGGTCGCGCTCCAGCGTGCCCCAAAGCGCGGGCGGCTGGCCGAAACGCTCGACCCAGACGTCCCGGGACGGATTGCAGCTGATTTCAACCACGTCCGGCTCTTCAAGCACTTGTGCCAGAGGGCCAAGCACGCTGGTAATATTGGTGGTACCGGTCATTCTAAATCCTTTTTGTTCGACGCGGGGTCGCTGTCTTCGTCTGCCCGCTCATCTGCACCCGGCAGATAGTCTTCGTCTTCAAACCTTTCAAAACAGGTAAAAACACCCGCGCTGACACCCGGGTACAGCATCCGGACGGGGAAGGTCAGGATATCGGATATGGTCTCAATGCTCCGCATCGTATTGCCCTTTCTTTGTGGTTTGATTCCAGGGGGCGTGTGCTATAGTCGACCCCATGCGTCCTGTGACATATATCGACCTTGAGCTGGCCCGCCCGCCAATGATCCTTGGCTGTGAGCGGCTGCCGTTTGTGGCCCTCGTGGGCGGCGTGGTTTTTGCCCTGATTGCGGTCTTCGGGATTTCCTTCAATGGGCTGATTGCCTGCGCGATGCTGCTGGTGACCGGCATCGGGGCGCTGCGCCGTGCGGCGGCATATGACCCGCTTTTGTTCGCCGTGCTGTTTCGCGCGCTGCGCTTGCCGCGCAGCCTGCCCGAAGTGCCGGACGTGGTTGAAAAGCTGCCGCCCCTGCCCTTTGTTGGATATGGAACACCGCCGCGCTGATCGGAGCCTTTCACCGCGAAGGATCCCATGCCAGTGACAGACACAGTGCCGCCCCTGCCCTTTGTTGGATATGAATATCCGCCCCGCAATAACGCGGCTGCGCGCGTTATGGACGGCTCCAAGGCGCGTCCGAGAGGCTGCCAGTCCAATAGGGTATGTGATACCCTGCTGGCCCAACGGCAGCCGGGCACGGTGGGGCTTTCCGGACGGTGTCTATATCCCAAAGCTATCTGGCAAGGGCAGCTGTGATGAGAAAACACACGGGGAGGCAGAGTGTTGTATTGATGATCCGGTCTGTTTTTGATGGCTGCGGATATCATTGCTGTTGCCTCCAGTCCCAGGGAGCCGTGAAAGCCCCCTGCCACATTCCGATGCCGGCGCTTTGGGCGAAGGATTCCGCTTCGAGATAGAGCCACGCCAGCTCATTAGACAGGGCCGCAAACCCATCAATGACCAGCGCATGACCGCTCCCCACCATGAACCAGCCAATTGAGAACCCATCTATAGGGCACAGGCCAAAGTTCAGGCCATTGTATTTTCTGATAAAGCAGCTAATTGGCCGGGAACCGATCAGGTGGCGCAGGCCCTGCGTGGCGTCTTTCCCGCACATGTAGCGGGTCCCTTGCGCATCCTGACACGTCTGTTCGCGCTCAGGCGCATCAATGCCCACGAGATGGATACGGGTACCATTGATGTCCAGCGTATCGCCGTCGATGACTTGGGCGATGCCAATTTTTCTGTATGTTTCTATCGCAGGTTCTGTCGCCCAGACAGGTGCCGTGCAAGCCAGCAGGACAGAGAGCGTCGCGAAAATCGCGCTCGAAAGCTTGTTTTTATAGCTGCTGGTCTCATCGCTGTTGCCTCCGTCGGGTGCTGTGCGGGCCGCGCGCCCTGTGGCCGGGTATTCGGCAACCCCCGTGAGGCTGCCTGCACCTGAACTCCGGGTCATCGCAGAGACGGGCTTATTCATAACGCACACCCTTTCTCCAATCCCACGGAGCAATGAACGGGCCTGTCCAGATACCTGTTTTGGTTGCCCTTGCCTGGTTTTCGACATCAACGTAGGCAGTCGAGTACTTGCGGTAAGCCATAGCCCAACCAAAACGAACGATAGTTTTGTTGATGTTTTTGCTTTTGTAAAAGCAGGTGCCGATGTGACGGCCATAGCGGTCATTTCCGCTGATGTTGCAGCTAATCGTTTTACGACCAACCAGTTTTGATATGTTGTTGGCAATTCTTTGTCCGCAGCGCCACGGGCTTCCGTTCTCTGTATAGCAGTTCTGGCTGCTTTCGGGCGCATCGATGCCCGCAAGTCTTATGCGTTGACCGTGGATTTCAAAAGTATCGCCATCGATGACAGATACTGTCCCTTCAAGTGTTTCACCAGCATGTGAAATGGTCGGGAACAAAGCCGCTATAATACATGTCGAGAGAACGAGAGCATGCCGTTGGCTGGCAAGGCCTTGCCTGCAAGCCCCGTTGGGACGCCTGCCCGGGAAGTCGAGAGTCCGAAACGCAGCGAAGCGGGATGCAATATAAAGGCAATGTGCTTTAAGCGGGAAATGTATTTGCCATATCTTTCTGGAATGGGTGTCCACGGGATTGCTCCTTTTTTGTTGATGTGGTTTCCGGACGCCTGCGCGCCGGTGCCCGCCTGCGCGCCGGTGCCCGCGTTCGGGTCGGTGGCTGCCGGCGTGGTTCAGCCTTGTGTACGGGGATGGTGTGCTCAGAGGCCATTATGCGGCCCCCATGCGTCGCGTGGTCATGCGCAGCGCGGTCATGCGTTGCGCGGTCATGCGCTTGTTGTGGCGCGGCGTTTGAAATTGTACAAACGCCGCGCCTTCCTCCATAATGATTTTACAACAAAAAACTAAGGAGGAATTCTTATGCCCGGTTCTCTTGTGGGCTTTATTGAAGATTTGGTCACACCACATGATCGCGACCTGCGTGCCTTTTGTGTTAGAAACCTTAATCAGGAAGTCGTGCGAACAAGAAACGAGGCGTTTGGAGCGGTGCGAAAATTCCATCCGGCAAAGGCGTATCAAGAAGATTTTCGCAAAGCAGAATTTGCGTGCCAGCAAGGTTGGAATCATCAATGGCCCAGCCACACCTATCTGGAACTCCCGTTTCATTGGCTCAACCTGATGGGCTTTCGCCTTGCGGTGGAAAGGGGCCTCGTTATGGGTGGGTTGGGTGCAGTGAAAACGGTGGCAGCAGTGGAATTGGGACTGTCGCGCGGGGAAACAGAACAATGGACTGTCGAACTTCTCTTTAATGTCTATTGCGATACCAAGTTGCGTGAGCAGTGGGATTATGAAGGGTTTCGGTTCCGCCTTAATGAACAGGCCAAACAGATTGAATACTGCTAAATCACTGACTCTGTGAACATGATGTGACGGGAAGACCCACCGCCAGTCAAATGAGCGCAGGGGCCGGCGGGCCGGTGCCAGCGTTCGGGCCGGTGGCTGCCGGCGTGGTTCAGCATGGTGTACGGGGATGGTGTGCTCAGAGGCCATTATGTGGCCCCCATGCGTCGCGTGGTCATGCGCAGCGCGGTCATGCGCTTGTTGTGGCGCGGCGTTTGAAATTGTACAAACGCCGCGCCTTCCCCCATAGTAGTCATGTGAAAGAAAAACTAAGGAGGAATTCTTATACCCGGTTCTCTTTTGGGCTTTATTGAAGATTTGGTCACACCACATGATCGCGACCTGCGTGCCTTTTGTGTTAGAAACCTTAATCAGGAAGTCGTGCGGACAAGAAACGAGGCGTTTGGAGCGGTGCGAAAATTCCATCCGGCAAAGGCGTATCAAGAAGATTTTCGCAAAGCAGAATTTGCGTGCCAGTAAGGTTGGAATCATCAATGGCCCCGCCACACCTATCTGGAACTCCCGTTTCATTGGCTCAACCTGATGGGCTTTCGCCTTGCGGTGGAAAGGGGCCTCGTTATGGGTGGGTTGGGTGCAGTGAAAACGGTGGCAGCAGTGGAATTGGGACTGTCGCGCGGGGAAACAGAACAATGGACTGTCGAACTTCTCTTTAATGTCTATTGCGATACCAAGTTGCGTGAGCAGTGGGATTATGAAGGGTTTCGGTTCCGCCTTAATGAACAGGCCAAACAGATTGAATACTGCTAAATCACTGACTCTGTGAACATGATGTGACGGGAAGACCCACCGCCAGTCAAATGAGCGCAGGGGCCGGCGGGCCGGTGCCAGCGTTCGGGTCGGTGGCTGCCGGCGTGGTCCAGCCTTGTGTACGGGGATGGTGTGCTCAGAGGCCATCACACAGCCTTGCCTGATCGGCGCCCCGGGAACGGGAATGCGCCAGGCCCCACCTGCGGTCCCGTATTGGCGTGGTCGCCGGTTTTGGCAGGAACCGACCTTTGGGCGAAGGCAACCAATTCTGTCGCACCCACTGGAAAATCAAGTGTGATGTCATAAATTATCTCGCCGGACTTCTCCTGGCGGAGGGCAGACATCTCGCCCACCCGTGGGTAGGTCCACTCTCCATCAGGGCCGAGGATGGGAACCGTGATTGTGTATTGCTCAGACATGGTTGTATCCTTTCTGTTGGCCAGCTCGAGTCAGGGGGTGTGGGATTGAATCTTCTGGCGTTTCGGGTCGGGTGTGTTTAACTAATGTCAGAAAAGGATATTCAGTCATGGCACAATCGGTCAGCATCGACACTCTGAAAGCATCGGAAACCCTGCAAGCCGCCGGTCTGGATGCCACATCGGCCAAGGCTGTGGTGGGCGTGATCAGCGAGGCCATCGCCACGACAGCGGCGACCAAACATGATCTGGAGAAGACCGAAACCCGGCTGACACAGAATATCAATACAGAGATTGCAGAACTGCGCGCCGAGATGAATATCGGCTTTACCACGCTGGACAAGAAGATCGACGTCCAGTTTGCCACGCTTGACAAGAAGATCGACGTCCAGTTTGCCACGCTTGACAAGAAGATCGCCGTCCAGGGGGCGCAGTTGCGCGGCGAGATATCGGACAGCGTCAACAGGATGACACGCAATGTAGCGGGTCTGATCGGCCTGGCGCTTGGTTTGGCGGCACTCTGGAGCGTCTTCGGCCCCGTCGCGTCAAAAGTGCTGTCTTTGTAAGGCTTTGCACCGCAGGCCTGACCTGATGCGCGGGTTGGAGTGGCTCTGAACCCGTCATATTGCTGAAGAGATACAGTCGCCGTCATGGCGCATTCTCCCCGGTGGATTTCCCCGCTTTGCCATTCAAATCTGCTTCGGTTCCGGCCGGTTTCCAAACGGCTGCGCGCCGGTGCCCGCGTTCGGGTCGGTGCCCGCGTTCGGGCCGGTGGCTGTCGGCGTGGTCCAGCCTTGTGTGCGGGGATGGTGTGCTCAGAGGCCATTATGCAGCCCCCATGCGTCGCGCGGTCATGCGCAGCGCGGTCATGCGCTTGTTGTGGCGAGGCGTCCGTGTTTGCACAGATGCCGCGCCTTCCTTTATATTGGAATTTCTAGCAACCATATAAAGGAATCCAATATGACTTCGGGCGGGGGTTTGAAAAACGGTGTCAGCCATGCTGCACCCTCCGGTTCCGGTTTTGACGATCACGGCTTTTGCGATCCATGCGCATCAGAAGGGCGGCGCAGGGTGCGAGAATAACCGCGACCCACGGGCCATAGGTCAGGATAGACCCGCCAAGGGCTGTGTCGGGCGCAGAGGCCGGTTCAAACCCGTTGAACAGTGATATGTCCACCAGCCGACCTATCAGAATTCCGATAATGGCCAGACCGCCCGGCAGGGCCGCAGGCGTGAGGCTGCGCGCCATCTTGCGACCCCGTGCGCGGGCATAGGCGTATGACGTTGCAAGGCTGATCAGCACAAACAGCAGAAGCGCCACCGGCGTGCCGCCCGTTCCGGCCACCAGACCGATCACCGCGAACAGATACACATCGCCCTGCCCGAGCGCATTGCGGGTTTTGAAGATGCGCACGGCCAAAGCCGCCACGGTCCAGATCAGCAGGCCGAGTGCCATTTCCAGCGGGGATTGGCCGAGGTGGATATTCAGGGCAGCCCCGTTCAGGGCCACCATCGCCAGAGCCGCGAACTCAATCTCGAACCGCGCCATATCCGTGCGGATCAGCAAGCCCATGAATATCATCAGAAGGAGTGTGTGTATCATCATTGGTGGGGTCATCCACAATGGGGCCATCAACTGTTGGATCATCAACTGTAAGGTCATTCAGCGTCCCCCCGATTTTGCATTGTGGTGGCATCATCGGTAAAGCTGACGCCGAGTGCGTCGCAAAGGGCTGTGGCGCCGAGTTCCGCAAAGCAGCTCTGTCGTGCGCGTCGCGCGCGCAAAACGGCATCAACGTCGCGGGTGTTGGCCAAAGCCAGCAGTTCTTTCTGATAGGCCGCCAGTCGGGTGAGCGCCTTTACCTGCGCCGCGAGTTCCCGGCGCAGGGCAATCACCTGAAGCAGCGCCGTTGATCTGTCGGGGGTGGCGGTGTTGGTTGTGCTTGCCTGGGCGTGGTCGGTTTGGGCGGGGCCGGTTGGGGTAACTATCCCGGGCGCTGTTTCCTGGGCAAGGGTTTTTCCAGCCAGCGCAAGGCCGGCGCAGATCACAAGGCTGGCTAGAGCACTTCGGGTTATGGATTTGCGGGCTGGATTTATCAGCATCCGGTACAACTCCCGGTTACAATTTTTTTGGTGACAAGCTGGTCTGTGACCTCAAGCGTTTTGCTTTGCACTGTTCCCGCGCGCAGCTCCTCGATGGTCGCAATGGGCGCAACCACAGTGCCTGCCACAACATTGCCTGTTGCGGTCAGGGTTTCCGCCTCTATGAGCCCTTCTACAGCGACCCCGGCGACAGGACCCTCGCCGCTTTTTTTGACAACCACCCCGCCCATTACCAGTACTGACCGGGCTTCAAGGGTGTCGAGTTGTGCAGGACCGCTGACATCCAGCCCGGTGGCTTTGATGCGACCCGCGATGGTGGCTTCAGCACTTTCCAGCGTTCCGGGAATATCCAGATCGCCACCGGCCGCGATATTACCCACCACTTCCAGCGTTCCGGTGAGTTCACCAACGTCCATGGCTTTCTTGACTGTGATCACATCGGCGATCAGCGCACCCACCCCGACCAGATTATTCTTGCCCATATCCAGATCGGTTTCCATCTGGTTTGCCTCTTCGTGCCCCGGCACTGTGATCCGGTGCAGGTATGGCAAGACATCCTGATCCATGCGCAGCACCGCGATGGCAAGCTGGTCCCCGACCACGGGTGGGCTGATCCCGTCTTGGGCGGTCGCCTGTGTTTGAAGGGCTGTGAGATTGTAATCGAGGCCCGGTCCGCGCAGCCGGTACGGCGCGCCTTCCTGGATCGTCCCGACCAGTCCAATGCCTTCCCCGCCGCGTGGCATGTAAGGCATGGTGTATTCACCGTCTGGCGTGAAGGCGCGGGCCAGTACAACCAGTTCCTTTGAGCCGATCGCATGGAAGATCACCTCGATATCGCGGCCAAGCGCTGTGCGCAGCGGTACGTCGCCGACCCATGCGATTTCCGCAAAAGTGCCCCTGCGCAGCGCCTTAATCATGCCAACGCCAACCTTATCGCTGATAAAGACTAGCAGACCCTTGCGCAGGGCGTATGTGCTGGCGGCCGTAACCACCTGTGTGAGTAGCCGGCTTTCCTGCACGCCGGCCTGCGCGCGGATGTAATGTTGGGCCAGACGCACCCCCTGCTGGGCCAGCGGCACGGCAATCATCATCACCAGCACGGCTTCAAACAGGCTCAATCCGCAGCGGGCGTGGCGGGGGTATCTGGTGCGGCGGGGTCTGTGCTGTGCTTCGCCATGTGGTGCGGATGCACAGCCGTGGATGCCGTGCCGGCCCGTTGGGCGCAGCACCGCGTTCCGCGCGTATGTGAATATCCGGATCAGCATCCTGTGCACGCTTCTGTTTGCAGGCGGTCAACCTTTACACTTGCGGTGGCGAACACCTGCCGCGCGGTCAACTTCGGTACGCCGTCTGCCGCGATCTGAATGTTCTTCAATACGGGTGTTTTAAAGGTATCGGCGACCATGGTTTTTGCTGTGATCTGGCGGGTGAGAGTGAGGTGCTGTGTTGCTATGCTGGCTGCCCGCAGACTGGCCGCACCCAGTGTGTGGGTCTGTAAATGTTCGGAGAGCGTCATCCGGCCTTTGACGACGATGGTGGTCGGGGGCGCGGTGTCACTGCCTGCTTCGCCTGTGGTACTGTCTGCAAAGATACCCGCCCCGCCGGCAATCAGAGTGCTCCCAACGATGAATTTGCCTGCGCTTGTGGTGCCGGCTATATCGACGTTGCCAGTTTTATACGGCGGTAGCGGCGCGTCATCGCCGCCCCGATCAATGCGCTCTTGCTCTTTTGGATCGCGGCGGAGAGATGTCAATGTGCCGGTCATTTTCCGGACGTGCAGGAGTGTGGGGGCAATCTTGTCCAGGGCAGGGTCGGACTGCTCGTTGGGCTGCGCTCTGGCAACCCGTGCCGCCGCACTTTCGGCTCCCCCTATTGCGGTGAGAGTCTTGACATTGAGCAGATCACATTTACGGGGTTCCTCATCCCGACCACATCCACCCAGATCCAGCGCGCCGCCGCCTGCGAGTTTCGGCGGAGGGTGCCCCGCACGGTCTTCGCGCAGCACATATTCCGGATTGATCCCGGACAGCGGTGCGGTCAGAATGACCCGTTCCGATTCATCATCCAATGCCCGACCCAGCACGTTTTGCACAAAACTCTCGAGGTTCAGAATACGATCTTGCACGCCGTAGGTGGCCAGCCGCGCGAGCAGCGTATCCATTGCCACCTCCGACGCGCCATCTGTTTTCAGCAGCAGACCGCCATAAATATCCGTGCCACCCTCAAGGGTGCTATCAATGTGGCCCACCAGATAAGTCAGTGTAAATCCCGGCATTTGCCGCGCAACGTCTGCCCGCAAATCATCTTCAAAAGCTTCCTTCTCACCGCTGCTCAGCTGTCTGCCGGCTTCCGTCAGGCCCGTTGCCAGCGCATCCCGGTTCTCATGCACGTAATAATCAAAATCAGTCGCAATCGCCGCGAGTTGCACAGCCCGGGCCTCGGCGCGCGCCGCACTGGCGTGGCGCAATTGCGCTTGCGCGAACTGGCTCATGACGATGGTGATGACCAGAACAGCCAGCACGGCGGCCGGCATCAGCGCACCACGCCGGGTGCGGCGTGGTGCTATGCGCGCGTCTTGATGCTGTGCCTTGCGGGGAAATCCCGGAGATGGCTGGCTGTTCTGCATGGTGGGCATCCTCAGAAGGTCAGTGTGACGGTGTTTTCGTCGTGGTCACAGGCCTTGCTGACCGCCAGTTCGGTTATTTTGTCCGCTGCATCCAGTCCTGGTTGACCCCCGATCACAAGACTGTTGAGTCCAGAGTTTTGGTTGGCAAAAGTCATACCCGCCGTCTCACAGCCTGAGGCCGGAATGTCGGCCAAAATCACAGTGAAGGTCCGGCCGCCACTTCCCGTGATGGCGATGTCGGTGCCATAGGGCGAGGTGAACTTTAAACCATTACCTATCACGCCTAGCTCCTTGGCGGTGAAACCTTCATTTTTCAGGAATATAAGAAGCGGTCCAGTAGCATAAACACCGGAATATATGTGATCACGCTCGATGATGGCCACGGCGCGGGTCAGCTGCGAGCGCAGGGCGGCACTGCGTGTCGAGTCGACAACGCCGTTGTAAAGCGACAGTACGCCCACCAGTACGGGAATAAGAACCAGGGTCCATAAAGCGACATCGAACATCGTCACACCGGCGCGGCGCGCACGCGGTCGCCGCAGCGGCTCAGGCTTCAGTAGGGCAATCCAGGTGTCCTTTTTCTGCAGCGATTTAAGTTGTTGCAGAGCGTTGTTCACGCGCTGTGTCAGCGCAATCCGCGCTTGCTTCAAGCGGGTTTTGCTTGTGTTTAGGGTAAAATTGGTCATGGTCATCCTTTCAAGAGATGGTGCGCAGGCTGTTCGCCATGTTTAGCCGGGCGCTGTTTTTCGTTGAAGTGTGGGGGGTGTCAGCTTGTTTGGTTCTTTCTTGGCGCTCCCCTCACAGAATGCTTTGCAGTGCGGTAATGATCAACCACACGAGACCCGTCAGCAGAGCAGTCCCTATCAGTGTACCGAGCAGTACATTTCGCAAGGTCATCCCACCGGCATGGCATCGCCGGGGTGGACGCAGCCTGTCAGGTTTAAGCCTGTCAGGCTTGAGCAGGGCACGCCATGCCGCATTGTTCTTGAGCAATTCAAGCTGTTGCCGGGCGGGGTTGATGCGCTGTGTCAGCGCAATACGTGCCTGCTTCAGCCATGTTTTGCTTGTATTTCCGTTAAAATCAGTCATGGTCATCCTTTCAAGAGATGGTGCGCCAGGTGTCCTCTAAATCTGAGCTGGTCCGCTGTTATTTGGTGAAGTGAGGGGGGTGTCTTTTTGATTGGTGTCGCTCCCCTCACTGAATGCTTTGCAGCACGGAGAGTGTGCTTGACACGGTGGCCCCGATGGCGCCGGCAACCGCGCCCATCAGCGCCATGTTCATAATACGGGTTTGCACCTTCACGCGGGTATCCAGCTCTTCCAGCCAGCGGTCCAGAAACCCTGCGAAGGTCTCCACCCAGTCGTCTTTGCCATCAAGGGCGGCCATCACCGCATTCAAGTCACGGGCCGGAAAGTCATGCCCGGTTGCTTTGAGGGCCTCTCCCCAGCCGCGTGCGGTCAGTTGCACTGCAATCGCATGAATGCGGGACTTCAGATAGCCGCGCGTGCCGGTGCCGAGCTCATGCAGCAGCTGTGAATTCAGCGTCTCGCCCATGCGCCCCAGCTCGGTCACCGTAAAGATAAATCCGGTGCCGACCTGCAAGCGATAGAGCGAACAGGGCAGGAATTTGTCGAGAAACACCCGTCCCGGCCCGGCATAGCGCGGCAAAAACAGCCGTAAAAACATGAACACCGCTGCCAGCCCGATGAGCACCCACTGGAAATTGCCCACGAACCAGAGGCTGAAGTTGCCAATGGCCCGGGCGGCCGGTGACCAGCGCTCAAGCGGCGCCACATCGATCAGTGCCGGAAACAGTTCCGATCCCAGCATATAAAACACAACGCCCATCAGGGCTGTCAGCAGGGCGGGCATGGCCAGCGCGCCTTTGATCGCGCGTCCCAGCCTGTCCTGCTGTTCGGCCAGCCGCATGGCACCGCGCAACACCCCTGCGGCACCGGCCGATCCGATCACCCGGAACAACAGTGCCTCGGCCCCACTTGTATAGCGGGCAACCCGCTGGTCGAGATCGCCATACTGGACACCGGTGCGCAGATCCTTGATCAACGCGGCCACTGCCGCCTGCCCGCCATCGCGCGCCACGCTGGCTGCGGTTTCCAGTGCCTCCGGCAGATCCAGCTTTGCATCCACCAGATCAGCCACCAGCCGCCAGGTGCGCGCCCGCTGGGCGGCGCCGAAGTTAAAACGTCGCCAGGCGTATGACCACGCGGCGTATGTGAGTGGTGCGTTCATCCCGCCGCTTTCCTTTTCGCTGTTTTTTGCATTGCCGCGCCCTGGAGGCTACTGCGTTGCGCGTCACTCATCCGCTCCGCCAAATCGCCGTGTTTGCGCAGCGCATCATACGGATCAAGCTGGCCCTGCAAGACCAGGTCGGTGAGTTTGCAGGCAATCGGAATACCGCCCATCCCGCCTGCGCTTTCGGGTTTCAGCCAATGGGCCAGCGCGCCGTTAAAATTCTTGTTCAGCACATGATCGAAATAAGCCCGGTCCGGCATAATCACTTCGCCCACCGCAATCTGGCGGCGGTAGCCTGCCCAGGCCAGCTTGCCGGCCTCATTCAGCGCGTCGCCGAGGCAGGTTGCACAGCCCTCCGGGTTGCGCAGATACACGTTGTCCCGGTCGGCCATGACCGGGGCAAACAGGCGTTGATCCAGATCGTTGAGGCTGGCGGCGGCCAGGGGGGTTTTACAATCGTCACAGAGGAGTGGTGCAAGCGTCTGTTTGATCAGCAGGCGCACCACACCCGATTGCGCCAGTTCTTCGGCCGGCACGCCAAGCGCCATCAACCGAAACGGAATGCCGTTGGCACTGTCCACATGCACGGTGGCATAGATCGCATGGCCCGATGTGGCGAACTTCAGCGCTTCGCGGCCGCTGGCCCCGTCACGGATTTCCGACACCATGCCGACATCCGGGTTCATGCGCACGAAATTGCGCAGGGCGTCTTCATGCCTGGCCTCGCGTTCGGCCTCGTCGCCGGCCGATTGCAGCGGGATCTGCACCACGCCGGAGCGGTTCAGCCGGTACTCCACCGGATCTTCCAGGGTGGTGATCGACACATGACCCCCGTGGCGTTCGTAAAGTGCTTCGAGGGCGCGAATGAGTGTGGTGGATTTACCGTCGCCGGTTTCGCCACCGATAATCACGCAGCCATGCAGATTGGCGCGGGCGGCGGCCAGCGCGTCTGTGATCTCCGCATCAAAGCCGAGGTCTTCCAGGGCGCCGGTATCACTGTCGTCTTTGTAAAACAGCCGGAACACCACGAAGGAGCCGAGCTTTGTATCGCTCTCGTGAAAACCGCTCTGGCAGCGCAGCTTGACCACATTGGGCGGCATCGGGAACTCCGGCTTTGGAGAGATCGAATAGCTCTGGAACGCCGCGTCTTTTTTGGAAACATTACCGGTGCCTTTGTCCTGGGCATTGAAAGCAAAGCTGATTGCATTCCTGCCTTCCTCGGGTGTCCAGGGCTGGCCATAGTCAAACTCGCGGCCCGCCACCTTGAGGCGCACATAGGTTTTGGTATCGTGCTGGTAGATTTTGAGATCACTGGCCCTGGCGCGTTCGGCCGCCGAGATCAGTTCCAGCAGACGGCGCTGGCCCTGTGTGCGGGCCACTTCCGCGCGCAGGGCTTCGGTTGCGGTCAGTTTGGCGGCGTAGAACTGTCTTAGTTCGTCCATGGGGGTGATTTTAAAGCTGGTGATCTCGGGCAGAACACCGCTGTCCTGATGCCGCATCAGGGCGCCGGTGAAGTCGTCTTCATAGCGATAGCCATCCGCGACATAGCAGGTGCCGCCATAATGCACCGCCGCAATGCAGGCAAAACCGAGATCACCGGTATCGATAATGCCGTTTTCCAGGGTTCTGATCTGTGGTTTGCCGAAGCTCGGGAGGTTTTTTAACATGGGAGGGTCTCGCTTGGGACAGTCTTAACCGGGACAGGCGCGCCTGTGGTGGGGGCAGCGGAATTGCGGCAAATGACCTTGCTGGAGAAAAAAGGCAGGTTTGTGTCGGATCGATGCGCCGCTGCGCTGGCGCAAGAATTGCTCAAGAAAAAAGGCAGGTTTGTGATGATTGACGCGGCGGCTCCGAAAATCGCAGGCACCTGAGGGTGGTGCGCGGTCGGCGTCGCGCGGTGGTTTGAGGTGTTGGCCTTTGTGGTGCTGTGTTGCGCCATGTTCGCTTTGCCGGGCTGAGCGTTTCGAAGATGTGGTAAGCTTGGCTGCAACAATATTTGGAAAAGCTTTGAGCCGTTGACGGTAAATCCACCACATATCCCGCCGGGACCGCCGGTCTGCGTGCCTGATGCCGGTCCTGATGTTGGGCCTGATACTGACCCGGATACACGGCCTGTTGCCAACCCGGATACCGACAGGCTCAGGCGCGAGATGCGGCGGCGGATTGAGGAACTGGAGGCGCAGATCGCCGCACTCAAGCTGTATCTCGCTGACTTTATTGTCACGCCCGCCCGTCCCGTTCCGCCGCCCATGGTTCCCGGGGATGACGACGCAGGAGATGCAGAGCGTTGAGTAGATCTGCCAGTCCTGTGGGAAAGCGCAGGAGATACGATATCAAAGAAAAGTCGTGCAGCTTTACCCATTTTGATCTCCCTGAAGTGTGGCTGTTGAGGTTTGCAAAATGTCGCCACAGCGGCGGTTGTAGCGCATGGATGGCGCATGGTCATATGCGGCATGGTCATCATTCCAAAGCCTCCCGATCACTGTCCGGGGTGCCGGACGCCGGGCTGTCGGGTTTATAGACATCCGCGAAGCTGACGGTTTTGAACAGCAGCCCGCCGCCATCGTCAAACGCTGGTTCTGCAAGCGTGCGCGCCAAGCTGCGTTCCACGTCCTGTTCCAGGATGATCACCCCGTCCGCGCTGGAAATACGCGCGATGGTCAGCCCGCCGGGCAGGGTATCGCCGGCTTTTACCGTCAGGCGTGTGCCGCTCAGGGCGTCAAACACAAAGGCATGCAATCCGCCGTCCAGGCTGTCGCCGCCGAATACCGGGCCGGATGTATAGCGGTCGGTGCATTGTGGCAGGGCGGATTGGGCGAGTTCGGTTGATCTGGTCTCACGGAAATCAGCTGGTGGGTTTGGTGTCGGGGTGTCTTGGTGTTGTTCGGCAAGCTCTGTTTCGGAAGGGATGGGGGCCGTGTTGATCGATACGTTGGCATTTGAGGCCGCTCCGCGCGCCACATCGCGCAGGTGGGTGCGCAGGCGTTCTTCATTGTCCAGCAGTTGTTTCACCTGTTTCTGGCGCTCAATACAGACTTTGAACACTTCGCTTTCAAGGGCCGCGACATTCAGCGCGTCCGCTTCATCGTAAAGTGACAGATAGGCCGCGCGCAGGGCCTCGAACGGGCAGCTGAGGATGTCCGTGCCGCCAGCCCGTGCGGGCGATATGGTTGCGGGTTCGCCCTGGACGAGATCAGCCGGAGATGCCCAGAGGGCTGCGGGCGTATCTGTGGGCTGCTCGGCAGTTTGCGACAGGGCCGTAAAAGCCGGCAGCGTCAGGCAAAACCCGAGAAAAATAAGGCGGCATGGCTTAAGCATCATTGATCTCCCTGTTCAAAGGGTTGTTCCGGGGTCAGCGCGGTGGCGAGATCGGCCACAGAAAACCAGTGCCAGAGAGGTTTTGCGGCGGTTGATTTTGCGGGTTCAACGGGCATCAGGCGCAGGGCAATTTGCGGCCCATAGCTGTTCCAGTCGGCGATCTGTGCGCCAGCGGCGTCAAACACATGCCCGCCCGCGTTGAAATAAGCCCCCGCTGGCAGCGGATCAAAAGCCTGCGCCAAGGGTTTGGCCAGCAAGGCATCATAGGCCGTGGCCAGCGGATGCGGCGTGGTGCTTTCAACCGTGAAGACCGGCAATTGCGCGGCGGCGGGCAGAATATCGGCAATATCCCTGTCCTGCCAGTGCGTCCAGTGCAGCAGCAGATGGTCGAAGGGTTTTTGCTTCACCGCGATATAGGCATGTTCAACGACGGTATCCATATCATCCAGCAACCACAGCCGGTTCAGCGGCGCGTAAAGCACGAAGCGGCCCCAACGCTCCGCCACCGGATTGCTGTCGGGCGCGGCGGCAAACGTCAGCACCTTGCCGCTCTGGCGCACCATGTCAGGGTATTGCGCCCGCAGGGATGTGTGGGCCTGCGCCTGCGACATCTGCCCCATGCCCGTCAGAGCAAGGGCAAGGGCAAGGCCTGAAAACAGCGCGGTGAAACTGGAGACGTGCCGCAATCTATAGCGTTTTCCGGCTTTATTGTATCCGATTTCGCTGCCTCTTGCGCGCGCAAGAACGCGAAACTGGATTTTCAAAAGCGCATTGATTCCGAAAAACACTTTGATCACTCCTTCGTCAGCCATTCATGGGCCTCTTCGTTGACGAATTCGGGATGCAACCTGCGTTTTCCTGGGTCCTGGCGCAGCAGTTCGAAATAAAACCGCGAGGTTTGTTTTTTATTCACCGTGGTGCCGAGGCTTTTGGCCGACGGAAAACCCGGGCAGATGTCCCAGGTGACTGCCGGAATGCGCGCCTGCAAATGGCCGACATCGGCCTCCCACCAGCGGCCTTTGCTGGCGAGGAAGGTGGTGAGGTCTCCGGTTTGGCCGTCATAGCGCAGCAGTTGATAGTCCGCGCCGTCATAGTGTACAGCTTTCTTGAGTGGATACCGCAACGCGCGGAATTTGAGATGCTTGGTGAACCCGGAATATGTGCTAGCCCCCCAGCCATCAGACTTGCCGTTTACGCTGTGCTGAAGACACCTTTGTTCCGCGCCATCCGCGCCATACCAGACGATGCGCACATAGCCGCCATCGGGCCGCATGCCCTCGCCGTTTTCCCAATGGGTCACCCGTGCCTGGTTGCGCAGCAGCGGCACCACATGCTCCGCTGCCACATTCTGAAAGATTTTTCCCCGGCCATAGATCTCGCGCTTGTGACGCTCTTCGGCCAGGGTGCTGCCTGCGCCAAGGGTGAGGGCTAAAACAAGCCCGGTTACTATTGAGCCGCCTCTGGCACGGGCCACGGTATCAAACCCCTGCAACCCTGTGCGTTTCTGTTTTTTATTACGGCCCCATAAAAAGCAGAAACGCTTGAGAATAAATGTGAATACAATACGGATCATTGGACTTCTCCTATGTTGTTTTTGAAGTGTTTTGGCGTCGGCTTTGCGGATTTGCGCGGCGTGGCGATCTGCGCCACATCTGCAATCCCTGCCACTTGCCTGCCGCCCGCGAGCCAGCCGACGGCGTAGCACAGCGGTTCCAGCACGGCGCGGTAGCTGCGGCCCAGTAGCCAGCGTTTGCGCTGCTGCATCTCGGCACGCAGATCGGCGGTGCGGTGGCGGGCGATATGTTCAAGCGCGTGGCGCACTGCAAGGCGGGTTTTGCCCTCGGCGCGATAGCCGTAGCGGACCAGTGGCAGGAAGATCAGATGATAGCCGGTTTGATGATAAGGTGACATGCGCCGGGCATGGGCGAGCCAGATCGCCTGGCGATAGGACCCAAAACCGTAGCGGGCGTTCATCGCGGTGCAGACGATCTTGTCTCCGCCACCATCGTTCCCGCTTCCGGCGCCACCCCCGCCGAGACTATCACGGTCATGGCTGATGTCAGCGTACCCAGGGTCACCACCACTGGTGTCGACCCAGATACAGTCGCCACGAGAGCAGGATTCATATCCCGTTTTTGGCACGCGTGTCTCAGGCGCAAATGGCACAAGTGTCCATGGCACCGGCGGTGGTGGTGGCACGTAGCGGCAGGTGTTGCTGACAGTGTAGGGTTCATCGTAGGTTGTGCTTAACTGCTCCCTGCCACTGTGCCACTCCCTGCCCGTCACCGTTTTCACTCGTTCCTTGCTGATATTCCCGCCTTCCCCAATGGCGCAGTTTGCGGGTACGACTTCTGTTATCTGCTTATTGACAATGCGCCAACAGCTGTCATCTGCTTCCCATTCCCCATAATTCTCGGCCACGGCATCGCGCAATGCCGGGAAATCCTGAAGATGAATGCTGTCTTCAAATCTGTAGTGCCGTTCTACGGTACGGGTCTTATTTCCAACTGGGTGTGTCGTGGGGCAGGCAGGCCCCGTTTCCGTATCCTCTTGGCTGAGGTCGTCGCGGGGTCCCAACTTCCGAAACGCTGATGTCATATAGGCGACGGTCCCGTTTGCCAGCGCGCCGCCATACGCCGTGCCCATACAGGCTGGTATCTGCGTGGGGCGGCTGCCGCCATTGGTTTGTAACATCATCACTGTGGGGTCATCCACGGTTTCAACACGCCCAAGCTGATCGGCGTTGAACGTCTGGCCCGCGCGGCGGGCGCGCAACACGGGCGCATCGATAATCTGTTGGGCACTCAGCCCATGCTTGAAGTCCGTGCCTGCAAAATAACTCAAAAGCATGCCGTCACAATAGCGAAACCTGATACCAAAGCCATCAATAACAGTGCTATCAAGGCTGGGCACCAGTTCCGCCGTGACCTGCTGGCGGGTGGTGATTTCGGCCAAGAGGTCTGCGGTACGCTTGCGTTGATCCGCTTCCGGCAACGTCGTGCCCCACTGCCAGGTGATATATTTACGGACTTGCGCGTGGGCTGTGGTCAACACGCCGGTGTAATTGGCCGCAGCATTCAAAACCTCGCGGCCCAGCGTCCAGCTGTCGTAATCCTGCGCCATCAAGGCTTGCGGAGTGAGCGCAAGGCTGCCGGAAAGTGCCGATGTCAAAAGCATATTTCTCATAGCATTTTGTCCTTTTGTGTGGGGACGGCACTTGGTGCAAGCGCCCCTGCGCTTTGTTCTTCAGCAATATCTGTGGGCGCGGCCTTGATGCCTGTGATGGACATCGGCACCAGCACCGCTCGGCGGGTGGTGATTTCCAAAGTGACGGTCTGGCCGCTGCGACTGAGCCGGGCCACTTCGGCCCCCTCGATGCGCCCCACCCGCGCGAATATCTCGTCAAACCCGCTTTTCAGCATCACCCGCACTTTGGCGTTCATGCCACCCGCGTTCGAACCGCCGCCCTCAAGCACAATGCTGTCGGCCAGGCCCAGAAACACCGCTTCCGTGGTGGCCAACAATTCCGCCGGTGCCATGGACACTTGTGCCATTTGCGCCTGAGACACGCGTGCCAAAGACGTTGGGTCGCTCTGATCCGGGATCGCCTTCAGCAGCGGCACGTCAATCTCAAAGCTGGAAAACAGCCGGTTGCCGCGGAGCACCAGCGTGACCGTGCTGTTTGCATAGACCGCCTCCGCCGCTTGCCGTGCGATGGCGGCATCAAAGCCGCCGCGCAGCTGATATATCCGGTAAGCTACGGCGCGGTCATGCGCCACGGCGCGGTCATTCGCCAGGGCGAGGTCATTCGCCTTTGCGGGGGCAAAGCCTGTGATGGCCGGATCGCGCATTGCGGGCGTGGCGCAGCCTTCGGCGGTCAGTTGCCAGCCCGGTGCGGTTGGCCAGATACCGGCAAAGGCGGCCAGACAATTGCGCCCGAAACCGGCCTCGTCGCGGAAGGTGGTTAGAAGCGGCGCGATCTGTGGTGCTGCAACCACGGGTTTGGCGTGCTGCCCGGGAGATAAAAACAGGAAACCGGCGGCAAGCGCCAGCGTGGCGGTGCCTGCGACAGCGGCAATCTGCCAGACCGGTCGTTTGGGCGCGATCCTGCCCTCGACACAGACGGGGTCATCCACCGTGGGGTCATCCACCGTGGGGTCATCCACTGTGGGGTCATCCACATCGGGGGGACACAAAGAGCACATCGGAACGCGGCGGGTGACCTCTTCGGCGATATCTTCGGCCAGATCGGGCGCGATTGCCAGCCGGTCAATCTGGCCGGAACTGCACTCCGCTTCAATATGGCTGATCAGCTCTGCGCGGGTGTCAAACAGCCGCTCCGCCCCGATCGCCGGTTTGCCATTCACCAGAACGGCGGCAAAGTACAGATGCTGTTCTGTCAGCTCGAAAGCACAGAGAACACGGTTACCAATGACATGGTCAATCCGGTCCTTTTCGGACAAATCGCCCGCCAGCACGGAAAGCAGCGCCGCGACGCCAAGATATTCAGGCTCTTCCGGCACCAAAGCCGTGCGGTCATCCCAATGCAGTGCCAGGTTATTGGCTGCCAATGACCCAATCGATGACCCGACTGCTGCCATGGACCCGCGTCGCAGGAGGCTGGACGGCCTGCCGGGCCCCCAGGTCAGCCCGGCCAGAACCGGGCGATCGGCGTATGTGAATATCTTCGGCATCAGTTTACCCTCCGCCTGGCAGTCCGCACGGTTGTGCCGCGCCCTGCATTCCGCACTGCCGGCAGGATGGCCGGGCGCACCAGCACCACCATGCGGATTTTACGGGTCTTGCCCTTGGCGCTTCCCCCGAGCCCGATGAACCGCGCGAGACCGGTGCCCTTGTTGGCGCGGGTGGCGCTTTCCTGTTCATAGCCCGACAGCACCAGGGTTTCGCCGGGCGCCAGCACACTGTCGTTCTGGATCACGCGTTGATCGACTGTGGGGAGCTGTACGGTCTCGTTGCCGGTGGTGAAGGTTTCCAGCTTGACCAGATTGTTTTGCAACAATGTCAGGGAAAGCTGTATCTTGTCCTTGCCCACCAGCCTTGGCAGGGCATGGATGGATATGCCGGTATCAACGACGGCGGCCTTGATCTCTGTTTCTTTGTCGCCGTTATCAGTGGTTTTGGTTGTGGTACCCCCGATATAGCTTTGCGATCTGGTCAGCACAATCGGCGCGACGACACCGCTCTGGGCAATGGTGGAACCAAGCCGGTAATCGACCACGCTGCCTTCCTGTGCCAGTGCCTGAAAGCTGATGGATCCGCCGCCCGACTGCAAGGTGGCGACGCCACTGCCGGTGAGTGCGCCGAGCGCTCTGGTAAAACTGCCATCTGACCCTGTAACATCCAGCCCGACGGCAAACTCATCGGATTTGTCAGCGTCGATAAAATAAATCGCGACCTCCAGCGCAATGCGGGTGGAGAAGATCGCTTCGAAATCTTCAATCACCCCGGCGGCCTTGCGCTGCACGGAAGGTGGGCCAAAGATCGAGACGCGACCGGCAGATTGCGAGAGGGTCACTTTGGCGGGTGGTGGCGCGACTGCCATCAGTTGGGTTTCCAGATCTTTCCACGGATCATAGCCGCCAATGCTGCGGCTCAAGGAGGCACTGCTCCCGCCGCCTTTGACACCTGCAATCGAGGTCTGAAGGCTTGTGGTGCCGATGGGCAGCGACAGGCTGTAGCGTTTGGTCACCATCCGGTCAAAGGTGATGGCGGTGCCGTCGAAACGCCAGGCCAGATCCATGCGGGCGGCGATCTTGTCGAGGACTTTGGATAACGCACCTTCGTGTTTGAGCACCATTTTGCTGCCGATGGGGATCTGGATGACATCGCCATTTGCCAGGCTGTAAACCCGGCGGATATTGACCGGCAGGTCCGTTTGCTTCTTGATCAGCGTGGCCAGGGCCTTGATGCCGACGGCTGACCCGCGTGTGTCGATATTGATACTGCGCGCGCCTTCGAGTGCGGTTGGCAAGGGCGTGCCGCTTTGGGTGCCCTGTGCGACCACAACCGCCTCGCCGTAATACGGGCGATCCACCACATGCACCTTGCCGCGTCCTGCGGCCCGCAAGCGGTCGCGCTGGTCACCGGTCAGCTTCGAGAGCCGTGCGGTGGTGTCATTGGCGGATTTGATGCCGTCGCAACCTGAGACCACCCCGATGCAAAGCACCAGCAGAGCCAGACGGCAGAGCGCTTTGCTCAGGCGCTTGGGTGTTGATGTGTTTTTCCCGGCAATTCCAAAGTGTGTTCTGGACACGCTGCACCATTGAAAACCCGATACCACGCTCTCGTGAATGCGACGGGCTGCAAAAGCGGGTGTTTGTTCGTTCAGCAATGTCACCCCTCTCTCGACTTCTCGGGCCAGTTTGGCCCTGCCAGTCCGACGGGGCTTGCAAGCAAGCCCTGCCGAGGCAATGGATGACCCCACAGTGGATGACACTGTTACAGATGCCCCTGTCATAGCGGCCTGCCGATGCGAATAACCTTGTTGGCATAGACAGAGATCGCCAGCGGGCGGCCCGCGCCTTCAAAGCCGACAACCAGCTGATCCAGCGCGTCCTTGAAACTGCCGCTGATTTTAACCGGCACGGAGAGTTTCCATTCCTCAATGCCGTCGCGCACCACGGTATGTCCGGCCTTCCTGGCCCAGCGGGTGATGACGTCGGAGACAAACTCCCCGGGGCGTGCGGTCCAGACGGGCAACGGCCGGTTCATCGGCTTGACGGCCACTGGCGTGGAAGCGGGTGCTGTTTTTGCCGCACCGCTTCGGGTTTTGCGCTGAAGCGATGCGGTTTGACGGGTTGGCGCCGCGCAGGGGAGGGTCAGCACGGTGCCGACCCGCAGGGTCGTGGCGGATTTTACGGTGTCTTTGTTGGCCGCGATGAGTTCGGGGTAGCGTTTGGCACTGCCAAGCCTGGCCTTGGCGATTTTCGAGAGCGTGTCGCCCTTGCGCACGGTATGGGTCGGACAGGGGTTGGCTTGTTTTTTGGTTTTACGACCCTTGCGGCTGAAAATGCCGGCGGCATCCAGCGGACCTGTGGTCTGGCGCGCGCCTGATTCGTTTCTGGCGGTGCGTGGAGATGCCAGAGTACCCGTTGGCACCTTCTGCCCCTTTGCGGATGCCAGACGTGATTCTCTGGCCCGCCCTGTTTTGAGCGCGGCCTCGAACGATTGCTTTGGCCTCTCGACTTCTCGGGCCAGTTTGGCCCTGCCAGTCCAGCGGCGCATGGAATGCCCTGCCGGCCCAACGGCTGCGGTGCTGCGCAGGGCGGCGGTTTTTGGTATCAGGGATTGCCAATCGGGGCAGCGGATGAGCGCTGCGGCTTGGGCGGGTTGCCAAAAGATTACAACTGCGCTTAAGGTGGCGGCACCAAACAGAATTGAGACCCAGCGTGAGCGGAAACCCGCCAAAAACACAGAACACCCCGATATTAAACGCGAAAAACCGTTTAAAGCCCTTGACTTACGCCCGGATTTCGGGGGGGGGGGGGGGGGGTACTTCTCTGCATTTTCAGGTCTCTCCACGCCACACGGTGTAAGGCAGGTTAGAACACCGCTTGCCGTCTGGCAAGAAAAAATCTTGCGCGCAGCGCGTTGTTTGCGGCGCCTGGCCCGTCACGCGCGGGATCCGCCGGGCCTGATTCTATCTGCAAAATACATCCAATGCTTGAGAAACGCACAAGATGTGGGTATGACTCTCCCTAAAGAATCCAGATAAAGGGAGGCAGAGCAGCAGAAACCCCGCAATAAACCACCTAAAACCGAAAAACCGCGCAGAGATTGCACGGCATTAAGGTTGTGGTCAGGCTATAAAAATAAATTCCACCTGTTTTTTAGCCTGCCCTGACCCGCTTTTCAAGTCAAAAATGTATTTTTGGCAATGAAATTCTGTGTGCCTGCGATTTTTGCGCCTCAATCGCGGCGTGATGCCCAATGAAAAGCATCACAAAAACAGAAAAGAGGGACAGCAATGTCACACAGATTACAGGCCCTGCGCAGACCGCAGGACAACCATACACAGGGATCACCACCACAGGATCCACAGCCACCACAGCCCGCGTATCCGGTCTTGCCCGACGCGATGCAGCGCGGCGCGCTCGAAGGCCTGCTGCTGGATGTCAGCAAACATATCGGCCTGTCGGACGGCTTGCTGAAATCCTTACTCACCATGCTGCGCGAAACCCGGCCCTCGGACTGGACAGACCCGACACGCGAACCGGTCTGCTATGCCCTGCAAGGGAATATCGCGGGATCGCTGGGCAAGAGCCCGCGGGCGGTGCGCAATGACGAGACCGCCCTGATCGCCCTGGGCTTTGTTGACAAGCAGGTGGCCGGCAACGGCAGCCGCTGTCGTCTGGTGTTTGCCGATGGCAGCGAGTTCCGGCAAGGGCTGTGCTTCAGCCCGTTGATTGAAGCGGTGCCCGATCTCATTGCACTCCGCGCCCAAATGCGCTTTGAACGCCAGCACAGAACCCGCCTGAAGCGCCAGTGCTCGGCGCTCAGGCGCAATGTCAAGATAACCCTGATGCGTCTCCAGCCGATCTATCCGGAGCACGCCGGGCTGAAAGCCATCGCAGAAACGTTTCTCAACTGGCCGACGCGCTATGCCAGCCTACAGTCCATCGCAGCCCTCGAAGCACATTACGACGCGGTGTTAATCACCTCCGAAGCCATCGATGAACTTGCCCGAATGTTACCAGATACTTCCGCTCCAGCGGAAGCTGACTTCCGCCGATATATACAAGATACAACTCAAGATCACTCTGTAATCTGTAATGCAAGCATGGATAAGTTGGCTGACGACACGCCGTCAGAAGATAATTCGTTAGCAGCTACGCCTGACGGCTCCGCTGATTGTTTAGAAAATAAGTGTGGCGGGGCTGAGGTCGGGGTCAACAGTGAATTTATCGAAAAACTGAACCCGCACCGGTTGTTTGCCTTGAGTTCTGAGGAGATGCGGCTTTATATCCGGCAGCACCAGGGGCAAAGACCATCGCCTGCGGCGATGGATTTTATTCTGGCGGCGATCGACCGGTTGCCGGAGTTGGGGATTAACCGCTCGGCTTATGATGCGGCGGTGGGGCAAATGGGTGATATGGCCACAGCGCTTTGTATTCTGGTGATTGACCGCAACCGGTTTCACCCGGAAACCCCGATCCAGAACCCCGGCGGGGTGTTGCGTGCGATGACTGCACGCCACAAAGCCGGGACGTTGAACCTGGTGGGGAGTTTGATTGGCTTGACCCGGAGGATGAAAACGTGAGGATGGGGGCATTGGCGTTAAAAACGGGGTGTGCCTTTCCCTGTAAGCCCGGTTTCGGCCGCCGCACGGCCAGTCGCAATGGGGGGTGGCAGATATGACAGGTTCAGACCGGAAATCAAAAAAGACAGGTGATGTCTTGACACCGCTGCAACAGTGGCAGCGCATGGCCATGGCGGAAAATAAACGCGCGGCGCGCGGCTGGCTGGGGCTGGAGAACGATAAGCCCGTGTCACTGCGCGAGATCACAGTTGTGGTCGCACCCGGGCCCGGGGTTTCGCCGGAGGCCAAGGCATTCAGAAAGCATATGCAGCGGTTGTATCTGGACGGGTGTGACCCTGCTGCAATTGCAGCGCAGCTCGCCTGTCCCGCAGCCCTGGTCAGGACGAATTTACGGGGTCTCGATACTGTAAAACCCTTACCGCCACGCACCAAAGCATTACGGATGCGTATCCAGCGGCTGCATCTGGACGGGTTTGCCCCTGATGAAATTGTAGCAGGGCTGGCGTGTACCGAAGCACATGTCTGGAAATATTTACGGGATCTCTATCAGGAAGGGCGGAACAGACTGTCGGATGATTATCGACAGATGCGCGTGGCGCGTATATATGCGCTGAAACAGCAGGGTCTGGCCTTGCAGGAGATTGCCGAACGGATGGGTGTCAACAAAGTGCTCTTGAACAAGGATATGCGTGAAAGGCCGCAAAAACCGGCCGGCGCGGCATCCAGGCGCGAAAATGGGGTGTGCCCTGCCCTGCCACATGTGGGCTGGCGGCGAAATCGATGAAAGGAAAAAACAACGATGACATATGAGATGACACACAGAAAACTTAAAAAGCCCATGAACAACACTTTCCCCCCTGCCAGGGGTAAACAGCTCACGGGGTTTTATGCGGCACTGGTCCGGCATTGCGAGGCGGAAATCAGACAAATGCGCTCAGCGTTCCAGATGGAGCTGGGCCGTCTTAAAAATCCCGGTGCACAGGCGGCCTACCGGGGAAACCACACTGTAGACACCTGTTGGCAGGCTTTGGCCACGGATGATTTTATCCGTGTGGTGCGGGATCTGTCCGATCTCTGTGGCAGACAAATAGGCGCGGTGCCCCTGTTGCTGGAGAATAGGATTCCACCCCCGAAACAAAGGACAGGCCGGTGAGTAACCCCTTACCCAAGGCGACCCCACGCGACCCGTTTTTCAAACCGCTCTCGGCCAAAGTGATGCCAAAACGGTTTGAAGCACATTGCCTTATATTGAATCCCAATTCACTGCCTCTACGAACGCGAATTGGGATGATGGCAATTGTAATAAAAAGGCAAAATGCTCTATCGTCCCTGAAGGCAGAGAACCGTTGTCAGAAGAAGCCGTTGGCTGGCAGTTTCTCGGGTCAGTTGACCCTGCCAACCAGCGGGGCATTACATGCCCGAGAAGCCGCTATCGTGAAACAGCGTAAAGAAGTTTCAGCGGCGTTTAGAGTGTATTGCGTTTTATTGAACTCATTCAATGAAATGAAATGAAATGCACAGCTTCATTGCATTTTAAGTGCTGCGTCTTCCATTTGCCCGGAAACCGATCAAAAGCAACACGCTCTAACCAGCGTTACCGAAAGAAGGCCAATGAAATTTGATAATGATGACAAAGATGGAGCGGGGCTGTGGGCTCTGCTGGAGATAACATTATAGGCGCCGTGGCGCGATTTGAGGCAAGGCAGACAGAATGAGTGAAAACGGAAAACAAAAACATCACCCACCGGTAAAGCCGACGCATGATGCGCTGTTCCGCGCCATCATTGACGACAAAGACCGCGCGGCAGCGCTTTTGCGTGATTACCTGCCGGACAGGATCAGGGCGTGCATGGGGGATGCGGCCCCCAAACGGGTGGAAGGCAGCTTTATCGACGAGGATGCCCATCTGAAACACAGCGACGGGCTGTTCGAGGTCACGCTAAAGGACGGCAAACCCGCTCTCGTATACGTGCTTTTGGAGCATAAATCGGTTTCGGAACCGGCCACGCCCTTGCAATTGCTGGGTTATATGCTGCGCATTTATAGTCGCTTTGCCGATGGGCAGGCGGCAAGGTTGCGCGCCCTGCCCGTGGTGATACCTCTGTTATTCTATCATGGGAAATCAGCCTGGAATGTGCCGCAGATCTTTGGCGAGATGTTTGACGTCAGTGAGGATATGGCCCGCTATGTGCCATCGTTCCAGTACGAGGTGCATGATCTGGGCAGCATCCCGATGGAACGCTTGTCGCGGGATCCCGAGGTTATGGCAGGTCTGGCCCTGCTGAAATTTGTGAAGCACCGGTCCGATATGACAGTGGAGCATCTGACGGAAATCCTGCGTGCCTTGTCCTTTGATACAAATTTTGCGGGTATCGTCTTCCACTATTTTGTGGCACGCTATGAATGGACGCAGCCGGAGTTCGCGGCTGCACTGGATGGAATAGAGGATGAAGGAGGTAAAGCCATCATGGGAACACTTGTAGAAACATGGTTGAAACAAGGTGAGGCTAAAGGCAAGGCCGAGGGTCTTGCTGCCGGGGAAATTCTTGGGCGTGAAAAAGGGCTGGCAGATGGCAAGGCTGAAGGGCTGGCAGAAGGCAAAGCTGAAGGGTTATACGAAGGTGAAGCCAAGTCGCTGATGCGGCTGCTGGTGAAGCGCTTTGGCCCCCTGCCCCAGCCTGTCGTGGCACAGATAGCCGCCGGGAGTATTGAGGAATTGGATCGCTGGTTTGATGCTGCAATCACTGCCTCCAGTGTGGAAGCCGTATTTGGGAAGCGACGGGATCACTGAGGTGGGTGTCATTACAGAATATGTTTCTTTGCGCCATACGCCCCGGAACGGCGCAAGCGTGCATATTTGAATGGATAATCATATGTCACTGCCAGTCAATATAGAAACCATTGTTGATGAGTTGAGCATACTGCTCGACGAGTCATGTGCTTACATCAACCGAAAAACCGGAGAGGTTTTTTCGTTGACAGAGGAAGAAATCTCACTGGCAGAGACAGACGATGATGGCGGCTTAACTCCGGAATGGCAAACAGAGATCATCGACGATGCCAGGCGGGTGATGATGTCGGATGACATCCTCACGCTGCCCACCCGGTTTGAAATTGATGAATACGCCATCATGGAACAATATTGCCTCACCGTTGTAGACCACAGGATCCGCAATGCCTTGTCCGAAGGGATAAAAGGGCGCGGTGCATTCCGTCGATTTAAGGATATGATCCACAGGGAAGGGATCGAAGGCGATTGGTATCGATACCGTGATCGGGCACTTGGGGAAATCGTTAGGGTTTTCCTGGAGGACAACAAAATCCCCTATTCGACCGCCCTGCCCCAGACAGCCACCTTGGCGAACGCTGATTAGGAGATTACCAATTTGAGCAACATCCAGACCTTTCGCGCGAAGTTGACGATGCATGAAGACCAGATATACGGGCCACTACACACTTTTGACAATGCGATTTCGAACTCAATTTCGGCGAAAATTATGGGTTATTGTCCCTTCTTTGTCCTACGTTGCTTTTCAGATGCTTGAAGAGCTTTGATGGCTCGCTCAAGGACAGCACCCATAGGGATATTGAGCTTGGATTGCATTTCATAAAAGGCGTTAGCGGTTTTTGCGGTCACGGATTGGTTGAATTGTATATTTCGCCCAGTTTTACGACGCCCCATCCGTTTAACAACGGGCGGTTGCTCAACTAACTGTGCAGAAGCGTTAATTTTACTGGCTTTCGGTTTAGGAGCATACCGCTCGGAAGAAGTATTCGTTGGTTTGTCATCTTTCTGATGTTGACCATGAACATCATTTGGCGGCGCAATAATAACGGGTTTATCTCGGAATGCTGTGGGGACTTGATCTCTGGTTACTGCGAAAGCGTCAAGTACCCCCGTGCCACCAATATTGACTTCGATTTTCTGTTTTCTCGGCATTATGATGCTTTCGCTTTTTCTGCGGTTATGGCATTGATCTGGTTGCGATATTCGACAGCGACCGCATTGAGCAGCAATTCAGCATTATCTTTTGCCTTAGAGAGATTAGCAGCTTCAAATTCCTCAAATGTGTGGATAGTGCAGCCAAGTAGCATAAGAGATTTGTAGGCAGCACGTCGGATGAGATGAACTGAGCATACTGGCTGATCGGAACATGCTAGCTGCGCTTCAACCTCCTTTTCAACTCGATCTTTAATAGCAGGTTCGATTAATGTACGGATGATTAGCCTTGGAATGTGGCGACCTTGGACCCGCCCAGTGTAGTCCACAAAGTGGATTGCCTTTGCCCCTTCAACGAGGTCCATTTCTGAAGATTGGATCGGTATCAGGATGAAATCTGATAATTGTGTAGCAATGGTTGCACGATTGTTATCGGTACCTTCGGTATCGACGATCACATAATCGCTTAGTGCCTTCGCTTTCTCAATATTATCTAATATTGTCCGCCCGTTTGCGTCTTCGTCCGCGATTACGCTTACCGTTTCTGGACCGTTATCATGCGATACCCAACGAACTAAAGGTTGGTTGGGGTCAGCGTCTATCAGTGTGACACGCTTGCCATACTTTGCTAGTTCACCTGCCAAAACCAGAGCAAGTGTGGTTTTTCCTGCTCCTCCCTTGGGTGAAACCATTGTCCAAACTGGTGCCATGCTTAATCTCCCTTATATAGTTAGTAAATACAAGTGATATATAGCAACACATAGTAGTTAATTGCAACAACTATAGTAATATATGTTAATCAAGTTATCACTAGTGATAACTAGCAAATACTATATATATATAGATAGCAATACCTAGTGACTATCCATCGCCTTAAGGCGATGGCTCCGATTATCGGCTAGTGGATAGTTCCAATTAAATTTGCTGGATTGCATTTCTCAACGCCAAAGCAGCAGCGTATATTAAAAATAGTTTTTGCCTATCAATTTAGCTGAGACTGTGCACTAGAAGCCGGCTGTGAAGTTATCGTTTTTTGCGATGAACCTCTGGGTCGATCCATTGGAGATGAAAACTTCTATTTCACCTTAATCAAAATGAAAATCACTAAACAGCCCTGTCGTGGCTTGATCTGACTGACCGTTTTAGCTTATTTCTTGATGGCACCGAAGGACTTCAGAAACGTACTCATTCATTGACTTTTCGTGAGAACGCGCGCAAAGAGCCAATTGTCGGTGCAGGGTCGGTGAAAGTCTTACATTAAACTGTCCCTTGAACGGAATGT
Organism: Halioglobus sp.; assembly: GCA_965262875.1. Taxonomy (GTDB): domain Bacteria; phylum Pseudomonadota; class Gammaproteobacteria; order Pseudomonadales; family Halieaceae; genus JBALVT01. The sequence goes on from OZ253571.1 coordinate 77,633, forward strand.
CAGGTTCAATTTCTTGATCGGCGCAATCTTCGAGGTAATCAGCTACAGCTTCTTCAAATGCGGATTTCAACTCGCGGGGCGACTTAGCTTCGTACGTAACCAAATCCTTAATGAAAAGCAGTTTTCCAAACAGGATGTCGGCCTCTTGGTCAATTTCGCTTGAGCCGATGTATCCTTTATAATTCATGTCGCTCATATTAGACCTGCTTCCTTCAGCGTTTCGTAAACTTGCTTAACCGCGTATCTTGGTATGTTTGGGTTAGGGTGTGGTTTATGTAGTCGGATTTGTGGAAGACCATCCCCCCTAAAGCACTTCCGAGAACCTCGTCCTTCATACTCAGCGTACCCTAGCTGCATTAGCAGTTTGCGTAGTTCAGCCCACTTGAAGTCAATGGGAAGCGTTTTGAAGCGTTGAAGCAACTTATCTCGTGATGCCATCCTGCGCCTCCCAGTAACTGTATTTAGTTACTGCACTGTAGATTTTTAAATTGCAACCCCCAAAAATAGGCATTCTTGAATTGTATACATTTCGATAGCTCTGGAAGTGGCCCCTCAAAACTACTATCATAAGTCTTGGATCAAAACCCTTAAGGAGATATGATAGCCCATGCCGCGCATTGGATACGCCCGCGTCAGTTCCACCAGTCAGAGCCTGGAAGTGCAACTTGAAAAACTGACCCGGGTTCAGTGTGACCGGATATATCAGGAAAAACGCAGCGGCCGGACTGCTGACCGCTCTGAATTTAAAAACTGTATGAACTACATTCGGGAGGGAGACACCCTGATCATCACGCGACTGGATCGTCTTGCCAGATCAGTGGTTCACCTGGCGCAGTTGGCCAAGCGGTTCCAAAGCGAAGGGATTGATCTGATCGTGCTGGACCAGATGATTGACACCAGCACTTCCACGGGGCGGCTGATGTTCAATATGCTTGCCGCGATATCCGAGTTTGAAAATGATCTGCGCACCGAACGCCAGGCTGAAGGGATTGCCAAAGCCAAAGAAAACGGGGTGAAGTTTGGGCGGCCACCCAAACTGACCGAAGTCAAGAAGCAGGAAATATATGCGCGGCGAGAGGCGGGGGCCACGATCGGTCAACTGGCGAAGGAATTCAGACTTGGGGAGGCGACAATCTATCGGGCCCTGAATGCAGTTTAGAGTGCTGCGTCTTCCATTTGCCCGGAAACCCGCTGGTTGGCAGTTTCTCGGGCCCGTTGGGATGGCAGGGCATCACATGCCCGAGAAACCGATCAAAAGCAACACGCTCCAGGCCTTGTTGTCGGGATATTTTAAAAACCCTTGAGTGGTATTCATTAGAGTGCTATTTTGCACATTATGACAGGAAAGCCACCAATAACATTGGGTGATAACACACCTGCGGATCGCAGCATCTATGACACGGATCCTGCCCCCGAGGCCGATTTGTGGTTTTTGCCGGGGCCCGACGATGAGGAAGAATACAATCCCGCCGCCGCGCCTTTGCCTCATGCCAGCCAGAGGCCCCTTGTTGATCTGGCAGGGTGGGTTGCAGCAGAGGCAACACTTGCAGGACCACTGGCACAGGTCAGCGCCCGGCTCGGGGCGCTGGACGAACGCCTGCGCCGCACCCCGGATGGTTGGCGGCTGCGGCTGGCGCTGATGGAAACCGCGGCCCTGAGCTGGCTTGCCCCTGATCGGATTTCGGTTGAACGACTGTCGCTCTGGCATGCGCTGCGGCTTAGCGGTGTGCAGGATGACCATCAAGCTCTGGCGCATGCGGGATGGGCCGTGCGGCGGCTGTCGGGGGGCGTTTTGCCACACGTGACCTCGGTTGGTGAGATTGCGCAGTTTCTAGGACGGCAGGATCCCGCAGGCGGTGTCCACAGCATGATCCCCGGACAATCGGATGAGAAGATCAGTGACCAGATCGCCAATTGGTGTGACCTCATGGGGCAGGCGCAGGTTTTGCACCCGATCAGCCGCGCCGCTTTCGGGTTGCACCTCTGGGGTCCGGTCGGGCTCACAGAACGATCCGTGTGGGCTGCACTGGAGGCCGCCGTGCTGGCCGCCCGATCGGCGGTGGCGGGTCAGAGCGGCGGGGCCCTGTTTCTGCCACTGGCGCTGAGCGGGATCGCAGGTTTGCGGTCAGGTGGGCTACCGCTAGATCGTCTGCAACGGTTTTACCACGGGGCTGGTTCTGCAACGCTGGCCGCACTCCGGCATCTCGATCAGTTGGAAGCCTGGCAGGCGCGGGCCGAAATCACCCTGGCACAGCAATCAGGCCGGACACCAAAACGGCTGACCGGGCTGTTGTGCAGTTGGCCGATGGTCTCGGCGCCGATGGCCGAAGCTGAAACCGGTACCAGCCGCGCCGCCGTACAGCGCAATCTCAACAGCATGGCGGAAACCGGCCTGATCAGGGAAATCACCGGACAGGGCAGGTACAGGATCTGGACGGCAAAGATATAAACCCGCCGTAGCAAATCCGCGATACGTTCAAGGACATGATAAAGTACAAAAGGCAGGTTGACCGGGTGGTTTTCACAACATGTGCAATTGCTGCGGCTCCCTAAAAGACCCCCGCCGCCGTTTGCGGCTCTTCAGCGCCGGCCTGGAATAAAGCGCGTTGCACCGGCACTAGAGTGTATTGCGTTTTATTGAACTCATTCAATGAAATGCACAGCTTCATTGCATTTTAAGTGCTGCGTCTTCCATTTGCCCCGGCCAACCAGCGGGGCATCACATGCCCGGGAAACCGATCAAAAGCAACACGCTCTACGCTTTGCGGGTTTTTTTATGCTTATCATTCAACCTTTGCCCGGCGGTATCCAGTGCTTTCATACTATCGGAGTACAGCAGGCTTTCAGAGATTTTATCCTGGGCGGTGATCTCGTATTTTGCATAGAGGTCCATGGTCGTAATCATGTCGTCCAGTTGTTTGGACATCTGTTTTATTTTTTTGTCGTAAGTATCCGTCATCCGAACGATTTTGCGCATTTTGGCTGATTTGACAACTCCAAATGTTTTTGACATGGAAAATCTCTGCGATACTTGGCCCATCTGGCAATCGGTTTTGAGTGGGAAGATGATGACGGTGAGATTGCACTTTGATTGCTGCCTTCCGGGAAATCTTCAGGCCAGACTGTCAATCCAGCGCGACATCATCTGGGCTGACAGAAAGCATTCGCGCGGGACGCTTGTGTGTTTGCGCATGGCGAGCCGTTCGGCAAAGGCAACCTGCCTGGAGGTGGCCGGCCGTTCGGACGGCTTTGGCGTCTTTGCGGGCAGGGCGGCGTGATCGGTGATCCATTGTGAGAGCAGGGCGCGTGATTGCAGCGTATCCCAGGGCAGTACATGCGATGTGCGCAGGGCGATTTGACGGGCGTAGCGCATTTGTTTTTCGGTGGGCGGCAGGGGATATCCGTTTACCGGTGCGGATTCCGGGGCAGTGTTGTGTGTTTGAGCAGACATATGAGACTCCGGGGGCAGCTTACGGGGTGGTTTCATCCATATATCTCTAGCAGAATGTCTCGTAAAACACAATATATATGTGTATATTCAGGATAACACACTGCATCTTGTGTTGTTCTTCGGTTTTGAGCGACTTCAAAAAACTGAACCAAACGCTTCCTGTTAAAGTCGACATGGATGTGGCCGCTGATCCGCCCTGCGTGACAGGTGAATGCAAATAGTGGCGAACGGGACCATTGGACGGGCTTCAGCACCGCGATATGGATGTGCTGTGCGTTCATGATCGCGATCGCCTGTGCGCGGCTTCCGTAATTTCGTCTATATGAGAGTACCGCAAAGCGGGGGGGAAACCCTCATAGATGGCCGCTATTATAACCTTATGGGCGGCGTTGGTTTATCGGTGTCGCTCTGGCTGATTGGTGCGGCTCACAACATCGGCAATTGCTGCGGTTCCATGAAATACCCCCGCCGCCGCTTGCGGTCCTCCAGCGCCAGCAAGGCATCCCCGGCCCCGGCATGGCTCTGATATAAATCCAGCCGCACCTGTCCGGATGCGCCAATGCGCCCCCATTCCCGCCGCAGGGTCCATTCGCCAAACAGATTGGGCAACACCGCCATTGCGTAAAACCGGGCCAGATTTTTCTGGTGGTCGCGTTTTTCCAGATAGCTTTGCATCCATTGCAAATGCGGTTGTGATGCTGTGGTTGTCAAGAATGTTTACGACCTTGTTTCCAACCGTTTTATGCCAACGGCAGCGTCGTCAGAGGAAGAGAATTCTGTGTGTCAGGGGGTCATTTTTTCAAACCATAGGAGGATGTATCACATGACAACCAACCCATTAAAAACCGAGGCCCAAACAGATGCAGTGCAGATCAACGCGCCAAGCGAAATCGACTGGACGGCAATTGATGCCAATTGGCAAAAGCGACGTGACGCGGAGGCAGCGGCGGGCCAGCTGGAGCGGGTGGCCCTGCTTGAGGCACTGCGGGGCAAGGGCATTGTCGTTGTTGAAGCCCGGTATGACGGCTATGCGGACAGTGGCAATGTCGGGGAGATCGACTTGAGCCCGGAGGATGCAGATCTGGATGATCTCGCGGGGCGCTTGCAGGATTTCATCTGGAGCACGGCCTATGGGTTGCATCCCGGCTTCGAGATCGATGACGGCGCGGAAGGCACATTCAGTTGGGATATAACAGCGGACCGTATCGACATTGATCACGCCAACTTTTACACAGAACGCGACGAACATTGCCACGAGGATATATAAGATGGCCCATCCTGATCATCACGCCGAAAGCTCGGTACGCAAGTTTGGTGGCCAGCCCTCGGACTATCACGCGGTCCATGACTGGTTCGACGCGTCCAAGGCGCATCTTGCCTCTCCGCTGCACCGGGCATTGCGCCATCACAGTGCCGGGATATTCGAAGCCGAGCGTATATTCGGGCGCGCGATTGTAAACCATGACGGGCGCTCTGTGCCGGTGCGCTTCATCGCCGAGCAGCATGTACGCGAGGATTGCCGGCGGATCCCGTCCGTGGCCGATTGGTTGCGGCATATTCCGGTGGAGCCCTGGATGGTCAACGGGGTGATCCTGCCGGATACAGAACCGGTGGGTGCTGATCCGGACGCCGACTGGCGCGCAGCTGTGGCAGCGGGCCAGACCACATTGGGCTTGCGGGACTGGCTTTGCCAGACTGCCCTGCGTCTTAATGAGGCGATGGATCGGGAGGACAGGCTTCCAGCCGCCTGACCAATCGAAAGAGCGGACTTCCCTCTCGCAGGCATAGAAATAAGCCTTGCCGGGGCAAGGGAGCCGCTTTTGTTCTCTTCAGCACTTCATGCTTATTAAGGCGCGCGGGCAGTTTTTTACCAGAAACGGCTGGAAATGCGGGGAAAACTGGGGCAATATCGGGCATGGCAGTGGGGTGCTTTCTGTCCAGTGTATCGGATGGCTGTTATACCATATTCTTTACACTATATCAGATGGTTACGCTACCACTGCCAGCTCAGAATCACCAATCCGATGAATAATTCGGGTTAGGCATGGGTGCGGATATGCATACTGCCAGTATATTCCCATCAATGGATCGTTTGAACGAAGCGTTGACGGACACGCAAAACCGTAAGGTTTTAGCGGTGCATCCCAGCGGCCAAAATGAGGTTTGCTTAACTATGACTGCAGCTATGTTGCGCGCATCACGTCATCTGCGTTTGTTGATCACAGGCGCCGAAAAACGTACCGCGTTGAATCGTGCTCTACGTACACAAAATGTGGCACTGGCACCGATCAAAGCGTTGATGACAACCCATAACCCCATTCAAGTTCACTTTCATATTAGGATAAACCATGTCTATTCATCCAATACTTCAAAGCGTTACCAGCAAGATTCAAAAGCGATCAGAAGCATTGCGTACGGCCTATCTAGATCGGATGGATCAAGCACGCAAGGACGGCCCTAAGCGTGCGCATTTGACATGTGGAAACCAAGCTCACGCCTATGCCCCGATGGGGAATGATCAGGATCGTTTGATCGAAGGTCAGGCGGGTAACATCGGAATTATTACTGCCTATAATGACATGTTGTCTGCCCATCAGCCGTTCAAGGAATACCCGGATCTGATCAAAGAAGCAGCGCGCAGGGTTGGTGCTACAGCGCAAGTAGCCGCAGGCGTGCCTGCTATGTGCGATGGAATTACCCAAGGCCAGACAGGCATGGAACTATCCCTATTCAGCCGCGATACAATTGCAATGTCTGCCGCTATTGGGCTGGCACATAATGTTTTTGACAGCACCATCTATCTGGGTGTCTGCGACAAGATTGTTCCAGGGCTTGTGATTGCTGCCGCCACATTTGGTCACTTGCCTGCGGTGTTTCTGCCAGCGGGCCCAATGACCACAGGAGTTGCCAATGACGAAAAGGCCAAAGTGCGCCAGGGTTTTGCCGAAGGCAAAGTTGATCGCGCGGCTTTAATGGCCTCTGAAATGGCCAGCTATCACGGACCTGGGACGTGTACATTTTATGGCACGGCCAACACCAACCAAATGTTGATGGAATTCATGGGTCTTCATTTGCCTGGTTCTAGCTTCGTTAACCCTAACACGCCGCTTCGCGACGCGCTTACGCAGTTTGGTGCACGCCAAGCCTTGGCAATTTCAGATCTGGGATCGCAATATACTCCCGTTGCACAGATATTGGATGCGCGTGCCTACATCAATGGTATTGTTGGGTTGATGGCAACAGGTGGATCAACAAATCTGTTAATCCACCTGCTAGCAATGGCGCGCACCAGTGGTATCATTTTGGATTGGTCAGATTTTGCTGAAATTTCCCAAGCGGTGCCCCTGTTGGCACGCGTTTATCCAAACGGGTTGGCGGATGTAAATCATTTCCATGCCGCAGGTGGTTTGGGTTTGGTTATTTCGGAATTGTTGAATGCCAAATTGTTGCACGATGATACGCAAACCATCATGGGCAAGGGGTTGACTGAATATACAAAGGACCCAAAGTTGGTAGATGGTGAACTGGATTGGGTTGCTGGGGTCAGTGAATCCTTGAACAGCAAGATCATCGCGACCTCAGCCACCCCGTTTCAAGCGTCTGGTGGCCTTTCCAATCTGAAAGGTAATCTTGGCAGTGCCGTGATGAAAGTGTCTGCTGTGGCTGAAGAGCGCCGTATCACCAAGGCGCCCGTTCGTGTGTTTTGTGATCAGCAATCTGTGCTGGATGCGTTTCGGGCCGAAGAATTCAAATCCGATGTGATTGTCGTTGTGCGCTATCAGGGGCCACGATCAAACGGGATGCCTGAACTGCACAATCTGACGCCTTGTTTGGCGGTGCTGCAAAGGCGAGGCATTAAGGTGGCCTTGGTCACCGATGGCCGTATGTCTGGCGCATCGGGTAAAGTGCCCGCTGCCATTCACGTGGCACCTGAGGCTTTGGATAATGGACCAATTGCCTACTTGCGCGATGGTGATATCGTAACCGTGGATGCTGTTTTGGGTGTTTTAATGGTTGAGGACGATACTATTTTTGAGCGCGAGATTAAACATCCAGATCTGAATAATAATAACATCGGCTTGGGCCGTGAATTATTTGAAACGTTTCGCAAAAATGTGGGGCCTGCAGAAACGGGCGCTTCGGTTTTTAATTTATAGGAAAATATGATGAGTAAAATTACACCAATCGAAGCGAGTATTAGAACTTTAGAAATCTGCGAATTAGCACCAGTTATTCCTGTGCTGGTGGTTGATGACATATCAACAGCACAAGATTTGGGAATGGCGTTGGTTCGGGGCGGATTGCCTGTCCTAGAAGTTACTTTGCGCACGGAATGTGCATTGGATGCAATCGCCGCCATGGCCAATATCGAAGGTGGTATTGTTGGGGCAGGGACGTTAATCACGCCTCAAGACGTGGAAAATGCGGTGGCTGCTGGCGCAACTTTTGGCGTATCACCTGGCGCAACGGATACTTTGATTAAGGCCTGCGAACAAGCTGGTTTGCCACTGCTGGTAGGTGCAACATCTGCAAGCGAGGCAATGGCACTTTTGGAACGCGGATACACTGTACAAAAGTTTTTCCCAGCCGAGGCCGCAGGCGGAGCGCCGTTTTTAAAGTCAATCGCGTCACCACTACCCCAAATTACTTTTTGCCCAACGGGTGGTATATCATTAAACAATGCAGCTGAATATTTGGTGTCTCCAAATGTAAAATGTGTTGGTGGGTCTTGGGTCGCGCAAAAAAATGCCATCAAGGATCGCGACTGGGCCGAAATTGAACGATTGGCCAGCGAAGCAGTTAAGGTATTGTCGTGAGCAAAGACGTTCGTATTTTCTGGCAAACCTTGCAGGATGATTGGGCACGTTTACGCTCCATTCATTTGCGCGATTTGTTTAAGATCGTCGCACTCATTTTGCCTCCCTTGGACCACCATGTCAGCGCAGGCTGTTGGTGCGACCGTTGTCAGAAAAAATTAGACGTAAGTTGAATGCCTGGTCAGGAGTGCTTTCCTGACCAGGATCAGTACCAAATTCGTGGAGAATTCAGATGCTACGAAGTTCCGTATTTGGCATGTTTCCGCCTCTGGACTTCTCTGACGCGTTCGGTCGCTTCTTCCGACCCATCGTGGAAAGACCCAAACCACTCATCCCAAGGCATTTCCGTTGTTCCGTAGTTACACTCAAAAAAGCGGTGGTGCAGTTGGTGGTGAAACTGGCCGGCCGCCATGAGTTTTTTGTCTTTCAAGAGAAGTTTCTCGAAGCCGGCGTGAGAAAACGCGGGCCCGAGGGCGTGAGAGTAGATATGAAACAGAAAGATCACTGGGTGACTTGGGACAACGAAATGAATCAACACAGTCGTGAAGTAAAACAAGCTTTCACCGGGATGCATCGATAGCCCAGACCACGGTCCGACATTGATGTTTCTGTGGTGAACATAATGGACGCGAGAGTAAAGCGGTGGCCAATGCAGCATACGGTGAATCCAGTAAAAATGCATAGATCGAAATGGCGAAATGAGAAACACGCTGAAGATGATCCAATACGGCGCATCGGAAAAAGAAAGTACAGGTGCGTATCCATTCGCCGCACCCCAAAAATAGAGCGCTTCCAACAATGTCCAAGCCGTGAGACCGCCTGCGAAACTCCAGAACATGTTATCGCGAACCTGGTCTCTAAATGCATACATCCCGTTGTTCTTCATCATTGGGCGCGCATCGAATTTGAGCTTGTCTCCTTGGGCTGTAAAAGTGAACAAGAAAAGATGCAATGCGCCGGCGACGACCAATAGCAGGACGAGATTGCGGACATAGATGGTCGCAATCCAGTCAAAAGAGAGCGACTTCATTGTCTCCATGTCCGGCTGGAAATAGTTAAACACGATGAGTGAAAAGGACATGAATAGTGTTGCGGTGGATAGTGTGACCCAACGTTTCGTCAACCAGATGAACGCTGCTTTTGGTTTAGGCGGCCATGCCCAAACGGGCGAGTGACCGATGGGCAGCTTGGGATGGTATTTCCATTTTGTGCGCTTTGGCTTTTTGTTATCAGTGCTTGCAACCATATTGCTTTCCTATCGTTTCGGTATGCAAGAGGCGTTTGCCCACTTTATCTGCAACCAGACCTACGTGTGCAGAGGGCGCCTCTTGTCGATTGCTTCCAACAGCTTTTCATGTTCGCCCTCCAGCATCGCCGTCGACGCTGATGGGTCTGGGAATGAGCCCTCTTTGACTGCTTGCCGATAAGCCACTACCGCCTTTTTTCGCTCTTTGTTCAGCTTGTTGCGGATTGTTCTGACATCGCCGAACGCCCTTGCATGTCGCAGTGGGTTTTGATGTTCACCGCAAATATCTTCGGTGAACATCAAGATAATGTCACCGCCAGATCCGGATCCAATGGCGTGGGTGATGAGTGAGGTGTTGCGACTGATTGCGGTTACCGCTTCGGCCGCTACGCATTCCATTTCAACGGCGACCGCGCCAGCGTCCTCGAGCCGACGTACATCCTCAAATATCGTGATCGCTTCCTCCACGGTCTTGCCATAGGCGCGCAGACCACCGGTCGTGATGGATCGTCTCGGTACTAGGCCCACATGGCCCTCCACAGCAAATCCCTCTTTAGCCAACACCTCGACAACGTCCATTCTACGCAGGGTGTGAATCTGATCAGCCCCCGCTATTGCGACCCTAGCGGTCTCACGCAAAACGTCGTCTGTGGTCAGGAATTCGAAGCCGCCGAGAGCCGCCACAATATAAGTATTGGGTGCGACGGCCCGAGCTTTTTCTATGATTGAGCCAGAAACGCTTAACATATCAATGCCAGCCTCTGCGGCGGCTTCCGCCTCTTCCGGGTTCACAGCATGTAGTTGCGCGAGCGGGGTTCCAGCCGCCTTGGCCGCTCTGATGTCAGGAAGCGTCAAGTTTCGCGACTCATATCGGCGACCGTAGGTATAGATTTTTCTCATTTATCGCTTTTCTGGGCCAAGATCACAGCCGCTGGAACCAATGGCATGCCCGAAGTCGCAGCGCAGTCAGCCCTAAACTGGTTGAAAAAATTGGGGCTATCCTATCTTCCCATAAAATGGTGGTGCAGAACCGCTCAGATGTCAACATCAAAATATTCGACTGTCAAAATATTCGACTCAATCAAAATATTCGACTGTCAGATTTTGCAAAACCGCATGTTTTCAAGGCTGGATTACTTGTGGCTGCGGCGCGTTTTTTCTTTGCAACGGCAGCCTAAACGTAGGATTTGACACTCTGCGGAATAGACCCCGAATTGTTAATCTGTTACCAGCTTGAACTGTAATAATTTTTGGAATTAAAACGGGTAAGGATACGGCGTGAAAAAATCTGCATCAGAGGCAGCAAAGAAGGTTGGAAAAAATGTTTCAACCATCACAAATGCCATAAAAAACGGCAAGTTACCGGCGAAAAAAAGGAAGGGCAAAACTGGCTGGGTTATCGAGACATCGGAACTGTTCAAGATATGGCCCGCTGTTTCAAACGACAGTGACGTTACTTCGACAACATCAGGAAGCGAAACGGATGTGTTGCAGGCGGAAATTAACCGGCTTCGTGAGATGCTCGACGAAACAAAAGCGGATCGTGATCACTGGCGAGAGCAAGCAGAATGGACCAAGCCAGGGGGTTTTTGGCCCAAGAGGCTCAAAACTGCGAAAGGGGCCAAATTATATAACTGGTTGATAAAACGGTAGTCACAAAGACGCTTTTGAAACAAACTTGTAGTTTTCAAAAACTGTGGTTTCACAGGCTCACGCCTTTGCAAAATGTTTCAGCTGGCGGACGATCTTGGATCCATCAAGCGGGATTTTCTTGGCCGCGCGCATCAGTTAGGCCGAGACAGGCGGGTATGATGCTGTTATGGATGTCGGTAGAGTGACTTTGAAAGGTTCAACAATGAGCACACTGACTTTTGATAAACTGTCCTTTGTGGACAAGCTGAAGGCTGGCGGGGTTTCGGATGAGCAAGCGCGTATCCATGCCGAGGCTTTGGAAGTGGCTTTGAATGAAACCGTCGCCACGAAAAGCGACTTGCGCGATCTTGAAATGCGTATGGTCAAATGGCTTATACCGCTTTTGCTTGGACAGGCTGCACTTGTCGCGGCTCTGGTGAAATTGCTTTAACCACGGCTAACCTGCTTAAAGCACTGACCCTTCACATCATCTTCGAAAAGCCAGTCCGCCCTCTGGTATCCGTCTGGAAACTTTGGTAAGGGTTCGCCACTGGAATTTTTCTATATTGGGTTTTCAATCCCCCAGATTGTGGGTTCCAGTGGGTTTGTTCTGTGTTTGGTGGTTTTCAAAGTCAACTGCTGAACACGGAACAATACTCCCGAATATAAAATTTCAAACTGTTGCACCATGGTTACTTTGGAATCTAAAATGCGCTCAGATGCTTTTGTAAGGCGAAAATGTGTGTTTCAAGTGTAAAGGCACAGTTTTTTCTGGAGTGTGCCAGAGCATTAAGTTTTTTTTGGGGGGGGCGAACTTGCTTACGTCAACATCTGAAAAGCGAATATGCCGACTTTCCAGTAACACAACCATTCATAAGGATTAAAATGATGAAAAACACCTTACTAACAACCACGGCCTTGGCCCTCACCGGCTTTGCGGGGACTGCAAGTGCAGTTGAAGTTGCAGCAGGTGCTGTAAACCTGGACATTGGCGGTTACTTTACCACGCACATTGCTGCCAGTTCTGTTAAAACGGGCACTACAGGCGCGAAAGCGGATTACGATGGGTTTGATGTTCACACAACCTCTGAAATCCACTTCAAACCGTCGATCACTTTGGACAATGGCATTAAAGTTGGAGCACATATTGAGCTTGAGGGAGATACTGCTGGCGACCAAATTGATGAATCATACATCACCATATCTGGTGACTTCGGTCAGGTCTTGCTCGGTTCTGAAAACTCAGCTGGCTACAAGATGACTGTTGCGGCCCCTTCCGTATCATTTATCGGGGTTAATTCTAGTTCTTTAACGGCTTTTATTCCTTACTCAAGTCCAACAGCCGGTGCTGATATATTCCGTGGAACACTTGGTTCAACATACATCGAAAACGACAGGAACAACGACGCGAACCGTCTAACCTACTTCTCACCACGTTTCGGTGGCCTGCAATTAGGGGCTTCATATGCACACGACGAGGGCGAAGGGAACGGTCCAGTAGACCGCAATAAAAAACTGACTGACATCATCGACATTGCTGCAAACTATGGCGGTTCATTTGGTGGTGTTGATGTGAATGCATCAGCACGTTATGGTACAGCTTCTGCCCCTGGTAAAGGTACTGACCCTGAAATCTGGGGTGCTGGTCTTAAATTTGGCTTTAGCGGCTTCACAATTGGCGGCTCTTTTGCTGAACAAGACGGTACTAAAAATCGAGACGGTAGCTCATTCGATGTTGGTATAGGCTACTCAAACGGCCCATGGAGCTATTCTTTGACATACTTCGAAGGCAACAATGTTGATAACGAAGGTATTCTGGATGTCGCCCGTATTAAGGCTGTTGCACCAAAAGAGGCTGTGCCTAGTAGGATCGCCACTGAGATTGTTCCCGCTGTTGAGGCTGTTACCGCTGTTGGGGATACTCAGGGTGTTGCCGCTGTTGAAGGTGTTGCCGTTGGTGACTTGATTCCCGGTAAACCCGCTGTAAAAGAAGTCAAGGCGTTCGCTGGCTCTCTGGGGGATCCTACGGCAACCGAAGAGCTGAAAACAATCGTGTTGGCAGTTAAATACACAGTTTCAAGCAACTTCAGTGTTGGTGCATTCATTGCAGACTCAAGCTTCAGCGAAAGCGTTGGCCCGGCTGACGATGTTGACGGTACAGTTGTTGGCATTGGCGCAAGCTTCAGCTTCTAAGTCAAACGACTTATAAAACAATTAAAAAAGGGAGGGCTTCGGTCTTCCCTTTTTCCATGAAACTAAAAGAATAAACAAATGAAATCAATCGTCTGGCTGGCCTCCTATCCGAAATCCGGCAACACTTGGCTGCGTGTGTTTCTGGCGAATTATGTGCGCAACAGCGCAGAACCCTGTCCCATCAATAAGATACACCATCTGGGGATAGGGGACTCCAGAGCCACGGCCTATAACATGGTCGCGAATGAGCCGTTTGATATCAACGATCCTATTCAAACCGTTAAATTACGGCGCGCCGTGCTACAGGCGATTGTGAACAACCGTGCAGATGTGAACTTTGTTAAAACCCACAATCAAAACGGCGTTGCTTTCGGTGTTCAGCTGATCCCGCCCGAATTGACCCGATCCGCCATTTATATCTTGCGCAACCCTTTGGACATGGTTGTGTCTTATGCCGATCACTATGGAGTTTCGATAGAGGATGCTGTCGTTGTCATCGGCCATAAGGACACAACGTTGCCAGGCGGGGATGAAAATGCCCATCAATTCCTTGGCAACTGGTCGAACCATGTGCTTGGCTGGACAAAGGCGCGGAAATTTCCGGTTTTGGCATTGCGCTATGAAGATATGCTGAAAGACCCCTATGAAGCCTTTGATCAGGTTGTGCATCACATTGGTTTACCCATTGATCGCAAGCGACTTGAACGGGCGGTGCAGTTCTCGGATTTCAAAGCTTTACGTCAACAGGAAAGCAAAACCCCTTTTATTGAAAAATCAGACAATCACGAACAGTTTTTCAGGTCTGGCAAATCAGGCCAATGGAAAACCGAACTTACAAGTGAACAGGTTGACAAGATTTTCAAGGCCCATGGCGGGGTCATGAAAAAATACGGGTATTTTTGATGCGTTCTTTGCGGCGTATTGTATGGATCGGATCCTTTCCCAAATCTGGCAACACATGGGTGCGGGCCTTTTTGGGCAACTATTTCCAGCCAACAGGAAAAAATCTGTCAATCAACGAGTTGTCTTCGATAACCACATCGGATGTGCGTCAAGACTGGTTCGATAAAGCAGCAGGGCGACCGTTCGTTGGAAAAAGCTTTGATGAGTGGCTTCTCCTGCGTCCAGACGTTCTAAAACTGATTGCACAATCACAGCCCAATAACAGGTTTGTCAAAACACATTCGAAAATAGCCCGTATAGGGAATATTGATTTAATTATGCCCGAGGTCACGGCGGCGGCAATTTGCATCCTGCGCAATCCTTTTGATGTCGCTGTTTCTTTTGCGCGTCATGCAAGCATCCCGATTGACGTCTCGATTGACCGGATGTGTGACCCTCGCAATATGGTCGCAAGTCAGAACGGGGTTATAGAGGTTCTGGGGCGTTGGGACGATCATATTCAAAGCTGGACAACGGCCCCCGGATTACCCCGTCATATTATGCGCTATGAAGATATGGTGCATAATCCCGAAGGGGCATTTCAGGGATTGTTGCAGTTTTTACAAGTGCCTGTTCAGCACAAAAAAATGCGGCAGGCATTAGAAAAATCGTCTTTCAAGGTTCTTCAAGAACAGGAACGCAAAGACGGTTTTCTGGAAAAACCGCTTGGTATGGAAAAGTTCTTTGTTTCGGGGAAATATGGCGAATGGATGAAGGCTTTGACCCCGGAGCAAGTGGCGCACATTCAGGATGAATTTGGGGCCACAATAGAAGCGTATTTCCCCGAAGTCGGGAAAGAGGCACAAGAGTTGCGCCATTAAACCCGCCCGCATATGGAGTACCGCATAACTGGGATTTGAAAACAGTTTGAAAAAACGGGTGGGGATACTTGTGTCTAAAAATATTCGACCCTATTGTGAATCGGGTCTTTTAACCAAAACGACGCTCTCGGAGGAGATCAATGAATAATTTTGCAGTACGCGTTTCGTTGATCGTCGACGAAGCAGAAGGCATTCGCTCTTTTCGGCTCGAAGCCGACAATGGCAAACAGCTTTCTGAATTTCGTGCAGGATCCCATATAGACGTAAAGGTCGGGCCCGACATCACGCGGCCGTACTCGCTTTGCGGTCCGCAAAACGATCCGGATCACTATCTCATCGCCGTGAAGAGGGAGCCTGAGTCTCGGGGCGGATCGGTGGCCATGTTCGACAAAGTTGTCGTCGGGAGCACATTGGAGATCAGCCACCCGAGGAACAACTTCGAGCTCGACGAAAAAGCTGGTCATACGGTTCTGTTGGCAGGTGGAATTGGGATTACGCCAATTATTTCAATGGCTGACAGACTAGGTGATCTGGGTCGATCCTTTGAACTGCACTATTTCACCCGGTCGCCAAAGGCGACTGCATTCCACGACCGTCTTTCCAAGGTCAACTACACTTCAAATATTCACTCCCATTATTCCTTGGACCCCGAGGACACGAAAACCTATTTGCAGAAGTTGCTTTGGAAGCGCCCAGAGGAAGGACAAATATATTTGTGTGGACCAAAGCCCTTCATGAGTTTGGTAGATGATGTGGCTGCTTCCACCTGGCCACCGGACTCGGTGAAAAGAGAGTACTTCACCGCAAACTCAGAATTTTTGGGAAGTGCACGTGACAGTTTTGAAGTCACGTTGGCGCGGAGTGGGGGAACATATTACGTGCGGAGCGATGAGACGATTCTCGATGTTCTTTACGATAACGGGGTTAACGTGAACTACTCCTGCGAGCAAGGCGTTTGCGGCACCTGCCTCACGGGCGTTGTCGAGGGAATACCTGATCACAGAGACAATTTTCTGACCGAAAAACAAAAAGAGGTCAACGATCGGATGTGCATTTGTGTCTCTCGCGCAAAATCAGGCAAGTTGGTTCTGGATATCTGACAACAGCATCCTGACAATGCCGGCTCGGGCGTATACAGAGGGCGCGATTCACCGCGCGGCTGCCTGCCGTGCGACCGATTGCAGCTGTTCAAATACCTCGAGGCGGGCCTTGTGGGTTTCCTGTGTTGCGCCTTCTTGTGGTTCGTAAATGGACGCAAATGAGGACATTCGTTCCATTGCTTCGTGGACATCTGCGTGGATGCCGCAAGCAACGCTCGCCAGGATCGCTGAGCCTAAAAGCACAGGCTCTTCGGTGGCTGGTGCTGCGAGTTCGATGCCAGACGCGTCTGCCAGGACTTGCCGGATAAAGTCGCTGCGGCCTGCACCCCCACTTATGACGATACGCTCGATTTTTATCCCAGCTTTCGCTTGCGCTTCAATGATCTGACGCAACCCGTAGCCTATACCGAAGAGACCTGCGACGTAGAGAGCAATGAGACTCTCCAAATCGCGCTCCATGCCCAACCCTGCGATAACCGCGCGAGTGTGCGGATCGGCGTGCGGCGCGCGGTTTCCGAGAAAATCAGGGACGACATGAAGCCCAGCCGCAAGGTCGCAAGAGGTGCTTTTTGGATTGTCCAACAGTCGTTTTTCTGCCTGCTGTAAAAGCCACTCCGGCAGTGACTGGCCAACCTGCGCGGCTTGTGAGGCAGCATCCGAAGCAAAGGGGTGAAACTCCAGAAGATGGTCAATCGCAGCGCCGGCGGCAGATTGACCGCCTTCGTTGAGCCAGAGACCTGGCACCATGGCCGAGTAATACGGCCCCCAAACACCTGGAACAAAGACCGGATTGGAAGTGGTCGTCATTGTGCAGGAGGACGTGCCGAAAACGTAGGCCAGATTTGCCTCCGCCCCACCGCCGCCCTGCGCTCCTACGGAACCGATGCCGCCTGCGTGGGCATCGATCAGACCCGCCGCCACGGTCGTTCCCGCGGGAAGTCCGATATCTTCTGCGGCTTCTTGGGTCAGACCTTCGCCCAGTGGAGTGCCTGCTGCCACCACATTCGTACCGATCCGTTCGAAATTCTCAACCTCTAGCTCCTCGAGACCTACGGCCCTGAAGAACTCGCGATCCCAGCCGCCTTCATGAGCGAGGTATGTCCACTTGCACGTGACGGTGCAGATCGATCTGGAATCGTCCCCAGTTGAGCGCCAGGTCAAAAAGTCTGTCAGGTCCATGAAGCGCCAGGCCGTGGAAAAAACTTCTGGCCGGTTTTCCTTGAGCCACAACAGTTTTGGCACCTCCATCTCCGGAGAAATGCGGCCGCCAACATAGTCCAGTACCTTTTGGCCGCTTGCGTTGATACGCTCTGCCTGGTCTAGGGCGCGATGGTCCATCCAAAGCATAATATTGCGGTCAGGATGGCTCGGGTCTCCAACAGGTAAAGGCGCACCATTTTCGCCCAACACAACCAGCGAACAGGTTGCATCAAAGCCAATCCCGCGAATTTGCTCTGGCGAAACTCCTGCCATCGTAACTGCTGTGCGCACAGACGTGACGACGGCTTGCCAAATATCGGCGCTGGATTGTTCAACGACGTTCGCGCTCTCGCGAAAAACGGAGACAGGGTGGCTGCTGGCAGCCATCATCTGACCGTCCAATGTGAAGACGCCCGCTCGGGCACTGCCGGTTCCGACATCTATTCCCACCAAATACTCTTGGGTTTTCTCAGGCTCTACTGACACCGCTTCTCTCACTTTCTTGATAATGTGGCTCAGAGATCAACGCTATTGGGCAAGATCACCATGTCTCGGATCACAACGCCTCGTTGACGGCTTAGCATGAACAGAACAGCTTCAGCCACTTCGCGCGGTTGCATCAGTGAGCCATTGGCAAGCGCTTCTTCCATTTTCTTTTTGGGCCAGTCGTCCAACAGCGCTGTTACGACAGGCCCGGGCAAAACCGCACCCATGCGGATACCGTGCTCGGATACCTGCCGGCGGGTAGCGTGCAAGAACGCCTGAACCGCAAATTTCGACGCCGTATAGATTGGTTCCCAGAGGACAGGCACAACACCCGCAACGGAACTCGTAAAGACGATATCGCCCGTTTCTCGCTCGATCATTCGCGGCAGGACGGCATGGACGCACCGAAAAGCCGCATTGATATTGAGATTTAGCATCTGGTCCCACTCATCGGGATCACCATCAGCGGCCGCTCCACCTACATAGGCCCCCGCGTTAGCATGAAAAATATCAAGCGGACCAACCAAGTCTTCTATGCGCGGCAGTATCGAAGAGACTTGCGCCCCGTCGAGAAGATTGACGTTCAATGATTTTGCGTTAGGACCAAGCTCTTCACATACTTCATTCAGACGATCTTCAGCATGATCGATGAGTACAACTTGTGCCCCCTCTTCGATCAAAATCCGGGCGCATTCCCGCCCTATACCCGAGGCTGCGCCTGTAATCGCTGCCGTTTTGTTTTCCATCAACTTTGCCATGTGTTGCCTCCCCTCCGTCCGTGTGTAAAACGTTCTTTATTGCTCATCTGGTACCGAACCCAATGGCTTTCGATGAACCATTCAAAGCGCTTCCTAGCCTTGACGATGGTGCAGTCGATATGGCCTTGATTTCATGGTGTGCGATTCCAATCCGCCTAATATCCATTAGGCGACGTTTGATATCTGTCGCTTCCAGTAAACTGCGACCCATCTCGACCAAGTTGCTAGTTGTGTGCAATTGCGACCCCTGTTTCAGGGTTGAAGAGATGGATGTTTGAGAGATCTACGCTTGTGGAAATGACGTCTCCGCTCACCACGGATACGTTGCCTGGGATGCTTGCCATGAATTCAGTGTGGGTCTTGGCCCCCAGGTCTTCGACATCGTCATGAACGCCGGCAAATTGTCTAGGTCGTACGGGCTTTGACTCAACGTGAAAGATGACATGATTTTCGCTTCCTAATCTTTCGACCAGATCTGCCTTAATCTCGATTTTTGCATTTTGAGTATCAGGATCGTTGTATCGAAAATCGGTTGGCCGAATACCGACGATCAGCTCTCTCTCTTGCAGCCCCGACAAGTCACGGTTTTGGGGTATCGGGAAACTAATATCCCCAACATTGATCGCGTTATTTTCGATTTTCCCATGTGCAAAGTTCATTTCCGGTGTTCCGATGAATCCGGCCACAAACAGATTGACCGGGCGCGCGAAGAGCTCTTCAGGACTGGCGATCTGTTGTATCTTCCCGTCGAGCATGACACAGACCCGGTGCCCGAGCGTCATGGCTTCAGTTTGGTCGTGGGTGACATACATGGTCGTTGTACCCAATTGCTCCCGAAGGCGTAAAAACTCTGTTCGCATATGAACACGCAGCTTCGTGTCCAAATTGGACAACGGCTCGTCCATCAGGAACGCCATTGGATTTCGGACCAACGCCCTTCCGATGGCCACTCTTTGACGTTGACCGCCAGACAACTGCATGGGCTTTCGATCCAGAAACCCGCTCAAACCCAGAGTTTCCGCAGCTTTAGTAATCCGGTTTTCGGCCTCTGCTCGGTCAACCTTGCGCAGCTTCATTCCGAAGCCCAGGTTCTCGCGCACGCTCATATAAGGAAAGAGAGCATAAGTCTGGAAGATCATCGACAAGTCGCGGTCTTTGGCCGCGACCTCGTTCACAACCTTGCCGTCAATCAATATATCGCCGCTTGTGATACTCTCGAGGCCGGCGACCATTCGTAGCAATGTGGACTTGCCACATCCTGATGGGCCGACAAGAACCAGAAACTCTCCGTCCGAGACCTCCAGCGAGAAGTCTTTTAGGACGGTTGCGTACTGCCCATAGGTCTTCGTTACGTTTTTTATTTGTATTCGAGCCATGCCGAACCTCCTTCTTGGTTGGACGTTAGTCGACCGCTCCAAAGGTCAGTCCGCGTATTAGGTTTTTTTGTGTGACGATCAGGAGAATTACGATCGGGGCCATCAGCACCGTGGCTGCAGCCATCAGAGGTCCAATTTGGAAATTTTGGAAGCCCATAAAGGACAGGATTGCGACTGGGCCGGTCTTGACCGAACCTCCCGCCAAAGTGAACGCGAATGCGAGTTCATTCCACGAAAAGATAAACACCAATATGCAGGTTGCGGTCAAACCCGAACGAACCATGGGCAAGGCGACAAACCCAAGCGTGTACCAGGTCCCGGCACCTTCGATATATGCCGCTTCAAGGATGTCACGTGGTATTTCGCTAAAGAAGCTCCGCAACATGAAGAACGCAAGCGCGATGCTAACAATCACATGCATTATAATGAGCGCAGTGAGCGTATCGAGGAGCCCGAACTTTCGAAACAGTAGGAAAAACGGCAGCATGACGACAAACGGCGGCAGCATCCGTGTGCTTAAGATCCAGCCTTCAAATAACTCCCGTCCGCGAAAATCGCGTGTAGCGCAGACAAAGGCTGCGGGTACCGCCAGCAACATGATCAATAACGTTGAGATTGCCCCAATTATCAAGGAATTTACAATGCCGGTCATGAAGTCTTCTTTTTGGAAGACCGCCGCAAAGTTATGCAGGCTCATCCCGAAAAAATTGTCGGTAACGGTAAGCGGCGATTTGAGCGCGACGCCTACGACGTACACT
Organism: Halioglobus sp.; assembly: GCA_965262875.1. Classification (GTDB taxonomy): domain Bacteria; phylum Pseudomonadota; class Gammaproteobacteria; order Pseudomonadales; family Halieaceae; genus JBALVT01. The sequence goes on from OZ253571.1 coordinate 98,413, forward strand.
ATCGGAGCAAACCATATTGCACAAAAAACGATGAGAAAAATCGCTCTGGCGGAAAGCTTCATTTGAAATACCTCACTCAATTGAACTTTCCGATCAAACGCTTCAGAAATGGTTGTGTCCAAAGCAGAATGACAATCAGCAGCATCAAAGCGAGCGCAGAGGCCTCGCCAAAATTAAGGTTTTGGAAGGCAATTCTATAGAGCAGCATATTGAGCGTTTCTGTCGCATTGCCTGGGCCTCCGCCAGTGATCACCCAGATCGTGTCGAAGGAGCGGAACAGGTCGATGCTTCGAAAGAGAACCACAACCAGAATGAGCGGCTTCAGCATGGGGATGACGACGTATCGGCATACGTCCCAGTAGCCTGCCCCCTCCATTTCCGCCGCTTCTATAGGATCTTTCGGAATTGCAGACAGGCCAGCCAAGAAGATAAGGATTACAAATGGTGTCCACTGCCATACGTCGACAGCAATGAGTGAAGGCAAGGCAAGTGCCGGTGATGCGGTCCAGTTTTGCCCAGACAGCCCAATGGACTCCAAGATCGTGTTCAGAGCGCCACCGGCAGGATTTAGGATCAGTCGCCAGGCCAACGCAAGCGCCACAGGCGTGAGGCCAAATGGCAAGATCAAAATTGTCGTGAATAAGCGATGGCCGCGGATTGGATTCCAAAGCGCAAGGGCGACGATGGCCCCAAGGACCAGCTGGATGGTCAATGAGCATGCGACCAACGCAAAAGTTAGGAAAACTGACTTGAGAAACGCTGCGCGACCAATAACCTCGGCGTAGTTTTCAAACCCAACATACCCCGTCTTGAAAGGATCAACCAAATCGAGCGCTTGACCGCTATTCCAAACGTTGGCGAGAAACGGATATAGCGTAAGCGCCAAAAGGTAGATCGTAATGGGCGTGAGCATTAGGCATCGCGCCCAAGCCTCGGAACTCAAGTTGAACTTCTTCATCCGATTGCCCCACTTCGATGCCCAATTGTTGCGCCGATCACGTCGTCGGGAAGACCAAGCAGATGTTCTGAAAATAAGGCGACAACACTGCCGTTTAGCATGCCCGAGATTGCCCTGAGAGAGCACAGACCACGTGCGGCACTGCTGATCGATAGATAAACGCAAAACCGTACCGTTGTATGATTGCTCAGAGAAATCTTCATGTCCTTTCTGGTGAGCCATGAAACCCACCGGCAGTATGGAGGCCATTGTTACCTGAATACAATTGTTGCAGGCACAATACTAGACCCGATTCACAACAGGGGAATTGCATGAATAGCACATTGGGTTTGCAGAAATGAGTATTGTCTGATTCAACAGTTCCAGAAGAGTAATCTGGAGGACATCATCTTGGAAAAACCACTATCATTTCAATCCCTTGTATCAACCTTCTCCCTGGTAGTGATGACTACTGAATCACTTCAAATTCCCCGTGTAAAGCACAAAGTGTCAAATCCTTGGGCCGTTGGTATTACATATGGTGTGGACCGCGCTTTTGTCAATCCAACGTAGCATTCGGATCCGATGAACCCGGTTTTCTTATCTTCTTGAATTTCCATCATGTTTTTCTATTGTCTCAAACCGAGAACAATCCTCATTGTACTTAGGACGGCATAAATATCTTGCCAGCATTTTGCAGGGCACAATATGCCTCAAACCGTTTGTCATGAATCTCGCGCAAATCTCCGTCGACTGGGTGCACAATGCTTCCAAACGAAGACATACTTCTCATTGCCGTTGGGACATCCGCGTGTATTGATCCAGCGACCGCGCCAAGAATGCCAGCTCCGAGCAAAACGGGTTGGGAAGCGCTTGGAACGGCTACTGGCAGTCCGGTCGCGTCTGCGATGATCTGGCGCACCACATCGCTAGAGCCAGCGCCACCCGAGATCACGATTGTGTCGGTGCTGACGCCATTTTGCGTTTGTGTCTCGATAATTTGCCGTAGCCCATAAGCCAGGCCGCAAAGACCAGCGATGTAGAGAGCCATAAGGTTCTCAAGATCACTTTCAAAACCAAGACCCGCGATAACCGCTCGCGACTTTGGATCGGCAAATGGCGAGCGGTTTCCATTGAAATCAGGAACGACGATGATTTGCCCGGCAAGTTCGACAAGTTTTGACGGTGCCCGACACTTCAAAGCACGTTCCGCAAGCCAGTCTGGAACCGAAAGGCCTGCCTGGTCCGCCAGATCCTTTACCTCATCATACGCAGCGTGTTGGGTCAATAGATGTTCGATGGCAGAACCTGCTGACGACTGACCGCCTTCGTTCAGCCACAGGTCCGGCACCATACCCGAATAATATGGACCCCAAACTCCAGGAACAAAATGTGGATCCTGCGAGACGCTCAGCGTACATCCAGACGTACCAAATACATACGAGAGCCGACTGGTCACTGATCCGATTTTGTCCGGTGCTCCAAGCGAGCCAACACCTCCGGCGTGAGCGTCCACCAACCCAGTACCCACCGGCGTGCCGGCACGCAGTCCAAGGTCTTCGGCGGCTTGTTCACTTAGCCCGGCCCCCAATGGGGCTCCGGGTTCAATGATCTCAGTGCCGATACGTTCAAACCCTTCGTCGGCCAAGACACCCAAACCGATAGCTCTGTAGAAACCGGGGTCCCACCTCTTCTCATAGGCATCGTAAGCCCATTTACACGCTGCCGTGCATGTGGACCGCGAAAGACTGCCGGTTGCGCGCCATGTCAAGAAATCGGTGAGGTCAAAGAACTGCCATACGGCCTCGAAGGTCGCCGGTCGGTTTTCCTTCAACCATAGAACTTTTGGCAACTGCAATTCTGGAGAAACCTTGCCGCCGACGTACTTTAGGAGCTCGTGCCTTGTTGCGTTGATTTTTTCGGCTTGCGGGACGGATCGAAGATCCATCCATACAATAATGTTTCTTTCATCTTCTTCGGAGGGGCCGACTGGTAGCGGTATACCTCCTTCGCCGACAGCCACGAGTGAACCCGTTCCAGTGAACCCCACTCCGGAAACCCTCTCAGGCTCAATGTGGATCTCATCCAGCGCTGTACGGGTGGCATCGCATAAAGCCTTCCAGATTTGTTGACTCGACTGCTCGACTATGGACCCGGATTCTCGATAGGTAACTATGTCGGACGTAGACATGGCGAGCATCTGTCCCGAGAAATCGAAGACACCCGCACGGGCACTTCCGGTTCCAACATCTATTCCCACCAAGTAGCTCATATCACTAATAACGTCTTTCAAAATCAATCCACGATTTAGCCATTCGCAAGAAGTGGTCCAAGCGCGCTCATGTGGCCAACGACGATTTCCGCGCCTGCAGCATATAGTTTTTCATCATGACCATTGTTGATGTGACTGCCACCACTAAAGCCAATAGCGCGCGTTCCGGCAGCGACTGCACCCTGAATTCCGGAAAGACTGTCATCAATCGTAACACATTCACTGGGGTCCACGCCGAATGCCTTTGCGGCAAATTGGAATAGATCGGGTGATGGTTTACCGTGTGTCACATCTTCTGCACTAAAGACATTCTTGCCAAAGAAGCGAGCGAGGTTTGTCACAGCCAATGTGACAGCGAGGCGACTGTGGCCGGAGTTGGAAGTCACACAAATGGGTGTTTTTAAGTCTTCTAAGAACTCAACAACCCCATCGATAGCTTTTAAGTCGGTACGAAACAATTTCATCAATCGACGCTCGTGTTCACAGACATAACCGTCTGGCAGAATAATGCCGAAAGCTTCCAACACTATGCGCGGGTTATCTTTGAGGCTTTTGCCGGCGAACGTCTCATTTGTTTCTTCTTCTGACAGTGTTAAACCGTGTTCGGATAGGATCTCGGAGGTTACTCTGGCGGACAGAATTTCGCTGTCTGCAAGAACCCCGTCACAATCAAAGAAGATCAATTTAGGCATTCGATTTCACCGAGGTAACTTGGGCGACAGTTGTCTTGGCAGCCTCTTTCAATGAATTGGAGCAGACGGCCAAGAAAGAACAACTATCTAGTCAGCCATTCATGATTTTGGTCACTTCGGCGTTTGCATTTTCCAATGCCACATCTACGTCACCTGAACTCGTCAATGCATTGACGAGTTCGACCGCAATAGCGTCAACGACTTGCGGGAACTTTGGCTCTCCAAAAGGCACGCGTTCTGCTTGTACGCTGGCCAGGCTCTTTGATATCTCGGCTGAGCTGTTGCCAGGATAAAAGCCAACAAATTCCTCATCTGCCCAGACGGACGCGCGAGCCACTGGTGACCCGGTCGAAACGCCGACAGTCCTCGACACATCTTGAGACGTAGCCCATGCGGTGAACATCGCCGCCGCCTCCGGGTTGCTGGCATTTTTCGGAATACCATAGAGCCAGAACCAGTAGTTTGGCCCTGGCGCGTTCGCGCCCTGTCCTGGCCAAGCGAAGACATCGACCTTGTCAGTGATCACACTTTTTTCTTTGTCCAGCGCGACGCCAAGCAGACCGCTTGCATCAGTATACATCGCAGCATTGCCTTCCTTGAACAAGGTTGAGGCTTCGAGCCACGACATATTCGCGGTCCCTTGCGGACCGCTATTTCTCAGCAACTTGTTGATGTAGATGTCGGCAGCGCCTTTGGCTGCATCACTGTTGAGGACTGCCTTACCGTCCTTAAAGAAATCGCCACCATTGCTCAGCAGGAATCCTGTCCAAACCCAAATAATGTCGAGACCCCGGCGACCGCGCCCAACCATTCCAGCCATCTCGCCATTGTTTAGAGCAGCTGCAGCGTCAATCATCTGGTCAAGCGAGTCCATGCTTCCAATACCCGCTGCATCGAAAACATCCTTGCGGTACATCACGATTTCACATTCCGTACTTACGGGCAGTGCGTAGAGCGAGCCGTTTAAGGAGCCAGAACCTCGTCCCGACGCAAAAATATCATCGATCTGGTACCAGTTGGGATCAACGATATTCGCATCAGCAAGGTATTCACCCATGGGGGCCAACCAATCTGCCGCCATGTACTGGCCAGCTTGGAGATTGCCGACCATCAACCCATCATAGTTCCGGGTGCCTGCCGACAATTCGACCGCTGCTTTCTGGAAATAGTTGTCTTCGGTAAACACGTCGAACGTAACCTTCATTCCGGTCAGTTCTTCAAACTGAGGAACAAGCGGTTCAAGCGCACTTGTCCACCAATGATTGACCATTAACAAGCGCAATTCCGTGCCCTCATGGGCTCTCCAGTTCGCTCCTTGTGCCATGGCACTTGACGCGAAGCCGACGGATCCCAAACCAAGTCCAGCAGCAAACTGTCTGCGGTTGAGGTGTATAAATTTCTGTTTGTTGGAATTTATCATGATGTTCCTTATCACTCACGTAAACGCCGAACCAGTAGACCCGATTCACAATAGGGTCTATAAAATAAATGCACCTCTGTCGAGACTTTTATCAGACAATACTCATTTTCACTGCAAACCTAATGTGCTATTCATGCAATTCCCCTGGTGTCGTGTCCTTGTCGTATGCGGGTTCCGACCCAGTCCCAAAATTTCGCGCCACCCAGCCTCAAAAAGTCAAAGAAAGCTTTGTTTCCAGGTGATCCCGTTCCCGAAGGGGGAAGGGGGTTTTAACCATCTATCACAAGGAAACACCTATGAAACTTCTGACCAAAACCCACCGTATGCAACTGCTCGCCAACGGGCGCACTATGGCGCAGGCGGATATTTCCGGAACCGTAAAACCGGTTGTTAAACTGTTCATGCCGGATGGCGGGGCCACGTGGCTGCTGGCCTGGTTGGAACCGGAGGATCCTGATATCGCTTTTGGACTCTGCGATTTGGGCCTGGGTTGCGCTGAACTCGGCACCGTCACCTTAAGCGAGATTGCCAACTTGCGTGGGGTCTTGGGTCTGCCGCTTCTCGGGCATGTAATACCCTTCCAGCCAATGGTCGAGCGTGATCGCTTTTTCAAGGCGGATCGCAGCCTGTCTGATTATGCCAAAGTGGCCCGTGACGCAGGCTATATTGCCGCCTGACACAGACCACTAACACAGACACGGAGACATGGGCGCGGGGCTGGCATCAGCGGTCCCGCGTTCATCCACGCCAGATTGCAACCATCAGTCTTTTCCGGCCCCGTCATCGCTTCCCGACAACTGTCGCGCCCGGCTCCCTAAAGAAAAGAGCGGGGCTTTTGGTTTTTGTGATTCCAATGGGGGATCGAGAAACACAAAATGGAGAAACACGATGACCACCCAAAATATGAACACCCTGCTGAGCGATTGCCGGATTGCCCTGAACAAGCTGACCCTGCATCCGCGCAACGTGCGGGCCGGCAGTATTACGGCCTATGCGGCGGCGGCGATCACACCGCTGGCGGCCAATATCGCCCTGCGCGGCTTGCTGCAACCGCTCGTGGTGCAAAAGCTTGAGGATGGCACTTACGGCGTTGTTGGCGGTGGCCGCCGTCTGGCCGCGCTCAAGACACTGGCGGAAGATAAAGCCGCCAAAGGCTTCGGGAAATCCATGAAAGTGGCCTGTCGGGAGATGTCCGGCGACGAGGTTGCGCTGTCCACCGTGAGCTATTCGGAGAATGCGTTGCAACTGCCGATGGATGCGCTGGATCGCTATGAGGCGTTTGCCGCGATGCGCGATCAGGATGGTGCAAGCATTGATCTGATCGCGCGCAGTTTTGCGATTACAGAACGGCAGGTGAGGGAAGCCCTGCGTCTGGGCAATATCCACGTCGATATCCGCGATGCGCACCGATCCGGTCAAATCAACCTTGAAGCCTTGCGGGCGTTCGATGCGCACCCGGATCCAGAGGTGCAGCTGGAAACCTTCACCGGTCTCGCACAGGAACACGGGGCTGTCACATCCTGGCAGGTGCGCCAAGCGTTTCAAAACCGCTGGGTGCGGGTTGGCGATGCGGTTGGCGCGTTTGTGCGCGAAGCTTATATCGCCGCAGGGGGCGAGGTTCTGGCCGATCTGATCGAGGAGGACAGTATTCTGGCCGACAACAGCCTGATCACCAAACTGCTGGCCGAAGACCTTCAGGCGCGCGCGGAGGCAGAACGGGCGCGGCTTGGCTTTGCCTGGGCGGAATATCGCACAGAAGCCCGCCGGGACAGTTTCAGCGATTACGGGCGGCTCTATCCTGAGGCGCTTGATCTCGATGACGCCACGCAAGCCAGGGTGGATCAATTGACCGAAGAGTTGGATGCGATCAGTGCAGACTATGAAGCGTCCCCGGATGCCGAGGCCGAAGCCGCACTTGAGGCCCGTCACGCGGTGCTTGAGGCGGAGATCGATGCGTTGACGCAAGGCTACAGCGCAGGCGATCTGGGGCTTGGCGGTGTTATCGCGGTCTGGGACCGGTGCGAGGTGAAGTTTTTTGGCGGCATGGTACGGCCGGAACAAATGCCGGATCGCAATACGGACGATCAGGTCGGGTTCGGGGACGGCACCACGGCCAATACCGCACCGGACACAGCTGTCGGGCCAAAGCTGTCTGCCAAGCTAGCGGGCGATATGGCACATATCCGTACAAGGGCTGTGGGGCTGGCCCTGGCGCAATCGCCCGAAGTGGCGGGCGATTACGCCTGCTATACGCTGATCCGTCAGGTTCTGGGGGATTGGAACTATAGCAATGCGACCTGCCTGCGTGCAGATGTGGCCAGTCGGGGACCAGACGAGGTGAGTGGCTCGCTGGCGCAGATCGAGGAGGTGTTCGCAACGCTGCGGGACGGGCTGGAGCTTGACTGGATCGAGATCGAGGGTGCGGACGGGTTTGCCACATTCCGGGCATTGCCTGAGGGATCCCGCGCGGATCTTCTGGCCTATGCGGTGGCGCAGACGCTGGAACCGAAGCTGGTCACGGAGTTGCGCGATCCGGTGCGTGAGGCGGTCGAGATCGCGGTTCTGCCCAACCTGCGCGATGTCTGGACGCCCGACGCGGCGTTCCTGAAGCGTCTGACCAAATCAGACCTGCTGGAAATCCTGCGTGATATGGATATGCGCACCGAGGCGCAGACCTACCAAAAGGCGAAGAAGACAGGGCTTGTGAGCTATATGGTCAAGTTGTTTGCCGAACCCTTTGCCACGCTGACCGATCGCCAACGTCAGGCCGTCAACAGCTGGTGTCCGTCGGTGATGACCCACGACGTGATGACCCGCGACGTGATGGAAGAGGAACCGGCGGATATTCCGGCAGAGGCGCCGGCAGAGGAGACCGGGGCGCTGGCGGCGTAAACCACCACCAACCCATGATCGGGGCATTCGGGACACCGGATGCCCCTGTTTTCCTGGTTGGAATGTGTATCGAATTGACACATGTATCTTGTGGTGATACATATAAAATATGATCCAAAGCACCAAAGGCAAACACGCTGCTAATGTCGTTCAAGGTAAATATGGAACAGGCTTCCCCGGTGACGTGGTGAAGCGCACGAGAGCTATGTTCACGGCGCTTGATGCAGCGGTTGTCGTGGAAGATTTAAGATTTCCACCCGGCAACCATTTGGAAGAACTGAAAGGTGATCGGGCAGGACAGTATTCTGTGCGGATAAACGGGCAATGGCGGGTTTGTTTTGTCTGGACGGCCAACGGCCCCGCCGATGTTGAGATTGTCGATTACCACTGAAAGGAAACGATATGAGCCTGCTTAATGACCCAATGCACCCTGGCGAAGTTCTGAAAGAACTCTACCTCGATCCTCTGGACATGGGGTCGATAGCCTTTGCCCGTCGTTTGGACGTTCCGCGCACCCGGATCGAGCGGCTTGTAAGGGGTGTTACGCGTATGACGCCTGACACGGCCCTACGCCTTGCCCGCGTGTTCAGTACGACCCCGGCTTACTGGATGAACATGCAGACAAACTATGACATGGCCGTCATCTCTAAAGAGGTTGATGTGTCGGGTATTGAGCCTCTTGTTGCGGCATAAAACACCACTAAACTATAAACCACCAACCCATGATCGGGGCATTCGGGATACTGAATGCCCCGTTTTTCTTTCTCGGCAGTTTTCTGTTTGAAGCACCCCGCGCGGCAGCAACCTTCCTCTGGAAAAGTGAAAGAATTCTTCTTTTTTGGTGAATTTTAACCAATGGAAGGAAAACCCCGATGCTGACGAATATGTGCCCAGAGATAAACACAGAGACAAACGTAGAAACACACAGCGAAAGCCTGACGCCCCGTAAAATCAAAGCCATCACGATCGACCTGCGCCGCCTGATCACCGTGGATGGATTAAGCATGCAAGCTTTGACCACACAAGCCCTGAGCGCGGTGATGACCCGGCATCTGGGCGGCAGCGATGCGGCGGGGGTTTGGGATTGGCGGCTGGCTTTTGATCTGATGCAGGTCGCGGCCGGTCTGGTGGCATCCAGTCAAGCGTCATCAAACAAGGTGCAGAAGGCTGGCGGGACAGGGGGTATTGCTGCCGCCCGCCTGAACATCATGTCCGGGGTGATGGCCGCGCTGCCAACGGAAACCCGCCGTTCCGAGCGTCAGGTGCAATTGCAACAATTCTCAACCCCGCTGGATCTGGCGTTTATCGTGGCCATGGCAGCGCGGATCACAAAGGCGGATGTGGTGCTGGAACCGTCCGCCGGCACCGGGGCGCTTGCCCGCATGGCGCAGATGTTTGGCGCCGATCTCATCCTGAACGAGATCGATGCGCCCCGCCGGGCGTGTCACCGCCGGGCGCTGCTTATGGCCACATTCGGCCAAAGTGTGACGGGTCATGATGCGGAGTTCATCGATGACCTGGCCGTGTTCAAGCGCGCGCCATCCGTTGTTTTGATGAACCCGCCGTTTGCGTCCAGCGTGACCCGCAGCGATCCAACGATTGCGCTGCGTCATGTGCTTTCGGCGCTCAAATCCCTGCGTCCCGGTGGGCGGCTGGTGGCGATTGTGCCGCCCTCGGTTTCTGCCAAAGGTGATGCGGGCCTGTGGGCGCGGGTCTGCGCTCTGGCCACGCCGGTGCTGCGGTTGCATTTGCCGCGCGCAGCGTTTCGCAAGATGGGCACTTCGGTGAGTACAGACCTGCTGGTGCTCGACAAGCATGGCCCCGATCCGGTTGGCAATGCGATTGCGGGCGCGGCAACACCGACCGTTCTGCGCGGCCCTGAGCGCAGGGACTGCCCCGAACACATCTGCCCGGACCTCACCGCCGCGCTTTTAATCCTTGATACCCATTGCCCCGTTGGCGTACAGGGCCAACTGGCCCGAGTCGCACCCCGCATGGCTCTTGTCTCTTCTCAACAATTACGACGCATCACCGGCGCAAAAGGCGCAGCCGCTGCGCCGAACGTGGCGCGTGCCGTTCCCCGCAAAATCGCGCAGCGCAGCGGAGCCACCATGCTGTTGCCCGGCGCAGGCAGTGCCGCCCAAAATACCGCGACACCGCTTGAGGTGGAATTACTCAAGACCCCGCGTGCCAACCTGCCGGTCTCGGACATCTATGCCAGCTACGCGCCGCAACGTCTGCGGATTGCGGGCGCGACAGCCCATCCATCGCCCTTGGTGGAAAGCCTTGCCATGGGATCGGTGCATCCACCACAACCCGGCGATATGCAGATCAAGCTGCCTGCCAAGATCATTGAGGACGGTGCTCTGTCCGAGGCGCAGCTGGAAACCATCCTGATGGCCGAAACAGCGTTTGCCACCGATCTGCCGGGCCGGTTCATAGTCGACGATACGGACGGCCCAGAACGCAGGGATCGCCCTGAACGCCTTCAGCGCAATGATGAGGACGAGACCGCGCGCGCCTATCGCCGGGGTTATTTTCTGGGCGATGGCACCGGCTGTGGCAAAGGCCGGCAGGTGGCGGGTCTTATTCTGGCCGGCTGGCTCAAGGGCCGCCGCAAGGCCGTGTGGCTTTCGAAATCCCAAACCCTCATCGAAGATGCGATCCGCGACTGGACCGATCTGGGCGGTGCGCGCACCGATATTCACGCGCTCTCGAAGTGGAAGCCCGATGAAGAGATCAATCTCGCCAGCGGTCTTCTGTTTGTGACCTACGCCACCTTGCGGGCTGTCAGCCAATCCGGCGCACGGCGTCTTGACCAGATTATTTGCTGGCTTGGTGCCGAGTTTGACGGGGTGATCGGTTTTGACGAAGCCCACGCCATGCAGAATGCTGGCGGTACGCGCGGTGCCTTTATGTTTCGGCCACAGGTGCCACGGAGGTGGGTAATCTGGCCTATGCCACGCGCCTGGGTCTCTGGGGCGCAGGGCCGGGCTATCCGTTCCCGTCGCGTGCGGATTTTGTCTCGAGCATGGAAGCCGGCGGTGTGGCGGCGATGGAGGTGGTGGCCCGCGATCTGAAAGCCATGGGATTGTATACGGCCCGCGCCCTGTCGTTTGAGGGCGTGGACTACGATATTCTGGAACACCGGCTCACATCCGGCCAGATTGCGCTCTATGACACCTATGCGTCCGCGTTCCGCATTATTCACCAGAACCTGCACGCGGCTCTCGAAGCCACCGGCATCAGTACAGACGGCAGTGCCAAAGCCGCCACGAAAGGTTCCGGTGCGGCGCGATCAGCGGCGATCTCCGCTTTTGAAAGCACGAAGCAAAGATTTTTCAACCATCTGGTGCAAGGCCTGAAATGCCCGGCGGTCATAGACGCGATCCGCCAGGACATCGCGGAGGGCTGGGCGCCGGTGGTGCAGATCGTGTCCACCGGCGAGGCGCTCTTAAAACGGCGTCTGGAAAGCCTCGGGCCTGACGATGAGCTGGTCGAAGGGGCGTTGACGCCTCGGGAGTATGTCATCACGTATCTGGAACGCGCCTTTCCGGTCACCCAACAGGTGCTGGTCGCACAGGAAGATGGCACTGTGCTGTCGCAGGTTCTACGCGATGAACGCGGCGCGCCAGTGATTTCGCGCGAGGCCGAAGCCTTGCGCCAGGCGGCGATGGACGAGATTATGCTGCTGGCAGGCGTGCCCTCGGCACTGGACCAGATCATCTGGGCCTTTGGCGCGGATGTGGTCGCCGAAGTCACCGGGCGGTCGCAGCGGCCGGTGAAAGACGCAAGCGGGCGTTTGCGCATCGAACGGCGTAGCACTTCGGCCAATGCGGCGGAAACCCGCGCCTTCATGGCGGGCGAAAAAGCCATCCTGATTTTCTCGGATGCAGGTGGCACCGGACGCTCCTACCATGCGGCAGCTGGCGGGTCATCCACTGTGGGGTCATCCACTGCCTCGGCAGGGCTTGCTTGCAAGCGCCGTCGGACTGGCAGGGCCAAACTGGCCCGAGAAGTCGAGAGAGGGGCAGACGGGTCATCAGCCGGGGCCACAACCCCGAAACGGCGGCGGCATTATCTCATGGAACCGGGCTGGCGGGCGGATGCGGCGATCCAGGGGCTGGGGCGCACCCATAGGGCGGCGCAGGTCTCGGCGCCGCATTTCCGGGTTTGCACGACGGATGTGCACGGCGAAAAACGCTTTACCTCGACCATTGCGCGGCGGCTCGATACATTAGGCGCGCTCACCAAAGGCCAGCGCGAAACTGCCTCGCAGGGCATGTTCCGGGCCAGTGACAATCTGGAAAGCCCGATTGCGCGGGCCTGCCTGCGCAGTCTCTACAGCGATATTGTGCGCGGCGAGGCCGTGAACCCACGGAACGGCGATACGCTGACCTATGAGACATTCTGCGACTGGACGGGATTGAGGCTGGTCACACGCGAGGGCGCGCTGTTGGAAGAACTGCCGCCAATCCAGCGGTTTCTCAACCGGGTGCTGGCCTTGCCGATTGCGCTGCAGAATGCGGTGTTCTCTGCACTGATGGAAAAGATCAATCTGGCTTTAGCCCGCGCACGCGATGCGGGGCGGCTGGATGTCGGGCTTGAAACCTTGCGCGGCGACCGGATTACGGCGGGCGCGGCACAGGAATTGCGCTGTTGCGAGACCACAGGGGCCATCACATCGCTGGTGCCGGTCAAGGTGGAACAGCGCCGGAGCTATCTTTCTGCGGCGGCGGTACTGGAGCAGCATCCATCGCTGACACCGATGCAGAATACCGCCAGTGGCGCGGTGGCACTGGTCAGCCCGCGCCCGCGTCAGGTGTTTGACGAGGCGGGCGGGGTTGGCTTTGAACGGCGCATTATTCGTCCGACGGGCAGCGGGTTTATCGAAGAGCAGCAACTCACCCGCTCCAACTGGGAAGATGTGGACAGCGCGGCATTCCGTAAGCTCTGGGATGCGCAGGTGGCGGAGTTGCCCGAGATGGAAGTCACCGAGCTGCATCTGCTGACCGGGCTGATCCTGCCGATCTGGAAGCAGATCCCGGGGCAGAACACCCGGATTTACCGCGTGCAGCCCGAAAGCGGCCCGGCGTTGCTGGGGCGCGCACTTGATGCCGGTCAGGCGGCGGTTTTGCGCGGGCGGTTCATGGATCTGGCGGTGGCGACGCCGGAAGAGATGCTTGCCGTGGTGATTAGCACGGACCGGGCGGTGGAGCTCGGCGCGGGTCTCAGCCTGAAACAACGCCGTGTGGCGGGGCAAAAACGGCTGGAACTGACAGGGGCAGGGACAGCAGAAATGGCTTGGCTGAAATCTTTGGGCTGCTTTACCGAAATCCACCAGTACCAGCTGCGGCTGTTTGTGCCGATGGATGACCCGGTTTCCGATGAGAATGCGGCGCTGCGGATTGTGACCGAAATCGTGGCCCGGCAGGCTTGAGCCGGGTCATGGGTCGGGGCAGCACGGTCTTTTTTCTTCAGCAATCTCCTCTTCTGGCCGGACGCGCGGTCACGCCCGGCTCGACAGGGTCGATTATGACAACGGGACTGGCCTCACCGCAGTGCCGGCAGTGTATTCCGGCCTGGAAACAGCCGATGGTGGTGGCGCTGCCAAGCTGTTTGATCAGGTCGGAAACGCGCAGGGTGGCACGGCGGCAGCAGGCAGTTTCTCGGGCCAGTTGGCCCTGTCAACCAGCGGGGCACTCCAGGCGCAGATCGCCACCAGGCAGGTCGCGGAGCTGTGTATCGGGGGTCATTGATGCACCACCGTGTCAAGATGAATATCGAATTGTCTGGAGCCGTTGCATTTGCGGCACCGGATTCTGGCAATCACATCGCTGACTGCCGCGCCATGGCCAAGCCTGTGTATCAACTCCTGAACCGGAAATTTGGCGCTGTGTCCGCAATCGCGGCATTGGATCGCGAGGCTGTGGCTGGAAATCATTGTCAGCAGTGTGCCGTGTTTTATCATCTGCCTTCCGTGCCCTTTCTGCCGCGCATTCAAAGAAAAAGAAATCTTCCCGGGAGTGTGTTTTCAACCGGTTTCAGGAGGCCAGAATGGCAAAGTCACAACAGAAATTCAACATCTATCAACATGTCACCGATACAATCCTTGCAGAACTGGCCTTGCAGAACTGGAGGCCGGCACCGTGCCGTGGCGCAAGCCCTGGAGTGGCGGTGGCGGTCTCTCGATACCGGTGCGCGCCACTGGCGAGAGTTATCGCGGCATTAGAGCGTGTTGCGCTTAATCGGTTCAGCTGTGGGTATGGCACGCGATAGGATACACCATATCTGTCCAGCATGTTGCGAAACGCTTGTTGAATTCAATTTGGCGCAACATGCTCTAATGTGCTGATGCTGTGGTGTGCGGCTCTTTGAAGGGCAGAGCGCGGCATGGTTTATAGCGTTGCGTGTCCCGTTTTCCCGTAAACCGGGCCACGCTAATCTCTTCCCCCGGACGGGGGTGTTCAATCAGAACTTTACAACCAGCCCGAACTGTCCCGAGAGACCGCCCGAAGCATCGCCAGACCGCTGGCTATATTCGACAGAGCCGTTCAGGTTGACACGGTCCTCGATAGCATAGTCCAGAGCCGCCCCGACAAAGCCACCGGCCAGTGACCGGTC
>CBDHGD010000001.1:0-52203 GCA_965262875.1 Halioglobus sp.
GAGCCTCAATCCAAGTGTGGCTAAAATAAGCGAGAAACAAGCGCTTCTGGGGCTTCAGACAGGCCATCCGGCAGAAGATGCTCAACTTGAGCACCGAATTGGCCAACGTTGGCGTTCCAAAGGGGCTGTTTGGTTGCTGAATGATTTCGATTTTCTCATACAGGCATTGTTCGCTGATCAATCAAATATTGCGCTGAATACACATGAGCAAAACAATCCACGCACAGATACTCCTGATGGCGAATACCAGTTTACTAAATTACAGCGACTGAATGATATTTGGGTAAAACTTTTATCTCACAGACAACTTCACATAAAAGGCGATGATATCCTCGTATCAGTACCGGGGTCAGATAACACCTACAATGCCTCTGAAATGAATGATGGAGAGCGGGCTATCTTCTACATGATTGGGCAAGTATTGGTTGCGAGCGAAAGCACTATCTTAATTATTGATGAGCCGGAACTGCATGTGCATCGTTCAATCATGTCTAAACTGTGGGATGAACTGGAAGCGGTGAGGCCAGATTGCGCTTTCGTATTCATCACACATGACCTTGAGTTTGCGGCGGCACGAACCGCCCGGAAGTTTGTGATACGGGATTATGATCCCACGCCTTTCTGGGAGATCGGAAATATTCCAGAAGATACCGGGTTTGACGAAGAACTTGCTACGCTCATCCTCGGAAGTCGGAGACCAATACTTTTCGTCGAGGGTGGTCATACAAGTCTTGATATGGCGATCTATCGTTGTTGCTACCCTGAATGGACTGTCATTCCACGCAGCTCTTGCACAGAGGTCATCCATTCTGTCGTAACCATGCGAAAAAATGCTGAACTGACCCGTATCACTTGCTCCGGTATTGTCGACGCTGACGATTACGAGATTGCAGACAAAACCTATCTTGCAAAACTTGGCATTGCGACATTACCTGTTTCGGAGATCGAGAACATAATCTTGCTGCCAGGCGTCAGTAAAGCCATTGCCGCCGCGGAAGGTTATCAGAATGAGGAGCTCGCGGATCGCCTTTCAAGGCTGTCCGATGCAGTCTTTGGAGCAGTCAATTCAGATGAGAAGGTCGAAAAGGTAGTTGTGCGTTATTGCAGAAGGCGCATAGATCGCACACTGAAAAAGATCGATCTGAGTGCGGCAGTAACGCTCGATGAACTCAAAACAGAATATAAGAGTCGCACTGTGGCCCTTGATATCAATTCTATTGCGCAGGGCATCGAAGACCAGATCAATGAAGCGATAACCGAACGAGATTTACCAAAGCTTCTTGCACACTATGACAACAAGGGCCTGCTTTCGCACGCTTCGTCGATACTTAAGGCCTGCAGGCAGTCGGAGTTTGAAAGTTGGCTGACCAGAGCATTGCGCAACAACACTGCTCCCGAAGTGGTGGAAATGCTCTCTCATCACCTGCCTCAGATAACGCCCTCATAGGAGATCAGTACGGACCCTTTGCCACCCAAAACATCTCGGTAACGGTCAGCGAAGCCCCCTACATTATCGATGGATTGTTGATGAATGAGACGGGCCGTAAAATCCGCGAGCAATATGGGGTTTTATGACTAAAAGTGCGAAATTTCCTAAACGCCCTATAGCGTCTGATTATGCAGTTAGGAGACATTCAACAATAAGTGAATCAGAAGCCTTTGTCCCTGCGTCGGTTTGACTCTGGTCCATGAGATTCTCATGCCGTTCTTAATATGATAGTCGATATTCATGGTAGAGCGAGAACAAATTAGGCAGCACAAATTAGGCAGCGATGGGAAGTATTTGGTTCGAAACTTGGCGAACGTGGTCGGCGTTTGTTTGCCGCCGCAGAAACCCGAGCGGCAGGGCGCGGCGGTCTTGCGGCCGTTGCGCAGATCACTGGTCTCGCGCGCTCCACCATCGGGCGAGGCATCAATGATCTTGATACTCCAGAGCCAGGCAATGGCCGAGTGCGCCGCAAGGGTGGAGGGCGACGCGAGGTCGCAGACCTTGATGTGACGCTGGTGTCAGACTTGCAGCGCCTCGCCGAGCCAGCGACGATGGGTGATCCTATACGCCCCCTTAAATGGGTGTCGAAGAGCCCGGCCAAGCTGGCTGCGGCACTGTGTGCAACAGGCCATGCTGTATATGCCAATACTGTCGCCAAGTTGTTGGAAACAAAGCTTGAATACTCGCGGCAGGTCAACCGCAAAACGCACGATGGCACCAACCACCCTGATCGTGACGCGCAGTTCGAGCATATTAACGCCAGCGTGTTGGACGCGCAGGCGGCTGGGCAGCCTGTCATCTCGGTCGACACCAAGAAGAAGGAGTTGATAGGCAACTACCGCAACGGTGGCAGCGACTATCGACCGAAAGGCGACCCCGCCTGCGTCAATGTACATGATTTCCCCGACAAGGAGCTCGGCAAAGTGGTGCCCTACGGTGTCTACGACGTTGGCACCAATACTGGCTGGGTCAGCGTCGGCGTCACCGCTGACACTGCTTCATTCGCCGTCAACTCTATCCGTACTTGGCGGAAGATCCGTACTTGGCGGAAGCGCATGGGCCTGCAGCGCCATCCTGGCATGCGCGAGCTGACAATAACGGCTGACTGCGGCGGATCGAACGGTGCGCGCGTCCGGTTATGGAAGGTAGAGCTGCAGAGGTTTGCTGACGAAACCGACCTTGTCTTGCACGTCCATCACTATCCGCCCGGCACATCAAAGTGGAACCGCATTGAGCATCGGATGTTTTGCCACACTACACAGAACTGGCGCGGACGGCCGCTGTCTAGCCGTATGGCAGTCGTCGAGTTGATCGGGGCGACGACGACGAACGCCGGGCTGAAAGTGGAATGCGCGCTTGACGAAGGTATTTACGAGAAGGGTGTCAAAATCACCAACGCTGAAATGGACAGTCTCGTCATCGAAGGGAATGCCTTCCACCCAGAATGGAACTACACAATCACACCACGCAGCCGCGATCAAACGTAGCAATTATTATTGCGTATCTCCTAATGAGCGGTTTTTGGAAGAATCTGGGAGGTTGGTGCAAAATTAAGTAAACTTGAATACTAAAACTGCCATTCGACTTTCGACTTCAACCACAATTTTCCCTAGTTTAAAATATCCTTTAATTTTAAAATTTGATCCCGTTTTTTTGCAAAATTCTTCAATTTTGCATTTAGCTTGGACTTTGAATCTTTTGATTTGATCTTCAGCGGTTTCATTTGCACTATCTCGGGCATCTGTAATTACCACAAAGTAGCCATTCTCGATTGTGCCAACCTTTGATGCTCGTCCTGTTTCTTTGAGCGACGCTAATATGCGACCAATATCGGGTCCAAAACGGGTTTTATCCCACGACCATCCTTTTTTAACTTCAATAACCGTTCGTGGCTTCCATTTCTTTGTCCAAAGGGAGATATCTGCCCTTCCCTTTGTTCTGTAAGATTTTGTTGCTGCTCCTTTTGTTCTTTTATTTGCATTGTATCGAATCTCTGCGACTGAGTTTTCCATGATGATATTTCGATCATCTAATTTTTCATTTAGAGCCTTGGCAATCATGCTGGTGTACCAGTATTCAGGCGTCTGGTTGACCCAACAATCACCATCACTCATCTCATAGTATTGATCGAATGCGGATATTGCAGATGTCATAATTGTGTACGCAATAATATCGCATTTTTGTTGATCCAGACTAACTTTAGATTGTGACATTTATGGGTTCCCTTTTAGTCATAGAACCCCTTCATGGTCTTTTCCAGCTTTCTGAGTGTCATCGTTGTTTTTCCTTTCATCCCTCAGTGATCGCGCCGCTCCCCGAAGACAGCTTCCAGCGTAGGGGCATCCAGAACGCGATCCACCCAGCGATCCAGCTCCTTAATACTCCCGGCAGCGATCTGCGCCACCACAGGCTGGGGCAGGGCGCCAAACCGCTTGACCAGCAGACGCACCAAAGATTTGGCCTCGCCTTCTTTCTTCCATGTTTCTGCGATTGTACCCATCAGTGCTTTACCTCCATCATCCTTTGCAGTGTCCAGTGCCGCTGTGAACACGGGTTGCGACACCTCGTATTTCTCGACGATATACCGAAACACGATCCGTTCCAAGTCCGTTCAGTCCGTTCCGTCCGTTTGTCAAATTTGTTCTCGCTCTACCATGAATATCGACTATCATATTAAGAACGACATGAGAATCTCATGGACCAGAGTCAAACCGACCCAATTTGGGCGGGCTTTAACCCGGCTTGGCATTGAATTGATACCAGCCTATTCGCCTGAGGCCCGCGGCCGCTCGGAACGCATGTTCGGGACGCTTCAAAACCGATTGCCTCAAGAACTGCGCTTAAACGGCATTACGACGATGGAAGAAGCCAATCGGTTTTTGATCGAAGAGTATCTGCCAGGCCATAATGAAAAATTTGCAATCAAGCCATCCGGTGATGGATCAGCCTTTGTGCCGTTTGCTGGCGATCTGGCCAACGTTCTATGTGTGCAGGAAGAACGCGTGGTCGGAAAAGACAACACCGTTCGCTACAAAAACCGGTGTCTTCAGATACCCGCAGATTGCCATCGGAACCACTACGTCAAAGCCCGTGTTCGGGTGCATGAATATCCAAACGGCCAGTTGGCGGTGTTCCATGGCCCCAGAAAGCTTGCCATGTATGAACCCGATGGAACGGAGATTAAAGATGTTAAAGAACAGGCTGCGTGAACCGCTTCGACCAGCCGAACCACGGGTGAGGGTCTTGCTCGCCTACGGCTCCCAAAACCCTCACCCGTGGAAAACAGAAGCGGACAACTGCCATGGTACATAAACCGGACAACTCCAAATGTTTTTGACATGGAAATGCGGGGGAAACTGGTGCAATATCGGTCATGGCAGTGGGGCGGTTTCTGTCCAGTGTATCGGATGGCTGTTATACCATATTCTTTACACTATATCAGATGGTTACGCTACCGCTGCAAGCTCAGAATCACCAATCCGGTGAATAATTCGGGATAGCCCCTATTGTGAATCGGGTCTAATAAAAGGTTGTATTTAATTGTTGAATAAAATAGCTCAAAAGCAAATTACCATTCTAATGTCCGTTTTTTGGTTTCTTTTTTGGCTGATGAATGGGTTAGATAAATTTCTTTTTAGAACGGACTTGAATTTTATAACTTGGTGGGGAAATGATCGTTTTGAAAAGTTTTCTTCGTATTTTGAAAAAATAAACATTAGCACGGCTTATATTGCCCCAACGCTCCTTTGTGCAGGTGTTGTCGAAATTGCAATTTCCGTAGTTTTTATAGGATCTATCATTGCTCTCTTAAAAGGCTCTAAAGCAGATGTATTCAAGCTGGGCATTGCCTGTTCTATTATATGTTTTATTGGATTTATAATCTTCGATATTATTGTAGGAGACAGACTTGAATTATGGGAGCATTCTAATTACCTTGGTATTTTGCTGATATCTTACATTGCCTTTCTTTTGGAAGAACAATCTGTCAATAAACTCTGATTATGCAGTTAGGACAGGTAATGGAACGGGATGTGCGTGAATACAAGCATACAGCAATCTATCGAAGGCTTGGTTGGCCAATCAGGGCTGTTTAATGAAGCGACCCAAGGTTTTGAAAAGGTATACCTTTCTGGAAAAAAGGGCCAATTGTTTCTTGCCGGTTAACCAAACATCAGGATTTGATCTATGGCCGGGGCGTCCATGTCCAGTTCAGCAAAGCCTCGATTGACCTCGTGGCGGTTAAAGCGGACGGCATTCAGGGCATCGAGATAAGGCCGGAGTTCAGCGACTGTCGTTGCCGCATCCGCCTTGGCCAGAAACTGGAAGAAAGCCATTGTCTGTTCATGGACATCATACACCGTAGCGCCTTGCATACCATTACCGCTGAGGCAGAAAGGTATCTTTTTGCGGGATGATTGTTCCTCAATGTCTTCAATGCGAATATCATGCTCCCACGGTGCAAAGAAGTTATATTCGTAGGTGAACCGGTCACCAATATCGAATGCAAAATCATCTATCTGCACCCGAAAGGCATTGTCAGAGAATGACATGCCGCCATCGTGATAAATGCCGTAATCCTTACCGTAGATATGAAACCGGTGCAGATGATCATCGGTCCACCCCTGACTGATCTGGATGAGGAAGTGAAGGCTGGCGAGCGACGTATCGCCCGTTATCCGAAAACGACGCCAGACCATGGGCGATACGCCGCGCAGGGCCACTTTGATGGAATAGCTGTTCATAGCAGGAAAACCCGTAATCAATGACATGAAACGAGTATTCCAAGCGACGTCATCAATGGAAAGGACAGATACCATTGCCCCCCACATTTTTATGCTCTATAGGGTCAATTCTTCATAAATCCGTTTCCAGTTGAAAGCGGCCCATTGAAAATGAAGGGTTGCGGTAATAGAGAGCGCATCATTGAACCAGCCGTTAAAGAACTTCGAGAGAAGGACAGTTGGCTAATCGACTGGGAACCCATTAAACGCGGGCGCAAGGTGCAGCAGATCAGATTCCGCTTCGCCAGAAACCCACAGGGAAACCTGTTTGAAAAAATGCGGTAGCTGCGGAATAGCGAGGTTTTGGGTCTAACCCAACAATAGAGGTATCGTGTGTGGCTAAGTGTGGCTAAGTGTGGCTAAGTGTTTATATACGCGATGAGGTCTTCGGTCGCCTCAATATCGTAGCCATCGGGTAAGCGGTGCTGAATCGTTTTTGAAAAATTCAGAGCTTCCCGCCCAAAACTCGCGATAATTCGTTTGCTTTGCGTCAGATTAGCACCGAGCGCATATCCCATACTGAGCGGATCAAAAGGCATCCCGACCTGGTGGTGTGGCAATTCCTGTGCAATGGGATAGATCGCCGACATCATTTGCGCCATTGCATGGTCAATGGCACTGTCATTTCCCGTACGGTAGCCAAGATCAAGCATACTGAGCGACATCCAGTAGTGCAGATTTCCAAGCCACGCAAGTACAAGTGCCTCAATCGAATGGATTTGGTTTGGATGACCAATATACGCCGTCGGATTGGTGGGAAGGTTGTACGAAGGATAGTCCGCGTGTGTGGGCGGCAGATTCCATGCATTGGTGTTGCCCTGAAATGCCTCATGTTTTGCTTCGAATGTTGCCATGAAGAACTTGAAATGATCTTCTTCGCCCTCATCCATAATGCGGACAAGCTCTTCTTTCCACTGCGCAGCCTCATCCATGGTTATAGGGGAGTCGGGTCGGCTTACGACCTCCGCCATCATATCCAGAATACTGCGATAGAGTGACCCGATGTGATTGGGCCTACGCATCTCACCGTGTTCACGAAGCACACTTTGTATGAACGCCCTTTCTTCGCCCGTTTTGGCGCGTGAGATGTCAAAGACTTCTGACGGCGCTTCGACGTACACGTATTTCGCCAATGCGGACTTACTCAGAGGCTCCAGCTCGAAAGTGAACGGGTAGATATCAGGTTCATAGGGAAAATCCTGGCGATCAAGGTGAGGGCAACTGCCGAGAGCCACGAGCAACCTATTCACAGAACTGAGGTGCTGCATTTCCTGAATGGCAATACCAATCAGATTATCAGCGGACGACGAGCCATAACCCGCCAGATCACTATATGGTTCGCGCAGAGAAAATGCACAGAAAAGATACTGAAGCGCCAGTGCGTGTTCGATTTCTGCGGCTTCCCGAAGCAACCGTAAAAGCTCCAAATAGGGGTCGATAAAATCACGCACGATAGCCCCCGAAGCATGTAAGTCGGCGGTATTGGTCTTCGTTTTGCGCAGTGTTCCCTTGCGCGACGAAGCGGGTGGCGCAGACTTGCTTTCTTCGGTCAGCCCCTCTTCTGCCAGCACAGGGCGCTGAAACATCGCGAGCGCAACTGGGGCAGCAATGCCCTGTGCCATCGAGAGCTTTAGAAAGGCGCGTCGGTCACGCTTTGCAACGGCATCGGTTGTTCGCGCTTTGCGTCTTGGGTGAATGAATGAGTACATATTTTAGTTCCGTATTTACTTCTACACTTAACCTCCGACTTCAGTCGGAGGCTTTAAAAAGTTGCATTGATACCCAGTATAACGCCACGGCTACGGGCGTTGGCATCACTGTGGGTTGTACCGACTGGTTGTGCTTTTACATTTCCGCCACTAATGAAGTTCAGGGGGGCATAGCCATCAGTCTGGATTAGTTCAATGAATCCCTTCACACTAGGGGTAAAATAATGTCCTACACCTAGCACCAATTGATTTTGCCTTTTCCAAGGCGCTCCATCAGGACCAGCAATGAAGGTGCTGAACTCTAACGATAGGTCTGTCGGTTTATCCCACCATGTTGCGGTGTATTTCCCGCCAATGGAAAAACTACTCACTTTATGTGCGGCAAACTGATCAAGAGGCGCGGCGGTATTATGGGTTCCAGGCCAAACTTCGGTCGTTTTCGCGAACTCGGCTTGTATGAGGAAATTATCATAATTTAATTGGCCATAAACTGCAAACGCCGGGTTGTTCTTCTCACAGGCAGTAAAGTGTGTGACGGGGAAAGATTGGCAATAAGCACTGCCACGCATATAGGATGCACCAAACATAGCAGATTGATTTTCACCCATGTCAAAACTATAATTGGCATCAAGCACATAGTTATTAAGTTTGCTTGTAATGGATGTACCGTTGTTGGGCTGATTTAGGGCTCGGAATTGTGCGCCGCCCTGTGCCGCTTCAAAAGACAGGTTCAAGCCCTGGCCACTGTAACTGAGCTTTGCTCCATACGAGAGGCCACCAAATGCATGCCAGACGGTTGATGCGGTGAAAGGGCTGACTGTATCTGTCAATCCAAAGGGCGCGGCGAATTTTCCTAAGGTTAAATAAATAGGATATTCTTCCAAATTGCCTAAAAGCACATAGCCTTTTCTCAGTTGCAGCTGATTGCGTGTTAGGGCTGTATTTGTGCCTGCTCCAAAGCTTTGCTCAGGATCATAAAGCACTTCAGCATATGTTGTTACCCAATCTGTAAGATGGGCCGTTAGACTTATCTGTGCGCTATGAATTACGGCTTCGCTTACATTTTTTCCCTGTTGGTTGTTAGGCGTTGGATGGCGCATTAAATAACCGAATTTGTTAGCCGTGTTGCTGTTCCAGAAACCCATGATCGCACTTACTGCGCCGCCAAGTATTATATCGCCATTTTTGAGATCACCATCCTTGATAGCCTGAAGAAGTAGCTCTTGTTTGCGGTTAATATGCTGCGTGGAATCGAGCATTTTATATGATAGGCTGGAGTTGAGACCAACAAAAGGTTTCCCTATGATCGGTGCTGGTGAGGTTAGACTCCGTGGTTGCTTTTTTAATTCCTGATTTTCTTTTTCAAGTGTTTCTAAGCGCGCAAGGATTTCCGAGAGTATTTTTTGATTAGAATCTGCGGATGCCGTGTTGCCAGCTAAACAAATTGAAATTGTAACCCATGCAAAAAGCGAAAACGCTTTAGGCAGGCAGGCAGGCAGGCAGGCAGGCAGGCAGGCAGGCAGGCAGGCAGGCAGAAGATACTGTTTTCATTGTTTTTTCCAAGCTTTATTTTATTTTTAATCCACTTTTTTACACGCGGCGTCGGGTTTCTTTATGTTAGCTTAATTTTCTTTATGTTAGCTTAATTACGGTAAACCGCAAGGCAAATCATTAGCAAATGAGAACGTATCGGATTGAGGGTCTCTCGAACCGGCGTTCGCCAGGACGGCAGCCCCTGCTCAGCGTGGCACAGAAGGCGGAGTTGGCATCGCTTGTGCGTGAGGGGCCGGATCCCGAAACGGCCTGCGGCAAACCATTGGAGATTTGGTTTCAGGACGAAGCTCGTGTGGGTCAGCAAGGGACGCTGACACGTATATGGGCCGAACGGGGAACCCGGCCGCGCGCGCCGCGTGATACGCGTTATACGTCGGGCTATATCTTCGGCGCGGTTTGTCCCGAACGCGCCGAGGCTGCTGCACTGATCATGCCGTATGCGGACACGTCCGCTATGAATGCACATCTGTGCGAGATCGCCAGGACGGTCGCGGCTGGGGCCCATGCCTTGCTCATCCTCGACGGTGCAGGATGGCACGGATCAACAAAACTGCAAGTACCCGACAACATCACCCTGCTCAAACTCCCGCCCTATTCGCCGGAACTCAACCCGATGGAAAACGTTTGAGCCTACCTGCGCGCCAACAAGCTGGCAATCTCTGTGTTTGAATCCTACGATGAGATCGTCGACAAATGCTGCGATGCCTGGAATTTCTTCGCAGAGGACAAACAGGCAATCACATCAATTACATCACGTAATTGGGCCAAAACGGTCAATCAATAGAGCCGTTGGTATTACATTTCTTCCTCAAGGTATCGCCTGGAGACCTGCGAAAACCCTCTCAACCTCCCATCTGCGTCTGGTGTGTTGAGATCATCAACCTCATCTTGGATTTCATCTGTAGTTGCTGGATAGTCAGAAAAAAACGTGCGCGTAATTTCTTGAACAATTTTCTTCCGAGCATATTCCAACGCTGGATCATCTAGTTTGAGAACATCTATCATATTGATAGCAGCAGTATGGCATGGGTTTTGTGGTTCAATTTTGCCTGCGCCTGTATATTTAAATCTACTTTCACAATATGGATTACTAGGAATGATGGTGCTAACCCGGATTATTCACCAGATGTTTTGGAGCAGAGGTTTTTGTGCGCGGAAACGGTTTCACATTTGCCGAGGCAAACGGGTTTGTTGCGCGGGCTTTCCGGCGCTTGCGTTTGAGTTTGCAGGTTTCAGTTTCGGGGCGACGGGGCGTTGCGCGGCGTGATTGCTATGGTGCTTGAGGATTGCCGGCAGGCGTCGTTGTCAGTGCGCCGAATATCTGTGTAAAGAGTTGTTTATCTGGATAGGCGGATGCGAAGGCGACGCGGATACGTGTAGCGGTTTCGATAACACGGGCACCAATTTTGATGATGCGGTTCTGGAGGGTGGTGAACTCGGCGCACTTCAGAGGCGCGCTTTCCGGAATTGCCTGGCGCACTTCCCAGAGCAGCCAATAGGCAGCAGTGTGGAGAATGAGCCGCATCTGGTTGGCGCAGGCGGATGAGCACGATGTGCGGTCGCTCTTCAGTTGGGTTTTGTGGAGCTTGATCAGATTTTCGGCCTGACCGCGTGCACAGTAGTCGGCCTCGTAGAGCCGTTCCGGCGTGGAACCGGGGAGTGAGGTGACGATGGTTCGGATATCGAGACCGAGGCTTGTTGTTTCGATACGGGCGATGATGCGCCGTTTCACACCGTTCCAGCTCTTGGCGGCGTAGGTCGTCTCGCAATGGGTTCTGTGGGTGGCGAGGTTCTTCTCGACCTTCATGGCAGCGCAGGCGGCGGCGTCGGCTGTGATGACGGGATCTCTGCTGAGAACGGCGTTTCCCGGCTGGCCAAAGATATAGTCGACGCCCTTCTGAGCCTCGCACCAGGCCATGACCTCCGGACGGGAGTAATGCCCGTCACCGCGCAGCAGGATCTGCGTTTTTGGCCAGTGTGTGCGGATGCGGTGGATCAAGCGTCGAACATGGGCGGCGACCTCACGCCCGGACGGTGTCTTGGCGGGCCGTAGCACGAAGGCGACAGGCCGCGCGGTTTCGGCCTCATAGACATGGATGGGGGCATAGCCGCGCTCGCGGTAGAAGCCGTTCCAGAAAGTGAGCTGTTGTTCGCCATGCGCGGTGTCGAACGTCTCGTCAATATCCAACGTGATCGCTGCCGGGGGCGCGGTGTAGCTGTCGCAATAGATGTCGATCATCTCGTAGGACATGCGGATCACGTCGCGTAGGTCCGGCGCGTTCTCCCAGCGGGACATGGTGGGTTGGCTGACGAGACCAACCTTGGCCTCTGGAGTTTTGCCGAGCGCCATCTTGAAAGCGGGGTCGTGGCACAGGTGGTCCAGATCGTTGGCGTCCTCATATCCGGCCGCAATCGCAAGATAGCGGGCGAACAAAATATCCGGGAGCAGATGCTGCACGTGCGTCGGATCGCGCGCATCGGGGATAAGTGCTGCCAAGCGTTGCGCAATCCCAAGCCGTTTCTCGGCTTGAGCAAGCAGTAGAACACCAGCATCCGAGGTGATTTTTCCACCGTCAAACGCGGCGGTGACTTTTTTACCGGAAATGGCTGGAAATGCGGGAAAAAATGGGGCAATATCTGTCATGGCAGTGGGGCGCTTTCTGTCCAGTGTATCGGATGGCTGTTATACCATATTCTTTACACTATATCAGATAGTTACGCTCCACTGCCAACTAAAAATAGCTGCTCCGGTGAATAATTCGGGCTAAAAGGCTCAAACCAATTCCCTTTAGCCCGTCCGCAAGTAAAAGGTAGTATATTATCGCCTGAATCTCGCCCGCAGCTCATGAATAAATTGGTATAATCAACCCGAAAATCAGGGGCAGTCTCTCCATTAAAGGTAGCTTGGGTGAAGGATTTTCGATGCGGGCCAGAGTGCGAAGTTTCGGCGTGGACTGACGGTGGCCCGCGTTGGAAATCCTCCCAAGGTGGAAGCCGCGTGGGCTGGGTGAAGTCTATGGGGGAAGCGCGAAGTGTTCTGTTCTGCGATGAGCATATTTTGTGACAATGCAAAATTAGCGACCATTTGCGGTACCCCAGTGTGTTTGAAATGTTGAAGTCGAATTGACATCGGCCTTCGGAGGTTCAGGACTTGATGGAACTGCCGAAATTCGATACTTAATTATAATGCAGATACTCGACTATACCCACAATCACTGGCTTGTACTCGCGTCGCTACTGGTGGCGTTGATCGCTGGGTTCACAGGGCTGTCCCTGACCAAGGGCCTGTCCACGCGAAGCGCAGCACATAAAAAAGTGTTAGTTACTTTGGCGTCCGTTGCCTTGGGCGGAGGCATCTGGTCGATGCACTTTGTGGCGATGCTTGGCCTTCAATTGCCGATCTTGTTCTATTATGATGCGGCGATCACGCTTGCTTCGGCGTTGGTCGCGATTTTAGTTGTGGGCATTGCGCTGCTAATCTTACATTTTCGACAACGAACACGGGTAACGCTTGTGTCAGCAGGCGTTATCGTAGGGCTTGGTGTGCTGGCAATGCATTATATTGGCATGGCAGGTCTGGAACTGTGTAGGGCGCTGTACACCCCCACCGGTATTGCGATGGCGATTGTATCTTCCTGCGTGTTGAGCGTTGCGACCTTTTCCATTGCTTACGGGAAAAGAACGCACCGAAACATTGTTGTCGGCACAGTGTTCTTCGGATTTGCGGTATTTTCCGTCCATTTCATAGCCGTTTGGGGAACCAGTTTTGTCGCTATAGATGCCCAATCCGAGGTCGGACCACTTATCAGCAATGAGACCATGGCCATAGGTGTTGTTCTTAGCAGCTTTGTGTTGTGTGGAGCATTTTTACTAACCGGGATCACCTTTTTGACATCACCGGATGATCGAGACATCTCTCCCACCACGACCGAGAATGATCCGGAGTCTACCATAGACACTGAACAAACCAGCATATCCGGCATCAAACAGGTTCCCTATGAACAGGAAGGTCGCACCCTGTTCGTCGACATTGCTGATATTGCAGCAATCCGCGCTGAGGGGCATTACACACAATTATATACGGCTACTGAAAAGTTGTTTTGCGTCTGGTCCATTACAGAGGCCGAAAAACGCCTGATACCGGGGACGTTTATCAAGACACATCGCAGCTATTTGATAAACCCATCGTTTGTAAACAGTTTTGAACGCTTCAAGGATAACGGAGTTTGCCATTTTACCGTTGCGAATCTTGAAAGGGTTCCGGTCAGCCGGTCCCAATTGCCAGCGGTGCGAAGGGCACTTGGTATCTAAACCATTCGCATTTCGTTCATTCTCATTCGCATTTCGTGCAGAGAACATCTTAATTCATTGAATTCAGGTAGTATTAATACCCCGCAGCATACTTAGCTGACCTCCAAGCTAGATAAACAACGGCAGGGAGGACCAGCAATGATACCAGCGGCGTTCGATTACCATCGACCAACAGAAATGAATGGCGTGATAGCCCTATTGCAAGAACACGGCGACGATGCCCGTGTAATGGCAGGTGGTCACAGTCTGATACCAATGATGAAACTGCGGATGGCAGATGTACCGCATCTGATCGACCTTCAGGATGTGGGTGGATTAAATGGTATTGCGGTTGAAGGCGGGCGGATCACGCTGGGGGCAATGGTCACACAGCACGAGTTAATCAATCACGCAGGCTTGACCAAGGCCGCACCGATCCTGCGTGAAGCCGCCTTGCAAATCGCCGATCCTCAAGTGCGATACATGGGTACGATCGGCGGCAATGTTGCCAATGGCGATCCGGGCAACGACATGCCCGGATTGATGCAATGTCTGGATGCCCAAATTGAACTAATCGGCCCTGATGGCACCCGAACTGTCGCAGCGCGCGACTATTACGAAGCGGCCTATATGACCGAGCGCGAAGACGATGAAGTTCTCGTTTCGGTCAGCTTTGATACACCCGCGGGTGGCTATGCCTATGAAAAGCAAAAGCGCAAGATCGGCGATTATGCGACTGCCGCTGCTGCTGTGCAGATAAGCGGAAAATCCGGCATATTGTCGAAAACCGTCAAATGCACCAGCGCGTCGATTGCGATGACCAACCTGAGCGATGTGCCAGTCTGGTCGGAGGCGGCAGGCGAAGCGTTGGTTGGCACAACTTGCGATGTTGATGCGATCAAGGCCGCCGTTGCAGCGATGCTCGGCGATATCGATCCATCCGAAGACAACCGTGGCCCCGTCGCGTTCAAACGGCATGTGGCAGGCGTGATCCTGACCCGCGCAATCGAACGCGCTTGGGGTCGGGGATAAAGGACAGAGACATGACAGACAAAATGCACATCAAACTGATTGTAAATGGCGAAGAAAAGGAATTTCTTGCCGAACCGCGTGAACTGCTGATCTATGCCTTACGCGAAAAGCTTAATCTGACCGGTTCCCATGTGGGTTGCGATACGTCGCATTGTGGGGCGTGTACCGTCACCATGAACGGTAAATCGGTGAAATCCTGCACAATATTTGTGGCACAAGCCAATGGCGCCGAAATCACCACCATTGAAGGTATCGGCAAGCCGGACGCCTGGCACGTATTGCAGGAAAGCTTTCGTGAACATCACGGGTTGCAGTGCGGTTTTTGCACGCCCGGCATGATCATCCGCGCGACCAAGCTGCTGGAAGAAAATCCAACCCCGACCGAAAAAGAGGTCCGGTTTGGCATGGCGGGCAATATCTGCCGCTGTACCGGTTACCAGAACATCGTGAAATCCATCCTTGCTGCTGCAAGTGAAATGAATGCCGCAAAGGAGGCCGCAGAATGAATGATATGTCCCCGGACCAGAAAGAACGCTCTGCCAATCTCAAAGGCATGGGCTGTTCGCGCAAACGCGTTGAAGACGCCCGATTTACGCAAGGCAAAGGCAATTACGTCGATGACATCAAATTGCCCGGCATGTTGCACGGTGATTTTGTACGCTCACCCTACGCACATGCGCGGGTAATATCGGTCAACAAAGATGCAGCATTGGCGCTGCCTGGTGTTGTTGCGGTTTTGACTGCGCAAGACCTTGAACCTTTGGGTCTGCACTGGATGCCGACCCTTGCGGGTGACAAACAGATGGTGCTGGCTGACGGAAAGGTTCTTTTCCAAGGTCAGGAAGTTGCGTTTGTTGTTGCGGACGACCGCTATATCGCAGCCGACGCAGTTGAGCTGGTTGAAGTTGAATACGAGGAACTGCCAGTTCTGACCGACCCGTTTGAGTCGCTTAAATCCGATGTGGTTCTGCGCGAAGATTTGGACCCGAAGGCGGATGGCGCCCACGGACCGCGCAAGCACCACAACCATATCTTCACGTGGGAAGTCGGTGACGAAGCTGGCACCAATCAGGTGATAGACAACGCTGATGTTGTTGCCACTGAATCCATGTACTACCACCGCACCCACCCTTGTCCATTGGAAACCTGCGGGTGCGTGGCATCAATGGATGCTGTCAACGGAAAGTTGGCGCTTCACGGCACCTTTCAGGCGCCGCACGCCATTCGAACGATCGTTTCGCTGATCTCGGGCATTGAGGAACACAATATCCGGGTTATTTCGCCTGATATTGGCGGCGGGTTTGGCAACAAAGTTGGCGCGTATCCGGGCTATGTCTGCTCTGTAGTTGCCTCGATTGTCACCGGCAAGCCGGTGAAATGGGTCGAAGACCGGATGGAAAACCTGATGACCACGGCGTTTGCCCGTGACTATTGGATGGATGGTAAGATTTCAGCCACCAAAGAAGGCAAGATCACCGGACTGCATTGCAATGTGACGGCTGATCACGGCGGGTTCGACGCCTGCGCTGATCCAACAAAGTTTCCGGCAGGGTTCATGAACATCTGTACCGGGTCTTATGACATCCCAATCGCATATTTGAGCGTGGATGGGGTGTATACCAACAAAGCACCGGGTGGCGTCAGTTATCGCTGTTCGTTCCGGGTGACCGAGGCGGTGTATTTCATCGAGCGGATGATCGAAGTTCTGGCAATAGAGCTGGATATGGATGCCGCTGAATTGCGCCGGATCAACTTCATCAAAAAGGATCAGTTCCCGTACCAATCAGCTTTGGGTTGGGAGTACGACAGTGGTGACTATCATACGGCTTGGGACAAGGTCCTAAAGGCCGTCGACTACGAAGGTCTGCGTAAAGAACAGGCTGAACGGGTCGAGGCGTTCAAGCGTGGCGAAACCCGCAAACTGATGGGCATCGGTCTTAGCTTCTTCACCGAAATCGTTGGTGCCGGTCCAGTCAAGAACTGCGACATCCTTGGACTCGGCATGTTCGACAGTTGCGAAATCCGCATTCACCCGACAGGGTCTGCGATTGCGCGGCTTGGCACGATTTCCCAAGGTCAGGGGCATGCGACAACCTTCGCGCAAATCCTTGCCAGCGAAATTGGTATACCGGCGGACAGTATCACTATTGAGGAAGGCGATACCGACACCGCGCCTTACGGTCTTGGTACATATGGGTCACGATCTACACCGGTTGCTGGTGCCGCAACGGCGATGGCTGGACGCAAAATCCGCGCCAAGGCGCAGATGATCGCGGCCTACCTGCTTGAGGTTCACGACGACGACGTGGAATTTGATGTAGATCGCTTCGCTGTCAAAGGTGCGCCTGAGAAATTCAAGACCATGAAGGAAATCGCCTTCGCAGCCTATAATCAGGCCATTCCGGGGTTAGAGCCGGGGCTAGAGGCAGTCAGTTATTACGACCCGCCCAACATGACCTATCCTTTCGGGGCCTATGTCTGTGTGATGGATATTGACGTTGATACCGGTGTGCCAGAAATCCGCCGTTTCTATGCGTTGGACGATTGCGGCACACGCATCAACCCGATGATCATCGAAGGCCAAATCCACGGAGGGCTGACCGAAGCACTGGCTGTCGCTCTGGGGCAAGAGATTGCCTATGATAAGCTGGGGAATGTGAAAAATGCGACGTTGATGGATTTCTTCCTGCCGACCGCGTGGGAAGTGCCCAACTATGAAACTGACCACACAGTCACCCCAAGCCCGCATCACCCGATTGGGGCCAAGGGTGTGGGCGAAAGCCCGCATGTGGGCGGTGTGCCATGTTTCTCAAATGCTGTGCAGGATGCGTTCCGTCCATTCGGCAATCGTCACACCAACATGCCGCACGACCACTGGCGCATTTGGCAGACAGCGAACCATCTTGGGCTGCATGATTAATTGACCACAATGGATGGCCCTTCGGGGTCATCCTGTTCTTATGGGTGCCAAAAAAATGAACTGGACTACACTACAAACCAACATGGCAGATCAGGACTATGTCGCCGATGACGATCTGGCGATGGCTGTGCATTTGGCAATCTCCCTTGGCCGCCCACTTCTACTTGAAGGGGCCGCAGGTGTCGGAAAAACCGACCTCGCACGCGTGCTAGCAAATGTGCATGAAACCCAGTTGATCCGCCTTCAGTGTTACGAAGGGCTGGACGCCGCGCAGGCGATTTATGAATGGAATTATCAACGCCAACTGTTGTCAATACGGGCGGCTGCCGAAGACGGTGAAACCGGGCGCTGCGTTGAAGATCGGATATTCTCCGAGGAATTTCTGCTTGAGCGCCCGCTGCTGAAAGCGATCCGGCAAGAAACGTCGCCGGTTTTGTTGATTGACGAGATTGACCGCGCAGACGAAGAGTTTGAAGCGTATCTTCTGGAAATCTTGTCGGAATTTCAGGTGACGATCCCTGAACTTGGTACAATCACGGCAGTCTCTCGCCCCATTGTTATCCTGACGGCCAACGGTACACGCGACCTGAGCGATGCGCTGCGCCGCCGATGCCTGTATGCCCATGTTGCCTATCCTGATCGGAAAACCGAACTGGCAATCCTGAATGCGCGCTGCCCCGACGTTGAGGCGGTGCTGGCAGGTCAGATCATTGGCTTTGTGCAATCCTTACGCAAAGAGGATTTGGAAAAGAAACCCGGCATTGCCGAAATGCTGGATTTTGCCGCCGCGTTGATGGGGCTTGGGATCGCGGACCTGACCCACGACCCGGTGATCTTGCAGGCGACGCTTGCAACCCTTCTGAAAACCCAGACAGATCGAGACAATATCACAACCGAAGTCGCCCAGCGTCTGGCCGGAAAAGCCGCATGAGCTTAGTCACCAAATTTGCGGCTCGTGATCCCGGACCATCGGCACGGATCGTGGGTTTCATGGCCCATTTGCGCGCCAATGGTCTGCGCTTGGGCGTGGGAGAGGCCCAAACCGCGCTTGCCGCCCTGACCCATGTGACCGCTAGCGATCCCAATGATGCCCGCCGTGCCCTTCGCACGGTTTGCACCGGATGCGTCGAGGACGCGGAACGGTTTGACGATTTATTCAACGCCTTCTGGTTGAACAGCGGGCGTGTCTGTCAGAAAACCATTCCGAGACAGCAGAAAGGGTCTGACAGCGTACATTCATCATTGTTAGCCAAGGGACAGAACGCGTCTGTCAGTGGCGGTGCGCCAACCACGCCTGACACTGGGGGGGACGATGGCTTAGAAACCGACGGCGAAGGCAATTTGGTTGCAAGCGTCATTCGGGCAAAGCTGAACAAAGACCTGCGTTATATGATCCGGCCCGAAGACATCGCCGAGGCCGAAAAGATCGCGCGGCGATTGGGTGCCGCGTTGCGTGACCGACGCTCGCGTCGCCGCAAACAAGCCCGTAAAGGCGACCAGATTCATTTCCGCAAACTGATCCGGCAAAGCCTGTCCACCGGCGGCGAGCCACTGCACCTGCCAAAAAAACAACGCCCGGATCGCCCGATGAAAATCGTGGCCCTTTGTGATGTCTCGGGGTCGATGTCGGTGTATTCTCAAGTTTTTCTGGCTTTCATCGCAGGATTAATGCGATCTGATAATTCAGCGGACGCCTATTTGTTTCACACCCGTCTTGTCCGCATTTCAGATGCTTTGCGCGACAGGGATGCAATGCGTGCATTGGGTCGGCTATCGATGCTGGCGGATGGCTTTGGCGGCGGATCGAAGATCGGCGCGTCATTAATGCTGTTCGCGCGCACCTATGCCCGTCGGTTTGTGGACGGACGTACGGTCGTGCTGATCTTGTCAGACGGGTATGACACCGACGCGCCCGAGTTACTCGGAGATGCGCTTGCTGCGATCAAAAAGCGTGGCTGCAAAATCATCTGGCTGAATCCGCTAAAGGGTTGGGAAGGGTATGAGCCCGTGGCGCGGGGCATGGCCGCTGCATTGCCACATCTAGATTTGTTTCACCCTGCCAACAAGCTGGCCGATCTGGCAGCGCTTGAACCTGAGCTGGTTAAGCTATGATTCCAGCCGAGTTGATAGATACAGAGATTGCCCATCTTGCACAGAAAATGCGCGCACGCGGCGAACCTTTCGCGATTGCGACGGTCTTGCGAACCGTGGGGTCTACGGCGGCCAAACCGGGGGCAAAAGCGCTGTTGAATGCCGATGGGGCGATCCTTCAGGGTTGGGTTGGGGGTAGATGTGTCAGGGGCGCACTGATCAAAGCCACAAAACGAGCAATAGCAGAGGGTCAGCCGCAATTCATATCGCTACTGCCCCAGGACTTGCTGGATGAAAAAGGTGTGGCTTCGGGGGATGATATTGACGGTGTGCGTTTTGCGCGCAATGGGTGCCCCTCCAAAGGATCAATGGATATTTTTGTCGAGCTGATCGTACCGCAACCAGAGCTGTTGATCTTCGGCGTGTCACTGGTCGCGCAGGCATTGATGCAACTGGCCCCCCCGTTCGATTGGGCCGTTCGCAACGGCATACCAGATGCCAAGGAAGCCCCGCTTCCGGCTGAGGCAGATCGGATGATTGTTGTTGCGACGCAGGGCAAGGATGATCTGACCTGCTTAAAAGCCGCGCTTGGCACTCAATCCAGCTTTGTCGCATTTGTCGGCAGTCATCGTAAATTCAACGCCCTGTCAGAAAAGCTGATTGCCGAGGGCCTGTCACCAGATGCACTATCGCAGGTTCAGGCCCCTGCTGGTTTGGCCATCGGGGCCGTCACACCAGAAGAAATCGCCCTCTCCATTTTGGCGCAACTGACAGCGCAACGTCGCCTGCACCAACGCTGCGAAAGGGATGAGGATGTTTGAGAGTACAGCAATTGTTCTTGCCGCGGGACAGTCCCAACGGATGGGCTCGGTCAACAAACTGCTGATCGAGCTCGATGGCGTTCCGATGATCTGGGGAACGGTTCAGGCATGTCTGGATGCATGCGATGGTCCGGTTACAGTTGTGACCGGGCACCAGACGCAGGCGGTTGAACGCGTTTTAACCGGACTTGAGGTCAACTGCGTATTCAATCCTGACTTTGAGGCAGGACAGAAAACATCCGTGGCCACAGGACTGGCGGCAGCACCTGATGCCCGCGCCACGTTGATAGTTCTGGGGGATCAACCGCTTTTGACGGCTGGACATATTTCATGGCTACTGGCGCAACACCTCCAAAATAAAGGCCCTCTCATTACAGTGCCGGTGCAGGGTAATGCGCGCGGTAACCCCCTGATCATCCCGCACGCGCTTAAACCCAGACTGCTGGCAGACAAGAATAATCCCGGGTGCCAAAAGTTCACACGCGAAAACCCGGAACTTGTGCATTTCGTACCTGCATCCGACCCCGCTTTTTACCACGATATCGACACGCCAAAAGAGCTGAAAGCTCTGCTGGCCAGTAAGGAGAATGTCGCATGAAAAACCTATTTGCCGCCTGCTGAACAAGTTCAGACCTGCGCCGTTGTCCAAAGAGCAGACCGATCTATTGGCATCAATCAAATACCCATGTTGTTAAAAGGAAATACAAATGGAACTAAACGACGAAATCACCATCAATGCACCTATGGCACAAGTCTACACGGCTTTAAATGACCCCGAGGTTTTGCAACAATGCATTCCAGGCTGCGAAGAACTGATCAAACATTCTAACACCAATCTGGAGGCCAAAGTTGTGTTTAAAGTTGGGCCAGTAAAGGCGCGGTTTAGTGGCAATGTTGTGCTGGATACCTCTGGGGCTCCCGATGCATTTTCTCTGACGGGTCAGGGCAACGGCGGGACTGCTGGTAACGCGAAAGGTGGCGCTGACGTGACACTTGAGGAGATCGATGGCGTCACCACCCTAAAATATACTGCCAAGGCTGACATCACCGGCAAACTCGCCCAATTGGGCAGTCGCCTGATCCAGAGCACCGCCAAGAAACTAGCAAAGAAGTTCTTCAAGAAGTTTGCAGAAGTTGTTGATGGTGTAGATGCTTAAATTCAATGCCAACTGCTGATCGGCCATTTCTTGAACACGCCGTGGATATTCTGTCGTTCCTCGTCGAATGCCAAAGCGATCAACTTCCCTGCGCACTTTGTGTTGTAACGGGTGTGTCCGGCGGATCAGCAAGGTCCGTCGGCACAATCGTTGCGATCCGCGCCGATGGGGAAATGGCTGGGTATGTTTCGCACGGTTGCGTGGACGCTGATCTGCAACTGCAGGCACAGGCGGCAATCATCGACGCAAAACCGCGGCAAGTGATCTATGGAGCAGGCTCACCTTTTATGGATTTACGGCTGCCTTGCGGTGGAACGGTTGAAATTCTAATCGATCCTTACCCGAATTCAGATTTGTGCAAATCAGCATTCGATCTTTTGAACAGCCGAGCCGTTGTTACATTTGAATTCATTTCTGAACGCGGCCTTATCGATATTGGGAATCAACGCACGGGTACAGGAAAGCATAAAAATGTGGGGGGCAATGGTATCTGTCCTTTCCATTGATGACGTCGCTTGGAATACTCGTTTCATGTCATTGATTACGGGTTTTTCCTGCTATGAACAGCTATTCCATCAAAGTGGCCCTGCGCGGCGTATCGCCCATGGTCTGGCGTCGTTTTCGGATAACGGGCGATACGTCGCTCGGAGTTATGATTGAATTTGGGTGATGGCGTTCCATCAGGCGGCGCTGGTTTCATCGACACTATTGATTTCAATGCCGTCATTGAACTTTATGCCCTGAATGATTTTTGGCAACTGATTTTTTCCTTTCAATCGCAACCATTTTTTCGAGGCCGCCTGAATGAGCGTAAAGACCATCAGCTTTGCGGTCTTTTGGGACAGCGCCCCTTTGGTCCTGACGGTTCTGTGTCTGATCGTTGCAAACACACTTTCGATCATCGACCGGCAGGGCATGTAAACATGTCCGAGAGGGTGGATTTGACGTCCGTAAATGGACCCAATGTTCTGCCGGGAAATCATAGAATGCCAGAAGCACATCCCTGTTTTTTATCAGACAGCGCACGGCTTTTTCAAATTTGACGCCGTATTTTTCGGAAAACAGGTCCATTGCAATACTGGCCTCAGCTCGTGTCTCTGCATGGCTGATATCGTTCAGGTCAGATTTTACCGTCACCGCCATTGGTTTTGGAAAATGGTTGAGTACGTTCTTGACCTTGTGGACCCAACAGCGTTGGTGTCTGGTCGTTGGAAAAATCTCGTCCAGGGCTTTCCAAAACCCCAATGCGCCATCACCAACCGCAATCTCGGGCGCGGCAGAGAGGCCGCGACTTTTGATATCGACCAACAGCTCTCGCCAGCTTTGTGCGCTTTCGCGGAGGCCAACCTGAAAGCCCAAAAGCTCTTTTTTCCCTTCCGGTGTTGCCCCAATGATCACCAACATGCATTCGGCCTGATCTTCCATCCGCGCCTGGAGATACACACCATCAGCCCAGGTATAGACATAGTGCCGCGCCGAAAGGTCACGCCGCTGCCATGCGTCATACTGGGTTTGCCAGTTTGCCGTCAGGCGCGTGATGACGCCGGGTGAAAGATTGGGGGCGTCTGGACCCAATATCGCCGAAAGCGCTTCTTTAAAAGGGAATTATATACCAAAGTGCCATATCCCGTCATCAACCTACCCCTTCTTTCTTGATGGCAACCTGTTGGAACAAGGCATTGACCGCCTCGTCGATTGAACAATTGTAAGCAATGATTTCTTCCTTCTCTGCCTTTGATGGCTGATAGCTGTGAGGCTTTACTTCGAGAATAGGACGGTCTTTTTCATAATATAGCCTTTCTTCAGGCTCTCACTCACGGCGCGGACAGGCGCGGTTATTTTAGTTCGTGCAGCCTTGAACGCTCATCCCATGGATAACTTCAGTGATGGAGCCGTTTTCTATAGAGTAATCAACAGTTATACCAACGAGCGTGGCCTACAACCTATGCGCCCAATCTCGCATACCGATTGATCGAATGCGCGAAGGTTGGTTCATGAGCTTGTTCCAAGCCTCACAGCAATGGGTGACAATGTCGTCGTAGTCTTTGAATACACGGTTGGAGAGCCAGTTATCGCGCATGAATTGCCAAATATTTTCATGGGGGTTCAATTCCGGGGATCGGGGCGGCAGCGGCAGGAGGGTGATGTTCTCGGGAACGTCGAGATTGGGCGTTGTATGCCACCCGGCCTGATCGACGAGAATTACAGCGTGGGCACCGGGGCCGACTTCACCACTGATGATGGCGAGATGGGCGTCCATTGCATGTGTGTCGCAGTACGGCATGACGAGTCCGGCACCCTTGCCTTTTGCTGGACAGATCGCGCCAAAAATATAGGCCCATTGGGTTCGCTGATCGTGCGGCGCACTGGGTCGGGTTCCACGTTTGGCCCACCGTCGCGTGATCTTGTTTTTTTGACCTATCCTGGCTTCGTCCTGCCACCAGAGCTCGATTTCTACGCCTGGGGCCAGACCGGCCCTGATCTTTTCCACCTCGGCGGGAAAGTTTTTTTAAACGCAACAATCGCGTCCCCGTCCTGCGCGTAGTGGCGCGGACGGGCGGAGAGCTTCCGGTAACCCATCTCGCGCAGAACCCGCCCCACCGTGCCCTCGGCGATTGAAACGCCAAACTCTTCGCAGAGCCAGCGCGCCAGATCGCAGCGCCGCCACCGCACCACGCCGTGGATCGCGGGGGTTGGGCCGCGCTCCACCATCTCCGCAAGCGCCCAGCGGTGTTCTGCTGTCAGCTTTGGTTTTGGCCCGACAGACCGGCGCGTGATCAACCCGTCTGCTCCGTCCACGTTGAACCGCATCACCCAGTCACGAATAATCTGTAGTGTCACGTCGCCGATCCGCGCCGCTGCGGTCCGCCGACCGCCGTCATAAATTGACGCCAGTGCCAGAAGGCGGCGCGTCTGATCGCTGTCACGGCTCGACCGCGCCAGCCTGCGAAGTCTGTCGCCGTCAAAGTCATCTCGAAGTGGTATCGCTGCACCCATAATATCCCCCATGTTTGTCGGGACATTGATTCACATATTCCGCGCCAAGGGAACCCTGAAAATGAGTCAGATACTATGTTCATTGGTATTAGGTGCCAACGGGACACCGCTTACAATCGAGAATGGGCATGTGTCAAATAAAAATCCCCGCCGCAAGCGGACGGGGTATTCATTGTGCCAAAACTTAAAATAGTGCCAAGTCAAATACTGCTCGTCGGTATTTCGCTGGAAATACCAAGTGATACAGCAAAATCGTAACATTATGACTCTTGTGTATATACTCGCTCATCCCTCCATAATACGCCGCAAGCGGCGGGGAATATAACCCTAAGAAGATTAAAAGGGCCGCTGGTATTAGCAACTATTTGTAACAATCTGATTAATTCGGCGATTTAAGGCTAGTTAAGTATATAGGCCCCATTGAGGTCAATGCGCCGCCAGCGCACCACGCCGTCCGTTTCGGGATCCGGCCCCTCACGCACAAGCGATGCCAACTCCGCCTTCTGTGCCACGCTGAGCAGGGGTTGCCGTCCTGGCGAACGCCGATTCGAGAGACCCTCAATCCCCGCGTCATTGTAACGGTGTACCCAGTCACGCAACGTCTGGCGATCCATCCCGCAGTTCTCGGCCGCCGTCTTGCGGTCAGTGCCGTCCAAAATCAACGCAATCGCCAGCATCCGTCGGGCCGCTTTCGCATCCCTGCACGCCGCTGCGGCGCACCGAAGATCGCAGGCCGACTTGTCCGTTCGCATAATCTCTACTGTCATCAATACCTCCCTGGTAGTGATGACTACTGAATCACGGTAAAATATAGAAAACCGACTATCCCCGCAGCAAGCTACGGGGCATTGCCGCCGATTTTCTTCTTCGGAACGGCCACCTTTGGGACATTAACGCACCCCTCACACTTTTGACAAGTCAAAACGGTGACAGTCAAAACGGTGACGACTCAGGCCAAGCCCCATTACGGTATCTCTCCTAATCGGGTGGCTTTAAACCAATTCGTGGAAAGTAAACTGACAACACTAATTTGGCAGGACAACAGCGTTTTCAGTGTTGATGGCAAGGTAAACATCGCTGCCCGCCTCGACCCATGTCACCCCAGCTTGGTGGCTTTGATCAACCACCATTTCGATCCCGGCGGCATCAATCAGGTACCGCATTTGACTGCCCAGAAATTCACGGAGCTTGATCCTACCTTTAATGGTGTTGGCGCCGGTTTTATTTGTCAAAACTATGTTTTGTGGGCGCAATACAATTGAACCGGCCCCAGGTCCACCACTTGATATCGACAATGTTTCGCCAGTGCTTGTGA
This sequence comes from Halioglobus sp., assembly GCA_965262875.1. Taxonomy (GTDB): domain Bacteria; phylum Pseudomonadota; class Gammaproteobacteria; order Pseudomonadales; family Halieaceae; genus JBALVT01. The sequence goes on from CBDHGD010000001.1 coordinate 26,157, forward strand.
CAAAGTTCAGTCCCGCAGCGGCGCGCTCGACTTTCCCTGTCAGAATATTTGCAGTACCCAGAAAATCTGCCACAAACAGATTGGCCGACATGTCATACAGCTGTTGTGGTGTGCCAATTTGCTGGATCACACCGCCATCAAGAACGGCCATGCGATCAGATGTGGTGTTGGCTTCCTCCTGATCATGGGTCACGAAAATCGTGGTCAGGCCAAGCTTGCGTTGCAAGGCCAACAGCTCGCGCCGCATTTGAACCCGCAGGCTGGCGTCAAGATTTGACAGGGGTTCATCAAGCAGCAAAACCTCGGGTTCAACCACCACCGTGCGTGCCAAGGCAATCCGCTGTTGCTGCCCGCCCGAAAGTTGGTTTGGCATGCGGTTTGACAGGTGTTTCAACCCGACCAGATCAAGTGCTGAATCAACGCGCGGGGCAATTTCATCACTTGGTATTTTGCGTTCGCGAAGCCCGAAACCGACATTGTCGCGCACGGAAAGGTGCGGCCACAGCGCGTAGGATTGAAACACCATGCCGACATTTCTTTTCCATGGTGGCAGATCCAGAACATCTTTTCCCCCGACCCGGATAGTGCCTTTGGGGCGTGGCCCGAACCCGGCGATTGCCCGCAAAAGGGTCGATTTTCCAGAGCCTGACGGGCCTAGGAATGAAAAGAACTCACCCGGTTTTATTGACATGGTCACGCCGCTCAGAACCTCGGTTTCACCAAAAGAAAGGTGCAGATCCTCGATCTCGATACCCAACATTTTTTTCGTCATTTTCTTTGTCTCCAAATGGACCCCAGGGGACCGCTATGGGGCACTACTCAGTGCTGCCCGATTGTTTTAATTTCTTGTCACGCTCAATGATGAACTGCGAAGACAGCGTGCCGATCGCAACGATGATGACCGCAACGATGCCCAGGGCGGCGCCTGCGCCACGCCCGGATGGCGTCTGCATGAACAGGTAAATCCCGTAGGCCAGTGGTGCGTCACTGGTTGAGCTGACTAGCATGATCGTCGCCGAAAGCTCCACCGCTGCAGTGGCAAAACTGGTCACAAAACCGGCCAGAATCCCACCTGACATCAAGGGTAAGACCACCCGCCGGATAGTTCGGATTTTGGTTGCCCCCAGGCTTTCGGCGGCTTCTTCAAGCGAGGCACTGACCTGTTGCAATGCGGCCATACAGGCGCGCAGCGCATAGGGCAGTCGCCGGATCATTAGCGCCAGGGCAATGATCACCCACCAGCTGGCCATAGGTTGGTCAGAAAACGGGATATTTACACCGTGAAACATGCGCAGATAGCCAATGCCAAGCACCACGCCAGGCACCGCCAATGCGCCCGTTGCCAAATAGTCCAAAGCGTTGCGGCCAAAGATTCCTGTGCGTAGCACAATGTAGGCAATCGCCGTGCCGATCATGATGTCAGCCGTTGCAGCAAGCCCGGCGTAAAGCAGCGTATTGATGATATAGTCTTTGGAGCCTTCCCACATTTCGACGTAATTTTGCAAAGTATAGCCGTCGGGCAGGGGCGCGTAGGACCAGATCGTGCCAAATGACAACAGCAAAAGTCCGATATGCGGTGACAGCACCAGGATCAGGATGAACCCGACCGCGCCATAGGCCAGAATTTTTTCGCGCGTGTTCAGGTCGCGTTTGGCCATTCCGCCGCCGCCTTTTTGCACGGTCGCATAGTCCTTGCCACGCATGAACAGGAACGATGCCCAGAGCGAGAAGACTGAGAACAGCACCAAAATGCATGAAATCACATAGCCCATCGGGTCTGAGATTCCGATGGATGAAATGCGCAGGAATGCCTGTGGGGCCAGCATATTATTGACATTTAGCAGCAAGGGTGTGCCGAGATCGTCAAACACCTTGATGAACACCAGTGCTGCCCCAGCGATATATCCGGGCATGGCCAGCGGGAAAACGATGCGGCGAAACAGGCGCAGACCGGACGCGCCAAGATTTTGCGCTGCCTCTTCCATTGAGCGATCAATATTGCGTAGCGAGGCCGAAAGATTGATCAGAATGAAGGGGAAATAGTGAATGGATTGCACCAGGATCACCCCGTTCAGGCCCTCCATAAACGGCAATGAAATCCCAAATTTGTCCCTTAGCAGCAAGTTAATCGTGCCGTTGCGGCCAAAGATCAGCTGCATGGCCACGGCCCCGACAAAGGGCGGCATGATCAGCGGAATAAACCCAAGACTTTGGATTACGATTGAGCCGGCGAAATTGAATCGCATGGTGATATAGGCCAGCGGCAAGGCAATTGCAGTCGCCATCACTACTGACATGGCCGACACGTAAAACGAGTTCCAGAAGCTTTCACGAAACAACCCAGTCTGAAAGAAGTCGACGAAGTTTTGCAAAGTCAGTGCACCGGAAGCCGGGTCTTGAAAGGCAACGAAGATCACCATTCCCACCGGCACAACCAAAAGTCCGATCAATAACAAAGCGATGAATGTGGCGACAAGGCCAATACCGCTCATGTTGGGCAACATCCGCTTTGGCAGACGGTCAGCCAAAGAAAGACCGCTGGTGGGTTTGGGTTTGGGGGAAGTCTGGGACATCGAGATTTCCTAAGTCCGGCTTTGACCCAATGCCAAAGCCCGGGATTGTCGGGGCGCATCGTGGCGATCAAACGTTGATCAGCACCGCATATTAGCGCAAAATACGCCCCGACACCTGGGTAATAACCGGAACTAAAGCGCGAGTGCTTGCTCGGCCAGTTCCTGGGCGCGACCATAGTTGCCAACCACCATCGCATCCCAGGCCTGTTCAACCTCGGCCTGGCGCAGACCTACTTCATCTGTGACCTTCTTGCGCTTCTTGGTGAAGACGCTAGCAAAATCAGCGTCAAGACTTTCGGCCTCGGTGATTGGATTGGCCTCTATCAACGCGCGTGCTTCAGCGATCAAGGCTGCCGCTTCAACATTACCGCTGTCGCCGTGCTTCGCCTCAGCTGCCTGAATTGCACCAACTGCGTCACGAAGATCGTCCAAACGATAGGTGATCATCACGTCAAACATCGAGTTTACAAGGTTGTATCGCGCGCCGGATTTCACAACATCAAACTTGACCGCGGCACCAATCGTGCTGCCTTCGGCGAAAGGATTGGGGAAGCCTTCGGGGGCCGCCGCATAGGTCGCCGGATTGATCGGCAGACGCATGATCGCCGGGTCCAGCAACACCTCTTGGCCCTCGGGTGTCAGCAGGTATTCGATAAAGGCAATCGCGCCATTCTGGTTGGGGGCGTCCTTGACCACGCCAACATTGGCAGGCACCAGTGCGGTCACTGTTGGATAAGCGAAATCAACCGGGAATCCGGATGCTTTTGACGAAAAACCAAAGAAATCGATCACAATGCCGAGGCCGAAATTACCCGTGTTGACGCCATCTGGCACACCAAAGCTGCGTTCGGTTACCGACGCGAAGTTGCCGGCGATCCATTTCCATTCGGCCCAGCCCTTGTCCCAGCCTTCGCCTTGCAACATGGTTTCAACTGTCAGGTGCGTAGTGCCCGACCGTGAAGGTGCCGACATGCCAACATGGCCGTGATAGGCGGCGTCTTTCAATTCAGCCCATTCGGTCGCCGGAGAAAGATCATTGGCCTTCAAATAGCGTTCGTTCCACATGATGCCGTAGCCGGCACCAGCAAAGCCGAAATATGTACCGTCTTTGTCATTGAGCGGGTAGGACCCGATCAGATCAGGTATGCCCTCCGAGGTAATTTCTACCTTGGCCAGCAAATCATCTGATTTCAAAACTTCAAACGCATCCGGTGCCGAGGCCCAAAAAATATCGGTGCCGTTTGCACCGGCGGTTTCCTGGATGAACTTTACCCCAGCAGAGGTTTTCTTGTTCAAAATCTCCAGATCATAATCTGGATGCGCCGCTTCAAATGCCGCCTCGATCGTGGCTGTCATCGAGTCCGGAAAGGATGTAATTACGCTGATGGTGCCACCTGCCGTAGCGGCACCGGCAAAAGCCGTCAGCCCTATCGTGGCGACGGTGGTCAATAGAATATTCTTCATGGTTTTCTCCATTAGGGTCACGAACCACTTTCGCGACCACAGGCAGAGTTGCGACAAAATTTGGCACTGGCAAGTTATCGCCATGCCCGGCAGCAATACGCGGGTTTGGGTTAATCTTGACCCGCGAAATGTGTCAGTATTAACCCGCATCAAAGCCTATTCAATCAGGCCAACCGCACGCATGCGCAGGTAAAGTCGCTTGCGTGGAATCGCTAGATTGTTGGCGGCAAGACCCTTACGCCCCCCGGCTTGGCGCAGCGCAGCCTGCAAAAAATCACGCTCAAACCGCGCCATTGCGACCTCGTAAGTTTCGCTTTGGTCGGATTTCGTGTCGGTGCCAGGCAATACCTGTACGGACAGGCCAATGACCATGCGCTCGGCCATGGTCCGCAGCTCACGCACATTTCCGGGCCAGTCATGATGCTTGAAAGGCTGCAAATCCTCGGCGCGTATATAGGGCAGTTTTCGCCCATAGCGCGCGGTCGCGTCGCGAATGAAATATTCCAATAAAAAGAACATGTCGCGGCCACGTTTGCGCAGGGGCGGCAGCTCGATCTCGGCCACATTCAAACGATAATATAGGTCAGAGCGCAAGCTGCCATCTTCAATCGCCAATCGCGGCGCCACACTCAATGAGGCGATCAAACGCGGAGTTTTGCGCGCTTCTATCAAGCCAATAAGTCGTTGCTGCAAAACGTCGCCAAGTGCCGTCAGCCCGTCAAGATACAGCGTGCCGCCCTTAGCCAAACTCAAAGCTCCAGGATTTTCAAGTTCGGTCGACGTCACTCTGTCGGCAAAATTCTCTTCGCTTAATGTGGCGCAGCTGAGCGCTATGAAATCACCCTTGGCAGGTGAATGATCATGCACACATCGTGCGGCCAGGTGTTTGCCCGTGCCACTTTCGCCAAATAGTAATGTGTCAACATTCAGCGGGGCCACATGTACCAGTTGGCGCCGGCATTCACGCATGACCTCTGAACGCCCCAACAAACGCGCACGAATATCCCCGCCCTTGGCCATGCGCGCCCGCAAACGCGCATTTTCAAGTTGCAGTTTGCGAATTTTGAGCGCCCGGCGCAGCACACTCATTAGAAAAGCTGGTCTGGCAGGTTTTTCAATATAATCAAACGCACCACGATTCATTGCCGCTGTCGCCGAGGCAATATCGCCATGGCCAGTGATCATCACAAAAGGCACGTTCGGGGCGATTTTCTGCGACGCTTCAAGAAGTTCTCCACCTGTCATACCGGGCATGCGCACATCCGACAGGATCACCCCGTCCCATTCCGGATCAAGCTCGGCCAGCAGATCGGCACCATTTGCAAACCCTTTGGCCGGAACTTTTTCAAGCTCAAATGTTTCCATCATCGCGTCACGCAGGTCGGCATCATCATCGACCAGATATATGCGGGTTGATGGGCTCAATTTTTCCTGCCTTGGGGCAGTTCAAACACTGCCCGCGTTCCGCCGGAATTTATCCTTTCAAGGCGCAAATCGCCCCCCAAGTCTTTCGCGATATTGTACGAGATCGACAGGCCAAGGCCCAGACCTTCTCCAATGTCTTTGGTGGTCACAAACGGGTCAATCGCCGCTTGGGTAGACAGATCGCCAAGTCCGGCACCATCATCACTGAGAGTGATTTCAACAACTTTGTTTTTCACAGTAGCCGCAACTACAATCTTACCTCTAGGAGACTTTTCCATGATTGCATCTACCGCATTGCTCAGCAGGTTGACTATCACTTGTTCAATCAACATTTGATCACCTTTGACAATCGCATCCTTGGCTGAGGCCGACAAAGTGAGCGTGATTTTTTCAGGGTCGATCTTGCCGCGCAAAATGGCGCAGGCATTGTCGAGCAATTCGCCCAAAACCAGGTCGTCTGATCTATAATCAGACCGCCGGGCGAAGCGTTTAAGGGTTTTGACAGTGGCTTCCATTCGGTCAACCAACCCCGAGATTCGAGTAATTTGCCGTTGGATCGCTTCGGCATCCCGATTTTCTTGCGCGGCTTCAAGCAGGTGCAATCTGTGGCGCATCGCCGATAACGGCTGGTTCAATTCATGGGACACACCGGCAGATAAATTGCCAAGTGCGGCCATTTTGCCAGCCTGCACCAGCTCGTTTTGGGTATCGCGCAACTGAATTATCGCCGCCTCGCGCTCTATTACCGAGTGTTCAAAGGCCGCCACCGAACGTCCCATCTGGGCAATCTCATCATCGCCGCTTTCGGGTAAACCCTGGATTGGCATACCGTCGGCAATAGCCTGCATCGCCAGCGTCATCTTATTGAGCGGATGCAATATGTGACCGCGGATGTAGCCAAACAATATGGCCACCCCGATCCCCCCGGATAGCAAAGTCAACACCCCCAACCAGACCATCGCGGCCCCGGCCCGGTCCGCCGAAAGCCGGGTTGCCTCAGTGACGATCTGGCGTTGACGCGCACTAATATCACCCAGGTTGTTTTGCAACTCCGAAAAGCCCGATTGCAGTTGTTCTATGTAGGCCAGCACCTCTGCTTGATTGCCAAGCCACGCCCCGCGCAGCGCAAATATCCCAGCACCCGAGTGTGATAGAATATTCAACTGCCGTACCGATTGAGTAAGCGTCAAATATTCCGTTTTTTCAGGGAGTTCAGCCAGCAAAGCATTGAGGCGCGACAGGGAATCTGCCGCCAAGCCCCCCATTTGATCAAGCTGTGCCGGGGTAATCGCAACCGAAATCTGATACGTTAACGTTGTCGCCGTCGACGCTTCTGAACCGATCATTGCGATCCGGTCGCGCAGCGCCCGTTCCTGGATGATTCGACGCGCCAGGCGCAGACGCTCATCGGAATCTGCGCGTTGCGACAGGTTTTCCGTGGCGATCTCAATGTTAAACGCATAGTCGCTGAGCAGGGGATCAATCTCATCTTGAATATCCACGTTCAACAACCTTAATTGATCGACCCTCGTGTTCATCAGGCTCAGGCCGGCGCGCCGTTGATCTAGCCCCGCCAGAATGTTCTGCATCAGGTCCTGAAGATCGGTTGTGTCCGAGGTTTGCCCGCCGCTCAATTCGGCCGTCAAAGGATCATTCAGCATCCTTCCCATCTCGTCGGTAACCCGGCGTAAATCAGTTTCAATCTGCGTGCCCGCGTCATTGGGTTCGGCGAATATTTCGATGGCCACCCCGGCCAATTGCGCGGCCCCCTGTGCCAGTTCACTTGCCAGTGCCAGACGTGGAATATGATCCTGCGCCAGATCGCTGTAATCATTCTGGACCAGCCAAAAGAAATACATCGAAGCTGCCAGTACCATCCAAACCACCACGACGATCGATCCGATCATCAGTAGCAAGCGTCCCCAAATGGTTGGGGCAACGCGGCTTAGAATACGCAGGTTCATGGCTGTTCTTGCTCCAGCGCTTCGAGTGCGCGCCGGGCCAGATCAATTTGGCGTTTGGCCATTTTTCGCCAGCCCACCAGCGCTTCGGTTTGATCGGCTGACAGGGTCGTCAGGTTGGTCACCCGGAACGGCGCCTCGTTCAGCACCATCGAAAACCCCTTCGTCTCAGAGACCGGCATAGACGTCAGCATTTGACGAACCGCTGCCACCTTCGCAATAGAAGCACCGGCTGGTAACGCCGCAAGGCGTCGCCACAGATCACGCCGCACCGACAGGTGTTCGGTGATAAACAGATCAAACAGGGTGTTCACTACCCAATAGCGCCGCTGGGCGGTTTGACTATCATATTTCATCCAGACAAGACGCAGCGCATCAAGCATTTGACGCGGGATACGCTCACCTGCTTCAGCGCGAATAGCCACATTCGCAGGCACCCGCATCACGCCAGGATCTAGCAAAAGACGCTGCCCGGCATCAGACAGGACATAGGCGATAAATTCACATCCCAACCAGTTCACCGGTTGCATGGTTGCCAACAATCCGATTTGCGCAGGCGTAACCATGATCGGTGGCCCATATCGAAACTGCAATTCTTCACCGCGCGACTGGGCCAGAAAATCAATGCTAAGACCAAGCTCAAACCGGTGATTCACAACCCCGTCCGGCACGCCGAAACTGCGCGATGTCAGGGTTGAAATATTGGCGGCCAGTTCCATGAAAAACGCCCAGCCGTACTGCCAGCCACGCACCTGCAGAAACCGCTCAACCAGCATATGTGTTGTGCCTGAACGAGACGGGCGTGCCATGCCGATCTTGCCACGATACAACGGCCGCAACAGGTCATCCCATTGTTCGGGCGAGGTAAAATCGGCATCCGATCGCTTTGACCAACCAAGGCCAGACAGGGCAAAAACATGTGCTGGCTGCGGCTCAAGCATCGGGCACGCCCCATTTTCAGCGAAGCGACCATGTCGGGCCAACAGGTCGAACGCCTCTGGCGACGAGGCCCAGAAAATATCAAATTCGCGCACGTTGCCGCGCAGCACTTCTTCGATTGCCGCATTGGTATTCTTGTTCAGCACCACCACATGAGCACCGGGGTTTTGCGCCTCAAAACCGGTTACAAATGGCGTGAAAACGGCGGGCGACATTGAGGTCAAAATGCGCAGATCATCGGCCCGGGCACCAATTAGATTCATCGTAAGGCAAAACACAATCCAGAACAGGTAGCGACGCTCGTGCGGGAATAAGCCGGCTGTAATATTTCTGATTCTGACCGTGCGCACCTTGAATGCTCCTGATTGTGTGTCACAAGTAATGCAGACCGTGTGAAAACTATTCGTGTACGGTGCAATGACCGCAATGCGAACAAAGCGCCGATCTCGTCACTTGTCAGTGAGCCATGATTGATCCGAGGGTACCATGTCGAATACTTGGGCATCTTCTGGAAAGATGAACCATGGCTGCGCGGATCGGGCAAAGACGTGATGCGTGGGTTTCAGCCAACTGGTATCGTCCAGCGTTCCCGGTTTGAGGCTAAGGTGACCTGTCGCTTTGCTGGCATGGTGGTGAATTCTTGTACCGCAATCGGGGCAAAACGAATTTGTGAAAATCTGTCCACTATCGGCTTGCCTTGTAAAGCTTTTCAATTCCCCGGTGGAAATTTGGAAATCTTCGACATGGATGCGCATTGCCAATCCGAAAGCACTGCCCGACTGAGACTGGCAGATGATGCAATGACAGGCATAGGTGACAATCGGCTCACCAGTGATGACGTATCGAACCGCGCGGCATTGGCAGCCACCGTGGTAGGGTTGGGGCATTTCAACTCATTTGCAATTTGGAATTCTTGGCTCTTACTATAGCAAATCTCAAATTGTCGCAAAGGCTTTCACGCATAATTGTCAAAAACAGCGACTTGGCAAGATGGGCCTCGCCTTTGGCCACACGCGGGCCCCGACACACCTAGGCGGTTTTTGCGACATAAGGGGACATAGGGGGAACATTTAGGGGTGTCGTGACCCGTACGTCCCATAAACAACAATCAATCAAGGCCGAACTGATCCGTCAGCTGTTTGGTCAACAACAAAATCCCGTGGTAAAACCGTGAGGCTGACGATATTACCGTGAAAATTACCGCGATAGCGGTTTAGTTTAATGCGCAATTTGGGTGCAAATTAATGGTGTGGGGTGTCGCCGGGCCCGACAATGCCGCTGATCAGGTTCACCCTGTTCAGTTTTTCGGCAAGGCTGCCGCGCATCGACGGGATTTCACCAATCCAGGACGCAAGCGAGCGTGCCCTGGCGCGGGTGGCTTCAATACCTTCTTCAGCGCTTACTTTTTTGAACAACAGCTGGTCGCCAGCGCGGGCCTGGGCGAGGCTGTCCTGGTCACAGGTGATCACCGTGCCGATTTTCGGATAGCCGCCGGTGGTCTGATGATCGGCCAAAAGCACAATCGGGTCTCCGTGCCCGGGCACCTGCAGCGATCCGCGGATGATCGCCTCTGCCGGAATAGAAAGCGCGTTTTCCGGTGACAGTGTCGCCCCGTTCAGACGCATTCCCATCCGGTCATATTCGCGGCTGACGGTAAAGCGGGTCTTAAACAGCGCGGCGCGCGCGGCCTTGGGAAACAGATGCTCCTGGGGACCAGGGACCACGCGGGCGGTGCCGTCAAAACGGGCAAATTCCGGGCAGGGCAAGGCACAGTTCAGATATTCGCGCAGCGGGTGTTCTGACAGGGGTAAACGGCTGCCGGAGGTCAGCATCCCGCCGCACAGGCCCTACGAGATTCACACATTTCCCGCTATGCTCCATCCCTGTTGTATGGCCCTTAATCGATGCAACCCTCTGAGCATGACAATTTAGGGCAATCGCATGAGTTTTATCCATCTATTATCTGGAAAAGAAAATCCTCGTCCCAAGCGGCCAAGTGTCGTTTTAGCCTGAGGCTTTGATTTCCTTTTACGGAGCGCAGCATGTTGCTGGCGGCGTGCTTGATCGTTGTAAAATTAGCAGGTGCGTTTCCTTTACGGATACGACACTCATCATCACGAAACACCATATCCATGACCCAGTGCAGCCCGTTTTCAATACCCCAGTGATCGCGGATAGCTTTTGCGTGGGTTTCGGCGTCACAGGTCATGGATGAGATGTAAAAGCGTGTCTCTAAAACATAGGTGTCTTTGACTTTCTGGTCTAGGGTGTACATTCGTACGTAGACTTGGGTATTATTTGGTATTATCTGCCTAATTTGTTCTGTCAAATTTGTTCTCGCTCTACCATGAATATCGACTATCATATTAAGAACGGCATGAGAATCTCATGGACCAGAGTCAAACCGACGCAGGGACAAAGGCTTCTGATTCACTTATTGTTGAATGTCTCCTAAAGCGGGTCAAGTCCACTTTCGATCTCATCAAAGAGTACATCTCTGTTCGGTGTCGCGCTGAACACGACCCGCCGAGACGCCTTGCGATCCTCCTCACCATTAGTCATCACGGGGCGAACTGACGAATAGCCCACCGCGATCATGTGTTTGCGGGCCCACTCAAGCAGGTCGGGGTCAGATATTAGATCAAAACAGGTTCTAAGAACAGCCTGGGACCGCCTCTGGCTAAGATTGAGATTGCCGAGGTAGGCTGCTCGCGGAGATGAACCACTGCGCCATTCAGACGAGGCATGCCCTTCGATCTTGACCTCCGAAATCTGAACTCCGGAGTTTTTTAGAACGACGAGCCAAGGTTCGCAGGCTTGCGCCAGAAACCGCACCAGTTGCGGCGTGATGTTGGCCTTCCCTTGCTCGAATAGGACCTCGTCGGGCAGGATAATTGCCCCTTCATTATCTATCCTTCCGCCGAAACTGGAAACCAGGCCACCCAACTCACTCTTGATGGCGCCGACAAGCGCCAGATACTGCGCTTCGGCTGCGTCAATCTTGCCAGCAATCCCTTCCAGAGCCTGGTTAGCCGTCTGGGCCTTGAGCGCATCGATGCTCTGACCCGCCTTCACAAGCTCTTGCAATGCCGCCATTTGTTCGAGAGCAGGCACAGCCTGATCTGCCTCAACCATGTCTGCAAGATCACGCTGAACATCCTCTGGCAATTCTGCAGCCGCATCAAGAAGTCGAAGCTGTTCGTCTTTGTCGATGAAGCGCCACTTCTCTTTGGGGTTTTCGACGCTGGCGGGCGTAGCGAAATCAATGCCCTTTTTTTTCAGGATAACAAAAGCCTCGATGGAGCCGTCCTGCGCGGAGATCAGAACCGTATGCCGTTGCTCATAGGTCAGACTCTTAAAGGCACGGACATCAGGTGTGTTCTCTTTTTTGACTTCCCACTGTAAAAAGGCGAAAAGCAGCAAAAGGGCAAAACAAATCAGAACGAAAGCTTCCGCCATGGTGAGCCCCATGATGGCTCCGCGGCGATAGCTTAGATCTGTATCTTGAACCGGCATTAGCTGTCAGGCCCCTTACTGGAATACCAGGGCCATCTCTTCAAAATGCGGGAAAAAGGCTTGCCGACCACGGCTTTAATCTTTCTAGGCACTGGAGTGGTAAGTGTAGAAAAAGGAACTGGCGCAGGCATGCTATCCATGCGCTTTTTGAATGCATCTAACGCCGGAACAATTCCGTTTGTCATGATATCTGCCGTACGCCGAGTGCTCTCGATGTAGTTGTCCATTGCGGCAGCGTGATCCTTCATGTGCTTTTCAGTAGCCTCCATGTCCGAGACAAAGCGTTTCCTACGGGTTTGAATTTCCTCAAAGGATTGCGCCTCTTGCTCGCTCAATTGATTTTTCAGATGTCGGATATCTTCAATAAGTTCCTTGGCAGCGGCTTGTGCCTCTTTGTTTGTTTCCTGAACGGCTTCAGATATCTCTTTCAGGGCTTTTTGAGCCGCACCCGAAAAGGACTTCTCCATATTCTCTGACAATGTGTTCGCGGCTGCCAGCAACGCTTGGTGATGATCGTCTATAAATTTCTCGGTTGATATCCTCAGCCGCTCGTCCCGTTCCGCGGCATACTGAATAGATTCTGTTGAGAAGGCCTTCATTTGGGACAATGTTCCAGACAGGTTTTTCCTGAAATCGGCATAGGATCGATTTAGGTCCGCACGAACGGCCCGATCTTTGGCGACAAAGTCCGAGCGCATCTGCATCATGAATACTCGCAGGAATACGCCCACGATAGTCGAAGACAAAGCGACCCCAAAACCAGAAATAACTTCCGGAATATAGACTGGGTTTCCATCATTCGCTGAGGAATCTGCCATCTGGTAAAGTGTGAAAGACAGGCTGGCGAGGGTAAACAGGAAGCCCAAGTAATAACAATTGTCTCCGATGGATTCCGGCTCAATCTTGAGTCGGCCACCTGCCCATGCAGCTAATGCATATGCAACCAGAATGAATGCTGAAAAGGACGCTGTCAAAAATGGATGGGAACCAGCGATTTTTAACAGCAGTCCACCCAGAACCCCAACAGTAAAGGCCAGAAAGAAAGCAAGTTGATCAAGGTTTTCTCGCGGTGACACCGCATGCATATTCAGTGGTCTGAGCGCCATCTTTACAAATCTCCGAGAGAGCTGACAGAGGGTGGACGAGCCCTTTGTTTGTCGAAGTACCGGCTCCAAAATCCTTCAGTGATGTCATTAGATGGAATGTTGCTGCCTGAGCGGGGAATACGAAGTATCTCCACCGTCACATTGGCGAGATTGCCGGCCAATCTCTGGATGCCATTTTGCGCTGTGAAGTAGGTCCAACCCTGCTTTCGGTAAAAACTCAGATTGTCACTATGTTGAAGCATATCCGATACGATGATGATCTTTCTCTGCCCTCTGGACTTTGTGAAGTTAGGCGTTTCAGAGATGAGCGATTGAAGTGCTTCCATAATGGGAGATTTGTTCTCAGCTTCTCCCGTTAGCATGGATTGCAATGTTACTTGAATTGGATTAGTAAATTCATGGGCATAGCGTTCCCCAATGATGGTCGGATTTTCGTAGAGGCTATTGGCATCCTCGCCTGTCTCTGGCTTGCACTTGGCAAATCTGGCACCCCAATTTGCAGGATCCTCACTGACAATTCCAAGCGAAATCATCGTGTCTGTTGTCGACGCGGCAATCTCATCGGCCATTATGCTTTTTAGTCGAGCCTGCTGTGTTGTGTTCAAGGGATCGGTCAGGTCAAGTAGGATTGCAGTCACATTGAGAGCGCCGCCTAGATGGCAAAGGGTCGCCTGATCGATTTTGCTTTTTGAGATCAAGTTCTTAGATATGAAGCCAACACCTATCGCCAATACAATGCAGACGATTATAGCCAAATACCAACCGATATTGCTGTTGCCACCGCGCCTTCTCGCGCGGCGATTGGAGAACTTACGCTTCGATCCAGAACGACTTTTTGCCATTATGCCGTTCCCTGTTCTTCGGAAACCATTGTCAGTTTAACATCTTTCGACGCTTGGTTTTTCGGCAACACAAATTTATGGGAGCGTTCGATATGTGTGACTTCCAGATCATCGATCTCGTAGTGCGCTTTTACAGCATCATCGAAAACCTCAAAGATATCTTTGATCGCCTTATCGACCATATCCGAGACTTCTTTGACCTGCGTTTCTGCTTTATCCCGACGGGCCGTATCCGCATCTGAAGTCTCAAAAATTTCAAACGTATAGGGTCTCTTGAAGTACTTTGGTGCCTCATCTTCCCGAGACGCTTTGTTCGCATCCCGGTATACAGCCAACACGTAGTTGGCTGAAATGTTGCATTGCTCTAGGAATGGAGCGAGATTGGATTGTAGGGATTTTTGTCCATAGAGGGCATCGACGGAATCATTGATGTTCTGGTGGACCTCGTCATTTGCAGCTCTCAGGCTGACGACTGCATCGTCCCGCTGCTCGGCCAAAGTGTTGATGGATTCCTCGAGATGGTCGATATAGTCATTCCGCGCGTCGATCACGTCCTGAGCCACTTCGGAGTACCCAGGATAGGGATCCGAATGACTGTAGCCCTTGAGGAGCGAAATAATCGAGATGAAAGCCCCTAGAATAAACAGGACATAGGATTCCATCGTGTAGAGGCTAGCTGGGTTCGAGAGAAGTGTCTGAATTGCTGAAGTCCCGGCTTCCCTCCATTCGCCTGTGCGTTCGACGGCATCCCTGAAGTGGGCTACTGCGAAATTATACCCAATAGCAAATCCGACCCACGTCAGAAAGAACAGTAGTCCTGCAAACTTTTTGAAAAGATTTTGGAAACCACGGCAATTGACATACCGAGTCGCCATTCCCAGTAGGCTGCTGAGAGACACGTTTCCTGCAGAGACTAAGAAGGCGGCAATCAGGCCGCCCAATATCCCCAACGGGTTCTTCTGGGAAAACAAGTAGGCGTTGCCAATCGATTCAATGACAATTAAAACCAAAGCAAGTCCGATAAAACTCACCCAGCTCGAGGCAGCTTTTGCAGGACGCTCTAGTTTGTTGATCTGTCGAAACCGATCTCGCCATTTATAGGTTTCCTGAACCCGTTCGCGAGGGGTAACGATCATGGAACGCCATTTTATGACTACCTCGGTGAACTTGGATTTAGAATCGTTTGCTTCTGTTTCGACCAGCATCCTTGCCGAAACAGCCGAGTTGAGACGCTCGGAGTAGACCCTTCGGTTTATCTCGTAGTTTTCCAAGCCTCGCCGACGCAACTCTTCGATGCGCCCGACAGCCTTGAGTTCAACGTGATCTAGGCTTCCAGCATCCGTCTCAGGTTGATTGGTTTCCCCCCTATTCTGGCCCTCTTCTGCGAGTTTAAGGTCTTTAACCAAGCGTTCCTTATCGACATCTGGGAACACCGCAGAGCTGGGAAGGAACTCGTCTGACCTGAATAGGTCTGTAAGGGTCTTTAGCAATCCAATCTCCATATGTAACCCGAGATAATCCCTTGATTCTATTCACTGTGGCTGATTGTTGTAGCAAAACTTGTGACATTTGCGAATGCCGCGCAATGATTTCCAGCCCAGCATCCCCGTCAGTGATCACGCCGCTTTCCAAATACAGCCTCTATACTGGAAGCAGTGATCGCCGCATCCACCCAGCGATCCAGCTCCTCAATGCTGCCCGCCGCGATCTGTGCGACGACAGACGGGGGCAGGGTGCCAAACCGCTTCACCAGCAGGCGCACCAAGGATTTGGCTTCACCTTTGGCCTCGCCTTCGGCCAGTCCTTTTTCACGCCCAAGCGCTTCCCCGGCAGCAAGACCTTCAGCTTTGCCAGCTGCTAGCCCCTTAGCCTCACCTTGTTTCACCCATGTTTCGACAAGTGTTCCCATGATGGCTTTACCTCCTTCATCCTCTATTCCATCCAGTGCAGCCGCAAACTCCGGCTGCGTCCATTCATAGCGTGCCACAAAATAGTGGAAGACGATACCCGCAAAATTTGTATCAAAGGACAAGGCACGCAGGATTTCCGTCAGATGCTCCACTGTCATATCGGACCGGTGCTTCACAAATTTCAGCAAGGCCAGACCGGCCATAACCTCGGGATCCCGCGACAAGCGTTCCATCGGGATGCTGCCCAGATCATGCACCTCGTACTGGAACGATGGCACATAGCGGGCCATATCCTCACTGACGTCAAACATCTCGCCAAAGATCTGCGGCACATTCCAGGCTGATTTCCCATGATAGAATAACAGAGGTATCACCACGGGCAGGGCGCGCAACCTTGCAGCCTGCCCATCGGCAAAGCGGCTATAAATGCGCAGCATATAACCCAGCAATTGCAAGGGCGTGGCTGGTTCCGAAACCGACTTAAATGTTCAACCAAAGTGTATATTATGACAGGCGGACCATTGGTCAACCTGACCTCGAACAGCCGGTCACTTTGCGTCATACGGCTGTTCTCATCCACATACGGGTCACGACACACCTAGGCGGTTTTTGCGACATAAGGGGACATAGGGTGAACATTTAGAGGTGTCGGAAAACAACTGTTTTCCGACACCTCTTTTGACAATGCGATTTCGGCCTCAATTTCGACGAAAATAATATACGGAAATACCTGTCGGAATGCAGTAGTATGCGGAAACTCGAACAGGATGGTTTTCCGACATGCACATTGGCTGCGCACGGGTCTCCACAGATGGCCCGGATCAAACCACCGACCTTCAACGTGATGCCCTGATCGAGGCGGGCGATTTGTTTGAATACCGCGTGTCCGGGTCGCGAGCCGATCGATCGGCACTCAAGGCGGCCCTCGACTATGTACAATCCGGGGATGTGTTGCTGGTTTGGAAGTTGGACCGCCTTGGTTGCTCGCTTTCGCATCTCCTTCAAATTGTCGCGGATATTGAAGAACGTGGCGTAGGCTTCCGATCGTTGACGCAAAGCAGTCTGGACACCACCAAATAATTCCCCATCACTTGATGCCGCATCTGGCACCGCTCGGTTGGGAGCATATCATCCTTACAGGCGGCATAAACTGGAATTGGGGTCTAGGGAGCAATGGAACAGAAAACTCTGGTAAGCTTGGTATTATTTGGGTTGTGCGCAGGTCGAATGTGAAAAACTGTAGGAATATCAAAGTACAACCGGATTGATCGTGCACAAACCATCCTTTGTGCAACGCTGACAGGATTGCCACTAATCAAGACGTTGCGCGTTGCATAAATGTATTGCAAAATAATATCGAATAGCAACAGGTTTGTGCAACAATGTCGATAACATGGGATATGACCGCTTTATGTAACATTGCATCTGTCCGGTTTTAAGGTTCTCCGCAAGGAGAAGCAAAATGAACCAGACAGCAATATTACAGGAAGTAAGACAAATGAAGTTTTCAGAATACTATGGCCAAACCAAAGCGCGCAAATTGAGCCAGAGAGAGGCTGCGGGCCTTCTGGGGATGTCGGAGCGTAGTTTTCGACGATACGGTAAGCGCTTTGAGGCAGAAGGTGCTGACGGGCTGTTTGACCGCCGTCTTGCCAGGGTACCCCAGAACCGTGTTCCAGTTGATACGGTGAGTAAAATGCTGACACTGTTTGATACCCGATATTGGGATTTCACCCCAAAGCATTTCCACGAGAAACTGGTATCAGAGCATGACTTCAATCACAGCTATAATTGGGTCCGCCTGACGCTGCAAGCGCGTGGCAGGGTTCATAAGGCGGCGCGTCGAGGGGCGCATCGGCGCAAGCGTGAACGTCGCGCTCTTCCCGGGATGATGTTGCATCAAGCGCTGCCCGGCAGGGCCATGAAATGGCCTGAGAGGGGCGGGTCAAGCCATGAATGGGTTCCGGGGAAATGGTGGGATTTGATCGTGACGATGGACGATGCCACCAGCGATATCTACTCGGCGTTTTTTGTTGATGAAGAAGGGACGATGAGTAGCTTTGCGGGTGTGAGTGATGTTATTGTTTCAAAAGGTTTATTCTGTTCTCTCTATGCCGATAGAGGCAGCCACTACTGGCACACACCTGAGGCTGGCGGCAAAGTTGACAAGAGCAACCCGACCCAATTTGGGCGGGCTTTAACCCGGCTTGGCATTGAATTGATACCGGCCTATTCGCCTGAGGCCCGCGGCCGCTCGGAACGCATGTTCGGGACGCTTCAAAACCGATTGCCTCAAGAACTGCGCTTAAACGGCATTACGACGATGGAAGAAGCCAATCGGTTTTTGATCGAAGAGTATCTGCCAGGCCATAATGAAAAATTTGCAATCAAGCCATCCGGTGATGGATCAGCCTTTGTGCCGTTTGCTGGCGATCTGGCCAACGTTCTATGTGTGCAGGAAGAACGCGTGGTCGGAAAAGACAACACCGTTCGCTACAAAAACCGGTGTCTTCAGATACCCGCAGATTGCCATCGGAACCACTACGTCAAAGCCCGTGTTCGGGTGCATGAATATCCAAACGGCCAGTTGGCGGTGTTCCATGGCCCCAGAAAGCTTGCCATGTATGAACCCGATGGAACGGAGATTAAAGATGTTAAAGAACAGGCTGCGTGAACCGCTTCGACCAGCCGAACCACGGGTGAGGGTCTTGCTCGCCTACGGCTCCCAAAACCCTCACCCGTGGAAAACAGAAGCGGACAACTGCCATGGTACATAAACCGGACAACTCCAAATGTTTTTGACACAGGTTTGTGCAACAATATTTATAGAGTTTGCAAGGGTTTGGGGGGAATTTGACGGTATAGACAGAGGCTGAACAAATTTCTTAACTGGGTTTTCTGTTCCATTGATCCCTAGACCCCGAATTCAACCTGCCGGAAAATACTGACGGATACCTATCGCTCAAAACTCCAGACACAGGGTTGTTCGCCGCATAGGGGAATGAAATTACTCTTTGCAACCATATCGAGAAGATTACCACAAAAACCCTCATGTTCCCTTTATGTCCGCTTATGTCGCAAAAACCGCCTAGGTGTGTCGTGACCCGCTCTTGCCGGTGTTGTATTTGCGCGGCGTTTCCACAGGGGATTTTAAAGAAGCGCTTTCGGCGATATTGGATCCAGACGCCCCCAATCTTTCACCCGGCGTCATCACGCGCCTGACGGCAAACTGGCAAACCCAGTATGACGCATGGCAGCGGCGTGACCTTTCGGCGCGGCACTATGTCTATACCTGGGCTGATGGTGTGTATCTCCAGGCGCGGATGGAAGATCAGGCCGAATGCATGTTGGTGATCATTGGGGCAACACCGGAAGGGAAAAAAGAGCTTTTGGGCTTTCAGGTTGGCCTCCGCGAAAGCGCACATCCCTGTCTTTTATCAGACCCCACAGTGTGATGCTCGGGAAGAGCCGTCCATTCCATCTCTCCTACTCTCGTGGCGTTTTCCGCATTGCAGTAAGGGAACATACTTCAAAGCGCTCAAGCCTAGGTAAGGTTGATCTGAATGCTTCCAGATATTCCAAGCTATCATCAGAAGCATATAACGTAACGTTTCGTAAGTTTTCATCCATGTTAATGAGAATTGTATGTAGATTTAAAAGCTCATCATGATCGACCTCATGTTCAGAAACCTTCAAATGCAGGGTTTCTAATCTTGGAAATTGATATAGCTCGAGAATGTCGACCAATTCGTCACTATCTAGACTGGCTGATCGTATATTTATAGACCACCCAAACTCAGCAATTGCGCATAGCGGGTGAAATGATTTTCTACCGCGCGCCCCTTGTTTTTTGCCCCGCGCCCTTTGGGGTTGAGGCTCAAGTAAGTAAATATCTATTTTTCCTTGTGTTATTTCGCCCAAAATCATATCGAGTTTACCTTGAGCAGGGATATTCAAAGTAATTTCTTTCACAGATTCAAAAATATTGTCCATTTTGAATTCACTCCTTTAACCTGGATTATTCACCGGATTGGTAATTCTGAGCTGGCCCCGGTTGCGTAACCATCTGATACACTGGACAGAAAGTGCCCCACTGCCATGACCGATATTGCCCCATTTTTCCCCGCATTTCCAGCCGTTTCCGGTAAAAAAGTCACCGCCACGTTTGACGGTGGAAAAATCACCTCGGATGCTGGTGGCTTAATTGCCTCCCACATTTTTATGCTCTCCACATAGGTGCCGTCCAGCAGTTTTGGCGGTTCATCAATCATCCGCGCACTCAACGCCGGCGGCAGATATTTCCGTATGTTCCTCTTATGTCCCCTTATGCGCCGCCAAATGATGTTCATGGTCAACATCAGAAAGATGACAAACCAACGAATACTTCTTCCGAGCGGTATGCTCCTAAACCGAAAGCCAGTAAAATTAACGCTTCTGCACAGTTAGTTGAGCAACCGCCCGTTGTTAAACGGATGGGGCGTCGTAAAACTGGGCGAAATATACAATTCAACCAATCCGTGACCGCAAAAACCGCTAACGCCTTTTATGAAATGCAATCCAAGCTCAATATCCCTATGGGTGCTGTCCTTGAGCGAGCCATCAAAGCTCTTCAAGCATCTGAAAAGCAACG
This sequence comes from Halioglobus sp., assembly GCA_965262875.1. Classification (GTDB taxonomy): domain Bacteria; phylum Pseudomonadota; class Gammaproteobacteria; order Pseudomonadales; family Halieaceae; genus JBALVT01. The sequence goes on from CBDHGD010000001.1 coordinate 46,523, forward strand.
TAGGACAAAGAAGGGACAATAACCCATAATTTTCGCCGAAATTGAGTTCGAAATCGCATTGTCAAAAGTGTGTAGTGGCCCGTATATCTGGTCTTCATGCATCGTCAACTTCGCGCGAAAGGTCTGGATGTTGCTCAAATTGGTAATCTCCTAATCAGCGTTCGCCAAGGTGGCTGTCTGGGGCTGGGCGGTCGAATAGGGGATTTTGTTGTCCTCCAGGAAAACCCTAACAATTTCCCCAAGTGCCCGATCACGGTATCGATACCAATCGCCTTCGATCCCTTCCCTGTGGATCATATCCTTAAATCGACGGAATGCACCGCGCCCTTTTATCCCTTCGGACAAGGCATTGCGGATCCTGTGGTCTACAACGGTGAGGCAATATTGTTCCATGATGGCGTATTCATCAATTTCAAACCGGGTGGGCAGCGTGAGGATGTCATCCGACATCATCACCCGCCTGGCATCGTCGATGATCTCTGTTTGCCATTCCGGAGTTAAGCCGCCATCATCGTCTGTCTCTGCCAGTGAGATTTCTTCCTCTGTCAACGAAAAAACCTCTCCGGTTTTTCGGTTGATGTAAGCACATGACTCGTCGAGCAGTATGCTCAACTCATCAACAATGGTTTCTATATTGACTGACAGAGACATACGATATCCATTTAAATATGCACACTTGAGCCGTTCCGGGGCGTATAGCGCAAAGAAACATATTCTGTAATGACACCCGCTTCAGTGATCGCGCCGCTCCCCGAATATGGCTTCCAGCGTCGGCGCATCAAGTACGCGATCCACCCAGCGATCCAGCTCCTCAATGCTCCCCGCCGCAATCTGTGCCACGACAGGCTGGGGCAGGGTGCCAAACCGCTTGACCAGCAGGTGCACTAAGGATTTGGCCTCACCTTCAGCCAGCCCTTTTTCACGCCCAAGAATTTCACCAGTTGCCAGCCCTTCAGCTTTGCCAGCGGCCAGTCCTTCTGCTTTACCTTCTTGTTTCCATGTTTCTACAAGTGTTCCCATGATGGCTTTACCTCCTTCATCCTCTATTCCATCCAGTGCAGCCGCAAACTCCGGCTGCGTCCATTCATAGCGTGCCACAAAATAGTGGAAGACGATACCCGCAAAATTTGTATCAAAGGACAAGGCACGCAGGATTTCCGTCAGATGCTCCACTGTCATATCGGACCGGTGCTTCACAAATTTCAGCAGGGCCAACCCTGCCATAACCTCGGGATCCCGCGACAGCTGTTGCATCGGGATGCGGCCCAGATCATGCACCTCGTACCGGAAGGACGGTATATAGCGGGCCATATCCTCACTGACGTCAAACATCTCGCCAAAGATCTGCGGCACATTCCAGGCTGATTTCCCATGATAGAATAACAGAGGTATCACCACGGGCAAAGCGGCTATAAATGCGCAGCATATAACCCAGCAATTGCAAGGGCGTGGCTGGTTCCGAAACCGAAAATTAAAAATTAAAAATTAAGACGCTTCTATCATTCCTGAAGCTTCAAGCGTGTGAAGTGCTACATTAATTACACGTTCATCAAAAAGCTTTAATTTTCTAGTAGCAGCGGCTTTTCCTGCAGGCCAATTCTTTAATGCCAACTTTACATCAGATGCATTTGGTGGGGTACCATTGTTTATAAGCCAATCAACTGTGGAAAGTAATTCCATACCATACGGAGATTCAAAACCATCAATGAGTGCCGATGTAGACGATAAAGCTTTTTCGTAAGCTTTTGCTTCAGACTTTAAATATGCGCTAACTTTATCATGCTTTGAATAATCAAATCTGATAATATCCTCTGGCCCGGCGTCACCCAGTCGTTTGTCACAGTGCAGGTAACTGCCATCTAAAGCATTTAACATATGTTTTAACTTATCAGAATATGGACCATATCTATTAGGCGTAAAATCAAAACCAAGGCTAGGCATTTGAAGCAAAGCAATTTTTCGTTCTAAGAAGTAACCAAGCTTTTGTATCTCTAAAAGTGTACACTCTATACCTAGTATTGAATACTGACGCACCAAATCTGCTATTAAACCTCTAGCAGGCGTTAATTTCTCAACACCTGTTGGCTTAGTAATATTTTGATATTCAGATGTTGGCTCATAAATAACAATGCGCACCTCATCCATACCACTTAACTCATCTTCGATAAGCTTACGGACCATAATCCACTCAAGGCCACCATTTCCAGCACCTAAAGGTGGAATAGCTATAGATCTAATGTTTTTCTCAATCAGAGTACGCCTTAAATCGACTAGACCATCAATAACCCATTCGATTTTAGAAGGATATCTCCAGTGCCCTTTTGTTGGAAAGTTAATTATCCACTTAGGTCCGAAAAGCTCAGTACTCTCAACAACAAACATTTCACCAAGCCGCACTTCTTTTTTCTTACAAGCATCAGCATATAATTTATAGTTTAAAGGAAATTTCTCCTTAAACATTAACGCAATGCCCTTACCCATTACACCAACAGTATTTACAGTATTTACTACTGCATCAACTTCAGCGTCCAACAAGTTTCCACTTGTATATTCAATCATCACAGATACCAATTCGGCATTGCTCTAATATCTACGTGCACTTTGCTCTCCCCAGCCATCTGCTCAAGTAATTCTTTTTTCTGTTTATTATAGCATACTATACCTATAAGCGATTTCATAGGTATTATATCGTGAACAAGTGCTTCGGCCTGATATTTTTCAAACCTCTCAATATCATCTTTTTTAAAATTTTTTTCCTGTAAAGTACTCCATATTATCCAATTTAAGTCTTTTAAATTATTAGAAAACTGCGCTGTTTTTAAATAAGCGTGTCTGTCAGTAAAAACAAAAGAAATACCGTCCGAACCAAGTTTATGCAAAGAGGACACCAATATAACAATATCGCTCATCTTTTGCTTCGGCACACCGTAGCCCGTCTTGATATTATAAAGCATCGGAGAATATGGAGTGAAATAAAACGGCACATAATCACTTAATGTACCATTTGGAGGGCATGGTACTTCACGTGTATTTCTACGTTGAATAAGGTCGGCATTTCCAATTTCATTATAATTTTCAGCAGCGGCAGAAGTTCTACTTAAACAACCGTTTCGTAACACAGTTTTCATATTATCTATGTGTGTAATTCTAAAAATATATGCATTATTCTGATTCAATTTTTGTGACATGTAAGCAATGTATTGATATTACTTGCAAGCGGCAAGCACTGTATAAATATACGGTATTATGTAGCAAGCAGCAAACCTAATAACCCAAAAAATCTAGTAGACCCGATTCACAATAGGGTCGAATATTTTTAGACACAAGTATCCCCACCCGTTTTTTCAAACTGTTTTCAATTCAACGACAATATCGACCGTGTGGGTTCTATCATTATCGGGGCCATAGCTGTTTTCAAATATCTTGGCTTCAACCTGGACAAGTGAGCCTACTTCCCAGGGCAATCGCATGAATAAATTAGCAGGCGACAAATGAGGTAAAGGTTGATTCAATAAGTGATCTTTCAGATTTTAATGAGGTCACCTTCCATGTCAAATACTGACGCACCCGACAGCCACTCCCTTGATTTTCTTACGCATTTTTCAACTTTATCTGACCCACGACAACAAACAAAGCTGCTTTACCCTTTGGCCGAGATTTTGCTTTTGACGTTATGTGCCGTGTTGTCCGGGGCGAATGACTGGGTCGCTATTTCTGCGTTTGGGACAAAGAAACTGGCTTTTTTACGGAAATTCTTGCCATTTTCGGGCGGAACACCCTCACATGATCAACTGGGAAACATCTATGCCGCACTGGATGCCAATCATTTTCAGGCCTGCTTTATGGATTGGGTCGCTTCCTTAAGCAGCACCCTTAGCGGGGTCGTGGCGATAGATGGTAAAACCTCACGTCGCAGCTTGGATAAGGCTGGCAGCAAGGCTGCAATTCACATGATCTCGGCATGGAGTTCAGAGTTGAACCTGACGCTTGCCCAACGGCAGGTGGACGGCAAATCCAACGAGATCACGGCCATACCAGAACTGTTAGACCTCCTGACGCTCAAGGGGGCCATTGTCACTATAGATGCTATGGGATGTCAGCGTGATATTGCCGATAAAATCATCACCAAACAAGCGGATTATGTTTTGGCTTTAAAGGGTAATCAAGGGGCCCTTCGCAAAGACACAGAATTGTTTATGAAAGAACAGGACGCTGTATATTTTGCAAACACAACAGTAACTTACCATGAAACCGTAGAAAAATCTCATGGCCGTATTGAGATAAGAAAAGTCACTGTTTGCTCGGATATTGAGTGGTTGAAGGCGCGGCACAATTGGCCAGGATTGGAAAGCATCGTGATGGTCCAATACAGCGCAACACTTCAAGATAAGACCCGTTCAGAGACACGCTTTTACATCTCATCCATGACCTGTGACGCCGAAACCCACGCAAAAGCTATCCGCGATCACTGGGGTATTGAAAACGGGCTGCACTGGGTCATGGATATGGTGTTTCGTGATGATGAGTGTCGTATCCGTAAAGGAAACGCACCTGCTAATTTTACAACGATCAAGCACGCCGCCAGCAACATGCTGCGCTCCGTAAAAGGAAATCAAAGCCTCAGGCTAAAACGACACTTGGCCGCTTGGGACGAGGTTTTTCTTTTCCAGATAATAGATGGATAAAACTCATGCGATTGCCCTAGCCTACTTCCAGCTTGTTCTTGACATAATTGCGCAAGCCTTCCCGAAACACCGTAACCGTATTCCAGCGCGTTTGCTCATGCCAATCGCCAGTGTCGCGGTTCTGATAATCATCGCTTGATGCAATGGATATTTTAACCATTTTATCGAACGGGATGATCTTGCCAACGCGCCCGATGATGAATGTTTTTGTGATATGTTTCATGAGAGTTTCTTCTCTGTTGAGGTGTAAAATTTAGGGGTGATCAGATTGCTTTCAACATCGAGCGGCACCAACGCGCCTCGACAGAATGAACAACAATCAGGGTGGTATCTTAGGGTTTCGTAGTTCCCGCAGCCGGTGCAGCGATAGATTGTGGTCATGACAAAATACCGCCCTTGAATATCGGGGTATTTACACATGAATTAGCGCGTTTCCCACAAGGCCACTTTCTGGGGGTTATAATGTTGGCGGTGCTATAGTCGCCCCTTCACGGGGGCGTTTATTTTCCGCCATGGCCATGCGCTGCCACTGTTGCAGCGGTGTCAAGACATCACCTGTCTTTTTTGATTTCCGGTCTGAACCTGTCATATCTGCCACCCCCCATTGCGACTGGCCGTGCGGCGGCCGAAACCGGGCTTACAGGGAAAGGCACACCCCGTTTTTAACGCCAATGCCCCCATCCTCACGTTTTCATCCTCCCGGTCAAGCCAATCAAACTGCCCACCAGATTGAGTTTTCCGGCTTTATGCCGTGCAGTCATCGCACGCAACACCCCGCCGGGGTTCTGGATCGGGGTTTGCGGGTGAAACCGATTGCGGTCAATCACCAGAATTGCAAGGGCTGTGGCCATATCACCCATTTGCACCACCGCCGCATCATAAGCCGAGCGGTTAATCCCCAACTCCGGCAACCGGTCGATCGCCGCCAGAATAAAATCCATCGCCGCAGGCGATGGTCTTTGCCCCTGGTGCTGCCGGATATAAAGCCGCATCTCC
>CBDHGD010000002.1:0-110150 GCA_965262875.1 Halioglobus sp.
GGCTATCCGCTAATGTCTATTTTTCTAAGCTGCCTGTGCGGCAGTGAACCATTATTACGGATATTACCAGCACCAGAAACATTTCTAAGCTGCCTGTGCGGCAGTGAACAAAATTGTGGCGTTCGTGCTATACACGTAGACTTTCTAAGCTGCCTGTGCGGCAGTGAACCAGTATCCCTCGTCGGTTGGCGTGAACTCATATTTCTAAGCTGCCTGTGCGGCAGTGAACGAAAACGATAGGATTTCTTATAACTCTGATGTTTTCTAAGCTGCCTGTGCGGCAGTGAACTCCACGGAGAGAACCCTGCTCGCCGATTGAAATTTCTAAGCTGCCTGTGCGGCAGTGAACCAAAACTAACAGCACCATCGATGCGATCATCATTTCTAAGCTGCCTGTGCGGCAGTGAACTATTCCTTGGTGTAAGTAACTCTTTACTTTTCTTTCTAAGCTGCCTGTGCGGCAGTGAACGATAAGGCCTCATTAAGGTGTTCGACATTAGATTTCTAAGCTGCCTGTGCGGCAGTGAACGATAATTTGAAAGCTATCGAATAAAAGCAGGTTTTCTAAGCTGCCTGTGCGGCAGTGAACGTTCGTGCCTTGCACGTAGATGGTCGTAAAAATTTCTAAGCTGCCTGTGCGGCAGTGAACTATCAAATAATACAAGTAATCAATTTCCAAGTTTTCTAAGCTGCCTGTGCGGCAGTGAACGACGTTATTGTGCATTCTGTTTACTCTCGTCCTTTCTAAGCTGCCTGTGCGGCAGTGAACATCTATTTCCAAAGGGAGAGCGTTAGATCACATTTCTAAGCTGCCTGTGCGGCAGTGAACTGGGGTTGGGACAGTGCGCATATTGAGATTAATTTCTAAGCTGCCTGTGCGGCAGTGAACCACAGACGACAGGCTACAGTAAAACCCTTGAATTTCTAAGCTGCCTGTGCGGCAGTGAACGAGTTTGCACTTGATCGTTTCACCTGGCATAATTTCTAAGCTGCCTGTGCGGCAGTGAACGATCCGCTAAAATGGTTTGGCCGGCGATAATTTTTCTAAGCTGCCTGTGCGGCAGTGAACTTTTTGATGTAGGAGAACTTAAGAGTAAATGCTTTCTAAGCTGCCTGTGCGGCAGTGAACCGAGCGCAAAATAATATAGTTGGCCGCAGAATTTTCTAAGCTGCCTGTGCGGCAGTGAACCCTATCTCGCGATGCAAAAGAGCGTGCAGGATTTTCTAAGCTGCCTGTGCGGCAGTGAACCCGTCAGCGATCTCCATACCGTAGCGATCAACTTTCTAAGCTGCCTGTGCGGCAGTGAACCCGTCAGCGATCTCCATACCGTAGCGATCAACTTTCTAAGCTGCCTGTGCGGCAGTGAACTAGCGATGGCTAAATTCAGTGACGCGGCTCTTTTTCTAAGCTGCCTGTGCGGCAGTGAACGATGGCGGAAATATAATGCGGGGCGTTGGTTCTTTCTAAGCTGCCTGTGCGGCAGTGAACTCTCTTTCGTCGAAACGAATCCCCACATCCACTTTCTAAGCTGCCTGTGCGGCAGTGAACACGAAACTGGTGGCTGCGCCTATCGTGTCAAGTTTCTAAGCTGCCTGTGCGGCAGTGAACAATCACTTAGCGCAAACTGGGTCTGGCGGTCATTTCTAAGCTGCCTGTGCGGCAGTGAACGCCGCTGGCTACACTGGCGTATTCTTATCATCTTTCTAAGCTGCCTGTGCGGCAGTGAACCGGGGCGTCAAGCCAGTATTTTTGTATTGATCTTTCTAAGCTGCCTGTGCGGCAGTGAACCAGCGTCGATGCCTCACATTCTTCCTTCGTGATTTCTAAGCTGCCTGTGCGGCAGTGAACAAGGCATAAAAGTCGGCTCCGATCAGTCTTACTTTCTAAGCTGCCTGTGCGGCAGTGAACCATTAGCCGTAGCAATAGTGGGCTTATACAAATTTCTAAGCTGCCTGTGCGGCAGTGAACGTCTGCATATTTGCAGATCAATGGGCGATGCTTTTCTAAGCTGCCTGTGCGGCAGTGAACGCGAGCAACAAAATCCGTTTGAGACGTATCAATTTCTAAGCTGCCTGTGCGGCAGTGAACGAAGAGCGATCTCATTAGCCGTAGCACGTGTCTTTCTAAGCTGCCTGTGCGGCAGTGAACCGGTAACAAAGTTGACGCAGAGACTGGTAATTTTTCTAAGCTGCCTGTGCGGCAGTGAACTTAATACCGACTGATTTTATAGCGTTGTGAAGTTTCTAAGCTGCCTGTGCGGCAGTGAACCGTCAATCGCCGCAAGCACTTCAACAGGAATTTTTCTAAGCTGCCTGTGCGGCAGTGAACCTTTCAGGAGCGTAGAGCATAATGAGTATGTTTTTCTAAGCTGCCTGTGCGGCAGTGAACTCTTAAAACAACGCGCTCGATAAAGTAGTATTTTTCTAAGCTGCCTGTGCGGCAGTGAACGTCGGCAGACGCAATGCTTTAGGTGTACGCAATTTCTAAGCTGCCTGTGCGGCAGTGAACGACAATATCAAGGCAGCTATTATATTAGATAATTTCTAAGCTGCCTGTGCGGCAGTGAACTACTACCCTTCTGTACCTCAATGAAACCATGATTTCTAAGCTGCCTGTGCGGCAGTGAACCGACGTTAAGATCGAAGGCGTTAAGGGTTACTTTTCTAAGCTGCCTGTGCGGCAGTGAACTCTGCTGTGCATCGTTTACGTTCTAATATCGATTTCTAAGCTGCCTGTGCGGCAGTGAACGCGGTTTCGCAAATGGCTTCAACCTCTTGATTTTTCTAAGCTGCCTGTGCGGCAGTGAACCGTTCAAAAGAAAATATAAGAGACCTACTCAATTTCTAAGCTGCCTGTGCGGCAGTGAACAATAGCTGGACTTACAGATCAGCTTCGGAGGCTTTCTAAGCTGCCTGTGCGGCAGTGAACGTTCGAAGCTCCTCTCATCAACGCCGATCTTCTTTCTAAGCTGCCTGTGCGGCAGTGAACGTACCTCAACAGGAATCGGACCAATTACAATTTTTCTAAGCTGCCTGTGCGGCAGTGAACGATAAAAATACTCCGCAAAAACAGAAACAATGTTTCTAAGCTGCCTGTGCGGCAGTGAACCTGGTATTGGCGGCAATTTCGGTTCTGACATTTTTCTAAGCTGCCTGTGCGGCAGTGAACGTGAAGTCTCGGGGAAAATACTATAAATGTCGTTTCTAAGCTGCCTGTGCGGCAGTGAACTGACCCCGCTTGACCAGCACGTCCACTGGAACTTTCTAAGCTGCCTGTGCGGCAGTGAACACGACTGACCTTTGGCCCCATGGTTTTGTTGATTTCTAAGCTGCCTGTGCGGCAGTGAACTGTGTTTTGGATAACGACAAATACGCTTAGCATTTCTAAGCTGCCTGTGCGGCAGTGAACCTCGATTTGCGGCTGGTTTGTCTGTTGATATGTTTCTAAGCTGCCTGTGCGGCAGTGAACTCGCGAGCGAATGCGCTTATACATATCTTGCATTTCTAAGCTGCCTGTGCGGCAGTGAACTCGCTAGTGCTAAAAACAGGGCTACGACTAAATTTCTAAGCTGCCTGTGCGGCAGTGAACTTAAAAGTGCTGGCACGGCTAGGGAGGGAGCTTTTCTAAGCTGCCTGTGCGGCAGTGAACTTGTACGCAAGACACCAGAACCCGAATTCTGCTTTCTAAGCTGCCTGTGCGGCAGTGAACTGTTGTCGTCTACGATCTTAGATCGTTTCAACTTTCTAAGCTGCCTGTGCGGCAGTGAACGCGTGATGCCCCTCTCCGCATATTCAACGAATTTTCTAAGCTGCCTGTGCGGCAGTGAACTGCTGCTACTGACGCTGCTGGCCTGGGTATGTTTTCTAAGCTGCCTGTGCGGCAGTGAACGGATATTTGAGGCGGAGAGACAGCGAGACGTTTTTCTAAGCTGCCTGTGCGGCAGTGAACGTTGCGCACATTGAGTTGAGCGTTCGCTTGACTTTCTAAGCTGCCTGTGCGGCAGTGAACATGTTGACCGCGATATGCGCTGGATTAAAGCCTTTCTAAGCTGCCTGTGCGGCAGTGAACTGCAGTATAAAACATAAAAAAACAGTTACAATAAGCACTTACCATTCAAGGGTTATAAAACCAATGAAAATCAGACATGTTGTAACTGTTTGATTTTCAAGCAATTGTTAAAGAGTAAATATTTTTTGGTAAGATTGGTGTTTTATACCAACGAGCGTGGCCTACAACCTATGCGCCCAATCTCGCATACCGATTGATCGAATGCGCGAAGGTTGGTTCATGAGCTTGTTCGTAAGCGGTGTCCCGTTGGCACCTAACCCTTAAAATTCCACGGTAATAGAGCTTCGATATCACTTTGTTTGTGGCCATTTACGATGGCGGTAAGGATGCCGGAGATATAGCGGTGCGGTTCCACGGCGTTCAATTTGCAGGTTTCGATCAAGGATGCGAGCATGGCCCAGTTCTGAGCACCGGCCTCGTGGCCAGCGAATAGAGCGTTTTTACGGTTTAGGGCCAGTTCCCGTTCATTCTGCCCATGTCGGTTCAATTTGCCGGGTCCATTATAGATGGCATGCATATTTTGATTCAGACGTAAGTGTCTACCGGAGTTACAAGCGTGGCGATGGAGACTTCATCGCGATGGAGCGTGATGCCGGTATAGCGATCATGGCACCTTCGTGGATATTGGACGCATCCATTTGCCAAACAATGACCCTTGGGCCGCCACTTGTTTCAGTAGCAGGTCTTCTGGAATTGCATAAGATTCTGTTAACGCGCGGATTTCGGCGAAGCTTTGATGAGGACGACTCATCAAAGGAGGTCGGGCATGATCCCGCTACAGATTATCAAGCAAGTGCAGCTTTCTCTGCCATTTCAACCGAGTGTGACGACGAGCATGACCGACAGCGAACGCGACCAGATGATGCTGGTGCTAGCCCAACTGCTGCTGGCGGCAGCGGATATCAAACTGGAGGTAGAGGCAAATGAACAATGATCTCACCATCACCCAGGCATTGCCTGCAACCATCTTGCAGCGTCGCGCAGTCGTTTATGTCCGGCAATCAACACAGAGTCAGGTCATGACCAACCTGGAGAGCCAGCGTCGGCAATACGATCTGGTCGAGACGGCCCGCACCTATGGTTTCAAGATGGTCGATGTAATCGATGATGATCTTGGTATATCCGCCAGCGGTTGTGCTAAACGCCCTGGCTTTGAGAAGTTAGTTGCGGCCCTCTGCTCAGGCGGGGTTGGTGCTGTGTTCTGCCTGGAGATATCACGCCTCGCCCGGAATGGCCGCGACTGGCATCATGTCCTGGAGATTTGCGGCATGGTTGAGGCACGGGTCATCGATTGTGATGGCGTGTACGATCCCCGCCACCCCAATGATCGGCTTCTTCTGGGCATGAAGGGTAGCATTAGCGAGTTTGAACTGAGCATCCTGAGAACCCGCATGCTGGAGGCGGCGCGGGCAAAAGCCCGGCGGGGAGAGCTGCGCTACACACCGCCCATGGGATACATTTGGGACCGAGATGCTGGAATCTTTTTTGATCCGGATTTGCGAATCCAGGAAGTGGTTCGCTCAATCTTCTCAAGATTCCGGGAGCTTGGCAGCGCCCGGCAGGTTCTTCTCTCAATGGCGGATCAGGGTATACATTATCCTCGTCCATCGGATGGCATTCGATTGACCTCATTCGAATGGCACCCAATCCGATATCGCAATGTGATTGGGGTTTTGAAAAATACTTTTTACGCCGGTGTTTATGCATATGGTAAGACGGGTCGGAAGACTGAGATCCGGGAAGGTCGCCCCCATGTTACCTACAAGAACCGCAAATCACCTGAAGACTGGGATGTGGTCATACGTGACCACCATGACGGTTATATCGGTTGGGAGGATTATGAACGCAATCAAGCCCAGTTGGCGAAGAATACGTTCGGGCGGGCTGGCGGGGTTAAATCCGGTCGTGGCGGCGGTGCTCTCCTGGCTGGACTTATGTCCTGCGCGAGATGTGGGCGGCGTTTGCATGTTGTTTACACGGGTCGTAAACCTCGCCCGGTTTATCGCTGCGATAACCCTAACCTTTTGCTGGGTCAGAAAAGGTGCTTTACATTTGGCGGTGCGCGCGCAGAAAAGCTGGTGGCCGCATCCGTTCTTGAGGCCGTGGCTCCGCTTGCAATTGACGCCGCGATTGAGGCACAAACGCTCATGACAAACGTTGAGAATGACCGGCGATCTGTTGTCGAACTGGAGTTGAAACAGGCACAGTACGATGCGACGCTTGCGGAACGCCGCTATGCCGCCTGCGATCCTGAGAACCGCCTGATTGCGTCAGAACTGGAGAAACGCTGGGAAGAGACCCTCGCACGGGTTCAGGCATTCCAGCAGCGCCTGACAGAAACTCTGGAGGCACCGGAAAACGTTGACGTTGATCTGTTGAGTGACCTGGCACAGGATCTGCAGGCCGCGTGGGACGCACCTGCGGTGACCATGCGCGTCCGCCAACAGTTGCTCCGGAGTTTGATCGAAGACATCGTGGCCGATATCGACGAAGCTACTGGCGAGATAGTGCTTGTCGTCCACTGGAAGGGTGGACGGCATACGGAACTCAGGACAAAAAAGCCCAAGACAGGTGAACACGGTGCCAAAACGAGCGATGATGCCCTTTCTATTATCCGCGAGATGTCAGGACGTTGGTCAGACGAGTCAATTGCCGCTTCATTGAATCGCATGGGCATCCGGACTGGCCAGGGAAAGACTTGGAACGCCAAGCGCTTGTCTTCCATCCGGCGAGTGAATAACATCAACGGCTACTTATCAGCGGACAAGAACGGCCCGTGGCGCACTATGACCGAAGCCGCAAAGGAACTCTGTGTGACTAACCATGTGATCCGAAGGCTCATAAAAGAGGGGATTTTGCCGGCAAATCAAGTTGTCGACGGCGCACCTTACCAAATCAAGGTCGACGATCTTAAATCCGACAGGGTTCAACAGGCAATCAACCGGAAGGCAGCCCCGTGTCGCGATGCCGATGAGCCACAGCTTTCAATGTTTTCAACCACTTAAGAAGGAGGTGTATAATGACTAACCGTTCGCAATGGGTCGGATGGTGCGCTCTACCGGATTATTGTCAATCTCGATGCGCCCGTCGGAGATAAACAGGTTCAGGCCATCCCAATATTTTGCGATGTATTTAAGGGCTTCACCAGTTGGGGATTTGGCCGAGACTTGCATGCGGCTGTGGGTCAGCCATTTTTTAAATACTTCCAACTTCGGCTTCGTGCGTTCAAGGCGTGCCGCAAGGCGGGCGTCGGCAGGCTGGCCTTTGATGTCGGCCTCTATCCTGTAGAGGGCGGCAATCTGTTTCAGACCCTCCTGTGCAATCGGGGCGGCACTGGCTTTGGCCACGTCATAGAGCTTTCGCCGCGCATGTGCCCAGCAATAGGCCAGTTGCACATCCTGACTGACACGCTTGAGCAAGCGGTTGTAACCTGCATAGCCGTCCACTTGCAGAATACCACCAAAGCCCTGCAAAATATCATCTGCATATTTCCCCGCACGTCCGGGCGCATAGGTAAATGCCACGCCGGGAGGCGCATCCCCGGCCCAAGGCCGATCATCACGAGCCAAGGCCCAAAAGTATCCGGTTTTGACCTTCTTTCGCCCCGGATCCAGCACCGGAGCTGTGGTTTCATCCATGAACAACTTGGACGATTGCTTGAGGTTAGCCAGCAGGTAATCATAAACCGGCTTCAGCTCATATGCTGCTTTACCGACCCAGGATGCCAAGGTGGAACGATCCAGATCAACGCCCTGTCGCGCATATATTTGTGACTGGCGATACAGCGGCAAATGGTCAGCGTATTTGGAAACAATCACGCTGGCCACGGTTGCCTCGGTCGGCATACCACCTTCAATCAGTCGGGGCTTTGCCGGAGCCTGCACAATGCCCACTTCGCAGGAACGACAAGCATATTTAGGGCGGCGGGTAACTATCACACGGAATTGCGCAGGGATAATGTCGAGCCGCTCAGAGGTGTCTTCACCAATGATGTGGCGTTCCGCCCCACAACTGCATTGGGTGTCTTCTGGCTCGATTACCTCTTCAACGCGCGGCAAATGTTTGGGTAAATGGCCACGGTTGGATTTACGCGGTTTGCCCGGGCGCAAAGCAACATCTGCATCCCGCTCCGCATGAATGGTCTCAATAGCTGTTTCAATATCCTCAAACGCCAATTCGTATTGGCTTGGATCAACCTTCTCTGATTTTGCCCCGAACAACGCTCGTTTGAAGTCTGCAACAAGCTTTTCCAACCGCGCATTCTGATCCTGCTGACGCAGGACAATCGCCTTCAAAGCAGCAATATCATCAGGAAGATCGGCGGCATTCGTCATGCCCGGTTGTTACCAAATCCAACCCGTAATTACCTGTCTAAACGCTGTTGTGATTCACTCTGCCGCAGTCGGTGGACGCACCTCCAAAGCATGGACTTTGCGCCAATCCAGCCCAGCAAAAAGCGCTTCGAACTGTGCATGGTTAAGCCGCATCATGCCGTTGGAAATAGCAGGCCACTTGAATACGTGATCCTCCAGCCGCTTATACGCCATCACTAGGCCAGACCCATCCCAATACAACAGCTTCAGCCGGTCGGCTCTCTTTGATCGGAACACGTAAACGGTGCCGGTGAATGGATCCTTGTGCAGATGGTTCTGCACCAACGCTGCCAGACCATTATGGCCCTTGCGAAAATCCACAGGTTCTGTCGCGACAAATATTCGAACCCTGTTGGACGGAAAGATCATGTGGCGGCATTCAGGGCGCGCGCAATCTCGGCAATCCGGCTCGCCGGTGTTGCCACATCCAGCCGCACTATCACCTCGCCCCGGATCACATCCAGCGTGCCGCAGGCAACCGGTGCATCAACACCGCTTTCTTCCTGCAAAACCAGGGGCGCAAATCCCACATTCTCGGATACCGCTGGCAAAACCAGCTTGCCTTCACGCGCTTGACGCCGCCATTCAGATAGATGGTTCGGTTGCAAATCATACCGACGCGCAACCGCGTTCACGGTCGCACCTTCAACCAGCGTCTCCGCCACGATCCGGCCCTTCAAATCATCCGGCCATCGCCGCTGGCCCCGAGGGCCGACGATCAAATCAATCTCACTGATAAACTCCACTGAGTGCTCCATGGAGAAACTCCTTTCCAAACTACAAGAAAGAACTGAATCGCAGATCGCAACCTCAAGCGTAAGGTGGGACCGGGACAACGCTTACGCTTGTTCCAAGCCTCACAGCAATGGGTGACAATGTCGTCGTAGTCTTTGAATACACGGTTGGAGAGCCAGTTATCGCGCATGAATTGCCAAATATTTTCATGGGGGTTCAGTTCCGGGGATCGGGGCGGCAGCGGCAGGAGGGTGATGTTCTCGGGAACGTCGAGATTGGGCGTTGTATGCCACCCGGCCTGATCGACGAGAATTACAGCGTGGGCACCGGGGCCGACTTCACCACTGATGATGGCGAGATGGGCGTCCATTGCATGTGTGTCGCAGTACGGCATGACGAGTCCGGCACCCTTGCCTTTTGCTGGACAGATCGCGCCAAAAATATAGGCCCATTGGGTTCGCTGATCGTGCGGCGCACTGGGTCGGGTTCCACGTTTGGCCCACCGTCGCGTGATCTTGTTTTTTTGACCTATCCTGGCTTCGTCCTGCCACCAGAGCTCGATTTCTACGCCTGGGGCCAGACCGGCCCTGATCTTTTCCACCTCGGCGGGAAAGTTTTTTTAAACGCAACAATCGCGTCCCCGTCCTGCGCGTAGTGGCGCGGACGGGCGGAGAGCTTCCGGTAACCCATCTCGCGCAGAACCCGCCCCACCGTGCCCTCGGCGATTGAAACGCCAAACTCTTCGCAGAGCCAGCGCGCCAGATCGCAGCGCCGCCACCGCACCACGCCGTGGATCGCGGGGGTTGGGCCGCGCTCCACCATCTCCGCAAGCGCCCGGCGGTGTTCTGCTGTCAGCTTTGGTTTTGGCCCGACAGACCGGCGCGTGATCAACCCGTCTGCTCCGTCCACGTTGAACCGCATCACCCAGTCACGAATAATCTGTAGTGTCACGTCGCCGATCCGCGCCGCTGCGGTCCGCCGACCGCCGTCATAAATTGACGCCAGTGCCAGAAGGCGGCGCGTCTGATCGCTGTCACGGCTCGACCGCGCCAGCCTGCGAAGTCTGTCGCCGTCAAAGTCATCTCGAAGTGGTATCGCTGCACCCATAATATCCCCCATGTTTGTCGGGACATTGATTCACATATTCCGCGCCAAGGGAACCCTGAAAATGAGTCAGATACTATGTTCATTGGTATTAGTGCCGTATTTATGGAATCTACACGGGTTGGTATGGATGAATTCTGACAAATTTCAGGTGTAATATCTTGAAAGCAAGTGGTTTCATTTTTGTATGCAACCTATTCAAACCAAGGAACAGTTGCTTGGTTACTCAAACCGAATTGATCAAAGTTACCTGCTGTTGCTTCTTTTTGTAAATCACCAAATGACAGATACCGGCGATGCTTATAACCGTTTGATGCGCTATCCAACTCAAGGAAAGGGTTGTCTATCCCTTGTTGGAACATCTTGGCCTTATAGCGTTTAATCTGATCAGGTTTTATAGAGCCTCGCTTAATTAAGCGTCTGAGTTTTGCGGCGGTCATGTTGGTTTGTTTCCGTGAAACAGTGCGGTAGCTCACTTGGTCAGGTATTTGCTGTATTTCGGATATATCACAATATCCCGCGAGACCACCCAGCCAATTTTCATTTTGCAGCATTTGTAACCGCTGCTTTGTTCCATGGATACGCAAGGTTCTACCTAATTTTATTTGTCTACCTAATTTGTATTCTGGGAAATTTACGCCTATATTAGATGATTTTAGATCATAAAGGCCTTTATGGAGTTTGGTATAGACTTTATTAAGCAATACATTTTCACGCATTTCTGCATCTGGGTTAATTTTTATATCAATATAGTGATTCATTGGTTAACCCTTGTGTCAATATCAGTAACATAGGCCAAGCCTTTCTTGCCTAGGTAAAAACTGGAAACTCCTGCATTTGCAATTAAATTTTTGATTTCTTCAGCCTTGTCGCGATCAACATTTATGTTGATTTCAAGTGTACCGCTGGCTTTAGTCATCATAGAGACAACCTCTCCTTCACCTTTTATTCTTTCTTTTCTAATATACGGATTACCCCATATTTTCTTTTTTTCACCAGTAGTAAAGTGATTCATGAAATCCTTTTTTGTAAATATCCGTTTGGAGATACCACTGAGATTACCTCGTCTGTTAACTGCCTCGGACATATTAAAATTTTTGGCAAGACGTTCTATTTGCAAATAAAGCGCAGAACAATAAACATTTTCTGGAACAATTTTTTCGTTTTTATTGAGATAATTAGTTCCAGGGAACTGTATGTCCAGATATTTTATTGCTTTTTTAGCCATCCCTTGTGCTTCAATTGGCTTGGCTTTCTTTATCTCATCGAACTTGGCGCAAATTGAAATTGGGTCAAGATCAATCAATGTTTCCACCTTGTTATCATTTGCAATATAGGAGAAAAGCTCATCAATATTTAATGAAAGCACTCCCCATAATTCCTGTGAATAGTCAGATTGAAAAATCTTATCATTAGTTTTTACCATACCGGTAAAAGAATTTTGATCAGTACTTCCCTTAATATTTCTAATATACGTCATCTCATTAGTTTCAGATTTTGTATCTACAAATTTAATGTTGTTTTCAATATTCTTAAAATAGTAACTATCAGAACCTCTTGATTGATAAAGTTTTCGTTGGTCGCCAATAATTCTATTTAGAACCCCCATAACAGTATCAATCGTTACGTCTCTTTTAATAAAGTTTTCCGGTTTTTTTAAACTGGTCATTGAGCCAATAAAATCTCTTCCGTTCTTAGGCAGTGCTTCATTATTATTCCCACTTAAAAATGAGTTTCGCCATGAGGACTCGTATTCGATCATAACTTTCATGAATCACCTCATTATTTAGCGTAGAAATAAACAGCGAAATTATTATCTAATCGCTCTGAAATCTTACTTTCATCGCGCTTAATGCGCATCATTTTTGAACTATCGTTATAGTCAACCAATACTTCATCAACATACATATAAGATTTTGCCTGCCTTATAGACAGTTCGTTGATTTTTTGAATGGTAGTTTCCACCAAAATTTGTACCGCATCATGATTGAGAAGAATACCGTTTTCGCCTTCCTCAAATATAGTTCCATTACGAACGTAATTTTCATGGAAAGTAGCTTCTGGTAGTAACTGTGGGTTAATTGACTGAATGTAATCCTGTATAGCTACAGCCACAGTTTCACCTTCACCCTTATTGATTACCATAGCGGCGCGGTCGAATTTTTTATCCAAAGATATAAACTGAAGTTGTTCAATACTTATTGATCCATAGCCTATATATTCGGTATCACCAAAAGTTGTTTTTGAAAAAAATGATGAACTATCTCTTTCTCCTGCTTGTCCAAACTGCTCAAAATTTCCGTTTCCTAATTGATCAACAAAGTCTTCAATCAATAATGGGCTAGTTCGTTTGCATTGGCTGGAAGGCACAACATAACCACGGATCAATCCGGTTATTGATGCAAGTACATCTTGTAGATTTCTATCTTTTGCGTAGTGAATATCATAGGCTTGTTCACGGAATAAATGGTGCCGGATACAATTTTGACTGATATACAATGGAGTTTTCTTGAAGTCTATATCTGTTGGTTCCTTTCGATATTTATATCCCGTATTTTTTACTTTTCCCGATAAATTTGTATAACCTCTTAATTTTGGTAATGTGTGGTTATCAGCGGTCGCACCACTTTCCTGAGCGAGGTTTGTTGGTCCGTTCCAATTGACCACTCCATGCCCTAGTGCCTTGATTTTAAAATCGACACTTTTAATACCTGTTACTTTTAAATCTTTCACATTGCCACCTTTAGTTGGTTAGTTGTTTCAAGGAGATAGCCCCAATAGGCTGTTTTCCCCCTCTTGCGTAGTAAATTGCATGTGGATTGGATTCTGCTTCCACCTTTTTTAAATCATATGGAGTGTAGCTCAAATAGATAGGGGTTTCTGGATTTCTAGCCTCATTTAATAATTGGATGTCCTTGTAAGCTTTCTTGGCTTCTTTTTTAATAGAATGATGTTTTTTCGCCATAAAAGTAAGTAAATTTTGGTCTGAATTTCCGTTTCCGCAAATTCTATCTACACCATAAGATATATTTTCTTCCGTACCATTTTCTGGATATGCGTACTCATCCATAATTTGATAATCATAACGATTTTTAATACAGCAAACCGCCATTTGCACAAAACGGCTATCACCTCGCAACGAGTGCTTTTTTATTTTAGTGCCTTCTTTTTTGTATCGAGGGAATGTTACAGGGTCAGCCAGTTTATTATCAATTCTGGCTACGCTATCCTTAAGTGCGTTCACTAAATCCTGCTCAATTAGCTCACGGCAGTTTTCATCCTTATAAAAACTATCATATAAATCATATATCTGGTTGATTGTAAATGTTTTATCGGATAGTTCGGTTTGCAGAAAATCATACCATGCTTTTGTGCTTTGCAATATTTTTAGAGAATTGAGGAAACGCGAACTACTGTCTTTTGACTTGCCTTGTTTTACCGCATCCGTTATTGCAATTTTATATTCGTTTATAGTCTTGTTTTGACCAAATCTATCCAACCTACCTAGCCGTTGCAAAAAATTTTCTGCATGGGTCATTTCGGTTATCATTTTATCGCAAGTGATATTGAGTGATGCCTGAACCACTGGGCTACTTCGTAATACGTTATAGGCTTTATTGCCGTTTTTATTAAAAGCATTAAATGCTTTTTCAAACCATTTTGCTCTGTCTGTTTTTGTAAATTTCGCATGTAGTAAAATACCGTTTTCATTATTTTGATTATCGACAAAACTTTTTTGGGCAGTAATAGCTGTATTGCTGATAACAAAGGTATTGGTAGGTTGTGGCTGAAACAGCGGGTTGTTGTTATCTTCCAATTTTTCATTACAATCAATAAACTCGATATTATATTTGCTTTGATTACAGCTTCTTATACCAAGAATATCCAGCTCTTTGAGTTGCAAGAAGTCAGTCACAAATAGCGGATTAGGTGTCGCCGATACTAGCAGTGTGTTAGGTGGTGTAGCATCATTCTGCTGATACTTTTTACACTCCACCAGTTCCGCAAACAGCAAGTTGAATGCTGGCATGTTGATATATTCGTGATATTCGTCAAACACCACATGGGCATTCATAAAGTCCATCAAGGTGGTGACATTACGATGCGTGGTAATTGAGTTTACAATTTGATCAATAGTGGTAATTATGAGATCACCTGAAAACTCAGTCCCTTCGGGCGTATCAATAGGCCCCCCCGATTCCAGAGTCCGCTTGATATTGCCAGTACATATCTCTATTTTTGCATTGGGCAAATATTCGCCTGATGACAAGTCATTGAACAACCCTTCGCATATTTGCACCCTTGGGCATACCCAGAAGATTCTTTTTACCTCAGTCTTTAACGCCCATTCCAAGGCTATCTTGGTTTTACCGCATCCCGCTGGGCCTCGCAACACACCAATGGTTACTTCTTTATCCGCTAACCCCTCTGCAACAATGGATTGTTTTTGGTTTCTTTCAATATCAGGGTTATTTTGATTAAAGCCATCGAGACACGTCTGGATATGCTGTCTCAACCCTCGATCTTTATGGAAGGCATGGTCGAGAATTTCATCTAATGAATGGTTGTCGATGTGTGCGTTCAGTTCATCAGCGGTGATTTGGGAAACCAGCCTGTCTGCGGTAATCAATGCCGAACGGGACAGATTATTTTTTGCGTTGTGCTGTATGTTGTTTTTATATTGGCCCACAGATTCCTTATGCGAGTAGCGTTTGTATTTAGGCAATTCAACTTCTTCAAGAGAATCTTCAGCATTGTCAAATTCTGGCATCTTCAGGTTACAAATGTCCACTGGCACTTCTTCGGCTTCCTGAAAGTATTCATTTGCAATACCCTTTACAGATTTCAGTATAACCGAAGCTAATGCAGTGAGATTTGAGTTGTCTTGTTTCTCAAGTTTCAGCTTATCAAATATACCTATCATTTTCTTTATTTCGTTATTTTTATCCCTGAGCGGTTTGGCGTGATGCCAATAGATGGCGTGCTTAGCTCTCGCTAATGAGTCTGAATTTATTTCATTTTTATTGAACAATAAATGAAATAGTAGCAATGAAATTTCATTATGTCGTGGATGTTTTTGCCATGAAAACTTGCCAGTTTTTACATCTATGTGTTGACCATCATCGGGCACGTCTTCAAATTTTTTCTTTTTTAATAACTTTACTAACCAATCTTGAAAACTAGAATGAATTTTCCCAACATCATGCCAGCAACCCGAGATAAAAACAGATTTTGCAATATGATCATCACTGGGTATTAATTTTCGGGTAATTTTATAAGCCAAATACCCCACTGCAAATAAGTGTTGATCTAACCTTTGACCTTTGGTATTTGCATAATATTGGTCTGTCATAATTTCTATATCTCCGATAGTTATTCGATTATTTGTGTAATTCACTGGCACCACGCCCTGCTCATCAAACTTATTTCTGTTCCCCACCACCCAAACCAGCTCGCTTCTTGAGCGACTTCTAAGCCAAAAACAACTCACCGCTGTATTTTTTGACGCTGTTTTTCTCAGCAGCTTTTTTACCGCATTCAACCCCTCATTGGTGATAACGGTTTGCCATGCGTTGTCACCGATGCGGTTGGCAAAGCTGTCCAATACCCGCCGTGTTCGGTTGAGGGCTTTTTTCTCGCACTGCGAAACAAAGGTGACCATCATTTGGCTTCACCCTCGTTGACAGTCTTGTTTTCGTGATGCTGTAGGGCGATGGTTTTTACCTGCTCAAACATGAAATCCAGTGCTTTGTGGTCGGTAAACGCCTGCAAGCATTGCTGTCGAAATTCCTGCTCGGTGGCGCCTTCTTTGGCGCAGATAAATGACCATGGCAGAACCAACGTGTCTTTTATTAAATCGGCCACATCAAACACAAGTGCGCCACGACGGGTTTTGCCGTGCATGACGGCGAAGCCGTGGGGAATCCCCAGAACCCAAAGTGTGGTCGCGGCTAACCCATAAGCGAGATAATTGCCGTGGTTCAAAAAGGCATTGGCAATATCGACCGATTCCCTCTCACGCACAAAATCGCCATGCTTGGTTCTGTTGGCCGCTATTTTGTAAAGCCGTTTGGTAAGGTCTGCCTCAATTTGAAACAAGTTACCAACTTTTTGCGCCTGTTCTATTTTGGCACAAGTATTGTTTAGGATGGACGAAATATCTTCATCATGACTATTAAATCCTGCGCCTATCAAGTCGCGGTCTCTTGACCAAATCGTTTGCATAAACTGAATACGTGCCATCTGAAATTTCTTCGCCGCCGCTAGACGTTTTTGTTCGTCAAACCAGAAGTTCATCCAGCCCTGAACATATTCGGTGGGGCGATATTCGCTTTGCGGTGACATCCATTCAATCTCGGTGGCCATGAGCAATGGCGTACCACCACCGCCACTGAATCCGACCAACACCCCGGCCTGAGCGAGCATACGTATGGCTGCTTGGGTAATGGAAGTACCCGTTCCCAGTAGCAAACAGGTGGTATTGGCTATCGGTATATTCCAGTATTGATTTTCGTTCTTGGCCTCCGTGAGATACAGTACGCGCCCATCTTTTTGCATCACTCGGCATTTTTCCAGATAATAGATGTTAGCACGCTTGGAATGCAGGATTGCTTTCAGGTCTGTGAGTTGTTCCATGTTTTTCCCTAATATGTGTTAGAGTCCGTCTCAAAATTTCATTGATCCCCTTGTATCGGGGTGCATAAAATTGGTTGTGCCTGCCGTACCAAATGAGATTACCTGCGAGTGTCAATCCCTGAATCCTCTTATATAATACACACTACGTCCGCCCCCTTTTTGCCAGACCAATCCCAGATCAACCAAGCGGGCAAAATCCTTTTTGCGGGCGGCCAGACTGCGATTTGATATCTCGCCATATTCCCTTTGAGTAATGGATCCGTTCTTGTCTATATAGGTGAGTATGGCCTTGTGATGAGGCTCCAGTCGTGCGCTGTAACTTGGCAATGTTTTTTGCACCCGCTTTAATTCATCCAGAATGCCTTCTGCGAAATATTCTAGCCAAACGCTAAAATCAATCTGCCCCCGCAAGTCGTTGTAATCTCCCTGCTCACCAACCATTTGGAAATACCGTGTCACATTGCGGTTGTAATAGACTTCAAAAGAGAAAATCGGAAAAAAATCCAACCCGGTCATACCAAGAATACCGGTGGTCATCAGCCGGGTTGTGCGCCCGTTCCCATCCATGAATGGATGGATAATAACCGCCTGTTTATGAAACAATCCAGCCAGCAGAATAGGATCGAGTTCCTTCTGATTGGCGCGGACAAACGAAAACAATGCGCCGCACAGCCCTGCCACCTCGCCATGATCTGGTGGCAGAAACACAATATTATCTACAACGCGCGGATCACGGATAATCACTGGTTTCTGACGAAGACACCCAATATCGGAAGGGTTTTCCATCAACCCAGCAACCACCATACCTTGGATTTTTACGTAAGTTGCCGTGTTGGGTTCAAATTGACCCGTTATGACCTGATCCTGGACCCATTCCAGGGCCCGGTTGTAATTCAAAACTTCCCGTTCGGTATTGCGCACATGGGATGGAGCCTCTTTAAGCAAACGCTTGACATCCGTGAGCGGCAGTGGGTTGCCTTCAATACTGGTAGACGCATAACTCGACAAAGATCGCGCTTCTAGGGCCAGTCGCGCCAGAGCAGGGGCACTCAGATGTGCCGCATAAATTACACCATAGGTTTTTCCAATCTCACGCATGGTTCGTAAAAGTCGGGGATGAATGATATATTTAGGGGTCCACATAGCCGATTGCTAGCTGAATAGTAGCTGAATAGCAAATTAGTTTTAACTTGGGGTCTAGGGAGCAATGGAACAGAAAACTCTGGTAAGCTTGGTATTATTTGGGTTGTGCGCAAGTCGAATGTGAAAAACTGTAGGAATATCAAAGTACAACCGGATGGTTTGTGCAACATTTGTCAACATTTTGTGCAACATTTCCGGTAAAAAAGTCACCTCGGATGCTGGTGTTCTACTGCTTGCTCAAGCCGAGAAACGGCTTGGGATTGCGTCGCGCTTGGTGGCACTTTTCCCCGATAAGCGCGATCCGACGCGCGTGCAGCATCTGCTCCCGGATATTTTGTTCGCCCGCTATCTTGCTATTGCGGCCGGATATGAGGACGCCAACGATCTGGACCACCTGTGCCATGTCCGCCGCTTGATCCGGCGCATCCGCACACGCTGGCCAAAAACGCAGATCCTGCTGCGCGGTGACGGGCATTACTCCCGTCCGGAGGTCATGGCCTGGTGTGAGGCTCAGAAGGACGTCGACTATATCTTCGGCCAGCCGGGAAACGCCGTTCTCAGAAGAGATCCCGTCATCACAGCCGCCGCCGCCTGCGCTGCCATGAAGGTCGAGAAAAACCTCGCCACCCATAGAACCCATTGCGAGACGACCTACGCCGCCAGGAGCTGGAACGGCGTGAAACGGCGCATCATCGCCCGTATCGAAACAACAAGCCTCGGTCTCGATATCCGAACCATCGTCACCTCGCTCCCCGGTTCCACGCCGGAATGTCTCTACGAGGCCAACTACTGTGCACGCGGTCAGGCCGAAAATCTGATCAAGCTCCACAAAACCCAACTGAAGAGCGACCGCACATCGTGCTCATCCGCCTGCGCCAACCAGATGCGGCTCATTCTCCACACTGCTGCCTATTGGCTGCTCTGGGAAGTGCGCCTTTGAAATGCGCCGAGTTCAGCACCCTCCAGAACCGCATCATCAAGATTGGGGCCCGTGTTATCGAAACCGCTACACGTATCCGCGTCGCCTTCGCATCCGCGTATCCAGACAAACAACTCTTCACACAGATACTCGGCGCACTGACAACGACGCCTGCCGGCAATCCTCAAGCACCATAACAATCACGCGCGCAACGCCCCGTCACCCCGAAACTGAAACCTGCAAACTCAAACGTCGGAAAGCCCGCGCAACAAACCCGTTTGCCTCCGCAAATGTGAAACCGTTTCCGTGCACAAAAACCTCTACTCCAAAACATCCGGTGAATAATCCGGGCTAACGTCTCTTCAACTGGCGGCTCCAAGGACGGCACGACCTCAACCGGCACAAATGTAGCCCCCGAAAGATCAGGCAAGATCAATTTACCGATCCGCGCCTGACGCCGCCATTCCGATAAATGATTAGGCCGCATTCCAACCCGCCGGGCCACCTCGTTCACCGTAACGCCAGAAACAAGCGTCTCTGCAACCAAATGACCCTTCACAACGTCCGGCCAGCGACGTTTGCCGTCAGCCCCAACCAAAACCTCATAACCAGCAACGGACTCCATCCGTAGCTCCCGATGTACTCCCACGATAATCTCCTAAGCAATTCTACATTGTCACAGGAATCGCAGATTACGGCAGAAGAAAAAAGGTGGGGCCTAAACAACGGTTACATTAAAACGCCGTGATCCCGTTTAGAGCGTGTTGTCCCAAATTCACCGATCTGGGACAACACGTATATGGGTCTTGAGGAATTCTACAAGTGCCATCACCACAGGTGTTACTAATTTGATGCGACAGGCTCCAGGGAGCACCGGAGCAGAATATACCTGCAAAGTTGAACCTATGCTTGAGAAACGCACAAGATGTGGGTATGACTGTCCCTAAAGAATCCAGATAAAGGGAGGCAGAGCAGCAGAAACCCCGCAATAAACCACTTAAAACCGAAAAACCGCGCAGAGATTGCACGGCATTAAGGTTATGGTCAGGCATAAAAAACGATTTCCACCTGTTTTTTAGCCTGCCCTGACCCGCTTTTCAAGTCAAAAATGTATTTTTGGCAATGAAATTCTGTGTGCCTGCGATTTTTGCGCCTCAATCGCGGCGTGATGCCCAATGAAAAGCATCACAAAAACAGAAAAGAGGACAGCAATGTCACACAGATTACAGGCCCTGCGCAACCCGCAGGACAACCATACAGATGTATCACCACCACAGGATCCACAGCCCAGGTATCCGGTCTTGCCCGACAGTATGCAGCGCGGTGCGCTGGAAGGCCTGCTGCTCGATGTCAGCAAACATATCGGCCTGTCCGACAGCCTGCTGAAATCCTTACTCACGATGTTGCGCGCAACCCGGCCGTCCGACTGGACCGACCCGACACGCGAGCCGGTCTGCTTTACCATGCAGAGCAATATCGCCTATCTGGTTGGCAAGGACGCCCGCTCGGTGCGCCGTGACGAGGCGGCTCTGGAGCTGCACTTCGGGTTTATCCGCAAGGATGTGGCCGGCAACGGCAGCCGCTGCCGCTTCAGGATGCACGGGGATAGCGAGTTCAGGCAGGGCCTGTCGTTCACGCCGTTGATTGAAGCGGTGCCGGACTTGCTGGCTTTACGGGCACAATTAGACACGGACCGGCAGCAGGTGGTGCGGCTGAAGCGCATGTGCAGTGCCTTGCGCCGTAACGTGAAGAACAGCCTTATGGCCCTGCAACCGCGTTTCCCGGACAATACAGCCCTCAAAGCCATTGCCGCGCAGTATCTTGACTGGCCGCGCCGGTACGCGGCGTTTAAAACACTGGACGCGCTTGAAGATCACCACAAGGCGGTGTTAATGACCTCCGAAGCGATCGATGATCTCACCCGAATGTTGACAAATATGTCCGCTCCAGCGGACACCGGAGTCCGCCGATATATACAAGATACAACTCAAGATCACTCTGTAATTTGTAACGATACCGTGGATAAGCGGGCTGACGGCACGCCGTCAGAAGATAATTCGTTAGCAGCTACGCCTGACGGCTCCGCTGATTGTTTAGAAAATAAGTGTGGCGGGGCTGAGGTCGGGGTCAACAGTGAATTTATCGAAAAACTGAACCCGCACCGGTTGTTTGCCTTGAGTTCTGAGGAGATGCGGCTTTATATCCGGCAGCACCAGGGGCAAAGACCATCGCCTGCGGCGATGGATTTTATTCTGGCGGCGATCGACCGGTTGCCGGAGTTGGGGATTAACCGCTCGGCTTATGATGCGGCGGTGGGGCAAATGGGTGATATGGCCACAGCGCTTTGTATTCTGGTGATTGACCGCAACCGGTTTCACCCGGAAACCCCGATCCAGAACCCCGGCGGGGTGTTGCGTGCGATGACTGCACGCCACAAAGCCGGGACGTTGAACCTGGTGGGGAGTTTGATTGGCTTGACCCGGAGGATGAAAACGTGAGGATGGGGGCATTGGCGTTAAAAACGGGGTGTGCCTTTCCCTGTAAGCCCGGTTTCGGCCGCCGCACGGCCAGTCGCAATGGGGGGTGGCAGATATGACAGGTTCAGACCGGAAATCAAAAAAGACAGGTGATGTCTTGACACCGCTGCAACAGTGGCAGCGCATGGCCATGGCGGAAAATAAACGCGCGGCGCGCGGCTGGCTGGGGCTGGAGAACGATAAGCCCGTGTCACTGCGCGAGATCACAGTTGTGGTCGCACCCGGGCCCGGGGTTTCGCCGGAGGCCAAGGCATTCAGAAAGCATATGCAGCGGTTGTATCTGGACGGGTGTGACCCTGCTGCAATTGCAGCGCAGCTCGCCTGTCCCGCAGCCCTGGTCAGGACGAATTTACGGGGTCTCGATACTGTAAAACCCTTACCGCCACGCACCAAAGCATTACGGATGCGTATCCAGCGGCTGCATCTGGACGGGTTTGCCCCGGATGAAATTGTAGCAGGGCTGGCGTGTACCGAAGCACATGTCTGGAAATATTTGCGGGATCTCTATCAGGAAGGGCGGAACAGACTGTCGGATGATTATCGACAGATGCGCGTGGCGCGTATATATGCGCTGAAACAGCAGGGTCTGGCCTTGCAGGAGATTGCCGAACGGATGGGTGTCAACAAAGTGCTCTTGAACAAGGATATGCGTGAAAGGCCGCAAAAACCGGCCGGCGCGGCATCCAGGCGCGAAAATGGGGTGTGCCCTGCCCTGCCACATGTGGGCTGGCGGCGAAATCGATGAAAGGAAAAAACAACGATGACATATGAGATGACACACAGAAAACTTAAAAAGCCCATGAACAACACTTTCCCCCCTGCCAGGGGTAAACAGCTCACGGGGTTTTATGCGGCACTGGTCCGGCATTGCGAGGCGGAAATCAGACAAATGCGCTCAGCGTTCCAGATGGAGCTGGGCCGTCTTAAAAATCCCGGTGCACAGGCGGCCTACCGGGGAAACCACACTGTAGACACCTGTTGGCAGGCTTTGGCCACGGATGATTTTATCCGTGTGGTGCGGGATCTGTCCGATCTCTGTGGCAGACAAATAGGCGCGGTGCCCCTGTTGCTGGAGAATAGGATTCCACCCCCGAAACAAAGGACAGGCCGGTGAATAACCCCTTACCCAAGGCGACCCCACGCGACCCGTTTTTCAAACCGCTCTCGGCTAAAGTGATGCCAAAACGGTTTATCGCCCCTGAAGGCAGAGAACCGTTGTCAGAAGAAGCCGCTATCGTGAAACAGCGTAAAGAAGTTTCAGCGGCGTTTAACCAGCGTTACCGAAAGAAGGCCAATGAAAGTTAAAATAACGATGACAAAGATGGAGTGGGTCCGCGCGCTCTGCTGGAGATAACATTATAGGCGCCGTGGCGCGATTTGAGGTAAGGCAGACAGAATGATGACTGAAAACGGGAAAATCAAACAACCGGCAAAGATGACCCATGATTACCTGTTCCGGGTTCTTCTGGAAGACCCCGGGCGCGCGGCCACGCTGTTGCGGGAATACCTGCCACCGGCGTTGAGTGCGCGGATGATTGATGAACCGCCCAAATTGCTGGATGGCACCTATGTGGATGAGAACAGCCGTATGACGCAAAGTGACCGGCTGTTCGAGGTCAGGTTGACCGATGGTCCGCCTGTCATGATATACACTTTGGTTGAGCATAAGTCGGTGCCTGAATACAGCACGCCCTTGCAATTGCTGGGCTATTTGGTGCGCATCTGGACGCGCTACGCCGAGGGCAAAGCCGCGAAGCTGTCCGCTTTGCCTGTGATCGTGCCTCTCGTTTTTTACCACGGGCGCAAATCGTGGACAGTGCCGCAGACCTTTGGCGAGATGGTGCAGTCGGATGCGGATACAGCAGCCTTCGTGCCGTCGTTCCGCTATGATCTGCATGATCTGGGTGTTGGGCCGCACCAGAAACTGTCCAGCGATGCGCCGGTGCGGGCGGTTCTGACCGCCTTGCGCTATGTACAGCGCAATGATGAGGTGACCGTCGGGGTTCTGACGGCGCTGCTGCGCGATCTGCCGGACGGAACGGACTTGGAACGGATCGTGTTTCGGTATATCGTCGAGAAATACGAGGTGTCGCAACCCGTGTTCACAGCGGCACTGGACACTGCAAAGGATGATGGAGGTAAAGCACTGATGGGTACAATCGCAGAAACATGGAAGAAAGAAGGCGAGGCTAAGGGTCTTGCTGCCGGGAAAATTCTTGGGCGCGAAAAAGGACTCGCCGCTGGCAAGGCTGAGGGACTGGCAGAAGGCCAGGCGCGTGGCTTGGCCAAAGGGATTGCTGAAGGTGAAGCCAGAGGTGAAGCCAAGTCGCTGATGCGGCTTCTGGTGAAGCGGTTTGGCCCCCTGCCCGAGGCTGTGGTCTCACAGATTGCGGCGGGGAGCATTGAGGAGCTGGATCGCTGGGTGGATCGCGTACTTGATGCGCCGACGCTGGAAGCCATATTCGGGGAGCGGCGCGATCACTGAAGCGGGTGTCATTACAGAATATGTTTCTTTGCGCTATACGCCCCGGAACGGCTCAAGTGTGCATATTTAAATGGATATCGTATGTCTCTGTCAGTCAATATAGAAACCATTGTTGATGAGTTGAGCATACTGCTCGACGAGTCATGTGCTTACATCAACCGAAAAACCGGAGAGGTTTTTTCGTTGACAGAGGAAGAAATCTCACTGGCAGAGACAGACGATGATGGCGGCTTAACTCCGGAATGGCAAACAGAGATCATCGACGATGCCAGGCGGGTGATGATGTCGGATGACATCCTCACGCTGCCCACCCGGTTTGAAATTGATGAATACGCCATCATGGAACAATATTGCCTCACCGTTGTAGACCACAGGATCCGCAATGCCTTGTCCGAAGGGATAAAAGGGCGCGGTGCATTCCGTCGATTTAAGGATATGATCCACAGGGAAGGGATCGAAGGCGATTGGTATCGATACCGTGATCGGGCACTTGGGGAAATTGTTAGGGTTTTCCTGGAGGACAACAAAATCCCCTATTCGACCGCCCAGCCCCAGACAGCCACCTTGGCGAACGCTGATTAGGAGATTACCAATTTGAGCAACATCCAGACCTTTCGCGCGAAGTTGACGATGCATGAAGACCAGATATACGGGCCACTACACACTTTTGACAATGCGATTTCGAACTCAACCACTACCGACTGCGAACGGTTAGTCATTATACACCTCCTTCTTAAGTGGTTGAAAACATTGAAAGCTGTGGCTCATCGGCATCGCGACACGGGGCTGCCTTCCGGTTGATTGCCTGTTGAACCCTGTCGGATTTAAGATCGTCGACCTTGATTTGGTAAGGTGCGCCGTCGACAACTTGATTTGCCGGCAAAATCCCCTCTTTTATGAGCCTTCGGATCACATGGTTAGTCACACAGAGTTCCTTTGCGGCTTCGGTCATAGTGCGCCACGGGCCGTTCTTGTCCGCTGATAAGTAGCCGTTGATGTTATTCACTCGCCGGATGGAAGACAAGCGCTTGGCGTTCCAAGTCTTTCCCTGGCCAGTCCGGATGCCCATGCGATTCAATGAAGCGGCAATTGACTCGTCTGACCAACGTCCTGACATCTCGCGGATAATAGAAAGGGCATCATCGCTCGTTTTGGCACCGTGTTCACCTGTCTTGGGCTTTTTTGTCCTGAGTTCCGTATGCCGTCCACCCTTCCAGTGGACGACAAGCACTATCTCGCCAGTAGCTTCGTCGATATCGGCCACGATGTCTTCGATCAAACTCCGGAGCAACTGTTGGCGGACGCGCATGGTCACCGCAGGTGCGTCCCACGCGGCCTGCAGATCCTGTGCCAGGTCACTCAACAGATCAACGTCAACGTTTTCCGGTGCCTCCAGAGTTTCTGTCAGGCGCTGCTGGAATGCCTGAACCCGTGCGAGGGTCTCTTCCCAGCGTTTCTCCAGTTCTGACGCAATCAGGCGGTTCTCAGGATCGCAGGCGGCATAGCGGCGTTCCGCAAGCGTCGCATCGTACTGTGCCTGTTTCAACTCCAGTTCGACAACAGATCGCCGGTCATTCTCAACGTTTGTCATGAGCGTTTGTGCCTCAATCGCGGCGTCAATTGCAAGCGGAGCCACGGCCTCAAGAACGGATGCGGCCACCAGCTTTTCTGCGCGCGCACCGCCAAATGTAAAGCACCTTTTCTGACCCAGCAAAAGGTTAGGGTTATCGCAGCGATAAACCGGGCGAGGTTTACGACCCGTGTAAACAACATGCAAACGCCGCCCACATCTCGCGCAGGACATAAGTCCAGCCAGGAGAGCACCGCCGCCACGACCGGATTTAACCCCGCCAGCCCGCCCGAACGTATTCTTCGCCAACTGGGCTTGATTGCGTTCATAATCCTCCCAACCGATATAACCGTCATGGTGGTCACGTATGACCACATCCCAGTCTTCAGGTGATTTGCGGTTCTTGTAGGTAACATGGGGGCGACCTTCCCGGATCTCAGTCTTCCGACCCGTCTTACCATATGCATAAACACCGGCGTAAAAAGTATTTTTCAAAACCCCAATCACATTGCGATATCGGATTGGGTGCCATTCGAATGAGGTCAATCGAATGCCATCCGATGGACGAGGATAATGTATACCCTGATCCGCCATTGAGAGAAGAACCTGCCGGGCGCTGCCAAGCTCCCGGAATCTTGAGAAGATTGAGCGAACCACTTCCTGGATTCGCAAATCCGGATCAAAAAAGATTCCAGCATCTCGGTCCCAAATGTATCCCATGGGCGGTGTGTAGCGCAGCTCTCCCCGCCGGGCTTTTGCCCGCGCCGCCTCCAGCATGCGGGTTCTCAGGATGCTCAGTTCAAACTCGCTAATGCTACCCTTCATGCCCAGAAGAAGCCGATCATTGGGGTGGCGGGGATCGTACACGCCATCACAATCGATGACCCGTGCCTCAACCATGCCGCAAATCTCCAGGACATGATGCCAGTCGCGGCCATTCCGGGCGAGGCGTGATATCTCCAGGCAGAACACAGCACCAACCCCGCCTGAGCAGAGGGCCGCAACTAACTTCTCAAAGCCAGGGCGTTTAGCACAACCGCTGGCGGATATACCAAGATCATCATCGATTACATCGACCATCTTGAAACCATAGGTGCGGGCCGTCTCGACCAGATCGTATTGCCGACGCTGGCTCTCCAGGTTGGTCATGACCTGACTCTGTGTTGATTGCCGGACATAAACGACTGCGCGACGCTGCAAGATGGTTGCAGGCAATGCCTGGGTGATGGTGAGATCATTGTTCATTTGCCTCTACCTCCAGTTTGATATCCGCTGCCGCCAGCAGCAGTTGGGCTAGCACCAGCATCATCTGGTCGCGTTCGCTGTCGGTCATGCTCGTCGTCACACTCGGTTGAAATGGCAGAGAAAGCTGCACTTGCTTGATAATCTGTAGCGGGATCATGCCCGACCTCCTTTGATGAGTCGTCCTCATCAAAGCTTCGCCGAAATCCGCGCGTTAACAGAATCTTATGCAATTCCAGAAGACCTGCTACTGAAACAAGTGGCGGCCCAAGGGTCATTGTTTGGCAAATGGATGCGTCCAATATCCACGAAGGTGCCATGATCGCTATACCGGCATCACGCTCCATCGCGATGAAGTCTCCATCGCCACGCTTGTAACTCCGGTAGACACTTACGTCTGAATCAAAATATGCATGCCATCTATAATGGACCCGGCAAATTGAACCGACATGGGCAGAATGAACGGGAACTGGGCGTCGGTAGGATGAGGGATGTGATTTTCCAGGTACTGAAGTACGAAGTCTTCTGTGATCACACCGTTGGTGGTTGAAAAATACCCACGCCCCCAAAAGTGACAGCCCCAGTAACGTTTCTTCAGGTGTGTAAACTCGCGTTGGACTTTGTGGGATGAGCGTCCTTTCATAAGTCGCACCAAGTCACTGATCGCCAGTTTTGGCGGAACGGACACAAACATATGAACGTGGTCGCTGGAAAGGACGCCTGTGATTATATCGACGCCTTTCTCGCTGCAAACTTGTTTGATGATGTCACGCACCCGCAATTGAACCGCCCCACGCAGAACCTTGTAGCGATATTTTGTTGTCCAAACGATGTGATAGCGATGGTAGAAAACGCAGTGTTTCCCAGTGTCATATTGCATAGTCTTATCCTCCCTAAAAATGAGCCTTATTCCTTACGGCGGCTCATTTTTAGGGAGGATAAGACTATAACCGATTCTTTCGTGCTAAAGCACTCCCGTCTGAAGACGGGGGGTTGGAACCAATGAGTGGATACTCAAATTTTAACAAAAACGCGCAGCGTTCTTTCTTGTTCTTATAGTTCTTATAGTTCAGGGCTGGATTATCGTTTAAAAACAGATTGTTAGGCATTTAAAAAGGACATATGGGGCCGGAAAAGTAACAAATTGCGATGTGCTGGCGCGTTATCTCATGGTCACGGATCGCCCCGAAAGCGGGTCATACTGGAACGACGAGGGCAAGACATTCCTTGCCCTCGTGATCGGTGCGACTGTTCTTTATGAGGATGAGGAATTGCACAATTTGTCATTCATCTATGAGCGGGTGCGTGATCGGGCGGAATCCTTGGAATGGTGGCTGGGCGATATCATCGACCACGGACACCCCGCCCTGAAATTTGAGGCAGAAGGATATTTGGATATTATCAAAACTGCCCCGCAACAGTGGCAAGGCATTATCCGAAAATCAGCCACCGCAACAGAACGCTATGCACCATCGACCCCACTGGGCGAACACGTAAAGAAAAACGGGTTTGATGCTGGCGACCTCAAGCGCGAAAACGTCACCGTTTATTTGCTTGTTCCGTCTGGTCAGCTCTCCACAGCGTTGCCATGGATGAACTTGCTCATGGGTGTTTTTGGGATTGCTGTAGGTAGACCAGGCGAGTCACGTCCTGTGACGCTCCTGGTCGACGAAGCTCCAAGCCTTGGATATTTGCCAGATATCATCCCCTTCATGGGGCAATTTACAAAGGCGGGTTTGCGGGTGTGGATCTTCACGCAAACAATGGCGCAACTCGCCAGTGATGAACTTTATGGGCAAAACGGTTTCAAAGCGATTTCAGGGCTATGCTCGATCAAGCAATTTTTCTCGATCCGTGAGCCAGAAGTGGCACAAATGATTTCTGATATGTGTGGTCAAAAATCCGCGTCAAATATCTCTGAAAACGCCCGTGGCGAAAATATAGCAGATGTGGGCGTTCCCCTCATCCGCTCTGAAAAAGTGCGGGGGCTAGCAAAGTGGCGACAAATTATCATCATGGATGCTATGGATAGCCCAATTAAAGCGCGACTTGTGCCATATTTCAAACGTCGTAAATGGCGGGATATGACGGACAAGAATCCTTACAGAAGCAAAGGTTAACCATGCACAATTTCTTGTTAGTGATCGTCTGGGGGATTTCGTTGGGGTACTTTGTGACTGCCTTGGCGGGTGAAAATGTCTTCATGTCCGTTGTGATTGTGTTCCTGTTGTCCCTGCCCTTCCCCTTTCTTTCTGCATGGGTCGAATGGCGTTGGCATTGGGATATCGTAATCCCAAAATATCGCTCACGGCTCGAACTAATTTGGTGTTTCAGCTACTACAATCTGGCGTTCTGGAGCGCTATGATTTGGGTTTGGATATCTGGTTATGAAAGTGTCGGAACGCTTCTTTTTCCTGTGATCTGCTTTTTCGGGATGCAGTATCACATTCTCGGGAAACCTTATGTCGTTGGTAGACGTGAAATCGACCGCATAAGGTCGAGCGATTCACCAGAAAGCCTTCATGAAAAATATGTGGTAAACCCTGCTCCCTACACCCCAAACAAGCAAATTACCGAGGCTAAAAAACGTATTGATGCTTCGATAAAAGAGCGAGGATTTGGCTTGGTTGATCTGAGCACCGAGCCTGAAAATCTCGATAAAGAATAACCCCTGTATCTGCCTTACACCCCTGCGAGGGGTCGAAGGTTTCACCATGTTCGCCAGTTTGTCGAGTTATGGTGAATTTTTTTCACCTCATCTTCAAACCGAGGTGAATTTTTGAAGTCATCAGGGAAACGTTCATAACCTTCCTTGGCGACAATCTCATAGAGCGGGTCTGGCATGAAATGGTGCGCTTCATGGGAAGCGTAAGTCCCCCCCATCAAGCCTAAAGCCCCCTTCTGTCTAAGCGAGATCATCACGGTCTTGCTATAGTCACCCTTGATAGATTTCATTCCTGACTGGGTCATAACCCATAGGACACAAAGCTCTTGTAGGTTCAGGGAAACGAAAACCTCGCGCCAATGTTTACGCTGTGCTTTGGCTCTAAAAGGTGCGGTGATAAATCGGCGCACCAAGTGAAATAGAACTATACTTATTTCAAGGGTAAGGATGGCACTTGCTAACAAGAATACGAGCAGGATTTGTGTCTGATAATCAGATGTAAACTCGGGCTTTTCTAAGCCCGCCTTTTCAAGTGGGGCGAACAACAGCGCCCCAGTAAATAGAAACAGGACAGTTGCTGTCTTTGGCGATTTTAACGCCTGAAAAAACTGGGTGATGAACTCCATGAAAATCCTCTATCAGGCTGCTTTGTATCTACGGTCACGCTTGAACCGTGCAACCATAGGCGCGCGAACACTTGGCCCAATGTTTCGGCTGGTGTCTGCCCGCCTATGGGCGATCATCCCCATGTCTTCATGACGGATGCCCCATAAGTCGCCGTACATCGGCTGTATCCCTTTTGCCAAATAGAGTTTGAGACCTTCACCGTTATAGACGCTCTCAATGTGTACCAACCAATGTGTATGAGCGAGGCCGTTGGGTGCTTCATGCACATACGTCCATGTCGGCGCACCGTTTTTTTTGCCAGCCCGCTTTGGTTCGTACCTCGACCACCTCAAAAACCATTCAGTACGTAGCTTGGCAAAATCCCAAAAAATTGAATTTTCATTGCTACCCAATTCCCAAAAATTGATGGTGATATAGATATTCAGCTCACGACCTATCGCTTTTGCGGTGGGGACACTGTGCAGGAGTGATGAACCTGCCTTCCTGCCTATCGTCCTTGTCTGATGCACCGTTTGATTCGCTCTATTTGGTATACGTTAGGGACACATATACTAGATAGTGGGGTGCATTGGAAGTTCCGCTTATGTTCTTTTGGTCAGGGTGGTGGCTGTTTTCCCCTGCTTTCCGTCGCCACTTCGCTGATCCCGTAAAGAGCCGTGACAGGTTGTCCGTCAAGGATTTACCAGCTTGCTGGCGCGAAGCGTCCTTGATGGGCGTTCTGTCATGGATCAGGGATCAATCAGCGAATGACGTTAGGAAACAGATCAGGGGAAAATCCCCCTGCTTATTGTTGTACTTGCTTTCTTCTACAACGCCAGACTCTTGGCGGTCGCTTATGTGAATGTGGAATGGTGGTTCAAAATCCTATGTGTTTATACTTGTGTTTTATATGTGTTTCTGGATTCTGGAAAACGTGTAAGTAACTGCAACAAAACATATTATAGGAACTATTTGGCTCAGTTAGGTGTGTGATATCGCGAAAATAACTGGCTGAAAACATTAAAATGACCGAAAGCGGAAAACAACGAGAACGCTCTCCCCTTCTTCCTCTGCGCCACCCCCAGAGGGATTTCTTTGTTTGTGACATTTTTGATGCCGCACCAAAATCAGACATGGCCTCGATGGAAAACCCACTTTTCACGCTCTCCACCAAGCCAGACATGACCCCACGGCGATATGAGCATAATGGAAATTGGTTAGAGCTAAAGCCATCCTATATTGGCCTCGCAACTGTTTTTGATCGGGATGTTTTGATCTACTGCATTTCACAGTGTATGGCCGCACTGAATGAAGGTAAGCAAGTTGCTAGAACGCTTAAAATCTCGGCCCACGACCTTCTAAAGGCGACAAACAGAGACACCAGCAACAAGGGTTATAACGGGCTGAAATCTGCCTTAGAACGCCTTCGCAATACTGGTATTGAGACAAACATAAGAATGGGTGGTCAGGAAGTCCTGCGGGGCTTTGGATTTATCGATTCCTATGAGATAGTGCGCGAAACCCGTGATGGCAGGATGCAAGCGTTGGAAATTACGCTCTCTGATTGGATATTCAACGCCATTGACGCGCAAGGCGATGAAATTCTGACTATATCTCCAAAGTATTTTCAGCTTCGCAAGCCTTTAGAACGCCGTCTTTACGAGATCGCGCGTAAGTCATGCGGTACAAAAAACAGGTCATGGCCATATAAACTGGAAACTCTGCACAAAAAGACAGGCTCCCAATCAACACTCAAAGAATTTCGCCGTATGGTGAAAGCCATTGTCGATACTAATAATGCTAAAAACCATATACCTGATTATATTTTAGAACTAAACGGCGACCTGGTGACTATCCGTCCCCGCCCAGAGTTCACCGAAGTTTATACCGAACCTGAAGTTGTTATCTCTCTTGATAATGTCAGAATTGATGAGTCTGGCTACAGATCAGCCAAAAAGCTTGCTTCTGGTTGGGATATCTACGGCCTTGAGGCTGAGTGGCGAAGGATGCTGTCTTCCCTTAAATCCTTACCCGAAAACCCCAGCGGCTCTTTTGTTGGTTTTGTTAAAAAATATGTAGAAAAGAACGGTTCTGCCCGATGAACCACAAACCCACATTTGGGGGTTTACACATACCCTCAAACAAGGCAAGGTCGTCTTTATGATTATCGGATTTGTAAACCAAAAGGGCGGAGTTGGAAAAACAACTCTTTCCTTAAATATTGCCCACTATCTCGCTCTCAAGGGTGGGCGCGTTCTTTTGATTGATGCTGACAGGCAGCGCAGTGCTGCGACGTGGGCAGAGAGTCGCGGCGATGCGCCTCCCCCCTTCACCGTTGTTGAAATGGCAAGAGACAACATGGCGCGTGACGCAATGCAAATGGCGACCGACTATGACCACGTTGTCATTGATGGCCCTCGCGATGCGGAGGCCATTACTCGCAACGTGATTGTGACCTCTGAAATTGTTATCCTACCGATTGAGCCTTCGGCTTTCTCTACAAACGCGGCAAAAACTACCCTAGCGCAGATTGAAGAATGTCAGATTATCAAGCCAACCCTCAAATGTGGGATTGTGGTTTCCCGCAAAATAGCAGGCACAGTTATAGGCACTGATATTCGCGATATTGCGGCGGGATCTGGCTTTCCTGTCTTGAAACAAGACATCACAACCCGCGTAGCTTTTGCGGAAGCGGCCACACTCGCGCAAACCATTTTTGAATACCAACCCAAAAGCGATGCCGCGAAGGAAATTCGCGCCCTCGGCCAAGAAATTGAAAGGATGTGCCATGGCAAAGAAGAGCTTCAAAGCCGCGCCACAAGCAAAACAGCCCACGCCTGAACAGGTTGCAGCATTCACTAAGGGTGGGGCAGGGACGGACGCAGTTATGCAGCCTGAGATAAAACGATCTTATGTGGAACTTACTAAACGATTAAGTTTAGACCTTCCGAGAGATACACACACACGATTTAAAACAGCCTGTAGTGCCACAAACCGCAAGATGGGGGCTGAAATTCAAGTGCTCATAGAATTACGCACGAAAGAACTAGAAAAAGAAGCTGGGATCACCATCAAATGAACAAAACAACAAATGTGGGTATGGGGGAAAATATAGTGCAAAATGGTGCTGGGATAAAGGAAACCGACGTAGGGCGTACAGCGCAACGTTCTGAAATAGAATTAATATCTCTGAACAAAGTCATTTTAGGGGACTGCCTCGAAGGAATGCGTAAGCTGCCAGAAAATTCCTTTGACGTTGCCATCGCAGACCCTCCCTACAACGTGAGTAAAGGCGGTAACTGGTCATGGGATAGCAGTAAAAGCCTCCCTGGGTTTGGGGGCAGTTGGAATAAGGTCATGGCCGAATGGGACAGTATGCCACTTGCTCAATATCTAGATTTCTCTCTTGCTTGGCTGGCTGAGGTTAAACGGTTAGTTAAGCCGACTGGCTCTATCTGGGTTCATGGCACATACCACAATATCGGAATTACCAATTTTGCAATGCAGTTGCTCGAAGTGGAAATCATCAATGAGGTGATCTGGTATAAACGAAATAGCTTCCCTAACTTGTCTGGCCGCCGCCTCACAGCAAGCCATGAATCTATTCTTTGGGCGCATACTGGCACTCCAAAATCACGTAAGTACCACTTCAATTATGATGCAATCAAAGAGTTAGAATTTCCAGGTGACCTTATGAAGGCGGCAGGAAAGCAAATGCGAACAGTTTGGGATGTTCCAAACAACAAAGCACGTTCAGAGTTGTCACATGGGAAACACCCAACACAAAAGCCCTTACGGCTAAGCAAAAGGCTACTCACTGTATCAGCAGCACCTGGAGACAAAATTCTTGTGCCGTTTGCGGGAGCAGGAACAGAGTGTATAGCAGCTCAAGAAATGGGTTTTGATTTTCTCGGATTTGAGACTGATCCTGAATTTGTTGCACTGTCAGAACGGCGCTTACAAGCAATAGAGACGACCCAAGATGCTTAAAGCAAAGACGCTCGCCATCAATAGTTGTCGGAACACAGCTACTATTCCATCCGCAATAAAGTGGACGGGAAGCAAGCGTTCACAAGCATCAATTATCGCTAGTCTTTCTCCACATTTCGACCGCTATATAGAGCCATTCCTTGGCGGTGGTGCCATGTTGTATTTAGCCGCACATCCTGGTGCAATCGGGAATGATATCTATAATCCGCTTATTTCACTTTGGAAAATGATCCGCGATGACCCTGCCTATTTGATTGAGCAATATAGATTTGAATGGAACAAACTTAACACCGAACTAGACGAGTTTAACCTGTCCAAGATGGTTAGAGGGAAGGGTATACCTAAAACATTCTATGCTGCTCGTGACCGCTTCAATCAACGCCCTAACGCTGTCGATCTTAACTTTTTAATGCGAACATGCGTAAATGGAATCGTGCGATTTAATGGTCGCGGCGAGTTCAACAATTCCTTTCACCTATCACGCAGAGGAATGAAACCAGAGAGTTTTGCGGCAGTCATCAAATCTTGGCAACCAATATTACAAGGGGTTGAATTAACAAACCACGATTATGAAGAAGTACTTGATCGCGCAAATAGAGGTGATTTTGTCTACCTTGACCCACCCTATGCAGGTAATAAGCAACGCTACGCAAAGTCTCTGTCACCCCAAAAGTTGTTTATTGAACTCGAAAAGCTAAACAATAGGGGCGTGAATTGGGCACTATCATACGATGGGCTTCGAGGAGATAAAGATTTAACCTACGACATTCCCAAAAGCTTGTTCAAAACACGTCACTATTTGCACAGCGGAAACTCGGCGGTTAAAAAGGTATTAAGCGGCCCAATAGAACGGGTAGAGGAAGCTTTGTACCTTAACTACTGATTAATAACCTTTACGGAAATGATCTCAGAATCCTCTACATTGTTGAAAATGTAATCCGCAATTTCATGCCCCTCAGAAGTTGAGTAAAAGATGTCAATTTGACATCTTTTACTCAAATCAGAAAAATTAACGGCAAAGGTTAAATCTGTTTCAGAACGTTGAACCGCGTCCAAACCCTTTTCAGAATCTCCCATTAAAAACGCCCCAGCAGACAAAAATCTATAACCTCCCAATGAAATTTTCCTCGTAGAATGCTCCCACGCTTTCGACGAGCGTTTTTTCTCAATACTCGCCGGTGTGGCAAAAAGATAATGTAGATAAGCAGTCAGCCTTGGCCCAATCCCTGTTTCGAGACTTTTAGGCGTCTCTTTGGATTCAATCGACAAAATCGTGCTTGGCATATTAGCAGGTGAAAATATTTGGAAAACGTGATCTGGCCTCTTCATGTCTGCTCCACTTACGCGAGGCAGCGATAACCATCTATATTCCATTTCGCGACTATCACTCAGGATAGATACACCGCTCCAATCTCCTCCTGGCGGATTACACATGCCTTCAAATACATCTTTTCCAATAAATTGTGATAGCAACAAATGAAGAGCTGTATCCACATCATTCTCACCCAAGCGTTTAGGGTATGGTGCTACGAAGAATGGTTCGGCTTTTATTTCAGGTACGTTTTTCACCCATTCAGAGCGGAGATATCCATTTTTAGAGACTTGATCTGTTGCCGCTTCAACAAGCAAGGCATCAGAAGTTTCCATTATAGCCTCCCAAAGGCCGTTTCGTTCCGCAAGCTTCTCTGGGCTTTCTACCAATGTCTTCCATGTAGCTTCAGGAGCGGGGCCATATACGATTGTTAACATTTCGTGATCTGAGCCGATCAACATTCTAGTCAAGGGAGCAAGACCTCGATCTGGTCGCGCATCATCACCACGAGGCTTAAAGCCCATCACCCAACAAATTGCCAAGGGTTGAGGATGATTAAGGAACGCCTTAAACTCATCATCTAGCTCAGGGAATAATTTATTGATATCCAATGCAAAATTTCTTCTCCCTTTTTGATCAAGGAGACACATAGGTAACTTAGTTCCAGTTAGGCCTATACCGTGTTTACTTCCAACCACCATAAGCGCTTTTGCACGATCCGTCAGAGCAGCAATATACGCAGTCTTTGACCAGCCTTGTCTTACTTTGGTAACCAGGAAATTTGATAATCCGTTAGTGTTTTTCAATCATCAAAGGCTGTTTGCCATTGCGCTCTTGAAAGAGTTTCGCCCTTTCTAGAAGAATCCGCGCGCTTTTGCACAAACGACAAAACTTTTTTCTGCAACCTATCAAAAATTCCTACGTCATCATCTTGGTAAAGTTGAGCGCGAATAAGGTCGACAAGTTCCTGATCTGCAAACTCATCTGCAAACATCTTTCTAGAATCCTTGTCCGCTCCTGGCGCGGTAACAAAAATCGGAAAAACTGGTGTTTCCTGCTCAATAGAAAATGCCAGATAGCTAAATGGCACGGCTGGATTGGGCATCCGAGGGGCTTTACGCCTACGTTTGCTATCCAACTCATATCCGCCGAGTTCTGAAATATAAAGATATGGTATTTGGGCAGTACCGAAAGAAAATGCTCTCCCACTACGTTGCCACGCCTGATTTCCAGCGGGAAGAGCACCACAAAACTCAATTGCAAAGAGAGGCAACTCTTCACCATTCTGAACAGCCGTTACAATAACATCCGCGGCCTCTCTCAAAACTCCCCCACGATCCCTAATGGATTGCAAAATATCGTGATCCCACCGACCAAAACCTGGGTAAAACGTAACCGAAAATAACTCTTTAGCTCCTTTCAGCTTTAATAGGTATCGCGGACAAGTTATCGAAAAAATAGGTGGCGAAATACTCTCAAAAACACCCTCAAGGGATTGTAAAATAATTGTTAAAGCCCGCTCGCACTCAACAATATTGTCTCCATGAATGTGAAAATTTTTAAATGGTGGTAAGCTATTTTTTTTCATGTAATCAGTTCTTGAGAAGATGAGCCAAGCGCATCCGCAATTTTCTCCAAATTTTCGATAGTAATATTTCGCTCACCGCGTTCAACTGAACCGATGTACGTGCGATGCAATCCACAACGCGCCGCCAACTCTTCCTGTGAGATGCCGATGCCGTTACGAATTTTCCGTATATTGTTAGCTACACGCTGTCGAATTCCTGCCATTGGTTACGATAACTGATTTGATGACTATGAATCGACAGACTTTTAGTAGCATCTTGACAGGCAACCAATCATTCGTTGCAAAACTGATCCTTTTTGCAACGCTTTTTTCCACTGAATGAAAACAAGGGCTTGGCTGTCGCAAAACTTTGTTGCAAAAGACTTGCATGAAATATGGATATGCCCGCGTCTCGACCGTCGATCAAAATGCTAATTTGCAAAAGGACGCTTTGCGGGCGGCTGGGTGCATGAAAGTTGTCACAGAACAAATATCTGGTGCATCTGCCAAACGGCCAAAGC
Organism: Halioglobus sp.; assembly: GCA_965262875.1. GTDB lineage: Bacteria > Pseudomonadota > Gammaproteobacteria > Pseudomonadales > Halieaceae > JBALVT01. Next base: position 37,475 of record CBDHGD010000002.1, read on the forward strand.
TGGATAAATTGCTGGCATCACTTACGGCTGGTGATGTTATTACAGTCTGGCGGTTAGATAGATTAGGAAGGTCATTACCACATTTAATTGAGGTCGTGAGTGATCTTGAAGCGAAGGGCGCACATTTTCAAAGCCTGACCGAAGGCATTGATACCACAACCGCGCAGGGGAGATTAACGTTCCATCTAATGGGTGCGCTTGCTGAGTTTGAACGTTCTCTAATTATTGAACGTACTCAGGCTGGTTTGAAAGCTGCTCAAAAACGTGGTGTTCGAATTGGCCGACCACCAGCACTCAAACCTGCACAGATAAAACATGCTAAAAAACTGATTGATGGTGGCGAAAGACCATCTGCGGTAGCCGCATCTCTAAACGTAGATCGTTCTACTTTATATAGGGCAATAAAATAACAAACTGGCTAATGTTCCCTTTGTGTTCCTAGAGTTGGCCGAAATCACACGTTCGGGCCGATTACCCCTTCATGCTGGCCTCCTTCATCTCATGTGAAATAGGAGCCTGCCCCATAAGTATGATAAGTGTTTTGGAGAGAAGCTGATTGCAGAACCCGCTATCAGTTGTTTAACTGTATAGGCTAATATATATTTTTTGAAAAATTGTGGAGTGCTGCGTTAATGGACAAAGAAATTGAGATCGAAGATGTTAAAGACGACACTACAGAGACGTCATCCGTAGAGTTCAATATCGTTGTTACCTCGAGCGACCCTACATTAGAATTAATCGCGAGTAAGTTCACATCAGGTGATATCATTATTCCTGATTATCAACGAAAGTTCGTATGGGATATTCGTAGAGCTTCTTTGTTGATAGAATCTTTCATAATAGGCCTTCCAGTGCCTCAGGTCTTTTACTACGAAAATGAAGATGGCCAACAGGAAGTCATTGACGGACAACAGCGTATAACTGCTATCGCATACTTTTTTGAAGGCTACTTTGGCCCGCCAACAGCTGCGGGTAATCGTAAAGAATTCCGTTTAACGGGCTTGGAACAAAGACGTGAATTGGACGGCCTAACGTTTGATGCCCTTGATAAAAAAGTTCAACGTAAACTGAAAAACTCAACGATACGTGCGGTAACAGTTAAGCAACTTGATCCTGAAGAAATGTATCCAGAAAGTGTGTACCATATTTTTGAACGTCTTAACACTGGCGGTAAGCCACTCAATTCTCAAGAAATTCGCAATGCTGTGTACCGTGGAAATATCTTGAGTGAGCTTAACACCCTCAACATGGATGAAAATTGGCGAACCATCTACGGTAAAGCCGATGCGGATCCATCGCAAAGGGATATTGAACTAATCTTACGATTGTTTGCATTATTCAAAAATCAAGACAATTATTCGCCGCCAATGAAAGACTTTTTATCCCGTGAAATGGCAAGCAACAAGGCCTTCGATGAAGCTAGGGCAATGGAATTCAAGACAGCCTTCATAGATACAATGCAAAAAATTTCTGAAATCAATATTGATAAACCGTTTCGTCCTCGAGGCATTTTGAATGCAGCAACTCTTGAGGCAATAATGCTTGTTTTAATGGAAAATAGCGATCTTGAATTAAATATCGATTGTTACAACAATCTAATTAAAGACGAAGAATTCCTTTCCGCTATTACATCAAATACTACAAATAAAGATCAACTAATATTACGAAAATCGCGCGCATTAAGTCATTTGTTTCAATAATGAGTGATGTACTTAACGAGGGCTTCCACCATATTAGGAATTTAAAGCGTGATTTTGATAGGCGTTTTGATACAGCTAGCACGAGTGATGAAGCATTGCTGAATGAGATTGCGGGAATGTTTGCCGTCACCATCGTTGCTACCTACGAAGGGGTCGTGAAGAATACGCTAATATCATATGCTGATCGGTGCCATTCTGACTATGGTAATTTTATTGCAATGGACTTTGAAAAGTCGAATGCTCGGGTTAAAATCGAACACTTAAAAGGCTACGCAAAAAAATTTGGAATTAGGGCATGGCATCCGCCAAAGGCAAGCAAAGTCTCTACAATATTTGATGAACAACTTCGAAATACACGTACCGTTGTTGAACGTAGATTTCGAAGAGATATGTCGCAGAGTTATCAAAATCTCTTTGATTGGCGCAATGACTATGCACACGAACGAAAATCAACAGCGACACTAGAGGATGTTTATAGATCTCATCAAGTCGGGCAGTATGTAGTACGAACATTTGTTAAAACATTTGAGACAAATTCGATACTTTAATAAATCCAATCCTGAAACTGTTATTTATTGGCATAACCAAATACACGAGAGATTAAGCATCTCGACGAGCCGCTAAAGCTTCAATTACATCAATATAACACACCAAAGCACAGTTACAAACTGTGCCCATCGTCAATATCGCGATCCCGATGCCGTTCCTTTTCCTGATCATTATCCCGCTCTCGCTTATCTTGGCTCTCTTCGATCTGCACAGGCTTTGATCGATCCAACACCGCATTAAGTCGGTCTTTGACGCTCTCCTGTTTTTCCTCGGGCGGCTCAGCCTGCACTTGACCTCCCTTCCCCTGATCGCGCTCGACAATCTGCGCCAACCTGTCTTTGATATTCTCGGATGATGCGTCACGACCGCCCTTGCCCGCCGCCGCCCTGAGTGCAGCCAATCCAGCAGACACACGTCCCTGCCCTTCATCGCGGGCCATTCCATAGATCTCCCGCGCTACATCCAGCCGCTCGCGCATGTCCTGAAACGTCGCCCTAGCCTGACGTGCGGCATGGACTACGGCCCCACGCTCCGTCACTGGCACATACTCCCGCCCTTCACGTGCTGCGGCCTGCTTCTCACGCCGCTCCATTGAGTTCGCAGCTGCTCCCAACTTCAATCCAGCAACGGTCTAATACCAACGAGCGTGGCCTACAACCTATGCGCCCAATCTCGCATACCGATTGATCGAATGCGCGAAGGTTGGTTCATGAGCTTGTTCCAAGCCTCACAGCAATGGGTGACAATGTCGTCGTAGTCTTTGAATACACGGTTGGAGAGCCAGTTATCGCGCATGAATTGCCAAATATTTTCATGGGGGTTCAGTTCCGGGGATCGGGGCGGCAGCGGCAGGAGGGTGATGTTCTCGGGAACGTCGAGATTGGGCGTTGTATGCCACCCGGCCTGATCGACGAGAATTACAGCGTGGGCACCGGGGCCGACTTCACCACTGATGATGGCGAGATGGGCGTCCATTACATGTGTGTCGCAGTACGGCATGACGAGTCCGGCACCCTTGCCTTTTGCTGGACAGATCGCGCCAAAAATATAGGCCCATTGGGTTCGCTGATCGTGCGGCGCACTGGGTCGGGTTCCACGTTTGGCCCACCGTCGCGTGATCTTGTTTTTTTGACCTATCCTGGCTTCGTCCTGCCACCAGAGCTCGATTTCTACGCCTGGGGCCAGACCGGCCCTGATCTTTTCCACCTCGGCGGGAAAGTTTTTTTAAACGCAACAATCGCGTCCCCGTCCTGCGCGTAGTGGCGCGGACGGGCGGAGAGCTTCCGGTAACCCATCTCGCGCAGAACCCGCCCCACCGTGCCCTCGGCGATTGAAACGCCAAACTCTTCGCAGAGCCAGCGCGCCAGATCGCAGCGCCGCCACCGCACCACGCCGTGGATCGCGGGGGTTGGGCCGCGCTCCACCATCTCCGCAAGCGCCCAGCGGTGTTCTGCTGTCAGCTTTGGTTTTGGCCCGACAGACCGGCGCGTGATCAACCCGTCTGCTCCGTCCACGTTGAACCGCATCACCCAGTCACGAATAATCTGTAGTGTCACGTCGCCGATCCGCGCCGCTGCGGTCCGCCGACCGCCGTCATAAATTGACGCCAGTGCCAGAAGGCGGCGCGTCTGATCGCTGTCACGGCTCGACCGCGCCAGCCTGCGAAGTCTGTCGCCGTCAAAGTCATCTCGAAGTGGTATCGCTGCACCCATAATATCCCCCATGTTTGTCGGGACATTGATTCACATATTCCGCGCCAAGGGAACCCTGAAAATGAGTCAGATACTATGTTCATTGGTATAATCTCATGCTTTTTTGAAGCCTGAGAGGAAGTCACCATGAAGAAAATACAAATTAATTAAGCAATATCAATAACCTAACAGGCAGTTTGAAAAATCCCGTACCTTTAGTCATAAGACCCCATCATGGGAACACTTGTAGAAACATGGGTGAAGCAAGGTGAGGCTAAGGGGCTAGCAGCTGGCAAAGCTGAAGGGCCCCCTGCCCCAGCCTGTCGTGGCACAGATTGCGGCGGGCAGCATTAAGGAGCTGGATCAGTGGGTGGACAGCGTTCTTGATGCCCCTACTCTGGAAGCCATATTCGGGGAGCGGCGCGATCACTGAAATCTACGGTTCAGACGACTCGCAGAATGTGTTTGTACGCGATTTTGTGGCGGCATGGACCAAGGTGATGAACGCGGATCGGTTTGATCTGACATGAAAAATCTATCATACAACTTTAGCTGGATTGGACGGAGATGTTAGAAGAGTACCGGGAACGTATTGTTGGGCGCATTGAGGAACTTCAAGCCGATGAGGTTTTCAACCTACGCGATCTTTTGGGGGACGAGTGGCCTCAAAATCCGGGCAATGCCAGAAGCTTGGGGCGAGAATTTAGGCAAGGTTTGCATATTTTTCCGACAGTAGCTGATGAGGGAAAGGATGACGAAAACCTTCGTTTGTATCGCCGAAAAGCGAGAGCATAAAAAAGTGGGGGGCAATTAAGCCGCTAGTTTTTATGCTCTCCACAGATGTTATTCAGCAGCCATGAGGTGATAGGGTTTTACAAGGCAATCAGCCGGTATATGCCATTCACTGCTTAATTTGTGGATCATGGCCACGGTCAGTGCACGCTTCCTGTTCAGAACTTCGGATGCACGAGGGCGAGACCCAAGCAGTGCAGCTAGATCAGATTGCGAGCGTCCGGTGGTCTCCATGTGGGCGTGGAGCAACTCAATTGGTTCCATCGGCTCGATAGGGAAATGCTTGTTCTCGTAATGCTCCACGAGATCGACAAGGATATCTAGTTCATCGCCTTTTGTGGTGTCAGGTTCCGTGCCCCAGAGTGCATCAATGCGTGTTAGAGTGGCGGTCAGGTCGTCATTCGTGTGGATTGGGCGGATTTTCATATCATCTGTCCTCTTAAAATTGTGAGACGGTCAAAGCGTCCATGCGATCGTATTCGGCGTGAGTGCCTATGAACTTCACGAAGGCGACCCCGCGACGGAAATCGAAAGCGCAGATCATTCGGAAATCGCCCCCTGCCACTTCAAAGCGGGCACGTTCCGCATTGAGCACCTTGGCTTTCGAGAAGGATGATTGAACATCATTGGTCGAAGTCCAATCGGCTGCGGTTGTCACGCGCAACCAGTGCTCTAGGGAAGCCCGCGCGGCGGGGTTCTTCGCACTAAACTCGACAACCGTTCTCTTGGCGATAATCCGCATACGTGACCTTTCGTTCCCATATGGGGAATATGAAGGGTGTGCAGATCAAAGTCAATAGAAGTGTTCCCGATACGGGATCATTGAGCAGTGATCTATCCGTTCACAGACCGACAATAAATTATATTGTATTAAAGTATACATAACTACTTCTAGTATTATTGACAAGTAATTATCGGATGGGACCAGTAGGAGCTATCTCCGGCTTATTGTAGGCGGCGAACAGCAAGTTTATAGCTTCGGCTAACATGTGTTCCATGGTGCGGTCTTGCTCGGCGGCCAGCAATTTGAGTTGATAGCGTACGGGGGGCGGATAATGTCCAGTGATGGCCTTGGTCCCTGCCCTACTTGGCTGTGCCATATTGACAGGCATTTCTATGCTTGGGTTGGTTTTATCAGTGGTGCTGACTGATTTGGTGCGGGTGCTTCCAGCGGCTTCGCTCATTGCTTCGTGAATATTAGGACGCTTAGACATAGGGGCTTCTTTCTAATTTGTAGATAACTCTAATTGTATACAAATATACTTGTATAGGCTATTCACTTCAAGCGCGGCTTTCCCGCACGGATCAGTCTCCGATGTTCCAAGCCCTTGTGCATAAGCATCCTGAAATGCAATTCGGTCGCCAATGGTCACTGGACAAACTGGCATTCCCTGCTGCTCAAGCCACTGTGCTGTTTCGGTATGACGGCTTCCAAATGGTTTGACTCGAGTCAGTACCGCCGCGCGTCTCTTGTTTCCTGCTAAATTGATCAGGTCGTTTGTTGCGCGGATTGTCTTCAGGTCAATCACCGAAGGCTGAAGTGGTACTAGGACGAGATCGGCAACACGCGCTGCCGCAAGGGCGGCCTGTTCCGTGCGTCCAGCTGTATCAATCAACAAAAGGTTAACGTTCATATCACGGGCGCGCTGAACGACTGCTTCTATCCGGGCAGGCTGTGCGTCAATTACGATAGGCACATCTTCTTGACGTATATCGCTCCATTCGCAAGCACTTACCTGCGGATCGAGGTCGATGATGGCAACGGTCAAACCATCTGCGATGGCTGTGGTGGCTAGTGAGATGGCCAGCGTGGTCTTGCCAGTGCCGCCCTTTTGACAAATGAGGGCAATAGTATGCATAGCTATAAGTATCCTTTTTATATTGTATTAAAGTATACATAACTACTTCTAGTATTATTGACAAGTAATTATTGTGACAAGAGAAAAATAAAGCGGAAAAATAAAGCGGTAGCTTTTATATTTATTAAGTGGTACTATCTATGTGATTAAAAAGCACACATATCGTTGTGCGTTAGGAGCTGAACCCTTGTCTGCAATACCCATCACCAGCCCAAAAGAAAGGCTGACACTCACCATTCCGCGCTCTTTGAAAAAACGGGTGGAATCTGCTGTTCCCGATCGCCAACGCTCTGCTTTTGCATCTAAAGCCTTGGAGGAGGCCCTGAAAGTCCTGGCTCGCAAGGAAGCGCTGAAAATGCTGGATGAGCTTCCCATGACTCCAACAGGCGGCGAGGATTCCATGGAAGTTCAGTGCCGCTATCGGGTGGGCTTTGACAAGCCCAAGAAAAGTGCATGAGTTTGTTCGTTGTTGATGCCAGCGTTTTCAACAAGCTGTTCCTTGATGAGTCAGACAGGCCGCAGGCAATGGCGTTCTTCAGGCATGTCCTAACAGAAGGTTTGCCATTTGGAGCGCCAGAATACCTGAAGCTCGAAGCTTGTCAGAGCGCATTGCACTACGGTCACGATTTTTCGGTACCGTTTGATCTACTCGAAAAATACACAGAGGGCGGTTTCCAGTGGATCGATATCGGCAAGCCGCATTGGCTCAAGGCTCAGGAAATCAGCCGCGATGGCAACCCAAAAGCGGGATATCCGACACTGCTCGACAGCCTTTACCACGCGACCGCAATTATTGAAGGCGGGACGTTTCTGACTGCCGATGCGAAACATGCGAAGAAAGCGGCAAAACATGGCCACCTCACGCTACTGGTTGATTGGGTGCCGTGAAAGAAAAAGCAGGGTGTTCTGTGTCGATTTAAGGCTGGCTTATCCATAATCATTCAAACACTGCCGCTTCAATTGGTTTTTGACTGCGCTCAAAATCTGGTAATTCAACGCCCTTTTAGTCATAGAACCCTAATTGCTTCAGAAATTTTTTCAACTGTCCGCGGGGCTTCATCCAGCAACTGCCGTGCCCCTCAAATTGTATACATTTCGATAGCTCTGGAAGTGGCCCCTCAAAACTACTATCATAAGTCTTGGATCAAAACCCTTAAGGAGATATGATAGCCCATGCCGCGCATTGGATACGCCCGCGTCAGTTCCACCAGTCAGAGCCTGGAAGTGCAACTTGAAAAACTGACCCGGGTTCAGTGTGACCGGATATATCAGGAAAAACGCAGCGGCCGGACTGCTGACCGCTCTGAATTTAAAAACTGTATGAACTACATTCGGGAGGGAGACACCCTGATCATCACGCGACTGGATCGTCTTGCCAGATCAGTGGTTCACCTGGCGCAGTTGGCCAAGCGGTTCCAAAGCGAAGGGATTGATCTGATCGTGCTGGACCAGATGATTGACACCAGCACTTCCACGGGGCGGCTGATGTTCAATATGCTTGCCGCGATATCCGAGTTTGAAAATGATCTGCGCACCGAACGCCAGGCTGAAGGGATTGCCAAAGCCAAAGAAAACGGGGTGAAGTTTGGGCGGCCACCCAAACTGACCGAAGTCAAGAAGCAGGAAATATATGCGCGGCGAGAGGCGGGGGCCACGATCGGTCAACTGGCGAAGGAATTCAGACTTGGGGAGGCGACAATCTATCGGGCCCTGAATGCAGTTTAGAGTGCTGCGTCTTCCATTTGCCCGGAAACCCGCTGGTTGGCAGTTTCTCGGGCCCGTTGGGATGGCAGGGCATCACATGCCCGAGAAACCGATCAAAAGCAACACGCTCCAGGCCTTGTTGTCGGGATATTTTAAAAACCCTTGAGTATCCACTCATTGGTTCCAACCCCCCGTCTTCAGACGGGAGTGCTTTAGCACGAAAGAATCGGTTATAGTCTTATCCTCCCTAAAAATGAGCCGCCGTAAGGAATAAGGCTCATTTTTAGGGAGGATAAGACTATGCAATATGACACTGGGAAACACTGCGTTTTCTACCATCGCTATCACATCGTTTGGACAACAAAATATCGCTACAAGGTTCTGCGTGGGGCGGTTCAATTGCGGGTGCGTGACATCATCAAACAAGTTTGCAGCGAGAAAGGCGTCGATATAATCACAGGCGTCCTTTCCAGCGACCACGTTCATATGTTTGTGTCCGTTCCGCCAAAACTGGCGATCAGTGACTTGGTGCGACTTATGAAAGGACGCTCATCCCACAAAGTCCAACGCGAGTTTACACACCTGAAGAAACGCTACTGGGGCTGTCACTTTTGGGGGCGTGGGTATTTTTCAACCACCAACGGTGTGATCACAGAAGACTTCGTACTTCAGTACCTGGAAAATCACATCCCTCATCCTACCGACGCCAGTCGGTAGTGGTTGAGTGGTATTCATTAGAGTGCTATTTTGCACATTATGACAGGAAAGCCACCAATAACATTGGGTGATAACACACCTGCGGATCGCAGCATCTATGACACGGATCCTGCCCCCGAGGCCGATTTGTGGTTTTTGCCGGGGCCCGACGATGAGGAAGAATACAATCCCGCCGCCGCGCCTTTGCCTCATGCCAGCCAGAGGCCCCTTGTTGATCTGGCAGGGTGGGTTGCAGCAGAGGCAACACTTGCAGGACCACTGGCACAGGTCAGCGCCCGGCTCGGGGCGCTGGACGAACGCCTGCGCCGCACCCCGGATGGTTGGCGGCTGCGGCTGGCGCTGATGGAAACCGCGGCCCTGAGCTGGCTTGCCCCTGATCGGATTTCGGTTGAACGACTGTCGCTCTGGCATGCGCTGCGGCTTAGCGGTGTGCAGGATGACCATCAAGCTCTGGCGCATGCGGGATGGGCCGTGCGGCGGCTGTCGGGGGGCGTTTTGCCACACGTGACCTCGGTTGGTGAGATTGCGCAGTTTCTAGGACGGCAGGATCCCGCAGGCGGTGTCCACAGCATGATCCCCGGACAATCGGATGAGAAGATCAGTGACCAGATCGCCAATTGGTGTGACCTCATGGGGCAGGCGCAGGTTTTGCACCCGATCAGCCGCGCCGCTTTCGGGTTGCACCTCTGGGGTCCGGTCGGGCTCACAGAACGATCCGTGTGGGCTGCACTGGAGGCCGCCGTGCTGGCCGCCCGATCGGCGGTGGCGGGTCAGAGCGGCGGGGCCCTGTTTCTGCCACTGGCGCTGAGCGGGATCGCAGGTTTGCGGTCAGGTGGGCTACCGCTAGATCGTCTGCAACGGTTTTACCACGGGGCTGGTTCTGCAACGCTGGCCGCACTCCGGCATCTCGATCAGTTGGAAGCCTGGCAGGCGCGGGCCGAAATCACCCTGGCACAGCAATCAGGCCGGACACCAAAACGGCTGACCGGGCTGTTGTGCAGTTGGCCGATGGTCTCGGCGCCGATGGCCGAAGCTGAAACCGGTACCAGCCGCGCCGCCGTACAGCGCAATCTCAACAGCATGGCGGAAACCGGCCTGATCAGGGAAATCACCGGACAGGGCAGGTACAGGATCTGGACGGCAAAGATATAAACCCGCCGTAGCAAATCCGCGATACGTTCAAGGACATGATAAAGTACAAAAGGCAGGTTGACCGGGTGGTTTTCACAACATGTGCAATTGCTGCGGCTCCCTAAAAGACCCCCGCCGCCGTTTGCGGCTCTTCAGCGCCGGCCTGGAATAAAGCGCGTTGCACCGGCACTAGAGTGTATTGCGTTTTATTGAACTCATTCAATGAAATGCACAGCTTCATTGCATTTTAAGTGCTGCGTCTTCCATTTGCCCCGGCCAACCAGCGGGGCATCACATGCCCGGGAAACCGATCAAAAGCAACACGCTCTACGCTTTGCGGGTTTTTTTATGCTTATCATTCAACCTTTGCCCGGCGGTATCCAGTGCTTTCATACTATCGGAGTACAGCAGGCTTTCAGAGATTTTATCCTGGGCGGTGATCTCGTATTTTGCATAGAGGTCCATGGTCGTAATCATGTCGTCCAGTTGTTTGGACATCTGTTTTATTTTTTTGTCGTAAGTATCCGTCATCCGAACGATTTTGCGCATTTTGGCTGATTTGACAACTCCAAATGTTTTTGACATGGAAAATCTCTGCGATACTTGGCCCATCTGGCAATCGGTTTTGAGTGGGAAGATGATGACGGTGAGGTTGCACTTTGATTGCTGCCTTCCGGGAAATCTTCAGGCCAGACTGTCAATCCAGCGCGACATCATCTGGGCTGACAGAAAGCATTCGCGCGGGACGCTTGTGTGTTTGCGCATGGCGAGCCGTTCGGCAAAGGCAACCTGCCTGGAGGTGGCCGGCCGTTCGGACGGCTTTGGCGTCTTTGCGGGCAGGGCGGCGTGATCGGTGATCCATTGTGAGAGCAGGGCGCGTGATTGCAGCGTATCCCAGGGCAGTACATGCGATGTGCGCAGGGCGATTTGACGGGCGTAGCGCATTTGTTTTTCGGTGGGCGGCAGGGGATATCCGTTTACCGGTGCGGATTCCGGGGCAGTGTTGTGTGTTTGAGCAGACATATGAGACTCCGGGGGCAGCTTACGGGGTGGTTTCATCCATATATCTCTAGCAGAATGTCTCGTAAAACACAATATATATGTGTATATTCAGGATAACACACTGCATCTTGTGTTGTTCTTCGGTTTTGAGCGACTTCAAAAAACTGAACCAAACGCTTCCTGTTAAAGTCGACATGGATGTGGCCGCTGATCCGCCCTGCGTGACAGGTGAATGCAAATAGTGGCGAACGGGACCATTGGACGGGCTTCAGCACCGCGATATGGATGTGCTGTGCGTTCATGATCGCGATCGCCTGTGCGCGGCTTCCGTAATTTCGTCTATATGAGAGTACCGCAAAGCGGGGGGGAAACCCTCATAGATGGCCGCTATTATAACCTTATGGGCGGCGTTGGTTTATCGGTGTCGCTCTGGCTGATTGGTGCGGCTCACAACATCGGCAATTGCTGCGGTTCCATGAAATACCCCCGCCGCCGCTTGCGGTCCTCCAGCGCCAGCAAGGCATCCCCGGCCCCGGCATGGCTCTGATATAAATCCAGCCGCACCTGTCCGGATGCGCCAATGCGCCCCCATTCCCGCCGCAGGGTCCATTCGCCAAACAGATTGGGCAACACCGCCATTGCGTAAAACCGGGCCAGATTTTTCTGGTGGTCGCGTTTTTCCAGATAGCTTTGCATCCATTGCAAATGCGGTTGTGATGCTGTGGTTGTCAAGAATGTTTACGACCTTGTTTCCAACCGTTTTATGCCAACGGCAGCGTCGTCAGAGGAAGAGAATTCTGTGTGTCAGGGGGTTATTTTTTCAAACCATAGGAGGATGTATCACATGACAACCAACCCATTAAAAACCGAGGCCCAAACAGATGCAGTGCAGATCAACGCGCCAAGCGAGATCGACTGGACGGCAATTGATGCCAATTGGCAAAAGCGACGTGACGCGGAGGCAGCGGCGGGCCAGCTGGAGCGGGTGGCCCTGCTTGAGGCACTGCGGGGCAAGGGCATTGTCGTTGTTGAAGCCCGGTATGACGGCTATGCGGACAGTGGCAATGTCGGGGAGATCGACTTGAGCCCGGAGGATGCAGATCTGGATGATCTCGCGGGGCGCTTGCAGGATTTCATCTGGAGCACGGCCTATGGGTTGCATCCCGGCTTCGAGATCGATGACGGCGCGGAAGGCACATTCAGTTGGGATATAACAGCGGACCGTATCGACATTGATCACGCCAACTTTTACACAGAACGCGACGAACATTGCCACGAGGATATATAAGATGGCCCATCCTGATCATCACGCCGAAAGCTCGGCACGCAAGTTTGGTGGCCAGCCCTCGGACTATCACGCGGTCCATGACTGGTTCGACGCGTCCAAGGCGCATCTTGCCTCTCCGCTGCACCGGGCATTGCGCCATCACAGTGCCGGGATATTCGAAGCCGAGCGTATATTCGGGCGCGCGATTGTAAACCATGACGGGCGCTCTGTGCCGGTGCGCTTCATCGCCGAGCAGCATGTACGCGAGGATTGCCGGCGGATCCCGTCCGTGGCCGATTGGTTGCGGCATATTCCGGTGGAGCCCTGGATGGTCAACGGGGTGATCCTGCCGGATACAGAACCGGTGGGTGCTGATCCGGACGCCGACTGGCGCGCAGCGGTGGCAGCGGGCCAGACCACATTGGGCTTGCGGGACTGGCTTTGCCAGACTGCCCTGCGTCTTAATGAGGCGATGGATCGGGAGGACAGGCTTCCAGCCGCCTGACCAATCGAAAGAGCGGACTTCCCTCTCGCAGGCATAGAAATAAGCCTTGCCGGGGCAAGGGAGCCGCTTTTGTTCTCTTCAGCACTTCATGCTTATTAAGGCGCGCGGGCAGTTTTTTACCAGAAACGGCTGGAAATGCGGGGAAAACTGGGGCAATATCGGGCATGGCAGTGGGGTGCTTTCTGTCCAGTGTATCGGATGGCTGTTATACCATATTCTTTACACTATATCAGATGGTTACGCTACCACTGCCAGCTCAGAATCACCAATCCGATGAATAATTCGGGTTAGGCATGGGTGCGGATATGCATACTGCCAGTATATTCCCATCAATGGATCGTTTGAACGAAGCGTTGACGGACACGCAAAACCGTAAGGTTTTAGCGGTGCATCCCAGCGGCCAAAATGAGGTTTGCTTAACTATGACTGCAGCTATGTTGCGCGCATCACGTCATCTGCGTTTGTTGATCACAGGCGCCGAAAAACGTACCGCGTTGAATCGTGCTCTACGTACACAAAATGTGGCACTGGCACCGATCAAAGCGTTGATGACAACCCATAACCCCATTCAAGTTCACTTTCATATTAGGATAAACCATGTCTATTCATCCAATACTTCAAAGCGTTACCAGCAAGATTCAAAAGCGATCAGAAGCATTGCGTACGGCCTATCTAGATCGGATGGATCAAGCACGCAAGGACGGCCCTAAGCGTGCGCATTTGACATGTGGAAACCAAGCTCACGCCTATGCCCCGATGGGGAATGATCAGGATCGTTTGATCGAAGGTCAGGCGGGTAACATCGGAATTATTACTGCCTATAATGACATGTTGTCTGCCCATCAGCCGTTCAAGGAATACCCGGATCTGATCAAAGAAGCAGCGCGCAGGGTTGGTGCTACAGCGCAAGTAGCCGCAGGCGTGCCTGCTATGTGCGATGGAATTACCCAAGGCCAGACAGGCATGGAACTATCCCTATTCAGCCGCGATACAATTGCAATGTCTGCCGCTATTGGGCTGGCACATAATGTTTTTGACAGCACCATCTATCTGGGTGTCTGCGACAAGATTGTTCCAGGGCTTGTGATTGCTGCCGCCACATTTGGTCACTTGCCTGCGGTGTTTCTGCCAGCGGGCCCAATGACCACAGGAGTTGCCAATGACGAAAAGGCCAAAGTGCGCCAGGGTTTTGCCGAAGGCAAAGTTGATCGCGCGGCTTTAATGGCCTCTGAAATGGCCAGCTATCACGGACCTGGGACGTGTACATTTTATGGCACGGCCAACACCAACCAAATGTTGATGGAATTCATGGGTCTTCATTTGCCTGGTTCTAGCTTCGTTAACCCTAACACGCCGCTTCGCGACGCGCTTACGCAGTTTGGTGCACGCCAAGCCTTGGCAATTTCAGATCTGGGATCGCAATATACTCCCGTTGCACAGATATTGGATGCGCGTGCCTACATCAATGGTATTGTTGGGTTGATGGCAACAGGTGGATCAACAAATCTGTTAATCCACCTGCTAGCAATGGCGCGCACCAGTGGTATCATTTTGGATTGGTCAGATTTTGCTGAAATTTCCCAAGCGGTGCCCCTGTTGGCACGCGTTTATCCAAACGGGTTGGCGGATGTAAATCATTTCCATGCCGCAGGTGGTTTGGGTTTGGTTATTTCGGAATTGTTGAATGCCAAATTGTTGCACGATGATACGCAAACCATCATGGGCAAGGGGTTGACTGAATATACAAAGGACCCAAAGTTGGTAGATGGTGAACTGGATTGGGTTGCTGGGGTCAGTGAATCCTTGAACAGCAAGATCATCGCGACCTCAGCCACCCCGTTTCAAGCGTCTGGTGGCCTTTCCAATCTGAAAGGTAATCTTGGCAGTGCCGTGATGAAAGTGTCTGCTGTGGCTGAAGAGCGCCGTATCACCAAGGCGCCCGTTCGTGTGTTTTGTGATCAGCAATCTGTGCTGGATGCGTTTCGGGCCGAAGAATTCAAATCCGATGTGATTGTCGTTGTGCGCTATCAGGGGCCACGATCAAACGGGATGCCTGAACTGCACAATCTGACGCCTTGTTTGGCGGTGCTGCAAAGGCGAGGCATTAAGGTGGCCTTGGTCACCGATGGCCGTATGTCTGGCGCATCGGGTAAAGTGCCCGCTGCCATTCACGTGGCACCTGAGGCTTTGGATAATGGACCAATTGCCTACTTGCGCGATGGTGATATCGTAACCGTGGATGCTGTTTTGGGTGTTTTAATGGTTGAGGACGATACTATTTTTGAGCGCGAGATTAAACATCCAGATCTGAATAATAATAACATCGGCTTGGGCCGTGAATTATTTGAAACGTTTCGCAAAAATGTGGGGCCTGCAGAAACGGGCGCTTCGGTTTTTAATTTATAGGAAAATATGATGAGTAAAATTACACCAATCGAAGCGAGTATTAGAACTTTAGAAATCTGCGAATTAGCACCAGTTATTCCTGTGCTGGTGGTTGATGACATATCAACAGCACAAGATTTGGGAATGGCGTTGGTTCGGGGCGGATTGCCTGTCCTAGAAGTTACTTTGCGCACGGAATGTGCATTGGATGCAATCGCCGCCATGGCCAATATCGAAGGTGGTATTGTTGGGGCAGGGACGTTAATCACGCCTCAAGACGTGGAAAATGCGGTGGCTGCTGGCGCAACTTTTGGCGTATCACCTGGCGCAACGGATACTTTGATTAAGGCCTGCGAACAAGCTGGTTTGCCACTGCTGGTAGGTGCAACATCTGCAAGCGAGGCAATGGCACTTTTGGAACGCGGATACACTGTACAAAAGTTTTTCCCAGCCGAGGCCGCAGGCGGAGCGCCGTTTTTAAAGTCAATCGCGTCACCACTACCCCAAATTACTTTTTGCCCAACGGGTGGTATATCATTAAACAATGCAGCTGAATATTTGGTGTCTCCAAATGTAAAATGTGTTGGTGGGTCTTGGGTCGCGCAAAAAAATGCCATCAAGGATCGCGACTGGGCCGAAATTGAACGATTGGCCAGCGAAGCAGTTAAGGTATTGTCGTGAGCAAAGACGTTCGTATTTTCTGGCAAACCTTGCAGGATGATTGGGCACGTTTACGCTCCATTCATTTGCGCGATTTGTTTAAGATCGTCGCACTCATTTTGCCTCCCTTGGACCACCATGTCAGCGCAGGCTGTTGGTGCGACCGTTGTCAGAAAAAATTAGACGTAAGTTGAATGCCTGGTCAGGAGTGCTTTCCTGACCAGGATCAGTACCAAATTCGTGGAGAATTCAGATGCTACGAAGTTCCGTATTTGGCATGTTTCCGCCTCTGGACTTCTCTGACGCGTTCGGTCGCTTCTTCCGACCCATCGTGGAAAGACCCAAACCACTCATCCCAAGGCATTTCCGTTGTTCCGTAGTTACACTCAAAAAAGCGGTGGTGCAGTTGGTGGTGAAACTGGCCGGCCGCCATGAGTTTTTTGTCTTTCAAGAGAAGTTTCTCGAAGCCGGCGTGAGAAAACGCGGGCCCGAGGGCGTGAGAGTAGATATGAAACAGAAAGATCACTGGGTGACTTGGGACAACGAAATGAATCAACACAGTCGTGAAGTAAAACAAGCTTTCACCGGGATGCATCGATAGCCCAGACCACGGTCCGACATTGATGTTTCTGTGGTGAACATAATGGACGCGAGAGTAAAGCGGTGGCCAATGCAGCATACGGTGAATCCAGTAAAAATGCATAGATCGAAATGGCGAAATGAGAAACACGCTGAAGATGATCCAATACGGCGCATCGGAAAAAGAAAGTACAGGTGCGTATCCATTCGCCGCACCCCAAAAATAGAGCGCTTCCAACAATGTCCAAGCCGTGAGACCGCCTGCGAAACTCCAGAACATGTTATCGCGAACCTGGTCTCTAAATGCATACATCCCGTTGTTCTTCATCATTGGGCGCGCATCGAATTTGAGCTTGTCTCCTTGGGCTGTAAAAGTGAACAAGAAAAGATGCAATGCGCCGGCGACGACCAATAGCAGGACGAGATTGCGGACATAGATGGTCGCAATCCAGTCAAAAGAGAGCGACTTCATTGTCTCCATGTCCGGCTGGAAATAGTTAAACACGATGAGTGAAAAGGACATGAATAGTGTTGCGGTGGATAGTGTGACCCAACGTTTCGTCAACCAGATGAACGCTGCTTTTGGTTTAGGTGGCCATGCCCAAACGGGCGAGTGACCGATGGGCAGCTTGGGATGGTATTTCCATTTTGTGCGCTTTGGCTTTTTGTTATCAGTGCTTGCAACCATATTGCTTTCCTATCGTTTCGGTATGCAAGAGGCGTTTGCCCACTTTATCTGCAACCAGACCTACGTGTGCAGAGGGCGCCTCTTGTCGATTGCTTCCAACAGCTTTTCATGTTCGCCCTCCAGCATCGCCGTCGACGCTGATGGGTCTGGGAATGAGCCCTCTTTGACTGCTTGCCGATAAGCCACTACCGCCTTTTTTCGCTCTTTGTTCAGCTTGTTGCGGATTGTTCTGACATCGCCGAACGCCCTTGCATGTCGCAGTGGGTTTTGATGTTCACCGCAAATATCTTCGGTGAACATCAAGATAATGTCACCGCCAGATCCGGATCCAATGGCGTGGGTGATGAGTGAGGTGTTGCGACTGATTGCGGTTACCGCTTCGGCCGCTACGCATTCCATTTCAACGGCGACCGCGCCAGCGTCCTCGAGCCGACGTACATCCTCAAATATCGTGATCGCTTCCTCCACGGTCTTGCCATAGGCGCGCAGACCACCGGTCGTGATGGATCGTCTCGGTACTAGGCCCACATGGCCCTCCACAGCAAATCCCTCTTTAGCCAACACCTCGACAACGTCCATTCTACGCAGGGTGTGAATCTGATCAGCCCCCGCTATTGCGACCCTAGCGGTCTCACGCAAAACGTCGTCTGTGGTCAGGAATTCGAAGCCGCCGAGAGCCGCCACAATATAAGTATTGGGTGCGACGGCCCGAGCTTTTTCTATGATTGAGCCAGAAACGCTTAACATATCAATGCCAGCCTCTGCGGCGGCTTCCGCCTCTTCCGGGTTCACAGCATGTAGTTGCGCGAGCGGGGTTCCAGCCGCCTTGGCCGCTCTGATGTCAGGAAGCGTCAAGTTTCGCGACTCATATCGGCGACCGTAGGTATAGATTTTTCTCATTTATCGCTTTTCTGGGCCAAGATCACAGCCGCTGGAACCAATGGCATGCCCGAAGTTGCAGCGCAGTCAGCCCTAAACTGGTTGAAAAAATTGGGGCTATCCTATCTTCCCATAAAATGGTGGTGCAGAACCGCTCAGATGTCAACATCAAAATATTCGACTGTCGATAACATGGGATATGACCGCTTTATGTAACATTGCATCTGTCCGGTTTTAAGGTTCTCCGCAAGGAGAAGCAAAATGAACCAGACAGCAATATTACAGGAAGTAAGACAAATGAAGTTTTCAGAATACTATGGCCAAACCAAAGCGCGCAAATTGAGCCAGAGAGAGGCTGCGGGCCTTCTGGGGATGTCGGAGCGTAGTTTTCGACGATACGGTAAGCGCTTTGAGGCAGAAGGTGCTGACGGGCTGTTTGACCGCCGTCTTGCCAGGGTACCCCAGAACCGTGTTCCAGTTGATACGGTGAGTAAAATGCTGACACTGTTTGATACCCGATATTGGGATTTCACCCCAAAGCATTTCCACGAGAAACTGGTATCAGAGCATGACTTCAATCACAGCTATAATTGGGTGCGTCTGACACTGCAAGCACGTGGCAGAGTGACGAAAGCATCACGGCGTGGGGCCCATCGCCGCAAGCGCGAGCGTCGCGCTCTTCCCGGGATGATGTTGCATCAAGCGCTGCCCGGCAGGGCCATGAAATGGCCTGAGAGGGGCGGGTCAAGCCATGAGTGGGTTCCGGGCAAATGGTGGGATCTGATCGTGACGATGGACGATGCCACCAGCGATATCTACTCGGCGTTTTTTGTTGATGAAGAAGGGACGATGAGCAGTTTTGCGGGTGTGAGTGATGTTATTGTTTCAAAAGGTTTATTCTGTTCTCTCTATGCCGATAGAGGCAGCCACTACTGGCACACACCTGAGGCTGGCGGCAAAGTTGACAAGAGCAACCCGACCCAATTTGGGCGGGCTTTAACCCAGCTTGGCATTGAATTGATACCGGCCTATTCGCCTGAGGCCCGCGGCCGCTCGGAACGCATGTTCGGGACGCTTCAAAACCGATTGCCTCAAGAACTGCGCTTAAACGGCATTACGACGATGGAAGAAGCCAATCGGTTTTTGATCGAAGAGTATCTGCCAGGCCATAATGAAAAATTTGCAATCAAGCCATCCGGTGATGGATCAGCCTTTGTGCCGTTTGCTGGCGATCTGGCCAACGTTCTATGTGTGCAGGAAGAACGCGTGGTCGGAAAAGACAACACCGTTCGCTACAAAAACCGGTGTCTTCAGATACCCGCAGATTGCCATCGGAACCACTACGTCAAAGCCCGTGTTCGGGTGCATGAATATCCAAACGGCCAGTTGGCGGTGTTCCATGGCCCCAGAAAGCTTGCCATGTATGAACCCGATGGAACGGAGATTAAAGATGTTAAAGAACAGGCTGCGTGAACCGCTTCGACCAGCCGAACCACGGGTGAGGGTCTTGCTCGCCTACGGCTCCCAAAACCCTCACCCGTGGAAAACAGAAGCGGACAACTGCCATGGTACATAAACCGGACAACTCCAAATGTTTTTGACACATCAAAATATTCGACTGTCAGATTTTGCAAAACCGCATGTTTTCAAGGCTGGATTACTTGTGGCTGCGGCGCGTTTTTTCTTTGCAACGGCAGCCTAAACGTAGGATTTGACACTCTGCGGAATAGACCCCGAATTGTTAATCTGTTACCAGCTTGAACTGTAATAATTTTTGGAATTAAAACGGGTAAGGATACGGCGTGAAAATATCTGCATCAGAGGCAGCAAAGAAGGTTGGAAAAAATGTTTCAACCATCACAAATGCCATAAAAAACGGCAAGTTACCGGCGAAAAAAAGGAAGGGCAAAACTGGCTGGGTTATCGAGACATCGGAACTGTTCAAGATATGGTCCGCTGTTTCAAACGACAGTGACGTTACTTCGACAACATCAGGAAGCGAAACCGATGTGTTGCAGGCGGAAATTAACCGGCTTCGTGAGATGCTCGACGAAACAAAAGCGGATCGTGATCGCTGGCGAGAGCAAGCAGAATGGACCAAGCCAGGGGGTTTTTGGCCCAAGAGGCTCAAAACTGCGAAAGGGGCCAAATTATATAACTGGTTGATAAAACGGTAGTCACAAAGACGCTTTTGAAACAAACTTGCAGTTTTCAAAAACTGTGGTTTCACAGGCTCACGCCTTTGCAAAATGTTTCAGCTGGCGGACGATCTTGGATCCATCAAGCGGGATTTTCTTGGCCGCGCGCATCAGTTAGGCCGAGACAGGCGGGTATGATGCTGTTATGGATGTCGGTAGAGTGACTTTGAAAGGTTCAACAATGAGCACACTGACTTTTGATAAACTGTCCTTTGTGGACAAGCTGAAGGCTGGCGGGGTTTCGGATGAGCAAGCGCGTATCCATGCCGAGGCTTTGGAAGTGGCTTTGAATGAAACCGTCGCCACGAAAAGCGACTTGCGCGATCTTGAAATGCGTATGGTCAAATGGCTTATACCGCTTTTGCTTGGACAGGCTGCACTTGTCGCGGCTCTGGTGAAATTGCTTTAACCACGGCTAACCTGCTTAAAGCACTGACCCTTCACATCATCTTCGAAAAGCCAGTCCGCTCTCTGGTATCCGTCTGGAAACTTTGGTAAGGGTTCGCCACTGGAATTTTTTATATGGGTTTTCAATCCCCCAGATTGTGGGTTCCAGTGGGTTTGTTCTGTGTTTGGTGGTTGTCAAAGTCCACTGCTGAACACGGAACAATACTCCCGAATATAAAATTTCAAACTGTGGCACCATGGTTACTTTGGAATCTAAAATGCGCTCAGATGCTTTTGTAAGGCGAAAATGTGTGTTTCAAGTGTAAAGGCACAGTTTTTTCTGGAGTGTGCCATGGCATTAAGTTTTTTTTGGGGGGGGCGAACTTGCTTACGTCAACATCTGAAAAGCGAATATGCCGACTTTCCAGTAACACAACCATTCATAAGGATATTGAGACAATGAAAAACACCTTACTAACAACCACGGCCTTGGCCCTAACCAGCTTTGCGGGGACTGCAAGTGCAGTTGAAATTGCAGCAGGCGCTGTAAACCTCGAAATCAGCGGTTTTTTTAGAGCGACTGCTGCAATCTCCAATGTCGACCTCGGCGCGGGTTCTATTTATGACGGAAAAGACTACGATGGCTTTGACATTCTAACGAACTCTGAAATCCACTTCAAACCATCCATCACTTTGGACAATGGCATCAAAATTGGTGCAGACATCGAACTTGAAGGTAACACTTCTAGCGACCAAATCGACGAGTCAACAATCTTTGCTATTGGCGGCTTTGGTCGCGTAGAATTGGGATCAAAAGACTCTGCTGGTAAACTAATGCAAGTCGGTGCACCAGACGTGTCTATGGTTTATGCGAACTCTACATCTTTGGGAAGCTTTGTCCCTTTCTCTGGCCCATCGACTTTCTTTGATTTTGCGGGTGATGCAGAACGTCTCACTTACTTTACGCCAGATTTCGGCGGTTTCAAAGTTGGCTTATCATATGCGCGTAATGCCAGCCAAGAGAGTGGCAAGGTAGACAACAACGAGGAGGCTGCAACTGATTTTATTGACCTTGGCATTACCTACAACGGCACAGTCGGGGAAGTAGGTATTGCCTTCTCTGCACGTTATGGAACCTCTGATGGCTTGAATATTTCTCAGGCTGATGCCGACGATTTAGCAGACGCTTTAAATGATGTTAATATTATATCTTTTGCTCGTGAGCTTAATCCGACAGTTGCGGGTGTTGGCCTTAAACTTGGCTTCGGCGACTTCTCAATCGGTGGTGGCTATGTAGAGGTTGACTCTGATATTGGTGGTCTCTCTAACGCTAAAACATACGATATTGGCGTAAGCTATGCGAATGGCCCAATGGGCTACTCATTGACATATGTCAAAGGTAAAAGCGTTGCCGATCTAATAGAAAATACATCTATTGTTGCTGCTGCGACATACACATTGAATCCAAACTTTAAGGTTGGCGTATCCTTGGCATCTGTTGAAACAGATCTGGTTGGCGGCACTAATGGTGACATTGATGGGACTATTCTTGCTCTAAGCACTCAGTTTAACTTCTAGGTTAAACCGCTTATTGAAACTATTAAAAGGGAGGGCTTCGGTCTTCCCTTTTTCCATGAAACTAAAAGAATAAACAAATGAAATCAATCGTCTGGCTGGCCTCCTATCCGAAATCCGGCAACACTTGGCTGCGTGTGTTTCTGGCGAATTATGTGCGCAACAGCGCAGAACCCTGTCCCATCAATAAGATACACCATCTGGGGATAGGGGACTCCAGAGCCACGGCCTATAACATGGTCGCGAATGAGCCGTTTGATATCAACGATCCTATTCAAACCGTTAAATTACGGCGCGCCGTGCTACAGGCGATTGTGAACAACCGTGCAGATGTGAACTTTGTTAAAACCCACAATCAAAACGGCGTTGCTTTCGGGGTTCAATTGATCCCGCCCGAATTGACCCGATCCGCCATTTATATCTTGCGCAACCCTTTGGACATGGTTGTGTCTTATGCCGATCACTATGGAGTTTCGATAGAGGATGCTGTCGTTGTCATCGGCCATAAGGACACAACGTTGCCAGGCGGGGATGAAAATGCCCATCAATTCCTCGGCAACTGGTCGAACCATGTGCTTGGCTGGACAAAGGCGCGGAAATTTCCGGTTTTGGCATTGCGCTATGAAGATATGCTGAAAGACCCCTATGAAGCCTTTGATCAGGTTGTGCATCACATTGGTTTACCCATTGATCGCAAGCGACTTGAACGGGCGGTGCAGTTCTCGGATTTCAAAGCTTTACGTCAACAGGAAAGCAAAACCCCTTTTATTGAAAAATCAGACAATCATGAACAGTTTTTCAGGTCTGGCAAATCAGGCCAATGGAAAACCGAACTTACAAGTGAACAGGTTGACAAGATTTTCAAGGCCCATGGCGGGGTCATGAAAAAATACGGGTATCTGTGATGCGTTCTTTGCGGCGTATTGTATGGATCGGATCCTTTCCCAAATCTGGCAACACATGGGTGCGGGCCTTTTTGGGCAACTATTTCCAGCCAACAGGAAAAAATCTGTCAATCAACGAGTTGTCTTCGATAACCACATCGGATGTGCGTCAAGACTGGTTCGATAAAGCAGCAGGGCGACCGTTCGTTGGAAAAAGCTTTGATGAGTGGCTTCTCCTGCGTCCAGACGTTCTAAAACTGATTGCACAATCACAGCCCAATAACAGGTTTGTCAAAACACATTCGAAAATAGCCCGTATAGGGAATATTGATTTAATTATGCCCGAGGTCACGGCGGCGGCAATTTGCATCCTGCGCAATCCTTTTGATGTCGCTGTTTCTTTTGCGCGTCATGCAAGCATCCCGATTGACGTCTCGATTGACCGGATGTGTGACCCTCGCAATATGGTCGCAAGTCAGAACGGGGTTATAGAGGTTCTGGGGCGTTGGGACGATCATATTCAAAGCTGGACAACGGCCCCCGGATTACCCCGTCATATTATGCGTTATGAAGATATGGTGCATAATCCCGAAGGGGCATTTCAGGGATTGTTGCAGTTTTTACAAGTGCCTGTTCAGCACAAAAAAATGCGGCAGGCATTAGAAAAATCGTCTTTCAAGGTTCTTCAAGAACAGGAACGCAAAGACGGTTTTCTGGAAAAACCGCTTGGTATGGAAAAGTTCTTTGTTTCGGGGAAATATGGCGAATGGATGAAGGCTTTGACCCCGGAGCAAGTGGCGCACATTCAGGATGAATTTGGGGCCACAATAGAAGCGTATTTCCCCGAAGTCGGGAAAGAGGCACAAGAGTTGCGCCATTAAACCCGCCCGCATATGGAGTACCGCATAACTGGGATTTGAAAACAGTTTGAAAAAACGGGTGGGGATACTTGTGTCTAAAAATATTCGACCCTATTGTGAATCGGGTCTTTTAACCAAAACGACGCTCTCGGAGGAGATCAATGAATAATTTTGCAGTACGCGTTTCGTTGATCGTCGACGAAGCAGAAGGCATTCGCTCTTTTCGGCTCGAAGCCGACAATGGCAAACAGCTTTCTGAATTTCGTGCAGGATCCCATATAGACGTAAAGGTCGGGCCCGACATCACGCGGCCGTACTCGCTTTGCGGTCCGCAAAACGATCCGGATCACTATCTCATCGCCGTGAAGAGGGAGCCTGAGTCTCGGGGCGGATCGGTGGCCATGTTCGACAAAGTTGTCGTCGGGAGCACATTGGAGATCAGCCACCCGAGGAACAACTTCGAGCTCGACGAAAAAGCTGGTCATACGGTTCTGTTGGCAGGTGGAATTGGGATTACGCCAATTATTTCAATGGCTGACAGACTAGGTGATCTGGGTCGATCCTTTGAACTGCACTATTTCACCCGGTCGCCAAAGGCGACTGCATTCCACGACCGTCTTTCCAAGGTCAACTACACTTCAAATATTCACTCCCATTATTCCTTGGACCCCGAGGACACGAAAACCTATTTGCAGAAGTTGCTTTGGAAGCGCCCAGAGGAAGGACAAATATATTTGTGTGGACCAAAGCCCTTCATGAGTTTGGTAGATGATGTGGCTGCTTCCACCTGGCCACCGGACTCGGTGAAAAGAGAGTACTTCACCGCAAACTCAGAATTTTTGGGAAGTGCACGTGACAGTTTTGAAGTCACGTTGGCGCGGAGTGGGGGAACATATTACGTGCGGAGCGATGAGACGATTCTCGATGTTCTTTACGATAACGGGGTTAACGTGAACTACTCCTGCGAGCAAGGCGTTTGCGGCACCTGCCTCACGGGCGTTGTCGAGGGAATACCTGATCACAGAGACAATTTTCTGACCGAAAAACAAAAAGAGGTCAACGATCGGATGTGCATTTGTGTCTCTCGCGCAAAATCAGGCAAGTTGGTTCTGGATATCTGACAACAGCATCCTGACAATGCCGGCTCGGGCGTATACAGAGGGCGCGATTCACCGCGCGGCTGCCTGCCGTGCGACCGATTGCAGCTGTTCAAATACCTCGAGGCGGGCCTTGTGGGTTTCCTGTGTTGCGCCTTCTTGTGGTTCGTAAATGGACGCAAATGAGGACATTCGTTCCATTGCTTCGTGGACATCTGCGTGGATGCCGCAAGCAACGCTCGCCAGGATCGCTGAGCCTAAAAGCACAGGCTCTTCGGTGGCTGGTGCTGCGAGTTCGATGCCAGACGCGTCTGCCAGGACTTGCCGGATAAAGTCGCTGCGGCCTGCACCCCCACTTATGACGATACGCTCGATTTTTATCCCAGCTTTCGCTTGCGCTTCAATGATCTGACGCAACCCGTAGCCTATACCGAAGAGACCTGCGACGTAGAGAGCAATGAGACTCTCCAAATCGCGCTCCATGCCCAACCCTGCGATAACCGCGCGAGTGTGCGGATCGGCGTGCGGCGCGCGGTTTCCGAGAAAATCAGGGACGACATGAAGCCCAGCCGCAAGGTCGCAAGAGGTGCTTTTTGGATTGTCCAACAGTCGTTTTTCTGCCTGCTGTAAAAGCCACTCCGGCAGTGACTGGCCAACCTGCGCGGCTTGTGAGGCAGCATCCGAAGCAAAGGGGTGAAACTCCAGAAGATGGTCAATCGCAGCGCCGGCGGCAGATTGACCGCCTTCGTTGAGCCAGAGACCTGGCACCATGGCCGAGTAATACGGCCCCCAAACACCTGGAACAAAGACCGGATTGGAAGTGGTCGTCATTGTGCAGGAGGACGTGCCGAAAACGTAGGCCAGATTTGCCTCCGCCCCACCGCCGCCCTGCGCTCCTACGGAACCGATGCCGCCTGCGTGGGCATCGATCAGACCCGCCGCCACGGTCGTTCCCGCGGGAAGTCCGATATCTTCTGCGGCTTCTTGGGTCAGACCTTCGCCCAGTGGAGTGCCTGCTGCCACCACATTCGTACCGATCCGTTCGAAATTCTCAACCTCTAGCTCCTCGAGACCTACGGCCCTGAAGAACTCGCGATCCCAGCCGCCTTCATGAGCGAGGTATGTCCACTTGCACGTGACGGTGCAGATCGATCTGGAATCGTCCCCAGTTGAGCGCCAGGTCAAAAAGTCTGTCAGGTCCATGAAGCGCCAGGCCGTGGAAAAAACTTCTGGCCGGTTTTCCTTGAGCCACAACAGTTTTGGCACCTCCATCTCCGGAGAAATGCGGCCGCCAACATAGTCCAGTACCTTTTGGCCGCTTGCGTTGATACGCTCTGCCTGGTCTAGGGCGCGATGGTCCATCCAAAGCATAATATTGCGGTCAGGATGGCTCGGGTCTCCAACAGGTAAAGGCGCACCATTTTCGCCCAACACAACCAGCGAACAGGTTGCATCAAAGCCAATCCCGCGAATTTGCTCTGGCGAAACTCCTGCCATCGTAACTGCTGTGCGCACAGACGTGACGACGGCTTGCCAAATATCGGCGCTGGATTGTTCAACGACGTTCGCGCTCTCGCGAAAAACGGAGACAGGGTGGCTGCTGGCAGCCATCATCTGACCGTCCAATGTGAAGACGCCCGCTCGGGCACTGCCGGTTCCGACATCTATTCCCACCAAATACTCTTGGGTTTTCTCAGGCTCTACTGACACCGCTTCTCTCACTTTCTTGATAATGTGGCTCAGAGATCAACGCTATTGGGCAAGATCACCATGTCTCGGATCACAACGCCTCGTTGACGGCTTAGCATGAACAGAACAGCTTCAGCCACTTCGCGCGGTTGCATCAGTGAGCCATTGGCAAGCGCTTCTTCCATTTTCTTTTTGGGCCAGTCGTCCAACAGCGCTGTTACGACAGGCCCGGGCAAAACCGCACCCATGCGGATACCGTGCTCGGATACCTGCCGGCGGGTAGCGTGCAAGAACGCCTGAACCGCAAATTTCGACGCCGTATAGATTGGTTCCCAGAGGACAGGCACAACACCCGCAACGGAACTCGTAAAGACGATATCGCCCGTTTCTCGCTCGATCATTCGCGGCAGGACGGCATGGACGCACCGAAAAGCCGCATTGATATTGAGATTTAGCATCTGGTCCCACTCATCGGGATCACCATCAGCGGCCGCTCCACCTACATAGGCCCCCGCGTTAGCATGAAAAATATCAAGCGGACCAACCAAGTCTTCTATGCGCGGCAGTATCGAAGAGACTTGCGCCCCGTCGAGAAGATTGACGTTCAATGATTTTGCGTTAGGACCAAGCTCTTCACATACTTCATTCAGACGATCTTCAGCATGATCGATGAGTACAACTTGTGCCCCCTCTTCGATCAAAATCCGGGCGCATTCCCGCCCTATACCCGAGGCTGCGCCTGTAATCGCTGCCGTTTTGTTTTCCATCAACTTTGCCATGTGTTGCCTCCCCTCCGTCCGTGTGTAAAACGTTCTTTATTGCTCATCTGGTACCGAACCCAATGGCTTTCGATGAACCATTCAAAGCGCTTCCTAGCCTTGACGATGGTGCAGTCGATATGGCCTTGATTTCATGGTGTGCGATTCCAATCCGCCTAATATCCATTAGGCGACGTTTGATATCTGTCGCTTCCAGTAAACTGCGACCCATCTCGACCAAGTTGCTAGTTGTGTGCAATTGCGACCCCTGTTTCAGGGTTGAAGAGATGGATGTTTGAGAGATCTACGCTTGTGGAAATGACGTCTCCGCTCACCACGGATACGTTGCCTGGGATGCTTGCCATGAATTCAGTGTGGGTCTTGGCCCCCAGGTCTTCGACATCGTCATGAACGCCGGCAAATTGTCTAGGTCGTACGGGCTTTGACTCAACGTGAAAGATGACATGATTTTCGCTTCCTAATCTTTCGACCAGATCTGCCTTAATCTCGATTTTTGCATTTTGAGTATCAGGATCGTTGTATCGAAAATCGGTTGGCCGAATACCGACGATCAGCTCTCTCTCTTGCAGCCCCGACAAGTCACGGTTTTGGGGTATCGGGAAACTAATATCCCCAACATTGATCGCGTTATTTTCGATTTTCCCATGTGCAAAGTTCATTTCCGGTGTTCCGATGAATCCGGCCACAAACAGATTGACCGGGCGCGCGAAGAGCTCTTCAGGACTGGCGATCTGTTGTATCTTCCCGTCGAGCATGACACAGACCCGGTGCCCGAGCGTCATGGCTTCAGTTTGGTCGTGGGTGACATACATGGTCGTTGTACCCAATTGCTCCCGAAGGCGTAAAAACTCTGTTCGCATATGAACACGCAGCTTCGTGTCCAAATTGGACAACGGCTCGTCCATCAGGAACGCCATTGGATTTCGGACCAACGCCCTTCCGATGGCCACTCTTTGACGTTGACCGCCAGACAACTGCATGGGCTTTCGATCCAGAAACCCGCTCAAACCCAGAGTTTCCGCAGCTTTAGTAATCCGGTTTTCGGCCTCTGCTCGGTCAACCTTGCGCAGCTTCATTCCGAAGCCCAGGTTCTCGCGCACGCTCATATAAGGAAAGAGAGCATAAGTCTGGAAGATCATCGACAAGTCGCGGTCTTTGGCCGCGACCTCGTTCACAACCTTGCCGTCAATCAATATATCGCCGCTTGTGATACTCTCGAGGCCGGCGACCATTCGTAGCAATGTGGACTTGCCACATCCTGATGGGCCGACAAGAACCAGAAACTCTCCGTCCGAGACCTCCAGCGAGAAGTCTTTTAGGACGGTTGCGTACTGCCCATAGGTCTTCGTTACGTTTTTTATTTGTATTCGAGCCATGCCGAACCTCCTTCTTGGTTGGACGTTAGTCGACCGCTCCAAAGGTCAGTCCGCGTATTAGGTTTTTTTGTGTGACGATCAGGAGAATTACGATCGGGGCCATCAGCACCGTGGCTGCAGCCATCAGAGGTCCAATTTGGAAATTTTGGAAGCCCATAAAGGACAGGATTGCGACTGGGCCGGTCTTGACCGAACCTCCCGCCAAAGTGAACGCGAATGCGAGTTCATTCCACGAAAAGATAAACACCAATATGCAGGTTGCGGTCAAACCCGAACGAACCATGGGCAAGGCGACAAACCCAAGCGTGTACCAGGTCCCGGCACCTTCGATATATGCCGCTTCAAGGATGTCACGTGGTATTTCGCTAAAGAAGCTCCGCAACATGAAGAACGCAAGCGCGATGCTAACAATCACATGCATTATAATGAGCGCAGTGAGCGTATCGAGGAGCCCGAACTTTCGAAACAGTAGGAAAAACGGCAGCATGACGACAAACGGCGGCAGCATCCGTGTGCTTAAGATCCAGCCTTCAAATAACTCCCGTCCGCGAAAATCGCGTGTAGCGCAGACAAAGGCTGCGGGTACCGCCAGCAACATGATCAATAACGTTGAGATTGCCCCAATTATCAAGGAATTTACAATGCCGGTCATGAAGTCTTCTTTTTGGAAGACCGCCGCAAAGTTATGCAGGCTCATCCCGAAAAAATTGTCGGTAACGGTAAGCGGCGATTTGAGCGCGACGCCTACGACGTACACTATCGGAGCAAACCATATTGCACAAAAAACGATGAGAAAAATCGCTCTGGCGGAAAGCTTCATTTGAAATACCTCACTCAATTGAACTTTCCGATCAAACGCTTCAGAAATGGTTGTGTCCAAAGCAGAATGACAATCAGCAGCATCAAAGCGAGCGCAGAGGCCTCGCCAAAATTAAGGTTTTGGAAGGCAATTCTATAGAGCAGCATATTGAGCGTTTCTGTCGCATTGCCTGGGCCTCCGCCAGTGATCACCCAGATCGTGTCGAAGGAGCGGAACAGGTCGATGCTTCGAAAGAGAACCACAACCAGAATGAGCGGCTTCAGCATGGGGATGACGACGTATCGGCATACGTCCCAGTAGCCTGCCCCCTCCATTTCCGCCGCTTCTATAGGATCTTTCGGAATTGCAGACAGGCCAGCCAAGAAGATAAGGATTACAAATGGTGTCCACTGCCATACGTCGACAGCAATGAGTGAAGGCAAGGCAAGTGCCGGTGATGCGGTCCAGTTTTGCCCAGACAGCCCAATGGACTCCAAGATCGTGTTCAGAGCGCCACCGGCAGGATTTAGGATCAGTCGCCAGGCCAACGCAAGCGCCACAGGCGTGAGGCCAAATGGCAAGATCAAAATTGTCGTGAATAAGCGATGGCCGCGGATTGGATTCCAAAGCGCAAGGGCGACGATGGCCCCAAGGACCAGCTGGATGGTCAATGAGCATGCGACCAACGCAAAAGTTAGGAAAACTGACTTGAGAAACGCTGCGCGACCAATAACCTCGGCGTAGTTTTCAAACCCAACATACCCCGTCTTGAAAGGATCAACCAAATCGAGCGCTTGACCGCTATTCCAAACGTTGGCGAGAAACGGATATAGCGTAAGCGCCAAAAGGTAGATCGTAATGGGCGTGAGCATTAGGCATCGCGCCCAAGCCTCGGAACTCAAGTTGAACTTCTTCATCCGATTGCCCCACTTCGATGCCCAATTGTTGCGCCGATCACGTCGTCGGGAAGACCAAGCAGATGTTCTGAAAATAAGGCGACAACACTGCCGTTTAGCATGCCCGAGATTGCCCTGAGAGAGCACAGACCACGTGCGGCACTGCTGATCGATAGATAAACGCAAAACCGTACCGTTGTATGATTGCTCAGAGAAATCTTCATGTCCTTTCTGGTGAGCCATGAAACCCACCGGCAGTATGGAGGCCATTGTTACCTGAATACAATTGTTGCAGGCACAATACTAGACCCGATTCACAACAGGGGAATTGCATGAATAGCACATTGGGTTTGCAGAAATGAGTATTGTCTGATTCAACAGTTCCAGAAGAGTAATCTGGAGGACATCATCTTGGAAAAACCACTATCATTTCAATCCCTTGTATCAACCTTCTCCCTGGTAGTGATGACTACTGAATCACTTCAAATTCCCCGTGTAAAGCACAAAGTGTCAAATCCTTGGGCCGTTGGTATTACATATGGTGTGGACCGCGCTTTTGTCAATCCAACGTAGCATTCGGATCCGATGAACCCAGTTTTCTTATCTTCTTGAATTTCCATCATGTTTTTCTATTGTCTCAAACCGAGAACAATCCTCATTGTACTTAGGACGGCATAAATATCTTGCCAGCATTTTGCAGGGCACAATATGCCTCAAACCGTTTGTCATGAATCTCGCGCAAATCTCCGTCGACTGGGTGCACAATGCTTCCAAACGAAGACATACTTCTCATTGCCGTTGGGACATCCGCGTGTATTGATCCAGCGACCGCGCCAAGAATGCCAGCTCCGAGCAAAACGGGTTGGGAAGCGCTTGGAACGGCTACTGGCAGTCCGGTCGCGTCTGCGATGATCTGGCGCACCACATCGCTAGAGCCAGCGCCACCCGAGATCACGATTGTGTCGGTGCTGACGCCATTTTGCGTTTGTGTCTCGATAATTTGCCGTAGCCCATAAGCCAGGCCGCAAAGACCAGCGATGTAGAGAGCCATAAGGTTCTCAAGATCACTTTCAAAACCAAGACCCGCGATAACCGCTCGCGACTTTGGATCGGCAAATGGCGAGCGGTTTCCATTGAAATCAGGAACGACGATGATTTGCCCGGCAAGTTCGACAAGTTTTGACGGTGCCCGACACTTCAAAGCACGTTCCGCAAGCCAGTCTGGAACCGAAAGGCCTGCCTGGTCCGCCAGATCCTTTACCTCATCATACGCAGCGTGTTGGGTCAATAGATGTTCGATGGCAGAACCTGCTGACGACTGACCGCCTTCGTTCAGCCACAGGTCCGGCACCATACCCGAATAATATGGACCCCAAACTCCAGGAACAAAATGTGGATCCTGCGAGACGCTCAGCGTACATCCAGACGTACCAAATACATACGAGAGCCGACTGGTCACTGATCCGATTTTGTCCGGTGCTCCAAGCGAGCCAACACCTCCGGCGTGAGCGTCCACCAACCCAGTACCCACCGGCGTGCCGGCACGCAGTCCAAGGTCTTCGGCGGCTTGTTCACTTAGCCCGGCCCCCAATGGGGCTCCGGGTTCAATGATCTCAGTGCCGATACGTTCAAACCCTTCGTCGGCCAAGACACCCAAACCGATAGCTCTGTAGAAACCGGGGTCCCACCTCTTCTCATAGGCATCGTAAGCCCATTTACACGCTGCCGTGCATGTGGACCGCGAAAGACTGCCGGTTGCGCGCCATGTCAAGAAATCGGTGAGGTCAAAGAACTGCCATACGGCCTCGAAGGTCGCCGGTCGGTTTTCCTTCAACCATAGAACTTTTGGCAACTGCAATTCTGGAGAAACCTTGCCGCCGACGTACTTTAGGAGCTCGTGCCTTGTTGCGTTGATTTTTTCGGCTTGCGGGACGGATCGAAGATCCATCCATACAATAATGTTTCTTTCATCTTCTTCGGAGGGGCCGACTGGTAGCGGTATACCTCCTTCGCCGACAGCCACGAGTGAACCC
The DNA here is from genome assembly GCA_965262875.1 of Halioglobus sp. GTDB lineage: Bacteria > Pseudomonadota > Gammaproteobacteria > Pseudomonadales > Halieaceae > JBALVT01. The sequence continues at coordinate 70,156 of CBDHGD010000002.1, forward strand.
GTTCCAGTGAACCCCACTCCGGAAACCCTCTCAGGCTCAATGTGGATCTCATCCAGCGCTGTACGGGTGGCATCGCATAAAGCCTTCCAGATTTGTTGACTCGACTGCTCGACTATGGACCCGGATTCTCGATAGGTAACTATGTCGGACGTAGACATGGCGAGCATCTGTCCCGAGAAATCGAAGACACCCGCACGGGCACTTCCGGTTCCAACATCTATTCCCACCAAGTAGCTCATATCACTAATAACGTCTTTCAAAATCAATCCACGATTTAGCCATTCGCAAGAAGTGGTCCAAGCGCGCTCATGTGGCCAACGACGATTTCCGCGCCTGCAGCATATAGTTTTTCATCATGACCATTGTTGATGTGACTGCCACCACTAAAGCCAATAGCGCGCGTTCCGGCAGCGACTGCACCCTGAATTCCGGAAAGACTGTCATCAATCGTAACACATTCACTGGGGTCCACGCCGAATGCCTTTGCGGCAAATTGGAATAGATCGGGTGATGGTTTACCGTGTGTCACATCTTCTGCACTAAAGACATTCTTGCCAAAGAAGCGAGCGAGGTTTGTCACAGCCAATGTGACAGCGAGGCGACTGTGGCCGGAGTTGGAAGTCACACAAATGGGTGTTTTTAAGTCTTCTAAGAACTCAACAACCCCATCGATAGCTTTTAAGTCGGTACGAAACAATTTCATCAATCGACGCTCGTGTTCACAGACATAACCGTCTGGCAGAATAATGCCGAAAGCTTCCAACACTATGCGCGGGTTATCTTTGAGGCTTTTGCCGGCGAACGTCTCATTTGTTTCTTCTTCTGACAGTGTTAAACCGTGTTCGGATAGGATCTCGGAGGTTACTCTGGCGGACAGAATTTCGCTGTCTGCAAGAACCCCGTCACAATCAAAGAAGATCAATTTAGGCATTCGATTTCACCGAGGTAACTTGGGCGACAGTTGTCTTGGCAGCCTCTTTCAATGAATTGGAGCAGACGGCCAAGAAAGAACAACTATCTAGTCAGCCATTCATGATTTTGGTCACTTCGGCGTTTGCATTTTCCAATGCCACATCTACGTCACCTGAACTCGTCAATGCATTGACGAGTTCGACCGCAATAGCGTCAACGACTTGCGGGAACTTTGGCTCTCCAAAAGGCACGCGTTCTGCTTGTACGCTGGCCAGGCTCTTTGATATCTCGGCTGAGCTGTTGCCAGGATAAAAGCCAACAAATTCCTCATCTGCCCAGACGGACGCGCGAGCCACTGGTGACCCGGTCGAAACGCCGACAGTCCTCGACACATCTTGAGACGTAGCCCATGCGGTGAACATCGCCGCCGCCTCCGGGTTGCTGGCATTTTTCGGAATACCATAGAGCCAGAACCAGTAGTTTGGCCCTGGCGCGTTCGCGCCCTGTCCTGGCCAAGCGAAGACATCGACCTTGTCAGTGATCACACTTTTTTCTTTGTCCAGCGCGACGCCAAGCAGACCGCTTGCATCAGTATACATCGCAGCATTGCCTTCCTTGAACAAGGTTGAGGCTTCGAGCCACGACATATTCGCGGTCCCTTGCGGACCGCTATTTCTCAGCAACTTGTTGATGTAGATGTCGGCAGCGCCTTTGGCTGCATCACTGTTGAGGACTGCCTTACCGTCCTTAAAGAAATCGCCACCATTGCTCAGCAGGAATCCTGTCCAAACCCAAATAATGTCGAGACCCCGGCGACCGCGCCCAACCATTCCAGCCATCTCGCCATTGTTTAGAGCAGCTGCAGCGTCAATCATCTGGTCAAGCGAGTCCATGCTTCCAATACCCGCTGCATCGAAAACATCCTTGCGGTACATCACGATTTCACATTCCGTACTTACGGGCAGTGCGTAGAGCGAGCCGTTTAAGGAGCCAGAACCTCGTCCCGACGCAAAAATATCATCGATCTGGTACCAGTTGGGATCAACGATATTCGCATCAGCAAGGTATTCACCCATGGGGGCCAACCAATCTGCCGCCATGTACTGGCCAGCTTGGAGATTGCCGACCATCAACCCATCATAGTTCCGGGTGCCTGCCGACAATTCGACCGCTGCTTTCTGGAAATAGTTGTCTTCGGTAAACACGTCGAACGTAACCTTCATTCCGGTCAGTTCTTCAAACTGAGGAACAAGCGGTTCAAGCGCACTTGTCCACCAATGATTGACCATTAACAAGCGCAATTCCGTGCCCTCATGGGCTCTCCAGTTCGCTCCTTGTGCCATGGCGCTTGACGCGAAGCCGACGCATCCCAAACCAAGTCCAGCAGCAAACTGTCTGCGGTTGAGGTGTATAAATTTCTGTTTGTTGGAATTTATCATGATGTTCCTTATCACTCACGTAAACGCCGAACCAGTAGACCCGATTCACAATAGAGTCTATAAAATAAATGCACCTCTGTCGAGACTTTTATCAGACAATTGTCGATAACATGGGATATGACCGCTTTATGGTAACTGCCCAGGTACCCTAAGGAATAATTCTCTTGCCTGAGGAATCCCGATGTGATTCATTAAGATTATGATTTTTTCAAACGCACCCAAAGGTTATGTTTCCGTTGAGGCTTATGAAGAGCTGAAGCAGAAGAATGCACAAACGATAGCCCTGCTTGTGGCTCGCATTGAAGACCTTGAGCGTCGCCTCAGCTTGAACAGCAGCAACAGTAGCAAGCCGCCTTCAAGCGACGGCCTAAAGAAGCCCAAGGCTGAACCCAGAACCAAAAGTCTGCGGAGAAAATCCGGTAAAAAGTCAGGCGGGCAGAAAGGCCACAAGGGAAGCACCCTGTGCCAAACGGCAGATCCCGATCATGTTGTTCCCCACAGTGGCCGCAAAGGCAGACATGTGCCCTGTGTTCCGTTGTCACCAGGGGTTGTGGCTCGGGCAGGTCAAACACCTGTCGTGCGGCGTAATCCTCTGCCATTGATGGCGACAGCGGTGTGCCACATTGCCCGCAGACAGAAGGAAAGTGATCTTCAACATGATCGGGATCTGCCGTTTGGCACAGGGTGCTTCCCTTGTGGCCTTTCTGCCCGCCTGACTTTTTACCGGATTTTCTCCGCAGACTTTTGGTTCTGGGTTCAGCCTTGGGCTTCTTTAGGCCGTCGCTTGAAGGCGGCTTGCTACTGTTGCTGCTGTTCAAGCTGAGGCGACGCTCAAGGTCTTCAATGCGAGCCACAAGCAGGGCTATCGTTTGTGCATTCTTCTGCTTCAGCTCTTCATAAGCCTCAACGGAAACATAACCTTTGGGTGCGTTTGAAAAAATCATAATCTTAATGAATCACATCGGGATTCCTCAGGCAAGAGAATTATTCCTTAGGGTACCTGGGCAGTTACTCCCGAAACAGATAAATTGCCAACGTAGGGAATATAAATTTGTCCCGCATCATTCACAACAACAGGAAGTTGCGAACTTCTACTGCCAGCAGTAGTAAACAATCCCTCTAACGAACTTTCCCAGATTCGTATTGTCAGACGATCCCCCACCCCTATACGTGTGCCACCGGGATCACGTGAGCCACCAAGCGTTGAACCCATATTATAAGATAACGGGGCTCCCACCGCACGAACCACTGCTGGGGTCAGTGCTATCACCGAGAAATTTCTGGTGGCGATATCTTCTGCCGTTGTATCCTCATTCAGGGTGATATCTACAGAATTTGGTCCTTGTCCAGGCAGGGATGCACAACCAGCAAGAAGAACTAGAGCTGACACAATAGCGATAGAGCAACGGCCCAATTGCAATGGAATGCGCAAAAGTATCAGAACTCCATATCCAGACTAACCCCGAGGCCCCAGGCCAGACGCGCGTCCAGGTAGAGGTTGTCTGTCAAGCGGGCGGTGACATAGGGTCCCGCCATCCAGCCTTTGCCTTCGGTGTTCTCCTTGGCCGCGCTGGAGGTCAGGCTGTCGTATTGCAGCAGGCCACCCACCAGCAGATCGGGCGAGACCAGATAGTCCGCGCCCAGATAGGCAATGGCAAAATCACCGTTGGAGCCGGCACTGCCGTTGAACTTGTTGAGGCTGCCTTCAAACCAGACATCAAAGCGGCGGCTCTCGTGATACGCCGTCCCGCCTTTTGTCACTTGCAGATGATCGGCGGCGCGGGTGACCTGGTCCAGGCTGGTGGCAAATTTGTAAGTCCCCGAACCAAGGCTGAGGAAGTTAAACTCGAACGGTTTGAGTTTGGTAATCTCGCCGGTGGCAAAGCTCAGCTGTTCCGAGCCAACACCGCGTTGCAGCCGGTTGATGCGGCGCGACAGTTTCGGCTGGTTGGCCAGAATGAGGTTGGTCCGCGTGTGCATAAACCGGTTGATGCTCTCGACTGTTTTTTGAACAGAGACATCGGATGTCACGGTGATGGTCACGGTGTCGGTGGCTGTTTGCCCCCGTGCATCGGTGACGGTCAGTTTAAACACCAGCGCGCCGTTATCAGTCTGCCGGGTCGGTGCGGTGAAGGTCGGGCTGGCGGCGGTCGCATCGCTCAGGGTGACAGTCGTGCCGTCAGTTTGCGTCCATGCGTAGGTCAGGGTGTCGTCTGCATCAATATCGGTGCCGCTGCCATCCAAGATCACAGTATCGCCCTCGTTCACGGTTTGATCAGTGCCGGCATTGGCGGTTGGCGCGTCATTCACATTGGTGACGGTGATATCGAAGGCTGGCAGGGAAGCGCTGAGGGTGCCGTCGGAGACCGCGATCACAATCCCCGATGTGGTGCCGACATCATCATTGTCCGGTGTTCCGGTCAAGGCACCTGTTGTGGTGCTGAATGTGGCCCAGCTTGGCTGTTTCACAATCGTATAGGTTAGGGTGTCGCCCGCGTCCGCATCGTTTCCGGTCGGGGTGAAACTGTAGGCTGCGTCCTGCGCCACGCTGGTTGCGGGCGTGCCGGAGATGGTTGGCGCGTCATTCACATTGGGGATGACCCCCACAGTGGGAACAACAAGATCTGGAAGGGGTACCGGGTTCCCCGATTGGTTCATGACGGCAAGGCTTATTTGCAGGTCGGGGCTACCATCTCTATGGCCTTCCGGCACAGTGATGGTAAGTTCCGACGTATTACTACCACTGTCGGTGATCCGTCCACCACCAGTCGGGCGTGATCCAATCGTCCATTTGTAGGTGTAGGGCCCATCGAGGACGGGGAGAACCTCAACGGCGAGTGTCAGGCTCTGGCCCGCTTGGATCATCGGAGATCCATCTAGCGTGAAGGAAGCGGTGCGCGGCTGGTTGGATATCTCGGCACTGGCGGTGACTGCCGAGAGCGTCAGGGAAAGCAGGAGGGCGGTGCAGAGTAACACAGGAGCCATCCCCAATCCCCGTGCAGAAGAACCCGCGATGAGCCGTAAAAAACCGCTCAAAGGTCTTGACTTATGTCTAGAATTGTGGGGGGGGGGTATTTCTATACATATCCAAAGCTTCCTTTTTGCGTCTTTCCCTAAGCTTTAGGTCAAAAATATCCGTTAGGCAACAAGCTAGGGTAATCAATTGAATGGTTTTTGGCTTGAAAATTGGAAGAAAACGTAACTGCCGGAGGCTTCCGCGTTGAATTCACATCTTGCCTCTCCGCTGCACCGGGCATTGCGCCATCACAGTGCCGGGATATTCGAAGCCGAGCGTATATTCGGGCGCGCGATTGTAAACCATGACGGGCGCTCTGTGCCGGTGCGCTTCATCGCCGAGCAGCATGTACGCGAGGATTGCCGGCGGATCCCGTCCGTGGCCGACTGGCTGCGGCATATTCCGGTGGAGCCCTGGATGGTCAACGGGGTGATCCTGCCGGATACAGAACCGGTGGGTGCTGATCCGGACGCCGACTGGCGCGCAGCTGTGGCAGCGGGCCAGACCACATTGGGCTTGCGGGACTGGCTTTGCCAGACTGCCCTGCGTCTTAATGAGGCGATGGATCGGGAGGATAGGCTTCCAGCCGCCTGACCAATCGAAAGAGCGGGATCAACCCGCTCTTTTTCCTAATCCTTTTTTGGCGGATCATCACGATTAACAGACTTCGTTTGCCGTCTTTGCATTTGCGCCCGAACGTCCTCAACAATCTGTTTGGTAAAATTCGGGGGTAAAACACCATAGGCAATCTTATTCGGCTCACGACGGTTTACAGGTCGCAAATCGCTTCCCGGCCAGATGAAGTAATTCACATCATTGGTAACCACCCATGAGCGCTCATGATCAAGGCCGAGGCTCTTTTTGATCTGCGGCGGTATCTCTATGGCACGGGTGCCTTCAACGGGTTGATGATGCGTTATAGGGGCGACAATCACGCGATTGTTTTTGGTCGCCAGAACAATCGCGCAAGGTCTATCCTTACGCCCTTCCTCGGCACCTGTCCGGGCTTCTCTGTGCCACAAATAGGCGTAGTTAATTACCAACCCGCGCTTGGGAGTAGGAATATCCACTAGCGTTCAAGGACAGGGTGTTTTGTTGCTGTGATACCGCTCATTTCTCTGGCGGCATCATCAAGAGCCTGTTTCAAATCATCCGGCAAATCTGCCGGGTGACAAGATACCCTGTCATCTATAGATTTGTACCGCTCATAATCCTCTGCGGAAATCAGAACAACGCTTTCGCGTCCATAGCTTGTTACCATCACCGCTCCGCGTTGTGCTTGGGATTGGTAGCGGCCAAAATTCTTCTGCAATTCCGAGGCTGTTACTGTTGTCATAAAACCAGCTCCTTTTTCCGTATATTACACAACTTACGGAAAAAAGCAAACGGTGTTGACTGTTATGTTGTGGCATGCGGGTTCCGACCCAGTCCCAAAATTTCGCGCCACCCAGCCTCAAAAAGTCAAAGAAAGCTTTGTTTCCAGGTGATCCCGTTCCCGAAGGGGGAAGGGGGTTTTAACCATCTATCACAAGGAAACACCTATGAAACTTCTGACCAAAACCCACCGTATGCAACTGCTCGCCAACGGGCGCACTATGGCGCAGGCGGATATTTCCGGAACCGTAAAACCGGTTGTTAAACTGTTCATGCCGGATGGCGGGGCCACGTGGCTGCTGGCCTGGTTGGAACCGGAGGATCCTGATATCGCTTTTGGACTCTGCGATTTGGGCCTAGGTTGCGCTGAACTCGGCACCGTCACCTTAAGCGAGATTGCCAACTTGCGTGGGGTCTTGGGTCTGCCGCTTCTCGGGCATGTAATACCCTTCCAGCCAATGGTCGAGCGTGATCGCTTTTTCAAGGCGGATCGCAGCCTGTCTGATTATGCCAAAGTGGCCCGTGACGCAGGCTATATTGCCGCCTGACACAGACCACTAACACAGACACGGAGACATGGGCGCGGGGCTGGCATCAGCGGTCCCGCGTTCATCCACGCCAGATTGCAACCATCAGTCTTTTCCGGCCCCGTCATCGCTTCCCGACAACTGTCGCGCCCGGCTCCCTAAAGAAAAGAGCGGGGCTTTTGGTTTTTGTGATTCCAATGGGGGATCGAGAAACACAAAATGGAGAAACACGATGACCACCCAAAATATGAACACCCTGCTGAGCGATTGCCGGATTGCCCTGAACAAGCTGACCCTGCATCCGCGCAACGTGCGGGCCGGCAGTATTACGGCCTATGCGGCGGCGGCGATCACACCGCTGGCGGCCAATATCGCCCTGCGCGGCTTGCTGCAACCGCTCGTGGTGCAAAAGCTTGAGGATGGCACTTACGGCGTTGTTGGCGGTGGCCGCCGTCTGGCCGCGCTCAAGACACTGGCGGAAGATAAAGCCGCCAAAGGCTTCGGGAAATCCATGAAAGTGGCCTGTCGGGAGATGTCCGGCGACGAGGTTGCGCTGTCCACCGTGAGCTATTCGGAGAATGCGTTGCAACTGCCGATGGATGCGCTGGATCGCTATGAGGCGTTTGCCGCGATGCGCGATCAGGATGGTGCAAGCATTGATCTGATCGCGCGCAGTTTTGCGATTACAGAACGGCAGGTGAGGGAAGCCCTGCGTCTGGGCAATATCCACGTCGATATCCGCGATGCGCACCGATCCGGTCAAATCAACCTTGAAGCCTTGCGGGCGTTCGATGCGCACCCGGATCCAGAGGTGCAGCTGGAAACCTTCACCGGTCTCGCACAGGAACACGGGGCTGTCACATCCTGGCAGGTGCGCCAAGCGTTTCAAAACCGCTGGGTGCGGGTTGGCGATGCGGTTGGCGCGTTTGTGCGCGAAGCTTATATCGCCGCAGGGGGCGAGGTTCTGGCCGATCTGATCGAGGAGGACAGTATTCTGGCCGACAACAGCCTGATCACCAAACTGCTGGCCGAAGACCTTCAGGCGCGCGCGGAGGCAGAACGGGCGCGGCTTGGCTTTGCCTGGGCGGAATATCGCACAGAAGCCCGCCGGGACAGTTTCAGCGATTACGGGCGGCTCTATCCTGAGGCGCTTGATCTCGATGACGCCACGCAAGCCAGGGTGGATCAATTGACCGAAGAGTTGGATGCGATCAGTGCAGACTATGAAGCGTCCCCGGATGCCGAGGCCGAAGCCGCACTTGAGGCCCGTCACGCGGTGCTTGAGGCGGAGATCGATGCGTTGACGCAAGGCTACAGCGCAGGCGATCTGGGGCTTGGCGGTGTTATCGCGGTCTGGGACCGGTGCGAGGTGAAGTTTTTTGGCGGCATGGTACGGCCGGAACAAATGCCGGATCGCAATACGGACGATCAGGTCGGGTCCGGGGACGGCACCACGGCCAATACCGCACCGGACACAGCTGTCGGGCCAAAGCTGTCTGCCAAGCTAGCGGGCGATATGGCACATATCCGTACAAGGGCTGTGGGGCTGGCCCTGGCGTAATCGCCCGAAGTGGCGGGCGATTACGCCTGCTATACGCTGATCCGTCAGGTTCTGGGGGATTGGAACTATAGCAATGCGCCCCTATGTAGCAAACGCACCAAAGGAGGCTAATAAATGACTCCACAATATGGGCAATCTGTGATCTTTTCATGTTCATGTTCAATTTTTACAAGGCTTGTTTTTCTAAAGCGTTTTCTGGAAAATTCTGGATGGTTGAAAAGTGGACGGGTGGTTTATCTATACTTGCTCTCGTTTTTACACGGCTATTGCCAACGCCAGAGTGGATGGCGACAATGTTAGAAACAGACGGCCCACTATATTTTTTCTTGGTAATATTCGTCCTTACGGTTTTCTTGGGCTTAGTTGCCGCGCCTTATGCACTTTACAAAGAGCAGTTAGACGCGCGTATTGAGAGCGAAGCGAAAAGAAAACCGACCCTTAATGTTTTTCTAAAAAATTCTACTTCTTCAGACGTTTTGCGTGGTGCTACTTCTCAAGCACTTTCTGGGAGTAGACAAACTGTAATTACTAATTCAATTCCGAGTGTTTTAAGTGTTACCTGTAAAAATACAGGCGAAACCAAAGCATTAAACTGTGTCGCCAGAATAGTATCTGCAAAGCAAGTAGACGCAGAGCCAGACAGAGTTTTAGACATAACAGAATCTATAATCCTACCTTGGGATCAGTGTGATCCAGAAAAAAGCTTAACCAAAGATATGCCCCCAAGTGATATATCCAGAATTTGGATTGCCAGTATCAATGCCAGCGGCCACTTGTGGATTTTTAGGGAAACTGGGAAACTTCCAGTGGAATACCAAAGGTTTTTCGGATCTGCTGGAAAATACGAAGTTATTATACAGATTGACTCAGACAACTGCCCACCAATCCAGACAATGATCCGCATGATTTCACGTGAATATGAAGGCACTGGGAGTGGTGTACATAAGGGCGAAGGGGAGATTTCTATTTTATCACAAGGCTCTCCACGCCTACCGCCCCCGGACTCAACCACTACCGACTGGCGTCGGTAGGATGAGGGATGTGATTTTCCAGGTACTGAAGTACGAAGTCTTCTGTGATCACACCGTTGGTGGTTGAAAAATACCCACGCCCCCAAAAGTGACAGCCCCAGTAGCGTTTCTTCAGGTGTGTAAACTCGCGTTGGACTTTGTGGGATGAGCGTCCTTTCATAAGTCGCACCAAGTCACTGATCGCCAGTTTTGGCGGAACGGACACAAACATATGAACGTGGTCGCTGGAAAGGACGCCTGTGATTATATCGACGCCTTTCTCGCTGCAAACTTGTTTGATGATGTCACGCACCCGCAATTGAACCGCCCCACGCAGAACCTTGTAGCGATATTTTGTTGTCCAAACGATGTGATAGCGATGGTAGAAAACGCAGTGTTTCCCAGTGTCATATTGCATAGTCTTATCCTCCCTAAAAATGAGCCTTATTCCTTACGGCGGCTCATTTTTAGGGAGGATAAGACTATAACCGATTCTTTCGTGCTAAAGCACTCCCGTCTGAAGACGGGGGGTTGGAACCAATGAGTGGATACTCAACCATAAAAGCCGCGCTAAACTTACCACGCGATAGCTTATTGCGAATATTTGCCTCTTTATCTCCGATTAATTCAGACAACTGGGCATATGTAAGGGCATGTCGTCCGTGCAGTTCTCGCGCGTTCTAAACGTCCAGTACAAAACGGCTTGGGTTATGGCGCACAAATTACGCGAGGCTTTAGGTGCCGAAGTTCAGAATACAGAGTTAAACGGTGAAGTTGAAATTGACGGGGCATATTTTGGTGGTCACATCAAACCCGCCAATGAAAAGGTAAACCGTGTTGATCGCCGTAAGAAAGAACACCAAACGGGCCTGAGACGCGTTGTAATCGCCCTGCGTGAGCGTAAGGGCCGTACACTGACCTTTATCCGCAAAAGCGAACAAGAGGGCGTAGAAATCGCAAATGAGGTTGTTGACCAAGACGCTATGATGTTTGCAGACGAAGCAACCCACTGGGACGCACTGGACGATACGTTTGAATGTGGCCGCATTAACCACAGTGAGCGTTATTCTGAAATGAATGGTAAGCACACAAATTGGGTTGAAAGCTATTTCAGCCGCCTACGTCGCATGGTGCAAGGCCAGCACCACTTTGTATCGCCTAAGTACCTACACCAGTACGCAACACATGCTGCGTGGTGTGAAGATCATCGGTTGGAGGATAACAAGGTTTTGACGTTCCGCGCGTTGCGGAGTGCCTTGTTTTCGCCAGTTAGCGGCAACCTAAAGGGTTATTGGCAGAAGGTCACCTAATAACCATCATTGAATATTTCAAATAATGAACTATATTAGTGGTACGCAGGAGAGTAAAAAACCATGAAAAACAGTGAAACTGTTGCAAACAAGTTTGTTGAGCTTGCTGCGCTAGCAGATGAGTCCCTTACACCTATGCAGATTCTAAAATTAACTTATATTGCTCATGGATGGATGCTTGGATTATACAAGAGACCTTTAATTAAAGATGAAGTTCAGGCTTGGCAGTATGGCCCTGTAATTTCTACTTTATACAACAAACTTCGAAACTATCGAAGTGCACCAGTCTTACGTATAGTCCCCTATGGAGACGAAACTCTCGATGAAAAGGAGGCCAATATAGTCAAACAAGTTTATGATAAATATGGCCATCTTAGCGGGCCAGCCCTATCAAGGCTAACACATGCAAAGGATACCCCTTGGGATTTGATTTACGAAAAGGGTAGTTTCGGCTTGGTCATATCAAATGACCTAATAGAAGATCATTACGCGAGCATGTCTAATTGAGTGAAGATGATGATATTAATAAGAAAATTCCAGATCAAACCCCTGATATGGATGCCGCAAGGGGTCGTCGAGACAAGCGGGGTACCGCAGAATCCAAGCAACTCTCAAGTGGAAAATCTGCAAACGAAATAAAAACTGAGGCAGAGCAGGCAGAAGCTGATAGAACTGAAAAGTTCCGCAATCATTTTGAGTGTCTAGCTATAATAACGTTATACATTGTTTGGGTAAGTATTGTTATTGTTGGACTCACTTGGCTCTATCACCTAATTGCTCCGCCCTGCTGGCCCAGACTGCCAGATGAGCAGGTTGGTAATATTCAAGCAATTGTTACGGGTGGTATTATTGCTGGAATTGCTGGTGGACATATGAAAAAACGTTTAAACCAATAACCACAACCCACCCTCACTAGCCCAAGCCCCACGCTTTACCCCACCTGACAAAGCCACATGCACTGACATGCGAAGCCCTTCATGGCTAACACCTTTGGCTTTCCCAACATAAGCAACAACCTCTGGCCCCGCCTTAGGCCCATCACGCAATGCCTTTGCAATGTATCGGGATAACTCACCACGCTTAAACACGCGCGGCCTGTACTGCCTGATAAGCTGATTGTCTGGGTTATAGCCCTTTTGCAGTAGCAGGGCGTTGATATGCTCAAGCCCCGCCTGATCGCCTCGTATGGCTTCTAGGCGCATGTGCAATAACATACTTATAATGGAACTATCTTTCATGGTGGTAATTTACTTGATTAACACCGCAAAAGCGTCAGGAAACTTGGTGCGTTTGCTACATAAGGCCGTAGCAATGCGACCAGCCTGCGTGCAGATGTGGCCAGTCGGGGACCAGACGAGGTGAGTGGCTCGCTGGCGCAGATCGAGGAGGTGTTAGCAACGCTGCGGGACGGGCTGGAGCTTGACTGGATCGAGATCGAGGGTGCGGACGGGTTTGCCACATTCCGGGCATTGCCTGAGGGATCCCGCGCGGATCTTCTGGCCTATGCGGTGGCGCAGACGCTGGAACCGAAGCTGGTCACGGAGTTGCGCGATCCGGTGCGCGAGACGGTCGAGATCGCGGTTCTGCCCAACCTGCGCGCTGTCTGGACGCTCGACGCGGCGTTCCTGAAGCGTCTGGCCAAATCAGACCTGCTGGAAATCCTGCGTGATATGGATATGCGCACCGAGGCGCAGACCTACCAAAAGGCGAAGAAGACAGGGCTTGTGAGCTATATGGTCAAGTTGTTTGCCGAACCCTTTGCCACGCTGACCGATCGCCAACGTCAGGCCGTCAACAGCTGGTGTCCGTCGGTGATGATGGCCGCGCTGCCAACGGAAACCCGCCGTTCCGAGCGTCAGGTGCAATTGCAACAATTCTCAACCCCGCTGGATCTGGCGTTTATCGTGGCCATGGCAGCGCGGATCACAAAGGCGGATGTGGTGCTGGACCCGCGCCTTCATGGCGGGCGAAAAAGCCATCCTGATTTTCTCGGATGCAGGTGGCACCGGACGCTCCTACCATGCGGCAGCTGGCGGGTCATCCACTGTGGGGTCATCCACTGCCTCGGCAGGGCTTGCTTGCAAGCGCCGTCGGACTGGCAGGGCCAAACTGGCCCGAGAAGTCGAGAGAGGGGCAGACGGGTCATCAGCCGGGGCCACAACCCCGAAACGGCGGCGGCATTATCTCATGGAACCGGGCTGGCGGGCGGATGCGGCGATCCAGGGGCTGGGGCGCACCCATAGGGCGGCGCAGGTCTCGGCGCCGCATTTCCGGGTTTGCACGACGGATGTGCACGGCGAAAAACGCTTTACCTCGACCATTGCGCGGCGGCTCGATACATTAGGCGCGCTCACCAAAGGCCAGCGCGAAACTGCCTCGCAGGGCATGTTCCGGGCCAGTGACAATCTGGAAAGCCCGATTGCGCGGGCCTGCCTGCGCAGTCTCTACAGCGATATTGTGCGCGGCGAGGCCGTGAACCCACGGAACGGCGATACGCTGACCTATGAGACATTCTGCGACTGGACGGGATTGAGGCTGGTCACACGCGAGGGCGCGCTGTTGGAAGAACTGCCGCCAATCCAGCGGTTTCTCAACCGGGTGCTGGCCTTGCCGATTGCGCTGCAGAATGCGGTGTTCTCTGCACTGATGGAAAAGATCAATCTGGCTTTAGCCCGCGCACGCGATGCGGGGCGGCTGGATGTCGGGCTTGAAACCTTGCGCGGCGACCGGATTACGGCGGGCGCGGCACAGGAATTGCGCTGTTGCGAGACCACAGGAGCCATCACATCGCTGGTGCCGGTCAAGGTGGAACAGCGCCGGAGCTATCTTTCTGCGGCGGCGGTACTGGAGCAGCATCCATCGCTGACACCGATGCAGAATACCGCCAGTGGCGCGGTGGCACTGGTCAGCCCGCGCCCGCGTCAGGTGTTTGACGAGGCGGGCGGGGTTGGCTTTGAACGGCGCATTATTCGTCCGACGGGCAGCGGGTTTATCGAAGAGCAGCAACTCACCCGCTCCAACTGGGAAGATGTGGACAGCGCGGCATTCCGTAAGCTCTGGGATGCGCAGGTGGCGGAGTTGCCCGAGATGGAAGTCACCGAGCTGCATCTGCTGACCGGGCTGATCCTGCCGATCTGGAAGCAGATCCCGGGGCAGAACACCCGGATTTACCGCGTGCAGCCCGAAAGCGGCCCGGCGTTGCTGGGGCGCGCACTTGATGCCGGTCAGGCGGCGGTTTTGCGCGGGCGGTTCATGGATCTGGCGGTGGCGACGCCGGAAGAGATGCTTGCCGTGGTGATTAGCACGGACCGGGCGGTGGAGCTCGGCGCGGGTCTCAGCCTGAAACAACGCCGTGTGGCGGGGTAAAAACGGCTGGAACTGACAGGGGCAGGGACAGCAGAAATGGCCTGGCTGAAATCTTTGGGCTGCTTTACCGAAATCCACCAGTACCAGCTGCGGCTGTTTGTGCCGATGGATGACCCGGCAGCCGATGACCCGGCAGCCGATGACCCGGTTTCCGATGAGAATGCGGCGCTGCGGATTGTGACCGAAATCGTGGCCCGGCAGGCTTGAGCCGGGTCATGGGTCGGGGCAGCACGGTCTTTTTTCTTCAGCAATCTCCTCTTCTGGCCGGACGCGCGGTCACGCCCGGCTCGACAGGGTCGATTATGACAACGGGACTGGCCTCACCGCAGTGCCGGCAGTGTATTCCGGCCTGGAAACAGCCGATGGTGGTGGCGCTGCCAAGCTGTTTGATCAGGTCGGAAACGCGCAGGGTGGCACGGCGGCAGCAGGCAGTTTCTCGGGCCAGTTGGCCCTGTCAACCAGCGGGGCACTCCAGGCGCAGATCGCCACCAGGCAGGTCGCGGAGCTGTGTATCGGGGGTCATTGATGCACCACCGTGTCAAGATGAATATCGAATTGTCTGGAGCCGTTGCATTTGCGGCACCGGATTCTGGCAATCACATCGCTGACTGCCGCGCCATGGCCAAGCCTGTGTATCAACTCCTGAACCGGAAATTTGGCGCTGTGTCCGCAATCGCGGCATTGGATCGCGAGGCTGTGGCTGGAAATCATTGTCAGCAGTGTGCCGTGTTTTATCATCTGCCTTCCGTGCCCTTTCTGCCGCGCATTCAAAGAAAAAGAAATCTTCCCGGGAGTGTGTTTTCAACCGGTTTCAGGAGGCCAGAATGGCAAAGTCACAACAGAAATTCAACATCTATCAACATGTCACCGATACAATCCTTGCAGAACTGGCCTTGCAGAACTGGCCTTGCAGAACTGGCCTTGCAGAACTGGAGGCCGGCACCGTGCCGTGGCGCAAGCCCTGGAGTGGCGGTGGCGGTCTCTCGATACCGGTGCGCGCCACTGGCGAGAGTTATCGCGGCATTAGAGCGTGTTGCGCTTAATCGGTTCAGCTGTGGGTATGGCACGCGATAGGATACACCATATCTGTCAAGCATGTTGCGAAACGCTTGTTGAATTCAATTTGGCGCAACATGCTCTAATGTGCTGATGCTGTGGTGTGCGGCGCAGATGCGGGGCACTGTATCGCCGATGTGGATGACCTATGTGCAGGCGCAAAAGCTTGGCGGGCAGGTGCGCAAGGGCGAGAAATCCGCAACAGTCGTAAAATTTGGCAAAATGGTGAAAGACGGCGAGACCGATCCGGTGACAGGGGCGGCAGGGGATGATCGCCGCATTCCCTATGCGCGCGCCTACCGCGTGTTCAACGTCGAGCAGATCGACGGGCTGGATGCAGACTGCATTGCGCCGCCGGAACCACCGCGTGATTTTGGTACAAAGAATGACCCGGTGCTGGATGCCTGGTTTGCCAGCCTGGGCGTGCCGATCAAGCACAGTCCGGAGCCACAGGCGTATTATGCGCCGGCGCGGGATCGTATCCATATGCCGCCGGTCCAGACATTCGAAAGCCTGCATCGGTATTTTCATGTTTTAGCCCATGAACATGCTCACGCGACAAAGCATTCCAGTCGGCTCGACCGCCACCACAGCGGTAAAACCAGGGTGCAGCGTTACGCACAGGAAGAGATTGTCGCGGATCTCGCCGGGGTGATGGTTTGTGCGCGGCTCGGAATTACGCCCTCGTTTGATCAGAGCGCGGCCTACCTTCAGCACTGGGTTGATGTGTTGAAAACCGACCACCGGGCTATTGTCAAAGCCGCAAGCATGGCACAGGCCGCCGCTGACTGGATGTTTGATGCGGCTGGTGAGTGTCCACCCCGGATAGAAGAGATTGAACCGCCCCTTGTCGAACCCGCATGGCGGAGCCGTGGCAGGGGGTGCCAGGGATCAAGGTTGCCTGATCACAAAGAGTGCTGCCCCGGACGCAAGGCTTGAAAGCAAAAGAGTGCTTTTTGAATTTTTGTCCCTAATGGGGGCAAGAAAGAACCGACAGTCGTACAATCCAGAGATGGGTGGCGCCTGTCATCTCAACTCAAAACATAGGAGATTACAAACATGTATACCGGAACACTGACAAAAATGGATGCGGACGATGCTTTTGCTGGCGAGATTGCCTCGCTGGACTTCGACTTTAACTTCACCATGGTGCCAAACGCATTCAAGGCGAATGACAAACATCCAGATTACGTTATCGAAGGCCGCTCCCCACGTGGACGCCTCGTGCGCATCGGATCGGGCTGGGCCGCCAAAAGCCGGGCTGGCAATGAATATTATTCGCTGGCGTTCAATCTGCCGGGTCAGGCCGCGGTGCGGGTGAACGCAGTGATCGACGACGACGCCAGCAAGGGCGAATATCGCATCATTCCGATGATCACTGCGGTCGCAGCCTGACAGGATGGGCGGCGCGATGTGACCAGCGCCGCCCGTTAAAGTTGAACGACTTTTCTTTGAGACCAAAATTAAGTCGTTCAACTATTTGAACACTCCATTCCCTGAGCAGCGTCCCGCTCGAAAGTGCGAGGACGCTTTTTTATGGGTGATCCCGATGGGGGATTGTTGAATGAAAGGAAATCACCATGTCGAAACCCGATAAAACCGTCCATATGAAACGCCTGGACGACAAGCGCTGCCGTGAGTTGCAAGTGTATTACGATGCTGGCGGACAGAACGTCTGGAATGGTCGCCCAAAGCCGAAAGGCATTTATTTTGCATCCCACTGCTTTGAGCAGGCCGAAGGATCCACGACGCGCAGATGGCAGAGCGGACCCGCTGCCTCGGCAGGGCTTGTTTACAAGCCCAAGAGAGGGAAGGGCGATGGCTATATTCTGGTTGTGCCGCTGGAACGCTACAGTGCCAAACAGCTGCGGCTTGTGCGGGGGCGTGTCGAAGCGAACGCTGCCATGATCCACGGTATTCTGGATCGCGGGGACCGGTTTGATGCCCTCGTTGCGATCCTGCGCGGCACCATGGAAATCATTGCCGTCGCGTAATCTCCACCTTTGGCCGCCCGCGTGCCGGGGTTTTCTGATGCGCGGACTGCTCTCACCTTCAAACTTGAAATCCAAGGAAAATATCATGACCACTCCCGCTTTGGCTGAAAAACCTGCCACTTCTGAAAAACCACAACCTTTGCCCAAGGTCAGCTTCACATTCATATCGGATCCCGGGCACAGCTGGTTGATCCTCTCCCCTGCCTGGCTCGATGCTGTTGGCCTGACGCTCGCAGATATATCGACCTGTAGCTATCAGTGCGCCGATGGCATTCTGGCACTCGAAGAAGATTGCGATGCACCTGCGTTTATCAAGGCCTTCGAGGCGCGTTTTGGCGCGTGTTGTGATCTGCTTGAAGCCCATCATGACGTGACAGAAATCCGCAACTGGCCGTGTATATCACACGCCATCTCGGCATCTCCGTGTCGGGAGGTCCCTGCCGTAATCGCACGAGAGAACACCGCAGACCTCAAAATCGCATTAAGCGATCTGCACCGGCTGGAGCATTTATCGGAATCCATGTGTGGTGCCGATATCATGGAGTATCTCGAAGGTCCGATTGCTTTGCTCGATCAGGTTGCCGGTTGTGGCCGTACCGCCGACGTGATCACCTACGAGATCCAGCGCTTCCCGATGATTGCAGACGGCGAGGATGGCTATACGCTGTTTGATGCGGTCGATCACGCAGGCCAGACCTGGGCGTTCATCGATGTCACGGTCACAAAACGGGTCAATGACTGCCTGGTGGACGAGGTCGCGAGTGTGGACTGCATCCCGCGTATTGATGCGTCCGACGCGGTGATGAAAGCTTTTGCCAGCGCATTTCCGATGGCCACAACCGAGGATCATCTGGATGCTGTGGCGCATTTAGGCCCAAACAGCGTGGCTGGCGCCGCATAACGCCTGCATGGAAACGAAGGGCATCGAAACTGCGGATAAAGTTGCGCGACTTTTCTTTGATATCGTATCTCCTGCGCTTTTTCAGAGACCGCATATGCATCAGCTTGTGCATTCCGGGAAAGCGCGGGAGGCTAAACTTAAGTCGTTCAGCTCTGGCATGCCGCCGCAGGATCATCCTTCCATTTTGGCAACTGGATTGTTCTCTTGTGCGGGAACGGTCCTTTCGGGCTGACGGGTTTCCAGGGGCAGACATAGGTCGCCCTGCCCCGTAGGACTGACAGATACCGTAATGGGGCTTGGCCTCGCCGCAGTGCCGGCAGCGTATTCCAGCTTGAAAATAGCCAAGCGTGATGGCACTTCCAAGCTGTTTGATCAGGTCGGAAAACCGTTGGCCCTGTCAACCAGCGGGGTACTCAAGGCGTAGATCGCAATCAGGAAAGGCTCTGATCTGTGTATCGGGGGTCATTGTTTTGCCGCTCCGTGAGGGGTGTCGTTCAGGATGTGTGCAACATCAACATGGCACAAAAAACGCCGCAAGTAATGCTTACGGCGTTTTTCTAAAGTCACGGATGCACAGCTTCACTTGTTTTGTGTGGCTACGCGTTGCGTTTGCTCTAGGCAGCGAGTGCTTTTGAGTACATTTTTTTCGCTGATTCAGTGTTTTCTTCCAAAGCTTTTGCAGAAAGTTCAGCAAACTCGTTACCTTGAACCAGGAATTTTTCATAAGCTGCCGAGCAATTAGAAGCGGCCACTTTGTAAAAATCAGCAACATCAGTTGTCTTTGTCAGTGCCTTTGCGCTGTCGAAAGCAGTTGCAAGATTTGACAGGTAGTTATCATATGCTTTTTTAGCTAATTCTTCACCGCTTTTGATGACTGCTGCGTTGTAGTCGATCAGGTTTTCCGCGAATTTTACAGAAGTATCTGTAGATTGTGCGCATGTATCTTGAGCTTCAGTTTTTGTTGATGCCGGTGTTTCCGTTGCGTGTGATGCCGGTATTTCCGGTTTTGCTGCTGCCGGGGCTTCCGTTACTTGTACTGTCTTGGCCATTGTTTTTTCCTTTGTAAGATTTACCAGTTTGGAAGTGTGTATTCCCTGTTTCATGAGGCAATACAACCAATAAATTATGCGCCGCAATATTCATCTGTCAGCATCAATTTTTGGGCATAACCCCTGCGGTGAAAATTACTGATTCAAATCAGTGTCAGCGGTGTGTCTCTGCGGCTTCAAAGAAAAAGAAATCTTCGTGAAATTGCGTTTTGTTTTTGGGTTATTTTGCCACCACCTCTCGACTTCTCGCACATGTGATGCGCCATTGGCCGGCAGGGCCAACGGGCTTTTCGACTTCTCGCGCATGTGATGCGCTGCCAGTCCAATAGGGTATGTGATGCCCTGCCATCCCAACGGGCCCGAGAGGCTGCCAGTCCAGCGGAGCATGAAATGCCCCGCTGGTTGGCAGGGTCGGCTTGCCGTTTACCGGATCATGTGGCTACAGTCTCTGAATAGATCATAAGGGAAAAGCACAGATGGCGTTTACGGGGCGGCGGCGCAAGACTGAGCGGAAGCGTACAGCGCATCCGGCGGTTCGAATTGAACCTGATGCCGCACTGCGGGTTGAGGGCCAGCGGCTGGAACATTTTTGTTACGCGACAACGCTCCGGATCACCTGCGCCTGCGGGCATCAGGGTATTTTGCCTGTGAGCGCGCTCCGTGATCGCTATCCCCGTGGAACCCGGATTAGCGAAGTGCTTGGACATGTGCGTTGCTCACGCTGTCAGGGCAGTCGCATTCAATCGGTCAAGACGCTCGACTGACACAGCGGCGGCCTTTTTGAGGCCTGTTTTTTTCTTCAGCACTCACCTGATCTGTCAGGTTCAGTGTCCCGCTCTGGACATATGCGGCAGAACAATTGCTATAAACCGAGAAAACCCGTGACAATTCAACTTTGTTGACACATGCCATTCAAAATGGGAGAGACCCCGAAGGGCTGTAAACCCGATGATTTCAACGAAGGTGTCAAAACGTGTTTTTCAAGAGCAAAACAACTTCCGGCTCAAAGGCCGCAGAAACCCCCAAACCGGCAGCACCCAAAGCGTTGGTTGCGACAAGTCCCAAGCCAAATCATTTCAAGGCACCTGCCCGGAAGATCAAGCCGCCTGCCTCGGTTCTGTCGTCTGATCTGCACATTATCGGCACCGTAAAGACCATCGGAGATATTCAGGTTGATGGCACTGTCGAAGGCAATGTTCATGCGGACCTGCTGTGCATCGGAGAAAGTGGTGCCATAAAAGGTGAAGTGGTTGCGCGCGATCTTGTGGTAAACGGTCACATCGTTGGCAACGTGCGCAGTCTGAAAATACACCTGACCACAACCGCCCGTGTTCAGGGCGACATCATTCACAAGACCCTTGCAATCGAAAACGGTGCTTGCTTCGAAGGATCGGCCCAACATCAGGATGACCCTCTTATTCAAAAAGATCCCAAACCCAAGCCCAAAAGCCAGCCCGCGCCACGCGTGGAGGCTGGTAAAGGTCGTCAGGTTAAAGCCAGAAAAGCACCCAATGCAAACCGCCCGAAATTGTCCGAATAAGTCAACTTATGGCGCATAAAGTCACAAATACACCCCAAAAAGGCAGGGTTTGTCATATCCGTATTCGGGTTATGCGGCTCTTTGAGGGGCTGAGCGCGACACGCTAACATACGGGGGTGCCGTCCGGTGTCGTCGCGTTTTCCAGCTCCTGGCCGAGGCCTATGCGGCCGCGTAGTGCCAGCCTGTCACCAGTCGCGCCGCCTGTCATGACTCGGGGAGGCGCGCCTGTTTTTCTTCAGCAATGGTTTGTTCTGTGAGGTCAGTCAAGCGACCCTCACGCATGGCCCCGGCAAGCCGGAACCACGCGAGACGGCCCCGCGCGGGTGCCGCGCAGGCAGGCCGCAGCGCGGCCAGGCGTCATCCCAGCCGATTGCCAACCACTCACCGCAGTCTTCAGGTGATCCGTTGTGCAATGGTTTCAAGCCTGCTGCCTGTCTGTCGCAGATAAAAACCAGCGTCAAGGATCACAAAACTTTTACAGGGGAGCGTCAGGACTGCTCTGATACGGTGCCGTTCCCCACACCGGCCGCCTTGCAAACACAGCCCTGCTTGCAGGCGGGCAAGCAGGGCCGCGTCTTTCAGGCGACCTGTCTCCTTCGGGGCTTCAATGCATGTGCCAGGCGTCATCCCCTGAAAAACTTTTGCGCCCGGCAAGCCGGCGGCTGCGCCGTCCCTGACACTGGTTTTTCTCCACGCCTGCCCGTCAGCAGGCCACCGCAATCGGGCGGGTGGTAAATTAAGGAGTTAAACCCAATGCTGACAGCTTATGACGAAATCGAACTTTTCGGCTTGACCGAAACTGCCGACGATCTGCCTATTCCCTGCGATGATACTTTGCGCGATGCGATCGTGCGGGAAACCTTTGAAAGCTTGTTTTCTGGCCTATCAGGAACGGGCTTGCATAAAGAAATTGAACCGCTGGCGCATGGGTTGGCAACGTTACTATACCGCCGCCGCAATGTGATCGAGGTAGAATTAACCAGGCACACAGACGCTTTGCAAGGCTTAATCCGTCTTAAAGACGGGAGCGAAATCACCACAACTGCAATTGGGGACGCCCAAACAAAAGCGGAAACAATGCGCGATTTACGCGATGCGCTTGACCTTATGGCAGAAACCGCCGCCCAATGCTACGAGTTGGAAACGGGCAACGCATACAATCCACCAAGCGGCGGGCGGGGTAAACGCAACGCCCATTTATCGGGCGCAATGTTTGAAGCTAAGGACTGGCTGGAAGCGCATGAGGCGCAACAAGCCGAACAATTCAAAATTGAAGGCGCACCGCTGGCCATTGCTGGTGATCGGGACTGGGTGGACATTGACGCAATCTGGGAGCGTCTCGACCGTATCCGCGACAGATTCCGTGAAAGCTATAACAGCGACCTTATTTTGTATCACAAGGCCGACAAAAAAGGCGTGGATGCCATTGCGGCGGCATGGGCGCGTAATCGCAAAGTTGCACAAGTGACGTTTCAACCGAATTGGCGGGCCTTTGGGAAATCCGCAGGGTTCAAGGCGATAGACCAGATGCTGGACACGCCAAAGCCGCTTGGCGGCGTGGTGATCTTCGGCAGCGCAGGCATTGCGCTTAATCTGGCCGACAAGGCCGAGGCCAAAGGCATTAAGGCGATGCGGGTTAAACGGCCAGAGCAGAGCGACATCTGAAACAACGCCGCCTTGCATTTGTGCAGGGCGGCACCACGGATGGGGCAGGGCGAACGATGCGCAAAGGACACTTCTTACGAAGTGACTGTTAATCATGCTTGCCGCGCCAAGATGGGCTTGAACAGCCCTCTTGGCGCGGCAATTGGTGAAACACTGGCTGGTTGCATCAAGGATCAAGCGTCGAAGGCGGTGTGTGGCTGTCGGTTAGAACTGGAATACTCCAGAATAATCCTTTATATATAAATCAGGAGATCAAACATGGCACATGCCTTACAAATAGATACATTGGCTTTTTCTAAAAAGCTCAAAGAAGCGGGTGCGGATGATCGGTTGGCGGATGCCATTGTTGAAGGCCTCACCGCCGCTGATACCTCGGAACTTGCTACAAAGTCAGATGTTGCTAAAGTTGAAAGCGGCCTCAAGCAAGATATTCTCAAAGTCGAAAACAAGATCGATAAAGTTGAGAGCAAGATCGTCGAGGTGAAAGCTGAACTCAAGCAAGACATCGCCGAAGTCAAAGGCGAGTTGAAGGCTGATATTGCCGAGGTCAGAACCGAGATTGCCGACGTCAAATCCGATTTAACAACGCTTATTATGCAAAGCAGTAACCGCACAATTTACATCATAGGCGGGCTGATTGGCTTGCTGTTCGCTATCGACAAGTTACTGCCGCTCGCAGGGCTTGAATAAGAGCCTGCCACAGAAAGCGGCCTTTCGAGGCCGTTTTTTTATGTCCGGTGATTTTCGGGGGACTTGCCTTGTCTTTAGAATGCCGCCAAAAATGGCGGCGCGGCGCGGGTTACCCACAACCCTTCGTCGTTCGATACTTGGGGTCTCTCGCCTACGGGCGCAAGGTCAGAACAAAATCTCCCATGGTCGATTGCGTTCTGACTGGATAACCCGCCCCGCCGATAGACGAGGCGTTCCTGACTGGATCGCCAGCTTCAGAAAGTGGCGCAGCCTTACAGCAAAAGACCAACCCGAAAGACGGTGTGGATACGATAGCAAGCGGCTATGCGTTCACCGCCGCTTTAAGGGCGGTGGCGGCACGAATGCTGACAGCCTTGTCAGCGTCCTTGCTGATCATCTCGCCGGTTGCCGGACTGCGTAACTCGCGGGCAGGGCGGTCACGGGTTTCAAACTTGGCAAGATCGGGCAGAGCCACAGCATCCCCTGCTGTCAGGCGTTTGCTGACAACTTTGGCAAGCGCATCCAGAACTTCGCTTGCCGTCTTCTGGGTGCATCCAGTTTCCTCTGCCAGATCTTTTATCAATGCGCTTTTGGGGATGGGTCGTGCCATATGGGGTTCCTTTGCGTGTGTTTCTGCTCGTGTGGCCTGAGCCACTTGCGGCAAACTATGCAGGGGATGGTACTGATTGCAAGTCTTGTTTGCTTGGGCCATACCGTTTGATCCGGGTGGGCGTTGTCGTCTTCTTTGCCAGGGTAAGCAGTCATGCCATCTGATCAATCCGGTGGCACTGTCTTTGCCTGCGGCGGCATAAACAATGTGGTTTATGTTGCTGGATCAGCGCAGACCTGCCTTGTTTCTTAAGATGGATCAATAAGCCTTGGCGCAGAGTGGACAAGGGTCTGCCCTATAGCAACGTATGCTCATTCCAGAATCCTTGTGCTTATAGACAGGTCATCGCATACAGCGAGCGTGGTGCATTAAGGAGCCAATATGACGTCATATTGGCTCCTTAATGCTTAAGTGGAGCAGACCCTCTTCAAGTCAAAAATTCCCCTTGGCCAAGGCCAATTCCGCGCGGAAGACAATTTTTAACGTGACCCCTCGGCTCTCCCCAAGGCTTTTCAATTTCCCATCGAAACAAGGAAGGACCTTACGATGACCCATAAATATTACAATGTTTGTATCGCCACCACAGGCAAAGACGACAAAACCTACTTCACCAAAGTCGGCGCGGCGTTTCCCGGCAAAGACGGCAGCAAAGCCATCATGAACATCAAACTCGATGCCCATTCCCTCAACGGCGAATACGTCCTCTTTGCCTCTCGGGCATGTAATGCCCTGTCGGCCAGCGGCACCCAAAACCAAAACCGGCAACGATGACGTCGTCGAATAACCCAACTCCCAACTGGGCGGCCCAAAGTGGCCGCCCTTTTTTCTGTTGCAGCATTCTTACGGTGCTGTTGTCGTTGATCCGGTTGAGCGAAACGATAACAGTGTTTTAAAGCAACGGGTTGCTTTAACGGATCTCGACCGATCCTGTTTTTGTGGCCCTTGGGGTTCGGGCAAGCCGAACGCCACTTCGGGCTATTGGGGGCCTGTTCCGGCCCCCTTTCCAAATTGTGGGGCTTCCCCATGCTCGCTTTAAAAATCAAAGATTTTGAAACCTGCGCGTGGGTCCAGTCCCGCGCTAAAGCGCGAATTTTGAAATTCCCCGCCCCTTTCTTTCATCGCATTCAGATTTTCAGAGCAGCGCCCTTACGGGCTTGTCTCAAAATATGAACCATTTGGGGAATAACCTCAAACACAGCGCAAAAGGAAACGTCAAAATGGCAAAAGTTGATATGCACGCAGTAATTACAAACCAAGTAATAGCATTATTAGAAGCTGGCACAGTGCCTTGGGTTAAGCCTTGGAGTATTGGCGGTTGCACATCCATGCCGCGTCGATCAACCGGGGCGTTTTATCAGGGCATTAATGTTTTAATCCTTTGGATGAAATGCACGGAAATGGGATATTCTTGCGACCAATGGTTAACCTATAAGCAAGCGGCAGCTCTGGGCGGCCAAGTCGTCAAAGGATCAAAGGCAACGCGGGTGGTTTATTACAACAAGACTATTGCTAAAGATGAAAACGACAAGGAAACAATCATTCCATTTCTGAAATCCTATAGCGTCTTTAACGCCAGTCAAATTGAAGGATTGCCGGCACAATACGACCTTGAGCCAGCAGAACCAGAGGTTTTTGAAAATGAAATCATTGAACAGGCTCAAAATTTTGTTGATGGGACAGGTGCAGAAATCAAACATGGGGGCAATCGTGCATTTTATGCGCGGAAACGAGACCAGGTGACCATGCCGGAGTTGAAACATTTTCACAGTTCAGAGGCGTATTTTCAAACATTGAATCACGAACTCATTCATTGGTCAGGTGCGAAAGCCCGGCTTGACCGGACCAAAGGCAAAAGGTTTGGTGATAATGCTTATGCCTTCGAAGAGCTGGTCGCTGATATGGGCGCGGCGTTTCTCTGTGCGCGTTTAAATATATCTCCGAACATGGAACAAACGGCGGCTTATATTCAAAGTTGGCTAAAAGTCTTGCGCGAAGATAAGAAGTTTATTTTCCGCGCCGCGAGCCAGGCATCAAAGGCGGCTGAATACCTATTCGATCTAAATCCGCAACAAAATGAGCAGGAGGCCGCATAAGCGCACCCTGCGCGGAACGCGGCGCGGATGGCGCTGGAAGGGTGCCTTTGGCATGGCCAGTTTGCCCTTTAAAAACACACAAAAACAACAGGTTAACACCCGTATTCTGCTTGTAAAAGCACCCCGAATATGGTAAAAATAACCAAATAAAACAACGCTTTAACCGAAGATATCTATGCAAATAGAAAGGGTCTGAAATGTCAGAGAAACGCAAGAGGCTGCCAAGCCGACGCCCGTCCGAAGTGCGTAAAATCAAGATGCAGAATGGCCAGTCATTATATGTGACTTTGGGATATGACCCCATGGTTCCGGATGCGCCAAAAGAAGTGTTTTATGATCGCGGGTTTCGGGAGGGCGCAGAGTTGCAATTCATCGCCAACGATATGTGCATCATGATCTCTTTGCTGTTGCAGGCGGGGTATACAGCCAAGGATATTTCCAAGTCGCTTTCAAAAACCACTGTGGAAACGCCAACGGGTTTCTCGACTTCTCGCGCATCACATACCCGAGAAGCTGCCAACCCAACGGCTGAGGTGTCACAGCACGGCTCGATCGTAGGGTTGATCGTGGAGCAACTACAGATTGCCCCGTCATGGATGAAGGAAGCCGGGAACCGCACCGGCATCAATGCCGATGTACATAAAGCGATTACAGGAGGTCATCATGCAAGATTATAACGCAGTGTCAAAATGGCATTTCGAGAGCGAGATCGGCGAGAAGCGCGGCATGGTGTCCCTGGCCGAGCAGGACGGGATCACGGCGTTGCGTGTCAGGTTCGCCGATGGCGATACAGAGACCGCCACCATAGCATTGACGCTGGCGCAAGCCGAGTTCCTGATCGATGCGTTGCCCGCAGCTTTGAACGTGGTGCGGGCGCGTCAGGAACGCCGGGCTTGGGAGGCGTCGCTGTATGATCCCTTTGCCGATATTTGCGCGGATATTCCAGATAAAAACGGGGTGCCGCAAACCGGCCCGTCTCAGCCGGCCTCAAAGGCTGTGGCAAAAACACCAGCGCAAAAAGCATCCGCTGCGGGTGATGCCGAGGCAGTGGATGCGCCTGGCGGCATGGCAAAGCCGGACCTGCCAATCCCTGCGCGGCGCGGTGCGCCCTGGACGGCGGCGGAAGAAAAGCAGCTGGCAGAGAGCCACGGCGCGGGGCAAAGCGTTGACGCGCTGGCGGATCAGTTTGACCGAAGTCCGTTCGCGATCACAAAGCGGCTGGAAAAACTCGGCCTCATTGAAGCGAAAGCCGCATAGCCAGAAATCAAACTCCAGGAAATAGCAGGGCGCGGGATTGATCCTATCCCGCGCTTTTTTCATGCGCGGCGTCCAGTGCGGTTTTGCCGGACGTAAACGCATTGGGCCAGGTGACTGTCTTGCGTTGTTGTTTCAAAATATAGTTGACCTCAAGGGTCCAGTCAAAGGTATCTGCGGGTCTGCTGATACTGATGAAGGCCGGGCCTTTTTTGTCATGAGCAGAGTTTCATACGGGCTGAATTCGATTTCGTCTGTCATAGGGTTGAACGCCTCAATTCCGGTCTCGTGTGCATTTTTCCCGGAATGCACAAGCTGTCATATGTGGTCTCTAAAAAGATTTATCACAGGCCTTCAAAATGTCAAAGAAAAGTCGTTCAACTTTACTCACTCCGGTTTTGTTTGAATTGATTTTCCAGGGTCGTTTGGCGTCGCCCCCTCTCTCGGGGATGTAATGCTTTTCCGGTGCAACGATATTTTTGGGGACCCGGCGTTTTGGCGTTCCCGCCTTTTTTTTGCGATTTTTACGCGCCGCTGCAATTTCACCTGGTAGAATGCGCGGTCATCGTTTGTAACCTCGCCAGCAGGTTCCATATTCAGGTTGTAGCGTTTGGGTATGGCACACATGGCGCTGATGTATTGTAAGGATCCCAGATACTGACCGAGGATTGTGTTAAGCACTTTCTTCGCTTCGCTGCCTTCTTCGATGTTATAGCGTTTTTTCATATCCGCGTCGAAGCCTATGGCGGCGGGAAAGGCGTAGGGGCTTCGGAAGTAGACCGGCAGTTTCGCGTGGGTTTCGAGATTCAGAACCGCGCACAGACGGGTGCGTATATCGTCGATGAAACCCGGGTGGAACTTCATGTAGTGCAGCTTGTCGTCGTTTTTCGGATGTCTTGACGTCCTGGCCGTGTCGATGCCGGTTGTGTCGGTTTGTGTTTTTTGCGGCATTGTTTTTGCTTCATTCATTGTTGATTGATCCGTTGGTACAATCTGTGGGCTGCCCTGAATGCAGGAAGGCTCTTTGCCGGGGTACCGATAGCTTCTCCGCTACGCGGGTTGCGACCCTTGCGGGCCCGGTACTGTTTCAGGTTGAAACTGCCGAAGCCTCGTAATTCCACCCGCCGTCCCTGTTCAAGCCCCGCGATAATCTCTTCAAAGATGGTGGTGACCGCCCGTTTGGCATAGGCGTCTGTTAGCGCATATTCCAGGGCGATCTTTTCGATGATTTCACGGCGCGTCATGGCCTGTTTTCCAGTTTTGTGGATGGGTAAAGCCTCTCGAAATTGCCGATCGTCCCCGTTTGTAACAGGCTTACGTGACCGGATCAATCACACATCCAAAAGGCACACACATCCAAAAGGCTTTGACCTGCACGACTTTTCTTTGATATCATATCTTATGTGCTTCGCTGGACTGACAGCCTCTCGGGCTGGTTGGCCCTGCCGGCCAATGGCGCATTTCATGCGCGAGAAGTTCAGAGACCGCATATGCGTAGCTTGTGCATTCCGGGAAAGCACATGACCAAAATTAAGTCGTTCAGCAATAGTTGGCAGTTTCTCGGGCCCATCGGACTGACAGCGCATCACATGCGCCGCTGGACAGTCAGTTTCTCGGGCCCGTTGGGATGGCAGCGCATCACATGCGCGAGAAGTCGAGAGCCCGTTGGCGCGGGATTACCCGGAAATCCATATCCGCTGATGCAACGGTTTCATCCGCGATCACTTGTTGCGATCCTTGCCGGTACAATGGCGGTTGTGCTCTTCGAGCAATGTGGTGATGTCGAGGCGTTTTTGCTTTGCGGTTGTGATGAGCAGAAGCAGGGCGCGCAATTCCTGCGTGTCCATCGTGTTGAGCCAGTGCAAATCATTCTGGCTGATGCGGGCGTGGAGTCTTTGCATCATCGGCAGGTGGCCTTCACTGACGGGTCGTGTGGATTTCGGGTGTGGCTTTGGCATGGATCGGTTTCCAATTTCGGGGTCATGCCGCAAGGTGCCACAGTTTGCCGCTTTTGCCAATCCTGTAAAATCACATAAACTGCACGTTTCGCCAAAACTCGCCAGCCTTGCCAAAAGCGCATAGGCTGCCAAAACGTGAGCAGCTGAACGCCAGATTTTCGGCCTCATGCGGGTGCGGTTTTCGGGCTGGCTTGCGGCATCCCGATCCAGACGCAAATCCCGCCGCGTGATTTTGGCATCAAATTCGGGCCTCGGCGTGCGTTGTTTTCTGCCCCGAATTGACCACCCCATCAAGGTTGTTTCCGGGCTTGCCGCGCGTCCGGTTCTGCGCTTGCCATCCGCATGACCGTTCCACGGATTGCAAGGTTTTGAGTGCGCGCAAATCTGCCAATCTTCCTTGTTTTCTTAGCATTCCCGCGCCAGCGGGCAGGCTTTGACCAAATAGGTCGAAGCCTTTTCGAGCGATTGAGAAACGCCTCTGATGTTTCAAACTGTTGTCGGGTTTACCGGCAAATTCCAAGGGCGCATCTTTGGACAGGTTTGCGGGAAATGTGCCCGCGTTGCCCCAAAAGCCAATCCTATATGAAAAACGAAGTTTTTAGGAAGGCGCGTTGCCCCAAAAGCCAATCCTATATGAAAAACGAAGTTTTTAGGAAGGCGCGTTTGTACATTGAATTTGTATTCAATGTGAAAGCGGTGTATTTAGAGGCCATGGCAGTCTATTATTTCAATCGCAGTTCACTAGGAAGAAAGTCAGGTGGAAACGCCGTGGCTGCAGCTGCCTATCGCCATGCGACGCGGATGACCAATGGGCAGAGCGGGGAGACGAGAGACTATTCCGGCAAGAAGCCAGAGCTGGTTCACGCGGAGATTACCCTGCCCGCAGATGCGCCCGCCTGGGCGGCAATGCGCTATAGTGGAGAAGACGTTGATGCGGCGTCCATGCAGCTTTGGAATGATCTGGAACTTCGCGAGGATCAACACAACAGGCGCGCTACTGCGCAATTGGCAAACAGCTTCACCTGCGCGCTGCCGGCAGAACTGTCGCATAAACAAAACATCGTTTTGGTGCGGGATTTTGTGCAGACATCGCTGGTGGGTGGTGGTGCCGTGGCGGACTGGGTTATCCACGATAAAGGTGACGGAAACCCCCATGCGCATGTGATGACCACACAGCGCACATTGGGGGAAAACGGGCTGGATCAGAAAATCCGCACCTACGTGGATCGGCGTCAGGACATCGTAAATCTGCGGTTTAACTGGGCCTGTGCCGCCAATACTGCGCTTGAAACGGCCGGGTTCGAGGCGCGGATTGATCATCGGCGGCTGGATGTGCAGGGCATTAAACTGGGAGCGATCAGCTTTAATGCGGAGATCGCCGCAAACATCGAACAGGGTGATGCCGCCTACCGTGTGAAGCAACGGGTGATTGAGGCGCGGCTGGAAAACGAGACTTACCTGATGGCGCATCCGGAGCACATGCTGACGGTTGTGGCGGCGTCCAATCCCTTGTTTACCAAGGCTGATCTGGAGCGCGGGTTTCAGCAGTATCTGCCGACCAGTGTGGGGATTGACGGCATCGAGGGGCTGATGGGCCTGGCGATGGCCAGTGACGATCTGGTGCGTCTGGATCGCAAGTCATCGCGGGGTGAGGCGTTCATGACCACGCGGGCCGTGGTGGAGATGAACCGCCGGATGGAGCGCGATGCGCTCACGATGGCGCAAAGCCGGTTGGTTCTGGGGGCTGGCCATGGGTACGAGGCGTTGCCGGATACGCTGTCAAACGCGCAGCGTATGGCGGTGCGGTCGATGGTGTCGTCCCGGCGTCTGACCCTGGTGACGGGTTATGCAGGGGCGGGTAAAACCTTTGCGGTCAAAGCAGCCGCAAAGGTCTGGGCAGCGCGCGGGTTTGCGGTTCTGGGTGGTGCGATTTCGGGAAAGGCCGCACAGGAGTTGAGCGGCATCGAGGGGCAGGTTGCGACGCTGGCGCAATGGGAGGCCAAGTGGGATCGCGGCGCGCGGCCGGCACAGGGGCGGTTTATCTTTGTGATGGATGAGGCCGGCATGGTCGGCACGGCAATCTGGTCGCGGATGCAGGCGCGGATTAAGGCGATGGGCGGCAAGCTGATTGCGGTGGGGGATGCCGCGCAGTTGGCGCCGATACAGGATACGGCGGCGTTCAAGCATCTGACGAAGCTGGTGGGCCAGGTGACCATCGGTGCGGTGCGCCGGCAGGAGGATGCGGGCGACCGGCGGGCCACGGAAATGCTGTCGCGGGGCGGGGCGCAGGCGGCTCTGGCGATTGATCACTATGCGCGCAAAGGGGCCATCCGGTTCGAGAAGAACCTTGGGAAGGCAATTGATGCGCTGTCCAAAGCTTATTTCGAGCATGAGGGCATGGACCGCATTGCGCTGACGCATCTCAATGCGGATGTGGACGCTCTGAATGCGGCCATCCGGATCGAGGCTCTGGCGCGGGGGGTGGTGGATCACAAATCGCAGGTTTCCTATGCGCGCTTTGTGCCGGGCGCAGGGGCTGAGCCTCTGGTTCTGGGCATCGGGGACCGGGTGCGCTTTACCCGCCCTTACCGGGAGGCTTCGGTGACCAAATCGTCGTTTGCTTCGGTTATCGCCGCCTCGGAAACGCAGCTGATTTTAAGTGTGGACGGTCAGAGCGGGGTTGTTGCAATTGATCCGCGCCGGTTTTTGCATTTTGACTACGGCTATGCGGCCACGGTGCATAAATCGCAAGGCATGACGGTGGCCAATAATGTCGAGGTTTTGGTCACGTCGCAGTTTGACGCGCATCTTCTGGATGTCGCTCTGAGCCGTCACAAACAAACGGTCCGGATGTGGGTGCCGCAGGACAGTGTTGAGGGTCTGGCTGACATCAAGGGAATGGTGCAGCGCTCCAGCCTGATCGATGTGGTGCAGGCGAATGACCCCCCTGTTTTGGGCCGGATGTCGCGGGATATATCAGATGTGGCGGTGGGTGCACGGGTGGACCGGATTGCGGCGGATGCCCAAGGGCACATGACCGTGCCGCAGGGTCATCTGCCGCAGGGTCATCTGCCGCAGGGTCATGTTCTGGTGACGGGGTTGGCTGGCGATGCGCATCTTACCCAACAGGGGATGCGCATGGCGGGGCTGCTGCGGGCCGGATATGAGCCGGGCCAGGCGGATCTGGCGGATGATCCGCGTGGCTACGCAACTGATCCCTTGAAAGTTGTCGATGATCTGCTGGCGGAACAGGGGGTGTTCAGGGCCGCTGATGTGGCGGCACGGCTTGGCGCGGTGGTGCGTGCGCCGGATCTGTTTATGCGGCTCTTTGCGCAGGCGATGTCGCATCCCGATCTTGTGATCCTCAGCGAAGAAGGTTTGCGCGGTGAAGGGCGGGTGTATTCCTCAAACGCCCAGATAGCGCAGGTGGCCGGATTGATGGATCGCGGTGTCACTCTGGCGGTCGGCCAGGGGTTCGGGGCGGTGGATCCGTCAGTGGTTGTGGCAGCCTGGCAAGCTGCGGGGCTGGATTCTGCGGTGTGCGCGGGGCTGGAGTATGCGCTGTGGCCCTCGCGCATTGCACTTCTGGAGGAGATCGGCACCCGCCAGAGCGTGCGCGTTACGCAGGTTTTGGCGGAAATTGCGCGGCAAACCGGCACCCGGGTGATTGTGGTCAGTGCGGATGCACGCGCCGCCACGCGGTTTGCGGCGGCTGCAACGGCGGCTGCAACCAGTGCGCCGGCAGCGACCGCACCGACGGTAACGACCGCACCGGCGGCAGGCATCGAGGGGCTGGGGCTTTATGCCTTTGGCAACCGCTTGCGTCAGGGGTCTTTGTCTTTGCGCACGGGGGATATTCTGGTGGTACCGGAGGCGTCCGGGTTGCATGTGGATGATCTTGACCTGCTGACGGGGTTTGCGGAGACGAGTGGTGCCAAGCTGGTGTTGCACTCCGATCCATCGCTGGACGCGACAGGGTCGGTGCTGCGGCATCTGGGCGCACGGGTTGAGACATCGGTGCTGGGCGGGTTTGAGGCGATTGCACCGGATCTGCGCGGGTTGCTTGAAGGCGGCGCGGCGCTTGAGGCGGCTTACAAAGCACTTTGGAACAAGGATGTCTTCATTGGCTCGAGCAACGATGAACTACAGGTCGATGAATATGTAGCCAGTTTTATCGCTGACGAGGCCGTGGATAAGCTCGGTGTGGCCAGCGCGGCGCGGATGCGCGATGCGCTCAATCTCCGGATTGAAGCGGCATTGCAGGAGAAGGATGGGGTCTCGAAGGAGCAGATTTACCAGATTGAACGCTTTGAGGCCCCTGCGCTGGCCGTGCATGAAGGTACGGTTCTAAAGCTGTGTCGTGATAATGTAGAGCATGATCTGAACGCGGGTGCGCGCGGTGTGGTCCGTTCTGTCGATGAAACGGGTCAGGTGACGGTACGGTTCGTCAAAGGGCGTTTTGGGGCGCAGGATGTGACGTTTGCGCCCGGCGCGCAGGCCGCCGGACTGGACTATGGCACTGTGTTCAGTGCGCGCGAGGCGCGTGGGGTTAATACCGACAGCCTGCACGGATTTGCCGGGCGCGGGTTGCAACGTCCGGATCTGATTGCCATGCTTAATAATCCATGTGGCAAGTTCAGCCTGTCGCTGCCGGTTAATCCGGACGCTCAGGGTGAGGGGGCCGGGTTTTTAAGCCGGGCGCTGGCGCGGGAGGGACGTGCCTCGGTGCTGGATTACGGATTTGATCCCAAACGGGCACTGGCAGCCGCAGCGGAAGCCGTGCGTGCGCCTGTGCCCGCGCCTGTGCGCGCGCCTGCTTTGGAACTCAGTGCAGCCGATCTTGCGATCAGGGCCGATACAGCGGCGCATTTCAAGGCGCAGCCCGCGTTTATCGTTTCTGCGCTGGTGCGGGAAAACAGCCGGTTTGATCACGGGCAGTTGCAGCGCCATATTCAAAAGCTGTTTCCGGCGGAATATCTAGATATGGAAGATCCGGGCATGGATCATCCGGGCATGGATCATCCGGCGTTTGACCATAAAGCCTTCACCGATCAGGTGCTGTCAGAGACGTTAAAGAGCGGTGCGCTGATTAAGGCAGGGTTCAGCAGTTTTGACGGGGCACCGCTTTACACCACGCGGGTGCAGGCGGAGATCGAGGCGCGGGGATTGGAACAGGGCAAGGCGCTGGCGCGGTCAAAGCTCACGGGCATTGGTCAGGTCATTGACGGTCAGGGCATTGACAGTCAGGCCATTGACGGTGGGGATATGGCCGGTCTGCGCAGTGACGTGGCCCATGTTGCGGGGGCGGCGCGGTTGAGCCTTGCCACAGTTGATCCGGGGCCGCAGAAGGATGGGTTCTTGCAGCAAGCGGGTGCTGTCTGGCGGGCGCGGGGCTATCAGGTGATTGCCACCGGCACCAGAGGGGTTTTTGCGGAGCAAGCGGCTGAGCGGCTTGGTGACACTGTTCAACATGCCTCATTGGCGGCGCTGGAAGCGCAATGGGCGATGGGGCGTCTGCCGGAAGAGAAGTTTGTCGTCTTTCTGGATCAGGCGGACCGGGTTCAAAGTCCGCAATGGATGCGGGTGCAGGGCCGCGTGGCCGAAATGGGTGGCAAGTTGATTGCGCTCAGGCATTCCAGTGGTCTTTCGCCGGTTGGCTCCGTCAGTCTTTACCGCCTGCTGGCGCGCGAGGTTGGTGTCGAGCAGCGCGATCGCATTGCGCATCAGGTTTTGGAAGACGAGCGGATTGCCACCGCTTACCTGGATGAGCCGGGCGCACCGGCGGCGCGTGCGCTTGATATTTACCACAACAAAGGTGCTGTGCGCTTTGCCGGTCGGGCTGAAGGCGCGCAGGCGGCACTCGCGCGGTCTTATTGGGCCGGCGAGTATCAGCCATCGCCGGAACAGAGCGGCGAGGTGCGGTTGGCGATGGCACATGCGCGGGTAATGGTCACAACGCTTGATGCGGCCATTCGGGCTGAAGGGCAGCGTCTCGGGCGCCTGGGCGCGGGGGAGACCTGTTGGGGACGGCAGATCAACATTGGCGAGGTTCTGGAAGCCAGGAGCGACATTGCCCTGGCAGGTGTCACGGCGGGCGGGCGCGGGCGTGTGGTGAAATTGGGGCCGGAAAGCATTGAGCTGGAAATACCGGGACACCGTGACACCGTCGAGATTTACACCAGCGCGCGTCTGGCGCAGTTCAGCTCGAGCATTGCCACAACCATCCATGATGCGGAGGTCCGTATGGTGGATCGCGGCTATCTCTATGCCAGCCGGGGCATGGATCAGGAGATGTTCCGCGCCGGTATGACGCGGCACCGACAATCGCTTGAGCTGCATGTGCCCGAGACCGCGTTTCGGGATTACGAAGCCCTGCAAAAAGCCGTGCAGCGCAATACGGATCTGGAGATGCTGGATGATGTCAGCAGCGGTGTCAGCAGCGGTGTCAGCTCCGAGGACAGATCGCGGGATATGGTCATCGCGCCAGACATCAGTGCGCGGGCAGACCGCAGCGGTGCGGCCCTGTGGTCGGGTGGTGAGTTTGGTTTTGATGCACATCTGCAAGCCACGGCGGGGCGCATCGCGGGGCTGTTGTCGATTGATTATAGGCCGGGCGCGCCGGTGCTGGGGAACGATCCACGCGGTTATGCCAGCGACCCTTTGAAACTGGTGGATGATCTTCTGGCGGAGCGCTCGGTCATCAGGGCGTCCGATGTGGCACGCCGCTTGGGCGGCGTGGTGCGCGATCCTGACAGTTTTGTGCGGCTCTTTGCCGAAGCGATGGCGCATCCCGATCTGGTGGTGCTCAGCGAAGAAGGTTTGCGCGGCGAAGGGCGGGTTTATGCGACGCTGGCCCATATCAGGCGCGAGCTTGATTTGGTGGACAAGGTGTCTGCCCTTGCGCTGGCGCAAAGCGACCCGAACGCGGGCAGCGACCCGAACGCGGGCAGCGACATACATCCGGCGCGCGGGCGGGTCGCGGCGGCGGCCCGCACAGACCACGGGCCGATGTCACCGGATCAGGAACGGGCGTTGCGTCATGCGACCTCGCCTGCGCGTTTTGCGATGATTTCCGGCATTGCCGGCTCGGGCAAATCCTCTGTACTGAAAGGGGTGCGCGAGGTCTACGAGCGCGAAGGCTGGACTGTTGTTGGCGCGGCCCTGGCCGGCAAAGCGGCGCAGGGATTGCAGGCGGCGTCGGGTATTCAGAGCACTACGCTGGCCGCACTTGGTTTTGCCGCCGCGCAGGAGCGCATCACCCTTGGTCCCAAAAGCCTG
Organism: Halioglobus sp.; assembly: GCA_965262875.1. GTDB lineage: Bacteria > Pseudomonadota > Gammaproteobacteria > Pseudomonadales > Halieaceae > JBALVT01. The sequence continues at coordinate 106,759 of CBDHGD010000002.1, forward strand.
TTGGTTGTTGATGAGGCGGGTATGCTGAATGCGGATCATTTCGGGATGGTGCTGGAGTTGGTGGAGCGCACCGGGGCCAGTCTGCGCCTCGTTGGCGATCCACGCCAGTTGCAACCGCGAGGGCCGGGGGCGATGTGGCGGGCGTTTGCCGACCGGATTGGCACCGTTGATCTCACAACCGTCTGGCGTCAGCACGATCCGCTGGATCGAGAGGCCACATGTAATCTGGCGGCGGGGGGCACGCGCGCCGATCTGGCCATTGATCATTTTCTGGACAAAGGTGCTGTTCAGGCCACGGGAAGCGACAGGGACGCTCTCCTGACGGCGGCCGTTGCGGGGTATTCTGCCGATCCGCATGCGGACAAGATGCTGCTCACCTATCGCCTTGTGGATGTGGCGCATCTGAACCGGCTGGCGCGTGCGGACGATCAGGCGCATCGCGCCGACGCGCTGCCCTGCATTGCTGTAAGCCGCGCCGATGGGGATGTGCTGGAGTTGCAAGCCGGGGATAGGATTGCGTTTCGGGAAAACCGCCGCAAGTCGGGGATTGTCAACGGGATGACGGGCGAGATTGCGGCGGTCAATCCGGAGAGCCAAAGCTTCACCATACGGATTGGCACGGACAGTGACGAGGCCCGCTATATCAGCTTCAGGGCCGAGGATAGCCCGGAGCTGGACTATGGCTATGCGACCACGTTGCATAAATCGCAAGGCGATGGCCATGAGAGCAGTCATCTTGTGGTGACCGAAGGCTTTAATCACGGCCTGTTTTATGTGGGGGCCACGCGGTACCGCAGTGCTTTGGCGATCTATGCGCCTGTAGAGGAAAACAAGGTCGGCGATTACCTGAAGACACTTGCCCGGCGCGACACAGCCCTGACCACCACGCTTGAGGCCGCATACGGCTTTGATCCGGCGCAGGGGTTTGAAGCGGCGCGGCAGGCCCGCATGAAATCCCGTGCTGAAGGCCGTGTGGAAGGCGGTGCGGAAGATCAAGCAGCCGCCCGTGTGGGAGACCGTGCAGAGGACGGTGATCTCGGGGCCTATGTGGCGCGCCACACAGGGGCTGAGCGCAATGTTCCGATGCCGCTGGGGCCGCTGTCGCGGCTGTTTGCGCCCACGCGCGCGCGCGCAGCCCTGGCCGCAGGTGCCGATACCCGTGCGCTCGCGGATGTGATCGGCGCGCATATCCTCGGGCATGGACGCCAGATAGAGGCCGGGGTGCAGGCCCGCGCACTGCGCCTGTTGCAGGACGTGTCGAGCGCCAAGACATGGGGCAAGATCTGCAAGACCCTGCCGCGCGATCTGCCGGCCCGCGCCGAGGTTGTCGCCCTGCGCTGGACCAACAGCGCACGCGGGGATGAATTGCTGCCCGAAGCCCATGCGTTCGGGCGGGCGATTGCGGTGGCGGACCGTCGCGGGGACAGCCGCGTTGCCCGGGCGCTGAAATCCGGACTGGAGCTTTTAAGTGCGCGGGTGGGCGCGGCGCGGCGCGCGGGTGGTTATGACCGGATGCTGAAAGCGGCCAATACCCCTGCACCGGCCGATGACCCTGCCTCTGTGGTATCGTCGCAGGATCTGCTGCCACCGGCGCAGCCGATTGAGGCACGGGAGTGGCGCAGAACGCAGCGCAGCGCAGCGCCTGCGCGCTCTGGCTCTCTCTGGCTGGGCGGTGCGTCGAGCGGCGGGATCGGGGAATTGGCGGTGGCGCGACAGGTGATCGGATCGCTGAGCAGTAAAGGCCCGGGGTTTTGGGAAACGCTGCTGAGTGACTATGGCGATCACCGTAAAGAACAGGCTGCGGGCTATACGGGTCCAGATCAAGGTGCGCACAACAAAAAGGATAAGGTGATGGAACAGAGTGTTGAGATGAAACCGGGGTTTGATCTGGCGGCACTGACGCCGGTCACGGAGGCGCATCAGAAGTTTTGGGCCTGCGTTGTTAATCTCGACGCCAATCGCCAGTTGGTTATGGACGTTGATTTCAATGCCCATTCAAGCCAGATCGGCGCAGGAACCATGAGGTTTGATGACTTGCAAAAACCCGCCAACGCGTTCCGGCAACTGGCGGCGCAGGCGGGATCCATCGGTCCCTGCGATCCCTCGGTGCCGGGCGCATGGAAGGCGCGGTTGCTTCAGGCGGTGACATCGGGTGCGGCGTTTGATGAAATGCCGAAGCTAAAATCGGTTGAGGAATGGACCTGGGCGCTGTCGCATTCTGTGCGCATCGGTGCGCTGGCCACCGGGCCAGAAGATCTAACGCGGACGCAAGCTGGTGAGGTGCCGACCCGGGCGGATTGTATGGCGGCGACGATGATCGCTGACATCAAGCATCGCCCTGACGATAAATCAACGACGGAAAGCATGAACTGGGACATCAATCTGCGCAAACACATCTCGGAAACGACATATGTGCCGTTTAAGCGCGTTTATTCCGCAGCCCTTGCATTGGCGAAGAGTGATCCGGCGGTGATCAAGGATAAACTGGCTGGGGAGAAGGTGCCACAGGACTGGAAAGACAGGCTGACGGAAAGGCTGGCCAACCGGAATGATTATTCGAAGCAACCGAAGTTCGGGTCGCTGGCGGAGTTCGAATGGGCTATTAGTACGATGGTTAAAAAAGGTGCAGAGGTGTCCACGGGTCGCGCGCCGACGCCAAATGATCTGGTCAAGGCGGCCCTGGAGGAAAAAGGTCCGAGTATGTCGATGCGGCCGTTTTGAAATCTGGCATGGTCATTGTGCTATGCGCTGATCAACTATCGAAGTAGGCTTCAATGTCCATGGACTGATGCGGAAATCCAATGATTATGATGTCGGTTCTGTCCGTCATGTAAAACACCAAATGCCTTTTCTGTAGATAGCAACGGTATTCTGGATGAATGTCATTGCGCGGTCTGCCTAAATATGGGTTATGTGCCAACCACTGACAACGGGCCGTCAGAGCCGATACATAGGATTCCATCTGATCTTCGCCCCAGGTGGCAAGCGTATAGTCAGCGATTTTTCCAGATCCGAAAGTGCGGCTGGCGTGAGCTTATAAGTGGTGGTCATGCAGATTTGACCGCGCGGTGCTTTGCCCCTGCTATGACGTTTTCGGTTGAGACGTTCTCAACAAATTCCCCGCGTTTCGCCTGACTGTATCCAACTGCAAGATGTTGTCGCAACGTGTCTATTTTCTTCGAACGATTTTCAAGTTCACGCAGACCATCTCTTACGACTTCCGACGCGCTGGTATAGCGACCGCTATCAACTTCACCCTTGATGAAAGTTTCCCAATGCGTACCGAGGGTCATAGATGTGTTTGCCATCAGTACCTCCTTACATTTTGTATTCATATTGAATATAATGTTTTGTGTAGCACAAGGCAAGTACAACACACAGACAGTGCAACA
>CBDHGD010000003.1:0-193018 GCA_965262875.1 Halioglobus sp.
TCAGTAATATTTCCTGACGTTGCGGAAAAATACCCGCGCGCCCAAAATCGACGGCCCCAATAGCGTTTACGCAGTTCCGGGAACTCTCGCTGTATTTTGTGCGATGATTTACCCTTTATATGCTGCATTACTTTTGCCAGCGCCAAATGTGGCGGTACACATAAAAACATGTGGATGTGATCTGTTGACAGGACGCCTTTTTCCACATGCACACCGAGTTGCCGACATGTTTGCAGGATAATTTCACGTATCCGCACGCGCATATCTCCTCGTAAAATTGGGTAACGGTATTTTGTTGTCCAAACAACGTGATATCGGTGATAAAATTTGCTAAAGCTGACCAGCTGGAAGCTGGTGGTTTCACACCATTTTATGGAAAATGAACTGAACGGTGACCCCTACGCGGTCGCGTAGCCCGAAGATGACGCGGCCGAGATCGGTTGTAACCCAACAATAGGGCGAATATCGTCAGATTTCGAAACTACCGCCAGCGGCGTATCCGGCCTCAAAGGCAGCATTGTCCGAGGTGTACCGCGACGCCTTTTGAGCCCGGAAGTCCATGCCCATTCGTGTCAACTCATCGTCGATCCGTGCGGATTTCAATTCAATGAGATCGCGTCCGGATGTTTTAACGGCGCTTTGCTGACGCACGCTTTTTATCTCGTGAAGGCGGTGGATAATACGTCGGGCCAATCCAACATCAAAGGCATGTGCCGCGCGGCGTTTTCTGCCACGATCCAGGATTTGATACTCCTGCGTGCTTTGGAAATGTCCCATCTCTTCTTCAAAGGTCCGCTCAATGAAGCGATAAAGGGATGCCGCAGCACGGCTATCCTGTATCAATCCAAAAAAGACGATCTCGTGGATGCCATCCGGGGTTTTCTGAAACCATGTCTTGCAGTCACAGAACACCCCGATGCTGGAGATAGTATCATGCACAGGAAGACTGCGTTTGCGTCCCGTGTCGAGGACTTCGGCAACCATTTCATGCGAGACCAAGTCGGCTTCCTGCAGCGCCTGGCCATATCGATCCATCAACCCCGCCAGTTTTTGGGCCGCGGCATAAGCCTCTTCCTCGCAGAAACCATGGTCAGTCGTGCGCACTTCCAGCGCCGCAATCCGGGCCAGAACCCGGGCAATCTCGGGATTGTCTGATTGCCGACGACGGGGCTGCGCGGCCTCGACCTCTCCAAACAATGTATCAAGCAGGCCAAGGGCCTCGCCTGGCAGATGTCGGGCCGTAATTCCAGCCCGGATGGCCCCGCGAATTTGGGACTTTGTGGCCGCACGATCATGAAGCCCAACCTCGGCGCGGCTCATCAGAGTATCAATCAGGATTTTTGCAGCATCGCGGCAGGCGTCAGCGACAGCCCTCATTTGGCATGTTTGCGCTACAAACAAATGGGCCAAACACTGAATTACTGTGTTGGTGGATGCATAAAACCGCATGAAATCCTGGGCTTGCTGTGTTGGGGGGTGCTGCAACCAGCTCAGGATTTGGGCATCAAAAGGATCGTGAGGATCAAGATGCACTTGTGTCGGCCTCACCGCGACCGGGCCTGATCTTGCAGGGTTTGAATTGAGACCGTCATCCGCAAGAAGATCGTTGAGAGCAGTTGGATCGAGATACCCGCCAAGCCTGGTCTCGAGAATGGCCGGAAGCCTGGCGCGAATATACCTGCGGCTGATCTTCTGCCAGACTTTCTCACTGAGCCGCGTTCCCGCTGGACCAGCAGCAAGCAGGGCGTCAAGATATTCCTGTAAACCGCCCTCAATCAGCATGATTGGAATGGCTGCCACGACCGCGTTGGTTTGGGGCATATCGACGACGCGGACGGCGGCGATTTCAGCCAACCCAAGAGGAATATATCTCGGGGCGTACACCCGGATATGCTGTCCCCCAAACCGATCATGTATCACCACGTGCCCCGCTTCCTGAGCGTCTTTCTCAACTACAGGGCCGACGATCCAGTAGGCCGTATGCAGGTGACACACAGCTTCCCGGACTGCGACGGTGAGGTCAGAACGCCGTAAGAAGCGATCAAACGCGGATTTTCCCGACACGCCGGTGTCAAACAAAACCGCGTCACTCACGGCGAGCCCCAACAAAATGATGTAGATGTCCAGCGACTCGTCGTGCGCAGGCAGTAAATCTCGCGGGCACCGCCATCGACGTGCAAGTTTATCGAACCTGGCCCCGGGAATTTGTTTCGCAACTTCTAGATGCGCCTGTATCAAGGTTTCTCTAAACTCTTCGAGCGCGCGCGTATCAATCAATACTTTCGTGCCGTCTGTCATTTTGCCCTCTCCTGTCGCGCCACCTTATAGTGCGCCATGGATTTTTGGTGAAGACCGTTGTTGATCTTTTGTGGCATCAAGATATTCCACATGTAGATACACAACGTGCTGGGGAGTCGGAGCATTCAGGACCCCTTGACGGGATACTTGCTACCTCTCTTTATTACAGAAAACCGCACATTCTACAATAGCCAAATGTTTTTGACAAAACATCATGGCAAGAAAAAACCTTGACAGAAAAAATCCTGCACCACGGCGGGTGGCGCAAAGCGCAGCTGCTTACAGCATCGTCGCGCGCGCCTCCGGTCAGAATATACCTGCAAAGTTGAACCTATGCTTGAGAAACGCACAAGATGTGGGTATGACTCTCCCTAAAGAATCCAGATAAAGGGAGGCAGAGCAGTAGAAACCCCGCAATAAACCACTTAAAACCGAAAAACCGCGCAGAGATTGCACGGCATTAAGGTTATGGTCAGGCTTTAAAACTAAATCACACCTGTTTTTTAGCCTGACCTGACCCGCTTTTCAAGTCAAAAGTGACCTTTTGGCAATGAAATTCTGTGTGCCTGCGATTTTTGCGCCTCAATCGCGGCGTGATGCCCAATGAAAAGCATCACAAAAACAGAAATGAGGGACAGCAATGTCACACAGATTACAGGCCCTGCGCAACCCGCAGGACAACCATACACAGGGATCACCACCACAGGATCCACAGCCCAGGTATCCAGTCTTGCCCGACAGTATGCAGCGCGGTGCGCTGGAAGGGCTGCTGCTCGATGTCAGCAAACATATCGGTATGTCCGACAGCCTGCTGAAATCCTTACTCACGATGTTGCGCGCAACCCGGCCGTCCGACTGGACCGACCCGACACGCGAGCCGGTCTGCTTTACCATGCAGAGCAATATTGCCTATCTGGTTGGCAAGGACGCCCGCTCGGTGCGCCGCGACGAGGCGGCTCTGGAGCTGCACTTCGGGTTTATCCGCAAGGATGTGGCCGGCAACGGCAGCCGCTGCCGCTTCAGGATGCACGGGGATAGCGAGTTCAGGCAGGGCCTGTCGTTCACGCCGTTGATTGAAGCGGTGCCGGACTTGCTGGCTTTACGGGCACAATTAGACACGGACCGGCAGCAGGTGGTGCGGCTGAAGCGCATGTGCAGTGCCTTGCGCCGTAACGTGAAGAACAGCCTTATGGCCCTGCAACCGCGTTTCCCGGACAATACAGCCCTCAAAGCCATTGCCGCGCAGTATCTTGACTGGCCGCGCCGGTACGCGGCGTTTAAAACACTGGACGCGCTTGAAGATCACCACAAGGCGGTGTTAATGACCTCCGAAGCGATCGATGATCTCACCCGAATGTTGACAAATATGTCCGCTCCAGCGGACACCGGAGTCCGCCGATATATACAAGATACAACTCAAGATCACTCTGTAATCTGTAATGCGAGCATGGATAAGTTGGCTGACGGCACGCCGTCAGAAGATAATTCGTTAGCAGCTACGCCTGACGGCTCCGCTGATTGTTTAGAAAATAAGTGTGGCGGGGCTGAGGTCGGGGTCAACAGTGAATTTATCGAAAAACTGAACCCGCACCGGTTGTTTGCCTTGAGTTCTGAGGAGATGCGGCTTTATATCCGGCAGCACCAGGGGCAAAGACCATCGCCTGCGGCGATGGATTTTATTCTGGCGGCGATCGACCGGTTGCCGGAGTTGGGGATTAACCGCTCGGCTTATGATGCGGCGGTGGGGCAAATGGGTGATATGGCCACAGCGCTTTGTATTCTGGTGATTGACCGCAACCGGTTTCACCCGGAAACCCCGATCCAGAACCCCGGCGGGGTGCTGCGCGCGATGACCGCACGGCATAAAGCCGGAAAACTCAATCTGGTGGGGAGTTTGATTGGCTTGACCCGGAGGATGAAAACGTGAGGATGGGGGCATTGGCGTTAAAAACGGGGTGTGCCTTTCCCTGTAAGCCCGGTTTCGGCCGCCGCACGGCCAGTCGCAATGGGGGGTGGCAGATATGACAGGTTCAGACCGGAAATCAAAAAAGACAGGTGATGTCTTGACACCGCTGCAACAGTGGCAGCGCATGGCCATGGCGGAAAATAAACGCGCGGCGCGCGGCTGGCTGGGGCTGGAGAACGATAAGCCCGTGTCACTGCGCGAGATCACAGTTGTGGTCGCACCCGGGCCCGGGGTTTCGCCGGAGGCCAAGGCATTCAGAAAGCATATGCAGCGGTTGTATCTGGACGGGTGTGACCCTGCTGCAATTGCAGCGCAGCTCGCCTGTCCCGCAGCCCTGGTCAGGACGAATTTACGGGGTCTCGATACTGTAAAACCCTTACCGCCACGCACCAAAGCATTACGGATGCGTATCCAGCGGCTGCATCTGGACGGGTTTGCCCCTGATGAAATTGTAGCAGGGCTGGCGTGTACCGAAGCACATGTCTGGAAATATTTGCGGGATCTCTATCAGGAAGGGCGGAACAGACTGTCGGATGATTATCGACAGATGCGCGTGGCGCGTATATATGCGCTGAAACAGCAGGGTCTGGCCTTGCAGGAGATTGCCGAACGGATGGGTGTCAACAAAGTGCTCTTGAACAAGGATATGCGTGAAAGGCCGCAAAAACCGGCCGGCGCGGCATCCAGGCGCGAAAATGGGGTGTGCCCTGCCCTGCCACATGTGGGCTGGCGGCGAAATCGATGAAAGGAAAAAACAACGATGACACACAGAAAACTTAAAAAGCCCATGAACAACACTTTCCCCCCTGCCAGGGGTAAACAGCTCACGGGGTTTTATGCGGCACTGGTCCGGCATTGCGAGGCGGAAATCAGACAAATGCGCTCAGCGTTCCAGATGGAGCTGGGCCGTCTTAAAAATCCTGGTGCACAGGCGGCCTACCGGGGAAACCACACTGTAGACACCTGTTGGCAGGCTTTGGCCACGGATGATTTTATCCGTGTGGTGCGGGATCTGTCCGATCTCTGTGGCAGACAAATAGGCGCGGTGCCCCTGTTGCTGGAGAATAGGATTCCACCCCCGAAACAAAGGAGATGCCGATGACTAACCCCCTATCCAAGGCGACCCCACGCGACCCGTTTTTCAAACCGCTCTCGGCCAAAGTGATGCCAAAACGGTTTGAAGCACATTGCCTTATATTGAATCCCAATTCACTGCCTCTACGAACGCGAATTGGGATGATGGCAATTGTAATAAAAAGGTAACTGCCCAGATACCCTAAGGAATAATTCTCTTGCCTGAGGAATCCCGATGTGATTCATTAAGATTATGATTTTTTCAAACGCACCCAAAGGTTATGTTTCCGTTGAGGCTTATGAAGAGCTGAAGCAGAAGAATGCACAAACGATAGCCCTGCTTGTGGCTCGCATTGAAGACCTTGAGCGTCGCCTCAGCTTGAACAGCAGCAACAGTAGCAAGCCGCCTTCAAGCGACGGCCTAAAGAAGCCCAAGGCTGAACCCAGAACCAAAAGTCTGCGGAGAAAATCCGGTAAAAAGTCAGGCGGGCAGAAAGGCCACAAGGGAAGCACCCTGTGCCAAACGGCAGATCCCGATCATGTTGAAGATCACTTTCCTTCTGTCTGCGGGCAATGTGGCACACCGCTGTCGCCATCAATGGCAGAGGATTACGCCGCACGACAGGTGTTTGACCTGCCCGAGCCACAACCCCTGGTGACAACGGAACACAGGGCACATGTCTGCCTTTGCGGCCACTGTGGGGAAACAACCAGGGCGGCGTTTCCTCTGGAAGTAAAGGCACCCGTGCAGTACGGGCCACGCATCGCCGGAGTGGCAACATATCTCCAATGCGCCCTTTTCCTGCCGGAAGACAGACTGGCGCAAATAATGGCCGATTTGTTCAATGCCCCTTTGGTTCCTGCCACTGTGGCCGCCATGAACCGCAAAGCATCAGAGCGGCTCAAGGGGGTTGCTTCTCACCTGCAGGATGTGATCGCCCAACAGGTCCACGTCAAACATCTTGACGAGACGGGTTTCCGGATTACGGGGTGCCTGCAATGGCTTCACGTTGCCTGTACACCGCTTCTGGCTTTCTACCGGGTCAGCAGCAAACGCGGTAATCTGTTATCCAATCTCACGGGCTGTATCGTGCATGATCATTGGCAGCCCTACTTCACGCTGGATGGTGTTACCCATGCGTTGTGCAATGCACACCATTTACGGGAACTGCAAGCGTTGGTCGAAATCGAACAGGAAGATTGGGCTGGTCAGATGCAAAGGCTACTGCGGCGTGCGCACCATGTCACACAGGCCGCGCGGGATAAGGGCGTGGCGGTTTCAACACCGCTTGTTGCGCTTATTAATCGGCGATACGACAGGATCATCACCGCTGCATTGGGTTTCCATGAGGAATTGCCTCCACTCGTGCCGCCAAAACCCGGAAGACGGGGGCGCAAGAAGCGACGGACAGGACATAATCTGGCTTTACGATTGCGCGATCACAAGGAAGGCACCCTGCGCTTTCTGACAGATCCCGACGTGCCCTTCACAAACAACGAAGCTGAACGCGACCTGCGGATGATGAAACTACGTCAGAAAATATCGGGAGGGTTCAGGTCTGAACAAGGGGCAGAGGATTTTGCCACCCTGCGCAGCGTCATCACAACGGCGAGAAAACAAGGATGGAACATCATCGAAACACTGATGATGCCTGCCGATCAGATTATTGCAAAACTGAAATACGCTTAAAAACAACCTGGGCAGTTACATAAAAAGGCAAAATGCTCTATCGCCCCTGAAGGCAGAGAACCGTTGTCAGAAGAAGCCGTTGGCTGGCAGTTTCTCGGGTCAGTTGACCCTGCCAACCAGCGGGGCATTGCATGCCCGATAAGCCGCTATCGTGAAACAGCGTAAAGAAGTTTCAGCGGCGTTTAGAGTGTATTGCGTTTTATTGAACTCATTCAATGAAATGAAATGCACAGCTTCATTGCATTTTAAGTGCTGCGTCTTCCATTTGCCCGGAAACCGATCAAAAGCAACACGCTCTAACCAGCGTTACCGAAAGAAGGCCAATGAAAGTTAAAATAACGATGACAAAGATGGAGTGGGTCCGCGCGCTCTGCTGGAGATAACATTATAGGCGCCGTGGCGCGATTTGAGGTAAGGCAGACAGAATGATGACTGAAAACGGGAAAATCAAACAACCGGCAAAGATGACCCATGATTACCTGTTCCGGGTTCTTCTGGAAGACCCCGGGCGCGCGGCCACGCTGTTGCGGGAATACCTGCCACCGGCGTTGAGTGCGCGGATGATTGATGAACCGCCCAAATTGCTGGATGGCACCTATGTGGATGAGAACAGCCGTATGACGCAAAGTGACCGGCTGTTCGAGGTCAGGTTGACCGATGGTCCGCCTGTCATGATATACACTTTGGTTGAGCATAAGTCGGTGCCTGAATACAGCACGCCCTTGCAATTGCTGGGCTATTTGGTGCGCATCTGGACGCGCTACGCCGAGGGCAAAGCCGCGAAGCTGTCCGCTTTGCCTGTGATCGTGCCTCTCGTTTTTTACCACGGGCGCAAATCGTGGACAGTGCCGCAGACCTTTGGCGAGATGGTGCAGTCGGATGCGGATACAGCAGCCTTCGTGCCGTCGTTCCGCTATGATCTGCATGATCTGGGTGTTGGGCCGCACCAGAAACTGTCCAGCGATGCGCCGGTGCGGGCGGTTCTGACCGCCTTGCGCTATGTACAGCGCAATGATGAGGTGACCGTCGGGGTTCTGACGGCGCTGCTGCGCGATCTGCCGGACGGAACGGACTGTCAAAAACATTTGGAGTTGTCCGGTTTATGTACCATGGCAGTTGTCCGCTTCTGTTTTCCACCCGTGGTTCGGCTGGTCGAAGCGGTTCACGCAGCCTGTTCTTTAACATCTTTAATCTCCGTTCCATCGGGTTCATACATGGCAAGCTTTCTGGGGCCATGGAACACCGCCAACTGGCCGTTTGGATATTCATGCACCCGAACACGGGCTTTGACGTAGTGGTTCCGATGGCAATCTGCGGGTATCTGAAGACACCGGTTTTTGTAGCGAACGGTGTTGTCTTTTCCGACCACGCGTTCTTCCTGCACACATAGAACGTTGGCCAGATCGCCAGCAAACGGCACAAAGGCTGATCCATCACCGGATGGCTTGATTGCAAATTTTTCATTATGGCCTGGCAGATACTCTTCGATCAAAAACCGATTGGCTTCTTCCATCGTCGTAATGCCGTTTAAGCGCAGTTCTTGAGGCAATCGGTTTTGAAGCGTCCCGAACATGCGTTCCGAGCGGCCGCGGGCCTCAGGCGAATAGGCCGGTATCAATTCAATGCCAAGCTGGGTTAAAGCCCGCCCAAATTGGGTCGGGTTGCTCTTGTCAACTTTGCCGCCAGCCTCAGGTGTGTGCCAGTAGTGGCTGCCTCTATCGGCATAGAGAGAACAGAATAAACCTTTTGAAACAATAACATCACTCACACCCGCAAAACTGCTCATCGTCCCTTCTTCATCAACAAAAAACGCCGAGTAGATATCGCTTGTCGCATCGTCCATCGTCACGATCAGATCCCACCATTTGCCCGGAACCCACTCATGGCTTGACCCGCCCCTCTCAGGCCATTTCATGGCCCTGCCGGGCAGCGCTTGATGCAACATCATCCCGGGAAGAGCGCGACGCTCGCGCTTGCGGCGATGGGCCCCACGCCGTGATGCTTTCGTCACTCTGCCACGTGCTTGCAGTGTCAGACGCACCCAATTATAGCTGTGATTGAAGTCATGCTCTGATACCAGTTTCTCGTGGAAATGCTTTGGGGTGAAATCCCAATATCGGGTATCAAACAGTGTCAGCATTTTACTCACCGTATCAACTGGAACACGGTTCTGGGGTACCCTGGCAAGACGGCGGTCAAACAGCCCGTCAGCACCTTCTGCCTCAAAGCGCTTACCGTATCGTCGAAAACTACGCTCCGACATCCCCAGAAGGCCCGCAGCCTCTCTCTGGCTCAATTTGCGCGCTTTGGTTTGGCCATAGTATTCTGAAAACTTCATTTGTCTTACTTCCTGTAATATTGCTGTCTGGTTCATTTTGCTTCTCCTTGCGGAGAACCTTAAAACCGGACAGATGCAATGTTACATAAAGCGGTCATATCCCATGTTATCGACATGCCGGACGGAACGGACTTGGAACGGATCGTGTTTCGGTATATCGTCGAGAAATACGAGGTGTCGCAACCCGTGTTCACAGCGGCACTGGACACTGCAAAGGATGATGGAGGTAAAGCACTGATGGGTACAATCGCAGAAACATGGAAGAAAGAAGGCGAGGCTAAGGGTCTTGCTGCCGGGAAAATTCTTGGGCGCGAAAAAGGACTCGCCGCTGGCAAGGCTGAGGGACTGGCAGAAGGCCAGGCGCGTGGCTTGGCCAAAGGGATTGCTGAAGGCGAAGCCAGAGGCGAAGCCAAGTCGCTGATGCGGCTTCTGGTGAAGCGCTTTGGCCCCCTGCCCGAGGCTGTGGTCTCACAGATTGCGGCGGGGAGCATTGAGGAACTGGATCGCTGGTTTGATGCGGCAATCACTGCCTTCAGTGTGGAAGCTGTATTCGGGGAGCGGCGGGATCACTGAAGTGGGTGCTGGGCTATGCTACTCCAAATGATGACCTTGCGTAATCACTCGATATTCGGCTTTCATGAACCAGTTTGAAATACTTAAAGAAATCCTACCAGACCCTGAACAGAAGAGGAAGCACCGAGGTCCATCTTCTCTAGAGGCGACGATTGTTAAACTTCCATTACTGGCCACGGTCGATACGCTCGTCGAGGACCGGGGTTTTGGTTTAGTTTTGTGCGCGTCCGAAGCTAGAAGACAGTTCATGCACGTCACGGCCAATGTAACCGGGCGGCGAGACTTTAACGGTGTGAAGGAAGGCGACCAGGTGCTGTGCCAACTTGGCAGCAACCCTCGCAAGCCGAGACAGACGAGCACGGTTCAATGGGCGCTGGTCGGCGATCTTGACTGGAAAGATATTTCACCTCTCACAGATCAGTCGTCACTCGATGCCCTTCGAACGGAGATACTACGCAAGCGGTCGCTTACCAATCTGAACAAGCGATTGAGCGCCGAATGGTACGCCCGGTTATGGAAGGGCGATGCGCCAGCGGATTTACACGACCCCGCACTCTTCGAAGTGTGGCGTGACAAACTCGCTCAGATTGATCTGGAAGCGCTCCGGAAAGCCCGTGTTTCAAACACATTAAAGACCTGTCTCTACGACTTCCGGGATAAACTGGATCCTGAAAGTACGAGCTGTTCATTCGAAACCTTACTGGCTACATTCACGCCTTCTCAGTTGGCCGTGTTGGGAGAACCCCAAACGGTTTGGTTAGACGCCGTCGCGGTGGAGCAGAAACCCGCCCTGTTGGAGTGGTATTTGCTTAGTAGCGCTCTGCGCGAACCAACCGACGGTTACAAGGTTTGGCTAACAGGTTGCACGAAATACGAAGAAACCGTTGCTGAGCGTATACTCGAGCGTGGAGAACCCCTATCTGACGGTGTACTGCAATGGGTTGTCACTTTGGCTAACAGTGGGTGGATATCGCAGTCGCATATCGATCGTTTGGCCACTAAAGAATACGCCGCTGCTATCGTTTTGTTTGCGCAGGTGTCGTCAGCGACACAGCGTAAGCTTCTTGTTGAATGGGCGCAGAGACCCAGCCTGATGGCTGCAGTTCTACAAGACCAGCCTTCGCTGGGGCGAGAGATCGCCCTCCGCTGCGCCCTGGCACTTGATCTTGAAACCGACGGCGAGAGGATCTGGGAAATTGGCATTGCGCAGGGTGATACATCTGTGCGCCTGCATGATGAACAGCGAGGGGATGATCTCTCTGTCGCATTGGGCGATCTCGCCAGACATGTACACGATGCTTCAGTTGTTATCGGTCACAACATCCTCGCGTGGGACTGGCCGATTATTGCTCCACGGCTGGCGCTCGACCCAGAGCCGTTAATTTGGGACACTTTGCTGGTGCAGTACTTACTGGAGCCGCAGTCGGCTTCCCACGCACTTGGCGGCACGCATCATGCGGAGGCTGACGCCGAGGCGACGCTGGCGCTATTTTCGCGGCAACTGGCGCGGTTGCCAGCGGCATTAAGCGCACAGGTGTTGACCGGACAGTTTCGCGGCACCATCGAATTGCTGAAAGCGATTGCCGCTGCGGTTCCCACCACGGGTTCGCTTGCGCGTTCTGCGCCAAAGATCCTGCAGGACCGCGGATATGAGCCACCACGGGTTTTGCTGCTGCCGGATACGGCTATCCGCAACGTGGACTGGGTGCCGGGCGTGGCAGTGGTTCAAGTAGATCCGCAGCAGAGACTGCCGCAACCGTTTTGGCAGATCGACGTGAAACGCCTCGAAGCGGAAATGACGGTTGAGCAGAGGCAGAACCCTTATGCTCAGGTGCTGCTGGCAATTGCCAACCAGACGCTTGCCGAAAATATCTCGCTGCGCCAGAATATGCTGCCCACTTGGTTGTTGGAGCGCTTTCCCGATCTGGTGGCGGCAGCCGACAGAGCTTCCGTGATTCCAGAAACCGGAGAACGGATCTGCGTCTCGCCCTTGCCGAATTCAGCAGAATGGTGGGCGCAAGCCGATGGAACTGCGGTGCGCGCACTGCTGCCGGATGATCTGGTAACGATCGTCGACCGGGAGGCTTCACATGGCGACGGAAAAATCCAATCCCACCTGCAGACCTCCGCCCCGCTGTTTCGCATGATAGGGTCATTGGCAGACAGGTGGGCCTATCGGGATCGCCCTGCGCAGCTTTTGGATATGCCTGGGGGTTTGAAAAATTTCCGAACCTTGAAGATGCCGAAGTCGCTTGCCATCAAATTGCCCCCGCCTACTCCACGGACCTACCGTCCAGTCCTTGCGACCCGGCAGCATCCGATGCTGCATCCAGGTTCGCAAGACCAAGCGACGTATTGGACCGAAGTATTGCAATCGTTCCGCGAAGCAGTAGAATCTGACGACGGCGCAGTACCTGTATTGCTGATCGGGAGCACCACAAGCCGCGAAATGGTGGGTTTGCTGGCAACCGCGCTTGCAGAGATCGGGATGGGCGAAATCCGTCCAGTCCACCGCAGTCGACGTGAGCACCTGATGCGTGCAGCGCAACGCGGAATCGGCATTGTGGATTTTGTCGATCGCTGGTGCGACTGGCATTTACTCGCCACCGAATCGGGAATGACACTGCAGCCTGTGGTCGAGGCGCTACCGGTAGAGGAATGGTTCGCGACCGCTTCAACTGCTGCACAGGCGACCAAGAGCGATAAGGTACTTGATGTGGGAAAAGAGGTTTCCACACCAGGTGCCGAAACGGGGGCCGTGTCGGGGGCCGAGATATTAGAGGCATTGCCTAAACTCATCGAACAATACCTCGCCGCCTGGTTGGAGCAAACGGGGATTGGTCTGTCCGACTGTGCGGCGACGATCATCGATTCCCGCGCCGACACGATCAGCCATCAGGTCCGTGCATTTGTGGATCTCCGGCCGTTGACCGACATTCCCATGCCGGTCACGCAGCGGGCGCGACTCGACTCCGTCTTCGCTCCGCTACAGATCACGCGCGAAGAGGCGCCTTCCGACTTGGCATCAATGGAGCAGTTCCTGATCGCCAACTGGCAGCCTCCTAGTCAATCCGGCGGTAATTCGGTCAGCGGCTTCAAGCTGACCCAGGAAAAGGCGATGGAGGCGATTCGCACCCGAGAAAGCGACGTGATGGTGGCCTTGCCAACCGGCGAGGGCAAGTCGGTGCTGTTTCAGGTGCCGGCACTGTGCCGGGGCTTGCGGAACAGGCGATTGACGCTGGTGGTGTCACCACTGAAGGCACTGATGCGGGACCAGGTCGCCCGGCTTCACGAACAAGGTTTCGCCGAATCCGTCGACTATCTCAGTAGCGATCGACCAACATTTGAATTGGCGGAAGTCCTGCAAGGCGTACTCGATCACCGGATCGTCCTGCTCTATGTTGCGCCGGAACGCTTGCGGAACGCAACATTCGTCGATGTGCTTAAACGGCGAATGGAGTCGGACGGCGGACTTGAATACGTGGTGTTCGACGAAACGCATTGCGTTAATCAGTGGGGGTATGAGTTCCGCCCGGACTATTTTCACGCGTTTACGTTTCTTTTGCAACGGCTGCGGAGCGGTGGCCAATCAGACGCCCCGCCATTCTTGCTCCTGTCGGCGACGATTACTGCGTCCGACCGCCAGACACTGAGGGAAATTCTCGACCGTGGATCGAAAAACGGCGCGGCACTTCCGCTGAAAATCTGCCCTGATCCGGAAAACTTTTCCAGCCCGCTTCGAGATCACATCCAGGTGGAACCACTGCAGGTGCAAGGAAACCTCTTCGACAAGCAGGACTTTGAAACCGCTCTGGCCGAACGCCTGCCTCACTTGGTCGATGTCGTCCGAAAGGCACAACAGAACAGCGAAAAAACTGGGCAACGTAGCGCTATCATTGTATTCGTATCGCGGCGTGCGCATGCCGATGACGTCGCAAGCCGACTGGCGAAAGAGGTGACATGTGATGTCGAGTCCTTTCATGCAGGGCTGGATTCTGCCACACGCGACGACATCTACACGCGTTTTCGCGATGGGGATCTCGACGTCCTCGTAGCCACCAAGGCTTTCGGCATGGGGATGGATATTCCCGATATCCACTGGGTCGTCCACCTGTCGCCACCTGCCTACCTAGAAGACTATCTGCAGGAGGTTGGCCGCGTTGGCCGCGGCGTGAACGAGAGGAAGCGAGCAGGACTTGATAGCTTGAGCGCCATGATGCTGTCTTCGCCGATAGATTTCGAAAACATACGCAGCCTTCGCGCAGCGAATGAACTCCATGTGCCCCAGATCAAGGATATTGAAACCGAGATTTACAAAGTCGCGCAGGTCATTGATGGACAAAAAATCGCCATTGTCCCGCAGCACGGATTTGAACCCTACAAGAGCGCGTCGCAGATGCGGGCGAATGCCACGCGGGTGCGCATGGCACTGCACTGGCTGGAGAAAGCCGAGCACCTTGATCAGCTTGGGATGGTGGCGGATCTGATGACAGTCGAGCTTTTTTCGGAGAATCTCTCGGAGATCGGCAAGGAGCAATCGACCCTCGGGGCGGTAGCGCAAGCGATCCTGTCCGTCGCATCCGAGATGAAGGAGGTTCCCAGCGCCCAAAGCCTGATTCCGTCCTCGAGTGCTGGGGATGGGCTCCTCAGCGGCTTGCTTCACGGGCTCTCAGACATGATCGGCGTGAGAGTTGACTGGCTTCAGAATCCGCCTCCCAGCAATTCGTTTCCGCACCTGTTTCAGAGGCTGTGATCAATATTTCCCGGATCCGCATGCAGTGCCGGATCAAGACCATAGGCGACACCATGGCATGCTTGGTCGACCTTCAACGGCGCGGAGGGCTGAAGCTCCGCTGGACGCTCGAATTCGCCAAACGTCCGCTGCTGTCCGAGCCACCGGAACGAGTTGAGGCATTGTTTGGCACCGTCGGAGACGCCGTTCGACAACTGATCCGGCGGCTGCGGGCGAGAGGGTTCACGGAATTTGATCCAGTCGAGTGGCTGGACGAGGCGGACTGGGGTCTGCCTGATACAGATCAGTCAGACCCAGCAAGCCGTAAGGAACAAGCGGAACGCGAGGCGCTTCTGCGGCGCTACCGACGCGCCTATCTATATGGATTTCGGTCCCTTGCCCGTGCAACGGGAGTTCACTTGCAGCAATCAGTGCGGCGGGATGGTGACGAGGTCGTATGGTTGGGATCACTTGCCCAGGCAAAGAGCAGAACAGCGCTTGGTAGGTGCGATGAAGTTCTGAACCTTGCCTCGTCTCTTTTGTCGATCTTTGCGAAGGCAAAAATGCCAGACAGGAGCGAGGTTGAAGTATATGGGTTGATCAGCAGAATTCAGGAAGTTCACCCACAAAATCGGTTTCACACCGCAGACCTTGAAGCATTACTTCGCCTTCTCTCGGCGATGAACCTGGTAAGCACGCAGCCGGATTTGGTTCCACTTTCCTATGTTCTGGCACTTCATGATGCCCCGATCGGGTTGGAGCCTCACCCAGAACTGGTTGAAGAGTTGAACGGGGTCAATGATCTGGCAGAAACTAGGACCTTTGCGATGGAGATATTTACCAATCTGCCGGATAATGCCAGGCAGGATTTCATCGGTGGCTATTTTGCGAATGCGAACGTTGCAGAACTCAAAGAATTCCTGGAAACGCAACTCGGCGAAATCGAGGTCACCGGCGAGAATTCGTCCTCCTTCATCGCGGAGAAACTCAATCAATTGCGCGCCACCAAAGCAACCGAGTTTTTCGCCCGATACCGCGCATCGGAAGAGCCGACGCAATGGGAGGCCATTCGGCATCCATTTGACCAGCATTTGATGGTGAACGCAGGCCCAGGCGCAGGCAAGACCTCCGTGCTCGTAGGTCGCATTGTACACCTCATTCGGGAACAGCACGTTAAGCCGTCCGAGATCATTGTGCTGGCGTTCAATCGCGCGGTCGTTTTTGAAATCAAAAAGCGCATTCGCGAATTGTTCCGGTCTCTGGGGTACGCGACCTATGCAGCACAGGTGCGCGTTTCTACATTCCACTCGCTAGCGTGCCAAAGTCTCAGTCTGGCCGATGATCGAGATGACGACGCCCGTTGGGACCATTTACTGCAAGACTTTGCCGCGAGGCTGTCTTCCGATGTGAAATTTCGTGAACAGGTGACGGGAGGATGCCGCAGTATTCTGGTCGACGAATTTCAGGACGTCACTGACGATGTCTATTCGATCATCAGCAACCTACACGAGGGAAGCGGTAGCCGCGCCGGGGTGATGGTGATCGGAGATGACGACCAGGACATCCTTCGATGGCAGCGCAAAAAGCCGGGGCTTCATGGCGAAGGTGAGTTTGCCGAGATATATTTTGAGCGATTCAGAGCCGAGTTTGGTGGCGAAAAATTGCACTCTCTGGAGCTAAAGGTAAATTTCCGATCTGGGGCGGAAATCGTGAACCGGAGCCAATCCATGATTTCCAGATTTTTTGATGGGCACGCTCAATCCCGAAGGCTGAAACAAACGCCGTTGCGCGAGCGCACTGATGCATTCAACAGCTCCTGCGAACGGATCGACTGGAATGGCAAAAACTGGGACGAGACCGTTGAACAGGTATCGAAAGTTTGTCGGCAGATTGTCAGGGACAACCCCGGTTCGCTCGCTGTTCTTTGCCGCTCAAACAGCGAGGTCGATCAGATTTATCGTAAGCGGTGTCCCGTTGGCACCTAACCCTTAAAATTCCACGGTAATAGAGCTTCGATATCACTTTGTTTGTGGCCATTTACGATGGCGGTAAGGATGCCGGAGATATAGCGGTGCGGTTCCACGGCGTTCAATTTGCAGGTTTCGATCAAGGATGCGAGCATGGCCCAGTTCTGAGCACCGGCCTCGTGGCCAGCGAATAGAGCGTTTTTACGGTTTAGGGCCAGTTCCCGTTCATTCTGCCCATGTCGGTTCAATTTGCCGGGTCCATTATAGATGGCATGCATATTTTGATTCAGACGTAAGTGTCTACCGGAGTTACAAGCGTGGCGATGGAGACTTCATCGCGATGGAGCGTGATGCCGGTATAGCGATCATGGCACCTTCGTGGATATTGGACGCATCCATTTGCCAAACAATGACCCTTGGGCCGCCACTTGTTTCAGTAGCAGGTCTTCTGGAATTGCATAAGATTCTGTTAACGCGCGGATTTCGGCGAAGCTTTGATGAGGACGACTCATCAAAGGAGGTCGGGCATGATCCCGCTACAGATTATCAAGCAAGTGCAGCTTTCTCTGCCATTTCAACCGAGTGTGACGACGAGCATGACCGACAGCGAACGCGACCAGATGATGCTGGTGCTAGCCCAACTGCTGCTGGCGGCAGCGGATATCAAACTGGAGGTAGAGGCAAATGAACAATGATCTCACCATCACCCAGGCATTGCCTGCAACCATCTTGCAGCGTCGCGCAGTCGTTTATGTCCGGCAATCAACACAGAGTCAGGTCATGACCAACCTGGAGAGCCAGCGTCGGCAATACGATCTGGTCGAGACGGCCCGCACCTATGGTTTCAAGATGGTCGATGTAATCGATGATGATCTTGGTATATCCGCCAGCGGTTGTGCTAAACGCCCTGGCTTTGAGAAGTTAGTTGCGGCCCTCTGCTCAGGCGGGGTTGGTGCTGTGTTCTGCCTGGAGATATCACGCCTCGCCCGGAATGGCCGCGACTGGCATCATGTCCTGGAGATTTGCGGCATGGTTGAGGCACGGGTCATCGATTGTGATGGCGTGTACGATCCCCGCCACCCCAATGATCGGCTTCTTCTGGGCATGAAGGGTAGCATTAGCGAGTTTGAACTGAGCATCCTGAGAACCCGCATGCTGGAGGCGGCGCGGGCAAAAGCCCGGCGGGGAGAGCTGCGCTACACACCGCCCATGGGATACATTTGGGACCGAGATGCTGGAATCTTTTTTGATCCGGATTTGCGAATCCAGGAAGTGGTTCGCTCAATCTTCTCAAGATTCCGGGAGCTTGGCAGCGCCCGGCAGGTTCTTCTCTCAATGGCGGATCAGGGTATACATTATCCTCGTCCATCGGATGGCATTCGATTGACCTCATTCGAATGGCACCCAATCCGATATCGCAATGTGATTGGGGTTTTGAAAAATACTTTTTACGCCGGTGTTTATGCATATGGTAAGACGGGTCGGAAGACTGAGATCCGGGAAGGTCGCCCCCATGTTACCTACAAGAACCGCAAATCACCTGAAGACTGGGATGTGGTCATACGTGACCACCATGACGGTTATATCGGTTGGGAGGATTATGAACGCAATCAAGCCCAGTTGGCGAAGAATACGTTCGGGCGGGCTGGCGGGGTTAAATCCGGTCGTGGCGGCGGTGCTCTCCTGGCTGGACTTATGTCCTGCGCGAGATGTGGGCGGCGTTTGCATGTTGTTTACACGGGTCGTAAACCTCGCCCGGTTTATCGCTGCGATAACCCTAACCTTTTGCTGGGTCAGAAAAGGTGCTTTACATTTGGCGGTGCGCGCGCAGAAAAGCTGGTGGCCGCATCCGTTCTTGAGGCCGTGGCTCCGCTTGCAATTGACGCCGCGATTGAGGCACAAACGCTCATGACAAACGTTGAGAATGACCGGCGATCTGTTGTCGAACTGGAGTTGAAACAGGCACAGTACGATGCGACGCTTGCGGAACGCCGCTATGCCGCCTGCGATCCTGAGAACCGCCTGATTGCGTCAGAACTGGAGAAACGCTGGGAAGAGACCCTCGCACGGGTTCAGGCATTCCAGCAGCGCCTGACAGAAACTCTGGAGGCACCGGAAAACGTTGACGTTGATCTGTTGAGTATCCACTCATTGGTTCCAACCCCCCGTCTTCAGACGGGAGTGCTTTAGCACGAAAGAATCGGTTATAGTCTTATCCTCCCTAAAAATGAGCCGCCGTAAGGAATAAGGCTCATTTTTAGGGAGGATAAGACTATGCAATATGACACTGGGAAACACTGCGTTTTCTACCATCGCTATCACATCGTTTGGACAACAAAATATCGCTACAAGGTTCTGCGTGGGGCGGTTCAATTGCGGGTGCGTGACATCATCAAACAAGTTTGCAGCGAGAAAGGCGTCGATATAATCACAGGCGTCCTTTCCAGCGACCACGTTCATATGTTTGTGTCCGTTCCGCCAAAACTGGCGATCAGTGACTTGGTGCGACTTATGAAAGGACGCTCATCCCACAAAGTCCAACGCGAGTTTACACACCTGAAGAAACGCTACTGGGGCTGTCACTTTTGGGGGCGTGGGTATTTTTCAACCACCAACGGTGTGATCACAGAAGACTTCGTACTTCAGTACCTGGAAAATCACATCCCTCATCCTACCGACGCCAGTCGGTAGTGGTTGAGTGACCTGGCACAGGATCTGCAGGCCGCGTGGGACGCACCTGCGGTGACCATGCGCGTCCGCCAACAGTTGCTCCGGAGTTTGATCGAAGACATCGTGGCCGATATCGACGAAGCTACTGGCGAGATAGTGCTTGTCGTCCACTGGAAGGGTGGACGGCATACGGAACTCAGGACAAAAAAGCCCAAGACAGGTGAACACGGTGCCAAAACGAGCGATGATGCCCTTTCTATTATCCGCGAGATGTCAGGACGTTGGTCAGACGAGTCAATTGCCGCTTCATTGAATCGCATGGGCATCCGGACTGGCCAGGGAAAGACTTGGAACGCCAAGCGCTTGTCTTCCATCCGGCGAGTGAATAACATCAACGGCTACTTATCAGCGGACAAGAACGGCCCGTGGCGCACTATGACCGAAGCCGCAAAGGAACTCTGTGTGACTAACCATGTGATCCGAAGGCTCATAAAAGAGGGGATTTTGCCGGCAAATCAAGTTGTCGACGGCGCACCTTACCAAATCAAGGTCGACGATCTTAAATCCGACAGGGTTCAACAGGCAATCAACCGGAAGGCAGCCCCGTGTCGCGATGCCGATGAGCCACAGCTTTCAATGTTTTCAACCACTTAAGAAGGAGGTGTATAATGACTAACCGTTCGCAATGGGGCGGATCGTACGTTCCACAGCATTGCTGTCCATCTCGATGCGCCCGTCGTTTAGAAACAGGATTAGGCCGTCCCAGTATTTGGCAATGTACTTGAGTGCCGCTCCCGTTGGGGATTTGACTGACACTTGTGTTCTGGCGTGATCCAGCCATGCCTTGAAGGCAATTATCTTTGGGGTGCTCTTTTCCTGTCGCATAGCAAGACGCTCATTGGCAGACCCACCGCGCATTTGAGCCTCGATGCGATAAAGGGCGGCGATCTGCTTGAGGCCTTCCTCGGCAATCGGGGCTACATTGTTGTGCGTTAGCTCGTGCAATTTGCGACGTGCGTGTGCCCAGCAATACGCCAGTTGAATGGGCGCATTGGTTTTGGGATCAAGCAAGCGGTTGTAACCTGCATAGCCGTCCACTTGCAGAATACCACCAAAGCCCTGCAAAATATCATCCGCATATTTACCTGCCCGCCCCGGTGCATAGGTGAAGGCGACCCCGGGCGAAGCGTCTCCATCCCAAGGCCGATCATCACGAGCCAAGGCCCAAAAGTATCCGGTTTTGACCTTCTTTCGCCCCGGATCCAACACCGGGGCCGTTGTTTCGTCCATAAACAGCTTGGACGATTGCTTGAGGTTGGCCAGCAGGCACTCATAACCCGGCTTCAGTTCGTATGCTGCTTTACCGACCCAGGATGCCAAGGTGGAACGATCCAGATCAACGCCCTGTCGCGCATATATTTGTGACTGGCGATACAGCGGCAAATGGTCAGCGTATTTGGAAACAATCACGCTGGCCACGGTTGCCTCGGTCGGCATACCACCTTCAATCAGTCGGGGCTTTGCCGGAGCCTGCACAATGCCCGCTTCGCAGGAACGACAGGCGTATTTTGGGCGGCGGGTAACTATCACACGGAATTGCGCAGGGATAATGTCGAGCCGCTCAGAGGTGTCTTCACCAATGATGTGGCGTTCCGCCCCACAACTGCATTGGGTGTCTTCTGGCTCGATTACCTCTTCAACGCGCGGCAAATGTTTGGGTAAATGGCCACGGTTGGATTTACGCGGTTTGCCCGGGCGCAAAGCAACATCTGCATCCCGCTCCGCATGAATGGTCTCAATAGCTGTTTCAATATCCTCAAACGCCAATTCGTATTGGCTTGGATCAACCTTCTCTGATTTTGCCCCGAACAACGCTCGTTTGAAGTCTGCAACAAGCTTTTCCAGCCGCTCAATCCGTTCCTGCTTGCGCAGATTGCGGCCCTCGGAGGCCATGATAATAGCCTTCAAAGCAGCAATATCATCAGGAAGATCGGCGGCATTCGTCATGCCCGGTTGTTACCAAATCCAACCCGTAATTACCTGTCTAAACGCTGTTGTGATTCACTCTGCCGCAGTCGGTGGACGCACCTCCAAAGCATGGACTTTGCGCCAATCCAGCCCAGCAAAAAGCGCTTCGAACTGTGCATGGTTAAGCCGCATCATGCCGTTGGAAATAGCAGGCCATTTAAACACGTGCTCTTCCAGTCGCTTATAGGCCATCACCAAACCGGACCCGTCCCAATACAGCAGCTTCAGCCGATCCGCCCGCTTCGAGCGGAACACATAAACGGTGCCGGTGAATGGATCCTTGTGCAGATGGTTCTGCACCAACGCTGCCAGACCATTATGGCCCTTGCGAAAGTCCACAGGTTCTGTCGCCACAAATATCCGCAGCCGGTTGGACGGAAAGATCATGCGGTGGCATTCAGGGCGCGCGCAATCTCGGCAATCCGGCTCGCCAGTGTTGCCACATCCAGCCGCACCATCACCTCGCCCCGGATCACATCCAGCGTGCCGCAGGCAACCGGTGCATCAACACCGCTTTCTTCCTGCAAAACCAGGGGCGCAAATCCCACATTCTCGGATACCGCTGGCAAAACCAGCTTGCCTTCACGCGCTTGACGCCGCCATTCAGATAGATGGTTCGGTTGCAAATCATACCGACGCGCAACCGCGTTCACGGTCGCACCTTCAACCAGTGTTTCTGCCACAATCCGACCCTTCAAATCATCCGGCCAACGTCGCTGACCCCGAGGGCCGACGATCAAATCAATCTCACTGATAAACTCCGCTGAGCGCTCCATGGAGAAACTCCTTTCCAAACTACAAGAAAGAACTGAATCGCAGATCGCGACCTCAAGCGTAAGGTGGGGGCGGGACAACGCTTACGATTTATCATCGTTTGGCACAGAACTTTCCTCAGATTTCCGTTCAAAGCGGCGTTAATATGCGGATCGCCGACTTGCGGCATGTCGGTCAGTGGATCGACTTTCTCAAGACAGAGGTTTTCAGGCAGGATCGCTTGCTGACCGAAGTGCTCAGGCAGGGGCTGTTGAACAACTTCATGGAAAAAACCGCCAACATCCCAGAGACAAGATCATCGGATGCGTTGTACGTCGACCCTGCCTTACTGTGGAATCTGTGTTGTGAAGAACACGTCCGTCCCCACCTGTCCCATCTGCTTCGGTTCCTGAAAGCACTGAAAATTGATGAATATGAACGTCTGCGCGGGTCACGCCATGGCGACGCGCAAGCCGTGGTATCCACCATCCACAAAGTGAAAGGTTTGGAGTTCGACAATGTCGTGATCGTTCCATCCAAGACACGTTTTGGCAAACATGGGGCGTCAACCGACGCGCTTGAAAGAGATGCTGCCGAAGAGGCTAGGCTGCTCTATGTAGCGATGACGCGGGCGAAGTCGCGCCTAGTGTATTTTGTTGGAGATCGTGAGCGGAGATGGGCTCGCTCTTCTCCGGATGTGAGTGATGCGGAACATGAAAAAAACAAGATATTGGAGGGTGGTCACGATGAAGTAAGTCTCGGTTGGTCCACGCAAAAAAGCCCTTACCACCTGGACCCAGACGCCTGCCATCACTATATCGAGCAAGAGGTTTGTGTAGGTGACCAGATTTCACTGGGTGGCAGAGGCGCCGGTGCCAACATGGAGCTTCTACATTGTGGGCCGTCGGGAAAAACACGGCAGATAGGATTTCTAGCTCAAAAGATCAAAGCCGGGAACGACAACTCAGAGCTTGAGGTGAGTGCCGTTGTACGGTTTCGCCCAGATGAAATAGATTCGGAGAAGGTCGGCAAACTGGTTGCGGATCGTGGGTGGGGATATGTCGTATTGGTTGCGGGGCGGCTGCGGTAGCATTGGCCCGTGCATACCTAGGTCTGGACAGAAGTTCTCAATTTGACCTTCTGTAACAATATAGATCCCTAACTCGTTCAAAGCTGTAATACCAATGAACATAGTATCTGACTCATTTTCAGGGTTCCCTTGGCGCGGAATATGTGAATCAATGTCCCGACAAACATGGGGGATATTATACCAAAGTGCGTAGCCTACAACCCATTTCTGTGAGGCTTGGAACAAGCTCATGAACCAACCTTGGCGCATTCGATCAATCGGTATGCGAGATTGGGATTATGGGATTATGGGTTGTAGGCTACGCACTTTGGTATGAGAGAGCCGAGCCGGGTGCCACTGGTTCTGAGCCAGAAGGAGATCAAGCGTATTTTGGCCATGGCCCCAAGCCTGAAGGCGCGGGTGATGCTGTCGCTCGCCTATGGCTGTGGCATGCGTGCGGGCGAAGTTGTTCGGCTTAAAGTCGGCAATATTGACAGCGCTCAAAAGATCATTCGGATTGTCCAAGCCAAGGGACGTAAGGACCGGAATGTCATGCTGCCAGCGGATATTCTGGTCCTGCTGCGCGACTGGTGGAAAGAGCGGCCGACCGGTCAGGACAAGGATGTGCCAGCACCCGAGCGGGTCCTCTTTCCCGGCTATCGGGGAAAGCACCTCTCGGCACGGCAGATTTCGCGGCTGTTCAAAGAGACCGCAGGTGAAGCCGGGATCACCAAACCGGTCACTCTGCATACACTTCGCCATTCTTTCGCGACCCACCTCCTAGAACGCGGTGTGGATATCAGGGTGATCCAAGCGCTGCTGGGACATTCCAAACTCACGACAACGGCGCGATACGCCCGTGTCGCCACCGGGATGATCGCGGCTGTAGATAGCCCGTTGGATGATTTGAATGCGGTTGAACGCAAGAAGGGCAGGCCCAAGCCTTCATAGGCCACCATGCCCAGCCCATCACTGGAGGTCGCGGACATATTCCGCGCCCATGGTGCTGCCTGGCGCGCTGCGAACGCGGGGCATGTTGGCTTGAATCAGATGAAAGTGATGTCTGCCATCGAGCGTTGTCGCACGGCGGCCCTTGGTGGCCATGTTGCGCGGTGCGCTGACTGCGCCTATGAGCACATCGCCTATAATTCATGCCGGAACAGGCATTGCCCCAAATGTCAGTCGGGCGCGGCAAAAGCTTGGCTCGCAGCACGTGAGGCCGAACTCCTACCCGTGCGATATTTCCACCTCGTCTTTACTCTGCCCAAACCGATTGCTGACATCGCGTACCAAAATAAGCGCGAGATCTACAATCTACTGATGCGGGCAAGTGCCAATACCGTAATCAAGATTGCCGCCGACGCGAAGCATCTTGGTGCCCGGGCGGGCATGATTTCGGTGCTGCACACTTGGGGCTCGGCAATGACGCATCACCCCCACGTCCACATGATTGTCCCCGGAGGCGGCTTGTCTACAGATAGTGCAAAGTGGATTGCCTGCCGCAAGAACTTCTTCCTGTCCGTGCGTGTGCTGTCGCGCCTTTACCAGCGGCTCATTCTGGAAGGCCTGAACAAGTTGCACGATGTTGGGAAGTTGCAATTCTTCGGCAATCACGCAAACCTTATCGACAAGGCCGCCTTTGACGATTTCCTCAAGCCACTGCGCAAAATCGACTGGGTCGTCTACGCCAAAGAACCCTTCGCCGGGCCAAAGGCTGTGCTGGCATATCTGTCGCGCTACACTCACAGGGTTGCGATTTCTAACAGCCGCTTGATCCATGTCGATGAGCGCGGCGTCACCTTCCACGTCAAGGATTACCGTGTCAAAGGCGCAGGCCAGTACACCACCATGACCTTGGCAACGGCCGAGTTCATCCGTCGGTTCCTGATCCATGTGCTCCCCAAAGGCCAGCACCGCATCCGCCACTACGGGTTCTTTGGAAACGGCAACCGTGCCGCGAATATCGCCAGGATCAGGGCATTACTCAGGGCCAAAGCGCCAGATAGCGATTATGACCCCGCCGAGAGCACAGATGGACTCCACCGCGCACTTGCATTTCCTTGCCCGTGCTGCGGTGGGCAACTGATCATCGTCGAAACGTTCGCTCCACAACAACAGCCCAGAGCACCACCTGTCAGGACAAGGCCCGCAGCATGACACCTACCGCGCCACACAATGTCAATTTCCACCTCAGCTTCGCGCCACACGGCCTGCGGACCAGCAGTCCTGTGCAAATCCATAACACCGTGGCAAAAAAATTGCCGAAACCTTTGGCAAGCAACCTATATCGTCGACAAACTTACAAAACTCATGATGAATCTGAGTGCACAAGCCCCGCAAAGGCCTCCTGCACAGACAGATCTCATGCAGCGATTACCTTTAAATCCCCATAAACACCGCTGATCCACACAGACCAACCCCGCGATTTCCCGCTTGAGCGCTTCTCCGACGCCAGGCAACGCATCGCGCTGCTCAAACGTCACGCGTGTGGCGTCCGAGAAACCTGCACCAAGCACCAAAGCGGATGCGTCAACCCACCATACTCGGGTGTTCCTTTGCTGGGACTGCTTGGCGATCCCTGCATCAACGTGTGATCGATGAATTGCCAAATGCCGTCAGGCAGCTGTCAGATGCAAGTGAATATGCGTACCATCTATCGGTAATTTACATTCAAGATAAGTTATTTATGGGCCTCTATAGGATTGATTTAGACGTAGAGCACTATCGTGGTAAACTGCCTGAAAGTGCGTCCAAGAAAATAGCTTTTAGATCTTTGGCCGTTATTTCCCGAGGATTGAACGCTGTCGATGGATCTGCCAGCGCCTTAATCGCAATCTCGTCCGCTCGTTCATCCGTGATCCCAACTTGTGCCAGAGTATGTGGAATTCCCAGTTCCTCTCGAAATGCGAGGACCCAGTCCAAAAAGTCGTCAAAACTGGTTCCAATTTCCAGCATGCGGACAACGCGCGACACTTTTTTCTCAATAGCGGGTCGGTTGAAGGAGATAACGTAGGGCAGCAGGATCGCGTTGGCCAAACCATGATGTAGCCCGTAAACCGCGCCAAGAGGGTGGGCAATAGAGTGGACCGCGCCGAGGCCTTTTTGAAACGCTACGCCGCCCATCATTGAGGCCGAGAACATCATCAAGCGTGCCTCAATGTCGGTTCCATCTTTTGTCGCGCGGGGTAAAAAGTCTTTCGTCAAGCGCATGCTCTCAAGCGCAATACCATCCGCCATCGGATGAAAGCTATCGATACAAAATGTTTCGAATGAATGGGTTAAGGCGTCCATGCCCGTTGCCGCCGTCAGATGAGCAGGAAGGGCCATAGCGAGTTCCGGATCACCGAGAACGAATTCGGGCAACATTTTGGGGTGGAAAATGATTTTTTTTTCATCAGTTTTCTGATTGGTTAAAACCGCCGCGCGGCCTACTTCGGAACCGGTTCCTGCGGTGGTTGGCACAGCGATGATTGGCGCGATGACATTCGCATCTGCGCGGGCCCACCAATCGCCAATATCCTCCAAATCCCAGACAGGAATTATTTGACGTGCCATAAGGGCGACAAGCTTGCCGACATCCATGGCAGAGCCGCCACCAATTGCGATAACCCCGTCGTGGTTTCCGTCTAAGAAAGCCTTAATGCCGGCATCAAGATTTGCGTCCACAGGATTTCCCTGAACGTCAGAAAATAGTGCAGCCGAGGGCAAAAGCGCTTGTGCGCGTTGGATCATTTCATGGTCCAGTAGTCCAGCGTCGGTTACAATAAGTGGTGCCTTCATCCCGACTTTGCTCACCAATTCCGGCAATTGGTTTAGACACCCTGCCCCAACGCGAATGTCTGTTGGGTAGGTCCAGTGGCACTGAATCGAGTTTTTCATTTGTTTGGTCCTTATCAAATCATCTCGAAGTAGCGGGTGAGTTCCCAGTCAGAGACATGGGCGCGATATTTCTGTTCTTCAGCAATCCGTGACTTTGAGAAATGTTCTACAAAGTTATCGCCGAACCAAGTGCGGGCCATGTCGGAGCCCCTCAGGCCTTCGGCGGCCTCACCGAGGGTGGCAGGAAATGCTAGGCCTTTTGGTGGCGTATCGTCATAGGCGTTGCCTGTCACTGGCGCTGTGGGTTCAATGCGGTTCTCGATGCCAGCCAAACCAGAAGCTAGAGCTGCTGCAAAGACGAGGTAAGGGTTGGCATCAGCTGAAGTCACACGATACTCCACTCGTCGCGATCCCGCGCCCGTTCCAACAACACGCAAGGCACATGTGCGGTTATCTAACCCCCAACTTGACCACGTTGGGGCCCAGTAACCGGGTGTAAGTCGCGTAAATGAGTTAACTGTGGGGGCCGTCATCGCAAGAAGTTCAGCCATATAGCGTTGCTGTCCACCAAGAAAATACCGCGCCGTTTCTGACATCTGCCATTCAGCGGATGTATCAAAAAAAACAGGGGTTTTATTGCGTTTCAGGGACATGTGTAAATGTCCACCACATCCTGGCAAATCCAATGCGGGCTTAGCCATATAGCACAGACTAATGCCTTGTTTCTGAGCCCATATCTTGGAGAACGTCTTAAGTATAGCCGCGCGATCAGGAACTTCTATACCTTGGCTAGGGCTAAGGGCGAATTCGATTGCGCCGGCTCCGGCTTCGGGATGCAGCGCTTCAATCGGGGTGTCCAAACCTTCGGACAGACTCAAAAGCCCTGTAAAAAATTCTTCGTGCACATTTTGACGGATAAAAGAATAGCCGCCCGTTGATGCTGTCAAAGGGACAAGATCACGGAACCCTTTTTCCTGTGCTGTTGCCACGGTTTCAGCAAAGGCAAAGGCCTCGTACTCAAACCCAGCCATTATCTCGAACCCCATATCCGCAGCGCGTTCCAAAATACGCCCCGCTAAACGGCGGGGACAACAATAAGCACCTTTGCCGGTAAATTCAATTAGATGAAATTCTTGACCTGTTTCTGGAATGTTTCGTTTGGTATTTTCTGCCACACGCACGTCGTCATCGGGAAAACCATTATTCCAGCCCGTGTAGTCATTTTCATAAAGTTCATCACGCAAGTCCCAGCCGAAGACGACCGAGCAAAACGCGCTGCCGCTTTCTCGAATTTTATCGAATTTGTCTTTGGAGAGGTATTTTCCTCGAATTACACCATCTAGATCCACTAAACCTAATTGTACATGGGAATGCGTTTTTGTCATCTCTTACCTACTACCTTCGTTCTAGTAATTTTTATGATGCCCGCATCCACTGATCAGGCCCCCAAATATGCGCGTGCGACGTCGGGATCGTGCAACAGCGTATCGGCCGCACCCTCCAAGGCAATCTTGCCAGTTTCCATCACATATCCATGATCGGCCAAGGTAAGCGCCAGATGTGCGTTTTGCTCAACCAAAACAATGGACACACCGTTGTTTCGCAGCTTTACGATCAGCTCGGCAATATCGTCGATGATAACCGGTGCCAGTCCTAGGCTTGGTTCGTCCATCAGTATGACCTTAGGCCGGGCCATGATCGCACGGCCCATCGCAACCATTTGTTGCTGACCACCGCTCAACTCACCAGACAATTGAAGACGTTTTTCTTTTAAAATGGGGAACTGCTCATAAACGCTTTCCAATTCGGACTGGGCGCGCTTTTTATCGTTGGAAAGGTAAGCACCGAGCTTGAGGTTATCTTCAACCGTCATCAGTTTGAACAAGCGACGGCCTTCGGGCACGTGTGCAATTCCCATTTCAACGATATCGTGAGGAGAGGCTTTTTCAATGCGCTGTCCGTCAAAAATAATTTCTCCAGACGACGCTTTTTCCAGCCCAGAAATGGCTCTCAAAATAGACGATTTTCCAGCCCCGTTCGCGCCAATTAGCGTTGCGATATGGCCTTGTTGCAGATGCATCGAAATCCCCTGAACAGCTTCGATCTTACCGTAGTGAATGCGCAAGTTATTGATCTCAAGTAGCATTTGCTGCACTCCCCAGATAGGCTTCGCGCACATGTGGGTCTAACTGTACTTCCTTTGGCGTGCCTTCAGAAATTTTGTGGCCAAAGTTCAAAACCGTGATCTGATCGCAAACCCCCATGACCACTTTCATGTCGTGCTCAATCAACACGACTGAAACGCCTGTGTCTCGAATCTTGCGAATAAGTTCGACCATCTCACGGCTTTCCTCAATGTTCATTCCAGCACATGGTTCGTCCAGCAGCAGCAGCGATGGTTCTGACGCCAGCGCTATCGCGATCCCGAGTGATCGTTGATAGCCATGTGGCAGGCTGGTCGGTGATTCATCCATCACATGACCAAGCCCAACAAAGGTAAGCAATTCGCGAGCCTTCACTTCGCTTTTGGCCTCTTGGTGGCGTGTTTCGGAGGTATTCCAAAATGCCCCCCAGAGCGAATAGTTACACCGAAGCTGGCAACCCGCGATCACGTTTTGCAGGACTGAAAATTCTTTGAAGAGAGTTACGTGCTGGAAGGTTCGAGCCAAGCCTTTGTCCACGATTTGGTGTGGTTTTAGTCCTTGTATCTCTCGACCATTGAAATGTAACCGCCCTTCGGTAGCGGGGTATCGCCCACTAAGAGCATTAAACAATGTTGTTTTCCCAGCTCCGTTAGGGCCGATCAATCCTCGAATTTCGCCCTCTTGGACCGATAGACTCAGATTGTCGATCGCAACCACGCCGCCAAATCGCATTGTCAGGTTGTCAACTTTAAGCAGTTGGGTTTGGCTTGTAGTCATTTTTAGGTCTTTCTTTGCAGAAACTTGCGAATGCGCTGTGGGATGGATTCCAACCCGCCGGGCAACAGAAGCACAACAGCTATCAGCAACACACCAAAGGAGATCACTCTGAAGTGCCCTGCTGCGCGCAGCGTTTCATCCAGAATTGTCAATGAAATCGCGCCAACAACGGGTCCGCCAACCGTGGTCAATCCACCTACAATCATATGAACAAGAGCAAATTCCGATTTCCAGATGTCGAAGGACTTGGGATTGATATAGGTTTGATAGTGAGCGTAGAGCGCACCAGTTACCCCAGCAAAGAAACAAGCGATCACAAAGGTAATGACCTTTTGTCGAGGAACATTGATACCGATATGTTGAGCCAAAGTTTCTTGTTCGTGAATTGCCCAGAGAATCATTCCGGTTCGCGATTTGTTGATCCGGTAGATCGACGTAACGATCATGCCAACAATCAGGAGCGCAAGGTAATAAAACGCCAACCTATCTGCGAAATCAATCTGAACCGGCCCCATCGATAACGTAGGTGGTTTGATGTCAAACACGCCATTCCAACCGCCAAAGAAGTCTCGGAAATAAGCAAAGTTACGTTTGATCACCTCGCCCACAGCCCAACTTGCCATGAAAAAATAGACCGCTCGGGTCCGCATAAGAGGAATACCGATAAGCAATGCGAAAGCGGCGGACATCAGGCCACCCGCGATGAGACCACCCCACATAGGTATACCTAGCTTTGTCAGCAAAAGCGCAGACGTGTAAGCGCCGATCCCCATGAAGCCCGCGTGTGCGAAAGAAATCAGCCCAAGAGTCCAGATCAACCACATGCTTGTGGCCAACGCCACGTTAAGGCTGATGGTGATGGCAATGTGAAGCATGTATTTGTCAAAACTGCACAAAAAAGGAAACAGTAGTGCCAAGGCAATGAGCCCTATCCACCGTAGTTTTGCGATCATATCGAGATATTTCATCATCTTCGCCTTTGCGAAAGTTGATTGGTTTTATTCATCATCTCGATCAGTCCCAATGTTGGCCAAACAAGCCGGTGGGTTTGAATACCAAAATAAGAAAGATGACAACAAAGCTGGCGATAATCGCGACATCTGCTGCAATCGTGGTGGTGACGACACTGTCGATCATCCCCAATAATAGCCCTCCGATTAAAGCGCCTGGAATACTTCCAAGCCCCCCCATGATCACAATCATGAAGGCCTTGATCGTCGCTATGAACCCCATGGATGGAATGATTGACAACAGCGTCCCCATCAAACACCCAGACACAGCAGCCAGCCCACTTCCCAATCCAAAGGAGACCCAATGGATACGCTTCGTGCGGATCCCCTGTAAGGCTGCCGTGTCCGGATCTTCGGACACCGCACGGATTGCCATGCCCATTTTGGTTTTCTTTAGGAAAAGCCAAAGTGCCAGCATAATAGCTGTCGCTACGATAGTGATCAGAATGCGTTCATAAGAGAAGTAGACACCGCCTAAAAGAACACCACCATTCACAACGGATGGGATTCCTTTGACTGTCGTGCCAAACATGATTTGGCCGGAACTTGAAATGATGAAAACCAACCCCAAGGACAGCGCCAAAGAATTCAATATATTTGTCCCCTGAATGCGTCGAAATAGCGTGACTTGCAAAACCGCACCAAGTGTGAAGATGACGAAAAAACTGATAACAACGCCCAACCAATAAGGTAGCCCGAAAGCTACGGTGCAATAATAAAGGACAAATGCGCCAAGCATGTACATTTCGCCATGGGCATATTGAATGATGCGCATCACACCGAAAATTAGCGTTAATCCAACCGCTATCAGGGCGTACATTATACCCAAGTTGAACCCCGTCAGAGTCATTTGAAGCAGTTCTGAAGAGGACATCTACGTCACCTGTCAATTAAGGAAATTTGGTGTGGCGGGGCGAACGAGGTGTTTAGCCCCACCTTGATTTTGAGATCAGTAGTCAGCGGGAAGTTCGGGGAACCGTACATCCGCCAACGTGGCTTCGCCATTCTCAATGAGCGTGGTGTAGCAATCGTAGATCCCTTGGCGCTTGAGGCCGTGGGAGTTCTCACCCCCCCACGCCACACGTCCGACATAGGTATCTTCGAGAACAACTTCTGCCAACGCCTCGGAAACCGCGCCGGTATCCTCAGCCGTGCCAGCGTCTTCCATGGCCTGAGCCAAGGCGTAAATCCACCAAGAATAGTTCCCCGCCAAAGCGTTGAACGAGCCGAAGTTCTTGGTAAACCGATCTTGGATCGCAATTTGGGAGGCCGATGTCGGGGCCACGTTGGTCACAGGCAACACGACGTCATGCGCGTGCTCTCCAGCCACTTCTAAAATAGTGTCAGTTTCGGATGCCGCAGGCGAACAGATCGGCCCTTTATATCCAAGTTCACGCGCAGCCTTCACGATGCTAGCAGTGATACCAGGAGGTGCTGGGCTTGTTACTATAAAGCTAGGATTCGAGCGGATTGATTTTGTAACAATTGGGTAGAAATCTGTATCTTCCCAGTTGAAGTATTCCACGCCACCTTCAGAAATGCCATAATATTTCAGCAGACGCTGATACGAGATGTAAGCGTCAAAACCGTCTTGGTCGTTTGGACCAATGAATGCAGCGGTCTTCAAGCTGTCCTTGCCGTAATGCTCCTGCATGAACGGAATATATGCATAACCTTGTTCATAATCAGACATCTCTGCACGGAAATGCAAAGGGTAGTCTTTGCCGAATAAATCTAGATAACCCCAGCATGCTGCCATCGAAAGCACATTAGCAGGTTCAGTTACCTGCAACATACCAACAGTACTAGCGGCCGCCTGAGTGTAAACATATTTAACCTCATCTTGCTCCACCAAGCGTAAAGTGGCTGCACGGCTGTCGGCTACTTCGCCCTTGGTATCGTAGTTAATAACTTCAATCATATGGGGGTCGCCATTGATCATAACGCCGCCTTTTTCGTTGATTACTTGAGCGCCATCAACGAAACCTTGCATAGTCGAGATACCCCAATACGCAACGGGGCCTGACAGTGGGATGGCCCCGCCGATTTTCACAGTTTTCGTCGCAGCGTGGGCGTATTTTGGAAGCACCATTGGCGCGGCCAAGCCACCCAAAACTGCGGCTGAACCGCGTGTAATCAATTTTCTTCGAGACATTCCCGTCAAGACTTTCGGAGTCTTTTTCATCGTCAATTCCTCTTCTGTTGGACCGCAAAAGCTGAATGCCCGAGCGTTTTTTATTTTGTTGTTGTGGTAACATTATGAGGAAAGTATGCGATTTGTGTCTATCCAATTTCGGAAGGTAAAGACTCCGTAGAAACTAACACTTAAGGCAAAAAAGACGTGAAACGAAATTTGTGTTATACGAATTCGTATAAAAATGCAGTATAGAATCTATAAGGAGACGCGGAGATTCGCTTTTAAATATGGAAACAGTATTTACAGCAGAAACACCAATCACTGGCCAATTTAGCGAGAGCCAGAGTGATGACATTCACACTCAGGCAGCGATGCTAGATACTTGGCATCAAGAGTATTCACAAATTTCAACAGGACGATTTTTAGGATCAGTTCAATCAGCTGAGATTTCGGGGTTTAAACTTTTCAACGAACAAATGAATCGAGCGGTCTTTCAGAAAGGTTTGGTGAAATCTGGAGGTGTAGGATTTGGAATAATCGTCGATTCCAATGGTCACGCTATGATCTGCGGCGAACGTGCTGCAAAACAGAATTTGATTGTCTTTTCTGGTAGTGATGGGTTCGAATTTTTCTCGCCAGAAAAATTTAAATTTGTAGGTGTGGAGATTCAAAGTAAAAACGAATCCACCACACATTGGGAGTGTATGCTAAGCGACCTCAAGGAGGCGCTTGAATCTGGCCCACGATCATTAAAGCTCGGAGGCACGGAGACCTGCAATCTCAGCCAAAGCCTGTTGCATGCTTTGGAAACGTTGGAAAACTCGACGGCCAAGCATGAGAATTTGTCAGCGCTCAGACGGCAAGTTGTTGGATCGCTTCTTGACCTTGTTTCGATTTCTGACCCGGGCCAAGATGCGGTGGGACAAACTCAATCACACTATTGGTCGGTAGTTTGCAATATTCGCGACCTTGTCTTTGGCAATCCTGAGTGTCCATTGTCAGTTGCTGAATTGGCTTTGCACCTCAACATGTCCACACGTTCGGTTCAAACAGCGTGCACTCAAACGTTGGGAATAAGTCCAAATGCATTTCTGCGTGCACTTCGACTAAGCGAGGTGCGGCGTGACATTGTTTACTCGAATACAGTCTCTGAGGCCGCAACTCGTTGGGGGTTCTGGCATTTCGGGCATTTTTCGAAGGACTATCATTCAATGTTTGGCGAACTGCCATCTGTGACGTTGGCAGGTTCACGTTAACATTAGGTATTCAACCGTCCCAAGCCAATTTCTACGAACAGGTCTATAATCACAAAAAGACTCCAGTTAGTATAACGCAAGACGGCGTTGTCAGACTAATTCTAACTTCTCACAAAGTACCATAATCGTAAAAACCTAGGCAGCACAGATTTGGAACCACTCAGCCAGAGCAGTTCTTGAATGTTGCGCCGCTTCGCGACGTAACATTCAAGAACTTCGCCTTCATGATCAACCGCGCGCCAAAGGTAAAATCGCTCGCCGCTAATCTTTACGAAAACCTCATCTAATACCAATGAACATAGTATCTGACTCATTTTCAGGGTTCCCTTGGCGCGGAATATGTGAATCAATGTCCCGACAAACATGGGGGATATTATGGGTGCAGCGATACCACTTCGAGATGACTTTGACGGCGACAGACTTCGCAGGCTGGCGCGGTCGAGCCGTGACAGCGATCAGACGCGCCGCCTTCTGGCACTGGCGTCAATTTATGACGGCGGTCGGCGGACCGCAGCGGCGC
The DNA here is from genome assembly GCA_965262875.1 of Halioglobus sp. Taxonomy (GTDB): domain Bacteria; phylum Pseudomonadota; class Gammaproteobacteria; order Pseudomonadales; family Halieaceae; genus JBALVT01. The sequence goes on from CBDHGD010000003.1 coordinate 34,822, forward strand.
GGATCGGCGACGTGACACTACAGATTATTCGTGACTGGGTGATGCGGTTCAACGTGGACGGAGCAGACGGGTTGATCACGCGCCGGTCTGTCGGGCCAAAACCAAAGCTGACAGCAGAACACCGCCGGGCGCTTGCGGAGATGGTGGAGCGCGGCCCAACCCCCGCGATCCACGGCGTGGTGCGGTGGCGGCGCTGCGATCTGGCGCGCTGGCTCTGCGAAGAGTTTGGCGTTTCAATCGCCGAGGGCACGGTGGGGCGTAAGCGTTGTCCCGGTCCCACCTTACGCTTGAGGTTGCGATCTGCGATTCAGTTCTTTCTTGTAGTTTGGAAGTAACTGCCCAGGTACCCTAACCCGGATTATTCACCGGATGTTTTGGAGCAGAGGTTTTTGTGCGCGGAAACGGTTTCACATTTGCCGAGGCAAACGGGTTTGTTGCGCGGGCTTTCCGGCGCTTGCGTTTGAGTTTGCAGGTTTCAGTTTCGGGGCGACGGGGCGTTGCGCGGCGTGATTGCTATGGTGCTTGAGGATTGCCGGCAGGCGTCGTTGTCAGTGCGCCGAGTATCTGTGTAAAGAGTTGTTTATCTGGATAGGCGGATGCGAAGGCGACGCGGATACGTGTAGCGGTTTCGATAACACGGGCCCCAATCTTGATGATGCGGTTCTGGAGGGTGCTGAACTCGGCGCATTTCAAAGGCGCACTTCCCAGAGCAGCCAATAGGCAGCAGTGTGGAGAATGAGCCGCATCTGGTTGGCGCAGGCGGATGAGCACGATGTGCGGTCGCTCTTCAGTTGGGTTTTGTGGAGGCGTATCGGTTACGATTAACTATTTATCGTCTGGAGACTTAGGAACGCACTCGCCGTATTTATTACCCGTGCGCCTGGCTCACTATCCCATCAATCATCATGCTCGATTACTCGCGTTAAAATATCGACCGTTCTTGGACGATTGTCATATACTCATAGAAGAGCTAATGCAGTCCTGGACCTTCGTTAGCATTATTTGCGCTCTTGCTAAATGCGGTCACGACCTTATATCGTCTACATGCAGAGGCATAATCGAGGTTTCACTCAAAAAATCTGCTTTTGGCGTTGATGTAATTTCACCTATACGGTAGATACTATTATCGTAGTCACCTGACGTTGATTTCCTATCACCTAAGTAACGTGTTCCAACCAACGCTAATCCGTGAGTAGCGCAATACCGTAATTCAGGTGGGGTAGAAAAGCTATCAACCATAGGCCAGTCCTGCATATTGAGAACTTGTAATTGCTTCTTTAGTTGAAGTGTTAAGGAGGCCCACAATGGCAACAAGTAATAAAAAACAGGTGAAGCCGGCAAACGCGCCGGAATCGGACAAAGACACGGAAATAAAGTCTTCGACCCAAAGGATCTTTGGGCCGAAGGTAATGGATCATGGCTACACGGCTTTGCCAAATATTCTGATGCGTGGTCAAAACCGGCTCGGGATCAACACCACACAATTCAACATTATAGCTCAATTGCTGAGTTATTGGTTTGATCCCGTACGTCCGCCGTTTCCATCAAAACGTGAGCTTGCGCAAAGAATGGGAATTACTGTGCAGACCTTGCGTATCAATATTAAGGCCCTGGAAGAGCAAGGCCTTGTGGTGCGTGAGCAAAGGAAGACAGCGGCTGGAGATTATGGATCAAACACGTATCACCTTGACGGGTTGGTCAAGGCGCTTAAGAAGCTGGAACCCGATTTTGATGAAGAGCGAAAAGAGCGGCAGCAGTCAAAAAACCTGACAGAGAAGCCAAACGCTCGGGCTGTTGCTAGAATCAAGAAAGGTAAGACTGATGGCAGCTCTGAATAAGCGCATTCTGTGTTTTATAGATGAATGTGGAACGGCAGGGCAAGACGGTTTTGCGTTGGGTTGCGTTATGGCTTGGGCGCGAGAGTGCGGTAAGGCAGATAAAGCCTTGAGTGATCTACTTGAACCAAACGCCAACGAGTTGCACGCGGTCAACCTCAATCGAGAATACTTGCAAAGCCTTCTCGCTAGGTATGCTCAGACGGATAGGCCAGAAATGGTTTTGATGAATAGATTGGGTACTTTGGCAGGTGGAACGGCGCCAGAAATTTATGCTGGCAATGTTATCCAGACCGTAAAGGTCGCCATTGGGCAGTTTAGAAAGTTGCACAACATCAATGGCCATGGCCTTGGGAACGTGGAATTAATCCTTGATCAAAATCACCACAACACGGATCCAAGGTGCCTAGATTTGCTGAATTCTGCGCGCAATAATGACGGTCGTTTCAAAGCCGTGAACCATATTAATCAAATCGACTCAGCTGCGTCGCGCTTGCTTCAGCTCGCGGACTTAGTAGCATATTCGCGTATGTGGATTAATCGTGGGGAGGATAATGCAAAGGGTTTGCATGAAAACTTTGGGATTCGTGTTATCTGAATCAAAAAAACCACCCGAAGGGCGGCTTTTAGGAGCGGCTTGCAACCTTACCTTTAGGGGCTCGGGTCACCGCGACGCTCGCCCTGCACACGGCATTACGGGTCGCCGACAGTTGCCTGTCTAAGGAATATATAACAGTGGTGTGGTTAATAATCAACTACTCCATGTCATGGTTTCTTTTGGACCTCGTATATGCGCCTTTGGGGTTGAATCCACACGCAAAGTTAAAATGTCACCGTTTAGCTTTTTAAAAGCGATAGAGATACTTGCAGAAGAGACCACAGAACTGGAAGAACATGCCGATAAACTTATGCATGCACTGGGTCCTTGTGGTCTGGTAATGACGAAGAAGGTTAAATTGCCCCCCTGCCCTATTTGCAAATTGGTTACTTAAACAAATCTGAATGTGTGCTCGTTCTGGCCAAACTACACTGTCTTCAGTTACATCATAAATATGCAACCAATCTGGCTCTAAATGACACTCCCAAAGTCCCTCATATTGGAGAGTACCCCAAAGCGTGGGGCAATTGCTTTGTACTCTTGAATCTGGCAGGGATTTTGGATGCCAGAACTTCCCAAGATCTTTCAACTCAAAATTCGTCTTCTAGGGATCAGCCCTATGATCTGGCGGAGGGTTCTTGTTCCTTCATCGGTTACACTGCTCGACCTGCACGGCATTATGCAGGTGGCGATGGGATGGGAGAGTATCCATCTTTTCCAGTTTGATATCCACGCTGTAAATTATGGATCTTGGGAATTGCATGCGGCGAATCCAGATATATCGCTGCAAGATTTTGGCTTTCGCCGGAATGATCGCTTTTCTTACATCTACGATATGGGCGGTTATTGGAAACACGATATTCGTGTTGAAGCATTTCCTAATAAAAACCCAAAGAAGACCTATCCTATTTGCACTGGTGGTTCAGGGGTCTGCCCGCCGGAGGATTGCGGTGGGCCCGATGGATTTTTGGCGCGACGAAATGAAGTCGGTGGGTATGATGCGTGGCGCGATCTTGACATCCTATCGGGCTTTGCCTCGGATCTTCTGGATTGCCGTCATACTGGCAAGGATCTGGCTGATCTGGATATGAGCGATGTTCAGCTTGCCGTGGATCGGATAAATGCCAGAGAGCCTTTTATGGCTGGGAAGTTTTCACGCAAGCAGGTGAATGATCGGTTTCGAGACGGATCGCACCAGCGGTTGCAACATCAGCAGATAATATAGGGTGTTCAGAAACGACCGGTTTCGGACGGGTATTGATAGACTGTCCATAAATTAGCTTGACTGTGTATTGAACACAGGTAGGATTACGGACACCTATTTCTTTACAGCGAGCCCATATGTCCAGAACATTTGCCTACGTCCGCGTTTCAACTTTTGAACAAGAGACGCAGAATCAAGTCATGGAGATTGAGGCGGCAGGGTTCAGCGTCGAGCCACACCGTATCATCACCGAGACAATATCTGGCTCACGCGCCATCGCGCAGCGCCCTGGATTTTCACGCTTACTCGACAAGATGGAAAAGGGCGACGTGCTGATCGTTACCAAACTTGACCGGTTGGGGCGTGACGCCATTGATGTCAGCACAACGGTTGCAAGGTTAGAGGAAGAAGGCATTCGGGTTTATTGTCTGGCTCTGGGCGGTGTTGACCTGACCAGCTCGGCCGGAAAGCTGACCATGGGCGTGATCAACGCTGTGGCGCAGTTTGAACGGGACTTGTTGATTGAAAGAACCCAATCCGGTCTGGCACGGGCAAAAGCCGAAGGGAAAATACTGGGCCGCCCGCCAGCATTGTCAGATGAACAGCAGAAAACCGTTCGCCAGAGATTGGCGGGTGGTGAAACCGTATCTGCCATTGCCCGTGATATGAAAACCAGCAGGCAAACGATTATGCGGGCTAGAGATGCTGTTGAGTAAGGTGTTTGCCGCAATAAATCAGCAGGGATAAGCATATGAAGATTCAAATTAAAATCCAGATCACAGACTTAGGCGGCGTTACCCATGAATGTAACATTGCCGAGTTTGACAAAGGCTTTGAGTGCGCCGCAGAAATTGGCCTGTCTATTGAAGACAGCAAGGGTCTTCTCTTAAATTTGCAGCAGGAAATTGTTACAGCCCAAGCTCAAGCCTTTTGTGAAGCGCATTCAACTTGTTCATGCTGCGGTCGGAGATTACGCCGAAAGGGTAGTAAAAGTGTCCAATATCGCACTGTTTTTGGGGATATTCCCGTCGATAGCCCGCGCTTTTATCATTGTGCATGTCAGCCGCATACGGCTCAGACATTCAGCCCGTTGACCGTCTTGTTACCAGGCCATGTTGCGCCAGAAATGCTCTGGCTGGAAACAAAATGGGCATCGCTGGTTTCTTTTGGCGTGACCGTAGATTTGCTCAAAGACGTATTGCCAATTGGAAAGCAACTGAATGCTGAAACTGTGCGCAGGCATTTGGGCCGTGTTGCTGAGCGTATGGAATCTGAATTGGCTGACGAACAATATAACTTCATTCAGACCAGTGCGTTTGAACGGGAGAAGCTTCCCAATCCGGCCGGGCCAATCACTGTCGGCATTGATGGTGGATATGTCCGCTCGCGCGAAAAGGGCCAGTCTCATTTTGAGGTTACGGTTGGCAAATCCATTCCGGCAGACAGGCCAGATCGCTACCTTGGCCTAGTGCAAAGCCATGACGAAAAACCCAAACGGCGATTGCATGAGGTTTTAAAAGATCAGGGCTGGCAAGAAAACCAGCAGATCACATTCATGACCGATGGTGGCGATACGGTCATAAATATGGCCCGCGATATGGCACCCTCTTTTGAGCATATCCTGGACTGGTTTCACATCACCATGCGCATCACGGTTATGCAGCAATATGTCAAAGGGCTGGCCCACCATAATCTGGTTGAGGGAGAGCAACTGGCCAGAATGCTTCGCCAGATCAAAGCCTATCTGTGGAATGGAAATCTGCATGACGGGCTAATTGCAATTGACGATTTGGTCATGGATCTGGATGAAGTTGAAACGGATTATACCAGCATCAAGGCTTTTCGCAAAACATCCGCCGAATTCCAAACATATATCACCAACAGCGCCTGGATGATCCCAAATTACGCGGAACGTAGGCGATATGGCGAACGGATTTCAACCGGCTTTGTAGAAAGTACTGTCAATACAGTTGTTGGAAAACGCTTTTGCAAACGCCAGCAAATGCGATGGTCAAAAATTGGTGCCCACCTCATGTTACAAACCCGTACCCGCACGCTCGATGGAACCTTGAGAAGCAAGTTTGAGCAATGGTATCCAGGCATGAAACCCGAGGAAGAACATAAAATGGCAGCATAATTGCCCCACGCTTTGGGGTACTCTCCAGGCCTTCCCGGCCCATTGCGGACATTTGTTTGGCGACCGATGCCGCATTGCAGCTTCTTCAAAACTGACCTTGGGCGTGAAAATCTCCGATGGGTCAGTCAGTCCCAACCAAACTCTTTGACAATTCTAGTTCTGTACGCGGTTGCAATCTGGTTTGGTGCTCTACGAACGTACTCTTCGGCCCGATTTGCAGAATGTCCCTTAAGGCCGCTGAGGTGCGAAATGACATCCTCAATAGAAGGATGATCGTTGTTCTGATCCGTGACTGGTGATTTGGGGGGAAGACCAGTCCATACGACGCCCGCGAAACCAAATTTATTCGCCCAAGCCTCAACAAGCTCCGCACCATAGTGACCAGATGCGCCAGAACCAGTCCAAAATGCTGCATTACTGTTGCTTGGGAGGCCTTCGCGCTTGGCAAGTGCTCCGCGCGCTTCCTCTAACGAAGTAGATGACAGAGTGTTCCAAAGTGTCGGACACACAGTACCCTGCTTACACAAAACAAGCGTCATGCGGCCATCATTCGATTTTCGCGCGAATTCAAGCGGCAACTTTGGCCCGTCTTCGCGCCATTCATGCGAAATGGGCAGGTCGCTAGGCTCCCAGATCAACGACCCCCAACCGAGGCAAGCAAACGTGGCCAAATTCTCATTGCTATTCATTTTCGTGCCATTCGCGGATGGTTCTGGTCAGGTTTGATAACGCAAACCCGCGGCTGGTCCGGACATCGAGCATCGCAAAATCCTCGACGAACTTCACAGCACTTTCCCCGTTCAAGATGAACTCAAATCGCCCACTCGAATATTCGTCTTTGTGATCGTAATCTACGACCCGCCAGCTTCCGAGAACTTCACCGTCGCGAGTGATGACGTCGCCATGCGCCAGTTTGGGTTCGTATCCACTGTCCATCCACTTATCGTGGCCGACGAAGTTTATCGGGTAAATCAGGTCCATACATCGGAGATAGGATCAAACCATCGAAAGTGCAAGAAGCGCGATGGTGCCAAACCCCTAAATCGCCTCGGCCCATAGTGGTCCTAGAACCTGCCCCGCGAATGCTACGGTCGCAGCCCGCATTGCAAACATTCATAGTGCACACAAAACTGGTCGATTCACTTGGAGGCAGAAAATCACAGTCTTCACAAACACAGCCCTAGTTGGTCTCTGCAGATTCCTGGTCGTCCTCCTTTTTGCCTCCGACAAGTATCGGCAACCACATCTGCGGTGGAACAGGTACTCGATTCGCTCGGCAGGACATTAGCAAAATTGGCCAAAGCCCGGTCTGGATGCAGCTAAGGTCGTCAAAGGCATTCGCAGAGGCCGTAGCTGTTTGCAGTTCTTGCAATAGGGAATACTGATCGATCTTTTCTAAATCGGGCACTTTCAAGCCGCTGATAACGGAACCAGTATCAGTGTCTCCGACATATATTCCGTCTTCGCTGCCTTCTTCTGGAACCCAGAGCTGCAACGTACAGTGAGGTATTTCATCTTGGTGAAGTTGGTGCAGTAAACTCAATGGTTCAGAAAACCCTAGGCCTTCAAGCCAACTTGCAATCAACGGCATGAGAACGCTGCCTGCTGTAGCTTCTTTCAAGTAGTGACCAGGGCCGCTTCCGGCCCATGGACGAAAGACATCCCGATGTACTGGCAAGCCGACACCTTAAAGCAGCCTGCCTGCACGCCAAACACGTTTGCCGTTGGTTCATGCTTCAGAACTTCGAGCATCATGCGGCCAATACCGAAAACCCTCTGTGGGGGGAATTTTTACAAGCCATTTTGTTTCAAAATCACCTGTATTCCATCTGTATCTTAGACCTATGACGTGTCCATTATTATCAATTATATCTGCGACTGGATAAGCACTTTTACGGGCATCTAAATTTATATCTGCATTAGCCATTTACAGCTCACATTCGAATGCTTGGAAGCGGCCGGTTTCATTGCCACAAACGGGGCCTAATGGTTTTGGAATGTAACCGAGTTTTTTACTTTCCACGAATTGGTTTAAAGCCTCCGACTTCAGTCGGAAAAGAATAAAACTTTGCGCCGAAGGCGCTCAATACCACTGAACCCTTCGACTTTAGTCGGAGGAGGTTCAGTTATTCTTATAAAAGACGGGTCACATAAAAACAACCTGGGCAGTTACCAAAAATCGGGATAGTAGGCGAGCGACTTTCGTTTGTCGGTTCGTCCAATATGTCGGCCAATGGGTTGAGCCACGAAGGCGTTGAGGCCAAAGGGTGGTTGGAAACCAATGTGCTGTTTGAAGGGGTGCATCCAGAGGTTTGCTCTAGGTTGGATGAAATATGCAGCGCGGCAATGCCAATCAGTAAGTCGGATTTAAAGGACGCCAAAAATCACTGGCGGCCACGGCGTGGCTTGACGATTGAGCAAAGCAACGAACCCGATATGCGCTCACTATGGCAGGCGCTGATCGAGAGCTCCGATATGCTTCGATCTATGCCCATCACAATCGCATATTATGCTGAGATAACACCAGACGAGATGAAAATATGCAATAAGGGTCAGGAAGCAGCGTCTGATAAATACGCGAAAGCATCTTCCATTTTTTGAGAAACTAAGTGGCTCTGATTTGTCAGAGTTTAAAAAACTTGTGGACGCGTATCTAAAAACCAAGAAAAAACCAGGAGAATCGTGTGCGATTGCAATTCAAGATCTAATTGAATTTCAGCTCAATAGAGATATTTCATGATCCCATTGCCCCCACATTTTTATTTGACACAGGGGTATCCATACATGTTGGATCGAGTTTCCGATTTCGGCTCATCTACTCAGTTACTTATCTGTATTAAGGTTGGTGGGTGTCCGCTGTATGGTCGCAATCATTCCCGCGCAAAAAATTCAAATATTGATCTAGGGAAGCGCCCAGCCTGTCCAGCATGAATGCCTGATAATCGGATTGATCGTCTGTAAGCTGTGCTTTCTCTAAGCTGTCGATATAGTCCGGCCTGCCCTCTGGATGAATGACCGTAGGCGGATATCCCCCGCGCATAAGCATGAGGTTCATTAACAACCGAGAGGTGCGCCCATTACCGTCTGAAAAGGGGTGAATGCTCACAAGGTCGATATGCGCCTTGATTGCGTTCTCTGGGGTTGGTTCGGCTTGTGCCAGCCATTCCCCAAAATCAGTCATAAGGGGCGGTATTTTTTCAGGGGATGGTAACACAACGCTTGAGCCGCTAATTCGTCTTGGGAATTTACTGTAATGCCCTGCTTCACCGTTTTGAGTTCTGGCAACCACAAGACGGTGAATGTCACGCACATCATTTTCGGCAATGGGTCGCGGATCGCCCACTAATCCGCGTACAAACTGCAACGCCTCGAAATGGTCTACTGCTTCCTCATGGTCTTTTAGGGGCTTGCCCCTAACGGTCAAACCCTTCTCAAGCACGATTGCCGTTTCTGAGCGTGTAAGCGTGTTTCCTTCTAGCGCGTTTGACGTGTAGGTGAGTTCTACGTCATACCATTGTTCAAGGTTCTGCAATGCTTCCCCTTGAAACGGGCGTAATGCGTCAAGCTCTTGTTTTTTCTGTTCTATTATTTCCAAAATATCTGACATGATTTTTTCAATCTGTTCGGAATAAATACTTATATAAGTATTTACTCATTTACTTATATACTCAAGCCATAAGTCGCGCGTTATGTCTGAAACGGTTGTTCCTTCTTCAAGGGCGCGGGCTTTCATCTGTTTAAGTTGGCTTTCGTCCACAATGACGTTTAGCCGCTTCATTTTTCGGCAGCCCTGCCCTGCTAGATCGCGTTTCACCTTCTCCGCGCTTTCTGCTCTTGGTGTTGGTCGTTTTGCATTTAAGCCCATTTTTTAGCCTCCCCTGTGTTGTCAATCATTTGAAAAATCTCAGCGCAAATGCCGTTTATTTCTGCGATTGCATCCTGATTGCTGCCGTCAAAAACGGTTTGCCCATCGGCTGCGGTTTGCGGGTAAATCTGGCGTTGCACAATCTGGTGTTGCAAAATGGGCAAGGTGTGATCCTTCAAAGCTGTCCCGATTTCCTCACCTAGCTTTGTTTTCTGAACTGTGCGTGTAATCATGAAGGCCGCAAGTGGTTTGCCATCTGTAACGTCCTGCCGAACCTTGATAAAATCCACAAGATCAGACACAGCCCATAAGTCGTAGGGGCTGGGCTGTACGGGAATAAGGACAAAATCGCTAATCTTGATACATGCCCCGATCATTTCTTCATGCTTGGCCGCGCCATCTATGAAAACAAAATCATAGCCTTTCGCTAACGAGTTAAGCGTTTTTAGGTTCTCCGGCCTATCCAGTCCGACAAGATCAATCGGGTTGTTTTCGTCTGTAGCGTGCCAATCACGGGCACTACCTTGCGGGTCGGAATCAACAATTAAAACCTTACTGCCACGCTCATGAAAAGCGCGGGCTGCATTTGTGGTTATGGTAGTTTTCCCACTGCCACCTTTAGGGTTTAGAATTGATATGATGGTCATATATGTATCTCCTCATATACTCATATAAGTATCTACTTATTAAATCAGATTCGCCCACTCTTGTCTAGCACATACTCACATACTCATATGATGATATTTGGACGCTTGTTTTATTTCCGTGGAAATTTTTCCGCTCCGTATGAATGAGATGTTTGACAATTTCCTGCGCATGGTTTCTGCCTCTCGCATTGTATACATTTCGATAGCTCTGGAAGTGGCCCCTCAAAACTACTCTCATAAATCTTCGATCAAAAACCTATAGGACATTTGATAGCGGGGGGAGGGCGCAATTATCCCGTACCTTTAGTCAAATACCCCCTACCTCAAAACCGGACGTGCGCCGTGTTGTCTACACATTTTTCAAAACCCTTTAGTGGTATTCATTATGATAATATTTTGATTACTACAAAGAAAACAACCAGTAAGTATTGCAAAACTGCGCAGGGGTGAAAGCCATTATAGATGGCCGCTATTATAACCTTATGGGCGGCGTTGGTTCATCGGTGTGGCTCTGGCTGATTGGTGTGGCTCACAACATCGGCAATTGCTGCGGTTCCATGAAATACCCCCGCCGCCGCTTGCGGTCCTCCAGCGCCAGCAAGGCCTCATCGGCCTCGGCATGGCTTTGATATAAATCCAGCCGCACCTGTCCGGACGCGCCAATGCGCCCCCATTCCCGCCGCAGGGTCCATTCGCCAAACAGATTGGGCAATACCGCCATGGAGTAAAACCGGTCCTGATTTTTAGCCGGGTCGCGTTTTTCCAGATAGCTTTGCATCCATTGCAAATGAGGCGGTGAGGTGGCCGGTGTCAAGAATGTTTCCGCACTGGATGGCAAGGTCATGAGATCAGACACGGCCACTGGCGCGCCACTCTGGCAGGGCAGGGGCGTTGGTTTGGTCGGATGAACGCTGCGGCGTGTTGCAATCCGGAACGGGCTGCCTTGCAGGTCGGGCACTGCCTGCCTGGGCAAGGTGAACTGTTGGCGTGGCGGGTTATCCAGTCAGAACGCAATCGACCATGGGAGATTTTGTTCTGACCCTGCGCCCGTAGGAGAGAGACCCCAGGTATCGAACGACCAGGGTGTGGGTAACCCGCCACGCGCCCAATGGGCAGCGCATTTCATGCCCCGCTGGTTGGCAGGGTCGGCTTGCCGTTTACCGGATCATGTGGCTACAGTCTCTGAATAGATCATAAGGGAAAGCACAGATGGCGTTTACGGGGCGGCGGCGCAAGACTGAGCGGAAGCGTACAGCGCATCCGGCCGTTCGAATTGAACCTGATGCCGCACTGCGGGTTGAGGGCCAGCGGCTGGAACATTTTTGTTACGCGACGACGCTCCGGATCACCTGCGCCTGCGGGCATCAGGGTATTTTGCCTGTGAGCGCGCTCCGTGATCGCTATCCCCGTGGAACCCGGATTAGCGAAGCGCTTGGACATGTGCGTTGCTCACGCTGTCAGGGCAGTCGCATTCAATCGGTCAAGACGCTCGACTGACACAGTTTAGAGGGCTGCTGACCAGGCGATCCATGCTTCGGAGCTCTCTGGGACCAGCAGGAATCGAACATATTGTTTCTGATGAAGTCCTAAAAACAACGGCTGTTCAGTGTAAAACGAGGACGATAGCAACTTTGTGAAGGTTCGGGACCAGGCAGTTTGTTTTTTCTTCAGCACTCACCTGATCTGTCCATATTCAGCGACCCGCAGGCAGACCGCAGGGCGGCCGCATCTGTGGCATTTGCTGCGTTTCAACTCTTTGGGCGACCGCGTGCTGGAAGGTCGGATTAAAACTTTTCTGTCGGTGGGCAGCTGCCTGTCTGGCAGAGCCCGGCCCTGCGTTATTCCAGCCGATTGCCCAACCGCTCACCGCAGTCTTCGGGTGATCCGTTGTGCAATGGTTTCAAGCCTGCTGCCTGTCTGTCGCAGATAAAAACCAGCGTCAAGGATCACAAAACTTTTACAGGGGAGCGTCGAGAACGGCGCATAGGTCCCTGCGCCTCATACCGGCCGCCTTGCAAACACAGCCCTGCTTGCAGGCGGGCAAGCAGGGCCGCGTCTTTCAGGCGACCTGTCTCCTTCGGGGCTTCAATGTACGCGCCAGGCGTTGCGCTTAATCTGGCCGACAAGGCCGAAGCCAGGGGCACCAAGATATGATGCGCTGTGTTTGTCGTATCCGTGGAAGTGAACAGGCTATCGCCTGTCGCCCGGTCGCGCAAACGCTCCGTGCGGCGTTGCACCCGGCATTCCGGTCTGGCAGGGCGCGAGCACTCCGGTCGGTGGCTGTGCCATCGGTTTACGCTCTGGTCCGTTTTGCAAGCAAAACAGTCCCGCCGCTACACCCTCTTTCCCAACCCCTTCCTGCGTTTGCCTGCACCTGTCTGCCAGACCTGCCCAAAATCACACACACAGGATGTGGAAGCGGATGCAGCGGAAGCAGTAAATTGGGCCATAGATCAGGATCGCCTGATGGGGCCGTGAAGATAGACCGGGGACGGATCAGCATATGGTTCGTCCCTGCTGTCAAAAAGCGCCGCTAGGCAAACCTCGAAAAACACCCTATATTGCCAGAAAGGATACCAAACATGGCACATGCACTACAGATCGATACACTCGCCTTCACCAAGAAGCTCCGGGAAGCGGGGGCCGAAGAAGGCCTGGCCGAGGCCATTGTTGAAGGCCTCACCGCCGCTGATACTTCGGAACTTGCTACAAAGTCAGATGTTGCTAAAGTTGAGAGCGCCTTAAAAGTCGATATTGCCGAAGTCAAAGGCGAGTTGAAGGCTGATATTGCCGAGGTCAGAACCGAGATTGCCGAGGTGAAGGCTGAACTCAAGCAAGACATCGCCGAAGTCAAAGTTGAAATTGCCGAAGTTAAATCCGATTTAACAACGCTTATTATGCAAAGCAGTAACCGCACAATTTACATCATAGGCGGGCTGATTGGTTTGCTGTTCGCTATCGACAAGTTACTGCCGCTCGCAGGGCTTGAATAAGAGCCTGCCACAGAAAGCGGCCTTTCGAGGCCGTTTTTTTATGTCCGGTGATTTTCGGGGTGCTTGCCTTGTCTTTAGAATGCCGCCAAAAATGGCGGCGCGGCGCGGGTTACCCACAACCCTTCGTCGTTCGATACTTGGGGTCTCTCTCCTACGGGCGCAAGGTCAGAACAAAATCTCCCATGGTCGATTGCGTTCTGACTGGATAACCCGCCCCGCCGATAGACGATCCGTTCCTGACTGGATCGCCAGCTTCAGAAAGTGGCGCAGCCTTACAGCAAAAGACCAACCCGAAAGACGGTGTGGATACGATAGCAAGCGGCTATGCGTTCACCGCCGCTTTAAGGGCGGTGGCGGCACGAATGCTGACAGCCTTGTCAGCGTCCTTGCTGATCATCTCGCCGGTTGCCGGACTGCGTAACTCGCGGGCAGGGCGGTCACGGGTTTCAAACTTGGCAAGATCGGGCAGAGCCACAGCATCCCCTGCTGTCAGGCGTTTGCTGACAACTTTGGCAAGCGCATCCAGAACTTCGCTTGCCGTCTTCTGGGTGCATCCAGTTTCCTCTGCCAGATCTTTTATCAATGCGCTTTTGGGGATGGGTCGTGCCATATGGGGTTCCTTTGCGTGTGTTTCTGCTCGTGTGGCCTGAGCCACTTGCGGCAAACTATGCAGGGGATGGTACTGATTGCAAGTCTTGTTTGCTTCACAAGCCGCTCCGCACGGGCTGCATTATTCGGTGTCAGCGATCGGTTTGGCAGTGGCAAACAGCGTGGATGCGCACGGGGCTTGGCCCTGTCGTTTGATCCGCGCGGGCTGCATTGCTGCCGTCTTTGCCGGGTTAAGCAGTCATGCCATCTGATCAATCCGGTGGCACTGTCTTTGCCTGCGGCGGCATAAACAATGTGGTTTATGTTGCTGGATCAGCGCAGACCTGCCTTGTTTCTTAAGATGGATCAATAAGCCTTGGCGCAGAGTGGACAAGGGCCTGCCCTATAGCAACGTATGCTCATTCCAGAATCCTTGTGGTTATAGACAGGTCATCGCATACAGCGAGCGTGGTGCATTAAGGAGCCAATATGACGTCATATTGGCTCCTTAATGCTTAAGTGGAGCAGACCCTCTTCAAGTCAAAAATTCCCCTTGGCCAAGGCCAATTCCGCGCGGAAGACAATTTTTAACGTGACCCCTCGGCTATCCCCAAGGCTTTTCAATTTCCCATCGAAACAAGGAAGGACCTTACGATGACCCATAAATATTACAATGTTTGTATCGCCACCACAGGCAAAGACGACAAAACCTACTTCACCAAAGTCGGCGCGGCGTTTCCCGGCAAAGACGGCAGCAAAGCCATCATGAACATCAAACTCGATGCCCATTCCCTCAACGGCGAATACGTCCTCTTTGCCTCTCGGGCATGTAATGCCCTGTCGGCCAGCGGCACCCAAAACCAAAACCGGCAACGATGACGTCGTCGAATAACCCAACTCCCCAACTGGGCGGCCCAAAGTGGCCGCCCTTTTTTCTGTTGCAGCATTCTTACGGTGCTGTTGTCGTTGATCCGGTTTAGCGAAACGATAACAGTGTTTTAAAGCAACAGGTTGCTTTAACGGATCTCGACCGATCCTGTTTTTGTGGCCCTTGGGGTTCGGGCAAGCCGAACGCCACTTCGGGCTATTGGGGGCCTGTTCCGGCCCCCTTTCCAAATTGTGGGGCTTCCCCATGCTCGCTTTAAAAATCAAAGATTTTGAAACCTGCGCGTGGGTCCAGTCCCGCGCTAAAGCGCGAATTTTGAAATTCCCCGCCCCTTTCTTTCATCGCATTCAGATTTTCAGAGCAGCGCCCTTACGGGCTTGTCTCAAAATATGAACCATTTGGGGAATAACCTCAAACACAGCGCAAAAGGAAACGTCAAAATGGCAAAAGTTGATATGCACGCAGTAATTACAAACCAAGTAATAGCATTATTAGAAGCTGGCACAGTGCCTTGGGTTAAGCCTTGGAGTATTGGCGGTTGCACATCCATGCCGCGTCGATCAACCGGGGCGTTTTATCAGGGCATTAATGTTTTAATCCTTTGGATGAAATGCACGGAAATGGGATATTCTTGCGACCAATGGTTAACCTATAAGCAAGCGGCAGCTCTGGGCGGCCAAGTCGTCAAAGGATCAAAGGCAACGCGGGTGGTTTATTACAACAAGACTATTGCTAAAGATGAAAACGACAAGGAAACAATCATTCCATTTCTGAAATCCTATAGCGTCTTTAACGCCAGTCAAATTGAAGGATTGCCGGCACAATACGACCTTGAGCCAGCAGAACCAGAGGTTTTTGAAAATGAAATCATTGAACAGGCTCAAAATTTTGTTGATGGGACAGGTGCAGAAATCAAACATGGGGGCAATCGTGCATTTTATGCGCGGAAACAAGACCAGGTGACCATGCCGGAGTTGAAACATTTTCACAGTTCAGAGGCGTATTTTCAAACATTGAATCACGAACTCATTCATTGGTCAGGTGCGAAAGCCCGGCTTGACCGGACCAAAGGCAAAAGGTTTGGTGATAATGCTTATGCCTTCGAAGAGCTGGTCGCGGATATGGGCGCGGCGTTTCTCTGTGCGCGTTTAAATATATCTCCGAACATGGAACAAACGGCGGCTTATATTCAAAGTTGGCTAAAAGTCTTGCGCGAAGATAAGAAGTTTATTTTCCGCGCCGCGAGCCAGGCATCAAAGGCGGTTGAATACCTATTCGATCTAAATCCGCAACAGAATGGGCAGGAGGCCGCATAAGCGCACCCTGCGCGGAACGCGGCGCGGATGGCGCTGGAAGGGTGCCTTTGGCATGGCCAGTTTGCCCTTTAAAAACACACAAAAACAACAGGTTAACACCCGTATTCTGCTTGTAAAAACACCCCGAATATGGTAAAAATAACCAAGTAAAACAACGCTTTAACCTAAGTTATCTATGCAAATAGAAAGGGTCTGAAATGTCAGAGAAACGCAAGAGGCTGCCAAGCCGACGCCCGTCCGAAGTGCGTAAAATCAAGATGCAGAATGGCCAGTCATTATATGTGACTTTGGGATATGACCCCATGGTTCCGGATGCGCCAAAAGAAGTGTTTTATGATCGCGGGTTTCGGGAGGGCGCAGAGTTGCAATTCATCGCCAACGATATGTGCATCATGATCTCTTTGCTGTTGCAGGCGGGGTATACAGCCAAGGATATTTCCAAGTCGCTTTCAAAAACCACTGTGGAAACGCCAACGGGTTTCTCGACTTCTCGCGCATCACATACCCGAGAAGCTGCCAACCCAACGGCTGAGGTGTCACAGCACGGCTCGATCGTAGGGTTGATCGTGGAGCAACTACAGATTGCCCCGTCATGGATGAAGGAAGCCGGGAACCGCACCGGCATCAATGCCGATGTACATAAAGCGATTACAGGAGGTCATCATGCAAGATTATAACGCAGTGTCAAAATGGCATTTCGAGAGCGAGATCGGCGAGAAGCGCGGCATGGTGTCCCTGGCCGAGCAGGACGGGATCACGGCGTTGCGTGTCAGGTTCGCCGATGGCGATACAGAGACCGCCACCATAGCATTGACGCTGGCGCAAGCCGAGTTCCTGATCGATGCGTTGCCCGCAGCTTTGAACGTGGTGCGGTCGCGTCAGGAACGCCGGGCTTGGGAGGCGTCGCTGTACGATCCCTTTGCCGATATTTGCGCGGATATTCCAGATAAAAACGGGGTGCCGCAAACCGGTCCGTCTCAGCCGGCCTCAAAGGCTGTGGCAAAAACACCAGCGCAGATTGCATCCGCTGCGGGTGATGCGCCGGACGACATGGCATCGGCAGACCTGCCAATCCCTGCGCGGCGCGGCGTGCCGTGGACGGCAGCGGAAGAAGCGCAGCTGGCAGAGAGCCACGGCGCGTGGCAAAGCGTTGATGCGCTTGCCGATCAGTTTGACCGCAGCCCGTTTGCAATCACAAAGCGGTTGGAAAAACTCGGCCTTATCGAAGCGAAAGCCGCATAGCCAGAAATCAAACTCCAGGAAATAGCAGGGCGCGGGATCGGATCAATCCCGCTATTCGGGGCCTTGGCGGAAAATGCTGTCGCCAAAAAAGCTCAACAACACTGCTACATTAACAACAAGAAACATTATGTGCGGAGCTGTTGGTACGCAATGTTAAAATGTTACCCCTTACACATTGTAAAACACCTAAATTGACCGATTAAGTCAATTTAGGGCGCATACAGGCCCAGATACACCCCAATAAATGTACGGTTTGTCTCATCCCGATTTGGTTTCTGCGGCTCTTTGATGGGCGTTAGCGGGGTCGCTTTGGCTGTTTTCGCGTTCGCGTTCCCGCCTTTTTATGGCGATTTTGATGCGCGCCTTCAATTTCACCTGGTAGAATGCGCGGTCGCTGTCCTGAACCTTACCTGCGGGTTCCATGTTCAATGTATATCGCTTGGGCAGGACACACATGGCGTTGATATATTGTGAGGATCCCAAATACTGGCCGAGGGTTTTGTTAAGTATTTTCTGCTCTTGGCTGCCGGCTTCAATGTTGTAGCGTTTTTCCAGCACATCGTTGAGGCCAATGGCGGCGGGAAAGGCGGAGGGGCTGCGGAAGTAAACGGGCAGTTCCGCGTGGGTTTCGAGTTTCAGGGCGGCGCAGAGCTGGTTCCGCAGCTTGTCGATGAAACCCGGGTGGAACTTCATGTAGTGCAGCTTGTCGTCGTTTTTCGGATGTCTTGACGTCCTGGCCGTGTCGATGCCGGTTGTGTCGGTTTGTGTTTTTTGCGGCATTGTTTTTGCTTCATTCATTGTTGATTGATCCGTTGGTACAATCTGTGGGCTGCCCTGAATGCAGGAAGGCTCTTTGCCGGGGTACCGACAGTTTCTCCGCTACGCGGGTTGCGTGCCCTGCGTGCTATGTAGTGTTTCAGGTTGAAACTGCCGAAGCCTCGTAATTCCACCCGCCGTCCCTGTTCAAGCCCCGCGATAATCTCTTCAAAGATGGTGGTGACCGCCCGTTTGGCATAGGCGTCTGTTAGCGCATATTCCAGGGCGATCTTTTCGATGATTTCACGGCGCGTCATGGCCTGTTTTCCAGTTTTGTGGATGGGTAAAGCCTCTCGAAATTGCCGATCGTCCCCGTTTGTAACAGGCTTACGTGACCGGATCAATCACACATCCAAAAGGCACACACATCCAAAAGGCTTTGACCTGCACGACTTTTCTTTGATATCATATCTTATGTGCTTCGCTGGACTGACAGCCTCTCGGGCTGGTTGGCCCTGCCGGCCAATGGCGCATTTCATGCGCGAGAAGTTCAGAGACCGCATATGCGTAGCTTGTGCATTCCGGGAAAGCACATGACCAAAATTAAGTCGTTCAGCAATAGTTGGCAGTTTCTCGGGCCCATCGGACTGACAGCGCATCACATGCGCCGCTGGACAGTCAGTTTCTCGGGCCCGTTGGGATGGCAGCGCATCACATGCGCGAGAAGTCGAGAGCCCGTTGGCGCGGGATTACCCGGAAATCCATATCCGCTGATGCAACGGTTTCATCCGCGATCACTTGTTGCGATCCTTGCCGGTACAATGGCGGTTGTGCTCTTCGAGCAATGTGGTGATGTCGAGGCGTTTTTGCTTTGCGGTTGTGATGAGCAGAAGCAGGGCGCGCAATTCCTGCGTGTCCATCGTGTTGAGCCAGTGCAAATCATTCTGGCTGATGCGGGCGTGGAGTCTTTGCATCATCGGCAGGTGGCCTTCACTGACGGGTCGTGTGGATTTCGGGTGTGGCTTTGGCATGGATCGGTTTCCAATTTCGGGGTCATGCCGCAAGGTGCCACAGTTTGCCGCTTTTGCCAATCCTGTAAAATCACATAAACTGCACGTTTCGCCAAAACTCGCCAGCCTTGCCAAAAGCGCATAGGCTGCCAAAACGTGAGCAGCTGAACGCCAGATTTTCGGCCTCATGCGGGTGCGGTTTTCGGGCTGGCTTGCGGCATCCCGATCCAGACGCAAATCCCGCCGCGTGATTTTGGCATCAAATTCGGGCCTCGGCGTGCGTTGTTTTCTGCCCCGAATTGACCACCCCATCAAGGTTGTTTCCGGGCTTGCCGCGCGTCCGGTTCTGCGCTTGCCATCCGCATGACCGTTCCACGGATTGCAAGGTTTTGAGTGCGCGCAAATCTGCCAATCTTCCTTGTTTTCTTAGCATTCCCGCGCCAGCGGGCAGGCTTTGACCTAATAGGTCGAAGCCTTTTCGAGCGATTGAGAAATGCCTCTGATGTTTCAAACTGTTGTCGGGTTTACCGGCAAATTCCAAGGGCGCATCTTTGGACAGGTTTGCGGGAAATGTGCCCGCGTTGCCCCAAAAGCCAATCCTATATGAAAAACGAAGTTTTTAGGAAGGCGCGTTGCCCCAAAAGCCAATCCTATATGAAAAACGAAGTTTTTAGGAAGGCGCGTTTGTACATTGAATTTGTATTCAATGTGAAAGCGGTGTATTTAGAGGCCATGGCAGTCTATTATTTCAATCGCAGTTCACTAGGAAGAAAGTCAGGTGGAAACGCCGTGGCTGCAGCTGCCTATCGCCATGCGACGCGGATGACCAATGGGCAGAGCGGGGAGACGAGAGACTATTCCGGCAAGAAGCCAGAGCTGGTTCACGCGGAGATTACCCTGCCCGCAGATGCGCCCGCCTGGGCGGCAATGCGCTATAGTGGAGAAGACGTTGATGCGGCGTCCATGCAGCTTTGGAATGATCTGGAACTTCGCGAGGATCAACACAACAGGCGCGCTACTGCGCAATTGGCAAACAGCTTCACCTGCGCGCTGCCGGCAGAACTGTCGCATAAACAAAACATCGTTTTGGTGCGGGATTTTGTGCAGACATCGCTGGTGGGTGGTGGTGCCGTGGCGGACTGGGTTATCCACGATAAAGGTGACGGAAACCCCCATGCGCATGTGATGACCACACAGCGCACATTGGGGGAAAACGGGCTGGATCAGAAAATCCGCACCTACGTGGATCGGCGTCAGGACATCGTAAATCTGCGGTTTAACTGGGCCTGTGCCGCCAATACTGCGCTTGAAACGGCCGGGTTCGAGGCGCGGATTGATCATCGGCGGCTGGATGTGCAGGGCATTAAACTGGGAGCGATCAGCTTTAATGCGGAGATCGCCGCAAACATCGAACAGGGTGATGCCGCCTACCGTGTGAAGCAACGGGTGATTGAGGCGCGGCTGGAAAACGAGACTTACCTGATGGCGCATCCGGAGCACATGCTGACGGTTGTGGCGGCGTCCAATCCCTTGTTTACCAAGGCTGATCTGGAGCGCGGGTTTCAGCAGTATTTGCCGACCAGTGTGGGGATTGACGGCATCGAGGGGCTGATGGGCCTGGCGATGGCCAGTGACGATCTGGTGCGTCTGGATCGCAAGTCATCGCGGGGTGAGGCGTTCATGACCACGCGGGCCGTGGTGGAGATGAACCGCCGGATGGAGCGCGATGCGCTCACGATGGCGCAAAGCCGGTTGGTTCTGGGGGCTGGCCATGGGTACGAGGCGTTGCCGGATACGCTGTCAAACGCGCAGCGTATGGCGGTGCGGTCGATGGTGTCGTCCCGGCGTCTGACCCTGGTGACGGGTTATGCAGGGGCGGGTAAAACCTTTGCGGTCAAAGCAGCCGCAAAGGTCTGGGCAGCGCGCGGGTTTGCGGTTCTGGGTGGTGCGATTTCGGGAAAGGCCGCACAGGAGTTGAGCGGCATCGAGGGGCAGGTTGCGACGCTGGCGCAATGGGAGGCCAAGTGGGATCGCGGCGCGCGGCCGGCACAGGGGCGGTTTATCTTTGTGATGGATGAGGCCGGCATGGTCGGCACGGCAATCTGGTCGCGGATGCAGGCGCGGATTAAGGCGATGGGCGGCAAGCTGATTGCGGTGGGGGATGCCGCGCAGTTGGCGCCGATACAGGATACGGCGGCGTTCAAGCATCTGACGAAGCTGGTGGGCCAGGTGACCATCGGTGCGGTGCGCCGGCAGGAGGATGCGGGCGACCGGCGGGCCACGGAAATGCTGTCGCGGGGCGGGGCGGGGCGCAGGCGGCTCTGGCGATTGATCACTATGCGCGCAAAGGGGCCATCCGGTTCGAGAAGAACCTTGGGAAGGCAATTGATGCGCTGTCCAAAGCTTATTTCGAGCATGAGGGCATGGACCGCATTGCGCTGACGCATCTCAATGCGGATGTGGACGCTCTGAATGCGGCCATCCGGATCGAGGCTCTGGCGCGGGGGGTGGTGGATCACAAATCGCAGGTTTCCTATGCGCGCTTTGTGCCGGGCGCAGGGGCTGAGCCTCTGGTTCTGGGCATCGGGGACCGGGTGCGCTTTACCCGCCCTTACCGGGAGGCTTCGGTGACCAAATCGTCGTTTGCTTCGGTTATCGCCGCCTCGGAAACGCAGCTGATTTTAAGTGTGGACGGTCAGAGCGGGGTTGTTGCAATTGATCCGCGCCGGTTTTTGCATTTTGACTACGGCTATGCGGCCACGGTGCATAAATCGCAAGGCATGACGGTGGCCAATAATGTCGAGGTTTTGGTCACGTCGCAGTTTGACGCGCATCTTCTGGATGTCGCTCTGAGCCGTCACAAACAAACGGTCCGGATGTGGGTGCCGCAGGACAGTGTTGAGGGTCTGGCTGACATCAAGGGAATGGTGCAGCGCTCCAGCCTGATCGATGTGGTGCAGGCGAATGACCCCCCTGTTTTGGGCCGGATGTCGCGGGATATATCAGATGTGGCGGTGGGTGCACGGGTGGACCGGATTGCGGCGGATGCCCAAGGGCACATGACCGTGCCGCAGGGTCATCTGCCGCAGGGTCATCTGCCGCAGGGTCATGTTCTGGTGACGGGGTTGGCTGGCGATGCGCATCTTACCCAACAGGGGATGCGCATGGCGGGGCTGCTGCGGGCCGGATATGAGCCGGGCCAGGCGGATCTGGCGGATGATCCGCGTGGCTACGCAACTGATCCCTTGAAAGTTGTCGATGATCTGCTGGCGGAACAGGGGGTGTTCAGGGCCGCTGATGTGGCGGCACGGCTTGGCGCGGTGGTGCGTGCGCCGGATCTGTTTATGCGGCTCTTTGCGCAGGCGATGTCGCATCCCGATCTTGTGATCCTCAGCGAAGAAGGTTTGCGCGGTGAAGGGCGGGTGTATTCCTCAAACGCCCAGATAGCGCAGGTGGCCGGATTGATGGATCGCGGTGTCACTCTGGCGGTCGGCCAGGGGTTCGGGGCGGTGGATCCGTCAGTGGTTGTGGCAGCCTGGCAAGCTGCGGGGCTGGATTCTGCGGTGTGCGCGGGGCTGGAGTATGCGCTGTGGCCCTCGCGCATTGCACTTCTGGAGGAGATCGGCACCCGCCAGAGCGTGCGCGTTACGCAGGTTTTGGCGGAAATTGCGCGGCAAACCGGCACCCGGGTGATTGTGGTCAGTGCGGATGCACGCGCCGCCACGCGGTTTGCGGCGGCTGCAACGGCGGCTGCAACCAGTGCGCCGGCAGCGACCGCACCGACGGTAACGACCGCACCGGCGGCAGGCATCGAGGGGCTGGGGCTTTATGCCTTTGGCAACCGCTTGCGTCAGGGGTCTTTGTCTTTGCGCGCGGGGGATATTCTGGTGGTACCGGAGGCGTCCGGGTTGCATGTGGATGATCTTGACCTGCTGACGGGGTTTGCGGAGACGAGTGGTGCCAAGCTGGTGTTGCACTCCGATCCATCGCTGGACGCGACAGGGTCGGTGCTGCGGCATCTGGGCGCACGGGTTGAGACATCGGTGCTGGGCGGGTTTGAGGCGATTGCACCGGATCGGCGCGGGTTGCTTGAAGGCGGCGCGGCGCTTGAGGCGGCTTACAAAGCACTTTGGAACAAGGATGTCTTCATTGGCTCGAGCAACGATGAACTACAGGTCGATGAATATGTAGCCAGTTTTATCGCTGACGAGGCCGTGGATAAGCTCGGTGTGGCCAGCGCGGCGCGGATGCGCGATGCGCTCAATCTCCGGATTGAAGCGGCATTGCAGGAGAAGGATGGGGTCTCGAAGGAGCAGATTTACCAGATTGAACGCTTTGAGGCCCCTGCGCTGGCCGTGCATGAAGGTACGGTTCTAAAGCTGTGTCGTGATAATGTAGAGCATGATCTGAACGCGGGTGCGCGCGGTGTGGTCCGTTCTGTCGATGAAACGGGTCAGGTGACGGTACGGTTCGTCAAAGTGCGTTTTGGGGCGCAGGATGTGACGTTTGCGCCCGGCGCGCAGGCCGCCGGACTGGACTATGGCACTGTGTTCAGTGCGCGCGAGGCGCGTGGGGTTAATACCGACAGCCTGCACGGATTTGCCGGGCGCGGGTTGCAACGTCCGGATCTGATTGCCATGCTTAATAATCCATGTGGCAAGTTCAGCCTGTCGCTGCCGGTTAATCCGGACGCTCAGGGTGAGGGGGCCGGGTTTTTAAGCCGGGCGCTGGCGCGGGAGGGACGTGCCTCGGTGCTGGATTACGGATTTGATCCCAAACGGGCACTGGCAGCCGCAGCGGAAGCCGTGCGTGCGCCTGTGCCCGCGCCTGTGCGCGCGCCTGCTTTGGAACTCAGTGCAGCCGATCTTGCGATCAGGGCCGATACAGCGGCGCATTTCAAGGCGCAGCCCGCGTTTATCGTTTCTGCGCTGGTGCGGGAAAACAGCCGGTTTGATCACGGGCAGTTGCAGCGCCATATTCAAAAGCTGTTTCCGGCGGAATATCTAGATATGGAAGATCCGGGCATGGATCATCCGGGCATGGATCATCCGGCGTTTGACCATAAAGCCTTCACCGATCAGGTGCTGTCAGAGACGTTAAAGAGCGGTGCGCTGATTAAGGCAGGGTTCAGCAGTTTTGACGGGGCACCGCTTTACACCACGCGGGTGCAGGCGGAGATCGAGGCGCGGGGATTGGAACAGGGCAAGGCGCTGGCGCGGTCAAAGCTCACGGGCATTGGTCAGGTCATTGACGGTCAGGGCATTGACAGTCAGGCCATTGACGGTGGGGATATGGCCGGTCTGCGCAGTGACGTGGCCCATGTTGCGGGGGCGGCGCGGTTGAGCCTTGCCACAGTTGATCCGGGGCCGCAGAAGGATGGGTTCTTGCAGCAAGCGGGTGCTGTCTGGCGGGCGCGGGGCTATCAGGTGATTGCCACCGGCACCAGAGGGGTTTTTGCGGAGCAAGCGGCTGAGCGGCTTGGTGACACTGTTCAACATGCCTCATTGGCGGCGCTGGAAGCGCAATGGGCGATGGGGCGTCTGCCGGAAGAGAAGTTTGTCGTCTTTCTGGATCAGGCGGACCGGGTTCAAAGTCCGCAATGGATGCGGGTACAGGGCCGCGTGGCCGAAATGGGTGGCAAGTTGATTGCGCTCAGGCATTCCAGTGGTCTTTCGCCGGTTGGCTCCGTCAGTCTTTACCGCCTGCTGGCGCGCGAGGTTGGTGTCGAGCAGCGCGATCGCATTGCGCATCAGGTTTTGGAAGACGAGCGGATTGCCACCGCTTACCTGGATGAGCCGGGCGCACCGGCGGCGCGTGCGCTTGATATTTACCACAACAAAGGTGCTGTGCGCTTTGCCGGTCGGGCTGAAGGCGCGCAGGCGGCACTCGCGCGGTCTTATTGGGCCGGCGAGTATCAGCCATCGCCGGAACAGAGCGGCGAGGTGCGGTTGGCGATGGCACATGCGCGGGTAATGGTCACAACGCTTGATGCGGCCATTCGGGCCGAAGGGCAGCGTCTCGGGCGCCTGGGCGCGGGGGAGACCTGTTGGGGACGGCAGATCAACATTGGCGAGGTTCTGGAAGCCAGGAGCGACATTGCCCTGGCAGGTGTCACGGCGGGCGGGCGCGGGCGTGTGGTGAAATTGGGGCCGGAAAGCATTGAGCTGGAAATACCGGGACACCGTGACACCGTCGAGATTTACACCAGCGCGCGTCTGGCGCAGTTCAGCTCGAGCATTGCCACAACCATCCATGATGCGGAGGTCCGTATGGTGGATCGCGGCTATCTCTATGCCAGCCGGGGCATGGATCAGGAGATGTTCCGCGCCGGTATGACGCGGCACCGACAATCGCTTGAGCTGCATGTGCCCGAGACCGCGTTTCGGGATTACGAAGCCCTGCAAAAAGCCGTGCAGCGCAATACGGATCTGGAGATGCTGGATGATGTCAGCAGCGGTGTCAGCAGCGGTGTCAGCTCCGAGGACAGATCGCGGGATATGGTCATCGCGCCAGACATCAGTGCGCGGGCAGACCGCAGCGGTGCGGCCCTGTGGTCGGGTGGTGAGTTTGGTTTTGATGCACATCTGCAAGCCACGGCGGGGCGCATCGCGGGGCTGTTGTCGATTGATTATAGGCCGGGCGCGCCGGTGCTGGGGAACGATCCACGCGGTTATGCCAGCGACCCTTTGAAACTGGTGGATGATCTTCTGGCGGAGCGCTCGGTCATCAGGGCGTCCGATGTGGCACGCCGCTTGGGCGGCGTGGTGCGCGATCCTGACAGTTTTGTGCGGCTCTTTGCCGAAGCGATGGCGCATCCCGATCTGGTGGTGCTCAGCGAAGAAGGTTTGCGCGGCGAAGGGCGGGTTTATGCGACGCTGGCCCATATCAGGCGCGAGCTTGATTTGGTGGACAAGGTGTCTGCCCTTGCGCTGGCGCAAAGCGACCCGAACGCGGGCAGCGACCCGAACGCGGGCAGCGACATACATCCGGCGCGCGGGCGGGTCGCGGCGGCGGCCCGCACAGACCACGGGCCGATGTCACCGGATCAGGAACGGGCGTTGCGTCATGCGACCTCGCCTGCGCGTTTTGCGATGATTTCCGGCATTGCCGGCTCGGGCAAATCCTCTGTACTGAAAGGGGTGCGCGAGGTCTACGAGCGCGAAGGCTGGACTGTTGTTGGCGCGGCCCTGGCCGGCAAAGCGGCGCAGGGATTGCAGGCGGCGTCGGGTATTCAGAGCACTACGCTGGCCGCACTTGGTTTTGCCGCCGCGCAGGAGCGCATCACCCTTGGTCCCAAAAGCCTGTTGGTTGTTGATGAGGCGGGTATGCTGAATGCGGATCATTTCGGGATGGTGCTGGAGTTGGTGGAGCGCACCGGGGCCAGTCTGCGCCTCGTTGGCGATCCACGCCAGTTGCAACCGCGAGGGCCGGGGGCGATGTGGCGGGCGTTTGCCGACCGGATTGGCACCGTTGATCTCACAACCGTCTGGCGTCAGCACGATCCGCTGGATCGAGAGGCCACATGTAATCTGGCGGCGGGGGGCACGCGCGCCGATCTGGCCATTGATCATTTTCTGGACAAAGGTGCTGTTCAGGCCACGGGAAGCGACAGGGACGCTCTCCTGACGGCGGCCGTTGCGGGGTATTCTGCCGATCCGCATGCGGACAAGATGCTGCTCACCTATCGCCTTGTGGATGTGGCGCATCTGAACCGGCTGGCGCGTGCGGACGATCAGGCGCATCGCGCCGACGCGCTGCCCTGCATTGCTGTAAGCCGCGCCGATGGGGATGTGCTGGAGTTGCAAGCCGGGGATAGGATTGCGTTTCGGGAAAACCGCCGCAAGTCGGGGATTGTCAACGGGATGACGGGCGAGATTGCGGCGGTCAATCCGGAGAGCCAAAGCTTCACCATACGGATTGGCACGGACAGTGACGAGGCCCGCTATATCAGCTTCAGGGCCGAGGATAGCCCGGAGCTGGACTATGGCTATGCGACCACGTTGCATAAATCGCAAGGCGATGGCCATGAGAGCAGTCATCTTGTGGTGACCGAAGGCTTTAATCACGGCCTGTTTTATGTGGGGGCCACGCGGTACCGCAGTGCTTTGGCGATCTATGCGCCTGTAGAGGAAAACAAGGTCGGCGATTACCTGAAGACACTTGCCCGGCGCGACACAGCCCTGACCACCACGCTTGAGGCCGCATACGGCTTTGATCCGGCGCAGGGGTTTGAAGCGGCGCGGCAGGCCCGCATGAAATCCCGTGCTGAAGGCCGTGTGGAAGGCGGTGCGGAAGATCAAGCAGCCGCCCGTGTGGGAGACCGTGCAGAGGACGGTGATCTCGGGGCCTATGTGGCGCGCCACACAGGGGCTGAGCGCAATGTTCCGATGCCGCTGGGGCCGCTGTCGCGGCTGTTTGCGCCCACACGCGCGCGCGCAGCCCTGGCCGCAGGTGCCGATACCCGTGCGCTCGCGGATGTGATCGGCGCGCATATCCTCGGGCATGGGCGCCAGATAGAGGCCGGGGTGCAGGCCCGCGCACTGCGCCTGTTGCAGGACGTGTCGAGCGCCAAGACATGGGGCAAGATCTGCAAGACCCTGCCGCGCGATCTGCCGGCCCGCGCCGAGGTTGTCGCCCTGCGCTGGACCAACAGCGCACGCGGGGATGAATTGCTGCCCGAAGCCCATGCGTTCGGGCGGGCGATTGCGGTGGCGGACCGTCGCGGGGACAGCCGCGTTGCCCGGGCGCTGAAATCCGGACTGGAGCTTTTAAGTGCGCGGGTGGGCGCGGCGCGGCGCGCGGGTGGTTATGACCGGATGCTGAAAGCGGCCAATACCCCTGCACCGGCCGATGACCCTGCCTCTGTGGTATCGTCGCAGGATCTGCTGCCACCGGCGCAGCCGATTGAGGCACGGGAGTGGCGCAGAACGCAGCGCAGCGCAGCGCCTGCGCGCTCTGGCTCTCTCTGGCTGGGCGGTGCGTCGAGCGGCGGGATCGGGGAATTGGCGGTGGCGCGACAGGTGATCGGATCGCTGAGCAGTAAAGGCCCGGGGTTTTGGGAAACGCTGCTGAGTGACTATGGCGATCACCGTAAAGAACAGGCTGCGGGCTATACGGGTCCAGATCAAGGTGCGCACAACAAAAAGGATAAGGTGATGGAACAGAGTGTTGAGATGAAACCGGGGTTTGATCTGGCGGCACTGACGCCGGTCACGGAGGCGCATCAGAAGTTTTGGGCCTGCGTTGTTAATCTCGACGCCAATCGCCAGTTGGTTATGGACGTTGATTTCAATGCCCATTCAAGCCAGATCGGCGCAGGAACCATGAGGTTTGATGACTTGCAAAAACCCGCCAACGCGTTCCGGCAACTGGCGGCGCAGGCGGGATCCATCGGTCCCTGCGATCCCTCGGTGCCGGGCGCATGGAAGGCGCGGTTGCTTCAGGCGGTGACATCGGGTGCGGCGTTTGATGAAATGCCGAAGCTAAAATCGGTTGAGGAATGGACCTGGGCGCTGTCGCATTCTGTGCGCATCGGTGCGCTGGCCACCGGGCCAGAAGATCTAACGCGGACGCAAGCTGGTGAGGTGCCGACCCGGGCGGATTGTATGGCGGCGACGATGATCGCTGACATCAAGCATCGCCCTGACGATAAATCAACGACGGAAAGCATGAACTGGGACATCAATCTGCGCAAACACATCTCGGAAACGACATATGTGCCGTTTAAGCGCGTTTATTCCGCAGCCCTTGCATTGGCGAAGAGTGATCCGGCGGTGATCAAGGATAAACTGGCTGGGGAGAAGGTGCCACAGGACTGGAAAGACAGGCTGACGGAAAGGCTGGCCAACCGGAATGATTATTCGAAGCAACCGAAGTTCGGGTCGCTGGCGGAGTTCGAATGGGCTATTAGTACGATGGTTAAAAAAGGTGCAGAGGTGTCCACGGGTCGCGCGCCGACGCCAAATGATCTGGTCAAGGCGGCCCTGGAGGAAAAAGGTCCGAGTATGTCGATGCGGCCGTTTTGAAATCTGGCATGGTCATTGTGCTATGCGCTGATCAACTATCGAAGTAGGCTTCAATGTCCATGGACTGATGCGGAAATCCAATGATTATGATGTCGGTTCTGTCCGTCATGTAAAACACCAAATGCCTTTTCTGTAGATAGCAACGGTATTCTGGATGAATGTCATTGCGCGGTCTGCCTAAATATGGGTTATGTGCCAACCACTGACAACGGGCCGTCAGAGCCGATACATAGGATTCCATCTGATCTTCGCCCCAGGTGGCAAGCGTATAGTCAGCGATTTTTCCAGATCCGAAAGTGCGGCTGGCGTGAGCTTATAAGTGGTGGTCATGCAGATTTGACCGCGCGGTGCTTTGCCCCTGCTATGACGTTTTCGGTTGAGACGTTCTCAACAAATTCCCCGCGTTTCGCCTGACTGTATCCAACTGCAAGATGTTGTCGCAACGTGTCTATTTTCTTCGAACGATTTTCAAGTTCACGCAGACCATCTCTTACGACTTCCGACGCGCTGGTATAGCGACCGCTATCAACTTCACCCTTGATGAAAGTTTCCCAATGCGTACCGAGGGTCATAGATGTGTTTGCCATCAGTACCTCCTTACATTTTGTATTCATATTGAATATAATGTTTTGTGTAGCACAAGGCAAGTACAACACACAGGCAATGTCAAAAACATTTGGAGTTGTCCGGTTTATGTACCATGGCAGTTGTCCGCTTCTGTTTTCCACCCGTGGTTCGGCTGGTCGAAGCGGTTCACGCAGCCTGTTCTTTAACATCTTTAATCTCCGTTCCATCGGGTTCATACATGGCAAGCTTTCTGGGGCCATGGAACACCGCCAACTGGCCGTTTGGATATTCATGCACCCGAACACGGGCTTTGACGTAGTGGTTCCGATGGCAATCTGCGGGTATCTGAAGACACCGGTTTTTGTAGCGAACGGTGTTGTCTTTTCCGACCACGCGTTCTTCCTGCACACATAGAACGTTGGCCAGATCGCCAGCAAACGGCACAAAGGCTGATCCATCACCGGATGGCTTGATTGCAAATTTTTCATTATGGCCTGGCAGTACAACACGCGAGGTTTTGTTTTCACCTATTGGGAGAGTGCCAAAAAGTGTGGAATGGTGTAATCCAGCACTCCGCGCATAAGGATATTGGCGATCTGCAATCTGGTTTTATTTGCACTTAATTCGGTCGAAAAATTGCGATGATTGCAGTTTGTCACAGCTCTCCGCACGTCTGGGTGTTTCTATTGCGTTCAAGTACTGGACAGGGAACTAGAAAAATGGCACTTTGTTCTTGTGAGCGGGGGGTGCGGGATAACCGCCAGCCCGTTTACGGGTTAAACTTGGGAAGTACAGCATTGCTGAAGCTTCGGCTATCTTCTTCGGAGGAATCGATACTTGATTTTTGCCTCGCACACGCAACTGTATCGGATAGGGCCTAAATGATGAGTGATAACAAAGAGAGCTTACGAACAGCAATTTGGTTGACCTCAAAAAGTCGCATACATGCTGAAATGCGATATCGGCGTTATGATCTAGTAGCACATTTATTATTGAGTTGGTTGTCACTTAGCGTGATCGCGTGGTCTGTTGTGCGTGGTTCAATCACAGTGACTGCCCCTTTGGACACCTACGCAGCCATTCTATCAGTGTTTGTTTTTGCGTTTTCAGTAATTATCTTCGGCTTTAGCTTCGGTGAAACAGCCGCACAACATCGTGAGTGTTATCTGAAATTGCAGAAGCTGCAGGACAGCAAGCTAGATGATGATGAAATCAACCGACAGTACCATGAAATTCTAGGAGGTTATGGAAACCATAACAGTTGGGACTATGATACGCTTATCCTAGATAGGACGCTTTACAGGCGCCACGATATGTGGGATCGCAATGGGCAAAAGATTGCATGGACTTGGCCAATGCTTGCCAAGCACCTGACATTTTTTCTGGCATACTGGATCACCGTGTTGTTAGTATTCTTGTATGGTTTTTACCTTTACTATTTCATCGCAACCCAGCTTCTATGACTTCATCAACTTCCCCCGCTACGCTGTATAAATCCCATTTCACTAAAGCCAAACTGCGCGAGATATTTACCGAATTTATTGCGGATGGTGCGGCCGTCGGACGTGATGGCATTTCGGTTACTGCATTCTCGGAGCGAATAGATCAAGAGATTGATATTATTCACCGCAAAGTGAATGTGTGCACCTACCAGTTCACAGCTTACCGCGAAAAGCTTATTTCTAAAGGTGCCCAAAAACCGCCGCGCCAGCTTTCCATCCCGACTATTCGCGACAAACTTATCTTGAAATTCCTCTCTGAACTACTTGCGGTTATCTACCCTAGCCATGTTTCTCGTATCCCCCACTCGACGATTAAAAGGGTCCATGAAGTATCCGGTTCGCGTCCAGCTACCGACTCCTACCTGAGATTAGACATACAGACCTACTTTCCTTCGATCGATCATAAGATTCTAATAAGAATTTTGCGTCGTCGGGTTAGAAAACGGCAGGTTTTGCACTTGATAGAAAATGCGATGTGCACGCCAACGGGTCGCAAAAAGTTCGCAGATACACTGAACAATAAGGGTGTTCCTCAAGGTCTTAGTATTTCGAATTTGCTCTCATCTTTGTACTTGTCAGACATTGACGATCATCTCACAAGTATCTCAGAGATAGACTATTTTCGGTTTGTGGATGATATCCTGATTATCGGCCCACCTGACAAAATTTTTGAACTTTCAAAAACGGTCCCAAAGCTGTTAAAAAGCAAACAGAAGATTAGATGCCACGAAGTTGGTGCGGGGAGCAAAAGTGTCATTGTCCCTTTATCCGAAGGAATAGAGTACCTTGGATATCGGTTTTGTTTGAATGACATTGAGGTTCGTCAGGCATCTTTCAAGAAGATGTTTGCAAATATCATGAAGCTTATTTCTTCAATGAAATACGCCAGCAACAAAGGCCCTCTGATCTGGAAAATGAACCTGCGAATTTCTGGGTGTCAATTTCTAGGACGTAGGATTGGTTGGGTGTTCTTTTTCGCCCAATCCGAAAACAAACAACAGCTAAAACAGTTGGACGCATTTTTGATTGCACAGGCATCCAAGGTATTAAAGTCTGGGGACAGAAATCGCCTCAAACGCTTTGTGAAGGCCTATCATGAGATCAGGTATAATGCGGATGAGACGGGGTATTTCCCGAATTTTGATAACTTCGACGCGGAGCAAAAGAAGCAACAAATCAGCATTCTCATCCCAAAGATGGCCCGTAAGGAACTTGACGCTTTGCAGGAAGAAGAACTTGACCAGTTGTTCAAAAAGTGTATCAGCCGTGAAATTTCGGACCTTGAAAAAGATATGATGGAAGTATTCTCATGACACTTCCTATTGTGACTGGGGCAGCGCAGAGGCAAAAGTAGACCAGTTTGCCCATGCCTGAAGTCATAACACCTAAAACTCCAAATGCGGCGAGTCATACCCGGCCCATTGCTTGCGCCGGAAGGCGATGGCCTTGCCGCAAATGATCGGCGGCTGCCGGCGGAAAATCAGGATCTGGGAGTCTGGCGGTAATGTGCGGATCTGATCCGGCTGGATCAGGGCGGTTGCCTGCACCGAGCGTTGCGCGGCCATGCTCATCGAACTTGGCAGAACCGCGAAAGGGGATTTGTTGGAGCCGCTGCTGGCACCTTCCACATCCGCCGTATAGCTTCCGGCTATTTTGGCGATGTCGCTGGCCTCGCCGATATCCTCCACCGCACTATAGGCCCGCACCGCAACACTGGCCCAGGCGCTTTCCGCATGGTCGCCATAGCATTGCCTGATTTGACGCTGGCTCTGGAAAATCAGCATCAGGTGAATGCCGTGTTTGCGCCCGGTATCGCGGATGGTTTCAAACAGCGGCACATAGCCGAACATCGGGGCCTCGTCGACCAAGAGCAAGCGTCGGTGGTCTTTCACCTTGCGGTGCTTCAGATGGTAGGCAAAGACGCCCAGCACCAGTTTGATATAACCGCCCATGTCTTTCAGCCGATCGCTTGGAATGGTGATGAAGATATCGGTATCCTTGTCCAGCGGATCGGCGGCATTCGCAGGCTCGGTCTTCAGCGAGTCCCTAATGTCTGGATAGACCATCCAGTTCAGCGAGCGTTTCAGCGTCGGTTCAAACCATTGGAAAAAGTCTTTGCCCTGGGATGCCATCTGGCTCATCACGGCGGCGATATTTTCCCGCTTGGTCTTTTCTGCAATTTGAGAATAGCGTTCTTTGACCTTATCGGTTTCCAACCCGAGGATTTCCGACATGCCGGTAAACGGATGGGTCGCGGTCTCCATGCAGAAATACTCCAGCAGGGCGGCCACCAGATCAACGCCGGGATCGTAGTAGAATTCATCAAAATGGGTGCGGGATTTCATCATCAGCATCGCGGCGGCAATGTCCCGAAACGCCATAATATCGGCGGCGTAGTAAGGCTTCATCAAGGCGATGATGTCCAACCCGCAGCCCGGCGCGAACGAGACCTCGCGCACGGTGCGGCCCATGGCTTCCCGGGCGGCTCTGGTGGCGCGGATGGCCTCGCGGTCGGGATCGACCACAACCATGGCGCCTGCGTAATGAAAACAGGTCGGGATCACATAGGCGGCGGTTTTACCGCCGCCACTGCCGGCAATAATCAGGCTGTGGCCGTCCTCGTAGGACAGATCCATGGTGATCAGCGGGCTTTTACCGCCCGGCCCCCAGGTTTTGCGGTCGCTGTTGACGTAAGTTCCATCGCCCCGGGTTCTGGGATCGTAGTTTTCACCCAAAACAATACCGGTGGTCTTGCCTGCGGGTGCCAGCCCCTTTTTGATCTTGCGCCAGGACCCCCATCGGGCATCGCCAAACACGGTGGACTTCGAGCGATACCCGTCCGTCGCCGATGACCCGCCCTGCCCGCCCAGTCTCTTGAACTGCGTCGCGATGAGGGACAGGCCAAAACAGCCAATGAGAAACCAGAAGCCGGAGACGTAAAGCACATAATAATAAAGCGGGTTGGCGGCGTAAGTCATGCCCCAGCCCGATGCGCTGATCTGTTTCACAGACAGCCAGGTCAATTGGCTGGCCACGGCCCAGTTGACAATATGGCCGTTTCGGATGTCAGGGGCCAGAAACCAGGTGGCGGCGGCCAGAAGTGCCAGAACCTGCCAGCCGGTTAAGCGTAACGGTTTGGTAAAGCTCCAGTGCAGTGTGGCACCGCTAAAGACGAGGATCAGAAGGATGGCCGTGAAGACGGTGTAGACCGACTTCTGATCTGCGGGAATGGTATTCAGGCCCCAAAAGCTTGCGCTGAGGAGCAAAAACGACAGGCCGATGCCGACCCAAATGATCTGCGCGTTACGCGGTTTCATTGGGTTCATCCTGCGCGGTAGCGACCCGAACGGCCCCAGCGGGGGCGCCGACGGCAGCGGGCCTGATCCCGGTCCACTGCCCCAGCAACAATTTGTTGGCTTGCGCCACATTCGGGTCCTTGTGCTGATCGAGAAACCTGATGATCTCGCTTTGCATTCGGGCCAGCAGTTCCGGATCATGCTCAAACTGGGCGATCAAAAATGATCCCAGCAGGATTTTACGGCGGGTATCATCCCGTCGGTCTTGTGCGCTTACTCTTGCAGTCATGCGTTTCACCTCGTCGGTCAGTCGTTTCAGTTGGGAGTGTTTGGGCGGACGCGCGGCCACGAACCCCTTGAACAGCGCGGTCAGCTCTTTGCTCAGGGCACGCCGCTCAAACACCCCCGCCATACGCGCCAGCTTGATCAACCGGGCTTCCTCGCGCAGGCGCACGGCTTTGATGCGGGCGGTTTTTGTCGCAAGAGTGCCAGGTGCCTTCATCGCATATCTCCCCAGAGCCACAGCGGTGTCCAAAACCCGCGTTGCTGCTCTGGCCTGATATGCCCGAGAATGCGGCTGTCGATGGCGTTGGGCAGATCGCCCGCGACCCGGAGTGCCCCGTCCGCCCTGCGGGTAACAATCCGCTTGAGGATTTGGCGTGCCTCGAGATTGTCCGGGCTGCAGTAGCGCGGGTAAAACCGGAACACCCGGTGTTTGCGGCGCAGACAAAAACTCACATAGGGGGCGGTGTCGGGCGCGCTGGCGCGGTAGAGACCGGTGGGCACGGAGCCCGAGGTGTTCAGCATGACCCCGCTGGTCTGGAGGCTGGCATAGGGCAGCACCAGGGTTATCCCCACTGCCAGAACCACTGCGCCAAACAGTATTATGCGCCGATCCATCTGGCCTCCGTTGCTTGATCCACCGGATAGGTCTGGCAGACACCGATGGGG
The DNA here is from genome assembly GCA_965262875.1 of Halioglobus sp. Classification (GTDB taxonomy): domain Bacteria; phylum Pseudomonadota; class Gammaproteobacteria; order Pseudomonadales; family Halieaceae; genus JBALVT01. The sequence continues at coordinate 70,240 of CBDHGD010000003.1, forward strand.
TAGCCGTTGCGTGTCACCGGCTGGCGAAACACACGCCATGCGCTGTGGCCGTTGATCTCCACCCGATCGATCCAGACCAGCGACGGGAATAGCCGAAACGGCACATAGCCGCCCAGGTACTGCGCGCGCAGCACACCGGCCTGAACGCCGACTTGAATAGCGGCCCCGTCCTGTAGTATTTCGGGGAAGTGATCCAGTAATCGCCTGCAGCGGGTGGAAAATCGCAGGCTGCTGCGGTTGCGCAGGATGTGATTGGCAAAACTTCTGGATTGTGTAAAACCCATAAAAATCTGGTCAAATGCCTTGGCGGAAAGCGCATCGGTGGCCGCGTCCCAAGCCGATAAGAAGGATGCTGCCGGTTGTGGCTCCAGTCGTGGTGGCCGCAAATGTTCAAAGACCAGGATCGGCGATGGCGCATCAAGCTGAAGTTCCGGTGGCAAGACCTGCCAGTCTTCGCTTGCATAGGGCGCGCGCGGCCACGGGCTGTGTATGCAGTTCCCGGCCGGATCGTAGGGCCTGCTGGTCACGGGCGTAAAATCCGCAATTTGCGGCGAAAGCTTTGCCATATAGCTGAACGATTTTTCATTAAAATTATATCTCATGAGCTTTCCCAGAGACCGCATATGCAAAGCTTGTGCATTCTGGGAAAGCTCATGAGACCAAAGCTAAGTCGTTCAGCTCTACGCCGGAGGGCCAGCACGCCGGGATGGTCTTGGGTAATCTGTTGGTCAACGGATGTGGTTTCCGACATGTCAGTCCTTTCACATTTGTTCTTCAGCAATTAAAGCGTTTCCGGTTAAATCTGGATCAGATTGAACCGGAAACGCCGGGTTCAGGCTCCGATGTTGCTGCGTTTCACGCTTTCCTTCGTGACTCGAGGAAAACCCGAAACGCTCTGGGTTTTTTCCTTTCAGAATGAGAATGTTTTTATCGCGCCCGGCGTGAACCACCTTGATGCCAAAGAGTTTGGCGAATTGGTCACTCACCTTGGTGCGCAAGAGTGCCACCGGCAGCGGATCGGTCCAGTGATCGTTGGAGACGACAGCAACGGTTTCAAAATCACTCAGCCCCATGGCAATCCAGCGGTGCAGGCTGAAGGCTTCAAAACAGGCCAGAAAGCCGATTGACACCTTGGCACCGTCCAGTGCTGTGGGCAGGTTAACCGGTGCGCCCGTTGCCGTTGCGGATGCCATGGCATCCGGCCAGGCCGGTCCGGTGAGACCTGGAATGCCGATGACGGCCCGATAGACGCGGCTGCCGGCGGGGCAGGTCTCTGCGCTCAAGCGCCAGATTTCGCCTGTGCCATCCGCGCTTGCGATGCCAACATAAAGATCAAGCACTTCTGCGCGTGCCCTGCGGCACAAGATCCGCTGCCCCATGGCGTCCTCGGATGTCAGGACATTTTCGCCGGTGATCACCAGACTGCCCGCAGGAAGATTGCGCAGTGCCAGCAGCAGGCGCCAGGTGAGATCTGTGCCGGTGATCACCCGGGTATCGCTTCTGCTGAGCGCAATGCGTTCAAACCGGTCGCCGCCGCTGTTGTTTTCATCAGGCCCGCCTGCTGTGTGGACAAGTCCGGTCAGGGCCGCGCGATCCGCAAGCGGGATATTGAAAAGCCCATTATTCACGGCACCGTGAACAACCGCTGATGGCAAGGCAATGGTGAGTAAAACAGCCACAAGGCGCGCGCCTGTGGTTTTCCAATAGGCCACAGCAATGCAGGCCGCCGCGAGCAGGATAATCCCCCCGATGCCAAACCCGGGATAAAGCGCGCCGGTAACCAGGAGCGGGTTGCCCGGAAAATACGGGATGAGCAGCAAAATCACGGCGGCCAGCCCGACGCCGAAGACGGCGAAGCCCGCTGACAGGGTTGAAACTGCGAACAGAAACCCAAACATCACAAGCCAGCCGGAAAACCCCATGTGTACCAGACCGGTTGCGGCGATCTCGAAGACAATGGCGAAATGACCAGCGACAAGGGCTGCCTGGTATCCGCGCGCGGGGGTGACGAGTGCCATCAGAAAAGGCGTATAGGCCAGAGCAAACGGCACAGAGTCAAAAAAGAAACCTGCGCCTGTCAGGATTGCCGCAATCAGGCCTGTCAGGACAAGCCATAAAATCTTCCATGGGTGTGCACCCGACAACATCGCCGCGCCGCTGAAGTGTTTCCCGGTCTCTCTGCGACCGCGTTGTTCCTCTGTCATATCCATCCCCTATTCCACCGCATACGGATCGCGGCTGTAAACCACCGAGCGGCCCAGTTTTCCAGTGGTGACGGCCCGTCTGTGTTCAACCTTAATCCGTTCATAACGCACTTGATACAGGGATTTGGGTGTTTTCGATTGGCGCTGCACCCGACGGCTGTTCCCTGCGGGCGCGGTAAAGCCGGCGCCTTCAATCACCGCCATCACCCGCGCCGGCGTCGTCCCGGCCCGATTGCCGGCAATCCCGTGATAGGCGGAGCGTCCGCGTGCAGCCCCTGACACCAAAGGCAGGGCGGCCCAGATGCGGGCCAGACAGTTTGCAAAGGCGCGATTGCCGCCTTGGTTTCGCGCGACCGCGCAGTGCGCAATCAGCAACCGCGCCAGCCGGTCTTGCATGGCCGCGTCAAAAAGCGCTGTGCGGTCAATCCGGTGACGGCGGACCAGGCGGTCCAGCGTGGCCCTGATGATCTGGTATCCGCCCGCCGCCGTGGAGATAACCCCGCGCAGCGATGCCTGCCAGGCCATCACCTCGCCGACACTCATCCGGGTCAGGGGCTTGGGCGGTGTCTGGCGGATGCCGCTGTGAATGCGGTCATAGGCCCCGCCTGCCTCATAGTGGCGAATGAAGGCCAGCAGGGCCGTGTCGGATTGTGGTGCCGCTGCAAGTGGCGTTGCGGCCAAGGTGAGGATTAAGCCCATACCGATGAGGATATGGCGCAGCGGGGCTGCCGTGTCGGAGCACCGGCGTAGGAGGTACGATATCAAAGAAAAGTCGGTCAGCTTTATCATCGGGTCCGGGCCAGTCTTGCCATTGATGCAGGCAGGGTCCAGGCCAGGATCAGCACAAAAACATCGAGCACAAACATCTGCGCGGCGGCCACCACGGGAAAAACATCCGAGCTTACCTCCCGGGCCAGATCAAGTGCGAGATAGAGGATCATGTTCAGGGCGATGATCTCAAGGGCATGGCCAATGAGCTTCATAATCACGCGGCGCGCCTGCGCCGTCAGCGGCGAAAGCGACCCCATGGAAATGATAATCATCCCGACCATGGTCGAGAACATCAGATGGGCGTAGGTCAGCACCACCCTTGCCATGGTCAGGGCCATGACAATTGCGGTCAACCAGCCGAGCATGGTGACAGTCGCTATCATCGGAGCCGGGTAAAACCGCACGCCTTCCTGATACTGGAACATCAACACAAACTTGTCGCGGGCATACCCGCCCAGAGAAAACCCGGCCCGCCCGGAAATTTCTTCGCCTATGGTTGCGCCCCGGCTGGCAAGGTTTTCGGCCAGCTGGGCCGCATTGGTCAGGATGAACAGAAAGAACGTCACCACAAAGACTTTGAAGAATGTATCGGCGATATAATCGCCCGGCGGTGTGTTGCCGCCGAACACCTTGCCGCCGCGCCAGACAAGATCAAGCGCAAAGAAGGTCAGGAGCAGGGTCTGTGCGGCCTCTGCGACGCGGGTAATGGCGGCTTGCGCGTTCTGCTCAATGGCCGCGATCAATCGATCGAAGGTGATGCCAAACCGCAGGCCACTGCGAATAGACGCAGTGACCCGCTCCACCGCCGCCAGACCGATTTCGCAGGCTATAAACTTTTGATAGCTTGTCGCGTCCACCACCGCATGATTACCGGCAATGCCTTCATAGGTTGATATGCCTCGCCCGGGACCGGAAACCTGCGGAAGGGCGGCCCAGATGCCGGCAATCCGGTTGGCCACGGCGGGCGAGGTTTCGCCCGCGCGGTATCCCGCCCCGCGCAAAAGATGCCGCCCGATCCGGTCCTGGGTGCGGGCATCAAACCGCGCACCCAAACTGACAACGCCCTTGTCCACCATGTTTTGTAGCGTGGCGCGGATCACCTGATAGCGCCCGGCGGCGGAGGATACGGCGGTTTTGGAGGCCTGGCGTTGCCAGGCGAGCACTTCCGCCACGGTCATGCTGGTGATCGGGCGCGGCGGGTTTACCCGCACGCCGGAATAGACCTGGTTGTAGCCCCCCGGGGCTTCCAGCGCGCCGATGAGGTCGAGCATAGCGTCTTCGGTGCAGGCCCGCACTGGTGCGCCCAGTGCCAGGCTGGCGACCAACAGGTAAAGTGCCAGCAGCACGCGCGGGATAAAGGCCAACGTATCCATCAGGCACAAAGCCTCCCCCGCAGCTGCGTCATTGCCTGCGCCTCAAGGCGCGTGTAGGTCAGCTCCCAAATGCGCACGATGCGGGTAAAGCGGGTCACATAGGCACAGTGAAAGCCTGCGTCCGGTGGCAACCAGTCCAGTGGCCCCCTGGCGCCTTTTGCCCGGTTCACGGCGGCTTTGGTGGCAAAGAGATTGCGCGGATCATTAGCAAAGGCGCGTTTGCGCGCGCGGGGCCAACGGGCGGCACCATGCCCATGCGCCCAGGCCAGTGGCACTATGTGATCAACATCCAGCGCGCGGGGATTGCGTTCAATGGTGCCGGTATAGGGATCAAGCCAGCGTCCGCGCGTGACCACACAGCCATCGGTGGATTTGAGCACCCGCGCCGTCGAGAGGCTTTCGAGTACTTCGTGGCGGGTGTTTTGACAATCGCCGTCCAGATCCGCCCAATTGCCATAGTCCGAACGATCATAAGGCAGGCCAGCCTGTGCTGTTTCTCCAGCAACCAGCATCAGAGCGTTTCGGGCTTTTTTCGAGTCAGCGAGGAAAGCGTGAAACGCAGTAACATCAGAGCCTGAACCCTGCGTTTCCAGTTCAATCTGACCCAGATTTAACCGGAAACGCTTTAGTCCCACTGAGGCGGTGTCTGTGCGGCCGGTATCGCCTGCCCGCCGGGCAGGCTTCGGGCTTCGGCCAGGTTGCATCAAATCAGGAACAGCTGTGGTGATGGCACCTGTAGAATTTCTCGAAACAACACGCGCTAGCGTCGGCTGATCCTGCCCGCTTTTATCCAACGCGCCATGATCCCGGGCAACGGCGGGAAAGTCAAAATCCCGTTCCAGGATGAGGTTAAGCACGGTTCCGGCCGGAATCGTAAACCGTGTGCCGCGCTTGAGCCGGGTTTCGAGATAGCGTTCCGTCACCGTGCCCACCGCTTGCCCGGTGGCAATGCGCGCGGCCTCGGCCAAATCGGCACCTTGCGCAGTTGCCGGACCGCCCCGGCCTGCGTTTTGCGCCAGCCCCAACAAGGCACCTTGCACAATCGCGGTGAGGAACCCTGCCTGGCGCCGGCCAGTCAGACCACTTGCGCCGCGCGCATCCAGTGTGGCCGCGCGGTTGAGATCAAACACCCGGCCATCCGGGAACCGCACCCGGGTCCAATAGACAAACAGCCTAAGCTGGCCGACCTCTGTTTGATTGCTATAGCTGCCGAGCAGTTGCGCGCCACGCGGGATCACCACAAAGCGCAGGGTCTGGCTGTCAAAGATGTCATGGGTCACTATGGCGCGCACCAGCCCGGGCAGTTCCGAGCGGATATCGCCCATCAGGGCGGCGGCAATCACAGTGCCCGCCGCCAGTGTGGTGCGGGTCTGTGTAACGCGGGTTTGCGCGGCAGGCGGGATATACTCCAGGCCAGCGCGCCCGTCAAAATCGGGCAGCGGATTACCAGACATCAGATCAGGAAGGCTGGCGGCCTGATCGTCATATGCTTGCGCCAATCCGGTTTGATCCAGGTCCTGGTTTTGCCCGGATCGCGCGGGCACCGACCCGGACGCGGGCACCGACCCGTGAATGCTTTGCCCCAGCGGGCTGTTGGCGGCGGCCCATTTGCGTTCTTCGAGCTCAAGCGCGCGGGTGCTTTCGCGCTCCAGGGCTTCGGCGAAGAGCTGCTGCTCCAGTTCGCTGAGGTTGCCCGCCGCAGGGGCGTCACCGGTGGTCTGGTTTGGCACCGCAGCCGCCTGCCCGGAAGGCAGCGGCGGGGATGGATCCCGGTTTGCCGCCGTGGTAAAGCCGTTTATTGTGGCATCTGCACTGGCGGTTGTCATTTGCGGCGCGGCGTCGTCGGGTTTTTTCCCACCGGTTAAAAATCCGGGGTCGATCTGCGTGGCCAGGAGGAGACCAAGTGCCAATATGGCCAGCAGCACCAGCCCTGCCCCGATAAACTTGCGTATGGATAGAGACCCCATGTTACTGCGCCCCCAAAAGCTGGATGTCATAATCCGCGAGGTAAATACCAAGCGGATTGATCGCCAGAATTTCCGGTGACAGCTGCTGCACCTGTCCGAGCTGGAAGGTACCCTGATACTGGTTTACACCCACCAGCGCACCGGTGCCGCGCGCGCGGGTTGTCTCGGACCACTCAACGAGCCAGGTTGTGCCGTTCTGGAAGTTGACCGCCTTGATTTCCACCCGCACAGTGATCTGGTCTTGCAAAACAAAGGGGCTCTCGGTGCCGGACAACCCGCGCTCCCTGATTTTCCGGTTTGCGGCGGTGCCGGGCAGGGTGAAGAGCAGCAGCCGGCGCATATTGTCTTCGAGAACCGTTGGATCACCGGGAATGGCCCGCATATCGGCCACCATGTCGGCGACCTCGCGGCGCACCACGGCGGGCGGCCAGTCGCCGGTGGCTTTTGGCGTTGTGGCCAGTTCGGCCCGGCCAAGCGCGTCCACCGCCACGACATAGGGAATATAGGTGCGGTGTGTGGCCTGCCAGACCACCACCGCCACCATGACCAGCGACAGAACCGCCATTGCGCCGGCCATAATAAACGCCAAACGCGCCTGGCGCGCATGAAACGCAAAGCGTTCGTCCCATTCGCGTTGGGCTTCAATATAGGGGTTGGTCATCGGGCTGCTCCTTCAACATACGTTACGGATTGCTGTTTCTGCCGGACCCGAGCATTTGTTTGAGATCCTGTGCCAGGGTGCCGCGCAAACTCTGCCCCGGCATCGCCCCGGCCCCGCCATAGCGCGCTGCCGACTTCATAGCACCACTGCCGGCGCCTTTGAGACCCCCTGCTACCATGGCACCTGCTCCCCCGCCAGCCGCACCGCGCACGCCACTCACCACGCCGCCAAGGCCACCGGCTGTGCCGCCCGCGAATACACCAATGGCGGCCTTGGCAAGGGGCGCTGCGGCAAAGGCAACGGCCATGCCGGCGATCACTTCGGCGGCGCGGCTGGCCCCGATGCCGCCCGCGAGATTTTCCAGCGAGGACGGCACGGTCAGCATCAACACGACGGTGACCAGTTGCAGGATCATGATGGTCAGCACCAGTTCCAGCCCCAGCGAATAGGTTCCGGCCCCGGCCACCTCGATGGTGATCTTGTTCATCATCGCAAAGATCATCAACAGCCCCATCAGTTTGAAGCCTTTGCCGATCAGCGTTTTGAAATACGCCGTGGCGCTGTCTTTCGTGGTCTCCAACCCGGCAAAACCCAGCACAATCAAACCGCCCAGAGCCACAACAAACATCTCGATATGGACGGTCAACAAGAGTGCCATCATAATGCCGGTGATCAGCAGGATGAAAAACGCGGTCACAATGTAAAAGATCGATAACGGCTTCCAGAACCTGATTTCCCCGATCATCTCGCCGGCAAACTGCCAGCCCTGCCCGAAGATCGCGCTGATGCTCAGGCTTGACACCGCCTCGCGTCCGGAGGCTTCCTGCCCAAGCGTGACGGCCACCGCCGCAATCCAGTCGACGAATTCGGCGGCGTGCCCGATAAACAGCGAGATAATGGTGACAAAGCCGAGGCGAAACACAAACCGCGACATCATCGCGCCGAGGTCTTCCTGCATATGGAGGCCGCGCCCGATACTGATCACCAGATCAATGGCAAACAACAGATACAGCAACTGGCGCGCCCGTTGCCCTGCGGTTTCTTCCATGTTTTGCAAAATAACCTTGAACCGGTCGACAATCCCGTCGGCCACCGTCAGATCGGCGTCGCCCAGGCCAGCGGCGACGTTTACGCCGCCACCGACCAATGGGCCCGCGTTCGGGCCGCCAAGCGGCCCTGTGGGTTGCGCATGGGCGGCACCCGTAAGCCATATCCAAAGCACAATTGCCAGGAGGGCTAAGGCGGTTCTGCTTTTTATTGAACCACAATAAAAGACAGAACCGCACAGGGTTGCAGGACATTGATACGTCAGCCATTGCCAGATGCGGCGCAACATTAACTGGAATTGATTTAGGCAGAGAGCGGGGCGCAGAATTGCTAAAGATGGCGTGGTTGTGGCAAAGGTGCTGCCAAAACGCCGACGCAGGGGAGTGCCGCCATGACAGGGCATCGGGCCGGCCATTAACCATGTCATCGGCATCCAGGTCATTGGCGGCCAGGTCATTGGCATCCATGTCATTGGCCTATGCCCAGAATTTCGTGGATCGGGCGAAACTGGTCTTGCTGGGCTTTAAAGCCGTCCAGGGTTTCCTTGATCTCCACCTCGTGCTGACGCTGTGCGGCCTCTTTACGATCCATATCCGCCAGTATCCGGCCCCAGGCCACGGAGGTTTGTTGCGCCTGGGTGGCGGTCAGGCTGCGCAGCTGGTTCATCTGGCGTGCCAGAGACGCACTCAACTCGTTGCCAACCTGCAAGGCCTGCATATGACCGCCCTCCGCGCCAAGGCGGGTGGAAATTGTGTCGATCAGCGCCGCTTCCTCACCCACGTCGTCCAAGGTGAGGTCAGCGTTGCGCAACGCGGTTTCCACCGCACCCGCCCATTGCTGCTGCCAGGTATCATAGCGTTCTGCCAGTCGCGCCTCGTTCAGCGCTTCGCGCCGGAACAGCGGATCGCGGATCAGGTCAGAGCGCAAAAACCGGTCCAGAGACGCCCCGTCCTTGGCCAGTCCCTGCACCGCGCCGGCAATCCCGCGCAACTTGCTCAAGGGTTCCATGGCTTGCCGCAAAAAGCTGTCTGGTAGCCTGGCCGTATTGCGCAGGATAGTTTGGTAGGTGTTGATCTGGGTGCGCAGCTGATTGAGTTCCGCCGTCAGGATCTGCGCGTTCTTGGCCAGGTTCTGCCCCTCAATCCCGACAATATCCACAAGCTGGACGTTGTTGAGCAATTGCGTCCATTCTGTGGCGCCACCTGTCGCGGCACCACCCGCCGCCGGGGATGCGGTGACCAGCGTTGCGCATACGGTCGCGATCAGCAGGGTTTTCACAAGAGTTTTCACAGTCACGGCGCGGGTACGCGCCTCTGCACCGGTTTGAACGCCCATCCGAACACTGTGGGTCATCACATTATGGGTCATATTTATCTCCAGTATTTGTTGGGGTTATCTCGCCTGGTTCCGCCGCATAGGCCTTGTCGATTATGCTGGCGAGATCAGCGGTCCAATATTGCGGATCGCGTTTATAGGCCTCAGCCGCTGCCCGGCTTTCGCTGACGCTGGTACGGCCAATGAGTGACAGGCTGACCTCGCCGAAATCGAAATCCACCACCCGTGCGCAATCGGGCTTGACCACGTAGTAATCCTGCTTGGGAATGAGCGAGGCCACGAGATCGATCTGCGCTGTGGTCAGGCCCAAAGCTTTATACTGCTCGGACGCGGCTTCGGTTTTAGCCCCCGCATTGGGCAGGAATATCTTGGTAAAACAGCTTTCCAGCAGTACCGGCGTAATCGGTGATCCCACCACATCGGCCAGAGACTGCGTGGCAAGAATGACCGAGACATTGGCCTTGCGGGCTTCTTTGAGCCAGGACCGGATGCGCTCAACAAAAATCTTGTGGCCCAGAAAAGCCCAGGCCTCGTCTATGACCAGTAAAGTTGGCCGGCCATCAAAGCGTTTTTGCACGGCGGCAAAAATATAATCCAGGGCCAGAACGGCGGTGGCGGGGTTCATCTCGAAGAGCTCATGGGTCTCGAACACCGTCAAGGCCCGCCAGTCCAGATCCTCATGCGCGGCATCAAGCACCGAGACCTGGGCAGACGCCTGGCGCAAATGGCCTGCCAGCACGCTGCGCATCTGCGGCAGGCTGACAAACTCGTAGACTGCACGCATTGAGAACGCGGTGTTTTCGAACATATTATCAACCGCATTGGCAATCTCGTCCAGCACGGTGGTTGAAATCTCCACATTGCCGAGCCGCATCATTTCCGTGAGCCAGTTAATCGCCCAGTCGCGCCCCAATTCTTGGGTATGGGCCATCGGGGCCACGCCCACCCCGTCGGTGCCGCCAAAGCTGGTGAAACTGCCGCCAAAGGCGTAAGTGGCGTGCTGCACCGAGCGGCGCTTGTCAAAAAACATCACCTGTGCGCCGGGGTATTTCAGGAAATGCCCGACCATCGCGCCCAAAAGCACCGACTTGCCGCCGCTGGTCGGGCCGAACACCATGGTATGGCCGACCTCGCCGTGATGGATGTTAAAGCGAAACAATTCGCCCGAGGACGACCGGCCCAGCATCAAGGTGGGTGATTTTTTCGGGAACAGCGGTGACGGGCAGTAATCCTCGCCCTTCCACAAGGTGCGCAGCGGCATCAGATCGGCAAAGTTGCGGCTGGAGATAAACACATCGCGCGGACGGCGATGGCGATGGCCCGGAAGCGTGCCCAAAAAGGCCTCGGCCGCCGCGTGGCGTTCCTCGCGCACGCAAAAAGCGACATCCTGCAAAGCCGCGCGCACCAGCTCCACCGCTTCCATCAGATCGTCGGAGGTTTCATTCCAGGCCCCGAAAATCATCAAGGTGCTGGCAAAGCCGCCGTAAATCATGCCGCCGCCGCCGATCTCCGTGATGACCCCAGTGATGTCTGCGGCCATGGCGTCGGCATGCACATCCCGATCCCCGCCGGCCCCATAGGCGGCCTGCGAGGAGATACTGGCGGCCGACTGACGCCACTGTTTACGCAGTTCCCCCACGATCGCCCGGGTTTTGGCGCGACTTTGCGGGACAAAGCGCGACACCCAGGCATATTCCATGTTGAGCATTTCCAGCTGTGCCAGGGCTTCGGGCGGGTATTCGGCTGGCAGCCCTTCAATGGACAAGACAGCACAGGGGCGGCCATTGATGCGCGGAAAACTGTTCAAACTTGCCTGCTCAAAGTCCACGGCGAGAAGCGTGTCGAGAAACATATGCTCGGTGATCTCGGGCACGCGGGTGCGGCGCACCTCGCCCGAGAGTGCACTGGCCAGATGGTTGACCAGGCCATCTGTCAGAACATCAGGCTCTGCGGCGCGCAGGACGGTTTCGGCCCCGAGCCGCGTCAGTTTAAGCGCATTGCCCATACGGACCTCCACGCTGCGCGCCAGGCGCTCAAATTCCGCGACTTGGCTGGCGATAGGCTGGCTTTTGTCGTCGGGCAGATGCTGGAGGCAGAGATGCAGCGCATTGGTGTAAAGTGCCCCATCCAGAAGCCGACCCCGACTTTCGCGTTCCAAAAGGCGCACCGCCAGCGGTAAATGCCCGATGAGATCGTCTTCCATGCCGGTAAATTGCCGCCGGTCGAGCCGCATCCAGAAAGCATCTTTGTCCCCAAAACTTGCGATCCCGCGCGCGATCCGTGCCAGGAGAGCGTCGAGAATTTCCGGGTCCAGGCTTTCGGTATCGAGCCCCTGCACCTGCCAGCCCGCCAGAAAACTGCCATCCTTGCAAACCACAACGCCCGGTCCCACCAGCGCACCCCAGTTCAGAAAATCGGCGAAAGAGCCTTGAATAGCTGAACGACTTAATTTTGGTCTCATGGGCCCTCGAAGAATGCACAAGTTAAAGCAATTATGGTTAATATTGGGCCACCTGTGGTTATGGAAAGTGTATCAACCCACTGCAACCGTGTGCGTTTCCGCTTTTTATGATAACCTAATAAAAAGTGGAAACGCTTGCATATGCGGTCTCTGAAAAAGCCCATGAGATATGATATCAAAGAAAAGTCGTTTAGCTCTACATCCCGCATCATCGATCCCCCCCTGGTGTTGATGAGAAAACCGTGTGCGGCCTGCGCGGTCTTGCGCCGTCGGGCAGGGTGATAAAACTCACCGCCCCTTGCGGATAAACCCCTGTGTGCGCCAGCCTGTAGCTGCGCCCGAGCCGTAACTTGCCGCCCACAGTGGCAATCGCCGCAACGCTGCCGTCATTCCCGCTATTCAGATCAACCGTCATTGCAGGGCCAGGGGCGGTTTCGTCGATTTTGAACCCGGCGCGCCTCAGGTAGGTGAGCGTGTGGGCTTCGCAGGCACTTGGGCGGGCACCGGGGATGATGACGGTTTTTGACAGCACCACGCGGCGGTAGATTTGTGCGGCGAGATCATAGCCGATGGCACAGGTCTGCACCGGTGTGAGGCGCAGATCCTGGCGGGATGCAAGATCGGGAATTTGCAGTGCGCAGGCTGAGAGCAAGACCAGTGCGACGGTCGGGCATAGGGGCTTTGCATTAAGCTGTTTCAACACGGGCGATCCTTTCCAACCGGTAAATCCGGTATTGTTGCCTCATCGCGCCAGAGCCAGAACGGATAGCCGTCCGCTTCCACAAGTGCGGTGAATGTGGCGATCTCGTCCGCACTGGCAAAACCCGGAGTGACAAAGAGCGCGATGGCCGGATCGGTATCATTCAGAACCGCCGCGGCGATGGTGGCGTCCGGTTTGAGATTGAAGCGCATTTGTTTGCTGAAACAGCGCTGTTCCGCTGTCAACCTGTTCAGCAGGTCTACATCCCGCGCGTGCTCGAACGGAATCCAGTGTTCGGTGACCAGCATCAGCCCGATTGCGTGCAACACCGGATAGCCGGCGGCGGCAAGGCTGAAGGTTGCAATCGCCATGATATGACAGCCCTCAACCATATCGGCCAAGGCCAGTTGCGGCTCGAACACGCGGGCAAACCGGCGGGTTAAATCCGCATCGGCAAAGAACGCCGTCTGGGGTAAATGTTTGAAGGTGAACTTCGCGCCCATCCGTGTCGGGACATGGCTTTTGTATTCCGCGATCAGGATGCCAAGAGACGTGTCGGTGCCCGCGTTCGGGTTGGTGCCCTCGGAGCCCCCGCCGGGGCCGTTCGGGTTGGTGTTGCTGCGCGTGGCGATGGCCACAAACCGTTTTGTACAGGCGGCTTTGGCCTTTTTTGCGTGATCCGCTTTGAACACGTCCGGGATCATCAGAACAGCACCGAGATCAAGCCCCTTGGTTTGTTTGTTGCAGGCCGCGTGCAAAAGCGCGTGTTGCACCACACCCCACCAACGCTTGCCCGCCATGCCCGGCACCCATTTCACCAGATCGGCCTCCACCCAGAGATAATGCAGCAAGGCGGTCAGGCCCATTTTGCGCGGGTTTGATATGGCTTCGGTGGCGGGGCTTCCTGCGGCGGGCGGCGGGGCCATCTGCTTGCCGCGCTTGACCAGGGGGAAATCCAGTTTCAGCGTGGTTTGGCCAGCGTCGGCGCATTCCTCGATCGCGGTGCCGCGCAACGCCGCCAGACCCGACAGATGTTCCGGCGGTTCAAAGGCGGGACAGTCCGGTGCGTGGGCCTCGCCGGTGTTTGGCATCCGCTTGACGTAATAGCGCTTGCCAATATGGGCCACATACATCTCTTGCGCCGGTTCAACACAGCGGCAGAACACGCGGGCGCCCGCCCGGTGGGCAATGGCAAGGCTGGCCTGGCCTGGCGCGCTTTGCGGATCAATCGGGTTGCTGCCCCCGGAGCCCCCGCCGGGGCCGTTCGGGTCGGTGCCCTCGGACGGGTCGCCACCCGCGGACGGGCTGGTGCTGATGAAGAGGGTCATCTCAATGCCCCTTTCTGACTTGAATGCGCTGCCGCCCGACCAGGAGCGCAAACCCGGTCAGCTTTTTGTCGGCAATAAGCTGGCGGCCGTTCTTGCCAACCTGGATGTTGACCGCAGCGTTGGCATTGGCCGCGCTGGCGATGAGAACCGGTAGCTCGCCGCGATAGCCCAATGGCAGATCAATGTAGGTGCGCCGTCCATCTGTGTAGATGCGCACCGGTTTGAAGGGCGCCCGCCCGGTAATCTTGTAGTTGAAATCCAGCTCGTTGGCCGGAACCACACCGCGTGTTGTTGATACGCCAGACTGCTTTACCGCCGCTTTCCGCGTGGCTCTGGCCGCTTTTGCGCTGGCCCGTTTTTTGTGTTTTTGCCCCTCAATGCGCCGCGCCATGGCGGCGGCTTGCGTGTCCGGATAACTGAACGACAGAATAGGCGTGTGCACTTGTGCGTCCGGCACCAGTAAAATCGCATAGACCCGCCGGTCGGTCACCAGCACGAAGTTTGTCTCTTCCGCATCCGGCCGCGGCTTGAAGGCAATGTAGGCCTGTTTCACTGGTTGCTCGCGATAGCGCAGGGCCGCTTCCCAGCGTACGCTGTCTGCCAGAACATGGGTGTCGGCAATCACTTCGCCAGGTTCCAGTTCCATGAGGCAGGTCAGATTGTATTTGCACACCAGCGTGGGCCAGCTCTGGCCATAGACCATCACAACGCGCAGCGCTGTGCCGACGCTGACAAATCCTGATTGCGCCGCCACCTGCGCTGCGGCTTTGCGTGTTAACTGCGCCTGGGCTTCTGCCATCGAGCGCACCCGTGGCAGCGACCCGAACGCGGGCAGCGACCTGGCGCTGGACGGGACAATTGCGGGTGGTTCAGTCGCCGCCGCAGCTGCGGGGCGTAGTGGGGCCGCAGCCGGTTGTGCGGGGCTGGTGTGTTCAGCTTGGGATGTTTGGCTGGCGTCAGCGTCGGTGGCCTGATCTGTCGCCTGTGTGGAAGAGCCGGTTTGATCTGCGCCAAAGAGCCTGGTTGCAGCACCCGGGGATGGCGAAGAGCGGACCTGCTCTGTTTCTTCAGCCGCCAAGCCATGTGCTGCGAGCATTGCGGGTAAGGCCAGAACAGCCAGTTTTGCCCGCCACCGGCTCATGGTTTTGCACCGCGGTCGAGAACCTGTACTGGTTTTACCTGTTCGGTGACATCACCCGCATCCGAACCCTGGTGCAATGCCGCTTCAGGCGGTTGGCTTGCAGGATTACCCGGACGCAGGCCCGGCCAATCCATAGGCGGTATGTCACCGGGCGCATAGAGCGCGCCTGCCTGTCTGCCGGCGTTAAACAGCTTGGAGACAACCTGTATTGATCCCAGAACCAGCCCGCCGCCGAGTACAAGCAGTAAAACCCGCCGCCCGAAGCCCGAGAGATCGTTGCCAAAGATCAGCATGCTCCCCATGATCACGATGCCGACAATCACCACCAGAAAGGCGAAGGGTCCGGTCATGAAGGCCACCAGTTTTCTGATCGGGCTGGTCTGGCCAAAAATATCATTCGCGGTGGAGGCCAGTGCCGGGCTGCTCAAGAGGGCAAGGCTGAAAAAAAAGAGGCAAAGTGCAGCGAGGTTGCGTAATAGAGCATTTTTCGGAATTACTGAGCTTTGGAACATTCCAATTCCCGTTCGTGCATCGGCACGAGGCAGGGCTTGCTCGCAAGCCCCATGGGACTGGCAGCGCATCACATGCGCCATTGAACCGGCAGAGCATTGCATGCTCGAGAAGTCGAGAAGTCGAGAGAGGGGATTCAATAAAACCGAAATGTGCTTTAAAGCGTTTCTGTTTTTTATTGTGCCATAAAAAAAGACAGAAACGCACAGGGTTGCAGGACGTTGAGCCAGCGGCCAGTGCCACACACGGCTTGGACTTGCCCGGAATTTCTTTGGATCAGGTTTCATAAAGTATCTCCAGTTTATTGGATTGGGACACCCGCAAAATCTGGCGCACAGTTGGCGCGCCATAATCACGAGCAAGAAAAATAATCAGATCAACCGCCTGCCGGATGAAATCGCGCTGATCCGATATCGAGACTTCCGAGGCGAGGATCCGCATCCGGTCGATGGTCTGGTTTGCGGAATTGGCATGGATGGTGGTCAGGCCACCCGGATGGCCGGTGTTCCAGCATTTCAGCAGGGTCATCAGCACAGCGCCGGTACGCACCTCGCCCAGCACGATGCGGGTTGGCGAGAGGCGCAGGCTTGAAACCAGCAACCGCTCCAGCCCCGCCACGGGTGCCGATTGCAGATGCACCACATTGGCGATGCCAACCTGTAATTCCGGCGTATCTTCCAGCACCAGAAGCCGCGCATCCGGGGTCTGGCTGGCAAGGGTCTCCAGACAGGAATTTACGAACGTCGTTTTGCCAGAGCCGGTGGATCCGGCAATGACAATGTTCTGGCGCGTTTTAATCGCCGCGCGGATAATCTCGCAGGTCGCCGCGTCTTCAAAAAACGTGGCGAGGTCAATCACCTGTTCAACATGGCGGCGAATGGAAAATGTGGGGGCCGCCACAACGGGCGGCAGCAAGGCCTCAATCCGGTGCGGTGTACCCGGCACGCGGCAGGGCAGGATCGGATTTGCCGCAGAAATGCTTTCGCGTACCGCGCAAGCACAATAGCGGATAAAGCGTTCCGCCGCCGCCGGCTCCATCCGTCCGGCATGTTCAATCCCCACGCCGAACCGCTCGACAAAAATATCGCCGCTTGGGTTCAGGGAAATCTCCACCACATCAGGCGCGTCCAGAAATGCGGCGCAGCCCGGCAACAGGACAGGAAGTTTGCTATCCTCACTCATCGCCAGACCTTCCATGTGCTTTGGCGGGGTTCGCCCGGAATGCGTTTCATCAAGCGTGGCGTGGCGGGGCGCGCCCAGCGACCCGGGCAGCGACCCGAACGCGGGCAGCGGGCGGCACCTTTGCCGGGGTTGTTGAGCCAGTACCAGGCGGCTTCAATGTATTTTCTGCTCAGATTGTGAAACAGCCGGGGATCATAGCCGGCACAGCTGCGCAGCACCCAAAGCCCCCAGCCAAAGACAACAGCGGCGGTGATCACATCCGTCACGCCAATGTCAAAATCCGCCACGATGCCCATGGCGCAGAGGATAATCAGAATAATGACCGGCACCCGCTCGGCGCCCAACACCAGCCGGTCCTGCACCATCGCTTGATTGATATGGCCCATCACATCGCCCCCGCTGGCGGGCGGTTGTGGTGTTTCGCGCTGAAAGCGGATCCGGAAAACATCACATCGTCACTGTCGTCTGCCTTGGGGAGGTCTGATCCTTGAGCGAAGGCGCGGCGATCCTCGAACGGCGTGTCACAGAGCCTGCGAAACCAGACATGGCTGGCACTTGGTTCCAGCCCGGCCAGCGCGCAGACCTCGCGGAAATCCCGTGTGGGGTATGTGCCGATCCAACGCGCGGCCATGGCGGTCTCATTGCACTGGACGCGCGTCAGGTCGCGTGCAACCTGCACCAGAACCGATGTCCACATGTTTTGCACGGCGAAGGCATCCTGCATCATGTGTCAGACCCTCCGCCGGGAACTGTGCGGGCCTGCTTTGATCCGCGCCCTGTGGCCGGATATTCGGCAACCCCCGTGAGGTTATGCGCGCGGTGCGGTGTTGAATTCTCTGGTGTTTTTGCGATGATGTGCTTAAATCTGGAGAAAAAGGAATATTCAGTCATGGCACAATCGGTCAGCATCGACACTCTGAAAGCATCGGAAACCCTGCAAGCCGCAGGGCTGGATGCCACATCGGCCAAGGCTGTGGTGGGCGTGATCAGCGAGGCGATCGCCACGACAGCGGCGACCAAACATGATCTGGAGAAGACCGAAACCCGGCTGACACAGAATATCAATACAGAGATTGCAGAACTGCGCGCCGAGATGAATATCGGCTTTACCACGCTGGACAAGAAGATCGACGTCCAGTTTGCCACGTTGGACAAGAAGATCGCCGTCCAGGGGGCGGAGTTGCGCGGCGAGATTGCCACTGTGCGCGGCGAGATATCGGACAGCGTCAACAGGATAACACGCAATGTAGCGGGTCTGATCGGCCTGGCGCTTGGTTTGGCGGCACTCTGGAGCGTCTTCGGCCCCGTCGCGTCAAAAGTGCTGTCTTTGTAAGGCTTTGCACCGCATGCCTGACCTGATGCGCGGGTTGGAGTGGCTCTGAACCCGTCATATTGCTGAAGAGATACAGTCGCCGTCATGGCGCATTCTCCCCGGTGGATTTCCCCGCTTTGCCATTCAAATCTGCTTCGGTTCCGGCCGGTTTCCGAACGGCTGCGCGCCGGTGCCCGCGTTCGGGTCGGTGCCCGCGTTCGGGCCGGTGGCTGCCGGCGTGGTCCAGCCTTGTGTGCGGGGATGGTGTGCTCAGAGGCCATTATGCAGCCCCCATGCGTCGCGCGGTCATGCGTCGCGCGGTCATGCGCTTGTTGTGGCGCGGCGTCCGTGTTTGCACAGATGCCTCGCCTTCCTTTATATTGGAATTTCTAGCAACCATATAAAGGAATCCAATATGACTTCGGGCGGGGGTTTGAAAAACAGTGTCAGCCATGCTGCACCCTCCGGTTCCGGTTTTGACGATCACGGCTTTTGCGATCCATGCGCATCAGAAGGGCGGCGCAGGGTGCGAGAATAACCGCGACCCACGGGCCATAGGTCAGGATAGACCCGCCAAGGGCTGTGTCGGGCGCAGAGGCCGGTTCAAATCCGTTAAACAGCGACAGGCCCATCAACCGACCCATCAGAATTCCGATAATGGCCAGACCGCCCGGCAGGGCCGCAGGCGTAAGACTGCGCGCCATCTTGCGACCCCGTGCGCGGGCATAGGCGTATGACGTTGCAAGGCTGATCAGCACAAACAGCAGAAGCGCCACCGGCGTGCCGCCCGTTCCGGCCACCAGACCGATCACCGCAAACAGATACACATCGCCCTGCCCGAGCGCATTGCGGGTTTTGAAGATGCGCACGGCCAAAGCCGCCACGGTCCAGATCAGCAGGCCGAGTGCCATTTCCAGCGGGGACTGGCCGAGGTGGATATTCAGGGCAGCCCCGTTCAGGGCCACCATCGCCAGAGCCGCGAACTCAATCTCGAACCGCGCCATATCCGTGCGGATCAGCAAGCCCATGAATATCATCAGAAGGAGTGTGTGTATCATCATTGGTGGGGTCATCCACTGTGGGGTCATCCACAATGGGGCCATCAACTGTTGGATCATCAACTGTAAGGTCATTCAGCGTCCCCCCGATTTTGCATTGTGGTGGCATCATTGGTAAAGCTGACGCCGAGTGCGTCGCAAAGGGCTGTGGCGCCGAGTTCCGCAAAGCAGCTCTGTCGTGCGCGGCGCGCGCGCAAAACGGCATCAACGTCGCGGGTGTTGGCCAAAGCCAGCAGTTCTTTCTGATAGGCCGCCAGTCGGGTGAGCGCCTTTACCTGCGCCGCGAGTTCGCGGCGCAGGGCAATCACCTGAAGCAGCGCCGTTGATCTGTCGGGGGTGGCGGTGTTGGTTGTGCTTGCCTGGGCGGGGCCGGTTTGGGCGGGGCCGGTTGGGGTAACTATCCCGGGCGCTGTTTCCTGGGCAAGGGTTTTTCCAGCCAGCGCAAGGCCGGCGCAGATCACAAGGCTGGCTAGAGCACTTCGGGTTATGGATTTGCGGGCTGGATTTATCAGCATCCGGTACAACTCCCGGTTACAATTTTTTTGGTGACAAGCTGGTCTGTGACCTCAAGCGTTTTGCTTTGCACTGTTCCCGCGCGCAGCTCCTCGATGGTCGCAATGGGCGCAACCACAGTGCCTGCCACAACATTGCCTGTTGCGGTCAGGGTTTCCGCCTCTATGAGCCCTTCTACAGCGACCCCGGCGACAGGACCCTCGCCGCTTTTTTTGACAACCACCCCGCCCATTACCAGTACTGACCGGGCTTCAAGGGTGTCGAGTTGTGCAGGACCGCTGACATCCAGCCCGGTGGCTTTGATGCGACCCGCGATGGTGGCTTCAGCACTTTCCAGCGTTCCGGGAATATCCAGATCGCCACCGGCCGCGATATTACCCACCACTTCCAGCGTTCCGGTGAGTTCACCAACGTCCATGGCTTTCTTGACTGTGATCACATCGGCGATCAGCGCACCCACCCCGACCAGATTATTCTTGCCCATATCCAGATCGGTTTCCATCTGGTTTGCCTCTTCGTGCCCCGGCACTGTGATCCGGTGCAGGTATGGCAAGACATCCTGATCCATGCGCAGCACGGCAATGGCGAGGTGATCCCCGACCACGGGTGGGCTGATCCCGTCTTGGGCGGTCGCCTGTGTTTGAAGGGCTGTGAGATTGTAATCGAGGCCCGGTCCGCGCAGCCGGTACGGTGCGTTTTCCTGGATCGTCCCGACCAGTCCAATGCCTTCCCCGCCGCGTGGCATGTAAGGCATGGTGTATTCACCGTCTGGCGTGAAGGCGCGGGCCAGTACAACGAGTTTCTCTGAGCCGATCGCATGGAAGATCACCTCGATATCGCGGCCAAGCGCTGTGCGCAGCGGTACGTCGCCGACCCATGCGATTTCCGCAAAAGCGCCCCTGCGCAGCGCCTTAATCGTGCCAACGCCAACCTTATCTCTGATAAAGACTAGCAGACCCTTGCGCAGGGCGTATGTGCTGGCGGCCGTAACCACCTGTGTGAGTAGCCGGCTTTCCTGCACGCCGGCCTGCGCGCGGATGTAATGTTGGGCCAGACGCACGCCCTGCTGTGCCAGCGGCACGGCAATCATCATCACCAGCACGGCTTCAAACAGGCTCAAGCCGCAGCGGGCGTGGCGGGGGTATCTGGTGCGGCGGGGTCTGTGCTGTGCTTCGCCATGTGGTGCGGATGCACAGCCGTGGATGCCGTGCCGGCCCGTTGGGCGCAGCACCGCGTTCCGCGCGTATGTGAATATCCGGATCAGCATCCTGTGCACGCTTCTGTTTGCAGGCGGTCAACCTTTACACTTGCGGTGGCGAACACCTGCCGCGCGGTCAACTTCGGTACGCCGTCTGCCGCGATCTGAATGTTCTTCAATACGGGTGTTTTAAAGGTATCGGCGACCATGGTTTTTGCTGTGATCTGGCGGGTGAGAGTGAGGTGCTGTGTTGCTATGCTGGCTGCCCGCAGACTGGCCGCACCCAGTGTGTGGGTCTGTAAATGTTCGGAGAGCGTCATCCGGCCTTTGACGACGATGGTGGTCGGGGGCGCGGTGTCACTGCCTGCTTCGCCTGTGGTACTGTCTGCAAAGATACCCGCCCCGCCGGCAATCAGAGTGCTCCCAACGATGAATTTGCCTGCGCTTGTGGTGCCGGCTATATCGACGTTGCCAGTTTTATACGGCGGTAGCGGCGCGTCATCGCCGCCCCGATCAATGCGCTCTTGCTCTTTTGGATCGCGGCGGAGAGATGTCAATGTGCCGGTCATTTTCCGGACGTGCAGGAGTGTGGGGGCAATCTTGTCCAGGGCAGGGTCGGACTGCTCGTTGGGCTGCGCTCTGGCAACCCGTGCCGCCGCACTTTCGGCTCCCCCTATTGCGGTGAGAGTCTTGACATTGAGCAGATCACATTTACGGGGTTCCTCATCCCGACCACATCCACCCAGATCCAGCGTGCCGCCGCCTGCGAGTTTCGGCGGCGGGTGCCCCGCGCGGCGCATCCGCAGCACATATTCCGGATTGATCCCGGACAGCGGTGCGGTCAGAATGACCCGTTCCGATATACTTGCGTCACATGTGCGGGCCGGGCGTGGCTTTGTCGGCTCTGGTGATGCTGATTGCGGTGCCGCTGGCACAGCAGGGCGTGCGCCGTGACGGGCCAGCCGGGCGATGACGGCGCAGATCTGCGCCCTGCTTCGCCCGTCCAGAGCGCTTAGCCGCAATGCGCCAAAAACCTCAGTCCCGTCCTGCACCCGGCTGATCTGATACTCCAGATCAAAGCCGGGGATTCGTGGTTCAACGCCACCCCGCAGGAAATTATCTTCAAAGTCAGCCCGTTCTCGGGCATCAATCTTCCGGTTTTTGTTGGCTTCCGTCAGGCCCGTTGCCAATCGCACCCGGTTCTCATGCACATAGTAATCAAAATCCGCCGCGATTGCCGCGAGTTGCACAGCCCGGGCCTCGGCGCGCGCCGCACTGGCGTGGCGCAATTGCGCTTGCGCGAACTGGCTCATGACGATGGTGATGACCAGAACAGCCAGCACGGCGGCCGGCATCAGCGCACCACGCCGGGTGCGACGTGGCGCTATGCGCGCGTCTTGATGCTGTGCCTTGCGGGGAAATCCCGGAGATGGCTGGCTGTTCTGCATGGTGGTCTCCCTAAAATTCCAGGGTGACGCTGTTTACCTTGTTTACACAGGCGTCACGCACGACTGCTTCGGTTATTTTGGGGACTACGGTCCCATCCGTCTCAGCAATCCCAATCTTAAGGCTCTTGAGCCCGGAGTTTTGGTTGGCAAAAGCCATCGCCGCCGTCTCACAGCCTGAGGCCGGAATATTGACCAACTTCACAGTGAAGGTGCGGGCGCCACTTCCCGTGATGGCGATGTCGGTGCCATAGGGCGAGGTGAAACTTAAGGTGCCGCCTACGTCGCCTAGTTCCTTCTTGGTAAATCCTTCATTTTTCAAAAAGGGTATAAGCGTATTATCTGAGCCAGTGCCGACATAAACGCCGGAATAGATGTGATCACGCTCGATGATGGCCACGGCGCGGGTCAGCTGCGAGCGCAGGGCGGCACTGCGTGTCGAGTCGACAACGCCGTTGTAAAGCGACAGTACGCCCACCAGTACGGGAATAAGAACCAGGGTCCATAAAGCGACATCGAACATCGTCACACCGGCGCGGCGCGCACGCGGTCGCCGCAGCGGAGCGGGTTTCACCCACGCAATCCAGGTGTCCTTTTTCTTCAGCGATTTAAGTTGTTGCAGAGCGCTTTGCGCACGCTGTGTCAGCGCAATCCGCGCTTGCTTCAAGCGGGTTTTGCTTGTGTTTAGGGTAAAATTGGTCATGGTCATCCTTTCAAGAGATGGTGCGCAGGCTGTTCGCCATGTTTAGCCGGGCGCTGTTTTTCGTTGAAGTGTGGGGGGTGTCAGCTTGTTTGGTTCTTTCTTGGCGCTCCCCTCACAGAATTTTTTGCAGTGCGGTAATGATCAACCACACGAGACCCGTCAGCAGAGCAGTCCCTATCAGTGTACCGAGCAGTACATTTCGCAAGGTCATCCCACCGGCATGGCATCGCCGGGGTGGACGCAGCCTGTCAGGTTTAAGCCTGTCAGGCTTGAGCAGGGCACGCCATGCCGCATTGTTCTTGAGCAATTCAAGCTGTTGCCGGGCGGGGTTGATGCGCTGTGTCAGCGCAATACGTGCCTGCTTCAGCCATGTTTTGCTTGTATTTCCGTTAAAATCAGTCATGGTCATCCTTTCAAGAGATGGTGCGCCAGGTGTCCTCTAAATCTGAGCTGGTCCGCTGTTATTTGGTGAAGTGAGGGGGGTGTCTTTTTGATTGGTGTCGCCCCCCTCACTGAATGCTTTGCAGCACGGAGAGTGTGCTCGATACGGTGGCCCCGATGGCGCCGGCAACCGCGCCCATCAGCGCCATGTTCATAATACGGGTTTGCACCTTCACGCGGGTATCCAGCTCTTCCAGCCAGCGGTCCAGAAACCCTGCGAAGGTCTCCACCCAGTCGTCTTTGCCATCAAGGGCGGCCATCACCGCATTCAAGTCACGGGCCGGAAAGTCATGCCCGGTTGCTTTGAGGGCCTCTCCCCAGCCGCGTGCGGTCAGTTGCACTGCAATCGCATGAATGCGGGACTTCAGATAGCCGCGCGTGCCGGTGCCGAGCTCATGCAGCAGCTGTGAATTCAGCGTCTCGCCCATGCGCCCCAGCTCGGTCACCGTAAAGATAAATCCGGTGCCGACCTGCAAGCGATAGAGCGAACAGGGCAGGAATTTGTCGAGAAACACCCGTCCCGGCCCGGCATAGCGCGGTAAAAACAGCCGTAAAAACATGAACACCGCTGCCAGCCCGATGAGCACCCACTGGAAATTGCCCACGAACCAGAGGCTGAAGTTGCCAATGGCCCGGGCGGCCGGTGACCAGCGCTCAAGCGGCGCCACATCGATCAGTGCCGGAAACAGTTCCGATCCCAGCATATAAAACACAACGCCCATCAGGGCTGTCAGCAGGGCGGGCATGGCCAGCGCGCCTTTGATCGCGCGTCCCAGCCTGTCCTGCTGTTCGGCCAGCCGCATGGCACCGCGCAACACCCCTGCGGCACCGGCCGATCCGATCACCCGGAACAACAGTGCCTCGGCCCCACTTGTATAGCGGGCAACCCGCTGGTCGAGATCGCCATACTGGACACCGGTGCGCAGATCCATGATCAACGCGGCCACTGCCGCCTGCCCGCCATCGCGCGCCACGCTGGCTGCGGTTTCCAGTGCCTCCGGCAGATCCAGCTTTGCATCCACCAGATCAGCCACCAGCCGCCAGGTGCGCGCCCGCTGGGCGGCGCCGAAGTTAAAACGTCGCCAGGCGTATGACCACGCGGCGTATGTGAGTGGTGTGTTCATCCCGCCGCTTTCCTTTTCGCTGTTTTTTGCATTGCCGCGCCCTGGAGGCTACTGCGTTGCGCGTCACTCATCCGCTCCGCCAAATCGCCGTGTTTGCGCAGCGCATCATACGGATCAAGCTGGCCCTGCAAGACCAGGTCGGTGAGTTTGCAGGCAATCGGAATACCGCCCATCCCGCCTGCGCTTTCGGGTTTCAGCCAATGGGCCAGCGCGCCGTTAAAATTCTTGTTCAGCACATGATCGAAATAAGCCCGATCCGGCATAATCACTTCGCCCACCGCAATCTGGCGGCGGTAGCCTGCCCAGGCCAGCTTGCCGGCCTCGTTAAGCGCGTCGCCGAGGCAGGTTGCACAGCCCTCCGGGTTGCGCAGATAGATGCGGTCACGGTCGGCCATGACCGGGGCAAACAGGCGTTGATCCAGATCGTTGAGGCTGGCGGCGGCCAGGGGGGTTTTACAATCGTCACAGAGGAGTGGTGCAAGCGTCTGTTTGATCAGCAGGCGCACCACACCCGATTGCGCCAGTTCTTCGGCCGGCACGCCAAGCGCCATCAACCGAAACGGAATGCCGTTGGCACTGTCCACATGCACGGTGGCATAGATCGCGTGGCCCGATGTGGCAAACTTCAGCGCTTCGCGGCCGCTGGCCCCGTCACGGATTTCCGACACCATGCCGACATCCGGGTTCATGCGCACGAAATTGCGCAGGGCGTCTTCATGCCTGGCCTCGCGTTCGGCCTCGTCGCCGGCCGATTGCAGCGGGATCTGCACCACGCCGGAGCGGTTCAGCCGGTACTCCACCGGATCTTCCAGGGTGGTGATCGACACATGACCCCCGTGGCGTTCGTAAAGTGCTTCGAGGGCGCGAATGAGTGTGGTGGATTTACCGTCGCCGGTTTCGCCACCGATAATCACGCAGCCATGCAGATTGGCGCGGGCGGCGGCCAGCGCGTCTGTGATCTCCGCATCAAAGCCGAGGTCTTCCAGGGCGCCGGTATCACTGTCGTCTTTGTAAAACAGCCGGAACACCACAAAGGAGCCGAGCTTTGTATCGCTCTCGTGAAAACCGCTCTGGCAGCGCAGCTTGACCACATTGGGCGGCATCGGGAACTCCGGCTTTGGAGAGATCGAATAGCTCTGGAACGCCGCGTCTTTTTTGGAAACATTACCGGTGCCTTTGTCCTGGGCATTGAAAGCAAAGCTGATTGCATTCCTGCCTTCCTCGGGTGTCCAGGGCTGGCCATAGTCAAACTCGCGGCCCGCCACCTTGAGGCGTACATAGGTTTTGGTATCGTGCTGGTAGATTTTGAGATCACTGGCCCTGGCGCGTTCGGCCGCCGAGATCAGTTCCAGCAGACGGCGCTGGCCCTGTGTGCGGGCCACTTCCGCGCGCAGTGCTTCGGTTGCGGTCAGTTTGGCGGCGTAGAACTGTCTTAGTTCGTCCATGGGGGTGATTTTAAAGCTGGTGATCTCGGGCAGAACACCGCTGTCCTGATGCCGCATCAGGGCGCCGGTGAAGTCGTCTTCATAGCGATAGCCATCCGCCACATAGCAGGTGCCGCCATAATGCACCGCCGCAATGCAGGCAAAACCGAGATCACCGGTATCGATAATGCCGTTTTCCAGGGTTCTGATCTGTGGTTTGCCGAAGCTCGGGAGGTTTTTTAACATGGGAGGGTCTCGCTTGGGACAGGCTTAACCGGGACAGGCGCGCCTGTGGTGGGGGCAGCGGAATTGCGGCAAATGACCTTGCTGGAGAAAAAAGGCAGGTTTGTGATGATTGACGCGGCGGCTCCGAAAATCGCAGGCACCTGAGGGTGGTGCGCGGTCGGCGTCGCGCGGTGGTTTGAGGTGTTGGCCTTTGTGGTGCTGTGTTGCGCAATGTTCGCTTTGCCGGGCTGAGCGTTTCGAAGATGTGGTAAGCTTGGCTGCAACAATATTTGGAAAAGCTTTGAGCCGTTGACGAAAAAGCCACCACATATCCCGCCGGGACCGCCGATCTGCGTGCCTGATGCCGGGCCTGATGTTGGGCCTGATACTGACCCGGATACACGGCCTGTTGCCAACCCGGATACCGACAGGCTCAGGCGCGAGATGCGGCGGCGGATTGAGGAACTGGAGGCGCAGATCGCCGCACTCAAGCTGTATCTCGCTGACTTTATTGTCACGCCCGCCCGTCCCGTTCCGCCGCCCATGGTTCCCGGGGATGACGACGCAGGAGATGCAGAGCGTTGAGTAGATCTGCCAGTCCTGTGGGAAAGCGCAGGAGATACGATATCAAAGAAAAGTCGTGCAGCTTTACCCATTTTGATCTTCCTGAAGTGTGGCTGTTGAGGTTTGCAAAATGTCGCCACAGCGGCGGTTGTAGCGCATGGATGGCGCATGGTCATATGTGGCATGGTCATATGGCGCATGGTCATATGCGGCATGGTCATATGGCGCATGGTCATATGCGGCATGGTCATCATTCCAAAGCCTCCCGATCACTGTCCGGGGTGCCGGACGCCGGGCTGTCGGGTTTATAGACATCCGCGAAGCTGACGGTTTTGAACAGCAGCCCGCCGCCATCGTCAAACGCGGGCTCTGCGAGTGTGCGGGCCAAGCTGCGTTCCACGTCCTGTTCCAGGATGATCACCCCGTCCTCGGTGGAAATACGCGCGATGGTCAGCCCGCCGGGCAGGGTATCACCGGCTTTTACCGTCAGGCGGGTGCCGCGTGTGGCGTCAAAAACCACGGCATGCAGTCCGCCGTCCAGGTTGTCGCCGCCAAACACCGTGCCGGATGTATAGCGGTCGGTGCATTGGGCCATGGCGGATTGGGCGAGTGCTGCGGTTTTGGCGGCGCGGAAAGTCTCTGGCGGGTTCAACGGGGGTTCCGGAGCCAGCGTGATGGGTGTGGGTGCTTCTTCAGCACTGTCTGCGGCGGTTGGGGTGGGTACAGTGTTGATTGATACGTTGGCATTTGAGGCCGCTCCGCGCGCCACATCGCGCAGGTGGGTGCGCAGGCGTTCTTCATTGTCCAGCAGTTGTTTTACCTGTTTCTGGCGTTCAATACAGACTTTGAACACTTCGCTTTCAAGGGCCGCGACATTCAGCGCGTCCGCTTCATCGTAAAGTGACAGATAGGCCGCGCGCAGGGCCTCGAACGGGCAGGACAGAATGTCCGTGCTGCCGGCCCGTGCGGGCGAGATGGTTGCGGGTTCGCCCTGGACGAGATCCGCCGGTGCGGCCCAGAGCGGCTGTGACGCTGGCGTATCGGTGCTTGTGGCTTCCGCTGCGGTTTGAGCCGTGAGCGGTGCTGTTTCTGTGCTTGTTTCCGTGCTTTGCGACAGCACCGGAAAGGCCGGCAGCGTCAGGCAAAACCCGAGAAAAATAAGGCGGCATGGCTTAAGCATCATTGATCTCCCTGTTCAAAGGGTTGTTCCGGCGTCAGCGCGGTGGCGAGATCAGCCACAGAAAACCAGTGCCAGAGCGGGGTTGCGGCGGGATCCGGGGTTGGTGCGGTGTCGCTTGCCTCAGCTTCGGTTTCAACGGGCGCCAGTCGCAGAACAACCTCTGTCCTGGTTGTTACGGCGGGTGATGTGCTGTTTTCCACCGCTGGCATCAGGCGCAGGGCAATTTGCGGTCCATAGCTGTCCCAGTCGGCGATCTGTGCGCCAGCGGCATCAAACACATGTCCGGCCGCGCTGAAATAAGCCCCCGCTGGCAGCGGAGCCAAAGCGCGCGCCAAGGGTTTGGCCAGCAAGGCATCATAGGCCGTGGCCAGCGGATGCGGCGTGGTGCTTTCAACCGTGAAGACCGGCAATTGCGCGGCGGCGGGCAGAATATCGGCAATATCCCTGTCCTGCCAGTGCGTCCAGTGCAGCAGCAGATGGTCGAAGGGTTTTTGCTTCACCGCGATATAGGCATGTTCAACGACGGTATCCATATCATCCAGCAACCACAGCCGGTTCAGCGGCGCGTAAAGCACGAAGTGGCCCCAACGCTCTGCCACCGGATTGCTGTCGGGCGCAGCGTTGAGCGTCAGCACCTTGCCGCTCTGGCGCACCATGTCAGGGTATTGCGCGCGTAGGGATGTGCTGGCCGCCTCGAAGGTCTCGACCGCGATTTGGGATTGCGTCCCTTGCGCTGTCTGGACCTGCGCCAGCGACATCTGCCCCATGCCCGTCAGAGCAAGGGCCATAAGCCGTATCGAGAGTTTTGTACGGAGACCCATGATTATTCCTTCGTCAGCCATTCATGGGCTTCTTCGTTGACGAATTCGGGATGCAGCCTGCGTTTGCCGGGGTCCTGGCGCAGCAGTTCGAAATAAAACCGCGAGGTCTGTTTTTTGTTCACCGTGGTGCCGAGGCTTTTGGCCGACGGAAAACCCGGGCAGATGTCCCAGGTCACCGCCGGAATACGGGCTTGCAAATGGCCGACACTGGCTTCCCACCAGCGATTTTGCTTAAAGATGAAGGCGGTCAACCCGCCAGTCTTGCCGTCATAGCGCAGCAGTTGATATCGGTCGCCATCACTGTACACAGCTTTCTTCAGCGGATAGCGCAACGCGCGGAGTTTGAGATGCTTGGTGAACCCGGAATAGGTACCGGATCCCCAGCCAGCAGTCCTGCCTGTTTCGCTGCCTTGAAAGCAATTATATTGGATGCCATTAACGCCATACCAAGACACGTTCACATAGCCGCCATCGGGCCGCATGGCTTCGCCGTCCTCCCAATGGCGGACCCATGCCTGATTGCGCAAGAGCGGCACCACATGTTTGGCCGCGACATTCTGGAAAATCTGCCCCCTGCCATAGACCTCGCGCTTGTGACGCTCTTCGGCCAGGGTGCTGC
This sequence comes from Halioglobus sp., assembly GCA_965262875.1. Classification (GTDB taxonomy): domain Bacteria; phylum Pseudomonadota; class Gammaproteobacteria; order Pseudomonadales; family Halieaceae; genus JBALVT01. The sequence continues at coordinate 99,547 of CBDHGD010000003.1, forward strand.
CTGCGCCAAGGGTGAGGGCTAGAACAAGTCCGCTTACTATTGAGCCGCCTGTGGCACGGGCCAGGGTATCAAACCCCTGCAACCCTGTGCGTTTCTGTTTTTTATCGTCCCGTAAAAAACAGAAACGCTTTAAAATGGATGTAACTATAATACGGATCATTGGACGGTCTCCTTGTTTTTATTGTCCTGATTGATGTCGGAATGGGGCGCGGGCGCAGTGATCGGGGTCAGCCAGTCTGCCTTGAGACGCTGCACCATGGCGGTATAGACGGCGAAAGCTCCGGCAAGATCATCGGCCTCAATCCGGGTCACGGCCAGATCCACCTGCGTGCCGATCCAGTGCCATGCCGGATCATCGGTGGGGATGGCGGTAACGATGCGCGGCGCAACATCATAATATTCCGCCACCAGTGCTGCTCCGTTAGGACGCCGCGCCATATAGCCGTCGCGGAAGGCACGCAATGTGGTCAGGGTGGGTCCGTCATCGGCCTCCCCGCGCTGCGCGACAATCGCTGTGGTCAGGAAACAACCGCCGCCGTTGCCACCACCACTATTGCCACCTCCTGTTGGTCCACTACTCGGCCCATTGCAGCCGCCGCATCCGGTTGACACTGACGTGCCGCCAAAGCCACGTGAATCAAAATCATTGTAATCGCCAAACCCGTCGCCATCTACATCGCTGGAGCCTTCATCACGACCACCACCTCCTTCGCCACCACCACTGGTGTAGACCCAGATACAGTCGCCACGAGAGCAGGATTCATATCCCGTTTTTGGCGGTGGCGGTGGCGGTCTGTAGCGGCAGGTGTTCGCTGTGGCAGCCCATTGCGTATGGGTCGTGCTTAACGCGTCCTGCCATCCGTCACTGTACCAGTCCACGCCGGTCACGGTTTTCTGACGCTGATATGTAACGCTGCCGATTTGGCCCGAGGGGCAGCTTGAGACCCTGGTTTCAGATGTCCGGTCATTGGCATTGCGATAGCACCTGTCGTCCGACACGGCCCATGGCCCGTTGCGCGCGATCACAATGTCGCTGAGCGCGGGGAAATCCGCAACATCGGGGCTGTCGGCAAAGCTCCATGTCCGGATTGTGACGGTGCGGGCCTCGGTCACTGTGCCAAGCGGGTGCGTGGCAGGGCAGACCGCTGGCCGGTCATCCGTTCTGGTGGTGATCACCGGGGCCAAGGGCTGCCTGTCCGGCGCGCCTTCGCAGAAACTCAGATGCGGCACCAGAACCCCGACCGCCTCATCGACAAACTTGCCTTGCGCGTCCGAGGGCAGCCAGACCGTTTCGGGAAATGCCGCATAGGCTTCGGTCAGAAAATATTCATAGGTGGCGATCCTGTCTGACCCTGGGCTACAATCTTCAACGCGGCGCACGGGGATGGTGCCGGGATTACGGCAATGGGTATATTTGGTTTTCCAGTGTCCGTCGGCTTCCGGCGTGGCGGTATCGTAATATGAATAGCCAAAATCCTTGTCCTCAGGATCATACGGGTGTGTGCTCTGGGTGTTGTAAAGCTTATCGCCCCGGGCGTTGTAATCCGTGCTTTTAAAGCGCTCCTCCTTGATGCCGGGGCCAACTTGTGGTTCTACGCAGCGCCGCTTTCGGGTCTCACGGCGTTTGCGCACCCGCGCCACGCCGAACTTCTGCGCCGCCGATGTCATATAGGCAACAGTGTCCACGTCCAAGGCACCGCCAAACTTCGTGCCCATACAGGCTGGAATGATCTGGCTGCGGTCGCCGGTTTGCAATATCAAGTTGCCCCCCACCGTGGGGTCATCCACTGCGGGGTCATCCACTGCGGGGTCATCCGCTGCGGGGTCACCCGCTGTTTTGACAATCCCCAGCGGTTCACCGGTGAACGCTGTGTCCGCGCGGCGGGCGCGCAATTCGGGGGCATCGACAATCTGTTGGGCGCTGAGCCCGTGCTTGAAACCGGTGCTGGTAAAATAACTCAAAAGCATGCCGTCACAATAGCGAAACCTGATACCAAAGCCATCAATAACAGTGCTATCAAGGCTGGGCACAAGAGCCGCCGTGACCTGCTGGCGGGTGGTGATTTCGGCCAAGAGGTCTGCGGTACGCTTGCGTTGATCCGCTTCCGGCAACGTCGTGCCCCACTGCCAGGTGATATATTTGCGGACTTGCGCGTGGGCTGTGGTCAACACGCCGGTGTAATTGGCCGCAGCATTCAAAACCTCGCGGCCCAGCGTCCAGCTGTCGTAATCCTGCGCCATCAAGGCTTGCGGAGTGAGCGCAAGGCTGCCGGAAAGTGCCGATGTCAAAAGCATATTTCTCATATCATCTCATCCTTTTGTGTGGGGACGGCGGTTTCCATGTCCGGGTTGGCGTCCCTTGGCGCAACCGCACTTTGTTCTTCAGCAATATCTGTGGGCGCGGCCTTGATGCCTGTGATGGACATCGGCACCAGCACCGCTCGGCGGGTGGTGATTTCCAAAGTGACGGTCTTGCCGCTGCGACTGAGCCGGGCCACTTCGGCCCCCTCGATGCGCCCCACCCGTGCGAATATCTCGTCAAACCCGCTTTTCAGCATCACCCGCACTTTGGCGTTCATGCCACCCGCGTTCGAACCGCCGCCCTCAAGCACAATGCTGTCGGCCATCCCTAAAAACACCGCTTCCGTGGCGGCCAGCAATTCCGCCGGTGCCATGGACACTTGTGCCTGAGACACGCGTGCCAAAGACGTTGGGTCGCTCTGATCCGGGATCGCCTTCAGCAGCGGCACGTCAATCTCAAAACTGGAAAACAGCCGGTTGCCGCGGATTTCCATCGCAACGGCACTCCCCGTATAGACCGCCTTTGCCGCTTTCCGCGCGATGGCGTCATCAAAGCCGCCACGCAGTTGATATATCCGGTAAGCCAGGGCGAGGTCATGCGCTGCAAGGTCATTCACTGCCTCGGCAGGGCTTGCTTGCAAGCCCCGTCGGACTGGCAGGGCCAAACTGGCCCGAGAAGTCGAGAGAGGAGCCAAGGCAAGGTCATTTGCCAAAGCGGGGGCAAAGCCTGTGATGGCCGGATCGCGCATTGCGGGCGTGGCACAGCCTTCGGAGACCAGTTGCCAGCCCGGTGCGGTTGGCCAGATACCGGCAAAGGCGGCCAGACAATTGCGCCCGAAACCGGCCTCGTCGCGGAAGGTGGTTAGAAGCGGCGCGATCTGTGGTGCTGCAACCACGGGTTTGGCGTGCTGCCCGGGAGATAAAAACAGGAAACCGGCGGCAAGCGCCAGCGTGGCGGTGCCTGCGACAGCGGCAATCTGCCAGACCGGTCGTTTGGGCGCGATCCTGCCCTCGACACAGACGGGGTCATCCACCGTGGGGTCATGGTCATCCACATCGGGGGGACACAAAGAGCACATCGGAACGCGGCGGGTGACCTCTTCGGCGATATCTTCGGCCAGATCGGGCGCGATTGCCAGCCGGTCAATCTGGCCGGAACTGCACTCCGCTTCGATATGGCTGATCAGCTCTGCGCGGGTGTCAAACAGCCGCTCCACCCCGATCGCCGGTTTGCCATTCACCAGAACGGCGGCAAAGTACAGATGCTGTTCTGTCAGCTCGAAAGCACAGAGAACACGGTTACCAATGACATGGTCAATCCGGTCTTTTTCGGACAAATCGCCCGCCAGCACGGAAAGCAGCGCCGCGACGCCAAGATATTCAGGCTCTTCCGGCACCAAAGCCGTGCGGTCATCCCAATGCAGTGCCAGGTTATTGGCTGCCAATGACCCAATCGATGACCCGACTGCTGCCATGGACCCGCGTCGCAGGAGGCTGGACGGCCTGCCGGGCCCCCAGGTCAGCCCGGCCAGAACCGGGCGATCGGCGTATGTGAATATCTTCGGCATCAGTTTACCCTCCGCCTGGCAGTCCGCACGGTTGTGCCGCGCCCTGCATTCCGCACTGCCGGCAGGATGGCCGGGCGCACCAGCACCACCATGCGGATTTTACGGGTGCCGCCCTTGGCGCTGCCGCCAAGCCCGATGAACCGCGCGAGGCCAGTGCCTTTGTTGGCGCGGGTGGCGCTTTCCTGTTCATAGCCCGACAGCACCAGGGTTTCGCCGGGCGCCAGCACAGAGTCATTCTGGATGGCGCGCTGATCTACTTCGGGCAATTGTACGGTGCTGTCGCCAGAGGTAAAGCTTTCCAATTTGGTCAGGTCGTTTTGCATGAGCGTGAGCGACAGGTGGATTTTGTTGCGATCGACGAGCCTTGGCAGGGCATGGATGGAAATGCCTGTATCAACGGTTTTGGTTTTGATCCCGGTACTCTTATTTTCTTTTGTATTGGTATCGCCGTCATTTTTATCTGTTGTCGCTTGCGTTCTTATCTCGGCGACGTAGTTCTTTGAGGTTGAAAAAATAATTGGTGCTATCACGCCGCTTTGGGCAATGGTGGAACCAAGCCGGTAATCCACCACGCTGCCTTGCTGTGCCAGAGCCTGAAAGCTGATCGTATTGCCGCCATGGCTGAGTGTGGCCACGCCCGCGTTGAGGATTGCGGCGGGATTACGGATGAAGCTGCCATCATTACCCGCAATCGACAGCCCGACGGCAAACTCATCGGATTTGTCGGCATCGATAAAATAGATCGCGACTTCCAGCGCAATGCGGGTGGAGTAGATCGCTTCAAAATCCTCAATCACTTCGGCGGCCTTGCGCTGCACCGAGGGCGGCCCGAATACCGCAACCCGCCCGGCGGATTTGGAGGTTGTCACAGTGGCGGGCGGTGGTGCGACAGCGGCCAGCTGGGCGCTGAGATCATCCCATGGATCATAGCCGCCAACACTGCGCTCAAAAGTGGCACTGCGTCCGCCGCCCTTAACCCCGTCGAGTTGGGTTTTGAGCGTGGATTTTCCTGTTGGCAGCGACAGGCTGTAGCGTTTTGTGACCATCCGGTCAAAGGTGATGGCGGTGCCATCGAAACGCCAGGCCAGATCCATGCGGGCGGCGATCTTGTCGAGGACTTTGGATAACGCACCTTCGTGTTTGAGCACCATTTTGCTGCCGATGGGGATCTGGATGACATCGCCATTTGCCAGGCTGTAAACCCGGCGGATATTGACCGGCAGGTCCGTTTGCTTCTTGATCAGCGTGGCCAGGGCCTTGATGCCGACGGCTGACCCGCGTGTGTCGATATTGATACTGCGCGCGCCTTCCAGTGCCCGGGGCAAGGGCGTGCCGCTTTGCACCCCCTGTGCGACCACAACCGCCTCGCCGTAATACGGGCGATCCACCACATGCACCTTGCCGCGTCCTGCGGCCCGCAAGCGGTCGCGCTGGTCACCGGTCAGCTTTGAAAGCCGTGCGGTGGTGTCATTGGCGGATTTGATGCCGTCGCAACCTGAGACCACCCCGATGCAAAGCACCAGCAGAGCCAGACGGCAGAGCGCTTTGCTCAGGCGCTTGGGTGTTGATGTGTTTTTCCCGGCAATTCCAAAGTGTGTTCTGGACACGCTGCACCATTGAAAACCCGATACCACGCTCTCGTGAATGCGACGGGCTGCAAAAGCGGGTGTTTGTTCGTTCAGCAATGTCACCCCTCTCTCGACTTCTCGGGCCAGTTTGGCCCTGCCAGTCCGACGGGGCTTGCAAGCAAGCCCTGCCGAGGCAATGGATGACCCCACAGTGGATGACCCTGTTACAGATGACCCAGTCATAGCGGCCTGCCGATGCGAATAACCTTGTTGGCATAGACAGAGATCGCCAGCGGGCGGCCCGCGCCTTCAAAGCCGACAACCAGCTGATCCAGCGCGTCCTTGAAACTGCCGCTGATTTTAACCGGCACGGAGAGTTTCCATTCCTCAATGCCGTCGCGTACCACGGTATGTCCGGCCTTCCTGGCCCAGCGGGTGATGACATCGGAGACAAACTCCCCGGGGCGTGCGGTCCAGACGGGCAACGGCCGGTTCATCGGCTTGACGGCCACTGGTTTGGGTGCGGGAGCTGTTTTTGCCGCACCGCTTCGGGTTTTGCGCTGAAGCGATGCGGTTTGACGGGTTGGCACCGCGCAGGGGAGGGTCAGCACGGTGCCGACCCGCAGGGTCGTGGCGGATTTTACGGTGTCTTTGTTGGCCGCGATGAGTTCGGGGTAGCGTTTGGCACTGCCAAGCCTGGCCTTGGCGATTTTCGAGAGCGTGTCGCCCTTGCGCACGGTATGGGTCGGACAGGGGATTGCCTGTTTTTTGGTTTTACGACCCTTGCGGCTGAAAATGCCGGCGGCATCCAGCGGACCTGTGGTTCGGGCCGCGCCTGATTCGTTTCTGGCGGTGCGTGGAGATGCCAGAGTACCCGTTGGCACCTTCTGCCCCTTTGCGGATGCCAGACGTGATTCTCTGGCCCGCCCTGTTTTGAGCGCGGCCTCGAACGATTGCTTTGGCCTCTCGACTTCTCGGGCCAGTTTGGCCCTGCCAGTCCAGCGGCGCATGGAATGCCCTGCCGGCCCAACGGCTGCGGTGCTGCGCAGGGCGGCGGTTTTTGGTATCAGGGATTTCCAATCGGGGCAGCGGATGAGCGCTGCGGCTTGGGCGGGTTGCCAAAAGATTACAACTGCGCTTAAGGTGGCGGCACCAAACAGAATTGAGACCCAGCGTGAGCGGAAACCCGCCAAAAACACAGAACACCCCGATATTAAACGCGAAAAACCGTTTAAAGCCCTTGACTTACGCCCGGATTTCGGGGGGGGGGGGGGGTACTTCTCTGCATTTTCAGGTCTCTCCACGCCACACGGTGTAAGGCAGGTTAGAACACCGCTTGCCGTCTGGCAAGAAAAAATCTTGCGCGCAGCGCGCTTGTTGCGGTGCATGGCCCTGCCCCGCGCACCTCCGGTCGGCTGTAAAATATCTGCAAAGTTGAACCTATGCTTGAGAAACGCACAAGATGTGGGTATGACTGTCCCTAAAGAATCCAGATAAAGGGAGGCAGAGCAGCAGAAACCCCGCAATAAACCACTTAAAACCGAAAAACCGCGCAGAGATTGCACGGCATTAAGGTTATGGTCAGGCTTTAAAACGATTTCCACCTGTTTTTTAGCCTGACCTGACCCGCTTTTCAAGTCAAAAGTGACCTTTTGGCGATGAAATTCTGTGTGCCTGCGATTTTTGCGCCTCAATCGCGGCGTGATGCCCAATGAAAAGCATCACAAAAACAGAAATGAGGGACAGCAATGTCACACAGATTACAGGCCCTGCGCAACCCGCAGGACAACCATACAGATGTATCACCACCACAGGATCCACAGCCACCACAGCCCGCGTATCCGGTCTTGCCCGACGCGATGCAGCGCGGCGCGCTGGAAGGCCTGCTGCTGGATGTCAGCAAACATATCGGTATGTCCGACAGCCTGCTGAAATCCTTACTCACCATGTTGCGCGAAACCCGGCCGTCCGACTGGACCGACCCGACGCGCGAACCGGTCTGCTATGCCCTGCAAGGGAATATCGCGGGATCGCTGGGCAAGAGCCCGCGGGCGGTGCGCAATGACGAGACCGCCCTGATCGCCCTGGGCTTTGTCGACAAGCAGGTGGCCGGCAACGGCAGCCGCTGTCGTCTGGTGTTTGCCGATGGCAGCGAGTTCCGGCAGGGCTTGTGCTTCAGCCCGTTGATTGAAGCGGCGCCCGATCTCATTGCACTCCGGGCCCAAATGCGCTTTGAGCGCCAGCACAGAACCCGCCTGAAGCGCCAGTGCTCGGCGCTCAGGCGCAATGTCAAGATAACCCTGATGCGTCTCCAGCCGATCTATCCTGAGCATGCCGGGCTGAAAGCCATCGCAGAAACGTTTCTCAACTGGCCGACGCGCTATGCCAGCCTACAGTCCATCCCAGCCCTCGAAGCACATTACGACGCGGTGTTAATCACCTCCGAAGCCATCGATGAACTTGCCCGAATGTTACCAGATACTTCCGCTCCAGCGGAAGCTGACTTCCGCCGATATATACAAGATACAACTCAAGATCACTCTGTAATCTGTAATGCGAGCATGGATAAACGGGCTGACGGCACGCCGTCAGAAAATAATTCCTTAGCAGCTACGCCTGACGGCTCCGCTGATTGTTTAGAAAATAAGTGTGGCGGGGCTGAGGTCGGGGTCAACAGTGAATTTATCGAAAAACTGAACCCGCACCGGTTGTTTGCCTTGAGTTCTGAGGAGATGCGGCTTTATATCCGGCAGCACCAGGGGCAAAGACCATCGCCTGCGGCGATGGATTTTATTCTGGCGGCGATCGACCGGTTGCCGGAGTTGGGGATTAACCGCTCGGCTTATGATGCGGCGGTGGGGCAAATGGGTGATATGGCCACAGCGCTTTGTATTCTGGTGATTGACCGCAACCGGTTTCACCCGCAAACCCCGATCCAGAACCCCGGCGGGGTGCTGCGCGCGATGACTGCACGCCATAAAGCCGGAAAACTCAATCTGGTGGGCAGTTTGATTGGCTTGACCGGGAGGATGAAAACGTGAGGATGGTCGGCAAAGAGTGGTGGAATTGTGGGGGGAGCATTTCATGCGCGAGAAGTCGAGAAGCCGTGTGGCTTTGGGTGAACTTCCCATGCAAGCGTGTCCGGGTCTGTTCCCGCTGGCGGCAAAATCGATGAAAGGAAAAAACAACGATGACATATGAGATGACACACAGAAAGCTGAAAAAGCCCATGAACAACACTTTCCCCCCTGTCAGGGTCAAACACCTCACGGGGTTTTATGCGGCGCTGATCCGGCATTGCGAGGCGGAGATAAGACAAATAGGCGCGGTGCCGCTGCTGCTGGAAAATGCAATTCTACCTCCGAAGAAAAGGACAGGCAGATGACTAACTCTCCACTCGACCCGTTTTTCAAACCGCTCTCGGCTAAAGTGATGCCAAAACGGTTTATCGCCCCTGAAGGCAGAGAACCGTTGTCAGAAGAAGCCGCTATCGTGAAACAGCGTAAAGAAGTTTCAGCGGCGTTTAGAGTGTATTGCGTTTTATTGAACTCATTCAATGAAATGAAATGCACAGCTTCATTGCATTTTAAGTGCTGCGTCTTCCATTTGCCCGGAAACCGATCAAAAGCAACACGCTCTAACCAGCGTTACCGAAAGAAGGCCAATGAAATTTGATAATGATGACAAAGATGGAGCGGGGCTGTGGGCTCTGCTGGAGATAACATTATAGGCGCCGTGGCGCGATTTGAGGCAAGGCAGACAGAATGAGTGAAAACGGAAAACAAAAACATCACCCACCGGTAAAGCCGACGCATGATGCGCTGTTCCGCGCCATCATTGACGACAAAGACCGCGCGGCAGCGCTTTTGCGTGATTACCTGCCGGACAGGATCAAGGATCGCATGGGGGATGCGGCCCCCAAACGGGTGGAGGGCAGTTTTATCGACGAGGATGCCCATCTGAAACACAGTGACGGGCTGTTCGAGATCACGCTAAAGGACGGCAAACCCGCTCTCGTATACGTGCTTTTGGAGCATAAATCGGTTTCGGAACCGGCCACGCCCTTGCAATTGCTGGGTTATATGCTGCGCATTTATAGTCGCTTTGCCGATGGGCAGGCGGCGAAGTTGCGCGCCCTGCCCGTGGTGATACCTCTGTTATTCTATCATGGGAAATCAGCCTGGAATGTGCCGCAGATCTTTGGCGAGATGTTTGACGTCAGTGAGGATATGGCCCGCTATGTGCCATCGTTCCAGTACGAGGTGCATGATCTGGGCAGCATCCCGATGGAACGCTTGTCGCGGGATCCCGAGGTTATGGCAGGGTTGGCCCTGCTGAAATTTGTGAAGCACCGGTCCGATATGACAGTGGAGCATCTGACGGAAATCCTGCGTGCCTTGTCCTTTGATACAAATTTTGCGGGTATCGTCTTCCACTATTTTGTGGCACGCTATGAATGGACGCAGCCGGAGTTTGCGGCTGCACTGGATGGAATAGAGGATGAAGGAGGTAAAGCCATCATGGGAACACTTGTAGAAACATGGGTGAAACAAGGTGAGGCTAAGGGTCTTGCCGCTGGGGAAGTGCTTGGGCACGAAAAAGGGCTTGCCGAAGGCGAAGCCAGAGGTGAGGCCAAAGGTGAGGCTAAATCCTTGATGCGGCTGCTGGTGAAGCGCTTTGGCCCCCTGCCCCAGCCTGTCGTCGCACAGATAGCCGCCGGGAGTATTGAGGAATTGGATCGCTGGTTTGATGCTGCAATCACTGCCTCCAGTGTGGAAGCCGTATTTGGGAAGCGACGGGATCACTGAGGTGGGTGAACCCTGATTCACAACAGAGACCCTAAGTAATATCAATGACTACAGGCCATTTGAAAAATACCGTACCTTTAGTCATATACTCCCAACTTAAAAAAGAACATACTTGAAGGCATACGTTTCGTAAACTGAGCCTTTATAATTGTTGTGAAAGTAATTTTATGCAAGTCGATGAGATAATTGAACAAGTCTTTTTGAGCGTTCAGCAAACTGAAATCGGGCCTAGCGTCCTTGAGCTTTTGGCACCCGACGGAAAACCCCATTGCTTCGAAAATAGTCTCTGGGACTTTAAGCGAAAGCCACCGACTTTGTTAGGCAAATCCGACGGAGAAGCGAGAGATCGCTACCAACATGAAATTCATGAGTTGATTAAAGATATAGTTTCGTTTCACAACTCCTACGGGGGCTATTTAGTTTTTGGCGTGGAAGATAATGGGGCAGACCGAATTACAGGGTGCGAAGCTGAGTTGGATCTTGGAGATTTAAGCAAGCGCATAAAAGCACATACGGGATCTAATCTTGAACTTTATCAAAACAGCTTAACACTAGGTTCCTGGAAAGTCTTGTTATTGTTAGTTACAAGGCGACGTTCGGAAGAAAAACCGCTCCAATTCATAAAGGCGGCCCCACTATGGGGGAAAAAGAGAGCTTATAGCAAGGGCTCAGTTTACGTCCGGATTAAGGATGAATGTCGACCAGCGAATAATGATGCGGACGATTGGAAATTCTTATTTTCGGGAAGAAGAAAAACCTCCATTACCCAACCCCCAAAGCCAAAGGAAAACACTCCTTCGAACTTACCTCCTCGTGATCCAGATATGGTTCATTTTGTGGGGCGGGAAGAAGAACTCTGTGTCTTGCGCTCATGGATTCTGGACTCACGAAACCCAATAAAACTGATTTCGGGAATTGGTGGTCTAGGGAAAACGTCGGTTGCTTACCGTTTCTGCGAAGAACTCACATCAACTGGTGCTGGAGATTTCGACTATCTAGCTTGGGTTTCGGCAAAGAAATCGACCTTCGCTGCTTTGCGCGGCAAAATGGTGAAGACGACCCGCCATGACTTTTCTACCATAGAAGAGCTTCTGAAAAAATTGATTAGCCTTATTGCAGGCGAAAGCTCGGTAAATCACAACTTGGAGCAAGATGAATACGTTGAGATTTTGACTGACGCACTCATCTATAGGCCAAGCTTTATTGTTGTTGACGATCTCGATAGTCTGGCGCCAGATGATCAGAGAGAATGTACTACAATTCTGCAGGAAATTGCGTTTAGAACCGTAGACCGGGACCATATGGCCAGCAAGGTCTTGCTGACGTCTCGACTGGATCAAGGCCTTCCGCCTACAGCGGTAATCAAAATTACTGGCCTAGGATTAGACGAATTCAAAGAGCATATTGAGAATTTATGTAGTCAGTTTGGGCTGGCTAAATTTAAACTTGCCTTAATCAAAGATATCCATCAAAGTGCGTCTGGCTCACCTTTGTTTGCAAGCGCTATTGTGCGTCTCGCCAGCCTTGGTGAAAATCCCAAAGAAATCTGCACGACTTGGGCTTCAAAAGATGGCGAAGATGTGAGAGAATTTGCCTTTAAAAGAGAGCTTGATCGACTGAGTAGAATAAGCGCATCAGTACTATTGGCGGTTGTCAATCTTGGAGAAGTGAGCATTGGAGAACTATTGGAAGTAGTTGAAATTTCCAAGAAATCGCTTCTCGACAGAATTAACGAAATTCAGTCATACCACCTATTATCCAAGGCAGAAAATCGCAATGGTGAACATGTCTTTACCACCTCTAAAGAGCTTGTGTCTGCGGCAGGGATATTGCGAAAAAAACTCGGTCAGAAATCAAATGAGGTTGAACGCCGTTGTGCAGTGATTCGAAAAAACCAAGGAGATCAAACTAAGGAAATTGGTAGGAGGATAAGAGAAATTGTAAATTGTTGGGATGAAGGGAGACATGATGAAGCACTTGTATTTGCCAAGGATCTGGCCAAGCGCAACTCTAAGAATGGCGACGTTTGGTGCGCACTCGCAGGTGCCCACCTGAAAGTCAAACCAGAACAATTTTCGAATGCGGATGCTGCGGCTTCTAAGGCCGTCGACTTAGCTTGTAGCCGTCTCGAATTGTTTGATTATTTTGTATTGGCCAAACAGGGCACAGAAGACTGGCAAGGCCTGAAGAACTATACTGAAAATAAACGTTATAAGTCCTCCAAGCGAGACCCCGTGCTCGACGCTTATCTTGTGGCTGTGTCACATCTAGGAAATTTAGCGAGTGCGCGTGGAAATTCCAAAGATGCCTCTAGCTATGCAATGGATGGCGTGAAACGCATCTCAGAAAAGATAGCGGGGAGTGGTCTTGATCCATCCTTTTTTGAAAGGCTTATTTTGGAACAAAATCGTCTTGCGAAGGCCGCAATTGATCACAGGTGGAGGTCCATTCAAAGCGTGCGGGATCACCTAGCAATATCTGATCTTGGTTTTAAATTGGTGGACTTAAGCGTTCTGACTCGAGAAGTGATAACTGCAATTTGCGAAGGCTTACAGAAATGGTCTGAAGCTTTGAAAAAAAGCTCTTTTGTAGACAATGCTGCGCTCGATATTCTTGCCAATAACGTAAGAAAGTTGGACCGGCTTAAGGGAACATTGATGCGATGCAAAAGAGATGTTCAGTATGATTTGAAAATTGTTGATCAGGTGCAAAAGCATCTCGGGTTCATCGGCGCATCTTTGTAGGGTGCTGCTACCACCCAACAAAGTGAGAGCATTCAGGGGCGATCAGCCCCGAGCATCTTGCCTACTATTCTATGCCCAATTCGCACTGAATAATACGAAGGTAAATTTCGGACAGACATTTTCTGTGTGTTTGAATTTTAAGGGGATCAACAACAAATTGAGCCGCTTCAATTTCGGCATCTGTGATATTTGAATTGCGACCAGCAATAGCTTCAATGTTTCCGTCAATTTCACCAATAATCGGTTTTAACTCTTTCAAAGTTCCGTCTGCAGATTTTGTTCGGAATGTTTCATGTGCCTTTTTTAAAAGTGCTCTGAAAATTTCGCCCACTGGCTGCCCGTAAGCTTCGGCAATTTTTTCAGCTTTTACGAGCATATTCACTGAAGGACGAATGGAGAGTTGCAAATTATATGTTTCGCCCGTCGAAACCTCGGCTTTTGGAACGGCTGGTCCTTTTTTAACTTGCGGTTGCATTGCTGGTGATTTTGAAACGGTCGGATCGGTGGTTGTGACGTGGGGCGGCTCTATTGGTTTAGGAACAACACTTTTTGGAATTTGTGCTTCTTTTTTTGTGGCCGATAGATTGGCTGGTACTGGTTTTAAATTCCTGCGACCGCCTGTTGCGCGCTTTATCATGCGTGTACCCTGCCCTTCTTATCCACTTCCTCTAATAAAACCCCAAAGTAATTCATTGCATTTGCAAAGTGACGTATTGCAAATTTGTCAGTTCGTTTTTCGGATTTGTTCAAATCTTCGATCACTTTATGAAATAGGCCGTAAACCGAATGATTTTGAATTGTTTTATTTGGCGGAATTGTTGCATCCAGTAGTGGAAAGTTCTCTTGAATGTCTGCGAGAATTTCTTTGTTGGTTACTGATAAGCTGCTTGCTGAAGGTAAATTGCTTATTAGTACTTCATAAGGGGCAATATCCAAGCCTGCCTCTTGCAGCTCTTGCATCCAAATGATGGTATTTTCTGCGCCGTCAACATCGTCTTTGCTGAGCCCTGTCGGCACAATGATAAAATCAGCGGCTTGCATTACCAAAGCTACGAAGTCGCCCTCGCCGCCTTTTGTATCAATGAATACATAATCAACGCCGTCATCTTCGAGATCATCTAGGATATTTGCGATATCGGAGTCTGAATCTTCAAAAATTGAAATGGCTTTTATGTTATCAGCCCAATAGCCCAATTCCTTACCCGTAGTTTGGAATTTCATCATAGGTTCGTTTCCGTCTGTATCTATCAATACAGTTTTCAAACCCTTGCTCGCAGTGATCATTGCCATGCCCTTTAGACATGTCGACTTTCCGACACCGCCTTTTCTCGAAATAGCTGTAATTATTTTCATGCTCTGCCTCTATTCATTTTAGCTTTGATAGCTAAGTTGTCCTTATTATGCAAAATATGCACAATTATCGTTATATGCAATTTATGCTCTATGGCCTTCTTAGCTATATTGTCTTTGTAGTACAAGATATCTATATTATGCAAATAGTATTTATTAGCCCAAGGATACTTATTATACATTTTATACAAGTAATACATATTATGTAGGCAACCACAAAAGAAGGCCAACCGTTTATCGGTTCTAACCCAACAAAGGTACCAAACGCGACATAGGTTTTCCGGTTAAGTACTGAAATGCAATGAAATTTCACTCTTCGGGACCTCCCAAAACGTAGGTTTGAATATTGGGGCAAATTCGGGGGTAAGAAAATGCGGCCCTGCGGGTTGGCAACATTACAGTAAAAACGATCGTTTCCAGTTGGTTTATGGTACGATAAATTGCGTTGAATAAACCGTATAAAACGATACCGTTAATTAACAAAATCCGCATTTTCATCGAACAGGAGCAGATAATGCCCCAAAAACCATCCCACACCATCGGATATCTGCGGGTCTCCACTGACGCTCAGTATCTGGACAAAAACCGGGCCGATATTCTCACGCTCGCAAATAAGGAGAATCTCGGCCGCGTCAGGTTTGTTGAGGAAAAGGTCTCCGGCAAGACACCGTGGCGTAAACGCAAGATTGCAGCCGTACTCGACGAACTGAGCGAAGGCGATGCCCTGATCGTGAGCGAATTGTCCCGTCTGGGGCGCTCCATGCTCGAATGCATGGCAATACTTTCAATTGCCGCCGCCGCACACATTCGGGTCTATGCAATCAAAGGGGACTGGCGGCTCGATGAAACCATTCAGAGCAAGATTATCGCCATGGCTTTCTCCATGGCCGCCGAGATAGAACACGATCTGATTTCGGCCAGAACCACCGAGGCGCTCAGAGCCAGAAAGGTTGCTGGCCTCCCCCTCGGACGTCCAAAAGGACCGGGGAAAAGCAAACTTGATCAAAAAGCATGGGATCAAAAAACCGAAGCCATGAATCCTGTGGCGGTTTTGGTACCTTTGTTGGGTTAGAACCAACCATCCAGCAGGGAAGGTAGTTTAGTCTCGGATGCCACTTCGGACAGATGCGCGGATCAAGCGTTCCTCAAAGTATTTCCGAAAAACTTGGTTTTCAGGGTATTCGTCCGGTGACTTCCAGAATGCTCCGAAGCGCCCAACCAAGCCTGCGATCCAGTCGGCAGCCTGCATTGTTTGGTAGCGATGGCTTTCGAATTGAAAGGGCGGTTCAATCAAACATTTTCGTGGTGATGGTGTGCCGTACATCGCGATTGATGCCTCAGTGACGAGGGCAGATCGTTGATCATGCTCATCAAGCGCAAGCAAGAAATTCTCAGTAGGGTTGCAGTCTTTTGAGCAATGATGGTCGAGACGTTTGATCGCCTCGCGCAAAATATCTTTGTAGAGTTGGTTTGCGTCGTGGGTCTCTGGCGTAGTCTTTTTGACACCTCCGACGTAGAAGACAAAGCCACCGGATTTTTGGATTTTGTTCAGAATGCGAAACGTGAATTTACGAAGCTCTGGATAGTCGGTGACGTTTTTGACCGAGTATAGTGCAGATCCCTTTTTCTCCCACGTGGCTGGGTGTACAGCGGCACGTTGGATTTCCCAATCAAGCAGTTCGCATTTGCGCTGATAGAACCACGTTCCGAATCCCCGAACTTCATGGATTGGGAGAGCAAAGCCCGCCAAGCCAAAGACTGGGCTGTCATTGTGTTTCGGATCATCTCGGCTTATATAAGGTCCAATGTGACCAAATTCGTCTAAGTAAGTGATGTACGTCAAAACTGGCCCCTGAAAGCACGAAAACCCACGCTTTCGCGTAGGCCTCGGAAAGAAGGCAAACAAGTTTGCGCTTCAATCGTTATATGCACTTACGTGGCAGAAATGTCAATGTTTTTCAGTCCGACTGTCAGTGTGAGGCTGTCAGTCAGGCAGGGCAATCGACTGAAGGGCTGAGAAACGTTACGAAGGGCAAAAAGTCGGTAAATCTGATACTGAATTCAACGAGTAAGCCTTCGGCAGTTACGTTTTCTTCCAATTTTCAAGCCAAAAACCATTCAATCGATTACCCTGGGCTGTCAGTGTGAGGCTTGACTCCTTGGGATAAGATTGTATGCTTTTGTCATACATCACTAACTCATGGAGAAACCCATGCCATCAACTTCGGTTCTCAGTGTTCGGGTGTCTCCCGACGAAAAGGCCATGCTTCAGGCAGCTGCGAGTGAAACACGTTCGAGCGTCTCGGAATTCATGCGCCGTAAGGCCCTGGAAGGGGCGGAAATCGAGTTGATGGAACGTCGGATTGTGACCATCACCGCCGATCAGTGGTCAGCTTTTGAAGCGTCTCTGGCAGCTCCGGCCAAAAACATTCCCGCCCTTAAGGAACTTGCACAACGCCCCCCAGCATGGGCCAAATAACTGCGCCGCGCCCACTGGCAAAATCAGATGATCGGCCTGCTTTTGACTGCGGCCATGCGGCGCTCAATCACTGGTTTCATCGCCACGCTTGGGGAAATGAACGCGACAACGCTTCCCGCACCTATGTTATGGTAGACGAAGAGATCAACAAGGTTGTCGGGTATGTCACATTGGCCACCGGCCAAATTGAGCGCGAGTTTCTGCAAAAATCCAAACAGCGAAATATGCCAAACCCAGTACCAGTCCTAATTTTAGGGCAACTGGCCATTGATATTAACTACCAAGGGCGGGGGATTGGAAGCGACTTATTGCAATTCGCTTTCCAGCTTGCCGTGACTACGTCACACTCAGTGGGCACGGTTGGTGTGCTGACACATCCGCTTTACTCTGATGTTCAGGGTTTCTATGAGCGGTGGGGCTTTGCCGAACTTATCGGTGATCCTAAGCGCAGCATGTTTATACGAATTAAAGACTTGGTGCAGAACGGATTTTGATGCAGTGTCCCCACGCTTTGGGGTCCTTGCGTTATCTCTCGCATTGTATACATTTCGATAGCGCTGGAAGTGGCCCCTCAAAACTACTCTCATAAATCTTCGATCAAAAACCTATAGGACATTTGATAGCGGGGGGAGGGCGCAATTATCCCGTACCTTTAGTCAAATACCCCCTACCTCAAAACCGGACGTGCGCCGTGTTGTCCACACATTTTTCAAAACCCTTTAGTGGTATTCATTATGATAATATTTTGATTACTACAAAGAAAACAACCAGTAAGTATTGCAAACTGCGCAGGGGTGAAAGCCATCATAGATGGCCGCTATTATAACTTATGGGCGGCGTTGGTTCATCGGTGTGGCTCTGGCTGATTGGTGTGGCTCACAACATCGGCAATTGCTGCGGTTCCATGAAATACCCCCGCCGCCGCTTGCGGTCCTCCAGCGCCAGCAAGGCCTCTTCGGCCTCTGCATGGCTTTGATATAAATCCAGCCGCACCTGTCCGGACGCGCCAATGCGCCCCCATTCCCGCCGCAGGGTCCATTCGCCAAACAGATTGGGCAACACCGCCATGGAGTAAAACCGGTCCTGATTTTTAGCCGGGTCGCGTTTTTCCAGATAGCTTTGCATCCATTGCAAATGAGGCGGTGAGGTGGCCGGTGTCAAGAATGTTTCCGCACTGGATGGCAAGGTCATGAGATCAGACACGGCCACTGGCGCGCCACTCTGGCAGGGCAGGGGCGTTGGTTTGGTCGGATGAACGCTGCGGCGTGTTGCAATCCGGAACGGGCTGCCTTGCAGGTCGGGCACTGCCTGCCTGGGCAAGGTGAACTGTTGGCGTGGCGGGTTATCCAGTCAGAACGCAATCGACCATGGGAGATTTTGTTCTGACCCTGCGCCCGTAGGAGAGAGACCCCAGGTATCGAACGACCAGGGTGTGGGTAACCCGCCACGCGCCCAATGGGCAGCGCATCACATGCGCCGCTGGTTGGCAGGGTCGGCTTGCCGTTTACCGGATCATGTGGCTACAGTCTCTGAATAGATCATAAGGGAAAAGCACAGATGGCGTTTACGGGGCGGCGGCGCAAGACTGAGCGGAAGCGTACAGCGCATCCGGCGGTTCGAATTGAACCTGATGCCGCACTGCGGGTTGCGGGCCAGCGGCTGGAACATTTTTGTTACGCGACGACGCTCCGGATCACCTGCGCCTGCGGGCATCAGGGTATTCTGCCTGTGAGCGCGCTCCGTGATCGCTATCCCCGTGGAACCCGGATTAGCGAAGCGCTTGGACATGTGCGTTGCTCACGCTGTCAGGGCAGTCGCATTCAATCGGTCAAGACGCTCGACTGACACAGTTTAGAGGCCTGCTGACCAGGCGATCCATGCTTCGGAGCTCTCTGGGACCAGCAGGAATCGAACATATTGTTTCTGATGAAGTCCTAAAAACAACGGCTGTTCAGTGTAAAACGAGGACGATAGCAACTTTGTGAAGGTTCGGGACCAGGCAGTTTGTTTTTTCTTCAGCACTCACCTGATCTGTCCATATTCAGCGACCCGCAGGCAGACCGCAGGGCGGCCGCATCTGTGGCATTTGCTGCGTTTCAACTCTTTGGGCGACCGCGTGCTGGAAGGTCGGATTAAAACTTTTCTGTCGGTGGGCATCTGCCTGTCTGGCAGAGCCCGGCCCTGCGTTATTCCAGCCGATTGCCCAACCGCTCACCGCAGTCTTCAGGTGATCCGTTGTGCAATGGTTTCAAGCCTGCTGCCTGTCTGTCGCAGATAAAAACCAGCGTCAAGGATCACAAAACTTTTACAGGGGAGCGTCGAGAACGGCGCATAGGTCCCTGCGCCTCATACCGTCCGCCTGCAAACACAGCCCTGCTTGCAGGCGGGCAAGCAGGGCCGCGTCTTTCAGGCGACCTGTCTCCTTCGGGGCTTCAATGTACGCGCCAGGCGTTGCGCTTAATCTGGCCGACAAGGCCGAAGCCAGGGGCACCAAGATATGATGCGCTGTGTTTGTCGTATCCGTGGAAGTGAACAGGCTATCGCCTGTCGCCCGGTCGCGCAAACGCTCCGTGCGGCGTTGCACCCGGCATTCCGGTCTGGCAGGGCGCGAGCACTCCGGTCGGTGGCTGTGCCATCGGTTTACGCTCTGGTCCGTTTTGCAAGCAAAACAGTCCCGCCGCTACACCCTCTTTCCCAACCCCTTCCTGCGTTTGCCTGCACCTGTCTGCCAGACCTGCCCAAAATCACACACACAGGATGTGGAAGCGGATGCAGCGGAAGCAGTAAATTGGGCCATAGATCAGGATCGCCTGATGGGGCCGTGAAGATAGACCGGGGACGGATCAGCATATGGTTCGTCCCTGCTTGCAAAAAGCGCCGCTGTCAAAAAGCGACACTGTCAAAAAGCGCCGCTAGGCAAACCTCGAAAAACACCCTATATTGCCAGAAAGGATACCAAACATGGCACATGCACTACAGATCGATACACTCGCCTTCACCAAGAAGCTCCGGGAAGCGGGGGCCGAAGAAGGCCTGGCCGAGGCCATTGTTGAAGGCCTCACCGCCGCTGATACTTCGGAACTTGCTACAAAGTCAGATGTTGCTAAAGTTGAAAGCGCCTTAAAAGTCGATATTGCCGAAGTCAAAGGCGAGTTGAAGGCTGATATTGCCGAGGTCAGAACCGAGATTGCCGAGGTTAGAACCGAGATTGCCGAAGTTAAATCCGATTTAACAACGCTTATTATGCAAAGCAGTAACCGCACAATTTACATAATAGGCGGGTTTATCGGCTTGCTGTTCGCTATCGACAAGTTACTGCCGCTCGCAGGGCTTGAATAGCACTCTATATCGATGACAACGGCCTTGCCTAAGCAGTGGTGCCGTTTTTTTATGTCCGGTGATTTTCGGGGTGCTTGCCTTGTCTTTAGAATGCCGCCAAAAATGGCGGCGCGGCGCGGGTTACCCACAACCCTTCGTCGTTCGATACTTGGGGTCTCTCTCCTACGGGCGCAAGGTCAGAACAAAATCTCCCATGGTCGATTGTGTTCTGACTGGATAACCCGCCCCGCCGATAGACGAGGCGTCTCTGACTGGATCGCAGCCTTCAGAAAGTGGCGCAGCCTTACAGTAAAAGACCAACCCGAAAGACGGTGTGGATACGATAGCAAGCGGCTATGCGTTCACAGTCGCTTTAAGGGCGGTGGCGGCACGAATGCTGACAGCCTTGTCGGCGTCCTTGCTGATCATCTCGCCGGTTGCCGGACTGCGTAACTCGCGGGCAGGGCGGTCACGGGTTTCAAACTTGGCAAGATCGGGCAGAGCCACAGCATCCCCTGCTGTCAGGCGTTTGCTGACAACTTTGGCAAGCGCATCCAGAACTTCGCTTGCCGTCTTCTGGGTGCATCCAGTTTCCTCTGCCAGATCTTTTATCAATGCGCTTTTGGGGATGGGTCGTGCCATATGGGGTTCCTTTGCGTGTGTTTCTGCTCGTGTGGCCTGAGCCACTTGCGGCAAACTATGCAGGGGATGGTACTGATTGCAAGTCTTGTTTGCTTCACAAGCCGTCCCGGAGTGGCTTTGTAAGGGGTGTGGGTGCACAGGCTGGCACCCCCCGGGCGCGTCAAGCCGCTCCGCACGGGCTGCATTATTCGGTGTCAGCGATCGGTTTGGCAGTGGCAAACAGTGTGGATGCGCACATGGGCTTGGGCCATACCGTTTGATCCGGGTGGGCGTTGTCGTCTTCTTTGCCAGGGTAAGCAGTCATGCCATCTGATCAATCCGGTGGCACTGTCTTTGCCTGCGGCGGCATAAACAATGTGGTTTATGTTGCTGGATCAGCGCAGACCTGCCTTGTTTCTTAAGATGGATCAATAAGCCTTGGCGCAGAGTGGACAAGGGCCTGCCCTATAGCAACGTATGCTCATTCCAGAATCCTTGTGCTTATAGACAGGTCATCGCATACAGCGAGCGTGGTGCATTAAGGAGCCAATATGACGTCATATTGGCTCCTTAATGCTTAAGTGGAGCAGACCCTCTTCAAGTCAAAAATTCCCCTTGGCCAAGGCCAATTCCGCGCGGAAGACAATTTTTAACGTGACCCCTCGGCTCTCCCCAAGGCTTTTCAATTTCCCATCGAAACAAGGAAGGACCTTACGATGACCCATAAATATTACAATGTTTGTACCGCCACCACAGGCAAAGACGACAAAACCTACTTCACCAAAGTTGGCGCGGCGTTTCCCGGCAAAGAAGGTAGCAAAGCCATCATGAACATCAAACTCGATGCCCATTCCCTCAACGGCGAATACGTCCTCTTTGCCTCTCGGGCATGTAATGCCCTGTCGGCCAGCGGCACCCAAAACCAAAACCGGCAACGATGACGTCGTCGAATAACCCAACTCCCCAACTGGGCGGCCCAAAGTGGCCGCCCTTTTTTCTGTTGCAGCATTCTTACGGTGCTGTTGTCGTTGATCCGGTTTAGCGAAACGATAACAGTGTTTTAAAGCAACAGGTTGCTTTAACGGATCTCGACCGATCCTGTTTTTGTGGCCCTTGGGGTTCGGGCAAGCCGAACGCCACTTCGGGCTATTGGGGGCCTGTTCCGGCCCCCTTTCCAAATTGTGGGGCTTCCCCATGCTCGCTTTAAAAATCAAAGATTTTGAAACCTGCGCGTGGGTCCAGTCCCGCGCTAAAGCGCGAATTTTGAAATTCCCCGCCCCTTTCTTTCATCGCATTCAGATTTTCAGAGCAGCGCCCTTACGGGCTTGTCTCAAAATATGAACCATTTGGGGAATAACCTCAAACACAACGCAAAAGGAAATGTCAAAATGGCAAAAGTTGATATGCACGCAGTAATTACAAACCAAGTAATAGCATTATTAGAAGCTGGCACAGTGCCTTGGGTTAAGCCTTGGAGTATTGGCGGTTGCACATCCATGCCGCGTCGATCAACCGGGGCGTTTTATCAGGGCATTAATGTTTTAATCCTTTGGATGAAATGCACGGAAATGGGATATTCTTGCGACCAATGGTTAACCTATAAGCAAGCGGCAGCTCTGGGCGGCCAAGTCGTCAAAGGATCAAAGGCAACGCGGGTGGTTTATTACAACAAGACTATTGCTAAAGATGAAAACGACAAGGAAACAATCATTCCATTTCTGAAATCCTATAGCGTCTTTAACGCCAGTCAAATTGAAGGATTGCCGGCACAATACGACCTTGAGCCAGCAGAACCAGAGGTTTTTGAAAATGAAATCATTGAACAGGCTCAAAATTTTGTTGATGGGACAGGTGCAGAAATCAAACATGGGGGCAATCGTGCATTTTATGCGCGGAAACGAGACCAGGTGACCATGCCGGAGTTGAAACATTTTCACAGTTCAGAGGCGTATTTTCAAACATTGAATCACGAACTCATTCATTGGTCAGGTGCGAAAGCCCGGCTTGACCGGACCAAAGGCAAAAGGTTTGGTGATAATGCTTATGCCTTCGAAGAGCTGGTCGCTGATATGGGCGCGGCGTTTCTCTGTGCGCGTTTAAATATATCTCCGAACATGGAACAAACGGCGGCTTATATTCAAAGTTGGCTAAAAGTCTTGCGCGAAGATAAGAAGTTTATTTTCCGCGCCGCGAGCCAGGCATCAAAGGCGGCTGAATACCTATTCGATCTAAATCCGCAACAAAATGGGCAGGAGGCCGCATAAGCGCACCCTGCGCGGAACGCGGCGCGGATGGCGCTGGAAGGGTGCCTTTGGCATGGCCAGTTTGCCCTTTAAAATACACAAAAACAACAGGTTAACACCCGTATTCTGCTTGTAAAAACACCCCGAATATGGTAAAAATAACCAAGTAAAACAACGCTTTAACCTAAGTTATCTATGCAAATAGAAAGGGTCTGAAATGTCAGAGAAACGCAAGAGGCTGCCAAGCCGACGCCCGTCCGAAGTGCGTAAAATCAAGATGCAGAATGGCCAGTCATTATATGTGACTTTGGGATATGACCCCATGGTTCCGGATGCGCCAAAAGAAGTGTTTTATGATCGCGGGTTTCGGGAGGGCGCAGAGTTGCAATTCATCGCCAACGATATGTGCATCATGATCTCTTTGCTGTTGCAGGCGGGGTATACAGCCAAGGATATTTCCAAGTCGCTTTCAAAAACCACTGTGGAAACGCCAACGGGTTTCTCGACTTCTCGCGCATCACATACCCGAGAAGCTGCCAACCCAACGGCTGAGGTGTCACAGCACGGCTCGATCGTAGGGTTGATCGTGGAGCAACTACAGATTGCCCCGTCATGGATGAAGGAAGCCGGGAACCGCACCGGCATCAATGCCGATGTACATAAAGCGATTACAGGAGGTCATCATGCAAGATTATAACGCAGTGTCAAAATGGCATTTCGAGAGCGAGATCGGCGAGAAGCGCGGCATGGTGTCCCTGGCCGAACAGGACGGGATCACGGCGTTGCGTGTCAGGTTCGCCGATGGCGATACAGAGACCGCCACCATAGCATTGACGCTGGCGCAAGCCGAGTTCCTGATCGATGCGCTGCCCGCAGCTTTGAACGTGGTGCGGGCGCGTCAGGAACGCCGGGCTTGGGAGGCGTCGCTGTACGATCCCTTTGCCGATATTTGCGCGGATATTCCAGATAAAAACGGGGTGCCGCAAACCGGCCCGTCTCAGCCGGCCTCAAAGGCTGTGGCAAAAACACCAGCGCAGATTGCATCCGCTGCGGGTGATGCGCCGGACGACATGGCATCGGCAGACCTGCCAATCCCTGCGCGGCGCGGTGCGCCGTGGACGGCAGGGGAAGAAGCGCAGCTGGCAGAGAGCCACGGCGCGGGGCAAAGCGTGAGCGTGCTGGCGGATCAGTTTGACCGAAGTCCGTTCGCGATCACAAAGCGGCTGGAAAAACTCGGCCTCATTGAAGCGAAAGCCGCATAGCCAGAAATCAAACTCCAGGAAATAGCAGGGCGCGGGATTGATCCTATCCCGCGCTTTTTTCATGCGCGCGCGATATGACGGTTATGCGCCGCAAGCGCGCGCGCATCCAAAAGGCTTCGCCCTAATAGGCCAAAGCCTGCCGCTGGCGCGGCAGTTTCTCGGACCCATCGGACTGGCAGCGCATCACATGCGCGAGAAGTCGAGAGCCCGCTGGCGCGGGATTACCCGGAAATCCATAGCCGCTGATGCAACGGTTTCATCCGCGATCACTTGTTGCGATCCTTGCCGGTACAATGGCGATTGTGTTCTTCGAGCAGCGTGGCGATGTCGAGGCGTTTTTGCTTTGCGGTTGCGATGAGCAGAAGCAGCGCACGCAATTCCTGCGTGTCCATCGTGTTGAGCCAGTGCAAATCATTCTGGCTGATGCGGGCGTGGAGTCTTTGCATCATCGGCAGGTGGCCTTCACTGACGGGTCGTGTGGATTTCGGGTGTGGCTTTGGCATGGATCGGTTTCCAATTTCGGGGTCATGCCGCAAGGTGCCACAGTTTGCCGCTTTTGCCAATCCTGCAAAATCACATAAACCACCCGTTTCGCCAAAACTCGCCAGCCTTGCCAAAAGCGCATAGATTGCCAAAACGTGAGCAGCTGAACGCCAGATTTTCGGCCTCATGCGGGTGCGGTTTTCGGGCTGACTGGCGGCATCCCGATCCAGGCCAAAATCCCGTCGCGTGATTTTGGCATCAAATTCGGGCCTCGGCGTGCGTTGTTTTCTGCCCCGAATTGACCACCCCATCAAGGTTGTTTCCGGGCTGCCCACGCGTCCGGTTCTGCGCTTGCCATCCGCATGACCGTTCCACGGATTGCAAGGTTTTGAGTGCGCGCAAATCTGCCAATCTTCCTTGTTTTCTTAGCATTCCCGCGCCAGCGGGCAGGCTTTGACCTAATAGGTCGAAGCCTTTTCGAGCGATTGAGAAACGCCTCTGATGTTTCAAACTATTGCCGGTTCCCGGCAAATTCCGAGGCTGCATCTTTGGGAAGGTTTGCGGGAAATGCGGCAAGGATGCGGTGAACTGATCCGTCGTTATATTTTACCAAAAATATTAAAGGCACGCTTATACAATAAATCTTTGCAGATTTATTGTAGCCTGTTAGTATCAAGAGATCATGGCCATGTTCCATTTCAACGTTTCGGTGATTTCAGCCGCCAGGGGAGGCTCCGCAGTGCGGGCGGCAGCGTATCGTCATGGCGCGCAGATGGCGTCCCGCGCCGCAGGCGAAACCTATTCTTACGCGGGCAAGGCGAAAGAGGTTGTGTATTCAGAGGTTGCGGTGCCGGACGGGTTGCCGGACTGGGCAGAGACTGAATTTGGCAATGCGGCATTTGAGAAAGCACTGCGCGAGGTGCGTGCCGAAGTGCAGGCCAAAGATACCGATATGTCGGATGAGCAGATATCGCGTGCGGCTTGGGCGCGGGTGTCGCAGCGGCTTTGGAACGCGGTCGAGGATGGCGAAAACCGGCTGAACAAGCATGCCCATAAAGCGCAATATGCGCGCAGCCTGACGATTGCGCTGCCGGCTGAATTGGCGCGTGATCAGCAAATTGAACTGATGCAGGGCTATGTTGCGACGTCGTTTCTTGCGCGTGGCATGGTGGCAGACTGGGAAATACACGACAAGCAGGACGGCAATCCGCATGTGCATGTGATGCTCACGACACGGGAGATCGGCGCGTCGGACTGGGGCAAAAAACAGCGGGCGTGGAATGATAAATCACTGCTGTCAGGCTGGCGTGCAGACTGGGCGCGGCATGCCAATCTGGCGCTTGAGCGGGCGGGGTTTGACGTGCGGATTGACCATCGCACCAACGCGGCGCGGGGAATTTATCTGGAGCCTGAAGGCTGCAATCCGCATGTGGCAGCGCATGTTCAAAGCCGTGGGGATGTGGCGCGTGAAGCGGCGCGGTGCCAGGGGGTGCGGCAGCGTAACGCGGTATTTTTACGTGATAATCCCGCGCATATTCTGGTGGTCGTACAAGCGCAGCGCGCGGTGTTTACCGCAGGCGATATCCGGGAAGCGTTGCAGGAACGGATGGTTTTTGGCGCGGATCATGAGCTTGACGCAGTGCTGCGCGAGGTGACGGGTTCAGAGCATCTGGTTGAGATTTTTAAGAAAGACGCGCATGGCCATGCGCAATACATCACCACGGCGCGGGCGGCGGACATTCAGCGCCTTGGCACGCACTCCCGGGATATGGTGGCCGGGCGGCTTACGCTGGATGCGCCAGAGGCGCCGGTCGCAGAGTTGATCTCGCCGACACTCAATCCCGATCAACGGGCAGCGGCTGAGGTCATGCTGTCGCCGGCGCGATTGACGCTGATCAAGGGCCATGCGGGCACGGGGAAAACCTATACGCTGGGTGAGGTGGCGCGGGTCTGGCAGGATCGCGGTTACGCGGTTCTGGGCGGTGCGCCATCGGGCAAGGCGACGCAGGAGCTTGGCGGCATCGAGGGGATGCGCACCGCGTCACTGGCAGCCTGGGAGGCGCGTTGGGCGCGGGGGGAGGTGCTGCCAAAGGACCGGTTTGTGTTTATCATGGATGAGGCCGGCATGGTGGGGGCCGGGCAATGGGCGCGGATCGCGGACAGGGTTGCGGCACTTGGCGGCAAACTGATTGCGGTGGGTGATCCCGAGCAGCTGCAACCGATTTCGGATGTGCCGGGCTGGGATGTGGTGGAGCGCGCCGTTGCCTCGGAGGGCGGATGCGGGTCCATGGCGGTGATGGGTGCGGTGCAGCGGCAGCGTGATCCACTGGACCGGGCCGCGACAGAGGCGCTGGCGCGGGGCGGGGCGGAGATTGCGCCGGCCATTCGGTATTATGTGGCCAAGGGTGCGTTGCGCCTGGGCCGTGACGTGCTTGAGGATCCGGTCGGGGCGCTGGCAGAGGCCTATTACCGGACCGGGGCTGACAAAGACCGGCTCGGGGTTTCGCCGTCGCGGATTGCGCTGGCCTATACCAACCGGGATGTCTGGGCGCTGAACGCGGCCATTCGTGCGCAGGCACTGGAGCGTGGCGAGATTGATGGTTCTGCGGTGCGCAATTACGGTATGATCACGCGGATTGACCGCTCCGGTGAAATACACAAGCGCATTGAGGTGCCGCTGGCACTGGGTCCGGGGGACCGGGTGATGCTGACCCGTCCGCACCGCGCGCTTGATTTGCCGCGTTCCAGCTTTGGCACGGTGGTGGCGACGCGCGACGGCGAGATTGATCTGCTGGTGGATGGGGGGTCGGTGCCCGCGTCCGGGTCGATGCCCGCGTCCGGGTCGGTGCCCGCGTCCGGGTCGGTGCCGGTAACGATTGATCTGAAGACATTCCGCGATCTGGATTACGGCTATGCGGCGACAATTCATAAATCCCAGGGGTTGACGGTTGATCATGCGCTGGTGCTGGGTCACTGGCGTCTGAACCGCCATGCGGTCTATGTGGCGCTAACGCGTCACCGGATGAGTGTCACGGTGTTTGGTCATCCGAAACATCTCACGCGGCCTGCTGATTTAATCCGGATGGCGCAGGCACCGGGGCATCTGTCGGTGGATCTGGAGGATGGACCGGACCGGTTGGTGGGAAGCATGGTTGCGGGGGCCGAGGTATTGGGTCTTGATACGCGCGGTGACTGGCGCGGATCCGGTGTTTCCGGGGAGCGGGGTCAGGTTTCGTTTCTGGGCGATGGCGCCCTGATGGCGGTGGCGGAACGGGTCGCCGGCTTGCTGGCCTCGGAATACATCCAGGGTGATCCGATCCTGAAAGAAAATCCGCATACCGGCAGCGACCCGAATGGCTATACACAGACGCCAACGCAGGTGATTGACGATCTGATCGCGCGGCGGTCGGTGTTCAGGGCCGATGATGTGGCGGGTGCGTTGTCACAGGTGGTGGCGGAGCCTGAAACCTTCCTGCGGCTGTTTCGCGAGGCGATGGCGCATCCCGATCTGGTGGTCATGTCGGAAGGCGGCGATGGCGGTGAGGGCCGTATCTATAGTTTGGGGGCGCAGTTGCGCGCGGAACTGGAAACGGTGGATCTGGGCGTGCGGCTGGCACTGGAAAAATCACCGGAGATGGCCCCGGTTGTGGCGATGCAGGCCGAAGACGAGGTCGGGCTTAATGCGCAGCAAATGGCCGCTCTGGAGCATGGGGCGCAGGCCGGGCGGTTGCGGCTGATCCGGGGCGATGCCGGTAGCGGTAAAACCCGGGTGGCGGCGCGGCTTGCAGAGGTTCATACCCGTGCCGGTTGGCAGGTGATTGGCCTGACGCCCACGGGGGCCGGGCTGGATGCGCTTTGGGATGCGGGGTTCCGGGGCGCACATACGCTTAACCAGTTCACGCGCGCGCGCCGGGAAGGCCGGTTGCAGCTTGATCCGGGCACGGTTGTTGTGCTGGATGATGCCGGACGTTTTGGCGGCCGTGAGGCCGGGCAGTTGCTGGAGGATATCGCGGCCAGTGGTGCGAAGTTGATCGCGCTGATCGATGGCGGGGTGCAGGTACCGCTTGAGGCGGGGCCGGTGATGCGGGCGATCGAGGTCCGTGTCGGGTCGGCGCGGCTTGAGGGGATGCAGGGGCGCAGGCCCGGGATGGCAGAAGCCCTGCGCGAGATTGCGGCCGGGGATGCGCATGGGATCAAGATGCTCATGGACCAAGGCGTGATCCATGCGGGTGGAACGGTGCAGGGGGCGGCGGCGGCTTTGGCAACGCGTTACCTGATGGATCAAAGCAACGATAAAATCGCGCTGGCCTGGTCGCGCCCGGAAGTGGCGCTGCTGACCAGGGCGATCCGCGCGGGGCTTGATGCAACAGATGCGGCGCGGGCCGGGTTTGTGCCGGAAACCGAAGGGGCTTTTGCCGGGTTAAAGCCGGGTGATCATATCCGGTTTGTGGCCTCGACGCCCTGGCAACAGGGCAAGCCTGCCAAGGATGCACCGCCGCGCATTCGTGCCGGCGCGCGTGCGGAACTCATGCGCCGCGATGAAGACGGGCGTCTGCATCTGCGTCTTGAGGGGCGTTCGGGCAGCAGGGAGGTAATCTTTGCGCCGGATGCGGAGATACCGGACTGGCGGTTTGATTTTGCCAGCACAATCCATGGCGAGATGGGGCGGGCGCACGGGTCGGTACATATGCTGGCCTCACCGGGGATGAACCGTCAGGTGATGGCGGCGGGGATGAACCTGCATCTGGATGCTCTGAGCGTGACGATGCCCTGCGCCGGGAACCGCCTGCCGGAGGTGATGGCGGGTATTTTGCGCCGCGATGCAAGCGCGCAGTCTGCACTGGATTACGGGTTTGACACCGGCCTCGGGGCGCGTGAAGCCCTGCGCGGGCATGTGTATGAGGCGGCCCCGGAGGGCACCGTGCGGGCGGTGGAGCGGCTGCGTGAGATTGCGGGCCTCGCGGGCTTCGCAAGCCTCGCCGGCTTCGCAAGCCTGGAGGCGCGGCCTGCGCATAAAGCGCTGCCGCGCGGCATGGAAGGCGAGGTGCTGGCCGAGGTGATCGGCGCGATGATCCTGCATGAGGGGGCGGCCCCCGCGGGGGCAGAGCGGCTGGCGGTGGAACGGGTGGTGGCCGATATCAGCGACCCGCGCGCCTGGCGAAAGCTGTTGCGGCAGGTGCCGGGCAGTTTGCCGCGCGCCGCCGATGATCTGGCGCGCCGCACTGTTGGTGCCGATGGCCGGGGCCGGCTTCTGATCCCGGCGCGGATTATGGCGCGCGGCGCGCTGATCGGACGGGCTTTGGGTGAGGACAGGGTGGCAACGCTGTTTGAGCGCGGGCTGGTGCTTTACGGCAAACGGGTCGCGGCTGCGCGACTTCTGGGTCAACCCGGGGATCTGGTGCCGCCGCGCGTGCGGGTGCCGGAAAAAGAATGGCCTGATCCGGCCACGCGGCCCGCGCGGTGGAAGGACTATGTGCGCGGGCAGTATCGTGAAGCCAAAGCCCCTGTCGCCCGTTTGCCGCGTATCCCCTGGCGGCTCGATGTTGCGCGGCTATTGGGAGAGGTTCCAAGTGCCGAGCAGATCATTGCCGGGCAGGTGCTCGAGGATATGGCGGGGATGTTTGGTCTTGGACGGCGGCGCCGCTCAAAAGGATCCATTTTGCGCTATGCCGCATGGCGGGCCGGGGTCAAAACCCGCGCGACAGCTGTGGCACGGGGCAAGGAAACCCAGGATCAAACAGCCGCGCCAGCACAATCGGCGACCCAGGTGTTGGAGCGCAGCCAAAACCAGCGGCGCAAAGACATCATGACAGAGGCGGCACGGAAGGTCGCTGAACAGGCAGCACTGGTCAAAAGCCGTTCCGGCCCCTGGGATAAAGCACTGGTGGACAAAGCACTGGTGGACAAAGCACCGTTTGATCCGGTGGCGGTGCCGGGGCGGGATTACGCCGGCATGGGGCTGCAACTGGCCCAGGCGGTGAGCGAGCGGGTGGATGTGCACAGTCCGGTGCAGGACATGGATCTGCCACAGTCTCTGGAAGCACTGGTGCGCGCCGCTGATCCCGGGCCGAAGTTCGACTTCACCGATGAAGAGATATGTGCCCGGATACCACAGTTGCCACGGCTTGATGGCGAGACGGCGGCACTGGCGGGGGCGGTGGGCAAAGCCCTTGCCGAGGGTCCGCTGGACGCTATTGCCAGCCTGCGGGCAGAACGGGCTGCGATCCTGCGCCATCTCGGCGCCCCGGAGGCACCCCGGTTTGCGGCGAAAGCGTTTGTGCCGCGCCTGCGCAGCTTTACCCATAACGAGCTTTGGGCGATGAACACACCGACAGCGGCGTGGCCGGGCAGTCTGCCGCCGCGCTCAGACGCAGAACGGCTGCGGATTGCGCAGGGCTTTAACGGTTATGCAGAGAAATTCGAAAAGGAGACAAAGATGCAGAATGCTGAACAAACCAAAGGGATTAAAGACGCAATGGTCAAAAAACTGGCGCTTGGCCGGATTGATGCGCAGAGTATGGAGGTGATCGAGAAGGCGTTCAGTCTTGACGAGATTATGGCGTTGCGCAATCCGAAGCGCGAATGGCCATCGCACCTGCCGCCTGTCGATCCTGAAGTCAGGGCGATGATTGCCAAAACACTTGACCGTGTGGCGCTTGGTGATGTCGCGGGTGCGGGTGGCGGATCGGGGCAGGCTCCAGCACCGCAGGTGAAGATCGCGCCGGAATATGCTGATCTTGGATTGCAGATGGCCTGTGCAATCACCGACCGTGTGGATGCATCCAGCCAAGTTCACAAATTGCCGCTTCAGGCGCAGATCTCGCAATTGCTGAAACAGGCGACCGCACGCACTGATCTGCCGCAAGACAAGGTGGAAGACCTTGCGCGCGGCATTGCAAAAGATCGCGCCGCTTTGGAAAGCAAGATCGCCTTTGCCAAAGAGCTTATTGCCGGTGCGCCGCCACCGAGATTGCAAGGGATGCAGCCTGATCGTTTTGATGAACATGTCTTTCTGAGTCAGGTCAGACTGAACGGTGGATATGATCAGAACGAGCATCCTATGCGCGGAAACCAGTACCCTCTTCAGCAGCGATTTGCTAACGAAGTGGAGGGTCGGATTGCCAGAGATTTGGCAGCAGGGGCGGCCGCGCCAACCAAAGAGGAATATATCGTCGCCCGCATGGCCCTGTTGCCGGATCGCTCAAAGGCAGAGGTGAAAGTGTCGGATGCTCTGACGGATGCGCTCAGGTGGGGGCGTCCGATAGATGCTAAGAAACTGCATGCGGAACGGAGTAAACTGCCTGTGGAGCTTGCTTCTGTTGGTGATATTAATCTGTGGGAAGGTCAGGATACATTGTCGCGGGTCTATCGCAGCTTCACCTATCCGGAAATTATGGCCCTGGCGGATCCCGAACGGGCGCTGCCCAAAACAATGCGGGCGATGGATGACGCCTTGCGAGTGTCAGCGGCGCGCGGCTTTGCCAAATCAACGAACGTGACCCAAAACACATTGCTGATATTCCCGTGGAAAAATCATGCCAAGCAGCATGGATTGGGGCTGTCTCCAGGTAAATCCCTGAACCGGGGGTCCGGGATGTCTATGGGGTGATTTGGTGACGATATTGCACGGGGGTGTCGAATGCGCATTCTGGCCTCAGAGAATCGAGCTACAGTACCGAAATTTTGGAGATGTATACCATGAAAGAAACCAAGGTCGTTTTTGTGAAATCTGACTTCCAGCAAACGTTTAAAGAAACAGAAATTCGTCGTGAGACGGGAAAGATGAAGAAAGGGCTGTTAGGCGGGAGCAAACCCGAAACAGTGAAAGAAAAAACATGGGTGCCTGTTGGCGTCTCAGATAGTGCCGTTGATGGAGATCAGCTTGCCATAAATATCGCAAATGCTATTTCGGATCTCGCCCGCGATGGATTTCACTCCACAACAATGCTTCCTATAACCTCCGGCTCCTATCGGTACGAATATCGGGAAGGCAAAATAAAAAGCAGGGAGCGAATATTGGGTTACACTGAAAAGGTGTCTGGGTCTTCTGGATATTCTTATGGGTATGGCTTCAGTTATACTGAGGGGTTTTAATTGTTGCTGAGAAATAAGCACAGGTAGATGGTCGAGTAACCAGGCCACTCGACCACTTATGTACGCTCTACAATGTCGCCATTAACAAACTGATGCAGCACTGAGGTTACCAAGGTTTGGTAGGGGATGCCCCGGCGTTTAGCCATACTCTTCAACATGCTGAGGTCACGGTTTTGCAGACGCAAAGTGATCGCCTTACGCTGAGTGCTGGCCTGTAATACCTCATTCCAGTGTTCGTTGATTTTGGCAACTTCTTCAGCCGTTTTTGGTTTGATTTCTCCACGATCCATTGCTGCATCCAGGCTCTCCATGATCTGACGCTCTTCATCGTCAAGATATGGTGGGTCGAACTGTATATCCATTTTATTTGTCATGTTCACCTCGATTAATAAATATTCGTGTGGCTTTTCGGGATGGGTAAATCGTTTTTAGAAATATCCCGTCTTCCTCAAAAACATATGGTGCGTTACAGGCGTAACCTCGGATAGCAACAACCAGAATCCGTTGATGCGGATAGTTTTCACTATCGGGGTGAGGGTAGTCGTCCAGAACAGCATTCTGCTCTATTGCGCCTTCAACATCCTCAAAACAAACCCCTCGCGTTTTACGAAGTAAGCGGTTTTTATCCGTATTCCATGATATTTGACCATACTTCATTGCTATAGTATATATATTTGCAATGGATTAGCAAACTTTTAAGTTTTCTTAGCAAAAACGTCAGGGCAGCATCTGTATTGGCAATCAAGAAAATCCCAATTGCGGTAATGTCGGCTGTGCGGGACAAAACTGCCATTCAAAAAGACAAATTGTACGTCCGCTTCAGGCATTGTCGCCTTGGTATGCTCGCTAGGACTACCGCTAAGGGTTCGACTTGATCCACGGATTTCCAGTCTGTTTTGCTTCGACTTTGATAGATTGAACGTGAAATGGTGCGCAGCTCACTATCTCAACAGCTTCGATATCGAAAATCGATATATTATAGCCCTTCTTTTTCTCGTCATCGCCGAAGTGGCTCTTATAAGCGATGGCTTCGTATCCAGCATTTTGAAACAGTTCCGCTAGTATTTGGGTGGGAGCATAATCCGCCTGATCATCGGACGCCGTCACGGGTATGGAGAAGGCATTATCGATGTCAATCCAAACAGCCGTTGCTTTCTCTTCTAGTGTCGGCTCTGGACCGCCCATGGCATGCTTGAAGGCGGCGGCGCCAAATGATGATTTTCCGTGGTTAACCGAAAGGTCAAGGGTCCGCAACGGGCGAATTAGTTTGCAAGTGGCGACCGATATCTCGGCATCCACCCAAGGCCTGACCTCAGATACAGCAGTCTCGACCGTATTGGCGACATAGAGTACAGGAATGCCAGTGGAATTTACACGCCCTTCCCGTGCGCGATCGGTACGTGGCTTCATGCGCGCAGAACTGTAGCCCCACACATCTTCACCAATCCAGTTTCCATCGCCATCAGTTTGGTCGCACCAATCGACCCCGCGCTGTGCGCGATAGAAGATATGCCCGAGCTGAAACTCGCGATCACGTTCCGGCACTGTGGCCAACACCGTCTGCAAAAAACTAAGTTCTTCCTCTTCCATGACGTATCGTCTGGAACGACGAACCTTGCGGGCGAAACGGGAATAGCTGTCCCAATGCGCAAATTCCGCACTCTCTTTATCGTTTGAGCTCATGTGCGCCTCTTCCGTAAGTCACTGTATGGTTCATTGTTCCACTTTCGTATCAGCGGTTCAATGCTATAACGCACATTCACTTCGCGGCAGAGCGTTTCTTAATGTTGATCCGCGCGTGGCTATGGCCGGTGTGTCTGCGTCCTGCAACCCAGTGCGTTTCTGCCTTTTATCGGCAGAAACGCTTAGAACACCCCCACTGCGTCATTTAACAGGGCAATATTACGCTCAAATGCGCGGTCTTGCTGCAAGAAACCCGCCAGCTCGTCCTGGATCAGCGCCTCGATGGTGGGCAGGTCGCTGCGACGATCCAGCACCCATGCCCCGATCAGGATCATGCGGCGCGTCTGGTTGCGCCGCGCCTGCTCCGGGGAAATCATGGCTACATCGGTCTCGTTCTCTGTGCTTACCCCGCCGGCTGGATCGCTGAGTACCGCCGCCATGAAGGCAATATTGGCGGCGGCCATCCCGGGCTTTGGATGATCGGCAAGGTGGGCGCGCAGATCGGGCGCAAGTTCAGTATGAAGTTCTGGCTTGTGACGGAATTGTGCCACCATAAAGCCGCCGAGCAGGGCTTTGCGTCTGGCGTCATCCGCGCGCCGGCTCCGGCTCTTGCGGGCTTTGATTTGCACAATTTCGCGTTTGCGCTTTTGCAGGATGGAGAGTGGGCGTGGCTTGCGCCCAAGCGCGTCTTTCAGCATCTTGCGCAACTGGGGTGCTGTGAAGCGGCAGTCAAAGAACCCGGCTTGCGTGGCCGCCTGGATCAGGGCCGCCTCGGCCCGCTCCCGCAAGCGTGGCAGATCAGCTTCAAGCGC
Source organism: Halioglobus sp. (assembly GCA_965262875.1). Taxonomy (GTDB): domain Bacteria; phylum Pseudomonadota; class Gammaproteobacteria; order Pseudomonadales; family Halieaceae; genus JBALVT01. The sequence goes on from CBDHGD010000003.1 coordinate 134,881, forward strand.
GGCCATGCGTTCGTCATCGGTGCGTCCGGGTCCGCGGCGTTTTCCGGCTTTTGCGGGTTGCGCACCCTTTGGCGTCGATGTTTTTGTCTTTGGCATTTCAAAATCCTGAGTATGCGTAATTTGTGATAAGGGCGGGTTTTCGCCTGCCCCGAAATCTGCGGAAGTGCCGGTATGGCATGGGGGCGGTTATTCTAAGCCACGGCTTGCGCCACCATGTCTGGATGCCGGGCAATCACCTGCACATAAGCAACCGCGAAATCAGGCGCTGTCGCGCGGGCCTGCTCCCAATCGCGCAAGGTGCCGACCGGCACATGAAACCGACTGGCGAACCCAACTTGTGACAGTCCGAGCGCAGTTCTGGTCTTACGGATCAGCCTGGCGCGTTGCCCACGATCCATCGCCTCGGGGGTTACGTCAAAATCTTCCGGGTCCGCTGGATCAGAAGGGAGAATGATATGCTCTTTCTTCACTTTTATTGCTCCTTCTCACAGAAATAAAGCGGGGCAGATCGTGCCGCCAAGTGAACACGCCAGTAAACAGTTTTCCCTCCATCACCCCGATCACCTTGAACCGCTCTTCTTTGTCTTCGGGACGGATCGACGGGACGATCAGATGGTTGTCATCCTTGAAAATTCTGTCGCCGAACGCCAGGGATAGCCCGTGCCTATGACGGTTCATGGAATCTTTGTCCGGATCGAACCTGCCTTGCATGGATGATATATATACGGGATTACCGTAATTCACAATCATATTTTACACTTTGTGGTTTCTCCAATCCAATAACAAATTCAGGGCGGCTGGTCGCTCACAAATCATTCATATCTTCTCCTGTTTGAGCCACTCCAATCTGGATCAGGGGCCGCCACCAGCCGCGTATCTGGTCGTGGTGCACCGGGCCCAGGTATCGGCTGTCGAGCGCGCGCGGGCTGTCGCCCTGCACGATCAGGCTGCCATCGGGGGTGCGTTCCGCAATCCGCTTGAGAATACGGATGCCGCCAGGGCGATCTGGCGCGCAAAAAGATGTGTAATAGTCAGCGTGGCGATGCTGGCGACCAAGGCAGAAACTCACATAGGTGGCGTGCTCAGATGCGGCGGCGTAATAAATCCCGCGCGGTACCGATGTGGTGGCATTGCCGATGACCAGCCCGGCGGTATTGGCAATGCCGATGGCAATCAGGATTGCGGCGACAGACAGCAGCAGGGGCAGGCCTGGCAACACGTTGCGGATTTGACTTAATGACCGCCGATCACGCATTGGCATCAAAGAATGACCATGGTCTGGCATTCCCCTCCATCCAGCGGCACAACGGATCCGGGCCCGCCCTGCCTTTGGCATAATCGCGCAGAAGGCTTTCAAACCCGCCCATCCGCGCGTGATCCGCCTCCGAGAGCATGCCGGCCGCCAAAAAGGTGCGCACGGAAATAATTTTACAGCGTCCGCCCTGCGCGCTGAACCGGTAAGGTTCAACATCCATTGTCACAGCGACCAGCGCCCCGTCTTCAAACGGGATCAGAAAAGCCCATGTCTGATCCGGATCAAGGTTGGTTCGGGGCAGCTTGAGCGCAATGGAGCGCAAAACCAGAAGTGCTGCCTCTACGTGATGCGGCAGGTTTTCCGGCGTTGTGCAGTCTCGCTCAACAAGGCGGGCCAGCGCATGGTGGCCGATATTGGCGGCGATCAGGCTGCTCATGGACACTTTCAGGGGGGTTCCGGTCAGGATCAGATCGATCCTGAATACCGACCGCTCGCAATAAAGCGGTGCTGCGTCCTCAGGCAGCTTAAACACCCGGTTTTCCCTGGCCACGGTCGTCGCCTCGGCCATCACCTCCTTGTGCTGCCGGGTCCATGTGGTGATGGCAGGCCGGATGAAGGTGGGCCTCAACAGAGGCACCAGACGTTTCAGCGTGCGACCGGGCTTCCTGGACAGGGATGATTGTTCGAATGCCTCCAGAGCGCGGCGCCCGCGGCCGTCTTTGTACCAGGCCATGGCATCGGTGTGATCCGTCAGGGTGTTGGCAAAGGCCGTCGCGTAGCCCCTGGCCAGCTTGTCATACATGATGCTTGCCTTTCAGGCCCGGGCCCTCATCGATACTGAATACTCTGTTTTGAGCCAGTAAACCAACTTCGCATTCTGCGTTTCCATCCAGGGATTTCTGGATCAAAGGTATGGCATGTTCAATCATCGCGCGCACCCCGTACGAAGATCAGGCTGCGGTTTTGAGCGGGCGGTTGGATCATTCCTGGTTCCTTTCGGTTATCGGCCATGAACAGGCGGCTCCCAGCGGATAGCCCAATCCGCTGATCGGCTGGCGAAACAGCCGCCATGCGTCGCCAACACGGTTGACCCAGACACATGCGGGCCATGCGTGCAGCGGGATATCGGACGCGCAAAGCGGCGTTGACACGATGCCGGCATGGCGGCGGGGTATTTCCGGCCAGGCATCCAGAAACGCCATGGCGGAGGATGATGTCTCGGGTGGTTGTCGCAAATCGAGCAGGGCGGCGACAAACCACTGTTGCAGCGTGCTGTCACCCACCCATCGCATCAGGTCATCGGCCTCATCGTCGTTGTCGGGGCGTATCACGGCGGGGACATGTTCAAAGACCAGCTGCGGCGGCTGCCCGGGCGGGATCGGGCCGACATCTTGAGAATTCCACATCGCAACTTCGGAAATCTGGCCGGGTGTAAACCAGCGCCCGGGCACGGCATTGTTGACCGGATCATAGCGTGTGTCGCTTGGCACGAAGCCAATCGTGGCCGGTGAAATACGCCCGCGCAGGGTGGCATGATCGGGATAATCGCTGGAGGGTTGCAGACCGGGCGGAAGCCCGTATGGTTGATTACGTATCCAGCAGCGCCACAGATGCAGGCGCCACTCAAGCCCGTCAAACCGGCGGCGGCGGCGTTTGAGATCATAAAGCTCATAGCGCCCGTCCGGGTGGGTGAGATACCAGTCGACCAGATCGAAGAGCCGCAGGATTTTCAGCCCGCCGGTTGCCGCATGGGGGCGCGGGATGATTTGCAGTGTATCCGGATCGAGATTGAGCGGGATGTTGCCGGGCGGCAGCATCCAGTGGGCCCAGAGCCTGCGGGCCGGGTTTGAACTCCGCCAGAGAATGCGGCGCAGGGCGGCCATTTTGGCTGGATCGCGCGGGGGCTTGCGTCCAAAATCCAGATCCCCGAAGGGCACCCCGAGACGTCCCCAGATGGTATAGCGTTCCGGGGACCAGCCCCGCTTGTCAATCTCGGCGCGCTCTGTCGCGCTCAGCGCAGGAAGCGGGGTGGTTTGCGACCTATCCGCCGCCGCCGGCGCGTCAGGAACGCCCTCACCTTCCGCCGTATTTTGCCCGCGCGTTTTTGTTCGCGGCGTTTTGGTTTGTGTCTGTTCTGTCGCATCTATGCTGCTTTCTGTTGTCCTCTTTGCCGATGTCGGGTGTGGGCCGGTGTTTTCCATCGCCACCAGCCAATCCCAAAAAGGCACTGCGGTCTCGCCTTTGTGGGTGGCAACGCGCCAGGCGACACGCGCGCGACCAAGCGGATATGGCAGCCCCGTGACCGGCGGGCCTTCATGGCAGCTGACGTTCGGGTTGCGAGACGGCGTGGGGGGTGGTGCTGGCTGTTGTCTTTGTTTTCCAGCTGTTCTTTTTGTGGTTCTTTCTGTGGCTTCCCGGGGCTCTACCATCGAAACCGGGGCGGTTATGACGGGATCGGGCGCAGATGCTTGGGGGCGTGGTGCCGGGGTCTCTGTGACTGTTTCCACCCCTTCTGGCAGTGTCATTGCTGTCGTTGCTGCGGGCGCGGGATCAGGCGCGTTCGGAGACGTGGCTTTGCCCGCCTTGTTGGTGGCATCGATGCCTTGCAGCACCGCTTTGCGCCGCCGGGTGACATCAAGGTCGTCCTCAACGCTTTCCGGCGATTTAACCCGGTCCCGCATATCCTTGCGGGTAAAAAAGATCGCCTTGGTCGCCATGATGGGCCGGGTTCTGCGGGTAAAGATCACCGAGCCATGGGCGGGTAGTTGCCCCAAAGCCGCCTGGGTCATCAGCGGCACATCGCGCAGCTGTTCGCTTTCGCTGGAGCCGATAGAGCCGCCCATGGGCGCCATGACCTGATTTTGCGAGGAACTGCCCTCGGTGGTGACGCGGATTGTGCGTTTGCCGAGCATTGCGGATATATCGGCGGCGGTGCGGCTTGAGCCGACAGCACTGACCACGCGCGCCTCGCAGCTGTCGAGCCAGGCATCCGCGCCAGCCTGTCCGCCCCAGGCCTCGTTGACCTGTCCGAAGTTCTGGTAGATCAGCATCAGGTGCATGCCGATGGAGCGCCCGGCATCGCGTACATTGTTGAGCACATCCATGCCGCCCAGCACCCTTGCTTCATCAATTAGAAACAGGCGCCGCGCGCGGGGGCGATCCGGTTGTTCGAGCAGTTCGGACACCACGAACATGCTGCCGATCAGCAACCGTGGGAAGGGCGAGAAGTCCTTGGCTGCCAGGCCGGGGATCGAGATGAAAATGTCGGTTTTGGGTTCAAGCGCCGCGAGATGCTGTTCCGGTGTGCGTTCAGAATAGGCGTAACGGGCAATATCGGGAAACTGGATGAAGGAGAGCTTGTTGGAAATCCCCTTGACCAGCCCGGGAAAGGTCCGCTCGTCAATCGCAGACAGCCCCCTCAGTTCATCGGTGATGAAGGACATATTATGGTTAAGAACGATACTTTCAGCCTCGGCGATCACCACATCCCGTTTGCGATTGATGAACTTCGAGATTGCCCGCGCCACATTTGGATGGTTTGCCTCGATAAAATGTGCGGTGAGCGCAGCAAAGAGGCTGACCGACATATCATGGAAAAACTCGCTCACATCGGAGGATCTGGAACTCAGCGGCATCAGTGTTTTGGCCATGGTGTGATAGACCGAAGGCACTTCGCGCGCCAGCGGCGCGATCATCTTGAACGGATCAAAGCCGTTTTGTGCATCAATGACAACCGCGTCGTAGCCCATTTCGCGCCGCGCATCTTTGGTGCGGGCATAGAGATCACCCTTGGGATCAAACACCACCAGCGGCCCATCGTAATGCAGAATGTTGGGGAGGACGATGCCGGATGTCTTGTAGCCGGCGGAGGCGGCCAGAACCAGCACATGGCCGTTGCCGTCGGCCGGGTTCATGGTGATGAGATTGCCGCGCCCCTGCCGGCGGTTTCCACTGCGCCGGGACGGATTAAACCCGGGTGTCTCGTTGATCGGGTCGGTGTGTTCGCCCAGCACAATCCCGCCGGGATGATTGAAGCGTTCGCGCACCTCGCGGGCGCTGGCCCAGCTGGCCTGGGGCAGAACACCTTTGCCCCCGCCGCCGGCTTTTGCCGCCCGCCTGCCATCGCGCAGCCCGTTGCGGATGTGCCGCCGGGTCTGGCGGATGGTTTGCCCGCTGATCGCGGCGCTTAGCGAGGCGACGACAATGGCGCCGATCAGGCCTGCAAACACCTGTGGCGGGGCTTCATGGTAGTTATTTTCAAGCCACGCGACGTAGTTTTGCAAAAAGCTGTAGGCGCCTTTCAGATCCCAGTCCCCGGGGCCAAGTCGCCAGGGCCGCAGCATCCAGATCAAAATGCCCGGGGCGAATATCCACCACCAGTATCCGGAGCGGCGGCCCAAAAGGATTATCATGATCCCGACGACAGCCCCCGGAACGAGGGCGATCAGCAGCCAGCTGATTTCCAGCCCGAAATAATCAATACGGGCAGTTTGATAGAGCGAGATCGTGAGGCGCAAGCCAAAGAGATTGCCCAGGATTACAACCGCGCTGGCACCAAGGATGGTTAAGACGAGGGACCGCATTATGCGGGGCCTTTAAGCAGGAAGGTTTGGCCGGTTTCGGCATGGAGAACGGTGCGGCCGGTTAAGCGTCCCATGGCGCGGCTGACCTTGTGGCGCAGGGTTGAGAGTGGCAGGCTGCCAAAGACACGGTCATTGGACAGGATCACAACCGGGCGGTCGGGCCTCTCGGGCATGAAATACCCTGCCGGCCCAACGGGCCTCTCGGGCATGAAATACCCTGCCGGCCCAACGGGCCTCTCGGGCATGTGATACCCTGCCGGCCCAACGGGCCTCTCGGGCATGAAATACCCTGCCGGCCCAACGGGCCTCTCGGGCATGAAATACCCTGCCGGCCCAACGGGCCTCTCGGGCATGAAATACCCTGCCGGCCCAACGGGCCTCTCGGGCATGTGATACCCTGCCGGCCCAACGGGCCTCTCGGGCATGAAATACCCTGCCGGCCCAACGGGCCTCTCGGGCATGTGATACCCTGCCGGCCCAACGGGCCTCTCGGGCATGAAATACCCTGCCGGCCCAACGGGCCTCTCGGGCATGTGATACCCTGCCGGCCCAACGGGCCTCTCGGGCATGTGATACCCTGCCGGCCCAACGGGCCTCTCGGGCATGAAATACCCTGCCGGCCCAACGGGTGTCTTTGCGCTTAAAACGGGACCCCAGGCCCGGGGCAGAAACGCCTCGAAGCAAATGAGCCAGTCAACCGGGTTGGCGGCGTTCGGAACCATGATTGCATCTGTGTTTGCATCCATCGCGCCCCATGTGCCGGTGAGGCCGGGTATGCCGTAGCGGGCGGCATGGACACGCATGGCATCGCCACGTGGATCCGCACCGCGTGGATCCGCACCGCGTTGACCCGTGCCGCGTTGACCCGTGCCGCGTTGACCCGCGTCGCGTTGACCCGCGCAGGTTTCGGGATCAAAGCGCCAGATCTGTCCGCGACCAGCCTCAGCCATCACGCCGATCCAGAGGGTCAGGTTGCGGTTGCGCACCGCATCACACCAGAAGGCTGTCGCCGCGTGGTTATCTGCGCGAAAGAAATTTTCGCCGAAGATGGCTTGCGCCCCCTTGGGCAGACTGTCGCGCAGCGCAATCCAGCGTGCGCGTTCGGTGATCAAACGCGGTTCCGGCCTCACCTGCCAGGCTGTTTTCGGCGGTTCTGGGGACTGATAGAGTTGACCCCATGCAAAGGCTGCGAGAACCAGCGTCAGCACAGAGGTGGCGCGTTGCCAGAAATGCGGCAGTGCTTCGGCGATGGCAAAGCCGATGAGCAAAACAACCGGCCCGATCAGACCGGTTCCGGGGGTGGCATCGGCGATCAGCAGCACGGGTGATGCGGGAAACACTGCGATCAATGTCAGAATGACGGCAAGAGCACCAAGCCCGATCCCTGCGGCGGCGGTTGCCAAAGCCATGAGGGCGAGTGCGGCCAGAGGCCAGACAAGCTGGGCACTGTAGCCAAGGGTCACAAGGGCACTGGCGCTGGTTATGGCTGGCCAGAGCAGGTAAAGACCCATGGCAATGGCTCTTGCTTGGCGCGTGCCGGCCACAATCGCTGCCATCAGGGGCAGTCCGGCCAGCCAGAGCGGCAGGGTTGGTGAAAAAAAGCCGGTCAGAGTGAGTGCCACGGCGACGATAATCAGCAGCACGGTGCAGAGATACCGCAACATATTTTTGGGCGGTTCCGAGATATGATTGCTGGGATTAAAGCCGCCTGCCTGCGCCTTGCGCCCGTTGGGGCCTGATGGCCATAATCGGGTGATCCGGTGCAGGCGGCAGAGGGAAAACCGGCGTTCAGTCATCAGGGTGATACCCTAAATTATAGAAATTTCGCAGATCGGCCTCCTCGGCGTCCATAATGTTCCTCCACCGCAGATACGCCCAACGGGAAAGGGCACTTGCATCTTCCGAGGCCTCGCCTGGATCAAGGGCGCGTAAGGCGGTTTTGGCCTCTTTAAGCCAGCAAGATTCTGCCGGGTCATCAGCGACTGTGTCATCAGCGGGGTTCAAACTGTGTTCATTCGAGGGCATAAGGGTCTCGCTTCCATGTCCGGATTGAAGGGGTGAGGCTGCCGGCGTGCGCCGCGCCGCGCATGGCGCGGGCAATATCCCGACGGCTTGCGGCGGTGCTGATCACGTCGAACGCAAGCCCGCCTTTGATCTGTATGCTGCGCGGTCTTGTCGATGCGGGCGTGCGTTTGAGCGGCACCGGCTTACCCGCCAAGAGGGCGAGTACGGTTGCGGGTTTTGTAAACGCGCGATTGCCCGCCACGCCGTGATGCGCCGATTGGCCCATGTTTGGCCCTGCGGTCAGCGGCAGTGCTGCCCAGATGCCCGCCAGGCAATTGCCATAGCGGGGATGGCGGGCGACCGGCCCTTTTGTGCCGCAATCGGCAATCAGCGCGCGGGCCAGCCGGTCCTGCGTGGCCGCATCAAAGATGTCATCGCGTGCGGCAGCTCCAGCGTTCACAAGCCCCTGAAGTGTTTTCCGGATAATCTGGTAGCCACCGGCGGCGGTCGACGGCGCACCTGATGCACGCACCCGGGTTTGCCATTTAAGCACCGCGCCCACGGTCATAGCCGTTAGTTTTTCGGGCGGCGGTATGGGGATGCGCCGTTCATAATCGTCGTATCCGTTCGGGGCTTCCAGCATCCGGATGAAGGTCAGAAGATCGGTGGTGGTGTGGGGCGCCCGGGTCATCCGCTGCGGGGTCATCCACTGCGGGGTCATCCGCTGCCTCGGCAGGGCTTTCTGGAAAGCCCGAGAGAGGGGCTGCCTCGGCAGGGCTTTCTGGAAAGCCCGAGAGAGGGGCTGCCTCGGCAGGGCTTTCTGGAAAGCTCCATTGGACTGGCAGGGCATGGCTGACTTCTCGGGCCAGTTTGGCCCTGCCAGTCCGATGGGCCCGAGAAGTCGAGAGAGGGGCGCCCGGGTCATCGGGGGCTCCGCCCGCCCGGCTGTGGTGCAAAGCAGGGCCAGAAGCAACGCGGTGAGCAGGGTCGATAACATGGGATATGTCCGCTTCATCGCATGGCTTTCACAAGTTCACCCGCCGCGCGGGGCAGCATAAACATCAGGAGGAGTGCCAGTGATTCAATAAAAATCAGGATGGGCGCTGTGGTGAAGGGATCCGCGCTGCTGCGCATATCCCAGGCAATGGACGGGGTCAAATTAAGTACCAGCAAGAGCGCCATCAGGCTCAGGCCGGTGGCCACCAGAGTGACCAGCCAGGCCCGCGCCGCCGCCATACCTTGGGACAGCCCGCCAAAACCCACGGTGAGTATGCCGGCGGCGGCGGCCAGAAACAGCCGGGCATACCAGTAAATCACCACCCCGATTTGCAGGGCGGCCAGCACGATGATCAGCGTGGACATCGTATAAATTACGAGTTGTATTATCATGGGGGCACTGCCAATGCCCTCATAGAGAGAAAACGCCAGGGCCATTTTGGAAGCGGCAAACTTGGCCATGGAAAATGGCTGGTTGGCCCCGGCCGATCTTGCGAGTCCTGCGGCGGTGTCGGCGATAAAGTGGATCACTTCGCCGCCGGCGTTCAGGATGGCCAGACAAAAGAGCACGGCAAGCAGGCGGAACAGGAACCCGTCCATCAGATAGGTGAGGGTTTCGCTGGAAAAAGCCCATTTGCCGCCGCGCCAGACCAGATCAATGCCGAACAGGACCAGAAGCAGAAGTGTGCCTGCCTCAATGAGCGCGTCCGCCGTCTCGCCGGCGGCGCGGGCCAGATCTTCCAGAAACCGGTCCCATGTAAAGCCGAACCGCATGCCTTTCCGGATGGCGGCCACCTCGGGCGCAATATCCGCCACAGCGATACGACAGTCCAGAACGCCCTGATAGGTGTCCGATCTGACCAGCGCATGATTGTCGGCGACGCCCTCATAAACGGAACGGCCTGCGCCCGTGCCACCAATCCGGGGCAGTGCGGCCCAGACACCGGCGATGCGGTTGGCGATGGCCGGGGAGTTGGCCCCGGCGCGGTATCCGGTTTGGCGCAGCAGGTGCCGTCCAAGCCGGTCCTGCGTGGCGGCGTCAAACGTATCGCCCGGTGAGACAACCCCGGCATCAACCAGCCCCTGAAGCGTGGGCCGGATGATCTGGTAGCGCCCGGCGGCGGTTGAAACAGACCCGCCCCGCACCGCGCGGCGTTGCCAGTCGAGCACCGCGTCCACCGTCATCGTGGTGATCGGGCGCGGCGGGTTGACCCGCACGCCATAATACACCGTGTCATAGCCGTTCGGGGCCTCCAGCGCGCCGATCAGGTCAAGCATGATCTCTTCCGTGCAGGCCAGCGCCGGTTGGGCGCAGGCGAGCAGCAGGCACAGATGCAGCAGCCATTGCCGCACGCTTGCCATGCACAGGGATCGGTATCGGGACAGGCATCGGGCCAAAGGGGCGACAGCCTTGTTTTCATCGTTGTCTACGGGGGTGTTCATGGGCTGCGTCCTTGACTTGCCCACTTCAACAAACTAGGTGTTAAACTAGTTAGGGCGTGTTGCGTTTGATTGAGCATCAAACAAACGGGATGCGCAACCACAGAAAACAAGCGGAGCTGTGCATTCCGTTTTATCGGGTGAACCCAATAAAGCGCGATACACTCTAATAAGGAGAAAATTATGCGTGAAGTCGGTGCTTTCGAGGCCAAAACCCATCTCTCGTCCCTGCTGGAAGAGGTGGCGACGGGCGCGTCTATCACCATCACCCGGCGCGGCAAGCCTGTGGCGCAGCTGGTGCCGGTTGATGCGGTTGATGCGGTGCGCCGCACGGCGGCGATCTCGCGCATTCGCAGTCTGCGCGGGGATCTGGCAAAACGCAGCCCCGGTCTATCTGCCCGGGATATTCTCTCGGCGCGCGATGCGGGGCGTCGATGAGCTTGTGTGTTGTTGATGCCTCGGCGGCTGCCGCCTGGCTGTTGCCCGATGAGGATAATCCCGTGAATACCCTTGAGAGTGTGGCTTCCGCAGCACCTCATGCGCCCTGGCTGTTCTGGGCCGAAGTGCGCAATATTCTGATTGTCTGTGAACGCCGCGGCCGGCTGCCGGCCGGTGACGCCGAGCCGTTTCTGGCGGCGTTGGACGGGCTGGGTATCGCTTTCGACACCGCGCCATCCGAACCGGAGGTTCTGCGCCTGTCCCGGCAGTACGGGTTGACGGTCTATGATGCGCTCTATCTGGAGTTGGCACTGCGCTTGCAGGCGCCGCTGTTGACGCTGGATCGTAAACTCGCCCGCGCGGCAGATGACGCGGGCGTTGCAACCCTGACCTGATATCCCCGCTCTCATCATGGGCGTCGCACCTCTGGCGCAGGGATGGCGGGCAGGGACAGGTCCTGTTCGACCAGAACATTCATGATGCTGCCGGCCTTCACCTTAAACCGTGTCCCCTGCGCCAGCAGAGAGCCGATATAGTCCGTCGCGACCCGCGAGGTGGCATTGCCCAGGGCGGCACCCGCCAAAGCCCCGAGATCGCTTTCGGGCTGTGCCTGTTGATTGGTCAGGATGGCAGTGGCATTGCCGGCAAGATCAAACAGCACGGCGGCACCCAACGCCTTCCAGAACCCGGTGCGGCGCCGGCCTTCGAGGCCGCTGGCCCCGTCCGCTCCGAGCGTGGTAAACCGGTCGAGATCAACCCGGTTGCCACCAGAGACATAGCCGGGCATCCGCAGATCGGTCCAGACCACAAAAAGGCGGCGCGCGCCAGAGCCACCGGCCTGGCCATAGGTGCCGGTCAGCTTTGCCCCGCGCGGGATCAGAATATGCTGCCCGGTGAGGCTGTCATAGACATTGTCGCTCACCTGCGCCCGCACCAGGCCCGGCAATGCGCTGTCGATGGCCGATTGCAGCACCGCCGGAATGACCGCGCCGCGGGCCAGCACATGCAGGGGCTGGCCGGATCGCTCCGGGTCTGTTTGTTGCAGTGCCGCTGTGGGTTGTGGTCGCACCGTACCGGTCGCCGCCGCCTGTGCCGCCCCGGTCTCGTCGCGGCTCCGGGCCTGTGTTTGCGCGGCCTGTCTGTCTTTGCGGTTCTGGAGAATACGCCCGGCAATATCTGTCACCGCCGGGGTGAGCGGACTGTCGATGGCCAGCAGCCGGCGTTCCAGGCCTCGGGTGTCTTCCCCGCGCGGCGGTGCCGTGGCTTGGGCGGGGGGCTGGAGCGTGAGGCTGTCGCCGTTTGACGCGGTGTTTGACGCGGCGTCAGGCGGCGGTGCTGTCTGTGTTTCCCCGGCGTCCTGTGCCCCGGGGCTCTCACCGGCAATCAAATCGGCTCTGCGGTCAACATTATTCGCATCTTCCAGCGGGGCGTTTGCCTCAGGCGTGGTGAAGAACGTCCCGACAATCGGGGCCAGCAGGCTGCCGCCGCCAATGCCGATGGCGAAAGCCAAAAGAACCATCCCGGCTATGGGGAGCCACCACTGCGGCATTGTGCGGTTTTCGGTCATTGATCCAACCTGCGTGCGTCAATATCCTCGACAACCATGCCGAAGGGGTTTTGGCTGAGATAACTCGGATCGGTGATGCGTCGCTGGCCCAGAACAAAGCTGCCGCGCCAGCGGGAGATTTCGCCCGGCAACCCGGTGCTGCGCGACCTTCGGACCTCGGTCCATTGCACCAGCCATGTCTTTCCGCCGGCGAAATTCACCGAAGCAACCTCCACCTCCACCGTGGTTGTGGCGGCCAGCTTGAGCGGTTGGGTTTGTCTGGCCCAGCGTTTGATCTTGCGGTCCGCGGCAGAGTTTTCCTCGATAAAATATTGCAGCCGCCGATAGCGCTGGCGCAGGATGACATCGTCGGAGGTGAGTTCGCGCCAGTCGCGCACCAGATCGGCGAGTTCGCGGCGCACGGCGGCGGGCGGCCATTTTGTAATGACGTTGGGGGCGAGGACGGGCTGCACCGCGCCAAGATCATCCACGGCCACAATGTAGGGGATGTATTCCGAGCGCACCGCGGCCCAGATGCCGAAGCCTGCGGCCCCCGCGGCCACCAGTGTCATGACCAGTGCGAGGCGATACCAGCGGTCGCGGTCTTCGCGCAAAGAGCCGTGGCGTTCCGCGCGGGCCCGCGCCGCGGCCAGATACGGGCTGTGATCACAGGACACGGTCATGTGTTTTTCCACGGTCATGTGTTCCACGGTCATGTGTTATCCCCGCCTTTGCCATCCCCGTCTTTATTCCCGCTTCCGAGGGCTTCGGATATTTTGGCCCGGATATCAGCGGCGGCACCTGTCCCCAGGGCGTCTGTGGCGGACATGCGCTCGCCGCCCGATGATCCCACTGTGGATGACCCGCCCGTGAGCGCGTCTTTCAGGCCGTCTTTTGCCTGTTTACCAAGTGTTGTGGCGATATTGCCGCCGCCGGTTTTACCCATTATGGCGCCGATAATGGCAATCTTGCCAGCTATTTTCATTGCGTTGCTTGCCATGGTGCCGGCGAACTTCGCCCCGCCCTCGGCACTCGAAGCACCGATATTGCTGACCAGGGCTTCAACGGTGCCCGGCAGGGAAATAATCAGCAGGCAGGCGATGATTTGCAGCATGATCATGCCGAGCGCTCCGCCCGCGCCGGTGCTTGCATCCCCGGCCATGGCGGTGGTGAGTGTGCTGACCGCGCCGTAAACAATCATCAGCGCCATCAGCTTCAGGGCCTTGCCGATCAGCAGGCGGATATAGGACACGGACGCCGCACGGGTTTCCTGAAGCCCGGCAAAGCCCAGCACAATAATCCCCGCCAGCCCGATCAGATAAATCTCCGCATAGGTGATAACCAGAAACGCCACCGTAATGGAGGTGACGGTGATCGAGATGATCGCGGTGATCAGAAACAGCCAGGTTCGGGGCTCAAGGAGTTCAATCGCCTGCACCCAGCCAACCGCCTGCTTCAACCCGTTCGTGATCATCCCCGAGGCGGTGGGCTCAACCGTTGCACCGCCGGTGGCGGCAGCAAACTTCATCGCCAATTTGGTCAGTGCGGTGACCACCTCCGGTACCATCAGCACCAGCGCATAGACAATGACAACGAAGGTGAACTGGTAAAACCAGGTGCCCCAGACCTCGTCAAAGCTTGACCCCTGAATGGCCCATCGGCCAAAGCGCAGCACCAGATCCATCCCGAACAGGATCAACAGCAGGTTCCGCGCGGCCTGGCCTGCATTCTCCCCCAGCGTGGTCAGCGTGCGGCGCATTGCCTCGATCATCGCATCAACAGCGCCGCCGGCCTCGGCGGCCTCTTGGGCCACCGCCTGCGCGGGCAGAAGCACGAGGGCGAGGAGTGCCAGAACCGGGAATATCACTGGAATAATCAGGGGGCTGAGCATGACCCCGGTGCGTCCGCCCGCCGTACGCAGTCCAAAGTATTGCGCCACCGGTGCATTGATGTGTGGTGCGGATGATTTTTGCGCTGGATCCCTCATGGCTGCGTCCCGCTTTCCATCTGATCGATGATTTTATGGACAAGTTCAGGATCACGACCGGACATGAGATACAGGAAAGGACACGCATTAAACTGGGGCTGGCGTTTGGCAAGCCACCGTTCAGCTTCATCTTCGGTGTAAAGCGCCAAGAGTCGTTCAGGAATAGGGCGGCGGTCTTTTGTGTTCATCATGGTGTGATCCCGAATATTTCATTGAGGCTGCGGCCCTCGACGCCCTCAAGCGATTCAAGGGTTTCATGGATTTCCTGCGCGTGGCGGCGCTGTGCGGCTTCCTTGCGATCCATATCCGAAAGCACCCGGCCCCAGGCCACGGTCACGGTTTCGGATTGCGTCGCGGTTAACGCGCGCAGATCGTTGATCTGGCGCGCCATCGCCGCGGCGATTTGATTGGCGCCTTGCAGAACCTGCATCTGGCCGGTTTCCGATCCCATGCGCTCCGTGATCCGGTCAATCATCTCGCCCTCGCTTTCCACATCCTCCAGGGTCAGCCCGGCGCCGCGCAGCCCGGCCTCCATGCTGCGATGCCAGCGGTTGTTCCACGCGGTGTAGCTTTCGCGGCTTTGCGCCCGGTCCAGCCCGCGCCGCTCAAACAGCGGATCGGTCATCAGATCGGAGCGCAGAAAATCATCGAGCGCACTGCCGGAGTGCGCAATCGCGCCAGCCTCCTGCGCCACATCGCGCAGGCGCAAGACACTGCCCAGGGCTTGTTTCAGATGCTGTTCGGGCAGGGATTTAATGTTGCGCAGCATGATCTGGTACGACTGTATCTGGGTCGCCAGCTGCTGCACCTGCGCCAGCAGGGCCTCGCTCTCGGTGGCCAGGATCGCACCTTCGGTCCCGGCAATCTGGGCCAGTTCCACGTTGTTCAGGAGCTGGGTCCATTCCGTGGCCCCGCCCGCAGCCGCACCCGCGTGGAGCGGTGCCGGTGCGAGGGTGCCAATCAACAGCAGGGCGGCAAGCGCGACACTGCGGTTTAGAGAGCTGAACGCTTTAGTCTGTGGTGCTCTGGTCGCTCCAGCGATCATGCGTGTTGCGGTTTTCCATTTTACGGTAAGCATCTTCAATATCCTCCTTCCAGAAGTCTTTGTTTGCGGCGTTGATGCCGGCGCGGCGGCTGTCATCCGAGCCGGTTTTGCCCAGAATGCTCAGTCCGATATGGCCGAGCGGAAAACTGATCACCCGGCGGCCTTCCAGCTGGGTCAGAAAATAATCCCGCTTGGGGCGCATCCGCGCGATCTGGGAAATCTCGGGTTGATGCAGGCCAAGAGCGGTATATTGATCGGCAATCACCTGGCCCTCGGCCCCCGCATTGGGCAGGAATATCTTTGTCGGGCAGCTTTCCAGCAGCTCGGCGGTTAACTCGGACCGGATCGCATCGGCGAGCGACTGTGTCGCCATCACCACGGCGACATTGTTCTTGCGGCCTTCCTTCAGCCAGGAGCGGATGCGCTCGATAAACAGCGGGTGTTTGAAAAAACTCCAGGCCTCGTCAAACACCACCAGCGTCGGGCGGCCGTCAAAGCGGCGTTGCACCTGCGCGAAGATGTAATCCAGCGACAGCACCCGGGCGATTTCCGGGCCCTCCATCAACGGGTGGGTTTCAAAGACGGTGAAGGCCGCCGCAGATTGTCTGGCCTTTGAGCCCTGTGTGAACAAATCCTGCGTGGCGTCGTTGACCTCAAGCCCGGCAAACAGACGGTCTTCCGAGAACAGATCCTGCCAGGTGCCGCCGGGCAAAAACGGCTCGAGTGCCGTGCGCAACTCCGGTATCTGCACATAGGAGGCGATGTTGCTCATATCAGGCGCGCCCATGCCGGCGCAATTGGCCACGGCGGCGCGCAGTTCGTTCAGCATCACTGTGTCGGGTTCGGTGCGTTGCAGGCGCACCAGTGCGGTGAGCCAGTCCACGGCCCAGCTTTGCCCGAGCGCGCCGATATGCGCCAGAGGGGCAATCCCCGCCGGTCCCTTGCCGCCGGGTTCCAGAAACACCCCGCCCAGAGCGGCGCAGGCATGGCGGATCGAGCGCTGGCGGTCAAAGTAAATCACCCGGGCTTGCGGGTAGCGCATCCAGCTTGCGGCGAGCAATCCGAGCAGTACCGATTTGCCGGCCCCCGTGGGGCCAAAGATCAGGCTGTGCCCGACATCGGCGCTGTGCAGATTGAAGTGAAACAGATCGCCGGTTTGCGCCTGGGCGCGCAACAAGGCCGGGGTGCCGGCGGGCAGGCGCGGCGAGGGGCAGAGTTCGGATCCTTGCCAGATCGCGCGCAGCGGCAGCATCCCCGCAAAGGCATTGGCGCGGATCGGGAAGGCACGCGCAGTCCGGTCTTCATGGCCTGGCAGGATGGACAGAAGGGCCGGCAGAAAGTTGACAGTTTCGCGGCGCAGCCGCAGCCCGGCATCCTCAACGGCCGATGTCAGCGTGCGCAGGGCCGGGTTCAGGCTCTCGTCGGGGGCGTCAATGGCCCCCACAAGCATCATATGCGTGGCGTAATATCCCTGCCCGGTTTCGCCACTGGACAGCCGGTCAAGCGTGTCTTCGATATCTTCGGCCATACGGTCCTCGAACCGGCCGCGCTTACCCTGGCTCTCGCCGCCGACATTGGCAACCATGTCTGCCCCGGATTGCCGCCAGAGGCGCTGCTTCTCCCGGGCGATCTCCCGCATCTTCTGGTTGGAGAGTGCTGCATACTGGCTCACGCACGTCATGGCGAGGCCGAGCGACTGCACCCGGGCCAGCGCCCCGGTATTGACCGCTGCCGTGAAGCCTTCGAGTGCCAGGATCGCCACGGGCCGGTTGCAGATCCGCGCCGGGCCATAGCGGTCCGGCTGTTCCACATCCACCCCGATCAGCGCATCGAGCGCAAAAGGCAGATGATCAAGCCCGACGCGCACCCGGCGCTCCGGCTGGCCCAAAAGCCGCAGCAGCGAAGACGTCAGGGCGCAGCTGTGCCAGACATCGCCGCTGGACTGGCCTGTGGAAGGCTGCGTATCATTGACGGCTTTGGGCCCGAGGCGGTGTAGCGTGAGTACGCCACCTAATCGGTCCCCGATCTTCTGGCACTGCGTCTCGAAGATATCAAGACCCGGAGTGATGTTCAGATCTTCTGTGCCTGTCTGCCCGGACTTCTGCCCCGGTTGTGGTTGCCAGTGATAATACAGCGTGACGCGATCCGCCCAGAGATAACCGGGCGTTGCACAGATCGCGTCCTGCTCGATCGCCAGGGCTTCCAGTGCGCCGCCCTTTGGCCCCGCCTGCCAGCCCGTCGGCGCGGGTTCCCGGGGGCTGCGGTTGCGCACAACGCGCAGGGCCTCCCCGTCACTCAATCCCGACAGCGCGAAGGCCAGTTGGTCGAGCCAGGCTTCCAGCGCCACATCCTCCAGGGTTTCGGTATCAATGCCGGTCACATCCCAGCCGGCAAGATAGCTGCCATCCTTGCAGCGGATAACCCCCGGGGCGGCCAGTGTGTCCCAGTTGAGAATATCAAAGAACCTGCGCGGGCGGGATTGGTGGCGGGTTTGGGTGCGGGTTTGGAGGTGACGCAGGCGCATTACAATCTACCGTTCTGGTTCATGGTGACGGGATTGCCGCGCCCGGCGGCAATCTCTCGACTATCCCTCTCTCGACTTCTCGGGCCAGTTTGGCCCTGCCAGTCCAATGGAGCTTTCCCGAAAGCCCTGCCGAGGTTATCCCTCTCTCGAGTTTTCGAGAAAGCTCTGCCGAGGTTATCCCTCTCTCGAGTTTTCGAGAAAGCCCTGCCGAGGTTATCCCTCTCTCGAGTTTTCGAGAAAGCCCTGCCGAGGTTATAGGTATCCGGGTCGAGATGCTGGACGCTCACCGGGCCTTGCGGTCTCACGCCGGTGCGCACCGGTTGGTAGCTGCGGCTGATGCGCAGATCGCTCCCGATCCGCGCGGTGGCGGTCAGCGTACCGGCGTCAAGCCGGGCCAGCGCAATATCAAAGCTGACACCGCCCTGGCCGGTTTCGTCAATCCGGAACCCGCTCTGGCGCAGATAGGCGAGTGCGTGCCGTTCGCAGGGCGTGGCGCG
This sequence comes from Halioglobus sp., assembly GCA_965262875.1. Taxonomy (GTDB): domain Bacteria; phylum Pseudomonadota; class Gammaproteobacteria; order Pseudomonadales; family Halieaceae; genus JBALVT01. Next base: position 153,196 of record CBDHGD010000003.1, read on the forward strand.
CGATGGGGCCAGAATGACAACCCGGCGCAGCGACACCCGCTCATGGATGGCGCGGGCCAGATCATAGCCGATGGCGCAGGCCTGTGCTGCGCTGACTTGCACTTGGCGTGCAAACAGGGATGTGGTGAAGGGAGGCCCTGCGCCCGGAATGGCTGTGGTGCAGCCCGCAAGCAGGGCACCGCAGAGCAAGATCGCTGAACGCCTTAATTTTGGTCCCCTGCGCTTTCCCGGAATGCACAAGCTTCCGCATATGCGGTCTCTGACTTCTCGACGTCTCGGGCCCATCGGACTGGCAGGGCATTTCATGCTCCATCGGACTGTCAGGGCATGCCATGCCCCGCTGGACTGACAGCGCATCACATGCGCGAGAAGTCGAGAAGTCGAGAAGTCAGCCATGCCCGAGAAGCTGCCAGTCCTACGGACAAAGCACAGGAGATATGATCCCAAAGAAAAGTCGTTCAACTTTATCCCGATTTGGAGCGGCTTGCGCGGCTTACGAAGCCTGCGAAGAGTTGACCGGATCATGGCGCGCTCCGCCGGATACGTACTTTGCGGCTGCCGGCCTGAAGCCAGATGTCGCGGATCACGCGGTCGGCCACGAGCCGTGTGCCGCCTGCGTCCACGCGGGTATTCAGCGCTTTGTTTTCTTCACCCCGTCCCGGCACCACGGTGGGCAGGGTGCCGCGATATGCGGGGTGCAGATCGATATAGGTTTTGCGCCCGTCGGTATAGACCCGCACCGGGCGAAACGCGGCCTTGCCGGTGACGCTGAACCGAAAATCAAGGCGGCCCGGATCGCGCAGGCCCGCGCTGGTGTTCAAGCCGGCCTTTGCCAGCCGTGCCTTGCGGTTTGCGGCGGCGGTGCGGCGGGCCGCCTTGGCACTGGCGGCGACGGATGCTTTACCGGCTTTGCGCGTGGCAATGCGCGCGGCCGCCATCCGTGCTGCGGTGTCGGGATAGCTGAAGGCCAGGATCGGGGTGTGAACATCCGGATCATTGACCAGATTGATGGTGTAGAGCCGCCGGTCGGTCGGGATTACCAGATTGGTTAATCCCGCGTCATCCGAGGGTTTGATTTCCAGAATGACGGTCTCGGGATCACTGCCCTGGACCTTGACCGTCACCTGCCAGCGCGCGGTGTCGCCCCAGGACGGCGTGTCGGTCAGCACCTCGCCGGCTTCCAGCTCGATATAGCAAACAATGAACGGGGCGCAGAACGCGGTCGGAATGGCGGCGCCAAATGTGGTGACAACCCGGCCTGCCGCCCCCAATGCCACGGGGCCGGCGCGCTCCAGCCAGCGGCTGGACACATCCCGGGTGCGGCTGGCCTGGCTATCGACAGGGGCCCCGCTTGACGGAGGTGCGGGTGCAGGCCCCGCATCGATGTCATTCCCGGTGTCTGCGGCGGTTGTGTTCGTGCCCAATGCGGCAATAACCCAGGCGCGAAAGCCGAGATCGGTGCCCCCCGTTGCCACAGCACCGCGCCAAAACCGGCGCGCGGCGTTCAGGGGATCAGGGGGCGTGTTTGTTTCAGGCGGGGCAGATGCGGGCGCACCGGAGCGGTCCGCTTTGCGCCAGCGGTCTGGCGGCGCGGCTGTGTCTGTAGCTTCAGACCCGGGCGTTTCAGAGGTGGCTGTTGTCTGCGTGGCCGGATCCGGCGTGGCGGGCGCGGGCTTGACTGGATCCGGCGTGCTCTGCGGGGTGGCACCGTCTGTCATAGACGCGCGGTCAGCCGCGGGTGTATCAGCTGTGTTCAAGGGGGTGCGGTCGCCCATCGACGCCGCCGGGCGGGTTTCCGCGGGGGTTTCTTTGGGGCTGCCCGCGATGGCGTCCACAGGGGCCGCTTTTGGCCCCATGAGCTGTTCCGGTGTCTGGTCCGGTGTTGTCTGGGCCTGCCCCGCCGCCGCCACGATGAGCGCGGCGCAAAGCAGGGTGATGTGAAGTCGCGTGATGTGAAACCTGTGTCTCATGGCTGGTCGTCCCCGTCAGGCGGCGAGAGGCGCAACAGATCAGGCTGCGGTCGCAAAGCATCGGTAAAATCTGATAGGCTCGTGTTTGACAGGCCTGTGTCTTGTGGGGCAGGTTCTGACCAGAGCGCAGGCGGGGTCTGGCTGAATTCCGGCAGATCAGCAGCTCTTTCCCCGCCAAAGAGGTTGGTCATCACCGTGCCGGCCAGGATAACAATGCCGCCGGCAATCACGATGATCGGCATGCGGCGCGAAAACCCGGAAAACTCGCCGCCAATGGCCAGCACACCGACGGTGACGACCAGGGCGATGATCACCACCGCATAGGCAAACGGCCCGGTGATGAAATCGGTGAATTTCAGCAGCGGCGACTCGGTCCCGAACAACGCGTCCGTCGCCCGGGCGGGCGTCGCAACGATGATCAGGGCGGGGAGTGCAAAAAACGAGAGGTTACGCGGAAAAGTCATAGGTGGTCTCCAGAGTTCGGATGCCGTCCGCGCCGGGGCGCATCGCGGCAATGGTTTCAACAACGGGGCGGTCGCGCCCGCGTCGCACAAAGATAATGACATCAAGACTGTCCATCAGTGCCGGTGTGGGATCGGTTTGCATCACTTCGGTGGCGAGCAACCTCAGCCGCGGGATCACTTCGGCGGCCGAGTTGGCGTGCAGGGTGACCAGCCCGCCGGGATGGCCGGTGTTCCAGGCCTTGATCAGCGTCATCAGCACCTGCCCCTCGCGCACCTCGCCGACCACAATCCGGTCAGGGGCCTGTCTGAGGGCGGACACCAGCAGCGCGTCCATAGGGATGGTTTTGGAACTGCGCATCGCCACGCTGTTTTCAAGCGGCGAGCGGATCTCGGGCGTGTCTTCAATGGTGATCAGCCGGGTTTCCGGTGCGATCTCCGCGAGATGCAGCAGGCAGGCATTCAGCAGGGTGGTTTTGCCGGAGCCGGTTGCGCCTGCAATCAGGATATTGCTTTTATCTGCAATCGCCTTCGCCACAAGCGCGCGGGCGGCGTCTTGCGGGATATAGTCGGCCAGGGGCACCACCTGATCGCGGTGGCGGCGGATTGAAAACTCCGGAGCTTCGACCACGGGCGGGATCAGGGCCTCGATCCGGTGCGGGGTTCCGGGAATGCGCCCTGAAAAGATCGGGGTCTCGGTGGTGATGCTGGCGCTTGACCACGTTGCGCACCAGCGCACGAACCGGTCTGCCCGGTCGCGCTCCAGCGTGCCCCAAAGCGCGGGCGGCTGGCCGAAACGCTCGACCCAGACGTCCCGGGACGGATTGCAGCTGATTTCAACCACGTCCGGCTCTTCAAGCACTTGTGCCAGAGGGCCAAGCACGCTGGTAATATTGGTGGTACCGGTCATTCTAAATCCTTTTTGTTCGACGCGGGGTCGCGGTCTTCGTCTGCCCGCTCATCTGCACCCGGCAGATAGTCTTCGTCTTCAAACCTTTCAAAACAGGTAAAAACACCCGCGCTGACACCCGGGTACAGCATCCGGACGGGGAAGGTCAGGATATCGGATATGGTCTCAATGCTCCGCATCGTATTGCCCTTTCTTTGTGGTTTGATTCCAGGGGGCGTGTGCTATAGTCGACCCCATGCGTCCTGTGACATATATCGACCTTGAGCTGGCCCGCCCGCCAATGATCCTTGGCTGTGAGCGGCTGCCGTTTGTGGCCCTCGTGGGCGGCGTGGTTTTTGCCCTGATTGCGGTCTTCGGGATTTCCTTCAATGGGCTGATTGCCTGCGCGATGCTGCTGGTGACCGGCATCGGGGCGCTGCGCCGTGCGGCGGCATATGACCCGCTTTTGTTCGCCGTGCTGTTTCGCGCGCTGCGCTTGCCGCGCAGCCTGCCCGAAGTGCCGGACGTGGTTGAAAAGCTGCCGCCCCTGCCCTTTGTCGGATATGAATATCCGCCCCGCAATAACGCGGCCGCGCGCGTTATGGACGGCTCCAAGGCGCGTCCGAAGGCGTGATGATCTGCCCAACGGGCCTCTCGACTTCTCGCGCATGTGATGCGCTGCCAGTCCAATAGGGTATGTGATACCCTGCCGGCCCAATGGGTCCGAGATGCTGTCGGGTGCTGTGCGGGCCGCGCGCCCTGTGGCCGGGTATTCGGCAACCCCCGTGAGGCTGCCTGCACCTGAACTCCGGGTCATCGCAGAGACGGGCTTATTCATAACGCACACCCTTTCTCCAATCCCACGGAGCAATGAACGGGCCTGTCCAGATACCTGTTTTGGTTGCCCTTGCCTGGTTTTCGACATCAACGTAGGCAGTCGAGTACTTGCGGTAAGCCATAGCCCAACCAAAACGAACGATAGTTTTGTTGATGTTTTTGCTTTTGTAAAAGCAGGTGCCGATGTGACGGCCATAGCGGTCATTTCCGCTGATGTTGCAGCTAATCGTTTTACGACCAACCAGTTTTGATATGTTGTTGGCAATTCTTTGTCCGCAGCGCCACGGGCTTCCGTTCTCTGTATAGCAGTTCTGGCTGCTCTCGGGCGCATCGATGCCCGCAAGTCTTATGCGTTGACCGTGGATTTCAAAAGTATCGCCATCGATGACAGATACTGTCCCTTCAAGTGTTTCACCAGCATGTGAAATGGTCGGGAACAAAGCCGCTATAATACATGTCGAGAGAACGAGAGCATGCCGTTGGCTGGCAAGGCCTTGCCTGCAAGCCCCGTTGGGACGCCTGCCCGGGAAGTCGAGAGTCCGAAACGCAGCGAAGCGGGATGCAATATAAAGGCAATGTGCTTTAAGCGGGAAATGTATTTGCCATATCTTTCTGGAATGGGTGTCCACGGGATTGCTCCTTTTTTGTTGATGTGGTTTCCGGACGCCTGCGCGCCGGTGCCCGCGTTCGGGTCGGTGGCTGCCGGCGTGGTTCAGCCTTGTGTACGGGGATGGTGTGCTCAGAGGCCATTATGCGGCCCCCATGCGTCGCGTGGTCATGCGCAGCGCGGTCATGCGTCGCGCGGTCATGCGCTTGTTGTGGCGCGGCGTTTGAAATTGTACAAACGCCGCGCCTTCCTCCATAATGATTTTACAACAAAAAACTAAGGAGGAATTCTTATGCCCGGTTCTCTTTTGGGCTTTATTGAAGATTTGGTCACACCACATGATCGCGACCTGCGTGCCTTTTGTGTTAGAAACCTTAATCAGGAAGTCGTGCGAACAAGAAACGAGGCGTTTGGAGCGGTGCGAAAATTCCATCCGGCAAAGGCGTATCAAGAAGATTTTCGCAAAGCAGAATTTGCGTGCCAGTAAGGTTGGAATCATCAATGGCCCCGCCACACCTATCTGGAACTCCCGTTTCATTGGCTCAACCTGATGGGCTTTCGCCTTGCGGTGGAAAGGGGCCTCGTTATGGGTGGGTTGGGTGCAGTGAAAACGGTGGCAGCAGTGGAATTGGGACTGTCGCGCGGGGAAACAGAACAATGGACTGTCGAACTTCTCTTTAATGTCTATTGCGATACCAAGTTGCGTGAGCAGTGGGATTATGAAGGGTTTCGGTTCCGCCTTAATGAACAGGCCAAACAGATTGAATACTGCTAAATCACTGACTCTGTGAACATGATGTGACGGGAAGACCCACCGCCAGTCAAATGAGCGCAGGGGCCGGCGGGCCGGTGCCAGCGTTCGGGCCGGTGCCCGCGTTCGGGTCGGTGGCTGCCGGCGTGGTCCAGCCTTGTGTACGGGGATGGTGTGCTCAGAGGCCATTATGTGGCCCCCATGCGTCGCGTGGTCATGCGCAGCGCGGTCATGCGCTTGTTGTGGCGCGGCGTTTGAAATTGTACAAACGCCGCGCCTTCCCCCATAGTAGTCATGTGAAAGAAAAACTAAGGAGGAATTCTTATGCCCGGTTCTCTTTTGGGCTTTATTGAAGATTTGGTCACACCACATGATCGCGACCTGCGTGCCTTTTGTGTTAGAAACCTTAATCAGGAAGTCGTGCGAACAAGAAACGAGGCGTTTGGAGCGGTGCGAAAATTCCATCCGGCAAAGGCGTATCAAGAAGATTTTCGCAAAGCAGAATTTGCGTGCCAGTAAGGTTGGAATCATCAATGGCCCCGCCACACCTATCTGGAACTCCCGTTTCATTGGCTCAACCTGATGGGCTTTCGCCTTGCGGTGGAAAGGGGCCTCGTTATGGGTGGGTTGGGTGCAGTGAAAACGGTGGCAGCAGTGGAATTGGGACTGTCGCGCGGGGAAACAGAACAATGGACTGTCGAACTTCTCTTTAATGTCTATTGCGATACCAAGTTGCGTGAGCAGTGGGATTATGAAGGGTTTCGGTTCCGCCTTAATGAACAGGCCAAACAGATTGAATACTGCTAAATCACTGACTCTGTGAACATGATGTGACGGGAAGACCCACCGCCAGTCAAATGAGCGCAGGGGCCGGCGGGCCGGTGCCAGCGTTCGGGCCGGTGCCCGCGTTCGGGTCGGTGGCTGCCGGCGTGGTCCAGCCTTGTGTACGGGGATGGTGTGCTCAGAGGCCATCACACAGCCTTGCCTGATCGGCGCCCCGGGAACGGGAATGCGCCAGGCCCCACCTGCGGTCCCGTATTGGCGTGGTCGCCGGTTTTGGCAGGAACCGACCTTTGGGCGAAGGCAACCAGTTCTGTCGCACCCACTGGAAAATCAAGTGTGATGTCATAAATTATCTCGCCGGACTTCTCCTGGCGGAGGGCAGACATCTCGCCCACCCGTGGGTAGGTCCACTCTCCATCAGGGCCGAGGATGGGAACCGTGATTGTGTATTGCTCAGACATGGTTGTATCCTTTCTGTTGGCCAGCTCGAGTCAGGGGGTGTGGGATTGAATCTTCTGGCGTTTCGGGTCGGGTGTGTTTAACTAATGTCAGAAAAGGATATTCAGTTATGGCACAATCGGTCAGCATCGACACTCTGAAAGCATCGGAAACCCTGCAAGCCGCAGGGCTGGATGCCACATCGGCCAAGGCTGTGGTGGGCGTGATCAGCGAGGCCATCGCCACGACAGCGGCGACCAAACATGATCTGGAGAAGACCGAAACCCGGCTGACACAGAATATCAATACAGAGATTGCAGAACTGCGGGCCGAGATGAATATCGGCTTTGCCACGCTTGACAATAAGATCGACGTCCAGTTTGCCACGCTTGACAATAAGATCGACGTCCAGTTTGCCACGTTGGACAAGAAGATCGCCGTCCAGGGGGCGGAGTTGCGCGGCGAGATTGCCACTGTGCGCGGCGAGATATCGGACAGCGTCAACAGGATGACACGCAATGTAGCGGGTCTGATCGGCCTGGCGCTTGGTTTGGCGGCACTCTGGAGCGTCTTCGGCCCCGTCGCGTCAAAAGTGCTGTCTTTGTAAGGCTTTGCACCGCATGCCTGACCTGATGCGCGGGTTGGAGTGGCTCTGAACCCGTCATATTGCTGAAGAAAAACAGTCGCCGTCATGGCGCATTCTCCCCGGTGGATTTCCCCGTTTTGCCATTCAAATCTGCTTCGGTTCCGGTCGGTTTCCGAACGGCTGCGCGCCGGTGCCCGCGTTCGGGTCGGTGGCTGCGTTCGGGTCGGTGCCCGCGTTCGGGCCGGTGGCTGCCGGCGTGGTCCAGCCTTGTGTGCGGGGATGGTGTGCTCAGAGGCCATTATGCAGCCCCCATGCGTCGCGCGGTCATGCGCAGCGCGGTCATGCGCTTGTTGTGGCGCGGCGTCCGTGTTTGCACAGATGCCGCGCCTTCCTTTATATTGGAATTTCTAGCAACCATATAAAGGAATCCAATATGACTTCGGGCGGGGGTTTGAAAAACAGTGTCAGCCATGCTGCACCCTCCGGTTCCGGTTTTGACGATCACGGCTTTTGCGATCCATGCGCATCAGGATAATGGCGCAGGGTGCGAGAATAACCGCGACCCACGGGCCATAGGTCAGGATAGACCCGCCAAGGGCTGTGTCGGGCGCAGAGGCCGGTTCAAATCCGTTAAACAGCGACAGGCCCATCAACCGACCCATCAGAATTCCGATAATGGCCAGACCGCCCGGCAGCGCCGCAGGCGTAAGACTGCGCGCCATCTTGCGACCCCGTGCGCGGGCATAGGCGTATGACGTTGCAAGGCTGATCAGCACAAACAGCAGAAGCGCCACCGGCGTGCCGCCGGTTCCGGCCACCAGACCGATCACCGCAAACAGATACACATCGCCCTGCCCGAGCGCATTGCGGGTTTTGAAGATGCGCACGGCCAAAGCCGCCACGATCCAGATCAGCAGGCCGAGTGCCATTTCCAGCGGGGATTGGCCGAGGTGGATATTCAGGGCAGCCCCGTTCAGGGCCACCATCGCCAGAGCCGCGAACTCAATCTCGAACCGCGCCATATCCGTGCGGATCAGCAAGCCCATGAATATCATCAGAAGGATCATGTGTATCATCATTGGTGGGGTCATCCACTGTGGGGTCATCCACAATGGGGCCATCCACAGTGGGGCCATCAACTGTTGGATCATCAACTGTAAGGTCATTCAGCGTCCCCCCGATTTTGCATTGTGGTGGCATCATCGGTAAAGCTGACGCCGAGTGCGTCGCAAAGGGCTGTGGCGCCGAGTTCCGCAAAGCAGCTCTGTCGTGCGCGTCGCGCGCGCAAAACGGCATCAACGTCGCGGGTGTTGGCCAAAGCCAGCAGTTCTTTCTGATAGGCCGCCAGCCGGGTGAGCGCCTTTACCTGCGCCGCGAGTTCCCGGCGCAGGGCAATCACCTGAAGCAGCGCCGTTGATCTGTCGGGGGTGGCGGTGTTGGTTGTGCTTGCCTGGGCGGGGTCGGTTTGGGTAACTATCCCGGGCGCTGTTTCCTGGGCAAGGGTTTTTCCAGCCAGCGCAAGGCCGGCGCAGATCACAAGGCTGGCCATCAGAGTGTGTAAACGGGGTGCGGTCAGGCACGGTGCGGTCATGCGTGGAAGGGCTGCATATCCTGCAAGCGTTCCCCGTGGGACATCGCACGCCAGTCTGGTTGGTAAAATACTCATGGGTCGGCCGGCTCTTCTGTGTTCGGGGGGCTGAGATCGCATCCTGTACAACTCCCGGTTATAATTTCTTCGGCGATAATCAGATCTTTGACATCGGCCCGTTCTGTGATGATGCGGGTGCTGATCACTTTTGCGGCCGTCAGGTTCCCGACCCCGGTCAGATTTTTTCCACCCATATCCAGATCGGTTTCCATCCGGTTTGCCTCTTCGTGCCCCGGCACTGTGATCCGGTGCAGGTATGGCAAGACATCCTGATCCATGCGCAGCACCGCGATGGCAAGCTGGTCCCCGACCACGGGTGGGCTGATCCCGTCTTGGGCGGTCGCCTGTGTTTGAAGGGCTGTGAGATTGTAATCGAGGCCCGGTCCGCGCAGCCGGTACGGTGCGTTTTCCTGGATCGTCCCGACCAGTCCAATGCCTTCCCCGCCGCGTGGCATGTAAGGCATGGTGTATTCACCGTCTGGCGTGAAGGCGCGGGCCAGTACAACCAGTTCCTTTGAGCCGATCGCATGGAAGATTACCTCGATATCGCGGCCAAGCGCTGTGCGCAGCGGTACGTCGCCGACCCATGCGATTTCCGCAAAAGCGCCCCTGCGCAGCGCCTTAATCATGCCAACGCCAACCTTATCTCTGATAAAGACTAGCAGACCCTTGCGCAGGGCGTATGTGCTGGCGGCCGTAACCACCTGTGTGAGTAGCCGGCTTTCCTGCACGCCGGCCTGCGCGCGGATGTAATGTTGGGCCAGACGCACGCCCTGCTGTGCCAGCGGCACCGCAATCATCATCACCAGCACGGCTTCAAACAGGCTCAAGCCGCAGCGGGCGTGGCGGGGGTATCTGGTGCGGCGGGGTCTGTGCTGTGCTTCGCCATGTGGTGCGGATGCACAGCCGTGGATGCCGTGCCGGCCCGTTGGGCGCAGCACCGCGTTCCGCGCGTATGTGAATATCCGGATCAGCATCCTGTGCACTCCTTTGTTTGCAGGCGTTTGGTCTTAAGGTGCAGCGTTGTGAGGCTGTCTGCTTGCAGCAGTGCGGGTGGTATGTCGTCGTCAGCCTTTGAAGGGTCGGGTTCCACCGCCACCACGTCCACACCTGTTGCGGTGAGATTTGTGACCGTCAGCTTATGCCCACCCAGATCCAGCGCGCCGCCGCCTGCGAGTTTCGGCGGAGGGTGCCCCGCACGGTCTTCGCGCAGCACATATTTCGGATCAATCCCGGACAGCGGTGCGGTCAGAATGACCCGTTCCGATATACTTGCGTCACATGTGCGGGCCGGGCGTGGCTTTGTCGGCTCTGGTGATGGTGATTGCGGTGCCGATGGCACAGCAGGGCGTGCGCCGTGACGGGCCAGCCGGGCGATGACGGCGCAGATCTGCGCCCTGCCCCGTTTGTCTGATGCGCTCAAGCGCAATGCGCCCAAAACCTCAGTCCCGTCCTGCACATGGCTGATCTGATACTCCAGATCAAAGCCGGGGATTTGGAGGGCGAGGCCCGCGCGCCGATAAACATCTCCAAACCGCCCCCGTGCAAACACAGGCAGATTCTCAAGTGCGAACGACATTACGCTTACGCCGGCTTCCGTCAGGCCCGTTGCCAGACCAACCCGGTTCGCATGCACATAGTAATCAAAATCAGTCGCAATCGCCGCGAGTTGCACAGCCCTGGCCTCGGCGCGCGCCGCACTGGCGTGGCGCAATTGCGCTTGCGCGAACTGGCTCATGACGATGGTGATGACCAGAACAGCCAGCACGGCGGCCGGCATCAAGGCTCCGCGCCGGGTGCGGCGTGGTGCTATGCGTGCCTTGCGGGGAAACCCCGGAGATGGCTGGCTGTTCTGCATGGTGGGCATCCTCAGAAGGTCAAGACGACGGTAGCGAGATCGGCTTTGCTGCACTCAGCACTGACCTTCTCTTCGGTTATTCTCGTCTTGCCATCTACGGTGACTACGGGGGCCACACTCTCAATCGTGACGCTGTCGAGCCCAGAGTTTTTATTGGCAAAAGTCATCGCCGCCGTTTCACAGCCTGAGGTTGGAATCTTGAGCAAAGTCACAGTGAACTGTCGGGGGTTGTCGGCGGCGGGCACGATGGCGATGTCGGTGCCATAGGGCGAGGTGAATTTTAAGGAACCTTTTACATCGCCTAGTTCCTTGGCGGTGAAGCCTTCATTTTGCAGAAATATAAGAAGTGAATCGGCGGTATAAACACCGGAATATATGTGATCACGCTCGATGATGGCCACGGCGCGGGTCAGCTGCGAGCGCAGGGCGGCACTGCGTGTCGAGTCGACAACGCCGTTGTAAAGCGACAGTACGCCCACCAGTACGGGAATAAGAACCAGGGTCCATAAAGCGACATCGAACATCGTCACACCGGCGCGGGATCGCCGGGGCCGCCGCAGCGGCTCAGGCTTCAGTAGGGCAATCCAGGTGTCCTTTTTCTGCAGCGGTTTAAGCTGTTGGAGGGCGTTGTTCACGCGCTGTGTCAGCGCAATCCGCGCTTGCTTCAAGCGGGTTTTGCTTGTGTTTAGGGTAAAATTGGTCATGGTCATCCTTTCAAGAGATGGTGCGCAGGCTGTTCGCCATGTTTAGCCGGGCGCTGTTTTTCGTTGAAGTGTGGGGGGTGTCAGCTTGTTTGGTTCTTTCTTGGCGCCCCCCTCACAGAATTTTTTGCAGTGCGGTAATGATCAACCACACGAGACCCGTCAGCAGAGCAGTCCCTATCAGTGTACCGAGCAGTACATTTCGCAAGGTCATCCCACCGGCATGGCATCGCCGGGGTGGACGCAGCCTGTCAGGTTTAAGCCTGTCAGGCTTGAGCAGGGCACGCCATGCCGCATTGTTCTTGAGCAATTCAAGCTGTTGCCGGGCGCGGTTGATGCGCTGTGTCAGCGCAATACGTGCCTGCTTCAGCCATGTTTTGCTTGTATTTCCGTTAAAATCAGTCATGGTCATCCTTTCAAGAGATGGTGCGCCAGGTGTCCTCTAAATCTGAGCTGGTCCGCTGTTATTTGGTGAAGTGAGGGGGGTGTCTTTTTGATTGGTGTCGCCCCCCTCACTGAATGCTTTGCAGCACGGAGAGTGTGCTCGATACGGTGGCCCCGATGGCGCCGGCAACCGCGCCCATCAGCGCCATGTTCATAATACGGGTTTGCACCTTCACGCGGGTATCCAGCTCTTCCAGCCAGCGGTCCAGAAACCCTGCGAAGGTCTCCACCCAGTCGTCTTTGCCATCAAGGGCGGCCATCACCGCATTCAAGTCACGGGCCGGAAAGTCATGCCCGGTTGCTTTGAGGGCCTCTCCCCAGCCGCGTGCGGTCAGTTGCACTGCAATCGCATGAATGCGGGACTTCAGATAGCCGCGCGTGCCGGTGCCGAGCTCATGCAGCAGCTGTGAATTCAGCGTCTCGCCCATGCGCCCCAGCTCGGTCACCGTAAAGATAAATCCGGTGCCGACCTGCAAGCGATAGAGCGAACAGGGCAGGAATTTGTCGAGAAACACCCGTCCCGGCCCGGCATAGCGCGGTAAAAACAGCCGTAAAAACATGAACACCGCTGCCAGCCCGATGAGCACCCACTGGAAATTGCCCACGAACCAGAGGCTGAAGTTGCCAATGGCCCGGGCGGCCGGTGACCAGCGCTCAAGCGGCGCCACATCGATCAGTGCCGGAAACAGTTCCGATCCCAGCATATAAAACACAACGCCCATCAGGGCTGTCAGCAGGGCGGGCATGGCCAGCGCGCCTTTGATCGCGCGTCCCAGCCTGTCCTGCTGTTCGGCCAGCCGCATGGCACCGCGCAACACCCCTGCGGCACCGGCCGATCCGATCACCCGGAACAACAGTGCCTCGGCCCCACTTGTATAGCGGGCAACCCGCTGGTCGAGATCGCCATACTGGACACCGGTGCGCAGATCCATGATCAACGCGGCCACTGCCGCCTGCCCGCCATCGCGCGCCACGCTGGCTGCGGTTTCCAGTGCCTCCGGCAGATCCAGCTTTGCATCCACCAGATCAGCCACCAGCCGCCAGGTGCGCGCCCGCTGGGCGGCGCCGAAGTTAAAACGTCGCCAGGCGTATGACCACGCGGCGTATGTGAGTGGTGTGTTCATCCCGCCGCTTTCCTTTTCGCTGTTTTTTGCATTGCCGCGCCCTGGAGGCTACTGCGTTGCGCGTCACTCATCCGCTCCGCCAAATCGCCGTGTTTGCGCAGCGCATCATACGGATCAAGCTGGCCCTGCAAGACCAGGTCGGTGAGTTTGCAGGCAATCGGAATACCGCCCATCCCGCCTGCGCTTTCGGGTTTCAGCCAATGGGCCAGCGCGCCGTTAAAATTCTTGTTCAGCACATGATCGAAATAAGCCCGATCCGGCATAATCACTTCGCCCACCGCAATCTGGCGGCGGTAGCCTGCCCAGGCCAGCTTGCCGGCCTCGTTAAGCGCGTCGCCGAGGCAGGTTGCACAGCCCTCCGGGTTGCGCAGATAGATGCGGTCACGGTCGGCCATGACCGGGGCAAACAGGCGTTGATCCAGATCGTTGAGGCTGGCGGCGGCCAGGGGGGTTTTACAATCGTCACAGAGGAGTGGTGCAAGCGTCTGTTTGATCAGCAGGCGCACCACACCCGATTGCGCCAGTTCTTCGGCCGGCACGCCAAGCGCCATCAACCGAAACGGAATGCCGTTGGCACTGTCCACATGCACGGTGGCATAGATCGCGTGGCCCGATGTGGCAAACTTCAGCGCTTCGCGGCCGCTGGCCCCGTCACGGATTTCCGACACCATGCCGACATCCGGGTTCATGCGCACGAAATTGCGCAGGGCGTCTTCATGCCTGGCCTCGCGTTCGGCCTCGTCGCCGGCCGATTGCAGCGGGATCTGCACCACGCCGGAGCGGTTCAGCCGGTACTCCACCGGATCTTCCAGGGTGGTGATCGACACATGACCCCCGTGGCGTTCGTAAAGTGCTTCGAGGGCGCGAATGAGTGTGGTGGATTTACCGTCGCCGGTTTCGCCACCGATAATCACGCAGCCATGCAGATTGGCGCGGGCGGCGGCCAGCGCGTCTGTGATCTCCGCATCAAAGCCGAGGTCTTCCAGGGCGCCGGTATCACTGTCGTCTTTGTAAAACAGCCGGAACACCACGAAGGAGCCGAGCTTTGTATCGCTCTCGTGAAAACCGCTCTGGCAGCGCAGCTTGACCACATTGGGCGGCATCGGGAACTCCGGCTTTGGAGAGATCGAATAGCTCTGGAACGCCGCGTCTTTTTTGGAGACATTACCGGTGCCTTTGTCCTGGGCATTGAAAGCAAAGCTGATTGCATTCCTGCCTTCCTCGGGTGTCCAGGGCTGGCCATAGTCAAACTCGCGGCCCGCCACCTTGAGGCGCACATAGGTTTTGGTGTCGTGCTGGTAGATTTTGAGATCACTGGCCCTGGCGCGTTCGGCCGCCGAGATCAGTTCCAGCAGACGGCGCTGGCCCTGTGTGCGGGCCACTTCCGCGCGCAGTGCTTCGGTTGCGGTCAGTTTGGCGGCGTAGAACTGTCTTAGTTCGTCCATGGGGGTGATTTTAAAGCTGGTGATCTCGGGCAGAACACCGCTGTCCTGATGCCGCATCAGGGCGCCGGTGAAGTCGTCTTCATAGCGATAGCCATCCGCGACATAGCAGGTGCCGCCATAATGCACCGCCGCAATGCAGGCAAAACCGAGATCACCGGTATCGATAATGCCGTTTTCCAGGGTTCTGATCTGTGGTTTGCCGAAGCTCGGGAGGTTTTTTAACATGGGAGGGTCTCGCTTGGGACAGGCTTAACCGGGACAGGCGCGCCTGTGGTGGGGGCAGCGGAATTGCGGCAAATGACCTTGCTGGAGAAAAAAGGCAGGTTTGTGTCGGATCGATGCGCCGCTGCGCTGGCGCAAGAATTGCTCAAGAAAAAAGGCAGGTTTGTGATGATTGACGCGGCGGCTCCGAAAATCGCAGGCACCTGAGGGTGGTTTGAGGTGTTGGCCTTTGTGGTGCTGTGTTGCGCAATGTTCGCTTTGCCGGGCTGAGCGTTTCGAAGATGTGGTAAGCTTGGCTGCAACAATATTTGGAAAAGCTTTGAGCCGTTGACGAAAAAGCCACCACATATCCCGCCGGGACCGCCGGTCTGCGTGCCTGATGCCGGGCCTGATACTGACCCGGATACACGGCCTGTTGCCAACCCGGATACCGACAGGCTCAGGCGCGAGATGCGGCGGCGGATTGAGGAACTGGAGGCGCAGATCGCCGCACTCAAGCTGTATCTCGCTGACTTCATTGTCACGCCCGCCCGTCCCGTTCCGCCGCCCATGGTTCCCGGGGATGACGACGCTGGTGATGCAGAGCGTTGAGTCGCGCTGAACGGATGGCGCATGGTCATATGCGGCATGGTCATCATTTCAAACCCTCCCGATCGCTGTCCGGGGTGCCGGACGCCGGGCTGTCGGGTTTATAGACATCCGCGAAGCTGACGGTTTTGAACAGCAGCCCGCCGCCATCGTCAAACGCGGGCTCTGTGAGTGTGCGCGCCAAGCTGCGTTCCACGTCCTGTTCCAGGATGATCACCCCGTCCGCGCTGGAAATACGCGCGATGGTCAGCCCGCCGGGCAGGGTATCACCGGCTTTTACCGTCAGGCGTGTGCCGCTCAGGGCGTCAAACACAAAGGCATGCAATCCGCCGTCCAGGCTGTCGCCGCCGAATACCGGGCCGGATGTATAGCGGTCGGTGCATTGTGGCAGGGCGGATTGGGCGAGCTCTGTTGATCTGGTCTCACGGAAATCAGTGTCACGGAAATCAGCTGATGGGTTTGGTGTCGGGGTGTCTTGTTGATGTTGTTCAGCACTGTCTGCGGCGGTTGGGGTGGGGGCCGTGTTGATCGATACGTTGGCATTTGAGGCCGCCCCGCGCGCCACATCGCGCAGGTGGGTGCGCAGGCGTTCTTCATTGTCCAGCAGTTGTTTCACCTGTTTCTGGCGTTCAATACAGACTTTGAACACTTCGCTTTCAAGGGCCGCGACATTCAGCGCGTCCGCTTCATCGTACAGCGACAGATAGGCCGCGCGCAGGGCCTCGAACGGGCAGGACAGAATGTCCGTGCTGCCGGCCCGTGCGGGCGAGATGGTGGCGGGCTGGTGTTCAATCAGATCATCCTGAGATAGCCAGAGCGGCTGTGACGCTGGCGTATCGGCGGGTATCTCCTCGGTCTGGGACAGCCCAGGAAGGGCTGACAGAGCCAGACACAGGAAGGTGGTAAGGATATAGCGGGCGGCTAAAGCGTTTTTACTTTTTATAGAGCCATTATAAAAAGTAAAAACGCACAGGGTTGCAGGACGTTGATACATCGGCCAGTACCACAGGCGGCTCAACATGAACTGGAATTGCTTGAGCATCATTCATCCGGCCCGTAGATCGAGAAATAAATCCCCGCTGTCAAAGGATTATCAATGTCCTGCTTGAAACGGGTGGGGATATTTTTGATGATCCGCGCGTCTTTGACAAACGCGGCGTAGATCGCGCTGACTTGCTTTGCGTTCACACTGCCGTTGTTCGGGATGTTTGGACACACATCCTTAAACACGGGGGCGTATTCCTTTTGGAAGTGGCCGACGAATTTAATCGGATGGGAGCGCGTGTCTCCAGGATTATAATACATCAGGGTCTGGCCGCTATAGCCATCATAAGTCATGGGTGGCGCGGTATTTACTTTACTGGTTTTATACTGAACCGTATTCCAACCCCCGAAGCCCATAGTTTTTTTATTGGTTTTCCATATGGCGCTGTATCTATTGCTTCCGCCGTCTCGCCTTGACCAACACGAGAAATATTTCCCGTCATTTCCGAAGTATGTGACGGAAATTCTTTCGGTGCTGAGATATTTTTTATTACCCGGCGGACGGTACACCGCCACAAAATAATGCCCCGAGAACAGCTTTTTGATGTTGTTGGTATCAATGTTTGAAATACCGTAATTACGCCTTGTTGTTGACCACTTAATACGGCGTGCAGGTTTGTAAAATGGTTGTTTGCGGCGCTCAACGGCCAGAGCTTTTTTGAGATCTGCGGCGATCAAGCGCTGCGCCTCTGTGATGCCTGTTTCGGGCACTTTCCATGGTGGTTTGCCGCCCGCAAAGCTTTCGCTGGCGACGAACAGCGCTAAAGTAGCTACGAATATATTCAAGCTTAGAGTGTGTTGCATAAGTATCCTCCTATGATCAATGTCCAGTAGGACATTGATTTTGTTTAAAAGCTATCGTCATTAATCTCACCACTCACCTGGTGACCCGTCCGGGTTTTCACCATGCCCAGAATGACCGTCTCTGGGGCCATGATCCGATCCGGCGTTACCATCTCCTTCGCCACCCCCGCCACTATCCCCACCACGGTTCCTGTTTTCCAGTTGTCTGTTTTGGCAGAGATCCCATGCTTTTTCATTACCTCTCCAGACGCACCCGGCTGGCTTAGGCGGTGGTGGCGGTGGTGGTGGCACGTAGCGGCAGGAGCGCACTGTTACAACCCATGCTGTATAGGCTGTGCTTAACTCGTCCTGCCATCCGTCACTGTGCCAGTCCACGCCAGTTACCGTTTTCTGACGTTGATATCTGATGTTGCCAGTATAGCCGGAGGGGCAGCTCGAGACCCTGGTTTTAGATGTCCGGTCATTGGCATTGCGATAGCACCTGTCGTCTGACACCGCCCACTCCCCTTCGATCTCGATCACGGCAGCCAGCAATTTCGGGAAACCCTGAAGATCAGGGCTGTCGTCAAATCTCCAGCGCCGGTCGATCTCACGAGCTTCCTTCATTTCGCCAAGCGGGTATCGCGGGTATTCTGCGCGGCAGACCCCGTCGCGGATTTCGGTTCTGTCACCGGGCGCGCTGCGTCGGATCCCGAATTTCCGCACCGCCGATGTCATATAGGCAGCGGTGTTCGCGGGCAGAGCACCGCCATATTCTGTGCCCATACAGGCTGGAATGATCTGGCTGCGGTCGCCGGTGATCAAACTCAAGTTGCCCCCCACTGCGGGGTCATCCGCTGCGGGGTCACCCGCTGTTTTGACAATCCCCAGCGGTTCACCGGTGAACGCTGTGTCCGCGCGGCGGGCGCGCAACACGGGGGCATCGACAATCTGTTGGGCGGTCAGCCCGTGCTTGAAGTCCGTGCCTGCAAAATAACTCAAAAGCATGCCGTCACAATAGCGAAACCTGATACCAAAGCCATCAATAACAGCGCTATCGAGGCTGGGCACAAGAGCCGCAGGGATCTGTTGGGTCTCTTCGATCTTGCTGATAATCGCCTCTGTGCGGGTTTTCTGTTTGGCCTCATCCAGCGCCGTGTTCCAGTCCCAGGTGATATATTTGCGGACTTGCGCGTGGGCTGTGGTCAACACGCCGGTGTAATTGGCCGCAGCATTCAAAACCTCGCGGCCCAGCGTCCAGCTGTCGTAATCCTGCGCCAGCAGGGCCTGCGGAGTGAGCGCAAGGCTGCCGGAAAGTGCCGATGTCAAAAGCATATTTCTCATAGCATTTTGTCCTTTTGTGTGGGGACGGCGGTTTCCATGTCCGGGTTGGCGTCCCTTGGCGCAACCGCACTTTGTTCTTCAGCAATATCTGTGGGCGCGGCCTTGATGCCTGTGATGGACATCGGCACCAGCACCGCTCGGCGGGTGGTGATTTCCAAAGTGACGGTCTTGCCGCTGCGACTGAGCCGGGCCACTTCGGCGCCGTCAATGCGCCCCACCCGCGCGAATATCTCGTCAAACGCGCTTTTCAGCATCACCCGCACTTTGGCGTTCATGCCACCCGCGTTCGAACCGCCGCCCTCAAGCACAATGCTGTCGGCCAGGCCCAGAAACACCGCTTCCGTGGCGGCCAGCAATTCCGCCGGTGCCATGGACACTTGTGCCTGAGACACGCGTGCCAAAGACGTTGGGTCGCTCTGATCCGGGATCGCCTTCAGCACCGGCACGTCAATCTCAAAGCTGGAAAACAACCGGTTGCCGCGCAGCACCAGCGTGACCGTGCTGTTTGCATAGACCGCCTTTGCCGCTTTCCGCGCGATGGCGGCATCAAAGCCGCCGCGCAGCTGATATATCCGGTAGGCAACCGGATGGCTTGGCGTAAAGCCTGTGATGGCCGGATCGCGCATTGCGGGCGTGGCGCAGCCTTCGGAGACCAGTTGCCAGCCCGGTGCGGTTGGCCAGATACCGGCAAAGGCGGCCAGACAATTGCGCCCGAAACCGGCCTCGTCGCGGAAGGTGGTTAGAAGCGGCGCGATCTGTGGTGCTGCAACCACGGGTTTGGCGTGCTGCCCGGGAGATAAAAACAGGAAACCGGCGGCAAGCGCCAGCGTGGCGGTGCCTGCGACAGCGGCAATCTGCCAGACCGGTCGTTTGGGCGCGATCCTGCCCTCGACACAGACGGGTTCGGATGATGAGGCAGTGGGGTCATCCACTGTGGGGTCATCCACATCGGGGGGACACAAAGAGCACATCGGAACGCGGCGGGTGACCTCTTCGGCGATATCTTCGGCCAGATCGGGCGCGATTGCCAGCCGGTCAATCTGGCCGGAACTGCACTCCGCTTCGATATGGCTGATCAGCTCTGCGCGGGTGTCAAACAGCCGCTCCGCCCCGATCGCCGGTTTGCCATTCACCAGAACGGCGGCAAAGTACAGATGCTGTTCTGTCAGCTCGAAAGCACAGAGAACACGGTTACCAATGACATGGTCAATCCGGTCTTTTTCGGACAAATCGCCCGCCAGCACGGAAAGCAACGCCGCGACGCCAAGATATTCAGGCTCTTCCGGTACCAAAGCCGTGCGGTCGTCCCAATGCAGTGCCAGGTTATTGGCGGCCAATGATCTGGCGGCCAATGACCTGGCTGCCAATGACCCAGTCGATGACCCGACTGCCGCCATGGATCCGCGTCGCAGGAGGCTGGACGGCCTGCCGGGCCCCCAGGTCAGCCCGGCCAGAACCGGGCGATCGGCGTATGTGAATATCTTCGGCATCAGTTTACCCTCCGCCTGGCAGTCCGCACGGTTGTGCCGCGCCCTGCATTCCGCACTGCCGGCAGGATGGCCGGGCGCACCAGCACCACCATGCGGATTTTACGGGTCTTGCCCTTGGCGCTTCCCCCGAGCCCGATGAACCGCGCGAGACCGGTGCCCTTGTTGGCGCGGGTGGCGCTTTCCTGTTCATAGCCCGACAGCACCAGGGTTTCGCCGGGCGCCAGCACACTGTCGTTCTGGATCACGCGTTGATCGACTGTGGGGAGCTGTACGGTCTCGTTGCCGGTGGTGAAGGTTTCCAGCTTGACCAGATTGTTTTGCAACAATGTCAGGGAAAGCTGTATCTTGTCCTTGCCCACCAGCCTTGGCAGGGCATGGATGGATATGCCGGTATCAACGACGGCGGCCTTGATCTCTGTTTCTTTGTCGCCGTTATCAGTGGTTTTGGTTGTGGTACCCCCGATATAGCTTTGCGATCTGGTCAGCACAATCGGCGCGACGACACCGCTCTGGGCAATGGTGGAACCAAGCCGGTAATCGACCACGCTGCCTTCCTGTGCCAGTGCCTGAAAGCTGATGGATCCGCCGCCCGACTGCAAGGTGGCGACGCCACTGCCGGTGAGTGCGCCGAGCGCTCTGGTAAAACTGCCATCTGACCCTGTAACATCCAGCCCGACGGCAAACTCATCGGATTTGTCAGCGTCGATAAAATAAATCGCGACCTCCAGCGCAATGCGGGTGGAGAAGATCGCTTCGAAATCTTCAATCACCCCGGCGGCCTTGCGCTGCACGGAAGGTGGGCCAAAGATCGAGACGCGACCGGCAGATTGCGAGAGGGTCACTTTGGCGGGTGGTGGCGCGACTGCCATCAGTTGGGTTTCCAGATCTTTCCACGGATCATAGCCGCCAATGCTGCGGCTCAAGGAGGCACTGCTCCCGCCGCCTTTGACACCTGCAATCGAGGTCTGAAGGCTTGTGGTGCCGATGGGCAGCGACAGGCTGTAGCGTTTTGTGACCATCCGGTCAAAGGTGATGGCGGTGCCATCGAAACGCCAGGCCAGATCCATGCGGGCGGCGATCTTGTCGAGGACTTTGGATAACGCACCTTCGTGTTTGAGCACCATTTTGCTGCCGATGGGGATCTGGATGACATCGCCATTTGCCAGGCTGTAAACCCGGCGGATATTGACCGGCAGGTCCGTTTGCTTCTTGATCAGCGTGGCCAGGGCCTTGATGCCGACGGCTGACCCGCGTGTGTCGATATTGATACTGCGCGCGCCTTCGAGTGCGGCTGGCAAGGGCGTGCCGCTTTGGGTGCCCTGTGCGACCACAACCGCCTCGCCGTAATACGGGCGATCCACCACATGCACCTTGCCGCGTCCTGCGGCCCGCAAGCGGTCGCGCTGGTCACCGGTCAGCTTCGAGAGCCGTGCGGTGGTGTCATTGGCGGATTTGATGCCGTCGCAACCTGAGACCACCCCGATGCAAAGCACCAGCAGAGCCAGACGGCAGAGCGCTTTGCTCAGGCGCTTGGGTGTTGATGTGTTTTTCCCGGCAATTCCAAAGTGTGTTCTGGACACGCTGCACCATTGAAAACCCGATACCACGCTCTCGTGAATGCGACGGGCTGCAAAAGCAATGCGACGGGCTGCAAAAGCGGCTGTTTTTCCCTTGGTGATATGCATCATAGCGGCCTGCCGATGCGAATAACCTTGTTGGCATAGACAGAGATCGCCAGCGGGCGGCCCGCGCCTTCAAAGCCGACAACCAGCTGATCCAGCGCGTCCTTGAAACTGCCGCTGATTTTAACCGGCACGGAGAGTTTCCATTCCTCAATGCCGTCGCGTACCACGGTATGTCCGGCCTTCCTGGCCCAGCGGGTGATGACATCGGAGACAAACTCCCCGGGGCGTGCGGTCCAGACGGGCAACGGCCGGTTCATCGGCTTGACGGCCACTGGTTTGGGTGCGGGTGCTGTTTTTGCCGCACCGCTTCGGGTTTTGCGCTGAAGCGATGCGGTTTGACGGGTTGGCACCGCGCAGGGGAGGGTCAGCACGGTGCCGACCCGCAGGGTCGTGGCGGATTTTACGGTGTCTTTGTTGGCCGCGATGAGTTCGGGGTAGCGTTTGGCACTGCCAAGCCTGGCCTTGGCGATTTTCGAGAGCGTGTCGCCCTTGCGCACGGTATGGGTCGGACAGGGGATTGCCTGTTTTTTGGTTTTACGACCCTTGCGGCTGAAAATGCCGGCGGCATCCAGCGGACCTGTGGTTCGGGCCGCGCCTGATTCGTTTCTGGCGGTGCGTGGAGATGCCAGAGTACCCGTTGGCACCTTCTGCCCCTTTGCGGATGCCAGACGTGATTCTCTGGCACGATTTGCTTTGAGCGCGGCCTCGAACGATTGCTTTGGCCTCTCGACTTCTCGGGCCAGTTTGGCCCTGCCAGTCCAGCGGCGCATGGAATGCCCTGCCGGCCCAACGGCTGCGGTGCTGCGCAGGGCGGCGGTTTTTGGTATCAGGGATTGCCAATCGGGGCAGCGGATGAGCGCTGCGGCTTGGGCGGGTTGCCAAAAGATTACAACTGCGCTTAAGGTGGCGGCACCAAACAGAATTGAGACCCAGCGTGAGCGGAAACCCGCCAAAAACACAGAACACCCCGATATTAAACGCGAAAAACCGTTTAAAGCCCTTGACTTACGCCCGGATTTCGGGGGGGGGGGGTACTTCTCTGCATTTTCAGGTCTCTCCACGCCACACGGTGTAAGGCAGGTTAGAACACCGCTTGCCGTCTGGCAAGAAAAAATCTTGCGCGCAGCGCGTTGTTTGCGGCGCCTGGCCCGTCACGCGCGGGATCCGCCGGTCCTGATTCTATCTGCAAAGTTGAACCTATACTTGAGAAACGCACAAGATGTGGGTATGACTCTCCCTAAAGAATCCAGATAAAGGGAGGCAGAGCAGCAGAAACCCCGCAATAAACCACCTAAAACCGAAAAACCGCGCAGAGATTGCACGGCATTAAGGTTGTGGTCAGGCCAAAAAAACTAAAATTAGACCCTTGTTTTTTAGCCTGCCCTGACCCGCTTTTCAAGTCAAAAATGTATTTTTGGCGATGAAATTCTGTGTGCCTGCGATTTTTGCGCCTCAATCGCGGCGTGATGCCCAATGAAAAGCATCACAAAAACAGAAATGAGGGACAGCAATGTCACACAGATTACAGGCCCTGCGCAGACCGCAGGACAACCATACACAGGGATCACCACCACAGGATCCACAGCCCGCGTATCCGGTCTTGCCCGACGCGATGCAGCGCGGTGCGCTGGAAGGCCTGCTGCTGGATGTCAGCAAACATATCGGCCTGTCGGACGGCTTGCTGAAATCCTTACTCACCATGCTGCGCGAAACCCGCCCGTCCGACTGGACCGACCCCACACGCGAACCGGTCTGCTATGCCCTGCAAGGGAATATCGCGGGATCGCTGGGCAAGAGCCCGCGGGCGGTGCGCAATGACGAGACCGCCCTGATCGCCCTGGGCTTTGTCGACAAGCAGGTGGCCGGCAACGGCAGCCGCTGTCGTCTGGTGTTTGCCGATGGCAGCGAGTTCCGGCAAGGCTTGTGCTTCAGCCCGTTGATTGAAGCGGTACCCGATCTGATTGCACTCCGCGCCCAAATGCGCTTTGAACGCCAGCACAGAACCCGCCTGAAGCGCCAGTGCTCGGCGCTCAGGCGCAATGTCAAGATGACCCTGATGCGTCTCCAGCCGATCTATCCGGAGCATGCCGGGCTGAAAGCCATCGCAGAAACGTTTCTCAACTGGCCGACGCGCTATGCCAGCCTACAGTCCATCCCAGCCCTCGAAGCACATTACGACGCGGTGTTAATCACCTCCGAAGCGATAGATGAACTTGCCCGAATGTTACCAGATACTTCCGCTCCAGCGGAAGCTGACTTCCGCCGATATATACAAGATACAACTCAAGATCACTCTGTAATTTGTAACGATACCGTGGATAAGTTGGCTGACGGCACGCCGTCAGAAGATAATTCCTTAGCAGCTACGCCTGACGGCTCCGCTGATTGTTTAGAAAATAAGTGTGGCGGGGCTGAGGTCGGGGTCAACAGTGAATTTATCGAAAAACTGAACCCGCACCGGTTGTTTGCCTTGAGTTCTGAGGAGATGCGGCTTTATATCCGGCAGCACCAGGGGCAAAGACCATCGCCTGCGGCGATGGATTTTATTCTGGCGGCGATCGACCGGTTGCCGGAGTTGGGGATTAACCGCTCGGCTTATGATGCGGCGGTGGGGCAAATGGGTGATATGGCCACAGCACTTTGTATTCTGGTGATTGACCGCAACCGGTTTCACCCGGAAACCCCGATCCAGAACCCCGGCGGGGTGTTGCGTGCGATGACTGCACGCCACAAAGCCGGAAAACTCAATCTGGTGGGGAGTTTGATTGGCTTGACCGGGAGGATGAAAACGTGAGGATGGTGGGCAAAGAGTGGTGGAATTGTGGGGGGAGCACCCTGCCCTGCCCCATTGGACTGGCAGCGCATCACATGCGCGAGAAGCCCATTGGGATGACAGGGCATCACATACCCTATTGGACTGGCAGCGCATCACATGCGCGAGAAGTCGAGAAGCCCATTGGACTGGCAGCGCATCACATGCGCGAGAAGTCGAGAAGCCCATTGGACTGGCAGCGCATCACATGCGCGAGAAGTCGAAAAGCGGGTTGGCCCTGCCGGCCAATGGAGCATTTCATGCGCGAGAAGTCGAGAAGCCGTGTGGTTTTGGGTGAACTTCCCATGCAAGCGTGCCAAGGTCTGTTCCGGCTGGCGGCAAAATCGATGAAAGGAAAAACAACAATGACATATGAGATGACACACAGAAAGCTGAAAAAGCCCATGAACAACACCTTTCC
This sequence comes from Halioglobus sp., assembly GCA_965262875.1. GTDB lineage: Bacteria > Pseudomonadota > Gammaproteobacteria > Pseudomonadales > Halieaceae > JBALVT01. The sequence continues at coordinate 178,127 of CBDHGD010000003.1, forward strand.
CCCTGTCAGCGCCAAACACCTCACGGGGTTTTATGCGGCGCTGATCCGGCATTGCGAGACCGAGATCAAACAAATGCGCACAACGTTCCAGATGGAGCTGGGCCGTCTTAAAAATCCCGGTGCACAGGCGGCCTACCGGGGAAACCACACTGTAGACACCTGTTGGCAGGCTTTGGCCACGGATGATTTTATCCGTGTGGTGCGGGATCTGTCCGATCTCTGTGGCAAACAAATAGGCGCGGTGCCCCTGTTGCTGGAGAAGAGGATTCCACCCCCGAAGCAAAGGAGATGCCGATGAGTAATCTTGGGCGCAGTCCGTTTTTCAAACCGCTCTCGGCCAAAGTGATGCCAAAACGGTTTGAAGCACATTGCCTTATATTGAATCCCAATTCACTGCCTCTACGAACGCGAATTGGGATGATGGCAATTGTAATAAAAAGGCAAAATGCTCTATCGTCCCTGAAGGCAGAGAACCGTTGTCAGAAGAAGCCGTTGGCTGGCAGTTTCTCGGGTCAGTTGACCCTGCCAACCAGCGGGGCATTACATGCCCGAGAAGCCGCTATCGTGAAACAGCGTAAAGAAGTTTCAGCGGCGTTTAGAGTGTATTGCGTTTTATTGAACTCATTCAATGAAATGAAATGAAATGCACAGCTTCATTGCATTTTAAGTGCTGCGTCTTCCATTTGCCCGGAAACCGATCAAAAGCAACACGCTCTAACCAGCGTTACCGAAAGAAGGCCAATGAAATTTGATAATGATGACAAAGATGGAGCGGGGCTGTGGGCTCTGCTGGAGATAACATTATAGGCGCCGTGGCGCGATTTGAGGCAAGGCAGACAGAATGAGTGAAAACGGAAAACAAAAACATCACCCACCGGTAAAGCCGACGCATGATGCGCTGTTCCGCGCCATCATTGACGACAAAGACCGCGCGGCAGCGCTTTTGCGTGATTACCTGCCGGACAGGATCAGGGCGTGCATGGGGGATGCGGCCCCCAAACGGGTGGAAGGCAGCTTTATCGACGAGGATGCCCATCTGAAACACAGTGACGGGCTGTTCGAGGTCACGCTAAAGGACGGCAAACCCGCTCTCGTATACGTGCTTTTGGAGCATAAATCGGTTTCGGAACCGGCAACGCCGTTGCAATTGCTGGGTTATATGCTGCGCATTTATAGTCGCTTTGCCGATGGGCAGGCGGCGAAGTTGCGCGCCCTGCCCGTGGTGATACCTCTGTTATTCTATCATGGGAAATCAGCCTGGAATGTGCCGCAGATCTTTGGCGAGATGTTTGACGTCAGTGAGGATATGGCCCGCTATATACCGTCCTTCCGGTACGAGGTGCATGATCTGGGCAGCATCCCGATGGAACGCTTGTCGCGGGACCCCGAGGTTATGGCCGGTTTGGCCCTGCTGAAATTTGTGAAGCACCGGTCCGATATGACAGTCGAGCATCTGACAGAAATCCTGCGTGCCTTGTCCTTTGATACAAATTTTGCGGGTATCGTCTTCCACTATTTTGTGGCACGCTATGAATGGACGCAGCCGGAGTTTGCGGCTGCACTGGATGGAATAGAGGATGAAGGAGGTAAAGCCATCATGGGAACACTTGTAGAAACATGGTTGAAACAAGGTAAGGCTGAAGGCAAGGCCGAGGGTCTTGCTGCTGGTGAAGTGCTTGGGCACGAAAAAGGGCTGGCAGCTGGTAAGGCTGAAGGCGAAGCCAAATCCCTGGTGCGTCTGTTGGTCAAGCGCTTTGGCACCCTGCCCCAGCCTGTCGTGGCACAGATCGCTACCGGGAGCATTAAGGAGCTGGATCGCTGGTTTGATGCTGCAATCACTGCCTCCAGTGTGGAAGCCGTATTTGGAAAGCGGCGTGATCACTGAAGCGGGTGTCATTACAGAATATGTTTCTTTGCGCCATACGCCCCGGAACGGCGCAAGCGTGCATATTTGAATGGATAATCATATGTCACTGCCAGTCAATATAGAAACCATTGTTGATGAGTTGAGCATACTGCTCGACGAGTCATGTGCTTACATCAACCGAAAAACCGGAGAGGTTTTTTCGTTGACAGAGGAAGAAATCTCACTGGCAGAGACAGACGATGATGGCGGCTTAACTCCGGAATGGCAAACAGAGATCATCGACGATGCCAGGCGGGTGATGATGTCGGATGACATCCTCACGCTGCCCACCCGGTTTGAAATTGATGAATACGCCATCATGGAACAATATTGCCTCACCGTTGTAGACCACAGGATCCGCAATGCCTTGTCCGAAGGGATAAAAGGGCGCGGTGCATTCCGTCGATTTAAGGATATGATCCACAGGGAAGGGATCGAAGGCGATTGGTATCGATACCGTGATCGGGCACTTGGGGAAATCGTTAGGGTTTTCCTGGAGGACAACAAAATCCCCTATTCGACCGCCCTGCCCCAGACAGCCACCTTGGCGAACGCTGATTAGGAGATTACCAATTTGAGCAACATCCAGACCTTTCGCGCGAAGCTGACGATGCATGAAGACCAGATGTATGAATTTGTCGAGGCTCAAGCACCTTGTTTTACAATGGGCTTTGTGCGGGAACAAAACAAGGATCTGGCTTTTATTGCCCTGCGCCCCGGTGTGCAGATCCCCAAGTCCTCAAGCGGACAGGGTTTCAGCTTTGGAAGCGGCGTTTTTGGCGGCAGTGACTGCCCTTTGTTTCACTTTGCGTTTCATTTTTACGATTTTGCAACGTTCAACGCCTTGGTGAACCCCGACAACCCGATTGCCCGAAAGGTGTTGGCGCGGATGGTCGAAACGGGAGACTGCTTTTTCTTTGCGCTGGACAGTAAAAACAGCCTGACAGCTTTTCGCTCTGGTTTTGCAAGCTCCAGCCAGAGTGATTTGCGTGACAACCTTGATCAGTACGGTGCAGTTGCAATCGACGATCAGGCCTACGATGTGGCGTGTCGCGCGTTTCAGCGCGCGCCTGAGCCACCGGGTACGTTCCTGACATGGGTCTGTAATGACCAGCCAGACTATCTTGATGTCGGTGCTAAGCCACTGGATTTGTCACCTAGTTAGGGCACTATTTTTCTTATTGTAGGGTGTCCATTTTTTTTCAACACATGGTTTATTCCATCGATAAAAAGATCGTGCACCTTGCAGTGTTTTACTAATGCAATCTCCTTCAGCTTGTAGTTTATCTCTGGGTCAAGATAGACACTCGTCTTTACAATCTTCCTCTTAAGTTGTTGGTTCGTTGGCTGACCAATCTGTACCGATGCTACCGGCACTAAGGGGGGTGCTTCCCCCTGTCCTAAGTCTACATTAGCCAATAAGTTTGGTCTTTTTACCATTTTCTACCTCCCACAAATTGTTCTTGAGGCAGTCCCACAACTGTCGAATTTCATGCGCTGCCTTGCTGTCATTGTCGTACTCCGTAACCCCTAAGCTCGATGCAAATGCGTCTTGATGTGCTGCGCGTTGCATCAACATTGGCAATGCAAGAACTCCCCAGATCTTCAACCCGATTGATGCCTCGTAGGCTCTGGGATTGTTCGGTTGCGGCGGGCATTGGTTCAAAATAAAAATAAATTTCTTATTCAACCGTACCGCAACTTCATATGTTGCCTTTGTTGCTCGTATGTCCATCGTCGTTGGTCTGCTAGGGATCACACATAAATCCGAGGCGGCTATAGCAAGGTGTGTTCCTGTGCTGTCTATCCCTGCTGTGTCTAGGACAATCAAGGTATACCCTCGGTCGGCGAGGGCTGGCACAATAACATTTAATTTGTCCGCCATTGTAGAATCCACGGTATCAACTGCTGGGGTTTCGCTTTTGCGAGCTTCCGCCCAAGCTGAAAGTGATTTTTGCGGATCCATATCTAATATAGCTACCTTTTCCCCCGCTTCTTCTGCGACCACCGCAAGAGATGTAGCCAGTGTGGTTTTCCCTGCACCCCCTTTTTGGGTTACAAACGAAATAACTTTCATAATCTTACCTCTAATATTTTCTTTTATATATAGAGGTATACCATTACGCCTGTAAAGGGGTAAACATCTATGCCCTTATACCTTTGTAATGGTGTAGGGGTATAAGGGTGTAAATACTCCACTGGCTCAAAGCCAGATTAGTCGCCCTTCGAGGATTCAAAATTACACCAATTGTCATCAGGTTTTAGTTGGGAGGGGATGCGCTTGGTATTTTGGTAAGAAATAAGACTATTATAAGACTATTATAGCAGACTATTATAGCTTTGACTTCATATGTCAGTATCTGATATTATTTGACGATATAGGAGGCAACATGCCAAACGTACACCTAACGGAACCAATGCAAGACTATGTGAAGGGTCAGATTAAAACGGGTGCTTATGCTAATCTGAGCGAAGTTGTTCGTGCCGGCATTCGGCTTCTGATGGAAATAGAAGGCACGCGCCAGTTCTACACTCTGAAGGCTGATCTTGAGTATGCGGTTGAAGCCGCAGAAAGTGGAAAGTTTACCAAGTTTGACCCACATGCCTATGAGCCTGACGCCTTCAGTTCATGAGCATCAAACTTGCCGACCTAGCCCAACAAGACCTAGATGACATTCGTCGCTATACAGTTGAAACGTGGGGACGAGAGCAGTGGATGAAATACTACCGAGGGCTTGTGAAGACCTTTGAACGTATATCAAAAGACCCAAAGACAGGACGTGATCGATGTCTGTTTGTTGACGGACTGCGATCCGTAAATTTTGAAAAGCATGTTATATTTTTCAAACCGTTAAATGCGGCAGGGGGTGCGCCGGTGATCTTGCGTATTGCCCACCAACGCCGCCATATGCCAGCCCTAGTTTACTATGAAGATTTGGACAGTTAAGCCATAAATGTTCTCACATTTTTCTGCCTCTCGCATTGTATACATTTCGATAGCTCTGGAAGTGGCCCCTCAAAACTACCATCATAATCCTTCTATCAAATTCCCTAAGTAATTTTGATAGCTCTTGTCTGGCGCGGGGCAGGGCGCAATTGTCCAGCAGTCTTTATCCTCGCAAAACTGGACATGCGCCTTATTATTGGCACATTTTTCAAAACCCTTTAGTAGTAGTGATTATAGTGATATTTTGCACATTATGAAGGAAAACTTCAAATAATACTGGATGATAATACTTCCCTCAGTGGTCCCATTGTTCCCGGCAGTGCTCTTTGCAACGATAGGCTCTGGCAGGGTCATCCATCTGTCAACCCGACAGTTCTCGTGCCGTCTGGACCGGCATGAAGAGTCGAAGGGGTTGGTCGGGCAGGGCAATAAACCCGAACTCCTCGTAATATGTTTTGCGTCTCGCGACAGTGTCAGCGTCGCCGTCGTCGAATACATCGAGCACGACGACACAAGTGCCGATGTCGTTGGAAACCCGCGCAATCCTGCTCAACGCGTCCGCCATAAGGACACTTCCGATTCCATTTCCTTGCTGAGTTTCGTCGACACCAATCATCGCAATGAATGCGGCTGGTAACGTCCCATGCTTCATTGCTTTCTTCGCATAAGCCGCGGGCATTTCTTTGACATCAATCGCGTGCATGTTGATGCCATAAAAACCGGCAATTTTGTTGTCTGTGGCGACAATGACCCAAACGCGGACAACATCTGCCTTGCTGCCCTTCTTCGCAGTGAGCTTCAGATAATTGTCAATCTGGGGAACGCCACAAGAAAAAGCCGTTCGATCATGGGCCTTGGGATCGAACGGTTGAATTGTGAACGGTGTTTGATCCTGGGTCTCAGTCGGCATTCGCAACGAGTTTCTTGCGGAGTGCAAAGGCATCAACCAAACGCCTGGTCGGTTTGGGTGGGCTGTCCAAAGCGTCAAAAAACGCTTTCCTGTCAACCGCACTTTCAATCACCGTCACCTTGTGAGCCTTAATCGTTGATTGCGCAGCATTATAGGCCGCACTCACGACAAACGAACTGACATCGACCCCGTTCAACGTTGCTGCACGATTGATCGTGTCCTTCACAGATGGCTGCGTCCGTGCTTCCAGACGCGCACTTTTGGGTTCGTTGATCGCCGCCGTGGTGTCTTGAAACGCTGACATTATAGTCTCCTTTCAGCTTCAGGCCTGATCCGATCAAACCCTGGTGGGTCTTTTGGCTCACTATGTACGGGAAATAGGTGTACAGGTCAAGCGTACGGCGTACGCCCGTACAACATGTCATCATCACAACATCGGCAATTGCTGCGGTTCCATGAAATACCCCCGCCGCCGCTTGCGGTCCTCCAGCGCCAGCAAGGCCTCTTCGGCCTCTGCTGCGCTGCGGAATAAATCGAGACACACCTGTCCAGACGCGCCAATGCGCCCCCATTCCCGCCGCAGGGTCCATTCGCCAAACAGATTGGGCAACACCGCCATGGAGTAAAACCGGTTCTGATTTTTAGCCGGGTCGCGTTTTTCCAGATAGCTTTGCATCCATTGCAAATGAGGTGGTGAGGTGGCCGGTGTCAAGAATGTTTCCGCACTGGATGGCAAGGTCATGAGATCAGACACGGCCACTGGCGCGCCACTCTGGCAGGGCAGGGGCGTTGGTTTGGTCGGATGAACGCTGCGGCGTGTTGCAATCCGGAACGGGCTGCCTTGCAGGTCGGGCACTGCCTGCCGGGGCAAGGTGAACTGTTGGCGTGGCGGGTTATCCAGTCAGAACGCAATCGACCATGGGAGATTTTGTTCTGACCCTGCGCCCGTAGGAGAGAGACCCCAGGTATCGAACGACCAGGGTGTGGGTAACCCGCCACGCGCCCAATGGGCAGCGCATCACATGCGCCGCTGGACTGGCAGCCTCTCGGGCCCGTTGGGATGGCAGGGCATCACATGCCCGAGAAGCCGGTTGGCCCTGCCGGCCAATGGCGCATCACATGCGCGAGAAGTCGAGAAGTCGAGAGCCGCCATTTTTGGCGGCATTCCGGAAAAGCACATGACCAAAATTAAGTCGTTCAACTATAGATCTGTCGTGCTGTGCGCGCCGGCAACGCCTGTGCGCGGCGGCATTTGTCGCGCAGGAGAGTGAAAGAATTCTTCTTTTTTGGATGCGTCATTGGGGCGCAAAAAGAAAGGATGCACATGATGCACACAGTACCAACCCGGGCCAAACCATCCGGCACGTATATCACCCACCTCTTCGGTCGCGGACTTAAGGATCAGGAGCACTATGACGTTCAGCGGTTTCGCTCGATGTCCAACGGCGAAATCCGCCCGGTAAAGGGATCCGGCGGCGAGACGGTTTCTTGTGGGACGGTGCGCACAATGCGGCCGGCACGCAACGAGATCATTGTCTGTACCGCGCAGCGCACACCAAAGAGCGGGGTCCAGTTCTGGGGCGCGCTGGCAACAGGGCTGTTCTATGCGGGGGCCGCGAAGGTCTGAGTACGCTCTCACCGGGGCCGCATTGTGGCCCCGGTTCAACACTTGAACAAGAAGGATAGAACGATGTCAGAATGTAGGAATGAACGTGCACGCGCCCGCAGAGCTAAATGGATTGCCTGTGGATTATGCTCGGTTTGCGGATCACGGGCGGCTGTTTCAGGACGACGGCTGTGCAGGGTCTGCGCCGATAACGGCAACGCGGTCATCAAGAAGCGCTATGCCGCACGCGCCGCACAGGGTCTTTGCCCGATCTGCGGCAAGACGGAACCCGCCCCGGGACGCAAGCTGTGTAAAGCCTGTGGGGTGAAGCGTGGAGGGGCGAGCTGTTCAGCCCGCAATCGGGAAAACCAGAAGCGTCTCTACTGGGCCCGTGTTGCCGATGGGCTGTGTGTGACCTGCGGCACGGCTGCCCCCGAGCCGGATCGGCGGTTCTGCCCGGCCTGCGCCGATAAAGACCGTGCCCGGGCGCGGGTGAAGCGACGGCGTTTGCGGGCGGCGGGGCTTTGTGTGGACTGCCAAAAGCCATCGTCCGGCACTTACCTGTGCGCGCCGTGCCAAGCTAAAATGCGGCACTACGCTGCCCGCGCGATGCCGGTCTGGTCACCGTCCTATACGGTGTGGGAGATTGCGACGGACAGATGCCATGGCACATGGGACAGTCAAGAGGATGTTTCGCTCTGCCTTGCCTTTGCGAAGCTCGGGCGCGACGAGGTCGAGATCGTGACCGATGCGCCCGCGATCGCGGGGTTCGTCGGGTGGGCATAAGCCAGCCTGCGCAGTTCCGGCCTATCGCCGGTCACCCATGGTGGCCGGCGGAATGCCCCCCCGCCTCTTTTGGCCGATGTGTAATGTTGTGTGCGCAATGCCGTCTCCAGATCGGGGGCGGCGTTTTGTTTCCGGGTTATTTTGCGCGGTTGATATATTTTGCAACGACCTCTCGCACATATGATGCGCCATTGGTCGGCATGGCCAACCGGCTTTTCGACTTCTCGCGCATGTGATGCGCTGCCAGTCCAATAGGGTATGTGATGCCCTGCCATCCCAACGGGCCCGAGAGGCTGCCAGTCCAGCGGAGCATGAAATGCCCCGCTGGTTGGCAGGGTCGGCTTGCCGTTTACCGGATCATGTGGCTACAGTCTCTGAATAGATCATAAGGGAAAAGCACAGATGGCGTTTACGGGGCGGCGGCGCAAGACTGAGCGGAAGCGTACAGCGCATCCGGCGGTTCGAATTGAACCTGATGCCGCACTGCGGGTTGCGGGCCAGCGGCTGGAACATTTTTGTTACGCGACGACGCTCCGGATCACCTGCGCCTGCGGGCATCAGGGTATTTTGCCTGTGAGCGCGCTCCGTGATCGCTATCCCCGTGGAACCCGGATTAGCGAAGCGCTTGGACATGTGCGTTGCTCACGCTGTCAGGGCAGTCGCATTCAATCGGTCAAGACGCTCGACTGACACAGTTTAGAGGCCTGCTGACCAGGCGATCCATGCTTCGGAGCTCTCTGGGACCAGCAGGAATCGAACATATTGTTTCCGATGAAGTCCTAAAAACAACGGCTGTTCAGTGTAAAACGAGGACGATAGCAACTTTGTGAAGGTTCGGGACCAGGCAGTTTGCTTTTTCTTCAGCACTCACCTGATCTGTCCATATTCAGCGACTCTCACGCATGGCCCCGGCAAGCTGGAACCACGCGAGACGGCCCCGCGCGATGCCGCGCAGGCAGGCCAACCAACGGGTGGCCCGGCGTTATTCCAGCCGATTGCCAACCACTCACCGCAGTCTTCGGGTGATCCGTTGTGCAATGGTTTCAAGCCTGCTGCCTGTCTGTCGCAGATAAAAACCAGCGTCAAGGATCACAAAACTTTTACAGGGGAGCGTCAGGACTGCTCTGATACGGTGCCGTTCCCCACACCGGCCGCCTTGCAAACGCAGCCCTGCTTGCAGGCGGGCAAGCAGGGCCGCGTCTTTCAGGCGACCTGTCTCCTTCGGGGCTTCAATGTACGCGCCAGGCGTCATCCCCTGAAAAACTTTTGCGCCCGGCAAGCCGGCGGCTGCGCCGTCCCTGACACTGGTTTTTCTCCACGCCTGCCCGTCAGCAGGCCACCGCAATCGGGCGGGTGGCCGTTGGCCGACAGGGTCTTGCTTGCAAGCCCGAGAGGCCGCTTATCAGGAGCAAAACATGCTGACAGCTTATGACGAAATCGAACTTTTCGGCTTGACCGAAACTGCCGACGATCTGCCTATTCCCTGCGATGATACTTTGCGCGATGCGATCGTGCGGGAAACCTTTGAAAGCTTGTTTTCTGGCCTATCAGGAACGGGCTTGCATAAAGAAATTGAACCGCTGGCGCATGGGTTGGCAACGTTATTACACCGTCGCCGCAATGTGATCGAGGTAGAATTAACCAGGCACACAGACGCTTTGCAAGGCTTAATCCGTCTTAAAGACGGGAGCGAAATCACCACAACTGCAATTGGGGACGCCCAAACAAAAGCGGAAACAATGCGCGATTTACGCGATGCGCTTGACCTTATGGCAGAAACCGCCGCCCAATGCTACGAGTTGGAAACGGGCAACGCATACAATCCACCAAGCGGCGGGCGGGGTAAACGCAACGCCCATTTATCGGGCGCAATGTTTGAAGCTAAGGACTGGCTGGAAGCGCATGAGGCGCAACAAGCCGAACAATTCAAAATTGAAGGCGCACCGCTGGCCATTGCTGGTGATCGGGACTGGGTGGACATTGACGCAATCTGGGAGCGTCTCGACCGTATCCGCGACAGATTCCGTGAAAGCTATAACAGCGACCTTATTTTGTATCACAAGGCCGACAAAAAAGGCGTGGATGCCATTGCGGCGGCATGGGCGCGTAATCGCAAAGTTGCACAAGTGACGTTTCAACCGAACTGGCGGGCCTTTGGGAAATCCGCAGGGTTCAAGGCGATAGACCAGATGCTGGACACGCCAAAGCCGCTTGGTGGCGTGGTGATCTTCGGCAGCGCAGGCATTGCGCTTAATCTGGCCGACAAGGCCGAGGCCAAAGGCATTAAGGCGATGCGGGTTAAACGGCCAGAGCAGAGCGACATCTGAAACAACGCCGCCTTGCATTTGTGCAGGGCGGCACCACGGATGGGGCAGGGCGAACGATGCGCAAAGGACACTTCTTACGAAGTGACTGTTAATCATGCTTGCCGCGCCAAGATGGGCTTGAACAGCCCTCTTGGCGCGGCAATTGGTGAAACACTGGCTGGTTGCATCAAGGATCAAGCGTCGAAGGCGGTGTGTGGCTGTCGGTTAGAACTGGAATACTCCAGAATAATCCTTTATATATAAATCAGGAGATCAAACATGGCACATGCCTTACAAATAGATACATTGGCTTTTTCTAAAAAGCTCAAAGAAGCGGGTGCGGATGATCGGTTGGCGGATGCCATTGTTGAAGGCCTCACCGCCGCTGATACCTCGGAACTTGCTACAAAGTCAGATATTCTTGTTGTTGAAAACAAGATCGATAAAGTTGAGAGCGCCTTAAAAGTCGAAATCGCCGAAGTCAAAGTTGAAATTGCCGAAGTTAAATCCGATTTAACAACGCTTATTATGCAAAGCAGCAACCGCACAATCTACATCATAGGCGGGCTGATTGGCTTGCTGTTCGCTATCGACAAGTTACTGCCGCTCGCAGGGCTTGAATAAGAGCCTGCCACAGAAAGCGGCCTTTCGAGGCCGTTTTTTTATGTCCGGTGATTTTCGGGGTGCTTGCCTTGTCTTTAGAATGCCGCCAAAAATGGCGGCGCGGCGCGGGTTACCCACAACCCTTCGTCGTTCGATACCTGGGGTCTCTCTCCTACGGGCGCAAGGTCTGTGCAAAATCTCCCATGGTCGATTGTGCAAAGACTGGATAACCCGCCCCGCCGATAGACGATCCGTTCCTGACCAGATCGCAGCGTTCAGAAAGTGGCGCACCCTCACAGTAGCGGTGCATGTGTCTTCAAGCCAGAGAAACCCGTTGGCGCGGCAAGGCATATTGGACGGTCTATCGGGCTTCTGTCAGCGATCGGTTTGGCAGTGGCAAACAGTGTGGATGCGCACATGGGCTTGGGCCATACCGTTTGATCCGGGTGGGCGTTGTCGTCTTCTTTGCCAGGTTAAGCAGTCATGCCATCTGATCAATCCGGTGGCACTGTCTTTGCCTGCGGCGGCATAAACAATGTGGTTTATGTTGCTGGATCAGCGCAGACCTGCCTTGTTTCTTAAGATGGATCAATAAGCCTTGGCGCAGAGTGGACAAGGGCCTGCCCTATAGCAACGTATGCTCATTCCAGAATCCTTGTGCTTATAGACAGGTCATCGCATACAGCGAGCGTGGTGCATTAAGGAGCCAATATGACGTCATATTGGCTCCTTAATGCTTAAGTGGAGCAGACCCTCTTCAAGTCAAAAATTCCCCTTGGCCAAGGCCAATTCCGCGCGGAAGACAATTTTTAACGTGACCCCTCGGCTCTCCCCAAGGCTTTTCAATTTCCCATCGAAACAAGGAAGGACCTTACGATGACCCATAAATATTACAATGTTTGTACCGCCACCACAGGCAAAGACGACAAAACCTACTTCACCAAAGTTGGCGCGGCGTTTCCCGGCAAAGAAGGTAGCAAAGCCATCATGAACATCAAACTCGATGCCCATTCCCTCAACGGCGAATACGTCCTCTTTGCCTCTCGGGCATGTAATGCCCTGTCGGCCAGCGGCACCCAAAACCAAAACCGGCAACGATGACGTCGTCGAATAACCCAACTCCCCAACTGGGCGGCCCAAAGTGGCCGCCCTTTTTTCTGTTGCAGCATTCTTACGGTGCTGTTGTCGTTGATCCGGTTTAGCGAAACGATAACAGTGTTTTAAAGCAACAGGTTGCTTTAACGGATCTCGACCGATCCTGTTTTTGTGGCCCTTGGGGTTCGGGCAAGCCGAACGCCACTTCGGGCTATTGGGGGCCTGTTCCGGCCCCCTTTCCAAATTGTGGGGCTTCCCCATGCTCGCTTTAAAAATCAAAGATTTTGAAACCTGCGCGTGGGTCCAGTCCCGCGCTAAAGCGCGAATTTTGAAATTCCCCGCCCCTTTCTTTCATCGCATTCAGATTTTCAGAGCAGCGCCCTTACGGGCTTGTCTCAAAATATGAACCATTTGGGGAATAACCTCAAACACAACGCAAAAGGAAATGTCAAAATGGCAAAAGTTGATATGCACGCAGTAATTACAAACCAAGTAATAGCATTATTAGAAGCTGGCACAGTGCCTTGGGTTAAGCCTTGGAGTATTGGCGGTTGCACATCCATGCCGCGTCGATCAACCGGGGCGTTTTATCAGGGCATTAATGTTTTAATCCTTTGGATGAAATGCACGGAAATGGGATATTCTTGCGACCAATGGTTAACCTATAAGCAAGCGGCAGCTCTGGGCGGCCAAGTCGTCAAAGGATCAAAGGCAACGCGGGTGGTTTATTACAACAAGACTATTGCTAAAGATGAAAACGACAAGGAAACAATCATTCCATTTCTGAAATCCTATAGCGTCTTTAACGCCAGTCAAATTGAAGGATTGCCGGCACAATACGACCTTGAGCCAGCAGAACCAGAGGTTTTTGAAAATGAAATCATTGAACAGGCTCAAAATTTTGTTGATGGGACAGGTGCAGAAATCAAACATGGGGGCAATCGTGCATTTTATGCGCGGAAACGAGACCAGGTGACCATGCCGGAGTTGAAACATTTTCACAGTTCAGAGGCGTATTTTCAAACATTGAATCACGAACTCATTCATTGGTCAGGTGCGAAAGCCCGGCTTGACCGGACCAAAGGCAAAAGGTTTGGTGATAATGCTTATGCCTTCGAAGAGCTGGTCGCTGATATGGGCGCGGCGTTTCTCTGTGCGCGTTTAAATATATCTCCGAACATGGAACAAACGGCGGCTTATATTCAAAGTTGGCTAAAAGTCTTGCGCGAAGATAAGAAGTTTATTTTCCGCGCCGCGAGCCAGGCATCAAAGGCGGCTGAATACCTATTCGATCTAAATCCGCAGCAGAATGGGCAGGAGGCCGCATAAGCGCACCCTGCGCGGAACGCGGCGCGGATCCTGCTGGAAGGGTGCCTTTGGCATGGCCAGTTTGCCCTTTAAAATACACAAAAACAACAGGTTAACACCCGTATTCTGCTTGTAAAAACATCCCGAATATGGTAAAAATAACCAAGTAAAACAACGCTTTAACCTAAGTTATCTATGCAAATAGAAAGGGTCTGAAATGTCAGAGAAACGCAAGAGGCTACCAAGCCGACGTCCGTCCGAAGTGCGTAAAATCAAGATGCAAAATGGCCAGTCATTATATGTGACTTTGGGATATGACCCCATGGTTCCGGATGCGCCAAAAGAAGTGTTTTATGATCGCGGGTTTCGGGAGGGCGCAGAGTTGCAATTCATCGCCAACGATATGTGCATCATGATCTCTTTGCTGTTGCAGGCGGGGTATACAGCCAAGGATATTTCCAAGTCGCTTTCAAAAACCACTGTGGAAACGCCAACGGGTTTCTCGACTTCTCGCGCATCACATACCCGAGAAGCTGCCAACCCAACGGCTGAGGTGTCACAGCACGGCTCGATCGTAGGGTTGATCGTGGAGCAACTACAGATTGCCCCGTCATGGATGAAGGAAGCCGGGAACCGCACCGGCATCAATGCCGATGTACATAAAGCGATTACAGGAGGTCATCATGCAAGATTATAACGCAGTGTCAAAATGGCATTTCGAGAGCGAGATCGGCGAGAAGCGCGGCATGGTGTCCCTGGCCGAACAGGACGGGATCACGGCGTTGCGTGTCAGGTTCGCCGATGGCGATACAGAGACCGCCACCATAGCATTGACGCTGGCGCAAGCCGAGTTCCTGATCGATGCGCTGCCCGCAGCTTTGAACGTGGTGCGGGCGCGTCAGGAACGCCGGGCTTGGGAGGCGTCGCTGTACGATCCCTTTGCCGATATTTGCGCGGATATTCCAGATAAAAACGGGGTGCCGCAAACCGGCCCGTCTCAGCCGGCCTCAAAGGCTGTGGCAAAAACACCAGCGCAGATTGCATCCGCTGCGGGTGATGCGCCGGACGACATGGCATCGGCAGACCTGCCAATCCCTGCGCGGCGCGGTGCGCCGTGGACGGCAGGGGAAGAAGCGCAGCTGGCAGAGAGCCACGGCGCGGGGCAAAGCGTGAGCGTGCTGGCGGATCAGTTTGACCGAAGTCCGTTCGCGATCACAAAGCGGCTGGAAAAACTCGGCCTCATTGAAGCGAAAGCCGCATAGCCAGAAATCAAACTCCAGGAAATAGCAGGGCGCGGGATTGATCCTATCCCGCGCTTTTTTCATGCGCGCGCGATATGACGGTTATGCGCCGCAAGCGCGCGCGCATCCAAAAGGCTTCGCCCTAATAGGCCAAAGCCTGCCGCTGGCGCGGCAGTTTCTCGGA
>CBDHGD010000004.1:0-5159 GCA_965262875.1 Halioglobus sp.
ATGTTTGGACCCTTATTATCGATGTCTAGACACTTATTATCGATGTTTAGACCCTTATTATCAATGTTTAGACCCTTATTATCAATGTTTAGACCCTTATTATCGATGTTTAGACCCTTATTATCGATGCTTAGGCCCTTATTATTGATGTTTACACCCTTATTCCTGATGTTTCGACCCTTACTATCAATGTTTGGACCCTTATTATCGAAGTTTAGACCCTTATTATCGATGTCTAGACCCTTATTATCGATGTCTAGACCCTTATTATCGATGTTTAGGCCCTTATTATCGATGTTTAGACCCTTATTATCGATGTTTAGACCCTTATTATCGATGTTTAGACTCTTATTATCAATGTTTAGACCCTTATTATCGATGTTTAGACTCTTATTATCAATGTTTAGACCCTTATTATCAATGTTTAGACACTTATTATCGATGTTTAGACACTTACTTTCGATGTTTAGACCCTTATTCCTGATGTTTAGACCCTTATCAATGTTTAAACCCTTATTATTATTGTTTAGACCCTTATTATCGATGTCTAGACACTTATTATCTATGTTTAGACCCTTATTATCAATGTTTAGACCCTTATTATCGGTGTTTAGACCCTTATTATTGTTGTTTAGACCCTTATTATCAATGTTTAGACCCTTATTATCGATGTTTAGACCCTTATTATCGATGTCTAGACACTTATTATCGATGTTTAGACCCTTATTATCAATGTTTAGACCCTTATTATCAATGTTTAGACCCTTATTATCGATGTTTAGACCCTTATTATCGATGTTTAGGCCCTTATTATTGATGTTTAGACCCTTATTCCTGATGTTTAGACCCTTACTATCAATGTTTGGACCCTTATTATCGAAGTTTAGACCCTTATTATCGAGGTCTAGACCCTTATTATCGATGTCTAGACACTTATTATCGATGTTTAGACCCTTATTATCGATGTCTAGACCCTTATTATCGATGTCTAGACAATTATTAGCGATGTTTAGACCCTTATTATCAATGTTTAGACCCTTATTATCAATGTTTAGACCCTTATTATCAATGTTTAGACCCTTATTATCGATGTTTAGACCCTTATTATCGATGTTTAGACCCTTACTTTCGATGTTTTGACACTTATTATTGGTGTTTAGACCCTTATTATCAATGTTTAGACCCTTATTATCAATGTTTAGACCCTTATTATCGATGTCTACACCCTTATTATCGATGTTTAGACCCTTACTTTCGATGTTTAGACCCTTATTATTGGTGTTTAGACCCTTATTATCGATGTCTACACCCTTATTATCAATGTTTGGACCCTTATTATCGATGTTTAGACCCTTATTATTGATGTTTAAACCCTTATTATCGATGTCTACACCCTTATTATCGATGTTTAGACCCTTACTTTCGTTGTTTAGACCCTTATTATCGGTGTTTAGACCCTTATTATCGATGTCTACACCCTTATTATCAATGTTTAGACCCTTACTTTCGATGTTTAGACCCTTATTATTGGTGTTTAGATCCTTATTATCGATGTCTACACCCTTATTATCAATGTTTGGACCCTTATTATCGATGTTTAGACCCTTATTATCTGTTTAGACACTTATTATCGATGTTTAGACCCTTATTATCGATGTCTACACCCTTATTATCAATGTTTGGACCCTTATTATCGATGTTTAGACCCTTATTATCTGTTTAGACCCTTATTATCGATGTTTAGACCCTTATTATCGATGTTTAGACCCTTATCGGTGTTTAGACCCTTATTATAGATGTCTACACCCTTATTATCAATGTTTGGACCCTTATTATCAATGTTTAGACCCTTATTATCGGTGTTTAGACCCTTATTATCGATGTCTACACCCTTATTATCAATGTTTGGACCCTTATTATCAATGTTTAGACCCTTATTATCGGTGTTTAGACCCTTATTATCGATGTCTACACCCTTATTATCAATGTTTGGACCCTTATTATCGATGTTTAGACCCTTATTATCGATGTTTAGACCCTTACTATCTATGTTTAGACCCTTATTATCGATGTCTACACCCTTATTATCAATGTTTGGACCCTTATTATCAATGTTTGGACCCTTATTATCGATGTTTAGACCCTTATTATCGATGTTTAGACCCTTATTATCAATGTTTAGACCCTTATTATCGATGTTTAGACCCTTACTATCTATGTTTTGACCCTTATTACCGATGTTTAGATCCTTACTATCAATGTTTAGACCCATATTATCTGTTTAGACACTTATTATCTGTTTAGACCCTTTTTATCAATGTTTGGACCCTTATTATCGATTTTTAGACCCTTATTATCGATGTTTTAACCCTTTTGTTGATTTTAATCCTTGTTGTTTTAACTCTTAACCCTCACTGTTGGTCGTCATAACAACAGTGACACTGAAGGTGGTGCACACATGGTTGACCTATTGGTTTATGGGGTTGGTTTTATGTGGAAGGAAACTGTCTCCCTTTCGTGTAAAGTGATGGGTTGACATGTTACTTCATATGTTGTCACATGGACATGGGTCCACGTGCAGAACCAGTGTACCTATTCGACTCTTCTGTGAGGGGACCTTTCCCTTACCAATAGTGACATCGTAAAAATTGTTTGTTTAACTATAGCATCAGTCAACAAGAAAAATGGCGCTTATTACCGAGCATGCTTACAAGCAATGGCCGTGCACAGACCTAATCAAACTCTTACAGGTAAGGATCATCCAGTTTAGGTGCTGGGCTAGCTAGATGGGATAGTGGAGGGGTGAGCTGATGCCAAGCAGAGCCTGGCTGTGTCAGAAGTGGACGACATATCAACAAGTATATTTAATGGCCAACAATGGAAGGAACACTGACTCTTGAGACGGAGAAGGAGACATAGTTGCGATACACTTGGAAAATATTAGCAGCTAGGACCAACGCTCAAGCAGGTGCTTTGCAGTAGCTTTTAGAGCACTATAGTCGGGGTTTAATATATACACCGGCTTAGCAATAGCTTTTAGAGCACTATAGTCGGGGCTTAATATATACACCGGCTTAGCAATAGCTTTTAGAGCACTATATTCGGGGCTTAATATATACACTGGCTTAGCAATAGCTTTCAGAGCACTATAGTCGGGGCTTAATATATACACCGGCTTAGCAATAGCTTTTAGAGCACTATAGTTGGGGATTAATATATACACCGGCTTAGCAATAGCTTTCAGAGCACTATTGTCGGGGCTTAATATATACCCGGCTTAGCAATAGCTTTTGGAGCACTACGGTACAACATGCTGAACATGTGCTCTAATTATTATCATGCTGTACGATGGAGAATACGGACCATAGCTGCCATGTTAAATAACTGTCATTTTTTTTAACCCCCCCCCCCCCCCATAAACGCCCAACATATGGTGATGTAGTACACACCCACTTTCTCCATGGCATCTCAAGTTTCATGGATATGCCGGAGACATCGACTCTGATGTTTTCATAGAAGCTTATAGGATTGTGGTCTCACACAACTAGTTAATTCAAAACTATCCATGATAGGTCTGCTTGATCATACAAGTAGATAGGACCACACCCACATGGCCAACACCACCAAGTGTCAATACTTTTAGTTCCAAATCATCAAATATTTTTGACTCGGCATATCTAGCTGTGTGATAGCCAGAAATTTTACTTATAGGTCGGACGTATGTACGTGTGTATATATATATAGTTGGTGTTTTTTTTTGTTTTTTTTGCTGTTCTAGGGACGACGTGACCTGAACACGATCGTTCATTGCTTTGGAGGTGGCCAGTGCAATATCAACATTAACCCTTCCACCACTGCTGGAGAGGTAATAATAATGAACTAATAGGTGCTAAGAATCCACATTGTGTGTTCGCTGTATTCGTGCATGTGTAATCTAATAATGACAGCATGGTGTGCTATAATTAAGGCTATATGCATACACATTACTATTTGTATTATCATTATTAGACAGATTTTTAGAAGTATTTCGGTGTACATGATTTTCAAAGGTACTAAAATGTGCATGTATGTGTGTTGTCGTCATGGTTACAGTATTGTTTATTTCATTTGTATTAACCAATATTGTTTTTTGTTTGGTTGTATTTACTAGAGCAATAATATATTCATTCACAGGAGGAAAAAAAGTTGTTTTAAAAAACCTGTATATTGGATTGACCTATTAAAAATGAAAGGAAACAAGACTGTACCCATATAGACTACAACCAATTAGAGACCCTTTACCATATGATATTTTATACACCAATATTGTGGCTAGTGTTTGCACAGGCTCTCCGTGATTTTAAAAACAGCACAATATTGGTGTATATATGGTAAATGGTGTCTAACTGGTTGTGGTCTACATGTGTATATAGCTGGTGGTTTTTTAATGAAAATTTTTGCTCTTGTTTCAATTTAATTTTTTTGGTTGTTTATTTTTTTTTGTATTGTTTATTTGTTTTTTTTGGTTGTTTTTTTGGTTGTTTATTTGTTTTTGTGTTGTTTATTTGTTTTTGTGTTTTTTTTTTGTTTTTTTTTGTTGTTGTTTTTTTTTGGTTGTTTAATTGTTTTTTGGTTGTTTATTTGTTTTTTGGTTGTTTATTTGTTTTTTGTTTGTTTCTTTGTTTTTTGGTTGTTGTGGTTTTTTTTTTGTTGTTGTGGTATTTCTGTGTATTATAGTTGAGCGCTGGAGGACTATATCAAGTGTGGGCTGAGTGGCTGGTGGAGAGTCTCCCAGGCTTTTATCACATAAATATATATATTATTGTTGCTGATCAAAATACAAAATGTGTTGTTGACTCTACCCACGTATACAATGTACACCATGTTATCCACTACTAAATAATCAACACATGCCATATCTTGTTGCTATAGTGACTGTACCCACGGTCAGCTACAGCCTCCTTTGGACTTTGTAATAGGTGACCTGGAGCGTTCACACATCAAACAGCTGAACCAAGCACTACTCATTCGTGTGGTAAGAATCGTTACGATGAGTGGACTTAGTGTTCACCAGTTATGCCAGCAAAGAAAGTTTCTGAGGATGAATTTCACTGGGTTACACGCCTCATTGTTGGTTTGTGTTGCCAGTTTACTACCTTAGTGAAGTATTAAGTATTCAA
>CBDHGD010000005.1:0-20353 GCA_965262875.1 Halioglobus sp.
ACAATGCGAGGGGCGCAAATATTGACATTCAGCTATTTGGGGTATACACAAGACATATGCCAACGGAAGGAAGTCAATGCCTCATCAAGAACATATCAGAGAAGCTCGCCTCTTTCGTAACAATCGTAATCAAGCAGTGCGTATCCCGGTTGAATTCGAATTGCCTGGTAAGAGGGTTACAATCCGCCGCGATGGTGATCGGTTGATCATTGAGCCTATGCAAAAACCTGGACTACTCGCTTTGCTTGCCAGTTGGGAGCCGTGCAATGAAGCTTTTCCTACTATTGAAGATACACCCGCCAACCCAGAAGATATCTTCTAGTGGGTTATCTTTTGGACACAAATATTATCAGCGACCTGATCCGTAACCCAAATGGGCAAGTTGCACAGCATATTGCGCGGGTTGGTGAAAGTGCCATTTGCACCAGCATCATTGTTGCCGCTGAGTTGCGATACGGCTGTGCAAAGAAGGGTTCTCCAGTTCTTTTAAGCAAGGTGGAAAGTCTTTTGGCAGAGATACCCGTTTTTCCTTTAGATGTGCCCGCAGATATTGATTACGGCAGCATTCGTGCAGAACTGGAAGCGGTTGGCAAAACCATAGGGCAGAACGATTTACTTATCGCTGCTCACGCGTCTGCGCTGGGCAAGATCATTGTTACGGCAAATGTGGGAGAGTTTTCTCGGGTTAGAGGATTGAAATTAGAAAATTGGCTTTTAGAAAAGCCATAATGGGTTCTAACCCAACAATCATCCGCACAAAAATTTACTCTCCAATAGTTATATCTAATCTATAGATACAATATATCACTTCTAATTAATTAGAAGTGATATATTTGTTTGATTATATAGAAATGATAGGTATACTATAAATATGAAAACTATCGTCATAGGTCAGCAGAAAGGTGGGATTGGAAAATCCACCATCACTGCAAGTATAGCGGTTGCTCTTACTAAAATGGGTAATCGCATAATTCTCATTGATGCTGACAAACAGCAAACCTGTATGAAGTGGGCTAGCCGCCGCAAACTTGGTGTAATTGATCCAGATATTCCGTTTGCATCACTACTGTTCTCAAAAAATGTTGGCCCTGATGAATTCATCACCACCATCAAAGGTATTGGAGAAAGCAATCGGTTTGACTTCTGCCTAATTGATGTAGGTGGGCGGGACAATCCCGAACTCCGAACTGCATTGGGCGTGGCTGATCTCGTCGTTGCACCATGTTTGCCATCCCAGCCAGACGTCGAAAGTTTAGGAGAATTTGACGATCTCTTGGGTGAACTCAAAAACTATGGACGTAGCGTAAAAGCATTTGCAGTTATCAATAAGGCAACGACCGGACTCAACTTCTCCAGGGAAATCTTCGCCGCAAATAAGGGAATTGAGGAAATGTCCCACATTAAGCCATCAGTGGGAACAATCACTGACCGGCCCACTATTCGTGACGCATGGGTTGAGGGGAAAACCGTGTTTGACATATCAACGCAAGGAGCCATGAAGGCTCAAACAGAATTTCTAACTATAATTGAAGCCCTATGAATAAAGATAGACTGACCGCTAAACAAACTATTCAGGGTGAAACTGATCTTTCAGCGTTCATTAAAGGAGCAGAAGCACCGTATGTTGGAGAGCCACACGAACGGGCAGAAAAGCCCACATGGAGTGTAACAAGGGCTGGAAGGCCAGCCGAGGTGGCGGGTGAGCCACGGAAGGCTGTGGTCAATGTGAAGTTCACGGAAAAGGAAAAAAGAGCCCTTACAAAACAGGCCCATGGCGTTCCGCTTTCATCTTATGTTCGAACCATTTTGAAGAATCATGATATCATATAGATCACTTAGAATATATAGATACGATAGATCATACCTTATTACTCCTCGCACTGAAGGGTGCGTATTCTTGCTTCACAGGGGTGACATTTGCGAATGCCGCGCCATAATTTCGTATACGGCATCCACCTCAGTGATCGCGCCGCTCTCCAAATACGGCTTCCACACTGGAGGCAGTGATTGCAGCATCAAACCAGCGATCCAACTCCTTAATACTCCCAGCGGCAATCTGTGCAACCACAGGCGGGGGCAGGGGGCCAAAGCGCTTTAGCAGCAGCCGCATCAGGGACTTAGCTTCACCTCTGGCTTCACCTTCAGAAATCCCTTTAGCCAAGCCGCGTGCCTGGCCTTCAGCCAGCCCTTCAGCCTTACCAGCTGCCAGCCCTTTTTCGTGCCCAAGCACTTCACCAGCAGCAAGACCCTCGGCCTGGCCTTCAGCCTTACCTTGTTTCAACCATGTTTCTACAAGTGTTCCCATGATGGCTTTACCTCCTTCATCCTCTATTCCATCCAGTGCAGCCGCAAACTCCGGCTGCGTCCATTCATAGCGTGCCACAAAATAGTGGAAGACGATACCCGCAAAATTTGTATCAAAGGACAAGGCACGCAGGATTTCTGTCAGATGCTCGACTGTCATATCGGACCGGTGCTTCACAAATTTCAGCAGGGCCAACCCTGCCATAACCTCGGGATCCCGCGACAAGCGTTCCATCGGGATGCTGCCCAGATCATGCACCTCGTACTGGAACGATGGCACATAGCGGGCCATATCCTCACTGACGTCAAACATCTCGCCAAAGATCTGCGGCACATTCCAGGCTGATTTCCCATGATAGAATAACAGAGGTATCACCACGGGCAGGGCGCGCAACTTCGCCGCCTGCCCATCGGCAAAGCGACTATAAATGCGCAGCATATAACCCAGCAATTGCAAGGGCGTGGCCGGTTCCGAAACCGATTTATGCTCCAAAAGCACGTATACGAGAGCGGGTTTGCCGTCCTTTAGCGTGACCTCGAACAGCCCGTCGCTGTGTTTCAGATGGGCATCCTCGTCGATAAAACTGCCCTCCACCCGTTTGGGGGCCGCATCCCCCATGCGCGCCCTGATCCGGTCCGGCAGGTAATCGCGCAAAAGCGCTGCCGCGCGGTCTTTGTCGTCAATGATGGCGCGGAACAGCGCATCATGCGTCGGCTTTACCGGTGGGTGATGTTTTTGTTTTCCGTTTTCACTCATTCTGTCTGCCTTGCCTCAAATCGCGCCACGGCGCCTATAATGTTATCTCCAGCAGAGCCCACAGCCCCGCTCCATCTTTGTCATCATTATCAAATTTCATTGGCCTTCTTTCGGTAACGCTGGTTAAACGCCGCTGAAACTTCTTTACGCTGTTTCACGATAGCGGCTTCTTCTGACAACGGTTCTCTGCCTTCAGGGGCGATAAACCGTTTTGGCATCACTTTAGCCGAGAGCGGTTTGAAAAACGGGTCGAGTGGAGAGTTAGTCATCTGCCTGTCCTTTTCTTTGGAGGTAGAATTGCATTTTCCAGCAGCAGCGGCACCGCGCCTATTTGTCTTATCTCCGCCTCGCAATGCCGGATCAGCGCCGCATAAAACCCCGTGAGGTGTTTGGCGCTGACAGGGGGAAAGGTGTTGTTCATGGGCTTTTTCAGCTTTCTGTGTGTCATCTCATATGTCATTGTTGTTTTTCCTTTCATCGATTTTGCCGCCAGCCGGAACAGACCTTGGCCCGCTTGCATGGGAAGTTCACCCAAAACCACACGGCTTCTCGACTTCTCGCGCATGTGATGCGCTGCCAGTCCAATAGGGTATGTGATGCCCTGTCATCCCAATGGGCTTCTCGCGCATGTGATGCGCTGCCAGTCCAATGGGGCAGGGCAGGGTGCTCCCCCCACAATTCCACCACTCTTTGCCCACCATCCTCACGTTTTCATCCTCCCGGTCAAGCCAATCAAACTCCCCACCAGATTGAGTTTTCCGGCTTTGTGGCGTGCAGTCATCGCACGCAACACCCCGCCGGGGTTCTGGATCGGGGTTTCCGGGTGAAACCGGTTGCGGTCAATCACCAGAATACAAAGCGCTGTGGCCATATCACCCATTTGCCCCACCGCAGCATCATAAGCCGAGCGGTTAATCCCCAACTCCGGCAACCGGTCGATCGCCGCCAGAATAAAATCCATCGCCGCAGGCGATGGTCTTTGCCCCTGATGCTGCCGGATATAAAGCCGCATCTCCTCAGAACTCAAGGCAAACAACCGGTGCGGGTTCAGTTTTTCGATAAATTCACTGTTGACTGCACCCTCAGCCCCGCCACACTTATTTTCTAAACAATCAGCGGAGCCGTCAGGCGCAGCTGCTAAGGAATTATCTTCTGACGGCGTGCCGTCAGCCCGCTTATCCACGGTATCGTTACAAATTACAGAGTGATCTTGAGTTGTATCTTGTATATATCGGCGGAAGTCAGCTTCCGCTGGAGCGGAAGTATCTGGTAACATTCGGGCAAGTTCATCGATGGCTTCGGAGGTGATTAACACCGCGTCGTAATGCGCTTCGAGGGCGGCGATGGACTGTAGGCTGGCATAGCGCGTCGGCCAGTTGAGAAACGTTTCTGCGATGGCTTTCAGCCCGGCATGCTCCGGATAGATCGGCTGGAGACGCATCAGGGTTATCTTGACATTGCGCCTGAGCGCCGAGCACTGGCGCTTCAGGCGGGTTCTGTGCTGGCGTTCAAAGCGCATTTGGGCCCGGAGTGCAATCAGATCGGGTACCGCTTCAATCAACGGGCTGAAGCACAAGCCCTGCCGGAACTCGCTGCCATCGGCAAACACCAGACGACAGCGGCTGCCGTTGCCGGCCACCTGCTTGTCGACAAAGCCCAGGGCGATCAGGGCGGTCTCGTCATTGCGCACCGCCCGCGGGCTCTTGCCCAGCGATCCCGCGATATTCCCTTGCAGGGCATAGCAGACCGGTTCGCGCGTCGGGTCGGTCCAGTCCGAGGGCCGGGTTTCGCGCAGCATGGTGAGTAAGGATTTCAGCAAGCCGTCCGACAGGCCGATATGTTTGCTGACATCCAGCAGCAGCCCTTCCAGCGCGCCGCGCTGCATCGCGTCGGGCAAGACCGGATACGCGGGCTGTGGATCCTGTGGTGGTGATCCCTGTGTATGGTTGTCCTGCGGTCTGCGCAGGGCCTGTAATCTGTGTGACATTGCTGTCCCTCATTTCTGTTTTTGTGATGCTTTTCATTGGGCATCACGCCGCGATTGAGGCGCAAAAATCGCAGGCACACAGAATTTCATTGCCAAAACTGAAGTTTTGACTTGAAAAGCGGGTCAGGTCAGGCTAAAAAACAAGGGCGTATTTTAGTTTTAAAGCCTGACCATAACCTTAATGCCGTGCAATCTCTGCGCGGTTTTTCGGTTTTAGGTGGTTTATTGCGGGGTTTCTGCTGCTCTGCCTCCCTTTATCTGGATTCTTTAGGGAGAGTCATACCCACATCTTGTGCGTTTCTCAAGTATAGGTTCAACTTTGCAGATATTTTACAGCCGACCGGAGGTGCGCGGGGCAGGGCCATGCACCGCAAACAACGCGCTGCGCGCAAGATTTTTTCTTGCCAGACGGCAAGCGGTGTTCTAACCTGCCTTACACCGTGTGGCGTGGAGAGACCTGAAAATGCAGAGAAGTACCCCCCCCCCCCCCCGAAATCCGGGCGTAAGTCAAGGGCTTTAAACGGTTTTTCGCGTTTAATATCGGGGTGTTCTGTGTTTTTGGCGGGTTTCCGCTCACGCTGGGTCTCAATTCTGTTTGGTGCCGCCACCTTAAGCGCAGTTGTAATCTTTTGGCAACCCGCCCAAGCCGCAGCGCTCATTCGCTGCCCCGATTGGCAATCCCTGATACCAAAAACCGCCGCCCTGCGCAGCACCGCAGCCGTTGGGCCGGCAGGGCATTCCATGCGCCGCTGGACTGGCAGGGCCAAACTGGCCCGAGAAGTCGAGAGGCCAAAGCAATCGTTCGAGGCCGCGCTCAAAGCAAATCGTGCCAGAGAATCACGTCTGGCATCCGCAAAGGGGCAGAAGGTGCCAACGGGGACTCTGGCATCTCCACGCACCGCCAGAAACGAATCAGGCGCGGCCCGAACCACAGGTCCGCTGGATGCCGCCGGCATTTTCAGCCGCAAGGGTCGTAAAACCAAAAAACAGGCAATCCCCTGTCCGACCCATACCGTGCGCACCGGCGACACGCTCTCGAAAATCGCCAAGGCCAGGCTTGGCAGTGCCAAACGCTACCCCGAACTCATCGCGGCCAACAAAGACACCGTAAAATCCGCCACGACCCTGCGGGTCGGCACCGTGCTGACCCTCCCCTGCGCGGTGCCAACCCGTCAAACCGCATCGCTTCAGCGCAAAACCCGAAGCGGTGCGGCAAAAACAGCTCCCGCACCCAAACCAGTGGCCGTCAAGCCGATGAACCGGCCGTTGCCCGTCTGGACCGCACGCCCCGGGGAGTTTGTCTCCGATGTCATCACCCGCTGGGCCAGGAAGGCCGGACATACTGTGGTACGCGACGGCATTGAGGAATGGAAACTCTCCGTGCCGGTTAAAATCAGCGGCAGTTTCAAGGACGCGCTGGATCAGCTGGTTGTCGGCTTTGAAGGCGCGGGCCGCCCGCTGGCGATCTCTGTCTATGCCAACAAGGTTATTCGCATCGGCAGGCCGCTATGACAGGGGCATCTGTAACAGGGTCATCCACTGTAGGGTCATCCATTGCCTCGGCAGGGCTTGCTTGCAAGCCCCGTCGGACTGGCAGCCTCTCGGGCCGGTTGGCCCTGCCGGCCAATGGCGCACCACGTGCGCGAGAAGTCGAGAGAGGGGTGACATTGCTGAACGAACAAACAGCCGATTTTGCAGCCCGTCGCATTCACGAGAGCGTGGTATCGGGTTTTCAATGGTGCAGCGTGTCCAGAACACACTTTGGAATTGCCGGGAAAAACACATCAACACCCAAGCGCCTGAGCAAAGCGCTCTGCCGTCTGGCCCTGCTGGTGCTTTGCATCGGGGTGGTCTCAGGTTGCGACGGCATCAAATCCGCCAATGACACCACCGCACGGCTTTCAAAGCTGACCGGTGACCAGCGCGACCGCTTGCGGGCCGCAGGACGCGGCAAGGTGCATGTGGTGGATCGCCCGTATTACGGCGAGGCGGTTGTGGTCGCACAGGGCACCCAAAGCGGCACGCCCTTGCCCCGGGCACTCGAAGGCGCGCGCAGTATCAATATCGACACACGCGGGTCAGCCGTCGGCATCAAGGCCCTGGCCACGCTGATCAAGAAGCAAACGGACCTGCCGGTCAATATCCGCCGGGTTTACAGCCTGGCAAATGGCGATGTCATCCAGATCCCCATCGGCAGCAAAATGGTGCTCAAACACGAAGGTGCGTTATCCAAAGTCCTCGACAAGATCGCCGCCCGCATGGATCTGGCCTGGAGTTTCGACGGCACCGCCGTGACCTTTGACCGGATGGTCACAAAACGCTACAGCCTGTCGCTGCCCATCGGCACCACAAGCCTTCAGACCTCGATTGCAGGTGTCAAAGGCGGCGGGAGCAGTGCCTCCTTGAGCCGCAGCATTGGCGGCTATGATCCGTGGAAAGATCTGGAAACCCAACTGATGGCAGTCGCGCCACCACCCGCCAAAGTGACCCTCTCGCAATCTGCCGGTCGCGTCTCGATCTTTGGCCCACCTTCCGTGCAGCGCAAGGCCGCCGGGGTGATTGAAGATTTCGAAGCGATCTTCTCCACCCGCATTGCGCTGGAGGTCGCGATTTATTTTATCGACGCTGACAAATCCGATGAGTTTGCCGTCGGGCTGGATGTTACAGGGTCAGATGGCAGTTTTACCAGAGCGCTCGGCGCACTCACCGGCAGTGGCGTCGCCACCTTGCAGTCGGGCGGCGGATCCATCAGCTTTCAGGCACTGGCACAGGAAGGCAGCGTGGTCGATTACCGGCTTGGTTCCACCATTGCCCAGAGCGGTGTCGTCGCGCCGATTGTGCTGACCAGATCGCAAAGCTATATCGGGGGTACCACAACCAAAACCACTGATAACGGCGACAAAGAAACAGAGATCAAGGCCGCCGTCGTTGATACCGGCATATCCATCCATGCCCTGCCAAGGCTGGTGGGCAAGGACAAGATACAGCTTTCCCTGACATTGTTGCAAAACAATCTGGTCAAGCTGGAAACCTTCACCACCGGCAACGAGACCGTACAGCTCCCCACAGTCGATCAACGCGTGATCCAGAACGACAGTGTGCTGGCGCCCGGCGAAACCCTGGTGCTGTCGGGCTATGAACAGGAAAGCGCCACCCGCGCCAACAAGGGCACCGGTCTCGCGCGGTTCATCGGGCTCGGGGGAAGCGCCAAGGGCAAGACCCGTAAAATCCGCATGGTGGTGCTGGTGCGCCCGGCCATCCTGCCGGCAGTGCGGAATGCAGGGCGCGGCACAACCGTGCGGACTGCCAGGCGGAGGGTAAACTGATGCCGAAGATATTCACATACGCCGATCGCCCGGTTCTGGCCGGGCTGACCTGGGGGCCCGGCAGGCCGTCCAGCCTCCTGCGACGCGGGTCCATGGCAGCAGTCGGGTCATCGATTGGGTCATTGGCAGCCAATAACCTGGCACTGCATTGGGATGACCGCACGGCTTTGGTGCCGGAAGAGCCTGAATATCTTGGCGTCGCGGCGCTGCTTTCCGTGCTGGCGGGCGATTTGTCCGAAAAGGACCGGATTGACCATGTCATTGGTAACCGTGTTCTCTGTGCTTTCGAGCTGACAGAACAGCATCTGTACTTTGCCGCCGTTCTGGTGAATGGCAAACCGGCGATCGGGGCGGAGCGGCTGTTTGACACCCGCGCAGAGCTGATCAGCCATATTGAAGCGGAGTGCAGTTCCGGCCAGATTGACCGGCTGGCAATCGCGCCCGATCTGGCCGAAGATATCGCCGAAGAGGTCACCCGCCGCGTTCCGATGTGCTCTTTGTGTCCCCCCGATGTGGATGACCCCACAGTGGATGACCCCACGGTGGATGACCCCACGGTGGATGACCCCGTCTGTGTCGAGGGCAGGATCGCGCCCAAACGACCGGTCTGGCAGATTGCCGCTGTCGCAGGCACCGCCACGCTGGCGCTTGCCGCCGGTTTCCTGTTTTTATCTCCCGGGCAGCACGCCAAACCCGTGGTTGCAGCACCACAGATCGCGCCGCTTCTAACCACCTTCCGCGACGAGGCCGGTTTCGGGCGCAATTGTCTGGCCGCCTTTGCCGGTATCTGGCCAACCGCACCGGGCTGGCAACTGACCGCCGAAGGCTGTGCCACACCCGCCATGCGCGATCCGGCCATCACAGGCTTTGCCCCCGCTTTGGCAAATGACCTTGCCGTGGCGCATGACCGCGCCGTAGCTTACCGGATATATCAGCTGCGCGGCGGCTTTGATGCCGCCATCGCACGGCAAGCGGCGGAGGCGGTCTATGCAAACAGCACGGTCACGCTGGTGCTGCGCGGCAACCGGTTGTTTTCCAGCTTTGAGATTGACGTGCCGGTGCTGAAGGCGATCCCGGATCAGAGCGACCCAACGTCTTTGGCACGCGTGTCTCAGGCACAAGTGTCCATGGCACCGGCGGAATTGCTGGCCGCCACGGAAGCGGTGTTTCTGGGCCTGGCCGACAGCATTGTGCTTGAGGGCGGCGGTTCGAACGCGGGTGGCATGAACGCCAAAGTGCGGGTGATGCTGAAAAGCGCGTTTGACGAGATATTCGCGCGGGTGGGGCGCATTGACGGCGCCGAAGTGGCCCGTCTCAGCCGCAGCGGCAAGACCGTCACTTTGGAAATCACCACCCGCCGAGCGGTGCTGGTGCCGATGTCCATCACAGGCATCAAGGCCGCGCCCACAGATATTGCTGAAGAACAAAGCGCAGGGGCGCTTGCACCAAGTGCCGTCCCCACACAAAAGGACAAAATGCTATGAGAAATATGCTTTTGACATCGGCACTTTCCGGCAGCCTTGCGCTCACTCCGCAAGCCTTGATGGCGCAGGATTACGACAGCTGGACGCTGGGCCGCGAGGTTTTGAATGCTGCGGCCAATTACACCGGCGTGTTGACCACAGCCCACGCGCAAGTCCGCAAATATATCACCTGGCAGTGGGGCACGACGTTGCCGGAAGCGGATCAACGCAAGCGTACCGCAGACCTCTTGGCCGAAATCACCACCCGCCAGCAGGTCACGGCGGAACTGGTGCCCAGCCTTGATAGCACTGTTATTGATGGCTTTGGTATCAGGTTTCGCTATTGTGACGGCATGCTTTTGAGTTATTTTACCAGCACCGGTTTCAAGCACGGGCTCAGCGCCCAACAGATTGTCGATGCCCCCGAATTGCGCGCCCGCCGCGCGGACACAGCGTTCACCGGTGAACCGCTGGGGATTGTCAAAACAGCGGGTGACCCCGCAGCGGATGACCCCACGGTGGGGGGCAACTTGATATTGCAAACCGGCGACCGCAGCCAGATCATTCCGCCCTGTATGGGCACGAAGTTTGGCGGTGCCTTGGACGTGGACACTGTTGCCTATATGACATCGGCGGCGCAGAAGTTCGGCGTGGCGCGGGTGCGCAAACGCCGTGAGACCCGAAAGCGGCGCTGCGTAGAACCACAAGTTGGCCCCGGCATCAAGGAGGAGCGCTTTAAAAGCACGGATTACAACGCCCGGGGCGATAAGCTTTACAATGATCTGATCGGGGTCCCGTATGATCCTGAGGACAAGGATTTTGGCTATTCATATTACGATACCGCCACGCCGGAAGGCGATGGGCGCTGGAAAACCAAATATACCCATTGCCGTAATCCCGGCACCATCCCCGTGCGCCGCGTTGAAGATTGTAGCCCAGGGTCAGACAGGATCGCCACCTATGAATATTTCCTGACCGAAGCCTATGCGGCGTTTCCCGAAACGGTCTGGCTGCCCTCGGACGCGCAAGGCAAGTTTGTCGATGAGGCGGTCGGGGTTCTGGTGCCGCATCTGAGTTTCTGCGAAGGCGCGCCGGACAGGCAGCCCTTGGCCCCGGTGATCACCACCAGAACGGATGACCGGCCAGCGGTCTGCCCTGCCACGCACCCGCTTGGCACAGTGACCGAGGCCCGCACCGTCACAATCCGGACATGGAGCTTTGCCGACAGCCCCGATGTTGCGGATTTCCCCGCGCTCAGCGACATTGTGATTGAACGTAACGGGCCATGGGCCGTGTCGGACGACAGGTGCTATCGCAATGCCAATGACCGGACATCTGAAACCAGGGTCTCAAGCTGCCCCTCGGGCCAAATCGGCAGCGTTACATATCAACGCGCCAAAACCGTGACCGGCGTGGACTGGTACAGTGACGGATGGCAGGACGCGTTAAGCACAACCCATACGCAATGGGCTGCAACAGTGAATACCTGCCACTACGCGCCACCACCACCGCCAAAAACGGGATATAAATCCTGCTCTCGTGGCGACTGTTGGTGGGTCGACACCAGCGGCGGCCGTAATGGTGGCCATAGGTCAGGCGAGAGTAGCGGAGGTCATGCCCCAGGTGGCGGTCACGGCCATGGGGAGGCGGATGCTCCAGGTGCTGGGGGACATGGTGGGTGCTGCTGAGGTGTGAAATTATATAAACAACAATATAGGAACAGTGCAATGAAACGAAACCTAAACATCAAGATAACTATCGTGGCTTTAGGGCTGTTTGTCGCCACCGAAAGCTTTGCAGGCGGTAAACCCCCGTGGGTTGTGCCAGAGAAAGGCATCACAGAGGCACACCGTTTTATCGCCGCACGTCTCAAAGAGGCTCTAGCTATCGACCATCGCACACAGCCATATTACAAACCTGCGCGACGTATTAAGTGGTCAACATCAACGCGCAATTACGGCATTTCAAACATTGATACCAACAACCTCAACAAATTGTTCTCGGGGCATTATTTTGTGGCGGTCTACCGCCCACCAGGAAATTTAAAATATCTCAGTACCGAAAGAATTTCCGTCGCATACTTCGGAACAGACGGGAGGTATTTATCGTGTTGGTCACGGCTGGATGGCAAAAGCCATAGATACAGAGCCAGATGGAAGACCCCTAAAAACACAGCGGGTTTCGGGGGTTTGACGACGGTTGAGTATAAAACAAGTTCAGCAAAGAACGCGCCGCCCATAATTTATGACGGCGATAGCGGCCGTACCATAATGTATTATAACCCTGGAGACACGCGCTCCCATCCTAATAAATTCGAAGGGCATTTCCAAAAGGAATACGCCCCAGTGTTTAAGGACGTTTGTCCAAACATCCCCAACAACGGCAGTGTGAACGCGAAACAACGCAGCCCGCTCTATGCCGAGCTTGTCAAAGACGCGCGTAAAATCAAAAACATTCCCACCCGCTTTAAACAAGACATTGATGATCCTTTGACGCTGGGCATGTATTTCTCGCTCTATGGCCCGGATGAATAAGAACAGTCATGGATCACACATCTTTCAAATACTCTGATCTCGTCACCGAAGAGGGCCATGAATCGGCTGTTGCAGTGATCATGCGGCGCGCATTCAGCGTCACGGCGCTGTTTCTGGGCCTATCCACAGCCATCGCCACGCCAACCAATGCGGCAAACACATCCCTGCGAGCGCAATACCCGGAGATGGTGCGCCAGAGCGGTAAGGTGCTGGTCTTCGACCCAGAGGACGCCGTCAATGCGGTTACGGAGCGATGGGGCCGCTTTGTGCTCTACGCGCCGCTCAACCGCCTATGGTTGATTGACGCGACAGGTGCCGTTTTTGAACACGCCTATATCGATGTCAAGCATGAACCGTTTGAACATCTGGTGCTGCACTGGATGCATTCTCTGGACGAAGATATTTTCGACACTCTGCCCGCCGCCGCTCAGTTTCCAGCCGTTCAGGTTGAAAGTGCCGCGCCGCATCCGCTGGCCACGGCCTATGATGCCTTGCTGGCCAAACCCTTGGCGCAGGCTTTTGATCCGCTGCCAGTGGGGGCTTATTTCAACGCGGGCGGGCATGTGTTTGACGCCAGCGGCGCACAGATTGCCGAATGGAACAGCTATGGGCCGCAAATTGCCCTGCGCCTGATCCCCGTTACAACCTCCGCTGATGAAACAAAAGTTGAGACCCCCACGCCAGACGCAGATCCTGTCCTGCCCCCCGTCTGGCAGTGGCTTGCCGTGGCTGATCTCAAAGCGGCGCTGAACCCGGAACCACCGCAGGGAGATCAATGATGCCCGCCCGCCGCCACATCCCCAGACGCCTTGCGTTCATCGGCCTTTGCCTGACGCTGCCGGCCTTTCCGGTGCTGTCGCAAACTGCGCAGACAAGCACAGAAACAGCACCGCTCACGGCTCAAAACGTAGCGGAAGCCACAAGCACCGATACGCCAGCGGCACCATCCCTCTGGGCCGCACCGGCTGATCTCGTCCAGGGCGAACCCGCCACCATCTCGCCCGCACGGGCCGGCAGCACGGACATTCTGTCCTGCCCGTTCGAGGCCCTGCGCGCGGCGTATCTGTCACTTTACGATGATACTGATGCGCTGAATGTGGCGGCACTGGAAAGCGAAGTGTTCAAAGTCTGTATTGAACGCCAGAAACAGGTGAAACAACTGCTGGACAATGAAGAACGCCTGCGCACCCACCTGCGCGATGTGGCGCGCGGAGCGACCTCAAATGCCAACGTATCGATCAACACTGTACCCACCCCAACCGCCGCAGACAGTGCTGAAGAAGCACCCACACCCATCACGCTGGCTCCGGAACCCCCGTTGAACCCGCCAGAGACTTTCCGCGCCGCCAAAACCGCAGCACTCGCCCAATCCGCCATGGCCCAATGCACCGACCGCTATACATCCGGCACGGTGTTCGGCGGCGACAACCTGGACGGCGGACTGCATGCCGTGGTTTTTGACGCCACACGCGGCACCCGCCTGACGGTAAAAGCCGGCGATACCCTGCCCGGCGGGCTGACCATCGCGCGTATTTCCACCGAGGACGGGGTGATCATCCTGGAACAGGACGTGGAACGCAGCTTGGCCCACACGCTCACAGAGCCCGCGTTTGACGATGGCGGCGGGCTGCTGTTCAAAACCGTCAGCTTCGCGGATGTCTATAAACCCGACAGCCCGGCGTCCGGCACCCCGGACAGTGATCGGGAGGCTTTGGAATGATGACCATGCCGCATATGACCATGCGCCATATGACCATGCCACATATGACCATGCGCCATCCATGCGCTACAACCGCCGCTGTGGCGACATTTTGCAAACCTCAACAGCCACACTTCAGGGAGATCAAAATGGGTAAAGCTGCACGACTTTTCTTTGATATCGTATCTCCTGCGCTTTCCCACAGGACTGGCAGATCTACTCAACGCTCTGCATCTCCTGCGTCGTCATCCCCGGGAACCATGGGCGGCGGAACGGGACGGGCGGGCGTGACAATAAAGTCAGCGAGATACAGCTTGAGTGCGGCGATCTGCGCCTCCAGTTCCTCAATCCGCCGCCGCATCTCGCGCCTGAGCCTGTCGGTATCCGGGTTGGCAACAGGCCGTGTATCCGGGTCAGTATCAGGCCCAACATCAGGCCCGGCATCAGGCACGCAGACCGGCGGTCCCGGCGGGATATGTGGTGGCTTTTTCGTCAACGGCTCAAAGCTTTTCCAAATATTGTTGCAGCCAAGCTTACCACATCTTCGAAACGCTCAGCCCGGCAAAGCGAACATGGCGCAACACAGCACCACAAAGGCCAACACCTCAAACCACCGCGCGACGCCGACCGCGCACCACCCTCAGGTGCCTGCGATTTTCGGAGCCGCCGCGTCAATCATCACAAACCTGCCTTTTTTCTTGAGCAATTCTTGCGCCAGCGCAGCGGCGCATCGATCCGACACAAACCTGCCTTTTTTCTCCAGCAAGGTCATTTGCCGCAATTCCGCTGCCCCCACCACAGGCGCGCCTGTCCCGGTTAAGCCTGTCCCGGTTAAGACTGTCCCAAGCGAGACCCTCCCATGTTAAAAAACCTCCCGAGCTTCGGCAAACCACAGATCAGAACCCTGGAAAACGGCATTATCGATACCGGTGATCTCGGTTTTGCCTGCATTGCGGCGGTGCATTATGGCGGCACCTGCTATGTCGCGGATGGCTATCGCTATGAAGACGACTTCACGGGCGCCCTGATGCGGCATCAGGACAGCGGTGTTCTGCCCGAGATCACCAGCTTTAAAATCACGCCCATGGACGAACTAAGACAGTTCTACGCCGCCAAACTGACCGCAACCGAAGCCCTGCGCGCGGAAGTGGCCCGCACACAGGGCCAGCGCCGTCTGCTGGAACTGATCTCGGCGGCCGAACGCGCCAGGGCCAGTGATCTCAAAATCTACCAGCACGACACCAAAACCTATGTGCGCCTCAAGGTGGCGGGCCGCGAGTTTGACTATGGCCAGCCCTGGACACCCGAGGAAGGCAGGAATGCAATCAGCTTTGCTTTCAATGCCCAGGACAAAGGCACCGGTAATGTTTCCAAAAAAGACGCGGCGTTCCAGAGCTATTCGATCTCTCCAAAGCCGGAGTTCCCGATGCCGCCCAATGTGGTCAAGCTGCGCTGCCAGAGCGGTTTTCACGAGAGCGATACAAAGCTCGGCTCCTTTGTGGTGTTCCGGCTGTTTTACAAAGACGACAGTGATACCGGCGCCCTGGAAGACCTCGGCTTTGATGCGGAGATCACAGACGCGCTGGCCGCCGCCCGCGCCAATCTGCATGGCTGCGTGATTATCGGTGGCGAAACCGGCGACGGTAAATCCACCACACTCATTCGCGCCCTCGAAGCACTTTACGAACGCCACGGGGGTCATGTGTCGATCACCACCCTGGAAGATCCGGTGGAGTACCGGCTGAACCGCTCCGGCGTGGTGCAGATCCCGCTGCAATCGGCCGGCGACGAGGCCGAACGCGAGGCCAGGCATGAAGACGCCCTGCGCAATTTCGTGCGCATGAACCCGGATGTCGGCATGGTGTCGGAAATCCGTGACGGGGCCAGCGGCCGCGAAGCGCTGAAGTTTGCCACATCGGGCCACGCGATCTATGCCACCGTGCATGTGGACAGTGCCAACGGCATTCCGTTTCGGTTGATGGCGCTTGGCGTGCCGGCCGAAGAACTGGCGCAATCGGGTGTGGTGCGCCTGCTGATCAAACAGACGCTTGCACCACTCCTCTGTGACGATTGTAAAACCCCCCTGGCCGCCGCCAGCCTCAACGATCTGGATCAACGCCTGTTTGCCCCGGTCATGGCCGACCGTGACCGCATCTATCTGCGCAACCCGGAGGGCTGTGCAACCTGCCTCGGCGACGCGCTTAACGAGGCCGGCAAGCTGGCCTGGGCAGGCTACCGCCGCCAGATTGCGGTGGGCGAAGTGATTATGCCGGATCGGGCTTATTTCGATCATGTGCTGAACAAGAATTTTAACGGCGCGCTGGCCCATTGGCTGAAACCCGAAAGCGCAGGCGGGATGGGCGGTATTCCGATTGCCTGCAAACTCACCGACCTGGTCTTGCAGGGCCAGCTTGATCCGTATGATGCGCTGCGCAAACACGGCGATTTGGCGGAGCGGATGAGTGACGCGCAACGCAGTAGCCTCCAGGGCGCGGCAATGCAAAAAACAGCGAAAAGGAAAGCGGCGGGATGAACACACCACTCACATACGCCGCGTGGTCATACGCCTGGCGACGTTTTAACTTCGGCGCCGCCCAGCGGGCGCGCACCTGGCGGCTGGTGGCTGATCTGGTGGATGCAAAGCTGGATCTGCCGGAGGCACTGGAAACCGCAGCCAGCGTGGCGCGCGATGGCGGGCAGGCGGCAGTGGCCGCGTTGATCATGGATCTGCGCACCGGTGTCCAGTATGGCGATCTCGACCAGCGGGTTGCCCGCTATACAAGTGGGGCCGAGGCACTGTTGTTCCGGGTGATCGGATCGGCCGGTGCCGCAGGGGTGTTGCGCGGTGCCATGCGGCTGGCCGAACAGCAGGACAGGCTGGGACGCGCGATCAAAGGCGCGCTGGCCATGCCCGCCCTGCTGACAGCCCTGATGGGCGTTGTGTTTTATATGCTGGGATCGGAACTGTTTCCGGCACTGATCGATGTGGCGCCGCTTGAGCGCTGGTCACCGGCCGCCCGGGCCATTGGCAACTTCAGCCTCTGGTTCGTGGGCAATTTCCAGTGGGTGCTCATCGGGCTGGCAGCGGTGTTCATGTTTTTACGGCTGTTTTTACCGCGCTATGCCGGGCCGGGACGGGTGTTTCTCGACAAATTCCTGCCCTGTTCGCTCTATCGCTTGCAGGTCGGCACCGGATTTATCTTTACGGTGACCGAGCTGGGGCGCATGGGCGAGACGCTGAATTCACAGCTGCTGCATGAGCTCGGCACCGGCACGCGCGGCTATCTGAAGTCCCGCATTCATGCGATTGCAGTGCAACTGACCGCACGCGGCTGGGGAGAGGCCCTCAAAGCAACCGGGCATGACTTTCCGGCCCGTGACTTGAATGCGGTGATGGCCGCCCTTGATGGCAAAGACGACTGGGTGGAGACCTTCGCAGGGTTTCTGGACCGCTGGCTGGAAGAGCTGGATACCCGCGTGAAGGTGCAAACCCGTATTATGAACATGGCGCTGATGGGCGCGGTTGCCGGCGCCATCGGGGCCACCGTATCGAGCACACTCTCCGTGCTGCAAAGCATTCAGTGAGGGGGGCGACACCAATCAAAAAGACACCCCCCTCACTTCACCAAATAACAGCGGACCAGCTCAGATTTAGAGGACACCTGGCGCACCATCTCTTGAAAGGATGACCATGACTGATTTTAACGGAAATACAAGCAAAACATGGCTGAAGCAGGCACGTATTGCGCTGACACAGCGCATCAACCCCGCCCGGCAACAGCTTGAATTGCTCAAGAACAATGCGGCATGGCGTGCCCTGCTCAAGCCTGACAGGCTTAAACCTGACAGGCTGCGTCCACCCCGGCGATGCCATGCCGGTGGGATGACCTTGCGAAATGTACTGCTCGGTACACTGATAGGGACTGCTCTGCTGACGGGTCTCGTGTGGTTGATCATTACCGCACTGCAAAAAATTCTGTGAGGGGAGCGCCAAGAAAGAACCAAACAAGCTGACACCCCCCACACTTCAACGAAAAACAGCGCCCGGCTAAACATGGCGAACAGCCTGCGCACCATCTCTTGAAAGGATGACCATGACCAATTTTACCCTAAACACAAGCAAAACCCGCTTGAAGCAAGCGCGGATTGCGCTGACACAGCGTGCGCAAAGCGCTCTGCAACAACTTAAATCGCTGAAGAAAAAGGACACCTGGATTGCGTGGGTGAAACCCGCTCCGCTGCGGCGACCGCGTGCGCGCCGCGCCGGTGTGACGATGTTCGATGTCGCTTTATGGACCCTGGTTCTTATTCCCGTACTGGTGGGCGTACTGTCGCTTTACAACGGCGTTGTCGACTCGACACGCAGTGCCGCCCTGCGCTCGCAGCTGACCCGCGCCGTGGCCATCATCGAGCGTGATCACATCTATTCCGGCGTTTATGTCGGCACTGGCTCAGATAATACGCTTATACCCTTTTTGAAAAATGAAGGATTTACCAAGAAGGAACTAGGCGACGTAGGCGGCACCTTAAGTTTCACCTCGCCCTATGGCACCGACATCGCCATCACGGGAAGTGGCGCCCGCACCTTCACTGTGAAGTTGGTCAATATTCCGGCCTCAGGCTGTGAGACGGCGGCGATGGCTTTTGCCAACCAAAACTCCGGGCTCAAGAGCCTTAAGATTGGGATTGCTGAGACGGATGGGACCGTAGTCCCCAAAATAACCGAAGCAGTCGTGCGTGACGCCTGTGTAAACAAGGTAAACAGCGTCACCCTGGAATTTTAGGGAGACCACCATGCAGAACAGCCAGCCATCTCCGGGATTTCCCCGCAAGGCACAGCATCAAGACGCGCGCATAGCACCACGCCGCACCCGGCGCGGAGCCTTGATGCCGGCCGCCGTGCTGGCTGTTCTGGTCATCACCATCGTCATGAGCCAGTTCGCGCAAGCGCAATTGCGCCACGCCAGTGCGGCGCGCGCCGAGGCCCGGGCTGTGCAACTGGCGGCAATCGCGGCGGATTTTGATTATTACGTGCATGCAAAACAGAACAATCCAGAATCTGTTCCTGCCGCATTTGAAGATTATTTGCGGCTGGACGTTGATCCCAAAATGCCGGGATTTACACTGACTTATCTGGTGGGCCGCATTGAGAGCACCCTTGAGGGTGGCACGGATGTTTATGGCGGTCTGCTGCTGAAAACCGATGGCGCGTCGGAGGTGGCAATGGATACGCTGCTCGCACGGCTGGCCACCTACGGCGTGCAAGATCGTATTCTGAACCTCGACCGGTTTGTGGAAAACGTGCTGGGTCGGAAGCTGACCAAATCCGAACGGGTCATCCTGACCGCACCGCTGTCCGGGATTGATCCGAAATATGTGCTGCGCGAAGACCGTGCGGGGCACCCTCCGCCGAAACTCGTAGGCGGCGGCGCGCTGGATCTGGGTGGGCATAAGCTGACGGTCACAAATCTCACCGCAACAGGTGTGGACGTGGTGGCGGTGGAACCCGACCCTTCAAAGGCTGACGACGACATACCACCCGCACTGCTGCAAGCAGACAGCCTCACAACGCTGCACCTTAAGACCAAACGCCTGCAAACAAAGGAGTGCACAGGATGCTGATCCGGATATTCACATACGCGCGGAACGCGGTGCTGCGCCCAACGGGCCGGCACGGCATCCACGGCTGTGCATCCGCACCACATGGCGAAGCACAGCACAGACCCCGCCGCACCAGATACCCCCGCCGGTCCCGCTGCGGCTTGAGCCTGTTTGAAGCCGTGCTGGTGATGATGATTGCGGTGCCGCTGGCCCAGCAGGGCGTGCGTCTGGCCCAACATTACATCCGCGCGCAGGCCGGCGTGCAGGAAAGCCGGCTACTCACACAGGTGGTTACGGCCGCCAGCACAGTGGCCTTGCGGGATCTTGATGCCTGGGTAACGAAGGGGGGCGTTAGCAATATTAAGGTTTGGAGCCTGGACGATTTTGCGGAGACATATAAGAAAGCATGGATTTCCCCCGTCAACCAGCGCACAGCCCTTGGCCGTGATATTCAGGTGATTTTCTATGACACCGGCTTTAAAACATTGGTCGTTCTGGCCCAGGCTATGATGCCAACAGGCAAAAACAGTAAGCCTTACGTACCACGCGGCGGCGAGGGCATCGGGCTGGTCGGCACCATCCGCGAAGACGCCCCTAATATGCTGCGCGGACCGGGCCTCGATTACAATCTCACAGCCCTTCAAACACAGGCGACCGCCCAAGACGGGATCAGCCACCCGCC
>CBDHGD010000006.1:0-69652 GCA_965262875.1 Halioglobus sp.
ATCATCCGCACCCGCTTCTTTGAGCTTTTTAGAAAAAGCCAATGTATCTATTTGTAAGGCATGTGCCATGTTTGATCTCCTGATTTATATATAAAGGATTATTCTGGAGTATTCCA
The DNA here is from genome assembly GCA_965262875.1 of Halioglobus sp. Taxonomy (GTDB): domain Bacteria; phylum Pseudomonadota; class Gammaproteobacteria; order Pseudomonadales; family Halieaceae; genus JBALVT01. The sequence continues at coordinate 117 of CBDHGD010000006.1, forward strand.
GTTCTAACCGACAGCCACACACCGCCTTCGACGCTTGATCCTTGATGCAACCAGCCAGTGATTCACCAATTGCCGCGCCAAGAGGGCTGTTCAAGCCCATCTTGGCGCGGCAAGCATGATTAACAGTCACTTCGTAAGAAGTGTCCTTTGCGCATCGTTCGCCCTGCCCCATCCGTGGTGCCGCCCTGCACAAATGCAAGGCGGCGTTGTTTCAGATGTCGCTCTGCTCTGGACGTTTAACCCGCATGGCCTTAATGCCCCTGGCCTCGGCCTTGTCGGCCAGATTAAGCGCAATACCTGCGCTGCCGAAGATCACCACACCGCCAAGCGGCTTTGGCGTGTCCAGCATCTGGTCAATCGCCTTGAACCCTGCGGATTTCCCAAAGGCCCGCCAGTTCGGTTGAAACGTCACTTGTGCAACTTTGCGATTACGTGCCCATGCCGCCGCAATGGCATCCACGCCTTTTTTGTCGGCCTTATGGTAAAGAATTAAATCGGAATTATAGCTTTCACGGAATCTGTCGCGGATACGGTCGAGACGCTCCCAGATTGCGTCAATGTCCACCCAGTCCCGATCACCAGCAATGGCCAGCGGTGCGCCTTCAATTTTGAATTGTTCGGCTTGTTGCGCCTCATGCGCTTCCAGCCAGTCCTTAGCTTCAAACATTGCGCCCGATAAATGGGCGTTGCGTTTACCCCGCCCGCCGCTTGGTGGATTGTATGCGTTGCCCGTTTCCAACTCGTAGCATTGGGCGGCGGTTTCTGCCATAAGGTCAAGCGCATCGCGTAAATCGCGCATTGTTTCCGCTTTTGTTTGGGCGTCCCCAATTGCAGTTGTGGTGATTTCGCTCCCGTCTTTAAGACGGATTAAGCCTTGCAAAGCGTCTGTGTGCCTGGTTAATTCTACCTCGATCACATTGCGGCGACGGTGTAATAACGTTGCCAACCCATGCGCCAGCGGTTCAATTTCTTTATGCAAGCCCGTTCCTGATAGGCCAGAAAACAAGCTTTCAAAGGTTTCCCGCACGATCGCATCGCGCAAAGTATCATCGCAGGGAATAGGCAGATCGTCGGCAGTTTCGGTCAAGCCGAAAAGTTCGATTTCGTCATAAGCTGTCAGCATGTTTTGCTCCTGATAAGCGGCCTCTCGGGCTTGCAAGCAAGACCCTGTCGGCCAACGGCCACCCGCCCGATTGCGGTGGCCTGCTGACGGGCAGGCGTGGAGAAAAACCAGTGTCAGGGACGGCGCAGCCGCCGGCTTGCCGGGCGCAAAAGTTTTTCAGGGGATGACGCCTGGCGCGTACATTGAAGCCCCGAAGGAGACAGGTCGCCTGAAAGACGCGGCCCTGCTTGCCCGCCTGCAAGCAGGGCTGCGTTTGCAAGGCGGCCGGTGTGGGGAACGGCACCGTATCAGAGCAGTCCTGACGCTCCCCTGTAAAAGTTTTGTGATCCTTGACGCTGGTTTTTATCTGCGACAGACAGGCAGCAGGCTTGAAACCATTGCACAACGGATCACCCGAAGACTGCGGTGAGTGGTTGGCAATCGGCTGGAATAACGCCGGGCCACCCGTTGGTTGGCCTGCCTGCGCGGCATCGCGCGGGGCCGTCTCGCGTGGTTCCAGCTTGCCGGGGCCATGCGTGAGAGTCGCTGAATATGGACAGATCAGGTGAGTGCTGAAGAAAAAGCAAACTGCCTGGTCCCGAACCTTCACAAAGTTGCTATCGTCCTCGTTTTACACTGAACAGCCGTTGTTTTTAGGACTTCATCGGAAACAATATGTTCGATTCCTGCTGGTCCCAGAGAGCTCCGAAGCATGGATCGCCTGGTCAGCAGGCCTCTAAACTGTGTCAGTCGAGCGTCTTGACCGATTGAATGCGACTGCCCTGACAGCGTGAGCAACGCACATGTCCAAGCGCTTCGCTAATCCGGGTTCCACGGGGATAGCGATCACGGAGCGCGCTCACAGGCAAAATACCCTGATGCCCGCAGGCGCAGGTGATCCGGAGCGTCGTCGCGTAACAAAAATGTTCCAGCCGCTGGCCCGCAACCCGCAGTGCGGCATCAGGTTCAATTCGAACCGCCGGATGCGCTGTACGCTTCCGCTCAGTCTTGCGCCGCCGCCCCGTAAACGCCATCTGTGCTTTTCCCTTATGATCTATTCAGAGACTGTAGCCACATGATCCGGTAAACGGCAAGCCGACCCTGCCAACCAGCGGGGCATTTCATGCTCCGCTGGACTGGCAGCCTCTCGGGCCCGTTGGGATGGCAGGGCATCACATACCCTATTGGACTGGCAGCGCATCACATGCGCGAGAAGTCGAAAAGCCGGTTGGCCATGCCGACCAATGGCGCATCATATGTGCGAGAGGTCGTTGCAAAATATATCAACCGCGCAAAATAACCCGGAAACAAAACGCCGCCCCCGATCTGGAGACGGCATTGCGCACACAACATTACACATCGGCCAAAAGAGGCGGGGGGGCATTCCGCCGGCCACCATGGGTGACCGGCGATAGGCCGGAACTGCGCAGGCTGGCTTATGCCCACCCGACGAACCCCGCGATCGCGGGCGCATCGGTCACGATCTCGACCTCGTCGCGCCCGAGCTTCGCAAAGGCAAGGCAGAGCGAAACATCCTCTTGACTGTCCCATGTGCCATGGCATCTGTCCGTCGCAATCTCCCACACCGTATAGGACGGTGACCAGACCGGCATCGCGCGGGCAGCGTAGTGCCGCATTTTAGCTTGGCACGGCGCGCACAGGTAAGTGCCGGACGATGGCTTTTGGCAGTCCACACAAAGCCCCGCCGCCCGCAAACGCCGTCGCTTCACCCGCGCCCGGGCACGGTCTTTATCGGCGCAGGCCGGGCAGAACCGCCGATCCGGCTCGGGGGCAGCCGTGCCGCAGGTCACACACAGCCCATCGGCAACACGGGCCCAGTAGAGACGCTTCTGGTTTTCCCGATTGCGGGCTGAACAGCTCGCCCCTCCACGCTTCACCCCACAGGCTTTACACAGCTTGCGTCCCGGGGCGGGTTCCGTCTTGCCGCAGATCGGGCAAAGACCCTGTGCGGCGCGTGCGGCATAGCGCTTCTTGATGACCGCGTTGCCGTTATCGGCGCAGACCCTGCACAGCCGTCGTCCTGAAACAGCCGCCCGTGATCCGCAAACCGAGCATAATCCACAGGCAATCCATTTAGCTCTGCGGGCGCGTGCACGTTCATTCCTACATTCTGACATCGTTCTATCCTTCTTGTTCAAGTGTTGAACCGGGGCCACAATGCGGCCCCGGTGAGAGCGTACTCAGACCTTCGCGGCCCCCGCATAGAACAGCCCTGTTGCCAGCGCGCCCCAGAACTGGACCCCGCTCTTTGGTGTGCGCTGCGCGGTACAGACAATGATCTCGTTGCGTGCCGGCCGCATTGTGCGCACCGTCCCACAAGAAACCGTCTCGCCGCCGGATCCCTTTACCGGGCGGATTTCGCCGTTGGACATCGAGCGAAACCGCTGAACGTCATAGTGCTCCTGATCCTTAAGTCCGCGACCGAAGAGGTGGGTGATATACGTGCCGGATGGTTTGGCCCGGGTTGGTACTGTGTGCATCATGTGCATCCTTTCTTTTTGCGCCCCAATGACGCATCCAAAAAAGAAGAATTCTTTCACTCTCCTGCGCGACAAATGCCGCCGCGCACAGGCGTTGCCGGCGCGCACAGCACGACAGATCTATAGTTGAACGACTTAATTTTGGTCATGTGCTTTTCCGGAATGCCGCCAAAAATGGCGGCTCTCGACTTCTCGACTTCTCGCGCATGTGATGCGCCATTGGCCGGCAGGGCCAACCGGCTTCTCGGGCATGTGATGCCCTGCCATCCCAACGGGCCCGAGAGGCTGCCAGTCCAGCGGCGCATGTGATGCGCTGCCCATTGGGCGCGTGGCGGGTTACCCACACCCTGGTCGTTCGATACCTGGGGTCTCTCTCCTACGGGCGCAGGGTCAGAACAAAATCTCCCATGGTCGATTGCGTTCTGACTGGATAACCCGCCACGCCAACAGTTCACCTTGCCCCGGCAGGCAGTGCCCGACCTGCAAGGCAGCCCGTTCCGGATTGCAACACGCCGCAGCGTTCATCCGACCAAACCAACGCCCCTGCCCTGCCAGAGTGGCGCGCCAGTGGCCGTGTCTGATCTCATGACCTTGCCATCCAGTGCGGAAACATTCTTGACACCGGCCACCTCACCACCTCATTTGCAATGGATGCAAAGCTATCTGGAAAAACGCGACCCGGCTAAAAATCAGAACCGGTTTTACTCCATGGCGGTGTTGCCCAATCTGTTTGGCGAATGGACCCTGCGGCGGGAATGGGGGCGCATTGGCGCGTCTGGACAGGTGTGTCTCGATTTATTCCGCAGCGCAGCAGAGGCCGAAGAGGCCTTGCTGGCGCTGGAGGACCGCAAGCGGCGGCGGGGGTATTTCATGGAACCGCAGCAATTGCCGATGTTGTGATGATGACATGTTGTACGGGCGTACGCCGTACGCTTGACCTGTACACCTATTTCCCGTACATAGTGAGCCAAAAGACCCACCAGGGTTTGATCGGATCAGGCCTGAAGCTGAAAGGAGACTATAATGTCAGCGTTTCAAGACACCACGGCGGCGATCAACGAACCCAAAAGTGCGCGTCTGGAAGCACGGACGCAGCCATCTGTGAAGGACACGATCAATCGTGCAGCAACGTTGAACGGGGTCGATGTCAGTTCGTTTGTCGTGAGTGCGGCCTATAATGCTGCGCAATCAACGATTAAGGCTCACAAGGTGACGGTGATTGAAAGTGCGGTTGACAGGAAAGCGTTTTTTGACGCTTTGGACAGCCCACCCAAACCGACCAGGCGTTTGGTTGATGCCTTTGCACTCCGCAAGAAACTCGTTGCGAATGCCGACTGAGACCCAGGATCAAACACCGTTCACAATTCAACCGTTCGATCCCAAGGCCCATGATCGAACGGCTTTTTCTTGTGGCGTTCCCCAGATTGACAATTATCTGAAGCTCACTGCGAAGAAGGGCAGCAAGGCAGATGTTGTCCGCGTTTGGGTCATTGTCGCCACAGACAACAAAATTGCCGGTTTTTATGGCATCAACATGCACGCGATTGATGTCAAAGAAATGCCCGCGGCTTATGCGAAGAAAGCAATGAAGCATGGGACGTTACCAGCCGCATTCATTGCGATGATTGGTGTCGACGAAACTCAGCAAGGAAATGGAATCGGAAGTGTCCTTATGGCGGACGCGTTGAGCAGGATTGCGCGGGTTTCCAACGACATCGGCACTTGTGTCGTCGTGCTCGATGTATTCGACGACGGCGACGCTGACACTGTCGCGAGACGCAAAACATATTACGAGGAGTTCGGGTTTATTGCCCTGCCCGACCAACCCCTTCGACTCTTCATGCCGGTCCAGACGGCACGAGAACTGTCGGGTTGACAGATGGATGACCCTGCCAGAGCCTATCGTTGCAAAGAGCACTGCCGGGAACAATGGGACCACTGAGGGAAGTATTATCATCCAGTATTATTTGAAGTTTTCCTTCATAATGTGCAAAATATCACTATAATCACTACTACTAAAGGGTTTTGAAAAATGTGCCAATAATAAGGCGCATGTCCAGTTTTGCGAGGATAAAGACTGCTGGACAATTGCGCCCTGCCCCGCGCCAGACAAGAGCTATCAAAATTACTTAGGGAATTTGATAGAAGGATTATGATGGTAGTTTTGAGGGGCCACTTCCAGAGCTCTCGAAATGTATACAATGCGAGAGGCAGAACCATCCGCAAAGGGTATAGCACTATCTGAACCACCACCAACTGAAGTTGCTTTTTTAATAGTGAGCCTCTGGCGCGAAATACATTTTTCTTTTCCGTATGAAAGACGGAGGCTTAAGACCAATTCGTGGAAAGTAAGGTTCTGAGGGGTGGGCGTGATCAGTTCTTTATAGCATCCCACGGGTTCAGGAGTGTAACGCCCGTTGCCTTAAAATCAGCAACGTTTCGCGTGACAACCGTCATTCCGTGAACGATGGCTGTTGCCGCTATGAGGGCGTCCCGCTCAGCACGAGGATCTGGCACATGCAAGCGAGCGCAGCGCACAGCAACAGTGGTATCAACCGGCAGGGTTTGTTCGGAAAATTCAGGCAGGATACGGGTGTCCATCCAAGTACGTAGCCGTGCGCCCTGAGACGGATCACGTCTCTCAATCCGCAAGATGCCGATCTCGAGTTCCATAATGGTCACCGCCGAGATGTAAAAGCTGGCAGCATCCTTACTCATAAGCCAAGTTGTGACGGTGGGATTGGCCTTCCCGTCGCCAGCTTTTCTCAGCTCGGAGATTACGTTAGTATCGAGCAAGAACATCACGAAAGGTCCGCTGCGCGACTTTGGATACTGACGTGTGGTGGCTCGAATTCAATGTCAGATAGCCCCTGTATCGAAAGTGCCTCGACAATGTTTCGGTGCTTGCCTATGAGCTTTTCATAGTTCTCAATACTTAACAGAACCTGGGCGAGAGCACCTCGGTCAGTGATAAACACTGGCCCGTGTTTGGCCGCTTTCTTAGCCCGTCCAATATCCTGATTGAGTTCTCTGCTCGTTAGAGTCGTGATGGGCATGGCCGCCTCCAATAACTAGTATGTAGTAACATAACTACAACTATGTACTTGCGCAATCTTTTTAGTTTTTTTTGTTTTTAGGAAACTGAACAATCTCTCCTATAGGCCTACCTCCAGATAATGTATTATATAATTATGTATTATATAATTATTTACTATCTTAGTATTTTATTATATAATATAGAAATATATATGTGCAACACCAAGAACGCAAAGGGTTTTTTATGAATAAAATAAAATTAGTTGGAATTTGGAATCCGAAAGGGGGGCAAGGCAAGTCAATGCTTGCCATCAATTTATCTGCTGCATGTGTGGAGTTAGGTATAAATCCATTGGTCATTTGCCAAGATCAACAAGGTACATCAATGCTTTTTTATAAGGGCGGTAATCTCAATTTTGAAGTGGTTGATTGTCCCCCGAAAGAAAGGCCAGACGCTGATGTAATTTTTTTCGACTATCAGGCAAGTGATTGGGAATGCCCCGCCGAATCCTTGCTTGTTATGCCCTTGAAGCCAGCACGTGACCAATACGCAACCTACTTAGACGCTCGTAAGCGGGTAGAAAATCATAAAGATAAAAACGGTAAGCGGGTAGGCCACCAAATAATTACCGTGGTTACAGATGGGCAAGCACATAGAGCGGATGAGAAAAAAACAATGTCTGCTTTAAAAGCAAAGGGGGCTTTTGTCATTCCTGCCAGTGGGGTTTTTAGCCGCGCCGCTGCCGAATATCGCAGCATTTACGACCCGACGCTTAATAAAGCCTACAAAGTAGGAGAACGTCGCCGCGAAATATCAACAATTTTAGCGCGTGTACTGATGGATCAATCAGAGGAAAAGCAATATGCAACAGGATGATAGACCTAGCTGGATGGATGAAGAGGAAGAACGCGCCACCGAGCAAGCAAGTACGGGCAAGACGCCCAATGCCGCCGCGCCACAATTGGTCAGAATGGAAAAAGCACCCAAACGCAAACAGAAGATGTTTTACATTCAACCATGCTATGCAATGGCTTTTGAAGATTTAGCACTAAAACAAAAACGTACTGGCGGTAAGAAAGCGACGGACTTAGCTGAAGAAATGATTTCGGACTTATTAGAAAAGTATGGGGAAAGCGCATTTTTACTATAGATTTATATAGTATGTAAATATATAGTATGTAAATATATATTGCTAATACCAAAGAGATATCAGTATTCACATTTACCACACGCTTTGGGATAGTCTCCACGCTGACGAACCACTACAGCTAACTAGGTGACAAATCCAGTGGCTTAGCACCGACATCAAGATAGTCTGGCTGGTCATTACAGACCCATGTCAGGAACGTACCCGGTGGCTCAGGCGCGCGCTGAAACGCGCGACACGCCACATCGTAGGCCTGATCGTCGATTGCAACTGCACCGTATTGATCAAGGTTATCACGCAAATCACTCTGGCTGGAGCTTGCAAAACCAGAGCGAAAAGCTGTCAGGCTGTTTTTACTGTCCAGCGCAAAGAAAAAGCAGTCTCCCGTTTCGACCATCCGCGCCAACACCTTTCGGGCAATCGGGTTGTCGGGGTTCACCAAGGCGTTGAACGTTGCAAAATCGTAAAAATGAAACGCAAAGTGAAACAAAGGGCAGTCACTGCCGCCAAAAACGCCGCTTCCAAAGCTGAAACCCTGTCCGCTTGAGGACTTGGGGATCTGCACACCGGGGCGCAGGGCAATAAAAGCCAGATCCTTGTTTTGTTCCCGCACGAAGCCCATTGTAAAACAAGGTGCTTGAGCCTCGACAAATTCATACATCTGGTCTTCATGCATCGTCAGCTTCGCGCGAAAGGTCTGGATGTTGCTCAAATTGGTAATCTCCTAATCAGCGTTCGCCAAGGTGGCTGTCTGGGGCAGGGCGGTCGAATAGGGGATTTTGTTGTCCTCCAGGAAAACCCTAACGATTTCCCCAAGTGCCCGATCACGGTATCGATACCAATCGCCTTCGATCCCTTCCCTGTGGATCATATCCTTAAATCGACGGAATGCACCGCGCCCTTTTATCCCTTCGGACAAGGCATTGCGGATCCTGTGGTCTACAACGGTGAGGCAATATTGTTCCATGATGGCGTATTCATCAATTTCAAACCGGGTGGGCAGCGTGAGGATGTCATCCGACATCATCACCCGCCTGGCATCGTCGATGATCTCTGTTTGCCATTCCGGAGTTAAGCCGCCATCATCGTCTGTCTCTGCCAGTGAGATTTCTTCCTCTGTCAACGAAAAAACCTCTCCGGTTTTTCGGTTGATGTAAGCACATGACTCGTCGAGCAGTATGCTCAACTCATCAACAATGGTTTCTATATTGACTGACAGAGACATACGATATCCATTTAAATATGCACACTTGAGCCGTTCCGGGGCGTATAGCGCAAAGAAACATATTCTGTAATGACACCCGCTTCAGTGATCGCGCCGCTCCCCGAATATGGCTTCCAGCGTCGGCGCATCAAGTACGCGATCCACCCAGCGATCCAGCTCCTCAATACTCCCCGCCGCAATCTGTGAGACCACAGCCTCGGGCAGGGGGCCAAACCGCTTCACCAGAAGCCGCATCAGCGACTTGGCTTCGCCTCTGGCTTCGCCTTCAGCCTTACCAGCTGCCAGCCCTTTTTCGTGCCCAAGCACTTCACCAGCAGCAAGACCCTCGGCCTTGCCTTCAGCCTTACCTTGTTTCACCCATGTTTCTACAAGTGTTCCCATGATGGCTTTACCTCCTTCATCCTCTATTCCATCCAGTGCAGCCGCAAACTCCGGCTGCGTCCATTCATAGCGTGCCACAAAATAGTGGAAGACGATACCCGCAAAATTTGTATCCAAAGGACAAGGCACGCAGGATTTCCGTCAGATGCTCGACTGTCATATCGGACCGGTGCTTCACAAATTTCAGCAGGGCCAGACCGGCCATAACCTCGGGATCCCGCGACAAGCGTTCCATCGGGATGCTGCCCAGATCATGCACCTCGTACTGGAACGATGGTATATAGCGGGCCATATCCTCACTGACGTCAAACATCTCGCCAAAGATCTGCGGCACATTCCAGGCTGATCGGCCATGTCCCATTACGGTATCTCTCCTTTTGTCCCGCCTCTGCCGCGGTATATTATCTACGTTTGGCCAATACTTTTTTTCGGAATCGTGCAACGTCTGAAACGTATTCGGATTGATGAATGGCGCGATGGCAGGTAGCGCACAGTACGGCAAAGTCGTCAGCAACTAGTGAACGCTCCTCGCCTTCAGGTAAATCCGACCACGGTTGAAGATGATGTAGTTCAAAGCCGCTTCCCCAAGTCTGCTGATCTTCATATGAAATGGTATAATGGCATGCTTCACAACGAAACCCTTTTTCATGGATAAAGTGGCGAACGTTACCCCTGCCTTCCCATCGTTCATGACACTGTCGCTGTCGATATTCGATTACGCCGTGGTTGGATTCAGGCAGGGTAGTTGGGTCTTGAACATAATTTAGAACGTCTTCGCGCAATGATGAATGCTTTTCCTTGTTGAGTCCGTACCATAAACTGGACAAGCCAAAGCCGCCCTTTCCAGTGGGGATTGTGACGTGACGATCGGACTCCGGAATGAGTACAGCGTCCTTTGAAATGAAGTACGTGTTTGAAGTCTGATCGGGGAGTTTGGAAATTTTGCGCTCACGAAAAACGGTCGCATTGCGGTAAAAACCGACAATTCGGAGATCGCCATTCTGTTTGTGTCGGGCGCAGAACACGACAATCACTGGCGATACTTTGGGCGCTTCCTTTAACGCGCCAATTTTCTCAATGGCTATATTTTTGGCTCTGTTTACGAAACGTATGCGTTCATGATATATTCTTCATGAGTTCAAGGAGATAGCGAATGTCAATGGATAATGAATACTTTCAGGACTGGCTTGCCGGGATAGACAATCTCGGCACTGCACAGCGCGCCGAGGCTGAAGCGGTGCTTTTAGGGCGGTGCGAAGCGGTTTCCTCGCTTGCCGCAGTCGAACTTGCGGTGGGTGACGACAGGTGCTGTCCGCATTGCAGCACGCCCGGTGCAATATCACGGGGCATGGCACGTGGCCTGCGCCGCTACCAGTGCAAGAGCTGCCGGCGCACATTCAACGCGGCAACCGGCACCCCCTTGTCCGGACTTCACTACAAAGACCGCTGGCTGGCCTTTGGTGGATGCATAGCTGCGGGAGAAACGGTTCGGGCGTCAGCGGCGCGCTGTGACCTTGCCGTCAACACGGCCTTTCGCTGGCGACACCGGTTTCTGCAGGCCACAGGGCAAGCCACGCAAAAACTCAACCACTACCGATTGGCGTCGGTAGGATGAGGGATGTGATTTTCCAGGTACTGAAGTACGAAGTCTTCTGTGATCACACCGTTGGTGGTTGAAAAATACCCACGCCCCCAAAAGTGACAGCCCCAGTAGCGTTTCTTCAGGTGTGTAAACTCGCGTTGGACTTTGTGGGATGAGCGTCCTTTCATAAGTCGCACCAAGTCACTGATCGCCAGTTTTGGCGGAACGGACACAAACATATGAACGTGGTCGCTGGAAAGGACGCCTGTGATTATATCGACGCCTTTCTCGCTGCAAACTTGTTTGATGATGTCACGCACCCGCAATTGAACCGCCCCACGCAGAACCTTGTAGCGATATTTTGTTGTCCAAACGATGTGATAGCGATGGTAGAAAACGCAGTGTTTCCCAGTGTCATATTGCATAGTCTTATCCTCCCTAAAAATGAGCCTTATTCCTTACGGCGGCTCATTTTTAGGGAGGATAAGACTATAACCGATTCTTTCGTGCTAAAGCACTCCCGTCTGAAGACGGGGGGTTGGAACCAATGAGTGGATACTCAAAGGGATCGTCGAGGTCGACGAAACCTATGTTCTGGAGAGCCATAAGGGACAGCGCAACCTGGGACGCAAGCCCCGCAAACGGGGCGGCAAGGCCAGCAAGCGCGGTCTGTCAAGCGAACAAGTGCCGGTTATGATGGCCGCAGATCGCTCTGGTACGACATTTAGCACGGTTCTGCCCACAGTGACTGCCGAGACGCTGAAACAGGCGATCAGCCCGGTCGTCGACAGGGACATCGTGCTTGTGTCCGACGGCTGTCAAAGCTATCGGCCATGCGCGGCGGCAATGGGTGTTCGCCATGAAGCCCTCAATCTGTCAGCCGGCGAACGGATCCGTGGGGCCTTTCATATTCAGACTGTCAACAACCGCCACAGCCAACTGAAAGATTTCCTGCGCCGCTACCGTGGCATTGCAACAAAATATCCCGGCAACTATCTGCAATGGTTTCATCTCATCAAACTGGCACCACAGCCTTCGTCGCGAGCCTGTCTTGCCGCCGTAATCACAAGACGTGCATACGTTTCGTAAACAGAGCCTTATCTTTTGCTGGAGACCTCGCATGGTGAGCCAAAAAATATTTGGTTGAACTTACTGTTGATGAGCGTGCTCATCTTTGCGGATTGATCAAGAAGGGGAAATCTTCTGCGCAGTCGAACCTGAAGGCCCGTATTCTGCTCAAGGCCGATCAAGGTGAGGCAGGCGAACGCTGGCTGGACAAAACAATGCAGGTTGTGCACTTAAAATCTTCAAAGCTTTCATAAAATGATACCCCAAAGCGCTTCCTCGCATAAAAATAGCCTATTGTGAAGCAAGTCTATTCAACCGCTTAAGTGTATCTCTCCGGGATACATTCCCCGAAACTTGCTTCGTAAAGTATTGCCATTTAGCAATATGCTTTAAAGGCAGGGCTCAATGCCCCCGTAGCTTGCTGCGGTGATCCAAATTTTACTGCTCATGTTGTGGTTTCCGTTTGGCCCGTCGCATCATTGTTTTTCCAAGTGCGTGCAGGAATAAAAACCGTGCCTTGGGCAAGCTTTCTGGCGGTGCGCAGCAATCCTGCCGAGATCAGGGTGAACCCATTGCTCGCGTCATACTCCACCAGCACTTCAATTTTCCCCGCCGGGTGTTCCAACGTGACATTCACTGGGATGTTTTCTGGAATGACGGCCAATCCATCGGCCACGGTTCCAGGTGTCAGCGTGCAGGCGGCCAGACATTGCGATCCCGTAACGGCCATCGTCGGGTGACATTTCCACGGCATGAAATACCGGGTGGCAATGGTGCCGCCGCCCTTTGCGGGGGCAAGCAGACCGAACTTGGGCATAACGGATTTTGACACATCGCCCATGCCCATCAACGCCCCTGCTTTGATACGGATCGCTTCCATCCGCGCAAAGAAGTCACGGTTTTCATCCAATTCTCCGCTGGTTTCATAACCAGTCAGTCCAAAGGCATCCGCGCGCGCAATTACCATCGGCATGGCGACATCCATGCAGGTTACCGTGATCCCGTTGATCGTGTCCGTCAGATTGCCCGTGGGCAGAAAAACCCCGGTGGACAAACCCGTGACACCCATAAACTCCAGCAGAATGGGGGCCGCTGTTTCAGGAACACCATCGATATCCGCTTCCCCGTCATAGCGCACAACACCGCCCGGCGTTTGCACCGTTGCAACCACACGCGCGTTGGTGTTCACCGCCCGGATTTTGATGCGGGTTGTGCCCCTTGAAGGGACAACCAAACCCATCTCGATGGCCGCCGGACCAACACCCGCCAGAATATTCCCACAGGTCGGTCCAAAGTCGACTAGCCGGTTGTCGACACTGACCTGTGCAAAGAAATAGTCAACATCGGCCCAGTCCTCTTTGGACTTGGACAGCATGGCGACCTTGGTGGTCACCGCGGCGCCACCACCGATACCGTCGATGTTCTGTGGATGCCCGGAACCGATCAGTGCAATCAGGACGTCTGCCAACAGGTCCGGACCCTCAGGTAAATCTGCGCGGTTGAAATAGGCGCCGCGCGAGGTGCCGCCACGCAAGAAGATGAATGGAATTCCAGATTGATCCACTTTGGCTCACCTATGTAAGTGGCCAGGGCAGATCAAAGAACGCCTGCAGCAACCCCGGCGGGAAATCGCGGTTCAAAATATAGGCAAGAAAGCAGATGAACCCGATCCCGCATGCCGTCAGAACCAATGTCCGGGCCCAACCCAACCCCGCCCGAATTCGCAGGAATGCCACCAGAAAAATCAACAGCGCAAGAATAAAGCCCAGCAATGATGCCAGCCCAAGCAGACCTGCAAACCACGCCAAGGTCTCCCACAATCCGTGTGGGGCTTCGGCGTCCTCGCCAGATGCTTCGCGGTCCGCAAATATCACGTCGGGCGCGGTTATGCGGATCATCCGGATCAGTAGCGCACAGCAGGACAAAACCGCGACAAAAGAGACTGTCATCGGGAAAATCCGGTCGGTTGTCAGGGTGATCGCCCGGGCATCAAAAAAGCTGATCAGGAAATATGCGGTCAACACCAGCAAAAAGACCAGAGGAGCCCGTTTAGCGCCAGTGGGCACATCGCCTTCGGGCAAAATCTCTTTGGCCTGCCGGATGCCGACAATGACCGAGATCACAGTTATGGCCAGCACCACCAGAACGATCGGAGAAAAGATGTACTCCAGCCCAACATCCGTGCCGCGCCGGAATTTGCTTGCGGCAATCTGATACGCCTGAAAGCTGAAATTTTCGGCCTGGGTCGATAGAACAAACCCGATCAGAAACGCCGGCCGCGACCAATCAAACCGGCGCAGCATGATGCCAAGCAGGCCAATTGCAAGCAGCGCAGCCAGATCGCCCAAAGACTGGCGTGATTGGAAGGCGGCAAATGAAATCATCATGAACAGAAATGGTGCCAGCAAGGTAAACCGAATGGTGGTCAGCCGGGCAATTCCGCCCGAAAGCACGATGCACAGCCCGGCGCCGATCACATTGGCCAGCGCCAGCGACCAGACGATCGTGTAGGTAATGTTCAGGTTGTTGGTGATCAGCTGCGGTCCAGGGTCATACCCCAGTAATGCCATCCCGCCGATGAAAACCGCCATCGACCCAGAACCAGGGATGCCGAATATCAACGTTGGCACCAATCCGCCGCCTTCTTTGGCGTTATTGGAACTCTCCGGCCCGATCACGCCACGCACGTCGCCCTTGCCAAAGCCGGACTTGTCTTTGGCGGTTTGTACCGTATGCCCGTAGGCGATCCAGTCCACGACAGAGCCGCCAAGACCAGGGATGACACCAACGATAACGCCAATGACAGAACAGCGAACGGACAGCCAGATATTGCTCCACCAGTCACGGATGCCCTCCATCCAGCCCGAGCCCAGTGTTGCGTATTTTGATATGGAGCGGTCCTGTCGCAGAAGCGCAATAATTTCCGGAACCGCAAAGATACCAAGGCCGACGATGACCAGTTTTAGCCCATCGGTCAGGTACTGGATGGAATAGCTCGACATCCGCAAACTGCCGCCCGCGTCCGCCTCGCCGATGGTGCCTATCATCAGGCCGAGGCAGGCTGAGGCCACGCCCTTCAATGGTAACCGCCCTGCCAGAATTGCAACCATCGACAGGCCGAGAATGGTGATCATCAGCATCTCGGGCAGGCCAAAAGCCAGCACAATGGGTCGCGCGATCAGGATAAAGAAAGTCAGAACCGACGCGCCGAGCAATCCGCCAAATAACGACGACACAAAGGCGGCCGATAACGCCCGCGCCGCCTGGCCTTTTTTGGCCATCGGAAATCCGTCAAGTACAGTGGCCTGCGAGGCAGAGGATCCCGGGATGCCCATCAGGACTGATGCGAAGGTATCAGAGGTTGGGATCACCGCCACCAGCCCGACCATAAGCGCCAGGCCTGAAACAGGTTCCATTCCGAACACAAAGGGCAGAACCAGGCTCAGGCCGGCAATGCCGCCAAGACCGGGAAATACCCCAACCGACAGGCCCAAAAGAACGCCCATAACCAGAAACAAGATCTGTTGCGGCTGCAAAATCAGCGCGAAGGCTTCTGCCAATGCCGGCAGTGCTGTTGCAAAAATGTCCATGGGGCTGACCTCAAATTTTCGGGGGAAAGACCTGTCAGCCCCTTCCGGTTGAGGAAGGAGCTGACGATGTTTGTATCCGGATCAGTTCAGCGTGACGCCGTAGCGTTCGCTCAGCCAGGTGATGACGAAACTTTTCGCCGTGTCCGGAACATTGGTCGCACTGTCCAGGGCGGCCGTTGCCTCAGCCCCAGTCATCTGCGGATAAATCCCCAGACGCTGGGCCGAAAGTTCGGCAAAATCCGGACGGGCTTTGATCGTTTCAAACGCCGTCGTATAGGTGTCGATCAACTCCTGGCTTGCGGAGCCGGGCAGGAACACCATTTTCTGTGCCGGGAAGCCGGCGACGAAAAATGCTTTCCATGCGTCCCACTGCTCGCCGCTGGTTTCACAGCCATCGGTTGCCTCGCAGATTTCTTTGAACGTCAGAATCTCGGGGAATGTCGGGTCACGGACGATATTGCCATCTTCGTCGAGACCACCCCAGGTCATCATCGGAACCGCTTTGCCTTCTTCGACCAGTGGCACCACACCTTTGAGATAAGAGGAAGAAGTCTGATAGTCGATATTTGCTTCGCCACGCTCAAACATCAGCCGGCCATCACCGCGGCCTTTGATGCCGAAAACCGGCTCTACATTCAGGCCCAGCATTTCCCATGCCAGGAGCGGCACAAGATCCAGACGGGTCGCGCCCTGACTGCCATAGATAAAGTGCACGTCCTGAAGGGTGCTGGCGTCGCCGTCAAAGCGGGCAGCAAGTTTGGGCGGTAGATAGGCGACCCCACCGGTGCCCGAGGCCAGAACAACATTCCAGTGGCCATATTCATAGCGTACGCGTGGATCACCAAGCAGATATGGGAACTGGGTTGAACCGGACGAGCCAAAGATCACCGTGCCATCGTCAACGGTATTGTCCTGAAACCAGTTTGCGCCTTTGGTTGAGCCGGCACCTGGCATGAATTTTACAACAACCGTGGGGTTTCCAGGCAATGCTTCTGATAGAAGCGGCGCATAGAAATTGGCCCATTTAGCCGAGCCGCCGGATTCAGAGAACGGGATGACCCATTCAACCGTTTCCCCCGATAGGTCTACCTCTGCGGATGTGGATGTTGCGAATGAAGCGGCGACGGCGGCAACCGCAAAGCGACTTGAAAATTTGAGTACGGACATGAAAATTCTCCCTGATATACTCCCACGACTGAATTGACCTGAACATTTTTGGTTTATCGAGTCAATTTGACGCGGCGCATTTATTGAAACTCTATCGCATTGTGCCCGCATGAGCGAGTACCCAAAAACCCTTAACCTGACTGACAACCAACGCATGGAACTTGCAGCGATCTGCCGCCGCCGCAAGGTGGACGCCCTTGAGTGGAAGCGAGCCCGGGCTTTTTTGCTGCTGGATGCGGGCTATGATGCCAAACTGGTTTGTGAAATTCTGGACATCGGCCCCACGGTTCTGACGGAATGGAAGTTTGCCTTTGCCGCTCAGGGATTGTCATTTTTCGGCCTGAAAGATTACAGCCAGCGTCAGGGCCATTTGTCAGTGGCACAAGAGTGGATGATCAAAGCGCATTTCAGCGCAAACCCCGTCCGCAATACCTCTGAAATATGCGCGTATATTCGTGCAGAATACGGCCAGAACTATTGCTCGTCAGGTGCTGCGAAGCTGATGGGCCGCTTGGGGTTTGTGTATAAAAAGCCCAAGTCCCTGCCTGCTCAGGCCGATGAGTCAGCACAAGAAGCTTTCATCGCAGATTATGAGGCGCTGATGACAGGGTTAGATGATGATGAGATGGTTGTGTTCTCGGATGCGGTGCATCCCACACACCAAAGCCGCCCAGCCCATGGCTGGTTTCCCGAAGATCAGAAGACCGCGATCAAATCCACATCAGGTCGCAAGCGGTTGAACATCCAAGGTGCGCTTGATCTTGAGACATTCCAATTCACCTTTGTCGAAGCCGAAAAGATAAACGTCGAAGCCGAAAAGATAAACGCGCAGACAACGCGACAGATGTTGGAAAAGCTGGAGCGCAACAATCCGACAATGACGAGAATCCACGTCTTTATGGACAATGCTCGGTATCATCATGCCAAAGTACTCCAGCCATGGCTCAACAACCCCAACCGTAAGGTGAAGCTGCACTTCCTGCCACCATACGCGCCACATCTGAACCCGATAGAACGCCTCTGGAGTGTGATGCACAAATGGGTGACGCACAATCAGCACTACGCCACATTCAACCAGTTTACCGAGGCAATTCTACAGTTCTTCCGCCAAACCCTGCCCGCAAATTGGAAAGATTTCCGCGATACCGTCAGTGACAACTTTCGCATCATCTCACACGACGAATACAAAATCATCTGATCACATAAAAATCAGGTCAATTCAGTCGTGGGAGTATATATCAGATAGTTACGCTCCACTGCCAACTAAAAATAGCTGCTCCGGTGAATAATTCGGGCTAGATCGTTCTGAAGTGCGGCGATGTCATCGGCAGCGGCTTGTTCTCTCACAACGTCTATTGCTTCATTGCAGCCAAACAGCCGACCAGAAAGTTGTGTGATTTCTTCGATACGATGCCGG
Organism: Halioglobus sp.; assembly: GCA_965262875.1. Taxonomy (GTDB): domain Bacteria; phylum Pseudomonadota; class Gammaproteobacteria; order Pseudomonadales; family Halieaceae; genus JBALVT01. The sequence goes on from CBDHGD010000006.1 coordinate 18,334, forward strand.
TAGGTCTGGATTGCACCTATTGCATCTGGTGATAGAATTGCCGCCTCCAATGGCGATGCGGCCTTGTCTCTTAGTGCCTGTAAAGCCGCTTCACGCGCTGCCGTCCATTCACGGGAAATCGCGGCAGTATCTACAGTGATGTCTGGTAGCTCTGTAAAGTCCTTCCAGAATTCATGCGTTTGCACGGCGGTTCGAATGCTACGCTCAAATGCGGCTGGAATATCTCCCCCATGTGTATCTTTTACACCGATCTCAGTTTGGCGTATTCTAGCCTTCAGCTGTCTATAAGCATCGCTAAAATATGCTTGGTAGTGTGGAATCAACGCTGAACCGTTCAAGTCTTGAGCGCAGAACGGACAAACATCTGTCCCTGTTTTGTCAGAGATAGTGACTGCATGCGCCATGCCTTCCGCAACCCAAGTTTCGCCTTTTGAGTCTAACGCCCCTAGATGTGCACGAACCTGATCCGCTGCATCAAGTTCTAAGTCTGCCAGTGTATGACCAAGCACATTATTGATTGTATCAATGTCGAAGTTTGGCAGGTTGAAAGAAACAAACCCTGATCGTTGGCGTATGGCATCGGATGCCTTTGCCGCTGCTAGACGCCGCCCTGCATCTTCAATTTTTGTGTCAATATCCTGATCGGCTTCTAAGTCGCAAAAATCAGCGACGTTGAATGGCCCACGTGCCGTAGCCGGTATAGCATCGCCTTTGTCACGAAGACTGGTGTTATGACCGTCAATTTTTGAAAGCAACGTTTGCAACTGGGAGTTCAATGTTACCCCCTGCGCACCGAGGATAAGCTCGTGAAGATTCTGCCGATGCGCAGCGCCAAGGTCTATGCCCGAACAAACATTTGCGGCAACAAAAGCATCATCGAAAATTACGAGTTCTGGAAGTTGCTGAGACCATGCCCCATTTTGAAAAATGATCTGCTGTCCGCCAATATTAACAACTACGTGTGGCGGATGCTGCGAACCAAGCCGTTGGCGTTCCATAATCAGCGATGGATCGCCAATTGAAAGGGAACGTAATATGGCTGCAATCGTCGTTTTTCCGCGCCCGTTTTCCGCGTAAATCATAGACAAGGGTGTGAGAGTGACAGTCGTGCCCGGGGTAACCGAGTCAAATTGGCCTATGTTTCGTAAGATGTTGAAGCCATCAATCATATCGTTTCCTGTAGGTTTAGAATTCAATTTTTATGTATAATCCGTCGCCAAGGCTTGGGCGCAAAAGCTAAATATTGAACTTCTTAAGCTGATCAGCGGCATAGTTCACTGAATAATTTGGGTGATACAAGCTAACTAATGTGTCGATAAATTCGCTGGAGACTTTTAGTACCTCTGTAGCTTCAGCATCGTTCATAAAATGGCCGGAATGCGCGACCTCATTTCTCTTCATGTTTATTTTTCTAGATTTCGTATGAAGCTTCTTTAATGTGCCTTTCTTCTCCTTCGTCGCGGGCAAAGGTAAAAGCAACTTATTCATTTTCCCGTCTAAGCCGTTTGCCCATCTCAGCAGGCTATCGACAAATACTTTTTCGAGCTTTCGCGTTAATTCTAGCTCACTGCGAACAGCAATGTTTGTTGCGATCTCAGCAGCTGTAGCCGCTCGTATGATGGCTGCGGACCACTCCTCACGACTGGCGAAGCCCCGAGCCTTGTTCCAACAAGAGGCGAGTTTCTCTAGGTCTGAGCGGTCAGCGTAAGGTTTTCGGGTCATAGGTACAGTCCAATAAAGGGATCTTTTACGGTAAACAGTGTGAGCTTTGCTGACAGTTCATTCAGCGACTTCGGTCCGCATTTGTTCTAGCGAACGCCATTTGGTTTCTGCTGGGAATTTTGCCTGCCAATATAGCCAACCGTTTAGGTTCGTCTTGCCCCCTTTTTTAGTTACGGCAAGTGTGGAAGCCGCCGCAGAGAGTGCACTGAAAGACTGGCCCTCGACAACTAGACTACCATTTATGAATTTACCTTCATAAACTTGTTTGCCCCGTTGATACTCCATTCGCGCTAGTGAGCCGTGAGGTATTATTACACCGTCTTCCATGAAGGGAACGCCTTCGCTGATTGTTGGTCCTACAGCGTTAGTATGTGCTTCTAGTACAGGGAGATTTAGAAGTCTTCGCAGCGCAATGTAGGGCGGTTCTTCGAAACTCAGTCTTTCAGATTCGATCATCTTGTGAATATCAAAATCGATCTCGATTTTTTGAAGACTCATCACCTTGCTCCGTTAGATTGTTTGGTGAGCTAGGCCGCTCATCATGGGAAAACACTACTTTACTGCAAAAACTATGTAAAGTAGTAATTAGAGTTTTTATCGGATTCCCTTGGAAATACATCGCAGAACGATCACTTATTATGAATGCGGTTTGCACTCTTGAATGATCAACGAATTGAAGCGACTCCTGGTGCTCAGGGCGTCTGTCCAGGCTGCAATGCCGAAATGTTAGCCCGTTGCGGAACTAAGAAAGTATGGCATTGGGCGCACAAGGGCCGCCGTCATTGTGACCATTGGTGGGAAAATGAAACCCAATGGCACCGCGATTGGAAGAACCGGTTTCAGACTGACTGGCAGGAGGTGCCAGCCCGCGACGAGATGGGCGAATTACATATTGCAGACATTAAAACACCCAACGGTCTTGTGATTGAGTTCCAACACTCTGCTATCAAACCGGACGAAGTGGTGAAGCGCACGAATTTCTATGGTCAAGTGATCTGGATCATCGATGGAAGCCGTCGCCCAACTGATCTGATCCAATACGAACGGATGCTTTCAGAGAATTACGCGGAACGGTTCGACGGCGTAGACATCTACACCGTCTACTGTGAAGAAACTCGGCTTCTTAAAGAATGGGGGTCATTGGGCAGGATAGTCGGCTTTGACTTTGGCGGCGACAATCTATGCCTGCTCACAGCCGCACAAGGCAGAAGTCGCTATCTCTTCGATTTTCCAAAAGCGGTGTTTGCAAAGTCGATCATCGAAGGGAGTCCATTGCCTGTGGTTCAGTTCGCAAAGCCGACCCAGCGTGGTTATCGTCGGCGTAGAGGGTTTTAGCAGGCGCTCTGCCAAAAACGGTCGTTTGTGCCGGTCCTCCCTGCCCCACGCAAAACCAATCGCTTATACCAACGAGCGTAGCCTACAACCTATGCGCCCAATCTCGCATACCGATTGATCGAATGCGCGAAGGTTGGTTCATGAGCTTGTTCCAAGCCTCACAGCAATGGGTGACAATGTCGTCGTAGTCTTTGAATACACGGTTGGAGAGCCAGTTATCGCGCATGAATTGCCAAATATTTTCATGGGGGTTCAGTTCCGGGGATCGGGGCGGCAGCGGCAGGAGGGTGATGTTCTCGGGAACGTCGAGATTGGGCGTTGTATGCCACCCGGCCTGATCGACGAGAATTACAGCGTGGGCACCGGGGCCGACTCCACCACTGATGATGGCGAGATGGGCGTCCATTGCATGTGTGTCGCAGTACGGCATGACGAGTCCGGCACCCTTGCCTTTTGCGGGACAGATCGCGCCAAAAATATAGGCCCATTGGGTTCGCTGATCGTGCGGCGCACTGGGTCGGGTTCCACGTTTGGCCCACCGTCGCGTGATCTTGTTTTTTTGACCTATCCTGGCTTCGTCCTGCCACCAGAGCTCGATTTCTACGCCTGGGGCCAGACCGGCCCTGATCTTTTCCACCTCGGCGGGAAAGTTTTTTTAAACGCAACAATCGCGTCCCCGTCCTGCGCGTAGTGGCGCGGACGGGCGGAGAGCTTCCGGTAACCCATCTCGCGCAGAACCCGCCCCACCGTGCCCTCGGCGATTGAAACGCCAAACTCTTCGCAGAGCCAGCGCGCCAGATCGCAGCGCCGCCACCGCACCACGCCGTGGATCGCGGGGGTTGGGCCGCGCTCCACCATCTCCGCAAGCGCCCGGCGGTGTTCTGCTGTCAGCTTTGGTTTTGGCCCGACAGACCGGCGCGTGATCAACCCGTCTGCTCCGTCCACGTTGAACCGCATCACCCAGTCACGAATAATCTGTAGTGTCACGTCGCCGATCCGCGCCGCTGCGGTCCGCCGACCGCCGTCATAAATTGACGCCAGTGCCAGAAGGCGGCGCGTCTGATCGCTGTCACGGCTCGACCGCGCCAGTCTGCGAAGTCTGTCGCCGTCAAAGTCATCTCGAAGTGGTATCGCTGCACCCATAATATCCCCCATGTTTGTCGGGACATTGATTCACATATTCCGCGCCAAGGGAACCCTGAAAATGAGTCAGATACTATGTTCATTGGTATTATTCGCGGACAAGATCAGCGGATCGAAGCGAGAACGGCCAGGGCTGGACAAGATGCTGGATCAGCTCCGCGACGGCGACGTTGTGACCGTCACAAAATACGACCGCCTTGCCCGGTCTCTAAAAGACCTTTTGGAGCTTGTAGAGATCATAGGCGAACGCGGTGCCGGCTTCCGATCCTTGGCCGAGGACATCGACACGACGACGCCAGCCGGCCGTCTCGTGTTCCACGTCTTTGCATCCATCGCTCAGTTTGAACGCGAGCGGATTTCTGAGCGCACTAAAGAGGGGCTGGCATCAGCTCGCAAGCGTGGTCGGATCGGCGGCAGGCCCCCTGCCCTGACACCTGCCCAGAAGATCGAGGTGGAGCGTATGCGAGACCAAGAGCATCGCGCAGTCGCAGAAATAGCCCGCCTATTCAAAGTCAGCGAAAGAACTGTTCGAAGGGCTTAGTAATTAGTAGACCCGATTCACAATAGGGTCGAATATTTTTAGACACAAGTATCCCCACCCGTTTTGTCAAACTGTTTTCAAATTCATATTTGCGAGTGCTCCGACATTCTTGGCAATCATGTTTTGTTGTTGGTTGTTGCGGTGAATATCCGAAAATATATTGAACTTTTTCATGCGGCCAATACCGTGCTCTACGCCAATGCGTAGTTTTGAATGCCATGTATTGTATTCTTGTTCTTCTTTCGTAAGTGGTTTTTTCTTTGATGTTTTCAGGGGGATTTCCAGTGATGTCCCCAGATATCCTAAATCCCCAAGGGTAAGTATATCAGGGGGCCTATCCACGCGGGTCTCATCATAAATACGCTTGTCATGTTTGCGCCCGTCATGGGCGCATCCAACAGCCAGTATACACTTCTTGTCATCTGTGATGATCTGGTGGGACGCCGTGTGCTTCTTTTTCTTGCCAGAATATTTTGCTTTTCGAGCCGAGGGCTTCCCGGGCCGTTGAACTGGACGCTCAGTACCATCAATCATCAGGTAAAGCAGATCAGCCTTTTCCACTTCCGACAACTTTACTTTACGTTCAGGCATCCGAAAATGGCCTGCCATCAACTCTGTCATGGCTTGAATGCGGCGGCAAACTGTCGGAGAGGATACATTGAATACAAGCCCCATAAAAGCATGGCTGGTATAGGTTCGGTAATACATCAGGCAGAGCAGAAGCTGTTCTGCGAACTCCAGGCGATAGTTCATCCCACCCCCAATCGCACGTTGCCTGTCTTTGCGGGACAGGCGTTTCTCCTCACTTTTCAACCAGATCGGATGAAGTGTCGCAACCAGGGCGTTGAAATCTGTAAGGCGGATGCCCGATAGTCGAAAAAACAATGCAGGTTGTGCACTTAAAATCTTCAAAGCTTTCATAAAATGATACCTCCAGGCACTTCCTCGCATAAAAATAACCTATTGTGAAGCAGGTCTAATAAATGTATCGGCATTGGCTTTACTGACGGCATAACGCGAACACTGTAGTTATTACACAATAAGGCCCAGAGCTTTCCCACCATGGTATATGGCAAAGAACCAGCTTACAGATTATATTCCATTTTGGGCGACAACCGCACCATACCAGCCAGTTTATACGATATAATGTCCCCAGAAAATTATGGATATCCCGATGTGTAAATAACGTAAAATGGATCATGACCCATTTCTTGACACAAGCTGATGGCTAAGGAGTGTGATCTCAGTCGTTTAAAGGGCAATCCCAAGTCGACGTGCTGCGATATGCCCATAAGATATTGCCACCCTATTTGCTTGATCCTTCCAAGGGCTGTCGACCTTATTTGCATCGATTTGCTTCATGAGAGTACGTCGTTCACGCACTATCTCTTTGTGGTTTAGATTTAGGCGATCAATCATTTCTTGTGCCGCTAAGTCACCAGGCAAAGCAGGGACAATTTTACCTCTAGTTCTAAATTTGAAGCGATCCGTGCAGTGAGGGTGTATCGGATCAACAACCAATCCTAAAACAAACCAGTCGGCTTTTTTCGCGCCGCACCAGTCTACTCTGGCATTTTCCGTATTAGGCCCACAGCTTAGGAACAGGTTCGAGTGTTCACATGCCTGCTCGCCAAAACTGCTTTGCGGCTTAAAATGCTCGATATGGAACTCTTGATTGCGGGAAAGATCGAGTGCCTGCCCACAGTAGACACAAAGACCACGCTGCTCCCTGTGGAGTTGATTGCGCAGATCAGATTTGACTTGTTGTGGTAGGTTTTCGAATGCAGAAACTTGCTCTTGCGCGTGATAGCCAATTCGGTGCTGACGTAACGTGAGCAATTCATGCTCTTTGGTACTGCCCATCATTTGACAGCACGCTTAAGTCTCTGCAATCGTGTGACCAGCACGGGAAGCACTTCAGGGTCGCCATCAGTATTTTGCTCTATCTGCTCAAGAAGTGCCCGAGCATTTTCGAACTGTTCATCGTCTATTGCGTCGTCAAACTGATCGAGCAGAGTGGCAACTTCTGGATCACGATCAGTGGCGCCAAACACTCCTTCCAGAAGAAAATCGCTACTTCGGCCCTTCGTGTTGCGCGGCTGACTAGCCTTCACCAGCCCACTATCATCTGCCTCCAAAATACGAACGTGCTCCCTTTCAACTGATGAAACCACTTGGGGGCTATGAGTCGTAACAATAAACTGACAGGCTTTAAAGGTATGGCGAAGTAATTTTAGGATCTTACTCTGCCATGCGGGATGCAAATTAAGCTCAATTTCATCGATAAGCACAATGCCATTGATCTCAGAGATATTTTTTGTTGGTGCAAGTGAATGAAGTCGACGAGCGAGGTCCGCTAGTAGAATTAGAAAGGCGCGTTCGCCGCTTGAAAGTTGATCTACATGAACCTTTGTATTGTCTGTTTTCGTGAAATAGAGGCCGGGTGGATGTAAGTCACTTTCAAAGCCAGCACCAGTAAAGCCGTCTATTTGTGTCACCAATTCACGAACCGTTTCTAACTCAGCGTCTCGATGGCTGATTATTCCTAATTTGATCGCTGCGCGTCCCTCGGCGGCACTCCGAACATCCCACCATTTACCTAAGTCGCCAACCATACTGAGGTTTTCGTTCAATGACTCCTCATAAACAACATTTTCCCTCAAGGGTTGGTTAGGGTTTGTCTGGTGGTCGAAACCTCTACGCTGTCGGTAATATACAAACAGAGGACGGTCTTCTGAACGCAAAGAACATTCGCTCCTTATTCGTTTAATCTCTTGCCAAGGATTGGGGGACACTCTGAATGCAGCTTTTTCAGCAGTTGATATGGTTTGAAGATTTTTTTGAACGTCCATCCCTTCAAGATCAACCAATGCTTCGATTGACGCATGTTGGCCACCATTGCGGATTTCATCCATACCAATGGAAGTTTGGCTAGTGTAGAAAGTGCCATCATTTTTTGGCCAAAGGCTGCGCGACATAATCAGCAAAAGGGATATACTGTCTAAAATGGTTGTCTTACCCACACCATTGAGGCCCAAAAAAACCGTTAGGTTAGGATCAAGATCAACCTCAAGCTTTCCAATTCTTTTGACATTTTCGATTGTCAGTCGTTTTATCTTCATTTTTGGATCCACCGAGTTTGGCCTTAAGGCTCTACACCTGTGAAGCCTATTATTCACTCTATGCGATGGTGAGGTGATCAGCAATGTCAAAGACTGGTGCTGAACATACCACTCCGAGCCTAATTAACAGATAAATCCCACTGAGGTGGCTTCGCAAGCTCATCCACAATAATACCAACGGGTGATCCGTGTCGGTCGCCCATCGGCCCTTCAAACTTCGATAACGAATTAGCAATCTGCTTATGCGTAAATCCGGCTTGCAGGCACATGGAAATCATGATGCACATATCCGTTGCTATGAACTGCATGTCGGAACCTTCCTTGAACCTGTTGTCATAGAATACTTCCTTGGGCGCGGTTGGTTCTTTGGGATCATAACCGATAGTGACATAGAATTTACGGCCATCGTCAGTTTCAACCTTGCGTACTTCAGAAAGCCGACGGTTCGGCAATTTTACACGTTTTGATGACATGGGTGTTTCTCCTCCTCTGATGATTGTCCAGTAGACAATTGATTTTGTTTGATTTTAAATTTGGTGAAGTCTTCGAATACCCAACCATTCTTGAGGGTGTCGTAGATGATCTTCAGCAGTTTGGAGAGTACCCCAAAGCGTGGGGCAATTGCTTTGTACTCTTGAATCTGGCAGGGATTTTGGATGCCAGAACTTCCCAAGATATTTCAACTCAAAATTCGTCTTCTAGGGATCAGCCCTATGATCTGGCGGAGGGTTCTTGTTCCTTCATCGGTTACACTGCTCGACCTGCACGGCATTATGCAGGTGGCGATGGGATGGGAGAGTATCCATCTTTTCCAGTTTGATATCCACGCTGTAAATTATGGATCTTGGGAATTGCATGCGGCGAATCCAGATATATCGCTGCAAGATTTTGGCTTTCGCCGGAATGATCGCTTTTCTTACATCTACGATATGGGCGGTTATTGGAAACACGATATTCGTGTTGAAGCATTTCCTAATAAAAACCCAAAGAAGACCTATCCTATTTGCACTGGTGGTTCAGGGGTCTGCCCGCCGGAGGATTGCGGTGGGCCCGATGGATTTTTGGCGCGACGAGATGAAGTCGGTGGGTATGATGCGTGGCGCGATCTTGACATCCTATCGGGCTTTGCCTCGGATCTTCTGGATTGCCGTCATACTGGCAAGGATCTGGCTGATCTGGATATGAGCGATGTTCAGCTTGCCGTGGATCGGATAAATGCCAGAGAGCCTTTTATGGCTGGGAAGTTTTCACGCAAGCAGGTGAATGATCGGTTTCGAGACGGATCGCACCAGCGGTTGCAACATCAGCAGATAATAGACCCGATTCACAATAGGGTCGAATATTTTTAGACACAAGTATCCCCACCCGTTTTGTCGATAACATGGGATATGACCGCTTTATGTAACATTGCATCTGTCCGGTTTTAAGGTTCTCCGCAAGGAGAAGCAAAATGAACCAGACAGCAATATTACAGGAAGTAAGACAAATGAAGTTTTCAGAATACTATGGCCAAACCAAAGCGCGCAAATTGAGCCAGAGAGAGGCTGCGGGCCTTCTGGGGATGTCGGAGCGTAGTTTTCGACGATACGGTAAGCGCTTTGAGGCAGAAGGTGCTGACGGGCTGTTTGACCGCCGTCTTGCCAGGGTACCCCAGAACCGTGTTCCAGTTGATACGGTGAGTAAAATGCTGACACTGTTTGATACCCGATATTGGGATTTCACCCCAAAGCATTTCCACGAGAAACTGGTATCAGAGCATGACTTCAATCACAGCTATAATTGGGTGCGTCTGACACTGCAAGCACGTGGCAGAGTGACGAAAGCATCACGGCGTGGGGCCCATCGCCGCAAGCGCGAGCGTCGCGCTCTTCCCGGGATGATGTTGCATCAAGCGCTGCCCGGCAGGGCCATGAAATGGCCTGAGAGGGGCGGGTCAAGCCATGAGTGGGTTCCGGGCAAATGGTGGGATCTGATCGTGACGATGGACGATGCGACAAGCGATATCTACTCGGCGTTTTTTGTTGATGAAGAAGGGACGATGAGCAGTTTTGCGGGTGTGAGTGATGTTATTGTTTCAAAAGGTTTATTCTGTTCTCTCTATGCCGATAGAGGCAGCCACTACTGGCACACACCTGAGGCTGGCGGCAAAGTTGACAAGAGCAACCCGACCCAATTTGGGCGGGCTTTAACCCGGCTTGGCATTGAATTGATACCGGCCTATTCGCCTGAGGCCCGCGGGCGCTCGGAACGCATGTTCGGGACGCTTCAAAACCGATTGCCGCAAGAACTGCGCTTAAACGGCATTACGACGATGGAAGAAGCCAATCGGTTTTTGATCGAAGAGTATCTGCCAGGCCATAATGAAAAATTTGCAATCAAGCCATCCGGTGATGGATCAGCCTTTGTGCCGTTCGCCGGCGATCTGGCCAACGTTCTATGTGTGCAGGAAGAACGCGTGGTCGGAAAAGACAACACCGTTCGCTACAAAAACCGGTGTCTTCAGATACCCGCAGATTGCCATCGGAACCACTACGTCAAAGCCCGTGTTCGGGTGCATGAATATCCAAACGGCCAGTTGGCGGTGTTCCATGGCCCCAGAAAGCTTGCCATGTATGAACCCGATGGAACGGAGATTAAAGATGTTAAAGAACAGGCTGCGTGAACCGCTTCGACCAGCCGAACCACGGGTGAGGGTCTTGCTCGCCTACGGCTCCCAAAACCCTCACCCGTGGAAAACAGAAGCGGACAACTGCCATGGTACATAAACCGGACAACTCCAAATGTTTTTGACAGTATCCCCACCCGTTTTGTCAAACTGTTTTCAAATTCATATTTGCGAGTGCTCCGACATTCTTGGCAATCATGTTTTGTTGTTGGTTGTTGCGGTGAATATCCGAAAATATATTGAACTTTTTCATGCGGCCAATACCGTGCTCTACGCCAATGCGTAGTTTTGAATGCCATGTATTGTATTCTTGTTCTTCTTTCGTAAGTGGTTTTTTCTTTGATGTTTTCAGGGGGATTTCCAGTGATGTCCCCAGATATCCTAAATCCCCAAGGGTAAGTATATCAGGGGGCCTATCCACGCGGGTCTCATCATAAATACGCTTGTCATGTTTGCGCCCGTCATGGGCGCATCCAACAGCCAGTATACACTTCTTGTCATCTGTGATGATCTGGTGGGACGCCGTGTGCTTCTTTTTCTTGCCAGAATATTTTGCTTTTCGAGCCGAGGGCTTCCCGGGCCGTTGAACTGGACGCTCAGTACCATCAATCATCAGGTAAAGCAGATCAGCCTTTTCCACTTCCGACGTAACTGCCCAGGTTATTTTTAAGCGTATTTCAGTTTTGCAATAATCTGATCGGCAGGCATCATCAGTGTTTCGATGATGTTCCATCCTTGTTTTCTCGCCGTTGTGATGACGCTGCGCAGGGTCGCAAAATCCTCTGCCCCTTGTTCAGACCTGAACCCTCCCGATATTTTCTGACGTAGTTTCATCATCCGCAGGTCGCGTTCAGCTTCGTTGTTTGTGAATGGCACGTCGGGATCTGTCAGAAAGCGCAGGGTGCCTTCCTTGTGATCGCGCAATCGTAAAGCCAGATTATGTCCTGTCCGTCGCTTCTTGCGCCCCCGTCTTCCGGGTTTTGGCGGCACGAGTGGAGGCAATTCCTCATGGAAATCCAATGCTGCGGTGATGATCCTGTCGTATCGCCGATTAATAAGCGCAACAAGCGGCGTTGAAACCGCCACGCCCTTATCCCGCGCGGCCTGTGTGACATGGTGCGCACGCCGCAGTAGCCTTTGCATCTGACCAGCCCAATCTTCCTGTTCGATTTCGACCAACGCTTGCAGTTCCCGTAAATGGTGTGCATTGCACAACGCATGGGTAACACCATCCAGCGTGAAGTAGGGCTGCCAATGATCATGCACGATACAGCCCGTGAGATTGGATAACAGATTACCGCGTTTGCTGCTGACCCGGTAGAAAGCCAGAAGCGGTGTACAGGCAACGTGAAGCCATTGCAGGCACCCCGTAATCCGGAAACCCGTCTCGTCAAGATGTTTGACGTGGACCTGTTGGGCGATCACATCCTGCAGGTGAGAAGCAACCCCCTTGAGCCGCTCTGATGCTTTGCGGTTCATGGCGGCCACAGTGGCAGGAACCAAAGGGGCATTGAACAAATCGGCCATTATTTGCGCCAGTCTGTCTTCCGGCAGGAAATGGGCGCATTGGAGATATGTTGCCACTCCGGCGATGCGTGGCCCGTACTGCACGGGTGCCTTTACTTCCAGAGGAAACGCCGCCCTGGTTGTTTCCCCACAGTGGCCGCAAAGGCAGACATGTGCCCTGTGTTCCGTTGTCACCAGGGGTTGTGGCTCGGGCAGGTCAAACACCTGTCGTGCGGCGTAATCCTCTGCCATTGATGGCGACAGCGGTGTGCCACATTGCCCGCAGACAGAAGGAAAGTGATCTTCAACATGATCGGGATCTGCCGTTTGGCACAGGGTGCTTCCCTTGTGGCCTTTCTGCCCGCCTGACTTTTTACCGGATTTTCTCCGCAGACTTTTGGTTCTGGGTTCAGCCTTGGGCTTCTTTAGGCCGTCGCTTGAAGGCGGCTTGCTACTGTTGCTGCTGTTCAAGCTGAGGCGACGCTCAAGGTCTTCAATGCGAGCCACAAGCAGGGCTATCGTTTGTGCATTCTTCTGCTTCAGCTCTTCATAAGCCTCAACGGAAACATAACCTTTGGGTGCGTTTGAAAAAATCATAATCTTAATGAATCACATCGGGATTCCTCAGGCAAGAGAATTATTCCTTAGGGTACCTGGGCAGTTACCATTGATTTTAGTATTAATTCGTATTGCCCTGGACTATTTTAAAGATAAAAACTAGCCATTTAGGCCTAGTCGGCTCAAACGTGCGATTTCGACCAACTCGAAGTACATATGGAGAACAAATCAAAAAAACGGCCCTTTGGAAAAACTGGTTAGTTGACTGGTATGTGGACTTTGCTGCCGTCCGTTTTCTAATGAAAATTTGACGTGAACGGCCCAAACCGGCCCTTGAACAGCATACAACGTGCTTCGATGCAGCTTACGCATTGCAGACATTCGTACGCGGTACAGCATTTGATCCAGAACGTGGACGTTACGGGAGAGACCAACCCGCCGTTGACGAAAGTTCAGATCATTTCTTCGCGCTCAAGAACAGCCCTGACTTCTTCGAAGGCTGCAGAGATGTTACCTTTTGGAAAGCGGATTTGGCCCAAGCCTTGGATGTTGGAAAACTCTTCGCAGCCCTCTTCCAGGATCACGATTGCCTTCGTGAAGCCAAGCCGCCCCTGAAACAACCCGACTTCATGGATAACGTTCATACGTGCATGCATAGACCCGCCAACCTGCTCGTCTTCTGCGGTTAGCAGGATTAACGCACAACCAGCTCCATCCAGCATTTCTGAAAGCCGTGAGATGTTTGTGACCCCGGCAACTGGGACACGATTGAACTCTTCGAAAGGAAGCTTCAAACGATCAACAATGAAATCTTTCAACTCGCGCCAAAGCAAAGATCTTCCGTGCCCGATAAAGATATTCGTTCCAACCCGTTCCGAGCGCCGCTTGCCTCTTTCTTTTCGTCCCATGTGCGACCCCGCCTTTCGCGCAATCTCAGACAGCTCCAGCGCCACATCGCAAGGGGCTTGGAGCGCAGTCGTCTTTGCAATGATTTCTTGGTGTGGTGCGACCTGAACGCCCGAGGTCACAGCGTTGCTGTCTCTGGACATCAACTTTCCACTTGGAAGCATCGCTTGGCACATATCCGCATAGGTGTGCAAAACCCCCACCTCTTCAGATTCACGTTTTAGGCGCTCCAAAAATTCGTCCGGATTGTCGCCGAGAGAGACAGAGAGAAGCGATGAAAGCTCATCTCGTGCCCTCTTTACGACAACCGTTAGTTTAGAGCTGGCCTGTTCGGCTATGCTTAGGTCAGGATGGTTAGCTTGATCATAGATCGCGACCTTTACGGCGTCAGATGAATATTCCCGCCATTCGCCAACACTGCCCATGCTGGTATAGCTCATGTCCTGCAAGCCCCACTCGGCACTGAATTGCGCGCCAGGAGGACGCGTTGCTAAGTCCTCATAATATACGAAAGCATGGTACCCTAGGTTAGAGCCACTCCAGGACTTATGAACCGCAGTTGCTGCATCTGTCAGTGCCTTTAGCACGTCGTTGTGTTTTGCTTTAAAATCTTTGGCTGCCGCCTCCAACTCATCAGCCAGTTCCAATAGCTCGATAGACAAATTCTGTGTCCTTCCTTTTATGTTTCTAACAAACGAAACTAAACCGTTGGGATATTCAGACCAGCCTTACCAAGAGCCACAATGATGAACCTCTCCATCACTTCAGGCGTCATCCATGTTTTTTCCGAAAGGTGTAGATACCAAGCAATTATCTTCTCATGTGTGTCGCAGCGATTAAACCCAATTTCGTACTCATATTCAACATCTATGATTATGTGACCATCTTTAACATAAACCACATTTTTAAGCCTTTTATCCTCAGATATCATTTCTTCAAATAAGTCTTTTGCATCAGCCATATCAATTATCCTTGATCCATTGTGCGGTTTCCAAATTTGTCCACCATGTTTTTATTTGACATTTCAGGCCCACCATAGCGGGTTATTACCCTTTGAATTGTTGACCTTGGAACACGTATATCGTGCCACAAAATATCTACAATATAGAATTGTTCTTCGGTTGGCACCCACTTGGGTTTGCGCCCTGTTTTACTGGTGTCGCGTGTCACTTGGGCATATTGGCAGAGAGTTTTCTCTTAAGTGTAAACTCCATTTGTCCGCAAGTAATTACGAACTCGAAAGTCCGCTTTCTCCTAGATTCATTGAATTGAACGCAACGCAGCGAACTTCCGCTTCCCGCCCTTATTACCGATTGACACTCACGGCCCAAAGCGGCCGTTAGTCAGTGGACCTAGTGTTGCGGTGCAACATCCTCGAACCGGCCATTCGTGCTCAGTGCAGCATTTTTATTGGCTGGTGGTCGGCAGTGCGGACGTAACGTTCTGTGTGCTCCGCCCCGCCTTCGGTGACTAAGCCTTTATCGTTTAATTCGAAAATAGCTTAGCCTGAGCCAACGTCTCAATTGGGGTTAGGTCTACAGTTTCCGAATTTTTCCGAACAGGGTATTGATCGCCGAATGCGGATAATTCGGCTTGATTAGGAATACGAATTCTTACAAACGGACGGCCTTGGTATTCAGCATGATCAATAGTCGTCGCAATTTGTGTTTTTAGAGGCTCTGCAATAGTTTTTTTAGCCAACTCAATAAGCAACCTTTTGACATAGCTTTCAATGTCCAATCCCATCGTTTTAAGATCAAAATCAAGCCCTACAAAATAGACATTCCCAATCTGGATGGGGCTTTGACCCGTCTGCATGCTGATGCGTTCTGAAGCTGCCAGATTATCGGCAACACCTAAATATATGAAACCATCTTGCCCTGGGTGACTATTTGCTATCGCACACGCAGTTCGAGCCAGCTTTTCAAACATATTTTCATCCAAAACTGGGGGGGTGCTTAGGCGGCAAATACCTGCCTTAAACTCATACCGACTGGCTTCGTATTTTGCCCGTCGCAAAGAGTTTTCCAGATCCACAATGAGAGAATGCGCGCCACCAAATGCAGCAACGTCCTTTTTCACAAACGATGGCTGAATTAGGCCCTGTATTACTGCGATATTGCGGAGCCTGTCAGCAGTGGTTGAATGGTGTGCCGAGCGTATCATGAGCTTCTGCGAGTTTTCAAGAGCCGTTCTTATGATTGAAAGCTTGTCTGCGTACATTCCTTGTTTAGACATAAGATTGTGGAACGCAAAAAACACCGCAAAAAATGTTGTCCTTGCCGCGTTGCGCTTTTTTTCATGCACGCAATCTCGAAACGATTGAAAGGTGTCAGACTCAAAAACTGCACGGATTGAACCAATTGTGGTAATTATTTCCGATTTTAGTCGTTCAGGGCCGTATGCCAACAGCGCCACATTTATTGCTTCAAATTGGGTAGAGCCTTTTTGGAAGTAACTATCAAAAACTTCCCTGCTCGCATTAAGTGGCTCAGCATTGAGAATTGATATCGCTAGGTCAGAAATTAACTGCTCATCTTCGCTGCGGGCCAAGTCATTTGCTACAATGATACCATGTTTACACCAAAATACTTCGGATGCATCTATTCCATAGCGTTGCTTTTCCCTAGGTGTATCAAAGCTTACTTCTGGCATTTCGTTTAACGTCAAGATGTCAGGAGATGAATCACCGCGTAAATTAAATGCCAGTTTCCGGACAAACTCGGATAGTTCAGATACCAGCCCCGCTTGCCGTTGTTCTTGTGGGCTCAGTTGCCGACCGCCGCTATTAATTCTGCCAAAAACATCGTTAATTCGATCTTCGTTTCCATCACTGTCGATAGTCACAGCCAGTTGATATTCTAGGAATTTTGCACACTGTTCGGCATCCATTCTGGTGACATCACTATCAAACTCAGTAAATTTTCCTTCCTTAAGCTCAAGTTGCGCACGGGTCGACTGTTCCAAATCGAAGCATAGCCCATCTTCGTCGACAAACTGATGCTCAATATACGAGAAAATGGCGTTCAATCTTTGCATACCATCGATTATCTCCAAGCGATCTTCGTCCACATTGAATTTCGCGAACATAAATAGAGGGATAGGTAACTCATTCTGGACGGAATTTATCAGATGCATCTTTTCCCTAGATGACCAGACTAATTTCCGCTGATACTTTCTATTCACCGAAAGTTTTTTGGCGGCATACAGTCTGTAAGCTTCTTGAATGCTCATTCCGCGCGGTGTTAATGACATCTAGCAGGTTCCTTATACTTTTGTTTGCACACTGGCCGAACACTTGCGATTCAGCAAGTATGTGAGTCGTAAAAAGTGCGCTTACCTCATTGGAAGGATTGTTTGGGGCGGAAATGTGCAATTTTGCAAAGTTCGGTTTCTGCGAAGAGCGGGCCTTGTTGATAAACGCAGCGAGTGTCCAGTCTCCGCCCTCTTTAGCATTCACGGCCTATTCTGTTGAGTACTAGTTACAATATACAATTGGGACGATTACTAAAACCACTACATCGTATGGTGTGTTTTTCAAAAGCGCAGTATAAGCCAACCAATCATGTTCTCGCCCAAGCAACTTTTCTCAACGAATTCTTGATTTGTTCTTTTTCTTCTGGTCTATGTAGGATGTTGGAGGCGAGAAAATGGCACGAACATTTTATGAATTTTTTGCGGGTGGGGGTATGGCTCGCGCTGGCCTTGGGCCGGGCTGGACTTGTCTCTTTGCAAATGATTTTGATCATAAAAAGGCGGTTACTTATCGCGAAAATTGGGGTGGCAACCATTTTATCGTTGACGATATCAGGAATGTTGCACCTGAGGAGATGCCGGGTCAGCCTGATTTAGTATGGGGCTCATTTCCCTGCCAAGATCTCTCTTTAGCTGGTGGAGGCGCAGGACTAAAGGGCGACCGATCTGGCACTTTTTGGCCATTCATTGCGCATATACAAGCGCTAAGGGATGATAAACGTGCGCCATCGGTAATTGCATTGGAGAATGTTCTCGGCACCTTAACATCACATGGTGGAAAAGATTTCACGGCAATCTGTCAGGCATTATTTGACCTTGGTTATACCTTCGGAGCGATCGTCGTGGACGCTGTTCATTTTGTTCCGCAATCGCGGCCACGTCTGTTTGTTATCGCTATACGAAATGACATCTCAATCTCTCCCTTAAACGTGGATGAGCCCCCAAAAGGGCCTTGGCATACTAAATCTCTTAAAAGATCTTTTGATCGGCTACCCAAAGAACTCCAACAAAATTGGCAATGGTGGCAATTACCCAATCCCCCCAAGCGCACGGAAAAATTTGCGGACTTAGTAGAAGAAAACCCTACTTCGACGAGATGGCATTCCAGTGCAGAAACCACTGCTCTCTTATCCATGATGTCGGAGGTCAATCTTGCGAAAGTTGAGACGGCTAGAGCATCAGGAGTGAAGATGGTAGGGACTATTTATAAACGCACTCGGCACGAACACGGCATTAAGGTTCAGCGTGCAGAAGTTCGATTTGACGAGATTGCGGGGTGTTTGAGAACACCAGCTGGCGGTTCTTCCCGGCAATTAATCATGATAGTTGAAGGCAATAAAATTCGTTCTCGGTTGATTTCCACTCGAGAAACCGCAAGGTTGATGGGGTTGCCTGACACGTATGCTTTACCTGAGCGGTACAATGAAGCTTACCACATCACCGGAGACGGTGTTGCCGTTCCAGTTGTTAGGTTTATCGCCAGTCACCTACTCGAACGACTAGTTTCAAATGCAAGATCAACAAAAAGTAGAGTAGTCACGTGAGTGAAATTCCATGTGAAAAAAATGCTGAGCTTCGTAAAAAAATATTAGCATTTGCCGAAGTTCTTAAAACTGAAGCCCATACTCTCGGCGATCACGGCTTGGATAAACATGATTTTTATCAATCAGGACTATTCCGAGGGACAATTGAGCGTATACGTGGTCAGTTTTCAGCGGCAATGAAGGAGAAGCGTAACTTTGTTGCTTTGGTGCTTTCCCATATGCAAGATGAAGGGTTTATATCCGATTGGGGATCCGCTGGCGAAGCAAACAGACACGATTATTATGTTGAATTGAAGAATGGTCGAACTGCTATCATAGAATTGAAGGGATGCTTGGATGGGAACAACACCAATATATTTGAACGTCCGCCTCATGCTGATGAGTTCATCATATGGAGCATCTGCAGCAACCCTGGAGCAGACCCCCGCCATAATGTGTGGTCTGGCATTCATACACGCCTTAGCGCCGAAATGATTGATAGAAAGCAGCAGATCGATGGTTTGGTTGTTTGGGATTGGATTTGCGGTACAATGGCACGCCCCTGTCCAAAACTGCTGTTAGATGGAAATCGCTTAACCAATATTGGGCAATACAAACTACCTCCGCCATGCATTTATTTGTTTCCCTCGACGGTTCCTAGTCCGCGAAACAATCCAAACCCTCGCGTAAATTCACTTAAAGATATCGGTATTTTAGAAGCCATGCAACTTTGCTTTGGTGGAAAAGAAAATGAGTTAAATACTGTAGAAATCAAGGTTGCTCACAAAGAAGCTGATACTGTACGCACTACTAGACCTGCTTCACAATAGGTTATTTTTATGCGAGGAAGTGCCTGGAGGTATCATTTTATGAAAGCTTTGAAGATTTTAAGTGCACAACCTGCATTGTTTTTTCGACTATCGGGCATCCGCCTTACAGATTTCAACGCCCTGGTTGCGACACTTCATCCGATCTGGTTGAAAAGTGAGGAGAAACGCCTGTCCCGCAAAGACAGGCAACGTGCGATTGGGGGTGGGATGAACTATCGCCTGGAGTTCGCAGAACAGCTTCTGCTCTGCCTGATGTATTACCGAACCTATACCAGCCATGCTTTTATGGGGCTTGTATTCAATGTATCCTCTCCGACAGTTTGCCGCCGCATTCAAGCCATGACAGAGTTGATGGCAGGCCATTTTCGGATGCCTGAACGTAAAGTAAAGTTGTCGGAAGTGGAAAAGGCTGATCTGCTTTACCTGATGATTGATGGTACTGAGCGTCCAGTTCAACGGCCCGGGAAGCCCTCGGCTCGAAAAGCAAAATATTCTGGCAAGAAAAAGAAGCACACGGCGTCCCACCAGATCATCACAGATGACAAGAAGTGTATACTGGCTGTTGGATGCGCCCATGACGGGCGCAAACATGACAAGCGTATTTATGATGAGACCCGCGTGGATAGGCCCCCTGATATACTTACCCTTGGGGATTTAGGATATCTGGGGACATCACTGGAAATCCCCCTGAAAACATCAAAGAAAAAACCACTTACGAAAGAAGAACAAGAATACAATACATGGCATTCAAAACTACGCATTGGCGTAGAGCACGGTATTGGCCGCATGAAAAAGTTCAATATATTTTCGGATATTCACCGCAACAACCAACAACAAAACATGATTGCCAAGAATGTCGGAGCACTCGCAAATATGAATTTGAAAACAGTTTGAAAAAACGGGTGGGGATACTTGTGTCTAAAAATATTCGACCCTATTATGAATCGGGTCTACTACAATTTCTCGGGACGGCATTGTTCAAAAAACTACAAACCAAACCCCCATTCGACGATCTTGATAAGCTTTAGAAGAGAGCAATACGAAGTTTTCAACGGGCATTGTGTTGAAAACCATGATTGGAGTCCTACTGGGATTGAATCTGGGCGCATCATCCCCTCTGAATGTCCGCTTCCTCAACTGTGGCATAATTATTCACACTCGCAACGAAGGTCTCCTTTCCGCCCTTAGTGCCGAATGTCATCTTTTGCATAGTAGTCACTATGTCCACATTGCCGACCTTGTGCTGGTTTGAATGATAGAGGGTGATGCAACTATTTAATCTGGGGCGATGGTTTCAGATATTATATGCAATAATATCATTCCGTATCGCTTTCCATTTAAGCGGACTTTTTAATTTCTGACACACCGCTATCAAGATCATCCCAAAGTGATTGTACCTGCTCAAGAGCGTTTATATCCACTTGGGATATACTTGTATCGTCTGTAATTTCGCTGGCCCCTGCCTTCATCACAACATCCTCAAACTCTGGTCGATCTGGTGTCTCTAAATTTTCAGGATAAGGCAAAGAAAAACCATTTTGGGATTTCATCAACTGAATAGGCCCGATTCACAATAGGGTCGAATATTTTTAGACACAAGTATCCCCACCCGTTTTGTCAAACTGTTTTCAAATTCATATTTGCGAGTGCTCCGACATTCTTGGCAATCATGTTTTGTTGTTGGTTGTTGCGGTGAATATCCGAAAATATATTGAACTTTTTCATGCGGCCAATACCGTGCTCTACGCCAATGCGTAGTTTTGAATGCCATGTATTGTATTCTTGTTCTTCTTTCGTAAGTGGTTTTTTCTTTGATGTTTTCAGGGGGATTTCCAGTGATGTCCCCAGATATCCTAAATCCCCAAGGGTAAGTATATCAGGGGGCCTATCCACGCGGGTCTCATCATAAATACGCTTGTCATGTTTGCGCCCGTCATGGGCGCATCCAACAGCCAGTATACACTTCTTGTCATCTGTGATGATCTGGTGGGACGCCGTGTGCTTCTTTTTCTTGCCAGAATATTTTGCTTTTCGAGCCGAGGGCTTCCCGGGCCGTTGAACTGGACGCTCAGTACCATCAATCATCAGGTAAAGCAGATCAGCCTTTTCCACTTCCGACAACTTTACTTTACGTTCAGGCATCCGAAAATGGCCTGCCATCAACTCTGTCATGGCTTGAATGCGGCGGCAAACTGTCGGAGAGGATACATTGAATACAAGCCCCATAAAAGCATGGCTGGTATAGGTTCGGTAATACATCAGGCAGAGCAGAAGCTGTTCTGCGAACTCCAGGCGATAGTTCATCCCACCCCCAATCGCACGTTGCCTGTCTTTGCGGGACAGGCGTTTCTCCTCACTTTTCAACCAGATCGGATGAAGTGTCGCAACCAGGGCGTTGAAATCTGTAAGGCGGATGCCCGATAGTCGAAAAAACAATGCAGGTTGTGCACTTAAAATCTTCAAAGCTTTCATAAAATGATACCTCCAGGCACTTCCTCGCATAAAAATAACCTATTGTGAAGCAGGTCTATTATTTCCCACTAATAAAGTTACAATTTCGCACGGCCATCCACATTACTTTTCCAACTCCAACTCCAACTCCAACACCCAGGCCGGCAACCGTTGCGATGGTGGTTGCGGTATCGGCAGGTTATCAGGGTAATCTAGCAAATTATCTTGCAAGATCGTTACACCTTTTGGCGCCTCTCCGTGTGCAGCAAAGGGGTGTTCGATGTCGGCCTGCGCACCCTCTTGCGCAAGAGCGCCTTCGTCACCGGATGCGACCGTTGCCGATGATATCCCTTCTGGATCGCCCTCACTCGTATCACCCTCTTGCCCTACGATCGGGCCGACTTCCTCTTCTGGTGCCTCAGACCCTGCGCCCGAAACGCGCGTCTCATCCATGATGGTCGTCTCACCCTTGGACAATCCCGCCTCACCTGCTGTCCCGTCCGGTTCCGTCATCTCAACAGATAATTCTCCTTGCGTACCTTGTCCCTCTGATCCCTGATCGGCCTGAACCTTCTCCTCACTCTCGGTTGTATCGGGCAGGACAGAGGGTTCAGTTTCTGCCTCACCAGGTCGATCCGATGCTCCCCCAACCGCGTCCTGCCCCGTGTCCACCGGCTCCTTGGCAGAAGGCTCCTCTCCCGTCCCACTGGCATCACCCGCCCTGTCGGCCCCATCGTCACCTTTCTCTGAGAACTCTCCCTTCCCATCGCTTTCAGAAGGTTGGTTGCTGCCTTCGCCCTCAGTCGGGTTTTCACCGGCACTCCCTTCGCTATCGGGGGCTGTAGGGCCTTCACCGTCACCTTCGGTTGACCCGCCACCCGATCTGCCTGCGTCACCGTCACTCTTTGAGTCACCGCCCCCCGGCTCGCCCTTACTGCCATCCAGGCTTTCGCTTTCACCCGTCGCCCCATCGTTACCGCTTGTCTCACCGTCGTCTAAAATCTCGTCCTGTGCAGTTTCTTTCTCCTCTTCGGTCGGTGGATTTTCAGGCAAAGATTGCGCATCCTCTCCCCTCAAAAGCGCGAGAGGCGAAGGCAGCGGGTCAAGAAACTCAATAGGAGCAACAAACGCAAGAAACCATGCAACAAGGCCCGCCGAAATCATATGCCACGTCAAGCCCGCAAGAGCATCCAGTCGCCAGCGCATTTGACTTATCGGGGCCAGGGCCACTGTTGCGTCCAAACTAGGCCAAAGTGCCCCTTCGTGTCGCAGGATTGCCAAGATTTCCCGCGCGATGGCCCCATTGTCCTCCAATGAATGCGCCGTGGCCAAGCCTACGTCGATGCGCGACTGATGGCGCAGGTCATATACGGCATCCTGCCCAGTTCTGGCCCGTTTTAGTGTAATAGCGACAAACAGTCCGACAGCTACATGATCACCGCCATTTAGTCCAAAGGATCGCCAAAGTAGAACCGCGCCAGGAACGAGAACCACAGCTACAAACAACGCGGAAATAGGCAGCCCCCGCAGCGACAGAGAAACCAAAAGCCCGCCGCAAACACACAGGCTTGATACCAAAAGATGCGTACCGCAAAACACCTCGCGCTCGACTTTAGATAATTGCGATACGTCGCTTGTGCCCGCGTGGTCATAGTCTGCATGCCGTGCTCGAAGACGCCGGAGCCGAGCCATTCCCACAAAAAGAACAAAAGCGCCTACCGCCGCCGTGAGTAAACCAAAGGCCAAACCCCAATCCAGTAGGCCCGCATGTCGGCCCGCCGCAGCCCAGGCAAGAAACACCGATGCCCCCCAGACCCCCAAAAGAGCCGATGGTCCGGCGAACTTCCAGAAATGTTGGATGTAATGCGAAAAGAGCGTAAATTGATTAATTGGCGGTCGCCTTAGAATAGATTTGTTGTCCATTAATCACGATTTTAGCTCCATGGACAAGGCACGAGTTTGATCTTGTCAAAAACATTACAGATGCAATGTTACATAAAGCGGTCATATCCCATGTTATCGACAGAAAAAATCTTGCGCGCAGCGCGTTGTTTGCGGTGCCTGGCCCGTCACGCGCGGGATCCGCCGGTCCTGATTCTATCTGCAAAGTTGAACCTATGCTTGAGAAACGCACAAGATGTGGGTATCACTGTCCCTAAAGAATCCAGATAAAGGGAGGCAGAGCAGTAGAAACCCCGCAATAAACCACTTAAAACCGAAAAACCGCGCAGAGATTGCACGGCATTAAGGTTATGGTCAGGCCAAAAAAACTAAATAGACCCTTGTTTTTTAGCCTGCCCTGACCCGCTTTTCAAGTCAAAAGTGACCTTTTGGCGATGAAATTCTGTGTGCCTGCGATTTTTGCGCCTCAATCGCGGCGTGATGCCCAATGAAAAGCATCACAAAAACAGAAAAGAGGGACAGCAATGTCACACAGATTACAGGCCCTGCGCAACCCGCAGGACAACCATACACAGGGATCACCACCACAGGATCCACAGCCCAGGTATCCGGTCTTGCCCGAAGCGATGCAGCGCGGCGCGCTGGAAGGGCTGCTGCTCGATGTCAGCAAACATATCGGCCTGTCGGACGGCCTGTTGAAATCCTTACTTACCATGCTGCGCGAAACCCGGCCCTCGGACTGGACCGATCCCACGCGCGAACCGGTCTGCTATGCCCTGCAAGGGAATATCGCGGGATCGCTGGGCAAGAGCCCGCGGGCGGTGCGCAATGACGAGACCGCCCTGATCGCCCTGGGCTTTGTCGACAAGCAGGTGGCCGGCAACGGCAGCCGCTGTCGTCTGGTGTTTGCCGATGGCAGCGAGTTCCGGCAAGGGCTGTGCTTCAGCCCGTTGATTGAAGCGGTACCCGATCTCATTGCACTCCGGGCCCAAATGCGCTTTGAACGCCAGCACAGAACCCGCCTGAAGCGCCAGTGCTCGGCGCTCAGGCGCAATGTCAAGATGACCCTGATGCGTCTCCAGCCGATCTATCCGGAGCACGCCGGGCTGAAAGCCATCGCAGAAACGTTTCTCAACTGGCCCCCGCGCTATGCCAGCCTACAGTCCATCGCCGCCCTCGAAGCACATTACGACGCGGTGTTAATCACCTCCGAAGCCATCGATGAACTTGCCCGAATGTTACCAGATACTTCCGCTCCAGCGGAAGCTGACTTCCGCCGATATATACAAGATACAACTCAAGATCACTCTGTAATCTGTAATGCGAGCATGAATAAGTTGGCTGACGGCACGCCGTCAGAAGATAATTCCTTAGCAGCTACGCCTGACGGCTCCGCTGATTGTTTAGAAAATAAGTGTGGCGGGGCTGAGGTCGGGGTCAACAGTGAATTTATCGAAAAACTGAACCCGCATCGGTTGTTTGCCTTGAGTTCTGAGGAGATGCGGCTTTATATCCGGCAGCACCAGGGGCAAAGACCATCGCCAGCGGCGATGGATTTTATTCTGGCGGCGATCGACCGGTTGCCGGAGTTGGGGATTAACCGCTCGGCTTATGATGCGGCGGTGGGGCAAATGGGTGATATGGCCACAGCGCTTGCAATTCTGGTGATTGACCGCAACCGGTTTCACCCGGAAACCCCGATCCAGAACCCCGGCGGGGTGCTGCGCGCGATGACTGCACGGCATAAAGCCGGAAAACTCAATCTGGTGGGCAGTTTGATTGGCTTGACCCGGAGGATGAAAACGTGAGGATGGGGGCATTGGCGTTAAAAACGGGGTGTGCCTTTCCCTGTAAGCCCGGTTTCGGCCGCCGCACGGCCAGTCGCAATGGGGGGTGGCAGATATGACAGGTTCAGACCGGAAATCAAAAAAGACAGGTGATGTCTTGACACCGCTGCAACAGTGGCAGCGCATGGCCATGGCGGAAAATAAACGCGCGGCGCGCGGCTGGCTGGGGCTGGAGAACGATAAGCCCGTGTCACTGCGCGAGATCACAGTTGTGGTCGCACCCGGGCCCGGGGTTTCGCCGGAGGCCAAGGCATTCAGAAAGCATATGCAGCGGTTGTATCTGGACGGGTGTGACCCTGCTGCAATTGCAGCGCAGCTCGCCTGTCCCGCAGCCCTGGTCAGGACGAATTTACGGGGTCTCGATACTGTAAAACCCTTACCGCCACGCACCAAAGCATTACGGATGCGTATCCAGCGGCTGCATCTGGACGGGTTTGCCCCTGATGAAATTGTAGCAGGGCTGGCGTGTACCGAAGCACATGTCTGGAAATATTTGCGGGATCTCTATCAGGAAGGGCGGAACAGACTGTCGGATGATTATCGACAGATGCGCGTGGCGCGTATATATGCGCTGAAACAGCAGGGTCTGGCCTTGCAGGAGATTGCCGAACGGATGGGTGTCAACAAAGTGCTCTTGAACAAGGATATGCGTGAAAGGCCGCAAAAACCGGCCGGCGCGGCATCCAGGCGCGAAAATGGGGTGTGCCCTGCCCTGCCACATGTGGGCTGGCGGCGAAATCGATGAAAGGAAAAAACAACGATGACATATGAGATGACACACAGAAAACTTAAAAAGCCCATGAACAACACTTTCCCCCCTGCCAGGGGTAAACAGCTCACGGGGTTTTATGCGGCACTGGTCCGGCATTGCGAGGCGGAAATCAGACAAATGCGCTCAGCGTTCCAGATGGAGCTGGGCCGTCTTAAAAATCCCGGTGCACAGGCGGCCTACCGGGGAAACCACACTGTAGACACCTGTTGGCAGGCTTTGGCCACGGATGATTTTATCCGTGTGGTGCGGGATCTGTCCGATCTCTGTGGCACAGAAATAGGCGCGGTGCCCCTGTTGCTGGAGAATAGGATTCCACCCCCGAAACAAAGGAGATGCCGATGAATAACCCCTTACCCAAGGCGACCCCACGCGACCCGTTTTTCAAACCGCTCTCGGCCAAAGTGATGCCAAAACGGTTTGAAGCACATTGCCTTATATTGAATCCCAATTCACTGCCTCTACGAACGCGAATTGGGATGATGGCAATTGTAATAAAAAGGTAACTGCCCAGGTACCCTAAGGAATAATTCTCTTGCCTGAGGAATCCCGATGTGATTCATTAAGATTATGATTTTTTCAAACGCACCCAAAGGTTATGTTTCCGTTGAGGCTTATGAAGAGCTGAAGCAGAAGAATGCACAAACGATAGCCCTGCTTGTGGCTCGCATTGAAGACCTTGAGCGTCGCCTCAGCTTGAACAGCAGCAACAGTAGCAAGCCGCCTTCAAGCGACGGCCTAAAGAAGCCCAAGGCTGAACCCAGAACCAAAAGTCTGCGGAGAAAATCCGGTAAAAAGTCAGGCGGGCAGAAAGGCCACAAGGGAAGCACCCTGTGCCAAACGGCAGATCCCGATCATGTTGAAGATCACTTTCCTTCTGTCTGCGGGCAATGTGGCACACCGCTGTCGCCATCAATGGCAGAGGATTACGCCGCACGACAGGTGTTTGACCTGCCCGAGCCACAACCCCTGGTGACAACGGAACACAGGGCACATGTCTGCCTTTGCGGCCACTGTGGGGAAACAACCAGGGCGGCGTTTCCTCTGGAAGTAAAGGCACCCGTGCAGTACGGGCCACGCATCGCCGGAGTGGCAACATATCTCCAATGCGCCCATTTCCTGCCGGAAGACAGACTGGCGCAAATAATGGCCGATTTGTTCAATGCCCCTTTGGTTCCTGCCACTGTGGCCGCCATGAACCGCAAAGCATCAGAGCGGCTCAAGGGGGTTGCTTCTCACCTGCAGGATGTGATCGCCCAACAGGTCCACGTCAAACATCTTGACGAGACGGGTTTCCGGATTACGGGGTGCCTGCAATGGCTTCACGTTGCCTGTACACCGCTTCTGGCTTTCTACCGGGTCAGCAGCAAACGCGGTAATCTGTTATCCAATCTCACGGGCTGTATCGTGCATGATCATTGGCAGCCCTACTTCACGCTGGATGGTGTTACCCATGCGTTGTGCAATGCACACCATTTACGGGAACTGCAAGCGTTGGTCGAAATCGAACAGGAAGATTGGGCTGGTCAGATGCAAAGGCTACTGCGGCGTGCGCACCATGTCACACAGG
This sequence comes from Halioglobus sp., assembly GCA_965262875.1. Taxonomy (GTDB): domain Bacteria; phylum Pseudomonadota; class Gammaproteobacteria; order Pseudomonadales; family Halieaceae; genus JBALVT01. Next base: position 45,979 of record CBDHGD010000006.1, read on the forward strand.
CCGCGCGGGATAAGGGCGTGGCGGTTTCAACACCGCTTGTTGCGCTTATTAATCGGCGATACGACAGGATCATCACCGCTGCATTGGGTTTCCATGAGGAATTGCCTCCACTCGTGCCGCCAAAACCCGGAAGACGGGGGCGCAAGAAGCGACGGACAGGACATAATCTGGCTTTACGATTGCGCGATCACAAGGAAGGCACCCTGCGCTTTCTGACAGATCCCGACGTGCCATTCACAAACAACGAAGCTGAACGCGACCTGCGGATGATGAAACTACGTCAGAAAATATCGGGAGGGTTCAGGTCTGAACAAGGGGCAGAGGATTTTGCCACCCTGCGCAGCGTCATCACAACGGCGAGAAAACAAGGATGGAACATCATCGAAACACTGATGATGCCTGCCGATCAGATTATTGCAAAACTGAAATACGCTTAAAAACAACCTGGGCAGTTACATAAAAAGGCAAAATGCTCTATCGCCCCTGAAGGCAGAGAGCCATTGTCAGAAGAAGCCGCTATCGTGAAACAGCGTAAAGAAGTTTCAGCGGCGTTTAGAGTGTATTGCGTTTTATTGAACTCATTCAATGAAATGAAATGCACAGCTTCATTGCATTTTAAGTGCTGCGTCTTCCATTTGCCCGGAAACCGATCAAAAGCAACACGCTCTAACCAGCGTTACCGAAAGAAGGCCAATGAAAGTTAAAATAACGATGACAAAGATGGAGTGGGTCCGCGCGCTCTGCTGGAGATAACATTATAGGCGCCGTGGCGCGATTTGAGGTAAGGCAGACAGAATGAGTGAAAACGGAAAACAAAAACATCACCCACCGGTAAAGCCGACGCATGATGCGCTGTTCCGCGCCATCATTGACGACAAAGACCGCGCGGCAGCGCTTTTGCGCGATTACCTGCCGGACCGGATCAGGGCGCGCATGGGGGATGCGGCCCCCAAACGGGTGGAAGGCAGCTTTATCGACGAGGACGCCCATCTGAAACACAGCGACGGGCTGTTCGAGGTCACGCTAAAGGACGGCAAACCCGCTCTCGTATACGTGCTTTTGGAGCATAAATCGGTTTCGGAACCAGCCACGCCCTTGCAATTGCTGGGTTATATGCTGCGCATTTATAGCCGCTTTGCCGATGGGCAGGCGGCAAGGTTGCGCGCCCTGCCCGTGGTGATACCTCTGTTATTCTATCATGGGAAATCAGCCTGGAATGTGCCGCAGATCTTTGGCGAGATGTTTGACGTCAGTGAGGATATGGCCCGCTATGTGCCATCGTTCCAGTACGAGGTGCATGATCTGGGCAGCATCCCGATGGAACGCTTGTCGCGGGATCCCGAGGTTATGGCAGGGTTGGCCCTGCTGAAATTTGTGAAGCACCGGTCCGATATGACAGTGGAGCATCTGACGGAAATCCTGCGTGCCTTGTCCTTTGATACAAATTTTGCGGGTGTTTGAGCAGGGTGATGTTGTCCGGCACTTCCAGTTTTGCTGATCCGTGCCAGCCTGCACCGTCGAGGATGAGCAAGGCATGGGCACCTGCCGCGACCGTCCTGGCGATCTCGCACAGATGTGCATTCATAGCGGACGTGTCCGCATACGGCATGATCAGTGCAGCAGCCTCGGCGCGTTCGGGACAAACCGCGCCGAAGATATAGCCCGACGTAGGTTGTAACCCAACAAAGGTACCAAAAGTCTCACAGAAAATCGGCTTGCGCTTTGAAATCAAAGGGTTTTAGAGAGATTCCGAGGCTCTGAAATCTGCCGTTGGCTTGATGCCTGGTTTCGGGGGGTGATTTTTTGGAAAACTCAGGGAGTTACACAATGGCGGACGTTGTTCTTAAAACGACCGTTTTTAGTGTTCCCTTTTGTGTCAGCTTACCGCACTGTTTTTATTGCATAATTTTAGTTCCTTAACTTCATCCCGAAACAGCATTGTGTTATTTCACCAAAACACCCTTTTGAGAACAAAAATTGGTCTTAAAAATCTGTGGTACTTTTGGTACCTTTGTTGGGTTACAACCGTAGTTGTACAAATCAAATGAAAAGCTACTTCAATCAACTCAAAGAAATGCTCGCCGTTCGCGGAAAATTGTCTGCTTTCAGTGGTCATGATCTATATGATTGCCAGCCCAGCTAGCCAGGTGCTAAACAAGGCCTAATCCACTCGAAACGTCGAGGAGCCATTTTATATTAAGGCCCAATAGATGAAACTCAAAACAGTAGTCATTAACCATTTCAAACACATAATTGACTCAACTCCAGTAGATATCGAAAAGGATGTCACTTGTCTTGTTGGGAAGAACGAGTCTGGAAAATCTGCGTTTCTTGAAGCTCTACGGAGGTTAAAACCTGCGAATGGTAATGCGAAGTTTGATGTGGCTAATCATTATCCTGCTTGGCTCGAAAAACGCCACAAACGCGAAGGTAAAAACATAAAGGATAGCAGACCAATTAGAGCGTCATTTGAGCTTGAAGAGGATGATATAAAGGCAGTTGAGGTAGTCTTTGGTAGTGGTGTAATTACGTCTAATGAGTTTGATGTTGGAAGGACTTACAAAAATAATTACTCTTGCGTAAGTTTATCTCACAGCGAAGCTAAAGCAGTCAAAAATTCTCTTTCCGAAATTGAATTAATGCCCGACTTAGCAGTTAGCCTGAATGAATGCTCTACATTCGACAACATGAGGAAAGAAATTGAAAAACTAAAAGTAACTCACGTTGAAGACCAAGAGCAATTAGATAATTTAGAAGAAGTTTGTGAGCAGTTGGATCAAATTATTCCATCTAAGAAAACCTACTGGAGTACAATTTTCTCGATCCTAGAAAGTCGAATGCCAGCATTTTTTTATTACGCTGATTACAGTACTCTACCAAGTATAATTAAGATCAAAGAGTTATTAGAAGCAGACCCAGAAGATTTAGATGATGATGATGACACGGCTTTAGCACTTTTGAAACTTGCAGGTACTGATAATGAATATCTCTTGGATCCCGATTATCAAACTCGCAAACGCGAACTCGAAAATGTTGCAAATGATATTACGCAGGAAATTCTCAATTATTGGTCTACGAACCAAGACCTGAGAGTACTATTTGATATCACGCAACAAACTGAAAATATACCTAACGGCCAATCAACGGTAGTAGATGAGCTTCATATTAGGATGTATGATAATAAACATATGTTATCGCTACCTTTCGACGAACGCTCCTCTGGGTTTAGATGGTTTTTCTCTTTCCTTTCCGCATTCTCCAAGTATGAGTTTGACAATACTCCAGTAGTGATCCTGTTAGATGAACCAGCATTGGGATTACATGCAAAAGCTCAGAAGGATTTTCTAAAATTCATAGATGAGCGTTTGTCTAAAAAGTGCCAAGTAATTTATTCAACGCATTCCCCATTTATGGTTCAACCAAATAAGTTAGAGAGAGCAAGATTAGTTGAGGATAAAGGGAGAGATATAGGGTCAGTCATAACTTCAGATGTGCTAACAACAGATGCTGATACCCTATTTCCACTACAAAGCGCACTTGGGTACGACATTGCGCAACACTTATTCATTTCCAAAGACAACCTTGTTGTTGAAGGCCCCTCGGACTTAATCTTCATGGACGCAATTTCACAACATCTCAATTCACTTGGGCGGGTTGGGCTTGACCCAAGATGGTCAATTATGCCGCTTGGTGGTGCTGATATAATTCCAGCCTTTGTTGCTTTGCTTGGTCATCATTTGGATGTCACCGTTGTTGTCGATTCACGTAAGGAAGGACATCAAAAACTAACAGCTTTGGCAAAGAACGGATTCTTGGCTGATACAAGAATTATAACCATAGGGGAATTTACAGACACAAAGATGGCTGACATAGAAGACCTCTTTTCAGTTATGGATTACTTAAGGTTGTATAATAAAGCATTTAAAAAGAAACTGAAGAAAGCGGACTTAAACGGCAGTGATCCAATCGTTCGTCAATTAGCTAGGTTGGAAAAGGTGGATCGCTTCAATCATGATGCTCCCGCTGATGCGCTTCTGAGGGATCGCGTCGGTCAATTATCAAAGTTAAATGACAAAACACTTAGTAATTTTGAAAAGCTGTTTACTCGTATCAATAATACATTGGCATGATGATACACAGGGGAATTGCATGAATATTACGCGCCGAGTACATGAAGCAGGAAGCGATCCTGTGGCGGTTTTGGTATGGGGACGTAGGGCTGAGCGGAACGGTGAGGTATCATGATGAAAAAAAGGAGAGTGCCAGTGACGAATAATGAAATCAACACCGCTCGTACTTATACCCGAGCGCGCTTCTGGAAGTGTGCCTTACAGGTCAACACAGTAGAATATATCAAATATCGTGGCGAGACGCCGACGCTCAGTGAGGATGAATATAACCACCAGCTCCTTGAAGCTTCTCTTGAGGCTGGTATTCAGGTTATTGGTCTTGCTGATCACGGCAGCGTGGATGGTCTGGATAAGCTGCGTCCACTGTTTACTAAAAACGGCATCGTGGTTTTTTCCGGTTTCGAAATTGCCTCTAGCGAAAAAATTCATTTCGTCTGCCTGTTTGATGAAAATAAATCTGGCAGAGAGCTAGAGCGAATTTTAGGACTTTTAAAGCTGCCCAACCCAAATGATGGCACCCAACCTTCTGAATTAAGTGCAGCACAACTGATTGATGAAGTGGTAAAGCAAGGTGGCTTTATTTATGCCGCACATTGCACCCATAATAATGGCTTGCTTAAGCTGAGAATGAAACATATCTGGCAGCAGAAAAATTTATTGGCAGCACAGATTCCCGGATCAATCGAAAATCTAAAAGGTTTTGAAGATGACTTCAATCGCAAAGTGTTTTTAAACAAGAACCCTGATTATAGTAGAGAGCGACCGATGGCGGCGATTAATGCCGCCGATGTCGCCAAACCAGACGATATCAGCAATGATGGTGCTTCTTGTCTGATTAAAATGACCAAGCCCTGCTTTACCTCCTTTAAGCAAGCCTTTTTAGATGCAGGCTCGCGGGTGCGTTTAAATTCTGAAAAACCGGAAAACTGGTCATCAGCCATTGAACGCATCCGTTTTGTCGGCGGCTATCTTGATGGGGTTGATATAGAGCTTTCGGAACACTTAAACGCTGTGATTGGTGGGCGAGGGACGGGTAAGTCAACCTTGTTGGAGTGCCAAGCCGAAGAATGTGCGGACGTAATGCGGGATGCACTGGCAAGTGACAAGATGACTATCATTGTGTGCAAATGCCAGTCAGGCAACATCCCCGTCCCGGTTATCACGAAAGATCCTGTGGTTATTCGCGATCGGTTCATGACCGCTTTGCAGGAAAGAAATACCTAACAGAATTACAAACACCAATGAAATACAGCATTATAGGAGGAACAACATGCTGAGACGATCAATCCTGAAAGCAAGTGCAGCAATCGCTGTTGCAGCAACTTTTAGCACATCCGCATTGGCCGATATCAACGGCCCTGTGAATTATGTCATACCCTTTGGCCCAGGCGGAGAATCTGACATTTCCGCACGGCTTCAGCAGCCATTCTTCAAGGATAAATTCGGTCAAGATATGGTTATTTCCTATCAGCCTGGCGGTGGTGGTGCGGTTGGCTGGGCGTCGTTGAACGGCTTAAGCGGCGATGGCCAAACCATCATGGGTGTAAACCTGCCCCATATCATCATCAAACCAGCACAAAAAGATGTGGGCTTTGCCACTGCTGATCTCAATACATTTTACATGTTTCACTTCACACCTGACGCAATTGTTGTGACCGCTGACAGCCCTTATCAGACACTTGCTGATCTTATTGCCGATGCAAAGGCACACCCAGGCGAAGTGACAATGTCAGGCTCTGGGAAAGCCAGCGCAAACCATTTGGCTCAAATCAAGTTTGACAAACTGGCAGGCACACTGACGACATATGTGCCTTTCAAAGGAACTGGTGCTGCAGTGACGGCCCTTTTGGGCAAACAAACCAAAGCTGAATGGGGTTATTCAACCGTAGGTGCCAAACAAGGCGATGCTGTGCGCATGCTTGCGGTTGCAATGGACGAACGTCATCCTTTGTTTCCCGAAGTACCAACGTTCAAGGAGCTTGGCTATGACATGACCGGTGGTGCCTATCGCGGCATTGCTTTGCCAAATACCGCAAGTGCTGAAACCACTAAGATGTGGTCCGACATGATCGGCGAAATCAACTCTGATCCTGCATTCCAGAAAAAAATGCTGGATGGCGGCTTTGCGATGCTGGACGTTGGTGCAGATGGGATGGCTGACTTCATGGCTGCACGCGTCGAAGAGTATTTAAAAGACGCCCGTGAGGCTGGGCTGATCAAGTAATCGCGACTGGTTAAACTTGGAGATTAAGTATGGAATTGGGTCACTTTTTGTCTGCAATGACACCCTTCAATCTTGCGCTGGCATTGTTTGGTGTTATCGCTGGAACAATTGTGGGTTCCATACCCGGTTTAACCGCAACTATGGCGCTGGCGGTTCTGGTGCCAATAACGTTCAGCATGGAACCGGCTTCTGCGCTTATTCTTCTTGGGGCGATATATACAGGGGCGATTTATGGTGGAGCCTACGCCGCAATTTTACTGAACACGCCTGGGACGCCATCCGCAATTGCAACAACATTTGATGGATATCCAATGGCCAAACGAGGCGACGGCGATCTTGCCGTCGCTCTTGCTTGTTTTGCATCGGTTTTCGGCGGCATGGTAGGTGCTGTTGCATTGCTTTTGCTTGCGCCCCCATTGTCTAAGGTTGCGCTGGTCTTTGGCCCCATTGAGTACTTTTGGCTGTCCATCTTTGGACTGTCTCTGATTGCATCGCTCTCAAATGGAAATTTGATGAAGGGTCTCGCAGGGGGCGCGTTTGGTATGATCCTGTCTACTGTAGGCGTTGCGGAGATTTCAGCCGACATACGATTAACTTTTGGCAGTCAGGTCATGATCGGTGGGTTCGGCGTGGTTGGCGCTTTGATCGGGCTGTATTGTATTCCCGTCCTGATTGATCTTGTTGCGGTTCCCGACAGGCATTTAAAGGTCGAGAAGAACGTCGAATCTGTCAGAATTGGCGAAGCATTTCGAATTATCATGCGCTCAAAATTCAATCTTATCCGCTCCTCAATCATCGGAACACTTGTCGGTATTTTACCTGGCGCTGGCGGCTCCGTTGCCGGATTGGTTGCCTATTCCGAGGCAAAACGTACAGCTAAACCCCATCAAAAATTTGGCGAAGGTGAACCTGACGGGATCATTGCCACGGAATCGTCCAATAATGCAACAGTTGGTGGCGGTTTCATCCCAACGCTTGTACTTGGAATTCCTGGCACTCCGCCTGATGCGATCGTTCTGGGAGCTCTACTGGTGCAGGGCGTGCGCACGGGGCCCGCGATGTTTCAGCAAAGCGGCTCGGTTGTATATACTTTCATCTACGGGCTGATCATCGCGACTATCTTGATGTTACCCGCTGGCCTGCTGATTGGGCGCTACGCCTACAAGTCCATCGTGACCATTCCAAAGGCGGTTCTTGTTCCCTCCGTTGGCTTCATGACAATCATCGGCACATTTGCAATCCGTAATAGTGTTTCAGATGTCATCATCATGCTGTGCCTTGGCATCGTCGGCTGGGTGATTTCACGATTTGGATTTGCAGCCTCCCCCATTGTCCTTGGCCTTATCCTTGGCCCCATTGCAGAACAGGGCTTTGTTCAGGGTTGGATTATTGGTGCGGCTACCCATAACCTGTTTGGTATGTTCTTTGGGCGACCCATTTCCCAAGCCATTCTCGCATTTACGCTGATTACTTTATTCTTGCCGATATTTCTGGCCCGAAAGCAAAGAAAAACTACGATGGAGTCTGAATAATGAACACCTCACATATTTCAAAATCCCAGGGACACATTGGATCACTGATTGTCTCGGCTCTATTCGTTATCGTGGGTTTTGTTACCCTGTATGACACGACCAGCTACACAGATAAGGATAGCCAGGTTTTTCCGCAAACGGTAGCTGTTGTTCTCATTGTTACAGCGGCTATCTCATTCATAACGCGATTTTTGAAGCCGTCCGATGAGGGTGGGTTTGGCCGGGGTATATGGTGGCGCCGCCTGCTTCTGGTCGGCACCATGTTCCTTACCTGTTTTGTAATGCCGCTCATTGGCTTTCTCCCGGCGGGTATAATTGCCTTTGCTGGCGGCCTAATTGCGGCCATGCATGATCGTTGGTCCACCAAAACCGCCGTTCTCTACTGGGTGTGCGGCGCGGTGATCATGATCACCTTTTATGCCTTGTTTAAATTCGTTTTTCATGTGCCGCTACCTTAGATCCATAATGTGTGAGTTTCAGCCTAGGCATCTACCTATTCAACAACCAACCAAGAATGTCTAACCGTAACTGCCCAGGTACCCTAGGAAGACATCCGCATCACTGCCATCGCTGAGCAAATCCACGGCGTGGTCCGCGTCGCGCAGGCAATATGCAATACACACACACACACACACACACACACGGTCCGCGTCGCGCAGGCAATATGCAATTCTTTTGGCGAGGGCTTCATTGTCTTCTATCAGGGCGATACGCAAATTTTCATTCCTGCAAGCTTTACGCAAGGTTGGTACGCAAATATAACAAGGTCAACCAGAGAATCAACTTCTGTGGTTGCAAGGACAGAGCTGGTGCAAGAGGCACCAGCCTGCTATACTCCCGCGACTGAATTGACCTGATTTTTATGTGATCAGATGATTTTGTATTCGTCGTGTGAGATGATGCGAAAGTTGTCACTGACGGTATCGCGGAAATCTTTCCAATTTGCGGGCAGGGTTTGGCGGAAGAACTGTAGAATTGCCTCGGTAAACTGGTTGAATGTGGCGTAGTGCTGATTGTGCGTCACCCATTTGTGCATCACACTCCAGAGGCGCTCTACCGGGTTCAGATGTGGCGCGTATGGTGGCAGGAAGTGCAGCTTCACCTTACGGTTGGGGTTGTTGAGCCATGGCTGGAGTACTTTGGCATGATGATACCGAGCATTGTCCATAAAGACGTGGATTCTCGTCATTGTCGGATTGTTGCGCTCCAGCTTTTCCAACATCTGTCGCGTTGTCTGCGCGTTTATCTTTTCGGCTTCGACAAAGGTGAATTGGAATGTCTCAAGATCAAGCGCACCTTGGATGTTCAACCGCTTGCGACCTGATGTGGATTTGATCGCGGTCTTCTGATCTTCGGGAAACCAGCCATGGGCTGGGCGGCTTTGGTGTGTGGGATGCACCGCATCCGAGAACACAACCATCTCATCATCATCTAACCCTGTCATCAGCGCCTCATAATCTGCGATGAAAGCTTCTTGTGCTGACTCATCGGCCTGAGCAGGCAGGGACTTGGGCTTTTTATACACAAACCCCAAGCGGCCCATCAGCTTCGCAGCACCTGACGAGCAATAGTTCTGGCCGTATTCTGCACGAATATACGCGCATATTTCAGAGGTATTGCGGACGGGGTTTGCGCTGAAATGCGCTTTGATCATCCACTCTTGTGCCACTGACAAATGGCCCTGACGCTGGCTGTAATCTTTCAGGCCGAAAAATGACAATCCCTGAGCGGCAAAGGCAAACTTCCATTCCGTCAGAACCGTGGGGCCGATGTCCAGAATTTCACAAACCAGTTTGGCATCATAGCCCGCATCCAGCAGCAAAAAAGCCCGGGCTCGCTTCCACTCAAGGGCGTCCACCTTGCGGCGGCGGCAGATCGCTGCAAGTTCCATGCGTTGGTTGTCAGTCAGGTTAAGGGTTTTTGGGTACTCGCTCATGCGGGCACAATGCGATAGAGTTTCAATAAATGCGCCGCGTCAAATTGACTCGATAAACCAAAAATGTTCAGGTCAATTCAGTCGTGGGAGTATATATCAGATAGTTACGCTCCACTGCCAACTAAAAATAGCTGCTCCGGTGAATAATTCGGGCTAGCCCGGATTATTCACCGGATGTTTTGGAGCAGAGGTTTTTGTGCGCGGAAACGGTTTCACATTTGCCGAGGCAAACGGGTTTGTTGCGCGGGCTTTCCGGCGCTTGCGTTTGAGTTTGCAGGTTTCAGTTTCGGGGCGACGGGGCGTTGCGCGGCGTGATTGCTATGGTGCTTGAGGATTGCCGGCAGGCGTCGTTGTCAGTGCGCCGAGTATCTGTGTAAAGAGTTGTTTATCTGGATAGGCGGATGCGAAGGCGACGCGGATACGTGTAGCGGTTTCGATAACACGGGCACCAATTTTGATGATGCGGTTCTGGAGGGTGGTGAACTCGGCGCACTTCAGAGGCGCGCTTTCCGGAATTGCCTGGCGCACTTCCCAGAGCAGCCAATAGGCAGCAGTGTGGAGAATGAGCCGCATCTGGTTGGCGCAGGCGGATGAGCACGATGTGCGGTCGCTCTTCAGTTGGGTTTTGTGGAGCTTGATCAGATTTTCGGCCTGACCGCGTGCACAGTAGTCGGCCTCGTAGAGCCGTTCCGGCGTGGAACCGGGGAGTGAGGTGACGATGGTTCGGATATCGAGACCGAGGCCTGTCACTTCGATACGGGCGATGATGCGCCGTTTCACACCGTTCCAGCTCCTGGCGGCGTAGGTCGTCTCGCAATGGGTTCTGTGGGTGGCGAGGTTCTTCTCGACCTTCATGGCAGCGCAGGCGTCGGCGTCGGCTGTGATGACGGGATCTCTGCTGAGAACGGCGTTTCCCGGCTGGCCGAAGATATAGTCGACGCCCTTCTGAGCCTCGCACCAGGCCATGACCTCCGGACGGGAGTAATGCCCGTCACCGCGCAGCAGGATCTGCGTTTTTGGCCAGTGTGTGCGGATGCGGTGGATCAAGCGTCGAACATGGGCGGCGACCTCACGCCCGGACGGTGTCTTGGCGGGCCGTAGCACGAAGGCGACAGGCCGCGCGGTTTCGGCCTCATAGACATGGATGGGGGCATAGCCGCGCTCGCGGTAGAAGCCGTTCCAGAAAGTGAGCTGTTGTTCGCCATGCGCGGTGTCGAACGTCTCGTCAATATCCAACGTGATCGCTGCCGGGGGCGCGGTGTAGCTGTCGCAATAGATGTCGATCATCTCGTAGGACATGCGGATCACGTCGCGTAGGTCCGGCGCGTTCTCCCAGCGGGACATGGTGGGTTGGCTGACGAGACCAACCTTGGCCTCTGGAGTTTTGCCGAGCGCCATCTTGAAAGCGGGGTCGTGGCACAGGTGGTCCAGATCGTTGGCGTCCTCATATCCGGCCGCAATCGCAAGATAGCGGGCGAACAAAATATCCGGGAGCAGATGCTGCACGTGCGTCGGATCGCGCGCATCGGGGATAAGTGCTGCCAAGCGTTGCGCAATCCCAAGCCGTTTCTCGGCTTGAGCAAGCAGTAGAACACCAGCATCCGAGGTGATTTTTCCACCGTCAAACGCGGCGGTGACTTTTTTACCGGAAATGGCTGGAAATGCGGGAAAAAATGGGGCAATATCTGTCATGGCAGTGGGGCGCTTTCTGTCCAGTGTATCGGATGGCTGTTATACCATATTCTTTACACTATATCAGATAGTTACGCTCCACTGCCAACTCAACCACTACCGACTGGCGTCGGTAGGATGAGGGATGTGATTTTCCAGGTACTGAAGTACGAAGTCTTCTGTGATCACACCGTTGGTGGTTGAAAAATACCCACGCCCCCAAAAGTGACAGCCCCAGTAGCGTTTCTTCAGGTGTGTAAACTCGCGTTGGACTTTGTGGGATGAGCGTCCTTTCATAAGTCGCACCAAGTCACTGATCGCCAGTTTTGGCGGAACGGACACAAACATATGAACGTGGTCGCTGGAAAGGACGCCTGTGATTATATCGACGCCTTTCTCGCTGCAAACTTGTTTGATGATGTCACGCACCCGCAATTGAACCGCCCCACGCAGAACCTTGTAGCGATATTTTGTTGTCCAAACGATGTGATAGCGATGGTAGAAAACGCAGTGTTTCCCAGTGTCATATTGCATAGTCTTATCCTCCCTAAAAATGAGCCTTATTCCTTACGGCGGCTCATTTTTAGGGAGGATAAGACTATAACCGATTCTTTCGTGCTAAAGCACTCCCGTCTGAAGACGGGGGGTTGGAACCAATGAGTGGATACTAAAAATAGCTGCTCCGGTGAATAATTCGGGTTAGATGAGCCGTAGCAATTTCACACCCTTCAGGGACGCAAACTTACCCTGACCATAACTCGCCCAACTCAACTCGATGATGGTCATCTTTTGAAATAGCCATAACGTCTCTCTTTGCAAGGCTCAGTGCCTTACAGACTGCAACCGTTGCAATTTTCAATCTCAGGCATTTATCCCAATTATTGAGCCATCCAATATGTGGGAGATACTCTGCGAGTTGCATCTCTGTGCGAAACGACAACAATCTCTGAGCAAGGGCAAAATAAACAGGATCAAACGTATCTTTGAGAAGTGTGACGGCCCCATCTTCGGGTGCCCGTAAGCTCTGGATGAGCAAAAATACCCGGAATTCTAGATCATCATGAGAGGACAAGTCACTTTCAATATGATTCAGCCTGCGGGCCCAAATGTCCAAAGGATACTGAGTGACATCAGCGTCTAATAAATAACGACATACCAACAGCTGCGATCTCCGCTTTACCGCTTCCTTTGCAAACAGCGCAACTTGATCAGGTTGGTTTTTTACATACTCCACCCAATTTTGGCTAACGTCTCGCCCTTCGTCCAGTTTACCATCTGCAAGGTAGTTGATCACTAACTCAGTTGCTGACGCGCTAACAGTATCATTCACGAAAGTGATGAGGCCTGTATCCTCTCGGCCCAGCAAGAATGGAAGCATATTTCTTATCGTGCTAGGACTGCTCCTTACGGACTTTAGAAGCTCAAGGAGTGTGCCATCCTCAATCCTGTCTAGCCTTCGATCGACAAGATGTTCAATTGAGAACCGTGAAGCGCGCAAAAATGCGCTTTTGGATTTTGACAAAAGGCTCCAGATGAAGTCTGAGTGCTTCCTTCCAGATAGGCCAGCGAATAGGCTTTCAATAAAACAACTTTGATCATCTGCGGCGTCGCAGAGCATATCCCGTGTTTCAGTAGCTCTATTTCGCACCCAAGTATCGACTGTGTTTTTTGTCACAGGTCCGGGCTCTGGAAAAGCGGCGCTAAGTTGCGATGACCTGACCGCGTATACGACTTCAAATTGATCAAGTTGCGGAAGCAAAGAAAACTCTGCTTCTGTCGAGCAAACAAGGTCTAATTTGAGCAGAGCGGCATCGTTAGGCTGAGCGTACCATTCACCAATTTGATCGACAATGTTCGCAATAGGTACTTCTCTTAGTTTTTTAAGCACAAGCTCTTGGTAGATGTACGTTAAATTCAACATATTTCGTGGATCGTTGCTGGTATCAGCGCCATAGCGCCACAGGAAACGTCTCAAGGTACTTTGTGATTCCTCTAATAAATCTTGGATTAGGTGTTGTGATGCATCTAATTGCCATCCTGATTTCAGCTGATCCTCTAAATCTTCAAATCCGTCAATCTCTAGATCATACTCTGTCTTTGACGCTGATCGTTTAGATGAAAGAGGTGCCGTGCGAAACGAGTACTTCCTCCGTAAAGCCGGCCACTGCTGCGACCAAAGCGCAAGCATGCCCGCCGCTAAATTGTCAGCATCATCCGGAAATTGTGATGAGCTCGTCTGGCCTAGATAAGCGCGATGCACCAAATCAGAGACAGCGACCGGATCAAGAATAGAACCGCTCTCTCTAAGGCTCTCTAGATCGACGTCGAGTGCCTCAGTATAAGCCCCGTAGTTCTCAATAGCCTTCGGCCGGCGCAGCAACTTTTCAAGACCGGTTAGGTTATTCATGCGCGAAAGGTCGGCATTATCGATCAGCAATACATGTGTCCAAACACATCCAGGCCGTGGCATCTCGGGCGCGCGCCATGTTTTCATCAACGCAAAGATCTTATTGTCGCCAACAGAGTGCCCTGACAAATAGCTATCTACACCGGAGACGGTCCGCGGATCCCAATCACTCTCTGCAAGTAACGCGGACGAAATATTTTTGGCTTTCACACTACTCGCTGCAAGCAATGTATGGCCGCGATCATAGCCAAAGAGCAGCTGTTGGATGCTTAACACATTTCTCTTATGCAACTGACTAGGCGTCATTTTCACTCAGCCATGTTAAAGGTTGCGTAATGTCATGCCCATCTTCCTCTTCCCACACGCAGAGGACTCGATCAGCGGGCTTCTTCTCCAGCAGCTGTTCACGTGAACCACCTTCAAAACAGCCTCCTTGAGCTGAGATCCCACAAAAACACACATCATATGCATCAGCATTATTCACCAGATACTGAGCAAGCATTGGCATCTCGCGTGCAATCCATTGTTCGGGACTAATTCCATCTGAACAAACGACGTCCCAAGCAGAGATAGCAATTGCTAACCGTCGGCGCGTATTTCGAAATGGTGACATTTGCAAGAGCTGCAATACATCAACAATACGCGATTGTTCTGGCACCTGACGCGGGTCAAAGTCCTCAAGATGCTCAGCATCCCTAGCGGCCTCATCCTCATCGTCCGGGAAATTATGATCTGTCACTGCCATCATATCGTTCGCCCTGTCGGCATTGATAAAGAACAAAATGCCACTGGACCGATCCAGCGTCTCTAAAAATTCCTGATCACACTCCCTATTGGCAAAGAGCGATTGAAACGTTTCACCTGAAAAGTCCGGGAGACGCAGCGCCGTTGCTTGCCCCGTCTTTGTGTCTCTAACCAATATCTCTACCATCTCTTCGCTTGATGTCAGCGTCCGCGGCACTTGCTCACATTTGAGCCAAATGTTTTTGATCTCATTCAAATACCGCACATCCCCAGACGTTTTTTCCAACGTCAACGACGTGACTTCTCCGGCATCTAAAATGTGCCAAAAAGCAGCGAGAAATGTGGTCTTCCCAGAATTAGGAAATCCTAGGATTATGTGCTGCTTGAGAGTCATGTTGCGGCTCCATGAGTTTGGTTCACAGCAAGTCGATCAAAATGACAATTAATACGGCGAGATGGACTGACAACCTGCGTTTGAGGCTCGTCAGCGTTGATCCATGACTGAAGAAGTGTGCCACAGCCAAACGCCATTGCGTAGCCTTTTAACGGGTCGCGCGCCGCAATTTCGTAAAAATTTACTGATGCCAGACCATGCCCAAAGTCCCGTGTTAGGCGTGTTACGACATCCAGTGCATTTGCGACAAGAGATTCTGCCCTACCAGACCGTTCAACTTCGTCTCGTTTGGTCAGAACAATTTGGAGATGTTGTCCAACATTTAGGGCACCTGAATCCATCATACTGCGCACGAGCTGCCGAACATTTTCCAAAACCTGGTGTTGCTCTTCCATACGTGCAAGTCGCGCGCCATCGATCAAAACAGCGACTGTTCTCGCAAGGCGCAACTCTTGAAGTGCCAGCAACTGACTAGGTTGATCAAGGCCAGCTCGATAAGTCTCTCCGGCCCGATCCGACATAAATAGATTTATTTGGCCGCATGCATCTTTGTCTGCCACGGTTGCGAGATGGTAATATTGCAGACCTTGCGAAAGGAACGTTCGCTCTGTGTCTGGTACTGTTGCGCCAGAGACGGCACGCGAATAATGGGCAACTTTTTCAAAAGCCATCAGTGTTGCGCTTCCTGCAAATGTCAAATCCGCAAATCCACCACGTGCAAACTGGTCATACAGAGCACACAGCAATGTTGATTTGCCACTCGACGTGTCTCCGACAATTGCAACCAGATGGGCAGGCTTCTGAAGTAGAAAGGTGTCCAGCTGACCTTGAGAAAAGGGCTGACCCGTAGGCAGTTGCGCCATATTGGACACAGGTGCTATTGGAGCTAATTCAGGAACCTGGTCGTCCTGTTCGTTTGGTTGCGCGGCCACCTGCTCACCGCCGAAATTTGGGCATGATGCGACAGGGTCATGCCCTTGCAGGCACGATCCGTTTTCAGTAATTTGGCAGTCTGGATTACTGCAGGTTTGACTTTCCACGATGACAGGTCTCCACCTTACTTAGAGCGCATTCAACAACAGGGCTTCACGAAAACTCTGTAAAGCAAGACAGCTTGGAGTGAACGCGGTTTTTTCATCCAAACTTCCATCCTTGGCATACATCACACCCCAACCCGTCAACGCTCCGACATCATCTGCCCGCGCAAGTGCATTATTCAGACAACACAGATCGCGCACAGCGTTGATTTCTTCGGGTGGGCCAACGTCAGTCAGTTCGTCCTGCGCAAACAGTTTTGGAACATCCGATATTTTTACCTTTTTTGACGGCCCGCCTCGACCCTCGCGTAAGGCCTTACTCATCAGAAAAACGCTTGCTCGCGGGCCTAGAATCGACGCTGAAAGTGGCGCCAATTCCGCACCAATAAGGAACGCCGCTCGGCCCTCGCCTAATTTCGCATAGGGTTCGTTGGTGAGATCGCTTTCGCCACCCATGAGCCACCACAGCATGTCGGTTTCCTCGCGCAGTTGGGCGATTTCAGATCGCAACGGGCCAATGGCACTTCTGACCTGCACTGCCAAGTGTTTCACCAACTCATGACTATCTACGTTGAGGGATTTGAGCACCTTATTCAACGCAACATAATCATTTTGTGGTACAAGGTCCTCTGCTACAGCCAATTCTTTATTAAGAGCCCGTACTTGGATCACCTTTCTCGCGCCCAAACCTGTTCGAGACGTCATCAGATCCTTAGCAGCGGCTTCAACAATCTCTACAAATTGGGGATAGACTGTCGGCTTCCGATTGCCAAACGCGCTTGCAACCAAAAAAGCAAGTGCTGCAAACTGATCTTCTTCTTCCTTGATCTGATAGGCAATCAGCGCCATTGAAATTATGCTGACTTCGCGGCTGTTTGTGACCATTGAAAAGCTTGGATCGGCTTGCGCTATTGGATCGAAAAACCAGTCAGTTTCAGATGTCACAGGCAGGTCAAAGTAAAACCGCACTGCATCCAATATCTGTGAATTTGTCAAATTTACCGCGATCGTGTTGAAGGGCTCAAGACGTACCGCGATGTTTGTAGCCTCTGAAGACAGACCAGCATGTCCATAGCAATCTGTAAGTGCGAGTTCCTGCATTTCAATCCTCTTTTTTATTGTTCTGGTGTTTGACCAGTTTCTATTTCGTTCAAAGCAGCCTCAAACTCAGCCAGCAAATTGCGCGCGCGCGCGCGGAGTAAAACACTGCGAAAACGCTCATGGTCAGGCAGTTTTTTGTCGCCTTCTTCAAGAAGGTCTAATTCACCAGCTATTGCAAACTTCTTGCTATAACTAAGTTTGAAAAATCGAAGACTGAGTGCACGTAGCGATGTCATGGAAGCATCCTCCTCAGTTGCGGTAGTAACTACATTCGCCTCGGGCACCGATACTTTTAGGGGTGTTTTGTTCTCCGTTGCCGGTGCTGTCCATGGCGCAAGTGCAATTTTCTGGGTAAAGGCGTTCGCCTGTCGATCCATCTTGGCCACAAATTGGCCGGGCCGGTTTTGCCAGATGCGCACGTGTGCCCTGACATTTAGGTGGCGATTTGTACTAGACCCGATTCACAATAGGGTCGAATATTTTTAGACACAAGTATCCCCACCCGTTTTGTCAAACTGTTTTCAAATTCATATTTGCGAGTGCTCCGACATTCTTGGCAATCATGTTTTGTTGTTGGTTGTTGCGGTGAATATCCGAAAATATATTGAACTTTTTCATGCGGCCAATACCGTGCTCTACGCCAATGCGTAGTTTTGAATGCCATGTATTGTATTCTTGTTCTTCTTTCGTAAGTGGTTTTTTCTTTGATGTTTTCAGGGGGATTTCCAGTGATGTCCCCAGATATCCTAAATCCCCAAGGGTAAGTATATCAGGGGGCCTATCCACGCGGGTCTCATCATAAATACGCTTGTCATGTTTGCGCCCGTCATGGGCGCATCCAACAGCCAGTATACACTTCTTGTCATCTGTGATGATCTGGTGGGACGCCGTGTGCTTCTTTTTCTTGCCAGAATATTTTGCTTTTCGAGCCGAGGGCTTCCCGGGCCGTTGAACTGGACGCTCAGTACCATCAATCATCAGGTAAAGCAGATCAGCCTTTTCCACTTCCGACAACTTTACTTTACGTTCAGGCATCCGAAAATGGCCTGCCATCAACTCTGTCATGGCTTGAATGCGGCGGCAAACTGTCGGAGAGGATACATTGAATACAAGCCCCATAAAAGCATGGCTGGTATAGGTTCGGTAATACATCAGGCAGAGCAGAAGCTGTTCTGCGAACTCCAGGCGATAGTTCATCCCACCCCCAATCGCACGTTGCCTGTCTTTGCGGGACAAGCGTTTCTCCTCACTTTTCAACCAGATCGGATGAAGTGTCGCAACCAGGGCGTTGAAATCTGTAAGGCGGATGCCCGATAGTCGAAAAAACAATGCAGGTTGTGCACTTAAAATCTTCAAAGCTTTCATAAAATGATACCTCCAGGCACTTCCTCGCATAAAAATAACCTATTGTGAAGCAGGTCTACTATTAGTTTCAACCGAAAGCTCCAGTAAATTATACCCAGGCTCCCATCCATCCTTGTCTCGTTCGGGGTGTGTTGCGCTTGCAGCAACCCTGACCCAGTCGCGATTCAACAATACCCGATTGGTATGCTCGTGCCCAAATAGCTGGACTTGTGAAACTTCGTTGAGGTGATCCTCTACATTGCGGCCATTTGCTAACCAATTATACGGATGATGACACATCACCAAATGCGCGACGCCATCTTCATGGGTGATCTTAAAAACAGACGGATCGACATATAAACTGCCATCTTCGTCTGTATGGCTAGAAACAAAAGCTGAGTTCAAACCAGTAATACATAGGGTCGAACCATCGTTCAGTATGAAGCGGCGTTCAACAGTTGTCCTGTTCGGTGGCAGCAGATCGCAAAAATAGCGTGTTGCAAAGTCGTTATAATTTACCGTGGATGTATACAGCAGTTTGCCCGCATCTTCATCTTCAAGACATCGCTTGAGCTTTCCAGGTAATTGGCGCTGATTTTTGGTTGCTTTGATATCATTGTGAATCGCTTCAACCGTTATTTTACGTGTCACATCTTGTTGGACGTCATGATTGCCTGGAATCACGACGACATTGCGCGTATCTTCACAGCCACAAGCTTTGCAAAGCGCCTCAAGCCATGTTTGCGCGAAATTGTATTCTTCAGCATCTCCAGCATAGGCAATATCGCCAGAGACAAGGATAGCATCCGGCACGGCCTCCAATGCCGCACATTGTTCTTGCGCATCACGCACCAGCACGTTGCGCAGATGGTGATCCAGATCCATCGCAGACCCGGCATCCCCATTTTTGAAATGGATGTCAGACAAGTGAAGGATCAACATGGCCGACGATCCGCCCAACGACGCCGCATTGGGCAGCTTGTGCCGCCGCTGTACGTGACTGAAGGGCTCCGACTCCAGCTCGATTTAGGACTGACCTTCATCACTTTTACCTTCTGCTCCTCGCCATAGTCGTTGGCTTTTGCTTCTTCACATCGCAAAAACGTTGCCGGTCAGATTTGTCCGTTAGATGTTGCTTATACGCTTAATAGGCCATATATGTCCCCTTAACAAGTCTTACGTACTTATCTGATTACCAGCCAAAAATGGCCGCTAATCAGCAAATGAGGGATTTAAGGGGACATATATGGCCGATTTAAGGAACATAGATGCTCACTCTCCTGAGATGCTGACTGCAAAAGTAGGAGAGAAACTCGAACAATTTAGACTTTCAAAAAACATCACACAATCACAATTAGCACGAGATTCAGGCGTATCAGAACGAACTTTAAGACGATTGGAGTCTGGTGAAGGGGCAACTTTAGACTCCTTTATCAGAGTCATTATTGCCCTCAACCTAGACTCCAATCTGGACTTACTGGTCCCAAACCCTCGCGTAAGACCAATTGAGCGCATTCGAACGGGTGGGAGCGAACGCCAACGTTCGCGTGCCGGAAAAACAGAGAAATCTGGCGAAAAATGGCAATGGGGGGAGGAAGAGACATAGATGGCTGACAAGACAACAAACGCATCGGTCGTCCTTTGGGGCCGTGAGATTGCTGCGGTTTCTTGGATCCCGGATGAGGCTAATGCTGTTTTTCAGTATGATCCCGAATTTGCAAAATCCGATATCCAACTTTCCCCACTGGTCATGCCACTTACGCCGACTCCTTATTCATTCCCCGCCCTTCCAAAGGACACGTTTAAAGGGCTTCCTGGGATGCTCGCAGATGCCCTTCCAGATAAATATGGTGATCGCCTCATCAATACTTGGTTAGCGGAACAAGGTCGCACACCCGGCAGCTTCAACCCCGTCGAACGTCTTTGCTATGTGGGGCGGCGTGGCATGGGGGCGTTGGAGTTCAGACCAGCCATTGGTGGGACTGTACGAAAGCCAAGTTCTGTTGACGTCAGCAACCTAGTTCAACTCGCAAACCTAGTTCTTGATGAAAAGAAGAGCCTCGAAGGTATTCTGGACGGTGGAAATGACCGCGCTGCAATAGATGATATCCTTCGCGTCGGCACGTCAGCGGGTGGAGCGCGCGCCAAAGCGATTCTTGCGTGGAACCCCGACACAGGAGAATTCCGACACGGCCAGCTTGATGCCGGTGTCGGGTTTGAGCACTGGCTTATGAAGTTCGACGGTATTGACAATAACCGTGACAAAGAAGATCCCGACCCACAGGGTTTTGGGCTAATCGAGTACGCCTATTACTTGATGGCTTTGGAAGCAGGCATCGACATGATGTCCAGTAGATTACATCGAGAAGGTGGGCGCAGCCATTTCATGACCCGACGCTTCGATCGCCCAACAGACGAAAGCGGTATGACCCGAAAGCTCCATATGCAATCGCTATGCGCACTTCAACACTACGATTTCAACGACCAAACCGGATATTCTTATGAGCAGGCAATACTGACAATTCGCCAGCTAGGGCTTGGCGCACTAGCTTTAGAGCAGCAATTTCTGCGGGCCATCTTTAACATCGTGTCACGCAATCAAGACGACCACGTCAAAAATATTGCTTTCCTCATGACCCCATCAGGAGATTGGACGCTTTCCCCAGCCTTCGATGTAACATACTCCTACAATCCAAGCGGCCAATGGACTGGACAACACCAGATGAGCATGAATGGAAAACGCGATAATTTTGAGCTCTCAGATCTCTTGGCCTTTGCCGAAATCGCTTCAGTCAAACCAGCAAAAGCCAAGACTTTAATATCCACCGTACAAGATGTGATTGCCAATTGGTCTCATTATGCCGCGCAAGCAGGCATGGAAGGTGACGTTGCAAAACAGATAGCAAAGGCACACAGGACCAACTTGTCGGCCAAATAGTTTGTGATAATGGGGATAGGCCCCCGAAAGGGCCTATATTTCTTAGCGGATTACGATTTAAGGTAAGGTTTATCCCACTGGCCTATATTAATTTCAATGTACCAGCCTACATCAAAGTAATCGGTCGTAAGGTCTGAATTATTATGATTTCCAAGCATCATTGTTGCCTTTAAAGCCAGCAGAAATTCCAGTGCTTTACCTTTATAACGGCTTTCAATGTGATATTCATTTATCTGACGATAGTCGCGCTCACCTAAATTAAAGTCGATTGCGCCACTTTTGATATTGGCAACAAGAACCGAATGATGCCGAACGGCTAGACTGCCCTTCATGCCAAATTTCTTCAAAACGGCTTTAATTGCCGGTGTGAGTTCTTTTTTCTTATCTTGGGACATATAAGCCATTGTTGATTTTGCTTTCTTTAAAATATGCATCGGGATTTGTTTATGAGCGGCGGTAAAAACCACCGCCCATGCTTTCAAAAGCTGGCTTTACTTATCTTGGCCACCACGCTTGTCGATTTCCAGAACCGGTGCGCCAGCGGTCACAACGAATGTTGACCCATCAGGATTTACACCACTGTCACCTACGGCAAATTCCAGTGCAGACGCTTGCGATGTTAGAGCTGCAAGAGTTACGATTGTTACGATTACGTTTTTCATTTTATTTTCTTTCTTTTTTGAGACCCGAAGAACAGACCATCTGTTCCCCCTTGGGCATTGCCGCCCACTTAACTTTTGAATGGGCTTATCCATTCGAAAGGCGGAGTGGGTGGGCATCGGCCCACCAACGGGCCTGAGCTGAACTGTCATGGGGGTGAAAAGGGGATTTGGTGCGGCTCGCAGCGCAGCGAGGACACGGCCCCTTGGAACCGGCGATCTCCGATCGACGCTTGTCCCTTGACCGAGCAGATCAGGTCTGGCTGGGGAAAACAAACAGAAAAATCGTCAGGTGGGCTAGAGCGCAGCGGAGGCCAACCCGCCCTTTTATCTTCTTAAATCCGCGCTGATAAGCGGATTTCCAATAAACCTATAAGCTGGCAGGGGATGGTTACATCACCGAAAAGCACTTCACTTAAACACGGGCTTTTCCAACCGGTGCAGATTTGAGCCTGGGAAAAACTGTGCCGGTCGCAGCAGAAATATAGTGCAGACGCCACATATCGAAACAATATTTCTTGTGGGAAAGGTCGTGTTCACGAACTATTAGGTTCGTATACGCCCCCTAAGCCCACAATGCCCGCACAGTTCCCCTTCCCCATGTTTATCTGATATTGTACTGTTTCAAAGGTAAAAAATCTTGGGCGACTTAGGTAAATATTACGTGGAAATACAATGGGTATTGAAAGCTTAAAATCTGACCATATATGCAGCTTTGAGCCAGTTAGGCCTATTACCATCGGAACCACACCACCATTTGAAGACATCTACAAATAAGGCTTGCAGAAAGAAATGGCATTTGAAACTAAAACATGCATAATTGAAGTTCAGCCAAGAGATAAGCCCGAAACCATTCAAATACTTATAACAGAGCAAATTAACTTTGAGTTTTTCGCTGATAAAGATCGCCAAATATTAAGGTCTGCCAAATTCAATATATTTTACCAAATTATATACCCTGATTGTCTAAACAAGCAAAGCAGGCAACATTATTTTGAGGGGACCTACAATTCAACTTTTAATTCCATTAGTATACTATCTGGTGCATTGTTTCTTGATCCCGACGAAATACGTGGGATGCAAATAGGAACATATTTAATGAACCGGGTCGTTCAATGGGTAAAACAATGGCCTAATGCAGAGTTGCAAACAATTGAGCTCCTCGAAAGAGCCGACGTTAAAAGCAGGAATAGTAGAAATCACTTTTACGAACAGTTTGGAATTCAATTTAATTACGCGGATTCAGAGCACTCTGCTGGGGAATCTAAAACTATACTCGGTAAAGATTTAGCACCAGTCGTCCCAGATGAGACTTGGAAGAAAAACATACAGGAGCAATCTCTGCCTAATTACTTGAAAGCTTCGTTACGTGAAAATAATCAAATTAAAGCTGAACTAAGCCGCAAGAAAAATTGGATACAGGGTTTAAAATCAACTATAGATCAACACAAACAGAACCCCATAAAATGGGCGTTAAAAGTAACGTTCTATAGATGGCGCGATACTATTATAATTGCGGCCGTTATTTTTATTATCTTAATTATTTTATTAAAACGG
>CBDHGD010000007.1:0-39797 GCA_965262875.1 Halioglobus sp.
GGCCCGTCGACAGGATTGCCAGAGCCATCACCTGCGCCGCCCCCGCGCTGCCCGTGTGCGGTTTTTTCCATAAGTTTCGTAGTCCCTGTCGTTGCATGCTCACTCCAATACGTAGGGGTCAAATGTGTAGGTTCTGGTGATGCCTGTGCCTGCCTGCCCCATGGCCTCCCGGATACGATCCCTGCGCGACACGGTTGTGGTGCGCGGCGCCAGCGCGGGGCTGGTGACGCTGATTTTAAAGGGCGTGGCGCCGAAGGCGGCCAAATTCAGCCGGGGTCGCGCGCGCGTTCGCAGATTAAAGCGGCGTCCTTCCAGCATTGCGAGCAGGTTTTCCGGCGTTGTCAGCGCCCGGTTTCCGGCAATGCCATGATAGTTTGAGCGGCCCCGTCTGGCCCCGGTTACGCGCGGCAGCGCGGCCCAGATGCCCGCCAGGCAATTGGCAAAAGCAGGGGTGTTGGCGCGGTTCTGGCAGTTGGCAATGAGGTGCGCGCCAAGGCGGTCCTGCATTGCCACATCATAGAGTGCGGTTCGGTCAATGCGGTGCTTTTTGACCAGTTTTGCCAGGGTGGCCTTGATGATCTGGTATCCGCCCGCCGCCGTGGAGCGTGTATTTTTCAACCCGGCTTGCCAGGCCATCACCGCGCCCACCGTCATTTGCGTCAGGGGTTTTGGCGGCGCGGTGCGGATGCCGGTATAATAGCTGTCGTAATTGCCCCGTGCCTCATAGTGGCGCACGAAGGCCAGAATGGTCCGGTCAGTTGCGCGACCTGCGGCCTGATTTGCTGCTTGGGCGGGTTGAGCGGAACCGATGAATATGGTGGCGATCACGGTGGCCAGAATTGCTGAAAACAGCGCGGGGGCGATGCGACCAGTGACCAGATCAGTAAAGGTGTTCAACTTTAGCATGCGTCATGCTCCTTTTGCGAGTTTGGACATGGCGGATGGCACGGTAATGCAGAGATAGACCACGGTCACATCAATGAGCAGGGTCATCAGCGCCGATTGCAACCCGCTGGTGCCGCCGCGCAGATCCTGGGCAAAGACCTGCCCGAGATGGGTAATGAGAATGATGGTGGTGATTTGCAGTCCGGCCCCCACGACATAGAAGAAATAGCGCTTTGCATCACCGTGAAGTGCCGACAGCCCGCCAAACCCGATCACAATAACCCCGGCGGCGGCCACGATAAACAGCTTGGCCCAGGCCCAGGTCACCAGCCCCATGACAATGGCGGTGAGGACCATGACCACAAGCCCGATGGCATAGATAGTGGCCTGAAACGCCCAGCCCAGCGAGGCCACCCCTTCGGAGAAAGAAAACATCAGCACGGTTTTTGAGCGGGCATAGCCCGACAGGGAAAACCCGTCACCGCCTGTGGCGTCGGTTCCCAGCCTGAGAGCGGTTTCGGCCACCATGCCGATCACATCGCCAATGTTAAGGATGAGAAACATAAACAGCCCCACGCTCAGGGTCTTGAAGGCCAGATCGCGCAAGAGACTGGCAAGCGGATCGCCGTCAATGCCGGCGCGGCCAAAGCGCAGCACCAAATCCACCGTAAAGAGCACCAAAAGCAATGATAGCGCGGCTTTGGGGATGGTGTCGCCGAGCCGGGCACTGAGATCGCGCATCGCCGCGATCAGCGCGTTGAAATGTGCCGCCCGCCCGAGGCCGCGCCGGACCTGCCCGGCCAGCCGCTCCACCGCCGCGATATCCATCTCGCATTGCATCACCGCCCGGTAACTATTGGCATCAATGAGCGCGTGATTGCGGGCATAGCCTTCATAGACCGACAGCCCCTCCGCCCTGCCGCCGATCTGCGGCAGCGCGGCCCAGATGCCGGCGATCCGGTTGGCAACCGCCGGAGAATACTCCCCGGAGCGATAGCCCGCCCGGTTCAGAAGATGCAGCGCGATCTTGTCCTGGGCATGGCGCCCGAAGACCTCGCCCTTAGCCACCACGCCTTTGTCCAGCATGGATTGCAGGGTCGGGCGAATGACCTGATAGCGCCCGGCGGCACTGGAGACCGATGTTTTTGACGCCTGTCTTTGCCAGTCCAGCACTTCGGCGACCGTCATTTGCGTAATGGCGCGCGGGGGGCTGACCGTAACACCGGAATAAACCTGGTTATAGCCATCGGGCGCTTCCAGACTGGCGATCAGATCCAGCATGGTGGAGGCGGTGCAGGCGACAGCCGCGCTGCCGGATAAAATCAGGCATGTGATGACTGTGCCGGGAAATCGGGCCACCATCCGGCGCACCCGCCCCGGCAGTACCCGGGCCAACAGCCCGGGGAATACCGGCACAGCCCAAGTCAAGATCGTGCTGAACACCTGACACCGCCGCGCCCGACCCGATATGCTGCCGGCATGCTGCATCAGCGGCGCTCTACAATGCGCACGACACGGTTTGGATAGACCCGGCTGAACCTCTCACTGAGAACCTCGCGCGGTGGGGCGGTCTCGTTTTCGGGCAGGCTCATCACATGCGTTCTGACCCCGATACCATCAATCCTTGCCGTCACTTCATAACGCGGTGTGCGGTGGATTTTGTATTTCTTGCGGTTACTCATTGTTTTTGCTGTCTCCAGTCCCATGGCGGTTGAACGGCGCCCGTCCAGATCCCCAAACCGCGCTGGCGTGCGCGCGCCTCCGCAGCACTATAATCGCTTGAATAGCGTCGATAGGCAAAGGCCCAGCCGCTTTGCACCATCCAGGCCCCGATGTCATCCCCTGCGACATGGCAGCGGGCAATCAGGCGGCCATATCTGTCGCGCTCTATGCCCGAACGCGGGCTCCGACCCGCACAAGAGACACTCCGGCCCGTCAGGTGTGCGATGAGCCGGGCGGTGGCCACCCGACCGCAGCGCCAGAGCTTGCCGCTCGGTGTGGCGCATCTCTGCGCCTGTTCCGGGGCATCGATGCCCTGCAGCCGGATGCGCGCGCCGCCGATCTCGATTGTGTCACCATCGATCACCCGCGCTGGCCCGCGCATTGTGTCCTGGTGCTGGCCCGCCGACCGGCTCTGACCGGTTTTGCCCTGCAATCCGGCCAGGATGTCTCCGGGAAAGCCTTCACTGTGGGTGTTAAAGACAAAACCCGCAGCAAGCCCCGCCACTATTATGAATAAAGCAATTATGGTTATCGCTGAACGACTTAATTTTGGTCTCATGTGCTTTCCCGGAATGCACAAGCTACGCATATGCGGTCTCTGAACTTCTCGCGCACGTGATGCGCCATTGGCCGGCAGGGCCAACCGGCTTCTCGGGCATGTGATGCCCTGCCATCCCAACCGGCCCGAGAGGCTGCCAGTCCAGCGAAGCACATGAGATATGATATCAAAGAAAAGTCGTTCAGCTCTAATGTTGATCCACGTGTGGCACTGGCCGCTGTATCAAGCTCCTGCAACCCTGTGCGTTTCTGTTTTTTATGATGGCCCCATAACAAACAGAAACGCTTTATGCCGAAAAACCGTCTCATTCCGCACGCCGCCCGGCCAGATAATAATCCTGCTCGATCTGCACATTGAGAATGGTGCCGGCCTTGACCGCAAAGCTTGATCCCCGCGACAGCGCGCTTTCAAGATAGCGATCCGCCACCGTGCCGACAGAGGCCTGTGTGGCGGCGCGTGCGGCGGTGGCAAGATCAGAACTTGTGGTGTTTTTGCGCCCAGCGTTCTGAACCAGGTTCAAAAGGGCGCCACCCAGCAGCGCGGTGACAAAGCCTGTGCGCCGCCGGCCCTTGAGACCGCTTGCGCCGGCTGCATCAACGCCGCCGGCTTTTTGCAGATCCACGCTCGTGCCATCGGGAAACAGCAGTCTTGTCCAGTAAATAAACAGCCGCTTCTGGCCTTGGGCTGCGTCGTCGCCGTATGAGCCAAGCAACATGGAGCCGCGCGGGATCACCACATGCGCGCCGGTGAGCGTGTCATAGACATCATTGGTCACCTGCCCCCGGATCAGACCGGGCAGATCCGAGCGGATATCATTGATCAGGCTGGCCGGAATAACGCTGCCGGCGGCGAGCAACTGGCCGCGCCCGGTTTGTGGCGGGGTTATCAGGGCGGCTGACTGTAAAGTGGCTTGTGGCAGCTCAAACGTCTCTGCTCCCATGCCGGTCTGCCCCGCTTCCATTTCTTCAGCAATGACAACGTCTGCCGCGCGCCTCTGCGTCCGGATGCTCTCCACCGTAAACAGGCTTTCGCCAATCGGACTTTCCATCGCGGCGCGGCGGCGCTCAACGCGCCGCTGTATATCGTCGCGTGCCTGCTGGTCAAGAGCTTGCGCAAGGGATGTATCACCGGCCCCCGCCTGTGTGGGCCCTGCCGCTGTCACCGGTGCGGCGGTGCTTGTTGCGGGTGCTTGCGCCTCTGCTGCCTGTGTCTGTTTGAGGAGTTTTTCGGCCAGTCGTTCCAACTCGTCAACCCGGGCGTCCACTTCAGCCGCACTGCGCACCTCGGGGCCTTCGGCCACTTTCTCGCCGCCGCGCAGCCCGTCCATGACGCTCTCCCCGATCCAGGGAAACAAAAGCATCACCCCGATCACGATGACCACGCCGGTTGCCATGGAGATCACGACAGATAGAATTGACAGGCCACGTCCCATATTGATGTCCTCATTCGAGTTTCTGGATGTCGAAATGCGCGACCATAATGCCGAGCGGATTGACGGTGATAATCTCGGGCGACAGCTTTGCCGCGCGTTTGAGCACGAAGGTGCCGTTGAAGCGGGCCACGGACAGAATGCGCCCGGTGCCGCGCGCGCGTCTGGTTTCGCGCCATTCCACCAGCCAGCTGTTGCCGCCGACGAAGTTTACGGCAACGATCTCCACGGCAATGGTCAGGGTTTTGGCCAGCACAAAAGGCGAAAGTGTCGGGCTGCGGCCTATTTCGCGCATGGCGGTATCGGCCGGATCGCCCTGGGTCATATAGTGCAGCATGCGCCGCAGGTTTGATCTCAGCACCGCCTCGTCGCCCGGGATGGCCCGGAAGTTCAGCACAAAATCCGCTATTTCGCGCTTGACCACCGGCACCGGCCAGTCGCCCACGGTCACCGGTGCTTTTGCCGCCTCGGCCCGCCCGAGCGCGTCAACCGCGACGATATAGGGGACGTACTCGGTTTTGACGGCGGCCCAGACCGCAAAGCCAATGGCGCAGATCGCAATGGCAAGCGTCACTACGGCCATCATCCGCCAGCGCTCTGCCTGTCGGGCGTGAAACGCAAAGCGTTCATCCCAGTCGCGGCGCGCCTGCGCGTATCGGTCGCCCCGCGCAGCCTGATTTTTCCCGGCGTTTTGGGGCCCGGCGTTTTCGGGCGCCGTTTGCGCCTGTACAGCTTTACGCTTGTCACTCATGAGCCCCCACCTTTCAGAATATTCATCAGGGCGTTCCCTGCCGCCGCACTATCCTTGCCCAGCTCGCTGGCGATACTGCCGCCGCGCGTGGCGCCGGCCTTGGCGTAGCGCCCCCCGGTTCGGGCCGCACCCTGGGCCGCCCCTTTTGCGATCCCGCCCAGACCCCCGCCTTTGCCCATGGCCGACAGCCCGCCTTTCAGCCCGCCGCCTGCGGCACCGGCGGCCCCTGCGGCGGCACCCTTCATGGCGGCCAAAACTGGTGCTGCGGCCATGGCAATCGCGACGCCGGCAATGGCGGTTCCAACCATTCTGGCGGCCATGGAAGAGCCAATGCCGCCGGCCAGCCCTTCGACGCTGGCCGGAACACTCAGCATCAGCAGGATCGCGACAATTTGCAGGATCAGAACATTGATGACGTTTTCCGCGCCATAGGTCGAGCCCGGGCGGTCACTGATTTCCAGAACAACGGTGGTCACAAGGGTAAAGATGATCAGCAGGGTCATCAGGTTGAGGCCCTTGCCAATGATTGTCTTGACGTAGGTAATCGCAGAGTCTTTTGCGATCTCCAACCCGCCGAAGCCCAGAACAATCATGCCCGCCAGCGCCACGATATAAAGTTCGGCATAGATGGTCACAACCATGCCCACCTGCACCGCCGTAATCACCAGGGTCAGGACGGCGGCCAATACGTAGAAAATCGACAGCGGCTCCCAGATCGACAAGCGGCCAAGAAGTTCAAAGGCGCGCGTGGCCCCGTCGCCGATAATGCCGCTCACACTGGGATCAATCGCCTCGCCGCCCTCGGAGGCATCATTGGCCAGGGTGATCGCCGCATTGGTTACCATATCCACGATATCGCTGGCATAGCGGGTGATAAACAGAACAAAGGCGACGAACAGCAGACGGTAGATAAAGCGGCTCAGAAGATCGGCAAAACTGCTGCCTGCCATCGTTGCCTTCCCAATGGTCAGAACAATATCGACCGTAAACAGAAACAGCAGCAACTGGCGGGCGCGCAGGCCCACGGTGTCGGCCAGCCGTGTCAGCAGGTTTCTGAACTCGTCAATGATACCGTTCCCTGCCCCGCCTGGCACAGAGACAGGTGCAACCCACGTCACCGGCGGTGAAGGCCCGACGGGCGGGGTGGGTTGCGCGCCTGCGGCCTCAGGAAGAATGAGCGGCAGCAGAGACAGGATTGCCAGGAGAAAAAAGGGCTGGGCTTGGGGCGACAGCAGGGTTACGGCTTTCCCTACAAGGTTTTCTATGGCCTTTTCCTGATGCGTTTTGCTCATTGACCAATGCCCAGAATGTCATGGATGGTGCGCCGGTCGCTCTCGCCCTCGTAGGATTCAATGGTTTCCCGGATCAGCACATCGGTCTTGCGTTGTGCGGCTTCCTTGCGGTCGAGATCGGCCAGCACCCGGCTCCAGGCGGCGGTGTTCTGTTGCGCCTGTGTGGCATTGAGCGCACGCAGATCGACAAGTTGGCGCGCCACCGAGCCGGTGAGTTCGTTGGAGATTTGCAAGGCTTTCAGATGCCCGTCCACGCCGCCAAACTGGCCGTTGATCCGGTCCAGCAGCTGCGCTTCGCTTGTCACATCGTCAAGCGTCAGGCCGACCTGGCGCAGCCCGACCTCAAGTGCGCCGTCCCAGACACCGAGCCACGCGTCATAGCGTTCAGATATCTGCGCATCCTCCAGCCCCTCGCCTTCAAACAGCGGGTTGGTGATCAGATCAGAGCGCAGAAATTGATCCAGCGTTTCCCCGCTCGCCGCTATAGCGCGGGCCTGGCCCATGATCCGGTGCAATTCGCGCACCGGCCCAAGGGCTTCTTGCAGATAATTTTCGGGCAGACGTTCGAGATTTTGCAGGATCGCCTGATAGGTCTGGATCTGGGTGGCCAGCTGGCGCACCTCGTTTAGCAAAGACTGGGTGTTAATGCCGAGGTTGCGGCCCTCGACGCCCACAAGGCTGGCCAGCTCGAAGTTATTGGCCAGCTGGGTCCATTCGGTGGCACCACCGGTCGCGGCCCCGCCGGCTGCGGCTGGCAGGGGTGCGCTGGTGGCACTGCCCAGAAGAAGAGCGGTGAACGCGGCCAAGGTGGTGCGCCGCAAGCAGACGCAGCACCGGCGTGGCGCCGCGCGCTTTGCTTTAATATTCAGGAGATCACCAAAAAGGCAAAACGCTGTAAATGCTGGAAGCTGTATCATGGGGTGGTTTCCTCTTGCGTGTTGGGCGTCAGGTAGGTCCGGGCGATGATCCGGGCGACATCGTCTTTCCAGAAGTCCGGATTTTTGGCGTAAAGTTCGCCGGCGCGTTTGCTGTCGGGGGCGTCTGTGTTGCCCAGGATGGACAGCGCCACCGGGCCGAGCAGAAAATCCACCACCCTTTGCCCGTCGGGTTTGACCAGGTAATAATCCTGTTTCGGCGTGATGGATGAAATCAGATCAATCTGGGTGTCATTCACCCCAAGGGCGCGGTATTGGTTGCGGGCCTCATCGGTTTTGGCAGCCGGGTTGGGCAGGAATATCTTTGTCTTGCAGCTTTCCAACAGTACCGGGGTGATGTCCGAGCCGGTCAGGTCGGAAATACTCTGGGTGGCCAAAACCACCGCCACGTTGGACTTACGGGCTTCCTTGAGCCAACCGCGAATGCGTTCGACAAAGATCGGATGCCGCAGGAAGGACCAGGCCTCGTCAAGAATGAGCAAGGTGGGTCTGCCATCAAAACGTTGCTCCAACTCGGCAAAGATGTAATCCAGCGCCAGTACGGCCACAGATTTGCTTTGTTCAAACAAATCATGGGTTTCAAAGACGGTCAGATCCGACCAGGACAGATCGCCATGATCCTGATTGAGAATGCCGCTCCCGTCATCGCCCTCAATGGCCCGAATTGCGTCGCGCAGCTCCGGGTCCTGCACATAGCCGCGTAAATCCGCCAGCGACATACGATTGGCGGGGTCATCCGCCTTGGCGCCGCCAGTCGTGGCGGATGAACCTGTCGTGGCAGATGAACCTGTCGTGGCGGATGACCCCGCCTTGGCAGATGAACCTGTCGTGGCGGATGACCCCGCCTTGGCGGATGAACCTGTCTTGAGAGCGTTCTCGATTGCCTCACGGATGTCGGTGCGCCGCGCGGGGGTGAGTTCCACATCCGCCTGGCGCACCAGTTCATGGACCCAGTTAATGCCCCAGTCGCGGCCGAGCGTGGACAGATGTGCCATCGGCGCAATGCCGGTGTTAAAACCGTCCGCAGTTTCCGCTGCCGCGCCAAAGGTGGTGAAGCGGCCGCCAAGGGCGTAAGTGGCATGCTGTGAGGAGCGGCGCTTGTCAAAGAACACAACCTGTGCGCCGTTGTATTTGAGGAATTGCGCCGCCATCAATCCCAAGAGGACCGATTTCCCCGCCCCGGTCGGGCCGAATATCAATGTATGGCCCACATCGTCGTGGTGCAGGTTAAAGTGAAACAATTCGCCGGTCTGTCCGCGGGCTGGCAGCAGTGCCGGTGAATTGGCGGGAAACAGCGGCGAGGGGTTGACCTCTTCGCCTTTCCAGACGGTGCGCAGTGGTATGAGTTCGACAAGGTTCGCGCTGGACATCAGCACCTCGCGCGGATTGCGGTGCGCATGTCCGGGCAGGCTGCCAAGATAGGTTTCCAGCGCGCCCTGTCGTTCCAGGCGGGCTTCAAAGCCTGCATCGAGAAAACATGTGGTGACGGTTTCCACCTGTTCTGCTAGTGCCTCAAACCCTGTGGTGTCAAAGCCCGTAGTATCTGTGGCAGATTGTCTGTCCTGCGGCGGATGCGCGGCACCAGGGGCTGCGAACAGGATCAGGACGCTGGCGAAATGCCCGTATCCGGTATCGCCGCGTCCGAGGTCAATGATCACCTCGTCGGCTTCCTGCGCCATCAGATCGGCATGGGCATCACGCTCGCCGCCGCCGCCCTCTGCGAGTTGCGCGGTGATGTCGGTGCCGCGCTGCCGCCAGAACCGGCGCAGCCGGTGCACCTCGCTGCGGGCCTGGTGCGGGGCCAGCGGTGCGTAGCGGGTCACCCACTGGTATTCGAAATCCAGGGTTTCCAGAGTTTGCAGTGTGCCGCGTCCAAATTCGACCGGAAAGCCGTCCAGGCTGATGATGGCGGCGGCACGACCGTCAATGTGGCAGAGGGTGTTCAGGCTGGATTGCGCAAAATCGACCCCCAGTACCCGGTCCAGATAAACCCCTTGCGTGTGTTCGGGCACCCGCAAGCGGCGTTGCCGTCCGCTCAGGAGACCCGCCAGAAATCCGGCCAGCGCATCAAAGTGTTGCTGGCTGTTGTCCGGATCGCTTGACGATGTTCCGCCCAGACGGGCGAGGTCCAGAACGCTGCCAAGCCGGGTTTCGACGAGGCGGCATTGTTTGGCAAACATCGCCAGGCTTTCCTCTGCCGCCAGGAACGGATCGGCGGGTTTGAATTGATAGACAATATGGATGTCGTTTCGAAACAGCGCCGCATCGGATGAGAGAATAAGCCGGGTTTCTTCTTCCAGCAGTTCCAGGGCGGGCGGTTTTGCCCGGGTTGTGTCGGGCGTAAGTTCGCCCAAAGCCCGGCGGTTGAAAACCACCCAGAAGGCGCTGTCCTCGCGAAACCCGCCAAACCCGCGCCCGAGCCGGGCCATGGCGGCATCGAGCACTTCGGGCTCCAGACTTTCGGTGTCCAGCCCGTTCAGGTGCCAGCCGGCGAGAAACGCCCCGTCCTTGCAGCCGATAACACCGGGGGCCAGTATCTGCTCCCAGTTCAGAACGTCGGAAAATTCCGAGGGTTTGTTCACCGGACATCCCCTCCGGACCACGGGGCCGCATAGGGGTCAGAACGTCGTGGGCCAGATATTGCCCGGCGCTGATACGGGGCGCTGAGGGCCCCGATGGAGGGTGCCGAGACCGGATAGACGCCGGTTTCGGCCAGGCGGTAGCGCCGCGCGATATGCAGCGTGCCGGCCACGGTTGCTACCGCCTCTATGATGCCGTCCCCGGTCGGGGTGAGGGCGACATCGAAGCCGGGTTGGTTGCGCCTGCCGCGTGTTGCACGGGCGGCCTCGTCGACGGCAAAGCCGCTCAGACGCAGGTAATGCAGGGCGCGGGTTTCGCAGGGATTGCCGCGCCGCGGGGCGATGATCACGGTTTCGCGCAAGGAGATGTTCCGGTGGATCAGCCGCGCAAGATCATAGGCAATCGCACAGTTTTGCGCCGGGGTGATCTGCGCACGGCTTGCCGGATCGCCCGGCGGGATGGGCAGGCTACAGCCAGCAAGAGCGACGGTTATGAGGACGGGCAGACAGTGGGCAAAGCGCAGACGGGCGGCCGGATGGGCGCAAGCCGCGCGCATCAATGACATCAAGCGTGCGGTCATCAGGGCGGAGGCCAGACGGGTGATTGCCAGACGGGTGATTGCCAGACGGGGCGTCCGCGATACAGCTGAACGCAGGATTGCTGAACGAAAAACCGGCACAGGCATTACGATCCCCTCCTGATCCGGATGCGCTTGCGACCGTCTTGCAGCACAAAATCGCGCAACACCCGGTCAATGATGAACCGGGTGCCGTTCTGGCCCACGCGGTAGTTGAATGCCTTGTTGTCCGCGCCCGCCCCGCCAATAACCACCGGCAGGTCGCCCCGGTAGCGGCCGGGCAGATCAACATAGGTTTTGCGCCCGTCATTGTAGACCCGCAGCGGCTTGAACGCTGCTGTCCCCCGGATGCTGTAGTTGAAATCCAGCTCGCGGGCCGGCACCTTGCCGCGCGTTGTGCTGACCCCGCTGCGGGCAATGGCGGATGTGCGGCGGGTGTGGGCGGCGGCACGGGCCGCACGTTTGGCCGCACTGCGCGCTGCGATCTCTGCGGTCATGGTGCGGGCGCGGGTATCGGGATAGTCAAACGACAGAATATAGGTGCTGCGCAGCAGATCCTTCACCAGATTAACCACATAGACCCGCCGATCGGTCAGAACGACGAAATTGCTGCGCGCGGCGGCATCCTCGCTGGGCTTGAAGGCAAAATAGGTTTGCGAGACCGGCGCGTCGCGATGGCGCAGTTCAACCCGCCAGCGGGCCGGATCGGCCTGCACCGGCGTATCGAGCACCTCCTCGCCGGCTTCCAGCTCCATCAGACACACCATGCCGGGCTGGCAAACCAGGGTCGGGATGGATGCGCCAAACACATGCACCACCCGACCGGCCCTGCCGGGCGTGACAATTCCGGTGCGCGCGTCCCAAACCTCTGCGGCGGCCCGGGTGTTATCGGCCTGGCCGCTATTGCCAGTTTGGGCGGGGGCTGTTATTCGGGCTGCGGCAGCGCCGTTCATACGGCTCTGTCCGGCGGGGGAGGACGCTTGGGGAATCGCCATGGTTCCGCCTGTTGTCCCCTCCCCTTCCACATCTTGTCCGTTGACGCCTGCGGCTGTGGAAAGGACAGTGCTTTGGGAGAAAGCACTGTCCGAAGGGGTGTTCGGGGCATCCGGTTGTTCAGCGCCAGGCGTTTCACCATCCGGTGTGTTTTTGGAGCCTGTTACGGGTTTGGAGGTCTGCGCGGATGTGTCCGTTGCGACACTGGTGGATCCAGTCTTTGTGCCGGTCTTTGCGCCGGTCTTTGCGCCGGTCTTTGCGCCTGTATCTGTCGCTGTGGCGGCGGTGTCAGCCGCGCCCTGATCCGCTTGTGCGTCCCTGTTTTTGGTGGCCGTCTGAACGGCAGTCTGATCCGGGGAGTTGTCTGTTGTCCCTGCCTGTGCTGTTTCTTCAAGCCCGAATACCTCGGAGAGCATATCGGTGCCTTCTTCGGCCAGCGCACTCCGGGGCGCAAGCAGGAGTGCAAGGATGACGGTTGCCGCCGATATGCGCATCACCGGGAAGCTGTCAACCCGACAAGGCGTGGCACGACCCGGGGTTTTACCGCTCCACATGCTGCACCTGTTCTGATGGCGTGATCATTGCACCCTCGGTTCCGCCAAACAGGCTGGTCACAACGGCTGTGGCACCGATGACGAGGCCAACGCCAAGAAGCATCATCGGAATACGCCGGGCAAAGCCGCCAAAATCATTGCCGGCTGCCAGCATGAACCCGGCCACAACGATCAGAATAATGGCGATGAAATAGCTGAACGGCCCGGTGATGAAACCAGTGAATTTCTCGAACGGTGAGTTGCCGCCAAAGATGTCGGTCGAGGCGGCGAGAACCGGATCGCTGAAGAAAACTACAGCAACGCCGCTCAGGGCGATGAAGCTGGCAAAACGGGGTAAGGTCTTAAACATGGGTGGTCTCCAATGATGGGGGTTGGCCGGGGGTTTCTGTGCGCCGGGCTATTTGGGTGATACGTGGGCACTCTGTGCCGCGCGCGACAAAGAGCACCATATCGAGTGCCGACAGGATGAAATCGCTCTGGTCTGTCGGGCTGACTTCACCGCATAAAATCCGCATGCGGTTCAGAACATCCCCTGCGGAATTGGCGTGGATCGTGGTGATCCCGCCCGGATGGCCGGTGTTCCAGGCTTTCAGCAGGGTCATCAGCACCGGGCCGGTGCGCACCTCGCCCAGCACAATCCGGGTGGGGGCAAAGCGCAGTGACGAGGCCAAAAGCCGATCGAGGCTCACATCTTCTGCGGTGCGAAACTGGGCGCAATTGGCCAGACCGGTCTGGATTTCCGGTGTATCTTCGAGGATCAACACGCGTGTATCCGGCGCGCAGTCGCAGAGATAAGCCAGGCAGCTGTTGGCCAGTGTGGTTTTGCCCGATCCGGTGGATCCGGCCAGAACGATGTTTTTGCGCGCCGCAATGGCCGCTTCAATCTCGTCTTTCAACGCCGTATCCGGTGCGAACTCTGCCAATGGCACGATCTGTTCCCGATGCCGCCGGATTGAAAATGCCGGACCGTCCGCAAGCGGTGGTAGCAAGGCCTCGATCCGGTGCGCCGTGCCGGGGATCCGGCCAGACCAGATCGGGCTGCTGCGCGCGATCACCGCGTTCGACGCCGAGGCACAGTTGCGGATGAAGCGTTCGGCAAAGGCCGGCGGCATCGTGCCGCAAGCTTTTGGCGGTTGCCCGAAATACTCCACGAATACCGCGCCATCGGGGTTCAGGGAAATCTCCACAACCCGGTTGTCCGCGAGATAGGGATAATGCCAACCAAGCAGGCGCGGCAAATCAATCATGGCTGGTCTCCTCGGCGTTATTGTCTGTGGTGCTGGGCACAGTTTTTTCTGCGGATGGGCGTTGACGCAACGGGAATACGGTGTGCCGCATCTGTGGACCCGTATTGGCAGGGTCATTTGCCCTGGCGCGCTCATCAGCCTCTGTCGCGCCGGAGCCTTGGGCGAAAGCCAGGAACTCTGTTGCATCCACTGGAAAATCAAGTGCGATGTCATAAATCACCTCGCCGGTTTTCATTTGGCGGATGGCAGACATCTGGCCCACCCGTGGGTAGGTCCACACTCCATCAGCGATGCGGATGGGAACGGTGATAGTGTATTGCTCAGGCATGGTGGTATCCTTTCTTATGAGAGGTCGCTGGCCGGCAGGGCATATGTTTATATGCCCGAGAGGCGATCAGGGCCCGGATTTTGGCCATCACCGCAGTCTCTTGTTCGCTGCGGCTGACTTCCAGCAAAGGGATGCTGGCCGCGTTCAAGGCACTGCGTTTGATCCGGTCGGCATCGCGCGCCTTGCGTGCAGATTTCGAGGTGCTGCCGAAATGCCCGGAGCCTTGCAATTCGACAACAAGTGCCACCCGATGATCGTCCGTGATCACCACAAAATCCGCGCGGCGGCTGTTCATACGGGCGAATTTGCTGAATTTGGAGCAGCTGAGAAACTCGCCGTAGCTGACTTGTGGGCAGACACGCGCGTTTGGCCCCCAAATCCGGGGCACCACACGGTCCAGAAGCGTCAGCAAACGCCCTTCGCCTTTATTGAGCAGGGGTCTTTGTTTGAACGGGGGACCTGAACCCAGGGAGCCACCCCAACGGCGACTGCGCGATGCGTGCCGTTTGTCGGGGAAGACATAAAAAAGCAATCCACAAATCCAGAGCAGGAAGATCAAGATCAAAATTATCAAACCAGGTGGAAAAGTCATAGAATGGCACCCCGCAGGTCGGTTGCTGCTTTGCCATGGCGGGTTTGTTTGTTACGCTGAGGCAATGAAATCACTATGACATGGAGTATTGATATGCCGCGCATCCATCCGATCCTGACCCAGCCTGATCTGCTTTTTGGCTGTGAGCGCATTCCGGTTGCGTTGCTGGGTGTGTCCAGCCTTATTCTGCTGGTTGCCGGCTTCGGGATCAGTCTCACCGGCATTATCTGTTGCGCGATCGTGTTTGCCACCGGCTTGAATGTGTTGCAAAAGATCGCCGCGTATGATCCGCTGTTCTTCAAAATCCTCTGGCGCCGTTTGTATCCGGTCAGAATACCGAACCATCTGCCGGCAAAGGCGGTGTTTATGCGGCCGCTGAAACCGAAAAAACCGGACAAACGCAGGGAAAAATGAGATCCGGGGCGTTGGCGTGGTCTGGCAGCCTGCGTGGTAATGTTGTGCTCAGAGGCCATCACACAGCCTTGCCTGATCGGCGCCCCGGGAACGGGAATGCGCCAGGCCCCACCTGCGGTCCCGTAGCCGAGGATGGGAACCGTGATTGTGTATTGCTCAGACATGGTTGTATCCTTTCTGTTGGCCAGCTCGAGTCAGGGGGTGTGGGATTGAATCTTCTGGCGTTTCGGGTCGGGTGTGTTTAACTAATGTCAGAAAAGGATATTCAGTTATGGCACAATCGGTCAGCATCGACACTCTGAAAGCATCGGAAACCCTGCAAGCCGCAGGGCTGGATGCCACATCGGCCAAGGCTGTGGTGGGCGTGATCAGCGAGGCCATCGCCACGACAGCGGCGACCAAACATGATCTTGAGAAGACCGAAACCCGGCTGACACAGAATATCAATACAGAGATTGCAGAACTGCGCGCCGAGATGAATATCGGCTTTACCACGCTGGACAAGAAGATCGACGTCCAGTTTGCCACGCTTGACAAGAAGATCGCCGTCCAGGGGGCGCAGTTGCGCGGCGAGATATCGGACAGCGTCAACAGGATGACACGCAATGTAGCGGGTCTGATCGGCCTGGCGCTTGGTTTGGCGGCACTCTGGAGCGTCTTCGGCCCCGTCGCGTCAAAAGTGCTGTCTTTGTAAGGCTTTGCACCGCAGGCCTGACCTGATGCGCGGGTTGGAGTGGCTCTGAACCCGTCATATTGCTGAAGAAAAACAGTCGCTGTCATGGCGCATTCTCCCCGGTGGATTTTCCCGCTTTGCCATTCAAATCTGCTTCGGTTCCGGCCGGTTTCCGAACGGCTGCGCGCCGGTGCCCGCGTTCGGGCCGGTGCCCGCGTTCGGGCCGGTGGCTGTCGGCGTGGTCCAGCCTGATGTACGGGGATGGTGTGCTCAGAGGCCATTATGCAGCCCCCATGCGTCGCGCGGTCATGCGTCGTGCGGTCATGCGCAGCGCGGTCATGCGCTTGTTGTGGCGCGGCGTCCGTGTTTGCACAGATGCCGCGCCTTCCTTTATATTGGAATTTCTAGCAACCATATAAAGGAATTCGCTATGACTCTTTCTGATATCGGTCGAACAGGTGCTGTTACCGAGCAAGACTTCGACTATGAGGTCTATCGGCTCATGCAAGAGTTGCAGAGAGGTCACCCGCTTGTGCGCCTGAGGGCCGACATGACTTCTGACGCCGCAACGCTGGCCTTGCGTCAGAACGCCAACGGGCTCATCAGGGATTTGGCAACAAACCCCAATATGGTGGATATGGTTGATACACGGCAAAAGGTACGCAAATACACGGCGCTTCTGGCGGTGGAGCGCATGCTGTCGTATGGCGGGGGTATCGAACTCGATTTCCCCGGGGATGAGATTGCCAGAATATACAGCCCCGCCAAACAGCATCCGAAAGAGGGCTTCGACCTGCGGATGCTTGATCTGAAGTTCCTCTGAAATTTTGAGGCAAAACAGTCCGGGCATGGTGTCACAAAACGGAGCCGGCACGGAAACGCGGTCCAGGGGCATGCGGCTGGGCGTCTGGTTGCGGGGCGCGTACTCAGTCATGGCCGGCCCCCGCACATATTTGTGGCGCGGCGTCCGTGTTTGCACAGATGCCGCGCCTTCCTTTATATTGGAATTTCTAGCAACCATATAAAGGAATTCGCTATGACTTCGGGCGGGGGTTTGAAAAACAGTGTCAGCCATGCTGCACCCTCCGGTTCCGGTTTTGACGATCACGGCTTTTGCGATCCATGCGCATCAGGATAATGGCGCAGGGTGCGAGAATAACCGCGACCCACGGGCCATAGGTCAGGATAGACCCGCCAAGGGCTGTGTCGGGCGCAGAGGCCGGTTCAAATCCGTTAAACAGCGACAGGCCCATCAACCGACCCATCAGAATTCCGATAATGGCCAGACCGCCCGGCAGGGCCGCAGGCGTGAGGCTGCGCGCCATCTTGCGACCCCGTGCGCGGGCATAGGCGTATGACGTTGCAAGGCTGATCAGCACAAACAGCAGAAGCGCCACCGGCGTGCCGCCCGTTCCGGCCACCAGACCGATCACCGCGAACAGATACACATCGCCCTGCCCGAGCGCGTTGCGGGTTTTGAAGATGCGCACGGCCAAAGCCGCCACGGTCCAGATCAGCAGCCCGAGTGCCATTTCCAGCGGGGACTGGCCGAGGTGGATATTCAGGGCAGCCCCGTTCAGGGCCACCATCGCCAGAGCCGCGAACTCAATCTCGAACCGCGCCATATCCGTGCGGATCAGCAAGCCCATGAATATCATCAGAAGGAGTGTGTGTATCATCATTGGTGGGGTCATCCACTGTGGGGTCATCCACAGTGGGGCCATCAACTGTTGGATCATCAACTGTTGGATCATCAACTGTAAGGTCATTCAGCGTCCCCCCGATTTTGCATTGTGGTGGCATCATCGGTAAAGCTGACGCCGAGTGCGTCGCAAAGGGCTGTGGCGCCGAGTTCCGCAAAGCAGCTCTGTCGTGCGCGTCGCGCGCGCAAAACGGCATCAACGTCGCGGGTGTTGGCCAAAGCCAGCAGTTCTTTCTGATAGGCCGCCAGTCGGGTGAGCGCCTTTACCTGCGCCGCGAGTTCCCGGCGCAGGGCAATCACCTGAAGCAGCGCCGTTGATCTGTCGGGGGTGGCGGTGTTGGTTGTGCTTGCCTGGGCGGGGTCGGTTTGGGCGGGGCCGGTTGGGGTAACTATCCCGGGCGCTGTTTCCTGGGCAAGGGTTTTTCCAGCCAGCGCAAGGCCGGCGCAGATCACAACACAGGCCATCAGAGTGTGCAAACGGGGTGCGGTCAGGCACGGTGCGGTCATGCACGGCGCGGTCATGCACGGCGCGGTCATGCGTGGAAGGGCTGCATATCCTGCAAGCGTTCCCCGTGGGACATCGCGCGCCAGTCTGGTTGGTAAAATACTCATGGGTCGGCCGGCTCTTCTGTGTTCGGGGGGCTGAGATCGCATCCTGTACAACTCCCGGTTATAATTTCTTCGGCGATAATCAGATCTTTGACCTCGGCCCGTTCTGTGATGATGCGGGTGCTGATCACTTTTGCGGCCGTCAGGTTCCCGACCCCGGTCAGATTTTTTTCACCCATATCCAGATCGGTTTCCATTTGGGTAGCTTTATCAGGCAGGCCGGGTTTTTGTTCCCGGTGCAGGTATGGCAAGACATCCTGATCCATGCGCAGCACCGCGATGGCAAGCTGGTCCCCGACCACGGGTGGGCTGATCCCGTCTTGGGCGGTCGCCTGTGTTTGAAGGGCTGTGAGATTGTAATCGAGGCCCGGTCCGCGCAGCCGGGTCGGCGCGCCTTCCTGGATCGTCCCGACCAGTCCAATGCCTTCCCCGCCGCGTGGCATGTAAGGCATGGTGTATTCACCGTCTGGCGTGAAGGCGCGGGCCAGTACAACCAGTTCCTTTGAGCCGATCGCATGGAAGATCACCTCGATATCGCGGCCAAGCGCTGTGCGCAGCGGTACGTCGCCGACCCATGCGATTTCCGCAAAAGTGCCCCTGCGCAGCGCCTTAATCATGCCAACGCCAACATCATCGCTGATAAAGACTAGCAGACCCTTGCGCAGGGCGTATGTGCTGGCGGCCGTAACCACCTGTGTGAGTAGCCGGCTTTCCTGCACGCCGGCCTGCGCGCGGATGTAATGTTGGGCCAGACGCACCCCCTGCTGGGCCAGCGGCACGGCAATCATCATCACCAGCACGGCTTCAAACAGGCTCAATCCGCAGCGGGCGTGGCGGGGGTATCTGGTGCGGCGGGGTCTGTGCTGTGCTTCGCCATGTGGTGCGGATGCACAGCCGTGGATGCCGTGCCGGCCCGTTGGGCGCAGCACCGCGTTCCGCGCGTATGTGAATATCCGGATCAGCATCCTGTGCAATCCTTTGTTTGCAGGCGTTTGGTCTTAAGGTGCAGCGTTGTGAGGCTGTCTGCTTGCAGCAGTGCGGGTGGTATGTCGTCGTCAGCCTTTGAAGGGTCGGGTTCCACCGCCACCACGTCCACACCTGTTGCGGTGAGTGTGCCGACATTTAGGTTATGCCCACCCAGATCAAGCGTGCCGCCGCCTGCGAGTTTCGGCGGAGGGTGCCCCGCACGGCGCATCCGCAGCACATATTCCGGATTGATCCCGGACAGCGGTGCGGTCAGAATGACCCGTTCGGATTTACTTGCGTCACATGTGCGGGCCGGGCGTGGCTTTGTCGGCTCTGGTGATGGTGATTGCGGTGCCGCTGGCACAGCAGGGCGTGCGCCGTGACGGGCCAGCCGGGCGATGACGGCGCAGATCTGCGCCCTGCTTCGCCCGTCCAGCGCGCTTAGCCGCAATGCGCCCAAAACCTCAGTCCCGTCCTGCACATGGCTGATCTGATACTCCAGATCAAAGCCGGGGATTTGGAGGGCGAGGCCCGCGCGCCGATAAACATCTCCAAACCGCCCCCGTGCAAACACAGGCAGATTCTCAAGTGCGAACGACATTACGCTTACGCCGGCTTCCGTCAGGCCCGTTGCCAGCGCATCCCGGTTCTCATGCACGTAATAATCAAAATCCGCCGCGATTGCCGCGAGCTGCACAGCCCGGGCCTCGGCGCGCGCCGCACTGGCGTGGCGCAATTGCGCTTGCGCGAACTGGCTCATGACGATGGTGATGACCAGAACAGCCAGCACGGCGGCCGGCATCAAGGCTCCGCGCCGGGTGCGGCGTGGTGCTATGCGTGCCTTGCGGGGAAACCCCGGAGATGGCTGGCTGTTCTGCATGGTGGGCATCCTCAGAAGGTCAAGACGACGTCGGTTTTTTCGTTGTTCGCGTCTTTGTCACAGGCAATGCGAACCTTATCTTCGGTAACCGGGTCAAAAGCAGCCGTATTTTCAATCACAAGGCTGTCGAGCCCCGCGTTTTTATTGGCAAATGTCATGGCGGCCGCTTCACAGCCAGACGGCGGCAGGTCTGCCACAGTCACGACAAAGTGTCGGTCGCCTCCGTCACCCGAACCCGGGACAATGGTGATCTCGGTGCCGTAGG
This sequence comes from Halioglobus sp., assembly GCA_965262875.1. GTDB lineage: Bacteria > Pseudomonadota > Gammaproteobacteria > Pseudomonadales > Halieaceae > JBALVT01. The sequence goes on from CBDHGD010000007.1 coordinate 19,954, forward strand.
GCGAGAAGAACTCGTAACCGCCGCCAGATTTCTTGCGCAGTTCCTTGGTGGTAAAACCCTCGTTTTTCAAAAAATCCACAAGTGAAATGGCGGTATAAACACCGGAATAAGTGTGATCACGCTCGATGATGGCCACGGCGCGGGTCAGTTGCGAGCGCAGGGCTGCGGTGCGTGTCGAGTCAACAACGCCGTTGTAAAGCGACAGCACGCCCACCAGTACGGGAATAAGAACCAGGGTCCATAAAGCGACATCGAACATCGTCACACCGGCGCGGCGCGCACGCGGTCGCCGCAGCGGCTCAGGCTTCAGTAGGGCAATCCAGGTGTCCTTTTTCTGCAGCGATTTAAGCTGTTGGAGGGCGTTGTTCACGCGCTGTGTCAGCGCAATCCGCGCTTGCTTCAAGCGGGTTTTGCTTGTGTTTAGGGTAAAATTGGTCATGGTCATCCTTTCAAGAGATGGTGCGCAGGCTGTTCGCCATGTTTAGCCGGGCGCTGTTTTTCGTTGAAGTGTGGGGGGTGTCAGCTTGTTTGGTTCTTTCTTGGCGCCCCCCTCACAGAATGCTTTGCAGTGCGGTAATGATCAACCACACGAGACCCGTCAGCAGAGCAGTCCCTATCAGTGTACCGAGCAGTACATTTCGCAAGGTCATCCCACCGGCATGGCATCGCCGGGGTGGACGCAGCCTGTCAGGTTCAAGCCTGTCAGGCTTGAGCAGGGCACGCCATGCCGCATTGTTCTTGAGCAATTCAAGCTGTTGCCGGGCGCGGTTGATGCGCTGTGTCAGCGCAATACGTGCCTGCTTCAGCCATGTTTTGCTTGTATTTCCGTTAAAATCAGTCATGGTCATCCTTTCAAAAGATGGTGCGCCAGGTGTCCTCTAAATCTGAGCTGGTCCGCTGTTATTTGGTGAAGTGAGGGGGGTGTCTTTTTGATTGGTGTCGCCCCCCTCACTGAATGCTTTGCAGCACGGAGAGTGTGCTTGACACGGTGGCCCCGATGGCGCCGGCAACCGCGCCCATCAGCGCCATGTTCATAATACGGGTTTGCACCTTCACGCGGGTATCCAGCTCTTCCAGCCAGCGGTCCAGAAACCCTGCGAAGGTCTCCACCCAGTCGTCTTTGCCATCAAGGGCGGCCATCACCGCATTCAAGTCACGGGCCGGAAAGTCATGCCCGGTTGCTTTGAGGGCCTCTCCCCAGCCGCGTGCGGTCAGTTGCACTGCAATCGCATGAATGCGGGACTTCAGATAGCCGCGCGTGCCGGTGCCGAGCTCATGCAGCAGCTGTGAATTCAGCGTCTCGCCCATGCGCCCCAGCTCGGTCACCGTAAAGATAAATCCGGTGCCGACCTGCAAGCGATAGAGCGAACAGGGCAGGAATTTGTCGAGAAACACCCGTCCCGGCCCGGCATAGCGCGGCAAAAACAGCCGTAAAAACATGAACACCGCTGCCAGCCCGATGAGCACCCACTGGAAATTGCCCACGAACCAGAGGCTGAAGTTGCCAATGGCCCGGGCGGCCGGTGACCAGCGCTCAAGCGGCGCCACATCGATCAGTGCCGGAAACAGTTCCGATCCCAGCATATAAAACACAACGCCCATCAGGGCTGTCAGCAGGGCGGGCATGGCCAGCGCGCCTTTGATCGCGCGTCCCAGCCTGTCCTGCTGTTCGGCCAGCCGCATGGCACCGCGCAACACCCCTGCGGCACCGGCCGATCCGATCACCCGGAACAACAGTGCCTCGGCCCCACTTGTATAGCGGGCAACCCGCTGGTCGAGATCGCCATACTGGACACCGGTGCGCAGATCCATGATCAACGCGGCCACTGCCGCCTGCCCGCCATCGCGCGCCACGCTGGCTGCGGTTTCCAGTGCCTCCGGCAGATCCAGCTTTGCATCCACCAGATCAGCCACCAGCCGCCAGGTGCGCGCCCGCTGTGCGGCGCCGAAGTTAAAACGTCGCCAGGCGTATGACCACGCGGCGTATGACCACGCGGCGTATGACCACGCGGCGTATGTGAGTGGTGTGTTCATCCCGCCGCTTTCCTTTTCGCTGTTTTTTGCATTGCCGCGCCCTGGAGGCTACTGCGTTGCGCGTCACTCATCCGCTCCGCCAAATCGCCGTGTTTGCGCAGCGCATCATACGGATCAAGCTGGCCCTGCAAGACCAGGTCGGTGAGTTTGCAGGCAATCGGAATACCGCCCATCCCGCCTGCGCTTTCGGGTTTCAGCCAATGGGCCAGCGCGCCGTTAAAATTCTTGGTCAGCACATGATCGAAATAAGCCCGGTCCGGCATAATCACTTCGCCCACCGCAATCTGGCGGCGGTAGCCTGCCCAGGCCAGCTTGCCGGCCTCGTTAAGCGCGTCGCCGAGGCAGGTTGCACAGCCCTCCGGGTTGCGCAGATAGATGCGGTCACGGTCGGCCATGACCGGGGCAAACAGGCGTTGATCCAGATTGTTGAGGCTGGCGGCGGCCAGGGGGGTTTTACAATCGTCACAGAGGAGTGGTGCAAGCGTCTGTTTGATCAGCAGGCGCACCACACCCGATTGCGCCAGTTCTTCGGCCGGCACGCCAAGCGCCATCAACCGAAACGGAATGCCGTTGGCACTGTCCACATGCACGGTGGCATAGATCGCGTGGCCCGATGTGGCAAACTTCAGCGCTTCGCGGCCGCCGGCCCCGTCACGGATTTCCGACACCATGCCGACATCCGGGTTCATGCGCACGAAATTGCGCAGGGCGTCTTCATGCCTGGCCTCGCGTTCGGCCTCGTCGCCGGCCGATTGCAGCGGGATCTGCACCACGCCGGAGCGGTTCAGCCGGTACTCCACCGGATCTTCCAGGGTGGTGATCGACACATGACCCCCGTGGCGTTCGTAAAGTGCTTCGAGGGCGCGAATGAGTGTGGTGGATTTACCGTCGCCGGTTTCGCCACCGATAATCACGCAGCCATGCAGATTGGCGCGGGCGGCAGCCAGCGCGTCTGTGATCTCCGCATCAAAGCCGAGGTCTTCCAGGGCGCCGGTATCACTGTCGTCTTTGTAAAACAGCCGGAACACCACGAAGGAGCCGAGCTTTGTATCGCTCTCGTGAAAACCGCTCTGGCAGCGCAGCTTGACCACATTGGGCGGCATCGGGAACTCCGGCTTTGGAGAGATCGAATAGCTCTGGAACGCCGCGTCTTTTTTGGAAACATTACCGGTGCCTTTGTCCTGGGCATTGAAAGCAAAGCTGATTGCATTCCTGCCTTCCTCGGGTGTCCAGGGCTGGCCATAGTCAAACTCGCGGCCCGCCACCTTGAGGCGCACATAGGTTTTGGTATCGTGCTGGTAGATTTTGAGATCACTGGCCCTGGCGCGTTCGGCCGCCGAGATCAGTTCCAGCAGACGGCGCTGGCCCTGTGTGCGGGCCACTTCCGCGCGCAGGGCTTCGGTTGCGGTCAGTTTGGCGGCGTAGAACTGTCTTAGTTCGTCCATGGGGGTGATTTTAAAGCTGGTGATCTCGGGCAGAACACCGCTGTCCTGATGCCGCATCAGGGCGCCGGTGAAGTCGTCTTCATAGCGATAGCCATCCGCGACATAGCAGGTGCCGCCATAATGCACCGCCGCAATGCAGGCAAAACCGAGATCACCGGTATCGATAATGCCGTTTTCCAGGGTTCTGATCTGTGGTTTGCCGAAGCTCGGGAGGTTTTTTAACATGGGAGGGTCTCGCTTGGGACAGTCTTAACCGGGACAGGCTTAACCGGGACAGGCGCGCCTGTGGTGGGGGCAGCGGAATTGCGGCAAATGACCTTGCTGGAGAAAAAAGAACGTGGCGTTTGGCGGGGGGTCATCATTTCAAACCCTCCCGATCGCTGTCCGGGGTGCCGGACGCCGGGCTGTCGGGTTTATAGACATCCGCAAAGCTGACGGTTTTGAACAGCAGCCCGCCGCCATCGTCAAACGCTGGTTCTGCAAGCGTGCGCGCCAAGCTGCGTTCCACGTCCTGTTCCAGGATGATCACCCCGTCCGCGCTGGAAATACGCGCGATGGTCAGCCCGCCGGGCAGGGTATCGCCGGCTTTTACCGTCAGGCGTGTGCCGCTCAGGGCGTCAAACACAAAGGCATGCAATCCGCCGTCCAGGCTGTCGCCGCCGAATACCGGGCCGGATGTATAGCGGTCGGTGCATTGTGGCAGGGCGGATTGGGCGAGTTCGGTTGATCTGGTCTCACGGAAATCAGTGTCACGGAAATCAGCTGGTGGGTTTGGTGTCGGGGTGTCTTGGTGTTGTTCGGCAAGCTCTGTTTCGGAAGGGATGGGGGCCGTGTTGATCGATACGTTGGCATTTGAGGCCGCTCCGCGCGCCACATCGCGCAGGTGGGTGCGCAGGCGTTCTTCATTGTCCAGCAGTTGTTTCACCTGTTTCTGGCGCTCAATACAGACTTTGAACACTTCGCTTTCAAGGGCCGCGACATTCAGCGCGTCCGCTTCATCGTAAAGTGACAGATAGGCCGCGCGCAGGGCCTCGAACGGGCAGCTGAGGATGTCCGTGCCGCCAGCCCGTGCGGGCGATATGGTTGCGGGTTCGCCCTGGACGAGATCAGCCGGAGATGCCCAGAGGGCTGCGGGCGTATCTGTGGGCTGCTCGGCAGTTTGCGACAGGGCCGTAAAAGCCGGCAGCGTCAGGCAAAACCCGAGAAAAATAAGGCGGCATGGCTTAAGCATCATTGATCTCCCTGTTCAAAGGGTTGTTCCGGGGTCAGCGCGGTGGCGAGATCGGCCACAGAAAACCAGTGCCAGAGAGGTTTTGCGGCGGTTGATTTTGCGGGTTCAACGGGCATCAGGCGCAGGGCAATTTGCGGCCCATAGCTGTTCCAGTCGGCAATCTGTGCGCCAGCGGCATCAAACACATGCCCGCCCGCGTTGAAATAAGCCCCCACTGGCAGCGGATCAAAAGCCTGCGCCAAGGGTTTGGCCAGCAAGGCATCATAGGCCGTGGCCAGCGGATGCGGCGTGGTGCTTTCAACCGTGAAGACCGGCAATTGCGCGGCGGCGGGCAGAATTGAGGCAATATCCCTGTCCAGCCAGTGCGTCCAGTGCAGCACCAGATGATCAAACGGGGTTTGCTTCACCGCGATATAGGCATGTTCAACGACGGTATCCATATCATCCAGCAGCCAGAGCCGGTTCAGCGGCGCGTAAAGCACGAAGTGGCCCCAACGCTCCGCCACCGGATTGCTGTCGGGCGCGGCGGCAAACGTCAGCACCTTGCCGCTCTGGCGCACCATGTCAGGGTATTGCGCCCGCAGGGATGTGTGGGCCTGCGCCTGCGACATCTGCCCCATGCCCGTCAGAGCAAGGGCAAGGGCAAGGCCTGAAAACAGCGCGGTGAAACTGGAGACGTGCCGCATGATCACTCCTTCGTCAGCCATTCATGGGCTTCTTCGTTGACGAATTCGGGATGCAACCTGCGTTTTCCTGGGTCCTGGCGCAGCAGTTCGAAATAAAACCGCGAGGTTTGTTTTTTATTCACCGTGGTGCCGAGGCTTTTGGCCGACGGAAAACCCGGGCAGATGTCCCAGGTGACTGCCGGAATGCGCGCCTGCAAATGGCCGACATCGGCCTCCCACCAGCGGCCTTTGCTGGCGAGGAAGGTGGTGAGGTCTCCGGTTTGGCCGTCATAGCGCAGCAGTTGATACCAGTCGCCATTACTGTACACAGCTTTTTTAAGCGGGTAGCGCAACGCGCGGAATTTGAGATGTTTGGTGAACCCGGAATATGTGCCGGATCCCCAGCCACCGGTTCTGCCTTTTTCACGGTCCTGAAGACACGCGTGTTCCGCGCCATCCGCGCCATACCAGACGATGCGCACATAGCCGCCATCGGGCCGCATGCCCTCGCCGTTTTCCCAATGGGTGACCCGTGCCTGGTTGCGCAGCAGCGGCACCACATGCTCCGCTGCCACATTCTGAAAGATTTTTCCCCGGCCATAGATCTCGCGCTTGTGACGCTCTTCGGCCAGGGTGCTGCCTGCGCCAAGGGTGAGGGCTAAAACAAGCCCGGTTACTATTGAGCCGCCTCTGGCACGGGCCACGGTATCAAACCCCTGCAACCCTGTGCGTTTCTGTTTTTTATTACGGCCCCATAAAAAGCAGAAACGCTTGAGAATAAATGTGAATACAATACGGATCATTGGACTTCTCCTATGTTGTTTTTGAAGTGTTTTGGCGTCGGCTTTGCGGATTTGCGCGGCGTGGCGATCTGCGCCACATCTGCAATCCCTGCCACTTGCCTGCCGCCCGCGAGCCAGCCAACGGCATAGCACAGCGGTTCCAGTACAGCGCGGTAGCTGCGGCCCAGTAGCCAGCGTTTGCGCTGCTGCATCTCGGCGCGGATATCCGCGGTGCGGTGGCGGGCGATATGTTCAAGTGCGTGGCGGACTGCAAGGCGGGTTTTGCCCTCGGCGCGATAACCGTAGCGGACCAGTGGCAGGAAAATCAGATGATAGCCGGTTTGATGATAGGGCGACATGCGCCGGGCATGGGCGAGCCAGATCGCCTGGCGATAGGACCCAAAACCGTAGCGGGCGTTCATCGCGGTGCAGACGATCTTGTCTCCGCCACCATCGCCGCTTCCGGCGCCACCCCCGCCGAGACTATCACGGTCATGGCTGATGTCAGCCCACCCACCAACACCACCACTGGTGTCGACCCAGATACAGTCGCCACGAGAGCAGGATTCATATCCCGTTTTTGGCGGCGGTGGTGGTGGCACGTAGCGGCAGGTGTTGCTGACAGTGTAGGGTTCATCGTAGGTTGTGCTTAACTGCTCCCTGCCACTGTGCCACTCCCTGCCCGTCACCCTTTTCACTCGTTCCTTGCTGATATTCCCGCCTTCCCCAATGGCGCAGTTTGCGGGTACGACTTCTGTTATCTGCTTATTGACAATGCGCCAACAGCTGTCATCTGCTTCCCATTCCCCATAATTCTCGGCCACGGCATCGCGCAATGCCGGGAAATCCTGAAGATGAATGCTGTCTTCAAATCTGTAGTGCCGTTCTACGGTACGGGTCTTATTTCCAACTGGGTGTGTCGTGGGGCAGGCAGGCCCAGTTTCCGTATCCTCTTGGCTGAGGTCGTCGCGGGGTCCCAACTTCCGAAACGCTGATGTCATATAGGCGACGGTCCCGTTTGCCAGCGCGCCGCCATACGCCGTGCCCATACAGGCTGGTATCTGCGTGGGGCGGCTGCCGCCATTGGTTTGTAACATCATCACTGTGGGGTCATCCGCTGTTTTAACAATCCCCAGCGGTTCACCGGTGAACGTTGTGTCCGCGCGGCGGGCGCGTAACACGGGGGCATCGACAATCTGTTGGGCGGTCAGCCCGTGCTTGAAACCGGTGCTGGTAAAATAACTCAAAAGCATGCCGTCACAATAGCGAAACCTGATACCAAAGCCATCAATAACAGCGCTATCAAGGCTGGGCACAAGAGCCGCAGGGATCTGTTGGCGGGTGGTGATTTCGGCCAAGAGGTCTGCGGTACGCTTGCGTTGATCCGCTTCCGGCAACGTCGTGCCCCACTGCCAGGTGATATATTTGCGGACTTGCGCGTGGGCTGTGGTCAACACGCCGGTGTAATTGGCCGCAGCATTCAAAACCTCGCGGCCCAGCGTCCAGCTGTCGTAATCCTGCGCCAGCAGGGCTTGCGGAGTGAGCGCAAGACTGCCGGAAAGTGCCGATGTCAAAAGCATATTTCTCATAGCATTTTGTCCTTTTGTGTGGGGACGGCACTTGGTGCAAGCGCCCCTGCGCTTTGTTCTTCAGCCCTGTTTACGGGCACAGGGTTATGATGCACCAGCACCGCTCGGCGGGTGGTGATTTCCAAAGTGACGGTCTTGCCGCTGCGACTGAGCCGGGCCACTTCGGCCCCCTCGATGCGCCCCACCCGCGCGAATATCTCGTCAAACCCGCTTTTCAGCATCACCCGCACTTTGGCGTTCATGCCACCCGCGTTCGAACCGCCGCCCTCAAGCACAATGCTGTCGGCCAGGCCCAGAAACACCGCTTCCGTGGTGGCCAACAATTCCGCCGGTGCCATGGACACTTGTGCCATTTGCGCCTGAGACACGCGTGCCAAAGACGTTGGGTCGCTCTGATCCGGGATCGCCTTCAGCAGCGGCACGGCAATCTCAAAACTGGAAAACAGCCGGTTGCCGCGGATTTCCATCGCAACGGCACTCCCCGTATAGACCGCCTTTGCCGCTTTCCGCGCGATGGCGGCATCAAAGCCGCCGCGCAGCTGATATATCCGGTAAGCTACGGCGCGGTCATGCGCCACGGCGCGGTCATTCGCCAGGGCAAGGTCATTTGCCAAAGCGGGGGCAAAGCCTGTGATGGCCGGATCGCGCATTGCGGGCGTGGCACAGCCTTCGGCGGTCAGTTGCCAGCCCGGTGCGGTTGGCCAGATACCGGCAAAGGCGGCCAGACAATTGCGCCCGAAACCGGCCTCGTCGCGGAAGGTGGTTAGAAGCGGCGCGATCTGTGGTGCTGCAACCACGGGTTTGGCGTGCTGCCCGGGAGATAAAAACAGGAAACCGGCGGCAAGCGCCAGCGTGGCGGTGCCTGCGACAGCGGCAATCTGCCAGACCGGTCGTTTGGGCGCGATCCTGCCCTCGACACAGACGGGGTCATCCACTGTGGGGTCATCCACCGTGGGGTCATCCACTGTGGGGTCATCCACATCGGGGGGACACAAAGAGCACATCGGAACGCGGCGGGTGACCTCTTCGGCGATATCTTCGGCCAGATCGGGCGCGATTGCCAGCCGGTCAATCTGGCCGGAACTGCACTCCGCTTCAATATGGCTGATCAGCTCTGCGCGGGTGTCAAACAGCCGCTCCGCCCCGATCGCCGGTTTGCCATTCACCAGAACGGCGGCAAAGTACAGATGCTGTTCTGTCAGCTCGAAAGCACAGAGAACACGGTTACCAATGACATGGTCAATCCGGTCTTTTTCGGACAAATCGCCCGCCAGCACGGAAAGCAGCGCCGCGACGCCAAGATATTCAGGCTCTTCCGGTACCAAAGCCGTGCGGTCGTCCCAATGCAGCGCCAGGTTATTGGCGGCCAATGATCTGGCGGCCAATGACCTGGCTGCCAATGACCCAGTCGATGACCCGACTGCCGCCATGGATCCGCGTCGCAGGAGGCTGGACGGCCTGCCGGGCCCCCAGGTCAGCCCGGCCAGAACCGGGCGATCGGCGTATGTGAAGATCCTCGGCATCAGTTTACCCTCCGCCTGGCAGTCCGCACGGTTGTGCCGCGCCCTGCATTCCGCACTGCCGGCAGGATGGCGGGGCGGACCAGCACCACCATACGGATTTTACGGGTCTTGCCCTTGGCGCTTCCCCCGAGCCCGATGAACCGCGCGAGACCGGTGCCCTTGTTGGCGCGGGTGGCGCTTTCCTGTTCATAGCCCGACAGCACCAGGGTTTCGCCGGGCGCCAGCACACTGTCGTTCTGGATCACGCGTTGATCGACTGTGGGGAGCTGTACGGTCTCGTTGCCGGTGGTGAAGGTTTCCAGCTTGACCAGATTGTTTTGCAACAATGTCAGGGAAAGCTGTATCTTGTCCTTGCCCACCAGCCTTGGCAGGGCATGGATGGATATGCCGGTATCAACGACGGCGGCCTTGATCTCTGTTTCTTTGTCGCCGTTATCAGTGGTTTTGGTTGTGGTACCCCCGATATAGCTTTGCGATCTGGTCAGCACAATCGGCGCGACGACACCGCTCTGGGCAATGGTGGAACCAAGCCGGTAATCGACCACGCTGCCTTCCTGTGCCAGTGCCTGAAAGCTGATGGATCCGCCGCCCGACTGCAAGGTGGCGACGCCACTGCCGGTGAGTGCGCCGAGCGCTCTGGTAAAACTGCCATCTGACCCTGTAACATCCAGCCCGACGGCAAACTCATCGGATTTGTCAGCGTCGATAAAATAAATCGCGACCTCCAGCGCAATGCGGGTGGAGAAGATCGCTTCGAAATCTTCAATCACCCCGGCGGCCTTGCGCTGCACGGAAGGTGGGCCAAAGATCGAGACGCGACCGGCAGATTGCGAGAGGGTCACTTTGGCGGGTGGTGGCGCGACTGCCATCAGTTGGGTTTCCAGATCTTTCCACGGATCATAGCCGCCAATGCTGCGGCTCAAGGAGGCACTGCTCCCGCCGCCTTTGACACCTGCAATCGAGGTCTGAAGGCTTGTGGTGCCGATGGGCAGTGACAGGCTGTAGCGTTTTGTGACCATCCGGTCAAAGGTGATGGCGGTGCCGTCGAAACGCCAGGCCAGATCCATGCGGGCGGCGATCTTGTCGAGGACTTTGGATAACGCACCTTCGTGTTTGAGCACCATTTTGCTGCCGATGGGGATCTGGATGACATCGCCATTTGCCAGGCTGTAAACCCGGCGGATATTGACCGGCAGGTCCGTTTGCTTCTTGATCAGCGTGGCCAGGGCCTTGATGCCGACGGCTGACCCGCGTGTGTCGATATTGATACTGCGCGCGCCTTCGAGTGCGGCCGGGGCAAGGGCGTGCCGCTTTGCACCCCCTGTGCGACCACAACCGCCTCGCCGTAATACGGGCGATCCACCACATGCACCTTGCCGCGTCCTGCGGCCCGCAAGCGGTCGCGCTGGTCACCGGTCAGCTTCGAGAGCCGTGCGGTGGTGTCATTGGCGGATTTGATGCCGTCGCAACCTGAGACCACCCCGATGCAAAGCACCAGCAGAGCCAGACGGCAGAGCGCTTTGCTCAGGCGCTTGGGTGTTGATGTGTTTTTCCCGGCAATTCCAAAGTGTGTTCTGGACACGCTGCACCATTGAAAACCCGATACCACGCTCTCGTGAATGCGACGGGCTGCAAAATCGGCTGTTTTTCCCTTGGTGATATGCATCATAGCGGCCTGCCGATGCGAATAACCTTGTTGGCATAGACAGAGATCGCCAGCGGGCGGCCCGCGCCTTCAAAGCCGACAACCAGCTGATCCAGCGCGTCCTTGAAACTGCCGCTGATTTTAACCGGCACGGAGAGTTTCCATTCCTCAATGCCGTCGCGTACCACAGTATGTCCGGCCTTCCTGGCCCAGCGGGTGATGACATCGGAGACAAACTCCCCGGGGCGTGCGGTCCAGACGGGCAACGGCCGGTTCATCGGCTTGACGGCCACTGGCGTGGAAGCGGGAGCTGTTTTTGCCGCACCGCTTCGGGTTTTGCGCTGAAGCGATGCGGTTTGACGGGTTGGCACCGCGCAGGGGAGGGTCAGCACGGTGCCGACCCGCAGGGTCGTGGCGGATTTTACGGTGTCTTTGTTGGCCGCGATGAGTTCGGGGTAGCGTTTGGCACTGCCAAGCCTGGCCTTGGCGATTTTCGAGAGCGTGTCGCCCTTGCGCACGGTATGGGTCGGACAGGGGATTGCCTGTTTTTTGGTTTTACGACCCTTGCGGCTGAAAATGCCGGCGGCATCCAGCGGACCTGTGGTCTGGCGCGCGCCTGATTCGTTTCTGGCGGTGCGTGGAGATGCCAGAGTACCCGTTGGCACCTTCTGCCCCTTTGCGGATGCCAGACGTGATTCTCTGGCACGATTTGCTTTGAGCGCGGCCTCGAACGATTGCTTTGGCCTCTCGACTTCTCGGGCCAGTTTGGCCCTGCCAGTCCAGCGGCGCATGGAATGCCCTGCCGGCCCAACGGCTGCGGTGCTGCGCAGGGCGGCTGTGGGCGTGACGTAGCGCTGCCAATCGGGGCAGCGAATGAGCGCTGCGGCTTGGGCGGGTTGCCAAAAGATTACAACTGCGCTTAAGGTGGCGGCACCAAACAGAATTGAGACCCAGCGTGAGCGGAAACCCGCCAAAAACACAGAACACCCCGATATTAAACGCGAAAAACCGTTTAAAGCCCTTGACTTACGCCCGGATTTCGGGGGGGGGGGGGGTACTTCTCTGCATTTTCAGGTCTCTCCACGCCACACGGTGTAAGGCAGGTTAGAACACCGCTTGCCGTCTGGCAAGAAAAAATCTTGCGCGCAGCGCGTTGTTTGCGGCGCCTGGCCCGTCACGCGCGGGATCCGCCGGTCCTGATTCTATCTGCAAAGTTGAACCTATGCTTGAGAAACGCACAAGATGTGGGTATGACTCTCCCTAAAGAATCCAGATAAAGGGAGGCAGAGCAGTAGAAACCCCGCAATAAACCACTTAAAACCGAAAAACCGCGCAGAGATTGCACGGCATTAAGGTTGTGGTCAGGCTTTAAAACGAATTAGACCCTTGTTTTTTAGCCTGACCTGACCCGCTTTTCAAGTCAAAAGTGACCTTTTGGCGATGAAATTCTGTGTGCCTGCGATTTTTGCGCCTCAATCGCGGCGTGATGCCCAATGAAAAGCATCGCAAAAACAGAAATGAGGGACAACAATGTCACAGAAAATACAGGCCCTGCGCACCCCGCAGGACAACCATACACAGGGATCACCACCACAGGATCCACAGCCCAGGTATCCAGTCTTGCCCGACAGTATGCAGCGCGGTGCGCTGGAAGGCCTGCTGCTGGATGTCAGCAAACACATCGGCCTGTCCGACAGCCTGCTGAAATCCTTACTCACGATGTTGCGCGAAACCCGGCCCTCGGACTGGACCGACCCGACACGCGAACCGGTCTGCTATGCCCTGCAAGGGAATATCGCGGGATCGCTGGGCAAGAGCCCGCGGGCGGTGCGCAATGACGAGACCGCCCTGATCGCCCTGGGCTTTGTTGACAAGCAGGTGGCCGGCAACGGCAGCCGCTGTCGTCTGGTGTTTGCCGATGGCAGCGAGTTCCGGCAAGGGCTGTGCTTCAGCCCGTTGATTGAAGCGGTGCCCGATCTCATTGCACACCGCGCCCAAATGCGCTTTGAACGCCAGCACAGAACCCGCCTGAAGCGCCAGTGCTCGGCGCTCAGGCGCAATGTCAAGATAACCCTGATGCGTCTCCAGCCGATCTATCCGGAGCACGCCGGGCTGAAAGCCATCGCAGAAACGTTTCTCAACTGGCCCCCGCGCTATGCCAGCCTACAGTCCATCCCAGCCCTCGAAGCACATTACGACGCGGTGTTAATCACCTCCGAAGCGATAGATGAACTTGCCCGAATGTTACCAGATACTTCCGCTCCAGCGGAAGCTGGCTTCCGCCGATATATACAAGATACAACTCAAGATCACTCTGTAATCTGTAATGCGAGCATGGATAAACGGGCTGACGGCACGCCGTCAGAAGATAATTCGTTAGCAGCTACGCCTGACGGCTCCGCTGATTGTTTAGAAAATAAGTGTGGCGCGGCTGAGGGTGCAGTCAACAGTGAATTTATCGAAAAACTGAACCCGCACCGGTTGTTTGCCTTGAGTTCTGAGGAGATGCGGCTTTATATCCGGCAGCATCAGGGGCAAAGACCATCGCCTGCGGCGATGGATTTTATTCTGGCGGCGATCGACCGGTTGCCGGAGTTGGGGATTAACCGCTCGGCTTATGATGCGGCGGTGGGGCAAATGGGTGATATGGCCACAGCGCTTTGTATTCTGGTGATTGACCGCAACCGGTTTCACCCGCAAACCCCGATCCAGAACCCCGGCGGGGTGTTGCGTGCGATGACCGCACGGCATAAAGCCGGGACGTTGAACCTGGTGGGGAGTTTGATTGGCTTGACCCGGAGGATGAAAACGTGAGGATGGGGGGCAAAGAGTGGTGGAATTGTGGGGGGAGCACCCTGCCCTGCCCCATTGGACTGGCAGCGCATCACATGCGCGAGAAGCCCATTGGGATGACAGGGCATCACATACCCTATTGGACTGGCAGCGCATCACATGCGCGAGAAGTCGAGAAGCCCATTGGACTGGCAGCGCATCACATGCGCGAGAAGTCGAAAAGCGGGTTGGCCCTGCCGGCCAATGGAGCATTTCATGCGCGAGAAGTCGAGAAGCCGTGTGGTTTTGGGTGAACTTCCCATGCAAGCGTGTCCGGGTCTGTTCCCGCTGGCGGCAAAATCGATGAAAGGAAAAAACAACGATGACATATGAGATGACACACAGAAAGCTGAAAAAGCCCATGAACAACACCTTTCCCCCTGTCAGCGCCAAACACCTCACGGGGTTTTATGCGGCGCTGATCCGGCATTGCGAGGCGGAGATCAGACAAATAGGCGCGGTGCCGCTGCTGCTGGAAAATGCAATTCTACCTCCGAAGAAAAGGACAGGCAGATGACTAACTCTCCACTCGACCCGTTTTTCAAACCGCTCTCGGCTAAAGTGATGCCAAAACGGTTTGAAGCACATTGCCTTATATTGAATCCCAATTCACTGCCTCTACGAACGCGAATTGGGATGATGGCAATTGTAATAAAAAGGCAAAATGCTCTATCGCCCCTGAAGGCAGAGAACCGTTGTCAGAAGAAGCCGTTGGCTGGCAGGGCATTTCATGCCCGAGAAGCCGCTATCGTGAAACAGCGTAAAGAAGTTTCAGCGGCGTTTAGAGTGTATTGCGTTTTATTGAACTCATTCAATGAAATGAAATGCACAGCTTCATTGCATTTTAAGTGCTGCGTCTTCCATTTGCCCGGAAACCGATCAAAAGCAACACGCTCTAACCAGCGTTACCGAAAGAAGGCCAATGAAAGTTAAAATAACGATGACAAAGATGGAGTGGGTCCGCGCGCTCTGCTGGAGATAACATTATAGGCGCCGTGGCGCGATTTGAGGTAAGGCAGACAGAATGATGACTGAAAACGGGAAAATCAAACAACCGGCAAAGATGACCCATGATTACCTGTTCCGGGTTCTTCTGGAAGACCCCGGGCGCGCGGCCACGCTGTTGCGGGAATACCTGCCACCGGCGTTGAGTGCGCGGATGATTGATGAACCGCCCAAATTGCTGGATGGCACCTATGTGGATGAGAACAGCCGTATGACGCAAAGTGACCGGCTGTTCGAGGTCAGGTTGACCGATGGTCCGCCTGTCATGATATACACTTTGGTTGAGCATAAGTCGGTGCCTGAATACAGCACGCCCTTGCAATTGCTGGGCTATTTGGTGCGCATCTGGACGCGCTACGCCGAGGGCAAAGCCGCGAAGCTGTCCGCTTTGCCTGTGATCGTGCCTCTCGTTTTTTACCACGGGCGCAAATCGTGGACAGTGCCGCAGACCTTTGGCGAGATGGTGCAGTCGGATGCGGATACAGCAGCCTTCGTGCCGTCGTTCCGCTATGATCTGCATGATCTGGGTGTTGGGCCGCACCAGAAACTGTCCAGCGATGCGCCGGTGCGGGCGGTTCTGACCGCCTTGCGCTATGTACAGCGCAATGATGAGGTGACCGTCGGGGTTCTGACGGCGCTGCTGCGCGATCTGCCGGACGGAACGGACTTGGAACGGATCGTGTTTCGGTATATCGTCGAGAAATACGAGGTGTCGCAACCCGTGTTCACAGCGGCACTGGACACTGCAAAGGATGATGGAGGTAAAGCACTGATGGGTACAATCGCAGAAACATGGAAGAAAGAAGGCGAGGCTAAGGGTCTTGCTGCCGGGAAAATTCTTGGGCGCGAAAAAGGACTCGCCGCTGGCAAGGCTGAGGGACTGGCAGAAGGCCAGGCGCGTGGCTTGGCCAAAGGACTGGCTGAAGGAATTTCTGAAGGCGAAGCCCGGGGCGAAGCCAAGTCGCTGATGCGGCTGCTGGTGAAGCGCTTTGGCCCCCTGCCCCAGCCTGTCGTCGCACAGATCGCTGCGGGGAGTATTGAGGAGCTGGATCGCTGGGTGGATCGCGTACTTGATGCGCCGACGCTGGAAGCCATATTCGGGGAGCGGCGCGATCACTGATGAGTGTATATTAATGCGTTGTTTTTCCCCAATGACGCTTTTGGCGGTGATGTTGATCTTTGGCTTATCTGTGGGCACTTCCCTGGCTAATCCCAACAAGGCACCCGATGTAGAAACTGCGATTGTCGATCAAACCGGCCTGTCTGCCTCTATGATCCAGGATATTTCCCTGTCAAACGAGGATCTTATGCGTGACGGTCTGACGGCGAGCTATTATGCAATGTTCAGCCTGTCGCTCGGTGTCCTTGAACCCACCTATATCAAGGTCGCCGAGGGCGATGGATATGTGGTGATCGAACCGGTCCTGACCCGCGCTGACACAATTTCGGTTTTGGGTAATGTTCTGGGTGCCTATGAAGACGGTGCTTGGCAAACCCAAGTTAATGTTACCGAACGCAGCGATCCTGGCGGGGCGAATTATGCCAGCTTCCGGTCTCCAAATCATGTCATCCTGTTAGCCGGAAAAGCCGATCTTGAGGCTTTTGTGTCAAGGCGCAGCGAAACCAAGACGTTGATGCACGAATTGGCGATGCAAAAAATTGAAGCTGAGGCCGTTGAGGTTCAACGTCGTAAAGAACTGGAGGCACAAACCCAAGCTGCGGCCAGTGAGGCAGAACGGACTCTGGTTCGTATAGCCGAAGCCACGCGCATAGCTGAGCGCAAAGCCATGGATCAGATAATCTTGGCATTATTCAGCGAAGGGGTCAAACTACCAGGGCAAGTCGTCTACAGTGGTGTACGCCTTGCGGGTGTATTTACAGTAACCCGTGTTACGGAGGCTCTGGTTGAGGGAAAAGCAGTCTTCGACAAAGGGAATGGTGATCGCTATACGTTGCCGTTCATCTTGCGCCTAAGCGGTGTCGCAGGCGAACTGAATATCCTGATCCCTAGTCTCCACAAATTCGAGGAAAACAGTTATCGCTGTGAGACGGCAGGCAGCCCTAATATAGTTGGCGGTTTTGTCGTTTTTAACGGCCATAGACATTATGATAGATCGTGCAGGCACGAAATCATGATCGAAGGACTAGGTGTATCTATTGATTGAAAAAATATCATCGCAGAGCTGCGTTGGATAGTATTGAGGGAAGTGCATTGGTCGAAAATCAAGTGAACTACGCAAAGATCGAAGAAATTCCCGAACAAGGATCTCGATTATTCAAGGTCATGATGCGCCTTGAATTTGCGCTAAAGGAAATCGGATTTTATAGACTCGACAGAGGTCAAAGAGCGGAAGTCGATTGGGATAAGTATTCCAGGGAAAAACTTTCCCGCCGAGGTGGAAAAGATCAGGGCCGGTCTGGCCCCAGGCGTAGAAATCGAGCTCTGGTGGCAGGACGAAGCCAGGATAGGTCAAAAAAACAAGATCACGCGACGGTGGGCCAAACGTGGAACCCGACCCAGTGCGCCGCACGATCAGCGAACCCAATGGGCCTATATTTTTGGCGCGATCTGTCCAGCAAAAGGCAAGGGTGCCGGACTCGTCATGCCGTACTGCGACACACATGCAATGGACGCCCATCTCGCCATCATCAGTGGTGAAGTCGGCCCCGGTGCCCACGCTGTAATTCTCGTCGATCAGGCCGGGTGGCATACAACGCCCAATCTCGACGTTCCCGAGAACATCACCCTCCTGCCGCTGCCGCCCCGATCCCCGGAACTGAACCCCCATGAAAATATTTGGCAATTCATGCGCGATAACTGGCTCTCCAACCGTGTATTCAAAGACTACGACGACATTGTCACCCATTGCTGTGAGGCTTGGAACAAGCTCATGAACCAACCTTCGCGCATTCGATCAATCGGTATGCGAGATTGGGCGCATAGGTTGTAGGCTACGCTCGTTGGTATCAGGTGGCTGCTATTTTTCTCACTGGCATGGTAAAATTAGTCACCGCGTTTTCCGGATGCACTTTGAATGGCCGCTGGAGAAGGACCGAAAAAAGTTGGAAACAGGACGCTTTAAAAGCCGATGCTGTTAATTAGTTTGAAAAAGCATAATTGCGCAAAAGTATAAAAGCACGCAATTATGCTTTTTATCTCTGCGCCTTATAGGATGCCATCATGGCCTCTAATAACTCGACGTTTTTCATCTTATCTTCAAAAGCCAATTTTTTAAACTCCGTCAAAAAACCAGGACTAACGCGCGTGCCAAATGGTTCGGTGCGCCCTGTTTTTTTACGGGCTTTCCTGTACCCTGGCGCGGCTGGCGCATGTTCCGGTTGTATAAGTGTTGTGCTTTCGTCGGCGGGCAACTCGCCAAGACGGTTTTTCTTTTTTACCGGTTTTGTTGGGAATTTAGTCATTTTTGACGATCTTGTTAACAAGTGATTGCATGAGAATTTCTGCCTTCTCATTTAGGGTTTTGTAGCGGGTTTCTGTCACGGCCAAACCTTGATTCTGGGCTTGGCGGTAGGCTGGCTTTTCGTACAAACAGCCTTCTAGGGCGGTATATCCAGCCTCGCTAATAAATTCGCGGGCTTCGTTAATTTCTGCCTCTGTGGTGACGCGGGTCAGCGCCAAGGTTATCTTGTTGGTTGGAACACCTGTCTTGCGTAATTCATTGGCTAAACGAATAGCGGGCAAAAGATCATCACGACTGGCGCAAGTTGGGATAACGGCCAAATCCGAGTGCTTGGCTAAATCAGCCGTAACAGCGCTGGCTCTGGCAGCAGCATCCAAAACAAGTAAATCATAGTTGTCTGCGTCTTTTAAGGCTGTGGCCGCCTTGCCTATCACTTCGACAGAGCCGACTGGATCATATTGGTTATTAAGGCGCACTTTGTGCCAATCGGCCACTGTGCCTTGTTGCGTGTCCAAATCGGCAACCTTAACAGACCAGCCGTTGTTGCTGGCCTCACGCGCCAAAGCACGGGCAAGGGTGGATTTCCCGACGCCGCCTTTTTGCGCAATAAATGATACGATATATCCCATGGCTTAAGTATAACAAATAGCGCAAAAGAATAAAAGTAAAAAAGCGCAAAAGTAAAAAAGAATAATTACATAAAAGCGCAAAAGCACGCTATTTGTGACCACTACGAAAAAGCACCTGAAACCATTGGGGAATGAGGGTCGGGGCCAAAGACCTAATCGGCCTAACTGATGAGGTGGATGCTCCCCCCCCAAGGGCATCAAAATGTGCCATAGTCGCGATATCAAAGTCGCATAAAAAGGAAACCTACCGACGACCGTCGGTAGTGGTTTATTTGAACAAATCTGAATGTGTTCCTAGACGTGATAGAAACACAAAGTCATCCCCTAAATCATATATGAGTAACCAGTCTGGTTCGATATGGCACTCCCAAAATCCCTCAAAGTTACCTGAGAGTTTATGGGGCCGGCAGCGTGTCGGAAGTTCTTCGCCAGACACTAGGAGGAGTACAATCTCTTCGAACTTATCAGATTTTTTGCCACGCTTAATATCTCGTTTATAGTCCTTCTTGAAAGCATTGGACTGCGTTATCTTTTTCATAGATATTTTAAGAGTTCAGATCAGCCATAAGGTCGGTTACATTTTCGTGGGTTTTCAGATTTTCTCTACGATTGGGGGCGCGCAACTCGTTAATGGCATCAATGGTTTCGTCATTAGGCACTTTAAGCTCAAGAGGAATACCTCCTTGCTGTACAACCTGAGTATAAAAAAGAGTGATAGCAGTTGTTGCATTAAGGCCAAGAGTCGCAAGAATTGCATCCGCTTCTTGCTTCAAGCCTGGCTCCATTCGTGCTTGCACGATTGCACTTTTGGTCATGGTTATATCCTGTGAAATTAGGTACTAATATAGGGAGTGTACTTCACTTGTAGTACAAGGCCAATTTTTATTCAACGAAAACGTGACACAAAAACGTGTTCAATTGGCCCAGTACGCACGAAGGTGCGCATCTAGATTTGCACACGAGACTCGCATTGTATACATTTCGATAGCGCTGGAAGTGGCCCCTCAAAACTACTCTCATAAATCTTCGATCAAAAACCTAT
>CBDHGD010000008.1:0-45800 GCA_965262875.1 Halioglobus sp.
TATCTTGATAGTAGTGTTGTCACTGTAATGTTACTCCCGTATATGTCTTGATAGTAGTGTTGTCACTGTAATGTTACTCCCGTACATGTCTTGATAGTAGTGTTGTCACTGTAATGTTACACCGTATATGTCTTGATAGTAGTGTTGTCACTGTAATGTTACTCCCGTATATGTCTTGATAGTAGTGTTGTCCCTGTAATGTTACTCCCGTACATGTCTTGATAGTAGTGTTGTCACTGTAATGTTACTCCCGTACATGTCTTGATAGTAGTGTTGTCACTGTAATGTTACTCCCGTATATATCTTGATAGTAGTGTTGTCACTGTAATGTTACTCCCGTATATGTCTTGATAGTAGTGTTGTCACTGTAATGTTACTCCCGTACATGTCTTGATAGTAGTGTTGTCACTGTAATGTTACACCGTATATGTCTTGATAGTAGTGTTGTCACTGTAATGTTACTCCCGTATATGTCTTGATAGTAGTGTTGTCCCTGTAATGTTACTCCCGTACATGTCTTGATAGTAGTGTTGTCACTGTAATGTTACTCCCGTACATGTCTTGATAGTAGTGTTGTCACTGTAATGTTACTCCCGTACATGTCTTGATAGTAGTGTTGTCACTGTAATGTTACTCCCGTACATGTCTTGATAGTAGTGTTGTCACTGTAATGTTACTCCCGTATATGTCTTGATAGTAGTGTTGTCACTGTAATGTTACTCCCATATATGTCTTGATAGTAGTGTTGTCACTGTAATGTTACTCCCGTATATGTCTTGATAGTAGTGTTGTCACTGTAATGGTACTCCCATATATGTCTTGATAGTAGTGTTGTCACTGTAATGTTACTCCCGTATATGTCTTGATAGTGGTGTTGTCACTGTAATGTTACTCCCATACATGTCTTGATAGTAGTGTTGTCACTGTAATGTTACTCCCGTGTATGTCTTGATAGTAGTGTTGTCACTGTAATGTTACTCCGATATATGTCTTGATAGTAGTGTTGTCACTGTAATGTTACTCCCGTATATGTCTTGTTAGTGGTGTTGTCACTGTAATGTTACTCCCGTACATGTCTTGATAGTAGTGTTGTCACTGTAATGTTACTCCCGTACATGTCTTGATAGTAGTGTTGTCACTGTAATGTTACTCCGATATATGTCTTGATAGTAGTGTTGTCACTGTAATGTTACTCCCGTATATGTCTTGATAGTGGTGTTGTCACTGTAATGTTACTCCCGTACATGTCTTGATAGTAGTGTTGTCACTGTAATGTTACTCCCGTATGTCTTGATAGTAGTGTTGTCACTGTAATGTTACTCCCGTATATGTCTTGATAGTAGTGTTGTCACTGTAATGTTACTCCCGTATATGTCTTGATAGTAGTGTTGTCACTGTAATGTTACTCCCGTATATGTCTTGATAGTGGTGTTGTCACTGTAATGTTACTCCCGTATATGTCTTGATAGTAGTGTTGTCACTGTAATGTTACTCCCGTACATGTCTTGATAGTAGTGTTGTCACTGTAATGTTACTCCCGTATATGTCTTGATAGTAGTGTTGTCACTGTAATGTTACTCCCGTATATGTCTTGATAGTAGTGTTGTCACTGTAATGTTACTCCCGTACATGTCTTGATAGTAGTGTTGTCCCTGTAATGTTACTCCCGTACATGTCTTGATAGTAGTGTTGTCACTGTAATGTTACTCCCGTATATGTCTTGATAGTAGTGTTGTCACTGTAATGTTACTCCCGTACATGTCTTGATAGTAGTGTTGTCACTGTAATGTTACTCCCGTATGTCTTGATAGTAGTGTTGTCACTGTAATGTTACTCCCGTACATGTCTTGATAGTAGTGTTGTCACTGTAATGTTACTCCCGTATATGTCTTGATAGTAGTGTTGTCACTGTAATGTTACTCCCGTATGTCTTGATAGTAGTGTTGTCACTGTAATGTTACTCCCGTACATGTCTTGATAGTAGTGTTGTCACTGTAATGTTACTCCCGTATATGTCTTGATAGTAGTGTTGTCACTGTAATGTTACTCCCGTACATGTCTTGATAGTGGTGTTGTCACTGTAATGTTACTCCCGTACATGTCTTGATAGTAGTGTTGTCACTGTAATGTTACTCCCGTACATGTCTTGATAGTAGTGTTGTCACTGTAATGTTACTCCCGTATATGTCTTGATAGTAGTGTTGTCACTGTAATGTTACTCCCGTACATGTCTTGATAGTAGTGTTGTCACTGTAGTGTTACTCCTGTATATGTCTTGATAGTAGTGTTGTCACTGTAATGTTACTCCCGTATATGTCTTGATAGTAGTGTTGTCACTGTAATGTTACTCCCGTATATGTCTTGATAGTAGTGTTGTCACTGTAATGTTACTCCCGTATATGTCTTGATAGTAGTGTTGTCACTGTAATGTTACTCCCGTATATGTCTTGATAGTAGTGTTGTCACTGTAATGTTACTCCCGTACATGTCTTGATAGTGGTGTTGTCACTGTAATGTTACTCCCGTATATGTCTTGATAGTAGTGTTGTCACTGTAATGTTACTCCCGTATATGTCTTGATAGTAGTGTTGTCACTGTAATGTTACTCCCGTATATGTCTTGATAGTAGTGTTGTCACTGTAATGTTACTCCTGTACATGTCTTGATAGTAGTGTTGTCACTGTAATGTTACTCCCGTATATGTCTTGATAGTAGTGTTGTCACTGTAATGTTACTCCCGTACATGTCTTGATAGTAGTGTGTCACTGTAATGTTACTCCTGTATATGTCTTGATAGTAGTGTTGTCACTGTAATGTTACTCCCGTATATGTCTTGATAGTAGTGTTGTCACTGTAATGTTACTCCCGTATATGTCTTGATAGTAGTGTTGTCACTGTAATGTTACTCCCGTATATGTCTTGATAGTAGTGTTGTCACTGTAATGTTACTCCCGTATATGTCTTGATAGTAGTGTTGTCACTGTAATGTTACTCCCGTATATGTCTTGATAGTGGTGTTGTCACTGTAATGTTACTCCCATACATGTCTTGATAGTAGTGTGTCACTGTAATGTTACTCCTGTATATGTCTTGATAGTAGTGTTGTCACTGTAATGTTACTCCCGTATATGTCTTGATAGTAGTGTTGTCACTGTAATGTTACTCCCGTATATGTCTTGATAGTAGTGTTGTCACTGTAATGTTACTCCCGTATATGTCTTGATAGTGTCTTGTGTTGTTGTCACTGTAATGTTACTCCCGTACTCCCATGTCTTGATAGTAGTGTTGTCACTGTAATGTTACTCCTCCCGTATATGTCTTGATAGTAGTGTTGTCACTGTAATGTTACTCCCGTATATGTCTTGATAGTAGTGTTGTCACTGTAATGTTACTCCCGTATATGTCTTGATAGTGGTGTTGTCACGGTAATGTTATACCCGTATATGTCTTGATAGTAGTGTTGTCACTGTAATGTTACTCCCGTATATGTCTTGATAGTAGTGTTGTCACTGTAATGTTACTCCCGTATATGTCTTGATAGTAGTGTTGTCACTGTAATGTTACTCCCTTGTATATGTCTTGATAGTAGTGTTGTCACTGTAATGTTACTCCCGTACATGTCTTGATAGTAGTGTTGTCACTGTAATGTTACTCCCGTATATGTCTTGATAGTAGTGTTGTCACTGTAATGTTACTCCCGTATATGTCTTGATAGTAGTGTTGTCACTGTAATGTTACTCCCGTATATGTCTTGATAGTAGTGTTGTCACTGTAATGTTACTCCCGTATATGTCTTGATAGTAGTGTTGTCACTGTAATGTTACTCCCGTATATGTCTTGATAGTGGTGTTGTCACTGTAATGTTACTCCCATACATGTCTTGATAGTAGTGTGTCACTGTAATGTTACTCCTGTATATGTCTTGATAGTAGTGTTGTCACTGTAATGTTACCCGTATATGTCTTGATAGTAGTGTTGTCACTGTAATGTTACTCCCGTATATGTCTTGATAGTAGTGTTGTCACTGTAATGTTACTCCTGTATATGTCTTGATAGTAGTGTTGTCACTGTAATGTTACTCCCGTATATGTCTTGATAGTAGTGTTGTCACTGTAATGTTACTCCCGTATATGTCTTGATAGTAGTGTTGTCACTGTAATGTTACTCCCGTATATGTCTTGATAGTGGTGTTGTCACTGTAATGTTACTCCTGTATATGTCTTGATAGTAGTGTTGTCACTGTAATGTTACTCCCGTATATGTCTTGATAGTAGTGTTGTCACTGTAATGTTACTCCCGTATATGTCTGGCATACTTCATGTACCTCATCCAATTAGAGTGGGTGTTGTCCTCAACATCGATATATGTACCTCTCAACCTTTTATGCCGTACCTATTGTTAATCAATATGCAAGTTATGAACAAATTAATTCTGTTCCATTCACCGGATAGAAATTATATATATCAATGGCACTGCCTTGATATGTTGACCACTATTATATATATATAGGGAGTGCAATGGCACTGCCTTGATAGGTCTGACCACTGTTTCAAAATAAGCAGCTTCTTAGAATCCTAAATTTGGTTTCTGCCAATACTAGCTCCTAAAAGACTTCAAGTGTGTCTTGTAATCTGAAGTAGCAAACCAGCATTAAAAAATGTCGAAGTGTGAACCTCAAGAACTTCATCTTCCCAAGGATCTTTGGTCCCCTATGCATAACCTTTGTACAATAGATCCTGCTTCATAACTGGTGTACAATAGGTACACTTATCATAACTGGCATACAAAAGTTCCACTCGTCATAACTGGCATTATAATAGGTCCCCGGATTGATTAAAACAACTTTTGAGTCAATGTTAAAACATGGTAGAAAATGAACATCTGATTGGGAAGGTTCTAGGATATATTATTATCACCCATTGTATCCGGCTTATCTTCGGCTTGTTTGTCTTTTCTTCCCTTGATTTTATATCTGCTCAGCCTGCACTCTAACCATCCTTTACTTCTGGTTGTTTCCTGTTTCTAAACTTTTTTTCTAATGCTCTGGCAGCAAAGCAGCTTAATTTTCTGCTTACTTTTTTTACTCTCTTTTCTGATTCATATTTTCCTTGGGTTTTTTCCACTTTTTTTGTTCCTGTTGCTCAGATTGCAGAATATGCACCTATTCTTCTGCTTGTTTCTATCCCCTATCCTTGTTCTTGCAGATGTTCTGGCTGCGCAGTTACCTGCTTTATCTTCTGCGTGTTTCTTTTTACCTTCCCTATTTTTTTTTCTGTTGCTCTGTCTGCAATATATCCAACTTGATATATTTCCACTTGCTTCTTTTCCCTTTTCTTTGTTCTTTGTCTGTCATGCTACACTGCAGCTTTACCTTCTGCTTGTCTCTTTTCTCTTTGCTATTTTTTTTTCCAGCTACTCTGGCTCCAGTATCCATCTTTATCTTCCGCATAATTCTTTTCTTTTCCCATTACTCTTTCTGCTGCTCTGGCTCTATTGTAACCAGGTTTATTTCCTTCATATTACTTTTCTCATCCCATTTTTCTTTCAGTTGCTTTAGCTGCATTGTATCCAGGTTTATTTCCTTCATATTACTTTTCTCATCCCATTGTTCTTTCAGTTGCTCTGGCTGGATTGTATCCAGGTTTATTTCCTTCATATTACTTTTCTCATCCCATTGTTCTTTCAGTTGCTCTGGCTGCATTGTATCCAGGTTTATTTCCTTCAGATTACTTTTCTCATCCCATTGTTCTTTCAGTTGCTCTGGCTGCATTGTATCCAGGTTTATTTCCTTCATATTACTTTTCTCATTCCATTGTTCTTTCAGTTGCTCTGGCTGCATTGTATCCAGGTTTTTTTCCTTCATATTACTTTTCTCATCCCATTGTTCTTTCAGTTGCTCTGGCTGCATTGTATCCAGGTTTTTTTCCTTCATATTACTTTTCTCATCCCATTGTTCTTTCAGTTGCCTTAACTACATTGTATCCAGGCTTATCTTCTGATTGTCACTTTTCTTATTCCTTTGAATTTTCTGCTCCTCTGTTTGCTCTGTATCTAGCTTTATTATCGACGTGTTTATTTCCTTTTTCCAAATTTTATTCTGCAGCTTTGTCTACACTGCAGCTATATCTTCTACTTGTTTCTTTTGCCTTCCCTTTGTTTTTTCTACAGCTGGCACATTGTGTCCAGCTTTATCTTCTGCTTGTTACTTTTCTCTTTCCTTGGTTTATTTGTAACTCATGGCTGCACTGTATCCAATTATATCTTGTTTTTGTTTCATTCTTTTTCCATTGTTTTCACAGCTGCTATAGCTGCCAGTATCCATGCAACTTTATCTTTTTCTCTCTCTCTTTCAATTTTCTCTGCTACTTGGATCACAGTGAGTCTACTTATTTATTTCCCCTTTCCTTTACTTCCTGCTGTTCTGGATGGACACTATATGTCCAGTCATTTTCTATTTCCTCTGCTACTCGGATAGCAGTGTGGCTTCTTATTCATTTTCCCTTTCCTTGACTTCCTGCTGTTCTGGATGGACACTATATGTCCAGTCATTTTCTGCCAGTTTTTTCCTCTTACATTTTAAGTAGCCTTATATTCGGTTTGTTTCTTTTCTCTCTCCTCTCTTTATTCTGCTGCTCTGAATGCAGTGGATCCAACTTTTTCCTTTCTCTTCCATTTTTTTTGCTGCTCTGGCTGAACTGTTTACATACTGTCTTCTTTTCTGCCTCTTTCTTTACTTAAACTTTTTTTTTTATGTTGCTCTATCTGAACTGCAGCTTTATCTTCTACTTGCGTGTTTTCTCTTTTCTTTGTTTTTCGTTCTACTCTGGCTACACTTATCTTGTGCTTCCTCCTATTCTCATCCCTTAGATCTTTCTGTTATTTTGGCTGCACTTATCTTCTGCTTGCTCCTATTTTCATCCCTTAGATCTTTCTGTTACTCAGGCTGCACTTATCTTCTGCTTGCTCCTATTCTCATCCCTTAGATATTTCTGTTATTCTGGCTGCACTTATCATCTGCTTGGTCCTACTCTCATCCCTTAGATCCTTCTGTTGCTCTTGCTGCACTTATCTTCTGCTTTCTCCTACTCTCATCCCTTAGATCTTTCTGTTGTTCTTGCTGTATTCTTTCCATCTTCATCGTGAACGTGTATATTTTCTCTTTCCTATGTTTTCTTCTGCTCGGGCTGCAATGTGTCCAGCTAGATCTTGTACTTATTGCTTTTATTCTTACGGCTGCTCAGACTGCACTGCAACTTAATCTTCTGCTGGTTTTAATTTTCTTCCCTGTTTTCTGCAACTCAGGCTTCACACTATCCTGTTTCATTTTTTTGTTCCTTTTCTCCTCCCTTTCTTTATATGTGTTGCTCTGTCTGCACATTATCCAGGTTTATCTTCGCTTGATTATTTTCTCTTATCTACTTCTGTCTATAGCTCTAGCTGCAATCCAGCATTACCTTGTGCTTCTTTCTTTTCTCTTCCCTATATTTTTTATGCACAGGCTGCAATGTGTCCAGCATTATCTTCTGCCTGAATGTTTTCTCTTTTCCTTGTTGTTTCGGATAATTTGTTTTATTCTGCTACTCTGGTTGCACTGTGTCCAGCATTATCTTCTGCTTGTATGTTTTCTCTTTTCCTTGTAATTTCGGATCAATTGTTTTGTTCTTCACTCTGGTTGCACTCTGTCCAGCATTGTCATCTGCTTGTATGTTTTCTCTTTTCCTTGTTGTTTCGGATCATTTGTTTTGTTCTGCTACTCTGGCTGCACTGTGTCCAGCATTATCTTCTGCTTGTATGTTTTCTCTTTTCCTTGTTGTTTCAGATCATATGTTTCGTTCTGCTACTCTAGTTGCACTATGTCCAGCATTATCATCTGCCTGTAAGTCTTCTCTTTTCCTTGTTGTTTCGGATCATTTGTTTTGTTCTGCTACTCTGGTTGCACTGTGTCCATCATTATTTTCTGCCTGTATGTTTTCCCTTTTCCATGTTGTTTCAGATCATGTGTTTTTTACTGCTACTCTGGTTGCATTCTTTCCAGCATTATCTTCTGCCTGTATATCTTGTCTTTTCCTAGTTGTTTCAGATCATATGTTTTGTTCTGCTACTCTGTTTGGACTGTGTCCAGCATTATCTTCTGCTTGTTCGTTTTCTATTTTCCGTCTTGTTTCAGATCATTTGTTTTGTTCCGACACTCAGGTTGCACTGTATCCAGCATTATCTTCTGTTTGTATGTTTTCTCTTTTCCTTGTGGTTTCGGATCATTTGTTTTATTCTGCCACTCTGGTTGCGCTGTGTCCTGCATTATCTTCTGCCTCTATGTTTTCCCTTTTCATTGTTGTTTCGGATCACTGGTTTTGTTCTGCAACTCTGGTTGCACTGCGTCCAGCATTATCTTCAGCTCATATGTTTTCTCTTTTCTTTTTAGTTTCAGATCATTTTTTTTTCCTACTACTCAGGTTGCACTGTGTCCACCCTTATCTTCTGCTTTTTTGTTTTCCCTTTTCCATGCTGTTTAAGATCATTTGTTATGTTCTGCTACTCTGGTTGCACTGTGAACAGCATTATCTTCTGCCCGTATGTTTTCTCTTTTCCTCGTTGTTTCAGATCATTTGTTTAGTTCTGCTACTATGGTTGCACTGTGTCCAGAATTATCTTCTGCTTGTTTGGTTTCTCTTTTCTTTGTTGTTTCAGATCATACGTTTTGTTCTGCTACTCTGGTTGCACTGTATCCAGCATTATCTTCTGCTTGTATGTTTTCTCATTTCCTTGTTGTTTCAGATCATTTGTTTTGTTCAGCTACTCTGATTTCACACTGTCCAGCATTATCTTCTGCTCGTATGCTTTCTCTTTTCTTGGTTGTTTCAGATCATTTGTTTTTTTCTACTACTCTGGTTGCACTGTGTCCAGAATTATCTTCTGCGCGTATTTTTTTTTTTCAATGTTGTTTCAGATCATTTGTTTTTTTCTGCTACTATGGTTGCACTGTATCCAGAATTATCTTCTGCTTGTTTGGTTTCTCTTATCTTTGTTGTTTCAGATCATACGTTTTGTTCTGCTACTCTGGTTGCACTGTATCCAGCATTATCTTCTGCTTGTATGTTTTCTCATTTCCTTGTTGTTTCAGATCATTTGTTTTGTTCAGCTACTCTGATTTCACTCTGTCCAGCATTATCTTCTGCTCGTATGCTTTCTCTTTTCTTGGTTGTTTCAGATCATTTTTTTTCTCCTACTACTCTGGTTGCACTGTCTAGCATTATCTTCTTCTTGTATGTTTTTTCCTTTCCTTGTTGTTTCGGATCATTTGTTTTGTTCTGCAACTCTGGTTGCACTGTGTCCAGCATTATCTTCTGCTTGTATGTTTTCTCTTGTCAATGTTGTTTCAGATCATTTGTTAAGTTCAACTACTCTGGTTGCACTGGGTCCAGCATTATCTTCTGCTTGTATGTTTTCTCATTTCCTTGTTGTTTCAGATCATTTGTTATATTCTGCTACTCTGGTTGCACTGTGACCTGCATTATCGTCTGCCTGTCTGTTTTCCCTTTTCCTTGTTTCGGATCATTTTTTTGTTCTGCTACTCTGGTTGCACTGTGTCCAGTATTATCTTCTGCTTGTATGTTTTCTCTTTTACTTGTTGTTTCTGATCATTTTTTTTATTCTGCTACTCTGGTTGCACTTTGTCAAGCATTATCTTCTGCTTGTATGTTTTCTCTTTTCCTTGTTGTTTCTGATCATATTTTTTTTCCTGCTACTCTGGCTGTACTTTGACCAGCTTTATCTTCTGCTTGAATGTTTTCCCATTTCCGTGTTGTTTCGGATCATTTGTTTTGTTCTGCTACTCTGGCTGTACTGTGTCCAGCATTATCTTCTGCCTGTATGTTTTCTCTTTCCTTGTTTTTTCGGGTCATTTGGTTTGTTCTGCTACTCTGGTTGCACTGTGTCCAACATTATATTCAGCCTGTAAGTTTTCTCTTTTCCTTGTTATTTCCGATCATTTGTTTTCTTCTGCTACTCTGTTTGCACTGTGTCAAGCATTATCTTCTGTCTGTATGTTTTCTCTTTTCCTTGTTGTTTCAGATCATTTGTTTTATTCTGCTACTCTAGTTGCACTGTGTCCAGCATTATCTTCTACTTTTATGTTTCCTCTTTTCCTTGTTGTTTCGGATCATTTGTTTTGTTTAGCTACTCTGGTTGCACTGTGTCCAGCATTATCTTCTGTTCGCACGTTTTCTCTTTTCCCCGTTGTTTTAGATCATTTGTTTTGTTCTGCTACTCTGGTTTCACTGTATCCAGGATTATCTTCGGCTGGTATGTTTTCTCTTTTCCTTGTTGTTTCAGATCATTTTTTTTTTCAGCTACTCTGGTTGCACTTTGTCGAACATTATCTTCTGCCTGTTTGTTTTCACTATTCCTTGTAGTTTCGGATCATTTGTTTTGTTCTGCTACTCTGATTTAACTCTGTCCAGCATTAACTTCTGCCTGTATGTTTTCTCTTTTCCTTGTTGTTTCAGATCATTTGTTTTGTTCGGCTACTCAGGCTGCACTGTGTCCAGCATTTTCTTCTGCTTGTGTTTTTTCTCTTTTCCTTGTTGCTTCAGATCAATTGTATTGTTCTGCTACTCGGGTTGCACTTTGTCAAGCATTATCTTCTGCTGGTATTTTTTCTCTTTTTCTTGTTGTTCAGGATCATTTATTTTGGTCTGCCACTATGGTTGCACTGTTTCCAGCACTATATTCTGCCTGTGTGTTTTCTCTTTTCCTTGTTGTTTCAGATCATTTTTTTTCCGGCTACTCTCTCTGCACTGTGTCCAGGATTATCTTTTGCATTTATGTTTTCTCTTTTCCTTGTTTTTTCAGATCATTTGTTATGTTACCCTTCTTTGGCTGCACTGTGACCAGAATTATCTTCTGCCTGTATCTTTTCTCTTTCCCTTTTTTCGGATAATTTGTTTTGTTATGCTTCTCTGGTTGCACTGTTTCCAGCATTATCGTCTGCTTGTATGTTTTGTTTTTTCCTTATTGTTTCAGATCATTTGTTTTGTTCTGCTATTCTTGTTGCACTGTGTCCAGCTTTATCTTCTGCTCGTATGTTTTCTCTTACACTCGTTGTTTCAGACAACTTGTTTGGTTCGGCTCTTCTAGTTGCACTGTGTCCAGCATTATCTTCTGCTTGTATGTTTTCTCTTTTCCTTGTTGTTTCAGATCATTTGGTTTGTTCGGCTACTCTGGTTGAACTGGGTCCTGCTTTTTATCTTCGGCTTGTATGTTTTCTCTTTTCCTTGTTGCATCAGATCACATGTTTTGTTCTGCTACTCTGGTTTCACTGTATCCTGGATTATCTTCTGCTTGTATGTTTTCTCTTTTCCTTGTTGTTTCAGATCATTTGTTTTGTTCAGCTACTCTGGTTGTACTTGTCCAACATTATCTTCTGCCTGTATGTTTTCATTTTTCCTTGTTGTTTCGGATCATTTGTTTTTTCTGCTTTTCTGATTTCACTCTGTCCGGCATTATCTTCTGCTTGTATGTTTTCTCTTTTCCTTTTTGTTTCAGATCATTTGTTATGTTCTGCTACTCGGGTTGCACAGTGTCCAACATTATCTTCTGCTTGTATGTTTTCTCTTTTCCTTGTTGTTTCAGATCATTTGTTATGTTCTGCTACTCGGGTTGCACAGTGTCCAACATTATCTTCTGCTTGTATGTTTTCTCTTTTCCATGTTGTTTCGGATCATTTATTTTGTTCTGCTACTCTGGTTGCACTGTGTCCAGCATTATCTTCTGCCTGTATGTTTTCTCTTTTCCTTGTTGTTTCGATCATTTGTTTTGTTCTGCTACTCTGGTTGCACAGTGTCCAGCATTATCTTCTGCTTCTTTGTTTTCTCTTTTCCTTGTGGTTTCGGATCATATGTTTTGTTCTGCTACTCTGGTTTCACTGTGTCCAGCATTGTCATCTGCTTGTATGTTTTCTCTTTTCCTTGTTGTTTCTGATCATATTTTTTTTCCTGCTACTCTGGCTGTACTTTGACCAGCTTTATCTTCTGCTTGAATGTTTTCCCATTTCCGTGTTGTTTCGGATCATTTGTTTTGTTCTGCTACTCTGGCTGTACTGTGTCCAGCATTATCTTCTGCCTGTATGTTTTCTCTTTCCTTGTTTTTTCGGGTCATTTGGTTTGTTCTGCTACTCTGGTTGCACTGTGTCCAACATTATATTCAGCCTGTAAGTTTTCTCTTTTCCTTGTTATTTCCGATCATTTGTTTTCTTCTGCTACTCTGTTTGCACTGTGTCAAGCATTATCTTCTGTCTGTATGTTTTCTCTTTTCCTTGTTGTTTCAGATCATTTGTTTTATTCTGCTACTCTAGTTGCACTGTGTCCAGCATTATCTTCTACTTTTATGTTTCCTCTTTTCCTTGTTGTTTCGGATCATTTGTTTTGTTTAGCTACTCTGGTTGCACTGTGTCCAGCATTATCTTCTGTTCGCACGTTTTCTCTTTTCCCCGTTGTTTTAGATCATTTGTTTTGTTCTGCTACTCTGGTTTCACTGTATCCAGGATTATCTTCGGCTGGTATGTTTTCTCTTTTCCTTGTTGTTTCAGATCATTTTTTTTTTCAGCTACTCTGGTTGCACTTTGTCGAACATTATCTTCTGCCTGTTTGTTTTCACTATTCCTTGTAGTTTCGGATCATTTGTTTTGTTCTGCTACTCTGATTTAACTCTGTCCAGCATTAACTTCTGCCTGTATGTTTTCTCTTTTCCTTGTTGTTTCAGATCATTTGTTTTGTTCGGCTACTCAGGCTGCACTGTGTCCAGCATTTTCTTCTGCTTGTGTTTTTTCTCTTTTCCTTGTTGCTTCAGATCAATTGTATTGTTCTGCTACTCGGGTTGCACTTTGTCAAGCATTATCTTCTGCTGGTATTTTTTCTCTTTTTCTTGTTGTTCAGGATCATTTATTTTGGTCTGCCACTATGGTTGCACTGTTTCCAGCACTATATTCTGCCTGTGTGTTTTCTCTTTTCCTTGTTGTTTCAGATCATTTTTTTTCCGGCTACTCTCTCTGCACTGTGTCCAGGATTATCTTTTGCATTTATGTTTTCTCTTTTCCTTGTTTTTTCAGATCATTTGTTATGTTACCCTTCTTTGGCTGCACTGTGACCAGAATTATCTTCTGCCTGTATCTTTTCTCTTTCCCTTTTTTCGGATAATTTGTTTTGTTATGCTTCTCTGGTTGCACTGTTTCCAGCATTATCGTCTGCTTGTATGTTTTGTTTTTTCCTTATTGTTTCAGATCATTTGTTTTGTTCTGCTATTCTTGTTGCACTGTGTCCAGCTTTATCTTCTGCTCGTATGTTTTCTCTTACACTCGTTGTTTCAGACAACTTGTTTGGTTCGGCTCTTCTAGTTGCACTGTGTCCAGCATTATCTTCTGCTTGTATGTTTTCTCTTTTCCTTGTTGTTTCAGATCATTTGGTTTGTTCGGCTACTCTGGTTGAACTGGGTCCTGCTTTTTATCTTCGGCTTGTATGTTTTCTCTTTTCCTTGTTGCATCAGATCACATGTTTTGTTCTGCTACTCTGGTTTCACTGTATCCTGGATTATCTTCTGCTTGTATGTTTTCTCTTTTCCTTGTTGTTTCAGATCATTTGTTTTGTTCAGCTACTCTGGTTGTACTTGTCCAACATTATCTTCTGCCTGTATGTTTTCATTTTTCCTTGTTGTTTCGGATCATTTGTTTTTTCTGCTTTTCTGATTTCACTCTGTCCGGCATTATCTTCTGCTTGTATGTTTTCTCTTTTCCTTTTTGTTTCAGATCATTTGTTATGTTCTGCTACTCGGGTTGCACAGTGTCCAACATTATCTTCTGCTTGTATGTTTTCTCTTTTCCTTGTTGTTTCAGATCATTTGTTATGTTCTGCTACTCGGGTTGCACAGTGTCCAACATTATCTTCTGCTTGTATGTTTTCTCTTTTCCATGTTGTTTCGGATCATTTATTTTGTTCTGCTACTCTGGTTGCACTGTGTCCAGCATTATCTTCTGCCTGTATGTTTTCTCTTTTCCTTGTTGTTTCGATCATTTGTTTTGTTCTGCTACTCTGGTTGCACAGTGTCCAGCATTATCTTCTGCTTCTTTGTTTTCTCTTTTCCTTGTGGTTTCGGATCATATGTTTTGTTCTGCTACTCTGGTTTCACTGTGTCCAGCATTGTCATCTGCTTGTATGTTTTCTCTTTTCCTTGTTGTTTCGGATCATTTGTTTTGTTCTGCAACTCTGGCAGCACTGTGTCTAGCATTATCTTCTGCTTGTATGTTTTCTCTTTTTCTTGTTGTTTCGGATCATTTTTTTTTCTTCTGCTACTCTGGTTACACTGTGTCCAGCATTATCTCCTGCCTGTTAGTTTTCTCTTTTCCTTGTAACATTTGTTTTGTTCTGCCACTCTGGTTGCATTGTGTCCAACATTATCTTCTGCTTGTATGTTTTCTCTTTTCTTTGTGGTTTCAGATCATTTGTTATGTTCTGCTACTCTGGTTGCACTGTGTCCAGCATTATCTTCTGCTTGTATGTTTTCTCTTTTCCTTGTTGTTTCGGATCATTTGTTTTGTTCTGCTACTCTGGTTGCACTGTGTCCAGCATTATCTTCTGCTTGTATGTTTTCTCTTCTACTTGTTGTTTCGGATCATTTGTTTTGTTCTGCTACCCTGGTTGCACTGTGTCCAGCATTATCTTCAGCTTGTATGTTTTCTCTTTTCCTTGTTGTTTCAGATAATTTGTTTTGTTCTGCTACTCTGGCTGCACTCTGTCCAGCATTATCTTATATTTGTATATTTTCTCTTTTCCTTGTTGTTTCAGATTGTTTGTTTTGTTCCGCTACTCTGGTTGCACTGTGTCAAGTATTATCTTCCGCCTGTATGTTTTCTCTTTACCTTGTTGTTTCAGATCATATGATTTGTTCTACTACTCTGGTTGCTCTGTGTCCACCATTATCTTCTGCCTGTATTTTTTATCTTTTCCTTGTTCTTTCGGATCATTGTTTTGTTCTGCTAACCTGGTTGCACTGTGTCCAGCATTATCTTCAGCTTGTATGTTTTCTCTTTTCCTTGTTGTTTCGGATAATTTGTTTTGTTCCGCTACTCTGGCTGCACTCTGTCCAGCATTTTCTTCTACTTGTATGTTTTCTCTTTTCCTTGTTGTTTCGGATCATTTGTTTTGTTCTGCCACTCAGGCTGCACTGTGTCCAGCATTTTTTCTGCTTGTGTGTTTTCTCTTTACCTTATTGTTTCAGATAATTTGTTTTGTTCTGCTACTCTGGTTGCACTGTGTCCAGAATTATCTTCTGTCTGCAAGTTTTCTCTTTTCCTGGTTGTTTCGGATCATTTGTTTTGTTTTATTACTCTTCCTGAACTGTGTCCAGCATTATTTTCTGCTTGTATGATTTCTCTTTTCGTTTTGGTTTCGGATCATTTGTTTCATTCTGCTACTCTGGTTCAACTGTGTCCAGCATTATATTCTGCTTGTAATTTTTCTCTTTTCCTTGTTGCTTCGGATCATTTGCTTTGAACTGCTACACTGGTTGTTCTGTGTCAATCATTATCTTCAGCCTGTATGTTTTCTCTTTTCCTTGTTGTTTCAGATCATTTTTTTTTTTGCTACTCTGGCTCAACTGTATCCAGCATTATCTTCTTCTTGTATGTTTTCTCTTTTTCTTGTTGTTTCGGATCTTTGTTTTGTTCTGCAACTATGGCGGCACTGTGTCCAGCATTGTCATCTGCCTGTATGTTTTCTCTTTTCCTTGTTGTTTCAGATCATTTTTTTTGTTCTGCTACCCTGGTTGCACTGTATCCAGCATTATCTTCAGCTTGTATGTTTTCTCTATTCCTTTTTGTTTCGGATAATTTGTTTTGTTCTACTACTCTGGCTGCACTGTGTCCAGCATTATCTCCTACTTGTATATTTTCTCTTTTCCTTGTGTTTCTGATTATTTGTTTTGTTCTGCTACTCTGGTTGCACTGTGTCAAGCATTATATTCTGCCTGTATGTTTTCTCTTTTCCTTGTTGTTTCAGATCATATGTTTTGTTCTACTACTCAGGTTGCTCTGTGTCCAGCATTATCTTCTACTTGTATGTTTTCTCTTTTCCTTGTTGTTTCTGATCATTTCTTTTGTTCTGCAACTCAGGCTGCACTGTGTCCAGCATTTTCTTCTGCTTGTGTGTTTTCTCTTTTCCTTGCTGTTTCAGATCATTTGTTATGTTCTGCTACTCTGCTTGCACTGTGTCCAGAATAATCTTCTGCCCCTTAGTTTTCTCTTTTACTTGTTGTTTTGGATCTTTTGTTTTGTTCTGCTACTCTGCTTGCACTGTGTCCAGCATTATCTTCTGCCTGTATGTTTTATCTTTTCCTTGTTGCTTCGGATCATTTGTTTTGTTCAGGTACTCTGGCTACGCTGTGTCCAGCGTTATCTTCTGCATGGTTTGTTTTCTCTTTTCCTTGTTGTTTCGGATGATTTGTTTTGTTCTGCTACTCTGGCTGCAATGTTTCCAGCATTATCTTCTGCCTGTATGTTTTCTCTTTTCCTTGTAGTTTCAGATCATTTGTTTTGTTCTGCTACTCTGGCCGCACTGTGTCCAGCGTTATCTTGAGCTTGTATGTTTTCCCTTTTCCTTGTTGTTCCAGATCATTTGTTATGATCTGCTACGCTAGTTGAAGTGTGTCCAGCATTATCTTCTGCCTGTATGTTTTCTCTTTTCCTTGTTGTTTCGGATCATTTGTTTGTTCTGCTGCTCTGGTTGTACTGTGTCTAGCATTATCTTCTGCTTGTATGTTTTCTCTTTTCCTTGTTGTTTCGGATCATTTGTTTTGTCCTGCTTCTCTGGTTGCACTGTGTCCAGCATTGTCTTCTGCCCGTATTTTTTCCCTATTCCATGTTGTTTCAGATCATTTGTTTTGTTCTGCTACTCTGGTTGCACTTTGTCCAGTATTATCTTCTGCCTGTATGTTTTCTCTTTTCCTTGTTGTTTCGGATCATTTGTTTTGTTCTGTTACCCTGTTTGCTCTGTGTCCAGCATTATCGTCTGCCTGTATGTTTTCTCTTTTCCTTGTTGTTTCAGATCATTTGTTTTGTTTTGCTACTCTGGTTGCACTGTGTCCAGCATTATCTTCTGCTTGTATTTTTTTCTTTTCCATGTGGTTTCCGATCATTTGTATTATTCTGCTACTCTGGTTGCACAATGTCCAGCATTATCTTCTGCTTGTATGTTTTCTCTTTTCCTTGTGGTTTCGGATCATACGTTTTGTTCTGCTACTCTGGCTCAACTGTATCCAGATTTACATTCTGCATGTATGTTTTCTCTTTTCCTTGTTTTTCTGATCATTTGTTTTGTTCTGCCACTCATGTTGCACTTTGTCCAGCATTATCTCCTGCCTGTAGGTTTTCTCTTTTCCTTGTTGTTTCAGATCATTTGTTTCGTTCTGCTACTCTGGTTGTTCTGTGTCCAGCATTATATTCTGCTAGTATGTTTTCTCTTTTCCTTGTTTTACTGATCATTTCTTTTGTTCTGCCACTCATGTCGCACTCTGTCCAGCATTATCTTCTGCTTGTATGTTTTCTCTTTTCCTTGTTGTTTCGGATCATTTGCTTTAATCTGCCACACTGGTTGTTCTGTGTCAATCATTATATTCTGCCTGTATGTTTTATCTTTTCCTTGTTGTTTCAGATCATTTGTTGTTTTATTGCTACTCTGGCTGCACTGTGTCCAGCATTATCTCCTGCCTGTATGTTTTGTCTTTTCCTAGTTGTTTCAGATCATATGTTTTGTTCTGCTACTCTGTTTGGACTGTGTCCAGCATTATCTTCTGCTTGTACTTTTTCTGTTTTCCATGTTGTTTCAGATCATCTGTTTTGTTCCGACACTCAGGTTGTACTGTGTCCAGCAGTATCTTCTGTTTGTATGTTTTCTCTTTTCCTAGTTGTTTCGGATCATGTGTTTTTTCTGCTACTATGGTTACACAGTGTCCAGCATTATCTTCTGCTTTATTTTTTTCTTTTCCTTGTTGTTTCGGATCATTTGTTTGGTTCTGCTACTCTGGTTGTACTGTGTCCAGCATTATCTTCTGCTCACATGTTTTCTCTTTTCTTGTTAGTTTCAGATCATTTGTTTTTTTCTACTACTCTGGTTGTACTGTGTCCAGCATTATATTCTGCCTGTATGTTTTCTCTTTTCCTTGTTGTTTCAGATCATTTGTTATTTTCTGCTACTCTGGTTGCACTGTGACCAGCATTATCTTCTGCTTCTTTTTTTTCACTTTTCCTTGTTTCGGATCATTTGTTTTGTTCTGCTACTCTAGTTGCACTGTGTCAAGCATTATCTTCTGCCCGTATGTTTTCTCTTTTCCATGTTGTTTCAGATCATTTTTTTTTGCTGCTACTCTGGTTGCACTGTGACCAACATTATATTCAGCCTGTATGTTTTCGCCATTCTTGTTGTTTCCGATCATTTGTTTTGTTCTGCTACTCTGGTTCCACTGTGTCAAGCATTATCTTCTGCCTTTATGTTTCTCTTTTCCTTGTTGTTTCAGATCATTTGTTTTGTTCTGCTACTCTGGTTGCACAGTATCCAGCATTATCTTCTGCCTGAATGTTTTCTCTTTTCCTTGTTGTTTCAGATCATTTGTTATGTTCTGCTACTCTGGTTGCACTGTGACCAGCATTAACTTCTGCTTGTATGTTTTCTCTTTTCCTTGTTGTTTCGGATCATATGTTTTGTTCTGCTACTCTGGTTGCACTCTGTCCAGCTTTATTTTCTGCCCGTATGTTTTCCTTTTTCCATGTTGTTTCAGATCATTTGTTTTTTTCTGCCACTCTAGATGCACTTTGTCCAGCATTATCTTCAGCTTGTATGTTTTCTCTTTTCATTTTGTTTCAGATCATTTGTTTTATTCTGCTACTCTAGTTGCACTTTGTACAGCATTATCTTCTGCCTGTATGTTTTTCTTTTCCTTGTTGTTTCGGATCATTTGTTTTGTTTTGCTACTCTGGTTGCACTGGGTCCAGAATTATCTGCTCCTTGTATGTTTTCTCTTTTCCTTGTTGTTTCAGATCATTTGTTTTGTTCTGCTACTCTGGTTGCACTGTGTCCAACTTTATCTTCTGCTTTATTTTTTCTCTTTTCTTTGTTGTTTCAGATCATTTGTTTTGTTCAGCCACACTGGTTGCACTCAGTCCAACATTATCTTCTGCCTGTATGTTTTCTCTTTTCCTTGTTGTTTCGGATCATTTGTTTTGTTCTGCTACTCCGATTTCACACTGTCCAGCATTATCTTCCGCCTGAATGTTTTCTCTTTTCCTTGTTGTTTCGGGTCATTTGGTTTGTTCTGCTACTCTGGTTGCACTGGGTCCAGAATTATCTTCTGCTTGTATGTTTTCTCTTTTCCTTGTTGTTTCAGATCATTTGTTTGTTCTTCTACTCTGGTTGCACTGTGTCCAGCTTTATTTTCTGTCCGTATGTTTTCCCTTTTCCATGTTGTTTATGATCATTTGTTTTTTTCTGCTGCTCTGGTTGTACTGTCTAGCATTATCTTCTGCTTGTATGTTTTCTCTTTTCCTTGTTGTTTCAGATCATTTGTTTTGTTCTGCTACTCTGATTTCACTCTATCCAGAATTATCTTCTCCTTGTATGTTTTCTCTTTTCCTTGTTGTTTCAGATCATTTGGTTTGTTCTGCTACTCTGGTTGTAGAGTGTCCAGCATTATCTTCTGCTCGTATGTTTTCTCTTTTCCTTGTTGTTTCAGATCATTTGTTTTGTTCTGCTACTCTGGTTGCACTGTGTCCAGCATTATCTTCTGCTTTTATGTTTTCTCTTTTCTTGTTGTTTCAGATCATTTGTTATGTTCTGCTACTCTGGTTGCAGTGTGTCATGCATTATCTTCTGCCTATGTTTTCTCTTTTCCTTGTTGTTTCGGATCTTTTGTTTTGTTCTGCTACTCTGGTTGCACTGGATCCAGAATTATCTTCTGCTTGTATGTTTTCAATTTTTTCCTTGTTGTTTCAGATCATTTGTTTTGTTCTGCTACTCTGGTTGCACTGTGTCCAACTTTATCTTCTGCTTGTATGTTTTCTCTTTTCTTTATTGTTTCAGATCATTTGTTTTGTTCAGCCACACTGGTTGCACTCAGTCCAACATTATCTTCTGCCTGTATGTTTTCACTTTTCCATGTTGTTTCGGATCATTTGTTTTGTTCTGCTACTCTGATTTCACTCTGTCTAGCATTATCTTCCGCCTGAATGTTTTCTCTTTTCCTTGTTGTTTCGGGTCATTTGGTTTGTTCTGCTACTCTGGTTTTACAGTGTCCAGCATAATCTTCTGCTCGTATGTTTTCTCTTTTCCTTGTTGTTTCAGATCATTTATTATGTTCTGCTACTCTGGTTGTACTGTGTCAAGAATTATCTTCTACCTATGTTTTCACTTTTCCTTGTTGTTTCAGATCATTTGTTATGTTCTGCCTGGTTGCACTGTAACCAGCATTAACTTCTGCTTGTATGTTTTCTCTTATCCTTGTTGTTTTGGATCACATGTTTTGTTCTGCTACTCTGGTTGCTCTGTGTCTAACATTATCTTCTGCTTGTATGTTTTCCCTTTCATTGTTGTTTCGGATCATTTGTTTTGTTCTGTAACTCTGGTTGCACTGTGTCCAGCATTATCTTCTGATCATATGTTTTCTCTATTCTTTGTAGTTTCAGATCATTTTTTTTCCCTACTACTCAGGTTGCACTGTGTCAAGCATTATCTTCTGCCTGTATGTTTTCTCTTTTCCTTGTTGTTTCAGATCTTTTGTTTTGTTCTGCTACTCTGGTTGCACTGGGTCCAGCATTATCTTCTGCTTGTATGTTTTCTCTTTTCCTTGTTGTTTCAGATCATTTGTTTTGTTCTGCTACTCTGGTTGCACTACGTCCATTCTGCTAGTATGGTTTCTCTTTTCCATGTTGTTTCAGATCATATGTTTTGTTCTGCTACCTGGTTGCACTTTATCCAGCATTATCTTCTGCTTGTATGTTTTCTCTTTACCTTGTTGTTTCCGATCATTTGTTTTGTTCAGCTACTCAGGTTGCACTTAGTCCAACATTATCTTCTGCCTATGTTTTCTCGTTTTCTTGTTGTTTCGGATCATTTGTTTTATTCTGCTTCTCGAGTTGCCCAATGTCCAGCAGTATCTTCTGCTTGTGTGTTTTCTCTTTTCCTTGTGGTTTCGGATCATATGTTTTGTTCTGCTACACTGGCTCAACTGTATCTAGCATTATATTCTGCTTGTATGTTTTATCTTTTCCTTTTTTTACTGATCATTTGTTTTGTTCTGCCACTCATGTTGCACTTTGTCCAGCATTATCTCCTGCCTGTAGGTTTTCTCTTTTCCTTGTTGTTTAAGATCATTTTTTTTTTTTTTTGCTACTCTGGCTGCACACTATCCAGCATTATCTTCTGCTTGTATGTTTTCTCTTTTCCATGTTGTTTCGGATCATTTGTTTTGTTCTGCCACTCTGGTTGAACACTGTCCAGCATTATCTTCTGCTTGTATGTTTCCTCTTTTCCTTCTTGTTTCAGATCATGTGTTTTTTTCCCGCTACTCTGATTGCACTCTCTCCAGCATTATCGCCTGCCTCTTTGTTTTGTCTTTTCCTAGTTGTTTCAGATCATATGTTTTGTTCTGCTACTCTGTTTGGACTGTGTCCAGCATTATCTTCTGCTTGTACGTTTCCTATTTTCCATGTTGTTTCAGATCATTTGTTTTGTTCCGACACTGCACTGTTTCCAGCAGTATCTTCTATTTGTATGTTTTCTCTTTCCCTTGTTGTTTCGGATCATTTTTTTTATTCTGCAACTGTGGTTACACAGTGTCCAGCATTATCTTCTGCTTGTATTTTTTTCTTTTCCTTGTGGTTTCAGATCATTTGTTTTATTCTGCTACTCTGGTTGCGCTGTGTCCTTCATTATCTTATGCCTGTATGTTTTCTAATTTCTTTGTAGTTTCAGTTCATTTGTTTTTTTCTACTACTCTGGTTGCACTGCGTCCAACATTATATTTTCCCTGTATGTTTTCTCTTTTCCTTTGTTGTTTCGTATCATTTGTTTTCTTCTGCTACTCAGGTTGCACTGTGTCAAGCATTATCTTCTGCCTGTATGTTTTCTCTTTTCCTTGTTGTTTCAGATCATTTTTTTTTCCTGCTACTCTGGTTGCACTGTGTCCAGCCTTATCTTCTTTTTTTTTGTTTTCTCTTTTCCTAGTTGTTTCAGATCATTTGTTATGTTTTGCTACTCTGGTTGCAATGTGACCAACATTATCTTCTGCCTCTATGTTTTCTCTTTTCCTTGTTTCGTATCATTTGTTTTCTTCTGCTACTCAGGTTGCACTGTGACCAGCATTATCTTCTGTCTGTATGTTTTCTCTTTTCCTTGTTGTTTCAGATCATTTGTCTTGTTCTGCCACTCGGGTTGCACAGTGTCCAGCACTATCTTCTGCCTTTATGTTTTCTCTTTTCCTTGTTGTTTCAGATCATTTGTTGTGTTCTGCTACTCTGGTTGTACTGTGTCAAGCATTATCTTCGGCCTGTATGTTTTCTCTTTACCTTGTTGTGTCAGATCATTTGTT
Source organism: Halioglobus sp. (assembly GCA_965262875.1). Lineage (GTDB taxonomy): Bacteria > Pseudomonadota > Gammaproteobacteria > Pseudomonadales > Halieaceae > JBALVT01. Next base: position 22,624 of record CBDHGD010000008.1, read on the forward strand.
ATGTTCTGCTACTCTGGTTGCACTGTGACCAGCATTAACTTCTGCTGGTGTGTTTTCTCTTTTCCTTGTTCTTTCGGATCATATGTTTTGTTCTGCTACTCTGGTTGCACTTAGTCCAGCATTATCTTCTGCTTTTATGTTTTCTCTTTTCCATGTTGTTTCAGATCATTTGTTTTGTTCTGCTACTCTGGTTGCACTTTGTCCAGCATTATCGTCTGCCTGTGTGTTTTCTCTTTTCCATGTTGTTTCAGATCATTTGTTTTTTTCTGCTACTCTAATTGACTGTGTCCAGCATTATCTTCTGCCCGTATGTTTTCTCTTTTCATGAGGTTTCAGATCGTTTGTTTTGTTCTCTTACTCTGGTTGCACTTTGTACAGCATTTTCTTCTGCCTGGATGTTTTTCTTTTCCTTGTTGTTTCGGATCATTTGTTTTGTTCTACTACTCTGGTTGCACTGGGACCTGCATTATCTTCTGCTTGTATGTTTTCTCTTTTCCTTGCTGTTTCGGATCATTTATTTTGTTCTGCTACTCTGGTTGCACTGTCCAACATTATCTTCTGCTTGTATGTTTTCTCTTTTCTTTGTTGTTTCTGATCATTTGTTTTGTTCTGCTACTCTGGTTGCACTGTGTCCAGCATTATCTTCTGCCTCTATATTTTCCCTTTTCCTTGTTGTTTCAGATCATTTTTTTTTTCTGCTACTCTGGTTATACTCTGTCCAGCATTTTCTTCTGCCTGTATGTTTTCTCTTTTCCTTGTTGTTTGAGATCATATGTTTTGTTCTGCTACTCTGTTTGGACTGTGTCCAGCATTATCTTCTGCTTGTACGTTTTCTCTTTTCCTTGTTGTTTCAAATCATTTGTTTTGTTACGACACTCAGGTTGCACAGTGTCTAGCATTATCTTCTGCTTGTATGTTTTCTCTTTTCCTTGTTTCGGATCATTTGTTTTATTCTACAACTATGGTTACACAGTATCCAGCATTAACTTCTGCTCGTATGTTTTCTCTTTTCTTTGTTGTTTCAGATCATTTGTTTTTTTCTAATACTCTGGTTACACTGTGACCTGCATTAACTTCTTCTTGTATGTTTTCTCTTTTCCATGTTGTTTCGGATCATATGTTTTATTCTACTACTCTGGTAGCACTGTGTCCAGCATTATCTTCTGCCTGTGTGTTTTCTCTTTTACTTGTTGTTTCAGATCTTTTTTTTTTCATGCTACTCTGGTTGCACGGTGACCAGCATTATCTTCTGCTTGTATTTTTTCTCTTTTCATTGTTGTTTCAGATCATATGTTTTGTTCTGCTACTCAGGAGGCACTGTATCCTGCATTACTTCTGCTCGTATGTTTTCTCTTTTCCTTGTTGTTTCAGATCACTTGTTTGTTCTGCTGCTCTGGTTGCACTGTGTCTAGCATTATCTTCTCCTTTTATGTTTTCTCTTTTCCTTGTTGTTTCGGATCATTTGTTTTGTTCTGCAACTCTGGTTGCACTGTGTCCAGCATTATCTCCTGCCTATTTTTTCTCTTTTCCTTGTTGTTTCATATCATTTGTTTTGTTCTCCTACTCTGGTTGCACTGTGTCCAAAATTATCTTCTGCTTGTATGTTTTCTCTTTTCTTTGTTGTTTTAGATCATCTGTTATGTTCTGCTCTGCCGGTTGCACTGTGGCCAGAATTATCTTCTGCCTGTGTGTTTTCTCTTTTCCTTGTTTCGGATCATATGTTTTGTTCTGCTTCTCTGGCTGCACTGTGTCCAGGATTATTTTCTGCATCCATGTTTACTCTTTTCCTTGTTGTTTGGGATCATTTGTTTTGTTATGCTTCTCTGGCTGCACTTTGTCCAGCATTATTTTGTGCCTGTGTGTTTTCTCTTTTCTTATTTTCGGATCATTTGTTTGTTTCTGCTACTGAGTTTACTCTCTGTCCAGCATTGACTTCTGCTTGGATGTTTTCCCTTTTCCTTGTTGTTTCAGAACATTTGTTTTGTTCTGCTACTCTGGTTGCACTGTGTCCAGCATTACCATCTGCTTGTATGTTTTCCCTTTTCCTAGTTGTTTCGGATCATATGTATTGTTATGCTACTCAGGCTGCTCTGTGTCCAGCATTATTTCTGCTTGTATGTTTTCTCTTTTCCTTGTTGTTTCAGATCATTTGTTTTTTTCTGCTGCTCTGTTTGCACTGTGTCTAGCATTATCTTTTGCTTGTATATTTTCTCTTTTCTTTGTTGTTTCAGATCATTTGTTTTTTTCTGCTACTCTTGTTGCACTGAGCCCAGCATTATCTTCTGCCTATGTTTTCTCTTTTCCTTGTTGTTTTAGATCATTTGTTTTGTTCTGCTACTTTGGATGCACTGTGTCCAGCATTATCTTCTGCTTGTTGGTTTTCTATTTTCCTTGTTGTTTCAGATCATTTGTTTTATTCTGCCACACTGGTTGCACTGTGTCCATCATTATCTTCTTCTTTTATGTTTTCTCTTTTCCTTGTTGTTTCAGATAATTTGTTTTGTTATGCTTCTCGGTCTGCACTGTGTCCAGCATTATATTCTGCCTGTATGTTTTCTCTTTTCCTTGTTTCGGATCATTTGTTTTGTTCTGCCACTGTGTTAAAACTGTGTCCAGCATAATCTTCTGCTTGAATGTTTTCTCTTTTCCTTGTTGTTTCAGATCATTTGTTTTGTTCTGCTACTCTGGCTGCACTGTGTCCAGCATAATCTTCTGCTTGAATGTTTTCTCTTTTCCTTGTTGTTTCTGATCATTTGTTTTGTTCTGCTACTCTGGGTGCACTGTATCCAGCATTATCTTCTGTTGTATGTTTTCTCTTTTCCTTGTCGTTTCGGATCATTTGTTTTGTTCTGCTACTCTGGCTGCACTGTGTCCAGCATTGTCTTCTGCATGTATGTTTTCTCTTTTCCATGTTGTTTCAGATCATTTGTTTTGTTCTGCCACCCTGTTTGCACTGTATCCAAAATTATCTTCAGCTTGTGTGTTTTCTCTTTTCCTTTTTGTTTCAGATCATTTGTTTTATTCTGCTACTCTGGTTGTACAGTGTCCAGCAATATCTTCTGCTTTTATGTTTTCTCTTTTCCTAGTTGTTTCAGATCATTTGTTATATTCTGCTACTCTGGTTGCACTGTGTCCAGCATTATCTTTTGCTTGTATGTTTTCTCTTTTCCTTGTTGTTTCAGATTATTTGTTTTGTTTTGCTACTCTGGTTACACTTTGTCCAGCGTTATCTTCTACCTGTATGTTTTGTCTTTTCCTTGTTGTTTCGGATCATTTGTTTTGTTCTGCTATTCTGGTTGAACTGTGTCCAGCATTATCTTCTGCCCGGATGTTTCATCTTTTCCTTGTTGTTTCGGATGATTTGTTTTGTTCAGCTACTCTGGCTGTGCTGTGTCCAGTGTTATCTTCTGCATGGTATATTTTCTCTTTTCCTTGTTGTTACGGATAATTTGTTTAGTTCCGCTACTCTGGCTGAACTGTGTCCAGTATTATCTTCAGCTTATATATTTTCTATCTTTCTTGTAGTTTCAGATCATTTGTTTTCTGCTATAACTCTGGTTGCACAGTGTCCAGCATTATCTTCTGCCTCTGTGTTTTCTCTTTTCCTTGTTGTTTCTGATCATTTGTTTTGTTCTGCTACTCTGGTTGCACCCTGTCCAGCATTATCTTCAGCTTGTATGTTTTATCTTTTCCTTGTTGTTTCGGATCATTTGTTTTGTTCTGCTACTCTGGTTGTACTGTGCCCAGCATTATCTTCTCCCTGTATGTTTTCTCTTTTCCTTGTTGTTCCAGATCATTTGTTTTGTTCTGCTAATCTGGTTGCACTGTGTCCAGCATTATCTTCTGCCTGTATGTTTTCTCTTTTCCTGGTTGTTTCGGCTCATTTGTTTTGATCTGCTACACAGTTTGCACTCTGTCCAGCATTATATTCGGGCTGTTTGTTTTCTGTTTTCCTTGTAGTTTCAGATCATTTGTTTTTTTCTGCTACTCTGGTTGCACTGTGTCAAGCATTATCTTCTGCTTGTATATTTTCTCTTTTCCTTGTTGTTTCGGATCATTTATTTTGTTCTGGAACTCTGGCTGTACTGTGTCCAGATTATCTTCTGCTTGTATGTTTTCTCTTTCCTTGTTGTTTCGAATCATTTGTTTTGTTCTGCTTCTGTTGCAGCACTGGTTCCAGCATTATATTCTGCTAGTATGTTTTCTCCTTTCCTAGTTGTTTCAGATCATTTGTTTTGTTCTGCTAATCTGGTTGCAATGTGTCCAGCATTATCTTCTGCCTGTATGTTTTCTCTTTACCTTGTTGTTTCAGATCATTTGTTTTGTTCTGCTTTTCTGGTTGCACTTTGTCCAGCTTTATCTTCAGTCCAGCATTATCTTCTGCTTGTATGTTTTCCCTTTTCCTTGTCGTTTCGGATCAATTGTTTTGTTCTGCTACTCTGGCTGCACTGTATCAAACATTATCTTCTACCTGTATGTTTTCCCTTTACCTTGTTGTTTCGGATCATTTGTTTTGTTCTGCTACTCTGGGTGCACTGTATCCAGCAATGCTTTCTGCCTGTATGTTTTCTCTTTCCCTTGTTGTTTCAGATCATTTGTTATGTTCTGCTACTCTGGCTGCAATACGTCCACAATTATCTTCTGCCTATATGTTTTTTCTTTTCCTTTTTGTTTTGGATCATTTGTTTGGTTCTGCTATTCAAGCTACACTGTCTCCAGCATTATCTTCTGCTTGTATTTTTTCACTTTACCATGTTGTTTCAGATCAATTGTTTTGTTCTGCTACTCTGGTTGCATGGTGTCCAGCGTTATCTTCTGCTTGTATGTCTTCTCTTTTCCTTGTTGTTGCGGATCATATTTTTTTTCTATTTCTCTGGTTGCACTCAGTCCAGTATTATCTTCTGCCTGTATGTTTTATCTTTTCCTTGTTGTTTCAAATCAATTGTTTTGTTCTGCTAGTCTGGCTGCACTGTATCAAAATTATCATCTACCTGTATGTTTTCTCTTTTCGTTGTTGTTTCGGATCATTTGTTTTGTTCTGCAACTCCGGTTGCACTGTATCCATCATTACCTTCTGCTTTTATGTTTTCTCTTTTCCTTGTTATTTCGGATCAATTTTTTGTTCTGCTACTCTGGTTTCACTGTGACCAGCATTATCTTCTGCTTGTATGTTTTCTCTTTTCCTAGTTGTTTCGGATCATTTGTTATGTTCTGTTACTCTGGTTGCGCTCTGTCCAACATTATTTTTTCCTTGTATGTTTTCTCTTTTCCTTCTTGTTTTAGATCATATGTTTTGTTCTGCTACTCTGGTTGCACTGTTTCCAGCATTATATTCTGCTTGTAAGTTTTATATTTTCCATGTTTTTTCAGATCATTTGTTTGGTCCTGCTACTCTGGCTGCACTCTGTCCTGCATTGTCTTCTGCCTGTATGTTTTCTCTTTTCCTTGTTGTTTCATATCATTTGTTTTGTTCTGCTACTCTGGTTGCACTGTGTCCAGCATTATCTTCTGCTTGTATGTTTTCTATTTACCTTGTTGTTTCGGATCATTTGTTATGTTCTGCTACTCTGGTTGAACTGTGTCCAGCGTTATCTTCTGTTTTTATGTTTTCTCTTTTTCTTGTTGTTTCTGATCATATGTTATGTTCTGCTACTCTGGCTGCACTATGTCCAGAATTATCATCTGCCTGTATGTTTTCTCTTTTCCTTGTTGTTTTGGTTTATTTGTTTTGTTCTGCTATTCTAGCTGCACTGTGTCCAGCATTATCTTCTGCCTGTATGTTTTCTCTTTTCCTTGTTGTTCCAGATCATTTGTTTTGTTCTGCTAATCTGGTTGCACTGTGTCCATCATTATCTTCTGCTTGTATGTTTTCTCTTTTCCTTGTGTTTCAGATCATTTGTTTTGTTCTTCTACTCTGGTTGCACTATGTCCAGCATTAACTTCAGCTTGTCTGTTTTCTCTTTTCCTTGTTGTTTCTGATCATATGTTTTGTTCTGCTATTCTGGTTGAAATGTGTCCAGCATTATCATCTGCCTGTATGTTTTCTCTTTTCCTTGTTGTTTCGGATGATCATATGTTTAGTTCTGCTACTCTGGGTTTACTGTCTCAAGCATTATCTTCTGCTTGTATGTTTTCTCTTTTGCTTGTTGTTTCGGATCTTTTGTTTTGTTCTGCTTCTCGGGCTGCACTCTGTCCAGCATTATCTTCTGCCTGTTTGTTTTCTCTTTTCCTTGTTTTTTCGGATCATTTGTTTTGTTCTGCTATTCTAGCTGCACTGTGTCCAGCATTATCTTCTGCCTGTATGTTTTCTCTTTTCCTTGTTGTTCCAGATCATTTGTTTTGTTCTGCTAATCTGGTTGCACTGTGTCCATCATTATCTTCTGCTTGTATGTTTTCTCTTTTCCTTGTGTTTCAGATCATTTGTTTTGTTCTTCTACTCTGGTTGCACTATGTCCAGCATTAACTTCAGCTTGTCTGTTTTCTCTTTTCCTTGTTGTTTCTGATCATATGTTTTGTTCTTCTACTCTGGTTGCACTATGTCCAGCATTATCTTCTGCCTGTGTGTTTAAACTTTTCCTTGTTGTTTCAGATCATTTGTTTTTTTCTGCTACTCTGGTTGCACAGTGTCAAGCATTATCTTCTGCTTGTATGTTTTCTCTTTTCCTTGTTGTTTCGGATCATTTGTTTTGTTCTGGAACTCTGGCTGCACTGTGTCCAGCATTATCTTCTGCTTGTATGTTTTCTCTTTTCCTTGTTTTTTCGGATCATTGTTTTGTTCTGCAACTCTGGCTGCACTTTGACCAGCATTATCTTCTGCCTGTATGTTTTCTCTTTTCCATGTTGTTTCGGATCGTGTGTTTTGTTTTGCTAGACTGGTTGCACTGTATCCAGCATTATCTTTTCCCTGTATGTTTTCAATTTTCCTTGTTTTTTCAGATCATTTGTTTTTTTCTGCTACTCTGGTTGTGCTGTGTGCAGCATTATCTTCTACTTGTATGTTTTCTCTTTCCTTGTCGTTTCGGATCACTTGTTTTGTTATGCTACACTGGCTGCACACTATCCAACATTATCTTCTACCTCTATGTTTTCTCTTTTCCTTGTTGTTTCGGATCATTTGTTTTGTTCTGCTACTCTGGTTGCACTGTATCCAGCATTATCTTTTGATTTTATGTTATCTCTTTTCCTTGTTATTTTGGATCAATTGTTTTGTTCTGCTACTCTGGTTGGACTGTGTCCAGTATTATCTTTTGCTTGTGTGTTTCTCTTTTCCTTGATGTTTCAGATCATTAGTTTTATTCTGCTACTCTTGTTGCTCCGTGTCCAGCATTGTCTTCTGCTTGTATGTTTTTTCTTTTCCTTATTGTTTCAGATCAATTGTTTTGACTCTGGTTGCACTCAGTCCAGCATTATCTTAAGCTTGTATGTTTTCTCTTTTCCTTGTTGTTTCAGATCATTTGTTTTTTTCTGCTACTCTGTTTGTACTGTGTCCAGCATTATTTTCTGCTTGTATGTTTTCTCTTTTCCTTAATGTTTCGGAACATTTTTTTTGTTCTGCTACTCTGGTTGCACTGTATACATCTTTATCTTCTACCTGTATGTTTTCTCTTTTCGTTGTTGTTTCGGAATCATTTGTTTTGTTCTGCTACTCTGGTTGCACTGTATCCAGCATTATCTTCTGTTTGTATGTTTTCTCATTTCCTTTTTGTTTCAGATCATTGGTTTTGTTCTGCCACTCTGGCTGCACTGTGTCCTGCTTATTTTATACTTGAATGTTTTCCCTATTCCTTGTAGTTTCGGATCATTTGTTTTGTTCCCCTTCTCTGGTTGTACTGTGTCCAGCATTATCTTCTGCTTGTTTGTTTTCTCTTTTCCTTGTTGTTTCGGTTCATTTGTTTTGTTCTGCTACTCTAGTTGAACTGTGCCAAGCATTATCTTCAGCTTGTGTTTTCTCTTTTCATTTTTGTTTCGCATCATTAGTTTATTCTGTTACTCTGGCAGGACTGTGACCAGTTTTACCTTCTGCTTGAATATTTTCTCTTTTCCTAGTGGTTTCAGATCATTTGTTTTGTTCTGCTAATCTGGTTGCACTGTGTCCAGCATTATCTTCTGCTTGTATGTTTTCTCATTATCTTGTTATTTCAGATCATTTTTTTTTCTCCTACTCTTGTTGCTCTGTGTCCAGCATTATCTTCTGCTTGTATGTTTTCTCATTTCCTTGTTGTTTCGAATCATATGTTTTGTTCTGCTACTCTGGTTGCACTGTGTCCAGCATTATCTTCTGCTTGTATGTTTTCACTTTTCCTTGTTGTTTCGTATCATTTGTTTTGTTCTGCTACTCAGGTTGCTCTCTGTCCAGCTTTATCTTCTGCTTTTATGGTTTCTCTTTTCCTTGTTATTTCGGATCAATTGTTTTGTTCTGGTCCTCTGGTTGCACTGTGGCCAGCATTTTCTTCGGCCTGTATGTTTTCTCTTTTCCTTGTTGTTTCAGATCATTTGTTTTGTTCTGCTACTCTAGTTGCACTCTGTCCAGCATAATCTTCAGCTTGTGTTTTCTCTTTTTCTTGTTGTTTCGGATCATTTCTTTAGTTCTGCTACTCTGGTTGCACTGTGTCCAGCATTATCTTCTGCCTGTATGTTTTATCTTTTACTTGTTGTTTCGAATCATTTGATTTGTCAGCTACTCTGGCTGTTCTTTGTCCAGCGTTATCTTTTGCCTGGTATGTTTTCAATTTTCCATGTTGTTTCGGATCATTTGTTTTGTATTGCTACTCGGGCTGCACTGTGTCGAGCGATATCTTCTCCTTGTATGTTTTCTCTTTTCCTCGCTGTTTCAGATCATTTGTTTTGTTATGCTACTCTGGTTGCACTGTATCCAGCGTTATCTTCGGCCTGTGTGTTTTCTCTTTTCCTTGTTGTTTAAGATCATTTGTTTTGTTCTGCTACTCTGTTTGCACTGTGTCCAGCATTATCTTCTGCTTGTATGTTTTGTCTTTTCCTTGTTGTTTCTGATCAAATGTTTTGTTCTGCTACTCTGGGTGCACTGTCTCCTGCATTATCTTCTGCTTGTATGTTTTCTCTTTTGCTTGTTGTTTCGGATCATTTGTTTTGTTCAGCTTCTCTGGCTGCACTCTGTCCAGCATTATCTTCTGCCTGTATGTTTTCTCTTTTCCTTGTTTTTTCGGATCATTTGTTTTGTTCTGCTATTCAACCTGCACTGAGTCCAGCATTATCTTCTGCCTGTATGTTTAAACTTTTCCTTGTTGTTTCGGAACATTTGTTTTGTTCTGCTACTCTGGCTGCACTGTGTCCAGCATTATCTTCTGCCTGTATGTTATCTCTTATCCTGGTTGTATCGGCTCATTTGTTTTGATCTGCTACACAGGTTGCACTGTGTCCAGCATTATATTCGGACTGTTTGTTTTCAGTTGTCCTTGTAGTTTCAGATCATTTGTTTTTTTTGTGCTACTCTGGTTGCACTGTATCCAGCATTATCTTCGGTTTGTATGTGTTCTCTTTTCCTTGTTTTTTCGGATGATTTGTTTTGTTCTGCTACTCTGGCTGAACTGTGTCCAGCCAGCATTAACTTCTGCCTGTATGTTTTCTCTTTTCCTTGTTGTTCCAGAACATTTTTTTTTTCCTTCTACTCTGGCTGCACTCTGTCCAGCGTTATCTTCTGCTTGTATGTTTTCTCTTTTCCTAGTTGTTTCGGATCATTTGTTTTGTTCTGCTACTCTGGTTGCACTGTGTCCAGCATTACCTTCTGCCTGTATATTTTCTCTTTTCCTTGTTGTTTCCGATCATTTGTTCTTTTCTGCTTCTCTGGCTGAACTTTGTCCAGCGTTATCTTATGCCTGTATGTTTTCTCTTTTCTTTGTTGTTTCGGATCATTTGTTTTGTTCTGCTACTCTGTTTGCACTGTGTCCAGCGTTATCTTCTGCTTGTATGTTTTCCCTTATCCATGTTGTTTCGGATTATTTGTTTTGTCCAGCTATTTTGGTTGCTCTGTGTCCAGCATTATCTTCTGCTTGTATGTTTTCTCATTTCCTTGTTCTTTCAGATCATTTGTTATGTTCTGCAACTTTGTTGCACTGTGTCCAGCATTATCTTTAGCTAGTATTTTTTTTTTTTCCATGTTTTTCGGATTGTTTGTTTCGTTCGGCTACTCTGGTTGCACTGTGTCCAGCATTATCTTCTGCGTATATGTTTTCTCTTTTCCTTGTTTTTTCGGATCATTTGTTTTGTTCTGCTACTCTGGTTGCACTCTGACCAGAATTATCTTCTGCCTGTATCTTTTCTCTTTTCCTTGTTGTTTCGGATCATTTGTTTTGGTTCTGCTACTCTTGTTGCTCTGTGTCCAGCATTATCTTCTGTTTGTATGTTGTTGTTTTTCCTTATTATTTCAGATGTTTTGTTCTGCCACTTGGGTTGCACTCTGTCCAGCATTATCTTCTGCTTGTATGTTTTCTCTTTTCCTAGTTGTTTCGGATCATTTGTTTTGTTCTGCTACTCTGGCTTCTCTGTGTCCGGCATTATCTTCTGCTTGTTTGTTTTTTCTTTTCCATGTTGTATCGGATCGTTTGTTTTGTTCTGCTACACTGGCTGCACTGTGTCCAGCATTGTCTTCTGCTTGTATGTTTTCTCTTTTCCTTCTTGTTTTAGATCATATGTTTTGTTCTGCTACTCTGGCTGCACTGTGTCCAGCATTGTCTTCTGCTTGTATGTTTTCTCTTTTCCTTAATGTTTCGGATCATTTGTTTTGTTCTGCTACTCTGGTTGCACTGTATACATCATTAACTTCTGCCTGTATGTTTTCTCTTTTCGTTGTTGTTTCGGAATCATTTGTTTTGTTCTGCTACTCTGGTTGCACTGTGTCCAGCATTATCTTATGCTTGAATGTTTTCTCTTTTGCTTGTTGTTTCGGATCATATGTTTTGTTCTGTTTCTGTTGCTGCACTGGTTCCATAAATATGTTCTGCTTGTATGTTTTCTCTTTTCCTTGTTGTTTCAGATCATTTGTTTTGTTCAGTTACTCTGGTTGCACTGTGACCGACATTATACTCTGCTTGTATGTTTTCTCTTTTCCTTGTTGTTTCAGATCATTTGTTTTGTTCTTCTACTCTGGCTGAACTATGACCACCATTGTCTTCTGCCTGTATTTTTTCTTTTATTCTTGTTGTTTTGGATCATTTGTTTTGTTCTGCAACTCTGGTGGCATTGTGTCCAGCATTGTCTTCTGCCTGTATGTTTCTCTTTATCTTGTTGTTTCGGATCATTTGTTTTGTTCTGCTATTCTAAATGCACTGTGTCCTGCATTACCTTCTGCCTGTATGTTTTCACTTTTCCTTGTTGTTTTGGATCATTTGTTTTGTTCTGCTACTCTGGCTGCACTGTGTCCAGCGTTATCTTCTGCTTGTTTGTTTTCTCTTTTCCTTGTTGTATCGGATCATTTGTTTTGTTCTGCTACTCTGGTTGCACTGTGTCCAACTTTATCTTCTGCCTATATGTTTTCTCTTTTCCTTGTTGTTTCCGATCATTTGTTATGTTCTGCTACTCAGGCTGCACTGTGTCCACATTATCTTCTGCCTGTATGTTTTCTCTTTTCCATGTTGTTTCGGATCATTTGTTTTGTTGTGCTACTCTATTTCCTCTGTGACCAGCCTTGTCTTCTGCCTGTGTGATTCCCAGTTTCCTTGTTGTTTCAGATCATTTGTTTTATTCTGCCACTCTAGTTGCACTGCGTCCAACATTAACTTCAGCTTGTATGTTTTCCCTTTTCCTTGTTTTTTCGGATCATTTGTTTTGTTCTGCTACAATGGCTGCACTGTGTCCAGCGTTATCTTCGGCTTGTTTGTTTTCTCTTTTCCATGTTGTTTCGGATCATTTGTTTTGTTCCGCTACCCTGGTTGCACACTGCCAGCATAAACTTCAGCTTGTATGTTTTCTCTTTTCCTTGTTGTTTCAGATCATTTGTTTTGTTCTGCTACTCTGGCTGCATTGTGTCCAGCGTTATCTTCTGCTTGTATGTTTTCTCTTTTCCTTCTTGTTTCAGATCATTTGTTTTGTTCTGCTACTCTGGCTGCACTGTGTCAAGCATTGTCTTCGGCCTGTATGTTTTCTCTTTTCCTTGTTGTTTCAGATCATTTGTTTTTTTCTGCTACACTGGCTGCACTGTATCCAGCATTATCTTCTGCCTGTATGTTTTCTCTTTTCCTTGTTGTTTCAGATCATTTGTTTTGTTCTGCTACTCTGGCTGCATTGTGTCCAGCATTATCTTCTGCTTGTATGTTTTCTCTTTTCCTTGTTGTTTCAGATCATTTGTTTTGTTCTGCTACTCTGGTTGCACTGTGTCTAGCATTATATTTTGCCTGTATATTTTCTATTTTCCTAGTTGTTTCGGATCATTTTTTTTCCCTACTACTCTGGTTGCACTTTGTCCAGCATTATCTTGTGCATGTATGTTTCACTTTTCCTTGTTGTTTCGGATCATTTGTTTTGTTCTACTACTCTAGTTGCACTGTGCCCATCATTATCTTCTGCCTGTATTTTTCTCTTTCCTTGTGTTTCAGATTACTTGTTTTGTTCTGCTACTCTGGTTGTACTGTGTCTAGCATTATCTTCTGCTTGTATGTTTTCTCTTTTCCTTGTTGTTTCAGATCATTGGTTATGTTCTGCTACTCTGGTTGCACTGTGTCCAGCATTATCTTCTGCTTGTATGTTTTCTCTTTTCCTTGTTGTTTCAGATCATATGTTTTGTTCTGCTATGCTGGTTGCACTGTGTCCAGCATTATATTCAGCTTGTATTTTTTCTCTTTTCCTTGTTGTTTCGGATCATGTGTTTAGTTCTGCTACTCTGGTTGCACTGTGTCCAGCACTATCTTTTGCTTGTATGTTTTCTCTTTTCCTAGTTGTTTCAGATCATATGTTTTGTTCTGCTACTCTGGTTGCACTGTGTCCAGCATTATATTCTGCTTGTATGTTTTCAATTTTCCTTGTTGTTTTAGATCATTTTTTTTCTGCTGCTACTCTGTTTGCACTGTGTCCAGTATTATTTTCTGCTTGTATGTTTTCTCTTTTCCTTGTTGTTTCGGATCATATGTTTTTTTCTACTTCTCTGGTAGCACTCTGTCCAGCATTATCTTCTGCTTGTATTTTTTCACTTTTCCTTGTTGTTTCAGATCATTTGTTTTGTTCTGCTACTGTATTTCCACTGTCTCCAGCATTATCATCTGTTTGTATGTTTTCTCTTATCCTTGTTGTTTCAGATCATATGTTTTGTTCTGCTACTCTGGTTGCACTCTGTCCAGCATTATATTCTGCTTGTATGTTTTCGATTTTCCTTGTTGTTTTAGATCATTTGTTTTCTGCTGCTACTCTGTTTGCACTGTGTCCATTATTATCTTCTGCTTGTATGTTTTCTCTTTTCCATGTTGTTTCGGATCATATGTTTTTTTCTACTTCTCAGGTTTCCCTCTATCCAGCATTATCTTTGCCTGTATGTTTTCTCTTTTCCTTGTTGTTTTAGATCAATTGTTTTGTACTGCTACTCTGGTTGCACTGTGTCCAGCATTATCTTCTGCTTGTATGTTTTCTCTTTTCCTTGTTGTTTCAGATCATATGTTTTGTTCTGCTACTCTGGTTGCACACTATCCAGCATTATATTCTGCTTGTATGTTTTCTATTTTCCTTGTTGTTTTAGATCATTTGTTTTGTGCTGCTACTCTGGTTGCAATGTGTCCAGTATTCTCTTCTGCTATTATGTTTTCTCTTTTCCTAGTTGTTTCGGCTCATATGTTTTTTTCCACTTCTCTGGTTGAACTGTGACTAGCATTATACTCTGCTTGTATGTTTTCTCTTTTCCTTGTTGATTCGGATCATTTGTTTTGATCTGCTACTCTGGTTGCACTGTGTCCAGCATATTCTTCTGCCTGTATGTTTTCTCTTTTCCTTGTTGTTTCAGATCATTTGTTTTGTTCTGCTACTCTGGCTGAACAGTGTCCAGCATTGTATTCTGCCTGTATGTTTTCTCTTTTCCTGGTTGTTTCAAATCATATGTTATGTTCTGCTACTCTGGATGCACTGTATCCAGCATTATCTTCTGCTTTTATGTTTTCTCTTTTCCTTGTTATTTCGGATCAACTGTTTTGTTCTGATACTCTGGTTGTACTGTATCCAGCATTATATTCTGCCTGTATGTTTTCTCTTTCCCTTGTTGTTTCAGATCATTCGTTTTGTTCTGCTACTCTGGATGGACTATGTCCCGAATTATCTTCTGCATGTATATTTTCTCTTTCCCTAGTTTTTTCAGATCATTTGTTTTGTTTTGATACTCTGGTTGCACTGTGTCCAGCATTATCTTTAGCTTGTATTTTTCACTTTTCCATGTTGTTTCAGATCAATTGTTTTGTTCTGCTACTCTGGTTGCACTGTGACCAGCATTGTTTCTGCCGGTATGTTTTCTCTTTTCCTTGTTGTTTTAGATCAAATGTTTTGAACTGCTACTCTGGTTACACTGTGTTCAGCATTATCTTCTACTTGTATGTTTTCTCTTTTCCTTGTTGTATCAGTTCATATGTTTTGTTCTGCTACTCTGGTTGCACTCTGTCCAGCATTATATTCTGCTTGTATGTTTTCTCTTTTCCTTGTTGTTTCGGATCATATTTTTTTTTCTACTACTCTGGTTGCACTCTGTCCAGGATTATCTTCTGCCTGTATGTTTTCTCTTTTCCTTGTTGTTTCGGATCATTTGTTATGTTCTGCTACTCTGGTTGCACTGTGTCCAGCACTATCTTCTGCCTGTATGTTTTCTCTTTTCCTTGTTGTTTCAGATCAATTGTTTTGTTCTGCTACTCTGGTTACACAGTGTCCAGCATTATCTTCTGCTTGTATGTTTTATCTTTTACATGTTGTTTCAGATCATTTGTTTTGTTCTGCTACTCTGGCTGAACTGTGTCCAGCATTATCTTCAGTCCAGCTTTATCTTCTGCTAATATGTTTTCTCTCTTCCTTGTCGTTTCGGATCATTTGTTTTGTTCTGCTACTCTGGTTGCACTGTGTCAAGCATTATCTTCTACTTGTATGTTTTTTTCTTTTCCTTATTATTTCAGATCAATTGTTGTGTTCTGCTACTTGTGTTGCACTCTGTCCAGCATTATCTTCTGCTTGTATGTTTTCTCTTTTCATTCTTGTTTTAGATCATATGTTTTGTTCTGCTACTCTGGTTGCACTGTTTCCAGCATTATATTCTGTTGTAATTTTTCTATTTTCCATGTTTTTTCAGATCATTTGTTTGGTTCTGCTACTCTGGCTGCACTCTGTCCAGAATTGTCTTCGGCCTGTATGTTTTCTCTTTTCCTTGTAGGTTCACATCATTTGTTTTTTTTCGGCTACACTGGCAGCACTGTTCCCAGCATTATCTTCTGCCTGTATGTTTTCTCTTTTCCTTGTTGTATCAGATCAATTGGTTTGTTCTGCAACTCTGGTTGCACTGTGTCCAGCAATATATTTTGCTTGTATGTTTTCTATTTTTATTGTTGTTTCAGATCATTTGTTTTGTTCTGTTACTCTGGTTGCACTTTGTCCAGCATTATCTTCTCCTTTTAAGTTTTCTCTTTTCTTGTTATTTCGGATCAATTGATTTGTTCTGCTTCTCTGGTTACACTGGGACCAGCATTATCTTCGGCCTCTATGTTTTCACTTTTCCTTGTTGTTTCATATCATTAGTTTTGTTCTGCTACTCTGGTTGCACTGTGTCCAGCATTATCTTCTGATTGTATGTTTTCCCTTTTCCTTGTTGTTTCGGATCATTTGTTATGTTCTGCTACTCTGGTTGCACTTTGTCCAGCATTATCTACTGCTTTTATGTTTTCTCTTTTCCTGTTATTTCGGATCAATTGTTTTGTTCTGCTACTCTGGTTGCAATGGGACCAGCATTATCTTCGGCCTGTATGTTTTCACTTTTTCTTGTTGTTTCATATCACTAGTTTTGTTCTGCTACTCTGGTTGCACCGTGTCCAGCATTATCTTCTGCTTTTATGTTTTCTCTTTTCCTTGTTGTTTCGGATCATTTGTTATGTTCTGCTACTCTGGTTGCACTGTGTCCAGTATTATCCTTTGCTTGTATGTTTTCTCTTTTCCATGTTTCAGATCATTAGTTTTATTCTGCTACTCTTGTGGCTCTGTGTCCAGCATTATCTTCTGCTCGTATGTTTTTTCTTTTCCTTGTTGTTTCAGATCGATTGTTTTGATCTGCTGCTCTGGATGCACTCTGTCCAGCATTATCTTCTGCTTGTATGTTTTCTCTTTTCCTTCTTGTTTTAGATCATATGTTTTGTTCTGCTACCCTAGTTGCCCTGTTTCAAGCATTATATTCTGCTTGTACGTTTTCAATTTTCCTTGTTGTTTCAGATCAATTGTTTTGTTCTGCTACTCTGGTTGCACTGTGTCCAGCACTATATTTTGCTTGTATGTTTTCTATCTTTCTTGTTGTTTCAGATCATTTGTTTTGTTCTGCTACTCTGGTTGCACAATGTCCAGCATTATCTTCTGCTTGTATGTTTTCTCTTTTCCTAGTTGTTTCGGATCATTTGTTTTGTTCTGCTACCCTGGTGGCACTGTGTTCAGCATTATCTTCTCCCTGTGTGTTTTCTCTTTTCCTTGTTGTTTCCGATCATTTGTTCTGTTCTGCTACTCTGGCTGCACTGTGTCCAGCATTATCTTCTGCCTGTATGTTTTCTCTTTTCCTAGTTGTTTCGGATCATTTGTTTTGTTCTGCTACTCTGGCTGCACTGTGTCCAGCATTTTCTTCTGCCTGTATGTTTTCTCTTTTCCTTGTTGCTTCAGATCATTTGTTTTGTTCTGCTACCCTGGTTGCACTATGTCCAGCATTATCTTCTGCTTGTTTGTATCCACTTTTCCTTGTTGTTTCAGATAATATGTTTTATTCTGCTACTTTGGTTGCATTGGGGCCATCATTATCTTCTGCTGGTATTTTTCTATTTTCCAAGTTGTTTCAGATCATTTATTTTGTTCTGCTACTCTGGTTGCACTGTCTCCAGCATTATCGTCTGCTTGTATGTTTTCTCTTTTCCTTGTTGTTTCGGATCATTTGTTTTTTTCTGCTACACTGGCTGCACTGTGTCCAGCATTGTCTTCTGCCTGTATGTTTTCTCTTTTCCTTGTTGTTTCAGATCATTTGTTCTGGTCTGCTTACTGTGGTTGCTCTGTGTCAAGCATTATCTTCAGCTTGTATGATTTCCTTTTTTCATGTTGTTTCGTATCATTTGTTTTGTTTTGCTATTCTGGTTGCACTGTGTCCAGCATTAATTTCTCCCTGTAAGTTTTCTCTTTTCCATGTTGTTTCGGATCATTTGTTTTGTACCGCTACTCTAGTTGCACTGTGTCCAGCATTATCTTCTGCCTGTATGTTTCCACTTTTCCTTTTTGTTACAGATTATATGTTTTATTCTGCTACTCTGGTTGCACTGTGTCCTTCATTATCTTCAGCTTGTATATTTTCAATTTTACTAGTGGTTTCAGATCATTTGTTTTGTTCTGCTACTCTGGTTGCACAGTGTCCAGCATTATCTTCTACTTGTATGTTTCCACTTTTCTTTGTTATTTTGGATCATTTGGGGTTGCAAACTGTCTAGTATTATCTTCTGCATGTATGTTTTCTCTTTTCCTTGTTCTATGAGATCATTTGTTTTTTTCTGCTACTCTGGCTGCACTGTATACAGCATTATCTTCTGCTTGTATGTTTTCTCTTTTCCTTGTTGTTTCAGATCATTTGTTTTGTTCTGCTACTCTGGCTGCACTGTGTCCAGCATTATCTTCTGCTTTTATGTTTTCTCTTTTCCTTGTTGTTTCGGATCATTTGTTTTGTTCAGCTACTCTGGTTGAACTGTATCCAGCATTGTCTTCTGCCTGTATGACTTCTCTTTTCCTTGTTCTTTCAGATCATTTGTTTTGTTCTGCTACTCTGGTTGCACTGTGTCCAGCATTATCTTCAGCATGTATGTTTTCCATTTCCTTGTTGTTTCGGATCATTTGTTTTGTTCTGCTACTCTGGTTGCACTGTGTCCCGAATTATATTCTGCTTTTATGTTTTCTCTTTTCCATGTTGTTTCAGATCATTTGTTTTGTTCTGCTACATGGTTGCACTGTATCCAGCATTATCATCTGACTGTATTTTTTCTCTTTTCCTTGTTGATTCAGATCATTTTTTTGTTCTGCTACTCTGTCTGCACTGTGTCCAGCGTTATCTTCTGCTTGTATTTTTCCCATTTCCATGTTGTTTCGGATCATTTGTTATGTTCTGCTACTCTGGTTGCAATGTGTCAAGCATTAACTTCAGCTTGTATATTATCTCTTTTCCTTGTTGTTTCGGATTATTTGTTTTGTTCTGTTACTCTGGTTGCACTGTGTCCTACATTTTCTTCTGCTTGTATGTTTTCCCTTTTCCTTGTTGTTTCGGATCATTTGTTTGGTTCTGCTACTCTTGCTGCACTGTGTCCAGCATTATTTTATGCATGAATATTTTCCCTTTTCCTTGTTGTTTTGGGTCATTTGTTTTGTTCTGCTACTCTGGTTGCACTGCGTACCACATAATCTTCCGCCTGTATGTTTTCTATTTCTTTTTTGTTTCGGATCATTTGTTTTGTTCTGCTACTCTGCTTGCACTGGGTCCAGCGTTATCTTCTTCTTGTATGTTTTTTCTTTTCCTTGTTGTTTCAGATCATTTGTTTTATTCTGCTTCTCTGGTTGCACTGTGTCTAGCATTATCTTCTGCTTGTTTGTTTTCTCTTTTCTATATTATTACAGATCATTTGTTTTTTTTTCCTACTCTTGTTGCTCTGTGTCCAGCATTATCTTCTGCTTGTATGTTTTCTCTTTTCCTTGTTGTTTCAGATCATTTGTTTTGTTCTGCTACTCTGGTTACACTGTGTCCAGCATTATCTTCTGCCTAAATGTTTTCTCTTTTCCAAATTGTTTCGGATCATTTGGCTTGTTCTGCAACTCTGGTTGCACTGTGTCCATCATTATATTTTGACTGTTTGTTTTCTCTTTTCCTTGTTGTTTCAGATCATTTGTTTTCTTTTGCAACTCTGTTGCACTGTGTCCAGCATTATCTTCTGCTTGTATGTTTTCTCTTTTCCTTGTTGTTTCGGATCATTTGTTTTGTTCTGCTACTCTGGTTTCTCTGTATTCAGCATTATCTTGTGCCTGTATGTTTTCTCTTTTCCTTGTTGTTTCGCATCATTTGTTTTGTTCTGCTACTCTGGCTGCACTGTGTCCAGCATTATCTTCTGCCTGTTTGTTTTCTCTTTTTCTTGTTGTTTCGGATCATTTGTTTTGATCTGCTACTCTAGTTCACTGGGTCCAGCATTATCTTCTGCTGGTATGTTTTCTCTTTTCCTTGTTGTTTCGGATCATTTGTTTTGTTCTGCTATTTTGGCTGCACTGTTCCCAACATTACCTTCTGCCTGTTTGTTTTCTCTTTTCCTTGTTGTTTCGGATCATTTATTTTGATCTCCTACTCTAGTTGCACTGTGACAAGCATTATCTTCTGCTTGTATGCTTTCTCTTTTCTTTGTTGTTTTAGATCATTTGTTTTGTTCTGCTACACTGTTTGCACTGTGTCCAGCATAATCTACTGCCTGTATGTTTTCTCTATTCCTTGTTTTTTCGGATCATTTGTTTTGTTCTGCTACTCTGGTTGCACTCTGTCCAGCATTATCTTTTGCTTGTATGTTTTCTCTTTTCCATGTTGTTTCGGTTCATTTGTTTTGTTCTGCTACACTGGTTGCACTGTGTCCAGCATTATCTTCTGACTGTATTTTTTTTTTTCCTTGTTGATTAAGATCATTTGTTTTGTTCTGCTACTCTGGCTGCACTCTGTCCAGCGTTATCATCTGCCTGTATGTTTTGTCTTTTCCTTGTTGTTTCGGATCATTTTTTTCTTCCTGCTACTCTGGATGCACAGTGTCAAGCATTATCTTCTGCTAGTATGTTTTCTCTTTTCCTTGTTGTTTCAGATCAGTTGTTTTGTTCTGCTACTCTGGTTGCACTTTGTCCAGCATAATCTTCTGCTTGTATGTTTTCTCTTTTCCTTGTTGTTTCAGATCATTTGTTTTGTTCTGCATTATCTTCTGCCTCTATGTTTTCTGTTTTCAATGTTTTTTTTAAATCATGTGTTTTATTCTGCTACTCTGGTTGCACTGAGTCCAGCATCATCTTCTGCTTGTAAGTTTTTATCTTTTCCAGGTTGTTTCGGATCATTTGTTTTGTTACCCAACTCTGGTTGCACTGTGTCCTGCATTATCTTCTTCGTGTTTGTTTTCTCTTTTCATTGCTGTTTCGGATCATTTGTTTTGTTCTGCCACTCTGGTTGCACTGTGTTTAGCATTATCTTCTGCCTGCATGTTTTCTCTTTTCCTTGTTGTTTCTTATCATTTGTGTTGTTCTGATACTCTGGTTGCACAGTGTCCAGCACTATATTCTGCCTGTATGTTTTCTCTTTTCCTTGTTGTTCCAGATCATTTTTTTTTCCTGCTACTCTGGCTGCACTGTGTCCAGCATTATCTTCTGCTTGAATTTTTTCTCTTTTCCTTGTTGTTTCAGATCATTTGTTTTGTTCTGCTTCACTGGTTGCACTGTGACCATCATTTTCTTCTGCTTGTATGTTTTATCTTTTTCCTGTTGTTTCAGATAATTTGTTTTGTTCTGCCACTCTGGTTGCACTGTATCCAGCATTATCTTCTGCTGGTATATTTTCTCTTTTACTTGTGGTTTCAGATCATTTGTTTTGTTCTGCTACTCTTATTGCCCTGTTTCCAGCATTATCTTCTACCTGAATGTTTTCTCTTTTCTTTGTTGTTTCGGATCATTTGTTTTGTTCTGCTACTGTGGATGCACTGAGTCCAGCATTGCTTCTGCCCCCATGTTTTCTCTTTTCCTTGTTGTTCAAGATCATTTGTTTTGTACTGCTACTCTGGTTGCACTGTGTCCAGCATTATCTTCAGCGTGTTTTTTCACTTTTCCTTGTTGTTTCGGATTATTTGTTTAGTTCTGCTACTCTGTGTCCAGCATTATCTTCGGCTTGTAGTTTTTCTCTTTTCCTTGTTGTTTCGAATAATTTATTTTGTTCTGCTACTCTGGCTGCACTGTGTCCAGCATTATCCTCTGCTTGTATTTTTTCTCTTTTCCTTGTTGTTTCAGATCATTTGTTTTGTTCTGCTTCACTGGTGGCACTTGACCATCATTATCTTCTGCTTGTATGTTTTATCTTTTCCCTGTTGTTTCAGATAATTTTTTTTTTTTTTTGCTACTCTGGTTGTAAGTTTCCAGCATTATCTTCTGCTTGTATGTTTTCTCTTTTTCTTGTCGTTTCGGATCATTTGTTTTGTTCTACTACTCTGGCTGCACTGTGTCCAGCATTATCTTCTGCTGGTATATTTTCTCTTTTCCTTGTTGTTTCAGATCATTTGCTTTGTTCTGCTACTCTTGTTGCACTGTGTCCAGGATTATCTTCTGCCTATATGTTTTCTCTTTTCCTTGTTGTTTCGGATCATTTGTTTTGTTCTGCTACTCTGGATGTACTGTCTCCAGCATTGCTTCTGCCTGTATGTTTTCTCTTTTCCTTGTTGTTCCAGATCATTTGTTTTGTTCTTCTACTCTGGTTGCACTGTGTCCAGCATTATCTTCTGCTTGTATGTTTTCTCTTTTCCTTGTTGTTTCGGATCATTTGTTATGTTCTGCTACTCTGGTTGCAATGTGTCCAGCATTATCTTCTGCCTATATGTTTCGTCTTTTCCTTGTTGTTTCGGATCATTTGTTTTGTTCAGCTACTCCGGTTGCACTGTGTCCAGCATTATCTTCTGAGTGTATGTTTTTCCTTTTCCTTGTTGTTTTGGATCATATGTTTTGTTCTGCTACCCTGGTTGCACTGTGTCCAGCATTATCTTCTACTTGTTTGTTTTCTCTTCTCATTGTTTTTTCAGCTGCTCTGTCTGCACTGTATCTTTCTTTGGGCTATTTCTGGCCTTATCTTCAGTTTGTTGCATTCTCTGGCCTTTGTTCTTTCTGCTGCTCAGGCTGGGATATTTCTGGCCTTATCTTCAGTTTGTTGCATTCTCTGGCCTTTGTTCTTTCTGCTGCTAAGGCTAGGCTATTTCTGGCCTTATCTTCAGTTTGTTGCATTCTCTGGCCTTGGTTCTTTCTGCTGCTCAGGCTGGGCTATTTCTGGCCTTATCTTCAGTTTGTTGCATTCTCTGGCCTTTGTTCTTTCTGCTGCTCAGGCTGGGCTATTTCTGGCCTTATCTTCAGTTTGTTGCATTTTCTGGTCTTTGTTCTTTCTGCTGCTCAGGCTGGGCTATTTCCGGCCTTATCTTCAGTTTGTTGCATTCTCTGGCCTTTGTTCTTCCTACTGCTCAGGCTGGGCTATTTCTGGCCTTATCTTCAGTTTGTTGCATTCTCTGGCCTTAGTTCTCTCTGCTGCTCAGGCTGGGCTATTTCTGGCCTTATCTTCAGTTTGTTGCTTTTTTCTTTCCTTTATATGCAAGTTTTATTTCTCTTTCCTTTGTTTTTTCTGTTACTCAGTCTGCCTGTATTCATGTAGCTTTACTGCTTTTAATTTCTTTTTTCCATCTTCTTTCTGCTGCACTGACTTGCACTCTATCCTGCTTTACCTGTACTTAGCTATTTAATTTATCAATTCTTAATTTTTTTCTGTTGCTCTAGCTGCTCAGTCTCTAGCTTTTGCATCTGCTGGTCTTTTCTCTCTCCTCTGGGGGGGGGGGGGGGGGGGACTACACCTGAAACCAACGAAATTGTAACAAATATTTGTAGCTGTCATAACTTTTTTTCTCTTTCTTCAAATAATTTTTATACCAGCTTGTTGCTTATTGTGTGTGCTTTAAAATGATATATAAAAAGTCTATATAGGCACATTTTCTTAGAAGATATATCCAAACACGCAAGGGTAAAAAAACAACAACACTTCCTAATTCTTCACAGGATTTACAGCCAGGGGCCTTGACCGCAACGCCCCAAACTCGGTACGAATGTAGCTAAAGGCCTTAGCTGTGATAGAGTGGTTTTTTTTCTTTTCCGGTGAACCCCCCCCTGAGTTATAGTGTTGAGAAGAGACGGGGCCCCCCCCCCAAAAACGCGATTTCAAA
>CBDHGD010000009.1:0-34891 GCA_965262875.1 Halioglobus sp.
AACCGTCATATCGCGCGCGCATGAAAAAAGCGCGGGATAGGATCAATCCCGCGCTCTGCTATTTCCTGGAGTTTGATTTCTGGCTATGCGGCTTTCGCTTCGATGCGGCCGAGTTTTTCCAGCCGCTTTGTGATCGCGAACGGACTTCGGTCAAGAACATCCGCAAGCGCACTCACGCTTTGCCCCGCGCCGTGGCTCTCTGCCAGCTGCTTTTCTTCCGCCGCCGTCCAGGGCACGCCGCGCCGTGCAGGGATTGGCAGATCTGGCTTTACCATGCCGCCAGGCGCATCCACTGCCTCGGCATCACCCGCAGCGGATGCTTTTTGCGCTGGTGTTTTTGCCACAGCCTTTGAGGACGGCTGAGACGGGCCGGTTTGCGGCACCCCGTTTTTATCTGGAATATCCGCGCAAATATCGGCAAAGGGATCATACAGCGACGCCTCCCAAGCCCGGCGTTCCTGACGCGCCCGCACCACGTTCAAAGCTGCGGGCAGCGCATCGATCAGGAACTCGGCTTGCGCCAGCGTCAATGCTATGGTGGCGGTCTCTGTATCGCCATCGGCGAACCTGACACGCAACGCCGTGATCCCGTCCTGTTCGGCCAGGGACACCATGCCGCGCTTCTCGCCGATCTCGCTCTCGAAATGCCATTTTGACACTGCGTTATAATCTTGCATGATAACCTCCTGTAATCGCTTTATGTACATCGGCATTGATGCCGGTGCGGTTCCCGGCTTCCTTCATCCATGACGGGGCAATCTGTAGTTGCTCCACGATCAACCCTACGATCGAGCCGTGCTGTGACACCTCAGCCGTTGGGTTGGCAGCTTCTCGGGTATGTGATGCGCGAGAAGTCGAGAAACCCGTTGGCGTTTCCACAGTGGTTTTTGAAAGCGACTTGGAAATATCCTTGGCTGTATACCCCGCCTGCAACAGCAAAGAGATCATGATGCACATATCGTTGGCGATGAATTGCAACTCTGCGCCCTCCCGAAACCCGCGATCATAAAACACTTCTTTTGGCGCATCCGGAACCATGGGGTCATATCCCAAAGTCACATATAATGACTGGCCATTCTGCATCTTGATTTTACGCACTTCGGACGGGCGTCGGCTTGGCAGCCTCTTGCGTTTCTCTGACATTTCAGACCCTTTCTATTTGCATAGATAACTTAGGTTAAAGCGTTGTTTTACTTGGTTATTTTTACCATATTCGGGATGTTTTTACAAGCAGAATACGGGTGTTAACCTGTTGTTTTTGTGTATTTTAAAGGGCAAACTGGCCATGCCAAAGGCACCCTTCCAGCGCCATCCGCGCCGCGTTCCGCGCAGGGTGCGCTTATGCGGCCTCCTGCCCATTTTGTTGCGGATTTAGATCGAATAGGTATTCAGCCGCCTTTGATGCCTGGCTCGCGGCGCGGAAAATAAACTTCTTATCTTCGCGCAAGACTTTTAGCCAACTTTGAATATAAGCCGCCGTTTGTTCCATGTTCGGAGATATATTTAAACGCGCACAGAGAAACGCCGCGCCCATATCAGCGACCAGCTCTTCGAAGGCATAAGCATTATCACCAAACCTTTTGCCTTTGGTCCGGTCAAGCCGGGCTTTCGCACCTGACCAATGAATGAGTTCGTGATTCAATGTTTGAAAATACGCCTCTGAACTGTGAAAATGTTTCAACTCCGGCATGGTCACCTGGTCTTGTTTCCGCGCATAAAATGCACGATTGCCCCCATGTTTGATTTCTGCACCTGTCCCATCAACAAAATTTTGAGCCTGTTCAATGATTTCATTTTCAAAAACCTCTGGTTCTGCTGGCTCAAGGTCGTATTGTGCCGGCAATCCTTCAATTTGACTGGCGTTAAAGACGCTATAGGATTTCAGAAATGGAATGATTGTTTCCTTGTCGTTTTCATCTTTAGCAATAGTCTTGTTGTAATAAACCACCCGCGTTGCCTTTGATCCTTTGACGACTTGGCCGCCCAGAGCTGCCGCTTGCTTATAGGTTAACCATTGGTCGCAAGAATATCCCATTTCCGTGCATTTCATCCAAAGGATTAAAACATTAATGCCCTGATAAAACGCCCCGGTTGATCGACGCGGCATGGATGTGCAACCGCCAATACTCCAAGGCTTAACCCAAGGCACTGTGCCAGCTTCTAATAATTCTATTACTTGGTTTGTAATTACTGCGTGCATATCAACTTTTGCCATTTTGACATTTCCTTTTGCGTTGTGTTTGAGGTTATTCCCCAAATGGTTCATATTTTGAGACAAGCCCGTAAGGGCGCTGCTCTGAAAATCTGAATGCGATGAAAGAAAGGGGCGGGGAATTTCAAAATTCGCGCTTTAGCGCGGGACTGGACCCACGCGCAGGTTTCAAAATCTTTGATTTTTAAAGCGAGCATGGGGAAGCCCCACAATTTGGAAAGGGGGCCGGAACAGGCCCCCAATAGCCCGAAGTGGCGTTCGGCTTGCCCGAACCCCAAGGGCCACAAAAACAGGATCGGTCGAGATCCGTTAAAGCAACCCGTTGCTTTAAAACACTGTTATCGCTTCGCTAAACCGGATCAACGACAACAGCACCGTAAGAATGCTGCAACAGAAAAAAGGGCGGCCACTTTGGGCCGCCCAGTTGGGAGTTGGGTTATTCGACGACGTCATCGTTGCCGGTTTTGGTTTTGGGTGCCGCTGGCCGACAGGGCATTACATGCCCGAGAGGCAAAGAGGACGTATTCGCCGTTGAGGGAATGGGCATCGAGTTTGATGTTCATGATGGCTTTGCTACCTTCTTTGCCGGGAAACGCCGCGCCGACTTTGGTGAAGTAGGTTTTGTCGTCTTTGCCTGTGGTGGCGATACAAACATTGTAATATTTATGGGTCATCGTAAGGTCCTTCCTTGTTTCGATGGGAAATTGAAAAGCCTTGGGGATAGCCGAGGGGTCACGTTAAAAATTGTCTTCCGCGCGGAATTGGCCTTGGCCAAGGGGAATTTTTGACTTGAAGAGGGTCTGCTCCACTTAAGCATTAAGGAGCCAATATGACGTCATATTGGCTCCTTAATGCACCACGCTCGCTGTATGCGATGACCTGTCTATAAGCACAAGGATTCTGGAATGAGCATACGTTGCTATAGGGCAGACCCTTGTCCACTCTGCGCCAAGGCTTATTGATCCATCTTAAGAAACAAGGCAGGTCTGCGCTGATCCAGCAACATAAACCACATTGTTTGTGCCGCCGCAGGCAAAGACAGTGCCACCGGATTGATCAGATGGCATGACTGCTGAACCCGGCAAAGAAGACGACAACGCCCACCCGGATCAAACGGTATGGCCCAAGCCCCGAAAGCGAACCCACGCTGTTTGCCACTGCCAAACCGATCGCTGACAGAAGCCCGATAGACCGTCCAATATGCCTTGCCGCGCCAACCATGTTGGTCTGGCTTGAAGACACATGCACCGCTACTGTGAGGGTGCGCCACTTTCTGAAGGCTGCGATCCAGTCAGAGACGCCTCGTCTATCGGCGGGGCGGGTTATCCAGTCAGAACACAATCGACCATGGGAGATTTTGTTCTGACCTTGCGCCCGTAGGAGAGAGACCCCAAGTATCGAACGACGAAGGGTTGTGGGTAACCCGCGCCGCGCCGCCATTTTTGGCGGCATTCTAAAGACAAGGCAAGCACCCCGAAAATCACCGGACATAAAAAAACGGCACCACTGCTTAGGCAAGGCCGTTGTCATCGATATAGAGTGCTATTCAAGCCCTGCGAGCGGCAGTAACTTGTCGATAGCGAACAGCAAGCCGATAAACCCGCCTATGATGTAAATTGTGCGGTTACTGCTTTGCATAATAAGCGTTGTTAAATCGGATTTAACTTCGGCAATCTCGGTTCTGACCTCGGCAATATCAGCCTTCAACTCGCCTTTGACTTCGGCAATATCGACTTTTAAGGCGCTCTCAACTTTAGCAACATCTGACTTTGTAGCAAGTTCCGAGGTATCAGCGGCGGTGAGGCCTTCAACAATGGCCTCGGCCAGGCCTTCTTCGGCCCCCGCTTCCCGGAGCTTCTTGGTGAAGGCGAGTGTATCGATCTGTAGTGCATGTGCCATGTTTGGTATCCTTTCTGGCAATATAGGGTGTTTTTCGAGGTTTGCCTAGCGGCGCTTTTTGCAAGCAGGGACGAACCATATGCTGATCCGTCCCCGGTCTATCTTCACGGCCCCATCAGGCGATCCTGATCTATGGCCCAATTTACTGCTTCCGCTGCATCCGCTTCCACATCCTGTGTGTGTGATTTTGGGCAGGTCTGGCAGACAGGTGCAGGCAAACGCAGGAAGGGGTTGGGAAAGAGGGTGTAGCGGCGGGACTGTTTTGCTTGCAAAACGGACCAGAGCGTAAACCGATGGCACAGCCACCGACCGGAGTGCTCGCGCCCTGCCAGACCGGAATGCCGGGTGCAACGCCGCACGGAGCGTTTGCGCGACCGGGCGACAGGCGATAGCCTGTTCACTTCCACGGATACGACAAACACAGCGCATCATATCTTGGTGCCCCTGGCTTCGGCCTTGTCGGCCAGATTAAGCGCAACGCCTGGCGCGTACATTGAAGCCCCGAAGGAGACAGGTCGCCTGAAAGACGCGGCCCTGCTTGCCCGCCTGCAAGCAGGGCTGTGTTTGCAAGGCGGCCGGTATGAGGCGCAGGGACCTATGCGCCGTTCTCGACGCTCCCCTGTAAAAGTTTTGTGATCCTTGACGCTGGTTTTTATCTGCGACAGACAGGCAGCAGGCTTGAAACCATTGCACAACGGATCACCTGAAGACTGCGGTGAGCGGTTGGGCAATCGGCTGGAATAACGCAGGGCCGGGCTCTGCCAGACAGGCAGCTGCCCACCGACAGAAAAGTTTTAATCCGACCTTCCAGCACGCGGTCGCCCAAAGAGTTGAAACGCAGCAAATGCCACAGATGCGGCCGCCCTGCGGGTCGCTGAATATGGACAGATCAGGTGAGTGCTGAAGAAAAAACAAACTGCCTGGTCCCGAACCTTCACAAAGTTGCTATCGTCCTCGTTTTACACTGAACAGCCGTTGTTTTTAGGACTTCATCAGAAACAATATGTTCGATTCCTGCTGGTCCCAGAGAGCTCCGAAGCATGGATCGCCTGGTCAGCAGCCCTCTAAACTGTGTCAGTCGAGCGTCTTGACCGATTGAATGCGACTGCCCTGACAGCGTGAGCAACGCACATGTCCAAGCGCTTCGCTAATCCGGGTTCCACGGGGATAGCGATCACGGAGCGCGCTCACAGGCAAAATACCCTGATGCCCGCAGGCGCAGGTGATCCGGAGCGTTGTCGCGTAACAAAAATGTTCCAGCCGCTGGCCCTCAACCCGCAGTGCGGCATCAGGTTCAATTCGAACCGCCGGATGCGCTGTACGCTTCCGCTCAGTCTTGCGCCGCCGCCCCGTAAACGCCATCTGTGCTTTTCCCTTATGATCTATTCAGAGACTGTAGCCACATGATCCGGTAAACGGCAAGCCGACCCTGCCAACCAGCGGGGCATGAAATGCGCTGCCCATTGGGCGCGTGGCGGGTTACCCACACCCTGGTCGTTCGATACCTGGGGTCTCTCTCCTACGGGCGCAGGGTCAGAACAAAATCTCCCATGGTCGATTGCGTTCTGACTGGATAACCCGCCACGCCAACAGTTCACCTTGCCCAGGCAGGCAGTGCCCGACCTGCAAGGCAGCCCGTTCCGGATTGCAACACGCCGCAGCGTTCATCCGACCAAACCAACGCCCCTGCCCTGCCAGAGTGGCGCGCCAGTGGCCGTGTCTGATCTCATGACCTTGCCATCCAGTGCGGAAACATTCTTGACACCGGCCACCTCACCGCCTCATTTGCAATGGATGCAAAGCTATCTGGAAAAACGCGACCCGGCTAAAAATCAGGACCGGTTTTACTCCATGGCGGTGTTGCCCAATCTGTTTGGCGAATGGACCCTGCGGCGGGAATGGGGGCGCATTGGCGCGTCCGGACAGGTGCGGCTGGATTTATTCCGCAGCGCAGCAGAGGCCGATGAGGCCTTGCTGGCGCTGGAGGACCGCAAGCGGCGGCGGGGGTATTTCATGGAACCGCAGCAATTGCCGATGTTGTGAGCCACACCAATCAGCCAGAGCCACACCGATGAACCAACGCCGCCCATAAGGTTATAATAGCGGCCATCTATGATGGCTTTCACCCCTGCGCAGTTTTGCAATACTTACTGGTTGTTTTCTTTGTAGTAATCAAAATATTATCATAATGAATACCACTAAATGGTTTTGAAAAATGTGTAGACAACACGGCGCACGTCCGGTTTTGAGGTAGGGGGTATTTGACTAAAGGTACGGGATAATTGCGCCCTCCCCCCGCTATCAAATGTCCTATAGGTTTTTGATCGAAGATTTATGAGAGTAGTTTTGAGGGGCCACTTCCAGCACTATCGAAATGTATACAATGCGAGAAACATAAGGCTGAGTTGAACATGGTGGGCAGCCTGATCGGGTTGAACGAGAGGAAACGGATGTGATTTATGCTTGACGTATATCGTCTATTCTCTTAGTAATCCATAAATGATCCTGAACTATCGCGACAAAAAAACCGAGCGTTTTGCCAAGGGTGCATTCGTCAGGGCGTTTCAGGGATTTGAGGTGCAGGCGGCGAAACGACTTTCTATTCTCAGCGCTGCAACATCGCTGGAGACGTTGAGGGCGTTGCCGAGTAATCGGCTAGAATCGCTCAGAGGAGACAGGGAAGGAACATATTCCATTCGGATCAACCAGCAGTGGCGTTTATGTTTCGAATGGTTGGATGGTCAATCAGGACCAAGTAATGTGGAAATCGTGGATTACCACTGACGAAAGGAAAAATGAGATGTTCATGCGTGCAATCCATCCCGGCCTTGTTCTTAAAGACGAACTGGAAGAAATGGGGATTACCCCAA
The DNA here is from genome assembly GCA_965262875.1 of Halioglobus sp. Classification (GTDB taxonomy): domain Bacteria; phylum Pseudomonadota; class Gammaproteobacteria; order Pseudomonadales; family Halieaceae; genus JBALVT01. The sequence goes on from CBDHGD010000009.1 coordinate 6,982, forward strand.
CAGAGTTTTCCCGCCAGATTGATGTGCCGCCAAACCGTGTCAGTCAGATCATTGGCGCAAAACGCGCCATTACGGGTGACACTGCGCTCCGGTTGGGTCACTGGTTTGGAACCGACCCACAGTTCTGGCTCAATCTTCAGGCGCAGTTTGAGTTGGTGACCGCCAATTTAAAGACAGGCGAAGCCATCCGGCATCTGCCGCGCCGCGAGCTGCTTCACGCGGCATCAAAGCCGGCGTAGGAAATGATTTTGGTTGATCCATCTTCTAACTAAACCACTTGTCTTATGATTTTTGGGGGTATCGGGTGTTGCCGGTTCCGTGGAGATATAGGAGAGCACCAAAAAGTGTGGGGCACTTTGTCTCTCCATATACCGTATCACAAGCCGTGCATACGTTTCGTAAACAATGCCATTCTTATTCATTATGATCATAGATGCCTGACTTGCGCAGCAACTGATCTATGCCCATCCAGAGCTGCCGATAGCCTTTTGCATCACTGAACGCTTGCAGCGCTGCCGCAGTGTGGACAGGGAGCATGGAATACACGCGGTGTCGGTCTACTTTCTGCCACATCGGATTGGGTGGATTGGGCAATGGTTCTCCCGCTGCTATTAGATCCATGTAGTGAACAACCAAGTCTGAGAATTCTTCGGAAACTGGCGGCTTCCGCGTCAGCTTGGTTACCACTGGCTTGCCAGATGAAACAGCCTTCGTTTTAGGTGCTACTTTCTTTGCTTTAGCCACCTGTCCTTCTTCGACTATGGCGCGATCAGCCGTGTCTGCCTCACTACCAGTGCCACGGTCTGTCCAACCCTTATCCTTCGCAGCCCCTGCGATCGCAACCTCTTCCTCGGCACTGGGCGTTATTGGAGCTAACGCACCGCCCCCAAACACTGGTTTTCGCTTCATTTCTACCATCATGCCGCCTTCTCAATCATTTCCTGCATAACGCCGTCGAGTTCTCCCGCGACAGCTTCAGCGTTTGCATAGGCTTTCTCGTATCCGTCGATCAATCCCTGTGCCTTCCTGACCTCAGCCTTCCGTCCTTCGGCTTCGCTGACATCTCTGATCTCTGCAAGGCCCTGAATAAGCTCATTGACGGTTCTATTGAACGAAAACAGATCGCGAAAAGCCCGGCGCTCGTTCAAATGCGCTGTTAGCACCGGCAAACCAGCAGTACGTAGCTCGTCTCCGAGCGCTTTTTGTGTTGAATTTTGGAACCCAGCACTGGTTCGTGAAAAAATCAGTCTGAATTCGATTTTACGGGTGAACATAGCGCTATCTGCCTGAAGCAACTGAACGGCCCTTGCTGCCTGTTCGGCGTCCATCTGTGAGGTATTCATCGGGATTATCACCAAGTGAGTTCGCGACAGCACACGGGTAATCGACAAGTTTGCCGTTCCCTCTGTGTCAACCAGTACGGTATCAAACACTTTTGCCGCAGCATCTAAGGTTTCAACGATGTCATCTTCCTTGACTACGTGCTTGATTTCAAATGGGGGATTTCCGAATTCTTTGTCTCGGCCATCATACCAGCTCTTATGGAAACCGTTTGGATCAGTATCAATTAGGCAAACACTGCGGCCTTGGGCCGCAAATTGCTCCGCCAATACGAGGCTAAGTGTTGTTTTTCCACTTCCCCCTTTTGGGTTCACAAATGCAATTACGGACATTATGCTCTCACTTTCGTTAATATCTACCTGTTAGCTTAAACCAACATATCGACGTTAGCAATACCTAACACATTCATGTTAACACTTATAACACCATACTGTTAACCGCCCTAACATCTACATGTTAATCTTTGCTAACACTTTACTGTTAGCGCGACACAGACAGACCTTATTTCAGCCGAAAAGGGTATCGTGACACTTATACCAACGGCCCAAGGATTTGACACTTTGTGCTTTCCACGGGGAATTTGAAGTGATTCAGTAGTCGTCACTACCATGGAGGTATTGATGACAGTAGAGATTATGCGAACGGACAAGTCGGCCTGCGATCTTCGGTGCGCCGCAGCGGCGTGCAGGGACGCGAAAGCGGCCCGACGGATGCTGGCGATTGCGTTGATTTTGGACGGCACTGACAACGACGCCTGCCGGCAATCCTCAAGCACCATAGCAATCACGCCGCGCAACGCCCCGTCGCCCCGAAACTGAAACCTGCAAACTCAAACGCAAGCGCCGGAAAGCCCGCGCAACAAACCCGTTTGCCTCGGCAAATGTGAAACCGTTTCCGCGCACAAAAACCTCTGCTCCAAAACATCTGGTGAATAATCCGGGCTAGGTGTGTCGTGACCCGTATGTGTCGGGTTGCTCTTGTCAACTTTGCCGCCAGCCTCAGGTGTGTGCCAGTAGTGGCTGCCTCTATCGGCATAGAGAAAACAGAATAAACCTTTTGAAACAATAACATCACTCACACCCGCAAAGCTACTCATCGTTCCTTCTTCATCAACAAAAACCGCCTAGGTGTGTCGGGACCCGCTCAAGGGCATTTTTCGATAGTTTGCCCCAGCTCCAGAACCGACAGCTTTAGATTGCATATGTCGACAGTTTTTCCCCAGAATTCCTCTCCTTTTTTGAACCCCTGATCTTCAAGGATCAGAAGCAACCTTTTGTTGGGTTTCACAGGCTCCCATAAGTAGAGCTCGAATAATTCGTTGCCTCTTTGGAGACAGAAAGTGAATTTCTTCGTGCCAATTCTCGCCGTCAGTTCGAGTCCAGGTTCCTCCTCCGTTGATGTTGTCTCAGAATAATTAAGCTCGAATACCGCCGTGTCCTTGGGCCAATCCATCCTTTTCAGATCCTGAAAGAGACAATAGGTGAACAACTCCGCATGCCGCCCGTTCATTTGAGTCTTCCGAAGTAAGTAGATCTGTTTATCGCTGTCGCGTCGGATCATCCGACGTTGGCAATAGCTATAGACCTCGGGAGTCATGATGATTGCTTCGCGCCAGAGGGCGACCTTCTCTCCTGTAGAGATGATATCCTGGAGTTGATCACTGATGTTGGCGGTGCCATCAAGGCGGTCCCAGAGTTGCTGAAGAAGGCTCCCCTGTTTTTGTTCGCGTAAGAGGCGTTTCCAACTTGCCGTCTCTCTTTGCCTGACAACCAGAAGTGAGTAGTTTATCCCGGCCCGCAAGAGATAATCACCAAGTGTCAGAAATGCGCGCTCCCATAGGCGTCCAGCTTTGCTTGAATCCTTGGTCAAGCTTTCGAACATGATCTCAGCCTTCGCGAGGTATTCCGCGAAATCAACCTGCGCCAAGCGTATCTTCGCAGCGACCTCCTTAGAGGGTTCTACATCGACTGCGTCGAGATTCATTCCGCTGAACCGTAGCAAGAACCCTATCTGTCCGCGGAAGTAGTCATTGCTTTCAGCGCGGACGATTAGCTCTGGCCAGACATCGTCTGCCAGCAGAAGGCGTGCCTTTATGCGCTCCTCTATAACTTGCGCGCGCAGAAATCCACCTACGTCCTCTTCCGAAAAGGCAAGGTGCTCGACGATAGTAATCATGTGGGGTACAAGACCTTTTAGTGCACCTAAACTGCGCTGGAGGTTTTCGACCCGGTTATATTCGGTATTGACGGCCAGATTGAAGACGATTCGCATCCAAGCTTGGAAAGCGTGCTGATCAACCTCGTCCGAGCAGTCCGCATTTTTATTTAGAAACTGCGCATACCCTGACAGCATGACGAGATCTTCGTAGACAAGTTCGGTAGGGTCCGTAATAATCTTTTCGAAAAAGACAGCCTCATCGAAATAACGCGCATCTGGCAAATAGGTCTTGAACGCTTCAGGCCCTGCACTCCACCGCTCCAGCAGTGTGATCAGTGTCTCAGTAAGCGATTGATCTAGCCATTGATGTTCATTGAACCAAGAAAAGGTGCTCATGTAAGAGCGGTTGCGTAACTGCGTAATGTCCAAAGCAAAGTTTTTTTGATCTGGTGACCGGGTAATCATGATGATCGCTCGAAAAAGCTTCATGATTGCACCATCGAAGATGTGGCTATTCTTTTCACGATAGGGCCAGAAGAAATTTGACCAACGAGTATCCATGCGTCTGGAAAAGAATTCCGCCACACTTACCTTCTGCCCGTCAATCACCTGCTCGTTACCCTCAGGGAGCCTCTCAAGCAATTGCTCGAAACGCGCCTTGAATGTTTCGAAATGCGTAAGTGGTTTTCCCCGGGCGTTCATCTTGATGTATAGATCATCGGAGAGCCCGAAGCTTTTGAGATCCAGAAGTTGAAAGGTAATCCCAGGCCTATCCGTATCTATTAGGCGTTTATATAGCCCCCCCTCGGCGCGAAACCGTTCGTGGATATCATCGAGCACAGTGAGGGCCGACTGAATGGTTGGGTCGAGTCGCCAACTGCGAAAATACCAGGACTGATCAGTCACAATCTTACTGACAGATGAACAGTCCTTTGCAGCAATAGTCGGGATGAATGTGACCAAGGCGTCGAAAAATTCTCCACTACTGGGGCGCACCTGGTAACTGAAGCGCGACTTTCCCATATTGCTGAAACTGGCCTGGAAATCCTTTCCGCAACCGTCTTTCCAAGCCAGATACCAATGCAGCAAAAACAGTGTTGTCAGCCGCTGCTGCCCATCGAGAGGTTGAAATGCCTCTCCTTCGACGCTTCCGTAGATGAAGTCGAGGTTCAGTGGCAGGTCGGAATCGCTTGCGGGAAGGCAGATTGCTTTGTGAAGAGCACCAAGAAACTCGCTTCGGACTTCCCCCTGATCTCGTCGGCCATGAGCATAATCGCGTTGAATGATTGGAATTTCGATACTGGAATAATGGCCCAGCAACTGGATGAAATTCATCTGGGAATTCATGCTACCGTCGCCTTATCAATAAGGAAGAAACGGGTTAGCGTCTCTACAATTTGTTTTTCGTATCGTTTAGAGTCGTCCGGCCCCCAGAACATGACGTTATCTACCGTCGGACTATAGCACTTTAGAAATACGTTTCGGGTGCAAAGCGGTACAAATACCCCTGATTTATCGTGTTCGAGCAATATCTTGCGCTTAATCGCGAAGACCGCGTTCCGGTAGCTTCGGTTCGTCCTGCTATCCAGTAATGTCAGGTTGGAAATACCGTGCTGTTCGCCATCATGAGATTCGCCGAAATATTTGAGAATCTTTTCGTCTACTAACTCGAAGCATTCGGAGTCTGCCTCCACCTGTTTGAGATTGAGGAATGCATTTATCTTCTTTACCAACGACCTTGCGTCCTTTTTGTCTATATGACTAAGGTATCCTTGGCAGTGTGTGAGCCACTTAATACGATCCGTATGATTTCCCGGCCGTTCGTCGCTAACTGATCGGATATGTTCGATGTCCCAGGTTTCTCGTTTGAAACTGTCAAACTGGAATCGTAGATTTGATCGAGGGTCATCCAACAGCGTTGCGAGATTAAACAGAAGCAGGAGCTGTCTAACGGCTTTGGCATGGTCCTTATAGGTGACCTCTGCACACCGCTCCGATACGTATTCTTTGATTTCCTCTTTAGAAATTCCCTGAAGTTCCCCTCCAATTGTTAACCTGAAAGCTTGACGGCGCAACTCGAAGGCAAAATCGCGTTTACTCAACGCGGTGCTCGCTTTGAGTAATTCTGTGAGGCTCGTACCCTGCTGTACCAAAAAGCCAACCACATGGAAGAGTTCACGATCCTCAAACCATTCTTCCAATGCCATGAAGACATTCTTGACAGCCCTCCATTCCCGTTCGGCCGAACTTATTTCACTCAGGCGGTCAGAGAAGTGATGGAAAATCCCATAGACGTCTTGCTGGAATGTCGAACTGATATCTTTCGCGGCGAGTTCGAACAGTAGGCCGATCCGATTATGATCGGGCGCATCGGCATTACTCAAGAAATACCAGAAAGCGTCTCCCTGCAGGATCTTCTCAAAGTGATCCCATTCGTATGCAATGCGGAGTGACAGATTTCCAGACGAATCGTCGCTCGCCGCACGTCGCAGGAATATAGCTCGCACCAGTTCGTCGTTGGTGAGCGGGATTTTACCCACATTGAGGCGGGTGAAGGCTGAGACAGGATCGTCTTGCGGGTCCAACTCATACCAGATAACCTTCACATTCCGGCCAGCTTCGTCATCGTTGAGCAAATGCTGAAGCAACTTGAGGGCGTGGCTTGAGTCATGAGCTTTCACCCAGGTATCGATCGCATACCAAGCCTCGCATATATGGTAAAAATCGATGTTTTCCTCAGCGCGGTCAATGTCGATGTTCTGCAGAAACTCCTCTGCATCGCGTGTTTTGAACCGAATTTCGAAACGCATCTTCCCGAGGATTTTTGTCATATCTTTGAGATATGACAGTAAAATGAATATCGTAGTCAGGCGTTGCTGGCCATCGACAACCTCGAAGCTGCCATCAGCATGAGGCTTTACGACCAGTGGCTGCAGGCAATAGAAGCGGTTCTTGTCGCCTTCATCGGTTTGCACGAATTCCCAGATGTCGCCCAGAAGTTGCGTCACCTGTAATCGCGTCCAGCGATAACCCCGCTGATAAGCTGGTATCCAGTAGCAGACGGGGTTGCCCCCGGTATCAACCAACAACCGAGTGATGGGTCGTAGTTCAATTTCAGAATTCGACAACATATTAGCAACACTTTCGATGGCTGCGGGCCGGTATGGCGATGCGCGGGTCGGGTCCAAATCAAAGGTAAGAGCGGCGGGCTCGTGTTGAGTTAATGGTTTTTCCGATCAATATCCCATGCCAAATCCAGCCTCGTTCACTGCGTAAACATATCAACTAGCTTTGTTGAAACGTCATCTTGTGTCTGTTCAGACGCACGCCCAAGCCTTTTAACAAGGCGGTTCTTATCTATGCAACGCAACTGATCTAAAGCGACTTGTCCATCTTTATTATCAAAACTAATAGCAACGCGCGATGGATAAGAACGCTCCGCAGTAGTCATCGGAGCAATAATAATTGTTCGCAGCCATGCATTCATTTCATCAGGAGATATAATAAGGCAAGGGCGGGTTTTTTGAATTTCAGAGCCTTTCGTTGGATCAAGCGCAACCAGCCAGACCTCAAACCTCTGTAAAGGTTTCACCATTGCCACTCTTCATCATCCCACTTTGAACTACAGTCATCAACCATAATCGGCATATCGTCGTTAATTTTTGCCATTGCTTGAAACGCCTCATTCCATCCATCACGAACAACTTCGACGCGAGCAATAATTAGCTTGTTATCATGGACATCCATTTCTACGCGCCCCTGTAAATCACATTGCTCAAGAATTGCTTTTGGTATGCGCAAACCTTTCGAATTCCCAATTTGAATAATATCAACTTTCATAAGCCTATTCCCCGTCAGATGTACCTACAAAGTAATTATATTAGATATTGATGTCAATAATTATGATGCGCTGCCAGTCCAGCCCGTGGCGGCACACCCCGTTTTTAACGCCAATGCCCCCATCCTCACGTTTTCATCCTCCGGGTCAAGCCAATCAAACTCCCCACCAGATTGAGTTTTCCGGCTTTATGCCGTGCGGTCATCGCGCGCAGCACCCCGCCGGGGTTCTGGATCGGGGTTTCCGGGTGAAACCGGTTGCGGTCAATCACCAGAATACAAAGCGCTGTGGCCATATCACCCATTTGCCCCACCGCCGCATCATAAGCCGAGCGGTTAATCCCCAATTCCGGCAACCGGTCGATCGCGGCCAGAATAAAATCCATCGCCGCAGGCGATGGTCTTTGCCCCTGGTGCTGCCGGATATAAAGCCGCATCTCCTCAGAACTCAAGGCAAACAACCGGTGCGGGTTCAGTTTTTCGATAAATTCACTGTTGACTGCACCCTCAGCCCCGCCACACTTATTTTCTAAACAATCAGCGGAGCCGTCAGGCGTAGCTGCTAACGAATTATCTTCTGACGGCGTGCCGTCAGCCAACTTATCCATGCTCGCATTACAGATTACAGAGTGATCTTGAGTTGTATCTTGTATATATCGGCGGACTCCGGTGTCCGCTGGAGCGGACATATTTGTCAACATTCGGGTGAGATCATCGATCGCTTCGGAGGTCATTAACACCGCCTTGTGGTGATCTTCAAGCGCGTCCAGTGTTTTAAACGCCGCGTACCGGCGCGGCCAGTCAAGATACTGCGCGGCAATGGCTTTGAGGGCTGTATTGTCCGGGAAACGCGGTTGCAGGGCCATAAGGCTGTTCTTCACGTTACGGCGCAAGGCACTGCACATGCGCTTCAGCCGCACCACCTGCTGCCGGTCCGTGTCTAATTGTGCCCGTAAAGCCAGCAAGTCCGGCACCGCTTCAATCAACGGCGTGAACGACAGGCCCTGCCTGAACTCGCTATCCCCGTGCATCCTGAAGCGGCAGCGGCTGCCGTTGCCGGCCACATCCTTGCGGATAAACCCGAAGTGCAGCTCCAGAGCCGCCTCGTCACGGCGCACCGAGCGGGCGTCCTTGCCAACCAGATAGGCGATATTGCTCTGCATGGTAAAGCAGACCGGCTCGCGTGTCGGGTCGGTCCAGTCGGACGGCCGGGTTGCGCGCAACATCGTGAGTAAGGATTTCAGCAGGCTGTCGGACATACCGATATGTTTGCTGACATCGAGCAGCAGCCCTTCCAGCGCACCGCGCTGCATCGCGTCGGGCAGCACCGGATACGCGGGCTGTGGTGGCTGTGGATCCTGTGGTGGTGATCCCTGTGTATGGTTGTCCTGCGGGTTGCGCAGGGCCTGTAATCTGTGTGACATTGCTGTCCCTCATTTCTGTTTTTGTGATGCTTTTCATTGGGCATCACGCCGCGATTGAGGCGCAAAAATCGCAGGCACACAGAATTTCATCGCCAAAACTGAAGTTTTGACTTGAAAAGCGGGTCAGGTCAGGCTAAAAAACAGGTGGAAAATTTTAGTTTTAAAGCCTGACCATAACCTTAATGCCGTGCAATCTCTGCGCGGTTTTTCGGTTTTAGGTGGTTTATTGCGGGGTTTCTGCTGCTCTGCCTCCCTTTATCTGGATTCTTTAGGGACAGTCATACCCACATCTTGTGCGTTTCTCAAGCATAGGTTCAACTTTGCAGATAGAATCAGGACCGGCGGATCCCGCGCGTGACGGGCCAGGCGCCGCAAACAACGCGCTGCGCGCAAGATTTTTTCTTGCCAGACGGCAAGCGGTGTTCTAACCTGCCTTACACCGTGTGGCGTGGAGAGACCTGAAAATGCAGAGAAGTACCCCCCCCCCCCCCGAAATCCGGGCGTAAGTCAAGGGCTTTAAACGGTTTTTCGCGTTTAATATCGGGGTGTTCTGTGTTTTTGGCGGGTTTCCGCTCACGCTGGGTCTCAATTCTGTTTGGTGCCGCCACCTTAAGCGCAGTTGTAATCTTTTGGCAACCCGCCCAAGCCGCAGCGCTCATCCGCTGCCCCGATTGGAAATCCCTGATACCAAAAACCGCCGCCCTGCGCAGCACCGCAGCCGTTGGGCCGGCAGGGCATTCCATGCGCCGCTGGACTGGCAGGGCCAAACTGGCCCGAGAAGTCGAGAGGCCAAAGCAATCGTTCGAGGCCGCGCTCAAAACAGGGCGGGCCAGAGAATCACGTCTGGCATCCGCAAAGGGGCAGAAGGTGCCAACGGGTACTCTGGCATCTCCACGCACCGCCAGAAACGAATCAGGCGCGGCCCGAACCACAGGTCCGCTGGATGCCGCCGGCATTTTCAGCCGCAAGGGTCGTAAAACCAAAAAACAGGCAATCCCCTGTCCGACCCATACCGTGCGCAAGGGCGACACGCTCTCGAAAATCGCCAAGGCCAGGCTTGGCAGTGCCAAACGCTACCCCGAACTCATCGCGGCCAACAAAGACACCGTAAAATCCGCCACGACCCTGCGGGTCGGCACCGTGCTGACCCTCCCCTGCGCGGTGCCAACCCGTCAAACCGCATCGCTTCAGCGCAAAACCCGAAGCGGTGCGGCAAAAACAGCTCCCGCACCCAAACCAGTGGCCGTCAAGCCGATGAACCGACCGTTGCCCGTCTGGACCGCACGCCCCGGGGAGTTTGTCTCCGATGTCATCACCCGCTGGGCCAGGAAGGCCGGACATACCGTGGTACGCGACGGCATTGAGGAATGGAAACTCTCCGTGCCGGTTAAAATCAGCGGCAGTTTCAAGGACGCGCTGGATCAGCTGGTTGTCGGCTTTGAAGGCGCGGGCCGCCCGCTGGCGATCTCTGTCTATGCCAACAAGGTTATTCGCATCGGCAGGCCGCTATGACTGGGTCATCTGTAACAGGGGCATCTGTAACAGGGTCATCCACTGTAGGGTCATCCATTGCCTCGGCAGGGCTTGCTTGCAAGCCCCGTCGGACTGGCAGCCTCTCGGGCCGGTTGGCCCTGCCGGCCAATGGCGCACCACGTGCGCGAGAAGTCGAGAGAGGGGTGACATTGCTGAACGAACAAACACCCGATTTTGCAGCCCGTCGCATTCACGAGAGCGTGGTATCGGGTTTTCAATGGTGCAGCGTGTCCAGAACACACTTTGGAATTGCCGGGAAAAACACATCAACACCCAAGCGCCTGAGCAAAGCGCTCTGCCGTCTGGCTCTGCTGGTGCTTTGCATCGGGGTGGTCTCAGGTTGCGACGGCATCAAATCCGCCAATGACACCACCGCACGGCTCTCGAAGCTGACCGGTGACCAGCGCGACCGCTTGCGGGCCGCAGGACGCGGCAAGGTGCATGTGGTGGATCGCCCGTATTACGGCGAGGCGGTTGTGGTCGCACAGGGCACCCAAAGCGGCAAACCCTTGCCCCGGGCACTGGAAGGCGCGCGCAGTATCAATATCGACACACGCGGGTCAGCCGTCGGCATCAAGGCCCTGGCCACGCTGATCAAGAAGCAAACGGACCTGCCGGTCAATATCCGCCGGGTTTACAGCCTGGCAAATGGCGATGTCATCCAGATCCCCATCGGCAGCAAAATGGTGCTCAAACACGAAGGTGCGTTATCCAAAGTCCTCGACAAGATCGCCGCCCGCATGGATCTGGCCTGGCGTTTCGACGGCACCGCCATCACCTTTGACCGGATGGTCACAAAACGCTACAGCCTGTCGCTGCCAACAGGCACGTCAAAAGTTGATACCTCGATTGGCGGCCTTGAGGGCAGCGGGCGCAGTGTCTCCCACAACCACAGCGCTGGCGGTTATGATCCATGGGATGATCTCAGCACCCAGCTGGCCGCTGTCGCACCACCGCCCGCCACTGTGACAACCTCCAAATCCGCCGGGCGGGTTGCGGTATTCGGGCCGCCCTCGGTGCAACGCAAGGCCGCCGAAGTGATTGAGGATTTTGAAGCGATCTACTCCACCCGCATTGCGCTGGAGGTCGCGATTTATTTTATCGATGCCGACAAATCGGATGATTTTGCCGTCGGGCTTTCAGCTGCGGGCAGTGAGGGCAGTCTTACGGGGGTGATCGGCGCGCTCGCCGGCAACGGGGTGGCCACCCTGCGCAAAGGCGGCAAGTCCATCAGCTTTAAAGCTCTGGCACAGCAAGGCAGCGTGGTGGATTACCGCCTGGCTTCCACCATTGCCCAAAGCGGTGTTGTTGCCCCGATTGTGCTCACGCGCTCGGAGGGCTACGTCGCCAGCACGACAAGCACAACCGATAGTAACGGGGTCGTCACCACATCGGAAAACATCGCCACGGTTGAAGAGGGCATATCCATTCATGCGTTGCCCAGACTGGTTGACCGTAACAAAATTCAACTCTCGCTGACGTTGTTGCAAAACACGGTCGATCTGAAAGACTCTGACGCCGGCACCGTCAAACTCCCCACCGTGGACCAGCGCGCCATCCAGAATGACTCTGTGCTGGCGCCCGGCGAAACCCTGGTGCTGTCGGGCTATGAACAGGAAAGCGCCACCCGCGCCAACAAGGGCACCGGCCTCGCGCGGTTCATCGGGCTCGGCGGCAGCGCCAAGGGCGGCACCCGTAAAATCCGTATGGTGGTGCTGGTGCGCCCGGCCATCCTGCCGGCAGTGCGGAATGCAGGGCGCGGCACAACCGTGCAGACCGCAAAGCGGGGGAAACCCTGATGCCGAGGATATTCACATACGCCGATCGCCCGGTTCTGGCCGGGCTGACCTGGGGGCCCGGCAGGCCGTCCAGCCTCCTGCGACGCGGATCCATGGCAGCAGTCGGGTCATCGATTGGGTCATTGGCAGCCAATAACCTGGCACTGCATTGGGATGACCGCACGGCTTTGGTACCGGAAGAGCCTGAATATCTTGGCGTCGCGGCGTTGCTTTCCGTGCTGGCGGGCGATTTGTCCGAAAAAGACCGGATTGACCATGTCATTGGTAACCGTGTTCTCTGTGCTTTCGAGCTGACAGAACAGCATCTGTACTTTGCCGCCGTTCTGGTGAATGGCAAACCGGCGATCGGGGTGGAGCGGCTGTTTGACACCCGCGCAGAGCTGATCAGCCATATCGAAGCGGAGTGCAGTTCCGGCCAGATTGACCGGCTGGCAATCGCGCCCGATCTGGCCGAAGATATCGCCGAAGAGGTCACCCGCCGCGTTCCGATGTGCTCTTTGTGTCCCCCCGATGTGGATGACCATGACCCCACGGTGGATGACCCCGTCTGTGTCGAGGGCAGGATCGCGCCCAAACGACCGGTCTGGCAGATTGCCGCTGTCGCAGGCACCGCCACGCTGGCGCTTGCCGCCGGTTTCCTGTTTTTATCTCCCGGGCAGCACGCCAAACCCGTGGTTGCAGCACCACAGATCGCGCCGCTTCTAACCACCTTCCGCGACGAGGCCGGTTTCGGGCGCAATTGTCTGGCCGCCTTTGCCGGTATCTGGCCAACCGCACCGGGCTGGCAACTGGTCTCCGAAGGCTGTGCCACGCCCGCAATGCGCGATCCGGCCATCACAGGCTTTGCCCCCGCTTTGGCAAATGACCTTGCCTTGGCTCCTCTCTCGACTTCTCGGGCCAGTTTGGCCCTGCCAGTCCGACGGGCTTGCAAGCAAGCCCTGCCGAGGCAGTGAATGACCTTGCAGCGCATGACCTCGCCCTGGCTTACCGGATATATCAACTGCGTGGCGGCTTTGATGACGCCATCGCGCGGAAAGCGGCAAAGGCGGTCTATACGGGGAGTGCCGTTGCGATGGAAATCCGCGGCAACCGGCTGTTTTCCAGTTTTGAGATTGACGTGCCGCTGCTGAAGGCGATCCCGGATCAGAGCGACCCAACGTCTTTGGCACGCGTGTCTCAGGCACAAGTGTCCATGGCACCGGCGGAATTGCTGGCCGCCACGGAAGCGGTGTTTTTAGGGATGGCCGACAGCATTGTGCTTGAGGGCGGCGGTTCGAACGCGGGTGGCATGAACGCCAAAGTGCGGGTGATGCTGAAAAGCGGGTTTGACGAGATATTCGCACGGGTGGGGCGCATCGAGGGGGCCGAAGTGGCCCGGCTCAGTCGCAGCGGCAAGACCGTCACTTTGGAAATCACCACCCGCCGAGCGGTGCTGGTGCCGATGTCCATCACAGGCATCAAGGCCGCGCCCACAGATATTGCTGAAGAACAAAGTGCGGTTGCGCCAAGGGACGCCAACCCGGACATGGAAACCGCCGTCCCCACACAAAAGGATGAGATGATATGAGAAATATGCTTTTGACATCGGCACTTTCCGGCAGCCTTGCGCTCACTCCGCAAGCCTTGATGGCGCAGGATTACGACAGCTGGACGCTGGGCCGCGAGGTTTTGAATGCTGCGGCCAATTACACCGGCGTGTTGACCACAGCCCACGCGCAAGTCCGCAAATATATCACCTGGCAGTGGGGCACGACGTTGCCGGAAGCGGATCAACGCAAGCGTACCGCAGACCTCTTGGCCGAAATCACCACCCGCCAGCAGGTCACGGCGGCTCTTGTGCCCAGCCTTGATAGCACTGTTATTGATGGCTTTGGTATCAGGTTTCGCTATTGTGACGGCATGCTTTTGAGTTATTTTGCAGGCACGGACTTCAAGCACGGGCTGACCGCCCAACAGATTGTCGATGCCCCCGAATTGCGCGCCCGCCGCGCGGACACAGCGTTCACCGGTGAACCGCTGGGGATTGTCAAAACAGCGGGTGACCCCGCAGCGGATGACCCCGCAGTGGATGACCCCGCAGTGGATGACCCCACGGTGGGGGGCAACTTGATATTGCAAACCGGCGACCGCAGCCAGATCATTCCAGCCTGTATGGGCACGAAGTTTGGCGGTGCCTTGGACGTGGACACTGTTGCCTATATGACATCGGCGGCGCAGAAGTTCGGCGTGGCGCGGGTGCGCAAACGCCGTGAGACCCGAAAGCGGCGCTGCGTAGAACCACAAGTTGGCCCCGGCATCAAGGAGGAGCGCTTTAAAAGCACGGATTACAACGCCCGGGGCGATAAGCTTTACAATGATCTGATCGGGGTCCCGTATGATCCTGAGGACAAGGATTTTGGCTATTCATATTACGATACCGCCACGCCGGAAGGCGATGGGCGCTGGAAAACCAAATATACCCATTGCCGTAATCCCGGCACCATCCCCGTGCGCCGCGTTGAAGATTGTAGCCCAGGGTCAGACAGGATCGCCACCTATGAATATTTTCTGACCGAAGCCTATGCGGCATTTCCCGAAACGGTCTGGCTGCCCTCGGACGCGCAAGGCAAGTTTGTCGATGAGGCGGTCGGGGTTCTGGTGCCGCATCTGAGTTTCTGCGAAGGCGCGCCGGACAGGCAGCCCTTGGCCCCGGTGATCACCACCAGAACGGATGACCGGCCAGCGGTCTGCCCTGCCACGCACCCGCTTGGCACAGTGACCGAGGCCCGCACCGTCACAATCCGGACATGGAGCTTTGCCGACAGCCCCGATGTTGCGGATTTCCCCGCGCTCAGCGACATTGTGATCGCGCGCAACGGGCCATGGGCCGTGTCGGACGACAGGTGCTATCGCAATGCCAATGACCGGACATCTGAAACCAGGGTCTCAAGCTGCCCCTCGGGCCAAATCGGCAGCGTTACATATCAACGCGCCAAAACCGTGACCGGCGTGGACTGGCACAGTGATGGATGGCAGGACGCGTTAAGCACGACCCATACGCAATGGGCTGCAACAGTGAATACCTGCCACTACGCGCCACCACCGGATCCGCCACTGTTCAAATCCTGCCATGAGGGTCTCTGTACTTACTACGACCTCAGCGGCACGGGCAGGGATGGTAGGGTCGTGCGCCGCATCACCGAAAATGGTCGCGATATTGATCTCGGCACACGCGAAAGCGGGGGTGGTCAAGGCGGGGGCTCTGATCATCACGATGGCGACGGTGACGCCGGTCATGGTGGTGGCCCGGATGATGGAGGGCCAGGTTGCTGCTGATAGGCACCTGCACTCCAAATTATACAGTCTGTATATAATGCAACAATATAGGAACAGTTAATATGAAACATGCCTTAAAACTCAAGATTACCATCGCGGCTTTAGGGCTGTTCGTCGCCACCGAAAGCTTTGCCGGCGGTAAACCCCCGTGGGTTGTGCCAGAGAAAGGCATCACAGAGGCACACCGTTTTATCGCCGCGCGTCTCAAAGAAGCCCTAGCCATCGACCAGCGCAAACAGCCATTTTTTAGGCCGGCTCGGAAAATTAAGTGGTCAACCAAGATGCGCAATTACGGCATTTCAAACATTGATGATGTGAATATCAAGAAACTGTTCTCGGGGCATTACTTTGTGGGCGTGTACCGCCCGCCGGGGAATAAAAAACATTTCAGCACCGAAAGAATTTCCGTCAGATACTTCGGAACAGACGGCAGATATTACTCGTGTATAGCTCTGGTGAAGGGTAAAAGCACCACCAATCGCCCTAGATGGAAGGCCCAGAAAAAATCAATAGGCTTTGGGGGTTATAACTCGGTTGAGTATAAAACAAGTAAATTTAAGGCCGGGCTACCGATGATTTATGACGGCGATAGCGGCCGCGCCGTAATCTATTATAACCCTGGAGACACGCGCTCCCATCCTAATAAATTCGAAGGGCATTTCCAAAAGGAATACGCCCCAGTGTTTAAGGACGTTTGTCCAAACATCCCCAACAACGGCAGTGTGAACGCGAAACAACGCAGCCCGCTCTATGCCGAGCTTGTCAAAGACGCGCGTAAAATCAAAAACATTCCCACCCGCTTTAAACAAGACATTGATGATCCTTTGACGCTGGGCATGTATTTCTCGCTCTATGGCCCGGATGAATAAGAACAGTCATGGATCACACATCTTTCAAATACTCTGATCTCGTCACCGAAGAGGGCCATGAATCGGCTGTTGCAGTGATCATGCGGCGCGCATTCAGCGTCACGGCGCTGTTTCTGGGCCTATCCACAGCCATCGCCACGCCAACCAATGCGGCAAACACATCCCTGCGAGCGCAATACCCGGAGATGGTGCGCCAGAGCGGTAAGGTGCTGGTCTTCGACCCAGAGGACGCCGTCAATGCGGTTACGGAGCGATGGGGCCGCTTTGTGCTCTACGCGCCGCTCAACCGCCTATGGTTGATTGACGCGACAGGTGCCGTTTTTGAACACGCCTATATCGATGTCAAGCATGAACCGTTTGAACATCTGGTGCTGCACTGGATGCATTCTCTGGACGAAGATATTTTCGACACTCTGCCCGCCGCCGCTCAGTTTCCAGCCGTTCAGGTTGAAAGTGCCGCGCCGCATCCGCTGGCCACCCAGTATGACGCGCTGCTCTCGAAGCCACTGGCGCGCGCTTTGGCTCCGCTGCCTGCGGGGGCTTATTTCAACGCGGGCGGGCATGTGTTTGACGCCAGCGGCGCACAGATTGCCGAATGGAACAGCTATGGGCCGCAAATTGCCCTGCGCCTGATCCCCGTTACAACCTCCGCTGATGAAACAAAAGTTGAGACCCCCACGCCAGACGCAGATCCTGTCCTGCCCCCCGTCTGGCAGTGGCTTGCCGTGGCTGATCTCAAAGCGGCGCTGAACCCGGAACCACCGCAGGGAGATCAATGATGCCCGCCCGCCGCCACATCCCCAGACGCCTTGCGTTCATCGGCCTTTGCCTGACGCTGCCGGCCTTTCCGGTGCTGTCGCAAACTGCGCAGACAAGCACAGAAACAGCACCGCTCACGGCTCAAAACGTAGCGGAAGCCACAAGCACCGATACGCCAGCGGCACCATCCCTCTGGGCCGCACCGGCTGATCTCGTCCAGGGCGAACCCGCCACCATCTCGCCCGCACGGGCCGGCAGCACGGACATTCTGTCCTGCCCGTTCGAGGCCCTGCGCGCGGCCTATCTGTCACTTTACGATGAAGCGGACGCGCTGAATGTCGCGGCCCTTGAAAGCGAAGTGTTCAAAGTCTGTATTGAACGCCAGAAACAGGTAAAACAACTGCTGGACAATGAAGAACGCCTGCGCACCCACCTGCGCGATGTGGCGCGCGGAGCGGCCTCAAATGCCAACGTATCGATCAACACTGTACCCACCCCAACCGCCGCAGACAGTGCTGAAGAAGCACCCACACCCATCACGCTGGCCCCGGAACCCCCGACACCAAACCCGCCAGAGACTTTCCGCGCCGCCAAAACCGCAGCACTCGCCCAATCCGCCATGGCCCAATGCACCGACCGCTATACATCCGGCACGGTGTTTGGCGGCGACAACCTGGACGGCGGACTGCATGCCGTGGTTTTTGACGCCACACGCGGCACCCGCCTGACGGTAAAAGCCGGTGATACCCTGCCCGGCGGGCTGACCATCGCGCGTATTTCCACCGAGGACGGGGTGATCATCCTGGAACAGGACGTGGAACGCAGCTTGGCCCGCACACTCGCAGAGCCCGCGTTTGACGATGGCGGCGGGCTGCTGTTCAAAACCGTCAGCTTCGCGGATGTCTATAAACCCGACAGCCCGGCGTCCGGCACCCCGGACAGTGATCGGGAGGCTTTGGAATGATGACCATGCCGCATATGACCATGCGCCATATGACCATGCCGCATATGACCATGCGCCATATGACCATGCCACATATGACCATGCGCCATCCATGCGCTACAACCGCCGCTGTGGCGACATTTTGCAAACCTCAACAGCCACACTTCAGGAAGATCAAAATGGGTAAAGCTGCACGACTTTTCTTTGATATCGTATCTCCTGCGCTTTCCCACAGGACTGGCAGATCTACTCAACGCTCTGCATCTCCTGCGTCGTCATCCCCGGGAACCATGGGCGGCGGAACGGGACGGGCGGGCGTGACAATGAAGTCAGCGAGATACAGCTTGAGTGCGGCGATCTGCGCGTCCAGTTCCTCAATCCGCCGCCGCATCTCGCGCCTGAGCCTGTCGGTATCCGGGTTGGCAACAGGCCGTGTATCCGGGTCAGTATCAGGCCCGGCATCAGGCACGCAGACCGGCGGTCCCGGCGGGATATGTGGTGGCTTTTTCGTCAACGGCTCAAAGCTTTTCCAAATATTGTTGCAGCCAAGCTTACCACATCTTCGAAACGCTCAGCCCGGCAAAGCGAACATTGCGCAACACAGCACCACAAAGGCCAACACCTCAAACCACCCTCAGGTGCCTGCGATTTTCGGAGCCGCCGCGTCAATCATCACAAACCTGCCTTTTTTCTTGAGCAATTCTTGCGCCAGCGCAGCGGCGCATCGATCCGACACAAACCTGCCTTTTTTCTCCAGCAAGGTCATTTGCCGCAATTCCGCTGCCCCCACCACAGGCGCGCCTGTCCCGGTTAAGCCTGTCCCGGTTAAGACTGTCCCAAGCGAGACCCTCCCATGTTAAAAAACCTCCCGAGCTTCGGCAAACCACAGATCAGAACCCTGGAAAACGGCATTATCGATACCGGTGATCTCGGTTTTGCCTGCATTGCGGCGGTGCATTATGGCGGCACCTGCTATGTCGCGGATGGCTATCGCTATGAAGACGACTTCACCGGCGCCCTGATGCGGCATCAGGACAGCGGTGTTCTGCCCGAGATCACCAGCTTTAAAATCACCCCCATGGACGAACTAAGACAGTTCTACGCCGCCAAACTGACCGCAACCGAAGCCCTGCGCGCGGAAGTGGCCCGCACACAGGGCCAGCGCCGTCTGCTGGAACTGATCTCGGCGGCCGAACGCGCCAGGGCCAGTGATCTCAAAATCTACCAGCACGATACCAAAACCTATGTGCGCCTCAAGGTGGCGGGCCGCGAGTTTGACTATGGCCAGCCCTGGACACCCGAGGAAGGCAGGAATGCAATCAGCTTTGCTTTCAATGCCCAGGACAAAGGCACCGGTAATGTTTCCAAAAAAGACGCGGCGTTCCAGAGCTATTCGATCTCTCCAAAGCCGGAGTTCCCGATGCCGCCCAATGTGGTCAAGCTGCGCTGCCAGAGCGGTTTTCACGAGAGCGATACAAAGCTCGGCTCCTTTGTGGTGTTCCGGCTGTTTTACAAAGACGACAGTGATACCGGCGCCCTGGAAGACCTCGGCTTTGATGCGGAGATCACAGACGCGCTGGCCGCCGCCCGCGCCAATCTGCATGGCTGCGTGATTATCGGTGGCGAAACCGGCGACGGTAAATCCACCACACTCATTCGCGCCCTCGAAGCACTTTACGAACGCCACGGGGGTCATGTGTCGATCACCACCCTGGAAGATCCGGTGGAGTACCGGCTGAACCGCTCCGGCGTGGTGCAGATCCCGCTGCAATCGGCCGGCGACGAGGCCGAACGCGAGGCCAGGCATGAAGACGCCCTGCGCAATTTCGTGCGCATGAACCCGGATGTCGGCATGGTGTCGGAAATCCGTGACGGGGCCAGCGGCCGCGAAGCGCTGAAGTTTGCCACATCGGGCCACGCGATCTATGCCACCGTGCATGTGGACAGTGCCAACGGCATTCCGTTTCGGTTGATGGCGCTTGGCGTGCCGGCCGAAGAACTGGCGCAATCGGGTGTGGTGCGCCTGCTGATCAAACAGACGCTTGCACCACTCCTCTGTGACGATTGTAAAACCCCCCTGGCCGCCGCCAGCCTCAACGATCTGGATCAACGCCTGTTTGCCCCGGTCATGGCCGACCGTGACCGCATCTATCTGCGCAACCCGGAGGGCTGTGCAACCTGCCTCGGCGACGCGCTTAACGAGGCCGGCAAGCTGGCCTGGGCAGGCTACCGCCGCCAGATTGCGGTGGGCGAAGTGATTATGCCGGATCGGGCTTATTTCGATCATGTGCTGAACAAGAATTTTAACGGCGCGCTGGCCCATTGGCTGAAACCCGAAAGCGCAGGCGGGATGGGCGGTATTCCGATTGCCTGCAAACTCACCGACCTGGTCTTGCAGGGCCAGCTTGATCCGTATGATGCGCTGCGCAAACACGGCGATTTGGCGGAGCGGATGAGTGACGCGCAACGCAGTAGCCTCCAGGGCGCGGCAATGCAAAAAACAGCGAAAAGGAAAGCGGCGGGATGAACACACCACTCACATACGCCGCGTGGTCATACGCCTGGCGACGTTTTAACTTCGGCGCCGCACAGCGGGCGCGCACCTGGCGGCTGGTGGCTGATCTGGTGGATGCAAAGCTGGATCTGCCGGAGGCACTGGAAACCGCAGCCAGCGTGGCGCGCGATGGCGGGCAGGCGGCAGTGGCCGCGTTGATCATGGATCTGCGCACCGGTGTCCAGTATGGCGATCTCGACCAGCGGGTTGCCCGCTATACAAGTGGGGCCGAGGCACTGTTGTTCCGGGTGATCGGATCGGCCGGTGCCGCAGGGGTGTTGCGCGGTGCCATGCGGCTGGCCGAACAGCAGGACAGGCTGGGACGCGCGATCAAAGGCGCGCTGGCCATGCCCGCCCTGCTGACAGCCCTGATGGGCGTTGTGTTTTATATGCTGGGATCGGAACTGTTTCCGGCACTGATCGATGTGGCGCCGCTTGAGCGCTGGTCACCGGCCGCCCGGGCCATTGGCAACTTCAGCCTCTGGTTCGTGGGCAATTTCCAGTGGGTGCTCATCGGGCTGGCAGCGGTGTTCATGTTTTTACGGCTGTTTTTGCCGCGCTATGCCGGGCCGGGACGGGTGTTTCTCGACAAATTCCTGCCCTGTTCGCTCTATCGCTTGCAGGTCGGCACCGGATTTATCTTTACGGTGACCGAGCTGGGGCGCATGGGCGAGACGCTGAATTCACAGCTGCTGCATGAGCTCGGCACCGGCACGCGCGGCTATCTGAAGTCCCGCATTCATGCGATTGCAGTGCAACTGACCGCACGCGGCTGGGGAGAGGCCCTCAAAGCAACCGGGCATGACTTTCCGGCCCGTGACTTGAATGCGGTGATGGCCGCCCTTGATGGCAAAGACGACTGGGTGGAGACCTTCGCAGGGTTTCTGGACCGCTGGCTGGAAGAGCTGGATACCCGCGTGAAGGTGCAAACCCGTATTATGAACATGGCGCTGATGGGCGCGGTTGCCGGCGCCATCGGGGCCACCGTGTCAAGCACACTCTCCGTGCTGCAAAGCATTCAGTGAGGGGGGCGACACCAATCAAAAAGACACCCCCCTCACTTCACCAAATAACAGCGGACCAGCTCAGATTTAGAGGACACCTGGCGCACCATCTCTTGAAAGGATGACCATGACTGATTTTAACGGAAATACAAGCAAAACATGGCTGAAGCAGGCACGTATTGCGCTGACACAGCGCATCAACCGCGCCCGGCAACAGCTTGAATTGCTCAAGAACAATGCGGCATGGCGTGCCCTGCTCAAGCCTGACAGGCTTGAACCTGACAGGCTGCGTCCACCCCGGCGATGCCATGCCGGTGGGATGACCTTGCGAAATGTACTGCTCGGTACACTGATAGGGACTGCTCTGCTGACGGGTCTCGTGTGGTTGATCATTACCGCACTGCAAAAAATTCTGTGAGGGGAGCGCCAAGAAAGAACCAAACAAGCTGACACCCCCCACACTTCAACGAAAAACAGCGCCCGGCTAAACATGGCGAACAGCCTGCGCACCATCTCTTGAAAGGATGACCATGACCAATTTTACCCTAAACACAAGCAAAACCCGCTTGAAGCAAGCGCGGATTGCGCTGACACAGCGCGTGAACAACGCCCTCCAACAGCTTAAATCGCTGAAGAAAAAGGACACCTGGATTGCGTGGGTGAAACCCGCTCCGCTGCGGCGACCGCGTGCGCGCCGCGCCGGTGTGACGATGTTCGATGTCGCTTTATGGACCCTGGTTCTTATTCCCGTACTGGTGGGCGTGCTGTCGCTTTACAACGGCGTTGTCGACTCGACACGCAGTGCCGCCCTGCGCTCGCAGCTGACCCGCGCCGTGGCCATCATCGAGCGTGATCACATCTATTCCGGCGTTTATACCGCCGCTTCACTTCTTATATTTCTGCAAAATGAAGGCTTCACCGCCAAGGAACTAGGCGATGTAAAAGGTTCCTTAAAATTCACCTCGCCCTATGGCACCGACATCGCCATCGTGCCCGCCGCCGACAACCCCCGACAGTTCACTGTGACTTTGCTCAAGATTCCAACCTCAGGCTGTGAAACGGCGGCGATGACTTTTGCCAATAAAAACTCTGGGCTCGACAGCGTCACGATTGAGAGTGTGGCCCCCGTAGTCACCGTAGATGGCAAGACGAGAATAACCGAAGAGAAGGTCAGTGCTGAGTGCAGCAAAGCCGATCTCGCTACCGTCGTCTTGACCTTCTGAGGAGACCCGCAATGCAGAACAGCCAGCCATCTCCGGGGTTTCCCCGCAAGGCACGCATAGCACCACGCCGCACCCGGCGCGGAGCCTTGATGCCGGCCGCCGTGCTGGCTGTTCTGGTCATCACCATCGTCATGAGCCAGTTCGCGCAAGCGCAATTGCGCCACGCCAGTGCGGCGCGCGCCGAGGCCCGGGCTGTGCAACTCGCGGCAATCGCGGCGGATTTTGATTATTACGTGCATGAGAACCGGGATGCGCTGGCAACGGGCCTGACGGAAGCCAACAAAAACCGGAAGATTGATGCCCGAGAACGGGCTGACTTTGAAGATAATTTCCTGCGGGGTGGCGTTGAACCACGAATCCCCGGCTTTGATCTGGAGTATCAGATCAGCCGGGTGCAGGACGGGACTGAGGTTTTTGGCGCATTGCGGCTAAGCGCTCTGGACGGGCGAAGCAGGGCGCAGATCTGCGCCGTCATCGCCCGGCTGGCCCGTCACGGCGCACGCCCTGCTGTGCCAGCGGCACCGCAATCAGCATCACCAGAGCCGACAAAGCCACGCCCGGCCCGCACATGTGACGCAAGTATATCGGAACGGGTCATTCTGACCGCACCGCTGTCCGGGATCAATCCGGAATATGTGCTGCGGATGCGCCGCGCGGGGCACCCGCCGCCGAAACTCGCAGGCGGCGGCACGCTGGATCTGGGTGGATGTGGTCGGGATGAGGAACCCCGTAAATGTGATCTGCTCAACGTCAAGACTCTCACCGCAACAGGTGGAAACGCGCTGGCCGTCAAAAGGAAACGCGATGACGAAAAAAAACCAAACCTCCAAGATCCAACCCTGAGCGCACAGCTTATGTCCGGCACGCTGACCTCCGTGAGCAGCGTTCCTGTTAAGGAAGGTACCCCTGCATCAGACGCGGTTGTCGGGGGCAATATCGATGTCGCGGGCACCACAAGCGCAGACAAATTCATCGTTGGGAGTACTCTGATTGCCGGGGAGTTGGGAAACAAGCCACCAAACGGCGATGCCGTCCAGATCCCCTTTGACCTTATCGTCGAAGGTCCGATGTTGCTCTCCAAACGCTTACAGACCGTCACACTCACAACACCCGGACTGAAGGCAGACAAAATCATAACGCAGCGCCTCAATATCAGAGCGCGGGCAGAAACACCGACCCAAGTGGGCACCGAGGTGACCGCCCGTCAGATAATCACCGAGATTGCAAAGTATAAGGATTGCACAGGATGCTGATCCGGATATTCACATACGCGCGGAACGCGGTGCTGCGCCCAACGGGCCGGCACGGCATCCACGGCTGTGCATCCGCACCACATGGCGAAGCACAGCACAGACCCCGCCGCACCAGATACCCCCGCCACGCCCGCTGCGGCTTGAGCCTGTTTGAAGCCGTGCTGGTGATGATGATTGCCGTGCCGTTGGCCCAGCAGGGGGTGCGTCTGGCCCAACATTACATCCGCGCGCAGGCAGGTGTGCAGGAAAGCCGGCTACTCACACAGGTGGTTACGGCGGCCAGCACATACGCCCTGCGGGATCTTGATGCCCGGATCACAGTGCAAGGCGTTGGTAATATTGAAGTTCTGACCATGGGGGATCTTGCGATTCAAAATGCATGGGTCGGAGACGGTGCTGTGCGCACAGCCCTTGGCCGCGATATCGAGGTGATTTTCTATAACACGGGCTTGGGTGAACTGGTCGTGTTGGCCCGCGCCTGGACACCCGCAGGCGAACAGAACCGGCCTTACATGCCACGCGGCGGGATCGGCATCGGGTTGGTCGGCACGATCAGGGCAGACGCACCGACCCAGATGCATGGCCCGGGCATCAATTACGATCTCGGCCCGCTTCAGGCACAAGCCACGACGCAAGACATCAGCCACCCGCCTGCGGTCGGGGACCAGCTTGCCATCGCGGTGCTGCGCATGGATCAGGATGTCTTGCCATACCTGCACCGGAAAAAGGTAGGGGTGGGTAAGGCCCTGAGTATATTGAACCGGATGGAAACCGATCTGGATATGGGCGGGAAAGATCTGACCGGAGTCAAAAATCTGGACGCCCAAACAATCACTGTAATAGAAGCCATGAACGTTGGTGAACTCACCGGAACGCTAAAGGTCGAAGGCAATGTCAATGTCGTTGGCGATCTAACCGTTCCCGAAACATTGACAAGTGATGGCGCCACCATCGCGGGTCGCATCAAAGCCACCGGGCTGGATGTCAGCGGGACGGCGCAACTCGACACCGTTGACGCCCAGAGCGTGCGGATCACAAGCCCGGCCCTAGATGATGAAGAGGAAGATATCCTGAGTAGAGGCGTGATCGTCACGGGTACGGTCACCGTAAATGGCCAAGTGACTGCGGAAACCCTTGCGGCAAGTAAGGTGCGGGCCGGGGTTGTGCGCAGTCCCAAAATCATCGCCGATAGCCTTATCGCCGACTGCCTTGAACACGGGAGTTCTGGAGAATGCTGATAAATCCAGCCCGCAAATCCATAACCCGAAGTGCTCTAGCCAGCCTTGTGATCTGCGCCGGCCTTGCGCTGGCTGGAAAAACCCTTGCCCAGGAAACAGCGCCCGGGATAGTTACCCCAACCGACCCCGCCCAGGCAAGCACAACCAACACCGCCACCCCCGACAGATCAACGGCGCTGCTTCAGGTGATTGCCCTGCGCCGGGAACTCGCGGCGCAGGTAAAGGCGCTCACCCGACTGGCGGCCTATCAGAAAGAACTGCTGGCTTTGGCCAACACCCGCGACGTTGATGCCGTTTTGCGCGCGCGCCGCGCACGACAGAGCTGCTTTGCGGAACTCGGCGCCACAGCCCTTTGCGACGCACTCGGCGTCAGCTTTACCGATGATGCCACCACAATGCAAAATCGGGGGGACGCTGAATGACCTTACAGTTGATGATCCAACAGTTGATGGCCCCATTGTGGATGACCCCACAGTGGATGACCCCACCAATGATGATACACACACTCCTTCTGATGATATTCATGGGCTTGCTGATCCGCACGGATATGGCGCGGTTCGAGATTGAGTTCGCGGCTCTGGCGATGGTGGCCCTGAACGGGGCTGCCCTGAATATCCACCTCGGCCAGTCCCCGCTGGAAATGGCACTCGGCCTGCTGATCTGGACCGTGGCGGCTTTGGCCGTGCGCATCTTCAAAACCCGCAATGCGCTCGGGCAGGGCGATGTGTATCTGTTTGCGGTGATCGGTCTGGTGGCCGGAACCGGCGGCACGCCGGTGGCGCTTCTGCTGTTTGTGCTGATCAGCCTTGCAACGTCATACGCCTATGCCCGCGCACGGGGTCGCAAGATGGCGCGCAGTCTTACGCCTGCGGCGCTGCCGGGCGGTCTGGCCATTATCGGAATTCTGATGGGTCGGTTGATGGGCCTGTCGCTGTTTAACGGGTTTGAACCGGCCTCTGCGCCCGACACAGCCCTTGGCGGGTCTATCCTGACCTATGGCCCGTGGGTCGCGGTTATTCTCGCACCCTGCGCCATTATCCTGATGCGCATGGATCGCAAAAGCCGTGATCGTCAAAACCGGAACCGGAGGGTGCAGCATGGCTGACACTGTTTTTCAAACCCCCGCCCGAAGTCATAGCGAATTCCTTTATATGGTTTGTGGAAATTCCAATATAAAGGAAGGCGAGGCATCTGTGCAACCACGGACGCCTCGCCACAAATATGTGCGGGGGCCGGCCATGACTGAGTACGCGCCCCGCAACCAGACGCCCAGCCGCATGCCCCTGGACCGCGTTTCCGTGCCGGCTCCGTTTTGTGACACCATGCCCGGACTGTTTTGCCTCAAAATTTCAGAGGAACTTCAGATCAAGCATCCGCAGGTCGAAGCCCTCTTTCGGATGCTGTTTGGCGGGGCTGTATATTCTGGCAATCTCATCCCCGGGGAAATCGAGTTCGATACCCCCGCCATACGACAGCATGCGCTCCACCGCCAGAAGCGCCGTGTATTTGCGTACCTTTTGCCGTGTATCAACCATATCCACCATATTGGGGTTTGTTGCCAAATCCCTGATGAGCCCGTTGGCGTTCTGACGCAAGGCCAGCGTTGCGGCGTCAGAAGTCATGTCGGCCCTCAGGCGCACAAGCGGGTGACCTCTCTGCAACTCTTGCATGAGCCGATAGACCTCATAGTCGAAGTCTTGCTCGGTAACAGCACCTGTTCGACCGATATCAGAAAGAGTCATATTGGATTCCTTTATATGGTTTGTGGAAATTCCAATATAAAGGAAGGCGAGGCATCTGTGCAACCACGGACGCCTCGCCACAAATATGTGCGGGGGCCGGCCATGACTGAGTACGCGCCCCGCAACCAGACGCCCAGCCGCATGCCCCTGGACCGCGTTTCCGTGCCGGCTCCGTTTTGTGACACCATGCCCGGACTGTTTTGCCTCAAAATTTCAGAGGAACTTCAGATCAAGCATCCGCAGGTCGAAGCCCTCTTTCGGATGCTGTTTGGCGGGGCTGTATATTCTGGCAATCTCATCCCCGGGGAAATCGAGTTCGATACCCCCGCCATACGACAGCATGCGCTCCACCGCCAGAAGCGCCGTGTATTTGCGTACCTTTTGCCGTGTATCAACCATATCCACCATATTGGGGTTTGTTGCCAAATCCCTGATGAGCCCGTTGGCGTTCTGACGCAAGGCCAGCGTTGCGGCGTCAGAAGTCATGTCGGCCCTCAGGCGCACAAGCGGGTGACCTCTCTGCAACTCTTGCATGAGCCGATAGACCTCATAGTCGAAGTCTTGCTCGGTAACAGCACCTGTTCGACCGATATCAGAAAGAGTCATATTGGATTCCTTTATATGGTTGCTAGAAATTCCAATATAAAGGAAGGCGAGGCATCTGTGCAAACACGGACGCCTCGCCACAACAAGCGCATGACCGCGCTGCGCATGACCGCGCGACGCATGGGGGCTGCATAATGGCCTCTGAGCACACCATCCCCGTACATCAGGCTGGACCACGCCGGCAGCCACCGGCCCGAACGCAGCCACCGGCCCGAACGCGGGCACCGACCCGAACGCGGGCACCGGCGCGCAGCCGTTCGGAAACCGGCCGGAACCGAAGCAGATTTGAATGGCAAAGCGGGAAAATCCACCG